>CAWDJI010000035.1:0-17816 GCA_963802535.1 uncultured Alphaproteobacteria bacterium | reverse complement strand
TTCAAGGTGGTGTGACCTCGGCCGAACCCTCGGCTCAGCTCGCGGCGATCGGCCGGATGGTCGGACGGTGGCGGCTGAGCCAATACAGCATCAGCAGGGCAGCGCTCGCACATAGCATGCCGAAACCAAGCAGTGCGTTGCTGCCAAAATTCGACAGCAGGCCAACGAGAATTGGCGGCGAAGCTGCGGACATGAGATTGAGCGGCAACGCGATCCGCGAAGTTGCCTTGGCGAATTCGACGTTGTCGTAGAAGACCAGTGGAATGGTCGCACGCGCGACCGCAAGCGCCCCGCTGCCGAGGCCGTACAGCAGAATGAAGGTTGCGATCATCCAGTGCGATCCGCCGCCGATCATCAGAAGAAGTATCGCCACGACAAGGGTCGAGGCGGCGATCAGCGCCGTCGTGATTCCATCCCACCGCCCACCACCGAGAAAATCGAGCCCCCGGGCGCTGACCTGAATAACGCCCAGCATCGAACCGAAGGTGACGGCCTGCGTCGGCGACAGGCCCTCCGCTTTCAGGAGCTCGATCATTGTGGCGCTGAATCCGAAAGTGACGAAAGCGCACAATACGGTCGCCGCTACGATCAGGTAGAACGTGCTTTTCCGGACGATGTGGGGCTCGCCAGGCAAACGCAACGAACCGACCATCCTCTTTGCGTTCAGTGCGAAGCGGCAAACCGAACGTGTAGAGCGGCAGACAGACCAGAACCATCAGCCCGGCGTAGACAAGACAGGTGCCGCGCCAGCCCAGCACACCCGAAAGAAACGAGGTGGTCGGCCAGAAAACGCTGCTGGCCAGCCCCGTCACCAGCATCAGAGCGCCGATCGCACGCCTTGCACCGCGGCCAGCAATCTCATTGAGCAGGATGTAGGTGGCGGTGGCCAACGTCGCGCTGCCGGCCGTACCGAGGATGACCCATGCGGCGAAGAACGACGCGGGGCCGGTCGAACTGGACAGCAGAACGAAGCCCGGCGCGGCGACAATGGTGCCGGCGATCATCACACGCCGTGCCCCAAACCGGATGAATGCCCTGGCCAGAACCGGCGCGGACAAACCCGTAGCCACATAGAAGATCGAATTGCCGGCAAACACAGCCGCGATGTCCATGCCGAGATCAGCGCCGACTTGCCGGCCCACGACGGCCAGAAGGCCGACCGTGCCCCATCCAATGACCTGCCCGATCGCAACGACAACAAGTACGCCGATGATTTTCTTGCCGGACTCCAAGGACCGCATCTTTCTTCGCCAGCCGCGATGCCCAACCGGGCGTCAGCGGCCCTTCCTGGCCACGACGAACAGCATCGTGGCCATCTTGTCGTCGAACCCTATAACTTCGCCGGTTTCGATCGACAACGAGCTCCAGTTTCCCGCCTCGGAATAGGTCGCGCGCAGCCAGTCCGGGGACGGATAATTGTAATAGCGGTTGAGCGTATCGCGACCGTCGCCATCGCCTTCCTTGTAGCTGGCGTAGAAGACGCCCTCAGCCTTCATCGCGCGCCAGATCCGCGCAAGAATATCCGCGAGCTCGGCCCTCGGCACATGAAGCAGGCAGGCATTGGCCCAGACGGCGTCATACGCCTCGACCTCGTCGAGATCGTGAAACAGCAGCGTCTCGACCGTGCGTCCGAGATGCTTTGACGCCACATCGGCCATTTCCGGCGATCCGTCGGTTGCGCGCACGTCGAACCCACGCGCCAGCATTTCCGCGGTGTCGCCGCCGGCGCCGCAGCCGAGTTCTAGAATTGACGCGCCCGGCGGAAGCTGCGCCAGAAACGCCATCAGCCGCGCCTGGCGCGAGGTGAATGTGCGCGTGGCATAGGCCTCGGCGTTGCCGCGATAGAACTGCAGCGTCTCCTTGTCCACCCTGCTCTCCCCGCAACAACGCCGACAAGTTACTTGTCGGCCAAGCCCAGCATCAGCCGCATGTTCTGCACCGCCGCACCCGACGCACCCTTGCCGAGATTGTCGAGCCGCGCGACCAGCACCGCCTGACGATGCTTGTCGCTGGCAAACACGTAGAGCTCCAGCTTGTTGGTCTCGTTGAGCGCCTCGGGCTCGAGCTTCCCGCTTTTGGTCGCCGCGTTTTCAAGCGGCATCACCGAGACGTATTTGCTCCCGGCGTAGCGTTTCGCCAGCGCGGCGTGCAGGTCGGCGCCATCAGGCTTGCCCGGCAGCGTGTCGAGATGCAGCGGCACCGAGACCAGCATGCCTTGCCGATAGTTGCCGACCGACGGCACGAAAATCGGCCGCCGCGTCAGCTTCGAGTAAAGCTGCGTCTCCGGCAGATGCTTGTGCTCGAAGCCGAGGCCGTACAATTCGAAAGACGGCGCGCTGCCATCCTCAAAACTTGCGATCATCGACTTGCCGCCGCCCGAATAGCCGCTCACCGCGTTGATGGTGACGGGATAGTCCGGAGGCAACAGGCCGGCATCGACCAGCGGCCGCAGCAGCGCAATGCCGCCGGTCGGATAGCAGCCGGGATTGGAGACTTTTCGCGCTGCTCGTATCTTGTCGGCCTGGTCCGGCGTCAGTTCCGGAAAGCCGTACGTCCAGTCGCTGGCGACGCGAAAAGCCGTCGACGCGTCGAGCACCTTGGGCGCCGAGGCACCCATGCTGTCGATCAGCGCAACCGTTTCTTTCGCGGCATCATCAGGCAAACAGAGGATGACGAGGTCCACCTCGCTCAGGAGCGCCCGCTTGGCGGCGGCATCCTTGCGCTTGTCCTCGGCGATGTTCTTCACGACGACGTCGTTCTGCAGCTGCAGGCGCTCCTGAATGCCGAGCCCCGTCGTGCCGGATCCGCCGTCAACGAACACGGCCGGCTTGGTCGAGGCGCCAACGGTCTTGTCGACGGTCTTGGGCTGGTGGCTGTCGGTGAGGGTCATGGCACGTTCCTTTCGAGCTGGTTCGTTTCGTTGGCAAAGGCTTCTTGGTCTGCAAACGCGTTGGGCCGCGCCTCTCTCATCAAATGCGCAATATGCCGCGCGCCGGCATCGGCCTGCGCCGCAAGCGACCCCGCAACCGCGGCAAAGTCGGTCTCGGATTTGTGCTGGCTCAGCTTGAAGCTGCCCTCCACCTCTTCAACCGTCATCTCGAGGCCCACAATCGCTTTCTTCAACGCTTCCAGCCGCCCGGCCGTC
The DNA here is from genome assembly GCA_963802535.1 of uncultured Alphaproteobacteria bacterium. Classification (GTDB taxonomy): domain Bacteria; phylum Pseudomonadota; class Alphaproteobacteria; order Rhizobiales; family Xanthobacteraceae; genus Bradyrhizobium. Next base: position 14,671 of record CAWDJI010000035.1, on the reverse strand, counting down.
ATCTTGGACGACAGCCAGGGCTTCTTCGGCAGTAGCCGCTCCTCGAACTTGGCGCTGAGCGTCTCGATCTGCTCGGCGAGTTCGTCCCCGGACATCGCCCGCACCGGGCCGGTCAGGTGCACCACCTGATACAGCCAGGTCGGCACCTGATCGGGCGAGACGTACCAGTCCGGTGACACATAGGCATCCGCGCCGTTGACGGCCAGCAGCCAGGACGTGGTCCCGTCCGCGAGCTTTATCAGCGGATTGTGTCGCGCGACATGAAACGCCGCGCGCAGCGTGCCGTCATTGGCCGAGGTCAGATAGAACGGCAACGGCGAGGCGACCGGCTTTTTGCCGTCCCACGCGCAGGCCAGCGCAAAGCCGCGCGCTTCCGCGAACGCGAGGCTCGCGGCGCGGTCGGACTTGAACGGTGGAGGCGTATACATCTCAAACTCCTGCTTGACGTAGGAGCCGCCAGTTCAGACCGCGTTTTCTGGAAAAGGGAGAAGCCGCGGGACCCGATCCGGCGGCAGGGGCGACAATCCTAGACGCAGACGTCCGCCCATACCGCGATAATGCGGCGGCGGCGAGCGATGAACATGGTCGAGGCGATAGTCATGGGCGCGGCTATAAGGCCGCGCAGTTCCATGGTCAAGCCAAAACGTAGTCAAGCGCGACTGCACAGCGCAACGAATGTGATCCCTGCCCGGTTCAGCCCCAAAAGATCATTAACAACGAACCGGAATTTTCGAACAGACCAGGGGTTTCTAACGCAGGCGTGATCACCGGTCGGCTATCTTTCGGTCCATGCCGTGAAATCTTACCGCCATCAACACGAGGACAGCACAAATGACAGAACTTACCCGGCGTACGGCCCTGGCGGGCATCGCTGCATCTACAGTTGTGCCGCTCAGCGTCGCCACACCAGCCCGCGCCAACGCGCCGCTGGCCGATAAGCAGGCTCCGAGTTTTTATCGTTACAACATCGGCACACACCAGATTACGGTCGTTTCCGACGGTGTCACTGTTACCCCGCGACCCGACAACTATGTCGCCAATGCATCGAAAGACGAGGTCAGCAAAGCGTTTGCCGACAATTACATGCCGCCGGACAAGGCTACCCATAGCTACAGCCCGATCGTCATCAATACCGGCTCCAAGCTCGTGGTGGTGGACACCGGTCTCGGCCCGGCCACTTACGAGCAGAGCAAGGGCAAGGTCGGACAGTTTCAGACGAATCTCGCTGCCGCCGGCATCGATCGCAACAGCATCGATACGGTCATCATCTCGCATTTTCACGGAGACCATATCAACGGGCTCCTGACCGCGGACAGCAAGGCCGCTTACCCGAATGCGGAAATCATGGTGCCGTCAGCCGAATGGAAGTTCTGGATGGACGACGGCGAAATGAGCAAGGGCGCAGGAAACCCTATTCTGGAAGGCAACTTCAAGAATTCGCGGCGCGTGTTCGATGCTCTCGGTCGCAAAGTGACGCAATATGAGGCCGGCAAGGAGATCGCTCCTGGGATCACCTCCCTCGCCAGCCCCGGTCATACGCCGGGCCATACGTCCTTCATCGTGGCGTCAGGTTCGGAAAAGTTGCTGGTGCAGGTCGATATCACTGCCGGGGCCGCCTTCCTGTTCGTGAAGAACCCTCAGTGGCAGTTGCTGTTTGATGTCGATAAGCCGCTCGCTGTGGAAACACGACGCAAGCTTTACGACATGGCGATTGCGGAAAAGATGCCGATCCAGGCCTTCCATGCGGGTTTCCCCGGGCTCGTGCGGGTGGAGAAGGACGGAAATGGCTATCGTTGGGTTCCTGCGCTTTGGAATCCGGCGCTGTAGGCCTGTCAACTCTGTAGGCCTTCGCTCAACCTTGAAGATCGTGACGTGTCCTGACCCTCTCCCTTACAAATGGAGAGGGTCCCTACGACGCCCGCCACAGCCATTCGGCGATCTTCGCCATCACGTCGCCGGACAACAGCAGGACCGCCGACCAGACCAGCGCCGAGACAAAGTTTGCGATCTGGAACGGCCAGTACGACATCTCGAAAATGCCGGCGGCAAGCGGCACCGACGCCCGCAGCGGCCCGAAGAACCGGCCGATGAAAATCGACGGCACGCCCCATTTCTGAACGAAGGCCTCGCCGCGCGGCAGGATCTCCGGGTAGCGCGACAGCGGCCACATCTCGGCGACGTGTTCCTTGTATTTGAAGCCGAACCAATACGAGACCCAGTCGCCCAGCGCCGCGCCTAAGCCGCCGGCCAGCCAGACCGGCCAGAAACTGATGCCGCTGACGCCGATCAGCGCGCCGATCGCAACCAGCGCCCCCCAGGCCGGCACCAGCAGCGAGATGAAGGCGAGCGATTCGCCAAACGCCAGCAGGAGAACGATCGGGGCAGCCCAGACCTGATTGTCGCGCACGAAATCAGCCAAGGCGCGCGCAAAATCTTCCATGTTCCGAAAAGCCCTCCCGCCCCTTCCGCCGATGAACCTTTTGCAGATTCGCAGATTCAAAGCCCGGAGATCAGGTACGCCACCCCGTTACGTGACATCAAGTCACAAAGGCGGGCACGCAGCGTGATTGGCGTCGATCCCCACCGCCTCGAGGGGTTCTGGCCTCGGCAATCGGGGACTCGACCGTCAATTCTTGATACTCGTCCAGGGCGCTCGCTGCTATGGCAGCGGTGCTGGCGCTGTCCACGATAACCCCTGTTCCGGACGGCAACGCCCGAGCACCGGAACTCAGCTCTGGGGTGACGGCGGCCGCCTCGGCGGGCGCGGCTTCGCCTGACGCGGCGATGCGGGAGCGGCCGGTTGCAGGGTCACGATGACAGGGTTTGGCTTGTGATCCAGCGCCGCACCGGTGACCGCATCGACGCCCATGCCGACCACGCCGCCAAGCAGAAGGTTGCCGGCGAAGCCCGCGGCCCCTGTGCCCGGAATTTCCTTGGTAAGGGGGATGATCTGCGGCTCATATCCCTCCTTGTTGACGGTCACCGTCATGTCGGCGCTGCGCTTGGCCACGACCACGCACGGGGTGACGCAGGTGGTCGGAACATCAAGCCCCGAGACCTCGGCGGTGGCGCCTGACGGCGTGCTCGAAATGGAAATGTTCTCAGTCGTTCCGCGCGTCACCGACGCGCAACCAACACACGGCGCCGCGAGTGCGGCAGCCAACAGCAACCTGATCATTGGATTATCCCCCTGCGCCCGCCGCGACCTTCACGCAACCTATGGCTGAAAGCAAGCCATTGGTTCCGCCCGCCGGCGCATATTGCAAGTCGGGAGCGATCCCCTTATTAGCCCCCGCTCCCTCCAGGACGCGTCCTTGTCGCGGCCCGGGCCGTCACTTTTTCAGCCCATCCGTGGCATAGTCAAAGCAACCGATTCGCTGCGCCGCGCGGCGCGCAACACCTGAAGAGCCATGTCCAAGTCATTGAAATCAGCTGCAAAAGCCAAGATCGCCCAGTGATCTGTTCGGGGCCGGAACCGAAAGGCCGCGCGCCCGCCAGGGCCGCGCCGCGCGCTGGCAACGCCGAGGCCGGCTACACCGCGGCCGATATCGAGGTGCTCGAAGGGCTCGAGCCGGTACGCCGCCGTCCCGGCATGTATATCGGCGGCACCGACGAAAAGGCGCTGCATCATCTGTTCGCCGAAGTCATCGACAACGCCATGGACGAGGCGCTGGCCGGGCATGCCTCGTTCATCGAGGTCGAACTGGGCGCCGACGGCTTTCTGACCGTCACCGACAACGGCCGCGGCATCCCGGTCGATCCGCATCCGAAATTTCCGAAGAAGTCCGCGCTCGAAGTCATCATGTGCACGCTGCATTCCGGCGGCAAGTTCGACTCCAAGGTCTACGAGACCTCGGGCGGCCTGCACGGCGTCGGCGTCTCCGTGGTCAACGCGCTGTCCTCGCTGCTCGAGGTCGAGGTCGCGCGCGAGCCAGAAGCTCTACCAGATGTCGTTTCGAGCGCGGTCATCCCAAAGGCAAGCTCCAAGATCTCGGCAAGATCAACAACCGCCGCGGCACCCGCATCCGCTTCAAGCCCGACACCGATATCTTCGGCGCCAAAGCCGCGCTTCAAGCCGCAGCGCCTGTTCAAGATGGCGCGCTCGAAGGCCTATCTGTTCGGCGGCGTGAAAATCCGCTGGCGCTGCGATCCCGAGCTGTTGCACGGCATCGAAGACGTTCCCGCCGAGGACGAGTTCCACTTCCCCGGCGGCCTGAAGGACTATCTCGCCGCCGCTGTCCACGCCGACACGCTGGTGCATCCCGGATATCTTCTCCGGCAAGTCCGGCCGCAACGGCGCCCATGGCGCCTGCGAATGGGCTGTCGCGTGGACGGCGGATGCCGACGGCTTCCTCTCCTCCTATTGCAACACCGTGCCGACGCCCGACGGCGGCACGCACGAGTCCGGCATGCGCAGCGCGATGCTGCGCGGCCTGAAGGACCACGCCGAGCGCATCGGCCAGGGCAAGCGCGCCGCCTCCGTCACCTCGGAAGACGTGATGGTCGGCGCGGCCGTGATGCTTTCGGTGTTCGTGCGCGAGCCGGAATTCCAGGGCCAGACCAAGGACCGGCTTGCCACCGCGGAAGCCCAGAAGATCGTCGAACAGGCGATCAAGGATCCGTTCGACCACTGGCTGTCGGGCAATCCGCTGCAGGCCAACAAGCTCCTGGACTTCGTCATCGAGCGCGCCGACGAGCGGCTGCGCCGCCGCGCCGAGAAGGAGACTTCACGCAAGACCGCCGTGAAGAAACTCCGCCTCCCCGGCAAGCTTGCCGACTGCACCAACACCGCCACCGAAGGCTCCGAACTCTTCATCGTCGAAGGCGACTCGGCCGGCGGCAGCGCCAAGCAGGCGCGCGACCGCAAGACCCAGGCGATCCTGCCCTTGCGCGGAAAAATCCTCAACGTCGCGTCCGCCGGCAAGGACAAGCTGACCGCCAACGCGCAGCTCGCCGATCTGATGCAGGCGATCGGCTGCGGCACGCTGGCGCATTATCGCGAAGAAGATCTGCGCTATTCCCGCATCATCATCATGACCGACGCCGACGTCGACGGCGCGCACATCGCCTCGCTCCTGATCACGTTCTTCTACCGCCAGACGCCGCGGCTGATCGACGAGGGGCATCTCTATCTCGCGGTGCCGCCGCTCTATCGGCTCACCCATGGCAGCAAGACGGTTTACGCCCGCGACGACGCCCACAAGGAGGCGCTGCTGAAGAGCGAATTCAACGCCAACGCCAAGGTCGATGTCGGCCGCTTCAAGGGCCTCGGCGAAATGATGCCGGCGCAGCTCAAGGAAACCACCATGGATCCGGCCAAGCGCACGCTGTTGCGCGTGGTGCTGCTGGCCGACGACCGCGAGGGCACCGCCGATTCGGTCGAGCGGCTGATGGGAACCAAGGCCGAGGCCCGGTTCGCCTTCATCTCCGACAAGGCGGAATTTGCCAGCGACGACCTGCTGGACGTCTGATTCCGCCGATATTGGCGACTTTCCGGCTATTTCCGGCGTTTTAGCCCTGACTACGCCGGATTCTGCCCATTTTTCAGACCTTTCCCGGTCTTTCGTTTTCGGGCGGGTGTGCTTCCCCCGCAACAGCATTTTGGGCCGAACTGCGTATAGTCGCTGACACTGGGTTTTGGGAATCGGTGCTCGCGCACCCCGTTAGAGCGATCGGATTCGACGCTTTGAACTAAGGGAATTGGGACATGAAGAAGTTAGTGATCGCTCTGACCGCGCTGGCGGCATTCACCGGATCGGCCTCGGCGGCCGATCTTGGCGGCTCGCCCCTATGCCAAGGCTCCGGCGCCGGTCGTGATGGCTCCGAGCTGGACTGGCTTCTACATCTTCGGTGGCGGCGGCGGCGGCCTCTGGTCTGCCAACGGCGGCGTGGATACCACCGCAACGGGCGTCTGCATCGTCTGCACCAACACCAGGACGGGTGGCGACGGCTGGTTCGGCACCGTGGGTGCCGGTTATGATTGGCAGACCGGCCCGTCGTGGGTGTTCGGTATCTTCGGCGACGGCACGTTCGGCAGCCTGAAGGGCAACATCGGGGATGCCGACGCTTCGCGCCGCCGTCATCGTCGGTACCACCAAGATGGAAACGGCTTGGGCAGCCGGTGCTCGTGTCGGCTATCTCGTCGCTCCGAACGTCCTGTCCTACGTCAACGGCGGTTACACCGGGACCTACTGGACCGGCGCACCTTGCTGAGCTCCATCCTCGGCACCCCGTCGGGCCTGCACACCGACAGCTTCAATACCCAAGGCTGGTTCGTCGGCGGCGGCGTCGAGAACAACCTGAACTTCTTCGGCATCAACGCTCCCGGCTGGTTCATGAAGACCGAATATCGCGCGGCCTATCTCGACAGCAAGCGTCTGCACGAGAACGGTCGATGGCACCAACGTGCTGGTTCGGCCAGCGACATCACCTTCAAGCCCTTCGTGCAGACCATCAGCACCTCGCTGGTCTACCGCTTCAACTGGGGTGGCGCGCCGATCGCCGCGAAGTACTGATCTCTGCTAATTCAGCAGCTCAAGAGCCCCGGCATCGTCCGGGGCTTTTTTGTGCCTGGAGCTAACCGCGGCCTGCGGATATCCGCCCGGTGCGTGCCGCCCGGTGGCGCGGCTTTCAGCACCCGGTCGGCGCACCGCAACCGGCTCTCGCGAGCGTGGCAATGACCGTTCCGCGGCCCATGACAGCCCCGGATTAACCCTGCGATGACTTCCGGTCTTGCGGAGCCGACCGGCATTGTATTCGATCCGGCAGTTGCGGGCGGCCGCCGGTAATGGTTTCCAGAGGCAGCCCATCAAGCCGCGCGGCGTCCAAGAAGCCGAAAGCGGCAACGGAGGGAAATCCATGGCCAGATCGCTTTCGATCATCGGCTTTCTGGCGCTCGCCATCGGCCTGCTGTGGATCGGTCAGGGCACCGGCGCAATTCGCTGGCCGCAATCGAGCTTCATGATCAATCAGCTGCAATGGGCGGGATACGGCGCGATGCTCGGCGCCGTCGGCCTGATCCTGATCTGGCAGGGCAATCGCTAGCGATAGCTCGTCAGGGCCGGGTAACGTTCGGGCCATCCACGTCGTGGATCATGCGCGCAGGGTACCCACCGTCCATGCCCGTTCTGAACATCTAGCGCGAGGACGACGCTCGCCTTTACCTGCCCGGGCATGACCAAAAGAAGGGACGAACAACCATGAAATCAGAACTCTTCAATCTCAGCGGCAAGGTCGCCATCGTCACCGGCGGCAATGGCGGCATCGGGCTCGGCATGGCCAGGGGCCTGGCCGAAGCGGGTGCTGCGGTCGCGATCGTCGGCCGCAACGAAGCGAAATCGGCCGCTGCGGTCGCCGAGCTGGAGCGAAGCGGCGCCAGGGCGATTGCCGTGACGGCCGACGTCACCGACAAGGCCGCGGTCGCCGCCATGGCCGAGCGCGTCACCCGCGATCTCGGCCGCATCGATATCCTCGTCAACAACGCCGGCATCAGCATCCGCAAGCCGCCGCACGTGCTCGACATCGCCGAGTGGAACAGCGTGATTGCGACCAACCTCACCAGCGCCTTCCTGTGCTCGCAGGCGGTCTATCCGGCGATGAAGGCCGCCGGCGGCGGCAAGGTCGTCAATATCGGCTCGATGATGTCGATTTTCGGCGCCAGCTTTGCGTCGGCCTATGCTGCGAGCAAGGGCGGCATCGTCCAGTTCACGCGCTCCTGCGCGGTGGCCTGGGCCGCCGACAACATCCAGGTCAACGCGGTGCTGCCGGGCTGGATCGACACCGACCTCACCAAAAACGCGCGCAAGGAGATCGAAGGCCTGCACGACCGGGTGCTGGCGCGCACGCCCGCGGCGCGCTGGGGCGCGATCGACGATTTCGCTGGAATCGCGGTGTTCCTCGCCTCTCCCGCGTCCGATTTCGTGACGGGCTCGGCGATTCCCGTCGATGGCGGATATTCCGTCATGGCGTAGGCCATGGCGTTTTCGACCGCAGAGCCACAAAAACCCCGGCTCGCCGCCGGGGCTCCTACCCGGGCACCGCAGCATCGGCTCATTTGCTGGCGCTACGTGGCGACTGCACGTGCTCGGGCCGCACACCCAGGCCCACGAACCGTGCCGTGATGCCCTGCAGCCAGGGCACGGCGGTGACCAGCCGCATGACGAGCGGGACCTTCAGCGGCGCGTTGCCCGGCTTCAGCGCGGCGCTGACGATGTTGTTCTGCGCCACGACCTGCATCCGCTGCGTCATCCGCACCGGAAATTCGCGGCGCCGGCGCACGGCGTCGAGTTCGTCTTCCGGTGGGCACCCGTTCGCCAGTTTCGACGCCAGCAGGTTGGCGGTCGCCACCGCGTCCTGCACCGCGAGATTGACGCCGACGCCGCCGATCGGCGACATCGCATGCGCGGCGTCGCCGATGCACAGTAACCCCGGCCGCGTCCAGCGCTTCAGCCGGTTGATCGCAACCGTCAGCAGCTTGACGTCGTCCCAGCTCTTCACGTCAGCGAGCCCCGATTTGAGGATCGGCGCCATCCGCGCGACGTCGTCGAGCAGGGCCGGCAGTCCCCTCGCCTTCACGGCGTCATACTGCCCCTTGGCGATGACATAGGCGCACTGCCAGTAGTCGCCGCGATCGAACGTCACCATCATCTTGCCGGGGTCGACGCGCGCAAACACGTTCTCGTTTTCATCTCCCCGCTTGCCGGCACGAAACCACAGCACATCCATCGGCGCGCCGATTTCCTCGACCTCGAGGCCGGCACGTTCGCGCACCAGCGAATGGCGGCCGTCGCAGGCGACCGTGAGATCGGCCTCGATGTCGATGACGCCATCCGGCGTCTTCGCCCTGACGCCCGCAATGCGATCGCCGTCATGGATGAGATCGATCGCCTCGGTCGACATCATCACCTTGAGCGAAGCGAACTGCTTGCCGCTCTCGCGCAGGAAGTTGAGGAAGTCCCACTGCGGCATGAAGGCGATGAACGGATACTTCACATGGAGCCGGCCCAGATCGGCGATCCGCACGGACTCGCCGCCGAACATCCCGTCCATCTTCTGCAGGCGCTGATGCGGCAGCTTGAGAAAGCCTTCGATCAGCCCAAGTTCGTCCATCACCTGCAGGGTCGAGGGATGCACGGTATCGCCACGAAAATCGCGGAAGAAGTCAGCGTGCTTTTCCAGCACCACGACATCGACGCCGGCACGTCCGAGCAGATAACCGAGCATCATGCCGGCTGGGCCGCCGCCGACGATGCAACACCGTACTTTCATCGATCCCCCTCGCATCGGTATGGCCAAGCCTACTCAACCATATTGTGTTGCTGCCAGCGCAAGAGATGGGCCTGCAACCGCCAGATCACGGCCGAAAGCGCCACCCCCACCAGCATCAGCACGATCACCGCGACCATCATCCCCGAGGCTTCCGCCCGCGCCTCGGACTCGATGATCAGGCGGCCGATACCACGCTCCGCGCCGATGAACTCGCCGACGATGACCCCGATCAGCGCAAACGAGATCGCGGGCGACAGCGAGGCGAACACCCAGGCCATGGTCGAGGGGATCACGACGGTGCGGGTGATCTGCCATTCGCTCGCGCCCAGCAGCCGCGCGACGTTGATGAAGCCCTCGTCGATCGAGCGCGCGCCCTCGAAGGTGTTGAAGAACACCAGGAACACCACCACGATCCACGAAGTCACGATTTTCGAGGTGTCGCCGATCCCGAACGCCAGCACGATGATCGGCGCCAGCGCGATCCGGGGAATCGAATTCACGGCGGTAATGAAAGGCTGAAAGATCGCGCTGAGCCGGTCCGAACGTCCGAGAATCAAGCCGGCGACAAAGCCGCTCGACACGCCCGTGACAAAGCCGAAGAACGTGTTCTTCAGCGTGATCGCGGTCGCGATCCAGAGATTGTTCTCGTTGCGCACCATGCACTTGGCAAAGTCGCCATTCAACCAGCCGTTGAACACGCCGAGCTTGGATTTGAGGCAGCTCAGGATCAGGAAATGCTCGAAGATCTGCGAGGGCTTTGACACGAAATAGGGATCGAGCAGATCGGGTACCAGCCACGGGACTTTGGCATGGAGGTCGTATCCCCACTCCCAGATCGACAGTACGGCGACGCAGATAAACACCTGCCAGGCCAGCGTATTGCCGACGCGACGTGTCCTCATGGCTTGCGCCCCTTGACGAACTCCTCGCCGAGCGAGTGCCAGATGTGCTGGAACAGCTCGGCATAGCGCGGCGTCTCGCGCACCTTGACCGCATCGCGCGGCCGCGCAAAGTCCACCTCGAACACGTCCTTGATCTGCCCCGGCCGCGCCGAGAACAGGATGATGCGGTCGGCCAGGGTCAAGGCTTCGCCGAGGTCATGGGTCACGAACAGAACGGTTTGCTGCTCGCGTTCCCAGATCCGCAGCAGCACGTCATGCATGTCGATCTTGGTATGGGTATCGAGCGCGCCGAATGGCTCGTCCATCAGCAAGATCTGCGGCTCCACGACCAGCGTTCGCATCAGCGCCGCACGCTGACGCATGCCGCCCGACAGCGCCGACGGATAGGCCTGTTCGAAGCCCTGGAGGCCGGCCTGCGCCACGCAGGCCGCGATGCGTTCCTTGCGCGCCGCTTCCGGAACGCCCGCCAGTTCGCAGGCCGTAGCCGATGTTGTCGGCGACGGTGCGCCAGGGGAACAGCGTATCGCGCTGGAAGATGTAACCGACATTGGGCGTCGCCTTGCCGGCAACGACCGGCACACCGTCGATCAGGATTTGACCGCTGGTCGGCTTGATCAAGGTCGCGATCATGTTGAGAACGGTGCTCTTGCCGGAGCCGGACGGCCCCAGAAGGGCTACGAACTCACCGCGGCGGACACCGAAGGAAACATCGCGCACCGCCTCGATCGCGGTCCCGGCAAGCTGGAACGACTTGCTCAATCCCCTGACGTCAACGCGCTGGACATTGGATTGTCCATCCGGCAGCGGCGTAGAAAGGTTCTGGACGTTCAAGCCGGATACGCCTTTCGCGCTGCCTCGATGAAGGTCGGGCTGACCAGATCGGCCGGCGTCAGCGGCTTGATGCCGGTCATTTCCCGGAACCAGACCTTTTCGCCGCGGGCGAAAGCCGCCGCGTCGATCGACGATTTATAGTCGGTGACCTTTTGCAGCGCGGTGATCTCGAGGATGTTGGCGGCGCGCGAGGTGCTGCCGACATAAGGCTCGATCGTGTCGTAGATTTCGTCGGGCGAATGTTTCCTGATCCATTGCGTCGCCCGCCAGATCGCGGTGACGAAGGCCTGCATCTTGGGCGGGTCCTTGTCGATGGTGGCCTGCAGCGTGAAATGCGCCGTCACCGGGACCTTGCCGCCGATATACTTGTTCCAGATCGCCTCGTCGGTGCCGTCGAACAGCAGCGCGCCCCAACCCTGTTCCTTCGAATCGTTGAGCAGCGACAGCGAACTGACGAGGACGTCGACCTGCTTGGTCTTCAGCGTACCCAGCATGGTGTCGACATTGCCGGTGCCGATCCAGGTCACTTTCTGGTCGAGCCCCATCGTCTCCATGTAATAGGACGACCAGACATGGTTGGTGCCGCCCAGCGACGACACCGAGACGATCGGCTTGCGCCCGTCGGGGCGTTTCCATTCCGTCAGCTTCTCCAGCGAGGTGATGCCCTGGTCCCACAGATCCTTGCGGATGATGAACATCACCGATGAGGAACGGGTATCGACCGGCATCAGCACGCGTCCGTGGCGGCCGCGATTAGAGAGCTGCATCGGATGCGTGATATCGCCGATGCCGATGTCGCCCTGCGCAGAGGCGATGATTTCGCGCGTCTTGACGCCGCTGCCACCCTGGATCAGCTTGCAGTCGAGGCCGGCCTCCTTGAAGTATCCGAGTTTGTCGGCGACGAATTGCGTCTGATAAACCGGCACCGCGACCGGATAGATCACGCGGCCGGGCTTGTCCTCGGCCCAACCCCGGCCCGAAGCGATGGAGGCGCCGCCGGCCGCGATGACCGTCAGCGCCGAACGTCTGGTGAAATGTGCCATCACGCGCGCTCCTTTTCCTTCTCCGCGACCTTCTCCAGCGCGTTCAGCACCGCGTCGCCCATGTCCTGCGTTGAAAGTCGTTTTGCGCCAGCCTCGGCAATGTCGGCGGTTCGCGCGCCGCCTGACAGGGCACTGGCCACGGCCCGTTCCAGCAGGTCGGCATCTTCGGGCCGGTTAAGCGTCATGCGCAGCATCATGGCGACGCTGAGGATGGAGCCAAGCGGGTTGGCAATGCCCTTGCCCGCAATGTCGGGTGCGCTGCCATGGACCGGTTCGTAAAGCGCCTTGCGCCGGCCGAACTTGTCGACCGGTCCCAGTGAGGCCGACGGCAGCATGCCGAGCGACCCGGACGCCATCGCCGCGCAGTCGGACAGGATGTCGCCGAAGATATTTCCGGTGACCATCACATCGAATTGCTTAGGCTCCCGCACGATCTGCATCGCGGCGTTGTCGACATACATATGCGTCAGCTCGACATCGGAATATTCCGCTTCGTGCAGGGCGATGACTTCCTCGCGCCACAGCACGCTGGCTTCGAGCACGTTGGCCTTGTCGACCGAACAGACCTTATTCCTTCGCGTCCGCGCCAGCTCAAAGGCCGAACGCGCGACGCGGCGAACCTGATCGGTGGTGTATTGTTCGGTGTTGAAGCCGCGGCGTTGCCCGTCGGCGAGCGTCTCGATGCCGCGCGGCTCGCCGAAATAAATGCCGCTGGTCAGTTCGCGAATGATGACGAAATCGACATCCCTAAGCACACTGGCCTTGAGCGGCGCCGAATCCGCCAGCGCCGGATGGGCAACGATCGGCCGGAGGTTGGCGTAGAGATCGTATTTGCTGCGCAAGCCCAACAGGCTCCCTGCCTTCCGCGCCGCTGCAGGCACTTCCTTCGTCTCCGGGCCGCCGGTCGCGCCCCACAGGATCGCGTCGGCCTCCTCCATCGCCTCGACGGTATCAGGCGGCATCACCTTGCCGGTCGCGAGATAGGGAATGATGCCGTATTGCGCTTCGCGCAAGACCACGGGAATGCCGCGTTTGGCGGCAAACCAGTTGAGCACCCGTTGCGACTGCGCGGTCACTTCCGGACCGATGCCCTCGCCGCCGACCACGGCGACCTTGATCATGTTGGACAGATTATTCATGCCTTGTTGCCTGCCGTTTCTTTTGCCGTTTTTCTTGCGAAGTGAATCCAGGGACGTTCCGCCCGGTCGGCCGCCTGAAAGGCGCGGATTTCGTCGTCGCGCTGCAATGTCTGCGCGACTTCGTCGAGGCCTTCCAGCAGGCCTTCGCGACGGCGCGGATCGATCGCAAACTCGTGCCGCTGCCCCGAAGGCGACAGGATCGTCTGTTGCTCCAGGTCGATGCTGATGCGCCCGGCCCCCTGGGTTTGCTGCACCTCCGCGGCAAGGCCATCGACGATCTCCTTGTCGACAACAACAGGCAGGATGCCGTTCTGGAAGCAATTGGCAAAGAAGATGTCGCCGAAGCTCGAACCGATGACGGCGCGGATGCCCATTTCCTGCAACGACCACACCGCGCCTTCACGCGACGAGCCGCAGCCGAAATTCGGACCGGTGATAAGAATTTCCGCATTTCGATAGGGCTCACGGTTCAGGATGAACTCAGGGTTTTCCGAACCGTCGGGCAGATACCGGAGCGCGCCGAACGCCCATTTGCCGAGCGTCCCGCGAATTGAGTTTCCGACCAGCCGCTCGATACGGATGATGACGTCGGTATCGATGTTGCCGCGCATGATGGGGGCGGCAATCGCCGTCAGGGTGTTGAACGGTTTCGGCATGTCAGCGCCCCATCGTTCGCACGTCGGCGATGGCGCCGGCGATGGCGGCTGCGGCTGCACTTGCCGGGCTTGCCAGATGGGTACGCGCCCGCGGACCCTGGCGGCCGACAAAATTGCGGTTGGAGGTCGAGACCGAACGCTGACCGGGAGCAACCGTTTCACCGTTGGCGGCAAGACACATCGAGCAGCCGGGCTCGCGCCATTCAAAGCCTGCATCGGTAAAGACCTTGTCCAGCCCTTCGGCGACCGCGTCGCGCTTGATGCTCTCCGAACCGGGTACGACCCAGGCACGGACGCTGGAGGCGACCTTGCGTCCGCGCGCGATCTCGGCGGCGGCCCGCAAATCGCTTAGCCGGCTGTTGGTGCATGACCCGATGAAGACCCAATCGACCGGTGTACCGGCGATCGGTGCGCCGGGTACCAGACCCATATAGTCGAGCGCGGTTTCGATCGCTGCGCGCTGCGCGGGATCGGCGACCTCGCTCGGATCGGGCACGCGGCCATCGACGCCGACGACGTGTTCCGGACTGATGCCCCAGGTCACCTGCGGAATGATCTTCTCGACATCGATGACGACTTCGCGGTCGAACACGGCATCGGGATCGCTTGGCAGTTTTCGCCACGCCGCAACGGCCTGCTCCCACATCTCACCCTCAGGCGCATAGGCACGCCCGCGCAGATATTCGAAAGTCTTCTCGTCCGGCGCGATCAGGCCCATCTTGGCGCCGAGTTCGATCGACAGATTGCAGATGGTGAGCCGGCCCTCGACCGGCAGATCGCGAATGGCGCTGCCGGCATACTCGACCGCGTAGCCGGTGCCGGCCGCGGCGCCA
>CAWDJI010000034.1:0-158629 GCA_963802535.1 uncultured Alphaproteobacteria bacterium | reverse complement strand
ACCGAAACGTCGAAAACCTCCCTCGCGCAGCTGCCGGTTACCCTTCGCGATATCGAGACGGCGGCAGGCGTGCTCGCCGGATTCGTCAAGCAGACCAGTTTCGAGCGTAGTCGTACGCTGTCCGATATCACCGGCGCGAGCGTATGGCTCAAGTTCGAAAACCTGCAATTCACGGCGACATTCAAGGAGCGCGGCGCGCTCAACCGGTTGTCGGCGCTGTCGGCCGATGAGCGGCGGCGCGGCGTGGTCGCGGCCTCCGCGGGCAATCACGCCCAGGGCGTGGCCTATCACGCGGCCTTCCTTTCGATCCCCGCAACCATCTTCATGCCGGTGGGAACGCCGACGGTGAAGATCGAGAATACGCGCCGGCATGGCGCGACCGTGATCGAGGGCGGCGCCACGCTCGAAGACGCCGCCAAACTCGCCACCGACTGCGCGCGCGAGCAGGGCTTGACCTATGTCCATCCCTACGACGATCCCATGATCATCGCCGGTCAGGGCACCATCGCGCTCGAAATGCTGGCTGCGGTGCCTGATCTCGACGTCCTGATCGTTCCGATCGGGGGCGGCGGACTGATCTCCGGCATCGCCGTTGCCGCCAAGACAATCAAGCCGGATATCGAGATCGTCGGCGTGCAGGCCGCGCTTTATCCTTCGATGTACAACCTCATCAAGGGCGAAAGTCTGCCGATGCGCGGCGATACGCTCGCGGAGGGCATTGCGGTCAAGGCGCCCGGCCGTATCACCTCCGAAATCGTGCGCGCGCTTGTCGATGATATCGTGCTCGTCACCGAACAGCAGATCGAGCATGCGCTGAGCCTGCTCATCACCATCGAGAAGTCGGTGACGGAGGGCGCCGGCGCCGCGGGCCTGGCGGCCGTGCTCGCTTATCCCGAGCGTTTTAAGGGCCGTTCGCTCGGCCTGGTCTTGAGCGGAGGCAATATCGATACGCGGCTGCTGTCCGGCGTGCTGACGCGTCAACTCGCGCGGGAAGGCCGGCTTTCGAAACTCAAATTCGACATCGTCGATCGGCCCGGGCAGCTCGGCACGGTCGTCGCCGTCCTGAGCAAGGCCGGCGCCAATATCGTCGAGGTTTCCCATCAACGCATCTTCACGGATCTGCCGGCCAAGGCCGTGGTGCTCGAGGTCGTCATCGAAACCCGCGACCGGTCGCATCTCGAGGCGACCGTCGCCGCACTGAAGGCTGCCAACCTCGATGTCGCTGTTGGCGGCGAATAGCGACGAAAGATAGCAGGGTCGTGCCGCCGCATGCGAGACATGCAACGGCTGGCTGGACCGCGGATTTCAAATGATGGATCATTGGCCGCACCTCACACCACAGGCCGTAAATGTCCGACTCGCCCACCACCGATCTCGTACGCCCGCTGCTGTTCCAGCCATTCACGATCCGTGGCCTGACGCTGAAGAATCGCCTCGTCGTGCCGCCGATGGTGCATTACCGCGCCGAACCCGGCGCCACCTGCGGCATGTTCCACCACGTGCATCTCGGCCGCTACGCGCTCGGCGGCTTTGGCCTGGTCTTTGTCGAGGCCACCGGCGTCGAAGAAACCGGCCTGATCAACGAATTCGACCTCGGCATCTGGAATGAGGCGCAGGCTGAAAGCTTCAAGCCGCTGATTGCCTTCATGAAGCGCGAGAACACGGCGATCGGAATCCAGCTCGCGCATGGCGGGCGCAAATCATCCTCGCAGAAGGCGATGAACGGCATGGGCCCGCTGACGCCTGAGGAGATCAAGGCCGGCGCCAAGCTGTGGCAGCCGCTCGGCCCGACCAGCGAGCCGGTGGCACCGGGATGGCTGGTACCGCGCCAGCTGACCGCCGACGACTGCCGCGCCATGGTGAAGACCTGGGCCAACGCCGCCAGAAATGCGGTCGCGGCCGGTTTCGACACCATCGAGGTTCATATGGCGCACGGCTATCTGCTGGCCTCGTTCCTGTCGCCGATCTCCAACACCCGCAATGATGAGTATGGCGGTGACCGCAAGGGCCGCATGAAGCTGCCGCTCGACATCGTCGAGGCGGTGCGGCGCGAGATGCCGGACAGCATGCCGCTGTTCGTGCGCGTGTCGTCGGTCGATGGCGCGCAGAACGGCTGGAATCTCGACGACACGGTGGCGCTGGCGCATGAATTGAAGGCGCGCGGCGTCGACGTGGTCGATTGTTCCTCCGGCGGCATTTCCGGCTCGGCGACGGCAGCGCAAGTGCCGCGCGGCCTCGGCTTCCAGGTGCCGTACGCCGAACGGGTGCGCAAGGAAGTCGGCATCGCGTCGATGGCGGTCGGCATCATCCTCGAAGCCGAACAGGCGGAAGCGATTCTGGAGAAAGGCCAGGCCGATCTGATCGCGGTCGGCCGGCAATCCCAGTTCAATCCCAACATCGCCCATCACTGGGCCCATGACCTCGGCATCAACCGCAAATTCGAGGATTGGGCGCCGGAATATGGCTGGTGGCTGGAAAAGCGGATTCGGACCATGGAAGGGTTTGCGACGCCAACCGGGGCGGTGAAGCATAGATGATGCGGCTTCGTGGGGTGGGCAAAGGCGCGCTTGCGCCGTGCCCACCATCGTTCCGTAAATGCCGAGAGAAGTGGTGGGCACGCGGAGCCTGTCATCGGGCGCGCATTCGCGCGACCCGGTGGCTTTGCCCACCCTACGAAGTCACGCCGCTGTAATCGGCAACTCGGTCTCCGGGTCGAAGAAATGCAGCCGGCCGGGTTGCGCCGAGACGCGGACCTGATCGCCGCTGGCGATCGGCGTCTCCGCCGGCACGCGGGCCACCGTGACGCTGTGGCTGCCGACTCTCGTTTCGAGCAGGATCTCGGAGCCGAGCTGTTCGACGACGTCGACCCGGGCATCGAAGCTTAATCCGGGCGCACCGTCGCCGAGTGCGAGATGTTCGGGCCGCATGCCCATGATCACTGGCTTGCTATTCCAGGCGCCGAGCGCACGCGCATCGGCGTCACCGACCGTCAATTTGAGGCCTGTGGTCTCCACCGCCGTTGCGCCGGCATCAACGCGCACGGTGACGTCGACAAAATTCATCGCGGGCGCGCCGATGAAGCCTGCGACGAATTTGTTGGCGGGCTTGCCGTAGACCTGCAAGGGCGTGCCGACCTGCTGCACCCGCCCGTCGCGCATGATCACGACGCGGTCGCCCAGCGTCATCGCCTCGACCTGGTCGTGAGTGACGAACACTGATGTCGTCGGTATAGCCGCATGCAGCCGCTTGATCTCGATCCGCATCTGCGCGCGCAGTTTTGCGTCGAGGTTGGACAGCGGCTCGTCGAACAGAAATACCTGCGGGTTGCGCACGATGCAGCGGCCCAGCGCAACGCGCTGCTGCTGGCCGCCGGACAATTGTTTCGGCTTTCGCTGCATCAGATCGTGCAGCCCAAGCATGCCGGCCGCGCGATCGATCGCGACCTTGATCTCGGCCTCGGATGTTTTCTTGTTGCGGAGGCCAAAGGCGAGATTGTCGTAGACGCTCATGTGCTGGTAGAGCGCGTAGTTCTGGAACACCATCGCGATGTCGCGGTCGCGTGGCGGCAGATGGTTGACGAGACGGTCGCCGATCCGGATGTCGCCGCTGGTGATGTCTTCCAGGCCTGCGATCATGCGCAGCGTCGTCGACTTGCCGCAGCCGGACGGGCCGACCAGCGCCACGAACTCCTTGTCGGCGATCTCGAGATCGACGTCCTTTACGGCGTGGAACAGCGAGCCATAGTGCTTGTTGAGCTTGCTGAGTGAAATCGCTGCCATTGATCCGCCGATACCAAGCTGGTGTTGTTCCAAAATAATCCCGCCGCGATCACTCGCGGCGGGATCGATACGTCAGATTATTGCGCCGCCTTGCTGACCAGCGGTGCACCCTCGGCCAGCACCTTTGCGATATCCTCGCGCTTGCCGGTGACGGCCTTCGTAACCGTGTCGTTGAACGCCTTGTGCACGGCGGGCCATTGCGGGAAGTAATAGGCGCCGCGCACCTTGTCCGGGGAATCCAGCACCGATTCCTTCAACAGCTTCATGAACGGGTCGCTGGCGGCGATCTCGGGCCAGAACTCGGTGTTCGGCGGCGGCGCGCCGGTCGCCTTGAACAGTTTGATCTGGCCTTCCTTGTCGAGCATCATCGCGTTCAGCATCGCCTTGGCGACTTTCTTGCGCTCCGGCGCGATCGACTTCGGGATCGCCCAGCCCCAGATGTCATCCCACGCGAACGGCCTGGTGCGGTTGGGACCGAGCGGGAAGGCTGCCGCTGCCACTTTGCCCGCGATCTTCGACTTGGCCGGATCGTTGAACGTGCCCCACCACAGCGAGTCCGCCACCGTGAACGCGGCGTCGCCCGACATGAACACGGCATTGGCCTCGTTGCGGTCATAGGCCGGCATGCCGCGCGGCACGATCTTGTGGGTGTTGATCGCGTCCCACCAATATTCGGCGGTCTGCTGCATGCAGGGTTCGGTCAGGCCCGACTTCCATCCGGCTTCCGCAAGCTTCTTGTTGTCGCGCTCGTAAGGCGGCATCAGCACGTCGCAATTGTTGCCCCACATCGACCACAGCCAGCTGAACCAGGTGTTGTTCATCGACATGCCGCCGACATAGCCGAACTTGACCTTGCCGTCGGCCTGCAATTTCTTGCTCGCGGTAACGAGCTGTTCCAGCGTCTTTGGCACTTCCTCCGGCTTGACGAGGTCGGAGCGGTAGAAGAACACGCTGAAGGTCTGGCCCATCGGCACGACCGTGTTCTGGCCCTGCGCATTGGCGAACACGACAGGCGCCATGCTCCATTTGTCGGCGAATTTATTGGCCTCGATGTCGTCGGTCGGCTCCAGCAGATGCGCCCAGGTCTGGCCCCAATCGTCATTGTGCCAGATCACGTCATACTGGTCGGAATTCGACGTCAGCGACGCCGTCATCTTCTCGACATAGACGCCGTAGGAATTCGGCACCTTGACGATCTTGACGCCGTTCTTGGCGCCCCAGGCCTCGAACATCGCAATCGAGGCGTCCTGGATCGGGCTCGGCTGGTAACCGATCCGCAGTTCCGTCACCTGGGCGCTCGCGCTGCCCGCGGCAATCATCATGGCTGCGGTGGTCGCCATCGCCAGCTTTATCAGTTTCTGCATCGCTTCCCTCCCTCGTTATTGTCGTTGCGTTCTAGAGCCTTTGCTTGACGCGTTTTCTTCACGCGAACCGGTACCCACTTCGCTTGAAAACGCTCTAAATACGTAACCCCCGGATCACGTATTTCTGCCCGAACAGCGCGATCAGGAACGCCGGCACCAGCGCCATCACGGCGGTTGCCGCCATCAGGTTCCAGCGCAATCCCATTTCGGTGACGAACTGCGCCATTACGACCGTGATCATCGGCACCCGGTTGCCGGTCAGGATCAGCGCGAACAAGAATTCGTTCCAGGTGAACAACCAGCACAGAACGGCGAGTGCGGCGATCGCCGGCAGCGCCGACGGCACCGCGACGCGGATGAAGGCGCCCCATCGCGTGCAGCCGTCGATCATCGCGGCGTATTCCATCGACGGGTCGATGCCGTCGAAGAATCCCTTCATCAGCCACGAGAAGAAGCAGATATGCACCGCGACGTGCGGCAGCAGCAGTCCCGTATAGGTATCGTAGATGCCCCAGCTCTGCGTGACGAAATACAGCGGCAGCACCCAGGAGATATAGGGCACGCAGCGGAACACATAGATGGTGCCGAACCAGATCCGCGACGCCGGACCTGTGAAGCGCGACAGCATGTAGCCGCTCGATACCGTGACCAGCAGCGAGAACACGGTCGCCAAGGTTGCGATCAGCGCGCTGTTGAGGAAGGCGTGCACGATCCGGTCGTCGGTCAGCACCTCGGCGAAGCTGGCAAGCGTAAATTCGGTGCCGCGGTGGACATAGTAGACGCCGGATTCCGGACGCAGCGATGTCAGGATCAGCCACAGCACCGGAAAGGCGAACGCAAAGCAGATGCAAAACAGCGCCAGCGCGAACAGCGTCTTGCGGCTCCATTTGGGAAGGCCGGGCAGGAATTGCGGGCGGGTCACGACAGGCATCGGAGTCTAGGCCTTTGCGATGCGGTCGACGAGGCGATAGAGCCCCACGCCGATCACGACGATGATCAGCCCGCCGATGATGGCGGCGGCCGACCCGCGGCCGAGATCGAGATTCAGGAACGCGTGCACATAGGCATAGAGCGAGAACAGTTCGGTCGAGCGGCCGGGCCCGCCGCCGGTCAGGGTCCAGACGATGTCGAAGGTGCGGAAGGCGTCGATGGCGCGGATCACCACGCAGACCACGATCACCGGGCGCAGCATCGGCAGCGTCAGAAATCGAAACACCCGCCAGGTGGTGGTGCCGTCGATCGCGGCGGCCTCGAACGGCTCCTTTGGCAGGCTTTGCAGGCCTGCGAGCAGCAGCAGCGTGAACCACGGCGTCCACAGCCAGATGTCGGTCAAGAGGATGATGCCGAACGCGCTCCAGCGCTGCACCAGCCATGGCTGTCCCTCCAGCCCGATCGCTTCCAGCACCGCGTTGACGATGCCGAACTGGTCGTTGAAGATCCAGCGGATCATGATCGCGGCAACCACCGGCGCCACCATCAGCGGCACCAGCAGCACGGTCTGCACCAGCTTCTGCCCGCGGAATGGGCGGTTGAGCAAAAGCGCCAGCGACAATCCCGCCACCAGCGCGCCGGCAACGCTCAAAACCATGAACAGGAAGGTGTTGGGCAGCACGACGTAGAGAAACGCCGGATCCGATATCACGGCGTAATAATGGTCGAGGCCGACCCAGGTTTTCTTCGGGTTATACAGCGCCCAGTTGCGGAAGCTGGCGTTGGCGCCGATCGCGATCGGCAGCACCTGGAACAGCAGCATCAGCAGCGCCGCCGGCGCAATCAGGAACAGCATGAAGCGCTGCTGCTCGCCGAATAGTGGACGTCGCGATGCCGACAAGCCAGTCACCCCGCTCTTGCACCAAAACTGTGACGGCTCTTGTGGCCGGTACGTGCATAAAGCCCCTGCGGGCAGGATTATGGGCGTTGCGTCGGAGGCTAGTCAATGCGCATTGTGGCCGAGAGGGGCGGGATCTCAGGGATCGTAGCAACCATTAAAAGCTGCTTAGCTTTTAATGGTTGCTACGCCTAAGC
Source organism: uncultured Alphaproteobacteria bacterium (assembly GCA_963802535.1). GTDB lineage: Bacteria > Pseudomonadota > Alphaproteobacteria > Rhizobiales > Xanthobacteraceae > Bradyrhizobium. Next base: position 151,461 of record CAWDJI010000034.1, on the reverse strand, counting down.
TCGACGCGAAGCCTCGGCTGGCTCCGGCGCCAATGATTGGCCGAACTGTCGCAGCATCGTGCTGGCCCGCGCGGCGCTGTGGTCGAGCAGCCAGCGCCCGAAGGCTCCGGGCGACAGGGCGCGGGCGTAGAGGAATCCCTGAATCACGTCGCAGCCGAGCTCGGCCAGCAATTTGCGCTGTCCCTCGGTCTCGACGCCTTCGGCGACCACGGTGAGGCTCAGGCTCTGACCGACGCGAACCACTGTCGTGACGATGGCGCGTGCGGTGGCGTCGGTCTCGACGTCGCGCATGAAGCTGCGGTCGATCTTCAATTCGCGGATCGGCAGATGCGCCAGCCGGCTGAGGCTCGAATAGCCGGTGCCGAAATCGTCCAGCGACAGGCCGACGCCGAGCTTGCGGATCGCATTCATGGTTTCAATCGCGACCGAGCGCTCGTTCAGGATCACGCCTTCGGTGATCTCGAGCATCAGCACTTCCGACGGCAGATCGTACTCTGCAAGGATGCTGCCGACGATGGATGCCAGACCCTCGTTCTGGAAATTGATCGGCGACAAATTGACCGCCACGCAGGGGATGTCGACCCCCGCCGCCCGCCACTCCGCCATCTGCCGGCAGGCCTCGCGCATCGACCACAGGCCGATCTGCTCGATCAGGCCGGTTTCTTCGGCCAGCGGGATGAACTTTGAAGGCGAAACTTCGCCGAGCACCGGATCGTACCAGCGCGCCAGCGCCTCGACGCCATGGATGGCGCCGTCGCTGGTCCGGATCTGCGGCTGATAGTGCAGTTGCAACAGGTCGTGGGTGATGGCGTGACGCAGTGCGGCGCTGTGCTCCAGCCGCTGCTCGGCGAGCCGGTCCATGTCGGCGCTGAAGAAGCGGAAGGTGGAGCGGCCGGCCTGCTTGGCCTTGTACATGGCGGCATCGGCCTGCTGGATCAGCGTATCGATGTCGGTCGTGTTGTCGGGATACAGGCTGATACCCATGCTGGCGGACATCGGCACCTGCTTGGCGCCGATCCGCAGCGGCTGCACCAGCGCATCGGTAATGCGCGAGGCGATCAGCGAGGCCTCGGCGGCGTCGCGGTTCGGCAGCACGATCACGAATTCGTCGCCGCCGAGGCGTCCCAGAATGTCGCCCGGCTGAACCTGTTCACGCAGGCGTCCGGCAAACTGCACCAGTAATTCGTCGCCGGCCGAGTGCCCGAGCGTATCGTTGACGTCCTTGAAATTATCGACGTCGAGAAACGCCAGCGCCACGTGTCCGCCGGCGGGACAGGCCGCGGTCGCTTCCGAAATCAGGTCGCGCAGGCGGGCGCGGTTCGGCAAGCCGGTCAGCATGTCGTAATAGGCCAGCCGCGCGATCTGGGCGCGGGCTTCCTTGCGCTCGATCGCCAGCGCCGAGAGATCGACGCAGGCGTCGACGATGCGCTGATGCCATCGGCTCGGCGCGCGGCATTCCCGGAAATAGAACGCGAAAGTGCCGATCACGCGGCCGTCCTTGGCCTTGATCGGCGTCGACCAGCAGGCGCGCAAGCCGGCTTCGAGCGGCATCGCCTTGAACGGCTGCCAGCGCGGATCGGTGTCGATATCGGTCGCAAGCACCGGTTTGCCGAAATAGGCGGAGGAACCGCAGGAGCCGATGTCCGGGCCGATCGCGACGCCATCCAGCGCGCGGGAATATTCCTCTGGCAGGCTCGGACCGCCGAGCGGATGAATGAGGCCGGCGGCATCGATATGGAGCACCGAGGACACCACGTCGGGGGCGATCTCCTCGACCCGCCGGCACAGCCGGTCGGCGATGTCGGTGATCGGGATTTCATCGGCCAGCGCGCTCATGATCAATTGCTGGAGCGACCGCAACTGCTTGGTCTCGGTGATGTCGGTCATCAGCGCGAACATGTATTTGACCCGGCCGTGCGGGTCGCGGAACGCCTTGACGCTGGCCGAGATCCAGATCTCGTCACCATTCTTGTCGTAGGCGAGAATTTCCTCCTCGCCGCCGGTTTCCGTTTCGATCCAGCGCCGCAATCTGGTCAGCGTCCGGCGGTCGGTATGTTGGCCGACCAGCAGTTCGGTTGCGCGCCGGTCCTGCGCTTGCTCGATTCCGTAGCCGAACATCGTGGTAAAGGCGGCGTTGGCGTAGACGACCTTCAGATTGCGGTCGGTGACGACGACGGCGCGGCTGGTCTTGTCGGCAACCAGATTGAGCACCGCCATCCGTTCGCGCCGCACGATCTCCTTGGTGACATCCCGGACGAAGGCGATGCTGCGGCTCTGGCCGCCGATCTCGACGTGTGAAACCGACAGCGCAGCACGGACGCGGCTGCCGTCCGGGCGTTCGATCGTGACCTCGGAAGCGTGCTTCTCGGGCGCGTCATCGCCATCCACGCGGTGCAGTTCGGAAAGCCCGAGCCGGCGGACATGACCGCCCAGCACTTCGGCTGATGTGAGCCCCCAGATCGTTTCGGCCGCCGCATTGAAGAAGCTGATGTGAAGATCGTGATCGACAATCACCACAGCCTCGCCGGCCCGCTCGAGCGCGGCCAGCAGGAAATCCGGGGTTTCGGCTTTGACCGTATCGGTTTCGCTCATCGTCCCACCTGATGCCCCTCGGGTTCCTCGAGACTTCACCCGATGGAGAGGCACCGCTTTTCCAAAAGCGTAGGGACGATTTGTATTGAAATGGTTGTGCGATCCAATTTCGTCGCGCGGAACGAAGTTATCCTTACGAATCCGCTAACAGAAGCCGGCAATACGTGCGGGTGTGGGTCGCCATAGGCCATGCTTGGCGGGTACGGACCGAGCCAGAGGTTCCGCGACAGGAACCTTTCGTCGGCTCGACGGTTTTGATTCGAAATTGAATTTCAGGCACCGATCGTTCAGTGCTCGTTCACGACGATCGTCATACTCCGTTGCCCGTCTCGACATCCGAGCCAGATAACCAATGGACATGCCGACCTTGCAGCATGACTTCGATCCGGTGGCCCTTGTCGTCGATTGGCTCGATGCCTGCCGGGGGCGCGATATCGATGCGCTTCTTGACCTGTATGCGCCGCAGGCGACGCTCGAATGCGGGTGTGGCGAAGGAAAGACCTGCGAAAGCCGCGCTGACATCGCCGCGTATTGGCGGCCCCGGCTCGTTGCGTTTTCACCCGACGCGTTCGGACTGGAGGAGATTGCGCCATCTGCCGACGGTGTCGTGCTCGACTATTTGAGTTTCGACGGCAAACCGGTTCGCGTTTCCTTCACTTTCGACGATGCCGGTAAGATTCGGCAAAGCCGGTGCGTCCCCGTAGCGCAGCCTGCATAAAGCGTTGCTATCGTTCGGGGGCAAGCCTCGTAGCGAAGCATTCGATCCATGGCAGGACGGTGCGCCTCACAAATTCAGCGGCAAACGGCATCGGATATAGGTTCGATCACCCTCGCGCAGGAATTCAAAGGTGCCGCTGAGGGCGCGCACGCGTTCGTGCATTCCCGTTAGTCCCCGTCCAAATTCCTGGTCCGGCGGAAACCCGCCGCCGTCGTCTGAAATCTCGACCGTGACGTGCGCGCCATCGATCGATGCTTCGATCCGCACCAACCGGGCGTTGGCGTGCCGGAGAACGTTGGTCAGGCCTTCCTGGATCACCCGGTAAACGGTCTGCGAAAGCAGGCCGTCGACTTCGTTTAGGCCGGGATCGATCCGCGATGTCAAAGTGAGGCCGGGCGCCTGCGACTGGGCGTTCCTCAGCAGGGTGGCGATGCTTTTAATGAGCCCCAATTCCTGGATGTAGAGCGGCCGCAGCCGGTCGAGGATGCGGTGGTTGGCCTGTTGCAGCGCCTCGACCGACGCGACCACGGCTTGAACCGAAGATTCGAGTTTTGTCTTGTCCTGCGGGGTGTCGTCGACCAGCGCCACCGCATTAGCGCGGATTCCGAACAGCAGCGGGCCAAGCTCATCATGAAGCTCGCGCGCCATGTCGCGGCGTTCGTCGTCCTGCAGCGACACGATCTTTCGCAACAGGTTGCGATTGTCATGGCTGAGGCGGCGAAGCGTGCGGGCAAGCTCATTGGCTTCCTCGGAACTCCTGCGGATCTCCGGCGGTCCTGACGGAACGATCAAGCGCTCGTAGTCGCCGCGGCGCATGCGGGTCAGCCCTTCGCCCAGATTCCCCAGTGCCGCGACCACGGTTCCCGCCGTGAAATAGGCGATGGTGCCGGTCAGCAGCATCAGGACGATTCCCGATGTCACCAAAGCGAGAAAGCCGATCCACTTCTCGTAGATGTCGGCCGAGATGTCGGGCGAGAATACGATGTTTCCGACCGCTTTCCCCTCGACTGTCACTGGAAACGACGCGCCGATCTCCGGCAGCCCGAGCAGATCGACGAACCAGCGCGGCACGTTTCCGAGCGGGGTGTGGACCTGCATTGGCGCGTGCGCAGAATTGTCGATCCCATTGCGCCGGAACCGGATGGTTTCGGATGTGCCGAGCGATTTTACGAATGCGTCGAGGGTCTGTTGCGGATTGGTCGACATCAGCAGCGCGCTGTTGAGCGCTTCGGTAACCGCCTTGGCCGCACGCGTGGCCGGCTCGTTTTCCTCGATCAACTGGCCGGGCGCGAACAGCTGCAGTGACACGGCTCCCAGCAACAGCGCGGCCGCGAACATCGTGCCGAGCGGAAGCAGAAGCCGCATTCGAAGAGAAAGCTTTTTCCACATTCGGACTATTCTAACTCCAATGGCGGAGGTTTCTCTTTTCAACCCGCGCGAAATGCCTATTTATCCCAACAGAGGCCGCGATGATGCAGAATACCGCCAAATCGGCAACCCGGGTCCTGATCGTCGACGATCATCCCGTCGTCGTGTCCGGCTGCCGCGCGCTGTTCGCCTCCGATGCGTCGGTGAAAATCGACGAGGCCGGCGACGCCAAATCCGGTCACCGGGCGTTCCTGGCAAGGAAGCCGGACGTCACGGTGATCGATATCAATCTTCCTGATGTGTCGGGCTTCGAGTTGATGCGGCGGATCCGCAAGGACGATCCGGATGCGAAGATCATCATGTTCAGCATGAACGACGATCCCGCCTTTGTGGTCCGCGCGGTCGAGATGGGCGCGCAGGGATACGTCTCCAAGGGGGACGATCCACGGACGCTGGTGAAGGCGGTGCGCAAGGTTGCCGCGGGCGACAATTTCATTTCGCCGCAACTGGCGGAGGCGGTGACGTTTTCGGCGGCTACCATCAAGGCCAATCCGGCCTCGCAGGTCAGCGCGCGCGAACTGGAAATCCTGCGGCTCTTGGGTCGCGGCGACAAGATCGTCGAAGTCGCCGACGCGCTGGATATCTCCTACAAGACGGTGGCCAACATCACCTCGCTGCTTAAGCAGAAGCTCGGGGCCAAGAATCATTCCGACCTGATTCGGATCGCCGTCGAGATGGGACTGGGCTGAAAGGCCTGCGCGGATTCCGGGACTGAACCGGTCGCGCCGTCCGGCGCGACCGTCCAAGCAGCTGGCGTTGCTTTCGCGGGGGCAATGGGACTGCGAAAGCAACGTCTAGCAAGACCCGCGGCAATCAGTAGTGACGGTGATGGCGCCAGCCGTAATGGTGCCCGCGGCCTCGGCCCCAGCCGTAATGGTGACCACGGCCGCCGCGGCCCATGTGATGGCCGTGGCCGTGCCCATGGCCGCCCTTGATCTGGATCGTCGCGTCATTCTGCGCAGTGAGCGGCGCAATGGCCAAGCGTGCCGAGGCGGAGGCGGACATCGCCAGCGACGCGAGCAGCGCGAGACCGATCAAAGCAAGGCGTTTCATGCAGTTTTCTCCCTTCGCATAATTGCGATATCTGGCACAATTTCCCGGCCGGGTGTTTGTTCCACATGCGCACGAATACCGGAAAATATTGCTGGAATGGAGCTCGCTCTGCCGAGTCTTCCCGGTCCAGAAGACTCTACCAGCTCATCGGGAATGGGTTGCGGAAATCCGTTGTCTCATAGCTCGTGACGCGTGGACCCGTCCGCGCCATCCGGGTTCGGCGCTTCGGCACAGGTTTGGGGACGACCGCCGGTGCAACGATCTCAGGCGCCAGGGCCAGTGCGTACGCCGCGCGCGGCGACCGGGAAGCGGGTGGCGCCTGTTCCGGCTTGGCGGCGACCTTCACCGGCGGCGGGACGATGGTCGGCAAGCTGGTATCGATTACGATCCGCTCGGGCCATTTATGCCTGGAATGCAGCCGGATAATCGACCGATCGACCTCTGCGCGGGCCGGCGTCGGGGCGAGCGGCGGCAGATACCAGTCCGCGAGGAACAACAGAGCGAGCAGCAGGCTGCCGGTAAAGACGAAATATCGACCGAGCGGCATGCCCATCACCGTTGTTACGACCAATCCCAGAGGTCGTGGTGCAACGGGAAGTATCGGCAATGGTTCCGGACGCGCGGGAAATTCTGCCGTATTGCATCAGTGGCATATTTCGGGAAAAAGTGGCAATGCAGAATCGGAGCTGTTTTTTTCTGGAGAACATGATGACCGGTGCGAATATCGCCAATATTGCCTTGTCGCGGGCGTGGAGCGTGTATCTCCTGATCAATCGCGGCATCGAGATGAGCGATCCGCGCCGTGCCATGCTGGAGAGCTTCATTCGTCAACGCTGCGCAGCCGGCGTCGACGACACAGAAATTCTGGTGGTCGAAGGTCTGAAGCACCTGAAGGAACTGGACCAGTCAGGCCGGCCTTGACGCAGAGCTGCCCCGCCTCGTCAAAGGATCTGATACGGATCGGGAAAAACTGGAACAAGTCTGCCGTCCGCAGGTTACCCGGGGCATCGCAAACGAAACCCTGAGGAGGACACAATGAAGAAATTTCTGATGATTGGCGCACTCGCCTTTGCCGCGACCGGCATTGCCCAGACCGCATCGGCCGCCGAATTCTATGTCGTGCGCGACGCCACCACCAAGAAATGCACCGTGGTGGAAAGCAAGCCGACCACGACGACAACCACCATCGTCGACAACGGCACCTTCAAGACCAAGACGGAAGCCGAAGCCGGCATGAAGACGACCAAGGTCTGCACGGAGTAACGACAGACCCTTCCAAGAGAAAGGGCCGCGGTTTTCGCCGCGGCCCTTTTTGTTCGGTCATTGGGGGAATGCGCCGCTCGGGTCAGCCGGCGGCCGGTCGCCAAATCCGGCAATTACTGCCGCTCGAGGTTGCTGATCGTTTTGCTGCCGCCTGTGTCGGTGATGGAGAATTTGACCCGGTCGCCGGCATGCAGGGTGTTGAGCAGATTGCCTTGCACCTTCGTCTTGAGTTCTTCAGGTGCACCGGTGTTCGCGCCGACCGTGCCGCCCTGATTTTGCGCCTTCTGCAGCTGGATCGAAACCGTCCCGTCCAGCCGGTCGATCCGCGTGACCGTTCCCGTCAAGCCCTGTTGCGCCAAACCCGTCGAGCTCAGGGCGGTAAGGGCTAAAAGTCCCGCCAACATCGTCTTTGCCGTCTTCATGGACATCTCCCGGAATTCGAGGCATCGGCGATAAGCTTCGACGACGGGATTGGTTCCCCTATTGGGCGCCGGAACCGGAGGGCAGGGCGCCTGTATGTTGCCCGCCGGGAAAGTCGCTTTGGATTAACAGAATTTCTGTCAAGTCCCAAAATAAAAAATATTTCGCTTTTCCAGAAGCGCGAACAGGGCTATATAAGCTGCATCCCGTCCCGACCAGAGGGGCGCTCGCGATCGTCAAGAACGTGGGGCGGGGAGCGGTGGACGCGGATGTGCCGAAAACGAACGGCACGGAAGCGTACGGCAAAGACGTGTGGTCCTGACGCCCCGAAGTTGGCGTCTGCGGTGGCAACAGTGCAAGGCTCACCGGGGAGATCACGTTATAAGCCGTAAAGCCATTGCGCAGGGAATGTATTGAGACAAAAAGCCTTGATAAATCAATATGATGTGGTTGTTGTGTTCACATTTGTGTCGCAATCCGATGTTGATTTTTCTGCGGAAAGAAACATGGGGATATATGGACGCCCATAGAGCTCTGGGAAGCGGCCCAGTCAGTCGCTAAGCAGCAAGCCTGTTCACAACTTGTTCGTAGGCGGGCACGTCGCAAAGGTGATTCCGAAATCTTTAATAAATTCGGACCAACCTTCCTCCGGTGACAGGAGGGTGTGCCATGCGTAATCATGACTTCGTGTCCGACGGATTCCTCGCGCTTATTGCGACCTGCCTTGTGCTGTTGTGCTCAAGCTTGCTCGTTATCGCGTTTAGCTAGCCTTGCCTCTAGCGCTTTCGGGCTACTCCAATGATAGACCAGCACCAAACGTCCCCAAGGCCCCAACCAGCTAGCGAAGTCGATCATAGACAGTGTGACGGGGCAGCAACCGAGTCCGGTCGATAACAGACCGGTGGCGGTCGCGCTTGGCCGTAAGGCCGGATTAAAGGAGAGAGCAGCCCGTGCAACCCCAACCCTGACGCCAGAACGGTACGCCGAGATCGCCAAGAAGGCGACCAAGGAGTGACTGGCAAAAATTCGACTGAAGTCCCTAACATGACTCAGCGAACGGTTTTGCAATGTCTCAACTTGGACGACTGGAAGATCGTCACTCACCTGCCCGTTCCTGTGGGCGAGATGATGCTGAGCCGCATGTCTGACTGTGGTTGGATCGATACCCGAGGTGAAAAACAACATATGGCAATCAGACTGACCCCGGCGGGGCTCAAAGTCGATGCGGTCGTTTAAGCCATCCGCCGGCCGGTCGAGATCGCGCTAAAGGCGAGGACAAAGTGACAGATGCCTTATCAGTGATGGAATATCCGCACTGGCTGATCGTAGCCGGAACCATCCTGTTGGTGCTCGGAATCATTGGGCTCGCATTTCGCCAAAGATTGGCCCCCTATTGAGCCCAAAGAAAATCGACCAGTTACGACCACCGCAAAAGGCAACAATCGGACTGGCAAAGGTCGTCCCCCGTGGGAAACGGCAGCCCAAAATAAGCGGGATGACAAAAAATCCACGCCGACGCCTGGGCTCACCACCAGCAACGATTTGCGAGATGTGAACGAAGAAATCGCAGAGCTCTATGAACCAAAAATCACGCCCCGGATTGAAAAACCGTAGACGTAAAAAAGCCGCCGCAGGGGTTGGTTCAGCGACGGCTTCTTTCCCTGTGAGTCCCAGAAAGGACACGCTCATTCTGCCGTCGGATGATTAACAGTTGATGAAGCCCGCCAGAGTGAACGGGGCACGGCGCTTGCATGGCCGAAACGGCACCCGAGCCTTAACCTCCCTGGTGCAGCGGCCCAGCGCATGTCTATACCCGGCAAACATGCGTTGGGCCGCCCTCGGTTGGCGGCCTAACTAATTGCAAAACCCGCCCGGCGTGAACCGGCGGGCTTGATATCACGGCCACAACTCTTTAGCCGAATCTCAGATTTTCCGCGGACGTTTTGCCCCGGTTGTCCTTCTCTTCGTAGCTGACCTTGGCGCCTTCGTTGAGAGTGCTCAAGCCAGCCCTTTCCACCGCCGAAATATGCACGAACACGTCTTTGCCGCCGTTATCGGGTTGGATAAATCCAAACCCCTTGACCGGGTTGAACCACTTCACGGTACCTGTCGCCACGTCCGCACTCCCTGTTTTGACCGAAGGCGAGACCATAGGTCCGTCTAACGTTACACCGCAAGAAAAACCCGCCGAGGTTGCCGGCGGGTCTCGGGGCTATTCTGGCTTTGGCGAGACCATTGGCCGCACTTGCTTACCTTCCCGCTTCGCTGTTCGATGGCCTTTGGCTGGGGGACCAACGATGCGACCTCGTGAACCGTTACCGATTTTTGTGTGGCTTGCGATGATCGGGCTGATGTTCGTCGGTGGTGGCACATACCTCATCGGCTATTGGGCGCTGATCAAATAACTCCCACGATTAGAAGTAGCTCTCCCCCGTTCGTCGAGATCGGGCTGAAGGCGAAGAGGAAATGACCGACGAAGACGAAAGCACTTCTTCCGGCATCATCGTCGCAGCAGAGCGCACGATCCTCAAGTTTCTTAGAGACCGCAAGGCGAGCGCGGCCGCCCAGGAAGACCCCGAACGTCCATTGTCAACCAAGTAGCGGAGCATCCGGTACGCGAAAATCCTGTCAAACAAACGAAGACCGTCGAAGAATTGGCGGCAATGATCCACCAAGACTTGAGCCAGATCGAGGGCTGCCCGGAGGCCGGTGTCAAGGTGACCGTCTACGGTCTCAACCCATGGAATTGTCTGCTGACATTTGGCGTCGCTGCCGGTCCTGTCCGCATAGGGCCGAGCTACAGGGCTTTTGTGATATAATCACCGAGCGATTAAAGCGGCTGTACGATGTTCGGGATCCGTAGGTCGAGGTCTCGGCGAATGGGAAATAAACGAGCTAGAGGCTCGGTATTAGCAGTGGGCCTCTCCCAAGCACTCGCTTACGGTCACGTTTGATATTTCGCGCCGTTCAAAATGACTGCCGACCAAGAGCAACGGCCCGTCCGTTTGAAGGCAAGCAACAAGTGAAGAAAACCTGCCGGCCATCCGCCGGTTGGTCGAGATGGGGCTGAAGGTGAAAAAATGAGTACAGATAAAGTTCAGGCGACTATTGTGCGAGCCTCCGCTGATTTCGACCGATACAGAACCATCGCCCTTCGATGAGGAGCCCGCGCCCCTCTCGCTAGCCAGCCAAACAACGTGGAGCCGGCGGTTGCAGTCGACCCTCCGAGCGATGCGGAAAGTGAGGCACAACGAGCAAAGTCATTGCTCGCTGGACTGGACCTTGACACCGCGATCCGACTCCGCTGGGCGATGCGCGATATCAGAGCCAAGCGGACGAAATTGTCGCCTGTCAGTGAAGATGACCTAGCGACGCTGATAGACCTAGGCTTTGTTGAGATGCGAGAGGAGATACCCAGGCTTACAGATTTAGGTGTCCTCGCGCTGGATTGAGTCCTCCGCCGTCGCCGCCGACCTGACGATGCGTGATCCCCTCGCACAAGACGGGGCGATCTCATGACATCAGCGACACCGATGAACTACGAACGAACTACGAGCCACAATCCGACGCGGCGACCGGGCGCATGCTGGCGAGCGCAACCGGCATGGCCGCTGCGTTATCTTGCGGATGCGTCGTCGCAGCTATCGTTTCCGCGCTCTTGCCGCGGCTTTCGTGACGAGGGATGTGGAAACCCCGTGCGGAATACTCGGAAATCTTGTTTCGAAGCGACCGCACTGAGACGCCAAGCAGACGCGCCGACACGGTTCTATTCCCGTGAGTATGAGCGAGGGTTTCTAATATCAGGTCCCGCTCTACGACACTAATGGGCGAGCCGACCAGCCGCCGAGCGAGACGACGGCGGGACGAATTGGAAACTGGAGCGTGAATACTCATTGCCCGATACTCCACAACACAACGCCCACCCATCCCTTCGTCAGGACACAACAATATAGTTAACGATTTATTAACGATCTGACATCGGCTGCGGTCATGCCTATACGTCGCCTGTCAGGCACATATGCCCGTCGGATAGGCCTTGAGGGCATTGTGTCAAAGGGCGGATGAGCGCGAGGAGCAGTGGCGATGACCTTACTGGGCCTTTATCGTGCGCCTATCAAACTGTCTTAGGTGGTTCTCTCTCGGGTAGCACGTCTGGCGCTTTGACACGGCGGGGATAGTTCGCCACGCATCCGCCGTTCTCGACGGCAGGCGAGTGACCGCTTTGACCTATGTCAAGCAAGGATTGAGGACCCTGTCCCTTGCTTGCGGGGTTGAACCGCCAGGCTGTTGTCGTGCCAACGGTCAAAAGGAGATCGCCGACCGGCCCATTGGGTCACGAAATCAAGCTCGACGGATATCGGTTGATGGTGCCCCTGGGATGGCTCGTTGCGACATCCCGTCGTCCATGGTGTTCCTTCGCCACTACTCGCCTTCCACTATCTTGATCGGCAGATTGAGACCGATGAGGCGTGCCTGCTGGAGGGACAACGACAGCATGTCCTTCCTTGACATAAAGGTGTGTCGCCGAGGTCATCCACAGAGCATTCACAAAACGCCCGCCCGTATATTAAATCGAAAATGGGAAAACATCGTGAGCAAACCGACGAAAACGGCCACCGTCTCCAAGAGAAAGCCAAGGAAAAAGGGCACCGTGTCCAAGGACAGCAAGCCGATGAAGACGGCCACCGTCTCCAACGACAGCAAACCAGCTGAAGAGAGTGCCGTCTCCAACGACACCAAACCGACGAAAACGGCCACCGTGTCCAAGGACAGCAAGCCGATGAAGACGGCCATCGTCTCCAACGACAGCAAACTAGCTGAAGAGAGTGCCGTCTCCAACGACACCAAGCCGACGAAAACGGCCACTGTGTCCGAGGACAGCAAGTCGATGAAAACGGCCACCGTCTCCAACGACATGAAACCGAGGGAAAAGGGCGTAGCTGGCGAGACGCCGGTTTTTGACTTCAACAAACTTATGAGCCAGTTCCAACTTCCGGGCGTCGACTTCACGGCGCTTGTGGACCGTGAACGGAAAAACATCGAAGCTCTCGTCAAAGCGAATAGGATCGCTTTCGAGGGCTGGCAGCGCCTCGTTCGTCGGCAAGCAGAAATGCTCCAGGAAACGATGAAGAAAGTGGTTGCCGATGCTGGACAGGAAGACGCCAAAAAGAAGCGCGCGGATCTCGCCAAAGAAGGTTTCGAAAAGGCCTTGGCCAACATGCGAGAGCTAGCGGAGATAACCACCCAATCTCAAAAAGAAGCCTTCGACGTTGTTCGCAAGAGGATCCAAGAGAACGTGGAAGGCATCCGAAATTTTGGAAAGAAAGCTGGCAAATAAGTGCATCCTCGGTAGGTGCCGGGGGATCCGTAGGTTGCCACTCACACGTCTCCCGGGACGAAGCGGTGACGGCTTCCCTTTCGGTCGTGACCCGCAAACAAGTGCTTTGCCGCCGCACCCCAACTCGATTGACGCCGCCATTTGCATTGCCACCGGCGTTATGACGCACCGCAGCGCGCACCCTGAGGGGCGGGCGACAATTGCTGCACTCAATTCCGACCTGGGCATTCTCAACACCAGCGGCCGAGATTGGACCGACCGGCTGAGGCGGCTGGCCGCCCGCGCCCCAGATCTCGACATATTCGGTCAAGGGTTGATCTTGCGCGACAGCTCAGGCTGGCAGATCACACCGGAAGGCCGAACATTTCTTGATTGGCTGGAAAGCGGTGCTGCATCCACGAATGTGCCGGTGGCCGAGGCTTCGCCGCCCGCACCCGAGCCACCGCCATTGCTGCTGGTCGGTGTATCGCGACGGCAACGGCTGACGAGACGTGAACGGTTCGGCCGAAGACGGCGTTCTGCCTGAAGCTTGAGCGCGACCGCCCTGATCCCCACAACGCGATCAACACAACCTTTAGCCAGTTTTGTCGGCCACACCGCCGCTTAGTTCGTGGCCCCGGCGCAGCCCTGATTTTACTGACTGGCGCACAACTTGCTTTGAGAAGGCCGTCCCGGTGAGCGTCCTCGCTGGCTACAGAAAGGCAGTCCCATGCCGACGTCTCTACCGAAACGAAGTCAGTCTGACTTTTCGCCATCGCGAAGAGAAATCGTAGCCGTTTGTATTGGCTGCGGCGCGGTGCTCGTCATCTTAGCGGGCCTCATCGCTTACGATGCGCGGGTAATAATTTGGGTATCGGACGCGGCGCAGGCCGAGTTCGTCAGTTCCGATCCAGCAGTCACCTCGGTCATGGCGGCTCCAGCACCTGGTGCCATGAGTGCCGATTCGTACGGCGCCATTTTGGTGATTTGCGTCTTTTCCACAGCAGCACCGCTGCAATCTGATCGACGCCAACCGTTGACGCCGTCGCACATCATCTCACCTGGCGCAGAAGCGGTGGTCTGATCAACCACGATGCTGGTATTAAGTAGAGCATGAGTCAATTCGGCGGATTGCGATATGGCAGTCGAGATCGCCAGTGATGCCGGCGGGTTCCAATTCCCGCGAACTCGATCAAAGAACTTGCCAAGTTATTCTTTCGGTTCTTCACGACTCTGGCCAGGGGTTAGACTGTACAAGTGTGCCGCAAATTCGGCTTGCGCCACTTTCTCTCGCAGAGAAATTACTTCGGACATTTTCTGCAATAGTCGCGCGCTAGAAATCGAGCGTCGATCCGAAGTGCTGGTTTTCGGTGGTTTTGCTGATCCCATGCATCGGTCTCGGGTGTATCGAAGAGAACTGGATAGCAACTCAAGCGTTCGGGATTAGCTCGGCGACCAAAGTGCGTCTCCGATGAAAAACGCCTCGCCATTCGGCCATCTCACAAGCGGGACCCGATGATGTCGCAACGATGGCGCCCAGATAATTTTAGAACCACACTACAGCCATCTGCTCAACGCAATTGGTTGTGAACCTGCGAGGGTGGAACCGGATTCATGAATGGGGACCTTCATGAAGGATAACTACTTTGACGGGCTGACCATCGATGAGTTGTGGTCGTTGCATTTGGTAATATCCAGGATGCTCTCCGAAAAGATCATTGCCGAAAAGAACTTACTTGAGAAGCGACTTTCGGCGCTTAAGCCTGTGGCTAGTAGCGAGCCGCGATCGCGCGAACGTCGACCTTATCCACCCGTCTTTCCCAAGTTTTTCAATCCCGAAGATCCGTCGCAAACGTGGGCCGGTCGTGGCAAGCAGCCGCGCTGGTTGTTAGGGAAACTGAAATCCGGGCATCACGTAGACGACTTCCGTATTCAGCAGGCCGTTCAATAAACAGAACTCCATTGCGGCTGCATGGATCGGCGACTCTGCTAGATGCAGCGACTGCGCAAGTCTACATCGGCTAATGCCCTGGTTGTGTAGCGGCGACATATCGCCACATCACGTTATATCCCCACATAAACAGGGCAGCTTCGATTTCTCTCGGGCTCACTTGGCATTCTTTGGCGACTTGCCAGATTAGCTGCGATGCCCATCGCACCATCGAGGCATGACAGCGATCTCTGGTTCTGCCGAACAATGCCGGAAAATGAATGCGGTTCGTCTCGGGACTTCGTTTGGCCTCTCGGTCCACAGCGAAAAGCATTTGTTCAGCAAGATCGTATTGATGAATTTCTCGTTCTTCCGCAAATCTGGCAACGAAGTAGCCGAGCGCGCCACCTATCCGACCGTCGTAGATCACCAGCTTCTGTTCGGGGTCAGCGAGGCTTACGATCTTCGTCATCGTCGAGTTCATCGTCAGATTTACACCGTCAAACGAATTTAGCGAGGCTTGTTCGTCCTTAATCAGATCGATTGCGTTCGAAAGCTTGGCAGAAATCTCATCCGCGTTTTGTTCGATCCACTCAAAGGTCCGCTTCTGTCGAAATTGATATTATCTACGCCGCCCCAATGCATTATCGCTGGCAAGATGGCGCAAACATCGCTATTGGAACCACGCTGTATAGCGGACTGCAGATCGGCAGCTAATCGATCAAACTCGGCCTTGTTCTCGGCAAAGTTTTTTCCCGCCATGCGTATTTCGATACCGCATCCGCCAAACCAACCGCCGACCATTTATCGTCAACCGTTCGGGACCATCCCCGCGATTTTCCTCTGGAAGGAACGGCATAGGAATGCTGACGGGTTCCTTTCCACTCATGGGCAAGGAACTGGCAAAATTCGTGTATTTGCTCGTGGTTACGGGTTGCGCGTTTCTCCCGCTGCCTTAATCTAGATAGGTCTAGCCGCGAGGGCACGGAGCAAGCGCCTGCCAACACTGGGAACGGTCCTGCCATGTTACTGCTATTGCGTTACGTTTTTCAGGATGAGGGTCGAGAGCTGAACCACAAGCCCTCGGAGCCTGGCATTCTCGTCAATCAGCGAGTTAACGTCTTCGGTGTGATCGCCGTCCCAAAGTGAGGGTTCATCCCCTCGAAGGGCATTCTCAAGTCGCGAGAAGAGTCGTCGGCTGGTTCGGCAACCCAAAGCGACGGTTTAGCGACGTGAGCTTGCTTGTCGCGCGGCGAATGATCGGTTCCCATGACGGATACTCCAAATCAAATAACCATTGCAGCCCCAGTCGCCCTATCCAAAGTCGCTTGAGTCGGGAGGCAAATTTGAGTTCCAAAAATTGAAAGGCTTGGGGCACGTCGCAATGACGCCGCGTTAGCGTCGGGTGTTCGAATTGAAGTCTTTGCGCGTCGCCGCGGTAGCTGCTCTCGCGATGTTTTCTCGCGCTCGTCATCCACAATATCTTTGGGTTAACGCCGCTGCCGGATGCAGTGATATCGTGGCCAGCAAGACCCGCCAACTGCAGCCTCGCGCCGTGTTTCAATCAATGACCGTTTTGAAACACTCCCGCTCGCGGCCGCCTTGGCGCTGGCCGCGCCGACAACGACGCTATTCGAGGAAGGGAGGAAGAGCTGTGGGCGCATTCACGAGCGAACTGACGACGCATCTCTCTGATAACGGTAGGCATGGTTGGCGCTTATGGCGCTTGGCAGAGCCCGGTCGATACCATACATCCGGCGGCGGTCGCGCTCGGCCGTAAGGACAGATTAATGGAGGAACTGGCCCATGCCCCCCTGACACCAGAACAGCGCGCCGAGATCGCGAAGAAAGCGACCAAGAAGTGACTGAAGTCCCCAATATGCCTCAGCGAACAGTGATGCAATGTCTAAGCTTGGGCGATTGGAAGGTCGTCGCGCACCTGCCCGTTCCGGTAGGTGAATTGATGGTCAACCGCTTACTTGAATATGGATGGATCGAGAGCCGGAGTGAAAAGCAAGGCAAAGCAATCAGGCTTACGCCTGCGGAGCTCAAGGCGCTGCGGTCGGTTTGAAGCCTTCCGCCGCGCGGACACTAAATTCATTGAAGACGAAACAAATGCCCGCATCTATTACCCTCAGGTACAAGTTGGCGCGATAGGCGTGCCTTCGGGCAACTCCTTTATTGCTTCGGCTGTCTGTCCAACGGGAGCCGCACAAGCTTACGCCGCTCTGCTGTCAGGGCAATACCGGCACCTATAACGATCAGCGCGAGCGTCGCGCTGAGGCTTCCCTGCGCAATGCAGTTGATACAGGTTCCGATGACTGACGGTGCTTCGTACATAATGCGATTTCCTCGACCCTACTGCTTTGCCTTAGATGGCGCCGGCCTTCCTGAAGTCAATCCCGTATCTTTCACTCGGGAGCGATTGGCACACCTGCTGCGGGAACGTGGAAGGTACATTGGTAATGGCGATATCGCTTGCTCTTCTCAAAAAGACCGCATTCGAGCGTTTTCTGCTTGTGCAAGAAGCAATACGGGCGGGCTTTCTCCTCACACTTTGAAGGTCTCGCTCGAATACTTGCTCGGCAAGGAAGGAATGCGTCATGAGGTCATACGGGCCTGCATTTGTTGCCATCCTGGCACTGGCGTTTGCGCTCACCATTTTCGCCGCAACGCCACCCGGTGCTTTGAAGCAGGCAACAGCCTCTCTCGGTTTCTGATAACGCGACCGCCTGCGGGCGCAAACTTAAAACTCGCCTGCTATTGAACCTAAAGGCAAGCGGGTTAGTTGGTAGCGCATGCGGGGCCGTCTCTTCCAGCTGGTTTATTTAACTGCCATCGCTATCGCTACTTTTGGCTGGATCTGGCTTTTGGTCATCGTAACCAAGTGGCTTTTTGCGGCCTGAGGACGGCGCTCTCCGCGAACCGATGACATTGGCGATATTGCTGATCTCCGCGCACCTACTTGGACCGCGTCTGCCGCTGCAATGTGTAGGTCGCATGGTTTGGACGGGACGCTCGGTCCGTCCTTTCCTCAGGGCCGACGATGCAGCTCCGGCTTTCTCGTTTAAATGCGATGACGCACGAGCTATACTACGTCCGGTTATCCCGGACCGAACTGATGACAAAACGTACGTTTCAGCAGCTTGCCGCCTATAACCGTTGGGCCAACGCGCGCCTGTACGCCGCCGCGCTCGAACTATCCGACACGGCGTACCGGCTACACATCGGCGTGTTCTTCTCCAGCGTGCAAGGCACCCTGAATCACCTGTTGCTGACGGATCGTATGTGGCTGAAACGACTGACGGGAGAGGGTGAACATCCGGATCGACTGAATGCCATCCTGTTCGAAGATCGTAGGGAACTCACCAAAGCGCGTATCGCTGAGGATGCACGGCTGATCGCCGTCGTCGACGCTCACGACGACGCAGGACTGGCCAGTCTACACAGCTACAAGACAATGTCGGGCATGCCTCACTCTCAGGCCATCGCCGACATCCTCCTGCACCTGTTCAATCATCAGACCCATCATCGGGGGCAAGCGCATGCCTGCTTATCGATCCTGACCGGAGGTGAGCCACCGTCCCTGGACCTGCTGGCGTTTCAGCGCGGTGCAACCGCGCCCAGCCTGGAGAAGCTGATCCAGTCCTAGGCCAGCCCCGTTCGAAACGTCCGGCTTTTTATATTTCTACACGCGGCACGTTGCGCCGGATCGGCACCTATAGATCCGGCCTCCGTCGCATCTCGCATCAAGAGCGCTTCGACTCGTCGAGAAACGCTTGGATCGCTTCAAAAAGCAGCAGGCGGTTCTTTTCAATGATGATGGTGTGCGTTCCCTCGCCGGGGCCACCTACCCCTTGCCCAGGGGAGGTTCACAAGCTACCGCGGTCCGGACGGCTTCGTGCTTGATAATTCGAATCGGCATCGCGGTAGCCTAACGGGCTGAATAGATTTCCCGCCATCGCTGTCGATAGAGCCGCTTCGC
Organism: uncultured Alphaproteobacteria bacterium; assembly: GCA_963802535.1. GTDB lineage: Bacteria > Pseudomonadota > Alphaproteobacteria > Rhizobiales > Xanthobacteraceae > Bradyrhizobium. The sequence continues at coordinate 132,755 of CAWDJI010000034.1, read as the reverse complement.
TCTGGCATAGATGGCTCCGCAAGTGCGCTGGAGGGCGATAGCGACTTCTGCGACCGTCTTGCCTTCAGCCAACATTGAACAAAGCGTTTCGTCTTCCTCAGCAGTCCACGCCGGGCTGGCGATCAGCGGTTTTCGAACGGTCATTTCTTCACCTTAAGCCCGATCCAGCCAGCAGATACCGAATCTTTCAGCTTTGGCGGCTGCTCGGATCTGCTTGATATGGTGCTGGTGAGTTGAGGTCCGAGCATTTCGGCAAACTAGGCCGTCAAGTCGATCAGCAAGGCTTGCTCCGCTTGCTTCTGAGCCTCAACGACTTTGCCCAAATCTTGGACGATTGTCGTCGGCGCCGCCTTAGCGGTTTCGTCGATCGAAAGCTGAACTCTGGCTTGTGTCACAGTGGGGGGTACTGGATAGATGACCATTGAATTTGTCTCCCTATCTAAATTTCCCAAGAAGGCATTTACGATTTGCAAAGAGGTTAGGTTAATAGGCGGCCAACTGAGGCTATTCGAACGGTCACTGCCCGACTTCAGGTGATTCGCCTATCGGCAGAAATGCGCAGCGCCGTTGACGCTTGGGCAGTGAAGCAAGATGACGAACCCGGCCGCTCCGAAGCCATCCGCCGGCTTGTAGAGCTGGGGTTGAAGGCTAAGGGGAAATAATGGTCAACGAGTTGGTGGGAGGAGTTGGCTGTAACGCTGCAGGACAAAGCTCGCAAGCTTCCACCAGGGCGCCCGAGTCAGGCTTTGCTCCAGGAGATCGGAAGATTCCGGGTGCAGATAAGTCTGTTGCTACATGCGAAGACAGATGGCCGCACTCGCAGCCTGATCAAATCCTAATGTGGGGCCACGCGGAGGCAAAGAGGCAATGAGCGAAAACGACGCGCTAGCCACCGGTCCCGATCCTCACGTCAACTTCGATGCGCCGGCTGTACTTCGCAAATGGCCATCACTCAACAATCAGCGCCACACCGAGAGCACCGGCCCCTATTTATTGCTCGACGGCACGCTGGATGAGTGCATTCGCGAGTTCATGGCAAAGCCGGCTCCTAGTCGGCACTTGTATGAGATTTATACGTCGCCTCAACCGCCGCTAGTTGCCGACGTTTTGTCGGGAGAGATCGTTGCTGAACTCGCGCGGCTTCGCGAATTTCTCTGATTGCTGCCTCTCCGCCGGTCACCAGCTAAACGACGAAGCAGCAGGTTAGACCAGCCCTGCGCAGAGGCCAAAATCTAGTTGAGATGGCACTGCATCAAGCGCCAAATTGCATTTCCTGTTGCTGATTCGAGCAAGGGATGGCGCGCCATGACGGCTATCGAATTCCGACGCAAGAAGATGAGCGAATTAGAAGCGCTCCTGGAAAAGCTTGATTCTGTGAAACAAAGCACACTTAAGCCTGAACTGAAGGACCTGTTCACTCGTACTTGTTTGCGCCAAATCGACAGAATTACTGCGATCCTCGACAGCCCCGCCCTTGCACGCCTGTGTTCTTAAGGTACGGAAATGATGAAGGCCTATCCTACCCACCGCCAGCGAGAAGTTCTCCAGATACTGATGACTGGCCGGTGGACGCCACTCCTCAGGCATATCCCCGCTGGCGAAAGATTGCTCGGCAACCTCCTACAGACCGGATGGATCGAGCTCTCCCCAGACCCAAACGATGATAATCTCTATCGCATCACTGAAGCAGGGCGAACTGCCTTTAGGACGCAGGTGCCAGTACGGTATGACAGCCAGCGCCCCGCGCGGGGAACAAGCAGCCGGAAGAGCGGCGTGTTCGCCGCCGGATCCAAAAGACCCCTGATCAAACTCGGGCTCAGCGCCACGCTCGAGGCGAGCGCCCACAGAGCGGCCCAAGGCAGCACGAGCATCCGTTTCGGCAGCGGCCGGGCTGAAGGCGAAGAAATGAGCGATTCAAGACCAAAAACGCGACGTTGGACTCCCGACGAAGAAGGCAAACTCGATGAGCTCTTGGATGCTCGCAAGGAAGCCGCTGAAATAGCGGTGGCCCTCAGCCGAACACGCCAAGATGTTTATGCGCGATTGCAACGGCTTTACAGAAAGCGAGCCAGGCTTAAGGCGAAGGGGAAATGAATGCCGCCGCGGCCTAGTCACATTCCGCACGCCACAGAGCGCACCACGTTACAAAAGATGAGCCTGACTCGGGGGCTTCGGCCAGAACAGTTGCATCCAGCAGGCACGCAGATTATTGCCGGAATGTTGAGGAAGGGCTGGATCGAGAAGCAACCCGACGGCTGCACCTATTGCATTACCCCGGAGGGTGACGCAGCATTGAGGGCCGTTATTCCCGTGAAGCGCTGAGCGTGGTGGAACAACTGCTAGGCACATTCGTTCCGATGTCATCCATCGGCTTGTCGAGTTGGGATTGAAGAGCAAGACCAAGTGAGTGATGATTGCGCGTGATTGCGCGTGATCGCTGCCAACACGATTGGAATTTGTGTCATGTTGAGTGAGGCATTTAGGAAAGAGCGTGGGAAGACGGTACGTGATTTAGCAGAAAAGGCGAATGACCCCTTCATCAAGAAGCGCCTTTTTGACCTGGCTGCGACTTACGAAAACAGCCGATCGCGCATAGTCACCCCGCTAACGCCGAATGATTTACAGTTCAAAAGCCAAGGCACCGGGTCAGAGCAATAAGGTAAAGTTGGCGAAGAGGCCCCTGATTCACACGGTCGAAGGAGCCACACCGCGCGCTACCGATCGACGCCGGCCCGCGGTAATTTTTTTTGGAGATTTAAGATGAGGCTTTTGCTGCTAACTGCACTGATGTTCGCGGGCTGCCAAGGCGCCGACGCTCAAACTTCCGAATGTTCAACGGTACCGAAGGCCAGCAATCGATTGGCTTGTTATGATAGGGCCACGCCGCCATCAGCTGCGAAGCCTGTGACATCCAGGCAAAAGACTGCGGCCTTCCAATACTCCACCTGATCAGGGAACGGTCGTCGACGCGCTCGCCGTCGAAAACGCAAAACTAGACGCAAAACTGAAAAAGATTTGCCGCGGGTGTTGAGAACAAACGATCGAGATCGGGCTGAAGGCGAAAAGCAAGATGAGGCAGGACCTTTGGACACAGGCCGAGGATGCAACTCTCCGGAAGCTCGCTCTTGCGGGCTTTAGTCTGGCCGAAATTTCGAAGCAAATAGGCCGCTCCAGATCCGGAGTATGGACCCGCGCCGTGAAGCTGGAGATCGCGATCGCAAAAGATAAAAACGGAACGCAAAAATTGAGACGGCGCACCACGATGTGCAAAGCTGGTTAGGGAAATGAATGCCGACTGAACCTTCAGATCCCGCGCATGATATCCGGCTCCGGACGCTACTGTCGTCGTGGAAACTAAGTCGGGGATTCCGCGAAGTAGGCGTGCGTCACCACCGACGGTGATCTTTGGAGCCGAGCGATGAAACAGCTGAAGCCAAGCGACTATCTCGACGACCCGGCGCACGCCGTCGGCCTGCTCAACCGCGTGAACGCCAGCGGGGGCGATCTTGAAGCCGTCGAGCAGGCGCTGGTGGTGGTGGCGCTGGCGTTGCAAAGGGCTGGATTTGGCGAGCCGGTGAAACCGCTACGCGGCGCGGGCATTGATCTCCGCAACGTGACGGACATTCCCAAACGGAAACAATGGCCGTCCATTGCGTCACGGACAAAGTAGCGGCGGGCCGCGCGGGCGTGCGAGCCCAAAATTCAAGCAGTGTCTTGCGGGCATAACCACGAAAAAGCCGTCGATGGGCTTTTCCCCTGCCCGGTTCTAGGATCGGAATGCGGTTGCGTACCAGCCCGTGCTCTTACTCTCAGAGCCGGATTTCCAGCGAGGCCGTCAGGGGCTAGCATACCTGACGGCTTTGCTGCGTTGGGAAACCGAACGATTATCGCGTCGAACAGGCAGGTCTTGTTGTCGGAGGCTGGCGTTGAGGCGCGTAACTCAAGACCAATATGAGGCATCGGATGGACATGCCACCACGCACACCGTAGGTATGCGATGAACTACGAAACGATCTGCGATCCCGTTAAGGCTGCGGAGGTCCACGGCTTCAACTTCTTCCGCGACCCGAACGCCTCCGTCACCGCGCGATGCTGCTGGTGCTTAGTCGGATTTGACGTCACGACCGAAAACGCCGAGACGGTCAGGTCGATGATGATCATGCATCTGGAGCTAGTCCACGGACTGCGTGAGGGACGCTGATGGTGGTGCTCTCGATGCGATTCCTGCACACCATGACCATCGTCAATTGTTTTGGTCGCCACCCTGCAACGGACATCACAGACGCTCGTGCAGCGCGCGCCGGTCACCATGTCACCCGCGAGGATAACCATGACCGGCGCGCAGGCCACCGCGAGAGGCTCAGTCCAGCGGCAGCGGCAGGAAGCCTATCACGGCGCCAGCACGACCAGCACAACCAAGAACAGCACGGTCTCGGGGGTCGTCAGCCGCCACATCATCCAATGCACCAACACGAAGCTCGGTCACTCTCGCGAGCAGCCTATTCCAAACAATTTTAGATAATTTTGACTTTTAAATATGGCTCGACCATCTAGCCTGCGCCAGTTATTGCTTAACCAAGTAAATTTCATTGGGAGATGGTCTGATGCGTGAGCGACGAGGACTCAAACGCAATAAGATCAACCAACTTGCGCTGCTTCACGTTGACGGTATTCGCGGCTGTTACCCGTGTTCGGTGCTGAACTGTCACGGTGACGGAGCAATGCTTCATTCATCCACGCATCACACTGCCGGCTTGAAATTTGACCTGTCGCTGGATGGCTTCAAAACGACAAAGCATTGCCGCGTGATATGGCGGAACGGAAATACCTGCGGCGTAAAATTTTCCGATTAAGCTGGCCCTCACGCCACCGCTGAGTACTCCCGGCACCGGCCACTTGCTATCCTCCATCTCGTTCACGCGCCGCTTGTCATATTGGGAACGGGAGCCTCAGCAGCACAGCGACGAGAGCACCGACGACAAAACCTAAACCAAGGGCGGATAGTATCCGGAGCGGCACACGCGGCGCGCGATTCCGGCGGCGAGCGTTGCGCAGCCCCGCCAGCGGCCACTACAGCGGCGTGGGCGAGGAAGCCTCGGCACGACGATGTGTTAGAAGACGTGTCTCTGGGTGGCGTGCTATGCACGCTGTCAGCCTGGGTCATGGGAATCCCTTCTGTGTGGCTCGGGTTAGAGCCGGGGCGGAAATTCGTACCTTCCCTTCGGCTTGATTTCGTGTTAACATGACGACATGGACAAATCAAGTCGTGTTAACACCAAAACCCCAAAGAAACGCGCGGCCGTAACCGGCGATCTGGTCGGGGTTCGCGTTCAGCCGGATATGGCTAAACAACTAGACGACTGGCGCCGCAAGCAGGACGATCTCCCCGGCCGTCCCGAAGCCATCCGCCGGCTTGTAGAGCTGGGGCTGAAGGTGGAGGGGAAATGAATTCCCCAGATGAACAGACAGATTATCTGCCTATTCATCCAGGCGATGACGAACGCTCGCGCATGTCATCCGCGGTTTTGAAGTCGAAGCCAAGACGATCCATGCTCTTATCCCTTGTCGTTTTTGGATTGACCGGATCGTTGATTATAATGGCCCATAAAATGGGCCCAGCATGGGTGCTCAGCACGCCTAAGCAGCAGCAGGCGCAAGATCAGGCGCCGCCAGCATGCGAAACGACAACCCAGAATGCTATGCCGGTGGAAAATGCGAAACCGCCCGAACCGGCCAAATCGCTCGTGTTGGATGCTGCTCAATCATATCTTGCAACGGGATCGTTAAAGGCGAGGAAATGAAAGCCATGCGAAGCGAGTAAAAGCACGCGACAAGAGTGGGCTGAAGGCGAAGGGGAAATGAATGACGGCGAAGAGAAGCCTTCTCAAAAGCCCGCTAGGTTGCCCATCACCACGGTGATATTTTGCTGCCCCAAATGCGGGCTAGCTTATAAGGCGACGCAAAAGCGAGAGGATCGCGCGGGACGGTTCAAATGTATGAAATGCTCCGCTGGGGTTTATTCCTGGACCGGAGCTTATAACTACGTGATCTGGACACCGATCAACCGTCGCATCTTAAAGCGAAACAAGCTGTAGAGCTGGGGCTGAAGGCGAAGAGATGACGGAAAACGAGACAGATCGGGTCAAGACCAACTCCAAGTTCAGCCGTCTCGGGCTCAACTCGGCCATGGTCGTCTATGTCATGATGGGCCTTGAAGAGAAGTTAGACATCGAACTCTCGACCGACGATTTCTACGATCATCCAACGGTTGATGAACTATCCCGCTTTCTTGCCAAGAAACGCGCAACGCGGCAGGGAGTCTGAGGCTCGTTAGCGCGTAGACGGAAGCGGCTCGCCGCTTGCCGGTCAGTGGAGAACACGGACGCCGGGATGGTGCGCTAGCCGAGCGTTAAGAAGTTGTAAACTTCCTTTGATCAATTTGACGCACTTAGCCCTTATCGAAGGAGAGCGCCAAATGATGCGCCGCGAGCGTAAAGAGCTAGAACATAAGCTTACGCAAATCCGAAGGCTGGCACAGGAACCGACCGATCCGTTTACTCGCGAACGGTTGGCGCAGCTTATTGAGGACTTAGAGTTTCAACTGGAGGCAGGTCACCTTGCCGCCTTGCCGCCCGTATGGGGCAGCGCGCTCCTCCGGCGGTCTTGACTTCAACATTGCCAGATGACGAACTCAGGATTACCTCGTCATGCGACGGGCTGACAAGGAGGATCGCGCAGCGGCAGCATAATCGTGCGGCGTCCCAAAGCGAACTCGAACGCTACATGCGCTGCCGCCAATGCTCCGAGGTCCGGCGCTATCCCTACAAGCGCAGCCAGCTGGTCGCGCTGCGACCGACCAAGATTACGGCGAACGATCCGCCATCAACATGGTGGCCCGGTGAAAGATAGGCACGTGCAAAGGAATAGGCCGCCAACCGAGGCTACTAAATGAGGTCGGATAATCGGCTGGCAATTTTTTGCCTGATAATACTGGCGCTTTTGATCGCCGGCCTCATGGTCGAGAAGTTTTGGGACTGTCGTCTCAATAAGGGAGGGTCGGAATGGGCCTGCCTGTTTGCGCCCGCTCCTTACACAGTACCCTAGTTTCGCGAGAGCTGTAGGCCATGTGCAACCTTTACAGCATCACCACGAACCAAGCGGCCATCGCTGCGCTCTTCCGCGTCGTCAATCGGTACGTCGGTCACCGGTCACCAACGTCCCCTTTGCGGCGGCGCGCGCAACGCGCCAAGGGACGTAGCGCTTGACGAGTGTGGCAAGGGACTGGCAATTCTTGTGGGTTATTTGCGCGGTCTGTTTTGGATATGGGATCAAATAATTATAGGAAGTTCAGTTCGAACTACGCTTGGAATTGCACTCGCCTCGCTCCTCATTTCAGCTGCCATAGCGCGCGCTGCGCTAGCGCAAGGCAGTCCAGGCGGCAGCATCGGCAATGATGAGAAATCTCTTTCCGGTTCGCGACAGGCACCGCGCTCGGTAGAGCCTGAAAAGCCCGATCGACGCGCGATAATCCGCAAAGGTCGTCGCCGCAACGCAACCCTGAAAACCAAAAATGCTAATATCTTCAATATGTGGGGTTGCGCGGTCCCCCCAACAACTCACGCCCCTCACAGAGGACCCCAGTTTCAGACGGGTGGTATCGCGCAGTGCGGCCTCTCGATATCGCTTATGTCGGAGCAAGGTTTTTGTCGCGGACCTTGATCATCGGCGAGCGATCGACCATCGCGCCACCATCGCCAGCGCGCGCACGGCGGGCCACGATCTCGATCTTCGCGGACCGGCCGCGCCCGTCGTCGGCGACGCCCCCGGCGAGTGCCGGGGAATACCGAAGCGTCATTTACTAAAATCGTGCATTTTAACCGTAAGAACCCTCATGTCCTTGAGGACAATTACGTCCCGATACCCTGTGCGCATTATGCGGCTGGGGCGACGTAGAAAGGATCGGGACACGCTGATGATTAGACCACCGGATCGCGGATGGCTTTTCTTTTGGGGGGAAGCGCGCTCATGCGTCGGCTACGACGTTAGCCGAACTTGCGCTCGCCTGCATTCAGACGGACTGGGGCTGCTTCCGGTGGATTTTTACGTCACGTTTGACGATTTTTTGACAGTTGGCAAATGCCGCCTCACTTGGCGGCACCGGGACGACATTCGTGTCGTTTTCGAAGGGTGGGTTTATGAGGACGAACTCGCAGGTGCTTCGAACGACTTTCGCGACGTGATCGAGACCTTGAAAGCTCGGGGCATCTTGCGGTCAAGGATCCGCGTGCGGTAACGGCAGTTTCCTCGACCATCGCACCCGCCGCCAGCCTCGACGCCGAGCCAAGGAACACTGTTTCTAGAGGAGACGCGCTGAACATTGCCCGCCCTTGACGACGGGCGCCGAGATGTGCCCGCAAAGGGCGTTCGCTAGCCGAAGGGCGGCGAGTTCGCGTTGAGATAGGCCGCGCTGCTGGCGTTTAGGCTCCTAGCATCGAGGATACCGATGCCGCTGAGAACTCCTTGCCATTGGTGTTGATATAGCCGCGCGCCGCCAGCTCCGCAGCGATAGCCCGCAGGGAATTGCCGCGCTTGCGCCTGCGCAGCCCCTTGGCAATCTGCACCATCTCAGGATTGATCTCGGCATGGCTCTTGCGGCCTTCCCACAAATACGCATCCTGCCCGTTCACGTCCAGATATCGGGAGTGAGGACAGAGCCGCGAATTGCATTGGCAGATGTGCCAGCCCCACTGGGGCGGTATATCAGGACAAGTGCATGCGCTACTGCGAGCGGCAGGTGACCATTGTCTGATACGCGCTGACGAGCGTGGACGCCGTGAGCGCCAATAGAGGCCAGGTGCGCTGAGCTTTGCGCCCTTGACCTAGATCAAACCTCCCGTTCACCTACGTGAACGACTGCTACACCCACGACGTTTTTGGTTCTTCACTTTCCCCAGTGCTTTGACGCTGCGACCCACCGGTGTCATGCCAGTTCGACACGATATTGTCGGTACAGAGCAAGTTGCAGCGGCTAATTGGGGGGACGCGAGCATGTTCCGATGAACATTTATCGCCTGCTAAGAAATAGCCCCTTAGGGAAGACCGGCCACCTGATCGCGGCTTACGAATTGACGCTGCGTGCTCTTGATGTGGTGGATCGCAACGATCCACTGACCACAAGGATCGCAAGGATGGTCTTAGAGATCGGAGAAACCGGCCTCAACGACCCAGCCGAGATATCGAAGCGCGTCGTGAAGTTGCTCAGGTTTAATTAGCCCCGCGCTTGACGATAGATGACTATGCGCTGAACGAACCGCACTTATCTGGTTGCACGGCAACACGTCTGCCGCAGCGCAGTGAAACAAGATCCGCGCGGAGACCGCGCAATCAAGGGCTACAAAGAGGCGGTTTCACCAGGCCCAGGGTCAGTGTTGTAGTCGCGGTCGTTCGACCTGTAGGGTCGGGTTCGACGCCGGGGGGGAACAGTTGTGCTACTAGATCATTGAGGCGGTCTGGCGAGGCCGTGGGGTTCGGGCAATCGATTGGGGTATAAAATGCTTAGAGTTCTGTCCGGAGAGATCATGCTGGATTGCATAGTTTTCTCAGCATGAGCCTGATTGAAGCGAGGCGCAGAAAAGCGAGCGCTTTTCGATTGAGATTCTCCCAATCTTTGGCGAGACGCCTGCACCGCCCGAGCCATGCGAACGTTCGTTCGACGACCCAGCGCTTTGGGAGGACGACAAATCCTTTTGCGTGATCAGAACGCTTGACGATCTCCACATTCACCCGCGCCATTACTTTTGCCACGGCGCGGCGAAACAGCGGGCCTTGATAGCCGCCATCGGCGTAGAGTTTCATCAGAAACGGATACAAGCCGAACATGGTCGCCATCACGAACGCGCCGCCGTCGCGGTCCTGAATATCAGCGGCATGAACGATGGCGTAAATCAACAGGCCTTGCGTGTCGACGAGAATGTGCCGCTTCTTGCCCTTAATCTTCTTTCCCGCGTCGTAGCCCGGCGGATCGATCGAAGCCCCCCTTTTTCAGCGCTCTTGACGCTTTGGCTATCGATGACAGCGGCGGTAGGACTGGCTTCCCGGCCAATCGCTTCGCGGCATTTTACATAAAGCTCATGATGAATGAGATCGAGCGTACGATCGCAACTCCACAGGTCGAAATAATCGTACAACGTCGAACGGGGCGGCAGGTCTTTGGGGATGGCCCGCCACTGACAACCGGTGGAGAGAATGTACATGAGACCGTTCACAACCTCGCGCAGGATCACGGTGCGTTTGTCGCCGCCGCGCCTACCTGGTGGGATCAACGGTTCCACCAGTTTCCATTCGTCGTCGGAAATCTTTCGCAAACTACACTTTTTGAAAGTCGCTGATTGAACCACATGAAAGCTCGGAGATCTCGTCGCAGTTTTCGCCCCCGAAGACCGGTAATGAATGCAGGCACCCCAATGCTCGCATCTATCGGACGGGTGGTGAACGATAACGCCACTGTTGCCGCCGAGTGCGCAATTGCGCACGAAGGCGGCGATCCAGTATCCCAGAGACGCCAATGATAGAAGCGAGATGCCGCGGCGTACTGGATACCCGCCTTCGCGGGTATGACAGCTCTGTGTGGAGCGGCTATCGAGATATTAGCAGCGATATCAATGATATAGGCCGATGCCTCCGTCCGGCGCGGCCACCCGCTCACTATACCCCCAACATTCCATGGCGCTTTCGCTGCGAATGGCCTAAAGCGTGCCTATCTCATTCAATTCCGTCGGGCCATGTGGCCCGCGCAGCTTACCGCGACGGCAGCTTCGACCGTTTGGTTCGAGGCGTTTTCAATGTTTCCGGCGCCAAGGCGCCATGAAGGTCTTATCCCCGTGACATCCCTGACCACCAGTCCGCCGCTCGCCCGAGCTTTGGCCGAGCGCAATTTCAATTCCCTGACGCCGGTGCAAACCGCCGTCCTCGCCGATGATGCTGCCGGCCGCGACTTGCTGGTCTCGGCGCAGACCGGCTCCGGCAAGACCGTCGCCTATGGGCTGGCGATTGCCCATGAATTGCTCGGCGGCGCCGAGCGGTTCGAGCGGGCCGGCGCGCCGCTGGCGTTGATCGTGGCGCCGACGCGCGAGCTTGCGTTGCAGGTCCATCGCGAACTCGCCTGGCTCTATCAATATGCCGATGCGCGGGTGGTTTCCTGCGTCGGCGGCATGGACCCGCGCCGCGAACAGCGCGAGCTCGCCGCGGGCGCCCATATCGTGGTCGGCACGCCGGGGCGGCTGTGCGATCATTTGAGGCGCAACCGTCTCGACATTTCGGAACTGAAGGCGGTCGTGCTCGACGAAGCCGACGAAATGCTCGATCTCGGTTTTCGCGAGGACATGGAGTTCATCCTCGAGACCACGCCCGAAACCCGCCGCACGCTGTTGTTTTCGGCGACCTTGCCGCGCGTCATCGTGGCATTGGCGAAGGAATATCAGCAGGAAGCGTTCCGCATCGAAGTCGGCGGCGATGAAGGCGGCCATGCCGATATCGATTACCGCGCCATCCGGATCGCGCCCGGCGATGTCGACCATGCGGTGGTCAACACCCTGCGATTCTTCGAGTCGCCGAGCGCGCTGGTGTTCTGCAACACGCGCGAGGCGGTGCGGCATTTGCAGGCGACCTTGTCGGAGCGCGGTTTTTCCGTCGTGGCACTATCCGGCGAACTGACCCAGAACGAGCGCACCCACGCGCTACAGGCGCTGCGCGACGGAAGAGCAAGAGTTTGTGTCGCCACCGACGTCGCCGCGCGCGGCATCGATCTGCCGAACCTCGATCTCGTCATCCACGCCGATATCCCGAACGATCCGGAAGTGATGCAGCATCGCTCCGGCCGCACCGGTCGTGCCGGACGCAAGGGGGTCAGCGTGCTGCTGGTGCCGCCGGCGCGAAAACGCCGCGCGGAGGTGCTTTTGAATCTGGCGGGCATCGACGCGATCTGGGGCACGCCGCCGCAGGCCGATGAAATCCGAAAGCTCGACCAGGAGCGCATGCTGAAGGATGCGCTGTTTGCGGAGGAGACCACGGCAGAGGATCTGCTGCTGGCGCAGGCGTTGCTTGCCGAACGATCGGCGGAGGATATCGCAGCTGCGCTGGCGCGGCTCTATCGCGCGCGGCTGCCGTCGCCCGAGGACATCATCGATCCCGGCGAGCATCGCAGCCGGCCCCGCGAGGATCGCGGCCGGGATAGGGACAGCCGGGCGCCGAGAGGCGAGGATCGCAACGCTGGACCACGATCGAAGCCAAGGAGTCCGTCGTCGAAATCGTCGCCGCGCCACGTCATGGGCGAGGGCGGCGTCTGGTTCCGCGCCTCGATCGGCAGCCGCAAGAACGCCGAAGCGCGCTGGCTGCTGCCGATGATCTGCCGCCGCGGCGGCATCGACAAGACCGACATCGGCGCCATCCGCGTCATGGATACTACCACCGAGTTCGAGATTTCCGCGCGCGCCGCGGAATCCTTTGCGGTCAAGATCCGCCGGCCCGACAAGGAAGACAATATCCGTATCGAGGCGCTGCCCGAAGGGCCGCAAGCCCAGCCGGCCGCCGAACGTGAAGCGGCTCCGCATCGGCCGCGCGAGGAGAGAGCGCCGCGACCGCACGGCAAGCCGTGGCAGGACAAGCCCCGGGACGGCAAGCCTTTTGGCGACAAGCCTCGGGAGGCCAAAATTTGGGGCGACAAGCCGGCCGGCGGCAAACCCCGCGAGGGCAAGCCTTATGATGACAAGCCGCGCGGCGAAAAGGCGGCTGGATTCGACAAGGAAAGGCGTTACGATAAAAAACGACCGTTCCGGGAAAAGCCCGCTTATGCGGCCAAGCCGAAGCATGAGGGCGCTGCGAAACCTGCATTCGGAAAAAAGAAAAAGAAGAAATTCCGCGACTGAGGCATGCAAACCATCGGGATCAATCGCCGTTCCATCCTCGCGCTGATCGGGAGCGCTCTGGTCCCGATTGAAGCAGCCGCCGCGCAATATCCGTCGCGGCCGATCAGGATCATCGTGCCGTTCGGGCCGGGCGGTTCCGGTGACATCACCGCGCGCCTGATCGGCAAGCAGATCGAGGAAAAGACAAAACAGGCCGTCGTCATCGACAACCGCCCCGGCGCCAATGGCATCATCGGCACCATGGCGGTGAAGAGCGCCGAACCCGATGGCTACACCGTGCTGCTGATCACCACTTCGACGCATGCGGCCAATGTCAGTCTCGTTCGCAATCTCGCCTATGATCCGGCGAAGGATTTTGCCATCGTCGGCGTGTTCCGCTCCAGCGGCAGCTATTTCATGGTGCGGCCGCAGGCGCCGTGGCGCGATCTCGCGGGCTTCATTGCGGCGGCCAAGGCGGCACCTGGCAAACTGACCTTCGGCCATTTCAATGCCTCATCACGCACGCCGCCGGAATATCTCAGCCGTCTCGCCGGCATCGAATTGCAGGCCGTGCCCTATCGCGCCATCGCCAACGCGGTGGCCGACCTGATCAGCGGCGAAATCCACTGCCTGTGTATGGATACGACGGCGTCGAACCAGTACTTACAAAACGGCCAGTTGCGCCCTTTGGCGATCACGCGGCTGACGCGTGGCCCGGCAACCCCCGATGTACCGACGGTGGCCGAAACCTTTCCCGGATTCCAGCTGACCGGCTTTCTCGGCATGGCCGTTCCATCCGCCACGCCGCGCGAGACCGTCGAGGCGTTGAACGCGCTGATAAACGAAGCCCAGACCGTTCCCGAAGTGCGCCGTCGCATGGACGAGTTCGGCCTGTCCTACGACATCTCAGATCTTGCCGCCTGCGAGGCCGAAGTGCGCGCCGAACGCGAGCGCTGGACCGAATATACCCGCATTGCCGGTATTCAGCCGGAGTAACTCTCATATCCGCGTGAACGGCACGAGATGGAAGCTGCGTCGATTGAATTGATGATGATCATCATATAAATAGCTGCACAGTCCAGGGTGCAACGGGAGAGCAGGATGGGAACGGCAATCGTCATTGGGGTAGGGCCGGATCAGGGCCTCGGCGCGCAACTCTGCAAGCGGTTCGCCGCCGAGGGGCTCAACGTGCTGGTGGCCGGCCGCACCAAATCCGCGCTCGATGCTGTCGTGGCCGACATCATTGCTGCGGGCGGAAAAGCGACGGCCGTGGTGGCGGATGCGACCAGTGAAGCCGACACGATTGCGTTGTTCGACAAGGCCGGCGCCGACCTTGAACTTGCGATCTACAATGCCGGCAACAACACCGCCGGAAAAATCATCGACATGGAAGCCAGCTATTTCGAGCAGAGCTGGCGCGTCGTTTGCTTCGGCGGCTTCCTGTTCGGGCGTGAGGCGGTCCGCCGCATGGTGCTCAAGGGCAAGGGCACGCTGCTGTTCACCGGCGCCAGCGCCTCGCTTCGCGGGCGTTCGGGCTACGGCGCCTTCAACTCGTCGAAGGCGGGATTGCGAACCCTGGCGCAGGCGATGGCCAAGGAATATGCCGCCGACGGCATCCACGTCGGCCACGTGGTGGTCGACGGCGCGATCGGCGGCGAAAAGATCAGGAACCGGTTCCCCGAAACAATCGGCAAGGAAGAACGCCTGATCAGCATCGAGGGCATCGTCGATGGCTTTGTGTTCCTGCACAAGCAACCTCCACGGGCCTGGTCATTCGAACTGGATGTGCGGACTTCGCACGAGAAATGGTGATGGGCATTTGCTGGCCCGCTAAATCGACCGGCTGACATTGAAGGATCGGCGCGATTCGCCTATCTCTGTCGCAACGATGTATTTGAGGGCCCGTCATGACCGCACACCAGCGCCAGGTTTCCGCCGCGATAGATCCCGTGAAACTCGACCGTCTCGCCGAGGTCGCGGTGAAGGTCGGCCTCCAGTTGCAGCCGGGCCAGGACCTGCTCCTGACCGCGCCGGCGGTGGCGCTGCCGCTGGTGCGACGTATTGCCGAGCACGCCTACAAGGCCGGTGCCGGTCTGGTGACGCCGTTCCTGTCGGACGAGGAGATCACGCTGACGCGCTATCGCCACGGCCACAATGACGGTTTTGATCGCGCCGCCGGCTGGCTCTATGAGGGCATGGCGAAGGCGTTTGCAGCCAACACCGCGCGCCTTGCGATCGTCGGCGACAATCCGATGCTGTTGTCGGGCGAGGATCCGACCAAGGTCGCGCGCGCCAGCAAGGCCAATTCGATCGCCTACCAGCCGGCGCTGGAGAAGATCGTCAATTTCGAAACCAACTGGAACATCATCGCCTATCCGAGCCTGTCCTGGGCCAAGCAGGTATTTCCTGATGATGCCGAGGATGTCGCCGTTGCAAAACTGGCGGATGCGATCTTCGCGGCCTCGCGCGTCGATCAGGACGGCGCGGTGGCGGCATGGGAGAAGCACAACGCAGTGTTGCGCGAGCGGACGCAGTGGCTGAACGGACAGCGCTTCCATGCGCTGAAATACACCGGGCCGGGCACTGACCTCACGATTGGCCTTGCCGATGGCCACGAATGGGAGGGCGGCGCGTCGACGGCCAAGAACGGCATCACCTGCAACGCCAATATCCCGACCGAGGAAGTTTTTACCACGCCGCATTGCCGGCGCGTCAGCGGCCATGTCGTCAGCTCCAAGCCGCTGTCCTATCAGGGCACGCTGATCGACAACATCGCGGTGCGGTTCGAGGAAGGGCGCATCGTCGAGGCGAAGGCGTCGCGCGGCGAGGAAGTGCTGAAGAAAGTGCTCGATACCGATGAGGGCGCCGCCCGCCTTGGCGAAGTGGCGCTGGTGCCGCATTCATCCCCGATCTCGAAGAGCGGGTTATTGTTCTTCAACACCCTGTTCGACGAGAACGCCGCTTCTCACATCGCGCTCGGCCAGTGTTATTCAAAATGCTTTGTCGACGGCGGCAAACTGACGCCGCAGCAGATCGCCGCGCAAGGCGGCAACAAGAGCCTGATCCACATCGACTGGATGATCGGCTCGGCCGAGACCGACATCGACGGCGTTCACGCCGACGGCCGCCGCGTGCCGGTGTTCCGCAAGGGCGAATGGGCGTGAGCTATTCGAGCTTCAGTTTGTAGAAATCCGTCGCGGTCCTGGAGAACATCGCCGTCTTCTCCGCCTCGCTATATTGCGCCGCGAGGCGCTTGAAGGCGTTGAAGATGACCTGGTAGCTGCACTGGCCCTTGTCCGGCGGAAAATTGCTCTCGAACATGCATCGATCGGGCCCGAAGGCCTCGATGCAGGTCTCGATATAGGGCCGCCATGCCGTGGCGCACTCTTCCGACGACGGCGGCTTCGGCCGCAGATGAAAATCATAGCCGAGCAGGCACATCGCCAACCCGCCGAGCTTGACCACGACATTCGTGCATTTGGCGATTTCCTGGATCGAGGCTTTCCAGATTGGAAAAATCTCCTCGCGCCTGCCGGCGTAGCTGCCGATGCCGATCGGGCCGCCGCAATGGTCGAGCACGATTTTCGTCGTCGGGAAGGCGCGGGCGAGGTCGGTGAGTTCGCCGATCTGCGGGTGAAACAACCAGCCTTCGAAACTGAGATCGAGCGGCGCGAGGCAGGCAAAACCCTTGCGGAATGTCGCGTCGAGCAGCAGGCCCTTCGGCCGCGTCGCATACATGCCGGCGACATTGGGATCGGCATCCCAGGCCGCGGAATGCCGGATGCCGCGGAAGCGGCCATTGCCGGCGACGATCTCCGCCTCCAGCACCGGCTTCGCGCCGTCGCCGAGCAGGAGATTGACGTGGCTGACGATGCCGGCGCAGATCGCCGCCTTGCCGTAGGCGCCGCTCGCGGCCATGGCAGCTACGCCATTGGCGAATTCGACTTCGCCGACCGGGCGGAACGCTTCCGGCCCGCTCGCGCGATACATCGAGCGGCAATCGACATAGACGGTGGCGATGATGTTATGGCCCGAGGCGATGTCGGAGGCCATCTCCTCGATCAGGTATCGAAGCCCGCCACGGTCCCAGAGATGATGATGCGGATCGACGATCGGGCGCGCCGGGTCGATGATCTCCTCGGTATGCTGTGCCAACCAGTCTTCGCGCGGATTGGCATAAAGCCCGCTTGCCGAAGCGGGGGCTGTGCTGACAGTCATGAAGTGTCGCTCCCAGATTATTATTGTTGCCCGTCATTGCGAGCGAAGCGAAGCAATCCATACTTCCTTTGTAGCTCGATGGATTGCTTCGCTGCGCTCGCAATGACGGTGTTGGTTATCGATAGATCTAGCTCACACCCCCTGGAGAATGATGACGGTCGGCGTACTCGGCAGCGTCTCCCGCGAAATCTTCAGGGTGCGCTCGCTGCGCTGGTCGATCTCGAATTGCTGGCCGATCAGCCGCATAAACTCGTCAAGCGGCGTGGCGAACCGGTGCATCGGCAGCACCACGGAGGAGCGCAGACGTTTGGTGATCTCGGAGACGCCGTCAAGCGACATCGTATAGGTGCCGTCGATCGGTACCATCACGATATCGAGCCGGCCGATGGCGGCGAAATGGCTCTCGTCGAGCTTGTGGTGCAGATGGCCGAGATGGCCGATGCACAGGCCCGCGACCTCGAAAATGAAGATCGAGTTGCCGTCCTTGATCATCTGGCCGCCGGAACCCTCGCCGTAATAGCGGCGGATGTCGGTGGTGACGTTGCGGATATAGACGTCGTCGACGCGCAAGCCGACAAGGGCGGGCTGCCCGTTATCGCTCCAGCCCTGCAGCACATGCTTGATCTTCGGATCGGGAAACAGCGTGTAATGCGTCGAGTGTGCGCGGTTCATGGTGACGACATCAGGCAGACGTCCGGTCCGGTAAGCGCCGTTGAAATCGGTCGCGATCCGCACCCCGCCGGGCGTGTCGATGTAGTAGGTGGAGTGCCCGACATAGGTGATGGCGACCTCGTCGGCCTTGGCGGCCACCTGGCGAAGGCTGACCGGAACCGCGCGCGGCGGCGCATGGGCCATTGCCAGGCACTCGCTGCGCAGCTGAGATTGCGCGGCGGCCGGGATGATCAGCCAACCGAGAAAGGCGGTAGCAAGCGCAAGGGATCGCGGAAGGGATCGCAGCATGGCAAGACCCATATGCGGCGATGGCCGCTGGCATACTGTATCGCCGAATTCGGCATCCGTCATGATGACAATCGCGCGCAGCTCCCGTGCCGGATTGCTTCGCTGGCGTTGCCGCAATACCGTATCGTGGAATGCCGACAATGGAGTGTGACGCATGACCGAACTAGCTGCTGCCATGCGGGCCCCCTCATCAAAGCGGCTGGAGCCGCTGCGCAGCATCGATGCCGGTGTGCTCAACATTGCCTATTACGAGGCAGGTCCGGCAGACGGCCCGGCCGTGATGCTGATGCACGGCTTTCCCTACGATATTCACGCCTATGTCGACGTTTCCCCTGTGCTCGCCGCCCAGGGCTGCCGCGTCATCGTTCCCTATCTGCGTGGCTACGGTCCGACAAAATTTCGCGACAGGACGACGCCGCGCTCGGGCGAGCAGGCGGCGTTGGGCGCGGACTTGCTGGCGCTGATCGATGCGCTCGGTATCAAGCGCGCGGTGTTCGCCGGTTATGACTGGGGCGGCCGGGCGGCCTGCGTCGTCGCGGCGCTCTGGCCGGAACGCTGCATCGGCCTGGTGTCGCTCAATAGCTACAACATCCAGGACATCGCCAAAGCGATGGTGCCGGCGCGACCCGAGCGTGAGGTCCCGCTCTGGTACCAGTATTATTTCCAGCTTGAGCGTGGGCGCGCGGGGCTGGCTGCCAACCGGCGCGGCATCGCCAAACTATTGTGGCAGCAATGGTCGCCGACCTGGCAGTTCGACGATGCGTGCTTTGAGCGCACTGCGGCAGCGCACGACAACCCTGATTACGTCGATGTGGTGATCCACAGCTACCGCCACCGCTTTGGCCTCGCCGAAGGCGATCCGCAATACGCCGATTTGCAACGAAAGCTGGCGGCGCAGCCTGTGATTTCGGTGCCGGCGATCACGCTGGACGGCGATGGAGACGGCGTGATTGCTCCGACCGACGGTCGCGCCAGCGCGCCAAAATTCACCGGCCGCCGGATTCATCGCGTCATTCCCCGTGCCGGTCACAATTTGCCGCAAGAAGAGCCGGACGCGTTCGCTGCCGCGGTGATGGACCTGGTCAAGGGATAGCCCCGCACAATGTCCGAACTCCGTCGACCGCCGGCGCCGTCTCCTTCTCGGTGCGGCCCTATCGGGAGTGGCAGCCAAGGCCTTTGCGCAGGCCGGACCGCCTGCGCCTCCAGCGCGCGCGCCATCGTCGTCGCGGCTGGAGCCGCTGCGTCACGTCGATGCCGGCGTACTCAGGATCGCCTATTACGAAGCCGGGCCCGCGGATGGGCCGGTCGCGATCCTGCTGCACGGCTTTCCCTACGATATTCACAGCTATGTCGACGTCGCGCCGCAACTCGCGGCGCAGGGTTGCCGCGTCATCGTTCCCTATCTGCGCGGCTTTGGCGCGACGCGGTTTCGCGATCCGGCAACCCTGCGCTCGGGCGAGCAGGCGGCGATCGGTGCCGACGTGATCGCGCTGATGGATGCGCTCGGCGTCAAGCGCGCGGTTCTCGCAGGCCATAATTGGGGTGGGCGCGCCGCCTGCGTTGCCGCGGCACTTTGGCCGGAGCGCTGCGCCGGCCTCGTCACCGTCAACAGCTATCTGATCCAGGATCTGTCCCGCGCCATGGCGCCGATCGGCCCGCAACATGAAGCCGCCCTCTGGTACGAGTATTATTTCCAGATCGAACGCGGGCGCGCCGGGCTGGCGGCCGACCGGCGCGGGATCGCGCAGATATTATGGGATCAGTGGTCGCCGGATTGGGATTTCGACGACGCCACCTTCGATCGCACGGCGCGCGCGCACGACAATCCTGATTACGTCGATGTCGTCATCCACAGCTACCGGCACCGCTTCGGCCAGGCTGCCGGCGATGACCGGTATGCCGGATTGCAGCGCAGGCTGGCGTCGCTGCCGCCGATCACTGTTCCGGCGGTGACGCTCGACGGCGATGCGGACGGCGTGCTCCCAGCCAGCGACGGCCGCGCCAGCGCCGCAAAGTTCACCGGCCGTCGCGTTCATCGCGTGGTGCCCGGCGCGGGACACAATCTGCCGCAGGAAGCGCCGGAAGCCTTTGCGGCGGCGGTGATGGAGCTGGTGAAGGCGTAGATCGATCAATCCCGTCGCGGGCTGATCTTCCAGGTGCCGGCGAGTATGGCCGCCGTGATCGCGCCGCTGATGAGGGCGCCGATCGGGACCGCGATGGCGAGTGCGGCGGTCGCGGCCCAGCCGATCGAGCAGAACGCTTCCGCAAACGTCGCCACCCGCGACGAGGTCTGGCGGCGGCGGAACTGGCTGCGTTTGGCTTGCACGCGGAACCAGAGCTGGATCGCCGCGGCCGACACGGTCGCAATGATTACGAACAGTGCGGTGATGGCCGCCTGCGCCGGCGAGGCAAAGGCAAGGGCCGCAACCAAAGGCGCGAAGATCGCCCCG
This sequence comes from uncultured Alphaproteobacteria bacterium, assembly GCA_963802535.1. Classification (GTDB taxonomy): domain Bacteria; phylum Pseudomonadota; class Alphaproteobacteria; order Rhizobiales; family Xanthobacteraceae; genus Bradyrhizobium. Next base: position 112,225 of record CAWDJI010000034.1, on the reverse strand, counting down.
ATCGTGATCAGCACCACCTCGAGCTTGGCGCGGGTGATTCGCGACGGTGGCATCGGCGCGGTCGCGACCAAATCGGCGGCGTCTTCGCCCGAAATCGTCAACCAGGCGAGACCGCCGGCGAGCTGGCCGGCCGCCATCACGATGACAGGCGCGATCAAAATGGTCGCAGCCGAATTGTCGGAGAAACTGCGCCACAGCATCAGGGCCGGCGGCACCAGATAGAGCAGTTGCATCAGGCTTTGCGACACCAGCCAGGGATCGCGTCGCAGCAGCGTGAACTCCTTCCAGCGCAGCGCCGCTTGCCGCGAGCGGCCGCGAAACGTGGTCGTGCGCGACCCGCGAATGGTCCTGGTTGCCACGGCCGAGGCGCTTGCGACAGTGCCGGCAAATCTCGGCGAGAAGATCGCCATCACGCTGCCGAGCAGGACCAGGCTCGAAGCCAGCAGCAGCGACAGCGCCTCTCCATTGCCGATCGCGGCATAGGCCGGCCACCAGATCGGGCTGTCGGCATCAGGCGCATAGGCTGCCACCGCATCCGAGCTCAACACCGCGAACCGCGACAGCGTCCCGTAGGAAAGGATCGCGGCGATCTGGAGCGCGATGACGAAACCGGCGCCGATGATGGCAGCAAGGATCTGCGCGACCAGCCGCGTCCTGCTCGGGCCGATCAAATTGAACAGCAGCACCGTGATTGCGATCGCCACCGCCGCCGCCGACAGGCCGATGGCGATGACGACGCCAAACGCCGCGAACCATCTGATGCCGCCGCCGATGATGAGAACGTCGACAAAGGGACTCGAAAACAGCAGCGCCATGCCGGTGACCGACAGCGCGATCGCGGCGATCCGGACCGAGAAGATGTTGGTCAATCTGACCGGCGACGACATGATCAAGTCGAGATCGGCGCGGGCATAAAACACCCGCGTCACCGATTCGATCGCCTGCGACAGCATCAGGGCCCAGGCCAGGAAAATGGTCGCGGTGATGACGATCAGCGCTGACTTGTCGAGCGGCGCCTGCAGATCGGCAAAGCGGCCGATCACCGCATAGGCCGGCACATGCAGGAAGGCCGCCAGCAGCAGCAGTCCGACCACTGCGCGCGTTCGCTTCTTCCGCGCGCCGGTCATCATCGCCAGCCATTCGCGCCACGCCAGCCGGATTTCGTGCCGGGCAAACCAGGAGAGCGCTGTGGCCGAACTCATGCGGCGGCCGCCTCGGTGTCGACCAGCGCGATGAACATGTCTTCGAGGCTGGTGTCGGTGCGGCCGTTCTGCTGGCGCAGCTCAGTGAGCGTGCCTTCGGCGACCAGTCTGCCCTGGGCGATGACGCCGATCCGGTCCGCCATCCGCTCGGCGACTTCGAGAATGTGCGTCGTCATGATCACGGTGACGCCGGCGCGAACGCGTTCCTGCAACAATCCCTTGACGTGGCGCGCCGACAGCGCGTCGAGGCCGGTCAACGGCTCGTCGAGGATGATCAGCCGGGGATCGTGCACCAGCGCGCCCGCAAGTGCTACTTTCTGGCGCATGCCCTTGGAGAATCCTTCGCAGCGCTCGTGCAGATGCGGCTCGAGCCCGAGCGATACCAGGAGATCGTGCGCGGAGGATTGGGCGGTCGGCGCATCGACGCCCCAGAGGCCGGCGACGAATTCGAGATATTCCAGCGGTGTCAGCTTGTCGTAAATCATCGGCTCGTCCGACACCCACGCCATGATCTGCTTGGCGGCGACGGGATCGGCGAGCGCATCGATGCCCAATATAGAGACAGAGCCGGCGTCGGGCCGCAGCAGGCCGGCCACCATCCGCAACGTCGTGGTCTTGCCGGCGCCATTGGGGCCGAGCAGGGCGTAGAATTCGCCCGATCGAACGGTGAGATCGAGTGCGTCGACCGCGGGGCGGTCAAAACGCTTCGTTAACCCTCGCACCTGGAGTGCTGATACATCGGGGTTCATGATTTCGGACGGTCCGGGTTGCTGTGCCGCTCGCACCATGGACCGAAGAACTTTCGGCGCGGTGAATCGAACGCCCCGAATCGCGCAGATATCGACGGCTTCCGAGCTGACTTCCGCCCTGCGGCATTTCTCCGCAATTGTGACTATGGGCGGCAACCACCGCTTTGTTGACAGGGGTCGGCGCTTTGGGCTCAATGGGACAGGACATGTGCGGCTTTCAGCGCTTCGACACAAGAGCGCGGAAGCGGGATGCGATATGGCGATCGTTAGAATCGTCGGGGCATCCGGGGGAGGGGAATCAATGCTGGACTTCGTTCAGCAACTGGTGAGCGGCATCGCGCTTGGCTGCGTTTACGGCCTGATCGCGCTCGGCTTCGTGCTCGTCTACAAGGCGACCGAGGTCGTCAATTTCGCCCAGGGCGATTTGATGATGCTGGGCGGGTTCTTTGCCTTCACCTTCATCGGCATGCTCGGCCTCAATTACTGGATCGGATTCGCCGGCGCGGTGGCGGCGATGGCGCTGTTCGGCATGCTGGCGGAACGCGTGGTGGTGCGCCCGATCCTCGGCTATCCGCAATTTTCCATCATCATGGCGACCATCGGGCTCGGATATTTCCTGCGCTCGATCGCCGGCATGATCTGGGGCACCGACGATCTCAAGATCGAGACGCCGTTCAGCCAGGGCGTGCTGCGGATCGGCTCGCTGGTGCTGGCCTATGACAAGCTCTCGGTGATCGCCGCGACCGTCATCCTTTGCGCGCTGTTGTATCTGTTCTTCAACCGCACCACGCTCGGCACCGCGATGCGCGCCAGTTCGGAGAACATGCTGGCCGCCTATTACATGGGCATTCCGGTCAAGCGCGTGGTGTCGATCGTCTGGGCGATTTCCGCGGCGGTCGCTACCGCCGCCGGCGTGCTGCTGGCGCCGATCACCTTCATCCATTCCAATGTCGGCCTGGTGCTGGGACTGAAGGCGTTTCCCGCCGCCGTCCTTGGCGGCTTCGGCTCGATTCCCGGGGCCGTGGTCGGCGGCGTGTTGATCGGCGTGATCGAGAGCATGGCCGGCTTCTATTTGCCGCAGGGCTGGAAGGACGTCGCGCCCTACATCGTTCTCCTCGTGGTGCTGCTGCTCAAGCCCGAAGGCCTGTTCGGCCTTCATACCCGCAAGAAGGTTTGAGGGGCATCGATGCGGTTTCTGTTCAAGACCGACTACGAAGACGACATCAGGCTGTTCCCGCACTCGGGCTACATCGTTTCCTACGGTGTGCTGCTGGCGCTGCTGCTGATCGCGCCGTTCGTGCTGTCGAGCTACATCATGAGCCAGTTGGTGTTCGTCTGCATCTACGCCACCGTCGGCGTCGGGCTGATGATCCTGACCGGTTTCACCGGCCAGGCCTCGCTGGGACATGCCGCCTTCCTTGCCATCGGCGCCTATACGGCGGGCTATCTGCAGCAATACAACGTGCCCTTTCCGGTCTATTTCCTGGCCGCGGGCCTCTTGACCGGCGTGGTCGGCGCGCTGGTCGGATTCCCCGCGCTGCGGCTGCAGGGCATCTATCTCGTGATCGCGACGATCTCCTTTGCCTTCATCGTCGAGGAAATCCTGGCGCGCTGGGAAAGCGTGACCCATGGCAATGAGGGCATGCGGGTCAAGACCATGCAATTGTTCGGCGCGACGATTTCGCGCGACGGTCCGACCTTCTATTTCCTATGCCTTGGTGTCCTGATCCTGACCATCGTCGGTACGCTCAATCTGTTGCGCTCGCCGACCGGCCGCGCCTTTGTCGCGATCCGCGACAGCGAGACGGCGGCGCGCAGCATGGGCATCAACGTCTCGCTCTACAAGGTGAAGTCGTTCGCGATCAGTGCCGCCATCACCGGATTTGCCGGTGTCCTGTTCGCGCACAAGCTGTCCTTTATCAGCCCGGAGATGTTCACCCTCCAGCTTTCGATCGAGTTCATCATCGTGATTTTGATCGGCGGCACTTTCAGCCTGCACGGCGCGGTACTGGGCGCGATCTTCCTGGTCATGATCGATCCGTTCCTGACCTACCTCAAGGACGACGTGCCCGGCATGATCGCGGGCGTCGCCGCAACCCTTGGCGCCGGCAAGGAGATGGTGGCGCATGTCCAGGACAAGGCGGCTGCGATTGCCTCGGCCAACGGCCTGAAGGGCGCGATCTACGGCGTGATCATCGTACTGTTCGTGCTGTTCGAGCCGCTCGGCCTCTACGGTCGCTGGCTGAAGATAAAACTCTTCTTCCAGCTGTTCCCGCTCTACAAGCGCGCCACCTTCAAGCGGCAGAAGATCTACGTGAAATCGGAGCGGAACCGATGAGCTATTTCCGCGCCGAGAACCTTTCCCTGCATTTCGGTGGCCTGAAAGCCGTCGATGCCGTCAGCTTCGCGGTGGAGAAAGGCGAGATCCTCTCGATCATCGGCCCCAACGGCGCCGGCAAGAGCTCGATCTTCAATTTGATCTCGCGCATCTATCCGCCGACCTCGGGCAAGATCTTCTTCGAGGATCAGGACATCACGCAGCAGCCGCCCTACCAGATTGCCGGGCTCGGCATTGCCCGCACCTTCCAGAACATCGAATTGTTCGAAAACGCGACCATGCTGAGCAATCTGCTGGTCGGACGGCATCGCCACTCCACCACGCAGCTGTGGCAGGAATTGCTGTTCCTGCCGAGCGTGCGCGCCAACGAAAAGGCCCATCGCCGCCGCGTCGAGCAGGTGATCGAATTCCTCGATCTCGAAGTCTATCGCGACAAGCTGATCTCGGGGCTGCCCTATGGCGTCCGCAAGGTGATCGAGCTCGCGCGTGCGCTGTGCTCGGAGCCGAAAATGATCCTGCTCGACGAGCCGTCTTCCGGGCTGAACGTCGAGGAGACCGGCGACATGTCGTTCTGGATCCGCGACCTGAAGACCGAGCTCGGCGTCACCGTGCTGATGGTCGAGCACGATATGTCGCTGGTGAACCGGGTCTCGGATCGGGTCATCGCGCTGAACTACGGCCGTGTGATCGCGATGGGATCGCCCGCCGAGGTGCAGCGCCATCCCGACGTCGTCGCCGCCTATCTCGGCGCATGAGGATGATGCCATGAGCGCGCCTGACATCATCCTGAAGCTCAGCAATATCGAAAGCTATTACGGGCCGATCCAGGCGATCCGGGGCATCAGCCTCGAAGTCCCGCGCGGCCAGATCGTCACGTTGCTGGGCGCCAACGGCGCCGGCAAGACCACGGTGCTGAAGACCATTTCCGGCATTCTCAATGCGCAAAAAGGCTCGATCGAATTCCTGGGAAAATCGATCCAGGGCACGGAGGCCGACAAGATCGTGCGGCTCGGCCTGAGCCATGTGCCGGAGGGGCGCGAGGTGTTTCCGTTCCTTTCGGTGCGCGAGAACCTGATGATGGGGGCCTATCCGCGCAAGGACCGCGACGGCGTCGCCGAGGATATCGAACGGGTCTACGGCTATTTCCCGCGGCTGAAGGAGCGGATCAACCAGCCGGCCGGGCAGCTTTCCGGCGGCGAACAGCAGATGCTGGCGATCGGGCGCGCGCTGATGAACCGGCCGACATTGCTGTTGCTGGACGAGCCGTCGCTCGGGCTGTCGCCGATCCTGGTGAAGGAGATCTTCACCATCATCAAGCGCGTCAACGAAGAGCAGGGCATGTCGATCCTCCTGGTCGAGCAGAACGCCAAGGTGGCGCTGGAGACGGCGCATTATGGCTACGTGCTGGAAATCGGCCGGGTGGTGATGAACGACACCTGCGAGCGGCTGATGAATTCAAAGGACATCCAGGAATTCTATCTCGGCGCCAAGGAAGAAGGCGCCCGCGGCGAGCGGCGCTGGAAAAAGAAGAAGACCTGGCGGTGAAGAACATGGTTTTGGAGCATCGTCCGGAAAATGCCGGCCCGCAGCTGATGTCAGGCGGGCCCGGATTTTTCGGAAAGATCGAGCTTCAACAAGAGGATAGGGCGGGACGACGAAAGGTCATCTCGCTCCAGGCATGATTTGAAGCTAGATTCTAGCCTGCTTCGAAAAAGACCGGCCAAGCCGGCATCGGAAGCGGGCGAGAGAGGGAGAAAACGAGCATGGCCAGACCGGCAGTGCTGACGGTTGCCGATACGATCGCGAAGAGTTTTTTGCTGGCGGCGGAAACGCGCGGCGACCGGCCGGCCATCCGCGAGAAGAAATTCGGCATCTGGCAGCCGACCAGCTGGCGGCAATGGCTGCAAATCTCCAAGGACATCGCCTTCGCCCTGCATGCCACGGGCTTTCGGCCCGGCGACGTCGCCTCGATCATTGCCAACGCCGTTCCCGAATGGGTGCATGCCGACATGGGCATCCTCTGCGCCGGCGGCGTTTCATCCGGCATCTATCCGACCGACTCCGCGGCCCAGGTCGAATATCTCATCAACGACTTCCAAAACGCGGGTGATCTTCGCCGAGGACGAAGAACAGCTCGACAAGATCCTGTCGTGCCGCGCGCGTTGCCCGAGCTTGCAGAAGATCGTCGTGTTCGACATGGAAGGCCTCACCGCCTTCAGTGATCCGATGGTGCTGTCGCTGGCCGAATTCACCGCGATGGGTCGCAACGCCAGCCAGGGCAATGAGGCGCAGTGGGACGCGATGGTCGGCAGCCGGAGCGCCGATGATCTTGCGATCCTCGTCTATACGTCGGGCACGACCGGCCCGCCCAAGGGCGCGATGCATTCCAATCGCAGCGTCACCCATCAGATGCGTCACGCCAACGATCTGTTTCCCTCCACCGACGCCGAAGAGCGGCTGGTGTTCCTGCCGCTCTGCCACGTCGCCGAGCGGGTCGGCGGTTACTACATTTCGCTGGCGCTGGGCTCGGTGATGAATTTCGCCGAAAGCCCGGAAACGGTGCCGGACAATCTGCGCGAGGTGCAGCCGACCGCGTTTCTCGCGGTGCCCCGGATCTGGGAAAAATTCTATTCCGGGATCACGATCGCGCTCAAGGACGCCACCCCGTTCCAGAACTGGATGTACCGCCAGGCGCTTGCGATCGGCAACCGCATGACCGAGAGCAGGCTCGAGGGCCAAACGCCGCCGCTGTCGTTGCGGCTCGCCAATCAGGCCGCCTATTGGCTGGTGTTCCGCAACATCCGCCGCATGCTCGGGCTCGATCGCTGCCGGCTCGCCTTCACCGGGGCGGCGCCGATCGCGCCGGATCTGATCCGCTGGTATCTGGCGCTCGGCCTCGACATGCGCGAGGTCTACGGCCAGACCGAGAATTGCGGCGTCGCCACCGTGATGCCGTTCGACCGCATCAAGCTCGGTTCGGTCGGCAAGGCGGCACCCTGGGGCGAGGTCGCGATTTCGCCGCAGGGCGAAATCCTGATCAAGGGCGACTTCCTGTTCATGGGTTATCTCAACCAGCCGGAAAAGACCGCCGAGACCATCGACGCCAAAGGCTGGCTGCATACCGGCGACGTCGGCTCGATCGACAATGAAGGCTTCGTCAAGATCACCGACCGGATGAAGGACATCATCATCACCTCCGGCGGCAAGAACATCACGCCGTCCGAGATCGAGAACCAGCTGAAGTTCTCGCCCTACGTCTCCGATGCCGTGGTGATCGGTGACAAGCGGCCGTATCTGACCTGCCTGTTGATGATCGATCAGGAGAATGTCGAGAAATTCGCGCAGGACCACGACATTCCCTTCACCAACTACGCGAGCCTGTGCCGCGCGGCCGAAATCCAGGACCTGATCCAGCGCGAGATCGAGGCGGTCAACGTCAATTTCGCGCGGGTCGAGACCATCAAGAAATTCTTCCTGATCGAGCGTCAGCTGACGCCCGAGGATGAAGAATTGACGCCGACCATGAAGCTGAAGCGCAGCTTCGTGAACAAGCGCTACGCGGCCGAGATCGACGCCATGTATGGCGAACGGGCGGTGGCGTAGCGGACCAAGGACACGGCAAGAAAATTTCAGAAGAAGCCAATTTGGAAACGGCGAAGGATAGAGAAGGCCCCGCCCTTCGCTCAACACGGGCCAACGAAGAGGAGACTGCAATGTCGAAATCGTTCAAGGCGTTGGGCCTTGCGGTGAGCGCCCTTGCGCTGACCCATCTGCCGGCCGCAGCCCAAACCAAGGTTACCAATGAAGGCATCTCGGCGACCGAGATCGTGATCGGTACCCATCAGGATCTGTCCGGCCCGATCAAGGGCTGGGGCGTTCCGGTTTCCAACGGCATGAAGATGGCGATCGAGGAAATCAACGCCGCCGGCGGCGTCAATGGCCGCAAGATCAAGATGGTCCTCGAGGACTCCGGCTACGATCCGAAGAAGGCGGTGCTGGCGTCGCAGAAGATGGTCGAGCGCGACAAGATCTTCGCCATGGTCGGCCCGATGGGCTCGCCCACCGTGCTCGCCGCGCAGGACATCCTGTTCGAAGCCGGCGTGCTGCAGCTGTTCCCGCTGACGGCGGCCGAATTCACCTTCAAGTTCGATCCGGCCAAGCCGCAGGAAAGGCTGAAGTTCAACAATCTGCTGCCCTATGTCGAGAGCACCCGCGCGGCGGTCAAATACATGATGGAGCTGAAGAAGTTCAAGAAGCCCTGCATCATGTATCAGGACGACGAGTACGGCAAGAACGTGCTCGACGGCTTCACCCAGCAGCTCGACGCGATGAAGCTGACGCCGGCCTCCGTCACCAGCTACAAGCGCGGCGCATCCGACTTCAGCGCGCAGATTGCCAAGATGAAGTCCGACGGCTGCGATATGGTCCTGCTCGGCGCCGTGCTCCGCGAGCCGATCGGCGCGATGGGCGAAGCCAAGAAGCTCGGATGGGACGTGACCTTCCTCGGTGCCACGCCGATCAACGTGCTCGAAGTGCCGGCGCTCGGCAAGGAAGCGGTGGAAGGGCTGTATGCCGCTTCAGGCTTCGAAATTCCCTACGAAGACACCGCCAAGGGAAAAGTGAAGGACTGGCTCGTCAACTACAAGAAGATGTTCGGCACCGACGCCAATACCCAGGCGATCATCGGCTACAACGCGATCGAGACCTTTGCCTTCTATGCCAACAAGGCCGGCAAGGACCTGACCGGCCAGAAGATGCTCGACGCGCTGGAGTCCGGCGACAAGTTCCTGGATATCTTCAGTTCGCCGCCGACCGTCTTCTCGAAGACCAACCATCTCGCCACCACCATCACCCAGGTCCAGCAGATCAAGAACGGCCGCTGGGTGCTGGTGAAGGACGGCCTGATGTTCTGAGCGAAGGTTCGGGCGTCTAACGACAAAGGGCTGCGCGATCATCTCGCGCAGCCCTTTTTGTTGTTCTCCGCCATTGCCTCGACAGACGCGAAGCGTTTGCGCACGGAGCGTAGCGACGAAGCAATCCATTCTTCCTTCGGCATCGTGGATTGCTTCGCTTCGCTCGCAATGACGGCAGTGCTACTGCTTCGCCTGCCCCGTGGAAGCCGGTCGGCGGCGGCCGGATCGCGTCCGCGGTGCCCTGGATGAAGGCCTGGATCTTCACCACGTCCGCTTCCGTCAGCTTGCCGGTGAAATCGGGCATGCCCTGGTCGCGGAACGGTCCCTTGAACACGAAGTCCTTCAGGTTGGTGATGGTCTCCTTGGAGACGTAGCCGAGGTTCCTGACATTGCCGCCCTTGTCGACGCCGGGCACGCCATGGCAGTGGGCGCAGGCGGCGACATAGATCGCGGTGCCTTCGGGAACGTCCTTCGGGTCGTACTTCACGCCCGCCAGCAGTCCTTCGGTCTGGTACTTCACGAAGGCCGGCAGCGGCGCCTTGCCGTCGACCGCGAAGGTGTAGACCGTGCCCGGGCTCTGCAGTTCGGTGACGCGCTGCGAGATGCCGAACACGCCGCCCCAGCCGACCGCGATCGACACATACTGCTTGCCGTCGATCATGTAGGTCGAGGCCGCCGCGACCACGCCGGTGCCGGTCGGCGTCTCCCAGAGCTTTTCGCCTGATCGTGGCGTTGTAGGCGATGAAGCGTCCGTCAGCCGTGCCCTGGAACACCAGATTGCCGGCGGTGGTCAGCGTGCCGCCGTTCCACGGCGCGACATATTCGGCGCGCCAGGCTTCCTTCTGCTTCACCGGATCCCAGGCCAGCAGGCGTCCGAACGGCGGGTTCTTGGGCGGTGTCGGCGTTGAGCATGAAGCCGACGTTCCAGCCGGTGGCTGCCGCCGAACTTGCCGGGCGTTGCCGCGTTCTGCGCGAAGGTCTTTTCCGGCGTCAGGTTCAGCGGCACGTCCTGCGCCGGCAGATAGACGAGGCCGGTCTGCGGATTGAACGACATCGGATGCCAGTTGTGGGCGCCGAACGGGCCGGGAATGCTGTCATAGGCGGCTTCGCCGCGCGCCTCCGGCACCTCGATCGGCCGTCCGTTGGCGTCGTAGCCGGTGGCCCAGTTCACATCGACGAAGTTCTTCGCCGAGATGAACTTGCCGTTGGTGCGGTCGACGACGAAGAAGAAGCCGTTCTTCGGCGCGTGCAGGATCACCTTGCGCGGCGCGCCGTCGATATTGATGTCGGCCAGGATCATCGGCTGGGTCGAGGTGTAGTCCCAGTGATCGCCGGGCGTTTCCTGGTAGTGCCAGATATATTTTCCGGTGTCGGCGTTCAGCGCCACCAGCGAGGCGAGATAGAGATTGTCGCCGCCGGACGGGCTGCGGATGTTGCGGTTCCACGGCGAGCCGTTGCCGGTGCCGATATAGACCATGTTCAGATCGGGATCGAAGGTGATGGTGTCCCACGCGGTGCCGCCGCCGCCATTGATCCAGTATTTGCCGGCCGGATCCCAGGTCTTGGCGGCCGCCGCCATCGAATTCATCTTCGAACGGCTTTGACGGATCGCCGGGCACCGTGAACCAGCGCCAGGCCTGGTTGCCGGTCTCGGCGTCGTAGGCGGTGACGTAGCCGCGCGCGCCGTATTCGGCGCCGCCATTGCCGATCACGACCTTGCCGTTGAACACGCGCGGCGCGCCGGTGATGGTGTAGGAATGCTCCTTGTCGATCAGCGTGTCCTTTTCCCAGCACCTTGCCCGGTCACCGCATCGAGCGCGATCAGCCGTCCGTCATAGGCGCCGACGAACACCTTGCCCTTCCAGAGCGCGACGCCGCGATTGACGACGTCGCAGCAGCCCTTGTAGCCCTTCTCGCGGTCGACTGCCGGGATCGAAGCTCCAGAGCTTCTTGCCGGTGCGCGCGTCGATGGCGTGCACCACGCTCCAGGACGCGGTCTGGTACATGATGCCGTCGACCACGACCGGCGTCGCCTCGACGCCGCGCGAGGATTCCAGCGGATAGCTCCACACCAGCCCGAGCTTCTTGACGTTGTCGGTGTTGATCTGGTTGAGCTTGGAAAAGCGCGTCTCGGCATAATCGAGGCCGATGGTCGGCCAGTCGTTCGAGGTCGCGGTGTTGGCCTTGATCGAGGCGCCGTCGACCGCCGAGGTGACGGCCTTGATGTGATCGGGCGATCCCTTTGCGGCTTTGCGCAAGCGCGCCGGCGCAGGAAACTGCGAGGCCAAACCCGATCGCGAGTGCGGCTTGCGCCGGCCGTCGTCAGATGGGAAGTCGTTTCAGGAAAAAAACGGCAAGCAGAATCAACGCGCGGCGAACGTGTCATCTCATCTCCTCCCAAGGATCTCTAGCGGATCTGTCGGGATGGTATGCCGGTGAGAATGACGGCGTCAATCAAAGGTAGATTGCGAAAACAAAAAGAGAAAATTTGTATCGCCATGTTTTCGCCAAACGGAATGTAGCGCGCATTCCGGCTGCACCGCAGCATTGCAGCGCGACTGATCTCGCACTGCAAATCCCGTCGCCGCGAAAAATCATGCGGCGACGCTTGGCATCCGATATTCCAGGCCAGATCACGAACGTCGGCGCGTGCGATTTCAGTCCAGCGCGGCTCGAATACGGCCGGGCGTTGGCAGAGAGTCGCGGCGGGATGCGTCGGCGACGAGCGGGCGCATCGGCGTATCGCATGACGTTGTGCTGATCGATCACGAAGGTCGGCCGGTAATTCCTGATGTCGGAATCCTCGACCATCGCCATGCGGCGGTTGTCCAGCGTCAGCCAGTGGCCGTCGAGCCGCGCGGCGGCAACGGCGTGGTCCTCGCCGCGGATGGTGTCGCGCATGATCACGATCCGCAGATCGTCGGGCGCGATGCCGGCGCGGCGCAAGGCCACGAATTTCGCAATCGCATAGTCTTCGCAGTCGCCGCCGCCGCGTCAGCGTCACCAGCGGCGAGGTCCAGACGTCGAGCTGGCCATATTGGGCCAGATCGCTCACCGGCCGGACGGCGAGGTTGATGGCGCGGTTGATCTCGCCGAGCCGGGCGCGGCCCTCGCGGAGCCCTGGCGGCATCGACGATGGCCAGAAATTGCAGCGCGGCCGGGGACACGCAGCCTTCACGGTCGCCCTCGCACAGCGCGAGCTGCACCATCTCGTCGTCGAGGCGGCGCTGCACGCCGTGCCATTTGTCGTGCAATCCGCCGTCCAGCAGCATCGCGGCCGGCAGCCCGAACGGCTCGGCCGATTTCTTGATCAGCACGGCCGCACCGGGTGAAAGCAGCGTTCCGGCAGCCGCCGGGCCGAACCAGGCCAGGCCGCACGCGAGCAAGCACCGCACGCAATGCGCGCAAAGTGATTGAATTCGCCATCTGACGCCCCTTGTCCGGGCATTCTCGGCGGGCTGGTTAGCCTGCGCGTGACCGGATCGTTTCGCTGGGGATGAGGATGGCGCGGGAGGTGCTTTTGAATCTGCTTAAAACTGGCGATATCGGGCCGGAAAGCGCGAAACAGGCTGAAATTGGCCTCACCGATTTCCCGAAAATTTTATCGAACCTTTGAACGCATGTCGGCCGCCCTATCCATGGGATGGTGCTTTAACGGCGCCTTAGCGTTGATTTCCGGTTAATATGGCTAATTCGGTCAGATTCGCGTGATTTGTAAGCTAAGTCACAGTTTTGACTTGGAATTTGTCATCATATGGCGCTGCGTGCGGGGGAAGTAAGACGTGAAAAGAATAGAACTAACAATATTTATACTTCGAATACATGAAATAGCGTTCCCCATAACCTCAAATCTAGCGAGTAATTCTTCGCTATATTGCGCGGAATACTTCTGAGACTTTGAGAAATATAAAGAAGAATCGCGCGATGAACGGCTCTGCCTAAGCAAGTTGCACAAGCAATGGATGGTTTCGCGAAAGACCTTCCAGTGATATGCAAGCTTAGACCTTTGAATATTGTATTTGTATTAACCTTAGCGGCGACGGTGCCCCTTTGAGCTTGGCCGGCAAATTCAACGACCTGCTGCCTGACGGTCAGGGCGCTCATTTGGGTGGGCATGTCCACGTCGACAGCGTTTCGACGCATGCGCCGCCCGGCGCCATCATCGTTCCCGACGCGCATCTGCTGTTCACCGGCGATTTCAAGCGGTCGGGCGTCGACCTCGTCCTGTCAGGCGACGACCGCGAACTGGTGCTGCACGATTACTTCAAGGGCGAGAAGCGCGCCGCGCTGGCCTCGCCCGATGGCGCGCATCTCACCGGCGACATCGTCAACGCGCTGACCGGCCACACCCAGATGGCGCAGGCCGACGGCAGCCCCAGCGTCGCGCAGGTCATCGGCCACGTCACCAAGCTGGTCGGCACCGCGACCGCGATCCGCAACGGCGTTTCGATCATTCTGAACAATGGCGACAACGTCAACAAAGGCGACGTGGTCCAGTCCGGCTCCGATTCGACGCTCGGCATCACCTTCATCGACGGCAGCGTGTTCGGCCTCGCCTCGAACGCGAAGATGGTGCTGAACGAAATGATCTACGACCCCAACGGGTCGAACAATTCGTCGCTGATCAGCCTGGTGCAGGGCACGATCTCGTTCGTCGCCGGCGCCACCGCCAAGCATGGCGACATGAAGGTCGACACGCCGGTCGCGACCATGGGCATCCGCGGCACCGCGGTGCTGGTCGAGATCGATTTCGTGGTGCCCGGCCAGGGCGGCGCGCCGCCGGCGAAATTCCAGGTGCTGGTCGAGCCCGACGGCACCACCGGCTCCTACATCCTGTTCGACAAGACGACGCTGACGCCGATCGCGACCGTCAATCAGGCCGGCACGCAGACGATCGTCAACGGCCAGGGCACCGTCAACTTCCTCTCGTCCGTGCAGCTGTCGCCCGATGCGCAGAAGATCATCACCGATGTGTTCGCGCTGAAATTCACCGACCTGAACAATCCGCAATCCATCACAAAATTCACCGATATCGGCGTCCCGGAAACGCTGTTCACGTCAAGACGGCGAGCGGGCAAGACGTCCCCGTGACGTTGCAGGTGGCCCAGGTTGCCGACACTCCCGCGCCTTCGACCGGCCGGCACGACCGGCAAATCGGCTGGATCACATTCCCGGGCCGCCGGAGGTCGTCACCACAACGCCGCGTTCACCGAGCGCGCGGGCTCACCGGCAGTTCGCACGCCCGATACGCTGACCGGCCAGATCAGGTATGCCGACCTCAACGCCGGCGATCAGCCGACGGCCAAGACGATCTTTCGACTCCTTCACCTATCAGAACGCGCAGCACACCGACGTCACGTCGTCGCTGACGGCGGAGCAAATCGCCGCGATCCAGGCGGTGGAAGTGCCGCTCGTCGTGGTGCAGGACCCCGCCCACATCAACCACGGCACGGCGACCTGGACCTACAACGTCGCCGACGGCGCCTTCGACTTCCTCGCCGCCGGCGAGACGTTGACGCTGACCTACATGGCGCAGGTCGACAACAATTTCGCGCCGAACAACGAGATCGACGTTCAAGACCTTCACCATCACGATCACCGGCACCAACGACACGCCCGTCATCACCAGCGGCGCGCAGACCGGTGCGGTCACCGGCTGCTGACTCCTATTGGCTCGGCGACACCTGATACCGCGTCGGGCACGATCACATTCACGGATGTCGACCTGAGCGACAGGCATGACGTGACCATCACCGGGGTCAGCCCGTCGGGGGTGATGACCGGCCTTGCCGACCCCGCCACTCAACTGAGCTGGCTGACGCTGGCCACGCTGAGCGATTCCACCGGCGGCGTGACGGGTTCGAGAAACTGGACGTTCTCGGCGGCGGATCACTATTTCGACTACCTCGCCGCCGGCGAGAAGGTAACGCTGACCTATACGATAGAGGTCGACGACCATCATGGCGGCACCACGACGCAGAACGTCGCCGTCACGGTCACCGGCGTCACCGGCACCAACATTGCGCCTGCCATCACCAGTGGCGCGCAGACCGGCGCGATCACTGAAGCGCCCGATACCCGTGGCTCGGCGACACCTGACACCGCGTCGGGCACGATCACATTCACGGATGTCGACCTGAGCGACACGCATGATGTGACCATCACCGGGGTCAGCCCTTCGGGGGTGATGACCGGCCTTGCCGACCCCGCCACTCAACTGGGCTGGCTGACGCTGGGCACGCTGACCGATTCCACCGGCGGCGTGACGGGTTCGAGAGGCTGGACGTTCTCGGCGGCGGATCACAATTTCGACTACCTCGCCGCCGGCGAGAAGGTAACGCTGACCTATACGATAGAGGTCGACGACCATCATGGCGGCACCACGACGCAGAATGTCGCCGTCACGGTCACCGGCACCAACGACGCGCCGGAGGTTTCAGTCGACGCTTCAGGCGTCGCCGGGTCCCGTTTGCATGCGATCAACGAGCGCACGAACGTCACCGGCGACAGCGCCGATCTGGACAGCGCCGGCGGCTCGCTGGCGTTCCGCGACGTCGATTTGAGCGACACGCATACGATCGGCAACGCCCAGCCGGCGTTCGGTTGGCTGGATTCGAACGGTCATCCGCTGTCGCTCACCCTCAACCAGCAGGGCGCGCTGACTTCCGCGAGTTCGCTGACGCTGACGCCGCACGACAGTACCGGCACCGGCCTCGGCTCAGTCGATTTCAGCTATAGGGCCGCCGACAACAGTTTCGATTTTCTCGCCGCCGGCGAGAAGTTGACGATCACCTACGATATATCAGTCACCGACGAACATAATGTGGCGTCGACCGAGCCAGTCACGATCACGGTCACCGGCAGCAACGACACGCCGGTCGCATTTGCCGACAGCGATATCGGGCATATCATCGAGGCCGGCAACGACGTCAATAACAACGTGATTGCCGGCGTCTCGACCGCGACGGGTGATGTACTCAGCAACGACACCGACGTCGACATCAGCGATACCCACAGCGTCATCGGCGTTGTCAAGGGCACGGTGAGCGGTGTGTTGACGACCGGCGTGGGCACCACGATCGTCGGCACCTACGGTTCGCTGGTTCTCAACGACAACGGAACCTGGACCTACACCCTCGATAACACCAATCCGCTGACGGATGCGCTGGCGCAGGGCACGCATGCCAGTGACATTTTCAGCTACACCGAGTCCGACCATCATGGGGGCGCCTCGACGACGACGCTGACGATCGACGTCACGGGTACCAATGACAGGCCGACACTGGATGCGGTGATCAGGGGTCCACTCACGGACAGTGCCGTTAACGACAGTTTTGCGACGATCACGGGTACCCTAGTCGGCCACGACGTAGACAGCGGCGAAACGGCGACGCTGCGATATGCCGGACTAGATCCGGTCAGTCACAGCGCGGTCAATATCGCGCTCGCGGGCTTGTATGGTTCGTTCACCGTGAACGCCAATGGCACCTACAGTTACGTTGCCAATGCCGCCGCGATCAACGCGCTTCAAGCGGGCAGCTATACTGATACGTTCACGGTGCAGACCACGGATATTCACGGTGCCAGCGGCACTGCGACCTTTACGGTTGATGTGACCGGGGCTAACGACACGCCGGCGATCGTGGGTGAAGCAAACGCGCCTGCACAAGCGGTCATGGTGGTCAATCCGATCTCACCGGTGGTGCTGATCCAGGGCGTCAATACAAATTCTCTCAGTCTGGCTACGGAAACGTTCGATAGCCAATCGGTTGGTTCCTCGTCGAACAACGGCGCCGGCCACGGCAATTTCCATAGCGCGGTGCTCGATGCGAACTTCACAGCATCCGGAAATGCCGAAATCGTCAATGGCTCGTCTTCGGTCACCGCGGCTCCGTTTTTCGGACCATTGCCCGGAAGCCAGGACACGACCAACTATTTGAGCATTGGTGCTGGCGGCACCGAGACCATCACCTTTACTTCGGAGAAAAGCACCTTCGGCCTCTACTGGGGTTCGCTCAATTCCTTCAACACCATCAAGTTCTACGATGGAACGACGCTTGTGGCTTCTTATAGCGGCGCGGATATCATCCCGCTCTTTCCGAACGGCAACCAGGGTTCATTCGCTTCGAACGGGTATGTGGAATTCTCCGGCCTGCATTCCTTTGACAAGGTCGTGCTCGGTACCGGCAACTCAAACGCATTCGAGATTGACAACATTTCCGCCGGATCCGCTCCGCTTGCGCATACCACACTTGGGGCACCCATCACGGGTACGCTCAGCGTCCATGACAGGGACATAGGCGACACATTGACGGCATCCGTCATCGGCAATGCCACGATCGACTATAATGGTTTGACGGCAGTGCCGGGCGGGATCGACGTATCGGCGTTGGTGGCTGCCAGCGACATAACGTTCGACAGCGTGCCGAGCGACGGCGGAACCGATGTCCTGCACTGGAGCTATCATCCGACCAGCGCCAATCTCGACTTCCTGCATGCAGGCGATGTACTCAAGATCAATTTCACCGCGGCGGTCAGCGACGGTCACGTCACTGTCGGAAGCCAGCCGCTGACCGTCACGCTCGTCGGTGCCAATAGCGGGACGAGCATGTCTACATTCAGCGCCGTCAACGGCACCTCAGGAAATGATAATTTCAGCAATGTAGGCGGCAACGTCACGATTTTTGGGGGCGGGGGACAGGACACGTTCGTGTTCAATGCCGGCTTCGGCAAAGCGACGATCGCCGACTTCGACATCGCGCAAGACACCATCAATATCAGCCACACCTTGTTTGGCAGCGTCGCGGACATCCTGGCCGCGGCGACATCGGCCAATTCCGGCCATGATACCGTCATTACAGATAGCGCCCACGATGCGATTACGTTCAGCGGCGTGACGGTGGCGCAACTCCACGCATCCAATTTCCATCTGATCTGATGCGGTTCCGCAATCGGTGCCGGGTCTCGTGCGCTTTGTCGCGTCGGCAACGGTCGATGTCGCCGACAGCACCGTGCTTCATCACGGCGAATGATTTCATCGCTCATGTGACCTGATCGAAGGCGCGACCGCAATCGCAGGGTCGTTAGCCACTGAATTTTAACCCAAATGGCTAAATATTAGGCCGTTTTGCGAAACGAAGCCAATATCGTTGAAACGCCAAACCAAACAGCTGGGTGATTTGGAGTTGATAGGAGCGTTCATTTCATACGCGAGCGAGGAGTCCGCTTAGAGCATGCCGGGATTTTAGGTTGTAGCGTGTACCTGCTGGTCAGCGAAGTTTGGCGGACTGGAGCACAAACAGGATCTGTGCCATCTGACGCCAAAGCGCGGTTTCATAGCGGCCGAGCCGCTCGAACACGCCGTTGTCGAAGCTGGCGAGCCGCTGGAAACCATGCGTTAGATCTCGCGGCGGACTTGGGGTTGGATGAGTGTCGCAGGGTTCGTCGTCGATAGGCCTGTTGTCGTCCCATTCTTTGACGGGTTGGTCAGCGCGCCCAAGAACGGGAAGACGGTGAGGATGCAGCTGCTGGGAGTGGTCTTGCAACCGACGTTTTTCCCGTCGATCGTGTAGAATCTCGGCCTGGATCCGAAGCAAATCGGTCTCGATCGAGGTGGCGCGACGCAGCCGCCACAATAGCGATGCCAGCCGCAGCACCAACTCGCGCTCGACCGCGGTTCGGGCGTCATAATCCGCGATGACGGCGGCTTCGAACCCTCGATAGTCCTCGGTATCCTCGGCCAGCTCGACCACGGTTTCGGCACACAGCCCGTGCCTGATTGCGTTCTGACGCGATCGTTGTTTGCCGTCCGCGGTGCCGGGACCGGTGCTTCGGAGTGCGTTGCGCCGGTTGGCCTCGATTTGCCGAAACGAGGTCATCGGCTGGCCCGCCCGACCGTGTTATTGCTTTGGTTGGCGGAAGGTGGGCTTTCGAGATCAGATGGCCCGGCTGCGACCGCGTCGCCCCGAATGGTCGTCATCCACAAATCCTTTGCCTGCTGGACTGCGTCGATCTGCAGATTGGCCCACCACGCGGTCTCGTTGCCGTAACGATGCAGGTCGAGATGGTGATCTCGGCACAGCGGCACCGTGAATTCGTCGCTGACCTTGCGTCCGAGCGAGCGCGGTTGGGCGAATTTAAGATGATGGGCATCGCAGGGCGAGCGTCTGGCAGACGAGGCAAGGCTGCGCTCCGACGAAAGCAAGATGAGCCTTGTTTCGGTGCCGCACCTCCTTGCGGATCGGCGAGACCATCACTGCGGTCGACGGCTGTTGTTTCCGACCGCTTCGGCGGTGCGTCTTCGCTTGTCGCCAATTCTTGTTCGAGCCAATGGCTCCGCGCCGTTTGGCTGATCCTGCCACATTCGCACCCGGCGCTTCCAGCACGGCCGATAGGCGGCCTCCACGGCGCGTGCATCGTCGGACGTCAGCGTGTTCTTCGCCGCAATGCCGACGATGCGCCCATAGCGCCAGATCTCGCCGTCCGTGAGGTCGTTGATTTCGTCGAGCAGCTGATCGCGTAGCGCAGCGGAGGGCTCGGCGCCAAGTACGGGGTGGCCTGACGTGGCCTATGTATCGTACCGTTCTGCGACCTTGATTGGTCGGCCGATTACGCCTTGACGCCGGCTTGCATCGTCGGGGAGGGATCGGGCAGAGAGGATCCGGCGCATCAAGATCGTCTTCGCCGGCAATGCCGACCAGCGCGAACAGCGCATAGCGCCGGGCATAGGTCAGAGCCGCCCCCATCCGATGCGGCGCCGCGGTTTCGCTGATGGGGCAAACCGGCCAATCCGACGAGATCCATTCGCCGGAGGCATGCGCCAGAAGCGTCGTGAGCCTGATTTGGCCGCTGGCCTGGTCGATCGCCGTCGTCTGGACCGTGGCGATCTCGTGCTGGCCAAGGCTTTTCCGGACGATGTCGAGGCCACTGGCCAGCGATGCGTAGCGGAAGGTCCGGTCGCCCTCGCGCGGGAACGGTGAGTGAATGGTCGCAATCAGCGACTTCTCGGGGTTGCTGAGTTCGCCCTGGGCCTTGGCAAGGGCCGCGGCGATGGCGCCGATGAAGGCCTAGAGCGGTGCATGGACGGCCTCCTCATCCAGGAGGTCGAAGCTGACGGCGCCGGATTTGGATCGTTTGGCGCGCAGGCCGTGGCCGGCGGCCTCCTTGGCGTCCTCCGGCACCAGCTTCTTCAGGTCGGCCTTGGCGCCTTCATGCTCCTGATAGGCCGGGCGGGTCCTGCGGAAGGTGGCCGCAAACTCCGCCCAGGAGTTGGAAGCGACTCATATCGACGATACGCACTGCCTCCAGCCGCGGCCGGGGCGGCTCGACCCCGAACAGCCTCGGTTCCTCGCCACTCTCACGCAGCGCCAGAACTTCTTCTCGGCGGTGAGCAGGAGGTGTTGGTACAGCGGATCAGCGTGGATCGTGATTTCGACCCATTTGCCGCCGCCGGTGATGACCGACAGCACCGCAGACCGGGCGTTCGCCACCCACATATTGTGTTGCAGCTGCGCCATGTGCTTCTCGGCGGCGGCCTCCTCGGAGAATGTCCAAGGCAGCATAAATTTGGCTTCGAACACGGCCCCGCCGGGATCGACCAGGCCATCCAGCGTGGCCGCCATCCATTTGTGGACCGGGTGCTGGATTCGCCTCTGCACGTCCTTGACGGCGTGGCCGCTGTTGCGTTCGTACCAGCGACGGTTGAGGTCCTCGGTGACGCTGCCGAGCTGGACGAGCAGATTGTCGGTGAGATCCTCGGGCTCCGCCTCGCCGCGTTTCTCCCGCCATAGTCGGATAAGATTAGCCTCGTCATCGCCCATGATGATGCGGGCATCGGAGCCGCCGATGAAGGTGCGGCGGTCGTTTGGGTTGAATCTGATTGGTGTGTAGATCGTTGAAGGCGCAGAGCCTGCGCTGGTTGTGCCGTTACGCTGCACGTTACTGGTCACCGGGATCTCCTTATGGGTCAGAGCGACGACGTCCGCCGCACCGCCACGACCCCGCACAAACACAGGGTTCGGCGGGGTCCAGATCCCGAAAGCGCTTGTGCCCCGGCCTCATCAGTAACGCTCCGTTTGCGCCATGAAGCCAGTCCTTTCTGAGCAAGATTGTTGCTGGTTTGGCCTGGATTTCTGGACGCCTCTTCGAGCCCGCCGCGCCTCTTTGCGCCACCAATTCCGTAATCCGGCTCCCGGTTTGGGCTGGTAACATCGATCGGCAAGATCGCGTTGCCTCAACGTGTGGATTTCGACGCCGCCATCATGCCCGCGCTGAAGGGCAGTTGCCCCGCGCCGACTTCTAAGTGTCCGTCCGGGAAAAAGTTGAATCCTATAAATCATTTGTGATTCAAGAGAGGTGGCCTGATTCGGAGGGGCCGCCGATGTGGACGAATGAAAACCGCGCGACCGTAGCCATTTGCGCTATCCCAGCGACCTCACCGACGACGAATGGAAACTGGTCGAACCGTTGATCCCGCCAAGCCGGCGCGGCGGCGACAAACGCACAGTGATCATGCGCGAAGTTGTGAACGGCCTCATGTACATTCTCTCCACCGGTTGTCAGTGGCGGCCATCCCGAAAGACCTACCGCCGCGCTCGCAGAACTCTAAGGTGTTGCGCGGCCGAGTGTGCGACTCGAATTATTCCGAGAGCTCGCGTTAACGAAAAAGGCCATAGCCCTTCAGAGGGCCAGGGAAGGCCGTGGATGCGATTTGCATCACGCCGGGCCTGGAGAGGGTCGAAATCCTTTATTTTTTTGCCATTCGATATTTTGAGCCAAAGCGGCGGCTGAACGGTCGCTCGTAATGTCGAAGCGAATTCAGCAACTTGTCTTTGTCCAGTTAAACGCGCCTTCGCTTCCGGCGCATGGCGAGGCGACGATCAGATCATCCACAAACGAGAATTTAGTTGTTAGGAAGGCCCGTCATATCCGCATCTTTTGAGGCCATGATGACACTTGCCAATTCCTCGAGTGAAGGTCCGGGTGTGAAGGCTCGAGACTGAATAGGCCCATTCCGCCGGCGCGTGTTCGAAGACATGACGATCCGCAAATTCGCGGTGAAGACCCAACCTGATCATGATTACGTTCAAGGGCCAAGAACTTCGCTGCGTTCCCCGCACCGATACGGCGAGTTTCGAGGGCGTGTGCGGCTACCCGCTCCATCTGGCGGCTGTTCGATGCCGCGCCGAGGCTCAAGTACAAGACGATCGCGGCAAGAAACCGTCGCATGTAGCCGTGACATCTACCCCGGGGCATCATCATCGCCGCTTTACGTAGTGTCGGGCCTAGATCCCCGTTGCTGGCATAGCCTAGAACAGTTCCCACTCGACGGCATTGCGAGGAATCAAAATCCCTTAGCCAATTTCCAGCCGAGGGGCGCCCAGGGATCCCCTATGCATCGCGTGGGCATCGGGACGGGTCTGAAATCCTTTGACTTGCCGATCGCATCATTCGCAATTCGACCGCAGCACCTGTTCGAACCCATTTTTAAGCCAGTTCAAACCCTGTTGGGCTCCTGTTTGTAACCTGTTAGAACCCTGTTCTTCGGAGGTCAGAACCTGTCCTGCTTTCTCCCTAACAACAAGAATTCATTGAGTAATTTTAAATACGGTGGACTTAATGACCCGGATTTCCTCTCTTTCACAACAACGGCGACTGGTCCGACCATGACGGCGCTCAGCGCCACTTGCTCTAGATGAAATTCCAGAAAAATTATTTAGGACCGCAGCGTCCTATGGAGTGCGTTTGCGGTCAGAGGTTATTCGTCGCATGTATGGGCTGGGGTCTGATCGGCAAATATTGGCTCAATTGCCAATTCCCCTGCTGTAGCGATTGCTGTTCAGGCTCAACCACTGAAGTGATCAAGCTCCTGGAATGTGATACCGAGGTAGCATGAGGCGGCTGAAGGTAATCCGAAGGTGGTTACAACGGCGCTTTGGCTACGCCCGGTTGGCGTGTCTTGCGCTGTTGATCGGCTTTGCCGCGCTGCGGGTGCTGGATCCGGCTCCGGTCGAGGAACTTCGGGTCCGGACCTTCGACGGCTTCCAGCGGTTTGACCCGCGCGACAAAACGGCACGGCCGGTCACCATTGTCGATATCGACGACAAGAGCCTGGAGAAGCTCGGGCAGTGGCCATGGCCGCGGACCCGGATTGCCGATCTGGTCAACGAACTGACCCGGCTCGGTGCTGTCGTGATCGCGTTCGACGTGGTGTTTTCGGAGCCCGACCGGCTCAACCCGGACGCCGTGGCTGACAGCTTGCGCAATATCGACGAGGCCACCCGCGAGCGGCTGCGGGCGCTGCCGAGCAACGACCAGGTGCTCGCCGATGCCATTCGCGCCTCGCGTGTGGTGCTCGGTGAATCTGGCCTGACGGAGGAAGGGGTCGCGCTCGATAAATCGCTCCCGACGACGGGGCTCGCGATGCTGGGCGAAGAGCCACAGCGTTTCATGTTCCACTTCGCAGGCTTGCTGCGCAACACGCCGGTGCTGGAACACGCTGCCGCCGGGCGCGGACTCTTCACTATCCATCCTGAACGCGACGGTATCGTGCGGCGGGTTCCGATGATTATGCAGGCCCAGGGCCAGACCATGCCCTCGCTCACCTTCGAAATATTGCGGGTCGCCACCGGTTCGGGCACGATCCTGATCAAGGCCGAAAAGGCTGGCATCAAGAGCCTCGCGGTCAAGGGCTTTGCGCTTCCGACCGATGCCAATGGCCAGCTCTGGGTCCACTACGCACGCAACGATCCCTCGCTGTATATTTCCGCGATCAACGTGCTGGAGCGGACGGTCGCGCCCGACAAGATCGCCGGCAAGTTGGTGTTGATCGGAACGTCCGCGGTCGGTCTCAACGACATCAAGACCACGCCGGTTTCGCCCGCCATGCCGGGCGTGGAAATCCACGCCCAGGTGCTCGAAAGCGCGTTGACAGGGGAGGTGATCTCGCAGCCGAATTACGGCATCGTGATCGAATTCGCAACCGCGCTGCTGTTCGGGCTCCTGGTGATCGCATTTGCGCCGATGTTCGGACCGGTCACGCTGGTTGCGCTCGGCGCGGTGTTTGCGACCGGGGTGATCGGAACGTCAGTGTATTTCTACTCGCTGCACCGGCTGCTGATCGATTCCACCTATCCGCTGATGTCGACCACGTCGATTTACCTGACGCTGATCTTTTCCAGCTTCGTCCGGGAGCAGCAGCAGCGGAAACAGGTTCGTTCGCAATTCGCCCAGTACATGTCGCCGGCGCTGGTCGCCCAGCTGGCGCAGTCGCCGGAAAAGCTCGTGCTCGGCGGCGAGGAGCGCGAGTTGACCATCATGTTCTCCGACGTTCGCGGCTTCACCACGATATCGGAAACCTTCAAGCACGACCCGCAGGGCCTGACCGCGCTGATGAATAGCTTCCTGACGCCGCTCACAAACGCGATCCTGGCGCGCAAGGGCTATATCGACAAGTATATGGGCGACGCCATCATGGCATTCTGGAACGCGCCGCTCGACGATTCCGGGCATGAGGTCAATGCCTGCGAGGCCGCGATCGACATGCTCGAAAAGATCGATGAACTCAACCAGGTGCGCGAACAGCAGGCGATGGATGACGGGACCGCCTACTTCCCGATCAATGTCGGTGTGGGTTTGAACACCGGGCTTTGCACCGTCGGCAATATGGGTTCCGATATCAAGTTCAACTATTCGGTGCTTGGGGATGCCGTCAATCTGGCATCGAGGCTGGAAGGGCAAACCAAGGAATACGGATTTCCGATCATCGTCGGCTCGAAGACGGCACTTGCGGTCAAGGAGAAGTTCGCGATCCTCGAACTCGACTTCATCATGGTCAAGGGCAAGACCGAGCCCGAGGTGATCTACGCCATCGCCGGGCGCGAGGACACCGCGCAGTCCGGCCGCTTCCAGCGGCTGCGCAACCTCACGATCGAGATGCTGGCCTGCTATCGCAACCGCGACTGGGACGGCGCGCTGGGCGCGATCGAACGTGGCCGCCGTACCGACGAGGCGCATTCGCTGGAGTTGCTCTACGATCTGTACGAAGCGCGCATCCGCGGCTATCAGGAAAACCCGCCGCCGGAAGACTGGAACGGCGCCTACGCGCTGCTGACGAAGTAGTTTTCGTCATCACCGAAAATGATTGCGATCATTTTTCGCCGAAACAATGATCGTAATCATTTCATCCGACATGATCGCGATCAAATTGTTTCCGCAACTTGACCCTCTTCCAACCGCTCGTCATATTTCGCTCCCGTAAAGACGAGCCATTGAGACTCGTCAAATTCGGGAGAGAACAATGCGCAACGAATGGGTCGCCGCGTCAGCGGCGTTGATTTCTGCCGTGTCGTTCATGCCTGCCGCCATGGCGCAAGCACCCTGCGTCACCCAGAACATGGCCGTGCCGCCCAACGCCAACACATCCGACAAGGCCGCACCGTTTTTCATCGACACCACCGGGCTCGACTTCAAGACCGCGCCGCCGACGCGCGATCCCATGAACCCGAACTATCCGAAATCCACCGAGCTTGCCGATGGCACGCTGCCGCCGGTCGGTGCCGAAGGCAATTTCATCATCGGCCCGACGCATAACCCCGCGCCCGAGACGATTGCCAAGGAAGGCGTGGCAAAAGGCACGGCCACGTCCTTCACCTTCGCGTCAAAGGACAGCGTGATCTATAACCCCGGTCTGATCCGCGACGACGTGCCGGGCTGCGGCAACAGTTCGATCATGATCGCGACCACAGCCGCTGGCGACAAATCGAATATGATCGTGACGACAAGCCATCCCGGTATCTGGCAGCGTAACATCCAGGTCTATCTCCCGGCGAATTACGTGCGCGGCACCGAGATGCCGTTCATCGTGCTCGCCGACGGCGACTCGACCGCCTGGAAGGACATGAACGCCATCCTCGACAATCTGATCGCACAGAAGCGCGTGCCGCCGATGGTCGCGATCAAGATCGGCAATGGCGGGCAGGACGCGCAGGGCGCCCAGCGTGGACTTGAATACGACACGATATCGGGGACCTACACGCAATTCGTCGAGCGCGAGATATTGCCGCTGGTCGAACGGAATGCCGGCGTGAAGCTGACCAGGGATCCGGACGGCCGCGCCACCATGGGGTCGAGCTCGGGCGGTACGGCCGCTTTCACCATGGCGTGGTTTCATCCCGAACTCTATCGCCGCGTGCTGGCCTATTCGCCGACCATGGTGAATCAGCAATGGCCATGGAATCCGGCGCTGCGCGGCGGCGCCTGGGAATATCACTCGGCGTGGACCGGCAAGGCCACGCCCAACCTGATCGTCAAGGACGGCGTGCTGACGCCGTCGGACCCGCCCGTTGTGCCGTTGATCCCGGCTTCATCGACCAAGCCGATCCGTTACTGGTTCGAGATGGGCGATCAGGACCTGTTCTATCCCAACCCGACCATTCCCGACGGCATGCATGACTGGACGCTGTCGGCCGCTTTGATGGCGAAGGTGCTGGCCGAGAAAGGCTACCACTACCAGTATTTGTTCGTGCGCAACGCCAAGCACACCGATCGGCCGACGATTGCGCAAACGCTTCCCTCGGCGCTGGAATGGCTGTGGAAGGGCTATCCGATTCCGTGAAGGGGATAAATTCTCGTCGCCCCGGCCTAGAGCCGGGGCCCATACGCCGCGGCTGAAATTGTTTGGAAACGAAGCCCGTAGAGTGGGCAAAGCGAAGCGTGCCCACCAATTCGAACCGTAATCGTTGATGGATGGTGGGCACGGCGCAAGCGCGCCTTTGCCCACCCTACATTTTTCGCTACTCCAGCCCGATCGTCGTCAGGTCCTGAAACCAGTGTTGCGCCTGCACGAATTTTTTCACTTTCGGCGACAGCGCATGCGGGTTGGTGTCGTGCACCACCCACACCAGCACGGCATCGTCGACGATCAGCGCATGGGCCTGCGCCAATAATTCGTCCTGTTTCGCGGTGTCGAAATTCTGCTTGGCTTCGTCGATCAGCGCGTCGACCTTCGGGTTCTTGTAACCGCCCCAGTTGACGCCGACGGGTGCGATCTGGCCGGAGTGGAAGAAGCGCACGATGGCGTAGAGCGGATCGGAGGTGACATAGGCGATGTTGTTGGAAGTGATGCCGGCGTTGATCTCGTCGGCCGCGCCCTTGCGCCAATGCGTATACAATGTCTCGAGCTCGACCACCTTGAAGTCGATCTCGATGCCGATTTCCTTGAAGCTCTGCTGGAGGAACTCGTTCATCGGCAACGAAAGCATCTGCCCGGTGCCGCCCTGCGCGATGATGAAGGTGGCTTTCAGCGGCTTCTCCTTGGAGTAGCCGGCCTCCTGGACCAGCTTCTTTGCCGCCGCGACATCATACTTGGGTTCAAAATTCGGCTTGCCAAACCAGGGGCTCGACGGATCGACCTGGCCCTTGGCGGGTTTGGCCAGGCCGTTCATCAGGCCGACGACGCCGTCGCGATCGATCGCCAGATTGAGCGCCTTGCGCAGGCGAATGTCGGTCCAGGGCGAGCCGGGCAGGACGCTTAAGTGGTAGTTCCAGACATGCGGCGTGATGTTGTCGACGATCCGCATGCCGGCGGATTTCAGCTGCGGCACCGCGTCCGGCGCGGGCGTTTCAATCAGATCGACCTGGCCGGCGAGCAGCGCGTTGGTGCGGGTCAGCGCCTCCGGCATCGGAATCAGGATCAGCTTGTCGGTCTTCGGAAGCCGCTTCTTGTTCCAGTAATCTTCATTCTTGCGTCAGCTCGGCGAGTTCGCGCGGGACAAGTTTTGTCAGTTTGAACGGGCCAGTGCCGGAGGGCTGGCTGGCGAATTTGTCCCAGTCCTTGCCGAGCTTTTCATACTGCGCCGGGCTCGAGACCAGGAACCAGAGCATCTGGTAGGGGAAGAACGAATCCACATTCTTGGTGGTGATCTCGACGGTGTCGTCGTCGATTTTGGCGTAGCTTGCCACCGAGGGCAGGCGGGTTTTCACCTGCGCGCTCTGGCGCTTGTCGAATTGCGCCGCCTTGTCGTTCAGCACCTTGTCGAGATTCCAGATCACGGCGTCGGCGTTGAACTCGCTGCCATCGTGGAATTTGACGCCCTTGCGCAACGTGAAGCGCCATTTGGTCTTGTCCTTGTCGTCGACCTTCCATTCGGTGGCGAGCCCCGGCACCAGTTTGCCGGGCCGGTCGGACACGTCCATTTCCCAGGCCACCAGCGGGTCGTAGATCGTGTAGGCGGTGAATTGATAGGCGCCGGCGCCGCGATCCGGCTGGCCCGTGGTCAGGGGTATGTCGGCCATCGAAATGCCGTAGCGCACAATGGACTCGGCTTTGGCCGGCAGGCCGGCGCCGATGGTGAGTGCCGTCGCGGCGATGAGTAGCATCGAATGGCGGATGCGCATGAACTAAGCTCCGTCGAATATTGGGAATACCTAATGCCAAAGCTTGCAAGCTTGATGCCAGAATAGGCAGTCCTGTCCTTTCTTCGTGCGGAGCGGGAAGAAAGCACATGTCCAACGGTTATTTGACGAAGAACCATCTCCCTTGGCACAGGCGTTGCATACGTTTGCATAAGAATTAATCACCGGAAGTAGAAAAAAGGGTTTGCTGCAATGCGTTATGAAACATCGAAGAAAACAGTGACGGCACTGCTGCTGGCGCTCGGGCTGGGGGCTGGATTGCCGCAACTCGCCGGCGCCGAAACCGTGCTGCGCATCGGCATGACCGCCGCCGACATTCCGCGCACGCTGGGGCAGCCGGACCAAGGCTTTGAGGGCAACCGCTTCACTGGTCTCACGATGTATGACGCGCTGACGATGTGGGACCTCTCGTCGGCCGACAAGGCCAGCGTGATGATCCCGGGCCTTGCCACCGAATGGAAGGTCGACGAGTCAGACAAGAAGAAATGGACCTTCAAGCTGCGCCCCGGCGTCACCTTCCACGACGGCTCGCCGTTCAACGCCGAAGCCGTGGTGTGGAATGTCGAGAAGGTGCTGAAGCAGGATGCGCCGCAATTCGATCCGAGCCAGGTCGGCGTCACCGCCTCGCGCATGCCAACGCTGGCAACTGCCACCAAGATCGACGATATGACGGTGGAATTGATCACCAAGGAGCCGGACAGTTTTCTCCCCATCAACCTGACCAATCTGTTCATGGCGAGCCCGTCGGCATGGCAAAAGCTGTTCGCTGCCGCTGAAGGCGCGGACGCCAAGGCGAAATCGCAGGCCGCCTGGGCGTCGTTCGCCAAGGCCGCGTCGGGCACCGGTCCCTGGAAAATGTCGAGCTTTACGCCGCGCGAGCGGCTCGAACTCGTCAAGAACGACAATTACTGGGACAAGGCGCGCGTGCCCAAGGTCGACAAGATGGTGCTGTTGCCGATGCCGGAAGCCAACGCCCGCACCGCGGCGCTGCTGTCCGGTCAGGTCGACTGGGTCGAGGCGCCGGCGCCGGATGCAGTGGCCGAAATCAAGCAGCGCGGCTTCACGATCAAGTCCAATGAAGAGCCGCATGTTTGGCCCTGGCAGTTCTCCCGCGTCGAAGGCTCGCCCTGGAACGACATCAGGGTACGCAAGGCCGCCAACCTTTGCGTCGATCGCGAAGGCCTCAAGGACGGTCTGCTGGCCGGCCTGATGGTGCCGGCGACCGGCACCTTCGAGCCCGGCCATCCCTGGCGGGGCAAGCCGACCTTCGAGATCAAGTTCGACAAGCCGGCGGCGCAGAAGCTGATGCAGGAGGCCGGATACGGACCAGGCAAAAAGCTGTCGGTGAAGGTCCAGACCTCGGCGTCCGGGTCGGGCCAGATGCTCCCGCTGCCGATGAACGAATATCTGCAGCAGGCGCTGGCGGAATGTTACTTCGACGTCCAGCTCGACGTCATCGAATGGAACACGCTGTTCACCAACTGGCGCCGCGGCGCCAAGGACGCCTCCGCCAACGGCGCCAACGCCACCAACGTGACCTATGCGGCGATGGATCCGTTCTTTGCATTGGTGCGCTTCCTGCAATCGTCGATGGCGCCTCCGGTGTCGAACAATTGGGGTTACATCAACAATCCCAAATTCGATGAACTGGTGACCAAGGCGCGCCAGACCTTCGATCCCGCCGCGCGCGATGCGGCGCTGGCCGAACTTCATGCGGCTTCCGTTGACGACGCCGCCTTCCTCTACGTCGCCCATGACGTCGCCCCGCGCGCCATGAGCCCGAAGGTGAAAGGCTTTGTGCAGCCGAAGAGCTGGTTCGTGGACTTCTCGCCGGTGTCGATGACGCCGTAGGCGTATTGAACTAACCTCACGACGCGCGTCGCCCTCTCCCCTTGTGGGAAAGGGTGGCTTCGCGAAGCGAAGACGGGTGAGGGGTTCTCCCCGCGGACGCTCCTCCCTCATTCGCAATGACTGCGTCTGCGGAAAGAACCCCTCATCCGGCGCGCTGCGCGCGCCACCTTCTCCCACAAGGGGAGAAGGAAGAAAGAATGTCTCGTGCTCACCTATATCGCCCGACGCATCGTCTATGTGATCCCGATCGTGATCAGCGTGGCGCTGGTGTGTTTTCTGCTGGTGCACATCACGCCGGGCGATCCCCTGGTCGCGGTGCTGCCGGCGGATGCGTCGCAGGAGCTCGCGGCGCAATTGCGTACCGCCTACGGCTTCGATCGTCCGCTGCCGGTTCAGTTCGGGCTCTGGCTGTGGCGCGCGGTCCATGGCGATCTCGGCAGTTCGATCGCGACGGGGCGTCCGGTGTTGACCGAGGTGATGCGTGCAGTCGGCAATACCGTCACGCTGGCGATCGCCGCAGCGCTGATCGGCTTTACGCTGGGATTGTTTTTCGGCCTGATCGCCGGCTATTTCCGCGACACCTGGATCGACAAGGTCGCGACTTCGATTGCGATTGCCGGCGTCTCGGTGCCGCATTACTGGCTCGGCATGGTGATGGTGATCATCTTCTCGGTGCAGCTCAACTGGCTGCCCGCGGTCGGCGCCGGTCCCGGCGGTTCCAGCGCCTGGGGCTGGGACTGGGAGCACATCCGCTATCTGATCCTGCCTGCGATCACCACCTCGGTCATTCCGATGGGCATCGTCACCCGCACCGTGCGAGCCCTGACCGGCGACATCTTGAGCCAGGATTTTGTCGAGGCCCTGCGCGCCAAGGGCCTGCGCGAGACCGACGTGTTCCGCCACGTCATCAAGAACGCAGCACCAACCGCGCTGGCGGTGATGGGGTTGCAACTCGGCTACATGCTCGGCGGCTCGATCCTGATCGAAACCGTGTTCTCATGGCCGGGCTCGGGCCTGCTGCTGAATTCGGCGATCTTCCAGCGCGACCTGCCGCTGTTGCAGGGCACCATCCTGGTGCTGGCGCTGTTTTTCGTCGCGCTCAATCTTCTGGTCGATATCGCGCAAGCGTCGATCGATCCGCGCATCAAGCGGAGCTGACATGGGGATCAGCCGATGAGCGCGATCACAGATCTGGCCCTGCAGGCCGCCCCCGCCACCAAGGCGCGCGGCTATTGGGCAACCGTCGGCCGCCGCATCGCGCGAGACAAGGTCAGCATGGTCTGCGCCTTTATTCTCGCGCTGATCTTCCTCTCCGCATTATGCGCGCCATGGCTCGGTCTCGCCGATCCCTATCAGGGCTCGATGATCCGAAGGCTCCGCCATATCGGCACGCCGAACTATCCGCTAGGTACCGATGAGCTCGGCCGCGATATGCTGGCGCGGCTGGTCTATGGCGGGAGGCTGTCGCTTGTGATCGGCATTCTTCCCGTCATCCTCGCCTTCATGATCGGCACCTCGCTCGGCCTCATCGCCGGTTACGTCGGCGGCAAGCTCAACACCGCGATCATGCGCACGATCGACGTGTTCTATGCCTTTCCGTCGGTGCTGCTGGCGATCGCGATCTCCGGCGCGCTCGGCGCCGGCATCGTCAACTCCATCGTCTCGCTGACCATCGTGTTCGTGCCCCAGATCACCCGCGTCGCCGAGAGCGTCACCACAGGCGTCCGCAACATGGACTTCGTCGAGGCCGCGCGAGCTTCCGGTGCCGGGCCCTTCACCATCATGCGGGTGCATATGCTCGGCAATGTGCTGGGCCCGATCTTCGTCTACGCCACCGGGCTGATTTCGGTGTCGATGATCCTCGCCGCCGGACTTTCGTTCCTGGGGTTGGGCACAAAACCGCCGGAGCCGGAATGGGGTCTGATGCTCAACACGCTGCGCACCGCGATCTATGTCAACCCATGGGTCGCAGCATTGCCCGGCGCCATGATCTTTGCGGTCTCGATCTGCTTCAATTTGCTCAGCGACGGCATGCGCAGCGCCATGGACATCAGGAACTGACGCATGGGGAGACTAGCTCAAACTCTGTCGGCATCGGCGGTTCACCTCTCCCGTAGGGAGAGGTCGGATCGCATCGCCAGATGCGATCCGGGT
The DNA here is from genome assembly GCA_963802535.1 of uncultured Alphaproteobacteria bacterium. Taxonomy (GTDB): domain Bacteria; phylum Pseudomonadota; class Alphaproteobacteria; order Rhizobiales; family Xanthobacteraceae; genus Bradyrhizobium. Next base: position 79,605 of record CAWDJI010000034.1, on the reverse strand, counting down.
GAGGGGTTACGCTCCATCGATGGACCTGAAGCCCTCACCCGGCGCTGCGCGCCGACCTCTCCCCAACGGGGAGAGGTGTTCCCCGCAGCCATAGGCATTCAGTGGGGGCGGCGATGACCGAGACAAGCCCCGTCGAACTTCTGGAAAAGATCGAGGACGTCGGCGGCGCCGCGCAGCCGTTGTTGCAGGTCTCCGGCCTGACAAAGCATTTCCCGGTGCGCGGCGATCTCTTCAGCGCGCGGAAAACCGTGCGCGCGGTCGATAATGTGTCGTTTGCCATCGCCAAGGGCGAGACTGTCGGGATCGTCGGCGAATCCGGTTGCGGCAAGTCGACCACCGCGCGGCTTTTGATGCATCTGATGAAGCGCGACGCCGGCGATATCGTCTATGACGGCATGCAGGTCGGCCGTGCGCTGTCGCTGCGCGAGCTGCGCCGCGGCATGCAGATGGTGTTTCAGGACAGCTACGCCTCGCTCAACCCGCGCCTCACCATCGAGGAATCGATCGCGTTCGGCCCCAAGGTCCACGGCATGGCGGATACCGCCTCCCGCGCACTGGCGCGCGAGTTATTGGACAAGGTGGGCTTGCGGCCCGAAATCTTTGCCAACCGCTATCCGCACGAGATCTCCGGCGGCCAGCGTCAGCGCGTCAATATCGCCCGTGCCCTCGCTTTGTCGCCGCGGCTGGTGATCCTCGATGAAGCGGTGTCCGCGCTGGACAAATCGGTCGAGGCCCAGGTGCTCAACCTGCTGGCCGACCTCAAGCGCGAGTTCGGCCTGACCTATCTCTTCATCAGCCACGACCTCAACGTGGTGCGCTACATCAGCGATCGCGTGCTGGTGATGTATCTCGGCGAAGTCGTCGAACTCGGCCCCGTCGACACGGTTTGGGATCAGCCTGCGCATCCCTATACGCGGGCGCTGCTGGCGGCGATGCCGTCGGCCGATCCAGACAACCGCACCCAGACGCCGCCGATTTCCGGCGATCCGCCCAATCCGATCGACCCGCCGTCCGGGTGCCGGTTTCACACCCGTTGTCCGTTTGCGGAGCCGCTCTGCGCAAATGCGACGCCAAAACTCAGCGATCTCGATACAATGGGTCATCAGGCGGCGTGCTATATGGCCATTCCCGGTTCAGGGCACAGCCGCGCACCGGACAAGCACAAGCAAAACGCATGAGGGGAGCGACATGACAAGACCCAGTCCCAAAGAGGTCAAGGTGATGACGGATGTCGCGGGCGTGCCTGCGACGGCGGAAGCCGCGGAGCGTATCGCCAATTCGATTGGCCCGGCATTCGAAGGCTTTGCACCGGTCGCCGGCACTCTGCCGATGGATCTCGAGCCCGCGAGTTTTCTGCTGGTGCAGAATGCGAAGGTGTCGAAATGAGCACCGAACCCGCCTTGATGTCGCTGGTCGCGGTCGCGAAGGCGATCGCGTCAAAGGAAGTTTCCTCGCGCGAGGTGACGCGTTCCTGTCTGCACCGGATCGCCGAGTGGCAGCCGAAGCTCAACGCCTTTATGGCGATCGAATCGGAAGACGCACTCAAGGCCGCCGACGCCGCCGATGCGGCGCTCGCCAAGGGCAACAATCGCGGCCCGCTGCATGGCGTGCCCCTGGCGCACAAGGACATGTATTACGACGAAGGCAAGGTGGTCACCTGCGGCTCGAAGATCCGGCGTGATTTCGTCGCCACCACGACCTCGACCGCGCTGCAACGCCTGAAGGACGCCGGCACGGTCAGGCTCGGTTCGTTACAGATGGTGGAGTTCGCCTTCGGGCCGACCGGCCACAATCCGCATTACGGCGCGGTGCGTAACCCCTGGAATGTCGATCACATCACCGGTGGCTCGTCGTCCGGCTCGGGCTCGGCGGTCGCCGCACGGCTGACCTTTGCCGCCCTGGGATCGGACACCGGCGGTTCGATCCGGATGCCCGCGCATTTTTGCGGCGTCACCGGGTTGAAGACCACGGTCGGCCGCGTCAGCCGCGCCGGGGCGATGCCGCTGTCGCAATCGCTCGACACCGTCGGGCCGCTGGCGCAGAGCGCGGAAGATTGCGCACTATTGTTGGGATTGATGGCGGGCGCCGACCCCGAGGATCTCACCGCTTCGACGCTGCCGGTGCCGGATTACATGGCCGCCACCAAGGTCTCGATCAAGGGCCTCAAGATCGGCGTGCCGACCGCGTTCTATGTCGACGACCTCGATGCCGAGGTGGCGCGCGTTCTCGACGAGACCATCGCGACCCTGAAAAAAGAAGGCGCCGAAATCGTCTCGGTCGAACTGCCGGACCAGCGCCAGCTCACCGGCGCCTGCCAGCTGGTGCTCGCCGCCGAGGCCGCAGCACTTCACAAGAGGTGGATGATCGAGCGGCCGCAGGATTACGGCGCGCAGGTGTTGATGCGGTTGCAGAACGGCCTCGCGATCCCCGCAGTGTCCTATCTCGAAGCAATGCGCTGGCGCGGTCCGGCGTTGTCAGCCTATCTCGCCGCAGTCACCGGCACCGACGCCGTGCTGGTGCCGGTCGCACCGATGCCCGCGGCGACCATTGCCGAGAGCGATGTAGGCAACAGTCTCAACGCCGAGGCCGTGATCCAGCGGATCACCAAGTTCACCCGCCCCATCAACTATCTCGGCCTGCCGGCGCTTTCGATCCCTTGCGGCTTCACCAAGACCGGCTTGCCCGTAGGCCTGCAATTGGTCGGGCGCTCCTTCGACGAAGCCATGTTGCTGCGGATCGGTGCTGCGTTCCAGCGCGCCACCGACTACCACCAAAGGGTACCCAAGGCGGCATGACCAATCTCGTCGAACTCAAAAATCTCAACATCCGCTTCACCGGCGAGCGTACCGTGCACGCCGTCAACGATCTCTCGCTGACGCTTGGCGAAGGCGAGGTGCTCGGCCTGCTCGGCGAGTCCGGGTCGGGCAAGAGCGTGACGTTGCGGGCGCTGATGCGGTTATTGCCGAAGAAGCGGACGCAGATTTCGGGCAGCGTCAATGTATTGGGCCGCGACGTGCTGGCGCTTGATGACGACGAGTTATCGGCGTTCCGCGGGCAGACCGTTTCGATGATCTTTCAGGAGCCGGCGCTGGCGCTCGATCCGGTCTATACCATCGGCCGGCAGATTGCCGAGACCGTGATGCGCCATGAAGGCAAGAGCGAGAAAGAAGCGACCGCCCGCGCGCTGGAGATGCTGGAGGTGGTTCGCATTCCCTCCGCCAAACGCCGGCTCGAGGCCTATCCGCACGAAATGAGCGGCGGCATGCGGCAGCGCGCGATGATAGCTCTGGCGCTGGCGTGCAAGCCAAAGATCCTGCTGGCCGACGAGCCGACCACGGCGCTCGATGCCACCGTGCAGATCCAGATCCTGCTGCTGCTGCGCGAATTGCAGCGCGAGTTCGGCATGTCCGTGATCTTCGTGACCCATGATATCGGGGTTGCGATCGAGATTTGCGACCGCGTCGCGGTCATGTATGCCGGCCAGATTGTTGAGCAGGGAAGCTTGCGTGACATCGTGCGCACGCCGGTTCATCCCTATGCGAAGGGACTGCTCGCTTCGACCGTGCACGGCGCCAAGCGCGGCCAGCGGCTGGAGACGATCCCCGGTACGCCACCCTCGCTCGACAAGGCGCCGAGCAACTGCTCGTTCGCGCCGCGTTGTGGATTCGCGCAACCCCGCTGTACCGAGGCGTTGCCGCCCAATGTGCAGATTGCGCCAAAGCGTACCGCGCGATGTATCTTGGCCGAGCTGGCCGAAGCTGCTAGTTGAAGGTCCGGGGTGGGATCGCCTGGGCTGATCGATGCGCGATCTCGTGCTCTTCTGGCTTGCCGCCTAAACGCAAATTGATAGCCTGATACAGCAATTGTGAGCCCTTTCCGGAGGACGAATGCGTCGCCGTGAATTCTTTGGCCTTGCTGGTGGCGCCGCCATCGCGTTTCCGCTGATCGGCCGTAGCCAACCGCTGGCAATGCCGGTAATCGGCGTCCTCAACAGTGGCAATGCACAATTACGGCCCGATCAGTTCGGAGGTCTTCATCGCGGATTGAGGGAGGCCGGTTTCGTAGCGGGCGAGAACGTGATCGTCGTGTATCGCGGTGCCAATGACCGCTACGAGCGGTTATCGGACCTTGCCGTCGAACTTGTTCGCCGACCTGTCACGGTGATTGCAACTGTTGGCGGACCGGTCGTCGCACTTGCGGCCAAGGCGGCCACCTCGACGATTCCGATCGTATTCGCGGCTGTCTCTGATCCGGTTAAAAGCGGCCTGGTTGCGAGTCTCAACCGGCCGGGTGGCAATATCACCGGGACTGCCGGACTTACGATCGAGCTCGATGCTAAACGTCTTGAACTACTGATGGAGTTTTCTCCGACCGGGCGCATCATCGGCGCGCTGGTCAATTCCAATCGCCCCGGTGTCGAGGAGCAGGAGCAGGAAATGCTCGCCGCGGCGAAAGCCGCCGGGCGTGAACTAGCCGTGCTTCGCACCGGCGACGCGCAAGAAATCGAACGGGCCTTCTCCACGCTTGCCGAAAGGAAAATTGCGGCACTGCTGGTTGGGGCGGATGCACTCTTCAACAACCACCGGCCGCAGATCGTTACCTTGGCGGCGCGCCACGGTATGGCGGCCGTGTATGCATTCAGGGAATTCGTGAGTGAAGGCGGACTCGTGAGCTACGGGCCGGATCTGACCGAGGCCTATCGGCTGTCCGGGCTCTATGTCGGCCGCATTCTGAAGGGCGAGAAACCGGCGGATCTGCCCGTGATGCAACCGACCAAATTCGAGCTTGCGATCAACCTGAAGACCGCCAGGACACTTGGCTTGAAGGTTCCGGCAACGCTAATCGCCCGCGCAGACGAAGTGATCGAGTGAGATGGTGAGGGATTGACCTCACATGCTCGCCACGGCCGAAGCGGCCGCCGCGACTTTATCGCGCAGGAATACCTTGAGCCCACAAGGTTGTTGTCAGCCAATTGCCCTGTACGCGAAATCCGGGTCGGCCCAACGCTCGATCTGGGAGGGACCTACGACCTGCTTCGGCTGATGTGGATTGAGTGTGCCCGCGCTCGCGGTCCAGCCCTTTGAAAGAATTTGCATCGCAAACAACTTGGCGTCGACTTCCGATTTGAAGGTTCGGGTCGATCGCACCGAATCCGACGCCCGGTCGTCCGTTTTCACGGATTTGTCCGGTCCAAAAGTCACGTACCAAATATCGGGTTGGGTCATGCCCAGATAACGCCGATGTCGGCGGAAAGTTTCGTCATTGGCCGGTACGACGACGCGCCGAGGGGGTCGTCACGTCAGGGAATTATCGGTAGGCTAAAACCGCGGCGTCAGAAGGCGCCAGATAGTGACTGGTAAACCGGGGGACTTTTTCCGATGATCATCTCCAACCAAGGCATTCTCGTCATTCTGTTTGTCGGCCTCGTTGCGGGCTGGCTGGCCGGCAAGATCGTGCGCGGCACCGGCTTTGGCATCATCGGCGACATCCTGGTCGGCGTTGCCGGCGCGCTGGTCGCAAGTCTCCTGTTTCCCAAGCTCGGCATTCATCTCGGCTCCGGCCTGATCTCCGAGATCATCTATTCGGCGATCGGCGCGGTCCTGCTGCTCCTGGTGGTGCGGCTGGTGCGCGGCCGGATGTAGCCTGCGCTACGATCCCTTGGCGGCGCCGACGGCATCCATGATCCAGCGCCGCACGGCCGCAATACGGCGGTCCCGCGCCTGTTCGGTGCGGGACACCAGGTAGATCGTCTCCATACGGCTCGTCGGCACATCGAACGGCGCGATCAGTTTTTTGCCGAATCCCGGCCGCGCCTTGATCAGCGGCGCCATCGCCAGCGTGACGCCGAGCCCGTGCTCGGCCGCCTCCAGCATCGCCGGAACGCTGTCGAGCCAGAGATGCCCGCGCGGGGTGAGATTGGGCAGGCCGGCTTCCCTGAGCCAGGCCGGCCAGCTCCGCGGTTGCGTCGTCAGATGGATCAGGATCTGGCCCGACAGATCCTCCGGCGTGCGCAAGCCTGCTTTGATCAGCGCCGGCGCACACACCGGCAATCCACTGATGGCGACCAGCGGTTCGAATTTCAGGCCGGTCGAATGCTCGCGGCCGTAGCGGATCGCGACGTCGACGCGCGAGGCGTTGAAATCGGCGTATTGATGGGTGGCCTCGATCCGCAACGTGAGCGCGGGATTGCGCCGCTTGAAATCCGGCAGCGCCGGCAGCAGCACGGTCGAGGTGAAAAACGGCAGTGAACTGATCCAGAGTTCGCTGCCGCCGTCGCGCCGCTGCCGCAGCATGTCGCGCCCGGCCTCCTGCAGGCCTGCCAGCGCCACCGAGACCTTTGCCAGATAGCGCTCGCCATCGGCGGTCAGCCGCACCGAGCGCGCGCCCCGCACGAACAGTTTTACGCCGAATTGCGCCTCCAGCCCGCGGATCTGGTGGCTGATCGCGGACGGACTGAGCGCCAGATCGCGCGCGGCGCCGCGAAAGCTCAATTGCGTGGCGGCGCGCTCGAAGGCGAGCAGCGCGGTCAATGGCGGGATCGCCCGCAGCGGCAGATCCGGCTCGCTTGATGGGTGAATATTACTCATCTCAGGTGACGAAATCCCTTTTGCGATAGGCATCATCGTGGGCCAAATTCCATCGACACTCAATATCCCTCATCTGACGGAAATCACGCCTTGGCGATCTTCGAACCCTTGAAAACGCCGCATCATTGGCAACCCTCCGCATTGGCCGCCGGCCCGTTCGCGGGCTTGCAGGGTGGGGCGGTCGCAAGCCTGCTGACCGCCGAAATCGAGCAACAGGCCGGGCAACGAAACTGGGGCACGGCGATCGCGAGCTCGGCCTGGTTCCTGCGCCCGACGCCGATGGCGGAATTGCGCACGCAGCTTTCCGTCGTCAGCGAAGGCGGCCGCGTCAGCGTGGTCGACAACACGCTGCGGGCTGCGAATGAAGAAGCGCCCTGCGCCACCGTTCGGGTGACGCTGTCGCGCGAGCGCGCGGTTGAAATCCCGGGTTTTGCCGACCCGGCGAGCAAAGCCGCCGACCCGGCCCGGTTTCCGTTGCGCACCGTCAAGGCCGCCCATGGCCAACCCTGGTTCATGGACGCGATGGAAGCGCGCGCCGGCGACGGCGTGGCCTGGTTCCGCCTGCACCATGCGATCATCGACGGCGCCGGGCCGTTGTCACAGGTTTTGGGCCCGGCGGACTGGACCCACGGCATCGCCCGGCCGGTCCAGAACGCGGTGGCGGACCCCAATCCGAACCTCACCGTCCAGCTGTTCAGGCAGCCAAAAGGCGCATGGGTCGGGGTCCGTGCCGAAACCCGGTGGCGGCCGTCGGCCGGCCTCGGCACCGGAGGCGGCGTGTTGCTCGATCTCGAAGGCGAAATCGGCCGGGTGTCGATGTCGGTGATTCTGGTGCCGTTTCCCAAGGCCGCTCCCAAGGCTGCCACCGCCGAGCGCACGCCGGCCTAAAAGCCCCCTGTTGGCGCATTTCTTCGGCTTTACGCCCGTGTCATAGGCGTGAACCGGATTCAGGTTAACGTGACTTAAATAGACGCTGGCCACAAAGGTCGGTAAAACCAGCACGTTACCTAATCCATTTGAAGAGATTCGATTTGATGGCAGCCGCTCCCGGCGTCCGGCGATCCGAACTCGGTGAAGCGTTGCGCGCCTGCCGCAGCGCGTTCCTCGGCGTCGGCTTCATGAGCTGCATGATCAACCTGTTGTACCTGACCGGTTCGATCTTCATGCTGGAGGTCTACGACCGCGTGCTGCCGAGCCGCAGCGTGCCGACCCTGGTCGGTCTCGTGGTCCTCGCCGGGGCCTTGTACGTCGCCCAGGGCGGGCTCGACCTGATCCGGGGACGGATCCTGGGGCGGATCGGCACCTCGCTCGATGAAGCGATCAACGCCCGCGTGTTCGAAACCATCGTCCGCCTGCCGCTGATGGTCGGCAGCCGCAATGAGGGCCTGCAGCCGCTGCGCGACCTCGACAATGTCCGCTCGTTCCTCGGCAGCATGGGTCCTGGCGCGTTCTTCGACCTGCCGTGGCTGCCGCTCTATCTCGGCATCTGTTTCGCATTCCACTGGTTGCTAGGGACCACCGCCCTGGTCGGCGCGATCATTCTCGTGATCCTCACTGTGATCACCGAGTTCCTGTCGCGGCAGCCGGCGCGCGACGCCATGACGCTGGCGGCGCGGCGCAACGATCTGGCGACGACCAGCCGGCGCAACGCCGAAGTTCTGATTGCGATGGGCATGGCCGGGCGGCTGACCGCGCGCTGGAGCGAAGCCAACGAGAAATATCTGGCCGGCAACCAGCGCGCCAGCGACGTGGCCGGTGGCCTCGGCGCGGTCGCCAAGGTGCTGCGCATGATGCTGCAATCGGCGGTGCTGGCGGTCGGCGCCTATCTCGTAATTCACCAGGAGGCTACCGGCGGCATCATCATCGCAGGCTCGATCCTCTCGGCCCGGGCGCTGGCGCCGGTCGATCTGGCGATTGCGCACTGGAAAGGCTTTGTCGCCGCGCGCCAGAGCTGGGGCCGCCTCAACAAGCTGCTGGGGCAGATGCCGGCGGCGAGCACGCAGACCTTGCTGGCGAGCCCGTCGAAGCGGCTGTCGGTCGAGGGCGTCAGCATCGTGCCGCCCGGCGATCAGCGCCTGATCGTCCAGGACGTTACCTTCGCCGCCGATGCCGGCACCGGCATCGGCGTGATCGGACCGAGTGGCTCCGGCAAATCGTCGCTGGTGCGCGCGCTGGTCGGGGTCTGGATTCCGTTCCGCGGCAAGGTGCGGCTCGATGGTGCAGCGCTCGATCAATGGCAGTCGGATGTGATCGGCCGCCATATCGGCTATCTGCCGCAGGACGTCGAATTGTTCGCGGGCTCGATCGCCCAGAACATTTCCCGCTTCGATCCCGACGCCAAATCGGAATGGATTATCGGTGCCGCCAAGGAAGCCGGCGTGCATGAGATGATCATCAAGATGCGCGAGGGTTACGACACCCAGATCGGCGAGCAGGGCACCGCCCTTTCGGCAGGCCAGGCGCAGCGCGTGGCGCTGGCACGGGCCCTGTACGGCAACCCGTTCCTGATCGTGCTCGACGAGCCGAATTCCAACCTCGACAGCGAGGGCGATGAGGCCCTGACCCGCGCGGTGCGCGGCGCGCGCGAGCGCGGCGCCATCGTGGTCGTGGTGGCGCACCGGCCGGTCGGCATCGAGGGCGTCGATCAGCTATTGGTGCTGAAGGATGGCCGCATGCAGGCGTTCGGGCCAAAGGAAACCGTGCTCGGACAGGTGCTGCAGCGCGTAGCACCCCCGGCACCGATCAAGATCGTCTCCGACGCCGGGGTCGCCAAATCATGACCCAAACCGATTCAGGGCTGCGCGGCGCCCGCCGCTCGATCCGGACCCATCTTATCGTGGGCCTGGTGCTGGTACTGGTGCTGGCCGGCGGCTTTGGCGGCTGGGCGTCCACGGTGCCGATCTCGGGCGCGCTGATCGCGCCGGGCGCGGTGGTGGTCGATTCCAACGTCAAGAAAGTCCAGCATCCAACCGGCGGCGTGGTCGGCGAGGTCAGGGTGCGCGATGGCGATCTCGTCAAGGCCGGCGATATCGTCGTCCGTCTCGACGAGACCGTGGTCAAGGCGAGCCTTGCGATCGTCGTCAAGACGCTCAACGGCTTGTGGGCGCGCGGTGCACGGCTGGAGGCCGAACAGCGCGGTCTCGACAAGATCAAGTTTCCGCCGATGCTGACCGATCGCGCCGACGACCCCGACGTCCGCGACCTCATTGCCAGCGAAACCAAATTGTTCGAAGTCCGTGTCAACGGCCGCGCCGGACAAAAAGCCCAGCTGCGCGAGCGGGTGATGCAGCTCAATGAGGAGATCGAGGGCCTGTCGGCGCAGGAAAAGGCCAAGGACAAGGAACTCGTGCTGGTCGAGAAGGAGCTGGTCGGTGTCCGCCAGCTTTTCGACCAGCGGCTGGTACAGATCTCGCGGCTGACGACGCTGGAGCGCGACAACGCCCGGCTGTCGGGCGAGCGCGCCCAATACATCGCCTCGCGCGCGCAGGCCAAGGGCAAGATCACCGAAACCGAATTGCAGATCATCCAGGTCGACAAGGACATGATCTCGGAGGTTTCCAAGGACCTGCGCGAGACCAACGACAAGACCGGCGAATTCGTCGAGCGCAAGGTCACCGCCGAGGACCAGCTGCGCCGCATCGACATCCGCGCCCCGCAGGACGGCATGGTGCTGCAATCGACGGTCCACACCGTCGGCGGCGTCATCACCGCGGGCGACGCCATCATGATGATCGTGCCGCAGGCCGACGATCTCTCGGTCGAGGCCAAGGTCAATCCGGCCGACATCGACAAGCTGCAGATCGGGCAAAAAACCCTGCTGCGGCTGTCGGCCTTCAACCAGCGCACCACGCCGGAATTGAACGGCAAGGTCACGAGGGTTTCAGCCGACGTCACCTCCGACCAGCGCACCGGGCAGAGCTACTACACCATTCGCGTCTCGATGCCGCCGGCCGAAGTCGCCCGCCTCGGCGCCGAGAACAAGCTGATCCCGGGCATGCCGGTGGAAGCCTTTGTGCAGACCGGCGACCGCACCATGTTCTCGTATCTGATGAAGCCGCTCAGCGACCAGCTGATGCGCTCGTTCCGGGAAAAGTAGGTCTCACGGCGCCGACGATCGCAATCGCCCGCGCGGCGGCGGCATCGTCGATGTGCCGATGCGTGACCAGTCGCAGCGAAGTGCGGCTCCAGGCGCCGGCCTTCAGGCCGTTTTTCTCGAGCGCTGCAATCCAGGTCTTGGCGTCGGCGCCGCTATGCCCGATGTCGAGCATGACGATGTTGGTCTCGACCCGTTTTGGGTCGGACAGGCGCGGATCGATCGCGTGCAGGCCCTCGGCGATCGCCCTGGCGCGGCGGTGATCCTCGGCGAGCCGGTCGACCATGCGTTCGAGTGCGATGATGCCGGCTGCGGCCATGATGCCGGCCTGGCGCATCGCGCCGCCCACCATGCGGCGATAGGCCCGCGCGCGTTCGATGAAGGCTGAAGTCCCGCACAGCACCGAGCCGAAAGGGGCGCTCAGGCCCTTGCTGACGCAGAAGCCGGTGCTGTCGCACAGGCCTGCGATATCAGTGACGGGGACGCCGAGTGCGACCGCGGCGTTGAAGATACGCGCGCCGTCGATGTGAAGCGGAATGCCCTTTTCGCCCACCAGCGTCTGCAAGCGGCCGAGATAATCCAGCGGCAGGATGGCGCCACCGGCGCTGTTATGCGTGGTCTCGACGCAGACCAGCGCGGTCGCAAGCCGGTTGGCCATCAGCCGCTCGTTCAGCTGCTCGCGCATCTCGTCAAGGTCGGGCGCACCGCGCGTCGACGGAATGGTCCGGTAGAACAGGCCGGCGAGCGAGGCGATGCCGCCGAGCTCGCTGCGCATGATGTGCGATTCGGAATCGAGCAGCACTTCGCCGCCACGGCCGGTATGGGCCAGCAGCGCCACCAGGTTCGACATGGTGCCGCTGGTCACAAACAGCGCGGCTTCCTTGCCGGTGATGGCGGCGGCGGCCTCTTCGAGGCGACGCACCGTCGGATCGCCTTCGCGTGAATCGTCGCCGAGCTCAGCGCGGGCCATCGCCTCGCGCATCTCGTCGGTCGGCAGCGTGATGGTGTCGCTTCGAAGGTCGATCATTTTTTTGCTTCCGTCAGGCATCGATGGTTCGTGCCATGACAGCAATAGCGGATATCGCGCGCCCGGAAAACAAAAGAGGCCGTCGATCCGACGGCCTCTTGCGTTTTCAGACGACGTTTTAGGCGCCGATATCAGTAGCAGCGCGTGACGTTGATGGTTTGCTCCCTGCCGCCACGGCCGGGAACGGTGACGGTCTCGTTACCGCAACCCGGCACGTAGGGCCGTTCGGAAGGCGTAACATTTGGCGGATAGCGATGGGCCCAGTCCCAGGGAACGTCATACGTATAGGTGTAACGGACATCGTTCGGGGCCGCTTGCAGCTGCGGTGCATCGAGCAAGGGAGCGCCGTCGGCGCCGTAATAGCCGCCGACGATCGGGCCGACAAAATTCCTGCGGTGCCGGAACGCATGTGCGCCCGCCGGCGGCATCGTGCGTGCCGCGGCAGCGCCCGGACCTTGAGCGCCTGCGGGCCGCGCGAAAGTTTCGCCTGCGGCGAATGTCAGCGCGAGCGCGCCGAGAGAAGCGAAGAACGCCTTTTGCATTGTATTTTTCATGACACGTACCAATCCGCTGGTGACTGAGAGGCACCCCTGAAATGGACGCTAGGCCGGGCATTTTGCGCCCGCAAATGCATAATTAATAATTAGTTAAAGCGTAATCTTAACGGGGAACCGGGCTCTGATTTACGTCGTCCCGGCGAAGGCCGGGACCCATAACCACAGGCGGCAATTGTCTTGCACGCTGGTCGTTATCTTCTTTTTCCAACAACATCGGCCGCGGCGTATGGGTCCCGGCGAACGCCGGGACGACAAAATGGCTACCTCGCACCATCATACTCGTCCGGTCCCATCGCCCACGCCCATTGTTCGTGGCCGGGTGCGTAGGTGCGGTTGGTCTGGGCCGGGTTGCGGTTGAGCAGGGGGCGCATGAACATCGGGTGCGTGGCGCTGCGCACCTCGTGCTCGATGCGGAACAGATGCTTGCCGCTGTCGAGATCGACAATGTCCTTGAACCGGTACTGGTACTGGTTGTCCTCCTGCGAGACCAGGTCGCGCGCCAGCAGCTTGCGGTAGGGACCGGAAAAATCCGTGACATAGATCTGGACGTGGTGACCGTCGAACTCCGGCTGCGCCCGATCGGTCTCGCGGAATTGCAGATACTGGTCCTTGCCGACTTTCACCCGCGCCAAATTGCCGTCGCCGTTTTTCAGTTCGGCCTGCATGCCCATGATCTCGGGATAGAAGGCGCAGATCGCCTTCGTACTTCCGACCGGGACATCGAACTCGACATAGGGGATGCCGAGCGTGATACGCCCGAAACGCGCGGCGTCCGGCTCGTAGCAGCGCAGGCGATTGCCCCACGGGCAGATTGCCTCGACATAATCATTGTGCTCGCTGTACGCGAATTTGGTGCCTTCGAGCTTCTTGGCGACCGAGGCCATGCGCTCGAGCAGGGCCGCGCGGCCGGAGATCACGAGGCCGGTATGGCCGCGCAACACCTGCGCCGTGCCTTCGGGCAGATGAAACTGGCTCTTGCCGGCATTGACCCACATGTTGCTGTCCGACACCATCAGATAAGGATCGCGGGTCAGCCCGAGGCCGGTGACGTAAAACAACGTCGCCAGCCGCTGATCGGGGATCGTGACGTTGACGTGTTCGAGATGGATCGAGTTGCCGAGGTCCTCGGCGGCGCGGTCGAATGGGTGTTGCATGGATGCGATCCCTGGGAGAGCTGCGGGCGAGTATAGCCGGGCGCAAGGCCTCGATCCAATAGGCCGGGAGCGGTGGTCAGCCCTGCGTTTCGTCGTCCCGGCGCGTTGGCAGCCCTGCGCGGAGAATAAATCATGCGTGAGCGCCCATCGTCCCGACTGCTCGTCATCGATCCGCTGCAGCGCGTCCTGCTGTTCCGGTTCGAGCATAAACAAGGCCCGCTTGCTGGACAGCAATTCTGGGCGACGCCGGGCGGCGCGCTCGATCCCGGCGAAAGTTATGCGCAGGCCGCTTGCAGGGAACTGCTCGAAGAAACCGGGCTCTTGGTCGACGATCCCGGACCGGAAGTCAGCCAGCGCATCGCTACGTTCCAGATGCCCGATGGCGATATGGTCCGCGCCGACGAGCGCTTTTTCCTGGTCCGCGTAAGTGCCTTGGAAATCTCGACCGAACGCTGGACCGACCTGGAACGCGAGGTGATGGCGGTCCATCACTGGTGGACGGTCGCCGAGCTGCGTTCCACCACGGAACAGGTCTGGCCCGAAGATCTGACGGAGCTTCTGGTCCGCATCGGGGTTTGGCAGGTCGCGGGTTGAGGCATCGCGCCGCGGGATCGCGAAACGATATCATCGTCGTCCCGGCGTTCGCCGGGACCCATACGCCGTGTCCTCTCGGTAAGAGCACCGGCGTTAGATACCTTTCAAAACAACACCGGCCGCGGCGTATGGGTCCCGGCGCCCGTGCGCAATTGCGCACTAGGCCGGGACGACAAATTAGGCATCGCACCCGACGCTATCGGCACCGGCGCTTCTGCATCTCCGCGCGATCCTTTGCCGCCTCGCTCAACCCTTCGCCGATCTGATTGCGGCTGAGGCCGATGTCGCGCAGTTCGCGGTCGCCGAGCTTTCGCAGGATGCAAAGATTGGCCTGGCGCTCGCGCTGGGCAATCACTTCAGCGATCCAGCCGTTGATCACATGGGCAACCGACTTGAGGAAAAATCGGGCCTTGCGGTAGGTCGGGCTCGGCCTTGCGGCCGATCTGGCAAATTGATTGGAAGTACTGTTCAGCATCGTCATGGTCTCATCCTTTGAAACGGTTGGTGCCCCCTTTCGTTGGCTGCAATATGGACGATGCGACGGTCCAATACTTTCAGAGAACCCCGATTAGTTCTCCTGATTCACTTGAGATGTGCTTGATTCAGTGAACTAGTTCACAAACTCAGTCGTCCCGGCGAACGCCGGGACCCATAACCACAGGCTGTGGTGATTTGGCGAAGTCGTCCAACAGCGTCTCTCAAAACGGACGCCGCGGCGTATGGGTCCCGGCGTTCGCCGGGACGACGCTTACCGCTCCAAATTCTGCAGCAACAGATTCAGCGCCGTGCCCGCGAACTTCATCATGTTCGCCTGCCGGTCGGCGCTTCCCGTTTCCAGCGTGAACACCGCCTGTGCCGGTCCCGCCACCGCCATGCAGCTATGGCCGGCGGCATCGCCGTAGCGGTTGCCGGTGGGGCCGGTGGCGCCGGTTTCCGACAGGCCCCAGTCGGTCGCAAAGCGCTTTCGAACCTGGCTCGCCAGCAGCTGCGCATAGGGTTCCGACGCCGAGCGGATGCCTTTCATCGCGTCATCCGGAATGTCCATCAGGATGCGCCGCGCGTCGCGGGTGTAGACCACGCCGCCGCCGAGGAAATAGGCGGAGGCGCCGGGCACCGACAACAGCGCCGCCGAGATCAGGCCGCCGGTGGAAGATTCCGTGATCGCAATCGTTTGCTTCCGCGCGATCAGTTTGACGGCGATCTGTTCGGCAATGGTCACGAGTTCTTTCATGTTCCCTCAACCCCGGCGCAGCATTCGCTTCAGCAACGATTTCTTGTCCGGCTTGTCGGCCAGCGAGTGATAGACCACGCGAATGAAATTCTTGCTGGCGAGATCCGTCGGGGCCCATTTCTTGTCGAGGTCCTCGAACGGCTTTGTCGCCACCACGTCGTCTTCGCTCTTGCCTGCTTTTACCAGCGCCGCCATGCGGTCGCGCGCGGTGACCAGCATGGCGCGATACTCGGTCAGTGCCGCCTTGTCGGCGATCGGTCCGTGGCCGGGCACGATGCGGCTCTTGGCGTTGGTCAGCTTGAGATAGGCGTCGGCGGCGGCGATCATGCCCTTGATGTTGCCGCCCTGCGCGAAATCGATGTTGGGATAGCGGCCATTGGTGAAGGTGTCGCCGGTCGACAGCACATTGGCGGTCTTGAACCAGACGTAAGTATCGCCGTCGGTATGGGCGTTGGGGATGTGCTTGAGATCGGCGACGCGGCCGGGAAGGCGGATCTTGAGCATCCCGCCGGCATAGGTTTTGGTCGGCAGCGCGCCCGTCGCGGCAGGCGGCGTCTTGACGCCGGTCAGGCCGTTGGTGGCGCCTTCCGCGAGGCGAATTTTGACGTTGATATCGGAAACAATGATCGCGCCGTCCTTGGCAAAGCCTTCGTTCCCGCCAGTGTGGTCGCCGTGATAATGCGTGTTGATCAGATATTTGATCGGCAGGTTCGAAATCGTCGATATCGCCGCCTTGATCTTGTCATGCAGCGGCGCGAACTGGCCGTCGACCATGATGATGCCGTTTTTCGCCACCGCCACGGTGATGTTCCCACCCTGGCCCTCGAGCATGTAGACGTTGTCGCCGAGGTCGGTGGTCTTGATCTCGACCTTGGAGAAATCGACCGGCGGGGGTGCTGCGGGCGGAGCAGGGGGCTGTTGCTGCGCCCATGCGCTGCCGGCCAGCAGAAAAGTGATGGCAATCGCCGTGCGTCCCGTCCGAATCATCAAAAAATCTCCCTGGGATCCCCTACCCATGTTTTCCTAGCACAGGGTGCCAGCGTTTGCCGAGTTGCGGGCGCCGGATGAGCCTGCTTGAATACCGCCAAAGAACCAAGCGACGCAGCCAACAAGATGCCGTGAGCACGCGTTGTAGCTTTATGTTTTGACGCGTTTTCTTCACGCGAACCGGGTCCACCCCGGATCAAGTCCGGGGCAGGCTTTCGCTTGAAAACGCTATGACCGAGGAAACATCATGACGTCGACGATTGCGGGCGGAGTGGATTGCGACCTGCATCCCGCCGTGCCTCATCTGACCAGCCTGCTGCCGTACATGAACGATTACTGGCGCGACCAGGTGACGACGCGCGGCATGACCGATCTGGTGTCGCAGTCCTATCCGGCCAATTCGCCGATCGCGGCGCGGCCGGACTGGCGGCCGGCGCAGGGCAAGCCGGGCTCCAGCCTGGCCGACCTGCAGAAACAGGCGCTGGATCGTTTTGCCGTCAGCTACGGCATCTGCAATCCCTTGTTTGGCGTGCAGATGGTGTTTTCCGAGGACATGCAGGACGCGTTCTGCCGCGCGCTGAACGACTGGCTGGTCAAGGAGTGGCTCGACAAGGATGCGCGATTGCGCGGCTCGATCGTGATTCCCACCCAAAGCATCGAGAAATCGGTCGCCGAGATCGAGCGCTGCGCCAGGGATCCCAGGTTCGTCCAGGTGCTGATGCTGGTCATGGGCGACATGCCCCTGGGCAAGCGCACCTACTGGCCGATCTATGCCGCCGCCGAGCGGCTCGGGCTCGCCATCGGCATTCATGCCGGCAGCGCCTATCACAACCCGCCGACCTCGGTCGGCTGGGGTTCCTATCACATTGAGGATTATGTCGCGCAATCGCAGGCGTTCCAGACCCAGCTGACCAGCCTGATCGTCGAAGGCGTCTTTGCCCGGCATCCGAAGCTGAAGATGGTGATGCTGGAGTCGGGCTTCACCTGGCTGCCGGCCTATCTGTGGCGGCTGCACAAGTTCTGGCGCGGGGTGCGGATGGAAACGCCCTGGGTGGACCGTGCGCCGCTGGAAATTGTGCGCAGCAACATCCGCTTCTCGCTACAGCCGATCGACGCGCCGCCCGACCCCATTACCCTGAACCGCCTGTTTGACCATATGCAGTCCGACGAATTGCTTCTATTCTCAACTGACTATCCGCACTGGCAATTCGACGGTGATGAAGTACTGCCGGCGGGGATTTCGCCCGATCTTGTGCGCAAGATCATGATCGACAATCCGCTCGCGACTTACGGCCGGCTGGCCCAGCCAGCGATCAAGGAGACAGCGCCATGAATGTGCAGTTTCGTCCCGAACCGGCCGCGTCTGCCAGCGTCAAAACCGCAATCGCCGATTGCGACATCCATCCGGCGCGCGCGACGGCGACCGAATTGTACCCGTTCCTCGCCAAGCGCTGGCATTCGCATCTCGAGACCTACGGCAAGCACGCCTATCAGGGCATGATGGAAGGCCCGCCCTATCCGAAGGCGCAGCCCAACGCCTCGCGCCGCGACGCTTATCCGCCGGAAGGCGGCAAGCAGGGCTCCTCGCTGTCCTTCATGCAGAAGCAGCTGCTCGACCCCTACAATGTCGCGCTCGGCGTGCTCAATCCGCTCGACACCGGGCAGGGCCTGCGCAACCACGATCTCAGCGCGGCACTGGCGACCGCCATCAACGACTGGCAGATCGAAAAATGGACCAGCAAGGATTCACGTCTGAAGGGTTCGATCGTCGTCCCCAATGAACACGGGCCGGCCGCTGCCGCCGAAATCCGCAAGCGCGCCGGCGACAAGAATTTCGTGCAGGTGCTGCTGCTCTCCCGCAACGTCGAGCCGCTCGGCCAGCGCCGTTACTGGCCGATCTATGAGGCCGCGCAGGAAATCGGGCTGCCGGTCGGCGTGCACGCCTTCGGCTTCGGCGGCAACCCGATCACGGCCTCGGGCTGGCCGAGTTTCTACATCGAGGAGATGGTCGGCCATTCGCAGTGCCAGCAGACCGCGCTCGCCAGCCTCGTGCTCGAAGGCGTGTTCGAGCGCTTCCCGAAACTGAAGATGGTGATGATCGAGGCCGGCTTCGGCTGGGCCCCGTCGCTGGGCTGGCGGCTCGACAAGACCTTTGAGCGGCTGCGCAGCGAGGTGCCGCATCTCAAACGCCGGCCGTCGGAATATATCCGCGATCACATTTACTGGACCACGCAGCCGATGGAAGATCCGGAACGCCGCGAGCACCTGTTCGAGGTGATCGAGTGGGTCGGCTGGGACAAGCTGCTGTTCGCAACCGACTACCCGCATTGGGATTTCGACGATCCGTCCCGCGTGCTGCCGGCCGGCGTCAGCGACGCCAACAAGCAGTCGTTCTATCTCGATAATGCCAAGAAGCTGTACGGGCTCGCTTGATCCGGAAAAGTGGGAACCGGTTTTCCGAACGGATCATGCGCAGAGAGAATGCTTGATGGCAAGACACGTCATTGCCCCGGTGGACGAGTTGCCGCCGGGCACGCGAAAATTCCTCACCATCGATGAGCGGCCGATCGCGGTCTTCAATATCAAGGGCGAGTTCTTCGGCCTTCTGAACCGCTGCCCGCATCAGGGCGCGGCGCTCTGCGAAGGCCCGCTGATCGGCCTTGCCACATCCTCCGACCCCGGCGAGATCGAATATACAAGACTCGGCGAAATCATCCGCTGCCCCTGGCACGGCTGGGAATTCGACATCCGCACCGGCCAATCCTATTGCGACCCCAAACGCTTTCGCGCGCGGGCCTATCCGGTCAACGTTGAGCCGGGGGCCGCCGTGGTGAAAGGGCCGTATATTGCGGAAACCATCGCGGTGTCGGTGGAGAGTGATTACGTGGTGGTGGATTTGTAACCTCAGCGTCATTGCGAGGAGCGCTTGCGACGAAGCAATCCATCTATCCGTTATGCCGCGAAATGGATTGCTTCGCTTCGCTCGCAATGACGGAAGAATCCGCCGCGTCTCAAGCCATCACTGCACCCAGCGTCGGCGCCGGCTCGGACAAGCCGGCATCATTTCATTGTAATGGTGATGGAGGCCATGCTGGCGGAGGCTTCCACCCCGAACTTGGCGCCCCGCAGCTCGAGCACCACGCCCTTCTCATTGCGTAACCTCACGCCGGAGACACCCACCCCGACGGCAGCGCCCGCGCCCGCGCCGGTATACGTACCGGCGAGATCACCGGGCGTGCTGATGTTGAGAACATTGCCGCGCAGGACGCTTGTGGAAGCGGCGAGCGTCGCGCCGATGCTCGCACCCACTACGATGAAAGCATGGTGCTTGCCGTGGAACGTGAGAGTACCTTCGCCGCTTCCAACGGCAGCGACCAGCCCTGCCTTGCCGAAGACGACGCGAAGCGTGCCGGTATCTGCTTGCGCAGGTGCGGCGGTTGCGTTCCAAAAAAATAACGTGAGCACGGCATACAAAATCGGAGATCGACCAAACTGGATCATGAGCCACCAGCTTTCCCGCAAAATCCTTGCTCAACATAAAAAGGGCATCCGGTAGGCCTTTGATCCATGTCAATGGAGCCGATTGGCCCAAGCCTCTGACGGCGATGCCGTTACGCCGCGTCAGGCGCCGAAGCTTTCTCTAGCGGTTCGATCAGCGACCTCGCGGAGAACGGCTTTGTGAGATAGGCAAGGCATCCGGATTGAAGCGCGGCCTCGCGAACGGAGGGGTTGTCATTTCCCGTCATGTAGATGACCGGCACGGATACGTTCGCCGCCTTGAGGCGGTGTCGGAGATCGATGCCTGAGCCATCGCCGAGGTTGATGTCGAGAAGGACGCAGGCCGCGTTTCCGAAATCGGAGTGGTTTGCGAAAGCCTTCGCTGAAGGAAACAGCACGCTGCCGTAGCCGAACTGCCGCAGCAGCCGGGCTATGCTCCGCAGCATCGCGGGGTCGTCATCGACGACATATACAATGTTCTTTGCCAAGCAAATGGCTCGCGAGGTCGTGTCGAATATCGCGTGTGACGATAAAATAGGCTCTCCACGAAATCTGTCAGGTCGCCGACATAGCGTCAAGGATGCCGTCCCGTTCGGCCGCAGACCGGCATTTTCTCATCATCCTGCAGCGCCATTTTCAACCAAGGGTGCCAAGTTAGTCGCCAGCAACCCTATTCCGAAAGCGGAAGCCTGATCCTGAACGACGCGCCGCCGTGATCCCGATTTTTTGCCCAAATCTGTCCATCGTGCGCCTCGATAATGGTGCGGGCGATGGACAGCCCCATGCCCATGCCTTCGGCTTTGGTGGTGAAAAACGGTTCGAAGACCTCTTTCAGTTTATCTTCGGGAATGCCTGGCCCGCGATCCGACACAGATAACTCGGCACGGTTTCCGTGGCGCGAAGTCCGGATGCTGATGATGCGGTTTTGGCTCGGCGTATCCTTCATCGCGTCGATTCCGTTGACGACAAGGTTCAGAATGACTTGTTGAAGTTGAATGCGATCGCCGAGGACGGGAAGCGGATTTTGGGTAATCAAACTGGTCAGTTCGACTTTTCGTCCAGCGGCAAGAGAAGAAATAACTTCAAGCGTTTCGCGAGTAAGATCATTCAAGTCGAAGTGCTTCAGTTCAAAGGGAGCCTTCGTCAACAGACTCTTCATTCTCCGAATGACTTCAGAGGCGCGATGGTCATCCTGCAAAATGTCTCGCACGATATCCCTGAGTTCGGCGATGTCGGGGCTCGATGATTTCAGGATCGCGTCCGCCGTTTCGGCATTGGTCAGGATAGCGCCGAGCGGCTGATTGATTTCGTGAGCAATTGAAGCAGTCAGTTCGCCGGCGGCGGAGAAACGCATGACGCGCGCCAGTTCTGCCATGCGCTGCCGTGACTGCACTTCGGCGAGACGACGCCGGCGATGCTCACTCAGCAGGACAGAGATAAGCCCCGCCTGTATCAAGATGACGGCGGTGATGAATGCGATTTGCCACGAGTATTGCTGCCACGCCGTTGGCTCCCGAAACAAAACCTCGCTGCCCGGAGGCAGGCGGCTCTCGCTGATGTTCCAGCGCTGAAGTAGTCGCCAGTCGTATTTAGGCGCCGCAAGGCCGATTGGAGGCACCTTGATGTCACCTGCCTTCTCACCTCCCAATATTCGGACGGCAACAGCAGCAGTCGGTAGGGCACCCTCGGCCGGTGAGAACATCGGGCCGCCAACAATCTCACCGTTAAAGTAGGACTGGTCGAACGAAAAAATGGGAGCGTTGGCGACCTCATAGATGCGCTTCAATGGCTCCTTGTCTCCATAAACGGCACCTTCGCCGTCTATCGCCAATTGTTGATAAAAGATTGCAGTGTGAGGCGGCAAACTCGCAACCGCTTTCAGGATTTCCGCCAACGGCTGCTCGCCGTAGAAAATCAGTTCAACTTTGTCCTTTAGCAGCGGCCCCAGTATCCGTCGGTGTTCGCCAGCCCAAAATCGCTCAGGCGGGGAGCTTCCGATGACGATCGCGATGGCCTTCGTTTCCGGCAACAATTGAAGGATGTTTTCGACAGCGGCGACTTGATCGTACCGCACCCCAGCCACGGCGTCTTGCTCCGACAACATGGATGATTCAACCCGGCGCACTTCGACTGCGGCGAGCAGCATTGGCGTTGTCGGATACAGCTCCATTCGATGTTGTTGCAGGAAACGAGCCGCGGCCGCACCGAAAGTAATGACCAGGTCGGGCGCGCGTTGAGCGTAGAGCGCCTTGAGATATTCAAAGAATTTGGCCTCCGCAGCGGCGTCGCCATCCAGCGCCGTGACGAGGGATTGTTCCTGAATGTTGAGCGGCCACGGCGACTGTCGGTTCAGTTCTCGCTGAAGTTCCCTGCTCCAAGCCGCACCCTGCTCGTAATTCGGACCGAACGTATGAAGCAGCAGAATCTTTTTCAGCTGAACAACAGTCTCGCCAGACTTTGGCTGGGCCGTTGTGCGGTCGATTGAGACGACAAGCACAACAGCGGTGGCGACCCAGATATGAGCGAGCCGCTTCAGCCATGAGGTGCCCGATGTGGCTATCGAGATCATCGCGAAGGTCGCCTCACCAATACGCCGTTACGTTGGCTAACAAATTGAGGGCACTGCCGGTTTGCGGCGTATAGATCACCGGCGTGGGATTGTTGGTATACCCAAGCCCGATGCCGACCCGGATACCCGGCGCAACAGGCGCATAATATGCGGCCGTTATCGATAAATTGCCGGTATGCGCAAGTTGGCCGCTCCGCAAGGCGGCATCGACCAGATAGTGGCTAAAGACGTTTCGGGAGACCACGACAGATACCATGTCGCCCGGCCGGGACGGCAGAAGACCTATCGCATAGAGGCGCGCCTCATAATACTCGCTGACGCGATTGAATTCCGGCGGCGCGTACATCGCGGTGACGCCAGCGTACCACCCCCGTGCTGCCTGGCCCTTTACCGGGTCGAGTTGAACAAGCTGCCGGTCCGCCAGAACATAGGCTGCGTAGTTTCCGGTATTCCGCCCGCCGAATGCAAAATCGACGTATCTGCTGGTGTTGACGATCCCCGCAGCACGCACCCAGGTTGCAAGCTGACCGGGGGCAGCCTCCTTGCGGTAACCGGCCTCGTTGATTGCGAGAACCCCGCTGTTGGGAGTGGACCACTCCAGGCCGGTCGGGTTGGCGGTCTTCTCGGCGAAGGGGCCATCCGGACTGCTCGCGACCTGCACGCCGAACTTGTCGTAAAGCCCTTCGGGACCATTGATCTTGATGTTGATCGCTGGTTTGGCCCAGGCCCAGGCGCTGAGGCCAGCCGCGACCGGAATTTGTCCACTCGGTCCGAAGATGCTGGATGACAAATTACCCGCCAGAAACGGCCCCCAATATTCGACGACATTGGCCAGATAGCCAATCTTCAATTCCACCTGCCGGTTCAGGAAGGTCTGATAATAGCTGAGTGTCGCAAGGCTGAATGCGTTCGGCCCGGCAGGCTCCCAGGTGTCGTAATTGTAGATGCCTCCAACCACGATTTGCCCGTCGGAAATCCCGTGCCGACCAAGGTCGTAAGTCATCTGCATCAAATTATTCGTGAAGAAGGTTGGCTTCTGACCGTTGTAGACCTGTTGGCCGAACGTGCTCCGTTCCGCAGGCAGCATGTTGTTGAAAAAGTTGTTGTTGGTATAGCCGATGTACCCGACCCCGAGCGCTGCAAGACTTGATCGAAGACCTGCGAAATCAGGGTCGATGGTGTCCTGCGGGCCGGGCAGCGCTATGATGAGCCCCTTGATCCTAAGCGACTGGAAATCCGGTGCGGGCGTGGCTGGGGCGGCGCCGAACGCGGTATTTTCCGTCAACTCTGCGGCATGACATGTCGCCCGCAGAAGCAATGCGGCACACATCGACAACGCGACCGCCTTCGACATGGTCAAGGCCCGATCGGAATGGACCGAAAGCTCAGATTACAAAGAAACAATAGCAATACCTGGAAACGAATGACAGTGACGATCAATTAGCCAGCCCCGTAGGGCCGCAGCTGTGATCTCTGCAGCCTTCCGCCGGCGGTGCCCTCACCGCCGGATTTTCGAAGCCACCAGCTCTAGCAGGTCATTCCGGTTGCACATCTGCGGACGGCTCGACGGGTCTGACGGACGGTGGTTCTTGCCACGCACACACCGTTGACGCGGGTCCTGCCCACGCCGCAGGCAAGTGCGATCTCCGTGATCATGCCGTCCGGCTGAGCAACAATCGGCGCGGGGGTCATGGCGTGCGCGGACACAGCAACCGACAGTGCGAAGCCGGCAATAGCGATCAACCTGATCATTCTACATCTCCCTGAACCGCCCTCTCGCTCCGACCTCATTCGGCGGGAGGATGGCCCGGCTCTCATGTTCAAGCAGCCCGCCTGCAAGCATACGGAGCCACGGCTGGAATGCTTGAGATAGATCAAGGGCTCCGGGAGGATCGACCCAAGTGGCGGCGGTTTCGGCGCGGATTGGGGATCAAGAGTGCGAAGGGAGGGACGTTTCGACCTGCTCTTCGCTATGGACTGTGTTCAACCCGCTGCCGCGCCCATCGCCGCCACCGGCTCTTCCGCGGTGACCGCGACTTTCACCGCGGCAGGAATCTTGCGCGCCACCAGCCGGTCGAGATCGCGAATCGTCTGTTTCTCGACGAACCTGACCGCGATGCCGTTGGGCAGCAGGCGAACGACGCGGCCGACGCAGGCGCCGACCGCGAGCGGCATGCCGACGGGCGGCTGCACCGCGGAAGACACCGCAACGCCCGACACCGAGCAATCGATGATGAAGCAGGGGTGGATCGCGCCATCCGCCAATGTCAGCGTGGTATGCGGGACCGGCGGTATGAAGCGCGCATCCTTTCGCAACTCGATCACGGTTCCCGGACTTTGCTGTTTCTTCTCGATCCAGGTCAGCATGTCCGAAAGTCTTTCGCGCCGCTCGCGCGTCATCTCCAGTTCGATCAGGAAGCTGCGCGCCATGGTTTCGCTGATCGCGGCGTCGATCTTGCCGAAGTCGCGAAAATAGGTGGTGAGGCGGTCGCCGACCTTGCCGACCACGGGCACCTCGACGATCATCCGGTACGGCGACACGCGCGTGGTGCGGCAGGCGAAGGTGCGAAGCTTGCCCTGCGGGTCATACCAGTTCGGCAGAATATAGCTGCCGCCGACGGTAACGCTCACGGCGCGCTGGTTGAGAAATTCCTGAACAGCCACGGCAGATCCTTAAGGTCACACGGTGGAAGAGTTTGAGCGGCCGCCGGTCTTTGCCGGCTTGGTGGCAGCTCCTCGGCCATTCGCGACCTCGGGATGCACGGTGCAATTCTGCCTTACCCCCATTCGGGTGCGACAGGATCGCTGCCGTACATCTACGGCACATTCCTGAAAGGGAGGTAAACTGGTAGGTCGCCTTACGGGTAGAACAGCGACGGAATCTGCCCGGAATATCCAGCCAGGGTTGCGCTATCTTCGCTTCCCATCCACGGCGAGATTTTTGGACAAGTCATGTCCCCATCATTCCCGATGCGCAATTGCGCATCTGCGCGACCCGTTGGCTGGCAATGACGAACGCATCGCACTTCAAGTCAACAGCTTGCTGATAGCCGCCGCCGGTCCGCCCGAGCCGGCCTCGGTTTTCGCCGCGGGTACAACGGTTCGCGCCACCAGTCGGTCGAGGTCGCTCACAGTCTGCTTCTCGACGAACTTGACCGCGATGCCGCTGGGAAGCAGGCGGACGACGCGGCCGACGCAGGCGCCGATCGCGAGCGGCATGCCGACGGGCGGCTGCACCGCGGTCGACACTGCAACGCCCGAGACCGAGTAATCGATGATGAAGCAGGGGTGGGTCGAGCCATCCGCCATGGTCAATGTGGAATGCGGATTCGGCGGCACGAAGCGCGCATCGCCTCTCAAATCCGTCACTTCCGGATCCCGCTGCTTCTTCGCGATCCAGGTCAGCGTTTCCGAGAAGTCTTTCGCGCCGCTCGCGCGTCATCTCCAGTTCGAGCAGGAAGCTGCGCTCCATGGTGTCGCTGATGGAGCCTTCGAACTTGCCGAAGTCGCGGAAGTAGGAGGTGAGGCGGTCGCCGACCTTGCCGACCACGGGCACGTCGACGATCATCCGGAACGGCGACACGCGCTTGGTGCGGCAGGCGAAGGAGCGAAGCTTGCCCCCCGGATCATACCAGTGCGGCAGCGAATAGCTTCCTGCGACGGTGACTTGCACCGCTCTTTGGTTAAGAAAATCCTGAACGACGCGCACGGCAGATCCTCAAGGACGCGTAGGGATGGATGAGTTTTGAGCGACCGCTGATCTCCGTCAGCCTGGTGGCAACTCCTCGGCCATTCGCGGCCTCGGGTGCACGATGCGGGGCGCGCCATTGGCCTGTTTAGAGCCGTGGCAGCCCCGCCGCATCAGATTTACGGCCAGTTTCTGAACTT
This sequence comes from uncultured Alphaproteobacteria bacterium, assembly GCA_963802535.1. GTDB lineage: Bacteria > Pseudomonadota > Alphaproteobacteria > Rhizobiales > Xanthobacteraceae > Bradyrhizobium. Next base: position 53,420 of record CAWDJI010000034.1, on the reverse strand, counting down.
GAGGTAAAAAGGGCAGGCAAAATTGCCGGAGATTTTACGCGTTTCCTAAATAGAACCTGATCGGTTCTGGCCATGGTTCGGTAAAATGCGGCCGATCTTGCCCGACGGGCAAATCACTTCTGATAGTCGGAAATAAAAAGTCAAGCCTCAAAATAAATGATATTTCGCTTTATCAGAATCGCGACTCGCGCTATATCATATCCATCCCGTCCCACTCAGAGGGGCGTTGGCCAACGTCGCGAACGTAGGACGGGTTGCGGTGGACGCGGAGGTGCCTTCGACGAAAGGTATCGCAGCGTACGGCAAAGACGTGTGGTCCTGACGCCCCAGATGCTGGCGTCAAGCTTGGCGGATTCGCGAAGCGACGGTGGCAACAGAGCATGGGCTCACCGAGGAGAGCGCGCCATAAGCCGTAAAGCCATTGCGCAGGGAATGGCGGATTGCCTCCGCTGCCCTGTATGCTCGTGTGCGCATCCAACTACTCATTGCACACGAGATCGCGGGTGCAGCGCGCATCCGGCGTTCCCTGCGCCCTCTGATTTCGAGAGGTCGCGAGAATACTTGCAAACCTCGGGCGCATCGTGCCGCGGGAATGCGAACGCTTACCCGTCATCCTGAGGTGCGAGCCTTGCGGCGCACTTGCGCCGCCGGCCGAGCCTCGAAGGATGACTCGAAGGATGAATCGGCCACCGGCCGGGCCGTCGTCCTTCGAGGCTCGCAAGAGCGCGCACCTCAGGATGACGGATTTGAAAAAGGGCGCGTGGTGAGATGGATTGCTTCGCTTCGCTGGCAATGACGGTGTCAGACGTGGCCCCCCATCATCCGCCGCTCCTGCGCATAGCGCACGAGCGCCACGAACCGATAGATCCCGTGCACGAATTTGCCGTAGGGCATGGTGATGAACAGCGCGAACACCACGCCGAGATGCAGCGCCAGTAGCGGTCCCATCGCGGCGGTGTCGCGCAACAACAATAGTGCCACGCCGGTTAAACTGGTCAGGAACAGCATGGCGATGAAGGCTGTGTCCATGCCGAAACGGGTCTCGTCGACCAGCACGGGATCGCGCTTCCATTTCTCGGCAAGCAGGCCGACAGGGCCGATCAAGAGCCCGATGCCGCCGAGCGTGCCCAGCACCACCGGCAAGTCCCACCATGGATAGGGCGCCTCGCGCGCCAACAGGTAGTGATAGAGCGTCGCGACGCAGGTCGAGGCAAAGCAAAGAACAAAACCGTAGAAAGTGAGATGGTGATAGATCTTGCGGCGGTCGGTCGGGCGGTCGTCCTCGTTGAAACAGCCGACGCCGCCGCCATCGAGATTACGCAAGTCACCGGCATCGCGGATCGCCCGCAGGATCGAACCCGCGTCGGCGTGCATGCCGATCGGTTCGCCGATGTCGCGCCAGAACGCGCGCACGCCCATCACCAGTGCGGCGATCGCATACAGGAACGCCGCGCCGAACAGCGCCGCCATCGCATTATGCGGCATCAGTTTGTAGAACGCGCCCGCACCGGTATGGACGCCGAACAGGATTTGCCGGTCGTGGAAGGCCGCAAAGCCGAAAATGAAGGCGGCGACGCAGAATGCGGCAACGAGGCTGATGACGAGTCCATTGCGCGCGAACGCGCCGGCGAAGGCGCGGGGCCAGACATAGGCGGCGTAGGAGTCGTTGCGCGCGACCGCCAGTGTCTGCGGTACATTGACGTTGAATTCGTGCGGCGGCGAGAACTGGCAATCGGTGTAGCAGGCGCCGCAGCTGTGGCAGAGGTTGGCGAGATAATTGAGGTCGCCGTCGGAAAACGAACGGCGCATTTCCATCGCCGGAAATACCGCGCACAGGCCCTCGCAATAGCGGCAGGAATTGCAGACCGTCATCAGCCGGTCGGCTTCCTCCAGAATTCTCGTTCCGTGCATCGCGCTATGCTTCCTGTTCCTGGGTCGGGTCTCTATTTTTGTCGGCCGTCAGTTTTTGGCATTTCTCGCCGCTTCCCGTCCCGCCACCCGACCGAATACGCTGCCGATGGTCATGCCCATGCCGGCCGCGTAGCCCTTGCCGAGCACATTGCCGGCCATGATCTCGCCGGCGGCGAACATGTTGGCGGAAGGCTTGCCGTCCTTCATCACCATGCGCGACTGCTTGTTCACGCGGGTGCCCAGATAAGTGAAGGTGATGCCGGGCCGCACCGGGTAGGCCAGATAAGGCGCCGTCTCGATCTTGCGCGCCCAATGCGTCTTCGGCGGCGCAATCCCCTCGGTGCGGCAATCATCCAGAATGGTATGGTCGAACGTGCCCGGACGCACCGCGGCGTTGAAATCGGCGATGGTTTTTTCCAGTGCCACTGGATCAAGCTCCAGCTTGCCGGCGAGTTCGGCGATCGTGCCGCCTGCGATCGGCGGAAACAGCGTCGGCATAAAACTGGTGACCACGGTCGAATCGAAAATGATGTAGGCGATCTGGTCGGGTTGGGCGGCCACCAGCCGGCCCCAGATCGCGTAGCGTTTCGGCCAGAGGTCCTCGCCCTCGTCGTAGAAGCGCTGGGCGTGCTTGTTGACGACGATGCCGAACACCACCGAATCGTGTCGGGTGATGATGCCGCCGTCGAATTTCGGCGCCCGGGCGTCGATTGCGACCGCATGGCATTGGGTGGGATCGCCGATCTCCTGCACGCAGTTGTCGAGCAGCAGCTTCAGGACCGAGCCGCGGTTATAGGGCGTGCCGCGGATCAGGAAATTGTCGGCGGCATCGCCCCAATATTGCTTCAGCCATTCGATGTTGGCCTCGAAACCGCCGGCGGCTGCAACCAGCGCCGAGGCGTGGATCTCGGTGGTGCCGCCGATCGGCGCCTTCAGGCTCGCCGACAGGAACATGCCGTCCTCGATCGTCATGCCGGTGACTTCGGCATCATAGGCGACCTCAATGCCGAGTTTTTCGGCCGTGAGATACAGCGCGTTCAGCATCGCGCGGCCGCCGCCGAGGAAGAACGAATTGGTGCGGCCGAGGCTGAGCGTGCCGCCGAGCGAGGGCTGCCAGCGCACGCCCTGTTCGACGATCCAGTTCAGGACGTCCTTGGACTCCCGGATCATGAATCTGGCGAGTTCTTCGTCGGTCTGCCCGCCGGTGACGCGCAACAGATCGTCCCAGAATTCCTCTTCCGTGTAGGGCCCGGTCAGAACATCGGTCGCAGCATCATGGGCGCAGCGAATGTTGCGGGTGTGGCGGGTGTTGCCGCCGCGGTAGAATTTCGGCGCGCCTTCCAGCACCAGCACGGTGGCACCGGCCCGGCGGGCAGAGATGGCGGCGCACAATGCGGCATTGCCGCCGCCAATCACCAGCACGTCGAACTTACGTTTCAAATCGGCCATGCGCTCTTGTTATCGTTGTTTGCATGGAAATCAAACTTGGCTCATGGCGCATCTTGCGACGATGTCGCATGCAGTTCGCATCGCGGAATTTCGTCAGGGCTTGCTCTGCACCGATGCAACCAGCCACTGCCGGAACGCGGACAGTTTTGGCGGATCGGTTCGGCCCGCCGGCGAGACCAGATAAAAACCCGCATCGGTCGGCAGCGTGATCTTGAAGGGAACCACCAGACGTCCCTTGGCGATGTCCTCCTGCACATAGGCGGTGCGGCCCATGGCAACACCGAGGCCGTCGATCGCGGCCTGCACGGTCATGAAGATCAGGTCGAAGGTCACGCCCGGCTGCTTTGAAAAGTCGGCCGGCAGGCCGGCGGCCCACAGCCACAGCCGCCAGTCGTCGCTGTTGGCGTTGCTGGTGTGCAGCAGCACATGATCCTTGAGGTCTTCCGGGCATTTCAGCGGCTTGTTGCCATTGAGAAGGGCCGGGCTGCACACCGGAAACAACTCGTCCGCCATCAGCCAGTCGGCGCGCAACCCCGCCCACTGGCCGCGGCCGTAGCGGATCGCGGCGTCGACATTGTCGCGCTGGAAGTCGACCAGATTGGTCGAGGTGGTGATGCGGACATCGATGCCGGGATGGGCTTCCTGGAACGCGGTCAGGCGCGGCAGTAGCCATTTGGCGGCGAGCGAGGCCAGCGTCGAGACCGTCAGCACATGGTCGTCGTCCTTGCGCAGCAGGCGGTCGGTGGCGAGCCGCAAATCGTTGAACGCGGCGCGGATGCCGGGGAGATAATCCTGCGCCTGCGGCGTCAGCTTCAGGGCGCGATTCTGGCGCACGAACAGGCGAACGCCGAGTTCTTCCTCCAGCCGCTTGATCTGATGGCTGATCGCGGTCTGCGTCACGTTCAGCTCCGACGCTGCCTGCGTAAAACTCAAATGTCGGGCCGCGGCCTCGAAGGCCCGCAATCCGTTCAGCGAGGGCAGCCTGGCTGTTGTCATCTCCCGCCATTCCAATACATGAGTTTATATCATCCGAAGCGGTACAAAGTGTCGTTTGTGGAAAGACCGGATAGCGCAGATATTACGGACAACAGATTAGCTATAGGAGTTGAAAATGTCTACTTTCACCCACGAATCGATGATAAATCATCATGGACAGAGCGTTTTGAGCCGGTTGGCCGAAACCCTCCATGTCTGGCGGCAGCGCCGCGAAATCGCGCCGCGAACTGGCCCAATGGTCGGACCGCGAACTCCACGACATCGGCGTCTCCTCGGGCGACGCCATCTACGAGGCCTCAAAGCCGTTCTGGCGGGCATAAAATGCAGCCGAGCCGGCGTCGCCTCTTTCGAGGGACGCCGGCAATTCTTTTCACGAGGGGGACGGAGCGTGCGATGACAACGATGCGTTTCGACGATCTCAGACAATATTCCGACGTGCTGCGCTCCCGCGGCGGCGAAGCCGTGACCGTCCGCTTTGTCGAGCCGCGCGACGGCGAGGAGCTGCAAAGCTACTTCCGCGCGCTCACGACCCGCTCCCGCTACAACCGTTTCCTCGGCGCCACCAGGGAACTGCCGCCGTCAGTGCTCGAGCAGTTCATCCATATCGGCGAACTCGATCGTTTCAGCGTCATCGCTACCATGCTGGTCGACGGCCATGAGATCATTGTCGGCGAAGCCCGCTACGCGTTCGAGGACGGCAGCATCGAGGTCGGCCTGTCGATCGACGACCGTTGGCAGGGCCATGGCATCGGCAAGGCGCTGTTGAAAAATCTCGAATGCCGCGCGGCATCGTTCGGCGCGGACCGCCTGTTCGGCGACACCCTGCGCTCCAACGAGGCCATGATCAGCCTCGCCCGCAAATCCGGTTACGCCTTCCTGCCGAGCCCCGGCGACTGGAAGCTCGTGCGCTTCGAAAAGCAGATCGACGTCGAACCGCGCGATATTCCCTGTGCGAGCTGGAAGCTCACCGCCCTCTCCCGCCAGCTTGCGACCAGTCCTCACGCGAGTTGAGCAACCTCAGCCCGGTTCTGGCCCCTCCAGAACCGGGCTGTTTTTCTGCTGGAGGTCGCTGACGCCTCAACCCCCCTTGAACACCGGTTTCCGCTTTTCGATGAAGGCCTGCACGGCCTCCTTGTGATCGGCGGTGACCTGGGTGCGGATCATGCGCTCGGCTTCGTGGTCGCGCGCGGTGGCGAAATCGCACATCAGGGCTTCGTCGAGATTGTCCTTCATATAGCGGATTGCGAGCGTCGGGCCTTCGGCGATCGATTTGGCGAGTGCGAAGGCTTCTGATTGAAGTCTGTCGTCCGGGACCACGCGGTTGACCAGGCCAATGGTCTCGCATCTGGCAGCATCGACGCGCTCGCAGGTGAACATCAATTCGCGCGCCCGCGAAGTGCCGACCAGCCGGGTCAGCAGCCAGGCGATGCCGTAGTCGCCGGAAAGGCCGACCTTGAGATAGCCGGTGGAAAGGAAGGCCGATTGCGCGGCGATGCGGATATCGCAGGCGATCGCTAGCGCCAGCCCGGCGCCCACCGCCGGGCCGGGGAGAGCCGCAATGGTCGGCTTGCGCACCGAGACCAATGCGCCGGTCAAGAGGCGTTGCCTCTCCTGCAAATCGGCGACCCGCTCGTCATGGGACATTTCGAGCTTCTTCTGGTCGCGATTGGCGCCCATGCCCTTGACGTTGCCGCCGGCGCAGAACGCCGTGCCGGCGCCGGTGATCAGGAGCGCGCCGACTTCGGGATTCTCGCCGCAGGCCTTGATCATGTTGCGCAACGCCGGCGTCAGATTATCCGACATCGCGTTGCGCGCTTCCGGGCGGTTCAGCGTGATGATGGCGACGCGATCGCGGATCACGCACAGCAATTCATTGGTGCCGGTGTCGATGGTGATTTCGGTGCTCATGTTTCCCCCAGCTCTTGTTTTCTTCCGTCATTGCGAGCGCAGCGAAGCAATACATTCCTTCTTTGTCGCGCTATGGATTGCTTCGCTGCGCTCGCAATGACGGTGATAAATTCGAAATGTCCTAAAACTTCTCGACCCATGGCCGCAGTTCCTGTTCCCAGGTCCAGGCGCTGCGCGGCTGTTGCAGCACGTTCCAGTAGCTTAATGCAATGGCATCAGGATCGAGCATCGAATCCGGGCGGTCGGCGGGCTCGGTACGCGTAGCGCTGCGGATGCCGCCGTCGATGACGAAATGCGCGATATGAATGCCCTGCGGCGACAATTCGCGCGACATGCTCTGGGCGAGGCCGCGCAGCGCGAATTTTCCCATCGCGAACGGCGCCGATTGGGCATAGCCCTTGACGCTGGCAGACGCCCCGGTGAACAGGATGGCGCCATGCTGGTTGGGCAGCATGCGTTTTACGGCCTGCTGCGCCACCAGGAAGCCGCCGAAGGCCGAGACCGCAATCGCATTGGCGACGTCGGCCGGAACCAGGTCGGTGAAGGGGCCGCGGGCCCGCCCGCTGGCGTTATAGACGACGAGATCAGGCGTCGCGATTTCGCGCTCGACCTGGCCGAACAGCCGCTCGACGTCGTCGGCCTTGGTGGCGTCGCAGGCAAAGGCGCGGGCGCCGGTCTCGGTGCAGAGCGCGCCGAGTTTTTCGATTTTGCGGGCGGCAAGCGCTACACGGATCTTTTCCTTTGCAAACAGCCGCGCCAGCGATGCGCTCAATCCCTCGCCGGCGCCGACAATCAGGGCGGTTTTGTAGGTTGGCGTCTGCATGGCGCTCTCCAGAAGTGACGGGGAACAGTTATCTAGGCGCGCGATCCGGCGAGACAACCCGCCGGCCGATCGATAGGCATGGGGTGCTCCTCCAATTATGCTTGTTGACGGCGTGATCGCCTGCGTTATCGGTAGATGATCAAGATCGGGCGGAACGAACAAGAGAGAAATATGCAGCCACTGAAAGCTGATCACGGCGGAGCCTCGGCAGACAGGCCGGGATTGCTCGCGCCGGATACGTCGGGGATGAATTTTTACCGCGCCGATCCGGCGCTGACGGATTTGCTGCGGCTGCATCTGCCCGAGCCGCTGTTTCGCCATATCGAGCCGCATCTGGACAGGTTGGGCGGTCTTGCCGGTGGCCATCTCGACGAATGCGCGCGGCTCGCCGACCGTCATACGCCGGTGCTGCACCAGCGCGACCGTTTTGGCCGCGACTCCCAGTATATCGAGTACCATCCGGCCTATCGCGAATTGGAGAAGGCAGCCTTTGGTGAGTTCGGCATTCATGCGATGTCGATCCGCAAAGGCATCATGGGCTGGCCGGACAAATATCCCGTTGTCGCCAAGCATGCCTTTACGTTCCTGTTCAACCAGGCTGAATTCGGTCTGGGCTGCCCGATCAACGTCACCGATGGCTGCGCAAAACTCTTGAACAATTTCGGCAGCGCGGGGCTGAAGGCGCGCTATCTCGACGGGCTGACGCAAACCGACATGAGCAAGCTGACCCAGGGCGGCCAGTTCATGACGGAAAAGGAAGGCGGCTCCGACGTTGGCACGCTGACGACCACTGCCGTGCAGGAAGGCGATCACTGGCGGCTACATGGCGAAAAATGGTTCTGCTCCAATGCCGACGCCGAAGTGGTAATGCTGCTGGCGCGGCCGGAGGGTGCGGGACCGGGCACGCGCGGCGTCGGCCTGTTTTTGATGCCGCGGCGGCTCGAGGACGGTTCGCAAAACCACTACCGGATCGTTCGCTTGAAAGACAAGCTCGGCACCCGTTCGATGGCCTCAGGTGAGATCAAGCTGGAAGGCGCGATTGCCTATGCGGTCGGCAAGCTCGACCGCGGTTTTGTGCAGATGGCCGAGATGGTCAATTCATCCAGGCTCTCCAACGGCGTCAAATCCACCGCTTTGATGCGCCGCGCCTACCACGACGCGATGACGGTGGCGCAAAATCGCGTGGTATTCGGCCAACGCATCATCGACCTGCCGCTGGCGCGGCGGCAATTGATGAAGATCATGCTGCCGACCGAGCAGGCGCTGTCGATGAGCTTCCTCACCGCTGACGCGCTCGATCGTGCGGAAGCCGGCAGCCAGGACGCTGCGGCATTGCTGCGCATCCTGACGCCGACCCTGAAATTCCGCGCCACCCGCGACGCCCGAAAGGTCTGCGGCGATGCTTTGGAAATGCGCGGCGGGATCGGCTATATCGAGGAATTCGCCACCGCACGCCTTTTGCGCGACGCGCATCTCGGCTCGATCTGGGAAGGCACCGGCAATATCGTTGCCATCGATGCTTTAAAGCGCGCGGTCGGCCGCCACGGCGCGGACGCAGCGCTCGCGGCTGATCTGCACGCGCGGCTCGACGACAGCGCCAATGTGCCGCAGGCATGGCGCGACCGCTTGCGCGAACTGACTGACCGCGCCATCGGCTTTGCGCGCGAGGTCGCCAGCAAGATCGACAATGAAGGCGATGCGCGACGCGCCACCAGCATGCTGTACCATGTCGCAAGCGCCGTGGCGCTGACCTGGGAAGGTGGCCGCATCCACGAGATGCGCGGCGACGCCAGGCGGCTGTTGCTGTCGCGGATGGTGATCGATCACCGGGTCGCGGCATCTGATCCGTTCCGCTTGGCGGAAAATGCGACGCAGCGCGCGATCACAAATCATCTGCTCGGCGAGCGCGCGGTCGGCATGGCCGAGGTTGGCGAATTGCTCATCGCAGCGTAGGCTGATATCGCCACGCGCTGTTCTTACCTCTCCCATCGGGAGAGGTCGGATTGCGCAGCAATCCGGGTGAGGGGTTACGCTCGGTCGATAGACCTGAACCCCTCACCCGGATCGCATCGTTGATGCGCTCCGACCTCTCCCCTTGGGAGAGGTGAAGAGGGTCCCGTGCCGTAACGATAAACAAAAAAGAGGAAACACCGATGAAGGCCGCCGTCCTGCATGAAGTCAACAAGCCGCTCGTGATTGAGGATGTCAGCGTGCCGAATCCCGGCCCGCGCGAAGTCTTGATCCGCACGCGCGTTGCCGGCCTCTGTCATTCCGACCTGCACTTCATGGAAGGGCTGTACCCGCATCCTTTACCCGCCGTGCTCGGTCATGAATCCGCCGGCGTGGTCGAAAAAGTCGGCTCTGACGTCACCTATGTGAAGCCCGGCGATCACGTCGTGACGTGTCTGTCGGTGTTCTGCGGCACCTGCGACAATTGCACCACCGGCCGCACCGTGCTGTGCACCGACACGACCGTGAAGATGATGCCCGGCGTATCCAACCGCTTGTCCTGGGCGCGCTCGGAGAAACTGCATCAGTTCCTCAATCTCTCCTCGTTCGCCGAGCAGATGCTGGTGCACGAGAACGCCATCGTCAAAATCCGCAACGATATGCCGCTTGAACTCGCGGCGCTGATCGGCTGCGGCGTCATCACCGGTTACGGCGCCGTCGTGAACACCGCCAAGGTCACCGCCGGCGAGACTGTCGCGGTGATCGGCTGCGGCGGCGTCGGCATGGCCGCGATCAACGGTGCTGCGATCGCAGGCGCCGGCCGCATCATCGCCATCGACACCAATCCGGTGAAGCTGCAACTCGCCACCAAACTCGGCGCCACCGACGTGGTCGATCCCCGCAATGGCGACGTGGTGGCGCAGGTGCGCGAACTGACCAAGGGCGGCGTCAACCATTCCTTCGAAGTGCTGGGACGCAAGGAAACCGCGGAGCAGGCGTTTGCGATGCTGGCCGCCGGCGGTACCGCCACCATCGTCGGCATGATCCCGTTCGGCCAGAAGATCGAGCTGCACGGTTTCGACTTCCTGCGCGAGCGCCGTATCCAGGGCTCCTCGATGGGCTCCAACCATTTCCGCGTCGACATGCCCCGCCTGGTCGAGTTCTACATGCGCGGCAAACTGCATCTGGAAGACTGGATTTCGGCGAAGCTGAAACTGTCGGAGATCAACGAAGGCTTTGCGGCGATGAAGGCCGGCAAGACTGTGCGCAGCGTGATCATGTTCGATGCGTGATTGGTGCGCGGCCTGAGCCGCACACGAACCTGTCGTCCCGGCGCACGCCGGGACCCATAACCACCAGCGGCAATTGTTTTTGCACGCTCGTCGTCATCTTCCTTTTTAATTAGTTGGGCCGCGGGGTATGGGTCCCGGCGTTCGCCGGGACGACGGCTGAGATTTACCGCGACACATGCGCCGATACCGCGAGCCATTTGCCGTTCTGCCTGGCCCAGCAATCGGTGTACCTGCCGCCCGCTTCCTGCCCATCGGCAGTCGTGTATCGTGTCGCCGCATGGATGATCGCGAAATCGCCGAGCACGCGGATCTTCACGTCTTCCGCCCTTAGATTCCTGATCGTCACCGGCACGGCGGTCTGCTTGAGGAAGGCCGCGCGGTCGACCAGCGACTTGTCGGGATTGGAGCAATAGAAATCCGGCGCCAGGATCTGGTCGAAGCGCTTGACGTCGCAGTTCTGTACCGAAGCGACATAGTCGCGGTTCAGCGCGGTGAGTTCTTCGATGTCGTTGCTCATGCGGTTTTCCCTTCCCGTCATTCCGGGGCGCGCGAAGCGCGAACCCGGAATCTCGCGGTTATAACCTCTGGATTCCGGGTTCAGCCCTGCGGGCTGCCCCGGAATGACAAAGCTAATCATCAAACATCGGCGGCGGCTTGAAGCCGCCGAACTCGCGCTCGATCAGCTCGGCCAGTTTTAGCGGCGTGCGGTCTTCCAGCCAGGGGCCGACGATCTGCACGCCGACCGGCAATCCGTCCGGCGCAAAGCCGGTCGGGATCGCCGTTGACGGCAGGCCGGGCAAGGGTGGCGATGCCGGGCCAGGCGAGCTGGTCGGGATAGACGATCTCTCGGTTGTCGACCTTGATGCGACGCGCTTCCTGATCGGCCGAATGATCATGCGGAAAGGCCGGCGTCGGCATGATCGGGCAGATCACGGCGTCATAGGTCTTGAACAGCTCGCGCCATTGCGCCCGCAGTCGGGTGCGGCCGCCATCGGCGATCACCCAATCGCGATGGCTCAACACAATGCCGCGCAGCCGTTCGGCGGCGAGGCTCGTGTCGTCCGCGGCGAGGGCCTCCGAAGCCGTCTTTGCGCCCGCATAGATTTCGGGTGCATAGGATCCGGCCAGGAACGACATCAGCATCCGCATATAGAGCCGCGATGACGCGGCGAAATCAGGCAGCAACGGACTGTTGCGGTCGACCTTGACGCCCGCCTTGGCAAGATTTGCAGCCAGCGTTTCCAGCGTTCCGCGCACCGCCGTGTCGGGCGGCAGTACCGGATCGCTGTCGATCAGCAGCACGCGGAAATCCTTCAGCCCACTGTGTCGCGCTGGCGGCAGTGCCAGCTTGTAGCCCTTGCCCGCCTCGAGCGGGTCGGGCCCGGCCATCACATCGAGCAGCAGCGCGAGGTCGGCAGCGCCGCGCGCCATGGGGCCGATCACGGAGAGGTCGCGGTCGAACGGCAGCGGCGGCAATGGCGGCGCGATGTGGCCACGGTTCGCAGCAAGATTGAAGGTCGGCTTGTGCGCATAGATACCGCAATGAAACGCCGGCACGCGCAGCGAGCCGCCGATGTCGGAGCCGAGCGACAACGCACCATAGCCGGCCGCCAGCGCCGCCGACGAGCCGCCAGACGACCCGCCCGGCGTGCGGTCGAGGCCAAACGGATTGTTGGTGGTGCCGTAGACCTCGTTGTAGCTCTGCCAATCGGCGAGCGCGATCGGCACATTGGTCTTGCCGAGGATCACGCCGCCGGCATCCTTGACGCGGGTAATCGACAGCGCATCCTCCGTCGGCCTGAAATCCTTCTGCGCCGGATTGCCATAGGTCGTCGGCAGGCCGGCAACGTTGAAGGATTCCTTTACCGTCATGGGAATGCCGAGCAGCGGCTTGCTGATACCACGCGCAAGCTCGGCGTCGGCGGCACGCGCAGCAGCCAGGCCGCGCTCGAAATCGCGCACGCACACCGCGTTGACCTTGGCGTCATGACGCTCGATGCGGCCGATCGCGTCCTGCGCCAGTTCGACGGCGGAAACCTGCTTTGCCGCCAGTGCTGCGGACAATTCGACGGCGGTCTTGAAACTCCATTGCGACTTGGCCAAGGCGTGCTCCCGGTCTGCCTCTTGATGAGACGCGAATGATGCTCAGTTTGGATCGAGGCCGCAAGTGCAATAGCTGCACGGTGGCCGGGCGGTCATGCTGACATGCTGCTGACAAACGCGCTGTCCGCCGTGTAGTCTCCCGGGCAATAAAAAAGAAACAAGACAGGGAGGCGACGATGAGATCGTTTTGGGTGGCCGGTGTTGCGATCGTTTTCGCTATCGGCAGCGCTGCGACAGCGGCGGGAGCCGCTGAAATCAGGTTGGCCGAACAATTCTCGATGGGCTATTTGCAGTTCAATGTCATGAAGCGCGACAAATTGATCGAGAAATACGCGACGCAACGCGGCCTGAAGGACTTCAAAGTTTCCTGGCAGCGCTTCAACGGCCCGGTGGCGATGAACGAGGCGCTGCTGTCGAACTCTACGGACATCGTCAGCGGCGGGGTACCGGGCCTGATCACGCTGTGGGACAAGACGCAGGGCACCTCGTTCGAGGTCAAGGGCATCTGCGCGCTGTCGTCGCAGCCATTCCTGCTCAACACCGCCAATCCCGACATCAAGTCGATCAAGGATTTCAGTGAGCGCGACCGCATCGCGGTGCCCTCGATCAAGGTGTCGGTGCAGGCGGTGCTGCTGCAAATGGCGGCGGCCGAAGCCTATGGCGAGGCCAATTATGGCAAGCTCGATCCGCTCACCGTGTCGATGTCGCCGCCGGATGCGACCATCGCCCTGCTGAGCGGTGCCGGCGGCGTCTCCTCGGCCTTCAGCGTGCCGCCGTTCCAGTTCCAGCAACTGGAGAAGCCGAACATCCACACCGTGTTATCGTCGTTCGACGTGCTGGGGCCGCATACGTTTACGGTGGCGTGGACCTCGGCGCGGTTTCGCAAGGACAATCCGGAGCTCTACGGCGCCTTCCTCGACGCGGTGAAGGAAGCGACCGCCATCATTGCGACCGACCCGAAGGGCACCGCGCAAAGCTGGATCAACGACAGCGGTTCAAAGCTGCCGCTCGAGATGGTGACGAAAGTCGTGACCGGTCCCGGTGTCGAATGGACCATGACGCCGGCGGCGACGATGAAATTCGCCAAATTCATGTACAAGGTGGGTACGACGAAGCGTGAACCAGCGTCGTGGAAGGAGATGTTCTTCCCGGAGATCGCGGGCCTCAACGGCAGCTGAAGCAAGAAGGCAAAAATCCATGCCACTGACCGCAAGCCGGAAATTCCCCGTGCTGTCCACCAAGCGGCTGACATTGCGGGCCGCGACGCCGAAGGATGTTCCGGCGTTTCAGGCGCTGTTGTCGGCTCCCGATGTTACGCGGTTCTCCAATTGGCCGGACGCGCCGTCGACAACGCAGGTCGAACGTTACATGCGCTGGATGTCAAAAGCCCATGGTTCCGGCAAGGGCTGCGCCTGGATCATCGAGATCTCGGGTTCGAAGGCGCTGGCCGGCGCGATCCGCTTCAACAGCTTTGACAAGAAATGGCGGGGCGGCCAGATCGGCTACGAACTGCATTCGGATTATTGGGGCAAGGGCCTGATGACGGAGGCGGTCCGCGCGGTGGTGGCGTGCGGCCATGAGACCTTCAGGCTCAACCGCATCGACGCCTGGACGTTGCCCGGGAATGCCGCGTCCGATCGCGTGCTGGAAAAGTCAGGCTTTCAATATGAAGGCACGTTGCGGCAAAAGGCATGGTTCAAAGGCGCGTTCCACGACTTTCGCATGTTCGGCCGGATCGCGGCAGACGCCGTGGCTGCGCGTTAAGCCGCGCCGATCAATATCCCCACGGCGAGGACGATCGCGCCGCCGAGCACGATCTGGAATGCCGCCTGCAGGAACGGCGTGTCCATATATTTCGAACGGATAAAGGCGATCGCCCATAATTCAAAGAACACCACCACGCCCGCAATCGCGGTCGCGATCCAGAACGCGTTCGCCCATGTATCCGGCACCAGATAGGGCATGGTGTGGCCGAGGCCGCCGAGCGCGGTCATCATGCCGCTGGCCGCCCCGCGCAGCCACGGCGAACCGCGCCCGGTCAGCGAGCCGTCATCCGACAGCGCTTCCGCAAAACCCATGCTGATGCCGGCGCCGATCGAGGCGGCGAGACCTACCAGAAACGTCTGCCAGTTCTGATGCGTGGCGAAGGCGGCCGCGAACAACGGCGCCAGCGTCGAGACCGATCCGTCCATCAATCCGGCCAGGCCCGGCTGGACATATTGCAGCACGAAGGCGCGCCGCCGCGTCTTGTCTTCCTCCGCGCGCACGTCGGGGCTGAGAATCTGGTCGGTCAGCTTGCTTGCGAGTTTCTCGTGTCCCTTTTCCTCCTCGGCGAGATCGCCGAGCAAGCGGCGCACGCCGACATCCTCGGCCTTCTCGGCGGCTTTGATGTAGAACTGCTCGGCCTGCAGCTCCATGGTCTCGACTTCCTTGCGGACGGTGTCGAGGGACAGGTTCTTGGTCAGCCAGACCGGGCGTCGCTTCAGGAACCCCTTGACGTCCTCGCGGCGGATCGGCGGCAGATGCGCGCCAAATCGCGCCTCGTACAGTTCGAGCAGCCGGTGGCGATGGCCGCGCTCCTCCTCGGCCATCTCCTGGAACACCTTGGCAGAGTCCGGGTAGCGCTCGGCGAGGTCTTCAGCGAAGGTCATGTAGATGCGGCTGTCTTCCTCTTCCGAGGCGATCGCAACGGCCAGTACTTCGCGCTCGGTCAGGTCGGCGAAATTCTTCACGGGCGACGCCTTCTATTAGTTTAGAATGATTCTAAATTGTTATAGAAGGCCGCATTCCAGCGGTCAAATCCTTTAGCCGCCGCCCTTTCCCTGCTTCAGGAATTGCAGCAGCAGCCGGCTCACTTCCGCGGGCTGTTCCTGCTGCACCCAGTGGCCGGCGCCGTCGACGAGTTCGCAAAGGATCATGTTGGTGCAGGCGGTCGATTGCATCGCCTCGAACACGCCCGGGCGCTGATAGGTGCCCCAATCCTGCCTGCCCGAGATGAAGGCTGAAGGCACGTCGATGCTGCGACCCGACCAGGTCTGCAATTCGCCCGTGAATGCGCCCGAGGTGCCGCAGCGATACCATTGCAGGCCACCTTGAAAACCATTCCGCTCGTACTCGGCGATGTAGAACGAAAGCTCGCTGTCGGGCAGCCAGCGGTTGGCGGCGATCGCGGCCGCCGACGGCATTTCCTCGGCGACGGTCGCGGCCATGTCCCGGGCCAGATCCATCACATAATAGGTCGGCAGCTTTGCCAATTCGCCAGCCGACCATGATTTCAGCGGATAGGGCGCGTTGTCTTTCCAGTCCGCGCTCTTGTGATGGTAGTAGGCGCGCAGGAAATCATGCACGCCCTGCGGCGCGCGGTGCATGTCGGCGTTGGCCTCGCGCGTCGAGTAATACCATTGATAATGTTTGCGCGGCCGTGGCAGCGCCGCGAGTTCACGATGAACGGGGTCTTGCGGCGCCGGTTTTGCCGGCCCATCCGCGGTGTTGAACGGAAGTGCCGGCGGGCCGGCAAACGGCGCGCTCATCAGCGCGACCGATCGGAACACATCGGGCCGCAGCAGCGCGCACCAGGCAGCGACACTGCTGCCGAAATCATGCCCGACCACGGCGTCTACGTGTCTGTAGCCGAACGCCGACACCAGCCCGAGCGCGTCGCGCACCAGGTTGGTCAACCGGAACGGCGCGAGATCGCCGTCATAATTTGCATCCCATCCCGTGGTGCGGCCATAGCCGCGCTGGTCCGGCGCGATCACATGATAGCCGGCCGCGGCAAGCTGCAGGCATCACCTTGCGCCAGCTATAGGCCAATTCCGGAAAACCGTGCAGCAGCAGCACGCAGGGCCGGCCTTTGGTTTCGAAGCCGGCTTCCAGCACATGCATGCGGAGGCCGTTGATGTTGTCGACATAACGCGAGCGGATGCCGGCGGGGAGCGGGATGTCGAGGAGCGAGGCTGTTGTGGCAGTCATGCGTACGCCCCTTTCGTCGTCCCCGGCCAAGCGAAGCGCGAGCCGGGACCCATAACCACCTATGTGTATGTCGTGCGAAGCTGGAGCCGCAATCCCATAAACGACCAGCATCGGTGGTTATGGGTCCCGGCGTTCGCCGGGACGACGATAGATTTTGTCCTTACCCCTTCGCCGCCGCCTTCGGCCAATACCTGTCGCGCAGATGCCGCTTGACCAGCTTCCCCGTCGGCGTGCGCGGCAGTTCGGCTTCGAAGTCGATGCTCTTCGGACATTTGATCGGCGACAGATGTTTGCGGCAGAACAGGATCAGCTGAGCCTCGAGCTCTTTGCCGGCCTTCGCCATGTCGTGCGGCTGCACCACGGCCTTGACCTCTTCGCCCATTTCCTCGTTCGGCACGCCGAACACCGCGACGTCGGCGACATCAGGGTGCGTGATCAGCACGTCCTCGGTCTCCTGCGGGTAGATGTTTACACCGCCGGAAATGATCATGTAGCTCTTGCGGTCGGTGAGATAGAGAAAGCCTTCTTCATCGAGATAGCCGACGTCGCCGAGCGTCGACCAGCCCCTGTCATTGTAGGCCTTCTTCGTCTTCTCCGGATCGTTGTGATAGGCGAACACAGGCGCGTCGGCGAAATAGACCGTGCCAATCTGGCCTACCGGCGCTTCCGCATCGTTCTCGTCCAGAATTTTCACCTTGCCGACCACGGCGCGGCCGACGGTGCCGCGATGGCTCAGCCATTGCTGCGAGTTCGATACCGTGACGCCGTTACCTTCCGAGCCCGCGTAATATTCGATCAGGATCGGTCCCCACCATTCGATCATCTTTGCCTTAACGTCGATCGGGCAGGGCGCGGCGGCATGGATCGCGCCCTTCAGCGTCGAGACGTCGTAGCGCGCGCGCACCTCCTCCGGCAGCTTCAGCATGCGCACGAACATGGTCGGCACCAGCTGCGACTGCGTGATCTTGTATTGCCCGACAAGCCTCAGGAATTCCTCGGCGTCGAAGGATTCCATGATGATCGAAGTGCCGCCGAGCGTGACCGCCATCATGTTGAAGCGCAGGGGAGCCGCATGATACAGCGGCGCCGGCGACAGATAGATACTGTCGGGCGACATGCCGCACATGTCGGCGCAGAGAACTTTCAGGAACGCATTCGGCAGTCCGATCGCCTGACCCTCGAACGCCTTCTTGATGCCTTTTGGTCGCCCCGTCGTGCCCGACGAATACAGCATGTCGTAGCCGGCGACTTCATCCGCAATCGGCGTGGTCGGCTGCGCGATCGCTTCCTTGTCCCAGGAGCGAAAGCCTGGTTCCGGCGCGTCGACCATGAAGTACAGCGGTTCGCCCGCCTCGCCCTTGATCAGGCCTTGCACCTTGTCGGCGCATTTCGGCGTGGTGATGAAGACCTTTGCGCCGCAATCCTTGACGATGTAGGCGATCTCGTCTGCGGTGAGGTAGCGGCTGATCGCGGTGTAATAGAGCCCCGCGCGCTGCGCCGCCCAGCAGATCTCCATGAACGCCAGGCGATTTTCCATCAGGAACGCGATGTGGTCGCCGGCCTTCAGCCCGAGCGAACGAAACAGCTGCGCGCCCTGGTTCGAGAGCTCATCGAGTTCGCGATAGGTGATGGCCTTGCCGGTCCCCGCCATCTGATAGGCGATCTTGTTCGGCTGGGCGCGGGCGTGGATCGAGGGGTGGGTCATTGGGAATCCTTAAAATGCGAATGGCGAGTAGCGAATGGCGAATAGGGAAGAAGGGCAAATCGCGGCGCCCTTTTGCCTACTCACCATTCGCTATTCGCCACTCGCTATTCGCCTCTCACAGCCGTTCCACGATCGTTACGTTCGCCATGCCGCCGCCTTCGCACATGGTCTGCAAACCGTAGCGCTTGTTGCGCTGCCTGAGGGCGTTGACCAGCGTGGTCATCAGCTTGGTGCCGGAGCCGCCGAGCGGATGGCCGAGCGCAATGGCGCCGCCATTGACGTTGAGCCGCTCGGGGTCGGCGCCTGTCGTCTTCAGCCACGCCACGGGGACAGCGGCGAAGGCTTCGTTGACCTCGAACAGGTCGATGTCGTCGACCGACATGCCTGCCTTTTCCAGCGCGCGCTTGGTGGCGTGCAACGGGGCATCGAGCATGATGACGGGATCGCCACCCATCATGGTCAGATGATGGATCCGCGCCAGCGGCTTGACGCCGAGCGACTTCAGTCCTTTTTCATTGACGACCATCACGCCTGAGGCGCCGTCGCAGATCTGGCTGGCGCTGGCCGCGGTGTGCTTGCCGTTCTCCGCGATCAGCTTGACGCCCTTGATGCCGTCGAGGCTGGAATCGAAGCGGATGCCCTCGTCGATATGATGGGTGTCGGTCGAGCCGTCGGCGCGGGTGATCTGCAGCGAGACGATCTCGTCCTTGAACTTGCCGGCCTGGGTGGCGGCAATCGCGCGCTGGTGGCTGTTGTAGGAATAGGTGTCGAGCTCCTCCTTGGAGAGACCGTATTTCTCCGCCATCATTTCCGCGCCAGTGAACTGGCTGAACATGATGTTCGGATAATGCTGCTCGATGCCCGGGCTCTTGTAATGGCCGAAACCGTTCTTGGCCGGCAGCGATGAGGCGAGGCCCATCGGCACCCGCGTCATCGATTCGACGCCGGCCGCGATCACGCAATCCATGGTGCCGGACATCACGGCTTGTGCCGCGAAATGCAGCGCCTGCTGCGAGGAGCCGCACTGGCGGTCGATCGACGTAGCCGGCACGCTCTCCGGCAATTTTGAAGCCATCACCGCGTTGCGGCCGATATTGTTGGACTGTTCGCCGGCCTGCATCACGCAGCCCATGAGGACGTCTTCGATCTGGGCGGGGTCGACGCCGGTGCGGTCGACCAGCGAATCCAGCACTGATGCGGCGAGGTCGGCCGGGTGCCAGCCTGCGAGACGTCCCCCCTTGCGGCCACCGGCGGTGCGTGCGGTGGCGACGATATAGGCCTCGGCCATGATTGTTCTCCCTGAATATTGTTGGATGGCTTTTGAAAGTTGGGCCGGATTTAAGGGATGGTCTGGGATTTAGTCAATCAATCAATTAACTCTTGAGTGCGGCCCCGGCATGCGCTTATGTGCGGCCGGATTTCAGGCA
Source organism: uncultured Alphaproteobacteria bacterium (assembly GCA_963802535.1). Classification (GTDB taxonomy): domain Bacteria; phylum Pseudomonadota; class Alphaproteobacteria; order Rhizobiales; family Xanthobacteraceae; genus Bradyrhizobium. Next base: position 33,884 of record CAWDJI010000034.1, on the reverse strand, counting down.
AGGTGTCCATGGCTTCAGAGTTGAATACCAGCGTACCGACCAGGCTTGCGGGCGGCAAAAATACCACCGCCGAGAAGCTGCTGGTGGCGGCCAGTGAATTGATGATCGAGGGCGCCTCGATCGAGGTGTCGCTGTCCGACATCGCGCAGAAATCCGGCGTCAATGCTGCACTGGTGAAATATCATTTCGGCAACAAGGACGGCCTGTTGCTGGCGCTATTGGCGCGCGACGCTGCAACCGAGATCGCGCAACTCGAATATCTGATCAGCCAGAAGATCACGCCGACCGAAAAGCTGCGGCTGCATATCGGCGGCATCATCCGCGCCTATCACCAGTTCCCCTACATGAACCGGCTGATCCATTATCTCCTGCATGAGAGCAGTGAGAAGGCCGCCGATGAGGTGTCAAAATTCTTCGTGGCACCCTTGCTGGATTTTCAGCGCCGGCTGCTTGCGGAAGGCATCAAGGCCGGCGAGTTCCGCAATATCGATCCCGTGATGTTCTACACCAGCCTGGTCGGCGCCTGCGATCATCTGTTCTTCGGCCGCCACGCGATGTCGCGCGCGACCGGTGTCGGTCCGGTCACCGACGAAGTCTGCCGCCAGTACATCAAGCACATGGAAGCGCTGATCTGCGGCGGCATGCTGAAGGAGAAGAAGCCGCGAATGGCGAGTAGTGAAACGGCGAATAGCGAGTAGCGAATGGCGAATAGGAAATTAGCAGGTGTCTTTTTTCCATTCGCCATTCGCTACTCGCTATTCGCCCCTTTAAGAAACGTTCCCAAGGAAAGGTTATCAAAATGCAGTTGCAAGACGTTGCCGTTCTCATCACCGGCGGAGGCTCCGGCCTCGGTGCCGCTACCGCCCGCGCCATGGCCGCCAAGGGCGCCAAAATCGGCGTCATCGACCAGAACAAGGAAAATGCCGAAAAGGTCGCCGCTGAAGTCAAGGGCGTGGCGTTGCACGCCGATGTCACCGACGAGGACGCGATCAAGGCTGCGATTGCCAAGGCCGAAGCCGCGCACGGCATCGCGCGCGTGCTGATGAACTGTGCCGGAATCGGCGGCTCGCAGCGCACCGTCGGCAAGGACGGCGTCTATCCGCTGGCAAAATTCGTCCGCATCATCAACGTCAATCTGATCGGCTCCTTCAACGTGCTGCGGCTGTTCGCCGAACGGCTCGCGACAGCGCCGCCGATCGGCGAAGAGCGCGGTGTCGCCATCAACACCGCGAGCGTGGCGGCCTATGAAGGTCAGATCGGCCAGATCGCTTACTCGGCTTCCAAGGGTGGCATCGTCGGCATGACGCTGCCGGCGGCCCGCGATCTCGCGAGCCTGAAAATCCGCGTCAACACGATTGCGCCCGGCCTGTTCCTGACGCCGTTGCTGATGGGCCTGAACGAGGAAGCGCGGAAAAGCCTCGGCGCGCAGGTGCCGCATCCGGCCCGCCTCGGCGACGCCTCCGAGTACGGCAATCTCGCGGTCCATATCGTCGAGAACCCGATGCTCAACGGCGAAACCATCCGTCTCGACGGCGCGATCCGCATGGCGCCGCGGTAGTTACACACTCTCTCGTCGTCCCCGCGAAGGCGGGGACCCATACTCCGCGGCGATTGTTGTCTAGGAAGGTGTTGGCCACCATGCCCCAACGAAATGGCACGGCGTATGGGTCCCGGCGTTCGCCGGGACGACAGTCATGACGACTCAACCGCTGCTGATCGAACACGATGACGGGGTCGACCGGGTAACGCTCAATCGCCCGGACAGCCTGAATTCGCTCAACCCCGACATGATCGACGCGCTGAACGCCTATTTCCAAGGCCTGCAGCGCAACCGTTCGACGCGCGTGGTGGTGCTGAAGGGCGCCGGCGCGTCATTCTGCGCCGGGCTCGATCTCAAGCATGCGATGAAGCGCCGTGCCGGGCAGCAGGAGCCGCCCGGCGTCACCGAGTCGCTGGATTCGCAGCGGCGGATCGCCGACATCGTGATGCTGATGCGGCGCTGCCCTCAGCCGATCGTAGCACTCGTGCAGGGGGCAGCCGCCGGCGGCGGTTTCGCGCTGGCGCTGGCCGCTGACATTCGCATCGCCACCAGATCGGCGCGGATGAATTGTGCTTTCATCAAGCTCGGGCTCGGCGGCTGCGACATCGGCACCAGCTATTTTCTGCCGCGCCTCGTCGGCGTGTCGGTGGCCTCGGAATTGATCCTGACCGGACGCTTCATCGGCGCCGAGCGCGCGCTCGCCGTTGGCCTCGTTTCCGAAGTGGTCGAGGAGGGCGGGCTCGATGCGGCGGCGGAACCTTACATCGATGCGATGATGACGGCGTCGCCGACGGGTCTGCGGCTGTCGAAAGAGTGTCTCAATATGAGCGTCGATGCCGGCTCGATCGAAGCCGTGATCGCGATGGAAGACCGTAATCAAGTCTTGTGCAGCCGCTCGGAAGAATTCAACGAAGGCATCAGGGCCTTCCTTGAAAAGCGAAAGCCTGTCTATATCAAGCGTTAGAAAAACAGATCCGCAAAGGACTGAATTCCGGGAGACGCAATATGAGTGGGAACGCGGCCGAGGTGCTGACAAAGCCCGGCTTTCGCAAGATCGAATGGCTGAAGCGCGACATCGATGTCGAGCGGCGGCCGGACGGCGTCGTGATTCTGAAATCGCGGATCCCACTGCAGGCCTACGAGAAGCATATCCCGGCGTCGCTTTCGAAATGGGCGAGGCAGGCGCCCGAACGCATCTGGCTTGCGCAGCGCGCCGGAGCCGATCGGCAATGGCGCAAGGTCTCCTATGGCGAAGCCAAGCGGCTGGTCGACGGGCTCACGCAGGGCCTGCTCAATCTCGGCCTCGAGGCCGGCCGTCCTGTTGCGATCCTCTCAGGCAATTCGATCGAACACGCGCTGATGACGCAAGCTGCGATGCAGGCGCGGTTTCCCGCAGCGCCGGTTTCGCCGGCCTATTCGCTGATGAGCCAGGATCACGCCAAACTCAAATATTTGTTCGGCCTGATCAAGCCGGCCGTTGTCATGGTGCAGGACGGCCCGACCTTCGAGAAGGCGCTGAAGGCGCTTGATCTGAAAGACGTTACCATCGTCCACGTTTTGCGTCCGTGCGAAGGCATCAAGAGTATCGCCTTTGCCGATCTCGCCGCGACGCCAGTCACAAAAGACGTCGACGAGTCGATTGCAAAAATCACGCCGGATACCGTTGGCAAACTGCTGTTCACCTCGGGCTCGACCGGCATGCCCAAGGCCGTCATCAACACCCAGGAGATGATGTGCGCCAACGCGGCGATGATGATGCAGGTGCGGCCGCGCAATCCCGATGGACCGATCGCGAATGTGCTGGACTGGATGCCGTGGAATCACACCATGGGCGGCAATGCCGCGTTCAATCCGATCCTGGTCGATGGCGGCACGCTTTACATCGACGATGGCCGGCCGATGCCGGGCCAGCTGGAAGAGACCATTCGTAATTTGCGTGAGGTATCGCCGACCTATTACGCCAACGTGCCGGCCGGCTACGCGGCGCTGGCCGCCGCGATGGAGAAGGATGATGCGCTCTGTCGCAGCTTCTTCAAGAATCTTGGCATCATGGCCTATGGCGGCGCGCGGCTGCCGGACGATCTCTATGACCGGATGCAGACACTCGCCGTGCGCACCACCGGCGAGCGCATCGTGTTCTACACCGGCTGGGGTTCGACCGAGACCGCGCCGACCGCCACCGGCACCTATTGGGACACCGAGCGCGTCGGCCTGATTGGCCTGCCATTTCCCGGCGTCGAACTGAAGCTGGTGCCGTGCGGAGCGAAATATGAGCTTCGCCTGCGAGGCATCAACGTGACGCCCGGCTATTTCGGCCAGCCCGAGCTGACCAAGAAGATGTTCGATGAGGAAGGTTTCTACTGCATCGGCGACGCCGGCATTTTCGTCGACGACAAGGATCCGCTGCAGGGCATCATCTTCGCCGGCCGCGTCGTCGAGGATTTCAAGCTCACGACCGGCACCTTCGTCCATGTAGGCTCGTTGCGTACCGATGCGATCGCCGCTGCCACGCCCGCCGTGCACGACGCGCTGGTGGCGGGACAGGACCGTCCGTTCATCGCCCTGCTGGCGTGGCCCAATCTCCATGCCTGCCGGCAGATCGTCGGCAATCCCGATGCCGGCTATGAAGATGTCGTCAGGCATCCCGCTGTGGTCGCCTGCCTGAAGCAGGGGCTCGAAGCGCAAAATGCTTCCGCGACCGGCAGCAGCATGCGGATTGCCCGCGCCATGCTGATGGTCGAGCCGCCCTCGATCGACGGCAACGAACTCACCGACAAGGGCTACATCAACCAGCGCGCCGGCCTCGATCGCCGCGCAGCACTGGTGGAAAAACTTTACGCCGATCGTCCCGGCGAGGACGTGATTATTCTGAACTGAGGTCGCGCTTTGTCGTCGTCCCCGCGAACGCGGGGACCCATACGCCGAGGCCTATCAATGTAAGGTTGGAGCTAGTTCCGAGTTAAAACACAAACGCCGGTGGTTATGGGTCCCCGCGTTCGCGGGGACGACGAACCAGAACATGCACTTCAAACACCAACGCGAGTACAGCGCCATGAATTTCGATTTCTCCGACGAACAAAAACAAATGCGCGATGCGGCGAGGAAATTCCTCACCGAAAAATGTCCGCCTAAGGCGGTGCGCATGGTGCTGGACGGCAAGGCGCCCTACGACAAGGATTTGTGGAAGGGCCTTGCCGAGATGGGTTTCCTCGGGGTTGCGATCCCCGAGGAATTTGGCGGTGCGGGCGCCGGTCATCTCGAACTCTGCGTGGTCGCCGAAGAAATGGGCCGCGCCAATGCGCCGGTGCCGTTCTCCTCGACGGTGTATCTTGCCGCCGAAGCGCTGCTGCTTGCGGGCAGCGAGGCGCAGAAGCAGAAATGGCTGCCGAAAATTTCATCGGGCGAAGCCATCGGCACGCTGGCGCTGTTCGAGGGCAAGGGCAATCCGTCGCCGCAGGCGATCAAGCTTGCAGCTTCCGGTGGCACGCTCAACGGCACCAAGAAGCCGGTACCGGACGGCGCGATCGCCGATTTTGCCGTGGTCGCCGCGCGCACCGGATCAAGCGGACGCGATGCCGATATCTCGCTGTTCCTTGTCGATCTGAAAGCCGGTGGCGTCGAGGTCAAGTCGCTGACCAATCTCGATCCGACCCGGGGACAAGCCGAACTCACCTTCAAGAATGCCAAGGCCGAGCCGCTGGGTGCGGCCGGTGACGGCTGGAGCATTCTCAGCCAGGTGCTCGACCGCGCCGCAGTGCTGCTTGCCTTTGAGCAGGTCGGCGGTTCCGACCGCGCGCTGGAGATGGGGCGTGATTACGCGCTCGATCGTATCGCATTTGGCCGCCCGATCGGCTCGTTCCAGGCGGTGAAACACATCCTCGCCGACATGTATGTCTCGGCGACTTTGGCGCGTTCGAATTGCTATTACGGCGCCTGGGCGCTTTCGACCAACGCCTCCGAATTGCCGGAAGCGGCAGCCGCCGCGCGCATCAGCGCGACGCAGGCGTTCCAGCATTGCTCCAAGAACAACATCCAGGTCCATGGCGGCATGGGTTTCACCTGGGAGTTCGACTGCCACATGTACTACCGCCGCGCCAACGCCACCGCGCTGACGCTCGGCAGTCTTTCGTATTGGGAAGACGCGCTGATCGACCGCATGCGCAAGCGCAATGCGGCGTAGGAGTATTCGTGTCCCGGACGCGGTGCAGCGTGCAACGCTGCTCCGCAGAGCTCAGATGCGCAATTGCGCATCGGGGGACCCAGAGGTTAGATGGACCCCGGCTTAGCAGCGCACCGCAAGAGCGCTGCGCAGCATCCGGGGAACGCGAGAGGAAAGAGTGCTGCCATGAACTTCGATGACACCCCGCAGGAGGCCGCGTTCCGCGCCGAGGCAAAAGCCTGGATCGCGGCGAATGCGCCGAAGCAGTATGAGGAAGAGCTGCGCAAATCCTCGCTCGGTCGCTCCGGGCTGAAGGATGCCAACATCCTTGAGGTCGCAAAGGCCTGGCAGCGAAAGAAAGCCGATGCCGGCTGGGCCTGTCTGCATTGGCCGAAGGAGTATGGCGGCCGCGGCTCGTCGCCGATCGAACGCGTGATCTGGCAGCAGGAAGAGGGCCCGTTCGGCAAGCTTTCGGGGCTCTTCATCATCGGCCACGGCATGTGCGGGCCGACCATGATGGCGTTCGCCGGTGAAGAAGAAAAACGCAGATATCTGCCGCCGCTGGCGTCGGGTGAAAAAGTCTGGTGCCAGTTGTTCTCCGAGCCCGCCGGTGGTTCCGACGTCGCTGGGCTTCGAACCCGCGCCGAGAGGAACGGTGACGACTGGATCATCAACGGCCAGAAGATCTGGACTTCGGGCGCGCATTACTCTGACTACGGCATCCTGCTGACCCGCACCGATCCCAATGTCGCCAAACACAAGGGCCTCACCATGTTCTTCCTGGACATGAAGAGCCCGGGCGTCGAAGTCAGGCCGATCAAGCAGGCCAGCGGCCAATCTGATTTCAACGAAGTATACTTCACCGACGTCAAGATTCCGGACTCGCAGCGGCTCGGGGCCGTCAATGATGGCTGGAACGTCTCGCTGACCACGCTGATGAACGAGCGGATGTCGATCGGCGCCGGTGTGTCCACTGGTTTCCCGGAACTGTTCGAATTCTGCAACAGCCTGATGCTGGAGGATGGCCCCGCGATCGAGGATCGCAACGTGCGCTCCAAACTGGCGAACTGGGCCGTGAAGGCGAGCGGGTTGAAATACACGTCCATGCGCGCGATCTCGGCGCTGTCGAAAGGTGATCGTCCCGGTCCGGAAAATTCCATCGGCAAGCTGGTCGCCGGCTCGATGGTGCAGGAAGTCGCGATGTATGCGCTGGACTTGCAGGGCGCCGCCGGGGCCTTAAGCGGTGCGGAGGACGCCGAGGTCGCCGGCAAATTCCAGGCGATGCTGCTGCGTGCGCCCGGCACCCGCGTCGAAGGCGGTACCGACGAGATCATGCGCAACATCATTGCCGAACGCGTGCTTGGGCTACCCGGTGACATCAGGGTCGACAAGGACGTCCCCTTCAACAAGATTCCGACCAAGGGACGCGCATGAAGGATTCCGACCTCATCCTGAGGAGCCGTGCGAAGCGCGGCGTCTCGAAGGATGGGCCACGGGCCACATGGTTCGAGACGACGCTTCGCGTCTCCTCACCATGAGGTTTGAGATTGATACAATAATTAAAAACGTGAGAGGTCCGCCATGAACTTCGACGACACCCCGCAGGAAGCCGAATTTCGCACCATGGCCCGCAAATGGGTCGAGGCCAACGCGCCGAAACAATACGAGGCGGAATTGTCAAAATCCTCGCTCGGCCGGATCCGGCTGGAGAAGGAAGAGATCGTCGATGTCGGCAAGCGCTGGCAGAAGAAGAAGGCCGAGGGCGGCTGGGCCTGTCTGCATTGGCCGAAGGAATATGGCGGTCGGGGCGCCACGCCGATCGAGAAGGTGATCTGGCAGCAGGAAGAGGGCGTCTACGGCAAGCTGACGCAGCCGTTCCAGATCGGCGAGGGCATGTGCGGGCCGACCGTGATGGCGTTCGGCAGCGAGGAGCACAAGCGGCATTATCTGCCAAAACTCTCGTCCGGCGAACATATCTGGTGCCAGCTGTTTTCCGAGCCGGCCGGCGGCTCCGACGTCGCGGGACTTCGTACCCGCGCGGAAAAGAACGGCGACAACTGGATCGTCAACGGCCAGAAGATCTGGACCTCAGGCGCGCATTATTCCGACTACGGCCTTCTGATCACGCGCACCGACCCCAATGTGCCCAAGCACAAGGGCCTGACGATGTTCTTCCTCGACATGAGGAGCAAGGGCGTCGAGATCCGTCCGATCAAGCAGGCCAATGGCATGCAGGAATTCAACGAGGTCTATTTCACCGACGTGGTGATTCCGGATCATCAGCGCCTCGGTGCGGTTGGCGACGGCTGGAACGTCTCGCTCACCACACTGATGAACGAGCGGATGTCGATCGGCTCGCGGCTTGCGACCGGTTTCCCTGAAATGTTCGAGCTCTGCTCCAACCTGATGACCGAGGACGGGCTTGCGATCGACGATCCCGCGACGCGCTCGAAACTGGCGAACTGGGCGGTGAAGGCGAGCGGGCTGAAATACACCAGCTACCGCGCGATCTCGTCGCTGTCGAAGGGCGAGCGGCCGGGACCGGAAAACTCCATCGGCAAGCTGGTCTCCGGCACGATGCTACAGGACATCGCGTCTTACGCGATGGATCTCGAAGGTGCTGCCGGCGCCTTGACCGGCGCGGATGAGGAAACCGCGCGCGGCCAGTTCCAGCAGATGCTTCTGAGTTCACCGTCGATGCGTATCGCCGGCGGTACCGACGAAATCCTGCGCAACATCATCGCCGAGCGCGTGCTCGGCCTGCCCGGCGATATCCGCGTCGACAAGGACGTGCCGTTCAACAAGATCCCGACCAAGGGACGATGAATTCCCGTGTCCCGGGCGCGGTGCAGTACGTCCTGGCGATGCGAAGCATCGTCCAGAGTGCTGCTCCGCAGAACTCAGATGCGCAATTGCGCATCGGGGGACCCACCTTCGATAGGCCTCGGCTCTGCAACGCACCGTTACACGCTGCGTTGCGTCCGGGGCACGAAAGCGAGTTATCCATGGACGTTTCCGTTAAAGACCGCATCGGCGTGCTCGAAGAACTCTTGAACGAGCGCTATTCGGTTCGTGCGTTCCTGCCGCGCGAGGTGCCGCGTGAAACCATCGAACATCTTCTGGCCACCGCGCAGCGCACGGCGTCCTGGTGCAACAGCCAGCCCTGGCAGGTGCTGATCGCGAGCGGCGAGGCCAAGGAGCGGTTTCGCAAGGCGATCTATACCGCAGCCGCCTCGGGCGCCAAAGACAGTCATGACTTTGAGCCGCCGCGCGAATATCTCGGCGTCTATCTTGATCGCCGCCGCGAGAGCGGTTTCCAGCTCTACAACACGCTCGGCATTACCAGAGGCGACAAGGCGGCCTACGGCAAGCAGGCGATGGAGAATTACAATTTCTTCGGCGCGCCGCATGTCGCCATCATCCACACCGACGAACCGCTCGGGATTTACGGCGCGGTCGATTGCGGCGCCTATGTCGGCAATTTCATGCTGGCGGCGCAGGCGCTCGGTCTCGGTACTATTCCGCAGGCCGCGCTGGCGCGATACTCCGGCTTGATCCGGCGTCACTTCAACCTGGCCGATGACCGCCGCGTGGTTTGCGGCATCTCGTTCGGCTTTGCCGACAATGCGCACAAGGTCAACAGCTACCGCACTTCGCGGGCGAGCGTGGCCGATACCGTTACGTTCGTCGAGGAATAGAACTCAGACGAATAGAACTCACAGGAAAGGCCCCGGTCGCCAATGCGGCCGGGGCTTTTCGCTGTCAAAATTCAGACGAGATCAGTAGGCGCAGACGTTGACGGTGCGCAGGCGCATGCCGCGGCGGGTTTCGACCCACTGCTGCTGATAGCAGTCGCTCACGCCGGTGTTGATGTAGACGCCGCCGAAGCCGAGGCCGTAACCATGACCCCAACCATGGCCCCAATGGCCGTGATGGAAGCCGCCGGCGGCAGCGGGCGCGGCAGCGGCGAGGGTCAGCGTGGTGGCGGCGATCAGTCCGAGGGCAATTTTGCGAAACATTCTATTCTCCAATTGAGTGGCGCAGAGGCCGTTGTTGCGTCCCTGCACCTCTGTCGGAGCTACGTTGCGATTCGTTCACGAAGCTTGTCGGGAATCGTGTTTCCGGAGTGTTTCGTGGGCGTGTCTTTCTTCCCCTCTCCCCTTGTGGGGCTGTTGCGTAATTTAGCGGTTGTGATTCCTTAAGGCAAAGCCGTGGGGATGACGATGGCAGTGAAGCAGACTGGACAACCGAGCTTTGTGGAGGCGCTGTTGCCGAGGGGGGCCGGCGCCAATGCGGCGCTGGACCGGTTATCGAACTTGGTCAAATGGTACCGGTTCGAGAAGCTGTTGGCGCATTTGCGGGATGAAGAGGGGCCCGGTCGCCCGGGCTATCCGGTGCTGATGCTGTTTCGCGGGCTGTTGCTGCAGTCGCTCTACGGTTTGTCGGACCGCGAACTCGAAGAAGCGCTAGGAGATCGGCTGTCGTTCAAGCGTTTTGTCGGTCTGAGCCTTGAAGATGCGGCTCCTGATCACACGGTTCTGAACCGTTTCCGGAACCAGTTGGTTGGCGAGGGCCTTTTGGAGAAGCTGTTTGGCGAACTGGATCGTCAGCTTGAGAACGCCGGTGTCATCCTGAAGCGCGGCACGATGCTGGATGCGACCTTGATCCAGGCGATATCGGCGCCGCCGAAGGAGGATCGGCCGTCCAATGATCCCGACGCCCGGTTTACCAAGCGGCAAGGCAAGAGTGGTTCGACCTTCGGCTACAAGGCGCATGTGGGCGTCGATGAAGGGTCGGGCCTGATCCGCGCGGTGCTGACCACGCCCGCCAATGTCAACGACACGACGCCGGCCGACGATTTAATCCGTGGCGATGAAGCCGTGGTGTGGGCCGATGCGGCCTATGACACCCATGCCAGGCGGGCTCGGCTGAAAGCCGAAGGCAAAAAGCCCCGCATCGCCCCGCCGCCCCAACAGACATCATCCAGAACTGCCAGCCAGGCTCAAACGCTACAACCGCCTCATCGCACGACGACAGGCAAAGGTGGAGACCACTTTTGCCACCCTCAAATGCCGAATGCGACTGACCTGTATCCGCTACGTCGGTCTGATCAAGGCGAGCGGGCAGATCCTGCTCGCCTCGATCGCGTTCAACATGCGACGCTGGGCCACAATAGCGGCCTGAGCCGCCTGCCAATCACACCAACCAACATCGTTCCGGCAAAAACCCGGCAATTGCATCAACACAAATGCCTCTCCCAACCTGCTTCGGCCTCCAAAGGCTAATAGCGCAACAGGCCCCTTGTGGGAGAGGGTGGCTTCGCGAAGCGAAGACGGGTGAGGGGTTCTCTCCTCACGATAAGTCTCATGGCGAGGATAGAACCCCTCATCCGTCGCGGACTGCGTCCGCGCCACCTTCTCCCACAAGGGGAGAAGGGAGGAAGAGAAGTTGGGAAGAATTTAAAACTTCGGCGCACGCTTCTCCGCGAACGCCTTGATGCCTTCCTTGATCTCGTCACCGCGCATGCTTTCGCGGTGGCGGAGGTTGGCGGCGGCTTCGTCGAGCTTGCCGCGGGCGAACTCGTTGATGGCGCGCTTCATCCCGCGCATCGCTACCGGTGCGTTGCCGGCAAGGATGGCGACGAGCCTGTCGACTTCCTCGTCGAGCGTTTCCACCGGCACCATCGCGGTGAGATAGCCGATCCGCAGCATCTCCGGTGCCGTGATTTTCTGCGCGGTCAAAAACAGCTTCTTGGCGTTGTCGACGCCGAGCCGCGTCACATAGCGTTCGATGCCGCTCTTGTAATAATGCAGGCCGAGCCGCGCCGCCGGCATGAACATCTCCGATGTATCGACGCCGATGCGGAAATCGCAGGCCAGCGCCAGATCGGTCGAGCCGCCATAGACGCCGCCATTGAGCCGGCAGATCGTCGGCACGCCGAGATCTTCAAGCCGGTTGACCACCACTTCGAACGCGGAACCGGCGCTCTGCTGTTCACTGGCGCTGGTGGCGCGGTCGGCGACCGAATTGAGATCGTAGCCGGCCGAGAAGGCGCGGCCGGTGCCGGTCAGCACCAGCACCCGGATCGCAGCATCCGCCTCGATCCGGTCGAACAGTTTTATCAGTTCACCGAGATCCTCGCTCTGCAGCCGGTTCAAGTGTTTCGGCCGGTTGAGGCGAATGGTGGCGCGTGCGCCGTCGATCTCGAGCACGCGGCGAACTCGCCGTGTCGGCGGAATCGGACATGTCGTTCTCCATTCCTGTTATTTGTTCTCGAGCTCGCGCCGTTTGGCTTCGGCGTCGATGGTCTCGGCCAAATCAGGATGCCGGGCCATCAGCATGCGGAAGTCAACGAGGTCGAGCACCAATAGTTTCGACAGCCGCGTGGTGGTGATGTTGGCGGAGCGCAGATTGTTGCCGAGCAGCGCCATCTCGCCGAAGAACGCGCCTTCGCTGAGCTGCACCTTCTTGCCGGGCAGGTCGACCTCGACCTCGCCGGCGGCGATGAAATACATGCAGTCGCCGGTCTGGCCCTTGCGGATGATCATCGTGCGCGGCGGCAGGTCCATGGTGCGGAGCATGTGGGTGACGTCGGCGATGGCGGAGGGGCCGAGCGCTGCGAAGAACGGCACCTTGGTGACGGAATCCCAGGTTTTCAGGAAATTGTCGCGGCGGGTCTCGGCGGCAAAGCCGGTGGCGAGAATGCCAGTCCAGAGCCCGAACACGCCAAGCCCGCAGATCATCACCACCGCCGCCACCACGCGGCCGAGCCCCGTGACCGGCACCGCGTCGCCATAGCCAACCGTGGTCAGCGTGACGACCGCCCACCACATGGTGGCCGGCACGCTGCCGAAGGCGGCCGGCTGCACGTCGCGTTCCAGGAAATAGACCGCGACAGAGGCCAGAAACAACACCATCAGGAAGATCACCAGCACGCTCAGCAACGGCCCGGATTCCTGCACCAGCACCCGTCGCAGCTGACGCAATCCCGGGATGCCCGGCACCACCTTGAGCACCCACAGCACGGCGAGCAGCCACGCCGTCTTGGGTTCGACGCCGCTGAGGATGGCGAGCGGTATCGCGAGCGCGCCAATGGCATCCACCAGCCCGCTCCCCGAAAGGGTGTAAGCCCAGGTGCGATGCGATTTCCCGACATGGCGCAGCCGCACCGCCCATTCGAACGCGAAATAGGCCCAGCACGCCCACAGCACGGCATCGACCCAGCGATGTGCGGCCTCATAGGCGGGGGCGATCGTGAGCAGCACCATCACGGCGACGCCGATCGTCACCGCGACATAGGCCGCTTTGGTCATGTTGCGGCCGGCCGTCCCGGCAACGAATTGCGCCATGGCCTGGACAAGATGCCGCTTGGAGATCGGGAGACGGCGCATGGTCGATGCAAAAATCCGGTAAATCCACGCCGAAGCGTGATCAATTCCCACAAGGTGCCCGCCTCCGGGGAGGCCGTCAACGACAGCCCGCCAAGAGTCCGTAAAGTCGCGGCAGCGCACCGAAAGGGCGGCTAGTTCGGGGTTTAATTCCGAGACCCGCCGGGGTCGGATTTTGTCCGGGATTGGTGAGAATCCCGACAAAACGGCGCTTTTCCCCCGTATATCAAAAAGCGCCTGCGGACATTACGATAGCGGGCACTGCAACAGAATCGTGGGAAAATACACTCCCAGGAAATTGGTTGGCCTCCAATGGATACGTCACATCTGGCAGAACATGCAGGAACCGCGGGCGCCCTGTTCGCATCGATCTTTGTGGTCGCCACCACCACGATGCGGACGATGATCCCGCTGCGGGTCTTCGGCATTCTGGCGAATGTTGTGCTGTTCGCCACCGCGATACCGACCCACAATTATCTGGTCATGCTGGTGCAGTCGGCGATGTTCGGCGTCAATTCGTATCGGCTGCACCAGATGCTGCAGCTCGTGCGTGACGTGAAGAAATCGGTCAACAGCGACCTGTCGATGGAATGGCTGAAGCCGTTCATGACCGAGCGGCAGTGCACGGCCGGCGAAATCCTGTTCTACAAGGACGAGAAGGCCGAGGACATGCTCTATATCGTCAGCGGAAAATTCAAGCTGGTCGAGTTCGGCATCGTGCTGCCGGTCGGCGCCATCGTCGGCGAACTCGGCATGCTGTCGCCGTCGAACATGCGAACCCAGTCGCTGGAATGCGTCGAAGCCGGACTGATCCTGAGCGTCAGCTACACCAAGGTCGAGGAGCTCTACGTGCAGAATCCGGCGTTCGGCTTCTACTTCCTGCGTCTCTCCAGCGCCCGGCTGTTCCAGAACATCGAGGCGCTCGAGCAGCGGCTGGCGCAACAGATCGCAGCGGCCTCCGCCGCGCCGAAGACTGCGTAGAGGCCGGGAGCAAGCGGAGTGCCGGAGGGATTATCAGACCGCGGTATCCTGTCGTCGTTGCGTTATCTGTTCGCCGACATCATCGGCGAGGATGACGACACGCCGCCGTTCCTGCCCGCGGGCCTGCCGGACGCCGTGACGGCGGTCGCGAGTGACGCCATCCACCTCCTGATCGAGTATCAAGGCGCGAGCTACGCGCAGCTTTACGTTGACCGGCTGAAGCGGTTCGTCGGCCGCCACGGCGTCGACGACGCGATGCTCAGCGAGATCGCGCGGCTGATGGCTGAGCGCATGACCTATCAGGATCCGATCCGGATCGCGCAACTCAAGCTCGCCGAACGCGACGAGAGCGCCCACGCGTCGGCCAAATCCTCCGAAATTTGCAAGTTCCGGATCGATGAACTGGTCGGTGCGCTTCCGGCCATTGTCGCCGAATATATTCTCGATGCGCTTGATTGGATGGGATGGGCGCACAAGCCGGTATCGATCCGCTTCAGTAACACAGGCCGCTGGGGCATCCGTCGTCTCAAGATCGAGGCGGGGTTCAAGCGGTGGCGGCTGTTCTCGGTGCGCTATTCCAAGGAGCGGCTCTGGGTCGAGCGCTGGCTGCACATGGTCAGCCGCAGCCTCGCCAGGCAGCCCGCGGCGGCTTCCGAACTGGTGCAGACCGCCTCGATGATCGCAGGGTTATGGCGATGTCTATCGCCAGGGCATGGCGGACTGGACCGCGATCATGGACGGCCTCGCCAAACCGACCTTCGACGGGGTGCTGGCGCTGCCGGACCTGGCGGGTGCTGTGAAGGAAGCGCGCGCGGCGGCGCTGCCCGACCCGCGGCAGGCGGCGCTGAAGCGCACGATCGCCGAGATCAGGGCGCGGGTGCCCGCCGGCACGTGCGCAGCGGCTGGGTGATGTTTTTCGGCACGAAATCCCGTCGCTGTCATCGATGGGGTGTTTTTGCAGCGCTTGTAACGGTCGTCCTGAGTTGTGCCGCGCGCGGTCAATCCCCGGAGAGGCGCGTTCTCATCGATCGCGCGCAGATCCTGGACGGTCATGGCGGGCCGCCGGTGCCGGGTCGCGTTCTGATCGAGCGCGGGCGTATCGCGCAGATCCTGCCTGAAGCTTTGACGGCGCCGGCTGGGGCGACGATTATCGATGGCGAGGGCGGCTATCTGTTGCCCGGATTTATCGACATGCATGCCCATTTGCTGCAACCCCGTTGCCGTCGGGACAATGGGCGCTTCGAGCGGTTCGATCGCGCCGTTTCCGAACGGATGATGTCGGTGCTGTTGGATTTCGGCGTCACCACCATGCGCAGTCCGGCAACGCCGACGGTCGAAGGCCTCAAGCTGCGCGACGATCTCAATGCCGGCCACATCCGCGGGCCACGTGCCTTTGCGTCCGCGGAACTGATCGACGATCCGAAACTGACCGACGAACAGCTCCGGGCCGTGGTTCGCGATGCGCTTCCCTACCATCCGGACTACTTCAAGGTTTACGCCCGCCTGTCGCCGCAGGCGGTCGGAAGCGTGATCGACGAGGCGCACAAGCACGCTATTCCCGTGATCGGGCATATGGGACAAACCTCGTGGCTTGAAGCGGCGCGGCTTGGCATCGATCACCTTGCCCACGCCGTCGACTGGTCGCCCAAGACGTTGACCGAGGACGCCAGGAAAGCCTATTTCGCCGCGACTCGCGGCCGGCGCAGCGCTTTCAAGGCCCGGATCGACTGGCTCGAATCACTCGACCTGACCTCTGCGCAGGTGCGCGACATGATTTCCGAGGTGGCCAGGCGAGGCATCTCAGTCGATCTCACGCTGGTCGCCTATGACAGCAAATTCGCAGCACCGAATGGCGGAAATTACGCCGGCAACCGGTTCGCACGCGTCGTGCCCGAGTTGCATCAGGACTGGACGCAGTGCCCGAATATTGCGTTGACCGGCGATTGGAGCGCAGAGGATTATCGCCGCTGGAACGCGGCCTATCCGAAATTGCAGGCGCTAGTGCGCATGATGCGCGATGCCGGCGTGCTGCTGACCACCGGCACCGACCTGACCAACCCATGGGTCATCCCGGGCGAGAGCCTGCACCAGGAATTCGAACTGCTGGTCGCTGCCGGCCTGTCGCCGTCCGAGGTATTGAAGATGACCGGCGAAAACGCGGCGCGAGCGCTGCGTTCGAACGATATCGGCCTGATCGAAGCCGGGCGGCTGGCCGATCTCGTGCTGCTGGCGGCAAATCCGCTCGACAACATCGGCAACACGCGCAGCATCCGCTGGGTCATGAAGGCGGGCGCGCAGGTGTCGAACGGCCTGCCGGCCGGGCCCTGACGACAGGTATTACGCGCTCTGCGCGGTCTTCACGGCTACCACCTTGTCGTCCTGCGCCGGCGGGTGGCGCTTGAGGTGATCACGGCGCATGCCGATTTCGTCGCGCACGAACTCATAGCCGAGCTTGAAGGTGTCGAGCCCGTCGCTGGAGATGGTGCCGTCGCGCAAGCCGATCACCGCGTTGCGGAGTATCGTCTCGAGTTCGTCCTGCAAATCGTCGAGCGCGTCGAGCGATTTGGCGTATTCCATCCGCTCGCCGATATCGAGAATGGCGGTCGCCAGTTCGCTGGCCTTTTCCGGCGCGATCCGTGTGATCTTGGTGTAGATGCCGGCAAAGATCGAGCCGATGATGCTGAGCGCCGCGGCGCCGAGATACATCATGTCGCTGTAGCGTTCCATGAACGACTTGATGTCGTCGTTGATGTATTCGGCCGCACCGGGGTGGGCGACGATGAAGGCGTCCTTGTCGGTCGCGGCCGGCTCGATCTTGGAGGCAAAACCGTCATCGAGCGCGAGTTCAGCCTTGTTCTCGTAGACGATCCGCGCCAGGTCGCCCACGGTGGTGGTCGACAGCTTGGATTGCGCAACCAGCAGCCATTCCAGCCCGATGGTCTCGATGTCGTCGTCGGGAATCGCCGGCGAAGCGGACAGCATGCCGGTAGCGACCGTTTCCTCTGACAGGGCCGGGTATTTTCGCGCCAGCGCCTTCGCCGATTCGATCGCGTTCAGGGTAAAGGCGCCGCGCTTGGCATATTGCTCGTAGCTCTTGTCCTTCACGATCCGCGAGGCGTGGGCGACGGCGAACACGGCGCCGAAGCCGGACGCGAACAGTTTGTCCAGCGTCGATCCCGGCGGCGCCATCTGGACGCGGGTTGCGGCATCGGGGGTGTCCGAGAGTTCGAGCATGGTGCGGACGAAAGTGGCGCTGCTTTCGCTGTCGGCCAGCACCGCGATCTTCTTTTTCTTCAGGTCCGCGATGGTCTTGATCTTCTTGCCACCGGGACTGAGCAGCAGGAATACGTCGTGATCGAGGATGGCGACGGTTCGCGCGCGGGACGGGACCTTGCCGTCGGTGCGCAGGATCGCGAGGTTGGCGTCCTTGCGGTCGAACAGTGCGAGCGCCTTGGCGTTGTCGCCATTGGGCACGATCTTGAGCCGCAGCCGCGAGGAGTTGGTTTTCAAAACGGAGGCAAGCCGGGCGGCGAAGCGTGCCTCGGAGCCATTGGCATCGCCGACCGCAAAGATCAGCGTTTCCGAGTTTCGCAGCCAGGTCCGGCCGCCCCACACCGTTGCGGCGGTCAGGATCAGCGTCAGAATCGAAAACAACAGGATCTGCGAACGGTTGCTTTTGACGACCCGCAAACGACGGCGCGGCAATTCCGGTTGCGGCGTTGAGGCTTCAGCGCTCATGGCTCATACCCGGTCGGAGGGCGCTCGGCTGCCAAATCGGTACGGCCGGCTGTCCGAATGAATTCGTAAATACCTAGAAAAGAACGACAATTTGTCTGCCCGGCGATGATATCCTGCCATTGCCAGAATGCAACTCACCGTCCGCCGGTAACCTTACTTGACCTGCGCGCCCTGCAATGTCCTGAGGTGTCCTTGTCGAGGCAAGCTGCGTGCCGACGCCGCAGTATCACCGTTAGGTCACACAACTATTATTTCGAACTACCCACAGGTGCATTCCTCCCCGGGAGATGCCATAAATAACGGCAACAGTTCGTCCGGGTTCGAGAACAAAATTGCGCTGACAGCCTAACCCCCGGTTTTTGTCACTTCGTCAGTCCCAGCAAAGGGCGTCAGCTTTGTTGTTTCCTTCCATGTCGTCGTCGGTCCCGGTTGGTGCGCTGGTGGGATGGATGTTGCTTCTCACGGTGAAGCACATCGTCGCCGACTTCATGCTTCAGAATTCCTGGATGGCGATCGGCAAGGACCAGAAGACCGGCTGGGCGCTGCCGCTGCTGGCGCATTGCCTGGTGCATCTCGGGGTGTCGCTGCTCCTGATCATGGTCGTGGCACCACGGTTCTGGTTCGTCGCCTTCATCGACTTCGCCATTCACATCACGGTCGACCGCCTCAAGGGGATCTGCGCGTCGTCGCTCGGCGTGACGCAGGAGCATCCGTGGTTCTGGACCCTGATTGGCGTCGACCAGGCGCTGCACCACCTCACCGGTTTTGGCCTGTCGATCTTCATGGCCCAGAACTGATCCTGCCCAAAATCGCTATTGGCGACCGGTATTATTACGGACTGTCGCGCGCTTTCGGCGTGAGACAACATGTCTGTGTCTCCTGGCCGGGCCGGACCGCAGATTCCGATCCCGGCCTTCGAATCACACGCTGTGCGGGACTGATTCGGGACGGGCGTGCAAGGACCCCGGTACACTACTGGCGCGCGTGGTTAACCTTTCATTAGAGAATTGCACTGCATCTTCCGCATAGGGAGAACCGCAATGTTTTCAAGCCGCGAAGCCTTCGAGAACGATTTCTGCCCGGTTCGGGACGAATTGCTCGGCGATATGTACCGCGCCAACGCCAACGGTCTGCCGCTTCTGGTCGAGAGCGTCTCGTCCGAAGTGCGCGCCATGCTGGCGCTGTTCTGCTACCGCCGCAGCCATCTGCACTCGCTGGCCCTTGCCATCGCGGCAAGCTGCACCGAGCGTGACCTGATTCAATTGGGCGGCCGCGTCGGCACCACCCTCTACGCGCTGTCGCGTGAACCAACCGCGCGCTCCGCGCCGTCGTCGTCCTACGGCAACCGCAAGCCGATCACGCTGTCGACCAAGCCGCTCTCCACCTTCGCCCCGATCGAAGACGAAATCGACGACGAAGACCTCGTGGAAGCCGTGACGGCGTAAGCCTCTCGATGTCGTCCCGGCGAAAGCAGGGACCCATAGCCACCGAATTTCATTTTGCGAAGATTATTGACCCCGTCGTCCAACTGATGGATCACGCGGTATGGGTCCCTGCGTTCGCAGGGACGACGGTTAGCACCGGCAACCCATGCCGCTTCCGCGCCATCGCGCATTCGGGATCGCCGGGCATGCAGGTCCGGCATACCTCGGGCCGCACCGCATAGATGGTGCACGACGTCGCGACGCCGACCTTGCCTGACAATGCCGAACAGCGGTCGCCGTCGCAGCGCATGCCGGACAATCTGTCGTTGACGAACTTTTCCGGGATCAAATCGAGAGCCGCATCTTCCTCGATCGTGAAGCGCGGCCAGTTCTGCGAATAGCTGCAGCAGGCGCCGCAGGCCTGGCATGGGCTTTCGCTTGTCGTGGCCGGTTCGATTTGATTCATGTTCCGCGTTTAGCGCGGAATGGAGCGGCCGGCCAGTCGTGCCTCACGTATCCTTCGTGGCTTCCCAGACCAGGCTGCGCCGCCATTTCGCGCGCAACAGGTCGCGCCGTTCCGGGTACTTTTCGTCGTGGTACTCCGCATCGACGACACGGTCGGTGCGGAAGCTGCGAAAATCTTTGCGCAGTTCGCACCACGCCGCCAAAATCCGCACCGCTTCGTGATAGCCGATCGCGATCGGCCAGATCGTGCGCTGGCTGGCGCGGCCCTGCTCGTCGCGGTAGTTCAGCGTGATCTTCTTGCCCTCGTGGATCTGGCTGCGCGTCCGCACCATGTCGATCAAGTCCGGCTGCCGGTTCCAGCCGGGCCGTGCGCGGCTTGCGGGTTCCAGCACGAATGGCCGCAGGCGCTCTGGTACGGTGTCGGCGATCTTCGCCATCAGGTCCTGGGCGGCGCGCGCCAACACCGGATCGGCGTGTCCCGCCACCCATTGCGCGCCGAGCACCGCCGCCTCGATCTCATCGGGCGTCAGCATCAACGGCGGCAGGTCGAATCCCTTTTCCAGGATGTAGCCCATGCCGGCCTCGCCGCGAATCGGCACGCGCTGTTCGATCAGGGTTGCGATATCGCGATAGATGGTCCGTTTCGAGGTTTCCAGTTCAGCCGCGATCGCGTCCGCGGTCAGCGGCTTGCGGGTGCGCCGGAGCACCTGAATGATCTGAAACAGCCGGTCGGCGCGCCTCATGGCAGGTCTCTTCTCTGGTCGCTTTTCACGAGCCTGTGTTGCCGATGCTGACAGCATGTTGGCAGCAGGGGGTTTGTATACCGGGACAACATCTCAACTGAAGGGAATTTGTCCATGACGATTATCAGCGAATTTGGCTCCCCGCGCAGCCGGCTGCCCGTTGTGAGTGCCAACCTTGTGAACGCCAGAGCTTCTGCGCTGGAACAGCTGGTTTCCATCCACTCCGTCACGTCAGATCTGCGCTGGGCGATGGTTGAACTGGCCTGGCGCTCATTCACCGCAATGTGCGGCTTTGCGCAAGGGCGGTTCGTCGTGTGGACCCGCGGACACCGTACGCCGCGCCAACAGGCCGGTCGCGGCCGTCATTGCTGCTGCTGACACCACGGTGGCAGCAGGCGGTCGCTAGGCTTTGGGCCAATTCAGGATATCGGGAGACTTGCATGATTACGCTCTATGGCTTCGGCGCAGGGTTCGGGCTGCCGGAAATCAGCCCGTTTGTGACCAAGACCGAAGTCCAGCTGAAGATGGCCGGTATTGCCTATCGCAAGGAACGGGCAAAGCCGCCGGCCTCGCCGAAGGGGCAATTGCCCTACATCGTCGATGAGGCCGAAACCATCGCCGATTCGACCTTCATCCGCGCCCACATCGAGGGCAAATATGGCTTCGATTTCGACGCCCCGCTGTCGTTGCAGGCGCGGGCGCAGGCGTGGGCGTTCGAGCGCATGATCGAGCACCATGTCTATTGGGCGCTGGTCGGGGCGCGCTGGGTCGACGCTGAAAATTTTGCCAAGGGGCCGGCGCATTTCTTCGACGCCGTGCCCGAGCATCTGCGCGAAAAATTGCGCGAGGACGCGCAGTTTCGCGTCGCCGAGAACTATCTTTTGAGCGGCCTCGGCCGCCACGCGCCGGAAGAGGATGTCGATCTGGCCGTGCGCTCGCTGTTTGCACTGTCGGTGCAGCTCGGCGACAAGCCCTATCTGTTCGGCGACACGCCCTGCGGCACCGACGCCACCGCCTTCGGCGCGCTGGCCGGCATTCTGACGCCCTACTTCGAATCGCCGCTGCGGCAACGCACCGAGCAGTTCGCAAACCTCACCGCCTATGTCGACCGCATGATGCCGCAATATTATCCGGAGTTCGTCTGGGCGCCGCTGGAGGAAGCGGCCTGAGTTCGTAGGATCGGTGGAGCGGAGCGATACCCATCACCTTTCTTTTCGTGATTGATGGGTTTCGCTCCGCTCTACCCATCCTACCCCTTCAATGCGGCCAGTTCCGCCTCGAGCTCGGCGATACGCCCATCGCGCGATGCCAACGCCGCCGCCACATCGGCGGCGTCGAACTTTTGCGGGATGTGCTGCGGGCAGTTGGTGTCCCACGCCGCAATCCGGAACAGGATCACCTGCTCCGGCCGCGCCTTGTACCCCTTCGGCATCAGCGCCGTCGTCAGCGCGGGATCGTCATCGACCACGCGCGCTTCGCCCCAGATCTTGACCCGGCGGCGGTGCGCGTAATCCATCACGAAGATATGCGCTTTCGAATTCTCCGTCAGATTGCCTTGCGTGATGTATTGCCGGTTGCCGCTGTAGTCGGCGAACGCGATCGTGTTCTTGTCGATGATTTTGACAAAACCCTTCGGGCCGCCGCGGTGCTGGATGTAAGGCTGGCCATCGGCCGAGGCGGTCGACAGGAAGAAGCTGTTGGTCTGGCTAAGGAAGCCGGCGAGGTTTTCATCGATCTCGGTGCGCCAGCCGCCGTTCTCCTCGACGCGAGCATAGCCGTCGCGCGAGCCCTTGCGGGTCTGCACCGCCTTCACCGCCGGGGTGAAGGCCACATCGCTGGAATAGGTCTGAACATCTGACATCGGAACGCCTCCTGCCATTCGGCGCCAATGCGCCGGTGGTCGCCGCTCAAAATGCTCCTTTCCGATAATTAAACAATTACGCGATTGACACTACACTATTGCGTTATTTGAAATAATGACCCTTCACGCGACCGGTTCCTTCCTCGGCACCACCCGGAACGTCGCATTGGCGCGTGCGATCACGACGTCGTCGGCCTTGATCAGGCTCTGCGCAAAACAGATCGTTGAGCCGGTCCTGATGACGTCGCTCTCGATCGCGAGCCATTGCCCGACCTCGGCGCTGCCGACGAAATCGACCGCCAGCCCGATCGTCACCAGCGAAGATACGCCGCCCATCACACGGGCACAGCTGTAGCCCATCGCGGCGTCGGAGAGGGCGGCGATCAGCCCGCCATGGATCAGGCCGCGGCCATTGGTGTGCGGCTTGGCGAGCCGCAGCCCGATGATGACGGCCTTGTCGGTCTCTTTCGCATAAAGCGGCTGCCAGGGTTCGGTGAGCGGGCTTCTTCGAGAGAGAGGCCCAAAGCCTTCGGGAATTTCGCCGGTCATTGCTACCTCGCGTGAAGATGATGATCATCATTGAACGCGATCGGACAAGGCAATGCACCGCCTACAAAGTTTTAAACGGGATTTCGGCAGGTGTTTGAAACCGAACTGCTGCTTGTTTCCGTCATTGCGAGGAGCAAAGCGACGAAGCAATCCATGCCACCTCAACGGAAGTATGGATTGCTTCGCTTCGCTCGCAATGACGGTGGTGGTCAGGCTGGCAATTCGTAGCCAACCGCCGTCTCGGCCGCGATCGTGCGTTGCACGGCCGGCCGCGCCATCATCCGCGCGTAATGCGCGTCAAGGTTCGGAAACGTCCCGGGCTCGGGACGAAGCGCATTGGCGAGCCGCCAATACAGCCGGAACAGATGGATGTCGGCGATCGAATAGGTTCCGATCGCCCAGCCGCTGCCCAAGCGCCGGTCGGCGATGCCATAGACCTGCTTTGCATAATCCAGCCCGCGCTGCCGCGCCGGATGCAGCGTGGAGGCAATGAACGACATCCAGGACACCACCTGCGCCTCCGCCTCGATATCGCCGGCCGGCAGCAAGCCGGCGTCGGGAAAGCGTTTGGCGAGATAGAACAGGATCGCGGCGACCTCGGTCAGCGGACGGCCGTCGACGAGAAGGGTGGGGACCTTGCCTTCCGGGTTGATCGCGAGAAATTCCGGTGAGCGCATATCGTTCTGCTTGAACGACATCGGCTTGGCTTCGAACGGCACCCCGATCTCATACAGCGCGATATGCGGAGCAAAGGAGCTGGCGCCGGGGGCGAAGTAGAGTGTGAGCATGGTGCTGGTCCGTAAACTTTGACGCGTAGGACACAATTGATCCCGTCATCCTGAGGTGCGCGCTCTTGCGCGCCTCGAAGGATGAAGGGCCCGGGCCGTCTATCCTTCGAGGCTCGCTACGCTCGCACCTCAGGATGACGGAATTCAATCTACTAAAACGGCAACCCCACATAATTCTCCGACAGCGACGCTGACGCCGCTTTCGAACTCATCAGATAATCCAGCTCGGCCAGCTGGATTCGCGCGCCGAACTCACCCTCGTCGGGGAATTTGTGCAGCATCGAGGTCATCCACCACGAGAACCGCACCGCCTTCCAGACCCGCGCCAGCGCTTTCGCGGAATAGCCATCGATGCCGGCGGAGGATTTCTCGTCGTAGAATTCCCGCAACGCGCCCGAGAGATAATGCACGTCGCTGGCCGCCAGATTCAAGCCCTTGGCGCCGGTCGGCGGCACGATGTGGGCGGCGTCGCCGGCCAGGAACATGCGGCCGAAGCGCATCGGCTCGGCGACAAAACTGCGGAGCGGCGCGATGCTCTTTTCGATCGAGGGCCCGGTGACGAGTTCGTCGACCGCCTTCTGGTCGAGTCTCAGCTTCAATTCGTCCCAGAAGCGGTCGTCCGGCCATTGGTCGATATGGTCGTCGAGCGGACATTGCACATAATAACGGCTGCGATGGGTCGAGCGCATGGTGCAGAGCGCAAAGCCCCGGGCATGCCTGGAATAGATCAGCTCATGGCTGACCGGGGGCGTCTCCGACAGGATGCCGAGCCAGCCGAACGGATAGACCCGCTCATAAGTCTGGATCGCCGAAGGCTTGACGCTGGCGCGGCTGACGCCATGAAAACCGTCGCAGCCGGCGATGAAGTCGCATTCGATTTCGTGGGTGACGCCGTCCTTCACATAGGTGACGCGCGGATGATCGGTGTCAAAGTCATGCGGCTTGACCGCGCTGGCCTCGTAGACCGTGGTCAGGCCGGCGGCCTTGCGCGCGTTCATGAGGTCGAGCGTCACCTCGGTCTGGCCGTAGATCATCACGGTTTTGCCGGTGGCGGCATGCATGTCGATGCGGTGCCGCGCGCCGCCGAAGGCCAGTTCGACGCCATGATGGACCAGGCCCTCGCGATGGGCGCGGGCGCCGGCGCCGACCTCGTCGAGCAGCGCCACGGTGCCTTCTTCGAGCAGGCCGGCGCGGATGCGGCCGAGCACATATTCCGGCGTCTGCCGCTCGAGAATGATGTTGTCGATGCCGTAGCGGTGAAGTAGTTGCCCAAGCAACAATCCTGCCGGCCCACCGCCTATGATTGCGACTTTTGTCCGCAATTCCCTGCTCCCATGGTCTAATACTGGATGGCACGCCGACGAACGCGGCAGCTGTTGCATTGATAATTATATCATATAACAATTTTCGCCAAGCCCGGCACCTGGATAAAGAAGGGAATGTCTTCCGCTGCACCGCAAGAAGCGCCAGGAGTAGAGATCTTCATTGGACCAGCGCCAGCGCTGCGGCGCGATGTCCGGCTTGAAAACCCGGGCCGATTATATAACATGTTAACTAACCAGACCGGGCGCCAAGCCCGCCTTGATGCGCAAAGGGAGAGATGTCGATGAGGAAAATGTTTTTGGCGTTGCTGCTCGCCGCCAGTGTGACGCCTGCGCTGGCGCAGGACAAAACCGTCAATCTGAAAGTGTCGCTGTGGGTGCCGCCGGCGCATCCGCTGGTGCCGGCGACGCAAGCCTGGGCCGCCGACATCGAAAAGGCCTCGGGCGGCACCATCAAGGTCGCGGTGTTCCCCTCCGAGCAGCTCGGCAAGGCGTTCGACCATTACGACATGGCGCGCGACGGCATCGCCGACGTCACCTACGTCAATCCCGGCTATCAGCCCGGCCGCTTCCCGATTGCTGCTGCGGGCCAGCTGCCGTTCGTGTTCTCCGACGGCAAGAAGGGCACGCTGGCGCTGAACGAGTGGTACAAGAAATACGCCCCGACCGAGATGAAGGACACCAAGCTCTGCTTCGCCTTCATCCACGATCCCGGCGCGCTGCACGGCAAGAAGAAGATCGTGGTGCCGACCGACCTCAACGGCGTCAAGGTGCGCCCGGCCCAAAGCACGATCGGCGAAATGGTGAAAATGTTCGGCGGCACCAACGTGCAGGCCTCGGCGCCGGAATCGCGTGATGCGATCGAGCGCGGCGTTGCCGACGAGATCACCTTCCCCTGGGGCTCAATCTTCCTGTTCGGCATCGACAAGGTGGTGAAGTACCACATGGACGTGCCGCTGTACTCGACCGTGTTCACCTACAATATGAATCTCGGCAAGTACAATTCGATGTCGGACGCGCAGAAGAAGATCATCGACGATCATTGCACGCCGGAATGGGCATCAAAGGTCACCGACCCCTGGACCGAGTTCGAGGCCAATGGCCGCGTCAAGATGAAGGCGCTGGAAGGCCATGAGGTCTATCCGCTGACACCCGACCAGCTCGCCGAATGGAAGAAGGCCGCCAAGCCGCTGCGCGACAGCTGGGCGGAAGCCGTCAAGAAGGCCGGTGGCGATGCGGCTGCGATCGACGCCGATCTGCAGGCGACGCTGAAGAAGTTCGAGGCGGGGATTTAGGCAACGCCGTCATTCCGGGGCGCGCGTCAGCGCGAACTATGATGTGCTATTGCACATCTGAGACTCGCGCTGATAATCTCTGGATTCCGGGTTCGCTCGCGGTGCGAGCGCCCCGGAATGACGTTTTCTGGAAGCAACCAGTTAAAGCATGGCCACCACTTCCGAAATCACGCAACAAGGCGTCATCACCGGCCCACCCGGTCCGGTGCGCAAGAATTTCATGGATCGCTTTATCGATTCCATCGAATGGGTTGCCGCGTTCTTTGTCGGCGTCGTCGCACTCAACACCTTCGCCGCGGTGTTCATGCGAAAATTCTTTTCGGTGACGATCCCCGACTATTACAATTTCGGCCAGTTCCTGCTCGGCATCCTGATCTTCTGGGGCATCGCCGCGACCAGCTATCGCGGCACCCACATCACCGTCGATCTGGTCTGGGCCAATGCGACGCCAAAGTACCAGCGCTGGATCGATGTGTTCGCAACCCTGGTGCTGCTGTTCGTGGTCACGGTGCAGACCTACACCCTGTTCGACAAGGTCGTCGACACCCGCGCCGGCCACATCGTCACCATGGATCTCCAGGTACCGATCTGGCCGTTCTTCCTGGTGTCGTGGCTCGGCGATGTCTCCGCGGTGCTGCTGATCGCGATCCGGACCTGGCGCCTGATATTCCATCCGGAAGATATCCACGATGCCAAAATCAAGACGGCGGAGTAGACGGCCATGAGTAACGAGGCCGTTGCCCTGCTGGGCTTTGTCAGCCTGTTCGTGCTGATGCTGTTGCGTGTCCCGGTCGGCATGGCGATGGGCCTCGTCGGCATTACCGGCTTCGGCTATCTCACCGGGTTTGCGCCGGCGCTGAAGCTGATCGGCCAGACCACCATGCGCACGGTGACCGATTATTCCTTCGGCGTGATCCCGATGTTCCTGCTGATGGGCGCGTTCGTCTCGGTCTCCGGCATCAGCCGCGAATTGTTCCGCGCCGCCAACACCTTTGTCGGGCACTGGAGAGGCGGGCTCGGCATCGCCACCATCGGCGCCTGCGGCGCCTTTGCCGCGATCTCAGGGTCGTCGGTCGCAACCGCCGCGACGTTTTCGGCCGTCGCCTATCCGGAAATGCGCCGCTTCGGCTATCCGCAATCCTTTGCCACCGGCGTGATCGCGGTCGGCGGCACCTTGGGCGCGATGCTGCCGCCGTCCACCGTGCTCGCCGTTTACGGCATCATCACCCAGCAGGACATCGGAAAGCTGTTCATCGCCGGCATCGTGCCGGGACTGCTGGCGATCGTGATGCACATGATGACCATCGGCATTATCGGCGTGGTGCGGCCGGGATTCCTCCCCGCCGGTCCGCGCGCGTCGTGGGGCGACCGGCTGGTGGCGCTGCGCGATGTCTGGTCGCCGGTATTACTGTTTCTGTTCGTGATCGGCGGGCTCTATGGCGGCTTCTTCATTCCGACCGAGGCGGGTGCTGTCGGCGCGGTCGGCGCCTTCATCATCGGCGTGCTCCGGGGCAAGCTGAACAAGGACGGCATCCTGCAGTCGCTGCTGCAGGCCACTCGCACGGCGGCCGCCGTGTTCACCGTGCTGATCGGCGCGCTGTGCTTCGGCTACTTCCTGACCATCACGCAGACGCCGCAGAACGTGACGGCCTTCCTCACCGGCCTCGGTATCGGTCCCTATGGCGTGCTGGCGCTGATCCTGTTGATGTATCTGGTGCTGGGATGCCTGATGGATGCGATGGCGATGGTGATTTTGACCGTGCCGATCGTGTTTCCGGTGGTCACAGCACTCGGTTTCGATCCGATCTGGTTCGGCATCATCATCGTCATGACCGTCGAGCTCGGATTGATCCATCCGCCCGTCGGCATGAACGTGTTCGTGATCAAGAGCGTGATCAAGGACGTCAACATGTCCACGATCTTCGTCGGCGTGCTGCCGTTCGTGGTGACCGATTTGATCCGGCTGGTAATCCTCGTTCTGTTCCCGCTGCTGGCGACCTGGCTGCCGCAGCGCATGATTGGATAGCGCATGACGCCGGAACTTAAGACCAGATACGTCTTCACGCTCACCGTCGCGATCGGCGCCGTGACCACCGCCGGCGAGACCGGCCACGGCGTCCGCCGCATCATCCCGATCACCGGCGGCACGGTGAAAGGGGAGGGCATCAACGGAAAAATCTGCGCATTCGGCGCCGATTTCCAGGTGATCCGGCCCAACGAGCTGATCGAGCTGGAGGCGAAATACGCCTTCGAGACCGACGATGGCGCCGTGATCTATGTCGAGAACAAAGGCCTGCGCTTCGGCCCGGTCGATCTGCTGCAAAAGCTCAAGCGCGGCGAGCCGGTCGATCCCAAACTGATCTATTTCCGCACCGTGCCGAAATTCGAGACCGGCCACGAAAAATACGGATGGCTGATGGAAAACCTCTTCATCGGCTCCGCCGCCCGCCACGCCGACCGCGTCGTCATCGACGTGCATCAAGTGCTGTAGCGAGTACGGCAGATCGGCCATCAGGGCTGATCTACCGTACTCGTATGGGCCAGGGCGGCGGACTGCGTCTTGCCAGTCCGCGCACGGCATTCGGGCTTACTTCTTGAGGTTGGCGAACATCATCCGCACTTCGAGGATCTGCTCGTACTGTTCCTTGGTGACCTGAACCCGGTCTTTGCCGCCCGAAACGGCGTTGAGTTCCTTGTCGGAAAGCGCGTCGGCGTGAGTTTTCTGGGCGTTCATGGCAGTTCTCCATTTGGCAGGTGGAGCGCGACCACCGCGTCCCTTTCCTGTGATCCGGAGAATGCCCGAGACCGAACTGGCGCGCTGTTCCCGGGGTGACAGGCTGAAACGGGTTTGCAGGCGCGACAAATCGACCCGACGGCCGCGCCCGGCGTAGCCTCTTGACGCGCCGAAGTCCGCCTCCGGACATAGGCGGTTGGCGAAGCCGGGGCAAATCACTTCCGATTTACGGAAATCGTGTCAAGTCTCAAAATAAAAAATATTTCGCTTTTCCAGAATTGCAAATCAGGTGTATACCCATCGCCATCCCGTCCCGCTCAGAGGGGCGTAGGCCATCGTTACCAACGAGGGACGGGTCGCGGTGGACGCTGGTAGTGCCGATAACGAACGGCGCGAACGCGTACGGCAAAGACGTGTGGTCCTGACGTCTAGTGGTTTTTTGGTGTTGGGGGAAACTCTAGAAACCCCTGCTACATAAGGTTTTTTGTGATTTGGTGGCCTGCGCCGCGCGGCTCGCGAAACCGCGCCGGGCCCTATTAGGCCCTAGTTTCACATCCTGCCGTTTGAGTGAGAGTTGGCGCTGCGCCCGGCGAGGTTTGGTCCGGTCGGGCTGCGCTCGATGGCCGGACGGATCGCGCGGCGTTAGCCCCTGGGCGATGGCGCGGCTGTCCCGCCGTCCTAAGCCCTGCTGCGTCGGCGCGCTGTAGGGCCGTCTAAAACGGTTTAACAGCTGGAGCTTATCTTTCGGAATGACGCCCGATGTCGTGCCGCGCCTCGTCGATGCGCGCGGGCGCTGGCGATGGTGGCGCTCCTACTGCCCGCTGCCAGCCGTCCAGTTGCCTGTCTGAAATGTGCTATTCTGCTTCTCTCATCGGGGCGGAACTCACATGAAACTCGGAATTCCTATGAGCGGCTTGCAGTTGGCCCTGAGGGCGGGTCTGGCGGCGGGACTGTCAATCGCGATAGCGCAGTTCTTCAAGCTCGAATATCCGATCTACGCCTTCATCGCCGCCGTCATCGTCAGCGATCTGGACCCGAAGCGAAGCGGAGAACTTGGCTTCATTCGCCTCGTCGCTACCGTGGTTGGGGCGCTTGTCGGGACCGCGCTGAGCGCCACGTTTCCTCCCGGTCCCGTGACGGTTGGCGTGGGTATTGTTCTCGCCATGCTGGCTTGCCATCTGATCCGCGCACCCGAAGGTGCGAAGGTCGCAGGCTACATATGCGGTCTAGTCGTGTTCGAACATGCCAGCGCGCCCTTGCATTACGCCTTCTTCCGCTTCATCGAGACGATAATCGGGGTTCTCACGGCTTGGGCGATCAGCTACGTGCCGAAGCTGATCCGCGCCGAGCAGCCGGGCCACTGACGGGACGATGGCCGCTCGACGCCCGCATCGCATCGATGCCGAACGTGTCCACGATGCTCGCGACGATGCGATGGAGGACCGTCCGTAACCGGCATCATGCTTGCCAAGGTACTGTGGAGAGCGCCCAACGTGCCGGGACCGCGCGACCGGACCCATCGAGGGTATCTGATTTGAGAAAATCCGTGGTTGCAGTTACACAGAAAGGTAACGCCTCTGCTAAAGACCGTTCTCATGGATCAAGAATGGGGTGCGCCCTCTAAGGGCGAACATTCTTCGTTACAAATTCTTAGCTCTTGCCGTTACTGCGCCTTCACTCCATCATTGGCTAATTCGTTATCGGACAGGTGGTAATTATGCCGGGCACGAGTGGTTGGCAGCTCCGGGACGGCGAGCAAATCATTACTTGCAATAAAAGCCTATTGGGCCGTAGGCACTTTTTGATTGGGATTACCCGCATTCGCAATGAGGCGCTTATTCTCCAAGACGCGCTGGACTACGTCGGCAAGCATGTCGATGCCATCGTCGCCTATGATGACGCGAGTACGGATCGCACGCTCGAAATCCTTAGCGGACACCCAAAAGTCGCACTGATTATTGCAAATCGGTCGTGGGAAGCGGATATTGAGGCACGCCGGATCGCCGAGGGGCGACATCGCGGTCTCCTGCTGCAGATCGCGCGCGAACATTTTCAGTTCGAGTGGATGTTTTGCTTCGATCCGGACGAGCGGGTTACTGGAGATTTACGCGGGTTCATGGAACGAACGCATTCTAGCGATTGCGACGGCGTACGAGTTCAACTGTTCGACGCCTATTTGACACCTGACGATCAGGCTCCCTATCAAGCCAATCGCGAACTGTTAGGCTTTCGTCGTTTCTTCGGGCCCGAACAGCGAGACATTCTAATGCTGTGGCGAAACCGGTTGGAGGTCATTTTCGCGAAGCACCATGGGCGAGTGCCCGGCGGCGTCGAACGCGTGGAAACTGCTCTCCACTGCCAACACTACGGTAAGTCATTGTCGGTCGAGCATTGGGAAGAGACCTGCGATTACTACATGCGACACTTTCCGTTCGATACCTATGGACGAAAATGGAGCGACCGCAAGGGTCGAGCGATCCACACCCTATCCGACTTCATGCGGCCCCTATACGAGTGGGGTGACACGCTCTTTGCGAATGCGGTCAAGATCTGACACGTCCCAAAATCGAGCGTGCCG
The DNA here is from genome assembly GCA_963802535.1 of uncultured Alphaproteobacteria bacterium. GTDB lineage: Bacteria > Pseudomonadota > Alphaproteobacteria > Rhizobiales > Xanthobacteraceae > Bradyrhizobium. Next base: position 2,319 of record CAWDJI010000034.1, on the reverse strand, counting down.
CGCGGCAATTTGTCTATCATGGCTCAGGAGAGCGCGCACTCCTATGGGCTCTATGGTCGCGATGCCGTCGAAAGCGGAAGTAGGCTATCCTGTCGCGACGCAATAGGAATGACGCTGATGACCGAGAGCGTTGCCAATGATTGCCCGCCCGTCGCCAGGGCGACGGTCTCTAGACGACGATCCGCCGAGCCCGCGACCGTCAGCGCGTCAGCACTGGCGCTGCACCTCGATTGCAGCCGGACCCCACATCGGCAAGCTCGAGGCCGAAGGTGTGATCCAACGGCAAGGTAGCGGCTTCCCGCTCGATCAGAGCCGCGTTGCCTAACTGCGACACCTGAGGCGCGAACGGCAGCAATCGCCGCGCGCGGAGGCTGACGCCGATCATCTCAAGGTCAAGACCGAGCTGCTGCAACTGCGGTTGTTGGAGAAGCGGAAAGAACTGGTTCGGCGTGACGAACTCGATGCACTGATCGACGGCATTGCGGGTGTCACGCTGACCGCGTTGTCGAGCCTGCCTGTGCGCTGTGCACCGCGTGGCGATCTTGCGACCCGGCGTAATATCGAGCGGGTCGTGTTCGAGGTGCGCACCGAGATGGCCAAGGTCTGCCTTGAGATGGCCGACAAGTGTGGCGAGCCGCTCCTGAACGAAGAAGCATGATGACCGACGCAGTCGCGGCACAGGTCTGCGGCGCACCTGCGCTGACACCATGCCGCGCAGCGTAGGCAACCGGTAACCCAAACGCTATCCATCCATGGCGGCTCCGGTGGCCCCCGTTTTCCAGTCCGGTGCCTGTTCGATCACCGTAAGCCTTGCTCCCATAGATCGATTGCGGTTTGATAGCGGCTGGTCTGGGGGGATCAACAATATGGACGGTGACGACGAATGGAAGGTCGCGGAAGCGGCTTTAGAAAAAGCCCGCCGTTTGCCCTGCGGGGCCGAACGCATCGAAGCGCTGAAGCAAGCTGGTCGACTTCGGTTCGAGGCCGACAGAATTCGTCAGAAAAAGGAAGTCCGGCAGTACGGTCCGTCAAGCCGCCTCACGAAATCGACCGGCTAAGGACTTATATCCGCCGCCATTGCCAAATCGAGACCGAAGCCGCCCCGTTGTGCCCGACACGCCGGGAGCCGCTATCCGTAGCGGCTTGCTGATAGCGGACCTGCCGCGCTTCAATGCGCGATGCCCATGCTCACCCGCCGCCGGTACCCGGAACGCCTCGACTGCTGGCACATCTATTTCGGCGATGTCCATGTCGGCACCATCGCGCGGTGCGTCGGCCAGCCGCACGAGCAAGACCCATGGCAATGGCTGTGCGGCTTGTACCCCGATTCCAACCCCGGCGAACAAACCGGCGGCACCGCGCTGACCTTCGATCAAGCGCGCGCTGACTTCGAGGTGGCATGGCGGAGCTTTTCGGCGAAGCGCACCGAAGCCGACTATCAGGCGTGGCGCGATCAACGCGACTGGACCGCGCGGAAGTGCGCCATGTGGGAGCGCGGCGAACGGTTTCCGTCGCAGCAGGCGCGCGCATGAAGTTCGCCAGCGATCCGTCATCGACATGGTGGCTGGGGGAACAATGACAACATCGCCGGAACTTCCAGACCGACATTTCATCGATCTGCTTGACCGAGCGACTTACTTGCGCGGTCGCTATCTGACCAGTTACGCCCAATGCGAATTTTTGCTCGCTGACCTCTCGGTAAAGGTGGACAACCGATTTCGATACGCACGAAAAGCGCATCAACGCCGCCAAAGCCATGGCGGAGGCTTCAGGCCCGCTCAACGCCTACGCGGGCGACTTCCTACCATTCGATCGAGAATATCGGCATCTGGAGCGAGCGACGACACTGGTTCGCGCACGGCTTCATGATCACCGCGCCAGAAGGGTGAAGGCAAGGATGGCGACATGGACGACGATATCCCGTTCTAAAGGAGGCGCGCCGTGATCCATTCAGCCTTGGCTCTCGCGGGACGGGGATTTTACATTTTTCGATGCCGGCCGCGCGACAAAGCGGCCGGCAACCGCCAACGGCTTAGAGGATGCCATCACTGACCCGGAGATCATCCGGGCCTGGTGGCGGCAACACCCTGACAACAACATCGCGATTGCGACCGGACCGGCGTCCGGCATCTTCGTCGTCGACGTAGACGGTCTCGACGCCGAAGCCACACTGCGCCGGTTCGAGGCTGAGTATGGCGCCTTGCCCGCAACCGTCGAAGTCATCACCGCTCGCGGCCGCCACGTCTACTTCAAGTGGCCGCAAGAATTAGTTCGCTCGTTTATCGCCGGCAACCATAAACCGCGCCTCGGCACTGTGTC
>CAWDJI010000033.1:0-3926 GCA_963802535.1 uncultured Alphaproteobacteria bacterium | reverse complement strand
GAACTCGGCATCATCCGAAACCATTATGTCGGCCGCACCTTCATCCAGCCGACCCAGAGCGTGCGCGAACTCGGCGTGCGCATGAAGCATTCGGCCAACCGCGCCGCGATCGAAGGCAAGCGCATCATCCTGATCGACAACTCGCTGGTGCGCGGCACCACGTCGAAGAAGATCGTGCGCATGATGCGCGATGCCGGCGCCCGCGAAGTGCATTTCCGCCTCGCTTCGCCGCCGATCCTCTATCCCGACTATTACGGCATTGATCTTCCGGACCGCGGAGGCCTACTCGCTGCGACCCATTCGCTGGAGGAGATGCGCGAGATCATCGGCGCGGATTCGCTGGCGTTCCTGTCAATCGACGGCATGTACCGCGCCATGGGCGAACCGGGTCGCGATCCCGCCAATCCGAAGTTCTCCGACCACTGCTTCACCGGCGCCTATCCGACCAACCTTACCGACCAGAACCAGGTCGAGCCGCAGCCCCGGCAATTGTCGCTGCTGGCGGAAGCCAGCTGACGGCCGTTTGCGGCGAATAATCTAGTCATTTTCCTTCATGGCCGGGCTTGTCCCGGCCATCCACGTCTGTAAAACCCGCCGCAAAGACGTGGACGGACCAGCATCATGACCAAACCCCTCGCCTCCCGTATCGCGCTCGTCACCGGCGCCTCGCGCGGGATCGGCTATGCCACCGCGCGCGCCCTGGCAAAGGCCGGCGCGCACATCGTTGCCATTGCGCGCACGCAGGGCGGGCTGGAGGAACTCGACGACGAGATCCGCAAGGACGGCGGCAGCGCCACGCTGGTGCCGCTCAACCTCACCGATTTCGACGGCCTCGCACGGCTCGGCGCGGCGCTGCATGAGCGCCACGGCAAGATCGACATTCTCGTCGGCAATGCCGGTGTCGCCGGTCCCTCCTCGCCGCTCGGCCATATCGAACTGAAGCCATGGAACGACGTGATGGCGGTGAACGTCACCGCGAACTTCCAGCTCATCCGCTGCATGGACCCGCTGCTCAGGGTCTCGGATGCCGGCCGCGCGGTGTTCGTCACCTCGGGCGCCGCCAGCAAAGCGAACGCCTATCAGGGGCCCTACGCAGCCTCAAAGGCTGCGCTGGATACGCTGGTGCGCTCCTGGGCCAACGAGACCGTGAGCACGAAACTGCGGGTCAATTTGTTCAGCCCCGGCCCGATCCGCACCCGCATGCGCGCCAGCGTGTTTCCCGGCGAAGACCCGATGACGCTGGACACGCCGGAACAGGCGGCGGAATTCATCGTGCCGATGTGCGCGCCGGAGTGGAACGAGACCGGCAAGCTCTACGACTACGGGACTCGCACGCTGATGAGTTTTCATCCGCCGGCGTGAGCTCTCTCCACGTCATTGCCAGCGCAGCGAAGCAATCGATCTTGCTCGCCGCTTGTTGAGGCATGGATTGCTTCGCTGCGCTCGCAATGACGATGTCAAACCGTTGACTCCCAGACCCCATCGCGATTGACTGCCCTCCCAAGCGGGATAACCCGCCAAGAAAAAACATCGGGAGGCACCTATGACGCCGATGCGTAATCGCGCCCGCCAAAATCTTTGCAAAGCCATTTCCGCCTGTTTCGCCGTAGCAATGCTTGTTGCGGCGCCGGCTTCGTCACGCGCCGGCGACATCCCGACCTTCGCCGTCGACGCGTCCTGGCCAAAGCCGCTGCCGAACAACTGGATCCTCGGCCAGGTCGGCGGCATCACCGTCGATGCGCAGGGCCATATCTGGGTGATCCATCGTCCGCGTTCGCTGACCGACGACGAGAAGGGAGCTGCGCTAAATCCGCCCCGCTCGAAATGCTGCGTGTCGGCACCGCCCGTGCTCGAGTTCGACGCCGACGGCAATCTGCTGCGTTCCTGGGGCGGGCCCGGCGAAGGCTACGAATGGGTCGGCCGCGAGCACGGCATCGAGGTGGATGAGAAAGGTTTCGTGTGGGTCGGCGGCAACGCCGACAACGACAATGCGATCCTGAAATTCACCCTCGACGGCAAGTTCGTGATGCAGATCGGCAAGATCGCACCGAGCAAGGGCTCTGGCGACACCACGCAGCTCGGCAAGCCCGCCGAGACCGCGATCGACAAGGATGCCAACGAAATCTATGTCGCCGACGGCTACGGCAATCGCCGCGTCATCGTGTTCGACGCCACGTCAGGCGCTTACAAGCGGCACTGGGGCGCCTATGGCAACCCGCCGAACGATGAGAAGCAGCCGCCCTATGACCCCAACGGGCCTGCCCCGCAGCAATTCGCCAATCCCGTGCATTGCGTAAAACTGGCCAATGACGGGCTGGTCTATGTCTGCGATCGCATCAACAACCGCATCCAGGTGTTCAGGAAAGATGGAACCTTCGTTAAGGAATGGTTCTACGAAAAGAACACACGCGGCAACGGCGCGGTGTGGGATATCGCGATCTGGCCCGATCCGAAACAGACCTATTTGCTGAGCGCCGACGGCGAGAACAACGAAATCCGGGTGCTGAAACGGGACGATGGGACCGTAGTCGGCAGTTTTGGCCGCAACGGCCGCAATGCCGGGCAGTTCCACTGGATCCACGCCATGGCGGTGGATGCCAAGGGTAACGTTTATACCGCCGAAGTGGATACTGGTAAGCGGATCCAGAAGTTCAGGCTGACCTCGGACGCGCTACGATAGGCGGATTGCCCCTCCGTGCGAGAAGGACTATCGCAAAGCCGCTGGCAGGTTCCGAAAAGAGAGCCGGCGAACAACCATTTCCGGAGGGAATACCATGACGAATAGATTTACGCGGCGCTTCGCCGCGTCCGTAGCGCTTGCCGCACTCGGCCTCGCGACGCCAGCACTGGCCCAGGACAAGACCGTCAAGATCGGCGTGTTGAACGACATGTCGAGCCTCTATGCCGACATCGGCGGCCCCAATTCGGTGGTTGCGGTCAAGATGGCGGTCGAGGATTCCGGCCTCAACAAGAAAGGCTGGAAGATCGAGGTGGTGAGCGGTGACCACCAGAACAAGCCCGACATCGGCGTCAACCTCGCAAGACAGTGGATCGATCAAGACAAAGTGGATGCGATCGCCGATACACCTAACTCCGGCGTAGCCCTCGCCGTCAGCAACCTCGTCAAGGAAAAGAACGCGGTGCTGCTGAACTCTGGCGCTGCGACCGCCGACCTTACCGGCAAGGCCTGCACGCCGAACACAGTGTCCTTTACCTATGACACCTACATGCTGGCGACAGGCACCGGCAAAGCGCTAACCAAGGCGGGCGGCGATAGCTGGTTCTTCCTCACCGCCGACTATGCCTTCGGTGCCGCACTCGAGCGCGATACGTCGGCGGTCGTGACCGCCAACGGCGGCAAGGTGCTCGGCGGCGTGAAACATCCGTTGAATACGTCAGACTTCTCGTCCTTCCTGCTGCAGGCGCAAGCCTCCAAGGCCAAGGTCGTCGGCCTTGCCAACGCAGGTGGTGACACCACCAACTCGATCAAGCAGGCCGCCGAATTCGGCATCGTCGCGGCCGGCCAGAAGCTCGCAGCGCTGCTGCTGTTCATCAACGACGTGCATTCGCTCGGGCTGAAGACCGCGCAGGGCCTGACGTTCACGGAGTCCTTCTACTGGGACCAGAACGACCAGACGCGCGCCTGGTCGAAGCGGTTCTCCGCACTCGCCAACAAGAACGCGATGCCCTCGATGACCCAGGCCGGCAACTACGCCATGGTGCTGCATTATCTCAAGGCGATGGAAGCGCTCGGCGGCAACCCGCATGACGGCGCCAAGGTCGTCGCCAAGATGAAAGAATTGCCGACCGACGATCCGCTGTTCGGCAAGGGCCCGCTGCGCGCCGATGGCCGCCGCATCATCCCGGCCTATCTGTTCGAGGTGAAGAAGCCGGAAGAGTCGAAGGGACCGTGGGATTACTACAAG
>CAWDJI010000032.1:0-76974 GCA_963802535.1 uncultured Alphaproteobacteria bacterium | reverse complement strand
GCTCGGGCGCCTTCTCGGGCTCGGCTTTTTCCGGCAGCGTCGGTTCGGCAATGTCCTGGGACGCGACGATGTCGACCGCGATCGGCTCAGCCGTCACCGAGCCGAACGGATGCACGTCGGAAAACACAAACACCAGCGCCAGCAGCGACAAATGGGCCAGTGCCGATGCCGTCACGTCCGTCGGTAGGATCTGCCGCCAGTTCATCGCGCCAAAACGAGTTTTTAGGCCGTCCCCGGCCCAAGCACCGCCCCGAGCGACCACCCCTCAATCCCATTTCGGCGCGAAACCGAAATCGTTGAGCCGGCCCTTGGGGCTTGCCATTTCGGAAATCAGCCGCATGTCCACATCGGACAATTCGAAGTCGAAGATTTCAAAATTCTCCGAGAGCCGTTCGAGTTTCGAGGTGCGCGGGATCGCCGCCACATTCTGCTGCACCAGCCAGCGCAGGCAGAATCTGCGCCGCACTCTTGCGGTAGCGGTCGGCCGATCCCGGCGAGCAGCGCGCGGTCGTTCTTGATGGCGGCCCTGGCGACCGGGCTGTACGCCAACGACAGCCATGCCGTTGCGCGCGCAGGCTTCCCTCACCCTTGGTCTGGTCGAGATAAGGGATGGTATTCGACCTGGTCGCACACCAAAGGCTCCGGGCACGCCGCCACCGCCTCCTCGATCAGCGCCACGGTGAAATTCGAGACGCCGATGTGGCGTGCGTGGCCAGCCTGCTTGACCCGCGCCAAAGCGCCCAGCGTCTCCGCCAGCGGCACCTGCGGATTGGGCCAGTGCAGCAGCAGCAAATCGACCTCGGTCAGGCGCAATCGCGCGAGGCTCTCCTTGGCCGACCGTTCGAGGTCTCTTGCGGCGAAATGCGTGGTCCAGATTTTTGTGGTGACGAACACCTCGTCGCGCTTTACGCCCGAGGCGCGCACGCCCTCGCCGACCTCGCGTTCGTTCTCGTAGACCTGCGCGGTGTCGATGTGGCGATAGCCGAGCCGCAGCGCCTGCTCGACCAGCCGCGCGCAAGCGCGTCCGCGCAGTTCCCAGGTGCCGAGCCCGATCGCCGGGATCCTTGCGCCGTTGGCCTCGATGAAGTTCATGCCCCCCATTATGGGGCCGTCGGAAGAGAGCGCTGCCAACTCATGGCGTTAGCTACTGTGCATGGGGTTGTTTTCGATGTTTTTGTTTTAGGCGGGTGCCGGTTCGGTGGCCAATGCGGCAAAAACCGTCTCCGGCGAGTGGGCGATGACGGCGAGCAGCGCCCGCGCCGGTCCACGCGGAGCACGCTTGCCCTGCTCCCAGTTGCGGATGGTCTCGACCGGCACGCCAAGCCTGGCGGCGAATTCGAGCTGGGTCAGGCGGGCACGGCGGCGCAGATCGCGCACCGCTGGCGGCGCCCCGGCGTTAGGTGCGGGCTCTGGCAGTACCGGCGCGAGCGAACTCCTGCCCGTCGCGCAATTCGACGATCCGTCCGTCTGCCTTCAACCGCAAGCGCTGCATGGTCGATCCTAATAAGGCCATCATCGTCCAAGCCCGTTAAGCCCCGATTAACGATAACCGACCGCGATGGCCCCTCGCCTATTTCAGCCCGAACCACAGCGTGGCGATGCCGAGGAACGAGAAGAAGCCGACCACGTCGGTGATCGTGGTCACGAAGGTGCCCGACGCCACCGCCGGATCGGCGCGCACCCGCTCCAGCGCCATCGGGATCAGGATGCCGCCGAGCGCGCCGGCGACCAGGTTGGCGACGATGGCAAGGCCGATCACGACGCCGAGGCCCTCGGGATCGGAACCAGGCCACCGCGGCGACACCCGTGATCACGGCAAAGGCGAGGCCGTTGACGAGGCCGACCATCCCCTCGCGCATGACGACGCGAAACGCGTTGTTGGCCCGAGCTCGCGGGTCGCCAGCGCCCGCACCGCCACCGTCATGGTCTGGGTCGCCGCATTGCCGCCCTGGCTCGCCACGATCGGCGCCAGCACGGCGAGCGCCACCATCTTCTCGAGCTGGCCCTCGAACACGCCGAGCACCGAGGACGCCAGAAACGCGGTCGCGAGGTTGACCAGCAGCCAGTTGAACCGTGCGCGCGCGATGGTCCAGACCGTGTCGGACAGTTCTTCGTCGCTGGTGACGCCGCCGAGCGCCTTCAGATCTTCGTCGGCCTCTTCCTCGATGACGTCGACGACGTCGTCGATGGTTATGACGCCGACGAGACGATTGGTGGTGTCGACCACTGGGGCCGCGACCAGATTGTATTTGCCGAACATCCGGGCGACCTCTTCCTGGTCGTCCAGCACGGAAACCCGGCGGCGGTCCTCATCGACCAGATCGCCAAGCGGCACAGGCCGGCGGGCGCGCAGCAGCGTGTCGAGCGACACCGCGCCCTGCCAGTGCTTGTCGGCATCGACCGCGTAGATTTCGTAAAACCGTTCCGGCAGATCCGGCGTGTCGCGCATATAGTCGATCGCCTGCCCGACCGTCCAGTCCGGCGGCACCGCAATGAATTCGGACTGCATGCGGCGGCCGGCGGAGTTTTCCGGATACAGCAGGCTGCGCTCCAGCGCGTCGCGCTCGAGCGGCGGCAGCTTTTCCAGGATCTCTTCCTGGTCCTCCTCGTCGAGGCCTTCGAGCAGTTCGACGGCGTCGTCCGATTCCAGTTCGCGAACGCCCTCGGCGACGGTCTCCGGCTCGAGTTCCTCGAGGATTTCCTCGCGGACGGCGTCGTCGACCTCGTTCAGCGCCGAGAAGTCGAAATCGGTGCCGGTCAATTCGACCAGGTGGACGCGATCGTCGGGTTCAAGCGCGCCGATCAAATCGCCGAGATCGGCCTCGTGCAGTTCAGCTACGACCTCGCGCAGCCGCGGCGCGTCGGCGGCCCGGATGGCGCGCGTAATCTCTTCGACAAACTCCTGACGGATTTGGCCGTCTTCATCCCGCATCTGGAAATGATCGAGCACGGCCCCTGTCTCCGGCCGGGCTGCGGTTTGGCCACGTCGATATCCTCGGCCATGCCGCGCCTCGCCGGTTTGACAGATTGGGTGAACTCGTCGAGCTATCGCTGCACGCATTACCCAATCGGCAATGCCGAGCGCAATGACAAATATGTAGAACCTCGAATGGCCGGAAACTCCACCCGCGTGCGCGGCGCAGCCCTTGCCGCCGCGATGGCTTGCGCATCTGTGGCTTGGGCGCCGGCGGCAGAGGCCGCCGAATGCCCGCGCAAGGACGCGCTCGGCACCTCACGCGTTCTCAGCGTCGACGCCGCGACCTCGCCGCGCGTCGGCCTGAAGAGCTTTCCGCAGACCCTGCCGCTCGGCGACCGCGAGGTGGTGCTGACCTTCGATGACGGACCGTGGCCGGGCACGACTCCCAAGGTGCTGGCGGCGCTCGCGCATGAATGCGTGCAGCGCGACGTTCTTCCTGATCGGCAGGAGTCGGCCTCGGAGCACCCGGAACTGGTGCGCAGGATGCCGCAGCCGGGCCGCACCGTCGCCCACCACACCTGGTCGCACCCCAATATCAAGTACCTGAAGCCCGAAGCGGCCACCGCCGAGATCGACAAGGGCATCGCGGCGGTCGAACGGCGCTGCACGGAACCGCCACGTCACGGCAACCGGCGACCACAACGACCCCGACACACGCCGTTCTTTCGCTTCCCCTATTTCGACATGACGCCGGCAACGCTCGACCTGCTGCAAAAGCGCGGCATAACCGGTGTTCGGCGCCGACCTCTGGGCCAGCGACTGGGAGCCGATGACGCCGAAGCGCGGCAGCTGAAGCTGCTGACCGAGCGGCTGCAGTCGCCCGCAAGGGCATCATCCTGCTGCACGATCCAAGGCGCAGACCGCGGCCATGCTGCCGGCCTTCCTGCGCTACCTCCGCGAAAATCATTACCGCGTCGTCCACGTCGTTCCGCCCGCGCCCAGGCGCCGCCGCCAGCAGGCCCCTAGATCCCGAAATAAGTGTGGTATTTCGGTGATTAAGGCGGCATTCATGGCCACCGCGTATAATGATTGCCAACGTCGCATGTCCGCCGAGCCGGCCTGCTCCCGTATCGCGGTTCGCTTGAACAAAACGCGCCAATTTGCGACTAAGACTAAGACTCGGTTCCGATTCGCATGAACCAAAGCCTCGATTGGGAATGAAGCCGGGGTTCTATGATCGCTAGCGTATGTTCGGGGCTCCGAGGGCGGCCATCGCCTGCTCTGTCGGCCGCGTTTTCTCGGCGTTTGGCCTGCTGACCTGCGCCGCCGCGCAGGCCGCGACGGCCGCCGATTGTCCCGGCCATCCCGACGCGCTCGGCACCTCGCGCACGCTGGTGGTCGATCCGCGCGACATCCCATCATCGGCACCATGCAATACGCCAAGACGCTGCCGCTGGCAGACCATGAGGTGGTGCTGACCTTCGACGACGGCCCGCTGCCGAAGTACAGCTACCAGATCCTGGACATTCTCGCCGCGCATTGCGCGAAGGCGACCTTCTTCCTGGTCGGGCGCCAGGCCAACGCCAATCCGGAAGGCGTGCGCAAGGTGCGCGACGCCGGCCACACCGTTGCCACCCACACCCAGAACCATCCGCGGCGACATGAACCGGCTGCCGCTCGATCGCGCCCAGAAGGAGATCGAGGACGGCATCGCCTCGGTGACCGCAGCCCTCGCCGACGGCACCGCACCGGCGCCGTTCTTCCGCATTCCCGGTCTTGGCCGTTCCGACGTCATCGAGGAATACGCGGAATCCAAGGGCCTCCAGATCTGGAGCGCCGATTTTCCCGCCGACGACTGGCGTCCCGTCTCCTCGCAACGCGTCTACGATCTGGCGATCCAGCGGCTCGAGGCCAAGGGCAAAGGCATTCTGCTGCTGCACGACATTCAGGCGCGCACGGTTGCAGCACTAGCCGCGAGATCCTGCAAGAGCTGAAAGCGCGCGGCTATCGCATCGTGCACGTGGTGCCGGCGACGCCCGAACGGCCGGCGACGCCGACCGAGCCGCAGCAATGGCATATTGCACCCGACGTCGGAACGGTGGCGACGTCGCGCTGGCCGAAAATTCCGAATTTCGCCTATGCCGCGAGCACCGACCCTGCCCGCGCCCGAACGGTGTCGGATCTCGACTGGCGCAACACCGCGCCGGCAGATCGCGCGCAGCGCCGCGCCTGGCGCGACGCGCAGTGGTCGCGGCAGGTCACGCTGGTGCTGGACCCACCGGCGCTGTCGGTGCCGGCGGCAATGACGTGTTCAAGCTTCCGGAAGTCGATGCGCGTCACGATGCTGTATTCGCCGCCCTCCGCGCGGCGAGGTGGAGCCGCACCGAAGCGCGCGAGCACGTGAAGTGCCGCCAAGCAGCCAGTGCAAACCAGGCTCGGCGCGGGCGGGCAAGTCGCGCCGTCAGGCCCGCGCCGCCGCGGCCCGGCACCCCGCCGCGGCCAAACACGCCGCGCACCAGCCCGCACGCGCAGGATACCAATCACGCAAAGCGCGCCGGAAAGCATGCCGCCCAAGCCAAACCCGCCAGGCAAGCCCGGCAAGAAGGCTCGGTCCGCGTCGCCGGCCTGAAGAAGCGCTAGGTGGTGTGGACTCTAAGGATTCCCGTTTAGGAGCGAATCGGATTCAAGACTGCTTTTGGGGAGGCAGTCTTGGGTGTGATGGATCGTTTGGTATTGAGCGATGCGGCGTGGGAGCGGATGCCCCGCTGATCATCGGTCGGCCTGACCAGAAGGGCTCGACCGGGCGCGACAACCGGATGTTCGTCGAAGGAGTGCTGTGGATCGTGCGCACCGGCTCGCCCTGGCGTGATCTTCCTGAGGTGTTCGGGGATTGGAACAGCGTGTTCCGCCGCTTCAGCCGCTGGAGCAGGAAGGGCATCTGGTGGCGCATATTCGAGGCGATGTCCGATGATCCGGACTTCGAGTACCTGATCGTCGATTCCACCATCGTCCGGGCCCATCAGCACGCCGCCGGGGCTAAAAAGGGGGGTCTGAAGATCAGGCGGAAGATCAGCGATCGGCCGCTCCCGCGGCGGCCTGAGCACCAAGATCCACATGGCCGTCCGAGGCCTGGGATGTCCCGTGCGCTTCACCCTCACCGCCGGCCAGAGGGGCGATGCGCCGCAGGCCGCGCCCTGATCGAGGGCCTGCCCGCCGAGGTCGTCATGGCCGACACGGCCTATGACGCCGATCATTTCCGCCAGGCGATCGCCGCCAAGGGCGCGCTCGCCGTCATCCCCAACAACCCGTCGCGCGCCCTCAAACACCCGCTCGACAAGCACCTCTACGCCCAGCGCCATCTCGTTGAGTGCTGCTTCTCCAGCTCAAACAGTTCCGACGCGTCGCCACCCGCTTCGAAAAGACCGCGCGAAACTACCTCGCCGTCGTCACCCTCGCCGCAATCGTTCTATGGATGCGCTAGTGTCCACACCACCTAGGCCGCCGACTTTTGGCCTAACAACCCGCGCTGCTCGGCCGCCGCGTAGGCTTCGTCGAGCGCCGCCGCGCCAGGGCTTCGATCATCTCGTCGATCTCGCCCTCGGTGATGATCAGCGGCGGGCAGAGATAGACCGCCTCCGGCGTCGCGCGCAGGATGACGCCCTTGTCCTGCGCCGCCTGCTGCACCACCGGGCCGACGCCGTCGGCGGCGACGAACTGCTCGCGGGTTGCCTTGTTCGGCGAGACTGCACCGCGCCGATCAGGCCGACGCCGCGGGTCTCGCCGACCAGCGGATGGATGCGCCAGGCGCGTTGAGCTTCGCCAGGAAGTGCGGCGACACCTTGCCGCACCTGCCGACCAGGTCGCGCTCCTGGTAGATCTTCAGGGTCTCGAGCGCCACCGCCGCCGCGACCGGATGGCCGGCATAGGTGAAGCCGTGCCCGAAATTGCCGAGCTTGCCGTGCTTTGCGCGACCAGATCGCCTCGAAGATCTTGGCGCTGACGATGGTCGCGAGATCGGCATGTACGGCGCCGACAGCGCCTTGGCGACCGTCATGATGTCGGGCGCGATGCCGAACGTGTCGCAGCCGAACATCTCGCCGGTGCGGCCGAAGCCGCAGATCACCTCGTCGGCGATGAACAGGACGTCGTAGCGGCGCAGCACCTCCTGCACCTTCGGAAATAACCGGCCGGCGGCACGATCACGCCGCCGGCCGCCGTTGACCGGCTCGGCGATGAAGGCGCCGATCGTCTCCGGCCCTTCGCGCAGGATCATGTCTCTCGAGATTGGCGACGATGCGCTCGACGAACGCCGCCTCGCTCTCGCCCGGCAGGCCGTAGAGATAATGGCTCGGGCAATCGGTGCGCAGCACGCCGCCGAGCGGCAGATCGAAGTCGGCGTGGTTGGCCGGCTGGCCGGTCAGGCTGCCGGCAAACACCGTGATGCCGTGATAGCCGCGCACGCGGGCGATGACCTTCTTCTTGCGCGGCCGGCCGAGGGCGTTGTTGTAGTACCAGACGAGCTTCACCGCCTGGTCGTTGGCCTCCGAGCCCGAATTGGCGAACAGCACCTTGCCGAGCCCCTTCGGCACGATCTTCAGCAGCTTCTCGGCGAGCTCGATCGAGGGCTCGGTCGAGCGGTTGTTGAAGATCGTGGATAGGGCGGCAATTGCTCCATCTGGCGCTGCGCCGCCTCGACCAGGCGCTTCTCGCTGAAGCCGAGCGAGGTGGTCCACAGCCCCGCCATGCCGTCGAGATAGCGCTTGCCGGCCTCGTCATAGACATAGACCCCCTCGCCGCGGCGATCATGCGGACCTCGACCTTGTGCTTCTCGAGATTGGTGTAGGGATGGATCAGGGAAGCGATGTCGCGTGCCGCCAGCGAGTTGGGTATGCCCTGTCATGGGGATTGAGCTCCGGTTCTTGTCTGCCGGGCGACAGTAGAGCATCGAAAAAGCGCGTTTCTACGTTGGCGAATTCCACCAAAGGGGCATGCGCCGCGCGCTTCAGTTCGTCACGATCTTGGCGATGCACAGGAGAATGACGAGGGCGAGGAACAACAGGTCGATATACGCCTTCATCTCGCCGGCATGGCGCAGCCCGCTGACCTCGCTGACGATCAGCTTGCGCGAGGCCTGCGCACCGGGCCCTTCGCCGGCGGCCACCGCCAGCCGCCGCGCCTCCGCCTCCAGCCGCTCGATTCGCTGGAAGAAATAAAACGACCGCAGCGCCGTTGCCGCATGCATGCCGGCATAGACCAGCACCAGCACCGACACGATCACGCGGTGTTCGTATTTCGGCAGAAAATTCAGGCTGAAATAGACCAGCGCCAGGAACACGAAGTTCGACACGAATCGGTAGGCGTAGCTCAGAAACGTCATTCATGTGCTCCGGATGGCCTTGGAAGCGCCGAACTGGGTCATCGGACCGGGGAACCGGCTCCGCGACCGCATTGCCCCGCTGGTCTACGCCCAACATGTAACCGCATGATTGTGTGGTGCGCTCGGAGGGACTCGAACCCCCACGATTTTACTCACTGCCACCTCAAGGCAGCGCGTCTACCAATTCCGCCACGAGCGCTTGGGATACCGGCTGGAAGGACTTTGGCCTGCCGGATCAACGGCGCCGATGTAACAAATCAGGGATGGGGGGACAAGGCGGTTTTGCGACCGAATTAACTACCTAACATCAGGCAATTTCGGCAGCATTTGCTTGACTTCGACCGCAATCCGGTTGCGATCGACCAGCACGACGCCGGAAGCCACCGGCAGGTTATTGGCGAGGATCTTGACCTCGTCCGCCTCGGTGGCGTCCAGTTCGATGATGGCGCCGCGGGACAGCCGCATGACCTGGTGGATGGGCATCGTGGTGGTGCCGAGCACCACCATGAGGTCGACACTGACTTTATCGAGGGTGGTCACTTCGAAACCGCCAAACTGGGACTAAATCCTGGACTGAATTATCTGTTTCCACCTGACCACGTTATGGTTAGCCAATGGTTAATGACCGCCAAAGCCTTGATATGACGAGGTTCGCCCTGCCCGCTGATGCTGCCGGACTGGAATGGCGCATTTCGCCTGGACCCGTGCCCTATCCTGAGGCGGTGGCCTTGATGGAAGCCCGGGTCGCCGATATCGCGGCCGGACAGGCCAGCGAACTTGTGTGGCTGCTGGAACACCCGCCGCTCTATACCTCCGGCACCAGCGGCAAGGAAGGCGACCTGCTCGACCCCCGCTTTCCGATGTATCAGACCGGCCGCGGCGGCCAACTCACCTATCACGGCCCGGGCCAGCGGGTGGCCTATGTGATGCTCGACCTGAAGCGGCGGCGGCCCGACGTGCGCGCCTATGTCGCCGGCCTCGAGGAATGGATCATCCGCACGCTCCTCGCCTTCAACGTCCGCGGCGAGCGCCGCGAGGACCGCGTCGGGGTCTGGGTCAAAAGGCCCGACAAGGGTTCCGGCCATGAGGACAAGATCGCGGCGATCGGCGTGCGGGTGCGGCGCTGGGTGTCATTTCACGGCATCGCCATCAATGTCGAACCGGACTTGTCGCATTTCTCCGCGATCGTCCCCTGCGGTGTCGCCGATGCCCGATACGGCGTCACCTCGCTGGTCGACCTCGGCCTGCCCGTGACGATGGAAGATTTCGACGTCGCGCTCCGGCAGGCGTTTGAGGACGTGTTCGGTGCGACCAGGGCCCACCTGCCGGCAGCGACGATCTAGAAGGATCACGCCGCCTCACGCTGCGGCGCGACTTCGAGCTTTCCGGCGATGTAGCGCCGCTCCTGGGTCAGGCCGCCAAAACCGTAGGCGTCGCCCTTCACTTCGTCGACATGCGCGTAGCTCTCCTCGTGCAGCGGCCCGAGCAGTTCTCCCATGCGCTTGAAGAGAGCCGAGAGATAGGCGGCCTTCTCGTCCTTGGTGTTGGTGCCTTCGCTGACATGGACGTCGAGCCAGAAACTGGCGAGGCTCTGTTCAGCCAGCGACTTGCCGCCGGCGAACCAGTCCGCGGCGTCGACTGATTTGACGATGATGGCGGTGACCTCGGGATCCTTGCGCAGGATCCGCGCGGTGAGATCGCTGACGGCGGAGGCGATTTCAGCCTTGAGCGACGGGGCTTTGCGAATGCTGGAATAAGTGACTGTGATGAGCGGCATGACGATTCTCCTTGCTTTCGATACCCCCACAACTAGACCTGCCCGCATCATTTTGGTATCTTATCCCCGTTCATAACAATGATAACCGTTTGTGATGATAGAATGATCACGCTGGATATCGATACCGTGCAGGCCTTCCTGCTGGTCGCCGAACTACAGAGTTTTACCCGCGCCGCCGAGGCGCTCGGGACGACGCAGGCCGCGGTCAGCTTAAAACTGCAGCGGCTGGAGAGCGTTCTCGGCAAGCGGCTGGTCGAGCGCTCGCCGCGCGCGGTCGGCCTTACCGCCGATGGTTCGGCGTTCCTGCATCATGCGCGCGTGCTGATGGAAGCGCATGACCGCGCGCTGTCGGGCGAAAAGCCGGCACAGCAGCGATTGTCGCTCGGGATCAGCGATCATGCCGCAGGACCAGAGCTGATACCGCTGCTGGAACGGCTGCATGCGATGTCGTCGCAATTGTCGCTTGCCGTCACGATCGGGTTTTCGCGCGCCATGCTCGACGCCTATGATGCCGGCGAACTCGACGCCGTAGTGGTGCGGCAGGAAGGCAGCCGCCGCGGCGGCGAGAAGCTGACCGAGGATGAATTTTGCTGGTTCGCCGCAAAACGTTTTGTCTGGCCGCGCAGCGAAGCGCTGCCGCTGGCGACATTGGCGCAGCCCTGCGGCGTCCGTGCTATCGCCGTTCGGGCGCTCGACAAGGCCGGCATCGCCTGGACCGAAGCCTTTGTCGGCGGCGGCGTCACCGCGGTAACCGCAGCCGCATTGGCGGGATTGGCCGTCGCCCTCCTCGCCCGGCGGATCGCTCCGGCCGGACTGATCGATATTGGCGCGGCGCATAAACTGCCGAAGCTTGGTTCTTCAAAGGTGATGCTGCATTCCAAAGTCAGCGATCCCGCAAAGCTCGCAGCACTTCGGACCCTGGCGGCGACCTTCAGGAGCGTGGTCGGGACGGGTTAGTTCGACGCGCGGCGATAAAGCGCCATGGTCCCTGCGAGTGCCAGCAGCACGCCGCCGCAAATCCGGTCCAGCCACACCGCGGCCGACGAACGCAGAAACTTTGCCGCCTGCGCGCCAAAGCCGGCATAGGCCAGCATCACCACAAAATCGATCGCCGCAAACACACAAGCCAACGTGGCGTATTGCGGCAGTTGAGACGACGCCGGGTCGATGAACTGCGGCAGAAACGCGGAGAAGAACAGATACCCTTTCGGATTGGTGGCGGCGACGAGAAAGCAGCGCATGAACATCGGGCGCGCCGACGTCGCGGCGGCGGCGGATACCTTGTCCAGCGCCGTGGCAACCGAGCCGCCGGATCGGATCAGCACGACGCCGAGGAAGGCGAGATAGAAAACGCCGATCCATTTTACGACGCTGAACCAGAATTCGGAGGCGGCCAACAGCGCACCGAGCCCAAGCGCCGCGGCACCGATCAGAACGAAGTCGGACACGACGGCGCCAAACATGCCGGCGATGGCGCGCTTTACCCCAAACCTGGAACCGTTTGAAAGCGCAAGCAGCACCGTTGGCCCCGGCGTCGCGATCCCGATGAAGGCGACAATTGCAAATGCCACCAGCGTTGCTTCCGACACCGCGATCTCCATGCCTGTAAACGAAATTGCCAAAGCCTATTTAGCAAGACCCGGAGCGATCCGCATCTTCCACAGGTTCCAGGCGCGATCGAGCACAGCGAGATTGATCGCGTCGGCTTTTGCGCCCTCCTCCGGCGTCAGGTAATTGACCTCGCCGCCGAGCGCAACGGCCTGGGTCTGCAGCCTGGCGGCGACGTCGGTGTAATAGGCGCGAAATACCGCCACCTTGACGCTTGGCCCGACTGTCACGTCGCCATGGCCACGCATCAGCACCACGGACTTGTCGCCGAGCGCTGTGGCCAGCGATTTGCCGCGCACGGAATCGCGGACCAGCATGTCGGTCTCGCCAAACTCCTTTCGAATCTCCCATATCGGTGCGCCGGCGCCGAGGAAGGCCGCGTTGTGGAACAGCGGCCGTAACGGCACCTTGCTCACCGTGAACGGAATGACGCCGGGCGAATGGGTGTGAACGACGGCCATTACGTCCGGCCGCGCCTTGTAGATTTCGCCGTGGATGAAGCGTTCCAGAAACACGGCACGGCCCGCGGCATCGACCGCCTTGCCGTCGAGATCGAATTCCATGAGGTCGGCCGATGTCACCAGCGCCGGCGCCAACGACCGTGACATCACGAAACGATTTGGATGGGTCGGATGACGCGTGCTGACATGGCCAAAGGCGTCGACCACGCCGAGATCGGCGAGAATGCGACTGCCCGCCACGATATCCTCGAGCAGTGCGGGCTCGACGCCGAGAATCGGACCCATCGAGGTCTCGGCATGAATTGGCGTCAAACCTGACAGGGCGACAAATATCGCGAGTGCACCGAGACTTGAGAGCCGATAGTGCATGGTCATTGTCGCCTCCTCAAACCGGATGCGTAACATGCTTAGCGGCTAATCTGAAGCAGGCGCGCCCGCGCATCGTCCAGCAGCAGCCGTGAATAAAGCTTGTGAAACCGAAGTAGCATCACGAACAGCGCGCCCATGCGCGGCTCTCCGGTCGCTTTGGTCCCCCTCGTCAGGACCGCAGATCCGAAATAAAGCCGGGTTGCGGGCACGGTCCCTTCTGATTGCGACACAACCATGAGCCACGATCTGGTTTTCCCGCCGAGGTCGCACATCAGCAACTGGTCGGCATTTCGAGCTTCCACGCGCCAGCCGGAGAAGTTTTCTATTTCTCCAGTCGCGAGCCGTTTGGCCAGAATATCTGTTGCAGGCTTGGAAAAGAGCAAATCCAGCAGCAACAGCTCGATCTTGATCGTCGTGCCCGTATAGAACGCTTCAACAAACTCCGCGTGGGACACGGCCCCGGCTACGTCCAATGCGTAACAATCGGTATAGGCGCCAGGACCGGCATATTTCGCCAGCAGGGCCTCAGCCGGCAATGGGCAAGGCTGGATGGATACCGCCGACGGAAGCCTGCGACAGAGGTGTAGCGCTCCGTCACAAAGCGCGATGGCTATCCCCTTCACAGGATCGCCTCGAACGCGCTGCGCAGCGTTTCGTGCCGGAACACGAAGCCATTGCTCAGCGCCTTGTTCGGCAGCACGCGCTGGCCGCCCAGCAGCAGCTCATTGGCAAAATCGCCGCCAACACGTCGCAGCAGGGCTGCGGGAATTCGGAACACCGCGGGCCGGCGCAGCCGCCTTCCGAGTTCCTCGGTGAATTTCAGATTGGTCACCGGGATCGGCGCGGTCGCATTGATCGGGCCTGATATGTCTGACTTGGCGATAACATGCGCGATCAGGCGGACGAGATCGTCGCGCTCGATCCACGACATCCATTGCTTACCGGAGCCGAGCGGGCCGCCGAGGCCGAACTCGAACGGGGTGAGCATCCGCGTGATGAACCCGCCCTCGGTCCCGATCACGAGGCCGATCCGCAGGTTCACCACCCGCACGCCGTGCTCCGCCGCCGGCCGCGCCGCGTTCTCCCAGGCCTCGCACAATTCATGGCTGAAGCAGGCGTGTGACTTCGCGGACTCGGTCAGCACCTGATCCTGCCACAACCCGTACCAGCCGATCGCGGAGCCGGAGATCAGCACCGCCGGCTTGTGGTCGAGCCGCGCAATCAGCTTGATAACATCGCCGGTCATCGCAATCCGGGAGTCCAGAATTTTGCGGCGCTTGGCGTCGGTCCACAGCCCGTTGCCGATCGGCTCGCCTGCCAGATTCACGATGGTGGCGATTTTTGTGTCCGCTGGCAGTCTGATCGAGGCTGGTGATCAGCATGATCGGTGGCGCCAGTTCCGCTTTCGCGGGATTGCGCACCAGCGCGATGACCTGATGACCCGCGCCAGTCAGGCTCGCGACCAGACGGCTGCCGATGAAGCCGGTGGCGCCGGTGACGAGCACGGTCTGCCGTTCCTGCAATTTCTCGACGAGACCGGTCGCGGGCGCGCAGCTCATGCGTCCGAGACGCCGGGACGCCGCAAAATCCCGCAAACCGCAGAGGCCGGCGCCGACGGCAGCCGCCGCCGCTGTCATGCTGAGCAGCCCGCTATAGGCCGATGCGATTCCGGTCGGCTGCATCGCCCAGGCGAAAAGCACCGGCAGCAGCAGCACCAGGATGGCGCCGTAGTTGATCGCGAGCAGCGTGTGGTTGATGCGTTCGCTGGCCGGCAGTTTCCGGCTCATATCCTCTTCGACGAAATCCATCAGCGTGATGACGATCTCGGCGACCAACACCGCGATGATAGCGATGGCGAGGATGCCGTAGACTGCCAGCCAGCCCAGTACCAGGAACAGGAAGGCGTACATCATGTTACGCACGCCGTGGAGCTTCAGCTCGTAGCGCTGCGAGGGACGCCAGGCCAGCCGCTCCGTCAACTCATGGTGATAGAAGGTGTCGAACACGCCCATCACGATTTGAACTGATATCAGGATCCATAACAACGACGTCATGACGCGGCCTCCCGGAACACAGCCGACTGCCGCAGCAGCCTGCCGAAACGCGGATGATTGATCTCGAGCGTGAAACGGAACGCACCGTCGCCGAGATCGGAGTGGGTCACGGTGAGATCGCCCGGCGTCAGCCATATCGGCAGCGACAGCCGCCATGGTCCGACCTGAAGCGCGTAATCGATGCTGCGAAACACCAGCGCTTCACGCTCGACGGATATCCGCAACGCCATGCTGATGCCGTAGCCGACATATTCCTCAAGGCCGGTCGGCCCGGCGAAGCGCTTTGAGGAATGGATGACTTGCGGAAATCCGCTGTTGCGGGCGCAGATGCGGGTCCAGATCTGGCCGCCGGTCGCGGCATCCTCCGTCACCGTCACGATCATCGGGACCCCGGTCTCGGATCCGGTCGGCAGCGGCCCGCCGACCAGGCGTGCCAGTTGCGCCAGCCACCAGCCGATCCGGCTGAAACCGGACTCATCGACCTCGCCGACATAGACCACGGTCTTGCCGTCGGCATGGCGCTTGGAAAAGCGCCGCCAGATCGAAAGCGGCAGACGCCCCCAATCGGCGTCCGACAGCAATGCGTGGAAGCGGTTGTCGTCGAGCAGGATGTCACTTGAGGACCTGAGCGCCGGAAGTCTTGAAATCCTGCTTACCGTCATCACACACTCCTGCTAGCGCTACCCGGCCCCTATTTGGTTTTCCCCATCGGCAGGAAGCTAACGATCTTTTCGCCAAGCTTTATCAGCGCGACCAATCTCGGCCGCGGCACGTTCAGCATCTGCACGTACCAGCGGTCGACCAGTTCGGTGAACGCCAGCATCTCCTTCAGCCGTTTGCTCGCGACCGGGCTGATGGTCGGATCGTCGGCGGCATCGGAGACGCAGGCGCGCAGGGCATCGACGGCGGGGTCGATCTCGCGCTCCTTGCGGCGGGCGGCGATCCGCGCCGCCACTTCCCAGATGTCGGTCTCCGCCTCGAAATGATCGCGGCGGTCGCCGAGAATCGGCACCCTCCGGATCAGGTTCCAGGCCAGCAGTTCCTTGATGGAATTGGAGACGTTGGATCGCGCCATGCTGAGCGTCTCGGCGATATCCTCGGCCGTCATCGGCGCCTCGGCGAGATAGAGCAAGCCATGGATCTGGCTGACTGAGCGGTTGACGCCCCACTCGTCCCCCATGTCACCCCAGTGCAGGATGAACCGTTCGACCACGGCGGGGAGTTTCTTCTTTTCGGTTGTTTCTGTCATAACAGAAATATCTGACGGAACTGGAAGGATGTCAAGAGCGAGCACCTACCCACCGTTAGCCCCTGCCCCGTCACGGCCTCGCGGCGGATTTGGCGAAAATGTGCCTAAAACTTGTCCAGCCTGCGGAACCAAACGACCCGCCATGCGTTTCGGCACCTAGGCAGGGGTTCGTATGTTCGGAAAAGACAAGCAAAACCAGCGGGATCTGTTCGAGAGCGAACGCAGTTTCCGGCTTCTGGTCGATAACGTCGCCGACTACGCCCTCTACATGCTGGATCCAACCGGTATCGTCACCAGCTGGAACATCGGCGGCCAACGCATCAAGGGCTATGCGCCCGAGGAGATCGTCGGCCAGCACTTCTCCTGCTTTTACACCGAGACCGACCGCGCCAACGGCAAGCCATTGCGCGCGCTGCGCATTGCGGAGGAAACCGGCCGCTATGAAGAGGACGGCTGGCGTGTCCGCAAGGACGGCACCTTCTTCTGGGCCAGTGTCGTGATCGACCCGATCCGGGAGGACGGCGATCTCATCGGTTTCGCCAAGATCACCCGCGACATCACCGAACGGCGCGAAGCCCAGCTCAAACTCGAGCAGATGCAGCAACAATTGGCGGAAGCCCAGAAGCTCGACGCGCTCGGCCAGTTAACCGGCGGCGTCGCGCACGATTTCAACAATCTCCTGATGATCATCTCGGGCAGCCTGCATACGCTGAGAAAAGGTGTCGACGACGATCCGAAGCTTCAGCGCGCGCTCTCGGCGATCGACGCGGCCTCGAAGCGCGGCGCCGCGTTGACCAGCCAGTTGCTGACCTTCGCGCGGCGGCAGAGCGTCAATCCGCAGACGGTCGATGCCACCGAGCGGATCAACGCGGTACGCGATGTTCTGAACGCCGGGGTCAGCGGCGCGGTGAAGCTGCAATTCGACCTCGAACGAAGCGTCTGGCCGGTCCTGGTCGACGTGACCGAATTCGAGACGGCGCTGGTCAATCTCGTCATCAACGCCCGCGACGCAATGCCGGACGGCGGAACAATCACGGTTGCCGCCCATAACAACACGCTCAGCGAAGAAGCCAATGCCGGCGAATACGTCGCGATCACCGTGAGCGACAATGGTACCGGCATCGCGCCTGACGTGCTGAGCAAGATATTCGACCCCTTCTTCACCACGAAAGCGATCGGCAAGGGCACCGGATTGGGCCTCTCGCAGGTCCATGGTTTCGCGCATCAGGCCGGCGGAACGGTCAAGGTCACCAGCGAGCTTGGCAAGGGCACCACGATTACGATCCTGCTTCCGCGGCATGATGCGCGCCTGTCCGTTGACGATTTCAATGGCGTCGAAACCGGCGGCAGCGGCACGGTGCTGCTGGTCGAGGACAATCCGGAAGTCGCCGCGGTCAGCACCAACCTGCTTGAACAACTCGGCTACACCGTCCGCAGGGTGACCAACGCCGAAGCCGCCCTGGACGAAATCGAGCATGACGGCATCGACCTGGTCTTCTCCGATATCGTGATGCCCGGCAAAATGGACGGCCTCGGCCTGGCCCGCCGCCTCAGGGCCATACGGCCCGGGCTGCCGATCCTGCTGGCAACCGGCTACAGCGACGCCGCGGTCAATGTGCGCGGCGATTTTCCGATCCTCCGCAAGCCTTATGAGATCCACCAGCTCAGCCAGGCGATCGCGAAATTGCCGCGCTGACGGGAGGAAAGTGCGGATTTCAAGGAAAATCCGAGCGGAATGAGCCCCTTCTCCGTTGTTTACCCGATCGACTTGTTAACCGCATTGCCACCTATTGGCCGGTAGATTCGGCCGCGCGTATAAGCCTGCCGCTCAGAATGACGTGGCACTCCCCATTCCAGGCGGCAGATGCCCAATCGAATTCCCTTAGGCCCAAGCGGTTTCCTGCGGCGGATCACGCCCGGGGTGATCGTGATTTTCTTTGCGCTGGTCATGACGACGAGCATCCTCGGCGTCGTGGTCTGGAAGGCGCTCGAGGCAAAGGCCAACGCGCTGGCGCGCGGCGGCACCGACATTCAGAATCTTGCGCATTCGCTCGCCGAGCACGCCGGGCACACCATCCAATCGGCCGATATCGCCATGAGCGGCATGGTCGACGCGCTCAAATACCGCACCCCGGTGCCGGAGCGCTTCAACAAATATCTGGCCGAGACCGTAGCCGCGCTGCCGCAACTGCGAGAAATCGGCGTGCTCGATACCGATGGGGAATGGCGGTATTCGTCGTTGCCGGAAACCCCGAACCACAACAACGCCGACCGGCCCTACTTTGCCTTTCACCGCGACAACGCCGGACAGAAGCTGCGCATCAGCGAGCCGTTCCGCTCGCGCCTCACCGGGCGGGCGACGATCCTGCTCTCGAAGCGCATCAACCGGCCCGACGGCAGTTTTGCCGGGGTGCTGACGGCTGCGATCGACAGCGACTACTTCAACAATTTCTACCGTACGTTCCAGCTCGGCCCCGACGGCGGCATCAGCCTGTTGCGCAACGACGGTCTCGTTCTGGTGCGCTGGCCGATGTCGGACAGGTCTGGCGATCTTTCCAAAACCGACCTGTTCACGACCCATCTGAAGCTGAGCTCGGTCGGATACTACAAGATCATCTCGCCGTTCGACGGCGTCGTGAAATTCTTCGGCTACGAGGAAACATCGCAGTTTCCGCTGGTGGTGACGGTGGCGATGTCCGAAGACTGGCTGCTTTCAGGCTGGCTGGTGACGCTGCGCACGGACGCCATCGTGGCCGCCGTATTGCTGTGCATGATCATCCTGCTCGCCGCCCTACTGTCGTCGCAGTTCAGCTTCCGTATCAAGACCGAGCGGGCCTTGCGGGAACGCGAGGCGCATTATCGCCTGCTGGCCAACAATATCGCCGACGTCATCATCCTGATCGACGCCCGCGGCCTCCTCCGCTTTGTTTCGCAGTCCGTAGAACCGGTACTCGGCTCGCGCGCGTCGGAGCTGATCGGCAGGTCATGCCTCGACCTCGTGCATCCCGACGACCGGGAAGGCGTCATGGCTGCCAGTGCACGGTTGAGCGGACCAGAGGCGGTCAGCATACTGGCATTCCGCATCACCCGCCGCGATGGCGCCGTGGTGTGGGTCGAATGCAATTTCAAACTGGCGTCGCAAGGCAACGCCGCTGCGGAAATGGAAATTGTCGGCGTGTTGCGCGACATCACCGAGCGCAAGCGGATGGAGGATGAGCTGAACCTGCTCAACCGCCGGCTGACGCAACTCGCCGCCACCGATGGACTGACGGGATTGACCAACCGCCGCACCTTCGACGGTTTCCTGCGGCGCGAATACGAAACCTGCGAAGAGATTTCGGTGCTGCTGTTCGATATCGACAACTTCAAAGGCTACAACGACAGCTACGGACACCAGGCCGGCGACCGCTGCCTGCAGGCGGTTGCCAAGGTGATCGGCGATGCGACCTCGAATACATCAGGCCTGTCGGCGCGCTATGGCGGCGAGGAATTCGCCGTCGTGCTGCCGAACGTCTCCGAAGATGACGCCTTGAAGGTCGCCGAAGCGATCCGGCTGACAGTTCGCGCCCTCGGTCTTCCCAACAGCGCCGCCACCCGCGGCTACGTCACGATAAGCGCCGGCATGACGACCAGAACCCGCACGACGCTCAGCGAGACCGCGCTGGTCGGCGAGGCTGATGTCGCGCTCTATGAGGCCAAGCGCCTCGGCCGCAACCGCAGTATCGTCTATTCGTCGCTCGCGCTCAGGTTTGTCGAGGCCGGCTCGATCCAGCACGATCCGGAATTTTCCTCCGACGCGACCTGGCGCATTAGCGCACTGTCCCCGCGGGGATGAACAACTCGCCCGATCCGTGAGATAACTCACATTCGCAAACCACCATTCGCGCTACTCCGATGTGCAAGGCAGGGCTCACGCACGGAGGTCGCAAATGGCTACGCTCGCACGCGCGCTGTCACGCGCATTCATCACCATCAATGAAGTGGAAGTTCTCAAACAGCTCGTGCTGTTTGCCGCGGCGGGCCTGTTCGTGTCCCTGCTGTTGCTGACCTACGGGCTGGATCTCAGTCCGGGCTTTTTCTAAAGCCATGGGCCGCGACGCTAACGCGTTCCCGGCCGCCACGAGAGATCGTCGGACCAGAGATAGATCGCAATCGCTGCCAGGCACATCACGACGCCGACCCAGAACATCGGCGAGTGATGGATCCGTCGCCAGTCGCGTTCAGGGCTTTGCGGTTTCATTCGATCACCTCACTAGCGGATATGGCCGCGACCGTTCAGATCGTCGGCAGCACCGAGAACGGCTCCCCTGCGCGCCGCAGTTTTAGCGCGTCGGGATGGCCGTCGTCTTCCACGACCGTATCGACCCGCGCCATCGATGGCCCGCGCCGGCACGCAGCGACCATCGCCGCGACGATATCGGCAGGTCCCGCGAACAGCGCCTCGACGCCGCCGTCTCTGGCATTGCGCACCCAGCCTTCGAGGCTTCGCGAGGTTGCCTCGTCCGCGACCCAGGCGCGATAGCCGACGCCCTGCACCCGGCCCCGCACCGTGACGTGGCGGATCGCGCCGGTCATTTACTTCTTCAGCCCGAGCCAATCGGCTGCGCGCGCCTTCACTTCCGCCTCGCGCATGGCCCGGCTGGTGAGCTCCGATGACGCCACCCCCTTCAGATCCTTCGGCGAGCCGCCGTCGCGAAGCGCCTTCAGCGTCGCATAGACGGCTTGAGTTGCAGCAGCGAACGGCGCGTGGCCCTGTAATGCAATGCGTACCCGCTGGCTGGTGAGATAATCCAGCGCGGTCATGTCAGCCGGCGCGCCGCCGAGCACGATCGGCAGCCGCGTGGCCGCCGAGATCGCTTCCAGCTCAGTGCGGTTCTTGATGCCGGTGAAGAACAGCGCATCGACGCCGACAGCCTCATAGGCCTTGGCGCGCGCAATCGCGTCGTCGAGACCGGTAATCGACACCGCGCCGGTGCGGCCGATCACGACCAGCGAAGGATCGCCGCGCCCGTCGAGGGCTGCCTTCATCTTGCCGACGCCTTCGTCGAGCGAAATCAGCTGCGTCTTCGTCTCTCGGAACGCCTGCGGCAGCAGCGTATCCTCGATCGTGAGACCGGCGGCGCCGGCCGCGTCAAGTTCCTGCACGGTGCGGCGAACATTGAGCGCATTGCCATAGCCGTGATCGGCATCAACCAGCACCGGCAGCGCGGATGCGCGCGACATCCGCCGCATCTGTTCGCAGAATTCGGTGAGCGTGATCAGCGCAATGTCGGGATCGCCGAGCACCGCGAGCGAAGCCACCGAACCGCCGAACATGCCGAGCTCGAAGCCGAGGTCCTCGGCGATGCGGATCGAGGTGGCGTCGTAGACCGAGCCGGGGTGGATGCAGGTCGCGCCGCCCAGGATCGAGCGCAATTTTTCGCGGCGTTGGCGGAAGGCCATGGGATACCTCAGTTCAATCTTCCGTCATTGCGAGCGCAGCGAAGCAATCCATCGTGCAAGGAAGGAAGTGTGGATTGCTTCGTCGCTGACGCTCCTCGCAATGACGGACGGGAAGAGTTACGCAAATTCCAGAATCAGCGCGTCCACCGCGAGCGTGGCGCCGGCGGCGGCGTGAATTTTCTTCACGGTGCCGTCGCGCTCGGCGCGTAGCACGTTCTGCATCTTCATGGCCTCGACCACGGCGAGCGTCTCGCCGGCCTTGACCTCCTGGCCTTCATTGACCGCGATCGAAACCACGAGGCCGGGCATCGGGCACAGCAGCTTCTTGCCGGTATCGGCCACCGAGGTCACCGGCATCAGCCGGGCCGCGGCCGCCTCGCTTTCGGTGAAGACATTGACCGGGACTTCATAGCCCTGATGCGCGAGGCGAATGCCGTTCGGGATCGCGCGCACCTGCATGGCCACGAAGTGACCGTCGATGGTGCCCTGCCAGACCGGCTCGCCCGGTTTCCAGTTCGAGACCAGTTGATGCGGATTGCCCGGCAGATCGTTGGCTCCGATGAAGCGCACCGCGATGCCATCGGCCTCGCGCGCGACGTCGAGCGCGATCTCCGCGCGATCGAGCCACACCGCGCGGCGACGCTCACGCTGCACCAGACGCCCGTTCATCTGGCCGGAAATCTGCCGCTTGCGTTCGCCGAGCACGTGATCGATCGCAGCACCCACGGCCGCGAGCCGCCGTGCGATCTCGCCTTCCGGCGTGCGAGCCGCAAACCCCTTCGGGAATTCTTCGGCGATGAAGCCGGTGGAGAGCTTGCCCTCGCGCCAGCGCGGATGGTTCATCAGCGCCGAGAGGAACGGAATGTTGTGGCGGATGCCGTCGACATAGAACGAATCCAGTGCCGCCGACTGCGCCTCGATCGCGGCGGCCCGCGATGGGGCGTGCGTCACGAGCTTGGCGATCATCGGATCGTAATGGATCGAAATCTCGCCGCCTTCCTGCACGCCGGTGTCGTTACGAATAGTGATGCCGTCATGGCTCGATTCGGCGGGCGGACGGTATTTTACCAGCCGACCAATGGACGGCAGGAAATTGCGGAACGGGTCTTCGGCATAGACGCGCGATTCCACTGCCCAGCCGGTCAGCGTGACATCTTTCTGCGCCAGTGAAAGCTTCTCGCCGGCGGCCGAGCGGATCATCTGCTCGACCAGGTCGATGCCGGTAATCAGTTCGGTGACGGGATGCTCGACCTGCAGCCGCGTGTTCATCTCCAGGAAATAAAAACTCTTGTCCTGCCCGGCGACGAATTCGACGGTGCCGGCGGAATCGTAGTTCACGGCTTTTGCCAGCGACACCGCCTGTTCGCCCATCTTGCGGCGGGTGGTCTCGTCGAGCAGCGGCGACGGCGCCTCCTCGATGACCTTCTGGTTGCGGCGCTGGATCGAACATTCGCGCTCGCCGAGATAGATCACGTTGCCATGCTTGTCGCCGAGCACCTGGATCTCGATGTGGCGGGGATCGACGATGAATTTTTCGATGAAGACGCGGTCGTCGCCGAACGACGACTTCGCCTCGGCCTTGGCCAGGTTAAAACCTTCGGCGACTTCGGATTTCGCATGCGCGATCCGCATGCCCTTGCCGCCACCGCCGGCGGAAGCCTTGATCATCACGGGGTAGCCGATCTCGTCGGCGATCTTGACCGCGTGCTTCTCGTCCTCGATGACGCCGAGGTGGCCGGGCACCGTCGAGACGTTGGCCTTGGCGGCAGCCTTCTTGGATTCGATCTTGTCGCCCATCGCGGCAATGGCGCCGGGGTTGGGGCCGATGAAGACGACACCGGCTTCCGCCAGCGCGCGCGGAAAGGATTCGCGCTCGGACAAAAAGCCGTAACCGGGATGCACGGCTTGTGCGCCGGTCTTGCGGCAGGCCTCGACGATCTTCTCGATCACCAGATAGCTCTCGGACGCGGCCGGCGGGCCGATCAGCACAGCGTCATCGGCCATTTCGACATGCAGCGCGTCGCGGTCGGCCTCGGAATAGACGGCGACCGTCTCGATCCCCATGCGGCGCGCCGTCTTGATGACCCGGCAGGCGATCTCGCCGCGATTGGCGATCAGAATTCGTTTGAACATGTGCTTGCTTGAACCTTGGGGCAGGATCCTCACCCGCAATGTGACATGCGGGAACGCGGCTAACAAACCCGTCGTACAGCAAAAATCGGTCGAGGCAACGGTGTCTTGTTTGATACCGTGCCCTACCCGGCTGCCGTCACGCCAGTCGGGATCAGCCGGAGTAGGTATTGAAACGCCCCCGCGCATAGGCGTGCGAGACCGCTTTCATCAACTCGCTGACCTCGGTCTCCAAATATTCATTGGCCACGATCAGCGCCCGGATGGTCGCACGCATATCCCCACCACAAGCCGAAATGGCCTGCTCGACAGCGGCTTCCAGCCCGTTCTCGTCTCCAGTTCCGGGAAGTGGTTCGGCTGACATTGGCGCATTCCCTGATCGCGGTGCAGCACACTGTTCTCTTTTTGTTCTAGCCAAGTCAACTGAAAGTGTCCTGACCGACGGATGATTTCCTCTGACTAATTCTCAACGGAGTTTCCGATGACGATGGAAATCGATGCCGACGTCGAGAAAGCGCGAGATCTGCGGGTGCGAAAGCGGTCCGGGTGGCTGGTTGCCGCGTTCGTCTTCGTTGTGGCGTATGCCATATCGGTCGTCAGCTTTGACACTTGGGGGCTTGCGCTGGGATGGCTGCCTTCAACCGTCGTCGCTGCCGCGTTCGGCTGGCTTGGCTACTGTTTTCCCTGGCTGATCGATATGGTTGCGATCCTGATCGACCTGCTCGCGGCCATCATCGGCTAGCGCGGTACTTATTCCTGCAACTGCATTGGCCCGTGCTAGAAGATCACGCTCCACTGAAGTCCATCCAATTGAAGTGAAACAATGCAGTTCCGAATTTCATCTGCAGCGATTGCGCTGCTCGTATCTCTCTCCGCTTCCCAAGCCTGGGCCGCCTCCCCAACCGTCCGCGACGGTGGCACGCTGCAATTGGGCAATGTCACCTACCGGCTCGACGGCATCGATACGCCCGCCTTCGATCAGCTCTGCATCGACGAACATGCCGACAGCTGGACCTGCGGCATCGAGGCGCGCGAACAACTGACCAAACTGATCGGCGGGCGCGCCGTGCGCTGCGATGATCTCGGCGTCGACCCCACTTACAAGAAGCGGCGTCTCGGCGCCTGCAAGGTTGAAGGCGAGACCACCAGCCTCAGCCAATTGCTGGTCCGTCAAGGGTTTGCCCTGAATGTTGAATCCTCCGCAACAGGTCGTTTCAAGCCCGACGAGGCCCGCGCCAGGGAAGATCGTCAGGGGTTGTGGAAGGGCTGCTTCGTGGCACCGCAAGAGTTCCGCGTGGCCAAGAAAGACGGCGCGCTGCTGGGCGGGTCCTGCCCGGCCGACCGCGACCAGCAAATCCGCAGCGTCTTGTTCCCCGAGGATCTCGTGATGCCGCCGGGCTGCAGCATCAAGGGCAAATACGCGGTCCGCGCCCGCGTCACCGGCAATCTCGGCATCTATCATCTGCAGGCCTGCCGCTCTTACCCGGGGCTGGGCAATCCGGATCGCTGGTTTTGTTCCGAGGACGACGCGCAGGCGACAGGGTTCCGTAAAGCCTTTAATTGCCGCTCGCCCGCCAAAAGCAAATGACGCTGGCAAACCTCGTGTCTGTCATGTGAAAATGCCTGAGAGGCGCGCATGACTTCTACTGACGGTTCCAGCACACTTCCCGAGGCGGCGGCTGCCGAAAGGCTGCGGCAGCACCTGGAAGATATCGCGCGCGAGCGGGATCGCGCCCATCGCGCGCTGCAGGAACGCGAGGCCGAACTGGCGCGGATTCAACGCATCGGCCGTGTCGGGGGTGTCGAGGTCGACTTCCGCGACGGTTTCAAGAACCGCCGCTCCCCTGAATATCTCATCATTCATGGACTGCCGCCCGATGCGACCAATGAAACCCACGAAGACTGGGTCAACCGCATCCACGCCGAAGATCGCGAACGCACGGTCAAGCAATTCCTCGACGCGTTGAAAGGCCCGAGCGAGGATTATTCCGCGACCTACCGAATTGTGCGTCCAAACGACCGCCAAACACGGTGGATCGACGTCGTCGCGAAGATCGAACGCGATAAGGACGGCCGTGCGCTTCGATTGGTCGGCGCCCATATCGATATCACCGACCGCATGTTCGCGCAGGAGACGCTGCGCGAAAGCGAGGAGCGCTTCCGCCTGATCGCAGACAGCGCCCCTGTCCCGATCTGGGTCACAAAACTCGACCGCACGCGCTCCTTCGCCAACCAGGCCTATGTCGATTTCGTCGGGCTGCCGTTCGATCAGGCGATCGCATTCGACTGGCGCAAGGTGCTGCATCCGGATGATCAGGCGCGCGTCGTGCAGGAATCGATCGCGGGCGAAGCGTCATTGAAACCGTTCGTGCTGGAGGCCCGCTACAAGGATGCTGAAGGCGAGTACCGTTGGCTGCGGTCGGAATCCCAGCCGCGCTGGGATCCCACCGGAAAGCATATCGGCTTCATCGGCGTCGCCCATGACATCACCGTCGCCAAGCAGGCGGAGATCGAGTTGCGCCGGCTGAACGAGACGCTGGAACTGCGCATCTCCGAGCGCACCGCACAGCTTGAATCCAACGAAGCCCAGATGCGCGCGATCTTCGAGACCAGCCATCAATATCAGGCGCTGCTCAACCATCACGGCGACGTGCTTCACGCCAACAAGATCGCGCTGACCGGCATCCGCGCCGAGGCCGGCGACGTCATCGGCAGGCCGTTCTGGGAAACGCCCTGGTTCACGGCGACCGACGGCATGCGCGACACCGTTCGCGATGCCTTCATCGCGGTGATGCGCGGCGAAGAGGTCAGGACCGAGATGCGGCTGCATCTGCCGGCCGGCGAGCGCTATTTCGATTTCGCGATGCGCCCGCTGCGCGATCAGCATGGCACGGTCATCGGCGCGGTGCCGGAGGCCGTCGACATCACCGAGCGCCGCAAGGGCGAGGATGCGCTGCGTCAGTCGCAAAAAATGGAGGCCGTCGGCCAACTGACCGGCGGCGTTGCCCACGATTTCAACAATCTTGCTGACCATCATCCGCTCCGCCACCGACTTCCTGCGCCGCCGCGACCTGCCCGACGACCGGCGCCGGCGCTATATCGACGCGATTTCCGACACCGTCGAGCGTGCCTCGAAACTGACCGGTCAATTGCTGGCGTTTGCGCGCCGGCAACCGCTGAAACCCCAGGTGTTCGACGTCGGCGCCCAGGTCGAGGCGGTAGCCCAACTGGTTCGGCCGCTGGTCGGCAGCCGGATCAGGATCGAGGTCGACATATCCGACGCCCATTGTTTCGCGATCGCCGACATCGCCCAGTTCGAAACCGCCCTGATCAACCTCGCCGTCAACGCCCGCGACGCCATGAACGACGAGGGTCGGCTCTCCATCAGCGTCAAAAAGGTTCCCGCAATCCCCGCGCTACGCGCCCAGTCAATGCGCAGCGGCAACTTCGTCGCCATTGCCATGGCGGACACCGGCACCGGCATCGCCTCAGACCATATCGAGGCGATCTTCGAGCCATTTTTCACCACCAAGGAGGTCGGCAAGGGAACCGGACTCGGCCTCAGCCAGGCCTTCGGCTTCGCCAAACAATCCGGCGGCGACATCGCGGTCGAAAGCCGGCCCGGACAAGGTGCCGCCTTCACCATCTATCTGCCGCAGGCCGCCATGCCGGCCAAGGCTGCGGAGGACGCGGCAGCCGCGAGCGAGCCTGCCGCGCGGGGACGCGGCTATCGCGTGCTCGTGGTCGAAGACAATGACGATGTCGGGCAGTTCTCGACCGAACTTTTGGAGGATCTCGGCTACACGGTCCGCCGGGTCGACAATGCCGACGCCGCGCTCTCGATCCTCGGCGAGGATGAGTTTGCCGCGGATCTGGTGTTCTCCGATGTCATCATGCCCGGCATGAACGGCGTCGAACTCGCCGGCGTCATTCGCGACCGCTATCCCGGCCTGCCCGTCGTGCTCACCAGCGGATACTCGAACGTGCTGGCGGAAAACGCCCATCGTGGTTTTGAACTGATCCAGAAGCCGTATTCGGTCGAAGCGCTGTCCCGGATTCTTCGGAAGGCGATTTCCGACGCGCGGCTGTAGGGCATTTTAGTTTGCAGCGAACGACTCGCATTCTCTCCGTCATCCTGAGGTGCGCGCTCTTGCGCGCCGCGAAGGATGAGTTGAGCCCGTGGCCCATCCTTCGAGGCTCGCTGCGCTCGCACCTCAGGATGACGGCAGTGACTAACCAGCCAAACGCCATTTCCCTCTGGCTGCTGCTACTCAACCACGACCCTGACCACGCCGGCGCCCATCATTCCGAGCGCCCGCGCCGCGCTGATCGAGACATCGACGATCCGGCCGCGAATGAACGGACCGCGGTCGTTGACACGGCAAACGATCGTACGGCTGCCGTGGGAAACCCGCAGACTACTGCCGAACGGCCGGCTGCGGTGCGCGCACGTCATCTCGCCGCTTTTGCCGATGCCGTGATAATAGGATGCTAGCCCGCTCTCTGCATGCGCCACCGAGCTACCGAGCAACAGCATGGCCGCACAAACATATAAAATTCTCATTGATTGCCTGCCTGGGTCGGCCCCGGCAGGAGAACGCGAAGCTCGCGGCTGGGTTCCAGGCCCGGAACGCTTTTATGCCGCGTCCTCGACGCGGGCCGGGCACGAGGCCAGCAGCGCGCGGATTTCGTGCGCCGGGCGGGCGGCGCTGAACAGATAGCCCTGCATCTGGGTGCAGCCGAGATTCTGCACGGTTTCGCGCTGCTGAAGCGTCTCCACGCCTTCCGCGGTCGTGATCATGTTGCGGTCGGCGGCGATGCTCACCACTGCCTTGATGATAGCGGCCGAGCCGGAATTGCGGGTGACTTCCTTGACGAAGCTGCGGTCGATCTTGATCTTGTCGAACGGGAACCGCTGCAAATATTGCAGCGAGGAATAGCCGGTGCCGAAATCGTCGAGCGCGATGTGAACCCCGAGCGCGCGCAATTGATTGAGCGCCACGAGCGCCGCATCGTCATCCGCGATCAGCACCGCTTCCGTGATCTCCAGCTCCAGCCGCCGCGGGTCGAGCCCGGTCTCGGCAAGTGCTGCCGCTACCTTCAACGACAATGTTTGCGAGCGGAACTGGATCGGCGAGACGTTGACGGCAACGCGAACATGGGCGGGCCAGGTGGCCGCTTCGGCGCAGGCGGTCCGCAACACCCACTGCCCGATCTCCTCGATCAGGCCGGTATCCTCGGCCACCGGGATGAAATCGGCCGGCGAAACCATGCCGCGCAGCGGATGCCGCCAGCGCAGCAACGCTTCGCAACCGGTGACGTCGTCGTTGCGCAAATCGACCAGCGGCTGGTAGTGCAGTTCGAAGCCGCCCTCGACCAGCGCCAACCGTAAATCGCTCTCGAGTTCACGGCGCAGGTTGGCCTGCTTCTCCATGCTCGGTTCGAAGAAGCGGTACGTCCTGCGGCCCGCAGCCTTGGCGGCATACATCGCCAGATCGGCGCTCTTCAGCAGCCCATACAGATCCGTGCCATCGCGCGGAGCGACCGCAACGCCGATGCTGGCGTCGCTGGAAAGCCGATGCCCGTTGCAATCGAATGACGTCCGCAGCGCGTCGTAGATCCGTGCCACCAGCACCATGACGTCGTCGTCGCAGGCGACATTACGTTGGATGACGGCGAACTCGTCGCCGCCGAGGCGCGCGACGAAGTCTTCATCCCCAACCGATTGCCGCAGGCGATCCGCGACGGCTTTCAGGAATTCGTCGCCGATCAGATGCCCGAGCGAATCATTGATGCGCTTGAACTCGTCGATGTCGATATAAAGGATTGCAAACTGCCCGCTTTCGGATTCGAGCAGTACCCCTTCCGCATGCCGCTGGAACAGCGTCCGATTCGGCAGGTTGGTCAAGGCGTCGTAATGGGCGAGATGTTCGATTTTGGCCTGGACGGCTCGCGCCTCGGTCACGTCCTCCAGCGTCGTGGCCCAGCCGCCGCCCGCCGAGCGCTGGTAGATCAGCCGGAACGTGCGTCCGTCCGGTGTCACAGTTTCGGTGGTTCGGACGCCGTCGTCCTGCGGATTCAGGAACCTGGCGCAATAGGCGTCGACGTCGCCGACAAAAGTGCCCTGATCCTTGCGGTGCTGGACCAGGTCGCGCAGATGACAGCCCGGTTTGACGATGTGCGGTGAGACGCCGAACATGTCGATATATTGCTGGTTGCAGATCACCAGCCGGCCCGCGGCATCGAACAGCAGCAGGCCCTGGGGCATGTTGTTGATGGCGGTGTCGAGATGCTGGGATTTCTCCGACAGCTTCTGCTGCGCGGCCGCGTGCTGGCGCCGCAACTGGCGCACGATCAGGAAGATCATGACGACGACGACGACGATCGCGAGTGCCGCCGCATAAAACTGCAATTTTGTCTGCGCCCACCAGTCGGCAAGCGCGCTCGAGGTCTTCGTTGTGGCTACGATCACGATCGGGAAGTGCATCAGCGAGCGCACCGCGCCGACCTTATCCTCTGCCTGCATCGGGTGTTTGAAACGCCCGGAGACATTCCCGCTCAGCGCAAGCGCCCGCTGAAACGACGGCGAGTTTGCAACGTTCTGGCCGACCAGCTTTTCATCGCGCGGATAGCGGGCGATGATGGTGCCGTCGCGATGGATCATCGAGATAGCGGTGTCGTTGTTCAGCGCCAGCGAGCCGACGAAGTCCTCGAAATGGGTTGGTTCGACGCCACGGCTGGCGAAGCCGATGACCTCGCCGTTGCGGCCCACGATCTTGCGCGCGAAGACCGTGGTCCAGACCTTCGTGACCTTGCTGACGACCGGCTCGACGATCACGTCGGGCGTCGGCTGTCCCGAGGTGAATTCCTTGAAATAGCGCCGATCGACGACAGTCACGTCTGGCACCGGCCACATCTCCGAGGAGTTGATCAGCCATCCCTTGACGTTGAACAAATTGAGGCCGCCGACATGCGGCAATACCCCAAGCTTGGTGCGCAGCATCTCATGCGCGCTCAGCGTCGACATTTTCCTCTCGAATTCGTCCGGTGTATCGACACCGTCCGCCCGCAGATAACTGACGACGTCGTCGTGAACGTGCTGGAGATCGCCGAGCTGCTGGTCGAAGTGGCGCGACAGCAGCAGCGCGCTGTTGTTGAGTTCGCGCTCGGCGACCTCGAGGGCTCGCTCGCGGAACTGGAGCGCCAGATAGCCGGTGCCGGCCATGATCGCGAGCACCAGACCGGCGGCGCAGAGGATCAACCACTGGATCGCGCCCAGCCTTATCCGGGACAGCCCGCCGGCGATCGATCGCCGCAGTCTCCCCGTGATCACGCGCTCAGACCCACCAACCGGCATTTTCCCTGCCCCCACAGGCGCTTGTTCTAAGGGAACACAACCCAAGGCCGCGTTAGCAAAGTGAGTTATCGAAAGGTTAAAGCGGCGCCAAAATCAGGCCATTTGCTCCGTTTCGGAACCTTCGGCTTCCTTCAGGCTGCACTCGATCAAGGCGCCCTCGATCGTGAACTCCGAGAATGGCGACATCGGCGTCGAGGCCTGCAACGCCGCGAAGAACTGGGAGTCGCCCGGGCTCTTCAGGAAGAAGCGGATATGGCCAGCCGACAGCGTGTCCCGCGACAGCCAGATGATGCCGGAAAACAGCGCCACCATGATCTGGGCGTACTGGCCGGCCGCGGCCTGCCCGAGTTCGTACAGCGGCGACACCACGACAAAGCGCGCACGCAGCACCGGGGTCGGAAATTTGCTCATCATCAGACGGCTGACCTGGCAGGCCGCATGGATCTTCTCGCCGTCCGAGAGGCAGTAAAGCGTCGGATGGTCGCCGTCCTTGGTCAGGCCGTCGAAAGCGGCGTAGCTTCCCATCGAAAACGTCGAAAATTCCTCGCCGACGCTTTCAGCGTCTTTCCTCCACTGGGCCTTGACTGCACGCCAAGACTTATCCGCGTTCATCGGCACGAGGCGCATGATTAACCAGGGGTTAATGCTGGAAGCGATCACGGCCATTTTACAGGCGGCCGCTAAACGTTTGCTTACGGCCCCGGCCAACCGGCAAACATTTGGGCTGGCTCGCATTTTCGCTACCTGAGAATGCGTTAGCGGGTGACGCTTTCTGCAGCGTGCCGACGCACGCCGTTTCGCGCGCAACGTCCGCACGGGCTGATCGGTGCCGGCCAGACCGCGCAGCCCGAGACCGCGCAGCCCGGTATCCCGTATGAGGTTGGCGCGCCATTTGCTAGGATGAGGTTTTTATCGATGAGGTTTTCAGATGAAACATTTTATCCCGGCCGTGCTGTTTTCAATCGCGATGGCGACGCCAGCACCCGCGCAGAAACTGGTCGATCCCGCCAGCGTGGCCCCGGAATTTCGCGAGGCAGCCGAGAAGCGCCGCGCCGAGCAGGTCAGACAACGTGACTGCGCCCAGAAAGCCGACGCGGAAAAAATCATACCGCGCGAACGCACCGCATTCCTGATTCATTGCCTCGAATCGGCCGAAGCGAAATAGAACGGGCGCTGGCGGAAGCCACGTCCCTTTCCTCAGGCCGCAATGAACGATTTTACCCAATCCATCGCCGCGGCGCTGCGCCTGATCGGCAGCCTCGATCCCGAACTGCTCGGCATCGTCGCCCTGTCGCTGCGCGTCAGCCTGTCGGCAAGCCTGATTGCGCTCGCGATCGGAGCCCCGCTCGGCGTGCTGTTGGCGATCACGAGGTTTCGCGGACGGCAGGTCCTGATCGTGCTGGCCAACGCGCTGCTCGGCCTGCCGCCTGTGGTGGCGGGGCTCGTGATCTATTTGTTGCTCTCGCGCTCGGGACCGCTCGGCTTTGCCGGACTGCTGTTCACGCCTTCGGCCATGATCATCGCCCAAGTGGTGCTGACCACACCGATCGTGGTCTCATTGGTGCATCGCCCGGCCGTGCTGCTGTGGAGCGAGTATGCCGATCTCGCCCGCACCGACGGGCTCTCTCATCTACGCAGCATGGCGCTGTTGTTTTCACTTGGACGGGCATCGTTGCTGACGGCATTCCTCGCCGCCTTCGGCCGGGCGATCGCCGAAGTCGGCGCGATCATCATCGTCGGCGGCAATATTCGCGGCTACACGCGAACCATGACCACCACCATCGCGCTGGAAACCAGCAAGGGCGAATTGTCGCTGGCACTCGGGCTCGGACTGATCCTGGTGGCGCTCAGCGTCACCATCAGTGCCGTCGCGTTCCTGCTAGTTGGTCGCGTCGACAAAAAATAACTGTTCGCCGCCGACCTTGTATTCGGAAATCGTCTTCTGTCCCGCCCGCGAAATCAGCCAGTCCACAAAAGCCTGGCCATCCGCGGCCTTCACGCCCGCGTGCTTGGCTGGATTGACCAGCATCACACCATACTGGTTGAACAGTCGCCGGTCGCCTTCGGTCAGGATCGCAAGCTCGCCACGGTTCTTGAACGCAAGCCAGGTGCCGCGGTCCGAAATCAGATAGGCGTTGGCGGATGAGGCCATGTTGAGTGCCGCGCCCATGCCCTGCCCGATTTCGCGATACCAGTCGCCCTTGGAAGCGGCGAGATCGACGCCCGCCACTTTCCAGAGCCGC
Source organism: uncultured Alphaproteobacteria bacterium (assembly GCA_963802535.1). Classification (GTDB taxonomy): domain Bacteria; phylum Pseudomonadota; class Alphaproteobacteria; order Rhizobiales; family Xanthobacteraceae; genus Bradyrhizobium. Next base: position 43,990 of record CAWDJI010000032.1, on the reverse strand, counting down.
AGCTCGGCCTCATGCGTGCCGGAGCGGTCGCCGCGCGAGACGAAGGTGGATTTGGTCTCTGCGATTTTACGCAAGGCCTCGGCGACGTCCTTGCCGCCGGCAATCTGCGCCGGATCGGCCTTCGGTCCGATCACCACGAAATCATTGTACATCACATCGAACCGCTTCACGCCAAACCCCTCGGCGAGGAACTTCTCTTCGGCGACCTTGTCGTGCACGAACACGACGTCGGCATCGCCGCGCCGGCCGAGATCGAGCGCCTGGCCGGTGCCGACGGCGACCACCTTGACACCGATCCCCGATGCCGAGGTGAAGCGCGGCAGCAGATAGCCGAACAGGCCCGACTGCTCGGTCGACGTCGTCGAAGCGACGGTGATGGTGCGCTCCTGCGCGAAAGCGCTGCCGAGAAAGACGAGGCTTGCAAAGCAAGCGCACAGAATTCGATTCAACATTTTTTTCCTCGTCGCCTGGGTGAGCCTCGTGTTGGAAATCACCATACCGAACGAAGCGGCCAACGGCCAATGGCGACAAGCGACACGATCGGCCGCACGGGGCTTGAGCTTATAATCGTTCCAAAGTGGGTACCCGCGGCCAATAGCTTCGGCTCAGCCGGGTCCCGACCAAAAGCCGGTTGACCGCGCAGAATTCCCTGTAACAATTCTGTCGCAGACAAAAACTAAACGGAAGCACGCTGGCCGTTCGCCGCAATTGCTTTTCACGGGAGACCCTGATGCGCCACACCATCATGTTGCTGTCCGCAAGCCTGATCGCCCTCACCGCAGGTGCCGCGTCGGCGCAAAACGCCGCCCCGCGCAACTTGATCCTGTTCGTGCCCGACGGCCTGCGCGGCCGCATCGTGACGCCGCAGACCGCGCCCGCTATGGCCGAAATCCGCGACAAGGGCGTCAACTTCAAGAATTCGCATTCGCTGTTTCCGACCTTCACGATGGCCAACGGCTCGGCGATCGCCAGCGGCCATTACCTCGGCGATACCGGCACCTTCTCGCAACACGATCTATACCGGCTATTCGTCGGTGCCGGCCGGCGACACCGTGGTTCCCTTCATCGAGAACGACGCCGTGCTCGGCGACATCGACGAGCATTTCAACGGCGACTATCTCAACGAAGAAACCGTCCTGAAGATGGCCCGCGCACAGGGCTTCTCCACCGCCGCGATCGGCAAGCTCGGCCCGACGCTATTGTTCGACCATACCGACCGCGGCAAGAACACCATCGTGATCGACGATTCCACCGGCGGCAAAAACGGCATTCCGCTGTCCGACGAAATGACGGCGGCGCTGACCAAGGCAGGCCTTCCGCTGGTGACGACGCCGCGCGGCGACAACAGCAAGGCGGGTGACGCCAGGACGCCGGGCACCACCTCCGCCAACGTCGCGCAGCAGGCCTACATGGCCGACGTCGCCAGCAAAGTGGTGCTGCCGATGTTCAAGGCGCGCAACAAGCCGTTCGTACTGGTGTTCTGGTCGCGCGATCCCGACGGCAGCCAGCACAACACCGGCGACAGCCTCAACACCATCACGCCCGGGATCAACGGCCCGACGTCGATGGCCGGCATCAAGAACGCCGACAACAATCTGGCGCAGCTGCGCAAGGCGCTCGACGAGCTCGGCCTCACCGCCTCCACCAACATCATGATCTCCTCCGACCACGGTTTTTCGACGATTTCGAAGGAGAGCAAGACCAGCCCGTCCGCAAAAATTTCCTACGAAGACACGCCGAAGGATTTCCTGCCCATGGGTTTCCTCGCGATCGATCTGGCCAAGGCGCTGAACCTGCCGCTGTTCGATCCCAACGACAAGAACGCGCGCGTCGCCGACAACGCCCACCCCAAGGCCGGCAATGGCGTGCTCGGACAGGATCCGACCAAGCCGGAACTGATCGTCGCCACCAATGGCGGATCGGACCTGATCTACATTCCCGGCAAGGACCGCAAATTCGTCGACCGCACCATCAAGGCGCTGCTGGAACAGGATTATGTCAGCGGTCTCTTTGTCGACGACGAACTCGGGCGCTTTCCCGGCACGCTGCCGATGTCGCAGCTCGGCCTCAAGGGCAAGGCGGTGACGCCGCATCCGTCCATTGTGGTCAATTTCCGCTCCTGGTCGTCGGGCTGCGAAGAGCCGACCAATTGCTCGGTGCAGGTTGCCGACACCGTCCTGCGCCAGGGCCAGGGCATGCATGGCAGTTTTTCGCGCGGCGATACGCTGAATTTTACCGCGGCGATCGGGCCGGATTTCAAATCCGGCTATGTCGATGCGCTGCCCGTCAGCAACGCCGACGTCGGTGCCACCGCGGCCAAGATCATGGGGCTGACGCAAAAGCCGAAGGGCACGCTGATCGGCCGCGTCATGACCGAAGCGATGCCGAACGGCGCAACGCCGCAGGCCTATGCCGGCACGGTGTCGTCAAAACCGTCGGCGAACGGCCTGCGCACCGTGCTGAATTTCCAGCGCGTCGGCACGCAGCGCTATTTCGACGCCGCCGGATTCCCCGGCCGCACGCTCGGGCTCGAGGTCGAAGGCGGCAAACAGAAAACGGCGGGGAAGTAGCGGCGAGCGCCGCTTCGTAGGGTGGGTTAGCGAAGCGTAACCCACCATCTTCGTCCTCACATCAACGGTGGGTTTTTGCGGAGCCTGTCATCGGGCGCGCATACGCGCGACCCGGTGGCTCTACCCACCCTACGGCTTCCGGCTCAAAGCGCTTCGCCGATGGCTGGCGCAACCATTTCAGCAGCTCGCGGACGCTGAACGCCACGACCACCTCATGATGCCGCATGCCCTTGCCGCCCTTGACCAGGCCGAGGTCCCGCACCAGGCAATAACGCCCGCTGCTCATGCGGGCCAGGCGGCAGCCTTTGAACAATCCGAACATGGCCGCGATGATGCACCGGCCAGCGCCGCCGTCAATTCTTGACGGGGCGCGAATCCTTTTCGCGCAAACGCATTCGTTTTTAGAACAAACGCAGCACATCCGATGCGAGAACCATTTGGACGCCGCGGTGATTTTTTGCCAGAATGTGCTGCCTGTAGCAGGCCAGAGGAATGTGGAAGGCGAGTTGTGCGTATTGCTGGCTGGGTTTTGCTTGTCGGAGGGTTGTTGCTCTGCGTCTCGGTCGCCTGGGCAGCACTTGGCTTTCTTTTGATGGGCGTCGGTCTGATTTCCCTGCAGGTCGCCGAACGAAATCGAAACCGCGCAAAACTTGCCCTGGCATCGCGCGCCGAGCGCGTCGCGGCACCAACGGAAATTCCGGAAAGCCCCTTCGACACGGCACACCTTCCCGCAGGCATTGACGTGCCTCGACCGGATCGCGCCGCGCCTACCTATGACACGGAGGCGTGGCGCCGGTTGGTCGAAAGCGACCAGGATTTGTTGCGGGTGACATCGTTGCTGCAGGCGTACGGGCAATCATACGCGGACGAACTGGCGAGAACCTATCTGGCCGATGGGGACCCGCACCATCTTCCCGCGATGGTCGATGCCATCATCCGAAAGGCGAAGCGAAATCTGGCGAAGCGAAATGCCGCCCTGATTGGCAGCGCTGCGCCCGATATCGATCGGCCGTCGCGCGCACCCGACGGCCCGTTGCGGCAGACAGGTTATCGGACCGAGCCGCGGCCCCCGCGTATCCCCGCAACCGCTTCGACGATGGCCGCAACGCCTCCACCCGTGCCGGCGGAGCCCGCTGACCGCATGGAAGAAGTCGGGCCTGCCGAAGCACCTCTCGTTGCCGCCCCGGCTGCGGAGGTCCTCGTCGAACCGCAAGTCGCAGTTGCCGGACAGCGCGACAGGACCATCACGTCCGCCGACGACGCTCTCACCGAGTTGATCGGCAAGTTTGCGTCCGACTCGAGCTTTCGACGCGGGAATTGAGGTCGCGGTCCCGGCGCAGGCTGCGCCGGATCAACCGACCTGCCAGCGCCCCTTGTGGATGTCGAATTTCACCAGGCCCTCGTCGCGCATTTTCAACAGCAGCGACTGGCAGGCCTCTTCATTCGGGATATTGGCGCGCTTCATCACTTCATAAACCTTGAGCGGCTTCTCGCGCAGCGCACTCAAAACATTCTCGCGATCGTTCAACATGAATATTCCCTCAAAACAGGTTTGGCAGCCATCCGCATTCGCTTATTCCCCGTGAAAGTGCCAGAAGGCCCAAGGTATCGGGCAAGATATCGGAATCGACCTCTGCCGTCGCAACATGGTTGCCGTTGGCGAAAGATACGATGGATCTGGTCCGGCTAGTTTTGAACGATTTCGGCCTTTGGGGAGCGTTTCGGCCTTTGGTCCGCGCTCGCTTGCGTGTTGCGGACCGCCTCGGTCAGCATCTGGCGCAATTCCGCCTTGGTCTTCGGGGGTTGCCGCGCGATCGATGCCTGCCATTGTGCCATGGTCTCCATATGGGGATGCGGCGGCGCGAATTAAACCCCGGGGATCAAACTACTTGGCGCACAGCGCTCAACCGTATTTCAGCTTCATGATCAGGATTGCGCCAGCCAGCACAAGCGTGACCGTATTCGCAGCAATCAGCGGCCCGTCGCCGGAAAGCACGCCGTAAAACAGCCAAAGCACGATCCCGAATACCAGCACGAGGAACATTCCGAGCGAAATGTCAGCGGTGGATCGGGTTCGCCAGACCTTTATGCACTGCGGGGCAAAGGCAGCGGTCGTGCATGTTGCCGCGGCAAAGCCCAGCAGCTTGATTGCGATAGGTTCCATGCCAGCCCTATAGCATCGATTCGAAGGCGAAATCGCGCCAGCAGCCGCCACCCTTTGCGGATCAGACCTGCGTAAATCATTGCACTTCTGCAGGGTTCGGCCGCATTATATTCCCTGATGATGGGTCGGGAACGGCACCCGCAGAGCCAGGGAGGACTTTCATGACGGTTTCAACGGAACGCGCAGTGCTTGCCGGCGGCTGCTTCTGGGGCGTGCAGGATCTGTTACGCAAATATCCCGGCGTGATTTCGACCAGGGTCGGCTATTCCGGCGGCGAGGTGCCGAACGCGACCTATCGCAACCACGGCAATCACGCCGAAGCCGTCGAGATCATCTTCGACCCGAACGTCATCAGCTTTCGCAAGCTGTTGGAATTCTTTTACCAGATCCACGATCCCTCGACCTTGAACCGGCAGGGCAACGACCGCGGCGCGAGCTATCGTTCGGCGATCTTCTATACCAGCGACGAACAGAAGCGGGTCGCCGAAGACACCATCGCCGACGTCGATGCGTCGGGAATTTGGCCGGGCAAGGTCGTCACCGAGCTGGCGCCGGTCGGACCGTTCTGGGAGGCCGAGCCCGAGCATCAGGATTATCTGGAGAAATATCCTGACGGCTACACCTGCCACTTCGTTCGGCCGAACTGGACATTGCCGCACCGGGCCGACAAGGCCGGCGCGCGAGGCGTTTCGGCCGCATGACCTAAGGGCACTGCCCGCCCGCAAACAACAGGGGTCACCGATGTCAGGGTTGCGCATCGCCGTGCTCGGCGCGTCTGTTCTGTTCTCGCTGTCGGCAGAGGCGGAGGTTATCCGCTTCGAGGTGCAGGAGAGCGCTCCGGCGTTCGAGGGCCGCAGTTTTGGCAGCGTCGGTCCGTATGTGAGGATCACCGGACGCGCCACCATTGCCGTCGATCCGGCCGACCCGCGCAATGCCGTCATTGCCGACATCGACAAGGCGCCGCGCGACGAACGCGGTTTCGTCGAAGCGACAGCCGATGTCGTGCTGCTGCGGCCGGCCGATCCGCTCCGCGCCAACGGCACGCTTCTCGTTGATGTCCCCAATCGCGGCACCAAGCTCGCGCCACAGCTGTTCGACGATTCCGTCAAACCCGGCGCCAACAACGCGGACAAGGCCGGCGACGCCGGAATCGGTTTCCTGCACGGCCAGGGCTACACGATGGCGTGGATTGGCTGGCAGGCCGACATTCCCTCAAAGCCCGGCCAGATCGCGCTCGCAGCACCCGTGCTGCGCGGCGTCACCGGGCCTGCGCGCGACGAAATCCTGTTCGACCACATGCGCAGCCCCGCAACCGCGAATGTGTCCTGGCCGATCGGCGATCCGTCGTCGCTTGCGGTCACGGTTCGCACCAAATGGGACGCGCCGCGCGAAAAACCGGCAGGCCTTGCCATCAAGGCGACCGGTGACCAAGCGATCGAAATCACCCGGCCGGCGACCGGCTTCGATGCCGGCGCGCTCTATGAGGTGACCTACACCGCCCGCGATCCCGCGGTGCTTGGCCTCGGATTTGCCGCGACGCGCGACGTCGTTTCCTATCTGCGGCGCAGCAGCGATGCCGCCAATCCGCTTGCCGCGGGCGGCGGTTTCGCCCGGCGCGCCATTGGCTTTGGCGTCTCGCAATCCGGGCGATTTTTGCGCGACTTCCTCTATCTCGGTTTCAACGAGGATCTTTCCGGCGGCATCGTGTTCGACGGATTGATGCCGCATGTCGCGGGCGGCCGCCGGATGGCGACCAACGCCCGCTTCGGCCTGCCCGGCCGCAACCCGCGGCATCCGCAGGATCCGGCCTGGCAGGCCGATACTTTTCCGTTCACCTACCAGACCCTCGTCGATCCCTTGAGTGGCCGGCGCGACGGGCTGATGCAGCGCTGTCGCCTCAACGCGACCTGCCCGCGCATCATCCAGACCGACAGCGAACATGAATGGTGGGCGTCGCGTGCCTCGCTCCTGGTCACCGACCTCCAGGGCAACCATCTCGATTTGCCCAGCGATGTCCGCGCCTACATGATCGCGGGCACGCCGCATTTTTCCGAAGCCGGCGAACGTATGCGCAATGCGCCGACGATGGCGCTGCCGGTCAATCCGATGCATGCGGGCCCGCCGATGCGCGCGTTGGTCACGGCGATGCAAGCGTGGATCACCACGGGAGTAGAGCCGCCGGCGAGCCGCGTTCCGATGCGCGCCCATGGCACGCTGGTGGAAGCATCGAACGCCGTGCCGCGCGGCATTCCGGGCCTGCCCTATACCGCGATTCACACCGGCGCGGCCTTCACCGATCCGACGCAACTTCCGGCGAAGATACTTGGAACCTATCCGGTGTTCGTGCCGCGCGCGGACAGCGACGGCATGGCGATCGCAGGCATTCGGATGCTGCCGCTGGCCGTGCCGCGGGCGAGCTATACCGGATGGAATCCCCGCGCCGAAGGATTTGGCGCCGGCACCTTGTTTCCGTTGCAGGGCGCGGTGGCGCCGTTTGCCCTCACCCGCGCCGCCCGCGAGGCGACGGGCGATACGCGCCTCTCCGTCGCGGAGCGCTACGCGGATGATGCGGCCTATGTCGCCGCGGTGCGATCATCGGCAGCGCGGATGGTGGCCGAACGCCTGCTGTTGCCGCAGGATGCCGAACGCGCCATCGAGGCTGCCGCGCAGGACAAACTGTCTCAGTTAAATTGATGCGAAGAAACTCAAGCGAAATTCAAGGAAAGCCTTCGACATGACTCCATCTTCCACGCTGCCGCGTCGCGCCCTGGGCCGAACCGGGCTTCAGGTCTCGACACTCGGCTTCGGAACCGCGCCGCTCGGCGATCTCTTCGCGCGGCTCGACGACGCCACCGCGATCGCAGCGGCCGAGCGGGCGTTCGAACTCGGCGTCAACCTGCTCGACACGTCCCCGCTCTATGGCCGCGGCCTCGCCGAACACCGCTGCGGCACGGCGCTGCGCCGTGTGCCGCGCGAGAGCGTCGTGGTCTGCACCAAGGTGGGGCGCTGGATGGACCCGTTCCACGCGCCGAATGACGCGTCCGGCTTTGTCGGTGGCCACCCGCATCGCTTCGTGGTCGATTATTCCTATGACGGCACCATGCGTTCGGTGGAGCAATCGCTGTCGCGGCTCGGCACCGACCGGCTCGACCTGCTGCTGATCCACGACGTCGATGTCTGGACCCACGGCGCTGACGCTATCGAGGACCGCTTTCGCGAAGCGATGACCGGCGCCTATGTCGCGCTCGACAAGCTTCGCGGCGAAGGCGTGGTCAAGGGCATCGGCGTCGGCGTCAACGAGGCCGAGATGTGCGTGCGTTTCGCAAAAGCCGGATCGTTCGACACCATGCTGCTCGCCGGCCGCTATTCGCTGCTGGAGCAACCGGCGCTGGCTGAGTTCATGCCGCTCGCGCTCAAGCAAGGCATCGGAATCATGCTCGGCGGTGTCTTCAATTCGGGCATTCTCGCCACCGGCGCCGTAGCCGGCGCCAAATACAATTACAAAGATGCGCCGCCGGACATCATGGCGAAGGTGGCCGAACTCCAGCGCGTTTGCGATGCCCATGGCGTGGCCTTGCCGACCGCCGCACTGCATTTCGCGCTTGGCCACCCGGCGGTAGCGAGCGTGGTGCTGGGCGCGCAAAACCCGCAAGAGGTCGAGCGCAACGCCGCCGCCCTCTCCCGCCAGGTGCCGTCGGCGCTCTGGGCCGATCTCAAGGCGCAGCACCTGCTCGATCGCGATGCGCCCGTCCCGTCATAAGGCTACGCCACGTTCAACGCCTGCGCGATGTCAGCGATCAGATCGGACGGGTGCTCGATCCCGATCGACAGCCGGATCGTCGAATCCAGGATGCCTATCTTCTGGCGGATACCGACGGGAACGCCGGAGTGGGTCATGCTTGCGGGCAGGCTCGCCAGCGACTCGGTACCACCGAGACTGACGGCGAGCTTGAAAATCTGCAGCGCGTTGAGAAATTTGAACGCCGCCGCCTGCCCGCCTTTGATGTCGAACGAAAAGGTCGAGCCGGCGCCGGTGCATTGATGCGCGAACAGCCGGCCGGCCGCGGATGCCTCGTCGTGGTGGCCAAGGTAGTGCACCTTCGCCACCTTGACGTGGTCACGGAGGAAATCCGCCACCTGTTGCGCATTGCGGTCGGCTTTTTCCATGCGGATGCTCAGCGTTTCCAGCGAGCGTGACGAGCATCCAGCAGGAATGCGGATCCAGTTGGGTGCCGATCGCGCCGCGCAGCGCCTTGACGTCCTTCATCAGCTCCTTCGAGCCAAGCGCCGCGCCCGCGATCAAGTCGGAATGACCGCCAATATATTTGGTCAGCGAATACAGCGACAAATCCGCGCCGTGTTCGATCGGCCGCTGGAACACCGGGCCCAACAGCGTATTGTCGCAAGCGATGATCGGCACGTGATCCTGGGCCTCGCCGATGTTGTCGGCGACCCGGCGGATCATCGCGATATCGACCAGGCCATTGGTGGGATTGGCGGGGGTTTCGATAAAGATCATCGACACCCGACCCTTGCGCATCGCTTCTTCTGCTGCTGACTGGACCGAGGCTTCGTCGATACCATCGGCAAAACCCACCGATCCGATCGAGAGACCTGCCAGCGTCTTCAAAAACAGTGTTTCAGTGCCGCCATAGAGCGGCTGCGAGTGCAGGATGACGTCGCCGGGACGGACGAAGGCGAGGATCGCGGTCGAGATCGCCGACATGCCGGAGGAGAACAGCGCGCATTTCTCGGTGCGTTCGTAGATCGCAAGGCGGTCCTCGACGATCTCGCTGTTGGGATGGTTGAACCGCGAATAGACCAGTCCCGCGCCCATGCCCTCGGGCGGCTCGCGCCGGCCTGAGACGTAGTCGAAGAAATCCTGTCCATCTTCGGCGGTGCGGAACACGAAGGTCGAGGTCAGGAACACCGGCGGCTTGACGGCGCCTTCCGACAATTGCGGATCGTAGCCGTAGTTCAGCATCAGGGTTTCCGGATGCAGCATGTGGTTGCCGATATGGGTCTTCGACGGAAACGGTTTGGCCATGGACTGCCTCGCTCTCTGGGTCAGGAACGCTGCCCTTTGTCGGATACTTCCGCGATGTCGGCGCGATCAGGAACGGATGGATGATGTCGGGAAGCAGACAGTTCCCGTCAAATTCTAGGAATTGGAGTAGCAACATCTTTAAGGGTCAGCGTAGCAACATCCGCCGCCTCCAACAATCGACGCGCGCCTTCGAAACAGACGGCGTTCACATATTCGACGCGAAGCCGACACGCGAAGTCCAAAGCTTTAATGCGACGTCTGTGAAGAACTTCACAGACATCCAAGCGCAAGATTGAGACAGTCAACATCCATTTCTGCCATCCACGTTTTTCCTCGAGGAGGGTTCAGTCATGTCGATCACCTTCAACAACACGTATCTTGGTGGCATCACCTCTCAAACGGCAGCTTTCCAGACCACCTTCACGAACCTCGTCAACGCGGTCGAAGCTTTTTTCAACCAGCAGTTCAGCGACACCGTTACCCTGAACGTGTCGTTCGACTGGCAGGCGCTCAATCCCGGCTACGTCAGCGGCGGCTTCACGCTCGGCAGCAACAACTTCCCGCTCCACACCGTGAGCTATGCCGATCTCCGAAACGCCCTGATCAGTCACGCGTCGACCAACGATGCCAATCCCGGCGATGATGCCGCTGCGATCGCCGCTTTGCCGGCGACCGATCCCGCGCCGACGACCGGCAGCAATACCGATCGCTATCTCGTGACCAACGGCCAGGAGAAGCTGCTCGGCCTCAACGGCGTCGGCGCCAGTGACAATCTCGGCGCAGACGCGACCATCACGCTCGCCAGCGACCTGCCCAATGGCACCTTCTTCGATTTCGACCGCTCGGACGGCATCGGCGCCAACGGCTTCGATGCTTTCGCCGTGCTCGCCCACGAGATCACCGAGGGCCTGATGGGTCGCATCATGAGCGGCGGGTCGGTTCCATCGGGCGGGTCGACCAACGATTACAATCTCATGGACCTGTTCCATTACACCTCCGGCGGCTCCCTGGCGATGCTGGAAACCGGCGGTAACAATCTGTTCTCCTTCTCCGGCACGACCGGAGACGCCAATCTGAACCGCGTGCTCGACAATAGCGGCGACATCTCCGATCCGTCGAGTTCCGCCGACCCGCGCAACTCCTTCGCGGACGGCCAGACCGGCGTGATCAACGCCGTCACCCAGAGCGGCCTGCGCATCCTCGACGCGCTCGGCTGGACCCGGGTCAACGGCCTCGACGATCACAACCAGAGCAACACGGCGGCGACCACGGTCCTCAACGCCGGCGCCACCAATGCCATCAACGGCAACCTCGAGCTCCAGGGCGACCACGACTGGTTCAAGATCGTGCTCGATCCAACCAAGCACTACGCCATCAGCATCGAAGGGGCCGCCACCGGCGCCGGCACGCTCGCCGATCCCTTCCTTGCCCTCTACGGCGGCGCCAGCCCGAGCCGTGACACCTCCACGCCGATGTTCACCAACGATGATAGCGGCACCGGCAACAACGCGCTGCTGCTGACCGGATTCGGCCTCAGCGGCACCTTCTTCGTCGATGTCGGCTCGATCGGCACGGCGCCGGAGTCGGTCGGCGGCAAGGTCCAGGATATCAATTCGGGCACCTACCGCGTCACGCTGATCGGAAACGCCGCGCCGGTGCTGTCCCCCGACCCAGGTTCCCCGCATCCGCTGACCGAATTGTCCGCAACCACGAACTCGGCGACGGCGGACCAGGTTTCCGGCACGATGTCGTTCACCGATGCCGATGTCGGCGATACCCACACCGCCAGCGCCAGCCTGAATTCCGCAGCCTGGTCCGGCGGTGGATCGATCCCGCTCGCAACCCAGGCTGCGTTGGCAGCCGCGATGTCCGCTTCAATCAGCCTCGACGGCACCGCCGGTACGCTCGCCTGGCAATTCGGTCTGGCGGACCGCAACGTCGACTTCCTCGCCGTGGGCGAGACCTTGACCGCGGTCTACGATATCACCCTCGCAGATCATCACACCGGGTCACCCTTTAGCGACACCTCGACCCAGCAGGTAAAGGTGGTCTTCACGGGAACCAATGATACGCCCTTGATCGATGCCGGAGCCTCGATCCTGACCAATGCGATCAGTGAACTTCCCGGCGCGACCGGCAGTTCAGCGGTGGATTCGACCGCCGGCGTCGTTGCCTTCATCGATCCCGACTTTAACGACCGTCCGACGGCTACGATCAATACCGCGGGCGAAACCGTCACCTGGCAGGATGCCACGCATGACTTCACCGCGGAACTGACACCGGCCCAGATCGCGGCGTTGGAGTCGGCCGTCTCGATCAGCGCCGAGGCCGGCAATACCAACACCGGCAACATCGACTGGCACTACGATATCGTCGATAGCAATCTCGACTTCCTTTCCGGCGGCGAAACGCTGACGGTCTCCACGCCTGTTGTCATCGATGACCACAATGGAGGCGTCACGACACAGAACGTCGTGGTGACGATCAATGGCGCCAATGACGATCCGATCGCCGCTGCGGACAGCAATGCCACGGCCAAGAAGTCGACCCTTTCGGTCTCGGCCGCCAACGGGCTGCTTTCCAACGACACCGATCCCGATATCCACGACCAGGGCCATTTGTTCGTGGGCGCGGTCGCCGGCTCAGCGGCAAATGTCGGCCACTCCATCGCCGGCACCTATGGATCGGTGGTCATCAATGCCGACGGCAGTTACGTCTATACGGCCGACAAGGGCGGCCTGCCGCCAAAGATCGTCGCGCAGGACACCTTCACCTACACAGTAGCCGATGGACACGGCGGGACCGATACCTCGACCCTGAGCATCATCGTCACCAATCCGAACGTCGATTATCTGGCTGGCGCCAATACCACGCTGAATGGCGGCAACGGCAAGCAAGTGCTGGATGGCTCGGCGGGACACGACGTGCTGATCGGCGGCAACAGCCCCGATGTCCTGGTCGGCGGCGTCATGGATACGATGACGGGTGGTGGTGGGCCCGACACCTTCCTGTTCCGTCCCGATTTCGGAGCCAACACCATCACCGATTTCGATGTCCACAACGACGCGATCCAGCTCGACAAGTCGATCTTCTCAAGCGTTGCGGATATCCTGAACCACCACACCACGGACACCGTCAATGGTGCCGTCATCGACGATACCCATGGCAATACCATTACGCTTACGCATGTGACGCTTGCGCAGTTGCAGGCGCACGCGAATGATTTCTACCTGGTCTGATTGATCGGCAATCCGACCGACGGCGTTCTTGCCGGGGTCGGAGCGGCCGGGCGTTTTACGGATTTCCGCAAAATGCCCGGCCGCGCGAAAACGGCACCGAGGCTGCTATCCTGCCTTGACGTATTTGCGCCAATTATGCGCTTCCTTGAATCCCAACACTTCGCGCGCCTTGCGGTTCGACAATGGCGCTTCGTATTCGCCGAGTTCGCGCGTGACCGGCGTGTTGGGGCAATAGCGGTTCAGGAATTCGCGGGTCGGCATGTTCGCCGTGATGGTATCGTTGACGGCGTTGAAGACCTGGAAGCCGAGCCCATCTTTCTGGATCGCCAGATGCACGATCTCACCGAGGTCGCGGGCGTCGATATAGGCCCAGGCGTTGCGTTTCCGCGACGGCGGATCGGCCAGGAAGGCCGGAAAGCGGTCGTACTCATGCGGCTCGATGACGTTGCCGATCCGCAGCGCATAGATGTCGATGCCGTAGCGCATCGCAAAGGCACGCGCGGTCTTTTCGTTCAAAACCTTGGACAACCCGTAGGAATCCATCGGATCGGTGTCGTAATCCTCCTCGAGCGGAAGGCTTTTGAAATTCTTGTCGCCTTCGGCAAAGCAGACCCCATAGGTGGTCTCGCTGGAGGCGATCACGATCTTGCGGACGCCGAGCTTTGCGGCGGCCTCGATCACATTATAGGTGCTGATGGTGTTGACGCGGAACGTCTCGTTATCGGGCTCGATCAGGACCCGCGGTATCGCGGCAAAATGCACCACGGCGTCGGGTGCCGCCGGAGGCCGTCCGTCTTCAAAACCATTGAAACCGAAATGCGTGGTCAGGGCGTTGAAGGCCTGGCCGCTATCCGAGAGATCCGCGATCAGGGTGCCGATGCCGGGATGGTCGAACGGCCTAAGGTCGACATTGAGCAGCTCGTAGCCCCTGCTCTTCAAATGCGGCAGCACGTGCCTGCCCGCCTTGCCGGTTCCCCCGGTGAACACCACGCGCTTGCCTGTCATGTTTTTCTCGTTTGTTGTTGGGGCGCAAAGCCTATCACGGCGTCCGTTCGAACCGGAAGTTTTGCACGCGGGCGGTATTGAGTAACGCGCCTGTTACCTTGCCCTGTGCATCGCGGGTAAACCTGATGCGATTGCCCCTGGCGCTGAACAGATCTGTCGAAACCGGAAGCAATGCCAGATCATTCGATTTCAGGGAACGAATCAGAAGCTTTCCATCCCGAAGGATCATGTCATACGGCAAATCGATTTCATCGCTGCGATAAATGCCGGTGAACTCCTGCAACTGGGCTTCCGTCGGCTCATACGATGGCGCGCGTGCGTAGCGATACTGCAGCTTTCCGCCGATATAGGTCGTCAGAGAGGCCGGCGCGCCATTGTCGCCATCCTGGAACACCAGCTCGGTCTGGGGCGCATTGATGTAACGAAACCGGGCGTCGCTGGTTGCTTCCAGATCGGAAAGGTTGCCGTCGATCTCGAGGCCGCTGCGCAGATTGCCTCCACCCATGCGCACGCGCAACACCCGATCGCCTTCGCCGGGATTGACATACAGTCCGTCCCATTTCTTCAGCTGCTCGCCGTCAGGCTGCGGCGACAGCGCCGCGACGTCAGCCGCCCCGCCGCGGGCGCGCAACAAGGGCGCGAGATAAATATCCGCAATTCGCCGCGTCAAGCCGCTCGGATTGGTGCTTGCCAGGTTGCACAGGACAGCGACTGAAAAATGCTGATCCGGAAACCGGATCAGATCAGCCAGGTAACCGGCATCCCTGCCGGAATGGTCGACGGTGTTCAGGCCACGGTATTTTCCGATCTCGAGGCCGCCGGCATAGCTGAGCTGCGTGCCGTCGTTGAGGGATCCCCGCTCCTGCAACTGCTTGACCAACGCCGCGCCGCCGACACCGGCGCTGTAGAAATTTTCATCCCAGAGCGCCAGATCCTCGACCGTCGTCAAAAGACTGGTTGCACCGACCGTGTCGAAATTGGGAATGCTCAGGCCGAAACCGACATCGCCACCGCGGGGCGCATAGCCATAGGCGATGTCCTTGACGATTTCGGCATGATCGTCCCGGAAATGGCTGCGCGACATTCCAAGCGGTGAAAATATCCGTGTTCCGGTAAAGCTTCGAAACGATTGGCCGCTGACGCGCTTCACGACCTGCGCCAGCAAGGTGTAGCCGGTGTTGGAATAAAGGTGTTTCGAGCCCGGCGGGAAATTGAGCGTCTTCTGGCGCGCCAGGACTTTCAGGACATCGGCATCGGTGATCAAGTCGAGCGAATAGCGCCAGCCGGCAAGGCCCAGCAATTCCCACTGGTCGCGCAAGCCGCTGGTGTGATGCACCAGATGACGGAGCGTGATCGGCACCCCGAAATCGGGCAGCTCCGGCACGTATTTCTTAACGGGATCATCGAGCGAGAGCTTGCCCTCCTGCGCCAGCATCAGCACGGCCGCGACGGTGAACTGCTTTGACATCGACGCGACGTGGAAAACCGTCGCAGGCGTTATCTTCACATTGTGCTCGAGATCGGCCATTCCGTAGCCGCGCGCATGGATGATTTTCCCGTCCCGCATGACGGCCACCGCACAGCCCGGCGAAGTCGGCTGGTCCCAATTGGCAAACAATTGATCGACCCTGGCGGACTCCTCCGGCGAGCCCGCTTCGGCCATCGCCACCCCTGCCCGGCCCGTCGTGACGGCGGCGATCAAAAAAAGCAGAAGGCATAACCGCATTTGCAGCGCGCTCCGGGTCGTTTCGGGGGAGACAGCACAACTCGAGATGGAGCGATCAAGCTATCAAGGGACGCCCAGCCCGCAAACCGGTTTTCTGCCTGACGGGGAGTTGCCGTGAATCACGCACAACAACAAATCGGGAGAATGCGGCCTCATATTCAACTGTCATCGTCCGGCTTGACCGGACGACCCAGTATTCCAGAGACGGTGATGATAGAACCGAAAAGCCGCGGCGTACTGGATCACCCGGTCCCGTCTCCGCCAAGGCTACGACGAGGCCACGAACTCACCCGGCACGCCGAAGCTTAGCGAAGGCGGCAAGCCGGGTGACGACAGCGGAGTGTGGAGCCACACTATCCGCGTCATTGCGAGGAGCCCTTGCGACGAAGCAATCCATCTCGCTGCGCAACGAAAGAATGGATTGCTTCGCTTCGCTCGCAATGACGGCTGAGCGACATCCGGGCCCTCCCCCCAATAAAAAACGGCGGAGAAAAATCCCCGCCGTTTCGAAAATCACAAATTCGCAGATGACATTACATCATCGTCATATCCAGCACGCCCGGCAGCTGTGCCAGCGGCAGTGCGGCGGCGCCGACCAGGGTTGCGACCATCGCGGCCAGCGCGTGGTTGATGCGGCGCTTGCCGCGCATCTGGGTGGCGATCCATTCCAGCACCTTTGTGTCGATGTTGGCGGCGTGCGCCGGCGCCCAGCTCGCAATGTCGGTGTCGGGCGAGAGAGCGACCGTGCGCGGCGGCACCGGCAGGCCGGATTCGGAAGCGGCATGATGGGCGACCGCCTTGGCCAGGAGATCGTCGAACCGGCCATCGTCGCTGCGCTCGGCGGCGGCGTCGCTGATTTCAAACAGCGCCTCGGCCTCCGCACGGCTGACCGGCTGATGCTCGACGGCGGTCGCGGTCAGGATGCGCGCGCACCAGGCGGCGTCATCGGCATCGAGCGCGCGGGAAAAATGGATGCGGCCTTTGGTGGTCGGGCCTTCGCCGGTGATCACGCCGTCGCGCACGACGGTGAGCGCATGGGCTGCGGTTGTGCGGCAGGAAGGCTGGAGTTGGCCGAACGCTTCACCAATCTTGGAACTCGGGGCAGACATAGTTTGCACTTCTCAATTTCTTTTCTGGTCCAGCATTGCGATGCCGGCGTAAACGAGTGGTTAACGATTCGAAACTTGCATTTCGACATTTTTAGATGGTTGCCAATTAGTCGCTATCACGACGGGCGCGGTTCACCCCCCAGGAGACACCCTCAAGACCATCCGGGCCGGGCGTGATGCGGGTCATAAAAGGCAATATCGGGGCAACCGGCCGTTTTAATTCCCTGTGGATTTTTCGTCGCAGGGGCGCGGATCAAAAGAAGATGCTAGGAGTTCCGGCATCCGGAGAAGGATATCGCCTTTTTTGCCCGGCGGTTCACTTCCGTCCCGCGATTGTTTATACTGTTGAACAGAAATTCTCCTGTAACTTGAATGACATGAGGTCGAACCATGGCACTCCAAATTGGCGCGCTCGCCCCTGATTTCGAAGCCCAGACCACCGAGGGCAAGGTCAAATTCCACGACTGGATCGGCTCCAGCTGGGCGCTGTTGTTCTCACACCCCAAGGATTTCACCCCCGTCTGCACCACCGAACTCGGCTCGCTGGCCAAGCTGAAGCCGGAATTCGACAAGCGTGGCGTCAAGCTGATGGGCCTTTCCGTCGATCCCGTCGACAAGCACGCCAAATGGTCCGAGGACATCAAGGAGACGCAGGGGGCAGCCCCAAACTATCCGATGATCGGCGACACCGATTTCAACGTCTCAAAACTCTATGACATGCTCCCCGCCTCTACCTCCGGCGACGTGGCGACGCGCACCGCCGCTGACAACATGACCGTGCGCAACGTCTTCATCATCGGCCCCGACAAGAAGATCAAGCTGGTGCTGGTCTACCCGATGACGACCGGCCGCAATTTCCAGGAAATTCTGCGCGTGATCGATTTCCTGCAGATGACGGCCAAGCATCGCGTCGCGACGCCGGCCGACTGGAAACAGGGCGAGGACGTCATCATCGCAGGCTCCGTCACCGACGACGAGGCCAAGACGATCTATCCGCAGGGCTGGAAATCGCCGAAGCCGTACATCCGGATCGTGCCGCAGCCTAAATGAGCCTCGCCGTCATTGCGAGGAGCTCTTGCGACGAAGCAATCCATTCTTTCTTTGCTTGGTGAGATGGATTGCTTCGCTTCGCTCGCAATGACGGATAATTAGAACTCTCGGCACCAGCCAATTGGCCACAACAAGCCCTGATGTCGATGAGACCGCCGTCACGATCGCGCCCCAGGAGATGTCGACGATTGCGACCGGCCAACTCCAATGCCGCAGCAGCGACAACGCGGTGAGATCGAAGGTCGCGTAACAAAACAGTCCGAACAGCGCGCCATAGAGCAGCGTCGATTGCCAGTTCGCGTTTGCTGCCCCGTTGACGAAGATCACGATGCCGACGACGTAAAGCAGGTAAAACAGGATCGCCGGGGCGAGCTTGATCTCGCCCAGCATATTGCCGACCTGGGAGGTGAAAAAATCCTTGGCGACGATGCCGAGGAACAGGAAGTCCAGCGGCACCAGAACGAACAACGTCACCAGATAAAGCACGGCATATCGGTTCACGGCAGCCTCCAGCCCGCGCAGAGCGGCGCAGCGAGTATACCGCTACTTACGAATTGGCAGGCTCCCGGTTTCACCGGAAGCCGCTGGTGCAGGCGTCAGGCAGCCCGGACGCGGTCGAGGAACTTTTCGACCTCGGCCTTCAGTTGAAGGCTTTCGCCGGACAGTGCTTGCGCAGAGGCAAACATCCGGTTCGAGGTTTCGCCGGTCTCGTCGGCGCCCTGCGCGGCGTTGCGGATATTGACGGCGACGTCGGCGGTGCCGCTCGCCGCGGCCCGCACGCTCTGGGCAATATTCTGGGTCGCGCCGCGCTGTTGCTCGACGGCCGCCGAGATCGAGGTCGCGATGTCGCTGATGCGCTCGATGGTCTGGCCGATCGCCTTGATCGCAGAGACCGACTCTTCGGTCGCAAGCTGCATGTTGCCGATCTGGCTGGAGATCTCCTCGGTCGCTTTCGCAGTCTGGCCGGCCAGGCTCTTGACCTCCTGCGCCACCACCGCAAAACCGCGGCCGGCGTCGCCCGCGCGCGCCGCTTCGATCGTGGCGTTGAGCGCCAAAAGATTGGTCTGCTCGGCAATCGAGGTGATCAGCTTCACCACGTCGCCGATCCGCGCGCCGGCTTCCGACAGTTCGTTGATGCGCTGGTCGGTGGCGGCGGCCTGCTTGACGGCGTCGGCGGCAATGCCGTTGGACTCCTGGACGCGGCGGGTGATTTCCGCAATCGAGTTGGAGAGTTCATCGGAGGCAACGGCTGCGGAGCGGACGTGCTCGGATGCGGTCTCGGAGGCGCCGGCCGACTGCCCGGACAGGCCTGCGGTGGTCCGCGCCGTCTCGGTGAGCTGTCTCGCGACGCGCTCGAATTCGCCGGAGGAATTGAGCACCTTGTCGAGGATGCCGCCGACGCTGGTCTGGAACTCGTCGACGAAGCCGCGCAATTCGGCCTTGCGCTGCTCGATGGAGGCTGTGGTGGCGGCAGCCTGCTCCTCGCGAAGCTTGCGGCGCTCGATCGAGTTGTTCTTGAATACCGCAACGGTGCGCGCGATCTCGCCGATCTCGTCGTTCCGCTCGTGGCAATCGATCTCGACATCGCTGTTGCCTTCGGCGATAGCGGTGAGCGAGGCCGTGACCGAGGTCAGGGGTTTCGTCACCCGGCGCACGATCAGCATCGTCAGCATCATCACCAGCAGCGCTGCAATAGCGGCCGCGATCGTCATGTTCCGGATCGCCTCCGCCAGCATCGCCTCGTATTGCGCCATCGGAATGCCGACATAGAGGACGCCGATCACCTTTCCGGCCGAACCGGCAATGGGATAGTAGGCGGTCATGAAGCTCTTGCCGAACAGCGTGGCCGGCCCCTTATAGGCCTCACCGCGACGCAAGATCGGCTGGCCGGGGTGGTCGGGCGCCAACTGGGTGCCGACGGCGCGGTCGCCGTTTTCCTTCTTCACATTGGTGGAGCGGCGGACAAACTGATTGCTGGCCTCGTCATAGACGAACAAAGTGGCGTTGCCGCCGACGTAGCCGACCGCGCGATCGACGATCGCGTGGTCCTTGAATTCCGGCATCTTCGGAACTTCGGCCTTGGTGACGACGCCGTCCTTCATCGTGATCTTGGCGTCAGGGAACGACTCGGAAAACGTCAGCGCCAGCGTGCGCAAATTGACTTCGATGTCGCGCAGGGCCCGGTCGCCGAATTCCGACGTCAGCGACCAATAGGCCGCCCCCACCACCAGCGCGGTGTTCACCGCGATCAGGAAGATGGCGCAAATCACTGCCTTGGTGCCGAGACGAAGTTTCAGCGACGGCAGGAACTTTCCAATCGACCGCGCAGACATGTGGATAGACCCCCGAAAAACCTAACATTTGAACGGTTTTGTTTACGATCGCCTTAACGTGGCCTAACCCTAGATAAAGGCTCAGGAATTCCATGGAACAAATGCGCCGATGATAGCCCCTCCCTGCATCGTCTGGTTTCGCGACGATCTCCGCCTGTCCGACCACCCCGCTCTGCACGCCGCGTCCCGGACCGGCGCGCCGGTGATCTGCCTTTACGTGCTGGATGAGGAGAGCCGCGCGCATGCCCGGCCGTTGGGAGGCGCGGCCCGCTGGTGGCTGGCGCAGTCGCTGCGCGCCCTGCAGGCGAGCCTGCAACCGCTTGGGGCGGCGCTGGTGTTGCGCAGAGGTGCTGCGGCGGAAGTCATTGCGGGGATCGCACGCGAAACCGGAACCATCGCGGTGTACTGGAACGAGATCGCGCAGGCGCCGCACCGGGCCGTGGCCGATCAGGTCGCCGGGGCGCTGGGCGAGATCGGCGTCGTTGTCGAGCGTTTCCCCGGCGATCTGCTGGTGGCGCCGCCCCAGATCCGTAACAAGGAGAACCGCGGCTTACGCGTATTCACGCCGTTCTGGCGGCGGGTGCAATCGCTCGGCGATCCGGCAAAACCGCTGCCCGCGCCGAAAAAATTGAACGGTGCGCCACCGCCTGCCAGCGACGCACTCGAAAGCTGGCATCTCGAGCCTGCCAAGCCCGACTGGGCCATTGGCCTACGCGAGAGCTGGACGCCCGGCGAGGCCTCGGCGCGCGCGCGGCTGCAGCAATTCCTCAGGGGCACCGTCGCCGGCTATTCCAGTGATCGCGACCGACCGGATCGCGACGGCACCTCGCGGCTATCACCGCATCTGCGTTTCGGTGAGATCAGCCCGCGCCAGATCTGGCACGCCTCGCATTTCGTCGCAGCCGAACACCCGCTTCTATCAGCCGATATCGAAAAATTCCTCAGCGAACTCGGCTGGCGCGAATTCTGCCGCCATCTGCTGTTCGATATACCCGATCTCGCAACGCGCAATCTGCAGCCGTCGTTCGATGCCTTTCCCTGGAAGCACGACGACAAGGCGTTGCGCGCCTGGCAGCGCGGCCGGACCGGATATCCGATCGTCGATGCCGGCATGCGCGAACTCTGGCACACCGGCGTGATGCACAACCGGGTGCGGATGGTGGTGGCCTCGTTCCTGGTCAAGCATCTCCTGATCGACTGGCGCGAAGGCGAGCGATGGTTCTGGGATACGCTTGTTGATGCCGATGCCGGCAGCAATCCAGCCAATTGGCAATGGGTGGCCGGTTGCGGCGCCGACGCCGCCCCCTACTTCCGGGTGTTCAACCCGATCCTGCAAGGCGAAAAGTTCGATCCCGACGGCGTCTATGTCAGACGCTGGGTGCCCGAGTTGAAGCAAATGCCCGACAGCGCGATCCATCAACCCTGGACCGCAACGCCGCTCGAACTCGCAAGCGCGGGTGTCGAACTCGGCAAGACCTATCCAAAGCCGATTATCGACCACAAAACGGGGCGCGAACGCGCGCTCGCGGCCTATGCCAGCACTCGCAACGGCTGAACCAAATTCATCAAGCGCGCCGGTTGACCAGAAACACCGCAGCGGCACAGGCCACCATGCCGACGATCGCGATGGCGTCGAGCCGCTCGTCGAACAACAGATACGCCATCAGCGCTGTCACCGCCGGCACCAGATAGAACAGGCTGGCCACCGAAGTCGCGGCCGAGCGGCGGATCAGCCAGTACAATAGTCCGATCGATCCGATCGACAACACCACCACAAGCCATATCAGCGCGAGGACGAATTCCGTGGTCCAGTGCACCACATTGTTCTCGAACAGCCACGCCCCGATGCCGAAGAAAATCGTGACCACGATGTATTGCACGAGATTGCCGGCACGCCAGTCGATCGCGTTGCAATAGCGGCGCTGGTAGAGCGTGCCCAGCGTGATGCTGACCAGCGACACCGCGGAGGCGAGCCAGCCCCAGCCCGCTTCCCCGCTCATGGGACGATTGTGCAGGATCAGCACCACGCCCGCCAAGCCGAGCAGCAGCCCGGCCCATTGCATCGGCGTGACGCGTTCGCCGAGCCAGCGATTGGCGATGGTCGAGGTCAGGATCGGTTGCAGGCCGGGAATTAGCGCCGACAGGCCGGCCGGAATCGAATGCGCAATCGCGATCGCAGTGCCGCCGAGATAGATCCCGTGCACCAGGATGCCCGCGACCGCACTGTGGGCGATGCCGATACGGTCAGGCCATTTCGGTCGCGCCACGACGACGATCGCTGCCATCAAGACGACCACCAGCGCCATCCGGATCGCAAGATAGGTCAAAGGATCGGCATCGTGCACGACGTATTTGGTCGCGACGAAACCGGTACTCCACAGCACGACGAAAACCGCCGGCGCCGCGCGCGCGGCAAGATTATTGGGATCGCGATTCATTTGCGGAAGCGGTGTGCCCGATCATATGCTATGCGGCAAGAACTGATCGCGCGGGTCGCTCCCGCCAAAACATGACAACCACGAGACCGAGAACGAGGAATAGCCATGGATGTTCGCGCCGCTGTTGCCACCGCCGCCGGAAAACCACTGGAAGTCACCACCGTCCAGCTCGACGGGCCGCGCGAGGGCGAAGTGCTGGTCGAGATCAAGGCCACCGGCGTTTGCCACACCGATGAATTCACGCTGTCGGGCGCCGATCCCGAGGGGCTGTTCCCGGCGATCCTCGGCCATGAGGGCGCGGGCGTGGTGGTCGATATCGGCCGCGGCGTCACCAGCGTGAAAAAGGGCGATCACGTCATTCCGCTGTACACGCCGGAATGCCGGCAGTGCCCGTCCTGCCTGTCGCGCAAGACCAATTTGTGCACCGCGATCCGCGCCACGCAGGGCCAGGGCCTGATGCCGGACGGCACCTCGCGCTTCTCGCTCGGCGGCAAGCCTGTTCATCACTACATGGGCACCTCGACGTTTGCGAACTTCACCGTGCTGCCGGAAATCGCGGTCGCGAAAATCCGTGAGGACGCGCCCTTCGACAAGGTCTGCTACATCGGCTGCGGCGTCACCACCGGGATCGGCGCCGTCATCAACACCGCAAAGGTCGAGCAAGGCGCCAAGGCGATCGTGTTCGGCCTTGGCGGCATCGGGCTCAACGTGTTGCAGGGCTTGCGGCTCGCCGGCGCCGACATGATCATCGGCGTCGACATCAACAATGATCGCAAGGCGTGGGGCGAACGTTTTGGAATGACCCACTTCGTCAACCCGAAGGACGTCGGCAAGGACCTCGTGCCTCACCTCGTCAACATGACGAAGTCGGGCGCCGACCAGATCGGCGGCGCCGACTATACGTTCGACTGCACCGGCAATGTCACCGTCATGCGGCAGGCGCTGGAAGCCTGTCATCGCGGCTGGGGCCAGTCGATCGTGATCGGGGTAGCACCCTCCGGCGCCGAGATCGCAACGCGGCCATTTCAGCTGGTCACCGGCCGGGTCTGGAAGGGTACGGCGTTCGGCGGCGCGCGCGGCCGCACCGACGTGCCAAAAATCGTCGACTGGTACATGCAGGGCAAGATTCAGATCGACCCGATGATCACCCATGTGATGCCGCTAAAGGAAATCAACAACGCGTTCGACTTGATGAAGCGCGGAGAGTCGATCCGCGGCGTGGTGACGTTCTAACCCAAATTGCTCTCCAGTTTGAATTGCTCTGAGAGCATTTTTAAACTGGATTGCTCCGAGTTTTTTCCGGCATCATTTCGTTCCGGCGGGCCGCGCACATGCGCGCCCATCGCAAGGCAATGCAAAAGCAATCTTGGAAAAACTCATGCGCGTGAACTTCGTCACTGTCGATGTCTTCACCACAACGCAATTCGCGGGCAATCCGCTCGGCGTTGTCCTCAATGCCGAAGGTCTGTCGTCGGAGCAGATGCAGCGCATTGCCGCCGAATTCAACCTGTCGGAAACGACCTTTGTGCTGCCGCCGAAAGACCCCGCGCATACCGCCGAAGTGCGGATCTTCACGCCGCGCTTTGAAATGCCGTTCGCAGGCCACCCCAATGTCGGCACCGCCTTCGCACTCGCGCGCGAAGGCAAGAGCTACGGCCGTCCGGTGAGCGGCGATCGCGTGATCTTCGAGGAGAAAGCCGGACTGGTACCTATCACGTTATTGAAAGATGGCGCGACCGTTTCCGGCGCGCGGCTGGCGTCGCCGCAATTGCTGTCGGTCACGGACGAAGTCCCCGCCGAGCTCGTGGCGCGGGCCTGTTCGCTGTCGCCGGATGACATTCTGACTGATAACCACCGCCCCTGCATCGCCTCCTGCGGCGCGCCGTTCATCATTGCCGAACTCAGGAGCCGCGATGCGCTAACGCGGGCCAGTGGGCGCGCCGAGATTTTCGCGCAGGAAGTTGCAAAATATCCGGTGACCAGCACGCTGATCTACACCCAGGTCGACGAAGCTGACATCCACGTCCGCGCGCGCATGTTCGCCCCGCATCGCGGGGTTCCCGAAGACCCCGCCACCGGCAGCGCCAATGTCGCGCTGATCGGCCTGCTTGCAAAGCTGCGTCCGGAGCGGGATCTGCATCTTGCCAGGCGCATCGCGCAGGGCGTGGAGATGGGCCGGCCGAGCTTGCTGGAGGCGGAGGCGGAAAAGAAAGACGGCAGCGTGACCGCGACCTATATCGGCGGCCGCTGCGTGCCGGTTATGTCGGGAACTATCGATCTGGCGTGACCGCAGGTAGGCGCGTCCCGCTCCACTGTCATCACCCGCGAAAGCGGGTGATCCAGTACGCCGCGGCCCCTCGAATAATAACTGCTGTCTCTGGAATACTGGATCGCCCGCTCCAGTGCGCAATTGCGCACAAGGCGGGCGATGACAAAGTCAAAACTCTTCCGGACAGGGATCGACGATCTTCCAGAGATCCTGGCCGTTCTTGATCTTCTTCATCTCGGTGGTGAGCCCGCCATTGCGGCGGATCCAGTCTTTCACGGTGTCCGGATAATAGGACATCAGGTCGGACGTGCCGTCGGAGCTCGTGACCTTGATGCCGAAGGTGAAGGCCTTGTCGTAATAGGCCTGATGGAAACCGAGACTGGCCTTCGGCGTGACGCAAATCTTGCTCATCGGCACGATGCCGAACACCAGCGTACAGGCCGAATTGCAGATGCCGTCGATGATGACGCGTTCCTTGCGCTCGCGGATGCGCTTGTACTTGACCTTGTATTCCTCGACATAGCCGCCATGGTCGCGCGTAATATGCAGGTCGGCGCGCGCCGGCGCAGCCACCAGGATCGAGAGGGACAACAGGGCAAAGGACTGGGCAAAGGACGTGATGCGCATGGATCGATCGGGAGCCGGGTAGCCTTGTCAGACGCGACAGCGTCGGTCCGTAAGGTCCGGACCACAGCCCAGAACCTTGGCGGGACTGTGTTGGGATTTGGTTAAGCATCGCTTTAGGCATCTTGGGGGCCAAAAATTGGCGGCGTGTGGCTGATTTCCCGCAGCTTTTCGTCCCCATTCCCTGTTAAATGGAACTTGAATCGGCCGAAATGGGTTGGCGAAGCGGGATTTCCGGAGAATCGAGATGAGACAAGCAAAGTTTTTGGTTGCCGCGGCCCTCCTCGCTGCGGCCACGCTGGCCCCGAGCCTGGCGGATGCCCGCCATTACCGCCACCACCGGCTCCACTGGCCGTTGCCCTACCAGATCAGCTATCTCCACAATTACGGCCCCGGCCCGGCGCCCGGTACCTTTGCCTTTTATGACGGCCCCTCGACCAACCACTGCCGCCAGAGCGCGTCCGGCTATATCGGCCAGGACCGCCGCCGGCACCCCTGCTATTAACGCCGGCGCTGCTGGCCCTGTCCGGCCAAGTCTGATAATCGACCCCTTGCAGGCACTCGTAGCTCAGCTGGATAGAGCATCGGATTTCGATTCCGAGGGTCGGGAGTTCGAATCTCTCCGAGTGCGCCATTTTTGGGTGCAAAACCGAGCGGCAAACCACGCATTCGAGAGCGAATTGACATGAGAAAAATGATCCTGGCGCTGGCGATCCTGTATCCAGCCGCAGCGTTTGCTCAGGGAACGACCGCCCCCGCCCCGGCGAGCCCACCACCGACGGTCGGCGGCAAGCCGCTGGTTGTGGTTGGGTCGAAGAAGCCCGCGCGGGCAAAAAGTCCGAAAAGCCGGCAGCGCCCGGAAAACCCACTTCCGTCGCGCAGAAGCTGCAGGCGTGTCAGGATCACGATGACGCGACCAAGGAACGCCTGACTTGCTATGACGGCATCTTCAAGCCCGAAGCCCAAGCCCAAGCCGCCGGCCGCCAAGGGCGTCAATGATTGCCGTTTCCAGAAGGAAGAGGACGAGCGGCTGACCTGCTACAACGGCTTTGCCGACAAGATTCCAAGGCTGCCGCGATAGTTCAAGGCTGGATTATCCGATCCCGGGGCGCGTCGAGAACGCGCCTACCAGGTGTTGTTTCCGAACAGGCCAAAGTGCTGTTGCTGGGCGAGACGCACCGGCTGCTGGGCCGGACGCGCCTTGGCAATCTTGCGCTTGCGCGGGGCCGGCGCGTGCGCCTCGACCTGCTTTTCAAGCTTCTTGGCTTCGGCCGGAACGAACTGGGCAAAGGTGTCACGCACCCGCGCCTGCGCGCTGGGATCGGCAGCCGGCGCAACCGGTGCTGCCGCGATCTGGGTCTTCACGACCGGGGGAACAATGGTCGGAAGGCTGGTGTCGTAAACCACCCGCTCCGGCGGTTTCTGGTCGGAACGGATCCGCACCACGGTCTTGTCGATCGAAGGGGCGGCGTTGCTGGCCACGGCCACCTGCTGCGGCACAAAGGCATCGAGCGCGAACAGCAGCGCGAGCAGCGCTGCACCGACAAACAGGAAATATCGCGCTACGGGCATTGACGCTGCTCCCCCGCGCCGTTCGCGCGGTCCATTCGCCTAACCGGCGATATACCGATTAGTTCCGGCGCCGCGGCCAAGGTTCAACGGCAGGGATCACTTTTTCGGGTTTGCACGGTTAGGTTCGGCTAGCCGTTACAGGCGAACATTTCGCCTTGTTTGCGTTAACGTTGACGAACCCGATCAACACGCCGGAATAGGTCTTCCGGCTCTTCATGCTCACGGTATCGGCAATCACCCGCCGGCGATCGGTCAAATGGCTGCCGTCGCGGCGAGTGAAAGCGCAGGCGATTTCGATGTCCTTCACCGCATAGTCATTGGCGTTGCGCAGCGTGAACGTGACCAACGCCTTCGAGCCGAGCCCGCCCCTTCGCCATGTCTGCGAGGAAATTTTCAAGCCGTCGATCACCGGCTTCTCTGCCGACGTAATTTCCGCAGGCGGCGCCGTGGCCGCTGGCGCGACGGCCTGCTCGGGGCGCGCCGAAACCGGGTCTGAAGCGACGGCCGGCGGATCAACCCGGGATACATTCCGGGCGTAAAGGACCGGCGCTGCCGACGGCGCGGACTGGCCCTGGGCGTCGCTGCGGCCTGGCAGCATCATCCAGGTCGCACAGCCCAGAATCGCGATGGCCGGCAGCGCGAGCAGCCGCACTTGCGAGCTTTGGACTGACCACCCGGCAATCCTCATGGCCGTGCCCTCAACCGGCGGCGACGGCGAGTGGCCGCACCGCGCATGAAAAAAGCCGTACGGGCGTTACACCGTACGGCTTTAGTGACGACTGCCGTTGTCCGGTTCCGCCGCTGGCTTAATAATCGCCCAGAGCCGAAATGGTTTCACCCAAGCCCGACAATATTGCGGCGACAGGGCTGCGCGGCCGGGGATGGAATTGCCGATCATCGGCCGCTAGATTGGCGCGCTGCCGCAACGCCGCAGCCTGACGCCGCCATAACAATAATTCAGGGGAGATCAATATGCCGACAGTTACCTGGGATCATGTCCATTTGCGCAGCCCCGATCCCGAGGCGACCGCGGCCTGGCTTGCGGATGTGCTGGGCGGCGAAATCATCCGCGGCACCGGGCGGATCGACGTCAAGCTCGGCGGCGCCAATGTGTTCATTGCGCCGGTTGCGGCCGGCGACGGCGTCAACACCCCGCCGGTGACGCCCTATCAGGGCCTCGATCATGTCGGGCTGACGGTAAAGGACATCGACGCCGTCGCCGCCGAGATCAAGGCCAAGGGCGTCGAGTTCACCAAGGAGCCCACCACGATCCGGCCGGGCGTGCGCATCTGCTTCATCCGCGGCCCGCAGGGCATTTCCATCGAGCTTTTGGAGCGCGACAAGAAATACGTCTGACACGCGGCAGCGGCTAATTCACGTCATGCTGCCCGGCATGAAACAACGGATCGTCAGCCCGAGATAGCCGCGAATTGGCCACACCATGGTCCGGCCGACGCGGTTGGGTTCGGTGATCACAGCATCGTCGGGCACGTCGACCCAATCGCCTTCGACCCGCACGCGGTAACGGCCATTGCGCGATTCCCAATCGGCATCGCTGACTGCGCTGCCGTCGGCATCGGAGCAACACGGCCCCTTCCCGCTTTTCAGCGTGTCGAACCATTCCTTGAGCGGCGAATGGGCGTAACGGCCCTCCGGGTCGCGGGCATGGCCGGCCTCGGCTGCTGTTATCGACAACAACATCACGAGACCTAATCTCAGCCGCGTCTTTCGGCGGCCCGCAGAGCGGCAGCCCCAAGTTTTGCGGTTGTCATTTTTGGTATGTCGAAGCGGCGCATGGCCGCCGGAATTGATCCAGTTGCTCACCTGTCTGTTGCTCCAGCACCCACCGGCCGGTGCAAAACTGACTATGCATTTCACGGGCCAACTTGATTCGGCCCCGATCAGCAGTCATCGTCGCGTCGTATAGCGGCAGCGATATTTGGGCGTTTCGCAGGGATCCGGCGCTAAGCGGGCAACCTGCCGCGTTGACGCTGCGGGTTCCGATTTGGCATAACGGATTACCGGTTTCCGTGGGCGCGGAAGCCGGCATTGGGACGCTATGAAGAACGGTCTGTATTCGATCCACGTCACCCTGCTGGACGGGCGCACCGGCAAGGGCAGCGGCGTGATTCTATTCCGGGATGGCCAGATCCTCGGCGGTGACGCCTATCTGTTTTACACCGGCAGCTACACCGTGAAGGGCGACACCTTCAAGGGCGAGGTGCTGGTGCAGCGCCACACGTCCAGTCCCGACGCCAACCCGCTGTTCGGCGGGCCTGCCCCGGTCGGCATCGGCGTGACCGGTACGTTCACCGATACGCAGGGCACCATGAACGGGACCGCGCTGGTCGGCAAAGCCAGCCAGATTTTCGGCGCCACGCTGCGCAAGCTGGCAGATATCGAACTAGGCTCGGGGAATCGCAGGTCCGGAGCATCGAGGCGATGTGATGCCGCAACCTTCGCAGACCACCCCTCCGGACAACGGCCTTTACGACTTCGTGCGCGTGATCGTCGCGGGCGACGCAGCCAAAGCCGCGCTTCTATTGGAGCTTTCGCCAGCGCTTGCGCATGCGCGGTGCGTGGTCGGTGCAACTAGGCAAGGCCCGAATCCATATTTCTTCGAGGCGATCGCGCATTACATGTACGCGGATGACACCGCGCTGCACATGGCGGCGGCAGCGCACAGCGCCGAAATCACGCAAGCCCTCCTCACCAAGGGCGCTGACTGCTTCGCGAAAAATCGCCGCGGCGCGCAGCCGCTGCATTACGCGGCGGATGCCAATGCCGGCAATCCGGCAGCGCAAGCCGCCACCATCGCCTGCCTGATCCGAGCCGGCGCCGATCCCAACGCAACGGACAAGAGCGGTGTCACGCCGTTGCACCGCGCCGTTCGCACGCGATCCGCAGCGGCGGTCGAAGCCTTGCTGGCCGGAGGTGCGGAGCCGCGCGGCAGAAACGGAAACGGCTCGACGCCGCTTCATCTCGCCGTTCAGAATACCGGTGCCAGCCACAGCGGGACACCGCAGGCGATCGACCAGCAAAGGCTGATTATCGACCTCCTGCTTCGAGCAGGTGCGACGCCCGATGACAGGGATGAGAACGGCAAGGCCGTCTACGACGCGGCCAGGGCCGACTGGATTCGCGCGCTGCTTTGAGGCGTTCGCTGAAGGCCGCCTTCCTGTGTGACATCCGCCACAGAGCTTGAACAGGGTGCCCCTTACACCCGTAGAACACGGCGAGGAATGGGCTCTCCCGGGGACATCAGGGGACTGACAATGCGCGAACTGAGTACCAGCGAACTGGACACTGTCATCGGCGGCACCGTCTCCTACCCCGGAGTTTATCTTCAGGAAATGAACGCAGGTTTGATTTCGATCCCCGGAGTTAGCACCTCTACCGGGCAGCAGACCTATGTTGCGTACAAAAACAAAGGCCCATTCCACCACAAGGTACCTTAACCCTGGTAGGGCCGTACGTGGGGTAACGGGCTGTCACCGTGATCCGCACCTGCAACATAGTAACCCGACGGGCAAATAACTTCGGATTGACAGAATTCATTGTCAAGCCCTGGAATCAAAAATATTTCGCTTTTACAGAAATGAAAAACATGGCATATGATCCCGTCCCGACCAGAGGGGCGCTCGCGAACGTCACGAACGCGGGGCGGGGAGCGGTGGACGCGGAGGTGCCCTTGACGAAAGGCACGGAAGCGTACGGCAAAGACGTGTGGTCCTGACGCCCCGATGCTGGCGTCAAGCTTGCAACTATCGCGCATCCCCAATAGGGGTCATTGCGTGCAAGCGACGGTGACAACGAGCCCGGCCCGACCGGGGAGATCACGTTATAAGCCGTAAAGCCATTGCGCATGGAATGTCGGATTGCCTCCGCTGCCCTGTATGCTCATGCGCGCATTCTCTACCCAACTTGCGCATGAGACCTCGGGTGCAGCGCGCATCCGGCATTCCCTGCGCCCTCTGGATTGGTGAGGCGTGAGAATTACTTGCAAAGCTCGGGCGCAATGCGTCGCGAGAACGCGAGAGTTTGTTTTCGTTATCCGTCATCCTGAGGTGCGAGCGAAGCGAGCCTCGAAGGATGAATCGGCCACAGACGGGCCGTCGCCCTTCGAGGCGCGCAAGAGCGCGCACCTCAGGGTGACGGATTTTAAAGTCGACGTGGACAATTCAATATTCCAGAGACGTCAGTGAAAGAACCGAGAAGCCGCGGCGTACTGGGTCCCCGCTTTCGCGGGGACGACAGTTTGGGTTTGGCCACACCACCCACGTCATTGCGCCTGCTACTCCGCCGCCTGCTCCAGCGGCGCCGTGCGCGGCAGGATCATCTGGATCCGGGTGCCGGCGCCGGGTTCGGAATCGAGGTCGAGCCGGCCGCCGAGGCGATTGGTCACGATGCTGTAGACGATGTGCAGGCCAAGCCCGGTGCCGCCCTGGTCGCGCCGCGTCGTGAAGAACGGATCGAAGGCGCGGCGGCGGACGTCGATGCTCATGCCGCAGCCATTGTCGGAAAACAGCACCTCGACATTGTCCTTGCCGGACTCGCGCACCTGGATATCCACCGTGCCCGGCTTGCCGTCCGGGAACGCGTGCGCCACCGAATTCAGGAACAGATTGGTGAGCACCTGTCCGTACGGACCGGGATAGCTGTTCATGGTCAGATTGGGCTGGCAGTCGACGTTGAGCGTCAGATTGTGTTTGCGCAGGCCCGGACGCAGACTCATCACCACCTGCTCGGTGAGATCGCCGAGATCAAAACTGCGCTGGTCGGAATAGTTGCGATCGGCGGCGACCTGCTTGAACGACTGGATCAGTTCGGCGGCGCGGTTGAGATTGGCCACGAGCTGGGACGACGCGTCGCGGCTGGTCTCGAGAAAATCGGTCAGGCTGGAGCGGCGCAGCTCGCCGCGCGCGACCTCGGCGGTGAAATTCGCGGTCTTGCGTTCGAGCGCCGAAGCAACCGTCAGGCTGATGCCGACGGGATTGTTGACCTCATGGGCGACCCCCGCCACCAAACGGCCGAGCGCTGCGAGCTTCTCCGCTTCGATCAGCGAATTCTGGGTTTCCCGCAGATTGCGCAACGCGCCCTCGGCGGCGTCCTTGGCCTTGCGCATTTCGGATTCGACGCGCTTGCGCTCGCCGATGTCGAGCGCAACCGTGACGATGTTCTCGATCTCGCCGGCGGTATCCAGGATCGGCAGCTTGTTGACCAGCCATTGCCGCATGATGCCGGAGGAGTCGCGGTATTCCTCCTCGTAGAAGCCGAGTTCCTTGCCCGCCGCCAGCACGCGCTTGTCGTTCTCGTCGGTCTTTTCCGCGCCATATCGCGACATCAAATCGGCGGTGGTCTGGCCGATCGCTTCCGCGGGCTCGATGCCGAATATGCCGGCCATGTAGCGGTTCATCAGCACATAACGCAGCTGCTTGTCCTTGACGTTGATGACCGCGGGCACGGTGTCGATCACCATCTGCAGCAGGCGGCGGCCTTCGGCGATCGCGTCTTCGGCGCGCTTCTGGTCGGTGATGTCGCGCACCGTCCCCTCATAGCGGACCAGTTCGCCGTCCTCGTTGCGCACCGCGCTGGCGCTGTCCGAGAGCCAGAGAATGCTGCCGTCGCGCGCGCGCACCTGGTATTCGTACTCGCGCACCATGCCGTCGCGCTCCATCAGCCGCTCATATTCCGCGCGCGCCGTGGGATCGACATAGACGCTGTCGGCGACGTCGCCGATGCCGTTGATCAGGTCGCGCGGCGTGGCGTATCCCATCATCCGCGCCAGCGCCGGATTGGCGTTGAGCAGCGCGCCGCCGGGCGTCGTGACATAGATTCCGTCGACCGAGGCCTCGAACAGCTTGCGATAGCTTTCCTCGGCGAGACGCTGCTCGGCCAGCGCCCGCACCGCCGCCTCGCGCGCGGCATCGGCATCGACCAGCGTCTGCCGGAATACTTCGGCGGCGCGCGCGATATCGCCGATCTCATTGTCGACGTCGGTTGCCGGGATCGAGGCATTGGTCTCGCCGCCGGCGACCGCGCGGATCGAAGTCGCGATCGACGCCAGCGGCCGCACGGTGCGCCGCACCACCAACAGTGCCGCAAACAGCCCGATCAGGACGCCGGCGGTGCCGAGCACGATGCTCTGCCACTTTGCCTCTGTCAGCGTCCGGGCAAAGTCGCGCGACAGCACGTGACCGCGGCGCGCCGAGACCTCGCGCAACAATTCGGTAACGCGCTGGATCAGGCGGCCTTCGGCGCCCAGCACCTCCTTGTCGATGTCGGAGATCTGCCGCTCGCGGATCGAGATCGCGACGATCGCCTCGGCGTAGCCGTCGACGGCCGCGCGCATCGCGGGTTCGGCGATCGTCATCGAGCGCATGCTTTGCGCCGCCGCTTCCGCGGCGGACGGATTATGCGCCAGCAGCGCCGAGGCGATCCGGCTCTGGGTCTGCGACAGCGCCGAGGCGATCAAGGGATCGGGGGTGTCGGCGATGGCATTGTCGAACTTCTCGCGCAGCGGCGGCAACGCCACGATCAGCTCGGCGCGGCGGTTGATCAGCACCGAAATCCGCTCGATGCCGCCGCGATAGGTCGACAGCCGCTCGGTGACGCCGTCGATCATGTCCTGCTGTTCGGGGGCAAGCTCCAGGCGGGTCTTTTTCAGGACTTCGCTCAGCGAGGCGGCGGCGTTACCGACCTGGACCGATTGGGTGCCGGGATCGGTGACGAAATCCCGCGCCGCCAACCGCAATTCGTTCATGCGGCGGTCGATGTCCTCGGCGAGGTCGCCGACGCTTTGCAGCCGCTGCAATTCGGCAAAGGTCGAATCGATGTGGCGGATCGCGATCACGCTGGCGGTGGAGGTGATGATGATCACCGCCAGCACCAGCAGGAAGCTGCCGAATGTGAGCTGGCCGATCGACAACGAGAACGATCGCGTCGTGTGCGAATTCGGCGGCAATTCAGAGGTCATGTTATTGAGGCCGGGCTCCAATCGGTCGTAATATACGACGTTATTCGGGCGATGGGGAACATGCTGAAATCGATGCGGAAGCCGGCTGGATTGGCCGGGCGCTACGCCCTTTACGCGGTTCTGGGCGCAGCACTGGTGCTGCTTGCTGCCCCAATCCGGGATTCGGGCGCGGCGGAGACCGGCCGCGCCGCCCGGATGGCAAAATTCGCCCGGCCCGTGGGCGTGCCATTCCCGCCGGACAACCCGTATTCGGCCGAGAAGGCCGAGCTCGGCCGGATGCTGTTTTTCGACCCCCTGATGTCGGCCTCCGGCACCATTTCATGCGCGACCTGCCATCACCCGCGGCTGGCCTGGGGGGACGGCCTGCCGCGCGCGGTCGGCGAGGCGCGCAGCCCCCTGCCCCTGCGCTCGCCCACGATCCTGGGGGCGGCCTGGCTGGAGGGGTTTGGCTGGGACGGCAAGTTTCCGACCCTGGAAAGCGTGGCCTTCACCCCGCTCAGCGCCGCCGCCAATATGGGCCGCAACGAGCAGGAACTGCTCCGCGACATCGCAGAGAATGTCGCCTATCGCGCGACATTCGACCGGCTGTTCCCGGGCGAAGGCGTGTCGCGCGCCACCGTGGAGCGGGCGCTGGCGACCTATCAGCGCACCATCGTGCCGGCGGTAGCTCCGTTCGACCGCTGGATCGCCGGCGACGAGGCCGCGATCCCCGAGGCCGCCAAACGCGGCTTCGATCTGTTCACGGGGCGGGCCGAATGCGCCGAATGCCACGCCACCTGGCGTTTCACCGACGATTCGTTCCGTGACATCGGCACCGGCGGCGACCGTGATCTCGGCCGCGGCCGGCTGTTTCCGAACTCGAAGGCGCTGCAGCACGCCTTCAAGGTGCCGACGCTGCGCGACGTCGCCAAACGGGCGCCCTACATGCATGACGGCTCGCTGCCTTCGCTGGAAAGCGTGATCGCGCTGTACGACCGCGGCGGTGTCGAACGCCCGAGCCGCAACGAGCATGTTCATCCGCTAGGGCTAAGCCCGCAGGAGCGCGACGACCTGCTCGCCTTTCTGCAAACCTTGACCGGCGACGCGGCGCGCGATCCGGCCCCGATCATTCCTTCTCGGTGACTTCGACCACCAGCTTCATCTGCGGGTGGATCGCACATCGGATGGTGTAGGTGCCGGCCCTGGTGAACACGATATCGCGGCGTTCGCCGGGCGGGATGTCGCCGGTGTCGGCCTTGAAATCGGGCGTATCGACAAAGGCGTGATGGACATAGGTCTCGTCATTGGCGAAATGCACCACGCTGCCTTTGCCGACCGTCAGTCTCGCCGGCGCAAACGATCGGTCGGTCTGACGCACCTCGAACTCGGCGCCAAGGGCGGCGCCGGCTCCAAGGCCGAGAACTGTGACAATTGGCAAAATGCGCATCAAAAATTTCTGATCAATCGAACTGGCAGAGCGGCCGGCCGGCGAAACCGCCAGCCGCGCCGTCAATACCAGCATTAGGCAGCGATTGCTCCGGAAAAATGAGCGCATCAAGCGACCTGCCGCACGCTTTTCAGCAGGTCCGACGGCATCATGCCGAACATGTCGCGAAAGGCGGTGCTGAAATGCGCCGAGCTGGCAAAGCCCGCGGCGTGAGCGGCTTCCGTCAACGACGCGCCTTCGCTACAAGCGCGAACGGCGGCCCCCATCCTGTTCCAGATCCGGTAGCGCCGCAGCGGCACGCCGGTCTCCGCCTTGAACAGATGCAAAAACCGCGACGTCGACAGGCCTGCCCGCTCGGCCAAATCCGTCAGCGGGTGAGCGAGGTGTGGTTCGTCCCGCATCTGCCGCAGCGCCGCTGATATCCGCGCATCGGCCTTTGCGCCTGTGCCGATGCCGAGCAATTCGCCGAGCGCCTGGCGTCCGTCATGTGGCGCGATGCGTTCTTCGGCGAGGCCGGTCATGATCTCGATGACAGCGCTCTCGTCCCGCAGATCGAACGCCACCCGCGGGGTCGCTGAAATCATCCGGGCCAGCAGCGCCTTGAGATCACGTCCCAGCGGATCGACATAGAGGAACGCCATCCGTCCG
The DNA here is from genome assembly GCA_963802535.1 of uncultured Alphaproteobacteria bacterium. GTDB lineage: Bacteria > Pseudomonadota > Alphaproteobacteria > Rhizobiales > Xanthobacteraceae > Bradyrhizobium. The sequence goes on along the minus strand of CAWDJI010000032.1, from coordinate 7,794 downwards.
CGCCCGATGCACAGGTGATGCAAGCTGTTGGGCAATATCAATACGGTGCGGACCGATCGGTAATCCGTCGCTGGGTCTGCCGGATCGTCAGCCACTTCCAGCGCCGCATCGAGGCCAACGGCCAGCACCGCGGTCGCATTCCGGTGCGGCGTCAAGCCGAAGGCCGGGCCGAGATAGAGCACGCGGGCGCCCCACCCCAATAATTTCGCATCACCGATTGCGCTCATAGCCAGTTTCTGAAAGCCCGGATGGTTCGGCCGATCTAGGGTCAGGCATCACAATGATCGCAGGACCCTGCCCAATGACAGATAAGTCGTCCGACCTCGACAACCAAGCCGCTGAACGGACGCGCCAAGCCGTCAGCCGCTATGCCAGCGCCTGGCTTACCGGCGACCGCGCGGCACTCATCGCCTGCTACCACGAGGATTTCACGCTGCACTATTTCGGCCGGAACCCACTGGCCGGCGAACACAGCGGCAAAGTGGCTTCGCTGACGATCCGGGCCGAGGTCACCCGCCGTACCAATCGAAAACTACTCGGCATCATTGATATCCTGGCCGGGCCCGAACGCGGTGCTCTCCTGGTCCGCGAGCGTTTTGAGCGCGACGGCAACACGGCTGAATTCGAACGGCTGCTGGTCTATGCCGTGCGCGATGGGCTGCTCAGCGAGTGCTGGGTCTATGATCAGGATCAGGCGCTGGTCGACGCGTTCCTCAGATGAGACGCGTCTTCATGTAACGGCCGCCTTCGTCGTCCGCGCCGGGATCGTCATTGCGGCCACGCCAACGACCACGCAGGCAAGCCCGATCCAGGCCGTGGGCGACAAATGCTCGCCGAGGAATATGACACCGAGCGCAACCCCGATCGGTACCCTCAAATAGGCCTGCGCGGTGGTGCCGACCGAGCCCAGCGTCTGGATCAGGCGGAAATAGATCACGAAGGCGGCGGCGGTGGAAAACACCGCAAGGCCCAGTAGCGCCAATAGCGAATTCGTCGACGGCGCGAGCGTCCAGGGCTGCTCGACCACGAGACCGACCGGAATCAGTATCGCCGCGCCACAGACGAGCGAACCCGCCGCCGGCGCCATCGGATCGAGACCTTTGAAGCCCCGGCTGAAAATGGCGGCGCCCGCGTAGCAGATTGCGGCGGCCACCGTGACGATCTGTGCCGTCAATTGCTCGCCGAACCCCGCCAGCGCCTGCATGCCGACGATCAGGCAGATGCCGGCCATTCCAGCTACAACGCCGAACAATTTTCGCGAGCTCGGCGCTTCGTGGCGGCTGACGGCGAGGGTGAGGAAAAACGTGAATATCGGCGAGGTCGAATTGAGGATCGTGGCAAGGCCAGCATCGAGCGTGCGTTCGCCCCAGGCGATCATGGTCCAGGGGATGACGCTATTGAGGCAAGCCTGGAACAGGAAGCGCCGCCAGGTCGCGGCATCGCGCGGCATTCGCACGCCACGCCAGTGCATGATGATCAGTAGCAACAGCCCTGCGATCGCGGTGCGTCCGGCGATCAGGGTGATCGGCGGAATGGTCGCAACCGCCACCCGGATGAAGGTGTAGGACGCGCCCCACAGCGTTGCGAGCGCGAGCAGCAGCGCGAGCTCGCCGGCCATGTTGGGCTGTTTTGCTTGGTCCATGTCCGGGATTCCGGCGCTCGATTGCGCGGCCTGAATCTATACCGGGCAATGGCTCAAATACTTCGTCACATGTCGAAGTGTGCTAGCCGACCGAGCCGACCTCGAACACATCGCCGTCGTAGCCGGCCTCGATCGGAATCCGCAGCTGACGGCCGCCATTGTTCTTGGTCATGATCGGCGTCACCGTGACGACAGATTTGCCTCTGGAATCGTCGAGCGCGGCCTTCACGCTGGCCCGCTTGCCGAGCTTGATCAGATTGCGCGTGGTCGGGAACGGCAGCTTGAAGCGGCCGGTCTCGCCGCCTTCCAGCGCCTCGCGCGGCGACACCCAGATCGAGTCGGTAGATTCCTTGCCGTCATGGGCGCCGACTTGTTCGGGCGGTGCGGCGGCGAGAAAGAACCAGGTGTCAAAACGCTTCGGCATGCCCTCCGGCGTGATCCAGTGCGCATAGGGCACGAGTTCGTCGAGCGCCAGCACCATGCCGTTGTCGGCAAGTACTTTAAGAAAAGTGATCTTGCTGTCGCAGAGATCGGCACGGTGCGCGGCCTCGATCTCGCTGGCCCGCTTGGCGTCGACCAGCGCCTTCGATCCCTTCGGCCGCGCCAGCAAAATGCCGCTCTCCTCAAAGGTCTCGCGGATCGCGGCGATGCGGAAACTTAAAGTGGCCTCGTCGAGCCCCTCGCCGCCGGAATATAGTTCAGGCGTCGCGATGATCTCCTTGTCGCCCTTGTCGACGCTGCCGCCGGGAAACACCAGCGCGCCCGAATTGAAGTCGATCTCATAATGGCGAACCATCATGAAGACTTCGACTTCCTTCTGCACCGTGGCATCGCGCAGAAGCAAGATGGTGGATGCGGGACGCGGGGCGACGGTCTCGGCCATGGTGTTATTCCGCAGCGCTGGATTGCGGTTGCAGATTGGCGCGGCGGTCGACGCGCGCGACGCGCGACAGGAGATAGTCGACTTCGGCCTTGGCGGTCGCGGTGATGGTGGCGCCCGGCTTGCGCTGCGCGCTGCCGGTAATGATGCCGCGCTTTTGCAGAACGTATTTGCGTACCGAAAGTCCCGCACCCGGCTGCTGCTCGTAACGGATCAGCGGCAGATGCGCGTCGAACAGATCGTGCGCGGCGTCGCGCTTGCCGGCCTTCGACAGTTTTACGACATCAATCAGCAATTCCGGGAAAGCATAGCCGGTCATGGCGCCGTCGGCGCCGCGCTCCATTTCGAAGTCGAGGAACAGGCCGCCATTGCCGACCAGAATCGACATCGGCTTCAGCGAGCCGTCCTTCTGGAAGCCGCGCAGCGTGGAGATCTTCTCCAGCCCCGGCCAGTCCTCGTGCTTGAGCATCACGCAGGACGGACTATCCATCACGATCTTGCGGATCACCGCAGGCGTAAACACGACGTTCAGCGTCAGCGGGTAATCCTGCAATACCCAGGGAATGTCGTCGCCGATCGCTTCCTGCGCCTGCTTGAAATAGCCGGTGATCTGGTCGTCGGTGCGCAGATGCGGCGGCGGGGCGATCATGACGCCGGCGGCGCCCGCATCCATCGAGGCCTTCGCCAGCGAGCGCATGGTGGCAAATCCCGGCGCCGAGACGCCGACAATGATCTGCATGGTCTTTGCGCGCTTGACGAAGCGGATCGCAACCTGCTCGGCTTCCGCCGCATCGAGTTTCGGGGCCTCGCCCAAAATGCCGAGCACCGTGACGCCGTCGCAGCCCACTTCGGCGTAGAAATCGGTCAGCCGGTCGATCGATTTCTCGTCAATGCGGCCGTCGTCGTGGAACGGGGTCGGCGCGATGGCGAAGGTGCCTGCGGCGGCGGCGGTGAGTTTGGTCATCTTGTGCGTCTATCCTTTGTTCGTCATTCCGGGGCGATGCAAAGCATCGAACCCGGAATCTCGAGGTTCCGGGTTCGCTGCGCGCCCCGGAACGACCGTTTACTTAAATCTCCGCGCCGACTTCTTGATCTCCTCTTCCGAGAAGAAGATCTCATTGGCGTGGGTGACAATATCCTCGGCCTTCCATCCCGTGAAGGGCGGCGTCCAGCCTTCCATTTCCATCATTCGCAGTTCCCGGACACCACGGGGGCCGGAGACACCGAGCGTCTTGCCGGTCTGGTCACCCGACAATTCGCTGACCATGTATAGCACGGCTGGCGCAATGCCATCAGGCCCAAGGGCCGCCTTCGGGTTCTCGACATAACGCGGCAGGTCCGCGGTCATGCGGGTCAGGGCGCCCGGGGCCAGGGTCCAGATCCGGATGTTGTATTTGCGGCCCTCGATCGCCAGCACGTTCGACAGTCCCCAGATACCGCCCTTGGCGGCGCCATAATTGGTCTGGCCGAAATTGCCGATCAGGCCGGAGGTCGAGGAGGTATTGACGATCACGCCGCCGCCGTTCTCGCGCATCCATTTGAACACCGGCTGGGTGCAGCAGAAGGTGCCTTTGAGATGCACCCGGAGTACCTTGTCCCAATTGGCCTCCTTGGCCTTGGCAAAGGTCTCGTCGAGCAGGATGCCGGCATTGTTGACCAGGATGTCGGCGCGGCCAAAGTTCTTGATAGCATCGTCGAACACCGACTGCCCGCCCGCGATGGTCGAGATGTCGGCGCCGTTGGCGACCGCCCGGCCGCCCTCCTCCTTGATCGCATTGACCACCTTCTGGGCCATCGAGATGTCGGCGCCGGAACCGTCGCGCGGACCGCCGAGATCGTTGACCACGATCGCCGCGCCCTCGCGTGCGAACAATTTGGCGTAGGCCTCACCCAACCCGCCGCCCGCACCGGTGATGATCGCAACCTTGCCGTCGAGTAATCCCATGGTGTTTCTCCTTTTTGGTCTCTCGTGTCCCGGACGCGGTGCGGCACCATTAGCGCGTTTACGCGCGTCTTCGACGCACTATGGTGACGCTCCGCAGAGCCGGGACCTATGACGCGTGGGCCCCGGCTCTGCAGCGCACCGCTGACGCGCTGCGCAGCGTCCGGGGTACGATACCTAACCCAGCACCGTCCTGCCGCTCTTGATCACGGTGACGTTGCGCGATTTCACTTTGGCTTCGAATGAAACGACGTTGCCGTCCTTCCACAATTCCATGGTCACGGTCTCGCCGGGATAGACCGGCGAGGAAAAGCGCGCCGCGTGCTGGCGGAAGGCCGCCGGATCGTAGTCGGCATAGGTCTGCAACACGCCGCGGCAGGTGATGCCGTAGGTGCACATGCCGTGCAGGATCGGTTTTGGAAAACCGGCCTTCTTGGCAAACTCGGGATCGCTGTGCAGCGGGTTGCGGTCGCCGCAGAGGCGGTAGACCAGCGCCTGGTCCGGACGCGTCGCGATGTCGACGATCTTGTCGGGCGCACGGGTCGGCACCTTGTGCGGTTCCGGCTGGCCCTCGGAGGGTCCGCCGAACCCGCCATCGCCGCGGGCAAAACGAGAGGCGACCAGGGTGGCGAGCTTCTCGCCCTTCTCGTCCTTCAACACCGTCTGGTGCCGGATCACCGCGCCTTTGTCCTTGCCCTTGTCGAAGATGTCGAGCACGGAGGAATCGGCCGTGATATTGGCGGCCGTTCCGAACGGCTTGTGGAAGGTGATGTCACGCTCGCCGTCGACCACCATCAGCCGGTTGATCTTCATGTCGCCGGGGCCTGAGCCCCACGCCGCGACGGACGCGAATGTCGGGACCACCTTCAGCGGACGCGGCGTCAGCACGCCTTCGTTGACGAAGGCCAGTTCCTTTTCGTCCATCGGGTCCGCGCCCATCCCGATGCCGTAGGCATACAGCATCACCTCGCGGTCGGTGTAGGCGTATTTCTGGCCGAGGTTTTTCAGGGCCATCAGCTCGTCGTATACGATCGGCATCTGCGCGAGTCCTCCCGAATTTTTTTTCTTCACCGGCGCCCAATGCAGTGCCCTCTCCCCTTGTGGCAGAGGGCTACACCGAAGCTAGTCACAAACTCACTTGGGTGAGGGGTTGCCTCCACGGACAGATACCTTTCCGTGGAGAGAGACCCCTCATCCGGCGCTTCGCGCCACCTTCTCCCACAAGGGGAGAAGGGAAGAAATTGCGTCAGGCCGGCGTGAAGAACGGCAGTGGCGCGCCGTCGGTCGGCTTCCACACCACCTTCACCTTCTGGCCGATCTTGAGCCTGTCCATGTCGCAATCGACGATATTGGTTTGCAGCGACGGCCCCTCCTTCAGCGTCACGAACGCGATCGCAAACGGCCCGCTTGCGGATTTGCGCATCAGGCTGAAGGTGTAGATCGTGGCCTCGCCCGAACTCTCCTCCCACTCCGTCTTGTCGGAGAAGCAGAACGGGCAGATCGAGCGCGGGAAATAATGCGCTTCGCCGCAGGCGGTGCAGCGCTTGATCATGAACTTGCCCGCTTTCGCCGCTTCCCAGAACGGCGCAGATTCAGGGTTGCCTTGCGGGGTCGGATATTTTTTTGCTGCGTCAGCCATCACACGCGCTCCAGGATGCAGGTTGAGGCGGCATGGCGCACGCCGAGAAGTCCGCCGGTGCCGTGCGCGATTGCGAGATCGCAATTCGGCACCTGCACTTTTGGATGCGCTTCGCCGCGCAATTGCCTGACCGCCTCGAGGATTTTTGTCATGCCCCCGCGGTTGACGGGGTGGTTCGAACAAAGTCCGCCGCCGTCGGTATTGAACGGCAGCTTGCCGACGCCGGAAATCAGATTGCCGTCGGCTACGAACTTGCCGCCCTCGCCCTTCTTGCAGAAGCCGATGTCCTCGAGCTGCATCAGCACGGTGATGGTGAAGCTGTCATAGATCGAGGCGTATTTGATGTCCTTCGGCGTGACGCCGGCTTCCTCGAACGCGCGCGGGCCGGACCAGACGCCGGCGGAGTAAGTGAGGTCGAGATCCTTGCCGCCGCGCGGGCCCTTCATCGCCTCGCCATGGCCGATCAGGCGCACCAGCGGCCTCTTCAGGCTTTTGGCGATCTCCGGCGTGGTGACGATCATCGCGCCACCGCCATCGGTGACGACGCAGCAATCCATCCGGTGCAAGGGATCGGAGATCATCGGCGAGTTCAGCACGTCCTCGACCGTGACGACCTCCTTCAGCATCGCGTGCGGATTGTATTGCGCGTGATGCGAAGCGGCGACCTTGATCCAGGCCAGCTGCTCGCTGGTGGTGCCGTAGTCGTGCATGTGGCGCATGGCACACATGCCGTAGACGTTGTGGGTGGTCGCCCCATAGGCAGCTTCGAAATCGCCCTCGGCGCCCTGCGCGCGCGGCGGCATCGCCCCGGTGCGCGGCTTGCCCGCCAGCGTGACCAGCGCGATCGAGCATTTTCCGGAGGCGATCGCTTCGGCGGCGTGGCCAAGATGGACCAGATAGGAGCAGCCGCCAGTGTCGGTGGAGTCGAAATGGCGGACTTTCAGGCCGAGATAATCGACCATGTTCATCACGCCGCCCGGCGCGTCGCCGGCGCAGAAATAGCCGTCGATATCGGCTTTTGTCAGTCCGGCATCCTCGATCGCGCCCTTGGCGACCTCGGCATGGAGCTGGGCTGTGGATTTATCGGGTGCGTGCCGGGTCGGATGCTCGTAGATCCCGGCAATGTAGGCTTTGCCCTTGATGGTCAAATCGTTCTCCGCTGACGTTTCTTGTTTCCCATGTTTTTCTGGCCTGTCGGGAGGGGCTTGGCAAGCAAGGAAATATTCCGTCCGGCGAGAGGGTAGCGGCTAGACCCAAGTACTAAACCCAAGTCGGGATGATTATGGGGGAACATCGTATCGGGTCGAGACTGTCGTACCCGCGAAAGCGGGTACCCAGTACGCCGCGGCCTATCGGTCCTATCGCTGACGTCTCTGGGATACTGGGTCACCCGCCTGCGCGGGTGACGACAACTGAATATACGTCCGCGTTCTCGCGACGCATTGCGCCCGAGGTTTGCTGGAATTCTTACGCCCCCAAAATCCAGAGGACGCAGGGAATGCCGGATGCGCGCTGCACCCGAGGTCTCATGCGCAGTGTGCACAAAGAGTGCGCGCATGAGCATACAGGGCAGCGGAGAACATCCGGCATCCCCTGCGCAATGGCTTTACGGCTTACTTCGCGCTCTCCCCGGTGAGCCTTGCACTGTTGCCACCGTCGACGCCAACATCGGGGCGTCAGGACCACACGAC
>CAWDJI010000031.1:0-57514 GCA_963802535.1 uncultured Alphaproteobacteria bacterium | reverse complement strand
ATCGCCAGAATGAACAGGCGTGTCTCACTGGGCTCGAAAGGCCCGATCCGATGGGGAGTGCGAAATCGACAATCATGCGCGGGGGGCGTAACGGTCTGAATTGCGGACAGCTGTGCACCAAGGTCCTTGATCACATTCAGCAGCGCGTCCCTTGATTGATCGAGATCGGCCCCCGTCAAGATCGCCAGTCCCTGCACCATGGCCTCGTAGCCCACCATCACCGGCGCGATATTCTTCGTAAGAGCGTCATCGATGCCGACCTTGATCGCGTCGTGAACGGTACGTTCAAGCTCAGTGGCGCGCAAGGATCGGAGGTCCGTGACGAGATCGTCGCTGATGATGGCCATTGGTGCTGCTTTTCCTCCGGTCGCCCGATTGTCCATGCCAATCGCTGCCGATTGTCGGCTGCCGCCCAGGCCAATCTGAATATACCCGGACGTTCAACCGGGCGCGCGGTCGCGGTCAGGACGACAACAGTCTTTCGGGGGTCCGATAAACGAGCGACGCCAGCAGTGATGGTCAGGCTCAGCGTTTGTGGACGACCCGTAACCCGTCGCAGGGCGATCTTCGCCTTCGGCCAGCGCAGGTGGACTAGGTCTCTGCAGGGACACGCCCTACGACCGCCGCGGCCAGGACGAACAACACCGCATAATCACAATCCAGTCCGCAACCATGTCGCATCCTCCTTTGACTTGGAGCTATCGCCGAATTTTGGTGACAGAAGGGGTCAGGCGGCAGCGGCTTGAGCTTGCGATCCGACGACCTCGATTTCGTCGAAGAACTTTGCGCCGAGGATGACTTTCGGCAACTGGTTGTGGCCATCGAGGCGACGCCAGCTTTTCTCGGCGGCCTCGGCGAGCTTGAAGATCATCGCGAGCGCGGTCTTATTCGAAAGACATCCCTTCGAGCGCACCGTGCGGTGACGCACGGTGGCGAACGAGCTTTCGATAACGTTGCTCGTGCGCAAATGTTTCGAGTGCTCGGCCGGGAAGTCGTAGAAGGCCAGTAGCGCATCGCGATCCTTGACGAGACACTCGACCGCCTTGTCGTATTTGACACCCCAGGTCTCGACAAAGACATCGAGCGCCGCGAATGCATCCTTTTTGGTTTCGGCCATCCAAATCTCCTGCAAGGCCCGCTTGGCTTTCGACTGCTGGCTCTTCGGCAGCTTGTTCAGCACATTGGCGGTCTTGTGCACCGAGCAGCGTTGGCCGCGGCTCTGCGGCCACACTTCCTCGATCGCCTGCCAAAAGCCGAGCGCGCCGTCGGCGACCGCGAGCTTGGGCGCTTCCGCGAATCCGCGGCGCTTCAGGTCGAGCAGCAGGTCCTTCCAGGATGGCGCACTCTCGCGCACACCGTCGATCAAGCCGACTAGCTCCTTCTTGCCCTCCGGCGTGGCGCCGATGATGACCAGCAGGCACGCGGCGGCGTCCTCGAGCCGCGCCTGCACATGGATGCCATCGGCCCAGAAGTAGACGTAATGCTTCGGCGGAGAGATCGCGCTTGCTCCAGCGCGCATGCTCCTCCGACCAGGCCTCCTCGACCCGTCCGATGGTAGTCGCCGACAGCCCCGCCTCCTGCCCATCGACATTCGTGTGATGGCCAGCACATCCAGTTTCCAGGGCCGCATCTAGCCTCTCCCTACAGTCAAGAGCTATGGGCGGAAGTTGGTGACGGCATAAGGAGGTAAGGCGGCGTATCGTGGGGTGTTCGAAGCTCCCACTTCTCCACCGAAGGGGTGATACGCGTGACCGAAGCTAACGTTTTCCAGCTCTCCCAACCAGGAACTTTTACTGATCCGCTGACCGCGGTGCTGCGCAACGGCGCGCGAGCGTTGTTGGCCCAGGCGAGTGGAGGCCGAGGCTTCGCAGCCTTGCTCGCCAGTCATGCTGACAAACTGACCGAGGACGGCCGCCAGCGGCTCGGTCCGTCACGGGCATCTGCCCGAGCGTGAGGTCATGACCGGCCATCGGCCCGGTCGCTGTGCGCTGCCCGCGCGTGCGTGATCGCGTTGGCGAAGGCTCGGAGCGCATCCGCTTCTCGTCGGCGATTTTGCCGCCCTACGCGCGCGGCCGTACAGCCTCGAGGTGCTGATCCCGATCCTCTACCTCAAGGGGGTCTCAACCGGCGAGTTCGAGGAGGCGCTGGCCGCGCTGCTCGGCAACGATGCCGAGCTAGCTATCAAGTGCTTCCGTCGGCGATCACGACAGGAGCGGGCGTCCGGCTGGATGCACCGCCAGCGACACCAGCGCTCCGCCGTGGCGCTCGAGCCGTCCCGCCAGTTCGAGCTCGAGCAGAACCACGTGCACAGCGGCCGGTGAGCTGCCGGACAAGCGAATGAGATCATCGATCGGCACCGGCGTCGGCCCGAGCAATTCGACGATGCGCGCGCGTTCGCCGCCGCCAGGTTCGACCGCCGGCAGAGGCGGCGCGTCGGGCTCCGCAACCGCCGCTTCCACCGGCTCGCCCAGGATCGGGCGGACGACGGCGATCACGTCGGCAGCTTCCGTGACCAGGGTCGCGCCTTGCTTGAGCAAGTCGTTGGTGCCTTCGGCGCGCGGATCGAGCGGGGAGCCGGGCACGGCGAACACCTCGCGGCCCTGTTCGAGCGCGAAGCGCGCGGTGATCAACGAGCCCGATCGCCTGGCGGCTTCCACCACCACGATGCCGACCGCAAGTCCCGAGATGAGCCGGTTGCGGCGGGGGAAGTCACGGGCGCGCGGCTCCCAGCCAAGCGGCATCTCGGAAATGAGGGCGCCTTCGGCCGCGACGGCGTCGGCAAGATCGGCATGCTCGCGCGGATAGATGTGATCCTGGCCGCCGGCGAGCACCGCGATCGTTCCGCTCGCGAGGCTCCCGCGATGGGCGGCCGCGTCGACGCCGCGCGCAAGCCCTGAGGCAACGGCGAAACCTGCCGCACCGAGATCGCGTGCCAGCCGCTCGGCGAAACGGATGCCCGCTGCCGATGCATTGCGCGCGCCGACGATGGCGACAATCGGCAGGCCGAAGACCCCGCGGCTGCCGCGCACGGCGAGGAGCGGCGGGGCGTCGTCGATCATCATCAGCCGGCGCGGGTAGTCCGACTCACCCAGCGCCACCAGCGCCACTCCGAGCGATCTTGCCGCCGTGAGCTCGCGCTCGGCCTCCAGCCGGGAGCAGACGCGGGCCGGACCGCTGGCGCCGCCACGACGGGCCAGGTCGGGCAGGGCGGCGAGCGCCCGGTGGGCACCGCCGTAATGGTTGACCAGCGCGCGGAAGGTGCGGGGACCGACATTGTCGCTGCGGATGAGACGAAGCCAATCCAGCCGCGAAGAAGCATTGTTATTATTGCAGAATTCGTCCGCTTGTCGCAGCCTTGTCGCGTTCAGGCTGTGAGTACCGCCGCCTCGACGCGCTTCATGGCCTCACGGTCGGCTTCAGGGTCTTCGAAGAGGTGGCCGTATAGGTCGTACGTCATGCGGATGGTGCCGTGCCCCATCACCACCTGCACCCGCTTCGGGGTCCAGCTGAGGTGAGCGATGAAAAGGCTCGCCGCGGCGTGCCGGAGAGCATGGAATCCGTAGCCCGCAGAGATGCCACACGAGAGCTGCAGTGGCAGGAAACGCGCGTCCGAAGGTTCTGGATCGATTGCACCTGCCCGGTGCGGGTCGGGAAGACGAGGTCCAGATCGCTGACCGGGCAGGCGAGGCGCCACTGCCGAAGGGCATTTACAGCCAGTGGTACGAGAGGGATGTCACGACTTCCTGCTTTTGACTTTGGTGGTCCAATCCTTCCCCAGGCGTCGGCACGCTGGCGGACACGAAGCACACCGGCCCCAAGATCGACGTCACGCCACGGCAGGCCGCGCAGCTCGCTGATCCTCATCCCGGTGAAGATGGCGGTGACGATGAAGGCACGCGCGCGGTCGGGGGCGGCATCGATCAGCCGCCGCAGTTCGGCTTTGCTTGGGTAGTCAAGGCCTTCACGCAGCGGCGCACCGGTGCCGCGCTGGTCCGAGGATTTAAGGCGCACACCGCGGGCCACGTTCTGCGCCACCCGGCCTTGGTTTTTGGCGTGATCGATCGCGGTTGTGAGGTTGGTGAGGACCTTCTTGCGCATTACAGTCGAGCGGCCGCTGTCCCGGAGCTGATCGAGGAACTCATGAATGCGAGGCCCGGTTAGGTTGGCGAGCTTATCTACACCGATGAACGGGACAATGTGCAGTCGGAGAAGCGGATGGATTGCTTCGTCGTTACACTCCTCGCAATGACGACGACCTAACGATTTGAGCCACACCAGGACCACCGACCGATGTCCGTAACGACAATACCCCACCGCCCTATCCGCACCCTGGTGCACCGGCAGCCGGGCTGGATCGTCCGGCTGTTCGACTACAAGCCGTTCCTGATCGTGGTGTGTCTCACGCCGGCGATCGGGCTCTTGGCGGTGTTCCTCACCTACCCGCTCGGCCTCGGCGTCTGGCTGGCCTTTACCGACACCACCATCGGCCGGCGCGGCGTCTTCGTCGGGCTCGAGAACTTCCAGTATCTGTTGAGCGATCCGCTGTGGTGGAACGCGGTGTTCTACAGCGTGTTCTACACGGCGATCGCGACCTTCGGAAAATTCGCGCTCGGCTTCTGGCTGGCGCTGCTGCTCAACAACCACTTCCCGTTCAAGAGCCTGCTGCGCGCCATCATCCTGCTGCCCTGGATCGTGCCGACCGTGCTGTCGGCGCTGGCGTTCTGGTGGATCTACGACCCGCAATTCTCGATCATCTCCTACCTCCTGGTCGACGTGCTGCATATCCGCACCACCAATGTCGACTTCCTCGGATCGGCCTGGCCGGCGCGGTTCTCGCTGATCGCCGCCAATATCTGGCGCGGCATTCCCTTTGTCGCGATCTCGCTGCTGGCCGGCCTGCAAACCATCTCGCCGTCGCTCTATGAGGCGGCGATGCTCGACGGCGCCTCGGCCTGGCAGCGGTTTCGTTTCATCACCTTCCCGATGATGCTGCCAATTCTGGCGATCGTGATGACGTTCTCGATCATCTTTACGTTTACGGATTTCCAGCTGGTCTACGCCATCACCCGCGGCGGCCCGGTCAACTCGACGCATCTGCTGGCAACGCTGGCGTTCCAGCGCGGCATCGCCGGCGGCGAACTCGGCGAAGGTGCGGCGATCGCGGTGTCGATGATCCCGTTCCTGGTGTTTGCGACTTTGTTCAGTTACTTCGGCCTTGCCCGCCGCAAATGGCAGCAGGGAGAGAGCAATGACTGACGTAGCCGCCTCACCGGGCAACAGCAATGTCGCCAGCGCCACGCCGGAAACGATGGCATGGGATTCACGCGCCCGGCGCGTGATGATGATCTATCTGCCGCTGTCCTGCTTCGTGCTGATCCTGCTGTTCCCGTTCTACTGGATGGCGATCACCTCGTTCAAGCCGAACGGCGAACTGCTGAACTACAAGGATCACAACCCGTTCTGGATCACCTCGCCGACGATCGCCCATATCAAGCATCTGTTGTTCAACACGGCGTATCCGACCTGGCTGAAGACCACGATGTTCGTGGCGGTGTGTTCGACCTTCCTGTCGCTGTTTGCCTCGACGCTGGCGGCCTACGCCATCGAGCGCTTGCGGTTCCGCGGCAGCCCCTATGTCGGCCTCGGGATCTATCTCGCCTACCTCGTGCCGCCGTCGATCCTGTTCATCCCGCTCGCAACCGTCGTGGTGCAGTTCGGCCTGTTCGACAGTCCGCTGGCGCTGATTTTGGTTTATCCGACCTTCCTGGTGCCGTTCTGCACCTGGCTCCTGATCGGCTATTTCAAGTCGATCCCCTATGAGCTGGAAGAGTGCGCGCTGGTCGACGGCGCCACGCGGCTGCAGATCCTGCGCCGGATCACGCTGCCGCTCGCGGTGCCCGGCCTGATCTCGGCCGGCATCTTCTCGTTCACGCTGTCGTGGAACGAGTTCATCTACGCGCTCGCCTTCATCCAGAGCAGCGCCAACAAGACCGTCCCCGTGGCGATCCTGACCGAGCTCGTCTCCGGCGACGTCTATCAATGGGGCGCGCTGATGGCGGGCTCGCTGCTAGGCTCGCTGCCGGTCGCGGTGTTCTATTCGCTGTTCGTCGACTATTACGTGTCGTCGCTGACCGGCGCGGTGAAGGAATAGATCAGGCCTGATCGTTCTCTGTCTCCGTCATCCTGAGGTGCGAGCATAGCGAGCCTCGAAGGATAGACGGCCCGCACTGTGGCCGTTCATCCTTCGAGGCGCGCAAGAGCGCGCACCTCAGGATGACGGAGATAGGCTTCCTAAATCCATCGCCGCCTACCGGATGTGAAACGCTACCGGCGCGCTGAAGCTCATCGAGGCTTGTTTCACATCAGGCGGGAACGCCGGGAATGGCTGGGCGCGCCGCACCATTGCCAGCGTCTCGGCGTCGAGCGCGGCGTGGCCGGATGAGCCGCCGAGCCCGCTCGACATCACCTGACCGCCGCGGCCGAGCGTAAAACTGACCCGCGCCACGCCCTGCTGGCCGGCCGCCTTGGCGCCGGGCGGATATTGCTTGAAGCGCTGCAAATGCGCGGCGACGAGTTGCTTGTAGGACGCGACCGCCGCGGCCGAAGCTCCGGCGCTGACCGCGGACGCCGCCGGTGCCTGCCGCTCGGCCCGCGGTGCCGCCGTGGTGCGGGGCGCGGGCGGCGCTTCCGTCGGCCTCTTCGCCTCCGCGCGAACCACTTTCGGTTTCACCGGCACTGGTTTCTGATCCGGAACGATTTTCGCGGGCTCGGGCCTTGGCGGCGTCGGTTGCGTCTTCTGTTCCGGCGGCGCCACCACGTCAGGCTTCTCCTGGGGCGGGGTCGGCGCGATCTGCTCCTCCACGATCTCGGCTTGCGCGGGCTCGGGCGGCGAGGCGTCGGCCTGCTGCATGACAGGTCCCGGTGCCAGATCCATCGGCGTCGGCTGCGGCGAGGACGTGACCGGCGCCATGTCCACCATGATCGCGGGCAAATTGATGCCCGGCACCGGCCGCTGCGTGTACCAGTTCATCGCGAGCACAATCGCGGCCACATGCGCGGCAACGATCGCAATTCCCGACGCGCCCCAGCGCCGCATTACGGCCTGGTCGCTGACGTCATGGAGAACGAACGCGTTCATGGCGGTCAGCTACGTCCGTCGAGGCCGACCAGCGCGATCTTGAGATAGCCGGCGTTGCGCAACAGGTTCATCACCTCCATCAGTTCGCCATAGCTCACCGCCTTGTCGGCGCGCAGATAGATCCGCTCGTCCTTGCGTCCTTTGGTGGCGCCATCGAGCGTGGCGGTCAGCGTATCGCGTGCGATGATGTCTTCGCCGACCGCGACCGACAGGTCCGGCTTCACCGTGACGAACACCGGCTTGTCCGGGCGCGGTTGCGGCTCGACGGCGCTGGCCGGCAGATCGACGCCGAGATCGACGGTCGCGAGCGGTGCCGCCACCATGAAGATGATCAGCAGCACCAGCATGACGTCGATGAACGGCGTGACGTTGATCTCATGCGCCTCGACGAGATCGTCGGCGCCACGCGACCGTCCCCCCATGCTGGTACCTAATCTTGCACCCATGTTCACTCCGCAGCGCGTGAGAGCCGGAAGCTGCCGCGATCGCCCTCGCGGCTGATCAGCAGCAACACCATCGCCGAGGCGTCGCCGAGCAGCGCGCGATGAGCTGAAATCGTCCGCGTCAGATGATTGTAGATCACGACCGCCGGGATCGCCGCGACCAGTCCCAGCGCGGTCGCGAGCAACGCTTCCGCGATGCCCGGGGCGACGACGGCGAGATTGGTGGTATGCGCCTCGGAAATGCCGATGAAGGCGTTCATGATGCCCCACACCGTGCCGAACAGGCCGACGAAGGGTGCGGTGGCGCCGATCGTGGCGAGCACGCCGGTGCCGCGCGCGATCTGCCGCGACATCGCGCCTTCGACCCGCTCCAGCCGCAGCGCGATCCGCTCCTTGAAGCCGTCATCGCCCATGCCGCCGGAAAGGCTGGCCTCGCGCGCAGCCGACTGGATCAGCTGCGCCACCGCATCGTCGCCGCCGCGGCAACGCTGCTCGACCTCAGTCAGCACCGTGTCGGCCTCGAGCAGGCCGATACGACGTTTGGCTGCCGCGGTCTTGCGGCGGATCTCAATGGTCTTGGCGAGCCAGATCGTCCAGGTCACAAGCGAGGCGAACGCCAGCCCGATCATCACCGCCTGCACCACGATGTCGGCGTTGGCGAACATGCCCCAGGGCGAGAGATTGCGCGGCAACAGCGCGGCATCGGTCGCAGCCAGCGCCGCGCCGGGAACCTGCACCACCGCAATTGCGATCAAGGCCACCGGCCGCGAAAGTCGCTGCCTTCCAAAGTCGATCATACCCTGCTGCATGGTCGTCTCCCCGATGACAATGCGGTGCCTTACGCCGCGCTTGGCGAAGCGAGGCTGTCCGCAAGCGTTTGAAAGCGCTTCAGTTGATCGCCGCGCAATGCCCGCGCCTCGTCGCGACCGACGAACACCTTGAACATGATGCCGCCATCGACATTAATGAAGGCGATGAAGGCCGACGACTTGCCCATGAACGGCCGCTCGACAAAGGCAATCGCTGCGCAGCGTTCGTGCCTGAGATGGCCGTGCAATCCCTTGGGCTGCATCAGGTTGAAATAGCCGCGGCCGATTTCACCTGCGGGAATCGACGCCGGTGAATTCGAAGATCGCATCATCGGTGTGAACGATCAGCGTCACCTCACCCCATTGCGCGATATCCTGCATGGCGGCGACGAAAATATCCGCCGCGACCGATGCGGACCATTTCCGCCGGCAGCGCCTCGATCACGGCGCGCGGCGTGACGTTGCGCTCGCGCGCCACGTCCTCGATCACCGCGCCCGGATTTTGCGCCATATAGGCCTTGAGATCGGCGGGCTCCGTACTCGACATCGAAACCTCCCTGATCACGCGGCGGCGCTGGTCTTGCGCTCGGACTGGATCACCTCAAAGCCTTCGAACTTGGGATGGCCGAGATAGAGGCTTTCGCCGGTCCTGTTGTCGGCGCGGGCGTGGGCGCGGCGGAATTCGTCCGACCGGGTCCAGGCCTCGAACGCCGCCTTGTCGACCCAGGTCGTGTGCGTCGAATACAGCGTGTGGTCGTCGGCGACCGGACCCTTGAGCAGATGAAACTCGACGAAGCCGGCCATGGCGCCGAGATAGGATTCCCGCGTCGCCCACACCGTCTCAAAGGCCTGCTCCTGGCCCGTCTTCACCTGAAACCTGTTCATTGCGATAAACATCGAATTCTCCTGGATGTTGTTGGTTGGTGAAACACGAACGCACCGAAGCCGCGCTGGAGCATCAACGCGGCCCGGTGCAATTGGAATTTGGAAATCAGCTATCTCAGGTCACGCTCCGCCAAAGTGAATCTTCAATCCGGCCTTGTAGACCCTGCCCGGCCCGGGGCTCGCCCACAGCGCATCGTTCTGCGTGGTGCCATCGCTCGAACTGCCGGGGATCGCATAGGGCCGATAATACTGGTTCAGGAGATTGTCGATCGAGGCCGAGAAGACGATGTCCCTGGTCGCGTTCCAGGTCAGATACACATTGACCAGTTCATACGCGGTCGAGGGCAGATAGCCGGCCGGGAGATCGTTGTTGGCGCCGAACGACGACCATTGCGCCGCAAGGATCAGGCTGCGGTCGAGCAACCGGACGCCGGCCGTGGTCGTGATCTTGCGCGGCGTGATGGTCGCAAGCCCGATATTGGTCTGGGTATTCTTGCCGCGCATCAGATGGCCGGCGACGCCGAGATACCACAGGCCCGCGTCGTACAACGCCTCGGCTTCGACACCCTCGATCTGCGCATGCGCGATGTTCTGATACTGATAGAACTTGCTGAACGAGCCGAACGGCGGCACCGCAACCGGGGTCGATGCGACGAGGTCGATGTAGCCGTCGACATCGTTGCGGAAGACGTTGAACTTGCCGCGAAAACTGTCGGCCGCCGTGAAGACGTTGTCATATTTCAGATTGACGCCGGCTTCCTTGTTCTTGCCGACTTCGGGGCGAAGCCCGGTATTGGGCAGGAAGCAGAACAACCCGGTAGTGCCATCCGGACACACGAACAGCGCCGGACCACCGCCGGTGGCGTGACCGCCCGCGATCAGCGTCTCCGTAATCGACGGCGCGCGGTAGCCCTCGGCATAGCTGACATAGGGGGTGAAGCCCGCCACCGGCGTCACGCCGACGGTGATCTTCGGCGAGAAGCGGTCGCCGCCGGTCGACACCGTGTTCGAGAGTCGAGCTGGTAGCGGTCGTAACGGACCGCGCTGACCACTTCGAGCCAGGTGGAGTAGTTCTGCTTCAACTGCGCGAAGGCGCCGGTAACCACGCGCCGGCCGCCCGGCGTGGTGATGTTGGAGTTGCCGCGGCTGTCGGACGTGTTGACCAGATCCTGGAACCCGTCGAAGCCGTAGGTGACGGCATTGCGCCAGTCGCCGAGCTTGAAGCGCGTGGTGTTGTTGACGTCGATGCCTGTTGTGTCGATCACATAGCCGCGGCGGTCGCCGACGCAGCCCGAGATGTTGTTGCCGGGATTGGCGAGCGTGCAGATGCCCCCGCCGGTGGTGATGCGGTTGTTGTAGGTCTTGACCTGATCGTTCTCGGTCCGGTTGCCGTAGACGTTTGCGCTCCAGTCGAACCAATGGTCGTCCGGCCTGGAGTATTTCCAGCTCAGCGTCCCCATGTAGTTCCTGGCGTCCGACGCATAGACCGAGGTGCCCGCGATCGCCGCCAGCGGCGCCGCCGTGGTGGTCGCGCCGCGGTTCGGCTGCCCGATCGAGTATTTGTAGTCCTGGAACACGCCGCCGAGCTTGATCTCATGGCCTTCGCCCGGCCGCGCCGTGAGTTTCAACAGGCCGCCGGCGAGCTCATTGCCGGTGTTGCCGATCTCGGTGCCGTCGCCGTCCTTGTAATTGCCCTGGGTGCGGTAGACCGCGCCGCCGAAAATATCGACATTGGGATTGGCGCGCACGCCGCCGAAGATCGAGCCGAGGCCGCGGCTGTTGTTGCTGCCGTAGGAGCCGGTCATATCGACGCCCCAGCGCTCGCCCGGGCGCACGACGTCGTTGATGTCCTTGGTGCGGAACGAGACCACGCCGCCGATCGCGCCGGAGCCGTAGATGTTGGCGGTCGGGCCGCGCACGACGTCGACGCCGCCGATCAGTTCCGGATCGAGGAAGAACGAACCATTGGCGTTGTGGCCGCTGCGTTGATAGTTCTGCCGCGCGCCGTCGACCACGACCGCGACGCGGCCGAAATCCTGCAAGCCGCGGATATTGATCGCGGTCGCCGGATCGTCGCCGCGATCCTGGAACGACACGCCTGGTACATTGTAGAAGATGTCGGAGAGCCGCTTCGGCTGCAATCCCTGGATCTGCTCCAGCGTCACCACGCTGACCGGCGCCAGCGCGTCGATCGCGCGCTCTTCGGTCTTCGATGCGGCAACCGTGATGGTGTCGAGCGACTGCACCGGGGTGCGGCCGACCTGGGCATACGCGTTCAGCACCGGCGCTGACGCCTGCTGCTCGGCCGGCGGTTTTGCGGGTTTGCGTTTGGCCTGTTTTTTCCGCTCCGACGGACGAGCGATCTCTTGCGTGTCCGCTGTCTGCGCCAGCGCGGCATCGCCCATCAACAACGCAAATGACACCACCGACGCGCCCAAAAAAAGGACGCGCGGATACATAGCCCCGTCAGCCATAACAACCCCAACCTGATATCTATTTTCTTTGGGTCTGGCTGGCGGGCGCTGCGCAAATTGCGAGCTGCTTGCTGGCTGCCGCTTTTCGATGCGCGCAATCCACCCGCATCGTGTCCTGCTTGGTTACGTGGCGACATCGGGGCGGTCAATAACCGCAACCGCCACTTTATATCGATTGTAAATCGCAGCGGTTGGATTGCGCGGCCGCCCAACTATACAAGCATGGATCGATACGAGTTTTTTCGGAGCGCAACAAACCAAATGACGGCTTCTTCCGGCGGACGGCTCGGCGACACCAATGCGAATGCGGAATCTCCTTCCGCACCAGCACGATCCGTTGTCGTGAACGGCAACCGGCTCGACAGCCGCGAGCTGTTTGCGAGCGAACGCGAGATCATCATCTGCGCACGGCGAGGATCGTTACCGGCTGCGGCTGACGTCGCAGAACAAGCTCATTCTGACCAAGTGATCGCTCGATGACATTTTGTCGCACGCACATCCTGGTCGCCTTCGCCTGCGCTCTCGCCTCCGGTGACGCCACACTTGCGGCGGGCATCACGGTACACGACGCGCGCAACCGCGAGATCGCGGTCAGCGACAACAAGCGGATCGTTTCGATCGGCGGCGCCGTCACCGAAATTCTCTATGCGCTCGGCTTTGAAGATCGGCTGGCGGGCGTCGACACCACCAGCCTCTATCCGGCCGCAGCGCTGCGCGACAAACCCAATGTCGGCTACATGCGCCAGCTTTCGGCGGAAGGCGTGCTCGGGCTCAACCCTTCCCTCGTGCTCGCCGTACAGGGTTCCGGACCGAAGGAAACCATTGACGTGCTCGAAGCCGCCAAGGTGCCGCTGGTGCTGGTGCCCGAAACATTTTCGGAAGCCGGCCTGCTCGAAAAAATCAAGCTGGTCGGCCACGCCATGGGCGCCGACGCGCGGGCCGAATGCCTGACATCGGTCGTGACCGATGACCTCGCGCAACTGCGTGCGCTACGCGCCAAGGTGACAAAACCGGTGCGGGTGATGTTCGTGATGTCGCTTTTGAACGGCCGGGCGATGGCCGCCGGGCAAAAGACCGCGGCGAATGAAATCATCGCGCTGTCCGGCGGGGTCAACGCGATCGACAGCTATGACGGCTACAAGATCATCAATGACGAAGCGATCATCGCCGCCAAACCAGACGTCGTGCTCTCGATCCAGCGCGGCAAGGATTCGCTGGAGGCCGACGCCGTCTATGTGCATCCGGCGTTCGCGTTGACTCCGGCTGCCGCCAACAAGGCCTTCATCGCCATGGAGGGCCTCTATCTGCTCGGCTTCGGCCCGCGCACGGCGGCTGCCGCGCGCGATCTGGCGATCAGGCTGTATCCGGCGCTGGCGCCGCAGGCCGAGCAATTCACGCCGGCCGCGCTGACGGCGAATTGCCGGCAATGACCGCGATGGCCGAGGCCGACATCAACAGCGCGAAACGCCGCAGCGGTTTCGCGCTGCGGCCCGCCGCCTCGCTCATCCTCCTTGGCCTCCTCGTGGTGCTCGCCGGCGCATCCTTGATCGCACTCACCATGGGTGCGGCGGGCATCCCGCTGTCGCGGCTGCCGGTGGCGCTCGGGCTGTGGACGGACGGCTCATCCCATCCGTTAGCTGCCCGCGATCAACTGGTGCTGTGGTCGATCCGGATTCCCCGCATCGCGGCGGCGGCGATGGTGGGCGCCCTGCTCGCCACCTCCGGTGCCATCATGCAGGGGTTGTTTCGCAATCCGCTCGCCGATCCTGCGCTGGTCGGCGTGTCCTCCGGCGGCGCCTTTGCTGCGGCCGCTGCGATCGTATTCACCGACAGCCAGCTCGGCGAGAACCTTCGCTTCATGCAGAACCAGCTGCTGCCGCTTGCCGCCTTTGTCGGCTCGCTTGCGACCACCGTCATTCTCTACGGCATCGCCAGCCGTTCGGGGCGGACCTCGATTGCGATTTTCCTGCTGGCGGGGATCGCGATATCGGCCATCGCCAATGCCGGCATCGGATTACTGGTATTCATCGCCGACGACCGCCAGTTGCGCGACATCACGTTCTGGCTATTGGGCTCGCTGACCGGCGCGACCTGGCCCAAGATCGCGACGCTGGCGCCGGTGCTGGCGCTCTCCCTGATCGCCTGCCTGTGGATCGCCCGCGGGCTCGACGTGCTGGTGCTCGGCGAGGCCGAGGCGTTCCACAGCGGCGTCGACGTCGAACGCCTGAAGCGGATTTCGATCGTCATGGTATCGGCGATGACCGGCGTTGCGGTCTCGGTCTGCGGCGTCGTCGGGTTTGTCGGCATCGTGGTCCCGCATCTGCTGCGGCTAATGATCGGGCCGGCGCACCGACTGCTGCTGCCGGCCTCGATGCTGCTCGGCGCGGTCCTGCATGGTCGGCGCCGATACGCTGGCCCGCACCATCGTGGCGCCGGCGGAAATGCCGATCGGCATCCTGACCGCGGCGATCGGCGCGCCATTCTTCCTTGGCATGCTGCTGCGCCAGCGCGGGCTGGTCGGGCTATGAATCCGATCCTCGAAGCGCGGTCGGTCTCGAAGATCGTCGGCGGCGCCACCCTGGTCGACGCGATCGATTTGCGCATTTCCGCCGGCGAGATGATCGCGATCGTCGGCCCCAACGGCGCCGGCAAAGTCGACCTTGCTGCGGCTGTTGTCCGGCGATCTCCGCCCGACCAGCGGCCGTGTCGAACTCAAGCAGCGTGATATCGAGACCTATCCGCCGCGCCAGCTCGCTTATCACCGCGCTGTCCTGTCGCAGCACGTCAACGTCACCTTCCCCTTCAGCGTCGCGGAAATCGTCGCCATGGGCGCGGGCGACAACAGCCGCGCCGCCACCCGAACGGCTGGTCGAGGCGGCGTTGCATGAGGTCGGCCTCGAGCGCTTCAGCGACCGGCAATTGCCGACGCTGTCCGGCGGCGAGCAGCAGCGCGCGCATTTTGCCCGCGTGCTGGTGCAGCTCGCCTGCGGCGAGGCGCTGCACGGGCCGGGGCTGTTGCTGCTGGATGAACCGACCTCCAGCCTCGACATGCGCCACCAGATCGACCTCGTGGAGACCGCGCAAGGCTGCGCGCGCGCAACGGCACCGCCGTGATCGCGGTGCTGCACGACCTCAATCTTGCGATGCGTTTCGCCGACCGCATCGTGCTGCTGCATCAAGGCCACCTTGCGATCGACGGCGGCCGCACCGACGCGATCACGGCCGAAACCATCCGGCGCATCTTCGAGGTCGACGTCACGGTGGAATATACCAACCATGGCGTGCCGTTCCTGCTGCCGCAGACCATGCGGCCGGTGGCGGCCCGCCAGACGCCTGCGGCGACCTAAGGCCGCAACCGCTATCCAACGGCATTATCGGCGTTTCACAAAACTGTCAGACGGCTGTTACACGCGCCTCCCAAAACACCGCATCGTTTCTCACGGGAGATCAACCATGCGCATGTCACTGCTCTGTTCCGTCGCCGCCAGTCTTTCTGGTCACGGGTGCCGCGTTTGCGCAAAACGAAGGCGAATTTCCCGCCACGCTGAAGGGGCACGCCGTGCTGCCGGCGCAATCGTTCATCGACGCGCCCGCCGACGCGCCGGATGATCTCAAGACCTCGGGCAAATACACCACCGGCCGCCGGGTCGATGCGATCGGCAGCGTGATGGGAAAATCCTATGAGCGCCCGACCGGCGTCTCGCTGCCGTTCAAGGGCCAGCCGCTGCAGGGCCATTCCGGCATCAAGGCGATGCCGGACGGTTCGTTCTGGGTGATCACCGACAACGGCATGGGTTCGCGCTACAACTCGGCCGGATTCGATGCTGTATCTGAACCGGCACAAGATCGACTGGGCGACCGGCAAGATCGAGCGTCAGGAAACCATCTTCCTGCACGATCCCGACAAGAAGGTGCCGTTCCGCATCGTCCATGAGGACACCGCCAAGCGCTATCTCACCGGCGCCGATTTCGACACCGAAGGCTTCCAGATCATCGGCGACACCTTCTGGATCGGCGACGAGTTCGGTCCCTACGTCCTCAAGGCCGACCGGAGCGGCAAGGTGCTGGCGGTGTTCGAAACGACTGCCGACGGCAAGCCGGTGCGCTCGCCCGATCACTGGTCGGTGCAGTCGCCGGGCGCGCCGGGCGCTGAGCTACACCAACGTCAACCTCCGCCGCTCCAAGGGCTACGAGGGCTTCGCCTCGTCGAAGGACGGCAAGTTCCTGTACGGCCTGCTCGAAGGGCCGTTGTGGGACGCCGAGAAGAAGGACTGGGAAAAGGTCGACGGCAAGGAAGCCTCGCGGATCCTCGAATTCGACGTCGCGGCGGAAAAATTCACCGGCGCGCTACTGGCAGTATGTGTTCGAGGCAGAACGGCAACGCGATCGGCGACTTCAACATGATCGACGCCACCTCCGGCCTGATCATCGAGCGCGACAACGGCGAAGGCACCGCGGACAAGGCCTGCCCGCAGGGCACCCGCGGCGAAAACTGCTTCCCGGACCTCGCCAAGTTCAAGCGCGTCTACAAGATCGAGCTCGTCGGACGCCAACGTCGGCAAGCCGGTGCGCAAGATCGCCTATATCGACCTGATGAAGATCAGGGATCCCGACAAGAAGGCACGCAAGCCGCTCAATGACGGCGTGCTGACCTTCCCGTTCTTCACCATCGAGAATGTCGACCGCGTCGACGAGACCCACATCATCGTCGGCAACGACAACAACCTGCCGTTCTCGTCGAGCCGCGATCCCAACAAGGCCGACGACAACGAGTTCGTGCTGCTCGAAGTCGGCGATTTCCTGAAGGCGAAGTAGCCGACAGTTCTATCGGTCGTCATTGCGAGAAGCGAAGCGACGAAGCAATCCATACTTCCTTGTTGCGCGATGGATTGCTTCGCTGCGCTCGCAATGACGGTTCAGGTCTGCTTGTTGATATGTGCTAACCCCTTCCGCCTCACCCCGCCGGGATCATCACCACGCCCTTGTCCTTGGGCCAGCGCACGCGCCAGGCAAAGCCGATATCCCTGACTTCACCGGCCTTGGCTTCGAACGCCCATTCCAGCACGCCGCGCTTGTCGCGCAGATTGGTGGTGGTGGGCGCCGTGGACGACGGCAGCATTTCGACGACGATGTCCTCGTTCTCGCTGACCGGCAACTGATCCTCGATCGCGATTCTGATCGGGAAGTCGTGGCCGTTGCGAATGGTGGTCTTGAACGAACGCTCGTCGGTCTTCGAGGTCGTGACGATCAGGCCGGCGGAGCCCTCGTTGCGTTTGAGCACGGTGCGCTCGATCTTGATCTTGTCGTCGGCGCCGAAGCCGAGCCGCACGGTTTCATCCTTGCCGGCGGCCGCCATCGGGGTGCGGCCGACGAACACGCCGTCGCGATAGATCGCGACCCGGCCGGGCAGCAGCGGCGCGTCCTCGTTCTGCTTGAAGCTCGCTTCGATGAATGCGGTCGGATCCAGCACCGGCACCGCGCGCACCATCAGATCGGGCGCAAGCACCGCACTGGAGACGCGCAGGCTCTTTGCGCCCTCGCTGGCGCCGAGGCTGACGCGGCCGGGAATCTTGAACACGACCTGGAAGCTGCCGACTTCGGCCGTGGCCTGCTGCTCGTCGGCGCGCTCGGAAGCCGCCCCGGGGAAGCCGGCTCCGCCAATTTGGCGGAACGCTGCATCGGCGGCGCAGGCCTCGCAACGCCAAACTCCATGCCGCCGCTCGCGGACGCCGATGCCCGTGGCGGCGGCGGATATTGCACGATCAGCGAATTCAGATCCGGCGCCTTGCCGCCGCGCGCGGTGCGCACGGTGGAAACGCTGAGCGCGACATTGGACCAGTCCTCGCCGGTGTTCTGGGTGATTTCGGCGCGGCGCACCAGTTCGAGCGCCGGCTTGCGGTCTTTTCCGCCGGTGTCGAGGCGGGCGTCATAGAGCGGCGTCCAGCGTGCGTTGCGCACCGCGTAGGTCACCCGCAGCGTCGCTTTGGTCGCTGCGGCGGCGGCGACTTCGATTCTAACCTCGAGCTTGCTCGGCGGTTTCTGCGCCTTGTCGGATTCCAGCCGCGCGATTTCGCGGTCGAGTTCGCGCTGCTTGCGCTCGGCGTCGCGGATCGCGCTATCGGCGGCAGCCACTTCCTCACCAACCGCGGCAAAAGCGGTGCGCCATTCGGCGATCGGGCGCGCCTCGCCCTTGTCGCCGATGCCGGCGGGCGAGCTTTCCGCAAAGCGCTCGGCGAATTTGCGGCGCGCCGCGGCGGCATTGATCGCGCCCTGAAGGTCGGCGCGCTGGTCCTTCAGCGTCTCGATGCGCTTGTCGAGTTCGGGCAAATTGACCGGTGGTGCCGCGCGCGGCGGTTTGGCGTCGATCGCGCCGATCGTGAGCTTGGCGCCCGCCTCGCCCTCGACCCGCAGCGAGGACGGATCCAGCGTCAGCGGAAAATCCTTCAGGACCGCCGAATTGTCGCCGGCCGGCAGATCGACGCGTAATGAGGCGGGTGACGCTGGCGCCGTCGGGATAGACGGTGACGGCATCGACCGCCGAACTTGCATCGACATCGGCCGCCCGCACCGGCGCGGCAGCAAGCGCCGCGACCATCACGAGGCTGGACGTCAAAAAAGCATTGGCTATCAATCGCATGGTTTCCCTCCAACAGCCGTTCGCAGGACGGCGACGCGAAAAATCCCATCACCCCTGGTGATGAGACGCAGCGACAGAGAAACTGGTTCGATTGGGGTTTCGGTGAGGCCGCGCCGCGGCGGGACCGCGGCGTCGGGTGGTACCGATTGCCTCGCAGGCTCAGATGTGGCGGCCCTGGCCGAGCACGCGGCGGAGCAGTTCGGCCGCGTTCCTGACGCCGACCTTGCGCATGATGCTGGCCCGATAGCCCTCGATGGTTCGCGCGCTCAGGCCCATGATACCGCGCGGTTTCCTTGTTGGTCTCGCCAACCGCTATCCGCGCCAGCACCTCGCGCTCGCGGCGGGTCAGGGGCGGACCGCCGGGAACATAGAGCGACATGTCGGAGGCGCCATCGTTGCCCGACGGCTCGGAAAATTCGTCGATCGCCGCCTCGACCCGGCGGGCAACCTCGCGGCTACAGAACGGCTTGACGATGAAATCGAAGGCGCCGTTCCTGACCGCGTCGACCGCCATCGAGATGGCGCCGGTCGCCGAGGTGACGAAAACCGGTGCCGGGCAATTCTCGGCGCGAAGCTTTTTCAGCAGATCGAGTCCGGACCGGTCGGAGGCGTGCGCTTCCAGGAAAATGCAGGCCGGCGTACGGGCTTTTACATAGGACAGCAGCGACGCACCATCCGCGAAGCTGATGACGTCGTAACCCCTCTCCTGCATCGTCTTCGACAATTTCTCGCGCATCGACGCATCCTCGTCGATGACGAATATTTCTCCCTTGGAAGTCGAATTCCACGGCATGGCAGTACCCCGGCAAAGAGCTTTTGAGCGATATGGATTTTGATGCGGTGACCACCGTCAGCTGGTCGGCAATGACCAGTATCGCTGCGGCGGCCGACTGAGCCCGGCATTGGCGCCCGGAACATCAGCATTTCGACTACGTATCTATACTGGAAGTTGCGGTTCCGTTTGACGGATTGGGACAGTTATTTTACATTTCGGGACATCGCCCGGGAAACCACGCATGGCTGATCTGATCCGCAGCGCCAGCCTGACTTATTACCCCGAGGTCGCCCGCTCCGTCGGGCTCGACCCGATCGCGATGCTGCGCAAGGCCAGGCTGCCGGTCGCCTGCCTCGATAGCCCGGATCTCCGCATCGCCGTCGCCGGTCTCCGCCGTTTGCTGGAAGCTTCCGCCGCGGCCGCCGGCGTCGATGAATTCGGGCTGCGGATGGCCGATCGCGGCGGCCTCGCAAACCTCGGCCCGGTGGCGCTGGTCGTTCGCGAACAGGCCACGATCGGCGATGCGATCGAGGCGCTGTCGCAGTTCATCCATATCCACCACGAGGGCATGCGGATCGAACTCGAGCGGGACGAAGACACGCTGATGATATCAATCACGCTCCGTGGCGGCATCCCGCGCCCGCCGCGGCAATCGGCTGAAATGTCGATCGGAACCCTGCATCGCATCATCCGCTCCCTGTTCGGCGACGACTGGCGGCCGCTCGACGTTTTTCTGATGCACGGGCCGCCGCGCAACCGCCGCTATTACCAGACCTTCTTCGGCTGCAACGTCACCTTCAATGCGGAGGTCAATGCCATCCTGGTCGACGCGCGCGATCTCGGCCGGCCGATTCCAAACGCGCATCCGCTGATCGCGCATTATTTGCGCCAGCGCGTCGAGGCCATCGAAGCGCGCTCCAGCAACTGGGACGACAAGGTCGCCGAACTGGTCCGCGCGCTGTTGCCGGTTGGCGATTGCTCGATCGAGCGCGTGGCCGAACATCTCGCCTGCGACCGGCGGACCATTCACCGGCATCTGGCGGCGCGCGGCACCAGCTTCTCCGCCATACTCGACACCGAGCGCGCTGATCTCGCGATGCGATTGATCGAGGATGGCGATCGGCCGCTGAAGGAGATGGCGGCGCTGCTCGGCTTCTCGGCACAAAGCGCGATGGCGCGCTGGTTTCGCGGACGCTTCGGCTGCAGCATCAGCCAATGGCGCAGGGATGACGGCCAGCGGGCGGCGCTGGCCCGCTGGTAGGGTCGGCGCGGGATTTAGGCGGCGCGTACCGAGTCCAGGAATTTTCCAACCTCGAGCTTGAGGCGATTGCTGTCGCCCGACAGCGACTGCGCCGCCGAGAGCACCTGCGCAGAGGCCGATCCGGTCTCGCTGGCGCCCTGGCGAACGTCGGTGATGTGGGCGCTCACCTGCGTGGTGCCGAGCGCTGCCTGCTGCACATTGCGCGAGATTTCCTGTGTCGCGGCGCCCTGCTCTTCCACGGCGGCCGCGATCGTCGACGAAATCTCCGACAATTTCTCGATCGTGCCGCTGATATCCTTGATGGCGGTGACCGAATACTCGGTCGCGGCCTGGATATCCGCAATCTGGCGGCCGATGTCGCCGGTCGCCTTCGCGGTCTGCTCCGCCAGCGCCTTGACCTCGGAGGCGACGACGGCAAAGCCGCGGCCCGCTTCGCCGGCGCGCGCGGCCTCGATCGTCGCGTTCAGTGCCAGCAGATTGGTCTGTCCGGCGATGGTGTTGATCAGTTCGACGACGTCGCCGATCCGGGCGGCCGCCTTCGACAGTTCGCCGACACGATCATTGGTCTGGTGCGCCTGATCGACGGCCTCGGTGGCGATGCGCGAGGATTCCTGCACCTGGCGGCTGATCTCGTTGACCGACGAGGACAGTTCTTCGGTCGCCGACGCCACCGACTGCACATTGGTGGCGGCTTCCTCGGACGCCGACGCGACCATGGTGGCGAGCTCCTGCGAACGCATTGCGGTCGTCGTCAACGTATCGGCCGAGGCTTCGAGTTCGGTCGAAGCCGAAGACACCGTCTCGACGATCTCGCCGACGGCGCATTCAAAGCCGTCCGCCATCCTGATCATGTCCGCCTTGCGCCGCTGGGCCACGATCTGCTCCTGCCGGATCTTTTCGTCGGCTTCGTCGCGCGCCTTCTGCTCGGCGTTGACCTTGAAGGTTTCCACGGCCTGCGCGATTTCCCCGATCTCGTCGGGGCGGCCGAGCCCCGGAAGCACGATCGCGAAATTGCCTTTGGCGAGCTCCAGCATCGCCGCCCTCATCGCCGACAGCGGTTTTGAAACCGACCGGCCGATGAAGAATCCTGCCGCCAGCACCAAAGCTGCGATCAGCAGGATGGCGATTTCGATCATCCGCTGGATGCTGTCGCGCTCGGCGGCATTCGACTGTTCCGCCTCGGCCCTGATGGCGTTGACCGATTTCGAAACCGCCTCGATGACGGGCTCGACCGCGGAAAACGACTCCGACATCGCCTTAAGCTCATCGGCCAGCGTCAGTGCCTTCTCCATCCAGGCTGCGAAATCGCGCTGATAGTCGGCAAGCTTCTGCTTGAGTTCGGTCTTGGCGGCGTCCGGCAGATTAGCATTGTCCAGCCCGGCGGCGAACTCTGTAGCGCGTTTTTTCATGTCGTCGCCATATTTGCGGTCGCGCCGCAGCATGAAATCCTTCTCGTGACGGCGCATCGTCAGCATCGAGATCAGAAGCGTGGGTTCCTTCAATTGATCGACCCGCGATTCGATATCGTGGACGGACGCGCGAAGGCGTCCTTCAAGGCCGGATTTTTCGTCGAGACCAAGCTGGCGCTTGTGTTCGACCACGGCCGTGAAATGCGACTGGTATTTGGCCAGCGATGCGCTCATCACCTCGATCTGACGAGCCAGATCGGGCTTGCCGATGGCAACGATCTTGCCACGCAGCGCATCGATGTCGGCCGCGACCGCTTTGGATATTTCGATCTGGCTGTCGGCCTTTCTGGCGTCATTGCGCAGCAAAAAGTCCTTTTCGGCCCGGCGGCCTTCCAGCAATTCGACTTCGATCTTGCGGTTCAGTTCGGCGATGGTCCGCGCGCTCTCGGCGGCCTGCCGGTATACGGCGATGGTTTTTTCGCCATACATATGGATGCCGCCGACCAGAACGACACCGATGACGCCGATGATGCCGATGGCCGTGATCTTGTGAGTCAACCGCAGAGAAAGCCGCATGCTGGGTCCCCTCAATGGGTCCGGTTTTGAAAATGCAAAACCCGCTCATGCAGCGATAGCTTTGACCTTTAAAATGTTTGGTAAATTTCGAGGCACGTAAGATTACGTGATGCGCCGCAACAGTTGCACAGAAATCGTGCTGCCCCCTTCCGATGCGAAGGGGGCAGATGGATACAACGCTCAAAATCTCAGCATCTCACGACGATATGCACGCCAGCATACAAAGACGCGGGCGCACCAAATCTGTCTGCTGGCCAAGGTCTTTGCCGTCAGAACACCAGCGCTTTGGCCTGCTTGACCTGCGGCAGCGCCTGCACCTTGGCGAGCACGTCGGCTGGAATTTCGCCGTCGATCTCGACCAGCGCGATGGCGTCGCCGCCCTGCTTGATGCGGCCGAGATGGAAGGTGGCGATGTTGATCCTGGCGTCGCCGAGCAGGCCGGCAAAGCCGCCGATGAAGCCCGGCTTGTCCTCGTTGGTGACATAGATCATCGACTTGCCGAATTCGGCATCGACCCGGATGCCCTTGATGTCGACCAGCCGCGGCTTGCCGTCGTGATAGACGGTGCCCGACACCGAGCGTTCCTGCCGTTCGGTGGTGACGGTGACCGTGATCAGGCTTTCGTAATCGCTCTGCGCCGCGCGCACGATCTCGTCGACCACCATGCCGCGCTCCTTGGCGACGACAGGCGCCGAGACCACGTTGACGTCGCCCAGCATCGGCCGCAGCAGGCCCGACAGCACCGCCGAGGTGATCGCCTTGATCTTCATCTCGGCGACGTGACCTTCATAGGTGATCTGCACCTTGAGGATGCCGCTCTCGGTGAGCTGGCCGGCGAACGAGCCGAGCTTTTCGGCGAGTTCGATGAACGGCTTCAGCTTCGGCGCTTCTTCGGCAGTGATCGAGGGAAAATTCACCGCGTTCGAGATCGCGCCGGTCAGGAGATAATCCGACATCTGCTCGGCGACCTGAAGCGCGACATTCTCCTGCGCTTCCGTGGTGGAGGCACCGAGATGCGGCGTGCAGATCACGTTGGGGTGGCCGAACAGCACGTTCGAGGTGGCGGGCTCCTCGACGAACACGTCGAAGGCAGCACCCGCGACATGCTTGGAATTCAGCGCATCGACCAGCGCCTGCTCGTCGACCAGGCCGCCGCGGGCGCAATTGATGATGCGGACGCCCTTCTTCATTTTGGCGATCGCGCCGGCGTCGATGATGTTCCTGGTCTTGTCGGTCAGCGGCGTATGCAGCGTGATGAAATCGGCGCGCTTGAGCAGGTCGTCGAGTTCGACCTTCTCGACGCCGATGTCCTTGGCGCGCTCCGGCGACAGGAACGGATCGAACGCGATCACCTTCATGCGCAGGCCGAGGGCGCGATCGGCGACGATCGCACCGATATTGCCGCAGCCGATCACGCCGAGCGTCTTGGCGGTGATCTCGACGCCCATGAAGCGGTTCTTCTCCCACTTGCCGGCCTGGGTCGAGGCATCGGCCTGCGGAATTTCGCGCGCCAGCGCCAGCATCAGCGTGATGGCGTGTTCGGCGGTCGTGATCGAATTGCCGAACGGCGTGTTCATCACGATGATGCCTTTTGCCGTAGCGGCGGGGATCTCGACATTGTCGACGCCGATGCCGGCGCGGCCGATCACCTTCAGCCGCGTGGCCTTCTCGATGATCTTGGCGGTCGCCTTGGTCGCCGAGCGGATCGCAAGCCCGTCATAATTGCCGATGATCTCGGCGAGCTTGTCCTTGTCCTTGCCGAGATTGGGCTGGAAATCGACCTCGACGCCGCGATCCTTGAAGATCTGCACGGCGGCGGGAGACAGCGCGTCTGAAATGAGAACCCTGGGCTTGGACATTTGAATTTTACCTGAAGAGCTTCTGGAGGAAGCCGCGCTTGGCGGCGGTGATGGGAATTCCGGTACGCAAGGTGGGAGCGAGCGAACTGCCCGCGAGCGGCAGGGCGTCGAGGAGACGGCCCTTGAGCACATCGCCCGCCACGGCGCGACCGATCGCCGCGCGCACGTCTTGCCAGTCGCCCTTGTGGTCGACGCCGAGCATCCAGCTTTGTTCGCTTTGGCCGGCGCGCATCGCCAGCATCAGCCAGGCGCCACGCACCGATGTGACGACCCGCGAATTCCCGCGCCAGCGCCTCGATCAAATCCGTCGGAATTTCCTTGGGATGCGCCAGCAGGATGTTCTCCGGCGCCTGCGTCACTGTTGTCTGCGGGCCGTCATCGAATTGCCCCGCCAGCATCCGCTGCACTTCAGGCGGTGTATAATCCTTGCCGTAGTCCGAACCCGGGTTCAGCACGAACGGCTTGCCGGGATAACGGGCGAACAAATCGCGTGTCTTCTCCGGTGCGACGATGTGATCGCCCGGATACCAGGCCCGCGCCCGCGAATGCGCCGTGAAGAACGGCATCAGCCGCTCTTCGCCGCGGGTTGCGGTCGGCGCACTCAATTGGGTGCCTTCGGGAATGGTGGTGCTGCCGTCAGGCCCGGGAACAACCGGACGATCGGGAACCAGCACCACGAAAACCTTGGCATCCATGATCGCGCGCGCGAACGCCGGCCGCTCAGCCGGCTGTGTCGATGCACGCATCAGCAATCGCTCGATATCGTTTTCGGGCTCGAACATGGAAGGCCTGGGTGAGATGTTGCCGTGCGGAACCCCGCACGGCTGAACTTCACGCTCACGCCTCCGCCTTACGCTGCTTTGGGCAGCGCCGCCTTGGTCTCGGCGAACGCCCAGTCGATCCACTGCGTCAGCAGCGCGACGTCGGACGCTTCCACGGTGGCGCCGCACCAGATCCGCAAGCCCGCCGGCGCATCGCGGTAATACGCGAAGTCGTAACCGGCGCCTTCCTTCTCGATCAGCGCAACCAGCTTCTTGGAGAACTCAGCCTGCGCATCCGCCGTCAGCGAGGTGATCGCCGGATCGACGAACCTCAGGCACACCGACGTATTGGAACGGATCGCAGGATCCTTGGCGAGGAAGTCGATCCACGGCGTCCTGGCCTTCCAGTCGGCCAGCGCCTTGGTGTTGGCGTCGGCGCGCGCGATCAGGGCCTTGAGGCCGCCGATCGATTTCGCCCAGTTCAGCGCATCGAGATAATCCTCGACGCACAGCATCGACGGCGTGTTGATGGTTTCGCCCTCGAAGATGCCTTCGTTGAGCTTGCCGCCCTTGGTCATGCGGAAGATCTTCGGCAGCGGCCAGGCCGGCTTGTAGGTCTCGAGCCGTTCGACCGCGCGCGGCTGAAGCACCAGCATGCCGTGCGCGGCTTCGCCGCCCAGCGCCTTCTGCCAGGAGAAGGTCACGACATCGAGCTTGGCCCAGTCGAGCGGCTGCGCGAACGCCGCCGAGGTCGCGTCGCAGATGGTGAGGCCTTCGCGGTCCGCCTTGATCCAGTCGGCATTGGGCACGCGCACGCCCGAAGTGGTGCCGTTCCAGGTGAAGACGATGTCGGAGGCCGGATCCGCCTTGCTCAAATCGGGAATTTCGCCGTAGCCGGCATGCAGCTTGGTGACGTCCTTGAGCTTCAATTCCTTGACGATATCGCTGACCCAGCCCTCGCCGAAGGATTCCCAGGCGATGGTGGTGACGGGCCGCGCACCGAGCAGCGACCACAGCGCCATTTCGACCGCGCCGGTATCGGACGCCGGCACGATGCCGATCTTGTAGCCGGCCGGCACTTCAAGCACTTCGCGCGTCAATTCGATCGCGAGCTTGAGCTTGACCTTGCCGACCTTCGCACGATGCGAACGGCCGAGCGCTGCGTCCTTGAGATTTTCGGGGTTCCAGCCGGGGCGCTTGGCGCAGGGGCCGGAGGAGAAATGCGGCACGTTGGGCCGCGAAGCGGGCTTCGCTACGGTCATGACCTATCCTTCCAGATAGAAAGCCTCCCGTTGGGGGGAGGTGTCCCGCGGCGGTGATTAAGGGAATCGCGCCCGATCGTCAAGGAACTTTGGGCGGCCCGGATATGTCACTGACATCACAGGTGATTGAAGGACTGTCCGCTGTGGACATGACCGGTTGCTGCTCCAGCAATCCGGTCGCGTCGGTCACCAGCTTGGCGGCGCGTCGCCGGCTGCCGATTTTCAGAACGCTTTTTTCCCCGGCCTGCACGACATAGTCGTTGCCGATCCGAACGATCGAATAATCTTTCATCAGAAATCCCCAAGCTGCCCACGCACGCTCCATGGGAGACGCTCACATAGCGGAGACGTTCCTCTCCGTAAAATCACGGAGGCAGGCTTAGTTTATCGCGTGTTAATGTGATCGCAGAGTCTCGGTCCGCGCAGGTAATTACTCGCAACGTGACACAACTTTGTACGTCAATGACGCAATCAGAACCGGATCGTCATGCCGACATGGCTGCGGGCGAACCCGAGCCGCTCGTAAAACCGTTGCGCATCGACGCGCGTGTGATGCGTGAGCAGTTCGACCAGCTTGCAACCCCTTGCGCGCGCTTCGGTACAGGCCCATTGCACCAGCTGCTCGCCGATGCCGCGGCTGCGGCAATGTGAGGCGACGCGGACATCCTGGATCAGGCCGCGCGAAGCGCCCTGCGAGCTTACCCCGGGCAGTATGCAGAGCTGCAGGCAGCCGATGACCCCCTCGCCGTCCTCGGCGACCACGAGCTGGATATTCGGATCGCGCTGCACCCGCTCGAACGCCTCGAAATAGACTTGCGGCAGCGGGTCTTCGATCCGTTCCCGCCCCCCGCCGAGCGGATCGTCCGCCAGCATGGCGATAATGGAAGCCAGATCGTCACGGCGGGCGTGACGGATGGTGACCTCGGAAACTGCTGTCATGATCTCTTCCGGTGGATTTCAACGCGCCGACGGCAGCCCGAGCGCTTTTTCGGTCTCGCCGATCCAGCGGCGCACGGCGGCATAGCCGTCGAGATGAAAACCGCCCTCGTGCGCCAGCCGCGTATAGGCCAACAGCGAAACATCGGCGAGCGAGACGGTATCGCCGACCAGGAACGGCGTGGCGGCGAGCTGATGTTCCATCCGCGCCAGCGCAAAATAGCCGCGCTTGATCTTGTCGGGATCGAGATCGGAGGCCGGCTTGCCCAGATACACCATCTGGAAGCGGCAAACCGCGATATAGGGCTCGTGGCTGTACTGTTCCCAGAACAGCCATTCGTCCATCTTGGCGGTGGCAAAGGCATCCTGCGGAATGAGGTCGCTGCCGCGCGCGAGATAGCGGATGATGGCGTTGGATTGCGCCAGCGTGCGGCCGTCGTCGAATTCGACCGTCGGCACCTGGCCGGCGTAGTTGAGCTTGAGGAATTCCGACGTGCGGGTCTCACGCTTGAGCGTATCGACCGCAATCCAGCTGTAGGGCAGCGCGAGTTTGTCGCAAACCCATTTCACCTTGAGGCAATTGCCCGAATTGGTATCGCCATAGATCTTCATCGACGTGACGCGCCCTTCTGGACAGGAGCAACATCGGACCAGCCGTGCCGTTTCCTGTCAAGCGTGGCGTTTGTCTTACGTGTGGCCCTGGATCAGAACTTGTAACCGAGGCCGAGACGGGCGGTGCTCACGCTGGTGTCGACCGTCGAAGTGAAGCGGAGATATTCGAATTCGGCCCGCATGAACAGGCCCGCGCAAAGCATCCAGTCGAAGCCGAGACCGGCGGCGAAGCCGGTGACCAAATGGCTGTTCGCATTGTCCGTCAGGAAGCCGCTGGCCGAATAACTGGGCAGTTTCCGTTGGTGCCGACATAGTGATAGTTGAGAGAAGCATCGGCCCTGCGGTTGATATCGGCCTGTCCCAGCGCCACACCGACAAATGCGTAAGGCAGCCAGCTGCCGACCGCATAGCCGCCACGAACGCGGAGCGAGCCGTAATCGGTCAGCCGCATCGAGCTGCTCGACGAGACCGTCGCCGTCGTAACGTAGTCGGTCGGAAACTGGAAGGTACGTGCCTGGCCGCCCTTCGAGGAACCGAACAGCGTACCGTGGGTGTAGTTCAGTTCGACGCCGATGACCGCATCGGTCCATTGGAAATTGTATCCGGCAAAGCCGCCATAGCCGGTGCCCGACGCATGGGCCCGCTCGACCGACCGGCCATTTCGAGATGTTGAACTGCGCTTCGAGATCGATGTTGTTGAGGAGCTTGGCCAGCAGGTCCTGCCCGGAATTGGTGAAATCCATGTCCGCGGCGCCGCGGGTGACCTGGCCGCCGACATAGACGCCGGACCAGTTGACCCTGGCGCCCATCCCTTCGGTCAAGCCGCCGCGGAGAATGGGAAGGTCGGAGAGGTCGGCGGCCTGCGCCCCGGCCGTCATCCCACACATCACTGCCGCCAGCAAGAATTTACGCATCGCAACGCTCCATCGGACACTCTAACTTGGCGTTGATCATCGCTCGTTAACCCTAACCAATCGTTATCACCCGCCCCGATGCGCGTGATCTCATCGGAAAAAAACCGAATCCATTTGGCGCTCGACGCCACGGCCGGGCCGCGATCGCCAAAAGCAAACGGCGCGGGAGCATCCCGCGCCGTTTCAAATCGTTAAGCCGTGGAGGCCTGAACTAACCTTTGGTCACCAGCGGAGGCGATGGCGGGTACGCCGGCGCGTACGCCGGCACGTACGCAGCCCTGTTCGCCGGCGGGCAAATGTCCCAGCGCACGCCGAACCTGAGGTCGTTCGATCGGTGGTTTCCGAACGTCATCGGATTGTAGATGTTGTTGACGCCGTCGAAGGTACGGAGGTCGCCGGTCAAGCCGTCGCCCATGTCGAGATAGCGATAGGCGAGTTCAATGGTGAAATTCGGCGCCAACTTGTAGGAGACACCGGCGTGTATGTCCAGGCGAGATTCCACTTCGAAACGTTGTCGCCGAAGGCGAAACTCGACACCGAACCATTGCCACTATTGGTGATGCCCATGTCGATGAAGTGCGCGATAGTGACCCGCGCACCCCCCGGCGCCGATGAACGGCGTCAGGGAGAACCAGGTGCCCAGGTCGACATAGCCATTGGCGATCGCCAATGACTCGGTCTGCGGCGGCGATAGGTATCGGCGCCGAAGCCGCCGGAAAGGTGGATGCGCTCAGTGCCGAAGAACTGCGAGCTGCCGCGGAATTCACCAGTCAGGTCGCACCAAACCAGTCGTTGAACCTGGTGCCGAAGCGGCGCTGAAGCTGTTCGCGAACTGAAGGCATTGCTCTGCGTCGAGGAAGAAGAACAGTTTCCAGCGCGTTGTCGAGGCGCCCGACACGATCACGGTGAAGCCGATGTCGCCACGCAGATACCAGCCATCGAAGGCATCGACAATTCCACGGCCCGAACCTCCGCCATAGCCCAAACCTCTCCCATAGCGGGCGGCTCCCCCTGTAGCCCGAAGCTGCCCCATAGGCCATGCCGGGAGGTGGCCCATAACCCACGGACGGAGGCGGCCCATAACCCTAGGCGGGGGCGGGGGCGGGGGCACCGAAATAGGTGCGTCGGCACAGATGCCACCGGACACAGAACAGATGCTGCCCCCGACGGCTATCAAAAACTTAACGCTACGCATTGGCTTCGTCCTTTTGCCGTGAGCAAGCAAAGCCTCACATCGTGACCAGCGGTTGGACGATGCCACCAAGTTGTCAAGCGGCGCGTTAATTTTTAAGGTTGATAATCCGTGACGATTTTTGGCAAATCGCGCAGGCCGCTGAGCCTGATGCATTTACGGCACACAAATTTGGAAAACCGCCACACATCTTAACACTGTATTGATAAAATATTACCTGGCGCCAGCGCGCGCGGCGCGGCGGCTGGTCTTTGAGGGAGCGTTGCGAGAAATGCGATCGATAGA
The DNA here is from genome assembly GCA_963802535.1 of uncultured Alphaproteobacteria bacterium. Taxonomy (GTDB): domain Bacteria; phylum Pseudomonadota; class Alphaproteobacteria; order Rhizobiales; family Xanthobacteraceae; genus Bradyrhizobium. Next base: position 27,286 of record CAWDJI010000031.1, on the reverse strand, counting down.
GTACGACGACGCGGGCCACAGTCCAACAACTACGTGTTCGGTCCAGACTTTTAGTGCCTCGGATTTGAGGACTAACGTTGCTAAAGCGGCTCGCGTGCAGCCGTCTTTCATCGCCTCTCGCCGGCCAGCTTGTGCAGCCTGACTTCGGGAACGTCTGCAAATTCATCGGAAATTTCGCAGTCCGCCTGTGCGTGATACTTGGCTGCGGTGCCAGTACCATTTTCTTTCAGGCTCATTCATTGCCGGCTGCCGACAATTGGCTTCCAATTCCCGTAACTGGAGAGACGTCCTTCATGGGAAGTACTCTTCTGCGAGAAAGCACGAACATACCTTACACATAGACAACTTGATCCCGACCACCCTGTCCACATGACAAAACCCCGTAGGCGTTGCATTATTGATGAACAGGTACAGGTTTGATCGATAATAATTTATGGAAAAGAAGACGAAGTAACATGTGAGCGCAAGCGAAATGAACCCATCGCCATACGGATAATCTGCCGACGACGCCGAATTATGTTTACGCCCAGCGTATGGGGCCCCGGGATTTTCCGCAGAACACGGCCAGCAGCCCGAAGCGCCGGCAGGAACGCGCATACGTGATAGACGAAGCCGATGCCGAGATGGTCAGCGAGCTTGCCGAGTACCGCCGCACCCAATTCGCCGATGCCAAAGGCAACACCGAAGAATACGCCCAGAATCACGCCGAAGCGGTGCGGCACCAGTTCCTGCGCGAACACGATCATCGATGACGTCGCCGAGGACAGGATCAGGCCGATGAACACCGTCAACACGGCGCTGCCAAACAGCCCGGCATAGGGCAGCAGCGCCAGCGTGAACGGCAGCGCGCCGAGGATCGAGAACCACAGGACGTATTTGTGGCCAACTGATCGCCAGCGGCCCGCAAGAAGCGCCGGCCGCGTTGGCGGCGAGGAAGATGAAGACAGAGAGTGGGCGGTCTGGGTCGAGACGCTGAACTTGTCGATCAGATAGAAGATGTAATAGCTCGACAGGCTCGACACGTAGAGCTGCTTGGAGAACAGCAGTGCCACCAGCACCACCAGCGCGAGGATCTTTACGCGCGGCACGGCGTTCGACGACGGCTGATCTTTTGGTGGCGATCTGCTGGTGCTGGTACCAGATCCCATTCTGCACATGAGAAACGCGATCGTGGAGAACCAAGCGATGCTGGTTGTCCAAATGCACCACGATCAGCGCCGCCAGCACCGGCCCCATCGAGGTCCCAAACTGCCGCCGAGTCGCAAGCACCGATTGGGCAAAGCCGTAATGCCGCCGAGGCAGCGCGGCGGACGGGCGCGCTGATTCTTCCGGATGGAACACCGCCGATCCAAGACCGACCAGCGATGCCGCAATCAGGATGACAGCGTATTGATGTGACGCTTCAGCAGCAGCAATCCGAAGAAGGTGAAACCCATGCCGAGCGCCAGCGAAAACGGCTGCGCCTTCTTGTCGGTGAAATACCCGACCAGCGGCTGCAGCAGCGAGGCCGTGAACTGGAACGTCAGCGTGATCATGCCGATCTTCTGCGCATAATCGAGCGTGTAAGCGTTCTTCAGAAATCCATAGACCGCGTCACCAGCGACTGCATGGTGTCGTTGAGGAAGTGCGAGAAGCTGATCCCGGCGAGCACGATATAGGCCGGGCCCCGCGGCAGCCGCTTTTGCCGCTAGGTCAGGCGCCATATTCGGCACCACGACCGGCGCGACGAGGGCTTCCTCAGAACAGGAACTTTGCACGGTTGTTCAAGGGCGGCTTCCCATAGGATTGCGCTATCGTAATGCCCATTGTCTACGACGCAGACCGCCTTACAGCCAGCACCATTGTGACGGAAGAATGTTTTTATACGAAGGTCGATGGAAAATTTGGCGAACTGCCGCCAAACGGACGTGGCCCGAGGCTGTCCGTCGTCGGCTTCATGGGGACCGCGAGTCTTCGGGGGCTTGGTTAAACATCGCGAGCGCCGCCGCCGCTAAGGCCTACCTCAAGCGCGGCGCAGTCTGTGCATTTGCGCCTTGATGTGCATTTCCGTTCGCCATGTGCCAGCGTCGCGAGAGGGTCGGGCAGTAGCCGCCAAGATGGCACGCTCGGTCAGCTACAACCTGACACGAGTTATGAACATCGTGGGAGACCAAACCGGTCCCAGCATCTCGCTAACCTCCCCCGGGAAAGGGCGTTTTTACACAAAGCGGGAAATCCGACATCCTGGCCTCCGCAACCTCCCCTGATTGACAAGCGGCGGTTCGCCAAAACTGCCCTGGCAGGGCCAAACGGCGCGCTTAGGGCTGGTGGTGCCGACTTGGCTCACAGCCCAGCGGAATCGCTCCGATCAACGGCATGCGCGCATTTTTGATGGTGACCGCGGTGCCGCTCGCACACTCCGCGGCTACCAACAGAGGTCTGCACGGTGCGGTCGGCGACGTCACGACCGCGATCGTGTCACTACGGTCGCCGAAAGCATGGTTGCGCAAGTGCCGAGATTGGACCGGCATTGACGCGTTAACGCTTCCCGTTCCTACCGCTCGGAATCGAATGAACGGGAATAATGCGTTAGGCTTACCATCACTTTGGATTAGGGCTTTAACCCTTGGTCCGGCGCATTCGGTTAGGTTGGATTTAACAATTCGGAAAACTGAACGATGCGACTGCAGTTTGCAGAGTACCTTCATCGGCAAATGCCATATGGCGTTCATCTGGCGGCGAGCTATCCCCGGTCATGGTCCGCGCGATCGCATGCGGAGCCCCGAAGTGTCCTTACCTATCCGCCACTGACGTTCATAACCGCCCAAAGTGAACGTCGGCAATTTACAGTATTATAAAGATCACCCAAGTAGTTTCCACACCAAAGGCCCAACAAAAGCAAAATCCACAGGAGAGAGTAATGCGTCGGACGATTTTTGGATTGGCAGCGGCTGCTGCAATAATGATGGACCGGCGGGGCTGCGCCTGCGATATGGCCTGCCAGGGCGGATTGTTCCAGAGTTCGTGCTCGCCCTGCGGTTACGCCGCACCTTGCGCCGTTCCGGTCTACGTCGCCACCGCATCCGGTGTCGCAGCCCGAATAGACCGGGGCGACGTAGACCGGGGCGACGTAGACCGGAACGGCGCAAGGTGCGGCGTAACCGCAGGGCGAGCACGAACTCTGGAACAATCCGCCCTGGCAGGCCATCGCAGGCGCAGCCCCCGCGGTCATCATTATTGCAGCAGCCGCTGCCAATCCAAAAATCGTCCGACGCATTACTCTCTCCTGTGGATTTTGCTTTTGTTGGGCCTTTGGTGTGGAAACTACTTGGGTGATGCTTATAATCCTCTGGTCCGACGTTCACTTGCAGTGCGATGAACGTCAGTGGCGGATAGGTAAGGACACTTCGGGCTGCGCATGCGATCGCGCGGACCATGACCGGGGATAGCTCGCCGCCAGATGAACGCCGTGGCGGACGTTCCGATCAAAGGTGCCTCTGCGATTCCAGTGCGCATCGTTCCAGTTTTCCGAATTGTTGAATCCAACCTAACCGAATGCGCCGGACCAAGGGTTAAAGCCCTAATCCAAAGTGATGGTAAGCCTAACGCATTATTCCCGTTCATTCGATTCCGAGCGGTCGCGACAGGGAAGCGTTAACGCGTCAATGCCGGTCCAATCTCGGCACTTGCGCAACCATGCTTTCGGCGACCGTAGTGACGCCGATCGCGATCGTGACGTCGCCGACCGCACATTGCAGACCTCTGTTGGTCCAGGTCAGCCGGCGCGCGGAGTGTGCGAGCGGCACCGCGGTCACCATCAAAAATGCGCGCATGCCGTTGATCGAAGCGATTCCGCTGGGCTGTAAGCCAGTGACACCACCAGCTCTAAGCGCGCCGTTTGGCCCTGCCGGGCAGTTTGGCGAACCGCCGCTTGCTCAATCAGGGGAGGTTGCGGAGGTCGAAGTAAAAAGGAGTGTGGATTTCCCGCTTTGTGTAAAAACGCCCTTCCGGGGGAGGTTAGCGAGATGCTGGGACCGGTTTGGTCTCCCACGATGTTCATAACTCGTGTCAGGTTGTAGGCTAGGACCGAGCATGCCATCTTGGCGGCTACTGCCCGACCCTCTCGCGACGCTGGCGCATGGCGAACGGATTCACATCAAGGCGCAGCTGCACAGACTGCGCCGCGCTTGAGGTAGGCCTTAGCGGCGGCATCAGCCCGATGTGTAACCAAGCCCCCCGAAGCTCGCGGTCCCCATGAAGCCGCCGACGGACAGCCTCGGGCCTGGTCAGGTTTGGCGGCAGTTCGCCAAAATACTCCATCAACCTTGCGCGAGTACAAGAAGCGAGTGAAGCATTCTAACGCATCTCTGCCATTAGCGAATGGTGCTGGCTGTAAGGCGGTCTGCGTCGTAGACAATGGGCATTACGATAGCGCAATCCTATTGGAAGCCGCCCTTGAACAAGCCCGTCAACGTGTCTGAGGAAGCCCTCGTCGCGCCGGTCGTGGTGCCGAATATGGCGCCTGACCTAGCGGCAAAAGCGGCTGCCGCGGGGCCGGCCTATATCGTGCTCGCCGGGATCAGCTTCTCGCACTTCCTCAACGACACCATGCAGTCGCTGATTGCGTCGGTCTATCCGATTCTGAAGAACGCTTACACGCTCGATTATGCGCAGATCGGCATGATCACGCTGGCGTTCCAGTTCACCGCCTCGCTGCTGCAGCCGCTGGTCGGGTATTTCACCGACAAGAAGGCGCAGCCGTTTTCGCTGGCGCTCGGCATGGGCTTCACCTTCTTCGGATTGCTGCTGCTAAGCGTTGCGCATCAATACGCTGTCATCCTGATTGCGGCATCGCTGGTCGGTCTTGGATCGGCGGTGTTCCATCCGGAGTCGGCGCGCATCGCCCGCGCTGCCTCAGGCGGGCGTTACGGCTTTGCCCAATCGGTGTTTCAACTCGGCGGCAGTTTTGGGACCTCGATGGGGCCGGTGCTGGCGGCGCTGATCGTGGTGCCGTTCGGACAACCCAGCATCGCTTGGTTCTCCACGATCGCGTTTCTGGCGATCGTCATCCTGTGGCGGATCGGGATCTGGTACCGGCCGCAGATCGCCACCAAAAGATCAGCCGTCGTCGAACGCCATCCCGATGCGCCGGACCCGCGGCGCGTAAAGATCGCGCTGGTGGTGCTGGTGGCACTGCTGTTCTCCAAGCAGCTCTACGTGTCGAGCCTGTCGAGCTATTACATCTTCTATCTGATCGACAAGTTCGGCGTCTCGACCCAGACCGCCCAGCTCTATCTCTTCATCTTCCTCGCCGCCAACGCGGCCGGCGCCTTCTTCGGCGGGCCGCTCGGCGATCGCTTCGGCCGCAAATACGTCCTGTGGTTCTCGATCCTCGGCGCGCTGCCGTTCACGCTGGCGCTGCCCTATGCCGGGCTGTTTGGCAGCGCCGTGTTGACGGTGTTCATCGGCCTGATCCTGTCCTCGGCGACGTCATCGATCATCGTGTTCGCGCAGGAACTGGTGCCACACCGCTTCGGCATGATCTCGGGCGTATTCTTCGGTGTTGCCTTTGGCATCGGCGGACTGGGTGCGGCGGTACTCGGCAAGCTCGCTGACCATACCGGCATCGGCTTCGTCTATCACGTCTGCGCGTTCCTGCCGGCGCTCGGGCTGCTGGCCGTGTTCCTGCCGAAAATGCCCAGAGCCGTACGCTAGGGCGTAAACATAATTCGGCGTCGTCGGCAGATTATCCGTATCGCGATAAGATCCGTTCGCTTGCGCTCACATGTTACTTCAGTCTTCTTTTCCATAAATTATTATCGATCAAACCTGTACCTGTTCATCAATAATGCAACGCCTGGTTTTGTCATGTGGACAGGGTCGTCGGGATCGATTTGTCTATGTGTAAGGTATGTTCGTGCTTTCTCGCAGAAGAGTACTTCCCATGAAGGACGCCTCTCAGTTACGGGAATTGGAAGCCAATTGTCGGCAGCGGGCAATGAATGAGCCTGAAAGAAAATGGTACTGGCTCGCACAGGCCGCCAAGTATCACGCACAGGCGGACTGCGAAATTTCCGATGAATTTGCAGACGTTCCCGAAGTCAGGCTGGCAAGCTGGCCGGCCAAGAGGCGATGAGAGACGGCTGCACGCGAGCCGCTTGCAACGTTAGTCCTCAAATCCGAGGCACTAAAAGTCTGGACCGAACACGTCGTTGTTGGACTGTGGCCCGCGTCGTCGTACTCTATCGATCGCATTTCTCCGCAACGCTCCCTCCGAAGGACCAGCCGCAGCACACGCGCGCTGGCGCGGGTAATATTTTATCAATACATTGTTAAGATGTGTGGCGGTTTTGCCAATTTCTGTGCCGTAAATGCATCAGGCTCAGCGGCCTGCGCGATTTGCCAAAAATCGTCACGGATTATCAACCTTAAAAATTAGGGTTAAGCGCCGCTTAAACATTTGGTGGCATCGTCCGACCGTGAGTTTTTCGATGTGAGGCTTTGCTTCACCGCAAAAGGACGAAGCCAATGCGTAGCGTTAAGTTTTTGATAGCCGTCGGGGCGGCATCTCTTCTGTCCTCGGTGGCGTCTGCCGCCGACGCACCTATTTCGGTGCCGCCGCCCGCCCCCGCCCCTGGGTTATGGGCCGCCTCCGTCCGTGGGTTATGGGCCGCCTCCGGCCGTGGCCTATGGGGCAGCTTCGGGCTACGGGGGAGCCGCGGGCTATGGGAGAGGTTTGGGCTATGGCGGAGGTTCGGGCCGTGGAATTGTCGATGCCTTCGATGGCTGGTATCTGCGTGGCGATATCGGCTTCACCAGTGATCGTGTCGGGCGCCTCAACAACGCGCTGGATTCGACTCTCTCTTCCTCGACGCAGAGCAATGCCTTCAGTTCCGCGAACAGCTTCAGCGCCGGCTTCGGCACCAGGTTCAACGACTGGTTTCGTGCGGACCTGACTGGTGAATTCCGCGGCAGCTCGCAGTTCTCCGGCACTGAGCGCATCACCTTTCCGGGCGGCTTCGGCGCCGATACCTATCGCGGCCGCAAGAACGAGTGGTTGGTGATGGCCAATGGCTATGTCGACCTGGGCACCTGGTTCTCCCTGACGCCGTTCATCGGCGCCGGTATCGGTGGTGCGCGGGTCACGATCGCGGACTTCATCGACATGGGCATCACCAATAGTGGCAACGGTTCGGTGTCGAGTTTCGCCTTCGGCGACAACGTTTCGAAGTGGAATCTCGCCTGGGCATTACACGCCGGTGTCTCCTACAAGTTGGCGCCGAATTTCACCATTGAACTCGCCTATCGCTATCTCGACATGGGCGACGGCTTGACCGGCGACCTCCGTACCTTCGACGGCGTCAACAACATCTACAATCCGATGACGTTCAAAAACCTCCGATCGAACGACCTCAGGTTCGGCGTGCGCTGGGACATTTGCCCGCCGGCGAACGGGCCTGCCTACGTGCCGGCGTACGCGCCGGCGTACCCGCCATCGCCTCCGCTGGTGACCAAAGGTTAGTTCAGGCCTCCACGGCTTAACGATTTGAAACGGCGCGGGATGCTCCCGCGCCGTTTGCTTTTGGCGATCGCGGCCCGGCCGTGGCGTCGAGCGCCAAATGGATTCAGCTTTTTTCCGATGAGATCACGCGCATCGGGGCGGGTGATAACGATTGGTTAGGGTTAACGAGCGATGATCAACGCCAAGTTAGAGTGTCCGATGGAGCGTTGCGATGCGTAGATTCTTGCTGGCGGCAGTGATGTGCGGGATGACGGCCGGGGCGCAGGCCGCCGACCTCTCCGACCTTCCCATTCTCCGCGGCGGCTTGACCGAAGGGATGGGCGCCAGGGTCAACTGGTCCGGCGTCTATGTCGGCGGCCAGGTAACCCGCGGCGCCGCGGACATGGATTTCACCAATTCCGGGCAGGACCTGCTGGCCAAGCTCCTCAACAACATCGATCTCGAAGCGCAGTTCAACATCTCGAAATGGCCGGTCGGTGAGCGGGCCCATGCGTCGGGCACCGGCTATGGCGGCTTTGCCGGATACAATTTCCAATGGACCGATGCGGTCATCGGCGTCGAACTGAACTACACCCACGGTACGCTGTTCGGTTCCTCGAAGGGCGGCCAGGCACGTACCTTCCAGTTTCCGACCGACTACGTTACGACGGCGACGGTCTCGTCGAGCAGCTCGATGCGGCTGACCGATTACGGCTCGCTCCGCGTTCGTGGCGGCTATGCGGTCGGCAGCTGGCTGCCTTACGCATTTGTCGGTGTGGCGCTGGGCCAGGCCGATATCAACCGCAGGGCCGATGCTTCCCTCAACTATCTCTATGTCGGCACCAACGGACTCCCTAGTTATTCGGCCAGCGGCTTCCTGACGGACAATGCGAACAGCCATTTGGTCACCGGCTTCGCGGCCGGTCTCGGCTTCGACTGGATGCTTTGCGCGGGCCTGTTCATGCGGGCCGAATTCGAATATCTCCGCTTCACTTCGACGGTCGACACCAGCGTGAGCACCGCGCGTCTCGGCCTCGGTTACAAGTTCTGATCCAGGGCCACGCGTAAGACAAACGCCACGCTTGACAGGAAACGGCACGGCTGGTCCGATGTTGCTCCTGTCCAGAAGGGCGCGTCACGTCGATGAAGATCTATGGCGATACCAATTCGGGCAATTGCCTCAAGGTGAAATGGGTTTGCGATAAACTCGCGCTGCCCTACAGCTGGATTGCGGTCGATACGCTCAAGCGTGAGACCCGCACGTCGGAATTCCTCAAGCTCAACTACGCCGGCCAGGTGCCGACGGTCGAATTCGACGACGGCCGGACGCTGGCGCAATCCAACGCCATCATCCGCTATCTCGCGCGCGGCAGCGACCTCATTCCGCAGGATCCCTTTGCCACCGCCAAAATGGACGAATGGCTGTTCTGGGAACAGTACAGCCACGAGCCCTATATCGCGGTTTGCCGCTTCCAGATGGTGTATCTGGGCAAGCCGGCCTCCGATCTCGATCCCGACAAGATCAAGCGCGGCTATTTTGCGCTGGCGCGGATGGAACATCAGCTCGCCGCCACGCCCTTCCTGGTCGGCGACACCGTCTCGCTCGCCGATGTTTCGCTGTTGGCCTATACGCGGCTGGCGCACGAGGGCGGTTTTCATCTCGACGGCTATGCCGCCGTGCGCCGCTGGATCGGCGAGACCGAAAAAGCGCTCGGGCTGCCGTCCGCGCGTTGAATCCACCGGAAGAGATCATGACAGCAGTTTCCGAGGTCACCATCCGTCACGCCCGCCGTGACGATCTGGCTTCCATTATCGCCATGCTGGCGGACGATGCGCTGGGCGGGGGGCGGGAACGGATCGAGGACCCGCTGCCGCAAGTCTATTTCGAGGCGTTCGAGCGGGTGCAGCGCGATCCGAATATTGCAGCTCGTGGTGGCCGAGAACGGCGAGGGTGTCATCGGCTGCCTGCAGCTCTGCATACTGCCCGGGGTCAGCTCGCAGGGCGCTTCGCGCGGCCTGATCCAGGATGTCCGCGTCGCCTCAGATTGCCGCAGCCGCGGCATCGGCGAGCAGCTGGTGCAATGGGCCTGTACCGAAGCGCGCGCAAGGGGTTGCCAGCTGGTCGAGCTGCTCACGCATCATACCCGCGTCGATGCGCAACGGTTTTACGAGCGGCTCGGGTTCGCCCGCAGCCATGTCGGCATGACGATCCGGTTCTGATTGCGTCATTGACGTACAAAGTTGTGTCACGTTGCGAGTAATTACCTGCGCGGACCGAGACTCTGCGATCGCATTAACACGCGATAAACTAAGCCTGCCTCCGTGATTTTACGGAGAGGAACGTCTCCGCTATGTGAGCGTCTCCCATGGAGCGTGCGTGGGCAGCTTGGGGATTTCTGATGAAAGATTATTCGATCGTTCGGATCGGCAACGACTATGTCGTGCAGGCCGGGGAAAAAAGTGTTCTGAAAATCGGCAGCCGGCGACGCGCCGCCAAGCTGGTGACCGAAGCGACCGGATTGATGGAGCAGCAACCGGTTTTGCCCACAGCGGACAGTCCTTCAATCACCTGTGATGTCAGTGACATATCCGGGCCGCCCAAAGTTCCTTGACGATCGGGCGCGATTCCCTTAATCACCGCCGCGGGACACCTCCCCCCAACGGGAGGCTTTCTATCTGGAAGGATAGGTCATGACCGTAGCGAAGCCCGCTTCGCGGCCCAACGTGCCGCATTTCTCGTCCGGCCCCTGCGCCAAGCGCCCCGGCTGGAACCCCGAAAATCTCAAGGACGCAGCGCTCGGCCGTTCGCATCGTGCGAAGGTCGGCAAGGTCAAGCTCAAGCTCGCGATCGAATTGACGCGCGAAGTGCTTGAAGTGCCGGCCGGCTACAAGATCGGCATCGTGCCGGCGTCCGATACCGGCGCGGTCGAAATGGCGCTGTGGTCGCTGCTCGGTGCGCGGCCCGTCACCACCATCGCCTGGGAATCCTTCGGCGAGGGCTGGGTCAGCGATATCGTCAAGGAATTGAAGCTCAAGGACGTCACCAAGCTGCATGCCGGCTACGGCGAAATTCCCGATTTGAGCAAGGCGGATCCGGCCTCCGACATCGTCTTCACCTGGAACGGCACCACTTCGGGCGTGCGCGTGCCCAATGCCGACTGGATCAAGGCGGACCGTCAAGGCCTTACCATCTGCGACGCGACCTCGGCGGCGTTCGCGCAACCGCTCGACTGGGCCAAGCTCGATGTCGTGACCTTCTCCTGGCAGAAGGCGCTGGGCGGCGAAGCCGCGCATGGCATGCTGGTGCTTAGCCGACGCGCGGTCGAACGGCTCGAGACCTACAAGCCAGCCTGGCCGCTGCCGAAGATTTTCCGCTTGACCAAGGGCGGCAAGCTCAACGAAGGCATCTTCGAGGGCGAAACCATCAACACGCCGTCGATGCTGTGCGTCGAGGATTATCTCGATGCGCTGAACTGGGCGAAATCGATCGGCGGCCTCAAGGCCCTGATCGCGCGCGCCGACGCCAACACCAAGGCGCTGGCCGACTGGAAGGCCCGCACGCCGTGGATCGACTTCCTGGCCAAGGATCCTTCGATCCGTTCCAATACGTCGGTGTGCCTGAGGTTCGTCGATCCGGCGATCACCTCGCTGACGGCGGATGCGCAGGCTGAGTTCTCCAAGAAGCTGGTTGCGCTGATCGAGAAGGAAGGCGCCGGTTACGACTTCGCGTATTACCGCGATGCGCCGGCGGGCTTGCGGATCTGGTGCGGTGCCACCGTGGAAGCGTCCGACGTTGCGCTGCTGACGCAGTGGATCGACTGGGCGTTCGCCGAGACCAAGGCCGCACTTCCCAAAGCGGCGTGAGCTTCTTCTAACCTCTCCCCGTTCTTACGGGGAGAGGTCGGATCGCATAGCGATCCGGGTGAGGGGCTCTCTCGGCTCGCACCTCCCGCGTAATTGCCCCTCACCCCGACCCTCTCCCCGCGAGAGCGGGGAGAGGGAGAAGGATCGCTTCCACTGCACGAGGTCTTACAGGCCTTCCATGTTCGAGCCCGAAAACGATATCGAGCGATTGCTGATGCGTGCATCGACACAGCCGTCTGAGCGGCCCGCGTTCGCGCGTGCGATCATGGATGCCAAGGTTTTTGTGGTGCTGGTTCCCGATCGTCCGGTTGCTTCCCGAGCCTGACGGCAGCACCACCATTCCCGAAGGCACCCAATTGAGTGCGCCGACCGCAACCCGCGGCGAAGAGCGGCTGATGCCGTTCTTCACGGCGCATTCGCGGGCGCGGGCCTGGTATCCGGGCGATCACATCGTCGCACCGGAGAAGACACGCGATTTGTTCGTCCGTTATCCCGGCAAGCCGTTCGTGCTGAACCCGGGTTCGGACTACGGCAAGGATTATACACCGCCTGAAGTGCAGCGGATGCTGGCGGGGCAATTCGATGACGGCCCGCAGACAACAGTGACGCAGGCGCCGGAGAACATCCTGCTGGCGCATCCCAAGGAAATTCCGACGGATTTGATCGAGGCGCTGGCCCGGGAATTCGCGGGTCTCGACATCGGTGCGTGGCGCCTGGCTGATGCTGGCGATGCGCGCCGGCCAAAGCGAACAAAGCTGGATGCTCGGCGTCGACCACAAGGGCGACTGGCAAGACGTGCGCGCGGCGATCGGTCGCGCCGTGGCGGGCGATGTGCTCAAGGGCCGTCTCTTCGACGCCCTGCCGCTCGCGGGCAGTTCGCTCGCTCCTACCTTGCGTACCGGAATTCCCATCACCGCCGCCAAGCGCGGCTTCCTCCAGAAGCTCTTCAGGGAAAATTCAAATGTCCAAGCCCAGGGTTCTCATTTCCGACGCGCTGTCTCCCGCCGCCGTGCAGATCTTCAAGGATCGCGGCGTCGAGGTCGATTTCCAGCCCAATCTCGGCAAGGACAAGGACAAGCTCGCCGAGATCATCGGCAATTATGACGGGCTCGCGATCCGCTCGGCGACCAAGGTGACCGCCAAGATCATCGAGAAGGCGACGCAGGCTGAAGGTGATCGGCCGCGCCGGCATCGGCGTCGACAATGTCGACATTCCCGCCGCCACCGCCACCGGCATCATCGTGATGAACACGCCGTTCGGCAATTCGATCACCACCGCCGAGCACGCCATCTCGCTGATGCTGGCGCTGGCGCGCGAACTTCCCGCCGGCCAATGCCTCGACCCAGGCCGGCAAGTGGGAGAAGAACCGCTTCATGGGCGTCGAGATCACCGGCAAGACGCTGGGCGTGATCGGCTGCGGCAATATCGGCTGCGATCGTCGCCGACCGCGCCTCGGGCCTGAAGATGAAGGTGATCGCGTTCGATCCGTACCTGTCGCCGGAACGCGCCAAGGATATCGGCGTCGAGAAGGTCGAACTCGACGATCTGCTGAAGCGCGCCGATTTCATCACGCTGCATACGCCGCTGACCGACGAAGACCAGGAACATCCTCGACGCCGACGCGATCGCCAAGATGAAGAAGGGCGTGCGCATCATCAATTGCGCCCGCGGCGGCCTGATCGACGAGCAGGCGCTGGTCGATGCGCTGAATTCCAAGCATGTCGCGGGCGCGGCGCTGCGACGTGTTCGTCGAGGAGCCGGCCACGTCAAACATCCTGTTCGGCAACGACAAGGTGATCTGCACGCCGCATCTCGGCGCCTCCACCACCGAAGCGCAGGAGAATGTCGCGCTGCAGGTGGCCGAGCAGATGTCCGACTATCTGCTGACCGGCGCGATCACCAACGCGCTCAACATGCCGTCGATCACGGCCGAAGAAGCGCCGAAGCTGAAGCCGTTCATCGAGCTCGCCGAAAAGCTCGGCTCGTTCGCCGGCCAGCTCACCGACACCGGCATCCTCGAAGGTGCAGATCACCTATGAAGGCACGTCGTCGAGCTGAAGATCAAGGCGCTGACCTCGGCGGCGCTGTCGGGCCTGCTGCGGCCGATGCTGGCCGACGTCAACATGGTCTCCGCGCCGGTGGTCGCCAAGGAGCGCGGCATGGTGGTCGACGAGATCGTGCGCGCGGCGCAGAGCGATCTACGAAAGCCTGATCACGGTGACCGTCACCACCGAGCGGCAGGAACGCTCGGTGTCGGGCACCGTCTATCGCCGACGGCCAGCCGCGGCTGGTCGAGATCAAGGGCATCGGGCTCGATGCCGAATTCGGCAAGTCGATGCTCTACGTCACCAACGAGGACAAGCCGGGCTTCATCGGCAGCTTGGCCGGCCTGCTCGGCGACGCCAAGGTCAACATCGCCAACTTCAATCTCGGCCGCAACAAGCAGGGCGGCGACGCCATCGCGCTGGTCGAGATCGACGGCGAAATTCCCGCCGACGTACTCGCCAAGGTGCAGGCACTGCCGCAGGTCAAGCAGGCCAAGGCGCTTGTGTTCTGACGGCAAAGACCTTGGCCAGGAGACAGATTTGGTGCGCCCGCGTCTTTGTATGCTGACGTGCATATCGTCGTGAGATGCTGAGATTTTGAGCGTTGTATCCATCTGCCCCCTTCGCATCGGAAGGGGGCAGCACGATTTCTGTGCAACTGTTGCGGCGCATCACGTAATCTTACGTGCCTCGAAATTCACCAAACATTTTAAAGGTCAAAGCTATCGCTGCATGAGCGGGTTTTGCATTTTCAAAACCGGACCCATTGAGGGGACCCAGCATGCGGCTTTCTCTGCGATTCAACTCACAAGATCACGGCCATCGGCATCATCGGCGTCATCGGTGTCGTTCTGGTAGGCGGCATCCATATGTATGGCGAAAAAACCATCGCCGCATACCGGCAGGCCGCCGAGAGCGCGCGGACCATCGCCGAACTGAACCGCAAGATCGAAGTCGAATTGCTGGAAGGCCGCCGGGCCGAAAAGGACTTTTTGCTGCGCAACGACGCGAGAAAGGCCGACAGCCAGATCGAAATATTCAAAGCGGTCGCGGCCGACATCGATGCGCTGCGTGGCCAGATCGTTGCCGTCGGCAAGCCCGAACTGGCCCGCCAGATCGAGGCGATGAGCGCGTCGCTCGGTAAGTACCAGTCGCATTTCACGGCCGTGGTCGAACACAAGCGCCAGCTTGGTCTCGACGAAAAATCCGGCCTTGAAGGGCGCCTTCGCGCGCTCGCTTCAATGATATCGAATCGCGGGTCGATCAGTTGAAAGAGCCCACGCTGCTGATCTCGATGCTGACGATGTGCTCGGGGTTCGAGAAGGATTTCATGCTGCGGCGCGACCGCAAATATGGCGACGACATGAAAAAGCGCGCCGGAGAGTTTACCGCTGGGCTGGACAGCGCAAAATCTGACGGACGCCGCGAAGGCCGAGCTCAAGCAAAAGCTCGCCGACTACCAGCGCGATTTCGCGGCCTGGATGGAGAAAGCGCTGACGCTGGCCGATGAACTGAAGGCGATGTCGGAGTTGTTTTCGTGGTCGAGCCCGTCATCGAGGCGGTTTCGAAATCGGTCAATGCCATCAGGGCCGAGGCGGAACAGTCGAATGCCGCCGAGCGCGACAGCATCCAGCGGACGATCGAAATTGCGATCCTGATGATTGCCGTTTCAGTGCTGGCGGCAGGGTTCTTCATCGGCCGGTCGGTTTCAAAGCCATTGTCGGCGATGAGGGCGGCGATGCTGGACCTCGCCAAGGGCAATTTCGCGATTGTGCTTCCGGGGCTCGGTCGCCCCGACGAGATCGGGGAAATCGCGCAGGCTGTGGAAACCTTCAAGGTCAACGCCGAACAAAAGGCGCGCGACGAAGCCGAAGAAAAGAGTCGGCAGGAACAGATCGCGGCGGCGCAACGCAAGGCGGACATGATCAGGATGGCGGACGCGTTCGAAGGCGCCGTCGGCGAGATCGTGGAGACGGTGTCATCAGCCTCGACGGAACTCGACGTTCCGCCGACGCGCTGACCTCGACCGCAGTCCGCTCGCAGGACTCACCACCATGGTCGAGGCCGCGTCCGAGGAAGCCGCCACCAACGTACAGTCGGTGGCGTCGGCGACCAGCTTTCCTCGTCCGTCAACGAGATCAGCCGCCAGGTGCAGGAATCCTCGCGCATCGCCACCGAGGCCGTCGACCAGGCGCACCAGACCAATGATCGTGTCGGCGAATTGTCGAAGGCCGCTGCCCGGATCGGCGACGTCGTCGAACTGATCAACACCATCGCCGGACAGACCAATCTGCTGGCCCTGAACGCGACGATCGAGGCCGCGCGGGCCGGCGACGCGGGCGCGGCTTTGCGGTCGTCGCGCCCGAGGTCAATGCACTGGCGAGCAGACCGCGAACGCGACCGACGACATCGGCCGGAAGATCGCCGCGAATCCAGGCGGCGACCGCGTATTCGGTGACCGCCATCAAGGACATCAGCGGCACGATCGAGCGGCTGTCGGAGATTTCATCGACGATCGCAGCCGCCGTGGAAGAGCAGGGCGCCGCGACGCAGGAAATCTCGCGCAATGTGCAGCAGGCAGCGCTCGGAACGACGCAGGTCTCTGCCCACATCACCGACGTTCGCCAGGGCGCCAGCGAGACCGGATCGGCCTCCGCGCAGGTGCTCTCGGCGGCGCAGTCGCTGTCGGGCGACAGCAATCGCCTCAAGCTTGAGGTCGGAAAATTCCGGAGTTGGTGCGCGCGGCATAAAACTCCTACCAGTGGGTGAGTGCCGCCCGCTGGCCGTCATCGCTTCGCCATTGGTGATGGTGCAGCCGAACCGGCCGCGGCAAACCAGCGCGCCATCGCGCTCTGCGCCGAGAAGCCGAGCTGGTCGCCATTTCCGCCAGCGGCCGGTCGCGATCCTCGATCAGCTGGATCGCGAGATCAGCGCGCTCGCGCGTCGAGGATGGCGGAGAAGCTGGTGCCTGTGCCGCCAAATGCCGATGGATGGTCCGGCGGGTCGCAGGCGAGATGTTCGGCCACGCGCTCGACCGTGCAATCGCCGGCTGGCGACAGGTGCGTACCACCTCGTCGACCTTGTCGTCCCAGCTTGCCGGAGCGCAGTCTCGATGGCCTCGACGCGTTGCCGCAAATAACTGCGCGATCAGCGGATGCGCGTTCGGAATTGGCCGCTCCGATCGCGCGCGTCGACCAGGATGGCATCGACCTCCGCATTGAAGGTGACGTTGCAGCCGAAGAAGGTCTGGTAGTAGCGGCGGTTGCGCGGCGGCCCGTGCATCAGAAAAACGTCAAGCGGCCGCCAGTCGTCGCCGAACAGGGAGCGGATGATGCGATGCAGGGTTGATCGACGTTCATGCCGATTGCCGGCGGCGGCGCGGGATGCCGCCACGAAGCGTGACTGATATCATCAGCGTGTGCTTCGTCCCGCTCGAGTTCGATTCGCATGCCGTCGTGGTGGATATGGATGAACTGCGACAGCGCCTCGATCGCATCGCCGATGGTTGCCTGTTCGCGCACGACCAACGCCACCGCGGCCGAGGTTGGCGAGACCGCCGCGATCGGCCATCCGCAGCCCGAACTCATCGACCCCGGCGGCCGCGGCGGAAGCTTCCAGCAAACGGCGGAGACCGGCAACGGCAATGCGGAGATCCGGGCTTATCGAGGCAGGCGACCGGCAGCCTGGCCTTGCGCAGCATCGCGATCGGGTCGAGCCCGACCGGAGCGGGCGACCTCGGGGTAATAAGTCAGGCTGGCGCTGCGGATCAGGTCAGCCATGCGTGGTTTCCCGTGGCGATGTCCCGAAATGTAAAATAACTGTCCCAATCCGTCAAACGGAACCGCAACTTCCAGTGTAAATACGTGGGAAATGCTGATGCCCCGCGCGCCAATGCCGTGCTGTCTGACCGCCGCAGCGCAACACCTGGTCATTGCCGACCAGCTGCCGGTGGTCACCGCATCAAAATCCATATCACTCAAAAGCTCTTTGCCGGGGTGCTGCTATGCCGTGGAATTTGTCTTCCAAGGGAGAAATATTCGTCATCGACGAGGATGCGTCGATGCGGGAGAACTTGTCGAAGACGATGCAGGAGAGGGGTTATGACGTCATCAGCTTCGCGGACGGTGCGTCGCTGCTGTCCTATGTAAAAGCCCGGACGCCGGCCTGCATTTTCCTGGAAACGCACGCCTCCGACCGATCCGGACTAGATCTGCTGAAAAAGCTTCGCGCCGAGAATTGCCCGGCACCGGTTTTCGTCACCTCGGCGACCGGCGCCATCTCCATGGCGGTCGACGCGGTCAGGAACGGCGCCTTCGATTTCATCGTCAAGCCGTTCTGCAGCCGCGAGGTTGCCGCGCCGGGTCGAGGCGGCGATCGACGAATTTTCCGAGCCGTCGGGCAACGATGGCGCCCGCGACATGTCGCTCTATGTACCCGGCGGCCCGTCCCTGACCCGCCGCGAGCGCGAAGTGCTGGCGCGAATAGCCGTTGGCGAGACCAACAAGGAAACCGCGCGGTACATGGGCCTGAGCGCGCGAACCATCGAGGGCTATCGGGCCAGCATCATGCGCAAGGTCGGCGTCCGGAATGCGGCCGAACTGCTCCGCCGCGTGTTCGGCCAGGGTTCGCCACCTCTGAGTCTGCGAGGCAATCCGTACCACCCGACGCCGCGGTCCCGCCGCGGCGCGGCCTCACCGAAACCCCAATCGAACCAGTTTCTCTGTCGCTGCGTCTCAACACCAGGGGTGATGGGATTTTCGCGTCGCCGTCCTGCTGAACGGCCTCTAGGAGGGAAACCATGCGATCGATTGCCAATGCTTTTGTGACAACCAGCCTCGTGATGGTCGCGGCGCTTGCCGCCGCGCCGGTGCGTGCGGCCGATGTCGACGCCAGTTCGGCGGTCGATGCCGTTACCGTCTATCCCGACGGCGCCAGCGTCACTCGCCTCATTACCGTCGATCTTCCGGCGGGCGACAATTCGGCCGTCCTGAAGGATTTTCCGCTGACGCTGGATCAGTCGTCGCTACGGGTCGAGGGCGAGGCGGGCGCCGAATTCACGATCGGCGCGATCGACGCCAAACCACCGCGCGCTGCACCGCCGGTCGATCTGCCCGAACTCGACAAGCGCATCGAGGACGCTGAAAGACCAGCGCGCCGACCTCCAAGGCGTGATCAATGCCGCCGCGGCGCGCCGTAAATTCGCCGAAGCGATTTGCCGGAAACCCGCCCGCCGGGTGGGCAACGGCGAGGCGCGCCCGATCACCGAATGGCGCACCGCCTTTGCCGCAGTTGGTGAGGAGGTGGCCGCCGCCGACAGCGCGATCCGCGACGCCGAGCGCAAGCAGCGCGAACTCGACCGCGAAATCGCGCGGCTGGAATCCGACAAGGCGCAGAAGCCGCCGAGCAAGCTCGAGGTTAGAATCGAAGTCGCAGCAGCTGCGGCGACCAAAGCGACGCTGCGGGTAGCTTCGCGGTGCGCAATGCACGCTGGATGCCGCTATGACGCCCGCCTCGACACCGGCGGAAAAGACCGCAAGCCGGCGCTTGAACTGGTGCGCCGCGCTGAAATCACCCAGAACACCGGCGAGGACTGGTCCAATGTCGCACTCAGCGTTTCCACCGTGCGCACCGCGCGGCGGCAAGGCGCCGGACCTGAATTCACTGATCGTGCAATATCCGCCGCCACCAGGGCTGCGGCCTCCGCCAGCGGAGGCATGGAGTTTGGCGTTGCGAGGCCTGCGCCGCCGGCGCAGCGTTTCCGCGTCGATGGCCAAGGTGGCAGAGCCGGCTTCTCCGGCTTCCGAGCGCGCTGACGAGCAGCAGGCCACGGCCGAAGTCGGCAGCTTCCAGGTGGTGTTCAAGATTCCCGGCCGCGTCAGCCTCGGCGCCAGCGAGGGTGCCAAGAGCCTCGTGTTTCAAGCGCAATGCTCGCGCCCGATCTGATGGTCCGTGCGGTGCCGGTACTGGATCCGACCGGGTTCATCGAAGCGAGCTTCAAGCAGAACGAGGACGCGCCGCTGCTGCCCGGCCGGGTTGCGATCTATCGCGACGGCGTGTTCGTTGGCCGCACCCCGATGGCGGCCGCGGCTAAGGATGAAACCGTGCGGCTCGGCTTCGGCGCCGACGACAAGATCAAGATCGAGCGCACCGTGCTCAAACGCAACGAGGGCTCCGCCGGCCTGATCGTCACGACCTCGAAGACCGACGAACGTTCGTTCAAACCACCATTCGCAACGGCCACGACTTCCCGATCAAGATTGCGATCGAGGACCAGTTGCCGGTCAGCGAGAACGAGGACATCGTCGTCGAGATGCTGCCGTCGTCCACGGCGCCCACCACCACCAATCTGCGCGACAAGCGCGGCGTGCTGGAATGGGCGTTCGAAGCCAAGGCCGGTGAGGTGCGCGATATCGGCTTTGCCTGGCGCGTACGCTGGCCCAAGGACAAGGGCGTGGTGATGACGCCGGCCGGCTAAGTCTCCGCGAGGCCGCGGGGTGGTGCTCCGCGCCCCGCGGCCTTGCTGCATCGACGACTTCCTCTCTGATGTCGGCATCAGCCGAGGGCCGCCCAACAGGCCCGCGAACAGGGAGAAGCCAATGTCCTATCAACACATTCTCGTCGACGATCCCCGGCCGCGGGTCCGGCGTATCACCCTGAACCGGCCCGAGAAGCGCAACGCGCTGAACAACCGCCTGCGCGCGGAAGTGTTCGAGGTGCTGGAACAGGCCGACCGCGATCCGGAGATATCGATCATCGATCGTGCGCGGCGCCGGTCCGTGCTTTTCGGCGGGCTACGATCTGTCGGCGACAACCGGCGTCGATCAGCCCTATCACTCGGCCGGAGGTCCCGGCCAATGGTCGCGCCATGTCGTCGAAGGCTGGTTCGGGATCTGGGACCTCGCCAAGCCCGTGATCGCGCAGGTGCATGGCTATTGCCTCGCCGGCGGCACCGAACTCGCCACCGCCTGCGATATCGTCTATGTCGCCGACGACGCGCAGATCGGTTATCCGCCGGTGCGGCTGATGAGCCCGCCCGACATGCAATATCACCCCTGGCTGGTCGGCATGCGCCGCGCCATGGAGCTGATGCTGACGGGCGATGCGATGTCGCGGCCGCGAGGCCGCGCGAATCGGGTTTTGCCACGCGATCGTTTCCCGCTTGCCGAGCTCGACCAGCGCGACGCTGGATTTCGCCGAACGCGCCGCAAAAGTGCCGGTCGAACTGCAGCAGCTGAACAAACGCTCCGTGCATCGCGCGATGGAGATCATGGGCGCGCGTGCCGCGATGCGCGCCGGCACCGAAATCCAGGCGCTGGCGTTCACCACCGAGGCCTCGCGCAACTACATGTCGACGTTCCGCCGCGACGGATCGAGCGTGAAGTCGCAGCTCGACCAGCGTGACACGACGTTCGGGGATTACCGGACGCGGAAGGAGTAGCGCGCTATTCCTTCACCGCGCCGGTCAGCGACGACACGTAATAGTCGACGAACAGCGAATAGAACACCGCGACCGGCAGCGAGCCGAGCAGCGAGCCCGCCATCAGCGCGCCCCATTGATAGACGTCGCCGGAGACGAGCTCGGTCAGGATCGCGACGGGGACGGTCTTGTTGGCGCTGCTCTGGATGAAGGCGAGCGCGTAGATGAACTCGTTCCACGACAGCGTGAACGAGAAGATGCCGGCCGAGATCAGGCCGGGCACCGCGAGCGGCAGCGTGATCCGGCGCAGGATCTGCAGCCGCGTGGCGCCGTCGACCAGCGCGCACTCTTCCAGCTCATAGGGGATCGACTTGAAATAGCCGATCAGGAGCCAGGTGCAGAACGGCACCAGGAAGGTCGGATACACCAAGATCAGCGCCAGCGGACTGTCGAACAGGCCGAACTGCACCACCACGGTTGCGAGCGGGATGAACAGGATCGACGGCGGCACGAGGTAGGCGAGATAGATGCCGAGGCCGACATAGGGGCTGCCGCGGAACCGCAAGCGCTCGATGGCGTAGGCCGCCAGCGTCGAGGCAAACAGCGACAGGAAGGTCGAACACACCGCCACGAACATCGTGGTCTTCAGCCAGGTCGGATACGCCGTGTTGAACAACAGATGCTTGATATGGGCGATCGTCGGCGAGGTGATCCAGAACGGGTTGTGATCCTTGTAGTTCAGCAGTTCGCCGTTCGGCTTGAACGAGGTGATCGCCATCCAGTAGAACGGGAACAGCAGGATCAGCACGAAGCAGGACAGCGGCAGATAGATCATCATCACGCGCCGGGCGCGTGAATCCCATGCCATCGTTTCCGGCGTGGCGCTGGCGACATTGCTGTTGCCCGGTGAGGCGGCTACGTCAGTCATTGCTCTCTCCCTGCTGCCATTTGCGGCGGGCAAGGCCGAAGTAACTGAACAAAGTCGCAAACACCAGGAACGGGATCATCGACACCGCGATCGCCGCACCTTCGCCGAGTTCGCCGCCGGCGATGCCGCGCTGGAACGCCAGCGTCGCCAGCAAATGCGTCGAGTTGACCGGGCCGCCGCGGGTGATGGCGTAGACCAGCTGGAAATCCGTAAACGTAAAGATGATCGAGAACGTCATCACGATCGCCAGAATCGGCAGCATCATCGGGAAGGTGATGAAACGAAACCGCTGCCAGGCCGAGGCGCCGTCGAGCATCGCCGCCTCATAGAGCGACGGCGAGATGGTCTGCAGGCCCGCCAGCAGCGAGATCGCGACAAAGGGAATGCCGCGCCAGATATTGGCGGCGATCAGCGAGAACCGCGCCGGCCAGGCCGTTCCGAGGAAGTCGATATTGGTGGTGCGGATATGCAGCACGTCGACCAGGAGATAGGAGATGATCGAGAATTGCGGATCGTAGATCCACCAGAACGCCAGCGCCGACAGCACCGTCGGCACGATCCAGGGCAGCAGGATGATGGCGCGCAGCAGGCTCTTGAACGGGAAGTGGTTGTTGAGCAGCAGCGCCAGCCAGAAGCCGAGCGCGAATTTTCCGAAGGTCGCGATCGCCGTATAGAACACGCTGTAGAACACCGCGTTCCACCACAGCGGATCGCTCAACAGATACTGGAAGTTCTCGAAGCCGACGAAGACGCCGCGCCGGCCGATGGTGGTGTCGGTAAAGGCCAGCCAGACGCCGAGGCCGAGCGGGTAGGTGAGGAACACCGCCAACAGCCCGATCGCCGGCGTGAGACACATCACGATCAGGAACGGCTTGTAGTCGAACAGCCGGACGATCCAGCCCGGCTGCCGGTGCACCAGGGTGCGGATAGGGCGGTGGGGTATTGTCGTTACAGACATCGGTCGGTGGTCCTGGTGTGGCTCAAATCGTTAGGTCGTCGTCATTGCGAGGAGCGTAAGCGACGAAGCAATCCATGCTTGCTCTGTGGCGCGATGGATTGCTTCGCTTCGCTCGCAATGACGTTCGCTTGTACTACCCCGCTTACGAACGGCGGAAATAACGCTTGGCAGCGCCGCTCGGCTTCCGCTGCCGCGGCCTCCGGCGTCGCGTCGCCGGTCGCGACCGAGGCGCACATCTGCACCAGCACGTAGTCGGCGCTTGACCGCGCCGGTGGCGGTCGAGATCGGTCCCTTGTAGCCGTCGTAATAAGTGCTCTTCATGGTGTCCTTGAAGATCGTGACCTTGGGATCGCCGTTCCACACCGCGGCGTCCGGCATAGGCCGCGAGCGGCTGCGACCAGTAGCCGGAGTTGGCGTTGAGCCAAGGCTCGTATTGTTCCTTTTCCATCATGAACGTCAGCAATGACTTGGCGGCGTTGGGATACTGGCTGTGCTTGAACACCATGGCGTTCAGGGTCAGCCCGCCCATCGGCGAGATTGGCGCCAGGCCCTTCGGCAGCAATTGATGCTCGCTGTCTTCCGCGATCGCCGCCGTCGCCGGATCGTTCTTCAGCGAGAAATACAGCGAGACGCCGTTGAAGGTCAGCGAGATTTCGCCGGCCGAGTAGGCGCGGTTGTTGCTGACGTCGTTCCAGGACGGCGTGCCGGGGATGAGGGTCGGATACAGTTCCTTGAGCCATTTCAGCGCGGCAATCGTCTCCTTGCTGTTGATGACGACGTTGCCTTCCTCATCCAGCAGCGAGGCGTTGTGCGTCCACAGCACCCAGTTGGCAAAGCCGTTGCCGTCGCCGACCGCGTTGCCGAGCGCGAAGCCCGCCGGCTTGCCGGCCTTGTGAAGTTTCTTGCAGAGCTCGAGGAAGCCGGCATGATCGTCCGGCACCTTGTCGTAGCCGACCGATTGCAGGACCGACTTGCGGTAGATCAGCGGGCCGGCGCTGGCGCCGAACGGCAATCCGATCCAGGCGTCGCTCTTGTTCTTCTTGCCGTATTTCTGCGCGAGATTGAGCCAGCCGCCGTAGCGCTTGCCGAGATAGTCGGCGACGTCGGTGAGTTCGATCAGCTTGTCGACATAGATGTGCGGCGCGTCCGAGAAGCCGATGATGATGTCGGGGCCGGCGCCGGAGTTCGAGGTCACCGCGGTCTGCTGGTTGATGTCTTCCCAGCCGACGAAATCGACCTTGACCTCGACGCCGGTCTTGGCGGTGAATTTCGCCACGTTGGCGCGGAACACGTCTTCGTCGGCCTGGCACGAAGCGGACCGGGCGCAGCATGCGCAAGGCTGGCGCCCTTTTCGATCGCAAATTTCGGAGCGGGAACGTCGGCGGCCTTGATCGTGGAAGCGGTCTGCGCCGAAGCGCCGGTTGCGGCCAGTGCGGCGGCGGATACGCCCAAAGCCAGCGCATCGCGACGGGTGATGTCGTTCTTCATGGTCTTCTCCCTGATGTTGGTTCCCGGCGTTCAATCGCCGGTGAACCGCTGTTCGAAAACGGTTTGCGTCGGTTTAGCTGTTGGGACCGCGATCCATGCTGACAGGCTGCCAGCGTCGAAGCGAGGTGTTTTGCAGCACCGACGGATTGACGCAGCTTACCGGCCACATTCCGGACAATACCAGTGACAATTCGTAGCCCACACGGCGCTTGCGCGCCTCGTCGAAACGTGCCGAGGCCGAGGCGACATGCGCCGTCAGGGTGACGTTTTCCATTGATAGCATCGGGTTGTTGTGCGAGGGCGGTTCCGTCTCCAGCACGTCGAGGGCGGCATGCGCAATCCAGCCCTCCTGCAGCGCCTTGATCAGCGCTTCCTCGTCAACGGTGGCGCCGCGGCCGGTATTGATGAACACCGCGCCCTTTTTCATCTGCTTGAAGTGCTTTTCGCCGAGCATGTGGTGCACCTCGGGCCGCGCCGGGGCATGCATCGACAGGAAATCCGACTGCGACAGCACCTCCGACAGGGTCGCCGGGAGCACGCCATGGTCGGAAATCAGGGTTTCCTGGATGAAGGGATCATAGGCGATCAGCCGCAAGCCGAACGGTGCGGCGCGCTTGGCGACCGCGCGCGCCACCCGGCCGAACGAGATGAAGCCGAGCGTCTGCCCCATCAGCCGCGGGATCTTCAAGAGCTGCGGCCGGCCCTCGGACCAGCGGCCGCTGCGGACCATCTTGTCCTGCTCGACCAGCCGGCGGAAGCCGGACAGCAGCAGCATCATGGCGTGGTCGGCGACCTCCTCGATGAAGGTGTCGGGGACGTTGGTGACGGGGATGCCGCGGGCGGTGGCGGCCTTGACGTCGACGCTGTCGACCCCGACGCTGCCGAGCGTAATGACCTTGCAGTTCTGCAAGCTGTCGATGACCTCCTTCGAGATCCGCATGCCCTTGGCGTAGATGGCGTCGGCGGTCTTGGCGGCGGCGATGAATTCGGCCTCGTTGGCCGGCGCCTCGATGATCTCGGCCCCGATCGGCTCGAGCGCCTCCTTTTCATAGTCGTAGCCGCCGCCGGCGACCGTGAAACTCGCGCCCTTCGGCGTCAGAATCCTGAATTTCGACATTTCCTGCTCCCGATTTGACTTTTCGGTGTTGATTATGGCCGCGGCACCACGCCGTTGCCCCCGAATTCCTGAGTGTCCTCGCCAGCTTCGCGCACAATGAAGCGGACCTCAAGAGCAAGGCCGTTTTTTGCGTCCGGACTTCTACGGGGCGGCTTCGTAACAAAGCGCTAAAGGATCTCACGATACCGTGCGGCGAATCATTTCGCCAAGCGCGTCGCCTCGCGCCAATTTCCGGAGATTGCCCCCGTGAAGCTGACAAACCTGAAGATCACCCCCAAACTCGGTATTTTGGTGGGTGTGACGCTGCTCGGCCTTTGTGCAGCCGGCGTGCTCGCGGGCTATTTGATGCAGCGCGAGATGCTGAACGCGCGCATCGACCAGACCAAATCGATCGTCGAAATGGGCCTCAATCTGGCCGCCGGCCTCAAGAAGCAGGTCGATGCCGGCCAGATGACCAAGGAAGCGGCGATCGCCGAATTCGGCAAGCGCGCCAATTCCATGACCTACGACAAGGGCGCCGGCTATCTGTTCGGCACCGGCTATAACGGCATCACCATCATGGCGCCCGATCCCAAGCAGGTCGGCACCAACCGCATGGACGTCGTGACCAATGGCCGCAAGCTCTCCGCGGAATTGATGGATGGCGTCAAGGCCAACGGCTCGATCCTGCTGTATTATGAATATGTGAAGCCCGGCGAGGAAAAGCCGATCCGCAAGATCGGCTATGCCGTCGCTGTTCCCGGCTTCGACATGTATATCGGCACCGGCGCCTATCTCGACGACCTCGACGCCAAGATGAAGCCGATCGCCTGGCTGCTGGGCTTCGCCATTCTCGGCATCGGCCTGATTGCCGGCAGCATCGCCTGGATGATCGGCCGCAGCATCTCCAAGCCGCTCGGTCTGCTCGGCGACCGCATGCAGGCGCTGGCCGACGGCAAGCTCGACGGCGAAATTCCCGGCCTCGGCCGCGGCGACGAGATCGGCGCGATGGCGGCGACCGTCCAGATCTTCAAGGACAATGCAATACGGATCCGCGGCCTCGAACAGGCCGAGGCCGCGACCCAGGCGCGCGCCGCGCGCCGAGCGCCGCTCGGCGATGGAAAACATCGCCAGCGATTTCGAACGCAGCGTCAACGGCATCGTCCGCTCGGTGTCGACGGCCGCCGCCGGCATGCAGACCACCGCGCAATCGATGACGGCGACCGCCAGCGACGCCAGCGCGCGCGCCGCCACCGTTGGCGCGGCGTCGGAGAGCTCCTCGAACAATGTCGGCACGGTCGCGGCCGCCGCCGAAGAACTCTCGAGCTCGGTCGCCGAGATCTCCCGCCAGGTGGCGCGCTCCAGCGAGATCGCCAGCAAGGCGGTCGGCGATGCCGAGCGCACCAATTCCACCGTGCAGGCGCTCTCGACCGGCGCCGAGAAGATCGGCGAGGTGGTCAAGCTGATCCACTCGATCGCCGCCCAAACCAATCTGCTGGCGCTCAACGCCACCATCGAGGCGGCGCGTGCCGGTGAATCCGGCCGCGGCTTTGCGGTGGTCGCCTCCGAAGTGAAGGCGCTGGCCAACCAGACCGCGAAGGCGACCGAGGAAATCTCGGCGCAGGTCGCGGCCATGCAGGCCTCCACCAGCGAAGCCGTCACCTCGATCGGCGGCATCACCGAGACCATCGCGCAGATGAGCGAGATCACGGTCAGCGATCTCGACCGCGATCGACCAGCAGGGCGACGCCACGCGCGAGATCGCGCGCAACATCCAGTCGGTGGCGGCCGGATCGAGCGAGATCAGCGCCCATATCGGCGGCGTCACCACGGCGGCGACCGGCGACCGGCAAGGCGGCGTCCGACGTGCTCTCGAACGCCCGCGAACTCGACAATCAGTCCGGCATGCTGCGCAGCGCGGTCGACGAATTCCTGGCCAAGGTCCGCGCGGCGTAAGCCTCACCCGTTCTCAGCACCAACCGACGTCGTCATGCCGCTTCCGGGGTCCG
>CAWDJI010000030.1:0-28113 GCA_963802535.1 uncultured Alphaproteobacteria bacterium | reverse complement strand
AGCGCCTCTTTCAGCTTCTTGGCCTTCATCGCATCGGTCAGCCGCACCCGGCGGACGATTTCCGGCGCGAAGCTCGGCACGCCGACGAAGGTGATATCCTCGCCCTCGGTCAGCGTGTCGCCGATCCGCAAGGTGCCGTGATTGGGAATGCCGACGACGTCGCCGGCAAAGGCCTCGTCCGCCAGCGCGCGATCCTGCGCGAAGAAGAATTGCGGGCTCGACAGCGACATGTTCTTGCCGGTGCGCACCAGCTTGGCCTTCATGCCGCGGGTCAGCTTGCCCGAGCACAGCCGCGCAAAGGCGATGCGGTCGCGATGGTTCGGATCCATATTGGCCTGGATCTTGAACACGAAGGCGCTCATGCGCGGCTCCGCGGCCTCGACCTTGCGCAGATTGCTGTCCTGCGCGCGCGGCGGCGGCGCGAATCGCCGAGGCCTTCCAGCAGATCGCCGACGCCGAAATTGCGCAGCGCGCTGCCGAAATAGACCGGCGTCAGATGGCCCTCGCGAAACGCCTCGAGCTCGAACGGCTTGCAGGCTTCCGACACCAGCGCCAGTTCGTCCTTGATCGCGCCGACGTCGAGATTGGCGTTGCGGCCGGCGAGATCGGCGATGTCGATCTGTTGCGCCGCGCCGGTCTTGGCGCCGCCGCCCTCGAGCAGGCGCACGCCGCCGGTTGCGACATCATAGGTGCCGAGGAAATCGCGGCCGCGGCCGACCGGCCAGGTCATCGGCGTGGTGTCGAGCGCCAGCGTCTTTTCGATCTCATCGAGCAGATCGAAGGTGTCGCGGCTCTCGCGGTCCATCTTGTTGATGAAGGTGATGATGGGAATGTCGCGCAGACGGCAGACCTCGAACAGCTTTCGGGTCCGCGCCTCGATGCCCTTGGCGGCGTCGATCACCATGACCGCGGAATCGACCGCGGTCAGCGTGCGGTAGGTGTCCTCGGAAAAGTCCTCATGGCCCGGCGTGTCCAGCAGGTTGAACACCAGGCCCTCGAACTCGAAGGTCATCACCGAGGTGACGACCGAGATGCCGCGCTCGCGCTCGATCTTCATCCAGTCGGAACGGGTGTTGCGCCGCTCGCCCTTGGCCTTGACCTGGCCGGCGAGATTGATGGCGCCGCCGAACAGCAGCAGTTTCTCGGTCAGCGTGGTCTTGCCGGCGTCGGGATGCGAGATGATCGCAAAGGTCCGCCGCCGCGCCACTTCGGCGGCGAGCGGCGAGCGGGACGGCGATTCGGCGGAAATGGCGAGGTCGGACATGAGGCTGAGCGTTTGGCAGGGAAACCGGGCCGGATCAAGCAGGATCGGCACTCATTCCATATGGGAATTGCGCGGCTGAACTCCAATCGGCGGGCTAGCCGGTTATCGCAGCAGCGACACCGCCCAATAGGCCAGCGCCGCGACGCCGGCCGAGGCCGGAATCGTGATCACCCAGGCATAGACGATCGAACTCGCCACGTTCCAGCGCACCGCCGAGACCCGCCGCGCCGCGCCGACGCCGACGATGGCGCCGGTGATGGTGTGGGTGGTCGAGACGGGAACCCCGAGCCAGGTCGCGATGAACAGCGTCGCGGCGCCGCCGGTCTCGGCGCAAAATCCCTGCATCGGCGTCAGCTTGGTGATCCGCAACCCCATGGTGCGGACGATCCGCCAGCCGCCCATCAGGGTGCCCAGCGCCATCGCCGCCTGGCAGGACAGCACCACCCAGAACGGCACCGAAAATTCGCTCGCCGAGATGGCCCTGCGAATAGAGCAGCACCGCGATGATGCCCATGGTCTTCTGCGCGTCGTTGCCGCCATGGCCGAGCGAATACAGCGAGGCCGAGACGAATTGCAGGATGCGGAAGGCGCGGTCGACCGCGAACGGCGTCGAGCGCACCGACGCCCAGGACACGATCGCGACCAGCACCAGCGCCAGCAGGAATCCGACCAGCGGCGACAGCACGATCGCGAGCAGCGTCTTCGACAGCCCGCTCCAGACCGCGGCCGAAATTCCGGCCTTGGCCATGCCGCCCCCGACCAGTCCGCCGATCAAGGCGTGCGAACTGCGAGGACGGGATTCCCAGTCCCCAGGTGATCAGGTTCCAGACGATGGCGCCGACCAGCGCGGCGAAGATCACCTGCGCGTCGATGACGCTGGGCTCGATGATGCCGGTGCCGATGGTGTGGGCGACGTGAAGCCCGAACACCAGGAAGGCGACGAAATTGAAGAACGCCGCCCACAGCACCGCATATTGCGGCCGCAGCACCCGGGTCGACACGATGGTCGCGATCGAATTGGCGGCGTCGTGCAACCCGTTGAGGAAGTCGAACAGCAGCGCGACTGCGATTAATCCGACCAGAATCGGAAGACCAAGCGTGGCGTCCACTGCGCGGCCCTGCCCTATACCTGTTCGATCACGATACTGTTGATCTCGTTGGCGACGTCGTCGAAGCGATCGGCGACTTTCTCCAGATGGTCGTAGATCTCGGCGCCGACGATGAAATCCATCGTGTTGGCGTTGCGGTGCTTGAGGAAGAGCTCCTTCAGGCCGATGTCGTGGAGATCGTCGACCCGGCCTTCCAGCTTGGTCAGTTCCTCGGTGATCGCGGTCAGCATCGCGACATTGTCGCCGATCGACTGCATCAGCGGCAGCGCGCGGCCGACCAGATTGGCGCACTCGACCAGCAGCGTTCCCATTTCGCGCATCGGCGGCTCGAAGGTGCGCACCTCGAACAGGATGACCGCCTTGGCGGTCTGCTGCATCTGGTCGATGGCGTCGTCCATCGAGGTGATCAGGTTCTTGATGTCGCCGCGGTCGAACGGCGTGATGAAGGTCCGGCGCACCGCGGTCAGCACCTCGCGGGTGATATTGTCGGCGTCATTTTCGAACTGATTGACGCGCTGGCAGAACACCGGGGTTTCCTCGCCGCCGCGCAGCATGCCCTGCAACGCCAGCGCGCCCTGCACGCACGGTCTGGGAATGCCGGGCGAACAGGTCGAAAAACCGCTCCTCCTTGGGCAGAAAGGCGCGAAACCAACGCATCAGCATCTGACATGTCCATATGTTTACGGAAATGGCCGGCCAGGACGGCCTGTCACAGCGACTGTCATAAACCATTTTCCGGGGAAAGCGCGCAGCCGGCGGCCGGTGGAACCGCGGTCATCCACCGCTTTGTAGGGCCGGAAAATGTTCCCGGAAATCGGCCCTTTTAGAGCGATCGCCGGAAATAATGCGCGATCTCGCCGATCACGCCGCGGCGGAACGTCAGCACGCAGACCACGAAGATCACGCCCTGGATCACCGTCACCCACTGCCCGAAGCCGGCCAGATATTGCTGCATGGCGATGATCACGAAGGCGCCGACCACCGGGCCGAACACGGTGCCGAGACCGCCGACCAGCGTCATCAGCACGATTTCGCCCGACATGGTCCAGTGCACGTCGGTCAGCGAGGCATTCTGCGCCACGAACACCTTCAGCGAGCCGGCAAAACCCGCCAGCGTGCCGGACAGGATATAGGCCAGCAGCTTGTACTGATCGGTCTTGTAGCCGAGCGAGATCGCGCGCGGCTCGTTTTCGCGGATCGATTTCAGCACCTCGCCGAACGGCGAATTGATGGTGCGGAAGATCAGCAGGAAGCCGAACAGGAAGCCGGCCAGGATGACGTAATAAAGCATCGTCGGGTTGGCGAGATTGAAAATTCCGAACAGATACCCCTGCGGAATGCCCTGGATGCCGTCCTCGCCATGGGTGAACGGCGTCTGCAGATAGATGAAATACAACAGCTGCGACAGCGCCAGCGTGATCATCGCGAAGTAGATGCCCTGGCGGCGGATCGCGACGAGGCCGGTGATGACGCCGAGCCCGGCGGCGCCGGCGGTGCCGACCAGAATTCCAAGTTCGGGCGTAAAGCCCCAGACCTTCAGCGCATGCGCGGTGACGTAGCCCGCGGTGCCCAGAAACATCGCGTGGCCGAACGACAGCAATCCGCCATAGCCGATCAGCAGGTTGAAGGCGCAGGCCAGCAGCGCAAAGCACAGCGCCTGCATCACGAAGAACGGATAGACGCCGGTCAACGGCACGATCAGCCAGCAGCGCCGTCATGATGCCGAACGCGATCATCTCGTCGCGGATGGTGCGCGGGGTTACCGGCAAGGTATCGTCGGTCATTGCTGTCATGTCAGGTCGCCCGTCCCGTCAGTCCCGAAGGCTTCACCAGCAGCACCAGCACCATCAGCACGAATACCACGGTGTTGGAGGCCTCGGGATAAAAGTATTTCGTCAGTCCCTCGATCACGCCGAGCGCAAAGCCGGTGATGATCGATCCCATGATCGAACCCATGCCGCCGATCACCACCACCGCGAACACCACGATGATCAGATCGGCGCCCATCAGCGGCCGCACCTGGTTGATCGGCGCCGACAGCACGCCGGCCAGCGCCGCAAGGCCGACGCCGAGCCCGTAGGTCAGCGTGATCATCCGCGGCACGTTGATGCCGAAGGCGCGCACCAGCGTCGGATTTTCGGTGGCGGCGCGCAGATTGGCGCCGAGCCGCGTCCGCTCGATCAGGTACCAGGTCAGCAGGCACACGATCAGCGAAAACACCACCACCCAGCCGCGATAGATCGGCAGGAACATGAAGCCGAGATTCATGCCGCCCTTCAGCTCGTCGGGGATCGCATAGGGCAGACCGGAGGAGCCGAAATAATTCTGGAACACGCCCTGGATGATCAGCGCCAGGCCGAAGGTCAGCAGCAGCCCGTAGAGATGATCGAGGCCGGACAGCCATTGCAGCATGGTCCGCTCCAGGATCATGCCGAAGATGCCGACCGCGATCGGCGCGATGATCAGCGCCGGCCAGTATCCGATGCCCGCCACGTTCAGCAGGAAATAGGCGCAGAACGCGCCCATCATGTAGAGCGCGCCATGGGCGAAATTGATGATGTTGAGCATGCCGAAGATCACGGCGAGCCCAAGACTGAGCAGCGCGTAGAACGAGCCGTTGATCAGTCCCACCAGAAGCTGTGCGTAGAGAGCCTGCATCGATCGATCTTTCGCACTCAATCTCGTTCTAACACCGGAAGGAGCCCGCCGGCGCGAGGCCGGCGGGCAGCCGTTGTTACTTCTTTACCAGCGGACAGGCGCTTTCCGAAAGCGGCCTGAAGGCCTGGTCGCCCGGGGTGGTTCCGATCAGCTTGTAATAGTCCCACGGTCCCTTGGATTCCGACGGCTTCTTGACCTCGAACAGATAGGCCGGATGAATCTTGCGGCCGTCGGCGCGGATCGAGCCCTTGCCGAACAGCGGATCGTCGGTCGGCATCTCCTTCATCTTCGCCGACCACCTTGGCGCCGTCATGCGGATTGCCGCCCATCGCTTCGAGCGCCTTGAAGTAGTGGATCAGGCCGGAATAGACGCCGGCCTGCACCATGGTCGGCTGCGCCTTGTTCTTCATGCGTTCGGAAAAGCGCTTGGAAAACGCGCGGGTTCCGTCGTTCAGGTCCCAGTAGAAGGTTTCGGTGAAGTTCAGGCCCTGCGCCACCTTCAGGCCGAGCGAGTGAACGTCGGTGATGAACAGCAGCAGGCCGGCGAGTTTCTGGCCGCCCGCGACGATGCCGAATTCCGCCGCCTGCTTGATCGAGTTGGTGGTGTCGCCGCCGGCATTGGCCATGCCGATGATCTTGGCCTTCGAGGCCTGCGCCTGCAGCAGGAACGAGGAGAAGTCCGACGTGTTCAGCGGATGCTTGACGCCGCCGATGCACCTTGCCGCCCGACTTCACCACGACCGCGGTGGTGTCGCGCTCCAGCGCGGCGCCGAAGGCGTAGTCGGCGGTCAGGAAGAACCAGGTGTCGCCGCCGGCCTTCACCAGCGCCTGGCCGGTGCTGTTGGCCAGCATGTAGGTGTCGTAAACCCAGTGAATCGTGTTCGGCGAGCACTGCGCATTGGTGAGATCCGACGTCGCCGCGCCGGTATTGATCATGACGGAGTTCTTCTCCTTCACGACATTGTTGACCGCCAGCGCGACGCCGGAGTTCAGCACGTCCATGAAGATGTCGACCTTGTCGACGTCGATCCATTGCCGCGCGATGTTGGTGGCGATGTCGGGCTTGTTCTGATGATCGGCGGAAATGATGTCGATCTTCCAGCCCTTGGCGGTCAGGCCGGAATCCTCGACCGCCATCTGGGCCGCCAAGCGTCGAGCCGGCGCCGCCGAGATCGGAGTAAAGACCGGAATTATCGGTCAGCACGCCGATCTTGACGGTCTTGTCCTGCGCGAAGGCGCCGCCGCTTGCGGCAAGCGCCAGCGCGGTGCCGAGCAAAAGAGCCGAAATTCTGTTTTTCATGTTTTCTCCGTGGATGATCCTGCTTGAAGACGTCGTTCAGACGCCGAGATAGGTGTGAAGCTTGTCCATGTTGGCCTGCAGCTCCGAGTTGGCGAAACCGTCGATGATCTTGCCGTGCTCGACGATGTAGTAGCGGTCCGCGACGGTGGCGGCGAACCGGAAATTCTGCTCGACCAGAAGGATGGTAAAACCTTCCTTCTTCAGCCGCGCGATGGTGTGGCCGATCTGCTGGATGATGACGGGCGCAAGCCCCTCGGTCGGCTCGTCCAGCATCAGAAACCGCGCGCCGGTGCGCAGGATTCGCGCGATCGCCAGCATCTGCTGCTCGCCGCCCGACAATTTGGTGCCCTGGCTGTTGAGCCGCTCCTTCAGATTGGGAAACAGCTCGAAGATCTGGTCCAGCGACAGGCCGCCGCTGCGCACGATCGGCGGCAGCAGCAGATTTTCGCGGACGTCGAGGCTGGCGAAAATGCCGCGCTCCTCCGGGCAGAAGGCGACGCCCATGCGCGCGATCCTGTCCGACGAGGCGCGGATGATGTCCTGATCGTCGAAGCGGATCGAGCCGGTGCGCTTGCCGATGATCCCCATCACCGATTTCAGCGTCGTGGTCTTGCCGGCGCCGTTGCGTCCGAGCAGCGTGACCACCTCGCCGGCGTTCACGTTGAAATTGATGCCGTGAAGGATGTGGGACTCGCCGTACCAGGCCTCGAGATTCTGAACCGACAGCACCGGCGCGCCGCGCCGGTGCCGTGCCGGATTCGGCGGCGGCGTCGGCCATTTTCAGATCAGGCATGACCCGCCCCCAGATAGGCTTCCTTGACGCGCTCGTCCTTGGACAGCTCGGCATAATTGCCTTCCGCCAGCACGTGACCGCGCGTCAGCACGGTGATGATGTCGGAGAGATTGGCCACGACGCTGAGATTATGTTCGACCATCAGGATGGTGTATTTCGCGGAGATGCGCTTGATCAACGCGGCGATCTTGTCGATGTCTTCATGTCCCATGCCGGCCATCGGCTCGTCGAGCAGCATCATTTCCGGATCGAGCGCCAGCGTGGTTGCAATCTCGAGCGCGCGCTTGCGCCCATAGGGCATCTCGACCGCCGGCGTCTTCGCAAATTCGCTCAGGCCGACATCGTCGAGCAATTCATGGGCGCGGCCGTTGAAGCGGTCGAGCACCGATTTGGAACGCCAGAAATCGAAGGAGTGCCCGTGCTGGCGCTGCAGCGCGACCCGCACATTCTCCAGCGCGGTCAGATGCGGAAACACCGCCGAAATCTGGAACGAGCGCACCAGGCCGAGCCGCGCCACGTCGGCCGGCGCCATCGCCGTGATATCCTGTCCCTTGTACAGGATCTGGCCGGCCGAGGGCTTCAGGAACTTGGTCAGGAGATTGAAGCACGTGGTCTTGCCGGCCCCGTTCGGACCGATCAACGCGTGAATGCTGCCACGGCGGACCCGGAGATCGACATCGCGAACGGCGAAGAATCCCGCAAATTCCTTGGTCAATCCGTGGGTTTCGAGAATGAACTCATCGGCCAATCAAATTTCCCCCATCAGCCATCGCCGCGAAGTGCCTCGCGCGTGGCCAATTTTTCCTAACCGGCAGGTTCTCTCCAGACGCCTTGGAAATCCCGTCCCGGACCGGCCGCCTCCGGGCCGGAATATGCCGTCAACGGCCCGGTCTGACGCAAGGTGCAAAGCTGGGCATCGGAGGGCCGATGCCGCGCGGGTCGAATTCGCCATTAGTCGAATTGCCCGGAGGCTGCGATTGAGCGGGTGCGCCGATCGGTCTTCGCGCAGGCCGTCCCGGCCGGCCCGGAAAGCCGCCATTAACGGTGTTTCGACGCAATCCCGCGCTTTCATCAGAAAATTTGCCCGTCGAGCCGATGATTTGGTCGTTTTGCACTTTGCATCGAGAATCGGATCTGCCGCCTTGGAATTCGAAAGCGCCAACCCGTCGGTCGTCAAATCGATCAAGCAGCGGGATCTGCTGAACACCTGGTTGCGGCTCTACGCCCGCGAGCAGCTGATGCCGCGCATCGAGGAATATCAGCCCGACGCGGCTCGCCGACGAACTTCCGGACCTCGTCTATTATACCGTCGATACCGCGCAGCGCTGCCGCCGCGCCTGACGATCCAGAGCGACGGCACGCGGATGTCGAGCGCCTATGGCCACACCGGCAAGGGCCGCTATCTCGACGAATATCTCGGGCGCCAGGCTCGCGCCGTCGTGATGCCGGTCTACTACGAATGCGTGAAGCGCGCCCTGCCCGTCTACACCATCTCCAACATCGATGACATCTATGGACGAATCGTCGCCTATGAGCGGCTGCTGCTGCCGTTCTCGGAAGGCGGCGCAGGTCACGCATGTGATCGCATCGCTGAAGACCATCAGCGAAGACGGCGGCTTTGAAATCAGGAATCTGATGCGGGGAAATGACGCGCTGCCGACGGCGAAGCTTCGCGCCGTGATCGATCGCGATCTTTTCCACCGCGCCCCCGGCCGCATTCCGGCCGGCGACGTCATCGAATTCGGCTAGGCCTTCGCATGGAATTCGAGAGCGCCAATCCCTCGGTGGTCCGATCGATCAAGCAGCGCGATCTGCTCAACGCGTGGCTGCGCTCGTTCGCCAGGCCGCGGATGCTGCCCGCCCTCGATCGATTACCGGCCCGATCGCATCGCCGACGAACTGGCCGACATGATGGGATTTGACGTCGTCGGCGAAGGCGGCGAGGCGCGGTTTCTGATCACCCAGGAAGGATCGCGGCTGACCGCGACCTACGGCAACGAGCACGTCGATCCCGACAAGCGGACCAACCGCTATCTCGACGATGCGATCGGGCCGGAGCGATATGCGCGCGTGGTGCCCTCCTACCGCGCTTGCCTCGGCGCAAGCGGCCGACCTATTCGATCTCGATGGTGCAGGATCCCGACGGCAAGGACGTTTCCTACGAGCGGCTGCTGCTGCCGTTCGGCAGCGCCGCCGAGGTCGAGCAGATCGTCGGCTCCTACAAGGCGATCAGCATCGAGGGCGGCTTCAAGATCAACAACCTGATGGGCATCAAGCCCAAGGCGACGCCGGTGAGCGTCGTCAACGCCGTCATCGACCTCGATTTCGTCCGCAGCCCTGTGAGCCAGCGCGCATGGGACGATGTCATCGAGCTGAACTAGCCGCGGCGGGATTCGCCCGACGGCGCCACTTCCCTGGCATAGATTTCCGGCTTGAAGCCGACCAGCAATTTGCCGCCGAGATCGAGCACCGGCCGCTTGATCATCGAGGGCTGCGCCAGCATCAGGGCCAGCGCCTTGCGCTCGTTGAGGCCTTCCTTGTCGCCATCGGGCAATTTGCGAAACGTGGTGCCGGCGCGATTGAGCAGCGTTTCCCAGCCGAGCTCATCGCTCCATTGCCTGAGTTTTTCCTTGGCGATCCCTTCGGTCTTGTAGTCATGGAAACCGTAGGCCACGCCGTGGCTGTCGAGCCAGGCGCGCGCCTTCTTCATGGTGTCGCAGTTCTTGATGCCGTAGATGGTGATCGCACGCATCAAACATTCCTCCCCAATACAGTCACAAAAATGCGGCGCCGGATTTCCATCCCTTGCCGCCGATATAACGCAATGGCGCTGTCGTTGTCGGAAAATACGTGGAGGAACGGAATCTCCCCGCGCGCCAAAATCTGGCGAGCCACCGCCCCGAGCAGGTGCTGCGCGTAGCCGCGGCCGCGATAGCCTGGACGCACGCAGACCGCCGTGATCTCGGTATAATTGGCGGGCTTCATGCGCTCGCCCGCCATCGCCACCAGCTGCCCGTCGACCCGGATGCCGAGGAACGTTCCCAGTTCATGGGTGCGCGCAACGAAGGGGCCGGGATTGGTGAGTTTTGTCAGTTCCAGCATCGCCGGCACGTCTTCGGCGCCGAGCGTGACAATGTCGGCCGCGCCGTTCAAGACTTCGGCTGGCGTTCCGATCATCTGCTCGCCGCTCTTGGCCAGGAGTACCCTGAACTCCGCAGGCGCCGTGACGGGATCGGGCGTGAACAGCACGGCGATGTCGGATGGCGACATCAGCGCGCCGAGCGCCGCAAAACCTTCCGCCGACAGCTCCGCCATGTCCGCGAACGGCCCGATATCGGGCGGATAGCGCCGCGCCAGCGCGCCGCCTTCCGCCAAAGCCCGCTGCCGGGTCGTCAGCGCTGTCCAGATCGGATGGTCAAGCGGATGGGTCGGCGAATGCGCCGCCTGCAGCGCGCTCATTTTTCGGGGCTCGCCGCCACGGAATGGTGGATCAGGACCAGGGAATCGCCACGCAGCGCGAGTTCGACGAAGAGTGTCTGGGACGGGCAGCAATTCGGATCGCCATCGCCATAGAACCCTGCTTCACCCCGCAAGCTATGAGGATCAATCCGGCTGCCGTGGCGGATGCGGCCCCAAAAACCTGAAGGCAACTGGTCGAGCCAGGCCTGCCGGATCCCTGTCCAGGTCCGATTCCGATTGCGCCTGAGGAATTCCTGTGTGCAGCCGCCGGTGCCGTTCACGCAATACATGACGCTGAGCAGCGTCGAGCCGCCCCGCGCAGGCGCACCTTCGAGCGTGACGGAACGCCAGACGGCGTCCTCGCCGGTCGCGAACCGCTCATGCCAAATGGGCCGAACTTTCCCCGGCGCTGGCGTGTCGAAAAGGACGACCTCCTCGCCGGTCTTGACGTCGGATGGCGCGGACCGGGGCGATGGATCGGCGGCGGGTTTGGCTGATGTCCATCGATACCGTGCAACCGTCCAGCCGAGCGCCGTCCGCCAGCGGATGAAATTCGATGACCTCGCAACGGCGGAGCGACCCGGACATGCCGCCAGGGCTCAAACTGTCATCGTCTTCGGGGACCGGGGGCAGGACGAGGCACTTATCCCGCGCGCGCGCTATGGGCACAGCGCTCTTGTGCCGGAAGCGCCCCAAGTCCGACGTCGCGCAGAACGTGCTTCTTCGCATCCGGAGTTTGGCCGTGGGCGAGGCCCGCAGAGGCGAAGGCGACGACAAGCATCTGCAGGCCGAATCCAAATCTTCGAGTCAAATGCCGCTCCACGATTGCGATCGACGCATACTTGACGCCGTCCGGCAGCTTATCCCCGACGCATGACTAGCGCCTTATTGTCGCTGACTGTAGAGCACGGCCGGGCTGCTTGCATCCCAGGCCAAGACCGAATTCACATCACCAAATCCGCACGCAAGCGGCATATCGCTCTTCTGCTGGAAACCGCGTATCCCATGTTCATGAACATGGCGACGCTCGCGGTGGGGTTGTGTGCTGCCAGCTTTACGATCGGGTAACCAGTCGACCAATACGATAGCACCATCTAGATCCCTGCAGAGGAGTACGCGCATGCGCCACTCGTGGCTTTTGGTTTCGACGCTGCTTTGCCTGATCCAAACGGCCTGGGCTGATCCGGTCACCGAGCGGCAGGCTGCGGCCAAGGCGAAGTTTTCCGTCGATGACGCCGCATTGTCTTTGCTGAGCGCGGTCGCCACGGTCGAAGCGCGACGCGGCGCGCCGGGCTATTCATGGCTGCGAATTTATTTCTATGCCTTTGCGCCCGATGCGGACGACATCGCCGACGCGATGAAGGGCAGCGTCCAATCCATGGAGCGGAAATGGCAGGCGACCTCGGTCCGGCCCAGCGAATACAACGCGTCGCATGCGGTCATCCAGTTGACCATCGACAAGGACACGCAAATCACGCAGGTCGACATGTCGATTCCCGGGCATACCTGCACGATCGCCCCCTTTGAGCCGGATGTCAGGAAATTCGCGCAGGATTACCGGTTCGGCGACGGAAAATTGCGGTTGAAGGCCAAGGGCGCGCACCTCTGCGATATGGCGTTCATGGGCATTCCGAACCAGAATTTCACCTGGGACATCGACGTCGACATTCCCGTATTCGCAAAAGCAAATTAATACCCGGCTGCGCCCCGAACCCGGTCGAAACGGGCTCGGCGCCCTCATGGACGATCATCACGCCACGCCTTGGCACGACACTGAGGAGAGCCCGTTGGCCGTTACGCTTCCCTATGACTTCGACACCATTGCGCTGCCCAGGAAAATCCTGGCCGCGACGGTCGCGGGCAGCGCGTTGATGATGCTCTTCGCACTGGTCAATGCTCATCAAGAGCGGCCCGCTGGCCGCAGCCCGCTTTCCGCTCGCTGCCTTGCTTCTGGCGTGGGTCGCCGGCAAATTCATCGACAACTTTCGACTGGACGCCGCCAAGGGAGCGATCAACCGGGATGCCGTCGTGATCGAGCCGAGCGTGCTCGGCCCGCTGCGCCTTCCCGGTCCGGTCGGAACGTATCGGCTTGGCCAATTCAAGGCCGTCCGCGTGATCTACGACGGGCCCGTCGCCGCGAGTTGGCGGGAGCTATCTTTTCGCGACAAGTCTATCTCATCGGCCGCGACGGCACGGCTGACATCTGCGTTGCTTCCGAGCGCGATACGACGGCGAAGGCGCTGGCGCCCGAAATCGCAGCGGCCGTCGGGCTTCCGTTTGAGCACGAAGGGCTGGTGCCGTTCGACCACTAGAGATGGCCTTGACGTTCGCAAAGACCACGCGGTTGACTGGAAACGCGGCAGCGCCCGAAATCCCGAACCGACACGTCGAATTCGCCTCTGCAATACCGTGACGTGAAGACGGCGGCGGATTTCCATGCCTTGCCGCCGGTAGAGCGCGATCGCCGAATCGTTGCTGGTAAATACGTGCAGGAACGGAATCTCTCCTCGCGCCGAAATCTGGCGGGAAACTGCGGCAAGCAGCATTTGCCCGTAACCGCGGCCGCGGTGCGACGGATGCACGCAGACCGCCGTGATCTCGGTGTAGTTGGCGGGCTTCATTCGCTCGCCTGCCATCGCGACAAGCTGTCCATCGATCCGGATCCCGAGAAAGGTTCCTAATTCGTGCGCTCGCGCGCTGAAGGGGCCGGGTTTTGTCAGATCGGTCAGCGCCATCATGTCAGCAACGTCAGCGGCGCCGAGCGTGACGGGCTCCACGCCAGCGACCGGGCGTTCCGCCGATGTTCCGATCATCTGCTCTCCCGTCTCAGCGAGCAAAATCTTGAACAGCGCGGGCGGGGTCACGGGGTCGGGCGTAAACAGCACCACATAGTCGGACGGGGACATCAGCGCGCCGAGCGCTGCGAAACTCTCCGGCGAGGAGTCCCGCCATGGCCGCGAACGGTGCAATGTCACGAAGATAGCGCCGCGCCAGCGCGCCGCCTTCGGCCAACGCCTGTCCGGGTGGTCAGCGCATTCCAGATGGGATCATCAAGCAGATGCATCGATGAGCCGGCAAATGTCGCTTGGCGGGATCACAATCCGTACACACGCTCCCTCGGAGGTATCGCTGATACCTCCAGGTATCGTTGATACCTCGTTCGAAAGCGGTTGCAAATGCACCGGCCGGTAGTCGAAGCGATCATCGCCGTCGTCATCGAGCCCGGCGAGGCGATCCTCTTCTCGAGAGCGCAAGTTTCGTGACCGGCGAAATCCTCCAGGTCGATGGGGGCCAGAGCGCCGGCCATTGACCCCGCGCCTCGCGGCGGGGGTGAGCGCCCTCGCCCAACTAACCGGGTTTGCCGTCGTCGAGACTGACGATCACCGCGGCGTTGGCAATGATGATGGCGTCGCCGCCCTGCTCGTCATCCACCTTGAGCCCGCCCTTGACGGCGGTGACGGTCACCGTTCCGTAAGGCAATTCCTTCGCGACCGCGGCGGTATCCACCGAACTCGGGTCCGGCACGCCGATGGTGACATCGACGAACATGTCCTTCGAGGTCTTGCCCACCATCCGGAAGAAGCCGAGGCTGGAATGGCGGATGGCGTCGGAGACCGCGCGCTTCGCCGCCTTGGTGGCGTCCTTGCCGTGGACGTCGACGCCCATGCCCATTTCGGTAATACAGCGCACGCGTGCCATCGGGTTTCCTGTCTGTTGTTGGGTGCAAGGAAGCTCGCGATCTTGCGCTATTTTCTCGTACCGGCCAAGGCGGGCGCGGTCATTGCGCGGCGCCGTCACCTGCGGGCCCGGCGGTGATGGGACGGCGAATGCAATCTTGTGCGACCTATCGGGAATGGCTCTGATAAGCCATTGCCTGCCGGCAGGCTGGATTCGAGGATGCCGATGCCACTGCCCTTCCGTGAACGGCTGACGATGCTGCTGCCGCCGTCTTACTTCTATCGACGACGTATCGCGGAAGAGACGCGTTCCGGCGAGCCGGAGCTCGCCATCCTGGCCAGGCTGGTGCCGCGGGCGGCACCGCCGTCGATATCGGTGCCAACCAGGGCGTCTACGCCTACGCCCTCGCTGACATCGCCGACCGGGTCGTGGCTTTCGAGCCCAACCCCGA
Organism: uncultured Alphaproteobacteria bacterium; assembly: GCA_963802535.1. Taxonomy (GTDB): domain Bacteria; phylum Pseudomonadota; class Alphaproteobacteria; order Rhizobiales; family Xanthobacteraceae; genus Bradyrhizobium. Next base: position 13,401 of record CAWDJI010000030.1, on the reverse strand, counting down.
CTATGCCGCTCTTCGCGCGCTGGATGCTGCGCGGCCGCGCCGAGGTCCACGAACTGGCACTCTCGGATCAGTCCAGCCGTGGCACCTTGCACGTGCCGCTTTCGGACCAGGGCATGGTGCTTCACCTCGCCGGCAGCCTGAAGCGAACGCACGCCCAGTTTCGCAACAACCGGACCTATGACGTCGAGATCCGCACGCTCGACGATTTCGGCTTGATGGATGTGCGCTTCGTCAAGGCCGATGTCGAGGGCAGCGAGCGCGAGGTGCTTGACGGCGCACGGGCAACGCTGGCGCGCGACCGGCCGATCATCCTGCTTGAACTATTGTCCGGCACCCACGAGGACCCTGCCGGCTATACGGCGGCGATCTGCGAGAGTTTTGGCTACGACGCCTTCCTGATCCAGCGCGGCGAAAAGATCGCGGCGCTGCCCGCGATTGCCGCGCTCGGCAAGAACAGCAGTTGGGGGACCGACATCGAATTCGCGCAACGTGCTGTTCCTGCCGCGATGACCGGGACGCTGCGGCCGTTGCTGCGGGCGCAGCGTTACCTCTTGCCTGATTTCGAGGTTGCCGACCGCGCGGTCACGTGCCGGGCCACATGGTCGATAGCCATGTCGAGCGCAATTTCCAGTGGGCGACCCGATTGGGCGGTTTTGGCCAGCAGCAGCCCGCCCTCGACCGCGCCGAGAAGCGCGAGAGCCAGGCCGTGCGGATCGGCCGAGGCGGCGAGTTCGCCGCGCTGCTGCATCTTGGCGAGCCCACCTTCGATGCGGTCGCGCCAGATGGAGAACCCGTCGGCAAGGCGCTTTCGCGCCGGCTCCGAATCGTCGGCGAGTTCACTTGCGAGCGAGCCCAATGGACATCCTCCGTACTGGGCGGCCTTGTTGAGCCGAACGAAGGCGTCGCGCCAGGCCTTGAGGGCGGGCAGCGAATCCAGCGCCTCCAGATGCGGCCGCTGCGCGTCGAGAACGCGCGCGGTCTGCAGCGCGATCACGTCGAGCACCAGCGCGTCCTTGTCGGCAAAGTAATGATAGAGCTGCGACTTGCTGACGCCGGCCTCGGCCATCACCTCGTCCAGGCTCGTCCGATCCACGCCATGGGCATAGATCAGATCGGCCGCAGCATTGACGATGCGCGCGCGGGTCGCCGCTCCGCGCGCCGTCAGGGCCGGTGAATTGGATGCCTCGTTCGCCGCCATTCCGGAACCTTAAACCAATTGGACTTGACAGTCCAGTCCTGTCGTGCTGCATTGGACTAATCAGTCCACTTATGAGGAGTTTTCCATGCGGCGCTTGCAAAACGGTCAGGTCTTTCCGTCCCTTGAAATTCGGGCCGTGGGTGGCAGCACCATCCAAATTCCACAATCGCTTCGGGGGGCGTATAGTGTCATCCTGATCTACCGTGGCGGATGGTGTCCCTACTGCCAGGCGCAGCTGGCGGGCTTCCAGCGTGCAAAGGAAAAGCTCGCCGAAACCGGTATCAAGGTCGTCGCGCTGTCCGTTGACGATGAAGCCACGACGAAAGCTACGATCGAAAAGCATAAACTGAGCTTTCCGGTGGGCCATAGCGCCGACGCGGACCAGGTGGCGGCCGTCACCGGCGCCTACACCAACGAGGCGCCCCACTACCTTCAGACCACCGGGTTTTTGTTGGACCCGGATGGCCGGATCCTGAATGCGGTTTATTCCAGCGGGCCGATTGGCAGGTTCGTTGCCGAGGATGTCATAGGAATGGTCAGCTATCTCAAATCAAACCCGTGAATGCCGGCGCGCGGTCCTTGCGGATTTGGCTGCGCCATTGCGTAGCGGAGATCACCGCGGCTACACCGATCAACCCTTCGTCGCCGCGCCCAGGGCATGTTGCCTGAGCGCGGCGCGAACCGGCACATCTACCGGAAGCAACCATGACACCGCGGCGACCGCTCTCAGGTATTGCAATGGCGACCCTTGCCGCACTGTGCTGGGGATCGGCAACGGTGATGTCCAAGGGCGCGCTCGACCACATCCCTCCGATCGCGCTGCTGGTCATTCAGTTGGCCGGCAGTCTCGCGTTCCTTTGGACCCTGCTGCTGGTTCGCGGTGTCCGGAAGGAAGCGATCCGTGACGCGCTCCGCATTGCCTGGCTCGGACTGCTCGAACCCGGGCTCGCTTTCGTTCTGTCGCTGGTCGGCCTCGTCGATACCCAGGCAGGCATCGCGACCCTGATCGTCTCGTCTGAAGCCCCCATGATCGCCGCGCTCTCCGCGGTCCTGCTGCGCGAGCGATTGTCGGCCCGGTTTTTTGTGCTCTCCGCGGCGGCGTTGACCGGCCTTATCCTGGCCAGCGGGATTCGCGACGCGACATCCGGCAGTGTGATCGGGGACGGTTTGATCGCGCTTGGCACCCTTGTCGCCGCCGTCTATGTCGTGCTCTCGAGCCGCCTGGTCGCCGGGCGCGATCCCATCCTTGTCGTCGCCTGTCAGCAACTGGTCGCTGGCCTGCTCGCGCTGGTCTTGTTGCCGATCGAGATCGCTCAGCACCATGGCGTTTGGCTCGATCATCTGCCGGCATCGACATGGGCGCTGGCCCTGGGATCCGGCATCGTCCAGTACGCGCTCGCCTTCGCATTCTATCTCGCGGCCATGCGCAGCATCACCGCAAGCCTGGCCGGGACCTTCCTCTATCTTACGCCTGTCGTCGGCCTTGCCGGCGCGGTGATCTTCCTCGATGAGAAATTCACGGCGCTTCAGCTGACGGGAGCCGTGATCGTGCTTGCAGCGCTGGTGCTGCTGAGCTCGACCAGCACGGCGAAGGAAGCCGCCGTCGGCTCCCAGCCAGGCTAGTGATTTAATTATCAAACAGCGTGAGGGCGTGGGGCCGCATTCTCGCGGCAGGAGGTGCCCGAGGTTTGCGTTTATTTCCCGCCCTCTCAATAACGAGGGCGCAGGGAAAGCCGGATGCGCGCTGCACCCGCGGTCTCGTGTGCAACGTGCACAAAAAAACACGCACACGAGCATACAGGTTCAGCGGAAGCAATCCGGCCTTCCCTGCGCAGTGGTTTACGACTTACTCCGTGCTCTCCCCGGTGAACGGCTCTTTTGCCACCGTCGCCCCAAGGAAGCCTGCTTCCCCGGAACTTGACACCAGCACCGCGATGTCAGGACCACACGTCTTCGTCATCCGCTGACACGCCGTTCGTCTTCCAGCGCATCCGCGTCCACCGCACCCCATCCCGCATCCGTGACGATCGCGAAACGCCCCTCTGAGTGGGACGGGATAGGAATTATATTCGGAAAAACAGAAATATTTTTGCAGCAGGGGCTGGACAGGGCCGGGCGAAACAGGGCATGGGCGCGCGGTGATGGCCGTCGGGTCGTCACGCCGTCCGTAGGGTGGGTTGAGCTCTTGCGAAACCCACCATCACCGGTGACTTGGCTGGTGGGTTTCGCAGGGGCTCAACCCACCCTACAAGGTTCGTCGTCGGGCTACGCCTATCGGCATGCCGGGTAGCCGAGCGCGTTGAGCGCGAGATGTTCAAATCGCCAGGTTTTGCGCCGGCGCCGCACGAATCATCGGCATCGGCCTGAACGTCGAGGCGATCAGGAAGGCACCGAGTCCCATGATCCATGAGCCGATATAGAGCCAGGCGTAGCTGGCAAACGTATCGTAGATCAAACCTCCGGCCAGCGGCCCCGTCGCCATGCCGAGGCTGCCGGCCATGGCGGTTCCACCGATCACGGTGCCCATCATCCGCAGCGGAAAGTTTTCGCGCGCGAGAGAGGCATAGAGCGGCATGGTCCCGGCATAGATGAAGCCGAACAGCGCCGCCACGGTGTAGAACGCCGCGAGTTCGCGGACGAACACATAACCGAGTGCCCCGAATGCCTGGGCAAGCAAGCCCAGGACGAGCACCCTCTTGGCGCCAAAGCGGTCACCCAACAGGCCGAATGCGATGCGGCCCCCCAACCCGGCAAAACCTTCCACGCTGTAGATGGTGACCGCGGCGATCAACGGAATGCCGCAACTGACGGCGTAGCTCACGGTGTGGATGATCGGCCCCGAATGCGTGGCGCAGCAGAAGAAGTTCGTCAGCAGCAGGATAATGAATTGCGGCGAGCGCAGCGCCTGCGAAAGCGACATTTCCGGATTCACCGGATCGCCTGATGACGTCGACGGCCCGCTTTCGAGTGCCGGTGCTCGGCGCACCAGCAGCGAGACCGGGATCATGATCGCGGCGACGACCAGGGCCACGATCTGCATCGAGGTACGCCAGTCATGGTGCGAAACCAGCCAGGCGGCGAGCGGCGCCATGGTCATCGGCGCCATGCCCATGCCCGCCGAAACCAGCGACACCGCCAGACTGCGATGGGTGTCGAACCAGCCGGTGACACAGGCCATCATCGGCGCAAAGATCGCGGCGCAGGCGGCGCCGACCATCAGCCCGAAGATGAACTGGAACGCGACCAGCGAGGTTGCCAGACTGGCCAGTCCGAGGCTCACCGCCAGAACGATCGAGCCGGTCAGCACCACCGGCAACGGCCCCAGCCGGTCGGACAAGGTGCCCCAGATCATGCTGGTGAAAGCCATGGCGAGGAAGCCGATCGTCATGGCGCTGGACACGCCGGTAACCGACCAGCCGGTATCCCGCGCGATCGGTTGCAGAAACACCGGCAACGAGAACATGCCGCCGATCGCGACACAGCCGAGCAAGCCCCCGGCTGCGACGATCACCCAGCGATAGCGAGAATTTTCCATTTCTGTCTCCAACGCGGTTCTATCTGAATGAAAGACGAATGGGACAGGTCGGAACCGACAGGTTCGGCGTCGCCGTGGCTCACATTTTTGCGAGATCTTGAACCGGTGGCGCGCCGCGAAAGCTGAATTGAGGACGGCCATGTGATTGTCATGCCTGTCAATTTGCGGTAGCCACCGCCGCGGATCCCTGACGGAAATTTTGGGCCTGACGCAGGCTCCGAACGTTGGATCATCGGTGGAAGAGAGAGCATGGCGCGCAATATTCTGATCCTTGGAGCCTCGTACGGCTCGTTGCTGGCGACCAAGCTGCTGATGGCGGGTCACAACGTGACCCTGGTTTGCCGGAACAAGACCGCCGAACTCATCAACCGCGACGGCACCGAAGTTCGCATCAAGCTGCGCGACGAGGCGATGCACCGGGCGATCTTCTCGCGCGATCTGCCCGGCAAGCTGGACGCGGTGACGCCCGGCGACGTCGACCTTTCCCGTTACGATCTGGTTGGCCTTGCGATGCAGGAGCCGCAATACACCAACCATACGATCCGGGTTCTGATGATCAAGATCGCCGAGGCGAAGCTGCCTTGCCTTTCGATCATGAACATGCCGCCGCTGCCCTATCTCAAGCGGATCCCGGCACTGGCGGACATGGATCTCGAGGAGGCCTATACCAATGCGCAGGTGTGGGAACGGTTCGAACCGGGACTGGTGTCGCTCTGCTCGCCCGATCCGCAGGCCTTCCGTCCGCCGGAAGAGGCGGCGAATGTCCTTCATGTCGGCCTGCCAACAAACTTCAAGGCGGCGGCATTTGCAGACGAGAAACACAACCGCGCTGCTGCGCGAACTGGAAGCCGACATCGACGCGGTGAAGCTCGACGGCCATGACGTTCCGGTAAAACTCAAGGTGTTCAATTCGCTGTTCGTCCCGCTGGCAAAATGGTCGATGCTGCTGACCGGGAATTATCGCTGCATCACGCTGCACGAGCCGCAGTCGATCCGCGACGCCGTGCACGGCGATCTGAAGCTCTCGCAGTCGATCTACGACCATGTCGATGCCATCGCCCGGCGCCTCGGCGCCGACCCGGCGGATCAGGTTCCCTTCGCGAAATACGCCAAGGCGGCGGAGAGCCTGCTCAAACCCTCATCGGCGGCGCGCGCGGTCGCCAGCGGCGCACCCTTCATCGAGCGGGTCGACCTGCTGGTGAAGCTGATCTCGCACGAGCTCGGCGCGCCCAATGCCGAGATCGATCGCACCGTCGAGATCGTCGATCAGAAACTGAACGAGAGGATCGTGGCGGGCGGTTACGGCGCGGCGTAGTGCTCGTAGGGACCTCCAATGTCGTCCCTGCGAAAGCAGGGACCCATACGCCGTGCCGTCAATGGTACGGGTAGTGTCCAGTCGCCTGTTGCATCATCGCGTCGCGCAATAACAGCCTGTGGTTATGGGTCCCTGCTTTCGCAGGGACGACGCGAGAGGTTTCAATTTTCAAACAACAGACAGGGCTTCGCGATCTCGCAGGCTGCAAGCCCCGAGCTTTGCTGGAAATTTCCTTGACCCTCCAAACAGAGGGCGCAGGGAAAGCCGGGTGCGCGCTGCACCCGCGGTCTCGCGTGCAAATGTGCACAAGAAGTGCGCACACGAGCATACAGGTTCAGCGGAGAGCATCCGGCCTTCCCTGCGCAGTGGTTTAAGGCTTATAGCGCGCTCTCCCCGGTGAACGGCTTTCTTGCCACCGTCGTCCCCCAAGAAGCTTGCTTCTGAGGGGCTTGACACCAGCACCGCGATGTCAGGACCACACGCCTTCGCCGTCCGCTTCAGCGCCGTTCGTCAAAGGCGCATCCGCGTCCACCGCACCCCATCCCGCATCCGTGACGATCGCGAAACGCCCCTCTGAGTGGGACGAGATCGGATTCATATAGCCCGATTTTTATTTCGGAGAAACCGAATTATTTTTACCGGAGGGGCTGGACAGGGCCGGGCGAAACACGGCATGGGCGCGCGGTGATTACCGTCGGGTCGTCACGCCGTCCGTAGGGTGGGTTGAGCTCTTCGCGAAACCCACCATCTTCGGTGACTCGGCTGGTGGGTTTCGCAAGGGCTCAACCCACCCTTGTAATAGCGCAATCGGTTATCGTTGGCGTATTCCGAGAGGAATGGCCTGCCGCGGATGGCAATCCGCGGCAGGCCGCTGGCGATCGGATCGAGCCCACCCTGAGCAGTTTGTGGCTGCCGCGTAGCGTGATCGTCGTCAGCACCTTCATCGGACCCGGATGGTTGCCGGAACAACTTGGTTCGCTTCACAAGGCAGGGTCGAGGAAGATGACACAGACTAGCACAATCGACAGCTGGAATCGATACATCCAAGGCCAAGCTCGACATCGCGATTCATGATCGCCCCGAGCGCTGGCAGGTCGCCAACACCTTGCCGGGCTGGCGCGCCCTTGCGACCAGACTGGCCAAGGCCGACGTTACACGCGTCGGCATCGAGGCGACCGGCGGCTATGAACGCGGCGTGGTGGAGCATTTGCGCGCGGCGGGCTTCACCGTGCTGGTGCTGCAGCCGATCCAGGTCAAGGCGTTTGGTCGGGTGCATCTGCGCCGCGCCAAGAACGATGCGCTCGATGCTGATCTGATTGCCGCCTGTACCGCTGCGATCGATCAGCCGAGGATCACGCCAGATCCCACGACTGGCGGAACTGGCGGGATATCTGACCTTTCTCGAGCAGGTCGAAGAGGACATCGCGCGCTTCAAGACCCGGCTCGAGCATATCGATGAGCCTCAGCTGCGGCGCCTCGTTAACAGCGACATTGCCCGGCTGAAGGCACGGCGCGCCGCGCAGATACGTGACATTGCCAAGCGTCTGCGTGCCCACAGCGATCTGGCTAAGCGGCTTGATCTGGTGCTGAGCATTCCCGGCATCGGCGAACGCACCGCGCTGGCGCTCATCATCCGCATGCCCGAACTCGGCCGCGTCAGCCGCGAGCAGGCCGCCGCGCTGGCCGGTCTTGCGCCCTTCGACGATGACAGCGGACAACACAGAGGGCAGCGCCACATCGCCGGCGGCCGCGACCGCCTGCGCCGGTCGCTGTTCGCCGCAGCGCTCCCTGCGGCCTTCCGATGGAACAACGCCCTGGTCGCCCTCTATGCGCGCCTTGTCGCCGACGGCAAGGCTCACAAATCAGCCCTCATCGCTTGTGCGCGAAAGCTCCTGATCTACGCCAACACCGTCGTTCAGCGTGGCACGCCGTGGACTGAAAAAGCTGCTTAGCTTTAATGGTTGCTACGAGGTTCGTCGTCGGGCTGCGCGCTGATCGGCTCGACCATGTGCGTCGCTCTCAGCGAAGCGGATATCCACCAGGCCACCGGGATCGTGCGGCAGCTGAGCGACGATGTGAAAGCGCGGTCGGGGCGGCTGTCGTAGTGCGCGCCGCCCCCCGCGAGATACGTGATCTCACTTCAGGAGAAGATGATAGCCCGCCGACCTATGCCGCCGTGCCCCCGGTGCGTTCAACGATCCGACCGCTCGACGACGACCTCGCTGAACTGGATCACCGGCACGATGTCGGTGTAGTTGACGAGGTCGCCCCGGATCTCGGCGCCGTGCTCCTGCGTGGCGGCCAGATAGCCCTCGACCGAATCACAGATGAACGCGCACATCGCCACGAAGGCGGGCGGTGCACCGGGCGCTCTGCCGGCCAAGCCTTTGTCGACAGTGTAGTAGGCGCAGGCACTGCCCAGCCTGGCCTTCGCCATCGGCATGTGCCGATCGCGGTAGTAGGCGTGGTCGAAGCGCGCGCCTTCGGTGTACGGGTACATCACGGTGACCTTGATCATGAGGTTCTCCTTGTCATCATTGCCGTCTGGCGCGATGACAACGACGGGTTGGTAGTCAAAATCGGGCCCTAGGAGCTACGAGGACATGCGGCTGGTGTCTCTGTCGTTACCGTCGATCGTATTGAGCGGAAGTCCGTACGGCCGTAGATTTTCTCAGCGAAACAAGCCTCTTGCTGCCTGCCCTACTCCCACTCAATCGTCCCCGGCGGCTTTGACGTCACGTCATACACCACCCGGTTGACGCCCTTGACCTCGTTGATGATGCGCGTCGCGGTCTCGCCCAGGAACTTCATGTCGAACGGATAAAAATCCGCGGTCATGCCGTCGGTCGAGGTCACCGCGCGCAGGCCGACGACGTATTCGTAGGTGCGGCCGTCGCCCATCACGCCGACGGTCTTCACCGGCAGCAGCACGGCAAAGGCCTGCCAGATCTGGTCGTAGAGGCCGGCTTTGCGGATCTGGTCGATATAGACGGCGTCGGCGTTGCGCAGGATGTCGAGTTTTTCCGGCGTGATCTCGCCGGGGCAGCGGATCGCGAGGCCCGGGCCCGGGGAACGGATGGCGGCCGACGAAGATTTCGGGCAGGCCGAGTTCGCGCCCCAGCACGCGCACCTCGTCCTTGAACAGTTCGCGCAAGCGGCTCGACCAGCTTCATGTTCATGCGCGCGGGCAGGCCGCCGACATTGTGGTGCGACTTGATCGTCACCGAGGGGCCGCCGGTGAACGAGACGCTCTCGATCACGTCGGGATAGAGCGTGCCCTGCGCCAGGAAATCGGCGCCGCCGATCTTCTTCGCCTCGGCGTCGAACACGTCGATGAACAGCCGGCCGATGGTCTTGCGCTTCTGTTCGGGGTCGCTGACGCCGGCGAGCTCGCCGAGGAAAAGTTTCGACGCATCAACATGCACCAGCGGGATGTTGTAGTGGTGGCGGAACAGGTCGACCACGGTCTCGGCCTCGTTGAGCCGCAGCAAGCCGTGATCGACGAACACGCAGGTGAGCTGGTCGCCGATCGCCTCGTGGATCAGCACCGCGGCGACGGCGGAATCGACGCCGCCGGAGAGGCCGCAGATCACCCTGCCCTTGCCGACCTGGGCGCGGATCTTCTCGATCGCCTCCTCGCGGAAGGCGCGCATGGTCCAGTCGCCGGTGAGGCCGGCGACCTTGCGGACGAAATTGCGGATCAGTTTGGCGCCGTCGGGCGTGTGCACCACCTCGGGGTGGAACATCAGGCCGTAATATTTGCGCTTCTCGTCCTGGATCACGGCGAACGGCGCATTCGGCGAGATGCCGGCGACGACAAAGCCCGGCGGCATTTTGGTGATGCGGTCGCCATGGCTCATCCAGACCGGATGCTTCTCGCCCATGCCCCAGGTGGAATCGAACAGCTGGCTTGCGGCCTTGACCTCGACATCGGCGCGGCCGAATTCGCGGTGGTGGCCGCCCTCGACATCGCCGCCGAGCTGGGCGGCCATGGTCATCTGGCCGTAGCAGATGCCGAGCACGGGAACGCCGGAATCGAAGATCGCCTGCGGCGCGCGCGGCGAGCCCGCCTCGTGCACCGATTCCGGGCCGCCGGAGAGGATCACCGCCTTCGGCTTCATCTCCCTGAAGGCGGCTTCGGCCTTCTGGAACGGCACGATCTCGGAATAGACGCCCTCCTCGCGCACCCGGCGCGCGATCAGTTGCGTCACCTGGCTGCCGAAATCGACGATCAGAATCTTGTCATGCGCCGAGGCCACCGAAGGCGTCGACCTCGCGGGCTGGCTGTGCTGCTGTCATGGACAAGCAATTACGCGACGGGGGCGGCGCTCGCAACCCGCGCAAAACAGGTGCCCACATTCTTCTGCAGGCATGGACAAGTGCTATATAGGTCAGTATTATTGACCTATATATGCCAAAGGAGGAAACCATGCCAAGCCAGCCCCACGACGCCGCGCATCTGGCCGCCCTCGGGCGGCAATGGATCGCGGCCTGGAATTCCCACGATCTGGAGCGGGTGCTGGCGCTCTATGCCGAGGATTTCGAGATGACCTCGGACCGGATTCCGGCGCTCGGCTTCGATTGCAGTGGAACGTTGCGCGGCAAGGCCAACATCCGGGCCTATTGGGCAAAAGCGCTGACGCTGATCCCCAATCTGCAGTTCGAGCTGATCGACACTTATGTCAGCCCCGACAGCATCGTGGTGTTCTACCAGAACGAGCGCGGCGCGAAGATTTGCGAATATCTGCGGGTCGATGCGAGGGCAAGATCGTCCAGGGTTCGGCGACCACTGGCGCAGACGCGTCATTGCGGGAGCGAAGCGACAGCAATCCATCGCCCGGTATCTCGCGCCGAATGACTGGCTCGCTTCGGTCGCAAGCGTGCCATCGCGCGCAGTGGCGAGCTGACAAGGCGCCTATGCACCGCGCACGTCTCGCCTCAGCTTCCGCAGCACGCTGACGAAAAACCCGTCCGTCCCGGTGCGGCGCGGCGTCATCAGCAGCCCTTCCGGCGGATTGCAGCGTGGCGGCGGCAAAATCCTCCGCCTTGTCCCACAGCACCGTCACGGTCTGCGCCGGCGGCACCACCGCAAATTCCGGATGGCGCGCGACAAAGGCGCGGATCTGCTCGCCGTTTTCCGGCGGCAATACCGAGCAGGTGATATAGGCGATCCGCCCGCCCGGCTTTGACCAGCGCCGCGGCGCGATCGAGCACGGCGACCTGGTCCTTCAGCCGCACCTCGAGCGCGCCCGGGCGCATCCGCCATTTGGCGTCGGGATTGCGCCGCCAGGTGCCGGTGCCGGTGCAGGGCGCATCGATCAGCACGAGATCGGCGGAGGCATGGATATCGCGTCAAGCGTGTCGTTCGGCCCCTTCGGCGTGCGGACGTCGCAATTGTGCACGCCGGCGCGCGACAGCCGCTCGTAGATCGGCGCGAGCTGCCGCTTGTCGTGGTCGGTCGCGATCAGCCGGCCCTTGCCCTGCATCATCGCCGCCAGCGCCAGCGTCTTGCCGCCGGCGCCGGCGCAGAGGTCGATCACCTGCTCGCCGGGTTTTGCCGCCGACAACAAGCGCCGCCAGCTGCGAGCCCTCGTCCTGCACCTCGATGGCGCCCTTGATGAAATCCTCCTCGGCATGAATGCCGGGATTGCGCGCGTCGGCGCCGAGCTCGATGCGCAGGCCGATCGGCGACCACGGCGTCGGCTGCGCGCCGAGATGCGCGAGCGAGGCCAGCATCTTCTCGCGCTTGGCCTTCAGCGTGTTGACGCGCAGATCGAGCGGCGCCCGGCTCGCCATCGCGGTCGCCTCGGCGACGCGGTCATCGCCGAACACCTGCGCCAGATAGCCATCGAGCCATTCCGGGTAATCGCCGGCGATGTGCGCCGGCGCATCGTCGAGCGATCGCGACGTCAGCGCGGCGCGCTCGCGCTCGCTCAGCGGCTCCGGCGCAAACCGGCCGCCGTCGCACAGCGCGGCGATGGCGTCGACATCCATGCCGCGCTCGAGCTTCAGCATGCCGAGCACGCGCGCCCGCGGCGTATCGTCGTCCATGATCCAGGCGCTCGAGGCGCGCCGGCGCAGCACGTCCCAGATCAGGCCGGAGATCGCGGCGCGATCGCCCGAGCCGGCATAGCGATGCGCGGTGCCCCACTCCTTCAGCGCCTTCGCCGCCGGAACGCGCTGCGCGTCGATGGTGTCGATCAGTTCGATGGCGGCGGAGAGCCGCGCTGCGGGAGTCATTCAAAACTTTCGGTTCGAGGAGAGGCGCGTTCAGATCAACAACAGAATCTTCAGCGCGAAGTAGAGCCACATCGCGAACAGCACCAGCACGCCGGCGAACCACGCCAGCGAGCGCTGCCGGACGTTGTTGGAGGTCACGAAAATGCCGGCATGGACAAAGCGGGTCACCACGAACACCCAGGACAGCAGCACGATCACGAGGTCGGCATGGCGCAGCGGCAGCGCCAGCGCGATCAGGATGTAGAACAGCACCGGCATTTCGAACTGGTTGCTGAAGCAATTGCCGATCTGGGTGGCGCGGGTCGGCCAGTTCGGCTGCCCCAGCGCGATATCCTTGAGGCTGGTTTCCCGCCCCGCGAGCGCCCGGGTCCGCGCCGAGGCCATCCACAGCAGCAGCGCGAAAGTGAGCCCCACCAGCACGAAGACCGGCAGCAAAACCATTTGAACCGACATCGGAATTCTCCCCGGGAGCTGAGCGCGAGCCCCCGCTATAGCGACCGCGCCGCCGCCCTGACAATAAATCCCGGCCCGCCGCGTTGAACCACAATCGCCGCTGCCGTGACCAACTCGCGATAGTTCCAGTGATTTCAGTCTCGAACCGGCTCCGAACGCCCCGCGAGATGCTGCGATGAACATCACCTCCCCGTTCCTGAAGGGCGCGGCCCATGTGGCCGAACTGCCCGGCAATTCCGTGACCTCGTTGCTCAAGATGGTCGGCGACAGCACCGGCCTGTTCGCCGACGACAGCCCGGACGGCTGGCTCGGCATGCTGATGTCGGGGCTGGCAGGCGTCGCCACCGCGCTGGCGGTGGCCATCATGCTGACCGTCTATTTCCGCAGCGGCTACCGCAGCGCGGCGCGATATCGTCAGGCACGGCCTTGCCGCCATCGCTGGTGCTCGGCGCTTGCTCGCCTTCGTGGCCTACGACATGCGGCATGCCGCGCTGGCCTATCTCGGCATCAATCCGTCAAAACCCGCGGTCGAATTCGAAATCCGCCTGCCGAAGGCGGCGCGTGTCCGCGGTGGCCGACACCCAGATCGAACTGCACACCGACCGCAACCAGACGCTCGCCCAGGTGCAAAACCTGCTGGCGCTCGACAGCGAGGGCCGC
>CAWDJI010000029.1:0-15502 GCA_963802535.1 uncultured Alphaproteobacteria bacterium | reverse complement strand
GTGCCCAAAATGACGCCGCCGACCGCGGGCTGCAAATAGAAGCCGACCAGCGGAATTTCGCGCGCCACGGTCTCGCAATGCGCGATGATCTCGTCTTCGGAGGCGGACTTCATCGCCGCCAGGCTAAGCAGCCCGGCATGGTAGCCGATACCGCGCGCGGTTCGCGCCTCGGCGACGGCCTGCTGCGTCGGACCTGCGAGGCCCGCGACCATCGCCAGCGGCCGCGTGGTCCAGCTGGCCGCAGTCTCCGCAGCCAATTCCAGCACCGGCTTGTAGAGGCCGACGTCGCGGATCGCGAATTGCGTGGTGTGGACGCCGACCGCTAGTCCCCCGGCGCCGGAATTGATGTAGTAGCGCGAGAGCGCGCGCTGGTGCCGGATGTCGAGCTTGCGGTTGGCATCAAGCGCCAAAGGATGCGCCGGGATGACCGTACCGTCGGCGATCAGCTTCCGGACCTCGGATTTGATGTCGCTGTGGTGCATGGGAAAATCCTATCCAAATTCCGGGCCGGCGACCGCGAACGGCGGGTCCACAGCCAAAGTGGTGGTGCGGCCGAACCGCATGCGCTGAAACGGCCGCTCGATGGTCCAGCCGGCGGTGGTGAGGCCTTGCAGGAATTCGTCCCGCGAATGCACGGCATCGAGCAGCCAGGGGCCTTGCTCGGAGCGGACGATGGCGTCGACGAGGCCGAGCGCGCTTTGGTGGCTCTCAGCGAGGAGCGGGCCGATCTGGCGCGCCGTGCGTCCGTCGCGGACAAGGACGACGGCGTCACCGCTGGACACGACGCGGGAGCCGGCTGCGCCCGGCAAACTCCGTCAGCAGCAGGCTGCGCTCGAAGCCCAGGGCCCGCTGATCGCGCGCGATGAAATCGCCGGTGGTGCACGCCGACAGCGGATGCGGCGTGCCGCCCTTTGCGGGAACTTGCAGCCGGAGTCGCCGCAATTGCAGTGTCGGCGTGAAGCCGAGCGGGCCGTAGACCCCGGCACCGGCCGGCGTCGCATCGAGCCAGGTGGTGAGGCCGAGTTTTGCTGCGGCGTTCAGGCAGGCGTCGACCAGCCGGGTCGCAATGCCGCGGCGGCGCCAGGCAGCCGTCACCAGCACCATGCTGATCCAGGCGTTGCCGGCGGAGTAGGGCAGCAACGCCGCGGTCGCGACCAGCTGCTTCCCGTCGCGCACTCCGAACACGATTCCCTTGCTCAGGAAAAATCGCCAGTCGGCCTCGTTCTGGTTCCAGTGTGCCTCGGTCGAGAGCAGTAGCCCGGCCGGCGCATCACCGACGCCGAGTTCGGCGAGTGCGACGTGCTCAGTATCGGCCATCGCGCACCTCGTATTTGGTGGGCTTGCCGAGGCTCGGCATCGACCGTGACACCCAGTCCGCGGTCCAGCGGATCAATTGATCGGTGTCGACGACCGGCAGGCCGAACAGTTTCGTGGCCTGTGCGGTGTTGGTGAGCCACGCCGTCGGTTCTTCCTTGCCGGTAATGATGGGCGCACGGCCAAAGCGCTGGCCGAATTTCGCCGCGAGGTCGCGGACGGCGAGAATCTCGTGGCCGCTGACGTTGATCGGCGAGGTCGGCGTATCGCAATGCGCCAGGCAGCGAAGCGCCTGCGACGACGCATCGCCCTGCCAGATGAAATTGACATGGCCGAGGCTGACGTCGATCGGCTTGCCGGCCAATACCTTGCTTGCGATGTCGTAGAGTACCCCGTAGCGCATGTCGATCGCGTAGTTCAGCCGGAACAACCGGCCCGGCGTCGAATGCTTGCGCGAAAAGTATTCGAACATCCGTTCGCGCCCGACGCAGGACTGCGCATATTCGCCGGGCGGATTCGGCGCCAGCTCCTCATCGGCGCCTTTGCCGTTCACGGGCACGAAAGGATAGACGCAGCCGGTCGAGAACGCCACGATCCGCGACCCGGCAAAGGCCTGCGCCACCAGGGCAGGGACGTGCGAGTTCATCGCCCAGGTCAGCGACAGATCGCCTTCGGCGCCGAACTTGCGCCCGGCCATGAAGACGATGTTGCGAGTTTTCGGCAGCGCCTTGATCGCGGTCTCATCCAGCAGGTCGCAGTTGATGGTCTCGATGCCGCGCGCTTGCAGCCAGTCCTTGACGTGCGCGTCGCTGAAGCGGGCGACGCCGACGATCCGCCGTTCCGGGAGGGCGGCCTTGGCGAGGCCCGCCAGCGTCGGCCCCATCTTGCCGGCGACGCCCAAAATCATGATGTCGCCTTCGACTTTCCGCAGATCGTCGATCAGCGCCTGGCTTGGCCGGCACAGCAATTCGTCGAGCGAGGCGATATCGGAAATCGTCTCCGGCAGATGGTCGCGTGTCAGCAGCATGTCACTTCCCTCGAATTTTTCATTGCAGCCTGATGTCGCGGACCACGAACAGCCGTTCGAGGCCGAGCACCAGGCCGTACAGCGTGACACCCAGCAGGGTCAGGAGGATGACGGCCATCACCATCGCCGGCGTATCGAGCGAGGACTGCACCTGGATCATGAGATAGCCGAGCCCGCGCTCGGAGGCGATGAATTCGCCGACGATGGCGCCCGCCACGGCCAGGATGGCGCCGACCTTCATGCCGGAGAACACGTAAGGCAGCGAACCCGGCAGCTGGATCTTCCGGAACAGCGTCCAGCGCGAGCCGTGCAGCGATTTGACCAGATCCAGCAAATCCGGTTCGACCTCGCTCAACCCGCGCGCGGTGGTGAGCAGGATCGGGAAGAAGCAGATCGAAAACGCGATCAGGATGTTGGGAAAGATGCCGTAGGAGAACCAGACGATGACCAGCGGCCCCAGCGCCACCTTCGGAATCATGTTCAGCGTCACGAACAGTGGCAGCAGCAGCAGACTTACCAGCGGCGACCAGGTGAACATCACGGCCAGCATGACACCAACAAAGGCGCCGAGGCAGAAGCCGCCGAGGATCTCGGCGGCCGTCACCGCGAGGTTGGAGAGCCAGGCATATTTGGCCGAGGTCAGCGTTGCCAGCGCCGCCAGCGGCGAGGGCAGGATGAATTTCGGCACGGCAAAGAGGTCGACCAGAACCTGCCAGAGCACGATCACGGCGAGGTGCACGACCAGGATGATCGCCAGAGTTTTCGCCGATCGTCCTGCGCCCGACACCGTGTGCTCCCTGCAGACCGCGCCGGGTTCCCGGCTGCGCCGGCGCAGTGTATCGCGGGCTATTCTATCTTTCAACTACCTGGTTGATTAGGTCACAGCGCTTTGCCTCGTCATTGCGAGCGAAGTGAAGCAATCCATGGCACGGCTGGGCGACCGATGGATTGCTTCGTCGCTCCGCTCCTCGCAATGACGGCGGTGGTTAGGTGCCTCACGGCCGCAGCGATTGCATCACCAGGTCGACCACATGCCTGCGGCGGGCCCGCCGCGCCGTCGGTCTCGCCAGGTCCTTGCCGAAGATCGCCGACAGCGTCGGCGTGTTCGAGAAATAGAAATAGCTCAATCCCGCAATCGAAATGTAGAGGTGCACCGGGTTGATTTCCTTGCGGAATACGCCGGCGCGGATCCCTTCGCTCAGGATGGCCTGGACCATGCTGACCAGCGGCGAATGCATCGCCTCCAGTTTCCGGGAACCGCGGACATGGCGGGCGCCGCCGCGGTTTTCGTCGTTCAGCAGCAAGATGAAATCCGGGTGCGCGGCGAGGTGATCGAAGGAGGCCTCGATCAGCCGCTTGATCGCCTGTTTGGGCGGCAGGCCCTCGAGGTTGAGCTTGCGTTCCTGGGCGCGGATCTCCTCATAGACCCATTCCAGCACCGCCAGATACAGCGCGTCCTTGTCGCCGAAATAGTGGTAGACCAGCTGTTTGTTGACGCCGGCACGCGCCGCGATCTCGTCGACCCGGGCGCCGGCCAGCCCACTGGCGGCAAATTCACGCCGCGCCGCCGTCAGCAGCTTCTTTCGCGTCGCGGCCGGATCGCGCCGCTGCGGCTTCAAGTCATCGGCTCGTCTTTTGGGCATTTCCAACCAAACAGTTGACAATTCGTCGCGTCCCTTGTTGCATTGGTAGCGTCACGGGCGCGCGACGACAAGGCCAGCCCTGCAAACCCAGGCTTTGAGACGAGGAGAGTTGCCATGGAGCGTTTGCGAATTACGGGACTGGCGCTGGCGCTTGCCATGCAGACGGCTTCTTCGCAGGCCGGCGAGGCCGTCAATTTGATCCTGAACTGGACGCCGACGGCGGACCATTCGCCGTTCTATTACGCCAAGGCGCAGGGCTGGTACGAGAAAGCCGGTATCGATCTAACCATCGAGACCGGCAAGGGGTCCGGCGTCTCCTCGCTCAAGGTCGGCTCCGGCGGGTCGCCGTTCGGCATCGCCGATCTCGCGACCATGCTGGTGGCGCGCAGCAAGGGCGCCGACGTCGTGGCGCTGATGAGCATCTACGCCAACACCGGGCAGACGTTCTATTGGCTGAAAAGCTATGGCGTGAACGGCGCCAAGGATTTTCCCGGCCACAAGATCGGCAATCCGCCGGGCGACGCGTCACGGGTGATGTGGCCGGCCTTTGCGAAGGCCGCCGGAATTGCGCCCGACGCGGTCAATTTCGTCAATGTCGGGCCGACCGCCAAGATCGCCGCGCTGAAGAGCCATGCGGTCGACATCATCAGCGATTTCTACAATGAGCACGATTTGAAAGTGATCGAGTTCGGCGCCGATCTCGGCTACGTCAACTGGAAGGACATCGGGCTCAACCCCTACGGCAATTCATTGATCGTCAACGGCGCGTACCTCGAAAAGAATCCGAAGATCGCCGAGGAATTCGTCAAGGTCAGCCAGAAGGCGTTTGCGGCCTGCGTTGCCGACGTCGCGCCTTGCCTGAAGGCGCTGCTCGATTCCGCCTCCGGCCATGATAAGGAAAACCAGGAACGGCAGTGGGAACGCATCAAGTTCCTGATGACGGACGAGTTCACCACGACGAAGGCGCTTGGCTGGATCGATCCCGAGCGGATGAAGAAGGACTATGAACTGGTGCAGACCTATCTCGGCATGGAAAAGCCGTTCGAGGTCGGCACCGCGTTCAACACCAAGATGCTCGATCCCTCGATCAAGATGGACGCGAGCAAGGTGAAGAAGTGAGGCTTCCGACCGTCATTGCGAGCGCAGCGAAGCAATCCATCTTGTGCCAAGCCGAAGCATGGATTGCTTCGTCGCTTTGCTCCTCGCAATGACGTGGCGAGACTAGTTACGCTCGTCCGGGCCCGGTGCCTCTACTGCAGCGCCATGCCCGACGTCTTGACCACCAGCGTCAGCTTCTCGTAATCCGCCTTCATCAGCGCTGCGAGGTCGGCCAGCGACATCGGCTTGCCCGGGATGTTGGCGACCGACAGCTGGCGCTGCACGTCCGGGTTCTGCAGGGCCTTGTTGACGGCCTCGTTGATCTTTTCGACGATGGCGTTTGGCGTCGTTGATGGCACATAGATGCCGTACCAGGGGACATAGGCCGCTTCGGGAAATCCAGCCTCCGCGATCGTCGGCACGTCCGGCAGGTCGGCGACGCGTTTGTCGGTGAATACGGCCAGCGGCTTGACCGAGCCCGCCTTGATGTGCGGGAGCGCCAGTTCGAGCGAGACGATCTCGAAATGCATCAAATTGGTGATCAGATCGATCAGTGCCGGCGGCTGTCCCTTGTAGCCGACATTGGTCAAACTGATGTTGGCGACCTGAAACAGTTTTTGCGCGCTGAGATCGATCGATGATCCCGTGCCGGGATTGCCGAAGTTGAACACGCCGGGCTTGCTTTTCGCCAGTTCCACGAATTCGCCGATGGTCCTGGCCGGCATCGAGGGATGCACCAGTGCCACGCTCTGGTTCCAGACTGCAAGGCCGACGCATTTGAGATCCTTCATCGCGTCCCAGCCGGCGTCCTTGTACAGCGTCGGGTTGACCAGCGCCGCGGGTCCCGTCACCAGCCAGGTGTAGCCGTCGCCTTCGCTGCGCGCGGCCGCCGCGGTGCCGATATTGCCATTGGCGCCGGGCTTTGCCTCCACGACGATCGCCTGCTTCAGGTCGCGGCCGACCTGCTCGGTGACGATGCGGGCGACAATGTCGACGATGCCGCCGGCAGGGTAGGGCACGATGATGTGGATCGGCCGGCTTGGATAATTGCCCTGCGCCATCGCGCTTCCGCCCAGCATCAGGGCGATCACAGCAAATCCCAGGGCGGTTTTGATTCCGCGCATTGTTCCCCTCCCGATTTGTCTCGCATCGTTCAGGCGATGCGTCGTCTTTTCCTAGCCGCCGGCGACCAGCGAACGGATGCTGCGCGCCAGGCCGAGGATGCGCGGCCCGCATTCGCGCTCGATCTGTTCGGCCGAGAAGCGAAACGAGGGGATGCCGCAATTAACCGACAGCCGATCGCCGGTCGGCGTCCGGTACAACGGCGCCGCGACGCCAAAAATCTCGCGCCGCCATTCGCCGAGCGAAACGCCGAAGCCGCGTTCCTTGCACAACTCGATGTCCGGCAGCATCCGCGTCACCACGTATTCCGCTTCCTCGGGGCGCTCCGCCTTGACGTTGGCCACATACGCCTCGAGCTCTTCGCCGGTGGCAATCGAGAGCAGGGCGCGGCCGACCGCGGTGGTGGCGAGCGTTCCGGTAAAGCCGACATCGGGCACATGCGGCACGGCGTCGGTGGTGCGCAGCGTCTCGACATAGATGAAGTCGAGCCCGAACGGCATCGCGATCGACACGGTGCCGCCGGTATAGGCCGCGAAGTCGCGCATCAACGGCCGCGCCAGCTGCCGCACCTTTAGCGCCGACAGTACCGGATAGGCCGCGGCGAGAACCCCGAGTTCGAGTTCGAAGCGTCCCTTGGCGTCGCGCTTGAGATAGCCGAGCTGCGCCAGCGTGTAGGTCAGCCGTGACACCGTCGGCCGCGAGAGCCCGGTACTCCCTGCGAGATCGGCATTCGAGAGCGAACCGCTGCCGTTGCGGAAAACGGCCAGCACGTCGAGCCCGTGCGCCAGCGTCGTGGCGAAGGAGGGGTCGGCCGTATCCATCGCGGCCTTCGTTCCGGAAGCCTTGGGCCGGGAAATCGACGCGGAATCGATGGTGGAAACGGTGACCATAGCCGGATACTGGTCATAATTCGTATATCTGTCAATATATCGAAATGAATTTGCAATTCGTATCGACATACGCTTAAGGTGCCGCCCAAAAGCAAGGAGGCGGCATGGATTTCGATCTTTCCAGTCGGTCGGAAGCGTGGCGGCGGAAGCTGCAGGCCTTCTTCGACAAGGAGGTGCTGCCGCGCCACCGCGCCTGGCTCGCGCACGTCGCTGACTCCAGCGAGGCGCCGCCGTTCATGGGCGAATTGCAGCAGAAGGCGCGCGCCGCCGGCCTGTGGAATCTCGGCCTGCCCGAACTCACAAGCGACGAGCCAGGCACGCGGCTGTCCAATCTAGAATACGCGCCGCTGGCCGAAATCATGGGCCGGCTGTTCTGGGCGCCGGAAGTCTTCAACTGCCAGGCGCCCGACGTGCCCAACATGATCGCGCTGCAGAACTGCGCCAATCCATCCCAGAAGGCGCGCTGGCTGCAGCCGCTGCTGGAAGCGAAAACGCGGTCGGCGTTCGGCATGACCGAACCCGACGTCGCCTCCTCCGACGCGACCAATATCGCGACCAGAATGGTCCGCGACGGCGACGATTATCTCATCAGCGGGCGCAAATGGTTCATCACCGGCGCAGCCCATCCGCAATGCAGTTTCCTGATCGTGATGGGCGTGACGAACAGCGATGCCGACCGCACCCGCCGGCATTCCTGCATCATCGTGCCGATGGATGCGCCGGGTGTCCGCCTGGTGCGGCGGCTGCGCTGGATGGGCTGCGAGGATCATACGGCCCCGATCGGCGAACTGACCTTCGACAGCGTCCGCGTGCCCCGCGCCAACCTGCTCGGCGAGGAGGGCGAAGGCTTTAAGGTGGCGCAGGTTCGGCTCGGGCCCGCGCGCATTCATCACTGCATGCGCTCGATCGGGCTGTGCGAGCTCTTGATCGAACTGATGATGGTCCGATCCTCGGAGCGTTCCGCCTTCGGCCGCACCGTGATCCAGTACGATACGGTCCAGCGCTGGATCGCCGAAGCCCGCGTCGAGCTCGAACAGGCGCGGCTGCTGGCCTATCGCTGCGCGTGGCGGCTCGAT
This sequence comes from uncultured Alphaproteobacteria bacterium, assembly GCA_963802535.1. Classification (GTDB taxonomy): domain Bacteria; phylum Pseudomonadota; class Alphaproteobacteria; order Rhizobiales; family Xanthobacteraceae; genus Bradyrhizobium. Next base: position 7,332 of record CAWDJI010000029.1, on the reverse strand, counting down.
CAGGCCGGCCACAGCGAGGCCTGGCGCGACGTCTCGCTGATCAAGGTCGCGGTGCCCGGCCTGCTGCAGCGGATCGCCGACCGCGCCATGCAGGTGTTCGGCGCGATGGGCGGCTCCGATGACACGCCGATCCATCAGGCGCTGGCGTGGGGGCGTCTGCTGCGTATCGGCGACGGCCCCGACGAGGTACACTTGCGCCAGATTTTCCGGATGGAGCCGATGCCGGCATGGTCGATCGCGGACTCGCCGTATCTCGCCGCGCATCCGTCCTGAGTTGGCGACTACCCGTTTTGATTTCTTGAAGGATCCCGAGGAATGACGATTACCGACGAACCGCAAAAGCAGCGCAGCCAGACCATCGACAAGGAAAAGCTGCGGCGGAAGTACATGGAGGAGCGCAACAAGCGGCTGCGCGCCGACGGCAACGACCAGTACATCGAGGTCAAGGGACAGCTCGCCCACTATCTCGACGATCCCTACACGCCGGTCACCCCACGCGATCCCAAGACCGACCACGTCACCTTCGCCTTCATCGGCGGCGGCTTTGCGGGGCTTGCCACCGCCGCGCGGCTGACGGAAGCCGGCATCAGGGACGTCCGCATCATCGAGAAGGGCGGCGATTTCGGCGGCACCTGGTACTGGAACCGCTATCCCGGCGCGCAATGCGATACGGCGTCGATGGTCTACATGCCGCTGCTCGAGGAAACCGGGCACATGCCGACGGAGAAATACGCGCATGCGCCCGAGATCCTCGCGCATTGCCGCCGCATCGGCACGCAATTCGGTCTCTACGACAACGCGCTGTTTCACACAGAGGTTACTGATCTGAAATGGGACGAAGCGAATTCGCGCTGGGTCATCCACACCAACCGCGGCGACGCTTTTACGGCTCAGTTCATCGGGATGGGCACCGGTCCGCTGCACGTCCCGAAGCTTCCCGGTATTGCCGGCATCGAAAGCTTCAAGGGACATTCGTTCCACACCAGCCGGTGGGATTACGGCTACACCGGCGGCGATCCCTCAGGCGCACCGATGGAAAAGCTCAGGGATAAGCGCGTCGGCATCATCGGCACGGGCGCCACGTCCGTGCAGTGCGTTCCATATCTGGCCCGGGCCTGCAAGGAGCTTTACGTTTTCCAGCGCACGCCGTCCTCGGTCGATGTCCGCGCCAATGCGCCGATCGATCCAGACTGGTTTTCGACCATCGCGTCGCCAGGCTGGCAGCAGCGCTGGCTGGAGAATTTTACCGCGAACCAGGCCGGCGGCACCGCGGAGGAGGATCTGGTCCAGGACGGCTGGACCGATCTGTCGCGGCGCATTCGAGCCAGGATCCAGCAATTGCCGCGCGAGGAGCGCATCCCGGCCAAGATGCTGGCGGCCTTTGAAAACTCCGATTTCGAAAAGATGGAAGAAATCCGCTCGCGGGTCGAGACCATCGTTGATGATTGCGAGACCGCGGCAAAGCTCAAGGCCTGGTACCGCCAGCTCTGCAAGCGGCCGTGCTTCCATGACGAATACCTTCAGTCGTTCAACGTGCCGGGTACGCATCTGGTCGATACGGACGGCAAGGGTGTCGAGCGGATCACCGAGAAAGGTATCATCGTTGCGGGCAAGGAATACGAGCTCGACTGCATCATCTACGCGTCGGGTTTTGAGGTCGGCACCGAATATAGACGCCGCGCGGGTTTCGACATGTCGGGCAGGGGTGGCACAAAACTGTCGCAGCATTGGGCGCAGGGCATGCGCACCAAGCACGGCACTCACGTCCACGGTTTCCCGAACGCCTTCTTCGTGCAGCCGACGCAGGGCGCCAATCTCATCTCCAACGTGCCGCACAATCTGACCGAGGCTGCCAGAACAATCGCCATGATGGTCAAGCATGCGCAGGACAACGGCTTCAACGAGATCGAGGTCACGAAGGAGGCCGAAGACAAATGGCTCGAGCTGTTGTTGACCAACCCCGGGTTGATGATCGGCGCGCCGGACTGCACGCCGGGGTACTACAACAATGAGGGACGCGAGCCGAGCCCGGCCGCCAAGCTCAATGTCGGCTACCCCGCCGGCGCGATGGCCTATTTCAAGTATCTCGACGCCTGGCGCAGTAACGGAGAATTCGAAGGACTGCAGTTCCGCTGAACATAGCCGTCCCAATCCATGTTCGGGCAACGCGAGGGAGTGAACGAATATGACCGAGACAACTGCCGCGGAAGCGCCCAAGGAAACTCCCAAGCAAGCCTCGGCCCCGGTGATCGCGCAGCACGCGGCGACGCTCAAAGCGTTGCCGTTTTCCGATACGCGGGATTTCGACGACGCCAAGCGCGGCTTCCTCGGCACCATCGAGAATGCGCGGGTCGCAAATCCGCAAGGCCGGGTGGTGTGGAGCCTCGAACCCTACGGCTTCCTCTCGACCGAAGAGGCGCCGCCGACCGTCGACCCCAGCCTGTGGCGGCAGTCGCGCCTGAACATGAATCACGGCCTGTTCGAGGTGGTGCCCGGCGTTTACCAGGTTCGCGGGCTCGACATCGCCAACATGACGCTGATCGAGGGCGACAACCGGCGTGATCGTGGTGGACACGCTGACCTCGATCGAGGGTGCCCGCGCCGCGATGGAATTATACTTCCAGCACCGCGGCAAGCGCCCGGTCGCCGCCGTGATCTTCACCCACACCCATACCGACCATTGGGGCGGCGCGCGCGGCGTGCTCGACGACGTGACGCTTGCGAGCGGAACGGTGCCGATCATCGCGCCGAATTTCTTCATGGAGCACGCGGTTTCGGAAAACATCATTGCGGGCCCGGCGATGCTGCGGCGCGCGCAATATCAGTTCGGGCCGCTGCTCGCCAAGGGCGTGCGTGGGCAGGTCGATTGCGGCCTCGGCAAGTCGATGGCGGCGGGCTCGGTGGCGCTGCTGCGCCCGACCGATCTGATCATCGCAACCGGCGATAAGCGCGTTATCGACGGCCTCGAATTCGAATTCCAGATGGCGCCGAACTCGGAGGCGCCGGCGGAGATGCATTTCTTCATCCCGCGCTACAAGCTTCTGAATCTGGCGGAAAACTGCACGCATAATTTCCACAACCTGCTGCCGTTCCGCGGCGCCGACGTGCGCGACGCGCTGGCGTGGTCGAAATATCTCGGCGAGGCGCTGCAGATGTGGGGTGGCAGGGCCGACGCCATGTGCGGCCAGCACCATTGGCCGGTGTGGGGCCATGAGCGGATCGACACCATGATCCGCCAGCAGCGCGATCTCTATAAGTTCGCGCATGACCAGACCATCCGCCTGATGAACCACGGCCTCACCGCGACCGAAATCGCGGAGGCGATAAAACTGCCGGCGAGCCTCGACGGCGCCTGGCACGGGCGCGGCTATTACGGCCACATCCGGCACAATGTGAAGGCGATCTACCAGAAATATCTCGGCTGGTACGACGCCAATCCGGTCAATCTCGATCCGCTGCCGCCGGTCGAGTCCGGCAAGAAATATGTCGAGTATATGGGCGGCGCCGACGCCATCCTGGCGCGGGCGCGCGCCGATTTCGCCAAGGGCGAGTTCCGCTTCGTGGCGCAGGCCGTCAGCCATCTGGTCTTCGCCGATCCCGACAACGCGGCCGCGCGCGCAATGCTGGCCGACACCTTCGAGCAGCTCGGTTACGCCACGGAAAGTTCGACCTGGCGCAACGCCTATCTGTTCGGCGCGCAGGAGTTGCGCAACGGCATGCCAAAGGTGCCGGCGCGCTCGCCGATGCCGCGCGAGACGCTGGCGGCGCTGCGCACCGAGCAACTGTGGGACGTGCTCGGCGTCCGCCTCAACGGCCCCAAGGCCGAAGGCAAGCGCATCGTGCTGAACTGGAATTTCACCGACACCCATGAGCGCTTTGTCCTCAACCTGGAAAACAGCGCGCTGACCTATGCCGCGGGCCGTCAGGCGCCTGACGCCGATGCCAGCTTTACATTGGCGCGCGGCGTGCTCGACGAAGTGATCGCCAAGCTCACCACGTTCCCGGAAGCGGTCGGCAGCGGCAAGATCACCGTCAGCGGCAACCCGATGCGGCTCGGCGAACTGATGATGCTGATGGACGAATTCCCGCGCATGTTCGAGATCGTCGAGCCGAAGCGGACGCCGGTGAGTTAAGCGTCACACCCCCACATGCGACGCCACCGTCTTGCGGTACAGCGCGCCATAGAGCGACGCCGAGAGATCCCAACTAAACGTCCGCGCCATCGCGCTGCGCCGCATCGTATCGAGGCGGTCTTTCGCCCCAAAGGCTTCGAAGGCGCGCCGCACGCCGCCGAGGAAGGATTCCGCCGACGGCTTCGCGAACAGGAATCCGGTTTCGCCGTCCTCGATGGTCTCGGCCAGCCCGCCGGTCTGGTGGCCGATCGGCAGCGAACCGAACCGCTGCGCATACATCTGGCTCAGCCCGCACGGTTCGAATTGCGACGGCATCAGCGTGAAATCGCTGCCGGCGAAAATGCGCCGCGCCTGTCCGTCGTTGAAACCGATCGCAACGCCGATCGCATCGGGCCTTCGGCGATGCGCATCGACCAGCGCCTGCTCGATCTCGGGCTCGCCGCTGCCGGTCACCACGATCTGTCCGCCGGCCTCGATGATTTCGTCGGCGGCCGACAGCACGAGATCGACGCCCTTCTGATGCACCAGCCGCGCGACCAGGCCGAAAATCGGACCGCGCGACAGCGCCAGCCCAAATTGCTTGCGAACGTAATCGGCGTTGGCCTGCTTGCCTTCCCAATCGCCGGCGCCGAATGGCTGCGCCAGTTGCGCGCAGGCGCGCGGGTCCCAGCTTTCGTCGATGCCGTTGAGAATGCCGGTCAGTTGCGACGCGTCCGAGCGTTGCCGCAGCAGGCCCTCGAGCCCGCAGCCGAGTTCCGGCGTCGTGATCTCCTTCGCATAGGTCGCGCTGACGGTGGTGAGATGCGAGGCGTAGACGATGCCGCCTTTGAGGAAGGACAATTTGTCGTAAAATTCGAGCCCGTCGATGTGAAACGACGCCTCGGGCGCCCCGATCCGGCGCAGCGACTCCCGCGGAAACAGTCCCTGATAGGCGAGATTATGGATGGTCAGGATGGAAGGGACCTTGACGCCCTTCCACGCGAGGTATGCTGGTGTGAGCGCCGCCTGCCAGTCATTGGCGTGAACCAGATCGGCTGCCCAATTCTTGTCCAGCGTGCCTGCGGCCAGTTCGGCGGCGGCGGAGGCAAATCGACCGAAGCGGATGTCGTTGTCCGGCCAGTCGCGCCCGGCTTCATCGCCGTAAGGATTGCCCGGCCGGTCGTACAATTGTGGACAGAGCAGGATGTAAACCGGCAGCCCGTCCCTGGTCGACGCCCGTCCCAGCGCGCAGGCCGGCATATCCGCCAGGGGCGCGCATTGCCCAACGATTTCAATATGGATGAACTGTTCGACGACGTCCCGGTAGCCGGGCAGCATGATCCGGACGTCGCTCCACGGACGCAGCGCCCGGGGCAGGGCAGCGGAAACGGCGGCGAGACCGCCGACCCGGACGAAATCATCCATTTCCGTGGTGACGAACAGGACCTTCAAGAAATGCCCTCGTGCCAGCCCAGAACAACGCCTATGCAACTACTTGTCAGAACCTCATGCAAGAAACCTATGCAAGAACGGGTCCAGTTCATTTCAGCCAGCACCCGAATGCCGGGAAAAGCTGCTTCCCGTGGGAAGCGCTTCCCTGCAAAGGCTGCGCAATTTAGGGTCACGCCGCGCCGGGAAAACTGAACGAAAAGCTGAAACCAAAAGCCTAACGAAAAGCCGCAAGGCGTCCAGGGAGCTTCGAAGATGACGATAGATGGTAACGGTGAGGGGAATTTGACAGGGACCTTTGCCGGCCTGCGCGTCCTCGATTTTTCGACCACGATTGCAGGACCCCATTGCACGCGCATGCTCGCCGACATGGGCGCCGAGGTCATCAAGATCGAAACCGACGAAGGCGAGACGATGCGGACCCGTCCGCCGGTGCGTAACAATTGCAGCACCCCCTTCGGCCAGCTCAATGTCGGCAAGAACAGCCTGGTGCTCGATCTGAAATCGCAAAGCGGCACGGAGGCCGTTCGCCGGCTGGTGGCGACCGCCGACGTGCTGGTGGAGAATTTTCGCCCGGGCGTGATGCGGCGACTGAAGCTCGACTACGCGTCGTTGCACGCGCTCAATCCGAAACTGATCTTCTGCTCGATCTCGGGATATGGCCAGACCGGGCCGTCGTCGGAGCTGCCGGCCTACGCGCCGGTGATTCACGCGGCCTCGGGTTATGAAATGGCGCATCTGGCCTATCAGCCCGGGCGCACCCGGCCGGACTATTGCGGCATCTATCACGCCGACGTGCTCACCGGCGTCTACGCGTTCGGCGCCATCGCCTCGGCGCTGTACCAGCGCACGGTAAACCGGCAAGGACAGCACATCGACGTCTCGATGCTGGAATCAATGCTGACTCTGACCCTGAACGAAGTGCAATGGTCGCAATTCGAGGTGAAGCCGACGCAGCGGCCGATGTTCGGTCCGATCGAAACGTTGGACGGTTATGTCATGGTCGCGATCGCCAGCGAGAAAACCTTCCAGAGCCTGATGAAGGTGATCGGTCATACCGAATGGGTGAGCGATCCGCGCTTTGCGCTCTATGCCGATCGCCGTGAAAACTGGGGCAGCCTGATGCAAGGCGTGGAGGCATGGTCACGCCGCGTGACGACCGCAAAATGCCTCATCGATCTCAACGACCACGGCGTTCCCTCATCGGCCTATCGCACCGTGGCCGAGGCGTTGCAGGATCCGCAGCTTGCCCATCGCGGCGCGCTGGCCGAGGTCGAGGACGGCGGCGGCAGTTTCAAGGTGATGAACCTGCCGTTCCGGATGTCGGGCGCCAGGGTTTCGGCGGCGAAGCGCGTATCGACGCTTGGCGAGCATACGCGTGCCTATCTGAAGGAGACCGGCCTGTCGGAGGACGAAATCGCGGCCTTTGCCGGCAAGCCGCCCGTCGCCGTAGGTGGATGACGGGCTGGCGATTCCGTGACCAGACTTGTGCCCTGCGGCTTTTCATCCCGCCTTGCGAACGGCCTTGCCCGAGACCGCGATTCAGACAATCTTACCGTCAGAAACGATCCGGAATACCGGACAGACGGCACCTCGGGAGGGAACATTGATGATAGCGGCGGTCGGCTCGAACGCGCTTGCGCGAATATTTCTTGTGGCGGGATTTGCGGTCTCGCTGTCCATGGCCCCCGCCAGCGCCCAGAAAAAGGGTGGCAGCGTCACTGTTGGCCTCGAACTTGATATTCCCGGTTTCGACCCCCTGAAGGTCGGT
>CAWDJI010000028.1:0-85532 GCA_963802535.1 uncultured Alphaproteobacteria bacterium | reverse complement strand
CATCCCGCGCAATTTGTAAAAGCGCCCATCGCCCTGCTCCGCAGCAGGCGGTTCGGCATGATTGCGGGCAAAAACCCTTCCCTCCATTGAAGTTGCACCGGTGCGCTGAAGCGAGCGATCGCCTTCGCGTGTCTTGATCGCGCGTGCAGCGATGCGCGTGGCCCAAGGAGATATCGACGTGAACACAGTTCCAGACCTCGACACGACAAATGCCGTCGCCACGACCAATCAAAACCCGGCGACAATGCGCCCGCGCATAAAACTCACGTCCCGCAGCATCGCCATCGACCATCCGGATCCCGAGCAGGGCGAGCGGCTGATGTCGGACGCCTTCGGGGTCGCCGATCCCGACGCGATCTACGGCATGCTGCGACAATTGGTGAGGGCCAGCGTGATCGGGGACCACCCTCGACCCGGTCAACCTCTCCTTCATGATGTCGATGGTGGAGAGCATCAAGCCTGGGGATTCGGTCGAGGCGATGCTGGTGACGCAAATGGTGTCGGTTCATGTGATGGCGATGCGATGTGCCCATCAGCTCGCCGGCGAGCAGGACGTCGCCCGGCAAGAAAGTGCTGTGCGCGCCCTGAGATCTCCTTCACCGACCCTAATTCCCGCTCGATGGCGACCAGCGGGCGCGGCTCCGGCGTGGTGGGCTGTAACGTGCAAGTGGCCGTCGATACGACGAACCATCTTATCGTCGCGCATGAGTGACCAACGTCGGCACCGACAAGTCGCAACTCGCGAACATGGCCAACAAGGCAAAGGCGGCATTAGAGGCAGAAAGCCTCGAAGCCTTCGCCGATCGCGGCTTCTCAAAGGCGAGGAGATCCTCGCGTGCGAAGAGGCCGGCATGACGCGTAACGTTGCCGAACCGCGACATCGAAGCCCAAGTCGGAAGGCCGCTTCGGCAAGCAGGATTCCGCTACGGTGGCTGAGGAGGACGTATACGTTGTCCCGCCGGTGAGAAGCTCACGAGCCCCTTACGAAGACGAAAAGGGATTGGTCCTGCACAATTACTGGACCAACGCGTGCCGCACCTGCGCGTTGAAGGCTCAGTGCACGAAGGGACCGCAACGTCGCATCAAGCGGTGGGAGGACATCTGTTGTCGATGCTGTGCAAGCGCGCCTGGACAGAAATCCGGATGCGATGCGTACTCGCCGCGAGACCGTCGAGCATACATTTGGCACAGAAGATGCGATCGGGTGCGACGCACTTTCTAATGAAGACGCTGCCCAAAGTGGCGACGGGATGGCGTTACAGTGCTCGCCACAACCTCACGCGCGTGATGAGCATCTTCGGTATCAAGCCACTCCTGGCCGAGCTTCGGGCTTGAGGAGCCTGTCATGTTGCGCGCGCGGTGTGGCCGTTCAGGTCGTCGGCGTGGCCCGAGGCTACACCCGAGATTAACACCAAGACCCGATGCAGCAAAAATAGGCCAGCCGGTCGCCTGAGGTCCATCACGCCCGGCTGCCTGCTGTTGTTCGATTCGAAAAACGTTTCCACACGGCCTGGGTCAAAAGCTGCCCTGGCGACGTTGAAGTCCAACTTCGGCTTTGCCTCCGAAAGCGAACTCAACACGGACATCAGGTAAGGTCCGTTTTGTGCCAGCAGCGGCCTTTGATCGGATCATTTCGCGGGAGCGGGCTGAGGCGACGGCGAAACAGGACGCGGCGAGTTGTGAAACTGTACGACGAGCCAACGATCATTTCGCTTTTGAAGAACCGCTGTAACTCTCAAAGGCCCTCCGACGGTCGTTTTGCCGTCTAGCGTCCGGGAAGCGCTCCACGCGCCCGCGACCAATACGACGCTGTCCGACAGGGCGGTGGAAGTCAATTGCGATGGTGTGGCTTGCACGATATCGGGACGATCCAGCGCAACCGTAAAGTACTTGAGAACACCTTCAGGGCTCGTCACTAGTTCTGGAGACTGCGTGCCGTAGAACTGTGCATCGGGCGCGAACATAGCCGCGACTTCCGCTTGGTTCTGCGCGACAAAGGCGGGAAAGAATTTGGAAAAGGCTGCTTGGGCATCCTCCGCAGGACCCGCCTGAGCCAACGATGACAACGGGAGAGCCCACAGAATGTTAAGTAGCGCGCGCTTCCTGAAATTGGATTGCATGGCTCCCCTCCGTCATTGAGATTTTGGTAGTGCTCGACCGCCCACATACAATACATGTTTGACGAGGAAAATAGGACAATTCGCCGTCAAGCGCGACTTCCGTTCCGGGTCCAGACTGTGTAAAAACGCGGAGATTGAGTTGGCGGTTGAGGTTAGCGGCGACGAGGCGAGCCTATGCCCGGATCGCCTCCATCAATCCGCCAACGCCCAGAATGCTCATGACCCGTTTCATGTTGTAGGCCAGGACGTGCAGCGCCATTTCGGTACCGACGTGCTTGAGTGTTTTCATCTGGAAGTGCGTCGCTCCCATCCACGACTTTATCGTGCCGAAGGGATGCTCGACGGTCTGGCGGCGCACGCGCATCTTCGCCGGGTTCCGATCGAGCCGCGCTTGTACAGCCTCAAGGACGGCTTCGTGCTCCCAGCGTGAGATCCGCCGCTCTTTGCCCGTTGTGCACTTGCTCTTCAGCGCGCAGCCCTGGCAAGCGTTGGTCCAATAGCGCCGCAGTGTCTTGCCGTCCTCTTCATTGGTGTAGTGATAGGTTAGCTGCTCACCGGCGGGACAAAGATAAACGTCGTCCGCGGCGACATAGACGAAGTCCTGCTTGCCGAAGCGGCCTTTGGCGTGAAGCCCGAGGTCATCGGCTTCGGCAGATAGACTGTGATGCCGGCTTGCTCGCAGGCCACAATTTCCTCACCGCTATAGTACCCGCGATCGGCAACAGCCTCGATGGTCTCAGAACCAATCGCTGCGCGTGCCTGCTCGGTCATGCGAGATAGCTGGCTCCGGTCAGAACCAACATTGGTCACCTCATGGGTAACAATGAGATGATGCTTGGTGTCGACGGCACTTTGCACATTGTAACCGACCATCCCGCTGCCTCGGCCACTTGTGGCCATCGAGCGAGCATCGGGATCGGTCAGCGATATCTGCTTGTCCTCGGTCTGCATCATCAAGGTGTTCAGACCGTTCAGGCGTTGAATCTCCTGGCGCAGCGTCGCAATCTTCTCGTTGAGCCGGGTGATCTTGGCCTCCGGTACCGCTTCCCCCTGACGATCGGCGCTGTCGAGCTGCGAGAGATAACGGGCAATGCTCTCGTCAATCTGCGCCAGCCGGCGCTGCATCTTGGCCTGGGTGAAGTTCCGATCCCGCGTGTTGACGGCCTTGAACTTGCTGCCGTCGATCGCAACGCTCGCTTCGCTGAACAGTTCAAGGCGTCGGCACAGCACCACGAACTCGCGGCAGACCTTGCGGATGGCCTCGCCATTGTCCTTGCGGAAGTCGGCTATGGTCTTGAAGTCCGGCATCAGGCGGCCGGTCAGCCAAACCAGCTCGATGTTGCGCTGGCACTCCCGCTCCAGACGCCGGCTCGACTGCACCCGATTGAGGTATCCGTAGACGTAAATCTTCAACAACGTCGCCGGATGATAGGCCGGCCTTCCTGTCGCCTCCGGCTCAACTCCGCCAAAGCCCAGCCCCGCCAGATCAAGCTCATCGACAAAAACATCGATCGCCCGGACCGGATTATCCTCGCCCAAATAGTCATCCAGCCGCTCGGGAAACAACGTGCTCTGACTGCGGTCATCGCCAACGACAAAGCGCGTCATCGAATCCTCCCGGCAAATCACAGAAGAATCATATCATTGAGGGCCGTTTTCACACAGTCTGGACCCATTCGGACATCGCACCAAGTCCGAAAAGTGCCGCTTCCAGAAGTCAGGCCATGTCAGCGCCGCCCCGTCATCTCGCGCTCAATACTTTCGATACGCGCTTCACAGCCGTCCGGCCGTCTGGATCGGACGGAGCGAGTTGCGCGTGCATCTTGAAGTCAGCCAATGCCGCTCGCAGGCTGCGTTTCTTTTCCCACGCCATGCCGCGGTTGTAACAGGCTTTGGTATTTTTCGGATCGAGCTGGATCGCCTGGTCGAAGTCCGCGCCGCCGGTTTTTCCATTCCATTCAACGAAGTGACTCTTAACGATGCCCGGTCTGGCCCAACGCCGAAGGTGCGCTGGAAGCCGGTTCGGCAACGGCACCGGAGTTTGCCGCTTTGTGGTGGCCCGCTTTCCAATTGCCCGCCGGTTGAAAATTCCGGCCATGGCGGTACAATCCATTCCAGCCGCGCTATGAGCGGGGCGCTGTGACGGTGCCAATCAACGGCGTGCCAGTGTGAGCCAGGTCACCGCACGGCGTGTTCGCGGGCGCTACCATTGCGATAACCCTCAAGAAGGACAACGCACATGAAGAAAGACCCGGTAACGAAACCAGCCCCGAAGGAATTGAGCGCGGCTGAACTTGAGACGGTGACGGGTGGCAAGGGCAAAGCCCAGCCAGCGGACTTCCACTTCACTCATGTGTATGACAAGGCGTCGCCCGTACTGGCCAAGAAGTAGCGCGGGCTGCCCTCTGATCTGCATCACGGTATCTCTGATCGCCGCCCGGCATAGTCCGGCATTGCGGTGACACCCATTAGCCGGCCGTAACGCCTTGGGTGAATTGCTGAAGGGCTAGAGGCACTGTTCAGTCGGCTTCACGTATCGCAGCGTTCGCTGAGCTGCCTTCCTGTGTGGCATCCGCCACAGAGCTTGAACAGGGTGAACCAATAGATCACGGCGTGGAATGATTTCCCGGGGACATCAGGAGACTGACATGCGCGAACTGAGCACCAACGAACTCGACACTGTCGTCGGCGGCGTCTCTTATCTTTATCCCGGCGTGTATCTTCAGGAAGTGAACGTAAAAATGACTTCGATACCCGGAGTGAGCACATCTAAGGGTCAGCAAACATACGTTGCGTACGACCCGCTCCACTGGCGCTGAATTTTGAAAACGACCGCCGACTTCCGGTCCTCTTCACGCACCCGCGAGCCTGCAAATTCCGACTAGGCAGTAACGTCGAGATTGTCGCCGACACCGGGGCCAGGATTGGCGGGCGAGGCCTGCTCGGCCAAGAGCGTCTGGGCCGCGTTTTTCTTTGCGCTGGCGTTCAGGACGGTGGTCGCGATTTGCATCTGCCTGATCTCATCCTGAGTGGCGAGAATGCCGCTGACGATGCTCATGGTATCCATACGCAACCCTCCAACGAGGGGTAGAGGCTGCCGGGCGGAGGTTGATTTTTCGTGTCCGCCAGTTCCATCGGTCCCGTCGCGCCGGGCTTCGAAGTCCGTTTCGGGGTCACCGGCGCGGCCTGTTCCTTCAATCCACTTTGCCGCGAACCGCCACTGTCATTTCGTGGCCGGAGGCCTCAATGACCTCCGAGCCAATTCGAGACCGCCGGTGTGGAGAGCAGGAGGAACAGGAGACCCAGCATCGCAACCCCGACGAGGCCCTCTGTTATCGTCCACGCCAGGCTGTCGCTGGTGATCCTGATCCCGACCCACGGCGGCACTCTCCTGACGAACGCCGTTGAGACGGCCTTGAGCACAGCACATCCCAGCGCCACACCGGCGATGAGAGACCAGGGCATATCAGGGGAAAGCCACGACGACAGCCACGCCGGCGCGGAGTCCTTCCAATGGGCGAACAGGATCGACGCGCCGGCCACCCACACGAAGGCCGTGACGAATGTCGAACCGAGCGATTCGGGGACGAGCCGGATGCCGACCTTGCGTAACCCCCACTCGATCAGCCCGTCATTGGTGAAAAACAGGAACAGGCCAAGATCGATGGGAAACCGCGACCGCACCAGGCCCGCGATGACACCGAAGAACAGCATGTAATAGACGAACGACACGAGGTATTCCACGGCACCCCATCCACGTGCCGACGCTTCCGCGGGCGCCGCGGCCGGCCGCTGCGAGGGCTCGATCGGGGGCGGCGACCATTCGCGTGGCTGCACGGGCTCACCTCAGTGGAAGGATGGTATCCTGACATGTAGTTGTCGGGACTGCCGCTTGGCGCAGCATAGTCTGATTAGTCGTCGAAAGCCAAAGACCGGTTCAGACGCAGACGAGTGAGAAGTCCGGGCGGACTATCGGACCCCTGGAATGCGAAGTCCACTCTGCCTCCAAAGCGGACATCTTCTCTCGAACCGGCGAAGTCCGAAAAGTGTCGACACCGGAAGTGAACCGGCCTATTCGATCACCTCGTCGGCGCGGGCGAGGATGGACGGTGGGAGAGTGATGCCTAGCGTCTTCGCAGTCTTGAGATTGATCACCAGTTCGAAACGTGTCGCCTGAATGTATGGCATCTCGGCGGGTTTGCCTCCGCGCAAGATCTCAGCGGCCTGTCCAGCCGAGGCGCGAACAGCACTCTTGAGGTCAGCCGCATACGACATCAGTCCTCCAGCAGCGACCTGCTCACGAAGGGCAAAGATAGCGGGAAGACCGCTCTGCTTAACAAGTTCAACGAGGAGATGTCGGAGGGGATAGCTCTCAACATCAGCCGTAAACACCAGGCCATCGGGTAGATCTCGGACGATGGTCTCAAAAGTGTGCCGGTAGGCCTGTTCATTGACTGGAGTGGCTACGCTCGCATTCACCAAATCAATGCCCAGCCTTCCAGCGGCGTTATGTGTCGCTTTGCCTCCTGCACCATCCAATGCGGCTTGCGGCCCAACGAAGACGGCTCGGCGGAGCTTGGGAACCGCTTCGGCAAGGATTTCAAGACGTTTACCCCAGAGTTCAGTTCCGGCATCGAAGCTGACGCCAGTGATGTTGCCGCCCGGATGCGCAAGGCTTGATACCAGACCGAACCGAATTGGGTCGCCAGTAAGGGCCGCGATAGGAATTGTACTCGTCGCGGCCTTTAACCTGGCCGCGAGCGCGGTACCCGTTGCGGCGATCAAATCAGGATGAGCGCCGACCACTTCGCGGGCAAGATCGACGTGTCGCTCCGGCTGACCTTCCGCTGAATATCGTTCAATGATCAGATTTTGGCCTTCGACGTAACCGAGGCGTTGCAGTTCTTCAAGAAAGATCGTGAAGCCGCTATCCGCTCCAATCCTCATGTCGGCGGCTTTCGTAGAGGAATGGACGAAGGCGAGGCGCTTCTTGGGGCCGACCTGTTGCGAAAAGGCATGCTGCGTTCCGGACGCGAGCATCGCAGAGACGATGAGAAATTCCCTTCGCCTCATTCGATCACCTCGCCTTCCTGCGCGAGCAACATTGCAGTCTTGAGAATATTCCCAAGGAGGGCCGTCAACCGCCGCTCGACCCTTCCGCCCCTCACGCAAAAGTCCCCATCCCGATCCCCTCCAGGCCGCCATAAAATCATGGGACAGGCGATGCGACCAGCCCATCGAAGGGGTTTCTGACCACTCCATGTCCGTTCGGGATCAAACTGAGAAGTCTGGGCGTTCAATCGGCAGGTCGGCGCCTCGTCGTATTCAGCTTCCGATAGCAGCCACTTCAATTCGTCGTGGTCTTGCCGCCGCGCATGGACACGAGCTTTTCCTCACGAAATCGAAGAATGAGCCAAGCGGTCTCATCGAAACCGTCTGCGAGCTTTCCCTCGTGAGAATACACCATCTGAGCAGCTTCCGACTTCGACGGCGGTCCCAGCGCCGTGACTACCTCCAAACGCGACATACCTAAATGCAGCTTGCCGTCGAAGACGAGGGGCGCGAACTTTTTCGGGATGACGGCGCAATCGGTCGAGGTCTCGGTATCTTTCTCGGTGAGCTCTTCAACGATCTCTGTGACGCGATGGTCCCGGCCGCCCATCTCTCCGTGGGACACGACCCATAATCGATGCTGCGCGCGCCTATAACACAGCCAATAGATGCTACCTCCAGCGTCGCCCTGGTGTTGGATGGTCCCTTCGCCCACGGCTTTGCGGACCGCGCCGAGCGGCGTCTCCTCAAAGCGGCCGGCGAATGCGCCTAGCGAAAAGCGGGTCGCCAATTTCTTCACGACCGTCGGCGGCACGCGCTCGAACGCATGTTCGTCGACTGGCGGCGGCGGTGTCTGCGCGGAGCAGTCGTTCGCGGGGATCGCGAAAAGGAGAAGCAGCAAGAAGAGCGTCTTTCGACCATCAACTCCCAATTGCCTTACTTTGGAGATCGAGCGCTTCTGGAATAGCCGCCCCGTCATCTAGCGCTCAATTCTTTCGATAGGCGTTTCACAGCCGTCCGGCCGTCTGGATCGGACGGGGCGAGTTGAGCGTGCATCTTGAAGTCAGCCAATGCCGCTTGCAGGCTGCGTTTCTTCTCCCACACCATGCCGCGGTAGTAATAAGCTTTGGTATTTTTCGGATCGAGCTGGATCGCCTGGTCATAATCCGCGATGGCCCGGTCGAACTCGCCCTTGTTGGCCCAGGCGCTGCCGCGGTTGAAGTAGGCGCTCATGTATTTCGGATCGAGCTCGATCGCCTGGTTATACTCCGCGATGGCCCGGTCGTATTTCGCCCCGGCGCTCCAGGCGCTGCCGCGGCCGTAATACGATGCGGCATCTTTCGGATCGAGCTGGATCGCCTGGTCGAAGTCCGCGATGGCCCGGTCGAGTTCGCCCTTGGAGCCCAGGGCGCTGCCGCGGTTGGCGTAGGCGACCGCATATTTCGGATTGAGCTTGATCGCCTGGTTATAGTCCGCGATGGCGCGGTCGAAGTCGCCCTTGTGGAACCAGACGTTGCCGCGGTTGCTGTAGGCGGCCGGATACGTCGGATCGATCCGCATCGACTCGTTGTAGTCAGCCACTGCGCGCTTGACGTCGCCCAGTGCCTGGTACGCCCCGCCGCGACGCGTATGCAGCCGCGCGAGGCTTCGACCATTGTATTGGTGCGAGTCGATGACGCGCGAGCATCCTGCGACCGCGAGGTCATCTGACAGCTCTACGCAGGAATCCACCTCGTCTGCGGCGGCCACTCCCGGCAACCCGGCGAGAACCACCACGGCCATGCATGCCAACAACCGGCATGTCGAGAAGCGCATCTGCATCGCAATTGGTCTCCGCACATTGGTCGGAGCAGCCGGAATAACCGACCGCCATTCTCCGGACGTTCATTTGTCCTTTAGTCGGGGCGCAGACCAAATGGTTCATCAGCGATGACTGGACGCCCGGTTTCCGCGTCGGGTCAAAGCTGCTCCGACAGCCTCAAAGCCCAACTTCCGCTCTACCTCCCAAAGCGGACTCAATACGGACATCGCACCAAGTCCGAAAAGTGCCAGCAACTCACTCAGTTGAATCCGGTCCCAACACCCGAGCGCGCCATTGCGCCATGAGCGCCGCTAAGTCATCGGCTGACATGCCGTATGTATCTGGGAATAATCGCATTGAAACCCATCGACGTAATCACCCATCGCCCATGCTTCCAACCGTTCAATTGAGTATCGATATATACAACCAGCTTAATCGGGCGAGAACGGCACGCAATACACATTAAGGTTTGTCACGTTCTGCCACACGGCCGTTCGAACAAAGTAGAAGTGTCTTATCTGGAATCCGTCCGCATCTAGCGTCAGAGACACTGAGCCCGGTAAAAGATAAATTCCGAAAACAACCGCACAAGCCGCAAAAAACCAGAGGCAAAACCACGACGTCGCGCTGTTATCGACCTTAACCAGTACAAATAATCCAAGGGCTACGAAGCACAGAGAAGCAGCAAGAAACAGAATATATTTTGATCGGCTGGGAAACAGCGTCAAAGGTCCGGAAAATTGCAACAAAAGGGGCTCATCCATCATTTGGCACCTGACCGCGACGCGTCTGCTCAGCACTTGAAACAACTATCGGTTGCTAAGGGTAAATGAACTGGAAATGATGTGAGCTCCGGGTCAAACTCGGAAGCCTTCATCGGATGCTGCGAGTCCGCTTTCGCTTAACAGCAGACATCATCAGCCAGTCCCGTCAGGTTCGGTTCGTGCCGACAAGCGACCTCACAGCTTCACTCGATCACCTCATCGGCGCAGCGTGGCCGTCGCGACGCATGCGCGGAAGTTGCTATCGGAAATGAAGCGATCTGTTCTGGACGCGCAGAAGAAACGACGGCTGAATTATCCCGAACGCATCAGCAAACCGTCTGGGAATTCCCGGATGAATCCCGCGTACCCGTCGCAAAGCATCCGGCGCTTCGGCCGGTACTTCTGGGCATTGTTCGAAGCCGTGACGGGCCGGGATTTGATGATTTCGTTGGATCGGCCACGCGCCAGATCGTCGGCCGCAGACGCGCCAAAGCCGGTTGCGGCGAGTACGACCGCAACAATCCCAAATGAGTTCAAAAGCGATTTTGCTGTCATCGTCGAATCTCTTCCTGGCTGCACTGTACCATTGCCATTCAAATAGCCGCCGGAGTCGATGCCTGCCTCGATCTTGAGAGATCGGACGTCGCGAGCATCGACATCACATCCTCACCGTTTTCCGTACTCCGTGAAAACGAAATCCTTTGCCTGCACGACCGTGTGACACGAATACCCGCATTTGGCGTCGTTCGCCTGCGGCGGCTTGTCGGCCTCGGTGCCGGGCATGAACGTACCGGACGCGGCGTCGTATTTGAACACGGCCCATCCCCATCCGCCGCTGTCGGCGAATCTCTTGCTGTCCTTCACCATGAAGTCCACGTCATGCAGCGCGCCAGGCACCGTCGTGTCCGGGAAGTACTGGTTCATTTTCGGGGTCCAATGGATTTTCGCCATCCTGGCACCGTCAGGGAACGGCTTGCCATTGCCAGGGATACCGGCCTTGTAGGCTTCGATCATCTCGGGATTAGCGAGGATCACAGCGACCAGCTTCAGATTGGCGCTCTGGCTGGTGGCAACCACCGGCCAGTCTTCGTATCCTCTGAATTCAGAGAATGCGAGCCCACCCGGTACTTTCAAGGTGTACTTGTCCTGCTGCGCAAGAGATATGCCGCCCAGGACCGTGAGGACAGTTGCAACGAACGCAATGGCCGTAACTTGAATTTTCTTCATGGCTTATTCCCGCGCGCTACCTGTTTTAAGTTACATGGTTTCATTCGGTACTGCCGCGGCTTGACTGCCGTGGCTTGACTGCAGAGCCTTGGCCGCACCGCCAGGTGTAACACGCAAAGGTTGCCGTCTGTTGGCAGGCGACCGTTCATGGTCGCATGGCAGCGTTGCGGCCGAAGCAGCATCACTGCGCAGCACCCCTGATCGGCCGGCGAGCCATCCACGGCATCCAGAGCAGCGACTGAGGTATAGAAATGAATTCTTTAGCTCATGCGCCCGATTTAAGCGGGTCCGCAAAAAATCGGTGACGGCGCCTATTTTACAAACGCGCGTGCATCAGCGTGGACAGAAACGATCGTCGCTGATCCTGCTCGAACTCGCCGGCAAAGCACCGCGCTAACGCGCGGGCGCCGGGGCTCCCGGTGGCGGCAGAAGTGCCGGCGCAGTCGTCTTCTTCGGGGCGACCGGCGCTTTCGGAGCAATTGCGGGCTGTCTGATCGCCGGCGCCTGCGTCGGCAGGTATTTTGCGATGACGACCGGATCGACCTGCGCCATCATCGTATCCGGCAGGCGGGTCCAGACTTCATCCATGCCGAACAGCGAGATGCCGAGATAGCCGCGCATCGTCAGCGTCTGTCCGTCGGCACTGACCGTCATCTTGGCCTTGTAGATCTTGCCGTCGCGCGGATCGAGCACGTTGCCGTTTTCGTAAGAGAAGCCGTTGCGCTTCATGTCGCGAATGAAGGACAAGCCCAGCCACGGCTGATCCTTGCGATCATCGGTGCATTTCGTGCAGATCGGATTGGGCGCATCGCCGGGCGAGGGAAACAGTTTGGCAAACGCGCCTTCGAAGATGCCGTCGTGATCGACCACCAGAAACCAGCCGACCGGCTTGCCCTTCTCGACCTTCTGCCACAGCCCTGCGGCCGTCAGCTCCTGCGCCTGCGCCGCAAAGCTAGCAGACAGCACCAGCCCCGCCACGATCGGCAGCACCAGTCGAAGTCGGGATAGAGCATTTCGCATCGTGGTCACCTGGCTAATTCACAAAATGAATGGCCGCAGACTAAGGCCATTTCACGGACGGTTCCAGAGGCGGCAGCCGCGATCACAGCACGACGGCCGGCGTGTCGCGGCCCTTAGAGCGTTTTCAAGCGAAGTGGAGGCCGGTTCGCGTGAAGAAAACGCGTCAAAACAAGAATCTGGAGCTTCGAACGAAGCTCCAGATCGATATTTCGATTGGAATCAGTTGACCCCGAGCTTCTTCTGCAGGCTCGACGACGAGGTCGTGTACTGAAACACCAGCCGCTTGTCCGGATAGACGTAACGGTGCGCCTTCTGCGCCATCAGGGCGCCCTCGTGGAATCCGGACAGAATCAGCTTCAGCTTGCCGGGATAGGTGTTGATGTCGCCGATCGCGAAGATGCCGGGAATGTTGGTCTCGAACGCCGCGGTCTCGACCGGCACCAGATTGTTCTCGAGCGCGACGCCCCAGTTCGCCACCGGCCCGAGCTTCATGGTGAGCCCGAAGAACGGCAGCATGGTATCGCAGTCGATCTTCGAGATCGCGTTGTCGTTGGCCTTCATGACCGCACCGGAGAGCTTGCCGCCCTCGCCTTCGAGCGAGGTGACCTGACCGATCTTCAGATCCATTTTGCCCGACGCCACCAGCGCGCGCATCTGCTCGACGCTGTGGGGGGCGGCGCGGAAATCGTCGCGCCGGTGCAGCAGCGTCACGCGCTTTGCAATGGGGTGCAGATTGAGCGTCCAGTCGAGCGCGGAATCGCCGCCGCCGACGATCAGGATGCTCTTGTCGCGGAACTGCTCCATTTTCCGCACGGCGTAGAACACCGATGAGCCTTCATAGGCCTCGATGCCCGGCACCGGCGGGCGCTTCGGCTGGAACGAGCCGCCGCCGGCGGAGATCACCACCACCTTGCACTCGAACACCTGGCCGGCGTCGGTGGTGACGCGAAAGCCGGGATCGCCGATCTTCTCGATCGTCTCCACCATCTCGTTGAGATGGAAGGTCGGATTGAACGGCTTGATCTGCTCCATCAGCGCTTCGGTGAGGCCCTGGCCGGTGACGAAGGGAATGCCGGGAATGTCGTAGATCGGCTTTTCCGGATAAAGTTCAGCACACTGGCCGCCGATCTTGTCGAGGATGTCGACCAGATGCGCCTTCATGTCCAAAAGGCCGAGTTCGAACACCGCGAACAATCCGCAGGGACCCGCACCAATAATCAGCACATCGGTTTTGATCGCTTCGCTCATCTGGCTTCTTTTCGGTTGAAATCGTTTGGAGGCTGCGCCTGTCTAGCCAACGCGGAGGGATCAGGAAAGCCAAAATATGGCGTCCGTCGTGGGCCGCAACCCCTTGCCGCCATTCGACAGTTACGCTGTATGGGGGTCAAACGTCCGGAGATTGCCCCCGTGAATGCCCCCGCCCGCGCCGACGCCGCGCCAAACCTCGACGATTTTCCCTACCGCCTGTCGGACAATGTCCGCTACGCCGATCTCGATCCCAATGGCCACGTCAACAACGCGGTCTACGCGACCTATTTCGAGACCGGCCGCGTCACGCTGATGAAGGATCGCTCTCTCGGCCTGACGCCGCCGGGACTGAACTGGATCATGGTGCGGCTGGACACCCATTTCCGCGCCGAACTGCACTGGCCCGGCGGAATCGAACTCGGGTTCGGCATCGCCAAATTCGGCCGCACCTCGATCACCTCTGACCAGGTGGTGTTTTCCGAGGGCCGCTGCGTGGCATCGGCGCAGGCGGTCAACGTGTTGATCGACGACGCAACGCGCAGGCCCGTGCCGCTGCCTGACGAGTTGAAAGCGAAGCTGAGACCCTGGCTGCGCCGCGGACACGACGCCACATGATGCGCGCCGCGCTGATCGCCGTCGTGATGCTTCACGCGGCGACGGCGTTTGCGCAAGCGGACGGGTTTCATCGCGAGGATCTGCGCATTCCGATGGCCGAGGCCGGCCCGAGTGGGCTTGAGGCGCTTGCTCGTTGCGTCCATCGGGCCCGCAACGCTATCCGCTCGCACTGATCAGCCACGGCACGCCGCGCGATCAAACCGCACGGCCAGCCATGTCGCCCTATCGGATGTACCGTCAGGCGATCGAGTTCGCCCGGCGCGGCTTTGCGGCACTGGTCGTCATGCGCCGGGGTTACGGTGTCTCCGGCGGCCCATATTCCGAGTCCAACGGCCCCTGCGACGATCGCGATTATTTGCGCGCAGCGCGCACGTCCGCAGCCGATTTGCGCGCTGCGATCGAGGCCATGAAGAAGCGAACCGACGTGTCCGCCGACGGCATGATCGCAGTCGGCGTTTCCTCGGGGGGCTTCGCCAGCATCGCGCTGGCCGCGACCGCACCAAGGGGCCTCGCCGCCGCGATCAGCTTTGCCGGTGGTCGCGGCTCCCGTGCCGATGACGACGTCTGCGACGAGGACGCGCTGGTCGAGGCGTTTGCTCCGCTTGGCCGGACGTCGCGAATACCGACGCTGTGGATCTATGCTGCGAACGACAAGTTCTTCGGCCCCGATCTGGCGCGCCGGATGTATGCCGCATTTACCGGCGCCGGCGGTCGCGCCCAATTGATCAACGCTCCGGCGTTCGGCGACGACGGCCACACGCTGTTTTCCGACGCCATCGCATGGTGGACGCCGGTGGTCGATCGCTTCCTGCGCGAGCAGGGTCTCGGCGTGCGAGAGGTTTTGGCACCGCCGCAGCCCGCCGTACTTCCGCCACCGCCCTGGATTGGCGCAAAAGGCCGTTCCGCCTTTGCAGACTATCTGGCGGGGAGCCCCCACAAGGCCTTTGCAGCGTCGCCGGGCGGTTCGTTCAGCTGGCGCGGCGGACAGCGGTCGGCCGGCGCGGCACAGGAAGCCGCGCTTGTCGGATGCACGAAATTTGCGGCTGACTGCGCGATCTACGCGGTCGATGACGAGCTTGCCGCCAGCGGCAAGATTTCGCGCTGACATCCGTCAGCGCAAACACGGCTTAGGCCTGACGTTCCGGCGTCGACACCACGAGGCCGTCGAGTTCGTCGGAAACCTTGATCTGGCACGACAGGCGCGAATTCGGCCGCACGTCGAAGCCGAAATCCAGCATGTCCTCTTCCATCGGCGTCGGGCTGCCGACCTTCTCGCGCCAGGCCTCGTCGACATAGACATGGCAGGTCGCGCAGGCGCAGGCGCCGCCGCATTCGGCTTCGATGCCCGGAATGGCGTTGCGGATCGCGGCTTCCATCACGGTCGCGCCGTTTTCGACTTCAATGGTTCGTTTTTCGCCGGAATGGTCGACAAAGTGAATTTTGGCCATGATCGCTCGTGCTGCCGGAATACGGTAAAGGAGGTCCCGGCAGTCCTATAACGGGTCGATCCGCACAGCGCCAGCGGTCGGGGCGAAAACCTGAGGGGGCATTTTGGCGGGGCTATTTTGTATCGGCTTTGGGCTTGCCTTTCGGCAGCCCGGCGGGGCCGCGCTCAGGACCGGCGCAGCACCGCCTCGATCGCCGTCCGCGCCAGTGCCACGGCTTCGCAGAGTTCGGAGAGCTGGTCGGACGGATCGTCGCCGCCGGCCAAGAACCGCCTCCAGCCTCGCTGCGGCGTCCGCGACCGCGAAGGCGCCGATCGCGCGGGCCGAGCCTTTCAGCGTATGGGCCAGCGTGGGCGCATCCTCCGGCAGGTCGGCAAGCCTGCCGATCAGTTGGGCCGACTGGGCCGCGAACATCGCCAGCACCTCCTGCTCGAGGCCGGCATCGTCAAGCGTCATGCGTTTGAGATGTTCGAAATCGATCGGTCCGTCATCGGGAGCGAGCGGCGGCGATGGCATCCATTGTATCCGTTCGAGATGAAGCGGCATGGCCAACCCAGATCTGTCTGCCGGATCGTTCCGGACAGGGCCGTTTGGGCCAGCCAATCATGAAACTGGTTAACGGAACGTTCGCCAACTTGGCCCCTTGTTGCCGCAACTTCGCCTTCATTTTGCCGACGAGTTGCCCCAATCGGCGAACCCCCGCAGGAATTTCGAGTATCCTTAAGGCCTTAAGCCACAAAGCTGTTAACGATGATTAAGAAAGTCTTAATCGCGACCATTTCATTCGCATCGCTCAACCAATAGGATGTTTGCGGATGTAGCGGACAAGCCGCCGAGGGGGCGCGATTGCGTTCCGCGGGGCAAAAAGACGCCGGGAATCGGGCTTGCGGGGACGTTTGCAAGTTCGCCGGATGCGTAAAAAGTAAGAGGGCTCAGACTGAACATGGCGAACAATCCCAAGAAGGTCAAAGATCCCACCGAAGTAGCGCTCTCCGCCATTCAGGAGGCGCTCAACATCAGCGACACGGCCGTCGACACCTCAAGGAATTCGATCGGCAACGACCTCGCGCCGCCATCGATTTCGTCCGCGGCCCCCGCCTATTCCGAGACGCCGTACGACACCCGCGGAAGCGCGGACCGGCAGGTCTTCGATGCCGATCGACGAGCCGCGCGCGCCGCGTCGCGCCGCCAATGACGATCGCGAAACCATCGGCCAGATCCTGCAAGCGATCCAGAAGGGCCGCCCTGCCCGCAGCGTCTATACGCTTGCGACCGCCTTCGGCGCGGTCTGGCTGGTCGGCTGCGCGCTTTTGACCGTCAGCTTCCTGCCCTCGTTGCAGGCCGCGATGGGACAGAGCGGCGGCGTCCTGGTGCTGGGCGGCCTTGCGGCGCTGTTCTTCGCACCCGTGCTGCTGTTCTATTTCCTCGCCAGCCTCGCCTGGCGCGGCCAGGAAATGCGGATGATCGCCCAATCGATGGCGCAGGTCGCGATCCGCTTCTCCGAACCCGAAGGTGCCGCCTCCGACTCGATGGTCACCGTCGGCCAGGCGATCCGCCGCGAGGTCGCGGCGATGGGCGACGGCGTCGAGCGCGCGATCGCGCGCGCCGGCGAACTGGAAACGCTGGTCGCCAACGAAGTCGCAGCCCTCGAGCGCGCCTATACCGACAATGAAGTGCGCATCCGCGCGCTGCTGCAGGACATCGCCCATCAGCGCGACAATCTGGTCGGCCAGGCCGAGCAGGTTCGCAGCGCCATTTCCGGCGTGCAGATCGATTTGCGCCACGACATCGCGCTGATTTCGGACGCGATCGCCTCGCGCGTCGACGAAGTCGCAAAAAGCATCACCGGCGCGCTGGAAGAACGCGGCGCCCACATCACCACAGCACTGAGCCATGCCGGCGACAACATGATCCTGGCGCTCGGCGAGCGCGGCGGCGACCTGCTCGACCGCCTCGAGGAAGCCAGCGCCGAGACCACCCGCGCCGTGCTCGACGCCTCGGAACGGCTGACCACCAGCCTCAACTTCAAGACCGGCCACGTCCATGACGAGTTCGTCGATCTGGCCGATCGCGTCCACGAGATGCTGAACGAACGCATCGACCGCATCACCAACGAATTCGAGCAGCGTTCGTCGACCATCGTCGACGGCATTTCCGATCGCACCGAACAGGTCCACGACTCGCTGAAGAATTCCTCCGACTCGCTGTTGCTCGAACTCGAGCTGCGCAGCGGCGACCTCGTCAGCAAGATCGACGACGCCGGCAACCGCCTCGCCAGCCACATCATGACGTCAGGCGACAAGGCCAGCGACGCGCTCGACGTCACCGTCAACACGCTGGTGGCCAAGGTCATCAGCCAGACCGAGACCGCCCACGACAGCCTGTCGCTGCAGATGAGCGCGTTCGACGAACTGGTGAAGAACCAGGGCAGCGAACTGGTGGAGAAATTCGCCCGCGACTAGCGGCACGCTCGGCGCCCTGATCACCCGCCACATCACCGAATTCGACCGCACCGTCAAAACCTTCGGCGGCGAGATCGTCGAGCGGATGGGCCAGCGCACCCAGGACATCTCCGACAGCCTGAAGAACTATGTCGACACCTTCGACACCCGCCTGACCTCCAATGGCGGCGAGATCACCGCTTCGCTCGATCAGCGCCTGCTGCAGTTCGAAACCACGCTGGGCACGCGCGTCAGCCACCTCGACGCCTCGCTCGACAACAAGATCAAGTCGTTCGACGAGACCGTCGACGGCCGCCTGAAGTCGCTGGAGCACAGTTTCGACAGCCGCGCCGCGTCGGTCACCGAAACCATCGATGGCCGCATCAAGTCGCTGGAGAACACTTTCGACACCCGCGCCAAATCCGTCACCGAGACCATCGACGGCCGCCTCGGCACGCTCGGATCCTCGCTGACCGAAGGTGCGGCGCAGGCGATCTCCTCGATCGACCAGCGGCTCAGCCTGCTGACCTCGACGCTGACCGACGGCACCGCGCAGGCGATCGCCGCGGTCGATCACCGCATCACCAGCGTCACCGACACCATCGACGGCCGCAGCGCCCACCTCACCGACACCATCCAGGCCCGGTTCCAGGACATCCACCAGGGCATCGAAACCCGGGTCGGCGCCATCGCCGGCGACATCGACATGCGCGTCGCGCAGTTCGAGGATCTGCTCGGTTCGCGCATCGAAGCCGTGGCCGGCCGCATCGAAAGCAGCGGCCGTCAGGCCAGCGACGATCTGATGGCGCGCGCGGAATTGCTGTCTTCGGGCATCCGCTCGCATGTCGAGGACGCCGAGCGCTCGCTCACCAACCTCGTGGTCAACACCTCAGAGACCATCCAGACCGGCGCGCGCACCGCGCAGCAGGCGCTGCTCACGGTTTCGGCCGATGTCGGCGCCCAGCTCAGGCTGACCTCGTCCGAGGTCGAAAGCTCGCTGACCTCCGTCGGCACCGGTGCTGCGAACTCGATCCTCACCAGCGCCCGCGAGGCCCAGACCACGCTGCTGTCGGCTTCCTCCGATGCCGCCACGCAAATCAAGCTGCTGGCCGACGACGTCGAGCGCACGCTCTCGGCCGCCGGCAGCGCCACCGCTGCGTCGGTTCTGGCCGGCGCCCGCGAGGCGCAGACCACGTTGGTGACGGCGTCCAGCGACGCTGCCAGCCAGGTCAAGTCGCTCGCCGCCGACGTCGAACGTTCGCTGTCGATGGCCGGCACCGCCACCGCCGAGGCCGTCACCGCCGGCGCCCGCGAGGCCCAGAGCACGCTCGTTGCCGCCTCCACGGAGGCAACCCACCAGGTCAAGTCGCTCGCCGCCGACGTGCAGCGCTCGCTGTCGACCGCCGGCACCGCGACCGCCGAAGTGATCACCGCCGGCGCCCGCGAGGCCCAGAGCACGCTGCTCGCCGCCTCCACCGAGGCGACCAACCTGGTCAAGTCGCTGACCGCCGACGTGCAGCGTTCGCTGTCGATCGCCGGCACCGCCACGGCCGAGGCGGTCACCGCAGGCGCCCGCGATGCCCAGAACACCCTGATCAACGCTTCCGCGGATGCGGCGAGCCAGGTCAAGTCGCTGGCCGCCGACGTCGAACGTTCGCTTTCGGCCGCCGGTACCGCGACCGCCGAGGCGATCACCTCGGGTGCGCGTGAAGCACAGAATACCCTCGTCACCGTATCCTCGGATTCGGCAAGCAGGATCACCACCCTGGCAGCGGACATCGAACGGTCGCTGTCGGCGGCTAGCACCGCTACCGCCGAGGCGATGACCGCGGGTGCGCGGGAGGCGCAGCACACACTCGTCACCGCATCCTCGGATGCCGCGACCAAGGTCACCACGCTGGCCGCCGACATCCAGCGCTCGCTGTCGATGGCCGGCAATGCCACCGCCGAGTCGATCACGTCAGGCGCCCGCGAGGCCCAGAACACGCTGGTCGCCGCCTCTTCGGCAGCGTCCGACCACGTCAAGTCGCTGGCGATCGACGTCGAGCGCACGCTCTCGGCCGTCGGCGCCGACACCGCCGCCTCGATCCTCGGCAGCGCGCGCGACGCCCAGAACTCGTTTGCGGCAACCTCGGCCGACGCCGCGACCCAGATCAAGGCGATCGCCGCCGACATCGAACGGTCGCTCGGAGCAGTCACCGCCACCACCACCGACAACATCCAGACCACGGCACAGAACGCGCAGAGCGCGCTGGTTGCCGCATCGAACGAAGTCTCGTCGAAGGTCAAGTCGACCTCGGCCGACATCGAGCGTTCGGTGCTCGCCGCCAGCAGCAATTTCGGCTCGACGATGACCGGCAAGACCGACGAGATCGTCACCTACGTCCAGCAGCAGACCGATCGTCTGGCGCAGATCGTGGATAGTCGCCGCGGTTCGCTGGTCGAGGCGCTCTCCGCCAAGACCACGCAGCTCACGACCGAACTCGACCGCGTCACCGCCGACTCGCTGAAGGCGATCGAGACCCGCGGCCAGGCGTTCCAGCAGTCGATGCAGACCCACGGCTCGGAGGTCGCGCGCACCATCACCTCCGCCGGCGATCTCGCCACCGGCGCGGTTGCCAAGTCGCTGAAGGATCTCGAGCAGTCGTCGCGTTCGGCCATCGACCAGTCGCGTCAGGTCTCGATCGCGGCCGTCACCGAGATGCAGGAGACCAGCAAGATCCTGCGCACCGACACCGTCGCTCTGTTCGAGCGGCTGCGTGAAGGCAACATCCTGCTGCAGGAAGTGCTGACCGGCGCCCACGACAACCTCAACTCGCTGGAACGTGCGCTGGTGACCCGCGTGGCCGACTTCGTGTCCGCCATGAACGACGTCACCTCGCGCAACGGCGTCGCCACCCAGACGCTGGAAGACCAGTTGACCGTCTTCAACTCGAAGACGTCGAAGGCGCTGGAGGATCTCGGTTCGCTGTCGAGCGAGTTCGAGACCCACGGCAAGGCGCTGGTCGATGCCGCAGCGGTGGTCGAACAGGCCAACCGCACCACGACGACCTCGGTCGCCGAACGCAAATCGCAGCTTGAATCGCTGGTCACCACCATCGACCTGCGCACCACCGATCTCGACCAGCGGCTGTCGCGCTTCACGGGCTTGCTCGATGAATCGCTCGCCGCCGCCGAGGAACGCGCCCGCGACATCGCCCGCGTGGTGGCGGAAACCGCCGGTGCGGGATCCGCCGCGATCAGCCGCCAGTTCGAAGCGGTTCGTGCCGCGGCCGAAAACGAGCGGCACCAGACGCTCGACGCCATGAACGAGCTGTACCAGAAGCAGCAGCGCCGAAACCGACGCGATGTTCAAGCAGTCGACCGAGAAGTTCGGCGCCATGGTGGTGGCGATGAAGCAGATGGCCTCCGAGATGCATCACGAGCTCGAAGCCACCCGCAACGAACTGCGCCGCGGCGTGCTGGAAATGCCGCAGGAGGCCGCCGACAACACCGCGCAGATGCGCAAGGTGATCGTCGACCAGATCGAGGCGCTGGCCGAACTCAACCGCATCGTCGCCCATCATGGCCGCGGCCTCGACGTCATGACGACGGGCCGCGCCAGCGTGCAGCAGCGCCAGGAGGAGCCTGTGATGGCAGCCGCCGGCGGCCGCAACGACGTGCGCATGCGCGACACCGGCAGCGCCTCGACGCTGCCGCCGCCCGACCTCGGCATGCAGCCGTCGCCGCGCCGCACCGAAGCCCCGCCGGTCAGCCCGGCGAGCCAGGACGGCGGCCGCGACGGATGGCTGTCGGACCTGCTCAACCGCACCGACGCCGGCGGCCCTTCCGGCCGCGAGGCCCCGCGTCCCCGTGCGCCGCAAGGCCCGGCCAATCCGCTGGAATTGCTGTCGCTCGACATCGGCCGGCTGATGGACCGCAACCTCGCCGCCGAGATGTGGGATCGCTATCAGCGCGGCGAGAGCAAGGCCTTCACCAAGCGGCTCTATACGCCGGCCGGCCAGAAGGCCTTTGACGAGGTCGCCCGCAAATACCGCGCCGACCGCGGCTTCAAGCAGACGGTCGATCGCTACATCGCCGAGTTCGAGCGGCTGCTCGACGAAGTCGCCCGCGAGGATCGCGGCCCGCAGGCGCTGCGCGGTCACCTGACCTCGGAGACCGGCCTCGTCTACACCCTGCTCGCGCATGCGGCGGGACGGCTGGGGTAAGCGGCGAATTGCGAGTAGCGAATAGCGAATAAAAAACGGAGGCCTCGCGGCCTCCGTTTTGGTTTGGGATCAGGCCGAGCTGTCTCCGTTGATGAGGTCGTCATTGCGAGCGAAGCGAAGCAATCCATCGCTCCGTAAAAAGAAAGAATGGATTGCTTCGTCGCTTACGCTCCTCGCAATGACGGCTCTCTCAGCGACCCAGCGATCAGCGGCTACTGCCGCTTCTGTCCGCTCGGCGCGGCGGCAGCGGCGGGTGGTTTGGGTGGCGCGGCGGCCGGCCTCGGCGGTGGCGCGGCGGCTTCCGCCGCCGGTGCGGCGTTGTTGCTGCCGCCGAAGATCACCCGGCTCGGATTGCGGTCAAAGTTGTTCACGGCACGGCTGATGTCGCCGAGCGTGCGGCGGCCGTCGGATATCAACGCGCCCGAGCGCTTGTCGAAATCTTCCGCCAATTCGCGGATCGACTTCACCATCAGGTTCAACTCGCCGCCGGCGGTGCCGCCCGCAATCGTGTTGAGCCCGAGCATGAGGCTGTCGGCCTTGCCCATCACGCCGTCGACCTTGAGCATGACGTTGTCGATCTTCTCGGAGTTGCGCGCGAGTGCCGAGGTAAAGGTCTCGAGATTATGCAGCGAGTTCTTCACCGACTCCTGGTTGTCGGCGACGATCCGGTTGACGTTCTGAAGCGTGCTGCGGATCGCCTCGGTGACGTCCTGTAGCGCGTTCGGATCGGCGGTCAGCACCGGAACGCCGTCCTCGTCGAGCGGCACCGGGGGTGCGGCCTCCTCGCCGCCCTTGAGCGCGATCGCGGCGACGCCGGTCAGGCCCTGGAATTC
Organism: uncultured Alphaproteobacteria bacterium; assembly: GCA_963802535.1. GTDB lineage: Bacteria > Pseudomonadota > Alphaproteobacteria > Rhizobiales > Xanthobacteraceae > Bradyrhizobium. The sequence goes on along the minus strand of CAWDJI010000028.1, from coordinate 62,758 downwards.
GAGGCCGACCAGGGTGTCTTTGCGGATCGGGGCGTTGTTCTCGACCATGGCCAGTGCGACCACGCGACGCGGGTTGTCCAGTTTTACGCGGACCACTTCCCCTATCCGGATACCGTTAAAATTGACGCTGCCGCCATTGCGCAGGCCGGTCGCCGGGCCTTCGAAAATCACCCGGAGCGGGCTGCGCGCCTTGGTGGTGTGCAGGCTCTGGAACCACAGCACGAAGCCGAAGGCCGCGGCGATCACCGCCAGCGTGAAGGCTCCGATCAGGACGTAATTCGCCCGCGTTTCCATCGATAACTCCTACACCACAACGGCGCGGGCGCGCTTGCCATTGAAATACTGATTCAGCCAGGGATGCTGCGATGCCTTCATCTCGGCAATCGATCCTGCTGCAATGATCTTACCGTTCCCTAAAACGGCGATACGGTCGCAAGCCGTATAAAGGCTGTCGAGGTCGTGGGTTACCATGAAAACGGTCAGCCCCAAAGTACGCTGGAGCGTGCGCACGAGCTCGTCGAAGTCGCCGGCGCCGATCGGGTCGAGGCCCGAGGTCGGCTCATCCAGGAACACCAGCTCAGGATCGAGCGCCAGCGCCCGCGCCAGCGCCACGCGCTTGACCATGCCGCCTGACAGTTCCGACGGATAGCGGTCGGCGACCTCGGGGCGGAGGCCGACCATGCCGAGCTTCGCCACCATGATCTCGTCGAGCAGGCGTTGCGAGAGGCGGAGATATTCTCGCACCGGAAACTGGATGTTCTGCCGCACCGTGAGCGAGGAGAACAGCGCGCCCTGCTGGAACAGGATGCCCCAGCGCCGTTCGACGCCGCGCCGCTCATGCGCATTGGCCTTGTCGAGATCGATGCCGAACACCTCGATGCTGCCGGCGACCTTCGGCACCAGGCCGATGATGGTGCGCGTCAGCACGGATTTGCCGGCGCCCGACGGACCGACAAATCCCAAAATCTCGCCGCGCTTGACGTCGAGATTGAGCCCGTCGAGGATCCGCGTCTTGCCGAACTGCACCGTGATGTCGCGAACCCGGATGATGGCGTCGGTGATTTCGCCGGCCATGGTCACATTCCGATCGATGCGAAGAAGATGGCAAACACGCCATCCATGACGATGACGAAGAAGATTCCCTTCACCACCGACGAGGTGGTGTGCTGGCCGAGCGATTCAGCACTGCCCTGCACCGCAAGGCCCTCGACACAGGCGACGATGCCGATCACCGCCGCCATCACCGGCGCCTTGATGATGCCGACGATGAAATGGTTGATCGAGATGGCGTCGCGCAGCCGCAGCAGGAAGGCTTCGGGATCGACGCCGCCATAGAGCCAGGCCACGAGGCCGCCGCCATAGAGTGCGGCCATCGCGCCCAGAAACGCCAGGATCGGCAGCGCCAGCACCAGCGCCAGCATGCGCGGCAGGATCAGGACTTCGATCGGATCGAACCCCATGGTGCGCAGCGCGTCGATCTCCTCGCGCATCTTCATCGAGCCGAGTTCGGCGGTATAGGCCGAGCCAGAGCGGCCCGCCACCATGATCGCGACCAGCAGCACGCCGATCTCGCGCAGCACCAGCACGCCGAGCATGTCGACGACGAAAATATCTGCGCCGAATTGACGGAAATGGAAGATGCCCTGCTGCGCGATGATGCAGCCGATCAGAAACGTGATCAGCACCACGATCGGGACCGCGCGCCAGCACACCTGCTCCAGGTGATGAATGGTTGAAGTGAGGCGAAAGCCGCGGGGATGAATCACGACGTTGCCGGCCGCCGCGATCACCGCGCCGAGCATGTCGATCAATCCGACCAAAGTGCCGCCGACGCCGGCCACGCTGCGGCCGACCTGTTCCAGCATGCCGGTGATGGTCACCGAATGACCCTCGACGACGGGCTCGGCTTTGACCCGGCGCACCTCGTCGACCAGGCTGGAATAATTGGCCGAGAGCCCTGCGATCTTGGCTTCGACACCGCCGTCGGTCAGGCTGCGGCGCAGCCGTTCGATCAGCCAGGCGCCAAAGGTGTCGAGCTTGGAGACCTGCGAGACGTCGATGAAGATGTTGGGACGGCTGCCGCGCAGCTTTTCGGCGTCGGTCACCATCTGCTCGAGTACGGGCGCAAAGCGCGCCGTCCAGGAACCGGCGGCGCACAGCGCCAGCCCGTTGCCTTGGGCAATACGCTCCAGTGTCGGGTCCCCGCTCAAATTGCCCCACCCCCGCCATTGACGCCAAAGTTATGATCCGGCACGCCGCATTGCCTTGTAGAATCTGTCCCTAACCAGCCATAGTTGGTTGCAGCGGGCAAGCATACGGTTCAGAAATTGCCAGATTTTAAAACGACTTCCACCGTGTCCCGGCAGCTACTGGTCCGCGTCGAACGCTGGCCGATCGCAGGTTCCTTCGCGATCAGCCGGGGCGCCAAGACGGAAGCCGTCACCGTGGTGGCGGAGGTCAGCCAGGGCGGCCATACCGGCCGCGGCGAATGCGTGGCCTACCCCCGCTATGGCGAGACCCCGGAAGCGACCTTGGCCGCCCTACAGGCGATGCAGGAACCGCTGTCCCGGGGGTTGGACCGAACGACCCTCCAGGCCGCCATGCCCGCTGCTGCTGCCCGGAACGCGCTGGATTGCGCGTTATTGGACCTCGAGGCCAAGAGCCGGGGCGAGCGCGCCTGGGCCGTGCTCGGCCGGCCGGCGCCACGCCCCTGCACGTCAGCGTTCACGATCTCGTTGGGGACGCCTGATGCGATGGCCGCCGCGACCGCCAAGGCGGCGCACCGGCCGCTGCTCAAGATCAAGCTCGGTGGCGAGGGCGATACGATGCGGATCGCCGCCGTGCGCAAGGCCGCCCCCGAATCCGAGCTGATCGTGGACGCCAACGAGGCCTGGACCTCGGACAACCTCGAACGCAACCTGCATGCCTGCGCCGAACTCGGCGTGACCCTGGTCGAGCAGCCGCTGCCGGCCGGCCAGGACGAGGCGCTGGCGCGCATCAAGCGTCCGGTCGCGGTCTGCGCCGACGAGAGCGTGCATGACCGCGCCTCGCTGAAGGGCCTTCGCGAGCGCTATGACGCCATCAACATCAAGCTCGACAAGACCGGCGGGCTGACCGAAGCACTGGCGATGGCGGACGCGGCGCATGCGCTCGGCTTCGAAATCATGATCGGCTGCATGGTCGCGACTTCGCTGTCGATGGCGCCGGCGATGCTGCTGACGCCACAGGCCCGCTTCGTCGATCTCGATGGGCCATTGTTGCTGGCCAAGGACCGCGACGGCGGACTGCGTTACGAAGGCAGCCTGGTTTATCCGCCGGAAGCCGAATTATGGGGCTGATGCGGTAGATTCAATTTTTGTCGCTGTCAGCCGGTGCCGCGCCAGCCACATCACCGTCGCGGCAATCAACGCCATCGCCGCCATCAGATAATAAACGCGCTGGCCGTAACCGGCATAGATCACGCCCGACGCGACCGACGCCGTGCTGGTGGCGATGCCGCCGCAGGCCGCGAGATAGCCCTGCCCGCGCGCCATCAGATGGCCGGGCACATGGCGCACCAGCAGTCCCATGATGCCGACCTGTGTCAGTCCGAATGTCAGCCCATGCGCGAGCTGGACCACACTGAGCACCGTGAGCGAAGGCTCCTGCGCCGCGATCAGCCAGCGCACGAAGGCACTGAGTGCTGCGATCACCACCAGCAACGCCGGCGCCAGCGTGAAGCGCGGCGACAACGCGAACACCACGATCTCGGCGAGCACGCCCAGCACCCACAATCCGGCAATGGTCAGCCCACCGAGACCAGCGGCCTGCCAGCTGATGGACGCGAACGCGTACAGCGCGGCATGGCTGCCCTGGATCAGGCCGGCGGCAACGATGATGGCGAGGAAGCCGGGGTCCCGCAGCAAGGCACTTGCGCCGTGGGTGGCGGCGGCAGCCGGTTTTGGCCGGTCCAAGGGTTGCAGCCCGAGGCTGGCAACGGCGCCGAGGGCGGCCACCGATGCGATGACCCAGATCAAATGCCGGGTCGCGACGAGATCGAGCAGCAGGCCACAGATCAGCACGCCCACAATGAAGGCCGCCGAGCCCCACAGCCGCAACGGCCCGTAACTGAGGCCATAGCGGACGACGCCGCCGAGCGCATAGGCATCCGTCAGCGGCACCATCGGCGTCCACAGGCAGCAGGTCGCGGCATAGGCGAACAGAATGGCAAGTGGCCAATATTGCGTGCCGATCACCGCAAAGCCGAGCGCGGTGGCCGCCGCGGTCACGGTCAGCAGCGTGCGCAGCGGGTAGCGCCTTCCCGCAAGCCCGGTCACGAACGGCAGCACCGTGAACCGCGTCACGGCCGGAACCGCGGAGATGATCCCGATCCAGGAGGCGTCGATGCCGACCGACTTCAGCCACAGCGTGAAAAACGGCGCATGGGTACCCATGGTCCCGAAGGTCGTGCCGTAAAACAGCCCGAGCCGCGTCGCGAATCGCTTCGATGCGGCCTCGGAAGCGATGGGGATTTGTGATTCGCTCGGCATCAATTCAATTGCGATTCGCCCGATATCGTGTTGTTTCGTTATCTCAACGCGCGGTGATTTGCGCGAAGAGTTTAGCATGGCCGACGAAGCATTCGCCCTCTCGCCAATCTCGGCACGCGCTACGCTGCCGGGCGAGGAAGACTATGCGGCGATCAGCGAAGCCTTCATGGAGACTTCGCGGGGCCGCTGGTTTCTGACCGAATACGCCAAACGCAACCGCAACGCCGACACCAGCATGGTGCTGGATGCGGTGGCGCGGATCGAGCAGAGCCTCGCTGCGCAGAAGGAAGACGGCCTTGCCGAGCAGCGCGAAGCCCAAGCTGCCGCTGCCGCGGCAGATGCCAGCCTCAACGAGGCCAAATTAGCTGAAGCCAGGTTGGTTGAAGCCAGAATAGCTGACGCCAGACTGACTGAAGCCAGATTGGCTGAAGCCATGGCGTCGATTCGCCATGCGATCGAGACAGCGCAGGCCTCGGCGGTCGAGGCGCTCGACGCGCTGGCGCTGAACGAGCGGCTGGCGCCGGTCCGCAAGGGCGCGCGGGTGATTCGCGAAATCGCCTGGCGGTTGCGCGAAATCGGCAATGACGGGCGGATCTGCGACCTGATCGATTCGCAAGTCAGCGTCATCGAAATGGGCGCCGAGCAGATTTCCTCCGACGAGGCGAAGGCCGCGCTCAGCGCCGCGTTCGCCGCGATCGAGGGACGGGTCACGGAAATCCGTGGTGAAGCAACGCCGGCCGCGGAGGCGAAAGCCGCATCGCCCGCTGCCACGCCGGAGGACGTGCCGGTTGCGGAGGCGGTGCACGAAACCGCAATTCTGGAGGAGACTGCTACCCCCGCGATTGCGGAAACGATCGAGCCAGAGCCAGCGCAGGAAACCGCGCCAGCTTCGGCCGGCTTGATTTCGACCGACGCGGTGGCCCCGATGGCCGAAGCGCAGCTGGCGCAGGCCGACGCCGTGCTGGATGAAATGGAAATCGCCGAGGTGGTCGAACTCACCGCCGACGCAGTTGAGCTCACTCCCGAAGCTGCCGAAGCCCATGACGAGGCGGTCCTCGACATGATCGCGATGGAAATGGGCGCGCCGGATCCGTTCGACGACGAGGAGATCGCCGAGGAGATCGCCGAGCCGGTTGCCGAGGCACTCCACATCGCCGAGCCGCCGGTCGAACCTGAAATCGTCGCTGAAATGCCTCGAACCGGTCGCAGCACCGATCGAGCCGCCGGTTCAACCCATACCGCAGCCGGTTGCCGAAGCGGCACCCGAACCGGCGCGCGAAATCTCGCTCGGCTCCTCGATCATTGCCAGCGGCATCGTGCGCAAGCCGGGAATTCCCGCCAATGATCCGCTGGCGCCGATCCGGCGCATGAGCCAGGCCGAAAAGATCGCGTTCTTTTCGTAGCGGCATGATGAGGCTAGGTTAAAGCGGCACACTCGCACGCACCCTATCGCGTCATCCTGAGGTGCGCGCTCTTGCGCGCCTCGAAGGATGAAAGCGCCCGTGGCCCATCCTTCGAGGCTCGCTTCGCTCGCACCTCCAGCGATGAGCTTACGCTCACGCGGGGATGACGGTCCGCTTCAATTGAAAAGCATCACGCTCTAGCCGCGCCGCGGCCGCATCGTGACTCAAGTCACGTACAGCGTCCTCACCCCGCCCTAGCCTGTCCGCCGGATATCTCGCCTTGAGATCATGGAGGACACCATGCCCCGTTTGAAATCGTGGATGCGCTGCGCCGGTCTGCTGGGCGGCCTGCTCAGCTTCGTGCATGGCGGTGCGGCGTTGGCCGAAGCTCCGAATGCGGCCATCAGCAACGGCACCCGATCGCTGCCCGCAGAACAGCGGGTGGCGCTGGTGATCGGCAATTCGAACTACCAGACCGCGCCGCAGCTCGCCAATCCCAACAACGATGCGCGATCGGTGGCGCAGCTCCTGGACTCGGCCGGGTTTCGAGGTCACGGTCGCGACCGACCAGACGCGCAACGACATGGTGCGCGGCTTGCAGGATTTTTCCAACAAGGTCGCCGCGCGCGGACCCAACACGGTGGCCATGATCTATTACGCCGGTCACGGCGTGCAGCTCGCCGGCGAGAATTACCTGGTCCCGGTCGATGCGCGCATCGCAGCCCCCTCCGATCTGCCTGACAACACCGTCCGCCTCGTCGATTTGATGGGGACGCTGGAAACGATACCGAGCCGGATGCGCATCGTCGTGCTCGACGCCTGCCGCAACAATCCGTTCCCCAATGTCGACGACGCCGGACGGGGTCTGGCCATCGTCGATGCGCCGAGCGGCTCGATCGTCGGCTATTCGACCGCACCTGGCATGGAAGCGCAGGATGGCGACGGCAACCATAGCCCGTACACGTCGGCCTTCCTGAATAATGCGCGCCAACCCAATCTGCCGATCGAGCAATTGTTCAAGCGTGTTCGTCTCGAGGTGAACAACACCACGTCAGGCAAGCAGATTCCGTGGGAAAGTTCGTCGCTGACGTCCGATTTCTATTTCTTCGGCGACACGGCTGTCGCGTCAGGCCGCGCGCCCGATCGCAGCCCGATCATCCAGACCGCGTCGAACCTGCCCTCGCGTTCGGTGCAGCAGGCCTACGACTACGTGCTGTCGGAGGGGTCACCGGAATATTATGAGGAATTCATCCGGCTGTTTCCATACGATCCGCGCTGCGACCGCATCCGCTTCCTGCTCGGCAACTGGCGGCAGGCCTTTGCATGGCACCGGGCGGTGCTGACGAACTCGCCGCTCGCCTACAAATCCTTCCACGATTCCTTCCCCAACAGCCCCTATGCGCGCTCGGCGCTGAAGCTGCAGGCGCAGCCGAAAAATATCCCGCTGATGCAATTCACCCGGCTCACGAGGCCCGCGACAAACATCGGCCTGTCGCACAATCATGCGCCGACGCTGGCCTCAACGAAGTCCGTCACGTTGCCCGGCAAGGGAAACAATTCGATCAACGGCAACGGAGCGGGCAAGGTCACGAACCTGCCGGCCAAAGCCAACCACAACGCCATGCCGCCGCACGGCAAGACTCAGTTCCACGACAGCAGCGCGCCGCGCAGGTTTGGCGGCGGCATGGGCGGCAATTCCAGCCCGCATTTCTCTAGTCAGTCGCGATCATCGTTCGGATCGATGGGCCGCGGCGGCGGCTTCAGGCGCTGATCGCGCAATCAGTAGCGCGCGCTGACCACCGTCGGCATCGGGCTGAAGTGATAATTCACCCCAATTTTGACGAGGTGCAGGTCCTGCGAGATCTTGCTGATCTGAATGGGCCCATTGATCGTGCCCACCAGCGGAACGGCGGGGAGATTAAATGCCTCGGTGCCCTGGGCGGTTACCTGCTGAGCAAACATCTTGATGTAATCGTACTCCAGCTTCACCGACCAGTTGTTGCCGAGCGCGTATTCGCCGCCCGCCCCGACCACCACTCCGGTATGCACGGCTTTCCCGGGGAAAGCGCCGATGAGACTACCCGGCGGCCCTCCGGGGGCGGCGATCGTCGTGAAGTTGAAATTGTGCCGCTCCTGCGCGATCGCAATACCGCCCTTACCGTAGAACATCAGACGATCGCCGACGACAAAGCCGGCGCGCGCGGTCGCGAGTGCGAGCCAGTCGATCTTGCTGTCGTAGTTCAGGGTCTGCGTGCCGGCAGGAATCGTAATCGTCGTCGTCTGGCTTCCCTTGACGTCGGTGCCCATGATCTCGCCTTCGACGCCGAACACGAAGACCCCGGCCTGGGCATTGACGCCGATCGTGCCGCCGCCCAGCCAGCCCCTGGTGTCATATCCCGGCAGGTAGATGAGAGGCGCGATGGCCGCGCCAATATCCGGCCAGCGCTTGTGGCCGAAGCCATAGCCGGCCTGCGCACCGATATAGGCGCCCGACCAGTTCGTGCCGGGTGCTGCGGGCACCGGCGCATAGGACGGATCTTTTGCGATATCGCCGAAGCGATAATTGACACCGACCTTGACGGCATGGATCGCTTCCTCGATCGGTTGATCCGCCCTGAAAGGCGTGGTGACACCGTTCACCGTCGCGGTGCCGCGCAGCGTTGTCGTCGTGGTGCCCAGCCGGAAGTAATCGTACTCGCCCTTGACCGACCAATTACCGCCCAGCGCGTATTCGGCGCCGAAGCCCAGCATCGGTGCGAGGCGGGTCTCGTCGCCGCTGACCTGAACCGACGCGTTGACGACAGGTGGGCCAATCTGATTGACGTTGTTGTTCACCGAGTGGGTTTCGTGCGCCATGGTGAGGCCGGCCTTGGCAAACACGAACCAGCGATCGGCAGCAAGGCCGGCGCGACCGGCGATGGTCACCAGACCGTCGATCCGCGATCTCACCGTCTGGATCGAAGTGCCGCCAAAGATCGGTCCACCAAAGGTGGCCGTTTGCGAACCGCTGATATCGGCCCACGAGCCGTCGAGTTCGAGACCGAACACCAGGCTTGATATCTGCTTGTTGATGCCGACCTGTCCGCCGGCGAGGAAACCGCGCGCGGCGAAATCAGCGATGGCGCCATCCCAATCCTTCATGCCGCCGCCGTAACCGGCGTGCACGCCGACATAAACGCCGGACCAGTCGTAAGGCGCAGCCACGATCGGCGGGGCCTTCACCGGCATGTCGGCCGCCACGGCTGCCGCCAACGGGAATATCGCGCCGAGTGCCGTCGCCGATATCCAAAGACCGGTCTTCCGGATGTTCATTCCAAGCCCCATCGATACGCGGGTTCAGCCACCGCTATTTGACGGGAACAGGCTTAGCTAATCTCGGGAAAGTTGCATGTATCCGGAATGCAACACCCCCACAGGAATAAGTTCCATCCGGGTTTGCCGCAATCTATGGATGAGGCTGCCATCACCGGATTTCGGGCAAATACGGGGCGATGTCAGGCGACCAGTTTTGCGAACAGGTCGGCGTCGACATTGCCGCCTGACAGCACGATGACGACGTTCTTGCCGCTGATATCGATACGCCCGGCGAGCAATGCGGCGAGGCCGACGGCGCCGCCGGGTTCGACCACGAGTTTTAATTCGCGATAGGCATAGGCCACGGCAGCACCAACTTCCGCGTCGGACGCGACCACGCCCTGCGCCAAAAGCTTGCTGTTGATCGAGAACGTCATCACGCCCGGCATCGCGGCCATCAGCGCGTCGCAGATGGTACGATCAGCGGCATGGTGGGCTTCGCGGTGTCCGGCGCGCAGCGACAGGCCGTGATCGTCATAGCCTTCGGGTTCGGCGACAATCAAAACGGACTGCGGGAAGCGCGCCTTCACCGCGGTGGCGACGCCCGCGATCAGTCCGCCGCCGGAAGCCGGCGCGACCACGATATCGGGCGTCAGACCGAGCGCTGCCATGTCTTCGGCGATTTCGCGACCCGCGGTGCCCTGCCCTGCGATAACGAAGGGATCGTCATAGGGCCGCACCAGCGTCGCGCCGCGTTTGCGGGCGATGTCGTTCGAAATCGCTTCGCGGTCTTCCTTGTCGCGGTCGTAGAGCACGACCTCGGCGCCGTACCCCTTGGTGCGCTCGCGCTTGGTCAGCGGCGCGTCCTTCGGCATCACGATGGTCGCCTGCATGTTGAGGATCTGCGCTGCCGCGGCGACGCCCTGCGCATGATTGCCGGACGAGAACGCGACCACGCCGCCGGCGCGCGCGGATTGCGGGATCGACGCCAGCTTGTTGAAGGCGCCGCGGAACTTGAACGAGCCGGTCCGTTGCAGCATTTCCGGTTTCAGAAAAACCCTGGTGCCGACGCGCTCGTTGAGAACGGGGAACGACAACAAGGGCGTCCGCACCGCGAACGGCGCCACCACAAGCGCTGCCGCATCGATATCGGCAGCATCGACCGCTGCCATGGAGGCTTGATCTGTCATGACAGCTTTGTAACGCCTCCCGCCCGGCGCGGGCAAGACGCATTCCGGAGAAGTCAGGCGGCGAAATGCGGGTCTTCGGCCACAAAGTCGACCAGTTCGTCTTCGGAACCGGCATCGCTGATGTTTTGGGCATGCTCGACGAAAACCCGTGCAGAGGCCTGCCAGGTATGGCGGGCCGCGAAGGCGACGCAAGCCTGCGGCGAGATCTGCAGCGCATCCATGCAGGCGGCCTGCAAATCTTCGTTGAGCACACCGACCGGCGCCACGCCGATCACATCACGGGGCCCGGTGACCGGAAAAGCGGCAACCGGCAGGCCGCTCGCCAATGCCTCGAGCAGGACCAGCCCGAACGTGTCGGTCTTGCTCGGGAACACGAAGATGTCGGAAGCTGCATAGATCTCCGCCAGTTCCTCGCCATGCCGCGCGCCCAAGAACACCGCATCCGGATATTTCCGTTCCAGCGCGAGGCGCGCCGGGCCGTCGCCGACGACGAGCTTGGTGCCGGGCAAATCGAGATCCAGAAATGCTTCGAGGTTTTTCTCCACCGCTACGCGGCCGACGCTCAGAAACACCGGCTGCGGCAGGCAAAGATCGATCACGCGCGGATGAAACAACGCCGTGTCGACGCCGCGCGACCACAGCACCACATTGCGAAAACCGCGCATGCGCAATTCGGCAGCCAATGCCGGCGTCGCCGCCATCACCGCCTGGCTCGGCCGGTGGAACCAGCGCAGCATGCGCCAGACCCAGGATTCCGGGATCGGCGAGCGCGCCGAGACGTATTCGGGAAAGCGGGTGTGAAAGCTTGTCGTGAACGGCAGTCCATGTTTGCGGCAATAGCGCCGCACCAGCAATCCGATCGGGCCTTCGGTCGCGATATGAATGCAGTCGGGCTGCGCCTTCTCGATCAGGGCGGCGATCTTTGCCGGATACGGCAGCGCCAGTTGCAAATCCGGATAGCTCGGCATCGCAAAGGTGCGGAACGATTGCGGCGTCAGGAAAGAGATTTCGACGCCAAAGGTTTTTGCCGCCTCCGCCATCATGGTCAGCGTGCGCACCACCCCGTTGACTTGCGGATGCCACGCATCGGTCGCGACCAGGATATGCGTCATGCGGCGCGCGCCGTGACGCGCGGCAGCGGCGCCACCCGGCGCTCCGGATCGGTCCAGGTGATGATTTCGAACCGGCCGTCCTCGTGCTCGACCAGCGCGGTGCAGCTTTCGACCCAGTCGCCGCAATTCATGTAGCGGATGCCGTGCTCGTCGCGGATGGTGGCGTAGTGGATGTGGCCGCAGATCACGCCGTCGGCGCCGTGACGCCGCGCTTCGCCGGCCAGCGTCTTTTCGAACGCGCCGATATAGTTGACGGCGTTCTTGACCTTCAGCTTCGCCCATTGCGACAGCGACCAATAGGGCACGCCGAACATGCGCCGGAAGAAATTGACCAGCCGGTTCATCTGAATGGCGAAATCATAGGCCTTGTCGCCGAGATGGGCGAGCCAGCGCGCGTTCTGCACCACGAGGTCGAAGATGTCGCCGTGGATGATGAGATAGCGCTTGCCGTCGGCGCCCTCGTGGACGGTGTTTTCGACGACGTCGATGCCGCCGAAATGGGTGCCGTAATAATTGCGCAGGAACTCGTCGTGATTGCCCGGCACGTAGACGATCTTGGCGCCCTTGCGCGCCTTGCGCAGCATCTTCTGCACGAAGTCGTTGTGCGATTGCGGCCAGTACCAGTTGGATTTCAGCGCCCAGCCGTCGACGATATCGCCGACCAGATAGATGGTGTCGGCGTCGTGGGTCTTGAGGAAGTCCAGCAACCGGTCGGCTTGCGAGCCGCGGGCGCCGAGATGGACGTCGGAGATAAACAAAGTGCGAAAGCGCCGCTCGGGGCTGTCTTCACTCGAGGAGTCACTTCCCATGCCTGTGCACCTAACAGATTCCTGTGACAGGGCCATGACACCTGGCGCGGCTGATAGCCCCGAACCGATCACGGAATCAATGACGCGCCCCTGCCCTTGCGCATAACAGCGCGGTGCGACAAGGAGGCGACATGGCGCCGGCGGAACCCGGCGAAAGTCCGGTGTCGCGGAACGCCGCTCGATCTTTAGCGTATGACAAGTCTAGGTTGAGGCGATCCTATTCGCACCTTCTCGCGTCATCCACGGGATGAACGCAATTGCGTTCACCCGTAGGTGCGCGCTCTTGCGCGCCTCGAAGGATGAAAAGCGCCCGTGGCCCATCCTTCGAGGCTCGCTCCGCTCGCACCTCCAGCGACAACGGCGAAGCCGTTGCGCGGGATGACGCCAATTCAACCAAAAATCATCCCGCTCTAGCGAGCGATGCCGGCAGCACTGGCGATGAGTTCGAACGAGCGCAGCCGTTTGGCGTGCTCGTAGACATCGGACACGATGATGAGTTCGTCGGCGCCGGTTTCCGCAACCAGTGCATCGAGGCCGGAGCGAACCGTCTCGGGCGATCCAACGATGGAGCGCGCCAGCATGTTCATCGCCTGCGCTTTTTCCATCGGCGACCAGTAGCTCTCGATGTCGTCGATCGGCGGCTGGCTGAGGCCGCGCGCGCCGCGGAAGATGTTGGCAAACGACATCTGCTGCGTCGTCGCCAGCCGGCGCGCCTCGTCATCGCTGCCGGCGGCGATGACGTTGACGCCGACCATCGCGTAGGGGCGGTCAAGCTGCTCGGACGGTTTGAAGCGGCTGCGGTAGATCTGCAACGCCGGGATCAGCAGCTCAGGCGCGAAATGCGAGGCGAACGCATAGGGAAGCCCGAGTTCGCCCGCGAGCATCGCGCCAAAATTGCTCGATCCGAAAATCCACAACGGCACTTCCGTTCCCGCCGCCGGGACCGCCTGGATGCGCTGGTTTGGACCGGCCGGCGCCAGGAACGCCTGCACTTCCAGAACATCCTGCGGGAAGTTTTCGGCCGCTTCAGGCGTGCGCCGCAACGCGCGCAGCGTGAGCTGGTCGGTTCCGGGGGCGCGGCCGAGGCCGAGGTCGATGCGGCCTGGAAACAGCCGCGCCAGTGTCCCGAACTGTTCGGCGATGACGTAGGGTGCATGATTGGGCAGCATGATGCCGCCGGCGCCGACGCGGATCGTCTTTGTGCCCGCTGCGATATGGCCAATCACGACCGAGGTCGCAGCGCTGGCAATGCCTTGCATGTTGTGATGCTCGGCCACCCAAATGCGGCGATAGCCCCAACTCTCGGCATGAACCGCGACATCACGGGCGTTGTCCAGCGCGCCGCGCGCATCGGTATCCTCCGTGACGCGGACCAGATCGAGGATAGACAGTGGCGTCATGGCAGCTCCCGAACGAAACCGTTGGCGTGAAGGAGGCCGCCCGAGATGCCGGCCGCGTTCAGGCTTGTCGGAAACGGGAGACGTCGTTCATTACCGGTGCATATGGAGATTGCCTCGACCGGGTTCAATCCGCTGGATGGAAAGGAATGGCCCTCAGGCGATGGCCTTGACGGCTCCCGTGGCACCCGGCACGGCTGGGCGAAACGCGTGTCCCGTCACTTGCCGTTCGCCTTCAACACCTCGAACACGGCGGCCGTGTCCTGATCGCCCAATCCCATCGCCATGGCCTGGGTGTAGACCGGCTGCGTCATCGTAAACAGCGGCGTTTCGCAGCCGAGCTCGGCGGCGAACTCGGCGATGATGGCCATGTCCTTTTTCCAGGTCGAGATCCGCATCGTGGCCGGTTCGTAGCTTCGGTTGGCCATCATCGGCGCCCGCATCTGAAACATCCGCGACCCGCCGGCACCGGGAGCGACCATCTCGATCACCTGCTTCAGATCGAGGCCGGCCCGCTCCGCCAGCAGCATCGCTTCCGCCGAGGCCACGTTGTGAATGGCGACCAGATGGTTGGCGACGAACTTCATCCGGCTGCCATTGCCGTACTCGCCGAGATCGGCGCTCTGCTTGGCAAAGTCGGCGAACAGCTCCGTGCAGCGCGCGATCGCGGCCCTGTCGCCGCTGGCGTAGACGACGAGGTCGCGGACCGCGGCCTGGGCGCCGGTTCCGCTGAGCGGACAGTCGAGCGCAAGATGACCCGCAGGCTCGAGAATGGCCTTGAAACGCATTTTGTCGGCGATGGTGAAGGTGGAGAGTTCGATGACGTCTCGCGCAGGCTGGCCGCTCCCTGCAATTTCCGTCGCAACCGCATAAGCGGCATCGGCGTTAGGCAGGCTCGTCATGATCACGCGCACGCGATGCGACGGCGCTCGCGCCACCTTCGATGGTCACGCCGGCAAGCGCAAGCTCGCTCCGGCGCGCCGGTTCGGTGTCGAAGCCGATCGACGGCCCAGCCGCGCTCGACGAGGTTGCGGGCGATGGCACCGCCCATGATGCCCAGTCCAATGATCCCGACGGTTCGATCTGTCACGTTGCCTCCCGGCATATTGCTTCCGCGGCATTGGCGTTCAGCGATTTCCCAGCCAACCGCGGCAAATCATATCATTGGCAGCAGTTCAAAGCAGTCGTGTTGGGACTGTGCACTCAAATTTGAATCGCCTCCCCACCGTAGGCCTGTCTATGGTGTGGCTATGTCCCGCCTCATGTTTCCATTGATTGCTATCGTCCTGTCACTGCTGCCGGTCGTTGCACCAGCGGCACCCGCTCATAAACGGCCGGCGCCACGCTGGCACGGCTACGGTTTCCTGCCGGGCTATCATCAGCCGCCGAATAACAGCCTTCCAGCTTACGCCCAAAGAGCCGCGGTCTTGCGCATGGCGCGGCAGAACCGGCGCCCCTGGTATATCGATCCAACCTTTGATTATTACGGGTATGACGGCGACTGGCACTATTTCGGCCGGCCCGGCTTTTACAACGGTCGCTACAATGGCGGCAGTTTTGGCCCTTGCTGGACGCAGACACCGATCGGGCCGGTGTGGAATTGCGGCCGTTAAGCTGTTCGCGGTTGTCGGCCAATCCTTTGAACGGCATACTCGACGGCACGCACTCCAGCGCACGAGGACCGAATGACACTCAACCGACGCAAGATCGGCACGACTAGTCTCGAGGTTACTGAACTCGGCCTCGGCGGCGCGCCGATAGGTGGTTTTCGTGCGACCATCTCCGACGCTGAAGCGGCTGGACTGATCGATGCCGCCTACGCGGACGGCGTGCGCTATTTTGATACCTCGCCGTTCTACGGCTATGGCCGCAGCGAGCTGCGGATGGGCGCGGCGCTGCGCCAGAAGCCTCGCGACGAGTACGTGGTGTCGACCAAGGTCGGCCGCGTCATGCACGCCATGAAGCCCGGCGAGAAACCGCCGGCGGATTTTCGCGACAACGGCCTGCCCGGTTTTGCGCCGGTGTTCGACTACAGCTACGACGGCGTGATGCGCTCGATCGAGCATTCGCATTTGCGGCTCGGGCTGGCACGGATCGACATCGCCCTGATCCATGACCTCGATTTCTGGACCACCAAGGACCGCGCCGTTCTCGAACAACGATTCAAGACGGTGATGGATTCAGGGCTTCAAGGCGCTCGACGAGTTGCGCAAGGCCGGAATCATCGGCGCCATCGGTGTCGGCATCAACGAGTCCGACACCAGCCTGCGCTTCATTAAGGCCGGCGACTTCGACTGCATGCTGCTGGCCGGCCGCTACACGCTGCTCGAGCAAGGCGGGCTCGAAGCGTTCCTGCCCGAATGCGTGAAGCGGAACGTGTCCGTGATCCTGGGCGGTCCGTACAATTCCGGCATCCTCACCGGCGGCGTCAAGGCCGGCGCCACCCATGATTATGTCGCAGCGCCCGCGCATTTGATCGAGAAGGCGCAGAAGATCGAAGCGATATGCCAGCGCCACGGCGTTGAGCTCGGGGCCGCCGCCATGCAGTTTCCGCTGTTCCATCCGGCCGTTTGCTCGGTGATCCCGGGCGCGCTCAGCGTCGCCGAAGCGAAGCAGAACGTGGCCCGCCTGTCGGCAAAAATCCCGGTCGAGCTCTGGAGCGAGCTCAAGCGCGAAAAGCTGCTCGATCCCTCCGCACCAACACCCAACTGAGCGGGAGTAGCTTCGATGACAATTGTTCTTGTTCACGGAAATCCTGAAACGGAGGCAATCTGGGACGATCTGGTCCCGCATTTGCGCAGCGATCACGTTGTTCGGCTGTCTCCGCCCGGATTTGGCTCCGCAATCCCGCCCGGCTTTGACTGCTCCACCGACGCCTATCGCGACTGGCTTGCCAACGAACTCGGGAAGTTGACACAACCGATCGATCTCGTAGGGCATGACTGGGGCGGCGGGCACGTCATGCGGATCGCAATGGAGCGTCCGGAGCTGATACGATCCTGGGCGAGCGATATTTTGGGCTGCTTCGATGCCGATTACGTCTGGCACGACATGGCGCGGGCCTGGCAGACGGCTGATGTCGGCGAGCAGGCGGTTGCGCAGATGGCAAACGCGCCGGCTGAGGCCCGGGCACAGCGGTTCGAGAGCGTGGGCATGACCGCGGCGATTGCCCGGAAAGTGGCTGCGGGTGCGAACAAGGATTTGGGCCGGGCAGTCCTGGCGCTGTACAGATCGGCCGCTCAACCCGTGATGCGCGATTTCGGCGCCGGGTTGTCGCGCGCGACCGCCAAACCCGGCCTGGCACTGATCGCGACAGAAGATCATTTCACCGGCGGGGAGACACTCGCGCGACGTTCTGCAGAGCGCGCCAAGGCGGAGGTCGCCGTTTTGCAAGGGGCGGGTCATTGGTGGATGTGCCAGCAGCCGAAACAAGGTGCTGACGCCATCAACGCGTTCCTGGCAAAACTGAACTAGGTAAGCGCGGCTCGGCGCTGCAACTACGCACAGCAAGCGAATTTTATAACCAATCGAACCATTGGGCGATCATTTCTGCCGCAAGAGCATGGCATCGGTTGCCACCTTGCCGCGGCAACCATTCCCTGTAATCTGGCGAAAACAGAAGGGAAAAAGATCGATGGGGGGAGTTCTGGAGGGCGTACGCGTCCTGGATTTCGGGCGCTATATCGCGGGGCCGTATTGCGCGACATTGCTGGCCGAATTCGGCGCCGAGGTCATTCGCGTGGAAAAACGCGACGGCAGCGAAGACCGCTTTGTGGCGCCGGTCGGCGAAGGCGGCGAAGGCGCGCTGTTTCTGCAGGTCAACCGAAACAAGAAGTGCATCACGCTCAATCCGATGAAGCCGGAGGGACAGGAAGTGATGCGCCGGCTGGTTGCGACCGCCGACGTGGTTGTCGCCAATCTGCCGCCGCAGACGCTGCGCGCGATGAAGCTCGATTATGTATCATTGAAGGCGATCAAGCCCGACATTATTCTAACGACGGCAACCGCATTCGGCGGGCCCGGGCCCTGGTCCGACCGCGTCGGCTTCGACGGTGTCGGACAGGTGATGTCGGGTTCGGTGTACATGACCGGCGCCGGCGATCCGCCTTATCGCGCGGCGGTGAACTGGGTCGATTTCGGAACCGCGCTGCACTGCGCGTTCGGAACGCTCGCCGCTTTGATCGAGCGCGGCAAATCCGGGCGCGGGCAGATCGTCGAGGGCGCGCTGCTCGCAACCGCGCTGTCGTTCACCAACGCCACGTTGATCGAGCAGGCCGTGATCAAGGCCAATCGCGTTCCGACCGGCAATCTCGGCCAGACCGCCGCACCTGCCGACATCTACCGCACCAAGGACGGCTGGGTGCTGTGCCAGGTCACGGGTCACCCGCTGTTCATTCGCTGGGCCAAATTGATGGGTGAGGAAGACCAGTGGCTCAGCGATCCGCGCTTTGCCGACGATATCAAGCGCGGCGACAACGGCCCCGTCATCAGCGAACGGATGGCGCGCTGGTGCGCCGAGCGCACCACGCAGGAGGCGGTCGACACGCTGGGGGCTGCGATGATTCCGGCCGGACCGGTGCTCAGCCCGCAACAGGCGCTGGATCATCCGCATATTCGCGCCGCCGGCTTCATGCAGGACGTCGACTATCCGGGCCTGCCGACGTCAGCGCCGCTCGCGCGCGCTGCCGTCCGGCTGTCGGAAACGCCAGGTGAAATCGTTTCGCGTCCGCCGATGCTCGGCGAGCATACCGATCTTGTTCTGGCCGAACTCGGTTATGACAAGGCTGCGATTGCCGCACTTCGACAGGGCGGCATCATCTAGCGGATGCCTCAATATTGCGGGTCGTACATTTGCGACTCGATGAACCCCATCATGTCGTTCGGCCGCGGCACGGTCGCAAGACCGCGCTTGTAGGCCACCTCGGCAACGGCCACCGCAATGTGCGCCGAGGCTTCGCGGATCCGCGGCAGCGCCGGATAGAGGCTGCCCTGTTCGATATCCTCGGGCGTGACGAGATAGGCCAGCGTGTGCGCGGCGGCCATGAACATCTCGTCGGTGATCAGCCGTGATCCGACCGCGGTCGCGCCGAGACCGACGCCAGGGAAGATGTAGGAGTTGTTGCCCTGGCGCGGCACGAAGGTCTTGCCGTCGAGCCTCACCGGATCGAACGGGCTGCCGCAGGCGAACAATGCACGCCCGCCGGTGTGGCGGTACGCCTCCTCGGCCGTGCATTCGGCCTTCGATGTCGGATTGGAGAGTGCAAACACGATCGGCCGGTCGTTGATTTCAGCCATGGTCTGCAGCACCTCAGCCGTGAAGGCGCCGCCGACCGCCGCAACGCCGATGATCGCTGTCGGCTTGAGCGTCCGGATCGCGCTCAGGAAATCGCCGACGGGTGCATGGTCATGCGCGTAGCGAAGCTTGTGGTCGGTGAGGTTCTCTCGACCTTTCACCACAAGGCCGCGCGAGTTCGACGAGCCAGTTGCGCCTGAGCGCTTCGGCTTCGGACAGCCCCACCGCCATCATGGCGGAAACCACGAGATCGGCGATGCCGGTAGCCGCCTCGCCGGCGCCGAGGAACAACACCCGCTGATCGGCAAGCTTTCCGCCGTTCACCCGCAACGCCGAGAACAGACCGGCCAGCGCCACCGCGGCCGTGCCCTGAATGTCGTCGTTGAAGACATTCAACTCGTCGCGATATTTGTGCAGCAACCGGAACGCCGAGTGATTGGCGAAATCCTCGAACTGGATCAGCACGCCCGGGAAAGCATCGCGCGCAGCGGTGATGAACTCGTCGACGAATTCATCGTAAGCCGCACCCGTCAGGCGCTTCTGCCGCAGGCCGATGTAATAGCGGTCGTTGAGCAAATCCTCGTTGTTGGTGCCGACATCCAGCATGACGGGCAGGCAGTATTCCGGGCGGATGCCGGCGCAGGCCGAATAGAGCGAAAGCTTGCCGACCGGGATGCCCATGCCGTGCGCGCCGAGGTCCCCCAATCCAAGGATGCGCTCGCCATCGGTGACCACGATGAGCTTGGCCGGATGCGGCCAGTTGGCCAGCAGCTCCGCGATGCGTCCGCGATCATTGGCGCCGATGAACATGCCGCGCGGCCGCTGGAAGATCAGGCCGAAGCGCTGGCAGGCGAGGCCCACCGTGGGCGTATAGATCAGCGGCTGGATTTCATCGATGTTGTCGCAGACGACGCGGAAGAACAGCGCCTCGCTGCGATCGAGCAGCGTGTTCAGCGCAACATACTTCTCCAGATCGCTGGGAAGGTCGCGCAGATTGGTCATGACGCGCGCGACTTGCTCGTCCATCGAGAGCACATGCGCGGGCAACAGGCCGCGCAGCCCCAGCGCATCCCGCTCTGCTCTCCGTGAAGGCCGTCCCCTTGTTGAGCAAGGGATCGCGCAACAGCGCCATGCCGCGCGGTTGGTCGGAAGGCCGCGAAACGGGTTTGGCCCGGGCTGGCATGTTCATGGTATTTCCTCTTGGATAGTTTTCTTGGGTAGCTTCTTTTTTATCGTTCAGTATCCGCCGGTTAGGCGGTGCTGCTGCGACCATTGGTACTCTGGCTCATTGAACCAGCCAACCCCTTTTCGCCAGGCGAGACTTCACGATTGACCACTTCGCTACTGCGAGAAGAAATGGATTCGAATTTGCACCACATCCGTGTGCAAACGGCCGCTTTCAGCTGGCCGGCGGAAAAATGCTCGCGGGTAACGCAGCGCAATGGTCGTAAATGGCCGACGGCCGGGTGAACCACACCTTTTCCCGCTCCGGATGATTGGCGATGTGCTGCAACGCCTCGCGGAGCATGCGGAGCCGGTAGGGCTGGCCCACGATCATCGTGTGCAGTGCGATGCCGCATACCAGCGGCTGCCTTGCCGACTGGCGCAGCAATTCCTCGAACTGACCGATGATGAAGTCGCGGAATTGCTCCGGCGAGTGATGCCTCACGAGGATTTGCGGGCTGTCGTTGATCTCGATCGGGTACGGGACGCTCATGATCGGACCTGAGCGCGTCTTCATCCAGAGCGGCTGATCATCGGCCGGCCAGTCCATCAGGAAATCGAAGCCCACCTCCTTCAGGAGATCGGGCGTGTGGTGCGTGGACGCCATCCATGGCGCCATCCAGCCTCGCGGCGGTTTCCCGGATGCGTGCGTGATCGCGTCGCGAACTTCCTCCAGGAACCGCCGCTCATCGGCTTCCCACATCCCGCTATGACGCTCCGCGTTGGTGCGGCCATGCCCGATGAATTCATCGCCGCGCGCTTTCAAGGCGTCGACGATGCGGGGCGCATAGTCGAACACCGCGGTGTTGATCAGGTGCGCCGCGGGCAAGTTCAATTCATCGAACAGGTCGAGGCAGCGCCAGACGCCGACCCTGTTGCCGTAATCGCGCCAGGCGAAGGTCCGGGGATCCGGCGCCGCGCCTGCAACCGTCAGGAGATGCCCCTCGCCCGCGCCGAACGCAAAATGTTCGATGTTGAGGCCGAGATAGACCGCGAGCCGCTTTCCGTCCGGCCAGCTATAATCCGGACGGTCAACGATCGGCGAATATGGATAGCGATCATGATATGGAAGCTGCATAGCGGTATTCCTGCTAAGCTTGGATCTGTGCGGCTGGTCCATTGCTGGAGGCACCGATGACGACAGAAGATCCAATGATGGTTGGTGCTGCCACCGTATTCGTCGTGGCTGATGTAGCCAAGAGCACCGAGCACTACCGCAATGTGCTCGGCTTCACGGTGACATTCGAATGGGGCACCCCGGCATCGTATGTCTGCCTGTGCCGGGACGAGGTTGCCTTGCACCTCAATTCGGCAAGCCGGACGCGCCGTCTGCCCGGCAATGGCGCCGTCTGCATATTCGTCAGGGATGTCGACGCCGTCTACGCCGAACTGGCGGCGCGAGGCGCCGGCATCGCAAAGCCGCCGCAGAACTGGGATTACGGCATGCGCGACTTCGACGTGACCGATCCTGATGGAAACCAGCTTACCTTCGGAACGGGGTCTGCGGCCTGATATGCGGAAATTGACCGTTTTGGGCGCATAATAGTCAGGGAACAAACACCGATCTGCGCCTTGCGTTTTGGACCTCGATAGGTTTTAAGCCCGGTGACCTCAAAACCGCAGGTTTGAACGAGAAGCGAATTGCGTGGCTTTGCCGCGTTTTCAACGGAGTGACGCACCCCGCTCGCTCATGCGCTTCAAACTGTTCTAAAGCCTCCACAAAAGGAACCCACTATGGCCAAGATGACCAAGACTCAGTTGATCGATGCAATCGCAGAAGGAACGCAGGTTTCCAAAGGTGACGTAAAGGCCGTCATCGAGCAGATGGCGACCGTAGGCTACAAGGAACTGAATGAATCCGGCGAATTCGTCATCCCCGGCTTCGTCAAGATGTCGGTCGTGAACAAGCCCGCTACTGAAGCCCGCAGCGGTATCAATCCTTTCACGAAAGAGCCGATGGAGTTCGCAGCCAAGCCCGCCAGCAAGTCGGTCAAGGCGTCACCCCTGAAGGTTGCCAAAGACGCTGTTTGAAGCGGGCGAGTTGGCTGAGGCCAACGGGTTGGCTGAGGCGTTCGCCTGAACTGTGGGTAATTCCATCGCAGGCTGGACAGGAAGCTCGACACGCACACTATGCGCCCTGAGACGGAATCTCTGGAGGGCCTAGGGGGACAGTCTCGAAAAGGCCATGCGGTGTAATGCCCGCGTGGCCTTTGTCTTTTGTTGTCTAACCGGAAAAACCTTGAAAGCCGCGCAGCCTATTGAATCGTCTGGTGCACATCCATGATCGGTGCGTCCGGGACCGGCATTATCTCGGTGACGACATGATAGGAGATGTCCACGCTGCCCGGCTTTTGGGCGTTCGGCTTTATATTTCTGACGTGAAGGGTGGCGCGAACCAGCCGCCCATCGCTCAAGGTGATTTCGGTGACGCCGTGGCGAACACCCGATACGGTGATCACCGGCGGCGCTCCGATCCGGAACGAAAATGGCCGAGCATATCCAAACGACATGGCTTCTAACCTTTTAGCTGGGCCCGCGCTCCCCAAGGGATAGACGCATTCACGGTCGGTTGGTTCCCAACTGACGATCACCATCGACAGCCCGCACAATTTAGCGCCTTCTGGCCATCGTTCCAACCGATGAAGTGAGGTGGCGATGTCGGCCAATGCTCGAGCCTTGCTGCCGTCTGCTCGCCCGACAACCTGGCCGTTTGCATGATCGCGCCGTGGTGGCAGACAGGCGTGATCTACCAGATCTATCCGCGCTCCTTTCAGGACAGCAACGATGACGGTATCGGTGACCTCAAAGGGATCGCGCAGCGGCTCGACTATCTCATCGGCCTTGGGATCGACGCGATCTGGATCTCGCCGATCTACCCGTCGCCAATGGTTGATTTCGGCTATGACGTCGCCGACTATTGCGGCATCGATCGACGCTTCGGCACCCTTGCAGACTTCGACGACCTCCTGGGGCAAGCCCATCGGCGGGGACTCAAGGTCCTGCTCGACTTCGTGCCCAACCACAGTTCCGACCGGCATCCATGGTTCGTCGAGAGCCGCGCGTCCCGGGAAAACCCGAAGCGAAACTGGTACATCTGGCGCGATGCTGCGGCCGACGGCGGACCACCCAACAACTGGATCAGCGATTTCGGCGGCTCAGCCTGGGAATGGGACGAGATCACCGGACAATATTACTACCACGCCTTCCTGAAGGAGCAGCCGGACCTCAACTGGCGTGATCCGGGCGTGCAGGCGGCGATGTACGATGTGATGCGGTTCTGGTTCGACCGCGGCGTCGACGGTTTTCGCATCGACGTGCTGTGGCACATCGTGAAGGCGGCAGACTTCCCCGACAATCCGCCCAACCCTGCCTATCGGCCCGGAATGGGCGAAATGCACCGCCTGCTTCAGCTCCATTCGACGGACCAGCCCGAGGTGCACGGCATCGCCGCCGAGATGCGCGAAATCGCCGACAGCTATGGCGCTAAAGGACTGGGCGAACGGGTTCTGATCGGCGAGATCTACCTGCCGGTGGACCGGCTGATGCACTATTACGGCGGGGAACGCCGAGGGGTGCACCTGCCGTTCAATTTCCAGCTCATCGATACGCCGTGGCAGGCGCGCGCCCTGGCGGATGTCATCACCGAATATGAGGCCGCCCTTCCGCCCGCTGGCTGGCCGAACTGGGTGCTCGGCAACCATGACCGGCCGCGCGTTGCCGCCAGGCGTGGCGAGGCCCAGGCCCGCGTCGCAGCGGTGTTGCTGCTGACGCTGCGCGGCACGCCCACGCTCTATTATGGCGACGAACTTGGTTTGAGCGATGTTGTGATCGAAGCGTCGGAGGTGCGGGACCCGCGCGAATTGCGAGAGCCCGGTTTGGCGTTGGGCCGCGATCCCGTGCGCACGCCGATGTCGTGGGATCACAACGCGAATGCTGGTTTTTCCACGGCCAAGCCGTGGCTGCCGCTCCATGCAGACTGGCCGACGCGCAACGTGGCGCGGATGACGGAAGAAGCGCACTCGCTCCTGACGCTGTATCGCCGGTTACTTGCGCTCAGACGCAACAGCTTGGCATTGTCGATCGGTGACTTCGTGCTGCTGGACGTGGAGGACGAGATACTCACTTACGCGCGCCGACACGGCGAGGAGCGGCTGATTGTGGCGCTCAACCTCGGCAGCCAGCCGCAACGGCTGCAGATGCCGGATTGGGCGCGCGGCAGCCGGGTGCTGCTGTCCACGCTTGGGGATGCGGCGCTGGTCGAAGTCGGCGCGCTGCTGCTAGGGTCGAATGAAGCCGTCGTGCTGAGAGCCGGCTAGCAAAGAGCAGAGAAGGATGATCGTTTGCGCATTGCCATGCTGGCGCCGATCTCCTGGCGGACGCCGCCGCGTCACTACGGACCCTGGGAGCAGGTAACGAGTCTCCTCACCGAGGCGCTGGTGGCGCGCGGCGTCGACGTCACCCTGTTTGCCACAATGGACAGCATCACGGCAGGCAGGCTGGATGGCGTTTGTCCTGCGCCCTATTCCGAGGATCCCGCGATCGACGCGAAGGTGTGGGAGATGCTCCACGTCGCCCATGTCTTCGAGCAGGCCGGAGCGTTCGACCTCATTCATAACCAGGCCGATTTCGTCCCTCTCGCTTTCTCGCGGCTGGTTGAGACCCCGATCGTGACGACGATCCACGGCTTCTCGTCGGCACGCATTCTGCCCGCCTACAAGCAATATGAGGATCGCGTCCACTATGTCGCGATCAGCGACGCCGATCGCCATCCGGACCTGCGCTATGCCGCAACGATCCATCATGGCATCCCGCTGGCGGACTTTCCATTCGACCCGGATGGCAGCGAAGACCTGCTGTTCTTCGGCCGCATTCATCCGGATAAGGGTGCGGCCGAGGCGATTGCGGCAGCGCATCGATCGGGGCGGAAATTGATCATGGCCGGCATCATCCAGGACCAGAACTATTACAACGAGCAGGTAGCACCAGCACTTGACGACCGGTCTGTCGTCTATCTCGGCCCGGTCGGTGGTGCTGCGCGCGCAAAAACGCTGGGGTCGGCACGCGCGCTGCTCCACCTCATCAATTTCGACGAGCCGTTCGGCCTGTCGGTGGTGGAAGCGCTGGCCTGCGGAACGCCCGTTATTGCCTGCAACCGGGGATCGATGTCCGAACTGATCGATGACGGGGTGACCGGATTTCTGGTCGACAGCCTCGATGAGGCGGTGGATGCGATCGACCGCATCGGCGAGATCGATCGCGCGGCCTGCCGGGCCGCGGTATCCGCGCGCTTCACGGTAGACCGCATGGCCGATCGATATTTGGGCCTGTACCGGTCAATCCTGGGCTGACAACCCGGCTTTGCCGCAACGACAGCCGGCGTGACCAGAATGAAAAGGTGCGCTACCCTCCCCGCCAACAACAAAAAGGGAAACGCGCAAAGTGTATGACACCATCATCGTCGGCGGCGGTTCGGCGGGCTCGGTCATGGCCCACCGGCTGTCAGCAAAGAGCGCCAACAAGGTCCTGCTGTGCGAAGCGGGCCAGGATACCCCGCCCGGCAACGAACCACCGGAAATCCGCGACAGCTATTCGGGATTTGCCTATTTCGATCCGCGCTTCCACTGGACCGAACTCAAGGTCACCACCCAGGTCGTCAGCCACAACAATCCCGAGGCCGCCTATCCTCCGTTGCGCAAATACGAGCAGGCGCGCGTGCTCGGCGGCGGGTCCTCGATCAACGGCCAGATGGCCAACCGCGGCGCACCGACCGACTATGAGGAATGGGAGGCGCGCGGCGCGTCGGGGTGGAACTGGAACGACGTGCTGCCCTACTTCAAGAAGGTCGAGCGCGACCTTGATTTCGACGGACCGTTCCACGGCAAGGACGGCCGCATCCCCGTTCGCCGCATCCCACAGCAGCATTGGACCAAACACTCGCAAGCCGTCGCCGAAGCCTGCAAGCTGGCCGGCTACAATTTCCTGCCCGACCAGAACGGCGAATTCGTCGAGGGTTATTTTCCGGTCACGCATTCCAACGAATCCGAGCAGCGCGTTTCGGCAGCGATGGGCTATCTCGACGCCGAGACGCGCAAGCGCGCCAATCTGACGATCCTGACCAGGACGGTCGTCAAGGAGTTGCTGTTCGAGGGCACACGCTGCGTCGGCATCAAGGCAGTCGTCGACGGCCGCGAACAGGAGTTTCGCGGCAATGAGGTGATCCTGTCCTGCGGCGCGATCCATTCGCCTGCGCATCTGTTGCGCGCCGGCATCGGCCCGGTCGGCCACCTCAAGGAAATGGGCATTCCCGTTTTGACGGGCTTACCGGGCGTCGGCCAGCGCCTGATGGACCATCCTTCGATCTCGCTGTCGTCATTCGTCCGCCCGGGCGCGCGCATGAATGAACACACAAGACGCCACATCCAGATGGGGCTGCGTTACTCCTCGGGGCTCCCGGGCGTGCCCAAAGGCGACATGTTCGTCGCGGTGCTGAGCAAGTCTGCGTGGCACGCGGTCGGCGAACAGATCGCTTCGCTGCTTGCGTTCGTCAACAAGACCTATTCCGAGACCGGCCAGGTCAAGCTCGCCTCGCGCGATCCCTCGAAGGAGCCGATCGTGCAGTTCAACCTGCTGTCGGACCAGCGCGATCTCGAACGGCTGATGAGCGGCTTTCGCAAGATGGCGGGCTTGCAAATGAGCGCACCGCTGCAGGCGGTGACCGACAAGCCGTTTCCGGCCTCGTATTCCGACCGGGTGCGCAAGATCGGCGTCGTCAATACCAAGAACAAGGTCCTCACCAGGATCGCCGCCACCCTGATGGATGGGCCGGCCGCGCTGCGCAGCTACATGATCGACAATTTCGTGCTCGAGGGATTTACCTTCGATCAGGTGATGGGCGATGACGAGGCGCTGGAAGCCTTCGTGCGCAAGGCGACCATCGGCGTTTGGCATGCCTCGTGCTCATGCCGCATGGGACGGCCGGACGATCCGATGTCGGTGGTCGACACACAAGGCCGCGTCAAGGGCGTGCAGGGCCTGCGCGTGGTCGACGCCTCGATCTTCCCCGTGGTGCCCTGCGCCAACACCAATTTTCCCGTGCTGATGACGGCGGAAAAGATTGCGGCTGCGATGCAATAGACGCGCTCATCCCTTCACGGCGGCGGCGGTCAGGCCCTTGATGAAATAGCGCTGCAGGAAGATGAAGAGGCAGGCGATCGGCAGCGTCGCCACCGTCGAGGCGGCCATCGCCGCAGCCCAGGTCGGCTCGCGGTTATAGGGCTGCACATAGGCCGACAGGCCGACCGAGAGCACATAGAGGTTGCGGTCCTGCACCACGACCAGCGGCCACAGAAACGCGCCCCACGCCCAGATGAACACGATGATGCCGAGGCTGACCAGCGCAGGTGCCAGAAGCGGCAGCACGATGCGCAGAAAGATATAGAGCTCGCCGGCGCCGTCGACGCGCGCGGCTTCCAAGAGTTCATCGGGCAGCGCCTCGGCATATTGGCGCATCATGAAGACGCCGAAGGCATTGATGAGACCGGGCAGGACCAAACCCGCATAGCTGTTCTCCCAGCCGAAATACTTGATCTCGATGAACAACGGCACCACCAGGATCTGGAACGGCACCATCAAGGTCGAGATCACGAGCAGGAACAGGATGGTGCGGCCGGGAAATTTGTATTTGGCAAAGCCAAACCCGGCCATCGCCCCGAAAAACACCGTGCCGGCGACATGCGCCAGCGAGAAGATCATGCTGTTGGTGAAATAGAGCCACAATGGCGCGATCTCGCCGGCGAGCTTGAACTGCGCGAACCACTGGAAATCATGTGGCAGCCAGTGGATCGGTATCGCCTGGATCTCGGGCTCCGCCTTGAACGCCGAGGTCACCATGAACCAGAGCGGAAACGCGAACAGCAGCGCCGCGGTGAGTGCAATCGAGAGGAAGACGGGATCGCGGAGGAGGAAGCCGCCGCGTGGACTTGGATTAATAGACACGACGGCCGAGCCAAAGTTGGAGGAGCGTGACTGACATGATCATGGCGAACATCACCACCGAAACGGCAGCGGCGTCGCCCATGCGGAAATACTGAAAGCCGTATTTGAAGACCAACAGCCCAAGCACCAGCGTGGAGTTGGCCGGTCCGCCCTGGTCGGAGGAGAGCACGAATTGCAGCACGAACGACTGAAAGGCGTTGATGGTCGCAAGCGAGGCGACCAGCAGCGAAGTCTGCCGCAGCAAGGGCAGGTCGATGTACCAGAACCTCTGCAGCACGCCGGCGCCGTCGACGGCGGCGGCATCGCGCGCCTCCTGCGGAATGCCGGCCAGCCCCGCCAGCCAGATCATCATGAAGAACGGGATCGCCGCCCAGTCGTGCACGACGATCATCGCGAGCGGCGCCAGCACGGTATTGGCGAGCCAGGGTATCTCCGAGATACCGTTGAACCAGCCGACGCTCGATGTGGCGATGCCGTTCGGATGCAGCAGCAGCCGCCAGATCACGGCGATGACGACCGCAGGCGGCAACACCGGCAGAAAGAAGATCGCCTTGACGATATTCCGGCCGCGAAACATCTGGTCGAACAACAATGCGGCCGCGAGCGACGCCGCCCATACCGGGACCGTGGCGCCGACGACGAACACCAGCGTGTTGACCAGCGCCGTCAGGAACAGTTTGTCGCTGGCCAGATTGCGAAAATTGTCGAGGCCGACGAACAGCGGCGGACTGAGCAGGTCATAGTCGGTCAGGCTCAGATAGAAGCCGAAGAACACCGGGAAAACGCTGAACACCGCGAAGAAGACCACGACCGGCAGCACAAAATAAAGACCCCACCAGCTCACGTCGAGCGGTGGACGCTCCGAGCGGCGGAGCGCGCCGCCGAACAGCCGGGACATGATCGAGGGCGCCTGCGCGGCTGCGGTCTGCCCTGCCCCCGTTGCGACATTCCCTTCCATGCTCACCCGCCGGCGCGGGTTCGCGCTCGCGCCAATGCGGTGTTCATTTCGTCGTTGATGCCGGGCAGGACGCTGCCTACGGGCTGGCCGCCCTGCACCATCTGGTCACGGCCCTTGAGCAGGATATCGAGCACCTGGTCGTAACCGGGAATGCTCGGCACGAACTTCGCCTTCTTGAGTTCGTCGACGATCAGTCCGATGCCGGGGTCGGATTTGTAGCCGGGTGAGTTCAGCACCTCCTGGCGCGGCACGAACAAGCCGGCCTTGTCGAACAACTCGACCGAACGGTCGATATACATGCGGGCGTATTTCCAGGCGGCCTTCTGGTTGGCGGGCGTCGAGCGCGCGTTCACCATCATGTAGAACGCGTAGGCATCAAAACCGTTGTCGGAGACGGCATCGGCGAAGCGCGGCGCCGGGCGGATGGTATATGACAGGTTCGCCGTCTTCATCTGCGGGATGCCGAACAGGCCAAAACTGCACTCGGTGCCGAGCCGGCCGCCGAGCAGGTCGGCGCGCGAGTCGCCGTATTGTGGACCGCCAAGCCGGTACTTGTTGACGTGATCGACCATGTACTGGATGGCGCGGCTGCCTGCCGGCGTATCGAACGCCATCTTGCCGGTCTGCGGATCGACCATCTCCTTGCCCTGCTGGTGGAACATGCTGCTCTGTACGAACCAGAACATGTTGCGGTTCGGCCAGAGGAAGTCAAAACCGCGCCGCGTCGGCACACCATTGGCATCGCGCTTGGTCAGCTTTTCCATGACCGCCGGCAGGGCTTCCCATGTCTTCGGGAAGTCCTTTTCAGGATCGAGGCCGGCTTCCTTCCAGATCGCGTTGTTGGCGTAGCAGACCCAGTTCGAAACCTCGATCGGCAAGCCGTAGATCTTGCCGCCGAAGCGGATGCCGTCGAAGCCCGTGAGATATTGCGAGGTGAGCGCCTTCTCGTCGGCATAGCCGAGCGCCGCAAAATCGACCGGCGCCAGAATCTTCGAACTCTGATACTGCGACACCAGCAGGATCGAGTTCATGAAGACGTCGGGGCCTGAGCCCGACGCGAAGGCGGTCAGGAGCTTTTGCCCGTATTCGCCGACCGGAATGACGTCGTATTGGACCTTGATGTCGGGATTGGCTTTCTCGAACTCGGCGGCGATGGCCTTGTCGATCGCGACCCGCGGCGGATGATCGTGCAGCCAGACTTTGAGGGTGGTCTGGGCTGAGGCCGGCGCCACCGACATCAGCGCCGTAACGGCCAATGTCGCCAGCATCGCGAATTTGCGCCGCATCAGGCGTGGCCTCATGGATTTCGCCGCCGCATTAGGATGCCGCATGAGATCTTCCTCCCCGGTTGGATCATCCGGCAGCGGCGACGAACATTTGGCGCCTTGTGACCGGCAATCCTTGAGCGGATCATCTCACCCGACCCGGCGAAGTCAAGGCGGCCAACTCAAGGAGGTGACGGCAGCGCCCCCTGGGCCAACCGTTCGGCCCGACCGGGGTCTTTCACCATGTGGCATTCCCGATCCAGCATCATGGTCGCGCGCGTTGTGGTGTCAAAACTTTGCCATCCGGGATTGCCGGTGCGGGCGAATTGCGCCCAAGCCGACTGCATGAACGACGCCAGCGCGTGATGTTCGGTCCCGGTGAAAATCCCCGGCGCATCATCGGGGCAGAACAGCAGCGGCAGATCGAGGTTGTGCGGTGCGCCAAGGCGCGCGCCGATCAACGGTGACTGGTAGGTGAGCCGGTAGCTCCAAGTTGAGGCCAAAGTCGGCCTGCGCGCCGCGTGCCGCTCAGCCTCGACGATCGACATGTAACCGAAGCGACGGTCGCTGGCGACACGGGCGAACAGCCGGCTCGGCGAAGCGGACGGGTCAGCGCCCCGATAGGCGTCGATCAGAGATGCAGCCGCGGCAGTATCGACGCCGCAGAAATTGGCGACGCGCCGGTTCAACTCGTCCGAGGAAAGCGAAAAGATCGTTGGGTCCTTCCAGCCGATCAGGCTCGTGATCTCCTCGGAGGTGGCGCCGATCAGCAACGGAATATCAGCGCTTTCTGGCGATGCATCCGGATCGAACGGGTCGCGCGGCAGGATTTCGCCTTCCGCGACGGGGCCGAATTGACGCGCGACGCCGGGCGCGCCCTCGTTGGAGGCGGCGAAGGCCCGCAGCAGATCGGCGGGTGGAATCTCGCGCAACTGGTCAGGACCGATGCCGAGGAATTTCATTGCAGCGGAGGCCGCAGCTTCTGCCCGCGCTTTGGGAATGGCGCGCAGGAACGGGCCACTTTGGACGATCGCCTTGTGAAACAGACCCCGCGCGGAAGGCATCGCCATCAGCGTCGACACTTTCATGCCGCCGCCGGACTGGCCGAAAATGGTGACGTTGCCGGGGTCGCCGCCAAAGCCTTCGATATTCTCCTGCACCCAGCGCAGCGCCACGACGATGTCCTGCATCCCAAGGTTCGGCGCCACGCCAGGCGCGGACAGGAAGCCGAAGATGTTGAGACGGTGGTTCAACGTGACGACGACGACGTCCTGCTGACGCGCCAGATGCTGACCGCTCCACCAGTTCCAGCTGCCGCTGCCGGCCGTGAAGCCACCGCCATGCATCCACACCATCACCGGCCGCTTGCGGGAAGCCTGTGGCGTCCAGACGTTCAGAACCAGGCAATCCTCACTGTCAGGAACGGGATTGGTGATCGCGCCGCGATGAAAGACCCGTGCATCCTCCCAATCCGGATCGGAATCGAAGGCCGGATCGAAGAAGGGAAAGTTCACCTGCCACGCCTGGGCGCCGAATGCTGTCGTGTCGCGCACGCCGGTCCACGGCTGCACGTCTTCCGGGGGCTCGAAGCGCCTCGGGAGACTAGCGTAAGGGATACCCTTGAAAGCAAGCACGCCGGCTTCGGCGACGCCACGGACGCGCCCGGATGACGTTTCGATCACCGCAGTCATGGGAATAATCCGGATAGGTCGAAGAAGCCAGATTGGCGCTGGATATCCTGCCGCAGCTACCGTGGTTCGACAACCATCGACTGCATCTGTCCCGGTGGGCGTTTTCGCATGGAAGCCCGGCTTCGCACGCATCCACCTTGATTGACTTGCGGGGGTGCGAAACTAAGGTTGGCGCCGCTAGTTAAAAGGAACGGAATCGCATGACTTTGGCGATGGACTGGAACGAATGGGCGCAACATGACGGCGTGGCGCTGGCCGCGCGCGTCAGGAAGGGCGAACTGTCGGCAAAGGAATTGGCTGAACAGGCGAATGCGGCGATTGCGAAGGTCGATTCCGAAATATCGGGCGTGGTCGAGGTGTTCGAGGACGCGATTGCCGATCCCGGCGCGAACGACACCAATCTCGAAGGCCCGTTTGCCGGCCTGCCCTTCCTGGTGAAGGATCTCGGCCCCACGATGAAGGGCCGCCTGCAGGAGATGGGCTCGCTGCTGATGCGCGGCAATCGCGCCACCGCTGACACGTTCCTGACGGCGAAGATGCGAAAAGCGGGACTGAACCTGATCGGACGAACCACCACGCCGGAGTTCGGCGTTTGCAGTTCAGCGGACAATCCCGCAGTCTACGTCACGCGAAACCCATGGAACACTGAGTATACCACCTGCGGTTCGTCGGCCGGCAGTGCGGCCATGGTCGCCGCCGGCGCGGTGCCGATCGCGCACGCCACCGATGGCGGCGGTTCGATCCGGATTCCCGCCGGCGTCAACGGCAACATCGGCCTGAAAGTATCGCGCGGCGTGTTCTCGCTGGCGCCGCACCTTTCGGACTTGTCGGGGCTGGTGTCGATCCAGGGCTGTCAGTCCCGCACTGTGCGCGACACCGCCGCCTTCGTCGATGCGGTTCGCGGTCCTGCGCCCGGGGAATTGATGCCGTTCTGGACCACACCGGAGCCGTACCAGGAATTGATCAAGCGCGATCCGGGACGGCTCAAAATCGCGCTCTCGCAGCAATGGGGCGACTATGCCGCGACGCCGCAGATCGCTGGCGAACTGGAAAAGGTCGGACGCTTCCTCGAAAGCCTCGGCCATCACGTCGATTACGCGTTGCCCGCCATCGACTATCGCGCTGCATTCGACGCCCAGACCACCTGCTACATCAGCAATTTTGCGGTCGTGATATCAAACATGCTGGCGGCGCGCGGGCTGGATCGGCCGCCGGCCGATCTGGTCGAACCGGTCAACATCCGGATCTGGGAAGCCGGCCGGCACATTTCGTTTGCCGACCGCGCCAAGATGCAGGCGGTGTTCAACACGACCTCGCGCAGCTTCGGCGCGTTCTTCGAGGAATGGGATATCATCCTCACTCCGATCACCGCACTGCCGACGCCGAAGGTCGGCACCAGGGAATATCTGACGATTTCGGACAATCCATCGGTGCTCGACTGGTTCGGCAATCTCTGGCGCAATTTTGCCTTCACGCCGCTCGCCAACCTCTGCGGAATTCCGGCGATTTCGCTGCCGCTGGCGGAACACGTGCATGGCTTGCCGCTTGGCATCCAGGCGCAGGCCAGGCAGGCCAATGACGGGCAGCTGCTACAGTTGTCCGCACAGATCGAGCGCGCGATCGAGGGAAAATGGAATGCCGGGCGGAAGCCAGGGGTACACGTGACGAACGGCTGAACATGTCCAAACCACCGACACTCTCCTCGCCGATGCCGTTTGACGAGCTGGTGGAAGCCGTCCAGCGCCGCCGCTCGACCTATGGCCACAGCAGCGGACTGAAGCTCGACCGCGCCGCCCCGGGCGAGGCTTGGTCGAGCCTGCCGTACCGCCCGGTCTTCGTCGGCGACACCGCGACCGGCGTGTTGCACGGCGGGGTCGTCACCGCGATGCTCGACGAGAGCTGCGGCATGGCCGTGCAGCTTGCGCTCGACGGCTCGCGTGCGATCGCAACCCTCGATTTGCGGATTGACTACCAGAAGCCGGCAACGCCCGGCCTTGACATCAAGGCGCACTCGTTTTGCCACCGCGTTACCCGCTCGATCGCCTTCGTGCGCGCGACCGCCTACCAGGACTTCGAGGACGATCCGGTCGCCACCGCCACCGGCTGCTTCATGCTCGGCGCCAACCGCACCAACATGCTGACCGACGCGCTACTGAACGGCGGCGCGTTGCCGACGCTCGACGCACCCGACGATCCGGATGGCCCGTTCGCCAACAGCCCGTTCGCGCGCTGCCTCGGCATCCGCGCCGGTGAGGACGGCACGCTTGTGATGCCGTTCTCGCCGAAGATCATTGGCAACCCCATGCTGCCGGCGATCCACGGCGGCATGACCGGCGCGTTCCTCGAAACCGCTGCGATCGTCGGCGTGACGCGCGAACTCGGCGTAGCGCCACCGAAACCGATCGGGCTGACGATCAATTATTTGCGTTCGGGGCGGGCACTCGACAGCTACGCCAGCGTGTCCATCGTCAAGCAGGGCCGGCGCGTCGTCGCGTTCGAGGCGCAGGCCTGGCAGGACGACCGCTCAAAGCCGATCGCCTCGGCGTTCGGCCATTTCATGCTGCGGCAGATTCCGGGCGCGGACGAGGAATAGCGTCGAGCCACCAGCGATCATCCAATCCATATCCGGCGGGCAAACAGCGCCGCGTTCATGAACAGCGACGCACCGAACAGTCCGATCACCCCAACCAAGAGCCAGCGTGCCCGGATTCCGATACCCGCCATGACGACGAACAATGGAAACGAAACCACATTGAACCGGCTCATCGACGTGAATCCCGCTGGTCCGCCGCTCAGCGTCAAATAAGGCAGCAACAAGCTGCCGATGGCGAGCAGTGTCCACGAAAACGGCAGCCTGAACCAGCCGACGACGATCAGCACGATGAACAGCAGCGTGAACCAGCTGGCCTGGCCCCATGGATTCCAGTCGTTCAGGATCAACTGGGTGAAGGGTTCAAGCATGAGCGCCGCCATCACCCGCACCGGGAACGTCGCGCCCAGATGGAACGCCGTTTGCCCTTTCGAGAACACAAACGGATCCCCGAACGCGTACCAAAGATAGATCATGAACAGCCACAGCCCGGATGTGGCGAGGACGACGCACGGGATCACTGCCGGAAAGAAGGGCTTCTGGTCCCGCGCACGCCACATCTCCCAGACCAGTATGGGCAACAGGATGATGCCGGCGGATCGATCCGCAACCGCCAGACCAGCGAACACGGCTGCCGAGAGGAAGCGCTTTCGCTTCAGGGAAAGGAAGAACAAGACGATCAGGAAGAGTTCAAGCGGTTCGGTATAGCCCGCCGACAGCACGACCGAGGCAGGAAAGAAGCCGAGCAACGCAACCGTTGCCAGCGCGACTTGATCGTCGAACTCCTCACGAACCAGCTTGAAAAGAACGATGATCGCGGAAAATCCCGCAACGTTTGCTACGAGCAGCAACGCATGCGCAGGCGTCAGGCCGCTGATTGCCGCGAGGCCGCGCGCAAGCATCGGATACAGCGGATAGAACACGATGTTCTGTTGAATGGTCGGATCGCCGTTATAGCGATATCCCTCCGTTGCGATCCCAAAATACCATTCCGAATCCCACTGCAGCAGCTGGTGGTACCAGAACGGTCCGGCCGACCAGACGTCGGTCGCGATCTGCATGTGCTGCTGCGAGAACAGCAGTCCAAGTGCTACGACGGCCCGCGAACACAGGAAGATCGAGACGGCCAGAAGACAGGGAAGCGCGGGATGGTCTTTCCAGTCCGAACGCTGCATTTCGATGGAGCCGCTCAAATCGCCTCTCAGTAATATGTGTGAAAGTGATGGACCGGCCCATGGGGCCGGACGACGTCAAACGTACTGCTGAACATCCGTCTGCGAAAAATCCGTCCCCTTGAACAACAGCGGCACGTTTAGAACTTTCGCCAGCGCATAGGCTGCGCAGTCACCGAGGTTCAACCGCGCCTTGGGGTCGATGCCCTTTCCGAAGCGGCTATATGCATCGAGCGACTGCGAGATAGAGGGTTCGGCGAACGGCACGATTTCGACGCCGAGTTCAGCGAGAAAGATCATCATTTCCTCGGCACTCTGCCGACCGCGCCGCGCAACAATGACGATCCCCGTTTCATAGACGGTGACGGCACTGGCAAGACGCCGCGTTGCGTCGCGAATAATCGACAGAATGCTCTGCCTCGGGCTCTTGCTCGAGAATGGCGATGAAAACCGAACTATCGACGACGATCATCCGGAGCGGCCCACGCCTGTTCGAGAATCGCTCGCGGCGTGCGGGGATCAACAAGGGGACGGGATGCGATACGTTTCGCTATCTCGCGGGCGCTATCGACCCGCGCAGGCCGGCCCGGTGCCGCGCTCTCCGCAACGGCGACGCCCGCAATGCGCGCTTCCATCTCTACACCTTGCTTCAGTACATCTTCAAGGGTCTTGCCGCTCCGCGCAGCGACCATACGCGCAAGCTCTTCGGTTTCGGGCGGCAATGTAATCGTCAATCGAACCTCCGAGAGCGCTTCGGCAATTCCAGCTCTCTAGCTATACAAGCTTCGCGCCGAGGAAACAATAATCACGTCTGAAGCAGCTATAGCGGGTCTAGCCCGCTATCTCCGCACTGTTTTCAATAGTAGTTGTGAAAGTGGTGGACCGGGCCGTGGCCATGGCCGACGCTGAAGCGGTCGGCGGCCGCGATGGCGGCGCTGATCCAGGCCTTGGCGTTGCGGATGGCGGTCTCCAACTCCTCGCCTTTCGCGAGACCGGCTGCAATCGCCGACGACAGCGAGCAGCCGGTGCCGTGGGTATTTTTGGTGGCGATGCGCGGAGCGGCCAGCGCGCGGCTGCCGCTGGCGTCGATGAAATAATCGATGCTCTCGGCGCCCTGCCCGTGGCCGCCCTTGATCAGCACGGCGCGGCACCCCATCGCCAGCAACCGCCTGCCTTGATGCTCGATCGCCGCTTCGCTCATGGCCACCGGCTCGTCGAGCAAGGCCGCAGCCTCCGGCAAATTGGGCGTGATCAATACGGCGCATGGAATGAGTTTGCGGCGCAACGCCTCGACGGCCTCGGCCGCCAGCAGGCGATCGCCCGAAGTCGCGACCATCACGGGGTCGAGCACGACATGCTTCGGCGACCAGCGCTTCAGGCCTTCGACGATGGCGTCGATGCTGGAAAGCTGCGCCACCATTCCGATCTTGACCGCGCCGATGGCGAGATCGGAAAACACCGCATCGATCTGCGCGGTGACGAACTCGGCCGGCACCTGGTGGATACCGTTGACGCCCGTGGTGTTCTGCGCCGTCAGCGCCGTAATCACGGACGCGCCATAGACGCCGAGGGCCGCAAACGTCTTCAGGTCGGCCTGGATGCCGGCGCCGCCGGAGGAATCCGAGCCGGCGATGGTCAGCGCCACCGGCGTCATCGCCCGCCTCGCGCAAATGGTGTATTCGCAGCCATAAAGTGTCCTAGCGCGCCCTTCTATTGCCAGCAAGTTGGCTTGCCATAAGCCTTCGATTTTGGCCTATTGAGACCAGCAAATTCCGGAGACGACAGCAATGGTTCCCTTTTTCGTCCAGTTCAAATGCAAACTCGGCCAGTCCTATGCGGTGGCCAATGCGCTCGCGGAAGCCGAGATCGCCTCGGAGATCTATTCCACCGCCGGCCATTACGACCTGCTGGTCAAGTTCTACGTCGATAACGCCACCGACATTGGCCATTTCGTCAACGAGAAGGTGCAGGTGATTCCCGGCATCCAGGACACCCACACCATCATCACGTTCAAGGCGTTTAGCGGCGGCCAAGGCGCCTGAGATGACCGTGACGTTCGACCGGCTGAGGGCCTTCATTGCGGAGGCGATGACGAAGCTCGGCCTGCCCGAGGCCGACGCCATCACGGTCGCGACCCTGATGGCGGAGGCCGACCTGCAGGGGGCGGACGGGCACGGCGTCAGCCGGCTGCCGCAATATGCCCGCCGCATCAAGGCCGGCGGATTCAACGTGCGGCCGAACATCCGCGTGGTGCGCGAGCAGGCTTCCACAGCACTTCTGCACGGCGACAACGGCATGGGCCATCTCGTGATGAAGCGCGCCGCCGAGATCGCGATCGAGAAGGCG
Organism: uncultured Alphaproteobacteria bacterium; assembly: GCA_963802535.1. GTDB lineage: Bacteria > Pseudomonadota > Alphaproteobacteria > Rhizobiales > Xanthobacteraceae > Bradyrhizobium. The sequence goes on along the minus strand of CAWDJI010000028.1, from coordinate 24,490 downwards.
CGCACGACCGGAATTGCCTGGGTCAATTCGCAATACAGCAACCACGCCGGCCCGGCCTCGCTCTACGCCTCGATGCCGCTGGCCCACGACATGATCGGGCTCTATTTCGCGGTCGGCAACGCCAACCATCTGCCGCCCTGGGGCGGCCTCGACATGCTGCTGTCGACCAATCCGATCGCAGCGGCAATTCCGGCAGGCTCCGAGAACCCTGTTATCCTCGACATGGCGACGACGGTCGCAGCCTATGGCAAGGTCAAAGCCAAGGCGTTGCGTGGCGAGATGATGCCCGTGGGCTGGATGATCGACCGCGAGGGCAAGCCGCTGACCGATCCGAAGCGCGCCGACGAAGGCATGCTGCTGCCGCTCGGCGGCATGGAGGCCGGCTACAAGGGGTTTGGGCTCGCCCTGATCATCGGCCTGCTCGCGGGCACGCTGGGTGGCGCTGCGATGGGCCGCGACGTCATCGACTTCAACCATGATGACGACAGCGTCACCAACACCGGTCAGGCCATTGCAGCGATCAACATCGCGGCCTTCGGCGACGTCGCAACCTTCAAGGCGAGCGTCGATGCGCTGGTGCGCGATCTCAGAAACTCCGAGCGGATGCCCGGCGTCGAGCGGATCACGGTTCCCGGCGAGCGCAGCCAGGCGACGCGCGAGACGCGCCGGCGCGACGGCATTCCGATTCCACCGGCGCTCATGCGCGGGCTTGATCAGGTAGCGGACGACCTCGGGATGGCGAAGCTCGGCTAGAACGAACTCGGTTTGGTCAGAGCAGGCCCGGCCTCAGCTTCTCCTCCTCCCACGAAAGCATGAAATCGAGCTGAGTGGCGATCCATTCGGCGGGCGCGGCCTGGCTGCCCCATTCATGGACGCGACCGGCGTATTCCCCCATCAACCACATATGGCGGATCGGAACGAACAGCGGCACGGCTGCGAAATCCGCAGACGGCACGTTACGTATCGTCCGATAGCCTTCAATGAAAGCGTGCCAGGATGCGTGCCACTTTCGCCCGAACGAAACACAGCACCAGAGAAACACCGCGAGATCGTAGGCCAGATATCCGGGACCGCCATCGTCGAAATCGAAGAACACCGCTTGTCCGGCGCGGGTTCCCTGCTCCGCAATGATGGCATTGTAGCCGTGGCAATCGCCATGGCAGCGTGTCCAGGAAAGCCGGTCCCGTTCCGCCACCGCAGCCGACAACCGCCCCGTCAGTTCAACCAGCTTTGTGCGTACGGCATCGCTGAGATCCGCAAGCGCCAAAATCGCGGATAACGGTCTGTGCAGCAGATGGTCAAGATCGAGCCGGTAGCGGCCTTTGTCGAATGCAGCGAAGCCGGCAGCTGCATCGTGAATGCGCGCCAGCGTCACCCCGTTGGCTCTGGCGTCGGCGGCCGAACTTCCTGCCTGCGACGCGCGTCCTTCCGCATACCGGAACAGGACGGCCGGACGCTGACCTTCCGGCAAAAGCGCCGATGTAAACAGCGAACCGTCACGCAAGGGAATTGCGGCCGCCACCGGAACGCCTTCGCGGTCCAGGTAAGCGAGAAACGCGGTTTCCGAGGCAACATCGGCCTCACCACGCGCGCGTCGCGCTGAAAGCCGAAAAATGAAACGCGCGCCGTATTCGATCCGAACCTCGAAGGTGTCGTTGAAACCGCGGCGCAGCAGCTTGCACGTAATCGACCCGGGCAAGTCGTAATGCGCCAGGACAAAATCCGCCACCGCTTCTGCACGCAGCGTTGAATAGAGAACCTGAAGAGAGGGTAAGGCCACCTTGATCGCTCCTTGCCGTGAATGGGCACATCGGGTCCATCTCGCGATGGACCTGCGGCGCGTCATCAGCTCAGAACTCGGAAATGACCCTGATCAACATCGGGAAATCCTTGGTGGGATATCGATCTATAACATGCCGTCAAACTTGCATCAATCCAAACCGGCCCAACGAAGCCACGCGCCGCATCAGCCGCTCTTCTCCGGCTTCTTCGGCCGCGGCGGGCCCTCCACTGCCGGCAGCGATTTCAGATATTCCGCCATTGCCGCACGATCTTCCGGCGACAATTGCGAGGTGTTCTTGATCACGCGCGCCATCGAGCCGCCGACGCTGTCGCCGTCGGGCTGTCTGCCCGGTCTCGAGCAAATAGGCGAAATCCTTCACGCTCCAGTCCGCCAGCCGCTTCTGCGTAATGTTCGGCACCCAGCCCTCGCCTTCCGGATTGGGCCCGCCGGCAAAACGCTGCGCATCGACGATGCCGCCGAGGAAATTGCGCGGGCTGTGGCATTCGGCGCAATGGCCGAGGCTGTTGACGAGATAGGCGCCGCGATTCCATTGCGCGGAACGCGCGGCATCCGGCACGAACGGCTTGCCGTCCATGAACAGGAATTTCCACACCCCGACATTGCGGCGGATGTTGAACGGAAACGGCACGTCATGGTCGCGCACTTTTCCACTCACCGGCGCCAGCGTCTTCAAGTAGGCAAAGAGGTCTCTGATATCCTCGACCTTCGCGTGCTGATAGGAGGTGTAGGGAAACGCCGGAAAGTAATGCACGCCCGCGGGCGAGGTGCCCTTCAGCACCGCGGTGACGAAATCGGCCTCGCTCCATCGCCCGATGCCGTCGTTCGGATCGGGCGAGATATTGGGAACGTTGAAGGTGCCGAACGGCGAAGGGATCGGCAGGCCGCCGCCGAGCTTCAAACGATCAGGCTGGTTCGGCACCGCATGGCAGGAGGAACATCCCCCGGCATTGAACGTTGTGAGGCCGTTGGCGAGGTTGGGCGTACGGGCGGGCAGCGAAGTGGAGGCGACGACCGCAGGGATCGTCAGCCACCAGAAAATTCCAAGGCCCGCAATGGCCGCCAGAACCGCCAGGAGGAGAAGTCGTCGCAGCATTCACCGATCCGTCATGAGGTGCCTGAACTCATGGGTGAGTATGGCTGCACTTTCGCCGAAAGGCTTCCATGAAATTTCCGCGCCCCGTGCCCTTTTCGGGAATAAATCCGGAAAAACGCTGTTTTGAAGCTGACACCGTCGTTTGACGTCAACAGGGAGAAAGCCAATGTCCAACAAGAAAATCATGTCCAACAAGACCATGCTGGCCACGCTTGCGTTTGCTGCCGCGTTCGCATTCGCCGGCCCCGCCTTTGCCGACAAGATGAAGGCGACGCTCGACGGCAAGGCCGAAGTGCCGCCGAACACCAGCGCAGCTAGCGGCACCGCCGACATCGACTATGACCCCGCCAGCAAGAAGCTGAGCTGGAAGGTGACATATTCCGGTCTCTCCGGCCCCGCCACCGCCGCGCATTTCCACGGGCCCGCCGAAGCCGGCAAGAACGGCGGCGTCGCGGTTGCGATCCCGAACGCGGCCTCGAGCCCGGTCGAGGGCAGCGCCACGCTGACGGACGCGCAGGCCGCCGACCTCACTTCCGGCAAGTACTATGTCAACATCCACACCGCGGCCAATCCCGGCGGCGAAATCCGCGGCCAGGTGATGAAGTAAGAACTTCACACCGGGGTGATGAAGTAAGGTTGTCGTCGAAGCCTGGCGTGCCCTTCCCTTCTCCCCTTGTGGGAGAAGGTGCCCCATAGGCGGCCTCCGGCCGCCGTTCTTAAGCACGCCGATGCTTTGCATCGGCTATGGCGAAGCGAAGGCGGATGAGGGGTCTCTATCCGCGGAGACAGACCCCTCACCCGTCCGCGATGCTTGCGCATCGCGTCCACCCTCTCCCACAAGGGGAGAGGGAAAGGGCGCTCACTCACATACGACAACAAAAAAGGGCGGACGCTTTTGGCGTCCGCCCTCTTTGTTTATTCAAACTGAAATCAGCTGTTCTTGAGGCGGAAGCCTTCGTGACAGCCGCCGCATTCCTTGCCGATGGCGGGGAAATTCGCCTTCAGCGTGTCGGCATCCTTGATCTTGGCCTTCGCCTCGGTCACGGCGGCGGCAAAGCTCGCGATCTTGGCTGCGAAGCCGGCCTTGTCGTCCCAGACCTTCGGCGAAGCGCTGAAATCGCCTTCCGGCTTCATCCCCTTGGCGCTGTCGGGAAACAATGCCGGGAGTTTCTTGGCGGTATCTGCAAACTGGGTCAGCGCGGCATCGATGGTCGCCTGATCGTAGGGCTTGTCGCCCTTGACGATCGCGGCCACCGCGCCCGCGTTCCGCCCGTTGCCCTTCATCAGGGTCTGGACTTCCTTGACCGCGTCCTGCTGCGCAACAACCGCGCCGACACTGAGCAAAAGCGCTCCTGCAACCACCAAAACCCGTTTCATTCGACAGACCCCTGTTTTTATGACCGAAGCCGGTCCGCGGAAGCCCGCGGACCTGCCCTGATCTAGCAACACCATGGATTTAGATTCATTCCAGTTGCGACAAAATATCAGAGATTATGATGGCGCTGCGCCTCGCGGATCGCGATCCAGACCCGTTCGGCGGTCGCCGGCATGTCGATGTGGTCGATCTTGTATTCGCGCCACAGGCCTTCGACGATCGCGTTGACCACCGCCGGACAGGAACCGATCGCACCGGCCTCGCCGGCGCCCTTCACGCCCAACGGATTGGTCGTACAGGGCACGTTGTGCGTCTCGAAATGGAACGACGGGCCGTCGGCGGCGCGCGGCAGCGCGTAATCCATGAAGGTGCCCGTGACGAGCTGACCGTCGCTGGAGAAGACCGCCTGCTCCATCAGCGCCTGGCCGATGCCCTGCATCGCGCCGCCATGGACCTGGCCGGCGAGCAGCAGCGGATTGAGCGTCACCCCGAAATCGTCGACGATGACGTAGTTGACGATTTTGATGATGCCGGTCGCGGGATCGATCTCGACTTCGGCCAGATGCGTGCCGTTCGGATAGGTGCCGTCGGCCTGGGCAAAGGTCGCGCTCGAGTTCAGTTTTGCCGGATCGACGCCCGGTCGTTTGGCCAGATCGGCAAAGCTGATGGCGCGGTCGGTGCCGGCGATGCGGATACGGCCGTCGCTGATCTCGAGGTCGCCTGCGCTGGTCTCCAGCGCTTCGGCAGCGATCTCCTTCAGCTTGCCACCGAGATCGTGGGCCGCACGCTGCACGCTGACGCCGCCGGTCGGGATCGAGGCCGACCCACCGGTGCCAAGACCAGTGGCGATCTTGTCGGTATCGCCTTGCAGGATGTGGACGCGCTCGGGCGGCAGCCCGAACTGCTCGGCGATCAACTGCGCATAGGCCGTCTGATGGCCCTGCCCGCTCGACTGGGTGCCGATCAGGATCGAGACGTCGCCATTGGGATCGAGCGCGACATTGGCGGTCTCTTCGCCCATGGTGCCGCAGACCTCGACATAGCTCGCCATGCCGATGCCGCGCACCAGGCCCGCCTTCTTCGCCGCCTTGGCGCGCTTCGAAAATTCCTTCCAGTTGGCGACGTCCATCGCCCGCTTCATGTGGGCTGCGAAATCGCCGGAATCGTAGACCTTGTCGGTAATGGTCTTGTAGGGCATCGCCTTCGGCGAAATGAAATTCTTGCGCCTGATCGCATCGGGCGTCATGCCGAGTTTTCGCGCGGCGGCGTCCACCAGCCGCTCGATCACGTAAGCAGCCTCAGGCCGCCCCGCGCCGCGATAGGCATCGACCGGCACGGTGTTGGTGAACACGGTGCGGACGCGGCAGTGGAAGGTCCTGATGTCGTAGAGGCCCGGCAGCATGCCGGCGCCGCCATGCGGAATGTAGGGACCGAAGGTCGACAGATAAGCGCCCATGTCGCCGATCAGGTCGACATCCATCGCGAGGAATTTTCCGTCCTCAGCCAGCGCCATCTTTGCGGTGGTGACGTTGTCGCGGCCCTGCGCGTCGCCGACGAAATGGTCGGAACGATCGGCGGTCCATTTGATGGTCTTCTTCAGCTTCTTAGCCGCGACCGAGATCAGCGCATATTCGCGGTACGGAAACAGCTTTGTGCCGAAACCGCCGCCGACGTCGGGGCAGATCACCCGCATCTTTTCCAGCGGCATCTTCAAGACCATGCCGCCGATGATCTCGCGCAGGCGATGGCTGCCCTGGCTGCCGATCGTCAGCGTCAGATGATCGCGCTTGGCGTCGTATTCGGCGACCGCAGCCCGCGTCTCCATGAAATTGGTGATGACGCGCGGATTGACGATCGTCACTTCGGCGACCGCATGCGCCTTGGCAAACACTGCTTCGGTCGCTTTCTTGTCACCGATCGGCACGTCGAACAGGATGTTGCCCTCATGCTTGGGCCAGACCTGCGGTGCGCCCTTCTTGACGGCGTTGAGAATTCCGACCACCGCGGGCAGCGGCGTCCAGTTCACTTCAATGGCCTCGATCGCATCGCGGGCCTGGTCGATGGTGTCGGCGACCACGAAAGCGATGGAATCGCCGACATGACGGACTTCGTCTTTGGCCAGGATCGGATAGGGAGGCCCGGTGAACGGGTCGACTTCGAAATTGAACAGGCACGGCAGGTCGCCGAGATCCTTGACGTCGTCGGCGGTCAAGACCGCGCCGACGCCCGGCATGCTGCGCGCCTTCGCGACATTGATGGTGAATTTCGCGTGCGCGTGCGGCGAACGCAGCATCAGCGCGTGCAGCGCCGGCTGCGGCGCATGGTCATCGGTGTAGCGGCCCTTGCCGCGAATGAGCGCGTCGTCTTCCTTGCGCAGGACGCTTTGACCGACGCCGAATTTGATGGGAGCTGCCAAGTGAATCTCCAATTACAACCGTGATTTCCACGCCATATTGGCGTGGTTCGAGGGGAAGCGCAAACGGGTTTATCGTAGCGTTTTCAAGCGAAGTGGATACCGGTTCGCGTGAAGAAAACGCGTCAAAACATGAATCTAGAGCTTCGGTCCTGATCCCATCAGGACCGAAGCTCTAGCCGCGGATCAGGGAGAAAATCCAGCCTCGGCCGAACAGCACCAAAATCGAAAAACAATAGACGAAAGTACCGCTTGCGATCAGCAGCAACAGCGCGGTTTCGTCGCGGAATGCGCTCATTTGCGCGAAATAGTCGGTTGCGAACCGCGCCGTCAGCCACAGTGCGGCTGCAAGCACGATGCCGGCTATTGCGAATTTGGCGAGCGAGTTGATCCATTCACGATTGAGGTCGAGAAATCCTCTTCGCACCGCAAAAAACAGCACCAGCAGCAGATTGATCCAGGCACCGATGGCGGTCCCGAGCGCAAGCCCGATCTGGGCCAGCGTCCCCATCAGTGCCAGCTTCAGGGCCACATTGACGGCGACGCCGGTCAGTGCGGCCTTAACCGGCGTGGCCGTATCCTTGCGCGCATAGAATGTTGCAACCGCGCTGCGGATCATCACGAAGGGAATCAGGCCTATGGCATAAGCCGCAAGCGTCGCGCCGGCGGTTGCGGCATCGGCTTTCGAAAACGCGCCGCGCGCGAACATCGCGCGCATGATGACGTCAGGGACGGTGAGGAAGGCGGCGACGAACGGCACCGAAGACAACAGCGTGAAATCGAATGCGCGCCGCTGCGACCTGGCAGCACCTGCATGGTCGTCCGCGGTCAGGCGCCGCGACATTTCCGGCAACAATACCGTACCGATGGCGATCCCGATCACGCCGATCGGCAGCTGGTTGAGACGGTCGGCGTAATACAGTGCCGCAAGCGCGCCAGCTGGCAGAAAAGTTGCGATGATGGTGTCGGCAAACAGCGCGATCTGCGTTCCCATCGAACCGATGGTCGCAGGCCCCAGGGCGCGAAAGAACGCGCGGACATCCTCGTCGAGCCGGAGCTGAGCAAAGCGGGGCAGGATGCCGCTGCGCGCCGCATCCTGGGCCAGCAGGATATATTCCAGAATGCCCGCAATCAGGACGCCCCACGCCGCGGCATAGCCTGCGCCTGGAAAAAACGCTGCCAACGCCAGCGTCGCCATCATCGACAGATTGAGAAAAATCGGTGCCGCCGCCGCACTGGCGAAACGGTGCATGACGTTGAGCATGCCGCCATAGAGCGTTACCAGCGTGATCAGCAGCAAATAGGGAAACGTGATCCGCGTCAGCGCGATCGCGAGTTCGCCGCGAACCGGATCCTGCGAAAACCCCGGCGCCAGCATGGCGATCACCTGCGGCATGAACAGCCAGGCGACGGCGAGCAGGATCAATTGCGAGAGAAACAGCAGCGTGAAGATTCGGTCGGCGAACAGCCGCGCCGACGCCGGGCCGCGCTCACCGCTGACATGGGCATAGGCCGGAACGAATGCCGCATTGAAGGCGCCTTCGGCGAAGATGGCGCGAAAATGATTGGGCAGCCGCAGCGCCACGAAGAACGCGTCCGCCACCGGCCCGGCACCGAGGATCGCGGCCAACATGATGTCGCGCGCGAAGCCCGTGACCCGCGAGAGAAGCGTATAGCCGCCGACGGTGAAGATGCGCCCGAGCATGAACCGTTTCTATCCTATGAAACGGCTCCTCAAAACGGCGAAATCAGGCCGAAAGTGCGCCGCGCACAGCCTTGATGACGCGCTCCTGCGTCGGCTCGTCGAGATAGGCGTGCATCGGCAGGCTGATGACGTCGGATGACAGGCTTTCGCTTACCGGCAGGCCGCCCTCGGCGGTCGGAAAATCCCGGAAAGCGGTCTGCTGATGCAGCGACCTGGCATAATAGATCGCCGTGGGGACGCCCTGGGCCTTCAGGTCAGCGGCAAAACCATCCCGGTCGACGCCTGCAGGCAGGCGGATGGTGTACTGCGCCCAAATCGAGGTGTTAGCGCTGGCGACGCGGGGCGCAACGACATCGTTGCCGAGCCCGCGGGTGTAACGATCGGCCACCGCGTTGCGCGCCTCGATCTCGTCGTCGAAGATTTTCAGTTTCTCGATCAGCACCGCCGCCTGAATGGTGTCGAGCCGGCCGGTCATTCCAAGCCGGATGTTGTCGTATTTGTCGGAGCCCTGACCATGGACGCGAATGCTGCGAAGCGTGTTGGCGAGGTTGTCATCGTCGGTGAAGATCGCGCCACCATCGCCGTAGCAGCCCAAAGGCTTTGCGGGAAAGAAACTGGTCGTGGTGGCATCGGCCAGGGTGCCCAATCTGCGGCCATGGTGGGTCGCGCCAAAAGCCTGCGCGGCGTCGTCCAGCACAAACAGGCCTTCAGCACGCGCCAGTTCTCCGATTCCGTCATGATCGGCGCTCTGGCCGAACAGATCGACCGGGATCACGGCTTTTGGCTTGAGGCCGAGCTTCCTGGCGGTCGCAATCCCGCGCTCCAGCGACGCGCGCGTCATGTTGAACGTGGTTTCGTCGACATCGACGAATAACGGGGTCGCACCGGTTCGCGCGACCGGTGAAGCCGTGGCGCAAAACGTAAATGACGGACAGAAAACGGCGTCACCCGTGCCGACACCGATCGCCATCAACACCATGACCAGCGCGTCGGTGCCGTTGGCGCAGGTGATGACGTGCTTGGCGCCGCAATAGGCGGCGAGCATCGTCTCCAGTTGCCTGACTTCAGGCCCGCTGATGAACTGGCAGTGATCGAGCACGCGCTTGGTCGCGACATCGATCGCACTGCCGAGCCGCCGGCGCTGGGCGGCGATGTCGATGAACGGAATGGGTTCTGGACGCATGTGCTGGTTCATGGTGCCTTGTCGATAAATGTTGAGACGATCAGCCGGCGATGCGGCGCGGGCCTTTGCGCGCAGTGGAGGCTGCGGGCCGCGCTGGCGATTCGAGGCAGCGGATCGCGATTTCGAGGCTGGCGACGCCCTCCTCGCCCGACACCGCCGCCGCATTACCGGTGCGGACGGCATCGAGGAAGGCGATCAGTTCGGCGCGCAGCGGCTCGTCATGACCGACCGGCAGATGACGCATCGAATAGCTGCCGTCGGGCTTGAAGCCGAAGCACTCGGTGACCTGGCGCGTCAACAGATCGCCCATCACATATTTGCCGCGGGTCGCAACCGTGACGTTGCGCGCCTTGAACGGCGTCAGCCAGTTGGTGTTGATATGGGCGAGCACGCCCGAGGCGGTGCGGAATTGCAGCAGCGCGATGTCCTCGCGCTCGGCGACCGCGCTGGAGAGCTGCGGCTGCACCTCGACGATGTCGGATTCGGTGAAATAGCGGATCAGGTCGATATCGTGCACGGCGAGATCGATGACGACGCCGACATTCGACATCCGCGGCGGAAACGGCCCGACCCGGGTGATGCCGATGGAGAGGATGTCCTCGCCCGAGATCGCCTGCTTGATGGCGGCGACCGCCGGATTGAAGCGCTCGACATGGCCGACCATCAGCGTGACGCCGGCGCGGCGGGCGGCATCGACGATGTCCCGCCCCTCCTGAACCGTGGAAGCCACCGGCTTCTCGACCAGGACGTGGATATTGCGGGCGATACAGATCAGTGCAATTTCGTGGTGAAGATGGGTGGGGGCTGCGATCGTCACCGCATCGACGCCCTCGGCCAGCAGCTCATCAAGTTCGGCAAACGCGCGGCAGCCGACCAGATCGGTGGCGCGGGCGCGGTGTTCCGGCAGCGGGTCGACGATACCGACCAGCGTGACGTCGGGCAGACCCGCCAGCACGCGGGCATGGTTGCTGCCCATCACGCCGGCGCCGATCACGCCAACGCGCAGTCCGCGCACGGCGGGCTTGGTGTCCGATCCGGACCCTTTGGAACTCATATTGTCGACCCCAACAGACTATTCGCTAAACGTCCCGGCGGTTCTCTAGCACGCCGCCACAAATGTGGCGAATGCCATCAATCCTTTCCGGACACGTTTTGATTCAAAGAGTTACAGCCCAATTTGCGATTCTGAAGCGATCGATATGGACGTCACCGGGGCTTAGGCCACCGCAATATGGAGGAATTAAGTGCAGCGCTGGCGGGCCGGCGATGAGCGACGCCGCTAGCCGCCCGAAAGGCTTTCCTTCAGCCGGATCACCTGCGGCCGCAATTGTTCGCAGGCGAGTTCGCGCTCGAACTTGACCACGTCCTCGCGCGACTGGCTGGCACGCAACTTGGCCAGGATGGCCCTTTCCTCGTCGCAGGACCGAACCTGGGCGACCGGGCCGGCGGGTGCAGGAGCCTGCTGCGCCTGTTTCACCTCGGCCGGGCGCTCCGGAGCCTGGGCCGGAGGAGTGGCGATGGGCGTGGCCGCATTTGCCGCGGCGGGCTGATCGACCTTGGGCTCGACGTTGGACAGTTCAGTTTTGGGCAGGCTCTCGCGCAGCCTTACGATCTGCGGGCGCAGTCGCTCGCAGCCGAGATCGCGCTCGAGCGCGGCCAATTCGGCGAGCGACGGGTTGGCGCGGATTTTTGCGAGCCTGGCCTCATCCTGCTTGCAACCGGGTGTCGGCTCCGCCGTCGCAATCGCGACCTTCGGCGGATCCGCCGGCGGTTTTGGCGCGGCTTCCTGTTTTGGTGGAAGCGGCGGCGGGGCTATGGCTACAGCCGGTGGCGGGGCCACCATGGCAGGCTTGGCGGGGACAACGGGAACGGCAATCGCCTGCGCGGCATTGGCGACCGACGACAGGCTCTCCTGCAGCCGCAGGGCCTGCGCACGCAGTTTCTCGCAGGTCAGGCTCCGCTCGAACTGGATGACGGCTTCAAGCGACGGGTTGCTGCGCAACTGCGCCAGCATGGCGCCGTCCCGCTCGCAAGGATCAGCCGACACCGGCGCGGCTTGAGTTGCCGGCGCGGCCTGATTCGCCGGCGCGGCCTGGGTCGGCGGCACGTTCCTGATATCGGAGGACAGGCCGGCCAGCGACGGACTGGTCGGCTGCTTGCGGTCGACGCTGGCGACTTTGGTGCGCTGCTGCTCGGCCAGCAACCGCTGCGCCTCTTCACGCTGCGCGCGTTCCCGCTCGGCCGCGAGCTTCACGCGCTGATCTTCCTGCGACCTTGGCGGCTTCACGTTCCTTGCGCTCTTTCTCGGCGACCAGCCGCAAACGCTGCTCTTCGGCGGCCTGCGCGGCCTCGCGTTCTTTCCGGACTTTTTCGGCCGCGGCCTGCGCGCGCAGGGTCTCCTGCTTGCGCAGCGCCTCTTCCTGTTCCGCCATCTTGCGCAGCGCCGCTTCGCGTTCGGCCTTGCGCTGCTCCTCGGCGAGGCGCGCGGCTTCCTGCTGCTCGCGCCAGTTGCTGCTGGCGCTCGCGAATGACTGCCTCGATTTTCTGGATCCGGCTTTGAGCTTCCGGCACGTAGCTCGACGTCGGGAACTTGGCGAGGAAATCCTGCAGCGGCGCGGAATCGGCTGAGTCCTTGACCTTGTCGAACGCGACCCGGTCGGTCTGGTTGAGATAGTAGTTGCTCAGCAGCGATACATAGGTTTCCGGCCGCTGGCGTCCGCCGGTCTGGGCGTTGACGTCGGCGGCAACCCGGCGGAACAACTGCTCGATTTCGAGGCCGGGCTCCTTGAGCCGCTTCAGGAAGGCGCTGGTGAACGGGCTGTTGCGGCCGTCGCCATCGGCGGCGACTTCATCCGCCGCGGTCGAATAGGCGACCACCATTCCCTGCGCCTTGTCGATCTTGGCAAGGCCGCCACGCACCGCATCGACGCTGCGGCTGTCGCCGGATTTCTTCTTGCGGCGGAGCGCGTTGACGATCGGGTTGTTGCGGCAGGCATCGAGGATCACGATCTTGACGCCGTCGCCGCGGTCGAGTGCGGCGCGCACGTCGTCGAGCGGCGTCATCTGGTAACGGAAGCTGATCTCGTCCTCGACTTCGGCGTCCGTCGGCATCAGGAAGTTGCGGCCCTGATACTGGACGGCATGGCCGGCATAGTAGAACAACGCGGCGTCGGCATCGATGGCGAGCCTTGCGAACTTCGCCATGTTCAGATCGAGGTCGCGCTTGTTGGCGTTGATCGCCTGGATCACCTCGAAGCCGACGCCACGAAGGGCGGCGGCGACGTCTTCGGCATCGTTCTTCGGGTTGGCCAGAAACAGGCTCGCATTGCTGTAATTCGAGTTGCCGACCACGAGCGCAACTCGTCGGTCAGCCTTCGCATCGCTGATCGAACAGGTCAGCAGCACGAACGCATACAGAGCTGCAATCCAGATCGGCGGACGTTTGCTCATAACCAGGCTCCGGGAAGCCCCCTCCTCTAAACGCTAGTACCAGCGGCGATGCTTGCGATAACGCTTCACGGGCGCACGTCCGCTGGCGTTGACGGTCACGGAAATCTGCTCCGAAAAAATCGGCGGGTCGTGCGGCACATGGTTCTCATCGGCCAGCAGCAACTGCAACGTATGCTTGCCCATCGGCAGCGTGATCTTGGCTTCGGTCTGGCCGGCGCCGAAATGCAGATGATTGAAGTCGCTCGGGATCGGCTGGTCGAACGCCGGAAGCTCGGTATCGACGAGCAGATGGTGATGACCGGTGTTGACCTTTTCGAAGCCGGCGGGAGCAACACCCATGCCGATCAGGCCGAAGCGGATGACCGGCGTCGGCGTGACGTAGCCGCGGTTGTTCGGATAGACGAAATACACCTTGGCGCCTGCTGGGGATTTGTGGCGCCCACCCGAACTCGGCGCGGCCGGTGCCGGAGCCTTGGCAGCGGCTGCGGCTGGCGAGCCTGCGGCAACGACGCGGACCTTGATGCGCTCCGAGATCAGCGGGATCGTATTCGGGATGTGGTTCTTGTCGCCGAGCACCAGTTGCAGCGTGTGCTCGCCCTCCGGCAGCGTCACCTCGGCTTCGGTCTGGCCGGCACCGAAATGCAGATGATTGAAGTCGCTCGGAATCGGCTGATCGAGCGGCGGCAACTCGGCGTCGATGATCAAATGATGATGTCCGGAATTTTCCTTGTCGGAGCCCGCGGGCGCGACGCCCATGCCCTTGAGGCCGAAATTCACGGTGAAGGTGGTCGGAACCGTCTGCCCGTCCTTGAGGCCCACGAAGTAGACGGCGGCGCCAGGAGCCGACGGAGACGGCCCGCCGGTGGGCTTTTGTTGGGCGTGGCTCGTCGCAATCGTTCCTGCCAGCATCAAAAGCGAAACTGCAATTCCGGTCGATACTTTCGCGAACACACGCACCTCCTGAAATGACGACAGCCGGGCCGCAAAATTCTCAAAAATCCAAGGAACTCCAAACGTGAACCAAACGATACACCTGAATTGGATCGATGAATATGATCCGGGCCACGAAACCGGACTGTGTCAAAAGCCTGCTATCAATTAGGCTTGAACATCTTGAAATGGTTCAATCGATGGTATCAAAATACCTATAACAAGACGATAGCGACACCAGGTCTTTTGATTTTATCACACGTTGCGGGCACCATGGATCATGTGGCGACGCAAGACGACCGGCGCCATTCAGGCCGAGGGAACAATGGTCAGATTGTTGGTTCTTTTGATATTTTTGCTCGCCGGCAGCGCCGCCGCCCAGACCGCCGCTGCTCCCGAACCCGGCGAGCTGTTTCGCGATTGTCCGGATTGCCCGGAAATGGTGGTGGTGCCGTCAGGCGAGTTTGAAATGGGCGGCAAGGACACCCCGTTCGAAGGACCGCCGCACCGGGTCACGATCGCAAAGCCGTTCGCCATCGAACGGCGCGAAACCAGTTTCGCCGAGTGGGACGCCTGCGTCGCCGACGGCAAATGCAAATACCGGCCGGACGACCATGGCTGGGGTCGCGGCGATCAGCCGGTCATCGACGTCAGTTGGGAAGACGCGAAAGCGTTCGTGGCCTGGCTGACGCAGAAGACCGGCCGCAACTACCGCCTGCCGAGCGAAGCCGAGTGGGAATATGCGGCGCGCGCCGGCACCACATCGACATTCTGGTGGGGCAAGGACGTCGGCAAGTCGAACGCCAATTGCGACAATTGCGGAGACAACTCGCTGCGCCGGACCATGCGCACGGGATCCTACCGGCCGAACGGCTTCGGCCTCTACGACACGTCCGGCAACGTCTACGAATGGGTCGAGGATTGCTGGAACGACAATTACAAGCAGGCGCCGAAAGACGGCTCGGCCTGGACCACGGGGCAATGCCGCCAGCGCGTGATCCGCGGCGGCTCGTTCGCCAACAAGTCCAACACGGCCACCTCGGCCGCGCGCTTCCGCTATGATCTCGACGTACGCTATTTCGCCAATGGTTTTCGCGTCGTGCGGGATGTGCAGTAATCCCGCCGAGATGCGTGATCGTCGCGGCTGATTGATCTCCGACAGCAACGACGACTCCATAGTTCAGTTGTCGGGCAGTTTCTCGCTGCGGCGTTCAAGCTCAACTCAACTCCTCAAGGCTACCATCCCGGAGGCTTCAGGAAAGGTGATGCGCCCGTCGGCTCCGTCGACCCTGCCTCATCTTTCAATAGCGCTCTCGCAACTCTCATCCTCGGTGAGGTTATCCAGATCCGCGTTGGAGGGCCGATTGGCTTCGTTTTGCAAACGGCAAAACCAGCTCGAGGCGCCACCCGGGCGGCTGGATCTCGTTTCTGAAAATACAACCTATGAGGGCATTTTTGCCAATACTCGCAATAGTTGCATCGACATTCAGCATAATTCGCACGGGAATAAAACGCGACTATCTGTGCTTGAGTTCGACACCTCTCAACAGGACCGTGCCCAGTAATCCGAAGATCAAAATTTCGATATTTAATACTTGACAAGTATTAATATTATATTATACTTTATATACTGAAACATATATTTATATAATACTTTAATTTTTTAAAAATAATTAATAGGAGATTACAATTGACCAAACCTAACTCTTCCAAAAATGCCGTCACGCACGGTTTCTATGCCACCGACGTCGTTCTGGCCTCGGAAAGTCAGCAAGAATTCGACGACCTACTGCGAGCCTATCAGGACGAATATTGTCCGGATGGCGTCTCGGAAGAAGCAGCGGTAGTTGAACTGGCCAGCCTGCACTGGAAAAAACGCCGTCTTGAGGCCGGATTAAAACAGGCCCTCCAACAGATGGGCTTCGCCCCTGTGGCTGACGCCAGCGATCCCATAGGCGATATGGCTCGCGAAGTGACGAAGTCGCAACTCGAAGTCGCGGGGCTTGCTGTCGGTAGGCTGGCGAAACTAGCGCAGCACTATAACCCCGATGACTCGAATGGCTATAGTCAGGCCCTTGAATTCGAGAAGTTAACCGTCGCGTTGAAAGAGTATAACCTCGGCTTCAAAGATCTTGCTTCATCGCTTCGTCGTGCTGGAGAACAGAAGCTTGCTGACATCGAACAGGCCTACTTTCCGGATATTATGGAAAGGGAATTGAAGATCCGGGCGGAGGCGTTTCTGAGGAGTTCAGGGGGATGAGACCCCACAGCGTGGGGTGCGTGCCGACGTACTCCGCTGGCCGGCAACCCATCGCAGTGCGGCCGGCGGCAGTCGCGGTGATCAGGAGGTTTTTGATACTGACGGGGTACTCTTTGATAAAGCCGAGCTTCAGGAGACGATGTTGGCCCGGGCTACGCTGCGCCCCGTGGATGATGCGTTTGCACTGGATGTAATGCTACAGCAGCTCGGCGTCCGTCATTGGCGTCTCCGAATTTGCAAGTCTCCGGCCGCCTATTTTGTAGGCTCATGGTGAATGATCCGTTAGGCCGATCTGGACGATTAAGCGCCCGCCGCCAGGCTCCTCGCCGATGCGTCGCACGATTGCAGCACTTGGACCAAGCAGCCGAGATCGGCATCGCACTCGTGGATGATCGGATCATCGGGACCAGTAGACGATCGAACCTTGAGACGATTCGACCAGCAGACATCGAACTCAGAATTGCGCAGCTTGACCAACGGACTGCCCTCCCGGACCAATGTCTGCACTCGGCGGAAGCGGACGTGCGGCCCCCAAGGAGGAAGTCCGGGTTTGACACCCTCAACGGACATGTGACCCTTGTGTGGGCGCTGTAATATGTTGCGGCGTGTGGTAGACTTTCTGTTCTCCCGGTCCAGAACGGATAGCGTTAAATCCGGGGGGTCGCCATGCAGCAGATTGCGGATTGGCTCAAAAAGCTCGGCTTGTCCGAGTATGCGCAGCGCTTTGCCGAAAACCACGTCGATTTTTCAGTACTTCCCGAACTAACCGATCAGGACCTGAAAGACCTGGGCATTGTTCTGGGTGATCGACGCAAATTGTTGCGCGCGATAGCCGATCTGAACGGCATTGAGAAAATTCAATCCAAACCGACGGAGGCGGCAACAACGCCTGTGGCCCCACAACCACAGGACAGCGCAGAGCGCCGCCAAGTCTCCGTGATGTTCGCGGATTTGGTTGGTTCAACCGCGTTATCCGCGCGAATGGACCCGGAGGACTTGCGCGAGATCATTTCGGCCTATCAGAGATGCGTCACCGAGACCGTCCGTCGCCTTGGCGGGTTCGTTGCGAAGTACATGGGCGACGGGGTCCTAGTGTACTTCGGGTATCCCCAAGCACATGAGGACGACGCAGAGCGAGCGGTACGAGCTGGACTTGAACTGATCGCGGCGGTCAGTGCACTGAAAGCTCCTGTCTCATTGCAAACTCGCGTTGGCATTGCCACTGGGCTGGTCGTGGTCGGCGACCTGATCGGCTCCGGCGAGGCGCGGGAACGCGGCATCGTAGGCGAGACGCCAAACCTTGCAGCACGCCTGCAAGGGATCGCCGAGCCGAACACAGTGGTCATCGCCGAGGGCACGCGACGGCTCCTTGGCAGTCTGTTCGAACTCGACGACCTCGCATCAAGAGACCTCAAGGGCATCCCCGGGTCGGTTCGAGCCTGGACGGCACTGCGGGCGAGTTCGGTGGAAAGCCGCTTCGAGGCGCATCACGAGACCAAACTTACCCCTTTAGTGGGCCGGGACGAAGAATTGGAGCTGCTGCTTCGCCGGTGGCGGCAGGCGGTGGGCGGGGAAGGCCGAGTGGTGTTGCTGTCGGGCGAACCGGGGATCGGCAAGTCGCGACTGATTGTGGCGCTCGATGAACAGCTGCAAACGGAGCAGCATACGCCGCTGCGGTACTTCTGCTCACCGTTGCACACCGATAGCACTCTCTATCCCTTCATATCGCAACTCGAACGAGCGGCGGGGTTTGAACGCAACGATACGATAGAAGCCAAACACGACAAGCTGTCATCACTGCTCGGTGCGTCGCCCAATCATGACAACGACGTTCAGCTCCTCGCGGAGTTACTGTCAGTCCCAACAGGTGATCGCTACCCGCCGCTGAATTTGAGTGCGCGGCAGAAGAAGCAGAAAACCATTGAGGCACTGGTCCGCCAGCTTGAGGTATTGGTCCGACAACGTCCGGTGCTGATGATATTCGAGGACGCGCACTGGATCGACCCCAGCTCGCGCGAATTGTTGGACACGACCATCGAGCGCGTAGCTCGCTTACCGGTTCTGCTGGTCACCACCTTCCGACCCGAATTTCATCCGCCATGGACCGGCCAAGCGCATGTGAGCACGCTGAACCTCAGTCGTCTTGGTCGTCGGGAAGGTGCCGCTCTGGCGGGATCGGTGGCCGGATACAATGTGCTACCCGAGGAGATTGTCGAGGAGATCATTGAGCGCACGGATGGCATCCCGCTTTTTGTCGAGGAGCTGACGAAGGCCGTTGTAGAAGCGAGGGTTCGAGACGGCGACGAGGCAAGCACGCTGAACCGCGTCCCTCATTCCGCGCTTGCTATTCCTGCTACTTTGCACGCTTCGCTAATGGCACGCCTTGATCGCCTCGGTGCCGTCGCGAGGGAGGTAGCGCAGATCGGTGCCGCCATAGGGCGAGAGTTCTCTTACGAAGTGCTGGCACCTACCGCGCAGAAAACTGATATGGAGGTGCAAACGGCGCTCAGCCGCCTCACTGCGGCTGAACTGGTGTTTTGCCGGGGCACCCCGCCGCAAGCAACGTACCTATTCAAACACGCGCTCGTGCGTGACGTGGCCTACGGAAGCCTATTGCGTGGCCAGCGCCAACATCTCCATGGCCGCATTGCCGACGTATTGGCCGAACATTTTCCGATGACGGTCGAGGCGCAGCCCGAAGTGATGGCCCACCACTATCGGGTGGCCGGTATGGCCGCCGGGGCGAGCACATACTTCGAGCGCGCTGGCGACCGCGCTGCTGCTCGCTCCGCCTATATCGAGGCAGCCGCACATTTTAGGGCCGCAATCGAGCAAGCGGATCGCTTGCCGCAGAAGGATGAGCGCGCCCGGCGCGCTTTAACATTACTGCTCAAACTCGGACCGGCGATTACGTCCACGTTTGGTGAATCGAAGCCCGAGGTTGAAGCGGTCTATCACCGCGCCCGTGACCTTGGACGCGAGGTTGGCGATGGGCCCAATCTGTTTCGAGCAACCTGGGGTCTTTGGATCTACGCAAACCGGAAGGGTGATGGGCAATCCCGGAAGTGGACCGAAGAACTGACTTCCCTCGCAGAGCAGCTCGCCGACGACGACCTTCTTCTCGAGGCCCAACATTGCCGCTGGGGCGACGAATTCTGGGGTGGTGATGTGCCACGCATTCTGGAGGCCACTGGAGAGGGCATACGGCGCTACGACCCAAAACGGCACGCCCACCTTGGGGATGCTTTTGGCGGCCATGATCCGGGCGTGTGCGCGCTGGGATGTCGCGCAGTAGCCCTCTGGCTCCATGGGTTTGCCGATCAGGCTCAGCGGGCCGTGGAGAAGACCTTAACCCTTGCCGAAACCCTGTCCCACCCGCCGAGCATGGCATTTGCTCAACGAGTTTCGGCAATTGGCTTCATGGTAGCGCGCGACCGCAACCGCTGCGTGGCGGTGGCGCAGGGCATGGCGGCGGTCGCAGAAAAGTTCGATCTTCCGATCTTCGGCTGGTTTGGCCGCTATTTTATGGGCTGGGCGAAGGCGCAAGGGCCTACCTTGCTGGACGGTCTCGCTATGATGGAAGAGGCGTTTCCCTTCATAGTGAGCGGGCATGGCAATGCCGGCATGAAGTTTTATGGTTCTCACTTGGCTGCGGCGCGGTTCGACGCTGGCCGTGTGGCGGACGCTCTCGCGCTCGTCGATCACGCGCTCAGTGCCGGAGAGGGCCCGACGCGAGGGCTATACGCCTCAGAAATCCACCGGCTTCTGGGCCTGTTCCTCGGCAACCTCCGTTTCCCCGCCGAAGAGGCTGAGCGCCCGCTTTGCACCGCCCTTGAGATCGCCGATGCGCAGGGGGCGTTCCTGCTCAAGCTTCGCGCTGCCACCAGCCTCGCCCGCCTCTGGCGCGAGCAAGGCAAGCGGGATGAGGCGCGTGATCTTCTCGCTCCGGTCTACGGCTGGTTCACCGAAGGTTTCGACACGCTCGATCTGAAGGAGGCCAGCGCGTTGCTCGATGAGCTGCACGCCTGACCCCGCAATCTCGACACTCTTCTGGCCGGATCATGTCAGGCCATCCGACATCCAGGACAAGGTCCGTCGTGCCAGGTCTGCGGCAAGCGAGGGGCAGATATCCGGCCGGACTTTCCGCAGGGTCGCATCGGGCACCGCCCTAGTTGATGTGGCGCATGTTGAATGCGGAAGCCGTGATCTTCATGGATTGGAACGCCGGGACCGACAGGAGGTTAGACAGATTGCGGACCATCGCGGCGGCGGCCCATGAAAATCATCGTGGATGAAGTCGGCGAGATCATCGCCAAAGCATCGGACGACCATATTCTAATCGGCGGCCACCACCGCCTCGCGGTGGCGGCCAGTCTCGGTAAAAGAGTGTTCTGGCGAGATACCGGCGAACCTGTGAAGCTTGATCTCCTTTTCGGAAGCATCATGGAAGTTCTGCTCGACATACAGCCCAGCCGTTCGCCCGACGTGGCGGCTAGATAGTCGTCGCCTGTGGAAATGGGAGTCCAGTCCGAATGCCGGTTGAGGGGCCGCGACCCTGACACTTTCTAAAAACGGCCCCAGCGAGGGGGGCTGCTGGGGCCGAGTTGGGGAGTTTGAGGTCGCGCCTCGCGATACGCGACGAATAATAATATTTTCGACGACCTTG
Source organism: uncultured Alphaproteobacteria bacterium (assembly GCA_963802535.1). Taxonomy (GTDB): domain Bacteria; phylum Pseudomonadota; class Alphaproteobacteria; order Rhizobiales; family Xanthobacteraceae; genus Bradyrhizobium. Next base: position 3,611 of record CAWDJI010000028.1, on the reverse strand, counting down.
TCGTTTATCGCGTGCTCGAAGGCAGGCAACGCATTGGCCGTATCCGCCTCGCCGGCGAGCACATGCCGCCCGTTCTGGCCCTCGATGGAGCGTCACCATCCATCTGACCGGCGGACTGCCCACGGGCTCAGCCAAGGTCATCGACACAGCCAAGGCGAAGTTCAAAGCGGCTGCCGGCAAATTTCCCGTCCTCGTGAAATTTCGTCATAGCGCCCACGCCATCGCCAGCCCAGCTGCTAACGTGACGACGATCAGCCAAAGCGCGGTGTCCCAGGGGCGAAAGAACATGGGCGAGATTGTAACGGCCCCGGCGGGGAGCGTCAGCTAGCTATTATTAGACTGGCCACGCCGATGCCAGTGACGTGACCTATGGTAATTTACCTGGGGAGGCTCTGAAAACTACAGACCACGCCGGAGCAGTTGGCGGCCGCCTACAAGGCAATGAACATTCGGGACGACTGATTTCGCGTGCCGGCGTTGTCAGGCGATGATCTTGCCGGCCGCATCAAGGTGCGGGCGGATGGCTGCGCGGTATTCCAATGATTTGAGCCACATGACCATCTCATCTTGGTTCACCGGACGCCTGCCGTAGGTCTGCTCGAATACCTCGAACAGTTTCTTGACTTGCGTTGCACTCAGTTCGTCGTCCACATTTGCTCCCTTCAATAAGCTCCGGCGTGTTGTCGCGTTTGAGGCGGCCAAACGCACAACGCCGCGCCAGCCGAATACGTTGGCTGGCGGCGTTGCCACACAAACAACTAGGCTTAACAGCGCTTCTAATACCTGAAGCGACCCGAAAGTGGTCTTGTTACTTCGGGCCAAACTTTTGTTTATTGCTGCCATAATTGCTACCGCCGGAAGCGGCCGGAGGTGCTTGCAGGCCGCCACTGGTGGGGATGTCGTGACCGAGAACACGGCGACGAAAGTCTTTGAGACTTTTCCTAGAACTGATCCTGCACGCGGGCGAACGGCGGAAGCTGCCGGTTCTTGACCTTGACCCATCGATCCGACCTGCCGCCGCGGTACGTGCTCTCGCGGTGCTTGGAGACCATGCCCTCCAGCCCCATCAGGCAGGCGCGCCGGAACAGGTCCGGGCCGATCTCACCCTGCTCGAAGTCGCTCAGGAATATTCCATCTACGCGGCGCGCCAGCAGCCTAGCCAGGTTGGTCTCCGCAACGGCGGCAACGGTCGCAGGGTCCTTTGGAGGGCGTGAGCCAGTCCAACCCGGACTTCCTCCTTGGGGGCCGCACGTCCGCTTCCGACATTGGCCCGGGAGGGCAGTCCGTTGGTCAAGCTGCGCAACTCTGCTTAGAAACGTCGTCCACCCACTTCTGGGTTGCCCATTCCGCAATCGGGGCGCGGAAGGGCAAAGCGCATCGGCATGGACGGCAAGGCTCAGCGGGGATGGGGGTCCCCCCGCCTCGGTATGTCGGGATCACGATCGCTCAGGTACTGGTAACACCGATCAGGTTCATGCGCCGGCTCCCGGCATGAAGCAGCGTATCCAGATGATGTTGATGTCGGGGTAATAGGCCGGCCAGACGAGCGGCACGCCGGTTCTGTTGGGGATGTCGTCGATGACGGCGTTGTCGTTGACGTCGACCCACACAGTCTCGATGTTCTGGTCGCCGGCTAGCGCCCTCTTGAAGAATTCTTCGTCCTTGGGCACGCGGACGCGGATATGGCTGTCTTCCTTGTTCTGCCACCCCCAGTCGACGTCAGAGAGATGCAGCGCGTCCTTACCATCACAGCACATGCCGCGGCCCGACTGCAAACCCTCAAACCAACCTTTCAGTTCAGTGTGATTGTGGTCATGCGCGCAAGCGGGCGCGGTGGAGAGATAAACAGCGATGAGGGCAGCGAGGAGTTTCATGCGGTCACCTGAACACTGCCGTTCGTTTGGCCCTTCGTCTTTTTCAAAACACGTTGCGTTGGCCTGCATTTCAGCGAGCAGCTGGTCGATGTAACCCTCTTTCCCTTTTGGCGTCTATCAACATTTGGCTCGCCTCCACCTCGCCGGTCGCTCGATCAATGTTGCCCATCACCGCTACAATGCTTTCGCTTCATCCCACGGCGCGCGCATCCAGCCACAGCGACCGAGGTTGGCTGCTTGCCGGGATAGACCGGAAATGGCAAGCCGCCCGTCGAAAGGCGCTTTCAAGGAAATCAACTTTTCGTGCGTGATCGTCATTGGTGCAAGAGCCCTCAGCAACTGATCCTGCGAGTGACTACCGCTGCTTCACCGAAGGCTTCGACTGGGGCCGTCCGACACCTCGCCGTGGTGGATCATGGAATGCAGCGACAGCGCCTGGCGACGTAGCGATGTCGGTGCCATCCGGCGTGGTGCAGTAGCGGAGACATCCATGCGATTGAACTTCTCGCCTAAGCTCATACCTCACATTCCTGGGCCATCCTGCCCCAACCCGTCTGCACTTCGGCGATGTCGATGCCGATGAGGCGGACCCACGTGCCAGCGACCACGACGGTTTCTCCGTCGATCACCCGAGCGGGTCCGCTGATGACGGTCTCTCCGACGGCATCGGCGATGGCCGAAAACCAATTGCATCGTTAGCGACCCAGAGTACCGCGCCGCTCAGTGCCGCGACGAACTCGCGCCGTTTCATGTCCACCCCCAAAGGTTCAGAACACTCAGAATGCTGCATCGTAGCCCGTCGAACGACCCCTTTGGCATGGCGGACGCGGGACCAGAGCGGCGGTCAAGGAAACGGCCTGCCAGCCCGTTCTGATCAGAGAACCGACAGGCCGCTACTGCACCACCGGGGGAAAGGCCGTTCGCCCGATGGCCCAGCGTTCGTCAGTCTAGGCATGATGGGTTGGGCGGTGAAACGACAACGCCCCGCCGGGCGCAGAACCGACGGGGCGTGCGGCTGGCCAATCACACCGGGGAGGCCGACCGGCCAGCGGGGGCTAGACTAGCATGGCTTGGCTTGGTTCAGGGCTACTTGGCGCAATGGTCTGGCATCAGCCACCCCGGCACATGACGCGGGCACACCGTGGTTTCCTCGGCCACGCCTTTGATGACCACGGCGATGCCGAGCAGCAGCGCCAGCACCATGGCGATGGTTCGCAGGTGGGTCATTCCTTGCCATTGGCGCAGAACGCCCGGTTCACTTCCTTGACCCACTTCACCGACCAGATAGCCCCACGGTTAGGATTGTAGTCATAGGCCTGTCTTAATTGCCGGACGATAAGGTCGTAATCGCGGGCCTCGTCGGCCGACAGCTTGGCGCGCCCGGTGGTCTTGTGAAACTTCACGGTTGCATGCGCACTGCCAAATCCGTTTGACACAAACGTGCCGCTCTGAGCGCTCAAGGGCTCATCGCTGTCATCCGGCAACTCCGCAGAGACCTCACAAATGTCGCGGTCAATGGCGGCTTTCACCTCGCCGGAATAAAGCGTCAGACAGTCCTTGTCGTTTATCGAGCTTCCGGGACGGCCGCGAGGGTGGTCGGCGCCTTTGGGCGTAGGGTTGCCATTCTCGGCCTTCCAGTAGCAGAGGCGCGTATAGGCCTTGGCGTCGGTCGATGCCACACCGGTCAGCAGACCGAGCGCAATGGCGGTGGCAGTCAGTAGGCGTTTCACTTTCATT
>CAWDJI010000027.1:0-159791 GCA_963802535.1 uncultured Alphaproteobacteria bacterium | reverse complement strand
AATCCTCTCGCTCCGACCATTAAACCCTTAAGATTACAAAAGAAAATTTCGTCGGCCTTCGGTATGAGATTCGAGGTTGCCTGGGTTCAATATGGGTTCAAAGCGGGGCGGGTGGGTCGCCTCGCAAACTGGCCTCAGAATTGCTTGGGTCAAATGGACCGAGGTCATTTTCAAGCCGCGATCAGTCACCGCATGGAAATATCCATACTGGATCGGAGCGACTGTCCTCTTCGCAACCGCGGTTGGCTGCCCTCCGAAGGCAAAGGTCACACGTTCGAATTGTGTCGGGTAGCCACGTCAAAATCAGCCACTTCATCTAAGATGCTCGACCGCTAACGCTGCCATTTTTGCTGAAACGCGGCCAGTTCTAAGCGGGCCCCGCTGGGCCATCCGGCGCCTTGAGGGGCAATTAGAGTCGGAGCGACCCCGTCCTTGAAGCGCCAAGACGATCAATAACGTCAAGGGCGCGCTTTAAAAGCGCAGGGGGGTCGTTCGGATCAATCTCGGACGCACGCTTAAATACACTGGCAACGCTACGTAGTTTAGCTTGCCCCATGTCGGGCGGGCGTTGGCGCGGAGATAACCCTCGTCATTCTTCCACGAAGCCTTCTGCCGCTTGGCGTAACGCTCGACGTAGAGATCGGCGAGGGCATCGAAGGTCAGTTCCGCCGGCGTCGTCCGCAGGGCCTCGCGGTCGGTGCGCTGCTCGTGCTGCGGATCTGCCCCGGTGCGGACCCGGTCGCGCAGGCGCTCGGCAGCGCCACGGGCATCGACCAGGGAGAGGGCGGGGTAGCGGCCAAGCGTGACGCGGCGGAAGGCGGCGCCGCTGTGGGGCCGATAGCGAAACGTCCACGAGCGGACGCCGGACTTCATGACGCGAAAACACAGCCCCGACGTCTTGCCGTCCCAGAGTTCGAGGATGCCGGTCCCGGGAGGGAGAGCGCTGCGGATGCGTGCGTCGGTCAGGGTCTCGACAGGCAAGCGGCCCTCCGCAATTGGCTGGGCTGAGCGCACTAGTCCGCCTGACTAGGGGTCGAGCGGAGTGAGACTAGGGGCCCAGCGTGGGTTCACGGTGGGTTCAAAACGGCGAAACTACCCGCAACTTCTTGAACCCACCAGCGACAACGATAGGCAAGAAATGCCCATTTTTCAAGGCTTTTGAAACAGTGTGAGACTAGTTGAAAACGGCCCGGGACTGTCTGGGAGACTAGGGGTCGGAGGTTCAAATCCTCTCGCTCCGACCATCATTTCAATCGCTTGACGGCAAGGTCCCGTCCACCGCAGGGGGCACGCGAGCGCCTGTCCCCGCCATGGCGGGACGGCTTCCCCGGATCGAGAAAATGCTTCGTCGAATTCGGCGCGCTTATCCACGCAGGTTTTGAGCGACAGCCTTGGCCGACTCGTGGCGCATGTTGGCGAGATTGGTCATGATCTGGATCAGCTGATCCATCATCCCGCCCGACGCCGCGTCGAGTTCGGCATCGCAAATCGCTTCGGCCGGGCGGTGCAGTTCGTGGCGTTCATTATTCAGTGTGCTCATCGAAAATTCCCTGCATTTTGGTGACTGGTTTCAAGAAGGGTGTCTGCGTCCGCGCGGCTATCGCGGGGTGATGCTGCTGATGTTGCCCCTGATGTCCAAGGTCACATCCCAGAACAGCACATGGAATTGGCCGCCGCGGGCATCGACAACGTTCGGACTCACATGATTGCGGTCCCACTTCATGCCGCCGGCTGCGATCTCCAGCTGCTCTGCGTTCAACTCGTTCTTATCTGTGCTCATTGTGCGCTCCCGTGATTGGATGATGCCGGCCATTCTGACGGGGCGCGGCGCGCGATACCGTGATCGCCGTCACGCTTAAGCGGACTGCCCTGTGGCAAAATGGTCATCATCAGCAGCGGCCGTTCAGCGCGGCAAGTGCGGAGCCCGGGCTTAAGGAAATCCGGTTCAAAGAAACTCGCGCAGCCGTGCGAGTTCGACGACGTGCTCGGCGGACAGCACCTCCGTCACCAATGGCGGCTGCGCCGCGGTCTGGATCTCATACAAATGCCGGCTCGATTCGGGCTTGGCCATGAACTGCCTGATGCACTCATCGAGCGTGCCTTCGAGCACCAGATAGGGACCCGAGCCGCCGGGCCGGCGGGCGTTGTTGAGCGAGGGCCATTTGCGAAGGACGGCGGGGGCGTCAAACCGTATCGAAGCCTCTGCACCATCCATTCGCAGCCTCTTGTCCGTCACGGAAAACACGGCCCCAGCGCTCTCGGGGGAAGCTCGCTGAGGCCGTAAGGTGATTGTGTGTATCCCAACACGAAAATCATAATCCGCCGCGTTGCCACTTGTTCCCGCCGATGCTGGAAATTTTTCGACCCTACTGCCGCCGCTTCGCATGGCCGTCCCACGGGAAGGATTCTTCGGAACAATTGCGGCGGTGGAGGCTTGGACCCGCACGACCGGATGCGACGTTCCCCCCATCGCATCCGATGCTAAACGGCCCCAGCTTCCCCCCGCTGGGGCCGGTTTTTTTCAATCGCACGTTGCAGGGGCTATCCTGATCGTCGCGAGAGCCGTGTGCTCAGCAAAGCTGTGGCGCTGCCGATTTTTCAGTTCACCGGGTGTCTAGCCATTCCGTATGGTCCGGGACTAACCTTGCGCCTGATGGCGCCAATGGAGTTTTCGATGGTCATGGTCAGGGTCAGGGAGGTTGTGTCGGCTGCGATTGTGGCGGTGACACTGGTGGCAGGGCTCGGCGGGAAGGCGGATGCCGCACAGTGCGGAAGTTCGTCGGCCGGCTTCGAGGCCTGGAAGCGGGAGTTTTCCGACGAGGCGAGGGGCAAGGGCGTCGGCGCCAACGCCGCGGCCGCGCTGATGCAGACCAGTTACGCCAGCGCCACCATCGCCGCCGACCGCAGCCAGCGCAGCTTCAGCCTGACGCTGGATCAGTTCCTCGCCAAGCGCGGCTCCAGCACGATCGTCGCCCGCGGCCGTTCGCTCAAGCAATCGCAAGGCGCGCTGTTTGCGTCGATCCAGCAGCGCTACGGCGTGCCGCCCGGGCCGCTGCTGGCGATCTGGGGCATGGAGACCGGTTTTGGCAGCCAGCGCGGCAATCAGAACATGCTGTCGTCGATCGCAACGCTTGCCTACGACTGCCGCCGGCAGGAGTTTTTCACCGAGCAGCTCTATGCGGCGTTGAAGCTGATCGATCGCGGCGTGCTCTCGGGCGCCACGCGTGGCTCGATGCATGGCGAGGTCGGCCAGACCCAGTTCATGCCGAAGAACATCCTGGCCTATGGCACCGGCAATCTCGAGGTCGCCGCCAACGCGCTCAACTCGACGGCGAATTTCCTGCGCGCTCATGGCTGGCGCGCCGGCGCAGGCTACCAGCCCGGCGAAGCCAATTTCGCCGCGATCCAGGCCTGGAACGCCGCCGGCGTCTATCAGAAAGCCATTGCGCTGATGGGCAAGCAGATCGACGGCGGAGCAGGGAGCGCAGACTAGAGCCTGCTCCGCTTCGATTGAATCGAAACGGGACTTTAGTGTTTTTGACGCATTTACGTGACGCGAACCGGGTCCACCCCGCGTCAAGTGCGGGGCAGGCTTTCGCTGGAAAACGCTTTAGTCGAAGGCTATTCCGATCCGAAACTCTCTGCGCCAAACGACGTGGCAGGGAAGCCTCAGCCTTTCTTCCGGCATGATCAATGTGAAATTGTCGGGCACCCGGACAATATTCGATATTTCAAGCGCGGCCCCGGTAGCGGAGAGGTCGCGGATGATGCAGTCGATCTTGTCGCCGCCGTGATCAATCTTTGCAGGTTTGTTGACACGGACGCGGGGCGCTATTCGGGTTTCGACCATACCGGTTCTCTACCGAGTGGCTATCGGAGCTGCATTTGATACGGACATATTCGTAATTTCAGAACTTGATCCTGGAATTCTGATATTCCTCGCTTGTGAGGATATCTCGTGCCGTATCTCGCAATTCTTTGATCATCTTGACGGCTTCGTCCGTCGCTTTGCCGGTGGCCACTTTGCTTTGACCTTCGATGTGATCGGCGGAAATCTTCAAAAGTTCGGAAATTCGTTTCAATCTAAGCATCGATATTGCCCCGAAACTATTTCAACACAGGGTCTTTCAAAATGTCGGTAGTGCCAAAGCTAGAGATCGGATGGCTGGATGGCCTTCCCAAAACATAAAATTAACATCCAAGTCTTGCTGGTTCCTTAAGCTCAGGGTTTTTGGTCGGCCCGGCCGAAGGCGCGGTCCCGGTCGCCTCAGCGCGCTCAATATTGATGCCGCGCTGGCGCGACGTCGATCATGCCAAGGTTTACAAGGGTGCGGTGGAAGCGGCGTTTCCGTTCCGAAGGTGACGCAAAGTAGGCATCGCCGCATTGTTTGAGAAGGCTGGCGCGGGTGGCAAAGACCTGATCGAGCGGCAGGCCGGCCTGCTGCAGGGCGACAGTCCCGAGAAAAGCAATATCCAGGTCCGGGCCGGGGGCGGAGAAGATTTTGTCGCCGCCGCCATTCAGCGTTTCAATGGCATAGAAGGTGCGAAACTGGCGCCGCGGGTCGGTGGGCAGTTTGAGCTTTGCCTCGATCCGCCGCGACAAGACCGGCTGATGGTCGCCGTAGTGCACGATCAGCATCGGACGGTCAGGAAAACGCGTCGAAAGCTCGGACTTGAGCCGCCTCCAGGTCACCGCGGTCTCCACCAGTCGGGCGTAGTACTCGGCATATTGCGCATCGTCGAGGCTTGCCGCCGCAAAGGCGCGTTCGCTCTCAAAATGGCCAGGTGCTACCAGCCTTCGGTTGTGAGGGCCGTGATTGAAGTTGGTCAGCGCATACATGAAACGAGGCGCGGCATCGCCAGCTACTCTTTCCATATGAACGCCGAGGGCCGCTTCCAGAAATAGCGCGTCGGAATTCGTGGTTTCGAACCGGCCGGCATCGAACGGCGGATGAAAATCATCGGTAAAAATTCGCTCGCTGATGCCGATCGAACGGTAAAATTCATCGTAGTTGAGAAAACTGCGGCGGCAGCTCGACGTCAGCATCGTTCCATAGCCAAGTGCGGCAAGCGCATCCGGCAGAGAGTTGCGGAATTGGCCGACGCCGCGCTTGAACAGAAAATAGCCGTTCGAACCAAAGCTGGCGCTCGAAAGCCCGGTGAGCAGGCTGAATTCGGATTGCCACGACCCTCCGCCGAAAATATCGACGTTGAGGGTGCCGTGCAGCGCGCCTTTCGGGGACAGGAAGGCCTCGACTTCAGGTTCGACCGGAAGCCCGTACAGGCGAGGGTCGAAGATCGATTCGTGCTGGATCACGATGATGTCGGGATAGTCGAGGGTACGCGCAGGCTCAGCCGGCAGCAGCGGTAGCGGATCCTCTGATATGTCGCTGAGGACCAGCCCGCTGAACGCGCGCCAGGAGTTTGGATCGAGCAGGGAGGCGATGAAGCTCGAAAAGAAACACCGCCGGTGCGTCGCGATACGTTGAAGCGAACCGGCGCCGCCGGCGCTCCGATAGGCCGCTACCAAGCCGACTAGGGTAACGCCGAACAGAATCATTTGCAGTTTTAGCGAAACCGGCGGCCCTGCCATGGTGAGCAGAACCGCGACCGCGGCGAGAACGAGCCCGATGCTTCCGGCGACAACCGCTGCGACGGCGAGCGGATATTGTGCGATGAAAAACGGCACAGTGCCTGCGAACGCGAGCGGAAAATCCGTGACTGTCAGCTTCAGGCCGCTGTGCTTGTACTTGACATATGACGCCGCAGAGATGGCCACTGCCAGGATGGTTGCAAGCAGAATTGCCCGTTCGTAATCGGCAACGACGAACAGCAGCATTGCAGCGATGAAACACAGCGCCGCAAGCGCCAGTTTGAGGTGCTCAACGCTGCGCTCCGCCAACCAGATGACGGCGATGGCTGCCGCAAGAATCAAGGTCAACAACATGCCGACAGGATGACGGGTTGGCGGACCAAGGCAAGCGCACGGTATCGCATCACTCGGCCTTGATGTTGGCCGCTTTCAGGATCGGCCACCATTTTTCGATTTCTTCGGTTTGATGGCTTTTCAGTGCGGCCGGTGTTTGCCTTTCAGGTGACGGCGTTTCCTGGCCCAGTTCCACAAATCGCTTTTGCACATCCGGGTCGGCCAGCGCCGCGACCAAGGCCGCATTCAACTTTGCGATGATGTCGCCCGGTGTATTCTTCGGCGCCCAGATGCCGTGCCAGTAGGAAATATAGAGGCCCGGTAATCCGGCTTCATCGACGGTCGGGATATCGGGCGCGGACGCTAGCCGTGCGCGCTGTGTCACGGCGTAAGCCTTTACCTTGCCGCCGCGCACCTGCGGCAACGAATTTGCCGCCTGGTCGAACATGATGTCGATATGCTCGGCCATGACGTCGTTGAGCGCGGGACCGGCGCCGCGATAGGGAACAAAGGAAAAGCTGGTCCCGGTCAGGGTCTGGAAGAAAACCGCAGCGACGTGGGCGCCGGTGCCGGGCCCGGCAGTGCCCGCGGTGGCCTTGTTGTCCTTCAGCCAGGCGATCAGCTCCTTCAAGTCCCGCGGCGGCAGTGTCGGCCTGCCGATGATGAGCTGCGGACCGTTCGCCAGCAGCGCGACCGGTTCGAAGTCGCGCAGCACATCGTACTGGAGCTGATAGATGGCGCCGTTAATGACGTGCGTGCCCCAGTGGCCGATGGTGAGCGTATAGCCGTCCGGCGTGGCACGCGCCGCCCGCAAGCCCGCCAGCGTACCGGATGCACCGGTGACGTTTTCGATCACGACGGTCTGCCCCAGCGTCGTCTGAATATGCGCCCCGAGAATGCGCCCGATCACATCGGTCGGGCCGCCGGCGGCGAAGGGTACGATCAGCGTGATCGGCCGCCTTGGGTAGTTCTCCGCGTGCGCCATGCGCGTCACAACAGGGAGTGTGGCTGCGGCCGCACCGAGATGCAGAAATCGTCGGCGATGAAGTTTCATGGACGCTTCCCAATTACACGAGGTGTTCAAATTCGCTGGCTCTTCAAAGGACGACGGCTATTTGTGGCACGAAAACGGAAATGCCCCAATGGCTGGGCGATCGCCGGTTTCCTGGCGATCGGTCGACGCTAACCATTCCTCTTGCTGTCGCGCCACCGAGACGGCCCGGCTGCCAAATCGCGCCAATTATTAAGCAAATATTACCGAATGTAGGCCTGAATCGTACGCTTGATGCGCAAGGGCTTGAGCGATGCATGCGGAAAAACTGGACGTGCTGGTGGTCGAACAAAGCCGATCGTTGCTGCGATCCCGCCGGCTCGCTTTGCTGGCGGCCGGTATTGTGTTTCTCCTGATCGTGTCGTGGCTGCAGCGAGCGTTCTGGCTAGCGCCATGCCCCGGCCAGATCAGCGGAGCCTGCGCAGGCGCATGGGATGATTTGCGCTGGACGTTTTCGGTCGAAACGGCGCACTGCATCGCTTTCATTCTGGCCGCTGCGGCCATGAGCTCCGTTGCCGAACTTGATCGGATAACCGGGAAGATCGTTTCCTGGATCGGGCAACGGATGAAGTTGTGCATATCCGTTACCGTGGCGGCCGCGATGCTGCTGCCGGTGGCTGTGGCATACTTCGTCCTGGACCGGTTTCCGAATTCCGGCGACGAGTTCTGCTATCTTTTTTCGGCGCACACGTTTGCCGGATTTCGACTGTGGGAAGCCCCGCCCATCCTGGGCGAGCATTTGATCCCGTTCCGCACCTATATTTTCGACTCCAAATGGGTCAGCCAGTCCCCACCGGCATGGCCGATGGTGCTCTCCACCGGGTTGCTGCTGGGAATACCGCCATGGATGGTCAATGCCTTGCTGGGGGGAGGCGTCGTCGTGATGCTTGCCGCGTTTTGCAGGCGTGTCGGTGACCAAACCGCGGCTGTCGTGGCGGCGGCGGTTTTCACACTGACCCCGTTCTACGTTATGAACGCGGCGTCGTATTTTCCGCACGTCTTCTCGGCGCTGCTGATCCTGTCGTTTTGCCTCTGCCTGCTGCCGGACGGCGACATCGTGCGGGGATACAAACTGGTCGCGGCAGGAGCCATTGTCGGTTTGCTGGCGATGACGCGCTATTTCGACGTGTTGCCGCTAATACCGGCTTCGCTGTTGTGGTTGGCCCGGCAGCGGCGGAGCGCCTGGCCGCGTAGCATCGGACTTCTGACGGCCGGATTTACCCCGTTACTGCTGCTGCTGATGCTCTATCAATATTTCATCACCGGCAGCCCGTTCCGCAGCACCTATTCCATCATTAACACTTCGGAGGTGTCAGAAATCTTCGTAGGCCTCGACCCCTTGCGAATCCTCGATGGCGTGGTGGTGACCGCGGGTCGCCTGGTCGAACTTGCGCTGTGGACGTCGCCGGTTTTGGTGATCGTCTATTGTTGTTGCCTCGCCCTCAAATTCAGGGATCGCAAGCTCGCTTTTTACGATCTGGTTTTTCCGACCTTCGTGCTGGCCTTTCTGGTTTACGCCACTTTCGGCGGCAACCGCTATGGTCCCCGCTTTTATTTCGATGCGTTCCCTCTGATGATGGTCACCATGGTCTCGGCGCTCCCTTCCATCACGGCGAGACTGGAGCGGCCGATGGATCGCGCGATGCTGCCGATCGCTTCGCTTGCCTGCGTGCTGTATTTTGTCGGCACCTGGCCGCTGCTGCTGACGGCTTTCCAGCTCCAGGTATTTTCGCGACAGGAGCCGTTGCGGCTGGTGCAGCAGGCCGTGACCGGGAGCGCGGTCGTGATTCTGGATACCTCCAGCAGCATCGGCCTGCATGATTTCGATCTCGTGCGCAATCCGCCGGCAATGGACGGGGCCGTGCTCTACGCCCGTTCGGATACCGATATCGGTGCTCTGCGCAAGGCGTTCCCCGACCGGTCGATCTGGCGTTACAGCCGCCGCGATTTTTCGCAGCCTGGTCAGCTCACTCCCGTCACGCCGTAGGCGCCACGCCAGGACGGCAGCGCCCAGCCTTTTCGGTTGGCTGCTGCGTCATTGCTGCCGCTGGCTTGCGGCGGCGCGCCTGGTTAGGCTGACGCGCCCGGCCAGTGCGCCGGAAAAGCGGGGCGATAACCCGCGAATGGAAACAGCGAGGGCTCGCCATGAAGATTCGTCCAACCGGCGTGATACCGCCGATGACAACGCCGTTCCGTAAAGACGGCGAGATTGATTTCAAGCAGATAGCGCCCCAGGTCGACTGGCTGATCGGAGCCGGCAGCCACGGCATGGCGGCCGGCGGCTCGACCGGCGAGGGACATACGCTCGATCATGAAGAGTATCGCGACCTGATGGCCGCAACCGTGGAGGCCGCAAAAGGCCGCGCGCCCGTGATCGCGGGCATCATCGTCGACTCCACGCGAGATGCGATCCGGCGCGGCAAGCTCGTGCGCGACATGAACGTGGCCGCCCTCCAGGTCACCCCGGTGCATTATCTGTTCAAGCCGGACGAGCAGGCGATGGTCGATCACTTCCGCCGCATGGCGGACGAAACCGGCATGCCCATCATCATCTACAATGTGGTGCCGTGGTCGTACCTGTCGCCGGCGCTGCTGACCCGGATCATGAACGAGGTGCCGCTGGTGATCGGCGTCAAGCAGAGCGCCGGCGATCTCAAATTGTTCGCCGATCTGATGATGATGGCGCCGGACAAATTGATCTACAGCGCGGTCGATGCGCTGATGTATCCGTCCTACACGCTCGGCGCCCATGGCTCGATTGCGGCGATCCTCGAGCCGCGCCGCATGCCTCGGTCGAGTTGTGGGATGCGGTCAAGGCCGGCGACCACGTCCGCGCGCTCGACCTGCACAGGAAACTGTTGACGCTGTGGAACGCCGTCTTCTCCGACAATCTGCCGGCCTGCACGCGCTATGCGCAGTCGTTGCAGGGATTGCCGAAGACGTTTTCGCGGGCACCCATGCCGGAAGCCTCGCCGGCGCAGCAAGCGGCGATCAAGAAGGCACTGGACGGATTGGGCGTGTCCAGCCAACGCGTCGAGGCGGCGGAGTAGGACGTCTCGTTTTTCCGTGTCGCGAACTTCACGTCATTTTGGCGCCATCAAGAGCCCGTGCTTTACCGGCGAAGTGTAGCTGCTACACTTCGCGCAAGGGCCCGTGCGTGCGTTGCTCGTGAGGGCCAAGAAAAAAGCGAAGAAAAATCCAGAGAAGAACGTAAGGAACGCCATGAAGGATTTCGCCGGAAAGATCGCCGTCATCACCGGAGGCGGCACGGGCATGGGCCGCGAACTGGCGCGGCAACTGGTCGCCGAAGGCTGCAATGTCGCGATGTGCGACGTCTCGGCGGAGGCCATGGCCGAGACCAAGCGGCTGTGCGAAGTGGAACGGCTGCCGCAGGGACTGCGCATCACCACCCATGTCGCCGACGTCTCGATCGAGGACCATTACATCCGTTTCCGCGATGAACTGATCGAGCAGCAGGCGACCGACAAGATCCATCTGTTGTTCAACAATGCCGGCATCGGCGGCGGCGGCAGCCTGTTCACCAACACGCGCGAGGGGTGGGAGAAGACCTTCAACATCTGCTGGGGTGGCGTCTATCTCGGGGTCCGCACCTTCATGCCGTTATTGCTGAAGGCCGACGAGGGCCATATCGTCAATACCTCCAGCGTCAACGGCTTCTGGGCGTCGGTAGGCCCGGGGACGTCCCACACCGCCTATTCAGCTGCCAAATTCGCGGTGAAGGGATTTACCGAAGCACTGATCAACGATCTCCGGCTCAACGCGCCGCACATCAAATGCTCGGTCGTGATGCCCGGGCATATCGGCACGTCGATCATGTCCAATTCGCGCAAGATCCAGAGTGCCAGCGGCTCCGAACGGCTGTCCGATGCCGAGATCGCACTCGCCCGCGAACGGCTGAAGCTCATGGGCGTCGATACCGCTGCCATGTCGGACGAGAACATCCAGCAACTCATGGCCGAGCGCGCCCGTGCGTTCCGCGACGAGGCGCCGACGACTGCGGCCGCGGCCGCCAAGATCATCCTCGACGGCGTCAAGGCTGAGCGCTGGCGCATCCTGGTCGGCGATGACGCCCACAAGCTCGACGAGCGGGTGCGGCAATCGCCTGACAAGGCCTATACGCCGGAGTTTTTTCAGAGCTTTGCGAAAGAGGTCGGCTGGCGGATCGGCTGAAACATCAAGCTCTGGCCATTCGCTGCCGCGAACCAGGCTTGTAGGCGAGGCGGGAGTGACCTTCGCAATAGGGCACCCCGTCGAGCGGCATGTTGCCGCAAAAGCAGAAATCCTCGGCGCCGGGCGTCGAGATCGGCCAGCGGCATCGCTGCTCGCTGAGTTCGAACAGCGAACAGGGCTGGGCGCTTTCGACCGGCCCGTCGCCGACCGGCTGCCCGTTCTCGTAGACGACTTGCAGCATCTGGTATTGCTGCCTTGGACCGGATTTGGGAGTGCGGGGTTTTGCCGGCGTCGCGCGTAGTTCGCCACTGCCCGGGCCGCGCGTCAGGCCAAGGCGGGTGAGCTTGCCGATCACGGCGTTACGGCTCACGCCGATGCTGGCGGCGATCTGGCGGCAGGAGAGGCCTTCTTCAAACTGCTGCTTCAAAAGTTCGACGCGCTCGGAAGTCCAGGTCGGTATATTCGCGAACATGTTGGCGGTTCCACATTTCGGTGAACCGCCGCGCCTCCATCAGCTTCCCGTCGGCAAAACTTGCGTCGGGCAGATCTTCCCCGTGGGCAATTCAGTCCCTCAGGTCGGCCTGCCATTGTCGCGGATCGCAAGCAGCCCGTCCTTGATGGCGAGCCGGATGCCTTCCTCGATCAGGGTCTTTGCAACGCCGGGAACGCTTGTGCCGTGGGTGCCCTGTCTCACCAGTTTTTCAAGATAGGTGATGGTCGAGAGCGCCAACGTGACGGGTACGCGGTCGGTTTCGGCTTTTTCTGTAGCCATGCAAGAACGCTAACTTCTAATCGTCGTACTGAAAAGTATCTATTTAGACTTTATTAAGTTCCATGGGGATAAGTCAACAACAACCGCAAGCTGCGGCCTATCTCCTTGCACAGTCATCGGAAAATCGACACGCCCAACGACGCCCGACGACCCCGGATCAGGGGCGAGGCTTCGATTCGGCGAAGAGCCCGGGCATTTACCCGTGCACGACCGTCTTTTCGATCATGCAATGGATGCCCTTGGAGCCGTTCACCGTCTGCGTAACGCGCAGATCGGCGGCGAGGCTGCAGAGCGTGTAGGCATCCTGGCGCGACAAATTACGTTTCTCGCCGAGCAACACGATCATGTCACGCAGCGCGCGCACGACGCATTGGTCGAGGTCGGGATCCATCGCCATCGTCATGTAGTGGGTCTGGGTTTCCGCGCGCGGGTAATCCAGCCGCAGGTCCTTGCGCAGCGTCAGGCGGAAGCGGCCCTGCAACGCGGTCTCGATCGCGGTGACGCACACCTCGCCGTCGCCTTGCGCGCCATGGCCGTCGCCGCAGGAAAACAGCGCGCCCGGCACGAACACCGGCAGATAGAGTTTTGCGCCGGCGCCCAATTCCTTGTTGTCGAGATTGCCGCCCATCGCACGCGGGATCAGCGAGGTGATGCGGCCCCAAGCCGGCGGCGGCGCCACGCCCATCACGCCGAAAAACGGTTTTAGCGGCAGGTCCAGTCCCCACGGCAGCCGGCCGACCATCCGCTCGCGGTCGAGCGGGATGTTCAATAGCCGCGTCTCGTGGAAATCATCGGGCAGGGTGCCCGACAGCGGCTTGATCAGATTGTATCCCCAATCCTGCCGGAGCTGGACGTCGAGAACATCGACCTCCAGCACGTCGCCGGGCAGGGCGCCTTCAACCGCGATCGGGCCGGTCAGGATATGGCCGGGCACCATCCGCTCGTTCTGTTCATGGACGTCGGCAAGCTCCGGCGGAACGTGGAATTTGCTGCGGTCCGGGACCACGTCGGGACCGCCGGTAATGGTATCGATCGTGACCTCATCTCCGCTGGCGATGGTCATGACGGGCTTCAGTTTTGCTTCGAAAAAGCCCCAATGGCAGGTTTTCGGGCTGGAATGCAGGTGATGATGGGTCATGGCAGCCCTTTGTTAGGGGTTCGAGAACGGGCGAGCGCAACTCGCTTCACAAAAAATGAGACGAGAGTGATCTCGGCTCCCAATGATGGTATATTCCCAGCGTTCTGACTTGATGGGTGGTCCATGAATATTCGTTCCGCCAAGCTTGATCAACTCGCGCAGCGGCTTGCTCGCCTGACCGGCGAAGATGTCGAAACGGCGCTGGAGCGTGCGATTGAGGAGCGGCTGTCTCGGGTCGCGCCACCGATGTCCGCCGGGAGAAAGGCAGCGTTGGAATCCTTCTTCGAGAAGGTATCCCGTATGTCCGTTTTGGATCCCCGCTCGGCGGAAGAGATCGTAGGCTACGACGGATGCGGATTGCCGTCCTGATGATTGGGTATGGCGGTCGCCTCGCGCAAATTTTGGTAATTTGTTTGCGCTTCCGGCCATCCATCGTTCTCAAATAGTCCATTTTTTGAAGATGGATGGATACGCGGGTGAAGCCCGCGTATGACATCGAGTGTGCTGCCTCGCGCAAATTTGATCGGTAAGGAATTCATCCTTGTTCTTCATCCTCTCCAAGACGCTCGGCGCTATGCTGTTGCCGACGAATTTCCTGATCGGCGTCGGCGTCGTTGGCGCCGTCCTGTTGCTGACGCGTTTTGCGCGGGTCGGCCGCAAGCTCGTGATTACGTCCGTGTTGCTGCTGGTGGTGTGCGGGCTGTCGCCGCTCGGAACCCTGCTGCTCTATCCGCTGGAGCAGCGTTTCCCGCCGTGGGATTTGGCGCGCGGCGCACCGGATGGCATCATCGTGCTAGGCGCCTCGATCGAGGCCGATCTTTCGGCAGCCCATGGCACGCCCGTCGTCAGAGGTGCGCCTGACCGCATCATCTCGGCGGCAGCCCTGGCACTTCGTTATCCGAATGCACGCGTCGTGTTCTCGGGCGGCAGCGCCAATGTGATTTCGAACGATGCGCGGGAAGCCGATTTCGCCGGCGCCATCTTTGAAAGCCTCGGCGTCGCCAAGTCGCGGCTGATCATGGAACGTGCCTCGCGCAACACGGTCGAGAACGCCCAATTCTCCAAGGCGCTGGTGGCGCCTAAAGACGGCGAGCGCTGGTTGCTGGTGACATCGGCCTTTCACATGCCGCGATCGATCGGCCTGTTCCGGAAAGCCGGATTTGCGGTCGAGCCTTATCCCGTCGATTGGCGGGTCGGCGATTTGCTGTCGTTTACGAACGTCGCGACCGACGGGTTGGGGCGGACGGATCTGGCGGTGCGTGAATGGATGGGCCTGATCGCGTACCGGGCCACCGGCAAGATCGACGATCTGCTGCCGGGACCGGCGCCCAAGTAGAGGGTCGCAACCGCCTTTGGGGCGGGCTACAATCGACGCCAACACGCCGATCAGGGAGTTTACGCCATGCAACAGCAAACGCCGCCCGAAGCGTTCGATTTGGCCGCCATCGTGGCCGATCTGAACAATCTGCTGCGGCTCAAGACCACCGTGATTGGCATCAAGATGTTCGCAACCGTCGACGAGATGACGGCGATTCCGAAGATCCGGCGGCCCAGCGCCGTTCACACCACCGACCAGATCGTCAGCATGGCCTCGCGGCTCGGCTGGACCGTCGGCATTACGGGTGAAGATCTCGTCGGCGCGCAATGCCGCGCTGTGATTGGCCTCTCGCCGACGGATGAAAAATTCCTCGAAGGAAAAAACTATGTCGGTGTTTGGCACGGCACCGCTGAAGACGCACGCCTTCGCCAGGAAGCGCTCGATGTGGTGCCATACGGCCAATATCAGGCGATGGCGGTGAGCCCGCTCACCAGCGGCCGGCTCAATCCGCCAGATATCTGCCTGGTGTACGCGACGCCGGGGCAGATGATCATCCTGATCAACGGGCTGCAATATACCGGCTACAAGAAGTTCGAATGGGGCGTAGTCGGCGAAACCGCGTGCGCGGATTTATGGGGCCGGGCGCTGAAGACCGGCGAGCCCTCATTGTCGCTGCCGTGCTTTGCCGAACGGCGCTACGGCGGCGTGCCGGATGAGGAAATGCTGATGGCGCTACAGCCGGCGCATCTTGCCAAGGCCATTGTCGGCATGAAGCAGCTCGCCAAAAACGGGCTGCGCTATCCGATCGCGCCTTACGGGATTCAAGCGGACGTGCGTGCCGGCATGGGCGTTTCCTACGCCAAGAAATAATGTTCGTCATTGCGAGCCAACGGGTCGCGCGCATGCGCGCCCGATGATAAACTCCGCGAAGCAATCCATTCTTTCTTTTTTGTGGTGAGATGGATTGCTTCGCTTCGCTCGCAATGACGGAAGAACCAGCGTTCACGTCAAGGAACTAGAATATGTCTTCGTCGAAATTCGACATCGTCGTCTATGGCGCCACCGGTTTCACCGGCCAGCTCGTCGCCGAATATCTCGCCGCGCATTACAAGGGCGACACCAATCTGAAATGGGCGATGGCCGGACGCAGCAAGGACAAGCTCGCCGCGGTGCGCGATGCGATCGGTGCGCCATTGGATACGCCGCTGATCGTCGCCGATGCCTCCGATGTTGCCTCGCTGCAGGCCATGGTCGACCAGACCAAGTCGGTCATAACGACGGTTGGGCCGTATCTGCTTTACGGCAACGAACTGGTGGCGGCTTGCGCGGCTTCGGGCACCGACTATTTCGATCTGTGCGGCGAGACGCCATGGATGCGGCGGATCATCGATGCGCATCAGGCGACCGCGCAAGCAAGCGGTGCGCGGATCATGTTCTCCTGCGGCTATGATTCCCTGCCGTTTGAACTCGGCGTATTCTGCGCGCAGGAAGCCGCGAAGAAAGCGTTCGGGGCAACGGTGCCCCGGGTCAAGGGGCGCATCCGCGCGATGAAGGGGACCTTCTCGGGCGGAACGGCGGCCAGCAGTAAGGCGCTGTTTGAGGCCGCGTCAAAGGATCAGGGTCTTCTGGCATTGATGCGGGATCCGTTCGCACTGACGCCGGGCTTCCAGGGTCCGAAGCAGCCGCCGGGCAACAGGCCGATGCTCGACGACGATCTGCAAGCCTGGGTGACGCCATTTTTCATGGCGAATATCAACACCCGCAATGTGCATCGATCGAACATGCTGATGGGCTTCCCCTATGGCCAGGATTTCGTTTACGACGAGATGCAGATCGCCGGCCCAGGCGAGGAGGGCGAGGCGTTGGCCAGGAGTATCCAGGCGGCCAACAACAAGATGGCGATGTCGGCGATCCCGAAACCGGGTGAGGGGCCGTCGAAAGAAGAGCGTGAAACCGGCTATTACGATTTGCTGTTTGTCGCCGTCGCCCCCGATGGCCGCCAGGTCCGTGCGGCGGTGAAGGGCGATCGTGATCCCGGCTATGGCTCGACCTCCAAGATGATCTCGGAATGCGCGATCTGCCTGCTGCGCGACACGCCGGACGTTGCGGCCGGAATCTGGACACCGGGCGCCGCGATGGGTCGCAGACTGATCAAGCGACTGACCGACCATGCCGGTCTGACGTTCGGGGTTGAAGCCTGACCTTGCTTCCTTCTACCTCGCCCCGCTTGCGGAGCCGCAAGTGAGGCGAGATCAAGCGCAGCCGCGCGCGCTACGGCGCCTTGCAGACAAAATTCGCCGCGTCCTCGATGTCGCCTGAACCGGAATAGGCCGCATACGACGGATAGGGGCAGAGCGGCCGGCTGCGGTTTGCGTTCCACGTCGCCGGGATTTCCTTATTTGCCGGATCGATGGCGGCCGTGATCCGATCCGGCGCCTTGCCGTGCTCCACCCAATCGGTCAGCGCGGTGAGCGCATCGAACTTGTCGAGGGTGACCCCGCCGCCGCAATGCGTCCCGCCCGGGATGGTGAAGAGGCGGGCGAAGCCATCGGCATGGCCCTGCGCGTTCTTGTTCAGCCGCTCATACCAGCGGATGGTGTTGTTGACCGAGAACACCGGGTCGGCTTGGCCGTGGAAAATGAGCATCTTGCGGCCGGCCGATTGCAGGCCTGCGAGCTTGGGGTCGTCGACATCGGGCGGCGCCATGAAGTCCATGGCTGACTCGGTGAACGTGCCGTCCTTGGCAAAGATTTTTGGCGCGTCCTTGTCGAAATCGTAGGCCTTCAGCGCGTCGATGAGCTTGTCGCTGCTGCCTTCCACCGCAACTGGCGGGGTCGAGAAAATGTAGTTCAGCGACGCCGCGCCCATCGTGGCGATGATCGGATAATTGTTCCAGGGCGGGACCGAACTCTCGACCTTCCAGGCGCGCCAGTTGCCGGTGCCGATGCCGCCGTCGAGCGGCCAGTCCGAATAGAGCGCCTCGCCTTTGGAATTTTTCGGCCCGGCAAGGCTGGTCTTCAGCGCGTCCACCTTGGCCTCGGCCAGGCAAGCGGAGTTCTGGCCCGGCGCGCAGACGAGGCTCTTGAGGTCGAACGCCTTCTGGCAGGCGGCGAGATTGGACGTCAGCCCGTCCTTGGCGCCGTCGAGCGCATCGCAGGCTTCCGTGATGCGCGAGGCGACGAGTTGCGCATCCTCCTTGGTGATCGACTTGCGCAGATCCGGATCGGCCTTCAAGAACGCCTGCACGTCCCAGGCATGCTGGACCGCGGCGCGCGGCAGATCGAAGCCGGGATTGCCGACCAGGAAGCCGTCGTAATTTTCGGGCATGCGGGAGGCCGCGACCATCGCGTGGCGTCCGCCGTTCGAGCAACCGGCCATGTAGGAGCGCTCCGGCTGGCGGCCGTAATGCAGCGCGATCACCTTCTTCGCGACCGGTGAAAGCGTCATGTCGGCGGCATAGCCGTAATCGCGCCGCGCCTGCGGATCGAGCCCGAAGGCCGCACCGGCCGTGAGCCCGAGCGGCTTGTTGGCGGGATCGGAGCCGGAATGTCCGCTGTCCGACGACAGCACCGCGAAACCTCGCGACAGCGGCGTGCCGCCTGATGCAAAACCGTCGGGCCGGGAGCCCAACGCGGGCACGACCACGCCGTCATTGCCGCCGTTGACCTGGTGCAGGAAGCGTCCGTTCCACTCCGCCGGCAGCCTCATCTCGAACTGGATGGCGTAAGCCTTTCCATCCGCACCGGTGCGCTGGTTGGCGATCCCGGTCATGATGCAATGCTTGGGCAGATTGTTGCCGGCCTCCTGCAGCTTGGAGGCGACGATCTCGATGCCGGGGATGGCCAGCGATGCCGTGGTGGCCGGCGAGCAGTTTTCGCCATCGGCGCGGGCGAGCGCCGTCGTTCCAAGAAGGGCAGCCAGTGTGACTGCCGATACCGCACAATACCTCACGGCGACCTCCCAATTTACTTATATTTTATAACCATTATACCCGCGCCATATCCTTGGCAAGCCGGGTCCGAACCGGGGAGGCGGACGGAGGAGGGGTTGGTGCTAAGCGAGTACGCGCTGGTCGCGGTAGGATTTTCCGCCACGCGAGCGCGTGATCGTGCCGCCGCGCGTTTCGATGACAGGCAGCGCGGCCAGCGCATTCACCACATGATGCAGGGTCGGAAGGTCCGACCAGTCCGTTGGGGTGGACGGCCCCCGCGGCATCTGGTGCCATAGTTGCGCTGTCAACACCCAACTGAGGAGCCGTCCATGAACGAGATTACGCGGGTTGCCATCGATACGTCAAAATCTGTTTTCACGCTTCACGCGGTCGATGCGCGAGACCAACCTGTTCTGCGCCGCAATCTGAGGCGGCAGGATCTGGTGCCCTTCTTCGCCAAGCTGCCTCCCGTCACTGTGTCGATGGAAGCTTGTGGCGGGTCGCATTATTGGGGCCGTACGCTTCAGGCCCTGGGCCATCGGGTGCGGTTGATCCCGGCGCAATATGTCAAACCGTTCGTCAAACGCAGCAAGAATGATCGCAACGATGCGCAAGCCATCAGCGAAGCCGCGGCGCGACCGGGCATGCAGGAGGTCGCTGTTAAATCGGCGGACGTACAGGCGCGGGCAATGCTGCTGACGGTACGCGAACTGCTGGTGCGCCAACGGACCCAACTGGTCAACGCCTTGCGCGGTCATGCGACGGAGATGGGTTTGGTGGCACCTGTCGGTGGCAAAGGGCTTGCCATGCTGCGCTCCGAGATCGAGGCCGACGCCACATTGCCGGAGGCGGCAACTGAAGCTTTGCGGCTACTCGGCAGGGAGGTTGATCAGCTGGAAGCAAGGTTGGCGGCAATCGACAAGAATCTGCTGGCGCAACACAAGGCCGATCCCGACAGCCGCCGTCTGTCAGCCATTCCAGGGGTTGGGCCGATGAGCGCACTCAGCTTTTCTCGCATGGTCGATGCGACGCAGTTCGAATCGGGGCGGCATTTCGCGGCCTGGCTGGGCTTGGTGCCGCGCGAGATCTCAACCGGCGGCAAGCAACGCCTCGGCGGCATCAGCCGCGCCGGTAACGAGCGGTTGCGTCAGTTGCTGGTGCTTGGCGCCACCGCCGTCATTCGCTTTGCCAGGCCGGGGCGTCCCGGCGTATCGGCATGGCTACTCGCTTTGCTGGAGCGCAAGCCGCGCAAGCTCGCGGCTGTCGCTCTGGCCAACAAGATGGCCCGGATTATCTGGGCCATGCTGACGAGAGGGGAAGATTACCGGCTCGCAAAGCCGGTAGTTGCGTAACTCCGCTCGTCATGTCGCAGGTGTAAGGGCAGACAGGAAAAGATGCTGATCGGTCGAACCGACGATCCACAGAACCCGCGTAGGGTGGCGGCCTTCGAGGTCACTAATCCGTTTGGGGGTGGATCGCGGAACCCATCTGGGCCAGCGGTCAAAGTGCCGCGTCAAACAGGCCGGACACACGACCGCTTTTCGCACCAGATCAAATTTTTTCCTCATACCCCCTTGCATTCAAAGGGCCGTCCACACACGCCCTATGGAAACGCACCGTGCCCACACCGGTCTGGCGTTGCTCGACATGGTTGTCGGGATCATCGGCCGGCGTGAGCGTCACCTGGCACAGATCCGACTCGCCCCAGGCGCCCGTGCGCGGGATGTATTTCAGCATCATCGTTCCGTCCGAAGCCGCGGCAGGCCGCACCGGATCCGCATCCCTTCAACTGCGCGACCTCGAGCTCGAGAAAGCGGAATCCCATCCAGCCCGCCGCGCAGATCTGCGCCCCGTTGTAGCGTCGCGGCTCGGCGATCTCGGCATAGAGTTTGGGATGCCCGATCTCGCAACGCCCGGTGATGATCGGATCGGCGAGATTTTCCCAGACCACGGCCAGGAATTTGCCGGTGGCCTGGTCCCGTCTGACCTCGTGAACGTCGCCGGCCAACTGACCCAGATCATCGTGTAGCCACGCCCGGCGAGCCAGTCGATATCGGTCATGTGATGAAATTCGACCGTGACGACGGGTTCGCCGGCGAGGGTGAAGCCATCAGGCAGATGCCGCTCCAGCGCCACGGGATCGGTCAGGAAACTCACGGCCGTGGAGAGACGCTCGTGGACTGCGTTTCGGGTTGCCCACGACATCGTCAGGCATTTGGCGCGGTCCGGGCGCCGGTCCGAAATGCGTCGGCATCCGATAGATGCGCCCGGCCTCGAACTGATAGCTCATCGAACCTCTCCTCTTTTAACGTCCATCCTTGACATGATTGTCAAGTTTGACATCGCTGTCAATAATAAAATTGACATGACTGTCAAAAATGAGAGTATCCGAGCCCGATGGTCGGCACGCGACAATTCGACGAGGACGCATTGCTGGAAGCCGCCCTCAGGGCGTTCTGGCAGAACGGATTTGTCGCGACCTCGATGATCGACGTGGCTGAGGCCACCGGCGTTCAGCGCGGCAGCCTGTACAACGCCTATGGCGACAAGGAGCGGCTGTTCCTGCTCGCCTATCGAGCGCTATTCGAGCCGCTTTCTCGATTCGGTCAGGGAGGCGCTGTCGAACCCCGATCCCACGGTCGCGCTGACGACCTTGTTCAAGCAGGTCGTCGTCAACATGAGCGAAGGCGCGCCGTCGCGCGGCTGCCTCACCACCAAGACGGCGATCGAATTGCCGCTGGCCGGCAAGGCGATCGAGGCCCGGGTCAGGCAGTTGATCGAGGATTTTACCGCCTTGATCCGCGACGCGCTTTCGACGCCGGCGGCGCGGCGAAAACTCAGCTGCGATCCCGCCATTGCGGCCGACCTCGTGGTCACCTTCACGCGGGGACTGGCGGTGATGGAGCGCGCCTTTCACAATCCCCGGCACCTGGAAAAGATGTCGGAGCAGTTCGTGCGCACCCTGTTGCCGGAAGCCAGCCGTCGCCGCGACCGCTAACCGGCACGGGCGCGACGGCTAAGCCGCGCGGTCGTGAGCGCTACGCGGCACGGGGATCATAGGCGTACATGAAATCCATCGCGCGGGCGCCGAGCGGCAGCATGAGTTTCATCATGCGGTCGCGGACCCAGGCGCCCGTGGCGCTGAACTCGCGCTTGCTGTTGCCGTTGCGGCGCGCCAGCGCCACGATCTTTTCCGCCCGCGGCCGCCGCTCGGCCTCGAAATTCCTAAACGTCAGCGACAATTCCTGGCGGTCGGCCATCAGCCGCCCGAGCCGCATTGCGTCCTCCAGCGCCAGCGACGCGCCCTGGCCGGCATGCGGGCTGGTGGCATGCGCGGCGTCGCCGATCAAAAGCGTCCGCTTGCACGACCAGGTCGGCAAATTCGCGACGTCGAGCGTATCGGTCACCACGATGCTTTCGGCGGCGTCGATGATGCGAACAATCGGATCGTGCCAGCCGGCGTGGAATTCGCACAGATGCTGCCGCAATTGATCCTGGCTCATGGCGCGGTACGCCGCGGCGTCGACGCCATGCGACGGCTGCGTGCTCCACCACATGACGGCGTCGTCGGCTCCCGAGCTGCAAAAGCCGTAACCGAAAAATCCGCTCTGTCCGAACGTGGTCACCACGCGCTGGCCGATCGGCATATCTGATATCACCGATCGCGGCACGAAACCGCCGAACCCGATCAGTCCGGTGTCGAACGGTTTCGGGCCATCCGGAATCACGTGGCCACGCACGGCAGAATGCACGCCGTCGGCGCCGATCACGAAATCGCCCTCGGCCGTGGAGCCGTCGGCGAAGTGGGCGATCACCGGCTGGTCGGCACGATCCTCGATGGCGACGAGGCGCTTCTCGAACCGCAGCTCGACATTCTCGCACCAGGCCTTGTTGATCAGCATCTCGTTCAGCGTGGCGCGGCACATGTTGACCGCGGGCTGCCCGAAACGCTGGCGCATGTTGCGGTTGAGCGAGCCGAGAGGAACGCCTTTCTGGGAATAGAAGTCGAAGGATTCGGCGATCGACCCGCGCCGGATCATGTCATCGGCCAGCCCAATCTCGGCCAGCACATGCATGCCGTTCGGCGCGATCTGCAAGCCGCCGCCGATGCCGGTCGAGTAGGGCCACGCCTCGAACACCTGCGCGTCGATGCCAACTTTCTTCAGGAAGATGCCCGTGACGGGTCCGGCGATGCCGCCGCCGATGATCAGGGCCTTTGGTCGTCTCGTCATGCCTTGCTCCATGCATCCGCGAAGTGGTAGGAAATTACAGCTGCTAATTATCTTAGTAGCTAAGATATATATCGACTAAGATAAGAGGCGGGTGTTGTCAAGATCAAAGGCGCGGGCTGCACTGTTGCAGGAACTCGAACACGCGGTGCGGCGGTCGTCGGCGCAGGGCGTGATCTTTGGGCAGACGGTTGCCAACGTGGCCGGGATTTCCGGTTCCGATCTCGAATGCCTGGATTTTCTCATTCTGGGAGGGCGGGTGACCGCCGGGCGGCTAGCCGAAGTCACGGGGCTGACCACCGGCGCCATCACCGGCGTGGTGGACCGGCTGGAGCAGGCTGGCCTCGTGCGCCGCGAGCGCGACGAGGACGACCGGCGCAAGGTCTTTATCGTGATCGTGCCGGAGAACGTCGCCAGGATCGGCAAGTATTACGAGCAGCTGCAGCGCACGATGCAGGGCGTGTTCGACGGCTACACCGACGCGGAATTGCGGCTGCTGCTCCGCTTCGCCATCCAGGGCTACGAGACCGTGCTGGCGGCGACCGAGGCGCTCAAATCGATGCTCGATGCGCCGAAGGAAAAGGCGCTTAAGCAAGCCGAAACGGACGCCGTGAGCGCGCGGTCGGCGCCGGCCTTGTAGTGCTCGGCGGCGACGTACATGCCCCACATCAGGCCCAGCATCATCCAGAAATGCCGCCAATGGTCGGTGTCGATAATAAAACTCTCGCCGACGGTGCCGAGATAGGCCGAGAAGACGGCGAGATAGGCGCGCTGCCAGGGCGCGCGAATGAAGATGTAGCGGAAGCCGTTCAGCGCGGTGATGAACACCAGCGCCGGATAGCAGATGCCGGACAGCCAGCCGCCCGACATGAACGCGTTCAGGTAGGAATTGTGGGTGTCTTCCGGGAAGTAGCGGTTGAACTGCAGCGGACCGATCCCGAACGGCAGATCGAGCGCCATTTCGGCGCCGAGCACATAGCGGCCGAACCGGCCGAACCGGCCGAGTGTCGTAGCTCTGATCGAAGCTGGCGCGCTGCTTGAACATCTGCGCGATCGAGTCGAACGACAGCAGCACCGCGACCAGCGCCGCCGCCAGCACCACGGCGATCAGCGCCATCACGATGATGCGCGAGCGCTGCGCCTGCGACCTGCGGTCAGTACCATCAGCGCCAGCATGAAGACCGAGGTGAGGATCAGCCCGCCCCAGGCAGCGCGCGAGAAAACGCCAGCAGGATCGCCAGCGACATGATGCCGAAGGCGATGGTGTTGCGGAGCGATTTGCCGAATTTGTCCGTGACCACGCTTTGCAGCGCGAACAGCGCAGGCAGGATCAGGAACGCGCCGAGCACGTTCGGATCCTTGAAGGTGCCGCGCGCGCGCTCATAGAGCGTCAGCAGGTCATGGCCGCCGGGCACGAGGTTGAAATAGCCGGCGATGCCGAGCGTCGCCGCGATCATCGCGCCGACCACAAGGCCGCGCCGGAGCATGTCGAGCCGTGCTGCGGTGTCTTCCGAGATCACCATCGCAAAGAAGATCACGGTAACCGCCATGTACCAGGAGGTCGCGATCCAGGTCGCGACGCTGGGCCGGTCGATCGCACCGTAGGACTGGTCGAACACTCCGATGGCGCTGATCGTATAGCCGATATTGAGCAGGAACAGGGTCAGCAGCAGCGGCATGAACACCAGCCGCATCCGCAAGGCACCGGTGGCGAAGAAGATCAGCGAAGCGAGCAAGCGTTGCGATCTCATAGGGGCTGGGTTCGATGAAGACGATGGCCCCGGACGCCCCGACCAGCCACACCATCGCGCGCTGCACCGCGAGCACGCCCGGTGCGGCCGTATCGATGGAAGGGATCCCTCGGCTGTCGCCGCATACGCCATCACACACTCACGCAACTCGACAATGGAGACACTGTCACTCCCGTCATTGCGAGGAGCGACAGCGACGAAGCAATCCATCGATCCCCGAGCCGCAGCATGGATTGCTTCGCTTCGCTCGCAATGACGGCTCAATTCCTCGAAATCAATACGCGTTCTCGTTCTTGGTCATCAGCGCCAGCGGCGTCTTCGAGCAGAATGTAGAGGTCGAACAGCACCGACCAGTTCTCGATGTAATAGAGATCGAACTCGACGCGCTTCTGGATCTTCTCGTCGGTGTCGACTTCGCCGCGCCAGCCGTTGATCTGCGCCCAGCCGGTGATGCCGGGCTTGACGCGGTGGCGCGCGAAATAGCCGTCGACCGCCTCGTCGAACAGCCGGCTCTGCAACTTGCCCTGCACCGCGTGCGGGCGCGGGCCGACCAGCGACAGATTGCTCTTGAACACGACGTTGAACAGCTGCGGCAGTTCGTCGAGGCTGGTCTTGCGGATGAAGCGGCCGACGCGGGTGACGCGGCTGTCGTTCTTGGTCACGACCTTGGCGGCGGTCGGATCGGCATGCTCGTGGTACAGCGAGCGGAACTTGAAGACGTCGATGCGCTCATTGTTGAAGCCGAACCGCTTCTGGCGGAACAGCACCGGCCCGGGGCTGTCGAGCTTGATCGCGAGCGCGACCAGCCCCATCACCGGCAGCGCCAGCAGCAGGATCAGGAAGCCGACGACGTGGTCGAACAGCCACTTCATCACCAGGTCCCAGTCGGTGATCGGCGCCTCGAACACGTCGAGCGTCGGCACCTCGCCGAGATAGGAATAGGAGCGGGGGCGGAAGCGCAGCTTGTTGGTGTGGGCCGACAGGCGGATGTCGACCGGCAGCACCCACAGCTTCTTCAGCATTTCGAGAATCCGCGTCTCGGCCGAAATCGGCAGCGCGAACAGCACGAGGTCGACGCGGGTGCGGCGGGCGAATTCGACGATGTCGTCGACCTTGCCGAGCTTCGGGCTGCCGGCGCAGGTGTCGAGCGCGCGGCTCGTCGTTGCGGTCGTCGAACACGCCGAGCATGTCGATGTCGGAATCGTCCTGGACCTTGAGCGCCTGCGACGAGTTGTTCGCCGTTCTGGTCCGAGCCGACGACGATGGTGCGGCGGTCGAGCCGGCCCTGACGCGCCCAGCTGCGCACCATGGCGCGCAGGAACAAGCGTTCGGCGACGAGCGCGGCGAGGCCGACGAAGAAGAACGCCGACAGCCAGACCCGCGAAATCTCGCTGCCGAGCTTGACGATGAAGGAGGCGCCGATGAACAGCAGGAACACGAAGGCCCAGGACGAGATCATCCGGGTCATCTGCCGCAGCTGTCCGCGGAACACCTGGACTTCGTAGATGTCGGCGGCCTGGAAGCAGATCACGGCGGTCGCCGTCATGCCGAAGATCGCCGCGACATATTCCCAGTGAAAGCCGGTGAGGTGCACGACATAGGCGAAATAGAGCGCAATGCCGATCAGGCTCAGCATGACGAAATCGACCAGGCGGACGGCGCCGGCGATCACGATCGGCGAATAGGCGCGGCTGACTTTCTGGTTGGCGACGGCAAGGGCTGCCGGTGACAGCCTGCGGCGGCGTTCGACCGGCGGGCGGTCGGCGGTGGCGTTCGCCGCGGCCGTTGCCGCGGCATCTAGCATCGAGCGAGCGTTGATCGGTTCCACTTGTCCAAGTCCGGTTCTTGAAGTCCGTTCTTGAGCAGCATAGGAATGCGCCTGCCGATGCGGAATTCCCCGCATCCCGGCTTAAGGGACAAATCGGAAGAAACAGTTACGTGGGTAAAGAACGGTTAACGATTGGCAAACGCGTCGCGGTAGCCGGCCAGCACGCCCTCGACCATCGCCTTCTGCGAGAAGTGCAGGAAGATGCGCTCGCGCAGGCGTTTCGCCCGTTCCAGCGTGGCCTCCGGATCCTCCAGCGCGCCCTCGATCGCGTCCGCCATCGCGCGGGCGATTGGGCGCGAACAACGCGTCGCGATGGCTGTCGAAAATCTCGGGGATGCCGCCGACATTGGCGGCCACCATCGGGATTCCCGCCGCCGCCGCCTCGATCACCACATAGGGCATGGAATCGCCGCGCGAGGGAACCACCAGCAGCGAGCCCTTGGAAAAGCCGTAGCGCGCCTTGACGTGGCC
This sequence comes from uncultured Alphaproteobacteria bacterium, assembly GCA_963802535.1. Lineage (GTDB taxonomy): Bacteria > Pseudomonadota > Alphaproteobacteria > Rhizobiales > Xanthobacteraceae > Bradyrhizobium. The sequence continues at coordinate 133,185 of CAWDJI010000027.1, read as the reverse complement.
GATGAAGCGCACGGCCTCGCCGAGGCCGAGCCGCTGCCACCTGCGCCTTCAGGTTGGCGCTTTCCTCGCCGTCGCCGGCCAGCGTCAGCGTCACCGGCCGGCCGTCGGCGCGCAGCCGCGCCACCGCGTCGATCAAGAGGTCGGCGCCCTTGATGTGCCGGAACTCGCCGACATAGAGCACGTCGGTGGCGTCCTCGGCCTTGACGACCGGATCGAACTCATTGGCGGTGACGCCGTTGAACACGCAGCGCACCAGGCCCTTCGGGGTGCCGATGGTGCGCTGATAGGTGTCGCGCGCAAACGCGCTCTCGAACAGGAACAGATCGGTTCGAGTCCATCAGCGCGCGTTCGAGGCGGGCGTAGATCCGTCCCTTCAGCGTCGTCAGCGGGTAATGCAGCGAACCGCCGTGCGGCGTGTAGACGCGGATCGTCTCGCTGGCGCGATCTTCATCCGGATGAAGGCGCCGGCCTTGGCGCCGTGGCCATGCAGGACGTCCGGTTTCAGTCGCCGGACCAGGCGCTGGAATCGCACCCATGCCAGCACATCGGTAGGACAGCGGCTCGCGGTGGATCGCAACGCGATGAACGCCGAGCTTGAGGCGCGGCGCGATCTCCGCCAGCGCCTGCTCGGCGCGTTCGCCGCCGGTGAGGCTGTCGGCGATGATGCCGACGTGATGGCCGCGGTCGGCCTGGCCGTTGGCGAGATCGAGGATATGACGGAAGATGCCGCCGACGGGGGCGCGCGTCGCGTGCAGGATACGGAGCGGCTGGCCTTCCACCATTGGCATGATCAGAACCAGCGTTCGCCGACGAGCACCGTATCGCCCGGGCTGAGGGAGGTGCCTGGCGGCACCACATAGCGGCCGGTTCCGGCGGCATCGGTGTGGGTGACCGTCACCCGGTCGCGGCGTGCGCGCGGCGAAAACCCGCCGGCGATGGCAACCGCGCTTTCGACCGTCATGTTGGGCGACATAAGGATATTGTCCGGGCGCCGCAACTTCGCCGAGGATGAAGAACGGCCGGTAGGCTTCGATCTCGACCGCCACCGAAGGTTCGCGGATGAAGCCGCCGCGCAGCTTGGCGGCGATATCGGCGGCAAGCCCCGCGGGCGTGCGGCCGCGCGCCGGAACCGAGCCGATCAGCGGCATCGTGATCGAGCCGCCGGCGTCGATCGCGTAGGTATTGGTGAGGCCTTCCTGGCCATAGACCACGACGCGGAGCTTGTCGCCGGCGTCGAGATGATAGGCGGCGTCATAGACCGGCGCTGGCGCCGCATAGGCCACCGGCATCGGGGCAGGGCCCGCATAGGACTGGCCGTAGGCAATGGTGTCGAGGTTCGCTTGCGGGGCCATGGCCACCGGCGCGGTCCGGCCCATGCAGCCCGCCAGCGCGAGCGCAGCAACCAGACATGGGATCGGGGCGAGCACGCCTCGCATTGCAGAAAATCCTGAAGAACTATCGGCCCGATTAAGGGCATTCATGGTTAACAAAACATGACCGCGGCCGTCGCGGCCGCGCTTCCGGCCCGCAAATCGCGCGGATTAACCCAGCCTCAACCTTAATGGAGTGTAATCGCCAGGGTTCAAGTAGAGTCATTGCGTTCGCGGGAGTGTGCGATGCGTTTAGCGTTCTGGCGTGCAGGCAAGGTCAAGGACGTGGTCCAGCGGGCGGTTGGAACGCCGGCGCCCGTTGTTTCACCGCCCGCCGCAGCCAGCCCGCGATCGCAAGCCGCTTGCAGCAAAGCCGGCGCCGCGCAGGAATCCGGCGACCTCGATTTGCATGCGCTCGGCCGCGCTTTGGTCGAGAAGCGCAGCCTGATCATCGTGCCGACGCTGCTGGTGGCGATCATGTCGATCGCCGCCGTCAACATGGTCACCCCCCGCTACAAATCCGAAGCGCGCATCCTGGTCGACGGCCGCGAGAACGTGTTCCTGCGGCCGAACGGCGAGCGCAACGAGGAACGCACCGCGCTCGACGCCGAGGCGGTGACGAGCCAGGTGCAATTGTTGCTGTCGCGCGATCTGGCGCGCGAGATCATCAAGAAGAACAAGCTCGCCGAGCGTCCGGAATTCGATCCGGTGTTGCAGGGATTTGCGCCGCTGAAGTCGCTGCTGGCGCTGTTCGGCATCGGCCGCGATCCGCTCTCGCTGACGCCGGAAGAGCGCGTGCTCGAAGCCTTCTACGACCGCTACACGGCGTATCGCCGTCGACAAGTCGCGCGTCATCGTCATCGAATTCCAGTCGCGCGATCCGGAACTGGCGGCGAAAGTCGCCAATTCGATCGCCGAAGGTTATCTGGTGCTGCAGCAGGGCGCGCGGCAGGACCAGGCGAAATCGGCCGGGCAATGGCTGTCGGGCGAAATCGAGAATTTGCGCAAGAAGGTCGGCGACGCCGAATCCCGGGTCGAGGATTTCCGCTCCAAGTCGAGCCTTTTCATGGGCACCAACAACACCTCGCTGTCCAACCAGCAGATGGGCGAGATCAACACCCAGTTGAACAACGCCCGCGCGCTGAAGTCGGACGCGGAGTCCAAGGCGCGGCTGATCAAGGGAATGCTCGAGAGCGGCAAGCCGATCGAGGCTTCCGAAGTGCTCAATTCCGAACTGATCCGCCGCCTGTCCGAACAGCGGGTGACGCTGCGCGCGCAGCTCGCCGAGCAGTCCTCGACGCTGCTCGACGGCCATCCCCGCATCAAGGAATTGAAGGCCCAGCTCGGCGATCTCGACCGCCAGTTGCGCGAGGAGGCCGGCAAGGTCTCTCGTTCGCTGGAGAATGACTCCCGTATCGCCAGCGGCCGGGTCGAAGGCCTGGTCTCGAGCCTCGATCAGTTGAAGAAGCAGGCGTCCTCCTATAACGGCCAGGACGTGCAGCTGCGCGCGCTGGAGCGCGAAGCCAAGGCGCAGCGCGACCTGCTGGAATCCTATCTCGCCAAATACCGCGAGGCGAATACCCGCGAGAATATCGAGGGCGCGCCGACCGATGGCCGCATCATCTCGCGCGCCACGGTTTCCAACGTGACGGCCTATCCGAAGAAACTGCCGATCGTGCTGATCGCGACGCTTGCGACCTTGCTGCTCACCTCGGGCGCGATCGTAACCGGCGAGCTGCTGCGCATGACCGCGCCGCGTGCCTCCGGCACTGCGACGCCCTCATCGGCGCCGATGCGGACGGCGTCGCCGCCGACCGCGCCGTACTACGAAACCCATGAGGATCTCGAGCCCGCGCGCAGCCAACCCCAGACGGCGATGGCGGCAGGAATCGATAGAGGAATGGATCGGGGGATCGACGAACTGGAACAGCTGGCCGATCGGCTGGCCCGGGCCGGGGCGGGCGCCCGCAAGGTCACGATCCTCGGCACCGCATCGAGCGACGGCATCACGCTGACGGCGCTGACGCTGGCGCGGCTGATGGCGCGGCAGGCAAAAATCGTCGTCGTCGATCTCGCCGCATTCTCGCCGACGATATCGGCGGTCTCGGCCGATCCGGCAGCGCCCGGGCTCGCCGAACTGATGCAGGGCCAGGCCTCGTTCGCGCAGATCATCACCAAGGACCGGCTGTCGCGCGTGCATCTGGTCAGCGCCGGACGCCCGGGCTTTGACCGCGCCCAATTGCAATCGCCGCGCCTGACGCTCGCGATCGATGCGCTGCTCGGGGTCTACGACCACGTGCTGCTCGATGCCGGTGCCGCCTCCGACCTGCCGGCCGAACTCCTGACCGCGCATGCCCGCGCGGTCGTGGTGCCGGATCCGTCGATGGACCGCGATGCGCGCAGCATCGCCTGCGACCAGCTCCGCGCGGTCGGCTTCTCCGAGGTGGCGATGCTGAGCAGGCCGTGCCAGCCGTCAGACGCCGCCGAAGCCGGCCGGCACGTGGTGGCCGCGTGAGGTTTTCGTAAGGCGAGATGGTCCTGCTCGATTGACAGTTACCTCGATCTCGGCTGGGGTTTTGTGCACCAAACGTTGATCGCACGCTGCTGTGTTGGATCTGGATCCTTTGTGATCTGGATGGCAGTGACATAATAGCCCGGCGAACATTGCGCTTTGGCGCCTCCCCCGCCGTTCACCGGTTCTTTCGTGACAAAAGGACCCTCAGTATTTGTGGGCTTGGGCTGGGCCTCTGCAAATCCCGGCAACAGGGTCAGCACTGCTATCGCAGAAATAGAAAAATAAGTCCGCATCGAAACCTCCTAATTTAAAAGCGATTGAATTCAGGTATTAAACCATAGGTTGGTCAGCATTCGCTGCCTTTGCGTTCCGCAATTGATGGGTTTCGCTGTGCTTCGCCCCTCCTGCGGACTGCCCTTCTGGCGAGCCGCCGCCAGCGCAGGGCGCCATGAGCGCCAGCCCGATTGCGTCCGCGACCTCAGGGGCTTATGCACTGGGGGCGCCGAATACGGTCAATCCCGTATTCCGGCCTTTTCCAGTTGCCATAGGACCTTGCCGTGACCAATTCCAAAGCCGTGCTCATTGACCGCCATCCAGGCCGCTCCGCCCAAACCATCGGGATTGCGCGCGTACTCGGCTCCGATCCGGACCTGATCCACGAGCCGTCGGTCGGCGTGGTCGGCACCAAGGGCGACAGCCAGTGCTATATGGGGGTGGTGGCGAAGGTCGATGCGATCCACGCCAGCCTCAAGAGCCGTATCGGCACGGGTGCGGGCCAGATGAAGATGCGCCTGGTGCAGCCGGAATACACCATCGCCACCTCGGACGGCATCCGCAACGGCACGCGCGAAATGCGCTACTCGCTGATCGGGCGCGAAATCACCCATGATGCGCTCTGCGAACATCTTGAAGCCACGGGCCTTGCCGGCACCATCGCCGTGGTGGCCTGCGACAAGCCGCCGGTCGGCACGCTGGCCGCACTGCTCGAGCACAATGAACCCGCGATCATCATGTCCGACGGCGCGATCCATCCCGGCACCGATCCGAACACCGGCGAAAAACTCGACATCGTCAGCGCCTACCAGGTCGCCGGCCATCCCGATGCCGAATACCGCCACCACATCGCCTGCCACGCCTGTCCCGGTTACGGCAGCTGCGGCGGCATGTTCACCTACAACACCATGCAGACCTTCATCGGCGTCGTCGGCATGCAGCCGCTGCACATGGTGGCGCCGCCGTCCGACGATCCGCGTCGCCTCAAGGAATTCCCCGATCAGCTGGTCGGCTACCTCGCGCAGATGATCGCCAAGGATTTGAAGCCGCGCGACATCGTCGTCCGCGATTCGATCCGCAACGCCGTCATCGTCGCGATGGCGATCGGCGGCTCGACCAACGTCACGCTGCATGCGCCGGAGATCGCGCGCGCCGCCGGTTTTGCCGACTTCTGGAAAGAAGTCATGACGCCGGCCGAGTTCAACCATCTGTCGCAGTACGTCGTGCCGGTTCTCACCGACGCGCGGCCCTATGGCAAATATTCGATGGTCGACATCGACGCCGTCGGCGGCGTGCAGGTGATCGTGCGCGAATTGCTGGAGGCCGGGCTGCTCAATGGCGACGTCATGACCTGCACCGGCGAAACGCTGGCCGAGCAGGTCAAGCGCCTCGAAACCAAGTCCGCCGATGGCACGGTGATCTATACGGTGGCAAAGCCCTACAAGCCGACCGGGGGCTTGCGCGTGCTCGGCGGCAATCTGTCGCCGGAATTCTCCGCGATCCTGAAACTGGCCGGCGTCGAAGGCGGGCTGGAAAACAATCTGTTCCGCGGCAAGGCCTGCGTGTTCGAAGGCGAGCAGGACCTGCTCGCAGCGCTCGACAAGACGCCTGACCGATTCCAGAACCACGACATGATCATCGTGCGCTACGAAGGTCCGAGCGGCGCGCCGGGCATGCCCGAGATGCTCGACCCGACCTCGCGCATCACCACGCTGTGCCGTGAGCGCGGCATCGTGGTGGCGCTGATGACCGATGCGCGGTTCTCCGGCGGATCGGTCGGCCTCGTGATCGGTCATGTCGGCCCGGAAGCCGGCCTCGGCGGCCCGATCGCCTTCATCGAGGACGGTGACGAGATCGTCGCCGACCTCAACAAGAACGAACTCAACTGCACGGTGCTCGCGGATCCTGCCGTTCTCAGCGCGCGCAAGGCGGCCTGGGACAAGGTGGTGGCAGCGAACGGCGGCCTGCATCCGAACTGCGGTATCGCCGACACCCGCCTGCTGCACCGCGCGCGGCTCTCGGCCGTACCGGCGACCCGCGGCGGCGGTCTGCACCCCAACCGCGAAGTCTGGGTGCGCGCGCCGCGTGAAGCCACGAAGTCGGGTTTTGTGCCGAAGAACAAGCACCGGCCCGAGGCGGCAAAGGCGTTTTAGCAAGCAGCCTGGCGAACGCGGTGAGATAGGGCTTCGCGAGCTCTCGCGGGCCCGCTGCGTCCAAAAAGATAATGGTCCGAGGGGGCAGCCACACCATCCGCGTCATTGCGAGCGCAGCGAAGCAATCCATTTCTTGCTTCCGTTCCGCACGATGGATTGCTTCGCAGCGCTCGCAATGACGGTATCGCAAAATTGCGCGCGGGGCGGAGCGAGCAGAAGTCAACTAAACGCATTCCGCAGCTTCTGCGCCATCTCCAGCAGCGCCGGATTGTGCTTCACCAGTCGCTTGGTGCGGTTCAGTCCGGACATCACACCGGCGGCGAGCTTGCCGCGCTGGCTCAGCGGAATGAAACTGTCGAAGATCGGCTCGTCGTCCTTGCAGAACAGCCGCTTGTAATCGTCCGATCCGATGCCGAGATCGAAGGCGCGATAATCGCGCCCGGCATAGTGATCGATGATGTCGCGCATCAGGATCAGGCCGGGGCTGTATTTCGAGCTGGCGGACATCGTGTAGGTGTTGAACATCATCGAGAAGCGGTGCCCGTCGGCGACGCCGGCAAAAATTGCGATCACTTCCTCGTCGCATTCGAGCGCGTGGATGTCGATGACGCGGTTGCCGCCCTTAACCTTTGCGGCGCAGGCGTTGCGGATGAAATTCTCGATGCCGGGTTCGGCGAACACGTCAGGCAGTTTCTGTTCGGCCATACGCAGCGGCTTGATGCGGAAGAACCAGTCGAGCAGCCGCGTGATGTCGGCATCGTCAGTGGCGACGTGATAGCGGTAGCCGGCAAGCGGCTGCAGCTTGCGCTCCTTGCCCTTCAGGCGCTGGCGGAACGACTTGCTGACCAGCGCTGTCGGCGCCGCACCCGGCTCCATCTTCAGCAGCGGCAGGTCGTTGGCCGAGGGCTGATGCGGCAGCAGCGCGATCGGATTGGGCAGGCCGCGCCAGTTCAGCGGCTGCTGGTGCAGCGCCAGCACGTCCGCCTCGTGCCGTTCCGACAACGCCGCCATCAGGCCGTCGAGATCGGCGCGCGTGGCCGTTGCGGCAAAATCCTTGTCCCACAGCGCCATGTTGAAGGTCGAATGCTTGCCGCCCATGAAGCTCGCGCAACGCGCGCCATAGCTATTCCTGAGCGCGAGCGGCAACAGCATCAGCGGCCGGCGCTCGGAATCGAAGGCGGTCACGATGAAGGGGGTGACACCCTCATGCGTGCCGACATTGCGCTGCCAGGCCGCGACGAAGTCGAAGCGCTGAAAAGGCGTGCAGGATTGCTGGGCGTCTTCCAGGCCGCGCCAGATCGCCTCGGCGCTGGCGAGATCGTGAACGAGTTCGATGCTGGCGATGCGGCCTGGCTTCGACCAGGTTTCCGCCGTCGGGGTTTCGATCGCGGCAGCCATGGTCATCGCAGAACCTGTGTTGTAGGAAATTGTTTACAATTTTCGTCTTTGGCCGACCTTCGCAGGGAAATGTCAACAAAGAGTAATAACAATGCGGCCGCGGCGGGGCCGCGCGCGATCCGTTTTGGGGGCGGGGACGTTGGGTCAGGACATGCGGCTTTTGCAGCGGGCCCGGATGGAGCTCGCCTGGTTCAGCGGCTATGCGCGCTTAAGGCAGCGCAACACCGGCGGCGCCGGCGTCGTGCTGCGGTTCGAACGCGTGCGCCCGCGGCAGGCCGGGCGATTCCAGCCGCTGATAGAAGATGAAATCACGCCGCAATTTCTCGATCGCACGATCCGCGCCTTGAAGCGCTGGAAATACGACATCGTCTCGATGGACGAGGCGTGCCGGCGCGCGGTGACGCTGCCGACTGAAAACCGCTTCGTCTGCCTGACCTTCGACGGCGGCTACAAGGATCTGATCAGTTCGGCCTATCCCGTGCTGTCCAGACACGGCGTGCCCTTCACCATCTATCTTCCGACCGCGTTTCCGGATGGGCTTGGCGAGCCCTGGTGGCTGGCGCTGCAGGAAATGATCGCGCGCGAAAACCGCATCAGTCTGGTGATCGACCGCAAGGAGCGTCATTTCACGATTGCGGATTTGTCGGAAAAAGATCAGGTCTACGTTTTTCTCGCGACTTGGCTGCGGACGCTGCCGCCACCGGAACTTTCATTTGCGATCAACGATCTCTGCAAGCGTTATTCGGTCGACCTTGCCGGCCTGTCGCGCCGCGAATTCATGGATTGGGACGATCTGCAAAAATTGGCCGACGATCCGAATGTGACGATCGGCGGCACCACGGTGAATTATCCAAACCTCGCCAACCTCAGGGATGTCGACGCACAGCGCGAGATGGCGATGGGCAAGGCGGTGGCGGAGGCCGTGTTCCGCCGCGACATCAGGCATTTCGCCTATCCGTTCGGCGATCGCGAAACCTGGCGCCGCCAGCATGTGGCGATGGCGCAGGAGACCGGCTACGCCAGCGCGGTGACCACGCTGCCGGGCATCGTCGAGACCAGGGGCCGCAGCGATCTCTTCGCGTTGCCGCGCGTCGCCTGGAATGGCCGCCAGCGCTCGCTGCGCATGATGCGCGTGATCCTGTCGGGTGCATTTTTCGCCCAGACAAAGGTCAAGCAGGTCCATCTGGGTTGAGCTGAAATTAAGTGTCGGGCCGCGACATCCAACTGATGATCGGCATCGCCGGCAGCACCCAGCCGAGCCCCGCCACCACGTAGAAAATTGCCTGCAGCAGCCCGGAATTGGCCAGCCACGGCGTCTGCGCAATCGTCATGCCCATCAGGGACCAGACCACGACCAGGATAAGCAGAAAAAAGGTTCCGAAGAATTTGCGGGTTCGTATGGTCATCAAACTCTGGGACTGGTTGCGCGCGGGAAGGGGCGGACTATAAGGGGCGCGGCCATTCAATCAAGGCTTTGGGACAGGATTAAAACTCGGGTTCGATGATCGGTATTTCCGCATATCAGGCTCCGCCCCGCGCCGTCCGATGGTGGCTGTTGGCGGTCGCCGCCCTGATCGCGATCATGGTGCTGGTCGGCGGCGCCACGCGGCTGACCGAATCCGGGCTCTCGATCGTCGAGTGGAAGCCGGTGACCGGAACCTTGCCGCCGCTCGATGAGGCGCAATGGATGCAGGCCTTCGAGGGCTACAAGACCATTCCGCAATATCGCGAACTCAATTCCGGCATGAGCTTGAGCGAGTTCAAGACCATTTTCTGGTGGGAATGGAGCCACCGGCTGCTCGGCCGCGTGATCGGCGCGGTCTATCTGCTGCCGTTCCTGTTTTTCCTGTGGCGCGGCATGCTCGGCGCTGAGCTGAAGCGGCGGTTGTGGTTGATCTTCGGCCTCGGCGCGCTGCAAGGCGCCGTCGGCTGGTGGATGGTGGCCTCGGGGCTGACGCAGCGGGTCGAGGTTTCCCAATATCGGCTGGCGACGCATCTGATGCTGGCGCTATTGATCTTCGCCGCGATCGTCTGGACGCTGCGGCGGCTGACGGACCGGCCGCAGCCTGCCGCCAACGCGCGGCTGAAGATCACGAGCGTCGCCCTGCTGGCGCTGGTGTTCCTGCAGCTCTATTTCGGCGCACTGGTCGCGGGCCTGCGCGCGGGCAGGGTTTTCAACACCTGGCCAGAGATCGACGGCGCCTTCATTCCATCCACCGCAAGGCTGTTCTTCGAAGACCCGTGGTGGCGCAATCTGTTCGACAATACGCTCACCGTGCAGTTCGAACATCGCATGACCGCGTACGCGCTTTTGATACTGGCGCTGCTGCACGCGATCGACGCAGGTGCCGCGCGCGCCGGGACGGCGGTGGTCCGCGGCGCCTGGTGGCTGGTGGCCGCGATCGTCGTTGCAGGCGACGCTTGGCATCCTGACGCTGCTGCATCAGGTGCCGATCGATCTCGCACTGACGCATCAGGCGGTCGCGATCGTGGTGCTGACGCTTGCGATATTCCAGGCCGAACGGCTGGTCGCGCGCCGCACCGAACCGGCTCACGAAAAGCTGGTCCAGCCGGTCGGCCAGCCCGGCTGAGAATTGAACGATTCTAATCCATTGACGCGTTTGTGTGGAGGAGGATCGCTTTACTTGAAGTATGCGGGCGATAATACAAGCCGAAAATCAAGGGCGCTCGTTCATGACTTCCGCATTCATCCAGGCCGCCATCATCCTGCTCCGCGAGGGGCTTGAAGCCATGCTGGTGATCGCAGCGCTGGCGGCCTATCTGACCAAGGCCGGTGCCGCGCATCGCGTCAGCGCGCTGTATGGCGGCGCGCTCGCGGCGGTCGGCGCCAGCCTCATCGCCGCCTGGCTGTTTGCGGTGCTCAATTCCGGCGAACACAGCGATATCCTCGAAGGCGTCATCATCCTCGTCGCCGCCAGCCTGATGCTCTATGTCAGCGGCTGGCTGATGGTGAAGCAGGATCCGCGCGGCTGGCAGGATTATCTGGCGCACAAGGCCGACAGCGCGCTGGCGCAGGACACCGTGTGGGCGGTCGGCGCGCTCGCCTTCCTCGCCGTGTTCCGCGAGGGCGCCGAAACCGTGCTGTTCATCAACGCGCTGGCGACCACCGAAGGCGGCTGGAGCGCGGGCCTGTTCGCAGGGCTCGGCGCCGCGACGCTCGGGCTCGCCGTATTGTTCTATTTCATCAATCTGATCGCGCAGAAAATCCCGCTGCGGCCGCTGTTCATCATCACCTCCGCGTTCCTGTTCGCGATGGCGATCAAGTTCATCGGCGAAGCCGTGCAGGAATTCCAGGAGCAGGCCATCATCCCCGTCACCGAGGTGAAGGGCAGCGCCGTGCTGACCGCGATCGGGCTCAATCCGAGCGTGGAAGCGCTGTCGATCCAGTTGCTGGTCATTCTGTTCGCGCTGGCGACCTATTCGGTGTTCCAGCGCAACAGCCGTCTGTCGCGCGAGGACAAGGCCGCGGTTCGCACCGCGAAATCCTAAGCGGCCTGCCGTTTGAGCTCCGGATAATCCAGCCCGATATCGAGCGCGGCGGAACTGTGCGTAATCCAGCCGGCTGAAATCAGGTCGACGCCGGTCGCCGCGATCGCCCTGGCGGTTTCCGCGGTGATACGGCCGGAGGCCTCGGTGATGGCGCGGCCGCCGGTCATCGCCACCGCCTGCCTGAGTTGCTCGACTGTCATGTTGTCGAGCAGCACCGCATCGACGCCGAGCGCCAGCACCTGTTCGAGCTGCGCCAGCGTATCGACCTCGACCTCGATCTTGACGAGGTGACCGGCCTGCGCCTTGGCGCGCTCGATCGCGGTGCGGATATCGCCGGCCAGTGCGATATGGTTGTCCTTGATCAGGATGGCATCATCGAGCCCGAAGCGGTGATTGCCGCCGCCGCCGGCGCGCACCGCGTATTTTTCCAGCGCGCGCAATCCCGGCGTCGTCTTGCGGGTGCAGACGATCTGCGCCTTTGTGCCCTTGCGCGGCAGCAACCAGCGTGGCAGTCGCGGTCGCGACGCCTGAGAGATGGCACAGAAAGTTCAGCGCCGTCCGCTCGCCGGTCAACAGGCCGCGCGCGGGGCCCTCGATGGTCGCGATGATCTCGCCCGGCACGACCGTGCTGCCGTCGGGCCGTTCGGTGTTGAGTTTGATCGCGGGTGAGACGAGCTGAAATGCGCAGCGCGCGATGTCGAGGCCAGCCACGACGCCGGGCTGGCGGGCGCGCAGAACCAGTTTGGATTGCTGGTCGGCGGTGACGATCGCGTCCGCCGTGATGTCGCCGGCGCGGCCGAGATCCTCGAGCAGGGCGGTTCGCACGATCGGTTCGTACATGATCGGCAGCAAGGGATTCAACGTCATGACTGGACACTCCCAAGGGGCAAGGTGTCGGATTCGACGATCTCGCTGGCGGCGTCGAGCGCTTCCGAAAGGGTGATGGACGACGGCGTGGCCGCTGGCATTGTGTCGGGAAAGTCGCTGCGAAAATGCCCGCCGCGGCTCTCCTCGCGCCGATAGGCGGAAACCGCGATCATCAATCCGACCAGCGCGGGATCGGATGCGGCGCCATGGCCGTTCGCGATCGGGGCGAGGCTGCAAATCAGGCGGCCGATCGCGTTGCGGTCGCGGAGCACGCCGAGGCCTTGCGACATCATCGGACGGATGCTCGATGGATCGGGCGCGGGCAGGGGCGTAACGGTCTGGGCGCGCCTTCAGCGGACCGCGGCGCGCATTGCCAACGCTTGCCCGCCACCCACTCGGCGCAGACGATGGCTTCCATCAGCGAATTGCTGGCAAGCCGATTGGCGCCGTGCAGTCCGGTGCGGGCGACTTCGCCGCAGGCCCAGAGCCCGTTCACCGTGCTGCGGCCTTCGAGATCCACGGCAATGCCGCCCATGTGGTAGTGCACGGCCGGCCGCACCGGAATCGGATCGGTCGCGGGATCGATCCCGGCCATTTTGCAGAACGCCGAGATCACGGGATAACGCCGGGCAAAATCCTTGCCCGGATTCGTCCGCGCATCGAGAAATACGCGATGTCCCTCGGCGCGGTGGCGCCAGACCGCGCGCGCGACGATGTCGCGGGCGGCGAGTTCGGCGCCGGGCTGGTCCGCCATGAAACGCTGGCCGGTCTCGTCGATCAGCGTCGCGCCGTCGCCACGAATGGCCTCGGTGAGCAGCGGCATCGGGCGCGACGGCCCGTCGAACGCGGTCGGATGAAACTGGATGAACTCGAGGTCCGAAAGCTGCGCGCCGGCGCGCGCCGCCAGCGCCAGGCCCTGACCAAAACAGCCGGCCGGATTGGTGCTGTCGAGAAACAGCCCGCCGATGCCGCCGGTCGCGATCACGACGCGGCCGGTATCGATCACCATCGGGCCCTGCGCGTTCACCGCGAGCACGCCCTTGACGGCATTGTCCTCGACGATCAGCCGGCGCGCCTCGACACCTTCGAGCAGCGTGATCGAGGGACATTTACGCACCGCTGCGATCAGCGCGCGCATGATTTCCCGCCCCGTTCCGTCGCCGGTGGCGTGAACGATCCGGTTGCGGCTGTGGGCGGCTTCAAGGCCGAGCCGCCAGCTGCCATCCGGCCGCCGATCGAACGCGACGCCAAGCTCGGCCAGATGTTCGACGGCCGCAGGCGCGGCATAGACGATGCGCCGTGCCGTGGCCTCGTTGCAAAGACCGGCGCCGGCCGCGAGTGTGTCGGCGAGATGCAGGGCAGGGTCGTCATCCCCGCCCATCGCCGCCGCCAGTCCGCCTTGCGCCCACAGGCTGGAGGCTTCCGCGCCGAGCGGGGCCTTTGACACGATCAAGACCGGCTCCGGCGCCAGCTGCAATGCCGTCATCAATCCGGCGGCGCCGCCGCCAATGATCACCGGACGGTTGGCCAGTGCTGAAATATCCGTGCTCATATCGCCAGCATCCTTTCGACAGCGCGCCGCGCCGGTGCGGCGATCGCAGGATCGATCGTCACCTGATGCTGATCGGTCTCCAGCGCATGGCGGATGTTCTTCAGCGTGATCCGCTTCATATGCGGGCACAGATTGCAGGGCCGGATGAACTCGACATCGGGGTGCAGCACCGCGACATTGTCGCTCATCGAGCATTCCGTCAGCAGCACGACGCGCGGCGGGCGGCGCTCGGCGACAAAGTCTGACATGGCCGCGGTCGAGCCGGAGAAGTCGGCTTCCGCCACCACTTCGGGCGGGCACTCCGGATGCGCCAGAACCGTCACGCCCGGATGATTTTCGCGGATCTGCCTGATGTCGTCAGGCGTGAACAGCTCGTGCACCTCGCAATGGCCTTTCCACGCGATGATCTTCACGCCGGTCTGCGCGGCGATGTTCTGCGCCAGATATTCGTCCGGCAGCATGATGACGCGCTCGGCGCCGAGCGACTCCACCACCTTGAGCGCGTTGCCGGAGGTGCAGCAGATGTCGGACTCCGCCTTCACCGCGGTTGACGTGTTGACATAAGCGACGACAGGCGCGCCGGGATAGCGCTGGCGCATCAGCCGCACGTCGGCTGCGGTGATCGAGTCAGCGAGCGAACAGCCGGCCTTGAGATCGGGGATCAGCACGGTCTTCTGCGGATTGAGCAGTTTTGCCGTCTCCGCCATGAAGTGGACGCCGGCGAGCACGATGATGTCGGCGTCGACCTTGGTGGCTTCGCGCGCCAGCAGCAGGCTGTCGCCGACGATGTCGGCGACGCCGTGGAAGATTTCCGGCGTCTGGTAGTTATGCGCCAGGATCACGGCGTTGCGCTTGCGCTTCAGTTCGAGAATGGCGTCGACGTCGTCGGCGAAGGTGGCCCATTCGGGCGGCGGGATCACCCGCTTGAGCCGTTCATAGACCGGTGCGGTGCGGGCGAGGGCGCTTGAATTGAGGTGGGCCATTTATACTCTCCATGAGCATATCATGGCTTATACTTATCCTGAGCATAAGCCAAGTCAAGTGCGCGAGAGCGGAAGTTTGGTGCCCGTGACCGCCCGTTCGGCCAGGACGGCATGGCGGAACCGGAACAGCTTGGCCGGCCGGCCGACGGTGTCGGCGGCGATTGCGCCAGTTTCCTCAACGAGTTGCTGTTGTTCCATCAGGCGGCGAAAATTCTGCTTGTGGACCAGGCGGCCTGCAAGCGCCTCAACACTGCGTTGCAGTTGCAGCAGGGTGAATTCCGCCGGCATCAGTTCGAACACGACCGGGCGGTATTTGATCTTGGCGCGCAGCCTTGCAATTCCGGTCGCGAGGATGCGGCGATGATCGGCGGTCATTGGCCGGCCGGGCACGACGGGTGCGGGGCCGCTTCCGTCACGAACGGCTTCCGGAATCAGCGCGGCTTCGTACAGCAGCTCATAGCGCTGCAGCACCAGTTCCTCGTTCCATTCGCGGTCGTCAAACCCGAACGTGATTGCCGCGCGCTGCCAGCGTTCGCGCTGCAGCGGCGCTGAGGGCGCGGATTTCGCCCACGCACGCAGTTTTGGCGTCAGCAGTTTTGCGAGCAAAGCGGGCGGACCCGCGCGGTGATCTTCCCACGGGAAATAATCGTACCAGCCGGACCAATGAGCCTCCGAGCCCACGCCAACCCCGTCCTCGCGGGTCAGTCCGAGATAGCTGATCGAGACGCTGTGTGACGCGTCGGCGCCACCGGATCGTCCGGCATCGGCAAACGTGTAGAGCTGTTCGACATAGCCGAGCGGATGACCGGTCTGGGCTTCGACCCATGTCCGCAAGCCTGACTGCAGCGAACGATGCGTGAATTCGAACGGGCCGCTCGGCAGCGCGCTATCATTGGCGATGGTCATGATCTTGGGTTCGCCGTCGGTCACAGCGACGAGCACGGCGACCAGATCGGCGGTGATCGCGCGGGCGGAGTCTGTCGATTTGGTCTTTCGCGGTGGCGCTGCCACGTCCCGGAATCCGTTTTTGTTGCCGGCGAGATCAGCAGTATCCGTAGACGCCGCAGGCGTAGGGCAGGCGGCTCCAGAACGGGCCATTTTGGAGGCCGCCATAATAGGGGCCGTCATAGCTGTAGGAATGGTCGTTCCCATAGTAGCCGGGCAGGGTTCTCGAGCCCGGCAGCCACGGCGTGCCATTGACAAGCGGAGCATAGGGCACCACGCCGACTGGCGTGAACAGCACGTCGGGATCGGGCTCCTCGACGACGACCAACTGCCGGCCGCGCCGCACATATTGCGGCGCCGCTGCGGGCGCGACCGTGGTCCGGTAATTGTAATGGGCACGGGGCAGGCCCGGCGGCAATTTATTGGCGGCGGTACGGGCGGCACGCTTGGTGGCATTGGGGCTGTCAGCGGCCACAGCGGTTCCGACCGCGAACACCGCGATCAGACATGGCATTATCCAGCGCAGCATCGTTGGCTCCGAATCATCGAGGGCGGCTCAATGCCACTTTATGCCGGAATGACCGTTAACGAGAGGCTTGTGGTGGCAGGTCAAATTGCGGCCTGGGACAAGGCCGTGATTGGTCGCGACCGGGCCAAAATGATCGAAATCCTGATGGCGGTCGAACTGACTGCGAAACAGGCGGCCGAGACGACGGATGCGACGCTGGCGAACCCGGAAAAGTATGGGTTTCCGCCGGCGAGGGGGTGAGGGCTATTGCGAGCAAACCGCTGCTATTAATTCCGTCATTCCGGGATGGTCCGAAGGACCAGACCCGGAATCTCGAGATTCCGGGTTCGATGCTTTGCATCGCCCCGGAATGACGGCAGAGCTCTCACGCCGTCAGCGCCTGCTCCAGATCCGCGATCAGATCTTCCTTGTCCTCGATGCCGATCGACAGCCGCACCACGTCGGGGGCGGCGCCCGACTTCACCTTGGCGGCGTCGTCGAGCTGGCTGTGGGTGGTCGAGGCCGGGTGGATCACCAGCGAGCGGGTGTCGCCGACATTGGCGAGATGCGAGAACAGTTTCAGGTTCGACACCAGGTTGACGCCGGCGTCATAGCCGCCCTTCAGGCTGAAGGTGAACACCGCGCCGGCGCCCTTCGGCGCGTATTTGCGCGCGAGGTTGTTGTACTTGTCGCTGGCGAGGCCCGCGTAGTTCACCGCCGCCACCTTGGGATGGCCGGCGAGGAATTCCGCGACCGCCTTGGCGTTCTCGCAATGCTTCTGCATGCGCAGCGGCAGCGTCTCGATGCCGGTCAGGATCATGAAGGCATTGAACGGCGACAGGCAGGGGCCGAGGTCGCGCAGGCCGAGCACGCGGCAGGCGATCGCGAAGGCGAAATTGCCAAAGGTCTCCTGCAGCTTGATGCCGTGATATTCCGGGCGCGGCTCGCTCAGCATCGGATATTTGTTGTCCTTCGACCAGTCGAAGGTGCCGGCATCGACGATGATGCCGCCGAGCGAATTGCCGTGGCCGCCCAGAAACTTCGTCAGCGAATGCACGACGATGTCGGCGCCGTGGTCGATCGGGCGGATCAGATAGGGCGTCGCCAGCGTGTTGTCGACGATCAAGGGCACGCCGGCCTTGCGGGCGACGGCGGCGATCGCCTCGATATCGGTGATGCTGCCGGAGGGATTGGCGATCGAACTCGATGAAGATCGCCTTGGTGTGCGGCGTCACCGCGCGCTCGAAGCTCGCGACATCATCGGAATCGGCCCACGCGACGTTCCAGCCAAAGCTCTTGAACGCATGGCGTGAACTGGTTGATCGACCCGCCATAGAGTTTGCGCGCGGCGATGATCTCGTCGCCGGGCATCAGCAATTGCTGGAACACCACGACCTGGGCGGCGTGTCCGGACGCCACCGCGAGCGCGGCGGTGCCGCCTTCGAGTGCTGCGACGCGTTCTTCCAGCACCGCATTGGTCGGATTGCCGATCCGTGTATAGATGTTGCCGAACGCCTGCAGGCCGAACAGCGACGCGGCGTGGTCGGCATCGTTGAACACGAACGACGTGGTCTGATAGATCGGCGTCGCCCGCGCGCCGGTGGTCGGATCAGGCTGCGCGCCGGCATGCACGGCGAGGGTCGAAAATCCCGGGTGGCGATCGGTCATTCTGTGCGTCCTGTTTTTGGCGGTTCGAAAATGCGCGGCATGCTGATCGCAAGCCGCCTCCGACGTCAAGGCGACCGGTTCACATATTCCGGATTAGCAATGGACGTGCTTCACGATGCCGCGTTATCGAAACATTTGTTTCGCATTTGCGTCACGGTTCGCTCTTGTTTTTCGCGGCGCGGTCGGAGGCCGCGGTTTCGCCGCCGCCGACGCTCATCCGGTTCAGCGACAGCCGCATGCCCTGGGTCGGAATCGGCGCGCGCTTGGAACTGAGCGTGCGCGAATTCACGCCCATCCAGGAAATCTCCGACGACAGCCGGCCATATTCGATCTTCGGGCAGCGGTTCATCACGACCTTGATGCCAGCGGCTTCGGCCTTTTCCGCCGCCGCGTCGTCGCGCGCGCCGAGCTGCATCCAGATCACTTTCGGCAGCGGCGACAATTTCAGCGCTTCATCGACGACCGGCATGATGTGGCTGGAATTTCGGAAGATGTCGATCATGTCGATCGGGCGGCCGATATCGGCCAGCGATGCGACAAAGGGTTTGTCGAGCAGGCTCTTGCCGACATGGCCGGGATTGACCGGGATCATGTCGTAGCCGCGCTGCGCCAGATATTTGAAGGCGAAATAGCTCGGCCGCACATTGACCGGCGAGGCGCCGACCATCGCGATCGATTTCACGCCGTTGAGGATTGCGCGGATGTAATTGTCGTCATAGGCGTCGTGGTTCATTGCGTACGTTGTCCGTTTCATTCCGTCATTCCGGGGCGGTGCGAAGCACCGAACCCGGAATCTCGAGATTCCGGGTCTGGTGCTAGCGCACCATCCCGGAATGACGGCTGTGCGGCTCGCGCCGCTGTGCCGTCATTTATCCTGCCATTTCGGTTCGCGTTTTTCGATGAAGGCGCCGATGCCTTCCTCGGCGTCGCGCGCCATCATGTTTTCCGTCATCACCTCGGCGGCATAGCGATAGGCGTCGGCCAGGTTCATTTCGGCCTGGCGATAGAACGCTTCCTTGCCGAGCTTGACGGTGTAGGCGGATTTCAGCGCGACCTTCTGCGCCAGCGCGATCGCAGCGTCGCGCTCGGTGCCGGGTGCGACGACGCGGTTGACGAGGCCGAGGCTCTGCGCGGTCGCGGCGTCAACCGGCTCGCCGGTCAGCAGCATTTCCATCGCCTGCTTGCGCGGCACGTTGCGCGACAGCGCCACCATCGGCGTCGAACAGAACAGGCCGATATCGACGCCGGGCGTAGCGAAGCTCGCGGCTTCGGACGCGACCGCCAGATCGCAGCTCGCCACCAACTGGCAGCCGGCGGCGGTGGCGACGCCCTGGACGGCGGCGACCACGGGTTTCGGCAGATGCACGATCGCCTGCATCATCGCGCTGCAGGCGTTCATGATCTCTGCGAAATAGGCCCGGCCGCGATCGGCATCGCTGCGGCGCGCGGTCAGTTCCTTCATGTCGTGGCCGGCCGAAAAGGCCGGGCCGTTGGCGGCGATCACCAGCGCGCGCACGCTGTTGTCGTCGTGAATTTCCTTCAGCGCCGCATGCAGCTCGGCGATCAGGCCTTCCGACAGGCTGTTGCGCGCCGCCGGCCGGTTCAGCGTCAGCACGCTGATGCTGCCGACGCGCTCGCGCAGCAGGATCGGCGATTGCGGCGTGGGCGCGCGGGCGGTCTGGGGAGACATCCGGAAAATTTCCACTAGAGCTTTGATGACAACTTAATGTAACAGGCGATCTGAAGCGAGGGCAGGGGACGGCATGGCGGCAGCGAAAATGAGCGTGGCTGAACTGGAGAAGTTCCTCCACGACGAATTCCCGCAGGCGTTCAAGGGCGGCGATATCACCATCGAAAGCGCCGATGGCACGACCTGCCTGCTGCGCCAGCGCTACAACGAGCAGATGCTGCGTCCGGGCGGCACGGTATCGGGCCCGACGCTGATGGCGATGGCCGATTTCGCGATGTATGTGGTGCTGCTGTCGGCGATCGGCCCGGTGGGGCTCGCGGTCACGACCAATCTCAACATCAATTTCCTGCGCAAGGGCCAGCCCGGCCAGGACGTGCTGGCGGCGGCGAAGCTGTTGAAGCTCGGCAAGCGGCTTGCGGTCGGCGAGGTCAATCTGCTGTCGGGGTCGTCGCCCGATCCGATTGCGCACGTGACGTCGACCTATTCCATTCCAACTAAATAGGCTTTTGCACGGTAATATAACACCATATTTATAAGCTATTGTTTTTGCTGGTATTATTTGCGCCGTCTGGCATTGACGTGCTGCACGTCGTTCTCTAGAAACCGCGCAGTTCGGCGCAGCCTGCGCCGCGGTCCCCTTTCACGGATTTCCTCACATGAAAACCTTTTCGGCAAAGCCCGCCGAGGTGACGAAGAAGTGGGTGCTGATCGACGCCAAAGGTCTGGTGGTCGGACGGCTCGCTACCCTCGTCGCCATGCGTCTGCGCGGCAAACATCTGCCCACCTACACGCCCCACGTCGATTGCGGCGATCACGTCGTCATCATCAATGCGGCGCATGTCGTGCTGACCGGTCGCAAGCGCGAGCAGAAGGTCTATTACAAGCACACCGGCTTCATCGGCGGCATCAAGGAACGCACCGCGAAGTCGATCCTCGAGGGTCGCTTCCCCGAGCGCGTGGTCGAGAAGGCCATCGAGCGCATGATCCCGCGCGGTCCGCTCGGCCGCGTGCAGATGGGCAATCTGCGCGTTTACCCCGGCGCCGAACATCCGCATGAAGCCCAGCAGCCCGAGACGGTTGATATCGCTTCGATGAACCGCAAGAACATGAGGGCCGCATAAGATGTCCGATACCATGCAGTCGCTCGATCAGTTGGCGTCCCTGAAGACGGCGGCGCCGGAAGCGCCGAAATACGTCAAGAAGGTCGACAAGTTCGGCCGCGCTTATGCCACCGGCAAGCGCAAGGACGCGGTCGCCCGCGTCTGGATCAAGCCGGGCGCCGGCAAGATCATGGTCAACACCCGCGAAGTCGAAGTCTACTTCGCCCGTCCGGTGCTGCGGATGCTGATCCAGCAGCCGCTGGTCGCCGCAGCCCGTGCCGGCCAGTACGACGTCATCTGCACGGTCGCCGGCGGCGGTCTGTCGGGCCAGGCGGGTGCCGTGCGTCACGGCATCTCCAAGGCGCTGACCTGCTTCGAGCCGGATCTGCGCGGCGTGCTGAAGAAGGGCGGCTTCCTGACCCGCGACTCCCGTACCGTGGAGCGCAAGAAGTACGGCCGCGCCAAGGCGCGCAAGTCGTTCCAGTTCTCGAAGCGCTAATCGCTTCGCTAAAATTTGCAGCGTCTGCTGCATTCATCGAACGAGAAAAGGGGCGCTCAACAGCGCCCCTTTTGCTTTGCGCGGCGTTAAGCGAAGCCGCGATTCTCCAGCGAGTTTAGAGATGAATTAACGCAGTTTTTCACGAAAACTTGGGCAGCCGCGCAAACGGATTTGGAACCCGCGGCGCTTAGGTTGCGAGGCCTCGGTGGCGCAGCATCACATTTCCAATTGCGCCATCGAACACCGCATCACACTCTCAGGGTGGGGCTCATGTCGTTCGATACGTCGACACTTTATCTGTTCGCAACCATGGTTGCGGGCATGCTCGGAGCCATGCTGATTTTCTTCGGCAAGCAGGAGAATGTCCCGGCGTTGAAGTGGTGGGGCACGGCCTATCTGCTCGGCGCGGCCTCGGTCGCGATCTGGACCATCGGCGGCGTCAAACTCGGCGAGCCGATGATGCTGGCGCTGAACGCGGTCAGCTTCGTCGCCTGCGGCATGGTCTGGAATGCAGCGCGCGTATTCCTCGGCCGCAAGCCCAATCTGCCGGGCCTGGTGTTCGGCGCGATCGCCTGGATCGGCGTGTCGGTGGCGCTGCCGGCACTGGATGCCGCGATGCGCCTGACCATTGGGGCTGCGATCGTTGCGATCTATGCGGCGCTGACGGCGTCGGAATTGTGGAACGAGCGGCGGCGGGCGATGCAGAAGCGCTGGCCGACGATCGTGGTGCCGGTGATGCATGGTTGCGTGCTGATGCTGCCGATCCTGCTCGGTGATCTCCTGCGCCCGCACGACGAAACCTTCTCCACCAGCATCTGGGTCACGGCGTTCTCGATCGAACTCGTGCTTTATGCGATCGGCACCGTGTTCGTCATCTTCATGCTGGTGTCGGATCGCGCGGTGACCGTGCACAAGACGGCGGCGTCGATCGATCCGTTGAGCGGCATGTTCAACCGTCGCGGCTTTGCCGAAGCCTGCGCGCGGGTGATCGAACGCGAAGCCAATGCCGGGCGGCCGGTGACGGTGATGATCTTCGACATCGACCATTTCAAGGGCATCAACGACCGCTTCGGCCATCCGGCGGGCGACGAAATCCTGAAACTGTTCGCCACCGTCGTGGTCAACAACCTCCGCATCAGCGATCTCTCGGGCCGGATCGGCGGCGAGGAGTTTGCGGCACTGCTGCCGTGCGCGCTGGAAGAGGGCGTGCTGGTGGCCGAGCGCGTGCGCGAGGCGTTCGAGTTATCCGGCATCGTCTGCGAGGAAGGCCCGGTCGACACGACCGTCAGCATCGGCGTGGCCGGTGGTCCGGCCGGCACCGAACTCGAAGTGCTGCTGGCGGCGGCCGACACCGCGCTCTATCAGGCCAAGCGCACCGGCCGCAATCGCGTCGAGGCCGCCGAAGAACTGCCGCTGTCGCTGGAGAACTGGCGGCGCAAGACCGCCGGCATTTCGGCGCCGGTACGCGCGCAGCCGGTCGCGACGTAGACTCTTGTTTTGACGCGTTTTCTTTACGCGAACCGGTAGAGCCACTTCGCTCGAAAACGCTATGAGGGCGCGCGGTAACCTCGCGTTTACCATCCCGGCATATTATCTGCGGCATGGAGTTGATCCGCACGCGTAACCCCCAGGCTGCCCTGATGTCGCTCGAAGCGGCCGCAGTTTCTGCCCGCGGTGGTTTTGCCTGCTTGTTCTCCAGCTCGGAAGAATTCGAGACGGCGCTCATCAGAGAACGCCGGGCGCAGGGCCATTACGATCAGCGCAGAACGCGCTGGCCTGCCATCCTGTTCGTCGGTTGCACGCTGATGGTCGTGGGCACGGTCCTGCTGTTCGGCTGAGTGTTTGACGATGGGCTGATGTGGGCGCCGCGAGGCGCCTTTTTCTTTTTGGCGGCCTGCGGTAGACACGGTCTCCTACCAGCAAGAAGGCAGCAACCCTCATGATCACCGAAATCGCACAAATCGACGTCAAGCCCGGCACCGAAAAGGATTTTGAAGCCGCCGTTGCCAAGGCGAAGCCGCTGTTCCTGCGCGCCAAGGGCGGCAAGGGGTTTGAGCTGCACAAGTCGATCGAAAAGCCGCAGCGCTACCGGCTGATGGCGAAATGGGACACGCTGGAAAACCACACCGTCGATTTCCGCGGCTCGGAAGACTTTACAGCGTGGCGCGCTCTGGTCGGGCAGTATTTTGCAGCCCCGCCCGAGGTCGAGCACACCGAAACGGTGGTGACCACGTAAGGGCAGGGCGGTTCACGCCATCGTGGTTTCCGGCGTGGCGCCTTCCGCCTTGAAATGGTCGATCATGACCTTGGCGATCGCCATCAGGGGCAGCGCCAGCGCCAGCCCCCAGATGCCGAACACGACGCCGAGCAGGATCTGGAACGCAAACAGCGTGGCAGGGGGAATATCCAGCGCCTGGCGCTGGATGATCGGCGTCAGCACGTAGCTTTCAAGTGCGTGCACGCCGAGGAACAGGATGAAGGCGCTCAACGCCGCGACCCATCCCGAGGCCAGACTTGCCAGCACCACGATCACCCCGCCGAGGATGGCGCCCACGGTCGGAATGAAGGCCAGCAGCCCGGCCTGGATGCCCAGAATGAACGAACTCTGGATGCCGATGATCGCAAGCCCGATCCAGGTGACGAAGAACACCGCGGCCATGGTGATGATCTGGGCGATCAGCCAGCGCTCCAGCGTCCAGCCGATGCGGTCGATGATGATGGTGGCGCGGGCGCGGTGTTTTGCCGGGGCCATGAACAACAGCCCGTTGTGATAGACGCTCGGCTGCACGGCAAAGGCGAGGCCCAGAAACAGCACAATAAAGAAGTTTCCGACCGCACTCACGGTGCCGAGGATCAGCTTCAGGCTCTGGCTGAAGATCGCGCCGCCGCTGGATGCGATGGTGCCGGCGCTGGGCAGGTTATGCGTTGGCGCGGCCGGCGCAGCCTGATCCGACGGCGCAGTATTCAGGCTTCCGAAATCGAAGAAGCCGGTATCGACGCCGTTCCGCTCCAGGAACGCTTTGACGTTGACGAGCTGCGATTTGATCGTGTTGGTCAGCACCGTCGTCTGCTGCGCGATGGTGGCGCCGCCGAGGAAAACGATACCCGACAACATAGCCGCCAGCGCCAGGCAGACGATGGTCAGCCGCAGCGAATGCGGCAGTTTCAGCACGCGGCCGAGCATGTTGGTCATAGCGTTGAGGGCGACCCCGAGCAGTACGCCCGCAAAAATCAGGAACAGGGTCGCGGCGAAGGTCCAGGTGAACAGCAGCAGGGCTGTGAACAGCACGACGCCGATGCCGCCGACCGAGATCGCCCACGCCAGATCGTTGCGGGCCAAAAGCCGATCGTCAGACGAATCCGTCACGTTGATTCCTTCCCGCAGAATATTCGTAGGCCACTCTTTCGCGAAAAAGCGGCCGGGATCAAGCGGTGTGCCGCGCGCCGGTTTGACGCTGGCGTGTCCGGTGTGCCAAGCGGGTGCCTGCACGCGGAAGGGCTGAGTTCGGCGAGGACGAGATGAATTTCAAATGGTTCGGGCCGGTTGCGTTGCTGGCGGCGCTCTATATCGGCGATCAGATCCGGATCAACCGGCCGGGCCATAAATATCGGCTGACGGTTGCGGTCGAAACGCCACAGGGGCCGAAATCGGCTTCCGGCGTCGTGGCCGTGCATCCGGACCGCAGCTATAGCCGCGGCGGACATACCAAGACGGTTGGTGATGCCGTGTTCGTCGATCTCGGCGGGGCCAAGAATCTGGTCGCGCTATTGGCCCATATCGACGGCAAACTCGATCTCGACGGCATGAATTACGTGGCGCTCCGCGCCTACACGGCAGCCGGTGGCAGCCGCGTATCATTCAATGCCATGAGCCAGATGAAGGGGATTGTGCCGGTCACGGGTGCGCTGATCCCGGTGCTGGTGACGTTCGCAGACCCGGCGAATCCCGCGACCGCGCGCAATGTGCCGCCGGACGATGCCGAAGCGGTGCTGGGGAAGGGCTACCGCCTGCAGGGGATTACCGCCGAGGTGGTGCCGAACGGATTCTGGCCGATCGATTTCGGCGGCGTGCTCGGCGAGCCGGTCACCCGCGGAATCCTGGCCAGACTGCCGTGGCTGAATGGCGCCGATAATTCGGCGGCGGCCACCGCCCTGCGGGCGGCAGGTCTGCCTGGCGTCGAGGCGATCGATGCCGGGGAAGCGTTTAGCCGGAAGTAGCGGCCTTTGCGGCCCTCCAGGCGCTGAACCGAGGGCTTCGGCGCCAGCCCTGAAGTTCTCGCGGAGCTGCAAAGCGACGCGCGAAGAGCATAACATGTTGATCCGGCGCGCTGTCGCAGGCATGATCGCTGGATTCCTGGCTCGATTTAGAAGATCCTTGCGCAGGACTTTCTTGCGCAGAGACGAAGAAAGCAGAATTTTGCCGATGAAACGGCCCGTTGTCGGTGTGATCGGGAACGCCCATCGCGTCGAAAATCGTTTCCAGACCCAGATGGTCGGAGAGCGCAATCTCCGTGCAGTGGCCGACGTGTCTGGCGCGTTGCCGCTGATGTTTGCGGGATCGCCCGAGATCACCGATATCGGCGCCTTGCTTGATGCCGTCGACGGCATCGTGCTGACGGGCGCCCGCGCCAATGTCCATCCGACGCGCTTCAAGACCGAACCGCACGAGAAGCACGAACCTTACGATACCCATCGCGACGACGTCGCGCTGGCGCTGGCGGAAGCCTGCGTCGCCCGCGGCGTGCCGATATTCGGCATCTGCCGCGGCTTGCAGGAAATGAACGTCGCCTTCGGCGGCTCGCTGCACCCGGAAATCCGCGAAATCCCGGGACGCATGAACCATCGCATGCCGCGGCTGGAAAACGGCGAGATCCATCCCGATCCGACGGTCGTGTTCGCCGACCGGCACGACGTTACGCTCACGCCCGGTGGCGCCTTTGCAAAACTCCTCGGCTGCGAAACCATTCGCGTGAATTCGCTGCACGGGCAGGGCATTCTCGACCCGGGCGCGCGCGTCTTCATCGAAGGCGTGGCGGAAGACGGCACCATCGAGGCGATCCGTATTGCCGATGCACCGAGTTTTGCGCTCGGCGTGCAGTGGCATGCGGAGTACGACCCGCAGCGCAATCCGATCAACCGGGCGCTGTTCGAAGCGTTCGGCGAAGCGCTCAAGTCGCACCAGCGGGCGAACTGAGCAGAGCGTTTCGAGCGAAGTGGCCACCGGTTCGCGTGAAGAAAACGCGTCAAAAATAACAGCCAAAAACGGTTGCAGTACAGGGAGAACGTCATGCGGGATCGCCGATGGTCGAGACGCGACCTGCTGAAGGCCTCGGCGGCAGCGGCCGCCGGCACGCTGTTCGCCGAACCGGTGCGGGCCGCCGCGCCTTCGCCTGAGGAAGTGACGCCGGCGCTGATCGAAGCGGCAAAGAAAGAAGGCAAGCTGTCCTATTATTCGGCGCTCGAACTCACGACCGCCGAGCGGCTGGCGCGGATGTTCGAGGCCAAATATCCCGGGATCAGCGTGCGCGTGGAGCGATCCGGCGCCGAGCGGATTTTCCAGCGCATCGCGCAGGAGCAGGGCAGCGGCATCAACGCCGTCGACGTCGCCAACTCGACCGACCCCGCGCATTATCTCGACTGGAAAAAGAACAATTGGCTCGCGCCGTACATGCCGGCCGAGGTCGCAAAACATTTTCCGGCCGATCAGATTGATGCCGACGGCATGCACGCCACTTCCTGCGCCTGGCTGGAGGCGATCGGCTACAACACCACCCTCGTCAAGCGCGAGGAGGCGCCGAAGAGCTACGCCGACCTGCTCGATCCCAAATGGGTGGGCAAGATCGTCAAGGCCCATCCCGGCTACAGCGGCGCCATCATGACCGCGACCTTCGTGCTGACGCGCGATCTCGGCTGGGATTATCTGGAAAAGCTGGCGAAGCAGAAGGTGATGCAGGTGCAGTCGGCCGCCGATCCGCCGAAGAAGATTTTGCTCGGCGAGCGCGCCATCATGGCTGACGGCAATGATTACAATCTGGTCCTGCTGAAGGATCAGGGCAAACCGGTCGAAGTGGTGTACCCGACCGAGGGGGCGCCGCTGATCATCGTGCCATCAGGTATCTTCCGCGGGGCACCCAATCCGAACGCGGCAAAACTGTTCCAGAGCTTCTTCTTCAGCGCCGAAACCCAGCAGATGCTGGTCGATGTGTTCGCGCACCGCTCGTTCCACGCCCAGGTCAAGGAAAAGGGCGAACATATTCCGCTGGCGAACTTGAAACTGCTCAAGGCCGATCCCGCCGCTGTGCAGGCCCAGAGCGAAGAGATCAAGGCGCGCTACAGCAAGCTATTTGGCGTTTGAAGCAGGGATTTCTTTGATTGTCCGAAAGTATCCCCGTAATTCTACGGGACTGAAATTGGGGGATCACGGTGCAAAACTCGGCTAAGCAGCTGAGGGCACCGAATTATTGCCCGCAATTGCCGATACTCCTCGATTAGCCCGCATCCATCGATCTTCGCATCCATTCACGCAGCCATTTTTGGGCAGTTGGACTTAATGAGCCTGTGGACCCGCCTTGCATCGGCGATGGTGTTGCTGGTCTTGGCGACCATCGGCGTGCTGGGCTTGTTCAATCATGGTTTTGCCGGCGTTGAGCGTGCAGCGCTTGTGGCCGTTGCGTTCGCGGTTCTGCTCGCGGCGGCTCTCGCTGCCGTCATCGCGAGATCGTTGTCGCGGCCGCTGAGCCAGATGACCCAGGCCGTCCAGGATCTCGCGCGCGGCGAGTTGGTCGCGATGCCCGCCGATGGCGGCCAGGAAATGTCGGCCCTTGCCGCAGCACTCGCCGGATTGTCGTCCCAACTCGGCACCAAACAGAATCTGTTGCAGAATACCATCGAAAGCATCCGCGACGCCGTCATCGTCGCCGACGAGCATGCCGTGGTCGTCGTTGCCAACGCGGCCGCCCGGCGCCTGCTCGATGTCGACAGGGGATTCCACAGCTTTGAGGGGATGCGAACATTCGCCTGTTTCCTTGCCGACGGCGTCACACCGCTGCCGATTCCGGACGCGCCGCTGGCGCGGGCGCTACGCGGCGAGAGCGTCGACGACTTCGAACTCGTGGTTAAGTCCGACTCCGGTGCCCGCGTCAACATCGTCGCCAACGCCCGGCCGCTGCGCGACCTTGGCAATTTGCGCGGAGCGGTCACCGTTCTTCGCGACGTTACCGAACAAAAGCGGGCGCACCAGGCGCTGGTCGACAGCGAGCAAATGGCGCAATCCATCGTCAGCTCTTCGCTCGACGCCTTCGTCCAGACCAATCAAGACGGCGTCATCCTCGAATGGAGCCCGCAGGCCGAAGTATTGACCGGATGGACCCGCGCCGAGGTGCTCGGTCTCAGAGCCGTCGATCTGGTGTTTCTGGAAGCGGATCGCGCGGCGACACGGCAGCGGATCGAGCGTTTCCTCGAGGAAGTCGCCGGCGGCGCCGTCGGTATGCGCTACGAATCCAGGTCGCAGCACCGGGATGGCCACGAATTCCTCGTCGAAGTAGCGCTCACGGCGCTGCGTCGCGGTGACGGTTACATCATCAATGCTTTTGTGCGGGACATCACCCAGAAACGTCTCGCCGAAGAACAATTGATCCAGGCGCAAAAGATGGAATCGGTCGGGCAACTGACCGGTGGCATCGCCCATGACTTCAACAACATGCTCACCGTGATCACGGGCACGATCGAAATCCTGGCCGAAGGCGTCAAGGACACGCCGCATCTGGCGACCATCACCAAGCTGATCGGCGAGGCGGCCGACCGCGGCGCGGAGCTCACGGCGAGCCTGCTGGCGTTCGCCCGCAAGCAGCCATTGCAGCCCGGCGAGATCGACGTCAACCAACTCATTCGCGAAGCCGAGCGGTTGCTGTCGCCGACGCTCGGCAAGCAGATCGAAGTCGAGACCGCGCTCAGCGCCAATCTGTGGCCGGCGTTCGTGGACCGCGGCCAGCTCTCGGCTGCCCTCGTCAATCTCGCCATCAATGCCCGGGACGCGATGTCCGGCAGCGGAAAGCTGACCTTTGCGACCGCCAATGTCATCCTGGGTATTCCCGAAGCTGTCGCCCGCGGCGTCGGACGTGCCGGCGACTACGTATCCATCGAAGTGAGCGACACCGGCGCCGGCATTGCGCCGTCCGATCTCGAAAGGATTTTTGATCCGTTCTTTTCCACCAAGGAGGTGGGGCAGGGGACCGGGCTCGGGCTCAGCATGGTGTTTGGCTTCGCCAAGCAGTCGGGCGGAAGCGTCGATGTGCGGAGCGAGCAAGGCCGCGGCACGACTTTCCGGATCTATCTGCCGAAAGCCGAATACAGCGCGCTTCAGCCGCCGGCCCAGGCCGACGATGCGCCCGTGCAGGGTGGTAGCGAAACCATCCTGTGCGTGGAAGATGACCGCAAGATCCGCGACTACGTGACGATGCAGCTCGAGACCCTCGGCTACAAGGTGATCGTGGCCGCCAACGCCGACGAGGCCCTCGCCATCGTCGGGCAAGGCACCGCCTACGATCTCTTGTTCACCGACATCGTGATGCCCGGCAGCATGAACGGAAGGCAGCTGGCCGAAACCCTGATGGCCACCCGGCCATCGCTCCGGGTGCTCTTCACCTCCGGATACAGCGATGGCGCGCTGCCGCTGCAGGGCCGCGCCGGACACGGGATACCGCTATTGACCAAGCCCTATCGGCGGGCGGAGCTGGCGCGGATGATGCGCCGTTGCCTCGATCTGGCAGTTGATCCGGCCGGCGATCCGATCCCGCTGCCATATTCCGTGCAGCCGGACGTCGAGCGCTTTTTGCGGAAGAATCCCAAACCGGAGTAGACGCAGTCTGCTTGTCTACGGAGAGACGTTCGCCATCGGAAGCAATTCCAGTTTCGCAGCTGATCTTTCCAACAACCAGGCTTGCGCCGTGCGCCGGGGGTCATTCCGATAATTTTGAAAGTCCGCTTCGGATGCGAAGCTGACGATGTGCATCTCGATGGTGCCTTCCGGATTTCGAAGCCGACGCTCCAGTCGTCCGTTGAACTCCGGCAATAGCGGCAGGACGGCATCCTCGTAGGCTCGAAAGTCCGCGATGCCCTCTCTGGGTATTCGGACGATGAGTACGAACGTGACGAGGTCGGTTTGATGGGTCATCACCGTCATCCTAAGTCATGATCGTCGGGCATTGAAGGCGCGGTTTGCTGCGAGCTCTGGCGTCATGCACGGTTCTGGGAATTCAATGGGCGTGGGGCTGGCCTGCAGGGCGGATCAGCCATGTGAAATATTGCCGGTCGGGTTGTTTTGCCTCAAAATACGATCGTCCCGACTGAGGTGAGCCGCCAAATGACATCCCGCGTAAAGACACTCACCCCGCCGAACACGCCGAACCCGATCGGTCCTTACAGTCATATCGCCAAGGTCGGCCAGCACATATGGATCGGGGGCACGGCCGGTGTCGATCCGGCGACGGGACAATTGGCGGGCGCGGACGTCGCCGCACAGACACGACAAATCCTGAAATCGTTCGTTGTTATGCTTGAAGCGGTTGAATCCGACCCCGGGCATGTCACACACATCAATATCTTCCTGAAGCACATGTCCGACTTCGAAGCGATGAATGCGGCCTACGTCGAGGTTATGGGAGACCTCAGGCCCGCACGTTCGGTCATCTCGGTCGTGGACCTTCCCAAGCCCGGCGTGTTGCTGACGATGAATCTTACGGCCGTGACGAGGGAAGGGTGATGCCATACGCATCCGTTCCCGGAACGTCGGCCAAAACAAAAGGCGCCCCCTCGGGAGCGCCTTTCGCATTCATGAGCGGTGAGATCGGCGGCGCGAACGCCGCCTTACGTCACAGCGAATAATACATGTCGAATTCGACCGGATGCGGGGTCATCTCGAAGCGTTCGACTTCGGTCATCTTCAGCTCGATGTAGCTGTCGATGAAGTCGTCGTCGAACACGCCGCCGTTCTTGAGGAAGGCACGGTTCTTGTCGAGACTTTCCAGCGCCTCGCGCAAGCTGCCGCACACCGTCGGGATCTGCTTCAGCTCTTCCTTCGGCAGATCGTAGAGGTCCTTGTCCATCGCCGGACCCGGATCGAGCTTGTTCTTGATGCCGTCGAGGCCGGCCATCAGCATCGCGGCGAAGGCGAGATACGGATTGGCCATCGGGTCGGGGAAGCGAACCTCGACGCGTTTGGCCTTCGGGTTTGCCGTGTACGGGATACGGCAGGAGGCCGAACGGTTGCGCGCGGAATAGGCGAGCAGCACCGGGGCTTCATAGCCCGGGACCAGACGCTTGTAGGAGTTGGTCGACGGGTTGGTGAAGGCGTTGAGCGCCTTGGCGTGCTTGATGATGCCGCCGATGTAGTGGAGGCAGGTTTCCGAGAGGTCGGCATATTTGTTGCCGGCGAACACCGGCTTGCCGCCCTTCCAGATCGACTGATGGCAGTGCATGCCCGAACCATTGTCGCCATAGACCGGCTTCGGCATGAAGGTGGCGGTCTTGCCGTAGATATGCGCGACCTGATGGATGCAATATTTATAGATCTGCATCTGGTCGGCCATCAGCGTCAGCGTGTCGAACTTCATGCCGAGTTCGTGCTGGGCGGAAGCGACTTCGTGGTGATGCTTCTCGACCTTGACGCCCATCTTGGCCATCGCGCCGAGCATTTCGGAGCGCATGTCCTGCACCGAATCCTGCGGCGGGACCGGGAAGTAACCGGCCTTGGTGCGGATGCGGTGACCGAGGTTGCCGCCTTCATACTCGGTGTCCGAGTTGATCGGCAATTCGGAAGAGTCGAGCTTGAAGCCGGTGTTGTAGGGCGTGGTCTGATAGCGGACGTCGTCGAAGACGAAGAATTCGGCTTCCGGTCCGAAGAACACGGTGTCGCCGACGCCCATCGACTTGACCATGGCTTCGGCCTTCTTGGCCATGCCGCGCGGATCGCGGTTGTAGGGCTCGCCGGTGGTCGGTTCCAGCACGTCGCAGGTGATGACCATGGTGGTTTCGGCGAAGAACGGATCGATCGTCGCGGTGACCGGATCGGGCATCAGGCACATGTCGGATTCGTTGATCGCCTTCCAGCCGGCGATCGAGGAGCCGTCGAACATGGTTCCTTCGGCAAAGATTTCCTCATCGATCATGCCGATGTCGAAAGTCACGTGCTGCCACTTGCCGCGCGGGTCGGTGAAGCGCAGGTCGACGTATTTTACGTCGTTGTCCTTGATCGATTTCAGGACGTCTTTGGCGGTCTTCATGAATACCCCTTTTGGTTTCCAGGACTCTGCGACGTCGGCTTTTCGCAGGCGGCATCTTTTCGCAAACAACGAAGTGAGACGCCGCAAACGAAATCAGGCCGCCGAAGCAGCCCTTTTCTTGTTTTTTAGTCGCAAAATTCGGATAGCACCCGGCTTAGATAGCGTCCAGCCCGGATTCTCCGGTTCTGATCCGGATCGCCTCTTCGATGTTGGAGACGAAGATTTTGCCGTCGCCGATGCGTCCGGTTTGGGCAGCACGGCGGATGGCGTCGATGGCTTTTTCGACCAGTTCGTCCGAAATCACGATCTCGATTTTGACCTTGGGCAGGAAGTCCACGATGTATTCCGCACCGCGATACAGTTCGGCGTGGCCCTTTTGCCGGCCGAAACCCTTGGCTTCGGTCACGGTGATGCCCTGGAGTCCGACTTCCTGAAGCGCCTCTTTCACCTCGTCGAGCTTGAACGGCTTGATGATGGCTTCGATTTTTTTCACAGAGCGCCTCCCGGGCATTTCAAATTGCAGTACTGGTTTCGATGTCGCGCGTGGCGCCGTTTCGTCGATCTCTTGAGGCCAAGCTCGTAAGGTCAGGGTCGGAAAAGCTCACGATTGCCGCAAACCACGGCGATCTTGAGCCTGCATCCTCACCGGCTTCCCCAAAAGCAGGGTCTATGCCAAGTTGTTAACGCGCCTGATTTTGGAATGTTATCAGACTTTTAACAGGCATACGGCAGGGGTCGAACCACACAGTGTATGATACCGGAGCCTGCCGAATAGGCAAATTGTTCAATTGGTGTGCAAGAGATGGACGACGACGCTTGCGCACGGCGGGATTTGCCTTCGGAAAAGGCGGTTGGACTGAGGATGCGGCATGGAAGTCCTGACCACCACTGAAATGGAGCGCGCCGACCGGCTGACGATCGCCGCCGGCACGCCCGGTTTCGCGCTGATGATGAGCGCGGGCCAGGCCGTGGCGGAAGCTGCGATGGCACTGGTCGAGGAGGGGCCGATCGTGGTGGTCGCCGGCCGCGGCAACAATGGCGGCGATGGTTTTGTCGCCGCCGCAGAGCTCGCCGCGCGCGGCCGCGAGGTCTCCGTGATCCTGCTGTGCGAACGGGACAGTCTGACGGGGGATGCGGCACTCGCGGCGCGCGGCTGGAAATATCCGGTGCTGCCGTTCAATCCGCAGGCGATCGGCAAGCCGGCGCTGATCATCGACGCGCTGTTCGGCGCCGGCCTCAACCGCCCGGTGAAGGGCGATCCGCTCGAGATGATCGAGGCCATCAACGCCAACGGCGCCCCCGTCCTTGCCGTCGATCTGCCGAGCGGGATCAACGGCACCAGCGGCGCGGTCATGGGCGTTGCGATCAATGCCCTGGAGACCGTGACGTTCTTTCGCCGCAAGCCGGCGCATTTGCTGCTGCCGGGACGCAAGCATTGCGGCCGCGTTCGCGTCGCCGACATCGGGATCGATGCGCTGGTGCTGGACGAAATCCGTCCCGCGACCTCGGAGAACGTTCCGCAAGCCTGGCAGGCGTCTTTCCCAGTGCCGCGCATCGACGGGCACAAATACGCGCGGGGACATGCGGTCGTGGTCTCCGGCGACATCGCGTCGACGGGTGCTGCGCGGCTCGCGGCGCGTGCGGCATTGCGCGCCGGCGCCGGTCTCGTCACGCTGGCGTCGCCGCGCGAGGCGCTCGTCGTCAACGCCTCGGCGCTGACGGCGGTGATGGTTCGTGCCGTCGATACCGTGGTCGAATTCGCTGAAATGCTTGATGACAAGCGGCTCAATGCCTGCGTGATCGGGCCCGGCGCCGGTGTGGGCGCGCGCACCCGCGATCTCGTGCACACCGCGCTGTCGGCAAAACGTCATCTGGTGCTCGATGCCGACGCGCTGACGAGTTTTGCCGAGGCGCCGGAACGGCTGTTTGAATCGATCAAGGCCTCGCACGATCCTCAGGTGGTTCTTACTCCGCATGAGGGCGAGTTTCCGCGGCTGTTCAGCGACTCAAGCAACAAGCATCCGAACCGCTCAAAGCTCGAACGGGTGCGCGATGCCGCCGAACGCTGCGGCGCGGTGGTGTTGCTGAAGGGGCCGGATACGGTGGTGGCTTCGCCCGACGGCCGCGCCAGCATTGCCGCCAATGCGCCGCCCTGGCTTGCCACCGCCGGCAGCGGCGACGTGCTCGCCGGCATCATCGCCGGCCTGTTGGCGCAGGGCGTGCCGGCATTCGAGGCAGCCTCCATCGGGGTGTGGATGCACGGCGAAGGCGCGCGCGAGGCGGGTCCCGGTTTGATCGCGGAAGACCTGACCGAAGTGCTGCCCGCGGTGTTCCGGCGTCTCTATGACGAGTTCGGAATTGAATATTAGACAGCTTACATTGACCGACATGGACGCCGCGGCGCGCGTTCATCGGATTTCGTTCGACCACGCGCTGCCGTGGCTGATTGGCCTCCATACGCCTGAGGAAGATCGCTGGTTCTATCGCGAGCGCATGTTCAGGCAATGCACGCTGTGGGGCGCGTTCGATGGCGATGCCATGACCGGAGTGATCGCGTTCCACGACGATTGGATCGAGCAGCTCTATGTGCTGCCGCAAGCGCGGGGGCAGGGCGTCGGCACCGCGTTACTCGACATCGCAAAACGCACTTCCGATCACCTGCAGCTATGGACGTTCCAGCGCAACGCGCAGGCCCGCCACTTCTACGAAGCGCGCGGTTTTGCAATCGTCGAACAGACCGACGGCGCCGGCAATGAAGAGAAGGAGCCTGATGCGCGCTATCTCTGGACGCGCGCTTGACGATCGCAATTACGTCACGATGTATTTCGCCACCGCCGCCTCGTTCCATTCCAGCCCGAGGCCGGGTCCGCGCGCGGTGAGCGTGCCGTCGACGATTTCGGCGGGGTGGGCGAGGATGACACTGGCGAAATCGAGAAACTCGAGCCAGTGCGCGGTCGGCGTTACCGCGAGCATGTGGGAGCTTGCTTCGGCGAACAGATGGCTCGATATCGGAATGTTCGCAGCCTCCGCTTGCGCTGCGACCTGAAGCCAGCCGGTGACGCCGCCGCACTTCATCAAATCGGGCATGATGAAGTCGCTGGCGCCGGCTGCGATCGCTTCACTGAAGCCGCGCGGGAACCACCAGTTCTCGCCGGCTTGAATCGGCGTCGGTGACGTCTCGCGCACTTTGGCGTGGCCCAGCAAATTCTCCTGCGGCACCGGCTCTTCGATCCAGTGCAGATCATAGGGCGCAAGCCGCGCGATGCGGCGGGTCGCTTCCGCCGGATCGAGCGACTGGTTGAAGTCGATCATCAATGCGATGTCGGGGCCGAGCAATTTGCGCACGCCCTTGACCACGCGTTCGTCATTGGCGGCATCGCCGTCGCCACCCTTGATCTTGATGCCGCGAAATCCCTGCTCAAGCGAACGGCGCAGCGCTTTCTCGTCGGCAGTGGGATCGACCACGCCATAGCTGTCATAGGCTTTGATCGGCCGCGGCGTGCCGCCGAGCAACTCGGCCAGTGGCCGACCTGCGATCTGGCCGAGCGCGTCCCAATAGGCCATGTCGAGGCCGGACACCGCCATGCCGACCAGACCCTGCCAGCTCAGCAACCGGAATTTGGCGTCCATCGCCTTCATCAAATCGAGCGGCGCGACCGGCTTGCCGGTCAGTTCGCGGCCGATCTCCTCGATCAGAAGCACCAGCGGCTTTAGTGTGATTTTGGCGTAGGCAAAGATGTAAGCGCGCCCGGTAACGCCCTGATCGGTCTCGACATCGATCAGCACCAGCGGACCGGAATCGATCACGCCAAACGCATTCTTCACCGGACGCGCCAGTGGCACGACGAGTGCGCGGGCGCGGACGCTGCGGATGGCAGGAACTGGTTTGCTCATGCTGGTCTCCTCATTCCACACTGTACCATCGCACCAGCCGTGGTGCGGCCCAATCCAATGCAACGGATTCGATCAGCCAGCGCCCGGCATATTCCGCGACGAAGGCGATGCGCTGGGTCTGGCCGGGCTCGATCGCCAGCGTGTCCAGCCAGAACGGCTTCCAGCCGTCGTCGAGCCGGTCCAGCAGGCGGAAATGATGCCCGTGCAAATGGAGCACATTTGCGATCGCCGTCCGGTTGGTCAGGGTCAGCACCACCGTGCGGCCCGCCTTGGCACGGAAGACGGGCGGTGAAGTCTGCTTGAAATTCGCTGGCAGGCCCCAGTCGTTGGGGCCGCCCGGCGGCAGATCGAAGCGCTGGGCGCCCTTGAGGTCGAGTTGCGCCGGCAGGCCATTGGAGGGCAGCGGCGGCGCCGGCGGGAGCGGCGAGGGGCGGATCGGCGGTTCGCTGGAGACAATGAGCTTGCCGATCGGGCGGGCTTGCCGGCCGTCATGAACGAGGATCGATGCGTTGATCCCAGCCGGCGCCGTCACATCGACAAAGACATCGGTCCGGCCTCCAGGAGCCAGAATCACCGCCCCATTGCGGGCGTCGAACGGCTCCGAGGGCTGGCCGTCGAGGGCCATGACCCGAACGCCAAGGTTTTCGATTTTGACCGCGATAACAGCGCGCTGGACCCCGTTGATGAAGCGAATTCTGATTCGTTCATTGGTTCGCGCTGCAATATCGAGGGAAGGCCGGCCATTGGCCGTCAAAACCGGCACGGCATCCCCGAGCTCGATTCCGGGCGCGACCGCGGTTCCGTCGGGGCGAAGCTGCCATTGCTCGATCAGGAAAACCTCGTCGCGGTCGACCTGAACCGGCTCGGTTTCCCGGACCACCAGCGCCCGGGCCCGCGACGGGCGCGCCGCGCCGTCACCCAAGAGGCCAAGTTCGCACAGAAATGTCCCGGCATGACGCAGCCGCAGCTGCTGGGTTTCCCGGGCGCCACTGGCGAGCGGGGCGCGGACCGTCAGCGGTTCGACGCTGGCAGCGCCGTCCAGTCCCCGCCAGTTGAGGAGCGCGGGTCCCGGCAGCTCGTTGGAGAAGGCGACGTCCGCGGTGTCGCCACGCCGGAAATTGAGCTCCGGCGACCCGAGCGACCAAACCGGCGTTTCCGGTGCCGCCGAGCGTAATGGAAGGGTTTCGGCCCTGGCCTGCATCGCCAGCGCAGCCAGGCCTTGAGCCGCGCCTGTGGCGGGCCAAACCGGGAGCAGGGCGGCTGCACCCAGTCCGGCCATCAGTTCGCGTCGATCCAGCAGGGATTTGGGGCTTGCCATCAGACCGATGCGGACCATTTTCTATCAGTCCTGTCCAGCTGTGACGCCTTGCCTCGGGCGCGCGGCAAAACAGGCCATTTTTTTGCTGCGGACCGGTGGGCGCATGTTATAAGCCCGCCGCTCGCGGCATCGCGGCCGGACTGGATGCTTTTCACGCGGGCGTGGCGGAACTGGTAGACGCGCTGGATTTAGGTTCCAGTGACGAAAGTTGTGGGGGTTCGAGTCCCTCCGCCCGCACCAAGCGCTCTTCTCAAGCGTTTGCATGACGAATACTGGAGGGCCTTATCCCCGGTTGGGGATCTGGGTCAGCCGAACCACCGGCGCAGGCTTCGATAGTCGCGCGTCGACTTAAATTGACCATGTCGGGGCAGGCCCCGCCGAAACGGAAGAAGATTGACGCCATGCAGGTCACCGAAACCCTCGCCGAGGGATTGAAGCACGAGTTCAAGATCAGCGTTCCCGCATCGGATCTCGACGCCAAGGCAGGCGCCAAGCTGATCGACCTCAAGGACAAGGTGAAGCTCAACGGCTTCCGTCCGGGCAAGGTGCCGGTGAGCCATCTGAAGAAGGTCTATGGCCGCTCGGTCATGGCCGAGACCATCGACCAGACCATCCGCGACACCAACACGCAGCTGTTCACCGATCGCGGCTTCCGTCTTGCGACCGAGCCCAAGATCACGATGCCCACCGAGCAGGCCGAGGTCGAGGAACTGCTCGCCGGCAAGACCGATCTCACCTACACGGTGGCGATCGAAGTCGTGCCGACGATCCAGCTCGCCGACTTCAAGAGCTTTTCGGTCGAGAAGCCGGTGGTCGACGTATCCGACAGCGATGTCGCCGACGCCATCAAGCGCATTGCCGACCAGAGCCGGCCCTATACGGCCAAGAGCGAAGGCGCCAAGGCCGAAAACGGCGACCGCGTCACCATCAACTTCAAGGGCTCGATCGACGGCGTGCCGTTTGACGGCGGCACCGGTGAGGCGATCCAGGTCGTGATCGGCGCCGGCCAGTTCATTCCGGGTTTTGAGGAACAGCTGATCGGCATCGGTGCCGGCGAGACCCGCAATTTGAAGGTCTCCTTTCCGAAGAATTACGCCAGCGAAAAGCTCGCCGGCCAGCCCGCCGAGTTCGAAACCACTGCAACAGCGATCGAAGTGCCCGGCGATACCGTGATCGACGACGAATTCGCCAAGACGCTTGGCCTCGAATCGCTCGACAAGCTGAAGGAAGCCGCGCGCGAGCGCCTGGTCGCTGAATTCGCCGGCGCCACCCGCCAGCGCGTCAAGCGTGCGCTGCTCGATCGTCTCGACGAAAGCCACAAGTTCGAGGCGCCGCCGTCGCTGATCGCCGAAGAGTTCAATCTGATGTGGAACTCGATCAAGGCCGAGATGGAATCGAGCGCCAAAACCTTTGCCGACGAGAACACCACCGAAGAGGCGGCCAAGGAAGAATACCAGAAGATCGCCGACCGCAGGGTCCGGCTCGGCCTCGTGCTGTCGGAGATCGGCGAGAAGAACAAGATCACCGTCACCGACGACGAAGTCAGCCGCGCGGTGATCGAGCGGGCGCGCCAGATGCCCGGCCGCGAGAAGGAAGTCTGGGACTACTATCGCAACAATGCCAATGCGCTGGCCCAGCTTCGTGCGCCAATCTATGAAGACAAGGTGGTCGATTTCATCCTCGAACTCGCCAATGTGACCGAGAAGAAGGTCTCGCGCGAAGACCTCTTCAAGGACGACGACGCCGAGAAAACGGCCGCTTGATCGCAAGGCTTCTCGTTAAGGATTAACCGCGAAACCGGCATGGCGAGGGGATCCCTCGCTATGCCTTCGCCTGCGAATCAGCTTGAACTCGTCTAATTCAGCTCGCAATTGCCCGGTCTTGTCGCCGGGGAATTGGCTCATATCTGTGAGCCAGTCTTCTGTGAGTCAGTTTTGAAGTCCTGCATCACGGGACGTTCGTCCGCACCGGCATAAGCCTGTCGATGGATGTTCGCCCCCGCCAACCGTCTTTCAACCCTTGAGGGTGACTAATGCGCGATCCCGTTGAAACCTACATGAATCTTGTTCCGATGGTGGTCGAGCAGACCAACCGCGGTGAGCGCGCCTACGACATTTTCTCGCGCCTTCTGAAGGAACGCATCATCTTCGTGACCGGTCCGATCGAGGACGGCATGTCGACGCTGGTCGTCGCCCAGCTTCTGTTCCTGGAAGCCGACAATCCGAAGAAGGAAATCTCGATGTACATCAATTCGCCCGGCGGCGTGGTGACGTCGGGACTTGCGATGTACGACACGATGCAGTTCATCCGTCCGCCGGTATCGACGCTGTGCACGGGGCAGGCAGCTTCCGCAGGCTCGCTGCTGCTCGCCGCAGGCGCCAAGGACATGCGCTTCTCGCTGCCGAATTCCCGCATCATGGTGCATCAGCCCTCCGGCGGCTTCCAGGGCCAGGCCACCGACATCCTGCTGCACGCGCAGGAAATCCAGAACATCAAGCGGCGGCTCAACGAGATCTACGTCAAGCACACCGGTCAGTCCTACCAGATGATCGAAGACACCCTGGAGCGCGACCGGTTCATGACCGCGGAACAGGCCCGTGACTTCGGCCTGGTCGACAAGGTGATCGACAAGCGTCCCGAGGAGCCGGCGGCGACCAAGACGTCCTAAAGGCAAGGCCGCCCGAGGCACCGTAAGGTAACGGGTGGCGGTATCCTCGCGTTGACGTTAACGCTGGATCAATCGGCAAATTGGGCCGTTATCGGCTGCCTATGCCCGCGCATAGGCAGAAAGTTCCGCTTTCGTCCCGGTTTTGAGGCGTGGCAATCGCGCAACGGCCGGGCGATTTCGACAATATCTTCCGGTACGAAGCCCGGAAATCACGGTATTGTCACGGTGTCCGATCTGCGCTCGGTTAGCGAATTCTTGATAGTCGGGTGTCAGCATGGTTGGCTGTGAGGGTCGGGTAAGATCGCGGGATTCGACCAAGCCGTGATTCGCACGGTGTGTATTTGAGTTAGGGTCTTTTTTGGTACGGTATTTGCTCTATCTACTTTCAGGTCCGGCTTGGTACCGGAATGGGTCGATCGAGTGATCGAACGGCGGACGGAGACGAAGAATGAGTAAGGTCGGCACGAGCGACTCCAAGAACACGCTGTATTGCTCGTTCTGTGGCAAGAGCCAGCACGAGGTCCGCAAACTGATCGCGGGACCCACCGTATTCATCTGCGACGAATGCGTTGAACTCTGCATGGACATCATCCGGGAGGAGAACAAATCCTCGCTGGTGAAGTCGCGCGACGGCATTCCGACGCCGAAGGAAATCTGCAAGGTGCTGGACGATTACGTGATCGGCCAGAACCACGCCAAGAAGGTGCTCTCGGTCGCCGTCCACAATCACTACAAGCGGCTCAACCACCAGACCAAGCACAACGACGTCGAACTGGCGAAGTCGAACATCCTGCTGATCGGTCCGACCGGTTCGGGCAAGACGCTGCTGGCGCAGACGCTGGCGCGGATTCTCGACGTGCCGTTCACGATGGCGGATGCGACCACGCTGACCGAAGCCGGCTATGTCGGTGAGGACGTCGAGAACATCATCCTGAAGCTGCTGCAATCGGCCGACTACAATGTCGAGCGCGCGCAGCGCGGCATCGTCTATATCGACGAAATCGACAAGATCAGCCGCAAGTCCGACAATCCGTCGATCACCCGCGACGTGTCGGGTGAGGGCGTGCAGCAGGCGCTGTTGAAGATCATGGAAGGCACCGTTGCCTCCGTGCCTCCGCAGGGCGGCCGCAAGCATCCGCAGCAGGAGTTCCTGCAGGTCGACACCACAAACATCCTGTTCATCTGCGGCGGCGCCTTCTCAGGGTTGGAGAAGATCATCTCCGCGCGCGGACGTTCGACCTCGATCGGCTTCGCAGCGCAAGTTCTGGCGCCGGAAGACCGCCGCACCGGCGAAATCTTCCGCCACGTCGAGCCGGAAGATCTGTTGAAGTACGGCCTGATCCCGGAATTCGTCGGCCGCTTGCCGGTTGTGGCGACGCTGGAAGATCTGGACGAGGCTTCACTGAAGAAGATCCTGACCGATCCGAAGAACGCGCTGGTGAAACAGTACCAGCGGCTGTTCGAAATGGAGAATATCGAGCTCACCTTCGCCGACGAGGCGCTTGGCGCGGTTGCCCGCAAGGCGATCGAGCGCAAGACCGGCGCGCGGGGACTGCGTTCGATCCTCGAAAGCATCCTGCTTGAGACCATGTTCGACCTTCCGGGCCTGGAAGGCGTCGAAGAGGTCGTGATATCGCGCGAAGTGGTCGAGGGAACCGCCCGTCCGCTGTACATCTACGCGGACCGTTCCGACCGCGCGGTCGAGAGCAGCGCCAGCGCCTGATCGGGCGCTGGTTCGGGATCGCCAGATATCCCAAAAGTGACGGCTGCCGGAGCTTCCGGCGGCCCCGGTTGCGTAGGCGTTGCCTCGCGTTTAGCCCCATTTGGCGGGCGTTTTTCGTCACTTGACACCCCCATACCCGATAGCCACCTAATGCTGTCGGTGGCGAACCTGTGCTCAAGATTCGTCGCCGAAACGATCCGGAAAAACAGGCTGCGAAGGTGGCTTGGAGCCTTCGGAACCTCCCGGCACCTTGTGGCGGTTGCGCATGAGAAGCGGACTGCGTGCAAGGGGGCACAACAAAAGGAATTAGGCCATGACTTCAGCCAAACCCCGGCCAACTATCGTCCTAGGCGAAAGCCACTCTTATCCGGTGCTGCCGCTCCGCGACATCGTCGTATTCCCGCACATGATCGTGCCGCTGTTCGTCGGCCGCGAGAAGTCGATCCGCGCCCTCGAAGAGGTCATGAAGAATGACGCGCTGATCCTGCTCGCCACGCAGAAGAACGCCTCCGACGATGATCCGAATCCGGATTCGATCTACGAAGTCGGCACGCTCGCCAGCGTCCTGCAGCTGCTCAAACTGCCCGACGGCACCGTCAAGGTGCTGGTCGAGGGTCTGGAGCGCGCACGCGTCGAAAAGTATTCCGAACGCAGTGAATATTACGAGGCGACCGCGGTCGCGCTCGCCGACACCGACGCCAACTCCGTCGAGGCCGAAGCCTTGTCGCGTTCGGTCGTGTCCGACTTCGAAAGCTATGTGAAGCTGAACAAGAAAATTTCCGCCGAAGTCGTCGGCGTGGTTCAGGCTATCACCGACTTCGCCAAGCTCAGCGACCAGGTCGCCCAGCATCTCGCCGTCAAGATCGCCGATCGCCAGGGCATTTTGGAG
Source organism: uncultured Alphaproteobacteria bacterium (assembly GCA_963802535.1). Taxonomy (GTDB): domain Bacteria; phylum Pseudomonadota; class Alphaproteobacteria; order Rhizobiales; family Xanthobacteraceae; genus Bradyrhizobium. Next base: position 90,383 of record CAWDJI010000027.1, on the reverse strand, counting down.
ACGTTGTCCGTCACGCAGCGCCTGGAAAAGGTGCTTGGATTGATGGAGAGCGAAATCTCCGTGCTCCAGGTCGAGAAGCGCATCCGTTCGCGCGTCAAGCGCCAGATGGAGAAGACCCAGCGCGAATATTATCTGAACGAGCAGATGAAGGCGATCCAGAAGGAACTCGGCGACGACGAAGGTCGCGACGAGCTCGCCGATCTGGAAGAGAAGATCAACAAGACCAAGCTTTCCAAGGAAGCGCGGGAGAAGGCGCAGCACGAGCTGAAGAAGCTGCGCCAGATGTCGCCGATGTCCGCGGAAGCGACGGTGGTGCGCAACTATCTCGACTGGCTGCTGTCGATCCCGTGGAACAAGAAGTCCAAGGTCAAGAAGGACCTCGTCGCAGCCCAAGCGGTGCTGGACAACGACCATTACGGGCTCGAAAAGGTCAAGGACCGCATCGTCGAGTATCTCGCCGTGCAGTCGCGCGCCAACAAGCTGACCGGACCGATCCTGTGCCTGGTCGGACCTCCCGGCGTCGGCAAGACCTCGCTCGGCAAGTCGATCGCGAAGGCGACCGGCCGTGAGTTCGTGCGCGTCTCGCTCGGCGGCGTGCGCGACGAGGCCGAGATCCGCGGTCATCGCCGCACCTATATCGGTTCGATGCCCGGCAAGATCATCCAGTCGATGCGGAAGGCGAAGTCTTCCAATCCGCTGTTCCTGCTCGACGAGATCGACAAGATGGGCGCCGATTTCCGCGGCGATCCGTCATCGGCGCTGCTCGAGGTGCTGGACCCCGAGCAGAACTCGACCTTCAACGACCACTATCTGGAGGTCGATTACGACCTCTCGAACGTCATGTTCATCACGACCGCGAATACACTCAATATTCCCGGCCCGTTGATGGACCGCATGGAGATCATCCGGATCGCCGGCTATACCGAGAACGAGAAGGTCGAGATCGCGCGCAAGCATCTGATCCCGAACGCCATCTCCAAGCATGGCCTCGATTCCAAGGAATGGTCGATCGACGACGATGCGCTGCTGCTGATGATCCGCCGCTACACCCGGGAAGCGGGCGTGCGTAATCTGGAGCGTGAGCTTTCGACACTCGCCCGCAAGGCGGTGAAGGAGCTGATGATCTCCAAGAAGAAGTCGGTCAAGGTCACCGAGAAGTCCCTTGAGGAATTCCTCGGCGTGCCGAAGTACCGCTACGGCGAGATCGAAAGCGAGCCGCAGGTCGGCATCGTGACGGGCCTGGCCTGGACCGATGTCGGTGGCGAGCTGCTCACCATCGAAGGCGTCATGATGCCCGGCAAGGGCAAGATGACGGTGACGGGCAATCTGCGCGACGTGATGAAGGAGTTGATCTCGGCGGCGGCGTCTTACGTGCGCTCGCGGGCGATCGTCTACGGCATCGAGCCGCCCTTGTTCGACCGGCGCGACATCCACGTCCACGTGCCCGAGGGGGCAACCCCGAAGGACGGACCGTCGGCGGGTGTCGCGATGGCCACCGCCATCATCTCGGTCATGACCGGCATTCCGGTCCGGCACGATGTCGCCATGACCGGCGAGATCACGCTGCGCGGCAGGGTTCTGCCGATCGGCGGCTTGAAGGAGAAGCTGTTGGCGGCCGCCCGTGGCGGCATCAAGACGGTGTTCATCCCCGAGGACAACGCCAAGGATCTCACGGAGATTTCCGATGCGATCAAGGGCGGTATGGACATCATTCCGGTCGCCCGCCTCGACGACGTCGTCGCCAAGGCGCTGGTGCGGGCGCCGGTGTCGATCGTCTGGGAAGAAGACACCAAGGTGCCGGTGAAGTCCGACACCACGGATGAGGCCGGTGGCGGGTTGACCGCGCACTGAGCTTTCTCTTCGCGAAATGATAAAACGGCGCCTTCGGGCGCCGTTTTTGTTGGCGCCGGACGGCTTGCGCCAAGGGGCAGGGCAGGGCTAAACAGGCGAACGGTTAAGGGCGGCTAGCTCAGCTGGTCTTGGGGTGCTTGCGCCTTGGAAACCGCCCGGGAAACTACTCTTGCTCCAGCAATGGGCGGAGGGCGATTAGCTCAGTTGGTAGAGCGCTTCCTTTACACGGAAGATGTCGGCGGTTCGAGTCCGTCATCGCCTACCAGCCTTCGCGCTTGCGCGCTTCGGCTGGGCACGCCCAGCGTAGGGTGAAGGCCTGTCTCGCCGAAGTTGCGAAGCAACGAAGGCGGATGCTCGAAGAGCGGAGGCGGACCGGCGCTGCTCCACCTCTACGTAGAAATGACGGGGCCTTTCGCGTCAGTGTACACCAACGAGTAGTTGCCCATCACGAACAGATGAATGCCAAAGCCAAGGTAATAGTCTCTTCCCGCAGAGACATCTTCCAATTCCAGTTCGGTCAGTTCATGGCTGGGGTGTTTGGCTAGTTTCGTGTCCATAGTTGATCTCCAGTTCGGTTGTTCACCAGGCGATCTGAATTTCAAGCAATTGTGCGTTGGACGCCGTGATATCGGGCACAGAGCAAGGCGTGACGTACTCGGCCGCGGCGGCGATCATTGTGGTGGGCCAAAAGAACTGAGTGACGGCCTGATCGACGGGCCGGTACAAAGAATTCCCACGGCCAGGTCGATCCGGTGCTAAAGACAAACGATGACCAAAGAAAAAAGATCGGCGGAGCAACAGGTCGCGGACGAGGCTGATCGAAGGGCGCTCCATCCGCTGAACTCGAGGCAGAAGATATCGGAAAGCCAGGCCGCCCCGGAATTCCAGCAAAACCTTAAGCGCCTCAGGGCGGACCGGATCGCGCGCGAAGCTGAGCTGAAGGCGAAGGGAAAGTGAAGGGCTGGAAATGGGCCGGTGAGTTGCGGGTTCAACTCGGCATCATCGGCGCGCTGACGTTCATGATCTGGATCGTCTTGCAGCGGCAGTATTATTGAATTGCGCGCGCTGTCGCGCTCTTGGCCCCAAAGCCGCTATGTGACACCCATCACAGCAGCATGCAGCGTTCTTCCTCATGGATATCCGCACACATCTGGTGGCGGAATGGTCCGCCCCGCAAAATCTGGAGCGCACCATGAAGATCCGCGAATTGACCAACGAAGCCCTGAACGACGAGACGCTGGAATCCGTTGCCGGTGGCGTCATCAATGATGGCGGCTGCATTCCGGACTTCCTGAGCAAGCTGCTCGAGAAAATCCTGCATCCGTCGAAGCCGGGTGGCCCGATCCGCGCCCAGTAAGCTCAGTTAAGTTCGCGCAAGCCGCTATCAGCCGATAGCGGCTTGCGGTCGCTGGTTGCGTTATCGCAAGTCAGAGGCGGGGAGAAGTTGGCAAAGTGCCAGCTCGGCCCCTCACTTCGGCTGCGTTGGAACGAGCCCCAGTTGTTGCATGATGGCGAGGCTGTCCGCCAGGTTCCAGGTCTCGACGATGCGGCCATCCGCATCGAAGCGATGCATATCCCAGAATGTCGCTTTAACCTGCCGGTTGGTGGGCGCTACGCCCATCACCGTCCTGGCGTGCGTCGCTGTCGTCGTGCATCGGCCGGCGACCCAGTCATCCTCCGCGACGGCATGCTCGACGGTGATCACGAGGTCCGGCCAGCTCTCCCGTGTTGACGACAGGGCCCGCTCGATATGCTGGCGTCCCGGACCGACATCGCGCGACCGCAACTGGTGGTCGGGCGCGTAATAGCTCATGCAGCCGGCCATATCGTTTTGATTGAAGGCCGCTTTTGCTTTCAAATAGTTATCCTTGTTTCTTGATGAGATGGCACGCCGGCTCCGCTCCTCCATGACTTTGTCCTCCATCTGCGCGCGCGCCGCGAACGGCCACGCCGCCGCCAAGCCGCCAATTATCCCGATGAACTCGCGCCTGTTCATGCGATCACCTCGTCGCTTTGCTCCATGAAATATACGCTCCGGTAATCGCGCTTGCGTTGAACAAACGTGCGGACGATAGTTTGCCGATGTCGAGCACAGGCCTTCCGTTTCCGGCAAGTGTGTTCTCGGTGGATGTCGAGCGCCTTGCCGCCCATCGCAATCCGGCCCCCTGCGTGATCGCAGGGAGGCGAGGATCCGTTTCGGTCATCAGCGCCGGCGAGCAGGTTACGGGCGACGTTCTGTTCATTCGGCCCGGCGTCGAACACAGAGTCACCTGTGCGGATGGCGGCATCAACGTGATCTATCTGGATGGATTGACCTGGTCAGGCAATTTTCCTTGCGCGCAACGGCTGAGGGGGCGGCTTGCGGACGTCGCTGTCGACGCCCTGTTCCGGGAAGCCGATGCCCAGACAGAGCTGCGCTATCGGCTGGCGTCCGGAGCGACACCAATCCCGCGGCAGCTCAGTGTCGTGATCGAGACCATCATGGCCGAACCGATGCTGCGATTGTCCCAGCTTGAGCTGGCGCATCGTTTGAAGATGGAGCGAACCAGCGCGCTGCGGGTGTTCAAGGCCGCGACCGGCCTGACTTTCCGCCGATTTAAGCAATGGTCAGCGCTCCAGCATGCCGCGCATCTGATAAGCGCGGGTGAACTGGTGCGGACAGCCGCCATGGACGCGGGCTTCGCCGATACGGCGCACCTGACCCGAACCTTCCGCGCGTCGTTTGGCCTCACCCCATCGGAAGCGATCGCCGGGAGCGCCCAGTCTGGCGCGAGTTAGCGAAAAAATGGTCGCGACAAATGACGTTCTACGCCGAATGGGCAAGCCCCAAGCGGGCGGCCTTCAGCGTTCACCCAGGTGAGGGTGCCTACCAATTTCTTGCCGGGGTAGACCGCCCGCAGCTTCAAAACAGGCCAGGAATAAGCGGTTATTTCAGGCTCGTCGTTGCCGGGCGGTTGCAAGCCTCGCAAAGGAACGTATCCCCGTATTCCGATGACACAGCCTTGAAGCCAGCCGGCAGCCTGGCGACCATCCCACTGCTGGTTTGAGACAGGCTCGCTACACCGGTTGCCGCGCAGTTGCGGCAACGCAAGATCTCGGTCCATTGGTCGGAAACCGTCATGCGCAACTGTGTTGCGCAAATGAGTCAGTTTCCGGGCACAAACTGCATATTACAAAAACTGGGAGAATCTCGGGAACACGTAATAATGACGGGCGTTCTGGGGTCGTGACAGCCGACCTGTCACACCTTCCCGGAACGGCTCCAGCGCTTCCCCCGAGGCTGGGGCCGTTTCTCTGGGCATGCGAACAGCTTACGGATTGGAACTACACTGAGGCGGCCGTCACCATCAGGTGCTCACGGCCGGGTGCACATTTGCTATTAGTGCAACTTTGTTCTCCCCCGGAGAACTACGGGCTCCTTCGGCGTGTGAGTTCCCCCGAAGCCAGCCATTCGGTCACTTCGGGCGAGGCCTTCAGGTCTCTGGCCTTCTTTAGAGCCGCGAGACGGAACAGGCCAAACACCACGATAATCGGGATCACAGCAACCGCGACCGCCAACGCTACTAGGTCGTCCGACATGACATCACCCGCGTAGCTGCCCGGGAAATAAACTCCGGGCCGGGGCCCCAGTTCCAAAATCAAATTCGGCCACTGTGAACTTCAAAACCGACCCCTGGTGGGTTAGGAGGCCGTGCCTCAGATGGCCGTGTGATCCGCGTCACAGCGCACCAACCGCTGCCCGGCATAAATCCGCTCACGTCAACGGCGCACAGCGCCACAACACGGAGCGGGACCATGAACAGCCAGACCTCGAACCTGAGCAATGCAAAACTCGAAGCGCTGAGCGACGACCGGTTGGGAGCAGTGGCCGGTGGTACCACCTTCCGCGTCAATGCGGAGACCGACGCCTCGGTAATCGTCAATATCCATAGGGGGCTTGGCGATTTCCCGTCTAACCGCCACTCGGTCTGAATTCGATCGGCGCCAGGCGCCGGCAAGTTGTTTTCCCGCAGACTTGGCCCTGCTTCGGCAGGGTCATTTTGCCGGACTGGAATTGAGGCCGCCTCGATTGGCGGCCTCTTTCTTTTCGTCATTCCACTGTTGCCGGTCATTATTGTTGTGTGACCATCGTCACAGCGGGCCAAAACGCCTCCGGGCATAGTCCAGTCACACCAGGGCGTACGACGCCACAACGGGAGCGGGGACCATGAACCAGATTTCGACTTCAACTCAGACCGAGACTTCAAACGAAGACCGCGAACTCTCGTTGAGCGAACTCAACATCGTCGCCGGCGGTGACTGCTACATGCACAATCCCCGGGGCTCCAACGACCGCGAGCTTCGCACACGCAGCTAAGCGTCAGAGAAAACAAAGGCCGCCTCATTTGACTGCCGCTTGCGCGCAGCGCCCCAACTACGGAGCGGGTCCATGAACAATCAGAACAGCGAAGCTGCCGTTTCGGACAAAGCCAATCTGGCGGACAGCGACCTCGACAAGGTTTTCGGTGGCGGCGTTTTGCGGGAAGTTGTGCGCACGCCTCCGGCCCCCAAACCCGTATGGCCACACTCGTCAGGCGGCGTAACCCACGAAGATACCTGGAACGCGCAAACCTGATGAATGCGATCAAGGCCGCTTCTTTATTCGCTGCACTGAGCAAAATTGACCATGAAGGTTTGCTGAAGCGGTCCATGCTCAGGTCATGACCTCAGAAGCACAAATGCTCACCGGTGAAGAGTTCGCGTCCCTGCTTATTGTCGGCAATGCGCGTGCAAATAGCGCTGCACCCGTGATCCCGGCCGAACACAGCGTCCGGCTCATCGCCTTGGGATACATCGCCGATATTGCGGGCAGGCTGCGCATGACCACGCCGGGACGCATCCGGTTATTTGCCGGGCAACTCGCTAACTGAGGCCGCCCGGCGTCTCATACGCATTCAATTTTGAAATTGTAACGACCCCAGTATATTAGTCTCTGAGAACGGCGTTTACCCTGAGAGGAGCAGGGTTCGCTTCAACTCGGCAAGCTCGGTGCGCCGAAGCGGACCAAAAGAAAGCTTTCCCACATGGACACTCCCCCGGGCCACGAACTGAACGCCGACCAGATCGCCTATTGGAACGGCCCCGGCGGGCAACGCTGGGCCGACCGTCAGGCGGCGCAGGATATTTTGCTTGGGCCGGTCGCCGACATCCTGATCGATCGCGCCAAACCTGTGCCCGGCGAGCGGGTCGTCGATATCGGCTGCGGCAGCGGCGCTACCACGATCGCGTTCGGGCGCAAGGTCGCACCATCGGGCCACGCGTTCGGCGTCGACATATCCGGCCCGATGCTGGAGCGCGCGCGGGCGAGCGCGCCAAAAGACTTGCCGATCGATTTCGCGCTGGCCGACGCCACCGTCTATCCGTTCGATCCCGCAAGCGTCGATCTCTTGGCCTCGCGCTTCGGCGTGATGTTCTTTGCCGACCCCGTGATGTCGTTCGCCAACATGCGCAAGGCGCTGAAACCGTCGGGGCGGCTGGCGTTCGCCTGCTGGCGCGAGCCACGCGAAAATCCGTTCTTCATGGCGCCGCTACAGGCGGCCTACAAGCACGTCCCAAAGCTGCCGCCGCAGGGGCCTGATGATCCCGGACCGTTCGCGTTCGCCTCGGAAGAGCGCGTGCGCCACATCCTGGGTGCGGCCGGCTTTACCGGCATCCAGATGGAGGCGTGCCCGCTGCTGCTCGATACGGCGATCGGCGGCGGCCTCGACCGGGCGGTGCAGGGCGCGCTCGAAATCGGACCGGCGAGCCGCGCACTGGAGGGCCAGCCGGAGGAGCTGCGCCGGCCGCTGCGATCCAATCGATCCGCGAAGCGCTCGCAGCGTTCGTCAAGGGCGACGCAGTGCTGCTGCCGGCATCGATCTGGATCGTCACGGCAAGCGCTACCTAAATACCGCTAGTCGGTTCCATTTCTACGGTGCATGGGGTTGTTTTCGTAGTTTTTGATTCCGGGCCGGTCAGGCCCGCTCTTCCCAGATCATCGCCAGGTGGACAATCGTCTGCACGGCCTTCTCCATGTCCTGGCGGCTGACCCATTCCAGCCGCGAATGGAAGGCGTGTTCGCCGGCAAAGATGTTGGGGCAGGGCAGGCCCATGAACGACAGCCGCGAGCCGTCGGTGCCGCCGCGGATTGAACTCCGCACCGGCTTCATGCCGGCGCGCTCGATCGCTTCTATCGCGTAATCGACGATCTCGGGGTGGCGGTCGATCACCTGCTTCATGTTGCGGTACTGGTGCTTGACGTCGAGCTTATAGGTCGAGTTCGGGTAGGCCTTCATCGCGTCCTTGACGATGCCTTCCAGCAGCGCCTCTTTTTCCTTCAAGCCTTCGTCGGTAAAGTCGCGCACGATGAACTGGATGGTGGCCTTTTCCAATGCGCCGGAAATGCCGACCGGATGCAAAAAGCCTTGCTTGCCCTCGGTGGTTTCCGGCGAGCAGGTGTTCTTCGGCAGGCGGTCGACAATCGCAGCCGCGATCTTGATCGCGTGCTCCATCTTGCCCTTGGCAAAGCCTGGATGGGTAGAGACGCCCTCGATGGTGATGGTGGCGCCGTCGGCGGAAAACGTTTCGTCCTCGATATTCCCGGCGGTTTCGCCGTCCATCGTGTAGGCAAAATCGGCGCCGAGTTTTTTCAAGTCCACCTTGTCGACGCCGCGGCCGATCTCCTCGTCGGGCGTGAACAGGATCTTGATCGCGCCGTGCTTGATTTGCGGATTGTCGATCAAAAACCTTGCCGCATCCATGATCTCGGCGAGACCGGCCTTGTTGTCGGCGCCGAGCAGCGTGGTGCCGTCGGTGGTGATGATGTCGTTGCCGATCTGGTCGGCCAGCGCCGGTTGCTCGGATGCACGGATCACCTGCGTCGGATCTTTCGGCAGCACGATGTCGCCGCCGCGATAATTCCGCACCAGCTGCGGCTTGACGTCTTTGCCTGAGCAATCCGGCGAAGTGTCCATGTGCGAGCAGAAGCAGATCACCGGGACCTTCTTGTCTGAATTCGCCGGGATCGTCGCATAGACATAGCCGTGTTCGTCGAGATGAGCATCGCGCAGCCCCATCGCCTTCAACTCGGCGGCGAGCACGCGGCCGAGGTCCTTCTGCTTTTCGGTGGAGGGGCAGGTCGGGGAGGCCGGATCCGACTGGGTGTCGATCAGGACATAGCGCAGGAAGCGCTCGGTGACGGTGTGGGTGAAGGCGAGGGGCGAGGTCTGCATGATGACCGCATCGGACTTTGAGAAAAGGAAGGGCTCTATAACAGAAAAGCGCCATTCCGGGCCCCCGGAACGGCGCTTCAATGACCGATCGGAAAGCGGTCTTTTAGACGGCTTCCTTCAATTCCTTGGCGGCGCGGAACGCGACCTTCTTGCTGGCCTTGATCTGGATCGCTTCGCCGGTGGCGGGGTTGCGGCCCATGCGGGCGGCGCGCTTGCGGACCTGGAGGATGCCGAGGCCGACGATACGGATGCGCTCGCCCTTCTTGAGGTGCTTGGTGATCATAGCCACCATGTCGCTCAGAATCGATTCAGCCTGCTTCTTGGACAGTTCCTGGTCCTCGGCGATCGCCGCCGCCAGGTGCTTCAAGGTAATCGTGGCTGGAGTCGCTGCTTTCTTCGCCATATTCGGCCCTCCTCGTTGGTGAATGGCTTGCAGGAAACGTAGACGTATCAGGCCTTAAATGATTCGGGTGGCGGCTGCCTACGCTGTTTTGCCTGCAAATAGGCCATTTTTTGCATCGGCGTCGCAAAAACGCCCGTTTGGCGCGGGGATTCGCAACGTCCTTGACTAAAAGGGGGGAGGCCTTTAAGTCCTCGCTTCTGCGCGGATCATTCCCTGATTTCGGCATCCGCGGGAGTAGCTCAGTTGGTTAGAGCGCCGCCCTGTCACGGCGGAGGCCGCGGGTTCGAGTCCCGTCTCTCGCGCCAGTTTTCAATGGCTTAGCCAAGTTTCCGCATCCAGTCCTGAACTAGCCGGAACCCGCGGGTAGCGCTCAAACGCGCCCCGACAGTTCCAGGGTCGGCCGTCCCAGCGCCAACGCGGCATCGCGGACCGATTTGCGCGGGTTGACGAGGATGATTCCGGCCGCGCGGGCCCATACCGCGAGATCGGCCTTGCTGTCGCCGGCATAGATGAAGCCGTTGGGAAACAACCGGCTCAGGGTCTCGGCCTTGGCCGCGCCCTTGAGGTTTCGTTCGCCGTCGGACGCGTACAACTGATCGATGAAGCCAAGCCGCGAGGCCAGTTGGCCGGCGAGGACGGCATCCGCCGCGGTCGCCAGCACGATGGTGCGGCCTGCGGCCTTTTCGTTCCGCGCCAGCGCCAGCACGTCCTGATGCAGTTCGAGCCGCTCCCAGTCGATCCGGTTGCGCAACGCCAATTGGCGCTTCAGCGCGGCGCGGCCTTTCAACAGCCACACCACACAGGAAAACACGATCAGCGGATTGCGCCGCAGGATCGAGAAGAAGCTCTTGTAGAGCAGGTCACCCGCGATCAGCGTGCCGTCGAGATCGAGCACCAGCGGCATCGAAACCGAAAGCGGCAGCACCGTGTCGGTACGCCCGCGAGGCGGACGCGGCTCTGCGGTTCGCGAAAGGTCGAGGGCCAATTCAGTCATGCGCGGCGCTCACCTGCGTTGAAACCTTGCATACGCTGAGTTCGCGCAAGCCGGTGTTATCAGCTTTGCAATCGCCATAGCCGAGCTTGCGGGCAAACGCCGGTCCATCCGCGGTCGAAGACGACACGATCAGGATTTGCGGCGCGCCCTGGTTGGCGTTGCGGAATTTGGTGACCGAGACCGCATCGGGTTCATCGACCCAGTCTGCGCCGGCGCGCATGAAATCATGCGCCTCGACATATTGCAGCGGGAAGTAACCGAAATATCTCGTCGAGGGTAGCGGCGACGACAATCCGGCGCCGCGCGCGGCGAGGGCGGCGGTCTGCGCCGCGTGCAATGTCGGTCGCACGCGCCAGGCGAACAATTTGCTGTCGCTTGAGCTCAATCAGATCGGCGTTGACAAAAGTCTTGCCGGGATTGGCGCGGCCGGCGGCGAGTTCGCTTTCGAGCGTCGGCGCCCAGCTCTTGTAGGCTAGCGCGCGGATGCCGGTCTGGCCGATCAGGCCGGCGAGGGCCGCAAAGCAAAGCGTGCGCACCAGCACCGCACCCGGTTGGCGGCTCGCGATCGCCATCACGATGGCGATGCCGCTATAGGGCGCGAGCCGTTCCGACAGCAGAGCCGAGCCGGTCTTGAGATTGAGCAGCGACAGCAGCACCACGAGTACGAAGAACACCGGCCAGGTCAGGTCGCCGGATCTGATCCGCCGCAACGCCGCGACAGCAGCTATTGCGAGCGCGGCCAGCATGGGGGCCAGCGCTGCCACTTCCCACCAGGTGAAGGTGAAGAGATAGGTCGCCGCAAAAATCCGTCGCAGGATCTGCGCGATGCCGCCTTCGGTGCCTGCCGCTTCGCCGGGAATATTCTGGTAGGCCATCAGGAAGCTGGCGATCAGCAGCAGCACGGGCAGGGCGACCGCGGCGGCCCAGGCGCCGTCGATCATCAGCCGTCTGCCGGCGGCAGCCAGGCCATGATCGTCGAACTCGCGGAGTGCGCGCGCGATGCCATCGGCCGCGAGCAACAGGCAGGCGGCGACCACGGAAGTGATGTGCGTCAGGTAAAGGGTTGCGAGGAACAGCGCGGTCGTCAAGAACACGATCACGCCGCTGCGCTCGCGCACGCTGCGCCAGAAACTAGCGAACAGCAGGAATAGCGGCACGCCGAGCGCGAAATTGTAAAAACCCCAATGGATGAAAACGCCGAACGCCAGCGGCAGCATCAGCAGCGTCGGCAGCACCGGCCGCTCGGTTTCCGAACGGCAGGCCACGTAGGCGGCGCCGATCCAGAGCAGGCCATAGAGGCTGAGGAACAGGCTGTGCGCGATCAGCGCATCATGGGTCAGCCGGATCAGACCGGCGAGCAAGAGATAGATCGCCGAGTTCGGCTCGATGCGCGGATTCCATTGGTAGAAGGTTGCGGCAGGTTCCTGCAACACGCCGCCCCAGCCGAAGCGGGCGATCAGGTCGGCCTGTGCCAGATGCACGGGGCCGTCCTGGGTCGGTACCAGCTGCACCAGCCAGATCGGACCATCAAGCAGCAATGCCAGCGCGCCCAGCAACAGCACGATGGTTGCCGTCCCTACGCTGGTTCGCGGCACATCGAGAGGGGCTGCGATCGACATCTCAGCGCACCGGGGTGAGGTGGATCAGGTCGGAACTGGTCAGGCCGTTGAGCCAGGGCAGATCGACGAAGGTCAGCACGCCGAACAGCGCCATCGTAACCGCGGCACCGATCAGCATCGCCGGTTGCCGCATCAACTCCTCGGGCCGCGCAGCCGCCGAGTCGGGCGTCAGCGCCAGCCGCATATAGGCTGCGAACAGCGCGATGAAGAGCGGAATGACGACGAGATATTCGATGCGGTACTTCAAGAGGAAGATCGCCATCATGAACGCAAAACCTTGCGCATAGACGAGGCAGCTCGTGACCAGGCTCGAATGCGTATAGACCGCGAATGACGGGCGATAGGCAGCGAGGTTCTCGGTGCCGCCGGCCTCGACGATGGCGCGGTGTTCGGAGACGCGCTTGGCGGTCATCAGGAACGCGCCGCCGAACCAGTAGGCCAGCAGGATCGATACCGGCGGCGCCACGTGTGGGACGACGGCGAACCAGCCGAACAGGAAGCGCAGCGGGTTGTTGACGGATTCGACGATGACGTCGAGGAAGGCGCGGTCCTTGGCGCGGATCGGCCGCACATTGTAGAGCACGCCGAACACGGCAAACACGGTGGCGATCGCGGCAAAACTGTAGCCGAGCGTATTGGCGGCGAGCATCCCGACTGCGGTGAGCAGGATGTATTGGGCGAACACAATGGCGGGCGACATGTTGGTCTGCACCGCCGGGCGCGCGCGCTTGGTCGGGTGCATGGCGTCGAAGGGGGCGTCGAGCCATTCATTGATGGTGTAATTGGCCGATGACAGCGCCATCGCCACGAACAGGCAGACGATCAACCGTTCGGCCAGCGCCGTGTAGTCGACAGGTCCCGCGGCCGACATGATCATCGCAAAGGCGACACCGGGCACGATCAGCACGTGCTTGATCCAGTGGTCCGGCCGCGCGATGGCGACGTAGTCGGCGACGCCTGCGGTCGGAAGCGCGTGGTTGGTGATGGACATCAAATCCTCCAAACTCTGCCTGTGCCGCATCGGGTCGGATGCAGCGAAAGATGAGTTGGAAGGGCAGCGATCATGCCGCGGCGGCCAATCGGCGCTCCGGTTGGCCCAAACGGACGCAACGCGGTTAACGGCGGGCGCGGTAGGGCGGTTTGACGAGATTATCGCCTGGTCGGCGCGCCGGCGGACCATCAGGCCGGTGGCAGGATTCGCAGCCGCGGCGGTGGCACCTTCCGTCGATGCGCCGGAATGAAACAGGGTGTTTCAATCTGGACGGACATGGCGGCGGGGAGCGCCCAACAAAAAAGCCGCCCGAAGGCGGCCGTTTTGCCGGTGCTGAGAACGAAACCCTTAGCGGACCGTCGAGAGATCCGAGCTGGTGACAACCACCGGCTTGCCCGCTTTGTAGACGTGGGTGCTCTGGGCGGTCTGGGTGAAATCCGAATTGGTGCGGGCCGAAATTCCGAACGCCGCCACCGCGATACCAGCCACGAGTGCGACAACCACGATCTTGAGGTGGGTCGAGCGATCCGCTGAGTGAATGGAGTGGTTCATGTGATGCCTCCGAGGCGTCTATGCGCCATCTGATGGCGACAGATGTACGCCCCGTCTGTTTCGGGATGGTTTCGTGGATTCCGTGAAATGGTTTCGTTGGGTGGCTTTTTGGATCGTTTTCGCCCCGTTTTCTGTGATTTGGGACACACAGCCGGACTACCCGCACGGGCGCCGAGCCTCGTCGGGGACGAAAAGAACAAATAAAACAAAGGGTAAGGGCGAGAATTGGACCGATCGGCTCAACTCGCCCGCTTGATATCCTGCCGAATCGTCCGCGCCGCCCAGACGAACAACAACGCGCCGAGCGTGCTCGTCACCGCCGCCGACAGCAGCGAATAACGCACGGCCTGGGCGCCAAAATCGTTCTTCAGGGCATCGTTGAGCATGCCGACGGCAAGCGGGCCGATGCCCTGGCCGAAACCGGTCGCCGTCAGCAGCATGAACGCCGACGCCAGCGCCCGCATGCTCGGCTTCGCCACGGTTTGCGCGATCGCAAAGATCGGACCGAGTTGAAATCCGACCAGGAACGAAGTCGCCGCCAGGGTCGCGACCATGGTGGTGAAATCAGGCGTCAGCATGCACAGCGCAAACACCGGGCCCGCGAGGCCGGACGTGATCGCCGGCGCCCATAATTTCCAGCGGTCGTCATGCTTGCCGATTTGCGCCACCACGAAGCCGCCGAGCAGCGTGCCGGCGATGCCGCACAGGCCCTTGAAGGTGCCGGCATAGGTGCCGATCTCGACGCTGGAGAGATGGTGCACGCGCGCCAGGAACGGCGGAATCCAGGCCGAGGTTGCGTAGTTTGTGTAGGTCGTCAGGCAAAAACCGACGAGCAGGATGACGAAGGTACGTTGCGAGGCGAGGAAGGCGAGTGTGGGCCCGAACGGCTCCGGCGTGAACGTCTCGGCCATCGCACCGCGTTTCGGTTCTGATATCGTCAGCCACAGCACCGCGGCCAGCGCAATGCCGGGCAGGCCTGCGGTGTAGAATGCCATCCGCCAACCATAGTGCTGATTGACATAGCCACCGATGAAATAGCCGAGGAATACGCCGAGATAAGTTCCGATGGCGTAGATGCCGAGCGCGCGCGGGCGCTCGTCCTTTGAGAACAGATCGGCAATGATCGATTGCGAAGCCGGGGTGCCGCCGGATTCGCCGATACCGACGCCGATCCGCGCCAGCGCCAGCGTCGCAACGCTTTGCGCCATGCCGCAAAAGATCGTCATCGCGCTCCAGAACGCCAGCGCGACCGCCACGATGTTGCGCCGGTTGAGCCGGTCGGCGATGCGGGCGATAGGGATGCCGAGCAGCGAGTAGAACAGCACGAAGCCAAAACCCGCGAGCAGGCCCATGGTGGTGTCGGAGAGCGCGAACTCCTTTTTGATCGGCTCGATCAGGACGTTGAAAATGGTGCGGTCGAGGAAGTTCAGCGCGTAGACGACCGTAAGCAGTCCCAGCACGTAGTATCGCCGGGCCGAGGGTTTTGCGGCGACGGCATCCGTTGCTGCGGCCACCTGTGGCGCGAAATCGACCATGGCATCCCCCCGTAAATTTTTTGGACGAAGCTGAACTTGTTCAGGCCTCGCGAATGAAATTCCCCGCCTCGAATTCGACGGGGCCGGCCTGCGGATCGAAGGATACGCCGATCGGGTCCTGGCCCGCGGCCACGGCTTCGACCTGGGCGGTGAGCATGCGCCGGAGCATCAGGATGCCGCGGTCGCTCTGCCCAAATTGCTCTTCCGAATGCAGCGTCACGTCGCCCTGGCCGACCTGCGCCTCGTAATCGCCCGGGAATTGCTGGTGTTCGCGTTCGCTCATGTCCCACCAGAACTTGCCGTTGAATTTCGAGCGCATCCGGCCGATGTCGCCGGAATTCTTGACCCGGCCGGCGACGTAGATCCGGAACGAGCTGTCGTCGATCGGCAGCGTCCAGCCGATCGATTCGACGCGGGCGAACTGCGCCACGCGCGGATTGGGCACCACGCGCAGTGTGGGGAGGGCGGCCTCGGTAACGCGATAAAATATCTTGCCGTCATCCTGATGGCGGATCGAGCGCACGGTGACGCCGCGGGCTGAGGTCTCGAACTTCACCTCCGGCATCGAGGCCATCATGTTGGTGAATTGCGGGCCTGAGAACGAGCCGTGCAGAACGGGCACGTGATAGGGATCGACCACGTTGTCGTAATGCTGCAACCAGTTGCAGGGAATGATCGCGGGCCCGCCGCCACCGATCGAGGAATCATCGGCCTCGACGAATTCGCCGTCGTCCATCTTTTCCAGGCATTCGTAGGCCGGCAGCACCGGCTTTTTCTCGGCCGGCCCCATATAGGCGAAGATCAGCCCATAGCGTTCCTGCACCGGGTACCAGGGCTGGCGCACCTTGTCCTTGAACTGGCCGCCCTCGGGCTCGCAGGGCTGTTCGAGGCAATGGCCCTCGGTGTCGAACTTCCAGCCGTGGTAACAGCAGCGGATGCCGTCTTCCTCGACCTTGCCGTAATAGAGCGTGGTGCCGCGGTGGCAGCAGCGCGCGTGCAAGAGGCCGACCCGGGCGTGCTTGTCGCGGAAAAGCACCAGATCTTCGCCGAGCACGCGCACTTTTCTGGGGATATCGGTGGCATCGGTGACGAGGCCGACCGGGTGCCAATAGCGCCTGAGCAATTCGCCCATCGGCGTGCCGCGCCCGACCGAGGTCAGCTCGGTCCGGGTTGTCGACGGCTTCATGGCATAGGCAGTGCCGAGATCGCGATCCCGCTGGGTGATGTTCATGCCGTTTCCTCCCGCCACGGCTTGGTGCCGCGGTCGTTTGACGTCATGTCCGAAGTGAACTTTAGGTCGATGACAATGTCAACGATCTCGATTTTCCGCTATCGTTCGCACCTCTCGTTCTCGCGCCATGCTTCACAGGTTTCTTCTCAGGTTTCTTGGCAGGCGCGCGCTTTGTTGGCACAGGTGGTCTGATGAGCCAGAAATTGAACAAGCAGGGGGCGGCCCAGCCGGTCGCCGACAATGACGAGGAGCTGGCGCCGATCACGACGATGATGTCGTCGCGGCTGATGGTGCTCGCCAATTTGCTCAAGCGCGGTGCGATCCTGCGCTACAAGCGGCTGGCAGGGCTTTCGTCGGTCGAGTTTGGCCTCGTGGCCTCGATGGGACGGCGGCCGCCGATGAGCGTGATCAGCCTGGCCGAGGCGGTCGGCATGGACAAGGGTCAGATCAGCCGGGCGCTGGCCGAACTGGTTTCGCGCAAGCTGGTCGCCAAGGCGGTCAACCCGCGGGATAACCGGGAAGTGCTTGTTAGCCTGACCCGGACCGGGCTGGCCGCCCATGACGCGATTGTGGCGGGTGCGCAGGAACGCAACCGGCGCCTGCTGGAACATCTCAGCGCTGGCGAGCTGGCGGTGCTGCTGGCCCAGATCGATCACCTGACCGAAACCGCCGTCGAAATGCTCGCCGCCGAGAAGGATTTGAGTTGACGGACCCGCCCGGTTTCAGGGCGCGAACAACAGCCCCACGCCTTGGTTGGCGGTGGCCTGCGCGCACTACTTTTTCGGGTCGTTCCGGTGCAGGCGAGGCGGCAAGAACCGTCAAGATAGCTTGTCTTGCGCCCTCTGTTGCGCTGCGCTAAGCCTCAAGAATAATTCCAATCAACGAATCTGCGGCGCTTTCGAAACCGCAGGAAAAGGCACCGCCGATGTCCGGCATCCTGCAAAATTACCTTCCACTTGTGGTGTTTATCGGGGTGGCAAGCCTGATCGGTCTGGCGCTGCTGATTGCCCCGTTCCTGGTCGCGTTCCAGCAGCCGGATCCGGAAAAGCTCTCCGCCTATGAATGCGGATTCAATGCTTTTGACGACGCCCGCATGAAATTCGACGTCCGGTTCTATCTGGTGGCGATCCTGTTCATCATCTTCGACCTCGAAGTGGCGTTCCTGTTCCCGTGGGCGGTCGCGTTCGGCAAGCTCGGCGCCACCGGCTTCTGGTCCATGATGGTGTTCCTCGCCGTGCTCACGGTTGGCTTTGCTTACGAATGGAAGAAAGGCGCGCTCGAATGGGATTGAGCCCTACCGCCGTATCGCATGGGTCTTCGCCGGTGATCGCGCCGGCCGCGACCGGCATTCTCGATCCCTCGACCGGCAAGCCGGTTGGCGCCACCGATCCGTACTTCCTTGAGGTCAACCACGAACTCTCGGACAAGGGCTTCTTCGTCGCCGCCACCGACGATCTGATCACCTGGGCCCGCACCGGGTCCCTGATGTGGATGACGTTCGGGCTCGCCTGCTGCGCTGTCGAGATGATGCAGGTTTCGATGCCGCGCTACGATGTCGAGCGCTTCGGCTTTGCCCCGCGCGCTTCGCCGCGGCAGTCGGACGTCATGATCGTGGCGGGCACGCTGACCAACAAGATGGCGCCGGCGCTGCGCAAGGTCTACGACCAGATGCCGGAGCCGCGTTACGTGATCTCGATGGGGTCGTGCGCCAATGGCGGCGGCTACTATCACTATTCCTATTCGGTGGTGCGCGGCTGCGACCGCATCGTGCCGATCGACATCTATGTGCCCGGCTGCCCGCCGACGGCGGAAGCGCTGCTTTACGGCGTGCTGCTGTTGCAGAAGAAGATCCGGCGCATCGGCACCATCGAACGCTAAGGTATTGGGTCAATGGACGACGGCAAGCTCGACGCCTTGGGGCAGACGATTGTTAGCGCGCTTCCGGGTGCCGCCAGCGCCCATTCGGTTGCGTTCAACGAACTCACGATCACGATCGACGCGGGAAAGATCGTCGATGTCGTGAAGTTTCTGCGCGATGATCCCTCGTGCCGCTTCGTCAACATCACCGACGTCACCGCGGTGGATTATCCCGGCCGCGAGAAGCGCTTCGATGTGGTCTACCACTTGCTGTCCCCGACGCTGAACGCGCGCATCCGCCTGCGCGCCGAGGCTGACGAGACAACGCAGGTGCCCTCGATCATCGACGTGTTTCCCGGCGCCGACTGGTTCGAGCGCGAATGCTACGATCTCTATGGCGTGATCTTCACCGGCCATCCCGACATGCGGCGGCTCTTGACCGATTACGGTTTTGACGGTCATCCGCTGCGCAAGGATTTTCCGCTCACCGGCTTCGTCGAGGTGCGCTACGACGACCAGGAGAAGCGGGTGCTGTATGAGCCCGTCCGTCTCAACCAGGAATTCCGCAAGTTCGATTTCCTCTCGCCCTGGGAAGGCGCTGACTATCCGCTTCCCGGCGATGAGAAGAGAAGTGGCGAGTAGCGAATGGCGAGTGGCGAGTGGGGATGACGTTTGACCGAACCATCGATCAATTCGTATCGGGACCTGAGGGTGTGGCAGGAGGCCATGACCTTGGCGGAGGCCTGCTATCGGTTGACGCGCCAATTTCCTCGGGAAGAGCTGTTCGGATTGACGTCGCAAATCAGGCGGGCTGCGGGATCAGTCCCGGCCAACATTGCCGAAGGTCACGGGCGAGAAAACACCGGGAACTTCATTCAGCATCTGCGAATCTCTCAAGGCTCCTTGACGGAACTGGAAACGCATCTGCTTTTGGCAGAACGTGTCGGTATCGTGCCAGTGCTCGATTTGCAGCCAGTTCTCGCCCAGTGCGAGAGCTTGGGAAAAATGCTTCGCGCATTGATACGGTCGCTGCAGGACAAGTCCGCGAAATGATGCCATTCGCCATTCGCTATTCGCTATTCGCCAAGGCGCGGAGCGCCCAATGAACGAACAGAATCTTCGCAATTTTACGATCAATTTCGGACCGCAGCATCCGGCGGCGCATGGTGTGTTGCGCCTCGTGCTCGAGTTGGACGGCGAAGTCGTCGCGCGCGTCGATCCGCACATCGGCCTTTTGCATCGCGGCACTGAAAAGCTGATCGAGCAGAAGACCTATCTGCAGGCGATCCCGTATTTCGACCGGCTCGACTATGTCGCGCCGATGAATCAGGAGCATGCGTTCTGCCTCGCTGCCGAAAAGCTGCTCGGCATCACCGTGCCGCGCCGCGGCCAGTTGATCCGCGTACTCTATAGCGAGATCGGCCGCATCCTGTCGCATCTGCTCAACGTCACCACGCAGGCGATGGACGTCGGCGCCTTGACCCCGCCGCTGTGGGGGTTTGAAGAGCGCGAAAAGCTCATGGTGTTTTACGAGCGCGCCTCCGGCTCGCGGATGCATGCGGCCTATTTCCGCCTCGGCGGCGTGCACCAGGACCTGCCGCCGAAACTGATCGACGACATCGACGCCTGGTGCGAACCGTTTCTGCAAGTGGTCGCCGACCTCGAAACCCTGCTGACCGGCAACCGCATCTTCAAGCAGCGCAACGTCGATATCGGCGTGGTCAGCCTGAAGCAGGCCTGGGAATGGGGATTCTCCGGCGTGATGGTGCGCGGCTCGGGTGCTGCCTGGGATCTGCGCAAGGCGCAGCCCTACGAATGCTACGCCGAGATGGATTTCGACATTCCGATCGGCAAGAACGGCGACTGCTACGACCGCTACTGCATCCGCATGGAAGAGATGCGCCAGTCGGTGCGCATCATGAAGCAGTGCATCCAGAAACTGCGGGCGCCGGAGGGGCAGGGGCCGGTCGTGGTCGAGGACAACAAGATCGCGCCTCCCCGCCGTGGCGAGATGAAGCGCTCGATGGAAGCACTGATCCATCACTTCAAGCTCTATACCGAGGGCGTCCGCGTGCCGGCCGGCGAGGTTTATGCCGCGGTCGAGGCGCCGAAGGGCGAGTTCGGCGTCTATCTCGTCGCCGACGGCAGCAACAAGCCTTACAAGTGCAAGATCCGCGCGCCGGGCTTTGCCCATCTCCAGGCGATGGACTTCATCTGCAAGGGCCATCTGCTCGCCGACGTCTCGGCCATCCTCGGCTCGCTCGACATCGTGTTCGGAGAGGTCGACCGGTGACCGTGCAGGCGCCCATCCAGTTCGATCGCGCTTCAGGGGCTCTCGAGGGAGCCAACCTGTGGGAGCGGGCGGCTGCGCTGGCGCTTTCGACCGGCTCCAAGATCTCGTCGCATTTTTCGCACCGCGGCTACATCGGCTGCGCCAATCTGCTGCGCAAGTCGCTGCCGGAGCGCAACATCGCGATCAAGCTCAACCCGGATGCGACCTTCGAATTTCCCTATGGCGACGGTTACTGGAGCAAGTTGCTCAATCGCTCGTACCACTATGAGGACGAGCTCGAGCTGCTGTTCAAGGATTCCGCGGACGTCGATTACACGTTGCTCGATTGCGGCGCCAATTACGGCTACTGGTCGGTGCTGGTGTCGAGCAAGCCGTTCGGCGTGCACAAGGCGATCGCGATCGAGCCATCGGGACAGAATTTTCCGAAGCTTGCCAACAATGCCAGGGTCAACGGCAACCGTTTCGAGCTGATGAAATGCGCGATCGGTGCCGTCAGGGGCACGGCGCGGCTGTCGGGCACCAAACACGAGGCGTTCAGCATCGCCGGTAGCCAGACGGACGGCGAGGAAGTGCCGGTCATCGCGCTCGACAATCTGCTCGACGACGGCAAGGTCGCGGCGACTGGAAAATTCCTGATCAAGCTCGACGTCGAGGGCGTCGAGATCGAAGCCATGAAGGGCGGCGCGCGGCTGTTGCAGGGCGACAGCGTCATCCTGTGCGAAGAGCACGGCAACGATCCCAAGCACACCGTGTCGCGCTACATCCTCGAACAGACCCCGCTGAAGCTGATCGTCTACGATCCGCGCAGCAATCGCCTCGAAACCGTGACCGACCTTTCGATCCTCGACCGGATCAAGGTTTCAACCCATGTCGGCTACAACGTGTTCGGCACCGCAAGCGCATTCTGGCTCGACCGGATCAATGCGCTCAATGCGAAAGCCGGACGCCGCGCGCAATGAGAGACTGAACGATGTCCGTCCGCCGCCTTGCACCGAAGGAACTGCAGCCCGCGAGTTTCGCGTTCTCCGACGAGAACCTTAGCTTTGCGAAAAACGAGATTGCCAAATATCCGCCCGGACGCCAGGCCTCGGCGGTGATCGCGATCCTGTGGCGGGTGCAGGAACAGCATGAGGGCTGGGTTTCGGAAGCGGCGATCCGCGCTGTCGCGGATCTGCTCGACATGGCCTACATCCGCGTGCTGGAGGTTGCGACCTTCTACACCATGTTCCAGCTGCAGCCGGTCGGCAAGAAAGCCCATGTCCAGGTCTGCGGCACCACGCCGTGCCGCCTGCGCGGCGCCGGCGATCTGATCGAGGTGTGCCAGAGCCGTATCCATCACGATCCCTTCCATCTGTCGAAGGACGGCAATTTCAGCTGGGAAGAGGTCGAGTGCCTCGGCGCCTGCGTGAACGCGCCGATGGTCCTGATCTGGAAGGACACCTACGAGGATCTGACCAAGGAAAACTTCGGCAAGGTGCTGGACGGCTTTGCCTCCGGCAATCCGCCGAAGCCCGGACCGCAAATCGACCGTCAGTTCTCGGCGCCGCTGGGCGGCCCGACCACACTGAAGGAAACCACATGATGGGCGATCGCAGCTTGCGAGCGGACCTTTCGGGGAGGGCGGTCTCGATGAAGAACTGGCGCTTTATGGCCCTTCACGCCGTGGTCGCGGCCACGTTCATTTTCCTGCTGCAGCGCTACGCGCTGAGCGCTTCGCTCGAATCCGCATTGTTGTGGGCCCTGACCTTCGGCGGATGCGCCGCTGGTCTCGCCTA
Organism: uncultured Alphaproteobacteria bacterium; assembly: GCA_963802535.1. Classification (GTDB taxonomy): domain Bacteria; phylum Pseudomonadota; class Alphaproteobacteria; order Rhizobiales; family Xanthobacteraceae; genus Bradyrhizobium. The sequence continues at coordinate 68,032 of CAWDJI010000027.1, read as the reverse complement.
CGCCCAGTCCAATCGTTGATCCCGGGAAGTTTTGGTCATGCTCGACGACAAGGATCGCATCTTCAAAAACCTCTACGGCCTGCACGATTGGGGCCTTGAGGGCGCGCGCCGCAGAGGCGCCTGGGACGGCACCAAGGGGATCATCGACAAGGGCCGCGACTGGATCATCAACGAGATGAAGGCCTCGGGCCTGCGCGGACGCGGCGGGGCGGGCTTTCCGACCGGGCTGAAATGGTCGTTCATGCCCAAGGAATCCACCGACGGACGGCCGAGCTATCTGGTCGTCAACGCCGACGAGTCCGAGCCCGGCACCTGCAAGGACCGCGAGATCATGCGGCACGACCCGCATCTCCTGGTAGAGGGCTGTTTGCTCGCAAGCTTCGCGATGAACGCGCATGCCTGCTACATCTATGTGCGTGGCGAGTTCATCCGCGAGCGCGAGCATCTGCAAGCCGCGATCGACCAGGCCTATGAGGCAAAGCTGGTCGGCAAGGACAACATCAATGGCTGGCCGTTCGACATCTATGTCGCGCATGGCGCGGGCGCCTATATCTGCGGCGAAGAGACCGCGCTCCTTGAAAGCCTGGAAGGCAAGAAGGGCCAGCCGCGGCTGAAGCCGCCATTCCCGGCCAATGTCGGCCTCTATGGCTGCCCGACCACCGTCAACAATGTCGAGTTCGATTGCGGTCGCGCCCGACATCCTGCGGCGAGGCGCTGCCTGGTTTGCCGCGATCGGCCGGCCCAACAATGTCGGCACAAAACTGTTTTGCATCTCCGGCCATGTCGAGCGGCCCTGCAACGTCGAAGAGGCGATGGGGATTCCGTTCCGCGAATTGATCGAACGCCATTGCGGCGGCATCCGCGGCGGCTGGGACAATCTGAAGGCCGTGATCCCCGGCGGTTCGTCGGTGCGCATGGTGCCGGCCGAACAGATCATCGACACGCCGATGGATTTCGACAGCCTCGGCAAGCTGCGCTCCGGCCTCGGCACCGCTGCCGTGATCGTGATGGACAAGTCGACCGACCTGATCCGGGCGATCGCGCGCATCTCCTATTTCTACAAGCACGAAAGCTGCGGCCAGTGCACGCCGTGCCGCGAAGGCACGGGGTGGATGTGGCGGGTGCTGACGCGCATGGCCGATGGCCGCGCCCACAAGCGCGAGATCGACATGTTGCTCGAGGTCACAAAACAGGTCGAGGGCCACACCATTTGTGCGCTCGGCGACGCCGCGGCATGGCCGATCCAGGGCCTGATCGCGCATTTCCGCCACGAGATCGAGGCGCGCATCGACCAGTATTCGCACAAGGCGGATATCGATGATGTCGGCGTGCGCGATCCCGTCAACATGGTCGCGGCGGAGTAATACCGATGTCGCAACCGAGCACGTTTTGGCAGAAATACGGCACGCTGGCGCAGATGGCGCAGGCGACCGTTGCGCTGCTCGGCTTTGTTGCGATCCTGTTCCAGATCAACGAGATCCGGACCAACAACCGCGCCGCCAGCGCGCGGCTGGCGTTTCTGGGTTACACCGATCTGGCGTTCAAGAATCCGAAGGTTCTCGCAGCCCGACTACGACACCATCAAGGCCGCGGGCCGCGACGAGCGCACCCAATATGAGAGCTTCGTCTCGTATTTCCTCTACGCCTGTGAGGAGACGATCTCAGCCTTCGCCGACAAGCGCGAATGGCAAGCCTCCTGCGACTACGATTTGAAGCCGCATCTGCCGTTCCTCTGCGAGAAGAACGTGGCGCAGCCCGCGTATCTCGCGACTTACGGCGCGGAGATCCAGCAATGGATCAAGACGTCCTTGAAGACCGCCAGCGTGACACCACCCGACTGCAGATTCGGAAAGACCTGAGACCGCAATGACCAAACTCATCGTCGATGGCAAAGAGATCGATGTCCCCGCGGAATACACGCTGTTGCAGGCGTGCGAGGCGGCGGGCGCCGAAATTCCGCGCTTTTGCTACCACGAGCGGCTGTCGATCGCCGGCAATTGCCGGATGTGCCTGGTTGAGGTGAAGGGCGGCCCGAAGCCGGTGGCAAGCTGCGCCTGGGGCGTGCGCGACTGCCGCCCGGGGCCCAAAGGCGAGCCGCCGGAAATCTCGACGCGTTCGCCGATGGTGAAGAAGGCGCGCGAAGGCGTGATGGAATTTCTGCTGATCAACCACCCGCTGGATTGCCCGATCTGCGACCAGGGCGGCGAGTGCGATCTGCAGGACCAGGCAATGGGCTACGGCGTCGACACCTCGCGCTTTGCCGAGAACAAGCGCGCGGTCGAAGACAAATATCTGGGCGCGCTGGTCAAGACCTCGATGAACCGCTGCATCCAGTGCACGCGCTGCGTCCGCTTCTCCGCCGAAGTCTGCGGCGCGCCGGAAATGGGCGCCACCGGCCGCGGCGAGGACATGGAGATCACGACCTATCTGGAATCGGCGCTGACCTCGGAATTGCAGGGCAATCTCGTCGATATCTGCCCGGTCGGCGCGCTGACCTCAAAACCCTATGCGTTCGCGGCGCGGCCGTGGGAGCTCGGCAAGACCCAGTCGGTCGACGTGATGGATGGCGTCGGCTCGGCGATCCGCGTCGATACCCGTGGCCGTGAGGTGATGCGGGTGCTGCCGCGCATCAATGAATCCGTCAATGAGGAATGGATTTCCGACAAGACCCGTCACATCGTCGACGGCCTGCGCACGCAGCGGCTCGACCGGCCCTATATCCGCGACAACGGCCAGCTCCGCGCTGCATCGTGGTCTGAGGCGTTTGCCGCCATCGCCGCCAAAGCCGGCCGCATCGACGGCAAGCGGATCGGTGCCGTTGCCGGCGATCTCGCCGCGGTCGAGGAGATGTTTGCGCTGAAGGAACTGCTGGCAATGTGCGGGTCCGCCAATCTGGCGGTGCAGGGTGGGGATGCCTTCGCCGCCAAAGCCGGCCGCGCCTCCTACATCTTCAACCCGACCATCGCCGGCATCGAGCAGGCCGACGCGCTTCTGATCGTGGGCTCCAACCCGCGCAAGGAAGCCGCCGTCCTCAACGCGCGGATCCGCAAGCGCTGGCGCTCGGGCCAGCTCAAGGTCGGCGTGATCGGCGCCAAGGCCGATCTGACCTATGATTACGACTATCTCGGCGCCGGCACCGACACGCTTACGGATCTCGCGGCGGGCAAGCATTCCTTCGCCGACGTGCTCAAGGGCGCCAAGCACCCGATCGTGCTGGTCGGGTCAGGCGCCTTGGCGCGGCACGACGGTGCTGCGGTGCTGGCGCTGACAGCCAAGCTCGCAGTGGACTTCGGCGCGCTGAAGGACGGCTGGAACGGTTTTGCCGTGCTGCAGGATTCGGCCTCGCGTGCGGGCGCGCTCGACATCGGCTTTGCGGCCGGTGCCGGCAGCCTCAATCTCGCGCAGATGACGACGTTCGGCACGCTCGACGTGCTGTTCCTGCTCGGCGCCGACGAGGTCAAGGTGCCGGACGGGACCTTCGTCGTCTATATTGGCACCCATGGCGACCGCGGCGCGCATCGCGCCGACGTCATCCTGCCCGGTGCTGCCTACACCGAAAAATCCGGCCTTTATGTCAACACCGAGGGCAGGGCGCAGATCGCCAACCGCGCCGCCTTCCCACCCGGGGAAGCGCGCGAGGATTGGGCGATCATCCGCGCGCTGTCGGATGTGCTGGGCAAGAAGCTGCCTTATGACTTGCTCGGCGCATTGCGCCAGGCCCTGTTCAAGGCGGTGCCGCATCTGATGCGGATCGACCAGATCGAGCCCGGCAAGGCGGATGACGTCAAGGCGCTCGGGGCCACGGGCGGCAGCGTCGACAAGACGCCTTTCAAGAGTTCGGTCGAGGACTTCTATCTCACCAACCCGATCGCGCGGGCCTCGGCGGTGATGGCGGAATGTTCCCGGCTGGCGTCCGGGCAAATGCTGACGGCAGCGGAGTGAGCGTGACGTGATGGCTGAATTCTTCGCAAGCGCGTTCTGGACCGGCTTCCTCTGGCCGCTGATCGTCATGATCGCGCAGAGCCTGTTACTGCTGGTCGTGCTCCTGATCGCGATCGCCTACATCCTGCTCGCCGACCGCAAGATCTGGGCGGCGGTGCAGATTCGCCGCGGTCCGAACGTGGTCGGCCCCTGGGGCCTGTTGCAATCCTTCGCCGACCTCCTGAAGTTCGTGCTGAAGGAGCCAGTCATTCCTTCCGGCTCCAACAAGGGCGTGTTCCTGCTGGCGCCGCTGGTCTCCTGCGTGCTGGCGCTGGCCGCCTGGGCCGTGATCCCGATGAATCTCGGTTGGGTGATCGCCGACATCAATGTCGGCGTGCTCTATATTTTCGCGATCTCGTCGCTGTCGATCTACGGCATCATCATGGCCGGCTGGTCGTCGAACTCGAAATATCCGTTCCTCGCCGCCCTTCGCTCCGCCGCGCAGATGGTGTCCTACGAAGTCTCGATCGGCTTCGTCATCATTACCGTCCTGCTCTGCGCCGGATCGCTGAACCTGTCGGCGGTGGTGGAAGCCCAGAACGGCAAATACGGACTGCTCGGCTGGTATTGGCTGCCGCTGTTTCCGATGTTCGTGATCTTCTACGTCTCGGCGCTGGCGGAAACCAACCGCCCGCCGTTCGACCTGGTCGAAGCCGAGTCGGAATTGGTCGCGGGCTTCATGACCGAATACGGCTCGACACCGTATTTGCTGTTCATGCTCGGTGAGTATGTCGCCATCACCACGATGTGCGCGCTGGCGACCATCCTGTTCCTCGGCGGCTGGCTGCCGCCGGTGCCCTATGCGCCGTTCACCTGGGTGCCCGGGGTGATCTGGTTCGCGCTCAAAGTGTTCTTCATGTTTTTCATGTTCGCGATGGCGAAGGCGATCGTGCCGCGCTACCGCTACGATCAACTGATGCGGCTTGGCTGGAAAGTGTTCCTGCCGCTGTCGCTGGCGATGGTGGTCATCGTCGCCGGAGTTCTGCAGTTTGCAGGACTCGCGCCGAAATGAGGTCGCTATGAGTATTAACATCAACGCAACCGCCCGCTCGCTGCTGCTGACTGAATTCGTATCGGCATTCTTTCTCGCCATGCGATATTTCTTCAAGCCGAAGCCGACGCTGAACTACCCGTTCGAGAAGGGCCCGATCTCGCCGCGCTTCCGCGGCGAGCATGCGCTGCGCCGCTATCCGAACGGCGAAGAGCGCTGCATCGCCTGCAAGCTCTGCGAGGCGATCTGTCCGGCGCAGGCGATCACGATCGAGGCTGGTCCGCGCCGCAATGACGGCACCCGCCGCACCGTGCGTTACGACATCGACATGGTGAAGTGCATCTATTGCGGCCTGTGCCAGGAAGCCTGTCCGGTCGATGCCATCGTCGAGGGACCGAATTTCGAATTCGCGACCGAGACCCGCGAGGAACTGTATTATGACAAGGCGAAACTGCTCGCCAATGGCGACCGCTGGGAGCGCGAGCTTGCGAAATCCATCGAACTCGACGCGCCGTACCGGTGAGGGGATGACATGATTCCCGCGCTGTTCTTTTATCTGTTTGCCGGCATCTGCGTGGCGTCCGCGGTGATGGTGATTGTCTCGCGCAATCCCGTCCACTCCGTGCTGTTCCTGATCCTGGCCTTCGTCAACGCTTCGGGCCTGTTCATCCTGATGGGCGCCGAATTCCTCGGTATGATGCTGATCGTGGTCTATGTCGGCGCGGTCGCAGTCCTGTTCCTGTTCGTGATCATGATGCTCGACGTCGACTTCGTCGAGCTGCGCGAGGGCTTTCTGGAATATCTGCCGATTGGTCTCGTCATCGGGGCGGTGTTCCTCGCCGAGCTGCTGCTCGTCGGCGGCAGCTGGGTGATCAATCCCGGCACCGCAAAATCGATCACGGCGGCGATCCCGACCAATGTCAGCAACACCGAGGCGCTCGGCCTCGTGCTCTATACGAAGTACATCCATTACTTCCAGCTTGCGGGCATGGTGCTCCTGGTCGCCATGATCGGCGCCATCGTGCTGACCCTGCGCCACAAGGTGATGGTCAAGCGGCAGGACATCAATGTGCAGAACGCGCGCAACCCGGAGCTTGCGATGAGCGTGCGCAAGGTGGCCGCTGGCCAGGGCCTGCAGGACGCGGACGCGGCGGAGTGGGTGAAATGACGATCGGTCTCGGTCACTATCTCTCGGTCGGCGCGATCCTGTTCACGCTCGGGATCCTCGGCATCTTCCTGAACCGCAAGAACATCATCGTCATCCTGATGTCGATCGAGCTGATCCTGCTCGCCGTCAACATCAACCTGGTGGCGTTCTCGACCTTCCTCGGCGACATCGTCGGCCAGGTGTTTGCGCTCTTGGTGCTGACGGTGGCGGCGGCGGAAGCGGCGATCGGTCTTGCTGTGCTGGTGGTCTATTTCCGCAACCGCGGTTCGATCGCGGTTGAAGACGTTAATCTGATGAAGGGCTGACGCAGCTATGGTTCAGGCAATCGTCTTTCTGCCGCTGCTGGGCGCCATTCTCGCGGGCCTGATAGCCATATTCGGGGCGCATGCGCGCAATCCGAGCGGCGATGAGGTCGAGCATCACGACGACGGCCATAGGCACGATGCCCATGCCGCGGCGGCGCATGACGACCATGCTCACGAAGATCACGGCCACGACGATCATCACGTCTCCGAACCGCCGGCCGCAGGCTCGCGCGCGGCCGAGCTGATCACGACCTGTCTCTTGATGATTTCGGCCGGCCTGTCCTGGATGACGCTGGTCGATGTCGGCTTCCTGCACCACGACGCAAGGATCGCGCTGTTCCCCTGGATTCAATCGGGCGATCTGCAAGTGTCGTGGTCGCTGCGCGTCGACACCCTGACCGCGGTGATGCTGGTCGTGGTCAACACCGTCTCCGCGCTCGTGCACATGTATTCGATCGGCTACATGGACGAGGATCCGAACCGGCCGCGCTTCTTCGGCTATTTGTCGCTGTTCACCTTTGCGATGCTGATGCTGGTGACCTCGGACAATCTGGTCCAGATGTTCTTCGGCTGGGAAGGCGTCGGCCTCGCCAGCTATCTCCTGATCGGGTTCTGGTACAAGAAGCCGTCGGCCAATGCCGCCGCGATCAAGGCCTTCGTGGTCAACCGTGTCGGCGATTTCGGTTTCGCGCTCGGCATCTTCGCCGTCTACATGCTGATGAAATCGACCGATTTCGAAACCATCTTCGCCAGCGCGCCGGGCATGGCGGGCAAGACCATCAATTTCTTCGGCTGGCACGCCGACGCGCTGACGCTGACTTGCCTCTTGCTGTTCATGGGCGCGATGGGCAAATCCGCCCAGTTCCTGCTGCACACATGGTTGCCGGACGCGATGGAAGGTCCGACGCCGGTCTCGGCGCTGATCCACGCCGCGACCATGGTGACCGCCGGCGTGTTCATGGTGGCGCGGCTGTCGCCGTTGTTCGAACTGGCGCCGAACGCGCAGGCCGTCGTGATGTTCTTCGGCGCCACCACCGCGTTCTTTGCGGCAACCGTGGGTCTCGTGCAGAACGACATCAAGCGTATCGTCGCTTACTCGACCTGTTCGCAGCTCGGCTACATGTTCGTGGCGATGGGGGCAGGGGCCTATTCGGTCGGCATGTTCCATCTGTTCACGCACGCCTTCTTCAAGGCGCTGCTGTTCCTGGGCTCCGGCTCGGTGATCTACGCGATGCATCACGAGCAGGACATCCGCAACATGGGCGGGCTGTGGCGCAAGATCCCCTATACGTTCGCGGTGATGTGCGTCGGCACGCTGGCCTTGACCGGCTTTCCGATGTTCGCCGGCTATTTCTCCAAGGACGCGATCATCGAGTCCGCCTACGCCTCGCATAATCCGTTTGCGCTGTATGGCTTCCTGATGACGGTGGTGGCGGCGCTGCTGACCTCGTTCTATTCCTGGCGCCTGATCTTCAAGACCTTCTTTGGCGAACCGCACGACCAGGAGCATTACGATGCGGCGCATGAAGCGCCGTTGTGGATGCTGATTCCGATCGGCGTGCTCGCCGCCGGATCGATCCTGGCCGGCTTCCCGTTCAAGGAATTGTTCGCCGGCCATGGCGTCGAGGAGTTCTTCCGCGACTCCGTAAAAATGCATCCGCACATCATCGAGGAGATGCACCACATCCCCGCGGCGATCGCCTATCTGCCCACGGTGATGATGGCGCTCGGCGCCTATATCTCCTACGTCTTCTATATCCGCCGACCCTACATTCCCGTCGAGCTCGCCCGGCAACAGCCGTTGCTCTACAATTTCCTGCTCAACAAATGGTATTTTGACGAGCTCTATGACCTGATCTTCGTCCGCCCGGCGAAGTGGATCGGCTACACGCTCTGGAAGAAGGGCGACGGTTTCGTCATCGACGGCTTCGGGCCCGATGGCGTGTCGGCGCGGGTGCTCGACATCACCCGTAACGTCGTCAAGATCCAGACCGGCTACCTCTATCACTATGCGTTCGCGATGCTGATCGGCGTCGCGGGATTGATCACCTGGTTCATGTTCGGCTTGGGAGGCCAGTGATGACAACCTGGCCCATTCTCTCGGTCGTCACCTTCCTGCCGGTGCTCGGCGCGCTGGTGATCTATATCAGCCGAGGCGACGATGAAGCGGCGCGGCGCAATTCGCGCTGGATCGCGCTGTGGACCACGCTGGTCACCTTTGCGGTATCGCTGATCCTGGTCTGGCGCTTCGATGCCTCAATCGCTGACTTCCAGTTCGTCGAAAAGGCCGCCTGGCTTGCGAGCGGCATCACCTACCACATGGGTGTCGACGGCATTTCGCTGCCGTTCGTGATCCTGACCACCGCCCTGATGCCGTTCTGCATCATCGCGAGCTGGAAATCGATCACGGTGCGGGTGCGCGAATACATGATGGCGTTCCTGCTCTTGGAAACGCTGATGATCGGCACCTTCTCGGCGCTCGACCTCGTGCTGTTCTATCTGTTCTTCGAGGGCGGCCTGATCCCGATGTTCCTGATCATCGGTGTCTGGGGCGGCCCGCGCCGGGTCTACGCCTCCTTCAAGTTCTTCCTCTATACGCTGCTCGGCTCGGTCCTGATGCTGCTGGCGATCATGGCGCTGTACTGGAACGCCGGCACCACGGACATCCCGACCCTGATGCACACCGCGGTGCCGCGCTCGTTGCAGACCTGGGCCTGGCTGGCGTTCTTTGCGTCGTTTGCGGTGAAGATGCCGATGTGGCCGGTGCACACCTGGCTGCCGGATGCTCACGTCGAGGCGCCGACCGCGGGCTCGGTGGTCCTGGCCGCGATCCTCTTGAAGATGGGCGGCTACGGCTTCCTGCGGTTCTCGCTGCCGATGTTTCCGCTGGCGTCGCATGATTTCGCCTGGCTGATCTTCTCGCTGTCGGCGATCGCCATCATTTACACCTCGCTGGTGGCGTTGATGCAGGAAGACATCAAGAAGCTGATCGCCTATTCGTCAGTGGCGCATATGGGCTTCGTCACCATGGGCATCTTCGCCGGCACCACGCAGGGTGTGGCCGGCGGCGTGTTCCAGATGATCTCGCATGGCATTGTCTCCGGCGCGCTGTTCCTCTGCGTCGGCATCGTCTACGACCGCATGCATACCCGTGAGATCGCGGCCTATGGCGGGCTGGTGAACCGGATGCCGCTCTACGCGCTGGTGTTCATGGTGTTCACCATGGCCAATGTCGGGTTGCCCGGCACCTCGGGCTTCGTCGGCGAATTCATGACTCTGATCGGCACCTTCAAGGTCTCGATCCCGACCGCGAGCTTCGCCACGGTGGGTGTCATCCTGTCGGCGGGCTATGCGCTCTGGCTCTACCGCAAGGTGGTGTTCGGCGAGCTGACCAAACCGTCGCTGGCCAGCATCAAGGATCTGACCTTCCGCGAAGGCCTGATGCTGTTCCCGCTGGTCGCGCTCACCATCCTGTTCGGCGTCTATCCGAAGCCGGTGCTCGACATGTCGGCTGCGTCGGTTCAGCAACTCGTCAACAATTACAACACCGCCGTGACTGCCGTGAAGGCAGCCGCGTTGCTCCAGTAACATAGCGTTTTCAAGCGAAGTGGAATCCGGTTCGCATGAAGAAAACGCGTCAAGGATAAGAGACCATGTCCTTCCAAAGTGCAGGTTATCAGTTGCTGCCGGTGTTGCCGGAGCTGGTACTGGCTGCCGGTGCCATGGTGCTGCTGATGCTGGGCGCCTTTCGCGGGCAGGGGACGACCAGGCTCGTCACCTCGCTTGCGGTATGTCTGCTGGTCGTCGTCGGCGCGCTGGAACTGATGCTGCCGGCCGGCAAGCTCACGACCTTCGGCGGCAGCTTCATCGTCGATGATTTCGCGCGCTTCCTGAAGATCCTGGCGCTGATCGGCTCGGCCGCAACCCTGATCCTGTCGACGGAATTCCTCTCCGATCCGTCGCGGCGGATTTTTGAGTTCTCGATCCTGGTGCTGCTCTCGTCGCTCGGCATGATGGTGCTGATCTCGGCCGGCGACCTGATCATGCTCTATCTCGGGCTCGAGCTGATGTCGCTGGCGCTCTACGTCGTTGCCGCCAGCAACCGCGACAATGCCAAATCGACCGAGGCCGGCCTGAAGTACTTTGTGCTCGGTGCGCTGTCGTCGGGCATGCTGCTGTACGGCAGCTCGCTGATCTACGGTTTTACGGGCACCGTCAGCTTCGCCGGGATCGCGGCGGCCGCCAAGACCGGCGACGTCGGCATCGTGTTCGGCCTCGTCTTCCTGCTCGCCGGCCTCTGCTTCAAGGTCTCGGCCGTGCCGTTCCACATGTGGACGCCCGACGTCTATGAGGGCGCGCCGACCCCGGTCACGGCGTTCTTTGCCTCGGCGCCGAAGGTCGCAGCACTCGCGGTCTTCACCCGCGTGGCGCTGACGGCATTCCCCGGCATCGTCTCGCAGTGGCAGCAGATCATCGTGTTCGTGGCGATCGCCTCCATGGTGCTGGGCTCGTTCGCCGCCATCGGGCAGAAGAACATCAAGCGCCTGATGGCCTATTCCTCGATCGGCCATATGGGCTTTGCGCTGGTTGGCCTCGCCTCCGGCACGGTCGAGGGCGCGCAAGGCGTGCTGGTCTATATCGCGATCTATGTCGCGATGACGCTCGGCACCTTCTCGGTCATCCTCACCATGAAGCGCAACGGCCAGGCGATGGAGCAGATCAGCGATTTCGCAGGTCTGTCGCGTACCAATCCGCTGCTCGCCTTCTTCTTTGCGATGCTGCTGTTTTCGCTGGCTGGCGTTCCGCCGCTCGCCGGCTTCTTTGCCAAATGGTACGTGTTCGTCGCCGCCATCAAGGCCGGCCTGTTCACGCTGGCCGTGGTCGGCGTGCTCGCCAGCGTCGTGGGCGCGTTCTACTATCTCACCATCATCAAGGTGATGTATTTCGACGAGCCGGTTGGCCAACTCGATCCGATGCGCATCGAGTTGCGCGCGGTGCTGGCGGTCACGGGCATCTTCACGATCTTCTTCTTCGTCTATCCGGGGCCGCTCGTCAGCGTCGCCACGGTCGCAGCCAAGTCGCTTTTCTAGATGACATTCGCGCTCGGTCCCCGAGCCACATCGGCGGGTTACCGCCTCAAAGCCTTCGACCAGGTCGGTTCGACCAATACCGAGGCGATGGCGCATGCCCGTGGCGGCGAAGGCGGCTCGACCTGGTTCGTCACGTCAGAGCAGACGGCGGGAAAGGGACGGCGCCAGCGCGCCTGGATCGCGCCGCGCGGCAACCTCGCCAGCAGCGTTCTCGAGGTCATCGACGTCGCGCCCGCGACGGCTGCAACATTGGGTTTTGCCGCCGGGCTTTCGATCGCGAGCGCGCTGGAGCAGGTCAGCATCGAAGCCAATCTGCGAAGGGGCGGCTCTGACCCGCTGAAATTCCTGCTGAAATGGCCGAACGACGTGCTGGTCGAGAAGCAAAAGCTGGTCGGCATTTCACTCGAAGCCGAGGCGATCGCCGGCAACCGGCTGGCTATTGTGGTCGGGATCGGCACCAATGTCGTCGCGGCGCCCGAGGGCACGCCGACGCCGGCCATTTCGCTGGCCGCGCTCGGGGTCCATGTCAGCGCCGAGGATCTGTTTGCGGCGCTGTCGGACGCCTGGGTCGAATTCCGCGGCATCTGGAACAATGGACGCGGCTTTGCCGAAATCCGAAGATTATGGCTGGCGCGCGCCGCCGGCCTTGGCGAGCCGGTCGCGATCCAGAACGGCAATACGACCGTCCAAGGTACGTTCGACACGATAGATGAAACCGGCTGCCTGATCGTCCGGACGCGCGACGGCAAACACCTCCCGATCGCCGCGGGCGAGGTTTACTTTGGCTCGGCGGCCTCCCTGGGAGCTGCTTGATGGCACGGCCTGATGAACTGACCTTTGCGCCGCTCGGCGGCGTCGGCGAGATCGGCATGAATCTGTCGATCTACGGGCTCGGCAACCGCCACCAGCGGTCCTGGCTCGCGGTCGATCTCGGCGTCTCCTTTGGCGACGAAGAGCATCTGCCGGGCATCGACCTGATCATGCCCGACATCCGCTTCCTGGAGAAGGAACGCAAGAATCTGATGGGCCTGGTGCTGACGCACGCCCATGAGGACCATTTCGGCGCCATCATCGATCTCTGGCCCAAACTTCAGTGCAAGATCTACGCGACCAAGTTCAGCGCCGCTTTGTTCGAGGCCAAACTGGCGTCCGAGCGCAATCCGCCCAAAATTCCGGTCACGGTGGTGCCGTCGGGCGGCCGCATCGATCTCGGGCCGTTCAACGTCGAGTTCATCCCGGTAGCGCACTCGATTCCGGAATCGCACGCGCTGGCGATCCACACCTCGGTCGGCACGGTGCTTGCACACCGGCGACTGGAAGATCGATCCGACCCCGATCATCGGCCTGCCGACCGACGAGCGGCGGTTGCGCGAGCTTGGCGATGCCGGCGTGCTGGCGCTGGTCGGCGATTTCCACCAATGCGGTGCGGGAAGGGCGCTCGCCCTCGGAGACCGAGGTCGCCGCCACCATCACGAAACTGGTGAAGGCCGCCAAGGGCCGGGTCGCCGTCACGACCTTTGCCTCCAACGTCGCGCGCCTGAAGGCGGTCGCGGACGCGGCCAAGGCCGCCGACCGCGAGGTGGTCGTGGTCGGCCGCGCCATGGAGCGCGTGGTGCAGGTCGCCCGCGAGACCGGTCATCTCGACGGCGTGCAGAATTTCCGCGGCGCCGATCTCTACGGCCATTTCCCGCCGGACAAGGTGCTGGCGCTGTGCACCGGCAGCCAGGGCGAGGCGCGCGCGGCGCTGGCGCGGATCGCCAATGACGACCATCCGCAGGTGACGCTGAACAAGGGCGACTGCGTGATCTTTTCCTCGCGCACCATTCCCGGCAACGAGAAGGCGGTCGGCGCCATCATCAACGGCCTGGTCACCCAGGGCATCGATGTCATCACCGACCGCACCGATCTGGTCCATGTCTCCGGCCATCCGACGGCGCGACGAATTGCGCGACATGATCTCGTGGGTGCGCCCGCAGATCCTGATCCCCGTGCATGGCGAGGCGCTGCATCTGGCCGAACACGCCAAGCTGGCGCGCACCGCCGGCGTGCCGAAGGTCCTGGTCTGCCGCAATGGCGATCTGGTCAAGCTCGGGCCCGGCGACCCCGGCATCATCGACGCAATTGCCCTCGGGCCGGCTCTACAAGGACGGCAACATCCTGGAGGATTCCAAGTCGCGCGCCGTGGTGGAACGGCGGCGGATGGGATTTGCCGGCTGCGCCTTTGTCGCCATCGCCATGACCGACAAGGGCGAACTGGCCGACGATCCCGAGGTCGATCTGGTCGGCATCCCCGAGAAGAATGCGGCCGGCGAGCCCCTCGACGACATCGTGTTCGATGTGGTGGTATCGACCGTGGAAGGCCTGCCGCGGGCGCGGCGGCGCGACGCGGATGCGACCGCGGAATCGGTGCGCCGCGCGGTACGAGCCGCGCTCAACGAGCAGTGGGGCAAGAAGCCGATTTGCCTGGTGCATGTGCTGACGATCTAGCGGCTGCGTTGAAGACACGGGAGGAACGAGCGATGCTGGGCCGGCTCAATCATGTCGCGATCGCGGTCAAGGACGCCGAGAAGGCGGCCAAGATCTATGGCGGGGCGTTCGGCGCCGAAATCTCCGGCGCGGTGCCGCTGCCGGAGCACGGCGTGATCACGGTGTTCGTCACACTGCCCAACACCAAGATCGAATTCATCCAGCCGCTCGGCGAGGCTTCCCCGATCGCCAAATTCGTCGAGCGCAACGCCGACGGCGGCATCCATCACATCTGCTACGACGTGCCCGACATCATCGCGGCGCGCGACAGGCTGATCAAGGAAGGCGCGCGCGTGCTCGGCGACGGCGTGCCCAAGATCGGCGCCCACGGCAAGCCGGTGCTGTTTTTCCACCCCAAGGATTTTTCCGGCGCGCTCGTCGAAATCGAACAGAACTGAACCTTCATGGCCTACAGCATCTCGACCGGGTTTGCGATCTACTTCGTGCTGTGGTGGATCGTGCTGTTCCTGACGCTGCCGTTCGGCGTGCGCAGCCAGCATGAGGACGGCGACGGCGCCCCCGGCACCGATCCCGGCGCGCCGGTGCTGGCGCGGATGGGCCGCAAGCTGATCTGGACCACGATCATCTCGGCGGTGATTTTCGCGATCTCGATGTGGGCCTATTATCAGGGTTATTTCAACATCGAGCGGCTGGCGAAGCTGATGGGGATGCCGTTCTAGGCAAAGCGTTTTCGAGCGAAGTGGGTACCGGTTCGCGTGAAGAAAACGCGCCAGACAAGTCGAAGCGTTTCTTTGCGGGTAGGAATGAACTTTCAACGGATCATGATTGCCTTGGTAGTCCTGCTCGCCGCGGGCCTTGCGCGGGTCGTTCTATGCGAACTGGCGGACGCTGGGCAGCTTCGCACCGTAAAAGCCTTCGTCGAAGGCAGCGTGTTCGCCGATGCGGTGGCAGCCTGCGAGAAGAGCGCAGAGCTCAACGCCGTTCAAATGGAACGGCGGCAAGCAGACCGCGGTGATCGGCCTGAATTCGGTCAAGCTCAACAAGGACACCATCATCGCGAGCTACACGCTGGTCGCCGACAGCGTCTATTGCGACTACGATCCGATCAAGAAGAAGGCCGATATCGGCAATAACTTCCTCGAGCGGGAGTGAACGCGAGCCCCACGCTCCAAACCTCGGCAACGACCGATGACTGTACAAGGACGACCCGACGAGTATCGAATTCTGCGCGAGGCCGATCTGCGCGACTATCTCGCGCAGCTTCCCGCCATCGCCGCGCAACTCGGCGGCGCGCCGGCGGCCTGGTCGATCAGCGAGGTCGGCGACGGCAACCTCAACCTCGTCTTCATCGTGCGCGGCACGAACGGCGGCATCGCCGTCAAGCAGGCGCTGCCCTATGTGCGCCTGGTCGGCGAAAGCTGGCCGCTGCCGCTGTCGCGCTCGCACTATGAGCATCTGGCGCTCACCCATCAGGCCCGGCTGGCGCCCGGGCTGGTGCCCGCGGTCCTCCACCACGATGAGGCGCTGGCGCTGATCGCGATGGAGTTCCTCGAGCCGCACATCATCATGCGCAAGGGGCTGGTCGCGGGAACCATCTATCCGCGCTTCGTCGAGGACATCACGACCTTCATGGCGCGAACGCTGTTCTTCAGCTCCGATCTGGCGGTCCCGGCCGCGCAGAAGAAGGAGGCGATTGCCGCGTTCGCCGGCAATCACGCGCTGTGCAAGATCACCGAGGACCTGATCTTCACCGATCCCTATCGCATCGCCGAACAGAACCGCTGGACCTCGCCCTGGCTCGACGCGATCAGCGGCGCGGTTTCGCGAAGACCTCGACCTGCATGTCGCGATCTCCCGGCTCAAGCTGAAATTCATGGCCGTCGCCGGAAGCGCTGATCCACGGCGACCTGCATACCGGCTCGATCATGGTGACCGAGCACGAGACGCGGGTGATCGATCCCGAGTTCGCGTTCTACGGGCCGATGGGATTCGATATCGGCGCCGTGATCGCCAATCTGATCATGAGCTATCTGGCCTCCAGCGGCCACGAGACACTCGCCCGGCGAGCGGCGTTCGTTCGAGGCCTGGGTGCTGGAGACGATCGAAAGCGTGTGGACGCGAGTTCGCGCGCAAATTCGTCGAGTTGTGGCGCACCGAAGCGAAGGGCGATGCCTATCCGGCCGCGCTGTTTGCCGGCGCGGCCGGCGCGGCGCGTCTGGAGGCCGAACGGCAGGCCTATATGGCGCGGCTGTTTTCCGACACGGTCGGGTTTTCCGCGGCGAAGATCATCCGCCGCATCCTCGGTCTCGCGCACAATATCGATTTCGAGTTGATCGAGGATCCGAAGCGTCGCGCCGTCTGCGAAGCGCGGAGCCTGCGGCTTGCCCGCGCGATGATGGTGGACACGGCGTCGTTTCCATCCATCGGCGCCGTTACCAAGGCGGCACGGGAAGTGCGCGACTGGCAGCCGGATTTCGCCTGACAAGGGAAGGCGGCCGAAGCGCACCCATCATTCCGCCGTCTGTTCCCGCAACTTCTGCGCATAGACGTTGATGACCAGCGCCGCCAGCAGGATCAGGCCGCGGATCAAAATCTTCAGAAAACTGTCGATGTTGACGTGGTCGAGGCCGTTGTTGAGGACGCCGAGCACGAACAGGCCGACGATGGTGTTGCCGATGCCGCCGCGGCCGCCGAACAGGCTGGTGCCGCCGACCACGACGGCGGCGATCGAGTCCAGCAGATAGGTGTCGAACTCGTTCTGCTGCGCGCTGCCGAAATGGGCGACGCCGAGCATGCCGCCGATCCCCGAGCAGACCGCCGAGATCACCATCACGCTGCCGAGGATCAGCTTGACGTTGAGCCCGGAATATTCCGCCGCCTCGCGATTGCCGCCGACCATGTAAACGTAGCGGCCGAAGCGGGTGTAGGTCAGCACCAGATGGCCGCCGAGCAGCATCAACGCGGCCACGATCACGATCCAGGGGATGCCGCCGATCGACGCCGAGCCGAGCGTCGTGATCAAGGTCGGGCACCTTGTAGGCGATCTGGCCGCGCACCAGTAGCGCGGAGATGCCGGCGGCGATCTGCATCATCGCCAGCGTCATGATGAAGGAGGGAATGCCGATCACCGTGAGCCCGAACGCATTGACGAGGCCGAGCAGGGCGCAGAGCGCCAGCGCCAGCAGGATCGCGGCCCAGCCGGGCATCGGCACGTTGGCGATGTTCACGTAGGATTCCTGCAGCGTGAAATAGGCCACCGCGATGCCGATGACGTTGGCGATGGCGGCGACCGACAGGTCGATCTCGGCGCACAGGATCACGAAGGTGAGGCCGACGGCGATGATGCCGGTCACCGAAACCTGGGTCAGGATGTTGCCGAAATTGTCGAGCGTCGCGAACGAGGGACTGGCGGCGGCGAAAAACCCGGTGAGGCAGATCAGCGTCAGGAACGGCGCGATGTTGCGCATCTGCGAGCGCAGGATCTGGCCGACGCTGCGCGGCCGCTTGCGATCCGCCGGGACTGTCGCGCCTTCACTGCTCGCCATCGTCTGTCTCCGTCAGGCCGCTTCGAGCAGGCGGTCCTTGCTGACCACCTCGCCCGCGAATTCGCGCACCACCGCGCCGCGCTTCAGCACGAGGATGCGATCGGCGAGCGACAGCACCGTCTCCGGCTCGGTCGACAGCACGATGACGGCCAGTCCCTTGGCGCGCAGATCGCGGACGATGTTGATGACGTCGTTCTTGGCGCCGACATCCATGCCGCGGGTCGGCTCGCACAGCACCAGCAGGCGCGGCGGATAGCTCAGCCATTTCGCCAGCGCCACCTTCTGCTGATTGCCGCCGGACAGCATGCCGAGTTCGAGTTCGACGTCCGCCGGCCTGATCTGCAATTGCTCGACCTGCCGCGTGGCGATCGCGCGTTCGCGCGCGGGCTTGAGCAACAGCGCGGAAATCCGATCCAGAATGCTGATCGAGATGTTCTTGTAGACCGGCTCCTGGTGGAACAGCATGGACGCGGCGGCTCTCGGGAACGAAGGCGATGCCGGCGCGCCGCGCCGCCGCCGTGCTGGCGAAGGTTTTGGGCGCGCCGCCGACCACCAGCGCGCCGCGGTCGGGCTTGATCTTGCCGAACAGAATCCGCGCCAGCTCGAGCTGCCCGCATCCCATGAAGCCGTAGATGCCGAGCACTTCGCCGGCGCGCGCCTCGAACGAGACGTCCTGCAGGCTGCGGGCGAGCGAGAGCTCGCTGGCCTTCAGCACCGCCGGATGATCGGCGGGCTGGCGGCAGCATGATGTCGTGCGTATAGGTCTCCTCCAGCGCCTCGCCGCCCTTGCCGATCATGGCTTCGATCAGGGCGGCCTTGCTGGTCGCGGCGGCCTCGGTCTCGGCGACCTTCCGGCCGTTGCGGAACACCGTCACGGTGTCGGAGACGCGCAGAATGTCCTCGATGAAATGCGAGATGAAGACGATGCTGGTGCCTTCGTCGCGCAGCCGCCGCAGCGTCGTAAACAGCCGCTCGACCTCGGGCGGCGACAGCGCCGAGGTCGGCTCGTCGAGGATGATGATGCGGGCGCCCGAGAACAGCACGCGGGCGATCTCGATCAGTTGCTGCAGGCCGATCGGCAGGTCGCCGAGCCGCGACATCGGATCGACGTCGATGCCGAACCGGGCGAGCTGCTCGCCGGCCTCGCGCGCCATGCGCCGCCACTGCACGAGGCCGAAGCGGTTGGTCGGCTGGGTGCCGAGAAAGACGTTCTCGGCCACCGTCAGATCGGGCGCGACGCTCAGCTCCTGATGCACCATGGCGATGCCGGCCGCATGGGCGTCGCGCGTCGAGCGGAAGCGGGTCTCCTCGCCCGTCCAGCATGAAGCGGCCGGAGAATTCCGGATGCACGCCGGCGATGATCTTCATCAGCGTGCTTTTTCCCGCGCCGTTTTCGCCGACGAGACCATGGATCTCGCCGGCGAACAGCGCAAAGTCGACCCCGCGAAGCGCCTCGACACCGCCGAAGGCTTTCGTGATCCCCTGCAGTTCGAGGATGGGTGAGCGGCCCTGCGGCATCAGGCTCGCTCAGATCAGGAAATGATCCTCCATCCACTGCATGCCGGCCGCGTTGGCCTTGGTCACGACCGGACCGTCCGTCACCACGCTCTTCGGGATGCCCTGGCCGCTCTTTTCGCCCGCGGTCACGGCGGCGACGCCGGCGACGATGGCGCCGCCATGGATGCGGCAGGAGGGATTGCGGACGGTTGCGAACATCCGGCCTTCGCTGACCGCCTGGATCGCCGGCGGCATGGCGTCGACCCCGCCGATCAGGATGTTGGTGCGGTTGCGCGCCTTCATGATGTTGTAGGCGGCGAGCGCCATGTCGTCATTGTGGAAGAAGGCCGCGTCGATCTGCGGGTATTTGGTGAGATAGGTCTCCCACAGCCGCGCCGTCTTCGAGACGTCCCAATCGGCCGGCTGGGTATCGAGCACCTCGATGTTCGGATACTGCTTGACGACCGAGTTGAAGCCCTTGGCGCGGCCTTGCGCGCCGGTATGGCCGAGCGCGCCCTGGGTCATGATCACCTTGCCCTTGCCGCCGAGCTGCGTTGACCAGCGCCTGCGTCACCGAGGCGCCCATGAATTCGTTGTCGGGCGCGAGGAAGGAGTGGACGTTGATCTGGTCGAGCGGCGCGATCAGCGTGTCCATGTCGATGACGGGAATGCCGGCGTCGATCATCTTCTGCACCGGCTGGGTCAGCGTGCCGATGCCGAACGCCTGGATGGCGACGAAATCCCATTTCTGCGAGGCCATGTTGTCGATCGCGGCGCGCTGCTTGACGGCGTCGAGCTGGCCGTCGAACCAGGTGACCTCGACGTTGAACAGCTTGCCCCACCATTCGGCGGCCTGCTTGCCCTGCGCGCACCAGGTGGCCTGCAGGCCGGCATTGGAGAACGCGGCCTTCAGCGGTTTCTCGGAACGTCCCATTTCCGCTGCCAGCGCCGGGCTGACGCCCAAGCCGCCGAACAGCGCGGCTGCGGCGCCGGCGGTCGCCGCCGTCTGAAGAAGATCACGCCTGGTCGTTGAGGATTTGTCCGTCCCGGACATTGCTTGCTCCCTCGTTTTCATTTTTATGACCGTCGGCGTCGATTGCACGCACCGCGGATCAACGCAGTGTCTCACAATCGTCGTGCGCTCGCGCCACCGTCAGCTAATGACGCTATCGCGAGCGAACGAAATGCAGGTGTCTGAGGTGAATGATCGCCGACGTCTAGTTCATTCTACGTTGTGCATTGCGAGACCATCGCTTCGATCTCTTCGCAGCATCTGCCGCCACGCAGCATCGATCTCCGGCGACCAGTCGGCGCCCAAATTTCGCGCAGCGTGCCGGCGATCACGCCGAAGAACGCGATGAACAAATCGCGCGGCGTGCCATAGGCGTCGTGCGAGAAATTTCGCATTCGATCATGCGAAAATGGCCGGTGCGGGGCGCCGGCAAAATCCAGGATCGCGTCGATCGTCAGCGCCAGCATCGAGCCCTTGACGAGTTCGCTGCCTTCGGTGCGGAACATCGTGATCGGTTTCGGGATGTTCTGCGTGCAGACGGCGATAGACCAGCGGCGTCAGATCCTCGCAGCGCTCGGCGGCGATTTCAAAACTTCGCTCAATCGGATTCGAAGACGCAGTCATGTCTGAGGACGCAGTTTGGCGATTGTTCGACACGAGGAAACAACACATCGAAATCACGAAAAAAAGAGCAGGGCACGAGCCCTGCTCAAAAATTGTGTCGACCCTTTTTCCTCGAAAATTTGGATTTGATCTTGATTGACGAGGCGACGCTGCTTGTGCGCGTCAGGGCTCCTCCCGAGACTTGGACCACCAGACTTCAGCCTTGCGGCCAGCCTGAGCCAGCATTCGTAGACCATCTTTTTCGTCTTGTCATCATTTTCAGCAACGATTGTTCAAAATTCCAGCAATCTGCGAAATGATTGGGATTTCGCCAACTGCCGGTTGCAGACCGGCACGCCCGAACCGGCGGTAGGTACTAAAGTAGGGGGCTGATACTCGCCGGAAGCACCTGGGGCTGCCGGGTCATTTCCGCAACACTGGCAAGATAAAGCCGGGAACCTGATCTCGACTTCGGACTCTGAGGGTGATTAGTTCCGACACGGATGGGTTTGCGATGCGCAGGCGGCTGAAGAATTTCTTCCCATAGTCCTGATTGCCCTGGTGGTGCAGATTTTTGCACCGATCGGCGCGTGCTGGGCGGCCAGCATCGCAGCGTCCGACCCGCTCGCGGCCGCCGTGATCTGTCACGGCAATGCGGCCCCGGGCGCGGCCAGAACGAGCAGACCGGACATCGCGCCCATGACGGATGCTGTTCGGTTTGCAGCGTGCTCCAGACCGGTGCGCCGGTCGATGTGCCGCAGACCGCCGAGGCCATCGGCGTCATCGGACAGACCGAGCGCGTGGTCTGGGTCGAATTCACGCCCGACCGGTTCGGCTCCCGCGCCGGCTCTCACGCGCAGGCGCGCGCCCCGCCGGCCATTTCCTGACCAACCTCGCAGCCGGCTGAGCCTGTCTCGCCGGTCACTGCCGTTGAACGGACCGGCCGTTGGGCCGGTGTCAGGATCATTCCATGTTTCGTTATCATGCCCTCGGTGGCGTGAGCCTTGCCGCCATCCAGCTGGTGCTGTTGGCGCCGATCGATGTTGCGATTGCGCAGAACGCTGGAACAAATACCTTGCCGCCGGTCACCGTCGAGGCGCCGCCAGCGCCAGGCGGTGCGGCCGGCCCGCAAGCCGCAGCGAACCGCGTCCGCCTCCCGCCGCAACAGGCCTGTCGCAACGCCTTCGGCCAATTCGCCGGTGGCGCAGAGCGACAGCTCAGGCGTCAACGCGTCGCTCGGCGACGCCCGCCGCGGTCGCGCGGTTCCAGCTGCCGCAACGATCCTTCAGCATCACCGCAAGAGAGATCGACGAGACCATCAACCTCAAGGACCCCGAAGACGCCGTCAAATACATGCCGAGCCTGTTCGTGCGCAAGCGCAACGACGGCGACAACCAGGCGGTGCTGGCGACGCGAAGCTGGGGCCTCAATTCCAGCGCGCGGACGCTGATCTATTACGACGATCTTCTGATCTCGGCGCTGATCGGCAACAACAATTCCGGCGCCTCGCCGAAATGGAATTTGATCTCGCCGGAAGCGATCGGCCGCATCGATTTCCTCAACGGCCCGTTCTCGGCCGCCTATCCCGGCAACTCGATCGGCGGCGTGCTGCTGATCACCTCGAAGATGCCGGACAAGCCGTTCGCGGTCGCCAAGGAAACGGTGTCGGTCATGCCGTGGAATCAATACGGCACCAAGGATACCTACGTGACCAGCCAGACCAGTGCGGCAGCCGGCGACCGTAACGGTCCGTTGTCGTGGCTCGTCACCGCCAATTATCTCGACAGCTACCAGCAGCCGCTGACCTACACGACGAATGGCGTGATCCCGGCCGGGACGACATGGTACATTTCCGGCGCTGAACAAGCAGGGCGTACCGGCCAACGTCGTCGGCACCGGCACGCTGGCTCATTCGCAGCAGACGTCGGGGAATCTCAGGCTCGCCTATGATTTCTCGCCGCTGGTGCAGGCGACCTACTCGCTCGGCATCTGGAACAACCATCAGATCTCCAATCCCCAGACCTATCTGACGTCGTCAGCGACGGGAGCGCCGACCTTTGCCGGCATCGCCGGATTTGCCAGCAACAAATACATCTGGGACCAGACCCATCTCAGCAACGCGGTATCGCTCAAGAGCGACACCAAGGGCGTGTTCGATTTCGACCTGTCGGCATCGAGCTACAATTATCTGCAGGATATCCTGCTCAATCCGTTCACCGTAACGCCGACCGGCGTCGGCTATTCGCAGAACGGCAAGATCACGCGCAACGACGGCACCAACTGGCAGAACGCCGACGCCAAGGGCATCTGGCGGCCTTACGGCATCGACGGTCCGCACGAGGTCTCCTTTGGCGTCCACGGCGACCGCTATCGTTTCGAAAATCCGGTGTACCTGTCGTCGGTCTGGTACGCGACTTCCTCCACCGGCAACGGCCAGCTTTTCTCCAACGGAATCGGCGAGACCCGTACCGGCGCGCTCTGGCTGCAGGACGCCTGGAAGATAGTGCCGAATCTGAAGCTGACCCTTGGCGGCCGGCTGGAGACCTGGCGCGCGCAGGATGGCTTCAACCTCAATTCCACGACGGCGGCCAATACCGGGACGCCGGCCGCGCCCATTCCCGTGCTGGTGCTTGCGCCGAAAAACCAGCCTTCGCTCAATTCGACGAATTTTTCACCCAAGGCGTCGCTGTCGTTCGACCCGAACAAGGATTGGAACATCACGGCGAATTTCGGCGAGGCTTACCGCTACCCAACCGTCACTGAACTGTACCAGAACGTCGCGGTCGGGGGTGTCGCGACCTTTGCCAATCCGAATCTGGCGCCGGAGCAGGATTTCACGGGCGAGTTGAACATCGAACGCAAATGGAGCGATGGCCGTGTCAGGCTGACGCTGTTCAGGGAGCGAACCAACAACGCCATCATTTCGCAAACCAACCTCGTGACCAATCCGGTGACGAATGCGCAGACCCCGACCACCGTGATCAGCAATGTCGACGCAATCCAGATGCAGGGTGTCGAACTATCCGCCGAGAAGAACAATGTCGTGATCAGCGGCCTGCAGCTTTTTGGCAGCGTGACCTATGTCGATTCGCGAATCCTGGCCGACGCGAGCTGGGCCGGGACCGATCCGATCTCGGGCAAGCCGACCACCGTGGTCGGCAAGCGCGTGCCTTATGTGCCGGACTGGCGCTCCAAATTCGGCGTGACCTATCGACCGAATGAAAGCTGGGCTTACACGGTCGCTGCGCGCTACAGCGGCAAGCAATACTCGACGCTGGACAACACCGACATCATTCCGCGGGTTTACGGCGCGTTCGACACCTTCTTTGTCGTGGACATGAAAATCCATTACAAGGCGACGAAGAATTTCTCGTTCGATTTCGGGATCGATAATCTCTTCAACACGCAGTACTTCCTGTTCCATCCGTTCCCCGGAAGAACCTTCGTTCTGGCCGGCAAATACACGTTCTAGAGCATGATCCGGAAAAGTGTGGAGCGGTTTTCCGAAAAGATCATGCTCAAACAAATAGCGTCGAACCGGAAGCGGACGACGATCAACAAAGGAAAAATGACCATGAATTCACCCGCGCGCATCTTCGCCGCCGCCACGCTCGCGGCAACCCTGTTCGCCGCCCCCGCTTATGCCGGGGACGCCAAGGCCGGCGACCTCGTGATCACGCAGGCCTGGAGCCGCGCCACGCCGAGCGGCGCGAAGATCGCCGGCGGCTATCTCACCATCGAGAACAAGGGGACGGCGCCGGACCGGCTGGTCGGCGGCACCGGCGAGATCGCGGGCAAGGTCGAGATCCACGAGATGGCGATGAACAACGGCGTGATGACGATGCGGCCGCTCGACAAGGGCCTCACCATCGATCCCGGCAAGACCGTCAAACTGGCGCCCGGCGGCTATCACCTGATGATCATGGATCTGAAAGGCCCGTTCAAGCAGGGCGACAAGGTGCCGATGACGCTGGAATTCGAAAAGGCGGGCAAGGTTGCGCTGTCGCTCGATGTGCAGGGCGTCGGTGCGCAGGCGCCGGCCGCAGCGGACGGTAGCGGCGGGCATTCGATGCAGGATCATTCCGGCATGAAGAAGTGATGCCGGGGTTTTAGAATAGCAGGGAGAAGAAGCCATGGACCGGAGAGAATTCAACGCGACGCTGGCTGCGGCTTCCCTGATCAATCTGCTGGCGCCGGCAGCACTCGCGCACCGGCTTCATCGGCCCGTCCGAAGGTCGGCTTTTTGATCTATCCCGACATGATCATGCTCGATCTGGTCGGCCCGCTCACCGTGTTCAACATCATGCAGGCGGATATCCACCTGATTGCAAAGACCGCACAGCCTGTCATGACCGATGTCCGTCTGCCGGTTGCTCCCACCGCCAGCTTCGAAACCGCGCCGAAGGTTTTGGATGTCCTGTTCGTGCCCGGCGGCCTCAAGGGCACGGTCGCCGCGATGAAGGATCGCGAGACCGTGGATTTCGTGAAGGCGCAAGGCGAGGCTGCGGGCCTGGTGACGAGCGTGTGCACCGGCTCGCTGTTGCTGGGGGCCGCCGGCCTGCTGCGGGGTTATCAGGCCACCTCGCATTGGTATGTCCGTGACCTGCTGGCTCACATGGGCGGTATCGTCCGGACCGATCGCGTGGTCGAGGACCGCAACCGGGTCACCGGTGGTGGCGTCACCGCCGGGATCGATTTCGCACTGAAAGTCGCGGCGCGGATGGCCGGCGAAGCAACCGCGCGGCGAATTCAGCTTCTGATCGAGTATGATCCAAAGCCGCCGTTCGATTCCGGATCGCCTGAGCATGCAGGGGCTGCGACCGTCAACGAAGTGCTGGATCGACGCAAGGATATCATCGCCGAAGCCGAAGCCGCCGCAAAAGCCGCCGGTGCAACCATGAAGCTCTGAACGGAAATTTATCTGGAGAATGCCGGCTCATTCCGGCAGGGAGATGAGAGGTTGACGATGAAGAAGTTCATTCTTTCCGCAGTCGCTGTCCTGGCCGCGTCGCCGGTGCTGGCGCATGTCTCTCTGGAAACCAGGCAGGCGCCGGTCGGATCGTCCTACAAGGCGGTATTCAAGGTGCCGCATGGCTGCGCCGGGTCGGCGACGACGAAAATCCGCGTGCAGATCCCGGAAGGCGTGATCAGCGTCAAGCCGATGCCGAAGCCCGGCTGGACGCTCGAGACGGTGAAGGGCAAATACGCCGCCGAATACGACTATTTCGGCAGCAAACAATCCGAAGGCGTCAAGGAAGTCGTATGGAGCGGCGGCAAGCTCGCCGACGACAATTACGACGAATTCGTCGTCACGACCTATCTCACCGCCGGTCTGAAGCCGAACATCGACGCTGTATTTTCCGGTGGTGCAGGAATGCGAGCAGGGGGTGAGCCGCTGGATCGATATTCCGAAGGAGAAGGAAGGGGAAGCTCACGGGCATGACAGCAAGACGCCGGCGCCCGGCGTCAAGCTGATGCCAAAACCCTGAGCCATCGCAAATGCAGCGCCTGATCGCGGCCATTGCGGCATTGCTGACGGCGCTGTGCCTTGCGACCGGCGCGTTGGCCCATGCGACGCTGGTCTCGGCGGAGCCCGCCGACGGCAGCGTTTTGACGCAGCCGCCCAAGACGCTGCAATTGCGCTTCAACGAAATCGTCACGCCGGCCGTGATCGGCCTGATCGATGCCGCCGGCAAGACGCGCGAGGTCACCGCGCGCGCCGCCGAGCAGATCGATCGTGATCGCGCTGCCGGACGATCTGCCGCAGGGCACACAGGTCGTAAGCTACCGCGTGGTCTCGCAGGACGGACATCCCGTTGCGGGCTCGCTGATGTTTTCGATTGGAATGGTCACCGGCGCCGCGCCGTCGGGGAAGGCGATCACGCCGGGGTCGGTGATGTTGCCGGTCCTGATCTGGTTGTTCCGGCTCGGGGTCTATCTCGGCCTGTTCGTCGGCGTCGGTGGCGTCTTCTTTGCAGCCTGGATCGGATGGAGCGGGAGTGGCGAGCGGGCCATCATCCCGTCGTTGCGCATCGGCCTCGTCAGCGCGGTGGCGTCGCTCGGCCTGCAAGGCCTCGATCTGCTCAATCTGCCGCTCAGCGGGTTGTTGTCGCTCGCGCCCTGGCAAAGCGCGTTCGGCACCAGCCTCAGTTCGTCGCTGCTGATCGCGATCGTATCGATGGGGCTGGCGCGGATCGGCTGGCAAAGCCCGTCGATGGGGAGCGCGTGGCGGCGGACCGCGGCCGCAATGGCTGGCGTCGGGCTGTCGCTTGCGGTCAGCGGTCACGCCGCCACCGCACCGCCGCAATGGGTGACGGGGCCGGCGGTGTTCGTTCACGGCGTCGCGGTCGCTTTTTGGGTCGGCGCACTCGCGCCGTTGCTGGCGGTGGGCCGGAAGAAAAACGGCGAGTTGCTGCCGGTGCTGCTCCGGTTCTCACGCTTCGCCTTGCCGGTGGTCGGCGTATTGGTGCTGACCGGAGTTGGGCTTGCGATCGTCCAGCTTGGTAGCTTTGGCGCGTTGATCGGGACCTCTTACGGCATCATCCTGCTGCTCAAGCTGGTGCTGGTCGCAATCCTGCTCGGCCTCGCGGCGCTGAACCGCTGGGTCTTTCTGCCCGAGATGCAAGCCAATCGATCCGACCGGGATCCTCTGCTGGGTATGCTGGTGCTGGAATTGCTGGCCGTGGTGGTCATTCTCGGTCTCGTTGCCGGCTGGCGCTTCACGACGCCGCCACGGGCGCTCGCCGCCGCGCAGGCGGCGTCCGTGCCGCTGGCGATTCATATCCACACCGAGACCGCGATGTTCCAGGTGCTGATCTCGCCGGGCAAAGTGGGCTCGGACGATTTCGTGCTGCAATTGATGGCGGGCGACGCCAGCCCGCTGGTGGCGAAAGAAGCGACGCTGACGCTGAGCCTGCCGGAGCGCGGCATCGAACCGATCGAACGCAAGGCAGTGCTCGGGCCCGACGGCTACTGGCATGTGCGCGGCGTGCCGATGCCGCTCGCCGGCCGCTGGCACATGCGGATCGACGCGCTGGTCACCGATTTCGAGAAGGTCACGCTGGAAGATGATGTCGAGGTGCGGTGAGGGAGCGCGCATGGTGCTCGGGCGCGATGTGTCGCGAGAGTGCGAAACTATTTCCACGTCGTCCCGGCCTTGAGCTCAGATGCGCAATTGCGCATCGGGGGACCCATACGCCGCGGCTTATCGGTGAGGGCACTGGCGTTAGATACCTTCCGCAAAATGAAAGCCGCGGCGTATGGGTCCCGGCGTTCGCCGGGACGACAAGGGGGTGAGGAGCAAACGCCAATCCGGACCTGATCGCGCCGCAATTATGCGGCCATTATCGGGGCTCAAAACGGCCGGAAATCCGCGTGTTATGCGGCTTTTAAGGCGTCCCGGCCTTGTATTTTCGCACCCGATCCGGTTTCACTGGCATTCTTCCGTTCGTCCCCCTGATTCCCTGAGTTGACCCATGCGATTGTCGCGGTTTTTCCTGCCCATCCTGAAAGAGAATCCGAAAGAGGCGGAGATCGTCTCGCACCGCCTGATGCTGCGCGCCGGCATGATGCGGCAGGAGGCGGCCGGCATCTACGCCTGGCTGCCGCTGGGCTTTCGGGTGCTGAAGAAGATCGAGCAGATCGTCCGCGAGGAACAGGACCGCGCCGGCGCGCTGGAATTGCTGATGCCGACGCTGCAACTGGCCGATCTCTGGCGCGAGAGCGGCCGCTACGACGCCTATGGTCCGGAAATGCTGCGCATCAACGACCGCCACAAGCGCGAATTGCTGTATGGGCCGACCAACGAGGAAATGATCACCGAGATTTTCCGCGCCTACGTCAAATCCTACCGCAGCCTGCCGCTCAATCTCTATCACATCCAGTGGAAGTTCCGCGACGAGCAGCGTCCGCGCTTCGGCGTGATGCGCGGCCGCGAATTTTTGATGAAGGATGCCTATTCGTTCGACATCGACGAGGCCGCGGCGCGGCGCGCCTATAACCGGATGTTCGTCGCATATTTGCGCACCTTTGCGCGGATGGGGTTGAAGGCGATCCCGATGCGCGCCGAGACCGGCCCGATCGGCGGCGATCTCAGCCATGAATTCATCGTGCTGGCCGAGACCGGCAAGTCCGGCGTGTTCTGCGACAGCGACGTGCTCAATCTGCCGGTCCCCGGCGACGACGTCGATTATGACGGCGATCTGACCCCGATCATCAAGCAATGGACCTCGGTCTATGCCGCGACCGAAGACGTCCATGACGCCGCGCGCTACGAGCGCGAGGTGCCGGCGGACAAGCGGGTGCAACACGCGCGGCATCGAGGTCGGCCAGATCTTCTATTTCGGCACCAAATATTCCGACGCCATGAAGGCGCTGGTCGCAGGCCCCGACGGCGTCGACGTGCCGGTCCATGGCGGCTCCTACGGCGTCGGCGTGTCGCGGCTGGTCGGCGCCATCATCGAGGCCTGCCACGACGATGCCGGCATCAAATGGCCCGAAGCCGTGGCGCCCTTCACGGCCGTGATCCTGAACCTGAAGCAGGGTGATGCGGCCGTCGATGCCGCCTGCGAGGCGCTCTATCGCGAGCTCGAGGCCAAAGGCGTCGATGTCCTCTATGACGACACCGACCAGCGCGCGGGCGCAAAATTCGCCGCCGCCGACCTGATCGGCATCCCCTGGCAGATTCTGGTCGGCCCCAAGGGGCTCGCCGAGGGCAAGCTCGAAATCAAGCGGCGCAGCGACGGTTCGCGCGAGAATCTCAGCCCGGCGGAAGTGGTGGCGAAAATAACGGGATAAAGATTATCCACGGGCAGGCTGCCATGTCAGCCATTCCGGCCACATTTGGCCCGAATCATGGGATTATCGAGAGATGGATGAGACCATGAACGAGACACTCCGCACCCCGCCTTTTTCGCAGTTCGAATGGCTGTTGTCCGGACGCTATTTGCGGGCGCGTCGCAAGGAAGGATTTATCTCCGTCATCGCCGGCTTTTCCTTCCTCGGCATCATGCTCGGCGTCGCCACGCTGATCATCGTGATGGCCGTGATGAACGGATTCCGCAAGGAACTGCTGGACAAGATCCTCGGCCTCAACGGACATATCCTGGTTCAGCCGCTGGAATCGCCGCTGACCGACTGGAAGGACGTCGCCGAGCGCATCAGCCAGGTTCAGGGCATCCGGCTGGCCGCACCTGTCGTCGACGGCCAGGCGCTGGCGTCGTCCTATTTCAATGCCGCGGGCGTGCTGGTGCGCGGCATGCGCGCCGACGACCTCAACAATCTCACCTCGATTGCCAAGAACATCAAACAGGGCACGCTCGAAGGTTTTGACGAAGGGCAGGGCGTTGCGATCGGCCGCCGGCTCGCCGATACGCTCTCGCTGCACGCCGGCGACAGCATCACGCTGGTGGCGCCGAAGGGCGCGGTGACCCCGATGGGCACGACGCCGCGCATCAAACCCTACAAGGTGGCGGCGGTGTTCGAGATCGGCATGTCGGAATACGACTCCGCCTTCGTGTTCATGCCGCTGCCGGAATCGCAGGCCTATTTCAACCGCAAGGACGACGTCACCGCGATCGAGGTGTTCACCACCAATCCGGACAAGATCGACACCTTCCGCAAGACCGTGACGGAAGCCGCCGGACGGCCGGTGTTCCTGGTCGACTGGCGACAGCGCAACTCGACGTTTTTCAACGCGCTCCAGGTCGAGCGCAACGTCATGTTCCTGATCCTGACCATGATCGTGCTGGTGGCGGCGCTCAACATCGTCTCCGGGCTGATCATGCTGGTGAAGGACAAGGGCCAGGACATCGCGATCCTGCGCACCATGGGCGCCTCGCAGGGCTCGATCATGCGCATCTTCCTGATCACGGGGGCGGCGATCGGCGTGGTCGGCACGCTGACCGGTTTTTTCGTCGGCATGCTGATCTGCCTCAACATCGAATCGATCCGGCAATTCCTGTCCTGGATGACCAATACCGAGCTGTTCTCGCCGGAACTGTATTTCCTGTCGCGGCTGCCGGCCGAGATCGATTTCGGCGAGACCTCCGCCGTGGTGATCATGGCGCTGACATTGTCGTTCCTGGCGACGCTCTATCCGTCCTGGCGCGCCGCGCGCCTCGATCCCGTCGACGCGCTCAGGTACGAGTGAGGGCATAATGGCCGAGGGGGCGGAAGATGTACCGGTCGTCTATCTCCACGAGATAAAACGCCAGTACACGCAAGGCGAGGCGACGCTGAAGATCCTCAACGGCGCCAAGCTGGCGCTGTGGGCGGGGCAGTCGGTGGCGCTGGTGGCGCCATCGGGGTCGGGCAAATCGACGCTGCTGCATATTGCAGGCCTGCTCGAGAGCCCCGACGAGGGCGAGGTCTATGTGGCGGGCACGCCGACCTCGCAATTGTCGGATATGGAACGCACCCAGATCCGGCGCACCGATATCGGCTTCGTCTATCAGCAGCACCGGCTGCTGCCGGAATTCACCGCGCTCGAAAACGTGATGCTGCCGCAGATGATCCGCGGGCTGAAGCGCAACGAGACCATCAAGCGCGCCACCGAAATCCTGGCCTATCTCGGCCTCGGCGACCGCATCACGCACCGGCCGTCCGAACTGTCGGGCGGCGAGCAGCAGCGGGTCGCGATTGCGCGTGCGGTCGCCAACGCGCCGCGGGCGCTGCTGGCGGACGAGCCGACCGGCAATCTCGATCCGAACACCGCCGATCACGTCTTCAATGCGCTGATGCAACTGGTGAAGGCGACGCGGGTCGCGATGCTGATCGCAACCCACAATATGGAACTGGCGGGCCGGATGGACCGGCGCGTGTCGCTGGTGGATGGCCAGGTCGTCGAACTCGAGTAGCGATCGAGCCGCGCAGCGCGCGCGCCTTTCGAATTAATCTCTCGTTAGGAAATAGAATCGCTCCACGCCATTCGAATCTCATCGCGCAAAATCGCGCGACGTCAGCGCCATCAAAGTTCCACTCCGCCACCTCGTCGACACATTCTCACACGTCGATACCGCTGCGCGCCGGAATGTGAATTTTTTGCGGCAACGTGGCGCATAAAATTTCGAAAAGTGCCTGTAACACAATATTAACTTACATTTTTATCGAAGTCGTTTCGCATCCGCTGTTGCAGCGCGGTGACAGTAATTCGAACGAAGACTGCTATGAGGTGCGCACGGCCTTGGGGGCTGTACAAATTGGAACGGGAATTAAAAAGATGAAGAAGGTTTTGCTTGTGACGGCCAGCCTGATCGCGCTCGGCGCGGCTGCTCCGGCTGTCGCTGCTGATCTCGGTGCGCGTCCTTACACCAAGGCGCCCGCGATGATGGTCGCCGTGTATGACTGGAGTGGTTTCTACATCGGCGCCAACGGTGGTTGGGGTTCGAGCCGCAATTGCTGGGACATCCTGCCGCTCGCCGGTGGTGTTGCCGCCGAGGGTTGCCACAACGCAACCGGTGGCACGATCGGTGGTCAGGTTGGTTATCGCTGGCAGGCCGGCACCTGGGTGTTCGGCCTCGAAGGCCAGGGCAACTGGGCCGACTTCAAGGGCAACAACACCAGCATCTTCAATCCGCTGTTCCGCGACGAGTCGCGCGTCAATGCGTTCGGCCTGTTCACCGGTCAGGTCGGTTATGCCGCCAACAACGTCCTGCTCTACGTCAAGGGCGGTGCGGCTGTGACCTCGGACAAGTATCGTTCGTACACGATCGCCACCAACACCATTGCCGGCTCCACCGGTGATGGCTCCCGCTGGGGTGGCGTGGTCGGCGTCGGCCTCGAATACGGCTTCGCTCCGAACTGGTCGGCTGCGGTCGAATACGATCATTTGTTCATGCAGGATCGTACCGTGACCTTCACCAACCCGGCTGGCGCGTTCTTCGCTACCGATCGCATCCGTCAGGACGTCGATCTCGTCACCGTCCGCCTGAACTACAAGTTCGGCGGCCCCGTGATCGCCAAGTACTGATAGACATACTGATCTCGCAAGCTTTCGCGAGACCAACGAAGCCCCGGGCATTGCCCGGGGCTTTTTTTGTTGGCCCAAGAAGTTTGTGGTCCACTTAGCGCAGCCTTAACCACCGGAACGTCGCAGGCTTGAACCGTGCCGTCGCTGGCGCATAATTCGGTCATGACAAAAAGCATTTGGACCATCGAAGAATTCAGCTGCCCCGGTTGCGCGATGGATTACGAGGCCACGCGGGAACCGCATCCGACCAAGCGTTCCGGCCGATTCGAATGCCGGGTCTGCCAGACCGAAGTCCACGCCTGGTCCGGCCCGTATGAATTATTCGGCTGGAAGACCCTCAACGTGCGGTCGCCTGTTTTCGGCAGAAAGACGGGCTGACGCGTGCCAGCTGCCGACCTGATCGGGTCCCGGCGCGATTTGTGGCAGCGGAAAAGGGCTGGAAAAGGGACGATTCCAAGCCCATATTGATGGCTGTGGCGCGGAGCATCCCCATGGCCTTGATCAGAGGCGTTTTAGGCGCAGCCTTGGTTGGAATTACATTCGGTGGCTATCCGGCCAAATGGTGGTCCGCCGCGCTTGCCGTGGCGCTTTGTATCGTAGCTGCCTTTGCCCTTCACTTCGCCGTCCCATAGCAATTAACCACAGGGGTCACTTCCCAAACTGACCCTTCAGCTGCCCTTGACTCCTAGAACAAAAAAGGAACATTGTTCCTCATATGTTCCTGTATGGGGAGTCGGCCATGTTGAGGATGTTTGTGGAAGAAGCCGCTGCGCTGGCGTCGATTACGCTGTTTGTCGGGATGATCGCGGTCTGGGCGCAGTTGATCCCGCAGCTGTGAAACGGTTGGGCCGGAGGCTGTGCCAGAGCCCCGCTTGGGGAAAAGGCGGATGGCGGGCGCAAGGCGTGTGTTCCGCGTGGACTCCATGGCGCCAAGGCATCACCATCGGGACGCGAGTCGGCGCGTGACTTGAGGGAATTTCGTATTCCCTCGATCGGCCTGACGATCGCGCTCTTACCTGATGCGAGAAGTCCCAAAGCGACATGTCCAGCGCCGGATTCGTTCATCTCCACGTTCATTCGGCCTATTCGCTGCTGAAGGGTTCGATCAAGATCGCCAAGCTCGGCGAACTCGCCAAGGCCGATCGCCAGCCGGCGCTGGCGTTGACCGATACCGACAACATGTTCGGGGCGCTGGAATTCTCCGACAAGATGGCGGGCTACGGCATCCAGCCGATCGTGGGGCTGGAGCTTGCGATCGATTTCGGCGACCAGGATCCCAATGCGCGCAACGCGCTGGCGACGGCGCCGGCGCGAATCGTGCTGCTGGCGGCGCGCGAGCGCGGCTATCGCAGCCTGATGCGGCTGAACTCGCGGGCGTTCCTGGAAACGCCGATCCATCAATCCCCGCATATCAAGCTCGAATGGCTCGAGGGCGAGTCTGAGGATGTGATCGCGCTGACCGGCGGTCCGGATGGGCCGATCTCGCTGGCGCTGCATGGCGATCATACCGCGTTGGCTGCCGCGCGCTGCGACCGGCTGGCGAATCTATTCGGCGATCGCCTCTATGTCGAATTGCAACGCCACGGCATCGACAAGGAACGTCGCGTCGAAACCAGCCTGATCGATCTCGCCTACGCCAAGGGGCTGCCGCTGGTCGCGACCAACGAGCCTTATTTCGCCAGCAATGACGATTACGAGGCGCATGACGCGCTGCTGTGCATCGCCGGCGGGCGCCTGATCGCCGAAACCGATCGCGACCAGCTGACGCCGGACCACCGGTTCAAGACCCGCGCCGAAATGGCGGTGTTATTTGCCGATATTCCGGAGGCGCTGGCCTCCACCGTCGAGATCGCCGAGCGTTGTTCGTTCCGGCCGATGACGCGCAAACCGATTCTGCCGCGCTTCACCGTCGGCGCCGGCACCGATGCGTCAGATGCGGTCAGCGAGGAGGCGGCAGAGTTGCGCCGGCAGGCCGAGGAAGGCCTGACCAACCGGCTCAGCGTGCACGGCCTTTCGCAAGGCACCTCCGAGGAGGACTACCGCGCGCGGCTGGCCTTCGAAATCGACGTCATCACCCGGATGCAGTATCCGGGCTATTTTCTGATCGTCGCCGACTTCATCAAATGGGCCAAATTGCAGGGGATTCCCGTCGGGCCGGGCCGCGGTTCGGGCGCAGGCTCGCTGGTCGCCTATGCCCTGACCATCACCGACCTCGATCCGATCAGGTTTGGCCTGCTGTTCGAGCGCTTCCTCAATCCCGAACGCGTCTCGATGCCGGACTTCGACATCGACTTCTGCCAGGACCGCCGCGGCGAGGTGATCAGCTACGTGCAGCAGCGCTACGGCCGCGATCAGGTGGCGCAGATCATCACGTTTGGAACGTTGCAGGCGAGGGGCGTGCTGCGCGACGTCGGCCGCGTGTTGCAGATGCCCTATGGGCAGGTCGATAAACTCACCAAGCTTGTCCCGCAAAATCCGGCCGCCCCGTCACGCTGGCCGCCGCAATCGCGAGCGAGCCAAAACTGCAGGCGTTCCGCGACGAGGACGCGGTGGTGGCGCGCGCTTTCGACATCGCCCAGCGCCTCGAAGGCCTGACCCGGCACGCCTCCACCCACGCCGCCGGCATCGTGATCGGCGATCGCCCCTTGAGCGAATTGGTGCCGCTCTACCGCGATCCCAAATCCGACATGCCGGTGACCCAGTTCAACATGAAGTGGGTCGAGCCGGCGGGGCTGGTCAAATTCGACTTCCTCGGCCTGAAGACGCTGACCGTGCTCGACGTTGCGGTCAAACTGCTCAAGCAGCGCAACATCGATGTCGATCTGGCGACGCTGCCGCTCGACGACGCCCCGAGCTTCCAGATGCTGGCCAGGGGCGATGTCGTCGGCGTGTTCCAGGTGGAAAGCCAGGGCATGCGGCGGGCGCTGGTCGACATGCGCCCCGACCGTTTCGAGGACATCATCGCGCTGGTGGCGCTCTATCGTCCGGGCCCGATGGCGAACATCCCGACCTATTGCGCCCGCAAGCATGGCGACGAGGAACCGGAATATCTGCACCCGGTGCTCGAACCGATCCTGAAGGAAACTTTCGGCGTCATCATCTACCAGGAACAGGTGATGCAGATCGCGCAGGTCATGGCCGGCTATTCGCTCGGCGAAGCCGACCTGCTGCGGCGCGCGATGGGCAAGAAGATCCGCGCCGAGATGGAGAAGCAGCGCGCACGCTTCATCGAGGGCTCGGTCAAGAACGGCGTGCCGAAGGGGCAGGCGGATACGATTTTCGAACTGCTGGCCAAATTCGCCGACTACGGCTTCAACAAGAGCCACGCGGCGGCCTATGCGCTGGTGTCCTATCACACCGCCTACATGAAGGCGCATTATCCGGTCGAGTTCTTGGCGGCGTCGATGACGCTCGAACTC
Source organism: uncultured Alphaproteobacteria bacterium (assembly GCA_963802535.1). Lineage (GTDB taxonomy): Bacteria > Pseudomonadota > Alphaproteobacteria > Rhizobiales > Xanthobacteraceae > Bradyrhizobium. The sequence continues at coordinate 31,966 of CAWDJI010000027.1, read as the reverse complement.
AACAACACCGACAAGCTCTCTGAATTTCGCGCCGAGGCGCAGCGGCTCGGCATCAAGGTCGAGGCGCCCAACATCAATCGCTCGGGTCCGACCTTCGAAGTCGGCGACAACACCATCTATTACGCGCTGGCGGCGTTGAAGGGCGTCGGCCCGCAGGCGGTCCAGTTGATCGTCGATACGCGGAAAGAGGCGGCCTTTACCGCGCTCGCCGATTTCGCCGCGCGCGTCAGCCCGCGCGCGGTCAACAAGCGGGTGATCGAAAGCCTTGCCGCGGCCGGCGCCTTCGACACGCTGGATTCAAACCGGGCGCGGGTGTTTGGCGGCGCCGAAGCGATTCTGGCCGCCTGCCAGCGCAGCCATGAGGCCTCGACGCTCGGGCAGAACGACATGTTCGGTGGCGCCTCGGATGCACCGACCATCATGCTGCCGCAGATCGAACCATGGTTGCCGGCGGAACGGCTGCGGCGCGAATACGACGCCATCGGCTTCTTCCTGTCCGGCCATCCGCTCGATGATTACGCCACCGTGCTGAAGCGGCTGCGGGTGCAGTCCTGGGCGGAATTTTCCCGCGCGGTGAAAACCGGCGCCACCGCCGGCAAGGTCGCGGCGACCGTCGTGTCGCGCATGGAGCGGCGGACCAAGACCGGCAACAAGATGGGCATCATGGGCCTGTCCGATCCGACCGGTCATTTCGAGGCCGTGCTGTTCTCGGAGGGCCTTGCGCAATATCGCGACGTGCTGGAGCCCGGGGCGGCCGTGTTGCTGCAGCTCGGCGCCGAACTTCAGGGCGAGGACGTGCGGGCGAGGGTGCTGCACGCCGAGCCGCTGGATGCCGCCGCTGCAAAAACCCAAAAGGGCCTGCGCATCTTCGTGCGCGACACCAAGCCGCTGGATTCGATCGCGCGGCGGCTGAACATGCCGGAGCAGGCTCCGCCCGCTGGCGCGTCGCGCGGCCCGCAGGCAAAACCGTCGCCTGCGCCGTCGGGCGGCGCCGATGGCGACGTGTCGCTGGTCATCATGCTCGACCTCGAGACCGAGGTGGAGATGAAACTCCCCGGCCGCTTCAAGGTCTCGCCGCAGATCGCCGGCGCGATCAAGGCGGTGTCGGGCGTGGTCGACGTCCAGACGGTGTAGCGTGTCGCCTACAGCGACCGCGCGATCAACAGCTTCATGATCTCGTTGGTGCCGCCGTAGATTTTCTGGATCCGCGCATCCACGAACATCCGCGAGATCGGATATTCCTCCATATAGCCGTAGCCGCCGTGGAGTTGCAGGCACTCGTCCGCAGTCTCCATTTGCTTCTGCGAGCACCACCACTTCGCCATCGATGCGGTCACGGTATCGAGTTCGCCGGCGACGAGCTGCCCGACGCACCAGTCGACGAACACGCGCGCGATCATGGCTTCGGTCTTGCGCTCGGCCAGCTTGAACGCGGTATTCTGGAATTCAATGATGGGCTTGCCGAAGGCCTTTCTTTCCCTGGTGTAGTCGGCGGTCAGCTTGATCGCGCGTTCCATCGAGGCCACGGCGCCGACGGCAAGCGAGAGGCGCTCCTGCGGCAATTGCTGCATCAGCTGCACAAAACCGTTGCCTTCCTCGGCTGCCGAGCAGGTTTTCCGGCGGCGCCACCGCATTGTCGAAGAACAATTCGGACGTGTCGGAGGCGTGCAGGCCGATCTTGTCGAGGTTGCGGCCGCGGCGAAAACCTTCATTGCCTTCGGCTTCGAGCACGATCAGCGAGATTCCCTTGGCGCCGGCTTCACCGGTGCGCGCGACCACGATGATCAGGTCGGCGGCCTGGCCGTTGGTGATGAAGGTCTTCTGGCCGTTGATGACGTAATTGTTGCCCTGCTTTTTGGCCGTGGTCCGCACGCCCTGCAAATCGGAGCCGGTGCCGGGTTCGGTCATGGCGATGGCGCCGACGAATTCGCCGCTGGCCATTTTCGGCAGCCAGCGCCGTTTCTGCTCCTCGGACCCGTAATTCAAAATGTAATGCGCCACGATGGCGCTGTGCACCGAGATACCCGGTCGTCACTTCCGGCACCACGGTTTCGAGATCCTCGATCACGGCCGCTTCATAGGCGAAGCTGGCGCCGAGGCCGCCATAGGCTTCCGGGACGCTCGGCAACAAGTGCGCCCATCTCGCCCAGCGCCCGCCAGGCCGAGCGATCGACCAGCTTTTGATCGCGCCATTTTTCGGCGTGCGGCGCCAGATCCTTGGCGAGAAACTTGCGAAACTGATCGCGAAAAACGTCCAGTTCCTCCGTCATCCAGGATGAACGATATTGCATGGGTTTCCCGCCTTAGATGATGAGGCCGCCACCGCAGACGACGACTTGTCCACTGATGTAGTTCGATTCCGGGCTGCAGAACAGATAGACCGCGTCGGCGGCTTCTTCCGGCGTGCCGCCGCGCCCGAGCGGGATCATTTTGGCCATGGCGTCGAGCATCTGGGGCTGCACGCCGACCTTGATGTCGCGCCCGGCGACGTCGATGGTCTTCTGCTGGGTTTCGATCGGCTGGGTCAGGCGGGTATTGATCAGGCCGAAGGCGACGCAATTGACGTTGACCTTGTAGCGTCCCCATTCCTTGCACAGCGTGCGCGTCAGGCCGACCAGCGACGCCTTGGCCGACGAATAGCTCGCTTGCCCGGCATTGCCATAGAGCCCCGCAATCGACGAGATGTTGACGACCTTGCGAAACACTTCGCGGCCGGCCTCGGCCTCTTTCTTCGCCATGATCCGGATCGGCTCGGCGGCGGCGCGCAGCAGCCGAAACGGTGCAACCAGGTGGACGTCGAGCATGGCCTGGAACTGCTCGTCGGTCATCTTCTGGATCGTCGAAGTCCCAGGTGTAGCCGGCGTTGTTGATGATGATGTCGAGGCCGCCAAAGGTTTCCATGGCCGCGCCGACAAAGCGGTCGGAGAAGCCGGACTCGGAAACGCTGCCGTTGACTGCGATGGCTTCGCCACCCGCCGCGCGGATCTCCGCGGCGACGGCATCTCCCGGCGCGGCGTCGAGATCATTGACCACGACCTTCGCGCCCTCGCTGACGAGTTTCAGCGCGATGGCGCGGCCGATGCCGCGTCCCGATCCCGTGACCAGCGCGACTTTTCCCTTGAGTTTTGTCATTTGTTTCCTGTCCTGATCAGAGCGCGATGACGGCTTCGCCGGATAGTTTGATGTCGCCGTTTTCATCTTTGGTGGTCAGCGCCAGTTTCGCGCAGGGCTCACCATTGTGTTCGACCAGTTCGGAAACATGCCCCTCGCAGGTCAGACGCGCGCCAAGCTGCGTGATCGCGACAAAGCGGGTCGAGAAGCTGCGCAGGCGCGGGGGAGGGACCGCATCGGTCAGGGCCTGGCCGAGATAGGCCATGACCAGCATGCCGTGCGTAAACACGTCGGGAAATCCCGCCTTCTTGGCAAAATCCAGATCGACATGGATCGGATTGTGGTCGCCCGACGCGCCGCAATAGAGCGCCAGCTGGTGGCGTGTGATCGGTGGGAATTCCTTGTGGATGATGCGCGCGCCAATAGTTGGGGTCATGACGGCCTCGGATTGCGGATGACGACGGTGCGCGAGACGTCAGCGACATGGACGCCGTTCTGGTTGGTGACGGATGTCTCGACCACGACCAGCGTCATCGCGCCGCCCTTCTTCTCGGTGACGGCGGTGACGCGCGGCCGGAACGTCAGGCTGTCGCCGATCACGACGGGCGCGTGATAGTCGAAACGCTGCTCGCCATGCAGCACGCGGGCGAGATCGATGTTGAGCGCGGTCAGGAACTCAAAGGGTACCGTGGCGTCCATCATTTCGAGGCAGAACAGATAGGTCGGCGGCACCGGCGGCGCGGCATAGCCTGCTGCCGAGGCAGCCTGCGCATCGCGGTACAGCGGATTGCTCTCGCCCAGCGTATCGAGAAAGAAGCGCAGGCGTCCCGGCTCGACGTGTGCCGTGACCGGTGTGAACTCGCGCCCGACGGCGGATTGATCGACCATGTCAGCCTCAGGCGCGTTCGTAGAGGGTGACGACGCAGGCGCCGCCGAGGCCGAGATTGTGCTGCAGGGCGACTCTCGCGCCCTCGACTTGCCGGGCCTCCGCCGAGCCGCGCAACTGGTGCGTCAGCTCGTAGCATTGCGCCAGACCGGTGGCGCCGAGCGGATGGCCCTTGGACAGCAGGCCGCCGGAGGGATTGGTGACGGTCTTGCCGCCAAAGGTGTTGTCGCCGTCGTCGATGAAGCGCTCCGCGCCGCCGTCGGGGCACAGGCCGAGGCCTTCATAGGTGATCAGTTCATTGTGCGCGAAACAGTCGTGCAGTTCGACGACGTCGAGATCGTCAGGGCCGATGCCGGCGGCCTCATAGACCTTGTTGGCCGCAGCCCGCGTCATGTCGAATCCGACCACCTGCATCATGTCGCCCGCCCTGAACGTGGAGGGGGTGTCGGTGGTCATGGCCTGCGCCGCGATCCGGACGTCCTTGCGCAGGCCGTGCTTGCTGGCGAATTTCTCCGAAACCAGCACGGCCGCGGCGCCGCCGCAGGTCGGCGGGCAGGCCATCAGCCGCGTCATCACGCCGGGCCAGATCACCTGGTCGTTCATGACGTCGTCGGCGGTCACTTCCTTGCGGAACAGCGCCAGCGGATTGTTTTTGGCATGCCGGCTCGCCTTGGCCCGCACTTTCGCAAATGAGGTCAGCGGCGTGCCGTATTTCTTCATGTGGCTGAGACCGGCGCCACCGAAATAACGCAGCGCCAGTGGCACGCCCTGCGCATCGACCAGTTTGTCGGCGGCGGCGTCGAATTCGTCGAACGCGCTGGGCCGGTCGGTGAAAACAGCACCCAGCGCTCCGGGCTTCATCTGCTCGAAGCCGAGCGCCAGCACGCAATCGAGCGCGCCGGATTCGATCGCCTGCCGCGCCATGAACAAGGCAGTCGAGCCGGTCGAGCAGTTGTTGTTGACGTTGATGATGGGAATGCCGGTCATGCCGACCTGGTACAGCGCGCGCTGCCCGCAGGTTGAATCGCCGTAGACGTAACCGGCATAGGCCTGCTGGATCATGTCGTAGCCGACGCCGGCATCCGCCAGCGCAAGTTTTGTCGCTTCCGCGCCCATCACCGGGTAGGGCGCGTTCGCGCCGGGTTTGACGAAGGGGATCATGCCGACGCCGGCAACATAGACGTTCGATGTCATGGGCGCTCCCTAAATTACCCGGTGGACTTTTTGTTACCCATGGGTAATATACGGACAGCTTCACGCCCAAGTCAACCGCGCCGGGATGAATTCACAGATGGACGGATCAGCTTCTTCCCCGACCGGCCAGTCGCCCTGGATGCCGTTCGAAAGCCGTCGCCGCGCCCGCGACGAGAAACGCGAAGCCGTGCTGCGCACAGCGGTGGCGCTGTTCCTCGAGCAGGGCTATCATGGCACCACGCTCAATCACGTGGCCGAGCGGCTGAACATCACCAAGCCCGCGCTCTACAATTATTTCCGCGGCAAGGACGAAATCCTCTACGAATGCTGGGCGATCGGCGCCGAGCGCGTCGACGAGAGCATCGATGAAATTGCCGCTACCGGCGGCACCGGGCTGGAAAAACTGCGCAAGCTGATCATCAGCTACGCCGAGACGATGACCACCGACTACGGCAAGAGCCTGGTGCGGTTCGATGTCCGCGACCTCACCGAGCACAACCGCAAAATTGTTCGCCTCGCCAAGAAGAAGATCGACCAGGCCTTTCGCGACTATATCGGGCAGGGGATCAAGGACGGAACGATCAGGCCTTGCGACGTCAAGCTTTCCGCCTTTGCGATTGCGGGCTCGCTGAACTGGATCGGCCACTGGTACCAGCCCGGCGGCGCGCTCGAAGCGGAGGCCATCGCAAGAGAATTCGCGATCCGCCTCACTGAAGGGCTCGCGACGAAATCAACACGGAAAAAGGCGGACAAACCGCCGGTCAGGAAACGCAAGTCACGGGGAGTATCACGATGAATGTCACGCACGGCCTGCGGCGCGCGCTGCAGATCAATCCGAACGGCCTTGCCATCGTCTATGGCGACCGGAAGAAAAGCTGGCGCGAGGTCGGCGACCGCGTAGCGCGCCTGGCCAGCGGCATCCGCGCGCTCGGCGCGCAGGCCGGCGACCGCGTCGCGATGCTGTCGCTCAATTCCGACCGCTATCTCGAACTCTATCTGGCGGCCGGCTGGTCCGGCACCGTGATTGTGCCGCTCAACATCCGCTGGAGCCCGCTGGAGAACGAAGACGCCATGCGCGATTGCCGCGCCGGCATCCTGTTCGTCGACAAGGCCTTTGCTGCCGTGGCTGCGACGCTCGCGGGCACGATCCCTGGCCTCAAGCTGATCTATGCCGACGACGGCGAAGCACCCGCCGGCATGGAGAGCTATGAGGCGCTGATCGCGCGCAGCACGCCGATGCCGGATGCGATGCGCGAGAGTGCCGACCTCGCCGGCATCTTCTACACCGGCGGCACCACCGGACGCTCCAAGGGCGTCATGCTCAGCCACGGCAATCTGATGGTCAATGCGCTGAACGCACTCGGCGAAGGGCTCTGGCCGAGCAGCACCATTTATCTGCACGCCGCACCGATGTTCCACCTCGCCAATGGTGCGGCGATGTACTCCGTGCTGCTCAGCGGCGGCTCCAATGTCATCGTCCAGGGCTTTACACCGGATGGCGTTGCAACCGCGATCCAGCGCGACCGCGTCACCGACGTGCTGCTGGTGCCGACCATGATCCAGATGTTCGTCGATCATCCCCAACTCGGCGACTATGACTTGTCGTCGCTCACGGGGATCACCTACGGCGCCTCCGTCATCAGCGATGCCGTGCTCAGCCGCGGCATGAAGGCATTGCCGAATGTGCAGTTCACGCAAGCCTATGGGATGACGGAATTGTCGCCGATCGCGACGATACTGCACTGGAAGGAGCATATCGGCGATGGCCGCGCCAAGGGACGGCATCGCGGCGCAGGCCGCCCGACGCTCGGTTGCGAGGTCAAGATCGTCGATGGCGACGACAAGGTGGTGCCCAGTGGCACCGTCGGCGAGATCGCGGTGCGCGGCGACAATGTGATGATGGGTTATTGGGAGCGGCCCGAGGAAACCGCCAAGGCCGTCATCGACGGCTGGATGCACACCGGCGACGGTGGCTACATGGATGAGGACGGCTTTGTCTATGTGGTCGACCGCGTCAAGGACATGATCATCTCCGGCGGCGAGAACGTCTATTCGGCCGAGGTCGAGAACGCGCTGGCGCAGCATCCGTCGGTGGCGCAATGCGCCGTCATCGGTATCCCCAGCGAGCGCTGGGGCGAGCAGGTTCACGCCATTGTGGTCGCAAGACCCGGCGCGACGGCAACCCCCGACGAACTGATGGAGTTCTGCAAGACGCTGATCGCGGGTTACAAATGCCCGCGCAGTGTCGAGGTCACGGCGACCCCGCTGCCGCTGTCCGGCGCCGGCAAGATACTGAAGCGCGAATTGCGCAAGCCGTATTGGGAAAATCGGCAGCGCATGGTGAGCTAAGGCTCCGCCGCAAAATAATTTCAGAAAACGGCCGAAGGCCGCGAATCCTTTTCCAGTCTCCCGCCCTCTATTTGTCATCACATATGAACAGAGGGCGATTTTCCATGAGCCAATACCAGCGGCGCGAAGACCTGACCATCATTCCCGATCTCCTTGGCCTTGCCGCCCCGGAGGGAAGCGCATTCCTGACCTTCAACCATGTTGTTGAACGCGGCGATGGTGAAATTCCGCGCAAGTACCGCGAACTGATCGCGCTCGGCGTCGCCTTCACCACCCAGTGCGCCTATTGCATCGACACCCACACCAGGCACGCCCGCGCCCATGGCGCGAGCAAACAGGAAATCGCCGAAACCGCCTTCGTCGCTGCCGCGGTCAAGGCTGGCGGAACGCTGGCGCATTCGTTGTTCGCGTTGCGTCTGTTCGACGAAGAGGAAAGACCGATGTGAGGCGAGGGAGCCGGTCGGCGGCTGGACTGGTCCGCGCACGCCAGCTGGCGCTGCGATCACGCCTTCGCTTTCTCGTTTGTCGTCTCGCTTGTCGCCTCGCTTGTCTTGGCGGTCCATGACCGGCCGCGGATCACGCTACAGATCTGAAATTTGTAATCGCTGAAGAAGCTCTCGATGCCGCGCCGCTTGGCCTTGCCGTGTTCGGGATGGATCTGCCAGGCGCGCAGTGCTTCCTCGGATTCGAATTCGACGATGGTCACACGTTCGCCGTCGTCGGCGACGAATCCCTTGTGCGAGATGTAACCGGAGATGCCCTGCGCCAGTTCGCTCATCTGCTTTGCCATCGGGCTGTATTCTTCCTGAACGCCCGGATTGAGCCGGGTTCGAAATACCGTGACGATCATCGTCGATCTCCTGTTCGGGACCGGAGATGATTCCCCGGTGAGACAGGTGGATGCTTGCGATCGTTCCGTTTATAAATCAAATGCATAATCCTTATTATGATTATGCGGATAGCTTGCTAGGAGAGTTCTAGCCTTGAGTTCGCGCGCCAGCAGCTCAATCACGGGATCGAAGCGTCCCGGTGTCGCGCTGCGGATCAGGGTCACGGTCGCGGGCAGGGCGAAGTCCGGCACATCAAGGATTTGCAGCGCCTGACGATGCGGACTGTGCTCGAACAGTCGCCTCGGCACCAAACCCAAACCGCCGCTTTGGCTTAGCAGTGACAGTTGAAGGTCTTCGCCGAAGACCTCAGCCGCGACGTGAACGGGAAGCTGCAGCCGGTCGAACGCCTTCACCAAAGCGGCGCGGCAGCCGCATCCCGGTGGATTGAGAAACCAGTCCATATCGGCGAGATCACGCAGCCGCCACGGATGTCCAACCGGTTTTGCCGGCAATTTTGCCGAGGCCACGATCACCACCCGCTCGGCGCCGAGTGCGACGGCGGTCAGGCCAGCAGGCACTGAGTGTGCTTCGGTCAACAGGCCGACCGCGCAATCGAGGCCGCCGCTGCGAACGTCCTCAATGAGATGCGTGCTCCAGTTCGAACTGACCTGGAGCCGGATTCGCGGAAACGTGCGCCGCAGCGCATCGAGCGGCGAGGTCATGACCATTTCGCCCAGCCCATGGGCTACGCCCGCTTTCAGATGACCAGCGGGATCGGCGGCCTGGGCGGTACAGGCTTCGAGTTCAGCGACCGCCGTCAGGACCCGCCGGCATCGCTCCAGCACGTGGCTGCCGAGCGAGGTCAATGCCGCCGGCTTCACGGCGCGATTGAAAAGCGGGGCTCCGCCGATCGCGGCCTCGAAATTCTGGATCCGCCGGGTCGTGGCCGGCTGCGTCAAGTTGAGGCGAGCGGCGGCGCGGTTGACCGACCCGGCTTCGGCGACAGCGACAAAGGCTTCAACATCCTGCAGGTTCATGCATCAAAAGAATAATCTGAATATCTTTATGCGGGAAGGGCGGTCCGCGGGGGCATGCACAATCGGGTGTCGCTGGAAAAGGCAATCGCGCCGAAAAAGTATTATAATACCGTCTCGAGCCATGCGATCCCGGGCGCATTCTACGGTGCATGGGGTTGTTTTCGATGTTTTGTCGGGGCGGCCCGTCCACCCCCGCAGAGGCGCGCCGATTAGGCGAAAAACCGGCCGTATTTCCTTGCTTCTGGTTGGAATCCGGCTATATACCGCGCCATCTCACACGGAAGCATGGCTCTCAAAAGGCCGTCCGGTGGCAGCCGGGCCATAAGGCTCGTCTGCTCACACGCTTCCGGAGGAACCAACCGGAGAAGTATCACTATGGCGCTACCCGATTTTTCTATGCGTCAGCTGCTCGAAGCTGGCGTTCACTTTGGCCACCAATCGCACCGCTGGAATCCGAAGATGTCGGATTTCATTTTCGGTGCCCGCAACAACATCCACATCATCGATCTCGCCCAGACCGTGCCGTTGCTGCACACGGCGCTGAAGGCGGTCAGCGATACCGTCGCCAAGGGCGGCCGTATCCTGTTCGTCGGCACCAAGCGGCAGGCGCAGGACGGCGTGGCGGAAGCTGCCAAGCGTTCGGCGCAGTATTTCGTCAATTCGCGCTGGCTCGGCGGCACGCTGACCAACTGGAAGACCATTTCCGGTTCGATCAAGCGTCTGCGGCACCTCGATGAGGTGCTCAATTCCGGCGATGCCAATGCCTACACCAAGAAGGAACGGCTGACGCTGCAGCGCGAGCGCGACAAGCTCGACCGTTCGCTCGGCGGCATCAAGGACATGGGCGGGCTTCCCGACATGATCTTCGTGATCGACACCAACAAGGAAGACATCGCGATCCAGGAAGCACAGCGGCTCAACATTCCCGTTGCCGCGATCGTCGATACCAACTCCGACCCCAAGGGCATCACCTATGTGGTGCCGGGCAATGACGACGCCGGCCGCGCGATTTCGCTGTATTGCGACCTGATCGCCCGCGCCGCCATCGACGGCATCTCGCGCGCCCAGGGCGACCACGGGATCGATATCGGCGCTTCCGCGCAGCCGATCATCCGCGAGGAAATCCCGGCGGCTCCGCAGCCGGCCGGCTTCCAGGGCCTGGCAGGTCCGCGCGGCGCTGCCGACAACCTCAAGAAGCTCACCGGCGTGTCGGGGGCGATCGAGAAGAAGTTCAACGACCTCGGCATCTTCCACTACTGGCAGCTCGCCGAACTCGATCACGACACCGCGCACAAGATCGGTGAAGAGGTCGGACTTCCGAGCCGCGCCGATGGCTGGGTTGCCCAGGCCAAGACGCTGACCGCTGAATCGGAATAAATGCAACGCCGCGTGGCCGGTTGACCCGGCCACCGGTTTGATTTCCCGGATACGACATCCCTGTAGCTGATGGCGGCACGGCGCAAGGCATGCGCCGCGCCCGTGGCTCGACAGGCAAGAAGGATTTTCAACATGGCAACGATCACTGCGGCGATGGTCAAGGAACTGCGCGAGTCGACCGGCGCAGGCATGATGGACTGCAAGACAGCCCTCACCGAGACCGCCGGCAACATGCAGGAAGCGCAGGATTGGCTGCGCAAGAAGGGCCTGTCGAAGGCTGCCAAGAAGGCCGGCCGCATCGCGGCCGAAGGCCTGATCGGCTCCGTCACGTCGGGCGTCAAGGGCGTCGTCGTCGAGGTCAATTCGGAGACCGATTTCGTCGCCCGCAACGAACAGTTCCAGGGCCTCGTCAAGATGGTGGCGCAGGTAGCGCTCCGCGTCGGCGCCGATGTTGAAGCGATCAAGGCTGCGAAAGTCGGCGACGTCACCGTCGAGACCGCGATTTCGGATGCGATCGCGACCATCGGCGAGAACATGACGTTGCGCCGGGCGGCCTTGCTCGAGGTCAGCTCGGGCGTGGTGGCGAGCTATATCCACGGTGCCGTCATCGAGGGCGCCGGCAAGATGGGCGTGCTGGTCGCGCTCGAATCGACCGGCAAGACCGACGAACTCGCCGCACTCGGCCGTCAGCTTGCGATGCATGTCGCCGCGACCAATCCGCAGGCGCTCGATCCGGCCGGCCTCGACCCGGAAGTCGTCAAGCGCGAAAAGGACGTGCTGGCCGACAAATACCGCCAGCAGGGCAAGCCGGACAACGTGATCGAGAAGATCGTCGAGTCCGGCCTGAAGACCTATTACAAGGAAGTCTGCCTGCTCGAGCAGGCCTTCATCCACGACACCGGCAAGTCGGTGGCGCAGGCGGTGAAGGAAGCCGAAGGCAAGGTCGGCGCCCCTGTGAAAATTGCCGGATTTGTGCGCTATGCTCTCGGCGAGGGAATCGAAAAGCAGGAATCCGATTTCGCAGCCGAGGTCGCGGCGGCCAGCGGCAAGAAGTAGTCGCGGAAAACAGTCTTCCGGCGTTCTTGCGCCGGAAGATGTGCGGTACGTGACGGTCGCCTGCGCGGGATGAAGGAAGCGATTCGCTATGGCTGAGCCGGTCTATCGTCGCGTCGTGATCAAGCTCTCGGGCGAATTTCTCGCCGGCAGCCAATCCTTCGGCATCGACCAGCCTACCGTGGACCGTATCGCCGACGATCTGATCGCGGCGCGCCAGCTCGGGATCGAGGTGGCGGTGGTGGTCGGCGGCGGCAACATCGTTCGCGGCGTGGAAGTTTCCTCGCGCGGCGTGTCGCGTCCGACCGGCGACACCATGGGGATGCTCGCCACCATCATGAATTGCCTCGCGCTCGAGGCGGCGATCGAACGCAAGGGGACCCCGGCGCGGACGCTCTCGGCGTTCGTGATGCCGGAAATTTCCGAGCTGTTCACCCGCAGTGCAACGCACAAATATCTCTCCGAAGGACGAATCGTCCTGCTCGGTGGCGGAACCGGCAATCCGTTCTTCACGACCGACACGACCGCGGTGCTGCGGGCAGCCGAGATCGGGGCCGAGGTGGTGCTCAAAGCCACCAATGTCGACGGCGTTTATTCGGCCGATCCCAAAAAAGACCCGTCCGCCAAGCGTTTCGACCGCCTGACCCATTCGCAGGCGATCGAGGGCGGCTACAAGGTGATGGACGTGACCGCATTCGCGCTTGCCCGCGAGACTTCGCTGCCTATCATCGTATTCTCGATCGCCGAGCCGGGTTCGATCGGCGCGATCCTGCGCGGTACCGGCCACGGCACGGTTGTCGCCGGCTGACAGGCCGGTGCTGCGAACCGCGGGCCTGAGACGCCGGCGGCTGGTTTCTAAGGAGGAGCGTTATGCCCACGCCTGGTTTTGACATCAACGAATTGAAGCGCCGCATGCAGGGCGCCACCCAGTCGCTCAAGCACGAACTGGGCGGCCTGCGCACTGGCCGCGCGGCCGCCTCCATGCTGGAACCGGTGCAGGTGGATGCCTACGGGTCGCACATGCCGCTCAACCAGCTCGCCACCATCAGCGTGCCCGAGCCGCGGCTGCTGTCGGTGATGGTTTGGGACAAGTCCATGGTCAAGGCCGTGGAGAAGGCGATCGTCGATTCCAACCTCGGCCTCTCGCCCGCCACCGAAGGGCAGGTGCTGCGCCTGCGAATTCCGGAACTCAACGAGGAACGCCGCAAGGAACTGGTGAAAGTCGCGCATAAATACGCCGAAGCGGCCAAGGTTGCCGTCCGGCACGTCCGCCGCGACGGGCTCGATACCGTCAAGAAGCTCGAGAAGAACCACGAGATCTCCGAAGACGACCAGGAGCGGCTGGCCAATGATGTGCAGAAGGCCACCGACGGGATGATTTTAGAGATCGATCAGCTGCTGGCCGCCAAGGAAAAGGAAATCCTTACCGTTTAAGGGCTTAAGATCGAGACTTGAGATCGAGACTCCGCGACTTCTGCTGGAACTCCAATAATGTCGAACGCCGCCGCCCCCGCAACCGAAGGACCGGATCGAACCGGCCCCTTGCACGTGGCGATCATCATGGACGGCAACGGCCGCTGGGCGGCCGCGCGGGGCCTGCCTCGCGCGGAAGGCCATCGCCGCGGCGTCGAGGCGCTGCGCCGGGTCGTTCGCGCCGCCCATGAACTCGGCGTGGTCTATCTCACGATCTTCTCGTTCAGCTCGGAGAACTGGTCGCGCCCGGCGACCGAAATCGGCGACCTCTTTGGCTTGCTGCGCCGCTTCATCCGCAACGATCTGGCGACGCTGCATCGGGACGGGGTGAGGGTGCGGGTGATCGGCGAGCGCGCCGGCCTGGAATCCGACATCTGCGCGCTGCTCAACGAAGCCGAAGAGCTGACGCGCGACAACACCAAGCTCAATCTCGTCGTCGCTTTCAATTACGGATCGCGCCAGGAGATCGCCGGAGCCGCGCAACGGCTGGCGCGCGAAGTCGCTGAAGGCAAGCGCGATCCGGCCTCGATCGATGCCGACGCGCTCGGTCAATATCTCGATGCGCCCGATATTCCCGATCCCGACCTGATCATCCGCACCAGCGGCGAGCAGCGGCTGTCGAACTTCCTGATGTGGCAGGCGGCCTACAGCGAACTCGTCTTCGTGCCGATCCACTGGCCGGATTTCGACAAGGCCGCACTCGAGAGCGCGATCGCCGAATATGCCAGACGCGAGCGCCGTTTCGGCGGTCTGGCCGCGAAAACCGGATCGTGACCGAGGGCAAGGCCGCGCCGGCGGCGCCGGAGGTGGATTCACGCAATCTCCTGACCCGGATCGTAGCTGCCGCGGTACTGATCCCGCTCGCGGTTGCGATCGCCTATGCCGGCGGCTGGCTGTGGGCCGCGCTGGTCGTGCTGGCGGCGGTTGGCCTGTTTGTCGAATGGCTGATGGTGGTTGGGGCAGCAGCCGACAAACGTATCGTCGCATGCGGCGTGGCGGCACTGGTCGTTGCCGGGCTCTGTCTCGCGATCGGCCGGATCGAAGCAGCACTCGTGGTGCTTGCGATCGGTCTGGTCGCGGTCGGCTTGATCGCGCCGGGGCAGCGCAACTGGACCGCGGCGGGCTTTCTCTATGCGGCCGTGGCTGAATTCGCGTCGGTGCTGTTGCGCCTGGATGCCGAGAAAGGTTTCATCGCGCTGATCTTCGTGCTGCTGATCGTGTGGGTGACCGACAGCGGCGGTTATTTCGCGGGCCGCGGCATCGGCGGACCGAAACTCTGGCCGCGCGTCAGCCCCAAGAAGACCTGGGCCGGTGCCATCGGCGGTTTCGCCGCCAGTCTTGCGGTGGCGGCCATCTTTGCAGCACTTGATCTCGGGAAAGCCGGGCCGCTGTTGATGATATCGGGCGTTCTTTCCGTGGTTTCTCAACTCGGCGATCTCTTCGAATCGGCGGTGAAGCGGCGCTTTGGGGTGAAGGATTCCAGCCAGATCATCCCCGGTCACGGCGGGCTGTTGGACCGGCTGGATGGATTTGTCGCGGCCGTCGCGGTGGCGGCTCTTTTTGGCTTGCTGCGGGGAGGCGCCGATGGCGTCGGCCGCGGTCTTATGGTTTGGTGAAACGATGAGCGCAGTTCCATTGCGTAACAACAAGGCCGCGGTCACAACCGTGCGCACCGTCTCGGTGCTGGGCGCCACCGGCTCGATCGGCGACAGCACGATGGATTTGCTGCGCGGCGCCCGCGACCGCTACCAGGTCGAGGCGCTGACCGCGAACACCAACGTCGACGGACTTGCAAAACTGGCAAAAGAGTTCGGCGCGCGCTTTGCGGCGATCGCCGATCCCGCCCGTCTTGGCGAATTGAAGGCCGCACTTGCCGGTACGCGTACCGAATGCGGCGCCGGTGAAAGCGCGATCATCGAGGCGGCCGCGCGTCCCGCCGACTGGGTGATGGCAGCCGTCAGCGGTGCGGCCGGCCTGAAGCCTGCGCTTGCCGCCGTCGATCGCGGTGCGGCGGTAGCGCTTGCCAACAAGGAATGCCTGGTCTGCGCCGGCGATTTCTTCATGCAGCGTGCGGCGAAGGCCGGCGCCTGCATCCTGCCTGCCGATTCCGAGCATAACGCGCTGTTCCAGGCGCTCAGTTCCGGCAACCGCGAGGAACTGGTGCGCGTCATCATCACCGCCTCCGGCGGTCCGTTCCGCACCTGGGCCTCAGCCGACATCGAGCAGGCGACGCTGGCGCAGGCGCTGAAACATCCGAACTGGAGCATGGGCCAGAAGATCACCATCGATTTCGGCGTCGATGATGAACAAGGGCCTCGAAGTGATCGAAGCCGCCTATCTGTTTGCGCTGACGCCCGACGAGATCGACGTCCTCGTGCACCCGCAGTCGATCATCCACGGCATGGTCGAATTCTCCGACCGTTCGGTGGTGGCCCAGCTCGGTGCCCCGGACATGCGGATCCCGATCGCGCATTGCCTGGGATGGCCCGACCGAATCGTCGGCCCGTCGGCGCGGCTGGATCTTGCCAAGATCGGCCAATTGACCTTCGAGGCGCCGGATTTGGTGCGTTTCCCGGGACTGCGGCTGGCCTACGACGCGCTGCGTGCCGGCGGCGGTACGACGACGGTGTTCAACGCCGCCAACGAGGTGGCGGTCGCCGCCTTCATCGCCGGCCAGATCAAATTCGGCGCCATCGCACGGCTGGTCGAGGCGACCATGAACGACTGGATTCGCTCCGGGAACCTGACGCCTTTGGAGTCGGCGGACCATGCGATTTCCGTTGACCATAATGCGAGAAATAAAGCTGCCTCCCTATTGCCTCAAATTGCCTTAAAGGCATCCTAGAGGGTTGGGGACGGAGTCTTTGGCTCTCGTCGAGGGGAATCGAATGACTGAGTTTTTTCTACATAGTTTCAATACGTTGAGCCATGGGCTCATCGGTTACATCATTCCCTTCCTGTTTGTCCTGACCATCGTCGTCTTCTTCCACGAGCTCGGCCATTTCCTCGTCGCGCGCTGGGCCGGCGTGCGGGTGTTGACGTTCTCGCTCGGTTTCGGACCGGAACTCGCCGGTTTCAACGACCGCCATGGCACCCGCTGGAAGATCTCGGCCATCCCGCTCGGCGGCTATGTGAAGTTCTTCGGCGACGACAGCGAAGCCTCGACGCCTTCGACCGAAGCGCTCGCCAGCATGAGCCCGGAAGAGCAGGCGGGTTCCTTCCACCACAAGAAGGTCGGCCCGCGCGCGGCGATCGTCGCCGCCGGCCCGATTGCGAATTTCATCCTGGCGATCGTGATCTTCACCTGCCTGTTCACCTTCTTCGGCAAGCCGAGCACGACGGCGCGGGTCGACAAGATCGAAGCCAATAGTGCTGCTGCGGCCGCCGGCTTCCAGGTCGGCGACATCGTGACCGCGATCGACGGCAAGACCATCGGCAGCTTCTCCGACATGCAGCGCGTCGTCGGCATTCATGCCGGCGATCAGCTGGCTTTCACCATCAAGCGTGGCGATTCGACCGTGCAGTTGCGCGGCACGCCGGAATTGCGGGAAGTGAAGGATCCGTTCGGGAATGCCCATCGGCTCGGCGTCATGGGCATCACCCGCGCCACGGCGCCCGGCGATGTCGTGACCGAGCGCGTCAATCCGGCGACCGCGTTCTGGCTCGGAATCAAGGAAACCTGGTTCGTGGTGGATCGCACCTTCGCCTATATCGGCGGCGTGTTCACCGGCCGGGAAGCCGCCGATCAGGTCGGCGGTCCGCTGCGGATCGCCCAGATCTCGGGTCAGGTCGCCACCATCGGGCTTGCGGCGCTGGTGCATCTGGCCGCCGTGCTGTCGATCTCGATTGGCTTGCTGAACCTGTTTCCGGTGCCGCTGCTCGATGGTGGTCACCTTTTGTTCTACGCGGTCGAAGCGGTCCGGGGGCGTCCGTTGTCGCTGCGGGCGCAGGAGATGGGGTTCCGAATTGGGCTTGCGCTGGTGCTGATGCTGATGGTGTTTGCGACCTATAACGACATCCTGCATCTGGCGGCATCGTGAAGCGGCTTTTTTGTGACGTTGCCCATCGGCAACGTCTTGGAATGAAAATGGAATCGCACGGCGATGTGTGGTTTGCCGCCTCGGGCAAATTGGCTACAAGCAGTGCAGCAAATGGGAATCTGTCGGTTCGTGGGGGTGCGGGCCGGCACAGGAATGACAAGGGCGCGTTGCGCATGATGTTTGGAATGCGAGTGCGGGGGGGCTTGTTGGCCGCCCTGATCATGTTCGCCGTGCTGGTGGCTGGCACGCTGGCGGCCGGGCTTGTGTCTGCGCCGGCTGCGGCCCAGAGCGTTGCTTCGATCGGGGTCGAGGGTAACCGGCGGGTCGAGGTCGAGACCATTCGCTCCTACTTCAAGCCGGGACCCGGCGGCCGCCTCGGGCAGGCCCAGATCGACGACGGACTGAAGGCGCTGATCGAGACCGGCCTGTTCCAGGACGTGCGGATCAACCAGGCTGGCGGCCGGATCGTGGTCGTCGTGGTCGAAAACGCCGTGATCGGGCGCATTGCCTTCGAGGGCAACAAGAAGGTCAAGGACGAGCAGCTCTCGGCTGAAATCCAGTCCAAGCCACGTGGCACCTTCTCGCGCCCGATGGTGCAGTCGGACGCCCAGCGCATCGCTGAAATCTACCGCCGCGCCGGCCGCTATGACGTGCGCGTCAACCCTGAGATCATCGAACAGCCGAACAACCGCGTCGATCTGATCTTCACGGTCACCGAAGGCAGCAAGACCGGCGTCAAATCGGTCGAATTCATCGGCAACAGCGCCTATTCGTCCTATCGCCTCAAGGACATCATCAAGACGCACGAATCCAACCTGTTGAGCTTCCTCGGCGGCAACGACGTCTATGATCCGGACCGGGTCGAAGCCGACCGCGACCTGATCAGGCGCTTCTATCTCAAGAACGGCTTTGCCGACGTGCAGGTAGTGGCCGCGCTCACCGAATATGATCCGGACCGCAAGGGCTTCCTGGTCACCTTCAAGATCGAGGAAGGCCAGCAATACCGCGTGGCGTCCGTCGACTTCCAGACCAGCATCTCGACGCTCGATGTCGCCGGTTTGCGCAGTTTCTCGCGCGTCGGCGTCGGCGGGCTCTACAATGCCGAAGCGCTGGAAAAATCCGTCGAGGAAATGCAGATCGAGGCCTCGCGGCGCGGCTATGCCTTCGCGATCGTGCGCCCGCGCGGCGACCGCAATTTCGAACAGCATACCGTCTCGATCGTGTTCTCGATCGATGAAGGTCCGCGCACCTATATCGAGCGCATCAACGTCCGCGGCAACACCAGAACGCGCGACTACGTGATCCGCCGCGAGTTCGATCTGTCCGAAGGTGACGCCTACAACCGCGCGCTGGTCGATCGCGCCGAGCGCCGGCTGAAGAATCTCGACTTCTTCAAGAGCGTGAAGATCGTGACCGAGCCCGGTTCATCGAGCGATCGCGTGATCCTGATCGTCGACCTGGAAGAGAAATCGACCGGCGACTTCTCGGTGTCGGGCGGCTATTCGACCACTGACGGCGCGCTTGCCGAAGTCAGCATTTCCGAGCGCAACTTCCTCGGCCGCGGCCTGTACGCGAAAGCGTCCGTCACCTATGGCCAGTACGCGCGCGGCTACACGTTCTCGTTCGTCGAGCCTTATCTGCTGGACTATCGCATCGCGCTTGGCCTCGACTTCTTCCAGCGCCAGCAACTGGCCAATAACTATGTTTCGTACGGCACCAAGACTTTGGGCTTCAGCCCGCGTCTCGGATTTGCGCTGCGTGAAGATCTCTCGCTCCAGCTGCGTTATTCGATCTACCAGCAGCAGATCCAGCTGCCGTCGTCGCTCTCGAATTGTAACAACAATCCGAACAACGGCTTGCTCGCCTTCAACCCGTCGCCGGCCTGGGTCAATCTGAACGGCGTCCCTGCCGCCACCGCGCTGGGAGCGGTGGATGCCTCAACCACCGGCCTGTGGTGCTACTCGGACGGCGAAGCTTCGCTGCCGGTTCGCAAGGAGCTCCAGAGCGGCAAGGTCCTGACTTCGTCGGTCGGCTATTCGCTGAACTACAACACGCTGGACAACAACAAGAACCCGACCGACGGCTTGATGATCGACTGGAAACAGGATTTCGCGGGTCTCGGCGGCGACGTGTCGTACATCAAGTCTGCGGCCGACCTGAAATATTACACGCCGCTGGTGGCTGACGTCATCGGATTGATCCATCTCCAGGGCGGCATGCTCAACAAGTTGGGCAGCGACTTGCGCATGCTGGACCACTTCCAGATGGGCCCGAACCTGGTCCGCGGTTTTGCGCCGAACGGCATTGGGCCGCGCGACATCAACCCGTTCGGAACGCGGGACGCGCTCGGCGGCACCAAATATTGGGGCGCGTCGGCGGAACTGCAGATGCCGTTCTGGTTCCTGCCCAAGGAAGTCGGGCTCAAGGGTTCGGTGTATGCGGACGCTGGCGGTCTGTTCGACTACAAGGGGCCGACGGCGTGGGCGCAGACCGGCGAAGTCAACGTGCCCGGCTGCATCAAGCCGACGATCAATCCGAATACGCCTGGCACTTGCCTCGGCCTGCAATATGACGAGGGCAACGTGGTCCGCAGCTCGGTGGGTGTCGGTCTGATCTGGGCCTCGCCATTCGGTCCGCTGCGCTTCGACTATGCGGTTCCGATCACCAAGGGTAAGAATGACCGGGTGCAGCAATTCAGGTTTGGCGGCGGAACATCGTTCTAAAACCGGGACTTTGGTGTGAAGCGCGGCCGGACTGCGACGGGTGAAATGGCGCAGCCGAACCTCTCCAAGCAACCGCCTTCGTCGACGCTGGCCGACATCGCCGCGCTGACGAAGTCGGTATTGGTCGACCCGGCGCGGGGCGGCCACACGATCAGGGGGCTGGCTTCGCTCGACGAGGCCGGACCGATGCACCTGGCTTTCTTCGACAACCTCAGATACGTCGACGACCTTGCCTTGACCAAGGCCGGGGCCTGCCTGGTCAGCCCGCGCTTTGAGGCCCGTATACCCGGCCATGTCGCGGTGCTCAGGGCCACCCAACCGTTCCGGGCGTTCGTGCAGATCGCACGCGAGTGGCACGCCGATGCGCTGCGGCCGCAATCCTGGTTCGACAATGACGGCATCGCGCCGTCGGCAATCATCGATCCGTCCGCCCGGCTGGAAGACGGCGTGATCGTCGATCCCCTGGCCGTAATCGGTCCGCGGGTCGAGATCGGTTCCGGCACGGTGATCGGCGCGGGTGCGGTGATCGCCGCCGACGTGCGGATCGGCCGCGATTGCAATGTCGGTGCGCGCACCGCCATCCAGTTTTCGCTGATCGGCAACAATGTCCTGATCCATCCCGGTTGCAGCATCGGGCAGGACGGTTTTGGCTTCATTTTCTTCGGCCCCGGCGGCCATGTGAAGGTGCCGCAGACCGGTCGCGTCCTGATCCAGAACAATGTCGAGATCGGCTCCGGCACCACCATCGACCGTGGCAGCCTGCGCGACACCGTGATCGGCGAGGGCACCAAAATCGACAATCAGGTCCAGGTCGGCCACAATGTCACCATCGGCAGGCACTGCCTGCTCGCGGCTCAGATCGGGCTCGCGGGCAGCCTCACGATCGGCGACAATGTCGCGCTTGGCGCCAAGGTGGGTATCAACAACCACGTCAAGATCGGCGACGGCGCACAGGTCACGGCCATGAGTGCGGTCAAGGACGATATTCCGCCGAACGGTCGTTGGGGCGGTTTCTTTGCCAAGCCGACCAAGCAGTGGTTTAGGGAAATTGTTGCAGTGGAACGACTGGTGCAGGGCAGCACCGCGGATCCGAAGGGCGAGGGGCGGGAATGACGGAGGAAGCAGCGGTCCGATTTGAGCTCGTGGACATTAACGAGATCCTCAAGACGCTCCCGCATCGGTTTCCGATGCTGCTGATCGACCGCGTCGTCAAGATCCGGACCGATTACTCCGGTATCGGCATCAAGAACGTCACCTTCAACGAGTTGCCGTTTCTCGGGCATTTCCCCGAACGCCCGGTCTATCCCGGCGTGATGATGATCGAGGCCATGGCGCAGACCGCCGGCGTCATCGGCATCAAGTCGGTCGACGGCACCGAGAAGCCGCGCGCGGTGTATTTCCTGACCATCGACAAGTGCAAATTCCGAAAACCCGTGATGCCCGGCGACACCATCGAATATCACATGCGCTCGATCGGCCGCCGCAAGGCCATGTGGTGGTTTCACGGCGACGCCAAGGTCAACGGCGCTGTGGTCGCCGAGGCCGACGTCGGCGCCATGCTGACGGATTGAGGTCGGTTAGTGCGGCTGCGTATCGCAACCGTAACGGTTGCTATGCGCGCGAATGTTCTCCTTGAAGAACTGGCCCATCGACGGCGCGGTCATGAAGCCGTCATAGGTCTGCGGCGGCAGCTCGCAATAAAAATCATAGCTGCCCCTGATGGCGACGACCAGATAACGTCGCGCCTGGTCGTAGCAGACACGCTGGATCAGGCTGGAGCGGGTGATGTCGCGGCATTCAAATGGGGCGAGATCGACCGCACCGCGCTCCCTGACCTCGACCGTCTCGGAGCCGAGCGGCGCCGTCAGGAGCAAGGCGATCAGGTTTGCGGCTGCTCGGATCATGGTGGTTGCGTCTCTGATTGCGGCCCGTGCGTTTACCTATTAACCGATCTGCACCGGTTTGGGGATCGCTGATACATGGCGTAACCATACGTCACTGGACAAGCGCCGGGCTGTCGCGGTAACCACCGGAAAACCCGACATAATATCGCTCACGCCTACCGGAAAGCACGGACCCGTTTTGATGACGACGATCGATCCCACCGCGCGGATTGAAGATGGCGCTGTGATCGGCGAGGGCACCTCGATCGGTCCCTATTGCGTCATCGGTCGCCACGTCGTGATCGGCGCCAATTGCAAGCTGATCGCGCATGTGCACATCACGGCGCAGACCACGATCGGCGATGACTGCACGATCTATCCGTTCGTCTCGCTCGGCACCCCGCCGCAATCGCTGGCCTATCGCGGCGAACTGACCCGGCTTGAAATCGGCGCCGGCTGCACCATTCGCGAATCCGTCACCATGAACGCCGGCACCGTGGCCGGCGGCGGCGTCACCCGCGTCGGCGACCGCGGCTATTTCATGAATTGCAGCCATGTCGGGCACGACTGTCAGGTCGGCAACGACGTGATCTTCGCTACATCGGCCACGCTCGGTGGCCATTGCGAGATCGGCGATTTCGTTTTCATCGGCGGGCTCTCGGCGGTGCACCAGTTCACCCGGATCGGGCCGCAGGTGATGGTCGGCGGCGTCTGCGGCGTGCGCAGCGACGTCATTCCGTTCGCCCTGGTCAACGGCCAGTATGCAAGCCTCGAGGGCCTCAACATTGTCGGCATGAAGCGGCGCCAATTCACCAAGGCGCGGCTGGTGACCGTGCGCGCCTTCTATCAAAAGCTGTTTTACGGCCCCGGCATCTTTGCCGAACGGCTGAACCTGGTGCAGCCGCTGGCTGCGGAGGATCCGGCGATTGCGGAAATCCTCGCCTTCATCGCCAAGGGCAAGCACCGGGCGCTCTGCCTTCCCGCTGACGACGGCAACCGGCCGTGATGACGGGACCGCCGCAGCCATGATGTCAGCGGCTTCAGAAATTTCGTCGCCGGTCGGCGTGATCGCGGGCGGTGGCGCCATGCCGTTCGCGGTCGCGGATTCGCTTGTCTCGCGCGGCATCGCGCCGGTTCTGTTCGCCCTCAAGGGATCCTGCGATCCGGTTCGTGTCGAACGTTTTCGTCACCACTGGATTTCGGTCGGGCAGGTCGGCCGGGCCACAAAACTGTTTCGCAGCGAGGGCTGCCGCGACCTGATCTTCATCGGTACGCTGTTGCGGCCGGCACTCTCGGAGGTGCGGCTGGACTGGGGAACGATCCGCGTTCTCGGCCGCGTCATGGCGGCGTTTCGCGGCGGCGACGATCATCTCCTGTCGGGGATCGGCCGCATTCTGGAACAGGACGGTTTCCGGATGGTCGGCATCCGGGATGTCGCACCCGATATCCTGATGCCGGAAGGATGCATCACCCGCGCAGCACCGGATCAGGCTGATACCGCTGATATCGGCCGGGGCCGGGACGTGCTGCGCGCGCTCGGGCCCTTCGATATCGGCCAGGCGGTCGTGGTGATCGACGGCCATGTGGTGGCAGTCGAGGATATCGAGGGCACTGACGGGCTCCTGGCGCGCGTGGCGCGGCTGCGCAGCGAGGGCCGCATCCGCGCCAAGGCCGGGCGCGGCGTGCTGGTGAAGGCGCCCAAGAGCGGCCAGGATCTGCGCTTTGATCTTCCGACGGTTGGCCCGAGGACCATCGAGGGTGTGGCCAAGGCCGGCCTCGCCGGCCTTGCCATCATCGCCGGGAATACCATCGCCGCGGATTCGCAAGCAATGATCGAGGCCGCCGACAAAGCGGGGCTCTTCATCCAGGGCCTGCCCGCGTGACGTCGCCGCGTACCACCGAGACAGGGCGAAAAGTCTTTCTGATCGCAACGGAGGAATCCGGCGACCGGCTCGGCGCCAATTTGATGAAGGTGCTGCGCCAGCGCCTTGGCGGCGCGGTGCGGTTTGAGGGCGTCGGCGGCCGGGCCATGGCGCGCGAGGGGCTCATCTCGCTGTTTCCGATCGAAGAGCTTTCGATCATCGGGCTGGCCGCCGTCGTCAAGCAATTGCCAAAGATCCTGCGGCTGATCAGGCATACCGCGGAGGCGGTGACCGAGGCCTCGCCGGATGTGCTTGTCATCAT
The DNA here is from genome assembly GCA_963802535.1 of uncultured Alphaproteobacteria bacterium. Lineage (GTDB taxonomy): Bacteria > Pseudomonadota > Alphaproteobacteria > Rhizobiales > Xanthobacteraceae > Bradyrhizobium. Next base: position 7,826 of record CAWDJI010000027.1, on the reverse strand, counting down.
CGACAGTCCCGATTTCACCCATCGCGTGGCAAAACGGGTCCGTGCCAGCGACCCCAGGATTCCGATCGTCAATTATGGCTCGCCGTCGGTCTGGGCGTGGCGGCCGGGCCGGGCGCGCGCAATGCTGACCTATGTCGAGCACGTCATGGCGCTGCTGCCGTTCGAACCGGAGACCTATCGCAGGCTCAATGGACCGCCCTGCAGTTATGTCGGCCATCCCCTGACCGAACAACTCGCGCAGCTGCGGCCCGGACCTGCGGAAGCGCAGCGGCGGGACGAGGCGCCGCCGGTGTTGCTGGTGCTGCCGGGCAGCCGCCGCAGCGAAATCCGCCACCACATGGCGGTGTTCGGCCAGACCCTGGCGCGGCTCAGGGACGAGGGTGTCGCATTCGAACCGGTGCTGCCGACCATGCCGCATCTGCAGGAAGCGATCGCCGAAGCGCTGAAGGCATGGCCGGTGCAGCCGCGCGTTGTGATCGGCGAAAAGGAGAAGCGGGCGGCGTTCCGGATCGCGCACGCCGCATTGGCAAAATCCGGCACCGTGACGCTTGAACTGGCGCTGTCAGGCGTGCCGATGGTGACGGCCTACCGAACCGGCTCAATCGAAGCCTGGATCCTGCGGCGGGCGATCAAGGTGAATTCGGTGATCCTCGCCAACCTCGTGATCGGCGATAACGTCATCCCCGAATTCCTGCAGCAGGACTGCACGCCCGAAAAGCTCGCGGACGGCTTGCGCGAGGTACTCGGCGATTCAGCGCTGCGGCGGAAGCAGATCGAGGCCTTTGCAAAAATCGACGAGGTCATGTCGACCGGCAATCAGCCGCCGAGCGCGCGGGCGGCGGAAATCGTGCTGGCGACAATGCGGAAGGCGCGACGCTAAGCCTTCGGCGCCGAGCCTTTCGGCCATTCCGGCAACTGGTCCTTCGGGTCAAACCACGACGCGGCATCCGATCGCCAGATGTGCACCACCGGGCGCTCGGTGATTTCTGTATCGAGGCATCCCAACCGCAGCAGGATGTTGCCGGTGCCGGCGCGCTCGGCAACGATATGCGATCCGCATTGCGTGCAGAAATACCGGTTCTTGTTCGGCGAGGATTCGAAGGCCCGGAGCAGGCTTTCGCCTTTGGTCCAGCGGAAGCGGTCGCGCGGGACGCTGCTGACCGTCGAGAAGGCCGAGCCGTGGGTCTTGCGGCAGGTGGTGCAATGGCAGTGCACGATCGCCCCGGGCTCAGCGTCGGCTTCGTAGGCGACGCTTCCGCACAGACAGCTTCCAGTGAGCATGGTGCCTCCCAAGGCGTCATTGCGAGGAGCGAAGCGACGAAGCAATCTATCGCGCCACGCAAAGAAAGAATGGATTGCTTCGCTTCGCTCGCAATGACGTGGATGGATTGAACCCCAACCTACCAAACGCGAAAGCCGGACGCGACCATCGCATCCGGCTTCCCTCGATCTGCTGTGCCCGACGCTTACTTGCGCTTGGCGATATCGACGTAGTCGCGGCGGCCGACGCCGGTGTAGAGCTGGCGCGGACGGCCGATCTTCTGATGCGGGTCTTCGATCATCTCGCTCCACTGGCTGATCCAGCCGACGGTACGGGCGACCGCGAACAGCACGGTGAACATCGAGGTCGGGAAGCCCATCGCCTTCAGGGTGATGCCCGAATAGAAATCGACGTTCGGATAGAGCTTGCGATCGATGAAGTACTGGTCGCTGAGCGCGATCTTTTCCAGTTCCAGCGCCACCTTCAGCATCGGATCGTCGCCATGGCCGGTCTCAGCCAGCACGGCGTGACACATTTTCTGCATGATCTTGGCGCGCGGGTCGTAGTTCTTGTAGACGCGGTGGCCAAAGCCCATCAGGCGGACTTCCGAGTTCTTGTCCTTCACCCTCCGGATGAAGTCGGGGATCTTGTCGACCGTGCCGATGTCGGCCAGCATCGCCAATGCGGCTTCGTTGGCGCCGCCGTGCGCCGGACCCCACAGGCAGGCGATGCCGGCGGCGATACAGGCGAACGGATTGGCGCCGGAGGAGCCGGCGATACGCACCGTCGAGGTCGAGGCGTTCTGCTCATGGTCTGCGTGCAGGATGAAGATCTTGTCGAGTGCGTCGGCCAGCACCGGATTGATCTTGTAGTCCTCGCAAGGCACCGCAAAGCACATGTTCAGGAAGTTCTCGGCAAAAGTGAGCGAGTTCTTCGGATAAACGAAGGGCTGGCCGATAGTGTATTTGAACGCCATCGCCGCCAGTGTCGGCACCTTTGCGATCATCCGCATCGAGGCGATCATGCGCTGCCGCGGATCGTTGATGTCGGTGCTATCGTGATAGAACGCGGCCAGCGCGCCGACGGCGGCGACCATGATGGCCATCGGATGGGCATCGCGGCGGAAGCCCTGGAAGAAGCGGGCCATCTGCTCGTGAACCATGGTGTGATGGATCACGCGGCTGTCGAAGTCTTCTTTTTGCGCCTTGCTCGGAAGCTCTCCGTAAAGCAGGAGGTAGCAGGTTTCGAGGAAATCGCCGTTTTCGGCGAGCTGCTCGATCGGGTAGCCGCGGTATTCGAGGATGCCGGCGTCGCCGTCGATATAGGTGATCTTCGACTGGCAGCTGCCGGTCGAGGTGAAGCCGGGGTCGTAGGTGAACATCCCGGCCTGGCCGTAGAGCTTGGCGATGTCGATGACATCCGGCCCCACCGTGCCGCTGAGGATCGGGAAATCGTAGGTCTTGTTACCTACCGTGAGCGTTGCTGTTTTGCTGGATTTTGCGTCCATCGTGAAGTCCCCGATGAAATCGTTGCGAAAACCGGGCCAACCCTGATGCCGTCTTGGGCAGGTAACAAGGCAGGCCGGATTGTCTAGAGGCGGCTTCAAAATGCGTAGCTTATTGCCCTGTGCACTGCAAGATGGACGGATGGCGGGCTAGGCCGCCGCCTGATCGGCGAGGCGGGCGAGGCATTGATCGCGTCCAAGCACCGCCAGTACGTCGAAGATACCCGGCGAGGTGGTCCGCCCGGTCAGCGCTACCCGGAGCGGCTGGGCGACCGCACCCAGCTTGAGGTTATTCTGCTCGGCGAAATTCCGCATGGCGGCCTCGGTGGTCTCCGAACTCCAGTCGGTGACGGCCTCCAGCGCGGCGCGGAGTTTGCCGATCAGTTCGCGGGTCTCCACCGTCAGTACGGCGGCCGCCTTCGGTTCGAGCTCGAGCGGGCGGTCGGCAAAGATGAAATAGGAGCCCGCGATCAGTTCGAGCAGCGTCTTGGCGCGCTCCTTCAGGCTCGGCATCGCCCGCAACAATTGCGCCCGCGTGGTGTCGTTGAGCTTGGCCTTCAGCTCGGCGCCATCGGGGACGTAATCCAGCACCTGCTCGAACATGGTCACGAGGGATTGATCGTCGGCCTGGCGGATGTAATGGCCGTTGAGGTTCTCCAGCTTGGCGAAATCGAAGCGCGCCGCCGAACGCCCGATGGCGGGCAGATCGAACGCATCGATCATCTCCTGCGTCGAGAAGATCTCCTGGTCGCCATGGCCCCAGCCGAGGCGGACCAGGTAATTGCGCAGCGCCGCCGGCAGATAGCCGAGCGAGCGGTAGGCCTCGACCCCGAGCGCGCCGTGGCGCTTCGACAGTTTCGCACCGTCCGGTCCGTGGATCAGCGGGATGTGGGACATGTTCGGAATGGCCCAGTCCATCGCGTCGTAGATCTGCTTCTGGCGGGCGGCATTGATCAGATGATCGTCGCCCCGGATGACGTGGGTGACGCCCATGTCGTGGTCGTCGACCACGACCGCCAGCATGTAGGTCGGGTTGCCGTCGCCGCGCAGCAGCACGAGATCGTCGAGGTTCTCGTTCTGCCAGACCACGCGGCCCTGGACCTGGTCCTCGATCACGGTCTCGCCGGTCTGCGGCGCCTTGAGGCGGATGGTCGGCTTCATGCCGGAAGGCGCTTCCGAGGGATCGCGGTCCCGCCACATCCCGTCATAAAGGCGGGTCTTGCCCTCGGCGCGGGCTTTTTCGCGCATCGCAGTCAGTTGCTCCGGCGTGGCGTAGCAGCGATAGGCCTTGCCGCTGGCGAGCAACTGCTCGGCTACCTCGCGGTGGCGGGCGGCGCGGCTGAACTGGTAGATGACGTCGCCGTCCCAATCGAGCCCGAGCCAATTCAGGCCGTCGAGGATCGCCGCAATCGCCGGCTCGGTCGAGCGCTCGCGGTCGGTGTCCTCGATCCTGAGCAGCATCTTGCCGCCGGTCTTTTTGGCATAGAGCCAGTTGAACAGCGCGGTACGGGCGCCGCCGATGTGGAGGAAGCCGGTCGGCGAGGGGGCAAAGCGTGTGACGACGGAATCGGTCATTATCGGGGTGAGGCCTATGCTTGATTGGCCGTGGTATAGCAGGAACATTTCATAACTAAAGCCTCGGGTGGTCAAAGTAGGCTTGGCGGGGGGGAGCGAATTTGGCAGAAGGTCCGCTTGATCCGACTGGAAACACCTGATGACCACAGAACCGGCAGCGGCAGAGGCGGGACGCGATTTCATCCGCGATATCGTGCAGGCCGACCTCGACTCCAAGAAGCACTCAGGCGTCGTGACCCGGTTTCCGCCGGAGCCGAACGGCTACCTGCATATCGGCCACGCCAAGTCGATTGCCCTTAATTTCGGCATCGCGCAGGAGTTCGCCGGCAAGTGCCATCTGCGCTTCGACGACACCAATCCGACCAGGGAAGAGCAGGAATACATCGATTCCATCCAGGCCGACGTGCACTGGCTCGGCTATGACTGGGGAACCGACCTCTATTACGCCTCCGATTATTTCGACCGGCTCTATGACTGGGCCGAGGGCCTGATCCGGGCCGGCCACGCCTATGTCGACGACCAGTCGCAGGAGGAGATCCGCGTCAAGCGCGGCACGCTGACGGAACCCGGCAAGAACAGCCCGTTCCGCGACCGCACGGTGGACGAAAGCCTCGATCTGTTTCGCCGTATGAAGGCCGGCGAGTTTCCAAACGGCGCCCGGGTGCTGCGCGCCAAAATCGACATGGCCTCCGGCAATATCAATTTGCGCGACCCCGTGCTGTATCGGATCCTGCATGCCGAGCATCCGCGCACCGGCACCAAATGGTCGATCTATCCGAGCTACGACTACGCCCACGGCCAGTCGGACGCCATCGAGGGCATCACCCATTCGATCTGCACGCTGGAATTCGAGGATCACCGGCCGCTCTATGAATGGCTCTTGGACAAGCTGCCGGTGCCGTCAAAACCGCGCCAGTATGAAATGGCACGGCTCAATCTCACCTACACGGTGCTGTCGAAGCGGGTGCTGACCCAGCTCGTGCGCGACGGCCATGTCGCCGGCTGGGATGATCCGCGCATGCCGACGATTGCCGGTTTGAAGCGGCGCGGCGTGCCGCCGGCAGCCCTTCGCGAATTCGTCAAGCGTATCGGCGTTGCCAAAGCCAACAGCGTGGTCGATGTCGGCATGCTCGAGTTCTGCATTCGCGAGGAGCTCAACAGGAGCTCGCTGCGCCGCATGGCGGTGCTGCGGCCGCTGAAAATCGTGATCGAGAATTATCCGGAAGGGCAGGTCGAGGAACTCGAGGCCATCAACCATCCTGACAATCCCGACGCCGGCACGCGCAAGATCGCGTTCGGCCGCGAGCTCTATATCGAGCAGGACGATTTTATGGAGACCCCGCCGAAGAAATTCTTCCGCCTCTCGCCGGGCAATGAAGTGCGGCTGCGCTACGCCTATTTCATCAAATGCACCGGCGTGATCAAGAACGCGGCCGGCGAGGTGGTCGAGCTGCGCTGTACCTACGATCCCGCCACCAAAGGCGGCAACGCGCCTGATGGGCGCAAGGTCAAGGCGACCATGCACTGGCTCTCGGCGGCACAATCGCGGCCCGCCGAAATCCGCGTCTACAACCAGCTGTTCGCAAAACCCAATCCGGACGCCGGCAATTTCGCCGCCGACATCAACCCGCAGTCGCTGGAAGTGCTTTCCGATGCGCGGGTGGAAATCGCCGTGGCCGAAAGCAATTCGTCCGAGCCGGTTCAGTTCGAGCGGCAGGGCTATTTCGTGCGCGACAAGGATTCGACGCCGGACAAACTGGTGTTCAACCGCACCGTCGGCCTGCGCGATACCTTTGCCAAGGAAGTCGCCAAAGGTTGAAAAAGGTTGAAAAGGGCTGAATTTATTCGATGGGATCATTCGATGCCGAGCGTAACCGATGACACCGTAGCCGCCATCATGAAAAAATGGGCGGCGGCGTTCAGCAGACTGGATGCCGCAGCGCTCGCGTCGCTCTATTCGAAGAACGCGTTCTTCTTCGGCTCGAACCCGAACCTGTATCGCGGCCGGGACGGGGTCGCGGCCTATTTCAATGGCCTGCCGCGATGGGCCGCGCCAAGTGTTCATTTCAGCGATGTCAAAACCGAAGCCGCCGGCTACGACGTGATCAACGTCGCGGGCACGGCGTCATTCCTGGTTGAACGCGGCGCCGAGCCGCTGACGGTCAAGATCAGCTGGGTGATCATCCGCGAAGATTTCGACTGGAAGATCGTCAGCCACCACGTTTCGTTGAAGGCGCCGTTGATCTGAGCGACGCCGGATCGTCCGGGGTTCGCCCGGACGATCAGTTCATCAGTCATCCATCAGCGGTGACGGATCGGCGGATAGCCGTTGCCGCCGATGACCGCGCCGGGGTGGCCGCCGCCGTAGGGACTGTTGAAGGAGCCGCCGTAATTGACTTGCTTCTCCAGGCCATCGACGCGGCCGTTGTGCACCGTCGGCAGATAGTAGCACTGGATCGTTCTGCCGGTACGCGTCTGCTGGATCGAGCCGTCGCAGGCAGCGCTGGCCTGTCCGGCACCGAACAGGGAAACGGCACCCGCTGCGAGAATGGCGGCTTTGAAATTGATCGACATTGGCGGATCTTTCTAAATGGCTGAATGAAATGGGCGCCATGATGTTTCACGGCGTTGCAATAAGGTGCTTGCGGCAATGAAAGAGAGCGGGTCGACTGATCGACCCGCTCTCTGGAATTCCTTAGTTGCAGACCATCTGGCGCTTCATCACCACGCCGACGCCGTCGATGAAGACCCGGCGGCGAACGAAGTAGCAGTCGCCTTCATCCGCGACGGCAGACGTCGCAAACCCGACGCTCAGGCCGCCGCCATAATATCCGCCGCCATTCCAATGATGATTGTTATGGCCGCCGGGGGTCCACGTATTCGGAGTGCAGCCGATGCAGGGCTTCTTGAGTGGCATCGCCGACGCGGCGAAGCTCGCAAGCGACACCGCACCAACAATGGCGGCGGCGATGACGAAAGATGCTTTGTTCGAAAGAATGGACATGACGTCTCCTTTGCCGGCGCTGCCGGTGCAATGAAAAGATGCGGCGAAACCGCACCCGGGAATGAAACAAGGATGAAGGATAAGAATTTTGCGTCGCGTCGGAGCGAAGCTTCGGAAGTGGGGACGCTTTTCGGCGAAGCTTTCAGGTAACGGTGTGTGACCCGTTATGTGAGGTAGACATCGCCGTGTCCGGTTATGTTCAATCGCGCGGTCGTGAAAATGGCTTCGTCAAATATTTCCAAATAAGTCGTCGCAGCCAGCGAGCCCGGATTCGTCGTGCCCGGCGTTGTGCCGGAGCTAACCTGACTTAAGTCTCAGCTGTTGGGCAAGCACGAGGCCATTGGCCGCGCGGACCTCGATAGACCGGTCAACATCCCGGTCTTGATCGGGCAGATAGAATTTGAAGTGATGATGGCCATTGCCTATGCCGGCGGCAAGCAGGTCGGCGCGGAAGCGGTTCGCGATCGACGTTCCGATCAAGA
>CAWDJI010000026.1:0-46241 GCA_963802535.1 uncultured Alphaproteobacteria bacterium | reverse complement strand
CGGTCTTCGGGTTGACGAGGTCCTCGGCCAGATAGTTGCCGACCAATTCTTCGTCGGACAGACGCAGCGCCTTGAGGCCCTTTTCCTGCATCTGGCGCGCGCTGCGCACGGTCAGCTTCTTGCCGGCTTCGAGCACCACCTTGCCGGTGTCGGCGTCGATCAGGTCGTTGATGGTCGAATAGCCACGGAAACGGGTGGCGTCGAACGGCACGCGCCAGCCTTCCTTGGTCCGCTTGAAGCTGATCTTCTTGTAGAACGTCGAGAGGATCGTCTCGCCGTCGAGACCGAGCGCGTACATCAGCGAGGTCACGGGAATCTTGCGGCGGCGATCGATGCGCGCGAACACGATGTCCTTGGCGTCGAACTCGATGTCGAGCCAGGAACCGCGATACGGAATCACGCGCGCGGCAAACAGCAGCTTGCCGGACGAATGGGTCTTGCCCTTGTCGTGGTCGAAGAACACGCCGGGCGAACGGTGCATCTGGGAGACGATGACGCGCTCGGTGCCGTTGACGACGAAGGTGCCGTTCATGGTCATGAGCGGGATATCGCCCATGTAGACGTCCTGCTCCTTGATGTCCTTGACCGACTTGGCACCGGTTTCCTCATCGATATCGAACACGATCAGGCGCAGCGTCACCTTCAGCGGCGCGGCATAGGTCATGCCGCGCTGACGGCACTCATCGACGTCATATTTCGGCGGCTCAAATTCGTAGCGGACGAATTCCAGCATCGAGGTGCCGGAGAAATCCGAGATCGGAAACACTGAACGGAACACGGCCTGCAGGCCCTCGTCCAGCCGGCCGCCGACCGGTTCGTCGACCATCAGGAACTGGTCGTAGGACGCCTTCTGAACCTCGATGAGGTTCGGCATCTCGGCGACTTCCTTGATGTGTCCGAAGAACTTGCGGATGCGTTTGCGACCGGTGAATGTCTGCTGCGCCATCGTGGCCTCTCATTTTCGTCGCCCTTGTGGGCGAACCATCCGAAGCGCGACTGCCGCCGCCCCCGGGTTGAATTTCGAATCGCTTCGCTGGAACAAAGCCCAAATTCAGGAATTAAGTCCCAAATCCGTTCTCCACGCCTTCAAAACGCAAAACGACGCGCGAGCGCATGCCTGCACTCGCCCGTCACAACTTTTCGCTTCACGGACTGAAAAAGCCCGAAATTTGACTGTCTCCCAACGGCTTACGCCGAGGACCCTGCCGTCCCCGACGCCTACCGCGTTTTCCTGCTGCCGCCCCGATATGGGGTGACAATAGTGGAGATTCGAGGGTTAAGCCCACGAATCCCCACACATTTTTGTGTACGCCATGCGGCAGGTCGCCCCACCGCACGATTCTTGCACTGCTCCCGGTCGCGCGATGCCCGCCCGGGATTGCTCCGGTAGACTTGCGTTACTTGAGCTCGACCTTCGCGCCAGCCTTCTCGAGCTGGGCCTTGATCTTCTCGGACTCGTCCTTGTTCACGCCCTCTTTGACAGCCTTGGGCGCGCCTTCGACGAGGTCCTTGGCTTCCTTGAGGCCGAGGCCGGTGATGGCACGGACTTCCTTGATGACTTCGATCTTCTTGTCGCCGGCGCCGACGAGCATGACGGTGAACTCCGTCTTCTCTTCAGCCGGAGCAGCGGCAGCAGCAGCGGGACCGGCAACCGCAACGGCGGCAGCGGCGGACACGCCCCACTTTTCTTCGAGGAGCTTTGCGAGCTCGGCAGCTTCGAGCACGGTGAGGCTCGAGAGGTCGTCGACGATTTTCTGTAAGTCAGCCATTGATCTGTTTCCTTAAACGTATTGGTTCGAACCAGGTTTGATTTGCGAAGGGTCAGGCCGCTTCGCTCTTTGAGGCATAAGCCTGGACGACGCGCGCGAGCTTGGCCGCGGGCGCAGTCGTGAGCTGAGCGATCTTGGTCGCCGGCGCCACCAGGAGGCCGACAATCTTTGCGCGCAGTTCATCGAGCGACGGCAGCGAGGCAAGCGCCTTCACGCCGTTCACATCCAGGACGGTTTTACCCATCGAGCCGCCGAGAATGACGAACTGTTCGTTCGTCTTGGCGAATTCGATGGCAACCTTCGGCGCCGCTACCGGATCGTTTGAAGTAGCGATCACAGTCGGCCCCTTCAGCAGGGAACCGATGGCAACGACATCCGTGCCTTCAAGAGCAATTTTGGCGAGACGGTTCTTCGAGACCTTCACCGACGCGCCCGCCTGCTTCATCTGCATGCGCAGCTTCTGCATCTGGGCCACGGTGAGGCCGGAATAGTGGGCGACGACTGCGACGCTGGTGGTCTTGAACAGACCGTTCAGCGCTTCAACCGCGTCCTTTTTTGCCGCTCTTTCCACAGCAAGCTCTCTCCGGTTGGCGGCCTTCGCATCAAGCGAGACCGCCGGGTTGCACCCATCGTCTCACCCAAAACCTGACCTCAAGACATCCGTCTCAGGACACGCCGGGCAAGACGACATTGAAAAGCCTGCCCTCCCGAACCAGATGGCGCGGGGTGTCGAGGTTCGAACCAAACCAGCTCACGCGCCGCATGAAGCGGTGCCAAAGCGAAATCCGGTCTTCACCCGTCTATGCAGGCCGTGAGATTAAGCCGTTGAAGAAACTTGCGTTTGATCACAAAATTTCGACGCGGGCGCCTGCAGTCTTGGACAGGATCGAGGCGATCCGGCAAGCCGGAAAACCCCTGCCGCATTCTGGTCCAACGGTGTAGTTTTCTCATCCCTTCGAGCAATCCATGCGGATGTCCTGAAAGGAATGATCTCCTACCGTGTTGGGTTTTCGGAATGCGAGCACAGACGTGCCAGCAACGGCCAGCACGCCCGGAAGCCGCTCTTTACCGAGTCTCTCCCGGCTTGCCAAGGGCAAAATTCGGGCCGCGGCGGCTCGATCCGGATAAGACAGGGCTACAGCCCGCGGGAGCTGGCCGCTCATGCCCGGGACGCCCCCAACCCACTAGATCTTGTGTATTGGGAACAGCACCAGCCACCATCCCTACGGTGCATGGGGTTGTTTTTCGAGTTTTTGTGCGCGGTCAGCCCAGCTTCACCGCGTAAGGCAGCGGCTTGCCGGCAAAATACGCTTCCAGATTGGCCATCACGCAGTTCTGCATCGCCACATGCAACTCAAGTGTGTGGCCGCCGAGATGCGGGGCCAGCACGACGTTCGGCAGCGCGGTCAGCGCATCCGGCGCGTGCGGTTCCTTGGCGAAGACGTCGAGGCCGGCGCCGGCGATGGTCTGGTCGGTCAGCGCTGCGACCAGCGCCTGCTGGTCGATCACCGAGCCTCTGGAGATGTTGACGACATAGCCGTCCTTGCCAAGCCTGTTCAGGATACTGGCGTCGACCGCGTGGTGGGTGTCGCTGCCGGCCCGGACCGCGATCATCAGCACGCTGCACCATTCCGCCAGTGCTTCCAGGCTCGGGAAGTATTGATAGGGCACGTCGTGTTTGCTGCGGCTGAAATAGCCGACCTCGGTCTCGAAGGCGGCGACGCGGGAAGCGATCTTGCGGCCGATCTCGCCCATGCCGTAGACGCCGATCTTGCGGCCGGGCATGCCGGCCTGCGGCCGCATCATCGGCGACGGTTTTGCCTCCGCCCAGCTGCCGTTGCGCACGTAATCATCGGCCACCAGCAGGCGCCGGGTCGTCGCCAGCATCAAGGTCACCGCAATGTCGGCGACCGAGGCGGCATTCGCGCCCGGGCTGTGGCCGAGCGCAATCCCGCGCTTTGCGACCGCGGCGAGATCGACGCCGTCATAGCCCGTGCCGTAGCAGACGATCGCCTCGAGCTTCGGCAGCATATCCAGGGCTGCGGCGCCGAGCGCCGTTCCGCCGGCTGTGATCATGGCGCGGATGTCGGCAAGTTCTGGCGCCGAAAACACCTCATTCGGCGGTTTGCCCGCGGCGTTCAGCAGTTCATAGCGCTCGCCGAAACGCTGAAGCTGGGTCTTGGGGAAGCGCGAATAGACCAGGACTTTTTCGGGCATGTTGTTGTTCTTTCCCTGTCACGACCGGATACGACGATAGCAAGATTCAAAAGCAAAGGGCGGAACCGGTCACCCGATTCCGCCCTGTTATCATTGCTGCCGCAAGGATCTTAACCGAGCAGCGTACCCGGCTCGACCTTGACGCCCGGGCCCATGGTGGAGGAGACCGCCACGCGCTGGATGTAGGTGCCCTTGGAGCCGGCGGGCTTGGCCTTGGAGACCGCGTCCGCGAGCGCCTTGACGTTCTGCACCAGCTTTTCTTCGGTGAACGACGCCTTGCCGATACCGGCCTGCACGATGCCGGCTTTTTCGACGCGGAACTCGACCGAGCCGCCCTTGGCGCCCTTCACGGCGGTGGCGACGTCCATCGTCACGGTGCCGATCTTCGGGTTCGGCATCATGCCGCGCGGGCCGAGCACCTTACCGAGGCGGCCGACCAGCGGCATCATGTCCGGGGTAGCGATACAACGATCGAAATCGATCGCGCCGCCCTGCACCTTCTCGACCAGGTCTTCGGCGCCGACGACGTCAGCACCCGCAGCCCGGGCTTCGTCCGCCTTGGCGCCGCGCGCGAACACACCGACGCGCAAGGTGCGGCCGGTACCGTTCGGCAGCGTCACCACGCCGCGAACCATCTGGTCGGCGTGACGCGGGTCGACGCCGAGATTGATCGCGATCTCGATCGTCTCGTCGAACTTCGACTTGGCGCGTTCCTTGACCATCTTGATGGCGTCCGCGAGCGGATAGAGCTTTTCGCGATCGACGCCCTCGCGGGCCTTCTTCAGACGTTTTCCGATTGCCATGGTCAGTTACCCCGCAACTTCAAGACCCATCGAACGGGCGGAGCCCTCGACCATCTTCATGGCCGACTCGATGGAGTCGCAATTGAGATCCTTCATCTTCTTCTCGGCGATCTCGCGCACCTGCGCTTTGGTCACCGCGCCTGCCTTGTCGCGGCCCGGGGCTTTCGAACCGGACTGGATCTTGGCGGCCTGCTTGAGGAAGAAGGACATCGGCGGGGTCTTCATCTCGAAGGTGAACGAACGATCGGCGTAGATCGTGATCACCACCGGAATCGGGGTGTTCTTTTCTTCCTTCTGCGTCTGGGCGTTGAACGCCTTGCAGAATTCCATGATGTTGAGACCGCGCTGACCAAGCGCGGGACCGATCGGGGGCGACGGATTCGCAGCTCCCGCCGGCACCTGCAATTTCAGGTATCCGGTCACTTTCTTTGCCATCAATCACTCCTCATGTTGCTCCGGATCATCCGGAAGCTTCACAGGACCGTGGTGCGGTTCAACGGATGATTGGCGATCATCCGTCTCCTCCCACGGCACTTGCCTCGCCCCGGTCTATCGGGGCGAAGTCAAACGATCAGACCTTCTCGACCTGACCGAATTCCAGTTCGACCGGCGTGGCGCGGCCGAAGATCGACACCGCGACCTTCACGCGCGAACGCGCCTCGTCGATTTCCTCGACCACGCCGGAGAACGACGCGAACGGGCCATCGGCGACGCGGACGTTTTCGCCGATTTCGAACGACACCGACGCCTTCGGACGTTCGACGCCTTCCTGCACCTGGTGCAGGATCCGCATCGCTTCGGATTCCGAGATCGGCATCGGCTTGTTTTCGGCGCCGAGGAACCCGGTCACTTTCGGCGTATTCTTGATGAGGTGGAACGCCTCGTCGGTCAGCTTCATCTTCACCAGCACGTAGCCGGGGAAGAACTTGCGCTCGGCGTCGATCTTGCGGCCGCGGCGCACTTCGGTGACCTTTTCGGTCGGCACCAACACCTGCTCGAACAACTCCTCGAGCCCGCGCTGCTTCGACTGCTCGCGGATCGATTCCGCGACCTTCTTCTCGAAATTCGAGTAGGCGTGAACGATATACCAGCGCTTGTCCATCGTTTGGGTTCCGGTGCTCATCTGTGGACCAGCAAAGTGGTGATCAGGAAGCTGATGACCTGATCGGCGGCGAAGAAGAAGACCGAAGCCAGTGCCACCATCACGAACACCATGATCGTGGTGATCGTCGTCTCGCGGCGGGTCGGCCAGGTGACCTTGGCGGTCTCCGAGCGTACTTCCTGCAGGAACTTGAACGGGCTGAAAGCCATCCTTGGATATCCGCGTCCTTCGTGAGACGAATGTCTGATTTACATGAATCCGAACAGCCCTCTAGCGCCCAGCCCTCTCTCGAAGGTTGAGCCGCCAAGCGGGCTCGATTGTTCGGGGGAATTCAAAGCCGCGCCGGATATCCGATATTAACGGGCCGGCAGCAGGTGGCGGGTATCTACTGCCAGTTGGGCCAAAGGTCAAGGTACCGGGGCCCGGCCGAACCGCCGCAGGGCCGGCGGCAAGCGCCCCCCGGTCCGGCCACGCCGTTGGTTAACCTGTGGGTACCATCGTCCCTCAAATCCGAATGGAACCGGGATCTGGTTCTTAAAAATTGCCCACCATCCTGTGCGTCTCTGAAATGGACCATGGGATGACAATGGCGCTGCTTAGCCGAGACCAGACTGGCCAGGAAAATCCTGCAGGCGATGTCGCCTGGACGGTTCTCGATGCCGCCAACGACCTCGGCGACACCGTCACGGTCGATGCCTGCCGGCGGGTGATCGACGCGAATCTTCGCGGCATCGAGCCCGCGCCGTCGGACATGGCGCTGGTGGTCGCGTTCTTCGGATAGCGTTCGGCCCGGCAGGCCGGAATTTCGGGCAAGTGATTGATTTAGCTGGCAGGAGTGGCAGGGCTCGAACCTGCGACCCCCGGTTTTGGAGACCGGTGCTCTACCAATTGAGCTACACTCCTGCAGGGAACCGGCGTGTTCGGCCGGTTCGCGCCGTTTCAAGCATAGGCCATGCCCCGATTGCAAGGGCGAACCCGTTAACCGGGCCTGTTCAAGCCATCCGTTCTCGTTCAATCTTCCGCGCAAGCCACCGGGATGACCCGACCATCGGCAATCAACAAAAGCGAACGGGAGACTTCATGAACGCGCAAACCGCTGCCAAGCACGCCACCGCCCCGCAGACCCCGTCGCTGCCCCACGCCAAGCCGGAACAGATCGGCCTCTCAACCGCCCGCCTCCAGTCGATGTCGGATGCCTTCAAGCGCGAGGTCGACAAGGGCACCCTGCCCGGTGCGACAGTCCTGGTGGCGCGGCGCGGCCAGATCGGCTGGTTCGACGCGATCGGCAAGCAGGCTCCCGGCGCTTCCGCGCCGATGGCGCATGACACCATCTTCCGCATCTTCTCGATGACAAAACCGATCGTCTCGATCGGCATCATGATGCTGATCGAGGACGGCCATTTCCTGCTCTCCGACCCCGTGGCAAAATTCATCCCGGAATTTGCCGACCAGAAGGTCGGCGTCGAGAACAACGGCAAGCTCGAACTGGTGCCGTTGCAGCGGCAGATGACGGTGCAGGACCTGCTGCGCCACACCTCGGGCATCACCTACGACCACACCGGCAACGGCCTGGTGCAGCAGCTCTACCAGCAATCGCGGCTGCGCAGCCGCAAGATCAGCAATGCCGAACATGCCGTGATGGTCGCCGGCCTGCCGCTGATGTGCCAGCCCGGCGCGGAATGGAATTACAGCCGCTCCACCGACATCCTCGGCCGCATCATCGAGGTCGCCAGCGGCAAATCGCTCGGCACATTCCTCACCGAACGCATCCTGGCGCCGTTGCAGATGGCCGAGACCGGTTTCCACACGCCCGACGCAAACGCCGGCCGGCTCGCCGAGCCGTTCGCGAACGATCCCTGGAACGGCGACAAGGTCCAGCTCTTCAACATGCTGGAAAAGCCGGTCATGGAATCCGGCGGCGGCGGGCTGGTCTCGACCACCATGGACTACGCCCGTTTCGCCCAGATGCTGCTCAACGGCGGCACGCTGGACGGCAACCGCATCATCGGACGCAAGACGCTGCATCTGATGGCGTCCAATCATCTCGCGCCCAGCGTCAAGGTCAACTCGCCCTTGATGCCGGCCGGCCACGGTTTTGGCCTTGGCTTCGCCGTCCGCACCCATGATGGCCTGGCGCCATTCCCGGGTTCGCTCGGCGAATTCTTCTGGAGCGGAATGGCCGGCACGTTCTTCTGGATCGACCCGAAGGAGGATTTGTTCGCGGTGTTCATGATGCAGGGCCCGGGCCAGCGGCAATATATCCGCATCATGCTGCGGAATTTGGTGGCTGCCGCGGTGGAGTGACGATTGCGCGCAAACAGCTGCGTCGTCCCGGCGAACGCCGGGACCCATACTCCGCGGCGGTCGTGGTTACGAAAGGTCGCTAACATCAACGCCAAATAGCAACGACACGGCGTATGGGTCCCGGCGTTCGCCGGGACGACGAGACAGTTTTTGCGCCCTCAACTGATCGTAGCCCCACCATCAATCACGATGGTCTGGCCGGTCATGAAGTCGCCGGCCTTCGATCCCATCAGCACGGCGGCGCCCGCGATTTCGTCGGGCACGCCGATGCGTAGCAAGGGCGAGCGCGCGGTGGACGCCTTCAGCGTATCCGGGTTGTCCCACAGCGCCTTGGCAAAATCGGTCTTGATCAGGCCGGGCGCAATACAGTTCACGCGGACGTTGTGCTTGCCGTATTCGCAGGCGAGATTGCGGGCGAGTTGCATGTCGGCGGCCTTCGAGATCGCGTAGGCGCCGAGCACGGTCGAGCCCTTCAAGCCGCCGATCGAGGACACGATCACAATCGAGCCGTCCTTGCGCTCGATCATCTGCGGCACGACCATGCTGATCAGCCAGTTGTTGGCGACGATGTTGTTGTCCAGAATCTTGCGGAACTGGTCGTCGGAGATGCCGCCGAGCGGACCATAGTAAGGGTTCGACGCGGCGTTGCAGACCAGCACGTCGATCTTGCCGAAGGTGCGGGTGGATTCGGTGACCAGGTTTTGCAGATTTTCCTTGCTGGAAATGTTGGCGGCAATCGCCACCGCCGTTCCCTTGCCGAATTTGTCGTTGATCTCCTTCGTCACCTGATCGCAGGCGTCCTGCTTGCGCGAGGAAATCACGACCTTGGCGCCGTGCTCGGCCATCCGCTCGGCAATGGCGCGGCCGATGCCTTTTGTGGAGCCGGTGATGACGGCAACTTTTCCCGACATATCGAACAGGCTCATGTCTCTCTCCCAGATGTTGATCCAGCGTTACGCCGGCTTTGGTTTTTCAATGGCGAACTAATCAGCCTTTGCGGTTTTCGACAACTGACGGGTCGCTTGAGATCAAGCGAGCTTGACCCTGGCTCAGGCGAGCTTCGGCTCAGTCACGATCTCGGGCCCCGCGGGCTGGTGCATGGCGTTGTGGGCGGCATCCGCGATCCATGGCTGCTGGTTGACCATCGGCAAGCGCCACACCGCATTGCTTCCGATCGCGATGTGGTCGAGCCGCGTCACCGAGCAATTGTCGATGTCGAAGGCAAGGCCCTTCGCAGGATCGCCGCCGAGCGCCAGCGCAACCGCGGCCCTGATCGTTCCGCCATGCGTCACCGCGACCACGTCCCTGCCCGCCTGCTCGCGCGTGATGCGCTCAATGGCCCCGCAGGTGCGGTTATAGAGGTCCCTGAAACTCTCGCCGCCGGGCGCGGGTTCGTCGACCGTGGTCAACCAGTGACGGTCGGGCGGAAGGCTCGCCACGAACGCCTTGCGATTCATGCCCTGCCATTCGCCGAGATGCTGCTCAGCAAAGGCCTTCTCATGCGGCATGCTTGCGGGCTTGGGAAAACCGGCGGCCCAGATGGCTGCCGCGGTCTGATGCGTGCGCTTCAACGTGCTTGCATACCAGACCGCATTGCGCGGCAGGATTTTGCCGACCGCCTCGAACACCACGCGATCGCTGGTGTCGCAGTTGAGATCGCTTTGCCCATAAATGCAGCCATTGTCCTCGCGCACCGGCGCATGGCGTACCCACCACCAGCGTGTCGTAATCACATTCGGCTTGTCTGGGTTGGACATCGGATGAGACCTTCAATATCGGTTGCAAATCTGTTTGATGTCGCTGTACGTCAGAGCACGCATCGCCTCAAGTAACTTCGGCATCGCGGCGTTTGAAACGTTGTTTGAATTCCGTGAGGCGGCACGCCGACCGCGTCCACGCAATAACTTTTAGGGAGAAACACATGGGCCGCCTTGAAGGCAAATCCGTCATCATCACCGGCGCAGGAAGCGGCATCGGGCGTGCAGCTTCGTTGCTGTTCACCAAGGAAGGCGCAAGATTGATCGCGGTCGATCGCAGCGAAGCCGTGAAGGAAACCGCAAAGCTCGTCAGCGATGCCGGCGGCACCGTCGAAGCGGTTATCGCGGATGCAGGTTCGGAAGCCGACGTGAAATCGTTCATCGACAAGGCGGTCGCGAAATACGGCAGGCTCGATGCGATCTGGGCCAATGCCGGCGTCAGCGGCGGGCTGGTGCCGCTTGCCGACCAGACCGTCGAACACTGGCAGGAAGTGCTGCGCATCAATTTGATCGGACCGTTCCTCGCAATCAAGCATGCGATCCCGCACATGACCCGGCAGAAGTCGGGCTCGATCGTCTGCACCGCCTCGGTGGCGGGCCTCAAGGCCGGCGCCAGCGGCCATCCCTATGGTGCGAGCAAGGCCGGCGTGATCAGTCTGGTGCAGACCACAGCCTATTCGCTGTCCGGCACCGGCGTGCGCATCAATGCGGTCTGTCCGGGCCTGATCGAAACCGGCATGACCAAACCGATCTTCGACAACGCCAGGGCGCGCGGCACCGACGGCAAGATCGGCCAGCTCAACCCCTTGAAGCGCGCCGGGCAGCCGCACGAACTCGCGGCGATGGGATTGTTTCTCGCCAGCGACGACGCCTCCTATGTCAACGGCCAGGCGATCCCGGTCGATGGAGGACTGACGGCCTCGATGCCGTATGCGGGGAAACCGGTTTAGGTCGCTTACGTGCCCCGGACGCAACGCAGCGCATCTTTGCGGTGCGCTGCTGAGCCGGGGCCCATCTTCGTCGCGGAAGAAATCGTGGGTCCCGGCTCTGCGGAGCAGCGTTACACGCTGCACCGCGTCCGGGACACGAAGGCCTGTGATAGCGATTAAAGGCCGCTCAAAATTCGACAGACATATCCTCGCATTCTCGCGGCGCATTGCGCCCGAGGTTTGCGTTTATCTTCCGCCCCCAAAATCCAGAGGGCGCAGGGAGTGCCGGATGCGCGCTGCACCCGAGGTCTCATGCGCATTGGTAGTGAGAAGTGCGCGCATGAGCATACAGGGCAGCGGAGAACATCCGACACTCCCTGCGCAATGGCTTTACGGCTTATAACGTGATCTCCCCGGTCGGGCCGAGCTCGTTGTCACCGTCGTCCGTGAGAAGCTTGCTTCTCGCGAACTTGACGCCAGCATCGGGGCGTCAGGACCACACGTCTTTGCCGTACGCTTCCATGCCTTTCGTCAAGGGCACTTCCGCGTCCACCGCTCCCCGCCCCGCGTTCGTGACGATCGCGATCGCCCCTCTGGTCGGGACGGGATGGCGATCATATGCCACGCCTCGAACTTCTGATAAAGCGAAATATTTTCGATTGCGTCTGATTTTTCGCTTGACACGATTTCCGTAAATCGGAAATATTTGCCCGACGGATGCAAGCGATTGAACGAATTCAGGAAGGGGCGCGGCCGTCTTTGAAGCCCGCCAAAACTGAGTGACCTGGATCACGTCGCGCCGAGGCGATCCGGTTCATGGTGGGGATGTCGTCCAGTTATTTGAGCCCACAGGGAGACGGAAGATGTTGACCAACGATCACAGCGGCGCACGGCCCCTCAACGCGATCGAGGGCGAAATTGCCGACGCAGAACTCAACGCCATCTCCGGCGGGGACAAGAAGACCACCACTCCCAAGCCGACGCCGAAACCCGAGACCTACATGGTGTATACCATGCATGACGTTCTGATTAGCAGCTACTAGGTCGAAGCATCGCTCGGCGTCCGACCGCACGGCGCACCGCTCGCGCGGCCACAGCAAAACGCCCGGCAAACCGGCCGGGCGCTCTAGCTAAAAGATTTTTGCGTGCTGAAACTTGCCTGCTGAAACAGAGGCATTTCATCCGAATTCACCTTAAGTGTCTGTTCAATTCCGTACACAAGAACCTCCGTATGGATACGGAGACCCGCTCCGTGCGCAGCCGCGCGCACGGCTGGACGCACCCCTCACGACGAGCGTTGCGGTTTGGACGCCATCGATTGTGACGCGGCCCCTTCGACCAGACGGCGGCCGGGATAGTCGTCGTTCCCAGGCTGCCGCGCCGCAAGGTGTTCCCAACTCTCCGCGCGCGCCAGCAAATCCCAGCGCTTGTCCGGATCGATGGCGGCCTGTTGCCGGCAAAGCAAAGCCATGGCGCGATATTGCTCTGCACTGTTCAGCCCGCTTCGCATTCCATCACTCCCGACCTTCGACAGCGACAAAACCGCGACGATCGGAATTGGTTCCGACGGGTGTTGATTTTCAGCGGCGAGCTATCGCTATCGGGCGCCAACCGACACGGGAACTCCGCTGCCCGGATGAACGTTAACCGGCATGGAAACTGTCATTCGAAAAAAATCTATCGTCCGAAAACCGGTGATCATTGCGGCAATCATCGCAACCGTTTCGGTGGCCACCCTGCTCCTGGTCAATCACACCAACCTGATCGTTGACAGACGCCCACCGCAATCACCGCCGGGCACCACCTTCAATACCGTCAACAGCTCCGGCGCCGTTGCGACGCCATCCCAACCGGAAGCGCCGATCAAACCGAAACCGCCGGGCCCAACGCCGGTGCAACCGGCCAATCCCGCCAAATAGCGAAACCCGCCGGCGTGAACCGGCGGGCCTCCACATTCAGGCGAACGAATTGGCTCAGGCCTTTTCTTCTTCCATCGTCACGGCGACAGCGCCGATCGCCGAGAGACGCACCTTGTTGCCTTCGACATCAGCCACCAGTCCGCGATCGATGTAGTGATGGTGTCCCTTGTGGGATCCCTCGCCACTGTCTTTCTTGGTCAATTTGATGCGGTTGCCTTCGAGTTTGTCGACGGTACCGACGTGAACGCCGTCGGCGCCGATGACTTCCATATGCTCTTTGATGTCGGTCATTGCGTATCCTCTGTGAGAAGGAACAACGCGCTCGACGGCAAAACGTTCAGCATCAAGGAATGTTCAGGGAAAGCTTAGGGAATGTTCGGGTTTGCGACCTCGTCGCGTAAACCCGTCCCAGCCGCTAAGGTTCGGAAGATTTACGCCGCCGATGGATCACCGGTTCGCTTTTGAGCGAAGCGCAGGAGCTTTTTTCCGCCTCTTCCCGGGTGGATTCGGACGCCGTCCATACCTGCTGGATGCCGTTGAAGAACAGATAGCGGCAATGCTTCTTGTAGAATGGCACGGGATAGGCGTCGCTCAGCTTGGCGGTCTCTATCTTTGATCCGACCAGCACCCCGCGATTGAGGAAGTAGCCCGCCGCCAGCAGCACGGCCAAGCCCAACAAAGCCCAATGAGCTCGGGACAATCGCATCTGTCAGTCTTCCATGCATTTCAGGATGAAGGCGGTACGGTCTCTGGGCAGGATGCCCTGGACGATCGCCTGCTGCCGGCATTTGAGCTGCTCCATATGCGCGGAGAGCACCTTGGTTCGCTGTTCTTCGACAACGTTGTCGGCGACCCTGATCATCCGCACCTTGATCGGCGATCCATCCGACTCGAACTGGAATTCGTATTTCCGGCCGTTCGAGTCGGCGGCGTTGCAGGTGACGCTGGAGACCTGCTGGGTCGCAAAATTTCCGACCTGCTTGCACGTTCCGGTCGACAGTTCGACCGCCGGCGTCGGCAACCCGTCGACCTTGGGCCGGTCCTTTGATTTCAGAAGCATCCGGTCGACCGCCAGTTCGTAGAGGTTTTCCTGCTCGCGCTTACTCTTCTCGCCCGAAAACGTGATGATGTGAGCCTCGTCATCGGGATCGTTGAGCGGGACGGTGAAACCGGATCGGCCGCCGGGGCTGTGGGAAAACGCCACGGTGGTACAGGAGAAGTCGCGCTCCGCCACTTTCAGCATGCTGCACTTGCCGCTCATCGACGCGAACATGTCGATCTCAGGTCCAGCCCGCTCGTTCTCGTCGGCAGCAACGGCAACAGCGGTGATTGAAACGGACATCAACGCAATGGCGGCCACCCGCCAGCAGGCGCGCATGAAACTATTCCCCAAGCCCAAATCCCGAAACCAAAATCCGGGTTCAATCTGCGGTTTTTGGTATGGAAAGGCAATGATGCGATCACAGCCCGTCGGGCGGGATGCCTGAGGTGGTCGCCGCCACCGGCCGCTCCCGCACGCGTTCGCGGTAGAAGGCGTAGAGGCCGGAGCCCACGATGATCGACGCGCCCGTCACCATCATGGTGTCGGGCCGGTCGCCGAACACGACATAGCCGAGCAGCATCGCCCACAGCAGCGCGGAATAGCGGAACGGCGCCACCGCCGAGATGTCGCCGGAGCGCAGCGCGCTGATCATGCATTGATAGCCGATCAGCACCAGAACCGCCGCCAAAGCCAGGAGCCCGAATGCGCGGCCGGACGGCGGCGTCCAGCCGCCGAGCGGAAACAGGATGATGGCGCCGGTTGCGGTCACCGTCACCGTCATCAGCAGCGTGATGAACACCGACGGAATCTGCGCGGGGATTTGCTTGGTCGAGAGATCGCGCAATGCGCAGAACGCCACCGAAACCAGCGCCAGCAGCGAATACTGGCTGAAGCCTGATATCCCCGGCCGGACGATGATGAGTACGCCGATGAAACCGGCGGCGATCGCAAGCCAGCGCCGCCAGCCGACCGGCTCGCCAAAAATCAATGCGGCGCCAAGCGTGATGGCGAGCGGCAGCGCCTGGAAAATCGCCGAAGTGTTGGCCAGCGGCAAATGCGTGAGTGCTGCCATGAACGAGATCGTGCCGCCGACCTCGCCGACCACCCGCAGCGCGACCGGCTTCATGACAAGGGTGCGCAGCGGGTGAATGGCGCCCTGATACAACGCGAAGGCCCCGATCAGCAGTATGGCAAACAGTCCCCGCACCAGCATCACCTGGCCGAAATTCATCTCCAGCGACACCGCCTTGGTGATGGAGTCGTTCATGGTGAAGCCGGCCATGGCCACTGCCATCAGCAGGCTTCCGCGAATGTTCGGAGAAAGGGTCAAGATTTATCCAGGCAGTCGGGTTCCAGGCAAACGATGCAGCAGTGCCTGGCTTCCCGGCCGGCGCCGTCAGTAACACATGACGCGAATCAAAAGAGCGCGCCACGTTACCGTCTTCTCGTTTTGCACCCCGGCCCTCAACCCCTGATCGCTGCATTTCAGCGATGCGTTGGGCGATGCTGCCCGGCGCGAACGGCCTGGCCGCACGCTATCTCCGGTCAGGATGTGATGTTACATTCCAGCGGTACACGAAACGGGACGGCATGACCTTCACATCCTGGCAATTTGGAATATTCGCAGCGCTTGTTTTTGGATTGTATTACCTCCCGATCCTGGGGGCGTTTCAGGTGCAGTTGCTGGTCGCAGCGAGCCTGTTCTTTTACAGCTATGGCCAGCCCGAACTGCTTCCGCTGCTGGCTGTCGCCGTGTTCGGCACCTACCTGTTTTTGATCCTGGCGCTGCGCAACCGTTCGATCTGGCTGCCGGTCGGCATCATCTTCAATCTCGCGCTGCTTGCTTTCTTCAAATACAAATTCCTGTTCGTCGATCCGGCCTCACCCGCGCTCGCCGGCGAAACGCCGATCAACTTTCTCCTCAAACTGCCGCTGCCGATCGGAATTTCGTTTTTCGTGTTCCACAACATCAGCCTGCTGGTCGACCTGACCAAACAGAAAGATGCGCCCAGCCTCTCCAGCGTTTTCCTCTACATCATCTTCTTTCCGCAACTGGTGTCCGGGCCGATTACGCGCGCCGGAATGTTCATTCCGCAGATCGAACCGAAATTTCTCGGCGACGTGAAATTTATCGACGCCGCAAAATGGATTTTGACCGGTTATTTTTTCAAGCTCTACGTCGCCAACAACCTCAATGAGCTGACCTCCTATATGAGCTTTCCGCTCTATGAGACACTTCAGACCCAGGACCGCTGGCTGCTGGTCTTTTTGTACAGCTATCAGATCTACGCCGACTTCTTCGGCTATTCCGCCATCGCCATCGGCCTCGCGCTCCTGTTCGGCTATCGCCTGCCGGTCAATTTCGACCTCCCGTATATTTCCAGGTCGTTCTCCGAATTCTGGACGCGCTGGCACATCTCGCTCTCGACCTGGCTGCGCACCTATCTTTACATCCCGCTCGGCGGCAATCAGAAGGGCGCTGCCAGAACCTACCCCAATTTGATGATCGTAATGGGCCTCGGTGGTCTCTGGCACGGCGCAGGCCTGAGCTATCTGATGTGGGGACTGCTGCACGGCGTGTTGCTGGTCATCGAACGGCCGCTGCTCGGGCGCCTGCAATCGATCGATTTCGACCGTCCTGAAGACAGCCCAAATGGGTTTCGTGTTTCTTTGCGTCACCATGCTCTGGATATTCTTCAAGCTGCCGAACTTCGATCAGGCCGTCGGCTATCTGACCGGCATGTTCGTGCCGAGCACCAATCCAAATCCGCCAAAGCTCTACTACAATCTGGCGCTGCTCTATTCGCTGCCGGTAATCATCCAGCATTTTGCGCCCCGCGCGCTGTTCGAGCGGAGGCTGCGCGGTGCCGAGCCATTGCTGTATGGTGCGATGGCCGCGCTGATGTATCTGGAAGCCGGCCCCGAAACCGCTTTCATCTATTTTCAGTTTTGAGGCCGGCGTGATGCAAATGGCGACGGTCCAGTGGTTCATGAAATGCGGACTTACCGCAGCAATTCTGCTGCTGGCCTGCGGATTGGCCACCGCCCGGTTCGGTCACGGCCTGCAGCTGCCGTCAACGACAACCCGCGACGGATCGCTGATCACCCTCAACCGCTATGCCACGGAGCCAATTCCTGACGTCGTGCTGGTGGGCAGTTCGATCACGTTCCGGCTCAAGGAGGAATATTTCGCGACGACGAAACTGCGTAACCTGGCGCTTGCCGGCGGCTCCCCAGTCACCGGACTAGAGATCGTGGCGAACCAGCCGCGGCTTCCAAAAATCATTCTGGTGGAAACCAATGTCCTGTCGCGGGCAACCGATGAGGTTTTGGTCGCCAGGTATTCATCGAAGGGAAATGCCGCGCCATTGTTTTTTCGCCCGGTAAGAACTTTGGTGGCGGCCCATGAAAACTGGCGGCATGCACCCGTAACCCATGCGCAGGCTGCTGCCGCGCATGCTCGGCTGCTCCAGCAGCTGCCCAGCGATTTCGACAATCGCGTCTATGTCGATCGTGCGGTGCGAGAGGCCAATACAGAAGATCCGACGATTGTAACGCAGATCAACGTTCAACGGCTCCAGCAGTTGATCGCAGCGCTTGAGCAAAGAGGTGCGCGGGTGCTGCTTTTCCAGCTTCCCCTTGCGAAGGAATTGGAAAGTGCCGGGTTCGCAAGAACCACCGGCGAAATCGTTCACGCCCGGTTTCCCGATTCCGGCCGCTGGCTAACGATCGGCGTCGCGCGCAGCGAGTTGCGGTGGGCCGACGGGGTTCATCTGGATGAGCGATCCGCGCTTATGGTCGGGCAGTCGATCGAGCGGGCGATATCATTGCTGCGCTGACCGCTCCACCGGACGCCATCAGCGTGCCGAACAAAAACGTCCAGAGCGAAAGTGCAGCGACCGGCACGGTATAATACGGCGTGAACAGCGGATGGGAGAGGAAGAAGCCGATGTTGACGGCGAGGTTGGCCGAGACGATGAAGGCGATGGCGGTCCGCCCGCGCCACCATGTCAGCGCCGTCCATGCAATCGCCAGCACGAGCAGCGGAAATTGCAGGTCGACCAGATACGAACGCAGCACCTCGAAATCCAGCGCCGGCGCGATCGCGTCGACGCCGCTATAGGTGGTCGCGATCGGGCTTCCAGCATTGATCGCGTTCGCCAAAAGCGTCGGCACCATGCCGACGAGCAACGCCACGCCGAAGCCAAGTCCGTGCACGAAGCTGGTTCGATTTCGCTGCATCAGGAAGGCGACAAGGAAGTACAGGCAATAGCCCGCCGACAGGAACAGGTTCGGCAGGCGGAAATTAACCGACAGCCCGATCAATAGGCCGATGGCCATCGTCAGCAGAAGCGGATGCCGGGCCGTACCGGACAGCAGCCTCGCAGTCAGCCATGCCGCCGCGGCGCAGACCACCATCGTCGGTGCCACTGAATAGCTGGCCTTGGTCGGATTGATCATCATGTAGATCGCCATGCATCCGAAAACCGCGGCGATCGCCAATTCCCGCCGCGACCTCGCCAGGCCGATGGCCGCCACCGCAAAACCGAACACGAAGAAGGTGCACACCGCATAGAGCGGAACGACCTGATATCCGGCCGGAAACAGCGCCAGCACCAGGCCGGTGCCGGGCGGATATTGCAGCACCTGCTTGTTCGAGGCCGGGATCAAGGTGTGACAGGGGGTGTCGGCGGATTTGCTTAGCTGCTCCCAGTTGGGAAACTTGCGGAGCTTGCCGACCATGTAGCCGTCGTCGTCGCGCGCGAGCCTGGTGTCGAGACCGTCGAGGCCGAAGCGCTGGAACAGATGCGCCTGGCGAAGATAACAGGCGTCGTCGTAGACGTTGCGGTCCTCGCTCCAGCGCGACATCGAAAACAGATTGCTGAAGACGATGCCCAGACACAGCAGCATCGCCAGCGCCTTGCCCAGCCGCAGGTTCGTAACAGGCATGCTCAATGAAATCTTCGATCCCGGCTTGAATTGGTAAGAAAGCTGCACCGGCAAGCAGAAAGGCGCGGCCTGGTCGGCCGCGCCTTCTGTATCACACCGCGCCGGCCTTCTGCGCGTATTCCCAGGAGGCCTGCGACAGCGGCACCGTGCGCTTCGCCGACTCGATGGCCTTGGCGTTGGCCGCGGTGCCGTCGCGAATTCGGCCCGCGATACCCTGCGTGATGCCGGCAAGGCGGAACAGATTGTAGGAAAAATACCAGTTCAGATCCGGCACCTCGGTGCCGGTAACGTCGCAATAGATTTTTGCCGCCTCTTCCATGCTCGGAATGTTGAGCGCCTTGAGATCAGCATTGGCGAGACCCGGCATGGTCCATTGCATCAACAGATAAGTGAAGTCGGCCATGGGATCGCCGAGCGTCGACAACTCCCAGTCCAGCACCGCCTGCACCCGCGGTTCGGTCATATGGAAGATCATATTGTCCAGGCGATAGTCGCCATGGACGATCGATACCCGCTTCTGTTCCGGCACGGTCTTCGGCAGCCACTCGGCGAGTTTTTCGAATTCCGGAATGTGCTGGGTCTCGGAGGCGCGGTATTGCTTGGTCCAGCGATCGACCTGGCGCGCAAAATAATTGCCGGGCTTGCCGAAATCGCCGAGCCCGATCTTCTCCGGCTCGAACTGATGCAATTTGGCCAGCGTCTCGATCTTGCTGGTGAAAATCTTGCGGCGATCACCCGGCGTCTGGCTGGGGAGCGAGGGATCCCACAGCACCCGCCCCTCTTCCATCGACATGATGTAGAAGAACGAGCCGATCACGCCGTCGTCGGTGCACAGCGCATAGGCTTTCGCGACCGGAAAGCCCTGCTTGCTCAGCGCTGCGATGACGCGGAACTCGCGGTCGACCGCATGCGCCGACGGCAGCAATTTGCCGAACGGCCGGCGCCGCATCACATAGGACCGTCCGGGCGTATCGAGCCGGTAGGTCGGGTTGGACTGGCCGCCCTTGAATTGCAGGACGGTCAACGGTCCCTGAAAACCTTCGACGTTCTCGGCCATCCAGCCGGTGAGGCGCGACACGTCGATGCGGTGCCGCTCCTCGACTTCCTTGGTGCCCGAAAACTCTTCGTCTTTTCTGACGCCGTCCGCCACGGTGACGCTCCCTTAAGATTTCTTTCAAGGTTTCTTGGGGAGCGCCATCGGCGCGCTCCCGCTAGTGCGACGTGTTTGCATACTTCCGAAGTTCAAGTCTGGCAATGGCGCGGTTATGGACCTCGTCCGGACCGTCGGCAAGGCGCAGCGTACGAATGCCGGCATAGGCCTTGGCGAGACCGGCGTCGTCGGAGACGCCGCCGCCGCCCCACGCCTGGATCGCGTTGTCGATGATCTTCAACGCCATGTTCGGCGCCGCCACCTTGATCATGGCGATCTCGAGCTGCGCGATCTTGTTGCCGACCTTGTCCATCATGTCGGCGGCCTTGAGGCACAGCAGCCGGGTCATCTCGATGTCGGTGCGGGCTTCGGCGATGCGCTGTTCCCAGATCGAATGCTCGATGATCTTCTTGCCGAACGCGGTGCGCGACGACAGCCGCTTGCACCATCTTCTCCAGCGCCTCTTCGGCCACGCCGATGGTGCGCATGCAGTGATGGATGCGGCCCGGACCGAGACGGCCCTGCGCGATCTCAAAACCGCGGCCCTCGCCGAGCAAAATGTTTTCCTTGGGAACGCGAACGTTCTCGAGCAGCACCTGGGCATGGCCGTGCGGCGCGTCGTCGTAGCCGAACACCGGCAGCATCTTTTCGACCTTGATGCCGGGCGTGTCGAGCGGCACCAAGATCTGCGACTGCGCGCTGATGGCGCGCCGCGTTCGGGATCGGTCTTGCCCATCAGGATCGCGATCTTGCAGCGCGGATCGCCGACGCCCGACGACCACCATTTGCGGCCGTTGATGACGTAGTGATCGCCGTCGCGTCTCGATCCGCGTCTCGATGTTGGTCGCATCCGACGACGCCACGGCAGGTTCCGTCATCAGGAAGGCGGAGCGGATCTCGCCGTCCATCAGCGGCCTCAGCCACTTGCGCTTCTGCTCTTTCGAGGCGTAGCGCATGAACACTTCCATGTTGCCGGTATCGGGTGCGGAACAGTTGAACACTTCGGAGGCAAAGCCGATGTGGCCCATTTCTTCGGCGAGCGGCGCGTATTCGAGATTGGTCAATCCCGCGCCGCGGAATTCGTCGTCCTCATGCGAATTCGGCGGCATGAACATGTTCCAGAGGCCTTCGGCCTTCGCCTTCTTCTTCAGGTCTTCGAGCACCGGGATCACCTTCCAGCGTGAGCCTTCGGCGTCCTGCTGCTTGTAGATCGGAACGGCGGGCCGGACATGCGTGTTCATGAACGAACGCACGCGGTTGAGCCATTCGGTCTGGCGTTCTGACATATTGAAGTCCATGGGACGCTCCCTTTTCGATCGATTGCGGCTTTTGAAATCTTGTTTGCAAAATCTTTGGCCGCACTGTCTGCCCGCCCCCGACGCGCCGCAAGCGATTTGCTGCGCGATGGAGAGGTGGATTGACATTTCCGGCCCTTCAAACGATAGTTTCATACAAGCGTTTGAAAGGCAACTCCCCACGAGGGGACCAGACATGCCAAGCGATCAGACCCGCTCCGCCATTCTTGCCGCCGCCGAACGGCTCTATGCCGACCGCGGTTTTGGCGACGTCACGCTGCGCGACATCGTCGCCGAAGCGAACGTCAACCTTGCGGCGGTGAACTATCATTTCGGCTCCAAGGACGAGTTGATTGCGGAGCTGTTCGTCACGCGCAGCCTCGCCACCAACCGCGAGCGGCTCAACGAGTTGAAGGCGGCGGAAGAAAAAGGCGGCGGGCGCGCCCCGCTCGACGCCATTTTGCACGCGCTGGTCGGTCCGACCTTGCGCGGCTGCCTCGGCCCCGACCGCGAAGGCTCGACCGCCGCACGCTTCATGATCCGCGCCTCGATCGAATCCGTGCCGCCGATCCGCCGCATCAAGAACCGCGAGGTCGATCACTTAAGAAAGTTCGTCGCCGCGATGCGCCGCTCACTGCCCGGCCGCGACGACGCCGAACTTTATTGGGGCCTGCATTTTGCGCTGGCGATGGCTCACCACACCATCCGCGAACGCGAACGGCTGACGAAATTGTCGGAAGGCCAATGCGATCTCAATGACGTCGGTGCAATCGTCGATCGCGTGGTCGCGGTATCGGTGATGGCGCTGACGGGTGGCGCGGTGCAGAGCAAGGCGTCCGCGCGACCCGCGGCGCCATATGGACGGCTGACCCGGCAGGATTTGTGAGCGGGGACGTCGTTCTCGGCCGACCGCAGACAAACGGCCCCGGCAGTCAAAATTCCTGTCGCTTATGGATCGAGCGAACTGACATAGGCAGCGAGGGCGATCATGTCGTCCTGCGAGAGCTTCTCCACCGTCGGCTTCATGAGGTCGCTTGCAACTCCCGCTCGGCCGCCGTGCTTGAACTCGTAAAGCTGGCGTACGATGTAGGTTGGCGAGCGCCCTGCGATCGGCGGAATGAGGTCGATGCCTTTCAATTCCGGCCCGTGACAGAGGCTGCAGGCTATAGTCGTTCCCGATCCACCAGTCTTCGCGAGTACCTCTCCCATCGCCAGGCTGCCAGCCGGCACGTAGGCCGTGAACGTCGCACGTGAGTCACGAAGTTCGAACTGATCGACATCATCAGGCATTTCGACGATGCGCTGGCCGAGCGGCTCGGTGCCGCCATCCGGACTCTTCACGTAAAACAAGCGCGACGGTCCTGTTTTGGGAATCGTGTCGCTCTCGACGACTTTAATGACCCGCTTGGGTTTCAGCCCTGCGAAATATTCCGCCGCGGCGCGAACCTCGGCGTCGGTTATGTCTTTGACTGACGCAGACATCAATTGCGTGGAAGGCCTCTGAGGGCCGGACATCTTTCTGGCGCCGCTTTTGAAGTCGGCGATCTGCTGGACAAGATATGCGGCTGGCAAACCGGCGAGGCTTGCATTCTCGGGGCCACCAGTGCCCTCCACGCGATGACACGAGCCACAAGCCCGAGTATCGGGATTGCGTCCGTTCGCGACAATCCCCGGCATCGCGGGATGGGCTTCCGGATGCCAGTCGGGCGCGACGAATAGGTCGCGTGCTTGTTTCCAACTGAACGTGGCGTTGCTGCCCGGGAGCGAATTAGGCCTGTCGTCGGGCGGAGGCACTTTGACTGTCGAGTCCCACAAGAAGGCCCATGCTGGAAACCCATCGGACGATTGGGCAGCAGATGACCCCTCACCACTCTGTGCGTAACCATTGCTTGCGGGAAGCGCGATTGCCAACAGGGCGAGCGCATGAAGCAAAATTCTTTTCGATGATTTCAAAATAAGTCCCCTGCAAAAATCCGCCGCAGCCTAAGTGGCCGCAACCAAAGTGAATGGGAAGGGCAACAAAAGCATCGAAATCTAATCCACGAGGCGTTGCAGTATGAATTTCGGATCAAATCCGGAAAAAGCGCCCGGAACGGTCATTCCGTCATCGCTCGCCAGCGTGTATCGTGTGCGCACCCGGCGTCAACGCTTTTGAACGCCACACCGGGTAAAAGCGGCGTTTTGAACCGCAATTTAGGGGGAAGAAACAATGAAGAGAATATTGATCAAACTCGCTGCCGCCACCAGCCTGTTCACCGGTCTTGCGATGCAAGCGCAAGCGGCGGACGTGTCGCTGGCGCGCTTCGATTGCGGCACGCCGCAGGCGCCTACAGCCGTCAACCAGCGCTTCTCGGATACGTTTGCCTATGGCGACCTGAAAATTCAGTTCGTCTTCAGTTGCTATCTCATCAAGCACGGCGATGAGTATATGCTGTGGGATACCGGCCACGCCACGACGGCGCCGAACGTCGCACCGAAGACGAGCCTGGTCGATTACCTCGCCAAGATCGACGTCAAGCCTGAGCAGATCAAATTTGTCGGCATCAGCCATTATCACGGCGACCACACCGGCCAGATCGCTTCGTTCCCGAAAGCAACGCTGCTGATCGGCGCCAAGGAATGGGACGCGATCTCCGCCCCCAAGCCGGCCGAAGGCGTCAACTTCAAGCCGTTCGAGGGCTGGATCAAGGGTGACAACAAGGTCGAACCGGTCGCCACCGACAAGGACGTGTTCGGTGACGGCTCGGTGATCGTGCTGCGCACGCCGGGGCACACGGCCGGACATTCCAGCCTGCTGGTCAAGCTCGCACAGATGGGCCCGGTGATCCTGAGCGGCGATGCAGTCCACTTCCGCGAGAATTACGATTTGGACGGCGTGCCCTGGTTCAATTTCGATCGAACCCAGACGGTCGCTTCGATCGATCGCATGAAGAAAATCGCAGCGAATCTCAAGGGTACCGTCATCATCCAGCACGATGCGCGCGACGTCGACAAACTGCCGGTGTTTCCCGCTTTCGCGAAATAGCCGCGCGTTCAAGACCGAGACAGCGCTGCTCCACCCCTGGGGCAGCGCTTGCGGGCTTTTCAAAACAGCTCGGAGGAAAATCCCGTTGCGTCCAAATCCGCTAAAACCCCGGCTTGCGGCCGGCGGCTGTGCGTTCGGAACGATGACGTTCGAGTTCTTCACGCCCGGCTACCCCGCGATCTGCCGCGAAGCCGGCGCCGAATTCATCCTCTATGACATGGAGCATTCGGGTGTCGGCTTCGAGACCATGAAGGCGCAGTTCGCGTTCTGCCGCGGGCTCGATCTGGTGCCGCTGGTGCGCGTTCCTTCCGGCGACTATCACCACATCGCACGCGCACTCGACATCGGCGCGATGGGCATCATGGTGCCGATGGTCGAAACAGCCGAACAGGCCAAGGCGATCGTCGATTGCACCAGATATCCGCCGGCAGGCCGTCGCGGCGCCGCGTTCAACGTCGCCGCGCATGATGATTATGCAGGTGGCGCCGAGACCGACAAGATCGCCCAAGCCAATGCGCGCACGATGGTGATCGCGCTGGTCGAGACCGCCAACGGCATCGAGAACGTCGATGCGATCGCCGCCACGAAGGCGTCGACGTGGTCTGGCTCGGCCATTACGACCTGACCAACTTCCTCGGCATCCCCGGCCAGTTCGACCATCCCAAATTCCTTGGCGCGGTCGAACGCCTGGTCAGCGCCTGCAGGAAACATGGCAAGACGCCGGGCTTTCTCGCCGGCGACGCCAAGTGGGCGCGCGATTTCCGCGCCAAGGGTTTTCGCATGATCGCCTACGGCGTCGACACGCTGCTGATGCAGAGCGCGCTCGCGGAGGGCATCAAGCTGCTGCACGGGACGGTGAAGGACTAGAGACGAAGGACCCCCTACTTCACATCCCGTATCGTCATCGCCGGGTTGGTGCTGAAGAAATTGTGCGGCATCAGCGTGAAGCCGAACCAGTGAGTCGGCATCACGGGCCAGTCTTCCATCCGCGTGATGTGGTGGAAGCCGACCGTGTACCACGCGACGATGTCGCGGTTATTGATCGGCCGGTCGCGTGCGGTCCAGGCGCCGAGCGTATCCGAGCCATCGCTCATCATGGCGTAACGGCCGCCGGCGTAGCGTTCGGCCGGCGCAAACGGCGTCACCGACAACTGATAGTGCAGATAGGAATTGCGCCGCACCGGCGGATCGTCGGCGCCAAGCAGTGGATGCACGTAGCTGCCTTCCGGCATCAGCATGTAGCCGGGATGATGGCCGAGCGCGCTTTCGACATTGTGATTGCCGAAATGGTAGAGCGCGGGCGCGCCCGGCTCGATGCGGGTGCGGGCCGCGATCTCGGTCGCCGGCATTTCCGACGTCACCGTAAAAAGCGAGCGCCGGGGCGAACCTTCCGGCAGCGCCTGTTGCGTCAGGCGTTCGCGCATGAAATCGTTCGCCGGTCCGTCGACGTCGAGATCGAGGCGGAAGTTGAAATAGTGACTGTGGAACGGCGCGACCAGCCCCGGCGCGATCAGCGTGCCGTAGCTTGTGTCGGCGGCGGCCGTCGCGTCCTTCATCGATTGGCTCGCAACACCCTTGGTGGCGTCGGTGCCGGTTGCGCCGACGGCAATCCGGATGCTGCCGTCCTGATGAAAGACATAGTCGACCAGATAGTCGTAATTGCCGAGCCCCGCCGCGGAGCGCACCACGAGTTCGCTTGCCGGGCGGCCGGCGGCCGGTGACTGGTCGTTCTGCGAGCGCCCGACGGTCTCGTAATGCCGCCAGGCGGGATCGCCGATCGATCGCTCGAACAGGCAGATCGCATTTGGAATCTGGATCGGCTCGCCATCGTCCTGCGGCATGGTGACGGCGAGAAAGCGCGCATAGGACGGGCAATCGACGCCGCTGCGCAACGGGCTCATCAGATTGCCAAAACCATATTCGCCGCTGTCCATATAGGCCCGCCAGTACCAGCTCTGGTCCGGGTCCATATAGGGGACGAAGATCTCCGACAGATGCATCTGGTAGGCGACCGAGCGCCAGCGCCCGCCGTCGCGCGCTTCGACCATCGAGAGCACGGTCCCTGGCCGCATGTCGGCGCGCAGGTGAAAGCGCCAGATGTCCCAGACGTAGCGGCCGTCCTCGCTCGTGATGTTGTCCCCGCCGGGCTGGGAAAGGTTGGCCGGCCTCATTTCCGGCCGCAGCGCGCTGCGCCTGGCGATTTCGGCCTCTTCGTAACCCCAGGGCTCGGAGGCGACCGGCACCACGCCGGTATCGGTGACATCGATCGCCTTGCCGGTTTTCAGATCGACGGTGGCAAACAGGCCTTCGACTGGCCGGGCCCACACATTGGAGTCGCCTGGCTTGGCGTAGCACGGCACTTTCAGGAGGCGCTGACCTGCTTCCTTGGCGCCAAAATTTCCCGACGTGAGCGGCAGGCAAAACACCCGACTGGGGGTGAGACCGCGCTTCGCCAAACCCTGGATCATGCGCGGATCCGCCAGCGCCATGCCGCCCGCGTCCATCATCTCACCGAGCAGCAGATTCGGCTCGCCCGTGGCCGGCTGCCAGGCGGTGGTGCGGCCGGCCGTGAGATCAACGGCCGCCTGATGTACCGTCCCCGCCTCGCTCACCACGGCAATGGCGCGCCGCGGCAGGCTCGCGCCCGGCCGCCATGCCGCAACCGACGCCTTGTCGGGCTCATCGAGGTCGATGCTGTGAAACCGCGCCTTCGGCCCGAGCTTGCCTTCGCCGGCGAGAATGGCCTTGACCCGACCAAGCTCAGCGCCGGTCAACGCGTCGAGCGGATGCGAAGGTTGGGCCTGCTGGGCTGAGCCTGCGAATGGCGACAACGACAGCGCCGCAATCAATAGGTATCGCGCCCATCTTGCGCGCCGATTGGCCGATCCGTTCATTCGTCAATCTCCCGCGCCGGTTTGCGCAAGGAGATGCGCAAGCTTGACGCGGAATCTAGCCTAACCCCAGCAATCTACAAGAACAGCGGCTGGACGGAAGGCACGAGAGAAAGGCACGACCCCGGGGCTGACGCGATCGTGCCTTTCGTCCCGCATCTACCAGCTCGCGCGCAGCGAACCGATGCCGGAATAGCTCTGGCCGCGGTTGGAGAAGTCGCCGGTGACCCGGCCGGACAATTCCCAGAACCGGTTCAGCGCCAGCCGCGAGCCGAGATCGACGCGCCCGGAATCGGAGGCCGCACTTGCGCCTGCGACGGTGAACGCCGGAACCGGCACGGTGATCAGCGAAGCAGTGATGGTGCGCGATGGCTCGAATTCGTGGACCCAGGCAGCGTGCACGAACGGGCTCCACACCATACCGTTGCCGAAGTCGACGCGGCCGTCGAACTTGGCGCCGAGGAAAGTCGGCACCGAGGACACGTTTTGCGACCGGTAGCTCAGCGCAAGCACACCGGGGGCTACGCCGGCCGTGCTGGTTTCGGTATAGGCGCCCTGCCACAAGCGCGCGGCCTGCACGGCGGCAAACGGCGTCACCGAGACATTGCCGAAAGTGAAGGCGCGGCCGATTTCGAGGCGTCCGCCGAACTGGTCGCTGCCGAACGATCCTTTTGCGGTCTCGTCCGGCCCGACGCCGCTGATGGTGCGGGTCGTCGAATTGTTGAAATGGCTGTAGGCGATCTGCGCCGAGAGATAGCTTAAGCCAAACCGCTGCATCGCATAGGCGCCGATATGGCCGCCCTCGAGCCGGCCGTAAGTGGTGCGGTCGGCGACGGAGAAACTCGCGGTCGAACCGCCGGCGGCGATACCGACCAGAAGATCCGGGTTGACGAGATGATCGACGCCGATCGAGCCGCCCGCGGCGCGGTCGCTCAAGCCGGCGCTGCCGGTGTTGGCATTGCCGGAAAGCGACTGCCCGGCGCCGAAGCCCGAGGCCCAGGCATTCCACTGCGGTTGCGCCAGCGGCGGCGCCTTCAGCGCGGCAAAGGCCGTGCCGCCGGGCCGCGCGGTTGCTCCCCGGCATAGCCGAGCGCGGCATCGCCGCCCGCGCCGTTGCGATTGCCGGCGCGCCAGGCCTCCATCTGCCCGTCCATGGTCCGGCCGAACAGCGAGCCGGCATTGAACGCGGTGTTCTGGGTGCCGCTGGTGCCTTCGCCGGACAATTGATCGAGCGCACGGAGCGACGTGGCCTGGAGCAATTGCGTATAGAAGGCCGCGGTGGCGCCGGTCAGCGAGGTCGAATAACCGGTTTCCAGCGCGTTGCCGATCGCGCGCTGGTTGACGGTCTCACCGGGCGCGCTGCCAAAACCGTAGCGCGTCAGCGTCAGATCGACGGACTTGGCATTGTAGGTAGCGACCGCGTTGAAGAAGGCCGAAGGTGCTGTGACAGTCGCGAACTGACCGACGACGGAATCATTCGATACCACGACATCCTTGTAGGTCATTGATGTCCCGAACAGTCCCGGCGTCAGCATCGGACGCAGCGTGCCGTTGAGGCTGGCCTGGTTGACCGCGGACAGGCCGTCATGAAGGCCGGTATTGTCGACGCGCAGCGCCAGCGTACCCTGGGCGGTTTGGGTGAACGTGCCGGCGAAGGACAAATTGCCCGTCGCAAGCGCCGTCCCCGCATCGGTGATGGTGATCAACCCGGCATTGGTCAGGCTGTTGCCGCCCAGCCCCAAGATGGATATCTGCCCATCGAGCGTGCCGTTATTGGTGATGTTGTTTCCGGTCGTGCCCACGGAACGCAACGAATAGCCGGTCGAACCGCCCGTGATCGTGCCATTGTTGACGATGGTACTTTTGGTGCCGTTGATCCAGACGCCGGCACCAAAGCGGCCGCTCGCGCCGATCAGACCATTGTTGGTCAGGGTGCTGCCGCCGGACATGCTGACACCGCTGCCGCCGTCGGCGGCTGTCGTAATCGTGCCGGTGTTGGTGAGTTTGCTGCTGCTCCCCAAAGTGATGCCGTCGCCGCCGAAGAAAGCGCCGCCGCCGATCGTGATGGTGCCCGAATTAGTGACGGTGCTGCCGAAGCCCGAATCTGCGATGCCGAAAGAACCCACACCGGTCAGGTTGATGGTGCCGGAATTGGTCACGGTGTTACCGACGCCGCCGGACACGTAGATGCCGAAGACACTCGGCGCCGTTGAGCTGATCGTCCCGGTGTTGGTGACGATGTTGTTGTCGCCCTGCGTGTAGATGCCGATGGAGTTGGCGCTGAGCGTCATCGTGCCGGCATTGGTAAAGACGTTGTTGCCGACCCCAAGGATGCCGATGCCGCCGCCGACGACAACAAGCGCGCCGTTATTGGTCACGGTATTGCCGGTACCAAGATTGATGTCATTCGTCGCCGTGATCGAGCCACCCGACTGGACCGTCAGCGTCAGGTTGTTTTCAGTGCCGGTACCGAAGCCGGTCACGGTCGCGCCGCTACAGGTGACGGTGCTGCCCGACTGCACGCACGCCGCCGCCGCCGGGGCTGCCGGCACCACGGCTGCCGTAACCATCGACAAGACAAATGGCGCAGCGCGGGTTAGCGATCGCCCGGCCTTCACCTTCGCTGTGGACTCCAGCCGCGCCGTGCCATTGATCATTTTCATCATTCAATCCCGGATCTTGCGGCCGAAGCAGCCACCGCCGGCAAATTGACTGCACACCGCCCAACTGTCTTGGTCGCCCCGGAACCGGGAATTGGCTCATCCGGCACGCGCGCCGGTTTCCCGGCAGCTGTGGCGTTTGCGCCACGACGGAAATTGTCCTGCGCGGCACAACGGCAGGACTATGCGGAACAATGATTGCGCCTTGGATAAATGAACCGCCGATTGCACGCGTTGTGAACTTCCCGCCGATATCTTGCGACTGACTGATGACAGCGATAAATCCGGCGGGGGACACATGCAGGATATCGAACCATTTCGACACGCGCATATCACCACCGAAAACCTTCCCGAACGAAACCGGCTGGCATTGTGGCGCGAGATTTACGGGCGCGGCATCGCCAACGTCGATATCGAACCGATCGGTGACGCACCGTTCCACGCCGAGGTGACGTTCAACCTGCTGCCCAATGTCAGCATCGCCGCCGGCTCGCGCTCGCCGGCGCATTATCGCTCCACGCCCGAGCTTGCCAAGCACACCAAGGACATCATCGCGCTCAGCGTGCTGCGCAGCGGGGTCGGCTCCGCCACCCAGTTCGGTCGGGAGTTGATCGACGGCGTCGGCAGCGCCAGCGTCATCACGCCATCTGATCCCTCGACCAGCACGCTGCTCACTCCGGCAAGCTTCGTCACCCTTGCGCTTTCGCGGCCGACGATCGCAGCCCTTGCGCCGGACTATACCCAGGCCTTCGGCCGGCCGATCCCGAGCGGCAACGCGGCGCTTGGCCTCCTCGTCCGCTATCTCGACGTGGTGCGAGCCGGCGATGAACTGAGCAACCCGGCGATTGGGCAAAGCGTCGCCGACCACATCATCGACCTTGCCGCGCTGGCGCTGGGGGCGCGCGGCGATTACGCCGAACTGGCGCGGCAGCGTGGCGCCAAGGCGGCGCGGCTTGCCGCCATCCGCTCCGACATCCTGCGCACGCTCGGCCGCAGCGACCTCTCGACCGAACTGATCGCGGCGCGCCACGGCATCTCGCCGCGCTATGTGCGAAAACTGTTCGAGGAGGACGGTTCGTCGTTCTCCGCCTTCGTGCTCGCCGAGCGCGTCACGCGGGCCCACCGCATGCTGATCGACCGCCGCTATGCCCACCTCAACATCGCACAAATCGCCCATGAGAGCGGGTTCGGCGATGTCTCCTATTTCAATCGCGCCTTCCGCCGTCACTTCGGCGGCACGCCCTCCGATTTTCGCGAGGCAGCACGGCTGACATGGTGCGAGCGGGCGGAGTGAACGCGGGTCTCAGCAGGTCTCAAGACTTCAAGATAGGCGCAAAACATATCGGCCATGGCGTCGGCATAGGCTTCGATCTCTGCCGAGGTTCGCGGCCGTTTCCGAAAAATGCTTTCCCGACCGCGCTCAGCGTCGTCGTGATCAGATCGCCGG
The DNA here is from genome assembly GCA_963802535.1 of uncultured Alphaproteobacteria bacterium. Taxonomy (GTDB): domain Bacteria; phylum Pseudomonadota; class Alphaproteobacteria; order Rhizobiales; family Xanthobacteraceae; genus Bradyrhizobium. Next base: position 14,981 of record CAWDJI010000026.1, on the reverse strand, counting down.
CCAATGCGCGCGTCGCTTCCGAGGCCGTCGGCAGCGCCTCCTGCATGAAGAGCTCGACGATGCGGTCGTCCGGCCGCCCTCGCCTCCTGTGCCTCGGGCGCATCGCGATAGAGCGGTGCGGCGTCATTGAGCGCCACACGCATCGCGGCCTCATCGCATTCCGAGCGGATGAAGGCATGGACGAGGGTGCGCAGCCGTTCGAGCGGCGGCCTTCGCGGCGTCCTCCAGGATGCCGCGCAGCAACGTCGGTCGTCTGCCGCCATTCGTCGCTCTGGAGCCGGAACAGGATCGCCGCCTTGTTCGGGAAATACTGATAGAGCGAGCCGACGCTGACGCCGGCCTTCTCGGCGACCCGCGCCGTGGTGAAGCGCTGCGCGCCTTCCTTCGCCAAAACCTGAACAGCGGCCTGCAGAATCGCCGCGACGAGCTCGGTCGAGCGCGCCTGCTGCGGCTGTTTTCGTGAGGAAATTGAAGGGCTTCGGCGATCGGTCATGGAGCTGCGGCGGCAATGCGAATAGCGAATGCGACGGATTAGTCGTATTTCTGAATCCGACGCAAGAACGCGCTCACCCAGACCGGAGACACCGCATGACCACCCTGACCACCACCCCGCTTGCGCCCCTGCTGGACCGCCTGTTCGAACGAGGCCGATGCGGCGTCGGCGGAGACCGCGCGCCGCCGTCGCCGATCTCTCCGCCGAAGAGCGGGCGCGCCTGATGCGGAGCAAGACCGACTACCTCGACCTCTACGGCCGGCTGAAGGATGCTCCGCTGCGCGATCTCGCGGGAGACCGGCACGCTGCTCTACATGCTGGCGCGAAGCTGGCGGCGCGCGGACCATCGTCGAGTTCGGGACCTCGTTCGGCATCTCGACCCTGCACCTCGCCGCAGCGCTGCGCGACAATGGCGGTGGCCATCTGATCACCAGCGAGTTCGAGCCGTCCAAGGTGGCGCGGGCCCGGGACAATCTGACGGCCGGCGGTCTCATCGACCTCGTGGAGATCCGCGAGGGCGACGCGCTGCAGACGCTGAGCGCCGATCTTCCCGAAACGATCGACCTGCTGCTGCTCGACGGCGCCAAGGCGCTCTATCCCGAGATCCTTGAGCCTGGTGGAGAGCCGCCTCAGGCCGGGCGCCTTCATCGTCGCCGACAACGCCGATTACAGCCCCGACTATCTGGCGCGCGTGCGCTCGCCGGCAAACGGCTACATGTCGACGCCGTTCGCCGAAGACGTCGAACTGTCGATGCGGATCGGTTAGAGCGTTTTCCAGCGAAGCTGATACCGGTTCGCGCGAAGAAAACGCGTCAACAGAAGTTAGAGCCCCGTTCCGATTTCATCGGAACGGGAACGGCTCTAGACGATCTTCTGCGCCTTCAGCGCCTCGACCTTCGCCTCGTCATAGCCGATCGTCGCCAGCACTTCCTTGGTGTGTTCGCCGAGCAGCGGCGGCGCGCGATACTCCTTCACCGGCGTGCCGGAGAAGGTGATGGCGTTGCGGATCAGCGACAATTGCGGCTCGAAGGGATGATCGACGTTGACGCGCATGCCGCGCGACTGAACGTGCGGATCGGAAAACACCTGCTCGAAATTGTTGATCGGGCCAGAGGGCACGCCGGCCTTTTCCAGTTCGTCGAGCCAGTAGGCAACCGGCTTCTTCAGAAACAGCCCTGCGAAGATCGCCATGATCTCCTTGCCGTGCACGACGCGGTCGTTGTTCTTGACGAACCTTGCATCGGTCGCAAGCTCCGGTGCCCCGAGCACGGCGCAGGTGCGCGCGAACTGGCCGTCATTGCCGACCACCAGCATCAACTCGCCGTCGGTGGCGCGGAACACGCCGGCCGGCATGCCGCCATTGCCCCAGGTGCCGCGCCGCGGCGGGGTCTGGCCGTTGACGAGGTAGATCTGCAGCCAATGCGACAGCGAGGCGATCACGGTGTCGAACAGGCAGACGTCGACATGCTGCCCCTCGCCGCCATTGGCCTTGCGGTGAAACAGCGCCGAGAGAATGCCGATCGAGGTGTTCATGCCGGTCATGTAGTCGACGATGGAGGGGCCGACCTTCATCGGGCCGGCGCCGGGCTCGCCGTCGATATGGCCGGTGACGCTCATCAAGCCGCCCATCGCCTGCAGGATCGCGTCGTAACCGGCGCGCGGCGCGTAAGGACCGGTCTGGCCGAACCCGGTCACCGAACAATAGATGATGCCGGGGTTGATCGCCTTGATCGATTCGTAATCCAGCCGGTAGCGCTTGAGGTCGCCGACCTTGTAATTCTCCATCATGACGTCGCAGGATTTTGCGAGTTCGCGGATGATGTCCTGGCCTTCCGGCGAGGCGATATTGACGGTGACCGATTTCTTGTTGCGGTTGGCGCACAGATAGAACGAGTTGTTGTTGTTGGCCTTGCCGTCCGGGTCTTTCAAATAGGGCGGGCCGAAGGCGCGCGCGTCGTCGCCGCCGCCGGGACGCTCGATCTTGATCACCTCGGCGCCGAGATCGCCCAGCATCTGCGCCGACAACGGCCCCGCCAGCACCCGCGTCAGGTCGAGAATCTTGATGCCTTGCAGTGGCAGAGCCGACATTGAAACTTCCTCCGGAACTTTTGATTTGGTGGCGCGGGGCATGACCCGGCGCTTTCGGACCCAGCCGATACACTATTTTGGCGGCCCGAGCACTGCGTTGACGGCATGCAGCCATCCGCCTGGCGGGCGAAGGAGCGATCGGGGGTCAAAAAGGAAGAAAAATGGAGCGGGTGACGGGAAGCCGCCCCCGTATTCAGCTCTGGGTGGCGTCGAACCTCGAACCGCTTCGATCCGCTAACAAGCCGCGCCGGAGGAATATTTTACGGCAGCAGACTCGCCGGCGTTGCCGGCGAGCTGAAGGAAATCGCACCGCGCGAGCGCGGCAGCCGGCCAATTTAACAACGTTGCCCGTTCGACAAACGGCACTGGCCGCTACCGGGTTGGCTCTTGGGGTCCGAAGCTTTCTGGGCTTGCGCAAACGAGCCTCCGACGAAAACGGCGAGAGCAAACGCGACGGCAACCAGAGCTGAAAAGCGAATCATGGAACCCTCCTGGTTCAAGAACGCCGCCTCCGGTTTGCCGGAGGCAGGTGACACCGATTGTCACGCCGACAGTGAGGTCGGCCGATCGACGCGTCATCCTTCAAATGGATGAATACGGCCCGAATGGATCAAGGCCGCGCCGGCTTAGCCGGCCGTGTCATGCCTCATCGCTGCGACGTAAAACAGGCTTCATACGCCGCGTCGATGATCGCAAGCTTGACTGCCTGCGCCTTGTGATATTCGTGGCGAAAACCCTGGCTGACCCAAATCTGGGACTTGCCGCGTGCGCCGACCCAGCCGAGGCTTCCCATGGCTTCAGCCACGGCGAGCTTGCGACCCAATTGGGTCCGCGAGAGCTTGAGCCGCTGCGCCAGGCCGGAAACGGATCGTGCGTCGGTCTTGACACGATCGACGTCGGGGGGCGTCTCCTCGCATCCAATGATCAGGCGATCCATCACCATCCCGCCTTCATCGACCCAGGCGAACAGCGCGAAGGTCGGCTCCGGTTTGCGAACGGTGTTGTCCCCCAGAATACCGTCGGCGATCAAAGGCTGCAAACGTTGCAGCGCTTCCGGCTGGGCGCCCAATGTCGCCATTCGCGAGCCGCCATCGAAGCCGTCGAGCGCCGACAGGTGCAACAGATGCCACTGGAACAGCGCCGCAAGCGTCGTCGGCGCCGGCTCGAAAGTGCGGTTGCGTTTGCCTTCGCTCGCCGCGACATGCCGAACGATGTCGTATTTCAGCATCTCCTTGAGAAAGGCCGCCGCGGTGTTCCGGCTTGCTACCTGATAGTGTTCGACGGCATCGAGCAAACGGACCATCGGCAACCCGCCGCCGGGACCGTTGGCGATGACATCGCGGAAATAGAGTGCGACTGCCGCATGGGCCATCAGCCAGCGCTGCCTGGTCCCAAACAACGAGGCCAGCCGTGGCGAGGCGTCGTGGATCATCAGCAGCGCCTGGGCGAGCTTGCGGACGCAGGGATCAACCGCCGGATTCCCAAGGATCTCATCCGCCGTCAGCGCCATCGCGTTTCCCTGATCCCCAGAATGGAAAATGACGCTGGCAGGTCATTTTCTGGATGTCGCGGGTTGCTGCCCGTTCAGTACGCAGCGTGATGACACCATTCGGTCGATCCGGCAAAAAAACTCCGTGATCCCGTCCCTTTCTGCACCAATTTATGGAGGTTTGCTACCAAAGGCCGCAACGGCCCTGCGTGCTCACGGCAGGGCGACAAAGTTCCTGCGCTAATTGAGAACCGCGCCGCGGAATTCAGCGGAATCGCAGGCGGCGCCGAGCGGCGGAATCAGCCCGAATATTCGGGCGCCCTGCCCGATTGTTATTGATGCCGGCCGACCGCGTGCGGCGCCCCGCCACTCATTGACCAAACAGCAGATAGCTGGCGTCGACGCCGCGCCGGTCCCGCGTATCGTCGGTCCAGCCAACCGCCCGACGGTAACTGCCCATCGCGGTCGTTTGCTTCAGCGCGATGACATCGACGGGCTGGGTCTCATCCGCGAAGGGCGAGACGTAGAGCGCATCCTCGGGACAATAGAGCTCGCACAGGAAACAGGTCTGACAGTCGCTCTGGCGGGCGATGACCGGAATGCCATCCGTCTTGTCGAAGACGTTGGTCGGGCACACGTTGACACAGATGTCACAGGAAGTGCAGCGCTCGGCATCGATGATTTCGATCATTCCGCGGCCTCCGCGTAGTCAGCTTCAGCGTGCGGTCGAACGGAGGTCCATACTTCGTCGAGACCTCCCGCCGTTACGTAATGACGCTGCCGGTCATCCTCACCAGGAAAATCGTCGCGGCGATGCATGCCGCGGCTTTCCTTCCGCGTCAGCGCACTGCGATACATCCAGCGCGCGGTCGCCAGCATGGCCGCGCCTTCGCGGGCCCGCAACAGATCCGCCTCACTGGCCGCATCCGCCTTCGAAACATCGAGCCAGGCCGCATCGAGGCGAGCCAGTGCGCCATCCAGGCGGGACGCGTGGCGAAAATAGTTCAGTTCATAGGGAAAGACCTCGTCCTGAACAGCTTTCGCCAGCGCAGCCGGTTCGAACGCGCGCAGCGGCCGGCTTCGAAATGCGACCGTTCCTGCGGATGACAGCTGACGCCGGGCGGCCGCGCCGAACTGTCTGGCATAGTCGGCCGCGCCCTGCCCGGCCCAGGTCCCCGACGACATCGCCCAGGCGGCGTTATGACTGCCGCCACCGGTGAAGCCGCCGCAGATCAGCTCGCGCGTGGCCGCATCGCCGGCCGCATAAAGTCCCGCTACGCTGGTGGCGCAGCTATCGTCGACGATGCGGAGGCCGCCGGTACCGCGAACGGTGCCTTCCAGCCGCAGCGTCACCGGAAAGCGATCCCTGAACGGATCGATGCCGGTGCGGTCGAACGGCAGGAAGAAGTTCGGCTGCGACGCACGCATGTGACGCTGCAAATCATCGTCGGCCTTGTCGAGCCGGGCATAGACCGGACCCTGGAGCAGCGCGCGGGCGATGGCCGAGCGTCCGCCCTTCGACGCAGCACCAGGAACCACGCTGCCGTCTTCATAAGTAAAGCTCGCCCAGCCATAGAACAGCGTCTTCGTCACCGAACCGAAGGCGGCCGAAATCGCGTAAGCGTTGGAGAACTCCATGCTTGAGAATTCAGCGCCGACCTCCGCTGCCATCAGATAGCCGTCACCGGTCAGCACATTCGAGCCCAAAGTCTTGCTCAGGAACGCGCAGCCGCCGGTCGCGATCACCACCGCCTTGGCGCGCACGGTCCAGCAGTCATGCTTCTGGCGGCGCAAGCCGCTGGCGCCGGCAACGGTGCCTGCGTCGTCCGCGAGCAATTCGAGCGCCGGACTGTGATCGAGAATGGTGACGCCGGCCTGCTTGGTACGCTTGCGCATCAGGCGCATATATTCCGGCCCTTGCAGCGACGTGCGATGCGACTTGCCGTGGTCGTCCACCGGATAGGGATAGCCCCAATCGGCCAGCCGATTGCTTTGCCCAAAGGTCCGGTCGAGCACCCGCGCCATCCAGTGGCGATCCTGCAGGTGACCGCCGAGCTTGGCGCGGTTAGCCATCGCGGCCTCGCGCAGTGCAGGATCCGGATCGACATACCAGACACCGGTGCCGGCCGCAGCCGTGGCACCGGATGTGCCGCAAAAGCCCTTGTCGGCCAGCACGACGCGCGCGCCGCGCTCCGCCGCACTCACCGCGGCCCAAGTGCCCGCGGGTCCACCACCAAGCACCAGCACGTCGGCATCGAATTCCACGGATCCCGCCGGCGCGGACACCCGCGCGGCGCGGTTTGGTTGGCTCGTCATCGTTCACTTCTCCAGGACAATTTGAAATCGCGCATGGCGTCGGGGCAACATCGCCGTGTGAGCAGGTGCTGCCTCACACCGGCGCTTTCCACCGCATGAAACGCTGTTCCAATGCCTGAAGGATCGCGTTGAACATCAACCCGATGACGGTGATCCCCAAAATGCCGAAATACATTTGCGGGATCAGAAAGCTGTACTGGCTGTTGATGATGAGATAGCCGAGACCCGCCTTGGCGCCGACCATTTCGGAAGCGACGAGCACCAGCATTGCCGACGCACTGGCCAGACGGATGCCGACAAAGATGGTGGGAAGCGACGCCGGCAGGATCACCTTGCGAAAGAGCTGCTGCGGCGTTGCGCCCATGGTCCGCGCCGACTTGATCAGCAGCGGATCGACCTGCTTGACCGCGGCAATGGTGTTGAGCAGCAGCGGCCAGGCGCAGCTATAGACCACCATGGTGATCTTGGAGAGTTCGCCGATCCCGAGCAGCAGGATGAACACCGGCAGCAGCGCCAGCGGCGCGGTGTTGCGGCAAATCTCGATGAACTGGTTCAGGAGATTGCCGAGCCTTGCATACCAGCCGACCGCGAGACCAAGCGGCACGATCAGCACCACCGAGATCAGAAATCCGCTCAAGGCGCGCAGCAGGCTGGCGGAGACGTCGTCGTAGAGCTCGCCGGATTGCGCGAGCTGCCAGCCGGCGGCGATCACTTCTGAAAATGGCGGCAGGAACACCGCATCGATCAGACCCAGCCTCGGCGCGGCCTCCCATACCGACAACAGCAACACCAGCAACAGTGACCGGTGCCCGAAGGCGCCGAGCGAGCGGAGCGTCTGCCCGGCGGAATTCCAGACCGCAGACGGCTGCCGCTTCGCCCGCCCCGGAGACGGCGGCCGTCCGTGTGCGAGTTCAAGAACACTCAGGACTTCAAGACTAGACATGGGCAACTTCCTCCAAAGCGCGGCTCGCACGCGCGGCGCCGGCACCGCCAGCCAGTTGCTGGGCTTTCAACACTTCCTCGCGCAGCAACGACCAGACCTCATGCCGCACCGGACCGAATTCAGGCAGCGAGCGCACATCCTCAGTTTCGCTGCGAAGCGCCTCGGGAATTTCGACGACCTGCTTGATGCGGCCAGGACGCGACGTCATGACAGCGACCCGCTGGCCGAGCACGACCGCCTCGTCGATCCCGTGCGTGATGAAGAGAATCGTCTTGCCGGTCGTCCGCCAGATCCGCAGCAATTCGCCCTGCAGCGTCTCCCGGGTCTGCGCGTCGAGGGCGGCGAACGGTTCGTCCATCAGCAGCACTTCCGGATCGTAAGCGAGGCTGCGCGCGATCGCGACGCGCTGCTTCATGCCGCCGGAGAGTTCGTGCGGATAGCGCTCGGCGAAAGCCGAGAGACCAACCAGTTCGAGATAGTGCAGCGCCCGTTCGCGCCGCTCCCGCGCCTTAAGGCCGGCGATATCGAGACCGAACTCGACGTTTTGCGCGGCCGTGCGCCACGGAAACAGCGCGTATTGCTGGAACACGATGCCGCGGTCCCGCGCCGGCCCCTCGATCGACCGTCCGTCGAGCAGGATGCGGCCGCTGCTCGGCTTGGTCAGACCGCCGAGCAGATCGAGCAGCGTCGATTTCCCGCAACCACTCGGGCCGACCAGAGCCAGGAACTCGCCGGGCGCTACGTCGAACGTGATGTCCTCCAGCGCGGTGAAGCGGTCCGACGGACCGCCCCCCTCGCCGCGAACGACAAACTCCTTGCGGACCTGCTGGAAGCTGATCTTGACCGAGCTCATCGTGCCTCCGCCGTCTTTCCGGCCCGGAAATAATTGAACGCGTTGGTATAGACATCGGAAGCCTTGACCTGACCCGGCTTGAACAGGCCGTCCTTCTCGAGCCAGTCGATCCAGACCTGGATTTCGCGGTCCGAGATCACGCCGCCTTTGGTCGCAACGCCGGTGCTCCTCCAGTATTTGATCGAGGAGGCATCCTCGTTGCGCCTGCGCTCCGCAACGATTCTGTCGAAGCGTGCCTTCACCTCTTCCGGCGGCGTGGTCTGAGCCCATTGGATGGCCCGCGAAATCCCTTCCACCAGTCTGCGCGAGGCCTCGGGATTGTCCTTGATGAATTTGTCCCGCAGCACATAGGCGCCGCCGGTGAACTCTCCGAACAGATCGGTATCGTTGAACAGCGAGCGGATGCCGCCCCGTTCCAGCGCCTTGTCACGCAGCACGCCGCTCAGCGCGCTGACCTCGACCTGGCCTTGACGCAACGTCTGCTCGCCGCTGACTGGCGGGATCGCCACCAGCGTCACCTGCTTGGCCTCGGCCGCGCTGAGGCCGTTCCGGGCCAGATATTCGCGGAGCACGAATTCCAGATGTGCGCCCAGCGTATTGACCGCGACCTTCTTGCCGATCAGGTCGCGCGCCGTCTTGATCGGACTGTCGTCCTTCACGAAGTAGCCATAGTAAGTGTTGGCGTCGGAGCCGTAATAACCGACCACCGCCTTGATCGGCGCTTTCGCCGCGATCAGCTTGAGGATCGCGCCATAGAACGCGCCACCGACGTCGATGTCACCGGTGACCACGGTCTGAATATCCTGCGGACCGCTGATGGTGTTGCCAACCCATTTGAGTTTTAACGGCGCGAGATAGCCGAGGTCCTCGGCGAGTTCGGTAAACGTTACCTGCCCGGCCCAGCCCTGGTAGCGGATCTCGGTTTTCTCGAGCGGCGGCTCGGCGAAAGCAGGCGCGGTCAGGCCGAGTGCCACGGCCCCGGCGAGCAGAAGACGCACAGACCTGCGTATGGCGAGGCGCCGGGCACGAAGGATTTGGATGATTGCATTCATGTTGTGATTTCCCTGAGTGGACTTGGATCAAGCGGCTTTGGCGGTCGCGGGCTTGGATGACTTGACGCGCGTGACGCTGTGGCGACCGTCGACGCTGACCGGCACGTCGCCATCGATGGTGGCGCGGCGGACGATGCGGTGCTGATCGCCGTAATCGTTGACCGCGTAATGCTGCGTGGCGCGATTGTCCCAGATCGCAACGTCGCCGGCCTTCCAGCTCCAGCGCACGGTGTTTTCAGGCGCCGTGATATGCGACTGGAACAGGTCGAACAGCTTTTGGCCGTCATACTTCGGCAGGCCAACGAAGCGCTGCACGAAATTGCCCAGCACCAGCGTGCGTTCGCCGGTCTCGGGATGGACGCGCACCACCGGATGCTCGGTCTCATAGACCGTGCCGGTGAATACTTCTTCGAAATGTTTCCTGTCGGCCTCGGTCGCGTGCTTCTTCACGGCATAATCATAGGCGTTGCTATGCACGGCCCACAATTCGTCGGCGAGCTTGCGCAGCGGTGCCGGCAGATCGAGATAGGCCGCCGCCGTGTTCGACCAGACGGTGTCGCCGCCATAGGGCGGGATCACCACGCCACGCAGCACCGAAATTTTCGGATAGGCGTCCACGAACGTGACATCGGTATGCCATTGATCGGCGCGGCCACCGCCCCGGCCGGAATCCAGTTCCAGGATCGACGACGTGCCCTTGATCGCGCCGACGGTCGGATGCGGGACGAGCTTGCCCAGCCGAACGGCAAAACGCTCCTGTTCGGCATCGTCGAGATGGCCCTGATCACGGAAGAAGATGACCTTGTGCTCGAGCAACACCTGGTTGATGGCACGGATGGTCTGGTCCGAAAGATCGCCCGACAGCTCGATATTCCTGATCTCGGCGCCTACCCTCGCCGCGCGCTTGACGATATCAGCGCGCGGAATGACGTTATCGATAATTGTCGTGTTGCTCATGATCGTGTTCTCATCATCGCGATCCCAAAGGCAAAGCTCCGCCGCACACCGATCGCGCGAGCGCCGGCGGAGATTAAGTGAAATTATTTCAGGCGATGGGCCTAATCGGCCGCAACGTGCTCCGATGGACGACAACAGCCGCGACATCGATCATCGGGATCAAACTGGAGCATGTTGGACGACCTCGTGTTGACGTCCTGAATGGTAAAACCGAACGGCCGCCAGTCAATGAAACGAAACCAGCTTTGTTTTTGCCGACACACAACGAACGCTTCGCCGCCGATGCTCACACTGGAAGATTTGCAATGATGACGGCTCGCGAGGCTTCACAGGGAGCCAAATTCGTTGCGGCGCAACGCACTTCGCGTAGCGCGCCGCGATAAAATCGCTACAACCACCGCCGTTTCCTGTCGTGGCGATTGCGCTCATCTTCGATTAGCGTTCTGCTCGCAAGCTTCATGCTCGCATCCGACGCAACAACGCAAATTCATTTCATCGACATCAAAGCGACTGCAGACATAAAGTCTCGACGAATGCAGCATCCAATACACGCGGGTCTTACAATGAGCGAACGACGGCAACTTTCCCTCAACTTCTTCATCTATCCGGATGGTCATCACGAGGCTGCCTGGCGCCACAAGGATTCGGCCGCCGATCGCATTCTCGACGTCACCTACTATCAGGAGCTGGCGCAGCGCGCCGAAGCGCACAAATTCGACGCGGTGTTCTTCGCCGACGGTCCGGCGCTGTCGGACAATGTGCGCTACGCCCAGCGGTTCCGGCTCGAGCCGATCACCCTGCTCACCGCGATCGCTTCCGCCACCAAACGGATCGGCCTGATCGCGACCGCGTCGACCACCTACACCGAGCCCTACAATCTGGCGCGGCTGTTCGCCTCGCTGGATCACATCAGCGGCGGCCGGGCCGGCTGGAACATCGTCACCACGAGCACGCCGCAGGCGGCGCAGAATTTCGGCCTGCCCGAGCATCCTCCGCATCACGAACGCTACGAGCGGGCGCGGGAATATCTCGACGTCATCACGCGGCTTTGGGACAGCTGGGAAGACGACGCGCTGATCAACGATCCCGTCTCGGGTGTATTCGCCGACACCGGCAAGATCCACGCGATCAATCACATCGGAAAACATTTTCGCGTGCGCGGGCCGCTCAACATCTCGCGGACGCCGCAGGGACGGCCGGTCTATGTGCAGGCCGGCTCGTCCGACGACGGACGTGCCTTTGCGGCGCGTTTCGCGGAAGCGATCTTCACCGCGCATCAGACGCTGGCGAGCGCCCAGGAATTTTATGCGGATATCAAGCGTCAGGCGAAAGCCTTCGACCGCAGCCCTAATCAGATCAAGATCCTGCCCGGCATCAGCCCGTTCATCGCCAGCACGCAGATCGAGGCGGACCGGTTGCAGGACGAATTCAACGATCTGATCCAGCCGGAGTATTCGCTGACCCAGTTGCGCCAGATGATCGGTCTCGACCTCTCAGGCTTCGACCTCGACGGCCCCTTCCCCCGTCATCTGATCGACACCAGCGGCGCGCACGGCGTCGCCAGCCGCTTCAAGCTGGTGATCGACATCGTCGATCGCGAGAACCCGACGATACGCCAGCTCGTGCAGCGCCTGGCCGGCGCGCGCGGCCATTGGGTGATCGCCGGTCCGCCGGAAAAGATCGCCGACAACATCCAGACCTGGTTCGAGAATGGCGCCGCCGACGGCTTCAACGTCATGCCGCCGTTCCTGCCCGGCGGGTTCGACGTCTTCGCCGAGCAGGTGGTGCCGATCCTGCGCAAGCGCGGCCTGTTCCGTCACGACTACAGCGGCACGACGCTGCGTGATCATTACGGTCTGAGCCGCCCGGCCAGCATCTACTCCAACGCCATTCAGGCGATCGCATAGGTCGCCTGACGCCGCGGCCGGCCCATGACGCCAGCGGCGGATACGCCGCGGCCGACGATCAAAGCACCTTGTTGACCAAATCGTCCTTGCCGGCCCAGATCTTGTTCAGATTCGTTTCCAGGAGCTTGGCGATGCCCGCTTCATAATTGCAGGTTTCGCCTCCCGTATGCGGCGTGATGAAGACGTTCGGCATCGACCAGAGCGGCGAATCCGCGGGAAGCGGTTCCTCGACGGTGCAATCCAGCGCCGCCCCCTTGATCGTTTCGCTGCGGAGCGCCCGGATCAGAGCCTGTTCATCGACGCAAGCGCCGCGCGCCACATTGATCAGATAGGCGGTGCTCTTGAACCGCGACAGCGCCTGCTCGTCGATGATATCGCGCGTTTCATCCGTCAGCGGGCAATTGAGGACGACAAAGTCGGCGCGCGGCAGGAACTTGTGAAACTCCGCCGAGGCGTGGACTTCGTCCGCATATCCCTTGTCCGACAGATTGGTCCGGCGAAAACCGATGACATTCATGTCGAAGGCCTTTGCCAGCTTCGCCAGACGGCCGCCGATGCGCCCGAGACCGAAGATGACGAGCGTCTTTCCGGCCAGATCGTCTTCGCGGACGGCATGATCGCTTTGCATCGGGCGCCAGAATTTTCTGGCCTGATTGTCCCGCGCTTCCGGCAACCGTCGCGACATCGCGAGTATCAGGCTCATCGCGTGATCGGAAACGGCATTCATATTGACGCCCTGCGCGCTCGCCAAACGCACGCCGCCGGCCTTCAGGACGTCAAGATCGTACTGATTGATTCCCGCGCTGATCGATTGGATGAACTTCAGGCGCGGCGCTTTCTGAAGCAGATGATTCTTCCAGAAGCCCGACACCACGACGACATCCGCTTCCGCGATCCGGCGTTCGAACTCCTCGAAGCTCTTGGCCTCGAAGCTCTTGACACCGGGGTTGAGCGAATCGAATGCCGCCTTCACCTGATATGCAGGATGTCCGAAGCAGATCATCAGATTTTCACGGGATGGAAAGGTCACTTAATCTTCTCCTGAATTCGGAAAGAGGCAATTGCGGCGCGCCGACCTTCTCTCATCCGAAGGAGGTTTCGCAAGCGTCGATTACAACGCCCTTCAGCTTGGGAGTCAGACGCTTTCGCGAGGTTCTTCAATGGTTTTTCCGACAAATCACGGCCAAACGGCCCGATAGATTACAAACGACAATTTTGCCCTGTCGGAACTCCCACGAGCCCCGTTACTGCTTCTGTCGCACAGGTTGCATCTTTGCAAATTACGCTTGAACGGTGTAGGCTGGCGAGGGCGGCTGATCAGAGGAGGTCGCGATGGCGATTCAGTACGGCGTGCTTCGGGCACGCCCTGACCAGTACAAGCGCGAAGACAACGCTTCGACGCCGCACCTGCAAATTCGCGCCGTCGACACGTCGGGCCAACCGTGGCGGATTGCGGTCAACGTGCAGTCGGACAGCGGCTCCGAGGTAGCGTTTTGGATCGTCGACCCGCTTGTGGGCCATCCGCTCCTGACGTCGCTGCCGGCGACCGTGCCGGGATTCAGCGTCGTCGCACATAACGCGGACCACGCGCTCGACTACGTCAAGGCACCCCTGTTCACGTGGACGGACGGTCGATCGCTGCCGCCATCGGGCGGCGCGAGCAGCGACGACCTGCAGGACCTGCTGTCCCTGTATCTCGACCAGTGCAAGGCTGCCGGCGGCGAGATCTACGCGTTCGGCGCGAAGTTTGACCAGAACCTGCACAAGCCGATCGATGCCGAGTTCGGCAATCTGGACGGCCTCCACGGCGTTCATGACATCCATATGAACCAGGGTAATGTTGGTCAGCACAGCGGCGACAACGGCGTGTTTCACGACGGCGGATTGATCCTGAAGTTTCCCGATCGGTATCTGGGTCTCTTTCTGGGCTTCCAGACCCAGCGGATTCCAACCGATGCCGCCGGCAATGCCGCGGCCGGCGCGACGCCGATCAGCCAGCTTCTTGCTGGAGCACCACCGCCTCCGCCACAGCAGCCGCAACCACAACCGCAGCCGCCAGCAGTCGCCACGTCCGCAATCTATATCGAGCGCGCGCTGATCAATCCGAGCGGCCCGGACGTCGGCCGTGAGGTCGTGGTTCTGGCCAACCTCGCCACCAGCGATCAGACGCTGACGAACTGGCGACTCCTGGACAAGAACGCGCGCGTGACTGCGATCAATGCGACCATCGGATCGGGACAGTCGATCCTCCTCACGCTCGACGGCACCGGCGTGCAGCTCGGAAATCAGGGTGGTAATTTGATGCTTCAGGATTCGCACAACGCTCAAGTTGACGTCGTCACCTACACGGCCCAGGACGCGTCAGTCGAGAACCGGTACTTTCGCTTCCGACGCTGACATCTGCCGCACTTCGCGCGGATCCGAGGCGATGGTTGGCTGGCCGAGCCGCAGCTCGCGACCACTAGCCCGCCTTCGCCGGTGGGCTTCCGCCTTCGCCCTTCGAGCTACGGCGGCCAAGTTGGCGCGGCAGCCTTATCCAACAGCTTCAGAATCCGCTTGTCGGTCGTCTTCGTATAGATCGGCTGCTTGCCAGGCCGCGGCTTGTCTTGCAGCCCTTCAAGGCCATGGTCGGCATAGCGATGCCGCCAAAGGCTGACAATCCGCGGCTGGACCCCAACTTCCTTGGCGATCGACCGGGTGCTGCGCCCATCCGCCGCCAACAGAACTATCTGTGCCCGCTTCAAATCGCGCTGCAACGTCACCGGTGAGCGACAGCACGCCTCAAGCACCTTGCGATCTTTCCTCGAAAGGTGGACTTCTCTTGCTTCGGGTATCATCCCGACCTTGAATCACGACTCACGTTCCAAGAAAAGTGGATACTAG
>CAWDJI010000025.1:0-110518 GCA_963802535.1 uncultured Alphaproteobacteria bacterium | reverse complement strand
CGGCAATCAATTGTATCTCGCGATCGACGCCGGTCCTATTCATGACGAGGACGGCAAGTTGATCGCGGTGGTCGAAACCCTACGCGACATGACCGATCAGAAGCGCGCGGAACCCGCGTTGAAGACGCTGGCCGCGAGCGACGGCCTGACCGGCCTTGCCAACCGGCGTTCGTTCGACCAGACACTCGCGATGGAATGGGCGCGCGCGCAGCGCACCAAAAAGCCGCTGTCGCTGCTGTTGTGCGACGTCGACCACTTCAAGCTCTACAATGATCTGCACGGCCATCAAAAAGGCGACGAGTGTTTGCGCGCGGTGGCCGAAGTGATCGGCAAGAACGCGTTTCGCCCGGCCGACCTGTCGGCGCGCTATGGCGGCGAGGAATTTCGCCAGTCATCATGCCGGAAACCGATTCCGCCGGGGCTCGAAAGCTCGCCGAGCGGCTGCGCGATGTGCTGGCGCGGCAGCGGCTGCCGCACGGTGCGCCCGGCGTTCCGCCCTGGTGACGCTGAGCATCGGCATCGCGACGCTGGTGCCGGACGAGGATACGCGTTCGGATTGGCTACTGGGGCAGGCAGACCAGGCGCTCTACGCCGCCAAATATTCCGGCCGCAACCAGGTGGTTTCCGCCGACAAGGTGCTGGCCGCGTTCGCCGGCGCAAGAGATTTGCGCGACGAAAAGGCGGAATTCCAGCGAGACCACGACAGCGGCGCGCAAGCGCGGCGTGAAAAAGTCAGCCTAGCACATTTCCAGCATAGTGGCTTCATCCTTCGAGACGCGGCCAGGTGGCCGCTCCTCACCATGAGGTCTTGGACCTCATGGTGAGGAGCACGGCAACGCCGTGCGTCTCGAACCCATGCGGCCGCAACGTTCCAAAAACGACCGCGGCCTCCGTCAGGGGAGCTGACGGAGGCCGGGTTAGAACACTTCATCGCGCCTAGGTTCGCAATGAGGTGTGGGAGCTCTTTAAGTGGGCATGATCTTGATCCGAAAACCGGTGCCCACATTTCGGGATCATGCCCGATGAACTTAGAACGGCAGCAATACGTCCATCACCTGCTGGCCGTAGCGGGGTTGCTGCACGTCGCTGATCTGGCCGCGGCCGCCATAGGCGATGCGGGCCTGCGCGATCTTGGAGGAGTTGATGGTGTTGTCGCTCTGGATGTCCTCCGGGCGCACGATGCCGGCGACGATCAGCTCGCGGATTTCGAAGTTGACCCGGATCTCCTGCTTGCCCTCGACCACCAGATTGCCGTTCGGCAGCACCTGCGTCACCACGGCGGCGACGTTGGTCTGCAACGCTTCCTGGCGGTTGACCGAGCCCTTGCCGTCGCTCGAAGAGGTGGAGTCGGCGGTCAGGATGCGGCCGGGCAGGATTTTTTGCGCGTTGACGCCGAGCGTCTTGCTGCCGACGAAATCGGTGATGCCCGAATCTTCCTTGTTGGTGCGGCTGCGCTGGGTCTCGTTGGCGATGTTGGCCTTGTCGGTGATGTTGACGGTCACGGTCATGATGTCGCCGACGCGCGCGGCGCGCTGATCCCTGAAGAAGGCGCGTGAGCCGTTCCGCCACAGCGAGTTGGCGTTGTAGGAGGCCTGCTCGGGTTTTGGCATCGGCATCTGCACCGGCTTGTAGCCGGGCTGCGTGGTCGGATTTTCGATCTCCGTCAGCTTCGGCTTTTCGCCGATCTGGGAGAGACGGTCGATCGAGGAGCAACCGCTGGCGAAGCAGGCGACAGCCAGCAAGGCACCGGTGACGATCAAGCGGTTGATACGGAAAACTGACATTTACATTACTCGGCTTTTGGAGCGACTGACGAACTGAGTTTGGCGACGGCGACGGGGACGGCCTGCTCGGGAGCGCCGAGCGAAGAGGTGTTGTCGAGCGCTGATGGTGCAGGGCGCGGCGTTGCGACCGTGATCGAAACCTGGCCGCGGCCGGACACGACGCCGGACACCGTGCGCTTGGACTGCAAATTCATGACGTTGACGACGTCGCCTTCGGTGCCGCCTTCGAGCGCCTTGCCGCGCACGGTCAGATAAAGCCCCGGGGTTTCGTAGATCAGCGTGACGTTCTGGTCGCGTTGCACGAGGTCGGGTTTGGCGAGGTCGGCAACCCGCAGCGCTTGTCCGGCGCGGAGCTGACGGCGGGCCTGCATGCCGACCGCGCGGTCGCGCCCGGCGGCGTCCGCGCCGACTTCGGCCTTGGGGCGGCGCTCGACCACGACGTCGGAGGATTTCAGAACCTCATTGCGCTCGACATTGCGCGCCAGCACGGCGGCCTCGATGGTTTCGATCGCGGTGCCGGTGAAGCGCAGTTTCGTCGAGGCGGTGCCGTTTTCGTTCAGTATTTCGAAGGTGACGTCGAAGCGGGTGTTGCGCGGCTCGTAGCGCACGATGGTGGACTGCATGCCGCCGATGTTGGAGGCGTCGAGCCTGACATCGCCGGGATCGCGGTCGAAGGTCAGGCTGAGATTGGCGGCTTCGCCGAGGCCGTTCTTGCGCTCCAGCGCGCGCGCGACCTGTTGCTCGATGTCCTTGCCCTCGATGGTGCGGGCAAGCCGCGTCACCGTGATTTCCTTGATGTCCCTGGTGTCGACGCCGATCACCTGGTGTGACCGCAGCGCGTTGAGGACATGGGCGACCGGCAGCGAGCCGGTGGTGCCGAGATCCGGCGCGCGGTAGATCGCGATCTGCGCCGCACTGCCGGCGTTGTCGATGATGTCGCCGATCCGCACCAGATCGCCCGACACGGAGACGCTGGCGCGCAGTACCGGTGCGGCGATGACGTCGCGGTTCTGTGTCTGCGCGAAGCACGCCGCAGCAGAAGCGCTGAGCAGCGCAGTGGCGAGGAGAAGGGTGCGGGCGAACATAGCTGATCCTCAGCGGAACATGTTGGCGGTGGATTGCATCATCTGGTCGGCCGCGCTGACGACCTTGGCGTTCATTTCATAGGCGCGCTGGGCGGCGATCAGGTCGGAGATTTCCGAGACCACCTCGACGTTGGCCTGTTCGAGGTTGGACTGCTGCATGTCGCCGAAACCGTCGGTGTTGGCGACGCCGTCCTGCGGCGTGCCGGAGGCCGGCGTGTCCGTGAACAGATTGTCGCCGATCGGGTTGAGGCCGGCCTTGTTGATGAAGCGGGTCAAGCCGATCTGGCCGACCAGGGTCGGCGTGGTCGAGCCCGGCAGCATGACTGTAACCTGGCCCTGCGCGTTGATGGTGATGCCGGAGGCGTTCTGCGGGATCGTGATGGTCGGCTGCACCGGATTGCCCTGCGCAGTCACGACGCGGCCCTGCGCGTCCATCATGAACGAGCCGTCGCGGGTGTAGGCATAGGTGCCGTCAGGCACCTGGATCTTGAAGAAGCCTTCGCCGCGAACCGCGATGTCGAGGTCGTTGCCGGTCGGCGACAGCGTGCCCTGGCTCATCAGCCGCGGCGTGCCGACGGTCTTGACGCCGCCGCCGATGTCGACGCCGACGGGCAGGATGGTGCCCTGATCAGAGGCTTGCGCGCCGACGCGGCGCACATGGTCGTAGATCAGGTCCTGGAACGCGGCGCGTTGCTTCTTGTAGCCGGTGGTGCGCAGGTTCGCGATGTTGTTGGAGATCACCTGAACGTTGAGTTCCTGTGCCGCCATGCCGGTCGCTGCTGTGTATAAAGCGCGCATCGATCAAAACTTTCAGGTTATGCCGGAACGTCGGCGAGTTTCTCGATTGCGGATTTGTGCAGGTCGCTCTGCTGTTGCAGCAACGCCGAGATTTGCGTGTAGGTGCGCGTGATCTCGATCATCCGGCTCATTTCGGTGACCGAATTGACGTTCGACTTTTCGATGAAGCCCTGGCGCACCTTTGATACGGTGTCGGGCTGGGCGGCGCCCTGGCCGGCCGAATAGAGGTTGCTGCCTTCCTTCACGAGCTTCTGCGCGTCGGCGAACGACACCAGCCGCAGCTTGCCGCGCACCGAGTCGGTGCGGCCGGTGCCCTCGAGCACGGTGACGTTGCCGTCGGCGGCGATGTTGATCTGCTTGTCGGTCGGCTGGAACACGATTGGGCCGGAGATGCCCATCACAGGATTGCCGCCGGCGGTGACAAGCTGTCCGAGATTGTTGATCTGGAGGCCGCCGTCGCGGGTGTAGCGCTCGCCGGCCGGCGTCTGCACCGCCAGGAAGCCGCGGCCGTCGATCGAGACGTCGAGCGGGTTCTTGGTCAGCTCGGTATTGCCGGCCGCGAAATCGTGGAACGAGACGCGGTCCTGCACGAACGAGACGCGGCGGTCGCTGCGCTGGAAATTGTCCTCATGCGCGGGTGAGCGCAGATATTCCTCGAACAACGACCGGTCGGCCTTGAAGCCGTTGGTGTTGATGTTGGCGACGTTGTTGGCCACGACATCCATCTGTCGTTCCAGCACCACCTGCCGCGATAGTCCGACGAGAAGCGTATTCTCCATCGGTGGTTCTCCCCTTCGTCGATCTGCTCCCTTGCTCTCCCAAGCCGGGCCGCCGATCTCTCGAACCGCCCAGGCTCTCCCAAGCCCGTGGTTCGACAGTCACTCAGCGAAAGCCGTGCCAGTTTGGAAAACGTCGGTTTTTGAAGGGGTTAGGTGCTTTGTCGGGGTCAGGGGCGGGCGGCAGAAAGGTCTTGTTGACCATGTTTGCCCGGCAGATTTTTCCTAGTTGAGGGCCAATGGAAAGGTTCCGTTAACCATTATTACCCTAGCGTTGCATTTAGAGAGCGCGTGTGCGCTGGCGGCTTTTGTATCGCGTCTTGGGCCTCACCGGCCCGGCTGGTGGCAACCGTGTTCGCATCCTGGATGGATCGGGCGGGGCAATGGCGGACAACGAAGCAGAAGGCGCAGCCGATGGCGCGGAAGCCGCGCCCGCGAAGAAGGGCAAGCTCAAGCTTATCATCGCCGTCGTAGGCTTCGTTGCCATCCTCGGTGCCGGCGCCGGCTGGTTCTTCTTGATGCGCGGCAAAGGCGATCAGCATCACGCCGAAGCGCCGCCGCCGAAGCCGCCCTCCTTTGTCGAAGTGCCGGACATGATGGTCAATCTGGTCGGTGCGCCCGGCGAGCGCGTGCAATATCTGAAAGTGAAGGTCGTGCTCGAGGTCAAGGAAGAGAAGCAGCTTGAGGCGATCAAGCCGACCCTGCCGCGCGTCACCGATCTGTTCCAGACCTATCTGCGCGAATTGCGCCCGAGCGACCTCAACGGCTCGGCCGGCCTGTTCCGCCTCAAGGAAGAACTGACCAAGCGCGTCAATCTGGCACTGGCACCGCAGCAGGTGAACGCGGTGCTGTTCAAGGAAATCATCATCCAGTGACGCAGCAGATCGCACATCATGGCCGGTAAAGATAAAGACCTCGACCAGGACGCGATTGCCGCCCAATGGGAGGCGTCGCTCGATTCCGAGGATCCGGCGGCAGCGGCGGAAGAGGCTGCCGCCAATCAAATGTCGGAGAGCATGGCGCTGCAATGGGCGGCCATGGTCGAGGACGGCGGCCGCGACTTCGGCAAGAACAATGGCGAGCGGGTTCTCTCGCAGGAAGAAATCGACAATCTGCTCGGCTTCACCGTCGGCGACGTCAATCTCGACGACAATTCCGGCATCCGCGCCATCATCGATTCCGCGATGGTGTCGTACGAGCGTCTGCCGATGCTCGAAATCGTGTTCGACCGCCTGGTGCGGCTGATGACCACGTCGTTGCGCAATTTCACCTCCGACAACGTCGAAGTCTCGCTCGACCGTATCACCTCGGTGCGGTTCGGCGACTATATGAACTCGATACCGCTGCCTGCGGTGCTCTCAGTGTTCAAGGCCGAGGAGTGGGAAAACTTTGGACTCGCCACCGTCGACTCCAGCCTGATCTATTCGATCATCGACGTGCTGCTCGGCGGTCGCCGCGGCCAGACCTCGCTGCGCATCGAAGGCCGCCCCTACACCACGATCGAAACCAATCTGGTCAAGCGGCTGGTCGAGGTCGTGCTGGCCGATGCCGAGCAGGCGTTCCGGCCGCTGTCGCCGGTGACCTTCTCTATCGACCGGCTGGAAACCAATCCGCGCTTTGCCGCCATCAGCCGGCCTGCCAACGCCGCGATCCTGGTGCGGCTGCGCATCGACATGGAAGACCGCGGCGGCAATATCGAGCTGCTGCTGCCCTATGCGACCATCGAGCCGATCCGGCCGGTGCTGTTGCAGATGTTCATGGGCGAAAAATTCGGCCGCGATCCGATCTGGGAAGGCCATTTCGCCACCGAAGTGGCGCAGGCCGAGATCGCCGTCGATGCCGTGCTGTATGAAGCCAACGTCCCGCTCAAGCAGCTGATGAAGCTGAAGGTCGGCGACACGCTGCCGCTGGAAATGAAAAAGGACGCGCTGGTGTCGGTGCGCTGCGGCAACGTCGTCCTCACCGAAGGGCGGATGGGGCGGGTCGGCGACCGCGTCGCGATCCGCGTCACCAAGCAATTGCGCAAGCCGCATACGACCTTCGCGATGTTCGAGAAGGCCGACGAGCAAACCAAGTTGATGGAGGCACAATGAGTCATTCCCTCGGAATTGTAATCGAGAGTCTGGTGGCGGTGCTGCTGAT
The DNA here is from genome assembly GCA_963802535.1 of uncultured Alphaproteobacteria bacterium. GTDB lineage: Bacteria > Pseudomonadota > Alphaproteobacteria > Rhizobiales > Xanthobacteraceae > Bradyrhizobium. The sequence continues at coordinate 103,933 of CAWDJI010000025.1, read as the reverse complement.
GCTCACGATCGGCTATTGCATCCTGCTCAACAAACGCCTGAAGCGGCTGAAGGCGGACGAGCATTCGCTCAAGGCCACGATCGGCGAGCTGATCACCGCCACCGAAATCGCCGAGCGCGCGATCGGCGGCCTCAAGCACACCGTGCGCGACGTCAACGAGCATCTCGGTAGCCAGCTCACCGCCGCGGCCCAGATGTCCGAGCATCTGAAAAACCAGCTGGCCGAAGGCGACGGGATCATCCGCCGCCTGACCAAGATTGCGCTAGCAGCCCGGCCGCCGGCCGCGGAGCCGGCGCCGGTACCGGCCGCGCCGAAGGCCTCCACCGCCAAGGCGGTCGCAGCCGCAGCTGAAGCATTCTCGGACCGCCGAAGGGCTAGTGGCCTCGCTGCATGAAATCGTTTCGCGACATACGGGTCATCCCAGTGGTGCTGGTCGCCATCTTCGGCCTTGCGGTGCTGAAGGTGGCCGGCCTCGTCATCGATGGTGGATACGTATTCGACTATCAGCCGAAGACGACCCAGAAGTCGTGGGCGCAGGACAGCTTCAATTTTCCGGGCGGCGGCACCAAGGTGGCCAAGGCCGACCTCGACGACATCACGGGCTCGTCCCACGGTGCGCCGGCAAAACCCGCGGAGAAAAAGGAAGAGGCGCCGAAGCCGGCAGCCCCTGCCACCGAAGCAGTGAAGCCGGACGGCGTGGTGGTGTTTCCCGAGCAAAACCCGCAAACGGTATCGCCATCGGAGCGCGCCATCCTGGAGCGGCTGCAGGCGCGGCGGCAGGAACTGGAACAGCGCGCGCGCGAAGTCGAGATCCGCGAGAGCCTGCTGAAATCGGCCGAGAAGCGCATCGAGGGACGGGTCGAGGAGATGAAGGCCACCGAGGCGCGGATCACGACCGCGACCGGGCAAAAGACCGAAGAGGATGCCGCGCGCTTCAAGGGCATCATCACCATGTATGAGAGCATGAAGCCGAAGGACGCCGCCAAGGTGTTCGACCGGCTGGAAATGTCGGTGCTCTACGACATCGCCTCCAAGATCGCGCCGCGCAAGATGTCCGACATCCTCGGCCTGATGCAGCCGGAGGCGGCCGAGCGGTTGACCGTGGAACTGGCCCGCCGCGCCGGGCCGGACCGGGCGGCGTCTGCGGCCGATCTACCCAAGATCGAAGGCAAGATGTTGCTGCAAAAGACCAATTGACGCGCATATTTAACAAAACCTTAAGCCAGCCAATTCAAGATTCATCGCGGCGGGCGAGGGCGCTTCGCCGCAACGCGTGTTGAGGCCAAGAGACATCCTGGATGGGGCGAAGGGCTGCCGCTGGAATTGGGTCGCAGGGCCGCGCATTGGCGCGGACCGCCCGGCGTTGCCTCGACATAGCCTTTGGCATCCGTCCGGCGCTTTCGCTTTTTCTGGTTCTCGCCGGCCTGACGCTGGCCTCGCCCTGCCGGGCCGATGACCCGGTCAAGGGCGAAGCGACGTTCTCCTCCGCCGGCGGCTACGCACGGCTGACGCTGAAGCTTGCCGAGGACGTCGAATCCGAAGTCGTCACCGCAGGCTCGGTCGTCATCGTCCGCTTCAAGCGCCCGGTGGATATTTCCGTCGACAAATTGCCGGACCTGGTGCCGGACTATGTCGGCGCCGCGCGGCGCGATCCCGATGGCTCGGCGATCCGGCTGTCGCTGCAGCGCCGGGTGAGCGTCAACACCATGACGGCCGGCGAACGGATCTTCGTCGACTTCCTGCCCGACAGCTGGACCGGTCCGCCGCCGTCGCTGCCGGCCGACGTCATTCGCGAACTGGCGGCGCGCGCGCGTGCCGCCGAGCGTGCGCTTCGCGCCCAGCTTGCGGTCGCCGCCGCCAAGAAGAAGCCGCCGGTGCGGGTCCGCGCCTCGGTGCAGCCGACCTTCGTCCGCTTCGTCTTCGAAATGCCCAATGGCGTCAACGTTTCGTCGGTCCTGAACGACCAGAAGCTGTCGCTGCAGTTCAACAGCGTGCTGGCATTCGACCTCGCCGACGCCAAGGTGGCGGCGCCGCCGAACATCGCCTCGATCACCCAGCGGACCGACGTCGATTCCTCCGCGGTCGATATCACGCTGATCGGCGAAGTCGACGTGCATTCGTTCCGCGAAGAGAAGAACTACGTCATCGACGTCGCCTTCCAGCAGGTGGAGAAGCCCGCGGAACAGCAATCCTCGGCGGCACATGCTCCGGCTGCTGCGCAGGCCCCGGCCAAGTCGGGGGTGGCCGCCCAGATAGCGTCCGCTGAGAGCACCCTCGGCAAGCCGTCGAAAGAGTCGATGCCGGCGCCGCAGCAGCAGCCAGCCCAGCTTGCACCGGTCACTTCGGAGATGATCGCCGAGCAAGCCAGGATCGCGGTCAAGCCCGGCGAGGCGCATGGGGAAACGCCGCCGCCGGCATCCGAGAAGGCGCCGCCTGTGTCCGAGACGGCGCCGCGCGCGCCGAGCATGCAGCACCCGTAGCGGAAAAATCAGCGCCTGCGGCGGAGCACGCCGCGCCTGCAGCCGGGATGGCGCACGCCGCGGAAAAGATGGTGGCCGCGCCTGAGACGACCGTGGCGGCGGAAGCCCCGAAGGCAATTCCACCCGCGCAGGAAGTGCAAGCTCCGGCGGCAGCCGCGCCAAAAGCCGCAGCGCCCGTCAAGGCCGCGCCTGTCGCGGCGGAAGCCCCGAAAAAAGCCGAACCCCAGGCCGCCTCCGTCGAGGCGAGGCGGGACAGCGACGGTTTGCGCGTCACGTTCTCCTTTGCCGCGCCGACGCCTGCGGCCATGTTCCGCCGCGGCGACACGGTGTGGCTGGTGTTCGACAAGACCGGGGCCATCGATGTCGAGGCGATCCGCGCCAAGGCCGGCGCCATCATCGGCGACGTCAGCCGGTTGCCGCTGGAAAAAGGCCAGGCCATCCGCATCCGTCTCAACCGTCCGCAGATGCCGTCGCTCGAAAGCGATGGCCGCACCGGCGGCACCGACTGGACGCTGACCTTTGCCGACAAGGTGCAGGCGTCACCGCTGCCGCTGATGGTGTTGCGCAACATCACCGATCCTGCGCTGGCCAATGTCAGCGTGCCGCTGGCCAACCCCGGCCTGCTCTACAAGCTGGTCGATCCCGACGCCGGCGACACGCTGCTGGTGGTCACGGCGCCGCCGCCGACCCGCGGCTTCATCAAGCGGCAGGACTTCGTCGAACTGTCGTTGCTCGAATCCGTCCACGGCGTCGTCGTGCATCCGAATTCCGACGATGTCACCGCCGAGGTCGGATCCGACAAGGTGATGCTCGGCCGGCCGGGAGGCCTGACGCTGTCATCGGCCGACGTCGCCGCCGAGCGCGCCACGGCCGCGGTGCGGCCGCTGTTCGACGCCAACGAATGGCGCAAGAATCGCGACGAGAAATTCCTGCCGCGGCTGGATGCGCTGATCAAGGCGATGGCCATTGCAGGCCCCGAGAGCCTTGCGCAGGCCCGGCTCGACCTTGCCAATTTCTACATGGCGCGCGGGATGTTTCAGGAAGCCCGCGGCGTGACCAATCTCATCCTCTCCGAATCCAAGGTCGGGAATGAGGATGCCGCCGTCGTGATGGTGCATGCGGTCGCCAGCACCTTGATCGGCCATCCCGAGCGGGCGCTGAAGGACCTTGCCAATCCGGCGATCGGCAACGGCTACGATTCCCAATTGTGGAAGGCGCTCGCTTTCGCGCGACAGGGCAAATGGGCGGATGCGCGCGAAAAATTCAAGAACGCCGAATTCGCGATCGCAGCGCTGCCGGTTGAAATGCAGCGCCTCGTGACCGCGGATGCGATGCGGGCTTCGCTCGAGGTGAAGGACTATGCCGGAGCCTCGCGGCGCCGCAGCGAACTCGACGTGATCGGCGTGCCGAAGGAGATGAAGCCCGAAATCGCGGTCTTGCGCGGGCGGCTGGCCGAGGCGCTCGGCCACGACAAGGATGCGCTCGACGCCTACAAGTTTGCCGCCAATACGTCCGACCGGCCCTCGGCCGCCGAAGGCAAGCTGCTCGAACTCCTGCTGCGCAAGAAGCGCGGCGAACTCGGCCAGGCCGAATTGTTGCGCGAACTGGAGACGCTGTCGGCGATCTGGCGCGGCGATGCGATCGAGGTGAAGACGCTGGCCGTGATGTCGCAGATCTATGCCGACACCGGACGCTACGGGGAATCGCTGGCCGCGACCAAGACCGCGACACGGCTGCAGCCGAACTCCGAACTGTCGCGGCAGAGCCAGGATGCGGCCTCGGCGCTGTTCGCGCAGCTCTATCTCAGCCCCAAGGGCGAGGACATGAAACCGATCGATGCGCTCGGCATGTTCTACGAATACCGCGAACTGACGCCGATCGGCCGCCGCGGCGACGAGATGATCCGGCGCCTGGCGGAGCGGCTGGTCGCGGTCGATCTGCTCGATCAGGCGGCCGAACTGTTGCAGTACCAGGTCGACAAGCGGCTGGAGGGGGCGGCGCGCGCGCAGGTGGCGGCGCGTCTGGCCATGGTCTATCTGACCAACCGCAAGCCGGACCGCGCCATCGCCGCGCTGCGCTCCACGCGCATCGCCGATCTCTCGGGCGAGTTGCGGCAGCAGCGGCTGCTTCTGGAAGGGCGCGCGCAAAGCGACGTCGGGCGCCACGATCTCGGGCTCGACATCATCTCCAACATCACCGGACGCGAGGCGATCCGGCTGCGCTCCGACATCTACTGGGCGTCGCGGCAGTGGCGCGAGGCCTCCGAACAGATCGAACTGTACTACGCCGATCGCTGGCGCGACTTCAAACCGCTGAACGCGGTGGAGAAGGGCGACGTGATCCGCGCCGTGGTCGGATATGCGCTGGCCGAGGACGCGATCGGCCTGGCCCGGTTCCGCGAAAAATATGCCCCGCTGATGTCCGGCGATACCGACCGGATGGCGTTCGATCTCGCCAGCAAGCCGGCCGCTGCCTCAAGCGCCGAATTTGCCGCGATCGCCAAGATGGCGGCCGGCGTCGATACGCTCGACGGCTTCATCCGCGAAATGAAGATCCGCTTCCCCGACGCCACCGCGCGCGTGCCCCAGGAGATGGTCAAGGGCGAGCCGGTCCATACCGGTTCCTTGCCCGCGATCGCCGGCCAAAAGCAGGCCGGCGCGGCGAAATAACGCTTCGCATTTCGTGCCCGGCATCCCTTGCGGGTCGGCGCTTTATTGGGTTATTCCGCGACGGTCTCGCCCGGTGGCCAGGTCCACCGCCGCCCACACCATCTGGAAGATTGTCGTTCGATGCCGCTGATCCGGGGCCGAATTGTAGGACATGACAGCGAACGGCTGGCGTTCAAGTTCACCATGCAAAATGGTGACGAGACGGTCGAATGCCAGATCAGCGACGCCGCCATGGACGAACTGGCCGGCGTCAAGGGCACCGAGAGCCTGGCAAGGCAGGCGCAGTTCACGGCGCTGCGGGACGCGATCGAGCGCATCGCCTCCGACATGTTCGACGCGGCGCCGGCCATGAAGGGCTATGTGGTGCGGATCTTCACCAAGCACATCCCGAGATAGCGGCGCGTTGTCCCCTCGACAGACGCCTCCCGAACCGGCAACTTGTCCGCATAAAATCAAGGACACCCGTCCGGAGGAAGCCGTCCCATGAGCAAGCCCGTCAAGACCGAAGCCGAACTCATTGCGATGGCGAAAGCCGAGTTGAAGGTCCATCTCGATTGCCCGGATGGCATCGTCATCTCGGTGATCCGCGACGGCGACAGCTGGGAATTCCGCGCCAGCGCCGCAGAGGCGACGATTGCAAAACCCGGCTATCCCGAATGCGTCGCGATGCTGGTGCAGATCGGCGACCACCTCTGCAAGCAGTATGATTTGAAGGGGTGAGGCGAGGGCTGCCGGGCCTGCCGTAGCAAAGTCCGTCCTTCAATCTCAAAAGTCTCTCAGCGCTGCGCTTGGTGGCTGAGAATACGTCGGAACTGGATCGGCTTGGCCGCTCCAGCCTTCCAAAAATTCCTGCTCCCCAGCCCGTGCAAAAACCGCCCCACGTCCGTCCATGGGATCAACGGACGGCTCTCCCGCTCGTCCGCCAGGGCAGAATGAGGAGCGCGCCATGCGGTTAGCCTGTTTCACAGCAGCATTTTTGATCGGATTTGGTCACGCAGCCATTGCTGGCGCGTCCGGAAGTTCTGAAGCCATTGCCGCCTGCGATCGCGCCGCGGCAAGCCCGCTCGACAAGAGCCGGCCGGCGGGATTGGCCGGCGTTCCGACCGAAAGGATCGATTTCGTCGCCGCCATTCAAGTCTGTGAAGCGGCGATCAAGGCCGATCCCGGCGACGATCGCATGGTGATGCAGCTTGGCCGGGCGCATTTTGCTGCTGCGGATTTTGACGCCGCCCGGATGAAGTTCGACAAGGCGAACCGGATGGGCAATGCACTCGCCGCGGTCGAACTTGCCGACTTTTTCAAGAACGGCCGCGCGGGGCTGCCGGTCGACGACGTTGCCGCCATGCATCTTTTGAAGAAGGCGGCTGCCACGGGCCTTGCGATCGCGCAAATGCGGCTCGGCTACTATCATTGCTACGGGCGCGGCGGATTGGCCGTCGACGAGCGCGAGGCCGTGCGTCTCTATCGGCTTGCGGCCGATCAGGGTTTTGCGCCGGCGCAAAACAATCTCGGCTTCCTGTACCAAAAAGGGCGCGGCGGACTTCCCCGGGATGATGTGCAGGCCGCCCATTATTACCGGCTGGCTGCCAATCAGGGCAGTGGTCTCGCCCGAAGTAATCTTGCCGTGCTGTACAAGGACGGCCGTGGCGGCCTTGCCAAAGACGACGCCGCAGCGCTTCTGCTGTTTCAACAGGCGGCCGATCAGCGCGTGCCGGCGGCGCAAGCGCATCTGGGCAATTTCCATCAAGAGGGTCGCGGCGGGCTCGCCAAGGATCTGCTCAAGGCTGCGTGGCTGTACAAGCTCGCCGCCGATGCCGGCAATGATCTCGGGCAGAGTTCACTGGCGTTGCTTTATCAGGACGGTCTCGGAGGACTTCCGAAGCTTGAGATAGAAGCCGTGCGGCTGCATCGGCTTGCGGCCGATCAGGGCAATGCGGCGTCGCAGGCCGCACTCGGGGTTTTCCATCAGGAAGGGCGAGGCGGCCTGCCGAAGGACGAAGGCGAAGCGGTTCGCTTGTTGAAATTGGCCGCAGACCAGGGCCATGCCAAGGCGCAGACGATACTCAACGAACTCAATCTACAACGATATCGAGCCGGCACATGAAAGGACAGTTGGAGAATCCGTCCTAATCCGCCGGCCGCCTTGCGCAGTAGGCGGTGCGAAGTCCGGGTATGAAGCCGCAACCTTCGTAGAACCGATGCACGTTCGGATCGGCGCGGCCGCTTTGCATCAGGACCTGATAGCAATCCTGCTTCCAGGCATCGGTAAGTGCTGCAGCGATCACGGCGCGACCATGGCCGCGGCCCTGGAAGTCAGGATGGGTTGCCACATTTTCGACGATGCCGAACTGGCGGCCGCCGCGCAAAAGATTGGGCGTGGTAATGAGCATGCAGGTCGAGACGATCCTTAAATCCGCGTCCGACACGAAGACGGCAACCCCTTCGCGCGCCAGCATCTCGGCCCAGATCTGTTCGGCCCGCGCCCTAGGTTCCGCGCTGCGGCTGACGTCGGAGGCAGCAAACAGAGCGAGCAGCGCGTCAAGATCACCGGCATTGGCCTGTCGGGCATTCGGCATCGGGCGTCTCCTTGCATTGTCGGGAGCCATTAACCGGCTTCGCCGCTACGTTTGCGCGCGCTGAAACTTTTTCAGTCATGGAGCGTAGTTAGAACTTCGGGACAATAGTGAGAGACAGACTGATGAGCATGACCGGTGAGAGCAGGCGCGGAACGATGATTCCGATCACCGTGGCTTTTGCCGTCGCATTGGCCGGTACGGCGGCGATGTTCCTGATCGAATTCAGTAATGATTTCCAACCCAACGGCATCAGCATGATCACGGCAGCGAGGGCCGACAGGGCTGGAGCAACCGCGCATCCGACCGCCGGGAATGTCGATCTCGTCAAGGCCGTCGCCCGCTAACCGCCGTAGCTCTGCACCAGGCTTCCGGCCACCAGCGACCAGCCGTCGACCAGCACGAAGAAAATCAGCTTGAACGGCAGTGACACCACCACTGGCGGCAGCATCATCATGCCCATCGACATCAGCACGGACGCGACCACGAGGTCGATGATCAGGAACGGCAGGAACAAGAGGAAGCCGATCTCGAAGGCGCGCTTCAGCTCGGAGATCATGAAGGCCGGAACGAGAATCCGCAGCGACATCTCTTCCGGCGTTGCCGGCGGCGGCTCGCCGGACAGATCCATGAACAGCTTGAGATCCTTCTCGCGCACGTTCTTCTGCATGAAGCCGCGCAGCGGCACCGAGGCCTTCTGCAGCGCTTCCTCGACGCCGATCTGGTTGGCGACCAACGGCTTGATGCCGTCGTCATAGGACTTTTGCAGCACCGGCCCCATCACGAACGCGGTCAGGAACATGGCGAGTGCAATGATCACCGAGTTCGGCGGCGCGGTCGCGGTGCCCAAGGCGGTGCGCAGCAGCGACAGCACCACCACGATCCGGGTGAACGACGTCATCATGATCAGGATCGACGGCGCGATCGAAAGTATCGTGAGCAGCGCGATCAGCTGGATCGCGCGCTCGGTGACGCCGCCATTACCCTGGCCGAGATTGATGCTGATGTCCTGCGCCAGTACCGGATCGGCGAGCGATCCGGCGGCTATCAGGCTGACAAAAAATAAAACTCTACGCGGGGCTTTCGCCGATCTCACGAAGAGTTCTTTGGCCGGCCCAACAGGGAGGCCATCTCGTCTTCGAGATTTTCAAAGCCGGTCTTCTGCGGCGCGGGAGAGGGCGCAGGCGCCTCGCTGCGGGCGGGGCGGGCGGACGGCGGCTCGGGCGCAACCGGAGGCGCGATCGGCGCGTCGGCCGGGCGGCGAAGGGCGGCTTCCAGCCGTTGCGCCATCTCGGCCAGATTCTGGTCGGCATTGGACTGCGGCGGAGGCGCGGGCAGGGGAGGTGGCGGTGCAGCGGCGCGTTCGGGCGCCCGGACCGGCGGCGGCGCCTTCGGTGGCTCGCTGGCGCGCTGCGGCCGCGGCATCAGGGGTTCGCTGCGCTCGGTACGGGTCATGCGCGGCGGGATCGGATCGGGACGCGGCTCCGGCCGGCTGTTGATCGGTTCCGGTGCAAAGCCGGCCAGCGGATCATTGCGGCGCTCGGCCATCGGCGGCGGCGCCGGGCGACGGACTTCGTCGGCGAAGGCGGGGCGCGCCGGGCGCGGCGGCGGTTCGGGCATCTGCGGTTCGGCATGATCGAAGCCGCCATCGTCGTTCCAGTTGGCATCGGGCAGCGGCGCGATACGGGGCGGCTGCTCGCCGCCGACCGCCGGGCGCGGCTGCTCGCGGCCGGGTATGGCGCGGACGATATTGGGTTCCACCACGATGTCGCTGGGGCCGCCGATCATCAGGAGATGTTCGACATTGTCGCGCCGGACCAGCACCAGGCGGCGACGGCCGTCAACGGCGGCGGCGTCGATCACGGCCAGCCGCGGCATTCGCCCGCGATTGGTGTTGGCGCCGAGGCGGTTGCCGGCGAAGCGGCGTACCAGCCACGCGGCAACGCCGATCAGCGCCAGAACGGCGACGAAGGCGAATACGAAGGTGAGTGTCTGCATTCGTTAGTCCCCGGCCACCGGCCGTTCTCATGTGGCTCGCATCGACGATTGCTGACTGCGATTCGCCAACGGCGAATCACGCCCGAGATCAGCCTTATTCCTTAATTCCCCACGGCAAACGCTGCCGCCCGTTAATTAATAGACCAAGAATCGCTTGTTCCAAAACGACTTCTGAGCGCCGGGGGCGGCGTTGACCTTTGCTGGTTAACGCAGATTTCGTGGCGAAAATGCGCTCATTCCGTTGTTCGAGCAGGCGTGCTCGCGTTGTCCACGCCAAGAATCACCGATTTTAACCAGCCGTTAACCATACACCGGGCAAATTCTGCCTAGCTGGCCGCGTCTGCCAGAGGTTAACGGGGAGCCGCTTGCGATGGCCATCAACGATCTTCCGATCCTGTCGGCGCTGCGCACCAAGATGCAGTGGCACCAGGAGCGCCAGCGGGTGCTCGCCGAAAACATTTCCAACTCCAACACCCCGAACTTCAAGCCGCGCGACCTGGTCGAGCCGAAATTCGACAACAAGGGTGCCCCCTCCAGTGTCGGTGGCACGATGGGGTCGCTGGCGATGATGCGCACCTCCACGAGCCATATCGGCGTGTCCGGCGGCGCGCAGACCTTCAACGGCGATGGCGGCAAGAGCGGCTTCCTGACCAGGCCGGCCGGCAACGCCGTCAATCTGGAAGACCAGATGATGAAGGTTTCCGCCAACCAGATGGACTACGCGGCGGCGACCTCGCTCTACAGCCGCAGCCTCGGACTGCTCAAGACCGCGATCGGAAAACGCTGACGCGTCAGCATTTAAGGGAACCGGATCATGGCAGATGATGGAAGTGACTTCGCCCGCTCGATGAGCATCGCGACCTCGGGCCTGCGCGCGCAGGCGGGGCGGATGCGGGTGATCTCGGAAAACATCGCGAACGCCGATTCCACCGCGCCCAATTCGGCCGGCGATCCCTACCGCCGCAAGGTGCCGACCTTTTCCTCCGCGCTCGATCGCTCGATCGACGCCAAGGTGGTGACGCTCGGCAAGGTGCGCGCCGACCAGTCGGCGTTCCGCATCAAATACGAGCCGAGCAATCCGGCGGCGGATGCAGCCGGCAACGTCAAATATCCCAACGTCAATCCGCTGGTCGAAATGACCGACATGCGCGAAGCCCAGCGGTCCTACGAAGCCAACCTCAACATCATCAGCGCGACGCGCCGGATGATCCAACGCACCCTCGACATCCTCAAGGCCTGAACAGGAACCATAGACCATGGCTTCACCGACAGTTGCTGCCAACGCCTACGCCAGCCTCGCCCGCATGATGCAATCCGGCGGCGCGGAGAAGGGCGCTGCCCAGACTTCGGCCGGCCCGTCCTTCGGCGCGCTGCTCAAGGACGCCGTCGGCAGCGTGATGGAGGCCGGCAAGAAATCCGACGCCCAGACCATCGCGATGACCTCCGGCAAGGCCAACGTCATGGACGTGGTGACGGCGGTGGCGGAGACCGACGTTGCGGTCTCGACCCTGGTGTCGGTGCGCGACCGGGTGATCCAGTCCTACGAAGACATCATGAAGATGCCGATTTGACCGCGATAGCGGTCATCCCGGGGCGCGCAATAGCGCGAAGCCCGGGATCGACAGCGCTGAAATCCGGGTTCGCTACTCGCCATTCGCCATTCGCGCTCTCGGAATGACGAAGTGGTGAAAGCGAAAGAGTTGAAAATGACCGGTGCTGAAACCCTCGACGTGGCGCGCGATGCGATCTGGACCATCGTGGTGGTGTCGTCGCCATTGATGGTGGTCGGCCTCGTGGTCGGCGTCGTGGTGTCGCTGTTCCAGGCGCTGACGCAGATCCAGGAACAGACGCTGATCTTCGTGCCGAAGATACTCGCGATCTTCGTGACATTATTGCTGGCTTTGCCGTTCATGGCGGATTCGCTGCACGGCCACATGATGCGGATATCGTCGCGAATCATAGGCGGTTGATGCACTGTGCTTGAATGCGCATCGATATATCATTGCTGCCGGCCCTTGCCGCCACCTTCATGCTGGTGTTCGCCCGCGTGGGGGCGATGGTGATGCTGATGCCGGGGTTTGGCGAGAGCAACATCCCGGTGCGGGTCAAGCTCGCGATCGCGCTGTTGCTGACGCTGATCATCCTGCCGCTGCACCGCGCGGCCTATCAGGTCGATCTGAGCTCGATGTCGGCGCTGGCGGTGCTGATGGTGCATGAGATCGTCATCGGCATCGTGCTCGGTGCCACCGCGCGCGTGACGCTGTCGGCGCTGGCGGTCGCGGGCTCGGTGATCGCCCAGCAGCTCGGCCTGGGCTTCGTCACCGCGGTCGATCCGACCCAGGGCCAGCAGGGTCTCTTGATCGGCAACTTCCTCACCATCCTCGGCATGACGCTGCTGTTTGCCACCGACAGCCATCATCTGGTGATCGCGGCGCTGAACGAGAGCTACCGGATTTTTTCGCCGGGCGAATTGATGCCGAGCGGCGACGTCGCAGCGCTGGCGACGCGCGCCTTCTCCGCCGCCTTCAAGATCGGCATGCAATTGTCGGCGCCGTTTCTGGTGTTCGGTCTCGTCTTCAACATCGGGCTCGGCATTCTGGCGCGGCTGATGCCGGCGATGCAGGTCTATTTCGTCGGCGTGCCGCTCTCGATCATGGTCGGCTTTTTGATCTTCGCCCTCGTCCTGTCCGCGATGATGGGCACCTATCTCAACTACTTCACCGGCGTCATGCACGAGCTGATACCGCTGAAATAGCCGAGCAAACGATCGAGCATGATCCGGAAAAGTGGGTACCGGTTTTCCGACAAGATCATGCTCAAAACAAAACTAAGGCGCCGCGATGGCCGACGATAATGACGACAAGACAGAAGACCCTACACAAAAACGTCTCGACGACGCGCATGCGAAAGGCGACGTTGCCAAAAGCCAGGAGGTCAACACCTGGTTCGTGATCGCGGGCGCGACATTGGTGCTGTCGACTTTCTCGGGCTCGATCGGCGGCGGCATTCTGATGCCGCTGCGCAATCTGATCGCCAATGCCGGCATGCTGCGCGCCGACGGCGCAGCCCTGCTGCAACTCGGCAATACGCTCGGCATTGCCGTGCTGGCGGCGATCGGCGTGCCGTTGCTGATGCTGATGTTGGCTGCGATCGCCGGCAACATGGTCCAGCACCGGCTGGTGTGGTCGGCGGAATCGCTCTCGCCCAAATTCAGCAAGGTGTCGCCCGGCGCCGGGTTGAAGCGCGTGTTCGGCAAGCAGGCGGTGGCGAACTTCCTCAAGGGCGTGTTCAAGCTGATCGCGCTCGGCGCGGTCATGATGGCGGTGCTGTGGCCGGAACGGCATCGGCTGGAATCGTTCCTGCGCTTCGATCCGTCGGCGATCCTCGGCGTCACCACCAGCCTGACGCTGCATTTGATGGGCGCGGTGGTCGCGATGCTGGCCGCGGTTGCGATCGCGGACTACTTCTTCCAGTACCGGCAATGGTTCCAGCGGCAGAAGATGTCGCTGCAGGAGATCAAGGACGAGTTCAAGCAGTCCGAAGGCGACCCCCACATCAAGGGCAAGATCCGGCAGTTGCGCCAGCAGCGCATGAAGAAGCGCATGATGGCCGCTGTCCCCAAGGCCAGCGTGATCATCACCAACCCGACCCACTATTCGATCGCGCTGTCCTACGATCGCGGCATGGCGGCGCCGGTCTGCGTCGCCAAGGGCGTCGACAACATCGCGTTCAAGATCAGGGAAATCGCCAAGAAGCACGACATTCCGATCGTCGAGAACGTGCCGCTGGCGCGCGCGCTCTACGCAACCGTGGACATCGACGACGAGATCCCGGTCGAGCACTATCATGCGGTCGCCGAAATCATCGGCTACGTCATGGGCCTGAAGCGCGGGCTGGACGGCCGGCGGACCTGACCAATGGACCGGAAATCGCCTTGAAATGCCCCTAACTTGTAAAATGGCCCCGTGATGGACTTGCGCTTGCCGGGTCCGATTCAGGCACTCAAGGGAGGCGCGCAAATCAGCGCGTCACCCCTTGGCCCATGGGCTGCGTCTTCCGATATGACCGCCGAAACCGACAGCCATCCGTCCCCCGAGCCTTTCGCGGCCCATGAGCCGGCGCGGCGCGGCGGCAGCATCGTGCTGGTGCTGCTGGTGGCCGCCGGCATCGTCGCGATCGCGGTGGCGCTGATGACGATCGGCCGCGCCCAGGCCCAGCCCTATATCCTCGGCGTGCTGGCGCTGCTGGCCATGGTCGGCCTGTTCAATCTGTTCGCCTTTGCGGCCGGCATCATTCGTTTTACCGACCGCAGCGCCGACGATCCGGTGATGGGTCGGATCGCCGACCACGCCCATGACGGGCTTGCCGTCACCGACTCCCGAGGCCACGTGGTCTATTCCAACGCCGCCTATCTGGCGCTGACGGGCGCGGCGACCGCGCAGGAGGTGCGCCCGATCGAGCGCGTCTTTATCGGCAACCCTGATGTCTCCGAGGCGGTGTTCCGCCTGCTGAAAGCCGCGCGCGAAGGCAAGCGGCAACAGGAGGAAGTCCGGATCGCGGGCCAGGACGGCGCCCATGGCCGCTGGCTGCGGATGCGGGTGCGCCCGCTCGGCGCCAGCAAGCGGGAAGCCAAATATTCGGTGTGGTCGATCGCCGACATCACGCGGGACCGCGAACGCCAGGAGGACGTGTTCAAGGAGTTGCAGCACGCGATCGAATACCTCGATCACGCGCCATGCGGCTTCTTCTCGGTCAGTCCTTCCGGCGAAGTGGTCTATGTCAACGCCACGCTGGCGGGTTGGCTCGATCACGACCTCGCCGAAATCGGATCGGGCGGCCTCAAGCTGACCGACATCGTGTCGGGTGACGGCGCTTCGCTATTGACCTCGATCGTGGCGGTGCCGGGCGAGGTCAAGACCGAAGTCTTCGACATCGATCTGCGCATGCGCGGCGGCAAGACCATGCCGGTGCGGCTCTACCACAAGCTGGCGTTCGGCGCCGACGGCGTGCCCGGCGCCTCGCGCACGCTCGTCATCAGCCGCGCCCGCGACGAACATTCCGATCCCGAGCGCGCCGCCGAAGTCCGCTTCATGCGCTTCTTCGACCATACCCCGATGGCGATCGCGACCGTGGACCGCGCCGGCAGCGTGGTGCGCGCCAATGCCCGCTTCGCCAAGCTGGCGCAGAGCCTGAGTGCAGACGGCGCCGCCAACAAGTCGATCTTCCGCACCGTGAACGCCCGCGACCGCAGCCTTCTGATTGCGGCGATCAACCAGGCGGCCGAAGGGCAGGGCGACATCGCTCCGGTCGAAGCCATGCTCGACGGCGCCAAGGAACGCTGGGGACAGTTCTTCGTCACCGCGGTGGAAGAGGACGAGCGCGAGACCGAGGCCGCCATCGTCTATATGCTGGAGACCACCGAGCGGCGCACGCTCGAGAACCAGATCAACCAGTCGCAGAAGATGGACATGGTCGGCCAGCTCGCCGGCGGCATCGCGCACGATTTCAACAAC
Organism: uncultured Alphaproteobacteria bacterium; assembly: GCA_963802535.1. Taxonomy (GTDB): domain Bacteria; phylum Pseudomonadota; class Alphaproteobacteria; order Rhizobiales; family Xanthobacteraceae; genus Bradyrhizobium. The sequence goes on along the minus strand of CAWDJI010000025.1, from coordinate 88,700 downwards.
GTGCTGTCGGCCATCATGATGGCCAACGACTTCCTGCTGAACGCGCACAAGCCGACCGATCCGTCGTTCCAGGACATCATGCAGATCAAGCAGAACGCGACCCGGGCAGCGACCCTGGTGCGCCAGCTGCTGGCGTTCTCGCGCCGCCAGACCTTGCGGCCGCAGGTGCTCGACCTCGGCGATGCGCTAAGCGACCTCACCATGCTGCTGCGCCGCCTGATCGGCGAGAAGGTCAAGCTCGATTTGGTGCACGGCCGCGACCTCTGGCCGGTCAAGGTCGACGTCTCGCAATTCGAGCAGGTGATCGTCAACCTGGCGGTCAACGCCCGCGACGCGATGGCCGATGGCGGCAAGCTGACGGTGAAGACCAGCAACCTCACCACGGATGAATCCGCGCTGCTGTCCTACAAGGGCATGCCGGCGGCGGATTATGTGCGGATCGACGTGTCAGACACCGGCACCGGCATCCCGGCCGAGATCGTCGACAAGATTTTTGAGCCGTTCTTCTCGACCAAGGAAGTCGGCAAGGGCACCGGGCTTGGCCTGTCGACGGTCTATGGCATCGTCAAGCAGACCGGCGGCTTCGTCTATGTGGATTCGGAAGCCGGCAAAGGCACCTCGTTCCGCATCTTCCTGCCGCGCCACCGTCCCGAACTGGAAGCCGCCCCCGAACCGCAGGCCGCCAATGGCGCGGCCAAGGAAGCCGCCAGCGAAGCGCAGAAGCCGCAGGCCGATCTGACCGGGCAGGGCACGATCCTGCTGGTGGAGGACGAGGACGGCCTGCGTTCGCTCAACGCGCGCGGGCTTCGTTCGCGCGGCTACAGCGTGATCGAGGCCGCCAACGGCGTCGAGGCGATGGAAGCGCTGGAGGAGAAGAACGGCGCGGTCGACCTCGTCGTCTCCGACGTGGTGATGCCGGAAATGGACGGCCCGACGCTGCTCAAGGAGATGCGGCAGCGCAACCCGAACCTGAAGATCATCTTCGTCTCCGGCTATGCGGAAGAAGCCTTCGACAAGAGCCTGCCGGAAAACGAACAGTTCGCCTTCCTGGCAAAGCCTTTTGCGCTGAGCGCGCTGGTTGCGAAGGTGAAGGAAACCATGACGTCGTCGTGACGCCGCCCGGCAGGTTTTCCCGATTTTTGGCCGCAAGATTTTGTTGTTATCGGGCGCGTTGGGCGTTGTTGGCGCTTGAACCGGACCGCGCGCCCGACCATACAATTGCCGTTCTGAGCGAAGTTATTGCGTGCCGTACGGTTGCGTCCTGGTCACGCGCCGCGGATAGTGTTTTCAGAAGGCAGTTGCATGAGTGATCCCGGTGCGGTCCCCGAGGCGAAGGATATCGCCGAAACGACGCATTTTTTGCGCCGCTTCGCCGGCCTGATGGCCAATGGGCAGAACGCCGCCTATCTGCATCGCACAGCCGATCTGCTCGAGGCGCTGGCCGCCCGCGTTTCCGCAAGTTCCGATGAAGAGCAGCTCTGGCGCTACAAGTACGAAACCCTGAGCCAGCAAAATGATTCGCTGGAGCGCGAGTGCGAAGAGTTGAGGCACGACGTCGAGCGGCATGTGAAACTCTCCAGTTCCATCATCGCCGAACGCGATGTGCACAAGACCACGCTGGACGCCAAGGAAGTCGAACTGCGCGAACTCGGCGAGACGTTGAAGCGGGAACGGGAAGCGTTGAAGCAGGAACGCGAGGCGCTGAAGGAGGAACGGCAAAAGCTGGTGACACAATCGCAGACGCATGCGGCAGCTTTGGCCGAGCAGCGCGCTGCTTCTGACGAGGAGCGCCGCGCGCTGGAGGCCAGGCTGGAAGCCGAGCTTGCTGCGAAGACCGAGGCAAGCAGCAGCGAGATCGATCAGCTGCGTACGACCTTCGAGGGTGAACGCGAAGAGCTTTCGGCAGAACTGGCGCGGCGTCAGATGGAGCTGACCCAGGCGCGCGCCGACTTTGACCGCGAACGTGACGCGCTGACGTCGAGCCTCAAATCCCGCGAGGACGAACTGGCGGCGGTTCACGCCGACTTCGCGCGTGAGCGGGGCGCGCTCACCGACAAGGCCGAAGCGCTCGAAGCCAAGCGGGTCGAGCTTCGATCGGCGTTCGAACGGATCAACCAGTTGCGGGTCGAGCCGGTGACGCCGGAGCAGGACCGGGATCCGTTGCGCGAGGAAAACACGACATTGGTGCCGAAGGAGACGTTGCGCCAGGCGCGCGCCCAATTCGAGTTTTTGGCACGGGAATGCCTTCGCCGCGGCGACGTTGCCACCCAGGCGATGTGTGAACTCGGCGCCCATAGCCTCGATCTCGCCCTCGTCGGCGAACAGCATCCATCGTCGGTGGGGGAGGCGCTCAGCATCCTTGGGCCGATCCTTCGACCGGGGGCATAGCGGCACCTTGGACCCACTCCGGCACGACCGGCCGGGGACGACAATTCCTGAGTGCTGCCGGGCCTTTAAGGTTCACAACCAGCCTAATCGTCACATCCCTGTGACCGAGGGCCGCAGCCGCGGTTCCCGTTTACGGCTTCACTTTTAGGCAGCGCTGCCCATGTTAGGGGCTGCTTCCCCATGGCGGGGATTGAGGAACAAAAGATATGAATTTCTCGCAACGCACGCGTGGAATTGTTCGGGCGATTGCCGTCGTCGTCTCGCTGGCGGTTCCGCTCGCGATGGCGATCTCGTCGGCTGACGCCCGCGTCGGCGGCGGCAGCAGCTCCGGGTCGCGCGGATCGCGGACCTTTGCGGCGCCGCCCTCTACGACGACCGCGCCCAATGCGGCGCAACCGATGAACCGTACCTTTAGCCAGCCGGGCGCACCGGCGGCTGCAGGTGCCGCTGCTGGTGGTGCCGCCAAGGGTGGCTTCTTCAGCAGGCCCGGTATGGGCATGATGATGGGCGGTCTCGCTGCCGGCTTCCTCGGCGCCGGCTTGTTCGGCATGCTGTCCGGCGGCGGATTGGCAGGCGGCCTCGGCGGATTGTCGTCGATCATCGGCCTGATCCTGCAGATCGGCCTGATCCTGATCGTGGTCAAACTGGCGATGTCGTGGTGGCAGCGCCGCCACACGCCGGCGAACGCCTATGCCAGCGGCCCTGCCGCGGGCGCGGCCCCGCCGCAGACCGGCGGCTTCGGCTCCGGAATGGGCTTTGGCCTGGGATCGGGCAGCGCGCCGCTCGAAATCCAGCCTGCCGACTACGAGGCGTTCGAACGGCTGCTCAGCGAAGTTCAGGCCGCGTGGTCGAACGAGGACGTTGCCAAGCTGCACACGCTCGCGACGCCCGAGATGGTGTCGTATTTCACCAAGGACCTCGAGGCGAACAAGGCCAGCAACGACATCAACAAGACTTCCGACGTCAAGTTGCTGCAAGGCGACCTCGCGGAAGCCTGGCGCGAAGGCGAGACCGATTATGCGAGCGTCGCGATGCGCTTCTCGCTGGTCGACAAGACGCTGGAGCGTGGTACCGGCCGCCTGATCTCGGGCAGCGATACCCCGATCGAAGCGACCGAAGTCTGGACCTTCGCGCGTCAGCGCGGCGGCAATTGGGAACTCTCGGCGATCCAGCAGACCAACTGATCGCCTGCTAAAGCGAATGAAGACGAGGCGCTGCGGTTCATTCCGCGGCGCCTTTTCTTTTGGCTATCGCTTGTCCGGAATAATGCGTGCCGTGGCGTGTTGATTGATGCGTACAAAAGCAAAAAAGGGAGGAATTCGATGAATAGCATTTCCAGAATTATCGCGCCGGCATGCTTCACGCTGGCGGCGATGTCGGTGCTCGCTTGCAGCGCCGGCGCAGGCACAATCGGCCGACACCAGTTTCTTCGTGACCAGCACCCCGATCGGCAATGGTGGCAATCTCGGCGGTCTCGCCGGCGCCGACAATCAATGCCAGACACTGGCGCAGGCGGCTGGTGCCGGTGCGAAAACCTGGCGCGCTTATCTCTCGACGCAGGCCGCCGACGGCAAGCCCGCCATCAACGCGCGCGACCGCATCGGCAACGGGCCGTGGAAGAATTCCAAGGGTACGGTCGTCGCCAAGGATGTCGCCGAGTTGCACGGTACCAATGGCCTGACCAAACAGACCGCGCTCTCCGAGAAGGGCGAGATCATCAACGGCCGCGGCGACACGCCGAACCGCCATGACGTGCTGACGGGCTCGCAAGCCGACGGTACCGCGTTCGCCGCCGGTGAGGACCGCACCTGCAAGAACTGGACGAGCAGCACGCAGGGTGCTGCCATGCTCGGACATATCGACCGCGTCGGCCTGCGCGACGACGATGCCTCAAAATCCTGGAATACCTCGCATCCCTCGCGCGGCCCCGACGGCGGCTGCTCACAAGCCGACCTGAAGACCACCGGCGGCGACGGCCTGATGTATTGCTTCGCGGCGAACTGACTGGCGATTGCGCGTCTCACCTCTCGTCATGCCCGGCCTTGTGCCGGGCATCCACGTTCTTGCTTCAGCGAGACAAGAGAGGCGTGGATGGCCGGGTCATAGGCGAGCGGAAGCGACGCCGTCCTTCGGACGGCTATGCCCGGCCATGACGAAGAGTGAGCGATCCGCCATTGGCGACACGCGCGTCGTTTAGAATTTGTTAGCGACGTTCATCAAGGTAAATTTTGTTTTCAAGTTGACGCATCTTGCGCCTGCACTGGACCATTAGGTCAACGAAGTTGCGCGCAACTTCGCGAAATTTTCTCTGGAGCCAGCAGGTATAATCATGTCCCGCGTTATTGCCGCCGCCTTTGCCACCGCGCTCGTTGCTCTCGCACTCCCGACCGCGGCCTCCGCCGGCTGCTATTCGTGCTACACGCCGCAGCCCTGCTGCTATCAGCAGCAATATGTGCAGCAGGTGATTCCGCCGCAGTACCGCACCGTGCAGGAAACCGTGATGGTGGCGCCCGGCCGCGTCATCGCCCATCGCACCCCGGCGGAGTATCGCACCGTGATGGTGCCGCAGACCGTGATGGTCGCGCCCGAAGGCGTGCAGTACCAGCAGATCGCGCCGCAATACGCCACGCAGGAGCGCGTCGAAATGGTGGCGCCCGCCCGTTCCTATTACGCGCCGGTGGCGCCGCGCTGCCCGACCTGCGGCGGTTACTGAGCTTCACGCACGCCGCCATCGCACAAAGCCGTCGCCCTGGTCGACGATGAGGCTTTGAGCGATCGTGGCGCCTGATATCAGACAAAAGCCCGCGTAATGCCCTATCCGGGTTTTTGAGGCCGCCTCTCAGGCGGCCTTTTTCTTTACAGTTTTTTTGGCCGTTTTCTTGGCGGTCTTCTTCTTTGCAGTTTTCTTGGCAGCCTTCTTGGCCGTCTTCTTTTTGGCGAGATAGGCCGCGACGTTTTTCGACGAATGCCCGGCGGCGGCAACCGCTGCCTTCAGTCCGGCCGGGGTGATCTTGAATTTCTTCGACCAGTAGCGGACTTCGTAGGGCTGGCTCAGTGCGATCAAAGCGCGGTCGGCCGCCTTGTGCTTCTGCTCGGTGAGATAGGCTTCCACCTTCCTGGCGGAGTGGCCGACCTTCTTGACGGTGGCTTTCAGCTTGGCCGGCGTGATCTTGAACTTCTTCGACCAGTAGGCGACTTCGTAAGCCTCGCTCAGTGCGATCAGCGCGCGATCGGCCCCGCCGCGCTTCTTCTTGTTGTCCGCCATCGCATTCTCCTGTCGTGTTGAAAAATCCGAGGTGCTCAAACGCCGGCAACCTAACACGGCCTTTCGACTTCGGACAGATTCGTGCCTGTGGAGAATTCGCGGCCTTAGCCGATTGCGGAGACGTGCTACGCCGCTGCCGTCTTCAGCGCCCTTGCCGGGCTCGCTGGCTCGTCGCGGACGAAACGCGCGGCGGCATCGATCGCGGCCGGCAATTTGGCGACCGCCACCGGCTTGGCGAACAGATAGCCCTGGCCCTTGGCGCAGCCTGCGCGGGTCAGGAATTCCCACTGCGCTTCGGTCTCGATGCCTTCCGCCAGCACGGGCATGCCGAGGCTTTCGCCCAGCGCCAGCACGGTGCGGACGATCGCCGCGGCCGCCGCATCGTCGGGCAGGCGCTTGACGAAGGACTGGTCGAGCTTGAGCTTGTCGAACGGAAACGCGTGCAGCGTCGCCAGCGACGAATAGCCGGTGCCGAAATCGTCCATCGCGATCGAGATCCCCATCGCCTTCAGCTTGCGCAGGATATGCAGGCCGTGGCTCTGGTCGGACATGATGGTCGATTCCGTGACCTCGAGTTCGAGCCGCCTGGGCGACAGGCCGGTCTCGATCAGGATGGCGTGAATGGTCTCGGCAAGGTCGCTCTGGCCGAACTGGATCGGCGACAGATTGACCGCCACCGTTCCCGGGATTTTGCCCTCGGCGGCATCGCGGCAGGCGGTACGCAGCGCCCATTCGCCCATTTGAATGATCGCCTCGGTCTGTTCGGCCAGCGGAATGAATTCGCCCGGCGAAACCATGCCGCGCTTGGGATGCCGCCAGCGCATCAGCGCTTCGGCGCCGCAGATCCGGCCGTCGCCCAGCGTCGTCTGCAGTTGATAATGCAGCTCCAGTTCGCCGCGCGCGGCCGCGGACTGCAGGTCGCGGGCCAGCGCCCGCTGCGCCCGGGCCGTGTCGTCCATGTCGCCGGCTCATAGCGGCAGATCGTGCCGCTGCGCTGCTTGGTCTTGCCGCGGTACATCGCAAGCTTGGCGTAGCTCAGCACCTGGTCGCGTTCGGGCGTGTCGATCGGGAATATCGAGTAGCCGATCGAGGCGGTGAGGCTGACCTGTTGGTCCTGGACCTGGAACGGCTCGGCAAACACCGCGGCGACGCGCTCGGCAAACGCCTGCGCGTCCTGCGGGTGATTGCCGGACATCTGCAGGCCCAGAAACTCGTCGCCGCTCTGGCGCGCCAGAAACTCTGCCGTGCCGAGCATCCGCCGCATCCGCTCGGCGACCTCGATCAGCAGGCGGTCGCCGGCGCCGTGGCCGAACACGTCGTTGACGTCCTTGAAGCCGTTGAGGTCGATCGAGAACGCCGCCAATTTGTGCGCCTTCTCATGCGCCTCGGCGGCGTCGAACGCCAGCCGCTCGTTGAAGGCGATGCGGTTCGGCAGGCCCGTCATGGTGTCGTTGAAGGAAAGCTGGTTGATGCGATCGGCCGATTCCGTGCGCACCCGCAAATCGATGATGTAGGTCGAGAAGCCGGACCCCATCACCAGCAGCACCGCGGCGACCACGGCAAGGCCGAGCACATGCGCCGGGATCAGATAGGCCGGCAACACGACCGACGGATCGGCCACCGCCGTCGTCGAGGCCGTCAACGCGTAATGCATGACGCAGATCATGAAGGCCAGCACGATCGCAGCGCCATGGCGGCACCAGCGCGTCACCGGCCGGTTGGCGCGGTTGACAGCGAGCGCCGACAGCGAAAGCCCGAGCAGGAAGGTCACGACGAGGCCATAGGCATTCCATTCGACGGTGCCGGCGATGTGCCAGCCATCGAAGGCGATGAAATGCATGGCGAGGATGCCGATGCCCATCACGAGGCCGCCGGCTTCGGGGGCGAGCGTGAAATGGCGGCTGCCGATTTCGAACCCGGCGAGACAGGCGATGATGGCGACGACGAGCACCGCGCCGGTTGCGACCGGCTCAAAGCCGCTGTTAAGCGACGGGTCGAGCGCCAGGATCGAGATGAAGGTCGAGGCCCACAGAGCGGCGCCGGTGCCGACGGAGGCCATGAACAGCCAGCCCAGCCGCGTCGTTCCCTCGGTGGCGCGGGCGCGGGCGAAATGGCGCATGCCGACCCAGGTGCCGAACAGGCACACCGAACCTGCAATCAGCACCAGCAACTGGTGGTACGCAAAAGCATAGCTGGCGGCCTGTGACATGATGCGGCTTTCCCCTCGTGCGCAAAGCTACGGGGCGGCGGTTAACCGGTTGTTCGGCGACGTTTTTCCCGACGCGAAAACGCGCTCACTGGTGAATCAGCGTTGAAAATCGGTAAGCGTTCGTCGTGCCTGCTGCGCATGGCGCGTGACGAACGGAACCGGGAATGATTTGTTAAGCCTGTTCACGAGGCTCGGAGGTGCCGTCCATGCGCTATCAGCTCTATTACTGGCCGACCATTCAGGGCCGCGGCGAATATGTCCGGCTCGCGCTGGAGGAGGCGGGTGCTGCCTATACCGACGTGGCGCGCAGCGGCAACGGCACGGCTGCGATGATGAAGATGATGGGGGCGGGCAAGGGCACCCCGCCGTTCGCGCCGCCGTTTCTTAAAGCTGGCAATCTCGTGATCAGCCACACCGCCAACATCCTGCTCTATCTCGGATCGCGCCATGGGCTGGCGCCGAAGGCGGAAGCTGGAAAGCTGGCGCTGCATGCGTTGCAGCTCACGATCACGGATTTCGTGCTTGAAGTTCACGACACCCATCATCCGCTCGGGCCCTCGCTCTACTACGAGGAGCAAAAATCGCCGGCCAAAAAGCGCACAGAAGAATTCTGGAAGTCGCGCGTACCGAAATATATCGGCTATTTCGAGGATCTGTTGGCAGCCAATGGCGGCGCTTGGGTCACCGGCCGGCGCCTGACCTATGTCGATCTGTCGCTGTTCCAGATCGTGGCCGGGCTGCGCTACGCCTTTCCCAGGCGCATGAAAGCTTTCGAGAAGGAAATTCCGGGCCTGGTCGCGCTGCACGACCGCGTCGCGGCGCGGCCGAACATCAAGGCGTATCTGGCCAGCGAGCGGCGGATCCCGTTCAACGAGGATGGGATTTTCAGAAGGTACAAGGTGCTGGATTTGTGATCCCGTCATTCCGGGGCACGCGAAGCGTGAACCCGGAATCTCGACGATTCCGGGTTCGATCGCTTTCGCATCGCCCCGGAATGACGGCGGTTGCCGTCACCTGTTCCGTCCATCGATCGGCGTCATCGCGAGCTTCGCCAGTTCGATGCCGTCGATGCAGCTCACATTCAGCGCCACCACGTCGCTGCCGTCAGGCTTGGTGCCGCGGGCAAAGACGTCGACGCCGCAGTCGATGCAGAGCTGGTGACGGATGGCGTGCTTGTTGAACAAATATTCGCGCAGATTTTCCTCGCCGGCGCGGAGCTGAAAACTCTTCGGCGCCAGGAAGGTGAAATGCAGGCCCTTCTTGGTGCAGATCGAGCAGTTGCAGGCGGTCACCATCGCCATGTCGGTGGTGCATTCGAAGCGAATCTGGCCGCAATGGCAGCCGCCCGTATAGGTCTTGCTGTCAGGCATCGTATCCCCTCACCAAACTCCCGGCACTATAGCATAGCGCGCCGGAGCGGCGAGTTTTCGGCAAATTTTAGGGATTTGCTTTCGGGCGAGACAGCAGGCGTCGCAGGTCTAGGCGAACTGGTCGATCCGCGTGCCCTGTCCGGGCGGAAGGGCGGCGAGCACCGTCGGCTGCGGCGTGCGCGTGCCGTCGGCGGCGGCGCCGTTCTGTACGTCGGGCGTCTTGTCGGGGGCCTTGAAAACAGGGACTTCGGGCGCTTTGACGACGACTGTGGCGGGGATAGCAGAGACGCTCATTTGACACATCCTTTTCGTTGCGTCCGACTCTGGCCGGATTGAAACGAAAGATGTGTGAATGCGCAGCACCGATCCCGCCCGATGGTGAACGGGCGACTGTCGAATTCGTTAGAATGCCTTGGAGTTTAGACGGCCTTGGAATCAAGCGTCTCGGCCTACTCGTCCTTGCCGCGGGTGACCGCGATCGACGCCTCGGTCTTGGTGCGCGTGCATTCCATGCTGAGCCGACGGTAGCGCATGGAGATCTTGTCGCCACGCAGGATGCCCATCCGCTTCAGGCAGCGCGTGGTGCCGGTCGTGGCGTCGTCCTTCGGTATCGTGAAGACGACGGCGGCGGCAGCACCGACCAGGTTGAAGAATTCCGGCTTCGGCCGGCGGTCACCCTTGGCATAGAACTCGATCGAGTACTTCTCGCCGCGGCAGCCCAGCGACATTTCCTTGGTTGCCGGATGCGAGAGATAGACGATGTTGGCGGCCTTGAAGTTGACCTTGACGCCGTCGAGCTGGTTGGCGAGCTGTTTTGCGACGTCGTCGCAGCGGTCGGCGCGCGCCGGTGAGGATGCGAACGCGGCCAGCGTCAATGCTGCCGCGAGCAGGGCCGATCGGCGAAACAGTCGTCGTGGTGTCATGTCAAAATGCCTCGTTGGGCCCATTGAAGCTTGCGCGGCAGGTTCCTGCAAGAGGGCGGCCGGAAAGTCAATCAGAAGCCGTAGATCGTCACGCCGATCAGGAATGCCAGCGCGTTGAAAGGCGCAGCCCGATCTGGCGCGGGGTGGGGGATGGCGCAGAGGCCCGGTCATGTCGGTCATCGTCATGGTCATCGTCTTGCACCTTGCCTCAGAAGCCGTGCAGGGCGACGCCGATCGTGAACGCGATGACGCCGAATACGCCCCAGAAGGAGGGAATGCTGACCAGCGCTGCGGCAAGTCCGAGCCGCTGGTTGCGCGCCGCGTAAGCGATGGCGCAGGCGGCCATCAGCGGAAAGGCGATGATCTGCAGCGGCGTCTGCAACAGGGCGGCGCCGTCGAAATCCAGCCCATGCAGCACGACCGACGGCATGTAATTCAGCCAGGTCATGGCGACGATCGCGCCGAGCGCGATGATCGCGTGCCGCACGTATCCGATCGCCGCAAACATCAACGCTGCCAGCGCCAGCACCGGATGGGTGGCCAGATGCGCCTTGATGATCGCGCCGCCAATGCCGGGACCGGGGATTTCCGACATGTCGCCGAGCAGGATGACAGCACTCGGCATGGCGTCGAACGCCTCGATCAGGGCGACGATGATGAGTAGGATGCGGAGGCCGGCCAGAGGCGGTGCGGGCGAGGGCTCAACCAGTGGGCCGGTCGAAAGGGCGGCGGAATTCATTTATTGTTGCAATCAGTTGGAGGGAAACATCCAAAACCTTCCCTTTGTCGGAAAAGTGCTTAGAACGGTTCAATCGCCGGGGCGTCCCATCGACGGATCCGGCCCCAAACCATTGCGAGCCCACCCATGAACGCCCCCACCGCCTTTCCCGACCAATCGCCCGTTCCGCCCTACAAGCACACGCCGCTGTTTCCTTTGGGCGCGGACACCACGCCCTACAAGAAGGTGACGACCGAGGGCGTGCGGGTCGAGAAGGTGCTCGGCAAGGACATGCTGGTGGTGTCGCGCGAGGCGTTGCGGGCGCTGTCGGAGGCGGCGTTCGGCGACATCAATCACTATTTGCGGCCGGGCCATCTGAAGCAGCTGGCCTCGATCCTCGAGGACAAGGAAGCCAGCGACAACGACAAGTTCGTGGCCTTCGACTTCCTGAAGAACGCCAACATCTCGGCCGGCGGCGTGTTGCCGATGTGCCAGGACACCGGCACCGCGATCATCATGGGCAAGAAGGGCTGCAACGTCATCACCGATGGCGAAGACGAGGCGGCGCTATCGGAAGGCGCGCGCGACGCCTATCTGCGCCGTAACCTGCGCTATTCGCAGGTGGCGCCGCTGTCGATGTATGAGGAAAAGAACACCGCCAACAACATGCCGGCGCAGTGCGAGATCTATGCCGAGGGCGATGACTGCCTACAAGTTCATGTTCATGGCCAAGGGTGGCGGCTCCGCCAACAAGAGCTTTCTGTTTCAGGCCACGCCCTCGGTTTTGACAAAGGATCGCCTGCTGGCGTTCCTGAAGGAGAAGGTGCTGACGCTCGGCACCGCCGCGTGCCCGCCCTATCATCTGGCGATCGTGATCGGCGGCACCTCGGCCGAACTCTGCATGAAGACCGTGAAGCTGGCGTCCGCGCGCTATCTCGATGCGCTGCCGACCCATGGTTCGCCCGACGGCAACGCCTTCCGCGATCTGGAGATGGAGCAGGAAATTTTGAAGATGACGCAGTCGCTCGGCGTCGGCGCGCAGTTCGGCGGCAAATATTTCTGCCACGACGTGCGCGTGATCCGGATGCCGCGCCACGGCGCGTCGCTTCCCATTGGGCTTGGCGTGTCCTGTTCGGCCGACCGCCAGGTGCTCGGCAAGATTACAAAAGACGGCGTCTATCTGGAAGAACTCGAGCATAACCCGGCGCAGTATCTGCCGGCGGTCGAACAGTCGCTCGGCGGCGAGGTCGTAAAAATCGATCTCAACCAGCCGATGAAGGACATTCTCTCGACGCTCTCCAAATTTCCGATCAAGACCCGGGTGTCGATGACCGGCACCATGATCGTTGCGCGCGATTCCGCCCATGCCAAACTGCGCGAGCGGCTGGAGAAGGGCGAGCCGCTGCCGGATTACTTCAAGAACCATCCGGTCTATTACGCCGGCCCCGCCAAGACGCCCGATGGCTATGCCTCCGGCGCGTTCGGCCCGACCACCGCGGGACGGATGGACAGCTTCGTCGACCAGTTCCAGGCGGCCGGCGGCTCGATGGTGATGGTGGCCAAGGGCAACCGCGCGGTCGCGGTGCGCGAGGCCTGCAAGAAGCACGGCGGCTTCTATCTCGGCTCGATCGGCGGATCGGCGGCAAACCTCGCCGAGCACTGCATCAAGAAGGTCGAGGTGGTGGAATATCCCGAACTCGGCATGGAAGCGATCTGGCGCATCGAGGTGGTGGATTTCCCGGCCTTCGTCATCATCGACGACAAGGGCAACGACTTCTTCAAGGAATTGAATCTCGGGTAGTCGTGCCTCATTCGGCAGGCGAGGATGTGATGATCGAATGGTTCGACGACCTCACGCTCGGCATGCGCTTCAAGAGCGAAGGCGTGACGGTGTCCAAGGACGACATCATCCGCTTTGCGTCCGAATATGATCCGCAGCCGTTTCACCTCGACGAGGAAGCCGCGAAGAAGACCATCCTTGGCGGCCTTGCGGCTTCCGGATGGCACACGGCGGCCATTGCCATGCGGCTCGCCTCGACTTGCCGTCCGTTCGGACCGCATCCGCTGTTCGGCGCCGGTGTCGATGATCTGCGCTGGCTGAAACCGGTGCGGCCCGGCGATACCATTCATCTCGAAGGGGAGTTGGTCGAACTGGTGCCTTCGCGCACGAAGCCGCACGGCGTCGCGCGCATCAAATGGACCGCCTACAATCAGAACGGCGAGGCGGTCTACACCTTCAATCCGATTGCCATCGTGCCCAGCCGTCCGGCCCAGGCTGGACCATAAGCGCTGGAATTTTGTCACTCTAAAAGTCCGCCTTAAGGAAAATCCTTCCCCTCAAAATGAGTTGCGTACCTCAGAACGCCTCTGCTAGCGGTGACGGCATGGGAAGCAGGAAGCCAACACGCCGCTGACGCTGAGGGACATCGCGCGCCAGGCCGGGGTCAGCCTCGCGACCGTGGACCGTGTCCTGCACAACCGTCCCGGCGTGCGGCCGGATACGGTCCGGCGCGTCAAGGAGGCGATCGAGCGCAACGCCTTTCAGCCCCATGTGGCCGCGGCCGAGCTCGCCCGCGGCCGGGCCCGGCGCTTCGCCTTCGTGATGCCGTCGGGCCCGAACCTGTTCATGCAGCAGATCGAGGCCTATCTCGGCGAAATGTCGGGCTGGCTCTCGGCGCGCCGCCTCGTGGTCGAGATGGTCGCCACCGACGTGTTCGACGCCGCCGTGCTCGCGGCCACGCTGGAATCCCTCGTCGGCGATTTCGACGGCGTGGCGGTGGTGGCGCTCGACCATCCGAGCGTTCGCGCCGCGATCAACGATCTCGTCGATGGCGGCACCAAGGTCGTGACCCTGGTGTCGGACGTGCCGTCTTCGCGCCGCCACCATTATGTCGGCATCGACAACATCGCGGCCGGACGCACCGCCGGCGCGCTGGTCGGCCGGCTCGTCGGCCCCAAGCCGGGCAAGATCGCCATCGTCGCCGGCTCGCAAGGCCTGCGCGACCATGCCGAGCGCATCTTCGGCTTCAATCAGGTGATGGCGTCCGAGTTTTCGCAACTCGACGTGCTGCCGGTGCTCGAGGGGCGGGACGAGGATGATCGCTCGGAACAGCCTGATGATGAGGTTGCTGGGCGATCATCCTGACATTGTCGGCCTCTACAATGTCGGCGCCGGAACGCCGGGCGTTGCCAAGGCGCTGATCGACGCCGGGCGGGCAAGCAGATGCGTGTTCGTCGGGCACGACGTGACGGTCATGACGCGCAAGCTGCTGCTGCAGGGCGTGATGGATGCGGTCGATCTCGCAAAATCCGGGGCATGAGGCGCGCGCCGCCGTGCGCGTGCTGCTGGCGCTGGCGCGGGGTGAGCCGATCCTGAGCGAACAGGAGAAGATCCGGATCGACATCGTGATGAGGGACAATCTGCCGTAGCGCGGCAAAGGCGTCGGACTTTGCGAAGAGCGGCCCGTTGCGGGAAAGGCGACGCAGATCGCCCGCCGCATGGGAGCCGAAAGGGAGGATGATCGTGTATCTGGGAATGGACGTCGGCACGTCCGGTGTGAAGGCCGTGCTCGTGAACGAGGCTGGCGCGATCGTCGCGACGGCCTCGCGCGAGCTTGCGCTGTCGCATCCCGCGCCGCTGTGGTCCGAGCAGGATCCGGACGCCTGGGTCGATGCGGCGATCGCCGCCGTCGACGAGTCTTGCCGCCGCGCATCCGCGCGAGACGGCGCGCAGGTTCGCGGCATCGGGCTTTCCGGCCAGATGCACGGCGCCACGCTGCTCGGCGCGGACGGCCGGCCGCTGCGCCCGGCCATTCTCTGGAACGACGGCCGCTCTCATGCCGAGTGCGCCGAGCTCGAACGGCGCTGCCCCTCGCTGCATGCGATCGCGGGCAATCTTGCGATGCCCGGCTTCACCGCGCCAAAGCTGCTGTGGGTGGCGCGGCACGAGCCGGAAGTGTTCGCAAAGGTCGCCAAGGTGCTGCTGCCCAAGGCCTATGTCCGCTATCGCCTGACCGGCGAGATGGTCGAGGACATGTCGGACGCGGCCGGAACGCTCTGGCTCGACGTCGGCCGGCGCGCGCTGGTCCGGGACGATGCTGCAAGCGACCGGGCTCGATCTCCACCACATGCCGCGACTGGTCGAAGGCAGCGAAGTCAGCGCGGTTCTCTCGCCCGACTTCGCGCGGCGCTGGGGCATGGCGAACGGATGTCGTGGTCGCCGGCGGCGCCGGCGATTGCGCCGCGAGCGCGATCGGGCTCGGCGCCATTGCGCCGGGCGATGCGTTCCTGTCGCTCGGGACGTCGGGCGTGCTGTTCCGCGTCACGGATCGGTTTGCGCCGGCGCCGGCTTCGGCCGTCCACGCCTTCTGTCACGCGCTTCCGCGGTCTCTGGCACCAGATGGGCGTGATGTTGTCGGCCGCGGCCTCGCTGGCCTGGCTTTCGCGCATCCTGGCGACGCCGGAAGCCGCGCTGCTCGCCCCGCTCGGCGAGGCCGTCGAACGGCCGAGCCCGGTGCAGTTCCTGCCCTATCTCGACGGCGAGCGCACGCCGCACAATGACGCCGCCGCCGCCGGCGCCTTCGTCGGCCTTCGCAGCGCGACCGGGCGCGACGATATCGTCCAGGCGGTGCTCGAAGGCGTCGGCCTTCGCCGCGCGCGACAATCTGGCCGCGCTGGGCGGCGCCAGTTCGGCGATCGCGGAGGTCGATCTCGTCGGCGGCGGCTCGCGCTCGGCGCTCTGGGCGCAGATCATGCGCCGACGTGCTCGGCATTCCCGTCCACCGCGTCGAGGAGGGCGAGGTCGGCGCAGCGCTCGGCGCGGCGCGGCTCGGCCGGCTCGCCGCCACCGGCGAAGACCCTGCGCAAGTGTGCAGCCGTCCGCGCCGGCTCGCGAGCTTCGTGCCGCGCGCCTCGGCAGGTTGCCGCCTACGATGAAGCCTATCGGCAGTGGCGAAAACTCTATCCCGCGCTGAAGGAGTGCTCCGCGTGAACGCATCAACGAATTTCTTCGATACCACCGCCCCGGTCGCCTTTGGCGGCCCGGAGCGCCAAGACCCGCTCGCCTTCCGCTGGTACGACAAGGACCGCATCGTCCGCGGCCGGCGGCTGGAGGATCATTTGCGCTTCGCCGTCTGCTACTGGCATTCGTTCGGCTGGCCCGGCGGCGATCCCTTCGGCGGCGAGACCTTTCTGCGGCCCTGGCATCACGGCGCCGATCCGATGGCGCTCGCCCGCGCCAAGGCCGACGTCGCGTTCGAGCTGTTCCGCCTGCTCGACGTGCCCTTCTTCACCTTCCACGACGTCGACGTCGCGCCGGAAGGCGCGTCGCTCGCCGAGTCCGTCGCCAACCTCAACGCCATCGCCGATCTGTTCGAACAGAAGATGGCGACGGCCAAGGTGCGCCTGCTGTGGGGCACGGCCAATCTGTTCTCGCACCGCCGCTACATGGCCGGTGCCGCGACCAATCCGGATCCGGACGTGTTCGCCTATGCCGCCGGGCAGGTGCGGGCCGCGCTCGAGGTGACGCACCGGCTCGGCGGCCAGAACTACGTGCTGTGGGGCGGGCGCGAGGGCTACGAGACGCTGCTCAACACCGACATCAAGCGCGAGCTCGACCAGCTCGGCCGCTTCGTCTCGCTGGTGGTCGAGCACAAGCACAAGATCGGTTTCAAGGGACCGATCCTGATCGAGCCCAAGCCGAAGGAGCCGACCAAGCACCAGTATGATTTCGACGTCGCCACCTGCTACGGCTTCCTGCAGCGCTACGACCTTCTGAACGACGTCAAGCTCAACATCGAGCAGAACCACGCCATCCTCGCCGGCCACTCGTTCCAGCACGAGGTCGCGCTCGCCGAGGCGCTCGGCGTCTTCGGCTCGCTCGACATCAACCGCGGCGACGATCTGCTCGGCTGGGACACCGACCAGTTCGCGATGAACGTGCCCGAGCTGGCGCTGGTGTTTCACGAGATTGCTGAAGGGCGGCGGCTTCACCACCGGCGGTCTCAACTTCGACGCCAAGATCAGGCGGCAGTCGATCGATCCGGACGATCTGATCCATGCCCATGTCGGCTCGATGGATGCCTGCGCGCGCGGCGTTCCTTGCCGCCGCCGACATGCTCGATGCCGGCGCGCTCACGGCGCCGCTCGCCGAGCGCTACGCGGGATGGGCTGGTGCGGAGGGCCGCGCCATTCTCGCCGGCCAGCGCTCGCTCGCCGATCTTGCCGACCGCGCGCTTGCCTCCGGACTTCGATCCGCAGCCGCGCTCGGGACGTCAGGAATATCTGGAATCTCTCGTCAACCGGTACGTCTGATCGGAGCGAACATGATCGGCATCATCACATCAACAGGAGGACCGCCATGATAACGGCGGCGGCCGGGCAACCGGTCCTGGAATTGACGGGCATCGGCAAGGAGTTCGGCGCGATCCGCGCGCTGCATGACGTCGACATGCAGGTCTTCCCCGGCGAGGTGGTCGGCCTGATGGGCGACAACGGCGCCGGCAAGTCGACGCTGGTGAAGATCATCGCCGGCAATTTTCCGGCCGACCCATGGCGAGATCCGCTTCGACGGCAACGCGGTCCATTTCCACCGCCCGATCGATGCGCGCGCGGTCGGCATCGAGGTCGTCTACCAGGACCTCGCGCTCGCCGACAATCTGACCGCCGCGGCCAACGTGTTCCTCGGCCGCGAGCTCAAGCGCAAATTCGGTCCGTTCGCCTTGCTCGATCACAAGGCGATGGCGGCGCGCGCGCTGGAGCTGTTCGGCGAGCTGCGCTCCGAGACACGGCCGCACGACCTCGTCAAGCAGATGTCGGGCGGTCAGCGCCAGGCGGTCGCGATCGCGCGGACGCGGCTGTCCAACGCCAAGCTCGTCATGATGGACGAGCCGACCGCCGCGATCTCGGTGCGCCAGGTCGAGCAGGTGCTGAGCCTGATCCATCGCCTGAAGGAGCAGGGCGTTGCCGTCATGCTGATCTCCCACCGCATGCCCGACGTCTTCGCGGTCTGCGATCGCGTCATCGTCATGCGTCGCGGCGAGAAGCGGGCGGACAAGCCGATCCGCGACACCAGTCCCGAGGAAGTGACGGCCCTCATCACCGGCGCGAAGGAGGCGGCGTAATGGCCGTGCCAATCGAATCCCCGATCTCCTTTTCCAATGTCGGCCGCACCCGATGGTGGCAGCGCGGCATCTTCGCCTCGCAGACCGGCTACGTCCGCTCGCGCTGCTGGTGCTGCTGGTCGTGATGCATTTCGCCAGCCCGTACTTCTTCACCGAAGGCAACATGCAGAACGTGGCGAAGAACTTCTCCTTCATCGCCATCGCCACCCTCGGCATCACCTTCGTGATCATCACCGGCGGCATCGATCTCTCGGTCGGCTCGATGATGTGCTTTTCCGCCATGATCACCTCGATGGTGATGTCGGGCCTGTCGACGCCGGGCATGCCCGGGGCATCGCTGTTCGTGCACCTGGCCGCCGACGGCAAGACCGTGGTCGCCAACGTGCCGGGCCTGATCCTGCTGATCTCGATGCTCGCGGGGCTCGTGCGCCGCGCTGATCGTCGGGCTCGTCAACGGCTTCTGCATCGCCGTGCTCGGGCTGTCGCCCTTCGTCACCACGCTCGGCATGCTCTCGATCGTGCGCGGCCTCGCCTACGTCGTCTCGAACGGCCGGGGCAGTTTTCCGGGCGGGCCGGACGCCGACTATTTCTACGCGCTGACGTCGGGCGATCGTGTTCGGCGTGCCCGCGCCCTTCATCTATCTCGTGATCCTCGCCGCTGGTGATGGCCGTCGTGCTGCATCACACCGCGTTCGGCCGCCACGTCTTCGCGCTCGGCGGCAACGAGAAGGCGGCCGAACTGACCGGCATCCCGGTGGTGCGGGTCAAGATCGAGGTCTACGTGATCTGCGCGCTCGCCGCGGGCCTGCAGGGCATCATCATCTCCGGCTGGCTCGGTTCGGCGCCGGCGAACATGGCGACGTCCTACGAGCTCAACGTGATCGCCGCCGCGGTCATCGGCGGCGCCAATCTTGCGGGCGGCATCGGCGGTCCGCTCGGCGCCATCGTCGGCTGCGTGCTGCTCGAGGTGATCCGCAACGGCCTCGTGCTGGCGCAGGTCAATTCCTACTGGCAGCAGACGCTGGTGGGCGTGATCATCATCCTGGCCGTGCTGGTCGACCGCATCCGCTCGCGCATGATTTGAGAGTTACTGCCGGGAGGGCAACAACGGTGTCGTCTATCCGCCTCCCGGAGCAGACGATTTCAAAGGATAGGCATCAAAAGTGTGGAGGAGAACCAATGAGGAAGACTTCTTCTTGCCGGCGTGGCCGTCGCGATGATGGCGAGCCCGGCATTTGCCCAGACACTACAAGTTCGCCGTCGTGCCCAAGGCGATGAACAACCCGTTCTTCGACGTGGCGCGCGACGGCTGCCTGAAGCGGGCCAAGGAGCTCGGCAACGTCGAATGCATCTACAAGGGGCCGATCGAGCACGAGCCGGCGACCCAGGCGCAGATCATCCAGGACTTCATCACCCAGAAGGTGGATGGCCTGGCGATCTCGGTCGCCGACGTCGCGGCGATGACCAAGTCGATCGAGGCGGCGACCGCGGCCGGCATCCCGGTCGTGACCTTCGATGCCGATGCGCCGGGCTCCAAGCGCCTCGCCTATATCGGCACCAACAACAAGGACTTCGGCCTCGCGCTCGGCAAGCAACTGCTGCAGCTCCGGCCCGATGGCGGCAAGTACGCCATGATCTCGGGCGGCCCCGGCGCCAAGAACCTTGCCGAACGCGTCGATGGCGTCCGCGAAGCGCTCAAGGGCTCGAAGTGGGTCGAGGTCGCGGGCTCGCCGACCTTCTGCAACGACGACTCCGCGCTTGCGGTCCAGCAGATGGCCGACCTGCGCACCGCGACGCCGGACCTCGCCGCGATCGTGCCGGTCGGCGGCTGGCCGATGTTCGCGCCCGAGGGCTACAAGGCCTTCGTCAACAAGAACAAGAAGGACATCGACGCCGGCAAGTTCACGCTTGTCGTCGCCGATACGCTCAAGATGCAGCTCGAACTGCTGCGTGACGGCTATTCCAACGCGCTCACCGGCCAGCGGCCGTTCGAGATGGGCGAGAAGTCGATGGACATCCTGCTGGCGATCAAGAAGGGCGAGAAGGTGCCGGAGATCGTCTATACCGGCCTCGACCTCGTCACCAAGGACAACGTCGCGCAGATGCTGAAGTAACGGCGAGCGTTTTCTACTCGGGTTGCTGACGGTCCGGGTTTATCCCCGGACCGTCATAATTTCGGATCACGCGACATGAGCCTTGTCATCGATGCCCATCAGCATTTCTGGGATCCGGCGCGCGCCGATTACCCCTGGATGCAGGGCGACGAGATGGCGGTCATCCGCCGCGCCTTCGGCCCTTCGGACCTGGCGCCGCTGCTGGCCGAAAATGGCGTCGACGCCAGCATCGTCGTGCAATGCCGCTCCTCGCTCGAGGAGACCGAAGAATTTTTGCAAACCGCCGCCGCCACGCCATCCGTCGTCGGCGTGGTCGGTTGGGCCGATCTCACTGACCCGTCGCTGGGCGACTGTCTCGCGCGGCTGCGCGCCTTGCCCGGCGGCAAAAAGCTGATCGGCATCCGCCACCAGGTGCACGACGAAGCCGATCCCGATTGGCTGATGCGGAGCAGCGTTCAACGCGGCCTGGCCTACGTCTTCGCGCATGATCTCACCTACGACTTGCTGGTCCGTACCCGCGAACTGCCTGCGGCCATCGCCGCCGCGCGGGCGTTTCCAAAGGCAGGTTTGTGCTCGACCACGCCGCCAAGCCACCGATTGCCGAAGGCTTCAGCGAAGTGTGGGCGGATCGCATGGCGGAGCTTGCCGCCTGCGGCAATGTCTGGTGCAAGATTTCCGGCCTCGCCACCGAGGCTAAGTGGAATGATTGGGACGCGGCGCGTTTGTTTCCCGGTGATCGCGCACGCCGCAAAATGTTTCGGCGAGGATCGCCTGATCTTCGGTTCGGACTGGCCGGTCTGCCTCTTGGCCGGCAGCTATGGCGCGATCAAGCGCGCCTTTGACGAATGCGTTGCGAAACTTGGCCCAGGCTTCCACGACAAGGCGCTTGGCGCCAACGCCCGCGCGGCCTATCGCCTGCCGGTTTGAGCAGAACGGACGTCAGCGCTTCGGCCTCAACTGCAATTCGTGACCTGGTTGGAGCACAGGCCGCGCCACCAGCCGCGCACGCCGTCCTCGCTTTCGACGAGGCCCCAATAGCCGCTACAGGCGAACAGGCGTTTTGGGCCGCCGTCGGTGTCGAGCGGGCCACCGAGCTTGCGCTGGGCCTGCGTCCATTTCGCATCGACAAACGGCGCCTGAAACAACCCGCCCATGCGGGTGCCGCCATTGGCATAATTGGCGCCGACCTTGCTGGCGGCGACCCAGCCGCGTCCCGCGTAGGGTTTTGGCGCGCTGCGCGGATATTTCTTCTCGTCCTCGTAAGCCTGGCCGGGCGGCGACGCGCCCTCGATCAGGAACCAGCCGTCCCTGAAACCGATGATGCGGAATTCGGTCAGCCAGCCGCCCTCCGGCGTGTTCTCACTGCCGCCCATCTTCAGCCGGTAGGGCGGCGGCAGCGTGCCGAGCACGCGCGCTTTCACCGAGGGCTCGGCGCGGACGTTGAGGCCTTTGGGATCGCGGTCTTCGGACCAGGCGCCGATATCGCAGGGCTCGGTGCCTTCGGGGAGGGGCGCGCGTTTGGTTGCGCGTTCGGCCAGTGACTTCCTGGAATCATCCTCGTCGTCGCCGGAATCGGCGCGCGGTTTCAATTCGGCCGACAGCGCACGCAAGCCGCCATCGCGTCTGCCGAGCTTGACCGCCAGCACCTGGCGCGGCGCGAACGCGCTCGCCGGCGATTTCGGATCGTTGGCATTTGCCTGGATAGACCGCGAGAGTGCCGCTCAGCGCGGCCTCGTCGGTCGATAGGCATCGCCCGCGACATAGCCCGCCGGCACCAGCGCGAGCGCGCTGGCGCGCCATGCCGGTTCGGGCGTGGACGCCGTTTGTGCGAACGCCGCCGTCACCAGCGAGGCGACGACGGCGATCGAAAGCAGAATTAGCTTTGGCACGGATCGAGGATCAGGCCCGGGTTCCCGTGAACGGAAAACTGCCCATCGGACCGATGCCCATTTCGCCGGACATGCTGTCGCCGGAAACCGTTCCGGTGAACGCGAGCGTCAGCGGCATCGGGTTGGTGATGGAGATCTTCCAGGCGACGTCGTCGCCCTTGGCGGTGCCGTCGAAGATTTCGCCGGAATTGCCGTCTGCGCCTTGCGTGCCCGTCAGCGTGCCGCCGGAATTCTTCAAGGTCAGCGTCGCCTTGCGTTCGCCCATCGGCGTGGTCATGACGATATTCCAGTTTCCGTCCACGGCCATCTTTGGTCTCCCCACTATGTCCCGGTAACCGGAATGGTTCCGGGATATCCCTTGCGGCGGGTATAGCCCATCTTTTCGCGCAAGCCCAACCCTGTTCTATTACGGTATTTTCAGGCCCTCGCGGCGGCGCGGATGCGGCTGCCGACCAAAAGGCGGAACGCGGCATACTGGATCGCGAAGGCGGCGATCTTGGCCCCGACCAGCACGACGGTGACATAGAACGTCCACAGTTTCATGTCGCCGGTCATCGCCACCGCAATGGTGCCGGCGCCGAGCAGGAAACACAGCGCCGCCCAGGCATAGCCTGCGAAGGTGACGTATTCCGGAATGGTCTCGGTCACGATCGGCGGCAGATAACGCAGCATCCAGCCGCGCTTGAGCATGATGGCGCCGATCGCAAAATGCCCGATCGCGGGTTTCGCCAGCACGAAGCGCGGATCGTGGGTCAGGAGCGTGGCGCTGCCGAGCACGATGACGAGCGCAAGGCTGGCCCAGGTCATGTAACCGAGCTCCTTGCCCTTGATGCGGGAATAGATCACCTGCGCGATCGCGCCGGCGATCGCAACGCCGGTCGCCAGCAGCACGTTGTCGGTCGCAAGATAGATCGCGACGAACACGATGGTGGAGAAAAAATCGGCACCCAGTCTTGCGAATACGTCTTTCATCGTGCGGCTCTCTGTTGAATCGGTGTTGCGGTGTGACCAGTGTCTTAGTGCGTGCCGGGCAGGGCGCTGGCCGGCGGCGTGCCGTACTTGGCCTTGCGATATTGCGGATACCATTTCGTGAAGTAGACCGCACTGTTGCGGGCGGCAAAGGCGACCAGGAGGCTGGACCACAGCGGCATGCCCGGCACATAGATCAGCGCGACATTGCCGGCCATCATCAGCAGCATCGCGAGCACCCAGGCCCAGGTGATGGTGTAATTGGCGCGGATGAAGCCCGGAAGTTTTGCGGTCTCGGCATCGACCACTTCAAGCGCATATTGCAGCGTGAACGGCTTGCCGATCACGATCGAGCCGAGCGTGACGAGGAAGATGCCGGCGTCGACCGCAAACTTCACGCCGGAGACGCTGAGCGAGGGATCGATCCATTCGACATGGAAATAGACCGCGCTGAATACCAGCACCGAACCGACACCGAGGATCTTCATCGAACGGCCGCCCGCGAAATCATAGGCGATCACGGCAAGGCAGATCGCGGCGGCGGTGAACAGGCTTGCGGCTGGCGAGGCCACCAGCATCAGGAATGCGAAGGCGCCGTAGGGAGCGAGAATGAGGAGGATCGTCATGGCAGCCTCTCGAACTTATCTTTACAACGTAAAGATACACTAGGGGCGGCCAACGGAATCGTCAAGAAAAATCTTTACAGTGTCAAAATAAGAATTAAAGTGATTATATTACAGTATCTTAGGTTAGATTTACCGCCGCTTCGTTACGGCCAGAACCGCAACAGCGACATGATCGCGGCGGCGACCAGTACCAGCCAAGTGAGCGAAATGCCGCCGACCCGGCAGATCTGAAACTGCCAAGTACGCGGCCCGACATACATGCCAAGCGGATGCAGCAGCCGCGCGATCAAGAGGAGGCCCATCAGCCAGTGGATCCTGGGGGCGGGGGCGCCGGACATTTCGAGCAGCGCGATCATCAGCACGATGATCGGGACATACTCAATGAAGTTGGCGTGGGCGCGGATCGCGCTGCGCAGCTGCCTGTTGTCGCCGTCGCCGAACAGCACGCGGTTGCCCCGCCGCAGGCGCGAGACCTGCAGGCCGAGCACGGCATAGAGCAGTGCGAGAAATGCGAGATAGAGGCCGGTGATTGCTGGTACGTGCATGTGTGTTTCCCCCTGGAATGACTCTATAGCGTCATTCCGGGGCGCGACGAAGTCGCGAACCCGGAATCTCGAGCTGATCATCTCTGGATTCCCCGATGCGCAATTGCGCATCTGAGGTTCGATGCTACGCATGCCCCGGAATGACGGGTGAGATCGTCTAATTCGCCCCCACCCAATTGCCATGGAAACCGTCGGGCACGCGATGGCCGAGATGCACCAGCGCCACCGGGCCGGCTTCGACGTTCTTGGCATCGAACACCGCAAGATCGCTGCGGTTTTCCCGTGCGCGCCAGACCGCTGATAACAGCCAGCCGTCGCCCTCGGCGGCGTCTTCGCCGCGTTCGACGAACACGGGCTCGGAGATGGTGTCGCCGGCGGGCAAATGATACTTGCCGAGCCGCTTGCCTTTGCCGTCGACATGCACGATGCCGGACAGCCCACCGGCCAACGGCAGGTCAGAATTCGTGGTTGCGTACCAGCCGTGGCTGTTTTTGAGACCGGCGCGGCGATCGTCGATCCGAGGGAATTCGCCGGACAGATCGTCGAGATAGGTTTGCGTGAAGCGGTCGGTATTCCCTGAGAGATCGAAGCTCCAGCGGCACAGCCGTGCATGCGACTTCTTGGGGTCCGTAGGGCGGCCGTCGGGATGGGTGAACAGCGCGGGCTCCTCATACTGCATGACGTCGGCGATGATGCGATCGCCTTCTTCCCACGCGTTCATGACATGGAAGACGTAGCAGTTTTCCGCGCGGAACCAGACCAGATCGTTGGCCGAGCCGTTGCGCTTCATGACGCCGACATAAGCGCCTTTCTCCGGCTCCCAGGCGTAAGGCGGCTTGCCGCGCATCGCCCGCTCCATGCTGCCGGTGATGGGGAGGATCGGAAACAGCAGGTGGTTCTCGGTGACGATGAAGTCGTGCACCATGCTGGCGTAGGGCGCCTCGAAGCGGTCGAACCGCGTCACCACGCCGGAGGCGTTGACCGAGCCGAAGGAGAGGGAAGGGGTCAGCGGGCCCGCGGCGTTATAGCCGAAGAACGCCATCTCGCCGGTGACGGGATCGATCTTGGGATGCGCGGTGAACGGGCCTGATATGGCGCCCTTGTAGTCGCAATAGCCCAGCGTGTTGAGCGTACCAGGTTCGATCTCGGTCGGCATGTGGCCTTCTTCCAGCGCCAGCAGGCGGCCGCCGTGGAAGATGATGTTGGTGTTGGCGACGCCGCCATCCTGGGTGACGTTGGCGGGCGTATCCGGCAGCTTGCGGCCGAAGCCGCCGAACAGCGCGCGGCCGGCGTCGTGCTCGGCCTGCCATTTCGGGGTGCGGACCCAGCGGTTGCGGTAGCTGGCGCGGCCGTTCTCGAGATGGAAGGCGTGCAGCATGCCGTCGCCGACGAACCAGTGCGCGCCCGGCGACCTCGAATTGCGGGTTGGGGCCGTTGCGATAGAGCGTGCCGTTGAGCTCGCGCGGCAATTCGCCGGTTACTTTCAGAATCGGTGCGTCGCATTCCATCGGTATCGGCGCCAGATTGGTCCGCTCCGCGTTGGTCGCCACTTGGTCGAGCATCGGTCACTCCCTGCGGTTATCTTTACAACGTAAAGATATGACTAGCGGGCATGGCAGCCATCGTCAAGCAAAATCTTTACAGTGTAAAAATTGCGGCTATAAGGATTCGCATGGCAAGAACATCGAGAGAAAACAAGGTCGTCCGTCCCGACAGCTACGAACCCGCCGGCCGGCAAAGGCCGTGGCGGAACGTTCCCCCGGACGGGGCCGCCGCGCCTCGGGCGAGACCCCCTATCATCATGGCGACCTGCACGAGGCGCTGCTGAAGGCGGCCGAGCGGGTGCTGGAGCGCGACGGGCTCGCCGGGCTGACGCTGCGCGCGGTGGCGCGCGAGGCCGGCGTCTCGCACGCCGCGCCGACGCATCATTTCGGCGACCTCACGGGATTGCTCAGCGAACTCGCCGCGATCGGCTTCCGGATGTTCAACGTCGCGATGGTCGCGGCGCGTGCCAGCGAAACCCATCCGATGATGAAGGCGATGGCGACCGCCAAGGCCTATGTCGCCTATGCGCAGGCCCATCCCGGCATGTACAGCGCTGATGTTCCGCAACGAGCGGATCGACATGACGCGGCCGTCGCTGCACGAGGCGGCCACTGCTGCGTTTCAGGGGCTGGCGAATTCGGCCGGCGCCGTGCAGCCAGTGTCGGGCGAGGCGCTGGAGGCATTGTCGCTCGAGCAGGCCGCCGTGATCGCGCGCAACTGGTCGCTGGTGCACGGTTTTACCATGCTGCTGCTCGACGGGCGGCTCAAGGACATCCTGCACCGGCTGCCCGCAGGCACCACGCCCGAGCAATTGCTGAATGCGATGATGATTGCGGCCGTCGCGCCGCGTCCGGCGGGGGCGTGAGCTACCGCTTCGCCATGGTCACCGCTCTGCCGGTCTCGCCGATCACCTGCACCTCGTCCTTGCCGCATTTGAAATTGCGCGCCAGTTCATCCGCCGCCTTGCGGGCGAGTTCGTTCGGGTTGGGATTGGCCTGGGCGTCGATATAGGCGACGTGGCAGACCTCGCCGGGCGGCAACCTTGTTACCGCCAGCATCGGTTTTGCGATCGGACGGCCGTTCTTGTCCTCGTCGCTGTTGTCGGCGATGTGCCAGCGCTGGATGATCGCGAACGGCTTGCCGTCCACGGCCCGCCATTCGACGGTGTTGGTGGTCGAGTTGAACGGCCCGAACCAGACCTGCGCGGCCGGCTCCTTGGCTGCCGCGGCGCGGCTGCGGCCGACCGAGACGGTTTCGCGCAGGTCGTCTTCGCTGATCGAGACCACAAGGCCCGCTTTGCCCGGACAGACCCGCTGCGTGCTGTCGTCGAGTTCGCTCGGCTTGCCGATCATGCGGCAATCCTTCGGCGCCGTGGAAGTGTAGCTGCTGCTGAATGTCTGGGCATTTGCCTGACAAATCAGGCCCGGCGTAGTGCCAAACAACACCGCGAGGGCCATTCCGGTGAAATACCGACCGGGGACGCGCTTCATCCTGCCACCTCTTGGGCTGGGAACTCCGGCCATCTGACGTACGCAATCTGGGGAAGGTTCAAGGAAGGCTACGCGAAATACCTGACAGGACCACGGAATTGTCCTAGAACGGCGCTTCGAAATCCCTTTCGTTTCTCCCACAGCGCGTCAGTCATTCAATCGTCATGCCTGCTATCCCATCGAACAAACCCTATCGCGTCGGCCGCTCCCCCACCGGACTTGGCCTCTTCGCCACCAAACCGATCAAGAAGGGCACCAAAATCATCCGCTATTTTGGGCCGCTGCTGGATTCGAAGAAGAAAAAAGACGACGCGATCGAGAACAAATATCTGTTCGAGCTCAACAACCGCTGGACCATCGACGGTTCGGTGCGCAAGAACGTCGCCCGCTACATCAACCACGCCTGCAAGCCGAACGCGGAATCCGACGTCAAGCCGCGCAAGCGCAAGGTCATCATCCGCGCCATCAAGAACATCGAGCCCGGCGACGAGATCAACTACGATTACGGCACCGATTACTTCAAAGCCTATCTGAAGCCGATCGGCTGCAAATGCGTCGCCTGCGAAAAGAAGCGCAAGAAGAAGCGCGCCGAGGCGAGGGCGGAGAAACTTCGCCTCAAGGCCAAGGCCGAGCGCAAGGCGCTGAAAGCGGCCGAGAAGCAAAAGGCCAAGGCGACGAAAGCGCGCAAGGCAAAGGCAGTGAAGGCCAAAGCGAACGGTCAAGCCGCAGCTGAACGGCAAGGCGAATGGCGCCGGGTTGAACGGCCATGCGTTGAACGGGCACAGCGGTAAAAGCGCTACCGCGAAATCCAGTATTCTGGCGAAGCCCGCGCAGGCCCAAGAGAGCCGCGCGTCGGCGTAACTCCGTTTGCCGTCATTGCGAGCGCAGCGAAGCAATCCATTCTTTCTTTGTGGGGCGCGATGGATTGCTTCGCTACGCTCGCAATGACGGGCTTTAGCCCCGCACTCGCGCCGGATAGGCGCATTCCGCCAGCGTCGTGGCGTCCAACTCGCGCATAAAGGCTTCGCGCGCGGCGGCGAGTTTTGCCTTGAGGCGGCAGCGCGGCGTCAGCACGCAGGCGCCGCCATCGTCGCGAAAACATTCGACCAGCGCTTCCTGCTCCAGCGCGCGCACGACTTCGCCAAGCGTGATCGATTGCGGCGGCCGCGCCAGGCTGAACCCGCCGCCGACGCCGCGCTGGGTGGTGATGAAACCGCCTTCCGCGAGATCCCGCACCACCTTGGCCAGATGATTGCGCGAAATGCCGAACTCGGTCGCGATTTCGCTGGTGGCGAAGCTGCGCCTGGGCTCGCCCGCCAGCCGCATCAGGGCGCGCAGGGCAAAATCGGTGAACGACGTCAGGCGCATGGGAGCCTCGCGAAAAAAGCGCTTTGCAGTTCCTCTATAGCCGTCTAAATAGGTATTTGAAATACCTATTTAAGGAGACCTGCTATGACAGGGGCAGAACGGCGCGAGCAGATCACGGCCGAGATCGTGGCGCGGACCGGCATCACGGAAGAAATGATCGAGCGGCTGGTGCGCGGCTTCTACGCCAAGGTCCGCAGCGATGCGGTGCTGGCGCCGGTGTTCGAGGCGCGCATCGCCGATTGGGAGCCGCATCTGCAGCGCATGTGCGCGTTCTGGTCATCGGTCGCGCTGATGTCGGGCCGCTACCACGGCACCCCGATGGCCAAGCACACGCCACTGCCGGTCGATGCCGGTCATTTCGATCGCTGGCTTGAATTATTCGAGGAAGCCGCCGGCGAGATCTGTCCGCCGACAGCAGCTGCGCATTTCGTCGAACTGGCGCGGCGGATCGCAGCCAGCCTCGAACTCGGCATTGCCGGCGGGCAGGGCGTCATGCTCGCACCCGGTGAGAGATTTCGGCGCAACGAGGCAGGAGCGGTCCAATGACGAACCAGACACGTGTCATTTCTGACAAGGCGCAGGCCAATCCCTATTCCGGCAGCAGCCTGCTGCCGATGCTGGTCGCAGGCCTCGTGCTGACGCTGGCCGGGATGTTTGCGGCATTCGCGCTGAGTTAAGGGCGTCATTGCGAGCGAAGCGAAGCAATCCATCTATCGGCAAAGAAAGTATGGATTGCTTCGTCGCAAGAGCTCCTCGCAATGACGCTGTGGATCTAGTTCAAGCCGCCACCACCCCACCACTCCTGCGCAGGCCGATATATTGCAGCTCCGCGAACACGCCGGTCGCGATCGCCTGCGCCACCACGACGATTTCGCCGAGCAAATTCGGGTTGACCGCGCCCGAGAACAGCAGCGCGATGCTGGCGAGCGTCCAGGCGGCGTTGCCGGCGACCACGAACAGCACCAGCGCCTTCGGCACCGATTGGCGCGTGCCGAGCCAGCCGACCAGAGCGGTATAGGCAATCAGAAACAGCCCGGTCTCGCGCAGCAGCGCCTCCGGCAGATTGAGGAACGGCGCCAGCATGCCGGCGCCAAGGGTGAGGCCGACCGCCGATACGCCGCTGAAGATGGCATCGGCAAGCAAGGCGCGGCGTCAGAAGCGGGGATGGGTTGATCATGGCTATTCTCCTTCGGTGGGGGGATGGTTGAGGGTTCAACGGAACCAGGAGCGGAGCTGACGCAGCAGGCGTATCGGGCATAGCGCCCTGCCGACCCGGTTCTCGATCGTCTCGCACCTGCGCGAACACGAACATGCCGGTGTCGTGCACCAGGGGTTCCGGCATGTTGAGGGAGCGCGCCAGCGACCAAATCGCCAGTTTGTGCAGGGATCGTGAACAAGGGAAAGCATCAACATGGGTCATCTCCTGTGACGGTGAAGATGACCCGGCCCGCGACCCAATTCGATTACCTCGGACGTAATGGAAGCGGTGAAATTCGCATGCTAGGTTTTCCACCATGAACGCACATGCTTCCACGGCGCGAGCCGAACGATCCCAGCCCGTCCATATCGGCGACCACCTGCGCGAATGGCGGCAGCGCCGCCATCTCAGCCAGCTCGATCTGGCCGGCGATGCCGAGATATCGGCGCGGCATTTGAGTTTCGTCGAAACCGGCCGCGCCGCGCCGTCGCGCGAGATGGTGCTGAAACTGGCCGAACGGCTGGAGGTGCCCTTGCGCGAACGCAACGTACTCCTGGTCGCGGCCGGCTTTGCGCCGGCCTTTCCGCAGCGCTCGCTCGACGATCCCGCGCTGAAATCGGCGCGGGCGGCGATCGATCTGGTGCTGAAGGCGCATGAGCCCAATCCGGCGCTGGCCTATGACCGGCACTGGAATCTGGTCACCGCCAACCGCATGGTGGCGCCGCTGCTGGAAGGGCGTTCCGGCGCGGCTGCTCGCGCCAGCCCTTCAACATTCTGCGGCTCGCCTTTCATCCCGAGGCGCTGGCGCCGCGCACCGTCAACCTCGCCGAATGGTCGAGCCATCTTTTGGAACGGCTGCACCGCCAGTGCGAGGCCACCGCCGATCCCGAACTGATCAAGCTGTATCACGAGCTGAAGGCCTATCCGATGCCGGCGCGCTCAGGCCCGCTGTCGCCGGACAATGTCGCGATCCCGTTCAAGCTGCGGCTGAACGGCGATGTGCTGAGTTTTATTTCGACCACGATGATTTTCGGTACGCCGGTCGACGTCACGCTGTCGGAACTGGCGCTGGAGACGTTTTTTCCGGCGGATGACCTGACCGCCCGGCGGATGCGGGAGATGGCGGCGGCACTGAAGTAGGCGCCCCATCATCACGATATGGGCGACATGCGGCCAGCGCCCTTGTGTCGCAGCCCATTCGGCTTATTTTCCGGGCTTCATGATCAGCCGGGAGACACCGATGAGCACCTTAAAGCCGCTGAAGATCGACATCGTCTCCGACGTGGTCTGCCCGTGGTGCTATATCGGCAAGCGCCGCATCGAGAATGCGCTGGCGCTGGTGCCGGACGTGCCGGTCGAGGTGCGCTGGCGGCCGTTCTTCCTCAATTCCTGGGTGCCGCGCGAGGGCATCAGCCGCGACGAATACCTCACCGCCAAATTCGGTTCGGTCGAAGCCTATAAGGGCATTGCCGGCCGCGTCGTCACGGCCGCCGGCGAGGAGGGGCTGACCTACCGGCCCGAGCTCGTCAAACGCCAGCCCAACACCACCGATTGCCACCGGCTGATCCATTGGGCGGAAGCGCAAGGCAAATCCGCCGAGATGAAGCAGCGGCTGATGGAATTGTATTTTCGCGATGGCGGCGATCTCACCGACGTCAACGTGCTGGTGCAGGCCGCCGCCGATGTCGGCCTCGACGCCGAGGATGTGCGCAAGCGCCTTGCCACCGACGAGGACGTCGCGCTGATCTCCGGGCAGGCGCAGGAAGCCGTCCGACAAGGGCATCTCCGGCGTGCCGACCTTCGTCTTCGCGCAGAAATACGCGGTCTCCGGCGCGCAGCCCGCCGACCAGCTCGCCCGCGCGATCCGCGAGGTCTCCGGCGAGATCAACGCGCAGGCGGCGGAGTGATGCGGGGGCAAAGCCCGCAAATTGTCGCCTTGACCATCTTTTATTTGTAGCTACAATAATTAGATGAAGATCACTTATGATCCGGTCAAGCGTGCCGTCACGCTTGCGGAGCGTGGGATTGATTTCGAGGACGCTGCGGAGGTCTTTTCTGGCGATACGCTGGACTATCCAGATGATCGCCGGGACTATGGTGAACTGCGCATGCTTACGGTCGGTCACCTTCGTGGTCGTATGATGATCGTGGTTTGGACGCCGCGCGGACGTGCGCGGCACGTCATTTCGATGAGAAAAGCAAATGCCCGCGAAAAAGCGCGTTTTGGGAAGCGATTTGAAGAAGGTTGACCGTCACGTCGTGCAGCCGCACGAATATGACGAGATTCCCGAATTGACCGAAGAATGGTTTGCATCGGCTGACAGCCGTCGCGGAGGCAAGCTGGTGCGGCGCGGACGTCCGAAGTCCGACGACCCCAAACAACTTGTTTCGCTGCGCCTGGACGCTGACGTCCTGCGCTGGTTCAAGCGCACCGGCGCAGGGTATCAGTCGCGTATCGGCGAGATTTTGCGGCTGCACGTACAAAGTGCCGGGCGCAGAAAGAAGACCGGATGAGCGGATTTCAGGGGATTGTCTGATTCAGCTGGAGCCGTTTGTTCGCGATTGTAACCGCGCCACTTTCATGGCCTGATAGGACTACATAACCAAGAAAATTGGGGGAAACACCATGATCTATGAACTGAGGACCTACACCGTAAAACCCGGCACGCTCGGCGACATGGTGAAGGCGGCGAGCACCGTCTCGCGCGACATTCGCGGCGACAATTTCGGCAAGCTCGAGGGCTACTGGCTGACCGAGATCGGGCCGCTCAACCAGGTCCTGCACATGTGGAGCTACAACAGCTTTGAGGAACGCGCCAAGCTGCGCGCCGAGCTTTCCAAGAATCCGCGCTGGACCGGCGAATACATCCCGCTGATCCGCCCGCTGCTGACCCACCAGTCGGTCCGGCTGATGAATGCGATCAGGCCTCCGGTAGCGCCGGCGATCGACCGGCAACGTCTACGAACTGCGCAACTATCGCGGCAAGCCGGCCGGCGGGCTGAAGCAATGGCTCGATGCGTTCACCGCCGTGCTGCCGGCACGTGAAAAGCATTCCAAGATCGTCGGGCTCTGGACCACCGAAGCCGGCCAGCCCAACGAAGCCTGCCACATCTGGGCCTATCCCGATCTGAACGCGCGCGCCGAAGCGCGTGGCAATGCCATGAAGGATCCGATCTGGCAGGAGTTTTTGACCAGGGGCCCGGGCTTTCTCGAAGAGATGCACTCGACCATCATGCTGCCGGCGCCGCATTCGCCGTTGAAGTGAGGCGGGGCGCCTTCGCGCAACAACCAGCACCGTCATCCTGAGGTGCCGTCGCGCTTGCGACGGCCTCGAAGGATGGGCTACGGGCTCCCAACTGTCATCCTTCGAGGCTCGCAAGGGCTCGCACCTCAGGATGACGGGCGGTGGCTGAGGCTCTACGTGTCCTTCAAATAATAGTTCGCCCGCTTGCCGAGCGCGATCCGCCGCAGCACGCGGCGCATGGCCATCGAGGCGCGCAGCGGTTTGATCGCGGTCGTCACGGCGCGATAGAAGCCGAGCTTCAACGCGTCGCGCACGGGCTGTTTGCCGGGCGGTTGTTGCGGCAAGCCCAGGCCGCGCAGCATCGAATTGAAGAAGTGCAAATCGTTGAGCCGGCGCACCTCGCGCGTCTTCCAGGTGATCGCCATCGAGATCGAAAACGAACCTGCAGTGCGCACCCAGTGCGGCCATTGATACGGCACGTAGCAGCCGTCGCCCGCGAACAGATGAAACTCGTGGCCGCGCGGCGCAAAGCTCTCGTCATATTTCAAATTGCGATGCTTGGTCATCGAGCGCTCGATCTCGTCGTCGGAGACGATGGCGCGGTCGTCATTGTCGAACACCGTGAAGAATTTTTCGCCGTGGATATGGACGAAGAAATTGTCTTCGCTGTCGAGATGGAACGGCGTGGTCGAGTTCGGCGAGGAGACGAACAGGAATCCCTCGACCTGTTCGAAGCCGGCATCGAGCAGGCTGTTGAAACCGCGGGCGCGGGCCACCGACAGCAGCGTGGCTTCCAGCAGTTCGCGATAATCAGGCGAGTTCTCGATGCGCTTGAGCACCATCCAGGCGCCGGCGGTCTCGATCCGCTTTACCACCTCGACCGGATCGAGATCGACGGAGGGAATGGCGTCGGGGTCCTGGCTGATCGCGACCTGGCCGGAATTGTATTCGATCAGGTCGCGCGGCAGTTCGGCGGCGAGCTGCGCGATCCGCGGCAGCGCGAGCAGCGGATGGCCAGCGAGCTTGTGGCGGATCGCGAACGGTTTTGACGGAAAGTCGCGCCGCAACGCGTCACGATCGGCCGTGATCACAGGCGCGAGCGATGCGACGCTATTCATGCGGATTTCTCCTGACGATGGGGTTGGCGATTCCTGATCAGACGAACGATGCGGCGCGCCGGCTCGCGGGCAAGCTTGCGCAGCGCGAGCGCGGTGTGCACCAGGCCAGCGACCCGATCGCCCCGCCGCAGCGGAATCAGGACGTCGCCGATCGAAAGTCGCTCGCGCCAGATCGGATTGATCATGGGGTGATCGGGGTTGGCGGTGGAATCGGCGACAGCGATCGCCGGATCGGCGCAGAGATGGCGGGTCAGTTCCAGCGTCAGCTGCACCCCCGGCGAGAATTTTGCAAAGCGTTCGTCGACGCCGAGCTTGAAATAGAACGCGCGGTCCTGATGGCGCAGCACGATCGCTGCCGCCACCGGCGAAGCACCAGCCGTCAACGTCATGATCTCACATTGGCGGTTGGCCGCGAGCGCCGGCGTTGCCCGGCGGACAAAGGCGGCGTCGCCGTCATCCTGCGCCAAAGCGGTGCCGCGCTTGCCTTTCCAGCCGCTCGCTTCCAGCTTCAGGAAGGTTTCGATCGCAGCCGCAACCTCGCCTGGCGTGCGCGCGATGTCGATGCGAACGTCGCCATGGTCGGCGAGGCGATTGCGTTGGCGGCGCAGCTCTTTCAGCTTTTTGGCCCCGAGCGCCTCGTGCAGCAATTCGTCGGCATCGCGCCTCGCATCGAGGGCGGCGCGGACATGCGAGGTCAACACGCGCGGCGTGATGCCGTCGCGCCGCAATACCGTGGAGAACGCCTGCATCGCGGCGCCATCGAGCGAGGTGTCGCGCAGCACCAGCGCGTAAGCGCCGGCGCGCCGTGCCTCGTGCAGAATTTCGGCGGCCGCAGCTTCCGGATCGTCGCGGTCGAGCAGCGGCGTGGAAAGCGTGCCATAGGGATCGGCGCTGACCAAAGCGGGCAGGGGAATTTTGTAGGCGCGCCACATCGAAACGACCGGCAACAGTCCGGTCAGTCCCTTGGCGTCGCTCCAGGAGCCTAGCGCCGAAGCGCCGCTGCGGCCATGCGCCGAAGCGTTGATCGCCAGTTCCCAATCGGGCAGATAATATCCGTTCGGCTCGACGGCGCGCTCCGAAAGTGCCCGCCATTGCGATGCGGAGATATCGGCGAGCGGCGTCAGCGCCGCGGCAGGCCTTGCAGTGGGGGCGCGCGCGGGCGTGGCATCTCTAAGTGATGCACGACGGACACCCGCTGGCTCGGCAATCTCGGCCACTTCCCCGTTTTCCCCGTTCGCGATTTCGAAAATCGCGTTCACCGGGCCACGCTACAGGAGAGAGGTGGAAAATGCCGGTGGGGGCACGCTTCAATTTGAGCGGTAATGTTAACGGGCTCTTCAGCACGTCGGCCGTCAGGCGACGATCGCCTCGGCCTCGGCTTTGAGGAATTTCGCCTCGAAATCCGTCGCCGGCATCGGCCGGCCGAAGAAATAGCCCTGGCCCTCTTCGCAGCCCATGCTGACCAGGAAGTCGGCGGTGGCGCGGTTCTCGATGCCTTCGGCGATGACCGACAGGCCCAATTGCTTGCTGAGCCCGATGGTCGAGTTGACGATCGCGGCATCGTCCGGATTGGTCAACAACCCCATCACGAAGGAGCGGTCGATCTTGAGCCCGTCGAGCGGAAACTTCTTCAGATAGCTGAGGCTCGCAAAGCCGGTGCCGAAATCGTCGAACACGATGCGGACGCCGAGCGCCTGGATCTTCAGGAACGTGTTCAGCGCGCCCTGTTCGTCGTGCAGCAGGATGTCCTCGGTGACTTCGAGTTCGAGGCTGGTCGGGCTGAGGCCGGTGCGGGCCAGCGCCTGCGCGACCGCACTTGCCAGATCACCCGACTGGAATTGCGACGGCGACAAATTGACACCGATGCGCAGCTTTTGTCCGGCGCGCTCCCAGGCGGCGGCCTTGGCGCAGGCAGTTTCCAGCACCCATTCGGCGATCGCTTCCGAAATCGGCGAGGTGTTGACCACGGGCATGAATTCCGCCGGCGACACCAGGCCGCGCACCGGGTGGCGCCAGCGGATCAGTGCTTCGGCGCCGATCAGGCTGTTATCAGCCAGATGCAGCTGCGGCTGATAGAACAATTCGAATTCGTTGCGCTCGGCAGCCAGCACCAGTTCCGCTTCCAGCGTCAGGCGGGTTTCGAGCTCGCGCCGGATTGAATCCTCGAATACCACGTGACCGCCGCGTTTGACGGCCTTGGCGCGGCTCAATGCCAGATGGCTGTTGCTCAGCAATTCATCCGCGCTGCGGCCGCCGACGGGGAACACCGCCGCGCCGATCGTTACCCTGACGCGGTGCTGGCGCGTGCCGCCGAGCAGCGGCGCCTCGAAGGCAGCCGCGATCCGCTCGGCCAGCGCACTCACGCTCTCGCCGAGATCGTCGACCGCAAGCGCGATCGCGAATTCATCGCCGCTCAACCGCGCCACCGTGCCGGCGCCGGCCATCGTCGCGGCCAGGCGTTCCGACACCGCGCGCAGCACGAGGTCGCCGCGGTGTGGCCGAGCATGTCGTTGATCTGCTGGAAGCCGTCGAGGCCGAGCACCAGCAACGCTACCTCGCCGCCATCGCCTCCGCCCTGGCGATCATCGCGGCCAGTTTGGCGTGCAGCGTGTTGCGGTTGATCAGCCCGGTCAGGGAATCATATTCGGCGAGATATCTGATGCGTTCGGCCTCGCGCTTGCGCACCGAGATGTCGCGCAGGATCGCGCCGAACTGCAATCCGTCGGTGCCCTGCCAGCCGGAGAAGGAGGCCTCGACCGGGAACACCTCGCCATTGCTGCGGCGCCCGTCGAATTCGATCACGGTGCCTGCGGCGACTTCCGTCGCGCTCGGATCGAGAACGCCGAGCCGGCGAGGGCTGCGTCGCTGGCACAGATCGTGTCGAAGGGGCGGCCGATCATCTCGTCCGGCTGGTAGCCGAAGATCGCGGTCGCACCGGGATTCCACACCGTGATCAGGTAATTGGAGTCGGTGCAGATCAGGCCGTCGCCGAGCGACATCGCGACGCGCTGGAATCGGCTCTCGGCGACCCGGCCGAGCAAATCGCGGATATCGATTTCGTCGAGCGCGATGGTGGCGATGTAGACCAGGATGGCGAGATGAAACAGCGAGGTGTCGAGAATGAGTGGGAACGCTGCCTGTAGCGCAAATGCAAAGGCCTCGACCACGACCGCCATTCCCAGCAGCATCGCCACGCGCTTGCCGGCGGAAACCCTGCGCCACGAGGCCATCATGATAAGCGCAAGCCCGCACAGTCCGGCCAGCGTGACGAGGCTCGAAGTCCATTGCAGCGCGCGGTTCTGTAGCAGCGATTCGGCGGCCAGTGTCTGCACCACCGGCCCGGACAGGATGGCGCCGTTCGGCACGCTGAAGCGGTCGCCGAGTTCGAGCGCGGTGCCGCCGACGATCACCTTCTTGCCCTTGAGTTTCTGCAGCGTCACCGCGTCGCCGCGCAGCACGTCGACATAGGAGACTTTCGGGATCGCCACGGTGCGGATGCTGTAGTCGATCAGGAACGGCGCGCCGTGTTCGACGTATTGGCCGGCGAGCACGGAGGCCATTGAGGGAATGAATTGCGCCATCCAGCTTCTCGCCGAGCGGGTAGCGGCGGACCAGGCCGTCGGAGCCGACTTCGACATTGACGAGCGCCGGCCAGGAATGATCGGTGAATTGCGGCAGCGGCCGGTTGACGTGCAGGCGTGGCACGGTCGGTGCCGGGCTGCTGGAACGACGGCAGCACGACCGAGCCGCCGGCGCTTTGCAGCGCTTCGGCAAACAGTCTGTCCGACGCCGCATCCGACGGCGTGCTGAAATCGACATCGAGCGCAATGTCCTGCACTTCCGCTTTTTGAAGCTGCCGGATCAACTCGCCGTAGAGCTGGCGCGGCCAGGGCCAGACGCCGATCTTGTCGATCGAGGGGGCGTCGATCGCGACCACCACGATGTCGCCGGTGGCCTGCCGCGTCTGCCAGTTGAACCTGCAGATCGGCGAGCGCATGGCGGAGCGCGCCATGCCAGCCGCATGACAGGACGATTGCCAGCGCAATCACGGCGAAAAAATGCGGTCGATATTGTTTCACTTTGTACCGTCCCCCAACGGTCGAGATTTGCTGGCTAGCTAGCTTTTCTTGCCATGGCCGTTGCCATTGCTGCCGCCATTGCCATTGCCGTTTCCGTTGTTGCCGTCGCCATGGTTTCCGTTGTTGGTCTTCTTGTTGCCGGGGCCATTGGCGCCGTTGTTGCCGTTGCCGTTCCCGTTGTTACCGTTCCCGGAATTGCCATTCCCGTTGCCGTTATTGCCGCTGCCGCTTGTTGCGGCGCCGGTCACGGTCGCGACGGTGGAGGTCACGCTGGATCCGCTTGTCGAGCCGCCGCCCGCATTGCCGCTGCTCGTGTTGCCACTGCTGGTGTTGCCGCTGCTTGCGCCGTTACCCGCACTGGTGTTGGCGACATAACTGGTGCCGTTGCCGGATGAATTGGTCGAGCCGGACGAACCCCAGACCGTGTCCTTGCTGGCGACGTTCCGGCGTGCCGGCGTTCACCGATGACTTGTCGCGCGCGAGGCCGTGGGTGACCTTGTGGACGTTCAGCTTGACTTCGCCGATCGACGACGAGATCCGGACAACGCCCGGCTTGACGTGCGCCACGCCGGCCTGCCGCTGCGAAGGCTTGTCGGCATGGCTGCCTGCCGGCTTGACGGCTCTGTCCGACCGCGGTGCTGCGCGGCGCGGTGAGACCGGCGCGCGGAACGGGTACGCGTTCGATCGAAGGTGTACGCGGCTTGCCCTGTTCGATCGGGCTAAAGCTGCCGCTGCCGCTGAGCGAAAGACCGCCATTGCCGTTCGAGAAGGTCGTCGCATGCTGGCCGGGCATGACCTGCGCGACCTGACCGGTGCGCAAATCCGCCACTTCGACCTGGCCGCGGAGCACGTCGACGCTGGTGCTCGACGCATTCACGGTGACGCGAAACTGGGTGCCCTTCACCACGGCCGCAAGGTAGGGGGTCTCGACCTCAAAGTGCTTGACGTTGCGCTTTTCGACCTCGAGCAGGATGGAACCGGCCTGCTGCTGAATCGTGGTCGACAGCCCTTCCTTCTTCTCCGCCGGCACCCCGATCACCGAATTCGGCGAGATCATCATGCTCTCTTCGCCACGCTTGAGCAGCACGCGCCCGGTGCGGCCGGTGCGGATGGTGTCGCCGGGTTTCAGAAACTCTTCCTGCTTCAGGGAGGCCGGCTGTGCGCCGGTGCTGGTGAGCCAGACCTCGCCGGAGGATTTGCTGACGGTCCAGGCGCCGTCGTCGGCGGCGTATGCACTCGAAGCCGCCAAAACCAACGCTGCCGTCAAAAACCGCGAAACTTGGCGAGAAACTTGGACCGCACGCATGGGGCTCTCCGGTTGTCGTACTGACCCTCAGGCGTACCGGAAATGTTTCAACATTGAGTGAGCGGGAACCCCGGTTTCGGGGGCCTGCTTTAACCATTCATTGACCATAAAAATCTATTAAGATTCATATGGCTAACGGTTTCTCACGGAATGGAACCCGACCGTCCGTAGATGTACGGGCGCGCCTTCTTGCGCCTGCCACAGCACTTCCGTTTTTGGCCGCCATTCTGGGGCTTCTCGCCGCCGCGCTGGCTTTTTCGCCAGCGCAGGCACAGCAGGCAAACCCGGGTTACGACCCCCGCCAGACCGAAAAACGCTTCGAAGACCCCCAGCAAACCGAACAATCAGCCGCCGCA
The DNA here is from genome assembly GCA_963802535.1 of uncultured Alphaproteobacteria bacterium. Lineage (GTDB taxonomy): Bacteria > Pseudomonadota > Alphaproteobacteria > Rhizobiales > Xanthobacteraceae > Bradyrhizobium. The sequence goes on along the minus strand of CAWDJI010000025.1, from coordinate 48,858 downwards.
CGGCCCCGTTTGCCGCGGGCGCCGTTTGCCCGGCCGGAGGGCAAGGCGGATACCAAGCCGTTGTTCGTGCTGCGCCGGGTTTCTGTCAGCGGTGCTGTCACAATTCCGCGCGACCGGCTGGCAACCGCCTATCAACCCTATCTCGGCAAAAAAGTGTCGCAGGCCGACCTCGCCGACATGGCCGCCGCCGTCAGTGACATCTATCGCACCGAAGGTTTTCACCTCTCTCGGGCGATCGTCCCGGTGCAGGACATCAAGGACGGCGCGCTTCGGCTCCAGGTCATCGAGGGCAGCGTCGCGGAAGTGTCGCTGCGGGGCGAGGGCGCCGACCAGTTCGGCATCCAGCCGATGCTCGATGTGGTCGCGATGGAGCGGCCGTCGCGCCTTGCGACGCTGGAACGGCAATTGTTGCTGATCAACGGCCGCCCCGGCGTGCGCATCCAGGACACCTCGCTGGAAGAGATCGGCAACGCGACCGGCCGTTTTCGCCTGATCGTCGTGCTCAAGACCTGGCATCTCTACACCTCGTTCGGCGTCGACAATCTCGGCTCGTCGGCGGTCGGCCCGTGGCAAAGCTATGCCACCGCGGCCTGGAACTCCTATCTCGCGCCCGGCGATTCACTGGTGCTCAATCTGTCGACCACGCCCGCCGATCCGCGCCAGCTCGCCTTCGGCCGGCTGTCCTACGAGGTGCCTGTCGGCACCGACGGCGCCCGCATCGGCGCGTCCGGCTTCTACAGCGAGGTCTGGCCGGGCGACGCCAGGCACCTCATCAACGTCAACACCAAGACCGAGTCGTTCGAATTTCACGGCAGCATCGCGCCGCTGCAATCGCTGAAATCCACGCTGACGCTGACCGCCGGCTTCGGTTTCAGCAACGTCACCGAGAATGATTTCTTCGGCCCGGTCTACCGCGACAGCATCCGCACCGCGAACCTCGGCGCAGACTACAAGCTCCAGGACAATTTTGGTGGCACCAACTATTTGACGCTCGGGCTGCGGCAGGGGCTCGACATTCTCGGCGCCTCGCACCGCGACGACGACTTCCTGTCGCGCGACGATGCGTCCGGCAAAATTCACCGCGCTGAATTTCTGGTACACGCGCTACCAGACGCTGACGGATTCGTTCTCGCTCAAGATCGCCGGCGCCGGCCAATGGGCGTCCGGTCCGCTGTTCACCTCGCAGCAATTCTATCTCGGCGGGCTGGCGTTCGGCCGCGGCTATGGCAGCGCCGAGATCAGCGGCGACAACGGCATCGCCGGTTCGTTCGAACTGCGCTTCGACCAGAAATTGAACTATCGCTACTGGAGCGGCTACCAGCTCTATAGCTTCGTCGATGCCGGCACCGCCTGGAACGCCGGCTACAATTTCGGCGACGGATACACGCTGACCTCGGTCGGCGGCGGCGTGCGGATGTTCCTGTTCGACGACTGGCAGGCCGATATCGGCGTCGCCGTTCCGCTCGGCTATCGCGCGCCCGACAATTCCAGCCGCACCGCGCGGGTTCTGTTCTCGCTCTCGAGCGCGTTCAAGCTCTGTCCGGCACGGCCGACGACACGGTGTTTGTAGACGCCGCTGCCTCCAACGGCCGGACCGGCGTGCGGTGCCAGCCTTCCTCGTGCTTGCGCCAATAAGTCTCTTTCAGCCGCACCGAGACCGGCCCGGGCCGGTCGTTGCCGAGGATGCGCGTGCCGATGCGCGACGCCGGCATGACGCCGCCGGCGGTGGTGGCCAGGAATACTTCATCCGCATGGTCGAGCGCCGATCGCGGGATCGGTTCAACCACAGCCTCGATGCCGAGCTCGGCGCACAGCTCCAGCACCGATTTTCGCGTGATCCCGTGCAGGCTGCCGCGATCGGGCGTGATGACCTTGCCGTCCTTGACGACAAAAATGTTGAAGCCCGGACCCTCGGTCAAAAAGCCCTGCGCGTCGCACAGCACGGCGGTGTCGAAGCCTTCGTCGTGCGCCTCCATCAGCCCGCTTGTCAGATCGTTCCACTGATAGTTCTTGACCGTCGGATCGACCGACGCATCCGGCACGCGCGGCGTCGAGGCGATGAAGACATGCGCGCCACGCGCCTGGACGTCCTTTGGCACGACATCGATCCAGGGCAATGCATAGGCGATCAGATGATTTTCGCAATCCGCCGGCCGGCGCGAGCCGAAAGCCCGCGGCCGTCCGCGCGAGGCGACCATCGCGACATAGGCGTCGGCCAGCCCGGTCAGTGCCACGCAGCGATGCAGGATCGCCTCGATCGCGGCGCGGTCTTCCGGCGGGTGGATCCGGCGCTTGGCCATCGAACGTTCGAAGCGATCGAGATGGTCGGGAAGCCGGAAGAAGCCGCCTTTGAACACGTGCACGACGTCGTAGACGACATCGGAGCGCGTAAAACCCCAATCGGTCACGGGGATCGTCGCCTCTGATATCGGCACGAAACGGCCCCTGACATAACCGGCGCCATCGGCGTAGGGGGAAGTGGTCATGCGTCGGGTCTCGCGGGAAGGTTGCTGTGTGCTTGCCGGCATAGCATATTCGCGGAGTGAGCCCAACGGCATCGCGCGCGCGCTTCCAGCCGCGCGCCCTTGACCAGCGCGTAGATCGCCGGAATCACGATCAGCGTCAGCAGCGTCGACGAAATCATGCCGCCGATCATCGGCACCGCGATGCGCTGCATGATCTCCGAGCCGGTGCCGGTGCTCCACATGATCGGCAGCAGGCCGGCCATGATGGCGACCACCGTCATCATCTTCGGCCGCACCCGCTCGACCGCGCCTTCCATGATCGCGTCGTAAAGGTCCTGCCGCGTCAGCGCGCGGCCTTCGGCCTCTCTCCGCGCGCGCATCTCGTCGAGCGCCTGGTTGAGATAGATCAGCATCACGACGCCGGTCTCGGCGGCGACGCCGGCCAGCGCAATGAAGCCGACCACGACCGCGACCGATAGGTTGAAGCCGAGCCACCACATCAGCCAGAGCCCGCCGACCAGCGCGAACGGCAGCGACAGCATCACGATCAGGGTTTCGGTCAGCGAGCGGAAGTTGAGATAGAGCAGCAGGAAGATGATCAGGAGCGTCACCGGCACCACGATCTTCAGCCGCGCGGTGGCGCGTTCGAGATATTCGTAACTGCCCGCTCCACATCACGTAGGCGCCCGGCGGAAATTCGACGCTGGCCTTCACCGCTGCCTGCGCGTCGGCGACGTAGCTGCCGATATCGCGGTCGCGGACGTCGACATAGATGTAGACCGCGAGTTGGCCGTTCTCGGTGCGGATCGAGGTCGGCCCGCGCGAGGGCGCGACCGTCGCGACCTCGCCGAGCGGCACCGCGCCGCCGCCCGGCATCGGCACCAGCACGTCGCGGATGATCGCCTGCGTATCGCTGCGCAAATCGCGGGGGTAGCGCATGTTGACGCCAAAGCGCTGGCGGCCTTCCACCGTCGTGGTGACGGTCTGGCCGCCGAGCGCGGTGGCGATCACGTCCTGGACGTCCTGCACCATGATGCCGTAGCGCGCCAGTGCGGCGCGATCCGGCGTGATGTCGAGGTAGTAGCCGCCGATGCCGCGCTCGGCATAGGCCGACGAGGTGCCGGGCACGGCCTTCAGCACCTGTTCGATCTGCTTTGCGAGCCGGTCGATCTCGACCAGATCCGTGCCGATCACCTTGACGCCGATCGGCGTCCGGATGCCCGGTCGAGAGCATGTCGATGCGCGCCTTGATCGGCTGGGTCCAGGCGTTGGAAACGCCGGGAAATTGCAGCGCCCGGTCCATTTCCGCGGTCAGGCTTTCCACCGTCACGCCCGGCCGCCATTGCGCCTTCGGCTTGAGATTGATGATGGTCTCGAACATTTCCGACGGCGCGGGGTCGGTCGCCGTCAGGGCCCGGCCGGCCTTGCCGTAGACCGACTCCACTTCCGGAAAGGTGCGGATGATGCGGTCCTGGGTTTGCAGCAATTCACCGGCTTTTGTCACCGATATGCCCGGCAGCGTCGTCGGCATGTAGAGCAGCGTGCCTTCATTGAGGTTCGGCATGAACTCGGTGCCGAGCTGCCGCGCCGGCCAGACCGTGACCGCAAGGATGGCGACCGCGATCAGGATCACCAGAATCTTGGCGCGCATCACGACCTTGATCACCGGGCGGTAGATCCAGATCAGCAAACGGTTGATCGGGTTCTTGTGCTCAGGAATGATCTTGCCGCGCACGAAGATCACCATCAGCGCCGGCACCAGCGTCACCGACAGCAACGCCGCCGCTGCCATCGCAAACGTCTTGGTGAAGGCGAGGGGGCTGAACAACCGGCCCTCCTGCGATTCCAGCGTAAATATCGGCATGAACGACACCGTGATGATCAACAGGCTGAAGAACAGCGCCGGCCCGACCTGCGAGGCCGCCTCGATCAGGACGTCGACCCGTGATCGTCCGGGTTCGGCGCGTTCGAGATGCTTGTGCGCGTTCTCGATCATGACGATCGCAGCATCGACCATGGCGCCGATCGCGATCGCAATGCCGCCCAGACTCATGATGTTGGAGCCGAGGCCGAGCAGTTTCATGGCGCCGAACGCCATCAGGACGCCGACCGGCAGCATCAGGATCGCGACCAGCGCGCTGCGGACATGCAGCAGGAAGACGATGCACACCAGCGCCACGATGACGCTTTCCTCGAACAGCGTTCGCTTCAGCGTGTCGATCGCGGCATTGATCAAATTGGAGCGGTCATAGACCGCGACGATCTCGGTCGATTTCGGCAGGCTGCCGGCGATCTCGGAAATCCGCTTCTTGACATTCTGGATCACGTCCAGCGCATTGACGCCGAATCGTTGCAGCACGATGCCGCTGGCGACTTCGCCTTCGCCGTTGAGTTCGGTGATGCCGCGCCGCTCGTCGGGGCCGAGTTCGACGCGGGCGACATCCCTCAGCAGCACTGGCGTGCCGCCGCTCGTCTTGAGCACGATATTGCCGAGGTCGTTGATGCCCTTGATGTAGCCCTTGCCGCGAATCACGTATTCGAATTCCGACAGTTCGACGGTGCGGCCGCCGACATCGGCATTGCTGGCGCGGATCGCGTCGCGCATCCCTCGCATGGTGATGCCGAGGTCGCGCATGCGCTGCGGATCGAGGACGACGTTGTATTGGCGAACGAAGCCGCCGACGCTGGCGATCTCGGCGACGCCCTCGGCCTTGGCGAGCGCAAATTTCAGATTCCAGTCCTGGATCGCGCGGGTGTCGGCAAGGTTCAGCTCTTTCGACATCACGGCATATTGGTAGACCCAGCCGACGCCGGTGGCGTCCGGCCCCATCGTCGGCGTCACGCCGGCGGGCAGGCGGGAGGCGGCGCCGTTGAGGAATTCGAGCACGCGCGAGCGCGCCCAATAGATGTCGGTGCCGTCCTCGAAGATGACGTAGACGAACGAGACGCCGAAGAACGAGAACCCGCGCACCACTTTTGAGCGCGGCACCGTCAGCATCGCCGTGGTCAGGGGATAGGTGACCTGGTCCTCGATCACCTGCGGCGCCTGGCCGGAATACTCGGTGTAGACGATAACTTGCGTATCGGAGAGATCGGGGATGGCGTCGAGCGGCAGATGCGCCAGCGCATAGATGCCGGCGGCGGCGGCAAAACCGGCGCCGAACAACACCAGCAGCAAATTGCGCGCGGACCACGCGATCAGGCGGGCGATCATGGCTGCGCTCCGTCGGCAAAGCCCTTGAGCGCGGCCTTCAGATTGCTTTCCGCATCGATCAGGAAGTTCGCCGAAATCACCACTGGCTCGCCTTCGCTGATACCCTCGCGCACCTCGACGTAACCGCCGCCACGCTGGCCGAGCTTGACCTCGCGCGGCTCAAAACGGCCTTCGCCCTTGTCGACCAACACCGCCTGGCGCCGGCCGGTATCCATCACGGCGCTCTCGGGCACGGTCAGCACCGGCGTGGCGCTGCCGATGTCGATTTCGGCGTCGACATACATGCCGTGCAGCAGCGCGAGATCCGGATTGCCGAGTTCAACGCGCAGCCGCGCGGTGCGCGTCTCCTTGCTGATCTCGGGATAGATGACGTCGATTTTGCCGGTGAAATCGCGGCCGGGAAAGCCACGTGCCTTGACGGTCGCGGGTTGTCCTGTCGCCAGCGCGCCGAGATCGCGCTCGGCGACGTCGATGACCGCCCAGACCAACGCGTGGTCGGCAATCCGGAACAGCACGGCGCCCGGTTGCGCGCGCATGCCCTCGATGGCGTTGCGCTCGAGCACGACGCCGTCGCGCGGCGAGACCCATTCAATCCCGATCGGCACCTGCCGGCTCTTTTCCATCGCGACGATGGCCGCATCCGGTACGTCGAGATTCATCAGCCGCTGCCGCGAACCCCGGCCATAGAGACCGTCGCCCGCGGTGGTTTTGGAGTTGATGGTCGAGATGTATTCGGCCGCCGCCGACGATACGGCCGGACTATAGACTTCCATCAAAGGCTGGCCCTTGATGACGTGCGTTCCAATGGTGACGTTTTCGACCTTCTGGATATAGCTTTCGGCCCGCATCGCGATCACGGAGATGCGGCGCTCGTCGAGTTGAATGATTCCGGGCGCGTGGATCATGCTTCTGATGGTGCGCGGCGCCGCCGGCTCCGACTTGACGCCGGTGCGCTGGATCTTGCCCGGCGACAGTTTTACCGAATCGTCATCGCTGTCCTCACCCTCATAGACCGGGATGTAATCCATCCCCATCGAATCCTGCTTTGGAACGGGGGAGGTGTCCGCCAGTCCCATCGGGTTGCGGTAGTATTTGATCTTGCGATCGGATGATGCCGCTGATGCCGTCGGCGCGTGGTCGCCGTGGTCTTTCATCTGCGCGAACGCGAAGCCGGCAATACCGATCGCGGCAATGCCATGCGAGCGCACCCCAAAGGGCGCGCGAAAACCTAATCGTCTTCATGGTCGAAATCCTCAAAGCCTGCTGGTCAGCCGCTCACGCGGCATGCATGCGGGCGCGCGAACGCAGCCCGCGAAAACGTCCGGCGTTAAGCCGAACGGACCAGTGAGCGAGGAGGTCTTGGAGGCGGCAAATAATTCTGGCCGTCGGATGCAGGATCGCTGCGGGGTGCGATCATCCGGAGCGTGACGGGCCGGACTCCGACCACGCCGGCCGAGGAGGGCGCCTGGAAGGTTTTGAGCATGCAGATCGCCATCAGCGGGCACTGGTCGCAATCCATCGGCGCCGACTTGTCCGGACAGCACGGCATGTCGGCGGACATCTCGACCATCGCGGTCGCCGCACCCTTGACCGCATCCTTGGCCGCGTTCGCCACCGAAAACGGCGCGAGCACGAGCCCTGCGATCAAAAGGATCGCCAGCAGCCGGCTGATATGGGTCGAGATGTTCACGCCGTTGTTCTCTCACGATCTGGCCGGGATGGAAACCTCGGCTGGATCACTAAATCGCCAGAAACCGCAATGAATGCCTTGATTGGGCTCAATAGTCAGTCATTTCCGGACGCCTGCGCGTCGGTTAGCCAATCAGTCTCTGCGCAGAGCGAAAACGTTCAACGCGACGGCCAGATACCTGCCCGCTAATGCATGCGGTGGTGTTTGGCCGGCGCGTCTGTCGTATATCCGCGCAAATCCGCATATTGCTTCATCTGGTCCGGTGAGAGGATTTGCGCGGTTTCGAGATGGTATTTGAGGTGCGCGTTGCGGAGTTCAGCCTGCGTCATGCCGATTTTCACCGTCGCGTCCTTCAGCCCGTCGGGCGTGATGGAACGGCTGGCGAACTGCTGGTCGAGCGCGCTTTCCTGCTCGATCAGTCTCGCGCCGATCGGCGTGGATTCCGCTTTCATGGTTTCGAACAGTTTTTGAATCCGCTCCCTTTGCGTTGGTGACAAGGCCAGCTTTTCCGATAATTCGAGAACGTGCGCAGGTCCGGGGTAGCCGTTCAGTTCGGCGGCGAGCGCCAGCCCCATTCCGCGACCTGCCTTGAGATCGTCGATCTGCTGCGCGGACAGCGCCTTGATCGGGCGGGTCTGCATCCCGGCGTAAGGCGACTGCGCCGACGCCGCAGTCGAGGCGAGCGCGAGCATGCTAACGACAATAGCGACGGCTTTCATGGGGTGTCCTCCTGTGTGGTTCCGATCCTGTCAAATTCCGGCGACGCGTGCACATCAAGGTTCCGTCAGGACTGCCCCACACGCTGAAAGACGCTGAACTGGAACAACTGGTGCGAGCCCCAGGGCGTGGCATGGTCGTTGCGCTGGCTGCGCTTGAGCTCGAATCCGGCCCCGAGCGTTTGCCCAAGGCGCGCTGCGTCGTAACGCTCGACCGGCAGGCCGCTGCATTTCTCGGGACCATCGAGCGCGAAGGTCGCCATGATGGCGTGGCCGCCGATCTTCAGGGCCTGCCGCAGCCGCGCGATGTAAGCCTCGCGGTCACGCGCCTCGGTGAGGAAATGAAACGCCGCCCGGTCGTGCCATACATCGTAGCTGCGGGACGGCTGCCAGTTCGTGGCGTCGGCAACGAGCCAATCCGCGCGGCTGGCGCGTTCGCCGAGACGGGCTTTTGCGGCGTCCAGCGCCGCTGCGGACAGGTCGAGCACGGTGATGTCCGAAAACCCCTGTTCGATCAAATGATCGACCAGCCGCGACGCGCCGCCGCCGATGTCGATGATACCAGATGTTGGCGCTGCGCCAATCTCCGCGATCAGCGCCAGCGATGGGGCAGGGCTTTCCTGAAACCAGCTGACCTCATGCTCGCCCTTGCTGGTGTAGACGTTTTCCCAATGGGATTGGCGGCTCTCACTTGTCATCGCGTCCTCCCGCGGTCGTTGCAACAGAACTTAAAGTGGTCACGCCTGCCGTCGCCCACAATAGAATACGTCCATTTTCGCGATCGAGTACGATGTCGCGGGTTTCAGTCGGACGGCGGAGCCATTATCATCGCCTCGGGTCGGGTTAATGACCGAAAAACCTTGGCGACTATATCGGTTCTCGATATCGTAAGACGATGTTGGGGCCGAATCGAATGAACTTGAACAATGAAATTCGACGATCTCCTCACCGGATTCATCCGGCTTCACATCCTGCACCATGCGACAGAGATGGAAATCTACGGGCAGTGGATGATCGACGAGCTGGCGCACCATGGCTATCGGCTGAGCCCCGGCACCCTGTACCCGATGCTTCATGCCATGGAAAAGAAGGGATATCTGACCTCGCGCGTGCAGCGGGAAGGGCGGGTTGCGCGAAAGTTCTACAAGGCAACCAGGCTCGGCAAACAAGGGTTGGCGCTCGCCAAAATACGGGTTCGGGAGTTCACCGGCGAGGCCATGAAGCCCTGACCTTCATTACCGGTGCTGCCGGATGAGCGGCGAAGCCGCTGAAGGCCGCGCCGAGGAGAAGCCGTCTCAGGCCGCGAGCTTTCTCACCATTCAGGCGCTCCGCGCGGTCGCAGCCCTGCTGGTCGTTCTCTATCACGCGTTCGAACTGTGGGGACTACGCGTCGATCCTGCCGCGCCCGGGGTGAAGTGGATCAACGGCGCGGCAGGGGTCGATATCTTTTTCGCCATCAGCGGATTCGTGATGGTGATTTCGTCGCGCCGTCTCGTCGATCGGCAGGGCGGGTGGCTGATTTTTCTCTGGCATCGCGTGATCAGGATCGTTCCGCTGTACTGGCTGCTGACGACGCTGAAGATTCTCGGTGTCGTGCTGCTTCCGACGATTATTCTGCGAACCAGCCTCGACCTTTATTCCGTCGCCGCGTCCTATCTGTTTCTGCCCGTGGTCGATAGCGCCGGAAATTTCCGGCCCGTGCTTCCGGTCGGCTGGACGCTGACTTATGAATTTCTGTTCTATCTGTTGTTTGCTGCCGCCTTGGCGCTCCGCACCGACGTTCTTCGCATCATCGTGCCCGGCCTCGGCCTGATCGCCGCCGTGGCGCTCTTTCGATCTGAAACATGGCCGGACTGGACCATCCTGTTCAGCACCATCGTTCTGGAATTCGTGTTCGGCGTCGTCCTTGCGCAATGGACGCTGCGGGGCTTCCGGCTTCCTCTGGCCATCGCCGCAGCACTTGTGGTCGGCGGATTGGGCGTAATCCTTGTCATGCCGATGGGTTCTGAAAATCTGAGGGTGTTGACTTGGGGCGTACCGGCATTTGCCGTCGTAGCGGGCGCCGTCTCGCTGGAGCCTTTGGTGGCGCCCGCACTGCCGCGATGGATTCTAGCGCTGGGGGACGCATCCTATTCGATCTATCTCAGCCATGGTTTTGTGCTGCCGGCGCCCATGCTCCTGATTGGAAGATTCGTTTCGCCGGGGCTGTGGGCGGAGGGATCAACGATCGTGCTCTGCCTTGTAACCAGCTCAATCGTGGGATGGGTCCTCTATGTGTTGGTTGAAAAACCAATGCTGCTATTCCTGAGGCCCTATTTTGGCTCGGGCAAGGACTGAAGGCTCATCGCTCGCAATGACGGCCTCAACGATCGCGCCATACGCCGCTGTCATCGCCCGGTTTAACCGGGCGACCTAGTATCCCAGAGACGCTCATGATTGAATCGAGACGCCGCGGCGTACTGGATCCTCCGCGTGCGCGGAGGATGACGACCTTTGCTGCCGCAGCCCCAAACCTAAATCGGCTCAAAGCTCTCGCTCGCGCAATTGTCTTCCGGCTCGGCGCGGCGGCGGTCGGACACCACGCCTTCGGTAATCGCGATGCGATAGGTCTGCGAGCCCAGCGGCTTGCCGGTCACCGAGGTCAGGTCCGCCTTGACGCAGGCGGTCCAGCCGGCGCCGCGCAGGTCGGGGCGCGGGGTCGAGACCTGCACTCTTGTCGGCTGCGACGCCGCCGTGAAGACCGAGTCCAGTTTTCCGCCGACCAGCCGCTTGAGGTCGGGCGGCGGTTCGAGTGGCCGCGGTTCGGGATCCTTGAGGCGCATGAACTCCGGCACCGGCGAGCGCGCATCGGTGAAGCCGCAGCCCGCCAGGACGAGCGCGCTTGCCGCCGTCAACGCAATATGAACAAAGGCCCGCCCCATCGGCAGGCTTTCTACCCCGGGTGGACAAAAATTGCGCCCCCGCCGCGATCAATTCCTGCGGCGGAACGGCCCCTCCGCCGATCAACATTTGCTGAAGCGGGCGGCTGGACCGGCTATGCTGGCGCCCGGATACCGATCCCGGGATCGGAATTCCGATCCCGGGATTGCCATCATCCCGTTGCAGCGTAGATTGGCGAACCTTGCGGAGAGCACCGAGCCGATGAGAATTTTCACAATTGCGACTGTCATCCTGTCGTTGCTCGCGATGCCCGCTTTCGCCCCCGCTTATGCCCAGGGCAAGCGGCCGAATACCAGCGAGGAAAAAAAGCCAAAAGACGACCGGCCGAAGGTGGACGAAAAGGCCTACAAGGCAGCGCTCGAGCGAATTCCGGAACCGAAGGAAAAATACGATCCCTGGGCCGTGACCAAGTCCGCCGAGCCAGCCAAAAAGCCGAAATGAAATCGACATCAACCAAATTGATTACGCCATCCGTCGCCGATTTTTGCCTGCGACAAATTCCACGTTGAATTGAGCCGGCATCGCGCCTCAGATGGCGCGCCTGCTTGAACCTTTCCTGTCCAGAGTTTGACCAATTTATTGCCTGCATTGCCGGAGGTGGCTCATGTTCCGTCACGCGCTTCGCCCTTTGATGATTTCCGCAGCGCTGCTGGTTTCCGCGCATGCCGCCTCCGCCGAAAGCCGCCTTGCGCTGGTGATCGGCCAATCGGCCTACAAATCGGTTCCGGCGCTGCCCAATCCGATCAATGACGCCAAGGCGGTCACGCAGATGCTGACCGATTCCGGCTTCGAGGTTTCGACCGCCTCCGATCTGTCGCAGAGCCAGATCCGCGATCAGCTCAGCGAATTTGCCGGCAAGGTCGCCTCCAAGGGCGGCGATATCGATCGCGCTGGTGTTTTATGCCGGCCATGGCGTGCAGATCGACGGCGAGAATTTTCTGGTTCCGGTCGACATCGATCCGAAGCGCGAATCCGACATTCCGATCCAGGCGGTGCGGCTCAACGACGTGCTGAACACGCTGACCTCGGCGCCGAGCAAGATGCGCATCCTGATGCTCGATGCCTGCCGCAACAATCCGTTCGCGCGAAATCAGCAAGAGCGCCGGCGGCGGGCTTGCGCTCGTCGACGCCAAGATCGGCGCGCCGAACACCTTCCTGTCGTTCTCGACCTCGCCGGGCGCGGTGGCCGAGGACGGCAACGGCGCCAACAGTCCCTACACCGCAGCGCTGCTTGCGGCGGCCAAAGAGGCCAACATTCCGATCGAGGAAACCTTCAAGCGCACGCGCGTGGCGGTCAACAAGGCGACCGACGGCCGGCAGACGCCGTGGGACTCCTCGTCGCTGACCGAGGATTTCAGATTTTCCGGCAGCGCCGTGCCCGGTCCGAAACTCGCCGCCACCAAGCGAGACGGTCGAGGAGTGGACGCGCGACCTGAAGGGCAAGCCGGTCGAAGCCGCCAACGAGATCATCGTGGCCGACGGCACCGACGAAGTCCTACGAGGCGTTTGCCATCCTGTACGCCAAGACGCCGCTCGGGATATTGGCCAGCGACTGGCTGGTGCGGCACCGACGCATGGTGGCGTGGAACGATGCGGTCGTGATCAACACCGCGGCGGGCTATCGCGCGTTCCTGGCGAAATTCCCCGACAGCGATCTCACCCCGACCGCGCGCAAGCTGGAAGAGCGGCTGCGCAACCGTCCGGATCTCGCGCCCCGGTCGTTGCCGGCGTCGGTGCGAGAACGTCGCGCTGACCTGTCCCTGCAACGCGCCGGCGGCGCCGCCTGCGTCGTCACCGCTGAAGAAGGTCGATGCGCCGATCAAGCGCGTCGATCCGGATCCGCCCAGGCGCGTCGATCGCGACCGCCGAAGCGGGTGCGCCCGGTCGACGATGATGTCGTGGTGGTTCGCCGTCCACCGCCGCCGCGCGAAGTGTACGAGCCCGCGCCCGGACCCTCGATCGGCATCGGGATCGGCATCGGTGGTGGTGGCGGCTACGGCGGAAACTATGGCGGTCAGCACCGCGGCGGCGGTCGATACTGAGGCGGCAATCGCGTTCGCACATCCGCGCCGTCGACGATCGGCAGCAGGGCGCAAACGCTCTGCTCGACAAAACGCAATCGTGCACTGATTGAGAATCACGAAACGTCGTTGGATTGCGAACTTTCAAATTCGCAGCAGCGCGATGCTTGCGCAGCCGTTCGGATTTCGTTTACGACAAGCATCGGGGAAACATGCTGGCGCGGTTTTCCGGCATTCATGCATGCTATTCGGCGTCATGCGCCAAGGGAGATTTTCATGAAGACGACCGTTTCGATGCTGTTCGCGGCAGCGCTCACGCTGTCATCCGTTCCGGCGCATGCCGTCGTGCTCGATCTCTCGACCATGACCTGCAAGCAGTTCGTCGAGAGCGGCGACGACACCATCAAGATGGTGCTGACCTGGATGGACGGCTGGTACAAGGGCGATTCCGACGAGGCGATCATCGACACCGACGTGTTCGTCGAGAACGCCAAGAAGTTCGGCACCTATTGCGGCAAGAATCCGACGGTCAGCATCGTCAACGCGGCCGAAGCGGTGCTCGGCAAGTAAGGCTGAGCGTGGGTGCTGATGGCGAGAGCGCGTCGGTTTATCGAGTGCACCGTCATCGAGAGCCGCGGTGCGTAATCCGCTCACGCGGCTCTCTTCGTTTCGAATGAGCTCAGCCCGCAGCATCGCGAACGCGCTCGAGACCATCGCCACCGGCTTGTTGTCGGTGGCGCTGGAGAGCGTGACGCGGCCAAAGCTCATGGTGCGGCCGAGGCGAACCACGCGCGCATCGGCCAGCACGTCGGAGGCCGGTCGCCGCGCGCATGAAATGCGTGGTCTGATCGACCGTGGTCATCGGGCGAAAGCCGCGGTTGGCGGCGACGTTGGCGATCACCATCGCGGTGTCGGCAAACGCCATCAGCGCCTGGCCGCAGACGACGCCGCCATTGCGGCACAGCCGTTCCGAAAACGGCAGCCGCAGGATCGCGCCGGGCTGCCAGTCGGCCGATCCGCCCGGCGGTGGTGCTGAAGTCGAATTGCTCGATCGACAGATTGAGATCCAGCACCCAGGGCGCAAACACCTCGGCCAGGACGCGCCTGGCGTCCGCGATGCCGAATTCCGTGGCCGGTGGCTGCTGTTGCATGAACGTCTATTCCTCGCCCCATTGGTTGCCGGCGCATTGTAGGCGGCCTTCGGCCGAAAGGAATACCGCAAGGCCCGGCAAGGGCTGTTGTCCGCGCTGTTCGGCTTGAAAATGCCAGACTTGGGGGCCATGATCGCGGTTCAGGGGAGTAGTCCGTTCATGTTGCGTCGGGTGGTATTGATTGCGGGCGTCGTCGCCATGGGGCTTTTGCTCAATGGCTGCACCAAATGCGGACCGATCTGGGACGACTGGATGCAATCCCCGAAATCCTGCAAGTCGGACCGGCTCTGAACCATCGCCGGTTGCGCGCTTGGCGGTGCGTTGGGGGCGGCGATATACCGTCCGGAAAACGCTTTGGAGCGTCCATGAGGAGAGCGTGAGATGAGAATTTTGAGCGTGGCCGCGGTATTGGTGCTGTTGACGGCGCCGGCCTTCGCGCAAATGCCCCACATCAACCTGATGCCGGAAGTGCCGACCAAGATCTCCGGAAGAGAAGGAGCGGGATGATATCCGGGACAAGGCCTACAAGGAATCCCTGAAGAAGATCCCGGACTCCAAGAGCACTTCCGATCCGTGGGGCACCGTGCGCAACAATGACGCACCGAAGGCGGCCGCGCCCGCCAAGCCGAAGACCAAGACCGGCAGCAGCACCACCGGCGCCACCGGCAACAGCACCGTCAGGTAGGCCCAAGAATCGCTAGGCCAAGAATTCTTGCGCGGAGACTCGGAATAGTTCTCCGCCGGCCCTATATTGAACCAATCGTCATTTGCTTTTGCGGAGTTGCGACGTGGTTCTGCGTCCGCGTGATCTCGCCAGTCGGATGGCCGCCCGGCGCAAGCCGGACGACGGCTATCTGCGCGAGACCTTCAAGCTGCCGCGCGACATCGCAAGGGTAAGGGCGCGCGACTTCCTCAACCGCTATCCCAAGGCCGCCTATATGAGCGCGGTCGAAAGCTGGCGCGAACTGCCCGGCGGCGACATCGAATTCACGATGCGGCGGCTTGCCAGCGCGGATTAGGATCAGGCTTGGCGGTTAGTCTTTGGCGGTTAGTCCAACGTCTCGGCAATCAGGCGAATTCGAAAAACCGGCTTCCGGCGCTCATCGAGCAATTCCATCTGCCACTCCGCGTTTTCGACGAGCTGGCGGGAGACGTCGCCGATCATGTCGCGACAGACCCCGGTCATCTCTTTCCACGCGGCGCTGTGGTCGGGAAGCTCGACGCCGTCATGGCTGACGTCGCTATATTTGCCATGTCTGATGCTGAAGAAAAACACTGGCATGGCTTCAAGACCAATGCGCAATTCGCCGACGGGAAGCGGTGTCGGAATCCGCAGGGAGTGGATTCCCCGGATCACCAAAGATCAACCCCGGTTATTTACGGGTTGGGCTGCGTTGCGGTCCTTATCCCGTCACCGCTTTTTTCAACTCGCGGTCGATCCGCAGCTGGACCCGCCGCACCGCCAGCAGATAAAGCCTGGCTTCGGTTTTGCCGGTAACGGCCCGGTCGCCAATCCGGAATTGCCATTTCCAGATCCCCGGAGCGATCGCGGTTACGTTGAATTCGACGCCCTTGTAGACCATCGAGCAGTCCCATCCGACCCAAGATGCATTCAACCCGAGCTTGTGACTTGAAATTGTAAATATATTTTGATGCTCGCCAGGGGAATAATCGACATGCGTCCAATCGGACGCCGGCGGGTGCATCTAACGAGGGCCCACCAGCAAGCGCGACCCGTGATCAGGAAGTCAGTTCGCGTCCGACATGTCTGAGCTCACGGTCAATCCGCAGCTGGACGCGGCGCATCGCAAGCAGCAGCAGTCTTGCTTCCGTCCTTCCCGACCTGGCGATGTCGCCGATCCGGAATTGCCACGTCCAGATCCCCGGCGTGTCCGACCTGGTCAGGCTATATTCGACGCCTCGGTGATTCATGGGGGATTTCCCGCATGGCCACCAATGCGAATGAAGCCAAAATGTTCCGCTGTTTGACCGGTGCGTAACGCACTGCGCCGCACAAGCGGAATATGGTCGCTTGGCGGCGCAGGCCTATTCCCCGAGTGATGCAATGTCCCAGGCAGTAATATGTCTGGGCGGTACCCAAAAGGTTCAAACTTCTTCGGACCAGGGCGGAGGCGTGAAACGAGGCCCGTCCCGCGACCGTATCTTTTCAACGGTGGGGTGGTCCTCCAGATTATTCCCCGCCGTCGGCGGCCCCGCTTGCATGGCCCCATGCGGCGGGGCCGTTTGCGCCTGGCCGGCGGAACTTTGTTCTTGCCCGGAGAACTACGGGGAGGGGCGGGCGATAGCCCATGCACCCTGGGTTCGGCGAGCGGCGCACGAGCCCGCGTTGCCCTGGAACTTCGTTCGTGTCCGGAAGAAGGAGCGATTTGAAAACAGTACAACAAAAAAGCCCGCCCCGGGGCTGGTCCGGACGAGCTTCGTTGGTCTCAAGTTCCTGAGCTCTTTAACAGGGAACTGGGCTTGATTTAAGTCCGTAGTGTACCGGGCTCGGGATTCGCGGGCCTGCTACGTCCCCGTGACGCGCGCGACAGGACCAACAAAAACAGAACCAATGAAAGAGGCCGCCAAGCGAGGCGGCCTAATGCTGTTTTGTGAACTCCCAATTGGGGCCGTACCCGCACGTCGACGAACGCGACGTGCGCTTACCGTGGGACCAATTGATCCATAATCGCTTGAAACTGTGCGCACGGGTCGTTCCTACAGCCGCCACCGTCCGATCCGCCCGAGTTTGCCTGCGCGAGTATTTTTGCGATCAAAGCGGCGAAAAAGCCGCCAGCAACCTGGTCGAGGTCGGCGTCCGAAATAGCAGCATCGTTGTACTGGTTGTTCATGGTCCCGCTCCCGCTGTTGGCGCTGTGCGCCGCTTGTGTGAGGGGACTATGCCGGGCAGTGACGGGGCTTACAGTGAGGCGGGTCACACAACCAAATCAGGCCACTGCCGATTTCATAACCGGCCACTAACCATCAAAACAGGCTAGGACCCTAACCGCGAAAAGAACATATTGCGAACAGAGAACAAAACTGGTACAAGATTTCTCACCAGAAACCGATTCCCTTTCGACCTTCCTCGCCCGTTTGTCCCGCTAGCGAATCCCCGCCATAAGGAGCACGACCTATGTCCGCCACTGCCCTGCGTATCGTCGAAGGATCCTCCATGGATAAGACCAAAGCCCTGTCCGCGGCGCTCTCCCAGATCGAGCGTCAGTTCGGCAAGGGTTCGGTGATGAAGCTGGGCAAGAACGACCGCTCGATGGACATCGAGACCATTTCCTCAGGTTCGCTCGGGCTCGACATCGCGCTCGGCGTCGGCGGCCTGCCGCGGGGCCGGGTGGTCGAAATCTACGGGCCGGAATCCTCGGGCAAAACCACGCTGGCGCTGCACACGGTGGCCGAAGGCCAGAAGAAGGGCGGCATCTGCGCCTTCATCGACGCCGAACACGCGCTCGATCCGGTCTATGCGCGCAAGCTCGGCGTCAACATCGACGAACTCCTGATCTCGCAGCCCGACACCGGCGAGCAGGCGCTGGAAATCTGCGACACGCTGGTGCGCTCCGGTGCGGTCGACGTGCTGGTGATCGATTCCGTGGCGGCCCTGGTGCCGAAGGCCGAACTCGAAGGCGAGATGGGCGATGCGCTGCCCGGCCTGCAGGCGCGGCTGATGAGCCAGGCGCTGCGCAAGCTCACCGCCTCGATCAACAAGTCCAACACCATGGTGATCTTCATCAACCAGATCCGCATGAAGATCGGGGTGATGTACGGCTCGCCGGAAACCACCACCGGCGGCAACGCGCTGAAGTTTTACGCCTCCGTCCGCCTCGACATCCGCCGCATCGGCGCCATCAAGGAACGCGACGAAGTGGTCGGCAACCAGACCCGCGTCAAGGTGGTGAAGAACAAGCTGGCGCCGCCGTTCAAGCAGGTCGAATTCGACATCATGTATGGCGAGGGCGTCTCCAAGATGGGCGAAATCCTCGACCTCGGCGTCAAGGCCGGCATCGTCGAGAAATCCGGCGCCTGGTTCTCCTATGACAGCCAAAGGCTCGGCCAGGGCCGCGAAAACTCAAAGGCGTTCCTCAAGGCCAATCCCGACATGACCGCGAAGATCGAGGCCTCGATCCGCCAGAATTCCGGCCTGATCGCCGAACAGATCCTGGCCGGCCCGCCCGAGCGCGACGCCGACGGCGAAGAGCCCGAAGCCGAAGAGTGAGGTTTTCCGAACCTCGGGTCGCATGATCCGGGTTTCGACATAGCGGGTGCTGAGGACGTTGAGTTGCCGACGTCTTCGGTGCCCGTTTTGTTTTGTGTGTGACGTGTGTAGCGAGAACGGACATGACGCGTCTGATTTTGACCGCGACCGACTCGGGAGCTGGATGTCTATTGCGCGCCGGCATCGCCGACATCGTAGTTCCGCTCGGCTTTCGGTTTGCCTCGGGCTTGTTGCCGTCGGCCGCAGAGCTTGAAGCGATGTTGGGGCCGGGCTCGCTGGACCATTTCCCCGAGGGGCGGCTTGGACAATTTCATTCGAAGGGGATGGGGCCGCTCGATCTCTGCGAACGTTGCGAGGCGGTCGAATTATGGTTCGACCCGATGCCGAATGCACAACTCATGCTGGTTCAGCTTCTGGATTGTCTCAGCTCTCGCGAGAGGATTGTCCCGAAGCTGACCTTGTTCCAAACGGATGCCGCCATTGCTGGGCAGCAGCCGGAAGCGCTTTCCGAATGGAAGCCGCCCGGTGTCAAAATCCGGAATGAACATCTCGATGCCGCAACCATGGCCTGGCAGGCGTTTCGGCAGCCAACGCCGCAGGCCTGGTTCGATCTCCTGGGTAAAGATATCAGCGTCCTGCCGCAGCTTCGGCAGACTGTGCTTGAAATGCTCGAGGAGCTTCCCATGCCTGCGACCGGACTCGGTGCGACGGAAATGCGGATGCTTGAGCTTGTCGCGGACGGCAACGCATCTCCGTTCGACGTCTTTCCCGGGCACAAGAAACGCAACAAGCGGCGCGTGTTCGGCTATTGGGAAGTTGGAGCGCTGCTGGACGGGCTGGCTCGCGGTCCGGCGCCAGTCGTGGCTGGGCTCGATGAGGGGCCGTTCACCGAGGAATTGCACAGGGACGAGGCCCGCTTCGAGCGATACAAACAAAGCAAGCTATCGCTGACCGCGCTCGGCAAGGCTGTCCTGGCGCAGACCGTGGATTTCAGCCGGCACAATCCGATCCATCGCTGGTGGGGCGGGACGCAATTGATCAATGACAATCTGTGGCGCTGGGATCCGGATAACAGTGCCTTGATCGCGCCTTAGCTTGTAGGATGGGTAGAGCGCAGCGAAACCCATCGCAATGTCGACTACGGTTGCCGCCTAACGATGGGTATCGCTGCGCTCCACCCATCCTACAGATAACGACTTAGCTCACTCCGCCGCCTGCGCGTAATCCTCGATCGGCGGGCACGAGCACACCAGGTTGCGGTCGCCATAGACATTGTCGACGCGACCGACCGGACACCAGTATTTGTCCGTACGCGAGGTGCCGGCCGGGAAACAGCCCTCGGCGCGGCTGTAGGCGCGCGCCCAGGCGTCGTCGGCGATGTCGTGCACGGTGTGCGGGGCGTGGCGCAGCGGCGAGGCCTCGACCTTCCAGCGGCCGCGCTCGATTTCGGCGATCTCGTTGCGGATCGCGATCATGGCGTCGCAGAAGCGATCGAGCTCGGCCTTCGATTCCGATTCGGTCGGCTCGATCATCAGCGTGCCCGGCACCGGGAAGCTCATGGTCGGCGCATGGAAGCCGTAATCGATCAGGCGCTTGGCGATGTCGTCGACGGTGACGCCGCTGGTCACCTTCAGCGGGCGCGGGTCGACGATGCATTCATGCGCGACGCGGCCTTTGGCGTTCCGGTACAGCACCGGGAAATGCGGCTCGAGTTTTGTCGCGATGTAGTTGGCGTTGAGGATCGCGATCTCGGTGGCGCGCGTCAGGCCTTCGCCGCCCATCATCAAGATGTAGATGTAGGAGATCGTCAGGATCGACGCCGAGCCGAACGGCGCGGCCGACACCGGCCCGACCGGATGCGGCAGCCCGGTCAGTCGCGGGATGGCCCGGGCAGGAACGGCGCGAGATGCGCCTTGACGCCGATCGGTCCCATGCCGGGGCCGCCGCCGCCATGCGGAATGCAGAACGTCTTGTGCAGATTGAGATGGCTGACATCGGCGCCGTAATCGCCGGGCCGCGACAAGCCGACCTGCGCATTCATGTTGGCGCCGTCGAGATAGACCTGGCCGCCATGGCCATGAACGATGTCGCAGATCTCGCTGATATGTTCCTCGAACACGCCGTGCGTCGAGGGATAGGTGATCATGATGGCGGCGAGATCCTTCGAATGCTTCTCCGGCCTTGGCGCGGAGATCGTCGACGTCGACGTCGCCGCGCGCGTCGCAGGCGACCACCACGACGTCCATGCCGACCATCGCCGCCGACGCCGGATTGGTGCCGTGCGCCGAGGAGGGGATCAGGCAGATCTTGCGATGCGGCTCGCCGCGCGCGGCGTGATAGGCGCGGATCGCCAGCAAGCCGGCATATTCGCCCTGCGCGCCGGAATTCGGCTGCAGCGAGATCGCGTCATAGCCGGTGATGTCGCACAGCCATTTTTCCAGCCGCGCGAACAGCGCGTGATAGCCCTTGGCCTGCTCGGCCGGCGCAAACGGATGCAGGCTGCCGAACTCCGCCCAGGTCAGCGGAATCATTTCCGCGGTCGCGTTGAGCTTCATGGTGCAGGAGCCGAGCGGAATCATCGCGCGGTCGAGCGCGAGGTCGCGATCGCTGAGCTTGCGCATGTAGCGCAGCAGCTCGGTCTCGGAGCGATGGGCGTGGAACACCGGATGGGTCAGGAACGCGGTGCCGCGCTTCAGCTCGGCCGGCAGCGCCTCGCGCGCGCTCGTTTCGATTTCCGCGTACGACAGCTTGCCGCCGAACGCGCGCCACACCGCCTCGATGGTCGCAGGCGTGGTGGTCTCGTCCACGGCAATCCCGAGCGTGCCATTGCCGACGCGCAGATTGATCTTCTCGGCGCGGGCGCGCGCGATGATCTCGTCCTGCTTTGCGCCTGATGTCACCGTGACCGTATCGAAGAAGCTTTGCGAGCGCGGCGCAAAGCCGAGCTTGCGCAATCCGGCCGCCAGCACGGACGGCGCGCCGGTGCACCTGGCGCGCGATGTGCGTCAGGCCTTCGGGGCCGTGATAGACCGCATACATCGAGGCGATCACCGCCAGCAGCACCTGCGCGGTGCAGATGTTGGAGGTGGCCTTTTCGCGGCGGATATGCTGCTCGCGGGTCTGCAGCGCCAGCCGATAGGCCGGCTCGCCGCGCGAATCCACCGACAGACCGACGATGCGGCCGGGCAGCGAGCGCTTCAGCGCGTCGCGCACCGCCATGTAGGCGGCATGCGGCCCGCCATAGCCCATCGGCACGCCAAAACGCTGCGCCGATCCGATCGCGATATCGGCGCCGAGTTCGCCGGGCGAGGCCAGCAGCGTCAGCGCCAGCAGATCGGCGGCGACGACGGCAAGCCCGCCCTTGGCGCGCAGCGCCGTGATCGCCGGCCGCAGATCGCGCACCGCGCCGGAACTTGCCGGGATATTGCAGCAGCGCGCCGAACACCTCGGCCTTGTCGAGATCGGTCAGGGGATCGCCGACGATCAGATTCCAGCCCAGCGGCTCGGCGCGGGTGCGCAGCAGCGCCAGCGTCTGCGGATGCGTATCGGAATCGACGAAGAATGATTTTGCCTTCACCTGCGAGGCGCGCTCGGCCAGCGCCATGGCTTCGGCGGCCGCGGTCGCTTCATCGAGCAGCGAGGCGTTGGCGACGTCGAGCCCGGTGAGGTCGCAGATCATGGTCTGGAAGTTGAACAGCGCCTCCAGCCGGCCCTGGCTGATCTCCGGCTGATACGGCGTATAGGCCGTGTACCAGGCCGGGTTCTCCAGAATGTTGCGCTGGATCACCGCCGGCAGAATGGTGCCGGAATAGCCCTGGCCGATCAGCGAGGTGAACACCTGGTTCTGCGCGGCGAGTTCAGCCATATGCGCCAGCGCTTCGGTTTCGCTCAAAGCGCGCCCGAGATCGAGCGGCGTCTTCTGCCGGATCGACGACGGCAGCGTCTGGCCCATCAGGGCGCCGAGGCTCCTGGCGCCGACGCGTCTCCAGCATCGCCGCGACATCGCGGGGCGAGGGGCCGATATGGCGGCGCACGAAATCGGTGGCGGCCTCGTTGGTAGGCTTGAGCGGCGCGTTCATGCGTAGTTCCTCTTATCTCACGCGGTGTGCTTGGCGTAGGCGGCTTCGTCCATCAGGCCGCCGAGTTCGCTCTTGTCCGCGATCTTCAGCTTGAAGAACCATGCCTTGCCGGCGGCATCCGAATTCACCAGCGCGGGTTCGGCCGCGAACGCCTCGTTGACTTCGAGCACCTCGCCCGAGATCGGCGCATAGACGTCGGAGGCGGCCTTGACGGATTCGACGACGGCGGCGGCTTCCGCCTTCTTGAGGCTGCGGCCGACCTTGGGCAGTTCGACGAACACGACGTCGCCGAGCTGCGACTGCGCGTAATCGGTAACGCCGATGGTGGCGACATCGCCCTCGATGCGGAGCCATTCGTGATCTGTCGTGAACAAAATCGTCATGTGACTTCCTTCAGCGTTTATAGGTGTTGGGAACGAAGGGCATGGAAGCGACCTGCAGCGGCAGTCGCTGCCCGCGGACTTCGGCAAAGATCTGCGTGCCGAGTGCTGCGAGCGATGTCGGCACATAGCCCATCGCGACCGGGGCATTGAGGCTCGGGCCGAAACCGCCTGACGTGACCTTGCCGATCGGCTCGGCTGAAGTCGCATCCGCAAACAGCATGGCGCCTTCGCGCACCGGCGCGCGGCCTTCGGGCCGCAGGCCGACGCGGCGGCGCGACGCGCCTTTTTCGAACTGGGCGAGAATCTTGTCCGCGCCGGGAAAACCGCCGGCGCGCGCGCCGCCGTTGCGGCGGCTTTTCTGCACCGACCATTCCAGCGCGCCTTCGACCGGCGTCGTCGTGGTGTCGATGTCGTGGCCGTAGAGACAAAGCCCGGCCTCGAGCCGCAGGCTGTCGCGCGCGCCCAGTCCGATCGGCAGCACGTCGCTGTTTTCCAGCAGCTGCTTGACCAGCGCCTCGGCGTGTTCGGCCGGAACCGAAATCTCAAAGCCGTCCTCGCCGGTATAGCCGGAGCGGGAGACGAAACAGTCGAAGCCAGCCACCTTGCGGGGACCTGTATCCATGAACCGCATGGCGGTGACGTCTGCACAAAATTTTGCCAGTGCCGCTTCGGCTTTCGGCCCCTGCAGCGCGATCAGGGCGCGATCGGCCAGCGAATCGATCACGCAGGTGTCCGAGAGATGCGCGCGCAGATGCGCCTCGTCCTCGGCCTTGCAGGCGGCGTTGACCACCAGGAACAAATGATCGCCGAAATTCGCCACCATCAGATCGTCGAGAATGCCGCCATCGGCATTGGTGAACTGCGCATAGCGCTGCCGCCCGGGTGCCACGGCCACGATGTCCTGCGGCACCAGCCGTTCCAGCGCGAGCGCGGCGTCCTCGACCTTGCCGGATTTCGGCCGCAGCGCGACCTGGCCCATATGCGAGACGTCGAACAGGCCGGCCGCACTTCGCGTGTGCTGGTGTTCCCTCAGCACGCCGGCGGGATATTGCACCGGCATTTCATAGCCGGCGAACGGAACCATCTTGCCGCCGCGCGCCACATGGAGCGCGTGCAAGGGTGTGCGATGTAAAGGAAATTCGTCGCGCGCCAGCATCCAGAGACCCTCCAGGGTTCGGGGAGAAGTCCCCGAAAACCCAAAGAAAGCCCCATCTGTCGCTGTGCCTGAGAGTATTATCCCGTCGGCGGACGCTCCCGGGCCAAGCCCTTCGGCGTCTCTTTCCAGATGCTAGTCCGTCACGAGGGTCCGTTTGCCTGAGAGTTTCCGGGGCGGTTGCTCCTTCGGCGCCGGCGCTTAAGCCGATCTCTCCCGACGTGACGTCGTCAACAGGGCCATAAGAACCACGGCGCCACACCGCTGTCAACGCACGGGACAGGGGCTATCAACCAGTCTTGTGTGCTGCGGCAAGCCTATGATCCGCCTGCACAGTTTCTGGACACCGCCTTTGGCCTTGTCTAAAAGCGTTCCGCCGGAACAAAAGGCTGTTTTCGGCCTGCCGGAGCAAAATTCCGATTGGATGAACATGAGCGGCGTCAACGAGATCAGGTCGACTTTTCTGGATTACTTCAAGGCCAATGGTCACGAGATCGTGGCCTCGTCGCCGCTGGTGCCGCGCAACGACCCGACCCTGATGTTCACCAATGCCGGCATGGTGCAGTTCAAGAACGTCTTCACCGGCGTCGAGAAGCGCCCCTATCAGCGCGCCACCACCTCGCAGAAATGCGTCCGCGCCGGCGGCAAGCACAACGACCTCGACAATGTCGGCTACACCGCGCGGCATCTGACGTTTTTCGAGATGCTCGGCAATTTCTCGTTCGGCGACTACTTCAAGGAGCGCGCGATCGAACTCGCCTGGAACCTGATCACCAAGGATTTCGGGCTGAAGAAGGACAAGCTGCTCGTCACCGTCTACCACAATGACGACGAGGCGTTTGGTCTCTGGAAGAAGATCGCAGGCTTCACGGACGACCGCATCATCCGCATTCCGACCTCGGACAATTTCTGGGCAATGGGCGATACCGGTCCATGCGGTCCGTGCTCGGAGATCTTCATCGACCGCGGCGAGCATATCTGGGGCGGACCTCCGGGCAGCCCGGAGGAGGATGGCGATCGCTTCCTCGAATTCTGGAATCTCGTCTTCATGCAGTTCGAGCAGGTGACGAAGGAAGAGCGGGTGGCGCTGCCGCGCCCCTCGATCGACACCGGCCTCGGGCTGGAGCGCATGGCCTGCATCCTGCAGGGCGTCGACAGCGTATTCGAGACCGATCTGTTCCGTCATTTGATCGACGCCACCGCTTCGGCACTGGGTCACGGACCGGAGGAGCAGACCGTGGCGTCGTTCCGCGTCATCGCGGACCATCTGCGCTCCTCGGCGTTCCTGATCGCCGACGGCGTGCTGCCGTCGAACGAGGGCCGCGGCTATGTGCTGCGCCGGATCATGCGCCGCGCCATGCGCCATGCGCAGTTGCTCGGCGCGCGCGAACCCCTGATGCATCGCCTGGTGTGGGCGCTGGTGCGCGAGATGGGGCAGGCCTATCCGGATCTGGTGCGCGCCGAAAAGCTGATCGAGGAAACGCTGCGGCTGGAAGAGACCCGCTTCCGCAAGACGCTGGAGCGCGGCCTGACCATCCTCGACGAGAAGAGCTCTTCGCTGAAGAAGGGCGACATGTTCGACGGCGATACCGCGTTCACGCTGTACGACACCTATGGCTTCCCGCTCGATCTCACGCAGGACGCGCTGAAGTCGCGCGGCATCGGCGTCGATATCGCGTCGTTCACCGATGCGATGGAAAAGCAGAAACAGAAGGCGCGCGCGTCGTGGTCGGGTTCGGGCGATACCGCCAGCGAAAACATCTGGTTTCCGCTGCGCGAGAAACTCGGCGCCACCGAATTTCTGGGCTACGAGACCGAAAGCGCCGAGGGCGTGGTTTCCGCGCTCGTGAAGGACGGCAAGGATGCCGACAGCCTGAAAGCCGGCGAGACCGGATCGATCGTTCTGAACCAGACGCCGTTTTATGCGGAGTCCGGCGGTCAGGTCGGCGACACCGGCGTGATGATCGGCGAGGGCGTCAAGTTCCGCGTCACCGACACGCAGAAGAGGGCCGGCGATCTCTTCGTGCATGTCGGCACGGTGGAGCAGGGCACGCTCAATGTCGGCACTGCGTTGCAGTTCGAGGTCGATCACACCCGCCGTTCGTCGATCCGGGCGCATCACTCGGCGACGCATCTGTTGCATGAGGCGCTGCGCCAGGTGCTCGGCGACCACATCGCCCAGCGCGGCTCGATGGTGGCGCCCGATCGCCTGCGCTTCGACTTCGTGCATCCGAAGCCGATCACGGCGGAAGAACTCGCCCGCGTCGAGGATATCGCCAACGACGTGGTGCTGGAGAATGACGAAGTCACGACGCGGCTGATGGGCGTCGACGACGCCCGCGAAGCCGGCGCCCGCGCCCTGTTCGGCGAAAAATACGGCGACGAGGTGCGCGTGGTTTCGATGGGCCGGCAGGCCCGCGAGCAGGGCCAGAACGCGCTCGGCTGGTCGGTGGAATTGTGCGGCGGCACCCATGTGCGGCGCACCGGCGATATCGGGCTGATCTCGGTGACCGGCGAAAGCGCGGTTGCCTCCGGCGTTCGCCGCATCGAGGCGCTGACCGGACGTCATGCGCGCAGGCACGCCAACGACACCATGCAGCTTGCCAGGAACGCGGCAGGCGAACTGCGCACCTCGGTCGAGGAGATGCCGGGGCGCATCGCAGCCCTGATGGAAGAGCGCAAGAAGCTCGAGCGCGATCTGTCGGACGCGCGCAAGAAGCTCGCGATGGGCGGCGGCGCCAGCAATGGCGCGGCGGCGGCCAGCGGCGTGCGCGAAGTCGGCAACGTCAAGCTGTTGGCGCGCGCGGTCGAGGGCGTCGAGACCAAGGACCTCAAGAGCCTGGTCGATGACGGCAAGAAGCAAATCGGCTCCGGCGTGGTCGCGATTGTCGGCGTCACCGAGGACGGCAAGGCCGGCGTCGTGGTCGGCGTGACCGCCGATCTCACCTCGCGCTTCAGCGCGGTCGATCTGGTCAAGATCGCCTCCGCAACGCTCGGCGGCAAGGGCGGCGGCGGACGGCCCGACATGGCGCAGGCCGGCGGGCCCGACGGCGCCAAGGCTGACGCGGCGCTGTCGGCGATCGAAAAGGCCATGGCGGCGTTGATCGGAGAAGCAGAAGGTGGCGACCACTCCGGGTAAACGCGCGATCAGCGACCCGGATTTGCGGGACCGGCTCTACGAGCTGCTCGAACACGATCATCTGCCGCATTCGGTCGGCTCGCGCTTCGTCCGCGCTGATCGTCGCCATCATCGTCGTCGACGTGCTGGCGATGATCCTGGCGTCGGTGCCGGAGTTCGACGCCAAGTTCGGCCTGCTGTTCACCGTGATCGAGGTCGGCGCCGTGGTGGCGTTCGCGCTGGAATATGCGGCGCGGATCTGGAGCGTGGTCGGGCACTCCCTGCGCGACATGACGCCGACGAGGGCGCGGCTGGAATATGCGTTCTCCAGCCTCGGCATCATCGATCTGCTGGCGTTCCTGCCGGCGGCGATCGCGCTGATGGCGGGCGACCGCTATTTGCTGGTGCTGTTCGGCATGCTGCCGTTCCTCAAACTGGTGCGCTATTCGCCGGCGCTGCGCTCGCTGCTGGCAGCACTGCACGCCGAGCGGCGCACGCTGTTCGGCTGCGTCGTGATCCTGACCGGCGCGGTGCTTGTTGTTCGCCTCATTGCTCTATGCGATCGAGCACAAGATCCAGCCCGACAAGTTCGGCACCATCCCGCAGGCGATGTGGTGGGCGATCGTGACGCTCGGCACCGTCGGTTATGGCGACGTGGTCCCGGTCACGCCGCTCGGCAAGATGGTCGCGGTGTTCGCCGTCGTCGGCAGCTTCGTGATGATCGCGCTGCCGGTGGCGATCATCGCCACCGCCTTTGCCGATGAAGTGCGGCGGCGCGATTTCGTCGTCACCTGGGGCATGCTGGCGCGGGTGCCGTTGTTCTCGCATCTCGGCGCCACCGAGATATCAGACATCATGCGGCTGTTGCGGGCGCAGACCATCGAGTCCGGTGAGATCCTCGTACGTCGCGGCGATGCGGCCTCGTCGATGTATTTTATCACCGCGGGCGAAGTCGAGATCGACCTGCCGAGCCAGCGGGTCCGGTTGTCGGACGGCACCTTCTTCGGCGAAATCGCGCTATTGCACCAGACCAAGCGCAGCGGCACGGTGACGGCGAGGCGGAAAACAAAATTGCTGGCGCTGGACGCGCAGGATTTTCACGCTTTGATCGAACGCCTGCCGGCGTTGGCCGCGCATGTGAAGGAAACCGCCTACGCCCGCCTTGCGGATACCGCGCAGCTGCAGAAAGGCGACATCGCCGACGGCGAGATCGCGCTGGCGGAACGGGATTAAACGTAGTTCATTTTGAAAGGCAAACGTACGGGAGGTCGCCAACTGTCGATGTCCGTGCTGACCGGCTGCCGCCTGCGATCGGGAACAGGGATGCGGTTCCTGCGGGTCTCATGGCCGCTGATGCACTATTCGATCACCTCGTCGGCACTGGCGAGCAGCGTTGGCGGGATGCTGAGCCCCATTCCCGTCGCGGCATTCAGGTTTATCACCAGCTGAAATTTGGTCGGTTGTTCAACCGGAAGGCTTGCCGGCGAGGAGCCTCTAAGAATCTTGTCGACGTAGTCTGCAGCTTTGCGGCTCATCTCGTTTTGGTCCGGTCCGTATGACATCAGACCGCCGGCGACCGCGTATTCCTTGAGCCCGAATACCGCGGCCAGCCGAGCCTTGGCAACAAGGTCAATGGTTTGTTGCATGCCGCCAAGCAGAACGGGATCCTCCAGCAGAAGCATGCCCGGAGCCTGCGCGTTGACGGCCTCATCAATGGCCTGCGGGATTTCATCCGCGGTTCTTACATCGATTATTTTCAGCGGAACGCCCATGATCGCGGCTGCTCCCCTTACCCGCTCGAGGGCAAGTGCCGTGTAAGGTGTGTCGGGATTACCCAACACCGCGATCAGCCGTTTTCCGGGAATGAGGTCGCTGAGCAGCTGCAATCTCTTCGTCGCGACGTCGCTTGCAAGAGCGCCCACGCCGGTGGCGTTTCCTCCCGGGTCCCGCAGGCTCTTGATCAGTCCTGCGCCGACCGGGTCACCGACCCCGGTAAAGACGATCGGTATGCTGCGGGTCGCCGCAATAGCGGCCTTTGGAGCAAGCGTTCCAAATCCGGCTATCAGTACGTCGGGACCTGTCTGGACAAGCTCCGCAGCCAGTTGAGGCAATCGGTCGGCGTGGCCATTCGCGGAACGGTAGTCCCAGATCAGGTTCTCGCCTTCGCGGTAGCCCAGCTCTCGCAATCTCTGCAGGAGCGACCTGGCTAATGTGGCGTTCTCGCCGGGCAGCAAAGCAAGGTACGCAAGCCTACTCGATTTCGCCGATTGCTGCGCCCGCGCGGCCAAGGGCCACAAGGCCGCGGCACCGGTGGCGAAAATGAAATCACGCCGTCTCATGCGGTCAAAACCTGTCGAGATACGGCGCGACGACCTCGCGCGTCTCCTTGCTCGGCACCACCGGCACGATCTCGAAGGTCATGCCGAGATCGCGGTTGTTCTCCAGCACCCATTGCTGCAGCAGCCGGAGATCGTCGCATTCCATCAGCTGGAAGCAGCGGTCGAAATTGGGTTCGATCCAGCTGCCGACATAGGTCAGGCCTTCAGGGAATTTGATGCCGGGGTCGCGCACGCGCCGGTAGACCGGGATCGGGTCCCGATCCTTGAAGCGTTCGATCACCATGAACAGCATGGGCAGCCTCCGTCATCGCGAGGGGTCATTCGCCCTGATCGGCCCGATTTCCCACGTGAAATCGCGGATAACCGACGCAATGCCCGCAACACTGGCTACTGTGCATGGGGTTGTTTTCGCAGTTTTGTGTCAGCCCTGCGATCCCGATCGGCTTGCAGGAACACATAATCCGCGGAGTAGGGCGCGCTCACAAAGCTGCCGACGGCGTCGCATGCGCCGTCGAGCTTGCCGCCCTGGGTATTGATCCGCTGCACGGTCGTGACATCGGCCAGGATGCCGCTGCCGCGCCGGGAGATCACCTCGAGCTTCAGCCAGGGAATGTCGTTGGCGGTCGCGCCGGGGGCGCTGGCCGACGACCTTG
Source organism: uncultured Alphaproteobacteria bacterium (assembly GCA_963802535.1). Taxonomy (GTDB): domain Bacteria; phylum Pseudomonadota; class Alphaproteobacteria; order Rhizobiales; family Xanthobacteraceae; genus Bradyrhizobium. Next base: position 18,708 of record CAWDJI010000025.1, on the reverse strand, counting down.
CCGACCACGGCGCTGCCGTCGCTGTGTTCCCAGTTCGGCCCGGCATAGTGCCGGCCGATGGTCTTGCCGTCGACCAACAGGGTCGCGATCGGTTCGCGGAACGACCACATCGGCTTGCCGTCGGCGCCGGCCTTGCATTCGTAGACCTGCGCGCCTTCGGCATGCACGGTCAGCACGACGGCTTCGCCCGGCGCCGCGATGGCGTCGGGAAGCGGTGTTTCGGCAGCGCGCAGCTCGCGACGCCGAGCCCGACAGCAGGAGCAAGCGCAGAGCACGGTGTTCGTCGGATAGACGACATGGTCAGTCCATCGCGTGTTGAGCCCCGAAAGACCAACCCCATCGCCGGCGGCTTATGCCGCCATCGCCTTGGTCAGGTTTTCCGCGACCTTGTCGAGGAAGCCGGTGGTGGAGAGCCAGCGCTGGTCGGCGCCGACCAGCAGCGCGAGGTCCTTGGTCATGAAGCCGGCTTCGACGGTGTCGACGCAGACCTTCTCCAGCGTCAGCGCGAACTTCGCCAGCTCCTCGTTGTTGTCGAGCTTGGCGCGATGCGACAGGCCGCGGGTCCAGGCGAAGATCGAGGCGATCGAGTTGGTCGAGGTTTCCTTGCCCTTCTGGTGCTCGCGATAGTGGCGGGTCACCGTGCCGTGCGCGGCCTCGGCTTCCACGGTCTTGCCGTCCGGCGTCATCAGCACCGAGGTCATCAGGCCGAGCGAGCCGTAGCCCTGCGCCACGGTGTCGGACTGCACGTCGCCGTCGTAGTTCTTGCAGGCCCAGACATAGCCGCCCGACCACTTCAGCGCCGAGGCCACCATGTCGTCGATCAGGCGATGTTCGTAGGTGATCTTCTTGGCCTCGAACTTCGCCTTGAACTCGTTGTCGTAGATCTCCTGGAAGATGTCCTTGAAGCGGCCGTCATAGACCTTGAGGATGGTGTTCTTGGTCGAGAGATAGACCGGATAGCCCTTGGCGAGGCCCTAGTTCAGCGAGGCGCGGGCGAAATCGGCGATCGAATCGTCGAGATTGTACATCGCCATCGCGACGCCGGCGCCGGGCGCCTTGAAGACTTCGCGCTCGATCACCTTGCCGTCCTCGCCGACGAATTTCATCGTCAGCGTGCCCTTGCCGGGGAACTTGAAGTCGGTGGCGCGGTACTGGTCGCCGAAGGCGTGGCGGCCGATGATGATCGGCTTGGTCCAGCCGGGCACCAGCCGCGGCACGTTCTTGCAGATGATCGGTTCGCGGAAGATCACGCCGCCGAGGATGTTGCGGATGGTGCCGTTCGGCGACTTCCACATCTCCTTCAGGCCGAATTCCTTCACCCGGGCCTCGTCCGGGGTGATGGTGGCGCATTTGACGCCGACGCCGACCTTCTTGATGGCGTTGGCGGCGTCGATCGTGACCTGGTCGTTGGTCTTGTCGCGGTATTCCATCCCGAGGTCGAAATACATCAGGTTGACATCGAGGAACGGGTTGATCAGCTTGTCCTTGATGTACTGCCAGATGATCCGGGTCATCTCGTCGCCATCGAGTTCGACGACGGGGTTGGTCACCTTGATTTTTGCCATGACGGAGGGGGCCTTTTTTGGAAAACCGCGCGGTTGCGGGGTGGGCGTGATTATGATCGGGCTATAGCACCGCAAACGGCGTTGGCGAAAGCCGAGCCGTTATGCAGTTTCAGCCCATCTTTTGGGTAGGAGCGCTTGGGTCAGAACGCCGCCTGGGTGGCGGTCCCCGCCACCACGTACCAGGTGACGAACAGGCCGCAGATCAGCGCGCCCGGCAGGCTGGAGCCGGTCCGCCGCCAGGTGAAGGTCGCGATCACGGCGCAGATCGCCAGCAGCGGCACGAACTGGATGGCGACGATGGTGGAGAGCGGCACGAAGCCGGGATCGGGCAGCGGGTTGAACAGCTTTCCGGTCAGCCACAGCGTGCCGTATTGCAGCACCAGCAGCACGATGAAGCCCAGCGTCAGCGCCAGGATGTTGGTGAGATAGAGCCCGGCGCGGCCCGCCGCCATGGTCGAGAAATTCCGGTGCAGCACGTGCAGCGCGACCACGAAGAACGCCGTGAACGGCACCAGGTAGATCAGGAAGATCAGGAACTGCTTGGCGCTCATCAGCTTCAGCGCGACGATCCAGAACCGGAAATCGATCTTGAAGGCGAGATCGGCCAGCCACAGCGCGGCATAGCCGACCACGACGGTGGCGAGCGCGATCACGACCGACTGGCCCGATGATCCCGGCCCGGCTGGCGCGTTTGGGCGCGAACGGCATCAGCGCCAGCGTGATCAGCGCCGTTGATGACGGCCCAGACCATGATCTGGTTGGTGATGCCCTGCGGCAGGAAGGCGGAGGGTTTGACGAAGGTGCCGGCCAGCGCGAAGGCCGGGTAATAGGTCAGCGCCGGGATGAAGGCCGACAGGATGAAGGCCGTGGTCCAGCGCCGGCCGCTGGCGGCCGAATGGGCCGGCATGGTGCCGTCGGCGATCTCGGGCAGCCGCAGCCGGGAATACATCGGCGCTTCCAGCAGGCCGTCGAAGGCCCCGATCAGCAGCGCGACAAAGCCGAGCAGCGCGATCAGCGTGCCGATTTCCTTGCGGAACCAGATCTGGTCGTCGGCCGGCCGCGGCGTGCCGCCCTGCAGGGTCTTGGCGAACCAGTCGAGGCTGTAGCCGATCGCCTCATGGGAGATGTGCTCGGCCGGGTGGGTGATGGCCGGGGTGTAGAGCACCCGCGCGGTGCCCTGGGCGATGTCGCCATAGACCTTGCCGGGTTCGACCGGCCCCTGGGTGCCGAACATCGCCCAAAGTTTCGGGCTCTTGGTGACGTCGCGGGCCAGATCGACGCCCCACATCAGGGTCGAGAATTCCTCGTACTGGGCGAACACCAGCGCGACATTGCGCGGCCAGCTGGTGGTGCCGTCGGCGGCGAACGGCTTGCCGGTCGACGAGCCCTCCAGCACCATCGACTTGTAGTCGTTGGGCATGGCGGTCGCGGCCGCCAGCACGGTCCAGCCGCCCATCGAATGACCCTCGAGGCCGATATTGTTCTTGTCGACGAAGTCGAGGCTGCGCAGATAAGCCAGTCCATCCGGACCGCCAAAGCCGTTGGCGAAGGCCGGCGGGTCGCTGTAGCCGTGGCCGGTCTGGTCGAGGGCGAGCACCACATAGCCGCGGCGGGCGAACTCGATGGCAAAGCCGTCCTGGGTCTCGCGCGAATTGATGTAGCCGTGGACCGCCAGAATGCCGGGGGCCGGAATCTGCGGCGTGGCATTCGGGGGGATGTAGAGCAGGGCACTCATGGTGTTGCCCTTGGCGCCCTTGAAGCGGACGTCCTGGATCCGGATGCCGCCGGAGGTCTGGGTCAGGTGGGCCAGCAGTCCGCCGGCCAGGATCAGGATGAGCCCGACAATCGCCAACGACCATCTGCCGCGCATGGACGTCTCCCCTTTTGCCTCGGCCGTTGAGTCGGCCCTCGGCTCGTTTGCAGCTTCGCTTTGTTTGTGATTGTTAGCCTAACCGAAAGCGAACGCGCGTACAAGCCGCGTGCGACAGAGCCCGATTGAGGCTTTGATCGAACTTCCGGAAACGCTACTAAGCCTGTTATCTGGCTTGAGAATTCTGGCCGCTGACAGCGGTCAGGCAGTGGCCCGGCATTGAGATTTTGAATTCAGGCGCTTAGCAAGCTGATTTAAAACCTTCAGAAGTTGAATCAGCTTGCGAAGTCGAATCGGAAAGTGAAGTCGAAATGTCCGGTTCGGGCACCGACAAAACCAAGTCTGGTTTGGACTTAACCGGACCTGTTGTGATCCTTGTCGAACCACAGCTCGGCGAAAACATCGGCATGGCCGCGCGAGCGATGGGCAACTTCGCCCTTTCGCGTTTAAGAATCGTCAATCCGCGCGACGGCTGGCCGAACATCGCCGCCCAGCGCGCGGCGGCCGGCGCCGACCAGATCCTGGAGAGCGCCGAACTGTTCGACACCGTCGAGCAGGCGGTCGCCGATCTGACGCTGCTGTTCGCCACCACCGCCCGCGCCCACGACCAGGCCAAGCCGGTGGTCGCGCCGGCGGAGGCCGCGGTCGAGATCGTGGCGCATGTCGCGCACGGTGAGCGGCGGGGTCGGCATCCTGTTCGGCCGCGAGCGCTACGGACTCCAGAACGAGGAGGTGGCGCTCGCCAACCGGATCATCACCTTTCCGGTCAATCCGGGTTTCGCCTCGCTCAATCTGGCGCAGGCGGTGCTCCTGATCGGCTATGAGTGGTTCAAGCTTGTCGACCGGCGGCGCGCTGCCGTTCGCGATGCCCGAGCGGTCCGAGCCGGCCTCCCAGCACCAGATGCAGGCCTTCTTCGACAATCTGGTCCGCGAACTCGACCGGGTCGAGTTCCTGCGGCCGGCCGAGAAGCGCGAGACCATGCTGGTCAATCTGCGCAACATCTTTACCCGGATGGATCCGACCAAGCAGGACATGCACACCCTGCACGGGGTGGTGATGGCGATCGCCGAGGGCCGCAAGGGTCCGGCCAAGGGCGGCGTGCTCGACGGCGAACAGGCGACCCGGCTGCGGGCGCTGCTGGCCGAGCACGGGCAGGCGCGCCGCGCCCTCGGAAAGCGGAACCGTCCGCGGGCTGGCCCGATTGCTGCGCCGCAACCCGACCGACGCCGAGCGGATCCTGTGGCAGGCCCTGACCCGCGACCGCCGCTTCGCCGGCCAGTTCAAGCGCCAGACCCCGGTCGGCCGCCACATCCCCGACTTCGTCTCCTTCGTGCACCGGATCGCGATCGAACTGGTCAACCCGGCCGAGATCGGAGGCGATCGTCGCCGACCGCGCCGCGCGGCAGAGCCTGGCTCGAGGCGCGTGACTATCGGGTGATCGAGATGCGGGTGGCGGATGTCGAGCGCGATCTGGCCGCCGAGTTGGTGCGGCTGGAGACGATGCTGCTCGAACACCGTTAATCCGTTTTTCCGTTGCACGCCCAACGGCAAAGCTGAGCAAATCAGCAAACGCGCCGCCATACTCCCGGAACGTATTTCGGAAGCGCATCAGGGAACGTTCACCGGGGCATCACCTGCGCCATTTCCCGGTGTGGAGCGGGAACAGAAGCCAGGAGCGCGAACCCGCCCAGCAGCACGACGCAGCAATAAAAGCCACCACGGCGCGGCGCCAGCCGCGATGGTAACCGTCTCTTCGGGGGTGAGCGGTTTGAAGCTGGCAGGAGGTATCCGGAGATGCTGGTGTAGCTGGAATCGTGACGATAGTTGTCCATGAAAATCTCCTCAAATCGGGTGACGTCCGTCACCTCTGAATCAGATGCGTTCAGACAATGCTCCGCGACGAACCTGGAGCGGCAATTGCCCCACGAGCGTTTTCCATCCCCAATTCTGATTTTTGAAACGTTCCGGCCCTGGCGTTCGGCCAAGCCGGCTATCACACAATCAAAATACTTTGCTTCGTCGGTCGCGCATGTGAAGCGCTTCGCATTCCGCTATCACGTCTTGTTGAGGTTCAGCCGCAGGTTGCGTGTGCTCAGACCGCCACCAGCTGTGTCGCCGGGCGCTTCGGCTTCTTCACCTTGGACGGCCCGAACAGCGAACCCGCGGCCAGTCCCGCGGTGTCGGCGACGCCGGGATTGCGCGACACCATGGCGGCGACGATGGCGCCGTCGATCAAGAGCGCCAGTTGATGGGCCAGACTCTCCGGGTCGACCGCGCCCATTTCACCGGCGAGCTTTTCGATGTGCGCCAGCACCACCTTCTTGTGCGTAGCGCGATGGCGCGGAACTGCTTTGCATCCTTGTCGTGCTCGGCGACGGCATTGATGAAGGGGCAGCCGTAGAAGCGCTCCTCGCCGAACCAGCTTTTCAGCGCCGGAAAAATTCGCGTCAGCTTCGACTGCGCATCGCCGCCGCCGGTCTCGATCGCGGCGATGAACCATTCGCGCCACGCCTTGCCTTCGCTTTCCAGCACGGCATGCACGAGGTTGGTCTTCGATCCGAACAATTTGTACAGCGTGGTCTTGGCGGTGCCGGCTTCATGGATGATGGCGTCGATGCCGGTGGCGTTGATTCCGTTCTTGCAGAACAGCCGCGTCGCCGCGTTGAGCAGGCGGCCGCGCGCCGACTCTTCGTCGTTGGCGCTGAGCGCTGCCGCGACGGCCTGCTTCTTCGAAACTGATTTGCCCATGCGCGTCAGTAAATCGAACCGCGGCAAAATCATCAAGTCGCATCTTCATGCGCGCAAAATAATCGCCGGCGCGCGGCAACTGCATCGGCTTTGAGCAAGCCGCGCCTGATTAATCCCAAGGCAGACACAGCTAAGCGACGAGAGAGGTTCGGCTTTTGGTTTTGGCCGTGTCTGGCACGCTTCGTGCAGGAAACAGACCGTTCGGTATCCTACCCCCTAGGGAGAGAAAACGATGACCGCGGTCGCTCAAAAAACAGTGCTTACAGGCTGCCTGGCCCCGATCGACAAAAACGGGCTGGAACAGCTCATCGTCAACGGCAAGGCCAATCCGAAGGTCATCAAGACCTTGAAATGCAAGACGGTGGCGGAAGGCAAGTTCCGTCACGCCAACTACATCCGCAACCTCGCGCCCTACATCGTCGACGAACCGCCGGGCCTGCTGGGCGACGACACCGCGCCCAATCCGTCGGAAGCCTCGCTGGCGGCGCTGGGCTCGTGCCTTGCGGTCGGCCTGCACGCCAACGCGGTTCACCGCGGCTGGACCGTCAACAAGCTCGAACTCGAACTCGAGGGCGATCTCAACATCACCGCGGTGTGGGGCACCGGCGACGTCAGCGAGAAGCCGGTCGGCTTCACCGATGTGCGCGTCAAGGTCGACATGGAATGCGAGGGCATTCCGCAAAGCGAGATCGACGCGCTGGTGACCCACGTCAAGAAATGGTCGCCGGTCGCCAACACCTTTACGCGCCCGGTCAATCTCGAGGTCAGCGCTTAAGCGGCAAACGAGACCTCGAAACAGCTGGGTGCGGAGAGTATCATGGGTTCACTGGCTGTATCCCGGGTCGAAGCGCTTGATCGACCTGCACGCTTCGATCACCGACGAGGTGCGCGGATCGCGCGCAGGAACTGGCGCCGCTTGCCGCCGCATCGACGCAGGCAGCGTCTATCCTGACGAGTTGCTGCGGCGCCTCGGCGAGGTCGGCGCCTGGGGCAGCCACGTCCCATGGAATGGCGCGGCCGATCTGCGCTGCGCCATTCAGTCGATCGCCGCGCTCGGCGAGGTCTGCGGCGCCACCGCCTTCATGGCGTGGTGCCAGAACACGCTGGTCTGGTACGTGGCGAACTCGACGAACATGCAGCTGGCGCAGCGCTTCGGCGACTGCTTTTCGAGCGGAAGACGACTGGGTGGCACCGGGCTTTCCAATCCGATGAAGACCTTCTTCGGCATCGAGAAGTTCAAGCTGAAAGGCCGCAAGGTCGAGGGCGGCTACATCGTCAAGGGCGCGCTGCCCTGGGTGTCCAATCTCGGCGCCGACCATTTCTTCGGCACCATCTTCGAGCGCGAGGACGAGCCCGGGCATCGTGATGTTCCTCGCCGATTGCTCCAATCCGGCGATCACGCTGCAACCGTGCAAGCCGTTTCTCGCGATGGACGGGACCGGCACCTACAGCGTGCAGTTCCGCGACGTCTTCGTGCCGGATGACCTGATCCTGGCCGAACCGGCGGCGCCCTTCGTCAAGAAAATCCGCGCAGGCTTCATCCTGCTGCAGGCCGGCATGGCGCTCGGCCTGATCAAGGACTGCATCCAGATCATGGATGAGGTCGATGCGCCGCTCGGCCACGTCAATCGCTATCTGCCGCAGCAGCCTCTCCAGTTCCGCGAACTGCATTCCGAGTTCGAGAAGGAAGCGATGGCGCTGGCGTGCGATCCCTACAATGCCGACGACAGCTATTGGCGCCGCGTCATCGCGCTGCGCCTGCGGCTTGGCGACGCCAGCGTCGCGGCCGCGCATGCGGCGATGCTCCATTGCGGCGCGCGCGGTTATCTGAAGAGCCATCGCGCCCAGCGCCGGCTTCGCGAAGCCTATTTCGTCGCCATCGTCACGCCCGCCACCAAGCAGCTGCGCAAGATGCTGGCCGGCGATTGATCCAAAGAAGAGGATTTTCGGTTCGACCCTAACTGCAACCAAGAACAGGAGAGGCCTGCCATGACGGACGTGCTGATTACTGCCGGCGAACTCACCGAATTCCTGAAGAAGGAGCCATGTGTCGTCATCGACACGCGAAATCCCGATGCCTATGGCGCGGGGCATCTGCCCAATGCCGTCAACGTCCATGAGATCTTCACGTTACCTCGCGACCTCGACGCCGGAGGGCATGCAGGAACTGAAGACCAAATTCGCCGATGCGTTCGGCGGCGCCGGTCTCTCCGGCAAGGAAACCGCGGTCGTCTACGAGCAGTCGATGAACTCCGGCTTCGGTCAGTCCTGCCGCGGCTATTACCTTCTGACCATGCTCGGCTATCCCAAGATCAAGGTGCTGCATGGCGGCTACGATGCCTGGGCTGCCGCCGGCCTGCCGGTGACCAAGGAGGTGCCGTCGCCGGTGAAGGCGTCGTTCTCGATCGTGCCCGAAGCCGGCGATATCCTGATCGACGCCAAGACCATGCTGGCCGCGCTCGGCAAGCCCGGCATCGCGCTGCTCGACGTGCGCGACGTCGATGAATGGATCGGCGACAGCTCTTCGCCCTACGGCAAGGATTTCTGCCCGCGCAAGGGCCGCATCCCCGGCGCGGTCTGGCTGGAATGGTACCGGATGATGAAGCCGACCGCGGAAGGGCCGCGCTTCAAGTCCAAGGACGAGATTTTGGCGGAATGCGCCACCGTCGGCATTTCCGAGAGCACGCCGGTCTATCTCTACTGCTTCAAGGGCGCGCGCGCCTCGAACACGTTCCTGGCGCTGAAGAATGCCGGCGTGAAGGACGTCCGGATGTATTTCGGCTCCTGGAACGAATGGTCGCGCGATCCGTCGCTGCCGATCGATGAGGGCTTGCCGACGGCTGCCCGATTAACAGGCAAAGCGGCATAGAACCTGCATGTTTCTCACCGCCCGGCTGCCGCAAAAGCGGCCGGGCGGTGATTGATTTGCCGGATGGCGGCGGAACGGGACTTCCGACGTGGGGCCGGTGTGACAAAGGGGCGCAGCATGTCCACCTTCGATAATCCCTTCGACTCCGACCGCGAACTGAAGCGATCCGGCTGTGTCTGCGGCCAGCATCGCTCCGTGGCCGAACACGAACATGCGACGCTGGCGCTGCGCTGCGAACCGGTCGAGAGCGAGGAGAAACGCTACGAGGGCGTGGTCGCCTCCGCCGTGGTGCGGGCGATGTTTCCCAGGGACGCCGCGCGCCGCGCCTTCCTGAAATCGGTCGGCGCGTCGACGGCGCTGGCCGCGATCTCGCAATTCTTTCCGATCAAGGCGGCGACCGAAGCGTTTGCGGAAGCCGGCACGCCGGAGAAGAAGGATCTCAAGGTCGGCTTCATCCCGATCACCTGCGCGACGCCGATCATCATGGCCGCGCCGCTCGGCTTCTATTCCAAATACGGCCTCAACGTCGAAGTGGTGAAGACCGCCGGCTGGGCCGTGATCCGCGACAAGACCATCAACAAGGAATACGACGCCTCGCACATGCTGGCGCCGATGCCGATCGCGATCTCGCTGGGCCTCGGCGCGCAGCCGATCCCGTTTGCGGTGCCGGCGATCGAGAACATCAACGGGCAGGGCATCACGCTCGCCATGAAGCACAAGGACAAGCGCGATCCGAAGGACTGGAAGGGCATGAAGTTCGCCATTCCGTTCGACTATTCCATGCACAATTATCTGCTGCGCTATTACCTTGCCGAGCACGGCCTCGATCCCGATACCGACGTGCAATTGCGCTCGGTGCCGCCGCCGGAAATGGTCGCCAACCTCCGCGCCGACAATATCGACGGCTTCCTCGCGCCCGACAACATCTGCCAGCGCGCGATCTATGACGGCGTCGGCTTCCTGCACATCCTCTCCAAGGAGATCTGGGACGGGCATCCCTGCTGCACCTTTGCGGCGAGCCGCGAGTTCATCACGCAGTCGCCCAACAGCTTTGCGGCGCTGACGCGGGCGATCGTCGATGCCACCGCCTATGCCTCGAAAGCCGAAAACCGCAAGCAGATCGCCGAAGCCATCGCACCGGCCAATTACATCAACGCGCCGGTCACGGTGCTGGAGCAGGTGCTGACCGGAACCTATGCCGACGGACTTGGCGGTGTGAAGACCGACGCCAAGCGCGTCGATTTCGATCCGTTCCCCTGGCAGTCCTTTGCGGTGTGGATGCTCACGCAGATGAAGCGCTGGGGCCAGATCAAGGGCGATGTCGACTACAAGGCCGTCGCCGAGCAGGTCTATCTCGCCACCGACACCGGCAAGGTGATGGCCGAAATGGGACTGACGCCGCCGCAGACCGCGTACAAATCGTTCTCCGTGATGGGCAAGAATTTCGATCCGACCAAGCCTGACGATTATCTCGCGAGCTTCAAGATCAGGAAGGCTTCGTGACGGCGACGTCGCAAGTAGAGCCGTCGTCCCGGCGAACGCCGGGACCCATACGCCGTGACACCTCGTTTGAGCACGATGTCAGAGACCTTTTTTCATTACCAACGCCGCGGAGTATGGGTCCCGGCGTTCGCCGGGACGACATGCTGAGGGAGTGCGGCCAATGACCTTCTCCCTCCGCTTCCGCGCGGCGATCGTATCGATCGTGCTGCTCGCGGCGTTCCTCGGCATCTGGCACATCGCGACGCGCGGCACCGGCGCCGTTGCCACCATGACGCCGGAATACGCCAAGCTGATGGGACTGACGGCAACCGCCGGCAAATCGGCGATGCCGGGTCCGCTCGATGTCGGCGCCAAATTATGGGAGCACCTGAAGCGGCCGTTCTACGACAACGGGCCGAACGACAAGGGGCTCGGCATCCAGCTCGGCTATTCCGTCGCCCGCGTCGGTCTCGGTTATCTGCTGGCGGTGCTGGTCGCGATCCCGCTCGGCTTCCTGATCGGGATGTCGCCCTTGATCAACAAGGCGCTGGATCCCTTCATCCAGGTGCTGAAGCCGATCTCGCCGCTGGCCTGGATGCCGCTCGCGCTCTACACCATCAAGGATTCCAGCATTTCCGCGATCTTCGTCATCTTCATCTGCTCGGTGTGGCCGATGCTGCTCAACACTGCCTTCGGTGTTGCCGCCGTGCGCAAGGAATGGATCAACGTCGCGCGCACGCTCGAAGTCGGCACCATCAGGCGCGCCTTCACCGTGATCCTGCCGGCGGCGGCGCCGACCATTTTGACCGGCATGCGGATCTCGATCGGCATTGCCTGGCTCGTGATCGTCGCGGCCGAGATGCTGGTCGGCGGCACCGGCATCGGCTACTTCGTCTGGAACGAATGGAATAACCTTTCGATCACCAATGTCATCATCGCCATCCTGCTGATCGGGATCGTCGGCATGCTGCTCGACCAGATCCTTGCGCGGTTCACGCGCATGGTCACGTTCCCGGAGTAGGGCGATGACCGAAGCAATCATATCCGTGTCCCGGGCGCACTGCGGCGCGAAGTGCCGCTGTGCAGAACCGGGACCCATTCTGGGCTCGGTGGGTCCCGGCTCTGCGGAGCAGCGTTACACGCTGCACCGCGTCCGGGACACGGGTGAAAATTCATGACCGACAAATTCATTTCGATCGAAGGCATCGCGCGGCGCTATCCCGGCGCCGATGGCGGCGAGATCAGCGTGTTCGAGAATCTCTGGCTGTCGATGGCGCGTGGCGAGTTCGGCTGCGTGATCGGCCATTCCGGCTGCGGCAAGACCACGGTGCTGAACATTCTGGCCGGCCTCGATGAGCCGAGCGAAGGCACCGTCATCGTCGACGGGCAGGCGATCGAGGGCACCAGCCTCGACCGCGCCGTGATTTTCCAGAGCCACGCGCTATTGCCGTGGCGGACGGTGCTCGGCAATGTCGCCTATGCCGTGACCTCGAAATGGCGGAACTGGGACCGGGCCAAGGTCAAGGCGCACGCGCAGCGCTTCATCGATCTGGTCGGGCTGACCGGATCCGAACACAAGCGCCCGTCGGAATTGTCCGGCGGCATGAAGCAGCGCGTCGGCATTGCGCGTGCGCTCTCGATCACGCCAAAGATCATGCTGATGGACGAACCGTTCTCGGCGCTCGATGCGCTGACGCGCGGCACGTTGCAGGACGAAGTGCGCCGCATTTGCCTGGAGACCGGACAGACCGCCTTCATGATCACGCATGATGTCGATGAGGCGATCTATCTCGCCGACAAGATTTTTCTGATGACCAACGGCCCTGGTGCTGTGCTGGCCGAGATCGTGGAAAATCCGCTGCCAAAGGATCGCGGCCGCATCGATCTGCACCGCCATCCCTATTACTATGCGCTGCGCAACCACATCGTGGATTTCCTGGTCAGCCGCAGCAAGACTTTTGCCGCCACGGCGATCGGCCACGATCCGCGCAACGTGCCGACGGTGCGACCGGGACTGCCGGAGCTGGCGATCGCATCAACACAGCACGATCAATCGACGTCATGGCCGGGCTTGTCCCGGCCATCCACGTCTTCGTAAGTTGGAGCAGGAATACGTGGATGCCCGGGACAAGCCCGGGCATGACGGAAGTCAAGGGAGACGACACATGAAACGCGAAGACCTCACCGAAAAGCTGCTCGACATCAAGCGCGAGAAGGGCTGGAGCTGGAAGCACATCTGCGAAAAGATCGGCGGCTATTCCGAAGTGCTGATCGTCGGCGCCATTCTCGGCCAGATGAAGCTGACAAAACCGCAGGCCGCCAACGCCGCCGAGCTGTTCGGCCTGTCGAAGTCCGAGACCGCGATGCTGAACGAAGTGCCGATGCGCGGCACCGGCACGCCGATGCCGCCGACCGATCCCCTGATCTATCGCTTCTACGAAATGGTGATGGTCAATGGTCCGGCGTGGAAGGCGCTGATCGAGGAAGAGTTCGGCGACGGCATCATGTCGGCGATCGATTTCGACATGCTGATGGAACGCGTCGCCAATCCGAAGGGCGACCGCGTCAAGATCACGATGTCCGGCAAATTCCTGCCCTACAAATATTACGGCGCCAGCGGCAACGTGCCGGAATACGGTTTCAAGGAAGGCTGATACGCAAACGCCGACCGCGGAAGCTCCGTTGGAGCTCCCGCGGCCGTAACGATTGATGGGCCGTGCCGTAACGTTACCGGGTCTTCCTTGACCGCGATGAACGGACGACAGCGCTCTTGCGGCTTGCCGCCTTGGTGGACCTGCTGCCAGCCCTGGTCTTCGCCGAAGCCACGAGACCTTGCTTGGCCTCGGTGCTGAGCCGGTAGGTCATGCCGCCGACCGGCATGTCATCCTGGAGAACCGTGAAGACGATGTCGTGGTCGGCCTGCTTGGCCAGCACGGCGGTGTCATACGGTTTGCCCTTGGTCATGGCGACGTTGACCTTCAGCAACTGATCCGGCTTGAGCACGGCGCGATCTTTCGTGATCTGCGGGACGGAGAACTTCCACCCCAATTTGCCGAGCCATTCCGGCACCTTCACTTCCAGCCCGAGCCGGACCGGCGTCCGGCCGTGGTTGCGGATCCAGAACGGCAGCTTTTCCCAGTCGACCTTGACGAGTTGCGGGAACACCGGGTGCACATTGCGCTGGGCAATGTTGTTGTCGTTAGGTACCAGCCGCCATTCCGGGATCGGCCCGGTGATGCCGCCATCGATGTTGCTGGGATCGCCCTTGGCCGAGACGCTGAAGAACATGCACTCATGTCCGACCTGCGACGGCACCCATTTGAACGGCCCGACCACGACGCCGACAGCGTCATGTGCGGCGAGGTTGGGGGCCGCCAATTGCGGCGTCGCCATCGGCGCCCAATCGGTCGGGTAGACGAGACCAACGCCCGGCAGAGCGTGGAAACCCTTCACCACGACATTGTTGGCGGTCTGCGTGCCGCGGTTCTTGATCCGGACATAGGCAAAATTGGTTTGGCCTACGATCGGCTCCTGATGCACGCCGCCGCCGGCGCCGACACTGGTACGGTTCCAGATGTCGGTGCAGCTCCAGTGATTGGGCTGGAACGGATATTCGCCGTTGCGGCCATCGTTGATATAGACGTCGACCGGCGGCGGTGCGCCTTCGACGGTGGCGGGCGGTCCCGGACGGAACAGGCCCTGCTTTTCGAATGCCCAGCGGATCACCTTGTGATAGGCGCCGCCGGCATGGGTCTGCGCCGGATTGGCGCGGTTCCAGACGAAGGCATCCGCCGTTTCCAGCTGTTGCTCCCAGCCGAGCGCGTTGGGCGGGTTGGTCGCGGGCGTCAACTGACCGACCGCGCGCAGGATCAGATAGACGGCCGAAGACGCCGCAAATTGCCGCCGCGCCAATGAGGCCGAGTCGCCGCCGATCGACCGGTAGAGACGGAAGTGCGACGTCGCCAGGATCTGCTCGCTGAAATAGCCGTTCAGATCGTTGGCGCCGCCCCAGCCCCAGCCACCCGCCACCGGGCGGTCGTGTCGCCGTCCGATGTTGACCCACGGGAAGCTCACGAAGCGATCGGGAGCGTGCGTCTCGGGATCGTTGAGGATCACGGCGATGCTGTCGCCGGCGCTATGTGAAAAGCCGAAATTCGGCGAGTCGACATGGTCCCACAAAATGCCGTGGCCGCCGAGTTCATGCAGCACCACGCGCCAGTCGGCGGCGATGCCGAGCGGCGGGTTTGAGAGATCGGCAAGCGAGAACACCACCGAGCCGATGCCGTTGCTCAACGTGTTGCCGCGGCATTGCGCGTTGATGACATTGCCCAGCGCGTGATGATCGACGGGGACCGGGAAGGCGGTGCCGTCAAAGTAGGTTGGAATGTTGAAGCCGATGTCGCGCACGGTGCGGAAGAACCGGTCGCAATGGTAGTAGGCGTTGACGGCGGCGAAATCGTCGGTCCGCGCGTCGAAGGCGAAATTGAACGGCGCGATCGTGGTCGGTATCGCCGGCGTCGGCGGATCCACATTGGCGATCCGAACGAACGTGCCGGACAGGTTCTGGTGTCCCGCCGACGGTGCTCCGAGATCGACCAGCTGAACCGGATCGCGCAGGGGATCGAGTACCGCGTTCGATGCGCTCGGCAGATTGGCGAGATTGCCGGTCTTGGTGATCGGATCGCGATCGAACACGAGACCGGTCACGCCGTCCACCAGCGCGCGCAGGAACAGAACGGCGCCGCTTTCGGGCTCGATGAAGGCGCGCCAGTTCAGCGTGCCCCAATTCGGCAGCGCGTAGGAGAACAGCGCATCGACCACGATATAATGCGTGCCGGGTTTGATGCTGGCGGGGACCGGCGGCAGCGCCAGTGAGGGCGCCTGTGCGCCGAAGCCGGGGTCGCCGTGCTCATGGTGGATCCGATCGGCCGGGTCGTATTGATAAACCATCAGGCGGGTGCGGTTGATCCGCATGCCCTGCGCGGCCGGAATAGCCCTGCGGACGACGTTGTCGTGCGCGCCGCTCGCGGCGGTGTCGAGCGCACCCATGTTCGCCATCGAGTGGCCGGGGGGCTGCGCTGCCACGTCGTAATGCAGCGTCGAGGTCGCGGCCTTGACCTGGTTTTGCGCGCCGTGCATCACCACCGAGACGCCGGCCTGATAGATCGGCAGGCCGAACATGGTCTGGTTGTAGCTGACGACGGTCGAATCCATCGTGTGCTTCTCGGATTCGAAGCGCAGTGCTTCGTCCTCGGCGACGGGCGCGAGCGATGCCCTCACGTCCATCGATTGCATGACGTTCCGCTTCAGTTGCAGGACGTCTGCGTGGCTTGTCAGAAACTCTTTGGCGGCCTCCTGCGCCGATGCGGGCCGTGCAGTGCTCTCGCGTGCCGCGGCTTGCGCCGTGTCGCCATCCTCGACAAAGGTGAAGTGCCTGGGATGACCTTGTTCGTCGTAGAGAATGTTGGTGTCGGCCATGCTACGCTCCTATCGCTCCAAGGTATTGCTGCGGGAAAGGTGCAATCAAACCACCAGGGCATTGCTGCGCTGGGCGGGGACGCGATGAAATGGATCGATGAATGTTACCGCTTCAGCGCTCCCTGACTTGCGATGCTTGAGTCGACGACGTCGGTGCGCTTGTCGGTCGCAGCGCGTGGTCGCCACGGCTAATATCACCGCACCCCGCATTCGAGTGTGAAATAGACGACACTACCTGTGAGTGAATATGTCGCGCGCACGATGCCGCGATCACAACGGCGCGAGCGCCGGTCCAGATGAACCGGCGCGATTTGAATCAAACGGGAGAGAGGTTCCGCGCGGTGTTAATTGCCGGCGAACGCGGCGCGCACTTCCTTGATCGGCGCCATCTCGCGCACATAGGTGAAGGCGCCGTGCTCCTTCATTTCGCGGGCGCATTTCAGGAAGGCGGCTAGCGCCACGCGCGCCATCGCGCCGCCGACGCTGATGCGCTTGACGCCCGCGGCCGAAAGCTGCCCGACCGTCAGCGTCGGATCGGCAAAGCCCATCACCAAGTTGAAGGGTTTGCCGACCGACGACACGACGGTGCGGATGGTGTCGATGTCGTGGACTCCCGGCGAATACAGCACGTCGGCGCCGGCGGCCTCGAACGCCTGCAACCGCTTGATGGTGTCGTCGAGATCGTTGCGGCCATGCAGCAGGTTCTCCGCCCGCGCCGTCAGCGTGAACGGGAAGGGCAGCGCGCGCGCTGCTTCGACGGCGGCATGCACCCGTTCGACCGCGAGCGAAAAATCATAGATCGGATTGCTCGGATTGCCGGTGTAGTCCTCGATCGAGCCGCCGACCACGCCGGCCTCGGCCGCGCGTGCAATCGCCTTTGCGGCGGTCTTTGGATCATCGGCGCCACAATTTTCGAGGTCGGCGTTGACAGGCAGGTCGGTCGCCTGCGCGATGTCACGGCAATTCTCGATGATGGCATCGAGACTGACTTTGGCGCTGCCGAGCGTGTTGGCCAGCCCAAGGCTCGTGGTGGCGAGCGCCTCGAAACCCATCGCGGCAAGGAGTTTGGCGGTGCCGGCATCCCAGGGATTAGGGATGATGAAGGCGCCGGGCCGCGTATGCAGCGCGCGAAACGCTTCGGCTTTTTCCATTTGGCTGCGCATCGGTAAGTCCCTTTCATTGACGCCGGTTCGTGGTTCGCGGCGAAACATAGGGGGCTTTCGGGCATCAGCCTAATTTGTTATTTCTTTCTATCTCATCAGCTTTTTGCATGGCAATTTGCATAGGGAGGAAACATGGACAGCGATGCGCTCAATACATTTTTGACCGTTCACCGCCGCGGCGGGATCTCGAGCGCTGCAAAAGCGCTGCACCGTTCGCAGCCGGCGATCTCGCGGCGCATTGCGCTGTTGGAGCAGGAACTCGGCATGCCCTTGTTCGAGCGGATCGCTGGAAGAACCATGCTGAGCGACGCCGGCCGGGTGTTGGTGCCTTACGCCGAGCGTGCGGTGGCAGCGGCCCAGGATGCCGAGAATGCGGTACGCGCGCTGGCGCGGCCGAATTCCGGGCCGGTCGCACTCGCCGTGGTCGGCACGCTGGCCGGCGGGCGGCTGTCGGCCATCCTGAAGCGTTTTGCGACCGGGCATCCCGACGTCGATTTGTCCCTGCGCACCGCGACCAGCGCCGAGATCAGCGACCTCATTCGCCGCGGCGAGGCGACGATCGGCTTGCGCTTTGATCGCGACGGTTCGCGCGATCTCGACTGCGAATTGTTGTTCACCGAGCCGCTCCAGGTCGTGTGCGCGCCGGATCACCCGCGTGCCGGCCGCCGCGTCAAAAGACTTGCTGACCTGCGCGGCGAACGATGGATCGCATTTCCGGAAGTGCCGGGACGCCGCGAGATCGTGGCGTCGCATATCCTCGCGCTATTCCAGACGCGCGGATTGGGCGACGTCGTCTGGACGCCGGTCGACAGCCTGACCGCCCAGAAACGTCTGATCGAGGCCGGCTTCGGCATCGCGCTGCTATCGCAGATCAACGCGGCCGAGGAACTCGCATCTTCGGCGCTCGCGACCATCCGTGTCGGTGATCTCGACGCCAGCCACGACGTCGTGACGGTGACGCGCCGCGGCGGTTTTCTCAGCGCAGCGGCGCGTCGGTTGCTGGAGATTGTTCGAAAAGAATATCGGGAACGAAGCGAATAGCGAATGGTGAGTAGCGAATGGAATTTTCCTATTCGCCATTCGCCTCTCGCTATTCGCCTGCTTACGTCCCCGTCTTCACCTGGGTAACGGCCACCGCCATCAGTTCGTCCATCTTGGCGCGGAGCTGCGGTTCGGTGAGGGCAACGCCCTTGGCGGTGAAATCGCCCATCACCTTGCGGAGCACGTCGCCATCGCCGGCCTCCTCGAAGTCGGAGGCGACGACTTCCTTGGCATAGGCGGTGGCGGCATCGCCGGTGATTCCGAGCTTCTCTGCTGCCCACATGCCGAGCAATTTGTTGCGACGCGCCTCGGCCTTGAACTTTTGTTCTTCATCGAGGGCGAATTTCTTCTCGAAACCTTCCTCGCGCTTGTCGAAACTGCTCATTTTTGGGTTCCAATCCCTGCCGAATGGACGAAAGGCTGCGTTGTGGCGGCCCGGTCGGGTACCTAGATAGAGGTGGCGAATCGGCAAAACAACGAGCCGTTAAGCC
>CAWDJI010000024.1:0-273797 GCA_963802535.1 uncultured Alphaproteobacteria bacterium | reverse complement strand
CAGCTCTTCGTACCAGTGTTGGACGACGACGATGCTGGCAGCGGCGGCGGTCTGGTCGGTCACGCTGTCCTTGATCATCAGGAACCGATGGCCGTCCGGCCGACACGTCGTACATCCGCGTGGTGGCCTCCGGGCCCAAGAAGTACTGCCTCTCAACGACGGTCCTCGGCGTCCTGCCGTCCACGTCGTCCCGCGCTCGACCGGTACGCTGCTCAGCGTGCGATCCGGCGCGACATAGAAGAGCTCCTCGCCGCTGCGTGCCCACAGGGGCTGGGTTCCGCCGTCGTTGGACACCTGCCACTGTCCGTCGTCGACGTCGGGAAACGGCCGCACATAGATCTGAAACCGGCCCGACGCGTTGGACTCGTAGGCCAGCCAGCGGCCATCGGGTGAGATTTCCCCATTTCGCTCGACGAAGGGCGTCTGGATCAACGGCTGCACGCGGCGATCCTGCAGCGTGAGCATCATCACGTCCACCGCGCCAGCGTCCGAGACGTGTCGTGGTCACGACGCGAGTCCCATCTGGCGAGACCGACGATGGCAGCATCAACCGGAGGCTCCGATCCTCTTGCCCGAGACGCTCCGCGGCGCCGGTGCCATCGGCGGCGCGCCAAAAGAGTGTCCCTGCGCCGGTGCCGGTCGGACCACGAACCGTCCCGCCGGCTTGAGAGCTGAAGACAATGCGGCGCCCGTCAGGCATCCAGACGGGCGCCCGGTCGACCACCGGGTCGAAGGTCACCCGTGTGAGCGCTTCACGAGCGAAGTCCCACACCCAGATATCACTCTCCTGATCGCGGAGCTCGAGAGCGAGCCGGGCGCCGTCGGGCGACAGGCGAGGGTTCGTGTAGGCGCGGGCCGGCACACCCTTCACCGGCTCTTCACGTCCCTGGCGGTCCACCCACACGAGTGTGCGAGAGGGGCTCGCACCAGCAGGCATGTACACCAGCGTTCCGTCTGCCGCGATGTTGAACTGGGCGGTGCCGCTGCTGAGCGTCATCACAGGCGACAACACGGGTGTCGGCGTGCCGAGCACCTCGAGGCGCCTGACGTCGAAGGCTACCGCCAGGAGCGAGCCCGCGGCCGCGTACACCAGGTGGCCGCTTGGCGTGTACTGCGCCTGGCTGCCGCCGGACACCAGCACCTTCCAGCGGCCCGTTCGCAGGTCGAGCACCGCCACCTGCGACGCGTCCATGCCGCCGGTGGTCGAGGTGATCGTGAAGAGAACGGCCTGGCTACCGGGGAGGTACTGCGGCCAGAGGTGATCGCTTTCGCCGCGCGCACGGTCTGGAGTGGTCAGCACCACCGGCGTGCCACCGCCGGCCAGCACCCGTTGTAGTCCGGTCGCCGGATTGACGGTGGCGAAGATGATGCCGCCATCATCACCCCACGTGGCGCCGTTGCCGAGACCGTCGATAGAACAGAGCGTCTGGGCTGGTCCGCCGGTGACCGCTACCTTCTTGAGCACAGGGGCACCACCCGCAATGTCGACGAAGCCGACCCACTGGCCATCTGGCGACGGGAACGGTGCACGGGCCACGCCGCTTCCCACAAGCACCGTCGGTTCGAGGCGATCGAGCGCGCGCGCGAAGAGCGAGCTACCCTGCGTGCTCAATCCCACGTAGACGACGCGCGTGCCGTCCGGCAGGACCGTCAGGTCCCGCTGGACCGGATCAATCGACAAGCGGGCCGCGCCGGTTGGTGACAGCGCAAACCGTGTGACGCGCAGTGGTGCCGGGCGCGTAGCGACCCACTCCAGCGCGCCAACAAGGACGCCGACCATCACGGCGCCGGCGCTCAGCGGCCGCGATCCGCCGGCGGCTCGCTCGGCGTGGCGGCTGCACCGTCGATGCCGCGCCGGGCGGCACCACCAGACTCGCGACGTTGTCCAGCACAAACGTGGCGGTGGAGATGTCGGCCACACGATCCCGGCGATCCTTCACCAGACAACGTTGCAGCAGGGTGCGGAGTGGCGGCGGCACATTCGACGGGAGCGCCTGCCAGTCCGGCTCGTTCGTGAGCACTGAGGCCAGCACCTCCGCGACGCCGTCACCAGCAAATGGCCGCCTGCCGGTGAGCATTTCGTAGAACACGCACCCGAAGGCCCAGATGTCGCTGCGCTTGTCGGCCGGCTTGCCTTTCGCCTGCTCGGGAGACATATAGGCCGCCGTGCCGAGAATGATGCCCGCCGCGGTCATCGCCGGCGTCGTGATCGTCGGCGAGGCCGCGTGGCCCCGAACGGTCGCCGCGTCCTCGACCGCACCTGGGTCCGCGACCTTCGCGAGTCCGAAGTCGAGCACCTTGACCGTGCCGTCGTCGCGCACTTTGATGTTGGCCGGCTTCAGATCGCGATGGACGATCCCCTGCTGGTGGGCCGCGTCGAGCGCCTCGGCGATCTGCCGGGCCAGCGCGAGGGCTTCGTCGACCGGCAGCCGGCCCGCCTGCGAGCTGTTCGGCGAGCGTCGGGCCCTCCACCAGTTCCAGCACGAGACCCAATAGTGGGCCGGTCTGTCCTGCCAGCGTCTCCAGTCCGTAGATGGCGCCGATGTTCGGATGATTCAGCGACGCGAGGATGCGGGCCTCGCGCCTGAACCGCGGCCGAGCCGCTCGGGATCGGCGGACACATCCGCCGGTAAGATCTTGATCGCCACCTGACGACCGAGCACTGTGTCGGTGGCTCGATAGACCTCGCCCATGCCGCCGACGCCGAGCAGTGATTCCACCCGATAGGGCCCGAGCTGCGTGCCCACCATGACTCGGCCCGATCATCGTCGAGTAATTCGGCCATCACGTCGCCGATCGGCTGGTCGATCACCACCGGGCGGTCGACCTCGGCCAACATCGATTCAACCTGATGCCGCACGTCTGGATGGTCGGCACACGCGTCGCGAACGAAGGACAACCGCGCCGCGGCTCGCGAACGAGGGCCGCCTCGAACACGGTGGCCACGCGTTCCCAGTCATTGCTCATGGCGTTCGGGCGGCTCGCCCCGGCTCCTCTGGTTCTCAGCGAGAAAACCGACCCACAACGACAACGACGCCGGCCTATTTTCCTCCGCTTTGGCGCACCGCTGGGGAAATCGTAAGATGGGCATGCGCCGGAGCACTCACGTCCACCACTTCGAGATTTCATGATGACGCCCTCGCCGCCTGCCGACATTACGGAGCTGCTCAAGGCCTGGCGGGGCGGCGATCATCAGGCGCTCGAGCGCTTGACGCCACTCGTCTACGACCACCTTCGGAAGCTTGGACGGCAGTACGTCCGGAAGGAGCGGGCGGGCACGCGCGGCGATGCGACCTCGCTGGTGCACGAAGCGTTCGTGCGGCTGGTGGATGCCCGCACGGTGGACTGGCACGACCGCGCCCACTTCCTGGCCGTCTCCGCAACCATCATGCGACGGATTCTCGTCGACGCCGCGCGCGTCCCGCGCCTCGACGAAGCGGGGCGGCGACATGCAACGGGTCGACAACACCACGTCCATGAATCTTGACCCGCTGCCGGCTGCCGGAACGGATCGAGCCGCGGAGATGTGCGCGCTCGACGATGCCCTGAACACGCTGGCGCAGAGGGATCCGCGTCGTGCGCAGGTGATCGAGCTCCGGTTCTTTGGCGGCCTGAGCGTCGAAGAAACGGCCGATGCACTCCAGGTCTCGCCTCAGACCGTCATGCGCGACTGGAAGCTGGCGCGCGCGTGGCTGGCGGTGGAGCTGCGCAAGTCTCAAGACACCCGCACCTGAGCGCCCGGCCCCAGCCACCGCGCGCGACGTGCGCTTGAAGGCGAGGTGGCGCGACCGGTCGACCTGCACGTGAATCATTTGATCGACACTGGCTTCGTCCACCAGTGAAATGCCAGACGACCGGTGTCGGACTGCCCTGAATTCATAGACGCGTGACATCGAATTTGGGCTCTCCCTCATCATCGGGGCTCTCCCTCACAGTCGTTGCAAGTTAGGGTGCTGGATTGTTCCAAGGCGCTGGCCGTCAAAGATTTACCGGTTTGGACACTCTTCACGGATCTGGCGGCCGAAACTGGGTCGGCTCCGATATCAGAAGATATCTACTTGCAACGAGTTGGCGACGATTGCCCGTCGCAGCCGGATCGCCGGTCGATCGCCCGCCACCGCGCAGGTCCACGTAGACGAACGTAAAGACGTCGGTGAGCGGCGGGGGCAGAAGCCGCTCGAAAACCCTCGTGGCCGAGGATCGAGGGCACGATGCAGGGAAACCCGGTTCGCCGGGTCTCGTAGAACAGTTCCGCGCCGGTCGATCTGGCACCGCGAACCTGAGTAATAAGGGGATGGTGCCATGGATGGGTCATCCAGCTCGAGTGCCGACTCTCCGGTCAGGTCCTGCATCGACAGGACGTGGCGCCCATCCGCGCAAGACCACGCCGCACCTATGAGCACGTCGGCCTGACGCAGCGCGACGGGAAGACGGTGCGCCGTGCGATCCAACGCGCAGTGGCCCCGATGAACGCAGAAGCCGCGCTAGAACTAGCGGCGTGTCAGATGGAATTGATGTCCAGATGCCACTTCGATCCGTCAGTGATGTGAAGCTTTCCTCCCTCGCCGGGGTCGTAGGCGATTCTATCAATGTTCACGCTCGCCGGCAGAATGTTGACAATCACACCCGCTGAACCGAGCGGGATGATCCGCGTTCTCGGCAGGTCCCGACTCACGAACTGATTCCGCTGGTTGTCTACGGAGAACACTCGCCCGGTCACTCGCGCCAGCATCCCCTTGCAGTCTTCGACAACACCGAAAAAGTGGCGCCGAGTTTCTCCGGCAACAATCGGCCGGTGAAGAACGAAGACCTTCTCGCCGGCTCGAAGAATAGTGTCAGTCGTTTCGCTCATAGAACACTTCGTTGAGGTGCCGCTGGCAAAAAGCGTGGCGATCGAGAGGACGGACGGCGCCGTTCCAGTGGAAGGTGGCTCGGTGCACGGCTGGTGAGAGTACCCAGCACTCAGGCTCTGTTGGCAGCAGACTGCAGAACGCTTGTGTCAGTCGTTCACCGTCACACCGTTCATATACCGATTTGTTTCATTCTAGGAACCGCAGCGTAGATTGGCTGTCTACTTTTGCACATCAAGAACAAATAGGGACTCGCCGTGGCTCTGACTCATCATCGGGGTTCTGACTCATTCCCGTGGCTCTGACTCAATCCCGATGCAAATGAGGGCGTGTATTACATTGGGTGCACGATGCCCAACGCGCTGCCCGGTAAGGACTTGCTGCCTCGCTCGCCGTTGCTGCGCCTGACGGATGTTCAACACAACGGGCCGAATTGGATCGTGATGGCCGACGGCCCCGCCTCACGCCGCGTGCCCGACGTGCGGTCGCGTGTCGACGTCGCGGCATAGCGCCTACGTCCGGACCCTGAAAGACCTACCCGCCGTCGGGGCGGTGGTCGCGCTGAAGATTCGCGTCAGCCGGTGGCGATGCCTCTCTCCCCCGTGCGCCGTCCGATTATTTGCCGACCGCCTCCCGGGCGTGGCGGACCTTCGCGGGCGCCGCACCTGCCGGGCCGAGGTCGTGGCGCGGCTCATCGGCTACGCGCTCGGCGGGCGCGCCGGCGAACGGCTCACCACGCGCATCGGGCTGCCCGTCAGCAACGACACCCTGTTGCGCGGGGTGAAAAAGGGGGCCAGGCCCACGACGGCCGCGAGGCAGGCGCAGGTGATCGGCGTGGATGAATGGGCCAAGCGCAAAGGGCGCACCTACGGCACCATCCTGGTGGACTTGGAACGGCACACCGTCATCGACGTGCTCGATGATCACTCCACGGAGGCCGTCGAGCAGTGGCTGGTGGCGCATCCGAACGTCCACACGATCTGTCGGGACCGCAACGGCCGGTACGCCAAGGCCGCGCGCCGGGCCGCCCCCGCGGCGCACCAGGTCAGCGACCGGTTCCATCTCGTGCAGAATTTGCGCGAGACCATCGAACGCGAGCTGGCGCTGCACCGCGCGTACCTCCGCGTGCGGACGACGCCGGATGGCCTGCCGCCGGATCCGCCGCCCGCCCCGCTCGTCGATCTGCCGGTCTGTCCGCCGGTCGCGCGCGAGCGGCGATTGCTCCCGGGCCGACGCTTGGCCACCGAGACGGAAATTCGTCGGCAACTCCGACAAACCGACCAGAATCTCTCGTAAAGGAAGAATGGATTGCTTCGTCGCAAGTGCTCCTCGCAATGACGGAAACAAAACTCAAGCCACCACCACCTCGTCGCTGATGACCTCGAACTTGACGAGATCCATGCGGCCAAAGCTCGTGGTCAGCGCCACGTCGGCGGCGTCGCGGCCGGTGCCCATCAAAATGCGGCCGGCGCGCGGGTGGTTGTGGCGGGCATCAAAAGTGTACCACTGGCCGGACAGATAGACCTGAAACCAGCCGGAAAAATCCATCGGCGCCGGATCGCGGGGCACGCCGATGTCGCCGAGATAGCCGGTGCAATAGCGCGCCGGGATGTTCATGCAGCGACAGAACGTCAGCGCGAGATGCGCAAAATCGCGGCAGACGCCGGCGCGCTGTTCGTAGACGTCATGCGCCGACTTCATGTGATGGGCGTGCTCGTAGCCGAACGTCACATGATGGTGCACGAAATCGACAATCGCCTGCACCCGTTGCCACCCCGGCGGTGAATTTCCGAACAGCGACCACGCGATATCGGTAAGCTTGTCGGTCTCGCAATAGCGGCTCGGCATCAGATATTGCAGCACTTCATCCGGCAATTGATCGATCGGCAACTGCTGCGCGGTCGGCATGACGATGTCGGGCAATCCGGAATCGCGCACCAGCGCCTGTCCCCGCAAGGTCACGCCGCCGGCCGGCGCCACCAGACGTCCGCAGACATTGCCAAAACCGTCGCGGTAGAAACCGATCGGCACGTTGGGTTCGGCAACAATGCTTTCGGTGCCGACGATATCGGAAAAGCGCGACGGATGAATCGAGAGCATGATGACCATCGGCGTCGGCTGCACGGCAGCATAAGTGATCTCGAAACCGACCTTGATCTCCATGATCAGACCTTCTCCACCTGCTTGTCGTCGCCGACCGAAACCACGTTGATAGAGACCTCCATGCCGACAAAGGCATCCGCCGAGCCGAGATAGGCGCCGTGCAGCGGGATCGCCTGCCGCGGATCGCGCGCGACCGCAACGCGAATGAGATCGCGGGTGCCGATGATGCCGTTGGTCGGATCGAACTCGATCCAGCCCGCACTCGGCAGATAGACCTGCACCCAGGCATGGGTCGAGCCGCCACCGACATAGCCATGCGCACTGTCGCCGGGAATGAAGAGATAGCCGGAGACGAAACGCGCGGCGATGCCGAGCCGCCGCAGTGCCTCGATCATGAACAGCGCGTAGTCGCGGCAGGTGCCGGAGCCCGTCGACAGCGTGTCGAGCGGATGCTGGGTGCCGTGCTCGTGGCGCTTGCGATAGGTGAACCTCTCGCGGATGCCATGGGTCATGCCGCTCAGGATATTGAAGGTCCGCGTCGGTCCGTCGGCTTCGAGAAATCCGCGCGCCCAGAACGACAGCTCGCCATTGGGATCGCCATATTGCGGCGTGATGAACTGCTGCAGATCCGGAAACTCCTCGTCGTCGTAGAGGAACGGATAGAAATAGGCGGGATCGTCGGCGGTCAGCGCGAACTCTTCCGCCGGATTGTGCTCCACCGTCGCCATTGAGGTGAACGACAACGTTTGCGCGCGCTCGTCGAAGGTCGCGATCGCGACACTGTTGCCGAACACGTCATGGATCCAGCGCAACTGCATCGGCTGCGGCGCGATGTCGAGGCTGCTCGACAGCACCCGCAGATCATGGCCGTCGCGCGGACGCAGCATGATGCGGTGTTCGCCAAACGCCACCGGGTGCGTGTAGCGATAAACGGTCTTGTGGTGAATCGTCAGGAGCGGCATCGTCGAACAATCATCGTGATTTTGGGCGGGCTTATCTATACAAAACACTGCTCATTTACAGACCGAAATGCCGCTTCGATAGGCAATACGCAAGGATATATGGCTTTGAATACCGCCGGCGACACATCATTACTCCTCGGACCCGAAGATGTTCCCCCGGTCCGCGAATACAATGATCTGGGACGCTCGCCGTTCCTGCTCACCTGCGATCATTACGGCCGCCTGATTCCGCAAGCACTCGGCGATCTCGGCCTGCCGGAGAGCGAGTTGATGCGGCACATCGGCTGGGACATCGGCATTGCCGGCGTCGCCGAGAGGATGTCTGAGGATCTCGACGCGCATCTGATCGTGCAGCGCTACTCGCGGCTCGTGATCGACTGCAACCGCCCGCCGCATGTCGCAAGCTCGATCCCGCTGATCAGCGAGGCGACGACGGTTCCCGGCAATGAGGGCATCACGCGGGAAGCAAAGGAGTTACGGCGCGCGGAAATCTTCGATCCCTATCACCGCCGCATCGACGCGATCATCGAGGCGCGCCGGCACAACAACATGCCGACGATCCTGGTGTCGCTGCACAGTTTCACGCCTGTGTATGCCGGCATCGCGCGGCCCTGGCACATCGGTACGCTGTACCAGCGCGACAAGGTGCTGCCATCGTTGCTGTTGCAAGCATTGCGCGCGGAGCCTGATCTGGTGGTCGGCGACAACGAGCCCTATGCGGTCTCGGACCAGACCGACTACACGATTCCCGTTCACGCCGAATCGCGCGGGTTGATGAACACCGGAATCGAAATTCGTCAGGATTTGATTTCGGACAAGGCGGGAGAGAAAGCGTGGGCCGACCGGCTGGCGCGGATTTTTGTCGAGATCGAAGCGACGTTGCGCGCGCAGAAGGTGCTGCCGGGCTAGCCGTGTATCGCCGTGTAATACGTAAGCCCCGCAAATCCGGCCACCAGCACCCACAACACCCATGCGACACCGATGCCCTGTTCAAGGGTGGCTTCCGACGGATTATCGGGATTGACCCAGACTTTCACCTGCGCGCCGTCCTGATAGGCCTTGGTGAACTTGCTCATCAGCCAGCCTGAACTCGACGCGACGTTGCTGGCGAGGCTGGCCTGCATGCTGGTGTAGGAATTTCCATTGTAGGTGTAGGTGTACGAAACTTTGCGCTGATACATCATCTGCCCGCGCCGCCCGTCGGTTCGCGCGGCACGGTATTGCTCGAGGCCCGAAAGCCTGATGGTGCCGGTCACGACGGGCCATTTCTTCGCAAGCGATGCCTGCTTCTGAAGCGCAATCGCGAACAGCGCGATGACGAAGCCGAACGCGCCAAAAGCGATCACCAGCGGCGACAATTTGGGATCGGCGAGATGCGCCGCGGTGAATTGGCTCAATTTGTTGAGCCCGAACGCCGAGCCGAAAATGATTCCGAGCACGATCACCGTTCCGATGCCGAGACAGCCCCACAGGCCCTTCGGCAAATCGCGCTCCAGCACCGCTTCCTTCGGATGCAGCGGATTGTAATAGACGGTGACGATGGCGCCGACCGGATACTTCGCGATGGTCTCGGCGACCTGGAAATTGCCGCGGTCTTCGCCGATGCTGACGCGGTTGTTGCGCAGTTTCTGACCGGCAACGGAATATTCGTAGATGATATTGGCGTAGTTGCGCTGCTCGTTGCGAAAACCGTCTTCACGGTCGCTGTCGATGATCCTGGTCTCGCGAACCTCGGCTTCCGACACCACCACCTTGCCGGCGGCGTCCGGCCATTCACGGGCGGCGCGGACCTGCAAGGATTTGTAGGCGGCGGCACCCAGCACCAGCAACAGCGGGCCGAGCAGCATCAGATAGACGAACCACGGCAGATCAGGCACAGGCATTTCCCCAGGGATGGCGCTGGATTAGACGCGCCATCGCTGCCGGTGGTTCAAATCGCGCCGATCAGCGCGCCCTTGTCAGCGCCAGCCAGATGCCGCCGCCGATCATGAAGCCGCCCGAGATTCGCGACAGCAACCGCGTGCGGCGCGCCGAGAAGAACAACCGGGCGCGGCCGGCCAGGATCGCGTAAACGGAATCGGTGATGACGCCCGTGGCCATGAAGGTGAAGCCGAGCAGCACCACCTGCGAAAAATGATCCTGGTTCATGTCCATGAACTGCGGAATGAACGCGCCGAAGAACACCAGCACTTTGGGGTTGGATAGCAGCACCAGAAAGCCCTGCAGGAAGAAACCGCCGCGCGGCGGCGGGGGCGGCTCATCGGCATTGACGCCTTCGACGGGATTGCGGACCAGCTTGTAGCCGAGCCAGACCAGATAGGCGGCACCGGCAAACCGCACCCAGTCGAACCAGTAGCCCATGGTGGCCATCAGCGTGGTCAGACCGACCGCGACGATACCGATCACGATCGTCAACCCGGCCTGAACGCCGGCGATATTGATCAGCGCGGCACGGGTGCCATGCCGCAGCCCGTTGGCGATCACCAGTGTGACGACCGGACCCGGAATGAGCGCCAGCGCAATGCAGGCGGCGACGAAAGCGAGATAGGCTTGCAGGGACATGGGGGAATTCCTGGGGATGTTGCCGACATTATCCACGATGGTAGTGGAGATGAAAGACACGCTCTTTCCAGGTTCGCAACATCTTTTCGCTCCCCGCGGCATCGCTCTTCCCCTCTCCCCTTGTGGGAGAGGGTGGATCGAATGAGCGATAGCTCATTCGAGACGGGTGAGGGGTTGTCTCCGCATACACTGCTGCTTGCTGAGAGAACCCCTCATCCGGCGCTTCGCGCCACCTTCTCCCACAAGGGGAGAAGGGAAGAAGTGCGCATCAACTTCCCTCCATCGCCGCCACTATCCATCGCGTCATGTTGGGCGAGCCGAGATATTCCAGCGCGGCGCGCCGCACGTCCGCTGACTCACCCCTGCCCTGCGCCACCGCGACCAAGAGATCACATCGCTTTGACACCGCAATGCCGATGGCGGTGCGGCGGGAACCATCCTGCATGTCGAGATCGTAGGCGCGAAGGCGTCCCGGCATGTCGGCGACGCGAATAACGCTACCCGCTTCGCGGGCCGCAAACCTTTCGCTCATCAGATCGAGATCGGCGACGCGATCGACCTCGTCGTCATCGGCGACGCCGCTGTCGCAATTGCAGAAACCTTTTTTGGGCCGCACGTAAACTTCAACCTCGCCGCAGGCGGCGCCATCACAGCGAAAGGCGCGCCCCTTGGGCCAGCCGTCGCGCGGGAACGGCCAGGCGATTTCCTGCCAATTTGCGGCCGACGGCGCGGCCCGTTCATAGGCCGCGCCGCCGGACAATACGCCGAGCGTCAAAACTGCAACCGCTGCAGCAGGCCAGTTGCGCATCAAACCCTCACGGCAGGCCGGCTGTGGCGCGCGCCGGACCGGTCAGTTCCAGAATATGCAGGCCGGTATTGGCGCGGTCGACGATGTAGATGTAACCTCGCTCATCGGTCTCGACATTGTTGGTCTGGATCGCGACCTTGCAGCGGTCCTTGCCGTCAATGGTGACACAGCGCTTGTCGGTGGCCTTGGTGATCGATGGAATGAAGTAACCGACCTCGACCGGATGGTAGGGATCGCGAATGTCGAGCGCCCGAACGCCCGCATTGAAGAAGGCGATGAACACCATCTTCTTGTAGTACACCGGTGCCATGCTTTCGTTCGACGAATGCGAACCGAACCGCCCGCCGCGCTGGCAGAAATTGCCGCTCGCTTCCGGCACCGTGTAGCTCGATATCATCATCGGGCGGTTCTCGACGGTGACATCGGCAAACCAGACCATCTGCCGCGGCTCGTTGCATTCGTTGAGGATGGCTTCATCCACGATCATGATAATGTCGCGGGTCTTGCCGTCCTTGTCTTTGGCGAATTCGGCAATCGGCATGCCCGGCATCGGGAACACCGTATGCGCGCCGTTCATCGCCGACATCGGCAGCCGCGCGATTTCCGGCGCCTTCAGATTGCTCGCGTTCGGCGCCTTCGGCCCATCGAGCAGACGCTCGCGATCGACAATCTGCAAAAATCCGCCCTTGTTGGTGCCGTAACCGAAATAGACGCGGTTGCCCGCTGGTCCGGTCGAGATCGGCCCGTGCAGTTCGGTCGGCACGGCGCCGACAGAGCCCGGCTCCTGCCCGGGCAAACCAAAATCGCGGATTTTTTGCGGGTGCGCGGGATCGCTGAGATCGTAGATTTGCGTCATCCGGCGCGTGCGCCAGTCCGCTGCGCCCGAGACCAGGAAAGCAATGCCGGTGTCGCATTCCCACCAGTTCTTGTGCGTATCCTTCAATCCGCCCGCGATCCGGCTGACCAGCACGGGCTTCTCGGGCGTGGCGACGTTCCATATTTCATGCCCCTCGCCACCGAAGGTACGCAGCATATAGACCGCATTGGGATCGCCTTTCGGCAACCCCTTGCCGTCGCAGACACGAACCATCTGCGCGCCGCCGCCTTCATATTTTCCTTCCTGGCCGGGAATGTGGGCCAGATATTTCGGCCTGGCGGGATCGGTGACATCGACGATCGAGGTGCCGTTGGGTTCGGCGCGTTCGGTCATCGGATTGACCGGCGCCGGAATCTCGTCGGTGCCGCCGTGATGGCCGACATAGGCGATCCAGCGGTCGCCCTGGTGATGGATGGTCGGCTGATAGGCGCTGCGCGCCTGCAAATCGCTGGTTCCAACCAGCTTCATGTTGGAGGCTTCCGGCGGCGCGCCGATCACCTGCTGCTGCGCATGGGCGAGGCCAGAGCCCGCGAGGAACGAAATCGACAGACAAGCCAGGAATTTGCAAGCCAGAGAATTTGCAGGCTGCGAGTTTGGCGCGACCCTTCATGCTTCCACCCCATCGTTCACAAACCAATCTTCGTTGGCTGATGGTACGATAGCACGGCCGATGACATCAGCCAAAAACACGTTCTTGACATGCAACCATTTGGTGGGCGGCCGTCAGGGCTGGCCAGCGATCCTGTCGGGTTTGAAGAGCATGCTGGAGACCGGCAACGCGCTCGCCATCAAGATGGCACCACCGGAACGGATGCTGGCGGCGCTGAAGGAAATGGGGATTGCGACGCCGTAGGCTATTGTCGTCCCGGAGCGAATTTCTCTCGTCGTCCCGGCGAACGCCGGGACCCATACTCCGCGGCTGGCATGCTTGAAAAAGGAAGATAACGACTAGCGTGTAAAACAATTGCCGCTGGTGGTTATGGGTCCCGGCTCAAGGCCGGGACGACAGCGGAGTCTGACGCCACTGACCCACCCCTCACCTCCTCCCCTCGCGGCACCACGCCGCCCCATTTCCGTCTCTCCGCTATGGACTGATCGCACGAAGGTGCCGCACATTGCGGGCACCAAGCCAAATGCTCGATTCGAGCGCGGATTGACCGACCGATGAGCCTGCGTACGCGACTATTGATCCTCGTCATCGCGGCCATGCTGGTGCCGGCTATCCTCGTGGGACTGCGCTTTGCGCAAAATCGCGCCAGCGAAATCAATGCTGCGCGCGAAAATCTGTCGGCTACATCAGATGACATTTCCAGCGACCTGGACGAAAAAATCCAGGGCACCGCGCAGCTCCATTATGGTCTGGCCCGCGCCCGCGATCTCGACACCTCGGACAAGGCCGCCTGCTCGGCCTTCCTTTCCGCCGTGCGCGAGGAATATCCGCAGTTCACGGGTATATTGACCATCAATCCGGACGGCAGCCTGTTCTGCGACTCGCTGCGCACCAACCGGACGCTCGATCTGCGGGATCGCCAATATTTCAAGCAGGCCCTGGTTGCGAATGGGGTGGTGACGCTGGAGCCGGTGTTCGGCCGACTGACCGGGATATCGGTGTTGCAGATCGCCTACCCCGTGCGTTCGGAATCCGGCGTGCTGAAATTCATCGTGCTGGCTTCGTTCAATTTGCAAAAATTCGCAGAGTTTCACGACAAGCGGCTATCGAGCGACAAGGAAATCCTGCTCGTCGACCGCAAAGGCATGGTCCTGGTTGCGCCCGCTGCGAAAGACTGGACCGTGCCTACCGGTGCATCGATCGCGAACACGGAGCTGTTCCGGTTCGCGGTCGCTCCGAACCGCGAACGCATTGGTGAAGTAACGGGTCGGGACGGCCGAACGCAGGTTTGGGCCGTCGCCCGCTCGCCGTCGAACCGCGACGCCGGTCTCTATGTCATGGTCGGGCTATCCAAGGACGGGCTGGTGGCCGCCGCCAATCGCCGCCTTTACGAAGATCTGGCGATGCTTGCGGTGGCCTCGCTGCTGCTGCTGGCGGGCGTGTGGCTGCTGGCGACACTGGGCGTCGGCCGCCAGGTCGGCCGCCTCGCTGCGATGGCGACCAAACTCGGACTTGGCGACCTGGGCGCGCGGATTCCAGGACCGCATCCGCGCGGCGAACTGGGCGGACTGATGACGCTGCTCAACAGCACCGCCGAGTCGCTCGAGCATCAGCGCGCCGCGATCGACGAACTCAATCAAAAGCTCAGCCAGTCGCAGAAGATGGAAGCGATGGGTCAGCTCACCGGCGGCGTGGCGCACGATTTCAACAATCTTCTGACCGTCATCCTGGGCAATGCGGAATACCTGGCCGAACGGCTGGCGGCGAACAAGGAGCTGCACCGGATCGCCGACAACATCGCGACCGCTGCCGAGCGCGGCTCTGACCTGACGCGGAGCCTGCTTGCCTTCGCGCGCAAGCAGCCCTTGATGCCGCAGGACATCGACATCGGCCAGAAGATCCTCGGCATGGAGCAATTGCTGCGGCGGACGCTCGGCGAACATATCGAATGCGAATTCCTGCTCGATTCCGGGCTGTGGCCGGCCAGCGTCGACCCCGGTCAATTGGCGGCGGCACTTCTCAACCTGGTGCTGAACGCGCGCGACGCGATGCCGGAGGGCGGCAGGCTGACGGTCGAGGTCCGCAATATTGCGCTCGATGAATCCGACGTCGACGTCAACGGCGAAGCCCGGCCCGGCGATTATGTCATGGTGGCCGTCACCGACACCGGCAGCGGCATGAACGCCGAAGTGGCCGGCCGCGCCTTCGAACCGTTCTTCACCACCAAGGAGGTCGGCAAAGGCACCGGGCTCGGCTTGAGCATGGTCTATGGCTTTGCCAAGCAATCCGGCGGCTCGATGCAAATCCACTCCGAGCCGGGACGCGGCACCGCGGTGAAACTTTTCTTTCCCCGCATCGACGCGACGCAGGGCAACGCCGCGAAGCCAGTCGATCGGGTCACACTACCTTCCGGCGGTGAAACCATCCTTGCCGTCGAGGACGACGACATGGTGCGTTCCTATGTCGAAAAGGAATTGGCGGAGCTCGGCTATCGCGTCATCACGGCGCGCAACGGGCCCGCCGCACTCGAGATATTGCGCGGGCCTGAGGAAATCCATTTGCTGTTCACCGATGTCGTGATGCCCGGCGGCATGTTCGGACCCGAGCTTGCCCGGCAGGCGTTGCTGCTGCGGCCAACGCTCAAGGTGCTCTTCACCTCCGGCTATAGCGAGCAGCCGGTCCAACCGCTCGATGGATCGGAGGCAAAAATCCTGAACAAGCCCTACCGGCGCAGCGATCTGGCGTCGATGCTGCGATTGATGCTGAAGGGGAAGTGACTTCCCTCATCGTCCCTGCGAACGCAGGGACCCATACGCCGCGGCGGATATTGCTGGAAAAGGAAGATAACGATCAGCGTGCAAAACAATTGCGGCCGGTGGTTATGGGTCCCTGCGTTCGCAGGGACGACAATTCACCCCAACGTCCTTAGCTCCCTTCGCAGCACTTTTCCCGTCGCCGTCATCGGCAGGCTTTCCACGAATTGCACGAAGCGCGGATATTCGTGCGCGGCGAGTTGCACTTTGACGAATTCCTGGATCTCGCGGGCCAGCGCGTCATCGGGCGCAAAGCCCGGGCGCAGCACGATCCAGGCCTTGATCGATTCGGTGCGGACCGGATCGGGAATGCCGACCACGGCCGACATCGCCACCGCCGGATGCTTCATCAGCGTGTGCTCGATCTCGGACGGGCCGACGCGATAGCCGGCGGTCGTGATGACGTCGTCCTCGCGGCTGACGTACCAGAAGTACCCGTCCTCATCCTGCACGCCGAGATCGCCGGTCAGCAAGAATTCGCCGGCGTATTTCTTCGCCGTCGCCTCCGGGTTGCGCCAATATTCGATCATCGTGCACGGGCACGGCTGGCGCACGCCGATGACGCCGCGCGCTCCCCGCGGCAGTTCCTCGCCCTTGTCGTTGACGATGCGGACGTCAAAACCGGGCGTCGCCTTGCCCATCGAACCCGGCCTGATCGGAAACAGTTTTGAATTGCTGCCGATCACCAGATTGCATTCGGTCTGGCCGAACACTTCATGGGCGTCGATGCCGAACGTGGCGCGGACCCAGTCGAGCAGTTCGCCGCCCAGCGACTCGCCGCCGGTGAAGATGCTGCGCAGTTTTACGCCCGAGTGTTTGACGTCGGCGATCCGCATCAGTTTTAGCGCGGTCGGCGGCAGGAACACGTTGCGGATGCCGTGATCGGCCATCATCTGCATCGCCGCCTGCGGCTCGAACTTTCGCGCGCGATGGCCGACCAGGGGCACGCCATGGTACCAGAACGCGAACAGCGCGTTGATCAGCCCGCCGATCCAGGCCCAGTCCGCCGGCGTCCACATCAGGTCATCCGGTTTCGGGATGAAGTCGTGGCACATCTCGACATTGGGCAGATGGCCGAGCACGACGCGATGCGCATGCAGCGCGCCTTTTGGATTTCCCGTGGTGCCTGAGGTGTAGATGATCAGCGCGGGATCGTCGGCCGAGGTGTCGACGGTCGTGAAATCCGGTGAGGCGGCCTTCAGCGAGGACCAGAACGATTTGGTGCCGGCCGGCGCGGGATCGGCGATGACGTAGATATTCTTCAGCGCCGGCAGCCGGTCGCGGATTTTCGCGAGTTTTTCCCAGCCGGCCGCGTCGGTGACGACGGCCTTGGCCTCCGAATTGGACAGGCGGAATTCCAGCGCGTCCTCACCGAACAACGCAAATAATGGGATCGAGATCAGGCCGCTGCGAAACGCCGCCAGATGCGCGATCGGCAATTCCAGCGATTGCGACAGGAACACCGCGACGCGGTCGCCGCGGACGAGGCCGTCGGCCTTGAGCACATTGGCGAAGCGGCGCGACATGTCCGCGACTTCGTCGAACGAGGTCCGTGACGTCGCGCCGTCCTCATCGACATAGATCAACGCAAGGCGCTTCGTACCATCGGCATAACGGTCGCAACACGCCGTCGCCATGTTGAAGCGCGCGGGGATGTCCCAGCGAAAATTGCGGTAGAGTTCGTCGTAGGTGGAGGCTTCGGTGAGCATGCGCGGCCTTCGAAGTTTTCGTCGTCGCCGGGCGTGCCGGGACCCATACCCGCGGCGGTGTTTTGAAGACGGGATGACCGGCAACAATGGCCGCGGCTATGGGTCCGCTCGCCGGGACGACGAACTATCCCGTCAGCGCCGCCTTCACCAAGCCGCTGGCTTTGCCGAAATCCATCTGCCCGGCGTATTTCGCCTTCAGCACCGCGATCACCTTGCCCATGTCCTTCATCCCGGCGGCGCCGGTCTCGGTGACTGCGGCTGCGATCGCCGCCTTTACGTCGTCCTCCGACATCTGCTTCGGCAAATACGCCGAGATGATCGCGATCTCCTCGCGCTCCTGGGCGGCGAGTTCGGCGCGGCCGCCCTTGTCGTAGAGCTCGACCAATTCCTGGCGCTGCTTGATCATCTTCTGGAACACGCCGAGCAGATCGGCATCCGACAGCGGCGGCTTGCCTTCGCCGCGCGCGGCGATGTCGGCGTTCTTGATGGTCGAATTGACCATGCGCAGCGTCGAGAGCTTGCGCTCGTCCTTGGCCCGCATCGCGTCCTTGACCGCATTGTTGATGTCGTCGCGCAGCATTTTGTTGATCCTTCGGCTGTCAGGGCCCTGATCTAAGGCGTTCGCGGCGTCAGAACAACGCTAATTCCTGAGCCATTCGGTCAGCGCGTCCTCGGTCGCCTGCGTCTGTTCCCACTGCGGGATGTGACCGCAATTCGGCAGCACCACGAGTTTGGCGCCGGGAATGCCGCTCGCCATCTCCATCGAGAGCGAATTCGGGATGGTGTTGTCCTGATCCCCGGTCAGGACCAGCGTCGGGCATTTGATCCAGGCCAGCGTCGGCCGCGAATCCGGTCGGCCGATGATCGCGGTCTGCTGGCGAATGAACGCCTCGGGCCCGACATCGTCGGCCATGTCGTCAAACATCTGGCGCAACGCCGCGTCGTCCAGCCGCGACGGATGCACCAGGTTGGGAAACTGCTCGTTCAGCACGGCGCGAAAATCGCCGCTTTGGGCGCGGGCCATCTGGCCCTGGCGGCGGGCGGTGGCTTCCGCCGTGTCGGGGCGGGCCTGGGTGTTGATCAGCGCCAGTTTGGCCACCCGCTCCGGCGCCTGCCGCAAGATCTCGAAGGCGATGTAGCCGCCCATCGAATGCCCGGCGAGCGCAAAGCGCGGCGGCGCCTCGGCCAGGATGCGGCGGGCGATCGCCCCCATATTGTCGTCGCGGATGTGGTTGGCGACCGTCACCGGCCCGAGCCGCCACAGCGCCGGCATCAGCGGGCCGTAGATCCGGGGCGAGGAAAGCAGGCCCGGAACGAGCAGAATCGGCATCGTATTGTCCATGCGCGGCTCCGGATCGGGCTTTTTGAGGGAAATACGGCCTGAAACCGGAACCCAGATTAAGACCGTGGCCCGGCCTGTCAAATATGCCGGGAAACGCGTGTGAATCCGCATTTTTGGGGGTTCACGCGGCCGGGCGCGGCGACTATGTAGTGCGCTCATGACAATACCTGAAAACGCCTTGGCCTGGCCGGACCTCAAACCGACCGCGCTCCTCGTGCTTGCCGACGGCACCGTGCTGGAAGGCTTTGGCCTCGGCGCCGAAGGCCAGGCCGTCGGCGAAGTCTGCTTCAACACCGCGATGACCGGCTATGAGGAGATCCTCACCGATCCCTCCTATGCCGGGCAGCTCATCACCTTCACCTTCCCGCATATCGGCAATGTCGGCACCAACGACGAGGATATCGAGACGGTGAACATGGCGGCGACGCCGGGCGCGCGCGGCGTGATCCTGCGCTCCGCGATCACCGATCCCTCGAACTACCGCGCGGCCAAACATCTCGACGCGTGGCTGAAGGCGCGCGGCATCATCGGCCTTTCCGGCATCGACACCCGCGCGCTGACCGCGCTGATCCGCTCCAAGGGCATGCCGAACGCCGTGATCGCGCACGCCAAGGACGGCGAGTTCGACCTGCACGGACTGAAGGAAGAAGCGCGCGAATGGCCCGGCCTCGAGGGCATGGATCTGGTGCCGATGGTGACATCTGCCCAGCGCTTCACCTGGGACGAGACGCCGTGGGCCTGGGAAAAGGGTTTTGGCCGCCAGACCGCGCCGGAGTTCAACGTGGTCGCGATCGACTACGGCATCAAGCGCAACATCCTGCGCCTGCTCGCCGGCGAAGGCTGCAAGATCACGGTGGTGCCGGCGACGACATCGGCCGAAGACATTCTGGCGCTGAAGCCGGACGGCGTGTTTTTGTCTAACGGCCCCGGCGATCCCGCCGCGACCGGCAAATACGCGGTGCCGGTGATCCAGAAGGTGATCGACTCGGGCACGCCGACCTTCGGCATTTGTCTCGGCCATCAGATGCTGGGCCTCGCCGTCGGCGCCAAGACCATGAAGATGCATCAGGGCCATCACGGCGCCAATCATCCGGTCAAGGACGAGACCACCGGCAAGGTCGAGATCACCTCGATGAACCACGGCTTTGCGGTCGACGAAAAGACGCTGCCGAAGGGCGCGACCCAAACCCACATCTCGCTGTTCGACGGCTCCAATTGCGGCATCCAGCTCGACGGCAAGCCGGTGTTCTCGGTGCAGTACCACCCCGAAGCCTCGCCCGGCCCGCGCGACTCGCATTATCTGTTCAAGCGGTTCGCCGATCTGATGCGGGCGAAGAAGGCGTAAGGGCGACTCCGTCGCGTTACCACCGTCATTGCCTGCAACAAACGCGAAGCGTTTGTGCAAGGGAGCGCAGCGACGAAGCAATCCATTCCTCCGCTTGCGGCGCTATGGATTGCTTCGCTTCGCTCGCAATGACGGAAAACGCTGGCTGTTTCGGAACCGCCTGCACCACCCATTTTGCAAGAAATCGACGCATGACCGGATCGACGCCGGGGCATGACGAGATATCATGTGACGAAAGCCCTGTTGCCGCGATATTAGCTTAGTATGA
Organism: uncultured Alphaproteobacteria bacterium; assembly: GCA_963802535.1. Taxonomy (GTDB): domain Bacteria; phylum Pseudomonadota; class Alphaproteobacteria; order Rhizobiales; family Xanthobacteraceae; genus Bradyrhizobium. The sequence goes on along the minus strand of CAWDJI010000024.1, from coordinate 253,548 downwards.
TACTCAACATTTAAAGCACAGGAATTGCCCCATGGACACCGCCCCCGCCCCCAAAATCGAATACGGCGTCACCCCGACCAGCGTCATGGCGTCGATGTCGGGCCTCGATTTCGTCCGCGCCATCTTCGAAGGCAAACTGCCGGCGCCGCCGATCATGCAGAGTATCGAGCCGTTCGATTCCAGGCCGCCGAGCACGGCGTGGTGTCGTTCCACAGCATCCCCGGCTTCCGCCACTACAACCCGATCGGCTCGGTGCATGGCGGCTACGCCGCGATCCTGCTGGATTCCGCGATGGGGCTTGCGGTTCACACCACGCTGCCGGCCGGCACCGGCTACACCACGCTGGAATTCAAGATCTCCTTCATCAAGGGCATGACCGAGGATACCGGCCCGGTGCGCTCGGAAGGCCGCACGCTCAGCGTCGGCCGCCGCGCCGCCACCGCGGAGGCGCGCATCACCGATGCCAAGGGCCGCCTGCTGGCGCACGCCACCACGACCTGCCTGGTGTTCGAGATTCCCAAGGGATAACGAAGGGAACGCGAGGCGCTGACATCGGTTGATATCGTAGGGTGGGCTAAGCGAAGCGAGCCCACCGTCTTGCATGTGGTAACATCGCAATGGTGGGCACGGCGCGAAGGGCGCGCCTTTGCCCACCCTACGATTTCGGAGAACAATCATGTCCGTCGTCAGCGCCGAACTCCAGCCGCTCACCTTCGACTTCGTCGATGACGGCCTGGTGCCGAACAGCAAGCTGCCGTTCCTGGTCTACAAGCGCGCCATCGACGTCGACAACGATCACCCCGAAAGAACCATCGAAAAACTGTTCGGCGCCAATGGCTGGGGCGCGATGTGGCGCAACGGCGTCTATGATTTTCTGCACTACCACGGCACCGTGCATGAAGTGCTCGGCATCGCCCGCGGCAATGCCGTGGTGCGGTTCGGCGGCGACAACGGTACCGAGCTTGCGATCGCCGCCGGCGACGTCGCGATCCTGCCGGCCGGCACCGGACATCAACGCCTGTCGTCGAGCGCGGATTTTTCCGTCGTCGGCGCCTATCCGCCCGGATCGCAAATGCAGCTCGACCGCGCGACGCCGGAGAACCACGCGAAGGCGCTGAAGACGATCCCGCACGTGAAGCTGCCGAAGACTGATCCGGTGCTGGGCGAAGACGGACCGCTGGTGAAATTATGGAAGCGCGGCTAGCACAACAACGGCGCTGGATTTGCACGCGCGTTGTGTGATTGACTTCCCTTGTCCGAGATCAGGCCAACATGATCCGGCAAGAAAAGGGAAACGCCCGATGACCAGCCAACCCCGACATGACCATCCGCGATGTCCGCGTGACGATGCTGCGCATGCCCTGGGCCGACGATCCCTGGCTCAAAGGCCATGCGCTCGGCCCAACGCGCGACATCCTGATCTGCGAAATCGAGACCGCAGGCGGCATCACCGGCATGGGCTATCTGTTCGTGTTCCGGCCCGGGATGGACTCGATCGCGGCCTGTCTCGACGAATGCATCATCCCGCGCGTCAAGGGCAAGGACGCCACTGCGATCGAAGCGATCTGGCGCGATCTGTGGACGGCGACGATGACCTATGGCCGCGGCGGCATCGCCGCGATGGCGATGTCGGCGATCGACATCGCGCTGTGGGATGCGGTGGGCAAACGCGCCGGTCTGCCGCTGCACCGGTTGTGGGGGCATTACCGCTCGGAAATCCCGATCTACGGCTCCGGCTGTTTCCGCGGCGCCGGTGGCGACGGCATGATCGAGAAGGCGCTGCATTTCGTCAAACAGGGCTACAAGGCGATCAAGATGCAGGTCGCGCATGTGCACACGCCGGCGCAGGATCTCGACAATGTGCGCCGCATGCGCGAGGCGCTCGGGCCCGACATCGACATCATGATCGACGTCAATATGGGCTGGAGCGCCGATGTCGCGATCGAGATGGGACGCAAATTCGAGAAGTATGACATCTACTGGCTCGAGGAGCCGGTGCCGGCCGATGATTTTGCCGGCTATCAGCGCATCGCCGCCGCCCTCGACATGCGCGTCGTCGGCGGCGAGACCCACTTTACGCGCTACGACCTGCGGCCGTTCTTCATCAATCCTTGCCTGCCGATCCTGCAGCCCGACCCGATGCGCGGCGGCATGACGGATTTGCGCAAGATCGCGGCGTTAGCGGACACCTGGGGCATCACCATTGCGCCGCATCTGTTTCCCGAACTCAACGTGCATCTGCTGGCCTCGATCCCGAACGGCATCTGGTGCGAGAACATGGGGCTGATCGACGACCTCTGGGTCGATCCGCCCGAGATCAAGAACGGCATGATCACGGCGCCGGAGCGGCCCGGACACGGGCTAAGGTTCAAGGAAGAGGTGTTGAAGTTCAAGATATGACGGGCGAGACTTCTCTCCGTCATTGCGAGCGAAGCGGAAGCAATCCATCTCGCGGCAAAACGGATGGATGGATTGCTTCGTCGCTTCGCTCCTCGCAATGACGAAGAAACTTCCTACGCCGCGTTGCTGCCTTCCTGGCGGCTGGCTTCGAACAGGAACCAGGTGCGGCGCTCGGTCTCGTCGATGAAGAGTTCGAGCAGGCCGGCGGTGCCGGAATCCTCGTGGTCGTCGGCAAGCTTGTGGGCTTTGCGCATCGCGGCCGCGACGTGCTTGTTGTCTTCCATCAGCTCGCGCAGCATCTCGCGCGGCGGGACATAGGCCTCGTTGTTGTCCTGGATGGTCTGCAGCTTGGCGATCTGCGCCGATCGAACGCAGCGTGATGCCGCCGAGCTTGCGCACCCGTTCGGCGAGCTGGTCGGTGGTGGCGAAGATCGCGTCCGACTGCTCGTCCAGCATCAGATGATAGTCGCGGAAATGCCGGCCGGAGACGTGCCAGTGGAAATTCTTGGTCTTCATGTAGAGCGCGAAGGCGTCGGCCAGCAGCACGTTGAGCGACGCCGAGATCTTGTCCACCGCGGCCTGCGGCAGGTCGGTCGGCGTATCGAGATCGGGGGATACTTTTGCGGATTTGCTGGCTTTGCTCACGTTGAACCTTCCTGTTAGGACACCGGACATGGCGGCAATGGACATTGGCCGCCGAACACCCTAACGCATCAGTTTCCCGGCGGTTCCTGCGCCGGAACCCCTGTTTTGCCGGACCTGGCCCCGATGGACGAATGGATCGACTATTACAATTCCACGCATACGATCTATGCGAGCAAGCTGCATCGCGACCTGCATTTCCAGATCATCGCGCGCGACATCATCGGCTACATCTCCTCGCCCGACGCTGTGGTGCTGGACTATGCCTGCGGCGAAGCGCTGTCGGCGGCCAAGGTGGCGGACGCCTGCGGCAAACTCTATCTCGCCGAACCCGCGCCCGGCGTCCGCGGCCGGCTGATCGCGCGCTTTGCGCCGAACACCAAGATCCGCGTCCGCTCGCTGGATGACCTCCGGAAGATGGACGAGAAGTCGATCGACCTCGTCGTCATGAATTCGGTCGCGCAATACATGACGCGCGGAAGAACTGGATTCCGCCTTCGCCGTCATTCGCCGGCTGCTGAAGCCCGCGCGGCCGGCTGGTGCTCGGCGATATCCTGCGGCCCGAGGTCGGCATGGGCAGGGACGTGCTGGCGCTGTTGAAATTCGCCGGCCGCCACGGCTTCCTGAAGGACGCCTGTTACGGCCTCGCCTCGCACCGCGCTGTCGGACTACCGGCAATTGCGCACCCGCGTCGGCCTGCAGCGCTACAGCGAAGACGAGATGATCGAAAAGCTCGAAACGCGCCGGCTTCACCGCCTCGCGGGCCCACGCCAATATCGGCCACAATCCCTGGCGGATGACCTTTGTGGCGCGGCATCCTTTCCAGGCCACAACCGCCCGCTAGCGCCCGGCCCGTTAGGGTTAATGAACGGTAAACGTGGCTCACCCCCGTCGTGATCGGCGATGATCGCCGCGGCCCGGTGGCGGAAAGCGTCCACGCGAGAACGATGCATCGTTCTTTATCCTGGTTCAAATCCAGGCCGGGCCTCCAGCCTTCGCTGCTGCCGCAGCTTCGGCTCGGCAAGCCCGCCCGTAGCGAAGGCTGCCGCGAGCGTAGCCCGAAGGGCGAAGACGGACTGGCCGCCAGCAAACCCGCTGCCAAATTTTTCCTCAAAAATGCCGGTTGATGGGGGCTTTTTGGGGGTTTCGCGGGTGCGGAATCTGGTCTAAAGACCACCCCGCGCGCGAGGGTAACCTGGCGCTCGGCTCGAGGGACGCGCAGCATGCGCGCCCTTTTTTTGTGCCCAAATTCCAGTCCGCGAGACTTGATGCCCAAAAGAACCGACATCTCCACCATCCTGATCATCGGCGCCGGTCCCATCGTGATCGGCCAGGCCTGCGAATTCGACTATTCGGGCACGCAGGCGGTCAAGACGCTGAAGGAAGAGGGCTACCGGATCGTCCTGGTCAATTCCAATCCGGCCACGATCATGACCGATCCGGAACTGGCGGATGCCACCTATATCGAGCCGATCACGCCGGAAATCGTCGCCAAGATCATCGAAAAGGAGCGCCACGTCCTTCCCGGCGGCTTTGCGCTGCTGCCGACCATGGGCGGCCAGACCGCGCTGAACTGCGCGCTGTCGCTGCGCAAGCAGGGCACGCTGGACAAATTCGACGTCGAGATGATCGGCGCCACCGCCGACGCCATCGACAAGGCCGAGGACCGCGGCCGTTTCCGCGAGGCCATGACCAAGATCGGGCTGGAGACGCCGCGTTCGATCCAGACCAAGAACCTGCCCGACGCGCTGCGCGCGCTCGACGAGATCGGCCTGCCCGCGATCATCCGCCCCTCCTTCACCATGGGCGGCACCGGCGGCGGCATCGCCTACAACAAGGCCGAGTTCATCGACATCGTCGAGCGCGGCATCGACGCCTCCCCCACCGACGAAGTCCTGATCGAGGAAAGCGTGCTCGGCTGGAAAGAGTTCGAGATGGAGGTGGTGCGCGACAAGAAAGACAATTGCATCATCATCTGCTCGATCGAGAACCTCGATCCGATGGGCGTGCATACCGGCAATTCCATCACCGTGGCGCCGGCGCTGACGCTGACCGACAAGGAATACCAGATCATGCGCGACGCCTCGCTGGCGGTGCTGCGCGAGATCGGGGTCGAGACCGGCGGCTCCAACGTGCAGTTCGGCGTCAACCCGGCCGACGGCCGCATGGTCGTGATCGAGATGAACCCGCGGGTGTCGCGCTCGTCGGCGCTGGCCTCGAAGGCGACCGGCTTTCCGATCGCAAAGGTCGCGGCCAAGCTCGCGGTCGGCTACACGCTCGATGAAATCGCCAACGACATCACCGGCGGCGCGACGCCGGCCTCGTTCGAGCCGACCATCGACTACGTCGTCACCAAGATCCCGCGCTTTGCGTTCGAGAAATTTCCCGGCGCCTCGCACACGTCTGACCACGTCGATGAAGTCGGTCGGCGAAGTGATGGCGATCGGCCGCACCTTCCAGGAAAGCCTGCAGAAGGCGCTGCGCGGGCTCGAGACCGGGCTGACCGGGCTCGACGAAATCGAGATCGAAGACCTCGGCCGCGGCGACGACAAGAACGCGATCCGCGCTGCCTTGGGCACGCCGACGCCGGACCGGCTGTTGCAGGTCGCGCAGGCGATGCGGCTCGGCTGGTCGAACGACGAAATCTTCAACTCCTGCAAGATCGATCCGTGGTTCCTCGGCGAGATGCGCGGCATCGTCGAGATGGAAGCCAAGATCAAGGCCAACGGACTGCCCGGCAACGCGTTCGGCATGCGGACGCTGAAGGCGATGGGCTTTTCGGATGCGCGGCTCGCCGTGCTGGCCGAGAGCACCGAGGCCGAAGTCACCGCCAAGCGGCACGCGCTCGGCGTGCGCCCGGTGTTCAAGCGCATCGACACCTGCGCGGCGGAGTTCGCCTCCCCCACCGCCTACATGTATTCGACCTATAAATCGCCGTTCGCCGGCGCGATGGCCGACGAGAGCGCGCCTTCGGACGCGAAGAAGGTCATCATCCTCGGCGGCGGACCGAACCGGATCGGCCAGGGCATCGAGTTCGACTATTGCTGCTGCCATGCCTGCTTTGCGCTGCACGACGCCGGCTACGAGACCATCATGGTCAACTGCAATCCGGAAACCGTGTCGACCGACTACGACACCGCCGACCGGCTGTATTTCGAGCCGCTCACCGCCGAAGACGTGCTGGAAATCATTGCGACCGAACGCAAGAACGGCACGCTGCACGGCGTGATCGTGCAGTTCGGCGGCCAGACCCCGCTGAAACTGGCGCGCGCGCTGGAAGCCGCCGACGTGCCGATCCTCGGCACCTCGCCCGACGCCATCGACCTTGCCGAAGACCGCGACCGCTTCAAGCGCGTGCTCGACAAGCTACGGCTAAAGCAGCCCAAGAACGGCATCGCCTATTCGGTCGAGCAGGCGCGGCTGGTGGCGGCCGATCTCGGCCTGCCGCTGGTGGTGCGTCCGTCCTATGTGCTGGGCGGCCGCGCCATGCAGATCATCCGCGAGGAAAACCAGCTCAACGATTATCTGCTCGGCACCCTGCCCGAGCTGGTGCCCGCCGACGTCAAGGCGCGCTATCCGAACGACAAGACCGGGCAGATCAACACCGTGCTCGGCAAGAACCCGCTATTGTTCGACCGCTATCTGTCCGACGCCACCGAGATCGACGTCGACTGCCTGTGCGACGGCAAGGACACCTTCATCGTCGGCATCATGGAGCATATCGAGGAAGCCGGCATTCACTCCGGCGATTCCGCCTGTTCGCTGCCGCCGCATTCGCTCGATGCCGCGATGATCATCGGAGCTGGAACGGCAGACCCGCGAACTGGCGCTCGGCCTCGACGTGGTCGGCCTGATGAACGTGCAATACGCCATCAAGGACGGCGATATCTACGTGCTCGAGGTCAATCCGCGGGCCTCGCGCACCGTGCCGTTCGTCGCCAAGGTGGTCGGCACGCCGGTGGCGAAGATCGCCGCCCGGATCATGGCCGGCGAGAAGCTTGCGGACTTCAATCTGAAGAAGCGCAAGCTCGGCCATGTCGGCGTCAAGGAATCGGTATTCCCGTTCGCCCGCTTCCCCGGCGTCGATACCGTGCTCGGACCCGAGATGCGATCGACCGGCGAAGTGATGGGCATCGACCGCTCGTTCGAAGTCGCCTTTGCCAAGAGCCAGCTCGGCGGCGGCACCCGCGTGCCGCGCAAGGGCACCGTGTTCGTCTCGGTGCGCGAGAGCGACAAGACCCGCATCGCGGACGCGGTGCGGCTGCTGCACTCGCTCGGCTTCAAGGTGATGGCGACCTCGGGCACCCAGCGCTTCCTCGCCGATTCGGGCGTGCCGACCGAGAAGGTGAACAAGGTGCTGGAGGGACGGCCGCATATCGTCGACGCCATCACCAATGGCGACATCCAGCTGGTCTTCAACACCACCGAAGGGCCGCAGGCGCTGGCCGACAGCCGGTCGTTGCGGCGCGCTGCCCTCTTGCATAAAGTGCCATATTACACCACTCTTTCGGGTGCTGTGGCGGCCGCGCAGGGCATCCGCGCCTATCTGGGCGGAGACCTTGAGGTCCGCACCCTGCAGAGTTACTTTTCCGAAAACTGATCGTTAGCCGGGCTGAAATGCCCGCTAAACGATTGGCAACAAAGCCGGTATGGCTGGAACCCACCGCTCGTTTGGAAGTTGTATCGGCCCTTGACGGGGCCGAAGTTCAATAGGCCGGCGGGCTCGCGTTTCGGGCTCGAAAGGCCCGAATCGAAAATCGGTTTTGGGCCGGTCAGCCCGAACCAAAGCGGGCCGGACAGGCTCGAACAAATCAAGAGAGTGCCTCGTGCGTGCACGTCGTGGCTCGCACGATCGAAGGACGGAAGAGATGGTTGAAAAAGTACCGATGACCGCGAGCGGCTATGCCGCCCTGGGGGTCGAATTGAAGAAGCGGCAGTCGGAAGACCGTCCGCGCATCATCGAGCACATCGCCGAGGCGCGCTCGCATGGCGACCTTTCGGAGAACGCGGAATATCACGCCGCCAAGGAAGAGCAGTCGCACAATGAAGGCCGCATCGCCGAGCTGGAAGACAAGCTCGCGCGCGCCGACATCATCGACATCTCGAAACTGTCCGGCGACACCATCATGTTCGGCGCCACCGTGACCCTGGTCGACGAAGACACCGAGAAGAAGGCGGTGTGGCAGATCGTCGGCGAGCCGGAAGCCGACGCCAAGAAGGGCCGCATCTCCATCACCTCGCCGCTGGCGCGCGCGCTGATCGGCAAGAAGAAGGGCGCGACCGTGGAAGTCGTGGCGCCCGGCGGCGCCAAGGCCTACGAGATCACCAAGGTCGAGTTTCGCTAAACTCTTTGCGCGGCGGGCATAGCCCGCCGGTTCGGACCCGACGTGCATTCAGTGTGAGGCGGCATGCGGCCAAATCACGGTTTCGTTGCACGGCTTGTTCTCGCGCTGACGATCGTCATGGCCGGCTGTCATGCCGTCGCCGCGGCCGAACTGTCCATCCCGCCGCGGATCGCTCCGAAAGATGTTTCGATCCAGACCGGTCCGCCGAACTGCACCCGCTGGACCGACGAATGCGTCAATTGCACGCGCGGCGCCAACGGCGAGCCCCCGGTCTGCTCCAACATCGGCTTTGCCTGTCAGCCCAAAGCGATCCGCTGCCTCGGCGCGCAATAAGCGCCGACACTCGCTGTGCGGATCATGCGCACTCGCGGCACAGTGCCGCAGCGCGAAGTAACCCCGAAGTAACTGGGACAAACCCTCAACACTGCGCATTATTCCTTTGCTGCTCCGCAAAACGTCATCGGATTCTGGCCTTGATGTGCTTTTCCTCCAAGCCGCGACACGTTACCAATTGAGCTCTGATCTAACCTTTGGGGGACGTGTCATGACTGAAGCACTCGCGGCGTGGTCGCCGCGCGCACTGAGCCTGTTGCGCATTATCACCGGCCTGCTGATCATCCAGCACGGCATGGGAAAAATCATCGGCTTCCCGGTATTTCCGGGCTACGCCAACGTGCAGCCATTCTCGCTGATCGGCGCGGCCGGCTTCATCGAACTGATCGGCGGCGCGCTCCTGATCCTCGGCCTGTGCACGCGGCCGGTCGCCTTCATTCTCGCCGGCGAAATGGCGTTCGCCTATTTCATCGGGCACTTCCCGAAAGGCTTTCTTCCGCTGATCAACGGCGGCACGCTGGCGATCCTGTACTGCTTCACCTGCCTGTATCTGTCGACCGCGGGCGCCGGCCCGTGGAGCATCGACGCCAAGAACAACCGGGCTTGAGGGGGCGACCATGGACAAATTCAACAAGATGCTTGCGGGCGCTGAGCCGATGGTTCTCAGCATTTTCCGGATCATCACCGGATTGCTGCTGTTTCAATATGGCGTCGCCAAGATCTTCAAGTTTCCGGTGCTGCCCTATTTCGCCAACATCCCGCCGCTGATCACGGTCGCGGGCGCAATCGAACTCGTGCTCGGCGCGCTGCTGATCCTGGGGCTGTGGACGCGGCCGGTTGCGTTCATCCTGTCCGGTGAAATGGCGTTCGCCTATTTCATGGGGCACATGTTCAAGACGCCGGCAGCGCCCGGTGTTCATCCCGCTCCTGAACGGCGGCAACGCCGCGATCCTGTTCTGCTTCGCCTGCCTCTATCTGGCCTGTGCCGGCGGCGGCGTGTGGAGCGTGGATGCGATGATGGGGAAGAAGAAGTAGCTGAGGCAGCATCTCGTCATTGCGAGGAGCGTAGCGACGAAGCAATCCATTCGTCCTTCTGGTTAGATGGATTGCGTTCGCGGAGCCTGCCATCGGGCGCGCATTCGCGCACCCGTTGGCTCGCAATGACGGTGATGGCGATACCGCGTTATCCCGCCGCCTTCAAATCCAGCGGCACCGCCGCCTCGTATTTCGAATTGTGCAGCACCAGCGACGTCCTGACGTTGCGGACGTGCGGCGCCGACGTCAGATGCGTGACGAAATCCTGGAACGTCGCCATGTCGGGCGCGACGCATTTGAGGATGAAATCCACTTCGCCCGACAGCATCCAGCATTCCCGCACCAGAGGTTCGGCACGCACGAACGCCTCGAACGCGCGCAAATCGGCTTCGGCCTGGCTCGACAGATGCACGGAGGCGAACACGGTGACGTCGAAGCCGAGCCGGCGCGGATCCAGCAGGCCGCGGTAGCCCTGGATGTAGCCCTCCTCCTCCAGCGTCCGGACCCGGCGCAGGCAGGGCGGCGGCGAAATGCCGACCCGTTTGGCCAGTTCGACATTGGTGATTCGGCCGTCGGCCTGGATTTCGGAAAGAATTTTAAGGTCGATTTCGTCGAGGTTCTTCGACACGCGGTCCGGTTCCCTGGGGCTGGCGAGGTGAAAATCTGGCTTGCAAGGTGCAGCCGGCAACACTCTTAGCGCAGCCGGTGCGCTTAGCGCAATTTTATTGCGCGTGCAGTGCGCAATTTGGCGCAGTTCCGGGGAAAATTCGCTTATATGGATTGCAATTCTTGCATAGCTACCCAGATGTCCTAAACTTGTATTTGACACTTTTAGCGCCGCCGCGACGCGTTTCCGGGCGCTTTCAGCTCAAGTCCTGAACAAATTCCCCCAAGAAGAGGGATCTGCCGATGCCTGCGCCTATCCATGCCAAGGTCGTCATTATCGGTTCCGGCCCGGCCGGCTACACCGCAGCGATCTACGCGGCGCGGGCGATGCTCGAACCGGTATTGATCCAGGGCATCCAGCCCGGCGGGCAGCTCACCATCACCACCGACGTGGAGAACTATCCGGGCTTTGCGGATGTCATCCAGGGTCCGTGGCTGATGGAGCAGATGGAAAAGCAGGCCGCCCATGTCGGCACCAAGATCGTCACCGATCTCGTCACCAAGCTCGAGCTGACACAGCGGCCGTTCCGCCTGACCTGCGACTCCGGCGACGTCTATCTGGCCGAAACCGTGATCCTCGCCACCGGCGCGCAGGCGCGCTGGCTCGGCATCCCCTCGGAAGAGAAGTTCAAGGGCTTTGGCGTCTCGGCCTGTGCGACCTGCGACGGCTTCTTCTATCGCGGCAAGGAAGTCATCGTGGTCGGCGGCGGCAACACCGCGGTCGAGGAGGCGCTGTTCCTGACCAATTTCGCTTCGAACGTGACGGTCGTGCATCGCCGCGATCATTTCCGCGCCGAGCGCATCCTGCAGGACCGCCTGTTCAAGCATCCCAAGATCAAGGTGGTCTGGGACTCGGCGATCGACGAGATCGGCGGCACCGAAAACCCCGGCAAGGTCACCCATGTGCGCCTGAAGAACGTCAAGACCGGCGCGCTGACGGAAATGCCGGCCGACGGCGTCTTCATCGCCATCGGCCACGCGCCGGCAACCGACCTCGTCGCCGGCCAGATCAAGCTGAAACCATCCGGCTATGTCGAGGTGGCGCCGAACTCGACGGCAACCTCGATTGCCGGCCTGTTCGCCGCCGGCGACGTGGCCGACGAAACCTGGCGGCAGGCAGTCACGGCCGCAGGGCTCGGCTGCATGGCGGCCCTTGAGGCGGAACGTTTCCTGGCATTGCGCGCAAGCGATCGCGCGGCGGCGGAATAGACATGGCTCGATCGCGAGACGGATTGCAGGATATGGATTGGGACAAGCTGAAGGTGTTTCACGCGGCGGCGGAAGCGGGCAGCTTCACCCATGCCGGCGAGCAACTCGGGCTTTCGCAATCGGCGGTGTCGCGCCAGGTCTCGGCGCTGGAGCAGGAACTGGCGGTGTCGCTGTTCCATCGCCATGCCCGCGGCCTGATCCTCACCGAACAGGGCGACCTCCTGTTCCGCACCGCGCATGACGTGTTCATGCAGCTGCAGGCGGCGCGCGCCAAACTCACCGACAGCCGCGAGCGGCCCTCGGGCGACCTCAAGATCACCACGCCGCCGGCGCTCGGCATCAACTGGCTGATCCCGCGGCTCGACGAATTCACCGCACTCTATCCGGACATCCGGATTTCGATGATCGTCACCGATGAGGATCTCGATCTGTCGATGCGCGAGGCCGATGTCGCGATCCGGACCCGCAAGCCGACCCAGCCGGACCTGATCCAGCGCAAGCTGTTCTCGATCGGCTTCCACGCCTATTGCTCGCCGGAATACATCAAGCGCTTCGGCACGCCGCGCACGCTCGACGACCTCAACTCGCACCGCATCATCATGCTCGGTGACGCCCAGGTGCCGCCGCATCTGCAAAACCGCAGCTGGCTGGTCGACGCCGGCCGCAACGGCTCCGGTCCGCGCGAGGCGTATCTTCAAGGTCAACAACATCCTCGGCCTTGTCAGGGCCTGTCAGCAGGGCCTCGGTATCGCGGCACTGCCGGATTACCTCGTCGAGGAGAACACGCGCCTGGTGCAGCTGTTCGGCGAGACCAACTCGATCCAGATCGACACCTATTTCGTCTATCCGGAAGAGCTGAAGACGGTGGCGCGGGTGCAGGTGTTCCGCGACTTCGTGGTGAGCAAGGCGCAGCGCTGGCCTTCTTGAGGCCCGCGCGTTTCACCATCCCGCATTTGGATTAGCCGCTCTTATAAAGGCCCCGGTCTCCGCATGTCAGACATGCGGCTTGGACGGTTGATGCAAGGCGCCGATGGGGATCATAGTGCTTGCACGCTGAGCGATCGTGTCGCGCATATGTCCCCCTCCTCCAGTGATGCGGGCGCTCAGTAATCCCTCTTGGAAGGTGATTGTGTCGGCCTCACGTGGCCAATACCTTAAGCCGGGCTCTCTTGAGCCCGGCTTTTTTTCTTTCCGTATTTCCTGCCGTTTTTCCTGCCGTCTCATCTTGCGGCTTTTCACCTGAAAGCGTGCGCGGATTGACAAGCCTGCGCGGCACCATCATCATCGCCACATGATCACGTGTTCGTGCGCAGCCCTGTCGTCGAAAAAAGGTCCCCACCCGGGGACCCGAGATCGACGCGCGCGATAATTTGATCGCCAAAGCTGATCCCGAAACCCCGCCGTCTGGACGGGGTTTTTTTATGGTCCCGTCTCCGGCTCTTTCCCCAAGGAGATGGAACCATGACTGACCGACCAACCCCCGATTTGCAAAACCTGTTGCAGGGCCTGTGGCTGCCCCTCGTCACGCCGTTTCGTAACGGTGAACTCGACGAGCCCTCGCTGCGCCGGATGGTCCGGCACTATGCCGCGGGCCCGGTCGACGGCCTGATCCTCGCCGCCACCTCGGGCGAAGGCATGTCGCTAAGCCTTGACGAGCTCGAGCGGCTGGTGACTGCGACGCGCGCGGAGATCACCGCCAGCGGCCGCTACCTGCCGATCTGCCTCGGCCTGTCCGGCGCCTCTACATTGAAGATGTGCGAGACGCTGGACGAGACCGCCGCCTGGCCGATCGACGGCTATCTGATCGCAAGCCCCTATTACACGCGGCCGTCGCAGCGCGGCCTGCTGGCGCATTTCACCGCACTCGCCGATCACGCCTCGTGGCCGATCGTGCTCTACAACATCCCCTACCGCTGCGCGGTCAACCTCTCCAACGAGACGCTGCTGCAGCTGGCCTCCCATCCCAACATCGTCGGCATGAAGGATTGCACCGCCGACCGCGCCCAGTCGATCGACTTCCTGGCGCGGCGGCCGGCCGGCTTTCGTGTGCTGACCGGCGAGGACGCGCAATATCATGAAGCGCTTTGCGACGGCGCCGACGGCGCCATCCTGCTGTCGGCGCATCTTCAGACCGACGCCTTCGCCTCGGTGCGGACGCTGATGCGTGAGGGCGACAGCGCGGCGGCGCAGAGCGTGCTGGGACGGCATTTCCGAACTGACGCAGCTATTGTTCGCCGAGCCGAGCCCGGCGCCGGCCAAATACTGGCTGGCGCGCAGCGGCCTGATCGACAGCGCCGAGGTGCGGTTGCCGATGGTCGAAGTCGGTGCGGAGCTCGCCGCGCGGCTGGATGCGGAGATGGCGCGACGGGCACCGCCTCTGTTGCGACGCGCGTAGCAAGCAGCCCCTCCGAGGACGCTCATGGACAAAAAAGCCGCCACGCGCGAATGCGGTGACGGCTTTTCTGTCGCTCCACACCGGCTAGGTTGATGCGGAGGCGCGTAAATTGCTTTGTATGTCTTCCCAGAAGTAAACGCCGACCGGAGAGAGCACGCATCGGGGACGATCCGCGCTGTTCTGGTTAATGCCTGGTGATCGCAGCGTTGCAAAATCGAGCAAAGCCTCGCCCGCAACTTTAAAATCTTGGGCGTATTGATGTCCCCAACCAAAAACGGGGGGATTACCAATGACCGATCACATCACGTCCAATCCGAAATTTCCGACCTGCGAGCACGCCCAGAGAATGCACGACGTTCTGCTGGTTTCGTCCTTTGCCCTGTGGGCGATGCTGATCGGCTTCGCGCCTGTCATGACCTATCGCATGCTGGTGGCCTGACGGCCGGCAGCGGATGCCGCCGTGGTTAATCCGCGGTAGCACCTGCGGTCAAATGCGAGCGAAATCGCGACCGGGATTTTAAAACCGGTCGCCTATCATGGTCGCCACAACAGTAAAAAAACGCGGGGGCGCGTCGTGGAAATCGAAAATAATACTCTGCCCGGGCAAGCGGGCTTCACTGTCGAGGACGTTCTGTGGGCGGTCGGCATCTGGACCGTGCTGCTGACCATGTCACCGGTCGTGGTGTTCTACATGCTGATGGTGGCGTAAACACCGTCACGCACCAATTTCGTCATTCCGGGATGGTCCGAAGGACCAGACCCGGAATCTCGAGATTCCGGCTTCGATGCTACGCATCGCCCCGGAATGACAATATCCAACAAAGAAAAACGCGCGGAGCCCGCGCGTCTTTGTAAGTAAGTGGCGGCGTTGTTACGCCGCCTGCTTGTGCATGGCCCCGGACGCCGACGCCGATCCGCGGATCGCCTTGATCGAGCGTTCGATCGCAGCCCACAACCGGCTGATCTCCGCGGCAGCGCGGCCTTCCGCATAATATTCGCGGGCGCCTTCACCGTTACCGAGCGCCAGCAACAGATCGGCACGGTTGGTGATCTGACCGCTCCACACCGGCGCACGGAATTTTACCAGTGCTTCACGCGCGATGGTGACGATGCGGCTTTCGACGCCGTCCCGGCTCGCGGGTGCGCCGTTGATGACGACCGCATAGGGCTTACGCGCCGCGCGGCAGGTTTGAATGGTTTCCTGCACCGCGTTGACGTCGAACACGCCGGGCCGAGCCGGAATGATCACCATCGTGGCGTTCTTGATGGCGTCGTCGACGACAGCCGAGAGATTCGGCGGCGTGTCGATGAACACCCATTCGATGCCGTCGCGCTTGGCGGCGGCAATGATTCCGCTGACTGAATTTACAGCGGCCTTGATCGGCGGTTCGTTGGTTCCGCGCAACTTGTGCCAGAGCGTTAGCGATCCCTGTGGATCTGCGTCGATCATCAAACAGGGCTTGGTCGATTTGTGTACATGCGCAGCAATGTGAGCAGCCAGGGTACTTTTTCCCGAGCCCCCCTTACGCGAAGCGAAAACTATGACGTTCATACCTTGGCCTCCAGTTGACCCCAGGAGACGAAAATGAATCAGCGCGCTGATTCGTGAAAGAAAAATTTACTGGTAATCGAAAAGAAGCCACGGATTAGCCAACAAGGCTGCTTTTTGAGTCACACTGCACGCGGCGATGCAACTCATAGTGGAATCGTGAAAATGGAATCGCCAGAATGGCTTGATCGATTCAGTGCATGCTTTTTGTGCGCTGACGTTCGATCCATTTGCGCTCGATCCATCCGAGCATCTTCGCCATCGGCTTCTGCAGGAACGGGACGTCCTGCGCGAACAAAAGGAGTCCGAGCGGCAGCATCCAGAGGCCGAGCACCGGCAGGATGCTGAAAATGCCGCCGATGATCAACAGAATGGCGAGCGGAATCCGGGCGTACCGCGACGACGGCTTGCGCAGCCAGCCGACGAATTTGGCCGGCCCCCGCGGCAGCTTGGCTTCAAACCAGGCAAAGTGCCGGTCGAGTTCGATCCTGTCTGCTTCGCTCACTTCAATCTCTCCCCGTGCCGGAGAGATGTGGATGCGCCACCGCGCCGCAAGGCGTCAGTCTGTCGCGCAAACGGGGGTTGAAAGGGCGCGCCGCACTCAGGTCGAGGCGGGCTTCTTTGCCGGCTTTTTGGGTTTGCGTACCTTGGCCGACTTGCGCGGCGTGGCCGGCCGGATTGCCATCGGCCTGCCGGCCGGCGCGGCCGCGGCCTGACTGGGCTCGGGATCAGGCCTGAATTGCGCCCGGCAAGGCGGCGAGAGCTGTGACCTCTTGGCGACCATGCAGGCGGTGACACGGTCCACATTCGGGATTTCGGAGCTGCACAACCGGAAGGCGTCGCTGGTGCAGGCCTGCTCCTGCTCGGGCGTATAGGCCTGACCGGTGGCCGGCCACATCGAAACGGCGAGCGCGGTAGCCAGCATCAGGCCGACATGAAAATGGCTGATCCGAAATGTCGTCATGAGTCCCCCCGAGGAAATGAACGGCGCAATGATTTGTGCGAATTGTGGGTGAACCGTCTGGAATTGGCAAGCAGGGGTGGACGACAGGCCACAGCACAAGCGTCCCGCGTCGACGCCTGATCTTGCCGGTTTGATGGCCGTCAGCGGTCGCCATCGACCGCTGACGTGTAAGGCTCGGAGGATCGGGTCGCTTACGGTTTCTTCAAGCACAATCCGACAGCGACGCCTGCGCACTTGGCTCCGTCAGGCGCGCCGCCGCTCGGACAGACCACCGACACCAGGGTCTCGCTGGCCTCGCAACTGACCGTGCCTTCGGCAGATACCGCGCGGAGGCTGGCCGCCCCGGACTCACCCTTGTCACCCTTGTCACCCTTCTCACCTTTGTCGCCCTTATCGCCTTTTGCACCGGGTGCCCCTTGCGGACCTTGCGACCCTTGCGCACCGGCAGGGCCTTGCGCTCCGGCAACACCTTGAATGCCCTGGGCGCCTTGCGGCCCCGCGGCGCCCTGTGCACCCGTCGCTCCCGTATCCCCCTTGGGACCGGGATCTCTCCCGCATGCAGCGAGCGACAGCGACACACCAATAAGCAGGATTGCAGCAATTCTCATGAAACGCCCCCCTATGAAGATTGGATTTATTTGGTGACCGGCAGAGACGGCGAACAATACAGCGAAAGCGACTTTGGTTCCCCGTGGATCAAAGTAGCATAGCCGCGAAATCTTGACGGGTGGTTGATCGCGATCGGGCGCGGATCTCGATGGGGATTGAGGTGGTACAGTTGGGTGGGCTCGAACCACCGACCTCCTGCTCCACAGGCAGGCGCTCTAACCAACTGAGCTACAACTGCATCCTTGCGAGCACCCCAAAAAGGGGGGCGCGAACGGGGCGGAAACTAGGTGCAACGCCCTGCTTTGGCAAGGCCGCGGAGCACCCGATTATAGTCGTTTCGAGAGGACTTTTAGTTCATTTGCCGGGTCATCCGCCGGTATCGGCCGCCGCGACAGACCCGGCAACAAAAAGCCCGGGCTCACACCCGGGCCTTTCAAAGATCGATGCCGATCGATCAGGCGGCCGGCTTGTAGAACTTGGCAGCCGAAGCCTTGATCGGTTCGACGGTTTCGGTCGCGACCTTCTGGCTGAGCTCGGTGAGCTCCTTGGCCTGGGCCGAGAACGTCTCGAACTGCTTGCGGGCGTGCGAGGTCCACAGCTCCATGGCGGCCGCCGGCGTCTTCACGCCGAACAGCTCCTGCGCAAAATCGAGCGAGGACGTGGTGTTGGCCTTGAAGAATTCGAGCAACTTGGCGGAGTAGGCGCTGGCGCCTTTGGTGGCCGAGCTGAACACGGCCTCGACGGTGCCGTTATGGGTCTCGGCGACATCCTTGAACTTGGCGTAATTGTCGCGGGCCTGCGACACGCCCTTTTCGGCGAACGCACGCATCTGCTCGGGGACTTCGAACGGGATGATGGAGGCGGAGAACGGATCGGTAGAACTGGTCATTCGCATGCTTCCTTCGCAACGGGGTAATAGCGATGTGACCTGATGCGGACGCCGGCGGCCATTCGCCGATAGCGCCGTACTGGATCACGCGGCCTGGATCACTGGGGGTGCCCGTCGATGGGCATGGCCAATAAACACCCATATCATGTCAATTTTGTGCAGCGCAAAGCTATTTATGTGCATTGCACCATACATAGCGTACAGGATGTAGGGGAACTCCGTACTATCCGTGGGATGCAACCTGTTACCGGTTGCCCCGATGCTGGCGGCGAAAACGCTAGGTTTTCGGCTTTGCCGCATCCATTGCCGCGCGGCTGACGATCTGGCCCATTTCACTGGCCTGCTCCGCCAGCGAGCGCATCTGGCCCTGCACATATTCGCTGTGCAGCCGCATCACTTCGGTCAAATCCTTGGCCTTGAGCAGCGATTGCGCGAAATCGAGCGAGGCCTGCACGTTCTTCTCGGCATAGGCGATCGCCTTGCTGGAAATGTCCTTGGCGCCGGCGCGCGCCGTGGCGCCGCGGTCCTCGAACGAGCCTGCCGCCTGCTGCGCCGAGGTGACGAACTTCTCAAAGGTCTTGCGGGCCTGATCGAAGCTCGCCTCCGCCATCGATCGCATTTCCTTCGGAATCTCGAAACGGTTTTGCCCATCTTCACTCATGGTCCCACTCCTTGTTCGTTGGCGGGAATTGCGGCCGTCCGTCGGTTCCCCATCGTGGACCTCTGGTGGTCGTTTGCAACATGCACAACGCCGCAGACGCAAACCGGTTCAGCCCGATTAAGGTTATCGCTTCTTTGGCAGCCAGCAGGGTCTGACGGGCCGTGGACCTGCCGCTCCGCGCTTGCGATACTGACGATCCATTTGGGGGCCGAAATTTGGGCCGCTGATTCCTCACCCGGACAAAGGGCCCAGCCGTACGGTCATGTCGTCGCGATGAACAATGCGGAATTCCAGGTCCAGGCGCTCGGCGATCCGCGGCTGGCCGCGCACGCGACGAGCCGCCTGCCCGCGTGGCTGTGGTCGACCGACGGAACGCGGATCCTGTGGGCCAATCCGGTCGGCGCGCGCATGTTCGCAGCCGACAACAGCAGCGCACTGGCGAGCAAGATTTTCGGACCCGCCGATCAGCATCGACGACAGGTCGCACGCCTTGCCGGCCGCTTGCTTCCGAACGGCGCGGTCCGGCTGGAGCGGTTACAGGGTTTTGGTGCCGTGCCCGGTATGCTAGCGACCTGCGGTTGTTCGCGGCTCGATTTTCCCGATGGCAGCCACGGCATTCTCGTGGTGCCAAGCCAGACCGCCGGCCGCATCATGCCGCTGGAAGAACGCCTGCAACATCTGGTCGAAGGCCTCGCGATGCCGGTCGCTGCGTTTTCTCGCTGCCGGCCGATTGATCGGCGCCAACGAGGTGGCGCGTCCCCTGCTCGGCTTTCAAAACCTCGTCGATGCCGGTCTCGACGATGCGCGCCATGAAGCGCTGAAGGTGGGCGCGGTCGTCACCGCGATCGACATCGGCCGTATGGTGCTACAGCGCGTCGGCAGCGGCGCCGATATCGGCCTCGTCGCCTTGCTCGTGCCTGACGTCGCGCCCGTTGCAGAACCCGAGCCGGTCGCAGCGGAGCTGCCGGAAGAAAAACTGCCTGACGTTGAACCGCCGGTCAGCGCCATCACCGCGCACGCTGTCCCCGAACACGAACCGCCGGCACCGAAAAGTGAAGTCCCCACCCCACTGGAGTTGTTCGACGCTTTCGCCGAGCCGCCGGCCGCGGACGAACCTGTCGCCGCGCAGCCGTCCGCGAGCGAGCCGCACGTAGCACCGCCTGACCCTGCGCCTCATTTCGACGCAATCGCTGATGAACCGCCTGCGCCATTGATTGAAACACCGGCGCCACCGATCGCCGCGCATGAGGAAGTGCCGGCGTTGCTCGACGCGTCGTCACCTGCGGCGCGCCGGCTGCCGCTGCGCTTCATGTGGCAGATGGATCGCGACGGCCGCTTCTCGCTCGGCGCCGACGAGTTCACCCGCCTGATCGGTCCGCGCACGGTGGCCGGCTTCGGCCGCTTGTGGCGCGAGATATCAGAAGCCTACGGACTCGATCCGCGACGACCGCGTGATGCAGGCGTTCGCCACGCACCAGACCTGGAGCGGCATCACGCTGAACTGGCCCGTCGATGGCGGCAGCGCCTTGCCGGTCGAATTGTCGGGCCTGCCGATCTTCGATCGCGCGCGGAATTTTGCCGGCTATCGGGGTTTTGGCGTCTGCCGCGATCTCGACGGCCTGGCGCGGCTGGCCGCGTTGCGCCGCTACGAATTCTTCGGTGGAGCGCCCGTGGCGATGGCGCCGGAACCGCTGGCGGCTGATATTCTTGCGGCAAGCCCTGCCCCGGATTCGGTCGACGCAGCGTTGCCGGTGCACGCGTTGCCGGCCGAAGGCCCGCCGCACGAACACGTCGCTGCGGAAGATTCCGCAGCAGCGGATTTCATCATCGAGACCAGCGTTGCGTCGCCTGCTGAATTGCCTGAGCCGATCGCTCAAGAGACTTCACACCCAACCGATTTGGATAACGCCGTGGAACCCCCTGTCGACACCGCAACGGAAACGTCGAAGAACGTTTTGCCGTTCCGCCCCCCTGGCGATAGCAAGCCGCCGTCGCTGACGCCGGTCGAGAACAGCGCCTTCAACGAACTGGCGCGGCAATTGTCGGCCCGGCTCGAGACCGAGATGGGCAACGAGCCTGCGCCCGCAGTCACCGGCATCGATGAGACCGTTGTCGAGAAGGTCGCGTCGGTGGACGCACATGCTGAAGACCTGCTTGAGGCCGCAAGCGAAGCGCCGGTCACCCCGCAGCCCGAATGGCTGGCGCCATCCGAGCCGCCGGCACGCGGCGAAACCAGGCGCGACAAGGCGCTGCTCGATTTGCTGCCGGTCGGCATTCTGATCTACCGGCTCGACCGGCTGCTCTACGCCAACCCGGCCTTCCTCACGCAGATGGGTTATCCGACCCTGCATGCGCTGGAAGATGCCGGCGGCCTCGACGCGCTCTATGTCGAAGCCGGCGTGTCGAACGCTTCCAGCACCTCGGACACCGGCACGCCGGTGACGATTTCCGCAAGCCAGCCGCAAGATTCCGAAGCACGCGACGCCGAAGCGCATCCGGCGCCGGCGTCAACTGCGACCGACGCGCGCCTCTACACGATTTCATGGGACGGCGATTTCGCGCTTGCTTTGATCTTCTCAAGCGCGCGCCACGAGAGCGCGGCCGTCGCGGCCGCGATCGCGGAGCCAGCGCAGATCGTGGAGCCTGAACCGATCGCGGAAACGCTGGTCCCCGAGCCGGAACCGTTGCCGGCGGGCCATGCCGATGCCGAAGAGCTCGGCGCCATCCTCGACACCACGGCCGAGGGCATCGTGATGTTCGATGCCGAGGGCAACATCAGTTCGGCCAACCGCAGCGCCGAGGCGCTGTTCGGCTATGACGGCGAAGAGCTGGCGCGGCGCAATCTGGCGGAGCTGTTCGCGCCGGAAAGCCAGCACGGCGTGTTCGACTATCTCGCCGGCGGTCAAATCATCCGGCGTCGCCAGCCTGCTCGATCACGGCCGCGAGACGCTCGGGCGCGAGAGCAAGGGCGGCTTCATCCCGCTGTCGATGACGATGGGACGCACGCGCCCCGACGGTCCGAATTTCTTTGCGGTGTTCCGCGACCTGTCGCAGGCCAAGAACAGCGAAAGCGAGCTGCGCGAAGCCCGGCGCCTCGCCGAGCGCGCCGCCAACGCCAAGGCCGACGTGCTGGCCCGCATCAGCCACGAGGTGCGCACGCCGCTCAACGCCATCATCGGCTTTGCCGAGGTGATGATCGGCGAACGCTTCGGCGCGCTCGGCAATGAGCGCTACGCCGAATACATGAAGGACATCCGCGCCTCCGGCGAACGGGTGCTGTCGATCATCAACGACCTGCTCGATCTCTCCAGAATCGAGACCGGCAAGCTCGATCTCTCCTTCACCAACCAGAACCTCAACGAACTGGTCGAGAGCTGCGTCGCCGTCATGCAGCCGCAGGCCAACCGCGAGCGCATCATCATCCGCACCTCGCTCGCGCATACGCTGCCGCCCGTGATCGCGGACGCCCGCGCATTGCGCCAGATCACGCTCAATTTGATCGGCAATTCGATCCATCTCGCCAATGCCGGCGGCCAGGTGATCGTCTCCACCGCGCTGTCGGATTTCGGCGAGGTGATGCTGCGGGTCCGCGACACCGGCCACGGCCTCAACGACAATGAAGTCGCCGCAGCCCTCGAACCGTTCCGGACGCAAGCCCCTTCGGATCAGGCCAGCGAGGGCGCCGGCGTCAGCCTGTCGCTGACCAAGGCGCTGGTCGAAGCCAACCGCGCCCGATTCCAGATCAGGACCGGCGCGCGCTCGGGCACGCTGATCGAGGTGGTATTTTCGCATGCGACCGCGAAGGCCTGAGGGCGAGCGGCCAAACAAAACTGCGAAAACAACCCCATGCACCGTAGAGTTAGGGGTCAGGCACGCGTCACTGCCACCTGATATAGTATGTCTTTGGCTAGCGGGACGTCGCCGGAGGGTCAGCGATTTGGTTCCCTGCCGGGGCGTGAACGCGGCACTGGTCGACGGAGAGAATACGATGAACGGACCTGATGACGCGATAACGCCACAAGCGATCGAACGATGCGAGCGGCTGATCCGGCCCTACATCAGGCGCACGCCGGTGATCGCGGTCGATGGCAGCGAGTTCGGTGCGCCCGCCGGTCCCCTCACGCTCAAGCTCGAACTGCTCCAGCATGCGGGCGTGTTCAAGGCCCGCGGCGCCTTCGCCAATCTGTTGACGCGCGAGATACCGACGGCCGGCATCGTTGCCGCATCGGGCGGCAATCATGGCGCGGCGGTGGCTTATGCCGCCATGCGGCTCGGCAAGCCGGCCAGCATCTTCGTCCCCAGCGTATCCTCACCGGCCAAGATCGCGCGCATCCGCGAATATGGCGCCGACCTGCATATCGGCGGCAATCTCTACGCCGAAGCGCTCGCCGCCAGCGAGGACTGGGTGCAGCAAACCGGCGCGATGCCGGTCCACGCCTTCGACCAGATTGAGACCATCATGGGCCAGGGCACGCTGGCACTCGAACTCGAACAACAGGCGCCCGACATCGACACGGTTCTGGTGTCCGTGGGCGGCGGCGGGCTGGTCGCAGGGATCGCCGCCTGGTACGCCGGCCGCGTCAAGGTGATCGGCGTCGAGCCGACGACGGCGCCGACGCTGACCAAGGCGCTCGAAGCAGGCCGTCCCGTCGATGCGGAAGCGGGCGGGTTGGCGGCGGATTCGCTGGCGCCGCGCCAGGTCGGCCAGATCGTGTTTCCGATCGTGCAGAAATACGCAGCCCAGACCGTGCTGGTGACTGACGAGGCGATTGCCGAGGCGCAGAAGACATTGTGGCGCGCCTTGCGGATCGTGGCGGAGCCGGGCGGCGCTTGCGCCTTCTCGGCCATCACTTCAGGTGCGTACCGGCCGGCCGCCGGCGAACGCGTCGCGGTCGTCATCAGCGGCGGCAACACGGTTGCGGTGAATTTCGACGCGCGCTGAAACGGCGGGCCAATCTGCGGGCATCTGTCGCGTCTCCGCGCGAGCGTCCCACGGCACAATTTTTGCTCGAATCCAGTCAGCCTGAATGCATCCACCCCGGATTGCCTATTGCTCAGGCACTTTGGATGATCCGAGCATGCGCTGCCTTGTGGTTGCGGATTTGCATTATTCGTTGCCGCAGTTCGACTGGCTGCTGGCTGCAGCACACGAGTTCGATCTCGTCATCTTCGCCGGCGACGCGCTCGACATCGGCTCGTTCGTCGACTTCCGCGCCCAGATCGTCGTGGTGAAGAAATATCTGTCGATGCTCTCAGGCATCACCCGCGTGATCCTTTGCTCGGGCAATCACGACCTCGACGAGCGCAGCGCGGAGGGCGAAAAGATTTCGCGCTGGATCGGCGAGGTCCGCGAACTCGGCATCGCCTGCGACGGCGACAGCCTGACTATCGGCGACACGCGCTTTACGGTCTGTCCATGGTGGGACGGGCCATCGGTCAAGCAGCGCCTCGAGGCGCAACTGGAAGCGGACGCTGCCACACGGCCGCCGCGCTGGATCTGGGTGCATCATGCGCCGCCGGCGAACTCGCCGACCAGCTGGGGCGGCAAGCGCTATTTCGGCGACGTCGAACTGGTGCAGTGGATCGCACGCTATCAGCCGTCGATGGTGATCTCCGGCCATGTGCACCAGTCACCCTTCATTCCCGAGGGCTCCTGGTTCGACCGGCTCGGCGATACCTGGGTGTTCAACGCCGGCCTGCAGCCCGGCCGCCCGCCGGTCTACATCGTGCTCGATATCGACGAAGGAACGGCATTCTGGCTTTCGGCGGAAGCCGCGCAATCAATCGATCTCAAGGCGCCGCTGGCACGGCCCGCCGCGCCGCTGGCTGCGGCACCGCCCTGGCTCACATCCTTGGATCGGATTGCCGATCCGAGCCTGGCGAAACCTGCGTCGGCGGAAGGTTGATCATGCTTTGCAGGATGTCGCCGACCATCGCGAGGTGGTTGCCGTGGCCGCCATATTGGTGCTTGAGATCCGCGAGATAAGTCGTCGCAACGTTGAGCCGCTGCGCCAGCATGCGTGCGATGACCAGCGCCACCGCCGGCTGCTGACGCATGAACGACGCGGCATCGTCGATCTCGTAAACCACCGAATCCTGCGCCGCGCGCACGGTCGCGGTGTGCGGCGCGTCCAGCAGCACCGACATTTCGCCGAGCACAGCACCTGGCTCGGTGAGCGTGGCAACGACGGTGTCGCCCTTGACCACCTCGAGCCGCCCCTCGATCAGCACATACAGATGACCGGTCCGGCCGCCCTCGTGGAGCACTTCGGTGCCGACGGTGACGTCCCGCCGGATGCCGCCAATGCAATATTCGAGAATGTCACGCATCGGGCCGCCTCCGCTCTCCGCAAGATTAGGCACGGAGTGTGCCAAGGTCGAACGGATAGCGCGCCGCTGCTGCTCAAATTGTCGGCACCGCAACGCTGATCACGACCGGCACCGGAATCATGGATCCCTGTTCCACCTCGAGCGCCGGAACGACAATCGCCGATCCCGGCGTGTTTGACCAACTCTGGAACGCCTCTAAATCACGGCATGGAATTGCTCTAAAACAACGCTTTCGCGACATCGCGTCGCGGGCGAGCGCGCCAGCCGCTGCGCTAGTGAAACCGGCATCGTCACCCTGTCTGCCGGAGCAGCTTTTCATGATGAAGTTTCGCGTCCTCACCGCAACCGCGACGTTGCTCGCTTTGGCCTCGCCCGCAATCACCACCGCCTTCGCCGAGAACGGCGAGGTCAACGTCTACACCTACCGCGAAACCAAGCTGATCCAGCCGCTGTTCGATGCCTTCACGGCCGACAGCGGCATCAAGGTCAATGTCGTCTCGGCAAGTTCGGGGCTCGAGCAGCGCATGAAGGCCGAGGGCACCAACAGCCCGGCCGACGTGCTGCTGACGGTCGATATCGGCCGCATCGACGAGGCGGTCGCGGCCGGCGTGACGCAGCCGATCAAGTCGGAGGCCGTCGACAAGATCGTGCCGGCGCAATATCGCGATCCCGACGGGCATTGGGCCGGCATCTCGATGCGCGCCCGCGTGATCTACGCCTCGAAGGACCGCGTCAAGCAGGACGAGATCACTTACGAAGAACTCGCCGACCCCAAATGGAAGGGCAAGATCTGCATCCGCTCCGGCCAGCACATCTACAATAACGGGCTGTTCGCCGCCTATACCGCGCGCTACGGCGAGGCCAAGGCCGAGGAATGGCTGCGCGGCGTCAAGGCCAATCTGGCGCAAAAGCCTTCGGGCGGCGACCGCGAGGCGGCGCGCGACGTCGCTGCCGGCAAATGCGACATCGGCATCGGCAACACCTATTACTGGGCGCTGATGATGAACAACGATCCCGAAAAGAAGCCGTGGGCGGAAGCCACCAAGGTGATCCTGCCGACGTTTGCCGGCGGCGGCACCCACGTCAATCTGTCCGGCGTGCTGCTGGCCAAGCACGCGCCCAACAAGGCCAATGGCGTCAAGCTGATCGAATGGCTCGCGGGTGAAAAGGCGCAGCAGATCTACGCCGACCAGAACTACGAATATCCGGTGCGCGCCGGTGTCGCCATCAACCCGACCATTGCCGGCTACGGCAAGCTCAACGCCGATAGCCTTCCAATCTCGAAGATCGCCGCCAACCGCAAAGCGGCGGCCTCGCTGGTGGACAAGGTCGGCTTTGATAATTGATCCTTCCCGGTTGCCCTGTCTCTTCCTCCGCGTTTCGCGGAGGGAGAGCGGGTGGCATGAACGGCTGACTTCACGTCGGCGCGCATGGACGTGAACCGCTCCGCGCGCGCCGGACGGATCGCAGCTGTGATCGCGGTGATGACCGCGATCATGGTCGCAGCCCCCGTCATCTCCATCGTCGCACTGGCGCTCGATCCCGCGCCTGACGTCTGGCGCGATCTGATCGCCTACGTGTTGCCGCGGGCCCTGATCGACACCGCGCTGTTGCTCGGCGGCGTAGGCGCCCTGGCGCTGGCGATCGGCGCAGGCACCGCCTGGCTGATCTCGCTGCATGATTTTTACGGCCGCGACATGTTGGTGCGGCTGATGCCGCTGCCGCTGGCGATCCCGACTTATCTGGCGGCTTACGTTTATGCGGATTTGTTCGAACCGCTCGGCCTGGTCCATCGCACGCTAGGATTCTGGTTTCCGCTGCCTGACACGGTGGCGGCCCTTCCCAATCTGCGTTCGATGCCGGGTGCGATCATCGTCATCGGCCTCGTGCTCTACCCTTACGTCTATCTCTCGGCGCGAACCATGTTCCAGTTCCAGAGCGCCGAATTCGGCGAAGCGGCGCGCATGCTCGGCGCCAGCAGATGGAACGTGTTCCGGCGCGTCTCGTTGCCGATGGCGCGGCCGGCGCTGGCGGTAGGCCTAGCGCTGGTATCGCTGGAAACCCTGAACGACATCGGCGCCAGCGAATATCTCGGCGTTCGCACCCTCACCGTGTCGATCTTCACGACCTGGCTCAACCGCGGCAGCCTCGCAGGAGCTGCGCAGTTGTCCTGCTTCATGCTGGCGATCATCGCCGGCCTGATCGCGATCGAACGCTACGGCCGCCGCAATGTCGCGACCGGGTTTTCCGCCGAGAGCCCGCGGCTGACGCCGCGCACCCGGTTGCACGGCGCCCGCGGCTGGTGGGCCTGCGCCGCCTGCCTCGTGCCGGTGCTGCTCGGGTTCGTCGTGCCGGTGCTGTTTCTGCTGCAGCAGAGTTTTCGGCGCGGGCTGCTGGCGAATTTTGACATGTCGCTCGGGCGCGACGCCTTCAACTCGATCATATTCGCAACGCTGGCGACGCTGATCACGCTGGCGCTCGGCTTTGCGACCATTCTGGCCTGGCGCTGGCGGCCTCGTCTGGCCCAACTGGCGGCGATGAACGTCGCGCAAACCGGCTACGCGCTGCCCGGGCTGGTGCTGGCGCTCGGCCTGCTGACGCCGGTGCTGGCGATCGACAACGGACTGAACGCGCTGGCCGGATGGTTCGGACATAAGCTGCCCGGGCTTATTCTGGTGGGCTCCGGCGGCGCCGTCGTGATCGCCTATGTGATCCGGTTTCTGGCGGTCCCGACCGGGCTGATCAAGGCCGGCTTCGAGCGGATCCCGCACGACTATGACGACAGCGCGCGCGCCGCCGGCGCCGGCCAAGCCACCACGATGCGGCGCATTCATCTGCCGCTGCTGCGGCCGGCGATGCTCGGCGCCGTCATCATCGTGTTCGTCGACTGCCTGAAGGAATTGCCGGCGACGCTGCTGCTGCGGCCGATGAATGTCGACACGCTGGCGACCTCGATCTACCAGTTCGCCAGCCGCGGCAGCTTTGAAGACGGCGCGCTCGCCGCCTTGCTGATCGTGGTCGCCAGCATCGGTCCGGTGGTGTGGCTGACGCGGTTTTCCGACGTGCCGAGCGGACCGGCGTAGGCGAAAGTGCTTCCGTCGTCCCGGCGAAGGCCGGGACCCATACCGCGTTGTGCTATCGATGAAGGAAGGTCGCTGCCACTTTCCGCCAAATTGAGGCCGCGGCGTATGGGTCCCGGCGTTCGCCGGGACGACGACAGATTTTATAGCGCCGCTTAAGCGTTCTTCAGCGCGACGCGAAAATCGGCTTCGGTCTTGGACTTGACCTCGTCGAGCGTGACGCCGTCGGCGAGTTCGATCAGGGCCATGCCGTCCTTGCCGTGCTTGTCGATGGTGAACACCGCGAGATCCGTCACCACCATGTCGACGACCTTCTCGCCGGTCAGCGGCAGATTGCAGTTCTTCAGGAGCTTCGGGCCGTCCTTGGCGGAATGCTCCATGACGACGACGACGCGCTTGACGCCGGCGACGAGGTCCATCGCACCGCCCATGCCCTTCACCATCTTGCCGGGGATCATCCAGTTGGCGAGATCGCCATTCTGCGCGACCTGCATCGCGCCGAGGATCGACAGATCGATATGCCCGCCGCGCACCATGCCGAAAGACTCAGCACTGGAGAAATAGCTGGTCGACGGCAATTCGCTGACCGTCTGCTTGCCGGCGTTGATGAGGTCGGCGTCTTCCTCGCCCTCATAGGGAAACGGGCCCATGCCGAGCATGCCGTTCTCGCTCTGGAGATTAACGTCGATGCCCTCGGGGATGTAGTTCGAAACCAGCGTCGGGATGCCGATGCCGAGATTGACGTAATAACCGTCGCGCAACTCTTTGGCGGCACGAGCGGCCATCTGTTCACGAGTCCAGGCCATGGGGCTCTCCTGCTAAAGGGTTTTTGATTACGCCGCGGGGCGCGGGCGGGTGTTGCGGAACTCGATCCGCTTCTTAGCCGAACCGACGTCGATCATGCGTTTGACGAAGATGCCGGGCGTATGAATATGGTCGGGATCGATCTCGCCGGCCGGCACCAGATGCTCGACCTCGGCGATGGTGACCTTGGCGGCGGTGGCCATCATCGGATTGAAGTTCCGCGCGGTCTTGCGATAGACGAGATTGCCTGCGGTATCGCCCTTCCAGGCGTGGACGATGGCGAGGTCGGCGAACAGGCCGCGCTCCATGATGTATTTCTCGCCGTCGAATTCCTTCACTTCCTTGCCTTCGGCGATCAGCGTGCCAACGCCGGTCTTGGTGTAGAAGGCCGGAATGCCGGCGCCGCCGGCGCGGATGCGCTCGGCCAGCGTGCCCTGCGGATTGAATTCGAGTTCCAGTTCTCCGGCGAGATATTGCTGGGCGAACAGCTTGTTCTCACCGACATAGGACGAGATCATCTTCTTGATCTGCCGCGTTTCCAGGAGCCGGCTGAGGCCGATGCCGTCGACGCCCGCGTTGTTGGAGATGACGGTGAGGCCCTTGACGCCGGATTCGCGGATCGCGTCCGACAAGGTCTCGGCGATACCGCAAAGACCGAAGCCACCCGACATGATCATCATGCCGTCCTTGAGAACGCCTTCAAGTGCCGATTTGGCGTCGGGGTAAACCTTGTTCATGGCAATCTGACCTGATGGAGGAAGCCGCTTGCGGCCATCATTATCAGGGATTATTAGGCGAATTCTTCGCACTGCGTCAATGACGGGCGATCCGGACCATCGGCCGCGGCAGACGGCACCGGGATGGCCTTGAAAGCGTCAAGAAAACCCTTCAAGTTGTGAGGGTTGGCACGGGCGTACCAGTGCGTGGCACAAGCGCCCAAGAAACCAAATCTTCGACCACAACCCGATCCGGATATGTCTTTAACGATGGCCCAAGGAATAAAACGCCTGGGGATGCCGATTGCGGCATTTCTCGGTCTGGCCTTGATCGGCCTGATCGGCACGTCCTGGCTGCTCAACCGGGATGCGCTCCGCCAGGCTGTCGAGGCGCAGATCCGCGCCGTCACCGGGCTTGATCTCGTCGTCACCGGCTCGATCGACGTCTCGGTATTTCCCGGCAGCTACGTCTCGTTCCACGACGTCGGGCTGAAAGGCGGCGGCACCATTGACCCCGCGCTGCAGGTCGACGTGCTGACCGCGAATTTGCGGCTGCTGCCGCTATTGCTGCGCCGCTTCGAGATCGCCGACGTCATGATGCTGCGGCCGCATATCAGGGTCGTAAGAGACGGCAATGGCGAGAGCAACTGGACGCCGTTCGTCGAGACCATCGTGCGCGCCATGAAGCCCGGCGCCGAAAATCAAGTGTCGTTCTCGGAGATCAGGATCCAGGACGGCGTACTCAACTACGAGGATCCCACCAACCACGTCTCCGAAGTGCTCGGCGATATCGACCTGTCGCTGGCCTGGCCGTCGATCTCGCGCTCGTTTGCGGCGACCGGGCAATTCGACTGGCGCGGCGAGCGCGTCGACGGCTCGGTCAGCGCCAGCGACTTCGTCGCGGCATTGTCGGGCGACCGCTCCGGCCTGAAGGCGCGGCTGGCCAGCGCGCCCTTGAAACTCGCCTTCGACGGCACGGTCGCCAACCGCACCAGCCTGATGATGGAAGGCACTGTCACGATCGACAGCATGTCGCTGCGCAACGCGCTGCGCTGGATGGGGCAGTCGACGCCCGGCGGCGGTTTTGGCCGTTTCGCGCTGAAGGCGCGCGCCAATGTCGTCGGCGCCTCGGTCGCGCTTGACCAACGTCAATGTCGAACTCGACGGCAATGTCGCCGAAGGCGTGATGACCTTTGCCAATAACGGCCGCCAGACATTGCAAGCGACGCTCGCCGCCGGCGCGCTGGATTTCACGCCCTATATCTCGACCTTCCGCCTGCTGGCGTCGGGCGCCCGCGACTGGAACCGGCAGCTGTTCGACCTCACTTCACTCTCGACCACCGACCTCGACATGCGGCTGTCGGCGGCCAAGGTCACGGTCGGTCCGACCAAGCTCGGCCGCACTGCCTTCGGCGCAAACTTGCGCGGCGGCGCGCTGGCGCTTTCGGTCGGCGAGGCGCAGATGTATGGCGGCATCGCCAAGGGCTCGTTCGGCATCGCGCGCTCGGACGCGGCCGCCGACATCAAAGCGCAGTTCCAGTTCACCGACGTCGATTTGCAGGCCTGCGCCTCCGAATTGTTCGGCATCAACAAACTTTCCGGACGCGGCAACCTCAACGTCTCGCTGGTGGCCTCCGGCACCAGCCCGTTTGGCCTCGCCTCCTCGCTCGACGGCACCGCGACCCTGACCGGCCGCGACGGCGCCATCGCCGGCTTCAATGTCGAGCAGCTCTTGAAGCGGCTGGAGCGCCGGCCGCTGGCCGGCGGCGGCAATTTCCGCTCCGGCTCGACGCCCTACGACACCCTCACCGTCTCGGTGAAATTCAACGACGGCGTCGCCACCGCCGAAGACATCCGCCTCGAAGGCCCGGCGACCCGCCTGACAATGACCGGTACGGCTTCGGTGCCGACGCGCGAATACGATCTGAAGGGCGTAGCGAGCCTCACCTCGGCGCCGAACGCCCCGCCCGGCTTCGACCTGCCGTTCGTCGTACAAGGCCCGTGGGACGATCCCTTGGTGTTTCCCGATCCGGAAAGCCTGATCCGCCGTTCGCCGGGTGCCGCGCCGCTGCTCGACGCAGTCAAGGATCGCAAGACCCGCGACGCCGTGCGCTCGGTGATCGAGCGATTTACGGGCGGCGGGGTGCGGCCGGCAGCGCCGGCACCGGCCGCGGCGGATGGCAGCGCGAAGCCGAACTGAGGCTTCGCGGCCTGCTCATTCAGCCGTGATACGCAAACAGCTCGATCGGCTCGCTAAAACCGCGCACCGGATGTTCGCCGACGGGTTCGAGATCGAAATCGCCTTTGACGAGATCGGCGAAGTCGCGGGACAGCAGCACCTGTTTGCCCAATTGCTTGGTGAGGGTTTCCATCCGTGACGCCATGTTGACCGCAGGCCCGATCACCGTGAAGTCGAGCCGGCTGCGCGATCCGATATTGCCGTACATGACGTCGCCGACATGGACGCCGATGCCGTAATTCAGCGGCGCACGACCGGTTTTGCCGTTCGCCTCATTCAGGGCGATCATGGCCTGGCGGGCTTCGGCTACGGCATGCAGCAGATTGGCGCAGGCCTTGGGCTCGCTGAGCGGGAAGATCGCGAGCAGACCGTCGCCCATGAATTTCAGTATTTCCCCGCCACGTCGCGCAATCGGCTCCGATATCGCGTCGAAATAGCCGTTCAGGAGATCGATGACGTCATCGCGCGGCCAGTTGTCGGAGATCGCCGTGAAATCCCTGAGATCGCAGATCATGATGGCGGCGCGTACCGTCGTCCCGCTGCCGCGCCTTGTGGCGCCGGCCAGAATGAGCTCACTGGCATGCGACCCGACGTAGGTTTCCAGCAGCGTTCGCGCCAGGCGATTTTTCATGCGGATTTCGCTGACCAGCGCCAGCGCCGGCAACAGGTTCTTCAGAGCGGCGATATGCGCGTCGTCGAAACCACCCGGCCGGTCGGTCGCGAAGGTCACGAGATGCCGCTTGCCGAGCGTATGGTACAGCGGCCACGCCACATAGTCGGTTAGCCCTTTCGCCCGCATCTCGTCATAGACGGCGTGCTTGCGGCCCAGCGACGGATCGCGTTCGAGATTTTCGCGCAGCTCGGTGGCCCCGTCATGCATCTCGTTGGCGGGACTGCCGATATATTCGGAGCGCTCCCTGACATCGAAGTCGACCCGGTTGATCTCGGCCTCGCGCATGCCGTCGGCCCACATGATCCGGGCGCCCAGCCATTGCGGATGCTGGATCAAGAGATGAAGCGTCGCCCGCTTGAGCGGAATGCCCGCTTGCTGGAGCCGGATGCACATGTCAGCAAAAATGTTGTCGATGAAGCGCTGATCGCGCGTGTCGTTGATCAGCCAGTGCACGACGTCGCCGTCGGAATGTGCGGTGACCGGGTCGATATTTGGCGGCGCGTTCATATCTTGCTCCTGGGCAGTGAGCTGGATCCACTGCGCAAGGGTATGTCGTGTCCCGACCCGGCGGCGTCAATGGCACCGCCGCCATCGGTTTTGCCGTTCCGGCGGTCACATTAACGGGATGTTGATGCTACCGCGGTTGATTGGCTATGGTTGGACGGGGCGCGCCGGCGGCCCCATGGACGACAATTGATTTTTGAAGGAACGACATTGCGCGATCAAAAATGGGATGAGCGGTTTATGCTCCTGGCGCACCATCTGGCGACGTGGAGCATCGAGAAGGGCCGCCGCGTCGGCACCGTCATCGTCGGGCCGGACAATGAAATTCGCTCGACCGGCTTCAACGGCCTGCCGCGGGGCGTTCGTGACGACCTCGAGGAGCGCCATTCCCGGGTCACCGGCGCCAAATACATCTGGAGCTGCCACGCCGAGCAGAACGCGATTTTCAACGCCGCGCGCATCGGCGTGCCGCTCGAAGGCTGCACCATCTACGTTCCCTGGTTTCCCTGCGTCGAGTGCACCAAAGCCATCATCCAGTCTGGCTTGAAGGAACTCGTCGCCTACGCGCCCGACCGGCCGAACTCGAACTGGCACGAGGATTTTGCGATCGCCGGCCAGATGCTCAAGGAAGCCGGCATCGAAGTCAGAACGATCCCCCGGCTTGCCGAACTTCCCGACGCCACCGAAGACGACGCCTGAGGCTCATGCATCCGGGAATGGCCATTTCGGCAGCTTGATTTTCCGGAACGGCAATTTTGTAAAATCGTTGGTCACGACGCCGGGCGTATCGACCAGGATGATCCGCTCGGCGATCGGCGCGTAAGCCGCGCGAAAATGCTGCGACGATTTGACGATCACGAGCCGCCGCTGCGCCGGATCGCAGCCGAGCTGCGTGAACAGGTCGACCCCGAACGCCTGACAACGATAGCTCGTGATCACGACCTCGACATCGTCGCAGGCAATCAGCGCGCAATCGCCGAGCTTGGCCGGCGTGCCGGCGAGCCCCGTCATCACCATGTCGCGCACCAGGGCCCGGACTTCCCAGATTGCATCGACGGGATCGCCGGATAGCGGCGCGATCTTGCCGCCGATGCGCAGCGGCAGGCGCGCGCCCACGCCGGCATCATAGGCGATCCGTACCGCGCCGGGGTCCCAGAGCGGGCCGAGACAGACGCTGCCGATCCGGCGCTCCAGCACGCGCTTGAGCAGGAAGGTCGAAGTCGCCGGGGGCACCGCCGCCGGGATTGTCGCTGCGGTCCGCGAGCACCACCGTGCCGTTGGTCTCTGTCGCGATGTCGAGCGCTTCGTCGATGCCGGGCAAGGGCTCGCCGAGTTCGTCGCGCATCGCGATCAACTCGGCGGAGAGACGTTGCGCCAGCGCGGTGCCGAGCGCCCCATTCGGATCGGCGGCAACGTCGCTATAGACCAGAATCTTGCTGCCCATGTCCGGCGTGTCGCCCCACGGAAAACCGTGCACGAGCGAGATCGAGACGATGCCGTCCTTCCCCTCCAGCGCGCTGACGCGGTCGACAAGGCCGCGCGCCGGCTCGCGCGTGGTGTGGAGCATGCCGATCATGCCGGTATCGACGACGGAAGCGCGCAGCCGCAGACGCTTCTCGGCCATATCAGCGCAGAAATCGACCAGTTCGACGGCGCGTTCCAGGATGTCGGTGTGCGGATATTCCTTCCAGCAGATCAGAAGGTCGGCATTGTCGACCATCGCTGTGCTGAGATGGCTGTGCGGATCGAGCGTGCCGCCGATCACGACATCGGGTCCAACGATCGCGCGCACGCGGGCGAGAAGATCGCCCTCGCAGTCGTCGTATCCGTCGGCGACCATGGCGCCGTGCATGCCGAGCAGCACCATGTCGACCGGCAGCGCGGCACGCAAATCCGCCAGCAGCGCGTCCCGCAAACCCTCATACGCCGCGCGCGTGACGATCCCGTTCGGCACGGCGGCCGCCACCAGGCCCTCGATCAGGGTCCAACCTCGCTCCGGGCCCGCCCGGCGCGCCGCCCAAAGCGGGCCGGAATGCATCTGCATGCGGTCGGGATGCTGGCCCGCGGGATAGTAGGCACGCTCGTGAAAGCTCGACAGGCCGGTCGGCATCGGCGCGAACGTGTTGGTTTCGGTGGCGAGGGCGGCAGAGAAGACGCGCATGAGGTTTTGGTGGTCCAGGATATGATACGACGCAACCGAGTCCGGCATGGAAACGGGCGAACGTCAATCCGATATCACCGGCCGAGCAGCTTTCCATCGAACTCACCAACGGACAAAGGCGACGGCGTAGGGCTCCAGCTCGAACGCTCTGAGCGGATCGCCCGCTTTGGATGCCCAGTTGGTGTCCGCCAAGGCGGCCGAAAAACTGCCGGTACCGAGCACCAGGACTTCGCTTCGCGTATCCAGCTCGATCTTCGCGGGGCGCGATCGAAGATTGGCGATCAGGGCGTGATGACGGTCGTCTTTTGTCTTCCACCCGATGGCTGCCGTGCCCTCGGGCGTGCCGACGCTACGCAGTACCGTGCTCGAAGCCGCGGCGGCAAGCGCGCGCATCACGTGAAAGACCGGCCGTACGCGGGATTGCGGAGCGAGGCCCGTCCAGAGATCGCGGTCCTGTTCGGTGGGCAACAGGCCCAACGGTCCGGCCAGATCGTGCAGCGACAGGCGATCGAGTTCGAAATCGGCAAGGGCTGCCGCATATCCGGCGCTCCACGCTGCGGCGAACAGGCCGCTTTGGCGGGGGTCGCGATCCGACAGCGGCAACCGGCCCCGCCCCGGGTTGGCAACGCAGTTCGTGCCATAGGGATTGCTGCGTAACGCGATCGATGACGGTCCGACGCGATAGCGCAGCCGCGGCCAAACGGCGGCGATTGTTTGCGCCATCGCGGGCAAGGATTGCAGCGTCTCCATCACGGAATCGTCGTCGGCAGCGTGGACGATCGGTGACGTCGTGTGCGTGATGTAGTCGATATCGGCGCCGGTCGGGCGTTTGCGGTTGAGCTCGGTGAAGAACGTCACCATGCCGCCGCCGATCTCGGAGGCCGGGAATGCGGTTCTCGCAGCGCGGTAATAGTCCTCAAGCGGCGGCAGATCGGGCCAGGCGTCGCTGGGCTGAAAGCTTTTCAGGAGCGCATCGGGGCAGACCATCACGGATTTCGGCGAGACGCCGGCGCGATGCAGGATCGAAGCCGCCGCCTCCAGTTCCCGCAATGCTTCGCGGGTCGGCGGCACGATCAGCTGAAGCTCGATGGCGGCATCGCAGCGCGCCGCGAGCCGCGCGACTTCAGCCGATCTGGCCTCGAATTGCGTCGCGTCCAGCCGCCCGATCAGCACCAACGCCTGCGGCGACAACGCTTCGAGCGCCTCCACGGCGGCGGCATCGCAGGGCGGCTGTTCGACGTCGAAGCCAACTCCGATCGGCGGCATCCGCGCGCCTTCGCCGGCGCCAAAACTCAGTTTTGTGTCGGCAGAAGTCTTGATCGACGGTGCCGCGATTTCCGTCAGCACGATCTCGATCTTCTGCCGGATCTGGAAATCCGGCTGCAGCTGATAGGGCCACGGATCGAGCAGCGATCCGACATAAGTCTTGAACGATGCGTCCGACCAGTTGCGTTGATCTTCCATTTCGCAGGGCGCGCTTTGGTGCGACGGCAACGAAGCATCGATGCGGCAAAGCACGCGCGGTCCGCCACCCGGCGTATAGTCGAGCGAGCGGATATTGAAGGCCGGCTGGCCGGGACTGATCGTGCGCGGAAACTGCGTCGCCTCGCGGCTTCCGTCGATGTGCCCGATTTCAAGGTCTCGGCCGGCAAAGTCCGCCGGATGCAAGATCACCAGCCCGCATCGATTGGTCAGCAATGGACCGCTCGACTGCCCTTCCGACGTGAACGAGAAGGTGCCGTCGGCGCCGACACGGATCGTGGACGTGAAGTCGAAGCGCTCGTCATCGCAGGCGATGCGTCCCCGGACGTTAATCGACAATCGCCCTGATTCCGGCCTCGACCGAGATCGGATCGAGCATGGCCGGAGGTGTCCCCCAATCCCGGTCGCGCAGCAGAAACGCGATGCCGCGCAGGATTTCGCGATCATCCCATTTGAGCCAGCGGACCGCGCCATGTTCGAGCACGAATGAGAACCGTCCGCATTCGAATCGCCGGCCTGCCGCCGGCGGCTCGGGCGTTCCATACCGGATGATGAGATCACGATCAGGTATCGTCATCGGGCGTGGGGCGACTTGAATCGTCGGACCGCAGCAGGCGGCGGTACATGGTGTTGGCCCGGGTCAAATGATCGCGCATGGCCTGCTCGGCCCGGGCGGCATCGCGCGCTGCGATGGCATCGATGATCCGCTCATGCTCGGCCAGCGTCAGCTGTTCGGCGCCGGGGGCGCGCACCAGCGAGCGGTAATATTCGCCAAGCCAGCGAAACATGCCCTCGATGATGGCCGGGAAGATCGGATTGCCGCTCATCGCCGATATCTGACGATGGAAGGACATGTCGCAGCGGACGAATTCTTCCGGATCCGCCACCGCGCGCCGTTGTGCCTCGACGAGGCGGCGCAGTTCGGTCAGTGCCGCCTCATCGACATGCTCGACCGCGAGACGGGCCATGCCGGTTTCAAAGAACAGCCGGGCGCCTTTCAGATGGCCCAACGAATCCGGCTGCATGCTCAGCAGATGCCGGGCGCCGCCGGCGATCTGCGCGACCAGCGTCTCCGGTGTCGGGACCACGATCCGGGCGCGTTCGCCGTGGGTGATGGCGACGATCCCGGTGCGTTCGAGATGTTGCAGCGCTTCGCGCACGGCGGGGCGCCCGACACGATAGGATTCCATCAATTCGCGCTCGGAAGGCAGCTGATCGTTGGGGCCGAATTCGCCCGCCACGATGCGCGCGGTCAGCCGGTCCAGCACTTCCTGGTAAAGCTTGCGTTTTTGAATGGGATCCTGATGCGACATCGGCCCTCGTCAACCGCCAAATTTCGCGAACTCGCGAATCCCGCGCGTAAACCGGTTCAGCTTGGCGAAAAAGTCTTCCTGGATAAAGCGCTGGTCGACGTTCCGGTAGAGCCGGACCGTGCCGCGTTTGCCTTCGTGGACGTAATTCATGCCGGGGTTGGTGAATTGCGGCGCCGCCACCCATGAGGACTCGCCGCAGTCCGGATACATCATGATGCCGATCGCCGGCGAATCGCCGAGCGAGCGGTGCTCGATCGGTCCCGGCACCATGCGGCTGTTCCAGTCGATCAGTTGCTCCACCAGATATTTGCCGAGCGGACCCTTGTCGAACACGCGCTCATGGAGTTCGGCATAGCTGACCGCCATCATCTTGTAGACCGGCGACGGGATCTGCCAGATCTCGATGCCCGAGCGATAGACCACGTTGGCCGCCGCGATATCGTTCAGCAGATTGTATTCGCGTCCGCCCACCGGCCACTCGCCGCCGCCGATCCAGACCACGCGGACATTGCGTTTGGCAAGCTGCGGCTCGATCAGAAGCGCGCTGGCCATGTCGGTCAGCGGGCCGAGAAAGGCGACATGCAGCGGCCGCGGGTCGTCTTTCATGCCCTGCTCGACGATGAAACGCGCGCCGGGCGAATCGGCGGCAGTCTGCTCGTTTTCAATTGGCGCCGCGGCGCCTTTCTCGACCCGCACTTCGCCGCGCAACGCCATGAGATCGAGCAGCTTCATCACCTCGTCGTAGCTGTCCTGCATCGACGTCTTTGATTTGATCGAGCCGAAATGCGCCGCGATGATCCCGTGCAGCTCAAAACTCGGCGTCAGCAGGCCCTGGACGATGGCATACTGGTCGTCGGCTTCGTTCTTGGCATCGGTGTTGATGATGACGCGGGTCAATTTGTTCGGGGGCAGTGACATGAGGACGACGATCCCTTTTTGGTTTCTTGAGCTGGAAGTTACGATTTGACCGATCCCGACAGCCCATCGACAAAGTGCCGCTGGAAAATCAGGTAGACGATGATGAGGGGCGCGATGGTGATGCACTGGGCCGCTGCGAGCAGTTCGTAAGCCGTGGCATATTCGGTTTGAAAGTTGACGACGCCGAGCGGCAGCGTGCGGTTGGTATTGGCGCGCAGAAAGATCTGCGCGAGGATGAATTCGTTCCAGGTCGCGACGCCGTCGAAGATCAATAGCGAAACCACCGCCGGTTTCGACAGCGGCAGCACGATGCGCCAGAACACCCCGAACCAGGTGCAGCCGTCGATGAACGCGGCCTCCACCAGTTCGCGGGGGATCGCCTTCATGAAACCGCGCAGCACCAGAATGCCGAACGGCAGGCCGAAACCGAGATAGATCCAGAACAGGCCGAACAGCGAGTCGATCAGGCCGAGGTTACGCAGCACGATGGTCAGCGGCACCAGGGTCATCTGGATCGGCACGATCAGTCCGATCAGGAAGATTCCGAAGATGAGCCGGCTGCGCGGCAGATTCATCTGCGACAGCGCAAAGGCCGCCATCGCCGCGATGAAGACGCCGACCGGCACCTTGATCAGGGTCATGCCCAGCGAGTTGAAGAAATAGGTCTTGATGCCGGCATCCCAGGCCTTGCTGAAATTGCCCCATTCGATCCGCGACGGCAGCGAGAGCGCGCCATGGGTCGAGAAGTCGAGCGCCGATTTGAATGCGGTCGAGACCAGGAGGTAGACCGGCGCAATCCAGATGATCGCGCTGATGGTCAGCACCGCGTAGAACACAAAATTCCAGAAACGTCGCGTCGCATTGCCGGTTTCGACCGGCAATATGGCAGCTGGCATCGAAACGGCTTCCGTCGACATCAATCCCTGCTCAGTTTGCGGGTGTAGGGAATCGCAAAGATCAGCGTCAGCGCGAACAGCACCATGGCGATCGC
Source organism: uncultured Alphaproteobacteria bacterium (assembly GCA_963802535.1). GTDB lineage: Bacteria > Pseudomonadota > Alphaproteobacteria > Rhizobiales > Xanthobacteraceae > Bradyrhizobium. The sequence continues at coordinate 213,640 of CAWDJI010000024.1, read as the reverse complement.
AGTTCCCAGCCCAATGCGATTGAAATTATAGGTCAGGAAATACATCCAGGTGCCCAGCACCTGGGTCTGGTTGGCCGGCCCGCCATAGGTCATGACGTAGACGATGTCGTAGACCTTCAGCGAATTGATGAAGGTGATGGCCATGATGACGAAGGTGGTTTCGCGCAGCATCGGAAAAATCACCAGCCGAAAGCGCTGAAACCGCGACGCGCCATCGAGGTCGGCGGCTTCCAGCACCTCGGGCGGGATAGTCTGCAGCCCTGCGAGAAACAGCAGCATCGGCAGCCCGGTATTGTGCCAGGCGGCGGCGATCATGACGCAGAACAGCGCGATCGATGGCTCCGACAGCCAGGCATGCTGGAGCGAGGGCTGCCCCAGCCAGCCGAGCAGCTGGTTCAACATGCCAAGGGTGGGATGATAGACCCAGGTCCAGATCAAACCGACGATGCTCATCGACAGGATCGCCGGGAAATAGAACACGCTGCGAAAGAACGCGCGGCCGGCAAATTTCCGGTTCAGCACCAGCGCCAGCGCCAGCCCAAGCGAGGTCGGCACGGTCAGCGCCACCACGGTCCACAAAATGCTGTTCTTCAGCGCGATCCAGAACACCCGGTTCGACGTGAACAGCGTCGTGTAGTTCTCGAGTCCCACGAACAGCTTTGGTCGGCGCAACGCCGTCCCATTCGAACAGGCTCAGCCATGCCGAATAGAACATCGGATAGATAATCACGACACTGAAGATGATGAGCGCGGGCGCCAGAAAAACCGCCGCCCAAAGCGTGTCGGTCATCTGAAATTCGGCGGTGGATACCGCTTTCCGGGATTCGATGCTCATCCGATTTTCGATCTCTCGCGAATGCCGCTAACCGCCGTTCCGCGCCGGGATGATAAAACCCCGGCGCGGCGCGTTCGATCAGGAATTGCGCTTCTTCCAGGCGACGACGGCTTCCTGGATTTGCTTGGCAGCATCCGCCGGCGTCATCGACCCGAGCAGGACGGAATCCTGAGCCTCGAAATAGGCCGCGACCACTTCCTGCGGCAGCGCCTGGTCGCTCGGCAGATAGAGACCGACCTCGCCTTGCAGCCAGCTCGCCCATAGTCCCTGGTTGGGGGTTTCGGCGCTCGGCATCACGCCCTTGACCGCGCTCGGACCGCCCATGTTGCCGATATTGGCAGCGGCGATGTCCGGGCGCACCACGAAGGTCGCGAACAGGACGGCGGCATCCTGGACGTCAGGTGAGGCCTTGGCTGAAATCTGAAGCTGCTGCTGGAACCCAGACACGCGCCTCGGAGACTGATCGCTCGGCGCCGCGAACGTGCCGTAGGTTTTCGGGTCGATGTTCTCGCGCTTCAAACGCGATACCTCGATCGACGACACGTCGAACACCATCGCGGCCTTGCCGGCATAGAGCGCCTGCATGTTGGTGGCGGGATCGACGTTGAGAAAACCCTGGTTGAAATAGCCCTTGTCCTGCCACTCCTTAAGTTTCGCAAATCCCTTGACGACGGCCTCCTGATCCCAGGACGCGCGCATGTTCATGAGATCGTCGTGCAGCTTGACGCCTGCGAAGTGCTCGATGAAGAAGTCGGTGAAACGCATCGTCATCCAGCTGAATTTGCCGCCGAGCGAAAACGGCGTGATTCCCGCAGCCTTCAGCTTTTCGGCAGCGGCCTCCAGATCGGCAAAGCTCTTCGGCTCGGCAACGCTCGCTTTCTCCAGCATCTCCTTGCGATAGAAGAAACTCATCGACACCAGACGATTGGGAACGCCGTAGAGCTTGTCATTATATTCGGCGAGCTTGATGGCCGACGGAATCAAGGTCTCGTCGAGCTTCAGTTCCTTGATGCGCGGCGTCAGATCCAGCGCGAGGCCAGCTTTGTTGTAGGCGGATGCCAGCGATCCGCCCCAGTTGAACCAGAGGTCCGGCATTTTTCCGGACGAGGCGCCGACCCGCAGTGCCTGCTTCATTTCGTCGGTGCCGAACTTGGTCAATTTGACCGTGATGTTCGGATATTGCTTGTTGAACGCCTCGACCACCGGGTCGAAACCGTTGGTGGCGAGCGCAAACAATTCGACCGTGACATTTCCGGTCGGGACTTTTTGCGCAACGGCCGGGCCGGCAAAAGCGGCGGCGGACAACAGCAGCGCAATCGGCAGATAATTTCTTGTCAGTTCAGGCATCGAATCCTCCCTATTATTGGTTTCTGGTTTGAAATCAGGACGTCACACAGCCCTCGCCTTTTTCATGTCGATCACGGTATCGGTTGCCGCGCTGTCATAGGCGGCGAAGGCAAGCTTCAAGGTTTCGAAATTATCGGCGCCGGACGGCTGGGCTCCGGTCTTGCCGTCGAGCACATCGAGCCAATGCGACTGGATCGCGACGACGCTGTCCTGGATGCAATGCCAGGGCTTTTCGCCCCAGGACGGCACCGGCGGCACGACATCGATCGCTTCAACGACGCCGCGGCGATGCAGCTTCAGTTGATATCCGCGCGTCAATTCGAGCGTACCGTCCGCGCCTTCGATCCGCGCCACGGTTTCCGGAAACGGCTCCGGCTCGAACGCGGTCTGGAACGAACAGTCGAGCACCGAGACGCGATTACCCTCGTGGCGCAACGAGGCGACAAACGCGTCCTCGCCGCGCACTTTGGGATTGTAACGCTGCGTCCGGCAATGAAGGCTTTCCACCTCGCCCATCAGCCAGCGCGCGAGATCGAACAGATGCAGCCCGACATCCATGATGGAAAATCGTTCGATCTCGGCGAGATAAGGCTGATTGCGATAATTGTCGTAGCCGTGCCGGAAGCTGATATGCGCAAAATACGGATCGCCGATATCGCCAGCGGCAATGCGCTGCTTCAAGGTCCGGAACGGCCGTTGCCAGCGGAAATTCTCATGCACCATCAGCGGGCGGCCGGAATCTTTCGCGGCTGCGACCATGGCGTGCGCGTCGTCGAGGGATTCTGCGAACGGCTTTTGGCAGATCGTCGCGGCGCCATGCGCCAGCGCAAGACAGACCAGCTGGCGATGCGACGGCGCGGTGGTCGCGACATCGACGAAGTCAGGCTTCTCGGCCTTCAGCATCTCGGCCGCGTCGGTGTAGACGCGCTCGATACCAAAACTTGAAGCCATGGCGCGGGCCCGGCCAGCATCGAGATCGCAAACCGCAATTATTTTCGCCCGCGGCTCGCGGTGCCACGCTTCCATATGGTTGCGCGCGAAAAACCCGCAGCCAATCAGCGCCCCCCTGTAAACCAAGGTCATTACCGCCTTCTTTTTCACTCATATACTCATCATACAAGTGGCGGATGTCAAGCGATCCCGGAGCCGGGGCGATTTGCAGCTGGGACCACCTCACTGGCCGCGTGGCAATACCTGGCAACCGTGCAGGAACAACGCGACGCAGCGCGCCACGCGCGCTTTGGTCTGCGCGCGCGAAGGCAGCTTCGCGCCGCCGAACATCGTGGCGCGCTGCGGGGCCTGGACCACCATGCCGATCAGGATGCCCGCCGCTTCCTCGGTATTGTCGAGCTCGATGCGACCTTGCTTCGCCTTGACGCGCAGCCAGTTCGACAGCGCGCCGGCCGTGCGGACGATACCGTTCTTGTAGAACGTCACCGCAAGATCCGAGAACTGACCGGTCTCCTGCAGGATGATGCGCTGAAGCGCCATGACTTCCGGATCGAGTGCGAGGTCGGCAACCGCCAGCAGCGCGGCGTTCAGTCCGGCTTCAATATCGGCATCGTCGGCGACGTGGATCCTGAAGTCGGACAGGAACCGATCGAGCCGGTCCGACACCATGCCTTCAAACAGCGCCGCCTTGGTCGGCACCAGGCGGTACAGCGTCTTGGTGGAAACCCCTGCCCTGCGGGCTACGGTTTCGGTGCTGGTGGCGGCGTAACCGTTGGCGGCAAATTCGTGCCGCGCGGCCTCGTAGATGATTTGACGCGTTTCGTCGTCGGGCCGGAGTTGCGGGCGCCCGCGGTCGCGGCGTTCGGGAGAAGATTTTACTGAAGCCATGCTCTTACATGATGCCTGTCATTCCATTGACAGTTCCGATATCGCGCCTATTTTGGAAATTGTCAAGTTTCCTAATTAAGGTTGGAGACCCGCCATGACCGTCCACTCCACCGCCTTTCCGGTCGATCAAAAAATCGATCCGGCCGCCGCCGACGCCCTTTTGCCCACGGCCGCTTCCGCGCCCGAACTGGCCGCACCGAAAAAGATCAATCTTCGCAAACTATTGCTGACCGGAGCGGCGGTCGCCGCGCTAGCAGGCGCAGCCTGGTATGGCTTCGACTACTGGACCGTGGGCCGCTTTCTGGTGTCGACCGACGACGCCTATGTGAAGGCCGACAGCACCACCATCGCCCCAAAGGTCACCGGCTATCTGCTTCACGTCCTGGTCAAGGACAATGAGCGCGTCACGCGTGGCCAGGTGCTGGCCCGGATCGACGACCGCGACTTCAAGGTCGCGCTCGACCAGGCCAGGGCGGATGTCGCAGCGGCGAACGCAACGATCGCGAGCAAGCAGGCCCAGCTCGACGTCCAGCAGGCGGTGATCAAGGCAGCGCAAGCCACGCTTGACGTCGATCAGGCCGCCGTGACGTTCGCAGCCCAGGACAACAAGCGCTACACGGATCTCGCCGCCAGTGGCTCCGGCAGCGTACAGAATGCGCAGCAGGCGCAGGCGCGGATTGCCGGCGCGCAGGCGGCGCTGGCGCGCGACAACGCCAATTACGCTTCCGCCCTCAAGCAGGTCGATCTGCTCAAGGCCGAGATCGTTCAGGCCAACGCCGCGCGCGCGCGTACCGGGGCGCAGCAGCGCCAGGCCGAACTCAATCTCGGTTACACCACGATCACAGCGCCGATCGACGGCGACGTCGGCAACCGCACGCTGCGCGTCGGCCAGTATGTGCAGGCCGGAACGCAATTGATGTCGGTCGTGCCGGCCCACGGCGCCTATGTGGTGGCGAACTACAAGGAGACCCAACTCACTGATGTGCATGAGGGGCAGGCCGTCGATATCGAAATCGACATGTTCCCGGGCCAGATCGTGCACGGCCATGTCGACAGCATTGCCCCCGCCAGCGGCCAGGAATTCGCGTTACTGCCGCCCGACAACGCCACCGGCAATTTCACCAAGGTCGTCCAGCGCATCCCGGTGCGGATCGCGCTTGACGGCAATACGCCGATCGAACTGCGTCCCGGCATGTCCGTCGTCCCGACGATCGCGACGCGTTCGGCGAACGCCGCCCGCACGGCGGCAGCACCCGCCAGCATCCACAAGACGGTTTCCGGAGCATCGTGTCATGTCAACCCGCACACCTTCAGCCTCGATATCCACGCTGCCGATCTCTTCAGCAGCATCTAGTCACGCCGCCGCGCCGGACCGCGCCAGCACGACGACCTGGATCGCCGTTACCGCCGCCATGATCGGCTCGTTCATGGCGATCCTGAACATCCAGATCACCAACGCCTCGCTGCTCAACATCGAGGGCGGCATCGGCACCGGCGTCGACAACGGCTCGTGGATCTCGACCTCGTATTTGATCGGCGAGATCGTGGTGATCCCGCTCACCGACTTTCTCAGCCGCGTGTTCTCGTTCCGCCGCTACATGATCGCGAGCGCTGCGCTGTTTGCGCTCTTCTCGGTCGCCTGCGCTTTCACCCATGATCTGCCCTCGATGATCGCGATGCGCGGATTGCAGGGCTTTGCCGGCGGCGTGCTGATCCCGATGGCGTTCACGCTGGTGTTGACCAAATTGCCGAAGACGCAGCAGCCGATCGGACTTGCAATCTTCGCGCTGTCGGTCACCTTTGCGCCGGCGATCGGGCCGACCATCGGCGGCTATCTCACCGAGAATTACGGCTGGCGTACCATCTTCTATGTCAACTTGATCCCGACCATTGTCATGGTCAGCGCGCTCTATTTGACGCTGGAGCGGCAGCCGATGCAGCTCAAGCTTCTGAAGGAGGGCGACTGGGCCGGCATATTGACGATGGCGATCGGCCTGTCGGCGCTGCAAACCGTGCTCGAGGAAGGCAACAAGGACGACTGGTTCGCCTCGTCCTTCATCCAGCGCCTCGCCGTGATCGCATTCGTCAGCCTGGCGCTGTTCGTCTGGATCGAATTGACCGTGGAAAAACCGCTGATCCGGTTGCGGCTGCTGAAGCGACGCAATTTCGGCTTCGGTACCCTCGCGTTGACGCTGGTCGGCTTCGCCCTGTTCGGCTCGGTCTACATCCTGCCGGCCTATCTTGGCCAGGCCCAGGGTTACAATGCCGAGCAGATCGGCGGCGTGCTGGCCTGGACCGGCCTGCCGCAACTCCTGTTGATCCCGCTGGTGCCGATCCTGATGAAGCGTTTCGACGTGCGTTACGTCGCCTTCACCGGCCTGATGATCTTCGCCTATAGCTGTTTCATGAACGTTGCGATGTCACCGGACTATGCCGGCGACCAGCTCTTCATTCCCAATATCGTGCGCGCCATTGGACAAGCCATGGTGCTGACGCCGCTGACCTCGGTGTCGACGGCCGACACCGCGCCCCAGGACGTCGCCGCAGCATCCGGCATCAGCAACATGCTGCGCAATCTCGGCGGTGCGGTCGGCACCGCGGTGCTGGCCACCGTGATCACCAAGCGCGAGCAGTTCCACTCCAACATCATCGGCCAGTCGGTCAATCTCGGCCGCGAGGAGGTGCGCACCCGAATTTCCCAGACCACGGAATATTTCCTCACCCACGGCGTCTCCGATCCCGCCGCGGCGCATCAGCAGGCGATCCTGGCCCTGGGCAAGGCGGTGAAACATCAGGCGCTGGTGATGGGATTCAGCGACACTTTTGCGGTGATCGGCGCCGTGCTGGTGCTGGCCGCGCTCGCGGTGCTGCTGACACGCAAGGTGAAGGCTGTGGCCGGCGGCGCGCATTGAGGCGAGGCGGGAACGTTTTCTCCTCGACGCTCCCAGCACTTTTCATCGCGCTTTCATTTGGTATAGGCTCAACTGCGACGGCCCGGCGATGTACCGCGACCGCATTTTGGGAGGATCAAAGGAATGGCTCCGTTCAACTCGAAGGCTGCTCTGGTTTTGGCGCTCGGGGCGATGCTCGCCACGCCCGCGCTGGCGCAGAAGAAATACGACACCGGCGCCAGCGACACCGAGATCAAGGTCGGCCAGACCATTCCTCTCAGCGGACCCGCTTCCGCCTATGGCTCTATCGGCAAGGTGCAGGCCGCCTATATCCGCATGGTCAACGAGCAGGGCGGAATCAACGGGCGCAAGATCAATCTCATTCAATACGACGATGCCTATAGTCCGCCGAAGACGGTCGAGCAGGTTCGCAAGCTGGTCGAAAGCGACGAAGTCTTCACCACCTTCCAGATCATCGGCACGCCGCCGAATGCCGCCGTGCAGAAATATCTCAACGACAAGAAAGTGCCGCAGCTGCTGGCCTCGACGGGTGCGACGCGCTTCACCGATCCGAAGAACTTTCCATGGACGATCGCCTTTAACCCGAACTACCAGTCGGAGGCGCATATCTACGCCAGGTACATTCTCGAAAACCATCCGAATGCCAAGATCGGCATTCTCTTTCAGAACGACGACCTCGGAAAAGATTACGTCAAGGGATTGAAGGACGCGCTTGGCACAAAGGCGAACATGGTCGTCGCCGAACAATCCTATGAGCTGTCCGATCCGACCGTCGACTCGCAGATGGTGACGCTGAAGGCTTCCGGCGCCGACCTGTTCTACAACATCACGACCCCGAAATTCGGCGCGCAGGCGATCAAGAAAGCCGCCGAACTGGGCTGGAAACCCGTCCACATTCTCGACATCAACGCCACGCCGGTCAGCCAGACGCTGATCCCGGCCGGCCTTGAAAACGCCAAGGGCATCATCTCGGTCAATTACGGCAAGGACCCGCTCGACCCGCAATGGGCCGAGGATGAAGGCATGAAGCGTTACAAGGCGTTCATGACGAAATGGGCGCCGGCCGAGGACGCCAACAGCGGCATCGCCACCTACGGCTATTCGACCGCCGCATTGCTTGTCCACATCATCAAGCAATGCGGCGACAATGTTACGCGCGCCAACATCATGGCCCAGGCGACCAACATCAAGGGCTACGCCGCCGACCTCGCTCTGCCCGGGATGGCGACGACGACCACGCCGGATGATTGGCGCATCAACAAGCAATTCCAGATGATGCGGTTCGACGGCGCGCGCTGGGTTCTGTTCGGACCGATCCTCACCGACGAATACAAGACCAACTGAACGGCTTACCGATAGCGGCCGATTGCGACTGCCCGCTCCGCTCCTGGGGCGGGCATGATCGCGTTATGACGGGCGTATGGGGTCGCAAATCGTCCGGGAATGCCTAGATTGCCCGGCATGAAAAGCATCGGATTTCTATCGTTCGGCCACTGGACGCCCTCGTCGCAGTCGCAGACCCGCTCGGCGGCGGACATGCTGCTGCAATCCATCGATCTCGCCGTCGCGGCCGAGGATCTGGGCGCCGACGGCGCCTATTTTCGCGTGCATCACTTCGCACGCCAACTCGCCTCGCCTTTCCCCTTGCTGGCAGCCGTCGGGGCGAAAACCAGCCGCATCGAGATCGGCACGGCAGTGATCGACATGCGCTATGAGAACCCGCTCTACATGGCCGAAGACGCCGGCGCTGCCGATCTCATCGCGCGAAGGACGCCTGCAACTTGGCCTGAGCCGCGGCTCGCCCGAGCAGGTCATCGATGGATGGAAGTATTTCGGCTACCAACCGGCCGAGGGCGAGAGCGATGCCGATATGGGCCGGCGTCATGCCAAGGTCTTTCTCGACGTACTTCGCGGCCAGGGTTTTGCGCAACCCAATCCGCGCCCGATGTTTCCAAACCCGCCGGGATTGCTGCGTCTCGAGCCGCATTCCGCCGGGCTACGTGATCGCATCTGGTGGGGTGCCGGCTCGAACGCCACGGCGATATGGGCGGCCAAGCTCGGCTTGAACCTCCAGAGTTCGACGCTCAAGAACGACGAGACCGGCGAGCCCTTCCACATCCAGCAGGCTGCCCAGATCAAGGCCTACCGCGCCGCCTGGAAGGAGGCCGGCCATGAACGCGAGCCACGGGTGTCCGTCAGCCGCAGCATTTTCGCGATCATGGACGATCGCGATCGCGCCTATTTCGGCCGCGGCGACGATGAAGACCAGATCGGCTTTATCGATCCACAGACCCGGGCGATCTTCGGCCGCGGTTACGCCGCCGAGCCGGACGTGCTGATTGAGCAGTTGAAGAAGGACGAGGCGATCATGGCGGCCGACACGTTACTATTGACGGTCCCCAACCAGCTCGGCGTCGACTACAATAGCCATGTCATCGAATCGATCCTGACACAGGTGGCGCCGGCGCTCGGCTGGCGCTGAGTCACTCGTCACCGGCTGCCTGGCATCTCTCACCTGAAAGGAGTCTCAGCATGAGCGTCGCCTTCACCAAGGAAGACAGTGCCGAAACGGCGTCGGAAACGTTGCTGCCCGACCGCCCGGTTTCACCGCATCCGAACCTGGTTACGGAAGCAGGGTTGAAGGCCCTGGAATTTGCGTTGCAGCAGGCGCGCGAGGCCTATGAGACGGCGCAGACGATCGAAGACGTCAATGAACGGCGGCGGCAAGCGGCAGCCCCATTGCGCGATGCGCGCTACTTCGCGGCGCGCGTTCGCACGGCTCAAATCACCGCCGACCCTGCATCATCAGACATTGTCGCGTTTGGCAGCACGGTGACCTTCAGGCGTGACGATGGGCGCGTACAGAAATATCGGATCGTGGGCGAGGATGAAGCGGACCCCAAGGCAGGGTCCATTTCCTTCGTGTCCCCGGTGGCAAGATCTCTGATGGGCAAAGCCGTCGGCGATGTCGCCGGCATATCAGGTCAGGAGATTGAGATCATTGCGATCGCGTAGCGCTCCGATTCTGGTCCGGCGAGTTAAATGGCCTGACGCCGACATCCAGGCCGCAACCCCCGGAAGCATGCTAGCTCGCATGCCGACGGCGAGGTTTTAACCCGCGCCGGCCTCGGATAGGGTGCGCGCCATCAATTGGGGACATGACATGAGCTTCTCGGGAATTTTCGCGCGCATCGTTGCACTGATTGGCGGCGCCGCGCTGCTGTGGCGTCGGCTGCAGGGGGCCGCGCCCGCGCCTGCCTGGGGCAGCGCGCCTGTCGTGCCGGAGGCGAAGCCGCAAGGCGCGATCCCGACGCTCAAGATGCCGACCGCCCGAGGCTGGACCGACGGGCAGTTAGCCGGTCGCCGCACCCGGGCTCAAGGTCAACGCGTTTGCGACCGGCCTGAAGCATCCGCGCTGGATCAACGTGCTGCCCAATGGCGACGTCCTGATTGCCGAGGTCGAACCAGACCGCCGGCCCGGTCCGCAACGTATTCGGCTACGCGATGCAGGCCACGATGCGGCGTGCACGGGCGCTCGGCGAAAGCGCCAACCGCATCACGCTGTTGCGCGATATCGATGGCGACGGCGTCGCCGAAAAGCGCGAAGTCTTCATGGAGGGACTGAGCCAGCCGTTCGGCATGGCGCTGCTCGGCGACACCTTCTATGTCGGCAACACCGACGGCATCGTAGCCTTCCCCTATGTGGCGGGCGCCGACCGCATCACCGCGCAGGGCAAGAAACTCGTCACCTTCAAGCCCGGCGGGCACTGGACGCGCAGCCTGCTGCCGAGCCCCGACGGCAAGAAGCTCTATGCCGGCGTCGGCTCGCTGACCAACATCGCCGAGAACGGCATGGAGGTGGAAGAAGGCCGCGCCGCCATCCACGAGCTCGATCTCGCCAGCGGCAAGAGCCGCATCTTTGCCGGCGGCCTGCGCAACGCGGTCGGCATGGCGTGGGAGCCGAAGACCGGCGTGCTCTGGACCGTGGTCAACGAGCGCGACGGCCTCGGCGACGAGACGCCGCCCGACTATCTGACCTCGGTGCGCGACGGCGGCTTCTACGGCTGGCCCTATTGCTACTGGGGCCAGACGGTGGACGACCGGGTGCCGCAGGATGCAGCGCTGGTCGCCAAGGCGATCACGCCCGACTACGCGCTCGGCGGCCACACCGCCTCGCTCGGCCTGTGCTGGATGCCGGCCGGCACGCTGCCCGGATTTCCCGGACGGCATGGCGATCGGCCAGCACGGCTCGTGGAATCGCTCTACGCTGAGCGGCTACAAGCTCGTGTTCGTGCCGTTCGAAAACGGCCGCCCGTCCGGACCGGCGCGGGATATTCTGTCGGGCTTCCTCGCCCCCGACGAGAGCGAATCCTATGGACGGCCGGTCGGCGTCACCCTCGGTCCTGATGGATCGCTGCTGATGGCCGACGATGTCGGCGACGTGATCTGGCGCGTCACCGGCGCGTGAGGCCACACTTCAAAGTCAAACTCCAGACGTGAGGAATGCCCATGAAAGCCGCTTTCATCGAACGACATGGCGGGCCGGAAGTGCTGACGTTCGGCGAGATGCCAGATCCGGTCGCAGCCCCCGGCGAGGTGGTCGTCGACATCGTCGCCGCCAGTGTCAATGGCGCGGACTGGAAGGTGCGCGAGGGCAAATCGGGACAGCTGTCGCGGTTTCCCTACATTCTCGGGCGCGATTTCTCCGGTGTCGTCTCGGCCGTTGGCGACGGTGTCACGGACCTGCGCGTCGGTGACGAAGTATTCGCCGTCTGCGACGTCGGCCAGGAAGGCGCCTATGCCGAGAAGATCGCGATCAAGGCCGCCATCGCGGCGAAGAAACCCGGTCATTTGTCGCACATCGACGCGGCAGCTCTGGCGCTAGCCGGGCTGACGGCGATCTGCACCGTCGAGGACACGTTGAAACTGAAGGCTGGCGAGACGATCCTGATCCAGGGCGGCGCCGGCGGTGTCGCGAGCTTCGCCATCCAGCTGGCAAAACATCTGGGCGCACGCGTGATCACGACCGCGAGTGCGGCGAACCATGATTATTTGCGCGACATCGGCGCCGACGAGATCATCGACTACAATGCGGCGGATTTTGCCAAAACCGTGAAAGACTGCGACGCGGTGTTCGACACGGTCGGCGGCGACGTCGCCGCGCGGTCGTTCGCGGTGCTGAAACCGGGCGGGCGCGCGGCCTTCATTGCTTCGGGACCACAGGCGCCAAAACCCGAGCGTGGCGATGTCGCAGCGCTCCGGCCCATTGTCGGCCGCGATCGGCCGCATCTCGAACGTATCGTGTCGTTGGTTGCGACTGGCGCCGTTCGTCCACCAAACGTGACCCGCTATCAGCTCAGCGACGCCGTGGCTGCACACAGGGTCAGCGAATCCCGCCACTTCCGCGGCAAGCTGGTTTTCGTCGTGCGCTAGAGTTTTCGTCACCTGACATGGAGCAGGCAATGTCGCCTATGCCGACCGCCAACCCAGTGATAACGCTGTTCTTCCACCAGTGGCTGGAAACCTTTTCAGGCTATGTCCGCGAGGTCGACTACGCCTCCGCAAAACCGTTGTTTCATCCGGATGTACTGGCCTTCGGCACCCATAACGACGTCATCCCCGGCATCGATACCTGGATCAAGACACAATGGGACAATGTCTGGCCGAAGACCGCCGACTTCCGTTTCGTCCATGAGCAGACCTCGGTTCTGGCTTCCCCCGACGGCATGATGGCGATCGTGATCGCGCCGTGGACCAGCACCGGCTATGATCCCGACGGCAAGCCGTTTCCGCGCCCCGGCCGCGCCACCATGGTGTTTTCCAAAGATGCCGATGGCTGGCTGTGCACGCATTCCCACATGTCGCTGAACCGCGGCGTGCCGCAGACGAGCCATGCCAATCGGCCGGTGAAGGCCTGGTAAACTTTAGCTAGAGCGAGATGACTTTGAATTGAATTGGCAACCGTCATCCTGAGGTGCGAGCGAAGCGAGCCTCGAAGGATGGGTCACGGGCGCTTCTCATCCTTCGAGGCGCGCAAGAGCGCGCACCTCAGGATGACGCGGGACGGTGCGAGTAGGCCACTTCAACCTAACATCAACACGCTCTACCGCGCGACTTCAAAATCAAACCCGTCCGCGAACGGCCCGTTGATGAATTCGAAGTGCCACCATTCCCGGAAATAGCCACGAAAGCCCGCCTCTCGCATGGCGGCTTTCAGCATTTGGCGGTTGGCGCGCGCGGCCGCGCCGACAAGCGCATTTGACGTACCGGCGAGCGCGTCCAGACAATCGGGACCGGTGCCGAGATCGATCGTGCCATCCTCGAATCTTTCGCCTTTCGGCGCCGTGCACGGCTTGAGCGGTTGCGAGGGCTCGCGCTTCGACGCGGATGTCACATCATGCGGGACGATGCCGAGATCCACTGTGCTGCCGCGCGAGTGGGCCGAACGTATGGCGATATAACCCAGCGCGAACAGGTTTGCCTTGTCGGTGCGCGGATAGAATTCGGCTTTCATTTCGGAGCGCGCGGAATCCCGGCTCCACGCAAAGAAGTCAGCGACCGCCCGATTCGGCCGGTAGCAGTCCCAGACGATCAGCGAGAGCTTTTTCTCGGCCAATTTCTTCTGCACGAGCGCCAGCGCATTGGCGGCCGGTGCGCTGAGAATGCATTCGGCGGCAAGATAACCCTTGATCGGTCGCCCGACGAAATTGTGCGAACCGGCATAGCGGATGTCCTGCACGATCGTGGGATCGATATCGCGGAGATAGACGAAACCCTTGGGCAACGAGCCTGCCAGGACCATCGCAGGCAGCAGCATCGTCAGCACGAGACCGGCACGGACCAGCGTGGGAACCATCACAGCGGACCGAGCATGCCCCAACGGGGATCGCAAAACTCCTTCACCGCCGCCGCGACGCCACTGGCGATCACGTTGCGCCGCTCGGCCGAGTCCATCTTGAGCTCTTCGTCGCGGTTGATGATCGAGCCCGCTTCCAGCAGCACCGCCGCCATTTTGGTCTTTCGCAGCACGATGAGCTCGTCATAGCGATAGACCCCGGTTTCCTTGTTCAGCAGCGGACGCCGGTAGCGGCCCATGATGGGCAGCGTGTACTGATCGGCATAGCGCAGGCCCTGGTTCTTCATTTCCTTGGCCAGCAGTTCGGCAAACGCAAGGCTGGTCGGAAAGTCCGCATTGCTGCGCGAGACGAACACGGAATAGCCCGAGAAGCGATCGCTGAAATGACTTTTCTTGCCCTCGAATTCCCAGTCCTCGAGTAATTTGTTCGGCACGGAATCATGGTGGACCGAGAGAAATAGATTGGCGGGCATATTATTGGCCGCGGCGACGCGCCGAACGAGGCTCGCCCGCGCCTTGCCATCCGTCACCAGCAATTTGGTCTCGGCAAAGCCTTCGGCCTTCAGCTTCTGCTCGATCTTGAGCGCCAGCCGCCGGTTGAAGACGAACTCGGCGACGTTACGCGCGCTGATCGCGCCTTCGGATTCGGGCGTATGTCCGACATCGACAACGATCCGGAATTTCGCGGGCTCGCATTTCGTCGCGGCCAGCTTCACCGCCGCAAGGGGCAAGCCCGCCGGCGACAATGCGGCAAGCTTGATCCCGTGATGGCGTTTTGGCGATACGACGGGTTTTGTCACCGCCGCCGTCTTCGGCGCCGCCGCGGGCTTTTGCGGTTTCTCGGTCTTGGACTTGCCTTTGAAGAGATCCGACAGCCAGCTGGCATGGCTCGGCTCGATCGGCAGCAGCGCCAACACGGCGACCGCTGCGATCACCCTGCAGCCTACGCGTGAGCGGGTGGATTTTCTCCCTGACGACGGCAATGCCTGCTTCCCCCGGAGTGATTCCCGTTCGCGTCTTTCGGCAGCATAAGACAGCATCCGCCGACTATCTACCGCCCTTTGACCTCGTTGAACCGGGCAAGCGCCTGTTCGAATTTGGGATGGAACAACCACATCGCATCGAGAATTTCGCGGTAAGTCGCAGATGTCCTGGCCCGGTCAGCCTGCCCAAAGGCAAACATGCTGTTGTTGCGCAAATAGCGCATGATCGTCGGGTCGGACACCCGGTAACCCAGCAGATTGCCGGAACCGAGCGCGGACCTGGTCGGCGCCGGAACAATCTGTATCAATTCGAACAGCTTCATCTGATCGATCGGATCGGGCAGCGTTTTCACGATCGCCGGGACCTGCGGAAAAATATCCGCGTGTGCGTTCATCAAGCGCATCCCGCACCGCGGTCCAGTGGTTGTAACGATGATCGAGCGAGCCTGCCCGCGCCTCCTCCTTGTCGTCGCGAAGGCTTAAGCCGGGATCGAGGGCGGCGACCGCGCCCTTGATGGACAGCCCATTTCCTGCGGCCGTTCGCGTCTTCGGATGTGCCGGTTTGAAAGCTGCCCTTGTATTTGTTCGAGCGTGCATTGCCGATGTTCTGGTTGCCGTTGGTTTCGGCAAAGAACAGCCCGAGGCTGATGCGGCCCGCCGCTTCGGCAGCCGCCGCATCGAGGCCCTTTGGCCCGCGCAATCGCGGTTCCCAAATCGACGACATCCTTGAACGGCGTCTCCGATTTCTGCGCGCCGGCGGGCGGCGCCTGCATCAATGCGAAAAGTTTTACATATTCGTCGAGCAGCGGCTCGTTGGCGGCGTCAAAATACGCCGGCGGGATCTTGAATTTGTTCGGACCGCCGATCCTGGACGGAACCGCGTCGGTCAAGTCCTTGGCCGCGCCGAGCATGGCGTTGCGCGCCAGATACAGCGCCTGCCCCGGCAGGTTCGGCAGCGGCTGCTTCGCCTCGAGTTGCGCGCGCCGCTGGGTGAGAACCGCCTCGAAGTTCCTGACGGCATCATTATACGCCTTGAGCGCATCCGACTGCCTTTTTGTCAGGGTCGCCGGCTGCGCCATGGCAGGCGAAATGAACCCGATGGTTCCGATCCCGCCTGGAACCGGCGCCGCGAACAGCAGTCCGAGCACGAGCGCCGCCATGGGCACTGCAACATGATTTTTCAGCCCCTTGGCCATTTCCGATCGCCAGGCGGTGCGGCTCCGTAGAAATGCGGGAGGAAAATCGGCCCAGTTACAACCTCCCGTTAGGAAGCGTCGCGTAGAATTACGGATTATTGCTCGCATTGATTGTACGCCAATACCTTCGCTGAACCAGAGAGACCGCTGAATCGGCCTTCCCAGGTGGCACCGTAATGCTCGTTCATTTCGTTACCGATGAACCCACCAAGATACCAGCCATCCGGGCGATGCTGGAGCCGCAGCATTGCGTTCAGTCCCAATTGCTGGGGGCGGGCAACACGAAAATCAGTTCGGACGGAGTATTGATGGTCGACGCCGACCTGCGCAAGGCCGCGCCGGTCGAACAGCTCAAAGTCGTCCTGAAGGACCTGCATTGCGTTTCTGAAAAGCTGTTCGTCGTTCAGAGCCACCTCCACCACATGGTTGCGCAGGCGTTTGCGCTCGGCGCCACCGCCGTGGTTTCCCGTCCGAAAGAAGTCATCCCGAAACTGGTGCAGATCGAAGCAGCACAGAAGGCGGCAAGATCCAGCGTTTTCGAACCTCCGTCCGCCATCACCAATGGTGCGGCAGCTTTCGCATCCATGTTCGCGGCGATACGGGAGGGCAAGCTGCTAATGCTTTCCGACGCCGAAAGCGCCACATCGGAGATCATCCACAGTATCGAGCAAAAAGGACTTAGCGCCTGGCTTGATGACGTGCGCCGTTATCACCAGGGAACGTTTCAGCACTGCCTGCTGGTCACCGGTGTCGCCGTCGGCTTCGCCCTCGATATCAAGTTCCCGAGCGCAGACGTCAAGCGGCTCGGATTAGCGGCCACCCTGCACGATATCGGCAAGGCGCGTATTCCCTTGCCCATTCTCGATAAGCCGGGACGCCTTGACGGGAGTGAAGAAGAGGTCATGAGACGTCATCCGGTTATCGGATACGAACTGTTGAAGGCGCTCCCCGAGGTCAGCCCGGAAATCCTCGATGGCGTGAGACACCACCACGAATATCTCGACGGCTCCGGCTATCCCGATGCGCTGACCGCGCCGGAGATTTCCGACCTCGTGCGATTGCTGACGATCTCCGACATCTTCGCCGCCCTGATCGAGCACAGGCCGTACCGGCCGCAGATGTCGCGGCAGGATGCCTACAACATCCTGTGCAACATGAATGGAAAGCTGGAACCATCACTCGTGAAGGCGTTCCGGAACGTAGCCCTGAGGGCATGAAGAAAAGCCGTGGAATGAGGTTTGCCGCGTATCTGTAAGCGAGTTTCAGACGATTTGAATCCGGACGATTCCTTTTGGAGCTATTAGCCATGGTTGCCGCAGCATCGCCGGCTTCAATTCCGGAATCGGCCAGCGCCGTAAAAGGAGACTCACCCCAGCAGGAGGTACTGAAACAGGTGACGAGCCTGTTCCTGTCCAATGCCGGTCGTCTCAAGGAGTCCCAGATAGGAGCGTTCGATGGCCTCCTCGTTCCGCTGATCGAGCGCATGGATGCCGTAACGCTGGCCCCCCTCAGCGAAGCCCTGTCCACGACCGACCTCGCACCGGGCGAGACGATCCGCAGGCTCGCGTTCCACAACGACGCACTGGTGGCCGCACCGGTCTTGCGAAACTCCAATCGCCTGTCCGAAAAAGACCTGGTCGAGATCGCCAAAACCCGCGGCCAGCAGCATCTGCTGGCGATCTCCGGCAGAAAATGTCTCAACGAAGCGCTTACCGACGCGTTGCTGCGACTGGGTGACACCAATGTCTCCAACGCGCTCGCCAAAAATGCAGGAGCGAAGTTCTCCGAATGCGGTTACGCGACGCTTGTTGGACGAGCCGAGCGTGACGAAAGCCTCACCGAAAGGATCGGCCTTCGACTGGACCTTCCCGCGAATCTGCTGCGCGAAATTCTTGCAAAGGCGACCGACCTGGTGCTGGCGCGATTCCTGACGGCGCCGCGACCTCTCGCGCAGGGAAGGACGCAGGGTTCTGGCAACACTCCCCTGCCGAGGAAGATCGACTATACGCAGGCGCAGAGCGAAGTCCTTGCACTCAATCGCACGGGCAAGCTCAACGATTCAACGGTGAACCGGTTTGCGGTGAGGGGCGAGTATACCAGCGTGGTAGCAGCACTCTCGTTGAAGACCGACGTCAAGATCGAGGCAATCGAGCCTTTGATCGAGAGCGACCGGCTGTATGGCCTGATCGTGGCGTGCAAGGCCTCCCGGCTGAACTGGTCGACAACGACGATGATCATCCGCAACCGGCCTGGTTGCCCGCCGGCCACGGAACGCGAATTCGAACAAGCCCAGGCCGTATTTGAAGGCTTGTTGCTGTCTTTGGCGCAATGGACCATTCGGTTCGGCGCTGACCGAATGGCTGCAACCAAGGTTGGGGCAGCTGCTGCACCGGCCGCAAAAAAGAGCTGAGCCGGGCGATATCCAGGCGGTCTACGGGCTGCCGATTTTGCGTGTTGAGAATGCCAATAGTCCCGCGCTGACAAACGCCAGCAGGGCGGCAAGCTGAAAGATCTGATGGAAGGCTTCAAGGAAGCCATGCTTCGTTTGCAGGATTTCAAACACCATCAGGACCACTGAGGCGGCGGTGACGGTGCCCAGCGTTCGCGTCAGCAAAACAAGACTGCCGGCAACGCCGCGGTCCCTGAGCGGAAGGGCTGCGGTGACGATATCCGAATAGGCCAGCTGGAACAGGCCGAGGCCTACGCCCTGCACGATCAACCCCGCGACCCGCAGCATTGTCGGCGTCTGCTCGGTCCATGTGCCCAGCAGGAGAAGACCGATGCCAATTCCGGCCGCACCGGCAACGGCCAACCGCCCGGCGGAGACGCGCCGCCCGATCAGGCGGCCGCCGATCGGCGCCGCCAGCACCGCGCCCGCCGCGGCCGCCGCCAGGATGGCGCCACTCTCTGTCAGCGTATAACCGGGTACGCGCGCCAGATAATACGGCACCAGCAGCCAGACCGAAAAAGCCGCGACATTGGCCAGCACGCTGACGAGATTGAGCAGCGCAAAGCCCGGCAGCCTGAGAATTTCGATGGCAATGATCGGCCGTTCGGCGCGGGACTCGCGCCAGATAAAGCCCGCAAACGCCACGGCGGATAGCAATCCGAGCCAGATCGCCGAAAACTCCCTGACGCGGTTGAGCGCCAGCAGCATCGTCACCAGCCCCAATATCAGCGCGATGCCACCCGCAATGTCGAAGCGATCGCGTCCCTGCCGCAGCGTCGATGCGGGCATGCCGTGCAACAGCACCAGGGCCGTGATGGCGACGGGAATTCGAAACCAGAACACCGCCGGCCAATCCCAAACCGCCGTCAGCGTGCCGCCGAGCAACGGGCCGATCATCAGGCCCAAGGCCATCATCATGGTGTAGATGCCGAGCGCCCGGCCGCGCCGTTCCTCGCCATAGAGCGACGTCACCAGCGCCGCGCCACAGCTCAACACCAGTGCCGCACCGACGCCCTGCAGACAGCGGAACACCAGCATCATGCCGTAGCTCGGCGCATAACCGACAAGAAGCAATGCCACCGCGCTCCAGATCAGGCCGGCCCGGAAGACGGCCGCGTGACCGATGCTGTCGCCGATCCGCCCGAGCACCAGCAGCAGGCTGGCGTAGGTCAGCACATAGCAAATCACCACCCACTGGATATCGCCGATGGTGAGCGCGAATCCCCTGGTGATGGCGGGGAAGGCAATATTGACCGAGGTGTCGAGCTGCGCCGTAGCCGTCCCCAGCCCGATCATGGCGATCTGCCACCCTTTCGAGCGGAGCAGGCCCACCGGCGCTTGCGAATCCGGTTTGGCTGTCACTTCGGCGTAAAACTGATCGCGCCTGACGCATCGACCTCGCGCGTCAGCCGGCCCATCGAGGCCAGCATGTTCAGATGCGCGAGCGCCTCACCGAAGGCCTGGCGCGGATTGGCGTACAACACCCGCGGAAACACTTCCTGCGCGATCGTAAACGCATTGGTCTTGCCCGCAATGCCGGATGCGACATCATCGAGCCGCGCCAGATGATGCTCGCGCATCTGGGCGAGCCTTGTGTGCAGGCCGCGAAACGGCAGCCCGTGTGACGGCAGCACCAGCGTATCCTCCGGCAATGCCTCGAGCCGGGTCAGCGAATCCAGATATTCCTTCATCGGATTGGCTTCCGGCTGCGCTGCCGGCACGATCACCGATGGCGTCATGTGCGACAGCACCTGATCGCCCGCGATCAGGATGTTGTCCTGCTCGCAATGGAACAGCGCGTGTTCCACCGAATGCCCGCCCGCCGTAATCACCCGCCACTCGCGCTTCCCCATGGTCACGACATCGCCGTCACGGATGCGGATGAATTCGCGCGGCGGCCGCAAGCCGAGATATTTCGATTTGCGCTGGGCTTCCATGATCCTGGCGGCATCATCGTCTGATGCGCCATTCCGCTTCAGGAAGATCGCAAACTGCTCGTCCGTCTCCTGCTCGCGCTCGTGCCAGAGCTTCCAGCCGCTCAGCCATTCCGCCAGCGGCAGCCGAACCGTGCATTTCGATTCCTTCACCAGAAAGCTGGCAAACCCGAAATGATCGAGATGCGCATGGGTAAAGGTGAGGTTTTGCAACGGACGGGCGCCCAGCAAGCCCTTCCAGAGCTTGTCCCAGATTTCAAAGATGTCGTCGGTGTCCATGCCGCAGTCGACCAGCGTCCAGCCGGGACCGTTGTCGAGCAGCCAGCAATTGACGTGATTGGGCGCGTTTGGCATCGGCAGCCGCACCCAGAACAGGCCCGGCAGCAGGTCCGTCAGTTCGCCGTAGGCCGGCGGGCGTTGCACCGTGAAGTTCAGATCGTCGGACATTCGTTTCCCCTGCCGCGGAGCTTACGCGATTTCGCCGGGGCATCAACGGCGAAGGGATTTTCATGCCTCCCATGCGGGTTGCGACAGCAAAATCTTTCCCTCAGGCCTTGAGCGGGAGCCGTTTTTCCTAGAGAAGTGGCGTGCCGCGTCGCCCGCTCCGGCGACGCGCGGCGCCTCCCGAGGTCCGTTGGGCAAAAGCAATAATGGATGCACTGAACCCACGATCCACGCTCAAGCCGGAAGCCGATCTGGCGCAAAGCCTCGACCGGCGCGCGCGTCGCAATTTGCTGCTGCTGGCCTGCTGTCAGGCGGTCGGCCAATCCTGCAACACCATGATGTTCGCAGCGACCGGGCTTTCCGTGATCACCTTCTATGACCGTCACGAGCTCGCCAATTTGCCGGTCACGATGCAGCACATCGGCGTCATGATCTGGGTGTTTCCGGCAGCGCTATTGATGCAGCGGGTCGGCCGCGGCATCGGCTTCCGCGTCGGTTCGATGTTCGGCATGGCCGGCGCCATCGTGATGTGCATCGGGCTCTACAAGGCCAACTTCCTGGTGATGTGCGGCGGCGGCCTGATCCTCGGCTATGCGGTGGCCTGTTTGCAGATGTACCGGTTTGCCGCCGCCGAGCTGGTGCCGGTGCATTACCGCGCCAAGGCGATTTCGTGGGTGACGGCCGGCGGCGTCGCCGCGGCCGTGATCGGCCCGAGCCTCGTGCGGGTGACGCACGATCTTACGATGCCGCTCTATCTGGCGACTTACGCCGCCATCCTCGTTCTGCACGTCATCGTCTTCACGGTGATGTCGTTCATTAAGTTCCCGCCGATCCCGGCAACCACGACGACAACAGATGCCGCCGAAATCATCGTACCCCCGCGCCCGCTATCGGTGATCGCCAGCCAGCCGCGCTTCATCGCGTCCGTCATGGCCGGCATGCTGGCGTTCGGCACCATGTCCTTCATCATGAGCGCCTCGCCGCTGGCCATCGTCGGCTGCGGCTTTCCGCATGCCGAAGCCCATTGGGTCATCTTCATGCACGTGCTCGGCATGTTCGTGCCGTCGTTCTTCACCGGTAACCTGATCAACCGCTACGGCGCCACCAATGTGATGGCCTGCGGCGTCGTATTCATGCTGGCCGGCGTCACGGCCGCGCTCTCGGGCCTCGATATATGGAATTTCCGGATCGCGTTGACCATCAACGGCGTGGGCTGGAATTTCCTGTTCGTCGGCGCCACCACGCTGGTGACGACCTGCTATCGCCCGAACGAACGCGGCAAGACCCAGGCGCTCAACGATCTCCTGGTGTTCTCGACCACAGCGACGTCGAGTTTCATGGCGGGTTTTCTTCAGGATCGCTGGGGCTGGCAGCCGCTCAACTGGTTCTCGGTGCTGCTGATGCTGACCGCCGCGGCCGCGGTGATCTGGCTAAGGGTGCAGCGGGCGAATTTGAACCCGGCGCATTAGATAAGTGCAGCGACCCAAGACGTACATCGGCGCGTCGGCTGGTACCGCCATGCAAAACGAGGCCGCCAAACCGAGGCGGCCTCGCGACGTTGATCAGGGCAGGATCACCTACATACGCCTTCCATGCCGCCATTAGGGGTACGCCACGAAACGCAATGAATCGTGGAATTGCCCCTAAAGTTGAACATCCCGATCGAGAAGGAGTAATAGCCATGGACAGGCTGAACCCCGCCCGTGACCATGTTCACTTCATCCATCGTCAATTCGCGTGACTTTCTCGTTCATTTCGGCAGGCCGGTGTGTCCCAGTCGCTTGATTTCGCATTCATGATCTTCTCCAATGTTTCGGTGCGGGATCATTCCCGACATCCTTGGTGGAGATTACCTGCGGTCGATCCGGCCGACTGTGATGTGTCGCCAGAGAAAATCTTGATTTTCACTTGAGGGCATCGTGACCTTCTTTGAAGATGTCGTAAGCCCGACCTCGATGTGCTGCCCTTGATCGAACATCAATCTACGACGTCAGTTAGCCGGACTGACCGCTCGGCAGCCCCGACCTCGTCCAGTCAGGTCCGCCGCGTGAAGTCGGCTCGCGGTGGGCCGCTTCATCGCTCCCAGATTGCGTTGTGTCAGGCGCAACGCGCCTGGCACTTAACAGACCTCGCGTCTGCGACGGTGCATGTCCGTATGGAGAGCAAAGCGGAAGCACGGGAGGCCGGGTCCGAGGTCGGCTTTTGACACATGCGTCGCCATGATGTGTTAACATCAGCGGAAACTTTTGCTACCCTCGCATGTCACCTGCTTTTGCTTCGTTTGCTGGAGACTAAAATGAAATTTATTGCTCTTATTTTTGCGTTGTCTGTAATTTCGTCGGTTTCTTCTGCTCAAAGCTTGGGAAATAAGAAGCCGGAAACGCGGGAAGCGAAACGTGAACGCTGCACTCAGCTCGCTCGGGACCGCGGTTGGACTGCTCGCACCCGTACTGGCGCGGGCTCGATGGGAAGCTTCATCGGCGATTGCATGAAAGGCAAGCAGAGCTGAGCCTGTTCGGGGTCCACCCTCTACGTGTAACGATGGAGCTTTGCTGCGGCGCATGAGTCCGGTCATGGGGCACTTTGCGGACATCGAAACCGCATCGTCGGATGTCCGCTTTCGGGTCCGAAGCGGAATTAGGTTCAGGCAGATTCAATCCACCCCCGTCCTCAAAATCGCCAGCGCCAGCGTCTGGGCGCGCGGGACGATGCTGTCGAGTTCGAGATACTCTTCCGCGGTATGCGCGTTGCCGCCGACCGGGCCGACGCCGCAGATCGTCGGCGTGCCGACACTCGCCGTAAAGCCGGAATCGGCGCAGCCGCCGGCGAATTCACCCTCGACATTGGGCAGACCCGCATCCCTGGCCGCCACGCGATAGGCATCGAACAGGGTTTTCGACGTCTCGCTCTGCACCACCGGATTGAATTCGCCCTTGATGTGCAGCTTCGCAATCGTGCCCGGCACGACAGGCGTGGCGATGATTTTCTCGATCGCCGCCAGCGTTTTGGCGCGGTCGGCCGGTTCGATATAGCGCATGTCGATCTGGCCCTCGGCATGGGGCGCTGTCGTGTTGACCGACTGGCCGCCGGAGACCAGCCCGACATTGAGGGTGATGCCTTTGGCGAGATCGGTCAGTGCATGGATCTGCACGATCTTGTGCGCGAGTTCGCCGATCGCGCTGATGCCTTGCGCGAAATTGCCGCCGGAATGCGCCGCCTTGCCTGATATCTCGAAGGCCATGAACACGCCGCCCTTGCGGCCGGTGACGACGTTGCCGGTCGGCCGTCCGGGTTCGGAATTGTACACCGCGCGCGCGGCGCGGCCTTCGCGTTCGATCACCGGGCGCGACGACGGCGAGGCAATCTCCTCGTCGGCGGTGATCAGCAGCTTGATCGGGCATGGCGCGCTGCCGAACTTCTGGAAGGCCGCGGCGACAAAGGCGTTGATGACGAGACCCGCCTTCATGTCGGCCACCCCCGGCCCATAGGCGCGACCGCCTTGAATAGTGAACGGCCGCCGCGCCACCTCGCCCCTGGGAAACACCGTGTCGCGATGCCCCATCAGCAAAACCGGTTTTTCGTTGCTGCCGGGCTTCGCCACAAGCGCATGCAGCGCATCGCCGAACACGTCGTGCGGTTCGCGCCACGCCTCAACGCCGAACGCTGCAAAATGCTGCTCGAAGCGCGCCCCCACCGCATCGACGCCCGGCTTGTCGTAAGAGCCGGAATCGATGTTCACGGCGTCGCGCAACAGGTCGATCATCGCCTGCTTCTGCGACGCGATCCATTCGGTGATCTCAGCTTCGTGACTTGCGGGCATGGTATTTTCCTTGGTGGAGCGATCCCGACGCTACAACATCTGAGATGCGGCCGTCTCCCGGGTGCAGCGCGAATCCGGCATTCCCTGCGCCCTCTGGACTTTGGGGGGCGAAGATTGAAAGCAAACCTCGGGCGCAATGCGTCGCGAGAATGCGAAGGTGCGTGTCCCGTCATCCTGAGGTGCGAGCGTAGCGAGCCTCGAAGGATGAAATCGGCCACAGACGGGCCGTCGTCCTTCGAGGCGCGCAAGAGCGCGCACCTCAGGATGACGGAATAGAGATGAGAGTCGACGCAATGGATTGCTTCGCTTCGCTCGCAATGACGGGGGGAGAGCGGCGCGTCTGCTCGGCGCCTCCCGCCCGCTGCCTGCCCCTACCTGACAATCTCCCAGAAAATCCCCGCCTCGCAGATGAACGCCAACGTGAACAGCACGGTACGAAGGTAGGGGATACCGGCCCAATAGACGATCGCATGCGCCAGCCTGGCCCAGAAAAAGACCGCCGACCAGAACGCGGTCATCGCATCGGCCTTTCCGGCCAGATGCGCGACCACGACAAGGGCCGCGTATGGTGCAAACACCTCGACCGCGTTCAGATAGGCGCGGTGCGCGCGCTGGCCCCAGGGCGGCACCGGGCGCGGCAGGCCGGGATCGGCATAGTTCGACGGCTGCAGCGGCCCGTTGGTCCTGACCTGGCACACGATGTAGGGAATCCACAATGCGGCAGTCAGCATGGCGGTATAGACGAGGTATTTGAGGTCGGTGCTCACCTTGGCCTCCTTCGTAGGGTGCCCAAATCCCTGTTCGTCAGGAGCGCGGGTCGCGTCCTGGTGGCCTCACCAGTCGTTTGGTTCGCAACCAAAACGACAGGGGCTTGCGATTATTTTTGAGGCAGGGGAGCAACGGGTGCGACAGGCTGCGACAAAGCTGAAAACCGGCATTGCGCGGCGCGTACAACGATCGTCTATTGCCTCCGGACTGGATCGGGCCGCCGCCATAGGCTAGTCTTTTATCCAACCGGTTAAAAAGCCGGCATTCCCAGGGAGAACAACGTGAGATCCAAGAGATTAGGTGCGCTATCACTCGCGGTCGCTGCGGTCGGGCTGTTTTATGCCGCCGCACCCGCGATCGCCCAGCAAAAAACCATTACCGTCTGGTTCGGCAAAGGCTTTTACAAGTCAGAAGACGACGCCCTGCTCGAGGCGATCAAGAAATTCGAGGCCAAGACCGGCATCAAGGTCGAACTGTCGCAATACGCGATCCAGGACATGATCCCGAAGACGGTGGCGGCGCTGGATTCCGGCACCGTGCCCGACGTCGCCTACTCCGACAGCTACGACGTGCAGGCGCAGGGCAAATGGGCCTACGAGGGCAAGCTCGAAGACCTCGGCGACATCCTGCTGCCGATGAAATCGGCGTTCGCGCCGAACACGCTCGAAACCGTGATGCTCTATAACGACGTCGCCAAGAAGAAAGCCTATTACGGCTGGCCGATGAAGCAGCAGAGCATGCACGTCCAGATCTGGGGCGACATGCTGGAACAGGCCGGCTTCAAGCCGAGCGACATCCCGACCAAATGGGAAGATTACTGGTCGTTCTGGTGCGACAAGGTGCAGGCCGCCAGCCGCAAGGCCACCGGCCAGCGTATCTACGCCGTGGGCCAGCCGATGGGTGTGGAATCCACCAACTCGTTCCAGTCGTTCTACACCTTCATGGACGCCTATAACGTCAAGCTGGTCGACGACGACGGCAAGCTTCTGGTCGATGATCCCAAGGTGCGCGCCAACCTGATCAGCGCGCTGAAGGATTACACCGATACCTACACAAGGGGTTGCTCGCCGCCGTCCTCCACCACCTGGAAGGATCCGGACAACAACGTCGCGTTCCACAACAAGTCGACCGTGATGACCCACAACTTCACGATCTCGATCGCGGCGAAGTGGCTCGACGACGCCAACAATCCGGCACTGACCCCGGAACAGCGCGCGCTCGGCAAGAAGAACTACGAAGAGACCATCATCACGGCCTCGTTCCCCAACAAGCCGGACGGCACGCCGATCAAGTACCGATCGGACGTCAAGACCGGGCTGATCTTCAACAACGCCAAGAACAAGGCCGAGGGCAAGGAATTCGTCAAATTCCTGCTGCAGGAAGAGAACCTGCGGCCCTACATCGAAGGTGCGCTTGGCCGCTGGTTCCCGGTGACCACTGCAAGCCAGGCGAGCCCGTTCTGGCAGGCTGACCGGCATCGGAAGGCGGTCTGGACCCAGTTCACCGGCGGCACCACGCCGTTCGACTTCACCAAGAACTGGAAGTTCACGATCCTGAACAACGAGAACGTCTGGGCCAAGGCGATGAACCGGGTGGTGAGCGAGAAGATTCCAGTCGACAAGGCCGTCGACGAACTGATCGCCCGCCTCAAGGCGGTCGCAGGCTGAGCTGAATAATGCAATAATGCCGGCCGCACCCCGCGGCCGGCATCTCCTTGACGGGTTAAGCAATATGGCGATCACGCTCAGTTCCGATCACGCGTTACCAGGGCCGCCGCTGTCGGCGCGCCTCACCACGCCGCAGGTCTGGGGCATCCTGCTGGTAGCGCCCTATCTCCTGGTGTTCCTGGCTTTCGTGGTCTACCCGGTCTGCTACGGCCTGTATTTGGCGCGCCATCCGGCGAGCTATGTCGCGCTCTACCACGACCCCATCTTCGCGCGCGCCGCGGTCAATACGCTGATCTTCCTGGTGGTCGGCATCAATTTCAAGATGATGATCGCGCTGTTCCTGTCCGGCTTCTTCGCCCAGCAGCGCCCCTGGATCAAATGGCTGTCGGTGCTGTTCATCCTGCCCTGGGCGGTGCCCTCGATCCCGACCATTCTTTCCGTGCGCTTCATGTTCAATCCGGAATGGGGTGTCGTCAACACGCTGATCTTCAAGTTTACCGGCGACGACGGCCCGAACTGGCTCAATGACCCGACCGTGGCGCTGACCATGGCGATCGGCGTCCACATCTGGAAATCGCTGCCGTTCTGGACCCTGATCCTGATGACCGGACGGCTGGCGATCGCCGCCGATCTGTTCGAGGCCGCCGACGTCGACGGCGCCAGCTGGTGGCAGAAATTCCGCTTCATCACCTGGCCGTCGATGCAGGCGCTTTATCTCACTTGCACGCTGCTCTCGATGATCTGGACGCTCGGCGATTTCAACAGCGTCTATCTCTTGACCGGCGGCGGACCGGCCGACCTCACCCACGTGCTGGCGACGCTCGGCATCCGCTATCTCAGGCTCGACCAGCTCAGCCTTGCGATGGCTTCCATCGTCTGCGCGCTGCCGTTCGTGCTGCCGCTGATCTACTTCATGATGAAACGGTTGTCGCGATGAAGCTGCCAAGCCTACGAGAAGTCGGCGTCGAAGCGCGGCTGTTGCTGATCGGGATTCCCGTGTTCCTGTGGACCATGATCCCGATCTACCACATGTTCCTGTTCGCGATCTCGCCGAAGGAAGACGCGTTCTCCGGCAAGCTGTGGCCGACGCATCCGACGCTGAACAATTTCCGCATCGTGTTCCATCAGGAGCATTACTTCCTGCGCGATTTCTGGATTCAGTTCTGGAACTCGATCGTGATCGCGGTCTCGGCCGGCGTGCTGACGCTGATGATCGCGACCGCAGCGGCGTTCGCGATCTCGCGGCTCAAGGTGCCCGGCGGCCGGTGGGTGATGAATCTGGCGCTGTTCACTTACTTCATTCCGGCGGCGTTCCTCGCGGTGCCGATGTACCGCACCATGGGCAATTACGGCCTGCTCAACAATCACTGGTCGCTGATCCTTGCCATGGTGACGATCGCCTCGCCCTACGCGATCTGGGTGCTGAAACAGGCCTCCGACAAGCTGCCGGTCGAACTCGACGAGGCCGCTGTCATGGACGGCGCGACCATCCCGCAACTGTTCAGGCTGGTCTACGTGCCGCTGATGATGCCGTCGCTGGTGGCGATCGGCACCTACGCGATCCTGCTGGCGTGGAACGAATATCTCTACGCGTTCCTGCTGCTCTCCAAGGACACCGAAATCACGCTCCCCGTCGCACTCGGCAACTTCCTCGCCGCCGATGACTCGCCGTGGGAATTGCTGATGACCACCGGCTTCATCTACGCCCTGCCGCCGGCCGCGATCTACTACGCGTTCAAGCGGTACATGGTGGGCGGACTGACGGCGGGTGCCGTAAAGTCCTGAGGCGATTTGAACCGGTCACACGCATAAAGAGACCTACGAAGGTAGCACCCTCGTAGGGCGTATCGGGGCGGCAGGCGCGGGAAACGTTCGGCGATGCGGACCAACGACGCGATCCATCTCGGCTTGATGCTGGCGGCGTTCGCCGCCGCCTATTTGGTGCCGTTCGAACTGCTGCTGCTGGCCTATGTCGTGCTCGGCCCGGCGCATTATTTCACGGAAATTTCCTGGCTGCACGATCGGAGCTACTTTCTGCCGCATCGTGGCATCGCGATTGCGCTGGCCGCTCTCGCCATCGTCGCGGCCCTGATCGACAACGCCTCGTGGTTCGGCTTTGCGATGTGCGGCGCGCTGGTCGTCTGCGCCATGCTGGCGGCCACCAAATCGGCCGCCGAGGGTACGCTATTGTTCATCATCGCGATCGCGGTGGCGGGAATCATGGCGGCCGGCAATTTGTCGTTCGCCGTCGCCGGCATCCTGATCCCGACACTGATCCATGTCGCGTTGTTTACGCTGGTCTTCATGATGCTTGGCGCCTGGCGCGCCCAAAGCAGGATGCAGGCCGCGTTGGTCCTGATCTATCTCGTCGCCATCGTGGTGATCCTGCTGGCGCCGCCGATGGCGGAGGTCCGGATCGCGAGCTTCGCCGAGGCCGCAAGGGACTATTTCGGCAATGTCGGTCCCGCACTGAGCCGGCTGTTCGGAATTCCCGGCCTGAAGCTCGATACCAGGCTCACCAGCCTGCTCGCCTTCGTCTACACCTACCATTACCTGAACTGGTTCATCAAAGCCGATGTGATCCGCTGGGCCGACATTCCGCGGGCGCGACTGGCGTTGGTGGCGGCCGCGAGCGCCGGCTCGACCGCGTTGTATTTCTACGACTACGCCTATGGGTTCACGTTCCTGCTGGCGCTGAGCCTCGTTCATATCCTGCTGGAATTCCCGCTCGACGCGCTCGCGGTTCGGCAACTCGGGGCGGCGCTGGCGGGCGGAATACGTGGTCTCGGCGGCGACGCAGCCACTACAGCGGCGCTGCGCTCTCGCCCCGCGAACTCGAAAGCCGCGAAGCGAACGAAGCCGCGATGATCACCACCGCGATCAGCGCGATCACCATGGTGCAGATCGCATTGATCTCGGGTTTTACGCCAAGCCGCACCTCCGAATAAATCCGGATCGGCAGCGTCGCCGAACCCGGACCGGTGGTAAAGCTCGCGATCACGACGTCGTCGAGCGACAGCGTGAACGCCAGCATCCAGCCCGCCGCAATCGCGGGGATGATCAACGGCAGCGTCACCGACAGAAACGCCCGCACCGGATCGCAGCCGAGATCCATTGCGGCCTCCTCGAGGCTGCGGTCGAGCGAGGTCAGGCGCGACTGCACCACGACGGTGACGAAACACATCGTCAGCGTGGTGTGCGCGATCGTCACGGTCCAGAAGCCGCGCTCGGCGTTGAGCGCCACGAACAGCAGCAGCAGCGACAGCCCCGAGATCACCTCGGGCATGACAAGCGGCGAATAGAGCATGCCGGAAAACAGCGAACGTCCCCTGAAGCGCTCGCCGCGCGCCAGGCCAATCGCCGCGAGCGTACCGAGCAGCGTCGCCACCGTCGCCGAGACAGCGGCCACCCGCAGGCTCATCCAGGCCGCATCCAGCATGGCGCGGTCGTTGAAGAACTCGCTGTACCAGCGCAGCGACCAGCCGCCCCACACCGTCACCAGCCGCGAAGCGTTGAACGAATAGATCACGAGGATGACGATCGGCAGGTACAGAAACGCCAGCCCCAGCGCCAGCGAGGTGATGTTGAACCGCGAGAGCCGGTTGACCTTGCCCGCCATCAGTCCGCCCCCTCGATGGTGCGGCGCTGCAGGCGATCATAGAGCAGCAGCGGCGGGATCAGCAGCAGCAGCAGCGCGATCGCCGCCGCTGACGCCACCGGCCAGTCCTTGTTGGTGAAAAACTCCAGCCACAGCGTCTGCCCGATCATCATCGAACTGGAGCCGGCCAAAAGATCCGGAATGACAAACTCGCCGACGATCGGAATAAAACACAACAACGCACCGGCGCCGACGCCCGGCAGCGACAGCGGGAAGGTCACCAGCCAGAACGCCCGCCAGGGTGCTGCGCCGAGATCGCTGGCCGCCTCGATCAGCGAAGCGTCCATTTTCGCCAGCGTCGCGTAAAGCGGAAGGATCATGAACGGCAGATAGGAATAGACGATGCCGAGATACATCGCGCTGTCGGTCGACAGCCACACCACAGGCGCCGATACGATATGCAGCGCCAGCAGCACCTTGTTGAGCAGGCCGTCATGCTGGAGGATGTTGATCCAGGCATAGATCCGGATCAGGAACGAGGTCCAGAACGGCACGATCACCAGCATCATGGCAATCGGCTGCCAGCGCTGCGGCAGCCGCGCCATGCCGTAGGCGATGGGATAGCCGATCAGGAGCAGGATTGCGGTCGAGGTTACCGCGACGACGACGCTGCGCAGATAGGAGGAGATGTAGAGATTGTCCGAAATCAGCAGCCTGAAATTATCCAGCGACAATGCCGCAAACGCCGCCTTGATCGCGTCCCAGCCTTCGGTGAGATCGAACACCGGCACATAAGGCGGCTGCGCGATCGCGGTCTGCGACAGGCTGATTTTGAGGACAAAGCCGAACGGCACCAGGAAGAACAGCACCATCCAGACATAGGGCGCGATCGCGGCCAGCCGCGCCGGGCGGGCGAAGATGCTGCGCGCGCTCATTGCTCCAGCACCACGCAATCGTCGGGCGTGAACCACGCCACCACGCGCTGGCCGGCGACTGTAGGCATCGATATCGATCCGCGCGGTATTGGCCATCGACGAGCGCACCACCGCACCCGAATCGAGCTTGACCTTGTAGACCGTGAGCCCGCCGAGATAGCTGACGTCGGTGACCACGCCCTCCAGCCGGTTGATGGCATGCGAATTGTCCGCATCCGACGCCGGGCCGCGGCGCGACAGTTTTACTTTTTCGGGCCGGATCGCGACGCTGACCACCGGCTTGGTCACCGGCTGGCGCGGCTCGGCGACCGACAGCGTTCCGGCGTCCTTGGTCGAAATCATCAGGCGGTTATGCTCGCGCGAGGCGACCTCGCCTTCGAACAAATTGATGTCGCCGACGAACTCGGCGACCCAGCGCGAGCGCGGCGCCTCGTAGAGCTCGCGCGGGGTTGCGACCTGTTCGAGCCGGCCGGCATCCATCACGCCGATCCGGTTCGCCATCGTCAT
The DNA here is from genome assembly GCA_963802535.1 of uncultured Alphaproteobacteria bacterium. Taxonomy (GTDB): domain Bacteria; phylum Pseudomonadota; class Alphaproteobacteria; order Rhizobiales; family Xanthobacteraceae; genus Bradyrhizobium. The sequence continues at coordinate 181,550 of CAWDJI010000024.1, read as the reverse complement.
CGCCTCCTCCTGGTCATGGGTGACGACGATAAAAGTCATGCCGAGGCGGCGCTGCAAATCCATCAATTCGAGTTGCGTGCTCTCGCGTAATTTTTTGTCGAGTGCGGCCAGCGGCTCGTCGAGCAGCAACACCTGCGGACGGCGCGCCAGCGACCGCGCCAGTGCCACGCGCTGCTTCTGGCCGCCGGAGAGTTGATCCGGTTTGCGCTTCTCCATGCCGCCGAGCTTGACCAGCGACACCATCTCCTCGACGCGGGCGGCGATGTCGCTCCGCGCCATGCCGGCGCGCTTCAGGCCGAAGGCGATGTTGTCGCGCACCGACAGATGCGGAAACAGCGCGTAGTTCTGGAACATCATGTTGACCGGGCGCAGATGCGGCGGCACCTGCGCGATGTCACGGCCGTCGAGCAGAATGCGGCCCTCGTCCGGGGTCTCGAAACCGGCGAGCATGCGCAGCAGCGTAGTCTTGCCGCAGCCGCTCGGGCCCAGCAGCGCAAAGAATTCGCCTGCCCTGATGTCGAGCGACAACCGGTCCACCGCGCGAAAAGCGCCGAATTTCTTGCCGACACCCTCGATGCGCAGCAGCGGCATGTCCGCGACCGGCTCGCCTTGCGGCTTGACGGGCGCCACGGCCGCCACGGCCGGAGCAGGCTCCGCATCGACCTTCGGCGTCTCGATATCAGGCGAATCCTCGGTCATGTCCCCTGCCAGCCCTCACTGTCGCACGCTAGCGGCGGATCGGCATCCGCTCAACCGCTTCGCACCCCACAGCAACAATATTATGGCTATCGCCGGCCGCGGCTCTGCTAGGCTTGTCACTCGCGTCTGAAGTCATGGGAAGAGAAGATGAACCGGGACAGATATGATCTGCCGCTGACGACCGCCTCCGACCGCGCCGCGGCGCATTACCGCGACGGCGTGGATTGCATGCTGTCAGCCTGGCACGGCGCCGAGGACGCCTTCGACCGGGCGATCGGCGAAGATCCTGATTTCGCGCTGGCACATATCGCGCGCGCCCGGCTGCATCAGCTCAATATGCAAGGAACCGAGGCCCGCGCCATGGCCGCGCAGGCCCGGCAATTGGCGGCCAACGCCAGTCCGCGCGAACGCGGGCATATCGAGGTCATCGCCACCGTGATCGAGGGCAAGCCCCAGACTTGCGGTTACCACCGCCGAAGCGCATCTCGACGAGTATCCGCGCGACGCGCTGGTGCTGTCGATGCTGCTCGGCGCGTTCGGCCTGTACGCCTTTTCCGGACGCCCCGACCACGACGACGCCAGGCTCGCGATCTGCCAGCGCGTCGCCAGCCACTATGGCGAAGATTGGTGGTTCACGGGCTATCTCGGCTGGTCGCATACCGAAGCCGGCAATCTCAAAACCGGCCGCGCTTTGAGCGAACGCGCGATCATGTTGCGTTCCGAAAACGCCAACGCCGCACATGGCCTGTCGCACGCGATGTTCGAGCAGGGCGACATGGCCGCGGGGCAGAAATTCCTGTTGCAATGGCTGCCCGTGCATGATCGCAAGAGTTTTCTGCACGGCCATCTGTGGTGGCACACCGCCCTGAGCGCGCTCGACGACGGCGATCTCGACGCAGCACTTGCGATCTACGAACAGCAGATCAAGCCGGCGGGCCGGCCCTATCCGCCGCTGAATATTTTCACCGACGGCGCCTCGCTGCTGTGGCGGCTGCGGCTCGCCGGCAAGGACGGGCTGGAGCCGCATTGGCGCGACGTCGCCGCCTATGGCGAGCAATATTTCCCGCAGGCCGGCGCACATTTCGCCGACGTTCATCACGCGCTGGCGGCGGCAGCCATTGGCGGCGACGCGCTGGACGCGCGACTGGCGCAACTGGAAGCCCGCGCCGCCGATGGCAGACTGGCGCCCGGCCGCTCGGCGATCGACATCTGCCGCGGCATCAAGGCCTTTGCCGACGGCGACAATGACGGCACGATCCGCCTGCTGGAGCCTGTGATGGCCGAATTGGTGCGGATCGGCGGCAGCCATGCCCAACGCGAATTGTGGGAGGACACGCTGATCGTGGCGTATCTGCGCAGCGGACACGCGGCGAAAGCGGCCAATCTGATCTCCGCCCGGCTCGACCGCCGGCCTTCGGCGCGCGACGCGAACTGGGCGCGCCACGTTCAAGCGCGGCGCTGAACGGCAAACACTTCGATCGGTGCCGCGCGCCCTCTCAATTGAGCCGGCCCGAGTGGTTCAATGATGAGATCAGGCTTGGGCTCTACGTGCCTGAGCAAGTCGGCCGAGACCAGCAGATTGCGGCCGGCCTCCTTGCAATGTTCCTGCAACCGCGCCGTCACGTTCACGGTGTCGCCGAAATAGGCCAGCTGACGCCGTGAGCTGCCGCATTCGCTGATCACCACGGCGCCGGCATGCAGCCCGGCGCGGAAACCTCGGCACCATGCCGAACTCCTGGCGGTAGGAATCCGCCTTCTCGGCGATGGCGTCCGCGATCGCAAAGAAGCAGTCGATGCAGCGCCCACCCGACATAGTCTCGTCGAGCGGCCAGGTGACGATCACCTCGTCGCCGACATAGGCATGCACCTCGCCGCCATGAGCGACGATCGCCTCATCGATGTCGTAGAAAAAACGGGTGAGCAGATTTTGCACGCGCAGTTCGCCCATCGCCTCGGCGAGCGCGGTCGAGCCGGCGAGGTCGAGAAACATCAGCACGCGCGTTTCCCGTACCGGCTGGCGATATCGCCCGAGCGCCACGTTGAAAAGCACGCGGCTGCCGACCAGCCGTGTCAGTTCATAGATAGCGCAGACGAACAACGAAGCGAAGAAACTCAACGCAACGACCCACGGAAATTCGCCAAACAGCCAGTGGCCCTCGAGCCACTGGCCATAAAGCACCACCTGCAAACCCAGTATCGCCACGGTGATGGCAAGCGCCATCGCTGCAGAACGCAGCCCCAGATCGGTCAGCAGCGGCCATCTGGCGACCCATACGCTCCGGCGCGACGTGAAGTAGTTATGGGCGCCCCAGCCGGCCAGCGTGATACCCATCGAGTGAAGGCCGCTGCGGAGATAGTTCGGCAGCGAGGCTTCGATCGGAAGGTCAAAAAAATAGCGGTAGGCTAACCCCGAAAGGAAGCCCATCACCGCAAGGACGATGGTCGGATTTATCGCGCGCCGCATGCCAGCTCCGCCGCCGCCGTCGCCATGAACGCCGCCAGGGCGTCGCGATCCGCAGGCGGCATCGTCAGACCGAGCTTGGAGCGCCGCCACAGAATATCGTCCGGGAAGCGCGCCCATTCGTTTTCCATGAGATAGCGCACTTCGGCCGCCGTCAATTCCGGCCCGAAGGCCGGGCCGAGATCGTCGCGCGCTTTGGCATCGCCGAGGATCGCCTTGACGTTAGAGCCATAGGCACCGACCAACCGGCGCGCCTGATCCTCGCTGAGAAACTTCCAGCGCGCGCGCGCCTCGTCGATTTCGTTCTCGAAGCGGCCCCAGGCGAAATCGCCGCCAGGCAATGCCGCCTTCGCGGTCCAACGTCCCGACATCGGATAAAACGGCGTCAGCCGGGAGACGGCCTTTTCGGCGCGCAAACGCGAGGTGGTGACGTCGCCGCCGAAAACCGTGATCAGCGGCGCCTTGCCGCGCCGATGGTCGAAACTCATCGCGCCGTCCGCGGCCTGCCGCCCGCTCGCCGGGTTCACGGCCATGTTGGCGCCGGATACCGTCCGCACCACGTCGAAGGGCTCGATCCGTTCACGAAAATACCGGTTCGCCGCGTCGCAGAGATAGGCGACATCGCCAGCTCCCATCGCGACGATGGCGGGATCGCCCTTGAAGGCATGACCGACCGTGCCGATCAGGGTGAAATCACGCGCGTAGGGGCTGGCGAAAATCAGGCGGCGGTCGCTGTTCTGGAACACATAGACGTGGTCGGTGTCGAACAGGCGGCGGACGATGATCTGGTTCATCTGCACGGGGCCAAGCCTGGCGATAGCGGATTTCGGCGACGGCTGGCGCAACACGGTCTCGGCCACGGTTGCGGTCCAGGCGCCGGTGGCGTTGACGAGGGCGCGCGCGGTCACGACCTGCCGGTGACCGCGGTCGATCGTCACCAGCCGCCAGTCCTCGCCCCGTTCGGCGCGGCTACAGCGCGCGCCGGTGCGGATCGCCGCCCCTCGGGCTGCGGCATCGACAGCAGTCAGCACCACCAGGCGGGAATCGTCGACGACGCAGTCGGAATATTCGAACGCGGTGCCGAACGGCCGCTTCAGCGGATTGCCGATCGGATGATGGGTGACGTCGACGGTGGCCGAACGCGGCAGATGCGCACGCGAGGCCAGCCGGTCATACAGCAACAGCCACGACCGCAACTGCCAGGCCGGACGCTCGTCGGAATGGGCGGGGATGACGAAGCGCATCGGGCGCACCAGATGCGGCGCGATCCGCAGCCAATTGTCGCGCTCAGCGAGTGCGGTGTGGACCCGGAGGAAGTGGCGCCGCTCCAGCCGCGCCAGATCGCCATGGATCAGCCGTGGCGAGGCCGAAGAGGCGCCTGCGCCGAGATCGCCCTGCTCCAGCAGGATCACGCGCAGGCCGCGGCCGGCCGCGTCGCGCGCGATGCTGACGCCGTTCAATCCGCCGCCGATGATCGCGAGATCGTAGTCCGCCATGCGCAACGCTTACTGGAGAGAGCCGAAGTCCGCTACATCTACCCAGTCTTGCGCGGGGACTCCATGCCGCTGATGACGTTGCGGCCGACCAGCGCGGCGTATTGCCCGATCGGAAGCGGCTTGCCGATGAAATAGCCCTGCACGGCGTCGCAGCCCTCTTCCGAAAGGAAGCCGAGCTGTTCCTGGGTCTCGACGCCCTCGGCGACGATCGACATTTCGAGGCCGTGGCCGAGGTCGATGACGGCGCGGACGATCGCGGCCGATTGCGGGTTGCGCCCGAGATTCATGACGAAGGCGCGATCGATCTTGATCTTGTCGAACGGGAACGCCTGCAGATAGCTGAGCGAGGAATAGCCGCTGCCGAAATCGTCCATCGAAATCCGCACGCCGAGCGCCTTCAGCCGCCGCAGCAGCGCCACGCCGCGGTCGAAATCCTCGATCAGCACGCCTTCGGTGATTTCAAGCTCGAGCCGACCAGGCGCCAGCCCGGTCTCCAGCAGGATCGAATGCACCAGGCTGACGACGTCACCATGCATGAACTGCGCCGGCGACAAATTGACCGCGATCTGTAGCGGCACCGGCCAGGAAGCGGCTTCCCGGCAGGCCTCGCGCAGGATCCATTCGCCCATTTCGACGATCAGGCCGCTTTCTTCCGCCAGCGGGATGAAGTCGCCGGGCGAAACGAAGCCGCGCACAGGATGCAGCCAGCGCGCCAGCGCCTCGAAGCCGATCACCTCGCTGGTGGCGACCGTCGGGCCCGAGGTTGCCTGCGGCTGGTAGTGCAGCGACAATTCGCCGTTCCTGATCGCGACCGAGAGATCCTGGTGCAGCACGCGGCGATCGCGGATCTGCTGGTCCATCTCGGGTTCGAACACGCTGATCGAGCCGCGCGACTTCGCCTTGGCGCGGAACAGCGCCGCGCCGGCATTGGCGAGCAATGCCGCGGCGTCCGAGCCGTTGTGCGGAAATACCGAGATGCCGGTGGTAGCGCCCGCCCGGACCGACTTGTCGTCGATCGGGAATTCCTTCGACAGCGCCTCCGCGACCTGTTCGGCCAGTTCCACGCCGGCCGAAGGCTGTTTGCCGTCGATGATCAACCCGAACTCGTCGCCGCCGAGTCTCGCCACCACGCCGCCGCGTGCGCAATCCTGCAGGCGGCGCGCGACTTCGATCAGCACCTTGTCGCCCATCGCGTGACCGAACACGTCGTTGACTTCCTTGAGGCCGTCGAGGTCGATGCACAGGACCGCGAATTCCTCTTCGGTGCCCTCGCAGGCCTCGATCATCTGGGTCAGCGCCTGCAGGAAGGCGGCCCGGTTCGGCAGGTCGGTCAGCCCGTCATGATAGGCCATGTGCGCCATGCGCAACTCGGTCTGGCGGCGATCGGTGACGTCCTCATGGGTCTTGATCAGATATTGCGGCTCACCGGCATCATCGAGCACCGTCATGCGCCGGGTCAGGAACAGCCGCAGGCCGTCCTTGGTCGAGATCGGATGCTCCTCGGTGAGCAGGCCGCGCTTCTTGATCGCCGCCTCGTCGCGCGCGATGATCAGCTTGGCCTCGCGCGGGTTGAAGATATCCGCGGCCGTCAATCCGGTGGCGTCCTCGCGGCGGCGGTTGAGGATGGTCTCGGCGCTGCGGTTGGCGAGCAGATAGCGTCCATCGCTCACGCGCTCGACGATCAGCGAGACCGGGATGTTGTCGACCACGAGCTCGAGGAACTTCTTGGTGTCCTCCAGTTCGAGCGACAGCGAGCGGCGATCGGTGACATCCTCGAACAGCGCGATCAGGAATTCGGGCTCGTTGTTCTCGTTGCGCGCGACCACGCGGTTGGAGGCGAGGACGCGCTTTTCGTTGCCGCGCTCGACCACGATTTCGCTGCGGTGAAAACCTTCCGGCGCCTTCAGCGCCGCCTGGTCCGCCGCCTCGATGCTGCCTGCAGTCTCGACGCGGAAGATCTCGTCGGCGCGCTTGCCGACGATGTGATCGCGCGAGAAGCGCGAAAAGCGCTCGAAGGCGCGGTTGGCGAAGATATAGCGGCCATCCTCGATGTTCTTGGCGGCGACGCAGACTGGAACGTTGTCCAGCACCGATTCCAGGAATTGCGTGGTCGAGGCCAGCTTGCGCGACAGCTTGCGCTGTTCGGTGCAATCCTCATGGGTGGCGATCGACCCGCCGTTCGGCAGGCGAAAATATTTGACCAACACCGACCTGCCGTTGGGCAATTCGGTGATCAAGCCCTCCGGCCTGGCGGACTGGGTGTAAAACTCATCGACGCTGACATCCAGCACGCCGCGCTGGCGCCTGATCTCCAGCAGCTCCGGGGCGGTCATGTCGCGGTGAACGTCCGAGCGCGCCAGGCCATAGATTTCGAAATAGCGGTCGTTGCAGAAGATGATGCGCTGGTGCGCATCGGTCATCACCACGCCCTGGTTGAGATTGTTCAGCGCGGAGGAGACGAAGGCGCTGCGCCGCAGTTGCGAGCGCTTGACCTTGCGTACCGCCGACAGCACCCACAGCCCGGCTGCGGCCAGGAAGGAAGCGATCACGATGCCGCCGATCAGGAGCTCCCAGATCATGCTGGGGTCGAATTCGCCGACATAGCTGGTCGGCGCAAAGTCGCTGGACGACGGCGCACCCCACGCCGATCCGCACGGCACAGCGATGGCGAGCAGGCACACGAGGGCCTGCGCCGGAATCGAGTTCCTCCCGCCTGCCTGCCAATTCTTGCCAGCCATCATTCACCCGCGGATTTTCGGCCCGGAGTGTCTGGCTTGACGGGTTTGGATCGGGTAAACGCGTACCCTTGCAACTGGAAAATGTTGACTCAAATTACGGCAATTGCCCTGACATGATTAATGCTTCACTAATGGAGCAGGCTTCGGGGCGTATATTGAGACAATCCAAGGGGTTGTTCGGCTACACTCCTGAACGAAACGATAATGAATGGAGTGCCGCGGGAGCCTGATCCCGCGGCCAAAATCCCGGGCTTGAAGCGTACATGGACAAGGTTGATTGCGTCGTCATCGGCGCCGGGGTGATCGGGCTTGCGGTCGCGCGGCACCTCGCCCAGTCGGGACGCGAAGTCATCGTCCTGGAGGCGGCCGAGGGCATCGGCACGGTGACCTCCTCCCGCAACAGCGAAGTGATCCACGCCGGCATCTATTACCGCGCCGGCAGCCTGATGGCGCAGATGTGCGTCAGCGGCAAGCGCGCGCTCTACCGGTACTGTGCCGACCACGGCATCCCCCATCGCAATTGCGGCAAACTGATCGTCGCAACGACGCCGAAAGAAACCGAGAAGCTGCAATCGATACGGGCCCATGCCGAGGCCAATGGCGTCGACGACATGCAGCTACTCGACGGCGAAGCGGCGCGCGCGCTGGAGCCGGCGCTGAATTGCGATGCCGCCCTGCTCTCGCCCTCCACCGGCATCATCGACAGTCACGCCTACATGCTGGCGCTGCGGGGCGACGCCGAGGAGGCCGGTGCTGCCTTCGCGTTCCACACGCCGATCGAGCGCGCCAGGGCCAGGGCCGGCAGAATTGAAATCGAAGCCGGCGGCGAAGCGCCAATGACGCTGGAATGCGACCTCCTGGTCAACGCGGCGGGATTGGACGCGCCTGCCGTTGCACGCAGGATCGAGGGCATGCCGATCGAGTTGATTCCGTCGGCCTATCTGGCCAAGGGCAATTATTTCAGTTGCAGCGCGCGGGCGCCGTTTTCCCGCCTGATCTATCCGGTGCCGGAACCCGGCGGGCTTGGCGTCCACCTCACCCTCGATATGGCCGGCCAGGCTCGGTTCGGGCCCGACGTGGAATGGGTCGAAGCCATCGACTATGCCGTCGACCCGGCGCGCGCGGAGCGGTTCTATCCCGCGATCCGGCGCTATTGGCCGACGCTGCCGGACGGCGCGCTGATGCCGAGCTATTCTGGAATCCGGCCGAAAATCGTGCCGCCGGCGGTCGCCACGCAGGATTTCCTGATCCAGGGACCGCGCGACCATGGCGTCGCCGGGCTGATCAATCTGTTCGGCATCGAGTCGCCGGGACTGACGTCGTCGCTGGCGATCGCTAACCATGTCGGCGGATTGGCGGAACGGTGAGCCGCAGATCGACCAGTGAACCGGACCAACACACCTGCGCGGATGAGCGCGTCGGCGCCCATCCGGCGGTGAAGTGGCTATTTCGGTACTCTGCTGGGAACCGGCTAGTGGAGAGTTTCGCTGGCGGTATGCTTCAACCGCTCGATCTCATCCTTGACCATCAACTTGCGGCGCTTCAACTCGACAATTTGCAGGTCGTCTGTGGAAAGGTGCACAAGAGCTTCGTGCAATTCATTTTCGAGAATCTTGTGTTTACGTTCAAGTTCAACAAGATGCGCCTGTAGTGCCATACGAAATCTCCTCGGTGGGTGAAACCTCAAATTCGATCCGGACGAGGGAGTGTACACCAGCCGCCGAATCTGTCGATGGCTATCCGAAATCGGGCCTCTCATATTTTCGGATTTATCTGTAACCAATCGTGACTATGGAACCGGGACAGCTTGCGGAGCGCGCCCGCAGGGACGATATTTCACCCGCGGCTCGCGCAGGCCGCTTACAACCTCATCGAGCTTTTCAGTTAACGTAGCCCATGACCGACGAAGATGAGCGCGAGCTCGAAAACGAGCTTGCCCGGCTACAGCAGGAGCATCGCGACCTCGATGCGGCGATCGACGCGCTGCATCAGTCGCCGGCGCCGGATCTGCTGCGGCTGCAGCGGCTGAAGAAGCGCAAGCTGCAACTTCGCGACCGCATCGCTTTCATCGAAGACCAGATCACGCCGGATATCATCGCCTGAATTGCCGCGTCGTCGTGACGCGGCTCCGGCAACCGGCCGCGCGAAAATTCGTCGCCTCAGGTTGCCTGTAGCCGTTCAGTTCGCATCACAGTTTGGCGAGATCGTCGGGCAAAAAGGGTTGCGCCGGAAACCGTCCACCTCCGGCAGATGGTTTTCCCCGACATCCACAAGGGGCGACGTTGCGACGATCTCGATCCGCAGCCCACGAGAGGCAGCCCTTACTTCAGGGACGTGCTGATCTTGCCGAAATTGGCGGAGAGCTTGGTGCCCACGCCCTGAACGGCGGAGATGATCGCAAGCGCGATGCCGGCGGCGATCAGGCCGTATTCGATGGCGGTTGCGCCGGACTCGTCGGCCAAAAATTTGCGAATGATTTTCATGCCGCAAACATGACAGCAATTCTTAAAGGGCGGCTGAATCCATTGTTGTAAACTCGGGGCTATCGCATCTTCTTTGAAACAAAATCGCATCGGAACTTTGTTCTTGCACGGAGAACTACGGAGCTTTGTCAGGAGAACTACGGAGAATGCGCGCACCACCGCCTTCACGCGCAACTCGTAACTCAACGACTTGCACATCGCTTCGATCAAGAGGGCAATGGAACGACGCGAATTGAATTTCGATGCGGCCATCGTCCGCAGTGCTGATGGGCGCCGTCAGTCTTCAGCCCTGGTTTCGACAGTCTTGATCGCGTTGCGTCGAAAGCCGCGGAACCGGACCACGACCGATTTCCAAACCAAGCCACGAACCATCCACAGACGCTCTTGACTCCAAAAGAACAAAAGAGGAACATACATTCCTGCCGCCAGCCAGAGGGAGTTCCGCCATGTCCGCATCACCGTCCCTGTCCGACAACAGCCGCTACGAACAGGCCTGCGATCAGGCGATTGCGATGTGCGACGGCAATCTGCGCTCGACCATCAAGGCGCTGATCATGGCGAACGAATATCTGGAGACTGAGCTGGAAGAATTACAGGCGGCGATTGCGGCCGGCTGCGTGCCGGCACATCCCTCACGCGCGAGCAGCGCGGCCTAAACCGGAGCGACGACCATGGCCGATGTCACTTACTACGTTGCATTGCCATTCCTGCAAGACGATGACGGCACAGCGGTCGCGGGCGCGGCCGAAGAATGCCAGTCCCCGACGACGGCGCTGCGGCGCGCCGAGATCCTGTCGCGAACGGCCGGCAGCATCGGCGCGGTCGCATTCAGCCGCACCGGCGATCCCATGATCGGTGAATTCGGCGACGCGAAACTGCTGCGGAAATTCGGCATTGTGCCGGACGATCTGAGCGGGCTGTAAGCTTAGCTTGTAGCTTGTAGGGTGGGCAAAGGCGCACCGCGTCCACCATCGTATCAAGTCGCTTTGAATGTGGGCACGCTTCGCTTGACCACGAATTCACTCACGTCTCGTGCCGCCGCTGCGCCTTGCGCACATACATCGCGCTGTCGGCCTCTTCCAGCGCGCGGCTCAGTTCCGCCTGCGGACCGAGGATCGCGACACCGGCCGAGGCACCGGCGGTAATGGTGCGGCCGCGAAAAACGAAAGTGAGGCGATCGATCGCTTCCTCCAGTGCCGCCGCCTTGGCCCTGGCGTCGGTCTCGCTGAGATTCCACAACAGCAGTGCGAACTCGTCGCCGCCGAGCCGGCCGATCACATCCGATGATCGCACCTGGCCAAGCAGCGTCTTCGACGATGGCCTTGAGCACAGAATCGCCCGCGGCATGGCCGAAGGCATCGTTGATCGGCTTTAAGCGATCGACATCGAGCACGATCAGCGCGCCGCTCGCATGGTAGCGCTTGATGTAGGCGATCGCGCGCTGCAGCTCGCGCTCAAAACCGCGCCGGTTCGGAATATCCAGCAGGAAGTCGGTGTCGGCGGAGGCCTGCAATTCCTCGATCCGGGCGTTCGCCCGGGCCAGCTGGGTCTTGAGCCGGCGGATCGTCGATTTGGCATCGGCGGATGCGGCCGGCACCCGGGTTGCCGGCGCCCGGGGCGCCTCGTGGCGCGACTTTTCGCACCTCCGGGGTCGATTTACGGAGTTTTGCGGGCGAACTGGCGGCTGCCCTGGTTTTCTTCTTCATGGCCTTCCCTGTGCGGGCTTGCGTATCAAGGCTTGCCGGGATTCACCAAGACAGGATAGTCAATTCCTGATCCCATGCCACCGCCTTGGATGCCGCCCGGGCCGCCCCTATAATCGGCCCATGCTTTTGGATTCCCGAACAGAATTGACGAGATGACCGCACCGATCGCCATCATTATGGGAAGCCAGTCCGACTGGGAGACCATGCGCCACGCCGCCGAGACGCTCGCAGCCCTCGGGATCGATAGCGAAAAACGCATCGTTTCGGCCCACCGCACCCCGGACCGGCTGTTCGCCTTTGCCAGGGGCGCCAAGGCGGCCGGCTTCAAGATCATCATCGCCGGCGCCGGCGGGGCCGCGCATCTGCCGGGCATGGCGGCGTCGCTGACGGAACTTCCGGTGTTCGGGGTTCCCGTCGAATCCAAGGCGCTGTCGGGCGTCGATTCGCTTTATTCGATCGTGCAGATGCCGGCCGGCATTCCGGTGGGCACGCTGGCGATCGGCAAGGCCGGTGCAATCAACGCCGCATTGCTCGCCGCCAGCGTGCTGGCGCTGAACGATGCAGCACTCGCAAAACGCCTCGCCGCCTGGCGCAAGCAGCAGACGGATGCGGTGAAAGAGCACCCGGAGGGCTCGGCGTGACGGCTTCGGGTCGGGTGAAGCTGAAGCCGGGCGACACCATCGGAATTCTCGGCGGCGGGCAATTGGGCCGGATGCTGGCAATGGCGGCGGCGCGCCTTGGCCTGCGCTGCCAGGTGTTTTCACCGGATCCGGATTCGCCGGCCTTCGACGTCGTGCAGCACGCGACCTGCGCGGAATATGCCGACGTCGAGGCGCTGGAACTGTTCGCCAACGACGTCAACGTCATCACCTATGAATTCGAGAACGTGCCGGCCGCAACCGCCATGGTGCTGGCCGCGCGGCGTCCGGTGATCCCCGCGCAAAAAATCCTCGAGACCACCCAGGACCGGCTGGTCGAAAAGGATTTCGTCAAACGGCTCGGCATCGGCACCGCCGACTATGCCGACGTATCTTCCGCCGAATCGTTGCACACGGCGATTGCGCGCATCGGCCTGCCCGCCGTGATCAAGACCCGCCGCTTCGGCTATGACGGCAAGGGCCAGGCCATCATCCGCCAGGGCGACAATCCCGACCAGGTCTGGGAAGACCTCGGCACCAAATCCGCGATCCTCGAGGCCTTCATTCCGTTCGAGCGCGAGATTTCCGTGATCGCCGCGCGCTCGGCCGACGGCCAGGTCGAAAGTTTCGACGTCACCGAAAACGAGCACCGCGACCACATCCTGAAAATCTCGCGCGCGCCGGCCGCGATATCGGATGCGCTGGCAGCGGAAGCGCGCGGCATCGCCGAGAAGATCGCCAACGCGCTCGACTATGTCGGCGTGCTCGCGGTCGAGATGTTCGTCGTCGCCGGCAATGGCGGCGGGCCCAAGGTGCTGGTCAACGAGATCGCGCCGCGGGTTCACAATTCAGGTCACTGGACGCTGGACGGCGCCTCGATCTCGCAGTTCGAGCAGCACATCCGCGCCATTGCCGGCTGGCCGCTCGGCAAGCCGGTGCGTCATGGCGAGGTGACCATGACCAATCTGATCGGCGACGACATTCTCAGCTACGAACACTGGATGACCGTTCCGGGCGCCACCGTGCACCTTTACGGCAAGGGCCCGCCGCGACCCGGCCGCAAGATGGGCCACGTCACCGAAGTCGCGCCGCGAAAGAAATAGTCCCCGTCGCTAGCTGCGGCCCGCGACGACCCCGGCCGGCTCGTCACTGAGCCAGCGGTAGATCACCCCGCCGAGCACGCCGCCGATCAGCGGCGCGACCCAGAACAGCCAGAGCTGCGCCAGCGCCCAACCGCCGACGAACAGCGCCGGACCGGTGCTGCGCGCCGGGTTCACCGAGGTGTTGGTGACGGGAATGCTGACGAGATGGATCATGACAAGTGCGAGGCCGATCGCCAGCGGCGCAAAGCCCGCGGGCGCCTTGCCATGGGTCGCGCCCATGATGATGAACAGGAACATCATGGTCATCACGACCTCGGTCAGGAAGCAGGCCATCAGGCTGTACTTGCCGGGCGAATGCGCGTCGTAGCCGTTCGAGGCAAAACCCTTGGCGAGGTCGAATCCGGCTGCGCCGCTGGCGATCGCATAGAGCAACGCGGCGGCCACGACCGCGCCGACGACCTGTGCGATCACGTAAGGCGCAATCTGGCCGGCCGGGAAGCGCCCGCCCGCGGCAAGGCCGACCGTGACGGCTGGATTGAGGTGGCAGCCCGAGACATGGCCGATCGCATAGGCCATGGTGACGACGCTCAGCCCGAATGCGAAGGACACTCCGACCAGCCCGATCCCGACCTGCGGGAAACCGGCGGCGATGACGGCGCTGCCGCAGCCGGCGAATGTCAGCCAGAACGTGCCGATGGCTTCGGCTGCATATTTCTTCGTATCCATTTGGTGTTCTCCCCTGATTTATGGCCGGGTTCGCTCAAAACTCCGGGAACGGCCCCGGTCTGGGCGCCCAACTTCCCAAATCAGGTCCGAACTGCGCCAGATTCGCCGCTTTTCATGGCTTTACTTGGTCCGGAAAACCGCTCCGCAGGTGGACATCAGCGGTTTTGTCTGGTACATGCCCGCGCTCAGGGTTAAGGAGCAGGCGTTTCGCCAGCCCTTCGCTTCACCAGAATTCCTATCCGATCAATTGAAAGAGGATGCCGCGTGCAGGTTCTCGTCCGCGATAACAATGTCGATCAAGCCCTCAAGGCGCTGAAGAAGAAGATGCAGCGCGAGGGTATCTTCCGCGAGATGAAGCTCCGCGGCCATTACGAAAAGCCGTCCGAGAAGAAGGCCCGTGAAAAGGCCGAAGCCGTGCGCCGCGCGCGCAAGCTGGCCCGCAAGAAGCTGCAGCGCGAAGGCCTGCTGCCGATGAAGCCGAAGCCGGTGTTCGGCGCCGGTCCCGGTGGCGACCGTAGCGGTCCCGGCGGCGGCGGTCGTGGTGGCCCGGGTGCAGGTCCGCGCGGACCGCGCTGATCTACTCCCCAAATCTAGATTTGGAAAACGCGGGCCGAGAGGTCCGCGTTTTTTATGGTCGGTCCGCGATCGCCACCTGCGCGCCTGCTACAATTTTGACCGATGCATTTTGCGGCGTGCCGGGCTACCTATGCGGCATGAACGCGCGAGCATTCCGCTATATGTCGATTCCGGCTTCCTGTTCATTGTCCCGTGCCGCGCGCCTATCCGTGGCACTTGGGGCGCTCGCGATCCCGCTCGGCGGCTGCTCGTTCGATCTGGGGTCGTGGGGCGCGGACAAGGAAAAGCCGCAGCAGGTCGCGGCGAAGCCGACTGACAATATCAGCGCGCGCAGCGTCAGCGATTCACAAGGCTACGCCACCCGCGGCCAGGTTCTCGCCAAGTCCGGCAAGACCGAGGAAGCGCTCGCGGAATTCGATCGCGCGCTTGCGCTCGACCCCTATAACGTGGCGGCGCTCTACGGCCGCGGCCTGATCTATCAGGGCGAGAAGCAGCACGAGCAGGCGATCGCGGATTTCAGCGCAGCCAATGGTCTCTCGCCACAGAAGGTCGAGCCGCTGCTCAGCCGCGCGGCAAGCTACCTGGCGCTCGACAAGACCAAGGAAGCGGCTGTGGACCTCGACGAGGCGGTGCAGGCCGATCCGAACAGCGCTCCGGCGTGGTCGGCCCGCGGCCAGGCCTACGAGCGGCTCGGCGACAAAACCAAGGCCGCCGCTTCCTATGGCCGCGCGATCGCGCTCCGGCCCAAGGACGAAGCCGCGCGAAGCGGCTTAGCGCGTACCGGTGGCTAGATTATTTCCGCCCGGAGCACTTCGCAGGATCGAGTGAAACATCGACTTCGTCGCCGACAGCACGTCTTCGGCGACCGACGTATGCTCGCGCGCTGACGGCTCGATGACCTCGGCGCGCAGGTCGAGCGGGCGGGAAAGCGGGATCTCAGCCGGTGGCGTCGGGCGGCGCGGATCGGTGGCCGCACTGGCCGCGTAAGGCGGCCTCGCCTGCGACGAAGCCTGATCGAGCGGCTCACCTGCCGGCGTCGACACCGTGATCGGCGGCGGCAGCGGGCGAAGCGCCGGCGCGGTCGCAACCCGTGAGGCCTCGGTTCTTGGCGTCTCAATTCGTGCAGCTTCGGGAGCCCGCGCAGCCTCGGCAGCACGCGGCGAATTGTCACCGGTCCCGCGCAGCCGCTCGATCGCGGCGCGCGCGAGATCGTTGGCGTCGCGGCGCTCGTCCGACACCGCAGCGGTCTCAACCGGCGGCGCCGGGACGGACGCTGGCGCGACCGCGGGGGTCGCGGGCAAATTGACAGGCTGCACCGGTGAGGGCAGCACGACCCTCACCTTGTCGCGCGGCGCGGGCGTGTGGCGGGGCGGAATGCTGGCGGTCTCGGCCGGCGCATCGGCGGGTTTCACGTCAGCTTTTTCTTGCGCCTTCTCGACCACCGTCGGCCGCTCGGCGGCGGTTTTCTCCATGATAGCCTTTTCGGAGATCCCCTTGGCCTTGACGCCCGACGCCGGCAGGTTGCCGGCATCGGCCGGCTTGGCATCGGCGCTCTTTGAATCGGCACGCTTGGCGTCAGACGACTTGGTCTCCGCCTTGGGGTCGGCCGCCGACACGGCGGCGGCGACCGGGGCGTCCGCGCCCGGCTTGGTCACGATGTAATGGTTGACGATGTACGCCCCGATGATGGTCGCAGCCACCGAGGGCAGGATCTCCATCGCAAATTTCTTCAGGTAATTCAGCATAGCCGGCCACTCCCCGCCCCCGGTTTGATGCGGGAACTTTGAGGCACATTGAGGGATCAACTGCGACGGATCGGTGGCAAATAGCTAATGATTGGCAGATTCCGTGCAGACCGGCTTCAGCCGGCTGCGCGCCATCGCACAAGCCATGCTGGCGCGGAACCCACTGCCGATCGGACTTTTAAGGCCGAACCCGGCTTGCTCTCGCGCGCTGACCGCAGCCGGTCAGGGTTTCAGTTCGACTTCCAGGAACACGATCTCGCTGGCCGTCTCGTTGAGCACATCGTGCTCGACGCCGGCTTTGCGGAAATAGGATTTTCCGACCGCAAGCTGCGCCTTCGAGCGTTCGCCGTTCGGCGCCACGATGGTCATTTCGCCCGATGTCACGGGCACGATGACATAATCCATCCCGTGGGTGTGGTGGCCGGTGGCGCTGCCCGGCGCCAGTCGCCACTCGGTGACGCGGACCTCTGATGTGTCGACCTGAACGTCTGACTTGGCGCTGAGCATGTGGGCACTCCCGGAAATTACGGCACGAATACCATGAACAGGAATACGGCGAACACCACCATATGCACCAGCCCGAACAGGATGTTGGTGCGGCCGGTACCGAAGGTGAGCATGCTGAGAATGAAGGTCAGCACCAGCAGCACCATGTCCTGCGTGCTAAGTCCGAGCACCAATTGCTTGTCGAGCGCGTAGGCGGCGACCGCCACCGCAGGGATCGTCAGGCCAATCGTCGCAAGCGACGAGCCAAGCGCCAGATTGATGCTCTTCTGGAGGTCATTCTTGCGCGCGGCGCCGATCGCGGCGACGCCCTCCGGCAGCAGAATCAACAACGCCACCAGGACGCCCGCAAAGGCGGTCGGCGCGCCAATGCTGGCGATCGCAATATCGACCACCAGCGAGAATTTCTTGGCCAGCAGCACCACCGCCAGCAGCGAAATCAGCAATAGCACGATGCTGAGCGCCAGTATCCGGTTCGACAGCCGGTCACCGTCAGCCGCATCGCCCGCGGTCTCGTTGATGAAATAATCGCGATGCCGGATGGTCTGGGTATAGAGAAACACGGCGTACAGGATCAGGGTGACGACGCTGACAAAGCCGAGCTGGGCGGCCGAATAGAACGGCCCCGGCGCGGTGAGCGTGTAATTGGGCATGATCAGTGTGATGGTCGCCATCACAAACAACACGCTGAGATACAAATTGGCGCCGGAGACCTGAAAGTCCTGCTCGCGGTAACGCAGGCCGCCGATGAAGATGCAGAGGCCGACCAGGCCGTTGCACACGATCATGACCACCGCGAAAACCGTGTCGCGCGCCAGCGCCGGCACCGGCTTGTCGCCGAGCATGATGGTCGCGATCAGCGCGACCTCGATGATGGTGACCGCCAGCGTCAACAGCAGCGTGCCGTAGGGCTCGCCGATCCGCTCCGCGATCACCTCAGCGTGATGCACGGCTGCAAACACCGTGCCGAACAGGATCGTCAGCAGCGCGGCGGCAAACACCAATCCGAACACCGACGGCGTAAACGTCAGCCCGAGCGCGGTCGCAACCGCAAACAGAGCCACCGCCAGCGCGGGAAAAATCCACGACGATTTCGGCATCGGGCCGTGTACGCTCATGCAATAAAGTCCTTGAAGTCCAAAGCGGGCCAACTATGAAGCAAACGATCGCCGCCGTCAGCCCTTAGCAGCGTTGATGAATTGCCGCGCGGTATCGATTGCGCCGAAATTGCCGAGGTTTTCGTGACCGCCGCCGGGAAACCGGACGAACCGTTTTGGTTCAGGGGCCAGCGTAAACAGGCGCTCGCCAAAAACGATCGGGATAGCGGGATCGTTGGTGCCGTGCATGATGAGCAGGGGTGCCTTCACCCGCGCGATGCGTGCATCCGAGCGGAACTGATCTCGCATCACCCAGCGCACCGGCATGAACCAGAACATCGACGCGGCCACGTCCACGGTCGAGGTGTAGGGCGCTTCCAGAATGAGCTTGCCAACGGGCTGTTCCGCGGCAATCGCCACCGCAACCCCGGTGCCGAGCGAAAAGCCCCAGACGACGACCTTGTCCGCGCTGTAGCGCGCCTTCGTGAAGGCATAGGCGGCAGCGGCATCGGCCAACAACCCCTGCTCGCTCGGCTGTCCGCTCGATCCGGCATAACCGCGATAGGACAGCGCAACGACCCCGGTCCCGTCGGCGATCAGTTCGCGAAAGCGGCCGAAGAAGCCAGCGAGGAAATCGCCGTTGCCATGAAAATAGAGAATGACGGGATGCCCCGGCCTGGCCGGAACATGCCAGGCGATGACCTTCTCACCGTCCGCCGTCGTCAGCAGATGCTCTTCGGCTTCAGGGAAGCCGGCAGCCTGCGGCGATGTGCGCACAGCGGTTGGAATAGGAAACAGGAACGAGCGCTGGACGAGGAACAGAACGGCGAGCCCGCAGGCATAAACGACCGAAACGATGATCAGCAGCCATTTCAAAAAAATCATTGGTCGCTGGCCAAAGCAACGGTCACGCGACGCTTGCCGGCTTGCGGCGGCGCTTCAGCAATTTTTCAACATCCGGTCTGATGCTCTCCGGAATGGCGCGGCATGAGCACGCCGCGGCATGGGCCGCGTGCCATCTGATACGCTGCTCCCGCGTCGCCTTGGGCGGCATCCGATTCGACCGATGCCATTCCTTGTTCAGCACCACGGTTGCCCCCCGCGCGGGACTACATCGCCTTGACGATGTTCTCGGTCACCTTCTTGGCATCGCCGAGCAACATCATGGTGTTGTCGCGATAGAACAAGGGATTGTCGATGCCGGCATAACCTGATGCCAGCGAGCGCTTGATGAACATCACCGTGCCGGCCTTCCAGACCTGCAGCACCGGCATGCCGTAGATCGGCGAGGTCTTGTCGTCCTCGGCTGCCGGATTGGTAACGTCGTTGGCGCCGATCACGAAGGCGATGTCGGCCTGCGCGAATTCGGAGTTGATGTCCTCGAGCTCGAACACCTCGTCATAGGGCACGTTGGCTTCGGCCAGCAGCACGTTCATATGGCCGGGCATGCGGCCGGCGACCGGGTGAATGGCGTATTTCACCTCGACGCCTTCCTTCTTCAGCGTATCGGCCATTTCGCGCAGCGCGTGCTGGGCCTGCGCCACCGCCATGCCGTAGCCGGGCACGATGATCACCTTCTGCGCGTTCTTCATGATGAAGGCAGCATCATCGGCCGAGCCGAGCTTTGCCGGCTTCTGTTCGCCGCCGCCACCGCCTGCAGCGGCAGTCTCACCGCCGAAGCCGCCGAGGATGACCGAGATGAAGGAACGGTTCATCGCATGGCACATGATGTAGGACAGGATCGCGCCCGACGAACCGACCAGCGCACCGGTGATGATCAGCGCGGAATTGCCGAGCGTAAAGCCGATGCCGGCTGCGGCCCAGCCCGAATATGAGTTCAGCATCGAGATCACGACCGGCATGTCGGCGCCGCCGATCGGGACGATCATGAGCACGCCCAGCACCAGCGCGATGATGGTGATCAGCCAGAAATCGAGCGCGCTGCCCGACATCACGAGGCCGACGATGAAGACCACCAGCGCCACGGCGAGCGCGATATTGATGTAGTGGCGTCCCGGCAGGATGATCGGCGCACCGCTCATTCGGCCCGACAGCTTCAGAAACGCGATCACGGAGCCTGTGAAGGTCAGTGCGCCGATGGCGACGCCGAGCGACATTTCAACGAGGCTCGCGCCGTGGATATGACCGGGCGTACCGATATCGAAGGCTTCCGGCGCGTAGAACGCGCCAGCAGCGACCAGCACCGCGGCCATGCCGACCAGCGAGTGGAAGGCGGCGACCAGTTCCGGCATCGAGGTCATCGGCACCCGGCGCGCGATCACGGCACCAACGCCGCCGCCGATGGCAATGCCTGATATGACCAGGAGCCAGGCCAGACCATCAGCCGGCGGATGACTGGCGAGCGTGGTCGCGACCGCGATGCCCATGCCGATCATGCCGAAGAAATTGCCCTGGCGGGAACTCGCGGGGCTGGACAAGCCGCGCAGTGACAGGATGAACAGCACACCCGCCACGAGATACAATACTGCAGCCAGATTGGCGTTCATCTCAGGTCCCCACTGTCTTCGTCACCACGAGGTGCACGCCGCTCACTCGCCATTTCACTTGGCCTTCCGCTTGTACATCGCCAGCATGCGCTGGGTGACAAGGAAGCCGCCGAAGATATTCACGCAGGCGAAGATCAGCGCGATGAAGCCGAAGCCCCGCGCCCAGCCGCTGCCGCTTGAGATCATTGGAACGCCGACCGCGAGCAGCGCGCCGACCACGATCACCGAGGAGATCGCGTTGGTCACCGACATCAGCGGCGTGTGCAGCGCAGGGGTCACCGACCACACCACGAAATAGCCGACGAACACGGCAAGCACGAAGATCGACAGCCGGAAAACGAAGGGATCGACGACTTGGGCGATATGCTCCATGGCTTCTCTCCTTACGCTTTCGGCTGGAAGTTCGGGTGGATGACGGCGCCGTCTTTGGTCAGCGCGGTGGCCTTCACCAGTTCATCGTCCCACTTCACGTCGAGCGCCTTGGTGGTCTTGTCCACCATGGTCTCGATGAAATTGAACAAATTGCGTGCATAAAGGCTCGAGGCGGACTGCGCGACGCGGCCGGCGACATTGGTGTAGCCGACGATCTTGACGCCATCGGCGTCGACGATCTCGTTGGCCCGGGCGCCCTCGACATTGCCGCCGCGTTCGATCGCCAGATCGATCAGCACCGAACCGGGCTTCATCGACTTCACCATGTCTGTCGTGACGAGGCGCGGCGCCGGACGGCCCGGGATCAGCGCGGTGGTGATGATGATGTCCTGCTTCTTGATGTGTTCGGCGGTGAGCGCGGCCTGCTTGGCCTGATACTCTTTCGACATTTCCTTGGCGTAGCCGCCGGCGGTCTGGGCGTTCTTGAATTCCTCGTCCTCGACCGCGAGGAATTTGGCGCCGAGACTTTCGACCTGTTCTTTGGTCGCGGGCCGCACGTCGGTGGCGGTGACGACGGCGCCAAGCCGGCGCGCGGTCGCGATCGCCTGCAGGCCGGCGACGCCGACGCCCATCACGAACACTTTTGCGGCGGGAACCGTGCCCGCCGCCGTCATCATCATCGGGAAGGCGCGGCCGAAGGCCTCGGCGGCCTCGATCACCGCGCGGTAGCCGGCAAGGTTGGCCTGCGAGGACAACACGTCCATGACCTGGGCGCGGGTGATACGCGGCATCAATTCCATCGCGAACGCAGCGACGCCGGAATCCGCAATCGTCTTCAGCGCCGCCTCGTTGCCGTAGGGGTCCATGATAGCGATGACCAGCGCGCCGCGCTTGTATTTCGAGAGTTCAGAAGCCTCGGGCCGCTTCACCTTGATGATGATGTCGGCGTCCTTGAGCGCATCGGCGGTGACGGTGGCGCCGGCCGCGGTGAATTCCGAATCGGGCAGTCCCGATTTGATGCCCGCGCCCGGCTCGATCGCCACCTCGGCGCCGATTGCCTTGAACTTCTTCACGGTGTCGGGGGAAGCGGCGACCCGCGGCTCGGACGGATCGATTTCCTTGGCAACGGCAATCTTCATGAGGCCTCCCGGCGGCGCGGGAGCGCACGCACAAGCAAACTAGCGTTATTTCCGCTTAGTTGGATACCGGTTTCACAACCGGCCTGGGTGCAAATTTTCGGATCACCGCCGGCGCGAGCGGTGCAGACGGCGACGCGTCAGGTCAGGAAGAAGCCCATCAGGGCGACGATCACGACGACGGCAGCGGTCCCGTATTTGACCAGCATGATGAACCCTTCATAGGTCTGCTCATGGGCCGGATAATCATTGCCGTCCGCGGTCGTGTAGGCCACTTCGCTATGGTCTGCCATCGGTATCCCCAGTCATCCTCGATATGCCGTGCAATTACCGCAAAGCCGCTGGCAGGGCAACGGCACAAAACCTATCGGGTCATTCGGAAGGCCAATTATCCCGGATCCAGCGGGTCAGGCTTTCCTCGCTGACCTCGCCTGCGGCGAGGGAGAGGATGATGGCCGTCGCATGCGCGGGCTCCGGGTCGAAAGGAACGCCATTCTTGAGGAGGAAACCCACCATAGCCATGAAGGCGATACGCTTGTTTCCATCGACAAAGGCGTGATTTTTTGCAAGTCCGAATGCATAGGCTGCTGCCAGCTCAGCCATCTCCGCTTGCTCGTAGCGCCATTTGTTGATTGGGCGCTCTAGCGCGGAACGCAGCATGCCTTCATCGCGCAAGCCGGGCGCACCACCGAAGCGCCGCAGCTGGCGACTATGGATTGCGATGGCCTGCTCGTAGGTGATCCATCGCGGCTCGTTCGGTTCGCTCATGGAAATTCGCCGCCTATTTTGCGAGCGCCGCGAGCGTATCCTTGTATTTGTCCATAATCTGGTCGGCTATTTCCATGGTCTTCTCGAAGTCGGGATCGTACGGCATTGCCTGAAACCCGCCGCCAGCGAGTTCTGTAATATGCAGTTCCTGACCGCGCTTGAGATCGAGCCTCTGCATCAATTCGCGGGGAAGCAGAAGACCGTCGGAATTTCCGATCTTTTTGATTTCGATTTTCATTGGGAAATCGTCCTTTAGGTTGGGCCCAATCTGCTCATTCAACGGATCATGAGCACCGCGGAACGCCACGAGGCGTGTTATACAGATGTATAACACGCCTCGCCGTCCCGTTCAACAAATGTTTTACGCCCCTTGGTCTTCCGGTCTCTCAAGTGCTTAGTCGACCACGAAGTCGAACCGCCCGGCGAGCCATCCGGCGTTCTTGGCGGTTCGCACCAGCAACGCCTTGCGGAACAGACCGTCCGAACGGTTCTTTGACTCGCCGGGGAAATAGAGCTGGGTGGTCAGCACGCGGCCGCCGGCTGGCTGCACCTTCACATGGATATGGCGCGTGCGGCCGGGATAGACGCCAGGCACGACGCTGCGCAGGCGATAGCGACCGTCCGCATCCGTGAACTGGTGACCGCGCAGGCGGAAACCGGAATTGTCGTATTGGCCTTTGGCGTCGGCCTGCCAGAAATCCAGCAGCACACCTGCGAGCGGTTTGCAGGCGCGCGTGAGAACCAGCCCCACCAGTTCGATCGGTTGTCCCGCCATGCCCTCTTCGAACAGTTCAACCCGCTCGGGCGAAGACGGCTTGAAGTACGGGCCTTCGGTCTGCTGCTGGGTTGCTTCGTCGCCATCGTGACAGGCGGGCGTTGGCGGAAGCGGCGCCTCTGCTGCGCCACGATCGATCGCAAACAGCGAGCCGGCCACAAAGGCCCCTGCCCCAAGAACCGCGCGTCGCGTAGGTAGGCCGGTCATGCGCCGCTCCACTGCTGCCGTCGCCGTCACCATGGGACGCGACGGCGGCCGAAGTTTGTCAGCCCATCGTTTCGAGTTCGTCGATCATGCCCGCGATGACCGACAGCCCGCCGTCCCAGAATTTGGGATCCTTGGCATCGAGCCCGAACGGCTTGAGCAGTTCGGAATAATGCTTGGTGCCGCCGGCGGCGAGCATCGCGAGATAACGTTCGGCAAACCCGTCCGCGGCGTTCTCGTAGACCGCATAGAGCGAGTTCACCAGGCAATCGCCGAACGCATAGGCGTAGACGTAGAACGGCGAATGGATGAAGTGCGGGATATACATCCAGAAATTCTCGTAGCCCGGACGGATGTCGATCGCAGGTCCAAGGCTCTCGCCCTGCACGCTGAGCCAGATTTCGCCGATGCGCTGGGCGGTCAATTCGCCGTTCTTGCGCTCGGTGTGGATGGCGCGCTCGAACGAATAGAACGCGATCTGCCGCACCACGGTGTTGATCATGTCCTCGACCTTGCCGGCGAGCAGCGCCTGGCGCTGTTTGGCGTTCTTGGTCTGCGCCAGTAGCCGCTTGAAGGTCAGCATTTCGCCGAACACGCTGGCGGTCTCGGCCAGCGTCAGCGGCGTCGGCGCCATCAACGCGCCATTTTTCGCCGCCAGCACCTGGTGCACGCCGTGACCGAGTTCATGCGCCAGCGTCATCACGTCGCGCGGCTTGCCCTGGTAATTCATCAGCACATAGGGATGCGCCGATGGCGTGGTCGGATGCGAGAAGGCGCCGGGCGCCTTGCCCGGCCGCACCGGCGCGTCGATCCAGCGGTCGGTGAAGAAGCGCTCGGCGATATCGGCCATCTCGCCCGAGAAGCCGCGATAGGCCGACAGCACCATGTTGCGCGCCTCGGGCCAGGCGATGGTGCCGGTCGCCGCAAACGGCAGCGGCGCGTTGCGATCCCAATGCGCCAGCTTCTTCTTTTTGAACCAGCCGGCCTTGAGCGCATAATAACGATGCGACAGCCGCGGATAGGCCGCGCGCACCGATCCGACCAGCGCATCGACCACCTCGCGCTCGACGCGGTTGTTGAGATGGCGTGAATCGGCGACATCCGCAAAGCCGCGCCAGCGGTCGGAAATCTCCTTGTCCTTGGCCAGCGTGTTGGTGATCAGCGCAAAGGTCCGCTCATTGTCCTTGAAGGTCTTTCGCCAGTGCCTGGCCTGCGGCCTTGCGCTTTTCCGGCGCGCGGTCCTGCAAAAAATTCAGCGTCGGCTCGATCGCCAGCTCCTTGGCCCCGACCTTGAAGCGCAGGCCGGAGATGGTCTGGTCGAACAACCGATTCCAGGCGGCATAGCCGCTCTGGGATTTTTCGTGAAACAACTGCTCGACGCGATCCTCGAGCTGATACGGCTTGTCCTTGCGCAGATCCTCGATCCACGGACGGTAATGTCCGAGCGCCGGCGTCTGCAGCGCGCGTTCGATCACGCTATCGTCAACACGGTTGAGTTCGAGCCCGAAGAACAAGCAGATGCACGGAAGCCGCCGTCATCCGTTCGGAAACGTCGCCGTAGAATTTGGAGATCGCCGGATCGACACTGTCGCCGGCGTGAACGAGGCCGGCATAGGAGCCGAGGCGGCCGGCGAGATCGTCGATCGCCTCGTAGCGTTTGACCGCCTCGGCGAGCCATTGTCCGCCGTCTTCCTGGGCAATGTGCTCGGCGAGCTTGCCTTTGTAGTCGGTCTCAAACGCGACGCATTCTGCATCCATCTTTTGCAAATCACGGGTGACTTCCGGCGCGTCGATGCCGGAATAGAGATCGGCCAGATTCCATTCCGGCAATTTGCCGGCGCCGGATTTGGCTTTCGATTTCGTGGCCGCCGATTTGCGTTGAGCGGTCGACTTGCGAAGAGCGGAAGATTTGCGGAGAGCGGATTTGGAGCGCGAGGTCATCTTGTTCGAAACCTGTGTTCAATCATTAAGGCTGCGGCGGCGGAATGCGGGCGGGACGGCAACGTTTAAGAGTGCGTTAATCGGCATCGGCGAGAGTGCCCCGATTCGAGACAGATAGTTGTAACGTGCGGGGAAGACCATGGCTGCCACCATTTTGATTGTCGACGACGACGCCGTACAGCGCCGTCTGGTTGAAAACATGGTGCAGAAGTGCGGTTATGAGCCCCTCGTGGTCGACAGCGGCGACGCCGCCGTGGCGCTTTTGACCGCTCCCGATGCGCAAGCGATCGACGCGGTCGTTCTCGATCTCGTGATGCCCGGCCTCGACGGGCTCGGCGTGCTCGCAAAAATTCGTGATGCAGGCCTGACCGTCCCCGTCATCGTGCAGACCGCCCATGGCGGCATCGACAATGTGGTTTCGGCGATGCGCGCCGGCGCGCAGGATTTCGTGGTCAAGCCGGTCGGCTTCGAACGGCTGCAAGTCAGCTTGCGCAATGCGCTCAACACGCAGGCCTTGAAGGGCGAATTGCAGCGCATCCGCCACAGCCGCGAAGGCCGGCTGACCTTTGCCGACATCATCACCCGCAGCGAGACCATGGCGGCCGTGCTGCGCACCGCGCAGAAGGCCGCTTCATCAGGCATTCCGGTGCTGATCGAAGGCGAATCCGGCGTCGGCAAGGAATTGTTCGCCCGCGCCATCCACGGCAGCAGCGAGCGCAAGGCCAAACCGTTCGTCGCGGTCAATTGCGGCGCGATCCCCGACAATCTCGTGGAATCGATCCTGTTCGGCCACGAGAAGGGCGCCTTCACCGGCGCCACCGAACGCCACATGGGCAAGTTCGTCGAAGCCTCCGGCGGCACGCTGTTCCTCGACGAAGTCGGCGAACTGCCGCTGGCAGCCCAAGTGAAACTGCTGCGCGCGCTCCAGGAAGGCACGGTCGAAGCGGTCGGCGGCCGCAAGCCGGTGAAGGTCGACGTCCGCATCATTTCGGCGACCAACCGCAAACTGCTCGATCTCGTCAAAAGCGGCGCGTTCCGCGAGGATCTGTTCTACCGCCTGCACGTGCTGCCGCTGACGATCCCGCCGCTGCGGAGCGCGGCGCGAAGACATCCCGCATCTTCTGCGCCACTTCCTGGCGCGGTTCAGCGCCGAGGAAAACCGCAGCATCACCGGCATCAGCGGCGAGGCGATGGCGCATCTGTCGCAGCTCGACTGGCCCGGCAATATCCGTCAGCTCGAAAACACCGTGTATCGCGCCGTGGTCCTGAGCGAGAGCGAGCAGCTTGGCCTGCCGGATTTCCCGCAAGGCGCCGCCGCCCACCACGTCGTCGCGGACAGCGCCGCTTCGCACCACAGCGAGCCGCTGATTGTCGGGCCTTCGACGGCGCCTGCCATGGTATCCGGTAACGAAATACCGATCGCGCCCCTGAGCAATGCCGGCAGCCTTTCGATGCTGACCTCCAGCGGCGAGGTCCGCCCGCTCGAAGAAATGGAAAACGAGATCATCCGCTTTGCGATCTCGCATTATCGCGGGCAGATGTCCGAAGTCGCGCGCCGGCTGAAGATCGGACGCTCGACGCTCTATCGCAAGCTCGATGAGGCCGCCGCCAGCGATCCCGCCGACGGCGCGTCGGAAAGCAATTGAGGCCGGTATTTTTCCGGGGACGATTGTGGCGCTCGGAAGGCAGAACCCGTCACGTCGGTGATTCGGGAACCTTTGAACCGTGGCTTGTCGGTGACAGACAAACGGCAGGGGGCGTGGCAAAACCGCGCGACCCGAATGCAATTGGGTTGTTCGAAGTCAGTTTGTCGTGAGTTGTCCCGCATGGCGCTGGCTGCATGAAAGGGGCACATGTATCGTCTGCGTTGAATCGTTGTGTGCAGGCGTAACGACTGAAGCGATTGAGGCCGGCGCCTTCGCGCAAGCTTGAAACGAACGATGAAGGACTGCTCCATGCCGGGGCAGTTCCGCCCAAGGGGGTGTGACGATGCGTGACTGTTCGACCAACCGTGCTGGATTTGACCGCGTACTGATCGCCGTCGCGGCAACCTTCCTCGCGGTGTCCGCGACCTCAGCGCTGGCGCAGGGCGATGGGCCCCGGACCAGCGCCGCCGAGCTCGCAATCGATGCAGCAGTCCCGCGGCCCGAACCGGCCAACGTCCCGCCGCCGACCGCCGGCGATTTCAAGATCGACACCACGGCCTCGACGCCAGAGGCTGCGAAGACCGCAGCGCCGAGCACGACCGCTACAGCCCCCGCTCCGAAACCCGCCGAAATCGTCACTGCTCCCGCCGAAGTCAAACCCGCCGAAGCCGTAAAGAGCGATACCACGACGCCGGCAACGCCTGCGCCCGCAACCGCCACGGCGCCAGCCGCCGAGCCGGTGAAGGCCGCGAGCAACGTTCCTGCCGCCGATCAGCCGGTCGCCGACAAACTGCGCGAAATGCTCGCGAGCAAGACGCTGCGCACGTTCGACCGCAAGGGCGAGCGCGCCGCGGTCGAGAAATTCTACAGCGCACGTGAATACGCGCCGCTGTGGACCCAGGCCGGCAAGCTGACCGCGCAGCGCCAAGGGCGTCGGTCGCCCGCCTGAAGGACGCTGCCGCCGAAGGCCTCAATGCCGCCGACTATCCGGTGCCGGATTTCGCCGCCGCCACTTCGCCCGACCAGCTCGCCGACGCCGAATTGAAGCTGACCGCCAGCATGCTCGACTATGCACGCCAGGCGCAGAGCGGCCGGATGCACTGGTCGCAGGTCTCGGGCGATATCCTCTATCCCGAGCATCCGACCGATCCGGCCGAAGTGCTGACCACGATCTCGACCGCCAAGGACGCCTCCGCCGCGCTCGACGGCTACAACCCGCCGCACAAGCTCTATCGCGAACTGAAAGCCAAGCTCGCCGAATTGCGCGGCCAGGGCGACGGACCGGTGGTGCAGATCGCCGAAGGCCCGGCGCTCGCCTTCAAGGCCGCCACCAAGAAGCAGCCGGCGGTGATTCCGGAAGATCCGCGCGTGCCGCAACTGCGCGCCAAGCTCGGCATCTCGGAGAACGCCGACGACACCCATTACGACGCCAAGGTCGCCGAGGCCGTGCGCAAATTCCAGGAGAGCGCCGAGCTCAAGGGCACCGGCGTGCTCGACGACCGCACCGTCAAGGCCATCAACAGCCCGAAGCGCGACCGCCAGATCGACACCGTCCTCGTCAACATGGAGCGCTGGCGCTGGCTGCCGCGCCAGCTCGGCGCGGCCTCGCTCGGCAACGCCTATGTCATTCTCAACATCCCCGACTTCACGCTGAAGGTGATGCAGAACGGCGCCCAGGTCTGGACCACCCGCGTGGTGACCGGCAAGCCGGGCAACCACGCCACGCCGCTTTTGACGGAAACGATGAAGTTCATCACCGTCAATCCGACCTGGAACGTGCCGCCGTCGATCATCTACAACGAATACCTGCCGGCCCTGCAGCAGGATCCGACCGTGCTCCAGCGCATGGGCCTGAAGCTCGAGCGCAACCGCGACGGCTCGATCCACATCTCGCAGCCGCCGGGCGAAGCCAACGCGCTCGGCCGCATCCGCTTCAACTTCCCGAACAAGTTCCTGGTCTATCAGCACGACACCCCGGACAAGAACCTGTTCGCCAGGGACGAGCGCGCCTTCAGCCATGGCTGCATGCGGGTGCAGAATCCGGATCAATACGCCTCGACGCTGCTCAACATCGTGATGCCGAACGCCAGCTACACGCCGGAGAAAATCCGCAGCATGTACGGCCACAGCGAGATCGACCTGAAATTCCCGACGCCGATGCCGGTCAACATCACCTACCAGACCGCGTTCGTGGACGATGCCGGCAAGCTGCAGATCCGCAAGGACATCTACGGCCGCGACGCCGCCATGCTGTCGCTCTTGAAGGGCGGCCGGTCCAAGGACCTCGAGATGATGGTCTCGCATGCCCAGCCGAGCTATACACGTCCGCCCGGCTCGAGCCTGCCGGCCGGCGTCAGCTTCGCCAGCGACAATTCGGGCCCCTCGTTCTTCGAGCGGCTGTTCGGTGGCCCGACGACGCTGCCGCCGGCCCCGGTCGGCCGCAAGCCGCAGCAGCAGAAGCCGCCGCAGCGGGTGATCACCCGTTAATCTCTGCTTCCGGCGTCTTTCGAAATTTTTAAGCAAAATCAACGGTCTCGCCCCTCGGGCGAGACCGTTTACGTTAACCATTATCCATCGCGGTTTTGGCACTGGGCACTTTTTCGCCACAGTCGACGGGTTAGGTTAAAGGCTAACTTGGGGGGCGGGGTGGTAAACTTCGGTTAACCCTCCCGCTTTAATAAAGCGTTCACCCTCTTTCGCCGCGATTTGCGAAAGAGATCCATGATCGCTCGTCGACTGGGTGGGCTCATACGTGCTGGCTGGTTTCGCGCGCCAATTCAATCCGCTGTCGCTACCTAAGGCCGGATATCGCATCGGCTTGACCACGCTGTTGCTGGTCGCCGGCGCCGGCTCGGTACATGACGCGACCGCGCTGAACGAAACCCGCACCCTCTCGTTCCACCACACCCATTCCGACGAAGACCTCACCGTCACCTTCAAGCGCGACGGCCGCTACGACGAAGAGGCGTTCAAGAAGATCAATTACTTCCTGCGCGACTGGCGCAGCCAAGACCAGACCACGATGGATCGGCATTTGTTCGACATCCTCTGGGAAGTCTACCGCGACGTCGACGGCAAGAAGCCGATCCAGATCATCTCCGCCTATCGCTCCCCGGCCACCAATTCCATGCTCCGCCGCCGCTCGTCCGGCGTGGCGCGCTTCAGCCAGCACATGCTCGGCCACGCGATGGATTTCTACATCCCGGACGTGGCGCTCGAGCAAATCCGCGCCGCCGGGCTCAGGCTGCAACGTGGCGGCGTCGGTTTCTATCCGACCTCCGGCTCGCCCTTCGTCCATCTCGACACCGGCAGCATCCGCCACTGGCCGCGCATGACGCATGATCAGCTGGCCCGGGTGTTCCCCGACGGCCGCACCGTGCACTTACCGTCGAACGGTGGTCCGCTGAAGGGCTATGAACTCGCCCGCGCCGACATCGAACGCCGCGGCAATGGCGACGACGCCGCAACCGTCGGCAAGAAGCCGAGCCTGTTCGCCTCGCTGTTCAAGGGCGGCAAGTCCAACGACGAGGATGATGAGGGCAGCGCGCCTGCACCCGCGCCCGTCAAAATGGCTGCGGCGGCGCCTGCGAAACCCGTCGAGACCAAGGCTGCCGAAGTCGTACCCGTGCCGCGCGCAAAACCGCAGGTCGCGGCGACGCTGCAACTGGCCTCGGCCGACGCCCAGATCGTCCCGGCGCCCAAATCGAAGCCGGTAGTCCTGGCCTCCGCCGACAAGGCTGAGCCAAAACCGCAGACCCCGGCCGACATCATCAACGCCCGCGGCTTCTGGGGCGATGCGCCGACCACGGCCAATCAGGCCACCCCGGTACAGGTCGCAGCGCTCAGGGCGCGCCAGGCCGTCGGCGCCGCCGATCCGCAACCGACTGCCAGCGTTTCCGAAGCCTTCAACAAGGCGCTAGCCTACGCGCCCGCCGCCTCTTCGCCGGTCGATCGCGCCAACGTCGTCGCTGCCTCCGCGCCGATCCCGCGCAACGTCCGCCCGACGCGCAATGCCGGCGCTCCGGCCACCGAAATCAATACCGTCGTTGCCAAGGGGCCGCAGGGCCAAGGGAACGTGATCAACAGCGTGATCTCGACCTCGACGCGGCTGGCCGCGGCCAAGGGCAACGATGTCTGGATGCGGGTCGTGATGCTGGCGCCGAGTGCGAGCCGCGCGATGTCGACCACCGTGCTTGGCGACACCGACATGACCCTGATGCGCGGCTACTTCGTCAAGCCGCAGACAACGATCGCGATGACCTTCTCGGATGATCCGATGATGGGTGTGACCACCGACCGCTTCAGCGGCTCGGCGACCGCCAAGCTCGTCACGCAGTCCTTCGTGCTGCGCACGGCATCGCTGCGCTAGGCAAACGTCATTGCCGGGCTTGACCCGGCAATCCATCAGCTTCGTATGAATCTTTCAGAAGATGGCTACGCGGGCAAAGCCCGCGTATGACACCGTCGCCTCACAGCATCCCCAGCGCCTGCATGTAGGTCTCCAGAATGGTCTCGTGCTCGGCGCGCTCGTTGGCGTCCTCCTTGCGCATGCGCACGATCGTGCGCAGCGCCTTGACGTCGTAGCCGTTGCCCTTGGCTTCGGCATAGACGTCGCGGATGTCGTCCGAGATCGTCTTCTTCTCTTCTTCCAGCCGTTCGATGCGCTCGATGATGGCCTTGAGCTGGTCTTTTGCGAATTTCGTCGCGGGCTCTTCCTGGACGGCGGCGGCGGAGGTGGCCATCGGGTACTCCTGAATGGAACTGAATGCTGTGGCTGAAAGATCAAGCGCCGCACGCTTCACCGCGCGGCGCTTTTTCGAAATTGACCCTCAAGAGTGCGGCGGCCTGCGTCAAGGCAACATCACGCTCATCCACAGCGCGCCCACAGGAGAAAGCGGGGAGACCGTCATTGCGAGGAGCACTTGCGACGAAGCAATCCATTCTTGCTTTGCCGAGCGATGGATTGCTTCGCTTCGCTCGCAATGACGGCGGAGGGTCCTAATGCCCGCTATGGGACTTCTTCATCGCTTCCAGCTGTTCGGGGCTGGCGGTGCCCTGGAATTTCGACTTCCAGGTCTCATAGGGCATGCCGTAGACGGCCTCGCGGCTCTCGTCCTTGCTGATCCCGACGCCTTTGGCGTCCGCCTCTTCCTTCATCCAGTTCGACAGGCAGTTGCGGCAGAAGCCGGCCAGGTTCATCAGGTCGATGTTCTGGACGTCGGTGCGGGCGCGCAGGTGCTCGACCAGGCGCCGGAAAACCGCGGCTTCCAGTTCGGTTCTGGTCTTGTCGTCAATGCTCATGGCCGTGATCCCGCAGGGTTTGTTGCCCACCATATTGATATCAGGTGGGAATTGTCACAGATTTTGCCATATCGGCAGCCAAAATGGCGCCCGATCGGGTCGAATTCCCACATCGCGGGAAACGCACCTCCCAGGCGTTGACAGGCCCCGCCGGGCCACGCGAAATCATCAATAGTTTGATATAGCTTGGCCGCATGACTGCAAAAGATTCTCTTCCACCGTCCCCCCTTTCCGCGCGCATCGTCACCGGCCTGCTGCCGGTGCTGGCGTTTGCGCTCGCCGGGCTCTGGAACAGTTCGGCGGCGGCCGACTTTCGGCTCTGCAACAACACGTCGAGCCGGGTCGGCATTGCGCTCGGCTACAAGGACGCCGAGGGCTGGACCACCGAAGGCTGGTGGAACGTATCCTCCCGCAGTTGCGAAACGCTGCTGCGCGGAACGCTTGTCGCGCGCTTCTATTACATCTACGCCCTCGACTATGACCGCGGCGGCGAATGGTCGGGACAGGCCTTCATGTGTTCGCGTGACAAGGAATTCACCATCAAGGGCACCGAGAATTGCCTGGCGCGCGGGTTCGACCGCACCGGGTTCTTCGAAGTCGATACCGGCGAACAGCGAGCTTGGACCGTGCAACTGACCGAAGCCAATGAACAACCTGCGCAGCAGCGCGTGCCGGGAATTCCCGGAACCATGGGCCCCGGTGGCCCGGGCGGTGTCCCCGGCCTGTCGCCCGGCAGCCCTGGTCTGCCGCCAGCCACGGCGCCCAGGCAATGAGACGGCTCCGTCGTATCAAGATCCTCGCCACCCTCGGTCCGGCATCCTCCGACCTGCCGATGATCCGCAAGCTGTTCGAGGCCGGCGCCGACGTGTTCCGCATCAACATGAGCCACACCTCGCACGACAAGATGCGCGAGCTGGTCGCGACCATCCGCAATGTCGAATCGAGCTATGGCCGGCCGATCGGCATCCTGGTCGATCTCCAGGGCCCAAAACTGCGGCTTGGCGCCTTCAACGAAGGCGCGACCCAACTCAAGAACGGCCAGAGCTTTACACTCGATTCCGACAAGACGCCCGGCGACAACAGCCGCGTCCAGCTTCCGCACCCGGAAATCCTGGCGGCGCTGCGGCCCGGTCACGCGCTGCTGCTCGACGACGGCAAGGTGCGGCTGATCGCGGAAGAGACTTCGCCCGACCGCGCGGTAACGCGGGTGGTGATCGGCGGCAAGATGTCGGACCGCAAGGGCGTCAGCCTGCCCGATACCGACCTGCCGGTCTCTGCGATGACGCCAAAGGACCGCGCCGATCTCGAAGCAGCACTGACCACCGGGATCGACTGGGTCGCGCTCTCCTTCGTGCAGCGCGCCGAGGACGTCAACGAGGCCAAGCGGCTGATCCGTGGCCGCGCTGCCGTGATGGCCAAGATCGAAAAGCCGCAGGCGATCGAGCGCCTCGCTGAAATTCTCGAGGTCTCCGACGCGCTGATGGTGGCGCGCGGCGATCTCGGCGTCGAACTGCCGCTGGAGCGGGTGCCGAGTCTGCAAAAACAAATGACGCGGATGGCGCGCCGCGCCGGCAAGCCGGTGGTGGTCGCGACCCAGATGCTGGAATCGATGATCCAGTCGCCGGTACCGACCCGCGCCGAAGTCTCCGACGTCGCCACTGCCGTCTATGAAGGCGCCGACGCCATCATGCTGTCGGCCGAATCCGCCGCCGGCAAATTCCCGGTCGAAGCGGTCTCGACCATGAACCGCATCGGCGAGGAAGTGGAGCGCGACCCGACCTATCGATCTGTCTTGACGGCGCAACGCCCCGAACCTGAGGCGACCGTCGGCGACGCCATCGCCGATGCCGCGCGACAGATCGCCGAGACGCTCGAACTGTCGGCGATCATCTGCTGGACCAGCTCCGGCTCGACCGCGATCCGCGTCGCGCGCGAGCGGCCAAAACCGCCGGTGGTCGCGATCACGCCGAACCTGGTGACCGGGCGCAAACTGTCCGTGGTATGGGGCGTGCATTGCGTGGTCGCCGAAGACGCCCACGACCAGGACGACATGGTCGACCGCGCCGGCTCGATTGCGTTCCGCGACGGCTTTGCCAAGGCCGGCCAGCGCGTGATCATCGTCGCCGGCGTGCCGCTCGGCATCGCCGGCACCACCAACATGGTGCGCATCGCCTATGTCGGGCCGGAGGGCGGCAAGGAGAAGTGACGGCAAGTCGTCAGTATGGGGCCAGGACCAAAAAACTACGAAAACAACCCCATGCACCGTACAGGTATTTGTACACCTTCTTGCATGTTGTTGGCTGAATTCGGTTTATCCTAATCGCATGGCGCCTCGCGCAGCCCGTCCGTTCACTCGTCGGGCCGCTCCATGCCCGCGCGCTTGATCGCTGTCAGCAAACGATCGGAGCCCGATGATAGAAAATCGATCAGGCGCTTGGCTGCATCGAGCTTTTGTGAGTCGCTGACAACAGCCGCGGTGAACGTCTGGACCAGCTGCAGATCCGGCGGCAGCAGACCAACGACTTCGATGCCGGGCTCCTGAACCAGTTCGCTGGTGGGTCCGATTGAGAAATTCGCCTTGCCCGCCCTGAGCGCTTCGGCAGCCTCGGTCCCGCGCGCCTCAAGCGTCAGTCTGACCGTGTCCGGCAAGTCCAGCTTCGGGAAGATTTTGTCGCGAACGAACTGTCCGCTTGTGCTGCTTGGCGCAACCACCTGGCCGGCATCGATCAAGGCTTTCCTGAAAGCGGCATGGTTGCCGATATCAGGCTTGGGAGAGCCAGCCCGTACCGCGGCAGCCAAAGCGGCCGTCGCCAGTCCGGCTTCGGTGCCCACGCGAATCCGTCCATCCTCGATCAGCGTTCGAAGTCCTTCTCGCGAAAGGATGACGACATCGGCTAAAATGCCGTTCGCGAGCTGATGCCTGATCGTTTTCGGACCGGTGCCCTCCGACGCGCCGGATCCGGTTTCCACCTTGATGCCCGTCGTGCGCTCGAATTCGGGCAGCACTTCGCGGTAGACCGCGGCGAAGCCGCCCGAAATAATTACTCTGATTGTGTCGGGGGCATCCACGGTGACTGGCTCAAGCCCCCACCAGCGCCTTGGCCGGCAGCACCGCCTGCACCACGAGACCGCGGGCGCGGGCGTCCATGACGCCGACGGCGCGGAGCGCGAGTAACGTCACGGTCTGCACGGCGTCGCGCAGCCGCCCCTGATCGTCGGTATTGTCCGGCGCCAATGGGCCGACCAGCGCCTCGTGCAGCGCCCCGAGCAGCGCGGTGGCGGCGAGCGCCGTATCCTGCGCCGGCAGATGGCCGGCGCGCACGGCGGCATCGATCCTAGCTGCAATCTCGCCGGATATTTCGCGGCGGCTGGCGAGCCTCGAGGCCGAGACGTCGACATCGACCGGTTCCGCCAAAATGCCCCAGGCGAGCTTGCGCTGCGACAGCACGTGGACGGCGACCGTCGTGACCGCGGCGGCCAGGGCGGACGACGGCCCGGGGGCGGCCTCCGCCGCGCGGCGGATCGCGGCCAGTTCGTCGCGCGAGACCTCGGCGATCAGCTCGGAAATCAAATCGGCCTTGGAGGGGAAGTAGCGGTAGACCGTGCCGGCCGCGACATTGGCGCGGACCGCCACGGGGGCGATCTGGACCGCCGCCATGCCGCCGGCGGCGGCGGCGTCCCTTGCCGCAGCCAGGATGGCGCTCCGCCGCGCCGCCAGCCGTTTTACCACCTGATGGGTTCGCCGATAGACCATGGCGCGCTTCCCCGTCCCCAGCGCGTCCGCCGGAACCGGCCGAACGCGTCTTCACTGTTTTGGACGACTGTCCCCAATCGCTTCCAAGAACTGAACAACTATTCAGGCCGGATGACAAGACGCAAATATGACGGCCTGGGGCGGCTTACGGGCAGTGTCGACCGCCATGAAACCAGGTTGAACCGGTCGGGCGGCAGGCTCGCTGCACCTCTCCCGCTTGCGGGGGAGCATAGGCCGCCTTCGGCGGCCGTCACTTAAGGACGCCGAAGCATGGCTTCGGCTATGTCACATCGCAGATGTGATCCGGGTGGGGGCTCTCTCCACGTTACGACTCGCGGAGAGAGCCCCCACCCCGACCCTCCCCCGCAAGCGCGGGAGAGGGAGCGCACTTCCTTCGCGGTTGGCGATAACCGGATGTTAAGCGGTGTGGCGCGACTGTGCGGCACAACTCATCCGGTGCGGCATGGTCAATTCGAACGCTTGCATTGCCTGGCGGCTGTTTCATCTGAACTGGATCCCCATCGCCGCCATGGGTGGCGTGCTGCTGTTCGGGGTCATCCTTTACGGCTTCTCGTTCGAGCCGGTCGCGGCAACCATTCCCACCGCGATTGCCGCTGCGCTGGCGCTGACCGTTTATCTTTATGCGCTCGCCAAGGGCGATCAGGCCGATCCCAAGCTGATCTTCTCGCTCGGCGCGATTTCGCAACTGTTCTTCGTCGTCATCATCATGGGACCGCTGACTTACGTCACCGGCGTCGCCAACTGGCCGCTAAGGGATCACACCCTGCTGGCGATCGATCGCGCGATGGGAATGGATCCGGAGATGATCGCGCGGTTCGTCAACGAGCATGACTGGCTCGGCGGCTTGCTGCTGCGCGCCTACGGCCTGATCAAGATCATGCTGCTCGCGGTGCCGGTCGCGCTCACGCTGACATTGCGGCTGGTGCGGCTGCAAATCTTCGTATTCGCCTTCAGCATCGCGCTCATCATCACGGTGGCGATTTCGACCTTCGTTCCCGCGGTCGGCACCTGGTACGGCCTCGACATATCGCCGTCGCAGTTTTCGTCGCTGGATAGTTCGCTGTACACGGCGCAGCTGCGCGACATCGCAGGCCTTCGCGAAGGCTCGCTGCGTCATCTCGAAATGTTCAAGCTGACCGGCATCGTGTCGTTCCCGAGCTTCCACGCGGCGTCCGCCGTTCTCTATCTGTGGGCGCTATGGCCGGTGCGCTACATCGGCGGCATTGCCGCGGCCCTCAACCTGCTGATGATCGCCTCGACGCCCGTGATCGGCGCGCATTACATGATCGACGTCTTCGGCGGCGTCGCACTGGCCGTGATCTCGATCCTGCTCGGCAAGTATTTTCTGGAGGCGGTTGCGCCCTCGGCGGCGGCACAGACGGCGCGACCGGCACCCGGGCTGGTGCCGGCGCTGGATTAAGTTCGGTTAACGGCTTTTTCGCCAAACATCGTCATTTTGCGGCGCAGAAGCGCTCCGATTCACGAAAAGACCATGGCGGCCATGATGCAGTAGCGAAGCTTTCGCCTCGCTTGTCCAACCAAGAGTGCAGATGTCCATTTCCATCGCCCATTCGACCGCCAATGGCACCAACATCCGCGGCCTCGTGCGCGCGCTGGTCCCGCTTCTGGCCGGTGCGGGCTTCTATCTGATCTTCCTGTCGGTCGGCGACATCCTGCTGCGGGATTCCGACACGCTGTGGCAGATCAGGATCGGGCAATGGATCGTCGAGCATGGCGCGATGCCGTACACCGACGTGCATTCGTTCACCCGGTTCGGCGAACCCTGGATGTCGAGCTCCTGGCTGTCGCAGGTGCTCTACGCCATCACCTATGGATGGCTGGACTGGGCCGGGCCGGTGATCCTGACCTCGCTTGCGATCGGCGCCACGGTCGCGATCTTCATGTATCTGCTCGACCCCTATGTCGATCCGGCGCGCGCGATCTTCCTCGTGACGCTGGCGGTGCTGATATCGGGTACCCACTTCCTGGCGCGGCCGCATATGCTGGCGTTCCCGTTCATGGTGGCGTTCCTCGGCGGGCTGATGGCGGCCGCCGATCGCCGCACGGCGCCGTCGTGGCTGCTGCTGCCGGTGCTGGCGCTGTGGGCCAATCTGCATGGCGGCTTCGTGCTGGGACTGGCGCTGATCGGACCGATCGGGCTGGAAGCGCTGTGGACCAGTGCTGCCAGGGATCGCGTGGCGCTGGCCGGGCGATGGGCGCTGTTCGGCATCGCCGCCCTCGCGGCCTGCTGCTGCACACCCTATGGCTGGGACACGCTGTTGGGCGCCGCGAAAATCCTGAACCTCGGCAAGCTCCTGACCATGATCCCGGAATGGCTGCCGACCAATTTCGGCACCTGGACCTTCTTCGGCTATTCCATGCTCGGACTGATCGGGCTCGCCTTCCTGCGCGGGCTCAAATTGTCGGTGCCGCGGATCATCCTGGTGCTCGGCCTGCTCGACATGGCGCTGGCGCATGCCAGGAACCAGGAGATCTTCGCCTTCATCGTGCCGCTCGTGCTGGCAAAACCCTTTGCCGAACAATTGGGAACGCTCCTGACCGGCACGCCGCCCGCGAGCGAGGACAGACCGCGGTCCCAGATCGTCTTTGCTGCCGCACTGATGATCACCGTTGCGGGATGGCTTTC
This sequence comes from uncultured Alphaproteobacteria bacterium, assembly GCA_963802535.1. Lineage (GTDB taxonomy): Bacteria > Pseudomonadota > Alphaproteobacteria > Rhizobiales > Xanthobacteraceae > Bradyrhizobium. Next base: position 142,506 of record CAWDJI010000024.1, on the reverse strand, counting down.
GACCAAGGCGATCGTGGCACATCATCCGCCATTTACGTTCATGGACAAGATGCCGGTCGCCGCCGTCGACATGCTCGAGAAACGGCACGCCGAGCGGATCTTCTCAACGTCGCCGTTCGGCGGCTATCTGGTGTCCCGCGACATCAAGGCCTTCCTCGACGGCCGCGCCGAACTCTATGGCGAAAAATTCGTGATCGATTATTTCGACGCCGTCACCGCCAAGGACGTCGGTACCCTGTTGGGGATATTCGACAAGTACCAGATCGATGCCACTTTGCTGACGCCGGACCTGCCGGCGACCAAAATCATGGATCACCTGGCAGGCTGGAAGCGGCTCTATGCGGATGACATCGCGGTCGTCCATGTGCGTGACGACCAGTACAGGGGCGCCGCCGTCCTCGTGCCGGAATTGCGCCGGTAGCGCATAAAAAATTTGGATTGAATTGGTCTGGCGGCAGACTCGGTGCACCTCTCCCGCTTGCGGGGGAGGTCGGCGCGAAGCGCCGGGTGGGGGCTCTCTCCACCAGGTGACTCGCGGTGAGACCCCCACCCCGCCCTCCCCCGCAAGTGCGGGAGAGGGAGCGCAGTCCCTTCGCGGCGGGACTCAATTCCCCGTCAGCAATTCCCCAAAGCGCTCCCAGGTCTTGCCGTTGAAGCGCATGAACTGCATCTGGTCGACCGGGACATGGTCGGTCGGCGACGTATTGACCTTGATGCCGGGCAGCAGCATCGGCAATTCGAGGTCCTTGATCGCATAGGCCTGCCTGAGGATGTTCTCGGTCGACAGATCATCGCCGCAGGCTTTCAGCACCGCCTCCAGCGCCATCGCCGAGTTGTAGGAGTTGACGTAATTGGTGTCGTGCAGATCGCCGTCGGGCACGTATTTGACCATGAACTCGCGCCATGCCTTGACGCCCGGATCGTCCTTCCAGGCGGGATCGTCGGGATCCTTGACGTAGGCGGTGGAGAGAATGCCGGTGCCGGCCTCGACGCCGGCCGGCTCCATCACCGTGGAAATCCACACCGCGACGTTGGAGAGGAACGTCATCGGCCGCCAGCCGATCTCGAACGCCTTGCGGATCGATTGCGCGGCGAATTTCGGCGTCGCCGCGATCACGAACACGTCGGCGCCGGACGCCTTCAGTTTCACGATCTGGGAATCGATGGTGGGATCGGAGATTTCGTAGGTCGCCCCCGTGACCAGCGCATCGTATTTGTCACCGAGCACGTCCTTCAGGCCCGCGAGATAATCCCGGCCGTAATCGTCGTTCTGCGAGATGACGGCGAATTTGGCGTTCGGGTTTTTCGCCAGCGCATAGCGCGCGTAGAGCCGGGCCTCGTAGCGGAACGGCCCCTGCACGCCCATCGTGGCCTGCGGATATTGGGTGATGTCGGCAAATTTCGACGCGCCCGAGCCGATGAACAATTGCGGGATGTTTTTGCCCTGGAGATATTTTGCGATCGCTGTGTTATGCGCGGTGCCGATCGAGGAGAAGATCAGCGCGACCTCGTCGCTCTCGACCAGCCGCCGCGTCTGCTCCACCGTCTTCGGCGGCGCGTAGCTGTCGTCGAGCGAGATCAGATTGATCTTGCGGCCGTTGATGCCGCCGCGCTCGTTGACCATCTTGAAATAACCGACCTCGCCCTTGCCGAGCGCGCCGAAAGCGGAGACCGGGCCGCTATAGGGCATGGTCTGGCCGATCTTGATTTCGGTTGCTGTGACGCCGCGCATTTCGGCGGATAACGCGGCCAGCGGCAGCATCAGACAAGCGACGGCGCCCAGCGCGCCCACTGAAGTGACGAAACGCATCGGCATCCCTCCCCTTTTGCTTTTGTCGTCAACCGCGCTCGGGGGCGCGGTGCGGCCGGTATTGGCTCCGGCGAGCGGGAACATGCCATGAGGCAGCTGATGACGCCAACCCTAATCGCGATGGACGGAGCGCAAAGGGCTAGTCACAAGCCTCAACTTTCCATGCGTTGCGGCATTGGGTTTGATACCAATTTCTGCCTCTATCAATGTACCTGCCAGAGCCGATAGGATGCCGTCTCCTTGGTTTGGGACACGACATGCGACGGCGCGAATTCATCAAACTGATTGGAGGCGCGGCAACCCTATGGCCGGCAATTGCCATGGCCCAACAGCCCGCGTTGCCAATCGTCGCGTTTGTCGCTGGTGGAACGGCCGATAGCGCCGCGAACTATTCGGCCGGATTCCGGAAGGGTCTTAGCGAGTCCGGCTATGTCGACGGCAAAAACGTGACGCTCGAATACCACTGGCTTGAGGGCCGATCCAGCAGCCTGCCTGGTTTGATGGCCGATCTCGTCCGCCGTCGTGTCACCGTGATCTTCACGGCCAATAACGTCGGGACACTGGCCGCCAAAGCGGCGACCTCGGACATCCCTATCGTGTTTGTGGTCGGTCTCGATCCGGTTCTCATGGGCCTTGTCTCGTCCATCAACCGGCCGGGTGGCAACGCCACCGGCGTATCATTCCAGGTCAGCGCGCTGGAACCGAAGCGGTTCGAGCTGGTGCGTAATCTCCTTCCTCAGGTGTCGCTCGTTGGTGTGCTGGTCAATCCGGACAATCCAAATGCCAAAAACCATGCGCGAGATCTGCAGGCGGCAGTGCCCGCATCTGGGCTGCAACTCCTCATCCTGGAGGCCCGAAGCGGCGCGGACATTGACACGGCGTTCGCAACGCTCGTTCAGCAGCACGGAGGGGCATTGCTTGTCACCTCCGATGTCTTGTTCGACATTCAGCGCCATCAGCTTGTTGACTTGGCCGCCCGTAACTCGATCCCTGCGATGTACCCGTGGCGCGGTTTCGCGGACGCTGGTGGCTTGATGAGCTATGGCAACAGCCTGAGCGGCGCCATTCAGCATGGCGGCCTCTACGTTGGTCGCATTCTCAAGGGCGACAAACCCGCCGATCTCCCGGTTTGGCAGCCGACCAAGTTCGAATTCGTCATCAACCTCAAAGCGGCAAAGGCCCTTGGTATCGCAATGCCCGCCACGCTGCTCACGTTTGCCGACGAGGTGATCGAGTGAGGCCGGCTTCCGACTTCGACTAGCGGATGCGCACATCGCGCGGCTCACAACCGCTTCGCCGCCACCGCATTCGACATCAGTGACTTCACACCGGTGCGGTGGAACGGCACGATGAAGAACAGATAGATCTTGCCGGCGAGATTATGCACCGAGCAGATCGTCGAGACGACGACGCTTTCGGCATCGGCGTCCTTTACCCGCAGCACCGACAGCCGGAAGTCGAGATGCTTGTTGTTGCGGCCGGCGACGATTTCATCCTCGCCGATGAAGTAGATCGGCCACGGCCCGATCTTGTCGCCAACGCCGTAGCTGGCGCGCATGGCGGGGTGAAGAATTTCTCCGGCGGTTGGCGCCTCCAACCCAAAAAGCCTTGCAATGGCGTTGCGGGTGATCAGCAGGGCCTTCATCCAGAACGGCGTATGGCCGAACAGCGCAAAGAAGATGTCGACGATGGAAAGGCCCGGGCGCGCCAGCGGCACACGGTACGAGTCGTGGAACCAGGCTGATCGGACCAGGTCCCGGCTCAGCGCGCTGCTGAGCGGCACATCGCATTCGATCACAGGCATGCCGACCCCTCACAAGGCGGATAGCAGAACGGGCGCATGATGCGCCCGTTCCAAAGTTCAATCCGTTAGCGAGCCGTTGCAGATCATGCCTGCGGCTGCGGCTCCAGGCCGGGATCCGCGTCGGGACGCGGGCGCGATTTGCCGGCGGGCGGTACCGCCGAAGCGCGCGGCGTGGTCGGCTCCAGCACCAACTCGCGATTCGGCTTCTTGCCCTTGAGCAAATCCTCAATCTCGTCGCCGGAAAGCGTCTCGAACTCGAGCAGGCCCTTTGCCAGGGTTTCGAGATCGGCGCGCTTCTCGGTCAGAATCCGCGTCGCTTCGTTGTAGCCTTCTTCGACAAAACGCCGGATTTCGGTGTCGATCTTCTGGACCGTCGCCTCCGATGCATTTTGCGTCCGCGAGACCGACATGCCCAAGAACACCTCGTCCTGGTTTTCGCCATAGGACACGGTGCCGAGCGCCTCGGACAGGCCCCAGCGCGTCACCATCATGCGTGCGAGGCGCGTGGCCTGCTCAATGTCGGACGACGCACCCGAGGTGACCTTTTCGCGGCCGAAGATCAGTTCTTCGGCGACGCGGCCGCCCATCATGATGGCGAGGCGCGACGTCATCTGCTCCAGCGACATCGACAGCTTGTCGCGCTCCGGCAGCTGCATCACCATGCCGAGCGCACGGCCGCGCGGAATGATCGTGGCCTTGTGGATCGGATCGGTGGCGACGACGTTGAGGCCGACGATGGCGTGGCCGCCCTCGTGATAGGCGGTCAACATCTTCTCTTCCTCGGTCATGACCAGCGATTTGCGCTCGGCGCCCATCATCACCTTGTCTTTTGCTTCCTCGAACTCGGACTGGGTCACCATGCGCTTGTTGCGGCGCGCGGCGGTCAGCGCCGCCTCGTTGACGAGGTTCATCAGGTCGGCGCCGGAGAATCCGGGCGTGCCGCGCGCGATGGTTTTCAGGTTGATATCCGGCGCCAGCGGCACCTTGCGGACGTGAACTTTCAGTATCTGCTCGCGGCCGACGACATCCGGGTTCGGCACCACCACCTGGCGGTCGAAACGGCCCGGGCGCAACAGCGCCGGATCGAGCACGTCGGGACGGTTGGTCGCCGCGATCAGGATCACGCCTTCATTGGCCTCGAAGCCGTCCATCTCGACCAGCAACTGGTTGAGGGTCTGTTCGCGCTCGTCATTGCCGCCGCCGAGACCGGCGCCACGATGACGGCCGACCGCGTCGATTTCGTCGATGAAGATGATGCAGGGCGCGTTCTTCTTGGCCTGTTCGAACATGTCGCGGACGCGGGAAGCGCCGACGCCGACGAACATTTCAACGAAGTCGGAGCCCGAGATGGTGAAGAACGGCACGTTGGCTTCGCCCGCGACCGCACGCGCGATCAGGGTCTTGCCGGTGCCGGGAGGACCGACCAAAAGCACGCCGCGCGGAATCCGTCCGCCGAGCCGTTGATATTTTCCGGGATCGCGCAGGAACTCGACGATCTCCTGCAGATCCTGCTTGGCCTCGTCGACGCCGGCGACGTCCTCGAAGGTAACGCGGCCATGCGCTTCGGTCAGCATCTTGGCGCGCGACTTGCCAAAGCCCATCGCCTTGCCGGCGCCGCCCTGCATCTGGCGCGACAGGAAAATCCAGACGCCGATCAGCGCGATGAAGGGAAGCCAGGACACCAGCAGCGAGACGAACCACGGCACGTTGTCGCCGGGCGGTTTTGCGGTGATCGAGACCTTGGCGTCATAGAGCCGCTTCACGAGATTCGGATCGCTCGGCGCATAGGTCTGGAACGAGGAGCCGTTGGTGAAGGTGCCGTGAATATCCGGCCCCTGGATCACGACGTCGCGAACGCGGTTCGCATCGACCTCGGTCAGCAGTTGCGAAAACGAGATGTCCTGCGAGGACGCGCGTTGACCCGGATTCTGGAAGAGCGTGAACAATGCCAATAGCAATAAGACAATGATGACCCAGAGGGCGAAATTGCGCAGATTGGCGTTCATCGATCTTCCTTCGTGGTCGCGCGGATCGCGGCCTTATGTCCTTGGCAGTAACCCTTGGGGTTTCCCAGGGTCGTTTCCTTGGATAGTTTCGTTGGGATAGTCAGGCGAGATGCCCCGGTCCACAGCTTTACAATCTAGGTGTCGCCCGGGTCGATGCCAAGGCACCCAATCAGGACTATTTAGCGCATCCTAGCCCGATTCCCGGTCAAATAATGGCGCTGAAACCAGCGTTTTTCAGGGGTGGTTAAGACTCCGCAGCCGTTTATGCCCGATATCGTGGGCTCAGCCTCGCTTCAGGCTTGGTCGAGGCTTGCCTAAGGCTCCTTGGGGGCACGCCACTCAGCCCTTTCGACCGCGGCGCGGGGGCGCGGCCTCGACGTGAATTCGCCCCTCGACCAGGCTGATGACGGCCCCGGCCAGGGTCTGTTTCAGCCTTCCTTGTTTTAGCCTCTCTTGGCCCATCGCAATCGCCCGGTCCAATGCCGCCAACAGGGCCTCGGCCTTGCCGAGTTCCGCCGTGCCCTCATGGCCTGTTCGGTCGATGGCGCGCATCAACAGCCGAAGCCGGATTTCCTCCGCCAGACCGGCAAAGCCGGCCGCATCGAATCCAAACCGCGCGGCATCGCCGCGATCCCTCAAGGTGAGATAGCGTTCAGCACCGTCAACCAGCACTTCCAGCGCGTCATTGGCCCGCGCCAGCCGCCGCGCCAGCCGCGCCAGATTCCTGGCATCGCCGCCCTCCTCGGCGAGAACAGGCATCAGCGCCCGCAACCGGGGCCGCGTGTAACTGGTATCTCGGTTGGTCGGATCGTCGGCGAAGGCGATTTTGGCCTTGTTCAGCGTCGCGATCAGCTGCGATTTCGGGACATCCAATAGCGGCCGCGCCAGCCACACGCCTTCGCGCTCGGACTGGCGCGCCATTGCCGCCAGCCCTGTGATGCCGCTGCCGCGCAGCATCCGCATCAGCAGCGTCTCGGCCTGGTCGTCGCGGGTATGTGCGGTGAGGATATGCGTCGCCCCGCTGGCCCGTGCTGCCTCGGCCAGCAGGCGATAGCGCGCGGCGCGCGCGGCGGCCGGCACGCCCGTGTTCGGCTTGGCGTCGCTCCAGCGCAGCGTTCGATGGGGCAGATCGAGCGTTTTTGCGAGATGCTTGACGTCACGCGCCTCGCGCGCGGCCTCGCGCCGCAAGCCATGGTCGACGGTAACAGCGATCAAACGCGGCCCGCGCCTCAAGGCCCGGCGCCAGCGCGCCGCGAGCCACATCAGGGCGATGGAATCGGGGCCGCCGGAGACGGCGAGCACGATCGCGGGCGCAGACGTCCAGTCTGCGAACAGGGTTTTCGCCTGGCTCACCGTGATCGCGGAATGGTCGTCGTTTGCCATCGGGCCGACCATAGAGCCTAAGTCTCTGCAGATTAAGTCCCCGACAGATAAAGGCTCAGCACTTGACCCGCTTCTGCTCACGGTCGACGGCAGCTTTGACGCCGGCCGAGGCGCGCGGATATTTGCGCGTCACTTCGCCAAGTGCTGCGCAGGCCGCTTCCTTTTCCTTCAGCGCCGCCAGCGACTGGCCGAGCCGCAGCAGCGAGTCGGGCGCCTTGGCCGATTTGTCGAATTTGGTGGTGACGCCGAGGAACGTCTCGGCGGCGTCGCGATATTGCTGGCGCTGGAAATAACTCTCGCCGAGCCAGTATTGCGAATCCGCAAGCAGCGGATCGCTCGGATATTTCTGCGCGAAATTCTTCATGGTCTCTTCGGCCAGCGCGTAGTCCTTGCGCTGCATGTAGCCGATGCCGAGATCGAATTCGTCCTTTGGCGTCGCCGAGGGCGGCAACGTCGTCAGCGCCGCACTGGCGCCGGGCGCGCGTGCAGGCGGCAGCGCGCCACCGGGTGGCGGCAGTGCGCCACCGGGGTCGCGCGGGCTGGCAGCACCAAGATCGAGCGGTTCGCCCGGCCCGCGTCCGCCGGGCGCGCCGACCGGCGGCGTCATTGGCGATCGGCAACTGCCCGCCGCCGAGCGCGCGCGGCGCGCCGGGGGCGTTCGGATTCGCGTTGGGGTCGAAGGCATCGCCGCGGCGGCGGCCGGCGGCCGGTGCGGCCGCCTGCTCCTGCATGATCGGCGCGGGGGCTGCGATCTGCGGCTGCTCGTAAGTCGGCTGTCCTTGCGGCTGCCGGACGGGCGGCACCGGGCTGCACCGGGGGCGGAATTGCAGCGACGCTGGGCTGCGCCACCGCGGGCTGGCCTGCCGGGCTAGCGGCCGCGCCGCCGCCGAGCTGCCGCAGCCGCTCCTCGAGCTGACGGTTGCGATATTGCAGCTCCTCGTTCTGGCCGGTCAGTTGCCGCAGCTGGTTTTCAAGCCGCTGGATCCGCATCTCGAGATCGGCATCGTCGGTTTGCGCTGACGCCTGCGAGGATAAAGCCAGCAACGCTGCGATCGCAGCGGCGCCGGTAGCATTGAGAAACCTGGATGACATTTTGCCCTGTCGACGAAAATCGGCGTGACATCGAAAGCCCGCCACATTGAGAGTTTGAGTACGCCGGAATTGTGACTGTGTGTTTTCCGAATCCGAACGCTGGATTTCGCTATGGTTTAGTATCAGCGTCAGAACAAGCAAGCGGCTTGGTCGGACCTGCCGTTCATCTAACCGGGAGGATCAGGCTATGCACGTATCCGTGAACGGGGTGCGGCTGTTCTTTGATGTCGAGGGCGCCAAACTCGTCCCCGACGGCCCCGTGATGCGGGAAAAGCCGACCTTGCTGATGCTGCACGGCGGCCCCGGCGCCGACCACTCGATCTACCGGCCCGCCTATTCGGCCTTGGCCGACATCGCAGAGATCATCTATCTCGACCATCGCGGCAACGGCCGCAGCGAGGACGGCCCGAAGGAAGGCTGGAATCTGGCGCAATGGGGCGACGATGTGCACGCCTTCTGCGAAGCGCTCGGCATATCAGATCCCATCGTGCTGGGCGCCTCGTTCGGCGGCATGGTCGCGCTGGCCTATGCCACGCGTCACCCGGCCCACCCTTCCCGGCTGATCCTGCTCAGCACCGAAGCCGCCGGCGGCACCCATCTGGAGCGGCGGGTCGAGCTGTTCGAGCGCTTCGGCGGCCCCGAAGTGGGCGCCGTCGCGCGGCGGCGTTTTCTGGAACAACAGGGCCATCCGGACCAGGCCTCGATGGCCGCCTGGGCCCGGCTGGCCATGCCGCATTACACGCGCGTGCCGCGCGATCCGGACATGGCGCGCCGCGCCGTCAGCCGGCCGGAGGTGCTGCAATGGTTCACGCGGCCCGGCGGCGAGAGCCGCAGCTTCAACTTCTTCCCCGATCTGCATCGGATCCAGTGCCCCACACTGGTGCTCGGCGGCGAGGACGATCCGATCCACCCGATCGAGAGCCAGGCCGACATCGCCGCTGCGCTACCGCCGCATCTGGTGCGGTTCGAACGCTTCGCCGACTGCCGGCACGGCTGCATGCAGGACGCGCCCGAGCCAACGCTGGCTGCGATCCGCAGCTTCATCGTGGGCGCAAAATAAAACCGGCGCCGCAGGGGCGCCGGTTTTGAATTCTTCCGAAGACTTCGGCTCAGGCGCCGGCGTTCAGCACCGTCACCGCGCGGCGGTTCTGCGACCAGCAGGAGATGTCGTTACACACCGCCACCGGGCGTTCCTTGCCGTAGGAGATCGTGCGCATCCGGTTGGCATCGATGCCGCGCGAGGAGAGATAGCTCTTCACCGACTGGGCGCGGCGTGCGCCGAGCGCGATGTTGTATTCGCGGGTGCCGCGCTCGTCCGCATGGCCTTCGATGGTGAAGGAATAGCGGTTGTAGGTCTGCAGCCACTGCGCCTGCTTTTCCAGGGTCGCGATCGCCTGCGGGCTAAGCTCGGTCTGGTCGCTCTCGAAGAACACGCGGTCGCCGACATTGACCACGAAATCCTGCTGGCTGCCCGGGGTCGCAGCACTCGCCATCGCGCCTTCGGCGCCGATGTTCTTGTTGGCGCAAGCGCCCATCGACAGCGCCACCGCGAGCACCGCGGCCAGCTTCAATCCCTGGAGGATACGCATTTGATGTTTCATTCCGGAGCCTCCACGCTCACGTTATTCCACTGTCATCCGGTCTACAGGCCGATGGTTAAGCGAACGTTCCGTCAACCTTGATGGAACCTTGCCAGACCCGATCAAATGCCGCCGAACGGCGAAAAGCGACCGCGATGGTTAATGGTTTGTAAATGTGGCGCGACGGTGAAGGCAAGCGCATCTACCGCCGAATTCAGCGGTTTTGGCGACCGGCGGCCCGCCTGCGGGGCTCCGGAAAACGGGGTCTGCGGAGGTTTCGCCGGATCCGGCTGGGCCGCCTCAGGAGCTCGGAACGATCGAAGCGGGCTCGAAGGTCGAGATCACGCGATCCTGGAAGGGGTGCGCTATCACGGTGGAACAGCATCCGCCGCTCGAAGGCACTCGAGCGCATGATGGGAAAACGGGTCATGACGTGTTCCCGCACGGCCCGGAAATCGGACGCCATCAATGCCACCTTGGCCAATGCGTTCGGAAACGGGCGCGGTTCGGCGATGGTCTCGTTCAGAAAGACCCGGCGATAAAACGACTGGTGCTCGGGACGAACCAGCGCGAGCCCGGTATCGGCATTGAAATACTCGCATGCCAGATAGGCCAGCCGCACCGTCAGATAGGGAAGCTCCGGGAAACGCTGGGCTTTTTCCGGGTCTGCGACAAAACGGGCCGGATCGATGAAAACCTCGCCGCGATCGAGGCGAGGGTGAAGAACATCGCCGAACAAATCGGTGGTGCAGGACATCCGCCGGTCTGACGTCAGGACGTGGAGACGGATCGAGCTGCAGAGTTCTCCGTCCACATAGATTCCGAACGTCCAGGCATTGGGCGCATCGTCGTAAGCGATCGCTGTAGCGCTCGGATCCGGACGGCGGAATCAATCCGCCGTGCAGATAGGCGCTGTAACGCATCAAATAGAGCTGATCTTTGTCCTCGGGAGTTTCGATGGGTCGGTAGTCGACGCGATCAAACAGCGCTCCTCCCCGCACAGCGAGCGAAGCGCGCGGTTCGGCTCCGGACTTCATCTGATACTCCATCACTTCTCAACAACCTGTACGAGCAAGAAAACTTAACAGCTCCTTAATAAAATTGCAAAGCTATCGACACGTTAGGGTTAACCTTTGTGGCGCGTCGGCACGCATTCAAAACCCGTAGGATTTACGGTGATTGTGTCAGGCGATCGAGCGCGAGGGAACCACGACCTGCGGCTCGTCCAGCGAGCGGCGGCCGTGCGAGGCGTTCAGCAACTGGCGCACCCGCACCGCCGGAACCGGGCGGCTGAACAGATAGCCCTGGGCCTCGGTCACGGCGCCATCGGCGCTGATCAGTTCCAGCTGCTCGTTGGTCTCGATGCCCTCGACCACGACCGACATGCCGAGATCGGCCGACAGCCGCGCCACGCCGCGCAGCAGCGTCAGCGGCCGGTCGGTGTCGATGCCCTCGAGGAAGGAGCGGTCGATCTTCACCTTCTGCAGCGGGAAGTTGTGCAGATAGCTCAGGCTGGAATAGCCGGTACCGAAATCGTCGAGCGAAATCCGCACGCCGAGCGAGCGCAATTGCGACAGCACGTCGTGGGTCAGTTGCGTGTTGCGCAACAGCGAGGACTTCGGTGATCTCGATCTCGAGGCGATCCGCCGACAGGCCGGAGACCTCGAGCGCGTAGCGGACTTCGCTCAGCACGTCGCGCTGGTGGAATTGCTGCGGCGAGAAGTTGACCGCGACGCTGACGGCTTCGGGCCACTTCATGCATTCCATGCAGGCCTTGCGCAGGATCCAGCGGCCGAGATCGACGATCAGGCCCATATCCTCGGCGACCGGAATGATGTCGATCGGGGACACCGTGCCGCGCACCGGATGATTCCAGCGCAGCAGCGCCTCGCAGGTCGCGATCTTGCCGGACTTGAGATTGACCAGCGGCTGATAGAACAGCTCGAATTCCTCGTTCGCCAGCGCCTTGCGCAGGTCGAGTTCGAGGATGCGGCGCGCCTCGACGGTTTGCGCCATCTCGTCGCGGAAGAAGCAGAAGGTGCCGCGGCCGTCCGCCTTGGCGCGATACAGCGCCATGTCGGCGTTCTTCAACAGCGTGTCGGCGCTGACGCCGGCAGACGTCATGGCGATGCCGACGCTGGCGCCGATCTCGACCAGATGATTGTCGATCTTGTAGCGCTCGCTCAGGCGGTCGACGATCCGCCGGGCGAGGCCCGCGGCGTCCTCGAGGGAATGGATGTTCTGCTGGAACACGACGAATTCGTCGCCGCCGAACCGCGCCACGAAATCCTCCGGCCGCAGCATCTCGCGCAGCCGGCCGGCGACGGCGCACAGCAACTGGTCGCCGCAGGGATGGCCCAGCGTGTCGTTGACCTGCTTGAACTGGTCGAGGTCGACGAACAGCAGCGCCGACAATTGATCGGCGCCCTGCTGGATCGCCAGCAGCCGCCCGATCTCGTCGCGGAAATTGACCCGGTTGGGCAGCTCGGTCAGTTCGTCATAACGCGCCAGATGGCTGATCCTGGCTTCCGCGTCGCGCCGCTCGGTGATGTCTTCGAGCAGCACGACCGCGCCGCCGCCCGCCATCGGCTGGAACGTCCACGACAGCGACCGGTTGCGCGCGACGTCGGGATCGGTCGTGATCATGTCCCGCGCCTGCGAACTCTCGATTTCCGACAGGATCATGCTGCCGCTCGCATCCGAGATCGAACCCGAGGCGACGCAGGCCGCGATGATGTCGGACGCGGTGGCGCCGCCCTGCACGAAATCGTCGGACAGGTTCATCATCTCGCTGAAGCGGTGATTCATGACCGCCAGGCGGCCGTCGGCGCCGAACATGCACAGCCCGTGCGGCATGTTGTTCAACGCGGTATCGAACTGGCCGGCCAGCGCCGCCTCGCGCTCGCGCGCCATCAGCGCCTGCATGAATATTCTGTGCAAATTGGCCGAAATCTGCACGACAGCCACAAGAAATGCGGCGCACAGGACTGACATCGCGATGTAATAGGGCGTGCCACGCAACGCCAGCGCGATCACCGTTGAACCGAAGCAAAGTGAAGCCTGCAGCTGGAATACCCACTGCCGTCCATAGGCCCTGCCCGCACCCAGCGCCACGAACCCGGTGGTTGTGGACAGACAAATCATATGGGCCACGGCGTCGTCGCTGACCAACAGCGTGGTGCAGCACCATATGCCGACCGCAGTCGCCTGGATCATCGCCCCGATCTGATGGCGCTGCTTCCACCGCGCCTCTTCATCAGCAGTCAGGGTCGATTTGCGCGACTGGTAACGCTGCTGGTCGAACGCACGGAAGGCGCCGGCCACGATGAGAAGCGCGACACACGCCCAGATGAGAGTTTCTCCGGTCTTCAGCGCGGTCACGCCGGCTGCGATGGCACCGAAGACGATGCCCGTAAGCAGCGGGGCGGAAGTTTCGAACAGCGAATCGATCAACGCCGCGCGAATCGACGGCGACATCTTCTGATCGGACTCTCCGCTCTGGTTTGCGAGCTGCATGTGGGGTGTACGCCGTCCTGTTCGGATGCGTAGTCTTACCCTCCGCAGATGAAGTCTTTCTGAGGGAACATCGTTACCAGAACGTTGTTTTTCGTATCCGGTTGTATAAATCCGCCCGTTAAATCAGCAGGCTAGGCAATGTTTGCCGATTGCCGCTTTCACCCCTCACACAGCGGTGCGAGGCTTACGACAACAGCGGCGACCACGCCGGATCGGAAGCGAAACCGGGCGTTGGAACCCGCAACTCGTTGCGGCCGGAAATATCGACGGTGAACAGTGACGGACCGCCGGTGCCGCCGGGGGCGTCGCGGAAGAACATCACCACCCGGCCGTTCGGCGCAAAGGTCGGCCCTTCATTGTGGAAACCCGAGGTCAGGATGCGCTCGCCCGAACCGTCGGTCTTCATGATGCCGATCGCGAACTGGCCGCCGCCCTGCTTGGTGAAGGCGATGTAGTCGCCGCGCGGCGACCACACCGGCGTCGAGTAGCTGCCCTCGTTGAAGGAGATGCGCTGCGCCGCGCCGCCGGTCGCCGGCATCACATAGATCTGCGGCTTGCCGCCGCGATCGGATTCAAAACAGATCCGGGCGCCGTCAGGCGAATAGGACGGCGAGGTGTCGATCGCCGGCGTGTCGGTGAGGCGCGTGGTCGATTTCGAGCGCAAATCCATCACGAACAGGTTCGAATTGCCGCCCTGCTGCAGACTCATGATGACGCGCTGGCCGTCCGGCGAGAACCGCGGCGAGAACGACATGCCGGGGAAATTGCCGACCATCTCGCGCTGCCCGGTCTCGATGTTGAACAGATAGACGCGCGGGTCGCCCTGGCCGAACTCCATATAGGTGATTTCCTGGGTCGACGGCGAGAACCGCGGCGTCAGCACCAGATCGGCGCCCCTGGTCAGGTAGCGGACATTGGCGCCGTCCTGGTCCATCAGCGCCAGCCGCTTGACGCGGCGTTCCTTGGAGCCGGTCTCGTCGACGAACACCACGCGGCTGTCGAAATAGCCTTTTTCGCCGGTCAGGCGCTCGTAGATCTGGTCGGAGATGATGTGGGCGATCCGCCGCCAATATTCCGGCGAGGTGAAATATTGCTGGCCGGCGAGCTGCTGGCCGGTGTTGACGTCCCAGAGGCGGAATTCGGCCTTGAGGCGGCCGTCGCCCTGCCGCGTCATGCGGCCGGTCACCAGCGCCTGGGCGTTGATGGTCTTCCAGTTGGCAAATTGCGGCGCGGTGTCGATGTTGGAAATGCGTTCGATAAAGGCGGCCGGATCGATCGGCGCGAACAGCCCGCTGCGCTTGAGGTTGTTGGTGATGACCTGCGACACGCCGACGCCGACTTCGGCATCCGCCGGCGTGCCTGCCACGAAATTCGGGATTGCGATCGGTAGCGGCGTGAATTCGCCGCCGGTCACGGGAACACGGGTCTGCGCAAGGGCGCGCGATGCGCTGCCCAGAATAAGTCCGCTGGAGGCGAGCCCCGACAACACTTGCCGCCTGTTCATGCGAAACGGCGCGTCGGTCAGTTCATACTTTCTGGACATCTTATTTTGCTCTCAACTCGCCGCAGCGCTACAGGTCTTTGCTGTCGAAATAGGGATTGAAATATTTCCATTCTTCAAAGAACGCCAGCGGCAGCCGGTACGGTGCGCACTCGATGATCGCGCGCAACCCGCTCTCCAGGAAGACGCGCTGGTACGAATTGGTCGGCGACGTCTGCGCAACCGGCATCGCTTCAAGCGTACCGTCCTTTTTCAGCTTGATGCTGAACTCGGCCTGAATCGTTTGCGCGTCGATGCCGCCGTAGGGCTTCTTCCAGCAGCGAAGAACCTGATCCTTGAACATCGCGCCCCAGGTCGCGGAATTGTCCGCGGACTTGCCCTGTGCGAGGCCAAGGGCGGCGTTGGAATTCAGCGTGTCGCCGGCCACCGCCTGGCGCGATCGGATCGCGCTTGTCGAGCAATGCAGCGATCTTCGACTGGTCGAAGGTCCGTTCCGTCTTCGGCTTGGCGGGCTCCGGCGGTTTGGCGGCCTGGGCCACCGGCTTCGGCGGCGGCTTCTTCTCTTCCTTCTTCAGGGCTTCCGCGATCGGATCGACCTTGGGCGGTCCGGCTTCTTCTCGACGGCTTCGGCTCTTCCTTCGGCTTTTCGGCGACCGGCTTCGGCGGATCGGGCTTCTTCTCGACCGGCTTTTCTTCCACCTTCGGCTGCGGCGGCGGCGAGGTGTCGGTCACGACCGGCGCCTTCTCGCTGATCTTGCCGACCGCGTCATCGACCGGCTTGGCTTCGGCGACCTTGTCCACCAGCGGTTTCGGATTTTCCTTCTTGCCGGTTTTCATGCCGTGCCTTGGCGAACGCATCGGCGGAGACGACATCGACGGACACGGATTCTTCGGGCTTCGACTCGAATGCCCTGGTCGAAAACGACACCAGTCCCCACCCGATCACGAGGACGTGCAGGGCAATCGACGCCGCCAGTGTCTTGTCGACCTTCAGCTTCACCCGCTTAGGATCCCTGCTCCACTTCGGTCACCAGCGCCAGCCGCTTGAAGCCGGCGCCGGACAACTGCCCCATCACTCTGGCCACGGTGCCATAGTCAGCCTTCTTGTCGGCCCGCATATATATACGCTCGTCCGCGCCGCCGCGGGCGTCGGTAATGGCCTTTAATTTCGGTATCAGATCGGCCATCGCCACTTCAGTATCGTTGATGAACACCTTGCCGCGGACGTCGACCGAAAGTTGCAGCGGCGTCTTGTCCTGCTCCAGGCTCTTGGCCTGGGTCTGCGGCAGATCGAGCGGCACGCCGACCGTCAAAAGCGGCGCCGACACCATGAAGATGATCAAGAGCACCAGCATCACGTCGACCATCGGCGTGACGTTGATCTCGGCCATGACGGGTTTGCGCCGGCTGCGCCGTCCGCTACCGCCCGACGAACCTGCCATGTTCATCGCCATGATATGGTGCCTACCGCCGTGGTCATAACTTACCGCTCATCACGCCCGCTCGTCGATCTGGCGCGACAGGATGGCCGAAAATTCGTCGGCAAAACCTTCCAGCCGCGCGGCCTGGCGGTTCACCTCGGAAATGAACTTATTGTAGAAAATAGTCGCCGGGATGGCGGCGATAAGGCCGATTGCGGTGGCAAACAGCGCCTCCGCGATGCCGGGCGCCACCACGGCCAGTGAGGTGTTTTTCGAGGCCGCGATCGACTGGAAGCTCGACATGATGCCCCAGACGGTGCCGAACAGGCCGACGAAGGGGCCTGCGGAACCGACGGTCGCCAGCACCAGGAGCCGCCGTTCCAGCCGCTCGACCTCGCGGGCGATCGAGACGTTCATGACCTTCTCGATCCGCATCTGAAGGCCGGCGAAGGAGCGCGTCTGGCTCTCGAACGAGCGCTTCCACTCGCGCATGGCAGCGACGAAACAGGCCGCCATCGATTGCGTCGGTTTGGCCGAAAGCGCGCGGTAAAGCTCCTCGATCGATTGTCCGGACCAGAATGCCTGTTCGAAACGGTCCATGGCGCGCTTGGTGCGCGCATAGAGGAAGATCTTGTCGATCGCGATCGCCCAGACCCAGACCGAGCAGGCGAGCAGCCCCATCATGACGGCCTTCACCACCCAGTGCGCCTGGATGAACAGCGCAACCAGCGACACGTCGGCAGATGCGATCGGCAGCGCGGACTGCGTTTCGACTTGTGCGACGGCCCCGGCAAACGATGCCGCCGTCAGCACACAGCCCAGCGCAACCGACTGAAGGAATTTCCGGATCACCAGATCGTATCCTCTCAATGCAGTATCCCCAGATTGCCCGGGAGCGAATGGCTGCCGGTTTCGCAGCCGCGCTTCAGGCGCGGCGATTTCGCCAGCGCGCGAGCCTCATTGGTGTCGCATGGGGGGCCCGTCCAAAGCCGAAGCCTGCTTCCCCTGCCAACGTGTCAAAACGAGGGCTATTCGCGCGTCATTCCGTCCCTAACCAGACGCTAATCTTGGTTAATGCGAGGTTACCAAAGGGAAATTTGGCTACGGGAAATCAAGGCAATTCGGGGAGTTAGGGCTGGTAGGAGAAGCGGTTCCCGCGGGTTCCATTTGCCCGCGGGCACGGCGGCGCATTTGCATTCGAGGTAACGACAGCGCCGTAACGCCTCAGGCCGACAATTCCGCCTCGGCGCAATTGGTCAGCCGCGCAGGTACGCCCACCGCGGTGCATCCACCCGGCACGTCATGCTCGACCAGCGCGCCGGCGCCGATCTTGGCGAAGTCGCCGACGCTGATGTCGCCCAAAATCGTTGAGCCCGCGCTGAGCAGGACGCCGCGGCCGATCCGGGGGCTGCGGCCCGGCAGTACCTGCTTGCGGCCGATGGTGACGTTTTGCAGGATGGTCACGTCGTCGCCGATGACAGCGAATCCACCGACGATGATACCGGTGGCATGATCGAGGAACACCTGCGTTCCGATCGAGGCCGACGGATGGATGCTGACCTGAAGCGTGTCGGACGACAGGCTTTGCAGCAGCAATGCGAGATCGGTGCGGTCGCGATGCCAGAGCCAGTTCGACACCCGAAAGGCTTGCAGCGCGACATAGCCCTTGAAGTTCAACAGCGGCGGCAGAAGTTTCGTCGTCGCGGGATCGTGAACGGCAATGCTTTGCAGATCCGCACTCGCGGCCTCGACCAGATCGGGCGAGGCCCCATACGCTTCGCGGGCGGTACGCGTGAAGAGCTCGCGGTCATAGGCGCCCTTGCCGAGACGCTCCCCGATTTGATGGGCGACCGCGCTGCCAAGATTGGGATGATCGAGGACCGCGGCAGAGAGCGAGGCGCCAAACAGCGGATCGCTGGCGATGGCGTCTTCGGCCTCACGGCGAACGGATTGCCAAAGCTGGTCGGAAGGTACGATTGCGTTAGCGACCATGGGTGCTCGCCGGGGTTACACCGCTCTGGAATATAGGACTACCGGGACACAGCGCTAGGCTTGGGGGCCTACGCCACCGATTTCCGTCCACGCATTCGTGGCGGCGCGATCAGGGCTTCGGCGGGAATATTCCATTCGCGATGCAGCTTCCAGGCCATCCGCATCGTGAGGGCTCGCTTTCTGGTCAGGATATCCGATGCACGCTGCCTTGAGCCGAGCAGACGCCCGAGATCAGCCTGGGTGTAACCGCCCGTTTCCATACGGTAACGAATCGCCTCAATCGTCCCGGGCGGGTCGATCGGCCAGCTCTTGCGTTCATAATCCTCGACGATCAATGCGAGAAGGTCGAAGCGATCCCCCTCAGGCGTGCCGGGCTTCGGTTCGTTTTCGAAGTACTGCTCTATCTCTTCGAGGACCTCATCGTATTCGGTTTCGGTACGAATTGGACGGATCATTTTTTTCGCCATGACACGGTCTCCGGATCGATACGATCGTATTCAGCATGGGTACCGATGAATTTTACGAGCACGCGCCCGAACGCAAACGAGACATGAACGATCAAACGGTATTTGTTGCCGCCAAGATCGAAGATGACACGGTTGTCGCCAACGAAATCGACGGTCGCGCCGAACTGCCGCTTTATCTCCGCCGGCCCCTTCCATTGTGCCTTGGCGACAATCGCGAACCATGCCCGGATTGGCCCCTCTGCTTGCGGGTAACGCGCCCAGAATTCCCTCAGCGTTCGACGGGCGATCACCTGCATAGGGAAACCATATCATGTCACCAATTTGGTGACAACCCGCGCTGGTAACGGAGCCGAGGCGAGGAATGCAATGCCACCATAAAGCAAACCGCCCGTCTGCTTTCGCAAACGGGCGGCTCATTGCCGTCAGACGCTATGGGGGCATCTCGCCTGAGGCTTTAGCTCAGGAAGTAAGTGCTCAGCTTTGCGGCTGATCGTTCGGCGGTGTCGGACGCGTCTTGTGCTGGGACATGAAGGCGTCGAACTCTTCCTTGTCCTTGGCGTGGCGCAGGCGATCGAGGAAATCGCGGAATTCGACCTGCTCCTCTTCGAGGCGCTTCAGCGTTTCCTGGCGGTATTCGTCGAAGGCGCGGTTGCCGCTCGAGGCCGGTCCGAAACCACCGAAGCCGAAGCCACGGCGTTCCATGCGGCCGCGCATCCGGTCCATCTTGTACTGCATCCGCTCCATCCTGTTCTGCCAGCGATCCTGGTGACTCCAGCAACCCATTTTTCTGCTCCCTAGTGTGAAAAAGAGAAGGGCAAGACCGATCGGCCACCAGATGATGAAGCCGAGGATGGTCACGGCGATCCAGCCGGGATGCCAGGGCGAATCCAGCATATGCGGAGGCCGATAGGATTCTTCAGTGGGGCCGCGCCATCGATTGACATCTGCGGTGTAGGCCATTTCCCTCTCCATGACGGCGATCACGCCGTTGTGAATGTAAATAACATTTACATACCTAAACCATTCACGTTTTTTGTCAAGCGGGCGACACCCCGCAGCCAAGAAATTATTTTGGGGAGCCCCAAGGACCGGCGGGCGGGACCGGCGGCGGACCGGACGGTTTTGCCCCTGCCGGGTCTTTGCCGTCAGGCCGGCGATCGGTCGGGAAGCCGAGGCCGCGCAGATAAATCAGCACTTCAGCTTCCAAAAGATCCTCCGCCGACATCGGCAGCTTGCGCCGCGCCGCATCGCCGCGCGCGAACAGCGACGCCACGCCGTGCGACATCGACCAGATGTGCAGCGCCATCATCATCGCCGGCGGCCGCGGCATGCCTGCGGGTACGAGGGCTGCGAGACGCTCGGCGGCGGCCCTGATCACGGCAAAGGCGCGTTCGCTCGCCGCCTGCAATGCAGGGCTGAGATCGACCGGAAGGCCGGATTCGAACATCGCCGAATAGAACGCCGGCTCGTTGCGCGCGAAGGCCAGATAGGCTTTGCCGAGCCGCTCGAACGCCGTGACGGTATCGGGGCGGCCATCGTCCCAGGCTTGCATCAGCAACGCCTCGAACTGCTCAAAACCGCGCTGGGCGATCGAGGACAGCAGTTCGTCGCGGTCGCGAAAATGCCGGTAGGGAGCGGCCGGGCTGACGCCGGCCATTCGCGCGGCATCGGCAAAGGTAAAGCCGGCCGCGCCCTTTTCGGCGATCAGGCCAAGCGCTGCCTGCAGCAGTGCCTCCTTCAGATTGCCGTGATGATAGCCGCGCTCGGCGCGGCGCTGTTCCTTGCGCCAACTCATGTGAAAGGCTTTTACATGAGTTGGCGGTGAAGGTCACTAGGGCGCGGCGTTCATAAAGATTAATGGAACGCTCTAGCCACCCGGGATCGGGAGCACCGGCATGATCTCGATGCGCTCGCCGGGGAAGATCGTAAAATGCGGGTGGTTCTCGAACAGCTTTGCCGCGGCCTCGTGGGAAGCGGCGCGCACCACCGTGAAGGCGCCCAGTTCGTTACTGATGTCGGCAATACCGCCCGAATCCACCCGCTTGGTCTTGCCGAGCGGACCACCCAGTTCGACGAGTGACGCCTGGTGCTTTTCGACCCATGCCTTCCACGCCGCGATTCCCTGTTGCTCTTTGGCGCGCCGCTCGGCCTCGGACAGTGCGTTCCAGGCCGCCATTTTCGCGCTGGTCTTGCTGCCGAGGAAGATTGCGAGGAACGTATCGTTGCTGCTCATTGGATTGCTTCTCTCATTCGATTGATAAACTGGTGGTGAACTCTCGAATTAGCCGCGCGCCGTCTTGCCGCGCATTTCGACCAGGCCGGCCGCCGCCTCGCGCACTTCCTCGGAGAAATCAGCCATTTCCTGCACCTGGCGGATTTCGATGATCTCGTTTTCGGAAGCCGGGCATTTAGCCGCCCAGGCGATTGCTTCCTCGCGCGACTTCACGTCGATCATCCAGTAGCCGCCGAGCACTTCCTTGGACTCGGTAAAAGGGCCGTCGGTCACGACCGGCTTGCCTGACGCAAACGAGACCCGCGCGCCCATCGAGGGCGGATGCAGCCCGTCGAGCGTGATCAGGACGCCCGCCTGCTGCAGCGCCTCGTTGTATTTCATCATCGCTTTGACGCGCTCCGGATCGAGCTGCACGTCCGGCGGCGCGGTCTCATAGCCCAGGGGGATCATCAGCATCATGAATCGCATGGTGGGGTTCCTGTTTCGTGGCGTCACTTCTTCCCAGCCTGCGCGCGCAGCCGCTCTTCCTGCTCGCGCAGTTCGGGGGTCAGGGCTTCGCCAAAATCCTCGGCCGAAAGCACCTGGCGGATTTCGATCTCGGCGCCGCCGTCGAACGGCGCGCGCTTCATCCAGGCGATGGCTTCGTCGAGCGATTTGGCCTTGATCAGCCAGAAGCCGGAAACCAGATCGTTGGTCAGCGGGAACGGCCCCGGTGTCGACGTGCCCTGCCCGCCCTGATATTTGACCCGCGCGCCCCTGGAACTCGGGTGCAGGCCCTCGCCCGCTTCCATCATGCCGGCCTTGACCAGTTCCTCGTTGAACTTGCCCATCGCGGCAAACAGTTCGGTGCTTGGCATTACGCCGGCTTCCGAATCCTTGCTCGCCTTCACAATCACCATGAATCGCATCGTCTCGCTCCGTGTATTGGTCCCGCCAATTTCCCGCTGAACCATCGCTCATCAACTAGACGAACGGCCCTTTGCGGCACCGACATGTCGGCTGGAATTATTTTGGGGGCTGCCCCCGGGCGTGGTGCAGCAAGCCACCAGAGCGCTACCAGCGTCTTCCAGCGGAACGACGTCGGCGGGTGGATATGTACGCCGGGCGACACTGTAGAAATCCGGAAAGGGCGCGGCCCAACCAGGCCAAACACGCTACCGACACGATCTCGAAGGAAATCGAATCGCTCAACGGCATTGCCGGTGACGTCGCCGGTTCGCTCACGGCGATCAAGCTGGCGATCGCCGACGTCAACGAGTTCATCGCTTCGACCGCCGCTGCCGTGGAAGAACAAAGCGCCGTGACGGCGGACATGTCGTCCAACATGCAACGCGCCTCCGCCGAATTGGCAGCCTGACACGGGACCAGCCCCGCCCGGGCGCATCACCCACCGACACCGCATTGCGGTGCCGGTTTTTTTGTGCGCAATGTCGAGGCCGTTGCCACAACAACGGACAATTCCATGGCCCCCGCCCCGCAAAAAGTCGCACTCGTCACCGGCGCCGCGCGCGGCATCGGGCTTGCGACGGCGCGAAAATTTCTTGGCGAGGGCTGGCGGGTGGCGCTGCTCGACATCGAGGGGGCGCTGCTGCATGACGCGGTCGCGGTGCTGGCCGACCCCGACAACACGCTGGCGCTGCATTGCGACGTTTCCGATGCCGGTGCGGTGACTGAGGCGATGGCTGCCGTGAACGGGCGTTTCGGCCGGCTCGACGCGCTGGTCAACAATGCCGGCGTCGCGGTGTTCGCGCCGTTGCTCGAGACTTCTGATGCGGACTGGAACCGGGTGCTGGCAGTCAATCTGACCGGGCCGTTTCTGTGCACCAAGGCCGCCGCACCGCTGATGCGCGAACATGGCGGCGGCGCGGTGGTCAACATTACCTCGATTTCGGCGGTGCGCGCCTCCACGCTGCGTTCGGCCTACGGCACCAGCAAGGCCGGGCTCGCGCATCTGACCAAACAGCTCGCGGTGGAACTGGCTTCGCTCGGCATCCGCGTCAATGGCGTGGCGCCGGGCCCGGTCGAGACCGCGATGGCGAAGGCGGTGCACACGCCGGAAATCCGCGCCGATTATCACGACGCCATTCCGCTCAACCGCTACGGCCTCGAGGAGGAACTGGCGGAAGCGGTGTTCTTCCTGTGCTGCGACCGTTCCAGCTACATCACCGGGCAGATCCTGGCCGTCGACGGCGGTTTCGACGCCGCCGGCATCGGCCTGCCGACATTGCGCGGCGAACGAAGGAACGGCTGACGGCCTTGTTCCCGGCGCCGGCTCTGATTAACTCAAGGCGCGCTCACAGGGGACATCAAGGAGCCGCGCATGCGAATGGCGGTCATCAAGGCAGTTATGGTCGCGGTCGCGTTGTGGACGGCGACGTCGCATGCGCGCGCCGAAGTGCGCATTCTGGCCAGCCCCGGCGGACAGGTCGGGCCGTTTCTGGACATGTTCGACCGCGTGCGCGAATCCGGCGAACGCGTCGTGATCGACGGACCGTGCCTGTCGGCCTGCACGCTGGTGCTGAGCACGGTGCCGAACGAGCGCATCTGCGTGACGCGGCGCGCGGTGCTGGGCTTCCACGCCGCGCGCTCGATCGACCATCGGGGCCGGATGTATGTCGAACCGGAAGCCTCGAAGGCGGTGCTCGCGGCCTATCCTGCGCCCGTGCGCGGCTGGATCAGCCGCCGCGGCGGACTATCGTCGCGGCTATTGCTGTTGCGCGGGCGCGAACTCGCGGCGATCTATCCGGTGTGCCGGTGACGGTGTTGTAGGGTGGGCAAAGGCGCGCTTCGCGCCGTGCCCACCCTACGAAGTCAGAGGTTACATCTCTTCCAGCGGGCAATTCACCATCCAGGGGGTGCCGAATTTGTCGACGCACATGCCAAAGCCCTTGGAGAAGAAGGTTTTGCCGAACGGCATGGTGATGCTGCCGCCGTCGGCCAGTGCCTTGAAGCGACGCTCGGCGTCGGCGGGATGCTCGACCTGGAGCGAGACCGCAAAACCCTGCGGCTTGGTGAAATTGCCGGGATAGGCGTCGGAGGCCATCAAAACTTCGCCGTCGATCGTGATGCGCGCGTGCATGATCCGGTCCTTGTGTTCCGGCGCCACCTTCATCTCGGCTGGTCCATCGCTATAGGGCAGCATGGCCTCGATGCGGGCGCCGAGCACCTTTTGATAATATTTCAGCGCCTCCGCGCAATTGCCGTCGTAGAACAGATAGGGATTGACCTGCATCGCTTGCTCCTTGGGGTGATCGGGCGGGCGGCGTTCGGTTACTTCTCGGCGAGCTTCTTCAGATTGGCGAGACCGGCCTCGAAATCCCGGCCGATCATGTGATCGAGATTGATGAACACCTGCATCACCTTCGACATGAAGACGGCGGGACCATGCATGGTCCAGGTGAGATTGGTGACATCGCCCTGCGGCAGCATTGTGAACTCGGCGGTGTTGTGGCCTTCGAACGGCTTGAAGAAATCGAGCTTGATGATGATCTTCGACGGCACGGAGGCTTCGAGGATTTCCATGCGGCCGGAACCGACGTTCTTGTTGCCGTCCCAGGCATAGACCGCGCCCTTGCCGCTGTCGGCACCTTCGTAGGTGCGCTGCATCGCCGGGTCCTTGTCCTCGTAAGGTGACCAGCCGCGCCATTGGTGAAAATCGTTGATCATCGGAAATATCCTGTCGGCCGGCGCGTTGATGCTGGTGGCGCGCTGCACACGCAGCGTACTCGATTTGGTCGCGGCCAGAATCAGCACGACGGCGATGGCAACCGCAAGGACTGCGGCGATGATGGTAACGATCTCGAACATGTCAGGCTCCGTATAGCGGATGATTATTGCAAAAGTCAGCGAAAACAAAGTTCAGCGGCGGAAGGGAATCAAATTGCGCAAGGCGGGATCGCGCAGCCACAGCCCGCCCCATACCATCAGGCCGAGATAAAGCCCGAACAGGGTATGGCTGAACAGGGGGCTGCCGATCCGCACGTGCGAGGCCATCGCGCCGCCGAGATAGCCGGTGAGCAGGATGGCGCCGAGGATCGAGGTCGGCGGCACCGCATAGAGCACGGTGCAGACGATGGTGATGAGCCCGAGGCTCCGCGCCAGCGTTTCGCTGGAGCCATAGCCCATTTTGTCCATCGTTTCCGTGACGACCGGCCATGGCACCAGCTTGATGGCGCCGTCGAACAGCAGGAACACGATGACCAGCCCTGAGAGAATGCGGCCAGTCAAGCGGGCGGGGTTTTTGACCGGCGCGGTCTCGGCAATCATGGTCATGGCGTGCTCCTGTCGTGTTGTCTTGAATGGGATTCAATTTCAAGACGAACGACGGAGATGAAATCCGACAGCGAAGTGGATGATTTTTTTGTTGCCTGAAAAGGAAAACCGTGGATATCCGACCGGGTGCCGAGGAACCCAGACCGGTAAATCCGGGTGCCAGCTAGTCCTGCCGGGCCGTTACAGGCCCTTAACGTGCTTGGAGAAGATGCGAATGGTCTCGCCTTCCGGCTGGCCATTCTGCTCAAACGTATCTGACACGACACGCTCGATCTGGTCGCGCAACCGTTCGAATTGGGCCTCCCGCTCGTCGGGCCAGGTGCCCTTCTTGCCGTCCAGGTCGTCCAGCGCGCTGCTGCTTATTTCACAGTCGACGGTTTCCGCTGCACGCATCATCGTAAACAGGAACACCATTCGCTCGGCAGCGTAACCCACGAGGCTCCCCCTCATCAGCTGCATCGGCTTTTCCTGATCGTCCACGTCACCGGGCGGTCTCTGCAAGCGCGACAATTGTCAATCTTCCGTTTCGCTGTCCGGGCAGGATCCGTTCAAGGATCTCGCCTGGGAAGCGAAAGCTTCGAATACGGCAACGGCGTAAGCAAAATTGTAGCAACGGCAACTGTCGAGCGACGATTGGGCACTGAGATCAAAAAGCTCAATCCAGAACAGCGGCGCGTCACCGGTGCCGGTCTCTGGCGTCTTGAACATGCGTATCTCGCAATTCCCGATCCGATCGAGCAAAACGATCCGCCCACCGGGAGCATCCTCCGGAAGCCCGACCAATTTCCCGTACCCACGGGAGATTATCAATTCTACAGACACGCGCCTGCGCTCGCTCATCAAGGAAATCGGATTCTGGTGAGAGGGCGCCTTCTTAGGCTACGTGCCGGCCGAATTCTTGCTATCGCACGCCAACAACTTGTTTTTTGGAGCCACGCGGCTGGCTGTCGCGCATCAGGTGGTCGACATGCATGCGGATGGGGCGGCGTCGGCCGGCGTAACGGCCAAGCCGATCGCGTTAGGCGGATCGGGGTATCTATATTTTTTTCACGGTAGCAGGATGAAAGAAAGACCCGGGCCCTTCCTACGAGCTCAAACCGGCGAGCATCGGCTTTCGCTCAAATGGGCAATGGCGGCCCTTTCAACATCATAGTCAAAGAGTGATCTGCGGAACGCCCCGGCATTGGCGATTTCGCGATCGCGCTGCTCGAGGTTCGCGTATTTGGAGTCATAACGCAGGCCGTTTTTCCGTGCTTCGGCTTGAATCATATCGGTTCGCGCTCGACGTAATTTTTCGTATTGCGACACGATTTCGGGCACTTCAGCCGACTCCCGCCCCTCGAGAAGCACTGCGAGAGCGACCCCGTCTTCGATCGCCTGGTTGGCGCCCTGGCCGAGATGAGGAAGCATCGCATGGGCGGCGTCACCCAACAGGACAAGCCGCCCCTTGGTCCATGATTGCAGCGGCATGCGATCATACAAGCCCCACCAGAAGCAGCTCTCCACCGCATCAAGCACCCTGGCGACCGGCTCATCCCATCCCTTAAAGGACGACGCAAGTTCGTCGCGGTCTCCGACGGCGGACCAGGACTCGGCCTTGGCGTTCTCGTCGGGAACGAAGCCGACATAGTTCAGCAGCCGGCCGCCCCGAACCGGGTAAACCATGAAGTGCTTTCCATCCCCCATCCAGATCTGCTGGGTCGCCTCCGGCCAGTTCGCCAGCTTCTCGCGGGGAATCAGGCCACGATAGGCGCGAACTCCGGAGTATTCGGGCGGCTTCGGCTCGACAACATATTTCTGCAGGACCGAGTGTATGCCATCGGCAGCGATGAGGATGTCGGCTTCGGCAGTTTCGCCGTTCGCAAATTTCAATCGTGCGGCAAAGCCGTCTTGTTCAAATCCAATACAGCGATGGCCCGTTCGGATGATGCCCGGTGGAAGAATGGCTGCGAGCGCGTTCAGCAAGTCAGCCCTGTGCATACCGTAGATGCCGTTCCAGCCGCTGGAGTTGGTCATGACCATCGATCCGACCACCGATCCATCCGCCCGGCGAACTCGTGAACCATCGCCCATCGTGGCGCCCACGGTCGCCAGGGCTTCGCCTAGTCCCATTCGTTCAAGTTGCCGGAGGGCGTTCGGAAAGATAACGAGGCCCGCTCCGATCTCGCCCAACGCTGCGGCCTGCTCGAAGACCATGACGTCGATGCCCCTTCGGCGCAGCGAGCATGCCGCGGAAAGGCCGCCAATTCCGCCACCCACGACAGCGGCACGAAGGGGTCTGTTCGACCGGGTCTTGTCTTTCATCTGAAACTTCGCCCTTGTCCTGGACTGTCGTTCTATTTCGCCGCATTCCTCAAATCGACAATGCGGTTGATTTGCTGAATGCGTTCGCGTTGCCGTTCGATCGCCGCGGAAAACTCGCTGGGCGTACTGCCGAGGACGTGTTGGCCACCCGCCTCGATCAGCGAGCGAACCGAGGGATCGCCGGCTACGGCCTGCACATCGGCGGAGATCCTGTCGCGTAACGCGGGCGGCATGTCGCGCCAGCCGAACAGACCGGTCAGGCCCTCGATCTCCATCTCGGGAAAACCGGCCTCAGCAACCGTCGGAATGTCCGGCAAGCCCGGCTCGCGACCGGGACTGGTGACAGCGAGTATCCGCGCCTTGCCGGCGGCAACCGGACCTCTGACTGACTGGAGCGCGTGGGAGAGGATCTGAACGCGCCCTTCGCCGAAGTCCGCCTGCTGGGCCATGCCGTCACGGTAAGGGATGTAGACCTGTCTGAGCGCATGTCGCGCCAACATCGCCGCAAACACGAAATGGGGCAGGCTCGGGCCCGAACTCCACGATAATTCTCCCGGCCTGGATCGGGCCAGTTGCGCCAATTCCTGCAGCGAGCGCACCGGCAAATGGTCGTGAACCGCAACGACCAATATCGAACTTGCCGTCGATGAGATCGGCACCATGTCCCGCGACGGATCGTAGGGCAGCACTTCCTGCAACAGCGGGCTCACGGTAACCATCGAAGCCGTTCCATAAAGAAGGCTATGGTCGTCTCTGGCATTCGCAAAGGCACCGCCACCCACGATGGTGTCGGCACCCGGCTTGTTCTCGATGATGGCGGGCTTACCCCAACGCCTGGCGAGCCCGTCGGCATAGACGCGCGCACTCACATCGTTGGCTGACCCGGCGGCAAACGGGACGATGATCTTGACGGCGCGCGTTGGCCAGTCATCGCCCCCAAAGCATATCGTCGTGGTACTCGCCGAGGCACCTGCAAGGGCCATCGTGAATGCGATGACATGTCGAAGAACCCAGGACCGCAGTTCCATCGGTTTTCTCCAAACGGCCCATCCGCCAAATATCTGCGAAGTCCGGCCCCGGTGCCTGGGAGACCACAGAAGCGGGATCGGCGTCCTGAGAATGTCGTGAAATTAACCTGAAACTTCTCGCTGCCGCCACAGCGCAGTTCGGATAAGATCAAGAAAATGAAACTGATTTTCAACTCTTTGACGCTTGATCTGGAGCGGCTTTGCCTGTTCGGGCCGGCAGGCGAGATAAAACTGCGGCCGAAAAGCTTCGAAGTGCTGCGCTATCTTGCCGAGCACGCCGGACAGACCGTCGCCAAGGATGAATTGATCGCAGCCATTTGGCCTGACGTCACCGTTGGCGAGGAGTTGCTGACCCGCTGCATCAGCGATGTTCGCCTGGCGGTTGGCGATCATGCACAGCGCATTATCAAGACGGTGCCGAAGCGCGGCTATCTGCTCGAGGGACCGGTATCCCGCGATGGCGTGCGGCTGAGCCCACCGCTTCGACCTCCTGCCGACCTTCCCTCGATCGCGGTTCTGGCTTTCGCCAACCTCTCGCAAGATCCAAATCAGGACTATTTTTGCGAAGGTATCACCGAAGACATCATCACCGAACTGTCACGATTTTCCGAGCTGCTCGTGATCGCCAGAAACTCGTCGTTTCAATACAAGGGGCGAAGCGTCGACGTTCGCCAGATCGGCAGTGAGCTCAATGCGCGCTACATTCTCGAAGGAAGTATCCAACTCAGCGACGGCACCGTTCGCATCACGGCCCAATTGATCGACGCTGCGAAAGGGACGCACCTGTGGGCAGATCGATTTGACCGAAAACTGGGCGATACGTTTTCAATCCAGGATGAAATCGCCCGCATGATCTCGGCCACGCTCGCCATCCACATCAACGATGCCGAGGCGCATCGACCGCTGGTAAAGCCCACGGCCAGCTGGGACGCCTATGATTGCTTCCTGCGCGGCAACCATATGTTGAACCGTCTGCTCACCGGAGAACCAGTCGAGGAGCTTTACCAGGCGCGAAAGCTGCTCGAACGATCCATCGAGCTGGACCCCGCTTTTGCGCGTCCGTACGCCGCACTGTCCACCAGCCATTCCGTTACCTGGATCAATCCCGTCAACCAGGAGTACCAGACCAAGGAAACCTTGCAGCGGGTGTTTGAACTGGCTCAGAAGGCTATCGAACTCGGATCGAACGAAGCGTTTGGGTACAAGGTACTGGCTAACGCAGCCATGTTCCGTCGTGACGGCGCCGCGTGTTTGGCTGCCTGGAACAGGGTCTTTGCATTAAATCCCAACTTTTGCGACTGGCGGCATGGTCAATGCCTGGTGCTGTTGGGCCAACCGGAAGAGGGCTTGGTCGCGATTCGCCGCTACATGAGACTGGATCCCTTCTTTCCGCCGCACGCCTTGATGGTCGAGGGGCTCGCCCATCTGGTCCAAAAACGCTACCAGCAGGCTTTGCTGCCGTTTCGCGAAATGATTGATCGAGCGCCGGACTTTCGTAACGGGCGCGTCATGTTGGCGGCGACCTATGCGCATATGGGAGAAACGCACGAAGCCCGGCGGCAGGTCGAAGAGTTGCTCAGAGTGGAGCCGGATTGCTCGCTGAAGAAGTTATCCCGACAACATTATTTTCATTCCGCCGAACATGGTCTGCTTATGCTCGACGGGCTGCGCAAGGCAGGCGTTCCCAACGAATAGCCTGTCGTCGCGGTGCAGCGTTTTCCAATTCACGCCGGCGGCAGGCCGAGCGCCTGCCCGCTCTCGATCCAGGTCGGCAATTCGCGTTGATACAGAGCGTTGCTCTCCTTGAAGCCGAGCGGCGGTTCCAGCACGAAAGTGGCGAGAACTTCCCTCACTTTCGGATCCTGACTAGCCGCGACGCAGAATTCAGCCAGCCGATCGACGATCGGCTGCGAGGTCGCCTTCGGCAAGGCCCAGCCCGTAAAGCCGGTCACGGTGAAGAACTTCGATGTCGCGCCTTGCTCAGGCAGGGTCTTGATATCGGGGATCGCGGCGACCCTTTTCGAATGCACCGCGAACAGAGTGCCGCGACTGCTTTGCAGCACGGGTTGGGCGGCGATGTAGCTGCCCATCCCGGCGTCGAGCGTGCCTTCCATCAGCCCTGTCCACATCATCGCTTCGCCGCGATAATGCACGGGTTCGATGTTGAGGCCATACTGCTTGTTGAGTTCGTTGATCGTGATGTGCGGGGCCGAACCCGCGCCGTAGGTGCCGAAGTTCACCTTGCCGCTCTTGCGCGCGAAAGCGACGAATTCCTCCAATGATTTGACATCGGATTGGAGGCTCGCGATCAGCGGCAGCCCGGCGCCCGGGATGATGCTGACGAGCGTCAGGTCCTTGTCCATATCGTAACCGGGGTTCTTCATCATGACCCGGTTCATCACGTAGGTGGTCGAGATCGAGCACAGGATGGTGTGGCCATCGGGTGCTGCGCGCGCAACTTCCGCAGCCCCTATCGAGCCCGAAGCTCCCGCCTTGTTTTCGATGACGACGGTCTGTCCCACCTGCCTGGAGATGTATTCGCCGAAGGCGCGCGCGAGCAGGTCGGTCTGCCCGCCCGCCGGGTAGCTGCAGACCATACGGATCTGCCGCGACGGCCATGCGGTTTGAGCCGACGCTCTGCGCAAAAGCAACGGCATGGCGGCAACCGCCGTTCCGGCAGCGATGAAGTGACGGCGACTTGGCTTCGCGACCATGATCCCCTCCCCGCATTTTTCAGAGAGGGTATCGCATCGTCCCGCCGCTGCCACGCGCGACAGGCGAGACAGATTGGCGCATTCAACACAATTCGAGGGCTACTTAACCGCCTTGGCGCCGCGCGGCTGGCTGTCGCGCATCAGGCGGTCGATATGCATGCGGATGTGGGCGGCTTCGGCCGAGGTGTTGGCGAGCGCAATGGCGCGGTCGAAGGCAATTCGGGCCTCTTCGTTGCGTCCGAGCTGCATCAGGAAAGCGCCGCGCACGCCAAAATAATGAAAATAATTCGACAGCCGCGCCGCCAGCGGCTCGATCATTTCGAGCGCCGCTTCCGGCCCACGCACCTTGGACACCGCAACCGCGCGGTTGAGCGTCACCACCGGCGACGGCTGCATCACCTCCAGCGCGCCGTACAAGAGATCGATCTGGGTCCAGTCAGTATCTTCAGGCTTTTCGGCGCGGGCGTGAAGAGCGGCAATCGCCGCCTGAATCTGGTACGGCCCGCTGCGGCGGTGGCGCATCGCCTTGTCGATGAGCGCCAGACCTTCCGAAATCATCTTGCTATTCCACTGCGTGCGGTCCTGGTCGTCGAGCAGGATCACGGCGCCGCCCGAATCAAAGCGGGCCGCAGCGCGCGCGTGCTGGAGCAATAGCAAAGCCGTCAGCCCCATGATCTCGGGCTCGCCCTGGAACAGCCGCAACAGCAACCGCGCCAGCCGGATCGCCTCCTCACACAGCGGCTTGCGGATCTCGGCGGTATCGCCGCTGGCCGAATAGCCCTCGTTGAAGATCAGATAGATCATGGCGGCGACCGCGGCGAGCCGCTCGGTGCGCTCCACTGCACCCGGCGTCTCGAACGGCACATCGGCGGCGGCGACGCGGGCTTTGGCACGGGTGATACGCTGCTCCATCGCGGCCTCCGAGACCAGGAAGGCGCGCGCGATTTGCTTGACGGTGAGACCGGAGACGATGCGCAGCGCCATCGCGATCTGCTGCGTCGCCGGCAGGTCCGGATGACAGCAAATGAACAGCAGCCGCAAAATGTCGTCGCGGTAATGCGAGCCGTCGAGCCGTTCGGCGAGCTGCTCCTCGGCGTCTTCCAGATCGGAGATCGCCTCGTCCTCGGGCAACGGCGTCTGCTTGCGGGTACGCCTGATGTCGTCGATCGCGACGTTGCGCCCGACCATGATCAGCCACGCCGCGGGATCGCGTGGCGGACCGTTCTGCGGCCAGCTTTTGAGCGCACGCAGGCAGGCGTTCTGGAATGCCTCCTCGGCGGTATCGAGATTGCGGAAATAGCGCAACAGCGCGCCGACCGCCTGGGGACGCGCCGAGGTCAGCGCGTTATCGATCCAGGCGGTGTCGGTCACTTCTCAATACTCCCCGGCGTGAAATAACCCACGGGGCGGATCTCATAGGCGCCGCCGGGATTGGCCTTGCCGAGATCGCGCGCGACGTCGAGCGCCTCGTCGAGGTTCTTGCAGTCGACGACGTAGAAGCCGAGCAATTGCTCCTTGGTTTCGGCATAGGGACCATCGAGCACCACCGGCGGATCGTCCTTGCGCAGCGTAGTCGCCGCCGTGGTCGGCAACAGGCGCGCAACCGGGCCGAGCCGGCCTTGTTTGCTCAGCCCCTCCTGGACGACCCGAAGTTTCGTCATGACCGCGGCGTCGTGTTCCTTCGACCAGGAACCAGTGGTGTCTTCGTCGTGATAGCAAAGGATGGCGTACAGCATGCGAGACGCATCTCCGTTCTGTCTAAAGAACGAACGAGTATGCCCGCAGCCGACAAGGGTGCGAAGGAAATTTTCGCGCGGGTTCCGCAATCAAAGTCGCGATGGCTGTTCTGACAGCGCCATCCCAGAACACCGCGGCGGCCACGATTCCGAAATTTCGATCACCTGCAGAAAAAGAGGGTATGGAGACTTCGATCCGCTATGTGATAAGGATCACGTTGAGTGACGATGTAGGAGAATGCGGTAATGAAGAAGGGTGCGCTCGCGTTGCTGGTGCATGGCGGGACCGATAATTGGTCGCCGGCGCGATGGAAAAGCCGGTTCGACGGCGTTTGTCCCGATCGGCCGGTGGTGCGATTGACCGATGCCGCGTTCGATCCGGCTGCGGTCCACTACGCCGCGGTGTGGAAGCCCAAGCCCGGCGAACTCGCCGCATTTCCCAACCTGCGCGTCATCTTCAATCTCGGCGCCGGCGTCGATGCGCTGATGGCGGATGCCACGCTGCCCGGTGTGCCGATGGTGCGGATCGCGGTGCCCGACCTCACCGAACGGATGGGGGAATATGTCGCCCTCCACGCGCTGATGCACCACCGGCAGGAGCTCTATCTGCGGCAGTCGCAACGCGACAAGCGTTGGGCGCCGAAGACGCAATGGGCGGCGGGCGCGATCTCGGTCGGCATCATGGGATTGGGCGAGCTCGGCGCGCATGCAGCCTCCGTCGTCAAGGCGATCGGCTTTCGCGTCGCAGGCTGGAGCCGCAGCCCGAAGGAAATCGCCGGCATCCAGTGCTTCAACGGCGAAGCGCAGTTCGATGCGTTCCTGCGCCAGACCGATATTCTGGTCTGCCTGCTGCCGCTGACAGCGGATACGCGGCATATCCTCAATCGCGGCGTATTTGAAAAACTCAACCGCACGAGTCTGATGGGCGCCCCGGTGCTGATCAATGCCGGCCGCGGCGGCTTGCAGAACGAGGCCGATATTTTGCAATGCCTCGACGACGGCACGCTCGGCGGCGTTTCGCTCGACGTCTACGCCACCGAGCCGCTGCCAGCGGACAGCCCGTTCTGGACCCATCCAAAAGTGGTGCTGACCCCGCACAACGCTGCCGACACCGACGCCGACGAAATCTCGAAATACGTCGCGCAGCAGATCGAACGATTCGAAGCCGGCGGCGCGTTGGAGAATGTCGTCGATCGCGGTCGGGGGTATTAACGACAGCGAACTCGGTCAGGCGCTTCTCAAGGTCGGATTTTGATCGAACTGCGACATCCGCCCGCATCTCCTGTTGCATTAGCGAAGCTGTTTCGGCCCTATCATTGTCCCTGTCCAAGCCGATACAATACTTCGTCCTGTGCCTCGGGGAATTACATGAAGCGGCGGGAATTTATCGGTGCGCTCGGCGGCGTGGCGGCATTGTGGCCCTTGGTGGTCCATGCCCAGCAAACCGAGCGAATCCGGCGTATCGGCGCACTCTCGAACCTTGCCGCCGGCGATCCGGAGGGCGTGGCGCGCGACGCGGTTTTTGTACAGGGACTGCGGGCACTGGGCTGGAGCGTCGGACGCAACCTGCAGATCGACTATCGCTGGAGCGGCGGCGATGCCAATCGCCTTCAGGCACATGCGGCGGAATTGATCGCGCTCGGACCCGAAGTGGTCCTGGCGAGTTCGGGTGTCACGATATTGCCGTTACAGCAGGCAAGCCGCAGCATGCCGATCGTATTTGCCCAGACGGTCGATCCGGTCGGCCTCGGTGTCGTTGAAAGCCTTGCCCGGCCGGGCGGCAATATTACCGGGTTTACCAATATCGAATTCGGCATTACGGCAAAATGGCTGGAATTGCTCAAGCAGATTGCGCCTGCGATCACGCATGTTGCAGTCCTTCGCGACCCATTCGATCCTGCAGGAATAGGACAATGGGGCGCGATGCAATTGGCGGCACAGGCGTTCGCGCTCGACTTGAGTGTCGTCAATGTTCGCGACCCCGATGCGATCGAACGCGGCCTGGCGAAGATCGCAACGTTTCCGAACACCGGCTTCATCGTCACGACCTCGGCGCCGGCGGGAGTGCATCGCGATCTGATCGTAAGGCTCGCGGCTCGGCACCGGCTGCCCGGCGTCTATCCCAACCGTTCCTTTGTCGGAGCAGGAGCCCTTGTCTCCTATGGGCCGGATCCAATCGACCAATACCGGAGGGCTGCAGGTTATATCGACCGCATACTCAAGGGCGAGAAGCCGGCCGACCTTCCAGTGCAGGCTCCGACCAGGTACGATCTCGCGATCAATCTCAAGGCTGCGAAAGCGCTCGGCCTCACCATTTCGCCGACGCTGATTGCCCTTGCCGACGAGGTGATCGAATAGACCGCCACGAGAGTGGAATCAGCCGCGCAACATCACGTCAATCGCGCCCTTTACAAGCGCTTCGAGTTCCTTGCGCGGCACGCGCACGCGGGCCCGGATGGCGATGGTGTGAACGGTGGCGGAAGCCAGATGTGCGAGCACCGCAGGATCGGCCGTTGCCGGTAACTCGCCTTTTTCCCTGGCGAGGCGGAAGCAGGCGGCGAATGCCTTGTCGAGTTCGACAAAACCTTCCAGCGCCATGGCGCGGATCTGGGGATCGGCCACCGCTTCAGAGGCAGCCGTCATCACCGTGAAGCAGCCGCGCGGCCCGGATTCGCCGGAGAGATAAATGTCGAGCGCCACGGCATAGATCCGCTCCAGCCGCTGCCGGATCGGCGCCTCGTCGCGAAAAATGTCGACCATCGCCGCGCGCGCGTCCGCGCGGTAGCGCTGATAGCTCTTGATATAGAGCTCGCGCTTGTCGCCGAATGCGCCGTAGAGGCTCGGCCGGTTCATGCCTGTCGCGGCCGAGAGATCGTCGAGCGAAGTCGCGGCGAATCCATCCTTGCGAAACAGATCGAGCGCCTTGCCGAGCGCGACCTCCGGCTCGTAGGCGCGCGGCCGGCCGCGACGCTTTGGCTCCGCCTGCGCATCCAATCTGGCAACAGGCGGTTTGGCAGCAGATGGCGGCTTCTTACTTTTTTGTACCATTTCGCAATAAATTCCTTGACCCGATTTATATTATGCGAGACAGTATAAAAATCAATCCCCGCCTTTCCTCAGCGGCGCGATTGAATCAACCGCCAAGGAGGCTCCCATGGATCTCTATTTTTCGCCGCTCGCCTGTTCGCTGGCGACCCGCATCGCGCTGTATGAAGCCGGCGCAGCAGCCAACTATCTCGAGGTCGATCCCAAGACCAAGGTGGTGCAGAAGGACGGCTCGGATTTCCGAAAAGTGAATCCGCTCGGGCTGGTGCCGACGCTGCGCACCGACGACGGACTGGTGCTGACCGAGAACGCCGCGATCCTGCAATATGTCGCCGACAAGTTCCCGCAAGCCGGCATCGCCACCGGACCGGGCATCGAGCGCTCAAAACTGCATCAATGGCTGTGCTTCATCGGCACCGAACTGCACAAGGGCCTGTTCATTCCGATGCTCGACAAGAACGCCCCGGCCGAAATGAAGACCTATGTCCTCGGCAAGAACCTGTCGCGGCTCGACTATCTCGAAAACTACCTGAACGGCCGCGAGTTCCTGCTCGATCAGTTCAGCGTCGCCGATGCCTACCTCGTCACCGTCATCAACTGGACGATGGCGACGCCGCCGATTGAGCTGGCGAAATGGCCGACCGTGAAGGCCTATTACGAACGGATGCGCACCCGCCCCAGCATCGCGAAAGCGGTCGCCGAGGAGTTCGAAATGTACAAGGCCGAACTCGCGCGGCACAAGGCGGCGGCGTAAGTCTCGTGTCCCGGACGCGGTGCAGCGCCTCTTGGCGGTGCACCGCGTTAACAGTGAGCGTAGCCCGGATGGAGCCAACGGGTCGGCGCGAAGCGCCGCCCGATGACAGGCTCCGCGTAATCCGGGGCCCGTCTTTGATAGGGCAGAGTCCCGGATTTCGCTGCGCTCCATCCGGGCTACGAGCTACTTTTTGTTCTCTTCGCAGAATTTCAGCGCCGCCAGGGCCTCGGCAGCACGCGGGGTCTCGAACTCGATGCTGTCGTCGTCATCGTCCTCGAAATCGAGCGACAGACGCCTCGCCTTCGATAGAGCGTCCATGATCGACGGATCGAATTCAAACATGCCGCGCACCGTGGTCTTGTCCATCACTTCCCACTTGGCAGCCTTTTTGATGTCGGTCTTGTCGGTGGAGAAATCGGCCCGCAGTATTTCGCCGGGCTTCTCCCACTCCCATCCGTCATAGATGATCACGAAGACGATCTTGTCCGCGGCGTAGCTCAGGACCATGACGTATTCGTGGTTTTCGTCATCCTTGTCCTTGTAGCCGCGCGCCGCGTTGCAGTGGGTATCCTTCTCCCGCTTCTCGATCGTCCAGTCCCCGACTTTGGTTTGTGCGAGCGCCGGCGCCGTCATAAATCCGGCCAGCAGCGCCGCAGCAAAAAACGTCCTGATCATATCGCCCCCCCAAATTGCTGATGGCAACGCGCGCCATCTTGAGCGCCGCCTTGCCTGTTGGCAAACAAAAAGCCGCCGGCAACGCCGACGGCTCCCCGCGCAGTCCACAATCAGAACGGATTTTCGCTCAGTCCCGGCACATCCGCCGGCCGGGGGCCTGGGGCTGCCCAGTGAAAGCGGCGATCTTTCTCGGCGATCGCGATGTCGTTGATCGAAGCCTCGCGCCGGCGCATCAGGCCATGGTCGTCGAACTCCCATTGCTCGTTGCCGTAGGAACGAAACCAGGCCCCACCATCGTCATGCCATTCGTACTGAAAGCGCACGGCGATGCGGTTGCCGTCGAACGCCCAGAGATCCTTGATCAGGCGGTACTCATGCTCCCTCGCCCACTTGCGGGTGAGGAATTCAACGATCGCCGGCCGGCCCTCGAACACTTCCGCGCGGTTGCGCCAACGGCTGTCCTCGGTATAGGCCAGCGACACCCGCACCGGATCGCGCGAGTTCCAGGCGTCTTCCGCCATGCGCGCCTTTTGCGCGGCGGTCTCTTTGGTGAATGGCGGCAGCGGCGGTCGCGACATGATGGCCTCGGCGATTGATGAGCTGCAAGTCTATCGCCGTGTGTTTGGAAGTCGATGGCTGTTCGCCTATCGCCCGATCACGATTCCAGATCGGCCTTCATCAACAGCCGCAGTGATTTCGGGATCGGTCTTGCGCGGCCCTCGCAGATGAAGGCGACGCGCACCTTTGCGGTGACCAGCGCCTCGCCGCCGCGGCGCACCTCCTGTGCCAGCGTGATCGAGGCACCCTTCACCGCGACCGGCCAGGTCACCACGTCGAGCAGATCGTCCATCCGCGCCGGCCGCAGGAAGTCGATCTCCATCGAGCGGACCACGAAGGCAAAACCCGGCGTCTCCGCCTGCGCTTCGGCAAACAGCGCGTGCTGGTCGGCGCCCATCAGCCGCAGATGATTGGTGCGGCCGCGCTCCATGAAACGCAGATAATTGGCGTGATAGACGATGCCGGAAAAATCGGTGTCTTCGTAATAGACGCGGACCTGCATGTGATGGCGGCCGTCGCGGATCTTGCCGTCGATATGGGGTAATGTCACGTGCGCGCCTCGATCGCCTGGGAAGCGACTGTTTTGCGCAAATCCGTTTGGCGCGCAAGCGTAGCCGCTTACGAGATTGCAGGCCCTTGCCCGCCCAGGCTCACCAGCACAATCTCGGGCGGGACGCCGAGGCGGAACGGCACTGATGCTGCAGCCGAGGCCGCCGGAGATGACGACGTCGCAATTCATGCGGATGTGGCCATACACCAACTGCGGCCCGGACGGCGAGATCGGCGACCAGCCCATCAGGCGAACCTGGCCGCCATGGGTGTGGCCGGATAGTTGCAGCGCGACGCGCGACGGTACGCGTTTGG
Source organism: uncultured Alphaproteobacteria bacterium (assembly GCA_963802535.1). GTDB lineage: Bacteria > Pseudomonadota > Alphaproteobacteria > Rhizobiales > Xanthobacteraceae > Bradyrhizobium. The sequence goes on along the minus strand of CAWDJI010000024.1, from coordinate 103,751 downwards.
CGACATCAGGCTCGTGCGCCAGCAGAATGACCGGCGCGGCGTCGGTGACGTTCGCCAGCGTCAGGCCGAGATCGTCGACGCCGATGCGCCGTACCGGGCGGAAGCGCCGCGCCGGCACATAGGCCAGCTGATCGCCGAGACCGGCGAGCCAGAACGGACGGCCGTCCTTGCTGAGGCGTTTGGCGTCGTTCTCGTAGACCGGAATGCCCGCAGCTTCGAGCGCGCGCCGGGCATTGGTTACGCCCGTGCCCTCGCGCTGCACTTCCTTGTCTTCCCACCAATCATGATTGCCGAGAATGGCGTGGACGCCGAGCGGCGCCTTGAGGCCGGCGAGCACGCCCGCCCACTCGCTGGCGGGGATGAAGCGCGTCACCTTGCGGTGTCCGGCCACGTAGTCGCCGAGCATGACAATGATATCGGCGTTGAGCGAGTTGGTCCGCTCGACGATCCGCTCGATCCGCTCCAGCGACATCCAGGGATCGCAGGCGTGCAGATCCGTGATCACGGCGATGTTGAGCTTGAAACCGGCGGGCCATTGCGGCGGCGCAAGGTTGTAGCGGGTGACGCGAAGCTGAAGGGCGGGCTCAGCGAACCCGTACGCCACGGGCGAGACGCCGAACGCGCCCAGCCCACCCAAAACCCTGAAGAAATGACGGCGTGAAATCATGGCAGTTCAATCGTGATGCACGGCGAACATGGGCAGGGATTGGAGCGGAATTGGGGTGCGTTTGTGCAGATCGTCAGCAGCCGCGTTAAGGTTACCACCTGGCATCGCCGATCAGCGCATCGAGCCGTGCCTTCAGCTCATCCGAGGCCCGATAGTACCAGACGCCGCCGAGCAGACCGTGAAAGCGCTTGTCCGCTTGCGCCTCGCGCTCGATCCGGTCGATCGTCTCCATGCTGATAACGTCTTCCAGGGGACCTGCGGCAAGCAGCGACAGCAGCGCCGGATTGGTCTCGATCTTCAGGATCTCGACGATCACATCGATCGCCTTGTCTGGATCCTCCTCGCGCAGCTCGCGCTCGTAGTCCATCATCGCGAAAAAATTGTCGTCGCAGTCACGCTCGGATTTCGAATATTGCTCGACCCAGGCCCGCGCCAGCTCGCCGACCGACATGGCTTCGCAATCGAGCGGATGTTTCGGGGTTTTGCGCGCGATCGCATCGCTTCGCCAGGCGCGCTGGTCCGCGATCGCCTCGATGCGATCCTTGAGCTTCTCGTCGGGACCGAAATGAACGCCGCCGAGCAGCCAGCGCAGCCGCGTATTGTCTTCCGCCTCGCGCTCGATCCGTTCGATCACGGCGGCGCCATGCGCATACATCAGCGCCATCATGAATTTGTCGTTGAGCTGCATGACGGTCGGCTTGTCGGATTCAGAGCGCAGCACTTCAAGCGCGAGCTCGAGCGCGCGGTCAGGCTTTCGGTGCGGCAGATGATCGAAGTACATTTTCGTCGCCCAGGCGCCCGCGGTCTGGTCGCGCCGGCTCAGGCGTTGCAGCACGCACCATAACGAGGCGAGGTCGGGGATCGGCATGGCGTTGAGGAAATTGTCGGTATCATCCGGCGTCCCCAGCTCCGGCGCCGCCGCGATCAGCGCCAGCACGGTAGCGTCTTTGGTCGATCCCATCGGGCACTCCAGGAAAAATAGAAAGGCAAAGCGGCCGGCTGCGCGAGGTGCGCGCCAGCTTGTGGCAATTTGCTGTTAGTGCGTGTTTGCAGCGATCCGGTTCGAAGCGATCAGTCGTCGCTGTCGCTTTGCCCGAACAAGCCGAACTGCGCCGGATCGCGCGCGGGCTCGGCGAGGCCGAGATGTTTGAAGGCGTGCGAGGTCAGTAGCCTGCCGCGCGGGGTGCGTTGCAGATAGCCGCACTGGATCAGGAACGGCTCGATGATGTCCTCGATCGCATCGCGCGGCTCCGACAGCGCCGCCGCCATGGTCTCGACGCCGACCGGACCGCCGCCATAGTTCAGCGCGATGGTCGAGAGATAACGGCGGTCCATGGCGTCGAGGCCGGCGGCATCGACTTCCAGCGCGCTCAGCGCATGGTCGGCGATGGCGCGGTCGATCGAGCTTGCGTCCGCGGCGGAAGCAAAATCGCGCACCCGGCGCAACAGCCGGCCGGCGATGCGCGGCGTGCCGCGGGCGCGGCGCGCGATCTCGTTGGCGCCGTCAGGCGTCATGCCGATGTTGAGCACGCGGGCGCCGCGGGTGACGATCTTTTCGAGTTCTTCCTCGGTGTAGAAATTCAGCCGCACCGGAATGCCGAAGCGGTCGCGCAGCGGATTGGTCAATAGCCCCGCGCGCGTGGTCGCACCGACCAGCGTGAATTTTGCCAGCTCGATCTTGACCGAACGCGCCGCCGGCCCCTCGCCGATGATGAGATCGAGCTGAAAATCCTCCATCGCGGGATAGAGCACTTCCTCGACCGCCGGGCTGAGGCGATGGATTTCGTCGATGAACAGCACGTCGCGCTCTTCGAGATTGGTCAGCAGTGCAGCGAGATCGCCGGCCTTGGCGATGACCGGACCGGAGGTGGCGCGAAAGCCGACGCCGAGTTCGCGCGCCACGATCTGCGCCAGCGTGGTCTTGCCGAGGCCCGGGGGTCCCGACGAACAGCACGTGATCCAGCGCCTCGTTGCGTTTGCGCGCCGCCTCGATGAAGATCGAGAGATTTTTGCGCGCCTGCGCCTGGCCGACGAATTCGCGACAGCAATTGCGGGCGCAGCGCGGTGTCGCCGACATCGTCGGAACGGCGCTCGGGGGTGACGATGCGGGAGGGCGTGTTCACTTCGCCAGTTCCTTCAGCCCCAGCCTGATCAGCTGCGCGGTCTCGGCCTTCTCGCCGGCGCTGCGCGAAGCGGCCGCGATGGCGGCGGCCGCCTGCGGCTGGCCGTAGCCGAGATTGACCAGCGCGGAGATCGCATCCGTGACCGGGCGCGGCGCGCGGTCATTGTCGATCGCGCCGGACAGATGCACCAGCGCCGGATCGACATTGGCAAAGGCCGGCACCTTGTCCTTCAACTCGGTGACGATGCGCTCGGCGACTTTCGGCCCGACGCCGGGCGTGCGCGTCACCGCAGCCTTGTCGCGCAGCGCGATCGCGTTCGCGAGTTCCGCCGGCGGCAGCGTCGAGAGCACCGCCAGCGCCACCTTGGCGCCGACGCCCTGCACGGTCTGCAGCAGGCGAAACCATTCGCGCTCGATATCGCTGCGAAAGCCGAACAGTTTGATCTGGTCCTCGCGCACATAGGTCTCGATCGACAGCACCGCGGCCTCGCCCGGCGCCGGCAGCGCCTGCAGCGTGCGCGACGAGCAATGCACCTGATAGCCGACGCCGCCGACGTCGAGGATCACGTAATCCTCGCCGTAGGAGTCGATCAGGCCTTTGAGTTTGCCGATCATTGCGGTTTGCCGATCATAGGTTCGCCACCCTCAGCCGCAGCGCCGTGCTGGCGCGGTGATGCGCGTGCGTGATCGCGATCGCCAGCGCGTCGGCGGCGTCGGCGGATTTCGGCTCGGCCTTGGGCAGCAATATCTTCAGCATCACCGCGATCTGGTTCTTGTCGGCATGGCCGGCGCCGACCACGGTCTTCTTGACCTGGTTGGGTGCGTATTCGGCGACCGAAATACCGAACATCGCGGGCGCCAGCATGGCGACGCCGCGGGCCTGGCCGAGCTTCAGCGTAGCGACGCCGTCCTTGTTGACAAACGTCTGTTCGACCGCGGCCTCGTCAGGCCTGAAATCGCCGAGCACGGCGGCAAGCCCCTCATGGATCGCGAGCAGCCGGCTGGCCAGCGGCAAATCGTCCGGCGGCTCCACCGAGCCGCAGCCGATGAAGACAAGCCGGTTGCCCTCGGTCTCGATCACGCCCCAGCCGGTGCGGCGCAGGCCGGGGTCGATGCCGATGATCCGGACGGGTTGGCGAATTGGGGAGAAGTCATGGCGTAGTGATAACGCCAGAGCCGGGTGAACGAAACATAAACAAAACGGTCATCCCCTGCCCGGTAGCCTTGCCCCGGACGCTGCGCAGCACGAAGTGGTGCGCTGCTGAGCCGGGGCCCATCGGTCGGATCGGAATATGCAGCCGTGGGTCCCCCGATGCGCAATTGCGCATCTGTGCTCTGCGGAGCAGCGTTTCACGCTGCACCGCGTCCGGGACACGAGATGCTACCCGCCCATCTTGGCGACCAGCGCGTCCGAGATCTCGAAATTGGCGTAGACGTTCTGCACGTCGTCGTGCTCGTTCAAGTGGTCGATCAGCTTCAACAGCTTCTCGCCGGTCTCGTCGTCGACCGGCACCGTGTTCTGCGGCTTCCAGGTCAGCGCCGCCTTGCGGGCTTCGCCGAACTTCGCTTCCAGCGCCTTGGCGACCTCGCGAAAGGTTTCCTGCGAGGCGTAGATCTCGTGGCCGCTCTCGCTCGAGATCACGTCGTCGGCGCCGGCCTCGATCGCGGCATCCAGCATGGCGTCGTCGGAGGCGACCTTGGCGTCGTATTCGATGATGCCGGTGTGGTCGAACATGAAGGACACCGAGCCGGTTTCGCCGAGATTGCCGCCGGACTTGGTGAAGAAGGAGCGGATGTCGGAGGCGGCGCGGTTGCGGTTGTCGGTCAGCGCCTCGACGATCACGGCGACGCCGCCGGGGCCGTAGCCCTCGTAGCGGATCTCGTCGTAGTTCTCGCCGTCGCCGCCGGTCGCCTTCTTGATGGCGCGCTCGATCGAGTCCTTCGACATGTTCTCCTGGCGGGCGGAGATGATCGCCGCGCGCAGCCGCGCGTTCATCGCCGGGTCGGGCTGGCCCATCTTGGCCGCCACCGTGATTTCCCGCGCCAGCTTGCCGAACAGTTTCGACTTCTGGGCATCCTGCCGGCCCTTGCGGTGCATGATGTTCTTGAATTGGGAATGGCCGGCCATGCGGGGTCTCTTCGGATTCGTCCGGGAGCGGATTGCGGATGAAAGCGCGGCCTTATAGGCCGGCAACCGGCCAAAATCAAAGATTTGCGGTCGTTTTCGGTACTTAAGTAGTGCTCGCCTGCCGGAATATCAGGCAGTTGTTAACCATGACTTCATGCCCGGATGAGAGGATGGCCCCACATTCTCAACTATTCAAGAGCCCCCATGGCGTTCGGTCTGTTTCGAAAACGCGTGCCGGAAGCGGCCGCGCCTGCCGTCGAGCCCAAGGTTCCGGCGACGCCGGTCGCGACCAGTGCGCTCGCCGCGCTGAAGCCGATTCGGCCAAGGAAATCCTCGAACTGCTGGAACTCGAACTCGGCGGCATGATCCGCCAGCTCGAGCGCGCGGCCAATTCGGTCGCCGGCGGCGCCGAAGCGACCGCCGCGACGCTCTCCACCATCCGCCAGCGCACCGACGCGCTGACCGGCCGCACCAGCGCCGCCCAGACCACCGCGACCACCTTCTCGCAGGCCGCCGACAAGTTCACCCATTCGGCGCAGGGCATCGGCGACGCAGGTGCGCGACGCCGGCAAGCTCGCCGACCAGGCCAGCGCCGCCGCCCGCGAAGCCAGCGCCAATGTCGATCGCCTGCGCGAGTCCTCGGCCGCGATCGGCAATGTCGTCAATCTGATCGCGCAGATCGCGCGGCAGACCACGCTGCTCGCGCTCAACTCCACCATCGAGGCGGCGCGCGCCGGCGAGGCCGGACGCGGCTTTGCCGTGGTCGCCACCGAGGTCAAGGCGCTGGCGGTGCAGACCCAGAACGCCACCGAAGAGATCACCAAGAAGATCGAGGCGCTGCAGCGCGACGCCGCCGGCTCGGTCGACGCCGTGCACCGCATCTCGCAGGCGATCGAGGCGATCCGCCCGGTGTTCGACAACGTCAACGGCGCGGTGGCCGAGCAGAGCCAGACCACCGGCGAGATGTCCGACAACGCGGCCTCCGCCTCGCACTTCATCGTCTCGGTCGGCGACAGCGCCACCGAGATCGACAGCGCCACCAAGGAAGCCGAGGCGCATGGCGAAAGCGTCGCCAAGGCCGGCCAGGCCGTCACCACGTTCGCGCAGAAGCTCAAATCGCGCTGCGCCGTGCTGCTGCGCCAGGGCGAGCGCCAGGACCGCCGCAAGCAGCGAACAGCTGCCCTGCAGCCTCAAGATCGAAATCGAGACCCCGCGCGGCCTGATCACAGCGCCGGTCTACGAGATTTCGATCGAGGGCATCCTGATCGGCGGCCCGGATGCCGAGAAGCTGCCGCAGAACCAGAGTCTCGCCGCCACGCTGCAAGGACATCGGCGCCTGCCGGATCCGCATCGGCGAGCGTTCCAAGGCCGGCACGCAGGCCCAGTTCGAGCGGCCGGACGCAGCGCTTGCGCGAGAAGATCGAAGACAAGCTGTGGGCGATCCAGGACGAGAACACCGAATTCGTCACCCGCGCCATGGAAGCCGGCGTCGCGCTGACCAAGATTTTCGAGAAGCGGCGTAGCAAGCGGCGCGATCTCGATCGAGGACATGTTCGACACCGACTATGTCGAAATCCCCGGCAGCAATCCGGTGCAGCACCGCACCAAGATCCTCGACTGGGCCGATCGCGCGCTGCCGCCGTTCCAGGAAGCCTTCCTCGCCAAGGACCCGCGCATGGCGTTCTGCGCGATGATCGACCGCAACGGCTATCTGCCGGTCCACAACAAGATCTATTCGCATCCGCAGCGGCCCGGCGACGTCGCCTGGAACACCGCCAACAGCCGCAACCGCCGCATCTTCAACGATCCCGCGGGCCTTGCCGCCGGCCGCAACCTGCGCGCCTATCTGATCCAGAGCTATGCCCGCGACATGGGCAACGGCAAGACCGTGATGATGCGCGAGATCGACGTGCCGATCCGCGTCAAGGGCCGGCACTGGGGCGGCTTCCGCACCGCCTACCGGCTATGACAGCGGCGCCACAACTCAATGCAGCGATGGTGTCGGCCAGTGAAAGACTGGTCGACCAGCTTGCCAACCGGATCGGCGGGCTCGGCGTCGAGCTCGCCGACGTCGCCGGCAATGTGCAGGAAGTCGCCGGCCGCGTGTCCGGCCAGTCCGACCGCTTCGGCCATCTGCAAAAGACCGCCGAGACCATGGTCTCGGCCAATCACGGCATCGCCAGCGCGTCGCAGGCGGTGCAGACGGCGGCGACCGCCGCCGTCGGCGAAATCACCCAGTCGCGCGCCGTGGTCGAGACCGCGGTCCAGCACATCGCCGAACTGATCGATGCCGTCGGCCGCATCGAAAGCCGCCTCAGCGCGGTCGGCACCGCGCTCGCCGACGTCGCCAAGGTTTCCGGATCGATCGAGGCGATCGCGCGGCAGACCAATCTGCTGGCGCTGAACGCCACCATCGAGGCGGCGCGCGCCGGCGCGGCCGGGCGCGGCTTTGCCGTCGTCGCCAGCGAGGTGAAGAACCTTGCCGAAGCGACGCGGCAGGCGACGCAACTGATCGGCGACACCGTTCGCGGCCTCGACGGCCAGGTCACCAGCCTGATCGGCGAAAGCGGCGACGCCTCGCTGCGCGCCAAGAACGCCGGCGAAGGTGCGGCGCAAATCCAGAGCATCATTGCCCGCGTCCAGGATGGCTTTACCGCGGTCGGCCAGGAGATCGACGGCGTCGCCAGGGCCGCGACCTCCAATCTCGTCCATTGCGACCGCGTGATCGACGAACTCGGCAACCTCGCCAAGGGCGTCGACCTGTCGTCGACCGACCTGAAGCAGGCCGACGACCGCGTCGCCAAGCTGCTGGAGATCTCCGAAGGCCTGATCGCGCTGATCGCCGACAGCGGCGTCGAGACCTCGGATGCACCGTTAATCCGCGTCGTGATCGACACGGCCAAAGAGATCTCGGCAGCCTTCGAGAGCGCGATCGCGCGCGGCGAAATCACCCTCGATCAATTGATGGACGAGAAATACCGCGAAATCGCAGGCACCGATCCGAAGCAATATCTGACCGACTACGTCACCTTCACCGACCGCATCCTGCCCGCGATCCAGGACCCGTGCAGAAATGCGATCCCCGAATCGTGTTCTGCGTCGCCTGGGCCAAAGGCGGCTATCTTCCGACCCACAATCCGAACTATCGCCTGCCGCAAGGTCCCGACCCGGTCTGGAACAACGCCAACTGCCGCAACCGGCGGCTGTTCAGCGACCGCGCGGTCAAGAAGGTGGCGGCGAACACAAAACCGTTCCTGCTGCAGACCTACCGTCGCGACATGGGCGGCGGCAATTTCGTGCTGATGAAAGACCTGTCCTCGCCGATTATCGTGCGCGGCCGCCATTGGGGCGCGTTTCGGATGGGTTTTAGGCAGTCCTGAGGCCGGCAGCGGCGCGCCGCAGGGGCCCGACGTAAAACTACGAAAACAACCCCATGCACCGTAGGAATGGACCGAGACGGGCCTAATCCGGCAGCCCTGCGTCACGCAGCGCTGCGGCTATTTCAGCCTGCCGCTCGGGCCAACGAACGGGAAAGGCCTCGCTGACTTGCGAGGTGCGAAAGCCGGGTTGCAGTTTCAACAGCCGGCCGATCGCCTTGTTGGCTTCCTCCTTGCGTCCGGCGCGGACGGCGTTGATGGCGAAGGTTGCCAGCGAATGCGCGTTGGCATCGAACTGCATCGATTTCATCGCAGCCGTGCATCCTTCCTCGTAACGCGCGAGGCGGAAGAAGGCGTGAGACGAGCCGTTCCAGGCGCTTATTCGTAACGGATCCAGCGGGCTCAGCCGGACCATGCGCTCGAAACTCTCGATCGCACGCTCGGCCTCGTCGCACATCAGGCAGACGAAGCCGCGCGAATACCAGGCGATGGCAAGATTTGGATTGAGCGCGACGGCCTGCTCCACCATGGCCACGCCGCGCTCATACTCGTGTCCCAGATAGGTCAGGACGTGGCCGGCGGTTGCCAGCACAAACGGATCCTCGTCGGCCAGTCTCGCCGCCAGCCGGGCATGCCGGATCGCCTCGGCACGGGCATCGGCTTCGAGCGGAATGCCATAGACCGCCTGTCGCGCCATCCACGTCCAGGCCACCATGGCGTGGGCGGCTGCATAGTCAGGATCCCGCTCGATCGCCTTTTTGAAGAATTCATACGCCTCGTGCACTGAGGACCGAGACCGGTGATGCAGCGCAGCCGCGCCGCGCAAGTAGAAATCGTAGCTGTCGAGTTTCTCCGTGGGCTTGTACCGCGTCCGCTCGAACTCGGCCTGCTCAAGCCGCGGCGCGATCAACCCGACAACGCTGGTCGTGACCTGGTCCTGCAAGCCGAATACATCAGCGAGTTCGCCTTCGAACCTGTCCGCCCAGATATGCGTGCCGGTCGCGGCCTCGATCAACTGACCGGAAATGCGAACCTTGTTGCCGGACCGACGGACACTGCCCTCGAGCCCATAGCGCACGCCGAGTTCGCGGCCGACATGCTTGATGTCGACAGATTTGCCCTTGTAGGTGAAGGTCGAATTGCGGGCGATGACGAACAGCGACCTGAACCGCGACAGCGCGGTGATGATCTCCTCGACCATGCCGTCGGCGAAATACTCCTGCTCGGGATCGTCGCTCATGTTCTGGAACGGCAATACCGCGATCGACGGCATGTCAGGAGGCGCGACCGGGCGATCTGACGGAGCTGAAACCTTCGCGGGCTCGGATGCTGCTTCGTCGCCGATCCGGATCCGCCATGCCCGCATCGGCTCGGCGATGTTCTTCAGGGTCTGCGCACCGAGGTCGTCGAACACGGCGTTGAGCTTGCCGCGGATCTGCCGGTGCGCGTCGTCGGAGATGCAGATGCCGCCCGGCTCGGCGAGCTTTTCAAGACGGGAGGCGATGTTGACGCCGTCGCCGAAGATATCGTTCTCGTCGATCATGACGTCGCCGAGATGAATGCCGATGCGGAATTCAAGCCGCTCGTCGGCCGGGATGGCGACGTTTCGCGCCGCCATCCCGCGCTGGACTGCCATCGCGCATTGCGCCGCCTCGACGGCGCTCGGAAACTCCAGCAGCATCTCGCCGCTGACGGTCTTGACAATACGGCCGCGATGCAAGGTGACGGCGGGAAGGATCAATGTCCGCCTGGCGCTCTTCAGGTCGGTCAGCGTCCGCTCATCATTCACGCGCATCAAGCGGTCGTAGCCGGCGACATCCGCCACCACCACCGCCGCCAATCGCCGCTCCAAGCGCTCGCTGGCCACAAATCCTCCGCTGATCGAAACGATCCGCCCCCGGGGCATCAAAGCATGACAATGTGTCGCAGGCCAGCTCGCCCAAACTACTATGTCGCTCGTGCCGGACCGCCCGTCCGAGAACCTACCGCAACTGTGCGGGCAATTCGAAGCCCTTGTACTCGCGCTGCAACATCGCTTTCAGCGCCGGCGTATCCGGCCTGGCATCAGGCGCGGGCATTGGACTACCCTCCGCCTTGATGAAGTCCGGCGGCATTCCCGGCAATTTGTAGAGATTGTAGCCGCTCCGCCGCACCGCAAAGTCGGCCTGCAGGTAGCCATCTGCCATCATGCTGCCGGCGGGCGCGAGATAAAAGCCATCCTCGCGATAAGGCCCGAGTATCGAGTAGGTGATCGATCCCTTGCGCACGCTACTGCGCTGGCTGCTCAACCTGGTCAGTTCGGTTTCCCGGCCATCGATGTTCACATAGACGCGGCGCAGCGGCAGTTCAGCGGCGTCCTGCGTCACCACGCTTACGAGCACGAGCACATGCTTGGCAAGCGCTCGGTATTCTTCAGGGCTGGAAGCCCAGCAGAAATCCACCGACGATCCCCGTGCGGCGCCCTTGGGCGCGAGTTTCGCCGTGTCGATCGCCGACTTCTGCAACCGCTCCGTCATGTCGGCGGGCGACACCGGATTCTGCGATACGGGACGCTGGGAGAGCATCTGCGCGGCGGCTGTCTGTGACAGCAACAGCGCCAGCAGGAAGACCAGAAACCTGTGCATCACACCTTCTCGCGGTCCAATTCAGCGACCGGCCCAAAACCCCGGCACCGCAGGCTCCAGCCTGCCGCCGGCCCGCACCGGCGCAATCCGCAGCGCCAGCCCGGTCGCATCGTCGGTTTCGACCGCAACGCCACTTAGTGTCGCCACACCGAACGCCGGTTCGAAGCGGCCCGAGGGGATGCCGGTGACGAAACGATGCAGCGGCTCTTCCTTCTGCATGCCGATGATCGAATCATAATCCCCGGTCATGCCGGCGTCGCTCATATAGGCGGTGCCGCCTGGCAGCACCTGGTGATCGGCGGTCGGGACATGGGTGTGGGTGCCGACCACGAGGCTGGCGCGGCCATCGCAGAAAAATCCCATGCCCTGCTTTTCGCTGGTCGCCTCGCCGTGGAAATCGACCACGATGGCGTCGGCCGCCTCGCGCAAGGGGCAGGCGTCGAGCTCGCGGCCTACCGCGTTGAAGGGATCGTTGAGCGGCTCCATGAAGACGCGGCCCATCGCGTTGATGACCAGCGCGCGCTTGCCGTTCTTGGTGTCGATCAAGGCTGCACCCCGGCCCGGCGTATGGCGCGGAAAGTTCAGCGGCCGGATCAGGCGCGGCGCGCGCTCGATGAAAACCAGCGCTTCCTTCTGGTTCCAGGCGTGGTTGCCGAGCGTGACTGCGTCGGCGCCGGCATCGAGAAAATCCTGATAGATCGCCTCGGTGATGCCAAAACCGCCGGCGGAATTCTCGCCATTGACGATGACGAGATCGAGCGACCAGTCCCTGACCATGCCGGGAAGATGTTCTGAGATGGCGGTGCGGCCGGTCTTGCCGACGACGTCACCGATAAAGAGGATACGCAAAGTTCAGCTCCGGAAATCGAACACTTTCTTTTCCGTTAGCACATAATCCAGCGCCACGTCGTGTGGCAGCGCCGGAACGGCCTTAATTTGCTGCACGGCAAAGGCAATGCCGACAGCCGCGATCGCCTTGATCTTGCGCAGATGCGCCAGCGTGTAGTCGTAATGCCCGGCGCCATAGCCGATGCGGTGGCCTTGCGCGTCGAATGCCGCGAGCGGCACCAGCATGATGTCGGGAACCAGTTCGGCCGCGGCCGGCGACGGTTCGGGAATGCCGAGCGGCCCGAGCATCAGCCGGTCGTCGGGCGACCAGGCCCGGAACGCCAGCGACTTGCCGCGCGCCATCACCGCCGGAAGAGCCAGCGTCGCGCCCGCTTCCGCGAGCTTGCGCATCAAGGGCGCGGGATCGATCTCGTTGCGGATCGGCGAATAGCCGGAGACGATGGTGCCGGCTGCGATCTCGAACGGCAGCTTCGCGCCTGGCGAGGGCTTGCGCTGCGTCGGCGCGCTGCTCGTCGCTCAATGCGTCGCGCTTTGCCAGCGTGGCAGCGCGAAGATCGCCTTTCGAAGCACTTGCCGTCATGCAGCTTCTGTTCCGCCGAACATCGCCCGCGAAGACGGACGAAGCGAAAGTTGCAGGGCTATTGGTAGAGACCGTTCGTATTCAGATCGCGAAACCGGTGGTTCGACGCAGAAATCAACAGAACAAAAGTGCGAAGCCGCAGAGGCCGTTGAAGCGCTCGATCCCGGAGTTCCCTACGAAAGTAGGTGGGCACCATATGACCGGATCCACGGACCCGGCCAGGGACAGTTCCCTGAAGGATCGATAAGGCCCCGGGGATTATGGCTCCTGACGCGCAACGCAGCTTCGCCCGGCCAATGTAGGGACTAACGGCCCAATCCGCCAGCGCTAAGGCGCGACTGAAGCACAGGAATAACGCGATATCCTCTCCGCCGTCATTGCGAGCCAACGGGTCGCGCGAATGCGCGCCCGATGACAGGCTCCGCGAAGCAATCCATGCAGCAAACGAAGCAAGTATGGATTGCTTCGTCGCTTTGCTCCTCGCAATGACGGGGAGAGCGCGCGGTTTCCCCAACAGCGGAAGGCCTCCTACCCGATCGCGACACCGCCGCCGATGGTGCGGTTCAGCACCTGCGTGGTCTTTTCGATGCGGTCGGCGGCGGCATTGAGCGCATTGGCGACCGCGGTCTGCGTCGCGCGGGCGCGATCGGTGGCGGCGACGCGGACGTTGCGCAGCGCGTCGAGTTCTTCTTCCAGCGCGCGGATGCGCGTGGTTGGCATCGAGCAGTTCGTCGCACACGGTCAGCGCGGCCATCACGGTGAGCCGCGCATCGCCGATCTCGCCGAACTTTCCGCGCAGCGATTCGACGCGCGCTTCGAGATTCTCGGCGAGCTTGAGCAGCCGCACCTCCTGCCCCTCCTCGCAGGCCATGCGGTACTGTCGGCCGTTGATGGTGACGTTGATGTGGCTCATGGGGTTTCTCCGGCGATCGAGCACCGCGCGGATGGTGCCGATCGCGGCGTCGAGTTTTTCGGCGATCTCGCGATTGGTGCGCTCCAGCCGCCGCGTCTTCACCAGCGAATTGTCGAGTTCGTCGGCGAGCCGCGAGCGGTCGGCGCCGAGCGCCTGGATCCGGCTCGCCAGTTCGTTCTCGTCGCGGTCGGCATCGCGCCGCCGCTCGGCCGCGGCTTCCAGCGCGTCGAGCGCCGCCATCAGCCGCCGCGTCGCGGCGTCGATATCGGCGAACACCGGCTCGGGGTTGCCGGACCCGTTGGCGGGACGATCGCTCATCAGGACAGCGCGGACCTTTGGATGGGCCCGCCGCACAGCAAAATCTGCGGTTCGGCAAGCGGTTAGACGGTGAAATTTACGTGGCGAGCGAGGCCAGCGCAACGTCGCCGCGAAGCTATGCACCGCTAACGGCACACCGCATTTTACGGTCAGCTTCAGGCAACTTTTCGCGCTGGAAGCGCGTTTCCTTGCCTTGGACTCACGGGTTTGAGGTGCTATCCAGCCCTGACTTCCTGTTGCCACAGGGCACATCATCGCTGCGTTCGCCGGCGGGCGGATCATCACCAACCTCCTCATTTCAAGCGGATTTTCATCATGACGCAGGTCGATCACACCCGTATGGCCAATGCGATCCGTGGCCTCGCCATGGACGCCGTCGAGAAGGCGAAATCCGGCCATCCCGGCCTGCCGATGGGCGCCGCCGATATCGCGACCGTGCTGTTCACGCAGTTCCTGAAATACGACGCCGCCGACGCCGAACTGGCCGGACCGCGACCGCTTCGTGCTGTCGGCCGGTCACGGCTCGATGCTGCTCTATGCGCTGCTGTATCTGACCGGCAACAAGGACATGACGCTCGACCAGATCAAGAATTTCCGCCAGCTCGGATCGCTGACGCCGGGTCACCCCGAGAACTTCCACACCAAGGGCATCGAGACCACCACCGGCCCGCTCGGCCAGGGCATCGCGACCGCGGTCGGCATGGCGCTGGCGGAGAAGATGCTCGCCGCCGAGTTCGGCAAGAAGGTGGTCGGCCATCACACCTATGTGCTCGCCTCCGACGGCGACCTGATGGAGGGCGTGTCGCAGGAAGCGATCGCGATGGCCGGGCACTGGAAGCTCAACAAGCTGATCGTGCTGTACGACGACAACGGCATTTCGATCGACGGCCCGACCTCGATCGCCGATTCCGTCGACCAGGTGAAGCGCTTCAAGTCCGCCGGCTGGGCCGCCGAACTGATCGACGGCCATGATCCGAAGGCGATTGCCGCCGCCATCACCCGGGCGCAGAAATCCAACAAGCCGACGCTGATCGCCTGCAAGACCACGATCGGCTACGGCGCGCCGACCCGCGCCGGCACCGCGAAAGCCCATGGCGAGGCGCTCGGCGCCGACGAATTGAAGGGCGCCAAGGAAAAGCTCGGCATTTCGCAGGAAGCCTTCTCGGTGCCCGACGACGTGCTGAAGGCCTGGCGCGCCGCCGGCAGCCGCGGTGCGGCCGAGCGTGCCGAATGGGAATCGCGTTTTGGCGAACTGGGCCCGCGCAAGCGCGCCGAATTCGAACGCCGGCTGCGGCATGAGCGCCCGGCCTCGCTCGCCAAGGCGCTGCGCGACCACAAGAAGAAGCTGCTCGAGACGCCGCAGAACGTCGCCACCCGAAAATCGTCGGAATCGGCGATCGAGGCCATTGTCGCGGCGATGCCGATGGAATTCCTCGCAGGCTCGGCGGATCTCACCGGCTCCAACAACAACAAGGCGAAGTCGGCCACCGCATTTTCCGCCAAGACGCCGAAAGGCCGCTTCATCCATTACGGCATCCGCGAGCACGGCATGGCGGCGGCCATGAACGGCATCTTCCTGCATGGCGGCTTCGCCCCGAACGGCGCGACCTTCCTGGTGTTCACCGACTACGCCCGGCCGGCGATGCGGCTGGCGGCGCTGATGGGCGCCGGCGTGGTCTATGTCATGACCCATGATTCGATCGGGCTCGGCGAAGACGGACCGACGCACCAGCCGGTCGAGCATCTGTCGGCGTTGCGCGCCATTCCCAACATGCGCGTGTTCCGGCCCTGCGACGCCGTCGAGGTCACCGAGTGCTGGGAGCTGGCGCTGAACCGGATCGACGGCCCGACCGTGCTGGCGCTGACCCGCCAGAACCTGCCGCAATTGCGCACGTCAGCTCCGAACGACAATCCCTGCAGCCATGGCGGCTATGAGCTGGTCGCGGCGCAAGGCGAGGCAAAGGTCTCGCTGTTCGCCTCCGGCTCCGAGGTCGAGATCGCGGTCGCCGCCCAGAAGCAGCTTGCCGAGCGCGGCATCGCGTCACGGGTGGTGTCGGTGCCCTCGCTCGAACTGCTGCTGGCGCAGCCGGCGGACCGGCAAAAGGCCATCATCGGCAACGCGCCGGTCAAGATCGCGATCGAGGCCGCGGTGCGCTGGGGCTGGGACGCCGTGATCGGCACGGATGGTGAATTCATAGGCATGCACGGTTTCGGTGCCAGCGCGCCCGCCAAGGACCTTTACAAGCACTTCGGAATTACCGCCGAGGCTGCGGTTAACGCTGCCCTGAAACGCTTGGGGTAACGGTTGAGCTTGTCGCGCAAAAAGGGCTACCTAAAACCTCATCTTGACCGTTCTCGCCCGGCAGAACCGGGCGATCCGCCGTAAGCCCTCCGTGGAACCAGTTCCGCGGGGATGGCGCCAGCTATTAAGGGAGAAACCAGCATGGCAATCCGCGTCGCGATCAACGGATTTGGCCGCATCGGCCGCAATATCTTGCGGGCGATTGCGGAATCCGGCCGCAAGGACATCGAAGTAGTCGGCATTAACGATCTCGGCCCGGTCGAGACCAACGCCCATCTGCTGCGCTTCGATTCCGTGCATGGCCGCTTCCCCGGCACCGTGACCGTCGATGGCGACTCGATCAGCGTCGGCAACGGCAAGATCAAGGTTTCCGCCGAGCGCGATCCGACCAAGCTGCCGTGGAAGGAACTCGGCGTCGACATCGCGATGGAATGCACCGGCATCTTCAGCGCCAAGGCCAAGGCTGTCGCGCATCTGACCGCCGGCGCCAAGCGCGTGCTGGTTTCGGCCCCCTCCGACGGCGCCGATGCCACGATCGTCTACGGCGTCAATCACGACAAGCTGACCAGGGAGCATCTCGTCGTCTCCAACGGTTCCTGCACCACGAACTGCCTGGCCCCGATCGCCAAGGTCTTGAACGACACCGTCGGCATCGAAACCGGCTTCATGACCACGATCCATGCCTATACCGGCGACCAGCCGACGCTCGACACGCTGCACAGCGACCTCTATCGCGGCCGCGCCGCAGCACTGTCGATGATCCCGACCTCGACCGGTGCCGCCAAGGCGATCGGCCTGGTGCTGCCGGAACTCTTGGGCAAGCTCGACGGCGTCGCGATCCGGGTGCCGACGCCGAACGTCTCGGTGGTCGATCTCAAGATCGTCGCCAAGCGCAAAACCGACATCAACGAAATCAACGCGGCGATGAAGCGCGCTTCCGAGCAGGAGCTGAAGGGCATCTTGGGCTACACCACCGCGCCCAACGTCTCGATCGACTTCAACCATGATCCGCATTCGTCGACCTACCATGTCGACCAGACCAAGGTGCAGAACGGCACGCTGGTGCGGGTGATGTCCTGGTACGACAATGAATGGGGTTTCTCCAACCGCATGGGCGACACCGCCGTGGCGATGGGGAAATTGCTGTAAGTCTCGTGTCCCGGACGCGATGCAGCGCGTCGCGCTGCTTCGCAGAGCCGGGACCCACACACGCCGGGACCAGCTCAAGCATGGGTCCCGGTTCTGCAGCGCACCGCTTTGCGCTGCGCAGCGCCCGGGACAAGAGTCAGCAATGACAAAAACTTTTCGCACCCTCGATGACGTCGACGTGAAGGGCAAGCGCGTGCTGCTGCGCGTCGACCTCAACGTGCCCACCGACAATGGCCGCGTCACCGATGCGACCAGGCTCGAGCGCGTGGCGCCGACGATCAGCGAAATCGCCGGCAAGGGCGGCAAAGTGATCCTGCTGGCGCATTTCGGCCGGCCGAAGGGGCGCGACGCCAAGGACTCGCTCAAGCCCGTGGCAGCGGCGCTGGCTTTGGTCATCAAGAAGCCCGTCGCGTTCGCCGACGACTGCATCGGCGAGGCCGCAGCCTCGGCGGTCGCCGCAATGAAGGATGGCGACATCCTTTGCCTGGAAAACACCCGCTTCCACAAAGAGGAAGAAAAGAACGATCCGGCCTTCGTTGGTGAGTTGGCAAAGCTCGGCGACATCTGGGTCAACGACGCGTTCTCCGCGGCGCACCGGGCGCACGCCTCGACCGAAGGCCTCGGCCACAAATTGCCCGGCTATGCCGGCCGCACCATGCAGGCCGAACTCGACGCGCTGGGCAAGGCCCTGGACGCGCCGACCAAACCCGTCATTGCGATCATTGGCGGCGCCAAGGTATCCACCAAGATCGATCTGCTGGAAAACCTGGTGACAAAAGTCGATGCGCTGGTCATCGGCGGCGGCATGGCCAACACCTTCCTGCACGCCCAGGGCATCGGCGTCGGCAAATCGCTGGCGGAAAAGGATCTGGCGGCAACCGCACTTCGGATCATGGAAAAGGCCGAGAGCGCCAACTGCGCCATCATCCTCCCCGTGGACGCCGTGGTCGCCTATCATTTTGCGGCAAACTCGCCCTCGCACGCCTATGGCCTCGACGCCATTCCGGCCGACGGCATGATCCTCGACGTCGGCCCGCAATCGATCGCGCGGATTCACGCCGCGATCGACGACGCCGCAACCCTGGTCTGGAACGGCCCGCTCGGCGCCTTCGAAATGACGCCGTTCGACCGCGGCACGATGGTCTCGGCCAGGCACGCAGCCGAACGGACCAAAGCCAAAAAGCTGATCTCGGTCGCGGGCGGCGGCGATACCGTTGCGGCCCTGAACCAGGCCGGCGTGGCCGGTGACTTTTCCTACGTTTCGACCGCGGGCGGTGCGTTTCTCGAGTGGATGGAGGGGAAACCCCTGCCCGGTGTCGAAGTTCTAAAAGTAAGATAGATTAGTTTCAGATCAGGCGCCCGGAGCGCCGCTTGGACAAGGAGAATTGGGATGGCTCGCATTACGTTGCGTCAACTGCTCGACCACGCGGCGGAACATGATTACGGCGTGCCGGCCTTCAACATCAACAATATGGAGCAGGCGCTCGCCATCATGGAGGCCGCCTCCTCGCTCGACGCACCCGTCATCATCCAGGCCTCGCGCGGCGCGCGCTCCTACGCCAACGACATCATGCTCAAGCACATGATGGACGCCGTCACCGAAATCCATCCGCAGATCCCGGTCTGCGTGCATCTCGACCACGGCAACGGCCCCGACACCTGCATGACCGCGATCCAGGCCGGCTTTACCTCTGTCATGATGGACGGCTCGCTGAAGGCCGACGGCAAGAGCCCTGCCGACTGGACCTACAATGTCGGCGTGACAAAAACCGTCACCGACATGGCCCATCTCGGCGGCATTTCGGTCGAGGGCGAACTCGGCGTGCTCGGCTCGCTCGAAACCGGCATGGGCGACAAGGAAGACGGCCACGGCGCCGAAGGCAAGCTGTCGCACGACCAGTTGCTGACCAATCCGGACGAGGCCGTGAAATTCGTCCAGGAAACCAAGGTCGACGCGCTGGCGATCGCGATGGGCACCTCGCACGGCGCCTACAAGTTCACCCGCAAGCCGGACGGCGACATCCTCGCCATGAAGGTGATCGAGGAGATCCATCGCAAGCTGCCGAACACCCATCTGGTGATGCATGGTTCGTCGTCGGTGCCGCAGGATCTGCAGGACATCATCAACGCCAATGGCGGCAAGATGAAAGCGACCTGGGGCGTGCCGGTCTCCGAGATCCAGCGCGGCATCAAGAACGGCGTCCGCAAGATCAACATCGACACCGACAACCGCATGGCGATGACCGGCCAGATCCGCAAAGTCCTGAAGGACAATCCGGAAGAGTTCGACCCGCGCAAATATCTCAAGCCCGCGATGGACGCCATGACCAAGCTGTGCAAGCAGCGGCTGCAGGAATTCAACACCGCCGGCCAAGCCAGCAAGATCAAGAAGGTTTTGACGACGGCCGAGATGGCCAGGCGTTACAGCAAAGGCGAGCTCGATCCGAAGGTGGCGTGAGGCCGGGATCGCCGGCCTGCGACTTTCGTTCACTCCCGCACCTTACGGTCGCGGATTAATTTGAAGCGGCGGGAATCATCCCGCCCCTTTTTTGGCCGCAGTTCGGGGGCACTAGCCGACATCATGGCCGCTAAACCTGCTCCGCCGCGCCCCGTGCCGCGCCTCTATCTCGCAACGCCCATCGTGGACGATCCGTCGCAGCTGCTGGCAGCGCTGCCCGGCCTGCTGGCTGTCGCCGACATCGCCGCAGTGCTGCTGCGGCTGCGCGAAACCGACCAGACGCACCATGATCTCGCGCGTCAAGGCGCTGGCGCCTGCCGTGCAGGACGGCGGCGCGGCGCTGCTGCTGGATGGCCGTGTCGAACTGGTGGCGCGCGGCGGCGCCGACGGCGCGCATCTGAGCGGCATCGCTGCGCTGGAAGACGCGCTGCCGTCGCTGAAACCCGACCGCATTGCCGGCGTCGGCGGGCTTGCGACGCGGCACGATTCGATGGCCGCGGGCGAATCCGGCGCCGATTACGTGCTGTTCGGCGAACCCGATGCCGGCGGCCAGCGGCCTTCGACGGAAGCCATCGCCGAGCGCCTGCAATGGTGGGACGAATTGTTCGAACCACCCTGTGTCGGCTTTGCCGTCTCGCGCGAAGAGGCCGGCGAATTCGCCGCGGCCGGCGCGGATTTCGTGCTGGTCGGCGACTTCATCTGGGCCGATCCGCGCGGCGCCGAGGCGGCGCTGGCCGAGGTCGAACAGGCGATCCGGCAGGCGCACACCGCGGCAATTGGAAAAGCCAAAGCGACCGGGCAGGGATAGCGCCGGATATGAAGCGACTGCGCGCCATATCGACCCTCGCGTTCTGCCTGATCACGGCGGCGGGTGCCTCTGCGCAGATCTCGCTGACCCCGCCCGCGGCGCAGGCCCCCGCTGCGACCAGCAAGCCTGCCGCGAAGAAAGAGACCCCGAAGGAAAAACCAAAAGCGCAAGCTCCTGCGAAGAAGCCCGCCGCAGCGCCGAAGCCGGCGGCGACACCGGCGCCGACGCCCTCGCCCTCTACGGCCTTCGAGGACCCCAATGTCGACCTCGTCTACGGCGCCTATCAGCGCGGCCTCTACAAGACGGCGTTCGATCTTGCCTCGACCCGCGCGCAATATGCCGGCGACGCCAAGGCGATGACGATGCTGGGCGAACTCTACGCCAACGCGCTCGGCATCAAGCGCGACTATGCCAAGGCCGCCGAATGGTACCGGCGCGCGGCCGATGCCGGCGACCGCGAAGGGATGTTTGCGCTCGCGATGATGCGGCTCTCCGGCCGCGGCGGCCCGACCAACCGCGAGGAAGCGGTAAAGCTCCTCGCGTCCGCCGCCAAGCTCGGCAACCCCAAGGCGGCGTATAATCTGGCGCTGCTTTATCTCGACGGACAGACGCTGCCGCAAGACCTCAAGCGTTCCGCCGAATTGTTGCGGGTCGCGGCCGACGCCGGCAATGCGGAAGCGCAATACGCGCTCGCCACCTTCTACAAGGAAGGCACCGGCGTGCCAAAGGACATCGACCGGGCAGTGCGCCTGCTGCAGGCGGCTTCGCTGGCCGACAATGTCGATGCCGAGGTCGAATATGCCATCGCGCTGTATAACGGCACCGGCACGCCGAAGAACGAGGCCGCCGGCGTCGCCCTCTTGCGCAAGGCGGCCCGGCAAAACAGCCCGATCGCGCAAAACCGCCTCGCCCGCGTGCTGGTGTCCGGCATTGGCGCGCCGGTGGACAAGGTCGAGGCCCTGAAATGGCACATTGTCGCCAAAACCGCCGGCAAGGGCGATCCGCAGCTCGACGAGGCGCTGGCGAGCCTCAGCCCCGAGGACCGCGCCAAGGCCGAGGCCGGCGCGCGCAAATGGGTCAGCACCGACAGGAAATGACGCCTTGACGGCGACACATCGTCAGGGCACCCAGTCCCGGTCTCACCTCTCCCCGCCGGGGAGAGGTCGGCGCGATAGCGCCGGGTGAGGGGGTTTGAACCTCACTGATACCGTACCCCCTCACCCCGCCCTCTCCCCATGGGAGAGGGAGCGCACCTTCACCGTCGAGGCATCGTCGCAACATCATGCTGCACTCCGCCCTTATCAACGTCATGGTGAAAGCCGCGCGCCACGCCGGCCGCAGCCTCAAGCGCGACCTCGGCGAGGTCGAGCATTTGCAAGTGTCGCTGAAGGGGCCGGCGAACTTCGTCACCATGGCCGACAAGCGCGCCGAGGAACTGCTCTATCAGGATCTCGCCAAGTCGCGGCCGGGCTACGGCTTCATCGGCGAGGAAGGCGGCGTGCGCGAAGGCGCCGACAAGAGCCACACCTGGATCGTCGATCCGCTCGACGGCACCACCAACTTCCTGCACGGCATTCCGCAGTTTGCGATCTCGATCGGCCTGCAGCGCGAAGGCGTCATCATCGCCGGCGTGATCTACAATCCCGCCAATGACGAACTCTACATCGCCGAGCGCGGCAAGGGCGCCTTCCTCAACGAGCAGCGCCTGCGCGTCGCCGGCCGCCGCAAGCTCGACGAATGCGTGATCGGCTGCGGCCTGCCGCATATCGGACGCGGCGACCTTCGGCTGTCGCGCCTGGAAATGACCGCGGTCCAGGAGAAGGTCGCGGGCCTGCGCCGGTTCGGCGCCGCCTCGCTCGACATGGCCTTCGTCGCCGCCGGCCGCCTCGACGGCTATTGGGAACGCAATCTGCACCCCTGGGACATGGCAGCCGGCCAGATCATGATCCGCGAAGCCGGCGGCGTGGTCTCGGGCCTTGCGGGCGATGACGACCCGCTCAAGACCGGGCAGCTGATCTGCGGCAATGAATTCGTGCACGGCGAATTGGTGAAGATCCTGAAGCCGCTGGGGTAGTGAGGGGCGGCTCGGCGTTATCATCCGCGTTGCCGTTATCATCCGCGCAGGCGGATGATCCAGTACGCCGCGGCGCCAGCGATATTCCAGCCGCTACTTCCCGGAGTACTGGATGCCCGCCTGCGCGGGCATGACGACCGTCAGG
Organism: uncultured Alphaproteobacteria bacterium; assembly: GCA_963802535.1. Taxonomy (GTDB): domain Bacteria; phylum Pseudomonadota; class Alphaproteobacteria; order Rhizobiales; family Xanthobacteraceae; genus Bradyrhizobium. The sequence continues at coordinate 81,237 of CAWDJI010000024.1, read as the reverse complement.
ATTTTGCGACACCGGCGCCCCTTGCGGCTCAACCTCCGCCACCTTCTCCCGGTCCCCCGCCAGCACCCGCTGCACGCTCACAAAAAACACCGGCACCATCAGCAGCGCCAGGACGACCACCGCGATCATGCCGCCCATCACGCTGGTGCCGAGGGCCTGCTGGCTGGCGCCGCCGGCGCCGGTCGCGATTACCATCGGCAGCACGCCGCAGACGAAGGCCAGACCCGTCATCAGGATCGGGCGGAAACGCAAGGTGCACGCTTCCACCGTCGCCTCGATCAGGGGTTTTCCCTGCGCGCGCAGATCCTTGGCGAATTCGATGATCAGGATGGCGTCTTTTGCCGCCAGCCCAATGATGGTGATCAGGCCGACGGTGAAATAGACGTCGTTCGGCAAGCCGCGCAATGTCGCCGCGAGCACGGCGCCGCAGATCCCGAGCGGCACCGTCAGCAGTACGGCGAGCGGAATGGTCCAGCTCTCATAGAGTGCGGCGAGACACAGGAACACGACCAGTGCCGAGAGCGCCAGCAGGAACGGCGCCTGCGAGCCCGAGAGTTTTTCCTGCAACGATTGCCCGGTCCATTCAAAGCCAAAGCCGCGCGGCAGCTTGCCGGCGAGCCGCTCCATCTCGGCGATGGCGTCGCCGGAGGTGAAGCCCGGTTTCGCCTCGCCGCTGATGCGCACCGCCGGATAGAAGTTGAAGCCCGCGATCTGCGTCGGCCCCTTGGTCCATTCGACGGTGGCAAACGCCGAGAACGGCACCAATTGCCCGCGGCTGTTCTTGACGTTGTAATTCAAAATGTCGTCGGCGTTCATGCGGCTGCCGCGGTCGGCCTGCACGATCACGCGCTGCATGCGGCCGCGGTTCGGAAAGTCGTTGACGTAGTTCGAGCCGAGATTGGTCGAGATGGTGCTGTTGATGTCCTCGAAGGTGACGCCGAACGCGCCGGCCTTTTCGCGGTCGATCACCAGATTGACCTGCGGCGCCGGCGGCAGCCCTTCGACATAGACTTTTTGCAGCACACGGCTGGCATTGGCTTCCGCGATCAGTTGGTCGGCCGCCGCCGTCAGCGCCGCATAGCCCTTCTGGCCGCGGTCCTGGAGGCGGAACGAGAAACCCGAGGAATTGCCGAGATTGTCGATCGGCGGCGGCTGCAGCGCCGTGATCCTGGCGTCGCGGATCGACGACAAATCGCGGTTGACGTCGGCGACAATAGCGGCCGCGGATTCCTTGGGACCCCGATCGGACCAATCCTTCAGCGTGATGAAGGCCTGCGCGGTGTTGACGCCCTGGCCGAGGAAGCTGAATCCGGTCAGGAACGTCACGTTCTCGACGCCGGCGCGCTGCGCCAGATATTTTTCGACCTTCTCGACTGCGGCCTCGGTGCGCGCGTAGGAGGAATCCGACGGCGTCTGCACGTCGGTGGTGATAAAGCCCTGGTCGTCGACCGGCAGGAAGCCGCCGGGCAGGCGGATGAAGGCCCAGCTCAGGCCGATCAGCAACGCAGCATAGATCAGCATCAGCCGGCCGGTGCGGGCCAGCGAACGCCCAACGACGCGCGAATAGCGGTTCCTGGTGCCGTCAAGTGCGCGATTGAAGGCGCCGAACACGCCCTTCTTCGCGTGCCCATGGCCGGCCGCAACCGGCTTCAGCAGCGTCGCGCACAAAGCCGGCGTCAGCGACATCGCCAGCAGCGCGGAGAACGCGATCGCGGCGACCATGGTGACGGAGAATTGCCGGTAGATGATGCCGACCGAGCCCGGGAAGAACGCCATCGGCAAGAACACCGCGATCAGCACCAGCGTGATGCCGATGATGGCGCCTGATATTTGCGACATCGCCTTGCGGGTCGCCTCTTTCGGCGGCAGGCCCTCCTCGGTCATGATGCGCTCGACGTTCTCGACCACGACGATGGCGTCGTCGACGAGGATGCCGACCGCCAGCACCATGCCGAACATGGTCAGCATGTTGATGGAGTAACCGGCCAGCAGCAGCGTCGCGCAGGTGCCAAGCAGCGCCACCGGCACCACGATGGTCGGAATGATGGTGTAGCGGATGTTCTGCAGGAACAGGAACATCACGACGAAGACCAGCACCACCGCTTCGACCAGCGTCGACAGCACCTTCTCGATCGAGGCCTTGACCACGGGAGTGATGTTGTAGGGAATTTCATAGGCGATATTGGCCGGGAAGAAGCGCGACAGCTCCTTCATCTTGGCCTCGACCGCGCTTGCGGTCGCCAGCGCATTGCCGCTCGGCGACAGCAGTACCGAGAGGCCCGCGGTCGGCTTGCCGTTCAGACGCGTGTTGAACTGGTAGCTCAGCCCGCCGATCTCGATGCGGGCGACATCGCGCAGCCGCACGGTTGAGCCATCCGGATTGGCGCGCAGGATGATCGAACCGAATTCATCGGGCGACGAAAGTTGCCCCTTTACCAATACCAGCGCCGAGGTTTTCTGGTCGGCGGTGCTCGGCTCGGCGCCGACGCTGCCCGAAGCTACTTGCGCGTTCTGCGCCGTGATCGCCTTGTTGACGTCGTCGGCGGTCAGCCCATAACCGACGAGTTTTGCGGGATCGATCCAGATCCGCAACGAACGTTCGGTGGAGTAGAGCGTGGCGCGGCCGACGCCGGGGATGCGCCTGATTTCGCCGAGCACGTTGCGGATCATGAAATCGCCGAGGCCGATTTCGTCGAGGCTGTCGTCGGTCGAGCGCAGCGTGATGATCTGAAGCACCGCGCTCGAGGCTTCCTCGACCAGAATGCCCTGCTGGATCACCGCGCGCGGCAGCCGCGCCTCGACGCGCTTGAGGCGGTTCTGCACCTCCACCGATGCCGTGCTGGTCTCGGTGCCCGGCACGAAATTGGCGATGATTTCGACCTGGCCCAGCGAGTCCGAGGTGGATTCGAAATTCAGGATCCCGGAGGCGCCATTCAGCTCCTCCTCGATCAGCCGCGTGACGCTGTTATAGAGGTTTTCCGGCGACGCGCCGGGATAGCTGGTGGAGATCGAGATCGAGGGCGGCGCGATGATCGGATATTGCGCGACCGCCAGCAGGGGAATCGCGATCGCGCCGATCAGGCAGATGAAAAGGGCGACGACCGAGGCGAAGATCGGCCTGTCGATGAAGAAACTCGGCATTGGATTTTACCGTTGCGCCTGCGCCGCTGTCCGGGCGCCGGCTGAAAGATCGGCGGACATATCCGTCTCGATCAGGATCTGCGGCCGAACCTTGTCGCCGGCGGCGAATTTCTGAAAGCCCTCAACCACGACCTTGTCGCCGGCCTTGAGGCCCTCAGTGACAAACCATTGGCCAGCCTGCAGCGAACCGGTACGCACCGGCTGGATCACGGCGCGGTTGTCGCCGGTGACCACGAACACTTCGCTGCCGCCGCCGCCATTGCGCTGGATCGCCTGCTGCGGCACCGCGATGGCGTCGGTATCGACGCCCTGCTCGATCAGCACGCGGACATACATGCCCGGCAGCAATTCACGCTTCGGATTGGGAAACTCGCCGCGCAACGTCACCTGCCCGGTATGGGCATCGACCTTGGCATCCGAGAACAGCAATTTGCCAGGCAGCGGATAGAGCTGGCCGTCATCGAGCACCAGGCGGACCTTCGCAGCATCCGGCGCGATGCGGTCGAGATCGCCGCTCTCAAAGGCACGGCGCAGCTGACTGAGTTCGGTTACCGACTGCGTGAAATCAGCATAGATCGGATCGAGCTGTTGAATGGTCGCAAGGCTTGCGGTCTCGTTCTGCACCACGAGTGCGCCCTCGCTCACCAGGGCGGCGCCGACGATACCGTGGATCGGCGCGCGGATGGTGGCGTAATCGAGATTGAGTTTCGCGCGGGCGACGTCGGCCTTGCGGCCCTCGACGTCGGCAGCCGCCTGCCGCTCAGCCGAGACGGCTTCTTCGTTCCTGGCTTGGGGGGCCGCGTTTTGGCTGGCCAGCGTGCCTATGCGGCGCGCATGCGACGTCGCCTGTTCGAGCGTAGCCTTGGCGCGCGCCAATGCGGCTTCGGTCGATTGCAGCTCGACCTCGAACGGCCGCGGATCGATCTTGTAGAGGGGATCGCCGGCCTTGACCTCGCTGCCCTGGCTGAACAGGCGCTCGACCACGATGCCGGACACGCGCGGACGCACGTCGGACACACGCGTCGGCGCGATACGTCCCGGCAGTTCGCGCACCAGCGCGCGCGCCTGAGGCTTTACAGTGACGATGCTGACTTCCGGCTCGTTGGGTTGCACGGCGGCGGTTGCGGAATTCGGTTCCTCGCACCCGGCCAATAGCGGTGCCATCGCAAGAAGCATCAGCGCGACGCATGCCGATTGCGCACGAAATCCAGACATCGAAAATACCGCCCCATTAATCGAGTTGACGCGCAAACACGGGTTCGCGCGTGATGCCGCGAAGACACCGCGTTGATTGATGATGCGAGGATAAGCGCACCTTGTTGCGATGCAATACGAGTACGCGGCGGCCCAATGTCACACGAACGCTATCGTACTGAATTGACGACGGCTTTGGCGGACTCACCTGATTGTGAGCGGGCGCCATTTCGACAGCCGGGAATGGAACTTAGGCGCAGCGAACCGAAATCGGTTGTTTCCGTACTGGAGAAGGCTGCACGCCGAAACATTGTGAGGCGAGAACGCGCGACTCAACCTGCCGACATCACGTCGATCGCTGGGCGAGGATCAAGCAGGTCGCGGTCGCCGTCGCATAGAGGGTGCCCGAGGCATCTTCGAGCGATGCTTCGGCCATGGCCAGGCGCCCTCCGCGGTGGCGCAAGCGGGCGCGCGCGACAAGCGACTCCGTCCCGATTCGGATACCTCTGACGAATTGGACGTTGAGCTGGGAGGTGACAAAGGCTTCGTCGCGTCCAAGGGTGGTGTTGACGGCATAACCGATGCAGCTGTCGAGTACCGCGGAGATCACCCCGCCATGCACCGCTCCGACGAAGTTCACATGATATTCCTCGGGCGCAAAACTAACCTCGGCTCGGCCTTCGCCGAAGCTCTTCAGGCGCATCCCCAGCAACTCGATAGCCGGGCTGTTCGGGAGTTCACCCTGCGCCACCGCCGTCAGATATCCGAGCATGTCCATTGCGGCGGTCGCCACCCTGACATCCGCAGGTGCACTCCAGGAAATCGATCTGGTCTGACGGGCGACTGACATGATCAGAGTTCCAGGGTTGCGCGGAAATCGATTGCGGCGCGCGCAATGATTTTCGCCTTGGTGTGCCTGAGGACCTGGTGCGGGCCCTTGGCGATGGCCTGGGCAATCGCGAGACTTCGCGCGGCAAGGTCGCTTGCCGGGACCACCTCCGACGCAAGCCCGAGACGAAGGGCCTCGGCGCCGTCAACGGTACGGCCGGTGAGACACAATTCGCGCGCCGCCGCGCCGCCGATCAGGTCGTGCAGCGGCGCGTAGACCACGTCGCCAAACGCAGCCTCCGGGTGGCCGAAGCGAGCGGCGTCCGACATGATTCTGATGTCGCAAAGCACCGCGGTGTCCATTCCACCGCCCAGCGCCGGCCCATTGACGGCGGCCACGATCGGCATCGGGAACAGCAACAACGCCTTGTGATAGCGGTCGCTCGATGCCCACAGGCGGGCGCGGAAATCAGCGTCGCCGAATGCTGTCTGAAATTCCGAAAGATCGAAGCCTGCCGAAAACGCGCTGCCGGCGCCGGTCAGGATCACGCATTTGAGCGCCGGGTCCTGCCGCAGCGTGTCGAGCGCGTCGCTGACCGCATCGCGCAACGCGATAGACAGCGCGTTCTTCTTGTCCGGCCGGTTCAGGGTGAGGATGACAATACTTTCATTACCCGATGGCCGCTCTAGGCCTATCAACCGGTCCATGGCATCCTCCATACCCATCAGTATTGAAGATCAAGGGACAAGCCATGTCAATACCTACCGGTATGGTCCGCCAGGCCGCGGCCGAGGGCGAACGCCTCAGCCGCCGCCACTGGCAGCGCGCGGCGCTGGAAACGCTGACGGAAGGCGGCATCGCTGCCGTGACCGTGCCGCGCATCGCGAAAAAGCTTGGCGTCACCAAGGGCAGCTTCTACTGGCACTTCAAGAGCGTCGACGAATTGCTCGGCGCCGCGCTGGCGGACTGGGAGCGCATCTTCACCGACGAGCGCCTGGCAGCGTTCTCGACCGTGTCCGACCCGACAAAGCGGCTCGAGCCGTGGTTCGCCGAAGTCGAGAGAGGTCATCCGGCGCAGAAACTGCACCTCGCGATTGCGGGGGCCGCCGATCACCCGGTGGTTGGCACGGTTTTCGCCCGGGTCGCCACCAAGCGAATTGCCTTTATCGCGGCGGCGCTGCGGCAGATGGGCTTCGCCCGCAAGGACGCAGATGCTCGTGCCATCGCCGCTCACGCGGCCTATCTCGGCTTCCTGCGGCTACTGCATCATGCTCCAGACTCAGTTGGGGCCGGGCGAACTCGCGCACGCAACGTACGCATCATGTTCGCCGTGCTGACCAAAATACCCTCTTCTGAAGAGCGCTAGCCAGCCACGATATTCCTTCCCGCCTTCATCCGGTAATGGCTGACGCCCCATTCGCTGCCGTCGGCGTAGCCGAACAGGCCTGAGGTGGCGAGGAAGAACCAGCGCCAGCGCCGCATCCACAAGGCGGTGTCGCTGCCATAGACATGGCGCAGCACCGCTTCGATCTCGTCGCGGCGCAAATCGAAATTGGCGAGCCAGTCGCTCCGCGGTGCGCTGGTAATGCGTGCCGCTCCAGCGCCATTCCTTCTCGACCGTGAACAGATCGGCATATTGCCGGATCAGATGATGGCTCGGCATCACGCCGCCGGTGAAGAAATGCTGCGCGATCCAGTCCTCGCGATCGGCTGCGGTCGAAGAGGTAGGCGCCGGAGCGATGGGTGAAGATGTGCACGAAGAAGCGGCCGTCCGGCTTCAGCCATGATCGGACGCGCGTCATCAGTTCGCGCCAGTTCATCATGTGCTCGAACATCTCGACCGAGACGATACGATCGAATTGTTGCCTGCGGATCGAACACGTTCATGTCGGAGGTGACCACGCGCAGATTGTTCAGACCGCGCTTGCCGCGCCTCGCTCTCGATGATATTCGCGCTGCGAAGCGGAATTCGACACCGCGATGACCTGCGAATGCGGAAACTGCCGCGCCATCCACAGCGACAGCGAGCCCCAGCCGCAGCCGAGTTCGAGGATCGACTGGCCGTCGGCGATATCGGCATGATCGACGGTCTGGCGCAGTGCTTCCTCTTCGGCCTCCTGTAGCGTCGAGGCCGGCTCCTTGTAGAAGCACGAGGAATATTTGCGGTTCGGGCCCAGCACATGGGCAAAGAACGCCGCCGGCACCTCGTAATGCTGAGTGTTGGCCTCGTCGGTATATTCGGCGATGGCGCGCGCCGCCATCTCGTCGGCAAACCAGGCATCGCTTTCGGTGTTGCCGGTGGCAAGACGGGTCGCGGTGCGCGAGCACAGCCGGTGAATCGCGGCGCGGACGAGGACGTCGGGCAGCGGCACGCGCTCGGCGGTGCCGATGATCGTGGAAACGAAGCTCATGTGACCACTCCCTTATGTTGCGGCGGCAGCGGGAAAGAATTACTGGTGCGCGACTGGTAGTCGCGATAGCGGTCGCCACGCGAGCGCAGCATCTGCGCCTCCAGCGGCGGGATGCCGGTCACATAGACCAGGATCCAGTACATGAAGAGCGGCGCCAGCAGCGTCGCCCAACCCCAGTCGTAGCCGGGCGACAGCGCAATCACCGGATAGGCGAGCCAGCCGAACCATTCGAAGAAATAATTGGGATGACGCGACCAGCGCCACAGCCCGACATCGCACACCCGCCCCTCGTTGGCCGGATTCTCGCGAAAACTTTTGAGCTGCGCATCGGCCAGCGCCTCGCCAGCGATGCCAGCAAGAAGGATCGCCGCACCGAGATAATCCTGCACGCGCAGGGCGTCACCCGGAAGCCGCGCCGCGACAAAGATCGCGAATACCAGCGGTATCGATCCGATCCCCTGGTTTTGCAGGAAGACAAACATCTTGCGCGGCGAATTGACGCCCCATTCCTTGGCGAACGCCGCATAGCGGGGGTCGTCGGTAATCCCGGCGGTGCGGATGGCGATATGGACCCCGAGCCGCAGCGACCAGATCGCCACCAGGCCCGCCACCAGCCATTTCCGCGCATTGGGGGCTGCCCCCGCGACCGGCCAAAGCGCTGCCCCGGCGCCGACCAGGCCGAGCGAAAAGGTCCAGATCGTATCGACCCAGCCGGAATTGCCGGTGCGTTGCTGCACCAGCCAGGCGCCCGCCATCAGGACCGAGAGCGATACGGCAATCGCCGCCAGCGCTTCGAAATACAGAATTGTCATGCAAAATCCCGGTGGACAACGAACGTTTCCAAAATACGCTCAAGTCAAAGCCCGGTTTCAGCGCGAAGTTCCCCTTTAGTTGGCCCCAAAGGGGGCTTTCTGATCTTTTTTCTCGGCCGCGCTGTGCCATATTGGCCTCCCAAAAGCGGCTTTTCGTGAACGGATGATACCCGCAATGCCTTCAGGCTCCCCCGCCCGCTCCGAAATGGAGATCGAACTGACCAAATTGTCCTCGCCACGGATTTTCCTGGTGCGGATGCTGGTGTTTCTGGTGCTGTGTGGCCTGGTCATGGTGGTGCTCTACAAGCAGATCATGACGGCCTTCTTCGCCAATCCCGGCCTCAACGCCCTGATCGGCGCGGTGCTTCTGATCGGCATCATCCTGTCGTTCCGGCAGGTGATCCGGCTCTATCCGGAAGTGTCCTGGGTCAACAATTTCCGCATCGCCGACCCCGGTCTAGCGGTCGCGCAGCGCCCGACGCTGCTGGCGCCGATGGCTGCGATCCTCGGCGGCGAGCGCACCGGGCGGATGTCGATCTCGCAGCAGACCATGCGGCATTTGCTGGATTCGATTGCCACACGGCTGGACGAGGCCCGCGACATCTCGCGCTACATGACAGGCTTGCTGGTGTTCCTCGGCCTGCTCGGCACCTTCTGGGGCCTGATCGAAACCGTCGGTTCGGTCGGCAAGGTGATCGAGGGCCTGAAGGTCGGCGGCGATGCCGGCTCGCTATTCGATACGCTGAAAGAGGGGCTCGCCGCGCCGCTCGGCGGCATGGGCATTTCGTTCTCGTCCTCGCTGTTCGGCCTCGCCGGATCGCTGATCCTCGGCTTCCTCGATCTGCAATCGAGCCAGGCGCAGAACCGGTTCTATACCGATCTGGAAGACTGGCTCGCCTCGACCGTGCGCGAATATGGCGGCGAAGGCGCCGGTGGCGGCATCTCCGGCGAGATGCAGCATGCCATGGAGAGGCTGCGCGCCGCCGTGGAGGAAGGCGGCGGTGGCAGCAATCGCGGCACGACGGCCGCGATGGCCAATCTCGCCGAAGCCATTCAGGGCCTGGTCGCGCATATGCGCACCGAGCAGCAGATGATCCGCGAATGGGCCGACGGCCAGGGCGAGCAGAACCGCGAGATCAAGAAACTGCTCGAGCGCATCGCGCGCCAGCCCGAGAAGAGTTGAGAGAACCATGGTGCCCCGGACGCAGCGCAGCATGAAATGCTGCGCTGCTGAGCCGGGGGGCCCACCTTGATAGCAATGGGTCCCGGCTCTGCTGAGCAGCGTTGCACGCTGCACCGCGTCCGGGACACGAGAGCGGAGAATTTCTGAATGGCCCTTGCGCGTTCACGCCGCAACGAATCGGGATTCAATTACTGGCCGGGTTTCGTCGACGCGTTGTCGACGCTGGTGCTCTCGATCGTGTTCCTGCTTTCGGTGTTCCTGGTGGTGCAGTTCTTCCTGTCGCAGGAAGTCACCGGCAAGGACAAGGCGCTGGAGCAGCTCAACGCCAAGCTCGCGCAATTGAACGACCTGCTGTCGCTGGAAAAACTGACCGGGCTCAACCTCAACGACCAGCTCTCGCAGGCGCGCGCGGGCCTGGCCTCGGCCGAAGGCGAGCGCGACCGCATCAAGGGACTTTATGACGGGCTGGCCAACGCCGGCAGCGACGCCCAGGGCCGCGCCACCGAACTCAACAAGGCGCTGGATTCCGAAAAGCAGGTTTCCTCGCGGGCGCTTGCCCAGCTCGAGGTGCTGAACCAGCAGATCAGCGCGCTGCGCCGGCAATTGGCCGCGCTCGAAGAGGCGCTCGACGCCTCCGAGAAACGCGACAAGGAATCGCAGGGCCGCATTGCCGATCTCGGCCAGCGCCTGAACGTGGCACTGGCGCAGCGGGTGCAGGAACTGACGCGGTACCGTTCGGAATTCTTCGGACGCCTGCGCGCCATCCTCGGCAACCGGCCGGACGTCCGCATCGTCGGCGACCGTTTCGTGTTCCAGTCGGAAGTGTTTTTCGACACCGGACAGGCGTTGCTGCTGCCCGAGGGCCGCGCCGAGCTCGACAAGCTCGCTTCCGCGCTGGTCGATCTCGACAAGCAGATCCCCGCCGAAATCGCCTGGGTGCTGCGGGTCGACGGCCACACCGACGTGCGGCCGATCATGAACAGCCCGGTGTTCAAGTCGAACTGGGAATTGTCGTCGGCGCGCGCGATTTCGGTGGTGCAATATCTGGTGTCGCTCGGCGTCCCCGCACAGCGGCTGGTCGCCGCCGGCTTTGCCGAATTCCAGCCGCTCGACACCGCGCCGACCGAAGAGGCCTACAAGCGTAACCGCCGTATCGAGCTGAAGCTGACGGAACGGTGATTCATCGTCATTGCGAGGAGCGCAGCGACGAAGCAATCCATCTATCCGTTATGCCGCGAGATGGATTGCTTCGCTACGCTCGCAATGACGGAAATATAGCGAGCCTGGCGAAACTTCAGATCCCCTCGAACTGCAACCGAGCCAGCCTTGCATACAGCCCGTTGGCGGCGACCAGCGAGGCGTGGGTGCCCTGTTCGACGATCTTGCCCTGGTCCATCACCATGATGCGGTCGCAGGACAACACCGTCGCCAGCCGGTGCGCGATCACAAGCGTGGTGCGGTGACGCATCAGTTCTTCCAGCGCGGTCTGCACCAGCGTCTCGGATTCCGCATCGAGCGATGAGGTCGCCTCGTCGAGCAGCAACAGCGGCGCATCGCGCAGGATGGCGCGGGCAATGGCGATGCGCTGGCGCTGGCCGCCCGACAGCGTTACGCCGCGCTCGCCGAGCGGCGCCTCAAAACCGTCCGGCAGACGGCGGATGAATTCGCTGGCATGGGCCAGATCAGCGGCGCGCTCGACCTCGGCATCGCTGGCATCGGGCCTGCCGAAGCGGATGTTTTCGCGCGCGGTCGCGGCGAACACCACCGAGTCCTGCGGCACCAGCGCGATGCGCGAACGCAATTCGCGCGGATCGGCCGACCTGATCGGCACGCCGTCGAGCGCAATCGTGCCCGAGGCCGGATCGTAGAACCGCAGCAGCAGATGAAACAGCGTGCTCTTGCCGGCACCGGAGGGACCGACGATCGCGACCTTTTCGCCGGCCTTGACCGACAGCGAGACGCCGTCGACCGCCAATACATCCGGCCGCGTCGGGTAGGCAAAACCGACATTCTCGAACCCGACATCGCCGCGCGCAGGCTGCGGCAGCGCGACCGGCGAGGCTGGCGCTGATATCTGCGATTTGACGCGCAGGATTTCGAACAGCCGTTCGGCCGCGCCGGAGGCAGCCGAGACTTCGCCCCAGACCTCGCTGAGCTGGCCGAGCGCGCTGGCGGCGAATGCCGCGTACAGCACGAACTGGCCGAGCCGGCCCGGGCTGATCGAGCCGGTCAGCACGTCGTGCGAGCCGACCCACAGGATCACCACGACGCTGGAGAATACGATGAAGATGATGATCAGGGTGAGCAACGCGCGTGCCCGCGTCGAGTTGCGCGCCGCATCATAGGCCGCTTCGACCTCGCGGGCGAAACGCGTCTTGGCCAGCTGCTCGCTGGTATAGGCCTGCACGGTGCGAATGGCCCCGAAAAGTTCGGACGCATACGATGTCGCATCTGCCAGCGTATCCTGCGCGTTGCGCGACAGCCGCCGCACCCAGCGCCCGAACGCGACCAGCGGGATCACGATCACCGGGATCGCCAGCAGCACGAACAGTGAAAGCCGTGGGCTCGTGATCACCATCATGGTGGTGGCGCCGATGAACAGCATCAGATTGCGCAGGGCGATCGAGACCGAGGCGCCGACCGCGGATTTGATTTGCGTGGTGTCCGCCGTCAGCCGCGACACCAGCTCGCCGCTGCGCGCGGAATCGAAAAATGAAGGCGACAGCGAGATCAGATGCGCGAACACGTCGCGCCTGAGATCCGCGACAATGCGCTCGCCGATCGTCATCACCAGGTAGAACCGCGACGCGCTGGCGCCGGCCAGCACCGCGACCACCGCGATCATCACGCTGAAATAGCTGTTGATCATGGCGATGCCTTCGGGCGTGAAGCCGAAGTCGATCATGCGCCGCACCGCGATCGGGACGACCAGCGTGGTGATCGCAGCAATCGTCAGCGAGATGAAGGCCAATAGCGCCCGGCCGCGGTAGCGCGCGATATAGGGCGCCAGCGCCAGCAGCGGACGCAGCTTGGCGGTAGTTTTGACCGGCGACTGGGTCAGCTGGGCCTCGATGAAGGCCTCTTCCTCGAGCAGCGCATCGCGCCGCGGCGGGGTGCCGCGGGGATCTTCCAGTTGTTCGGCAGCGCTCATGAAATAGGACCCGATTTGCCGTCCCCAGATAGGCCCCGGCGGCGGCGCTGGCAAATCCCGCAGACGGCCAATCAGGTGCTATCAGCGGCTTGTTTTGGCGGCTTCGTTACGTTATAGAGCGGCCCAAATCCCGTACCCCAGACATTTTGAGACGGGCGCAGGCGCGCCGAAGGATATGTCATGAAAGCCGAAATTCACCCGAATTATCATACGATTACGGTCGTAATGACCGATGGTACCGAGTACCAGACCCGGTCCACCTGGGGCAAGGAAGGCGACAAGCTGAACCTCGACATCGACTCCAAGTCGCACCCGGCCTGGACCGGCGGCACCCAGCAGATGCTGGACCGCGGCGGCCGCGTGTCGCGCTTCCAGAAGAAGTTTTCGGGGTTCCTCAAGAAGGATTGAGGCTTTCGAGCCTCGCTTTTTCGACCCAGGAATGCAAAACGCCCCGGTTTCCCGGGGCGTTTTCTATTTCTTTCCGTCATTGCGAGGAGCGAAGCGACGAAGCAATCCACACTTGCTTTGCCGCTTTATGGATTGCTTCGCTGCGCTCGCAATGACGGAATTAAGAGTCGAGAATTACTGCTCGAACGCCGCCTTGAGGCGGTTGAGCTGCGGCACCAGCGGATTGCCGATCGGCGCGCGTTCGGTGGCCGGCGTATGGATCGAGATGTCGAGCCGGCGCACCCGCGACTGGAGATTCATCGAGCGCGCAATCAGGTCCTGCAATTGCTGCGGCAGTTTCGTGATCATGTCTTCGGGGCCGGGATCGGCGGCCGAGAGCTTGACCTTGGTTTTTTCGCGGTTGGCCTGGGTCAGCGTCATCTCGCCTTCCTTCACCGCGCGATGCAGCAGCAGCCAGGACGCGAGCTGCATCAGCCGTGTGGTCAGTCGCATGCTTTCGGTCGCGTAAGTCAGGCTGACGGCGCGCTCGAGCGCCTTGGCCTCGGTACGGCCATCGCCGTCGAGATAGGCGGCGGTCTCCTCGACCAGATCCATGCCCTCGCGGAACAGGGTTCCAAATGCCGCCGAATTAGTCAGCCGCTCGCTGAATTGAACGAGCGCGGATTCGCTGTGCGAACGGTCCGCCATGGTTAACGCCCTCACGCCACTGATACGCTGCCGGCTTTTGAAGCAGCCGGCTTATGATGAACAAATCATTGCGCTTGCGGGACCGAGAGTCCAGCTGCAACCGGATTTATGGTTTCCAGCTGATGCGACGGCAAAAAAAGAGCCGCCGTTTCCGGCGGCTTTTGAAGTTGATAACAGGGAGGCGTCAAACAGAGTGGACAGGAGCCACTCGGTGTCCAAACGAGGACGACGCCAGTCATAAACGAGAAAGCTTAATCGATCGTAAACGAACGGTTTTCTTCAGGCTTCGTTTGCCATGTCGGCCATTGGCCGAGTTTTGGAATTGACTCCACCGTCTCACCACACGTCGCCCCGGCGAACGCCGGGGCCCATACTCCGCGGCCGCATCTGAGATCGCGCTTCGCTTGTCCGGGACGACGGGGTAGAAATTCGCGGCAGCTACGTCTTGAAAAAACTGTTCGCCGCATCTTTTGACGCGCGCTTCTTCGTCATCGCCACTTGCAGCCGTTCGATCTCGGACGTCATCAGCGCGATGCGCTCGGTCAGTTCTTCGACCGAGAGCAGCGACAGATCCTGCCCGATCTCGTGGGTGATTTTCTTGCGCGGCTTGTCGTCATCCTCGTTGGCCATGCGTTTCCTCCGTGTTCGACGGTCCCCTGGAAGCGGTTGCCAGCCGCACCTCCACTGGCTTAAGCAGGGGGCCGCCTTCAAAACCCGCATTTCGCCAAAACTGGCCTTTCGCAAGGACAAATCATGGAAAAGCTGCCCGCGCAAATGACCGTTATCGGCATCAGCAAGCCCGGCGGTCCCGAAGTGCTGCTGGCCGAGACCCGCGCAGTGCCCGTGCCCGGTCCCGGCGAAATCCTGGTCAAGGTCGCGGCCGCCGGCGTCAACCGGCCTGACGTGGCGCAGCGCTCCGGCGCGTATCCGCCGCCGCCCGGCGCCAGCGACCTGCCAGGCCTCGAAATCGCGGGTGAAGTCGTTGCGCTGGGCACCGGCGCCAGCAAACACAAGCTCGGCGACAAGGTCATGTCGCTCGTGGCCGGTGGCGGCTACGCGCAATATTGCATCGCGCAGGACGCGCAGGCGATCACGGTGCCGCCGGGTCTGTCGATGCAGGAAGCCGGTGCCATTCCGGAAACGCTGATGACGGTCTGGCACAATGTGTTCGAGCGCGGCGCGTTGCAGCCCGGCGAAACGCTGCTGATCCATGGCGGCTCGTCCGGCATCGGCACCATGGCGATCCAGCTCGCCAAGGCCCTTGGCTCCAAGGTGATCGTCACCGTCGGCGGCCAGGACAAGGTCGACGCCTGCCTCAAGCTCGGCGCCGACCGCGCCATCAACTACAAGACCGAGGATTTTGTTGCCGAGGTCAAAGCGGCGACCGGTGGTGCGGGCGCCAACGTCATCCTCGACATGGTCGGCGGCGATTACGTCGACCGCAACTATGACGCCGCCGCACTCGACGGCCGCATCGTGCAGATCGCAACGCTCGGTGGCGCCAAGGTCACCGTCAACATCGCCAAGGTGATGGTGAAACGGCTGCATCACACCGGCTCCACGCTGCGTCCCCGTAGTAATGCGGATAAGGCGGCGATGGTGGCGGCGATCGAGGCCAGGGTGATGCCGCTGTTGCGCGAGGGCCGGGTAAAGCCCCTGATGGACAGCACATTCCCGCTGGAACAGGCCGCGGATGCGCACCGGCGGATGGAGACCTCCCAACATATTGGCAAAATTGTGTTGGCGGTTTAACGATGACGACCGAAGCGAAGGTGGAAACCCTTTGATTTCCTTCGCTTTCATGTCATTTATCGCGGGAAACGTCGGGCCGTTCGCGCCCCCAGTTCGTTGACCGCGGAGTACTGACATTGCGTCTGATCAGGTGCCTTGCGCCGCTCGTTGCGCTGGGCCTCATGATTGTTGGGGCGGCGCAGCCTGCGCGCGCCATCGACGCTGTCAGCGTCCGCAGTGACGCGCCTGCCATCGACCTCACCGCGGTGCTCGACCACCAGCGCAGCGACGCCGACCGCATTCAGGTTTCGACCGCGCCGGGTACGGACGGCATCGTCCGCCGCATCGAGGTGCGCGCCCGTGAAGGCGGCCAGAACTGGGTGGTGTTCGCGCTCGCCAACAACACCGACGACCAGCTCGACCGCCTGATCGTAGCCCCGCACTACCGCATCGTGTCGTCGGGGCTGCTGTGGCCCGATCTCGGCCTGTCGCGCATCGCCACCATCACGCCCTCGACCGGCGACCGCCCAGAGCGGCAGGAAAGCGCCACCGCCGACATCTTCCGCATCACGCTCGATCCCGGCGCCGTCATCACCTTCGTCGCCGAATTGCGCACCGATAAATTGCCGCAGCTCTATCTGTGGGAACCCGACGCCTACAAGGACAAGGTCAACTCGTTCACGCTCTACCAGGGCATCGTGATCGGCATCTCTGGCCTGCTGGCGCTGGTGCTGACCATCCTGTTCGTGGTCAAGGGCAGCATCATGTTCCCGGCGGCTGCGGCGCTGGCCTGGGCGGTTCTCGTTTATATCGGCGTCGATTTCGGCTTCTGGGGCAAGGTGCTCGACATGTCGAACAACGCCGAGCGCGTCTGGCGCGCGGCGGGCGAAGCGATCCTCGCCGCAACATTGCTGGTGTTCCTGTTCGCCTATCTCAATCTCAGCCGCTGGCATGTGCGTTATTCGCACATCACCGTCGGCTGGCTGACGTTCCTCGGCTCGCTGGTGGCGCTGGCGTTGTTCGATCCGGCCGTGGCGTCAGGCATCGCGCGGATGTCGCTGGTGCTGATCGCCGTCGCCGGCTTTGCGCTGATCGTCTATCTCTCCACGCACGGTTTCGACCGCGCAGTCTTGTTGATCCCGACCTGGTTCCTGCTGGTGGTCTGGGTGGTCGCGGCCGGCATGACGGTGGCGGGCTCCGTCACCAACGACATCGTCGGCCCGGCTTTGCTCGGCGGCCTCGTGCTGATCGTGATGCTGATCGGCTTTACGGTCATGCAGCACGCGTTTGCCGGCGGCGGCGCCACGACAGGCGTGGTCTCCGACGTCGAGCGCCGCGCGCTGGCGCTGACTGGTTCCGGCGATTTGATCTGGGACTGGGACGTCTCCGCCGACAAGGTGTTCACCAGCCCCGAGACCGAAAGCCTGCTCGGGCTTAAAAGAGGAACGCTGGAAGGCCCGGCCGCGAAATGGCTCGAGGTGCTGCATCCGCTCGATCAGGACCGTTTCCGTGCAGCTTTGGACAGTGTGCTCGACCAGCGCCGCGGGCGGCTGGTGCAGGATTTCCGGCTGCGTACGCCCGACGGCCATTTCATGTGGTTTGCGCTCAAGGCACGCCCGGTGGTCGGCTCCGACGGCGAGGTCTCGCGCGTGGTCGGCACGTTGACCGACGTCACCGAGCAGAAGAATGCCGAGGAGCGCATGCTGCATGACAGCGTGCACGACAACCTCACCGGCCTGCCGAACCGCAAATTGTTCATCGACCGCCTCGGTGCTGTCGCGAACTTTGCCAAGACGATGCCGAACCTGCGGCCGACGCTGATGGTGATCGACCTCGACCGCTTCAAGCAGGTCAATGATTCCGTCGGCATCGCGGTCGGCGACTCCATCCTGTTGACGCTGGCGCGGCGGCTGACCCGGATTCTGAAACCACAGGACACGCTCGCCCGGCTCGCCGGCGACCAGTTCGGTCTGATCCTGATGTCGGAACAGGATCCGGCGCGCATCACCGCGTTTGCCGAAACGATCCGCAAGACCATCCGCGCGCCGATCGCCTTCAACGACCGCGAGATTTTCCTGACCGCATCCATCGGCCTCGCATTGTCCGATCCGCAGACGCAGCTGTCCGACGAGATCATCAAGGACGCCGAGTTGGCGATGTATCATTCCAAGCGCATCGGCGGTGACCGCATCGACGTCTACAAGCCGGCGATGCGCGCCCGCAAGACCGACCGCCTGACGCTGGAATCTGAGCTGCGCCGCGCCATCGAGCGCCAGGAAATCACAATACTCTACCAGCCGATTGTGCGGCTGGAGGATCGCTCGATCGCCGGCTTCGAGGCGCTGGCGCGCTGGGATCATCCCAAACTCGGACGGATGTCGCCGTCGGAATTCATTTCGATCGCCGAAGAGATCGGCCTGATCGTCGATCTCGGCATGTTCGTGATGGACCAGACCGCCAAGCAGCTTGCGATCTGGCAGCGCGCGATGCGCTCGCGCGAGCCGATCTTTGCCTCCGTCAACGTCTCCTCGCGGCAATTGCTGCGCCACGATCTGATCCACGACATCCGCACCGTGCTGTCGCGCTCCTCGGTGGCGCGCGGCACGCTCAAGCTGGAACTGACCGAGTCGCTGGTGATGGAGAACCCGGAGCACGCGGCGCAGATGCTGACGCGGATCCGCGAACTCGGTACTGGCCTGTCGCTGGATGATTTCGGCACCGGCCATTCCTCGCTGGCCTATCTGCAACGCTTCCCGTTCGACACCATCAAGATCGACCAGTCGTTCGTCCGTACCACCAGCCGCGGCACCCGCCCGGTGATCCTGAAATCGATCATCGCCCTCGCCCACGACCTCGGCATGGACGTGGTCGCCGAGGGCGCCGAGACCGACTCCGACGCGGTCGAGCTCTATCAACTCGGCTGCGAATACGCCCAGGGCTTTGCCTTCGGCGAACCGATGGACGCCGACGCCGCGATGCGGCTGCTGACGGAAGAGCGGCTGGAAGCGGCGAGTTAGCGCTGACGGTTGTCGCGACGCGCAGACCGCTCGCGCGAAGGCGCTGCAGTTTATCCACGTCATTGCGAGCGTAGCGAAGCAATCCATCCCTCCGCTTGCCGCGCCATGGATTGCTTCGTCGCAAGCGCTCCTCGCAATGACGGCCGGATACAGTTTCTCATTCTCGCGACGCATTGCGTCCGAGGTTTTCAAGTAATTCTTACGCCCCCCAAAAAAAATCCAGAGGGCGCAGGGAATGCCGGATGCGCGCTGCACCCGAGGTCTCATGCGCAATGTAGATAGAAGATGCGCGCATGAGCATACAGGGCAGCGGAGAACATCCGACATTCCCTGCGCAATGGCTTTACGGCTTATAACGCGCTCTCCCCGGTGAGCCATGTACTGTTGCCACCGTCGACGCCAACCATGGGGCGTCAGGACCACACGTCTTTGCCGTACGCTCTCATGCCGTTCGCTTATCGGCACTGGCAGCGTCCACCGCGACCCGCCCCTCGTTGGTAACGACGGCCGACGCCCCTCTGAGCGGGACGGGATGGCGATAGGTATAATCCGAATCGTAATTCTGATAAAGCGAAATATTTTCTAATTTGGGTCTTGACACGACTTCCGTAAATCGGAATCGTGATTTGCCCCGGCTTCGCCAACCGCCTACGTCCGGAGGCGGACTTCGGCGCGTCAAAAGGCTACGCCGGGCGCGGCCGTCGGGCCAATTTGTCGCCCGGCACGACGCTCGAAGCAGACACTCTCACTCAATCGGCGGAATGCTGCGTACCCAGGCGACGATGGCGTTGAGGTCCTGGTCCGTCATCTGGCTGAAAAAGGCCTGGCGCGCCATTGGCAGTTTCAGCACGCGGCCGTCGCGACCGATACCCTCAGTCAGCACACGCCTGAGTTCGGCATCGGTCCACGCGCCGACGCCCTTCTCCTTGTGCGAGGAGATGTTGGGGACGATGACCGAACCGAATGGGCCCTTCATCTCGTAACCACCCCTGCCCCACCCGTTCTTGAAATCCTGCCCGCCATCGGGCTTGTTCGAGTGACAGGCCATGCAATGCGCAATCGTCGCGAGATAAAAACCCCGCTTGACCGGATCGGCAGGCATCCTGCCGCCGATCGATTTCTCGGCTCCGGGAAGCGGCATGGAATCATGGCAGCCTTGTAGACCGGCTGCGGTACTTCGCTGCTGACCGGCTTGATCGACTTGAGGTAGACGGCGATGGCATCGAGGTCGCCGGGAGTGAGGATCTTGTAGAAGCCATAGGGCATAACTGGCGCAACTTGCACGCCGTTCGGCCGCACGCCCTCGGTCAACAGCCGTTTGATATCGTCCTTGCTCCATGCGCCGATGCCGGTTTCGCGGTCGGAAGTGATATTGGATCCGCGCACCGTATAGGCCGCTCCGTCCCAGACCTGGGGACCACCGGAAAACCGCCGCTCCATGTTGAAGCCGCCCGGACCGCGCGGCGTATGGCAGCCGTCGCAGACCATCACCGCATTGACAAGATAGCTACCGCGCTCGAGCGGCGTCTCGGCCGCCGCGCCGGTGACGACGGCGCATAGCGCGCCAAACACGATCGTAAACTGCTTCAACATGATCGACTTCCGATCCGGCCATTGGGGCCGAAGCGGTAGATGCGCCGCAAAGACATACTTATCTAGTTCTGATATGTTATAGATGCATAACCATTTTGATAAGGCACGCCATGCAATGGGTCGATCGCATCGGACACCGCCTTAAACTTCGTGATTTGCATATTCTGCTCACGGTGGTTCAGCGCGGCAGCATGGCAAAGGCTGCGGCCGAACTTGCGATCTCGCAGCCTGCAGTGTCGAAAGCGATCGCCGACATGGAGCACGTGTTCGGACTTCGCCTGCTGGACCGCAGCCGCCGCGGGATCGAGCCGACCGCCTACGGCCGCGCCCTCGTCGCGCGTGGCCAGGCAGTTTTCGACGAACTCAAGCACGGCGTCGAAGAGCTCGCCTTCCTCGCCGACCCGACCGTGGGAGATCTGCGCATTGGCAGCACCGAAAGCATCGCTGCCGGCTTTCTGCCCGCTGTCATCGAGCGTTTCTCGCGTGAGCAGCCCCGCATCCGGCTCGACGTGGCGCAGACCGTCATGAGCACCCTGCATTATCGCGAGTTGCGCGAACGCAGCATCGACCTGTTATTGGGCCGCATTCCCGCGCCGTTCGAAGAGGACGACCTCGAAGCGGACGTCATATATAACGATGAGGCCGTCGTGGTCGCAGGCCGACAGACAAAATGGGCCCGGTCGCGCAGGCTCAAGCTCGCCGACCTCGCCGGCGAACGCTGGATATTGCCGCCCGCTGATACGTTGCAGGGCTCGCTCGCGCCCAAGGTGTTTCGCGATAGTGGCTCCGAAATGCCACAAGCACCGCTGACAACTCTTTCAATTCATCTCTGCTGCCGGCTGGTTGCGAGCGGACAATTCGTAACGGTGCTCCCGGCCTCAGTGCTCGGCTTTGGGAGAGATCATTCCCTCAAGATCCTTCCCATCAAGTTTCCATTCTATCAGCGACCTGTCGCAATCGTGACCCTCAAGAATCGTACTCGCAGCCCAGCAGCAAGGCTCTTCATTGAATGCGTTCACAGAGTTGCAGATGAGCACGCGAAGCGCTCAAAATCATGACGCAGGTACTATCGATATTGTGGTGACATTCAACAGAGCCCGCCTGCATCGTGGCCTTTGGAGAACGCCGCCGCGTATGCACCTGCGACGGTCATCTCCGGCGTCACGGATGGACCGGCAATCGCTGCAATGCTACTTTCAAAAGTGCAACGCGTCGTCCGCCCCGGTGAAACCAGATTTCCATGACAGAAAAGCCTCTGCCCAAGGCAGCAAGCCCCGAGCATCTCACCGCGGTACTTCGCAAATCGTTCATCGACGCTCGCGTCAGCGATGTCACGATCGAGAGTTCGTACCCGACGATATTGTCGGAGATCACCCGTCTCCGTCTGGTCTACGAGGGTGACGCGCCCGACGCACCGCGTACGATCATCCTCAAGACCGGCCGTCCCGACCGTCTCGGTGATGCCAATTGGGACGCCGGCCGGCAGGAAGTTGCGTTTTACAACGAGGTGGCCGCCGCCAAACCAGATCAGCACCTGTTGCGCTGCTTTGAGGCCAGTTGGGACGCCGACACGCGAGCATGGCACCTCCTGCTGGAAGACCTGACCGATACGCATTTCATCGCGACCACCTGGCCACTGCCGCCGACACTGGAGCAGTGCGAAACCATCGTAAGCGCCCGCGCCCGTTTTCACGCCGCGTGGTGGGACGATCCGCGTCTTGGGGAGACTGTGGGGACCTGGCAGGACGACGCCACGATGAGCCAGAACCTGAAAGGGTTCGAGGAGAGACTGGCGCGTTTCACCGATCGCTTCGGAGATCGCCTGCCAATGGAGCGGCGCCAGCTTTACCGGCGCCTGATCGATACCGGACTTCGGTTGCACACGCACCACCGGTCGCATCGGAATATGACGGTCGTTCAGGGCGACTCCCATGTCTGGAACAACTTCATGCCCCGCGATGGGGATGACGTTCGCCTGTTCGATTGGGACTGCTGGCGCGTCGATGTGGCGGCCGACGATCTTGCCTATATGATCGCGATGCACTGGTATCCTGACCGGCGCCGCCGGATGGAACAACCCTTGCTGGACTGCTACCACGACGCGCTGATCGAGAGCGGCGTCACAGGCTACGATCGGGCGGCACTGTTCGACGACTATCGCCTGGCGGTTCTCTGGCAGGCCGCCACGCCGATTGGGCAGGCGATGTCGAATATTCCGCCGCTGATCTGGTGGAACAATCTCGAGCGGATATTCCTGGCCGTGGACGATCTCAATTGCCAGGAGTTGCTTGATTGAAGAAGCCAACTCGCCCCGCCGCGGCTGCTACCAGCGCCGAGTTCGACAACGCGCCGATGAGCGATATCGCGCAGGCCTTGACCGATGGGCGGGTCACCGCCACGGCGCTGACCAAAACCTATCTCGCGCGCATCGAGGCTTACGATCGCAACGGGCCAAAACTTAACTCCGTCCGCGAGATCAATCCGGACGCGCTCGCGATTGCTGGCAAGCTCGACGGCACAAAAGCCTCGGTTAAACGGCCGCTGGCCGGCATCCCGATCCTGATCAAGGACAATATCGCGACATCAGACAAACAGGCGACCACGGCGGGCTCATTGGCGCTAGCGGGTGCGCGCGCCAAAAAGGACGCCACCGTCGTCAAGCTGCTGCGGAACGC
The DNA here is from genome assembly GCA_963802535.1 of uncultured Alphaproteobacteria bacterium. GTDB lineage: Bacteria > Pseudomonadota > Alphaproteobacteria > Rhizobiales > Xanthobacteraceae > Bradyrhizobium. The sequence continues at coordinate 58,405 of CAWDJI010000024.1, read as the reverse complement.
CGGCGCGGTGATCCTCGGCAAGGCGAACCTGACGGAGTTCGCCAACATGATCGCAATCGACATGCCCGGCGGCTACTCATCGCTCGGCGGCCAGGTGAAGAACCCCTACGCGCCGGACCTGGTGGACGATCGGGATATCCCGCTGGTGTCCCCGGGAGGCTCGAGCTCGGGATCGGCGGTCGCCGTGGCGGCTGGTCTGTGCGCGGCCGCGATCGGCACCGAGACCTCGGGCTCGCTGCTGTTCCCCGCCAGCCAGAACGGCCTCGTCACCGTCAAGCCGACTGTCGGACTGATCAGCCGCGCCGGCATCGTGCCGATCGCGCACAGCCAGGACACCGCAGGACCGATGACGCGCACGGTGCGCGACGCCGCATTGCTGCTGAACGTGCTGGCCGCCAAAGATCCGCTCGATCCGGCGACGCAGCGGCTGCGCCGGCCGGCCGATTACACCGCCGGCCTTACGCCCGATGCGATGAAGGGCGCGCGCATCGGCGTGCCGAGCGACCGCACTGACCCTCTGAACGATTGCTACTACGGCAAGCTGGTGCCGAGATGGGCCAAGGTGATGGCGGACACGATCAAGGTGCTGGAGGACCTCGGCGCCGTCATCGTGCGCGCCAACATGCCGACGGCCGGGTGGATCGGCGGCCCCGGTACGACCATGCCGGTGCTGAACCGCAATCCGCTGAGCCGCAGCAAGGGCAGTGCGGTGAACCCGCCGATCGTTTTCATCTACGAACTGAAGCGCGACCTGAATCTCTATTTGAAGGATTGGGCTGTTAACACTGACATGAAAACCATCGCCGACATCGTCGCCTTCAACGAGGCGAACGCCGGCAAGGCGTTGCGTTTCGGCCAGGACCATTTCCTCGCCGCCAACCTCACCAAGGGCGATTTGAGCGAACGCGAGTACAAGTCGGCACGGGCCATGGACCTGCTCGCCGCCAAGACGCGCGGCATGGACGCCTACATGAACCAGCACAGGCTAGACGCCGTGCTGTTCGCCGGCAGCATGGGCGCTCCGATCGCGGCCAAGGCGGGCTATCCCAGCGTCATGGTGCCCGGAGGTTTTGTCTCGGGAAGCGGCGACAAGGAAACGCCGGACTATCCGCTCGGCGTCACCTTCGCAGGCCGTGCCTGGAGCGAGCACAAGCTTCTGCGTCTGGCGTACGCGTTCGAGCAGGCTTCCCAAATACGCAAACCGCCGCCGGGTTTGGCCGCGCTTTAACTCGTAGCTTGTAGGGCGGGTTCCCTTTAACCCGCCGTCGCGCATCGGTTTATCCACGTCATTGCGAGCGAAGCGAAGCAATCCATCGCGCCGCGCAAAGAAAGAAATGGATTGCTTCGTCGCAAGTGCTCCTCGCAATGACGCGGATAGTGCGGCTCGCACCTAGCTGTCGTCACCCGCGAAGCCCGTCGGACACCCATCAGGTGTCCAGCCTCACATCCCGCCGTCCACGGTCCAGATGCCGCCTCGCGGGCAAAGCAGGCCTTCGCCCGGCACTTTGATGAACTTTGCGCGTTGCTTGTCGATCTTCCACGCCGTTACCACAGGCAGATAGTCCGCCTTCGACGCGCCATCCAGCACGCCGACGAATATGTCGGGCAGATCCTTGCCTTTGGACTGGCAAAGGCCCGAGAAGGCCGGTGACGCCTTGGAATGCTCCGGAAACGGTACCGCGTCGGTGATTGACCCGCGGCGTTCCACCAGCACCATGTATTCGGCGCCGCAGATCATCCAGTTGATCGAATTCAGCCGATCTGAAATCTCGTCGGCTCCCATATGCTTCAGGCCGAGCGCGGCATACTTCTTCTCGGTGTCGACGACCCGCCCATTCGGCGATCGCTGCCCAATCAGGGCCTTTGGAATATCGGCGCCGCATTTCACTTTCTGGAATTCGTCGGCGGATGCGGCGTGTCCCCATGCCAGACAGATCGAAGCCAGGATCAGCGAAAATTTCTTCACGTCTGCACCTCGCGTTGCATCCGGATCTCGTCCGCGCGCCAGCACCGCACCGCGTGTCCGTCGGGTCGCGTTTCAAGCGCCGGCTTGGGCTCGCGAAGACAGACAGCCTCGGCATGACGGCAGCGCGGACCGAACGCGCAGCCGTCCGGCGGATCGAGCGGATTGGGGAGTTCGCCTTTGGTCGTGGCGAGCGGCGCACGGCGCAGCGGATCGGGAATCGCTGCGATCAGAGTTTGCGTATAGGGATGCGCCGGTTGTTCGAAGATTTCGCGCCAGCCGCCGGTCTCGACGATGCGGCCGAGATACATCACGGCGACCCGGTCGCTCATGTATTCGACGACGCCGAGGTCGTGGCTGATCATGATGTAGGAGAGGCCGAGCGTTTCCTTCAATTCCAGCAGCAGATTGATGATCTGGGCACGGATCGAGACGTCCAGCGCCGATACCGGTTCGTCGCAAATGACGATCTTGGGATTGAGGATCAGCGCGCGCGCGATGCCGATGCGCTGGCGCTGGCCGCCGGAGAATTCATGCGGGTAGCGGCCGGCCTGTTCGGGCCGGAGGCCGACATGCCTGAGCATCTCGGCCACGCGTCCATCGATCTCGCTTTTGGTCGTGACCCCATGCAGCCGCAGCGGATCTTCCAGCGTGCGGCGAACGGTCTGGCGTGGATTGAGAGAGGCGTAGGGATCCTGAAACACCATCTGCACGATGCGGGCCAATGCCTTGCGGTCGCCCGCTTGTCCGCCCGTCACCACCTGGCCGTCCAGCACGATGCGGCCGCGCGTCGGCGCCAGCAGCCCCAGTATCGACAGCGCAACCGTCGACTTGCCGCAACCGGATTCGCCGACCAGACCGAGGCATTCGCCACGCTTCAGCTGGAGATCGATGCCGTCGACCGCGCGCAGCAGCCGCTGTCCGCCGCCGAACAGGCCGCCGCCAATCGGAAAATGGACCGCGAGATCCTCCACGCTGAGGATGACATCGTCGGCAGGCCTCGGTGCACCTTCATGCATGGTGATGGCACCTGACGAGACCGCCGGCCGCGAGCCACGTCGTCTCCGGAATCGTCGTGCGGCAAATCTCGGTCGCCCGCGCACAGCGCGGATTGAAGCGGCAGCCATCCGGAAAATCCGTGATCGCCGGCACCACGCCCGCGATCTCCGTGAGCCGGGTCCGGCCGAGTGCGGCGCGGCTGCCGAGCCGCGGCAGCAAGTCGACCAGGCCCTGCGTATAGGGATGCGAGCTAGTGCGGAAGATGTCGTCCGAGCCGCGCTCCTCGACAATGCGACCGGCATACATCACCGCGACGCGGCGGCAGACATTGGCGACCAGCCCAAGATCGTGGCTGATCATCAGGATGGCGGTGCCGCGCTCGGCGCATAAAGTGCGCATCAGCTCGATGATCTCGGCCTGCACGGTGACGTCGAGCGCGGTGGTCGGCTCGTCGGCGATCAGGAGATCCGGCCCGCAGGCCAGCGCGATCGCGATCATCACGCGTTGCCGCATGCCGCCGGAAAGCTGGTGCGGGAAATCCTTCACCCGCCGCTCGGGTGCGGGGACGCGGACGCTGGCCAGCGCCTCGACCGCCAGTTTGTCGGCTTCGCGCCAGTCCTTGCCCTTGTGCAGCACGAACATCTCGGCGATCTGGCGGCCGACCGGCGAGACCGGATTGAGCGCCGTCATCGGTTCCTGGAAGATCATGGCGATGCGGTTGCCGCGCAAGCTCCGTTGCTCGGACGCCGAAAGGTGCTGGATTTCGCGGCCGTCAAACCGGACGACGCCGGCGCCGATCGACAGCGGCGGCCGTAACAGGCCGATCATGGCAAGCGCCGTAATGCTCTTGCCGCAGCCGGATTCGCCGACCAGGCCGAACGTCTCGCCGCGATCGATGCGGAATGAGATGCCCTCGGCCGCCGCGACTCGTCTCGATCCATTGTCGAGATCGATACGCAAATTCTCGACTTCGATCAGCGGGGTGCCTGTCATCCGCGCCGGCTCCGCGACTGTGGATCGAGAATGTCGCGCAGGCCGTCGCCGAGCAAATTGAGGCCGAGCACCGTCAGGAAGATCGCAAGACCCGGGAAAATCGACAGCCACGGCGCCGTCGTGATCTGGTCGCGGGCCTCCGACAGCATGCTGCCCCAGCTTGGATAGGGCGGGCGGATGCCAAGGCCGAGGAACGACAGAGCGGCTTCGGCGAGTACCGCAGCGCCCATGCCCAGCGTGCCGATGACGATGAGCGGTCCGATCATGTTCGGCAGCAGCTGCGTGATCATGATGCGCAGATCGCCGTAGCCGAGCACCCTCGCCGCCTGCACATAGCCCTGGCTCTTGAGCGACAGCGTCGAAGCCCGTGCGATCCGGCAGGTGAAGGACCAGTTGGTCAGCCCGAGCGCGATCAACAGGCTGGTCAGCCCGGGTCCCAGCACCGCCATGATCGCCAGCGCGAAGATCAGCGAGGGGATCGCGAGCATCAGATTGGTCAGCCCGTTGACGACGTCGTCCCACCAGCCGCCCCAATAGCCCGCCGTCAGGCCCAACGCCACGCCGATGATGCTGTTGATGAGCTGCGAGACGATGCCGACGGTGAGCGAAATGCGGGCGCCGTGCACGACGCGGGAGTAGATGTCGCGGCCCTGCGCGTCGGTGCCGAACCACCACATCAGGCTCGGCGGCTCTTCCGCGTTCATGAGGTTGGCGTCCATGACGGGATCAGTATGCGCCAGCCAGGGCGCGAAGACGCCGACGAAGATTGCCAGCGCAAACAGCGCCCCGCCGATAATGAGACTGCTGCCGAGCTTCATGCGTATCTGATCCTGGGATCGATCACGCCATAAAGCAGGTCGACCAGCACGTTGATGGTCAGGAAGAACATCACCACCACGAGAATGGAGCCCTGGACCGCGGGAATGTCGCGTTGCAGGACGCTGTCGACCAGCAGCGAGCCGATGCCCGGCCAGGAGAACAGTTTCTCGACCACGACCGCCTGCCCCATCAACGCGCCGAATTGCAGGCCGATCGCGGTGAGGATGATGACGAGCACATTGCGCATCACATGCCACTTCACGACCCGGGTCTCGCTCATGCCCTTGGAGCGCGCGGTGCGGACGAAATCCGCGGTCATGATCTCAAGCACGGCGGCGCGCGTCGTCCGCGCCAGCAGCGCCATCGGCGAAACCCCGAGCGTCACGGCCGGCAGGATCAGATATTTGCCCCCGCCGTCGCCATAGCCAAAACTCGGCAGCCAGCCGAGTTTCAGCGCAAACAGGTACATCAGCAAAAGCCCGAGCCAGAACTTGGCCATCGAAAGGCCCGACACCGCCACCACCATCGAGACCGTGTCGACGACGCCGCCCGGCCGAAGTGCTGCGACGAACCCGAGCGGCACGCCGATCACGATCGCAAACATCATGGAGGCGAATATCAATTGCAGCGTCGGCCACATCCGCTTGGCGATCATGGTCGTGACCGGCTCACGGGTCCGGAACGAGGTGCCGAAATCGCCGGTGGCGAGCTTCGAGACGTATTTGCCGAAACGGACGTAAACGGGATCGTCGAGGCCAAGCTGCTTTTTCATGCGCTCCACGACGGCGGGGTCGCTCGGGCCTCTGCCGTCATCGCCTCATGCTCGACGCGATGCTGCCGGGAACGACGCTGAACAGCACGAAGATCACCAGCACGACGGCAAGCACGGTCGGAACGGTTTGCAGGATTCGGCGGATCGCGAAGGAGAGCATCGGAATTGTTCCTCCCTCCCTCCATCAGCGGTGATGGAGGGAGGGCAAGAGTGTCACTTCGCGGGCGAGGTATCGTCGACCCAAAGCTCTTCGACGTTCTGGTGGGTCAGTTCGGTTGCGTTCTTTTGCACCCCATGGAGCCAGGGCTGCACGGCCATGACCGCCTTGTTGTAGTTGAAGAACCAGACCGGCGCTTCTTCGTACAAGAGAGCATTGGCCTTTTGCAGCAGCTGGACGCGCTTGGCCGAATCGTCGGTCTGCCCGGCCTCATCGATCATCTTGTCGAAGTCTGCGTTCTTGAAGGTGGTGTAGTTGCAGGCCGACTGCGGCGTCGCCGAATGGAAGCATTTGAGCGCGGCCTGCGGGTCCGGGCCGGTCGCCTGGGAATAGACATAGGCCTGGAACTCGCCCTTGCGCACGACCTCCGCCAGCACCGCGGTCTCGACCTGCTTGACCTTGGCCTTGATGCCTACCCGATCCAGCATCGGGATCACGGCTTCGACGATCGGCAGGCCCCAGCTTTCGTTCTGGCTCGTGGTCCATTCGAATTCAAAGCCGGTGGGATAGCCGGCTTCCGCAAGCAATGCCTTCGCCTTGGCGGGATCGAAGGCATAGGGCTTCATGGTCTTGTCATAGACCGGTGAGGTCAAAGGCAGCCAGCTGGTGGCGCGGTAAGCCTTGCCCTTGACCAGCTTGTTGATGATCAGATCGGTATCGATCGCATAATTGATCGCCTGCCGGACCCGCTTGTCGGAAAACGGTTTGAAGGAAGGGTTCATCCCCATATAGCGGGTGAAGACCTCAGCGACTTCGACGATGGTACCTTTGAGGTTGGCGTCGGCCTGATAGGCGACGTACTGCGCCGGTCCCAGCACCGAAGTGTCGATTTCCTTGTTGCGGAAGGCGACATCGCGCGCCGCGGCCTCGCCCATGATCGACACCACGAACTTGTCGGCATAGGGCTTGCCGGGCTTGTAGAATTTTTCGAACCGCTCCAGCACGATGCGCGATCCCGGCACGTGCTCGACGAACTTATACGGCCCAAGGCCGATCGGCTTCTGAATAAAGCTTTCCTTGGCGCCCTCGTCGGCGGGATAGATCGACGTCAGCGCGTTAAAGAAATAGAAACCGGGATCGACCTTCTCGGTCAGCTTCATTTCGAGCGTGAAGTCGTCGATTTTCTTCAGGCCGGAGATTTCCTTGGCCTGGCCCTTCTCGACCTCGGACGCGCCGGCGATCATGCGGACGTAACGCGCGCCGGGAAAGGCCTTGGAGCCGTCCATGATGCGGTTATAGGTCCAGATCAGGTCGTCGGCCGTCATCTTGCGGCCGTGGTGGAAATAGACGTCGTCACGGAGCTTGAACGTATAGACAAGCCCTCCGCCCGAAACGACGGCCTCCTTGGCAAGTTCCGGAACCGGTTTGCCCTCGGCGGAGTCCCACGTATAGAGCGACCGATGCAGACCCTTGGCGAAGATCTCGTCCTGGGCGCGCGGTGTGGTGTGAATGTCCAGGCTGGTGAAACTCGAGCCGTAGGGCGCCGTCATCCGGATGGTTCCGCCCTTGCGCGGTGTCTGGGCCTCCGCCGCGGCAGAGAGTGCCAGCCCCAAGCCAGCCACGATCGCAATCTTCTTCAACATTTTGTTTTCTCCAACCGTGCAGAAGTATCCCGACAGCGAGTTGACCATCCGCAGCATGCTTTACGCAAGCTCCTCGTTTCGGAAGCCAAAAAACCAACATCCGGATGTTGCAGGGACGGCGCGTTGACAGGAACAGAATTGACCACAGCCGCGTGTCGACCGCAAATTTATGCCTGTAAACGATTGCGATTGAACAGATTTCAGCTTTTCGGCGGCGCCGGCAATACGGCGCGGCGTATGGTCACGGCACCTGGCTTGGACGGCAGGTTGCGAGGCTACCTCCTCGCCTTCATCCGCTTGAACTTCACGCTTCGACCGTCGGCCTGCCTGGTGGCAATGTAGCCGGCTTCCAGGCACGCTTCGCGCTGCGGCATTTTCTCTTGCGGGCTGCGCTCGGTCTCCCACCATGAGGCGCGGTGCGCCGCGCGTGGCAGCGCAGCATCGAGGATCTCCTCGATCGCCTCGAAGGTCAGCACGAATTCGGGAAGCTTTTGCTTCTTCAGATAGTCCCGCAGCAGGTCGTAATCGTTCACCCGGATCCCCGATTTTGCGCAAAGCCGCCGGTCTGCGGCAACCAAGCGTTAACCGATCGGCGCATCCTTGTCGCCATTTAAGCCTGCTGCAACGTTTCCTGGCGCATGGAGGGGGCTTGGGAGCGGACGATGCGGTTCAGGCGGAGCACAGACACGGCCAGGAAAGGCTCGGCATACCGGCCCTGGCGGCTGTCCACGAAGTTGCTGATCGCGTCCTCGGTAGCCACCGTGATCGGCTTCTCGGCGATCTGCGCCAACGTCATGCTCGACATGCGCCGCGGCGAGGAAGAGCTGGCGCGCCAGACCCTCGAAAACCTGGCTGCCGGCATCGACGCCGACATCAGCCGCAACATCGAGCTCTACGATCTGTCGCTGCGCGCGGTCGCCAGCAGCCTCGTGATGTCGGAGATCAAGAACGTCAGCAAGCCGATCCTGCATTTGATCCTGTTCGACCACGCCGCAACCGCCAAGCATTTCAGCGCGATCCAGGTGTTCGACGCGTCAGGACAATTGACGATCGATGCCTCATCGTTCGACCCGCGGCCGGAGAACCGCGGCGACGAGGAATATTTCAGGGTACATCGCGACAATCCGGATGAGGGCCTCTTCCTCAGCCTCCCGATGCTGCATCGCGGCGCCTATTCGATCGTGCTCAGCCGGCGCATCTCCGACAATGACGGCCGCTTCCTCGGCGTGGTCGCGGGCGCCATCCGCTTCAGCTATTTCCATGAACTGTTCGAGCGGTTGAACCTCAATCCCGACGACACCATCACCGTGCTGCGCCGCGACCGCACCATCATCATGCGCAAACCGTTCGACCTCGACGTCATCGGCAAAAACCTGGCAACCATACGAACCTGGAACCCGAACAATCTGCCGGGCGGCGGCTCATATGCCGGACAGGGCCCCGTCGATGCCACGCCGCGGCTCTATGTCCGTCGCAACAGCAGCGGTCCGCTCTATGTCGTGGTCGGCAAGCCGCTCGACGCCATCTTCCGCCTCTGGCAGCGCGAAGTGACCCGGATCGGCGCCATCATGATCGCGCTGATCCTGTTCGTGCTCGGCACCACGCTGTTCCTGGCGCGTGAAATCGGCCGCCGTGCGCAGGCCGAGGACAAGCTCGAGGAGATGGCGACCACTGACGCGCTCACCGGCCTGAAGAATCGGCGCAAATTCGACAGCGAGATCGATACCGAGTGGCGGCGCGCAGGCCGCGCCAGGACGCCGGTCGCGCTGTTGATGATCGATGCCGACCATTTCAAATCCTACAACGACACCTACGGCCACCAGGCCGGCGATCAGGTGCTGGTCGGCATCGCGATCTGCATTTCCGACTCGGTCAAGCGCGCCGGCGATTGCGCCGCACGGTTCGGCGGCGAGGAATTCGCGGTGCTGCTGCCGGGCTGCTCGGCCATCGATGCGCTCGCCGTCGCCGAAAACATCCGCCGCAAGGTCGAGCTTTGGTCGGAGGATCCCACCGTCACGACCGTCAGCGCCGGGGTTGCAAGCCTGACGCCGATGGCCGGGCTCGACTGGACCCACCTCATCGAGGCCGCCGACAAGGCGCTCTACGCCGCCAAGGCCAACGGCCGCAACCAGTCGGTCGTCGCCAGCCTGCCGCAACTGTCGCTGGTGGCTTAGGTCAGACGCTAAACACCGTCATTGCGAGCGCAGCGAAGCAATCCATTTTGCGCCAAGCCGAGGCGTGGATTGCTTCGCTTCGCTCGCAATGACGAAGTGAAACCAACACCGGCTCGCTATTTATCGAGATACTTCTTCATCTCCGCGCGCAGGCTGTCGCGCAAATCGGGGCGGGCCATGCCGTAGGCGATGTTGGCGCGCAGGAAGCCCGGCTTTGAGCCGCAATCATGCCGCTCGCCCTCGAACTCGACACCGTAGAATTTTTGCGTTTTGGCCAGACCGATCATCGCGTCGGTGAGCTGGATCTCGCCGCCGGCGCCGCGCTCTTGCGTCTCGAGGATCTTGAAGATTTCCGGCTGCAGGATGTAACGCCCGGTGATCGACAGATTGGAGGGCGCGGTGCCCTGCGGCGGCTTCTCCACCATGCCGTCGACCTCGAACATCTTGCCCATGCGTTTGCCGACGCCGCAGATGCCGTATTGATGGGTGAGATTTTCGGGCACCGCTTCGACCGCGAGCACGTTGGATTTGTCACCGAGCTTGTTGGCGGCTTCGATCATCTGCGCGAGACAGCCCGGCGTGTTCAGCACCAGCTCATCCGGCAGCACCACCGCGAACGGCTCGTCGCCGACGATGTCGCGCGCGCACCATACCGCGTGCCCAAGACCGAGCGGCGCCTGCTGCCGGGTAAAGCTGGTGGCGCCGGCGCCCGGCTGGTTGCGCGCCAGAATTTCTTCTTCGGCCTTCTTGTTGCCGCGCGCCGCCAGCGTGGCGTCGAGTTCGAACATCTTGTCGAAATGATCCTCGATCACGCCCTTGTTGCGCCCGGTGACGAAGATGAAATGCTCGATGCCGGCCTCCTTGGCCTCGTCGTAGACATATTGAATCAGCGGCTTGTCGACGATGGTCAGCATTTCCTTCGGCATCGCCTTGGTGGCGGGCAGGACGCGGGTGCCGAGACCGGCGACCGGGAAAACGGCTTTACGGATTTTCATGGGAATTCAGGAGCCTTGCGCGTTGCGGAAAGTGCCTTGATCGCACGTTGATGGTCCGTTTGCACCTGCTAACAAAGGCGGATGTGTGGTCCGCCCCCCCACCCCCTTGCGCAGCAATGGGAAAGCAACGAAATCTCGCTCTTGTTAAGCTATTGGAAACCGCGACAAGGCCTTTTGAAACGGGATCTTTGGGAACGGAAACGGCATGCACCGGACGGCAGACGGAATGGCCCATCGAGGTGCCGCGATCGCGATCGCGGCGGCGCTGCTGTTTGCCGGCCCGGCATTTGCCCAATCTTCCGGCGGTAACGGCGTCTCGAACTTCTTCGGCAACATCTTTTCGGGGCCGAAATCAACCACCGCCCAGCCGGCGCAGGCCGCCACCGGCACGGACGGCGCACCGTCCGCGCCACCGCCCTGGAGCGGCGAAGACGGCGCCTCCGGCCATCCCTTGATGACCGCTTCGGCGATCCGGCAGGCGGCGGCGAATTTTCCCAATTGCGTCGCTTCGATGTGGCCCGATGCCGCACGGCGCAATGTCACGCAGGCGAATTTCGAACGCTTCACCGCAGGCCTTGAGCCTGATTTGCGGATCATGGACCTGATGGATTCGCAGCCCGAATTCACCAAGGCGATCTGGGACTATCTCGACATCCTCGTGAACGACAATCGCCTCGCCAAGGGCCGCGAGATCCTCGCCAAGTACAAGACAATCTTCGACGCGGTGGAGAAATCCTACGGCGTCGACCGCTACATCGTAGCTTCGATCTGGGGCATCGAGTCGAATTATTCGACGCAGATGGGCGACCGCAACGTGCTCAATTCCACCGCGACCTTGGCCTGCATCGGCCGCCGCCAGGCCTACTTCAAGGATGAGTTCCTCACTGCATTGGAAATCCTCAACCGCGGCGATCTCAGGCCCGAGCAGATGCGCGGCTCCTGGGCCGGCGCGTTCGGGCCGACGCAGTTCATGCCGACGGCGTTCAAGCGCTACGCCGTCGACGGCGATGGCGACGGCCGCCGCGATGTGGTCGACAATCCGTCCGACCTGATTGCGTCGACCGCCAACAACCTCAAGAAGGATGGCTGGCAGTCGGGTGCGACCTGGGGCTACGAGGTCGTGCTGCCGAAGGGTTTTAACTTCATGCTGGCCGACAAGGCCAAGGCGATGACGATCGCGCAGTGGCAGCAACAGGGCCTGACGCGCCCCGGCGGCAAGCCGTTCGGCAACGCGACCGACAAGGCCTATTTGCTGGCGCCCGTCGGCGCCGAGGGGCCGGGCTTCCTGATGCTGCAGAATTTCCGGGTGATCATGAAATACAACCCGGCGGAGGCCTATGCGATGGCGATCGGGCATTTCGCCGATCGCTTGCGCGGCGGGGCGCCGTTCGTGCAGCCGTGGCCGCGGCAGGAACGGGTGCTGTCGCGGGCCGAGCGGCTCGAACTACAACAATTGCTGGTCCAGCGCGGCTTCTACAAGGGCACCCCGGACGGCCAGTTCGGCGGCCAGACCCGGGAGGCGCTGCGCGGCTTCCAGGCCTCGATCGGGGCTCCCGCGGACGGATTCGCCTCCTCCGACGTGCTGGAGCGGCTAAGAGGGCGCTGAAACGGTGGTTTTCCCGCCAAAAGTAACCGTGATACGCACAATTCCGCTTCGTCCTTGACGGTAACGGTTCCGGCCCGGTTTAAGTGGCAAAATCTGCCCGCTTGCGGCCTGATTCCGATAGTATAGCGGACAGATCCACAACGCCTTGCACGACCCATTGCGACCGAGCCGGATGCCAAAGCCCAAACCCTTTTTCCGCGTCTTTACCGAAACCGGCCCGCTGGTCGCACTGGCGGTGGCGCTTGCGCTGTTGATCGGGATCGCAGGGCCCGCGTCAGCGCAGTTTTTCAATTTCGGCGGACCGCCCCCGCAGCAACGGCCGGCGCCGCGCAACAATGGTGGCGGCTGGTTCGGTGGCGATCTCTTCGCGCCATTCCAGCAGCAGGCGCCGCAAGCACCGCGGCAGGATTTTTCCAGAGCGCCGGCGCCCGCCAAGCGCGACAGCGTCGCGGAACGTAACGTGCTGGTGCTCGGCGATGCCATGGCCGACTGGCTCGCCTATGGCCTCGAGGACGCCTACACCGAACAACCCGACATGGGCGTGATCCGCAGGCACAAGACGGTGTCCGGCCTGATCAAGTATCAGCCGAGGGGCGAGCCCGCCGATTGGGCCGCCGCCGCGCGCGGCATCCTCGCCACCGAGAAGCCCGACGCCATCGTCGTGATGCTCGGCCTCAACGACCGCGTGGCGATCCGCGAGCCGGTCGCCGATAAATCCAAGGGCGACAAGAAAGACGACAAGAAGGACGCGCGCGCCAAGCCGGGCGACGCCGCCAAACCGGCGACCAAGCCGGACGGCTCGCCGGATGCCGCCGCCAAACCCGCCGACAAGCCGGTCGATACCGAATTGTCGCCGGATGACGCAGCCGACGCCGACACGCCGCAGGTGACGACGCCGGAAAAGACCGCGCGCTCGGCGAGCGGCGTCTACGAGTTCCGCGACGAGCGCTGGGTCGAGCTCTACAGCAAGAAGATCGAAGAGATGATCGGCGTGCTGAAGTCCAAGGGCGTGCCGGTGCTGTGGGTCGGGCTGCCCGCGGTGCGCGGCATCAAGGGCACCGCCGACATGCTGTTCCTCGATGCGCTGTATCGCGACGCTTCGGCCAAGGCCGGCATCACCTATGTCGATGTCTGGGATGGTTTCGTCGATGAACGCGGCCTGTTCCTGCAAAAGGGCCCCGACTTCGAAGGCCAGATCCGCCAGCTGCGTTCCTACGACGGCGTCTATTTCAACAAATACGGCGCGCGCAAGCTCGCGCATTATGTCGAGCGTGAAGTCTCGCGGCTTTTGGCCTCGCGTTCCGGACCGATCGCGCTGCCGACCGAACCGGCCACGCCCGACGCCAATGCCGTGCCGGGCCAGCCCGCGCCGCGGCCGATCGCCGGACCGATCCTGCCGCTGGTGGCCTCGTCCGTCGGCACCGACCAATTGCTCGGCGGCCCCGGCACCCGGCCCGCCGCAGTCGATGCGCTCGCCGCGCGGACGCTGGTGAAGGGTGAGGCGCTGGCCGCTCCAGCCGGCCGCGCCGATGATTTCGCCTGGCCGCGCCGCGAGATCGGCCGCGAACAGGCCAAGGAAGTGGCGAAGGAACAAGGCAAGGGCGAATCCCCGGTCGCGTCGACCGCGCCAAACGGATCGGTGCCGGCCGCCGCTGAACCGCCGAAACCGAAAAAACAATTTCGCCCGGTTCAGACCGGCACGCCGAGCTTGCGCGACCTATTCGGCGGCTTCGGCACCACGCCGCAGCCCCGGCAGATCGCGCCACAAGCGCCACGTGCACCGGGACCGGCAACGCCTGCCGCGCCGGGCGTGCCGAGACCGCCGGGTAATGTGGGTCGAGCGGCCGAAGCACCGGCCGGCGCATTCACGCGATAACGTTATCCTCGTCGCATTAGCCTCATGGTTCGAGACGCGCGAAGACGCGCTCCTCACCATGAGGGTTTAACACTTACCTAAAGGCCTCATCCTGAAATCTCGTCTCTCTCCCCTCATGGTGAGGAGCGCGCCGAAGACGCGCGTCTCGAACCACGAGGCCCCGATGTCGACGCAGCCCAGTTAGCCGTAATACCGCCAGCGCGGCGGCGGGCGGCGGGGCGGACGGGTCATCAACAGCGCCAGCGCAAATCCAATGCCACCGGCGACGAGCAGCGCACCGAGCGGATTGTCCTGCACGGTCTTGGCCACCGCCTTCTGGCTGCCACGGATGGTATCGCCGCTGTTGTCATAGGCGTCCTTGGCGTAGTTGACCGCGGCATCGGCAACGTCGCTTGCCGCATCCTTGGCCTGGCCGTACAAATTCTGCACGGTGCCGGCCGCCTCGCGCGCGCGGCCCTCGGCCTGCGTCTTGGCATCGCCGGTCAGGCCACCGACGGCGCTTTCTGCCTTGCCAGCAAAATCCTTGGCCGCGCCTGCAATCCGATCCTTGTCCATCGTCTTTCCTCCTGTTTCAGAGGAGGTAACCGACAAGGCGCGCGCAAGTTCCGATGTCTAAAGTATCAGCCCGCCATCAACCACGATGGTCTGGCCGATCACATAAGACGAAAGCGGCGAGGCCAAAAACAGTGCGGCGCCGGCCATGTCAGCGGGCGTGCCGAGCCGCTTCAGCGGGATTCGTTCCAGCGCGCCTTCGAGCCGCTTCGGATTGGCAGTCGTTGCCTTGGTCATCTTGGTGTCGACCAGACCCGGCGCGATGCCGTTGACGCGGATGCCGTTCTCGGCCCACGCCTCGCCGAGCGTGCGCGTCAGCCCCATCGCACCGGTCTTCGAGGCGTTGTAGGCGGGATTGCCCATGGTCGAGTGATAGGCCGCCGTCGAACTGACGATGATCAGCGAGCCTTTGCTCAGCGAAAGCATCGTGTGAAACTTGGTCGCGCAGGCCATCAGGCTCATCAGATTGACTTCGAGCACCTTGCGAAAACCATCCATCTCGAATTCGCCGCGCCGGTAGATCACAGCACCCTGCGCCAGCACCAGCACGTCGAGTTTTGCGAATGACGGTTTGAATTGTTCGATCGCTTGCGCATTGCTGACATCGAGCTGCAAATATTCGAGACCCTCGAGATCCGAGCCTTCTCCCGCGGAATAATCCGTCGCGTGAGCGCGGGTGCCGCACACCGCGACGCGCGCGCCCTTGGCGCGGAACGCCTGCGCAATGCCGTTGCCGATACCGCTGGAACCGCCGACCACCAGCACCTGTCTGCCGCTGAAATCGAGTTCGTTCATCGCTAGCGTCCTTCTTGTTGATGCTCTCAGCGCAAAACTTCGTCGAGGAAATTGACCATCAGAACGTCGTCGTAATAGCGGCCGCCTTGTTTCAGCGCCCGCGGTTCACAGCCGTATTCGACAAATCCCATGGCGCGGTACAGCCGGCGTGCCGCCTCGTTCTCGCTCACCACCGACAATTTCACCAACTCCACCCGTCCGCGCCCATGGTCGAGCACGGCGGCGACAAGCCGCTTGCCCAGACCGGTGTTGCGGGCTGTGGCGCGGACATACATGCCCCACAACAGCGCCTTGTGCGCCCGCTTCGCGCCCTCCTCCATGGCAAATCCGGCCACGCCGGCGAGCGTGCCGTCATGGAATCCGCCGAAGATCGTCGCGCGGCCGAGCGAAGCTTCGAACCACGACAGCGGCTGCGCGTCTTCGAACTCGAACGTGGAGCCGAAGGCTTCGGGATTTCGTTGCAGCGCCTCCAGACGGAGGTCGCGGTAAAGGGCGGCATCCGGCGTCTCCAGGCGCCTGATCTGCGGAGCGGAATTATCGGCCACCGTTTGCACCTTGTGTTGGCTTGCGTGGTTTGACCTGTCTGCGGATCGGTGCCAGCCTTGTCAATTCAACAACGCCATCGGCACCCTTCCCGCAGAGTCTTGTCATGTCAGATTTCAAGCAGCTCAGCCGCTCGGTCAAGGGCCTGACCGTTCTCGTCACCGGCGCCGCCAGCGGCATGGGGCGCGCCACAGCACTGGTGTTCGCCGCCGAGGGCGCCAAGGTGGCCGTCACCGACCTCAACGCCGAGGCGACCCAGGCTGTCGCCGCCGAAATCGCCGCCCGCGGCGGCACCGCAAAGGCCTGGACGCTCGACGTCGCCGACCGCAGCGCCATCACAGCCGTCGTCGGCGAGATCGCCGCGCATTTCGGCGGGCTCGATATCGTGATCAACAATGCCGGCATATCGGTACGTGTGGCGATCGACGATGATGGCTACGAGGAGGCGTGGGCCAAGGGATTGGCTGTCATGCTGACGGCGCATCCGCGCATCATCCGCGCCGCACTGCCGCACTTACGAAAGTCGAAGAGCCCGCGGATCGTCAACATCGCCTCCACCGAGGCGCTCGGCGCCACCGCATTGCACAGCCCCTACTCCGCAGCGAAAGCCGGCGTCGCCGGCCTGACCCGCTCGCTCGCGGTGGAACTCGGCCGCGACGGCATCACGGTCAATTGCATCTGCCCGGGCCCGATCCGCACCGCGATCACGGAGCGGATTTCGGAGGAACACAAAGCCATCTACGCCAGGCGCCGCACCGCCCTCGGCCGCTACGGCGATCCCGAGGAGGTCGCCCATATGACGCTGAGCCTGTGCCTGCCGGCGGCCTCGTTCCTGACCGGCGCGGTTATCCCGGTGGATGGCGGGTTGATGGCGCGAAACGCCTGATCCGTGCCCCGGATGCTGCGCAGCATGGAATGCTGCGCTGCTGATCCGGGCCCATCGTGGTTGCTGGGTCCCCCGATGCGCAATTGCGCATCTGAGCTCTGCAGTGCACCGTCGAAGTGACGCTGTACCGCGTCCGGGACACGAAATAGCGCATTGCCGCATGCGCTCCCAAGCGTTGACTTGGGACAAACGGAGAGTAGTTTTTTACCCAAACGAAGCGGGACAACCGCCCGCCGCTTGAGGAGAACGCCATGACGGTCACGATCCGGCAGCTTCACCCGCACTTTTTCGGCGAGGTTTCGGGCGTCGATTTGCAAAAACCCCTGACGCCGCAGGAAGCCACCGACATCGAAGCCGGCATGGACAAATATGCCGTGCTGCTGTTCCGCAACCAGGATCTTACGGACGAGCAGCAACTGGCGTTCGCGCTGAATTTCGGCAACCGCGAAAGCGCGCGTGGAGGCAACATCACCAAGAAGGAAGACTACCGGCTGACGTCAGGGCTGAACGACGTCTCCAACCTCGGCAAGGACGGCAAGCCGCTGCCAAAGGACAGCCGCGCGCATCTGTTCAATCTCGGCAATTGCCTGTGGCATTCCAACTCCTCGTTCCGGCCGATCCCGGCAAAGTTCTCGCTGCTGTCGGCGCGGGTGGTGAACCCCAAGGGCGGCAACACCGAATTCGCCGACATGCGCGCGGCCTATGACGCACTGGACGACGAGGAGAAGGCCGAGATCGAGGACATGATCTGCGAACATTCGCTGATGTATTCGCGCGGCTCGCTCGGCTTCCTCGACTACACCGACGAGGAAAAGGAAATGTTCAAGCCGGTGCTGCAACGGCTGGTGCGCACCCATCCGGTGCACGGCCGCAAGTCGCTGTATCTGTCGTCGCATGCCGGCGGCATCAAGGGCATGAGCATGCCGGAGGCGCGCGTGCTGCTGCGCGATCTCAACGAGCACGCCACCAAGCCGGAATTCGTCCACGTCCACAAATGGACGCTGCATGACCTTGTGATGTGGGACAACCGCCAGACCATGCACCGCGTGCGCCGCTACGACCAGTCGCAGCCCCGCGACATGCGCCGCGCCACGGTGGCCGGCACGGCGCCGACGGTGGCGCAGCAGGCGGCGGAGTAGCAAACTCCACCGTCGTCCCGGCGAACGCCGGGACCCATACGCCGCGGCCTTGCTTGTTAGCACTCGTAGGGTGGGCAAAGGCGTTCTTACGCCGTGCCCACCACCTATCCAAACCATTGCTGTGAGTGGTGGGCACGCTGCGCTTTGCCCACCCTCGATCTCATCGCCGGGACGACACCGTGGGTGTGACTACGCGTGCCCGGCTTCGTTCGAGAGCATGCCGGGATCGATGCCGATCTTGCGCAGCGCGCGCAGGTATTTTTCGTCGACGTCGGCGCCGAAGATCAGGTCCGGGTCGGCGTCGCAATGCAGCCAGCCATTGTGCTGGATTTCGTTTTCGAGCTGCCCGGGCGCCCAGCCGGCATAGCCCAGCGCCAGGATCGCGTGCTTCGGTCCCGCCCCCTTGGCGATCGCTTTCAGGATATCGACGGTTGCGGTCAGGCAGATGCCGTCGTCGATATTGAGCGTGGCGTCCTTGATGAAGAAATCGCTGGAATGCAGCACGAAGCCGCGGCCGGTTTCGACCGGACCGCCCTTGAGCACCTTCATGGTCTCGGCATTTTCCGGCAGCTTGATCTGATCCGACGTCTTGATGATGTCGAGCTGCACCAACAATCCCGGAAAATCGATGCTGCCGGCCGGGCGGTTGACGATGATGCCCATCGCCCCTTCGCTCGAATGCGCACACATATAGATGACCGACCGCTCGAAGCGCGGATCGCCCATGACGGGCATCGCGATCAGCAACTGGCCGTCCAGATAGCCTTCATTGGACGAATTGTCGCCAATGCGCGCGGCTTTTCGGCGGGGCTTTGGGGTCTTGCCTTCAGGGCTCATCCAAAAAGGCCTCTCTGATGCTGATTCATATCCTGATATCGGGTGGCGTTTCTGTCAATCAAGCCGGGATGTCGAGGCCTGCGCATCCGCAGGCATATTCGCAGCCATTTCTTCTTGGGATCACAAGCAATTCAATGGTTTGCACACGGACTTGGCTGTAAAGACGCCCCATGATCCCGATAGTTCCCAAGCAGGCCGCGCTCGGCGTGGCCGCGATTTTGTCTGTCGCCTGTATGGCGACCCTGGCTCGTGCCGAGGATTCCTCACCCTGGCAGCGCGACGCGCACTCCGCCGTCCGCCTGCTGGCGGGATCGCGCAGCGGCGCGGTGCTGCTCGGCGGTATCGCCATCCAGTTGCAGCCGGGATGGCATACCTATTGGCGGTCTCCTGGCGATTCCGGGGTGCCGCCGCGCTTCGACTTCTCCAAGTCTGACAATGTTGAGGCTGTTGCGGTCTTATATCCGGCGCCGCAAAAATTCGACGATGGCGCGGGCGGCATTTCGCTCGGCTACACGCACAAGGTCGTGCTGCCGCTGCGGATCACGGCCAAGGATGCCAACAAGCCGGTGACGCTGCGGGCCGAGATCAACTACGCGGTCTGCGAGAAAATCTGCATTCCCGTCGACGCCAATGCTGAGCTGGCCTTTGCCAGCGTCGCGAGTACCGAGGACGGCAATCTGTCCGAGGCGCTCAACAGCGTGCCAAAGCCCGCGACTATCGGCGATCCCAATCCACTCACCATCCGCGACGTCAAGCGCGAGGGAAAGATCAACGTGCTAGTCGACGTGTCGGCGCCTGAAGGCAAGGACGTCAGCCTGTTCGTCGAGGGCCCGACACCGGACTGGGCCTTGCCGGTGCCAAAACTGGTCGAAACCAGCTCGCCCGGCGTGAAGCGGTTTACCTTCGAGCTCGACGGCGTGCCGTCCGGTGTAAGCCCGGACGGCGCAGCCCTCAAACTGACGCTGGTCGGCGGCGACAAGGCCTACGAGTTCAACGTCAATCTGCCGTAGCCGGCCAACTATTCGGCCGCGTTCGGCAACTCCACAACTCCCCTTGGCGCTCGCGATATCGAGGGGATCTCCTCGCCTGCCGCAACCTGATCGACCGGAAGCGCCAGCGCCTCGACGCGATTGCCCGGGCGTTTGTTGAGCAGCAACCTCGTGACATCGGGCCGCGCATAATGCCCCGCCGGATCGGCGGCTGCCTTCGCCACCGAGATCATGCCGAGATCGATATCGGCATAGATCAACCCTTCCTGGTCCGGCGCCAGGCGGTCGCCGATCGGCGAACCGTCAGGGCCATAGATGGTCGCGAACCCGCCACCCGCATGCAGCAGACCATGCTTGTCCGGCGTATCGCACAACAGATCGATCATCTCCTTGGAGACGGTGGCGCAGGGCGCCACGACGAAGCACGATCCTTCGACCGCGTAGATCTTGCTGGCGGCGTTGTTGACTTCCGCGCCCAGCGCATGCGCGAACGGATCGTAAAGTGAAAAGCTCGGCCACGCGGCGACGTGGACCTGCTCATTCTGCGCATACATGGCGTATTTCGACAGCGGTTGCAGATGCTCCCAGCAGCACAGCGCACCGACGCGTCCGATCGCAAGGTCATGCACCGCAAGGTCGCTGCCGTCGCCCTCGCCGAACACGGAGCGCTCGACATGGGTCGGCTTGAGCTTGCGGCGCTGGGCGACGGTTTCGCCGTCCGGGCCGATGATCCACTGCGCGATGTAGAGACTGCCGCCGTCGCGCTCCGACAGGCCCAGCACCACGACGATGTCGTTGCGCTTGGCGGCCTGGCGCAATTTGTCGGCGGCCGGGCTGTCATACGTGAGCGAATTGTCGAAATAGGCCGAGACAAAGCCTTTCATGATCGCCCAGGCCGGCGCGCCGAGCCAGATCCACCAGGGATAGCCAGGGATCCAGGTTTCCGGGAAGGCGATCAAGCGTGCGCCCTTGGCGCCGGCCTCGTCGATCAGCCGGACCGCCTTGTCGACGGAGGCGTCGAGATCGAGGAACGCAGGCGCGGCCTGGACGGCGGCGACTTTATATTTTGGGTTGGTCAGTGCCATGATCTACTCCGACGGCGTGCTGTGAAAGGTGATTTCAGGATTCTTCGATCGAGCGGATGTAATCCATGATGTCGATGGCGGGCATCTGCATGGCGATCTCGCGGTCGCGCGCGGGCAAGGTCTCGCGGACGAAATCGATCTGCTTCCAGTTCGGAAACGGTGTCTCTTTGCCGGCGACCGGCACGAACGGCGAGTCCGCCACGCGCTTGAACTTTGGAATGTAGCGCGGGCAGTTGAGAAAGATTTCGGTCACCGCGACGCGGACGATGAACTGGGCTTCCGGATAATGCGCCAGCAGGGAATCATTTTCAGTGATCGATGCCTCGCCGCTGATCCGCAACCGGTTCGGCTTCTCGAAATCGACGAACAGCATGCCAATTTTCGGGTTGGCCAGCACATTGCCCATCGAGAGATACATGCCGTTGCCGTCGTAGCAGGGGAAAGCAAGCGTGCGCTCGTCGACGACCCTGACGAAACCCGCCGGGCCGGCCTTGAACGAGCAACTCGGCTTTCCCGATGTGTCGGCGGTGGCCAGGAAGAAGAAGTCCTTGGCGGCGATGAAGGCTTCATCGAGCGGGTTGAACGTCAAATGAAGGTTGTTGCTTTCGATGACATCCGCCAGCCGCCTGGTATCGAAGGCGTCCTGGAGCGCGCGCTGCTTGTCGTGATAGATGCTCATCACCCCCTCCATGATCGACGTCGCCGAGCCTAATGCAGCGGCACGGACGCGCTTGCCTGCGCCCGCAGGAAATGTTGTTCCCAGCCGCAATGCCCACCCTGTCCAATTGCAAAGTCGACCCGGTGTGCTAGTTTTTGGCCGTGCAGGCTTGCGAGGTGGGCGATGCAGGTCGTTCTGGCGACCTCGGCCGTTGCCGAGACGAAGCGGCTTCAGTACTGGCGCGATGCGGTGTGCGACACCTTCGTCGAGCTGGATTGCCGCGCGTTGTCGGAAGCGCCGTTTTTCGGCGAGATCACGACCGCGCAATGCGACGAGATGCATTTCTCGAAGAGTCCGCTCCGACGGACAGATCGTCGACCGCACCAAAAGCCGCATCCGCCGGGCGCGCGAGGAAGTCGTTCTGGTCAGCGTGCAGGTCCAGGGCACCGGCACGGTGGCCCAGGACGGCCGGCAGGCCGCGCTGCAGCCCGGCGATTTCGCCTGCTATGACAGTACGCGGCCCTACACGCTGAGTTTTGGCGCGCAGTTCGAACAGATCGTGTTGCATATGCCGCGCAACGCGATGATCCGGCGCATCGGCCCGACCGAAGCCGTTACCGCAACCCGGGTCGCGGCCGAGAGCCCGCTCGGCTCGCTGGTCGCGCCCTTCATCCGCAACACCGCTTCTATCGTTTCGGAAGTCGGCGCGGTCGCGGCCGGCCGGCTATCCGATGTTTGCCTTGGCCTAGTGACCACGGCGCTCGGCGATCTCTCGTCGTGCCCGCATCGCAACGACACGCCGGCGCGCGCCGCGCTGACGTTCCGGGCCAAAGCGATCATCGAACGGAATCTGGGCGACATCCATCTCAACACCGAGAAGGTGGCAGCCCTGATGGGCATATCGTCGCGCTATCTCCAGGATCTGTTTCATTCGGAGAATACGACGGTCAGCGAATGGATCTGGTCGCGGCGGCTGGAGAAGGCCCGGCGCGATCTGTTCGATCCGCTGCTGGCCCGGGAATCCATCACGCAAATTGCGCTGGCTTGCGGATTTTCCGACCTCGCCCATTTCAGCCGCCGCTTCAAGGCGGCCTATGCGCTGGCGCCCCGGGAATATCGCTGCCTGCAATCGCCAAGCCTTCAATCGTCAGGTCTTCCGCCGACCTGAAACCCCCGACCAACCGAATCTTAACGAATAGTTGATAGCCAAAAACATCGCCGCCGCCTCGCGGCGTGTTTCGAGGACGCTTCGCCGTGGCTGTGATGGACACCGAATCCGATAGCCCTTCGCCTTCCGGCCTGATCGCACGCCTGCGATCGCTGGTGCGCAGCCTCGTTGGCGGCACGGGCGAAGCCTCCGTCACTCGGCGGCTGGCGGGCACGATCTTCATCATCCGCCTGGTTTCGGCAGCGCTTGCCTATTTCTCGCAAATCCTGCTGGCGCGCTGGATGGGCGGCTCGGATTACGGCGTCTATGTCTATGTCTGGACCTGGGTGCTGCTGCTCGGCAGCATGATGGATTTCGGCATCTCCGCCTCCGCGCAAAAGATCATTCCGGAATATCGCACCCGCGGCGAGCATGCGCTGCTGCGCGGCTTTCTCACCGGCAGCCGCTGGATGACCTTTGCGGTTTCCTCCGTGGTGTCGCTGCTGCTGGCAGGTCTGGTGAAAACGCTGTCGCCCTGGATCGAGCCGAATTCGATCGTCCCGCTCTATATCGGCTGCATGATCCTGCCGGCCTTCGTGGTGGCCAACACCCAGGACGGCATCGCCCGCTCGCACGACTGGATGCGGCTCGGCCTGATGCCGCAATTCATCGTGCGCCAGACGCTGCTCATCGGCTTCACCGCCGGGGCCTTCGCGCTGGGCTTCCAGCTCGGCGCCGTCGTTGCGATGCTGGCCAGCGCCGCCGCGGTGTGGCTTGCGATGATCGGGCAGATGATCGTGCTGAACCGCAGGCTCGCCGGCCACATCGAGCCGGGCGCCAAAGCCTATGATTTCCGCGGCTGGCTCGCGGTCTCGTTGCCGATCCTGCTGGTCGAAAGCTTTTATCTGCTGCTGTCCTACACCGACGTGCTGGTGCTACAGCAGTTCCGCCCTTCGGAGGAAGTCGGAATCTATTTCGCTGTGGTGAAGACGCTGGCGCTGGTCTCGTTCATTCACTACGCGATGGCGGCGACCACCGCGCACCGCTTTGCCGAGTATCATGCTCTGGGCGACAAGGACCGGCTGTCAGCCTATGTGGCGCACGCCATTCAATGGACGTTCTGGCCCTCGCTCGCCGCCACCATCGCGCTGCTGGCGATGGGCAAGCCGCTATTGTGGCTGTTCGGGCCGCAATTCGTGATCGGCTACGACATCATGTTCATCGCCGCGATCGGCCTTGTGGTGCGCTCGGCGATCGGCCCGGTCGAGCGGCTACTCAACATGCTCGGCCATCAGCACATCTGCGCGCTGGCCTACGCGTCAGCCTTCGTCATGAACGTGGTGCTGTGCGTGGCGCTAGTCCCGCGCTTCGGCGGCCACGGCGCCGCCGCCGCGACCTCGATCTCGCTCGCGTTCGAGACGGTATTGCTGTTCTGGATCGTGCGGCAGCGGCTCGGGCTGCACGTGCTGGCGTTCGGGAAGTCTGGCGCTTAACCTCGCCCCGCTCTTGGCGGGGAGAGGTCGAAGCCGCAGCGCAGCGAAGACTTCGGGTGAGGGGCGAGGCAATCACTCAGCCCAACCACCAATCTTCGAAGACGGCGTTTGCTTGGCGAGCATGGTGCCTCGCCCCTCACCCGCTCGCAAACGCTCGCGACCTCTCCCCGCCAAGAGCGGGGAGAGGTTAAGAGCAGTTACTCCGCGGTCCAGCCGCCGTCGATCGACAGATTGGTGCCGGTGATCTGGGCAGCATCGGGGCCGCACAGGAACAGTGCCAAAGCCGCGACCTGCTCGGAGGTCACGAACTCCTTGGTCGGCTGCGCCTCCAGCAGCACGTCATGAATGACCTGCTCCTTGGTCAAATTGCGTGCCTTCATGGTGTCGGGGATCTGCTTCTCCACCAGCGGCGTCCAGACGTAGCCGGGCGAGATGCAGTTGCAGGTGATCTTGAAGGTCGCAAGCTCCAGCGCGACCGTCTTGGTCAGGCCGGCGATGCCGTGCTTGGCCGACACATAAGCCGACTTGAACGGCGAGGCCACCAGCGAATGGGCCGACGCGGTGTTGATGATGCGGCCCCAGCCACGCTTCTTCATGCCGGGCACCGCGGCGCGGATGGCATGAAACGCCGATGTCAAATTGATCGCGATGATCGCGTCCCACTTTTCGATCGGGAACTCCTCGATCGGCGAGACGAACTGGATGCCGGCATTGTTGACCAGGATATCGACCGAGCCAAAAGTCTTCTCGCCGAGCGCGATCATGTCGGCGATCTCCGCCGGTTTGGTCATGTCGGCGGGCGAATAGGCGGCGCGGACCTTGAAGTCGGTCTCGATGCCGGAACGCTCCTTCTCGATATCGGCCGGCACGCCAAAGCCGTTGATGACAACATTGGCCCCGGCGCCGGCGAAAGCGCGCGCGTAGGCCAATCCGATGCCGCTGGTCGAGCCCGTCACTACCGCGGTCTTGCCTGTCAAACTACCCATTTCTTCACTCCTTTTTCTTGGCGGCGGAGACGCTGGAAACGTCCTCCGTCAGATCGTAAGTCACCATGGTCTCCCCGGACTGCGGCCGTTCCAGCCATTCCTTGTGACGCATCGACAAATGCACGTCGCGGGCACCCGCATTCCAGTGCTCGACCACACCGACATGGGAAAAATCGTAATCCTTGGACGAGGATTCGTAGTTCTTGCTGCGGTAGATCAGGTGCACCACGGTGACGGTGTTTTCCTTGGAGGCTTTGCGCAGCAATTCGACGGAAGGATCGTTCTTGAGATAGTCGGGCAGTTTCCCGATCAGGTCACGCACCGCCATCCGGGCGTTGTGGATCTGCTTGTTCTTGTCGGTGTTCATGCGGGTGCGACTGGAAAAACGGATATCCTTCTCGCGCTCGGCGGCTTCCAAGAGCGACATCGGAAGTTCGCCGCGCGCACTGAACAGATCGACCTGGAAGATCAGGAGGTCGCGGTCGGTCTCCTCATCCAGCACGAAATCGAGCGGCGTGTTGGAAGCGATGCCGCCATCCCAATAATGCTCGCCCTCGATCACGATGGAGGGAAAGCCCGGCGGCAGCGCGCCCGACGCCATGATGTGTTCCGGGCCGATCTTCTTGCCGAGCTTCTTGAATTCATAATTGTCGAAATATTTGAAATTGCCAGAGGTCACGCCGACCGCGCCGACGCTGAGCCGGGTCTTCAGATCGTTGATGCGGTCGAAATCGACAAGGTTTTCCAGCGTCTTCTTCAGCGGCGCGGTGTCGTAATAGCTCTGCGATTGCGGGCTGCCTGGCGGCCATAGCGGCGCCGGCGGAATCCGCGGCGTGAAGAAACCGGGCACGCCGAAGGTCGCAATCAATGCGGCGCTGGTCTCGTTGAACAGCGACCGCGCGCGTTCGCCCGGCGTCACCGGACTCCAGGAAACGCCCGTCGACACCATGTTCCAGAATTCCTTCAAGCGATCGACGCGCTTGTTGGCTGCGTTGCCGGCAATGATCGCGGCATTGATGGCGCCGATCGAGATGCCAGCTACCCATTCCGGCTCGAAGCCTGAGGCGCACAGCGCCTGAAACGCGCCGGCCTGATAGGAGCCGAGCGCACCGCCGCCTTGCAGGACCAGCACGCGCTGGGCATCGACGGGTTTCGTCGCGGGCGCAGTTTCGGAAGTATCCATCATGACCGTCGATTAGGGGGCAATAACGTTTGTACCGTGGCGACTGTTCGCGACGGCGTCAATCAGCGAGACACCCACGTTAGTTCACGCGGAGTTTATCAGGTTCAAGTTGATGCAAGAATGAGCGTCCAGAACACCTTGTACTTGGTGTTTGGAGCATAAGTCGCCGCTATGCCCAATTTTGTGACACCGTTCTTGAGCATATTGGCCTTGTGCGGGGGCGAGTCGCGCCAGCCGGAAAATGCTTCCGCCAGCGTGTGATAGCCGGCCGAGACGTTTTCGACCGCCAGCTTGGCGGGATACCCGGAAGCACCCAGCCGTTTCTCCAGCGGGCCCTTCACGTCATGATCGAGCTTGTTGCGGCTGGCCATCGCCTGCGACTGCGCCTCCGCAACTTTCATCAAATCGGGATCGACCGCCACGGCGCCGAGGCCGTTGTTCTGCCGGTACAGCGAGATGATGGAGGCCGCGGCTACCGGATCCAGCGTAGCGCCGCCATTGGCCATGCTGAGATACATGGTCGGCTGTTCCGGTGCCTGGGTGTCGGCCATGCAGCCGCCCAGCAACAATAATCCCGCTACCGCTACCGCCGCGCGCATGAATCAACCCCTGATGACAGGCAGTTGTTGCATACCAACCGTGGCTGAAAGGTGAATTTTTGCGTCATTCCGGGGCGATGCGAAGCATCGAACCCGGAATCTCGAGATTCCGGGTTCGGTCCTTCGGACCATCCCGGAATGACAGCGGGCCCTAATCCTGGGCCGCAAAGATCCGGTAGCGGCGGGGTTGGAGGCTGACGATTTCGCCGGCCTGGAGTTCCCGGTCGCGGGGGGCGTCGATCTCTATCACGGTCTTGCCCTCGCCGCCGGACAGCGTCACTTCGGCCCGCTGGATCGGGCCAAACGAACGGACGTGGCGTACCGCGCCTTCGAACGAACCGGACCCGGCCGGACCGATCGCCATGTCATGGCGCCGCACGAACAGTTTTGAGGCCCCGGAGGCCGCGCCGTTGGCCGCAATGTTGAGCGGCCGGCCCGCCAGCC
This sequence comes from uncultured Alphaproteobacteria bacterium, assembly GCA_963802535.1. Classification (GTDB taxonomy): domain Bacteria; phylum Pseudomonadota; class Alphaproteobacteria; order Rhizobiales; family Xanthobacteraceae; genus Bradyrhizobium. The sequence goes on along the minus strand of CAWDJI010000024.1, from coordinate 31,072 downwards.
GCACCGAACCGCCGCTGACATCCACCGGCAGCACGATCGATTCGCCGATGAAGCCGTGGACGAAGGCGGTCGCCGGATCGTCGTAAACCTCGCCGGGCGTGCCGATCTGTTCGATGCGACCCTTGTCCATCACGACGACACGGTTGGCGACTTCGAGCGCCTCTTCCTGGTCGTGGGTGACGAAGATCGAGGTGACGTGGATTTCCGAATGCAGCGAGCGCAGCCATTGCCGCAGCTCTTTGCGCACCTTGGCGTCGAGCGCGCCAAAGGGTTCGTCGAGCAGCAGGATACGCGGCTCGATCGCGAGCGCTCGCGCAAGCGCGATGCGCTGGCGCTGGCCGCCGGACAATTGGCTCGGATAGCGGCTGGCCAGCCAGTCGAGTTGCACCAGATCGAGCAACTCCTTGACCCGCGCGCGGATGGTGGCTTCGTCCTTGCGGATGGCGCGCGGCTGCACGCGCAGGCCGAAGGCGACGTTCTCGAACACCGTCATGTGGCGGAACAGTGCGTAATGCTGGAACACGAACCCGACATGACGCTCGCTGGCGCCGCGCGCCAGTGCGTCCTCGCCATCGATCGACACTTCGCCGGCGTCCGGCCAGTCGAGGCCCGCGATGATCCGGAGCAGCGTGGTCTTGCCCGAACCGGACGGGCCGAGCAGCGCCAGCAATTCGCCTTGGGCCACTTTGAGGTCGACATTGTCGAGCGCTGCGAAGCTGCCGAACTTCTTGACGATGCTTTTGACTTCAATGGTCACTTGGCTAGTCCCTTGGTTCTTGTCCTTCGTCGAGGCGGCGCTCGAGAACGGTCTTCACGACCAGCGTGATCAACGCCAGCATCGCCAGCAGCGACGCAATCGCAAACGACGCTACGAATTGATATTCATTGTAGAGGATCTCGACCAGTAGCGGCATGGTGTTGGTCTCGCCGCGAATATGGCCCGACACGACAGACACCGCGCCGAACTCGCCCATGGCCCGCGCGTTGCACAGCAATACGCCATACAACAGGCCCCATTTGATATTGGGCAGCGTGACGCGGAAAAAGGTCTGCAGTCCTGACGCGCCGAGTGAAATCGCCGCCTCTTCCTCCTGCGTGCCCTGCTCCTGCATCAGGGGGATCAGCGCACGCGCGACGAACGGGAACGTCACGAAGATGGTGGCGAGCGCAATGCCCGGCACGGCGAACAGCACATGGACGTCATGCGCCTGCAGCCACGGCCCCCAATAGCCCTGGGCGCCGAACAACAGCACGAAAACCAGACCCGAGATCACGGGACTGACCGAGAATGGCAGGTCGATCAGCGTGATCAGGAAGGTCTTGCCGGTGAAATCGAATTTGGCGATCGCCCAGGCGGCGATCACACCGAACACCAAATTGAGGCTGACGGAAATCGCCGCCACAACCAGCGTCAGCCGGATCGCCGCCAACGCCTCCGGCTCGGTGAGCGCGGCAACATAGGCGCCGATGCCCTTCGAAAATGCCTGCGCGAACACCACGACCAGCGGCAGCACGACAAAGACCGACAGGAAAGTGACGGCGAGCGCGATGATGATGAACCGGACCGGACCGGGCTCGGTCCTGGGATTGCCGACGGCGCTGCCGGCCAGTGGCCGGGTGCGTTCCCTGCCGGAAGGCGGCGAGGCGATCACGATGTCCGCGGTTGAAGCATAGCTTCGCAACTCAGTCACCGGTGCGAGGCCAGATTGCATTGACATCGTCAAAACCTCAATGCGCCGGAATACGGGTTTGCGCCCAGCGCTGCAGGCGATTGACCGCAAAGATGATCAGGAACGACGCCAGCAGCATCACGACCGCAATCGCAGTCGCGTCGGCATAACGGAATTCGGAAAGCCGGATCACGATCAACAACGGCGCGATTTCCGACACGTTCGGCAGATTGCCGGCGATGAAGATGACCGAGCCGTATTCGCCGACCGCACGCGCGAACGCCAGCGCGAACCCGGTCAGCAGCGCCGGGATCAAACTCGGCAGGATCACGCGGAACACGGTGTGCCAGCGGTTAGCGCCGAGGCTGGCGGCCGCCTCCTCAATCTCGACGTCGAGATCGATCAGCACCGGCTGCACCGTCCGCACCACGAACGGAATGCCGATGAAGACCATCGCGATGAAGATGCCGATCGGCGTGAACGCGACCTTGATGCCGAGTTCGGCCAGCGGCGCGCCGAGCCAGCCCTTTTGCGCGAACAATTGCGTCAGCGCGACGCCGGCGACGGCCGTCGGCAAAGCAAAGGGAATATCGACGATGGCGTCGAACAGCCGACGACCGGGAAAACGATAGCGCACCAGCGCCCAGACGATGATGGTTCCCATCACCAGATTGACGAGGGCTGCCGCGAACGACAGCCCGAACGAGATTTTCAGCGCATTGAGGGTACGTCGGCTGGTGACGATGCCCCAGAACTGATCAAGGCTGAGTTCGAAGGTCTTGAGAAACAGGCCGGCCAGCGGCAGCAGAATAATAATGGAGAGCCATGTCAGGGTCAGCCCCATGGTGAGACCAAACCCCGGCAGGGTGCTGCGCCGTGCAACCGCGATACTCACAAATCCCCCTGTTCGTGCAGCAAATTGCCTGCAATTCGCCTGCCAGATCAGTTCTTGTAGATCTGATCAAAAATGCCGCCTTCGCCGAAATGTTCCTTTTGTGCCTTGGTCCAACCACCGAAAACGTCGTCGATGGTAAAAAGTTCGACCTTGGCAAAAGATTTTTCGTATTCCTTGGCGATCTCCGGATCGCGCGGACGGTAGGAATTGCGGGCGGCGATTTCCTGGCCCTCCCTGGTATACCAATACTTCAGGTAGGCCTCGGCGACGGCACGGGTGCCTTTTTTGTCGGCAACCTTGTCGACCACGGCCACCGGCGGCTCGGCGAGGATGGACAGCGGTGGCGACACGATCTCGAACTTGTCCTTGCCGAATTCGCGCTGCGCCAGGAACGCTTCGTTCTCCCATGCCAGCAGCACGTCGCCGACGCCGCGCTCGACAAAGGTCACCGTCGAGCCGCGCGCACCGGTATCGAGCACCGGCACGTTCTTGAAGAGGTCGCCGACGAATTGCCTGGCCTTGTCGGGAGAGCCGAATTTCTTCTCGGCAAAACCCCAGGCCGCTAGATAATTCCAGCGCGCCCCGCCGGAGGTTTTCGGGTTCGGCGTGATGACGCTGACGCCGGATTTAATCAAATCATCCCAATCCTTGATGCCCTTGGGATTGCCCTTGCGCACCAGGAACACGATGGTCGAGGTGTAGGGCGAGGCGTTGAGCGGCAAGCGTTTCTGCCAGTCGGGAGCGATCAGCCCTTTGCCGGCCACGGCGTCGACGTCATAGGCCAGCGCCAGGGTAACGACATCAGCCTGCAGACCGTCGATCACGGAGCGCGCCTGCGAACCGGAGCCGCCATGCGACTGCTTGATCTCGACGCTCTTGCCGGTGTCCTTCTGGTAGGCGGCGGCGAACGCCTTGTTGAAATCGGCGTAGAGTTCGCGTGTCGGATCGTACGACACGTTGAGCAAGGTGACGTCAGCGGCGAACGCCGCGCTCGCCCACAACAGTCCCGCCACCAGCGGCAGAATACGACGGATCATCTCAATCTCCATTCGGCCTGATGAGGGATGTCATCGGCAACGCTGGACATAACTCGCGACGAAGGGGCCTTTAGTCAACGAAACCGCATTTCGTTGTTTGCGGCGGCGCAGCTTCATTGTCCTATGAAGTCTTGTTCGTGTGGATGCCGCATTCTGTCTTGGCTCGACCCCGCCAGCGGCCGGCACGCGCATCTTCATCGATTGCGGTCCGGCTGCTGCACGGCATGCATCCGACCGAACGATAACCCGACGCCACCAGCGGATGCTGCGGCAGATTGGCGCGCTGGAAGATCGCCTCGATCTCCTCGCGTGCGACGTTGGCGAACGGGTTGAATTTCAGCTTGGCACCATCGTCTTCGACGACGGCGAGTTCGGCGCGCAGCCCGCCCTGGAAGCGCTTGCGGCCGTTGATCCACGCCGAGAACGGCGCCAGCGCGCGAGCCAGCGGCTCAACCTTGCGGATGCGGCAGCAGGCGTCGGGATCGGAGAACCACAATTCACGGTCCGGATCCTCGCGCGTCAGCGCTTGCTCGAGCGGCTTGATCGAGCGGACGTCACGCAGTCCGAGTTTGGCAATCAGTGTATCGCGATAGGCCAGCGTCTCCTCGAACAGCCAGCCGGTATCAAGGAAGACGACGGGTATAGCTGGATCGACGTCAGCCATCACCTTGAGCAGCGCCGCCGATTCCGTACCGAACGACGACACCAGCGCCAGTTTGTCGCGACCAACCGTCTGCAGTGCGGCCTCGATGACCTCGCTGGGCGATGCGGCGCGCAGCGCACGGTCGAGCGCCCGCGCCGGCGACAGGTCCGCCGCCTTCGCCATGGAAGCCTGGTTCACCAACGCGTTCACTGGCCCGCACTCTCCGAGTGACGCAATTGCATACGCCGATGCAGCGCGGTGACGCGGCCATCGCCGGTCGGCTGGTAGAACACCGAGTAACGCTTCACGGTCGCAGCAAAAGCATCGGCGTCGGCGTCCTTTTTGACCTCGAAAGCGTCGAATCCGGCGCGCGACATGAACACGAACTGGTCGCGCAACACCTGGCCGGTTGCGCGCAATTCGCCTTCATAGCCGTGACGTTCACGCAGCAGGCGGGCCTGGCTGTAGGCGCGACCGTCGCGGAAAATCGGAAACACCAATGCTACCGCGGCGAGACGATCGAGATATGGCACGAGATCGTCGAGATCGCGGTTGTTCGGCCAGATGACGCCGACCTTGCCGGCGCGCTTCAGGAGGCCTTCCGGATCCTCGAGGAACCGCGCCGCCGTAACCAGGATCGCGCCATCGCCGGGCAATTCGGCGCCGTCGGCAATATGGACGAACAGATCGGTCGTGATACTTCCCTGCTTAACGAGTGGCATAGACCCGCTCCTTGAATGGCTCGACACCGAGGCGCTTCACCGCATCCACGAACAATTCCTCGGGGCGGTCGCGCAGCGCGAGATAGGCTTCGACAATGTCTTCGATCACGTCGGCGACTTCCGCATAGGGTATAGCCGGGCCGATCAGCGTCCCCATCTGCGCGCCTTCGTCGGCACGGCCGCCGATGGTGATCTGGTAGAATTCCTCGCCGTTCTTCTCGACACCGAGAATGCCGATGTGGCCGACGTGGTGATGGCCGCAGGCGTTGATGCAGCCGGAAATGTTGATGTGCAGCCGGCCGATCAGATTGGCGGTGTCGTGGTTGGCAAAACGCCGCGTCAGTTCCTGCGCGATCGGGATCGAGCGCGCGTTCGCCAGCGAGCAATAGTCCAGCCCGGGGCAGGCGATGATGTCGGTGACCAGATTGACGTTCGGCGTGGCGAGCCCGATCCGGTCGAGCGCCTTCCACAGCTGCGGCAGGTCACGCTTGGCGACATGGGGCAGACACAGGTTCTGCTCATGGCCGACGCGGATTTCGCCAAAGGAATATCTGTCGGCGAGATCGGCGACCGCGTCCAGCTGGTCGGCGGTGGCATCACCCGGCGGGCCGCCCACCGGCTTCAGCGACAGCGTCACGATCGAATAGCCCTGCACCTTGTGCGGAAACACGGAGTTCCTGCGCCAGCGCTCAAACAGCGGATCATGCGCGGCCTGCTTCAGCTCGTCCGGCATGTGCGGCAGCTTTTCGTAGGCCGGATAGGAGAAGCGCGAGCGGATATCCTCAATGTCGGCGCGATCCAGCGTCAGCGCGCCATCGCGCAGCTGCTGCCACTCCTCCTCGACCTCTTTGGCAAACTTTTCGATGCCGAGTTCATGCACCAGGATCTTGATCCGTGCCTTGTAGATGTTGTCGCGGCGGCCGTACTGATTGTAGACGCGCAGGATCGCCTCGACATAGCTGAGGAGATCGCGCTCATGAACAAACGGCTTGATGGTCTTGGCGATGAACGGCGTCCGGCCGAGGCCGCCGCCGACCAGAACTTCGAACCCGGTCTCGCCGTCGGCATTCTTGAACAGGCGCAGGCCGATGTCGTGGACCTTGATCGCGGCGCGGTCGTGTTCGGACGCGGTGATCGCAATCTTGAATTTGCGCGGCAGGAACGAGAATTCCGGATGGAGCGTGGTGTGCTGGCGCAGGATTTCCGACCAGATGCGGGGATCGTCGACTTCACCCGGCGCCACGCCGGCCCACTGGTCCGAGGTGACGTTGCGCATGTTATTGCCTGACGTCTGCATGGCGTGAATGCCGACTTCGGCGAGGTCAGCCAGCGCGTCCGGCAGTTCGGCGAGCTTGATCCAGTTGTACTGGATGTTCTGCCGGGTGGTGAAATGGCCGTAGCCGCGGTCATATTTGCGCGCAACATGCGCCAGCGCGCGCAACTGCTTCGACGACAGCGTGCCGTAGGGAATGGCGACGCGGAACATGTAGGCGTGCAGTTGCAGATAGACGCCGTTCTGCAGTCGCAGCATCTTGAATTCGTCCTCGGTGAGTTCGCCGGAAAGCCGGCGCTTCACCTGGTCGCGGAATTCGGAGACGCGTTCGTTGATCAGCGTGCGATCGAGTTCGTCATATGCGTACATGATGGAGCCTTACGCCGGAACCGGAAGATCGATGGTGAGGCCTTCCGACCGGATATGTTCGCGGAGATTGCCGGGCTTGATGGCGCCGCCATCCTTGATTTCGACCGGCGCGATATAGGCCCCGATCGCGCCGACGTCATCGGCGGTGGCTTCACTCAGCAGTGCTCGCGCTTCATCTGACGTGCGCACAATCGCGGCGTCCGACAGGTTTGCCGACCAGCCCTGTTGCGCGGTGCGATAGATCACGACCCCGTCCCAGGTCCGGTTCGCGGTCACCATCGACGACCCGGCGAGTTTGATTTTCTTTTGTTCGAGCGGAGAGGTCATTCGGCAGCATCCAGTATTTTGGAGATAACCTGATTGAGGTTGGATTGGCGCCACGGCGCGGAATGCGCGACCACGTCACCGATGATGAGGACGGCCGGCCCGCCATCGATCCTTGCGACTACGTCCGGCAGATTTTCGAGTGTACCTACCGCCGCTTGCGCATCCGGCCGCGTGACCCGCGCAAAGACGCCGACCGGCGTTTGCGGCGCGCGCCCGGCGGCGAGCAGGCCGGCACGGATCGCGGGCGCCGCGGTCATGCCCATATAAACAACGATGGTCATCTTCTTGTCTGTCAGCACCGACCAGTCGACGGTTTCAGCGTCCCTGGCCTTGTGCGCGGTCAGGAAGGTGATGCGCAGCGCTTCGTGCCTGTAGGTCAGCGGCGCTTCGAATTGCGCGGCCGCGCCCAACCCTGCGGTGATGCCGGGCACCACCGAATAAGCCACACCAGCGGCGCGCAACGCTTCGATTTCTTCGCCGCCACGACCGAAGATGAAGGGATCGCCGCCCTTGAGCCGCACCGCGCGCTGACCTGATTGGGCCGCATCGATCAACAGCTTGTGAATCGCATCCTGGCCGATGCCGGGCTTGCCGACGCGGCGGCCGACCGGAACGCGCGCCGCGTCGCGCCGGATGCGGTCGAGAATCTCGGGTGAAACCAGTTCGTCATAGAACACGACGTCGGCGTCCTGTAGCGCGCGCAACGCCTTGATGGTGAGCAGGTCCGGATCGCCCGGGCCGGCGCCGACCAGCGTCACCCTGCCCTCGGCCTTGCCCGCTTCATTCGCGCCGGCGAAGGCGGAAAGGTCTGTGATTTCCTGCAGCGCTTTCGCAGCTTCGTCCTTGCGTCCGGCCAGCACCAGCGCGCCGATCGGGCCGTCGATCACGCGCTCCCAGAAGCGGCGGCGCAGCGAAAATTCGGGGATGCGATCATGCATCGCCTTGCGGAAGCCGCCGATGAAGCCGGCGAGATCGCCGATCCGCGCCGGCAGCACAGCCTCAATGCGTTCGCGGACGCGGCGCGCCACCACCGGCGAGGTACCGCCGGTCCCGACCGCGACCACGACATCGCCGCGATCGACGATGGCGGGAAAAATGAAAGTGGAATGCACGAGGTCGTCCATCACATTGACGGGCAGACCGACCGCCTTCGCCCGCGCCGACATCGCAACGCCGACGTCGCCGGCACCGGCACAGAGAATCGCAATGACACCGGAAAGATCGGCGGTGAGCGGATCGCCGTTGGCGTGTTCGATCCGCGCGGCATCACCGGCGTCGATCCCGCTCACATCCTGATTGCAGTCGGTCGCAAACCATCGCACCCGCGCGCCGGCCGAGACCAGCAGGCGCAATTTGGCGCGCACGAGGTCGCCGGCGCCAATGAGCAGCACCACGCCACTTTGCAGGTCGAGAAACACGGGCAGGAATCGCATACGACACTCGCTTCCCCGATTTCCGGGGTTGACTGGAATTATTTTCTATATATGTCTCGTTCAATGGCTGCAAAGAGAAAATTATTTCTTCTCTATTGCAGTGCAACTATAGAATTTTAGCCTCCAAAGGCCAAGGCCCAGAGATGCATCTTCTCAAGAATGAATCCACCAAAGACCGGTTGCGTGGCGCCGACCTTCCCGACGGGGCTGCCGTCCCGCAAATTTTGGCGGGTGGGGGGCTGCTGCCGTCGAATTTAACCGATGGCCGGCTGCCGCCGCCATCGATGGACCACCTCGACGAACTCGAGGCACAGAGCATCTACATTCTGCGTGAAGCGTTCGCGCGGTTGAAGAAGCTGGCGCTGCTGTGGTCGCTGGGCAAGGATTCCAACGTCATGATCTGGCTGGCGCGCAAGGCCTTCTTTGGCCGCGTGCCGTTCCCGGCCCTGCATGTCGATACCGGCAAGAAATTCGCCGAGATGTATGCGTTCCGCGATCGCTTCGGCAAGGAATGGGAACTCGATCTCAAAGTCGAGCCCTGCCCGCCGATCGACGCCGTCGATCCGACATTGCCGCCGGCTGCGCGCTCTGCCGCGCGCAAGACCGAAGGCCTCAAATGGGCGCTGACCAAATATGGCTTTGATGGATTGATCGCCGGCATTCGCCGCGACGAGGAAGCGACGCGCGCCAAGGAACGCGTGTTCTCGCCGCGCGGTATCGAAGGCGGCTGGGATGTGCGCGATCAACCCCCGGAATTCTGGGACCATTTCAACGCTTCGCCGCCGCAAGGCGCGCATTTGCGGATTCATCCGATCCTGCATTGGACCGAGGCCGACATCTGGGCCTACACCAAGCGCGAGAACATTCCGATCATCCCGCTTTATCTGGCCAAGGACGGCAAGCGCTATCGCTCGCTCGGCGACCAGGACATCACCAATCCGGTGGCGTCGACGGCCTCCAGCATCGACGAGATCCTGACTGAGCTCGACGGCACCAAGGTGCCGGAACGCGCCGGCCGCGCCCTCGATCACGAAACCGAAGATGCATTCGAGCGGCTGCGTGTCGCCGGCTATCTCTGACCGACTTTCAAGTTAGGCGCTGCGATGAACATGATCCTCCCCCAAAGCGTTTCGGCGACCCCCAACGGCACCACCCGCCCGCAGGTCCGCATCGTCATCGTCGGCCATGTTGATCATGGCAAATCCACCCTCGTCGGCCGCCTGTTGCACGAAACCGGCAGCCTGCCCGAGGGCAAGCTCGAAATGCTCAAAGCCGTCAGCGCCCGGCGCGGCATGCCGTTCGAATGGTCGTTCCTGCTCGACGCGCTGCAAACCGAGCGCGACCAGGGCATCACCATCGACACCACGCAGATCCGCTTCCGCACCGGTTCGCGCGACGTGGTGTTGATCGACGCGCCCGGCCATGCCGAATTTCTGCGCAACATGATCACCGGCGCCTCGCAGGCCGACGGCGCCGTGCTGATCATCGATGCGCTGGAAGGCGTGCGTGACCAGACCAGGCGGCACGGCTATCTCCTGCATCTGCTCGGCATCAAGCAGGTCGCGATCGTCGTCAACAAGATGGACCGGGTCGATTTCAGCGAAGCCCGCTTCAAGGAAATCAGCGACGAGATTTCGGCGCATCTGATCGGCCTCGGCGTGACGCCGGCGGCGGTGATCCCGATTTCGGCGCGCGACGGCGACGGCGTTGCCGAACGCACGCCGCGGATCGGCTGGTATCAGGGCCCGAGCGTCGTCGAGGCGCTCGATGCGCTCGAACCGGCCCGGCCGCTGGAGCAACTGGCGCTGCGGCTGCCGGTACAGGCGATCTATAAATTCGACGACCGCCGCATCGTTGCCGGCCGCATCGAGTCCGGCAGCTTAAGCACCGGCGATGAGATCGTCATCATGCCCGCCGGCAAAATCGCAAAAATCAAGTCGGTGGAGAGCTGGCCGGTGACGCCGGTCAACGGCAGCCATGGCGCCGGCCGGTCGGTCGGCATCACGCTCGACCGCGAATTGTTCATCGAACGCGGCGACGTCATCGCCCACGCCGGTGCGACCCCGCGCGACACACGGCGGATCAGAGCCCGAATTTTCTGGCTGCACGACAAGCCGCTCGCCCAGGGCGAACAGATCCTGATCAAGCTTGGCACCCGCGAGAGCCGCGCCCATGTGGTCGCGATCGAGAAGGCGGTCGATCCCGGCGAGCTCTCCAACGCGGAGACCAAATCGATCGCGCGCAATCACGTCGGCGAAATCGACATCTCGCTGGCGCAGCCGATCGCGGCCGATCCTTACTCTGACAATCCGCGCACCGGACGGCTGGTGATCGAGGTCAACGGCCGCATCGCCGGCGGCGGTCTCGTGCTCTCGGTCGACGCCGGACAGCGCGCCGTCCCGATCGACATCGTTCCGGTGGAATCCACATTGCGCCCCGAGGAACGCTCGGCGCGCTACCACCACAACGGCGCCGTGATTTGGCTGACCGGATTGCCGGGCTCGGGGAAATCGACCCTAGCCCGCGCGCTGGAGCGCCGGCTGTTCGGCAATGGCGGCTCGCCGATCCTGCTCGATGGCGACACGCTGCGCGCCGGCCTCAATGGCGATTTGGGTTTTTCGGCGCAGGACCGCACCGAAAATATCCGCAGGCTCGCCGAAGTCGCCACCCATCTGGCGAAGAACGGTCACATCGCCATCGTCGCCGCGGTGTCGCCCTCGGCGGAAGATCGCGCCGCGGCGCGCCGCATCGCTGACAATTCGTTCCGCGAGATCTATGTCGCGACGCCGGCCAAAATCTGCGAGAGCCGCGATCCCAAGGGCCATTACGCCAAAGCCCGCGCGGGCACGCTGCAATCGTTCACCGGCATCGGCAACGACTACCAGCCGCCGGCGCAAAGCGAGTTGCGGATCGACACCTCGGAGCGAACGGTTGCGGACGCCACCGACGCGATCGAGCGGATGCTGGCGGAGACCGGCATCCTGTTCGAGGAACTGGTCGATCTGGCGGCCAATATCTAGGCCATTGGGCCTCTTCTCATTGACCCGGCTTTAGCGCTAAAAGGCAGTTGAAAACTGCCCTTTGGCGCGCTTTTTGCTGCTTTCACCGTTGAAAGCTGCCTGTAAACGCCGTTTTGCCCGAGAAAGCCCATCATGAATCGTGTCGATATCAGCGGATTGAAGATCGCCCCCGAATTATTCGATTTCATCGCCAAGGAGGCGACCCCGAAAACCGGGATTTCGCCCGATGCATTCTGGGCCGGGCTCGCCGCCATCATCGCCAAACTCGGGCCGAAAAACCGCGAACTGCTCGCCGTCCGCGACACGTTGCAAGCCAAGATCGACGGCTGGCACCGAGCCAACAAGGGCAAGGCGTTCGATATGAACGCCTATACCGCGTTCCTCAAGGAGATTGGCTATCTCCAGCCGGAGCCGGCGACGCACAAGGTCGAGACCTCAGATGTGGACGAGGAGATCGGCAAGATCTGCGGACCGCAGCTCGTCGTGCCCCTGACCAATGCCCGCTACGCGCTGAACGCGGCGAATGCCCGCTGGGGCAGCCTGTATGATGCTTTTTACGGCACCGACGCGATCCCGCATGATCCGAGCGAGGCTGGCCGCGGCTACAACAAGGCGCGCGGCGACAAGGTGATCGCCAAGGCCAAGGCGTTTCTCGACGCCGCCGTTCCGCTCGCCACCGGCAGCCACACCGATGTGACCTCGTACAGCGTGATCGCCGGCCAGCTCGCGGTGAAGCTCAAAAGCGGCAACGCCACTGCGCTGAAATCCGCCGAACAATTCGCCGGCTATCTCGGCGATGCCGCGCAGCCTTCCGCGATCCTCTTGGTCAACAATGGCATGCACGTCGAAGTCAAAATCGACCGCAGCAGCACCATCGGCAAGGACGACCCGGCCGGCGTCGCCGACATGATTTTGGAATCGGCGGTCTCGACCATCCTCGACATGGAGGACAGCGTCGCCGCTGTCGATGCCGAGGACAAGGTGCTGATCTACCGCAACACGCTCGGCCTGATGGACGGGACGTTGTCAGCGGATTTCGACAAGGGCGGCAAGACCCTCAAACGTTCCTTGAATTCCGACCGCGTCTACAAGACGCCCGACGGCAAGTCGCTGACGCTGCATGGCCGCAGCCTGTTGTTGATGCGCAATGTCGGCCATCACATGTTCACCGACGCCGTGCTCGACGCCAAGGGTGAGGAAATTCCGGAAGGCCTGCTGGATGCCGCGGTCGCAGGCCTGCTTGCGATCCACGATCTCAAGGGCTCTTCCAAGACCAAAAACAGCCGCACCGGCTCGGTCTACATCGTCAAGCCCAAGATGCACGGGCCCGATGAAGTGGCGCTGACCTGTGAGTTATTCGGCGAAGTCGAAAAAATGCTGGCGCTGCCGGAAAACACCATGAAGGTCGGCATCATGGACGAGGAGCGCCGCACCACGGTCAACCTCAAGGCCTGCATCCAGAACGCCTCGAAGCGCATCTGCTTCATCAACACCGGCTTCCTCGACCGCACCGGCGACGAGATCCATACCTCGATGGAAGCGGGCCCGATGATCCGCAAGAACGACATGAAGGCGCAGCCCTGGATCAAGGCCTATGAAGACTGGAACGTCGACACCGGCCTGGTCGACGGCCTGCCCGGCCATGCCCAGATCGGCAAGGGCATGTGGGCCGCACCGGACAAGATGGCTGATATGCTGACGCAAAAGCTCGGTCACCCGCAGGCCGGCGCCACCACCGCCTGGGTACCGTCGCCGACCGCAGCCACCCTGCATGCGCTGCATTATCACCAGATCAACGTGCAGGCCCGTCAGCAGGAACTCGCCAAGGGCGGCCCGCGCGCAAAGCTCTCCGACATCCTCACCATTCCGGTGTCGCAATCGAACTGGGCGCCCGATGACGTGAAGCAGGAAATCGACAATAACTGTCAGGGCATCCTCGGCTATGTCGTGCGCTGGATCGACCAGGGTGTCGGTTGCTCAAAGGTACCGGATATCCACGGCGTTGGTCTGATGGAAGACCGCGCCACTTTGCGTATCTCCGCACAGCATCTGGCGAACTGGCTGCATCAGGGCGTCATCACCAAAGACCAGGTGCTGGAATCCTTGAAGCGCATGGCGGTCGTGGTCGATGGCCAGAACAAGGGCGATGCACTCTACCGGCCGATGGCGCCGGGCTTTGACGGCATCGCCTTCAAGGCGGCCTGCGACCTGGTGTTCAAGGGCCGCGAGCAACCGAACGGCTACACCGAATACATCCTCACCGCCCGCCGGCGCGAGGCCAAGGCGGCCGGATAATTCGGCAGCACAGATTTATGCAACGGAAAGCCCCGGCAGACGCCGGGGCTTTTTTGTGCGGCAGCGCTAAAATACCGCGATGTATTTCAGCAGCGAGATCACCCCAAGGACGATCACGACGACGCGGCAGATCTGCTTGGCGCGGCCATCGAGCGGCAGCATGTTGATCAGATAGAGAACGAGAATAACGACCAGAAACGTGACGAGTACACTGACAAGCATGCGGGACCCCTCCGGCGCGAAAGCGCTGTTAGCATCCTGTTAACGTCGCAGCCGGCCTCGGGTTCCGGGCCTGGAACCTCGCCAAGCGCTCCGAAAAACCTCAAACATTTCAATTGCCCCGTAGTTTTACGCGGCAGCGCTGCTGTCTAAGTATTTACCATTTTTTGGCCAAATGCCCGGCAGCCCCGGGGGAGCATCATGCTGAATCGTCTGACCGTATCCACGCTGTTGAAGGCCGTCATCCTGACCACCGCGTTCTGCGTCGTGGTGGGCTTCTCGCTCAACGCCTGGGGCGCCTGGGGACGATTGCAGCAGACCAGCCGCATCGCTGTGATCACCGACGCGTCGGCGAACATGTTCAAGGCGATGCATAATCTGCGCACCGACCGCTCCACCACCAACCGGTTGCTGAACGGCGCCGCGCCGTTGGACAGCGACATCGAAAAATACCTGCGCAGCCTGCGCGACGCCGAAATGCCGTCGATGGGCAACGCGCTCAGTCTGCTCGGCAAGGTCGATTTCGCGCAGCAAGCAACACTGGTCCCTGAATTCGACCGCCTGTTCAAGCAACTGACGGCGCACCAGAAGGAATTCTGGGAAGTCATGACCCAGCCCAAGGAGTTCCCCCGCCGCGCAGCACTCGCCAAGGAGTACATGGAGACGACGCAGGGGCTGCTCACCACGCTCGACAAACTGTCCGGGACGCTCGCCGCCAACGTCAACCATCAAGACCCCGTGATCGACCAGTTGCTCGCGATCAAGCAGATCGCCTGGTTGCTGCGCAACACCATGGGCGAAGCCTCGCTGCTGATCTCCAACGGGCTCGGCGCCGGCAAGGCGACGGCCGAGACGCGCGCCGCCCACACCAAATTCACCGGCGGCGCCGAAGCCGCGTGGGGCGCGCTGGAACTGACCGCCGCCGGCATGCAATTGCCGCCGGCGCTGACGAGCGCGATGGCCGCCACCAAGAAGGCCTATTTCGAGCCGGAATACGTCGCCCTGCGCGACCGGTTGCTGAACGCGCTGATCGCTGGCGAGAAACCCGAAATGACGGCGAACTCGTGGAGCCCGGTCACCGTCGGACGGCTTTCCGCCGCCGTCAACGTCGCCGAAGGGGCGCTGGACGCAGCCCGCGACCACACCGTGGCGCAGTATTCCGCGGCCATGCGCTCGCTGGTGACACAACTCGTGCTGCTGGTCGCAGCCCTCGCACTGACCTTCGGCGCATTGATGCTCGTCACCCGCCGCGTCATCAAGCCATTGCACAATATGAGCGACGCCATGCTCAAGGTTGCCGCCGGCGACCTCTCGATCGACACCGGCTACGCCCAGCGCAAGGACGAAATCGGCGCGCTGGCGGGAGCACTGGAGACCTTCAAGCAGCAGGCCGAGGACAAGGTCCGGATCGAGGCGCAGGAGCGCGAGCGCAACGCCGGCTCCATGGCGCGGCAGAAGACGATCGAAAGCTATGTCGGCGAGTTCGAGACCATGGTGCGGGAATCGCTGCAACAGCTCGGCGATGCTTCCGGCAAGATGCGCACCACCTCGGGCGAACTGTCCTCGGTTTCGCGCCAAACCAATGCGCGGGTTCAGGTCGCCGAAAAGGCATCCAGCGAAGCCTCGATGAGCGTCGAGACGGTGGCTGCCGCCGCCGAGGAACTCTCCGCTTCGATCAACGACATCAGCCAGCAGGCGGCGCATGCGGCCGGTATCGCCAGCCGCGCCGTCGGCCAGGCACGCGAGACCGACGGCACCGTGCAGGGCCTCGCCAAATCGGCAGCGCGGATCGGCGAAGTGGTCGGCCTGATCAATTCGATCGCGGCGCAAACCAATCTGCTGGCGCTGAACGCGACCATCGAGGCCGCGCGCGCCGGAGAAGCCGGCCGCGGCTTTGCGGTCGTGGCCCCGAAGTGAAATCGCTGGCGAGCCAGACCGCCAAGGCGACCGAGGAAATTTCCGAGCAGATCTCCGACATCCAGAAGGTCGCGGGCGAGGCCATCGACGCCATCAAGGGCATCGGCAGCATCATCGGCGAGGTCAACGAGGTCGCCACTGCAATCGCCGCCGCCGTGCAGGAACAGGGCGCCGCCACGCAGGAGATCACGCGCAGCACGCAATTTGCAGCCCACGGCACCAAGAACGTCTCCGACAACATCACCGGCGTGAAGGCCGACGCCGATGCGTCGGCGGCCGCCGCCGACGACGTCAAGCACGCTTCCGAAACGCTGGAGACGCAGAGCCAGCAACTGGGCGGTCAGGTGACCCAGTTCCTCGGCAAGATTCGCGCGGCGTAGGTAGGAACGTAAGCTCAACAATCCGTCATGCTGAGGTGCGCGCTCTTGCGCGCCTCGAAGCACGACGGCCCGACTGTGGCCGATTCATCCTTCGAGGCTCGCTGCGCTCGCACCTCAGGATGACGGGTCCGGAAGCGTCAAGCCCGGCCATGACGGATGATAGAATCCCGTCCATCATCACTCCCACTCAATCCTGCGCCACCACCGGCACGCGCTCGTATTTGGCGCGGAGCTTGTCCGATGCCGGCGAGAAGTTCAGCGACGCCCCGCGTTTGTCGCTGCGGCCGACCACCTGCAAGCCGTTTTCGCTGGCGACGATGTCGCCCTTGCGCAGGGTCGGGTCGTCCTCGATCTTGACCGGCGCGAGCCCGATCTGGTCCTTGCCGTTACAGGTACAGCCCGCGACGATCTCGTTGCGATAGCGGAACGCGTTCGGCAGTTCCGAATAGGGTTTTCCAGTTTCGGTCGCGGCGTTGTCAATATTGCTGCCATAGACGATTTTGGTTTCGCTCGCCGGGCAGAAATTGTTGCACGACGCCGCCTTGCTGGCATTGTCGGACGCCGTGATCGGGAAATACCGCCCGTCACAGGTCCGTACGCAAAACGCCTGGCCACCGCCGCCATACCGGCGTGTCTCGCCACGTTGAACCGGAATTGAACCATCCTCGTTCGCGAACGGCATCGAAACATAGGGTGTGCGGCCCCGGGTGAGGCCACCGAACAGCGCCGAGAAAAAATCCTGGGCGTGCGCGGCAGGCGTCAGCGCGGACGCACATGCCAGTGCGACCGCGCCCGTGATTGCTATCCTGCTCACACGCATGTCGTTCTCCTCAGGCTCAGTTGAGGGTAGACGTCAAATTCATCGCCTGCCGGCCCGGTCGCCCAGTGGCGATGTGCGGGGCGTTCTTCGGCAGCACGACGACCTTGGTCCCGACGTCGACTCGGCCAAAGAGATCGCTAACGTCCTCATTGGTCAGGCGGATGCAGCCCGACGAGACGAACTTGCCGATCGTCGAGGGATCGTTGGTGCCGTGGATTCGATACTGGCTGGAGCCGAGATACATCGCCGCCGCACCGAGCGGATTGCCGGGGCCACCAGCCATGAAGCGCGGCAGATAAGGCTGGCGCGCGATCATCTCGGCCGGCGGATGCCAGTCCGGCCACGCTGCCTTGCGGCTGATCGTCTGCACGCCGGACCAGGTAAAGCCTTCGCGGCCGACGCCCACGCCATAACGGATCGCGCGGCCCTGACCGAGCACGTAATAGAGTGCGGTGTTGCCGGTATCGATCACGATGGTGCCCGGCGCTTCCGGCGTATTGAAAGCGACAACCGTTCGGCGCAGGCGCTCCGGCACAGCGCCTTCATTGGGCGTCGCAGGGTCCACCATCACCTCGTCGGCAGGAAACGCATTGGGCTGCGTCGAGGCGTAGCCGAGCAGTTGTGCGCTCGCCTCGCTGGCGAACATCGAAGGCGCCAGCACCAGGGCGCTGATGAGAACGAGCGCGTGGGTGACGCGCGACGAAGGCCGGCGATGGGAGGACTGTGTCATGGGACTGCCCGGTTGGATGCGCATCAGGTGATGCTCTGCACTGACAACGAGATCGGGGCTTCGCGGTTCCGTGCGACTGAAGTCTACCGGCCGGCTGTCAACCCGGCCGCATCTCACACTTCCGCGATGGAACTTTTTCTCGCTCGCTTTGTTATCGGCACAGAGTTCGGTTCGCGGACGACATCGCGGCTGCCATGTCATCACCGCCTTGTGCGGGGGAGAACCGTTGTGCGTGCCCTGCCCGAAGAGCGTTCGCCGACCAAGCCGCCGTCGCAGGATCGCAAGCCATTGCCCGAAGATCGCAAGCCGGCGGATGAGCGCAAAACCGCTGAGCGCAAGGCAATGCCGAGCGAACGCCTGAAATCCCACGCGCCCGAAGGCACGCCGGTACCCGACGGCAAAGGCGAGCTGCCGCCGGTCATCCGCCGCGCCGAAATCGTGGCCTTCGCATTGGTCGCGCTGCTGGTCATCTGCATTATCGCGGTTCTGTACGTCGCCAAGGGGTTTTTCCTGCCGATTACGATGGCGTTCATTGTCGGCACCATGCTGTCGCCGGCGGCAAGCTTCCTCGAGCGCTGCCGGATTCCCCGCGCCGTGGCGGCCGTGTTGATCGTGACCGCGGTCGGCGCCGGCGCCACCTTCATGATCGGCCTGATCGCTTCGCCTGTGATGGAATGGAGCAACAAGCTCCCTGAGCTGGCCGCGCAGCTGAAGGAAAAACTGCACGTGTTCGACCGGCCGCTGGTGCTGTGGCAGCAGCTCCAGACCATGCTCGGCGGGTCTGACGCGCTGGCAAGCATCCAGATGCCCAAATTCGAATGGGTGCAGCCGACGCTTGAATTCCTGTCGCCGACCTTTGCCGAATTCCTGCTGTTCGTCGCTACCCTGATCCTGTTCATCGCGAGCTGGAAGGATTTGCGCCGCGCCATGGTCATGAATTTCGGCGACCGGCAGGGGCGGCTGCGGATGCTCCGGATCATCAATGAAGTCGAGGAGCATCTCGGCAGCTACCTGCTGACGGTGACCATGATCAATGTCGGCGTCGGCATTGCGACCGGCATCATCTGCGCGGTGACGGGGATGCCCAACCCGGCCGGCCTCGGCGCGCTGGCTGCGACGTTGAACTTCATTCCGATCATCGGCCCGGTCGCGATGTTCGCCATTCTGGCGGTCGTCGGCATCGTCGCTTTCCCGTCGATCGGCGGCGGATTGCTAGCGCCGACAGCCTTTGCCGCGATGACGTTCCTCGAAGGCCACTTCATCACACCAATGATTGTCGGCCGCCGGCTCGAGCTGAACGCGCTCGTCGTCTTCATCGCGCTGGCGTTCTGGACCTGGCTGTGGGGCCCGATGGGCGCGTTCCTGTCGTCGCCACTCTTGATCGTCGCGTTGATTTTCAAGGAGCATCTGATGCCGGTCAATTCGCCGCAGTTGCCTTAAGCCTGACCGGTTTCGCGGCGGGAACTTCCGCGGCGGCGAAACGTTTATCGCGTAGATGAATTCAGTACCCGGGAGCTTTTGATGTCGATGAGCGATGGCGAAGCCGCAGTAAAAAATCTGACGGACAAAGCGACCTATGAACGCCTGCAAAAGGATGTAACCGCCGTGAAAAACGATATCGCCGCCCTCACCGACCAGATCACCGACGCGCTCAACAGCTTTGCCGGCACCGCGACCAAACAGGCCCGCCGCGGCTACAAGCAGGTCCGCGAGAATGCCGAACAGACGATGGACGACATGTCGGAGCGCAGCGGCGCGATGATGGACGCGGCGCACGATGCGGCCTCGTCGATCGGCGAGTTGCTGGAGGAAGTCATCACGGAGCGGCCGCTTGCAACGGTCGGCCTGGCGATCGGCATCGGCTTCCTGATCGGCGTGACATGGCGAAGATAGACCTGGCGCAGATGGCCCGTGACAGAAAATCCGGTTTCCTGGCGCGATGGCGGCGCTGGCGCGCGGCGGTGAATTTCGTCGATGTTCTTTTCAAATCTAGGCGGGTCCATGTTTCAGCGATTGATCGATGACTTCAAGGATTTCGACCGGCACCGCGCTGCGGCTGACCTCGCTGGCAGGTGCGGCGGCAATGGCGCTGTTCGTCACCACGTCGTTTTTGTGCGCGGCCGCGTTCATCTTCGTCTTGCAAAAATACGGCCCCGTATTCGCCTGCCTGACCGGTGCTGCGATCTTCTTCGTGGTGACGATGATTGCGGCCATCAGTTACATGGTGCGCAAGAAACAGGTCGAGCGGCGCGTCGAACAAACTGCAAAGTCCGCGGCGCACAGCATGCTGGCCGATCCCATGCTGGTCGCTGCCGGGATCCAGATTGTGCGCGCGATCGGCGTCAAGAAACTGATCCCGATTCTCGCAGTGGGTGGGATCGCACTGGGGTTTTTGGCGAGCCGCGGGCAAAGCCAGGCGGGGGCCGAAGCGCCGGCGGAGTGAATTTTCGTTTGAGGCAACTCTCGTCGTTCCAACCATGACTGTCATCCTCGCGCACGCGGGGATCCAGTACGCCGCGGCTTCTCGGTTCAATCATTGGCGCCTCTGGAAAACGCTCGTTCTTCAACCCCTCACCCTGAGGTGCGCGCTCTTGCGCGCCTCGAAGGGCGACGGCCCGTCTGTGGCCGATTCATCCTTCGAGGCTCGCTGCGCTCGCACCTCAGGATGACGGATAACTGATGACATACCTTTGCTATCTCGCGACGCATTGCGCCCGAGCTTTGCTGGAAAACTTCCCGCCCCCCAAATCCAGAGGGCGCAGGGAATGCCGGATGCGCGCTGCACCCGAGGTCTCATGCGCAGTGAGTGGTAGAAGTGCGCGCATGAGCATACAGGGCAGCGGAGGCAATCCGACATTCCCTGCGCAATGGGCTTTACGGCTTATAACGTGATCTCCCCGGTCGGGCCGGGCTCGTTGTCACCGTCGCTTGCACGCAATGACCCCTATTGGGGATGCGCGATATTTGCAAGCTTGACGCCAGCATCGGGGCGTCAGGACCACACGTCTATATTTTGGCACTCGGTGAAACACGCCGAAACTAAGAAAACCCTTTAAAACAAGCGCTTTTCGACTACCCTGATCCGGGCTGTTTCAGCAGGTTTCGCCAAATCTAGGGCCCGGCCCTAAGCCTCTCTCGCCCCTCCAAGGACTGAGAGGCCAAGGCCGAGCCCGTGGTCCCAACCCCTTCAGGAGCCTGAAACCACCATGGATACTACCATCACCACCGAACCCGCCGGCAAGCGCGGGCGTAACAGCAGCGTCGTCCTTACCGACCGCATGTGCGAGAAGCGCGTCACCAAGCGTGTCAAAATCTACGACCGCAAATGCCCGGGCCTCTACGTCAGCATCACCATGGCTGGCGTGGCGACCTTCTTCTTCAAGTTCACCGATCCCGAAACTGGAAAGCAGCGCACCGGCTGGTTGGGCGTTTACAACCCCGAGACCTTCGCCGTCGAGGACGCCCGTAGCAAGGTCTACGGCCTGCGGGGCACGGGGGCTGCGGTCCTTACCGAGACCTTCCGCGACCGAAAGGTGAAGCAGGCCAGGAAGGGCAAGACCGTCGATGAGATCATCGAGGAGCGGATCGAGTGGATGAAGACGCCTGTTCGCAAGCCGGACGGCGAAATGCGACCCAGGCTGGAAAGTTGGGAGAACGTCGCCAGCCATCTGCGACGTTTCCTCAGCCCCCGGCTCGGCAAGAAGCTTGCCGGCGAAGTCACCAAGCATGACATTGCAACACTATCGAACGACATTGTGGCAGGCAGGCACGGCGTTCCTTCGGTCTCTAACGCCCGCCATATGCGGCGTGCCGCTTCAGGCCTATTCAACTGGGCGGCGGAAGCCGGCCGCGACTATGTGACCGCCAGCCCCTGCGTCAACCTGCCGAAACTGGACCCCGAACATCCGCGCACGCGCGTGTTGTCCGAGGCGGAAATCAAAACCCTCTGGCACGGCCTCGACCGGAACGACCGGCCTTGGGACCGCAAGACCTGCCTCGCGCTCAAATTTGAGCTGGTCACCATGATGCGCTCGGGTGAACTTCTGGCCGCACACCGCAGCGAACTATTCGACCTTGACGGCGACAATCCTCGCTTTGACGTGCCGCTGAAGCGGGTCAAGAAGCGACGGGTGATCCAGCAGCCACTGTCCAATCTGGCGGTCGAGATCGTCCGGGAAGCCCTGACTAGCGACAGGCAGCAATACGTCTTTGCCAGCCCGCTCGGTGATATGCCGATGAACCGCAAGGTGATGGCGACGGCGCTCCGCGGCACCAAGGCCAAGGGCAAGGTGAAGACGCCCGGCATTTGCGCGCTGCTTGGCCTGAAGCCGTT
The DNA here is from genome assembly GCA_963802535.1 of uncultured Alphaproteobacteria bacterium. Classification (GTDB taxonomy): domain Bacteria; phylum Pseudomonadota; class Alphaproteobacteria; order Rhizobiales; family Xanthobacteraceae; genus Bradyrhizobium. The sequence goes on along the minus strand of CAWDJI010000024.1, from coordinate 8,989 downwards.
TACACCTCACGACCTGCGCCGGACGGCGGCTACACTGGCTGGCGATCTCGGGTTTGATGATGCGTGGATTGCAAAGTGTCTCGATCATGCCGCGAGCAAGAAGTCCGAGCAGATCGTGCCCAGTGTCACGGGCAAGGTTTACAATCATTCCAAGCGGATGAAGGAGAAACGCGCGGTGTTGGATGGCGTGGCGGCCGAACTGCGGCGGATCATCGGCGAGCCTGCAGTGCAGGCGGTTGATCGGGAGCAGCAGCGGCTCGCGGCTTGAAGGGACAAGAGCGTTGGTAAGAGGACCGCAGACCTTAAGACGGCCAGTCGCCAAAAAGGTAGGATCGGAATGGTAAAATAGTCAGAGGTAGGGCTCCAACGACACGCATGACGGTGGGTAGTTTGCGTTTGGCCCCTTAGGCGATGGGTAACGAACGTTGACGGTTCTGAACCGATGGTTGACTTACCATTCTTACTTGCGAATTCCGAGTTCATAATTAGTGATTTGAAAAAAATCAGAAGAAGAGGATGCTGTGTTCGTCGATCTCGCTAATCGACCGAGGCCAGTGACCCGCATCCAGCGACTGAGGTATCCAGCGTCCCGCGTCCTAGGACCCGCGACCAGAGATCAAGAGACCCGTGATCAGCGTCCGCGCCCTCGTTCACGGCAAGGCAAGGCATCGCGAACAGTTTCGGTTCGCAAAGAGCCACAGGGTCGCTCCCTGTGGCTGTCTTGTGTTGCTCAGAGAAAATTGCTCGACTGCGCTTGGCATGATCCGCGCAAAGGATGATCTGCATCTGATCGTGCCACAGCGTTTCTTCGTTCACGGCCAGCATGCCGCGGGCGATCGTCACCTCTATGCAGCAAGGACGCGCTTCATTCCCGAAAAGCTGCTCGGCCTGTTCGCAGCAGACGGCCTGGCCGTGTGCCTGCCGGGACCGCAGCGCGCCACGCCAGCCAAGGACCCAAGGTGGATATCGGTGCCCAGATGCGGGGGATGTGGCGTTAGCTGCAGATAGGCCGCGCTGTCCAATGTGGGACAGCGCCGATGGATCGCCATTCCCTTTACTTTCGACTTTCGGTGGCCTGGGTCGCCATCATGATAGGCAGCGTCGCGCTCGTGCTGTTTATGCTTTGAAGCCCGGCTCAGCTGGCGGCATCACGGATTGTTGTCCTCTAGGACAATTACGGCGATGCAGCCAACGCCTCTAGACTGGCGATGACCGAATCAATTTCCTTCGTGCGCACGCGCTGATCTGGGTTGCGGGATCGTGGTGGCACGCCTGACCTCAGGGATGGACCCGATGGTTTACAGAGGAGTCGAATACGAAATTTCACCCACCACGCCGGGTGTCTGGGAATGGCATTTCCAGATTGGAGACAGGATCAAGGCCGGTAAAACCAAGTCCAACCTGGAGCTTCTCGCGAACCGGCGAGTGCAGTTGGTGATCGACCGGGAATTGAGAGCCGGCGGCGCTAACGTTCAACGCGCAGCCGAGTAACCATGGTTGAAACCCGAGCGGCGCCCCGCCACCGCGTCGCCAAGCCCGCGACGATAGAGTACGGACGCGAAAAGATTGCCTGTACGGTTCGCGACATTTCCATCAGCGGCGCGGGGCTGGAGGTTTCCAACCCCCGTTCCCTTCCCGCAACGTTCACGTTGGTCGTGCCTGAGGACGGGTTGAGACTGAATTGCAGTGTCGTCCGCCGCAGGGATTTTCGAGTCGGCGTCAAATTTGAGTAGCTTATGCGGCTGTGAACGCCGGCCTGGATCAACCGAACGGCAGCTTCTCTTGACCCTCGTGCCAATCGATTACTTCGAAAATCATCCCGCGTTTGAGCATTTCGGTCTCGAGGTCAGCTGCGTGTTTCTTCCAGTCAGGCGTGTCGCGGATCCTGAATTTCGGATCTGCGCCCTGACGCTCGACCGTGTCGTCTGCAGCCAGCGCCCCACGCACCGCCTCGTACATCATGGTGAGGCTCTCGTTCGTGAATGCCTGATAATCCATCGGTTTGCCTCACGAAAAAGCCGCCGCTGCGTTGAGATCAGCGACGGCCCTACTCAGTTACGCGTGACCACCAGAAGGCCACGATCAGGATTGCACCGCGCGGTTAATTGGCCGTTATCGTTCGGCCTGCGAATCGGAGATAATGCTGAAATCCTAGGGGCACCCTATAATGTCCGAGGCAGCAGGTTGGAACGCACTATCGAGGCTTGAAAAACGCGCGCTAATCAAATTGTTTGGCGGTGGCAGTTTGAGGAGAGAAGCTTCTGCCGTTGTCGAGCATCTACGCGCTGAAGCGCTGGTGGACGAACACGACACCCTCTCCGAGCGCGGACTATCCGTGCTCACACTTGCAATGCGGCGTCAGCAGGCAGGTCTCGTGCAGCGGTCGATGGTCACCAAAAGCAGCGCGGGCGGCAAATCGATTGGCCTTATCGTCGAGTCGAATGGGTTTTAAGGCGTGCCCTATGACAAACCTACAGGACAACAGCCCACACTCAGGGTGGACGCAAACTCAGGATGATCTGCTGCGGCAACTAGTCGACGACGTCGCGCCCCCGCAACTAATTGCGGCCAGACTGAATCGTACCGTCACTGAGATCCGTCGAAGGGGAGATGCTATCGGCTTGCCGCTCAAATGGTACCAGCGGATATCCGGCGCAAGTACCGTCTCCGTGGCGAGCGAGCCGCGGTAAATATTCGTTTCCAGCGTATGTGGACCCGCCGCGATCTCAGCCAACACACTGCCGTGAACGAAACCCTTTGCCTGGGATCGCGAAGCCTTCCTGAAACAAAGCCGTCTTAGCTTGTGGGCTTGGTTTCATACCCATAAGGAGTGCAGAATGCGTACTCTGATTTTCGGCGTCATTTTACTCGCAGTCGCCGCTGCTGGGTTTCACACCCTAATCTCGTCCTCACTTGCTGCAGCTCGGGACGCCAAGGCGGGGACATTTTCCGAACGATTTGCTCCGGTGCTCAAGCCCTAATGAGAAGGTCCGCCGACGTGAGAGCGCCGGCGGTGTAACGAGCATCAGTGCCGGTTGCGCTTCCTGATCGATCGGCACCGGCGCTGCATCGTTGAGCCTGGGATAGCAGAGCGGCGACAATGGCGGCGGTCAGCTTGGTTTCCGCCGTGTTTAGCGCCTGCAATTCAGCGTCTGCAAGTTCCTGAAAGGACTCAATCCGCGCTCGGAGTTTTTCCAGCTTCTTTTGAGCCTTGTCTATGTCGGAGCAAACGTCACGGATCAGTTCCGCTTCGTCAGCTTCCAACACCGCCTTACGGCTGCGAAACAGGTACGTGTGCATGTTCTTCTGACCGTGCCGGTGCGTGACACGGCGGTCCGGTGAGGCTTCCTGCGTGGGGATCCGGCAGGGAAAGCGAACAATGTTGTTCATGCCAGCCCCGAGCTGTGAGCGCTTCGACCGACGCGGCCAGTGTAGCCACCAGGTCGGCCGAATTCTCCTCAACGAGGTCGCGGTCGTCATTTTCGATCAAACCCTCGGCAAACCGCAGGAGCGCGAGGATCCCCGCAAGCGTGGTGGGCTCGGTGCGAAACGCGTCGTCAATCGCGGCCCATCGCACGGTCGCCGTCTCGGCCGTATAGTCATCGGGATGACAGCCGAGCTTAGCTACGATAAAGGCGTTCGAGCATTGAGAGATTTTCCGACAATCCTTGCTGCTTCGCTGTAAAGCTCGGCCGTCTCGGCGTATCGGGCGTCACTCTGAACTTTGGCCTGCGTGTATTTCTCGATTGCCGCGAAGATGGGATCGGGTGTCGCCGCCTGGGCGGGCGGGCATCTGAGGGATTGCAACGGCGGCCGCAAGCGCCGCGCCGCCGGTCAGTATCCGTCGTCGGTCGAGTGCAGACGTGCTTGTGGGTGGCGTGCTATGCACGCTGTCAGCCTAAGTCATGAGATTCCCTTCTGATTGGCTCGGGTTAGAGCCGGGGCGGAAGCAGCAACTTCCCCTCGGCTTGTTTTTACGGTACAACCACATTCATGAAGAAGTCAATAAAGGTTGCACCAAAAAAGAAACGGGGTCGCCCGCCTACCGGTGGCCGAGATCCCCACTTGTCAGCCCGAATGCCACCTTCGCTGATCGCGGAGGTCGAGGCTTGGGCCACGGCCAATGATACGTCGAGGTCAGACGCGTTCCGCCGGCTTGTAGAGCTGGGACTGAAGGCGAAGAAATGAAGGTCCGAATACCGCTAATTGCTAAGCCGGAGTGGTCTGCTGATGAGGAAGAAACGCTCCGCGTCATGCTGATCGGCGGCGAGCACCCTAAATCGATCGGCAAGAAACTAAACCGCAGCGAGAATGCAATTCGTCATCGCATGACAAAGCTCGGTCTGCGCTCAAAGCGCGCGAGAGGTGGTTCCGTTGCGTTGGCCCCGAGCGAGCGGATGCAGGCTTTGCGAGGATCGGTATCGGCTGGAGCGCCGGGCCTCAAGGCGAAGGGGAAATGATTGCCGTTTAAGCCTACAGATCAAGCCAACGATATCCGGCTCCGGACGCTATTGTCGTCGTGGAAACTAAGTCGAGGATTCCGCGCGATAGGCGTGCACCACTATCGCAAGCGGCAAGTCCTCCACTCAAGCCAAACAGAGCTCAACCGTGAGTTCGGGGACCGGGGCCAAAAAACCACTGCGGGGTGGTTCTTCCTCGCTTTGCTGGCTCTGGCCGCTATCGATTATCTATACCTGCACATTGTGCCATCCACCGGCTTGTAGAGTTGGGGCTTAAGGCGAAGAGGAAATAACGTTTGGCTGGGCTCAAGAAATATGCCGAGTGGATGAGCCGAGGTCGAAAAACCGATCGCGTCGCCTACGTGTTAAGGGAACGGGACCTCCCGGAGCCCACGGCCGGCGCCGAATGGGCAGTTGATAATACCTTTAACGCTGCTGAGGAGCTATTGCGCGATCCGACCTTGAAGGATGCTTTCAAGTCGGCGATCGATAATGGTTCAACGGTGGTAGTTCAGAAAGATTAAATCGTGCCACCGCCGACTCTCCGCCTCCCGCTGGCCAACGAGCGGACTGTGTTGCAGGCGATGAGCCTCACTCGGGGTCTTCCGCCAGAACAGCTAAATCACGCAAGCGAGCGTCTTCTTACAACGTTGGTGGCGAAGGGCTGGATTCAAAAGCAGCCAGACGGCCGCACTTATTGCATAACACCGGCAGGCGACGATGCGCTAAAGGCCATCATCCCTCTCAAGCGACACAAAAACTGAGCGAATTTCCGATGGCACGCAAGGTCGTCCTGGCCGCTCGACGTAAGTGGGTACTGGCTATTTTGACCGTGACCTTGTTTGAAATCGCCCGTAGTTCTCCGGAAAAGAACAAACACTCTTAAACTTTGTGGGCTATTTCACTGGGGGTGAATGGGGCGCTCCCGATGAAATCAATGATTCATTTCGACCAAACGACCCTCGCCAATATGACGGCCGCGCTTGAATTTGTTTGCCGGAAGCTGCCGGCAAACCGGGACAACCCAGTAGTCCGCAAACATATCGCCGACGAAATCGTAACGGCGGCGGAAAAAGGCCAAACTTCACTTGGCGATCTGACGACGGTAGGTCTCAAGGTCGTAAACGACCTCGTCTTCCCTCCGGGACGTTCTTGGTTAAAGGCGCTCAGAGGGTAAGGCGGCTGCTTCATGGAAACAAAGATCAAGGTTCAATGCACCCGCTGCCGCCTGCCCTTTCGTGAAAGGGCGAGCCAAGTGAAGGAAGGCAATCAAGCACAATGTCCAAACTGCAACCGCTTGATTACCTACAGCACCAACTCCGCAGATAGCGGCGTGCGCAAAGCAATGACTGAGGCTCGGAGGATCCGGTACGGCGTCCCCGCCCTTGCACGCCTGTGTTCTTGAGGCACGGAAATGATGAAGGCCTATCCAACCCACCGCCAGCGAGAAGTTCTGCAGATACTGATGACGGGCCGCTGGACGCCACTCCTCAAGCATATCCCCGCGGGCGAAAGAATGCTCGGCAACCTCCTACGGACCGGCTGGATCGAGCTCTCCACAGACCCAAGCGATGGTAATCTCTATCGCATCACTGAGGCAGGGCGGATTGCGTTTAGAACGCCGGTGCCGGTAAGGTATGACAGCAAACGCTCACCCCGCGCGGGGAATAAGTAGCGGTCGCCGGAAGAGCGCCGAGGCGCAGTAGTCCATGACACAACAAGAAATCTCCGAGCTTTGCGTGGCTCTGTAGGTCAGCCGTTCCTCGCCGGATTGACCGGCACGGATTTTGCGGCGACCGCCGCCGTCCCTGAACCCTCCACATGGGCTATGATGATCCTCGGCTTCGCTGGCGTCGGCTTCATGGCGTATCGCCGGTCGCGCAAAGATCAGGGTCTCGCGCTCGCTGCCTGATCGAACCAACACACGACGTGAGAGGGCCGCCTTCGGGCGGCTTTTCTTTTTTGAATAACGCGATGGTTTAGCTTCCATCCCGCATGACGCCTATCCCGCAAAAAATCACCTTCGGCGAAATGCGCACTCCGGCGTGCGTGACGTGCCGCCCAGGGCCTTGGCCTGCTCCAGCGCTTCGTCGCGGGTCAAAATATCTGACCGCAGCCGCCGTCCCGGCAGGTCTTCGAAGTAGATGTAGTGCGACACTCGGCCGTCCGCGAACCGCACCTCGAACGAGCCGCAGCCGGGCACGACTTCGTGTTTGATCAGGCGGACGGGGGCGGTCATCGGATAAACGTAGCGCCCCTGCAATACATTTTCATCGGGTGAGCCACCACGCCGAGGCCAGCGCCGACGGTTATAGTCTGCCTTGATTTGAATCAATCGGGCGGAACGGGCCTGCTTACTGATAGTCGGAATTGGAAACCCTTGGGGAAAAGGTGATGGCAAAGGACGCGTCGGCTTCAAAAAAGATGAAACGAAAGCTGTATGAAAAGGAATTAGGTAAGCTGCAGGTCGAGCTTTGCCGTCTTCAGCAATGGGTAAAAGCTAAAAATTTACGAGCGATTATCCTTTTCGAGGGACGCGACACCGCGGGTAAGGGCGGCACAATTAAAGCGATCACAGAGAGGGTATCTCCGCGTGTGTTTCGCGTGGTAGCGCTGCCTGCTCCTTCGGACCGAGAAAAAGCCCAGATGTTTTTCCAACGCTACATGCGGTATTTCCCTGCTGCCGGGGAGATCGTGATCTTTGACCGCAGCTGGTACAACCGCGCCGGGGTCGAATATGTCATGGGGTTCTGCAGCCCTGAAGAACACAAGCGCTTTCTTATCAATTGCCCGAGGATCGAGCAGTATATTGTCGATGCGGGCATCATCCTGATCAAGGTATGGCTTGAAGTTGGCAAGGAGGAACAGGAGAAACGATTTGCCGCGCGGATCAACGATCCGCTCCGGCAGTGGAAACTGAGTCCGATGGACGTTCTGTCGTACAATCGCTGGTACGACTATTCCAGAGCGCGCGACATGATGTTCAAAGCCACGGATTCAAAACATGCGCCGTGGCACGTCATCCGTTCCGACGACAAGCGCCGCGCGCGGCTCAACTGCATTTCACACGTGCTAAAGGCGATACCCTATAAACGCCTGTCGCCGGAGAAGGTCATACTGCCAAAGCGGTCGATGAAAGGTCACTACAATGACGCAGCCAGCCTGCGCCGGGTAAAGTTTGCTGAAGAACGATATTGAACTCACCAAATCGGCCGAAACGAGTGGGCTGGTCAGGTTTGCTGTCGAAGCGGCGCCGACGTCAGGCCGATGTTTTCGCGGGCGCGCATGTGGACGCGTTAGTAGGCCTCACTCAGCGCTTGTGTTGCCTAGCGAGGCTTCGTTGTGGTCTGACCATTCTCAAGCAGCCAATGGGGTTAGGCGGGGTCGTGGAACAGTCTGTACAACTATTCTTTCTCGTCATTTTTTTAATTGGCGTCGTCATTGTCTTTTTAGCGAGCGAATTTGGATGGCGACTGGGCATACGGACCAAGGGGCATGGTGCGAGCGGCAACATTTCCGCGCTGGAGCAATCGCTTTTGGGACTGCTCGCTTTAATTATTGGGTTCATTTTTTTGATGGCGCTCATGCGTTTCGAAGCGCGGCGCGATGCAGTTCTCACTGAAGCGAACGCGATTGGCACGACCGCTTTGCGCGCACGCCTCCTGCCAACACCTCATCGGGAAGCATCACTGAAGCTCCTTCGGGAATATGCCCAGATTCGGATCATACCGGCGGGCAAGTCTTTTGCGGAACTATCGACTATTATTGATCGTTCGAACCAGATCCACGAAGCGTTATGGCAGCAGGTTAAAGCTCTTTCGGCCAAGGATAATAATATGGTGCCAACTGGGTTATTTATCCTCGCGCTTAACGAGATGATCGACAACCAAGGAAAGCGTCTTGCAGCATTGCAGAACTTTATTCCGCCCAGTGTATTGCTATTGCTTTCCGGGATTGCTGCTGTTGCGTGCGGCTTTGCGGGCTATGCAAGCGGGCTTGACCCGCTCCGGACTCGACTGCCTGTCTACATTACCGCTTTTCTAGTTTGTAGCGTAATATTTGTAGTACTTGATCTCGACCGTCCAAATGCTGGCTTCATTATCATAAGTCAGCAACCATTGATCGATACGTTAGCAAGCCTTTCAGCCATTAACGACTAACGTTTTTGGTCTGCTCCATCACCCTGCTGAACGCCGGATGCTGCCGGTTCTTGACCTTGACCCAGCGAGCAAACCGGCCAGCACGATAGGCGCTGTCACGGTGCTTCGACGCCAGACCTTCCAAGGCCCATCAGGCAGGCGAAACAGCTCCGTACATCGTAAGTACGACACAGCATATCCGCGGCTGGCAAAGACAGCGTGCCCCTTTCCCACCCGGGCCTCACTAAGAGGCCTGCCTCGGGACAAGATGAACTGGCCAAGATCGCGTGTTCTCCAATGTTCCCATGGATTTTCCATTGGTCGAAGCGTTGGAGCCAGCCCCAGAATCAAAAAAAATCAATAAATACTGGCACAAAGGAAATCAGTGCG
>CAWDJI010000023.1:0-326383 GCA_963802535.1 uncultured Alphaproteobacteria bacterium | reverse complement strand
AGAGGGTGTGAGCCTATGGAGTGACGATGATTGGAGTGTGATGTCGCTGTCGGTATGGCGCCGAAGGATTTTCCTGTGTGGCGGGATTGGGGTCTCATGGGCTGCAAGCGAGTAACCGATGCCCTGCCAGGACATTGTTGGCGAGGGCAAACCAGCGCAGAACGGCGAGAACTTTGTCGCGGCCTCGAAGTGTGAACTGGCGCAGGCCCCAATTACGGAAGCGGGCGTTGATGCATTCGCCCTGGCGCTCGACGCTTGTAGACGCTCTTGCCGTGCGGGCTCTTCATCCGCCTGCGCCAAGCGGCAACCCGGGTCCATCATCGCGGCGTGGCGCATAGGGATCAGTCTGATGCTTGCTGTTGGCAGGTGGGCCATAGACCTTAATTCCTTCAGCCGCGGCCCATTCGATGTCGTCGTTCTTGTTGAACCCGCCATCGACGAGATGGCGTTTCGGCAGCGGCCGTAGACACCGCTCGATCTGCTCCAGCATCGGCCGCATCAGCCCCCGATCCGAGCCGACCGTCGCTCACATCGACGGCAACGCAATTTGGCCCTCGGCGACGCTCGCGATCTGGCAATTGTAGGCTGGCCGGAAGCCGCCGTCGGCCATCTTCATGACGCGCGTGTCCGGCATCCGTCGTCGAGGCGCGCGGCTCGGCCGCTTGCTTGCCCTTCTTCTTGTTGTGTCTGTTGTCGCGGCCGCGCCGCGCGCGATGCGCTTCCATGCGCGGCAGCTTGTCAAGCGCGGCTGCGACCCGCGCCTCGCGCTCACGCGCCGCACGCTCCTGCGCCGCCGGATACGCCGGTTGCTGGCGTCGGGATCGTCTCATTCTCTTGCCGCAGATGCTCGATCGGCCGCTGCGCCTTCTTCAGCTCCACTGCAGCCTCTTCTTGCGCCGGAACGAACTCGCCCCGGCCGAGGCACGCACCCGCACTCCATCCTGCACCACCTCATCGAGTCGATCACACCGGCCTCCGACAGCGCGGCCACGTTCTCGACCAACAGCCGCTCCAACAGGTCCGGGTGCGTCACCCGGAAGTCGGACAGCCGTGGTAGTTCACGCTGACCCCGCCGCACAGCCAGCGATAGGCGTCATGGCTCTCGCACAGCCGCGCCAGCGCCCGCGCGCTGCCGACCCCCTCGCTCGTGGCATAGAGCCACAGCGCCAGCTGCAGGCGCGGGCTGATGGGTGCTTGCCCGGGACCATGCACGCGCGCACGGACGGCCTCCTCAAGTGCGCTGAGGTCGAGCTTCTGAACATAGGCCCAGATCACCCGGGCAGGATGATCGCCCGGCAGCAAGGCTTCAAGATCTACTGCACGCAGTTCGACTTGATCGCGGACTGGCTCGCGAAGCCGCGGAGGACCCGGCCATTCCCGCGCAACCGCCTCAACCTCAGGCAAATCACTAAAAAGCATCTCGCGCGACATTCCTGCCTCCATCGATTGCTGAAAGCAGGGAATCATCCGATTCACTCTTTCGCAAATGGAAACACGATAAAATCCAATAGATTCACAACCTCTGAGGTGCGAGCGTAGCGAGCCTCGAAGGATGAATCGGCCACAGGCCGGGCCGTCGCCCTTCGAGGCGCGCAAGCCAGCGGCGCAATTGCGCCGCCGAGCGCACCTCAGGGTGACGGATTGAAGAGCACCAGTATTCCAGAGACATCAATGGTTCAGTCGAGAAGCCGCGGCGTACTGGATCCTCCGCCCTGCGCGGAGGATGACAGCGGAGGATGGCGCGGCGCCATCGGCCGCCACCCATCAGCCGCCCGAAAGCCCCATCCGGCCCACCCACCACCTGTCGAATCCGTAATGCCCCGGTTGGAAACCGCCTTGATCCGACCAAAAAGCCATTGTGTGGTGATCGCCGCCGGGCGGGGGGCCGATTCACCGGGAATTGGGCCGAAAATCACGTGAAGGATGGCAAAATGCGCAGGAATTTCACCTTTCTCCTCGGCACGGTAGCAGGCGCGTGTTTGACCGTACTGGTTACCGGACCGCAGGGGGCGCATCTGGTCGCCGCCGCCAAGGCCGCCGCCCGTCCCGATACCACCTACAGCCAGCTCAATCTGTTCGGCGACGTGTTCGAGCGCATTCGCGGCAGTTATGTCGAGAAGCCCGACGACGGCAAGCTGATGGAGGGCGCGATCAACGGCATGATCTCGTCGCTCGATCCGCATTCGCGCTACATGAACGCGAAGGGCTGGAGCGACATGCAGGAGACCACGCATGGCGAGTTCGGCGGGCTCGGCATCGAGGTCACGATGGAAGACGGCCTCGTCAAGGTGGTCGCACCGATCGACGACACGCCGGCGGCCAAGGCCGGCATCATGTCGGGCGACGTGATCACCCAGGTCGACGATGACGCCATCGCCGGGCTTACCCTCGATCAGGCCGTGCTCAAGATGAAGGGGGCTCCCAACACAAAAATCAGATTGAAGATCATTCACAAGGGTTCGGACGTGGCGGTCGATGTTGCGATCGTCCGCGAGGTGATCCGGGTTCGGCCGGTGAAGTTCCGCGCCGAAGGCGGCGACATCGGTTATATCCGCATCAACAGCTTCAACGAACAGACCACCGACGGCCTGCGCAAGGCGATCACGGAAATCTCCAAGGCGATCCCGCAGGACAAGCTCGCCGGCTTCGTCGTCGACCTCCGCAACAATCCGGGCGGCCTGCTCGACCAGGCCGTCTCGGTGTCGAGCGCGTTCATGGCGCGCGGCGAGGTGGTTTCGACGCGCGGGCGGACGGCGGAGGAAACCCAGCGCTACACCGCGCGTGGCGGCGATCTGACCAAGGGCAAGCCGCTGGTGGTGCTGATCAACGGCGGATCGGCATCCGCTTCGGAAATCGTGGCCGGCGCACTGCGCGACCACAAGCGCGCGACGATCATCGGAACGCGCTCGTTCGGCAAGGGCTCGGTGCAAACCATCATCCCGCTCGGCAGCGGCAATGGCGCACTGGCGCTGACGACGGCGCGCTATTTCACGCCGTCGGGAAAATCGATTCAGGCCCAGGGCATCAAACCGGACATCGAAGTGCTGCAGGACGTGCCGGATGAATTGAAGACCCGTGCCGAATTGAAGGGCGAGGCATCGATGCGCGGGCATCTGGCCGGCGACGGCGCCGAGCAGCAGACCGGCTCGCAAGCCTACGTGCCGCCGTCCGAAAAGGACGACAAGGCGCTCCAGGCCGCCTTCAATCAGCTGCGCGGCGTCACCGTCAATGCCGACGCGCCGGGCTCGGTGAAGCGGCCGGTGCCGAACTAGATCTGAGAGCTTGTTCCAAACGTCGTCATGCCCGGGCAGAAGCGCGAAGCGCGTCTTCGCGCTAGGTGATCCGGGCATCCACGTACTTGGCGGTATCACGCAGGAAGGACGTGGATGGCCGGGCATAGGCGAGCGGAAGCGACGCCGTCCTTCAGACGGCTATACCCGGCCATGACGGAAAAACTTAAGCCGTACGGACGACAGGCTTGCGCTTGGGCGACCGGCCGGCGCTTGCGGCCTCGGGGCCTTGCTGGTGGGCCAGCAACAATTGCCTGACGTCGGCGGCGGGTTTTGGCGCGCTGAACAGATAGCCCTGCATTTCCGAGCAGCCGAGCGCGCGCAGCAATTGCCGTTGCGCTTCGGTCTCGACGCCTTCGGCGGTCGTGGTCATGCGGCGCGCGGCGGCGATATTGACCACGGCCTCGACGATGCTGGCCGAGCCCTCGGGCTCGCCGATGTCGGTGACGAAGCAGCGGTCGATCTTGATCTTGTCGAATGGGAAGCGCTTCAGATAGCTCAGCGAAGAATAGCCGGTGCCGAAATCATCCAGTGCAATCCGGACCCCGATGGCGCGCAACTGGTGCAGCACGGCCAGTGCCGCATCGTCGTCGCGGATCAGGACCGCTTCGGTGATCTCGAGCTCAAGCCGGCTCGCGGCCAGGCCCGAGGCCGCCAGTGCGGCGATGACCTTCAGCGCCAGGGTGTCGTTGCGGAACTGAACCGGCGAGACGTTGACCGCAAGGCGGATATTGTCCGGCCAGGTCGCGGCTTCCATGCAGGCGGTGGTCAGCACCCACTCGCCGAGCTGGTTGATCAGGCCGGTGTCCTCGGCGATCGGAATGAATTCGGCCGGCGAGATCATGCCGCGCTGCGGATGGCGCCAGCGCACCAGCGCCTCGCAACCGGTGATCCGGTTGTCCTGCAAGCCCAGACAAGGCTGATAATAGACCTCGAGACCGCCCTCGGTGATGGCCTGGCGCAGGTCGGTTTCCAGGGTGCGGCGGGCCCGAACCTCGGCGTCCATGTCGGGTGCGAAAAAGCGAAACGTGCGGCGGCCGGCGGCCTTGGCGGCGTACATCGCCAGATCGGCATTTTTGAGGATCTGGTCGAGGTCGGAACCGTCCTGCGGCGCCAGCGCAATGCCGATCGAGGCATCGGTGGTGACCTGGTGGCCGAGGCACTCGAACGGCGTACGGATCGCATCATGGATGCGGTCGACGAGCCCGGTGACGTCGTCGGTGCCCTTCACGGAGGTCTGGACGATGGCGAATTCGTCGCCGCCGAGCCGGGCGACGAAATCGGTCTCGCGCACGCAGGCGCGCAGGCCGACCGCGACCGACTTCAGCAACTCGTCGCCGATCATGTGCCCGAGCGAGTCATTGACGCTCTTGAATTCATCGATGTCGATGTAGAGCACCGCAAGCTGCCGGCCGGGCGCGATGTTATCGAGCTCGCGCTTGAGCTGCTCGTGGAACAGCGCACGGTTCGGCAGGTCGGTCAGCGCGTCGTAATGGGCGAGGTGGGTGATGCGCTCCTCGGCGCGGCGGCGTTCGGTGATGTCTTCATGGGTCGCCACCCATCCGCCGTCCGCCAGCGGCTCGTTGACGACCTGGACCGCGCGCCCGTCGGGCGTGGTGATGACCATCGCGTTTCGCTGGCCGATGTCGCGCAGCACGCGGTCGACATACTGGTCGACGTCGGCGGTGAACGATCCGGTTGCCTTGCGGTGGGCGACGACGTCGCGGAAACTGCACCCCGGCTTGATGATATCGGCGGAGAGGCCGTACATGTCGAGATAGCGCTGGTTGCAGATGATGAGGCGCTGCGACGAGTTCGAACAGCAGCAGGCCTTGCGTCATGTTGTTGACGGCGGTGTCGAGCCGCTGCTTTTCCAGCGTCAGGCGCTGCCGCGACCTGCGGTGTTGCTCTGCGAGCTTGCGGACGACGAGGATCAGCAACGCGGCGATGGCAAGCACGGACAGGCCGGTCACCCCGATCAGGATGCCGATCTGTTCGCGCCAGTCGGCCAGCGCCGCCGACGTGGTCGTCGCCGCGACGATCACGATCGGAAACTTGCCGAGGCTGCGCGACGAGATCAAGCGGTCCTCGCCGTCGAGCGGACTGGTCAGGCGGGAGGTGGTCTTGGCCAGTTCGAAGACCTGCTGCTGGCTCGCCGGTCCGGTCCTGAAGTTTTTTCCGATCATCTCGTCGAGATGCGGATAACGCGCGAGCAGGGTGCCGTCGCGGTGGTGCATGGCGATCGCAGCACCCGAACCGAGCGCCACCGAGGCAAAGAATTTTTCGAAATTGGCCGGCTCGATACCACGGCCGATGGCGCCGAGGAATTCGCCGTTCGGTCCGGTGACCTTGCGCGCGATCACGGTGGTCCAGGCGCCGGTGATGCGGCTGTAGACCGGCTCGATCACGGTGGCCGGCGAGTTCGGTCCGGACTTGAAGGTCTTGAAGTAGGCGCGATCCGCGACGCTGACGGCCGGGACCGGCCAGGCCGCCGAGCTGTTGATCAGCGCGCCGTCCGCGTCGAACACGTTGATGCCGCCGACATAGGCCACCGCGTCCATCTTGGATTTGAGCATCAGATGGATGTTCTGCGTCGACATCCAGCGCTTGTAATCGTCCGAGGTGGATATCCCGCTGGAATGAATGAGGCTGATCAGGTCCTTCTGGACGACCTCGAAATCCTCGAGCTGCTGGTCGAAATGGCGGGCCAGCAGCAGCACGGTGTTTTCCAGCTCGCGCTCGCTGTTGCGCAGCGCGCGCTCGCGGAAATTGCCGGCCATGACGGTGGCGCCGATCGCGATCGCGGCGATCAGCAGCGTGCCGCCCAGGATCAGCCAGCGGATCGGCCCGCCGCGGAACACGGACGTGATTTTGAACCAGGCGGTGCCGACTGAAACCATTGAACGCGATCGCTGCCAGAATTGATCTGCCGGAAGCACTTTGCGTACTCCCGGCCCATCACCTCAGTACCGCGCCGAGATGGAATTGAAGTTAGTAAGTCTGGTTAATGAAGGGTTAGTCGGGTGGCGGACGAACGAGGACGGAGACGGAATAGCGACGCAGCTTTGGCGAATGACGTCGCCATGCGGGAACCATTTGAAGATGCGAAATGAGCGGCAGCGTGATGCCGATCAGCCATCGTGGACGCGTGCGTCCAGTTCCATTTTTGGAACTGCAAAATTTGCCGCGCGTCGATGCGCCGCGCGGCATTATTTGCCGCCTGCAACGAACGCTTTACCATCTAACACCATGAATGTGTTCAGGGTGGTCGCTGGCACGTAACTTGCGACACATCAAGGCGTTGCCGTGTAGCGAGTAGGGGTCGTCATGAAAAAAATGGTACGGGAATTCATTGCGGATGAGAGCGGGGCAACCGCCATCGAGTACGGTTTGATTGCCGCCGGGATAGCCCTTGCGATCATCAGTGCGGTGCAGGGCGTCGGCACCAAGCTGTCGGCCAATTTCGGAAAGATCAGCACGTCGTTGAAATGATCACGTGCGTGAGCGCAGGTGACTTGTATCAATCGCCCAGCGGACCGTCCGCGTCGCCGTCGCCGAGATTAACGAGGGCGTATTTGATCCGACGCATTCTCTCCTGGGTCTCGCGCGGACTGCGATAGGCCGTCAAGTGCGGCGAGAAGATCGATCGCCGCCAGAAACGCAAAGCGTGCGGCGGTCGGTTTCAGGGCATTCGGAGTTTCTGGCACATAGAGGCCGAGCGGAATGTCCGCGACCATGGCGAGCGGCGAGTTTGGCTTGGTGATGGCAATGACGGTCGCGCCGTATTCCCTCGCGACGTTCGCCGCATCGACGATTTCCCGTGGCTTGCCGGTGGTCGAAATCGCCAAAACCACGTCCCGCTTGCCAAGCGTCGCCGCAACCATTCGCATCAGCTGTCCGTCGGAATAATTCGATACCGCGACGCCGAGCCGGAAGAAGCGATTCATGGCTTCACTCGCCGCCATCGTCGAGCCTCCGCCGACGCCGAAAGTGACGAGCTTGTCGCAGGACGCGATCGCTTCAGCGGCGCGTTCGAAATCGGGAATCACCAATTGACGTTCGGCCGTATTGATGGCGCGATGGATGTCATCGAGAATGATCTGCCATAAGGTCGGCTTGCCCTGATTGTCGCCGACAGACGGCGGCTCTTCCAGGTAGATCCGCCCGACCACGAGGCTCTGCGCCAGTTTCACCTTGAGTTCGCGCACGCCGGCGCAGCCGATGGCGCGGCTGAAGCGCGTGACGGTCGGTTCGCTGACGCCTGCGCGGCGCGCCAACTCGCCATTGGCGCAATGAAGCGCGAAATTGACGTCGGCCAGGACAGCTTCGGCGACGCGCCTTTCGGATGGACGAAGCGTCGGCGCGGCCTGCTTGATGACCGAGATGATGTCCTCGGAGACTTTTGAAACCGCCAGCGAGAAGCCGGCGCGCGTGCCGTGCGGCTCCGGACTGCGCGGCTTTCTCCAGCATCTGGTCGGCATTGTCGTCTTCCATCTCCGCCGCAGGTGTGGCGTCGCGTGGCATCACGTGCTTCTTGTAATAAAAGAACAGGAATTTCAGGCAAGCTCAAAATATGTTGCCGAAACTCCCAGAATTCACTTGTTATTGGCGAGACAAGTCTATGTAAATTACTTACAAAATAATGCTGCGTTGGATCGTGCCAGGAATATCCAGGGGGAAATTCATGCTCAGGCAATTGTTGCGCTGCACGGCCGTCATCGCGACGGGATTGTTGCTTACCTCGCAGGGTTACCTCCCAGGCCATGGCGGCCGGAATCCTGCGCTACGCGACGATCGGCGAACCGCCAAGCCTCGATACCCAGATGAGTACCGCGACGATCGTGGGCACCATCGGCGAGCATATGTTCGAGACGCTTTACGCCTTCGATTCCAAATACAAGCCGCAGCCTTTGCTCGCTGCCGGCGAGAAGCTGGAGGACGGCGGCAAGAAGCTCGTCATCACGCTGCGCCAGGGCGTGAAGTTTCACAACGGCGAGGAGATGACCTCCGCGGACGTGGTCGCCTCGCTCAAGCGCTGGGGCGAGTTCGGCGCGCGCGGATCGTTGTTGATGAAGAATGCGGTCTCGCTGACGGCAACGGACAAATATGAAGTCACGCTCGTGCTCTCGGAGCCGAACGGCGCGTGGAAGAACCTGCTCGCCTATCCCGAGGGCGGGCCGGTGATCTATCCGGCCGCAATCGTCAGCGCGGCCGGAAACAAGCCGCTCGGGCCGACGGACTATGTCGGCACCGGTCCCTACAAGTTCGGTGAATGGCGTCCGAACCGCTATGTCGAGCTGACCCGCTTCGACGGCTATTCAAGCCGCAGCGAAGCCGGCAGATGGCTATGCCGGGGCGCGCGAAAGCGAATTTCGACGCCATTCGCTTCATTCCGGTGCCCGACGTCGGCACCCGGGTGAGCGGCGTGCAGGCCGGCGACTACGATTATGCGGAATTCATCTCCGGCGATCTCTACGACACGCTCAAATCGGATTCGGCGATCAAGATCCATCGCAACGGCGCACCGCTTTTCGGACTGTTCTTCATCAACTCGAAATCCGGGATCCTGAAGGAGAATTTTGCGCTGCGACGGGCGATCCAGACCGCGTTCAAGGAAGAAGAGGCGTTGCGGGTTTCGTTCGGTCCGAAGTCGCTGTGGGAAGCCAACGGCGCGATCTACCCGAAGGGCAACCCCTGGTACACCGAAGCCGGCGTGCAGCAATCCTACAATATCGGCAATGCCGCCAAGGCCAAGCAGATGGCGAAAGACGCGGGCTATGACGGCGCGCCGATCCGGCTGCTGGTTTCGACCAACTATCAGGCCCATTTCGATCAGGCCACGGTCTTCACCAAGCAGCTCGCGGATGCCGGCATCAACGTGCAGATGATGGTGGTGGACTGGGCGACCTTGCTGAAGATGCGCGGGCAGGCCGAGCAATGGGACATCTTCGTGACCCATCACGGCTTCGTCCCGGACCCGATCCTGATGACGTTCATGAACGAGAGCTATCCGGGTTGGTGGAATACGCCGGAAAAGACCAAGCTCACGGCGGCGTTCACCGGAACCGCCGATACCGCGGCGCGCGAGAAGATCTGGGCGGAGTTGCAGGCCCTGTTCTACGAGCAGGTGCCGGCGATCAAGGTCGGCAACGCCTATTCCTACGATATCGCCTCGAAGAAGCTGAAGGGCATGGGTGACCAGACGGTGATGTGGCCGCATTTCTGGAACGTCTCGTTCTGAGACGCAGCTCGGAAGCGGGCAGGGTCCCGGTTTGAATCGGCGGCGCGGGCGTGATCCGCCGCGCCAAATCTCGCAGAATTTCCGTTCATAAGGAGCTGGTCCCGAATGGGGTCCTACGCGTTGCATCGGACCGCTTCGGCTGTAGCAACGCTGGCCGCGGCATCGGTCGTCATCTTCTTCTTCATCCATCTCGTTCCCGGCGATCCGCTCTACGTACTGCTCGGCGACACGGCGACGCCCGATCAGGTCGATGCCTTGCGGTCGAGATTCGGGCTCGATCAGCCGATCATCGTTCAATATTTTCGCTGGCTGGCGAACGTCGCGCGCGGCGATCTTGGAACCTCGATCTTCTTTCAGGCGCCGGTCACGCGCGTGATCCGCGACGGCGCCGAGACCAGCATCCTGCTTGCCAGCATCACGATGATCTGGATCACGCTGATCGGCGTGCCGGTCGGCGTGATCGCCGCGATGCGTCACGGCTCCTGGCTCGATCAGGGTCTTTCCGGTGTCGCGATGCTGCTGGCATCGGTCCCCACCTTCTGGGTCGGTCTCTATCTGATCCTGATCTTTGCGGCCTGGCTCGGCTGGCTTCCGAGCTCCGGCTATCCCTCGATCTTCGAACAGGGAGGCCTTGCAAACCTGCGCTATCTTCTGCTGCCGAGCCTGACGCTGGCGGCGCCGAACGCGGCCCTCATTCTTCGGCTGACGCGCGCCAGCATGCTCGACGTCGCGCGCGAGGATTACATTCGCACCGCCCGCGCCAAGGGCATCAGGCCGATGCGGGTGATATTCCGCCACATTCTGCGCAACGCTTTGCTGGCGGTGGTTTCGGCCTTCGGCTTCACCTTTGCGGCGCTGATTTCGGAAGCGGTCGTCACCGAGACGGTGTTCGCCCTGCCTGGAATCGGGCAACTCGTGGTGCAGTCGATCCTGCGGCGCGACTATCCGGTGATCCAGGGCGTCATCCTGGTGACGGTCGTGCTCTATCTCGTCGTCAATCTGCTGGTCGATCTGTCCTATCGGCTTCTCGATCCGCGCGTGGAGCTGCAATGAGCGGCGCCGCTGCGTTCCCTGCTGGTTCCGTTTACGCGACGGCCGATTGCCACGCTCGGCCTCGTCGTGCTGGTCGGCATCGTCGCGGCGGCGATCCTGGCGCCGATCATTGCGCCTTATGATCCCTCGAAGATCGAACCGATCGCACGGCTGCAGCCGCCAAACGCCGCCCACTGGTTCGGCACCGATCAATTCGGCCGCGACATATTTTCGCGCGTCATCTACGGATCGCGGCTTGCGCTTGCTGATCGGCGTCGGGGTGGTGAGCTTCGCGCTGGTCACCGGCGTGCCGGCCGGGGTGCTGTCGGCGCTGTATCCGCGATTTGGCCGCGTCATGATGCGGATCATCGACGTGCTGATGGCGTTTCCCGCGCTCCTGCTCGCGCTGGGCCTGATCGTGATCCTCGGTCGCGGCGTCAGCAACGCGATCCTTGCCATCGGCGTCGTCTATCTGACCACCACCAGCCGGATCACCTATGGCCTGGCCCTGCGGCTGCGGACCGAAACCTATGTGGAAGCCGCCAACAGCATGGGGGCCGGCGCGGTCTGGACGATCCGCAAGCACATCCTGCCCAATCTGATTTCGCCGCTGCTGGTGCAGGCGAGTTTCGTCTTTGCGTTCGCGCAGCTCAGCGCCGCCTCGCTCGATTTTCTCGGGCTCGGCGCCCCGCCGGAAATTCCGAGCTGGGGCAACATGCTGGCCGAAGCCCGCATCTTCATCACGCGCGCGCCGTGGCTGCTGTTCTTTCCCGGCCTGTCGATCGCGATCACCGCTTTTTCGCTCAACCTCGTCGGCGACGCCTTGCGCGATCGCGTCGATCCGCGCTTTCGCGAAATGCTCAGCGGCAACAGGAGATAGCGGGGATGCTGCGTGTGAGCGACCTGTCCGTCTCGATCGGAACGCGGGCCGATTTCACCGACATCGTTTCGTCGGTCTCTTTCGAGATCGGCAAGGGCGAGATCCTCGGGCTCGTCGGCGAGTCCGGCTGCGGCAAGAGCATGACATCGCTCGCCGTCATGGGGTTGCTGCCCGAGGGCGGGCCCTGGGTGCGGACCGGGCGGGCAGAGCTTGCGGGCTTCGACGTCATCCATTCGCCGCCGTACCGGCGTGTCGAAACCGGCCATGGCGGCATCGCGATGATCTTCCAGGAGCCGATGTCGTCACTCAATCCGGTCATGAAAATCGGCGAGCAGATCGAGGAAGCGATCCGGGTTCACGAAAAGCTTTCCGGCGACGCGCTGACGCGCAAGGGCGCGGGAACTGCTCGAACTGGTCCGGATTCCGGACGCGGCGCTGCAGCTCGGCGCCTATCCGCATCAGCTGTCCGGCGGAATGCGCCAGCGGGTCATGATCGCCATCGCGCTGGCCTGCCGGCCGCAGGTCCTGATTGCGGACGAGCCGACCACCGCACTCGATGTCACGGTGCAGACGCAAATCCTCAGCCTGCTTCGCGAGCTCTGCGACTCCATGGGGCTGGCGATCCTGTTCATCACACATGACCTCGGTGTCGTGGCCCAACTCGTCGATCGGGTTGCAGTCATGTATGCGGGCCGCATTGTCGAGACGGCGGCGGTCGCCCAGATGTTCGAACAGCCGGCGCATCCCTATACCGAGGCCCTGATGGCCTGCCTGCCCGATCCCGCGCATTTTTCGCGGCGGCTGACCACAATCCCGGGGCAGGCGGCCAAACCCGGCCAGGTCAAGCAAGGATGCGAGTTCGCACCGCGTTGCCGGAAGGCGGCCGAGATCTGCGTGGCGGATGCCGTGCCCTATGCGCAGATCTCCCACGATCATCGCGCACTGTGCCGCTTTCCGCGCGTGGAGCCGCTGTCATGAGCGAGCAACCGATTCTCGATGTGCGGGGATTGTCGACCGACTATACGGTGCGGCGAGAAGGCAAGACCATTCAGGTTCACGCCGTCAAGGACGTTTCGTTCACCCTGGCGAAGGGCGAGGTTCTCGGCATCGTCGGCGAATCCGGTTGCGGCAAGACCACCGTCGGCCGTTCGATCGTGCGGCTGGCGAAGCCGCATCGCGGCGAGGTGCTGTTTGCCGGCAAGAACATTTTTGCCGTCGCGTCCGATGAATTGAGAAAAATCCGCCTGAAAATAAGAATGGTATTCCAGGATCCGTTCGCCTCGCTGGATCCACGGCGCTCGATCGGCGACTCGATTGCCGAAGCCGGCGATATCCATGGCTTGTTCAGAAGTAGCGCGGATCGGCAGGGCGAGATCGAGACAGGCGCTCAATAATGTCGGCCTCGACGGCTCATACGCCGCGCGTTTCCCGCACGAATTGAGCGGCGGTCAGCGTCAACGCATCGGTATCGCGCGCGCGATCCTGCCGGCTCCCGATATCGTGATTGCCGACGAGCCGGTCTCGGCGCTCGATGTCTCGGTGCAGGCCCAGGTGCTGAACCTGCTCGCGGACCTGCAGGGAGATGATGGGCCTCTCGATGGTCTTCATCTCGCACGATCTCGGCGTTGTCGGGCAGATCAGCGACCGCGTCGCCGTCATGTATATGGGGCGCATCGTCGAGACCGCAGCAACCCGCGATATCGTCGACCGTCCGATCCACCCCTATACCGTGACGTTGATGGCGGCACGGCCGAGGCCGGACCCGAAAATCCGGATCAAGCCGGGGATCGAAATCGGCGAACCGCCAAGCCAGTTCGATCGGCCCGCTGGATGCCCTTATGCCAAACGGTGCACGATGGCGACGTCGCCTTGCGCGACCGACGACCCGTCGCTGCGCATGGTCGCTCCGGGGAGATTGGTCGCCTGCCATAACGTCTGAACAGCGGCGGCGGGGAGCGGATCGCGCGAAAACGCTTTAGTCGCCTACCCGGTAATGGCCGGACTTGCCGCCCTTTTTCTCCACGAGATGAATGCCCTCGATGCGGACGCCGCGCTCGACGGCCTTGATCATGTCGTAGACCGTCAGGCACGCGACCGACACCGCCGTCAGCGCTTCCATCTCGACGCCGGTCGGCCCGGTGACCTTCACGGTGGCGCGGACGATACAGCCGGGCAGCTTCTTGTCGGGCGTAATGTCGAGCGTGACCTTCGACAGTGCCAGCGGGTGGCACAGCGGGATCAAATCTGAAGTGCGCTTCGCCGCCATGATGCCGGCAATGCGGGCGGTGCCGAGCACGTCACCCTTTTTGGCGTTGCCGGAAAGGATGAGTTCGAGCGTCGTCTTGCTCATGACGACGCGGCCTTCGGCGACGGCCGTCCGTTCGGTCGCTGGCTTGGCCGACACGTCGACCATCCGCGCTTCGCCGCCAGCGTCGATATGGGTGAGGGCGGCGCCGCCTTTGGAAGCCTTCCGCGCCATCGTCTAGCGCGTCCCGGTGGCGCGCAGCGCGTCGGTGCGGGTCAGGAGTGTGCGGGTCGCCGCAGTCACGTCCGCCTGCCGCATCAGGCTTTCGCCGACCAGGAAGGTTGCCATGCCGACGCGCTCCAGCCGCGCGAGGTCCTCAGGCGCGAAGATGCCGCTTTCGCCGACCATCAGGCGGTCTTTGGGGATCAGCGGCGCCAGTGTCTCGCTGGTGGCGAGCGTGGTCTCAAAAGTGCGCAAATTGCGGTTGTTGACGCCGATCATCGGCGAACGAAGTTTGAGCGCGCGGTCGAGTTCGGTGCGATCGTGGATTTCGATTAGCACATCCATGCCGAGCGCAATCGCGGTGTCCTCGAGGTCCTTCGCTACGACATCGTCGAGGGCTGCCATGATGATCAGGATGCAATCGGCACCATGCGCGCGGGCCTCGACCACCTGATAGGTGTCGAACAGGAAATCCTTGCGCAGCACCGGCAGGTTGGTCGCCGCGCGGGCCGCGACCATGAAATCGAGATGGCCCTGGAACGACGGGGTGTCCGTCAGCACCGACAGGCAGGCCGCGCCGCCGGCCTCATAGGCTTTCGCCAGCGCCGGCGGATCGAAATCGGCGCGGATCAGGCCCTTGGAGGGCGAAGCCTTCTTCACTTCCGCAATCAGGGCGTAATCGCCACGCGACAGTTTTTCGCGGATCGCGCGCAGGAAGCCGCGTGGTGGCGAGGCCGA
Organism: uncultured Alphaproteobacteria bacterium; assembly: GCA_963802535.1. Classification (GTDB taxonomy): domain Bacteria; phylum Pseudomonadota; class Alphaproteobacteria; order Rhizobiales; family Xanthobacteraceae; genus Bradyrhizobium. The sequence continues at coordinate 311,735 of CAWDJI010000023.1, read as the reverse complement.
TTTGGCACGCGCTTCGATCTCGGCCTGCGGATGCGCCTGTTTGGCGGCGGCGATTTCCTCGCGCTTGTAGGCCTCGATCTTGGTCAGAATGTCGGACATGTCAGGCGCTCCCGCGGTCAGCCGTTGGAAACCGCGATCAGATGCTTCAGGCGTGCGGCGGCCGCACCGCTGTCGAGCGATTTGGTGCCGATCGCGACGCCTTCCTTCAAATCCCGGGCTCGGCCGGCCACGATCAGCGCCGCGGCGGCGTTGAGGAGCGCGACGTCGCGATAGGCGCTCGGCTTGCCATTGAGCACGCTTTGCAGCGCGATCGCGTTGGCATCGCCGTCGCCGCCCTTCAGCGCCTCGCCGCCGGCGCGGGGGAGGCCAGCATCTTCCGGCGTCACCTCGAAGGTGCGGATCGTGCCGTTTTCGAGGCTTGCGACAAAGCTGGGACCGGTGATGGTGATCTCATCAAGGCCGTCGGAGCCGTGCACCACCCAGACGGACTCGGAGCCGAGGTTTTTCAAGACCTGCGCCAGCGGCTGCACCCATTGCCGCGAGAATACGCCGACCATCTGCCGCTTGACCCCGGCCGGATTGGACAGCGGCCCAAGCAGGTTGAAGATCGTGCGGGTGGCGAGTTCGACCCGGGTCGGACCGACATTCTTCATGGCCGGATGATGCGCGGGCGCGAACATGAAGCCGATGCCGGCTTGCTGCACGCAGCGGCCGACCTGGTCCGGCGAAAGATCGATTTTGACCCCGAGCGAAGCGAGCACGTCGGCCGCACCCGAGCGCGACGACAGCGCGCGATTGCCGTGTTTGGCGACGGGCACGCCGGCGCCGGCGACGATGAAGGAGGCGCAGGTGGACACGTTGACCGAGCCGGAGCCGTCGCCGCCGGTGCCGACCACGTCGATGGCGTCCGCCGGTGCCTTGACCCGCAGCATCTTGCCGCGCATCGCCGCCACCGCGCCGGTGATTTCGTCGACGGTCTCGCCGCGAACCCGCAGCGCCATCAACAGCCCGCCCATCTGCGAGGGCGTCGCCTCGCCGGACATCATGCTGTCGAATGCGGAGGCGGCCTCGTCGCGCGACAAGGTGGCGCCGGTGGCGACTTTTCCGATGATAGATTTGAGGTCGTCCATCGCTTTAGCTTTCAGGGTAGGGTCAGTTATTCGCGCCCGTCACCTGTGCGAAGGCCGCCTGATTGATCGTGGTGCCGATCTGTGACTCGATCTTGGTGACGTATTGCGCGACCTGTTCGTCGGTCAGGCCGCGTTGCAACGTATCCTTGAGCTTCTTCACCTCGTCCGAGGCGATGTCGATGGCCGGCACGCTGACATCGGTGACGCGGAACACGATCCATTCACTGCCGCCGGCACCTGGCGTCTGTCCGACGCCATCCTTGGCGGTGCGGAACGCCGCAGTGACGACGCCCGAGGGCACGCCTGATGGCGAGGCGTCACGGCGGAAACCGGTTGCGGTTTCGACCTTGGATCCGATTGCCGCGGCTTGCTCGGCCAGGGTGCCGCCATTTTCGAGCTTGCCGACGATTTCGGTCGCCTTGGCCCGCAGCTTGGTCGAGACCTCGTCGTCGCGCCACTTCGCCTCGACCTGCGCACGGACTTCGTCGAGATTGCGTTCGCGCGATGCCGTGATGCCGAGCACGTCGTACCAGACGTAGCCGCCGGCAAACTGGATCGCATCATTGTCGACGCCGACGTCGCTGGTGAAGGCCTGCGAGACCACATCGAGACCGCGCGGGATATTGGTCACCGGCTGGCCGGCCGGCGTGCGGCCGGAGCGGTCGACCGCGTCGATCGTCACCGCCGTCAGGCCGAGCTTCTGCGACGCCTCGATCACGCTGGAGCCGCCACCGCGCTCGTCTTCCATCTTGTTATGGAGTTCGGCGACCTTGGCGCGCGCCCGTTCGATCGCGATTTCCTTCTTCACCTGGTTCGCGACGCTTTCGTAGGTAACCGTCACGCCGGGCTCGATCTTGCCGATCTTCACCAGCGCCACGCCAAAGCGGCCCTGGATCGGCTGGCTCACCTCGCCGGTGGGCAATGCAAACGCGGCATCCGCGATGGCGGGATCGATGATCGCGGATTTGGTGATCATGCCGAGGTCGACGTCGCCAAGATTGAGGTTACGTTCCTTGGCGAGGTCGTCGAACGACATCCCACCCGTGATACGGCCGCGGGCGGCGAGTGCTTCGTCGGTGTTCGGAAATACCATTTGCTGGACTTCGCGCTTTTCGGGCGTGCCGATCTTGTCGCGGCGTTGCTCGAACAGCTTTTTCGCGTCCTCGTCGGAAACCTCGGCCCATTTGCCGATCTCTTCCGGATTGATCATGACAAACGACAGCTTGCGGTATTCGGGCGCGCGGAACTGGGTCTTGTGGTCGTCGAAATAGGCGGCGAGCGTCTCGGGCGAGGGCGCCTCGATAGTGCCGGCCTGGGCGGCGTCGAGCTTGACGTAGTCGGCCGAGCGCTGCTCGTTCTGGAAGCGCGTCAGCGCGTCGATCAGGAGTTTTGGCGGCTCGAGGCCGGCCGTAATCGTGCCGGCGATCTGGCGGCGCAGCCCGACGCGGCGCTGTTCGGCGAGATAGCGCTGCTCGGTGAAGCCGAACTGGCGGATCGTGGACTGGAAACGTGCCGGATCGAAGGTGCCGTTCAAGGCCTTGAAATTGGGATCGGCGTAGATCATCCGCAGGGTCTCTGCGTCGGACTGGCCGAGCCCCATGCGCCGGGCTTCCTCGTCGAGGGCGGCTTCCGCGATGGTCTGTTGCAGCACCTGGCGATCAAGCCCGAACGCGCGAGCCTGCTCCATGGTCAGCGGACGGCCGAACTGCCGGCCGAGCTGCTGCAGCTTGTCGGTGTAGATCTGGCGGAATTGCTCGATCGAAATCTCGGTGCCGCCGACCTTGGCCAAAGACGATTGTCCAAAACCCTTGAAGATGTCGGCGATGCCCCAGACTCCAAAACTGACGATCAAAACGCCCATCACCACGGCCATGACAATCTTGCCGAGCCAGTTTGATGAGGCTTTCCGCATTCCTCGAAGCATGGGTCCAACTTGTTTTGCAGGAGGGGAACCGGGTCACATCCAAGGCGGTTTCAGTCCGAATACCGCAACAGGGCGTCTACCCGAGTTGATAACGCATCATAAAGTGGCCGTCGTCCCGTCGCAACCTCGGTTCGCCCCCGCGTAACCTCGGCGGCGTGGGGCCATTTGAAGCGGTTAACGGGGTGAATCGGTATCTGGAACTGGCGGCGGGCCTCTGCTAGCGGATGTGAGCCCCATATTCGAGAGAAAATCGACATGACCGACGCCATTCGGCCGCTGATCGCCGGCAACTGGAAAATGAACGGCCTCAAATCCTCCCAGGCCGAATTTGATGCGATGCGCGAAGGCGCCGCGGCCGTGGCTGCCAAGGCCGATCTGCTGGTCTGCCCGCCGGCGACCCTGATCGCGAGCTTTGCGGAGCGGGCCAAGGGCTCGAAGCTCGCCGTCGGCGCTCAGGATTGCCATCCCAAGGCCTCGGGCGCTCATACCGGCGACCTCTCGGCCGAAATGCTGGCCGATTCCGGCGCCAGCGCCATTATCGTCGGCCATTCCGAGCGGCGCGCCGACCATGGCGAAACCGACGCCCTGGTCCGCCAGAAGGCCGAAGCGGCCTGGCGCGCCGGCCTGGTTGCCATCGTCTGCATTGGCGAAACCCAAAAGCAGCGCGACGCCGGGCAGACGCTGGATGTCTGCGCGACCCAACTTGCGGGCTCGCTGCCGGACGGAGCGACCTCAGCCAATCTGGTGGTGGCCTACGAGCCGGTCTGGGCGATCGGCACCGGACTGACGCCGACGGCCAAGGATGTCGAGCAAGTTCATGCCTTTATCCGGGGTGTTCTCACCGTCCGATTTAACGCCGAGGGCGGCAAGATCCGCATTCTCTACGGCGGTTCGGTAAAGCCCTCGAATGCCGCCGAGCTGATGGCGGTCGCCAACGTCAACGGCGCGCTGGTCGGTGGCGCCAGCCTGAAAGCGGCCGATTTCCTGGCGATCGCGGCGGGGTGTTGAGGCCAGCGCCGCAAAAACTACGAAAACAACCCCATGCACCGTAGAAATCAGGGCGTGGGATCCTGTTGCAGGCGCTTCCAATAGATCATCGTACCGGTCAGGCCGCCGTGGGGACGGAATGCGTAATCCGGGATGATTCCGGTCAGCTTGGAACCCGACGCGCTCGTATAATCCGGACGCGCCTTCGTCGACGGCGGTGTCGAGCACCAGGAGCCAGCGTCCGCGCTCGATCGCCGCGCGTTCGGCTGCGTGCAGCAGCGCGGTGGCAATGCCGCGGTGGCGGTGACTGAGGCGCGTCATCATCTTGGCGATTTCGGCGCGATGCGGCTGGTTCGGCGGCAAGCCGAGCAACAGCGTGACGGTTCCGACCAGTTTTGCGCCGTCAAAAGCCCCGAACACGATCCGCTCGCCGCGTTCGGCGGAGGCCAGCGAATTGCGCCAGAACGCATCCGCCGCCTCCCGCGACAGCGGGTGCATGAAGCTGACCGAGCCGCCATTGGCCACGGTTTCGATCAGCATGTCGCTCAGCATCGCACGGATATCAGGCGAGGCGCTCAAGAGTCCTGATTTCGATATCCGGCATGATCCTCAACTTCGGTTTTTGGCCGCACGGGCCTGCTTGATCTCGGCAATGCGTTCGACATCCTCGATCTGCAGATGACGGCCGCGTTCGAGGATTTCCAGCGTGTATTCTTCGTAGGTGAGGCCGAGCCGTTCGGCTTTCTTGATCCGAAACGCGACGATGCCGGGCGAGGGGTTTTTCCAGGCCCTGCTGTGCGCGGCCTTCCAGTAGAAATAATTTCCGATGCCGCCAGTCCCCCATTCGGGAACATGGTCGTCGAGCGGCGGCCCGCCATTGTGGCCGGGAACGGCGTCCACCGGGCTAGCCTGTTCGCTCGCGAAGCTGTTGATGTCGAGCTTCGACATCGCGGACCTAACTCCGCGCCAGCGCGACGACGTAAGTGCAGGTCGCTGCGCTCTCGTTGGCGTAGGTCACCTCGGCCGGGGGACCGAAGCCAAGGCAATCGCCGGTGGCGAGAAGGTGCCGCTCACCGCCCTCGATGATCACGAGCGCGCCGGCCAGAACCCAGACGGCCTGACGGATATGCGCATAGGACGACGCTGGCAGCGTCACGCGTTGCCGGGCCGGCATTTCGACCTTGATGATTTCAACGGGGTTATCGGGGCGGTTGAACACCTGCCGGCGCAAATATCCGGTCTCGGGATCGCGCCAGATTGGTTGTTCGCTGGCGCGCGAAAGACGATCGCCCTGGCCTTCGGCGCGCAGCATCAGGCCGGCGAGGGTGAGGTCGAAAGCGCTCGCCAGCCGCACCAGCACCACGGCGGTCGGGCTGACCTCGGCGCGCTCGATCTTGCTGATGGTAGCCTTGGAAACTCCCGATCGCTCGGCAAGATCCGCCAGTGACCAGCCGCGGCTGTCACGTTCGAGGCGAAGACGGTGCGCAAGCCGGCTGCTGAGATCGTCTACAATAGTGTCCATTCGTCCATTATAAGAGAATTGGACCTTGCCTCAAGCCCAAAATGACGCGGCTTCGCTTCCCGATGCAGCTTGTTGTGGAAGCTGCGGCAATTATCTGCCGAACAGTCGTCGGGGGTGACAATGCCCCGTCCGATCGTGTAACACCGCGCAACTTCAGGAAAACCCGCAAGCCATTGGTGCAGCCGAAGATGCGGCGCTCTTTGCTTGTGACGGAAGGTAAGAGATGCAGACCGTCATTATCGTCATCCACCTCATGATCGTCGCCGTGCTGATTGGCGCGGTGCTGTTGCAGAAATCCGAAGGCGGTGGTCTCGGCATGGGCGGCGGCGCCGGCTTCATGTCGAGCCGCGGCACCGCCAATCTGTTGACGCGCACGACGGGGATATTGGCGGCAGGCTTCTTCCTGACCAGCCTGTGGCTGGCCTATATCGCCGGTGCCGATCGCAAGCCGAGCTCGATCCTCGGTACCGCGCCGGCGACGCAGACCCAGCCCGCCGGAGGTGCTGCCCCGATCACGCCACCGACCAGCGGCGGCGTCCTTGATACGCTGAAGAAGGTCGATGAGCAGCAGGGCCAGCCGGCGCCGACGGGCCCAACGGCGCCACGTTCGCAATAAAGCAGGGTGGCTATGCAGGATGGCGACTACCATCCTGCATCAGAACTTCCCATCAATGCTCTGATATCGCTCTAAAATTCACGTAACCCACAGCCCGGCAGAATGTTTGCCCGTGCATGCGATTCGTTTTTGCGAATCGGAGCAGTGGCCTTAAAGGTTAAGTCCCATGGCGCGGTACATTTTCATCACCGGCGGCGTGGTTTCCTCGCTCGGCAAAGGTCTGGCTTCAGCGGCACTTGGTGCCCTGTTGCAGGCACGCGGGTACAAGGTCCGTCTCCGCAAACTTGATCCGTATCTCAACCTCGATCCCGGAACGATGTCGCCGTATCAGCACGGCGAAGTGTTCGTGACCGATGACGGCGCCGAGACCGATCTCGATCTCGGCCATTACGAGCGCTTCACCGGGCGGCCGGCCACCAAGGCCGACAACATCACCACCGGGCGCATCTACCAGGACATCATCACCAAGGAACGCCGCGGCGACTATCTCGGCGCGACCATTCAAGTCGTTCCTCACGTCACCAACGCGATCAAGGAATTCGTCCTCTCCGGCAATGACGAATATGATTTCGTGCTGGTCGAGATCGGCGGCACCGTCGGCGACATCGAAGGCCTGCCGTTCTTCGAAGCGATTCGCCAGCTCAAGAACGACTTGCCGCGCGAACACGCGGTCTACATTCACCTGACGCTGTTGCCCTTCATTCCGAGCGCAGGCGAACTCAAGACCAAACCGACGCAGCATTCGGTGAAGGAGTTGCGCTCGATCGGCATCCAGCCGGACATCCTGTTGTGCCGTACCGACCGCGAGATTCCGAAGGAAGAGCGGCGCAAGCTCGGGCTGTTCTGTAACGTGCGCGAGAGTGCGGTGATCGAGGCGCGCGACGTCGACAACATCTACGCCGTGCCGCAGGCCTATCACGACGCCGGCCTCGACGACGAGGTGCTGGCCGCATTCGGCATCGCGCCCAAAATTCCACCGGCGCTCGCAAGCTGGAACGTGATCAACGAGCGGGTCCGCAACCCCGAGGGTGCCGTCACCATCGCCATCGTCGGCAAATATACCGGCATGAAGGATGCGTACAAATCGCTGATCGAGGCATTGTCGCATGGCGGCATCGCCAACAAGGTGAAGGTCAATCTCGACTGGATCGAAAGCGAAGTGTTCGAGCACGAGGATCCCGCGCCGTTCCTCGAACACGTCAACGGCATTCTGGTGCCCGGCGGCTTCGGCCAGCGCGGGGCGGAAGGAAAAATCCGCGCGGCGCAGTTCGCCCGCGTCCGCGACGTGCCGTATTTCGGCATCTGCTTCGGCATGCAGATGGCCGTGATCGAAGCCGCGCGCAATCTGGTCGGCATCGAGGAAGCGAATTCGACCGAGTTCGGCCCGACCAAGGAACCGCTGGTCGGCCTGATGACGGAATGGCTAAAGGGCAACGAACTCGAGAAGCGGACGAAGGCCGGCGATCTCGGCGGCACCATGCGGCTTGGCGCCTATCCGGCGACGCTCAATCGCGGCAGCCGGGTGTCGGAAGTCTATGGCGGCGCCACCGAGATTTCGGAGCGCCATCGTCACCGCTACGAGGTCAACACCGCCTACAAGGATCGCCTCGAACAGCACGGCCTGCGCTTCTCAGGTCTGTCGCCCGACGGCGTGCTGCCGGAGATCGTCGAATATGAGGACCATCCCTGGTTCATCGGCGTGCAATTCCATCCCGAACTGAAGTCGCGGCCGTTCGAACCGCATCCGCTGTTTGCTTCGTTCATCCAGGCGGCGGTGGTGCAGTCACGGCTGGTGTAAGCCGTCACCCGTCATTCGACTGCGCCGGCCTTCTGCCCTGTTCAACACTTCGCCGGAGGTCCGTGGATGATTACCTGTTATCTGCGTTATCAGGTTCCTTTGGGCAAGGTCGCCGAGTTCGAGGCTTACGGCGCCATGTGGCTAGAGCTGCTGCCGCGGTTCGGCGGCATTCACCACGGCTACTTCCTGCCGTCCGAGGGCGATAGCGATGTTGCCCTGGCGATGTTCAGCTTTCCGAGCCTTGCCGCCTATGAGCAGTACCGCAAGGATTCCGCAGAAGACCCTGACGTTCAGAAGGCGGTGGCCTTTGCCAAGGAGACGCGCTGCTTCACCCGATATGAACGCTCGTTCTTCCGGCCGTTGTTTCCGAAAGCGGCGTAGCCAAGGGACGGCGTGGGAACGATTTTCGTGGCGGGCATGCATTGCCTGCCTTTGACGAACGCGCCAATTGTTGCGACAAACCGCTCCCGTTACTGCAAGAGCAATAAATCAGAGGAGTGAAGCTGATGATCATGGAAATGCGCGTCTATCGCTGTCTGCCAGGCCGCCTGCCGGCTTTGATGAAGCGCTTCGATACGCTGACGCTGAAGTTGTGGGAAAAGCACGGCATCAAGCAGGCCGGCTTCTTCACGACGTTGATCGGAACCTCCAACCAGGAGCTGACCTATTTCGTCGCCTGGGATTCGCTGGCCGATCGCGAGAAGAAATGGACGGCGTTTGGCACCGATCCGGAGTGGATCGCCGGCCGCAACAAGAGCGAAGAGGACGGCCAGATCATCGACAACATCGTCAGCCAATTGTTGGTGCCGACCGCGTTCTCGTCGGTAAAATAGCCGCGTGCAACCCTGATATTCAGGGACTGATTAGGGTTGATCCTGGTGGCGCGGACCGGCATGGTCCGCGCTTGAAAAAGGACATATCCCGTGAACGCGAACGTCTCCGCAAGCCCGGTCGTCTCGGTAGGTCCGGTCAAGTTCGGCAATGACCTGCCGATCTCGATCATCGCCGGCCCGTGCCAGCTCGAAAGCCGCAGCCATGCGCTTGAAGTGGCATCCGCGCTGAAGGAGATTGCTGCGCGGCTCAAAATCGGGCTCGTCTACAAGACCTCGTTCGACAAGGCCAACCGCAGCAGCGGTTCCGCTGCGCGTGGCATCGGGCTTGCGCAGTCGTTGCCGATCTTCGCCGAGATACGCTCGTCGCTCGGACTGCCCGTGCTCACCGATGTCCACGAGTCCATCCAATGCGCCGAGGTGGCGCAGGCGGTGGACGTGTTGCAGATCCCGGCCTATTTGTGCCGGCAGACCGATTTGTTGCTGGCGGCGGCGGCGACCGGCAAGGTCGTCAACGTCAAGAAGGGACAATTCCTGGCCCCGTCGGACATGGCCAATGTCGTCGGCAAGATCACCGGCGGCGGTAATCGGAACGTGCTGGTCACCGAACGCGGCGCGTCCTTTGGCTACAACACGCTGGTGTCGGACATGCGCGCGCTGCCGATCATGGCGCGCACGGGCGCACCGGTCATTTTCGATGCGACCCATTCGGTGCAGCAGCCCGGCGGGCAGGGCACCTCATCCGGCGGCGAACGCGAGTTCGTACCGGTGCTGGCACGCGCGGCGGTCGCGGTCGGCGTCGCCGGTGTGTTCATCGAAACCCATCCCGATCCCGACAACGCACCCTGCGATGGTCCCAACATGGTGCCGCTGCGCGAGTTCGAAGCCCTGGTGAAGACCCTGATGGGGTTTGACGCACTCGCCAAAAGCGCGAGCGCCTGATGGCCGAGACCTTACTGTGACCGCGCCGTGAGCGCGAACAACCGCCTCCCGCCCGCGCTCAACATCATCGCGCTCGCGACCTTTGCGGCGAGCCTTTCGGCCCGCGCGCTCGATCCGGTGTTGCCGCATGTCGCCGATGATTTTGGCGTGAGCATTGCCACCGCCGCCGGATTTGCCGCGGTGTTTGCCTTCACCTTCGCCATCATCCAGCCCGTGCTCGGCGCCACCGCCGACATGTTCGGCAAGGCGCGGCTGATGATCGTCTGCCTGGTGCTGCTCGGCGTCGCCAACATTCTGGGCGCGATGGCGACCTCGTTTCCGCTGTTGTTCGCCAGCCGCATCCTCGCCGGCATCGGCTCGGGCGGCGTGTTTCCGATTGCGCTGGGACTGACCAGCGATCTCGTCGGCCCCGAGAAGCGTCAGATTGCGATCGGGCGCACGCTGATGGGTTCGATGTCCGGGAATTTGCTCGGTGCGTCGTTCTCCGGATTGATCGGCGACTTCATGGGCTGGCGCGGCGTGCTCGCCATCCTCGGCGCGCTGGTCGTCCTGGCGGCGATTGCGGTCGCCGCCGGATTTCGCGGCAAGGATTTGCAACACCCGCCGCGAACCAATCTCGCGGCGCTCAAGCACGGTTACCGCACCATCTTCACCAACCCGAACGCGCGGATTTGTTATGCCGCGGTCTTCATCGAAGGCTGCTGCGTGCTCGGCCTGTTTCCGTTCATCGCGGCGTTCCTGTTCGAACTCGGCGAAACTTCGCTCTCGATCGCAGGCATCGTCATCGCAGGCTTTGCGGTCGGCGGGCTGTTCTACACCTTGACGGTTTCGCGTTTTCTGCCGCGGATCGGCGTCAAGGGCATGATGTTGTCGGGGGCGACACTGGTCGCGCTGCAACTGTTTGCGGTGGCAATGGGGCCGCAATGGAAGGTGCAGGCGTTGAGCCTGCTGTTCATGGGCTGGGGTTTTTACATGATCCATGGCTGCTTGCAGGTGTTTGCCAGCGAGCTGTCGGTGGAGGCGCGCGCCACCGCGCTGTCGCTGCATTCGTTCTTCTTCTTCATGGGCCAGACGCTCGGTCCCATCGCCTATGGTTTCGGCATCCAGCATGCCGGCAAGGTTCCGACCCTGCTCACGGCGGCCGCCATAATGGCTGCACTCGGAATCGTCTGCGCACGGCTGTTGCGGCAGACCCGGCCGGCGGACGCGCGGCAGAGCTAGCCGCGCGCGGCCCACTGATCGACGCGGTGGTAAAGTCCTTGCCGAGTTCTTTTCCGCAAGCCAAATTGTGCAAAAGAAAAGTCAAAGGTGGAGGAAGCGATGCGATCATCCGTGAATCGTGGCTACGTCCTTATCTGCGGCGCCTTCGCGCTGGCAGCGTCTTCGGCGGCGGCACAGACCGATGGCGCCGCCTTCAAGGCCGCGTGCGAAGGCCTGTCGAAGCAAACGCCTGCGGGAGCCGGGCGCCTGACCGAGGCGGTGTTCGTTCCGGCGGGGCCGGTTGCGCTGCCGCCGCCGGCACCTGCGGGCGCCTCGGCGCCTGCGCCCGACCACTGCCTGGTCCGCGGCAAGATCAACGAGCGCACCGGTATCGACGGCAAGCCTTATGCGATCGGCTATGAGGTGCGGTTACCGGCGTCAGGTGTCTGGAACGGCAAATTCATCTTCCAGGGCGGCGGCGGTGTCGACGGTGTCGTCCGTCCGGCGCTCGCCACGATCGGATCGGGCGCGCCTGCACCGAACGGTCTTTCGGTAGGCTATGCGGCCGCCTCGACCGATGCCGGCCACGAGGAACTGCCCGGTCCGATCGGATCCTACCTGTTCGGCCTCGATCCGAAGGCCCGCGCCGACAAGGGCTATAGTTCGATTCCGCCGGTAAACGCCGCGGCCAAAGCGCTGATCAACGCGGTCTACGCCAAGGCGCCGTCACGCAGCTATTTCGTCGGCTGCTCGAATGGCGGCCGGCAGGCTATGGTCACGACCCAGCGTTACCCTGAGATGTTCGACGGCGTCATTGCCGCGGCACCCGCCTATCGCGTGCCGTTGGCCGCGATCGACGGCCTCGGTCACGTCCAGACCTTCATGTCGATCGCGCCGAAGGGCGAGGACGGAAAACCGGATCTCGGCAGCGCGCTGACGAGGGACGAGTTGAAAGTCATCGCCGACGGTATTCTCGATGCCTGCGACGCGGCTGACGGCGTCAAGGACGGCATGGTGCAGGCGTTGAAGGCCTGCAAGTTCGATCCGGCGGTGCTGGCCTGCAAGGCGGGTCAGAACAGCGCGTGCCTTCCGGAAGAAAAGGTGAAGGCATTGGCCAAGGTCCAGGCCGGCACCAAAAATTCAAAAGGCGAGGTGATCTATTCCGACTGGCCTTACGATCCCGGCATGGCTTCGCCCGGATGGACCGCCTGGAAGATCGGCACCGCCAAAGCGAGCCCGCCGAATGCGCGCAACGTCACGCTCATTCCCGGCAGCATTGCCTACGACTTCATGAGCCCGCCGGAAAAGCCGGCCGATCTGCTGGAATGGACCATGAAGTTCGATTTCGATCGTGATCCGCCGAAGGTCATGAAGGGCGCGGACGGATTTGAATCCGGCATGGAGTTCGAGGCGGCGGTCTCGACCGATCTCGACAAGTTCAAGGCCAGAGGCGGCAAGATCATCTTCACCCATGGCGCCGCCGATCCGATCTTCTCGGCGCTGGATACGATCCGCTACCAGGAAGCGCTCAACACCAAATATCCCGACGCCGCATCCTTCAGTCGCCTGTTCCTGGTCCCCGGCATGAATCATTGCGCCGGCGGGCCTGCGACCGATGCGTTCGATGCGGTCGCAGCCCTTGATGCCTGGGTCGAGAAGGGCACCGCGCCTGAGGTCATTCAGGCCAAGGCGCGCAAGACGCCTGATGTGCCATGGCCCGACCGCACGCGGCCGCTCTGCGCCTATCCGAAGGTTGCAACCTACAAAGGCAGCGGCAGCATCGAGGACGCCGCCAGCTTCGATTGCAAATAGCGCCGGTGCGAGGACGGCGCTTAAAGAAAGCGATGAAGTTTACGGGTGAACGTTTGAGTTTTTTGACCAAAGTCGATATCGGCGCCCCATTTCCCGTTGCTGACCTAAGCCGGTACGATGGCCTAGAGCCGATCCCGTTCTGATCGAATCAGAACGGGGCTCTAGATTCTTGTTTTGACGCGTTTTCTTCACGCGAACCGGTATCCACTTCGCTCGAAAACGCTCTAAGCTGAGGCCAGGGGAAGGCTATGAGACGAGTTTCCGGGGCAGGCGGCGGATCAGAAAAACCGCAACGCCGTACGGCAAAACCGCCAAAGCGCGGCGCCGCGCCTAAAAGCACGTCCAAGAACACTTCCAAGAACACTTCCAAGAATCCGCCGAAGCCAGTGCGCGCCGCCGGTCCTGCCGGTGCGCAAGCCGAAATCGCGCGACTTGCGCTCGAACTCGCGGAAGCGAGGGAGCGGCAGGCTGCGACCTCAGAGGTCCTGAGCCTGATCGCGGACGCACCGACCGATCTGCTGCCGGTGTTCGACCGGATCGTCAGGAACGCCGCCAGGCTCTGCCAGAGTGTCTTGAGCGCGGTCTATCGCACGGACGGTGAGCAGGTCCATCTGGTCGCCCACGATCATTTCTCGCCGGAATCGGTGGCGGCGGTGCGCAAAGCCTATCCAGCGCCGCTCACAAGCCCAAACCTGATCTCGGTCGCGATCCGCGAGCGCCGCGTCGTGCATGTGGCGGATGTTCTGGTCTCCGGCGGCTATAGCGAATTGCAGCGCACCTCCGGCTACCGCAGCATTCTGATCGTGCCGATGCTGCGCGACGATGTCGCGATCGGCGCCATCGCCGTGATGCGGCTCGAGCCGCAATTATTTCCCAAAGTGCAGGTCGAGCTTCTGAGCACCTTTGCCGGCCAGGCGGTGATCGCGATCGAGAATACGCGGCTGTTCACCGAGTTGCAGGAGCGCACGCGGCAATTGTCGCAATCGCTCGAAGATTTGCGCGCCGCCCAGGGCAGTCTGGTGCAGACCGAGAAGCTTGCAGCCCTCGGACGGCTGGTGGCCGGCGTGGCCCACGAGATCAACACCCCCGTCGGCACCAGCCTGACGGTCGCCTCCGCGCTCATCAACAAGGCCAACAAGTTCGAAGCGGAAGTTGCGCGCGGCCAATTACGCCGGTCGGCCCTGACCGAATTCATTGCGACGAGCCACGAGGCGGCATCGCAGATCACGACCAATCTCGGCAACGCGATCGACCTGATCCAGTCGTTCAAACAGGTCGCGGCCGATCGCAACGTATCGGATCGCAGGCGCTTCGATCTCGCCGAGGTGACCGAACAGGTGGTCAGGGGATTGCGGTTCGGGCTGCGCGGCAAGAACATGACCGTCAGCGTCGAATGCGAGCCTGATATCGCCATGAACAGCTATCCCGGGCCTTACGGTCAGGTGCTGACCAATCTGGTGCTCAATGCCTCGGTACACGCCTTTTCCGATGGCGCAGGCGGATCGGTCCATATTGCCGCGCAGGCGTCGGGCAGGGACAAGGTCGAAGTGGTGTTTTCAGACGACGGCTGCGGCATGAGCCCGGAGGTGAGGCGTCAGGTGTTCGACCCGTTCTTCACCACCAAGCGCGACCAGGGCTCTACCGGTCTCGGCTTGCACATCGTCTACAACATCGTGACCAATCGCCTCGGCGGCCGGATCCATCTGGAAACCAAACCGGGCGCGGGGACGAAATTCCATATCATCGTGCCGCGCATCGCGCCGCTGGAGTTGGCCGCGGAGTAGGGGTAGAGCCTTTTCCGTTCCGATTGAATTGGAACGGGGCTCTATCTTTTTGTTTTGACGCGTTTTCTTCACGCGAACCGGGATCCACTTCGCTTGAAAACGCTCTAATTCCCCATCGCAGCCGCCAGCAGGGCCTGTGCCTGTTTGGTCGCTTCGACGAATGACGGCTGCTGCGCCACGCGCTCGCTGAAGCATTTCTTGTAGGCGTCTTCGCCCTGCTGCCTGATGTCACCGAGCTTGTCGTAGGCCTCCTTGTCGATCTTTCCGGACTGGAAATCGTCGGCGGCCTTTTCGGCTTTCTTGTCATGGCTTTTCCGGATCGCGATACAGGCCGGGACCTGCACCTTGGGCTTGATCGTGCTGGAGGCGACATAGGCCTTGCCGTTGGCAAGGGCCGCGACATAAACCTCGTCCGCGGCGTTCGGGATGTCGGACTGGGTTCGCGCCCCCAGCATGGCATAAGCGAAGGTAGCGTTGGCCGGCCTGGCGATCGGCAGCGTGCCAAAACTCACCATCGCCGAGCCGTTCGGAAGCGTCGTGGTGTAAAAGGTTTCATCCTTGAGGGCGGCGGCGAATTTTCCCGCCAGGTTTTTGTTGTTGTCGTTCCACCATTCCTCGTGGGTACGCAGCCAGCGCTCGAACATCGGCTGTGTCGTCACGATGATGAAGGCTTTCGGCTCGACATACTTTCCGCCCGCGCCGTTGCGGCCGGCCTTCTCGCCGTTGTCGCCGAGCAGCGAATTCGAAGCGCAGGCCGTCGAGCGCGCCAAAAGTGTCGTCGCCCTTGTAGAAGCTCAGCAGGCTCAGCGTTACCGGACCATATCCCTTGCGGCTGGCATCGCCGACAATCGCCTTCATCTGCGCCAGCAGATCGGCGCGCAGGCTGACCTCGGCCTTCTCCGCGGCAGTCTGGTCGGATTTTTCGTCATAGAGCTTTGAGATTTTTTCGATCGCCGCATCGCGCGCCACGACAAAGCGATCCTCGGGCGTGGGCGAAGCCGCGCCGGCGCTCGAAAGCATCCCGATCAGGCAGGGGGCGGCAAGTGCTAAAACGGCGGCAAACGTCTTCTGCATGTTCCGTGGTCGGATTCGACAGTGGTTGGGTTCAAACAAGACGCGCCGATCTCGCCGTTAACCCCGCCCACGATAGGGGGGCACGCCCTGATCGGGGACCCACATGCCCTTCGGCAAGCTTCCGGTCTGCCAGAACACGTCGATCGGGATGCCGCCGCGCGGATACCAGTAGCCGCCGATACGAAGCCATTTTGGCTTGATCTCGTCGGCGATCCTTTTGCCGATCATGACCGTGCAATCCTCGTGGAAGGCGCCGTGGTTGCGAAAACTCGCGACATAGAGCTTTAGCGATTTCGACTCCAAGAGCCACTTGCCCGGTACATAGTCGATCACGAGATGGGCAAAATCCGGCTGTCCCGTCACCGGGCAGATCGAGGTGAATTCGGGTGCTGTGAACCGCACCAGATAATTGGTGCCGCCTTGCGGGTTCGGCACCCGGTCGAGCGTGGCCTTTTCCGGGCTGTCCGGCCATTCCACGGCGCGGCCGAGCTGCAGGCCGGAAGATTTCTGGGATTTGCTTGGGGATTTTCTTGGGCTTTTTGACATCAGGGCGTCTCCATTGCCGCGTTATTAGACAATTCGGCCGCCAGCGTCACGGGTGAGGCGGCCTTTTCTGGCCCGAAGCGTTGCTGTAGAAGCAGCGCAAACCAATCCCGAACATTCCCTGGAAGAGGCTCACATGACCGCCATCGTCGACATCATCGGCCGCGAAATCCTCGACAGCCGCGGCAACCCCACCGTCGAAGTCGATGTGGTGCTGGAAGATGGCTCGATCGGCCGCGCCGCGGTGCCCTCGGGCGCCTCCACCGGCGCCCATGAGGCGGTCGAACTGCGCGACGGCGACAAGAAGCGTTATCTCGGCAAGGGCGTGCTGCAAGGCGGTCGAGGCCGTCAATGGCGAGATTTTCGAGGCGCTCAGCGACTGCGCGGTCGAGGAACAGGTCCAGCTCGACCAGATCATGATCGATCTCGACGGCACGCCGAACAAGAGCCGGCTTGGGCGCCAACGCCATCCTCGGCGTCTCGCTCGCCTGCGCCAAGGCGGCGGCGGAATCCTTCGACATGCCGCTCTATCGCTATGTCGGCGGCACCTCGGCGCGGACGCTGCCGGTGCCGATGATGAACATCATCAATGGCGGCGTGCATGCCGACAACCCGATCGACTTCCAGGAATTCATGATCATGCCGGTGGGCGCGGCGACCTTCGCCGAAGCGCTGCGCTGCGGCTCGGAGATCTTTCATACGCTGAAGAAGGCGTTGCATGATGCCGGCCACAACACCAATGTCGGCGACGAGGGCGGTTTTGCGCCGAACCTGAAGTCGGCCGACGAAGCGCTGGGCTTCGTCATGAAGGCGATCGAAACGGCCGGCTACAAGCCCGGCGAAGACGTCATGCTGGCGCTCGATCCGGCCTCGACCGAATTCTTCAAGAACGGCGCCTACGTCTATGAGGGCGAAAACAAGACCCGCTCCGTCTCGGAACAGGCCAAATACCTCGCCGAACTGGTGTCGCGCTATCCCATCGTCTCGATCGAGGACGGCATGGCGGAAGATGATTTCGACGGCTGGAAGCAGCTCACCGATCTGATCGGCAACAAGTGCCAACTGGTCGGCGACGATCTGTTCGTCACCAACGTCAACGCGGCTCGCCGACGGGCATCAAGAACGGCCGCGCCAATTCGATCCTGATCAAGGTCAACCAGATCGGCACGCTGACCGAAACGCTGTCCGCGATCGAAATGGCCTACAAGGCCGGCTACACCGCCGTGATGTCGCACCGTTCCGGCGAGACCGAGGATTCCACCATCGCCGATCTCGCGGTCGCCACCAATTGCGGCCAGATCAAAACCGGATCGCTGGCGCGCTCCGACCGCACCGCCAAGTACAACCAGTTGCTCCGCATCGAGCAGCAGCTCGGCGCGCAGGCGAAATATGCGGGCAGGGCGGCGCTGAAGGCCTTGAGGTAAGGGTAGCGCGTTGGTGCTAGCGGGCTTGCGCCAGCCGGCGTGATGGTTTGCTGCTCGGCGCGCTCGCGGCAACCTGTGGCTTCGCCGTGCTGTGCCTGGCCTGTGCGACCTGGGTTTGGCGCTTCTTCACACCGGCCGCGGCCGTCCTCGTGCCGCCGCGGCGCGATACGTATTCCGGGCCGCTGATCGGGCCGACATGCGGCGGGTCGAAACGCAGATACGGTCGGCCGACTCCGTATTGTTGTCCGTTGGCATCGACCCATTTCCAGAGCGCTTCGCTCGAATGATAGCGTTGATCGCGCGTCGCCCCGTTGATGCTGACAATATCGGCGGCAAGTCCGTGACCGTAGCCGCCGCGCAGGCTGCCGCCATGAAAGGACCGGTTGCTGGCCGCCTTGAGGCCGCTCGCGATCGATTGACGGTAGTCGTCGCGGAAGGCGCTGGTGATGCCCGGCTGCATCCCTGCGTTCTCCGCCGCCTGTAGCAGGCGAAACAGTTTCAGTTTGAAACTCTTGTCCATGCCGCCGATCACGTAGTCGCTCATCGACATGCGGACGCGTTCCGCCGCATGCGGATCCTTCCAGGTGAAATCATTGTCAACGAGCTTGGTGAAGCTTCTGGTGACCGTCACCATTTTGCCCCTGCGCTTGACCTCCACCTTGCGCTTCTCGGTCTCCTTGATGGTGTCTTCCTTGGGCGTCCGCTCATAGAGCGCATACAAATATTGATCGATGCAGGGCTCGACCACCAGGCACTCGCCGACAATCTCGATGCGGCTTGGCGCCGTCCGGGTTTGTTGAGGTTGCGTGTCTTGAGGCGCCGGATCGGCCGTGCCGGCCGTCGCCGTCTGCACGGGCGGTGTTTCCGGCAGCAGGATTTGCGCGGGATCACCGAGCGAGGCGACGACGAATTTTGTTGGTTCCGGTTCGGCCGCCGCCGCTTCGGTGACGGGCTTCACATCGATGAATGGATTCGCCACCAGTTCGGCCGCCGCCGCCACTTCGGGCGTGTCGGGCACGACAAAGCCTGTTGCAATGGCTTGCTGCGGTTTGATTTGCGGCCTGGCCGTCGCATCGATGCTGGCGGTCAGCGACGGCGCGAGGCGGTCCACGGCATGCGCCACGGCGGCGTTCTCGAGGCGAGGCGAGGCCGTGCCGGTAAGGCTGACGAACCCCCAGCCCGCGATAATAGCGGCTGGATAGAATGCAATTGCCAGCGTTGCAGATCGACGCGGGTTCAAGATCCCTGCCTCCAAAGGCTCCCATCGAGCCAGGTTGCACAGCCAAGTATCCGACGCAGTTGCTGTTTCGGCGCCAAATGTGGTCCCGAAAGGGCGGATACTACCGGTTTGTATGATTTTGGAAACCGTTGCCGGTGGGTAACGCACCGCGGAAGGCCGGTTGGGCTGTGCCCCCTTGGGACGCACCGCCGGGAACCAAGGGCTTGCAAGGACTTGACTGACTTCGCCGATACAGGTGGACATCATTGCCGACCGCGACCATATCGCTAATGGTTCCAGACGAACAATGCGCGGATCGGCAACAGAATGCCGAACCGCCGGCAGGGAGGAAGTAAGCATGAGTAACGGCAAGACCGGGCTGCAACTGCGCTCGCTGCTCAAGAAGAGCGGCGAACTTGAGGTATCGCTGGTAAGCGTTCCGACGCCGGAGCCAGCCGAAGACGAAGTCGTGGTCCGGGTCGAAGGAACACCGATCAACCCATCCGATCTCGGGCTTCTGATGGGCCCGGCCGACATGTCGACTGCTGTCGTCTCCGGTACCAAGGATCAGCCCGTGGTCACGGCGAAGATGCCGGAAGCCGCGATGCGGATGATGGGCGCGCGGCTCGATCAGTCGCTGCCGGTCGGCAACGAGGGCGCCGGAACGGTAATCCGGACCGGATCCTCGGATGCCGCCAAGGCGCTGATGGGCAAGATGGTCTCGATGGTCGGCGGCGCGATGTACACGCAGTTTCGCACCATGAAGGTGAGGGACGTCATGGAGCTGCCCGCCGGCACGTCAGCGGCCGACGGCGCGTCATGGTTCGTCAATCCGTTGACGGCGCTCGGCATGACCGAGACGATGCGGCGCGAAAATCACAAGGCGCTGGTGCATACCGCGGCTGCCTCCAACCTCGGGCAGATGCTCAACAAGGTCTGCATCAAGGACGGCATCGGCCTCGTCAACATCGTCCGCAGCAAGGAGCAGGCCGACATCCTGCACAAGATCGGCGCCAAATATGTCGTCGATTCCACCTCTGAAACCTTCATGAGCGATTTGACCAACGCCCTGGTCGAGACCGGCGCCACCATCGCGTTCGACGCGATCGGCGGTGGCAAGCTCGCGGGGCAGATCCTCACCGCCATGGAGATTGCGGCCAACAAGACCGCCAAGGAGTACAGCCGCTACGGGTCGACCGTGCACAAGCAGGTTTATATTTACGGCGCACTCGATACGCGTCCGACCGAATTGAACCGGGCTTTCGGAATGATGTGGGGGGTCAGCGGCTGGCTGCTGACGCCGTTCCTGCAAAAGATCGGCCCGGCCGAAATCGGAAAACTGCGCCAGCGCGTCGCCTCCGAGCTCAAGACCACCTTTGCCAGCCATTACACCCAGGTGGTGTCGCTTCAGGAGACGTTGCAGCTTGCCAATATCGCCATCTACAACAAACGCGCCACCGGCGAGAAATTCCTGATCAACCCCAGCAAGGGCTGACACTCAGCGACTTGATCCAGCTTTCCAACTGACGAGGCAGGCCGTCCCTGGGGGCGGCCTGTTTGCTTTTCAGGCACGGTCTCATCTTCTTTGACGCCAGGTCAGCACCTATCTAACGGCGATTATGAAATCGCCCGGGGCCGACATGCCGCTTTCGACTGAGACCGAACAAACTGCCGCAAACCTCTCGAACTGGCGCACCGCGCCATTCAACCAATGGGCCTTCCATAACGTCCGCTCCATCATCGATGTCGCCGAGATTGCAAGTTCACCCGGCAACGTGTTGGCCCTTCCCGATAGCGCGCAAGCGCTCGACGATTTCGCGATTCAGCTGCCCAACGGTTCGTCGCTAAATCTGCAAGGGTTCCTGCGCGCCACGGCGACCGATGGCCTCGTCATCCTGCGGGATGGCCACATCGCGTTCGAATTTTACGCCAACGGCAACACCCAAGCGGCGCCGCACATCCTGATGTCGGCGACCAAATCCGTTACCGGGTTGGTGACGGGCATCCTTCACCACAAGGATGAACTCGACGTCGACGCGCCGGTGTCGGACTACGTGCCCGAAATTGCGGCGACCGCGTATCAGGGCGCAACGATCCGTCATCTCATCGACATGCGGACGAGCATCATCCTTGATGACGCGCAGCAGCGCGCTTACGCCGATGCCTGCGGCTGGGACCCGGTTGCGGCAGGGGAGGTGCCGAACTTTCACGACTTCTACGCCCATATGGGCGGAACGCCTGTGCTTCACGGCGGTCCGTTCGCCTATGTTTCCGCCAATACTGACCTGCTTGGGTGGGCGATCGAGCGCGCCGCCAAACGGAGCTTTGCCGAGCTCGCCAGCGATTTGCTGTGGAAGCCGATGGGCGCCGAGGGCGAGACTTACATCACGGTCGACCGCAAGGGCGCGCCGCGCTGTACCGGCGGTCTCTGCGCAACACTGCGCGACTTCGCCCGGCTCGGCCAGCTCGTGCTGATGAAGGGCAGGCGGGGCTCCGACCAGATCGTGCCGGAGGCGTGGATCAACGACATGGCCTACGGTGGCGACCACGAAGCCTGGCGGACCGGCCAGTGGGCCACGAATTTTGCGTCGATCAGCAAGAACATGCGCTATCGCAGTGGCTGGTATGTGATCGACGATGCACCGCAAATTCTGTTCGCGATGGGCATTCACGGTCAGAATCTGTTCGTCGACCGGGCCAACCAAATCGTGATTGCGAAAGTTTCGTCACAAAGCCAGCCGGTCGATCCGCAGGCGATCTGGTTGACCCACAAGGCGGTAGCCGAGTTCGCGCGCTGCCTCAGTGGGGAGAGGGCCTGATTTCAAACGCTGCGTTTCCAAAATTGCTCATTTCATGCACTTGCATCCTTCTGCCGATCTGGCGTAAGGGAGGGCAGGCGCTTCTGCTTCACAGGGAAATCCCGGGGAAATCCAATGGCTCACACCATCGTCACCATCGTCGGCTCGCTCCGCAAGGAGAGTTTTTCGCTCAAGATCGCCAACGCGCTCGCCAAGCTCGCGCCGGCCTCGCTGAAGCTCGACGTCACCACGCTGGAGGGGATTTCCTTCTTCAACCAGGATCTGGAAGCCGCCCCTCCGGCCGACTGGCTGGCGTTCCGGGACAAGCTCCAGAAGTCGAGCGGCGTGCTGTTCGTGACGCCGGAATACAACCGCTCGATCCCGGGTGTGCTGAAGAACGCGATCGACGTCGCCTCGCGGCCCTATGGCAAGAGCTCGTTCCTCGGCAAGCCGTTCGGCATCGTCAGCAATTCACCGGGTCCGCTCGGCGGTGTTGCCGCGGCCAAGCATCTGCAAAACATCCTGCCGGGTATCGCGGGGCCGATGCTCGGTCAGCCCGAGATCTATTTGAACGGCGTCGGCGACGCCTTCGACGACAAGGGCGCGCTCACCAAGGAAGCGCTCCAGAAGGTGTTGCAGCAATATATCGACGCCTTTGCAGCCTTCGTCGAGAAGCAGAACGGGTAAGCTTGCACGTACCCTCGTCATTGCGAGGAGCGTAAGCGACGAAGCAATCCATACTTCCTCTTGGGCTATGGATTGCTTCGCGGAGCCTGTCATCGGGCGCGCATTCGCGCGACCCGGTGGCTCGCAATGACGGTCTAAAACGCCCAGTTTCGGCGGTCTTAGGATTCTCTTAACCAGACCGTCGCATCTTGGGAGCATGGTCTCCCGCACCCGACTGAAATCGATCCTGACCGGGCTCGCCCTCTACACGGTGGCGGCGCTGATCGTCAGCTATTTCGGCATCAACGCCTATACCGGCAAATACGGCCTGAACGCGCGCCAGGAGCTCGATCAGGAGATCATCGCGCTGACCTCGGAGCTGGCGCGGCTGAAGCGCGAGCGTGCCGAAGGCGAGCAGCGCGTGTCGCTGCTCAGGTCGAACCGGGTCGACCCCGACATGCTGGACGAGCGCGCGCGCTTCCAGCTCGACTACGCCAATCCGCGCGACCTGGTCCGGATCGTCAAGCCGAACTGATTTCTTCAATCTGCTTCCCAGAGCACCGCCGTCGTCCTGAGAGCCTGACCGAAAAAGAAAGTTGAGTGATTCCAGTCCGTTGTGATTCCTTCGTGTTTGCGAAGACTCGATGGGAGCACAACATGTGTTGGACTGAAATCACCCGCGAACAATATCGGCGCGCCGGACTTCGTTATGCAAGTGACATGACGGATGCGGAGTGGAAATTGATCGAACCATTGATGCCTGCGCGATCGTGGCTCGGCCGTCCCCGCGCGATCAGCCTGCGCGTGATCATGAATGCAATCCTCTACGTTGCAGCCAGCGGCTGCCAATGGCGAGCACTGCCGAAAGACTTTCCGCCGTATTCGACGGTTCAGTACTACTTCTACAAGTGGCGCGGTTCTGGCTTGTGGCGCACGATCAATGAGGCTCTGGTACGGCGAATGCGCGAAAGGCAAGGACGTAAGCCCATTCCGTCGGCCGGGATTATCGACAGCCAGAGCGTAAAAACCACGGAAAGTGGCGGTCCAAGCGGGTTTGACATGGCCAAGCGGGTCAAGGGACGCAAGCGTCACATCGTCACCGACACCGAGGGTTCGTTGCTTGCCGTGCAGGTACATCCCGCCAACCTTCAAGACAATCACGGTGCAGTCCCGCTGCTGCGGATCATCGGCCGTATGTTCCCCAAACTGCGCCACATCTTCGCTGACCGCGTCTATCGTGGCCCAAAGCTGCTCGATGCAATCGCTGATCTGGGCAAGTGGACGATTGAAATCGTCACCCGTTCGCAGAGCATAGGAACGTTCAAAGCCGAGCCCCGACGCTGGGTCGTCGAGCGTACGTTTGCCTGGTTCGGCCGCAATCGTCGGCTCGCCAAAGACTTCGAGGCAACCATCGCCAGCGCGGAGGCATGGGTCCTAATCGCAAGCATCCGCCTGCTCTCCCGCCGCCTGGCTAGAACATGAGATTACAATGACCTATTTTGAGTCAGACTTCTGAGGTGCGCGCTCTCTTGCGCGCCTCGAAGGACGGGTCACGGCGTTGTCATCCTTCGAGGCTCGCTGCGCTCGCACCTCCAGCGACAACGGCGTAGCCGTTGCGCGGGGATGACGGCGAAACCGTTCCAGGGGCGAGGGCGGATTCCGCAAATTTCAAAATCCGGCGATATCGATTGCATAAATGTCGCGCCGGGTTGCAGTGCGGCATAGCAATATATTCTCCTGCTCACGCAATCCTTTCACGGCGGTTTGAGTTGGGTTAGAGAAAGCTGATCGTCTCTCTCATCCGGAATTGCCATGGCCGTACCCAAGAAAAGCGTCGCGAAGGAAGCAGGGCAGGAAAAGGGAGCGAGCTCCCCTCCGGAATTCACCAAAGCACAGGAACTGGCGGCACTTCGGGACATGCTGCTGATCCGCCGCTTCGAGGAAAAAGCCGGTCAGCTCTACGGCATGGGCGCGATCGGCGGTTTCTGCCATCTCTACATCGGTCAGGAAGCCATCGTGGTCGGAATGCAGATGGCCCTGAAAAAAGGCGATCAGGTCATAACCGGATACCGCGACCACGGCCACATGCTGGCATGTGGCATGGAAGCGAACGGCGTGATGGCCGAACTGACCGGACGCCGCGGCGGTTATTCCAAGGGCAAGGGCGGCTCCATGCACATGTTCAGCATGGAGAAGAACTTCTTCGGCGGCCACGGCATCGTCGGCGCCCAGGTCTCGCTCGGAACGGGTCTGGCTTTCGCCAACCGCTACCGCGGCAATGATTTCGTCAGCCTGGCCTATTTCGGCGACGGCGCCTCCAACCAGGGTCAGGTTTATGAGAGCTTCAACATGGCGGAGCTGTGGAAGCTCCCGGTGATCTACGTCATCGAGAACAACCGCTACGCCATGGGCACCTCGGTGACGCGCTCGTCGGCGCAAACCGATTTTTCCAAGCGCGGCATTTCCTTCAACATCCCCGGAGCCCAGGTCGACGGCATGGACGTCCGCGCCGTCAAGGCGGCAGCGGACGAGGCGGTGGCATGGTGCCGCGCCGGCAAAGGCCCGTTCATCCTGGAGATGCAGACCTATCGCTACCGCGGCCACTCGATGTCGGATCCTGCAAAATACCGGACCCGCGAGGAAGTCGACAAGGTCCGCAACGACCAGGATCCGATCGAGCAGGTGCGCAACCGCTTGCTGGCGGCCAAAGTCACCGAGCAGGAACTGAAGGCCATCGACGCTGAAGTGCGCGAGATCGTCAATGCATCGGCGGATTTTGCCCAGCACGATCCCGAACCCGATCCGTCCGAGCTTTGGACCGACATCTATCGCTAAGCCTTGCTTGCCAAATCTTGCAGAGTCTTGCCTGTCTTCCTGCCTCCGCGCAGAAAAAACTAAAGAGTGATTTCGGGAGCTGATATGCCCATTCAAGTGCTGATGCCTGCGCTTTCGCCGACCATGGAGAAGGGCAACCTTGCCAAATGGTTGAAGAAGGAAGGCGAGACGATCAAGTCGGGCGATGTCATCGCCGAGATCGAAACCGACAAGGCGACGATGGAGGTCGAGGCGACCGATGAGGGCACGCTCGGCCGGATATTGATCCCCGAGGGCACCGCCGACGTCGCCGTCAACACCCCGATCGCGACCATTTTGTCGGAAGGCGAAACTGCTGCCGATCTCGGCAAGGTACCGGCCGCACCTGCACCCGCGCCAAACATTGCCAAGGAAATCGCAGAGTCACGCTCGCCGGTCGGCGAGGGCACGCCGATGATCGCGGCACCGGCGGCTGTACCCGTAGCCGCTGTCGCCGAGCCCGATCCGGAAGTGCCTGCCGGTACCGAGATGATCACCCAGACCATCCGCGAGGCGCTGCGCGACGCCATGGCCGAAGAGATGCGGCGCGACGCCGACGTCTTCATCATGGGCGAAGAGGTCGCCGAATATCAGGGCGCCTACAAGGTCACCCAGGGTCTGTTGCAGGAATTCGGCGCGCGGCGCGTGATCGACACGCCGATCACCGAGCACGGCTTTGCCGGCATCGGCGTCGGTGCTGCGATGACCGGCCTGAAGCCGATCGTCGAGTTCATGACCTTCAACTTCGCCATGCAGGCGATCGACCACATCATCAACTCGGCGGCCAAGACGCTGTACATGTCCGGCGGCCAGATGGGCTGCTCGATCGTGTTCCGTGGCCCCAATGGTGCGGCTTCCCGCGTCGCTGCCCAGCACAGCCAGGATTATTCGGCTTGGTACTCGCAGGTTCCCGGTCTGAAGGTGGTCGCGCCATTTTCGGCCGCCGATTACAAGGGCCTTCTGAAGGCCGCGATCCGCGATCCCAACCCGGTGATCTTCCTCGAAAATGAAATGCTCTACGGCCACACCGGCGAGGTCCCAAAACTCGACGATTATGTGATCCCGATCGGCAAGGCACGCATCGTACGGTCCGGCGGTCATGTGACGCTGATCTCGTGGTCGAACGGCATGTCCTACGCGATCAAGGCCGCCGACGAGTTGGCCAAGGAAGGCATCGAGGCCGAGGTGATCGATTTGCGCACGCTGCGGCCGATGGACACCGACACCATCATTGCTTCGGTCAAGAAGACCGGCCGCGCGGTAACGATCGAGGAGGGCTGGCAGCAGAGTGGCGTCGGCGCCGAGATCGCCGCCCGCATCATGGAACACGCCTTCGACTATCTTGATGCACCGGTGGCGCGCGTATCGGGCAAGGATGTTCCGATGCCGTATGCGGCTAATCTGGAAAAACTCGCATTGCCGACGGTGGCCGAGGTGGTCGCGGCCGCCAAAGCCGTTTCATATCGGTAAGCCTGCCATGGCCGGGCCCAACGAACAGCCATTGCCTCCCGACGTGATCGGCCGCGCCGACGCCACGGAAATCTTGCGCGCCTTCGTGGTGGACGGCGGGCTCTCGATCGCGTTCCAGCGCGCGTTCGAGGAGCCGGACATGTGGGGCTTGCTGCTGGTCGATATCGCGCGCCACGCCGCCAGAGCCTATGCGCGCGAAAGCGGTTACACCGAGGACGAGGCGCTGGCGCGTATCGTCGAGATGTTCGAAGCCGAAATCAATCGGCCGACCGACGTGGGCAACACCACGCTTCGGTCGCAACAAGGTCACTGACAATGCCGATCAACATTTTGATGCCCGCGCTGTCGCCCACGATGGAAAAGGGCAACCTTGCCAAGTGGCTCAAGAAAGAGGGCGACAAGGTCAAATCCGGCGACGTGATCGCCGAGATCGAGACCGACAAGGCGACGATGGAAGTCGAAGCCGTCGACGAGGGCACGATCGCAAAAATTCTGGTGCCTGAGGGCACGCAGGATGTGGCGGTCAACGACATCATCGCGGTGCTCGCCGGCGAAGGCGAGGACGTGAAGGCGGCTGGCGCCGGCGCTGCATCGGCGCCGAAAGCGGCCCCGGCTCCTGCCTCGACACCTGCGGCTGCCGCTCCGGCGCCTGCCGCAGCGCCTGCGCCAAAGCCCGCAGCACCTGCGGCTGTGCCCGCAGCGCAGGCGGCACCGGCGCCGCAAGCCAATGGCCACGCCCGTGTCTTCTCGTCGCCGCTCGCAAGACGGCTGGCAAAAGAAGCCGGCATTGAACTCGGGCGGATCAACGGCTCCGGGCCGCATGGCCGCATCGTCGCGCGCGACGTCGCCGACGCCAAATCCGGCAAGGGCCTGAAAGCGCCGGCGGCCGCGGCACCCGCCGCCACGCCGGGCATCGCACCGGCGATGAGCGATCAGCAAATCATGGCGCTGTTCGAACCGGGCTCCTACGAAATCGTGCCGCATGACGGCATGCGCCGAACTATCGCGCAGCGC
Source organism: uncultured Alphaproteobacteria bacterium (assembly GCA_963802535.1). Taxonomy (GTDB): domain Bacteria; phylum Pseudomonadota; class Alphaproteobacteria; order Rhizobiales; family Xanthobacteraceae; genus Bradyrhizobium. Next base: position 284,129 of record CAWDJI010000023.1, on the reverse strand, counting down.
CTGACCGCGGCGACGCAGAGCGTTCCGACCTTCTACCTCACCATCGATTGCGAAATCGGCCGGCTGCTCGACGCACGCGAGGCGATCAATGCGTCGGCGCCGAAGGACAAGGAGAAGAAGCCGTTCTACAAGCTATCGGTCAACGACTTCGTCATCAAGGCGCTCGCCGTAGCTTTGCAGCAGGTTCCGAACTGCAATGTCAGCTGGACCGAAGCCGGCATGGTCAAACACAAGCATTCCGACATCGGTGTCGCCGTCGCGATGCCTGGCGGTCTCATTACGCCGATCATCCGCAATGCCGAGAGCAAGTCGTTGTCGACCATCTCGAACGAAATGAAGGATCTCGCCGCCCGCGCGCGGACGCGCAAACTCAAGCCGCAGGAATATCAGGGCGGCACGTCGTCCGTCTCCAACCTCGGCATGTTCGGCATCAGCCATTTTACGGCCGTGATCAATCCGCCGCAGTCGACGATCCTCGCGGTCGGCGCCAGCGAGGAGCGGGCGGTGGTGCGCAATGGCAAGGTCGAGGCCGCACACATGATGAGCGCGACGCTGTCCTGCGACCACCGCGCCATCGACGGCGCGCTCGGCGCCGAGTTGATCGGCGCCTTCAGGCGGCTGATTGAAAACCCCGTCATGATGATGGTTTGATTGCCGTCATTGCGAGCGCAGCGAAGCAATCCATTTCATCCGCGACAAAGGTGGATTGCTTCGTCGCTAGGGCTCCTCGCAATGACGAACGATTGATGGTCGCACGATGAAAATGAGCGCATAGCCATGGCCGACACCTCCTTCGACGTCATCATCATCGGCTCCGGCCCCGGCGGCTACGTCACCGCGATCCGCGCCGCCCAGCTCGGCTTCAAGACCGCGATCGTCGAAAAATCCTATCTCGGCGGCATCTGCCTGAACTGGGGCTGTATCCCGACAAAAGCGCTGCTGCGTTCGGCGGAAATCTATCACTACATGCAGCACGCCAAGGATTACGGGCTGTCGGCCGAGAAGATCTCCTACGATCCGAAGGCGGTGGTGGCGCGCTCACGCGGGGTGTCGAAGCGCCTCAACGATGGCGTCGGCTTCCTGATGAAGAAGAACAAGGTGCAGATCATCTGGGGCGATGCCTCGATCGATGCGCCCGGCAAACTGACGGTGAAGAAATCCGCCGTCGAGGGTCCGAAGGGCACGCTCGGCGAGGGCGCCTACACCGCAAAACACATCATCATCGCGACCGGCGCGCGTCCGCGGGTGCTGCCGGGGCTGGAGCCCGACAAGAAACTGGTCTGGACCTATTTTGAGGCGATGGTGCCGGAGAAGATGCCGAAATCGCTGCTGGTGGTCGGGTCCGGTGCGATCGGCATGGAGTTCGCCTCGTTCTTCCGTACCATGGGCTCCGAAGTAACGGTCGTCGAAGTGCTGCCGCAGATCCTGCCGGTGGAGGACGCCGAAATCTCGAAATTCGCCCACAAGGCGTTCGAGAAAGCGGGCATCAAGATCCTCACCAATACCAAGGTGACAAAACTCGAGAAGAAGAGCGACAGCGTCATAGCCACCATCGATGACGGCAAGAAGCCGCAGGCGGTCGAGTTCGACCGGGTGATTTCCGCCGTCGGCGTCGTCGGCAACATCGAAAATCTGGGTCTCGAAAAACTCGGCATCAAAACCGATCGTGGCTGCGTCGTGATCGACGGCTACGGCAAGACCAACGTGCCCGGCATCTATGCCATCGGCGACGTCGCCGGTCCGCCGATGCTGGCGCACAAGGCCGAGCATGAGGGCGTGATCTGCATCGAGGCGATCAAGGGCCTGCATCCGCACGCCATGGACAAGAACCTCATTCCCGGCTGCACCTACTGCCATCCGCAGATCGCCTCCGTCGGCCTCACCGAGGCCAGGGCGAAAGAGGCCGGCCGCGAAATCCGCGTCGGCCGTTTCCCGTTCGTCGGCAACGGCAAGGCGATCGCGCTCGGCGAGGACCAGGGCCTGGTCAAGGTGATCTTCGACAAGAAGACCGGCCAGTTGCTCGGCGCGCACATGGTCGGCGCCGAGGTGACCGAGCTGATCCAGGGCTATGTGGTGGCGATGAACCTCGAGACGACCGAGGAAGAGCTGATGCACACCATCTTCCCGCATCCGACGCTGTCGGAGATGATGAAGGAAGCCGTGCTGGATGCCTATGGCCGCGTGCTGAATATGTAACGTCTCTCCGTCATTGCGAGCGAAGCGAAGCAATCCATAATGCGGCATTGCAAGCGTGGATTGCTTCGTCGCTTACGCTCCTCGCAATGACGGCGGATGCCACACGAAGAAAGAACAAGCCAGTGAAAGACAACGACAACCTCACCATCGAACGCCCGACGTTCGTGACCCATCTCGAATGCGCGATGGAAGGCGATCGCTACCCTGCCGACCAGATCCACAATCTCTCCAAGGCCAACAAGCCGCTTTTGGTCCGCTACGACCTCGCTGGCGTCAAGAAGGCGCTGACCAAGGACGCTCTGGCGCAGCGGCCGGCCGATATGTGGCGCTACCGCGAGATGCTGCCGGTGCGAAAAGTCAGCGACATCGTCAGTCTCGGCGAGGTCATGACGCCGCTGATCCGGCTGCCTAAACTCGGCAAAAAGCTCGGCGGCGGCGAGATCATCGTCAAGGATGAAGGCCGGCTGCCGACCGGATCGTTCAAGGCCCGTGGCCTCGTGATGGCGGTGTCGATGGGCAAGGCGCTCGGCATCAAACACATGGCGATGCCGACCAACGGCAATGCCGGGGCGGCGCTGGCGGCCTACGCCAGCTCTTGTGGCATCAAGACCACGATCTTCTGTCCGGCCGATACGCCGGAAGTGAATGTCAGCGAGATCGAATTGCAGGGCGCCACGGTATACCGCGTCAACGGCCTGATCGATGATTGCGGCAAGATCGTCGGCGAGGGCAAGGCAAAGGCCGGCTGGTTCGACACCTCGACCCTCAAGGAGCCGTACCGGATCGAAGGCAAGAAGACGATGGGCCTCGAACTCGCCGAGCAGCTCGGCTGGGAAGTGCCCGACGTGATCTTCTATCCGACCGGCGGCGGTACCGGCTTGATCGGGATGTGGAAGGCATTTGCCGAACTGGAGGCGATCGGCTTCATCGGCTCGAAGCGTCCGCGGATGGTGGCGGTGCAGGCGTCCGGCTGCGCGCCGATGGTGCGTGCCTTCGAGAACGGCACCGAGCACGCGCCGCGCTGGGAAGATGCGCACACCATTGCCTCCGGCATCCGCGTGCCGCAGGCGGTCGGCGATTTTCTGATCCTGCGCGCGGTCCGCGAGAGCAAGGGTTTTGCCATTGCGGTCGACGATGACAAGATTTCTGCTGCGCTCAACGAAGTCGCACGCGAGGAGGGCTTTTTGCTATGCCCGGAGGGGGCGGCGACCTATGCCGCCTATAAGCAAAGCCTCAGTGACGGTCGCGTGACAAAAAATGATCGCGTGATGCTGTTCAATTGCGCCACAGGGCTTAAATACCCGTTGCCGCCGGTGACGCGCACGCTCGATCGGCACGCGCCGATCGACTACGCGAAATTGTAGCCGTCATTGCGAGGAGCACTTGCGACGAAGCAATCCACACTTGCTTTGTCGCCCGATGGATTGCTTCGCTTCGCTCGCAATGACGACGGTGAGCAGTTTTGAAGGAGTTCGCGATGCGGAAGTTCGTTTGGGCGGTACTTGCGTCGATAGTGTTCGCCACCCCCGCGTCAGCGCAGACCTTCCCCTCACGCCCGATCACCATCATCGTCCCGTTCTCCGCCGGCGGGCCCTCCGACGTGATGGCGCGGATCCTCGCCGAGCGGATGAAGCTCACGCTCGGCGAGGCGGTTCTGGTCGAGAACGTGACGGGGGCGGGCGGTTCGATCGGCGTCGGCCGCGCGGTGCGCTCAGCACCGGACGGTTACACCGTCTCGTTCGGCCATCTCGGCACCCATGTCGCCAATGGCGCGATCTACAAGCTCGGCTACGATCTCGTCGCCGACCTCGAGCCGGTCGTGCTGCTACCGAGCAACACCATGATCGTCGTCAGCAAAAATGCCGTTCCGGCAAAATCGCTCGGCGAATTGCTGGTCTGGCTGAAGGCGCGGCCGGAGCCGGCAGCCGCCGGCACCGCGGGCGCCGGATCGGGCAGCCACATCGCCGGGCTTTATTTCGAGAACGTCACGGGCATCAAGCTGCAATATGTGCCGTATCGCGGCACGGGACCCGCGATGAACGACCTCGTCGCCGGACAGATCGACATGATCGTCGATCAGCTCTCCAATTCCATCACCCAGGTGCGCGCCGGGAACATCCGCGGCTATGCCGTGTCCGATATCAAGCGTGCGGACTCCGCCGCCGACATTCCGACGGCCGACGAGGCAGGCTTGCCCGGCTTTCACATGACGCTGTGGTCGGGCCTGTGGGTGCCGAAGGGGACGCCGCCGGATATCGTCACCAAACTGAACGCGGCGGCCGTCGAGGCGCTGAACGATCCGGCGATACGCAAGCAGCTGGAAAATCTGGGCTTGCAGATGACGCCGAAGGATCAGCTGACGCCAAAAGCGCTCGGCAACTGGCAGAAGGCCGAAATCGCAAAATGGTGGCCGATGATAAAGGCCGCCAACGTCAGGGTGGACTGAGCTTCCGAGGCCGGACAAGCGCATTTGTGAGATTGCTCTCCAACTCCGATTGCAACCGTGCCGGGCATATTATTTTGGCCAGAGCTGTAAGTAATCGCTGTGTTAGGGTTCCCCATGGGCAGAGGGGCACAGCAATGAAGCGCCGCGATTTCATAGCGCTCTTGGGCGGCGCAACTGCGGCTTGGCCACTTGGCGCCGGCGCACAGGCGCCAAAAATCCCGCGCGTCGGCTACATCGCCGGGGGAGGCGGGTTCATGGCCGTGAGTATGGTCGCTGCACTCCGGCAAGGCCTCAGTGAACTCGGCTACATCGAAGGGAAAACCATCGCCGTCGAATTCCGCTCGGCCGAAGGTCGCAATGAGCGGATACCCGAGCTGGTTTCCGAGCTTGTCGGTCTCAAGGTGGATGTTCTGGTCGCGGCCAGCAGCCCAGGTGTGCTGGCAGCCAAGAAAGCCACCAGCACCATTCCCATCGTCATGGTCTCTACCGATCCCATTGGGCTTGGACTGGTGGACGGTTTGGCGCGGCCCGGAGGGAACATCACCGGGCTGAGCTATTTCAATGAAGCGATACTGGCAAAGCGACTGGAGATGCTTAAGGAGTTCGTGCCCGGGCTTGTCCGGGTCGCTGTGCTCAGGAATCCCACCGTCGCGGCCCATGCCAGGTTCTGGGCGGAGACGGAGGAGGCCGCCGGCAAATTGCGCGTGGCGCTTCAGCCGCTCGACGTTCGCGAACCGGACGACTTCGAGGCCGCGTTCGTTGCTGGCGTTCACGGCAACGCCCAGGCCCTGATCGTCTTCGATGACGGGCTCACCATTGCGTACCGACCTCGGATCGTTGCCCTGGCCGCGGGCAGCCGGCTGCCTGCGATATATGGCCTTCGCGAGTTCCCGGACGATGGCGGCCTGATTTCCTATGGCCCCAACTTCGCCGACCTTACGCGGCGCTCTGCCGTTTACGTCGACAAGATCCTCAAGGGTGCAAAGCCGTCCGATCTCCCTGTCGAGCAGCCGACCAAGATCCATCTCGTCATCAATCGCAAGACCGCCAATGCCCTTGGTCTGACGCTGCCACCCACGCTGCTCGCGCGCGCCGACGAGGTGATCGAGTGAGGCGGCGAGAATTCATCGGGCTCATCTGAGGCGAGCGCTGTCGATGGACGATTCCGAGATTGTGACGCGGCTGCTGCGCTATCTCGCGAGCACGTTCGATTGTCCCGATCTTGCCTATGCCGAGCCGCCGGCGCGCATCAGCGGCGGGCGCGATGCCGCGATCTTCGGTTTTGCGCTCCATAACGCGCCTGAAGGCATCGCCGGCCCGCTGATCCTGCGGCTCAACCGGCCCCATGTCGGCGAAAACAGGGTCAAGCTCGAAGGCATCGTCCACAATTGGCTCGCCGGGCAGCAATATACCTGTCCCGACGTGCGCGTGATCGGCACCGATCCGTCGCTACTCGGCGGCGTTTTCACCGTGATGACGCGGATCCCGGGCCGGCCGCTCGCGGACGAAATCGAAACGAGCATCTTCAACGGAAAGTTGCTCGCGCGCGTGGGCGGACTGTTGCGGCTGCGGGCAACGTTCGGCGACATCATCGACGCCTGGGTCGATGCGCAAATCAGGCTTCACACCCTCGACCCGGCGCCGCTGCTGGCAGCCGTTGGCGCGGGCGGGCTCGATCCCTTGACCGTTACCTTCGAAGGGCAATTGAACTGGATTGTCTCGATGGACGAGCAGTTTTCGCTGGTTGCCCTGAAGCCGGCGGTCGATTGGCTGAATACCCATCGGCCTTCGGCAGCGCTGCGGCCCGCGATCTGCCATGGCGATTTTCATCCGCTGAACATTCTCGCCCAGGATGGCAAGGTGACCGGCGTGATCGACTGGGTGAACGTCGTGATCGCCCCAGCGGAGATGGATGTCGGCTCAGCGATCGCCAACATCGCAACGGTGCCGTTTGGGGTGCCGCCCGCGTTAAGGTTCGCGTTGCGGATCATCATGGCACGTATCCTTGCGCGCTATCAGCGAACCTACGCGCAGCGGCGCGCACTTGACGGCGACGCCGTCAGATATTTCCAGGTGTTTCGCTGCGTGCACCAGCTCACCGCCGTGCTGCGCAATCGCGCGGCCGGTGGTCAGCTTGCCGGCACGTTCAATTCGGCGGCCGGGACAGACAATCTCGTTCGGCACATCCGGGCCATCTCGGGCGTTACTGTGAAGCTCTGAACGGCCATTCTATCCGAACAGCCAGGATCTCGGATTGGCGATCGGCTCGCGCTCAAGCGCCAGCAGGAAGCCCTTGAAGATGCGGACGAACGACCAGATGGTCCACCAGATCAGCAGCGGAAAACCGATCAGCACGAAGCAGAGCGGAATGGCTGTTACCACGTACAGCACGCCGATCCAGAAGGTCCGGATCTGAAACCGGTAATGCGACTGCATCACCGGGTGGCAGTCACCGAGCTTGACATAGGCGATGATGAGACCGGCCAGCGCCGGAAAAAGGGTGAAATAGCTCAGGCCGTAAAGCACGTAGATGCCGACCACGAGCATGAAGTCAGAGGCAACGACGGGACGGTTTTCGCAAGCATTTTCGCACGTAATTGACATGGCCGCCTCCATTGCCACGGAAATTTCGGGCGCTTGCGACGCCGATTAGTCGCTCCAGCGATGTCAGGGGTTCAACGAGGCGGATTGCAACCGGGAACTTCGCCCCGGTCTCACTGGCTGACCGCTGCGGCCTCGGGCGCCAACGGGGCCGCGTTGGTCTCCTGCGTCACGACGCGCTGGTCGCTCTTTGCCGCGACTGCGCCGCTATCCTCGAACCGCACGCGGTAAACCCGCAAATTCTCCATCACGCGCTGGACGTAGTTTCGCGTCTCAGACAATGGAATGCGCTCGACCCAGTCGACCGCATCGACCTTGGGGTCGCGCGGATCGCCATAGGCCTTGATCCAGTCGCGGACGCGGCCGCGGCCGGCATTGTAGCCGGCAAAGGTCATGATGTGATTGCCTTTGTATTCGCTGAGCAGCGCGCTGAGTTCGGCAGCGCCCATCTGGGTGTTGTAGACGGGGTCGGAGACCATCTTATCCCAGTCATAGCTGACCTTGAAACGTTTGGCGGTGTCACGTCCGGCTTCCGGCGTCACCTGCATCAGCCCAACCGCATTGGCGGCAGATTTGTCGCGCTGGTCGAATGCGCTCTCGGTGCGCGCCACCGAATAGATCATGCCGTGTTCGATTTCAGGCGCGACCTGGCGGTGCGGCGGAATCCCGATGGTGGGAAACGCGTAATGGTCGAGCGGCAGGCCGCGGCCAAGCGAGGGTTTTCCGATCTGGAGCATCGCGCGGGCGTCGTTGTGGCGGCCGGCGAGTTCGCCGAGCGCTTCGAGCAAAGCGACATTGGTGCTTGCTTCGCCGAGATCGGCGGCAAAATAAAGCACGACGTCCCGCTCGCCGATTTCATAAAGCATGTCGGCGGCGCGCACGCGTTCGTCTAAGGCCGATCCATCAGTGGACGCGAGCACGGGCGAAGGCGCGCGCAGTTCGATGGTGTTGCGGCCAAGCCTTAAATGCGCGAGCTGACCGTAATAGGCGGTCGGGTAGCGTGCGGCCGCTTCATAGCCGGCACGCGTCGCCTCATTGTCGCCGAGGGCTTCGGCGGCGCGCGCGCGCCAGTAGTGCGCCCGCGCCAGCACGGTTGGATTGGCCTGTCTGTCGTCGATGAGGGCGAAATGCGCACGCGCGCTGATGGGTTCGTCAAGATAGCGCAAGGCGATCCACCCGCACATGAAGTGGAAGTCGGACCGGTAATATTCATTGTCGGGTGCTGCGGCAGGGCGGATCACCTGATAAGCCGTCAGGAATTTGCCCTGGTCGAGCAGCTTGCGGGCGAGCGAGCGCCGCTCGCGCCACCATTGATTGGTATCCTGCAGCGCCATCGTTTCCGGCGAGGCCGCGAGCACCAGGCGGGCCGCATCGTCGTTTCTGTTCTGGGCGACCATCCACTGGATCCGGCACAGCGTATAGCCGAGATCTGACCGCGCCTCGGTCGCGACCGCATCGAGCGCATCCAGCGCCTTGTTGGCTTTGCCCCTGACCGCGGCACAGGCTTTTACGATGGCAAGCTCTTCACTGCCGATATGTTGCGCAGCCCGCCTGGCGCCGGCCAGATCCTTGGCGCCGATGCGCTTGTCCATGCGCGCCCGGTGGTCGTCGCGGGTGAGGAGGTCGCGGAACAATTCGTACGCCTCGGCCTCCACGCGCTCCGACAATTCGTCCGTTCGCCAGGCCTCGCGTACGAGCCGGCCCGCGGTCTCGCGATTCCCCGCCGCAAGCTGCACGCGTGCCAGCGCCAGCTTGCCCCGCGCGCTGATCGGCGCATCGCTCGTGAAACTGCGAACCGTGGCCGCATCGCTGCGCTCCTGCCACAGCCGCGCCTCGGCGCGCCGTCGCAGCTGCACAACGCTCGGCCATTCCGGGTTGGCGGCGAGGAAGGCGGCATAGCGGGAATAATTCGCCGTCGTCTCGGAGTGGCGCAGGATGTACCATTCGACGAGCTTTTGCCCGGCCGGATCGGTGATCCGGTTCCGTGTCGCGGTCGCCTCGTCGGTCTTGGCCTTGCGCGCAAAATCGATGGCTTCCTTCACCAGCGCCAGATCGCCGGTGAGCGCAGGCGCCGTCTCCTTGCGCGCCGCATCCTTCTTCGATTGTTTCGATTTGCGCCTGGCGTCGGCGTGCTTTGCGTGAGGACGTTTTGCAACGGCTGCACTGCGATGCGGGCGCGCTTCCTTCGCCGCAGGAGCCGGCTTTGCTTCTTTCGCCTTGGCTTGCGTCTTGGCTTGAGTTTTAGCTTCTTGCGTCTTGCCGGCCGGCTTCGGCTTGGCACTGGATCGCGCCGCAGCCTCTGTCGAGAACAGGGCGATCGCGGTGAGGGTGAGGACGCAGGACAGCGAACGGAAGCAACGGTTCATTCCATGGTCCTCCAACGAACCAACAGTGACAAACCAAAAGAATCGCGACGCGGGCGCCCCAGCCGATCCTGAGGTAGCACGACATCGATTAATCAATTGTCGCATCATGGCAACAGCGCGCGGGAAACGCAGGCGCGGATGGAACTCAAAAGTTAATGGAACCCAGGCATTTTGAGGGCAAGGAATTGTCTGACCAAGCTCGGGCGCGCATTTGTGCGATCCGTTGGCTGCTCGCAATGACGTTACTCGTCTGGTCTGGAATTATTGCACCAAACTCGCATATGGACATCGGCCTTCCGCGAAGGAACGACCCATGACGTTGCAGGCAGATTTTGCCAGCCAGGATTACTTCCGCAACCCGACAGCGGCGATCGAGAATCTGCGCAGGATGGGCCCCGTGGTGGAAGTGCGTTTTCCGCTCATCGGCAAGGTCTGGGCGACGACCACGCAAGCGCTTGCCGATCAGGTGCTGAAGGATACCGCGACGTTCACCCTGCGCCGCGAAGACGGCAATGTCGCGGGGGTGCAATGGTGGATGCCCGGCATCGTTCGCACACTTGCCAACAGCATGCTGTCGATGGACGAGCCCGATCACAAACGGCTGCGCGACATCGTCGACGAAGCCTTCCGCCGCCGCGCCGTGCTCGAGATGGAGCCGCACATCCAGGCGATCGGCGATCAGCTCGCCGCTGAATTGTTTGCCGATGGCGCGCCCGCCGACCTCATCGATCGCTTCGCGCGCAAATTGCCGTTATCGGTGATTTGCGAACTGCTCGGGCTGCCGCTTAGCGACCGGCCGAAATTCGTGGCCTGGGCTAGCGGTTTCACCCGCTTCAACGGTGCGCTCGGCTTCTTTGCCATGCTGCCCAAAATCATGGCGATGAAGCGCTACCTCGAACGTCACATCGAAACCGTGCGCCGGCACGGCGGCGAGGGGCTGATCGCCGAGATCGTGCGGGTCGAGAAGGCAGGCGGACAGATCAGCCCCGACGAGATCGTGTCCATGGTGTTCCTGTTGCTGTTTGCCGGCCACGAGACCACCACGCATCTGATCAGTGGCGCTACGTTCGAGTTGTTGAAGAATCCCGATCTTCGCGACTGGCTGCGCGCGGACTGGCACAGGCTCGATCTGGCGGTCGAGGAGTTTCTGCGCTTCATCACGCCGGTGCAGTTCACCAAGCCGCGCGAGGTGCGAAGGGATACCGAACTCGGCGGCGTCCAACTGAAAAAGGGCGACAAGGTCATGGCCATGCTGGCCGCCGCCAATATGGATCCGCAGGCCAATCCGCATCCCGAGCGGCTCGACCTTGCGCGCAAGCCGAACCGCCATATCGCCTTCGGCACCGGGATTCATTTCTGTCTCGGCCATCAGCTCGCCCGCATCGAAGGCCGATGCGCGCTGAAGTCGCTGTTCGCTCGTTGGCCGGAGCTCGCGCTCGCGGTCGATCCATCCGAAATCACCTGGCGCAAACGGCCGGGCTTCAAGGCGATCGATCGGTTGCCGGTGCAGAGTGCAGGACGCTTGCCGGCTGGAATTGCCGCTGGGTAGTCAGGTATAGGTCTTACAGCCTATGCGAGCGTATCGCCGCTGGCAGCCTATTAGCTTTAATAATGGTGGCATCAGCGCCACGATTGTTGCGTCGTCGCAACACTTCCGCGGCATTTAACCGATTTCGCAGTCGGTTGTTGCTTGCGCCGCTTTTTAGCCACACCCCTGCATGAAATCATTTCCTACAGGCCGCAGCGCTCGCGAAGGGAAAGTTTCCCGGGTCGATACGAGATGGCTGGGGAAACGGACTTCGCGATGGACGCCGAGGCTGACATCAATGGCAGGTTGCCAAGCCGTCACGTGACGGAGGGGTCCGAACGCGCGCCGCCGTTCGCGTCCTTGATGGACGCCGCGAACCAGTTGGCCGATGCTGCACTGCACGCCGCCAATGAAGTTGCGGAAATCTTCAAAAAGACTCCCTGTGCCCAGAGTTTGAAGCTGCCCGGCCGTTTTGTTGCCAAAGACATGCACGAAATTGGCAGCATTCCGATGCTGAAGAAGACGCTGCTCGCCAATGGCCATCCCGACGGGGATTTCATTACCGTCACGGGCCGTACGATCGCCGAAAACCTCAAGCGGATGGAAATCGACGGCGAGGCCGGGACCTTTAACTCAAGAGAGCCTCTTGACGTAAAGTTGACCGACGCCGAACCCGCTGAACATGAGACCAAATGGCGCCCCCGCGCGACTAACCAGACGCTGGGTGCGCTGTGGAAATTTGCTCAAGACGTTGGGCCGGCGGTGGATGGCGCTGTAATCCATCCGTGTGGTGCGCACGAGAAACAGTGTTATGCGAACATCTAGGCGTATCATTTTTGCGTTGATGTTAGGGGCCGCGCCGGTGGCGGGTCCCGGATTCGCGTTTGATGGTGCGCCGGCCAACCAGGATGCCACGCTGCCGCTCGTCTCCACCCAGCCGGGTGCGGCCCAAGCCCTCAATGCCCAGGCCCTGAAGAAGGTGGCGGCACCCGCGACCGCCGTTGCGGTTGCGCCGCCTACGCTGAATTCATTGCAGTATGCCGCCGAAGGCGGTCATCCCGTGGCCCAGTGGAAGCTCGGCCGGATGTATGCCGCCGGCGATGGCGTCATCCAGGACGATCTGCGCGCGTTCGAATATTTCAGCCGCATCGCCAACGCGCATGCCGAGGACTCACCGTCGGCGCCGCAGGCGACGATCGTCGCCAACGCCTTCGTGGCGCTGGGGCGCTATTACCTCAACGGCATCCCCAATTCGAAGATCAAGGTCGATACCGAACGGGCGCGGGAGATGTTCTCCTATGCCGCGTCGTATTTCGGCAACGCCGATGCCCAATACGATCTGGCCCGGCTCTATCTGAAGACCCCGGACGCCTCGCGGGACGATTTCCGCTACGGCGCGCGCTGGCTCGGTCTGGCCGCCCAGAAGGGCCAGCATCAGGCCCAGGCTATGCTCGGTCAGATGCTGTTCACCGGCGACCGGCTGCCGCCGCAGCGCGCGCGCGGCCTGATGTGGCTGACCCTGGCGCGCGACAGCGCGACGCCAGACGAAGCCTGGATCAAGGAAAGCTACAACCGGGCGATCGCCAAGGCTTCCGACGACGACCGCGCCATGGCGCTGCAAATGCTTGAGCATTGGGTGCAGGGCCGCAAGGACTGATCCCGGACCTAGTCGTTCGCGCGGCTCACGCCCCGCCAGGCGCAAGATTTCGATACATTGGATAGCCTGACGCCGTACCGAAATTCCCAGTCGGGACGCCATCATCGATATACCCAGCCGATCTGTAGAAGCGATGGGCGGTCTCGGTGGAGGTCAGCGTGCAACGGGCGTTGCCGTGCTCGGCCGCTCGGGCCTCCAGCGCTGCCAACATGGTACGGCTGACGCCACGAAACCTCGCCTCGGGAGCGACATAGTTCAGCGTGATCTCGCCGGCATCGGTGACCGACCCCACCGCAAGGATGGCGTCTCCGTCCACGGCGACCAGCAGCGAGTTGCCGGGCTGTCGGGCCCATGCCGCCACGATCTCCGGACGCTTGTTTGCCAGCCACGCGCCTAGAATGGCGGGATCGTTGCCGTGATCGGCTGCGCACAGTTCCGATATCGACCGCCGCAGCACCTCGCAGGCCGCTTCGGCATCATCGGGCGTCGCGTCGCGAATCTTCAATTTGCGTCTCCGCAACGAGAGCTACGCCGTCTCCAGATCCAGATCCGCCCAGACCGGCACGTGGTCCGACGGTTTTTCCCAGGCGCGGACGTAGCTGTCGACGCCAACCTGGGTCAGCCGGTCGCTGGCTTGCGGCGACATCAGCAGATGATCGATTCGGATGCCCCAGTTCTTCTGCCAGGCGCCGGCCTGGTAGTCCCAGAAGGTGTACTGGCCAGGCGAATCGTTCACGGCGCGCAGCGCATCCGTCAGGCCGAGGCCGAGCAGGGACTGGAACGCCTCGCGGGTCGCCGGGCGGAACAGGGCGTCATTGGCCCAGGCGGCCGGGTTGTAGACGTCGCCGGCGGTCGGAATGACGTTGAAATCGCCCGCCAGGATCAGCGGCTCTTCTGCCTTAAGTCGCTGCCGCGAGTATTCAAGAAGCCGCGACATCCATTTGAGTTTGTAGGGATATTTGTCCGAATCCGCCGGATTGCCATTGGGCAGATAGAGGCAGGCTATCCGCAGTACGCCCTTTTTCAGGGGGATGACGCCTTCGAGAAAGCGGGCATGGGCGTCCTCGTCATCGCCGGCGAGGCCCGATTTGGTTTCGTCGAACGGCAGTTTCGACAGCAGCGCCACACCATTGAAGGTTTTCTGCCCGTGGGTGACGACATTGTAGCCGAGCGCCTCGATCTCCAGCCGCGGAAACGCCTCATCGACGCATTTGATCTCCTGGAGGCAGACCACGTCCGGGGAGCAATCCCTGAGCCAGGTCAGGAGATGGTCGAGCCGCTGCCGGACCGAATTGACGTTCCACGTAGCAATACGCATTGCAAAAGACCCGAATTGTAATCCACATTTTCACGTCCTTGGCATACCATGTGCCGCAAGGCTGTGATAACCATCTAGAAATAAGGCGTAAAAGTCGCCGTCAAGGGGCAGGGTAGAGCCGTCCCGTCCTTTTACGGACCGGCGGACGTGAAAAATTATGAAAAAACGTAACTTGATACTTTTTGCCGGCATTATCGGCATCGCTGCCGTAGCCGCTTATACAACCCGGACGTCGTGGATGGGTGGTGGAGCCAGCGCCCAGGGGCCGCAACGCCCGCGCATGGTGTCCGTCGAACTCGCCAAGGCGGAGCGCAAATCCGTGCCGGTCGATGTCGACGCGATCGGCATGGTAACGCCGATCTCCAGCGTGGCGCTGAAATCGCGGGTCGAGACCACCATCGTCTCCGTGCATTTCGAGGACGGCGCCAAGGTTAGGGAAGGCGACCTGTTGTTTACGCTCGATGCGCGCCAGATCGACGCCCAGATCGAGCAGGCCGAGGGCGTGCTGGCCAAGGATCAGGCCTCGTTTGAAGGCGCACAACGCGATTTGCGCCGCTACGGCGAGCTGATCGGCAAGGGCGCGACCACGCAGGTCAATCTCGACAACGCCAAGACGGCATCGGATATTCTGGTCGGCACCATCAAGGCCGACCAGTCCGCGCTGGACAATCTGAAGGTCCAGAAGAGCTACACCCTGATCCGCGCGCCATTCTCGGGCCGGATCAGTGCCGCCAACGTCAAGGTCGGCAACTTCGTTCGCCCGGCCGATCTCGCGCCGCTCGCGATCATCAACCAGATGGCGCCGGTCTATGTGTCCTTTGCGATCCCGCAGCGCGTGCTGGTGGATTTGCGCGAGGCGATGGCGAAGGGCGATTCGGGGGTCATCGCGACGATCCCCGGTCATCAGCGCTCCGAGAGCGGGAAGGTCGCGATGGTCGATAACACGGTGGACGCCACCACCGGCATGGTCACCGTCCGCGGCATCATGAACAACGAGAATGAGACTTTGTGGCCGGGGACGCTGGTCAACACCAAGCTGACGATCCGCAGCGAGAACTCGGTGGTGGTGCCGACAACTGCCGTCCAGCGCAGCCAGAGCGGCAATTACGTATTTCTGGTCAAGGACGGCGTCGCCAAGGTCCAGCCGGTCAAGGTCGACCGTACCTTCCAGGGAATTTCCGTCATCTCCGAGGGGCTGTCCGGCGAAGAGAGCGTGGTGGTCGATGGACAATTGTTGCTGTCAGACGGATCGCGGGTTGAGCCGCGGGTCCAGAAAAAAGCCGGGGCGTAAGCCATGACACTCTCGGAACTCTGTATCCGCCGCCCTGTGATGACGACGCTGATCACGGCGTCGATTATCGCCTTCGGCGTGTTCGGTTTCCGCCTGTTGCCGGTATCGGCGCTGCCGCGGGTCGACTTCCCGACCATTGCGGTGACCGCGACTTTGCCGGGCGCCAGCGCCGACACCATGGCGGCTTCGGTCGCCGGCATCATCGAGCGCCAGCTGTCGACGATTGCCGGCATCTCTTCAATGTCGTCGAATTCGTCGCAAGGCGTCAGCGCCATCACGATCCAGTTCGACCTCAACCGCAACATCGATGCCGCCGCCCTCGACGTGCAGACCGCGCTGACGATCGCGCAACGCCGGTTGCCGGTCGAGATGACGGTTCCGCCGAGCTTCCGCAAGGTGAACCCGGCCGACTTCCCGGTGCTGTTCGTGGCCCTGGGGTCGGCGACGCTGCCGCTGTCGGCGGTCAACGAATATGGCGACATCACGATCGGGCAGGCGCTGTCGCAAATTCCCGGCGTCGCGCAGGTGCAGATCTTCGGCACGCAGAAGTTTGCCATTCGCGTCCAGGCCGACCCCGAAGCCGCCGCGGCGCGAGGTCTGTCGCTCGACGACATCAGGACGGCGGTATCGCGCGCCAATTCCTCGACGCCGGTCGGCACCCTGAACGGCCCGAAGCAGGACGTTGCCCTTCAGGCCTCCGGCCAGATGGACAAGGCGGCCGACTACAGCAAGATCGTGGTGGCCTGGCGCAACGGGTCGCCGGTCAAGCTCGACGAAGTCGCGAAGATCTACGACAGCGTCGAGAACGAAAAGATCGCGACCTGGCTGAACAACGAGCGGGCGATCGTACTGGCGATCCAGAAGCAGCCGGAGGCCAATACGGTCGCGGTGGTGGATTCCGTGCTGGCGAAATTGCCTATTCTGCGCGCTTCCATTCCGCCCTCGGTGTCGATCAGCGTGATGATGGATCGATCCATTTCCATTCGTCAGGCGGTGGCTGACGTCGAGGAAACCCTGCTGATTGCGGTCGGGCTGGTCATCATGGTGATCTTCCTGTTCCTGCGCTCGGCTTCCGCGACATTCATCCCGGCGCTGGCAGTTCCGATCTCGCTGTTCGGCACCTGCGCCATGATGTACGCGCTGGACTATTCCATCAACAACATGACGCTGCTGGCGCTGACGCTATCGGTCGGCTTCGTGGTCGACGACGCCATCGTCATGCTGGAGAATATCGTCCGCCATATCGAGCACGGCATGAAGCCCTATGAGGCCGCGCTGAAGGGCGCACGCGAAATCGGCTTCACGATCATCTCGATCACCTTTTCGCTGATCGCCGTGTTCATTCCGGTGCTGCTGATGGGCGGCATTGTCGGCCGCGTGTTCCGCGAATTTGCCGTGACCGTATCGATCGCCATCATCGTTTCCGGGTTCGTGTCGCTGACGCTGACGCCGATGCTATGCGCGCGCGTTTTGCGGGCGCATGACCCGACCAAGAAGCCGAACGTCATTCTGCGCATCTTCGAGGCGATGTTCGATTCATGGCTGCGCGGTTATGAATGGGCGCTCGACTGGGTGCTGGCGCGCAAGGCGATGATGCTGGTGGTGACGCTGGCGACGCTGGGCGGCACCGTCTACCTTTATATGCTGGTGCCGAAAGGCTTCTTTCCGCAGGAGGATACCGGCTTCCTGACCGGTATCACCGAGGCCGCGACCGACACATCCTTCGAGGCGATGAAGGTGCGTCAGCAGGCATTGGTGGAGGTGCTGAAGTCGGATCCCGCCGTCGACTACATCAACTCGACCGTCGGTTCCGGCGGCCCGAACCCCACCGCGAATTACGGCCGGCTGTTCATCGCGCTGAAGCCGCAGAAGCAACGCGATCCGGCACTGGTCGTGATCGGCCGGCTGCGCCAGAAGGCGACGCAGATTCCGGGCATGCAGGCGTTCTTCCAGAGCATTCAGAACCTGAATATCGGAGGCCGGCCGTCGAAGAGCCAGTATCAGTACACCTTGCAGAGCGGCGATACCGAGTCGCTCTATCGCCTCGCGCCCGAGATGCGCGACAGGATCGCGAAGCTGCCTGGCTTGCTCGACGTCACGACAGATCTTTACATCAAGAATCCGCAGATGACGGTCGACATCGACCGCGAGAAAGCGGGCGTCTACGGCATCACCGTCGATCAGGTTCGCAACCAGCTCTACAATGCGTATGGCGCGCGCCAGGTCGGCACCATCTATATGCCGTCGAACGACTACCAGATCATCCTGGAAGTGCAGCCGCAGTTCCGCGTCGATCCGTCCGATCTCTCCAAGCTCTATATGAAGACCGCGAACAACGTGACCATTCCGCTTTCGGCGGTGGCCAAGCTGGTGCCGACCGTCGGTCCGTTGCAGATCAATCACCAGGGGCAACAGCCCGCGGTGACGATCTCGTTCAACCTCGCGCCCGGCACCTCGCTGGGCTATGCGGTCGATGAGATCACGAAGGTCGAGCAAAGCTCTAACCTTCCGGCCACCATCGCGACCGGGTTTGCCGGCACCGCGCAGGTGTTCCAGGATTCACTGCGCGGGCAGGGCGTGCTGATCCTGGCGGCGGTGTTCGCAGCCTTCGTCATCCTCGGCATCCTCTACGAGAGCTTCATCCACCCCATTACGATCATCTCGGGACTGCCGTCGGCCGGTATCGGCGCGATCCTGACCCTGATGCTGTTCAACTTCGAGCTGTCGGTCATCGCGATGATCGGCATCGTGATGCTGGTCGGCATCGTCAAGAAGAACGCCATCATGATGGTCGACTTCGCGCTGGAACGCCGACGCGTTGGCTTGAGCGCCGAACACGCGATCCGGGAAGCCGCGCTGTTGCGCTTCCGCCCGATCATGATGACGACTTTTGCCGCGATCTTCGGCACGCTGCCGATTGCTATCGGTGCCGGCGCCGGCGCCGAACTGCGTCAGCCGCTCGGCGTCGCCGTGGTCGGCGGCCTCTGCGTGTCGCAACTGCTGACGCTGTTCATCACGCCGGTGATCTACATCTATCTCGACCGCATCGACCGCCGCCTGAAGCGCCGCCTCGAACCGCAGCTCGAGGAGATCGGCGAGGGCGAGCGGCCGCACGTGGTCGCAGCCGAATAATGGTCCCGTTGGGGGCGATGCGATCCGCTTTGGGATGCATCGCCATCGCGCTGGTTGCTGCGACAAGCCAGCTTGCCGCGGCCGCCGAGCCGATCGAAATCTTCGACACCCATCTGCATTACAATTGGGAACCGAAGCCTTATTACGGGCTCGACGAAGTGCTCGCGCTGTTCAAAAAACATCGCGTCACCGGCATCCTTGCCACCAGTCGTCCGAACACCGGAACGCATGCGCTGATGGATGCCGGGCACGAGGGGTTGCAGGTCGTCCCCTTCATCCGGCCATATCGTGTGCGCGCCGATATCCAGAGCTGGTTCGGCGATCCCGTGATTTTCGAACTGGTGCAGGACGAGTTCAAGCGTGGCTATTACCGCGGCGTCGGCGAGTTTCATCTGTCGGGCCGGTCGGCCGACAACGAGTGGGTGAAGAAGACCGTCGATTTCGCCGTCGCCAACGATCTCTATCTGCACGCCCATGCTGATGACGAGGCGGTCGAGATTTTGATGCGGCATAATCCGAAGGCGCGGATCATCTGGGCGCATACCGGCTTTGGCCTGCCGGCCGCGCGCGTCGCGGCGATGCTGGAAAAATATCCAAAGCTCTGGGGCGAGTTATCCTACCGCTACGGCATCACCGACGGGGCAGGCAAGCTGACACCGGAGTGGCGGGGACTGTTCGAGCGCTATCCCGATCGCTTCCTGCTCGGCTCCGACACCTGGATCAACGAGCGCTGGGCGAGCTATGGCGACATCATGGCGGGCTATCGCGCCTGGCTCGGTCAGCTGTCGCCAGCGATCGCAGCCCAAATCGCGCACGGCAATGCGCGGGCGCTGTTCGCCGACAAGCGCTAGAATTTCGTAGGGTGGGCAGAGCGAAGCGTGCCCACCAGGCGTCGCGGCGTAGCGGGAAATGAAGTTGGTGGGCACGGCGCTGCGCGCCTCTGCCCACCCTACAATTTCAATCAGATCGAGAAACTGGTCCCGCAGCCGCACGAAGCGGTCGCGTTCGGATTGACCACCCGGAACGAGGCACCGATCAGGTCGTCGACGAAATCGACTTCCGAACCGGCCAGGAACGGCACCGAGGCCGGATCGACCAATACCACCGCGCCCTCGCGCGCGATCACCAGATCGTCGTCGGCCTGGGCATGCTCGACGTCGAACTTGTATTGAAAGCCGGAGCAGCCGCCACCCTCGACGGAGATGCGCAGCATCGCGCCGCTACCCTCGGTCTTGAGGATTTCGCCGATGCGGCGGGCGGCCCGGTCGCTGACGGTGATGGCTGTGGTCATGCAAGCTCTCCGAAAGGCGGCGTCATACCCAATTCATCTGGTATGCCGTATCAGGCATAGTTAAGTACGTACTCTCACAGAATCAAATGGATAAGGACTAAAAAACCGTGTCGGTCGGAATGGCTGCCCCCCGCGCGCTTTATGCCTGCGATCCCGATCGCAGCCGCGGCCGGCTGTTCGTGGAGCCGCCGAGCAAGACCCGCAGCCCGTTCCGGCGCGACTGCGACCGGGTGATTCATTCCACCGCCTTCCGCCGCCTCAAGCACAAAACCCAGGTTTTCGTGTTCCATGAAGGCGATCATTACCGCACAAGGCTGACCCATTCGCTGGAAGTGGCGCAGATCGCCCGGGCGCTGGCCCGTCAGCTCGGCCTCGATGAGGACCTCACCGAGACGCTGGCGCTGGCCCATGACCTCGGCCATCCCCCGTTCGGCCATGCCGGCGAGCGGGCGCTGGACAAGTGCCTGCACGGCCATGGCGGCTTCGATCACAATGCCCAGACGCTGCGGGTGCGTGACCACGCTGGAGCACCGTTACCCCGAATTCGACGGGCTCAACCTGACCTGGGAATCGCTGGAGGGCATCGTCAAGCACAACGGCCCGCTGACCGAGCGGGGCGGGGCGCCGGCCGGGCGCTATCGCGAAACCGGGATTCCGGTCGGGATCGCCGATTTCAACCGCAAATATGATCTGGAATTGTGGAGTTTTGCCTCGCTCGAAGCCCAGGTCGCCGCCTTTGCCGATGACATCGCCTACGACGCCCATGACATCGACGACGGCCTGCGGGCGGGCCTGTTCGGGGTCGACGACCTCAAGGTGATGCCGCTGACGGAAGCGATCATCGCCGACATCGGCAAGCATTATCCCGATCTCGATGACGCCAGGCGCGGCGCGGAACTGGTGCGCGAGCTGATTTCCTACCTGATCTCGGCCGTGGTCACTGAGGCCGGCAAGCGGCTGGAGGCGGCGAAGCCACAATCCGCCCACGACGTCCGCCGTCACAGCCAGCCGCTGATCGCGTTTCCGCCTGATGTCGCCTTGCAGGAAGCCGAGATCAAGGCGTTCCTGAAACAGCGCATGTACCGCCACAAGCGGGTGATGCGGGTGATGGGCGAGGCCGAGCAGATCCTGTTCGACCTGTTCGCGCGCTACCAGCGATCGCCGGGCGATCTGCCGGCCGAATGGATCGAGGGCACCGAGCGGGAGACCGAAGGCGAGCGGGCGCGCCGGATCGGCAATTTCATCGCGGGGATGACCGACCGTTTTGCCCTGACCGAGCACCAGAGGCTTTTTGACTCAACCCCGGATTTGCGTTAGGCGGCGGCCGAGGATTTTAGGAAAATGGCCGAAAAACCCACATCTGCGCACCTTTTTGCCGACGTGCTCGCGCGCGTGCACGCGATTTGTGCAGCGCTCGCGACCGAGGAAAACTGGCCTGCGGGCATCGATTTCTCCCGCGTCGTGGTCGAGCCGCCGCGCGATGCCACGCATGGCGACATGGCGACCAATGCCGCGATGGTGCTGGCCAAGGAAGCCAAGGCAAAGCCGCGCGATCTGGCCGAAAAATTCGCCGACAAGCTGCGCACGGACGATCTGATCGCGTCCGTCGAAATCGCCGGACCCGGCTTCATCAATCTCACGCTGAAGCCGCAGGTCTGGGCCGACGCGCTGCGCACCGTGCTGCGCGAGGGCGCGGCCTACGGGACAAGCGCGATCGGCAAGGCCGAAAAGGTCAATGTCGAATATGTCTCGGCCAATCCGACCGGGCCGATGCATGTCGGCCATTGCCGGGGTGCGGTGTTCGGCGATGCCTTGAGCAGCCTGCTGCAATTCGCGGGCTATGACGTCACCCGCGAATATTACATCAACGATGCCGGCGCCCAGGTCGACGTGCTCGCGCGTTCGGCGTTCCTGCGCTACCGCGAAGCGCTCGGCGAGAACATCGGCGACATTCCGGAAGGGCTTTATCCCGGCGACTATCTCGTGCCGGTCGGGCAGGCGCTCGCCGCCGAATATGGCGACAAGCTCAAGGCGATGTCGGAAAACGCCTGGCTGCCGATCGTGCGTCTCAAGGCGATCGACATGATGATGGCCATGATCAAAACCGATCTCGCAGCACTCCACATCAAGCACGATGTGTTCTTCTCGGAGCGCTCGCTGATCGAGACCGGTAACAACAAGGTCAGCGAAACCATCGATTTCCTGCGCGCCAAAGGCGATGTTTACGAAGGCCGCCTGCCGCCGCCGAAGGGCGGGCCGGTCGAGGATTACGAGGATCGCGTGCAAACGCTGTTCCGGGCGACCAAATACGGCGACGACGTCGATCGTCCACTGATCAAGTCGGACGGCTCCTACACTTATTTCGCCTCTGACATCGCCAACCACAAGAACAAGTTCGAGCGCGGTTTTACCGATCTGATCGACGTGTTCGGCGCCGATCACGGCGGCTACATCAAGCGCATGCAGGCGGCGGTGAAGGCCGTCACCTCGGGCAAGGCGGCGCTCGACGTCAAGATCGTGCAGCTGGTCAAGCTGCTGCGCGGCGGCGAGCCGGTGAAGATGTCAAAGCGCACCGGCGAGTTCGTCACCTTGCGCGAGGTGGTCGACGAGGTCGGCTCGGACGCCGTGCGCTTCATGATGCTGTTCCGCAAGAACGACGCGGTGCTGGATTTCGACCTCGCCAAGGTGATCGAGCAGTCCAAGGACAATGCGGTGTTCTACGTCCAGTACGGCCATGCCCGCGGCCATTCGATCTTCAAGAATGCAAGGGAGCTGGTTCCGGACCTGCCGGAGACTGATTCCGCCCGGGCGGCCTATCTCGGCGATGCCGCGGTCGAGCGCCTGACGGACCCGGCGGAACTGAGCCTGCTGAAGCTACTCGCGCTCTATCCCCGCATGATCGAGGCGGCGGCGGTGGCGCACGAGCCGCACCGAATCGCTTTTTATCTGTATGATTTGGCCAGCGAATTTCATGCGCTTTGGACCAGGGGGCGGGATTTGCCCTATTTACGCTTCATTATCACTAATGATGCAGAGATCACGAGGGCGCGACTGGCGATGGTCCAGGGCGTCGTCTCGGTTCTTGCATCGGGCTTAGCCGTTCTCGGCGTCCATGCTCCAACCGAGATGCGGTAGGCAGGGGCGAAGTCCCTTCACAATGGGGATTGTGAGGGTATCTGGCAGGGGCCAATTCGGTTATCATGGCTCGGTGGTCATGGCGGGTTGGCGCTGTCCCGAAGGGGATGCATCTTCACGATGGCTGATCGTTATCAGGACCGACCTTTTCCCACCGCCGACGATTACGATCGCGGCGTGAGCCCGAATGCGCCTGCCAAGAGCGAGAGCGATCCGCTGGCGGAACTGGCCCGGCTGATCGGGCAGACCGACCCGTTCGGCACCGCCGCCAAGACCCCGCAGCCGCTACCTCCGCATCCGCTGCAATCGCGGGCCAATGTCCGCGCGCAACCTGATGCCGACGAGGACGATGCAGGCGCTCCCGCAGGCCCGCCGCCATGGATGCAGCGCGCCCGGCACGAAGCCCCGCCGGAACCGCAATACGAAGAGCCGGAGTACCAGCCGAGCCCGGTGCACCCCTTGCATCGCTACGCGGCCCAGCCATCCGTTGCACCCGAGCAGGATTATCACGAGCCGGAGCACCACGAGCCGCAGCAATATGCCGACGAGCAGCCGGCCGATCCGTCGCGCTATGACGATGCGCTGTATGGCCAGCTCGAATCCGGCCAGCAGGAATATGCGCGCGATCCGGCCTATCCGGACGATCCCTACGCCTACCAGAGCGGCTATGAGGAAGAGCCCGAGCCGAAGAAGCGCAGCAACGGGCTGGTGACGGTTGCCGCCGTGCTGGCGCTTGCCGTGGTGGGGACGGGGGCCGCGTTCGCCTATCGCACCTATGTCGGATCGCCCCGCAGCGGTGAGCCGCCGATCATCAAGGCCGACAACAGCCCGACCAAGGTCGTGCCGGCGCCGGGCGATGGCGCCAACGGAAAGACGCCTGACCGCATGGTGGCCGGCGACGGCGGCGAAAAGCTCGTGTCGCGCGAAGAGACACCGGTCGATGTCAATTCGAGGTCTGGTCCCCGCGTGGTGTTTCCGCCGCTGAACCAGAACGGCAGCCCGCCACCGGTCGCCAGCGTCACCACGTCCGGACCGCCGCCGGCGAACACGCCCAACGGCACCCTGCCGAGCGGTGAGCCGCGCAAGATCAAGACGCTCGCCGTCAAGGGCGACGCCGCCGACAATGGCGGCGTTCCGGCAGGTGCCGCCGCACCGGCCAAACCGGCGCCGGCTGCCCGTACGCCGGCGCCCGCGCCAGCCGCCGCTGCACCGGCGCAGCGTAACCCGTCATCCGCCAATGCCAGCGCCAACGCGCCGCTCTCGCTGTCACCGCAGGGCGGCGCGCCCGCGCCCGCGGCCGATCCGGCGCCGCCGACCCGAACTCGCTGCCAACAATCCGGTCCAGACCGCGCCGGCGCCCGCGCCTGCGGCCGGTGGCGGGTACGTCGTTCAGGTCTCCTCGCAGAAGAACGAGGCCGATGCGCTAGCCTCCTTCCGGATGATGCAGGGCAAGTATCCGGCCGTGCTGGGGACCCGCTCGGCTTCGGTCCGGCGTGTCGATCTCGGCGAAAAGGGCGTCTATTACCGCGCCATGGTCGGCCCGTTCGGCTCCAGCGGCGAGGCCGCCCAGCTCTGCGACAGTCTGAAAACGGCCGGCGGGCAGTGCGTCATCCAAAGGAATTGACGGCGCTTTCCTTGACCCGGGAGCTGTGAGGGGCCTAATCGGCCCCCATGAGCAGCCGCGCATTCATCACTGGCATATCTGGACCGGAACTGAGCGCGGACGAGCGCGCGTTCATCCGTGCCGAGCGGCCATGGGGCTTTATCCTTTTCAAGCGCAATATCGAGACCCCGGCTCAAGTGTCTTCACTTGTTCGGGAATTGCGTGACACCATCAATAGCCCCGACGCGCCAATCCTGATCGACCAGGAAGGCGGGCGGGTGGCGCGGCTTGGACCGCCGCATTGGCCGGTCTATCCGCCGGGCGCGGTCTTCGGCGCGCTGTACGACATCGACCCCGAATTGGGCTTCCAGGCGGCCCGCCTGAGCTCCCGATTGATCGCAGCCGACCTGATCGACCTCGGTATCACCGTCGACTGCCTGCCTTTGGCGGACGTGCCGGTCGAGGGAAGCGACGCCGTCATTGGCAACCGCGCCTATGGAACCGAGCCGGGCAAGGTCGCCGCGATCGCCCGCGCGGTCACCGAGGGGCTCGAACAAGGCGGGGTGCTGCCGGTCCTGAAGCACATCCCCGGCCATGGCAGGGCCACGGCCGACAGCCATTTTCGGCTTCCGACGGTCGATACGCCACGCCATGAGCTCAATCGGACTGATTTCGCCGCTTTCCAACCGCTTGCGGACCTGCCGATGGCGATGACCGCACATGTTGTGTTTAGCGCGCTGGACCCCGCCCATCCGGCGACGACTTCTGCGACAATCATCCGCGAAGTGATTCGCGGCGTGATCGGGTTCCAGGGTTTGTTGATGAGTGATGATGTTTCCATGAACGCGTTGGCGGGATCGATCGCCGAGCGGACCCGAGCCATCGTCAACGCCGGCTGCGACATGGTTTTGCATTGCAACGGCAAGCTCGACGAGATGCGCGACGTGGCCGCCGAGACGCCGGAATTGATGGGTGAGGCCCTGACACGCGCTAACCGCGCGCTGGCCTCGCGAAAACAGCCAGAACCGCTGGACCGGCAGGCGGCACGGGCTGAATTGGACGCGTTGATGGATCGGGTAGGGACGGCATGACCGCGGAGATTCTATCGTTTGAAACCGGACGGCCCGCCGCCGAAATGACGGACAGCGAGCCCTCGCTGGTCGTCGATGTCGAGGGCTATGAAGGCCCGCTCGACCTGCTTTTGACGCTGGCGCGGCAACAGAAGGTCGATCTCTCCAAGATTTCCATCCTTGCGCTCGCCGACCAGTATCTGATCTTCATCGAGGCGGCGCGAAAAATTCGCCTCGAACTCGCCGCCGACTATCTGGTCATGGCAGCCTGGCTGGCGTTCCTGAAATCGCGGCTGCTACTGCCCGAACCGGCGACGCCGGATGGGCCGAGCGCCGAGGAGATGGCGACCGCACTCGCCAATCGTCTGCGCCGGCTCGAAGCCATTCGCGAGGCGGCCAACCGCCTGATGAACCGCCCGCAGTTCCAGCGCGATATTTTCCCGCGCGGCAATCCGGAATCGATTGCCGAAATCCGCCACCCCAAATTCACCGCGACCCTGTTCGACCTGCTCACCGCCTATTCCGCGCAGCGTCAGCAGCGCGTGCTGGCAACCGTGCATCTGACCAAGCGCACGGTGTGGTCGCTGTCGGAAGCGCGCGCCTCGCTGGAGCGGCTGATCGGCATCGCCGAGGACTGGAGCTGCCTCGACGAATATCTCCTCAACTACGTCGTCGATCCCTCGCAGAAAGCGACCGTATTTGCCTCGAGCTTTGCCGCAGCGCTGGAGCTGGTGCGGGAAGGCGAGATGGAATTGAACCAGAAAGAGGCGTTCGCGCCGCTGTATTTTCGTAAGCGTCAGCCGCAAGCGTCCGGTGCGATGTCCGCGCCGGATCTCTCGGTCGAGTAAGTGGAAGAAGGAGACCAAGCCATGGCGAGCCTCGCGGAAAAACGCATGGAAGATGCCGAGGAACATTCCGTCGACGCCACGACCGAGCCTGAAGCGCGGCCCGAGGAATTGCGGCTGCTGGAAGCGCTGCTGTTTGCCTCCGCCGAGCCGATCGATCAGGCAGCCCTCGCCAAGCGGATGCCCGACGGCGTCGACATCAAGGTCGCACTCGCGCAATTGCAGGCCGAATACGCCACGCGTGGCGTCAACCTGGTGCGGGTTGCCAACAAATGGACTTTCCGCACCGCCGGCGACCTGTCGTGGCTGATGACGCGGGAGAGCACCGAAACCCGCCGCCTGTCGCGCGCGGCCATCGAGGTGCTTTCGATCATCGCCTATCACCAGCCGGTGACACGGGCCGAGATCGAGGAAATCCGCGGCGTGATCACCTCCAAGGGGACGCTGGACGTGCTGCTGGAGACCGGCTGGATCCGTCCCCGCGGCCGCCGCAAGACGCCGGGCCGGCCGCTGACCTTCGGCACCACCGAGGCGTTCCTGTCGCAGTTCAGCCTGGAGGCGCTGGGCGACCTGCCGGGCCTGGAGGAGCTGAAGGGCACCGGACTGCTGGATTCGCGGCTGCCTTCCGGCTTCAGCGTTCCGACCCCGTCGGACGACATCGCGCTGCGTGAGGACGAGGAGCCGCTGGATGCCGGCGATAGCCTGGAACTGCTGCTGGCGCCGGCCGCCGAGCCCGAGACGGATGGCGAAAGCTAGCTTCTGTTTATTCCCGGATTTGCCGGTTAACGGTAGCAATAATACGTAGCCGTGACAGCGATTTGCCGCGGCCTAAGTCCTTGTTTTTGACACCTCCCGGGCCTACCTTCCGGCAAAGCTTGGGCCGGAAGACGGCCGTCTCTTTTGGAGGGTTGCAGGATGGGTTCGCTTAGCATTTGGCACTGGATCGTCGTGATCGCAGTGGTCCTGCTGTTGTTCGGGCGCGGCAAGATTTCGGACCTGATGGGCGACGTCGCGCAGGGCATCAAGGCCTTCAAGAAGGGCATGCAGGACGATGACAAGACTGCGGAAAAGCAGCCCGAGCCGACCAAGTCCATCGATCACACCGCGCAGCCCCAGGCGGCGCGCACGGATGTCGGCAGCAAGGCCGTCTGAGGTTTTAGCTGGACGGACTGTCTTCGCGCGAACCGGTGTCGCCTGAAAACGCTGCCTTGAAACGCCTTGAACGCCGGTTGAGAAAAGACGCGGGCCGCCCCAAATCCTGTTAAAGGGCTGGGGCGGGGGCGCGTAAGCGGAAATCTTCATGTTCGATATCGGGTGGAGTGAACTGGTCGTCATCGCGGTTGTCGCGCTGATCGCCATCGGCCCGAAAGAGCTGCCGGGCGTGCTGCGCATGGTGGGCCAATGGATGGGCAAGGCGCGCAAGATGGCGTCGGAATTCCAGGGCCAGTTCCAGGAAGCGATGCGCGAGGCCGAAATGGCCGACCTCAAGAAGAGTTTTGACGAGGTCAAGGACGCCGCGACCGGCCTCGCCGGCGGCAATATCATGACCTCGCTGCAAAAGGACGTCGGCGACGCCCTCAAGATCGACGACATCGACAAGCCCAATACTGACATTCCCAAGAACGAAATTGTTGCCGACGCCCAGATCGGCGAGTTGGTACGCCCGACGACACCTGAAGCGCCGACGCCCGAGACCTTTGTCGAGGCCGAAACCCATGCGGCGGTCTCCGAGCCGCTGGCGATCACCCGTGAAGTCCAGGCCGCACCGCAGGACATCACGCCGGTGGCGCCGGACGTGCTCAAGGACGCCAAAGCGTCATGAGCGCCGAAGACATCGAGGCCAGCAAAGCGCCGCTGATGGACCATCTGATCGAGCTGCGCTCGCGGCTGATCAAGGCGCTGTTGGCCTTCGGTATTGCCTTCATCTTCTGCTTCTTCTTCGCCAAGCAGATATTCAACGTGCTGGTGTGGCCCTATGTGTTGGCCGTCGGCACTGGCGGAAGCGCCAAACTGATCTACACCGCGTTTCTGGAATATTTCCTGACCCAGTTGAAGCTGGCGATGTTCGGCGCGGCTTTCATCTCGTTCCCGATCGTGGCGGGGCAGATCTACATGTTCGTGGCGCCCGGGCTCTACAAGCACGAGCGCGGCGCGTTCCTGCCGTATCTGGTCGCGACGCCGTTCTTCTTCGTGCTGGGCGCGACGCTGGTCTATTTCGTGGTGTTTCCGATGCTGGCGAAGTTCTCGCTCGGCATGCAGCAACTTGGCGGAAGTGAGACCGCACAGATCGAGCTATTGCCGAAGGTCGGCGAATATCTGTCGTTGATGATGTCGCTGATCTTTGCGTTCGGCATCGCGTTCCAGCTGCCTGTCATCCTGACCCTGCTCGGGCGGATCGGCATTATCACCGCAAAGCAGCTGCGCGAGAAGCGGCGCTATTTCATCGTGGTTGCATTCATCATTGCCGCGGTGCTGACGCCGCCCGACGTCATCAGCCAGGCCTCGCTCGCCATTCCACTGATGGTGCTCTACGAAGGCTCGATCATCGCGGTCGCCATGGTGGAGAAGAAGGCCGCCGCCAAGACGGCTACCGGCACGCCGCCCTCCGCGACGCCGCCGCCGCCTGAGGCCAATCCGGCCGAGTAGGGCCGCTTCGCTGTTCCAAAACCCGTCCATTCGGGTTACTGGATGCGCGCCTTTACCGGCACGATTCAGGAATGGCCCGCCATGCACGACATCAAATCGATCCGCGACAACCCTTTGGCCTTCGACGCCGGCCTGAAGCGCCGTGGTCTGGCGCCGTTGTCGTCCACGCTGCTCGCGATCGACGAGCGGCGCCGCGCGGCGATTCTGGCCTCCGAGCAGGCGCAGGCCCGGCGCAATGCAGCCTCGAAGGAAATCGGCGACGCCAAGAAGGCCAAGGACGAGGCGCGCGCATCGAAGCTGATGGCGGAAGTGGCCGAACTCAAGACCACGATGCCGGAGCTCGAGCTCGCTGCGAAAGCCGCGGACGAAGAACTGTTCAAGGAATTGTCCGCGATCCCGAACCTGCCGCTCGACGAGGTGCCCGACGGCGTCGACGAGCACGGCAATGTGCAGCGCGCGATCTTCGGCAAGGCGCGCAATTATGGTTTTGCAGCGAAGCCGCATGACGATCTCGGCGGCGCGCTCGGCACTATGGATTTCGCGGCGGCCGCCAAATTGTCGGGCGCGCGTTTCGTTGTGCTGAAGAAGGGCCTGGCGCGGCTGGAGCGTGCGATCGGGCAATTCATGCTCGATCTCCACACCAATGAACACGGCTATACCGAGATCAATCCGCCGCTGTTGGTGCGCAACGAGGTGATGTTCGGCACCGGGCAATTGCCGAAATTTGAGGACGATCAGTTTTGGGCCATCAAGGGCGAACTGCTTGTTGCGCCTGACGATGCTCAGTTGAAGAGCGATCGCCTCGGCCTCATCCCGACCGCCGAGGTCTCGCTGACCAACCTCGTTCGCGAATCCATCGTCGACGACAAGGAATTGCCGATGCGGCTGACCGCGCTGACGCCGTGCTTCCGCGCCGAGGCAGGTGCCGCCGGCCGCGATACCCGCGGCATGATCCGGCAGCATCAATTCACGAAAGTCGAGTTGGTCTCGATCACCACGCCTGAGACCAGCAAGGACGAGCACGAGCGCATGCTTTCCTGCGCGGAGGAAGTGTTGCGGCGGCTCGATCTGCATTACCGCGTGATGACGCTGTGCGCCGGCGACATGGGTTTCTCCGCGCAAAAAACCTACGACATCGAGGTCTGGATGCCTGGGCAGGGCGATGGCGGCGCCTATCGCGAAATCTCCAGCTGTTCGGTGTGCGGCGATTTCCAGGCGCGGCGCATGGATGCGCGCTATCGCGGGCCCGACGGCAAGCCGCGCTTCGTGCATACGCTCAACGGCTCCGGCACTGCGGTCGGCCGCGCGCTGATCGCGGTCATGGAAACCTATCAGCAGCAGGACGGCTCGATTGCGGTGCCCGATGTGTTGCAGCCCTATATGGGCGGCCTCAAGGTGATCGAGCACGACAAATAGCAAACGAATAAAATGGCGTTGCATCGCGACATCTACTGGGTGGGGAAGCAATGGGCCGTCACCGGTCATGGCGTGCAGGCATGCGATCAGAAGCAGAAGAGCAAGTTCGACATTGAGGTCGAAAGAGTGTGGGACGACGATGTGCTGGAAAGCCTTCGTGCTCACAAATGGCTCAATGTCGAGGATCTCCAAAAGGCGCTTGAAATCGCGCGGCAGCGTTTTCCGGAGCCACCGCGTAAAGTAGCGCCGCCGCTGCGCGTTGCGCCGGTGGAGCCGCCTGCGCCAGCCGCAAAGCCTGAAGCTCCGGCAAAAATGATGCCCGCCGAGTCAAAACCAGCGTCACCGAAATTCCACATGCTGTTTTCGGGCGCCGCCAAGTTCATTCGCCCCTGGCGCGTCCGCATGAAATAATGACCGCAAACCCGAACGGAAGGCATTTTGACGAATGCGCATTCTCTGCACCAATGACGACGGCATCCATGCGCCCGGACTGAAAATCGTCGAGGATATCGCGCGTGCGCTGTCCGACGACGTCTGGATCGTCGCACCCGAGCTCGATCAATCGGGCGTCTCGCATTCGCTGTCGCTGAACGATCCGCTGCGCTTACGCGAAATAGGTCCGCGCCATTTTGCTGTGCGGGGCACGCCGACCGATTGCGTCGTGATGGGAGCGCGGCACATTCTCGGTGAGAAGCGGCCCGACCTCGTGCTGTCGGGCGTCAACAAGGGCAGCAATGTTGCCGAAGACGTGGTCTATTCCGGCACGATCGCGGGTGCGCTGGAGGGTACCATTCTGGGCATCCCCTCGTTTGCGATGTCGCAGCAATATTCGCCCGAGACCCGTCATGCGCCGGTGTGGGACAGCGCACTGAAATTCGGCCCCGAGGTGGTGCGCAAGGTGATGGAAGCCGGCGTGCCGAAGAACACGGTGATCAACGTCAATTTCCCGGCCTGCATGCCCGACCAGGTCAAGGGCATCCGCGTCACCCGGCAGGGCAAGCGCACGTTCGGCTTCTTCAACGTGGAGAAGCGCCATGACGGCCGCGGCAATCCGTATTTCTGGCTCGGCTTCGATCGTGGCGCGAGACTGGACACGCCGGCCGAAGACAGCGATCTCGCCGCACTCGCCGAGCGCTACGTCTCGGTCACGCCGCTGCGTCTCGACCGCACGGATGAGGTTTTTTCGGAAACGCTGACGAAGACGCTGAAGTAGTCGAGCCACAAACACCGCCGTCATCCTGAGGTGCGAGCACTTGCGAGCCTCGAAGGATGATTGGTCAGCTCTGCCTTGGCCGCCCCGCGCGACGGCGAGCGAGCGCGCTCACCTTCACCCAATCGGAACCCAGCAACGCCACTTTCTTGGCACGGCTCCATCCCTTGATCTGGCGCTCGGCTGCAATTCCGTCAGTGATCCGATCGAAATATTCAGACCAAACCAACACTACTGGCCGTCGTGAGAACGTGTATCCCGGATATGTTCCGGCATTGTGTTGGTCGACGCGAGGACCGAGGTCCTCTTCCGGTTGCGCTTCCGACGTAATAGGATCCGTCGGCGCAACGAAGCATATAGACATACACACCCATCGCCGTCGTCCTTCGAGGCTCGCAAGTGCTCGCACCTCCAGCGACAACGGCTTTGCCGTTGCGCGGGGATGACGTCGATTGGTCAGCTGTCAATTTGGCTTCAAAGAAATAGTCGGCTTCGTGCCGCCTACGCCGCCGTGCTCTTCATCGCGCTCGTAATCATCTGGGCCAGCGTTTCCAGTTGAAACGGTTTTTGCAGCGCCGGGCGGTCGCGGTATTCTTCCGGCAGGCCGGAGGAGCCGTAGCCGGTCGCGAAGATGAAGGGACGGTTGCTCGCCTTGATCAGTTCGGCCACCGGCGTGATCACCTTGCCGTTGACGTTGACGTCGAGGATGGCGAGATCGAATTCGGTCGATTGGGCGAGCCTGACCGCCTCGCCGATTTCGCCGGCTTCGGCGGCGACGCTGTAGCCGAGCTCTTCGAGCATGTCGGCGACCATCATCCGGATCATGACCTCGTCTTCGACGAGAAACACTGAACAGCCCTGGGGCCGTGTCGATATCATGATGGAATCCTTAGCCCTTCCCAGCTTCGAGGTTGGCAAATAACCTCTCTTGGCGCAACGGCCAAGGTCCGCCGTCGCTCACGCCCGGCCATGCCAATTTCCGGGCTCTAACGCTGTGCCGGTGCTTCGGTTCCAGGGCCGGAACCGGAATTCTCAGGGAATTCTTTCTTAAAGCTCCGGCGGCTATTGCATCCCGCGTTCGCCGACGGGATGAATGGCCAGCCCGAGCCCTTCCGAGTCCGTAATGTCCCAAGAACCGCCCGAAAAGATGATGTTCCAGCTCAGCCTGCGGCGGCGGGGGATATCTGACCAGACCATCCTGCGGACGATGGAGGAGGTGCCGCGCGAGGTGTTCGTGACGCCGGCCGATCGCAGCCATGCCTACCGCGACAGCGCGCTCGGCATCGCCTGCGGGCAGACCATCAGCCAGCCCTTCGTGGTCGCCTACATGACCGAGCAGTTGGCGCTGCAAAAGCAGCACCGGGTGCTCGAGATCGGCACCGGCTCCGGCTATCAGGCCGCGATCCTGTCCAGGCTCTGCCGCCATGTGCTGACCATCGAGCGTTACCGGACGCTGGCCGATAGCGCCCGGGCCCGGCTGGAAAAGCTCGGCTACGACAATATCGAGGTTTTGCTCGGCGACGGTTTTGCGATTCCGGCGGGCGGCGGCGATTTCGACCGCATCATCGTCACCGCGGCGATGGAGCAAATCCCGGAAACCCTGCTGGCGCGGCTCGAGCCGGAGGGGGTGCTGATCGCGCCGGTCGGGCCGCACCAGGGCGTCCAGACCCTGATCCGTGTCGCCAGGACCGAGGCCGGTTTCGATCGCAAGGCGCTGGTCGATGTCCGCTTCGTGCCGGCGCTGCCGGGGATCGCGCGCGAACTGTAGAAATCCGGATTGGCGGTTGCCGCCAACATCTTATTCCAAAGCCGTGGCTTCGCCACGGCGTTCTTCTTCTTCAAGTACGTCGGCCGAAGGCCGACTATGGGTTAAGCGGTTATTTACTCCGGACGTGTTTACTCAAAACAGTATTTTGTTGCGTACCAGTGAGTAACCATGTCCCGTGTCGTCGAGTTGCTACGCTCGCGTCGCTTGCCGCAGGTCGCGGTGCTGACGCTGATGTCGGTTGGCTTTGCCGGCTGCAGCGCCGATATGCAGACGCGCCTTTCGCAAAACACTTTATCCAATCCCTTTAACTACCAGCCCGAAGCCACCGGCACGGTGCCGGCGCCGCAGGCTCAGTCGCAAGCCCAGTCTCAGGTCGAGCGCCGTGAGCTGCCGCAATATTCGCGGCCGCACACGGCGCCGCAGTCGCAATACCAATCCTCGGCCTTGCCGCCGCCACCCGTCGTCACGCCGCCGCGATCCTATCCGGTTGCCAGCAATGGCGTGTCGGGAGGAGGGCGCGGCTTGTCGTCCTACACCCCGCCGGCGCAGCCGCAGCTCGACACCACAGGCACCGTGCCGCGTTCGGTCGCAGCCACGCATCCGCCGGCGCAGGGCACCACGATCATCGTCGGCACCAGCGACACGGTCGATATCCTGGCGAAGCGCTACAACGTCTCCGCCGCATCGATCCTGCACGCCAATGGCTACAAGGGACCGCGTACGCTCTCTCCCGGTCAAGCGTTGATCATTCCGCGCCAGACCGCAGCCATCGCCACGCCTGCGGCGATGCCCGCACCCGCATTGGCGCCTCCGGTCGCAAAGCCGGTCGCTGTTGTTGCTACTGCGCCGTCGACCGTTCACGTCGTCAATCGCGGCGACACGTTGATGAGCATCGCGCGCCGCAACCATGTGCCGGTGGCCGAACTCGCCAAGGCCAACAACCTCGACACGACAGCCAAGCTCAGCCTCGGCATGAAGCTCACCGTGCCCGGCGCCAAGAGCGTTGCCGCAGCCCCGGTGGCGCAGCCGGTTGCTCCCGTGCAGCAGGTCGCAGCGGTCGCTGCTCCCGCCGCAAAGCCGGGCACACCGGCAGCAGCACAGCAGAGCGCGCGGCTGGTGCAGCCGACGGCCAATGTCGAAGAAAAGCCGGTTGTTGCGGAAGCGCCCGCCGTCAAGCCCAGCGAAGCCACCGGCGCGCTGCCGACCTTCCGCTGGCCGGTACGCGGCAAGGTGATCACGACTTACGGCGCCAAGACCAACGGCAAGGCGAATGACGGCATCAACCTGGCGGTGCCGGAAGGCACCCCGGTGAAGGCCGCGGAAGACGGTGTCGTTGCCTATTCCGGCAACGAGCTGAAGGGTTACGGCAATCTGGTTCTGGTTCGGCACTCCAACGGTTACGTCACCGCATATGCCCATGCGAGTGAGCTGATGGTGAAGCGCGGCGATACGATCAAGCGCGGCCAGATCATTGCCAAGTCGGGTCAATCGGGTGAGGTGGGCTCGCCGCAGCTCCACTTCGAGATCCGCAAAGGATCTTCCCCGGTTGACCCGCTTCAATTCCTCAACGGGGCGTGAGAGCGCGACGCGACTGTAGCCCGGATGAAGCGAAAGCGAAATCCGGGGCCGCTCTCTCAACGGCGCAGACTGATCCCGGATTGCGCTACGCTTCATCCGGGCTACGGGTTTTCGCTTACTTCCCCGCGATCCTGATCCCGAGCCGTCCGGCCAATTCCTGCGTGAACTGCCAGGCGACGCGGCCCGAGCGTGAGCCGCGCGTGGTCGACCATTCCAGCGCCTCGCGCTCCAGTTCATCGTCGGCGAGCTTGATGCCGAAATGGCCGCAATAGCCCCGCACCATCGCCAGATACTCGTCCTGGCTGCAGCGGTGAAAGCCGAGCCACAGTCCAAAACGATCCGACAGCGAGACTTTTTCCTCGACGGCTTCGCCGGGATTGATGGCGGTGGAGCGCTCGTTCTCGATCATCTCGCGCGCCAACAGATGGCGGCGGTTCGAGGTGGCGTAGAGGATCACATTGTCCGGGCGTCCCTCGATGCCGCCTTCCAGCACCGCCTTGAGCGACTTGTAGGAGGCGTCGTTGCCGTCGAAGGAGAGGTCGTCGCAGAACACGATGAAACGGAACGGGGAAGCGCGCAGCTGGTCCATCAGGCCGGGCAGGCTCTCGATGTCCTCGCGGTGGATCTCGATCAGCTTGAGCCTGTCGGCCGGCTTGCGGTTGCGGTTGAGGTCGGCATGGGCTGCCTTGACCAGCGAGGATTTTCCCATGCCGCGCGCGCCCCACAATAGCGCGTTGTTGGCGGGCAGGCCGTTGGCGAAGCGCTCGGTGTTCTCGATCAGGATGTCGCGCATCCGGTCGATCCCCTTGAGCAGGCCAAGCTCGACCCGGCTGACGCGGGGCACCGGTGCCAGCCGCCCGTCCGGGTGCCAGACAAAGGCGTCGGCGGCGCCGAACGACTCGGGTCCCCGGGGGGCCTTGGAGGCCGCCGAGAGGTGGCCGGCGATGGCCTCCAGCGCGCGCGCGATGCGTTCGGCGGTCACGTCTTTGGAGGGCTTCGCCGGACGTTTTGTCGCGGTTTTTGCGGGGCTCCGGGAAGCCGCTTTGGAGGTGGCGCGAGCCGTTGTTTTGCTGGGTTTTTTCGACATTTTCGCTGTTCCTGACCGCGCAGCCTTATCGGGCCTTGGAAGGTCTCGCAAGCGCCCTAAATGAGGGGCCCGGCCACGTTGCAATTGGGCGAACCGCCGCTATAGTCCGCGCGAATTTGCCCGGACCGGCCAGATGCTCATGCATGGCCGGTTCTTTCCCGTTTCACGAGGATTGTTCGATGCTGATTACCCCTGCGTACGCCCAGGCTGCAGCCGGTGGCGATGCCAACAGCATGTTGATGTCGCTGCTGCCGTTCGCGCTGATCTTCGTGATCATGTATTTCCTGATTCTGCGTCCGCAGCAGAAGAAGGTGAAGGACCACGCCGAGCTCGTCAAAAACATCCGCCGCGGCGACACCGTCGTGACCTCGGGCGGCCTGGTCGGCAAGGTGACCAAGGTGGTCGACGACGACCAGATCGAGTTCGAGATTTCCGATGGCGTCCGCGTGCGGCAGATGCGCCAGATGATTTCGGGCGTTCGCGCCAAGGGCGAGCCGGCCAAGGAAAAGGCCGAAAAGACCGAAGCCAAGGACGAGACGTCCGCGAGCTGATTTCCGCACCTGCATACTCCTGATCTGACGGGTCAACTCGATGTTGTATTTTACGCGGTGGAAGGCGCTGGCGATCATTCTGACGGCGCTGGTGGTGTGCCTGTGCGCCGTTCCGAATTTCTTCCCCGAGGCCAGGGTCAAGACCTGGCCGGCTCTGGGCGCAGCGCCATATCGTGCTCGGCCTCGATCTGCAGGGCGGCTCCTATCTGCTGCTGGAAGTCGACTCCAACTACGTCAAGAAGGAAAAGCTCGACACGGTGCGCGACGACGTCCGCCGCGTGTTGCGTGAAGCCAAGATTCCCTACACCGGTCTGGTTTCGCGCGCCGATAGTGCCGAGGTTCGCATTTCCAAGGATACCGATATCCCGACGGCGTTGACCAAGCTGCGCGAGCTGTCGCAGCCGCTCGGCGGTCTGCTCGGCTCCAGCGGCCAGCGCAGCCTTGAGGTCAGCGATGCCGGTGGCGGGTTGATCCGTCTCAACGTACCGCAGGCCGCCATCACCGACCGCATCCGGCAGACCATCGAGCAATCGATCCAGATCGTCGAACGCCGCGTCAACCAGCTCGGCACCGTCGAGCCGATCATCCAGCGGCAGGGCACCGACCGCATCCTGGTGCAGGTGCCGGGCCTGCAGGACCCGACCGAACTGAAGCGCATCCTCGGCAAGACCGCCAAGATGGAATTCCGCATGGTCGATTCGACTGTGTCGCCGGAACAGGCGCAGGCCGGCCGGGTGCCGCCGGATTCGGAAATCCTGATGAGCGCGCAGGCGCCAAAAGTCCCCGAAGTGATCAAGAAGCAGGTGCTGGTGTCGGGCGGCGAACTCACCGATGCGCAGCCGGGTTTTGACCAGCGTTCGGGCGAGCCGATCGTCTCTTTCCGCTTCAATACGTCAGGCTCGCGCAAATTCTCGCAGGCGACCGTGGATAATGTCGGACAGCGCTTTGCGATCGTGCTCGACAATGAGGTGATTTCCGCGCCCGTGATCCGCGAGCCGATCACCGGCGGTTCCGGCCAGATCTCCGGCAGCTTCACGGTGCAGTCCGCCAACGAACTTTCGATCCTGCTGCGCGCCGGCGCGCTGCCGGCGCCGCTCACCGTGATCGAGGAGCGCACCGTCGGTCCCGGCCTCGGTCAGGACTCGATCGAGAAGGGCGAACTCGCGGCTTACGTCGGCTCGATCATGGTCATCGTGTTCATGCTGGTGACCTACCGGCTGTTCGGCGTGTTCGCCAACATCGCGGTCGCCATCAACGTCGCCATGATCTTCGGTCTGCTGTCGCTGCTCAACGCCACGCTGACGTTGCCTGGCATCGCCGGCATCGTGCTCACCGTCGGCATCGCGGTGGATTCCAACGTGCTGATCTATGAGCGCATCCGCGAGGAATTGCGCGGCGGCCGCAACGCGATTTCGGCGATCGACGCCGGTTTCCGCCGCGCGCTGTCGACGATCCTCGATTCCAACATCACCACCTTCATCGCCGCCGCGGTGCTGTTCTACATCGGTACCGGCCCGGTGCGCGGCTTTGCCGTCACGCTCGGCATCGGTATCATCACCACCGTGTTCACCGCCTTTACCCTGACCAGCCTGATCGTCGCCGGGTGGGTTCGATGGAAGCGGCCGAAAACAGTACCAATCTGAAGCATGATCCCGAAAAGTGGACACCGGTTTACGGATCAGATCATGCTTCCAAATGAAAACACAACGACGAACCCGATCCAGCTTCGCTGGATCAGGTTCGCGTAGAAGGCTGCCGGTTTTGACACAATTCGTTCTCATCGGGCTGGGCATTCTCGTTGCCGTGCTGACCGTGGTCGCCGTGCTCGATCTGCTGCCTCCCTTGCGCATCGTCCCCGACGACACGCATTTCGATTTCACGCGCTTTCGCCGCATCTCGTTTCCGATCTCGGCCGCACTCTCGATCGTAGCCATCATCCTGTTCTTCACCCACGGGCTGAATTTCGGCATCGACTTCAAGGGCGGCACGCTGCTGGAAGTGCAGTCGAAGTCCGGCTCGGCCGACATCGCCTCGATGCGGGCGACACTGAGCACCCTTGGCCTCGGCGATATCCAGTTGCAGCAGTTCGGCGGACCCGCCGACGTGCTGGTCCGGGTGGCCGAGCAGCCCGGCGGCGATGCGGCGCAGCAGGAAGCCGTGCAGAAGGTGCGCGGCGCGCTCGGCGACAGCGTCGAGTATCGCCGCGTCGAAGTGGTGGGCCCGCGCGTATCTGGCGAATTGCTGGCCTACGGCATGATCGGCCTGATGCTCGCGATCTTCGCCATCCTGATCTATCTCTGGTTCCGGTTCGAATGGCAGTTCGCGCTCGGCGCCATGATCGCCAACGTCCATGACATCGTGCTGACCATCGGCTTCATGTCGATTTCGCAGGTCGATTTCGACCTCACCAGTATCGCGGCGCTATTGACCATTCTCGGTTACTCCCTGAACGACACCGTCGTGATCTACGACCGGATCCGGGAAATGCTGCGGCGCTACAAGAAAATGCCGATGCCGCAATTGCTCAACGAGTTCGATCAATTCGACGCTGTCGCGCTCGATCATCACCCACGTCACGGTGACGCTGGCGTTGCTGGCGTTGCTGCTGTTCGGCGGCCACGCCATCCACAGCTTCACCGCGGTCATGATGTTCGGCGTCGTGCTGGTCGGCACCTACACCTCGATCTTCATCGCGGCGCCGATCCTGATCTATCTCGGCGTCGGTGAGCACCGCGACGCGCCGGATACGCCAAAGAAGAAGTAGGCGGCATGATCCCGAAAAGTGGGAACCGGTTTTCGGATAAGATCATGCCCAAACAGATGGTTGCATCCTCGGACGTCCCACATTTTCCGAGGTCGGCCCCGATCGAGGCCTACGGCAAGGGCGGTTTTGCCTTTGCCGACATGTCGCACCGCGGCTCGCTATTGTGCCTGCCTGACGGCATCTGGGCCTGGGATGTGACAAAACCCGGCGATATCGACGAGCACTCGCTGGCACGCGTCTTCAAACTGGCCAATGCGATCGATACGCTGGTCGTCGGCACCGGTATGGACATCTGGATACCGCCCAAACATTTGCGCGAGGCGCTGCGTGCGGTGAGGGTGGTGCTGGACCCGATGCAGACTGGGCCTGCGATTCGGACCTACAACATCATGATGGGCGAACGCCGGCGGGTTGCCGCGGCGCTGATCGCGGTGCCATGAGCGCGACCGAGGCGACGAAAGACTCCGCCAGCTTCTGCGCTGATCTGGTGCGCAGCCATGATTTCGTCCGCTACGCCTCGACCCTGTTCATGCCGGCAGTGCCGCGCCGCGCGCTGCTGTCGATCTACGCCTTCCATGTCGAGATTTCGCGGGTGCGCGAGCAGGTCAGCCAGCCGCTGCCGGGCGAGATGCGGCTGCAATGGTGGACCGACATGCTGGCGGGTTCAGGCCATGGCGGCGTCGAGGGCAATCCGGTCGCCGCCGAACTGCTATCAGTCATTCGCGACCATCGCCTGCCGGTCGATCTGCTGACGCGCCTGGTCGATGAGCATCAGTTCGATCTCTACAACGACCCGATGCCGTCGATGGCGGCGCTGGAAGGTTATCTCAACGACACGTCGTCGGCGCTGTTCTCGCTCGGCGCCCGCGTGGTGTCGCGGCCATCGGAGGCGATCGATCACCTCGCGCGCCACGCCGGCCTTGCCTTTGGGCTGGTGCAGGTGATCGCGACGCTGCCGTGGGATGCCGCGCGGCGGCAGCTGTTCATGCCGCTGCAATTGCTGGAGCAACATGGCAGCGGCACGGAGCAGGTGTTTTCGGGCAAGCAGACACCGCAAGCGCGCGCGGCGATCGATGCGCTGCTCGGCGAGGCGAGGGCGCATCTGAAGACTGCCTTCGAATTGCTCGCGGACATTCCGCGCGAGGCGCGGCCAATCTTCCTGCCGCTGGCGCTGGTCCGCCGCGATTGCAAGCGGATGTCGCGGGCGGATTCCGATCCATTCGTGCCGCGGGTGCCATCGCGATTGCGCACGCTATGGACGCTGTGGCGCGCGTCGCGCTCGCCGGAGTTCGGCGGGTAGGGCCATAAGTTGGATATGTGGAGGCATATTCCGATCATGCTTGTAATTTTCGACCGACGTGCTGGATTGACGAGCTAGGATAGTATCGCTCGATCAACTTAGGCCCAGGCCCAAAGCGCGTTCCGTTGCGTGATGTAAGCCAGAATGGTCCAACCTGCCCGGAAGGAAAACATCATGTCTGCTCCTGACCGTATGCGCGCACTGTTGGCCGAGCCGGGGTTTGTCGTCATGCCGGCGGTGTGGGACGGCCTGAGTGCAAAAATGTCGGCTGCCGCCGGTTACAAGACGGCGTTCCTTTCCGGCTCCTGCGTCGCCGCGAGCCGGCTCGGTGGACCGGATCTTGATCTGCTCTCGTTCGCGGAAATGTTCGATTCCTTTCAGATGGTCCGGGGTGCTGCGCCGGAGACGCTGATCCTCGCCGATGGCGATCATGGCTATGGCAACGCGATGAACGTGCAGCGGACGGTTCGGGCCTATGGTCGCGCCGGCGCCGCCGCCATTCTGATCGAGGACAAGGTGACGCCGCGAGCACTGACGGCGGCTGGCAAACCATGCCTGCCGCGCGAGGAAGCACGAATGAAAATCCGCGCCGCCGTTGAGGCGGCCAGGGAGTCCGGCATTTTGATCCTGGCGCGCACGGATTGCCGGCCGACCGCGGGCATCGATGAAGCGGTGGCCCGGATCAAGATGTACGTCGAGGAGGGCGCTGACATCCTGTTTCTGGATTCTCCCGCCGACAATGACGAAATCCGCCGCGCCGTTGCGGCCGCCTCCGGGCGACCGTCATTCGCCGTGCTGTCTCCTGGCGCCCCGCGGGCGACGCCGCCGCGCACCGAAGCCGCCGCCCTCGGCTTCAAGATCGGCACCTATCCCACGGGCATGCTTTCGCCGGCAACGGCCGGCATCAAGGCCGGACTGGCTGCATTGCTCGCCGGTGAGGCGGAGGCCGCCAGTGCCCTGCCGCCGCCCGAACTGCGCGAGACGCTGGGTTATGCCGACTATGAGCTTCAGGCCAAGCGGTTCATCGTTCCAGGTAGCTAGTTGCTGTCAGGGGCGCTTCTGACCCAACCCGGACAACGGTCGATCGTTTGTCGACTGCTGCCAAAGCCGCTTCGAGCCCCTTCCAGATTACCAGGTTCGCCGTTACGGTCCCCCTCTTGATCTGAGGGCAAATATGAGGCGGCGGCAATTTCTCGGAATGATTGGCGGCGTTGCGGTGGCTTGGCCATTGTTAGCGCAAGCCCAACCGAAGTCCGTCATCATTGGCTTCTTGGGCGCCGGTGCCGCAGATACCAGCAAGCACCTAATCGGGGCGCTAAAACAAGGCCTGCGCGAAAACGGGTTGGCTGAGGGTAAAGACTATGTGCTCGAGCTGCGCTGGGCGGAGGGGCTCTACGAGCGTTTTCCCTCATTTGCCAGCGATCTCGTTAACCGGGGTGCTGGGATAATCCTGGTCAACACAATTGCAGCAGGGCGTGCAGCCCAACGTGCGTCGACCGTGATCCCGATAGTCATGGCGACCATGAACGACCCGGTAGGCAATGGTCTCATTGCCAGTCTTGCTCGACCCGGCGGTAACACAACGGGATTGGCGACGTTAAACCAGGACGTAACGCCAAAGCTGGTGGATTTTCTGCACGAGTTACTGCCGAAGGCGCTTACAGTTGCCGTGCTCTTCAATCCGGCAAACCCATCAAACCCGTTGTATTTGGAGGGTGCACGAGTTCAGGCCGCCCTGTTTGGCATAGCAGTCAAAGATTATGCGATAAGGTCGCCAAGCGAATTGGACAGTACATTCGGTGCTATCGCGGCGCAAAGACCAGACGGGCTGCTTGTTATACCTGATGCTGCCACCCTTGATTTAGGGGGGCGTATTGCGGCTCTCGCACTTCAAAATCGGATTCCATTGATTTCGACCGATCCTGAACAGACCCGCGCGGGCGGTTTGATCAGTTACGGAATTTCGCGAAGTGAGAATTTCCGTCGCTCCGCCTACTTTGTGAAGAAGATCCTTGATGGAGCCAAACCAGCCGATCTACCGGTCGAGCAGCCCACGCGAATCCAGTTATCAGTAAATCTTAAGACCGCGAAGTCGCTCGGACTGACGTTGCCTCCATCCTTGCTGGCTCTCGCCGACGAGGTGATCGAATAAAATTCTCAAGAGTGCCAAGCCGCTGACCTGTTGATTTGGGGCGCCCGGCTGACCGGCGACCAAGTCCGCCGCGGCCCCCTCGATTTAATCGCTATCGTCTCAGGAATGCCCGATCACCCGCCTTCAACCTTCGCTCGTTGAGCTACGTCATCAACGGCTCGATCAGGTCGAGCTGGTTCATCGCGACGAGTTGCAGGATCTCGGTACGGCGCATGTCGGAAGACGCTCGCTAGGCGGACATCGACGGACGTCCTGGAATTCGACGCGAGTGACCCTTTGCGGACCTATCGAAATCAAAACAGACCGAAACGGCCGAGACGAGAAGCACTGCGGCTCAACTACGGAAGTCCTTTTGTCACCGTAAAGGGATTGAACCCACGTTCCGCGAGGGCAGCCCACGAAGCTGCGCCAAGATGTGGCAATCGGAAATAAAGTCGCGGCTTGGTCGGATCGGTGTCCAACACGAACCCAGTCGGTAACTCGCGGACAGTTGTGGCATACAACCCACCATCCGGCGACCTCTGGGATTCGATGACAGCGATCAACGACTTTGCCCTCCCAGCCCTGCCAAGCAATTTCAACAAGAGAGCCATTTGGCCCGTCCCTTCGGTCCACACACCGTCTCGGTCTTCACCGTAGGAAAAGCCCTCGCCGACACTCATTCGCTGTTCGGCGGTAGTAATTGCCGACGCATATTTCTCGGCCGCTCCAGGGAGCGCCATTGAAGGCCAGACTTGGGCATCCAGAGCCAAAATCGGATTGTGCGTGACACCGTCTTCGGCGGTACCTGCGGCGAAACAGGCGCATGCCGGATTCCACAT
The DNA here is from genome assembly GCA_963802535.1 of uncultured Alphaproteobacteria bacterium. Taxonomy (GTDB): domain Bacteria; phylum Pseudomonadota; class Alphaproteobacteria; order Rhizobiales; family Xanthobacteraceae; genus Bradyrhizobium. The sequence goes on along the minus strand of CAWDJI010000023.1, from coordinate 240,357 downwards.
CGTATTTACGAAGTACTCAGCAACCGTTGCCTTGTCGCGCCAGCGCGAATCGCCTGTACGGATCGCAAGAAGGCCAAACGCGGCGGCGAGGTCAGTATTATGTTCAGTCGATTTCCACGTCCGCACGTCCGGCGCCGGTTCGTGCCCAAACGTACCACCCGTGAAACCGCCAGTACCGCGCGTATCGGCCCATTGCGCGACCCAGGCGCCAAGCCGTGCTGCACCATCGCGGAACCGAGAACCGGTGTTCACATCATCAATCGACAGCAACGCCAACATGGCCCATGCCATGTTACCAACATCGCTGCCCACCTGATATCGATCCTCTAGCCATTTGTTCTGAGTATTGTCCCACCACCCTGGGAGTTTGGCGGAGCCATTCGCCACCACACCCGCGGCGTAAGCGTTCCTGAGCCGTCCATCATGCCAAATGCGGTCGTTGTCGATGGCCCAGAGAATTGCCGAGCCAATCCGATACGCTTTATCTTGCTCACCGCAACCGACCAATGCGATGGCGGCTGCCGCATTGTCATAGAGGTAGGCGGCGCCATGCAGAGGCCCCGATTCGACGGTCGGATAGCTGGGCAGGAACAACGGCCCTGAGCGACGTCAAGGTCGAACTGCCTGACGGCGTCATCGGACCCTTCGTCAACAGCGACTTCGGCGACGTTGCGATCGCGACCATTGCGATCATGGCCGAGGGCTTTTCAGCCCGGGAAATGAAGGACGTCGCGGACGACTTCCGCAAGAAGCTGTATCAACAAGCCGGCGTCGCCAAAGTCGAGCTGCTCGGCGTGCAGGACGAACGGGTCTGGCTGGAGCTCGACACCCGCAAACTGGCGGCAGTCGGGGTGCAGGTGAATGCGTTGATTAAGGACCTCCAGGGCCAAAACGTCGTGCTGCCTTCCGGAAACATCAATGCGGACGGCATGCGTCTGCTTTTGGAAACTTCCGGTGACTTTCCCAACGTGCGAGCGATCGAGACAATGCTGACCCGGGTGGGGACCACCGACAGCCTGGTAAGGCTCGCTGATCTGGTCACCGTCCGCCGCGACTACGTTTCTCCCAAGGTGAAGCCGATCTATTTCAACGGACGTCCCGCGCTCGTCCTCAGTGTCATCATGCAGCCGGACCAGGATGTCACGCAGCTCGGTCGCAGGATTCGCGCGGCGTCTTACGAATACGAGCAGCAGCTTCCGATCGGCTACGTGGTCGATTTCGCGACTTATCAGGCCGATCAGGTCAGCGCCTCCGTCAATTCCGCACTGTCGAGCGTGGCTCAGACATTTATCGTTGTCGCCGCATTGGTGATACTCTTTCTCGGTTTGCGGGCAGGAACCGTCGCGGCCATGATAGTTCCCTTCGCCGTGATGTTTTCGCTGATTGGCATGCGGGCGCTCGGCATCGCGCTCGAGCAGGTATCGATCGCCGCCATCATCATCGCGCTCGGGCTGTTGGTCGACAATGGCGTGGTGATCGTCGAGGATATCGTCAGCCGGATCAGTCGTGGCGTGCCGCCTCAAGAAGCCGGCCTGGCATCGGGCGAGCAGTATGCGCTTCCACTCCTGATTTCATCCATCACCACGATCGCGGCGTTCCTCCCGCTGTTGCTGTTGGCGGGATCGTCAGGCGAATATGCGTTTTCGCTGGCTGCCGTGGTGGCTCTCACTCTTGGCGGTTCTTGGATTACGGCACTTTACATTCTCCCCGCGCTGACCGTTTGGCTGATTGGCCGGCACGGCCCATCTAACGTTGAAGATGCCGCTCCCTCGCGGATACAACGCTTCTATGCTTCCGCGCTTCGTACGGCGTTGCGCTCTTCACCAATCGTGCTTGGCGTGTGCATCGTTGTTGTGGTGCTGGCGCTGACCCTATTCGCGCGCCTGCCCAAGCAGATGTTCCCGCTTAGTGAACGCAACCAGTTCCTCGTTTATATGAACATGCCCGACGGGACCGACATTTCGCAAACAGAAGTCCGGGCGCTTGAGATTGCGAGATGGCTCGGGGACAATAAAATTAATCCCGAGATCGCGAGCCATGTCCTTTATGTCGGTGATGGTGGACCCAGGTTCTATCTGACTCTGACCCCGGTCGCGCCCGATCCGGCCTCCGCCTTTTTCCTGATCAACACGAAAGACTATGAGGGCGCAATGCGAGCGGCTGATCGCGCCTGGAATTATCTCTATGCCAATCATCCAGAGGCGCGGTTCAAGATCAAACGCCTGGCGATGGGAGCAGTGGAATCGGGCCTCGTGGAGGTAGAAATTTCAGGGCCCGATACGGACCGGCTGCTTGCTCTCAGCGAACGTGTGCGGTCATCCTTCCAAGCCGCTCCCGATGTTCGCGACAATGATGACGACTGGGGCAACAAGATCGTCAAAGTCGTAATTGAAATCGATCAGGATCGGGCGCGCCAGCTGGGTGTGACTTCCGAGGAAGTTGCTCAGTTGCTCAATACCTATTTCAGCGGTACCGCGGTCTCGATCTATCGCGAAGGCGACAACGCCATTCCGATCGTGCTCCGCGCCGGAGCCTACACCTCGCAGAGCCTCGAAGGCCTCACCAGCGCCACCTTTGCAAAAAATGGCGGGCTCATCTCCTTGGCGCAGGTCGCCAGGTTGCAGCCGGGGTTCGATCTTGCGCGCATCCGCCGCAAGAATCAGGAACGGACGATCACCATTACCGCAAGGAGCACTTCGCTGACCGCCGGGAAATTGCTGGAATCGGTTCAACCAGGCCTGCAGGCATTGGACCTTGGCGGGACCTATCATCTCGCCATCGGCGGCGAGATTCGGACAAGCACGGAGACCAACCAGAAACTCGCTGCGGGATTTCCGATCGCGGTGACCGTGATGGTGCTTGCGATCATCCTGCAATTCAACTCGTTTCGACGCACGCTTCTGACTTTCATGAGCATACCGCTGATCCTGATCGGCATCCCCTTTGGCCTCTTGGCCACAGGACAGCCGCTCTCGTTCTTCGGCACGCTGGGTATCATCAGCCTTTCCGGCATCATCATCAACAATGCCATCGTGCTGATCGATCAGATTGACATTGAGCGTGAGACGCTGCCGCTACGCGATGCGATCGTGGTCGCGTCTGAAAAGCGCTTGCGTCCGATCCTGCTGACCTCGGCAACAACAGTGCTTGGGCTGGCGCCGATGGCGATCGCTGGCGGTGCATTGTGGCAGCCAATGGCGGTCTTGATGATGTCGGGACTTGCTGTAGCCTCGCTTCTGACGCTGTTCTTCGTACCAGCCGGATACTTCCTGCTCTTTTGGTTCGATAAGGAACACCTTCCGGCAGACGTACAACCATGAGCGCCGCGGGGGGCCCGCTTTGGCACGCTGGCGTCGGATGAATGTTGCAGGTGCTCCGCTCGCAGCCAAGTCCGCTATTGGCGGCACCTTTCGGACCTTGCACGATCTCTAACGCAAGTCAGAAGTAGCCCCACTAGCGGACATCGTCGCTTATCACGTCTCGTCCGCCTCGCTCACCGCACGATCCTGTGCGTCGAACGCCCCAGCCATTCCTCCACAGTCTCGGAGCAAAAAGCTCGTCGCCGGTGACGACAGCTAACGCGACTGCGAATCCATATCCGCCGCCTCGAAGTTGAACCGGTCCCGCAAATTCTTCCGGCTCTCCAGAATATCCTTCAGGAAGGCCCGGTCGGCTTCGTTCGTCATCAAAGGCTCGATCAGGTCGAGCTGGTTCATCGCGACGAGCTGCAAGATCTCGGTGCGGGGCTTTCCGGCGGCATCACGCGGCAAGGCGTGGACGACCTGGATATGCTCCGGCGGCTTGACGCCCTTGGCCGCGGAAAGCTCGCTGCGCAGTTGCTTTTCCAGCGCGATCTTGTCTGCCTCGACGAACGCATACAGCCCGACGCCGGTGCGGCGGTCGGCAAAGGCGACGATCGCGGTGTCGCGCACGTCCGGATTCCTGCGGATCATCTCGATCAGCACCGGCGCGTCATTGACCAGCCGACGGCCGCCGCCCTCGCGGTCGGTGAAGTTGAACAGGCCGCGGGTGATCGCCTGATAGACTTTTTTGCCGGTGACGAGCCAGACGCTGGCGACGACCGATTTGCGCGCGAGAATCTTGCGCTCCATCGGCGTCAGCGCTGCGGGCGCGTAGCTGCGCTTGTGTTTCAGAAGGTGCCGCAGATCCTCATAGGCTGCGATGCGGAACAGCCGGCTACGGGTTTTGAAACACGCGGCCAGCTGGAAATCGGTGACATAGGCTTTGCCGTCGCTGCCGCGGAGCCAGTTCTGTTCCTTGGCGAGGTCGTTGTGGCAGATGCCGGCACGGTGCAGCTTTCGCAGCGCCTGCTTGGCCGAGCGGAAATAGCCGAGATCGCCGTGCGGTTTTGCCATTTGCAGCGCGACGCCGTCGATGAAGCCGCGCACCAGCGCCTGCCGGCCCGCCCACAACAGCTTTGGGCCGACGTTGAGATCACGCGCCAGCGCCAGCGCTTTGGCCTCGCGGGCGAATAGATGCCGCGCCACCAGATAGGACCAGACAGGGACAGAATCGAGCCGGCGCAGCACCGCGTCGACCTCGCCATTGTCGCTTTTGAAACGCCCGCGCTCGACAGTTGAAAACACGTCGCGCTTCAAGAGCACGCCTTCGGTCCATCGCGCCGACAAAACCGCGGCGTCATCTCTTGGCAGGCCCATGATGTTACGCCGCAGCCGCAACGCGTAAGATGGTCGGCGATCCAGCGGTCGAGATCGCCAAGCGCGCGTGCGCTCATCGCCTGCTTCTTGGCGACGGTCTTCTCGGTTCCGCGCAGCCGCGTGCCGTCGGGCTTTTTGGTTGGCGCCGTAGCCAGCGGCGGGAACAGGCCGAAATTGATGTTCATCGGCTGGAACGAGCGCGGACCGGCGTCCAGCGTCTCGATGTGGCCGCCGGTGATGTGACCGAGCAGCGATCCCAGTGCGGTGGTCGATGGCGGCGGCGCCAGTTCCTGCGCGCGCGCGTTGGCGGCGGCGTAGAGGCCGGCGATCAGGCCGATGCTGGCGGATTCCACATAGCCCTCGCAGCCCGTCATCTGGCCTGCAAAGCGCAGCCGTGGCTGCGCGCGCAGCCGCAACTGGCCGTCCAGCAGTTTTGGCGAGTTCAGGAAGGTGTTGCGATGCAGGCCGCCGAGCCGGGCGAATTCAGCGTGCTCGAGGCCCGGGATGGTGCGGAATACGCGCTGCTGTGCGCCGTGTTTCAGCTTGGTCTGGAAGCCGACGATGTTGTAGAGCGTGCCGAGCTTGTTGTCCTGGCGCAGCTGCACGATGGCGTAGGGTTTCACGGTCGGGTCATTCGGATTGGTCAGCCCGACCGGCTTCATCGGCCCAAAGCGCAGCGTCTCGTGGCCGCGTTCGGCCATCACTTCGACCGGCAGGCAGCCGTCGAAATAGGGCGTGTTGGTCTCCCAGTCCTTGAAGTCGACCTTCTCGCCGGCCAGCAGATCAGCGACGAACGCGTCGTACTGATCCCTGGTCATCGGGCAGTTGATGTAATCGGCGCCGGTGCCGCCGGGGCCGACCTTGTCGTAGCGCGACTGAAACCACGCCACCGACATGTCGATGGAATCCTTGTGCACGATCGGCGCGATCGCGTCGAAGAACGCCAGCGCGCTCTCGTCGGTGAGCTGGCGGATGGCGTCGGCCAATGGCGCCGAGGTGAGGGGGCCGGTTGCGACGATGACGTTGGCCCAGTCTGCCGGCGGCAGGCCGGCGATTTCGGTGCGGTCGATGGCGATCAGCGGATGCTCGTGCAGCGCACGGGTGACGGCGTCGGAGAAGCCAATCCGATCGACCGCTAGCGCCCCGCCGGCGGGCACCTGGTTGGCGTCGGCCGCGCGCATGATCAGCGAGCCCAGACGGCGCATTTCAGCGTGCAGCAGGCCTACGGCGTTGTTGGCGGCATCGTCTGATCGAAACGAGTTGGAGCAGACCAGTTCGGCGAGGCCTTCGGTCTGGTGGGCCTCCGTCATCCGAACGGGGCGCATCTCGTGCAACACCACGGCAACGCCGGCATTGGCGATCTGCCAGGCGGCTTCCGAGCCGGCGAGGCCGCCGCCAATCACATGCACGGCGTCAGGTGGAATCTTGGTTGGGGTCATGGCGCATGGGTTAGCGTGTTTTGACGCCAAGTGCACCTGTACATAGCCCTTTTTGGCCCGGATACGACAACGCCCGCAGCGAGGCGGGCGTTATCCGTTCGTCAGGCGACGGCTGGGGGAATCAGCCGTTGTAGGTGCCGGCTGCAACGCGCGGAATGTCCGAACGATCGAGGCCGATATCCGACAATTCGCGATCGCTAAGCTGGGACAGTTCGCTGACATTGCGCTGATAGTCCCGGAACGCCTGGATCATGCGGATGATTGAGAGCAACATGGTAGTCTCCTTGAAGTTTCGATTCAGCCCTTGGAGGAAGGCCTCATCGTTGAAATGAATATAGACGATATCCCGCAGTGCAGAAGTTCCAATGCTGCGATGCAGCTAGACCCAAAACGCATGACTTAGGTAAGAATCGATTAACCTTTCGGCATAGCTGCCTCATCGGCGGGCCGGAGTGCTGGGCGAGGGGCGGAAATCAGGCAGAAATAGCCCGTAAAATAGCGGGTTTGTCGCAATTGTGATACACGCGTTCGCTCTCGGAAGGAGCGTGATTTCGACGCGGAAAACCCTGTAAAAGAGGCTCGAAGTTAGCCAAAAAGCCTCTTGCGGCTCTGATTTTTGGAACTCTTGCATGCGTGATTCGCATGCACTCCCATTTGTAGAAATGAACTATAAATCACTTTGTGTTTCGCAATCCATGAGACATATCAGGGCCTTCCCTACGGTGCATGGGGTTGTTTTCGTCCTTTTTTGTCGGAGCCGGATGGGCAGCCGAAGCGGCACCAACTCCAGGTGCCTTTCGTTGGTCGCAGCCGCGAGCCGGGCTCGGCACGTAACCTCGGCGATGATCGTCTGCGCGGGCTGATGGGGTCGCTTGGCGCGTGCCGGGCTACATGACGGACGCGCACGGCCACTTGCTTCTCACACGCTCGCAACGCCGCGCGTGACATCATCAGCAACACGCCATCAGCGACACGCAGCGTTTCCGATTGCACGAAATCGATCGGCTGCGCTGCACTGCTTCCTTACCGCGCTGTAATGACGCGATGCTTCCTTACGGCGCTGTAATCAAAACGCGATGTTTCGCATAAGCGCGTTGCGTGCTGCGCTCAACACCTCGCGCGAAGTTTATACCGAATCCTTCCGCGACCGACGAACAATGCTCTCGCAGATTCCGGCAATGGAGCCGGTTCTGTCAAAAACATAAACTGGAAGGATTCACATGCTCAATAAATTACTCGCAGCAGCTGCCATGGCTGCCATTGCCTACGCCGTCGTTCCCGCAAACGCTGCCAGAGTAGGCGCCGGCTGCAGCGGGACCAATCTCACCAAAACCGAAGCCTCGATCGAAGCCATGGCCGACGGTGAAGGCAAGATGGCGGCGCAGAAGGAAGTAGCACTCGCGCAGGACGCGATGCTCAACGGCAACATGGGTGCCTGCGGCATGCATCTGAGCAAGGCGATGCAAGGCTCAATGGCCAAGTAAGGCGCGGACAGAGTTTTCAGAGGGCCGGTTGCGTTGCGATCGGCCCTCTGGATCAGCAAGCCATTACGGCGCGCGTGCCAGCTGTGTTGCGAAATGCGCCGATGGTCTTCGAATAGACCTCGCTCTTGTTCCATTGCTGGAGCACGGCGAAGTTGGCGCTGCCGGGCTCCCAATCCTTGCCGCGCTTCCAGCCGTAGCTGGCGAGGTAGTTCGCGGTCGAGGCCAATACGTCGGGCGCGCTGCGCAAGAGATCGCGCCGGCCATTGCCGTCGAAATCGACGGCGAATTTGATATAGGACGACGGCATGAACTGGGTCTGGCCGATTTCGCCGGCCCAGGCGCCGCGCATGTCCTGCGGCGCGATATCGCCGCGCTCGACGATCCGCAGCGCATCCATCAGTTCGGCCTTGAACATGTCGGCGCGGCGGCAATCATAGGCCAGCGTCGCCAGCGACCGCAGCGTCGGGAATTTTCCGATGTTGACGCCGAAATCGGTTTCCAGCCCCCAGATCGCCACCAGCACTTCGCCGGGCACGCCATAGGTCTGTTCGATACGCGAGAGCACCGAACCATATTGCTTGAGCATGTTGGCGCCGCGGCCGAGCCGGGGCGGGACCATGCGGCCAGAAAACTCCTCAAAACTCTGGCTAAAAACCTTTTGCGACTGGTCGCGGGTCAGCACGGCCTTGTCGAGCGTGACGCCGGTCAGGCCCGCCTGGATCGCCGATTGCGAAATGCCCTTTGCCGCGGCCTCCTTCTTGAAGTCCTCGAGCCAGGCATCGAACGTGCCGCTGCCGCAGGGGGCCGCGAGCGACGGGGCTGCCGAGGTCAGGAGCAGGGCGCCCAGCGCCAAAGCGCGAAGGGAAAAGCAGGATGTCATCGTGTGGTTCGCTCCACTGTCGACCGGTCGTCGACATTAGTGTCGGGAACCACACCGAATGTTCGGGGCTAAAACAAGGCTTCTGTTTCGCCATCGCTGCACGCAAAACCGCCGGCCGACGATCGACCGGCGGGTTTGCCGCATTAATCTCCGGGTAACCTATGCGCCGTCCTTGCGTCGCCAGGGAAACAGATTGGCCGGGAAATCCGCCGCGGGCTCGACGCTCGCGCGGGGCGCGGGGCGGCAGCGGCTGCGGATTGAGCTCGGGCTCGATCGTCTTCGCGATAGAGATGCCAGGTGGCGTGGCCGAGCAGCGGGATGACGACCGCAAGCCCGAGGAAGAACGGCAGCGATCCCGCAACCAGCAGCACGGCGACGATCAATCCCCAGATCGCCATCGGCATCGGATTGCGAGCGACCGCGCGCAGCGAGGTCACCATGGCGTCGCCGGCGCCGGCATGACGATCGAGCATCAGCGGGAACGACACCACGCTAATGCAGAGTGCGACGAGCGCGAACAGGAAGCCGACGCCGCAGCCGACGAAGATCAGCCACCAGCCCTCGGACGTTGTCAGCACGTGCGACACGAAATCCCTGATACCGGTCGCACCCTGATAGCCGAAAGCCGCGATATAGATCGCTTGCGCGGTCGCGACCCAGGTCACGAACAAGGCCAGCAGGAGCGCGCCGAGCCCGAGCATCGCGCCGAACGAAGGCGAGCGCAGCACCTCGAGGGCATCCCACGCCGTTGCCTGCGCGCCGGTCTCGCGACGGCGGCTCATCTCATAAAGGCCCAACGCTGCGAACGGGCCGAGCAGGGCAAATCCCGCGGCCAGCGGAAACAGCAGCGGCAACACGGAGTAACCAAGCACCGTGCGCGCCAGCACCAGTCCGAGCACGGGATAGATCACGCACAGGATAATGGCGTGGCTTGGAACGGCCTTGAAATCCTCCCAGCCGAGCTGCAAGGCCCGGTGCAGGTCGGAGAGCGTGATGGTTCGGATCACTGGCGCATCCGCGGCATCTTGTCCGGTTTGCGTCAGGGATGTGACATTGCCTTGAATTGGAGTGGCGCCTTGAATTGGAATGGCCATGGTCGTCGTCTCCCGCTGGCGGCCGCATTTTACGCCATCGCCAGGCGCAAACGTGCCGTTTCCAAACATGATCACGATCAGGCCAGACGCGCAGACAGGAACGAGGAACGGGCCATGTCGCGAACTGAACCATCAGCGTACTCCCGAATCCGGACAAAGGCACTCACGCTTCGGTGAATGTTTCATTGGCAAGCCACAATCGGCTGGCTAAACTCTAAGGTGAGCCCGGCCAGGTGCTGCCGGTCAAAACAGTGCCGCTAGCGACAGCCCTTCAATTCCACTAGGAGCCAACGATGAGTATTTTCGGAAAAATCATGAGCGCAATCTTCGGCACGAAGGCGGAAGCGGCGCCGGCTGGCGGTGGCGCGGCTGCGCCTGCTGGGGGTGGATCGGCTGGCGGATCCGCAGCACCGGCGGCAACCGTCGATGTTGCTCCTATCCTTGATGCTGCGGTCAAGGCCAAGGGCGAGAAGCTGGAGTGGCGCACCTCGATCGTCGATCTGATGAAGGCGCTCGACATCGATTCGAGTTTCACGGCGCGCAAGGAGCTCGCCAAGGAGCTCGGCTACACCGGCGACAGCAATGATTCCGCGAGCATGAACATCTGGCTGCACAAGCAGGTGATGACGAAGCTCGCCGCCAATGGCGGCAAGCTGCCGCCGGAAATCAAGCACTGACGCTTTATTCCAAACCGACATGTGAAGGCCCGCGGTGACGCGGGCCTTCTTTTTTGGATATCGGGTCGAGCAGATGATTTACGGATATGGCTGGCGCGCGGAATAGCGCCATGCGGCGGTTGCAAGTTCACCGCGGCTGATGCCGATGTCGCGCAGTGTGCGTTCGTCGAGCTGGCTGATGCTGGTGAGCTGGGAGCGATAGCGGGCGTAGCGCCGGATGAGGGCGATGGAAGAGGCGATCAACATGGTCTTTTTCCTTTGGAGCAAGTGGGATGCACCACAACGGTGCTGATGCCTGTTGGTCGCGCGCATCGACGGTACCGTTCACTGCGATGCAGCAAAACATGGCTGGTATTCAATTGGCGGCAATGCGCGGCGCGCCGGAGAAGTCGCCTCGACTTGTTGATGCGAGGGCGGACTGATCAGGCCGTCAGATCCGCGTATTGCGGATTCCTGTGCAGATAGTCGACGACAAAGCCGCAGCCGGCGATCACCTTGTGGCCGTCGGCGCGGATCAGTTCCAGCGCGCCCTTGACCAGTTCGGAGGCGACGCCGCGGCCGCGCAGTGCGCGCGGGGTCTCGGTATGGGTAATGATCACCGCCGACGGGGTCAGGCGGTAATTTGCAAACGCCACCGCACCCTCGACATCGAGTTCGAAGCGGCTTTGGGCTTTGTTGTCACGGACAACGGCCATGTCGATCATCCCAATGCGATTCACTTTTATCCATTTAGGTGCGTGAACCCGGCAATGCAAACCCGCGACCAAGGGAGAAGTCGCTGGCCTGGATGATAAATATGCGCATTTCGACCTGTCTCTCCGCTTCGCTGCTGGGCGCCGTCCTGATCGTCGCACATCCGCCCGCCGCCTCCGCCGAAGGCGATCAGAACTGGAAAACCTGCGTCAGCACGACCACCGTGCCGAATGAAAAGGTGACGGCGTGCGGCGCGGTCATCGATGCCAAAACGGAAACCGGCAAACGGCTCGCCGTCGCCTATTGCTTCCGCGGCCATGGCCTGACCGAAAAACGCGAACTCGATGCGGCGCTGTCCGATCTCAACGAGTCGATCCGGCTCGATCCGGACTCCGCCTGCGCCCTGACCAATCGCGGCCGCGTCTACGGCTTCAAGGGCGACCTCGACCGTGCGATCGCTGACTACGGCGAGGCGATCCGGATCGATCCCGGTTTTGCGCTGGCCTACAACAACCGCGGCGATGCCTTCTTCAACAAGGGCGACCTCGATCATGCATTGGATGACTTCAGCGCCGCCATCAAAATCAATCCGTCGTTTGCCCGCGCCTACGGCAATCGCGGTTACGCTTACTTCCGCAACCGCGACATCGAGCACGCGCTGGCCGACTACAACATGCAGATCAAGCTGCAGCCTGACGTGCTGGCCTACATCAACCGCGGCAATCTCTTCCGCGCTATCGAACAGCTCGATCTCGCCGCGGCCGATTACGGCGAGGCGGCCAGGATCGCGCCGACGGATGCGCGCGGCTGGCGCAACCGTGGCTTGGTCCGGCTGTTCCAGGACGACCTCAAAAGGGGTCTGGCCGATTACAACAAGGCGCTGCAATACGACCCGGCGGACGCCGATTCCTGGAACAATCGCGGCCAGGCCAAGATGCGACTCGGCGACAAGAAGGGCGCGGTCGCGGATTTCCGCAAGGCGCTGGAGCTCAACCCCAGCCTGTCCACCGCGCGCGAGGGCCTGCAAAAGCTCGGCGCCGCGCAATAGCACGATCGCGCTCGAAATCAGGGCCGCGTGCTTGTAGACGGGGAGGCGCGGCTGGATCATGGTGGCCCGCGAATTAGTCGCGCGGAGAAGAACATGGCCAATGAAAAGGGCCCGAACATCAAGAAGAAGCAGAAGTGCAAGAATTGCGAGGGCAAGGGTCTCCTGAAAAAGGGCGACCGGGTGGTGAAGTGCCAGCGCTGCAAGGGGACCGGCGTGCGCTGATCCCGAATTCCCGGCGCTGTGGACGACGCCTGCCAAGCTGGCGGCGGCCGGGCTTTCTGCTAACGTCCGGATGGGACGTTCATGGCAGTCTTGAGAAGCAGAGCGATGATTTTGCACGGCTTGTGCGTTGCGGCATTTGGGGTGTCGAAGTGACGGGAACCGCGGCCCCCGCCGCGCCCCGGGGCGGTCTGGCGCGGATGTCGCACCGGGTGATGAATCTTGCTTATCTCGTCACCCAAAATGCCCGCCGGCATGGCGACCGCATTGGCTTCGTCTGGGGCGATCGGTCCTGGACCTGGCGCCAGATCGACGCTGCTGTCTCGGCGCTGGCCGCGGCCCTGGCCGAACGCGGCATTGCCAAGGGCGACCGGCTGCTGGTGCATTCCAAAAACTGCGACGAGATGTTCTGGTCGATGTTCGCCGCATTCAGGCTGGGTGCAGTCTGGGTGCCGACCAATTTCCGCCTGATGCCGGACGAGGTCGCCTATCTCGCTACCGCTTCGGGCGCAAAAGGGTTTTTGTGTCACGGCGATTTCCCTGACCATGCCAGGGCCGCTGCCAATCCCGCGCTCGAATTCACCTGGCGGATAGGCGAGGGCGCCTTTGGCGAAAAATCCGTCAGTGACGCGATCGCGGCGCATACCGGCGCCGAGGTTGCGAACACCGCGGTCGATTACGACGACCCCTGCTGGTTCTTCTTCACCTCGGGCACCACCGGACGCTCCAAGGCGGCGGTACTGACTCATGGCCAGATGGCGTTTGTGGTGACAAATCACCTCGCCGATCTGATGCCAGGCACCACGGAAGTGGACGCTTCCCTGGTGGTGGCGCCGCTGTCGCATGGCGCCGGCGTGCATCAGCTGGTGCAGGCGGCGCGGGGCGCGCGGACGATCCTGCTGCCGTCGGAAAAATTCGACATCAACGAGGCGTTCCGGCTGATCGAGGCGCACCGCGTCACCAACATTTTTACCGTGCCGACCATTTTGAAAATGATGGTCGAGCATCCCGCGATCGACCGCTACGATCATTCCTCGCTCCGCTTCACCATCTATGCCGGCGCGCCGATGTACCGCGAGGACCAGAAGGCCGCGCTGAAAAAGCTCGGCCCGGTGCTGGTGCAGTATTTTGGTCTCGGCGAGGTCACCGGCAACATCACGGTACTGCCGGCCAATCTGCACGATCCCGAGGACTCACCCCTGGCGCGGATCGGTACCTGCGGTTTCGAGCGCACCGGCATGCAGGTCTCGATCCAGGGCGATGACGGGCGCGAACTCAAACCGTTCGAGACCGGCGAGATCTGCGTGATCGGCCCCGCCGTGTTCGCCGGCTATTACGACAACGCGGAAGCCAACGCGAAAGCATTTCGCGACGGCTGGTTCCGCACCGGCGATCTCGGGCATATGGATGCGGAAGGTTTTGTCTACATCACCGGCCGTGCCTCCGACATGTACATCTCGGGCGGCTCCAACATCTATCCGCGCGAGGTCGAGGAAAAAATCCTGACCCATCCCGCGATCGGCGAGGTCGCGGTGCTCGGCGTGCCCGACCCGTTCTGGGGCGAGGTTGGCGTCGCCGTGTGCGTCGCGCGCGAGGGCGCAGCTGCCGTGAGCGAGGCCGAGCTGGCGGCGTTCCTTCTGCCAAAAGTGTCGCGCTACAAAATGCCAAAACGGTTCTTCTTCTGGGAGGCGCTGCCGAAATCCGGCTATGGCAAAATTCCAAAACGGCTGGTGCGCGATGAACTCGAAGCGCGCGGGCTGCTGGATTTGATCAAGGAAGATGCCCCGCGATGACGCTGGCAAAACCAAACCGCGCGGCGCCGGAGGCGATGCGCAGCATTCTCCAGCCAGGTCCGCCAGTGCCGGAGCGCATCCAATGGGTCGAGGCGCGCGGACGTGCGTTCGCGTTCACGCTGCAAGCCGGCCTGCCGCTGCTGGAAGCCGCGCGCCGCGGCTTTGCCGAAGCGGGATTTTCCGGCGGCGTGTTGAGCATGCGGGGCGGCGCGCTCGGGCCATTGGCCTATGTGATGCCGGCGCTGTCGAAAACCGGCGCCAATGCCGCGTTCTACAGCGACACGTTCCGTCCCGCCGGGATCACGCAACTGAAATTCGCGGCGATGACGCTTGGCGAACGCGACGGCGCGCCGTTCTTCCATTGCCACGGCCTCTGGACCGAGACCGACGGACGGCTGCACGGTGGCCACATCCTGCCCGAGGAGAGCATCGTCGCCGAGCCTTTTGCCGTGGAAGCTTTTGGCATCGACGGCGCGGTGTTTTCCGCTGACGTGGATGCCGAGACCAATTTCAAATTGTTCGGCCCGGTGGCGCGCGCGGCGACCCACGCCAAAACTGACAGCCGGGCGTTTGCGATGCGGCTGCGGCCGAACCAGGATTTTGCAGGCTCCCTGGAAAATTTCTGCCGGCAGCGCGGGATTTTTAACGCGCGGATTTACGGCGGCGTCGGCTCTACCATCGGCGCGCATTTTAGCGATGGCCGGAAAGTCGTGCCGTTCGCGACCGAGCTTGCGATCCGCGCCGGCACCATCAATTCGGGCGCCAGCGGAACACTCGAAGCGGCGCTCGATGTCGCGCTGGTGGATTATCTCGGCGGCATTGCCGAAGGCCGGCTGCTGCGCGGCGACAATCCGGTGTTGATGACGATGGAGCTGGTGCTCGAAGTGCTTTAACGCTCCAGTATGGAAGGCCGGATCGTTGGATCCAGCCTTCCATCTGAACTTCGATTACCCGCAGACCAGCTGACGCTTGCTGACGAGGCCGATGTTGGGGATCAGCACGTTGCGACGCACGTAGTAGCAGTCGCTGGCTCCGTAGCCGCTGTCGATGACACCGATGCCGAACCCGCCACCGAACCCACCATGCCAGTGGTGATGGAAACCGCCACCGGGATTCCAGCCGCCGCAACAGCCGGGCTTGACGATGGAGAACGCGCTGGCGGGGGCTGCGGACGCGGCGAGCGCGGCGGCAGCGGCAGCAATGAGTACAAGCTTCTTCATGACACACTTCCTTTTGATTGCCCGGCGCGTGATTGCGCGGGGCGTTGCCGCAACGGGCGTTCGCTAGATGCTGGCGTCCTGTTTGCGTAGGGTTGGTACTCGGCGAGGGACCGTTGGTTCACCGGCAGTTGCCGAATTTAATTCGGTATGCTATCGTATGTGACTCGGATCACACGGAGCGATTCATGGCCGACATCGACGAAACCGACCTGATGCTGATCGAGCTTTTGCAAAAGGATGCGCGCACGCCGCAGCATGAGCTCGCAAAACTGGTCGGCCTCGCCGCGTCCTCGGTCAATGAGCGCATCCGAAAACTCGGCGAGCGCGGTCTGATCACCGGCTATCACGCGCGGATTTCGCCCGATGTGTTCGGCTACGATTTGCTCGCCTTCATCTATGTCGCCTGGAGCAAGCCCGAGACCGAGAAGGCGTTTCTGAAAAAGGTTCTCACGCAGGCGACCGTGGTGGAAATCCACCACGTCACCGGCCTCTGGAACTACATGCTGAAGGTGCGCGTGAAAAACACCCGCATGCTGGAAGGCCTGCTCGCCAAGGTCATCAAGTCGGTCGCCGGCGTCGAGCGCACTGAAACCGTCATCGTGCTGTCGTCGCTGAAGGAGACCGCACAGATCCCGACGCGGGATCCGGAGTGGATGTAGGGGGAGGGTGGGCGCAGTTGCTGTCGTCCGGCCTTGCGCCGGGACCCATAACCACCGGCCGTTGTTGTTTTGCAAGCTGTTCGTTGTCTTTCTTTGCCACTAATTCAGGCCACGGCGTATGGGTCCCGGCGCAAGGCCGGGACGACGAAGGTGGTGAGTGCGTCGTCCGCGCGCGGTTTCCGATTCACATTTCGACACTCCTGAATCCGTCATCCTGAGGTGCGCGCTCTTGTGCGCCTCGAAGGGCGACGGCCCGGCCTGTGGCCGATTCATCCTTCGAGGCTCGCTGCGCTCGCACCTCAGGATGACGGGGATAGGTCTGCAACTGCCTAAACACTAGATACACCATCGCATTCTCGCGACGGCTTGCGCCCGAGCTTTGCCAGAAACTTCCCGCCCCCCAAATCCAGAGGGCGCAGGGAATGCCGGATGCGCGCTGCACCCGAGGTCTCATGCGCAATGTAGGTAGAAGATGCGCGCATGAGCATACAGGGCAGCGGAGAACATCCGACATTCCCTGCGCAATGGCTTTTCGGCTTATTACGCGCTCTCCCCGGTGAGCCGTGCACTATTGCCACCGCAGACGCCAACATCGGGGCGTCAGGACCACACGTCTTTGCCGTACGCTTCGGCGCCCCTCGTCGAGGGCGCCTCTCGCGTCCATCGCTCCCCGTCCCGCGTTCGTGACGATCGCGAGCGCCCCTCTGGTCGGGACGGGATGCAGCCGATATAGCCCTGTTCGTGTTTCTGATAAAGCGAAATATTTTTCATTTTGGGGCTTGACATGACTTCCGTAAATCGGAAGTGAGTTGCCCGACGGGTAACGGAAAGCGGGTTTTGGGCGGAGACAGACTTGTCACGGTTCTCTTTTTGTTCTTGATTTTCGTCGACCACACGTATTGGATGTGCGGATCCCTCCGGCGATCCGAGTACCCCTCCCTTGGCTAAAAAACGAAACCAGCAGGTCGACATGCCGGCACCGTATCTTCGGCGCATCTGGCTCGATCCCGCAGCCGTCACCGACCCCGAGGCCTATCCGTTCTGTCTGCCGTTCCTGCGGAACGAATTCGAACTGCATTTCGACCGGCCAATCACCATCATCGTCGGCGAAAACGGCACCGGCAAATCCACGCTGCTGGAGGGCATCGCGGTGCTGGCCGGCTTCGACGTAGCCGGCGGCGGCAAGGGCTATATGCCCGTCGATCATTCGGATTCAATCGAGGTGACGGGTGGGGACCTTTCGGGAGCGCTTCGCGCCGGTTGGCTGCCCAAGATAACAAATGGCTGGTTCTTCCGCGCCGAGAGCTTCTTTTCGGTCGCGCGATATCTCGATGCGGTCGGAAGCAAAACGGCGGACTTTCTGTCCTATTCGCACGGCGAGGGTTTTATGCGTTTGTTCGATGAACGCTGTCAGCGGCAGGGCCTCTACATCTTCGACGAGCCGGAGTCCGCGCTGTCACCGGCGCGTCAGATGGAGTTTTTGAAGCTGATGTACCGCATGGAGCAGTCGACGATCTGCCAGGTCATCATGGCGACGCATTCCCCGATGCTGATGGCCTATCCCGGCGCGCGGCTGTTGCAGCTGACCAAATACGGCCTGGAGCCCGTGACCGTCGAACAGACCGACCACTACAGGGTGACGCGCGAATTCTGCGCCGATCCGCGCGGATTTGTCGAAGCCGCGATCGCGGAATGGACGCCTAATCGCCGGGAAGCGGATCAGTTCTGATTGGCCGCGCGGGAGTTCCACCAATCCTCCAGGACCAAGGTGAACGCCGAGGCGATGGCCTGCTACTAAGATCATGCGACATGATCCGGTTGGATGCACCATGGACCCCACGGCGCCCGAAATCTCCCGCATCGTCGAATACCGCCGCGACCGATGGAACATGGCGCGGGTGCCGCTGGCCCTGCTGTTCTGCCTCGCGGGGCTCTTCTTTGTGGTCTATGTCGACCCCAGGCCACCGGGGCTTGGCATTCTCAAGGGTTTCGCCTTGCTGCTGACGGCCGCAGCCGTCGTGGCGCTGGCGGTTTTTGCATTCGAGCGAAAGTTCGCGGGCAGGGTGGTGGCGGCGGGGTTTTTGGCCACGATGCTCGGCATTCTCGCGCTCGCGGTGCTCTGCTGGATCGCGCCCGCCGATTTCTTCCCGACGCGCCGCGGATCAAAACTGCCGCAAAACTGGTTCGGCTGGTCGCTGATCACAGGCGGCCTCGTCTATGTCACCTGGGCGCTGTACCGGCATTTTATGCCCGCAAGGCCGATGCTGCTGCTCTCGCCCGCGGGCATCGCGTTTCATGCGGACTGGCTCAAGGACCTGTTGATCCCCTGGCCCGAGGTGAGGGGCGTCGAGGCGTACGAACTGACGACGGCCTCCGGCATTCCCAATCGCTTTCAGGACATCACCGCCGTGCTGGTCTCAAAGGAGTTTTACGAAACGCAGATCCTGCCGCGGCGCGGTTTCCTGATGGGCCCGACCGGGCAATTCCTGGTATGGCTGCTCCGCAGTCCGCAGTCGCACACTTTCGGCGGCTGGGACCAAGTGTTTTCGCCGACGGGTTCGTCGATGCAGATGGTGCTGCATTACACGCTGTTTTCCATTCCGCCCGAACAGATCCGCAAGCCGGTCGAAGCGCGATGGCAGGCGTTCCGGAACGAGCAGCCGTCGTCGCTGCCGGGAGCGAGGCCGATCCCGCAGGCGCGCGAGATCTATGGCGCCTGGTCGATCCAAGGCTCGCTCTGGCAGGCGATCCAGTTCCTGGTGCCACTGATCGGGATCATCGCCATTCTGGCGGACTCGACGCGGGTCTAATCGCGAAGCGTATTCCACCGTACATTGCGCTGGGACATCAGATGCGATCAAATGCCTCCCGCTACGTAATGAAATCGGAGACGTTTCTTATGAATGATTGGGTGTAGCTGGCGTCCTCATGGTTGCCATTCATATTCCTGATTGGCGTTTGGTTTTGGATCTCGCGCAAGAGCGGCATGCAGGCGCGCGGAACATCCGGCGCGACCATGATCGAGCTTTACGAGCAACAGGTCGCGGAGACGCGAAGGATGAATGTTTTCTGGAGCGGATTGCGGTGGCGATGGAGAAGCACGAGAAGTAGGACGGAAAGCGGACGTATTGCATCTCACGTTTGCAGCTAGCGAAGCTATCGCAACTTGCGCACGTGAATATTGATGTCGAGATCGATGCTGCTGACGCAAGTTTGCGAAGTACGGTGTGAGCCGCCTTCGTGCCATCGCCCGTCACGCGGGCTGGCATTTCTGACTTCGGCAAGCCGCAGGCATCGCCACTGCGGTAGCTTACCGCTACTTTCCCCGGCAAATTGCCACGCTAGTACGACTTCCTCGCCACGCTTGTTGGCGCCCAGGATATGCGGACACAGTTCGCGATGGCGATCTTCATAGGTGCAGACCACCTGCTGTTCGGCCAAGATTGCATTGCGGAACAGAGTGTAGGTCGGGCCAGGCATCGGCCAAGCTGTCAGGCGGAGATCGGTGTCAGTTCAAATACCCGACCATACTTCGATGCTTCGGCGATGTTACCCTCGCGTAACGCAAGCCGAACCGCTTCTAGTTTTTTTGCATCATCGAGCGAAAGGTAGGGCGACCATCCGCCTTCCTCTTCGATAAGTTCGACGGACACTTCGGCGACATATTTGCCGTCACGGATCAATTCGATCGTCGTTCGCGTCATGGCGTCCTGCGTTCTGTAAAGTCCGGGGACCATCGCAGCGGATCGGGCCGGGCCGGTAGGCTGTCACCAGCACCGCGGGACCCGGGCTGTCTTTGCGAATGCCCCAAACCACATGAACAGGCCGGCCTGAGGAATCCCTCTGCAATACCAATACTGTCGGTCCTCGCGTTGCGTCAAAATAGTCCTCAATCACGACGGCTGCCTCGATGCCGCCGAGAAGATCGTCGAGCAGAATACCATCTGCTGCCAACTCGCGAAAGCCGTGCAAAGACGTACGTACTTCGTTGCGTGCCACAAGCTCCTGAACCCGGGCAAGGACATCACTCATTGTTCTTGCCCTTGTTTATGGCCTCACTCCGCCGCCTCGCTCGCCCCCGCGCTCTTCCTCGGCTTCCCCGCCGCCTTCCGCAGCACCGGCTCCAGAAACTTCCCCGTATAGCTCCGCGGCGCCTTGACGATGTCTTCCGGTGGGCCCCAGGCGACGATTTCGCCGCCGCCGTCGCCGCCTTCGGGGCCGAGGTCGATCACCCAGTCGGCGGTCTTGATGACTTCAAGGTTGTGCTCGATCACGACCACCGTATTTCCCTGCGACACCAGCTCGTGCAGCACTTCCAGCAGTTTCTTGACGTCGTGGAAATGCAGGCCGGTGGTCGGCTCGTCCAGGATGTAGAGCGTGCGGCCGGTGGCGCGCTTTGACAGTTCTTTTGCGAGCTTGACGCGCTGGGCTTCGCCGCCGGACAGGGTCGTGGCCTGCTGGCCGACATGGATGTAGTCGAGGCCGACGCGGTGCAGGGTTTTAAACGTCTCGCGGACGCGCGGGACGGCCTTGAAGAATTCGGCGGCTTCCTCGACCGTCATGTCGAGCACGTCGGCGATGCTCTTGCCCTTGAACAGGACTTCCAGCGTCTCGCGGTTGTAGCGTTTGCCCTTGCAGGCGTCGCAGGTGACGTAGACGTCAGGCAAAAAGTGCATCTCGATCTTGATGACGCCGTCGCCCTGGCAGGCCTCGCAGCGGCCGCCCTTGACGTTGAAGGAGAAGCGCCCGGGCTCGTAGCCGCGCGCCTTGGCTTCGGGCAGGCCGGCGAACCATTCGCGGATCGGCGTGAACGCGCCGGTATAGGTCGCGGGATTGGAGCGCGGGGTGCGGCCGATCGGCGACTGGTCGATGTCGATGATCTTGTCGATATGCTCCAGCCCCTCGATGCGGTCGTGCGGGGCGGCGCCCTCGCTGGCGTTGTTGAGCTTTCGCGCAATCGCCTTGTAGAGCGTGTCGATCAGCAGCGTCGACTTGCCGCCGCCGGAGACGCCGGTCACGGCGGTGAACAGGCCGAGCGGAATTTCCGCCGAGATGTTTTTCAGATTGTTGCCGCGGGCGTTGATCACCTTGATGGTGCGGCGATGGTTCGGCGGCTTGCGCTCGGGGATCGCCACCGACATCTCGCCGGTGAGATATTTTCCGGTCAGCGAATTCGGATTGGCCATGATCTCGGCGGGCGTGCCCTGCGCCACGATGTGGCCGCCATGCATGCCGGCGCCGGGGCCGATGTCGAGCACGAAGTCGGCGAGCCGGATGGCGTCCTCGTCATGCTCGACCACGATCACGGTATTGCCGAGGTCGCGCAGCCGCTTCAGCGTTTCCAGCAGCCGCGCATTGTCGCGCTGATGCAGGCCGATCGACGGCTCGTCCAGCACGTAGAGCACGCCGGTGAGACCCGAGCCGATCTGGGAGGCGAGGCGGATGCGCTGGCTTTCGCCGCCGCGACAGCGTGCCGGAGGCGCGCGCCAGCGTCAGGTAATTGAGGCCGACGTCGAGCAGGAAGGACAGCCGCTCGCGGATCTCCTTCAGCACGCGGATGGCGATTTCGTTCTGCTGGGCGTTGAGCGCTGCCGGCACGCTTTCGAACCATTCGCCGGCGCGGCGCACCGACAATTCCGAGATCTCGCCGATATGCTTGCCGCCGATCTTGACGCACAGCGATTCCGGCTTCAGCCGGTAGCCGTTGCAGCCGGCACAGGGGATGTCGGAGAAATACTTTGCCAGCTCCTCGCGCGCCCATTCGCTCTCGGTCTCGCGAAAGCGGCGCTCGAGGTTGGTGATGACGCCCTCGAACGGCTTTTTGGTATCGTAGGAGCGGACGCCGTCTTCGTAGGAGAACTTGATCTCGTCGTCGCCGGAGCCATGAAGAAGAGCGGCCTGCGTCTTCTTCGGCAGGTCCTTCCATTTGGTGTCGAGCGTGAACTTGTAGAACTTTGCCGAGCGCGGTCAGCGTCTGGATGTAATAGGGCGAGGACGATTTGGCCCAGGGCGCGATCGCGCCCTTGCGCAAGGTCATCTCCTTGTCGGGAATGACCAGCTCCTCGTCGATATGCTGCTCGACGCCGAGGCCGCCGCAGGCAGGACAGGCGCCATAGGGGTTGTTGAACGAGAACAGCCGGGGCTCGATCTCGGGAATGGTGAAGCCGGAGACCGGGCAGGCGAATTTTTCCGAAAACAGAATCCGCTCCGGCCCGCTCTTGTCGTGGATTTTTGCCGTTTTCTTGTCGGACTTTTTCTCTTCGGCCGCACCGGCGGGAGCGTCGGCGTATTCGATCACCGCAAGGCCTTCAGCGAGCTTCAGCGCGGTCTCAAAGCTTTCGGCGAGGCGCTGGCCGATATCCGGGCGCACCACGATGCGGTCGACGACGACGTCGATGTCGTGCGGGAATTTCTTGTCGAGGGTAGGGGCGTCCGCGAGTTCATAAAAGGTGCCGTCGATCTTGACGCGCTGAAAACCCTTTTTGAGGTATTCGGCGAGCTCCTTCTTGTATTCGCCCTTGCGGCCGCGCGCGACCGGCGCCAGCAGATAGAGCCGTGTGCCCTCAGGCAGCGCCAGCACGCGGTCGACCATCTGCGACACCAGCTGGCTTTCGATCGGCAGACCCGTGGCGGGCGAGTAGGGCACGCCGACGCGCGCCCACAGCAGGCGCATGTAGTCGTAGATCTCGGTGACGGTGCCGACGGTGGAGCGCGGGTTTTTCGAAGTCGTCTTCTGCTCGATCGAAATCGCCGGCGACAGGCCGTCGATCTGGTCGACATCCGGCTTCTGCATCATCTCCAAAAACTGGCGCGCATAGGCGGACAAAGACTCGACGTAGCGGCGCTGGCCTTCGGCATAGATGGTGTCGAACGCGAGCGAGGATTTTCCGGAGCCGGACAGGCCGGTGAACACGGCGAGCTTGTCGCGGGGAATCTCGACGTCGATGTTCTTCAGATTATGCTCGCGCGCGCCGCGGATCGTGATCGCACGCGTCCCCGAGCCGGCGTTCCGTTGGCGCTTCGCCCTCAACACTTCATCCATATCGGCATATCCAGGCGCTTGACGTCACGCCATGTTTGGGCGCGCATCGCCGGGGATGCCGGGAACAGCGCCGATGGGTAATGCCAGAACGTAGGAAGAACGAGGCGGGATTTCCAGTGCTGTATGCAGCTCATCAACGGATAGTTTGCCGAGGAACCGCATTGGCAGCAGATGGCAGCGATGCAGCCATCGGAAGGGCTGCGCAAAAACAAAAAGGCCGGCGCGAGGCCGGCCTTTCGTTATTCCGTTTGTCGTTCGCGAAGCTCAGTACTTCGATATCTCAGTACTTGATATCTCAGTACTTGGCGATGACCGGGCCGCCCCAGCGATAATTGACGCGGACGGTGACGAGATCGACGTCCTGGCGGATGCGCGCGATATCGAACACGGTGCCGGCGACACCGGCGACGCCGTTGTTGAGCAGGCTGTAGGTCTTGTCCTGCATGAACATGTGATCGTATTCGACGCCGGCCGACCAGTTCGGGGCGAAGCCGTATTCGAGGCCGGTGCCGACGGTGCCGCCCCAGCGGCTGACATCGCCGCTATTGGCGACTTCCACCGGGATACCCACGCCAGTGACGCGGAAGCGATCGCCGGTCACAGCCGCGCCGCCCTTGACGTAGAACAGAACGTTGTTGGCGGCGTAGCCAACCTGACCGGTGAAGAGGCCGAACGCGTTGACCTTCGAGTAGTTGCGGAAAGCCCCGGCGCCGACGATATTGTTGCCGCTGAAGTCGGCCCAGTTGCCCTGCGCTTCAAGGCCGAACACCCAGGCGGCGGACTGCCAGCGATAACCGACCTGACCACCCGCAGTGCCGCCGGTCGCGTTATGGCAACCTTCGGCGAAGATGAATGCGCCGCCTGCGGTAACCGAATCCCAGCACTTGCGGCTCGAGCCCCAACCACCGTTGGCGCCGACGTAGAAGCCGCTCCAGTCATAGGTCGCGGCAATCAGCGGCGGCGCCTTGGTGTAGGGGCGCGCCGCGAGATCGGCAGCCGCGGCGGGAGCCGCGAACGCAATCAACGCGACCGTACCGAGCAAAAACCTCTTCATCGCAACGTCTCCAGTCTCTTGGCCGCTTCCCGTTGGTCCCGGAAGCGTTTTTCGTCCAAAACGCGAGCGCCGCGTCCTTCGAGGGAAAATTTACGCTGATTCACCCGGAAATGCCGTTTCCCAAATGCAACACTCGCGAACCAAGTGCGACCGCGGCAAGCCAATGATTTATTTGCGATGTTTGCTCCGGCACGGGGTGCTTCCGGGCCCCATACGGGCTCGGAATATCAAGGTACCGCCACCACCGATGTTTACGGCAGGTTGCGTGGAACAAAACTGGAACATTCGACTCGCGCGATGCTATATGTGGATAACCGCGGGAATGAAGCGGGCGGGCCTGATTGGTGGTGCGCGCCAGCGTATAGGGTCCTCGGCAGCCCATTGGGCGAAGGTTACGTAAGTAGCGACGGTTGGGGGCTTGAGGCCGAATATCCGGCCAGCCCGGTTTTTTGAGTGGAGAGCGGCGATGGCGGGAAGTGTGAACAAGGTGATCCTGGTTGGAAACCTCGGCAAGGATCCGGAAATCCGGCGGACACAGGACGGGCGGCCGATCGCCAATCTGAGCATCGCCACCTCTGAGACCTGGCGCGACAAGAACTCAGGCGAGCGCAAGGAAAAGACCGAGTGGCACCGCGTTGTGATTTTCAACGAAGGGCTCTGCAAGGTCGCCGAGCAATATCTGAAGAAGGGCGCCAAGGTCTATATCGAGGGCGCGCTCCAGACCCGCAAATGGACCGACCAGAGCGGCGTCGAGAAATACTCGACCGAAGTGGTGCTGCAGGGCTTCAACTCGACGCTGACCATGCTCGACGGCCGTTCCGGCGGCGGTGGCGGCAGCTTTGGGTCGGATGATTCCGGCAGCGATTTCTCCTCGGGTGGAGCGTCCAGTTCTGCGCCACGTCGCGCGGTCGCCGCCGGTGCCGGCGCGCGCAACAGCGATATGGACGACGATATCCCGTTCTGATCGCGGCTGGGGATTGCGCGCGATGCGGGGCTTGCGGGCCGCCCAAAACAGGGCGGTTCGCATCACCGCCGCGTGCGCATTTTGTCTTTAAGAATTCTAGATAATCAATTGATATATCTTGGAAATATCGCGCGGTCAGGGATCGTGCTTGAGTTTACCGGATGTTAATGATACTTACACGATGTAAATGATATTTACATGAGCGGATTGATCTAACGGTTTCGTACCTAAAATCGAATCCGCGCACGGAACATCCGACATGAGCCTCGCGCCGCTGCTCGATGCCGCCCCTGCGATCCCGCTCCATGCGTTTGCGGCGATGGCGGCGTTCGTGCTCGGCATTGTCCAGTTCGCCGCCCCGAAAGGCACGCTGCCGCACCGGACGCTGGGCTGGATCTGGGTGTTGCTGATGGCGTCGGTGGCGATCAGTTCGTTCTGGATCCACACCATCCGCCTCGTCGGGCCGTTCAGCCCGATCCATCTGCTGTCGATCTTCACGCTGATCATGCTGCCACTCGCGGTGTGGCGGGCGCACCAGCACCGGGTTGCCGACCACCGGCGCATCATGATCATGACTTTCGCCGGCGCACTGGTCATCGCGGGGGCATTCACCCTGGTGCCCGGGCGGATCATGCACGCGGTGGTTTTCGGTCCTTAGGTCGAGCGGCAAAATCCCGGTTTTGACGGCGGTATTTCGGGCTTCGGAAATGGCCCGCTCCGGGGCTTGCAGCCAAGGCGCCGCCAAGGCGGTAAGTCCATGAAAAAACGAAGGGAAAAACAGTTGATCCGGAGCGCTTCAGGGTGGTTAAAAGCTGCCCGATACGCTATATGATTCTGAGCTGAGAACTGACCGGATTCCCCCTTTGTCTGACAACGATGATAACAAGCCCGGCGAGCCGCCGGCGCCTTCCGATATTCGTCCCGTTTCCATTCTCGACGAGATGAAGCGCAGCTATCTCGATTACGCCATGAGCGTGATCGTGGCGCGGGCGCTGCCGGATGCGCGCGACGGCTTGAAGCCGGTGCATCGGCGCATCCTGTACTCGATGTACGAGCAGGGGCACACGCCGGACAAGAAATACGTCAAATCCGCGCGCGTCGTCGGTGACGTGATCGGTAAATATCATCCGCATGGCGACCAGTCGATTTACGACGCGATGGTGCGGATGGCGCAGGATTTCTCCATGCGCGTGCCGCTGGTCGACGGCCAGGGCAATTTCGGCTCCGTCGATGGCGATCCTCCGGCCGCCTACCGGTACACCGAGGCGCGGCTGTCGAAATCAGCGCTCGCAGTCCTCGGCGATATCGACAAGGACACCGTCGATTTCACCGCCAACTACGACAATTCCGAAACCGAGCCGTCGGTCCTGCCGGCCAAATTCCCGAACCTGCTGGTCAACGGCGCCGGCGGCATCGCCGTCGGCATGGCGACCAATATACCCCCGCACAATCTCGGCGAAGTCATCGACGCCTGCGTGGCGCTGATCGACGATCCCGCGCTTTCGATCGACGACCTCATCAACATCATTCCCGGGCCGGATTTTCCGACCGGCGGCATCATCCTCGGCCGCCAGGGCGTCCGCGCAGCCTATCACCTCGGCCGCGGCTCGATCATGGTACGCGGCAAGGTCACGATCGACACCCGCCGCAAGGACCGCGAAACCCTCATCATCACGGAAATCCCGTTCCAGGTGAACAAGTCCGACATGGTGAAGCGGATGGACGAGCTGGTGCGCGAGAAGAAGATCGAGGGCATCTCGGAAATCCGCGATGAATCTTCCCGCGAGGGCCTGCGCGTCGTCATCGAGCTGAAGCGCGATGCGATGGCCGACGTCATCCTCAACCAGCTCTATCGTTTCACGGCGTTGCAGTCGAATTTCCCAGCCAACATGCTGGCGCTGGATTCCGGCCGGCCGCAGACGATGAATCTGAAGGACCTGCTGACGCTGTTCATCGCGTTCCGCGAGCAGGTGATCACGCGCCGGACCAAGTTCCTGCTCAACAAGGCCCGCGACCGCGCCCATATCCTGGTCGGTCTTGCCATCGCAGTTGCCAATATCGACGAGATCATTCGCGTCATCCGCAGTTCGCCCGATCCCACCACCGCGCGCGACACCCTGATGGCGCGGGACTGGCCGGCGCGAGATGTCGAGGCGATGATCACGCTGATCGACGATCCCAGGCACCGGATGACACCTGAGGGCACCGCGCGGCTGTCACTGGAACAGGCCAAGGCCATTCTGGAGCTGCGCCTGGCGCGCCTCACGGCGCTCGGCCGTGAGGAGATCGGCGAAGAACTCGACAAGCTCGCCCTCGAGATCGCCGATTATCTCGACATCCTGCGTTCCCGCGCCCGCGTGCAGGCCATCGTCAAGGACGAACTGGCCGAAGTGAAGAAGGACTTCGCCACCCCGCGCAAGACCGAGATCGCCGAGCAGGAGGACGAGGTCGAGGACGAGGACCTGATCCAGCGCGAGGACATGGTGGTCACGGTCTCGCACGCCGGCTACGTCAAGCGCGTGCCGCTCTCGACCTACCGGGCGCAGCGCCGCGGCGGCAAGGGCCGGGCGGGCATGCAGACCCGCGACGAGGATTTTGTCGCCCGCCTGTTCGTCGCCTCGACCCATACGCCGGTGCTGTTCTTCTCGTCGCGCGGCCAGGTCTACAAGGAAAAGGTCTGGCGGCTGCCGATCGCGGCGCCGAACGCGCGCGGCAAGGCGCTGATCAACATCCTGCCGCTCGAGCAGGGCGAGCGCATCACCACCATCATGCCGCTGCCCGAGGATGAATCCTCCTGGGCCAATCTCGACGTGATGTTCGCGACCACAGGCGGCACCGTCCGCCGCAACAAGCTGTCCGACTTCGTCGATGTCCGCCGTTCCGGCATCATCGCCATGAAGCTCGGGGAGGGCGAGGCGATCGTCGACGTCCAGATCTGTACCGAGCGCGACGACGTGCTGCTGACGGCAGCCGGCGGGCAGTGCATTCGCTTTCCCGTCACCGATGTGCGCGTCTTCACCGGCCGTACCTCGATGGGCGTGCGCGGCATAGCACTGGCCGAGAACGACACGCTGATCTCGCTTTCGATCCTGCGCCACGTCGAGACCACCTCGGAAGAGCGGTCGGCTTATCTGAAGATGCGCCGCGCGATGGCCGGCGAGACCGGCGCCGAAGAGCCTGCGGATACCGAGGCCGAGGAGACGACGGGTTCGCTCCAGCTCAGCCAGGAACGCTATGTCGAATTGTCGGCAGAGGAACAGGTCGTGCTCACCGTGTCCGTCAACGGCTACGGCAAGCGCACCTCGTCCTACGAATACCGCACCACCGGCCGCGGCGGCAAAGGCATCGTCGCGATGTCGGTCAACAACCGCAACGGCAAGCTGGTGGCCTCGTTCCCGGTCGAGGATAGCGACCAGATCATGCTGGTGACCGACAAGGGGCAATTGATCCGTTGTCCGGTCGAGGGCATCCGCATCGCCGGCCGTTCCACCCAGGGCGTCATCGTGTTCGATACCGCCGAGGACGAGCATGTCGTCTCAGTCGAGCATATCGGCGACGACGGGGAAAATGGCGAGAACGGCAACGGCGGCTAGCGCGCAAATCAAATAGCGAGTGGCGAACAGGGACAATTCCCTATTCGCCATTCGCTTCTTGTTCTTATGCGAGATAGCCCGATACGCCGTCCCACAGTAACTTCAACACGGTCACGACCAGCAAGCCGTAACAGGCACGATAAATCTGTTGCTGGTCGAGCTTTCCGTGAAGCCGCCAACCAAGCCATACGCCGGCGGGGATGGCGAACACGCAGGCCCCCATTACGATCCACACGTTGCCTGTGGGACGCACCAGCAGCAACCACGGCACCGCCTTGGTCGCATTGCCGACCGTGAAGAACATGCTCGTCGTTCCGGCATAGACTTCCTTGCTGAGGCCGAGCGGCAGCAGATACATCGCAAGCGGCGGTCCGCCGGAATGTGCGACCATGGTGGTAACTCCAGAGGCGAGACCGGCAGCCACCGCCTTCGGCGACGAACGCGGTTGAATCTTCACCTCCGACCCTGCCGCAAGCCATAGGCCGACGAAGATCAAAGTGGTCATCGCCATCACGATCGCTACCGCACGATGGTCCAGCACGCGGAACAGCAGATAGCCGAAGGCGATGCCGATCACGAGCCCGGGCAACAGCAACGCCAGGTCCGGCTTCGACCATGTCGAGGGCTTCCAGTAGCGAAGCGCGAACAGGTCCATCGCGATGAACAATGGCGCGAGCAGGCCGCCGGCGGTCACCGGGTCCATCACGAACGACAGCAGTGGAATGCCGACAATCGAGAACCCGCCGCCGAATGCGCCTTTCATGAAGCAGATCAGGAACACGCCGGCAAAAGCGATCAGGACCGTGGTGACTGTCAATTCCATGGCGCGTCTCCATGATGTCCGGTGTGCGGGTCGATCGCGGCACGCAACCGGACTTGTCCAGCCATATTGATCCGAGAGATGTATCGGTTCAATTGGAGTATTGTACTCGGATCAATTTAGATCGAGCGCACTTATTTCTTCTTTCCGGCATCCGCCAAAGCCATCTGCGGCGCGCGGCTTAGGTCGTTGCCGGCGGCGATGGCCTTGCGCAACAGCCGCATCAGGGTCGCGGCCTCTGATGTGGACAGGCCGCCCAGGATGATCCGCTGTGCCGCCTCGACCGCCGGCTCGATGCCCTCGAGGGTCTGACGTCCCTCGTCGGTGATCGCCAGCGCATGGGCGCGGCGGTCACGGCCTGGCTGCCGGACCAGCAGGCCTTTCTGCACCAGCCGATCGACCACGCCGGTGATCGTCGTCCGGTCAAAGGCGATAAGGCCGGCGAGGGTCGCCTGATCGATCCCTGGCTGCGTCGCGATTTCGGTGAGTGCTGCGTACTGGACCGGCGTGAGGTCATAGCCGGCTTCCTCGACCGCGGCGTGGAACACCGCCACCGAGATCTGCTGGAATCGGCGCGCGAGGTGTCCCGGTTTGTCGTTGTTGTCGGTCACCAAACCCTCCATCGCTTGACACGTATACTGATAATAAGCATACTGAGTAAATTCGGCAACGGGTTTTTTGGCACCGGAGCGGCAAGCTCCCGGGCCGAACGGCGCGTCAGGCACGGGGAGGTTTTCGTGCAATTCCATCTCAACGGATTTGAACCCGGCGACCCCGAGATTTCGGACCCGGCGCAGCGCAGCCTCCGCTCAGGAATATCAGGCACCGTTCCGGCGGAGGTCGACATCCTCATCGTCGGCTGCGGTCCGGCCGGGTTGACGCTGGCGGCGCAACTGTCCGCCTTTCCCGACATCAAGACCTGCATCGTCGAGCAGAAGCCGGGCCCTCTGCTGCGCGGCCAGGCCGACGGCATCGCCTGCCGCACCATGGAGATGTTCGAGGCCTTTGGCTTCAGCGAGCGCGTGCTGAAGGAAGCCTGCTGGATCAACGAGACGACGTTCTGGAAGCCCGACGACGCGCAGCCCGAGAACATCGTGCGCAGCGGACGGGTGCAGGACACCGAAGACGGGCTGTCGGAGTTTCCGCATGTCGTGCTGAACCAGGCGCGGGTGCACGATTTCTACCTCGACGTCATGCGCAAATCGCCGGCGCGGCTCGAGCCGTATTATGCGCGGCGCCTGCTCGATCTTCAGATCGACGACGCTCCGGCGACAATGCCCATCCGGTGACCGCGAGGCTCGAGCGCCTCGATCCCGCGCACGAGGGGCAGATCGAGACCATCAAGGCGCGCTACGTGGTGGGCTGCGACGGCGCGCGCAGCACCGTGCGCAAGAGCATCGGGCGCACGCTGCACGGCGACTCCGCCAATCACGCCTGGGGCGTGATGGACGTGCTGGCCGTCACCGACTTTCCCGATGTCCGCTTCAAGTCGCTGATCCAGTCCGCCAACGACGGCAGCATCATCATCATCCCGCGCGAAGGCGGCTATCTGTTCCGCCTCTATATCGAGCTGGACAAGCTCGGCGCGGACGAACGGGTTTCCGATCGCAACATCACGGCCGACGATCTGATCGCGGCGGCGCGGCGCATCCTCAAGCCCTATACGCTCGACGTGAAGGAGGTGCCGTGGTGGTCGGTCTACGAGATCGGCCAGCGCCTGTGCGACAAGTTCGACGACGTGCCGGAAGCAGACGTCGCGAAACGTCTGCCGCGCGTGTTCATCGCCGGCGATGCCTGCCACACCCACAGCCCGAAGGCCGGGCAGGGCATGAACGTGTCGATGCAGGACGGCTTCAATCTCGGCTGGAAGCTGGCGTCGGTGCTGCGCAAGCGCTGCGCGCCGCAGCTGCTGCACACCTATTCGGCGGAACGTCAGGCCATCGCCAAGGAACTGATCGACTTCGACCGCGAATGGGCCGCGCTTGCTGGCATCGAGCAAAGGGTTCGATGCGGCCGAGACGCAGAGCTATTTCGTCCGGCACGGGCGCTACACCGCGGGGACCGCGGCGCACTACCGCCCGTCGATCCTCACCGGCGAAGCCGACCCATCAGCATCTGGCCGAGGGGCTGGCGATCGGCATGCGCTTTCATTCCGCGCCGGTCATCCGCGTGGCGGACGCGAAGCCGGTTCACCTCGGCCACGCGGTCAAGGCGGACGGCCGCTGGCGCATCTTCGCCTTTGCGGGCGCGGAGGATCCCGCGCGCCGAACTCCGGCATCCGCGCGCTGTGCGACTTTCTTGCCGAGGCGCAGGAGTCTCCGGTGCGGAAATACACCCCGGCAGGCGAGGACATCGACGCGGTGATCGATGTCCGTGCGGTGTTCCAGCAGGGTCATCGCGAGCTCGCCATCGAGGCCATGCCGTCCTTGCTGCTGCCGCCACAAGGGACGCTACGGGCTGCGCGACTACGAAAAGATGTTCTGCGCCGATCTGAAAGAGCGGCAACGACATCTTCGCCATGCGCGGCATCGATCGCGAACGGGGCTGCATGGTGATCGTGCGGCCGGACCAGTACGTCGCGCACGTTCTGCCGCTCGATGGCTATGCGGGCCTCGCGGCGTACTTCGATGGCTTCATGACGCGACGGAGCTGACGGCTGTGTCGAGGACGCAGCCGCCAACCCAAGGTCGAAACACTTGCCGCCGCCCCCGTGCAGGAACGCGCATGTAACGGTCGAACAGTTAGATCACGCCACGGCTCGATAGGTACATCGCACTATCTCTAAGTCGATCGATGGCGCGTTGAGGTGTGAGGTAGTCGATCTCACCGCGCGTCAAGCCGATGTCCATCAATTGCTTGTCATCCAGGCAGGACAAGGCGGCTCTCAAGCTCTCGCGTCGGCGCCGCTGCTGAAATGCATGCCAATAAAGCTTAAGCAGGCCGAGGACGCTCTGCGTCGATGCAGTCCCATCCGTTTCCGACAAAGCGTCGAGCGGCGTTGCCAGGGACGCATTGAGGCGCGCCGCCGTCCAAGCGTCGTCCATGGCGTTTTTCGCCCATGCGACGGGGAGTTCGAACTCGTGCGCCGTCGCGCCCGGGTTCGGACGTGATGTTCGTTAGTTGCGGTGGCATCGGATGCTCCTGCGGTTGTGCCGGCAGGGAACATGGCCAAACAAAAGGCCCCGTCCGATGCCGGCGGGGCCTGGTGAAAAGATCGCGTCGTAAAATGCCTAGCGCACAACTCCTTCCACGGCCCAGCGAGAGCGGGTCATGTGTTTACGGGAGCAATTGCGCACGACGTTGATCATGCCGCGTGCCTACCACGGAAATCTCGTAAAATCAAGGGATTTGCCGGGGAGGCGGCGTCGCGAGACCCTTCGCGGCGGCGCTGCGGTAGGTCACCGGCGATTGGCCGACGCTCTTGGTGAACACGCGGCTGAAGTAGTTCGGATCGTCGAATCCGAGCTTATGCGCAATCTCGGCTACGGTTGCGCGGGTAAAGGCGAGCATGCGGCGTGCTTCGAGGATCAGACGCTCGTGCGCAACGTCGAAGGCGCTGAGCCCGGTCGCCACGCGACAGCGCCGGCTGAGGTGATCGACGGTGACGCCCAACGCTCCTGCATAGCGCCTGACCGGCCAATGCTCTCGAAACTTTTGCTCGATCAGGATCCGATAACGCTCGACCAACACATCTTCGCTTTCACTCTGACGTCCGGCGGCCGTTGGTGCGGGACCGCTACGCGCGAACCATAGCGCGAGCAGGGTCGCATAGCCACGCAACGCTTCGGCGCGGCCCGGTCGCGTCACGCCGAACTCTCGCGCGATCTTTTCGAAGAGATCCGCCACCTCGTCCAGATCGTCGCCAGCCGAGTTGACGTCGGCAACCATCGAGTGCGCGAGGTGTGAGGACAGTGCCCGCGAAGAGGCGAATGCCGCTTGCAGCAGGGGTGTCGGCACGCTGACGAGATGACCGGCGCTGTCAGGCTCGTAGATGAAGCCGTGCATCATGTGCGGCGCCACCAGCCAAACCGCGGGCGCCTCCAGCGAATGCTGTACATCGTCGATGGTTGCGATCACGCTGCCGCGCGTCACGAGGCCGAATTGATGGAGCGTTTCGTGGCAATGCACCGGGACGGTCCACTCGTGCAGACGGCCGCGCAATTCGAGCGGCTCGTAGTAAAGGCCATCCTCCGCCCGGTCGTGACGGACCTCGCGAAACGGAATGACAGTCAGCCCACGGGCCATGCGGCAGCTCCAGATCGTGACGGAATGTTACAGACCTCTGTCCATTCCGTCCATGTCGGAGCCCAGCTCCGTCGCGTAGGTTGGATCAAATATCCAGGTAAACCCCGGGGAGGGTAACGATGCTAAGTCGACGCGCGCTCCTCGCGGGCATGGGCGCTGCTCCTTTCGCGCTGATCGAACCTGGCTTCGCGCAACTCGCCGGTAATGCCTTTATCGTTTCGGGGTTCCCCGCCGGCGGCATGGGCGATCTCGTCTCGCGGCCGCTGGCCGAGAAGCTGCGTGGGACCTATGCCGGCAACATGCTGGTCGAAAGCAAGGTCGGCGCCGGCGGACGCATCGCTGCCGAGTTCGTCAAGCGCGCCAATCCGGATGGGCTGACCATCCTGCAGATCCCGTCGTCCGTCATGGTGCTTTATCCGCACATCTACCAGAACCTCGCCTACGATCCATTTGCCGACTTTGCGCCGGTCACGATGACCACGACCTACAGTTTTTCCTTCACCGCGAGTGCGGCCCTGCCGGACTCGGTGCGCACGGTCAGTGACTTCGTGACCTGGGCGAAGGCCAACCCGGGCAAATCGTCTTTTGGAATCCCTGCGACGGGCTCTGCGCTGCACTTCGCCGGCATGATGCTGCAACGTGCGGCGGACATACCGTTCACCGCCGTGCCTTATCGGGGCGGCGGGCCGCTCCTGACCGACATGCTCAGTGGTGTGATACCGGTCAGCTTCAACGTACTCGGCGAAGTGCTGCCGCATATCAAGAGCGGCAAGCTGCGCGCGCTTGCCGTGTGCAGTCCCGAACGCTCGAAATTTCTGCCCGATGTCGCGACAATGCGCGAGCAGGGGTTCGCCGATATCGCGCTCACCGAATGGCTCGGCTGGTTCTTACCCAGCAAGACACCAGCCGATCTGGTCAACAGGCTTAACGGGCTCGTGCGTGAGGGCTTGCGCTCACCCGAACTGGTCGCGCGCCTGGCGGAATCAGCGCTGGAGCCAAACCACCAATCGCCCGAGGAATTCGCCACCATGATCCGACGGGACTATGAGAAATGGTCGGAGATCGCGAAGGCGACGGATTTCAAGATAGTGGAATGACGATCGACGGTGAGATATCCCGATGCGGCTGACAGGCGCGCAGGCCCTGGTGCGCATACTGGCTGCTGAACAGGTGCCGTTGGTCGCCGGCATCGCCGGTGGCAAGCTGGCGCCGTTGCTGCACGCCCTCAAGGACGAACCCAAAATCCCCTTTATCGGCACGCGCCACGAGGCGCATGCCGCAATCATGGCGGCGGCGGCGTTCGCCCGCGTGGGTCGCGTCGCGGTGGCGTTGGGCGAGATGGGGCCGGGCAGCCTCAACCTTGCCGCCGGCGCCGGCGTCTGCTTCGGCAACAATCTTGCCGCGGTGCTGATCACCAGCAATCAGCACCGCGCCGCCGCTTACCCGCATGTTGGCATGTTCATGGACCTCGATGCGAAGTCGCTGTTCCAACCGATCACCAAATGGAATGCGACCGTGCATGATCCCCGGCGCGTGCCTGAACTTGCGCGCCGTGCGTTTCGCGAGGCGCTGAGCGGCAAGCCCGGCCCGGTGCACCTCGATATTCCGCAGGACGTGCTGGCGCAGGCGTGCGATTTTTCCGACAACGAGTTCGAGTTGGCGCCGGCCAGCTATCGCAACAAGGGTCTTCCGCGTGCGAGCGCGGCGGATGCCATCGCCGCGGCAGAGCTGTTGCGGCTGGCGCGGCGGCCTCTGATCATTGCGGGGGGCGGCGTGCTTGCGAGCGGCGCCGAGGCGGGCGTTGTGACGCTGGCGCAAACGCTGAGGGCGCCGGTGATTCCGACGCAAATGGCTCTGGGCGTGGTGGCGTCGGCCAGCCCGCATTTCATCGGCCACGGCGGTATTATCGGCGGCGACGCGATCCCGCAGGCCTTTGCGGAGGCCGACGTGGTGATCGCCATCGGTTGCCGCTTCTCCTCATGGATGTGGGACGAACGCGGTCCACTGGTGCGCCGCCATCACCGCCTGATCAACATCAACATCGACCCCGGCGCGCTCGGCGGCCCGGCGCCGCATGCGGTTGCCATGCATTCCGACGCTGGGTTGGCACTTGCAGACATTCTCGATGAACTCGGGTCGGGGGCAAATCTCCTCGTCGACGCCGACTGGCTGCCGCGCCTGCGCGCGACGCGTGCGGCCTACGAAGGCCGCCTCGCAGAGATGGCGCGCGATCAAAGCGAGGTGATGCATCCGGCCGCCCTGGCGCGCGCCATCGGGGACGCCTTGCCGCACGACGCGCTCGCCGTCTATGACGGCGGCCACACCACGTTCTGGAGCAACGATCTGACGCCCGTGCACGCGGCCAGGACGCGCTTCCACGACCCGGGCATGGCCCAACTCGGCTTCGGTCTACCCTATGCGCTCGCGCTGCAAATGCTGTGTCCCGAAAACCCGGTGTTCAATATCACCGGTGACGGCGCCTTCGGGTTCTCCCTCCAGGAGCTGGATACGGCGCGCCGCTACGGCCTTCCGGTGATCAACCTGATCCACAACAACGCCGCCTGGGGCGTCATTCGCGCGGGACAGAAGGCGCAGTTCGACTTCGAGCTGGGCACCAGTCTTGCGGATACCGACTACGCGGCGATCGCGCGCGGTTTTGGCTGTCATGGAGAAACGGTGAAGCAGCCGGGCGAAGTCGCGCCGGCGATCGCGCGGGCGCGCCGATCAGGTCTGCCAGCCGTCATCGATTGCCAGACTCGTTTCGTGCCGCACCCCTGCATGCCGATGTTTGGCCGCATGAACCGCTACGGTTTTGAGGCGCTCACCAGTCCACCGGGTTGAAATCCTTCGGAGACATTGCCCAAATCGGTGTCGGATAAGCAGGAGTGCGTTGATCCTCGCGACCTAAGTGGCCACAATGCAGGGGATCCCAGGGGGGCTCCATGGCCGAATTTAAACTGCCGGAGACGCGCTACGCTCAGAGCGGCGACGTCAGCATCGCGTATCAGGTGATGGGCGATGGGCCGATCGACATGATCTTGGTCCCCGGCGTGATTTCGCACATCGAATTCCAGCACGAAATGACCGGCTTCACTGCCTTTCTGCGGCGGCTTCGCAGCTTACGCGCGGGTAGTAACCTTCGATAAGCGCGGACAGGGACTATCGGACAGGGTTTCCGGCGCGCCGACGCTTGAAGAGCGGATGGACGACGTACGCGCGGTCATGGACGCGATCGGCTCTAAACGCGCCGTCATGATCGGATTTTCCGAAGGCGGTTGCATGAGCGCTCTGTTTGCTGCGACCCATCCCGAGCGCGTATCGCACCTGATCCTGATCGGCTGCTTTGGTCGTGCCGCAGATCGCTCGACTGACGACGTGTTGCAATCACGCCTCGAACAGATCTTGAAGAATTGGGGCACTGGCGAAACAATCAAGACCGTTGCGCCAAGCGAAAGTGCAAAGCCGGGCGCGATCGAGCTGTTTTCCAAGTTCGAACGATTGTCGAGCAGCCCCGGCGCATTTCGAACGATCATGCAGCTCAATCGCAAGATTGACGTGACCTCGATCCTGCCGACATTGCAGGTCCCGACGCTGGTACTGCACAGCAAGACCGATATTCAGGTACCGGTTGAGCTAGGGCCGAAAGCTCGCTGCAGCAATCCCGATCGCGAGATGGATCGAATACGCGACCGGCGATCACTATTTTTGGCTCGGCGATACCGAAGCCATGCATGGCGACATCGAGGAGTTCGTCACCGGGCATCGCGACCAGCGCGTCCACCGAGCTCAACCGTGTTCTCGCAACCGTGTTATTTACTGACATTGTCGACTCTACCCGCAACGCCGCTGCAATGGGCGACCATCGGTGGCGCCGCAAAGCTCGACGATCACGATCAGCTTGCGCAACAAATTGTCGGCAGGCATCGCGGTAATCTGGTGAAAAACACGGGTGACGGTCTCCTGGCGACCTTCGACGGGCCGGGTCGCGCTGTACGCTGCGCGCTTGCGTTTGGCTCGGCCGCGAGGGAGATCGGGCTTCCCGTACGCGCGGGCCTGCATACCGGCGAGATTGAAATCAGGGGCAGTGACATCGGCGGAATTGCCGTTCACGCGGCCGCGCGTGTGATGTCGCATTGCGGTTCAGACGAAGTGCTGGTGTCCCGCGTCGTCACCGATCTTGTCGCCGGGGCCGGATTGAAGTTCGCCGAGCGCGGCTCGTTCGAACTCAAAGGCCTGCCCGGTCGCTGGGACTTGTTCGCGGCGAGCGGCTGAGGGAAGGGCGAACACTGCTTCTGGCACAAACTGGCCCTATTGGCCGGTCTAGTCGTGTCCGCTGGCAAAAAAATAGCGGCCTCGCTTGCGACAGTCGCAACTGGTATGCCGAGAGGGCGGCGATTTTCGTCGTACGGCAGAGGTCGGTGGCATGAAGCGGCGGGACTTTCTCGGTCTGTTGGGGGCGGCGGCGGCATGGCCGGAGGCCGCGCTGGCACAACAGGAAGGCTCCCGCCACGTTGCGACAGTGGGTTTCCTCGGCTTCGCCAGCCCAGCGATTGACGCCAGGGTCCACGAGCCATTCCGGAAGGCGCTTGCCGATCTCGGTTATGTCGAAGGGCGCAGCATCATCGTCGAAATCCGGAACGCCAATGGCGAGATCGCGCGCGGGCACGCGATCATCGACGAGTTCGCCGCACTTCCCGTGGATGTGCTGTTCGCACCGGGCCCGGCCGCGGCGCGAGCCGCGGTGCGTAAGACAAAGATCCCGGTGGTCGCGATTGCGCTGCCGGCGGTGCAGAGCGATCCCGAACTGTTTCAGAGCCTCGCACGGCCGGGTGGCACGCTGACCGGGTTCTCGGCCTTCGGCGAGGAGATGTCGGCCAAGCGCATCGCGATGTTGAAGGAGATTTTGCCCGGCCTGACCAAGCTTGGGGTGATGCACAACGCCACGGACCCTACCTTCAGCGCCTGGGGCGACCAGACCATGGCGGATACGGAGAAGCAGGGCATCAAGCCGATCCGCGCCGGGCTCACGGCACCGACGCCGGCGCAGGTGACGGAGCAAATCGGGAAGCTTGTCGAGGCCGGTGGTACGGCCATGATCATCATTCGCGACTACATGACGGCGGCGATGATCAACGACATCTGCCGCGTCGGCGCCGAGATGAAGGTCGCCGTGATCGGCGAGCAGGCCGAGTTCGCACAGGCCGGCGCCGTGTTCAGCTACGGCGCCGACATCACCGACCTCGCTCGCCGTGCGGCGGGCTATGTCGACAAAATCCTCAAAGGCCAGAAGCCGTCAGAAATGCCGATCCAGTTGCCGACCAAGTTCGAGTTGGTTGTCAATCTCAAGGCCGCGCGTGCGCTGGGGCTGACGATTCCGCCGACGATCCTGGTCCTGACGGATCAGGTGATTGAGTGAAGTTCTGACACCTTTGAGACGTGCCGGCGCCGTCTGGTGAGCTAAGCCGTATACAGCGCCGCGCCAACTGGCTTACAGTTGGAGCGGGAAGGTGCCCGCTTTGGGCTCAGGGCCACGCAGATGAGGCGGCGAGAGTTCGTTATTGGCCTTGGCGCCGCAGTATCATGGCCAGTTGCCGCCCGCGCCCAAAAGCCAATTCCGGTGATCGCATTCCTCAACAGCGGCGCCGCAGATGCCAGCGCAAGCAAGGCGCTGATGTCCCTGACGGAAGCCGGTCTGCTTGAGAACGGCCTGGTCAAAGGGCGGGACTATGTGTTCGAGACCCGCTGGGCCAACAGCGACTTCAGCCGCTTTCCGGCGCTCGCCGCCGAACTATTGGCGGGACATCCCGGCGCCGTCGTCGTTTCGACCATTCTCGCGGTCAAGGCGGTACAAAACCTGACCCGGACCGTGCCGATCGTCATGACAGGCATGAACGATCCCGTAGCCGCCGGTCTGGTCGCGAGTTCTTGCTCGCCCCGGCGGGAATATCACCGGCGTCGCTACGATGGCGGAAGACGTCCTGCTCAAGCTGATCGAGATCATGCGGGAGGCTCTGCCCGACGTTCGCAAGCTGACGGTCATGACCAATCCGACAAACCCGTCCAACCAGCCGATGGTCGACGCTTTGAGTCGATATATCGCCAACAAGGACCTTGCGATCGGCACGATCGGCGTGAGTTCACCTGCCGAACTCGATGCGGCCTTTATGGAGATGGCGCGACAGCGTCCCGGCGCTCTTTTTGTCCTGACCGACAACAGCCTGCAGGCGCTGGCGGAACCAATCGTCACGCGGGCACTGGCGCAACGGGTGCCGACCTTTGCCAATCTTGGCCTCAGTTTTCCGCAGGCCGGCGCCCTGTTTGACTATTCTCGCGACCCGCCGGAAGCATTTCAAAGCGTGGCGCGGCTGCTGAAGAAGATCCTCGGCGGCGCCAATCCCGGCGATCTCCCCATCGAGCAGCCGACCAAATTCAACCTTTTCATCAATCTGAAGACGGCGAAGACTCTCGGTATTGAATTGTCGCAGTCGCTGGTCGCCCGCGCCGACAAGGTGATCGAGTAGGGCCGTCGCAGTGTTTGCGTGCGGTTTCGCTACGCCCCGACCTTCGCCAGAACGTCCGCGCGCAGAAAGCGCTCGATGAACAGCATGAACAGCACCGACGGCACCAGCAGGATCAGCGCCGTGATCGAGGCGATCTGGTAGTTGCCGCCCATCGCCGCGTTGTAGAGCAGAAGCGGCAGCGTCGTGACCTGCGGCACGCCGACGAAGAACGTGCCGGTGAACTCGTCGAGCGATTCCAGAAAGACGAAGATGCCGCTCGCGATGACGCCGGGCGCGGCGAGCGGCAGCGTCACCGTGAAGAAGGTGCGCAGCGGCGAGGCGCCGATGTTGCGGGCCGCGAGTTCGAGATCCTTGTCGACCGCCGCGAAGGCCGCCGCCGCGATCCACACCGAATAGACGAGGCCATGGGCGGCGTGGACGAGCACGACGCCGAGCACCGTGCCGTTGATGCCGAGGTTATAGAAGATCGCGCGCGACGTTGATGTAGATCGCCACCGACGGGAAAGGCCTGCGGCAGCAGGAACACGATCATGAACAGCGAGCGCAACGGCAGCTTCAGCCGCGCCAGCGCGTAGCCGGCCGGCACCGAGAGCGCGAGTGCGACGACGACCGTCAGCACCGCGATCCAGACCGAGGTGCCGAGCGAGGCCATGGCATCGCCGGTCGGGCGGAACACCTGCTCCCAGTAGCGGGTGCCGTAGGTGACCGGCAGCTTGTAGGGCGTGTACCAGCGCTCGGCCACCGACCACAGCACCAGATTGGCGAGCGGACCGATCAGCGCGAAGGCGAAGGCGGCGAGAAGCAGCGCCTCGCCAGCGCGGCGCGCAGCAAGGACGCGACGCGGCTCATGGCGCGCTCTCCTTCGCCATGCCGTGCCGGAGGTAGAGGATCGCAGCACCGGCGCTGATCAGGTAGGAGATGACGCCGAGCGCATTGGCGGTGGCGTAGTCGCCATAGGAGTTGATGCGGAAGGCCATGTCGACGGTCAGCATGGTCGGCTGCGAACCGGCCACCATCATCGGCACCGACAGCACCGAGAGCATCGTCACGAAGGAGAGGACGAGCGCGACGAGCAGCGTCGGCATCACCTGCGGCAGCACCAGCTCGACCAGAACCCGCAAGCCGCGAGGCGCCGAGATTGCGCCCGGCCTCGAGCGTCGCGCGGTCGAGCGAGGCCATCGCGCCGGCCAGCAGCAGCGCGACGAACGGCGTCTGCTTCCACACGAAGGTGATGATGATGCCGCGCCAGTCGAGATAGCTCACCGCCTGCAGCGGCTCCATCAGGCCGAGCGAGACGAAGGTGTTGTTCATCAGCCCGTTCTTGGCGAGGAAGGTGCGCATGCACTGCGCGGCGACGATGAAGGGAATGAACAGCGGCCAGCGATAGAGGGCGCGCAGCGTTCGCGACGAGCCACGGATTCTCGCCGAGCGTCAGCGTGCCGGCGATGGCGACCGCCGCCAGCGCCGTCAGCGCGCAGGAGGTCACCACGATGACGATCGTGAAGAGGATGTCGC
This sequence comes from uncultured Alphaproteobacteria bacterium, assembly GCA_963802535.1. Classification (GTDB taxonomy): domain Bacteria; phylum Pseudomonadota; class Alphaproteobacteria; order Rhizobiales; family Xanthobacteraceae; genus Bradyrhizobium. Next base: position 198,718 of record CAWDJI010000023.1, on the reverse strand, counting down.
CGGAATAGAGTTCGAAGGCCTTGCCGAAAGCCTGCAAGCGAGAACCCGCCCTCGGGACCGGTGAAGGCCGAGACGACGCGAGAAGCAGAGCGGATAGAGGAACAGCGCCGCGACGAGCGCGAGACCGGGCGCGATCAGCAGCAGAGCGAGCTGGCGTTGGGACAGGCTCATGTCACGGCGTTTTCCGCTTCGTCATGCGTGGATGGCGCGGCGTTGCACGCCATCCCGCAAGGGCTCTAGACGTTGTGACGCGTTCTCGTCACGCGAGCCTGTGTCCACTTCGCTTGAAAACGCTCTGGCGCTCAGTTGGCGACCTTCTTCTCGTAGCCCTCGAGGATGTCGTTGAAGTAGGGCGCGATCGGGAAGGGCTTTCCCGTTCTTGGCGAGGTCGTCCGGCGTGATGTCGGTGAACAGCTTGTCCCAGGCCGCCTTGTCGAGCTTGCCTTCGAGGTTCTTGGCGTCGATGCCCGGATACCAGTTGAACTTCTTGACGATGCCGTCGGCCTGGACCTGCGGGCTGGTCGCGAGCGCGATGAACTCCTCGGCCAGCTTCCGCTGCGCCGCCTTCGCCGGCACGGCGTAGTACATCGGCTGGCCGGGCATGCCGGGCGAGACGAGCTTGAGCTTCATGTTCGGCGGCAGCTTGCCGTCGGCCTGCCAGGTGTAGAACATGTCGACCCAGACCGGGCCCATCGCGATCTCGCCGCGGTTGAGCATGTCGAGCGTGCCGGCATTGCCGGGCGTGATGACGACGTTCTTGTTGAAGTCCTTCAGCTCGCCGAAGGCTGTGTCCCACTTGGCCTTCTCGGCCGGGTCGTACGGGCCCCTGGATCAGCTTGTCGGCGTCGCCGCCGAAGGCATAGACCCAGCCGGCGACGAAGGCGACGCCGGACATGCCGCCCTTGATGCCGTTGTAGCCGAACTGCTTCGGGTTCTTCTTCGCCCACTCCTTCAGCTCGGCGAAGTTGTCGGGCGGGTTCTTGAGCATGTCGGCGTTGTAGGCGAGCGCGGTCTGCGACTGGAACATCGGGATGACGTAGCCGGAGACGTCGGCGCCGAGCGCGTTCTTGGCGGTCTCGCTGGAAACCAGCTTCGCGGTGTCGACCTTGTCGGTGTATTTCGCGAGCAGCCCTTCCTTCACCATCGTCCCGGCGGCCTTCTGGTGGATCACGACCACGTCGAAATCGGTGGTCGCCGCGCCTTTCTGGGCGTCGAGCTTCTCGTAGATCTTCTGCGAGCCGGCATCGCCGGGGCCGGTGCCGACGGAGACGACCTTCACGCCGGGATGGCTCTTCTCGAACATCGGGCCGAGATAGTCCTTGACGTAGTCGACCATGTTCTGGTCGCCGGCGGTGGCGACATTGAGGGTCTGTGCGCGCGAGCAGGCGACGCTGCGAGCAGCGCCGCGAGGGAACAGGCTATCGTGAGAATGCGCATGGGTCTGGCTCCTTGTCAGGCAGTGATGGCGGCTTCGGCCGCCGGGAAGATGTGAAGGCGTTGCAGCGGAATGCGCAGGCCGACGGCGGCGCCCGGTTCATGGCGTGCGGCGTCGTCGACCGTGATCTGCCGGCCGGCCGCCTCGACGCGATAGCGATAGAGGCCGCCGGGATAGCTGCGCGCGGCGATGCGCCCGGGCACGAGGAGATCGCCCTGCGGCGCCGCGTCGGGCGCGTCGAGGCTCGCGACATCGTCGCGGAAATAGGCGACGGCCTCGCCCGCGGGCAGCGCGGTGGCGGCGTCGTCCGCGAGCCTGATGACCGCGGGGCCGGTGCTGACGGTCGTCCCGTCCTCGCTGCGCGCGACATGCACGGGCAGGACGTTCTCCGCGCCCATGAAATTGGCGACGAAGGCGCTCGCCGGCCGATCGTAGACCTCCTCGGGCGTGCCGACCTGGGCGATCCGTCCCGCCTCCATGATGACGAGCCGATCGGCCATGGTCATGGCTTCCTCGCGATCATGCGTGACGTGGATCGCGGTGACGCCGAGCCGCTGCTGGATCGCGCGGATCTCGTGGCGCATCGTCATGCGGATCTTGGCGTCGAGATTGGACAGCGGCTCGTCGAGCAGCAGGATGCCGGGATCGACCGCCAGCGCCCGGCCGAGCGCGACGCGCTGGCGCTGCCCGCCGGACAGCGCCGTGACCTTGCGCTCCTCGTAGCCGCTGAGGCCCAGCATCGCGAGCAGCGAAGCCACCTTGGCGGCGATCTCGGTCCTGGCGGCGCCCCGCAGCTTCAGCCCATAGCCGATGTTCTGCAGCACGGTCATGTGCGGCCACAGCGCGTAGGACTGGAACACCATCGCCATGCCGCGCTTCTCCGGTGGCAGCAGCGCGACGTCGCGGTCTCCGACCACGATCGAGCCGGAGCTCACCGGCACGAAGCCGCACAACGCACGCAGCAGCGTGGTCTTGCCGCAGCCGGAAGAGCCCAGGAGAGCGGTGAAGGTGCCGGGAGTGAAGTCGAGGCTGACGCCGTGCAGGACTGGCGTGCCGCCATAGGCGACATGCAGGTCGCGCACCTGGATGGCCGCGCCGGCGCACGACACGGCTTGCGTTTCCGCCTGCACGATATCCGTCCCCTCCATGCCGATCTAATTGTTGCCAAATGGAATTGTTCTTCCATTCCGCGACCGGCTTGGAATAAACGTAACGATCCGTAGCCTGCTGATGCAACAGATTTGTGAACCCATGTGCCGATCGCCTGCCACCCCGAATCTGCCGCCCGGCAAGCCGGTCCATCGAGGCTGTTGACGATGACGCCGGCAGAACTCGAATTGCGGCGCTATGCCGTCCAGGGCCTTGTCGCCGAGGCCGGGCGCATGGCGCTGGACTATTTCGGCAAGCAGGAAAGCCTCGGCGTCACCATGAAGGGCGCTCAGGACTGGCTGACCGTTGCCGACGGAGCAGTCGAGGACTTCCTGCGACAGCGGCTGGCCGTGCTGTTCCCGACCGACACGGTGATCGGCGAGGAGGGCGGCGGTGCAGCGAGCGATACGGTCTGGATCATCGATCCGATCGATGGCACCTCGAACTTCGCCCGCGGCGACCGCAACTGGTGCATCTCGATCGGATTCCTGCTGAACCGCGTCCCCACGATCGGGATCGTGGCCGCACCGGCGCTGGACGAACTCTATGTCGCCCAGCGCGGACAGGGCGCGACGCTGAACGGGCGGCCGATCGCCGTCTCGGGCGCCGAGGACCTCAAGCGCGCCTGTGTCGAGCTCGGCTGGTCGACCCGCATTCCCTCCGAGCGCTACCTTGCCGTCCTGCAGCGCGGCTACGCCGCCGGCTGCTCGGTGAAGCGCTCTGGCTCGGGCACGCTCGGGCTCTGCCATGTCGCGAACGGGCGCACCGACGCCTATGCCGAGCTGCACATCAATGCCTGGGACGTCGCGGCCGGCATCGTCATCGCCAGCGAGGCGGGCGCCTCAATCAATGATTTCTTCGCTGGCGACGGCATCAGCAAAGGAAACCCGATCCTCTGCTCCACGCCCGCGCTTGCCCCCCCGCTTGCGCGAAATCGCGGGAATTTCGTAGGCGACGAGATCGCGCGCTAAATCTCGATCTCGGTCCCGAACTCCACCACCTGCTTGGTCGGCACGCCGAAGAATGCCGCCGTGCGCTCGGCGTTGCGTTGCAGGAACGCGAACAGCGATTCCCGCCACACCCACATGCCCGGAATATCCTCGCGCGGGATGATGGTCTCGCGGCCGATGTAATAGGTGATGTCGGTAAGGTCGATGCCGGGCAGCTTGCCCTGCTTGCAGGCCAGCACCAGGCCGTCATAGATCGTCGGATACTGCATGAAGCCGTAATGCAGGATGACGCGGGTGATGCCGGGGATCACCTCGATGATCTCGGCGCGATCCTCGTCCGCAATGCGCGGCGATTCCTCGATCAGGACCGTGACCAGCACCACGCGCTGGTGCAGCACGTGATTGTGCTTGACGAACTGCGTCAGCGCCAGCGGCACGCCCTTGGGCGAGGAGGCCAGAAACACCGCGGTGCCCGACAGCCTCGCGTGGCAGCGGTTGACGGCGGTCTCGATCAGATCCTCTTCCGGCTGGCGCAGCTCGCCGCGGGCGGTCTCGACCAGTTTGACGCCGCTGCGCCAGGTCAGCATCAGGAACGCGACGATGCCGGCGAGCAGCAGCGGAAACCAGCCGCCTTCGAACAGCTTGACCGAGTTGGCGGCGAAGAAGATGCAGTCGATGACGAAAAAGAAGCCGTTGACCGCGATCACGATGATCGGCGAATAGCCCCACTGGATCGCGACCAGAGCCGCGAGCAGCGTGGTGATCGCCATCAACAGCGACACCGCGATGCCATAGGCGCCGGCGAGCGCGTCCGAAGTGCCAAAACTCAGCACCGCGCCGAGCGTCGCCGCCGCCAGCAGCCAGTTCACCAGCGGCACATAGATCTGGCCCATCGCATCGCTGGTGGTGTGCCTGATCTGCATCCGCGGCAGGAAACCGAGCTGGATCGACTGCTGGGTCAGCGAAAACACGCCTGAAATGATCGCCTGCGACGCGATCACGGTGGCGAGCGCGGCGAACGCGACCAGCGGATAATGCAGCGAGTCGGGCGCGAGCTGGTAGAACGGATTCTCGATCGCGGTGGGATCGGTGATCAGCAATGCCGCCTGTCCGAAATAGTTCAGCACCAGTGCAGGCAGCGCCACCGCAAACCAGGCGAGCCGGATCGGCATCCGTCCGAAATGTCCCATGTCGGCATACATCGCCTCGCCGCCGGTGACGGCGAGAAACGCGGCGCCGAGAATGGCGAAGCTGACGTGGAAATTCTGGTGGATCAGGAAATCGAAGGCATAGAGCGGGCTCAGCGCGGCCAGCACCGCCGGTGCCTGGACGATGCCGTGGATGCCGAGGGCGGCCAGCACCGCGAACCATCCGACCATCACGGGGCCGAAAATCTTGCCGATGAAGCCGGTGCCTTGCTTCTGCATGAAGAACAGGCCGATCAGGATCACGACGGTGATCGGCACCACGGCCGGCGCCAGCGACGGCGCGTCCACCTTCAGGCCTTCGATGGCGCTCAGCACCGAGATCGCCGGCGTGATGGCGCCGTCGCCATAGAGCAGGGCGGCGCCGATCAGGCCGACGACCAGCAGATGCGAGCGCCAGGTGCCGGGCTTGGCGTTGCGCGCCGAGAGCAGCGCCAGCAACGCCACGATGCCGCCTTCGCCGCGGTTGTCCGCGCGCAGGATCAAAAGCGCGTATTTGATCGAGATGATCAGGATCAGCGCCCACAGGATCAGCGACACCACGCCGAGGATGGCCGCGTGCGTCAGCGGCCCGCCATGGGTGGCGGCCTTGGCGGCTTCCTTCAGCGCATAAAGGGGACTGGTGCCGATGTCGCCATAGACGACGCCGAGGGCGCCGATGGTGGCTGCGGTGGGGAAGGGAGGCAGAGGCCGGTGGTTGCAACTGGCGAACTGGTCACTGGCGCCCCCGTTGGCAACGCGCCCGCCGGATCATCCGTAGGGCGCGATCAGATTGTCAGTCTGCGACGAGACGTCGCAAATTACCATGGGGTTCCTGTCGGGCTCCTGTCATCCGCAAATGTTCGCGCACCCAAAACGACGAAGTCCCCGGGGGGCATCCCGGGGACTTCAAACCAGAGCAATCTGGACGTCTAAAATTGTAACGACTTCGGCTTATGGCGTGCGGTCAGCGGTAACCAGGCGCGCTTCACGGATCATGGACGGGGCGGTGGACTTGGCGCCGGCGACGCGCAGGCAAGAAGCCTCGAAATTCGGCCATGCCTGCTGCGAGCAATCCTTGCCGACCGGGCGGATGTCGAGCCGGTCGCTCTTGGCGAGCGCCTGCGGCACGCTGGCTTCGACCGAGGGGGCAAAGCCGGGCAAAATGGTCATTGCGGTCGCGATCAGCGCGGCGAGGGTGATTGCGGAAAGTGCCTTGATCATGACGGTCCCCTGTCATTGGGCCGCTTCGGCCCATCGTTTCGTTGGATGGATGTCTACCGTCGCCAGGTTTCCGGCTGTCTTCACCGGCACCGAAAATGGTTTCATCCGGGCTGAGTTTTGTTTCGTCGCCCCGTAGGGGATGAAACATTGGCCGCTTGCCTAGAAGACGCTTTGAGCCCGAATCTGGTTCACGGGCCGATCCGAAATAAAAAGGTGCCCATGCCGGGAACCAGGCCGGCTTGCCCGCCCGGCCGGGGCGGGGTAGGAGGGTCCCATGCCCCGTATCGCGCTCTATCCCGGCTCGTTTGACCCCGTCACCAACGGCCATCTGGACGTGGTCCAGCATGCCGTCACCCTGTGCGACCGCCTGATCGTCGCGGTGGCGGTCCATCCCGGCAAAAAGTCGCTGTTTTCGACCGAGGAGCGGTTCGAGATGCTCTCGGAGGTCTGCGCGCCAATCGCCCAAAAAGCCGGTTGCGCCTTCGAGGCCTCCACCTATGACAATCTGACGGTCACGGCGGCTCGCGAGGCCGGTGCCACCATCATGATCCGGGGGCTCCGCGACGGCACCGACCTCGACTACGAGATGCAGCTTGCCGGAATGAACCAGGCCATGGCGCCCGAGGTGCATACGGTGTTCGTCCCGGCATCTCCGGCCGTCCGCCCGATCACCGCCACACTGATACGCCAAATCGCCGGCATGGGCGGCGACTTCTCCGCATTCGTGCCGCCCTCGGTCGCCGCCAAACTCAAGGCCAAATTCGCCGGCTAGCGCCCACGCGCTTCATTCGCCTCATCTTGTCTGCTCTCTTGATCCCGGAGTTTCCATGATCCGCATTCTTGCTTTTGTCGCCGCGCTGATTTGCGTTAGCCCCGCGATCGCCCAGCCGCTGCCGGCCAATCTCGACAAGGCGAATGCGATCGTGATCGACACCAGCAAGGGCCGCATCGTGATCAAGCTGCGCCCCGACATCGCGCCCCAGCACGCCGAGCGCATCAAGCAACTGGCGCGCGAGGGCTATTACAACAACGTGCCGTTCCATCGCGTGATGGACGGCTTCATGGCGCAGACCGGCGACGGCCAGAATTTCAACGGCACCGGCGGCTCGAAATATCCGAACCTGAAGCAGGAATTCTCAAAGGTGCCGTTCACCCGCGGCATCGTCGGCATGGCGCGGCGCGGCGACAGCGTCGATACCGCCAACTCGCAGTTCTTCATCATGTTCGCCGAAGGCTCGAGCCTGAACGGCCAGTACACCGTGATCGGTGAAGTCGTGTCCGGCATGGAGGTGGTCGACAAGCTGAAAAAAGCGCCGCCGGGATCGTCGGGCGGCCAGGTCACCGATCCCGACAAGATGGTGAAGGTGCAAGTCGCATCCGATATCAAGTAAGCCATGGCGACGCCGCGCAGCAGACCGCATTCCTGGTTTGCCGTGCTGCTGTTGTGGCTGCTATCAGCGGCTCCGGCCGCGGCGCAAGGCACGCAAATCGACACGCTGAAGGACATATTCGCGCGGCTGCATTCCTGCTGGAGACCCCCACCGCTGTCGCAGGCCGAGCCGCTCGACATCACGGTGGTCGTCAGCTTCAACCGCGCGGGCGCCATCCTCGGCCATCCCAAGATCACCTATAAATCGGAACATGCCAGCGATAACGACCGGCTCAGATACCGGGTCGCCGTGATGGAGACATTGCAACGCTGCACGCCGTTGCCATTTACCGAGGGACTGGGCGGTGCCGTTGCCGGCCGGCCTCTCGCGGTTCCTTTCAGAACCCGCAAACGTCCACCCAAAACCGAAGAGAGAAGAGCATGGCTGCCACAGAAAATACTTTGATCCTTGAAACCACCCAGGGTCCCGTGACCATCGAAATGCGCCCCGATCTGGCGCCGGGCCACGTTGCCCGCATCAAGGAATTGGTGCGCGAGGGCTTTTACGACGGCATCGTGTTCCATCGCGTGATCGAGGGTTTCATGGCCCAGACCGGCTGTCCGCAGGGCACCGGCACCGGCGGTTCCGGCAAGAAGCTCAAGGCCGAATTCAACAAGGAGCCGCATGTGCGCGGCACCACCTCGATGGCGCGCGCGGCGAGCCCGGATTCCGGCGACAGCCAGTTCTTTATCTGCTTCGACGACGCATCGTTCCTCAACGGCCAGTACACGGTCTGGGGCAAGGTGACCGAAGGCATGGACAACGTCGACAAGATCAAGCGCGGCGAGCCGGTCAAGAACCCGGACAAGATCGTCAAGGCGCATATGGCTGCCGACGCGGCTTGAGTTGGTAAGGCGCGGGCTCATCGGTCCGCGCCGATCACCATGACCTGAGTATCCCATGCAATGCGTCGTTGACACGCGTGACCAGCTTGGCGAGTGCGTGCTGTGGTGCACGCGCAGCCAACGCCTGTGGTGGGTCGATGTACTGAGCGCCAGCTTGCATGAGCTGTCGTGGCCGGCTGGCCAGCACCGCACCCACCAATTGCCGTTTCGGCGGCTGGGCAGCATTGGACTGCGCGCTAGCGGCGGCTTGGTGCTGGCGACGGAGCAGGGGGTGTTTGGTTGGCATCCGGATCGCGGTGTCGGGGCGCAACTGATGGCGCCGCGTTGGGATCCGGTGACGCATCGGCTGAACGACGGGCGTTGCGATCGAGCCGGGCGGTTTTGGGTCGGCTCGATGCACGACAGCCTGTTCGTGCCTGATGGGACCTTGTTCAGTATCGGTCCTGCGGCGGAGGCCGTCGCGCATTTTGACGACATCATCGTTCCGAACTCACTCGCGTTCAGCCCCGATGACCGTCGCTTCTATTTTGCCGACACGCGGCGCTACATGATCTGGCAATTCGATTTCGACATTGAAAGCGGGCGCATCGGCAATCGCCGGCCTTTCGTCGATTTCGGATTAGGTCCGGCCCGCCCGGACGGCTCGTGCGTCGATGCCAATGGATGTCTGTGGAACGCGTCCTTCGATGGCGGACGTGTGGTGCGATATACGCCAGACGGAATCACCGACACGGTCGTTCAACTGCCGGTCAGCTGTCCGACCTGTGTATGCCTCGGCGGCCCCGATCTTGACACGCTGTTCGTCACGACGGCGAGTTTTTCGCTTTCGGCCGAGCAGCGTCTGCAAGAGCCGCTTGCGGGCGGGCTATTTGCGCTTCGTGTCCCGACGGCAGGATTGGCGGAGCCGGCGTTTGCTTCGTGAAATCATTTGGCTGGGCGACTGGCTGTGTCCGATCGTCAAACGTAATTTTGCAGGCTTCTGAATATGCGCACCGATATATTTGATTTCGAGCTACCTGCCGCCAATATCGCGCTGCGGCCCGCGAGCCCGCGCGATTCCGCACGGCTGCTGGTGGTGCAGCCGGGTGAGGCGTTGCGCGATCGTATTGTCGGCGAGCTTCCGCAATGGCTGGAGCCGGGCGACCAGCTGGTCGTGAACGACACCAAGGTGATCTCGGCACAATTGAAGGGCCGTCGCATCGGCCGCGAGACCGAGCCGAAGATCGAGGCAACCCTGATCAAGCGGCTCGACGGTTCGCGCTGGCAGGCACTGGTCAAGCCGGCCAAGAAGCTGGTGCCGGGCGACGTGGTCCGCTTCGGCAATGAAGGCAAAGTGTGCCTGCTCGGCCATCTCGACGCAGAAGTCGAGGCCAAGGGCGAGGAGGGCGAGATCACGCTGTCGTTTTCATTTCACGGGCCGGCGCTCGACCAGGCGATTGCCGACCTCGGCACGCCGCCTTTGCCGCCCTACATCGCCTCCAAGCGCACGCCTGACGATCGCGACGCCTCCGATTACCAGACCATGTTTGCATCCCATGAGGGCGCGGTCGCCGCACCCACCGCTGGCCTGCACTTCACGCCGGCGCTGGAAACAGCCCTACGTGAGCGCGGCGTCCAATTGCACCGGCTGACATTGCATGTCGGGGCAGGGACGTTCCTGCCTGTGAAGGTGGAGGAGACGTCCGAGCATCGGATGCATGCCGAATGGGGCGCGATCTCGGCCGAGACCGCATCCGCATTGAATGCGGCGCGCGCCAAAGGCGGTCGCATCGTCGCGGTCGGCACCACGTCGTTGCGTCTGCTGGAAAGCGCTGCCGCCGAAGACGGCACCATCCAGCCGTTTTGCGCCGAAACCTCGATCTTCATCACGCCGGGCTATCGCTTCCGCGCGGTCGATATTTTGCTGACCAATTTTCATCTGCCGCGCTCGACGCTGTTCATGCTGGTGTCGGCCTTTTCAGGTCTCGACACCATGAAGCAGGCTTACGCGCATGCGATCGCGGCCGGATATCGGTTCTATTCGTATGGCGATGCCTGCCTGCTGTTTCGCGCGCGTGATTGACGAAAACGCCGCCGGGCAGCCCGGCGGCGTTCCTCACGACAAAGTCAGTGTGGATTAGCGACCTCCGCCGCCACCACCACCACCACCACCACCGCCGCCACCACCGCCGCCGCCACCGGCGTAGCTCATGGCCTTTTCTTCAAGATCGCGGGCGGTCGAGTGAATGGGCGCGGCTCCCGGGTGGCCACCGTGGTGCGGGGGCGGGATGTACCGACGACGGGTTTCCTGCGGGACAGGGTACGAGCCGCAAGAAAACCGCACGTCGTCACAGAAGGTGCTCGCGTTTTCCGGTACGAATATCCAGCCAGCGTTGGCACTGGTGGTTGCCAGGCCGCTCGCCGCCACGACGGCGAGCAGAGCCGCGGCAGACAGTTTTGATTTCAGGGGCATTGGTCTCTCCATTCCCGTAGTGGCGAAACCGGAATGGCTCGCACGTCAGTTCGACGAAGCCACCGCAAAACCGGTTCGAGTGCGCGATCGGAAATTCAAACGAATGTGAGCTAGATCACGCATGCCATTTCCCGGCCATTTTCGGCGATCCGGGTAGGAAGGGGTGAGCGCGGTGCCCACCCCAGGATCTCGTTGCCGTGCCTCACGCCATCGCGCGTTGTGGCAGCAACTCGGCGATCTGGATGGCGTTGAGGGCAGCGCCTTTCAGCAGTTGGTCAGCGGAGACGAACATCGCGATCGAATGGCCTGAGGGGTCGCTGAGATCCTGCCGGATACGGCCGACGAGAACGTCGTCCTGACCCGACGCATCGATCGGCATCGGAAAGTAATTCCGGACCCGGTCATCGACGATCCTGACGCCCGGCGCATTGGTCAGGATTCTGCGCACCTCGCCTTCCGAGATCGGCCGTTCGCATTCGAAGGTGATGGCCTCGCAATGCGCGCGCAACACCGGTACCCGCACGCAGGTGACGCCGATCGCGATCTTTTCGTCCTCAAAAATCTTGCGCGTTTCCTTGATGACCTTGGTTTCCTCGTCGTTGTAGCCGGTCTCGGGATCGATCGCGGTGTTGTGGCTGAACACGTTGAAGGCGTAGGGATGCGGGATCACCTTGGGCGTGAAGGGGCGCCCGTCGAGGCTGGCGCGGGTTGATTCCTTGAGTTCCTCCATCGCCGCCGCACCGGCGCCGCTGGCCGCCTGATAGGTCGACAGGATCACGCGCTTGATGCGGTTTTGGGTGTGGATCGGCCACAGCGGCACCAGGGCTGTGATCGCCGAGCAGTTCGGGTTGGCGATGATGCCCTTGTGATCCCTGATGCGGCGGGCGTTGATCTCGGGGATTACCAGCGGCACGTCCGGATCCATCCGGAACGCTGAGGAATTGTCGACCACGACCGCGCCCGACTTCACCGCGATCGGCGCGTACTTCTTCGAAATGCTGCCGCCCGCCGAGAACAGCGCGATGTCGACGCCGTGGAAGGCGTGCGGGGTCAGTTCCTCGATCACGATCCGCTCGCCGCGGAAATCGATGGTCTGGCCGGCCGAGCGGGCGCTGGCCAGCGCCTTGAGCTTGCCGACGCGGAAATTGCGCTTGTCCATGGTGGCGATGAATTCGGCGCCGACAGCGCCGGTGACACCGACAATGGCTACAACGGGATCGTTCGTCACGTTCGTGTTCCTCTTGGTTTGCAGACAATAAAAAAGCCCCGGTCCTTTTCAGGCGGGGCTTCGGTTCAGATGATGCGGTCGTTCGACTACGCGCGCACGGCTCCCGAGCCCCCCGAGGGTGCTTTGGTTTTCGCGGTGCGTTTGGTGGTCGCGTTCATGGGGCGATCTTATGCGGGAGAGTTCTGCCTACGTCAACGGCTTTTGGAACCAAAATGCCCCTTGAACGAGGTTGAACCGGACACGATTGTTACGCCATAAGCTGACCCATGGACGTTCCCAATCATTTCGAACTTGCTAAAACCGACGGCCAGGCCCGCCTCGGCCGGCTGACCACGCCGCATGGCGTGGTGCGGACGCCGGCCTTCATGCCGGTCGGCACCGCCGGTGCGATGAAGGGCATGCATTGGCGCGAGGTGCGCGATGCTGGCGCCGATATCGTGCTCGGCAACACCTATCATCTGATGCTGCGGCCGGGCGCGGAGCGGATCGCCGAACTCGGCGGCTTGCAGATATTCACGGGATGGCGGGGGCCGATGCTGACCGACTCCGGCGGCTTCCAGGTGATGTCGCTCTCCGAGCTGCGCAAGGTGACCGAGCAAGCCGTGACCTTTCGCTCGCATATCGACGGCGCCAAGGTCGAACTGTCGCCGGAACGTTCGATCGAGGTGCAGCGACTGCTCGGCTCCGACATCGCGATGCAGATGGACGAATGCGTGCGGCTGCCGGCCGAGCACGCCGACATCGAACGCGCGATGCAGCTGTCGCTGCGCTGGGCCGAGCGCAGCAAGCGCGCCTTCGAGCGTGCGCCTTCGGGCTACATGCTGTTCGGTATCGTCCAGGGCGGCGACGTGCCCGCACTGCGCCACGCCAGCGCGCGCGGGCTGGTCGAGATCGGTTTCCACGGTTACGCGATCGGTGGGCTCGCGGTCGGCGAGCCGCAGGCGGTGATGCTTTCCATGATCGAGGAGACCGCGCCGCTGCTGCCGCAAGATCGCCCGCGCTATTTGATGGGCGTCGGAACGCCTGAGGATCTGCTCGAGGCGGTGGCGCGCGGCATCGACATGTTCGACTGCGTGATGCCGACCCGCAACGGCCGTCACGGCATGGCGTTCACGCGGCTAGGCCAGATCAATCTGCGCAACGCCCGCCATGCCGACGATCCGCGGCCGCTGGACGAGGAGAGCAACTGGCCGGCGGCGCGCGAATATTCGCGCGCCTATCTGCATCATCTGGTGCGGTCGGGAGAGACGCTGGGCGCCATGCTGCTGTCGGAAATCAACATCGCCTATTATCAGCGCCTGATGGCCGATATGCGCGCGGCGATCGGCAATGGCAGCTTCGAGGCGTTCCAAAAGCAAACGCGCGCCGATTGGGCGCGCGGGGATATTGCTGTCAGGTGAAGATGCCTGCCGTCAGTTACACGCAAACCTCTTGACCGAGTGTTTGGTCACAAAGCCGTAACCGCAGGTGTCGCAGGTCCAGAGATAGCTGATGACGTAGTCATGCAGGTAGGCCGAAGCTTCCGCGGCAACCATGGAATCGGCGCACACCGGGCAGGTCGGTAAATCACAGCCACGCGGGTCGGGCCTAGACGCGACGGTCGACAGGACTTCAGCAACAGCTGCCATCGTGACCTCCTTGCGATCTGAAGCGGGGAAGCTCAACTCACGACGAAAGTATAGACTGATTTGTTTGACGATGTCGCAACACAAATGCGTTGGTTTTAGGTTTTCGTTTTTGCAATGCAGCGAATGTGGGGCGGCTGCGTTTCGGACTTGCGCATCGGCGCACGCACCTCCTAAGAGTTTGACTCAAAATAGGTCATTGTAATCTCATGTTCTAGCCAGGCGGCGGGAGAGCAGGCGGATGCTTGCGATTAGGACCCATGCCTCCGCGCTGGCGATGGTTGCCTCGAAGTCTTTGGCGAGCCGACGATTGCGGCCGAACCAGGCAAACGTACGCTCGACGACCCAGCGTCGGGGCTCGGCTTTGAACGTTCCTATGCTCTGCGAACGGGTGACGATTTCAATCGTCCACTTGCCCAGATCAGCGATTGCATCGAGCAGCTTTGGGCCACGATAGACGCGGTCAGCGAAGATGTGGCGCAGTTTGGGGAACATACGGCCGATGATCCGCAGCAGCGGGACTGCACCGTGATTGTCTTGAAGGTTGGCGGGATGTACCTGCACGGCAAGCAACGAACCCTCGGTGTCGGTGACGATGTGACGCTTGCGTCCCTTGACCCGCTTGGCCATGTCAAACCCGCTTGGACCGCCACTTTCCGTGGTTTTTACGCTCTGGCTGTCGATAATCCCGGCCGACGGAATGGGCTTACGTCCTTGCCTTTCGCGCATTCGCCGTACCAGAGCCTCATTGATCGTGCGCCACAAGCCAGAACCGCGCCACTTGTAGAAGTAGTACTGAACCGTCGAATACGGCGGAAAGTCTTTCGGCAGTGCTCGCCATTGGCAGATCACTCAACTTTCTTTTTCGGTCAGGCTCTAAGTAGAGAAGGCCCTTGATTACAGGCATATCTGCGCCAAAGGAGTGTCGTGATGGATGCATCGTCAGCCGCGGGTGCAGTGCACCGTCCCGGGCGGGGGCGGGTTTTCGACTCCATTATCGACGCCGTCGGCGACACGCCGATCGTTCGTCTGCGCAAATTACCGCAGGCGCACGGTGTCAGCGCTACCATTTTAGCAAAACTTGAATATTTCAACCCGGCTGCGAGCGTCAAAGACCGCATCGGTGCGGCGATGGTGATCGCGATGGAGAAGGCGGGTGTGATCAACGCCGACACCGTGCTGATCGAACCGACCTCTGGCAACACCGGCATTGCGCTGGCCTTTGTCGCGGCTTCGCGCGGTTACCGGCTCAAGCTGGTGATGCCGGAATCGATGTCGATCGAGCGGCGCAAGATGCTGGCGTTCCTCGGTGCCGAGATCGTGCTGACGCCGGCGGCGCAGGGCATGAAGGGCGTCGATCGCGACCGCCGAGGAGCTGGTACGGACCACGCCGAACGCGGTCATGCCGCAGCAGTTCAAGAACCTCGCCAATCCCGAAATTCATCGCCGCACCACGGCAGAGGAAATCTGGAACGACACCGGCGGCAATATCGATTACTTCGTCGCTGGCGTCGGCACCGGCGGCACCATCACCGGCGTCGGCCAGGTGCTGAAGCCGCGCAAGCCCGGTTTGCGGATCGTGGCCGTCGAGCCCGAGGAAAGCCCGGTGCTGTCGGGCGGGCAGCATACGCCGCACAAGATCCAGGGCATCGGCGCCGGCTTCGTTCCTGATATCCTCGACCGCACGATCATCGACGAGATCGTCAAGATCAACTCGCAGACCGCGATCGAGACCTCGCGCGCGCTGGCGCGCAACGAGGGCATTCCCGGCGGCATCTCCTCGGGAGCCGCGATCGCGGCCGCACTGGCGATCGCCAAGCGTCCGGAGGCCGCGGGCAAGACCATTGTCGCCATCGTACCGTCGTTCTCCGAGCGTTATCTGTCGACCGTGTTGTTTGAAGGAATCTAGCGATGGCGGACCAGCCGAGGCGGCCGAGAACCCTGAACGACGCGCGCAGCGAGGCTGAAGCGGCGTTCAAGCGCACCACCACCAAGGTGGTGGAGGCGCCGCCGAAGCCGACAGCACTTCCCGGCGTGAAGGAACTGGTTTCGCTGCGTATCGATCAGGACGTGCTCGAGCATTTCCAGGAGGGCGGGCCGGGCTGGCAGGACCGCATCAACGAGGCGCTGCGGAAGGCCGCAGGCAAATAGATATTTGCCAGACATGCGAACGAAAAAAGCCCGGGGCGTGATCCCGGGCTTTCTTGTTTGAGCTGTTTGCGGCCCTTAGCGGAGCATGCCGCCCATCACGCCGCCGATGAAGCGGCCGGCCCCGGCCGGATCGCCGCCGCCGCCGCCGCTGTGTTGACGCTGTCCGCCGCCGCCACCCCCGCCACCGCTCTTGCGGCGCGGACGATCCTCACCATCGCTGGAACTGGCCGACGTCGTCGTCGACACGATCTCGGTCAGCATCGCCTTGTGCTGCAGCTTGTTGAGGTAGCCGGTCGTCGGATAGCCGCGGGCGGCCTGCCAGCGGGTGATCACCGCGCGGGTGCTTGCATCGAACATGCCGGTGATCTTGGTATCGAAACCAAGGCCGGTCAGCCGGCGCTGCACGTCGCGGCGCTGGCCCTTGTCGAGACCGATCTGGTCCTCGGTGGTCTGGGTGGCTTCGTCCTTGAAAGTCGCGGGATCGATACCCGTGGTCAGGTTGCGGGTGGCATTGGCCGGGCTGCTCTCCAGCGAAGCGATCCGCGCCTGCGCCAGCGACCTGAACTGACCGTTGGGGTAGCTGGACAGATAGGCGTTGAGCTCTTCCGGCTTGTTGGAATCCTTGATCGAACGCCAGAACTCGAGCTCGACGTCGCTGCCGGGCGCGGCAGCTACCACGGCCGGCGCCGCAGACCCGGGAGCTGCCGGTGCGGGCGCACCGTTCAGATAGACCGTGCCGATCAGGTTGGTGTGGCCCCAGGGCAGCTGGCCCTTGTTGGTTTCCTCGTTGACCTGGGCGCGGACCTTGGTCATGGCCTGCTGGATCTCGACGCCGGGCTGGGTGACGTTGGCGAGCAGCGCGCGCGTGAACGGGCTGTTGGCGCCTTCCTTGCCGTCGAGCGCGGTCTGGCCCGGGCCGGTCGCGAACGCGATCAGCGTGCCTTCACCGGATTTCATTTCGGCAAGGCCGGTCTGCACCGACACGCTGCGGGTCGCGGAATTCGACTTGATCTTGGCGGCGAACGGATTGTCGCGGCAGGCATCGAGGAACACCAGCTTGACCTTGGCGTCGCTCATGGTCTGGTCGAGCGTGAGGTCGATGTTGATGGCGGCGCCCGAGCTTGACGTCCATTTCCGATTTGATGTCGGCGTCGATCGGCAGCAGATAATTGGTGCCGCTGATGGCGATGCCGTGTCCGGCGTAGAAGAACACTGCGACGTCGGCGCCTTGTGCCTTCTTGCCGAAGTCGAGCAGCTTCTCCGTCATCTTGTCGCGGGTGAGGTTGGTGCCTTCGACCACGTCGAAGCCGACATTGCGCAGCGCCCCTGCCATCGCCTTGGCGTCGATCGGCGGGTTCGGCAATGCGGCGACGTTCTTGTAGGTGCCGTTGCCGACCACGAAGGCGACACGCTTCTCGGCGCTCGCGGCGCTGGCGGTGAAGACCATGCAGATCAGGGAAAGGACGAGGGTTGGGAAGCGCATCTAAAATCCCCCTGGCAGAATCGAAAAAAGATTTGGCTCTAACGCTGGCCACAGATTACACGAAAAAACCACACCTCGTGCCACAAAAATCGGGAAAGTGCGCCAAATCGCGGGAACCGGTCGGCTATCTCCCAACATATTGGATTTACCCGACATACTTGCAATCCAGATCACAATTCGACGGCCGAAAACCGAGTTCAGGTTCCGGCCCGCGCGGGAACCGGCGCGCCGGGCCGCAGGTTCAGCAGATTGCCGGTCAGGATCAGGACCGCGCCGAGCACGGTGAAGAGGTCCAGCCGTTCCGCATAGATCAGCCAGCCCACGGTTGCGGTCAAGGGAACCCGCAGGAAATCCATCGGGATCACCACGGTCGCATCGGCATGCAGCATCGCGCGCGCCATGCAGTAGTGCGAGAATGTGCCGCAAAACGCGATCACGACGACCCAGCCCCAGACATAGGTCGGCGGCCACGTCCAGACGTAGAGCGCGGGAAAAATCCGGCCACTGATTGTATCGCCAGCATCCAGAAGATGATCGCGACCGAATGTTCGGTGCGGGTCAGCGATTTCACCATGGCAATCGAGATGCCGAAGCCGACCGCGGCGCCGAGCGCGATCAACTGCCCCGGATTGACCTCGCCGGTGGCCGGGCGAACGATCACGATGACGCCGACGACGCCGAGCACGATGGCGGCGATCTTCCACACCGTCATGCGCTCGCCGAGAAACATCGCGGCCAGGATCGCGGTCCAGATCGGCATGGTGAATTCGATCGCCACCACCTGGCCGATCGGGATCAGCGTCAGCGCGAAGAACCAGCCGATCTGCGCGCCGTAGTGAATGAGGTTGCGCGCGATGTGCATGTGCAGGCGCGCGGTCTTCACCACGGCAAATCCGCCATTGGCGCGGATCAGCGGGTAGAGCAGGAAGAAGCCGATGATGCGTGCGCATCTCCATCAGCTGGAACACGTTCAGCTCGCGCATGCCTTCGCGGCCGGCGACCACCACGATCAGCATCAGCGCGAGCCAGCCCGCCATCCACATCGCGGCCAATGGTTTGGAAGGAGTGCGGTCCATTGATGGAAGGCTGTGCTGCGAGGGGTGATGAGGGCAGGCCGGTATCGGCGAGGGCGCGCTGATTTGCAACGCGCAAATCTGCTGGCGTGCGATGCGTCAGCTCTCAAATTCGCTGTGGGAGGGGGCGCCGGTTCGGTGCTAAGGATCGCGGTCTCAGGAGGAATTGCCCATGCGTATCCTACAACCGGCCGAATGGTCGAAACCCCGCGGTTTTTCGCACGGCGTCGAAGTCGACGGTCCCGGCAAATGGATCGTGCTCGCCGGCCAGACCGGCGGCGACGAGAAGGGCGAGTATCAGCCCGACATGGCCGCCCAGGTCGGCACCGCGCTGAAGCGGATCATCAAGCTGCTGGGCGAGGCCGGCGCCGGTCCCGAGCACATCGTTCGCCTGACCTGGTATCTGACCAGCCGCAGCGAATATGAGGCGGCGGGCGCCGGCATCGGTGCCGCCTGGAAGGAAACGCTCGGGCGCAATTTCCCGCCATCGACGCTGCTCTATATCGACGGGCTCGTCGATCTCAGGGCCAAGGTCGAAATCGAAGTCACCGCTTACGTGCCGAAGGCGTGATGCGCGCGTCGGCTACCTCATCAAAGCAAGCAACAGGCAAGAATCACGAATGACAAAGCCAACGACCACCAATCGATCGACCTCCGCGGATTACGTCACGGCCTTCGCGACCGGCTGGCCCGACAAGCAGCCCGACATCATGGTGCTGTCGCTGACCACGCAGAAAGGCGTGCAGGATTTCGCGGTCAACAAGGAGCAGGCGCTGTTGATCGCCAAGACCATCGAGAAGACCGCCGCGCAGCTGGCGAAGCCCAAAACGAGCTAAAGGCGAGCTAGACCAGCGCCTCGGGCGCGGTGCATCGCCGGGCCGGGACCATAAAACTGCGAAAACAACCCCATGCACCGTAGGGATTGTGTCGCGGGCTCGCCCTGAGACACAAGGCCTTGTATGTCCGGAGTGAGGAAAAAGGGCCTGACAGCAATCGCCCGCCGAAGCGGGCGATTGGAATAGCTGGCGCGCGGTCGGGCTATTTCGACAGCGAGATGTTCGCGGCCCGGAACTGGCTGTCGGCCCTGATGGCGACGGTCTGCTTGTTGCCGGTGGTCTTGAGCGAGATGTTGGCGTTGAAGCCGGCGGTCACCGCCGTGACCTGGAAGTTGCCGCCGCCGCCGCGGCCGGAAAGGCTGCCGGTGATGCCGCGGCTGGTTTCGCTCCACTGTCCGACGATCGCGCCGCCCTGATCGACGACGCTGGCCGTCAGATTGAACTTGTAGGCGTCGCTGGCGCAGGTCAGGCTCATGTCCATCTTCGGCGCCGGCGACATCGTAGGTTGCCCGGCAGCGGATGCGTTCGTTGGATCCGTCGTCCAGCGTGACGGTGCCGCTGCCCGCCCATTTACCGGCCATGCCGGCATACGGTCCGGAGGCCTGGGCGTAGCTCGAGGAGGCAGCAACGGAAGTCATGAAAAACGCGACGGCTGCAAATGTCAGCCGCCGCGTCTGGGCGAAGAATTCTGATGTTCGGCTTGTCTTACTGACGGGACGCTTCCCATCGACCGCTACACGGTACACCAGCTGATGCCCCATTCCATTTCCCCGATCCGGAGTTGCCACTGAGTTGACCGGCCGCATATGCACCATTGATCGAGACTCGCACAAGTCCCCCGGAGCAGACGGTGCCGGAAACCGGCGCGCCCGAGCCTGTAACCTTGCCGTCGGTGACGGTCACGGTTGAAGCGGTCTGCGCATCGCAACTGCCGCTTTTGGTGACGACGGTAACCTGCCAAAGCCCGTCATAGGGCTGCTGGGCGGCGACGGGAGCCGCCGCAAGGGTGGCGCTGGCAAGAAACGAAGCAAAAAGCAGATGGCGAATGCGGTTGTTGCGCATGGAATCAAATCCCCGACAAATGTGTGTGATGAAGCGTCTTATCCGGGCACAATGTGTTCAAACTTTGGTGCGCCGCAACAACGAAGAAAGTTCCCACAGACTCAAACACATCAAGGTGAATCTGGTTCCGGCCAAGGAACGAAAAAAACGTTCCGAATCGACCCGATTTGCATACCCGGTATGCTTAACCGGCCAAAGCCGCGAAACAGCTAGTGTTTGGCGTCGGAAAGGCTCGGCGCCAGGGTGGCGAATTGCTCGTCCTGGGGTTTTGCGGGCAGGGTCTTGTGCACCTTGGCGTAGTCGATGACCTCGCCGAGCAGTTTTTGGCCGAGCGGGGCCAGTGCACGCTCCCAAAGCTCCCGCGCTGTCTCGCCCTTCTTGACGAACACCCACTCCTGGGCGGCGATCGCGCCGGCGTCCATGCGGTCGGCGAGGTGATAGATGGTGCCGCCGGCGATCGGGTCGCCTTCCTTGATGGTCCATTCGATCGCGGCAATGCCGCGGTGCCGGGGCAGCAGCGAAGGATGATAGCCGATCCCGCCGAGCTTGGCGGCTGCCAGCGCCTCCCTGGTGATGCGGGCATGGCTGTGGGCGGTCACGATCAGGTCGCTGTTGGGGGCGATCTCCGGCGCTACCACGAATTTGGGATCGGCCTGGACGGCAACCTCGATGCCGGCCGCCTTGGCTGCGGCCGCCAGCCGGTCCTCTGCGTCGTGGACCACGACTCTGGCGATCTCCACCCCGTGTTGGCGCAGCATGTTGAAGGTCGTCACGCCGAAATGGCGGGAGCCGACGAGGGTGATCCGCATCTGTTCTGTCCGTCGTTAGTCAGGCCGATATGCCGATAGCACACCGGGGCCGTTGGTCTCGCCGCCAGCATCGGCTGATCAGGGTTATCAACAGAACGGGCAAGGTTCAGCAAGCCGACGTCCCCCAAACCGTCGAAGGCGGCAGACCTCAACCCAGCGTCGCGTCAGTATTTGGCAATCACCGGGCCGCCCCAGCGGTAGTTCACCCGCACTGTAATCAGATCGACGTCCTGGCCGATCCGGTCGGTCCGCGCGAGCACGCCGGGGACAACAGCCGACGTGAAGTCGATCAGGCGGTGCCCCAGGAAAAGATGGTCGTATTCGATGGCCGCAGACCAGTTCGGGCTGAAGCCGTATTCGATGCCGGTCCCGACGACACCGCCGACCCGTGTCTCGCTCGCCACGTTCGCCACGGCGCCGGTGGCGGCGGTCAAACCGTCATATTTGTCCGAGACTACCGCGCCGCCGCCCTTCAGGTACCAAAGCACGTTGTTCCGGGCATAACCGACCTGACCGGTGAAAAGACCGAAGGCGTCAATCTTGGTCCGGTCGATAATTGCTGGTGTCAGGATACTGAAGTTGGAGCCGCGCAGGTCGGCCCAGTCGCCCTGGGCTTCAACGCCGAACACCCAGACGCCGGTTTGCCAGCGATACCCGATCTGTCCGCCTGCCACGCCGCCGGTCGCATCATGACATCCTTCGGCAAACAGATTGCCGGTGCCGGGACTGCGGAGATCCCAACACTTGTGGCTGGTGCCCCAGCCAACATTGCCGCCGATATAGAATCCGCTCCAGTCATAGACCGCCGCGATCATCGCGGGCGCCTTGGTATAGGGCCGCGCCGCCAGATCGGCCGCATTGGCCGAACCAATCGCAGCAAAAACGGCAAGTCCGATGAAACCTGAGAGCGAGAACTTCATGGGAGGGCGCCCCGATCGCGAAATGCGATGCCGTTACCAATTTTCACATTTTCCGTCTGTCACTGCGGTGCCACAATGAAAGCAGATTCGCGATACGGACGGCGGCGTCGAGGTTATCCACTCTTAATTGGCCCAGTCGGCTAATTCTTGCTGACACAGCTCGGGTAGGGCGCCCGCTCGCCGGGCAGGATCGGGCACAGCCGGATCGGCTGCAACTGGCGCAGCCGGGCCTGCCATTTGGCCTCGTCGATGGCGCGCTTGCCCGCCGCGGGGCCACGTTCGGCCCATTGCAGCGTGTAGTAATCGGCGCTGCCTTTGACGCTGACGATGAGTGCTACTTCGCTGTGCTTGTCGGCGCGGGACTCGACCCGGCCGCAGCTTGCCATCGCGACATACCCATCCTGATCGCCGAATTTGGCGGCTCCGAACCCTTTTGTCGTAAAACTGTCGGGACAGGCGGTCTTGAACCCGCCGGCGATCGACCCTGCAAAACTCTCGGGCGAGACCTTGGGGTTGCCGGCCAGCCCTTTGGCGGCGGTCAGCGTGATCATCTGGGTCCAGCGCTCGACCGTCTCGCCCTTGAGTACGGCCTCGCGGATATAGTTCGGTCCGTTGGCGTTTTCCGACACGACGACGAAGCTTGACGGCATCGCGAAGGCGACGAGCTGGCCGAACACCGGTGAAATCACCGTGAACGTAGCGGGGGCTTGCGCATCCGCCGATAGAGCAAACAGCACGCCGAGTGCCGCCATCAACGCCTTGCCTATGGTCATGGTCGAATCCTGCCCCCGCAAGGCGTATTTGATCATATAGCGGGTGGCCGGCCTCAGGCCAGGATGCGCAGTTCGGGCTTGCTGAAGGTGCGGGACGCCTCCTTGACCGGCTCCGGACGCGTCGTCGTCAATTGGAGATACGACCGCAGGTCGGCGGTGCATTGCTTCATCTGGTTGCGCAATTCGCGGCGCATAAAGGCGGTGAGGGACGGGTCACCCAGTTGCTTCCAGGCGGCGCGCAGCCGTTCCTGAAGGACGCGGATATCAGAATCAGAGAGCTCGGGCTGGTTCATGCCGCCGCAATCTCAAAATGTCATCGCTGACAAATTAGGTCTGATTCGCGCGCGTCTGCCTACTCCGGGAAAAAACGGGCCTGCCGCCTGGACCTAAAGCGTGAAGAAGTTAGGTTGAATAATACCAACCGCGAAGGAAGTGCGCTCCCTCTCCCGAGCTTGCGGGGGAGGGCGGGGTGGGTAGTGGGTCAGTTTGAAAAGTGACCCTGAAAGAAATCGCTTGGTTAATATGGGAGGTCAGGAAGATGACGTGCAGGAGCCTGCAATTGAGTCGGTGGAATTCCGGGGGAAATTGCGGGGGCGCTTAGGATGTGCGGTCATATGGTTTCCAGAAACCAAGGAGCAAGAGAGCCGAAAAGACCACCAAAGACGTACTGGCCCCAATAAGTGCGGCCAGATCGCCCCCATCCCACCGACCATTCATGAATCTGGGGATGTAGAGGCCAAGGCTAAATGCCGATGAAACTACGGCAATGAGTTGAGATGTTTGCAGCCATGAAGTTGTTTGCATCTCGCCAATATGCCCCCGAACCGGACCGATTTCTAGGCGTCTGGGCTGCCACAATCAAACTGACCCACTACCGCGGGGTGGGGGTGTCTCCGCGAGTTGTCGGGTGGAGAGAGCCCCCACCCGCCGCGCTTCGCGCGTCGACCTAAGAGCGAGCTTCGCTCGTCTCGACCCCGCAAGCGGGAGAGGTGCAGCGGGTCTGCCGCTAGACCGATTTAATCCAACTTCATCCCGCTTTAGGAACGTTGAAGGTCGGCCGCCTTGGCGCCCACCGCGATCACCAGCAGCAGCGCCCGATAGGCGTGATAGCGCGCGGCCGGCCGGGTCTTCTCCCGGCCGCCTGCGACGATCTTTCCGTTTTGATCGTGCACTCGCCAGTCCCAGCTCCGGCGGCGCCTGACGACAATAAATTCCAGCATCGGAGCGGGTAACACCGGGGCGAACCAACTATTCCGCGTGGAAAATGATTTTGGTCACCGCGCGGGCTGGACGACGCCCGGCAATCCAACTCGAGCTGACCGGCTGAAAATAGAACCCCCGCCGGCCTTTTGGGATCGGCGGGGGGCATGCGGGAAAGATGATGCGAGGCCGGGGCGTACCCGGGTGTCGCGCCAAGGACCCGGCTGAAAGTCAGCCTGACCGGCAAGGTTCCGGCAAGACGATTTTGTAAGCACTCAGGCTCGCATTGCATGCAAAGCATGTCGCCTGCCTGATGACCGCCGAACGCGGTGGATCGTCCCCCGGGAGTAGTACGATCACTCGGCGACGAACGACGTGGTCTTGGTGCCGGAATCGTAGCGCAGCCTGAGCACGTTGAACTTGCAAAGATTGACGTTCTTCCAGAGCACCGATTCATTGTAGTTGGCCCAGTCCACCTTGATGTTCCAGACGCAACCTTCGTCGTCTTCATCGAACTCGACATAGGCGGTGTCCTGGTTCTTCAGCGTCTTGTCGAGTTCGTTTTCCCATTCGTCGAGGCCGTCATCAGGCGCGTTGAAGCCGAGGAATTTGATGGCGTAGCCGGTCTCGTTGATGACCGAGACGTTGCGGTTGTCGGCGGCAAAGGAAGGGGCGGCAATCAGCGACAGCCCCAGCACGAGCAATGCGGAAAAGATCGACTTCATCTGAAATTCTCCCTTCGGTAAGCAACGCGTTGCGGAATTGATCTCGCCGCGACGCTAAACAACCGTCAGGAGATAACGAACTGTGCCAATCGTTCAAGTAATCTATGGTGCGCTGCTTGAGAGAGGCTTGGGACGTCGCCGCGGGACGATCGATGCATGGCCGCAGCGTCTAGCGTCGGGACAACTTAAGGCCGCGGATGTGAAATGCGTTCGAACGCCAGGCTGGTGACGACGCCGAGCAGCGCCCAGAACAACAGGCTGGTCAGCGTTACGATCACGATGAATCGATGGGAGAGGGTGGCAGGAACCTCGCTGTGCGATTCCGGCGCCAGCGGCGCACCGATCAGATGCGGCAACGCGATCAGTACGAGGCCGAGAACCGCGGCCCAGGCGGCGGGGCGGAAGGTCAGCAGGCAAAGGCCGCCGGCGGTTGCGGCCGTGGTCGCTATCCACCAGGTCTGCCGCGCCGTCAGTTCGGCCACCGCCATGCCCGGCAATTCCGGTGGCAGGCCGAGGCCGGGTGCGGCGGTGAACACGACAAAGCCGGCGAGCCCCCACAACAGGCCTTCCCGCCACGTAACTTGGCGGCCCCGGATCGCATAGACCCCGGTGAGCAGCAGGGCAAAGCCGATCGCGGTCAGGATATTGGCGCCGACCGTGAAGGCGTTGCGTTGCAGGCCTTCCTCAGGCTCCCATTCGCTCTCGTGACTATGGGCCGCCTTGGTTTGATCGCCGGCAGCAGCGGCGTGGTCACGACCCGCCGGTGGCGTGCCGGCAGCCTTGCGCTCGTAGACTTCGCTCCGCTGGATCAGCGGTACGGTACCGAAGAATTGGGCAATCGAAATCACCACCCCGACGATCAAGCCGGCAAGGGCGGCAGAGAATACGATAGATCTGAAAACCGGCATTGGTCAGTGGCAGGGAAACGCGTTGGCGTGGCGAACATCGTGCGCCGCGTTATGAACCGCGCTGATATGCGAGAAGCCGACCACGCCGACAATGAAAAGGCCGAGCGCCATCGCCAGCACAGCTTGCGCAATAACGTTGGTGTCGACGGCGGTAGCGGGCAGATGGGCGGTCTGGGATTGTTGCATGTCTATCCTCGGCGAATACGTTCATTTTAACCCAGAAGGGCCGGGAGTGCGACCCTAATTTTTCAATTGCCTGACAACATCCCGGCTCGTCAGGTGAAAATTCGCTGATGTAGCCAATTTGGTGCGCTTTAGTTTTGCGCGGGCCGCCGCATGAAATGCCACGTGATGGGCGTTGAAGAATTCGACGCATTGCCGTGGCGACGGCGTTGTCCGCAACAGGGTGCGGAACGCGCGACGATGCACCATGCAGAGGCCGGCATGTTCTGCGGGCTGAAATGCCAGTGCGTCGATATCATCGCGCCAGATCGGTGGTTTGTTGGGTGGCATCAATCGATCTTCGGTGTGGCCCGGCGGCAACTGCCGTGGCTTGTTTTCTGACAGGGAAGGCTATGCTGGATCGAAGGCCGCTTCTGCGATTGACTCTCAATACGGTCCGATGCCACGTTTGTGATCGGTAGTGCCCGAAAGGGCTAACCAAGGGAATGCGGTGCGCGCATCTTGATGTGCAAATCCGCGGCTGCCCCCGCAACTGTAAGCGGATAGCCGACGACCATAAATACCACTGGAGACTTTCGGGTCTCTGGGAAGGTGGTCCGAGGCGACGACCCGCGAGCCAGGAAACCTGCTGCCGGTCATGGTCATGCGCGAACGCGTCGGGCGGGGTGCTCCGATGTCGCAAGAGTAGCTGGTGTGTCTGCCGCTTTGGGCGAGGGCAGAATGGACTGGCAACCGCGCTGACGGAGTAGTGTTTCGCCGTCGAGCGGTAAATCTGTCGATTTTCAGCAATCATGGTCATCATGCGCCACGTGTTGCGTGCGCGCGTCTTCATTTCAGTCAAATTTTCGCCAATCAAGGCCACGGTGACGCGATCAAGCGCTGGTTGCGCTCGTCCGCAGCCGCTCGGTCTTCTTGCGCTCGTTGCTTCCGGCGTCACCGCGCCGGTCATGGCACAGGGCGCGCCGCAGGCGGAGAAGCCGGACAGTCTCGGGCCCGTGGTCGTCTCGCCGCCGCAGCGCAAGCCGGTGCGCAGGGCCGAGTCCGGGAACGCAGCGAAGCCGAACGGCCGCACGCGCTGCAGGCCGCGGCCGTACGCCAGACCGCGGTGCCTGCGCCAGCACCGGTCTCGGGCGGAGGCGAGATCGCCCATACGCCGCTCAACACCAATGTCGTTGCCGAAAGTGCATCCCGATTGGGACTGACGGTGCGCGAGATTCCGGCGACCGTCGAGGTGATCGACAAGCAGACCATCAGGGATCGCGGTCTCCGCACCACCACGGATGTGGCGCAGGCCGCGGTCGGCGTGACGGCGGCGACTCGCCCGGCGCGCCCGCCATCGTTCTCGATGCGCGGGTTTCACCGGCAACCAGATCAACACGCTCTACAACGGCATCAAGATCGGTCCCGCGGAAATGACGGACCGCATCATGGACACGGCCAATCTCGACCGCGTCGAGATCCTGAAAGGCCCGGCGTCGCTGCTGTCGGGCGAGGGCGCGACCGGCGGCGCCATCAACTACGTGACCAAGGTGCCGCACACCGGGCCGATCGTCAACGAGGCCTTCCGTCGGCTTCGATTCGTTCAAGGGGTATCGCGCCGGTTATGGATCGGGCGGCAGCACCCTGATCGACGGGCTGGACTATCGCTTCGACGTCAGCCACTCCAACAACAAGAGTTTCATCGACGACACCTATTCGCAAGCTCACCAATGTTTCAGGCCAGCTCAACTACCAGGTCACCGACAGCTTCAAGATCTGGGGCGCGGTCGAATACAAGCAGGACAAGGACCGATTCTACTGGGGCACGCCGCTGGTGCCGGCCAATGCGCCCGGAATCGTTCCGACCACCGGCATCGTCTCGGGCACCTGGATCCAACTACTATCTCGAACGGACGCACGGGCACGCTCGAATCCGGTCACGATCGACGCCCGCACGCTGTCGACGACCTACAACGTGCTCGACAACCACAACGGCGCCAATGAGCTGTGGCTGCGCAGCGGCGTTCCAGTGGGACATCACCAACAACGTCCAGCTCAAGAGCCAGGTCTATGCCTATAACGCGCAACGCCACTGGTTCAACAACGAGATCAATGCGTTCAACGACAATCCGCGCCAGCGCGAACTTCGGGCAGGTCTATCGCGAGCGACTGTCGGTCGATCACGACCAGAAGCTCTACGGCAACGTCACCGATCTCACGGTCAACTCCAATCTCGGCGGGATTCGACAACCGCTTCGTGGCGACGGTTGCCGCCAGCAGCCTGCAGTTCAACGTCGTGCAGGACGATTTCTTCAACAACGACATCGTCAACCTGGTCGAACCCGGATCGCGGCCTCTATGGCGTGCAGCAGACCAAGAACTTCTACACGCATGTCGACAATGTCTCGCTGTCGTTCGAGGACCGCATCAAGCTCACGTCGAATTTCGCGCTGATCGGCGGTATCCGGGTCGAAGAGATCGATCTGTCGCGCACCGCATTCGACGTTGACGGCAACCTGCGCAGCGCCGCCGGCTATCCGTTCTCCACGACCTTCCGCCCGTCACGGGTCGCGTCGGCTACACCTGGGAAGCGGTGCCCGGGACTGACCTTCTACAGCCAGTACGCCACCGCGGCCGATCCCACGGTCGCCAACATCTTCAACCTGCGGCCGACGCAGCCGTTGCTGTTGACGACGTCGCGGATCTACGAGACCGGCGTCAAGCATGCTGTTCTGCGGACAAGAAGGCGGAATTCACGGTCTCGGCGTTCGATATCGAACGCAAGAACGTCTACGTTCCCGAAAGCGGCCATCCTGTTCAACGTCGCCGGAAAGATTGCATCGCAAGGCGTCGAAGTCGCCGGCGCCGTCAACCCGTTCGGCGGGTTGAAGCTGTGGGGCAACGTCGCCATCGTGCAGTCGCGCTTCGTCAATTTCGACTACGTCGACGGCAACGGCGTCGCTCAATCCTATTCCGGCAAGACGCCGCCGAACGTGCCGAGCTTCGTCGCCAATGCCGGCGCGTCCTATCGCTTCGAAACGGCGTGGCCGGTCGAAATCGGCGCATCGGCTGCGCCATGTCGGCGACCGCTTCAACTTTCAGGACAATCTCGTCACCATGAATGCCTATACGCGTTGCGGACGCCTATGCGTTCGTCGACATCCCGAAGTCGGTATTCAACGGCGTCAGTCAAACCCGGATATCGTTCCGCGTGAAGAACCTGACCGACAAGCGTTACGCCGCTGGGGCGATCCCGGATATACCGACCAGATCATCCTCGGCGCGCCGCGCAGCTACGAAGTGGCCGCTTCGTTCAAATGGTAAAATCCTGAAACATGCGCGCGCTCATTCTGCTTCATCGCTGGCTGGGCGTTTCGCTCTCTCTGTTGTTTGCGATGTGGTTTGCAACCGGCATCGTGATGCATTTTGTGTCGTTTCCGACGCTGACGGAAGCGGAGCGCGTCGATGGGCTGGCGCCGATCGGTTCATCCCATGTGCCGAATAACCTCGCCGCCGCCGTCGATGCCAGCGGCATCAAGGACGCAACCCGCGTCCGGCTGATCCAGCGCAGCGACGGCCCGGTTTATATCGTGACGGGCCGCTCCGGCATCCGTGCGGTGCGCGCCGACGATCTCACCGATGCCGAGATAAAATCCGCGCCATTGGCTCTGAAGATCGCCGAAGCTGCGGCTCGGCAGCGCGGGCAAGACATTTCAAAACCGGCGTTTGTCGATTTCGAAAATTACGATCAGTGGACGGTGCCGAACGGGTTCGATCGTCACCGTCCGCTGTATCGGGTTGCACTCAATGATGATGCGGGCAGGGAGTTTTATGTTTCCTCGGTCACCGGCGAGGTCGTGCTCGACACCACACGCCGGGAGCGGGCGTGGAATTATGTCGGCAGCGTGACGCACTGGATCTACCCCACGATGTTGCGCAAGAGCCATGGCGCCTGGGACGCCACGGTGTGGTGGCTGTCGCTTGTTGCCCTGATCGCGGCGATCTCCGGAACCATACTCGGCACCATCAGGGTGAGAATCGTGCGTCGGCGCATCGTCTCACCTTATGTGGGCTGGCAGAAATGGCATCATGTGCTTGGGCTCGTCTGCATGATTTTCGTGCTGACCTGGATTTTCAGCGGCTGGTTGTCGATGGACCACGGCCGGCTGTTCTCGACCGGTAAGCTTTCCGCCGCGGAAACGGCCTTGGTCGCCGGTACGCCGGCGTGGGAGAGTTTCCCGGCGCATGGATCGATTTCCGCCAATGCGAAGGAAGTTGAATGGTTTGTGTTCAACGGGAAATTCTATCGACGCGACCGAACCAGCCTCGACGCGCAGCAACTGGTTTCCATTGACACCGGCATTTCTTCTCCCCAGCGTGAATTTCTGAATCCTTCGGAGGTAAGCGCGTTCGTCGGGCTGCTGGCATCCGGTTGCAGCGTTCCCACAATTGTCGCGGCCGACGACAATTACGCGATTGCGGCGTCAATGCCGAATGCGCCGGTCTACCGGTCGGTATGCGGTAGCGTGTGGTTTCACATTGACGGCGCGAGCGGCGCCATCCTCGAGCGGCTTGATCCGTCGCGGCGCGCGTATCGCTGGTTCTACACCGCGCTGCATACGATGGATTTTCCTGTCTTGTCGGCGCGTCCAACATGGCGCAGCGTATTGATCGTCACATTGTGTGGTCTCGGGCTCGCGTTCAGCCTGACCGGCGTCGTCATCGGCTGGCGCAGGTTGCGCCTGCAATTTTCAATGCCCAGGCCAGCACCGTGATGGCTCAACCTGATGACAGGCCGCATCTGTACGTCTGCCCGCTCAGTGGGCTGTCCGGGGTTGCGGCCGGTCTCGACCGGTTCGATCTGCTGACGCTGCTGTCGCCCGGTCACGAGGCCGCGGACCATCGTGCGCTCAATTGCGACCGGCATCTGGAATTGTCGTTTCACGACATCACCGAGATCAGACCGGGCCTTGTCGCGCCTGACAGGGCCATCATGCAGGCGATCCTCGATTTCGCGCGGGCCGCGCGGGAGCGCAAACTGCTGATCCACTGCTGGGCCGGAATCAGCCGCTCCAGTGCCGCAGCCTATGTGGTCGCCTGCGACAGCAATCCAGGTTTCGAGCAGGCCATCGCCGAGGAATTACGGCGTCGTGCGCCGTCGGTGACGCCGAACCGCCTGATGGTGTCGCTCGCCGATGATCTGCTCGGTCGGAGCGGCCGGATGACCGAGGCGATCCACAGCATCGGGCGCGGCGCCGAAGCCTTCGAGGGCGAGCCGTATCAGCTGCCGCTATCCTGGCCTATCGAATGACCGCGGCAACGCCGAGCAAAAATCCGATCTCGAACATTTGCTCGATGGCGCCGAGGACATCGCCGGTATAACCGCCGATCAGCCGCCGCGACCATAGCGCCAGCGCTGCGGCCAGCGCGGCGCCGAGCAGGGCGCCAAAAAACACCGATGAGAGCGAAATGAAAGCCAGCGGCAGCGCGGCAAGGGCGACGCTGATCAACGCGAACCATGTTTCGTCCGAAGTCATCGGCGTCTCGGCATAGCTCACCTTCTTGCCGTCGGTATCGCCGGCATAGCGCATGGCGCCGATGACAAAGCCCGGCGTGGCGCGGGCGGCGGCGTGGCTTGCGACCAGTGCCATGGCGCCCGCCCATAACGGTAGTTGCGTAAGCGCCGCGATGCGCAAGGCGACGCCAAACCCCAGCGCCAGCGCACCATAGGTGCCGATCCGGCTGTCCTTCATGATCTCCAGCCGCCGTTCGATCGTCCAGCCGCCGCCGAAGGCGTCAATGGTGTCGGCGAGACCATCCTCGTGCAGCGCCGCTGTGATCACAGCGCCGGCGCCAATCGCCAGCAGCGCTGCAACGAACGGCCCCCAGATGTGACCGGCAAGCAGCAACACGGCCGCCGAGACGGCGCCGATACCGATCCCTACAATCGGAAAATATTTCAGCGACCGCGCCAGCCAGTCCGGCTGCGGCGCGGTGTTCGTCGGCGGTGTTGGCACGATGGTGAGAAACCGCACCGCGTTGAAGAAGCGTTCGGTCTCACCCATGTCAGATTTTCCCGGCCAGCACGTCGCTGAGGTCGGCGACGTCGGTCAGTAACCGCGCCGCCGCGCGCACCAGCGGTACCGCGAGCAGGGCGCCGGTGCCTTCGCCGAGCCGCAGCCCGAGGTCGAGCAGCGGTTTTGCGTCGAGCGCCGCCAGCGCGATGGCATGGCCTTTTTCGGCGGAGCGATGCGCGAACACGCAGTAGTCTCGCGCCGCCGGAGCAGAGCCGGATCGCGACCAGTGCCGCAGCACTGGAGATAAAACCGTCGATCACGACCGGACGTCGCCGTGAAGCTGCGCCCAGCACCGCACCCGCCATCATCGCGATTTCGAGCCCGCCGAATTCGCTGAGGACATCGAGGGCGGAGCTGGCGTTGCTGCGCGCGGCCGCCCTGGCGATGGCGGCGCGCTTGCGGGCCATGCCTGCATCATCCTGCCCAGCGCCGACCCCGATGCACTCATCGAGCGGCGCGGGCGCCAGGCGATGCACCAGCAGCGCGGAGGAGGCGGTATTGCCGATGCCCATTTCGCCGAGCGCGATGATGTCGGCGCCGGCGTCGATCTCGGCGATCGCGAGCGCGCAACCTTTTGCCAATGCGTCACACGCCTGTTCGACCGACATCGCCGGTTCGCGCGCGGCATTGCCGGTTCCCATCCGGATCTTGGCGCCGATCAGATTGGGATGGGTGGGCAGCGTCGGCCGCGACCCCGGCGTCGATGACGCGAATGCCGACATGGCTGGCGGCGGCA
Source organism: uncultured Alphaproteobacteria bacterium (assembly GCA_963802535.1). Lineage (GTDB taxonomy): Bacteria > Pseudomonadota > Alphaproteobacteria > Rhizobiales > Xanthobacteraceae > Bradyrhizobium. The sequence continues at coordinate 166,281 of CAWDJI010000023.1, read as the reverse complement.
AAGGCGTTGGCGCTGGCGCGACCGGCCAGATAGGTGTTCACCATCGCGACCGTCACGGCGGAAGGATATTGCGACACGCCTTCCTCGGTGAGGCCGTGGTCGCCGGCAAATACCAGCAGCACGGCGTTGTCGCCCCGCGGCTGGTGCGGATGCGCGATCATGCCGAGCTGTACGGCGAGGTCCTCGATTCGCCCGAGCGAGCCCGGCGGCTTGGCCTTGCCGTCGATGCGCGCACGCATCTGGCCCGCCAGATCGGGATCGAGCGGCGCGATGGCGGGCGGCTGCCAATGAGGCTGGGATTTGGTCGGCATCGGGTTCCTTTTTGCTGGTGTAACTGACCCAACAGCCGGTATCCGGTCAACCCGAGTTGACCTCATGGGCGAGCCGGTTGACCCCGGCCACCCCGACGTTTAGCGTCATCCGTGATGGTCCTCCCGCGTGGGAGGTGAAAAGGGAAGCCGGTGCGAGTTCGCTCAACGCCGGCGCTGCCCCCGCAACTGTAAGCGACGAGCCCCAAGCCGGTGCCACTGGGAAATTCCCGGGAAGGCGGCTGATGGCAACGACCCGCGAGCCAGGAGACCTGCCATCACGAACTGTGCTTTGGAGGCGTCGTCGGGGCGGGGTGCACCGGACGGGAGCGAGCTTGTCGGCGAATAGCCGTCGGCGCGACCCAACAAAGCTCGTGGCCTGACGGCCGTGATGTGAGCCTGTGATGGATCGCGAGAGCGCTGACCAAGAATCCGATCAATTGACGTTGGTTGAAGCTGCGCGCGTCAATTCGCCCAGCGCTCCCATTGTCGTGAGCGTGTGCGTCACCTGCAAGACGGCCGAAGGCGGCATCGTGGTCGGGCCGGACATGTTCGAGGCGGTCAAGGCCGCGATCGGCCCAACCGATCACGTGCAGGTGCGGCCGGTGCAATGCCTCAGCGTCTGCAAGCGGCCGGCGACGGTCGCCGTGACCAGCGCGGACGGTTACACGTTCTTGTTCGGCGATCTGCAAACCGAGAGCGGCACCGCGGCCCTGGTGTCGTTCGTAAATTCCTATCAAAAATCCGACTACGGCCTGGTGCCGTGGCGCGAGCGCGCCGACGTGCTTGCGCAAGGGCATGGTGGCGCGGGTGCCGCCGATGCGCTGGTCGCCGGACGATGGAAGCGCGCCGAAATGACTGATCTTGCCACCACGCTGGTGCTGGGCGGTGCGCGCTCCGGCAAATCCGTCTTTGCCGAGAAACTGATCGGCGACAGCGGACTGGCGCGGATCTACCTCGCCACCGCGACCGCTGAAGATGACGAGATGCGATCGCGCATCGCCCATCATCGCGATCGGCGTGGCGAGGGCTGGGTCACCGTCGAGGAGCCGCTGGCGCTGGTCGATGCCTTGACGCGGGAGGCGACCCATGGGCGCGCCGTGCTGGTGGATTGCCTGACGCTGTGGCTGTCGAACCTGATGTTCGCGGAGCGCGATCCGGAAATAGAAGGACGCCGGCTGACGCAGATTTCTTGAGGTCGCGAAATATCCCATCGTGCTGGTGTCGAACGAGGTCGGTCTCGGCCTGGTGCCCGAAACGCCGCTCGGCCGAAACTTTCGCGACGCGCAGGGCCGACTGAACCAGATCGTCGCCGCGGCCGTTCCCAATGTTGTGTTCATCGCAGCCGGGCTTCCGCTCTGGCTGAAACGCTCGTCTTGAGGAGAAGATTGCAATGTCCCGCGTCCCCGTCACCGTGCTCACCGGATTCCTCGGCGCCGGCAAGACCACGCTGCTGCGTTCGCTGCTGACGCAGGCCGATGGGCGTCGCATCGCCGTGATCGTCAATGAATTCGGCGATGCCGGATTTGACGGCGGGCTGGTCGAGGAGTGCGCGGCAAAAGCCTGCGCGCCCGGCGATATCGTCGAACTCACCAATGGCTGCATCTGCTGCACCGTCGCCGACGATTTCATTCCGACCATGGACAAATTGCTGGCGCGCGACCGGCCGCTCGATGCCATCGTCATCGAGACGTCGGGCCTGGCGTTGCCGCAGCCGCTGCTGAAGGCATTCGACTGGCCGGCGGTTCGCACCCGCGCCACCGTCGACGGTGTCGTCACCGTGGTCGACGCGCTGGCGCTGTCGGAAGGCCGCGTCACCATCGATGAGGACGCGGTGGCCGCGCAACGGGCCGCCGATGATTCCGTCGATCATGACGATCCGATCGAGGAAGTGTTCGAGGACCAGCTCGCCTGCGCCGATCTCGTCGTGCTCTCCAAGAGCGACCTGGTTTCGCCGGCCGTGTTGGCCGGGATCGAGGCGCGCCTCAAAGCCGTGCTGCGGCCGGGCGTCAATATCGTGCGCTCCAAAGGCGACCTGGCGGCGGCGGTACTGATTGGGCTCAATGCTGCGGCCGAAGACGACATGGCGGCGCGGGTCGGTCACCACGGCGAGGAGGAAGAGCACGACCACGACGATTTCGACAGCATCGTGGTGCTGCCGCAGGCGGCCGCCAGTGTCGATGCGATGCGGGCGCGCGTCAGCGATGCGCTCAATCTTGCCGGTGTGCTGCGCGTCAAGGGCCATGCCCGCATCACCGACAAGGCGGCACCGATCGTGGTGCAGGGGGTCGGCGGTCGTGTCGACCTCGCCTTCGCGCGTCCCGATGTGAAGCAGGCCGAGCATCTCGTGGTGATCGGATTGAAAGGGTTTGACGGCGACGCGGTCCGACGGGCGCTGGCGGGGTAGCAAGGACTTCCACACGCATGCACCTGAAGCTCGACAGTAGCGGCAGCATCGACGATGGCGACGTCGCCCGCGATCTCGGGCAGGACCCCGCCGACATCGTCGTGCTGTCGGCAGCCGACAGCGATCTTGCGGCGTTCGGTGCAGCCTATGCGACGCTGCCCGAAGACTTTCCGAGCGTGCGGCTGACCAATCTGCTGGCGCTCGGGCATCCGGCGTCGGTCGATCTCTATGTCGAGCGCACGCTGCGCGAGGCCAAAATTGTCGTGCTGCGGATGCTCGGCGGCGAAAGCTACTGGCCGCATGGCGTCGAAAGCCTGCGCAGCGATGCGCAGCGACGCGGCGCGCTGTTCGCATGCGTGCCCGGCGAAATGGACTGGAACGCCGCGCTGGCAGCGCGCGGTACGCTCGGCGCTGACGAGACCCACGCGCTCTGGCGCTATTGCAGCGAGGGCGGCGTCGAGAATGCCGAACTCGCGCTGCGTTTCGCCGCACATCTGATCGGGCATGGCGAGGCGCCGCCGCGGGCGCGGCCAATGCCGTCGGCCGGCTTCTGGCGCGGCGAACCCTCGAATGACGATCGCCCCAATGCGATCGTGATTTTCTACCGCGCGCTGGTCGCCGGAGGCGATACCGCGGGGATCGATGCGCTGCGGACCGCACTACTGGCACGTGGTCTCAATGCGGTATGCCTGTTCGTCACCAGCCTGAAGGACGAACGCTCCGCGGTATTCCTGCGCGCGGCGCTGTCGGCGTATCCGCCCGACATCATCATCAACGCCACGGCGTTCGCCACCGCAACCGCCAGCGACGATGCCGGCACACTCGCGGTCTGCGACTGTCCGGTCCTGCAGGTCGCGCAGGCCGGCATCTCCCGCGCGAGCTGGGAAGCCTCGACGCGCGGGCTTAATCCGCGCGATCTTGCGATGCATGTCGTGCTGCCGGAAGTCGACGGCCGCATCTTTGCCAATGCCATCGCCTTCAAGGAGCGCGGCGAGAGTTTTGCCGGTTTCGCGCCGACAACGTTCCAGCCGGTGGCCGACCGCATCGATGCGACGGCCGATCTCGCGCTTGCCTGGGTGCGACTGCGCCGCGCTGAACCGGCTGAGCGCCGTGTCGCCCTTATCCTTGCCAACTATCCCAACCGCGACGGACGGCTCGCCAACGGCGTCGGCCTCGATACGCCGCAAAGCCTGATCGATGTGCTCGCCGCGATGCGCGGCGAAGGCTATGCCGTCAGCGAAGCGCCCGATGAGAGCGCGGCGATGATGGATCTGTTGCAGCAAGGTCCGACCAACGCGCTGGGAGATCGCGCGGCGCGTGTAGGCGGCGTGGCGTGGCCGCTGGCGAACTATCAGGCAGCGTTCGCAACGCTGCCTGATAGTGTGCAGACGCGCTGTCGAGTCGCGATGGGGTATGCCCGAGCAGGACCCGCATGTCGTCGCCGGCGGAATTCCGGCTCGGCCTGCATCGGTTCGGCAATGTCGTGGTCGGCGTGCAGCCGGCGCGCGGCTACAACATCGATCCGAAGAGCACCTATCACGATCCCGATCTGGTGCCGCCGCATCACTATCTCGCGTTTTATCTGTGGCTGCGGCGCGAATTCGGCCTGCACGCCGTCGTGCATCTCGGCAAGCACGGCAATCTCGAATGGTTGCCGGGCAAGAGCACCGGTCTATCGGCCGATTGCCTGCCCGATGCGGTGTTGGGGCCGTTGCCGCATCTCTATCCCTTCATCGTCAACGATCCCGGCGAGGGCATCCAGGCCAAGCGCCGCACCAGCGCGGTCATCATCGATCATCTGACGCCGCCGATGACGCGCGCCGAACTGCACGACGATCTGGCGCGGCTGGAAACCCTGGTCGACGAATATGCGCTGGCCGCCGATCTCGATCCCAAGCGCGCCACCATGCTGGCCGAGGACATTCTGTCGCTGGCGCGCGCGCAGCGGCTCGATGCCGACGTCAACGTGACGCGGGATACGCCGACCAACGACGCCTTGCGCGCGCTGGACGCGCATCTCTGCGATCTCAAGGAAATGCAGATCCGCGACGGCCTGCATATTTTCGGCCGCGTGCCTGATGACAACAAGCGCAACGACCTCATCGTTTCGATCGCGCGGCTGCCGCGCTCGGATTTGAAGGCGCAGGATGCTTCGCTGCACCGGGCGCTGGCGCTCGACCTCGGCCTTGGCGCATTCGATCCGCTGACCCGCGATCTCGCCGACGACTTTGATGGTGCTGCGTCCCGCAATCCTTGCAAAGGTGAGTACCGCCGCATGGCGCACCACCGGCGACACCGTCGAGCGGATCGAATGGCTCGCGCTGCAACTGGTCGCCGGCGTTGAGCGCTGCGATAGGGCTTGGAGCCGTACCCGCGACGTATTGGACTGGATCGACACAAAACTCCGACCGGTCATTGACGCCTGCGGGGCGGCCGAAATCTCAGCCTTCCTCCGCGGGCTGGATGGCCGTTTTGTCCGGCCCGGTCCATCGGGGGCACCGACGCGGGGACGGCCGGATGTGCTGCCGACGGGCCGCAATTTCTTCGCGGTCGACGTGCGGGCGGTGCCGACCCCATCGGCGTGGCGGATCGGGCAACTGGCGGCGGAGCGTCTGGTCGAAGCCTATTGGCAGGAAGCCGGCGAATGGCCGCGCGCGATTGCGCTGTCGGCCTGGGGCACCGCCAACATGCGCACCGGTGGCGACGACGTCGCCCAGGCGCTGGCGCTGATCGGCGCCCGGCCGTTATGGGAGGAAACTTCGGGCCGGGTCACCGGCTTTGCGATCACGCCGCTGAGCGAACTGAAACGCCCGCGGGTGGATGTGACCTTTCGCGTCTCCGGACTGTTCCGCGACGCCTTTCCGACCCAGATGGACATCATCGGCAGCGCCGTCAGCGCAATTGCCAGGCTCGATGAGCCGGACGAAGCCAATCCGATCGCCGCCAACGTTCGGATCAGACGCAAGGCGCTCGAGGCCGCTGGCATGGACGGCGAGGCGGCGCAGCGCCGGGCGGCGTATCGCGTGTTCGGCTCGAAACCCGGCGCCTACGGCGCGGGCTTGCAGGCGTTGATCGACGAGGGCGGCTGGAACGATCGCGGCGATCTTGCCGATGTCTATCTCGACTGGGGCGGCTATGCCTATGGCAGCGGCACCGAAGGCGAGGGCGCGCGGGACGATTTCGCCGAGCGCCTCAAGGACACTGATCTGGTGGCACAGACCCAGGACAACCGTGAGCACGATATTCTGGATTCCGACGATTATTACCAGTTCATGGGCGGCCTTGCGGCGACGGTGCAGACGCTCAAGGGCCGCGCGCCGCGGATTGCCCACATCGATACCTCGCGGCCGGAAGCGCCGCTGGCGCGGCCGCTCGCCCACGAAATCTCCCGCGTCGTGCGCGGCCGGGCCGCCAATCCGAAATGGATCGCGGGCGTGATGCGCCACGGCTATAAGGGCGCGTTCGAGATCGCCGCCACGGTGGATTATCTGTTCGGGTTTGCGGCGTCCACCGATGCGGTCTCGAACCATCATTTCGATCAATTGTTCGCTTCCTATCTGGAGGACGAGCGCGTACGAGACTTTATGCAGACCGCGAACCCGGCGGCGCTGCGCGAGACCGCCGACCGCTTCGCCGAGGCGATCCGGCGCGGGCTATGGACCCCGCGCTCCAACCGCGCCGCCGACCTGATCGCCGAATTGTTAGCCCCCGCGCAGAAAGAGATCGCATGACCGGGATCCCGCCTGAATTCAGATGAAGCCGAGAATGAGCGGCACCGCGAGAAGGCGCGCAAGCACAAGGCGGCGCGCGACAAGATCATGGCGACCAAGACCGGCGAGAAGGGGCTCTTGATTGTCAACACCGGCACCGGCAAGGGCAAGACCTCGGCCGCGCTCGGGATGGTGTTCCGGCACATCGGCCATGGCTATCCCGTTGGAGTCGTCCAGTTCACCAAATCGCCGAAATGGGACACCGGCGAGGCGAGGCTGCTGGCACAATTTCCGGAGCTGGTGACGCTGCACATCATGGGCGAAGGCTTTACCTGGGAAACCCAGGATCGCGCGCGCGATATCGCCGCCGCCACCAAGGGCTGGGAACGCGCCAAGGAACTGATCCGCGACGATCGCCATCGCATGGTGCTGCTCGACGAGCTCAACATCGTGTTGCGCTATGACTACCTCGACATCAACGACGTCCTGACCTTCCTGCGCGAGGAAAAGCCCGCCGACAAGCACGTCGTCATCACCGGCCGCAATGCCAAGCCGGAACTGATCGAGATGGCCGATCTCGTCACCGAGATGACGCTGGTAAAACACCCGTTCCGCGCCGGCGTGAAGGGCCAGAAGGGCATCGAATTCTGATGCCGCGGCCGACGCCCGCGCTGATGATCCAGGCCACCGGCTCCAATGCCGGCAAGTCGACGATCGTCGCGGGGCTGGCGCGCGCGCTGGTGCGGCGCGGCCTGAAGGTGGCGCCGTTCAAGCCGCAGAACATGTCGAACAATGCCGCCGTGGCGATCGAAGGCGGCGAGATCGGCCGCGCCCAGGCGGTGCAGGCGCGGGCAGCACGGCTACTGCCCAGCGTTCACATGAACCCGGTGCTGCTGAAGCCGGAGACCGACACGGGGTCGCAGGTGATCGTGCAAGGCCAACGCTGGGGCACGTTGCGCGCGAAAAATTATCTGGAGAAGAAGGCAGCCTTGCTGCCGGCGGTGCTGGAGAGTTTTGCGCACCTCGCCCGCGATGCGGATATCGTGCTGGTCGAAGGCGCCGGCAGTCCGGCGGAAATCAATCTGCGTGCCGGCGACATCGCCAACATGGGATTTGCCGCGGCGGCCGATGTGCCCGTGGTGATGCTCGGCGACATCGATCGCGGCGGCGTGATCGCAAGCCTTGCCGGCACGCATCTCGTGCTGGAGCCGGACGAACTGGCGCGTATCCATGGCTTCATCGTCAACAAGTTTCGTGGCGATGTTGGCTTGTTCGACCAGGGGCTGGCGGCGATCACGCGCCTTACGGGCTGGCCCTCGCTCGGAGTCGTGCCGTGGTTGCCGCAGGCAGCCTGGTTGCCGGCCGAGGATGCCGTCGATCTCGATCGCGTTCATGATTCATCGTCGACGCGCGTGATCGCGGTGCCGGTTCTCGCCCGCATCGCCAATTTCGACGATCTCGATCCGCTGGGCATGGAGCCCGGCGTCAGACTGGTGTTCGTCAAACCGGGCGAGCCGATACCTTCGGAAGCCGAAATCGTCATTTTGCCCGGCAGCAAATCGACCATCGGCGATCTCGCGTTCTTGCGCGCGCAGGGTTGGGACATCGACATCGCTGCGCATGTGCGCCGCGGTGGCCATGTGCTGGGGCTGTGCGGCGGCTATCAGATGCTGGGCCGGACCATCGCCGATCCTGATGGCGTCGACGGCCGTGCTGGTACAGTGGAAGGCCTCGGTCTGCTTGATATCGCAACCGTCATGAGTGCAGATAAATCGACCACGCTGGTCCGCGGCACGCATTGTGCGACCGGTGCCGCGATCCAGGGTTACGAGATTCATCTTGGCCGCAGCGAGGGTGGCGACTGCGTGCGGCCGCTGGTTGTCATCGAAGGTCGGGCTGACGGCGCCAGTTCGGCCAATGGCCGAGTCCGGGGCACCTATGTGCATGGGCTGTTCACCGGCGATGCCTTTCGCAAGGTATGGCTGGCTCAGTTCGGCATCGCATCGTCGCTGGCCTATGAGGCCCGGATCGAATCCGCGCTCGACGCACTCGCCGACCATCTGGAGGCGCATCTCGACATCGACCGCATCCTCGAAATCGCGCGCAGCCGTCAGACCACCAGTGCCAGCGCGGCATAGACTACGCCTTCAAGCAAACAAGCCGACACCATCAAAATAAGCGCGCGGCGGATGTCATCTGACGACGCGACCTTGCGCGACTCGGCGTTGAGAAAGGGATCGTCGACACTGTGTTCGCGGTAGCGGCGCGGACCCGCCAGCGCCAGGCCGAGGGAGCCTGCCATCGCGCTCTCCGGCCAGCCGGCGTTTGGCGAACGATGTTTTTTGGCATCGCGCCGCATGATTTTGAACGCGGTTGCGACCGCGCCATTCACCATCGGCGCAACGGCCACGAGCAGCAGGCCGGAAAGGCGTGCCGGGATCAGGTTGACGAGATCGTCAAGCCGCGCCGCGGCCCAGCCGAAGTCTTGATGACGCGCGGTGCGATGCCCGATCATGGAATCGGCGGTATTGATGGCCTTGTAGGCGATCAAGCCGGGCAGGCCGAGCAACGCGAGCCAGAACACCGGGGCCACGACGCCGTCGGAAAAATTCTCGGCGCTGGATTCGATCGCCGCGCGACACACGCCGGGTTCGTCAAGCTGATCCGGATCGCGGCCGACGATCATCGAGACGGCGCGGCGTGCTTCGTTCGAGTCCACCTTCGGCGAACGCTGAGCGCACCTGCTGAACATGCTGATAGAGGCTTCGTTGCGCGATCAGGGTGGAAGCGATCAGTCCGACCAGGACGGATCCAAACGTGACTTCCCGTAACGCAATCTCGATCAAAATCCCGGTCAAGGCGGCAATCACCAGCAGCAACAGGACGGCGCCGATGCCAGCGCATTTTCGTTGTGCCGGCGACCATGTCTCGCGATTGAGGGTTCGGTCGAGCCATCCAATGCAGGATCCGATCCACACCACCGGATGCGGCAGCCGTCGCCACAGCCAATCGGGGTCGCCGATCAAGGCGTCGAACGCCAGCGCTGCGACGACGACGAAGAGTGTGTTGTCAGAGATCAGCACGTCATTGCGCCACGCGTTCGAGTTCCGAGGACAGGCGATCGAGCGCTTCCGACAGTTGCGGTCCGCCGCATACGGTCAGCCGTTCCGGGATCACGAGGCGTTTTGCCACCGGATAAAACCGCTCCAAGGCCGGATGCAGCATAAAAGCCCGGCCTTCGTCTTCGGCAAAATTGCCTGCCTCGGAGACCAGCAGAAAATCCGGCCTCAGGCTGACAATGGATTCGAGCGAGGCAAATCCGCCGAGCTTGTAGCCGAGATCGCTGGCGGCGTTGCTGAGGCCTGCTGTCGCCAGCAGCGAGCTCGTCAGGCTGTCCCCGCCGGAAACCCAGCCGCGCCGGGACAATGCCAGCACGCGATAGGATTTTCGCGACACCACCTCGCGCGCGTGCGCAATCGCTGCATCCAGCCGCTTGATTTCGGCCGCGGCGCGGTCGGGATGCTGCACGAGGTCGCCCATCTGTCGAATTTGCTTCTTGACGTCATCGAGCGAGCGTGCGGCGTCGAACTCGACCACGCGCAGCCCTTTCTCCTTCAGCAATTCCCGTGTCGCGCGTTTGGTGAAACGTCCGGCGACGACGATATCGGGCTTCAGAACCAGGACGTCCTCGGCTTCGCCTGACAGTTTTGGGAATTGTGCCGCCTTTGCCGCATCCCAGGAGCGGGCTTTGTCGCGGGAATAGGGGCTGAGACCGAGAATCTGCTGGGGGTCGGCCAGCGTCACCAACAGCTGATCGGTGCAGAGATTGATCGAGGCTATGCGTGGTGGTTCGGCGGCGTGGGATCCGTCCGGCAGGCCGACGCAGGCCAGAATGGCGACCGCCCAAAGACGGCATCGCAACCACTCGCGTTTTGGCGCCGAGGATGGCATGAAGCGCGCATGAAACATGGTGGCGATCTCACCGAAGCAATGGCGCGCCATGGCGGCGCACTCGCGAGTTGGCTCGATTTGTCGACCGGGATCAACCCCTGGCCGTGGCCAATTTCGCTGTCTCTGCCAGAAAGCATTTGGCAACGTCTGCCGTCGCGCGCCGATGCGGACGCGTTGCTGGCGGCTGCGCGAAAAACCTATGGCGTGCCCGATGGTGCCGATATCGCCGCCGCTTCCGGAACCCAGGCGCTGATCCAGTGGCTGCCTTATCTGGCCGCACCCGGACCGGTCGCCATTGTCGGGCCGACCTATAGCGAGCATGCGGCTGCCTGGCGCAACGCCGGTCATCCCGTGATCGCGATCGATCATCTTGCCGCGTGCCCGGAAAGCGCGGTTCATGCGGTCGTCGTCAATCCCAACAATCCCGATGGCCGCGTCACCGATCGCGACGCGCTCATGCGCATTGCGGCGCAACTCAAGGGCAGGGGTGGCTGGCTGGTCGTCGACGAGGCCTTTGCCGATATCGATCCGGCCATCAGCGCGGTCGCCTTGTGCCCGGATTGGCCTGTGGTGATCTTGCGTTCGTTCGGAAAATTCTACGGCCTTGCCGGATTGCGGCTCGGTTTTGCCATCGGCGCGCCTGATGTGATCGGCAGCGTATCACCGTGGCATTGGGTCCATGGCCGTGCTCCGGACCGGCGCTGTTGATCGGCGCTGCCGCGCTCGGCGATCAGCCATGGGCCGATCGCACGCGCGGCGCGCTTGAACAGCAGGCCCGCAAGCTCGATCAGGTTCTGGTGAAATCGGGTTTTACGATCGCCGGAGGCACGTCCTTGTTCCGGCTTGCGCGGCATCCCGATGCGCTGAAGCTGCACGCCGCGCTGGCGCGGCGGCAGATCTGGTGCCGACGTTTCGATTGGGCCGATGACCTTCTGCGATTTGGCTTGCCTGCCGATGCCGCCGGTCTCGACCGGCTGGCTATCGCCTTGAACGACTAGCCTCGACATTGATCAAACCCCCGCCCAGGGCAATATCACTGCCTCGTTGCGGTAATCGGCGCGGTAGGCGCTGATCCGGAACACGTCGGCCATGATCTGCTCCGACAGCGCTTGTGCGGGCTTTCCCTGCGCAACCAGCCGGCCGGCCGACAGCACCAGCACGGTGTCGGCAAAGCGTGCGGCGAGGCCGAGATCGTGCGTCACCACCACGACCAGCACGCCGCGGTCCGCGGCGGCGCGCAAATTGATCATGACGTCGATCTGGTAGCGCGGATCGAGCGAGGCGGTCGGTTCGTCCGCCAGCACGATCGGCGCTTCCACCGCCAGTACCCGCGCAAGTGCTACGCGGCTGCGCTCGCCGCCGGACAGTTCGGTGATCGGGCGCTCGGCGAATTCGACCACGTTAGTGGCCTGCATTGCCCGCAGCACGGCCTGTTCGTCACGCGCCGACAGCCGCGCCGGATCGGTCGCACCGTGCGGATAGCGCCCGAGCGCAACCACGTCCTTGGCCGGCAGCGGCCAATGAACCAGATGTCCTTGCGGCAAATAGCCGAAACGTTTGGCGCGCTCGCGCAGCGACAGCGACGCGAGGGGCTCGCCGCCGACCTCGACCGTGCCGGTGGAAGGCACCAGACCGGCCAGGGCGCGGAGCAGGGTGGTCTTGCCGGCGCCGTTCGGCCCGACCAATGCGACCAGTTGCGCCTGATGCAGCGACAGCGAAACGTCGCTCAGCACGGTTCGGCCGGCCAGCGTCACGTCGAGCCGCTCGGCTGCCAGTGCGGACTTGTCGGTCATGCGACGCCTCCGCCGAGCGTGCGACGTTCGCGTACGATGAGATAGAGGAAGAACGGTACGCCGATGATGGAGGTGAGCACGCCGACCTTGATGTCGGTGGTGGACGGAATGATCCGCACCGCGATATCGGCGGCCAGCAGCAATGCGGCGCCGGTCAGCGCGCTCGGGATCAACAGCCGCGCCGGATCGTGGCCGATCAGCGGGCGCACCAGATGCGGCGCGACCAGCCCGATAAAGCCGATGGTGCCGCTGACGGCGACCGCGCCGCCGACGCCGAGCGCAACGCCGGCGATCACGAGCAATCTCAACCGGCCGACATTGACGCCGAGGCTTTGCGCGGTCTCTTCGCCGAGGCTGAGCGCTCGAAAGGCGTTGCGCTGGCTCATCAGCACGATGGCCCCTGCGACGATGAACGGCAACGACAGCATGACATGGCGAAAACTGCGATCCTCCAGCGAGCCCAGCAGCCAGAAGGCGATTTCGAGCGCCGCAAACGGATTGGATGACAGGTTCATCACCAGCGCGGTGGCCGCACCGGCAAGGCTGGAGATCGCCAGACCTGAAAGGATCAACAACAGCAGCCCGGCGCTTCGCCCGGCGATGCCGAGCAGCACGAACACGGACGCGAAGGCCATCGTGATTCCCGCGACCGGCAACGCATAGGACCGCACGTCGGCCCAGCCCAGCGCGATCATCAGCACGGCGCCGAACGCGGCCGATTGCGGCGCCCCGAACAAAGAGGGCGACGCCAGCGGATTGCGCAGCAGGCCCTGCAGGGCAGCACCCGACAGCCCGAGGATGGCGCCGATCGACAATCCCAGGATCATGCGGGGCAGGCGAATTTCGCCGACGATAATCCGCTGGATGTCGGTACCGCCGCCAAACAGCGCATCGAGAACGGTCAGCGGCGACAGCCTGACCGGACCCGTGCCGAGCGAGCCGAGCGCCAGCAGCGCCACCAACGCGGCGAGCGCGAAGGTAACAATCATCAGGCGTCTGGCAGGATCCGCTTTCACCATGTCGCGTTGAATCCTGCATAGGCGGCAGGACCTGTCGTGCCGAAGTTGAAAACCTCCTGATAATGTTCGTTCAGGATATTCTCACCGCGCGCGAACACCTTCCAGTTCTTGTCGATCTTGTACTCGGTGTAGAGATCGACGCGGGTATAGGCATCGACCTGGCTGGTCTGGCCGGCGCCGCTGAAGCGTTTTGAAACGGTGAGAATGCGGGGTTCGATCAGCCACCTGTCGGTCGGCGTGATCGTGACGGTAAATCGCGCCAGGTTTTTCGGCCGCCGCGCCAGCACCAGCCCGGTCGCGAGATCGATCGCGTGCAGATAAGTATAGGCGGCATTGAACTTCACGAGGCCGGGCAGGACGTTGATCGTTGTGCCGACTTCCAGACCGCTGGTTTCGGCGCGGGCCACGTTGACGTAGCAGCCGGTCTGGATTCCCCTGCACGGATTGGCGGGGGTCGCCGACACGAAGTTGATGAGATTACTGAAGTCGTTCGAGAAGCCCGTGACCGACGCGATGACGCGGCCATTGAACAGGGATTGATCGATACCTGCGTCATAACCAAAACTCTCCTCGGGCTTGAGGGTCGGCGTGCCATTGGCCGTATCATAGAGCTGAAACAGCGTTGGGGCCTTGGCGCCGGTGCCCGCGCTGGCGTGGAATTTCGTGCCGGTTTCGGCAATCGTGTAGGCGGCGGTAGCGCGCCACGTTTCGAAGCGTGCGACGTCAACCACATCGTCGACCCGGCCGCCAAGCGTAACGACCAGCCGCTCGCCCAGCGGCAACTTCCACAGCGAAAATACTGAATTGGTGTCTTGCGCCTTTCCGATCAGCGGGATTGTCGGACCGGCGATCGGCAGCACATTGGTCGAGTAGGTGTTGGCCGTCTCATGCTGAGTCCGGGAGCCGACGATGAGCGATCCCAGCGGCCCAAGCTTCAGGTCGCCCTGATATTCCGCGCCGGTGCTGTTGCCAATGAAGTCGCTAATGACAGACTTGGTATTTATCGGAAGCTTGTTGATTCCGTAGGTCACATCGTTGAACGAGCGATCGATGTGGGTGTCGAACACGTTGAGGCTATGGGTGAGGAGTCCGCCGAACGTATCGACCGAACCGCGCGCCCAGACCTGCTGCAACAGGCGGTTGGCGCTTGAGGGCGTATCGGGGAACGTCCCGGTGGACTGGTCGTAGGCGGAGCGCGTGAACGAAGCGAGCGTGCCGGCTTCCAGCCGCACGCCTTCGCCGGCATCGTAGCCGAAGCGGGCCGAGCCGCCGACACGGTCGAAGCCGTCGTTTTCGAGCGGGCCGTATTTGGCCTCAAGCGGCGGGATCCGGTAGCCGAAGCGGGAAAAACCGTTGCTGTGCTGTCCGCCGCCGGTGACGGCATAGGACCACGGCCCCTGCGAGCCCGTCACCGATCCGTTGGTGGTCACCGTGCCGTAACTGCCGGCCTCGGTCCGCACGTTGAATTGCGCCGGACCAGAACCCTTCTTGGTGATGATGTTGACGACACCGCCCATCGCGTCCGATCCGTAGAGCGCGCTTTGCGGGCCTTTCAGCACCTCGATCCGTTCGATCGCGCTGGGTGCGAACATCGCGAAATCGAAATCGCCGCTGGCCGCGGTCGGATCATTGATCCGGATGCCGTCGATCATGACAAGGGTCTGGCCGGTATTGGCGCCGCGCAGCCGGATGTTGGTCGTCGAACCCGGTCCGCCGCTTTCGCTGATGTCGAGGCCGGGAACGGTTCGCAAGGCGTCGACCAGTGAACCGGGATTGCTGGTCGCAAGCGTCTCGCCCTTGACGACGCTGATCGAACTGCCGGTGCGGCTGATCGGCTCGGGTTCCCTATCGGCCGTCACCACGACTTCAGGTGGCTCCGGGGGCGGAGGGGCAGGGGTATTGTTGGCGGCCGGCCGCACCGGGGCCGCCGTGCGGCGATCCTTGTCGCGGCGAACTTGACGGACCGGCTTTGATGGCGTGTTCGGATTGACAACGACAGGTGGAAGTTGATCCGAATTCGACTGCGCGCGCGCGGCGCTGTGACAACACGCCAACGCAACAATGGCCGCCGAACCGGCAGCAAACTTTAGCAAACCCATAACGCCCCTTCCGTCGACCCACCGTCGAACGAGTTTTTTACCCGTCAGCGGCCGGTCTCCTGGCTCGCGGTGGTCTCGCGATCCGCCTTCCCGGACAAGTCCAGTGGCTATTTGGATCGCGAATGCCGCTTACAGTTGCGGGGGCAGCTGCGGCATAGGGGGCATTCGCCCCGCACCGCATTCCCGTTTCACCTTCGTGGAAGGCACCGATGACATCAGCAAATAAGCACAATACCCCGGCCACTTCAAACCCGTGTGGGCGCGCCATGACGCAGTTATCCCGTTTCCGGAAAAGCTCCCAAAGGCGTTGAATTCGATAGTTTCGCTTGGGGATTCCTGCGCAAATCGGTATTTCCACGTTCCCAGCGAGCACAGCCAAAAGGTCACAATGAGCGACAATTCGTCAGCTGCGCCGCAGTTCGATGCGGCTTTCCGTGCCCGCCTGCGCGATCTGTTCTGCTGGCGCCGTGACGTGCGCCGGTTTCGCACCGACGCTTTGCCATCAGGTTTGCTGGAGCGATTGATCGAGGTCGCCTGTATGGCGCCGTCCGTCGGGCTCAGCCAGCCCTGGCGATTTGTGGTCGTCGATGACCCCGACCGTCGGCAAAAGGTGATCGAGAATTTCGAGTCCTGCAATGATGCCGCGCTGAAAGACTACAGCGGTGATTTGTACACGAGATACGCCGCCTTGAAGCTGGCTGGACTGCGCGAGGCGCCATGTCATCTGGCTGTATTTGCCGATCGTTCAACAACGCTCGGTCATGGGCTGGGACGCCGCACGATGCCCGAGATGGCGGACTATTCCGTGGTGACAGCCATCTTCTCGATGTGGCTGGCGGCACGCACGGAGGGGATCGGCGTCGGATGGGTGTCGATCCTCGATCCAGCCGTGATGACCGGAATTCTCGAAATTCCCGCGACCTGGCGCTTCATCGGATATTTCTGTCTCGGTTATCCGCAAGCCCAGGACGACAGCCCGGAGTTGGAGCGCGCCGGCTGGGAAGCACGGCAGCCGATTGGCGATTTCATTTTTCGCAGATGATTGCTCACGCCTCGATGACCCCTTCGGCACGAGGCCATTACCGATGTCCAAGCTGACGCAGCCACGTTGGTTTGCCGACACGTCGGTGCGAGGAAAGACTGAGGCTCACCGCGTGAGGCCGCCGGAGATCGACTGACCCTGAGGACGAGTCCGCAGCGGCGCGACCGGTCCAAAAACCTTCAAAAAATCGCGCGTCGAAAAAATCCACGGCAGTTCGCTTGTAATGTTTAGTAAACCGTGGTTCACTAAACAAATCGAGCTTCGCCGGCCTCAAGAACCCGGGAAAGCACGAGGGAACGCAAGTTTAGTGAATCAAACCGTCACGGACTGTATCGCACTGCTCGAAGCATTCGGGCGGGCAGGAACGCTGCGCCATGTCGATGGCCGGCTCACATGGAGGGAAATGCGCATGAACACTATGAAGGCGCTTCTTGTTGCAGGTGGTGCCCTTGGCGCCGCGCTCGGTAGCGGAGCGATGACCACGCCCGCGCACGCGCAGGGCAAGACGATCACGCTGTGCTGGGCTGCATGGGACCCCGCCAACGCGCTGGTCGAACTGTCGAAAGACTTTACAGCCAAGACAGGGATCGGCATGAAGTTCGAATTCGTGCCCTGGACCAACTACGCCGATCGCTTCCTGAACGAACTCAACTCGCGCGGGTCGTTGTGCGATCTCCTGATCGGCAATTCGCAGTGGATCGGCGGCGCAGCCGAGAACGGCCAGTACGTCAAGCTGAACGACTTCTTCAAGAAAGAAGGCATCAGCATGGACGACTACATGCCGGCCACCGTGATCGGCTATTCGCAGTGGCCGAAGAATACGCCGAACTATTGGGCGCTGCCGGCGATGGGCGATGCGGTGGGCTGGACCTATCGCAAGGATTGGTTTGCGCGGCCGGACGTGCAGAAGGACTTCAAGGCCAAGTATGGCCGCGATCTCGCGGTGCCCAAGACGCTTGATGAACTCAAGGACATCGCGCAGTTCTTCCAAGGCCGCGAGATTGACGGCAAGAAAGTCTACGGTGCCTCGATCTATACCGAGCGCGGCTCGGAAGGCATCACCATGGGTGTCTCGAACTATCTCTACGACTATGGCTTCAAGTATCAGGACCCCAACAAGCCTTACGCGATGGACGGGTTTGTCAACTCGGCGGGCGCCGTCAAGGGGCTCGAGGCCTACAAGGAGCTCTACAAGTGTTGCACGCCTCCCGGCGCCTCCAACTCCTACATGTCGGAAGGTCTTGACGCCTTCAAGTCCGGCCAGGTCGCGCTGCAGATGAACTTCTTCGCCTTCTTCCCGGGTCTCCACAAGGATCCGAACGTCGGCGGCGACAAGATCGGCTTCTTCTCCAATCCGGCCGCTACCACAAGGGCGACCCAGCTCGGTGGACAGGGCATCTCCGTGGTTTCCTATTCCAAGAACCAGGGCGAAGCGCTGCAATACATCAAATGGTTCGCCGGCAACGACGTGCAGAAGAAGTGGTGGGCGCTTGGCGGCTATTCCTGCGCCAAGTCCGTGCTGAACGATCCGGGCTTCCCGGACAGCGCGCCGTTCGCCAAGGAGTTCCTGACGTCGATGGGCATGGTGGTCGACTTCTGGGCCGAGCCCTCCTATGCGCAGCTCCTGCAGGCCGAGCAAAAGCGCGTGCATGACTACGTGGTCGCCGATAAGGGCACCGCGCAGGAAGCGCTCGACGGGCTGGTGAAAGACTGGAAAGCCATCTTCAAGGAAGAGGGCAAGAAGTTCTAGGATAGCGGCCTGGAGCGCGGTTCTTCAGCGCTCCAGGCCATCCCTTTCGGGCCACACCCGGACCCGTTTCCGAAGCCGGCAATCGTAGTGCATCAGGATCAGTCGGACGCCATGAACGATTTGAGTGCCCCCTCGCGGATCATCCACGGTGCTGTGCCCGTACGGCCCGCCGTGGTGCGTCGCATCCGCGGCCTGTCCGACACGGCTCTCGCGTGGCTCTTCATCACCCCGACGATGGTGCTGCTGCTGGTCATCAATATCTTCCCGCTGATCTGGACCGTCTATCTGTCGTTCACCAACTACCGGGCCAACCGGGCCAATGCGCCGGTGAAGTGGCTGGGGATCGATTGGTACCAGACCATCCTGACCGATCCGGACATCTGGGCGGCGATGCAGGTGACGGCGCATTTCGTGTTCTGGACCGTCGTCATCGAGACCGTACTTGGGTTCGGTCTGGCGTTCCTGATCGACAAGAAATTCCGCGGCCACGGCATGTGGACCACCATCATCCTGCTGCCGATGATGCTGTCGCCGGCCGTGGTCGGCAATTTCTGGACGTTTCTCTACCAGCCGCAAATCGGGCTGTTCAACTATGTGGTCGCGTTCCTCACGGGTCGTTCCGCATCTTCGTTCCAGATGTTGGGCGACGTGACGCTCAGTCCCTGGGCGATCGTCATCGTCGATGCCTGGATGTGGACGCCCTACGTGATGCTGATCTGCCTTGCCGGCCTGCGATCTATTCCGGATTACATCTACGAGGCGGCGGAGGTCGACCGCGCGTCGAAATGGCGGCAGTTCTGGTCGATCACGTTGCCGATGGCGCTGCCGTTCATCATGCTCGCGGTGCTGTTTCGCGGCATCGAGAACTTCAAGATGTTCGATATGGTCAACCTGCTCACCGGGGGCGGACCGGGGTCGACCACCGAAGTCGCCTCGATCACGCTCAAGCGCGCGGCGTTCGAGAGCTGGCGGACCGGCTATTCCTCGGCCTTCGCGATCATTCTGTTCGTGACGGTGTTTGGCCTCGCCAACATCTATGTCAAGGCGCTGAACCGGGTGAAGAACCGATGAGCATCGCCAACACAGCCCATTCCGTCGTCGAGCCGTCGCCCAATGCAAGGCGATTGGCGGGTTCGCTCGTGGTGCTCTATGCCGTGATCACCATGATCCCATTGGTCTGGATCGTGCTCACCTCGTTCAAGTCGCCGGACGATGCGATCTCCTATCCGCCCAAAATCGTCTTCACGCCGTCGTTGGAAGGTTTCTGCAATCTCTTCACCACGCGCTCGCGCCAGACGCCGGAATTCATCCGCACGCTGGGACCGTCGCAGGGGCTTTGCGATGAGATCGCGCGCAGCCGCAACATGGTGGTCGCCGGCCCGTCGAATTACGTGCCGCGTTTCATCAATTCGCTGATCATCGCCTTCGGCTCGACCGTGCTCGCGGTCGCGCTCGGCACTTTGTCGGCCTACGGGTTCTCGCGATTCCGCGTGCCACTGAAGGATGATCTGCTGTTCTTCATCCTGTCGACGCGGATGATGCCGCCGATCGCGGTCGCGATCCCGATCTATCTGATGTACCGCACCATCGGGCTCTCGGACACCAGGCTCGGCATGATTCTGCTCTACACCTCGGTGAATGTCTCGCTCGCCGTTTGGCTATTGAAAGGTTTCATCGACGAGATCCCGCGCGAGTACGAGGAAGCGGCCATGATCGACGGCTATACCCGCTTCCAGGCCTTCGTGAAGGTGGTGCTGCCGCAGGCGACGACGGGAATCGCGGCAACCGCGATCTTCTGCCTGATTTTCGCCTGGAACGAATACGCCTTCGCGGTGCTCCTGACCTCCGGCAACGCGCAGACGGCGCCGCCCTTCATTCCGATCATCATCGGGGAGGGCGGGCAGGACTGGCCCGCGGTCGCTGCCGGCACGACGCTGTTTCTGGTGCCGATCGTCGTTTTCACGGTGCTTTTGCGCAAGCATCTCTTGCGCGGCATTACGTTTGGAGCCGTTCGCAAATGAGCCTCGATGCCCATAGCCCGATGCCGGGTCGCAGCTTCGCGGACAGAATTCTGCGACGCGGTCCGCTGGAAGCGGTCGCGACGACGATTATTGCCGCCGGCGTCGTCATGCTGATGCAGCCGTTTTCGCTGACGCTGTATTCCTGGTCGTTCGCGACCACGCTGTTCGGTACCGTGATGTTCACCATCGTCTCCAAAGTCAGGGAGTAGGGCGGATGGCACAAATCAGGGTCGAAGCGCTCGACAAATCCTTCGCCGATTTCCATGCCGTCAAGGCTGCCAGCTTCACCGTGGAAGACGGCCAGTTCCTCTGCCTGCTGGGGCCCTCGGGCTGCGGCAAGACGACGACGCTGCGCATGATTGCAGGACTGGAATTGCCGACGGCCGGCACGATCCGGCTCGATGGCGAGGATGTCACGATGAACCGCGCCTCGGCCCGCGACATCGCTTTTGTGTTCCAGCTGTTCGCCCTCTATCCGCACATGAACGTGCGGCGAAACATCGGCTTTCCCCTCAAATGCGAGGGTATCGGGGCTGCCGAGTCTGACCGGCGGGTGGTGGAAGCCGCGCGCATCCTGCGCATTTCGCATCTTCTCGACCGGCCGGTGTCGGGTCTTGCCGGCGGCGACCGGCAGCGCGTCGCGCTCGGGCGGGCGATCGTGCGCAAGCCAAAATGTTTCCTGATGGACGAGCCGCTCGGCGCGCTCGATACCGAAATGCGCGAGGCGATGATCCATGAATTGCGTGCGCTGCATGACCGGCTCCGTGCGACCACGGTCTACGTCACGCATGACCAGCTCGAGGCGATGGCGATGGCGGACATGATCGCCGTGATGAATAACGGCGTCGTCGAGCAGGTCGCAAGCCCGCGCGACATCTATGATCGTCCAGCGTCGCTGTTCGTTGCAGATTTCATCGGCTCGCCGCCCATGAACTTCCTGCCGTTCCGTGGCGCTCTGCATGCGGGCGCGCAGGCGATCCGGCTCGGCGATCGTGACGTTGCCGTTCCTGCTGCGCGTGAGGTGCTGCCCGAAAGCGACCTCGTCCTCGGGGTCAGACCCGAACATGTGCGTTTCGCCGAACTCGGTGTCGTACGGGGCGAAGTCTACGGGTCGGAGTATCTCGGCACGACGCAGATCGTGACCGTGACGACGCGCTACGGCGCGCTCAAGGCGCGGTCGCCCGCCAGCGTGACCTTCCGGACCGGAGAGAATGTCGGGCTCGACTTCCGGCCCGATACGCTGTCGATCTTCGACAAGATTTCAGGCCGGGCGATCCGTACCGTGTTGCATGAAGGGGGGGCACATGGCTGAGGTCGAGATCAGGGCAGTCTCCAAGGCGTTCAAGAAGACGCAGGCGATCGACGATCTGTCGTTGACCGTCGCGGACGGCGAATTCGTTGCCTTGCTCGGGCCGACGGGTGCCGGCAAGACGACGACATTGCGCCTTGTTGCCGGACTGGAGTTACCGGACCGCGGTACGATCCGGATCGGCGGCCGTGACGTCACCGGCGATGCGCCGGCCGATCGCGACGTCGCTTTCGTGTTCCAGCAATACTCGTTGTATCCACATCTGAGCGTGTTCGAGAACATGGCTTTCGCGTTACGCGCGCCGATTCGCCGGGTACCGGAGGTCGAGATCCGCGCCAAGGTGCGGGAGGTCGCGAGCCTCCTCCACATCGAAACCAAGCTGGACAACAAGGCTACGCAGCTGTCGGGTGGACAGATGCAGCGGGTTGCGATCGGCCGGGCGCTGGTGCGCTCACCCGCGATCTATCTGATGGACGAACCGCTCTCCTCGCTGGACGCCAAGCTGCGTGGCGAAATGCGGCTTGAACTCAAGCGCATCCAGACCGATCTCGGCGCGACCATCCTCTATGTCACCCATGATCAGACCGAAGCGATGACGATGGCGTCGCGCATCGGTGTCATCGAGGGCGGGCGGCTGCTGCAGATCGGTACGCCGCGCGAGATCTACGAGAACCCGATTAACGCCCATGTCGCCGCAAGGCTTGGTCAGCCTGCGATCAACCTGTTGCCGGCGTCTTTCTTTGCCGGCACGCCGGCCGCGGCCAGAACCATCGGTGCACGCACCGAACACCTGACGATCGCTCGCGGCGGCGGCGACGTCCAGGCGACGGTCAAACGAATCGAGCACCTCGGCGACCAGAGCCACCTCCATCTCGACCTTGGCGGCCAACCCGTCGTGACGTTGTCCGACCCTGAAGCGAGGCTCGACGCCGGGGATATTGTCTCACTTCGTCTCAACAAGCCGCTGTTTTTCGATGCAGATGGCGGGAGGGTCGCGGCATAAGTCTCGATCGGGCAGCGAGGGAAAAACTGGTGCGCACGCTTGCAGCGTCGATGATCGAGCACGCCGAGGAACTGACCAGCCTGGACCAGGCGATCGGTGACGGCGACCACGGATTGAACATGAAGCGCGGTTTCGAGGCCGTGCTTGCGACACTGCCGGGCCTCGCGGACAAATCGTTGCCGGAAATGCTGAAGGCGATCGGAATGACGCTGGTCATGAAGGTCGGTGGCGCTTCCGGGCCGCTGGTCGGCACCTTCTTCATGGAGCTTGGCAAGGCGCTTCCGGACGAGCCGGCACGCGCCGATCTGGTCGCGGCCACGGATCAGGCGATCAGCGCGGTCAAGGCGCGCGGACGCTCGGAAGCGGGGCAGAAAACCTTGCTGGATGTCCTGGTGCCGGTGCAAGCCGTATTCGCCGGGGGCGGCGATGCCAGGGCGATTGCAGCCGAGGCGGTACACGCCGCCGATCGCACGACGCCGATGCTTGCGACCCGCGGCCGGGCGTCTTTCCTCGGCGAAAGATCCATCGGTCACATGGACCCGGGCTCCCGCTCGGCGTCCCTCCTGATCAGCGCAGCGGTTGCTGCGCTGGAATTCGAGGCAATTTCATGAGCACTACAAGTTCCGGCAATGTCGGCATCGTCATTGTTTCGCATTCCTCCAAAATCGCGGAAGGCGCCGCCGATATGGTGCGCCAGATGGTCGGCAACGCGGTGCCGCTGGCCTGGACCGGCGGCGATACCGATGGCGGGCTCGGCACCAACGTCGCCGGTATTCTCGAGGCGATCGAAGCGGCCTGGTCACCGGCTGGCGTGGCGATTCTGGTCGATCTTGGCGGGGCTGAAACCAATTCGGAGATGGCGGTAGAGATGCTGGCTGAAGATCGGCGTGCGCGCGTCGTTGTCTGCAATGCGCCGGTAGTGGAGGGCGCTGTGATTGCGGCGACCGAGTCCTCAGGTGGTTCGTCACTGGCTGCCGTCAAACGTAGCGCGGAGGAATTCTATGCATGATGTCAACGCCAGCCGGCCGGCTAACGCCTTTGTGCCGCTGACGGCCGCGGCGCTTCTCGTCAATCCGGTTGGTCTTCACGCGCGGCCATCGGTCAAGCTCACGCAACTCGCGAAGAGCTTTGCCGCGAAGATCGAACTGGCGCTCGCGACGGAAGGCCCCTGGACGGACGCTAAGAGCCCCGTAAAGGTAATGCGCATGAAAGCGCCGCAGGGAGCGACGGTGTATTTCCGCGTCAAAGGCCCCGACGGTGAGGCGGCGCTCGCCGCTATGCTGGCGCTGGTGCATGACGGTTTCGGCGAGGTCTGACACGGTGACCGAAATCCATCTCACCGGCCGTGCTGCCTCGCCGGGTCTCGCCATCGGACCGGTCACCATGCTGACCGCTTCTGTGGCCAGGCGGACGGCGAGCGAGGATCCCGCGTTCGAGGCGGCGGCACTGCGAGCGGCGATTGAAGGCGCGAAGGCAGAGATTGCCGAGCAGATCAAGACGATTCAGGGCGAGGTGGCCGACATCCTCGAATTCCAGGTCGCCATGCTTGAAGATGATGCGCTGGCGGATGCGGCATATGAGGTAATCGCGGCGGGGATCGCTGCCGATCATGCCTGGCGTATGGCACTGGACGTTGAGATAGAGGGCTATCGTTCGGCTGAAGACGAATATTTCCGTGCCCGTGCCACTGACATCGTTGACATCCGCGACCGCGTGCTCGCGCATCTGAGCGGCGTGGACACGGTCGCCCGGATCGCCGGTGGCTCGATCGTCGCGGCCGACGACATCACGCCTTCCACCTTTCTTGCCGCCGACTGGTCGCGTGGCGGCGCCATCGCGCTGGCCGCCGGCTCACCTTCCTCGCATGTCGCGATGTTGGCGCGGTCGCGCGGGGCGCCCATGGTGGTTGGCCTCGGCCCATTGTCGTGGAACGGCCACCCGCCGGCGCTGGCCCTGGTCGATGGCGACGCCGGTACCGTGATCTTCGATCCCGAGCCGGAGACGCGCCGCCTGTTCGAGCAGCGAATGGTGGATGCGAACGCAGCGCAAGCCGTCGCCGAGGCCGGCAGCCTCGCGCCTGCTCATACGGCCGACGGTCGGCGGATCGCAGTTCTGCTTAACGTCACGGGTCCCGAAGACCTGGCGGGCCTCGATCCCGCGATCTGCGACGGCATCGGTCTCGTACGCACGGAATTCCTGTTCGAGGCGTCCCATGGCCTGCCGGATGAGGACACGCAATACGACGTCTATCGGCGCATTCTCGAATGGGCCGGAGGAAGACCGGTGACGATCCGCACCCTTGATGCCGGCGGCGACAAGCCGATCGCCGGGTTGACCGTTGACGGCGAAAGCAATCCGTTTCTCGGGCTTCGCGGCATCCGGCTCTCGCTGGCGCGGCCGGAAGTGTTCCGCGTGCAACTGCGGGCGCTGGCGCGTGCTGCCGTGCACGGGGTGCTGAAAGTCATGCTGCCAATGATCGCGGTTCCCCGGGAACTCGACAGTGCCGGTGTCATGCTTGACGCCGAGGTCGCAGCCCTCAGGGCGAAAGGGATCGCCTGCGCCCGCCCGCCACTGGGCATCATGATCGAGGTCCCGGCGGCGGCGCTCTGCGCCGAGGATTTCGATGCTGCCGCGTTCTATTCGATCGGATCGAACGACCTGACCCAGTACACGATGGCCGCGGCGCGCGATATCGGCGCGGTGGCCGACCTCAACGATGCCGGCCATCCGGCAGTGCTCGCCCTGATCGTCCGGACCGTCGAGGCCGCGCGCAAGCGCGCTGTCGAGGTCTCGCTGTGCGGCGACGCGGCGGCCGACACCCGCCTGACGACGGCGCTGCTTGCGACCGGCCTGAGGACCCTTTCGGTGGCGCCGTTGACCGTAGCGCGGCTCAAGGCCGCGATCGCGAAGGTAGGTTCATGACGGACGAAGCTGACGAAGACACGCGTGCACCGGGCGACAGCAATGTCGCCGACTACAAGGTCATCCTGCGGCGGGTGCTCGACAACCGTCCGTCGGGAACCCGGCTCAAGCTTGCGGCGGCGCTGGGCAAAAACCGCTCGTTCGTCACCCAGATCACCAATCCGGCCTATCTGGTGCCGATTCCGGCCAAGCATGTCGCGATCATCTTCGAGGTCTGCCATTTGTCCGGCGCCGAGCGCGCGGCATTTCTTGAAGCCTACGGACGTGCGCATCCCGGCCGGCTGCGCGCGTCCCATCGCGAAGCGCGCACCCGCACCATCGCAGTGACGGTGCCCGATCTCGGAGACGACAAGAAGAACCGTGCGCTCGAACAACTCGTCATCGATTTGGCGGCGCAGCTCGCGCGTTACGCCGAGAGCGTCGGCTGACGAACTGATCCGAACCGCAAGTGAACCATCGGGAGGGCGTTTATGAAGAAGCTGATCAATGGCGCCGATACGGTACTCGAGGAAAGTCTTGACGGCTTTGCAGCCGCGCATGCGGACATCCTGCTGCTGGGTGCGGAGCGCAAATTCGTGCGCCGCCGCACGTTGAAGCCCGGCAAGGTCGCGCTGATTTCAGGTGGCGGTTCCGGCCATGAGCCGTTGCATGCGGGCTTTGTCGGCCACGGCATGCTCGATGCGGCGTGCCCCGGCCAGGTCTTCACCTCGCCGACGCCGGACCAGATGATCGAGGCCGCCGAGGCCGTCGACACCGGCGCCGGCGTGCTCTTCATCGTCAAGAACTACGAAGGCGATTTGATGAATTTCACCATGGCCGCCGAGATGGCCGGGCGTGAAGTGGCGAGCGTGGTCACGAATGACGACGTGGCGGTGGAGAAATCCACCTACACGACCGGTCGCCGCGGTGTCGCCGGCACGCTGATCGTGGAAAAAATGGTTGGCGCCGCGGCCGAGGCCGCGATGCCGCTTGCCGCTCTCAAGGCGCTTGGCGACGAGGTCAATCGGCGTACACGCTCGATGGGCGTGGCGCTATCGCCATGCACCGTGCCAGCGGCAGGACGGCCGAACTTCACGCTTGCCGACGACGAAATGGAAATGGGTGTCGGCATTCATGGCGAGCCAGGCCGGCGCAGGGTCGCGCTCGTTACTGCCGATGCGATCGCCGATGAACTCGTTGGTGCGATCCTCAAGGATCTTGCGCCCAAACAGGGGAGCGAAGTGCTGCTTCTGGTCAACGGGTTCGGTGCAACGCCGTTGATCGAACTCTATCTGATGGTCAACAGCGCCAGACGGATTCTGGACGGTGCCGGGCTCAAAGCGACACGTTTCCTGACCGGGTCCTACGTGACATCACTCGACATGGCCGGGGCCTCGGTCACGGTCTCCGTGCTTGATGACCAGGCGAAGAAATTGTGGGATGCGCCGGTGCACACCGCAGCGCTGCGCTGGGGCGCTTGACGCACCGACGGGCCGGGCATCCGCCGGGTTGCTCGTCTCGATCCGTCAGCGGCTGGCGGTCGGATTCGTGCCACCTGGCCATGTCGCCGGGCCGCACATATTGATTTT
This sequence comes from uncultured Alphaproteobacteria bacterium, assembly GCA_963802535.1. GTDB lineage: Bacteria > Pseudomonadota > Alphaproteobacteria > Rhizobiales > Xanthobacteraceae > Bradyrhizobium. The sequence goes on along the minus strand of CAWDJI010000023.1, from coordinate 139,379 downwards.
ATTGGTGAGCGCGGTGGGACTCGAACCCACGACCCCATGATTAAAAGTCACGTGCTCTACCGCCTGAGCTACGCGCTCACTCGCCGCGCTGTGTAGGGGGCGGACCCTCGCGGGTCAATAGCGCCGGTGTCGCAAATGTATGGTTTGCTGGACCCAAATTCCATCGGTGTGGCCGATGGTTAGTCCGGCTTCTTCAAGCAGGGGCGGCGATCGGTCCACCGCCCGTTAATTGGCTTCCCGGCGAATTCTCGGAAGCGACCGGCTGGGACGGCCTGGCAACGGTCGGCAGGGTGACCGGCCGCAGGCCGATCAGTTCGGCGGTACGCACCGCGCTGTTGCGCCAGAAGGCGAACGAGTTGATGCGGGAGTTCTCCAACAGTGCGATCGCCACCGCCGACAGGAACGGCAGGCTTTCCAGCACCAGCACGGCGGCGAACACGTAAATCTCGCGCACCTGCTTGGAGCCGTTCATCACGATCAGAACGGTAGCGCCGACCAGCAGCAGCACGCCGATCACCGCCTCCCAGAATGCCTGGAATTCGATCGACATGACCGACAACCCGCCCTTGGAGGTGCGGGCAAACGGCAGATGTTCGGTGATCAGGCCCTGCGCCACCGCGCGCGACACCGTCCACTGTACCGACATCGCCGCGATCATGGCGCCCAGCATCTGACCGGCTTTGACCTGCACGCGCAGCCGATACAGCGCCACGAAATGCACCAGCGAAACGATGAAGGAGGCGATGATCGGCAATGTCAGGATCTTGTCGGGAATGGCGATGTCGGCAAACGCCACGATCGGCACCCAGATCAAATTGAGGATCGCCACCACCACGCCGAGGCTTTCGGCACCCAGCCAGTTCAGCCAGCCGAGCGAGAATTCGCGGCGCTGATCGGGGGACAATCGGCTCGCACCTGGCAGGAACCGCCGCCAGTGCTTCTTGACGATCTGGAAGCCGCCATAGGCCCAGCGGTGGCGCTGCTTCTTGAACGCCTCATAGGTGTCCGGCAACAGGCCGTGGCCGTAGCGGTGATTGGTGTAGTGCGTCAGCCAGCCATGCTCGATGATCGCCAGGCCGAGGTCGGTGTCCTCGCAGATGGTGTCGCCGGCCCAGCCGCCGGCCATGTCCATCGCCGCGCGCCGGATCAGGCACATGGTGCCGTGGACGATAACGGCGTTGTACTCGTTACGCTGGACCATACCGATGTCGAAGAACCCGGCATATTCGCCGTTCATGATGTAGTGCATCAACGAACGGTCGCCGTCGCGGTGCTCCTGCGGCGCCTGCACCAGTCCGACACGGGGATCGGCGAAAACAGGCACCAGGTCCTTCAACCAGTCTGGCTGCACCACATAATCGGCGTCGATGATGCCGATGATCTCGGCGTCAGCGGCGGTGCGATCCATCGCGATGCGCAGCGCGCCGGCTTTAAAACCCTCGACCTTCTCTGCGTTGATGAACTTGAAGCGCTCGCCGAGCGTGCGGCAATGATCCTGGATCGGTCGCCAGAATTCCGGATCGGGCGTGTTGTTGATGATGACGACGCATTCGAAGTTCGGATAGTCCAGCCGCGACACGGCATCGAGCGTCTGCTTCAGCATCTCGACCGGCTCGCGATAGGCCGGGACGTGGATCGAAACTTTCGGGAAGGTAACGCCGTCACCCATCGTGGCAGGCGCAACAGGTGCGCTCTTGGTGATCAGCCGGCGCGGGCCCCGGCCGAAGGCGACGGCCGCGATTTCCTCGATCCGCGCCATCGCAATCAGCACCAGCGGCACCAGCAGGATCAGGCCGAGCGTCAGCGCGAAGGCAGAGCCGAACACGAAATAATGGCCGTCCCAATAGGCGAACACGGTGGCAACCCAGGCGCCGACGCCGTTGGCGGCCGCCGACAGCACGATGGTCTGCATCACCGTCGGCCGGTCGAGCCGCAGGATCGGTAACGACAGCAGGATGCCGACCAGGACTGCGATCAGCGCGAGCTTCCAGTAGTTCTCGTTCACGATCGGGCCGGTCCAGGCGAATTTCGGCTCGCGCGAGGCGTTCAGGATTCCCCAATAGGGCCCGACGCCGCCTTCGAAGAACTTCCAGGGCTGATCGATCGCCTCGACGATGTTGTATTCCATGCCGATGGCGTCGGCGCGGCTGACGAAATTGCGCAACACCGAGGCCTGCTCGAACGTGCCGGGCTCGGCATTGCGCAAATTGTAGCCGGCGCTCGGCCAGCCGAATTCGGCAATGACGACGCGCTTGCCCGGGAATTTTTCGCGCAACAGCTGGTATAGATAGACCGCCTGGTCGACGGCCTGCTTGTCGGTAAAATTTTCCCAGTAAGGCAGCACGTGGGCGGCGATGAAATCGACGGAGGAGGCGAGCTCCGGATTGTCGCGCCAGATGTTCCAGATTTCACCCGTCGTGACGGGCACATTGACTGACTTCTTGACCCGCTTGATCAAGTCGATCAGGTCTTCGACCTTCTGCTCGCCGCGGTAGATCGTCTCATTGCCGACGACGACGCCGTTGACGTTGCTGTTGCGCTTGGCGAGCGTAATCGCGGCGTCGATCTCGCGCTCGTTGCGATCGGAATTCTTGTCGATCCAGGCGCCGACGGTGACCTTCAGGCCGAACTCCGCGGCGATCGGCGGAACCAGTTCGACGCCGCCGGTCGATGAATACAGGCGGATCGCCCGCGTCATCGTCGACAGCTTCTTCAGGTCGGCGCGAATCTTCTCGACCTGCGGGATGTTATCGACGTCGGGATGGGCGGTTCCCTCAAACGGCGCATAGGAAACGCTCGGCAGGATGCCGCGGAAATCGGGAGCCGGCTGCTTGTCCTGGAAAATACCCCACAACGCAGCGTGAGCTGCGGTTACAAACAGCAGGACGGCGACGACGGCGCGCATTGGCGACTAAACCACAGGGGCCTAAAATGGGGGAAAGCGAACCCGTCCCCTAGGTTCGACCGACACGGCGGCAGCATCAAGGATAATCCTGCCGCACGAATTCACAACTGATATGACGCGATGGCGTTTTAAGGGCGCGGACTTGAACAAACGCTGAATAATTCCGTTCGTTCCACGCCGTTCCCGTTGATCCGGCTGACGATTATTTCGCCGGTGCGGGACTGGCGCTCGGGGCCGGCGAGGGGGAGGCCGCTGGTGCGGCGGCGGCATTGCCGGCGGTCGCGGGCGGGGCCGGGTTGGCCGCCACCTGGGGCTGCGCCCCCGGATTGATCCAGCAGGCGTGGATCCGGCTCGACAGGGTTTCGGCGACCTTGGGGTCGATCTGGCCGCCAAAGCGGGTCAGGCATCGGAAAGTCGCCTGGACATGGCCGCCCGGGCAGCCGAACCGGTCGTAGAGGTCGAGGTGACGAAACGCGGTATCGAGGTCGTCCAGCCACATCAGGCGGACCACGCGCCGACCGAGCCAGACGCATTCCGGATTGCCGGCCGGGCCATTGATCGCTTGCGTTGCCTCGACGAATTCGTCGGTCTTGCGCTGGTTGTCCTTGGTGGCGTCGGCCGAATTGGCCGCCGGCGGCTTGCCGGGCTGGTCCGGGGCGGGTGTCCCGCTCTGGGCGAAAACCCCACCCGATCCGATCAGGAGGGCAAGGCCCATAACAAGCCCTGCAACGGCGAAATGGTGCAAAACCGCATTTTTGAGATCAGCCCCACGTCGACGCATACATTCTCCGACTAGTTTTCTGCCCGCATCCAACAGCAATAGTAGCTGGCTTGTTGCCGTCCAAATGGGTCCCCAATGCGGCGGAGACGGCCACGGTTTCCCATGACGGTTATTTCGGATTTTGTCCAGCAAAGTCACAACTTTATCGTCGCGTGGTAAAATCGTCGCAGCGGGACGACCACCGAATAGGTGGATGCCCGCTCTTGGCAGATGGCCGGTGACCGGCTAATCGACGGGCTCCGCCCGGAGGATGGAACCGATTTCTCTTCGTACGCCGCTGGCGCTTCTCCTGACATCATTATGCATGATCGCAGCCGTGTGGTGGTGGCTCGCCACGCCGATCACGCTTGCGCGTGCCCCGATCGATCCCAACGCCAAGCTGCAATGCGTGTCCTATGCGCCGTTCCGCGACGCGCAGACGCCGCTGATTCCGACCACGCATATTGACGCCGAACAGATCGCGCAGGACCTGGCGCAACTCGCCAAGATCACCGACTGCGTCCGTACCTATTCGATCGAGAACGGGCTCGACCAGGTCCCCGCACTCGCCGCCAAGGTCGGGCTGAAGGTGATCCAGGGCATCTGGCTCTCGAGCAACCGGATCAAGAACCTCGCACAGATTTCGGTGGCGGTTGCGCTCACCAAGGAACATCCCGGCACGATCACTGCACTGGTGGTCGGCAACGAGGTGCTGCTGCGCGGCGAGATGACGACGGCCGATCTTGCGGCCAACATCCGCGCGGTCAAGTCGCAGGTGACGATTCCCGTAACCTACGCCGACGTCTGGGAATACTGGCTGCGCAACCGCGAGGTCTATGACGCCGTCGATTTCGTCACGATTCATATCCTGCCCTATTGGGAAGACATCCCGGTGCGCGCGAAATTCGCTGCCTCCCATGTCGATTCGATTCGCAAGCGGATGGCGGTGGCATTTCCGGGCAAGGAAATCCTGATCGGCGAAACCGGCTGGCCGAGTGCGGGGCGGATGCGCGAGGGCGCGCTGCCGTCGCGCACCAACCAGGCCCGCGTGGTCTCGGAGATTCTCGATCTCGCCAAGCGCGAAGGTTTTCGCGTCAATCTGATCGAGGCCTATGACCAGCCGTGGAAGCGCCAGCTTGAAGGCACCGTCGGCGGCTATTGGGGCCTGATCGATGCCGGGCAGCGGGCCGTGAAATATCCGGCAGGCGAGGCCATCAGCAATTTTCCGTTCTGGAAATTGCAGATGGGATGCGGCATGGCGCTCAGCTTTTTCGTATTCCTGGCCGGTTGGCTGACGCTGCGCTGGCGGCCGTGGCAGCCGCGGCTGGCGTCGTGGATCGCGGTCGGCACGGCGGCGACGACGTCAGGCATGCTGCTCGGCGTTGCCGCAGACAAGATGTTCTACGAGAGCTACGGCACCGGCGGCTGGCTGCATTGGGGCACGCTGCTGGCGGCTGGCATCGCCTCGCCGATGCTGTGCGCCTATGCGGCGATGTCCGGGCGGCCACTGCCGACCTTCCTCGAACTGCTTGGGCCCCGCGACGGCCGCACCGGAACGGTGCTGACCGTATTGCTGGGGCTTACGCTGATCGTCACCACGCTGATCGGCGCCGAGACCGCGCTCGGCTTTGCCTTCGATCCGCGTTACCGCGATTTTCCGTTCGCCTCGCTGACCATGGCGGTGGTGCCGTTCGCAGCCTTGATGCTGCTGAACCGGCCGAAGGAAGGCACGCGCCCGATCGCCGAAGCCGCCTTTGCCGGCGTGCTGGTCATTGCAGCGCTCTACACCGCGCTCAACGAAGGCGAACAGAACTGGCAGGCGATGTGGACCTGCGCGATCTACCTTCTGCTCGCGGTCACGCTGTGGCGGGCGCGGGCCGTGCAAATCCCAGAATGAGCAGCCCGATCGCGAGCCCCGACAGCGTGATGTTGTAGAGCACGATCCCGAGCCCCGCCGCGATCAGCCCGCCGGTCAGAAGCACGATCGACGGCCGCATCAGGTTCAGCGTCGCAATGATCAGGGCGACGATGCCGAACACCGAATTCTTGAACAGCGAACTCGCCAGCGTGCGCGCCTTGCACAGCATCGATTGCAGGCCGGCGTCGCAGGCCAGCGCCGTGGTCGAGAACTCGACGGCGAGATAGCGCAGATACAGCGCATAGCCGACGGTGATGAAGCCGACGATCAGCAGGAACTGGACCTGATAGGGAGTGAGGCGGAACGGAGTTTTTTTCACAGCGGCATTTTCCTGGGCGTGGCCGGGGACAAAACCACGAAAACTACCCCATGCACAGTAGGAAGGCTACCAATCCGGTCACCCCCAAAAGACCTGAGGAGTTTGTCGTAAGGTATTATAATAAAAGGACTATTGCCCTCGTTTGCCGAACCAGGACGAGATCGTCGCCGTAGCCGACGTTTCCGGCTTCTTCGGCGGCTCCTCGACCACCACGGCGGCAGCCCGCTTGGCGGCGCCGCGCCGGCGAGATGAGGGCTTGGCCGCGGCCGGCGGCGGCGCCGGATCCTCGCCCGTCATCGAAAGCCGCTGGCCGTCGAAGATCGCCGTATCGCAGTTCTTCTTGTTTTCGGTCAGCACCGCGCAGATCCGGGCGGCGGCGCCGGCGTCGTTGAGGGGGCCTGCCACCAGCCGCAGCTGCATGCCGGTTCCATTGCTGGCTTCCTTGATGACGATGATCGGGCGCAGCGCCGTCAGCGGCGCGTTCGAGCGCGATTTCAACAGCCCCCGCCACAGCGCGCGCAGGCCGGGAACCGTATTGGCGGTGCCGAGATCGACCCCGAACTGGGTGCGCTGGACCGCGACCTTCGGGGCGGTTTCCTCGTCCGCCTCGGCGTCGCTGGCGGGCGCTGACGCCACCACTTCCGGAATCGGGCTCGCCGTCACCGCGCTGACCGGCTTGCCCGGTTCGATCAGTTTTGCCGCCGAGGGATCGGGCGGCGCCATGAACGATTTCGCGGCCACCAGCGGCGTGGCCGGCGTCGCGTCAGGGTTTTTGGCGACATCGACCTTTGCAATATCGACTTTTGCAGGTTCGACCTTGGCGGTCTCGGCCTTTGCCGCATCGGACTTCGCGGCAACGGCTTTTGCCGCATCGGCCTTTGCAGCCTCAGCCTTAGCCGCTTCAGCTTTTGCGACCTCAGCTTTTGCAGCTTCGGCCTTGGCAGCGTCTGCCTTCGCAGCTTCGGCTTTCGCGGCTTCAGACTTGGCCGCTTCAGATCTGGCGGCTTCAGTCTTCTTGCCTTCGATCTTCGGGATGTCGGATTTGGCAGAATCCTTTGAAGAATCCTTCGAGGGATCCTTGGCAACGGACGAAACCGTCGCCGGGCTCGGTTCGGTTGCGACCGTATTGGCCGGATTTTTTTCGGGCGTTGCCGTCGCGGCCTGCATGGTCGCAACCGGCGCCACGGCCGGGGCTGGAGACTGCGCGGCCTGCGGTTCAGTATTCGGCGAAGGCGGGGCGGCGGAACTTTGGCGCGCAATGGTGCCGGTCACCGAGTCCAGACCCTGTTCCAGGGTGGTGACGCGGGTATAGAGCCGGTCGCGGTCGCTGTTGAGCGTGTCGATGGCCGAGGCGAGCCGCCGCGCCTCGCTATGGGTTTCCTTGGCCACCTGCTGGATCTGCTGCGCCTGCCGGGTCAGATCGGCGCTCGCGACCTGGTCGCGCTTCCAGCCGAGCGAGGTCTGGTTGGACATCACAGCGATGACGACGGCGGCCACGGCGCCAACGCCCCACGAGCCGAGCCGCCACAGCGCGCGTCGGTCGAGATCGTCCTCCTCGGCCAATAAACCGCTCAGCACGCCGCCGGTGTTATCGGTCTCCAGGCCGTCAGCAAGATAGTCGGTATTTTTGGCCAAACGTCCTTGGCCCCCCTTAAGGCCTGCCGAATCACGCTGCAAACATTAACAGGAAATCCGCCGTGAACTTAAATCCGGAACTTTGCGGGAAGCCGAATCGGGTTTCCACTCACAGCGAAAACACCTAAAGACGGCGCCGGCGCAATCTGGCCCGGGATATTGAGGACTTCCAAAGGACTTCCAATGACTGCTCGATCCAGCCTGACGGTGGTACTCGCGGCCGGTGAGGGGACGCGGATGCGCTCCTCGCTGCCAAAAGTGCTGCATCCCGTGGCCGGCCAATCGCTGCTGGCGCATGTGCTGGACGCCGCGCCGAAGGGCGACGGTGCAGCACTTGCCGTCGTGATCGGGCCGGATCACCAGTCAGTTGCCGATGAAGTCGCGCGCGCCGCGTCCTGATGCCGCGACCTTCATCCAGCGCGATCGCCTCGGCACCGCGCACGCGGTGCTGGCGGCCCGCGAGGCGGTTAAGCGCGGCGCCGACGATCTGCTGGTCGTGTTCGGCGACACCCCGCTGATTTCGGCGGAGACCTTTGCGCGGCTGCGCGCGCCGTTGGCCAAAGGGCGCCGCGCTCGCGGTGCTCGGCTTCCGCGCCGCCGATCCGACCGGCTACGGCCGGCTCCTGATGGAAGGCGACCATCTGGTCGCGATCCGCGAACATGCCGATGCCACCGAAGCGGAGCGCAAGATCACGCTGTGCAATGCCGGCGTGATGGCGTTCGACGGCAACAAGGCACTGGCGATCCTCGACAAGATCGGCAATGCCAACAGCAAGAGCGAATATTATCTGGTCGATGCGGTTGCGATCGTCCGGGACATGGGATTGGAGGCTGTCGTGATTGAAACCGGCGAGGACGAAGTGCGCGGAATCAACACCAAGGCGCAGCTCGCGGAAGCCGAAGCCGTGATGCAGGCGCGGCTGCGCAAGGCAGCACTCGACGCCGGCGTGACGCTGATCGCGCCGGATACCATCTATCTCGCCGCCGACACCAAATTCGGCAACGACGTCACCATCGAACCGTTCGTGGTGATCGGCCCCGGCGTCACCATCGCCGACGGCGCGGTGATCCATTCCTTCTGCCACATCGTGCAGACCTCGATCGGCAAGAAAGCCTCGGTCGGCCCCTATGCGCGGCTGCGGCCCGGCACCTCGCTCGGCGACGGCGCCAGGATTGGCAATTTCGTCGAGACCAAGGCCGCGGTGCTGGAGGCTGGCGTCAAGGTCAACCATCTCTCCTACATCGGCGACGCCACGGTCGGCGCCAATTCCAACATCGGCGCCGGCACCATCACCTGCAATTACGACGGCTTCCTGAAGCACAAGACCATCATCGGCGAGGGCGCCTTCGTCGGCACCAATTCCTCGCTGGTGGCGCCGGTGACGATCGGCAAGGGCGCCTATATCGGCTCGGGCTCGGTCATCACCAAGGACGTGCCCGACGATGCGATGGCCATCGAGCGCAGCCCGCAGAGCAACCGCGAAGGCGGCGCGAAGCGCTACCGCGAGATGAAGCTGCGGGCGAAGGCGAAGAAGGGGAGCTGACGCCGGGGACGCACCACGGCGTCATTCGGCGGTCATATCCCGCAGGCGTGCCTGAAAAATATGCAACTAGCTGTTGCGCCGCCACCACACCGGCCGACAAAGCGGCGGGCAGCCCGATGAAATCCGGGTCGTGAAGTGAAATCCGGGTTTTGAAGCGCGAGTCTTTAGCTAGATTGAGAATCCGAATAATGCGTTTCGCGGTTTCTCTTCGGTACGGCTTCGCCCGTCGGCAGGCGGCTGGCGTTTGGCTAGGAAATTTGGAATGCCCTTACGGTTCGTCAGGCGCCCGGACGGCGCTCAATTCGCTGAACGCACAACGCTGCTTTCCCCGCGACACCGCACCACACTGCTCGCCGGCACGGCCTTCGCCGGCGCGTTCATCGCCGCGATGACGGCCCATCCACAGGGCGCGCTCGCGGCCTGCACGGGCATCAACACCGCCAGCGTGACATGCGATGCCGGCAACCAGGCAGCCGCCGGTGCGCTCGGGACGGTCTTCGCCGGCACCACGGTCGTCAACGACAACGCGGGGGGCAAGATCGATGCCGGCGGCGGCGGCGCGGTCGTGACGGCTGGTGGCAACTCTGACCTTCAATAACAACGACACTACGTTTGGGATCACCAATACTGGCGGCTCGGGCCTCCTACTTCTAAATGATTTTGGCGCGACCACTTATCTGGGAAATGCCACCGTCACCGGCTCAACCAATGGAGTGGTGGCTACAAAGAGCGGCCCGGGCGACGTCACGATCACCAGCAACGCGACCGTGAGTGGCCTCAACGGTTTTGCAATTTTTGCTGACACGTCTGGGGCCGGCGCCGTCCTGGTTAACGGCAGCGGCGACGCGATTGGCAACGAGTTTCGGCATATTAGCCTCCGACGACGGGCCACAGGCAGTGTCACGGTCAGCGGGAGTGGACAAGCGATTGGAACAACCCACCGCCGGAATCCTCGCCGCGATTTCTTCCGCAACGAACGCATCGAACATCTTAATCGACCGTTCCGGCGTAGTGTCGGGCACAAATGGTATTAATGCCAACACATCGGGTACTGGCAACATCACGATCACCGGCGGCAGCCTACGTCAGCGCCACGGCGGGCGCGGGCATCACTGCGGAACAACTGAACGCCGCCGGCACCAACGGGTCAGTCACGGTGGGCGGGTCCGGCAACGTAAACGCCATCGGTATCGGCAATCACCGCGCTGGTTGAATGGAGCCAACAACATCGGCAGCGTAACGGTGAACCGCACCGGCCACCGCTGACGGCGACAAGTGTCGGCATATCTGCGCAAGCGAACGGCGGTGGGCAATGTGACGGTGACCGGCGTCGGCAACGTGAGACTCCACCGGCAGTGTTGGCATTCAGGCGACAGCCGCCGGCGGCAACGGCAACGTGCTGGTCGCGCCAGCGGGCACCGTTTCGGGCACGACCGGCATTAACGCATCGGCGCCCGGCTCCGGTACGTCGACCGTGATCGTTGCGAATAATGTGACGGGAACGACCGGCGATGGTGTCTTTAGCAGCACATCGAATGGCCTCAATACCGTCAGCGTCACCGCTGGCACGGTCAAGGGTGCGCAGTCGGCGGTGGCCGTCTCCAATGTGGGTACGGGCGACATTGCCGTTGGCATCGGTGCTGGCGCGGTGCTTCAGGGCGGCACCTTCTACGGCCTTTCAATTCTCGGCGGCGGCGCCAATCTGGTCGTGAACAGCGGCACGATTACCGGCACGAACGGCCTCTCCACCATCGGTACGTCGACCAATGTCTTCAACTTCGGCAGCATCGTGGGCACCGGTGGCATCGCGGTCAGCCTCCAGGGGTCCAGCAATACCTTCGTCATGAGCGGCGCGGCAGCGCAAGCCTGACCGGCAACGCGTTCGCCAACGGCGCGGCTGCGTTCATTCTGGCGGGCAGCGCCGCCAACAGTTTCGACGTAAGCCAGATCCGCACCGGCTGGACCCTGCTCGGCAAGATCGACACGTCGAACTGGACGCTGACCGGCACCGGCACCTATGCGGGCCCGGTCATCGTCGATGGCGGCACGCTCAGCGTTAACGGCAACCTCGCCTCCGCAAGCAGTCTCACCGTGAATGCCGGCGCTACGCTCGGCGGCACCGGAACGGTCGGCAACACCACCATCAATGGCGGCACGCTGGCGCCGGGCAACTCGATCGGCACGCTGACGGTCAATGGCAGCCTGACGCTGACGGCCGCCTCGACCTACCTGGTGCAGATTTCGGGCGCAACATCCGACAAGACGATCGTGACCGGCACCGCTAACCTCGCCGGCAAGGTGACGGTCGATCCGCTGTCGCGCATTGCCGCCACCACCACCTACACCATCGTGAGCGCGGGCGCCGTCAGTGGCACCTTCTCCACGGCGGACTTCCTGGCGGCGAACAGCTTTGCGCGCAATGCGCGGCTGAGCTATGTCGGCAAGGACGTGCTGCTCACGGTCGATCCCGGCCTGCTGTCGCTGAACGTGCCGGCCAATGCCAGCATCAACCAGAAGAATGTTGGGGCGGGAATCGACAACGCGCTGATTGCCGGCGCCAACATGCCGGCCGGTTTCAATGCGCTGTTTGCGCTGACCGGATCCGGTCTCGCAGGCGCGCTGACGCAGGTCTCGGGCGAGATCGCCACCGGGGCGCAGCAGAACACCTTCAACGCCATGAACCAGTTCATGGGCGTGATGACCGATCCTTTCATTGCCGGTCGCGGCGATCCCTTCGGCGGCGGTGGCAGCCCGAACGCTTATGCGGAGGAGAGCCCCGCGGCCAAGCGCAAGCCGAATGACGCGCTGGCCGCCATCTACACCAAGGCGCCGCCGATCGTGCAAAGCTTCGAGCAGCGCTGGAGCGTGTGGGCGGCCGGCTTTGGCGGCTCGCAGCGGACCGACGGCAATACGATCGTCGGCAGCAACAACACCAGCAGCAGCCTCTACGGCACCGCCGTCGGCGCCGACTATCGCCTCTCGCCGAATACGCTGGCGGGTTTTGCGCTGGCCGGTGGCGGCACCAATTTCTCGGTCGCCAACAATCTCGGAGGCGGGCGCTCCGACCTGTTCCAGGCCGGCGCGTTCATCCGGCACAATGTCGGCCCGGCCTATATCAGCGCTGCGCTGGCCTATGGCTGGCAGGACATCACCACCGATCGCACCGTCACGGTGGCCGGCGTCGATCGCTTGCGCGCGCAATTCAACGCCAACGCATGGTCCGGCCGCCTCGAAGGCGGCTATCGCTTCGTCGCGCAAGGTTTTGGCATCACGCCCTACGCGGCCGGGCAGTTCACGACGTTCGATCTTCCGGCCTATGCCGAGCAGGCGATCGTCGGCAGCAACGTTTTCGCGCTGGCCTACACTTCGAAGAGCGTCACCGATACCCGCAGCGAACTCGGCCTGCGCACCGACAAGTCGTTCGCGTTGCAGAACGCAATCCTGACGCTGCGCGGCCGTGCCGCGTGGGCGCATGACTTCAATCCGAACCGCGTTGCTGGCGCCACGTTCCAGACGCTGCCGGGCGCCAGCTTCTTCGTGAATGGTGCTGCGATGGCATCCGACGCCGCGCTGGTGACCGGCTCGGCCGAAGTGAAATGGATCAACGGCTGGTCGGCGGCGGCGACGTTCGAAGGCGAGTTCTCCAACGTGACGCGCAGCTATGCCGGCAAGGGCGTGGTCCGCTACGCCTGGTGAGCGGCAGGCCGGCGAGGACGCTCGCTGCAAGCCACATCGCTCACCGTAAATCCTGCTTGCCGGACGTTCTCGTTCGATTGGCCGCTGTTGCCGAATTGGCGCATGACCACTTAAAGCAGTCGATCCGGTGCCGTCGCACTGTTGCCAATTTCACATCGATAAGGTTGAGTTGCAGATATGAAGGGTGGCGCATGGTATGGCAGCCTGACGGGGGGGGCGCTCAAGCGGTCCCTGGCTGGTTCGAGTTCGGTCGCGGCCCTGGTCCTCGGATTGGCGCTTGCGACGCCGGCCGCCGCCCAGATCGTTGGTACTGACGGCACCAATGGGTCCTCTCCGGGAGCCGGCGGCGCGGGCGGTACGGCGAGCTTCGGTGGTGCGGTGGGCGATGGCGGCACCGGCGGCAACGGTGGCAACAACGCCAGTGGAACCGCCGGCGGTGGCGCGCTCGGCGGGGCGCCGAGCCCCGGCGGCGGCGGCACAGCCGGCGGAGGCGGGGCCGACAGCGGCGGCGGCGGCGGCAGTGCAAGTACCGGTACCGGCGGCGGCGGTGGCGGCGGCGGCGGGCGCGGCGCCACGATCGACGTTCCGGGAGGAAGTATCTTAATCAACGCCGCTGTCGGCGGCGGCAATGGCGGCGACGGCGGCAACGGCGTCGGCGCTACCGCTCCGGACGGCGGCGGCGGCGGCGGCGGCGCCAACGCCGTTGTCCTGACCAACGGCGTCGCCCTGACCCTCAACGGCGTGGTGACTGGCGGCAATGGCGGCGTGGGCGGCACCGCCGGCCAGGCCGACGGCTGGGACGGCTCCGGCGGCGCAGGCGGCAACGGTCTCGTCACGACGATTGCCGTGCCCATCAACGTCAATTTCGCCATAACGGGCGGGACCGGCGGCACCAGTGGCAACCTCTCCGGGGAGGCAACGGCGGTGCCGGCGGCAGCGGCATCGTCACGACGGTTGCCGGCGCGACACTCAACATCAACGCGGCCGTTACCGGCGGCAACGGCGGGGCCGCGCTTGCGGATGGCGCCATTGCGGGGCATGGCGTCGACGGCGCCGGTGGCATCGGCATTGCCGGCGGCGGCCTCACCGTGAACCTCGGCGCAACGGTGGCCGGCGGCCTTTCCGGCGACGGCGTCACGCGCAACTTCGCGCTGAGCTCAACCGGCACGAGCTTCCTCAACCTCAATACCGGCTTCGGCATCGTCGGCGGCATCAATATCGGGGGCGGAACGCTGCAGGTCACGCCGGCCGCGAACGCGACGCTCGGAAACGTGATCTCGGGCGCAGGCGCTTTGATTGTTGCCGCCGGCAGCAACACGCTGACGCTGAACAGCGCCAGCACCTATACGGCGGCACCACCATCACGTCCGGCACGGTCGCGATCGGGAACGTCGCTGCGCTCGGCACGGGCAATGTGAAATTCAACGCCGGCACACTCCTAGCCAACGTGACCGGCACGCTGGCCAACAACATTCAGGTCAATGCCGGCGGTGGGCTGAAAATCATCGCGGGTGATGGCCAAACCTTGACGCAAACGGGGGCAATGAGTTTCGGAAACAACGTCAGCTCCCTCAGCTTCGGCCAAGCCAATGGCACCGGCCTTGTTGTTTTAGGGGCGATCTTTGGCTCATTCACCGGCGCAGCGAACTTTTCGGTCGATGCGCTCGGCGGCACCACCCGCGGTACCACCAATGTGCTGGGATTCTTCACCGGCAGCGCCACGGCGACCAATATCGCGTCCGGTGCGACGGTAGGTACTTGTCGACGGGCGTGAATGATTCCCGCATCCGTAATCTGCAGGCGGCCGGCGCAGTGATCATCGGAACCGGCGCCAATCTTTTGATCGGCGGCGGCCAGTCGACCGGCGCCATCACCGGAGGTGGTGCGCTCAGCCTTCGACGGCTACCTTTGCCTCCGGTCTGCTGACCCTGACCGGTACCAACACCTATACCGGCGGCACGAGCATCGCTGCCGGTACCACTTTGTCCCTGGGCACGGGCGGCGCGACGGGATCGATCGTCGGCAACGTCGCCAACAGCGGTACGCTCGCCTTCAACCGCTCGAACGCGGTCCAGTTCGACGGCGTTGTCTCCGGCACCGGCGCGCTGCAGAAAACCGGCGCCGGCGCGCTCAACCTCACCGCCGTCAACACCTACACCGGCAACACGACTGTCAACGCCGGCCGCTGGCGGTGAACGGCTCGACCGCCTCGTCGGCGCTGACCACGGTGAATGCCGGCGGCAACGCTCGGCGGCAACGGCACGGTCGGCAACACGACGATCAATGGCGGCACGCTGGCGCCGGGCAATTCGATCGGCACGCTGACGGTGGACGGCAACCTGTGCTTGACGGCGGCGGCGAGCTACATGGTCGAGGTCTCGCCGACCAATGCCGATCGCACCAACGTCACCGGCACCGCGACGCTCGGCGGCGCGACCGTGAATGCGAATTTTGCGGCCGGCACCTATGTCGAGAAGCAGTACACGATCCTCAACGCGGCGGGCGGCGTCAGCGGCACGTTCGGATCGGTCGTCAACACCAATCTGCCGTTCGACTTCAAGACAGCGCTGAGCTACGATGCCAACGAACGCCTATCTCGACCTGTCGCTGGCTGTTCGTGCGCGCCACCCGGCACCGGGCTCAACATCAATCAGCAGAATGTCGGCAACGCCTCATCAACTTCTTCAACACCAACGGCGGCATTCCGATGGCGTTCGGCGCGCTGACGCCGGCCGGGCTGACGCAGGTCTCCGGCGAAGTCGGCACCGGCTCGCAGCAGACCACGTTCAACGCGATGAACCAGTTCATGGGCGTGATGACCGATCCGTTCATCGCCGGGCGCGGCGATCCCGTCGGCGGCGGCGGCAATCCGAACGCCTATGCGGAGGAGGGAAGCCTCGCTTATGCGGCCAAGCGCAAGCCGAATGACGCGCTGGCCGCGATCTACACCAAGGCGCCGCCGATCGTGCAAAGCTTCGAGCAGCGCTGGAGCGTGTGGGCGGCGGCTTTGGCGGCTCGCAGACGACCGACGGCAATACGATCGTCGGCTCAACAACACCACGAGCAGCCTCTACGGCACCGCCGTCGGCGCCGACTATCGCCTCTCGCCGAATACGCTCGCCGGTTTTGCGCTGGCCGGCGGCGGCACCAATTTCTCGGTCGCCAACAATCTCGGCGGCGGGCGCTCCGACCTGTTCCAGGCCGGCGCGTTCGTCCGGCACAATGTCGGCGCGGCCTATCTCACCGGCGCGCTGGCCTATGGCTGGCAGGACATCACCACCGATCGCACGGTCACGGTCGCCGGCGTCGATCGGCTGCGCGCGCAGTTCAACGCCAATGCGTGGTCGGGCCGCGTCGAAGGCGGCTATCGCTTCGTCGCGCAAGGCTTTGGCATGACGCCCTATGCCGCCGGACAGTTCACGACGTTCGATCTGCCGGCCTATGCCGAGCAGGCGATCGTCGGCAGCAACCGTTTGCGCTGGCCTACAATTCGAAGAGCGTCACCGACACCCGCAGCGAACTCGGCCTGCGCACCGACAAATCCTTCGCGCTGCACGAACGCGATCCTGACGCTGCGCGGCCGCGCCGCCTGGGCGCATGACTTCAATCCGAACCGCACGATCGGCGCCACGTTCCAGACGCTGCCGGGCGCGAGCTTCGTCGTCAACGGTGCCGCGATGGCCTCCGACGCCGCGCTGGTCACCGGCGCGGCCGAACTGAAGTGGATCAACGGCTGGTCGGCAGCGGCGACGTTCGAGGGCGAATTCTCCAACGTCACGCGCAGCTACGCCGGCAAGGGCGTGGTGCGCTACGCCTGGTGAGGCGGGCCGGCGAGGGTGCTTACCCCAGAACACCTCGTTAAGCTTTCCGCTTAAGACTGTCTCAATCCGCAACATTTATTGAGTAGGTAAACGGCGGCGTTTCCCGTTAAGGGAACGTGGCGTTGCTTCGGCAAGTTTGCGACAATTTGGGGATATCTTTCCGCATGTGCGGCATTGTCGGCATTTTGGGACGGGCTCCGGTCGCGGAGCAATTGGTGGACTCGCTCAAGCGCCTTGAATATCGCGGCTATGATTCCGCGGGCGTTGCAACGCTGGAGGGCGGCCATCTGGCGCGCCGCCGCGCCGAGGGCAAACTCAAGAATCTGGAAAAGCGGCTGGCGGCCGAACCGCTTCAGGGGCACACCGGAATCGGTCATACCCGCTGGGCCACCCATGGCCGGCCGACCGAGAACAACGCGCATCCGCACATGACCGAGCGCGTTGCCGTGGTCCATAACGGCATCATCGAGAATTTTCGCGAATTGCGCGAGGCGCTGGAGAAGAAGGGCGCGGTCTTCCAGACCGAAACCGATACCGAGATCGTGCTGCATCTGGTCGACAATCTGCTCAAGCAGGGCATCAACCCCGTCGAGGCGGTGAAGGCGGCGCTGTCGCAGCTTCGCGGCGCGTTCGCGCTCGGCTTCATCTTTGCCGGCGACAATGATCTGATGATCGGCGCCCGCAACGGCCCGCCGCTCGCCATCGGCCATGGTGACGGCGAAATGTATCTGGGCTCGGACGCGATCGCGCTCGGGCCCTTCACCGACACCGTGAGCTATCTCGAGGACGGCGACTGGGTGGTGCTGACGCGCAAGGGCGCCACCATCTACGACAAGGACAATTCGATCGTTCATCGCGACGTGACCAAGCACACGGCGTCGTCGTCGCTGGTCGACAAGGCCAACTACCGCCACTTCATGGCCAAGGAAATCCACGAGCAGCCGGAAGTGGTCGGTCATACGCTCGCCCGCTATGTCGATATGGCAACCGAGCGGGTGATGCTGCCGCTGAAACTGCCGTTCGACTTCAAGGATGTCGAGCGCATATCGATCGTCGCCTGCGGCACCGCGAGCTATGCCGGCTTCGTCGCCAAATACTGGTTCGAGCGGCTGGCGCGCGTGCCCGTCGAAGTCGATGTCGCCTCCGAATTCCGCTACCGCGAGGCGCCGTTGCGCAAGGGCGATCTCGCGATCTTCATTTCGCAGTCGGGCGAGACCGCCGACACGCTGGCGGCGTTGCGTTATGCCAAGGCGCAGGGCGCGCACACGCTTGCCGTGGTCAACGTGCCGACCTCGACGATCGCGCGCGAAAGCGAGACCGTGCTGCCGACGCTGGCCGGCCCCGAAATCGGCGTCGCCTCGACCAAGGCGTTCACCTGCCAGCTGATGGTGCTGGCCGCGCTTGCGGTCGCCGCCGGCAAGGCGCGCGGCGAATTGTCCGACGAGGACGAAACCAAGCTGGTGCATGGCCTCGTCGAAATCCCGCGCCTGATGGCGGCGGCGCTGACCGCCGAACCGCAGATCGAAAAGCTGGCGCGCGAGATCGCAAAGTCAAAGGACGTGCTCTATCTCGGCCGCGGCACCAGCTATCCCTTGGCGCTGGAAGGCGCGCTGAAGCTGAAGGAAATCTCCTACATCCACGCCGAAGGCTATGCCGCCGGCGAACTCAAGCACGGCCCGATCGCCCTGATCGACGAACACATGCCCGTGGTCGTCATCGCGCCCTACGACCGGGTGTTCGAAAAGACCGTCTCCAACATGCAGGAGGTCGCCGCCCGCGGCGGCAACATCATCCTGATGACGGACGCCAAGGGGGCGGCGGAAGCGACCATCCAGTCCCTGGTCACGATCGTGCTGCCGGACATGGCTGCGACCTTTACGCCCATGGTCTATGCCGTCCCGGTGCAGCTATTGGCCTATCATACCGCCGTGGTGATGGGGACCGACGTCGATCAGCCGCGAAATCTCGCGAAATCGGTAACGGTCGAATAGTCTTAAAGCCATTCGGCTGTCACGCTGGCTCTTCAAAAACCTGCTAGGATGGCTTAGCTGGGTAAAGCCGGCTGCCCGATCCTGGCTGTATATGTTCACCTGGAACCCTGATGAATCGCGAAGAACTGCCGCCGACCGTGCCCCCGGGTGAACTCCCGCCGGAGGCCCCGCGCGGGCTGATGGCCCGTTTCCGGAACTATTTCCTGACCGGGCTGATCGTCGCCGGGCCGATCGCGATCACCTTCTACCTGACCTGGTGGTTCGTGAACTGGGTCGACAATCTGGTCCGCCCGTTCGTGCCGACCGCCTATCGGCCGGAAACCTATCTGCCGTTCGGACTTGCCAGGCTCGGGGCTGATCGTCGCCGTGATCGCGCTGACGCTATTGGGCTTCCTGACCGCCAATTTGATCGGCCGGACGCTCGTCGATCTCGGCGAGCGGTTGCTCGGGCGGATGCCCGTGGTGCGCGCGATCTATCGCGGCCTGAAGCAGGTGTTCGAGACGCTGTTCTCAGGCTCAGGCTCGAGCTTCCGCCGCGTCGGCCTGGTCGAGTTTCCATCGCCCGGCATGTGGTCGATCGTGCTGATCTCGCAGGCGCCGAGCGTCGAGATCGCCAACAAGCTGCCGGGTGCGGACGAGCACATCTCGGTGTTCCTGCCCTGCGCGCCGAACCCGACCACCGGCTTCTTCTTCTACGTGCGCAAGAGCGAAGTCATCGAAATCGACATGAGCGCCGAGGATGCCGCGACGCTGATCATGTCCGCAGGCGTGGTGCAGCCTGGCTCCGACCCGCAGAAAAAGATCGCCGCGCTCGCTGCGACCGCGCAGGCCGCGCGGGTGGCGAATACGGCGGCGCTGAAACCGGCGAAGGTGGAGGTGGAGTAGAGGCTAGCGCGTCTCTCTCCACGTCATTGCGAGCGCAGCGAAGCAATCCATCTCACCACGTTAAGAAAGAATGGATTGCTTCGTCGCTCCGCTCCTCGCAATGACGGGGAGATAGCGGAGCGATCTATATCAGAGTGTCGTAGAGGTCCTTCCAATCCGGATTCAGCGCCTCGATCAGCGCAAGCTTCTTCGCGCGGCTGCCGGCGTTGATCGGCTTTTCCCGGGTGATCGCTTCAATCATGGTTTCGTGCAGCTCGTACCAGACCAGCATCTTGCAGCCGTATTTGGCGGAGAATCCCTTCACCAACCCCTCGCGGTGCTCGAACGCGCGCTTGAGCATGTTGGACGTGACGCCTGTGTAGAGCGTCCCGCCGCGTTTGTTTGCGACGATGTAGACGCAGGGTTGCTTCATCCGCTCACTCCGGCCTTCCATCTTACTCCGTCATTGCGAGCGCAGCGAAGCAATCCATGCTTTCTTTGCTCGGCCCGATGGATTGCTTCGCTTCGCTCGCAATGACGGGGAGGGAGCGTCACCCAGCCCCAATCAGCGGTATCGCCTCATCCCGCTCGTACAGATACAGCAGGCACCGCAGCGCGTCGCCCTGATCGCCCTTGAGCTTCGGATTGTCCTTCATGATGCGCAGTGCCTCGTCGCGGGCTTGCGTGATCAGCTGGCCGTGGAATTCGGAGCGGGCGATGCGGTAGCCGGGGAGGCCGCTTTGCCGGATGCCGAGCACGTCGCCTTCGCCGCGCAGTTTTAGATCCTCCTCGGCAATCCGGAAACCATCATTGGTTTCGCGGATCACTTTTAGCCGCGCGGTCGACATTTCGTTGAGCGGCTCCTTGTAAAGCAGCAGGCAAGTGGAGGCCTCCGAGCCGCGGCCGATGCGGCCGCGGAGCTGGTGCAATTGTGCCAGTCCAAAACGTTCGGCGTTCTCGATCACCATGATGGACGCGGCGGGGACGTCGACGCCGACTTCGACCACGGTGGTGGCAACCAGCAAGCCGATCTCGTGGGCGGCGAACCGCGCCATCACGGCGTCCTTCTCGGTGCCCTTCATCTGGCCGTGCACGAGCCCGACGCGATCGCCAAAACGCTGCTGCAGGCGTTCGAACCGTTCGGTGGCGTTGGTGAGGTGCTCGATGCCCTCGGCCTCGGATTCCTCCACCAGCGGACAGATCCAGTAGACCAACTTGCCGGCTTTCAGCGCACGGCCGACGCCGTCGATCACCTCGTCGAGCCGGCTGATTGGAACGGTGCGGGTATCGATCGGCTGCCGGCCGGCCGGTTTTTCGCGCAGCTCCGAGACGTCCATGTCGCCGAAATATGTCAGCACCAGCGTGCGCGGAATTGGCGTGGCGCTGAGCACGAGGACGTCGACGGCGTCGCCCTTGTTGGTGAGCGCGAGGCGCTCGCGCACGCCAAAACGGTGCTGTTCGTCGACGACGGCGAGCGCCAGCGATTTGAATACGACGTCGTCCTGGATCAGCGCATGGGTGCCGACCAGGAAATCGATCTCGCCGGCCTCGAGCCGGGCCAGGATATCGCGGCGTTCCTTGCCCTTTTCGCGGCCGGTGAGGATCGCGACCCGCATTCCGGCGCGTTCGGCCAGCGGCGTGATGGTCTTGATGTGCTGGCGCGCCAGAATTTCGGTCGGTGCCATCAGCGCCGCCTGTTTTCCAACCTCGGTCACCGCGGCGGCCGCCAGCAATGCGACCACGGTTTTCCCGGACCCGACGTCGCCCTGCAGCAGCCGCAGCATCCGCACCGGCTGGCGCAGATCCTCGATGATGGCGGCGACCGCGTCGCGCTGCGACGCCGTCAGCGCATAAGGCAGCGCATCGATGATGCGGCTGCGCAGATGGCCGTCGCCGGCGTGGCGATCGCCGGCCGGGCGTCGCAATTGCGCGCGGACCAGCGCCAGCGCCAATTGACCGGCCAACAACTCGTCGAAGGCGAGTCGCGACCAGAACGGGCCGTCCGGCAAGATATCCGTGAGTTCGACCGGGATGTGGACGCGGCTCAGCGCCTCCCGGATTGGCGGGAAGTGGCAGCGGCGGATCACCTCCGGGCTGATCCATTCCGGCAACTCCGGGAGCTTTTGCAGCGCCTGCGCGATGGCGCGGCGGAGCGAGCCCAGTGCCAGGCCTTCCGTGAGCGGATAGACCGGGTCGATACCCGTAAGTTTTGCAAAGCCCGCTTCGTCGACCACGTTGGTGGGATGAACGAGTTGCGGGATTCCGTCGTACATCTGGAGTGTGCCGGAAACGTAGCGTTTCTCGCCGACCGGCAGCAGCTTTTCGACATAACCGGGTTTTGCGCGAAAAAAGGTCAGCACCACGTCGGCGGTGTCGTCGCTGGCATAGACCAGATAGGGCGCGCGCGAATTGCGCGGCGGCGGCGGCCGGTGGCGGTCGACAGTGACTTCCAGCGTCACCATGGTTCCCTGAACGGCGTCGCGGATCTTCGGCCGGGCGCGCCGGTCGATGACGCTGGCCGGCAGATGCAGCAGCAAATCGACCAGCCGCGGCGTCTCGCTGCGGCCGAGTAGATAGCGCAGCAATTTGTCCTGCTTGGGCCCGACGCCGCCAAGGCTCGTGACCAGCGCAAACAGCGGATTGAGCAGAGCAGGGCGCATCGGGAGACCTAAGACCGTTTTTGACCGTCATGCCCGGCCTAGTGCCGGGCATCCACGTCTTTTTTTGTGGCCAAGACGTGGATGGCCGGGTCGTCCAGCGCGAAGACGCGCTTCTGCCCGGCCATGACGATCTGGTAGACCTCGAAGCCGAGATCGGGTGCTGACATTCACCGAACCGCTCGCTATATCAACCCCGCCCGGCACGTCCGGGCTTTTGGCGTTCGAATGGGATTGACTGATATGACGGGTTCGACACGGTCGAGCGAAGGGCTCGACGACCGCCGCAAGCGGCTTTTGTTTCGCTGCTGGCATCGCGGCACCCGTGAGATGGACCTCATCCTCGGGCGCTTTGCCGATGCCGGGATCGCTGATCTTTCCGACGGCGATATGGCTGAACTGGAACGCCTGCTCGAGGTGCCCGATCCCGATCTCTATGCCGCGCTGACCGGCGACACGCCGCTCGGCCCCGAATATACCAGCGCGCTGTTCGCCCGCATCAAGGCGTTCCGCGCCGTGGATCACGACGCATGAAGGCGCCGATGAAATCGCCGGCCGCGCTGCTGGGACCCGGCCGCGCGCTGACTTTTGCCAATGTTGCCGAGGGGGCGGAGGGCCTGGTCGTCGCCGATCTGGCGCGCGCCGTGGCGGCGAAGCCAAAGCCGTCGGCCGTTAGTCTTGCGGTCGTATGCCGCGACGGCCCGCGGATGCAGCAATTGGCCCGCGCGCTGGAGTTCTTTGCACCGGATTTGCCGGTCATGCAGTTCCCGGCCTGGGACTGCCAGCCCTACGACCGCGTTTCGCCGCATGGCGGCGTGCTGGCGCAGCGCCTGACCACGCTGGCGCGGCTGTCGCGCCTCAAGGGCAGCGACAAGCCGCTGATCGTGCTGACCACGGTCAACGCCGTCGTCCAGCGCGTCCCGGCCCGCGAGATTGTGGCGGCGCAAGCGTTGTCGGTGGCGCCCGGCCATGTCGTGCCGATGGAATCGATCGTCTCCTGGCTGGAGCATAATGGCTACAACCGTTCCTCGACGGTGCGCGAACCCGGCGAATACGCCGTGCGCGGCGGCATCCTCGACCTCTTTCCGGCCGGGCTCGACCAACCCGTGCGGTTCGATTTCTTCGGCGACAGTCTGGAATCGATCCGCACGTTTGATGCCGAAACCCAGCGCACGCTGCTGGACATGCGCGCGCTCGACCTGGTGCCAATCTCGGAATTCCAGTTGGTCACCGAGACCATCCGCCGCTTCCGCATGGGCTATGTCGCGACCTTCGGCGCGCCGCAGCGCGATGATCTGCTCTACGAAGCGGTCAGCGAAGGCCGCCGGCATCCCGGCATGGAACATTGGCTGCCGCTGTTCCAGGAGCGGATGGACACGCTGTTCGATTACCTCGACGGCGCGACCGTTGCGATCGAACCGCAGGCCGAGGACGCCGCGCGCGAGCGATTCAAGCAGATCGCGGACTACTACGAAGCCCGCCGCGAGGCGATGGAGCATCCCGGCGGCGGCGCGATCTACAAGCCGCTGCCGCCCGACCGGCTCTATCTGACGGAAGCGGAATGGGCGACGCAGCTCAGCGACGCCGCGCTGGCGCGGCTGACGCCGTTTGCCGTGCCCGATGATGGTGCCGACGTGTTCGATGCCGGCGCCCGGCAGGGCCGCAGCTTTGCGCCCGAGCGCGCCGATACCGCGATCAACGTGTTCGAATCCGTGGTGGCGCATGTGCTGGCGCTACAGGCGCAACGCAAGAAGGTCGTAATCGCGCTGTGGAGCGAAGGCTCGCGCGACCGCATGGGCAGCATGTTGAGGGACCACAAGCTGCTCAACCTCACCAGCGTCAACACCTGGCGCACAGTGCAGGCAACGCCACGCAACGAGGCCATGCTGGCCGTGGTCGGCATGGAGTCGGGTTTCGAGACCGACGATGTCGCCGTCATCAGCGAACAGGACATCCTCGGCGATCGCTTGGTGCGGCCACGCAAATCCAGCCGCAAGCTCGACAATTTCATCTCGGAAGTCACGAGTCTCGCCGCCGGCGATCTCGTCGTGCATGTCGAGCACGGTATCGGTCGCTTCATCGGCCTGCAGACGCTGGAAGTCTCCGGCGCGCCGCATGACTGTCTCGAATTGCATTATGCCGCCGAGACAAAACTGTTCCTGCCGGTCGAGAACATCGAACTGCTGTCGCGCTACGGTTCCGACCACGCCAATGTCGAACTCGACCGACTGGGTGGCGGCGGCTGGCAGGCCCGCAAGGCAAAACTGAAGAACCGCATCCGCGAGATCGCGGGCGAGTTGATCAAGATCGCCGCCGAGCGGCATCTGCACGAAGCGCCAAAGATGCCGGTGCAGCCGCATGTCTATGACGAGTTCTGCGCGCGCTTCCCGTATGAAGAGACCGAAGACCAGCTCGGCGCCATCACCTCGACGCTGAAAGACCTCGAAAGCGGCCGGCCGATGGACCGGCTGATCTGCGGTGACGTCGGCTTTGGCAAGACCGAGGTGGCGCTGCGCGCCGCGTTTGCGGTGGCGCTCGACGGCAAACAGGTCGCAGTCGTCGTGCCGACCACGCTGCTGGCGCGGCAGCACAGCAAGACCTTTGCGGAACGGTTCAGAGGTTTTCCCGTCAATGTCGCGCAAGCCTCACGGCTGGTCGCGACCGAAGGAACTGACCCTGGTCAAGAAGGGGCTTTCGGACGGCAATGTCGACATCGTCGTCGGCACCCACGCGCTGCTCGGCAAGGCGATCAAGTTCCGGGATCTCGGTCTTCTCATTGTCGATGAGGAGCAGCATTTCGGCGTCAGCCACAAAGAACGTCTGAAGCAATTGCGGGCGCAGGTGCATGTGCTGACGCTCTCGGCGACGCCGATCCCGCGCACGTTGCAACTGGCGCTGACCGGCGTGCGCGACCTCTCGATCATTGCATCGCCCCCGGTGGATCGGCTGGCGGTACGCACTTTCGTCGCACCGCATGATCCCCTGATGATCCGCGAGGCGCTGTTGCGCGAGCGTTATCGCGGCGGCCAGGCGTTCTATGTGGTGCCGCGCATCGAGGACCTCGCCAGCGTCAAGGATTTTCTCGACAAGAACGTGCCCGAGATGAAGGTCGCGGTGGCGCACGGCCAGATGCCGCCGACCGTGATCGAGGACATCATGTCGGCGTTCTACGACGGCAAATACGACATCCTGCTCTCGACCACGATCATCGAGTCCGGGCTTGATATTCCGACCGCCAACACGCTGATCGTGCACCGCGCCGACATGTTCGGTCTGGCCCAGCTCTATCAGCTGCGCGGCCGGGTCGGGCGCTCCAAACTGCGGGCCTACGCGCTGTTCACGCTGCCGGCGCAGCAGAAGATCACTGCGCAGGCAGAACGGCGGCTCAAGGTGCTGCAATCGCTGGAAACGCTGGGCGCCGGTTTTCAACTCGCCTCGCACGACCTCGACATCCGCGGCGCCGGCAATTTGCTGGGCGAGGAACAGTCCGGCCATATCAAGGAGGTCGGCTTCGAGCTCTATCAATCGATGCTGGAGGAGGCGATCCTCAACCTCAAGGCCGGCGTTTCCGAGCCCGCCGCCGACCGCTGGTCGCCGCAGATCACCATCGGCATGCCGGTGCTGATCCCGGAGGAGTACGTCAACGACCTCGCGGTGCGGCTGTCGCTGTACCGAAGGTTGGCCGATCTCGAGACCGACGAAGAGATCGACAATTTCGCCGCCGAAATGCGCGACCGCTTTGGCGTGCTGCCGGACGAAGTCCGCTATCTCTTCAAGGTCGCCGCGATCAAGGCCTATTGCCGCCGCGCCAATGTCGAGAAGGTCGATGCCGGGCCGAAGGGTGCTGTCATCACTTTCCGCGAGAACAAGTTCGCGCAGCCGGATCGCCTGGTATTCTTCATCCGCCAGCACGGCCAGGCCGCAAAGGTGCGGCCGGACATGAAGGTGGTGTTCCTCCAGGTCTGGAAGACGCCGGAAGAGCGGTTGATGGGGACCACGGAGATCTTGCGGCAGCTCGCCAATCTGGCCGAGAACAAGAAGGCGGCGTAACGCTCCGAAGGGCGCCGAACATGCAGAACTGGGCTGCCACTTACACGTTTGCCGCCACGCGGCTGCATCGTCCGGCCTCGATCAGCGAAGTGCAGCGCGTTGTTGCGGCCTCGGCAAAAATCCGCGCGGTCGGTTCGCGCCACTCCTTTAACGGGATTGCCGACACGCCGGCGGATCAGATCGACCTCAGCGGTATCGACCCGGACATCGTGATCGATCGGGAACGGATGACCGTGACGGTCGGGGCCGGCATGAATTATGGCGATCTGTCGTCGTTTCTGCATCGCGAGGGGTTCGCGCTGCATAATCTGGCGTCGCTGTCGCAGATCACTGTTGCGGGCGCGATCGCGACCGCCACGCATGGGTCCGGCGACGGCAACAAGGCCCTGTCCAGCGCCGTCGTCGGACTGGAGTTGGTGGTAGGCGACGGAAGCGTTCGGCGCGTCGAACGGGGGCAGGCGGATTTTGACGGGATGGTCGTCGGCCTCGGGGCGTTCGGCATCGTCACCCGCGTGACGCTGGCGATCGAGCCGACTTTCGACATCCGGCAGGATGCTTTCGTCGATTTGCCCTGGGACGAGCTGCTCGCCAGATTCGATACGATTTCTTCGGCCGCCTACAGCATCAGCATCTTCACCAAATGGTCGGGTCCGACGGCAAACCGGATCTGGCTCAAGACGCGGCTTGGAACGACGCTGGCAGATGAGTTCGACGCGGCAAAGCTTGGGTTGAAGCGGGGCCTTCCGTACACGGTTCCTGCGACGGTCGAAAATCCCGCTTGCGATCTTGCATCCCGTTGACGTTCCAGGCCCGTGGTCCGAACGCCTCACGCATACAAGACACGACATATCGCCGCCTCCGGCGCATCAAATTCAGAGCGAATATCTGATCGCGCGATCACAGCTTGGAGAGGCGGTCGCTGTCATTCGCGCCATGGCAACCCGGATCGACGCTTTGCTGCACGCATCGGAGATTCGCACCGTCGCCGCCGATGAATTCTGGCTCAGTCCGTTCTATCGGCAGGATTCGGTTGCGATCCATTTCACCTGGAAAAAGCAAATCGACGCCGTCGACGCGATCACGAAGGAATTGGAAGCCGCACTGATCCCGCTCGGTGCCAAGCCGCATTGGGGCAAGGTGATCCACGCCGATGCGGCAGCCCTTGCGCCGCTCTATCCGCGCATGGCGGATTTTCGTGCCTGCGCGCTTCGGTCTGATCCCGAGGGAAAATTCCGCAACGCCTATCTGGAAAAGCACGTGTTTGGTTGAAAGGAGTTCACTCTTTGACCGGAGTGAACTCCAACAATACGGCTACCAATCCAGCCGCAACAGCGACACGCCCTGGCGCGGCAGCGATCCGCGAAGCCGCAAGCTGCCGCCGGTAACCTGCACCGGGGTGCCGTGGTCGATTTGCGCGAGCTGTCCGGCCGCTTCCAATTTTTTATAATCCCGCTTTGAAGGTTTTGCCGGCTTGCCCATCTGCTGCCACACGGCGAAGGCGTTGGAATGGTCGGCGTCCATGCGGAAATGCGTGAGCGTCGCCGGCCTGTCACCCCAGCCACTGAGCGAAATCTTTACATCGGCATCCGGGCCCGCGGTATCGTCGTCGTGGTAATGCCAGACCAGAATGCTGACGCCCTTGTCGTCGCGGGTGGCGACGACATCGACGTCGGGCTGGCCGCGCACGCCGTGGCCCATGATGTCTTCGATGTCGCGCCGAAAATTGCTTTCGGTGTGAAGCCAGTCGCCGCCGAGCTTTCCCAGCATGCGGAAACTGTTGAGCACCGCCTTGTCGATGCCATTGGTGGCGAGATCGCGAAAACCGTCGAAATAAGGCTGCTGGTCGAACATGAAGGCCCAGGTGACCGCGCCCTCGATCTTGATGTTGGCGCGTCTCGAGAGTTCGTAGGTCCGGATCATGCTCTCGACGACGTAAGTGCCGTACAACGGCCCGTTGCGATAGCCGTTCTGCGGATGGACCCGCGCCGAACACGCGGCACAGCCTTCCGGGTCGGACTCGCCGATCACGACCGGCAAATGGGTGAGCGTGGGAAATTCGTTGATGATGGCAAGGCTGGTCTGGATATCGTTGAGATGCTTGTGCAGGCCCATCCGCACGTGATCCTGGTGGATCACCGGATTGCCCTTGGCATGGAAGGCGAGAAAATCGATCGGCGAGTTGTTGTCGACGACATGCCTTAGAAAGCCGCGCAGAAAGATCTGCGCCTTTTCGCTGGCGAAGGCGCCGCAGGTGTGCGGGCCGCCGACACGGGCTTTGGGCAAGGCGCGTTTCACGGCGCGCGCGCTGACATCGTACATCTCGCAGAATTGCGGGATCGTTCCCAGCCAATAATGGCCGTCGGGTTCGTTCCAGACTTCCCAGGGCCAGGTCGAAACTTTGGCTTCGCCGTAGCGCTCGGCGAGATGCCGGGCCCAGGCTTCGACCAGGTCGCCCCACTTTTTGAGATCGTTCGGCGGCGACGCCCAGCCGGTGGTGATCAGCGCGGTCTTGTCTTCCGGCTTCCAGCTATGCTGATAGGGCCCGTCATAATCGGAAAGCGCCTCGGGCGTGAAGCCGATCTGCACCATCGGAATGTTTCCGGCCTCGACATAGGCGTCGAAGATCCTGTCCATGATGGTCCAGTCATAGACCGGGTTGCCGGCGGCATCTTCGGTATAGGCGTTGGTCGATCCCCATTTCAGCGCCGGCCGTGCCGTCGCCGCTTGAAAGCAGATTGTGGGTCCGGATCCGCGGCGGCTCCGGACTGAGCTCGGTCAGTTCCTTCAGCAGCTTCTTGCCGTGCTCCGAATAGGTGTAGTTCGGCTCGTCATAGCCGAACCAGTTCCAGAGCGGACGGTAGGGTTCGGTCGGACGGTCGGCGCGGATCGTGACGGACACGTCATAGGGAGCTGGCATTCCATTTTTTCCTTCTGCGGCGTCATCGTCAGGTCATCTGCTGAAGACCGGGTCGACGATGGGACGTGATAAATGCGATGACGCCATGGGTGGTCGATGCGGGCGCGAGCCTATGGCAACTCATCATTTTGTCAATAATCGACGAACGAACAATCGCAGCCAGCAATTAAACATACCAGAATTGCTCGTATTTGGAACTTGCCGACCCAGCGGAGGATTGCCACGCCGTCAATATTGTCGATAATACTGCTAACCAGTGACATGGCGGTCAACGCCGGGGCTGTGCGACTGCATGCCGAGGGAGGAACGGGAATGAAGTCTATCCGCAAGCTCGTCTTGGTGGTCGCGTCTTTGGCGACGTCGCTGACACTTCCCGCGAGCGCGCAGGACTTCATCGCCGGCATCCCCCGCAACCAGACGCTGATCATTCAGGGTGCCACCGCGCAGAACGCCGACTGGTTCAATCTATGGGCGGCGGGCGGCGGTTCGGCGACCAACGGATTGCAGCAGCTGACCAGCGACACGCTGTGGTTCATCAATCCCGAGGGCGGCAAGGATTCATGGCAGAACGCGCTCGCCGCGGAACCGCCGGTCTATAACGACGATTCCACACAGATGACGGTGAAGCTGCGTCAGGGCATCTACTGGAGCGATGGCGTCGAGTTCACCTCCGCCGATTTGGCCTACACCGTGCAGACCCAGATCGACCATCCCGGCATGAACTGGAGTGCGGCGTTCTCGATCAACGTCGCCGGCATCGAGGTGCCGGACCGGAACACCGTGGTGTTCCGTCTCAAGGCGCCGAACTCGCGGTTCCACACCCTGTTCACGGTGCGCTGGAACGCGGCCTGGATCATGCCGAAGCACGTGTTCGAAAAGGCCGGCGATCCGCTCAAATTCGCCAATAATCCGCCGGTCTCGCTCAGCGCCTATGTGCTCAACAGCTACGACAAGCTCGGCAACTGGACCATCTGGAAGCTGCGCGACGACTGGAAGCGAACCTCGATCGGCATGGATTGGGGCGAGCCGTCGGTGAAATACGTCGTCTACCGCAATGCCGGCAATCCGGAAGCGCGGGTGATCGAGCAGAAGAACCACAACCTCGACGTCATCAACGACATGGCGCCCGAGGGCATGTTCACGATGATGCGAACCTCCAAGAGCGTCGCGTCCTGGTTCAAGGATTTTCCGTTCGCGCATCCCGACCCGACCTTGCCGGCGGTGCTGCTCAACAACAAGGTGCCGCCGTTCGACAACAAGGATGTGCGCTGGGCGCTGGCGTTGATGATCGACATTCGCGCCGTCTCGCTCGGCGCCTATCGCGGCGCCGCCAATCTGTCCGCGCTTGCGGTGCCGCCGACGGGCTCGGCGCCGGACGACTATTTCGTTCCGATGCAGGATTGGCTGACCAATTTCGAGCTCGACACCGGCAAGCGCAAGATCAAGCCTTATAATCCGCACATCGCCAAGGAGATCGCCGATCTGGTGCGCCCGCAATGGGGTGAAGCCATTCCGAAGGACGAAGCCCAGCTCAAGCGCATGTTCGGCTTCGGGTGGTGGAAACAGGATGTGCAGGCCGCGACCGAGCTGCTGCAGAAGGCCGGCTTCAAGAAACAGGGCAAGGACTGGTTGAAGCCGGACGGTACGCCGTTCACGTTCCGCCTCCAGGTCGAAGGCGATGCCATCCCGACGCTGGCGCGCGCCGGCACCGTCATTGCCCAGCAGTGGCAGCAGCAGGGGATCAACGCCAAAGTCGAGGTCGCCGGCCCGACCAATGGCCGGCGCCTGAGCACCGGCGATTTCGACGCGGCGATCTACTGGTCGATCGAGACCTGGGGCGGTCACCCCGACCTGAGCTTCTTCCTGGAGAGCTATCAGTCGCAGTTCATCAAGCCGCTCGGCGAGGTCCAGGCGCCACGCAATCTGCAGCGCTGGCAGGATCCCGAACTCGACAAGATCGTCGAGGAAAACCGCAAGGTGCCGTTCAACTCGCCTGACGTGCCCAAGGTCGGCCAACGATTCCTGAAACTTGCGGTGGAACAAATGCCGATGATTCCGCTGTTGGCCTACAACAAGTTCGCGCCGTTCGACACCACTTACTGGATCGGTTATCCGACCGTGGAAAATCCCTATGCGGCATCGGGCCCGAACTGGTCCAACCTGCGCTACATGATCGTGCGCATAAAACCCAATCCCGACGCTCCCAAGAACTAGCACAAGAACTGGTTTCGGGACGGTTCCGGCTGTGGCGACGCGACGCCGCCACAGCCGGACTTCTTTTCAGGGCGAAGGCGACCGATGAACGCATTTCTGAAATACGCGGCAAGGCGCT
Organism: uncultured Alphaproteobacteria bacterium; assembly: GCA_963802535.1. Taxonomy (GTDB): domain Bacteria; phylum Pseudomonadota; class Alphaproteobacteria; order Rhizobiales; family Xanthobacteraceae; genus Bradyrhizobium. The sequence goes on along the minus strand of CAWDJI010000023.1, from coordinate 107,970 downwards.
TTGCCCAATTCGTCTTCGTCATCTTCACCGGCATCAGCCTTGCCTTCGTCATCGCGCATCTTTCGCCGGTCGATCCGGTCGAACAGAGCCTGTCGCTGATGACGGGATTTAGCGGCTCCGATCCGCGCGCCATCGAGATCCTGCGGCAATCCCTGAGCGATCTCTATGGCGTCAAGGGCAGTGTGATCGATCACTATCTGATCTTCTGGCGCCGGGTGCTGACCGGGGATTTCGGTCCGTCGCTCTCGGCATTTCCGACGCCGGTCATGACCATCATCCAGCGCGCGATGCCGTGGACCTTTGGCCTCCTGATGCTGTCGACCGTCTTTGCCTGGATCGTCGGCAATTTGCTGGGCGCGCTGGCCGGCTATTTCCGCAACAACCGGCTCCTGAAAGTGATCGGCATGGGCGTGATGGCGATGCAACCGCTGCCGACCTACATCGTCGGCCTGACCCTGATCATTTTTCTCGGATATCTGTGGCCGATCCTTCCGATCAGCGGCGGCGCCCAGGTCAATCTGCCGCCGGCGCTGGGCTGGACCTATATTCGCAGCCTGCTGGTGCACGGCACTTTGCCGGCGTTGACGCTGGTGCTGGTCGGGCTCGGCGGCTGGTTCATCTCGATGCGCTCGCTGGTTTCCAATATCGTCACCGACGACCACGTGGTCTATGCGGAACTGGCGGGCGTGCGCTCGCGAACCATCTTCAGCCAATACGTCGCCCGCAACGCCATGCTGCCGCAGGTCACGGGCCTCGCGCTCAACCTCGGCCACGTCTTCAGCGGCGCCGTCATCGTCGAATTCATCTTCGGCTATCCCGGCATGGGGCAATTGCTGATCGCCGGAATCTACGCCGGCGATTACAGCCTGGTGCTCGGCGTCACCACCATCGCGATCATCTCGGTTGCGACCGCGATGTTCCTGATCGACATCCTCTATCCGTTGATCGATCCGCGCGTGAAACTGGGATAGCGGCATGCTGAGCATCCTTCGTGATCTCTTGCGCTATAACCGCGAATTTCTCGCAGGCTCGATCCTGCTCGGCATCATCCTGGTGATGGTCGCGCTGTCGTTCGTCTCGCCCTACGACGAGGGGATCATGTTCGCCGCACCGCCCGACATGCCGCCTTCGCTACAATACTGGTTTGGCACCACCTCGCGCGGCCAGGATGTGTTCTGGGAGATGACCGGCGCGCTGCGCAACACGCTGGCGTTCGGCGTGCTGGTCGCCATCATCAGCCGCATGATTGCGCTGGTGGTGGGACTGGTGTCCGGCTATCTCGGCGGCAAGGCCGACCAGGCCATCATGGCCTTGAACGACACCATCGGTGCGTTGCCGCACATTCCGATCCTGCTGCTGGTCTATTTCGTGCTGCGCAACCAGATGTCATGGGTGATCCTGGCGGTGGTCGCCTCGCTGCTCGGCTGGAGTTATGATTCGCGGCTGATCCGCTCGGTAGCCCTCAGCCTGCGTCATCGGGAATTCACGCGGCATGCGGTGTTTTCGGGCATGCGCACCTCGCAGATCCTGATCCACGAGCATCTTCCTTACGTGGTTCCGATTATTTTTTTCACTGCGATGAACAATCTGATCTGGGCGATCGGGCTGGAAGTGACGCTGTCGATCCTCGGCTTCAGCGACATCAACCGGCCCTCGGTTGGCGGCATGATCTACTGGGCCAACGCGCACTCCGCCATGGTTTCCGGCATCTGGTGGTGGATCGCGTTTCCGATGATCTTTGTGGTCACGCTGTTCCTCGGCCTGTTCATGCTGGCGATGTCGATCAACGAATATATCGACCCGCGCAGCCGGCTCGCACGGATGGGAGCCTGACCATGCAGCAGGCGCCGGCAGGGCAGGTAGCGACGGCGATGGAGCCTGTGCCGGCACCGAACACGCTGACCATCGATCGGCTCAAGGCCTATTACATCAACGAGCATTACGGCGTGAAGCGCGAGATCCGCGCCGTCGATGACATCAGCCTGGTGGTGCGCAGGAACGAGATCTATGGCCTCGCCGGCGAATCCTCCAGCGGCAAGACCTCGCTGATCAAGACGCTGGCGGGGGCCATTCGCCCACCGATGCGCGTGATCGATGGCTCGGTCACCTTCAATTTCGGCGGCGAAAGCCTCGACGTCTACCGCCAGCCGGACAAGATGCGCGCGGCGCGCTGGCGGCATTTGTCCTACATCATGCAGGGCTCGATGAACGTCCTGAACCCGGTGCGGCGCGTCAAGCATGCGTTCCGGGATTTTGCCCAGCGCCATATGGAAAAGCATGATTTCCAGCAGCGCCTCGAAGCGCATCTGCGGCGGCTGCAACTCGACCCCGGCGTGCTGGAGGCGTTTCCGCACCAACTGTCCGGCGGCATGCGCCAGCGGCTGACGATTGCGTTGGCGACGATTTGCGAGCCTGAGTTCATCGTCGCGGACGAGCCGACCACCGCGCTCGACGTGCTGGTGCAGCAGGATGTGCTGGCGCTGATCAAGGAGGTGCAGCAGCGGCTAGAATCGTCGGTGGTGTTTGTCACCCATGACATGTCCGTCCACGCCGCGATCACCGACCGGCTCGGCATCATGTATGCCGGACGGCTGGTTGAGGACGGCCCAACCGGGGAGATATTCGCCAACCCGCAGCATCCCTACACCGCGCATCTGATTGGCAGTCTGCCCCGGATTGGCGATTTGCGGATCCGCAAGAGTTTGCCTGGCCGGCCGCCGGCACTGTTCGATCCGCCGGGCGGTTGCCGTTTCCATCCGAGATGCCCATTGGCCATCGAGCGTTGCAGCCGCGAGTTGCCGGAAATGCTGCCGAGCAAGACCAATGGGCGTGTCGCTTGTCATCGGGCAGGTGAGGTGGAGGTCGCATGAACGCCAGCGTTCTCGAACTCGACCATGTCAGCAAATTCTTCCCGATCGGCGGGTTGTTCTCGCGCCGCAGGCTGCAGGCGGTCAACGACGTCAGTTTTGCGCTGTTGGCGGAGCGGCCGGAGATTTTTGCGGTGGTCGGCGAATCCGGCAGCGGCAAATCCACCATCGCCAACATGATCCTTGGCACCGAATTGCCGAGCAGCGGCCAATTGCGGTTCGGCGGCGTCGACATCGCTTCGCTCACCGGCCGCAAGGCCCGCGAGGCGTTCATGGGGCAGGTTCAACCGGTATTCCAAAATCCATTCGAGGCGTTCAACCCGCTGAGCAAGATCGACCAATATCTGTTCGCAACCGCCCATCGCTTCGCCGGCGCCGACACGCCGCAACGGAAGCATGCTGTCGCCGACGAGGTTTTGCAGCGCGTCGGGCTTTCGATGGCCGAGATAGCAGGGCGCTTCCCGCATGAATTGTCCGGCGGGCAATTGCAGCGCATCGCGGTGGCGCGCGCGCTGATCTCAAAACCGAAACTCATTGTAGCCGACGAGCCGGTGTCGATGATCGATGCCTCGCTGCGGATGTCGATCGTCAATCTGTTTCGGGCGCTGCGTGACGATCTCAAGGTATCGATCATCTATATCACCCATGATCTCGCGACCGCCTATTACATTTCGGACCGGGTCATCATCATGCGGAGAGGCGTCGTCATCGAACAGGGCGAGGCGCGGGCGGTGCTCGACAATCCCACGCACCCGTACTCGATTGCACTGAAAAACGCGGTGCTGCCGCCGGATCCGGTCCGCGCCGCGGCCATTATCCGGGCGCGGGGCACGCGGATACACGGGACAAGCGATAGCTTTTGACGGAACGCAAACAGCCGCCGGCATTGCTGCCGACGGCCGTTCTCACGTGGCAGTTTCTTGGTGCTTACTTCGGATATTTGAACTCGGGCGCGGCCTTCAGCGCTTCCTTGGTGGTGTTCATCGAGGCCAGCCATTTGTCGTTCTTGGCGTCGTGGCGCACGCTGACCGAAGCCGGCGATACCGCGACATAGTGCTCGCCCATGCCGAGGAAGCCGCCGACCGAGAGGATCAGCGCATCGATCTGGTTGTTCTTGATGGCGATGTCGGTGATCTCGCCGACCGACTTGTCCTTCTGATTATAGACATTGAGGCCCTTCAGTTTTGACGAGAACATTTCGTCCTTCGACACCGTCGAGAATTTGGCTTCCGCGGGCGCGGTGCCGACGGTCTTGGCTTCCTCGGCCAATACCGGGGTTGCGAGCAGGGCCAGCGATGCGGTGATCAGTGCAATTTTCTTCATGTCGTCCTCCATTTGGAATGTGGACCGACAATGCAGAATTTGAAAAGTTGTTCCGCGTGGTTGCGACGGAACAATTACGACGCGGCGCGTTGAGCTTCTTCAGTGAGTCGCGCCAGCAACGCGTTGCGCGGAATCTCTCGGCTCCAGGGTTGCAACCGTGACCACCGGTTCGGCGCGAACGTCGCGTTTGCCGTGGCTGGTATGGCGCATCACGCTCGACAATCGCCGCGCGATCATGTGCGCCGTTTTCAGATCGGTCTCGGCAAAGGCGACGACCACCGAGCCGTCGTCGAACACCGCGCCGAAATCCATCTGCCGCATCAGCCGGCTGATGATGCGCCCGCCGTCGAACTGGGCGCGGGGGTGGGCGGGATCGAACGCAAAACGTGCAACCGACAGGCCGCCACCGCGTTGCTGGGTCTGATAGACGGCGCTGGCGAAATCGCGTTCGAAGGCCTTTGACGTGAGCAGGCCGGTGCGCGCGTCGATCAGGCCGTCGGCGTCGATCGATTTCAGCGTGCGGCTCAAGTGCGCCTCGAACGCGTGCTGGCGGATCAGCGGCAGCGCGGTCGCAACCATTTGCGCCGGTTCGCCGGCGAGAATTTCGAGGTTCGGCAGTTCGTACGAAGGCACGAGATCGGGCGACGTCACCACGACGGGCAGATGGCGGAAGCGGGCGTCTTCGGTCAGCACGGTGAGGAAGGCATCGACCACACGCGGGCTAAAGCCTTCGGCGAGCACGATGCCGTCGATGTCGCGGGTGTTGAGATGACGGGCCGCCGCCTCGATGCTGAGCGCGCCGACCATGCCGGCCTGCTCGCCGAGCGACACCGACAGCGTCGGGTAGGCGCCGCCGCGGCCGACCAGCAGCACGGTAGCGTCTCTGGAGGTATCGATATCGGACAGCGCCATCCGCGTGGCCGGCACCAGCCGGCGCATCACGGTCGCATGCAAGGACCGGATCCGCAGCGCGGCGCGCAGGCGCGCCAGCAGGCGGTCGGAATTGCCCTGGACTTGAAAAAACGGAATGGCGTTGTCGGGCAGCGGGCCGTCGGGATCGACCGCGATCAGCGGCAGATAGGGTTGGCAGGCCGCGACCCGTGCGGCCAGCGGCGCCAGTTGGGCGCCAACGATACCGGCGACGGAAGCCAGCACCGCGGCCGGCTGCACCTGCTCGACGGCGCGCGCCGCATCCGCCCACTCGACTTCCACGACCGGAAACAGCCCGGCGACGTCGAGCGTCCACGCAAAGGACGGCTCCTTTGCGGTCGATACGACGAGGATCGGGCCTTGCTGGGACATCTGGATAACTCGGATCATGCACACGACTGGGTCGCGCGATCCTAGGTGGCCGGGCTTAATGCGGCGTCAACGAAGCGCTCTCTGGCGGCGCTCAGGCGGGGTTGGAGCGATCGCGAAACGCTTCCACCATCAACGGGTTAAGGCCGAGCTCGGCCAGCGCGTCGCGGGCGCGGGCGTTGTCCTGGGCGCGGCCGGCGAGCCTGTGGCCGCTCAGTCGGTCCGGCAGCGCCGTCAGCAACGCGCCTTGTCCAAGCCGTCGCGCCCATTCCTGAAGGTCCTGCGCCAGGAAGCGGTAGCCGCCGACGGCCATGATGCCGGAAGGAGGTGCGGTGATGTTGATGGCGCCGGTCGCGCGATCGAGCCGGGCTGCGTAATCGGTATCGACGTAATCGCGCGGCGGGGCTGCGATCAGGGAGTCGCTCGACGGCGGCGCGGGCGCATAGGCAGCAACCGCAATCATCGGTCCGCGCAATCCGAGCGTACCCCGCGGCGTCAGCAGGATGTCGCCCGCGATCGACGACCCCGGCAATTCGCGCGGGGCGCCGTGCGGACCGGGTTTGATCAGGGCCGCCGAACCATCCTCGGCGATTCGGCGCGCACCGAACAATCCGGCCTCGCCGAACAGATAGACGTCCGTCAGCGTCGCCTGCTGGGCCGCCCAGGACGCGCTCGAAGCGACCTGTTCGGGCGCGCGCCACAGGCCGATGACGTTGCGCAGGCTCGGCAGCGCGCTTGCAAGGTCGAGTTCGTCCAGCCGCAGTGCCAGCTGTGCCGGCGCAATCAGCGTGTCGCAGGCGTGGGAGTTGATTTCCTGCTCGAGCACTTCCTCGTCGAACGGATGATGCAGCACCAGGGTGCCGCCCGACAGCAGCCAGACCACCAGCGAGGTGGCGAGGCCGGCAAACGACATCGGCGAAAACGCCGACAGCATGGTCGAGCCCTGCCGCACGTCGCTTTCCAGGGAAACCGCAAGGCCGCCGGCGATCAGGCTGAGATGAGGGCGCGGCACCGGGCGAAAACCGTCCGAGGTCAGGTCGAACGAGATCAGCGCCGCCTTGCGGCCGTCCTGGATCACGGCGCGCGTGGTGGTGGATTCGCGCAAGATCGCATTGTCGAGCGAGGCCATGCCTTCCGGCAGATCAGTGCCGAAGCCGCAGACATGGCGGATCGAAAACGCTTCGGCCGCGGCGTTCATGGCCAGGTCAGCATAGACGATGCCGTCGATCTTGCTTGACGTCACGATCGCCCGCGCCGCCGTGCGGTTGAGCGCCATGGTCAATTCGGCCTGCCGCCACAACAGCGGCAGCACCGCGACCACGAGGCCGGCGCGATAGGCGGCCAGCACCGTCAGCGCGAATTCGATGGTGTTCGGCAATTGCACCGCGATCACCGAATTGGTCGGCAACCCGGACTCGATGAAATGCGCCGCCAGCGCGGAGATGGCGCGATCGGCCTGCGCGTAGGTCAGCCGCTTCGGCGACGTGCCGGTGACGCGCGCCTTGTTGACGGGATCGACCAGCGCCAGCGCATCCGGCTGCCGTGCCAGACTGCGTCGGAACAGTGTATCGAGCGTGGGCGAGGCGGCGGGTTGGGTCACGGCGTCACTTCGGTTGCATCACTTACGAGCTCACTTGCAAGATCACTTGGTTGCACTGGGTGTCGCATTCGGCTTCTGCCACCAGGTTTCCGGCACATAGCCGGTCAACGCGGTGGCTGCGGCCGTTCTACCCGATTCCATCGCGCGATCCATTGCTGTTGGACGTTAAACAGCGGGATAGCGTAGAATCGCGACATCAGGACCCGGTCCAGCGCCCGCACCGCCGAGACGAATTCCGGCCGTTCGCGCGCCTCCAGCAGGGTGGCGATCAGGGCGTCGATGGCCGGGTCTTTCGCGCCCATATAGTTTCGGGTGCCGGTGATGTCGGCGGCCTGGCTGCCCCAGTAGAAAGCCTGCTCGTTGCCGGGCGACAGCGACTGGTCCCAGCGGTTCTGCAGCATGTCGAACTCGTAGCCGAGCCGGCGCTGGTCGAACTGGACGGGATCGACGGCGCGCACATTGACCTCGATGCCGGCGCGCTTGAGGTCGCTGGCATAGGCCAGCGCGATCCGTTCCTGGTCGCGGGTGGTGACCAGGATCTCGAAGGTGAGCGGCGTTTTGGTCGCGCGTTGCCGCAACACCGTTCCGTCGAGATCGTAGCCGGCCTCCGACAGCAGACGGAGCGCGCCGCGCAGCGTGGTGCGATCGCGGCCCGAACCGTCGGTGACGGGCAGGCGGTAGCTGCCGTCGAGAATATCGGGCGGGATTCCGCTGGCGAACGGCTTTAGCAGTTCGCTCTCGCGCGCGTCGGGCGCGCGGGCATAGGCGGACAGTTCGGAGCCTGCGAAGAAGCCTGCGGACCGCGCCATAGAGTCCGAAGAAGTAATTGCGGTTGATCCATTCGAAATCGAACAGCAGCGTCAGCGCCTGGCGGACGCGGATGTCGGAAAACACCGCGCGGCGGGTGTTGAACACCAGAAACTGCGACGGCTGCGGCATCTTGATGTCAGCGGTCTCGCGGATCACCTCGCCATTGCGCGCGGCCGGAAAATCATAACCGTCGTGCCAGCGCAGCGGCTCGGGCTCGACGCGGAAATCGTAGAGGCCGCGCTTGAAGGCCTCGAACTCGCCATTGGCCTCGCGGTAATAGTCGATCCTGATCTCGTCGAAATTCCACAAGCCGCGGTTGACCGGCAGGTCGCGGCCCCAATAGTCGGGGTTGCGCGCGAAGCGTGACGCTGGCGCCGGGCCTGACCGCGGTGACGCGGTAGGGGCCAGAGCCCATCGGCGCCGTCATCGAGGTTTCCTCGAAGGTTGCGGGATCGATGGCATGCCGGGGCACGATCGGCATCAGGCCGAGGATCAGCGGCAGTTCGCGGTCGGGCGCGCCGCCGAAGTCGAACCGCACCGTCAGCGGGTCCAGCGCTTCGGCTTTCGCCACCTTGGAATAATACTGGCGGTGGTTGGGACGTCCGTGGTCGCGCAACAGCTCCCAGGAGAACAGCACGTCGTCGGCGCGCAGGGGCTGGCCGTCCGAAAAACGCGCCTTCGGATCGAGATGGAAGGTGACGTAACGCCTGGCGTCGTCGGTCTCGACGGTTTTGGCGAGCAGGCCGTAGAGCGTGAACGGCTCGTTGTTGCCCCTCGCCATCAGGCTCTCGAGCACCAGCCCGCGTTCGAACGGCAGTCCGCGGATCTGCTGCACGGCGACGCCCCGGACGATCAGCGGATTGAGGCTGTCGAAGGTCCCGAGCATGCTCTCCACCAGCCGGCCGCCTTTGGGGGCGTCGGGATTGGCGTAGGGCATATGGGTGAAATCGGCCGGCATCGCCGGCGCGCCATGCATCGCGATCGCGTGGCTCTCGGCGGCCCAGCGCTTGCCCGAGCACCAACGGCAACAGGCCGAGCGCCAGCGCAACGCAGGACACGATACGAGGGCGGATACGTCCAAAGGCTGGCATCGACACGCGCGGATTTGATTCGGAATTGCACACCGTCGAGCTTTACCATAGGCGCGCACGTCCGGCCGTGACGTGCAGTCCAAAGATGCTTGTCGGCATTGATCTTTTCGCCCGCCGCTGTATTGAAGGCGTGCAATTGACCAAGGCGGCAAGCGCCTGTCACGTATCCGCCTCAATTGACTTGGAGACAGCCGCCCAAACGGCTAGGTGTCGGCGCCTGCAGCGGTTTCGGGCGCTCCCGTTCAGAAAGGGTTTTCCGCAATGAATTTCCGTATCTTGGCCGCGCCTGTCCGGCCGCGTGGGCGGGTTTCCGCCCTGTTGGCGGCCACAGCATTGTCCGCAGCGATCCTCGTTTCGGGCGCGCAGGCTCAAACCCCGGCGCCCGCGCCTGGTGCCCCCGCTGCCCCGCGGCTGCGCCGAAGGCCAAGGCTGCCCCTAAAGCCGCCCCCAAGGCGCCTGCCGCGGCGCCCGCACCGACCGCCCAGGCCCCGGCCCCGCCTGCGGCCGGCGCGCCCCCGGCCGCCAACGGCCAGCCGGCGGCCGATCAGGTTCAGCTGATCTATGCCCCCTGGACCAAGTTCTGCCTCAAGGGCCAGGACGCCGGCGCCAAGCAGGTCTGCTTTACCGGCAAGGACGGCCGCATCGAATCCGGCCAGCCGGTCATCGCCGCCGTCATCATCGAGCCCGAAGGCGAGCCGAAGAAGATCCTGCGCGTGACGCTGCCGCTCGGCATGCAGCTCGTGCACGGCACCCGCGTCATCGTCGATGCCAATCCGCCGGCGCAGAGCCCCTATGTGATCTGCTTCGCCAATGGTTGCATGTCCGACTACGAAGTGACCCCGGAATTGCTGGCCAGCATGAAGAAGGGCCAGAATCTCGTGGTTCAGGCGATCAATTCCAACGGCGCGCCGCTGACGCTGCCGCTGCCGCTGGCCGAATTCGCCAAGGCCTATGACGGCCCGCCGACCGACCCGAAGGTGTTCGAGGAAACCCAGAAGAAGCTGCAGGAAGAGCTGCAGAAGCGGGCTGAAGAAGCAACGCAAGAAGCTCGAGGCCAACCCGCCGCCGGGCGGCGCTCCGGCCAATCCGGCGGCCAAGTAAGGCTTTTCCGATCGACAAACAAAAAGGCGCCCGGTTCGGGCGCCTTTTTCGTTGGAGTTCGTCATTGCCCGGATGCGACTTGCGACGAGCGCAATCCAGGATCGATCATGGCATTACGCCGCGCGATGGATCGCTTCGCTCATCCGGCTACAATGACGCTCTAATTCAGCGAGGGATTGCGCGGGCGATAGCCGCCGGACTTGTCCTTCACGAAAATCTCGGCGACCTGCGAGTGGCGGATCGGTTCGCCGGAATCATCGGGCAGCAGGTTCTGCTCGGAGACGTAGGCGACGTATTCGGACTCCGAATTTTCCGCCAGCAGATGATAGAACGGCTGATCCTTGTGAGGCCGGACATTCTCGGGGATCGACAACCACCATTCCTCGGTGTTGTTGAATTCCGGATCGATGTCGAAAATCACGCCCCGGAACGAAAACACCCGGTGGCGGACGATCTGACCGATCTGAAATTTGGCGGTGCGCGCTTTGATCATATCTCGTCGAATAGACCATGATTGTGGCCGATGCTAGGGGCAAAAGGTTGAATTAACTCTCAAGTCCGGTTGCCGGATCCGGCGCCATCTACCCGAAAACGCTGACGAAAAGACCTTTCCGGCATGGCCGATATTCTTAACCTTGCGATTCCCTATTTCGGCCTGATCTTCATCGGTTTTGCCTGCGGCAAGACCAAGGGGCTGCCGGAAGCCGGCCTCGCCTGGATGAATTTCTTCCTGCTCTATGTTTCGCTGCCGGCGCTGTTGTTCGGCATCATGTCCAAAACGCCCGTTTTCGGAACTGAACAACCCGCCATTCCTGATTGCGACCACGCTCGGGACCATATCGGCCTTCGTCCTCGCCATGCTGGCCGGACGGGTGATCGGCGACCTGTCGCTGCGCAAGGCCACCATGGCGGGCCTCTCCGGCGCCTATGGCAATATCGGCTATATGGGCCCCGGCCTGGCGCTGGCCGTGCTCGGCAGCCAAGGCGGCGGCGCCGACCGCGCTGATTTTCTGCTGCGACAGCATTTTCCTGTTTTCGATCGTGCCGCTCCTGATCGCGTTGACGAACCGCGAACATCGTTCGCTGCTGCATACGCTCGGCATCGTGGCGCGGCAGATCGTGCTCAACCCGCTGATCATGTCGGCGTGCGCCGGCGCGCTGGCGGCGGCGCTGCATATTCGTCCGCCGGTCGCGGTCGACAACACGCTGTTGTTTCTGCAAAACGCCGCGGCGCCGACGGCGCTGTTCGTGCTCGGCGTTACCGTTGCCTTGCGCCCGTTCGACCGCGTGCCCTGGGAAGTGCCCGGCGTGATCGCGGTCAAACTCCTGATCCATCCGTTGCTGGTATTCGCCCTGATGCTGCTGTTCGGGCCGTTCGCGCAGCCATGGGCGGCCACCGCCGTGTTGATGGCGTCACTGCCGCCGGCGCTCAACGTGTTCGTCATCGCGCGGCAAAACAACACCTGGATCGAACCGGCGTCGGTCGCGGTTCTGATCGGAACCTTCGCGTCCGTGATCACGCTGACCAGCGTGATGTGGTTCATCCAGAGCGGGCGGCTGGTGTTTCCGTGAAGCTGTTCAGCTGACGCGCTTCCACGACGGTGCGAGGCCCTCGCGCATGGCGAGGCGCCGCAGCGGGCCGAACGCGCCGAGCAGATGCAAGCCCGCGGCGCGCAGCGACTGCACGGGCAGGAAATCGCTGAGCAGCGAGCGATTGGCGATGTCGATGGCAATCATGCGGGTGGTGACGTCCGAATGCCGCGCTGATTGATAGCGCGCCAGCACCTGCGGTGAGCCCGGGTCTTCGCCTAATGACATCGCCTGTCCGGCGATATCGGCAATGTCGGCGGCGTCGCGCAATCCCATGTTGAGACCCTGGGCGCCGATCGGCGGCAGCACATGGGCGGATTTGCCGACCAGCGCCACCCGATGGCTGGCGAACGCCCGCGGGCTCTCGATCGTCAGCGGAAACAAATTGCGTCCGGACTCAACGCTGACGCCACCGAGAATCGAATGCGATTGCTTCTCCGCGGCATCCGACAGTTCGTCGTCGCTGAGCGCCATCAGCCGTTGGGCTTCGTTCGCGGCCGATACCCAGACCACGCTACAGCGGTTGCCGGGCAGGGGAACGAACACGCACGGACCCTGGGAGGTGTGGAACTCGGTCGAGATATTCTTGTGGGGGCGGGAATGGGCGATGTTGAAGGTTATCGCCGATTGATGGAGATCGCGGCGCTTGACGCCGATGCCGGCAGCCTCGCGCGACGGCGATTGCCGTCCATCCGCGCCGATCACCAGGCGCGCGGACAGCGCCTGGCCCTGGCGGGTCTGGATCGCAACCATCGCATCCTGCGGATCGATGGTCGCAGCCTCATCGTTGATGCGCACGAGGTCGGGAAACTCGGCCGCGCGTGCCTCCAGTGCCGCCATCAGCGTCCGGTTATCGATGTTGTAGCCGAACGCTTCGAGACCGATTTCTTCCGCCGAAAACCGTACCTCCGGTGCCCGGATCAGGCGGCCGGTGTCGTCGACCAAGCGCATGGTCTGCAACGCCGCCGCCTGATCGCGGCAGCGTTGCCAGACATCCAGCCGTTCCAGCAGTTCAGTGGACGCGCCCAGCAACGCCGTGGTGCGATTGTCGGCATAGGGCGCACGGCGGGCAAGCAGCGCGGTCTTCGCGCCGGTCTCCGCCAGCGCAATGGCCGTGGTCAAACCGGCCGGGCCGCCGCCGATGACGAGACTGTCATAAATTGGCGATAGATCGTTCATATCGGAACAATCGGCATTCTGGCCGGCAATTTCAAGTCATTGACCTGCTTAAATGTTTCCACCGATTTGCGCGGCGGAACGCCGCAAGCGCGGGTATGCAAATCAAGCCGATTCCTGATAGCACTGCCGGAGCAATGGACCAGACCAGTCAGCCAGTTTCGGCCCCGGCAACAAGCCGGATGCGCCTTGCCGCATTCGGCGTGCATGTCTTCACGGCGCTGGGGGCGGGCATTGCGCTGATTGCGATGCTGGAAGCCGTGCGCGAGCACTGGGCCAACATGTTCGGCTGGCTCGGCGTGGCGCTGATCGTCGACGCGATCGACGGCCCGCTGGCGCGGAAATTCGACGTCATGCGGCTGCAGCCGAACTGGTCGGGCGACGTGCTCGACCTCGTCGTCGATTTCGTCACCTATGTGTTCGTTCCGGCCTACGCGATCACGGCGAGCGGCATGCTGCTGCCGCTGGCGGCGCCGATCCTTGGCATCGGCATCGTGACGTCGAGCGCGCTCTATTTCGCGGACCGGCGCATGAAGGCCGCCGACAATCATTTTCGCGGCTTTCCGGCGCTGTGGAACGTCGCGGCGTTCTACCTGTTCCTGCTGCATCCGCCGCCCGCACTTGCCACGCTCGGCGTCGCCGTCCTGATTGGCCTTACATTTGCGCCGTTCCATGTGCTGCATCCGATCCGCGTCGTGCGCCTGCGCTGGCTGACCCTGTGGTTGCTGGCGGCGGGGGCCGTACTCGCGATCTATACGCTTGCCTGCGATTTCGCCGTGGGCGCCCCGATCATCGCCGGGCTCTGCGCGATCGCCGCCTATATCGTCGGCAGCGATGCTGTGATTCGGCAAATAAAGTCATTCAAGGCATGATGGAACTATTGACCAGCGCGGAAGCGTGGGCGGCGCTATTGACATTGACGGCGCTCGAAATCGTCCTCGGCATCGACAACGTCATCTTCCTGTCGGTGATCGTGTCGCGGATTCCGCCCGCGCAGGCCAAGCGCGCACGCCAGATCGGGTTGTTGCTGGCGCTGGTGTTCCGCATCGTGCTGCTCAGCCTCCTGGTCTGGCTGATCGGCCTGACCGAGCCGGTCATCACGGTGAGTAGCGTGGCGCTGTCCTGGCGCGACATCATCCTGATCGGCGGCGGCATGTTCCTGATCGCGAAAGCGACCCATGAGATTCACGCCGAAGTCGAGGCACGCGACGGCGCGCCCGATGCCAAACCGAGGCCGGGCGCGTTCGCCCTTGTGATCGTCCAGATCATCATCATCGACATGGTGTTCTCGCTGGATTCGATCATCACCGCGATCGGCATGGCGCAGGATATCGAGATCATGATTGCCGCCGTCGTGATCGCCTGCGTCATCATGTACGTCTCGTCGGGTCCGGTGGCGCGGTTCGTAGCCGATCATCCGACCACCAAAATGCTGGCGCTGGCGTTTCTGGTCCTGATCGGCGTGGCGCTGGTAGCGGATGGGTTCAAATTCCACATTCCGCGCGGCTACATCTATTTTGCGATTACGTTCTCGGCGGCGGTCGAACTGTTCAACGTGCTGGCCAAGCGCAACCGCAAGAAGGCGGTTCATTAGCCGAGTTGACAATGTGGCGTCGATGGCTTTCGCTTCGCCGTCGGGGCGGGCGTGCTCTGGGAATACCAAGGGAGACATCGTCATGATCAAGGCCGTGCGTGTGCACAAGGTGGGGGGTCCGGAAGCCCTGGTCTATGAAAGCGTCGATGTCGCAGCCCCTGGCGCCGGCGAGGTTCGCATCCGCCAGCACGCGGTCGGCCTGAACTTCATCGACGTCTATTACCGCACCGGCCTCTACAAGGCGCCAAGCCTGCCGTTCATTGCCGGAAATGAAGCGGCCGGTGAAGTGGTGGCGGTCGGTCCCGGCGTCACCAATTTTCATCCCGGCGATCGCGTCGCCTATTATTTCAATCTCGGCGGCTATGCCTCCGAGCGTGTCATCCCCGCGGACAAGCTGGTCAAGCTGCCCGATCACATCACGTATGAGCAGGGCGCGGTGCTGATGCTCAAGGGGCTGACGGTCTGGTACCTCCTGCACAAGACTTTCAAGGTTGAGCCCGGGCATCGCGTGCTGATCCACGCCGCGGCCGGTGGCATCGGCCTCCTGGCCTGCCAATGGGCGAAGGCGCTCGGCGCCCACGTCATCGGCACCGTCGGCTCCAAAGCCAAGGCCGATCTCGCGCTCAGCAATGGCTGCGACCACGTCATCCTCTACAATGAGGAGGATTTCGTGGCGCGGGTTAAACAGATCAGCCGCAACGAGCTCTGCGACGTCGTCTATGACGGCGTCGGCAAGACCACGTTCCCGGGCTCGCTGTCCTGCCTGCGGCCGCGCGGCCTGTTCGTCAGTTTCGGCAACGCCTCAGGCCCGGTGCCGCCATTTGCGCTCGCCGAACTCAACAATCACGGCTCGCTGTTTGCGACGCGGCCAAAACTCAACGATTACGTTTCGACCCGCAAGGAACTGCTGGAAGGCGCCGACACGCTGTTTGCCGCCGTCATCAACGGCAAACTGCACGTGCCGATCAACCACGCCTATGCGCTCAAGGACGTCGCAAAGGCGCATATCGATCTCGAGGGCCGGGCGACGACAGGGGCTGCGATCCTGCGGCCGTAACGGGCCGGCTATGCCGCGGTGCTCCAGGCGAACGGTTTTTCCAAACCGATCGTCTCCTCGAATCCCAGCATGAGATTCAAATTCTGCACCGCTGCCCCCGAAGCGCCTTTGCCGAGATTGTCGAGCAGGGCCACGAGCCGCGCCTGGCCGTATTTTTCCGACCCGCACACGTAGAGTTTCATGCGGTTGGTGCCGTTCAGATCCTCCGGCGCCAGCGTGCGGAGCGAGGCTGCTTCCTCCAGTGATGCGACCTCGACAAAGGGCTCGCCGGCATAGGCTCCGGCCAGCGTAGCATGCAGGTCGCCAAGCCCAGGTTTCCCGGGTAGCGCATGCAGCGCGAGCGGCACTTCCAGGATCATGCCGTGGACGTAGTTGCCGACGACAGGCGTAAACAGCGGGACGTGATCGAGCCCGGTGTGCGATTTCATTTCCGGCACATGCTTGTGCGTGCATGACAGCGCATAGGCCCGGCATGGCACCTGCGTGTATTCACTGGACGTTTCATCCTCGAACTCCGCGATCATCCGCGTCCCGCCGCCGGTGTAACCGGAGACGGCGCTGACCGATACCGGCCAATCCTGCGGCAGCAGGTCAGCCGCGATCAACGGCCGCACCAGCGCAATGAAGGCGGTCGGATAACAGCCGGGGTTGGAGACGAAGCGGGCGCTCGCGATTGCCTTGCGCTGGTGCTTTGTCATTTCCGGAAAGCCATAAGTCCAGTCCGGATGGGTGCGGTGCGCCGTCGATGCATCGATCACCCGCACGGCGTCGTTGGCGACCATGCTGACGGATTCGCGCGCCGCATCGTCGGGAAGGCACAGGATCAGCACGTCAGCGCGATTGATCATCGCGCTGCGGGCTTTTGCGTCCTTGCGGTGGTCGGTATCGATCGAGATCACCTCGATGTCGGTCCGTCCCGCGAGGCGATGGCGGATTTGCAGGCCGGTGGTGCCGACTTCGCCGTCGATGAATATTTTCGGTGTCATGAGTGCGATCCTTTCTATGTGTCGCTGCCGTCAGGCGACGAGCCGCGCCGCGCCGGCCTTGACCAGGATGGCGTCGAGGCACTCGATCATCGCCGAAATCTCTGATTTGGTGACGTTGAGCGCCGGCATGAAGCGCAGCGCCTCGGGCTGCGGCGAGTTCAGCAGCACGCCGTCGGCGAACGCCTGCGCCACGATCGAAGCACCGATCGGTACTTTCAGATCGAGCGCCAGCAACAGGCCCCGGCCACGAACCTCGCCGAGGCCATGCCGTGCCGACAGTTTTTGCAATTCGCTTTCCAGAAACAGGCCGGCATCAACAGCCGATTTCAGGAAGGCTGGCGCTGCGACATGTTCGAGCACGGCAAGGCCCGCGGCGCACATCAGGGGATTGCCGTTGAAGGTGCCGCCCTGGTCGCCATGCTCGAAGCAGGACGCATAATCGGTCGCGAGCAATGCCGCCAGCGGCACGCCGCCGCCGATGCCTTTGCCGAGTGTCATGATGTCGGGCTCGATCCCCGCATGCTCGTAATGGAACAGTTTTCCGGTCCGGCCCATGCCGGTCTGGATTTCGTCAACGATCAGCAGCAAGCCTTTCTCCTGGGTCAGCGCCCGCAACTCTTTCAGGAATTGATCGGTCGCCGGCCACACGCCGGCTTCGCCCTGGATCGGCTCCAGCATGACCGCAACGGTCTTGCTCGAGATCAGCCGCTTGACGGAATTGAGGTCGTTGAGCTGCGCCTTTGGAAAGCCGGTGACTTTTGGCTCGAACAGCGGTTCGAACGCCTTCTTGCCGGATGCCGACATGGTCGCGAGCGTGCGGCCGTGGAAGCCGCCGACGAAGGTGATGATCTCATGCGCGCCGCCCTTGTAAAGCGTGCCGAATTTGCGCGCGAGTTTGATGGCGCCTTCATTGGCCTCGGCGCCGGAATTGGCAAAGAACACTTGGTCGAAGCAGCTGTTGGCGACCAGCGCGTTGGCGAGTTTCAGGCTCGGTCCGTTGAAGAACGCAGGGCTCGGCGTCAGCAGCATTTTTGCCTGCGCGGCGAGGGCGTCGGCAACGATGGCAGGCGAATGGCCGAGGCAATTGACGGCCCAGCCCTGCATGAAGTCGAGATAGCGCTTGCCGCTGTCGTCCCACAGATAAGCGCCGTCTCCCTTGACGAAGACGGTCTGTGGCCGCGCGGTAATGTTCATCAGTGCGTCGTACGGATGGGTAGCGTTGGTCATGTCGATCTCCTTGGGTTTTTGGGTATGAAGGCGGGCCGAAACGCAAGAAGGCCGCACTTTTTGGGTGCGGCCTTCTCGAAAACGTTGCTGAACTAGTTGATCAGCGGTGTCGTCGGACATGGCGCAGCCCATCATCGTCGCAGGAGCGACGACGGAAAGATGCGCGGCGGTTGGTCCGGTTCAGGTTCATGGTGCAGGCCCATACAGCCGAAGGGCAGGTTATGTCAAGCGGGGTTGTTGTCGCGTCAGTCGACGCCATAGTGCCAGAACTCCGCGGCGATGTCGGAGTAGACGGCTTTTGCCGCGGCTAAATCGCTGTCGGCGCCGCTCTCGTCGCCCTTCTTCCGCTTCGCCAATCCGCGGCCGTAAAACGCGTTTGCAATCTTCGGGTTGGCGGTCAGGGCCGTCGTGAAATCGTCGATTGCGAGATCGAATTCGCCGAGCTTGAGGTAGCAAAGCCCGCGGCTATCGAGCGTAAAGGGATCGCCGGCCTTCAGCCTGAGCGAGGCTTCGCAGTCGGCAAGTCCCTCGCGCGGACGGCCGAGAACCGCTTTGGTCAGGCACCGCGTATTGAGCGCGTCGGCGTGGTCGGGCTTGACGCGGATCGTCCAGTCATAGTCGGCCAGCGCTTTCGCAAAATCGTGCCGGTCGAAATGGATGTTGCCGCGCGAATAGGCGTCCCGATAGTTATCGGGATCGAGCCGTAACGACTGGTCGAAGTCGGCGAGGGCGCGGTCGATTTTGCCGGCGTCCCGGAACAGGCGCGCCCGGTTGCCATAGGCGCCGGCGTAGTTCGGATCGAGCCTGATTGAGTCGTTCAGGTCGGAAAACGCGGGCGTATCATGGCCCATATTTCGCCAGTTGGTGCCGCGGTTGAAATAGGCGAGCGCGAAGTTCGGCTTGAGCGCGATTGCCTGATTGTAGTCGGCCAGCGCGCTGCCAAAATCCTTTTTGTCGCTGTAGGAATTGCCGCGATTATTGAAGTACCAGGCGTCGCGCGAATTGAGCCGGATCGCCTGATTGTAATCGGCGATGGCGTGATCCGGATCGCCCTTGTCGCTGTAGGTAATCCCGCGGTTGAACCATGCGAACGAATCTTTCCGATTGAGCGCGATAGCGCGGTCGAGATCGGCGATCGCCTGGTCCAGCAAGCCCTTGCGGCGATAAGCTTCGCCGCGGTTGGTGTAGGCGCCGAAGTATTTCGGGTCGAGCCGGATCAGCTCGCTGAAATTGGCGATTGCCACGTCGTTGTTGTTCTTGCTGAGATAGTCCGAGCCACGATTGAGATACGCGCCGATGAGGTCCTTGCGCCTCGTGCCTTTGGCCGCAATCAGCGCCGTGCAACCGTCGATGCGTTGGTCGCCGGTGATCTTGCCGCCAAGGCAGGCGGTTCGGGGCGTTACCGAAGGTGAAGAAGTTCGCGCGAAAGCTGGCGCGGCCGTGAGCAAGGTCACCAGGCACACGACCGTCTTTGCGGCGCCAAGGCCGATCTCGATCCGTTTCAATTTCGCCATCATCCGATTCCGCGCCGACCGTTGCAGCCAATCTCCAAACTGCTTCCTTGGTATGTCCTGCGGGCGGATCGGTTCACGTTCTTAGGCCTGCCCTTGAACCGGCCGGATGCTGAAGGCGACCAAGGGGCCAGCCGAACAATCCGCGCGAGGTAACGCCTTGTCCGACGAACCCTATCCCATCGACCTCGCAAGCATTCGCAGGGCGTTCCCGCCCGGCATCGAGGTGCCGCCACTGCTGCTGGATTTCGCGGGCTGGCTCGACGGGCGATCGTGGGGTAGCGCCGGCTGCTTCAGCCTCGTCGGCAATTTCACAGACTTGGCGCCTGTCGTCGACGGCAGTCCGTTGCGCGACCAGTTCGCGCTGTTCATGCGGTTGCCGGAAGGATCGGTCGTCGGCTGCTGGTATGGGACCGGCGGCCGTGCCGACAAGGCGCCGATTGTGGTGCTGGGCTCCGAAGGCCAGCATGAAATCATCGCCGCCTCGCTCGAAGGATTGCTCGCGAAAATCGCCGTGCAGCAATTTGAGGAAGACGGCGAGTGGACCGACTTCACTCCGAGTGAATTTGTCGACGATGATGCGACCGACGAGCTTTTGGATTGGTTGGTTGACCGCCTCGGTGCCAGGGAAGTGGAGAAGCTCGTCGAGCCGCCGAAGGGATTGCCGGATTTCGGCGGCTGGATGGGAAAATGGTGTCGGGATCGCGGGGAGTTCTGGGCGGCCCATCCCATGACGACAGAACTTGCAAAACACCTGACGGCGCATCTGCCAGAGGGCAAAAACCCCTGGGACAACACGCATTTCGACGTCGCGATCGTTGGTCAGCAGTATCAGATGCGCGTGTTGCGGCGCGGCTGGCAGCCGGTGGAAGAGCCTGCTCTGATAGAACCATTGCTGCGGGAATTGCGCGACGAAAGGTGGCGCGCGCAAAACAATCTCGGGCTCTGGTATTCGATGTCGTTCGTGATGTCGGCCAATGGCCGCATCCTGCCGTGCTTCGATTACGAAACGCGTCCCAAGATCGGCGATATGCCAGCTGACCTCGAACAAGCGCGCGCCGATCTGCGCCGCGCGCCGCGGCCGGAACGCTGGGTGCCGGCCTGGCTGGCTACTCCTTGAACGTTTACTCGAACCCGGATTAGGTGAATTCGTTCGCGATGTGGGCCTCGATCGCTTTGGCCGCGACGATGTCGCGCTCGGCGGCGTCGATATCGCCCCGGTCACTGAAGAGGCGTGCACGGTTGTAATAGGCGAGCGCGAATTTTGGATCGAGCTGGATGGCCCGGTCGTAGTCGGCGATCGCGGCCTCGACGTCTTTGTTGCCGATGTACGCATTGCCGCGATTGTTGTAGTATGGCGCCTCGTCCGGATCCAGGCGGATCGCCGCGCTATAGTCCGCGATCGCACGAACCGCGTCGCCCAGATCGCTATAGGCAATGCCGCGATCGAAGAAGGGAAAGGGGTCCTTGGGGTCGAGCTCGATCGCACGGCTCAGGTCGGCGATGGCGAGCATCAGTTCACCCTTGCGGCGAAAAGCCTCTCCGCGATTGGTGAAGGCGCGCGCATCCACCGGGTGACGCTCGATCATGGCGGTGAAGTCGGCAATCGCGGCATCGTTGTCGCCCTTGCCGAGATAGGCGGCACCGCGATCGATCCAGGCATCGCCATTTGGCCGGAGCCTGATGCACGCGCTGAAGTCGGCGATGGCGCGGTCGTAATCTTGTTTCTCGGCAAATCGCGCGCCGCGGTCTCGATAGACGAAACCAAGGAGGGGGGCGAATGCCCTCAGGCCGCAAAACCAGTTCGCGATTTTCGAATGAATCCGCAACAAAGCGCCTCTACAGATCGCAAGCCCGGAGGCTTTGCGTCTTAGTAGGTCCAGGGCGCGCGACGGTTCACACGGGGTTCAAAATCCCGCGACGCTGCCGTGCAGATCATATTGATCAGCCCGCTCGATCTTGGCGGTGACGATTTCACCGACGCGGAGCGGACGGCGGCTGGAGAGATAGACTGCGCCGTCGATCTCGGGCGCGTCGGCCTTGGAGCGGCCTTTTGACACCGTCGGGCCGACTTCGTCGATGATGACCTGCTGCCTTGTGCCGACCTTGCGCTTCAGCCGTCGCGCCGAAATCTTCTGCTGTCGCGCCATCAGCGCGTTCCAGCGTTCCTGCTTGAGCTCGTCGGGCACAGGGCTGCCGATCGCATTCGATGAAGCGCCGGCGACCGGCTCATATTTGAAGCAGCCGAGACGGTCGATCTCGGCTTCCTCGAGCCAGTCGAGCAAATAGGCAAAGTCGGAATTGGTCTCGCCGGGGAAGCCGACGATGAAGGTCGAGCGCAGCGTCAGCTCCGGGCATTGCTCGCGCCACTTCTTGATCCGCGCCAGCGTCTTTTCCTGCGCAGCGGGACGCTTCATCGCCTTGAGCACTTCCGGGCTCGCATGCTGGAACGGAATGTCGAGGTACGGCAAAACCTTGCCTTCGGTCATCAGGCCGATGACTTCGTCGACATGCGGGTAGGGGTAGACATATTGCAGCCGGACCCAGGCGCCGAGTTCGCCCAATTCTTTTGCCAAGTCGAAGAATTTGGCGCGGACCTGGCGGTCTTTCCAAGGGCTCTCGGCGTATTTGATGTCGACGCCATAGGCCGAGGTGTCCTGCGAAATGACCAGCAGCTCCTTGACGCCGGCGGTGACCAGCTTTTCAGCCTCGCGCAGCACATCGCCCGCCGGCCGCGACACCAGATCGCCGCGCAGTTTTGGGATGATGCAGAAGCTGCAGCGGTTGTTGCAGCCTTCGGAAATCTTCAAGTAAGCATAGTGCCGCGGCGTCAGCTTGATGCCCTGCGGCGGCACCAGGTCGAGATGCGGGTTGTGGACCGGTGGCAGCGCCCGGTGCACCGCGTCCAGCACGCTCTCATATTGCTGCGGACCCGTGATCGAAAGCACACCCGGATAGGCCGCCTCGATCTGCTCGGGTTCGGCGCCCATGCAGCCGGTGACGATCACCTTGCCGTTCTGCGCCATTGCCTCGCCGATGGCGCCGAGCGATTCCTGCTTGGCGCTGTCGAGGAAGCCGCAGGTGTTGACGATGACGATGTCGGCACCGTCATGCTTGCGCGCCAGCTCATAGCCTTCGGCGCGCAGCCGGGTGATGATCCGCTCGGAATCCACCAGCGCCTTGGGGCACCCCAGCGAAACAAAACTGATTTTGGGCGCGGACGCCTGTTCCATACTTGATCTGCCTGATTGATGCGCAGGAGCTAGTCCCAATTGCCCATAATTACAAGGCTTTGCGCGGGGTTATGACGTGCTATGGATGCCCGGCCGGGTTAAGAGTTGACCGATGAGCGCTGAGTTGTCGCCGAAAATCGTCATAGTCGATGAAAGCCCGATCCGCGCCGCCATCCTTCAAGAGGGGCTGCGGGAGGCGGGCTTTACCCGCGTGGTCCATGTCAGCGAAATGCAGGGCCTATTGGCGCGGATCTATGAGCAGGATCCGGACGTCATCCTGATCGACCTGGAGAACCCAAGCCGCGACGTGCTGGAAGCGATGTTCCAGGTCAGCCGTGCGGTGCGGCGGCCGATCGCCATGTTCGTCGACCAGAGCGACGCCGCCTCAATCCAGGCATCCGTAGATGCCGGCGTTTCCGCCTATATCGTCGACGGCCTGAAGAAGGAGCGCATCAAGCCGATCCTCGACCTCTGCATCTCGCGCTTCAACGCCTTTTCCAAGCTCCAGGACGAGCTCGACCGCACCAAATCGGCGCTGGAGGAGCGCAAGGTGATCGACCGCGCCAAGGGAATTTTGATGAAGGTGAAGGGCCTGACCGAAGACGAGGCCTACGTGCTGATGCGGTCCACCGCGATGCGCGAGAAGAAGAAAATCGGCGAGATCGCGCAGTCGATCCTGACCGCGTCGGAGTTGCTGAAATGACCACACCGCTGCATATCGGCTTCATACCGCTGGTCGATGCCGCCGCGCTGATCATCGCCGTCGACAAGAGGTTTGCCGCCACCGAGGGGCTCGACGTCACGCTGGTACGCGAAGTGTCGTGGTCCAACGTTCGCGACAAGCTCAATATCGGCCGGTTCGACGCGGCGCATCTGCTGGCGCCGGTCGCGATCGCCTCCAGCCTCGGTCTTGGCCACGTCAAGCTGCCGATCGCAGCCCCCTTCAATCTCGGCCTCAACGGCAATGCGATTACGGTATCGCCGGCGTTGCATGCCGCGATCATGGGCGAAATCGACGGCGATCCGCGCAATCCCCTGGTAACGGCACTGGCGCTGGCCCGCGTCGTCTCCGCGCGGCGCAAGGCCGGCCTCGAGCCGCTCACCTTCGGCATGACGTTTCCGTTCTCGACCCACAATTATCAGCTGCGGTTCTGGATGGCGGCCGGCGGGGTCGACCCCGACGAGGATTTGCGTCTGGTCGTGCTGCCGCCACCCTACATGGTGGACAGTCTCGCCAATGGGCAGGTCGATGCGTTCTGCGTCGGCGCGCCCTGGAATTCGGTCGCGGTCGATCTCGGCATCGGCCACATCCTGCACTTCGTCTCGGATATCCTGGTGCGCGCCGCGGAGAAGGTGCTCGCGGTCAGGCAGGACTGGTCGGACAAGAATCCGGACGTGCTGGCGGCGCTGATCCGGGCCGCGTCGCGGGCGGCTGAGTTCATCGAGCAGCCGGAAAACCGCGCCGAGACCGCTCGCATTCTGGCAAGGCCGGAATATATCGGCAGCGATGCGGAAGTGATCGGCCGGACGTTGGAAGGCCGCCTCAAAATCTCGCCCGACGGCAGCATCCGCGAGAGCAGCCGCTATCTGCTGGTGGGGCGCGAGGGTGCTGCGCGGCCGGACCCGGTTCAGGCGGCCTGGCTGTACGCCCAAATGGTGCGCTGGGGGCAGACGGCGATGCGGCCGGACGCGCTCAAGACCGCCATGGCGGTGTTTCGGCCGGACCTCTATGACGCCGCCCTGGGGCAGCAGCCGGGCAAGGCTGCGGCCGAGTCCGATGCGGTTGGGGCCTTTGCTGGTCCTGCCTTTAATCCGGACGACATTGCCGGGCATCTGGCCGCGTTCAAGATCGGGCACTGGAAGCCCTGACAGGCCGATGAAGCTAAATTAGGCACCTGTCACGGCAGCCTAATTGTTGGGCATATTGCCTTCAGGACAACAATGAAGCCTGCTTCAGTGCTTTAACGGCCTTCAGCTAACCATCTCAATTCCCATCATTTTTTACGACGACCGGGCTGGCACGCAACTTGTATGTTGCAGTGCGGCCAAACGACAGCGGTGTCGGCCGGCTAACGTCCAAGATGGATTTCCGCAGCAACGACGCTGGTCGAACCCAATTTCGTTGACGCCACCGATCGTGGCCGCAGGAGCTTCGTCACGCACTATGAAAATCGAGACGCTCACAGTCGACTTTACCGACGAGCAGAAGCGCTACCTCGAAGGCTTTTCGACCGGCTTGCAGATCAGCAGGGTCGGGCGCGGTCTCGGTGGCGGTTCGGGCAAGACGAACGCCGAGCCGAGCGGACCTGAAGCGGCACACATCAAGGCGCAGGACAGGGTCACAGCCTCCGGCAAGAAGCTTGCGGACATGGAGAAGGTCAAGCGCGAGGAGCATCCGTTCGACGTCTATCCGCGGCTGAAGCAACAGGCGCTCGACAATGCAGCCCCGAGTCCCGCCGACAATTTCCGCTGGCGCTATTACGGCCTGTTCTATGTCGCACCGGCGCAGGATTCCTACATGTGCCGCCTGCGGATTCCGAACGGCATCATGAAACATTGGCAGTTCGCCGGATTGGCTGACTTGATCGAGCCCCTGTGCGGGCCGTTCTGCCACGTCACCACGCGGGCGAATTTGCAGGTGCGTGAAATTCCCCCAAAGCATGCCGTGGCGCTGATCGAAGGCATTCAGGATCTCGGCCTCTGCTCGCGCGGTTCCGGCGCCGACAACATCCGCAACGTCACGGGAACGCCGACGGCGGGGATCGATCCGCAGGAAATTCTGGACACCCGAGAATATGCCCGCGAGTGGCACTACCACGTCCTCAACGACCGCTCGCTGACCGGCCTGCCGCGCAAGTTCAACGTCGCCTTCGACGGCGCCGGCAAGATCGCGGTGCTGGAAGACACCAACGACATCGCGTTTTCGGCGGTCGAGGTGAAAGACGGTTTTGGCGTCGAGCCTGGAATCTGGTTTCGGCTCGGCCTTGGCGGCATCACCGGACACAGGGATTTCGCAAAATATTCCGACATCATCGTCAAGCCGGCGGATGCCACCAAAGTGTCGGACGCCATTGTTCGCGTCTTCATCGACACCGGCGACCGCACCAACCGGCTCAAGGCGCGGATGAAATATGTCATCGACGGCATCGGCATGGAGAAATTCTTAGGGCTGGTCGAGGAGAAACTTGGGAATGCCTTTACGCGCGTGCCTGTGGAAGCGATGGCGCCGCGTCCGGCGTTCGACCGC
The DNA here is from genome assembly GCA_963802535.1 of uncultured Alphaproteobacteria bacterium. Lineage (GTDB taxonomy): Bacteria > Pseudomonadota > Alphaproteobacteria > Rhizobiales > Xanthobacteraceae > Bradyrhizobium. The sequence continues at coordinate 82,258 of CAWDJI010000023.1, read as the reverse complement.
ATGGCGCATATCGGCGTTCACAAGCAGAAGCAGGAAGGATTGAACTGGATCGGCGTCGCGCTGCCGCTCGGCAAGATCACCTGCGAGCAGATGCGGGGGCTTGCCAGGATCGCGCAGGACCTCGGCGATGGCGATATCCGGCTGACGGTCTGGCAGAATCTTTTGATCCCGGGCGTGCGTGATGCCAACCTCGAACTCGCCATAGCAGCGATCCGTGCGATCGGGCTCGACGTCGAGACTTCGCAAGTCCGCGCCGGCCTGATCGCCTGCACCGGCCGTGCCGGTTGCAAATTCGGCCTCGCCGATACCAAGCGTACGGCCGCGAGGATCGCAGATTGGTGCGATCCGCTTGTGTCGATAGAGACGCCGATCAACATCCATCTGACCGGCTGCCACCATTCCTGCGCACAGCACTACATCAGCGATATCGGCATGATCGGGGCGCGCATCCCGGTCGGCGATACCGACGACACGGTCGATGGTTTTCATATTTTCACGGGCGGCGGCTTCGGTCCGGATGCCGATGTCGGGCAGGAAGTGTTTCACGACGTCACGGCGGAGGACACACCTGTCTATGTCGAGCGGCTGCTGAAGGCTTACGTCTCCAATCGCGTTTCCCCTGAAGAAACCTTCCTGAGCTTTGCGCGCCGCCATGACGGCGAGACGCTGCGCAAGCTTGCCGACGCTGAGGTGTCCTCATGAACCAGATCACGCCGCCACCCAGAATCGAGATCATTCCCTCCAGCGCACCGTTTTCCGAAGCGCAACGCTCCTGGCTCAACGGCTTCTTTGCGGGGCTGTTGTCCGACGCGCCGACGCCGCTGTCGGCCGAGCAGGGCGCCGCCGTGATGGAAGGCGGCGACGTCGATGACGGTGCGCCATGGCACGACCAGACCATGCCGATTGCCGATCGCATGAAGCTTGCGGAGGGGCGGCCGCTGCGGCGGCGCATGATGGCGGCGATGGCGCAGCAGGATTGCGGCCAGTGCGGCTACAATTGCAACGACTATTCGGACGCGATCGCCGTCAAAACCGAAGCCCGGCTCAATCTCTGCGTTCCCGGCGGCAAGGAAACCGCCAGAATGCTGAAGTCGCTGTACGAAGAAATCGACAAGGCGCCGGCGGCACCATCCTCGACACCATCAGCTCCCGCTGCGCCTGCGGTCGTCGCAGAGCCGGGACGTTCGCGCGACAATCCCGCGCCGGCGATCTTCCTGGGCCGCTATCTGCTCAACAAGGGCAAATCGGAAAAGGAAACCTGGCACATCGATTTCGATCTGTCCGGCTGCGGTCTCGATTATGTCGTCGGCGATTCCTTCGGCATTTTCGCCCGCAACGACCTCGGCAATGTCGACCAGATCATCGCGCTGCTCGGGGCGTCGCATACCACCAAGGTTCGCGGCAAGACGTTGCGCGAAGTACTGCTCGACGACGTCTCGCTGGCGCCGGCGCCGGATTCGCTGTTCGAACTGATTTCATACCTCACCGGCGGCGCGCAGCGCGAGAAGGCGCGGGCGCTGGCGCAGGGCGAGGACCCGGATGGCGACGCGGCGACACTGGATGTGATGGCGGTGCTGCAAAAATTCCCCAACGTGCGGCCGCACCCGGAAGCCTTCATCGAGGCGCTGGAGACGTTGCAGCCGAGGCTCTATTCGATCTCGTCGTCGCATAATGCGACGCCCGGGAAACTGTCGCTGACGGTGGACTGCGTGCGCTACGTCATCAACAAGCGCAGGCGCCTTGGCCTTGCCTCGACCTTCCTTGCCGAGCGCATCAAGCCCGGCGACGAGGTGAAAGTCTATGTGCAGAAGGCGCATGGCTTTGCGTTGCCCGACGATCCCAAGGTCCCGATCATCATGATCGGACCCGGCACCGGCATCGCGCCGTTCCGCGCCTTCCTGCATGACCGCCGCGCCACCGGCGCGCCCGGCAAGAACTGGCTGTTCTTCGGCCACCAGCGCAGCGATTGTGACTTCTTCTACGCCGATGAACTCAACGCCATGAAGACGCAGGGCCTGCTGACGCGGCTGTCGCTGGCGTGGTCGCGCGACGGCGACAAGAAGTTTTACGTGCAGGACCGCATGCGCGAGGTCGGCCGCGAGGTGTGGACCTGGCTCGCCGAGGGCGCCAACGTTTACGTCTGCGGCGACGCCAAGCGGATGGCCAAGGACGTCGAGCGCGCGCTGGTCGACATCGTCGCCCAGTTCGGCGCCCGCTCCACCGACGAGGCCGTAACCTTTGTCGCGGAACTCAAGAAGCAGGGGCGATTCCAGCAGGACGTTTACTAATTCGGCCAATTTCGGGTTCCTGTTGGCTCAAATCTGCCCGAATAAAATTCTCGCCCGAATCCGGATGAGAGAATTTTTATCTGAAATTGAGTCCGGAAAAGTACGGACATCGCTATTTTTCGCACCCGCTTGCATCCCGGCGTGATCGCTATTCCATATGCATCCCATGCTGCGTTGGAGATTAGCGATGCGCGAACTATCGGCGGAAGCCCGCCTGCACCTTTATGCTCGTTCGCTGTCCCGACGGACCGGCGCCGGTTTCCACACGGCTGCACTCTACAGCGCGCTGGCGCTGATCGCAGCCGTGGTGTTCGGCTCGCTCTCGGTTCACCCGTTCTGAACGTCTGATTTCAACGCGCCGTCCTGAACGGCGCCACCGCAATCCCCGCATCCTTCAACGCCTGCCGCACGCCGCGCCCGATCTCGACCGCGCCGGGCGTATCGCCGTGAATGCACACGGTGTCGGTGCGCATCTTGATCACCTTGCCTGTCACCGATACCACGGCGCCGTCCTGCACCATCCGTACCACGCGATCGGCGATCTGTTTTGCATCGTGCAGCACCGAACCGGGTTTCTTGCGCGACACCAGCGAGCCATTGTCCTCATAGGCGCGGTCGGCGAACACTTCGTGCACCATCGGCAAATTGGCGGCTTCGCCGGCGTCGACCAGTTTCGAGTTGGCGAGCACCACGAAGATCAGATGGGGGTCGACCGCTTTGATCGCGTTGGCGATCGCCTTGGCGGTCATGTCGTCCTCGCAGGCGACGTTGGACAGCGCGCCATGCGCCTTGACGTGGGTGACCTTATGGCCGGCGGCGGTCGCGATCGCCTGCAAGGCGCCGATCTGGTAGGCGACCAGGTTTCCGATTTCCGATGATTTTAGGCCTGGGATCGGCCGCCGGCCGAAACCGTGCAAATCGCGATATCCGGGATGGGCGCCGACGCTGACGCCGCGCGCTTTTGCCAGCTCGACCGTGTGCCGCATGATGTCGGCGTCGCCGGCATGAAAACCGCAGGCGACGTTGACCGAGGTCGCCAGCTCGATCATGGCGGCATCATTGCCCATCTCCCATGCGCCAAATCCTTCGCCGAGATCGCAATTGAGGTCGATGCTTGTCATGATGCTGGTCCTCCTAGTCCGGTCCGGAAATATCGGCTGATGAGGCGACTTGCCAGGTCGCCGCATCGACGGCGCTGACGGCGTGGCCGGCGACGTTGGCGTCGCTGAGCGCCTCGATGTTGAGATCGAAGTTTTCGAGCCCGCGTAAGCGGTCGGGCAGCGAGCGCAGCAATTCGGAGAATAGCCGTGCGGCGGCCTGCGCTTCCGCCATGGTGACGGCTTTGAATCGAAACGCGCGACCGGCCGGCGTCTGCGCGAACCGTCCGAAGTCGGCGGTGACAACGGTTGCGATCTTGGGATAGCCGCCGCTGGTGCCACGGTCCGGCATCAGCACGATCGGCTGGCCGTTGCCGGGCACCTGCAGGCTGCCGTTGACGGTGCCGTCGGACACGATGTTATGCCCGTGCAGATGTTTGATCACGGGACCTTCGAGCCGGTAGCCCATGCGGTCGCTGGTTGCCGATATTCTCCACTCGCTGTCGATGAACAGTTTCTTGCTGTCATCGGAAAACTCATCGTCCTGAGGTCCCCAGAGCACGCGGATCGGGGCCTCGCGCGCCGCCGGCAGCTCGATCCGCTGTTCCGCAGCACCGCTGGCTTTTGCCACCTGCAATTCATCGCCGGCCTGGAGCGGCCGCGGATAGGGACTGCCGAGCCCGGCGCGGGCATTGACGGCGAGGCTGCCGAAGTCAGGCTCGCCCGCAATGCTGCCTTCGACGGCGAGATAGCTGAAGGATCCGCTGCGGGCAAAACCGAGCGTCAGGGTCTCGCCATCGGCCAGTGTCGCCGACGTATCTGACGCCACCGGACGCCCGGCGATATCGGCGTTGCGCGACGCGCCTGACAGCGCGATCCGCACTGCGCCGCCGCGTGCGGTGAACGCCGCGCCGAATGGGCCCACTTCGACGACTGCTGCGAACATCTCGTTTCCGACCAGCGTATTCGCTGCCGCCAGCGCCAGGCGATCCATAGCGCCGCTCGGCACCAGGCCATAGCGCTGCGAGCCGGGGCGGCCACCGTCCTGCACCGAACTAGCCGGGCCAATCGATGTAACGACGAGCTTGCTCATGACGCCATCAACTCGGCCACGATCTCGCCGGCTCCCGCGGCGCGGTCCTGCTCGGCAAAGGTCTTGGCATCGACCGGCGCAAATGTGATGGCGTCGCCGGGCTCCAGCAGGAAGGTCGGATCGCGATGCAATTGATAGGTGCGGACCGCGGTCTGTCCGAGCAGATGCCAGCCGCTCGGACCGGCCAGGCATTGCACGCCGGTCTGCACGCCGCCGATCGAGACCGTGCCTGATGGCGTCAACAGCCGCGGATTTTGCCGCCGGGGCATCTGCAGCGAAGCCGAAAGCCCCGAGAGATAGGACCAGCCCGGCGTAAAGCCGATCATGGCGACGCGGTAGTCGCCTTCCGTGTGCCGCGCCACGATGTCGTCGGGCGTGGTGTTGAGTGTCTTGGCGACGTCCTCGAGGTCGATGCCATGCTCGCCGCCATAGACCACGGGAATGCGCCAGCGCCGGGTTTTTGTCGTCGCCGGGACCGGCAACAGCGCCAGCGCCAAAATCTTCTCACCGAGTTCGTCAAACGACGTCAGCACCGGATCGTAATGCACCAGCAGTGAGCGATAGGTCGGCACCGTCTCGGTCACTCCCGCCACCGGCGCAGCCGCCATCGCGCGGTCGAGCGCCAGCACCCGCCGGTTGGCGGCCTCGTCGATGTTGCGGGAAAATTCCACCGTGATGGCGCTGTCGCCATTTTGTAAAAGGCGGGGTGGCAAAAGGCGGAGCGGAGAGTGCGGCGCGGCCATGGCCTCGTTACTGCCTCGGGAACGGTTGGGCTTGAGTTCAAGCTCTAGCGTGTTTTGTGCCCGAGTGGAATTCGCTTCGCGCGAATTCGGCCAGCAAGTTCAATAAATTAATCTGCATCGCGACGATAAGATGTTGTGATCGCACTTTCTATAACGAACCCTTGACGCGACCCGCGCACCCCGCAAGATGCGCTACCGATTTCTCTTCCATTGGAGCCTTGCTTTCCAGATGTCCCTTTCTCCTGAAGCCCTCGCAACCCTGTCCAAAGTATCCACCGGCACCATCACGACCGTGATGGTCAACAAGGGCCTGCGAAACGTCTGGATGCGCGGTACCAAGCCGCTGCGTCCCGGACAGCCACGGCTGGTCGGGCCGGCCTTTACGCTCCGTTTCGTACCGGCGCGCGAAGACCTCGCCACGCCGGCATCCTGGGCGTCGCCGATCTCCACCCGCACCGCGATCGAGGCCATGCCGCAAGGCTGCATCGCCGTGATCGACGCAATGGGCTGCAAAGATGCCGGCGTGTTCGGCGACATCCTCTGTGCGCGCATGGTCAAGCGCGGCGCTGCGGCGCTGGTCACCGATGGTGTGGTGCGCGACGTCGAAGGCGTGCTCGCCACCAACCTGCCGGTCTGGTGCGATGGCTATGCGGCGCCGCCTTCGGTCGCGGGCCTGACCTTCGTCGGCTGGGGTGAGCCGATCGGCTGCGGCGGGGTTGCGATCTTCCCGAACGACATCATCGTCGCCGACCAGGACGGCGCCGTGGTGATCCCGCAGGCCTTGCTCGACCACGTACTGGCGGAAGGACCGGAGCAGGAGCGCAGGGAAGCCTGGATTGTCAACGAGGTGAACAATGGTGTGGCATTGCCCGGCCTCTATCCGATGAACGACGAGACCAAGGCGCGCTACGCGGCGAGCAAGAAATAACATCAGGTGAGGTAACGCCATGGATATCCATGTTTCCGGCTCACGGCCGACCCGCAAGGCTCCGCCGGATTATTTCACCGGCACGGTGCTGCAGGACCCGATCATCGCCACCGAAGCGCCGGCGCGGCTGGTGGCCACTCGCGTAACTTTCGAGCCCGGCGCGCGGACCGCCTGGCACTCGCATCCGCTTGGGCAGACGCTGTACGTGATCTCGGGCGTCGGCCGCGTGCAGGCCGTGGGCGGAGCTGTCAGGGAAATCAGGCCCGGCGACGTCGTGTGGATACCGCCGGGCGAGAAGCACTGGCATGGCGCCTCGCCAACCAACAGCATGTGTCACATCGCGATGCAGGAAGCACTCGACGGCAATTATGCGACCTGGATGGAAAAGGTCACGGACGCCGAGTACGGCGCAAAGGTTGGCTAGCGTTCCCCGGATGCTGCGCAGCACGAAGTGGTGCGCAGCTGATCCGGGGCCCATCCTCTGGCAAAGGAAAGAGTGGGTCCCCCGATGCGCAATTGCGCATCTGAGCTCTGCGGAGCACCGCCAAGAGGCGCTGCACCGCGTCCGGGACACGAGTGGCAGTCAGCTTAAATCCGCTGCGCAGTCCAGGTGCCCGAGCACAGCGCGGCGCGCCAGGTGCCTGAGCCCGACGTTGCGCCGAGGCGCCCGAGACCGACGGCGCGCTTGAGGCCGCTCGCCAGCGTCACCGAGATGTTGCCGGCTTCGGCGACCCGGCCCGACGCTGAGACCATTGCGTTGGTTGAGGCGACCTGGCCGTTGTTGATTCCGATCGATACCGATACGCCGCTGCTGCAGGCTGCGTTCGTTGATGCGATCTGCACATTCCATTCGCCGTCGAAGGTTGCCGCGGCGGCGGGTGTCGTGATCATCGCTCCCGCGAGCAGGATGATGCGGACGGAAAAACCAGTTTTGTGAAAAAATCCCATGACGTGCCCCCTTTGTTTTGACAAAGGCAGGCTCTCACGGCGGTTGTTCCACGACTGTGACGGGCGTCACATAGATGGTTCCGCGCGGCATTCCGAGGTGAACCCGACGCGCTGAAGACACGACGCGATAACCGCAAACGCAAAGCCCCGCTGAGAGGCGGGGCTTTGGCTCGGGAAAACCGGAAAATCAATACTTGGCGACGACGGCTCCGTTACCGAACCGCCAGTTCAATCCAACGCGAACCATGTCGTCGGTGAGACGGACACTTCGGGTGACGACCGTGCCAATCCCGTTGAATACAGGCGGATCGATATAGTTCTTTGAACCGAAATCGACGTGAAGATATTCGATCTTCAGCGACAGGTTTTGCCACACGCCGTATTCGATGCCGGCTCCGGCGATCCAACCGGATCGTGTCTTGGAATCGCCGACGCAAACGACGTTGCAGACGGTGATGGAGGTATCCGCAAACGCGGCGCCCGCCGTTCCGTAGAACAACGCCCGATCCCACGTGATGCCGATGCGGCCGCGCAACGTGTCGATCCATTTCTCACGAATCAGATTGCTCGCAGCCGTATTGAACGGCGGCAGGTCGTTCGCGGTGCCGCTCTTGTTGGTCCAGGAGAAGTCGTTCTCGATGCCGAATACCCAGTTGGAGACCTGATAGTTGCATCCGACGGTGCCGCCAGCGATACCGCCACTGAGATCGAAATTGCCGGTGATCGGAAGACCCACGCCGGGTGGTCCAGACGCCGACGTGGAACGGGTTCGTCCCCAGTTTCCGCCGCCTTCAATCCCGATGTAGCAACCGGTCCAGCTGTAAGCGGGCGCCACGGCGATCACCGGTGCCTTGCTGTAGGTCCGCGCCGGAAGATCAGCCGCGAGGGCAGGCAGTACAGTACCGAGCGCCAAAATGCCGATGGCGCCAAACAGAATTCGCTTCATTCCAAGTCCCCAGCCACGCCGATTTTACAGGTAATTCATGGCCGGTTTCCGCAGGCTTGGCTGTGCCTCAGCAGCAACAGTGGAGAGAATAGCGACCGTAGATTGCAGACCGCGTTTCGCACCATCGCGACAGATGCAAAAGGCCCCACCGTTGTGGCGGGGCCTTTGCGTGTTGTCTCGTCTTGAGAGCGTGTCAGTTCACGCGGGTCCATGTCTGGCCGCCGCAGAACATGCCGCCCATGGCGCAGCCCTGGACGCGCAGGCTGTTGGAGCCTTTCAGCGCGATCGTGGAATCATAGGTGCTGCCGCTGTTCGGATCGAAGATGCGGCCGGTCCATTTGTCCTTGCCGGGCTTCATATTGATCAGAACCTGTTCGCGGTTCTGGCTGGTCTTCTTGTCGAGGGAATAGCCGCAGAGGTTGGCGCCGCAGGCTTCGATGCGAACCTTGCCTTCCTTCTCTTCCGTCAGCCAAACGCCGAGTGGCGAGTTCGCCGCTTGCGGGGCAGCCGGAGGCGGCGCAGGCGCAGGTGTGACCGCCGCGACGGCAGGCGCGGGCTCTGCCCTTGGTGCTGGAGCCGGCGCCTGTTGAACTTGCGGGGCGGGTGCGCTGGGCGCGGGCGTCGTTGCGGGATCAGCCGTGGTTACGGCGGCGGTCGCCGTCGTTGGCTCGGCTGGAGCGGTTGCGACCGGCGCGGGGGCCGCGGGAACCGGCGCGGGAGCCGCCGGTATCGCCGCCTGCTCGGACGGTGCCGGAACTGGGGCTGCCGCTACCGGAGGCGGCGCCTCGGGTGCGGTTTGCGGATCGGTCTTCGGGTCGGTCTTGGCCTCCTGCGGCGATGGCTTGCGCGGCGGCCGGTCACGATCGGCATCGTCGTTGCGCGAGCGCTTGGCCTTGCTGCGCCCGGTATTGTCGTAGACGCCGGGAATCTGAACGGTGCCGCGGTCGGGATCGACGCGAATGGTGCGGCCGCCATATTCGAAGGTGTACTGGGCCTGCGCGGCGGTGCTCGCCAGCAACAGCGCGGCGATAGCGAGAAGCTTTTTCATAACCACCTCCTGAGCAGGGAATCCCAACCCCCGAAGCCAACCTTGATAGCTAATGATCGGCAGCTTTGCGAAACGTGATCCGGATCACGTTCAAAGTATGAGTCGTGTACTAGCGGCTTTGGTTCAAAATCGTATCGGCAGCGTTATGCAGCAGTCTAATAAGCACCAGACTGGCGGTCAATTTGCGGCAAAATCGTGCGCATTCGCCGCGGATCAATCGAACCACGCGGCGTAGATCTTCTTGAAGCTGCCATCTTGGATTGAAATGTGCAGCCACTGATCGACAAAGCCCTTCAGCGCGACATCGCGCTGCAGCCAGTAGGCCTTCTCGGCGAAGTCGAACGGCTTTTCGGGATGCACGGCGCACAGCACGCCCGGATGCAGCTTCTGCTGGTACAGCGTCTCCGATGAATCCGTCATCATCAGGTCGGCATTGCCCTTGGCGATCTCGTCGAAGATGGTGACGTTGTCGTTGTAGACTTTCACCTCGGCGTTCTTGACGTTGGCGCGGGCAAACCGTTCGTTGGTGCCGCCGGGATTGACGATCACGCGCGTGCCGGGCTGGTCGATATCGGCAATGGTTTCGTACTTGCCCTTGTCGGCGCAGCGGGCGATCGGCGTCTTGCCTTCGCGCATGATCGGAGAGGAGAACATGCCCTTCTTCTGCCGGTCGAGCGTGATCGAGACGCCGCCCATCGCGATGTCGAAATTGTCGGCTTCGAAATCCTTCATCAGCTGCGGCCAGGCGGTCTGCACGAATTCGACCCTGACGCCGAGCGCCTTGCCCAGCGCCTCCGCCATGTCGACATCGAATCCGCCGAATTTCTGGGTGGTCTTGTCGAGATAGGTGAAGGGGCGGTAGTCGCCGGTCATGCCGACGCGAAGCGTGCCGCGCTTGATGATGTCGTCGAGGCGGGAGGATGCCGCCGGCTGCTGGGCATGGGCGGAAACCGTCAGCACAGCAGCGGCGGCGAGAGCGATCAATAGTCGAAACATCAATTTTCCTCCGGGAGGCGAATTCATTTGACAGCTTGGTTTCCCGTGACGCTGGATTTAAACCAGATGCACGCGCCTTGCCAGCGGGAGAAACCAGAATCGTGTCTGTCTCACTCTGCGAAACCTCGGTCGATGTCTTCGTGCCTTATCTCGGCAATCTGTCGGTCCTGCTCGATCACGCATCGGCTTACGCGAAATCCAAAAACATCGATCCCGCGATCCTGCTGCGGATGCGGCTCGCCCCCACGATGTATGATCTGACGCGGCAGGTCGGCGAGGCCAAACGCCACGCGATGGTCGCCTGCGCGCTGCTGGCCGGGCGCGAACCGCCGGCGTTTCCGCTAACCGAGCCCGATATCGCCGAACTCAAATCGCGCATCGCGGCAGCGATCGATTTTGTGAAGGGCCTGCCGCGCACGGAGATAGACAGTGCAGGGGACAAGGAGGTCACCTTTACCTTCAAGAACGGAGCAACGCGAAGCTTCACCGGGCGGTCGCTGCTGCTGACCTTCAGCGTGCCGCAGTTCTTCTTCCACGTCACCACGGCCTACGACATCCTGCGCCACGCCGGGGTGGATTTGGCCAAGAAGGATTTTCTGGGATCGTCGCGATAGGCGAGCGATCGGGAGTAAGGCAATGGCCAAATATTACAAGGTGATCGGCAATCTGAAGCGGCCGGACGGCATGTCATTCGACGATTTCAAGCAGTGGTGGCAACAGGTGCATGTCCCGCGCGTGATGAAGTGGGCCGGTTTGGTGGCCTATGACCTCAATTTCGCACTCAATGAAAACGAAGCGTTTGACGGCGTTGGGATCGCCTGGTTCGACAACCGGGACGCTGCGCTAAAGGTCTTCCAAACTCCTGCGGGCCAAAGCGCCCGTTCCGGCGCCGTCGCCGAATCCAGCAAGAGCGCCATCTTCATCACCGAGGAAGTCGTTATCGTGCGGCATCCGGAAATTCGCAAATCGGCATAGGCGAGCGGGTCTACGCCTCGCCGCTGTCCTTGCGGACCAGGTTGGCGGCGGCGGTGCGGCCGGCCATTTCGCTTTTCAGGAGCTCGAAGCGATGCCGCGCTGCGGCCTCATGGTCGTCGACAAACCGGATCGCCGCATCCTGCGTCATCGGTCCGGTGACGATCGGAATGGACTCGCCAATGGTCTCATCGACGTAGTAGTCGCCGCCGGCCTCGCGGACCGTCCATTTGAAGCGGATCGCCGCCATCGGCCCGGGACCGACCTTGGAATAGCCATTCGCTTCAAAAGCATGGGCCTCAAAAGCATGGGCCTGAAGAGCGTGGGCCTCAAGAGGTGGAGACGTCTCGATCGGTGGAGCAACCTCGAGCGGTGGAGCAACCTCAAGCGACGGAGCGACCTCAAGCGGTGGCGGCGTCATCATGTACTCGTCCAGCGGAGGAGGGGTGGCCGGCACATCCTCAGGCGCAGGTCGTTCTCGCTCGCGGGGGATGACGGGCGGCTGGTCGAGAATGCTGGCAATGGCTGCCAGCGCATTGTCGGTCGGGTCGCTTTGACTCACGATTCAGCCTCCGGATCAAAACTCCGTCTGCGGAATCGGTGTCCCCGTTGCCGCCCGGTATCTGTTCCTCGCTTCCGAATGAGGCTGAGTTTTGTCCGCTCAGGCACAAACGGCGGTAACCGGTGCTTCCGGGCGGGCCAGTTCACTCAGGCCCGCCGCCTGGAATAAGGTTCCCTCAGGGGGTTTTAGAGTACGTCCTGATTGATCACGTTCTGGCGCAACGGATCGCCGTCGAGCACGCTCAGGATGTTCTTCGCCGTCTGCACGCTCATCCGGTCGACGGCCTCGCGCGTCACGCCGGCAACGTGCGGCGCGAAGATAACGTTCGGCAAGGCGAACAGCGAGTGGCCGGCGGGCGGCGGCTCCTGCTCGAAGACATCGAGGCCAGCCCCGGCGAGCTTGCCGGAGACCAGTGCCTGGTGGAGGGCCGGTTCGTCGACAATGCCGCCGCGTGCCGTGTTGATCAGATAGGCGGCAGGCTTCATCAGCCTCAGCCGCGCGGCGTTGAACATGCCGATCGTCTCGGGCGTCTTCGGGCAATGGATGCTGACGAAGTCGGCACGCGGCAACGCCGCCTCGAGGTCGGTGACCGGCTCGCAGCCGGCGGCCTTGATTTCGGCGGCCGGCTTGTAGGGATCGAAAATCAGGACGTTCATTTCCATCGCCAGGCAGCGCTTGGCGGTGCGGGTACCGATGCGGCCGAAGCCCACGATCAGGACCGTCTTGCCGAACAGGTCATAGGGCAGCAGGCCCAGCCGGCTTGCCCATTTGTTGTCGCGGACGATGGTGTGCATTTCCACCGCGCGTTTGGCCAGGGTCAGCATCATGAACAGCGCCTGCTCGGCGACCGACGGCGAGTTGGCCGTGCCTGCCACCAAAAGCGGCACCTTGCGGCGGCTGAGCGCGGGCACGTCGACGGCGTCAAATCCGACGCCGATCCGGGTCACCACCAGCATGCCGTTGGAGGCCTCGAGTTCGGGCTCGCCGAACCTTGTGCCGCCGAGTGCCACGCCGTGGACCGGCGCATGCTCCTTCAGCTTGGCCTGAAAATCGTTCTGCGAGATCATGTTGGGGAATTCGACGAGTTCGATGTCGTCCCGCGCATCGAGCAGCGCGCGGCCTGGTTGCGACATCGATTCGGTGACGAAGATTTTCTTCTTGTTGGTCGCCATTTCCTGCCCTTGGGTCGTTGTTATCTGCGCGGTCAAATGACGGCGCCGGTCCCCTCGTTTAGCAGGTGCATATTGTTGAGGTCCATCGCCAATCGGAGCGGGGCGCCGTCCCGCGCCCCAGCGTTCGGGTTGACCCGGCCGCAGACCTGCGCGCCTTCGAGCGGGAAATAGATCAGGGTCTCCATTCCCATCGGTTCGGTGACGTCGAGCATGGCGTCGAAGGCCTCGAAGCCGGGCTCCGGATGCGCCTTGGCTTCCGCGATGTGTTCGGGCCGGAGCCCCAGTAACAGCCTGTCGGTCCGCGAGACGCTCTGATAGCGCGCGGCGCGGGCGGGCGGCAGTGGGAAGGCGATGCGGTTGGTGATCCGGACGCCCAGTTTGCCGTTGGACTCTTCGAGCCGGCAGGGGATGAAATTCATCGCCGGCGAGCCGATGAAGCTCGCGACGAATTTGGTGGCGGGCTTGTGGTAGAGTTCGTTCGGCGTGCCGATCTGCTCGATCCGGCCGTGGTTCATCACGACGACCCGGTCGGCCAGCGTCATCGCCTCGACCTGGTCGTGGGTGACGTAGACCGTGGTGGTGCGAACTTTCTGGTGCACCTTCTTGATCTCGATCCGCATCTGGACGCGCAGCTTGGCGTCGAGGTTGGACAGCGGCTCGTCGAACAGGAACACTTTGGGATTGCGCACGATGGCGCGGCCCATGGCGACACGCTGTCGCTGGCCGCCCGACAATTGCTTCGGCTTGCGGTCGACCAGTTCGACGATGTCGAGCATGCGCGCGGCCTCGTCGATCCGGGTCTTGATCTCGGCCTTCGGGTAGTGCTTCAGCCGCAGCCCAAACGACATGTTCTCCGCGACCGTCATGTGCGGGTAGAGCGCGTAGTTCTGGAACACCATCGCGATGTCGCGGTCCTTCGGCGGCACGTCGTTGACGACGTCGCCGCCGATCATGATGTCGCCGTCGGAGATGTCCTCCAGCCCCGCGATCATCCGCAGCGTGGTCGACTTGCCGCAGCCCGACGGGCCGACGAGCACGACAAACTCATGGTCGGCGATTTCGAGATCGATGCCGCGCACCGCCTCGACGTCGTCATAACGCTTGACAACCTTACGCAACGTCACGTCCGCCATGAGTTCAACCCTTTGTCGCACCGGCGGTCAGGCCGGCAATGTAATAGTCCATCAGAAACGCGTAGATGATCAGCGGAGGTGCTGCGCCGAGCAGGGCGCCGGTCATGATCTGTCCCCAGTTGAACACGTCGCCCTTGATCAGCGAGGTGATGATGCCGACCGGCAGCACCAGTTGATCGGTCGAGGTGGTGAACACCAGCGGATAGAGGAATTGCGCCCAGGAAACCGTGAAGGCGAAGATGGTTGCGGCGATAATCCCGGGCAACGCCACCGGAATGAAGATCCGCGTCAGGGTCTGGAACCAGGAGGCGCCGTCGATGATCGCGGCCTCGTCGAGCTCCTTCGGGATCGAGGCAAAGTAGCCGATCATGATCCAGGTGCAAAACGGCACCGTCAGCGTCGGATAGATGAACAGCAGCACGTACCAGCGATTGATCAGCTGGATTCCGGTCCAATCGCCGATCACGGCGAACATCTTGAACAGCGGAATGAACAGCAGGCTGTCGGGAATAAGGTAGGTCAGGAACACGCCAGTCGCGAGCGTCGCCGAACCCCAGAACCGCATCCGTGAAAGGGCGAAAGCGGCCGGCACGCTGATCAGCATGGTGATGGTGACCACGAACATCGAGACGAACGCGGAGTTGCGGAAAAACGTCAGGAACTGGTTCGAGGTCAGAAGTTCGATGTAGTTCGACAGCGTCGGATGATAAACCCACCAGGGATTGGTCGCCGCCGAGATTTCCGCGCTGGTCTTCAGCGAAGTGATCAGCATGTAGATCGGCGGCACCAGGGAGAAGATCGCAAACAGCGTGAGGAAGAAGTACGACCACCGCAGCGCCCAGGTGCGGTCGCGGCTCATGCTGCCATATTTGACCTTGCGGGTCGGCGCACCCTTGTCGATCGCGATCGTGCTCATCAGGCTTCGTTCCCACGCTTGTTGACATCACGCAGGATGAAGATCGCAGCGATCGCGAGGATTGGAACCATAAACAGCGAGACGCTGGCGCCGAGCGGAATGTCGCTGCCTTCGATACCGACCCGGAACGCCCAGGTTGCGAAGATGTGGGTATGATCCAGCGGGCCGCCGTAGGTCAGGATGCGCACGATATCAAAATTCGCGAAGGTGACGATCAGCGAAAACAGCGTCGTGATCGCGATGATGTTCCGCATCATCGGCAAGGTGATGTACCAGATGCGCTGCCACCAATTGGCGCCGTCAATCGCGGCGGCCTCATAGAGCTGGTCGGGTACCGATTTCAGCGATGCGAGATACATGATCATGAAGAACGGGGCGCCGTACCAGACGTTGACCAGGATGACCGAGAAGCGAGCCCAACCGGGCTCGCCGGTCCATGAAATCGGCCCGATGCCGAAAAACGACAGCGTGTAGTTGAAGGCGCTGTAGGAGGGGTCGAACAGCCACAGCCACGCCAGCGTGCTCATCGCGGGCGGGATCACCCACGGCACCAGCAGCATGCCGCGCCACTTGCGCTGGCCCTTGGCCGGGATGTTGTGGACGAAATGAGCGACGATGAAGCCGATCAGCGCCTTGAAGACGACGGCGGTGATCGCGAAGATGCACGACTGCTTCACCACCAGCCAAAAGGTTTCACGCTTGAACAGGAACTCGAAATTGCCGAAGCCGACGAAACGCTGCATCGACTTGTTCAGCGTTGCCAGATGCACGGAATAGAAGGCGGGGTAGATCACCAGAAGGCCGATGAGCAGAATGAGCGGCAGCGTCATGAGAAAGGCTGCGGTCGATTTTCGCTTCAGCGCGCGCTGTAAACTGGATCGTTTGCGCGCGCCGCCGGTGCGGGTCACGCTGTTCGGCTGAAATGCGACATCAACCATGGTGCATCTTCCTCGCGCGCTTCATATTTCAGCGATCGGGTTTCGGATGTGTCGTCAGACAGCCGGCTTCGCGCCGGACGCCTGAACGCAGCGGCTGGAGGGATGTTTGCCGCAGCGGGCACGCAGCCAGAGTGCGTGCCGCTGCAGCAAAACGCGTCGTCAGCTCCTCATATAGCCTTCGCACTCGCCTTCGGCCCAGGCCAGCGTCTTTTCCATCGATTCGCCCTGGAAGTATCTCAGGCACATCTTGGTTTGAACGGCCTGCGTATAGATCTGCTGGGCGATCTTCGGCGGCGCGGGTGCCGCGGCAATCGACAGGATCTGGTGCTTGTACGGGTTTGGATAGTGGAAGAGCGTGCCCTTCGGCGGGCTTTCTTCGGCCCAGGTCTTCAGGGTCGTCAGTTTGTCGAACGCCGGCAGGTCGTAGCCGTGGCTGGCCTCGACAAGCTTCTCGATCGAAGACTGTTGTGACATGTGCACGATCAGGCTCTTCGCCGCCTCCTTGTTCTTGGAGAAGCTCCAAATGCTCCAGAAGAAGGGGGCGAATGGCGCAAACCGGCCCTTCGGTCCCGCCGGGAAGCCATGCGTCCAGCATTGCTCCGCCACTTGCGGCGCGTCACGCTTGGCGACGGACCAGGCGCTGGGCGGGTTCATGATCATTGCGACTTCGCCGGCAACCAGCGCCTTGTTGTTGCTGGCATCGTCCCATGACGCGACGCCGTTTGGCAGCAGCGGGATGAGCTTCTTGTAGAATTCGAGGACCGCCCGCACCTCATCGGTCTTGACCTTGAGGTTGCCCTTGGAGTCGACGAGCTGGGCACCGAACGCCAGGAAAAATGCGCCGGCGGTATCGACATTGTCGGGGGTCTCGCCCAGACCGATGCCGAACGGAAAGCCGCCCTTTTTGCAGGCTTCGGCAGCCTTAAGGAACGTGTCGGTGGTCCAGTTCTCGGCCTTGGGCGGGCCGCCCGCCGGATACATCTCCTGGATGTCGATGCCGGCGTATTTTTTCAACAGGTCGATGCGGGAGCAGGGCCCTTTGATCTGGCTGCCGATGCAGGAGGGAACGCCCAACCATTTGTCGCCGGCCTTGCCGAGATATTGCACCGTGCCGTTGACCTCGCCGTTCTGCTTGATCAGCGGGTCCATGATGTCGTTCACGGGCTCGAGCATTTCGGCATTGGCGTGGGGCCACCATGTCGGCATCGCAAGGAAATCATGGCCCGACTTTGCCTGGCTCTGTGCGGCGATCGTCAGGAACAATTTGTTGCCCTGGGTCGTGATGTAGTCGATCGAAACCTCGACCTTTTCCTTTGCGGCCCACTCATTGATCAGAGCCGTGCAGGCGTTGTTGGCGTCTGGAACCCAGTGATCCCAGAGACCCATTGAAAGTTTGCCCGCGGCATGCGCGCCTCGGACATAGGGTGCGGTGATCAGCGTTGCGGATGTTATTGCAGTAGCGGCGACAAATTGCCGGCGAGAAAGCTTGTTCCGTGGCATGGCGTTACCTCCCTGGTGAGCCAATCGGTTCAGCTTTGAAATCTCGTTATTGATTTTCTGCACCCGCGCAGGTCGAAATGGGTGGTGGCGGGGCGTTACGGAGATTTCATTATTGACGATCAGAGCAGAATTGCCGGCGTCTGTCGAGAAATCACGTAACGACAGTTCTAGTACTAACGTTGTGTGCAAACTGCAGGCAGCCGGACGCGGAAAGACAGCCGCTCCCTCTCTGTCGATTGCGTCACGCCGCATATTGCGTCGCACACGCCGCGCGTTAATTCGGCCGCGCGGGGTGTGAGATAGCGCCGCAGGTTCAGCAGTGCCTGCCTAACTCGCTTGTACGCCGCCTGTTTCGTCATCCGGACGCGAGGGGCCTAGCGGGTAGACTTGCACGAGGTGAAAACGATAAAATCGGATTCGGCTGCAAGCCTTTAGCCGTCCCGCCATCAAGACCCGCCATCGCGACCGATCATGGAGACCAGACAATGACCAGCCCGACTTCGAAGCTGCGCGCGTGGAAACTGTGCGCAGCCCTGGGGGTGGCCGCCATTATGCTTTTCAACGCGCCGCGATTGGTGGACGCGCAGGTCGTCGAGGGCGTCCAGAAAGGCGCCCGCGAGGGTAACAAGGCGGCCGGCCCGGTCGGCGGCGTGCTCGGCGGCGCCATCGGCGGCGTCGTGGGCGTGGTGACCGGCGTCGGCCAGGTGCTGACCGGCGGCAACCAGCAGCAGCAACAGACGGCGCCTGCGAAGGACGCCAAGCAGGGCGATCCGGCGAAATCCGGAAAGGCGACCAAAGACATTGCAAAGGAAACGACGAAGGATGCGGCAAAGGCCGCCAAGGTCGCCGCCAGGCAACCGGCGGTGCTGACACAGGCCGGCGCGCCGCAACTGACGGCAGAACAAATCGTCGCCAGCAGCGACGCCAATATCGAGCGCATCAAGAAGACGTTGAATCTCACGCCCGAGCAGGAGAAGAACTGGGCCGGATTCAACAGCGCCATGCACTATCTCGGGCATAATGGCGCCGACCGGCTCAACCTGCGCATTGCGCGGGCCAAGCGCGACCCGCCGGACGACATTATCGAGCAGATGCGCAACGAAGCGCAGTTTCTCAACGACCGCGCGGTCGACCAGCGCAACGTAGCCGACGCCGCCGAGCCCTTGTTTGCGAGCCTGGACACCAAGCAAAAGGCGATGTTCATCCAGGAAATGGTCAATCTGAGCCACGAGCGCGGGCTGGATTGACGTCGGTTCATTACGCCCGCGGACGAATAGCCGGGCAACCATGCCCTGGGGTAGGTTAAAGGCGCGGCACCCGGCTATCCTGCCGCAGCGGCGCGGCTCGTCTATTCGTCACGCAATGTTGAACAAACGCGGACGGATTCGCGCCGGAGTGATGGCGGCGGCGCGGCCATGTCGGGAACCGCTAACGCAAAGCCGAAATCAAAAAGCCGAAATTAAAACACGTTCTACAATTTGGTGGTGAAAGCCTTCGCCGTCATTGCGCGCCGGGCCTGAATCAGGTGCAACCATTCGGCCGGCCATGGCTTAATCCGGCTCGCCTGTCGGACGCTGCGGTGCAGGCTATTTTAAGGTTTCTGCTAGCTTGGTGATTTCCGCGACCATTTGGGCCGAACGGATGGAAGAGAAACGAAAGCATCCGCGATCCGACATCGAAGAACCCGCTTATGTTTCGTCGGGCGGTTCGGTGATGCGTTGCGTGGTGCGAAATATTTCGCGGGAAGGGGCCGCAATCGACGTCGAGAACCCGGCATTCATTCCGCAACAATTTCGTCTGGTGATGGCCCACGATTCCTCGATCGTTCACGAATGCCGGATCGCTTGGATCAAGCAGAACCGGATCGGCCTGATGTTTGTTAATTTGGCAAAAGAACCGCCGGAATGAACCGCCGGCCGGTTACTCGATCCTCAGCTTCGCATCGCGCACCACCTTGCCCCATTTTTCGATTTCGAGCCGGATGCGGGCGCTGAACTCATCCGGCGAATTGGCGACCGGCTTGAAGCCCAGCGTCGTCAGGCGTTCCTTCACGTCCGGCTGCGCGACGGCCTTGGCGATCTCGCGGTAAAGCAGGTCGACGATCTCCTTTGGCGTTGCCGCCGGTGCTACGAGGCCGGTGATGGTGTCGGCCTCCTGATCCCTGATCCCTTGTTCGGCGAAGGTCGGCACGTCAGGCAACTGGCTGGTGCGCTCGCTTGCGGCGACACCGAGCGCGCGCAATTGCCCGGCCTGCACCGCCGAAAGCGCGGGCGGCAGCGCGGTGAAGGCGATCGGGGTGTGCCCGCCGATGGTGGCCTGGATCGCCGGTGCTGCGCCCGTGAACGGCACGTGCACGAGGTCGAGAGTGAATGCCAGCCGGAACAACTCGCCGCCGAGATGCGGCGTCGAGCCGACGCCGGGACCGGCAAAGCTGTATTTGCCGGGATTGTCCTTGATCAGCTTCACCAGCTCCGGCAGCGATTTGGCCGGCACCTGGGGGTTGACCACCACCACATTGGGCGAAACCGCCACCAGCGTTATGGCCGTAAAATCCTTGACGGGATCATAGGGCACCTTGGCGTAAAGGCTCGGATTGACGACAAAGCCGGTGCTGATCACCATGATGGTGTAGCCGTCGGGCGTCGCGCGCGCGACCTGGCCGGAGGCGGTGTTGCCGCCGGCGCCGCCGATATTTTCGACGAAGAACTGCTGGCCGAGCGCGTCGGAAAGTTTTTGCGCCACCGTGCGCGCGATCACGTCGGTCGGGCCGCCGGCGGGAAATCCGACCACCACGCGCACCGGACGGTTGGGATAGCCCTGCGCAGTGGCTGCGGAGACGCCGCCGAATAACAGCACGGCTGCGAGCACGAGTTGCATTACGGCCGCCATGGCACCCCCTGTTGTGTTTGTTGGCGCCGGTATCGCGGATGGCGCGCATTCACATTGCCCCGAACGTCGGACGAGTTCCAGCTGTCCTTGATGTGGAACCCGGATGCCGGTCCGCGTGACCGAATGAATCCTGCCTGCTTACGATAATCCGACGATCTTCGGGTTGACCGGGACAGTGCGGCAATCCAACCATAAGGGGGGCACCGGCACTCAAGGCCCACCGGGCAAGCGGGGCGGGGGACACGTGGCGACAGATGCATTCATAGACGATATCTATGAAGCGGCGATCGTTCCGGAGAAATGGTACGCCGTGCTCGATCGATTGGCGCAAATCGCCGATGCCGAGGGCACGTTGCTGTTCGCAGCCGGCCCCGGAACGCCGAGATTCCTGTCGTCCAAGGCGATCCAGGACACCATGGAGGAATGGGTCGCGAGCAAATGGTATCTCGACAATCCGCGCGGCCAGCGTCTCGTCCCGCTCGATGAACCGCGGTTTCTGACCGATCTCGACGCGCTGACGATCGAGGAGATGGACGCCTCCGATTTCTATACCGAATTGTTGCGGCCCCGTGGGCTCGGCTGGTGCGTCGGCACGGCGGTACGCGCGCCGTCCGGCGACACGCTGGTGTTCTCGATCGAGAAGGCCCACGACAAGGGGCCCGTTCCGCGCTCGGTGACGGAGCAGCTGGATGCGTTGCGGCCGCATCTGGCGCGCGCATCGATCCTTTCGGCGCGGTTGGGCCTTGACCGCGCCAAGTCGACGATCGCAACCCTCGAAGCCATCGGCTTGCCGGCCGCAGCGCTGGCGTCTACGGGGCGCGTCGTCTCGGCCAATGACGAAGTTCCTCGCCAACGAGGCCCGCGTCCGGGTCGGCGCCGGCAACCTGGTTCAATTCGCCTCCGAACCGGCGCAGGCGTTGCTGATGGAAGCGATTTCGAACGTGGCGCGTTCCCAAACCGGCTTCGGCCGCTCCATTCCGGTCAGAGCCACTCCAACCGAGCCGGCCTTCGTCGCCCACATCGTGCCGCTGCGCGGTGGCGGACTGGATGTCTTCACCGGCGCCTTGTCGATCGTTTTCATCACCTCGATGGTGCCGAATACGAGCCCGCCGGCGCCGCTGTTGCAGGCGCTGTTCGACCTCACGCCGGCCGAGGCTCGCATGGCGAGCCAGATCACCGCGGGCAAATCGATCGAGCAGATATCGTCGGCAACCGGCATTGCCCAGAATACGATCCGGACGCATTTGAAATCGGTGTTTCAGAAGACCGGCGTGCAACGTCAGGCGGAGCTGGTCAGCCTGCTCGGGGTTGCGATCAACCACGTCGTCTGAGGTTTTGCTCGCGCAAGGTCATGTCCAATGGTCAAACGTATTGCGGTCGACAAGAGCTGCGGGGTGATTGTCGACTACCAGGATTTCTTCCTGTCGCAACTGGAAGCCCGTTCGCGCTACCGCCTGCAGGCGAACACGCAAAACTTCGTCCGGCTGCTCAACTACCTTCGGATTCCCATGATCGCGACGATGGAGCGGCCGGTCGTCAACAAGGGTGCCGTGCCTGACGACATCACGCGGCACTTGGGCGGCGACGGCAAGGTGTTCGAAAAGGACTTCTTCGACCTGACGAAGGAGAAGCCGATCCGGGCCCACCTGAAGCGACTGAAGAAGACCCAGGCCATCATTGCCGGCTGCGAGACCGATGTATGCGTGCTGCAATCCTGCCTCGGTCTGCTCGAATTGGGCTTTGAGGTTTTCGCCGTCGAGGAATTGTTGTTTTCATCAGCGCGCAATGTCGATGCCGCCTTGATGCGGCTCCGGTCCGAGGGCGTGACCATCCTGTCCTACAAGACGCTCTACTTCGAACTGACCGAGGCCGTGACGGGTGGACCGCACGCTGAAAAGCTGCTCGCCGCATTCGGGGAGTTTCCGGACGATCTGCCGGAGGAGGCGGAGACTTGATGGGCAGGTGAGGGCGGCGCGCAAGGCCCGGACACAAAACTGCGAAAACAACCCCATGCACCGTAGGGACGTAGGTATAAAAATACCTCTGGACGATGAGGTGGCGATCCCGGGCGGGCTGCCTTGGTTGCAAAAGAAAGCCCCGTCCGGGGGGCCATCCGGACGGGGACTGGCCTGAAAGTTCATCAAACCAAATGGCGCCTCGGCGGAAGGCACCAGCCAAATCGTAACATCGATTTGCGATGTGTCGGCTTCAGCTACGCCATGCCTGAGTTGAACAATGGCCATGGGTCTATGCAGTTTGTGCCACAGGGGATGCTGTCCCGGACGCGACACGCTGTCCCGGACGCGGCACGCCCAAGGACGGGCCCCCGGGTTCCCCGCCGGTTCTGTCTTGCAGATGACCCCTTGGCTGCCTTAGGGTGCGCACCATACGGCAAACAGGGAGTGCGGACGTGGCGACAGGTACTGTGAAATGGTTCAATCCAACGAAGGGCTTCGGATTTATTCAGCCCGACACCGGCGGCAAGGACGTGTTCGTCCACATCTCCGCTGTCGAGAAGGCTGGGCTCAGCAACCTCAATGAGGGCGCCAAGGTGAGCTACGAAGTCGTTGCCAATCGCGGCAAGGAATCGGCGGAAAATCTTCGGGTCGGCTAAGGCAGTCGAAATCGATTTGAAAACCCGCCGGTTCATGCCGGCGGGTTTTTTGATTCTGAAAACCAAAACTGAAGCCGCGGTGTCGTGCGCAGAGCCCGCCGGTCGTGCCGGCGCTTGTGATATTCGTCACAGTCGGTCGGGCAGGTTGTGTGTATTTTGGTTCAATGCATGAAAGGGCACGTCCATGAACGAAGCGATCGACGAAATTGAGCTGAACGACCTCAGCTCCGTCACGGGCGGGGTCGCGACCGCAACCAGTCTCCTGGCAGAGCTGGATGCTGCGATGGATGCCAATGTAAAGCAGCTTGCGAAATTGATGGCGACGCCCAGCCCCGTCAATCAAGCCCTGACAGGGCCGCAAGAGTAAGGGTCCCTGCGACAAAGAGCGCGGGGTAACGCCGGTGATTGAACCGGTCAGGATTCATGAAACGCGAAGTATTTTTTCTTATCGTACTTCGATGGAAAAACGCGCCAGTCCCCGCAAGCCTGTATTGATGTCGGCAGCAATTGCGTTTGCAGGCACCAGCGTTGACTGCCTCGTGCGCAACATTTCGATTTCGGGGGCGGCCCTGGACGTCAGCAACCGCCACGACATTCCCGAGCGGTTCGACCTGATCTTCAAGACGGACGGCACGCAGATCCCCTGTCAAATCGTCTGGCGCCGGGACGAGCAGATCGGTGTGAAGTTCGATTAGGTCGCGAACTCCGTCGTGGTTGTGGACGGCCGCGCAGCGCACCCCTTCAAAACAGAAGAGGCCGCCAACCGGGCGGCCCCTGATCCCGGTTTTCGGACCGGCATGATCGCATGTGCAGGCTTACTTGGGCGCCGGGGTCGTCAACGGCTGGTGCACGGCGTTGATCAAACGGCCGAACAGACCGTTCATGTATTTTTCGGCGACATTGATCGCCATGCCCAGCATGTCGCCACCGCTGACCTGATCGAGCTGCTCGATCGTCATTTCGGTTTCGCGAATTTCGTTGTTCATCGCCATCTCCTGTTTTGCGGGAGGGGCCAGCCCCCTCCCTCCGTGATAAGGAAATACGTGCGGATCAGGTTGGCTGCTGTGCTAAACGTCACGCAGCCCGATCTGATTTGCTGGCGTGTTCTGAACAATCAGAGGAGAGCCTCGCGATGACCAAGCCAACGAATGAAACCAGGCAACCGCCAGCACCCAAGCGCCTGCGACATCGGCCGTCGCTCATGTGCGAGCATTTTTGTTGATCTCGCGAAATAGTTGCGCTTGGATAGGAAGCGTTTGAATAGGGGCTGAGAAATGCGGCGGGCTGCGGCGATATTGGGTTTGTTGCTTTTGGGCGGGTGTGTCACCGACAACCGGGAAACCCTTGCTCAACGGGATGATGCGACATGCCGTTCCTACGGGGCGGTTCCGGGCACCGACGCCTACCTCGCTTGCAGATCGCAGCGTGATAACACACGGGAGCAGGGCCGGGCATTGCAGCGGGCCGCGATCCTTGCCTCACCGAACTGATTTGACGACAGCAATTTGCGTTGCGTCGCGCTGAGTACAATTCCGCGCGTTCAAACGTGTAGTGGCAGTGCACTAGGGAACGGCCGACGCGAGTCCAGATGGCCCCACCGAATGCTGGTCGTATCAGTACCAATCGACCGAAGATTTCGGTGGGCCCCAGGTCCATCTGCCGGGCAGATAAAGATTAGCAGGAACACCCGCAAACTCAGTCCCGGCCGCGTGAACGCCGTTGAATCCGGCGCCTGGTAGAGTGTGGATCGTGTCGCGGTCCAAGACCTTCGTTGGCGCTCGGTTTGCGACTGCCGAGCCGCTCAAAGCCTTGCCGTCCCAGTCGATAGTGCGTGTCCGATCGAATGACATGGTCCGATCTCCAATGCAGCGCCAGAATAGCAGGGCTCCGCGTCAGACGCCGTGACCAAATGGTGACACTCACGGAGAATGCGGCAGCGATGCTCTGTGGGCGCTGCATGGCAAGATCCCCATGCCGAAATTGCGGTGACGGTGCACTTAAGCTCGCTCACAAACGGTTTGCCGCCGGGCTTCGATTGAGTGCGCTGTCACCGCAATTGCGGGTCATCTGACCTCGCCATCTCCCCTGATCCGGAATCAGGAGGGCCGTAAGACCATCTTGAGGCGAGCGCTTCGCTTTCCGACGAGAGCCGTTGCTTCGAATTCCGCTCCATCATCGTCATACGTTCCCATAAACCCCATGGTGACGACCTTTCGTGCAAACAGTTCAGTGACCTGGGCGGGCTCGTGCTCGCGCACGGTCAATTCGCCCTTCCACTTGCCGTTGGAGCAGGTGTAGCTTCCGACGTGATAATAGATCGAGCCGCCGCCGCGCATGGTGCCGTCCTGCACCACGGATACGCCGATTGAGTTGCCCTCGATGCCATCCAAGACTTTTGAAACGACCGAGTAGAGCCCATTTCTTATCATGGCGGCCAAATTCCCGTGGACACGATCCCATTGAGAAAACTGGCGATCCCAGCAGGATTCGAACCTGCAACCACGGAGTAGAAATCCGCTCCGGCCGCCGTAACAACAATAGCTTAGCAGGTCCACGCTGTTCTAGTGCCGTTATGACCCGAGCGGCCGCAATTCGATCCCTTCAACCGCTCGCTGAACAGCCTCAGCCCGTTGAGAGCGCTCTGCAGAACCTACAGGCGGCGTGATCACAAAGGCGGCGCACGCGCCGTATTCAGGCCCGCCGGTTCACGCCGGCGTTTTCCTTTTTCTCCCAGCGCAGCTTCGTCTTGCCCAGAGCGGCAGCGGGTGTCTTCACGAACCCGAAACGTTCGAAGCGCTCAAGCATCGAGCTTTTGTTATCAGACTGGACGTCCGCGACAATCGGCGCTCCGCTTTCTTTCAGCTTCGATACGAGAGCCGTAGAGATGTGCTGCCCACGCGCGGCTTTGGAAACGCCAAGATAGATCAACGAAAGCGTCTGTCTGTCATGAGGTTCAGCGAGCGCATAACCCACGAGCTTTGCCATCAGCGTCGACCGCAACCCAAGACTGGCCCGATCCGACAAATCGTTTGATGTAGGCCTCCGTTTGGGGCCGAACGGCAGTTGGCACTTCTGCAGCGACCTCAGCGAAAACGGCTGAAATCCCCGCCTTCATCATCGGGAACAGCAATTCGATAGGTCAGCGCTTGCACGGTCAAACAATCCATTCGATATCATCGACCTTGAAGTGGATCGGCAGCAGTTCTGTCGCGAGTTCCATCGCTTCAATTAAAGCTTTTTCGTCCACCTTGTTGCTTGCATCGCTTTTGTTTGAAGGTCCTGCATACGTTCCCATTTTTCGCGCACCGCGGGAGCGACGTACCCCTCCCTCAAAAGCTTGGTTGCGTATGTTGACTGCAGCTTTCCCATCTCGTCGGGACGTAGGCACGCCCTTGCCAAAGTAGCCGATCTCTGCGGCCTTAAGCTTGCGCTGCGTTTCCATTGCTAATGTGCCCTCAAAGCACGGGCAGCTACGCCGCCGTTTTATAGACTTCAGGCTCTGCCGCTGCGTCAATTGCTGCGCCGGCAACACGAGATAACACCGAAACCAGCGCTGGCTCAGTTCTGCTGCGGTCGCTCAGCACAGCGACACTGGGCACTGCGTCGGTTGCTCGGATATCGCTGAATTTCATAACGGCCGCGGCGACTGAAGCCGATCGGGGCGATACGAACTCAAAAAGCTTGGTAACGATCCCGCCTTGGGTGATACCGGCGTCAATCCGCCATTCCTTGCCGGAAGCGCCGATGATGGGGATCTCATGAGCGATGAATTGTGGTCCGAAGGCTCTTTGTAGTCGGTCTTCGAAAACGTCTCGAGACAACGCAATGCGGCGCTCTTCAATCGCGAATGCGGTTCGTTCGGCAACCTGCTTGGACACGTTCGATACGATGATGACTGCGCCTGGCAATGCATCCCGGTCCACTTCTAGCACAAAGAAGCAGCGCTCATCGAACTCGATGCCGGCCCGCTCTGCCGCAGGCCGCGCAATTCGACGAAATGGGCCCATGCCGCCCATCAGCTCCGCTTCCAAATGGGCGTGACCATCATCTGAAACGAACCCAGCGATCGCCAGTCCCGTCGATGCGAATTACCGCGTGGGCGCCGCTCGGATAAAGCAATGGTGTCGAGATGAACGCGGACCCGCCTTTGACGCTGACTTCCGTCAAGGCGCGCGCAACGTCTTGGGCCACTGCGGTGAGATTGTGGTTGGCGCTGGTCATATAATTCGTCCTTCCCAAGGTGGGTGCGGGATTCGAACGACACCGCTGACGTTCCACACTTCCTCCAAAAACGCCAGTAATTCGTTAAAGTTCGCTGGTTGGCAGGGCAGTTCCTGGGCGATTCCGGGGACAATCTGGCGTAATGCGGGCAGCCCGAAGTCGGCGGTTGAGCCCGAATTCATGCCACCGGTCGGTGAACGTCTTGAATTTTAGAGCGGCCGGCGCTTTGCCATCGTTCGTATGTCGACTGTTTGGCCTCCACTCCACCCGCTGGACGTGCGCATAGCTGCCGATGGCAGGAACGTAGATCTGAAGCTGGGCGTGGACATCGCACTCCCAAAGATCCGATCGGCAGGAAATGCGAGCCATAAGGCCGTCACGGATGACGCCCCCCCAACCGAAACAGGGGCCTGGAAATCCAGCGAATCGAATCCGCCCGCTCTTGGCCGTCTCTGCCAGTCGACACCGTCCAGCAAAAGCTGCTTCTCGGCTTGAAGCATGATTGCGATCTGGTCGAGTATTTCCTCAACGCTCGCTGGCACTGTTCGTCCCCCGACTAATCATGACGTGGAACGCGAAGTCACACAACGCACCACCAGCGTGAGAGAACAAACCCTGAAGGCGCCATGCTGTTTCTGTGCTGCTCGGAACAGTTGGCAGCCGGCGGTCATGGCTTTATTTTGCTGGTAACGGCTCGCAGCGCATAGCAGCACGGATTTCGCCAAAAAGAACAAGCCGATTTTGCAAGAAACCCTTATTTCATCGGCATAAATGGTGGCGATCCCAGCAGGATTCGAACCTGCAACCCACGGAGTAGAAATCCGTTACTCTATCCAGTTGAGCTATGGGACCGTTGAGGGGTCTTCTAGCACTGCCAATATGAAAAATCCGCTGCCTAGCCAAGCCTGGACCGAACCGATTTCCCCGACCTTGCGACAAAGCCAGACGGCGGGCCATTGCCTTTGGCTCGACCGTCACCCAATGCTGCGCCGGTAACCCCGCCGACGCGGCCGGGACTTTGGACTGCCTGAGCCATGCCGCATGCGACTTTTTCGCAAGCCCGTTCCATCGCCATCAGTCCGTCACCTTTTCGCGCCTTTTTCTTGTCGTACGCGGCCATTGTCCGCGCTGGGAGCTCCGTCATGATCGGTTTGGTTCGCGCCACCCTCGTTTGCGCCACGCTGGCGCTTGGCCTGGTCTCAGTGCAGGCGGCGGACAAGGCCTTCAAACGCGACGATCTCGCTGATTTCGGCCGTGAAGCTGGAGGCCCAGATCAAGAGCGAGGCGGGGCCGGTCGCCAAATCCTCGGCGACGCTGCGAACCGATGCGGACACCGCCTTCAAGCGCGCCGATTTCCGGACCGGGCTGCAGATCCTCGGGCAGATCGCCGCCACCACGCCGGAAGACAGCGGCAACTGGCTCCGACTGGCCAAGACCATCTTCCAGATCCGCTCGGCCAGCTCCAGCGAACAGACTTTCCTGCTCGAACGCGCCTCGACCGCGGCCTACATCGCCTATCAGCGCGCCGGCAATCCGGCCGAGGAGGCGGATGCGCTGGCCGTGCTGGGGCGGGCGCTGTCGGACCGAAAACTCTGGCGGCCGGCGCTGGATGCGCTCCGCCTGTCGCTCGACATGCGCGAGGTCGCCGAGGTGCGCGGCCAATATGAGAAGATGCGCGACGAGCACGGTTTTCGGCTGTTGGACTACACCGGTTGATTCCGACGGCGCCTCGCCGCGGGCCTGTTTCCAGTTCTCGGAGGACCTCGCCAAGCGGGTCGATTTTGCGCCGTTTTTGGCGCTGGCCGGCACCGACAAGCCGGCGTTGTCGGCCGAAGGCAAGCAGCTTTGCGTCGACGGCCTGAAGCATGGCGAGCGCTACAACATCAATCTGCGCGCCGGCCTGCCGTCCACGGTTAGGGAAAGCCTGCCGAAATCGGCTGAGTTCAACATCTATGTCCGCGACCGCAAGCCGTTCGTCCGCTTCACCGGCCGCGCCTATGTGCTGCCGCGCACCGGCCAGCGCGGCATCCCGCTGGTCAGCGTCAATACGCCTTCTGCGAACATCAACGTTTACCGGATCGGCGACCGCAACCTGATCAACACCGTGATCGACAGCGATTTTCAGAAGACGCTGTCGAGCTACCAGCTGAACGATCTCGGCGACGAGCGCGGCGTAAAAGTCTGGACCGGCGAACTCGCCACCGCCACCACGCTGAACCAGGACGTCATCACCGCGTTCCCGGTCGATCAGGCGCTCGGCGACCTGCAGCCCGGCGTCTACGTAATGACGGCGACCGCCAAAGGCCCCGGCAGCGACGAAGACGGTAGGCTCGCGACGCAATGGTTCATCGTCTCGGACATGGGTCTGGCGGCGTATTCCGGCAATGACGGCATCCATGTCTTCGTCAATTCGCTGGCATCCACCGAGGCCGTCGCCAAGGCCGAGGTAAAACTGGTCGCCCGCAACAACGAGATTTTGGCCACCCGCAAGACCGACGAAGCAGGCCATGTGCTGTTCGAGGCCGGGCTGGCGCGGGGCGAGGGCGGTCTGTCGCCGGCCCTGCTGACGGTCACCAGCGAGAAGGCGGACTATGCTTTTCTCAGCCTGAAAACCGCAGCCTTCGACCTCACCGACCGCGGCGTGGCTGGACGGGCGGTGCCATCAGGGGCCGACGCCTTCGTCTATGCCGAGCGCGGCGTCTACCGCTCCACCGAGACGGTCTACCTCACCGCGCTGCTGCGCGACGGGCAGGGCAACGCCATGGCCGGCGGACCGCTGACACTGGTGATCGAGCGGCCGGACGGCGTCGAATTCCGCCGCGCCGTGCTGCCCGACCAGGGCGCCGGCGGTCGCAGCATGACGGTTCCCTTGAATTCCGCCGTCCCGACCGGGACCTGGCGGGTGCGCGCCTTCACCGATCCGAAGGGGAGTTCGGTCGGCGAAACCACCTTCATGGTCGAGGATTATATCCCGGAGCGGATCGATTTCACCATTACTGCCAAGGACAAGCTGATCAAAGCTGAAGCTCCTGTGGAGCTTAAGGTGGACGGCCACTTCCTCTATGGCGCGCCGGCATCCGGCCTCCAGCTCGAAGGCGACATGCTGGTCGCCGCGGCCGCCGGGGGGCGGCCGGGCTATCCCGGCTACCAGTTCGGCGTCGCCGACGAGGAAACCGCTGGCAATGAGCGCACCCCGATCGAGAACCTGCCCGAGGCCGACGCCAAGGGGGTGGCGACCTTCCCGGTGTCACTGGCAAAACCGCCGTCCTCGACCCGGCCGCAGGAGGCCCAGATCTTCATCCGCATGGCGGAGGCCGGCGGCCGCGCCGTCGAGCGCAAGCTGGTGCTGCCGGTGGCGCCCGCGATCAATCTGATCGGCATCAAGCCGCTGTTCGGCGACAAGAGCGTCGCCGAGGGCGACAAGGCCGAGTTCGACGTGGTGTTCGTCGCCCCCGACGGCAAGCAATTGCCGCGCAGCGGCCTGCGCTACGAGCTCCTGAAGATGGAGTCGCGCTACCAGTGGTATCGCCAGAACTCGTCCTGGGAGTATGAGCCGGTCAAATCGACCTCGCGCGTCGCCGATGGCGACCTGACGCTGACATCAGACAAGGCGGCGCGGGTGTCGCTGTCGCCGCAACCCGGCCGCTACCGCCTCGACGTCAAATCCACTGAAGCCGACGGGCCGGTCACGTCGGTGCAGTTCGACGTCGGCTGGTATTCCGATGGGAGCGCCGACACACCGGACCTTTTGGAAACCTCGATCGACAAACCGGAATACGCCTCGGGCGACACCATGGTGGTGTCGGTCAATGCGCGCTCGGCCGGCAAGCTCACCATCAACGTGCTCGGCGACCGCCTGCTGACGACGCAGACTGTGGACGTCAAGGAAGGCACCCAGCAGGTCCGGCTCCCCGTGGCTAAGGACTGGGGCACCGGCGCCTATGTGCTGGCGACGCTGCGCCGTCCGCTCGATTCCGCGGCTTTGCGGATGCCCGGGCGTGCCATCGGACTAAAGTGGTTCGGCATCGACAAGAAGACCCGCACGCTCCAGGTCGAGCTGTCGCCGCCGCCATTGGTTCGTCCCGGCACCGCGTTGAAAATCCCGGTCAAGCTCGGCGGGCTCAATCCCGGCGAAGACGCCAAGATCGTCATCGCCGCGGTCGATGTCGGCATTTTGAACCTCACCAATTACAAGCCGCCGGCGCCGGATGACTACTATCTCGGCCAGCGCCGCCTGACCTCCGAAATCCGCGACCTCTATGGGCAATTGATCGACGGCATGCAGGGCACGCGCGGCCAGCTCAAGACCGGCGGTGACGCCGCCGGCGCCGAGTTGCAGGGCTCACCGCCGACGCAAAAACCGCTGGCGCTGTATTCCGGCATTGTCACGGTCGGTCCCGATGGATCCGCCGAGGTCAGTTTTGACATTCCGGAGTTCGCCGGCACCGCGCGCGTCATGGCGGTAGCCTGGAATTCGACCAAGCTCGGCCGCGCCACGATCGATGTCACCGTGCGCGATCCCGTGGTGCTGACCGCGACGCTGCCGCGCTTCCTGCTCAATGGCGACCGCGGCACCATGAGCTTTGATCTCGACAATGTCGAAGGTGCAGCCGGCGATTACACCATCGCCGTCAAGACCACGGGGCCGGTCAAGGTCACCGGCAATCCGACGACGACGGTAAAGCTTGCCGCCAAGCAGCGGACCTCGATGTCGCTGGCGATCGACGCCGGCGGCGCCGGCACGGCCAATCTCGATGTCGATATCAAGGGGCCGAACGGGCTTGCGCTTGCGCGGCACTATGCGCTCGACGTCAAGGCGGCGACGCAGATCCTGGCGCGGCGCTCGATCCGGACCTTGGCAAAAGGCGAGAGCCTGACGCTGACGTCGGACATGTTCTCCGACCTGGTGTCGGGAACCGGCAGCGTGTCGCTCTCGGTCAGCCTGTCCACCGCGCTCGATGCCGCGACGATCCTCAAAGCGCTCGATCGCTATCCGCACGGCTGTTCGGAACAGATCACCAGCCGCGCCATGCCGCTGCTCTACGTCAACGATCTCGCCGCCGGCGCTCATCTCGCAATGGACACCGCGGTCGATCAGCGCATCAAGGACGCGATCGAAAGGCTGCTGGCGCGCCAGGGTTCGAACGGTTCGTTCGGGCTGTGGTCGGCGGGCGGCGACGATGCCTGGCTCGATGCTTACGTGACCGACTTCCTGACCCGCGCCCGCGAAAAGGGATTTACGGTGCCGGATGTACTGTTCAAGAGTGCGCTGGATCGTATCCGCAACTCCGTCGTCAACGCCAACGAGCCGGAAAAGGACGGCGGCCGCGATCTGGCCTACGGCCTCTACGTGCTGGCCCGCAATGGCGCCGCGCCAATCGGCGATTTGCGCTATCTCGCCGACACCAAGCTCGGCAATCTGGCGACGCCGATTGCAAAGTCGCAACTGGCGGCGGCACTGGCGCTGGTCGGCGACAAGGCGAGGGCGGAACGCGTCTATGGCGCAGCACTCGACGCACTGGCGCCAAAACCGGTGATCGAGTTCGGCCGGGTCGACTATGGCAGCGCGCTCCGCGATGCCGCAGCGCTCGTCTCGCTCGCCAGTGAAGGCAACGCGCCGCGCGCAACGCTGACGCAGGCGGTGCAGCGCGTCGAAGTGGCGAGGGGGCTTACGCCCTACACCTCGACGCAGGAAAACGCCTGGCTGGTACTGGCCTCGCGCGCGCTGTCGAAGGAAAGCATGTCGCTCGATATCGACGGCTCTCCAATCAAGACCGCGGCCTATCGCAGCTACAAGGCCGAACAAATGGCCGGCAAGCCGGTCAAGATCACCAACACCGGCGACGCGCCGGTGCAGGCGGTGGTCTCGGTCAGCGGTTCGCCGGTCACGCCGGAGCCCGCCGCCTCCAACGGCTTCAAGATCGAGCGCAATTATTTTACGCTCGACGGCAAGCCCGCCGATATCTCCAAGGCCAAGCAGAACGATCGCTTTGCGGTGGTGTTGAAGATCACCGAAGCCAAGCCGGAATTCGGGCACATCATGGTGTCCGATTATCTCCCGGCCGGCCTCGAGATCGACAACCCGAAGCTGGTGTCGTCTGGCGATAGCGGCACGCTCGACTGGATCGAGGACGGCGAGGAGCCGGAAAATACCGAGTTCCGCGATGACCGTTTTACCGCGGCGATCGATCGCGCGGCTGACGACAAGGCGGTGTTCACGGTCGCCTATGTCGTGCGCGCGGTATCACCCGGCAAATACGTGCTGCCGCAGGCCTATGTCGAGGACATGTACAACCCCTCGCGTTATGGGCGTTCCGGCACCGGGAATGTCGAGGTGCGTCCGGCGAAATGAGTGCTTCGTGGCGCAAAAACTCTCCGTCGTCATGCCCGGGCAAAAGCGCGAAGCGCGTCTTCGCGCAGACGACCCGGGCATCCACGACTGTTGTTGCCGAAGAGAAGAACGTGGATGGCCGGGACAAGCCCGGCCATGACGGCGTTGGGAGGCGACGCGCGCTTCGCATCGTAGCGACTGCGATCATTGCGATTTGCGTCGTGGCTAGTGCGTTCACACTCTGGGTCGTCTCCCTCGGCCCGCTGCCGCTGGAACAAGCCCAAAAAGTCTCAACCTCGATCATCGATCGCAACGGCAAATTGCTGCGTGCCTACGCGATGGCCGACGGCCGCTGGCGGCTGCCGGTCGATGCCAAAACCGCAGTTGATCCCGGTTATCTCAAGCTGCTGCTGGCCTATGAAGACCGTCGCTTCCTTTCCCATCGCGGCGTCGATCCGCTGGCGCTCGGCCGCGCTGCGATTCAATTGATGACGCGCGGCCACATCGTCTCCGGCGGTTCGACGATTACGATGCAATTGGCGCGGCTGATGGAGCCGCGGCGGGAACGCTCGATCTACGCAAAACTGCGGCAGATGGTGCGCGCAATCGAGATCGAGCGGCAATTGAGCAAGGACCAGATCCTCGATCTCTATCTGGCGCTGGCACCGTTCGGCGGCAATCTCGAGGGCGTCCGCGCCGCGTCGATCGCCTATTTCGGCAAGGAGCCGAAGCGGCTGTCGCTGGCAGAATCGGCGCTATTGGTGGCGCTGCCGCAATCGCCGGAAACACGTCGTCTCGACCGCTATGCCGATGTTGCGCGCGTCGCACGCGACCGCGTACTCGAGCGGATGGTCGAGGAACATCTCGTATCCGAAGACGACGCGGTTCAAGCCAAGTCCGTTACGGTGCCGCGGTTGCGAAAACCGATGCCGATTTTGGCGCCGCATTCGTCTGATACGGCGATGGCGGCGATGAAGGACACGCCCGTCATCAAGCTGACGCTTGATGCAAGCCTGCAAAAAACGCTGGAAGCGCTGGCGCGTGACCGCGCGATTGCGCAAGGCCCCAATATTTCGGTCGCGATGATCGCGGTCGACAATGAAAGCGGCGACGTGCTGGCCCGCGTCGGCTCATCCGATTATTTCGACGAACGCCGCGCCGGCCAGGTCGACATGACCCGCGCGGTGCGTTCGCCGGGATCGACGCTAAAGCCGTTCATCTATGGGCTCGCGTTCGAGGACGGCTTTGTGCATCCCGAGAGCCTGATCGACGATCGTCCGATCCGCTTCGGCTCCTACGCGCCGGAAAATTTCGACATGACTTTTCAAGGCACGGTGCCGGTGCGCAAGGCGCTGCAATTGTCGCTGAACGTGCCGGCGATTGCGTTGCTCGACCGCGTCGGCGCCAGCCGGCTGTCGTCGCGGCTGAAACAGGCCGGCGGCAATCTGGTGCTGCCGAAGGATGAAGCGCCGGGCCTTGCGATGGGTCTCGGCGGCGTCGGCGTCACCCTGCAGGATCTGGCGCAGCTCTATGTTGGTCTGGCGCGGCTCGGCACCACGAAGCCGTTGCGCGAGATCATGACGGCAAAGGACGAGCGCGATCCGATGCGGCTGATGGACCAGGCCGCGGCCTGGCAGGTCGGCAACGTCCTGATCGGGACGCCGCCGCCGGAAAATGGCGTGCACAACCGCATCGCCTTCAAGACCGGCACCAGCTACGGCTACCGTGACGCCTGGTCGGTCGGCTTCGACGGCCGCGTCACCATCGGCGTCTGGGTCGGGCGTCCCGACGGCGCGCCGGTGGCGGGGCTGGTCGGCCGCACGGCTGCAGCCCCAATCCTGTTCGACGCCTTCGCCCGGACCGGGAAAATTCCGGCAGCACTTCCAAAGCCGCCGAAGGGCGCGCTGCTTGCCAGCAATGCCAAATTGCCGCTGCCGCTGCGCAGGTTCCGTCCCGTCGGTGAACTGGTGCGGACCAATGGCGATCAGGCGCCACGGATCCAGTTTCCGCTGAACGGCTCGCGGATCGACGTCGACCGTTCCAACAACGGCCAATTCTCGGCGATGCCGGTCAAGATCGCCGGCGGCGTGCTGCCGCTGACCATGCTGGTCAACGGTATCTCGGTCGGCGAGATCGACAGCCGCCGTCAGCGCCTGGTCGACCCGCCCGGACCGGGCTTTGCGCGCCTGACCGTCATCGACGCCACAGGGGCCGCCGATACCGTCGTGATCCGGGTCCAATAGAGCCCATCGCGTTGGCGGATCGGACACCCCGGATATCGGGAACAGCGGTGTTGTTTGCAGTGCGGTTTCATCGTATGCGAACAAGATGGTTGAAACCCTACAACCCCGGCGATTTGGAGCAGGCCAACAGCCTGTAAAACCAGCGAATTCCAGCCGCCGGCTGCTCGCTGCGTTCGAATTCGCTACCGCGAACCATTTTCGCGCGGTCGTGTTCCTGTTGCTGTGCTGCATCGTGCTTTTCGTGCCCGGTTTCGTCACGATTCCCGCGATCGATCGCGACGAGGCGCGGTTTGCGCAGGCGACCAAGCAGATGGTCGAAAGCGGCGATTTCGTCGATATCCGCTTCCAGGACGACGTCCGCTACAAAAAGCCGGTCGGCGTCTATTGGCTGCAGGCTGCCGTCGTCGAAACCGCTTCCAAGCTCGGCGTGCCGCGGGCGCAGTTGCGGATCTGGCTCTATCGCGTTCCCTCGCTGATCGGCGCCATCGGCGCGGTGCTTTTGACCTACTGGACCGCGCTTGCGTTCGTGACCCGGCGAGGTGCTGCATCTCGCGGCCCTGATGATGGCCAGCTGCGTGCTGCTCGGCGCCGAAGCGCGGCTCGCCAAGACCGATGCGATGCTGCTTCTCACCGTCACCGCCGCGATGGGGGCGATGGCGCGGGTGTATCTGTCCTGGCAGCGCGGCGAGGATCCGGCGCATCCGTCCTGGAGTTCGCCTGCGATTTTCTGGACGGCGCTCGCCGGCGGCATCCTGCTCAAGGGACCGCTTGATCCTGATGTTCGTCGGCCTGACCATCCTGGCGCTGGCGATCCTCGACCGCTCCGCGGTCTGGCTCTGGCGCATGCGCCCGGTATGGGGCCTGATGTGGACGCTGGTGCTGGTGCTGCCGTGGTTCGTCGCGATCTTCTGGCGCGCCGGCGATGCGTTCTTCACCAATTCGCTCGGCGGCGACATGCTGAGCAAGCTGGCCGCGCAGGAATCCCATGGCGCGCCGCCCGGGCTTTATCTGCTGCTGTTCTGGGTGACGTTCTGGCCGGGCGCGCCGCTGGCGGGCATGGCCGCGCCTGCGGTGTGGCGGGCGCGGCGCGAGCCCGGTGCGCAATATCTGCTGGCCTGGCTGATCCCGTCCTGGATCGTGTTCGAACTGGTGCTGACCAAGCTGCCGCATTACGTGCTGCCGCTCTATCCCGGCGATTGCGATCCTCACCGTCGGCGCGCTGGAGCGCCGGGTGCTGTCGCGCTCCTGGCTGGTGCGGGGTGCGGCCTGGTGGTTCGTGATCCCGGCGGTGGCTGCCGTGATTGCCGATCGTCGGCGCCATCAAGCTGACGCACCAGCCGGTGTTTCCGGCCTGGCCGTTCCTCGCGGTTGCGATGATCTTCGGCCTGATCGCGTGGTGGCTGTTCGAGGAGAGCCGCGCCGAGCGCTCGCTCTTGAACGCCGTGATCGCGGCGATGTTCCTGGCCATTGGCGTCTACGGCATCGTGCTGCCGTCGCTGACCACGCTGTTTCCGAGTGCGGAGATCGCGCGCGCGCTGCGCAATGTCGTCTGCGTCGGCCCGAAGGCCGCGGCGGCCGGCTTCCACGAACCGAGCCTCGTCTTCATGACCGGTACCAGCGACGCTGCTGACCGACGGATCGGGGGCGGCGGATTTCCTGGGGCAGGGCAGTTGCCGTTTCGCGCTGGTGGAGCAGCGCTCGGAGCGCGGTTTCGTCCAGCGCGCCGAAGCGATCGGGCTGCGCTACAATGTGGCGTCGCGCATCGAGGGCTATAACATCTCGCAAGGCAGGGCGATTTCGATCGCGATCTTCCGCTCCGAAGGCACCGAGTAAGATGGCCGCAACCCCTGCGATCGGTCGAATCCCGAAACTTTTTTTCGCGTTTTGTCGTCCTCGCGCTGGCTGTCGCTGATCCAGCTCGTGCGTACGCCGTCGCATTCGCGGCGGGCGGAGGCGGCGCGGCGCGCTGGCCCGTCACGTGCTGTGGCTTTCGGCGATCATCGGCGCTCGCGATCATCGTGCTGATGTACGCACTCGATGCCTGGGAAATCGCCCAGATGCCGCCGCGCGGCTCGCCCGGGCTCTGGCTGGCTGCGCATTCTCACCGATTTCGGCAAGGACGAGTATGTGCTGTGGCGCGCTCGGCGTGCTGCTGATCGCGGTTGCGATCTTTTCCGCTGCGACGCGCGGGATCTCGCGCTCGCTGTTGCTCGGATTGGGAACCCGCTTGCAGTTCCTGTTCTGCGCCGTGCTGGTGCCGGTGCTGGTCGGCGAACTCATAAAATGGTCGGTCGGTCGCGGCCGGCCTTTTGTCGGCGGCGAGGCCAACGCGTTCAACTTCTCGCCTTTTAACGGAATCGGGGCCTATTCCAGCTTTCCTTCCGGACATGCGATCACGGCGGCAGCGCTGGCGTTCGCGCGTCGCCGCGCTGTGGCCGAAGGCGCGGCCGGCGATGATCGTCTATGCGCTCGTGATCCTGGCCAGCCGGCTGGTGCTGTTGGCCCATCATCCGAGCGACGTGGTCGCGGGCGCCCTGGTCGGCGTGATCGGCGCGATGTTCGTGCGCTACTGGTTTGCGGCCCGCAGGCTCGGATTTGCGATCCACCGCGACGGCACCATCGTGCCGCTGGTCGGCCCCTCGTCGGGGCGCCTCAAAAGGGTTGCCCGGGGCGCCTTCGGCCCCATAAGAAGCGGCCAAAGTCCCGATCGACAAGTCTCCGTCAACCGAGAGTGTCGATTTGCCTGTTTCTGACCCAGACGCGGTCGCCGTTTCCATCGTTGTGCCCGTGCGCAACGAGGCGGACAACGTCGCCCCCTTGATCGCGGAGATCGCCGCCGCGCTCGACGGCCGCTGGGCCTATGAAATCATCTACGTCAATGACGGCTCGACCGATGCCACCGGCGAGCGGCTTGTGGCGCTGATGAAGCAATACGGCCAGCTGCGGCAGCTCCGTCATGCCACCTCGTCGGGGCAGTCGGCGGCGGTGCGCAGCGGCGTTCGCGCCGCGCGCGGCGCCATCGTGGCGACGCTCGACGGCGACGGACAGAACAATCCGGCCTTCCTGCCGGATCTGATGGCGGCGATCGAAAATGGCGGCGGCCGCATCGGCCTCGTCGCCGGGCAGCGGGTCGGCCGCAAGGACACCGGCTTCAAGAAGATGCAGTCGCGCATCGCCAACGGCGTGCGCAATGCGATCCTGCGCGACGGCACCCGCGACACCGGTTGCGGGCTGAAGGCGTTCCGGCGCGAAGTGTTCCTGTTGATGCCCTATTTCGACGGGCTGCATCGCTTCCTGCCGGCGCTGGTGCGCCGCGAGGGATATGAGATCGCCTATGTCGACGTGATCGACCGCCCGCGCCATTCCGGCGTGTCAAATTACGGCTTCTTCGATCGGCTATGGATCGGAATCATGGATCTCGCCGGCGTCTGGTGGCTGATCCGCCGCAAGAAGCCGACACCCGTTGCGACCGAGGTGACGCCATGACTGACTGATCATGTTCGCCAACTATCTGCACGACGTCTTCGTCATCAAGTTCGATGGCTGGGTGATCCTGGGTTTCATTGCGCAGGGCTTCTTCACCATGCGCTTCGTGGTGCAGTGGATCGCCTCCGAACGGGCGCGCAAGAGCGTGATCCCGGTGGCGTTCTGGTTCTTCTCGATCGGCGGCGGCGTGCTGCTGTTGATCTATGCGCTGTACCGCCGCGATCCGGTCTTCATCGCAGGCCAGGCGCTCGGGCTCGCTGGTCTATATCCGCAATCTCTACTTCATCATCGTCAACGGCAGGCAGGCGTCCGCCAGCGACGAGCGTTCCAGCGAAGTGGACCCGGTTCGCGTCAGAACGCGTCAGAGGAATCTATCGCGGCGTTGACGGCGCCACGCCGTCGGGGATCGCGGCCAGCTCGTGCTCGGTCGAGCGTAGGCGGCCAGTTCGCCGGCGGCATCGAGCACGGGATAGGCCACCGAACAGATATGCGAGTGAATCCGCCGGAGGTCGCGCAGCACGTCGAGATGCAGCGAGGTGGTCTCGATGCTCTCGGGCCGGCCCTCGCGCAGCCGGTCGAGATGCCGTTCGGTGGCGGCCAGTTCGGTGTTGCGCAACGGCGCCTTCTCGGCCAGCAGCTTGCGCGCCTCGTTGACGTCGCCCGACATGAAGACGCCGAACGCGATCCGCAGCGAGTCCATCGTTCGCTTGTGGAATGCCGACAGTTCCTCGGCGCCCTCCGGCGAAAACTGGAACCGGCGCTTGATCTTCTTGGTCGCGAGCTCGCTCAGATTCTTGTCGATGATATCGCCGATATGCTCGAGATTGATGGCGAAGGAGATGATCTCCATCGCCCGCTGTCCCTCGCGCTCGTCGAGGCTGCCGCGCGTCAGTTTGGTGACATAGAGCTTGATCGCCTCGTCGAGGCTGTCGACGCTGTTGTCCATCCGCGAGACCTGGTCGACCAGCGCGCGGTCGTTGGTCATCATCGCCGCCATCACCTTGCGCAGCATGATCTCGACGTGATCGCCCATGTGCAGCGTCTCGCGCGCGGCGTCCGCCAGCGCCAGCGACGGGGTTTCCAGCGCGCTCTCGTCGAGATAGCGCGGCCGCGACGGGTCGGTCTCCTGGACCCGGTTCGGCAGCAGCTTCTTCAGCAGCCGCGCCATGCCGTCGAGCAGGCCGATGAAGATGATCGCGGTCGCGACGTTGAACGCGATGTGAAACTCGGCGGTCGCCTTGGCGAGGTCGGGCTGCCATGCCTGCAGGAGCTTCGGTGATCGGACGCAGGAACGGCGCCACCAGCAGCACGCCGGCCAGCCGGTTGACGAGATTGCCGAGCGGCAGGCGATAGCTCGCGGGGTTGTCGCGGCGCGCGCCCTCGAACACCGGATTGATGGCGCTGCCGAGATTGGCGCCGAGCACCAGCGCCAGCGCCGCCGACGGGCGAGATGAAATGCGCGTAGGCCAGCGACATCACCAGGAGCACGCTGGCGACGCTGGAATGCACCACCCAGGTGACGACGGCGCCGATAGAAGATGCAGAGCACGGGATCGCCGGTGATGGCGTTCATGAACACGCGCACGCCCGGCGCATTCTCGGCCGGCGCCAGCGTGTCGAGCAGGATATGCAGCGCCAGCAGCATCAGGCCGAGCCCGATCGAGACGCGGCCGATGTCCTTGATGCGCGAGCGCGGCGCCGCTGCGGAACGCGACCAGGCCGATGATGAACAGGACCGGGGCGACGGCGGCGATGTTGAACGACAGGATCTGCACGATCAGCGTGGTGCCGACATTGGCGCCGAGCATGATCGCAAGCGCCGGCACCAGGCTGACCAGGCCTTCCGCGGTGAACGAACTCGTGATCAGCGCGGTCGCGGTGCTGCTCTGGAGCAGCGCCGTCGAGGCCGATGCCGGCCGCAAAGGCGGTGAAGCGGTTGTTCAGGCCCTTCGCCAGCAGCGAACGCAGATCGGGGCCGAACGCGCGCAAAATCCCGCTGTGGACCATGTGCAGGCCCCACAGCAGCAACGCCACGCCACCCATCAGGTCGAGAAGAACCATGCTTCCCATGCTCGTCCGTGTTCCGACGAATTGAGTCGAAAGTTCACGCTATCGCCAAACGACAGCAGATCAATCCTTTAATTTGCCGAAAATTGCCGTGCTGGCAGGGGGATAGGTGGGTGGATTCGCTGCTTGCCCGGCCGGCACGGCGCGGTAAACAGAATTCCAAAACAACCGTTAGATTGCGAGCGATTCCGCTAGGCTAATTCCAACAATTCTTCTGTAAAACCCAAAGCATCGCCGCGTGTATCAATCAAGCAAAGCCAGGGGCAAACATGTTAGCAGCGAATCGCCGCAGAAGCGAACGTCAGGTGTGCAGGAGCTTTGCGAAAATACAGTTTGCGACCGGCGGATTGCCGCGCGACTGCATGATCACGGACGTGTCCGACGGCGGGGTGAAGATCATCGCCGAATATCCGGAAATTCCGCCTGAGTTCACCGTGATTTTTACGACCGGCCAACGCCCGCGCGCGTGCAAGCTGGCATGGCGGATCGGCTGCGAACTCGGCGCGCAGTTCGTCGACTAACGCGAATATCAGGTGGCGGCGGCCTGCATACGGCCGCCCGTTGCCGTCTGACCGCGGCGATTTAACCTGAATTTAGGGTTAAGCTGTGAGCATTCTGGACAGTCGCCGACGCGGGTCCAGTAAATGTTTCAGAAATTGCTTCAACCATCTGAGTTCGCGCGACTTCTTGCGTGTACGGCGTGTCAGGCGATTTTCGCGCTGGCGCTTTCCGGCTGCCAGCTGACGTCATCAGACATTACCGGTTCGCTCGGCGAGAAGGCCGAAACCAGCCGTTCCGCCGATCCCAGGCGCGACCTCGAGACCTATCAGGAACGCTATCGCGCCAATCCCAAGGACGCCGACGCGGCCTTGCAATTCGGCAAGGCGCTGCGGGCCACGGGGCAGAAGTCGCAAGCGGTTGCGGTGCTGGAGCAGGCGACGATCGCCAATCCCACCAACAAGGCGCTGCTGGCCGGGTATGGCCGCGCGCTCGCCGACAATGGCAATTTCCAGCAGGCCTTCGACGCGCTCGGGCAGGCGCATACCCCTGACAATCCGGATTGGCGGATCCTCTCGGCGCAAGGCGCTGTGCTCGATCAGCTCGGCCGGTTCGAGGAAGCCCGGCAATATTATTCAAGCGCGCTCAAGATCGTGCCGGAGGAGGCGTCGGTGTTGTCGAACCTCGGACTTTCCTACGTGCTTTCGAAAGAATTGCCGAAGGCCGAGGAGACGCTGCGCCGCGCCTATGCCCATGCGAGCGGAGATGCGCGCGTGCGGGCAAATCTGGCGCTGGTCGTCGGCCTGCGCGGCAACATGGCCGAGGCCGAGAAGATCGCAAAGGCCGATCTGCCGCCCGCGGAAGCGGCCGCGAACGTCACGCAGCTGAAGATGTTGCTGATAAAGAGGGCAGGCGCGCAGGCCGATGGACAAGATGCCGGTTGCGGCCGCAGGCCGCCCCGACTGAGCGTCAGCCGAGGCGGACTCGTGAAACGCCTTAGCGACGCCCAGCCCGCACCCAACTTCCTGATGATCGGCATGATCGGCCCCAGCAGCGAACGCGACTGCTTGGTGACGGCGTGACCCGTCAGCCGCTGCGCCATCTGCAGAAACATCGCGGTGGTGCGGTGACCGGCCGAGATCTGCTGGATCATCTGGCCGTTATTGGCGGCGGTGCTGAACATCTTCGAATCGAACGGGATGGTCGCGATCGGCTGGCTTTCGAGCGCCTTGGCGAATTCGCGCGGGGTGATTTCCGCGCGCTTGTGCATGCCGACCTGGTTGAGACAATAAAGCGGCGGCCGGTCGTTGGGGCGCGCGGCCTTCAGTACGTTCAACATGTTCTTGGCGTTGCGCATGTTGGCGAGATCGGGCTCGGCGACGATCAGGATGTCGTCGGCGCCGACCAGCGCGCGCTTGGTCCATGCCGACCATTGGTGAGGCACGTCGAGCACGATGCAGGGGGTGGTCATACGCAGCGTATCGAAGATCGCATCGAAGGCGTCCGCGCCGAAATCGTAGACCTGTTCGAGCGTCGCCGGCGCTGCCAGCAGGCTGAGGCGGTCGGAGCATTTCGACAGCAGCCGCTCCATCAGGGCGCTGTCGGGCCGGTCCTGCTGGAACACCGCATTGGCGATGCCCTGGATCGGATCCTGATTGTAGTCGAGGCTCGCGGTACCGAAGGCGAGGTCGAGGTCGATGACGACGGAATCGAGCGCCAGATCGCGCGCGATCGCCCAGGCCACGTTGTGGGCGACGGTCGAGGCGCCGACGCCGCCCTTGGCGCCGACGACGGCAACGATCCGGCCGACGGCGACTTCCTCGGTCGACGAGAACAGGTTGCAGATCGCCCGCACCACGTCGATCGTCGCGACCGGGCCGAGGACGTAGTCGCTGACGCCGCGGCGGACCAGTTCACGGTACGGTGTGACATCATTGGCGCTGCCGATCACGACCACCCGGCTGCCGGCGTCACACACCGTTGCGAGCTCATCGAGGCCCGCGAGCATGTCGCTGGAGCCCTCGGTCTCCAGCATGATCACGTTCGGCGTCGGCGCCTTGTGGTAGGCGTCGATGGCGGCGGCGATGCCGCCCATGTGGACCGACAGATGCGCCTTGTCGAGGCGGCGGTCCTGGCTCGCCGATTTCACCGCGGTCGCGGTCGCGACAGTGGCACAAAAGGCCTGCACCGAGACGCGCGGCGCCGGCGCGATGTAATCGTCGGCGGGCGGCGTGTGGTCGGGCTGTTCGTCGGAGTTGTTGCGGCTAATCATTTACCGGCATCGCTGAGTTTGGCCTTTTCCTGTTCCGG
This sequence comes from uncultured Alphaproteobacteria bacterium, assembly GCA_963802535.1. Classification (GTDB taxonomy): domain Bacteria; phylum Pseudomonadota; class Alphaproteobacteria; order Rhizobiales; family Xanthobacteraceae; genus Bradyrhizobium. Next base: position 38,319 of record CAWDJI010000023.1, on the reverse strand, counting down.
ATAGGTGGTCGTGGTCGGTTCACCCTTGCGGTACTTCTCGAACGCCGCGTTGCGCCTGATCGTGTAGGCGGGCGTTTCGGGCCGCGGCTGTTCGAGGTCCGCCGGATTGGCGACCATGGCGGCGAGGTTGCGCTGGTTGGCGCAACCGAAATTGTGGTAGGGGCGGTTTTCGCTGTAGCCGGAATTCTCGAGATTGGGTCCGAGATCCTCCGGCCACAGACCGCAGGGGCCGGCCGTGGCGGTCATCTTCGAATAGTTCAGCTTGATCGTTGGCAATGTTCCGACACCGTCCGGATGATACTGGCGCAGCGTGATGGCGCTTGAAGGCACGCCGCCTGCCGCCAGTACCGAGCGGATGTCCTGATAGGTGGCCGCGGCAGCCCGTGCATTCGCGGTGTTGACCGGCACTTCGGCGACGATCGCCGCCGGTACCCTCGCGGAGCCAGGTCTGCGCCAGTCCCATGACGTCGGTGCGCTGCGGACCCGTCAGTCCACCCCGGGCATGGCCGACGAAAATCACGATCGAGCGATTGGATTCCTGCACGGCGATCGGATGCCGCAGGCGATAATCGTACGGTACGCTCGCGGTGACATCCGCGGTCTGCTGGCAGGCGCCGAGCGCCGTCGAAAGTCCGACGAGTGCGCCGAGCAGGCGCAAGGCGCGGAGGCGGTCCACCTGTGTTCTGTTTGTCATCGTTCTGTTCCCGTCCCGCAGTTTCATCTCAGTCGATGATGAAGCCAAAATTGCCCTGGTAGGCCCCGACCGGCCCGACACGGGCGGCGAGGCCGTAGACCCGGTTGATGCGGGCGAGCAGGGCGGATTGAGAATCCGAGGCGGGCGCAAATCCGTCATCGGGACGCGACAGCTCCTTCTGCGCGACCGCCCGAACGACATAGGGCGTCACGATGACCATCAGTTCGGTCTCGTTCTTGACGAAGTCCTGGCTCCTGAAGAGCCCGCCAAGAATTGGCAATTGGTCGACGCCGGGCATGCCGTTCATGGCCTGCTTGGTCTGTTCCTGGATCAGGCCAGCCATTGCGATCGAGCCGCCGGACGGGATTTCCAGCGTGGTTTCCGCGCGACGGGTCTTGATCGAGGGAATCGTCGTTCCACCGGCACCGCCGGTCAAAGAGTGTTCGGTCGAGATTTCCGACACTTCGGTCATCACCCGCAGGCTGATGCGTCCCTCGGTCAGCACGACCGGCGTGAAATTCAGCGAGATGCCGAACTTCTTGAAGGCGACCGTCTGGACGCATTGTCCGATAGCGCCCGCCGTCGTCGTTTGGCAGGTTACGCCGGTCGGGATCGGAAATTCGCCGCCTGAGATGAATGTCGCCGACTCGCCGGAGATTGCCGTCAAATTTGGTTCTGCAAGCGTTCGAACGACGCCCGCACTCTCCATCGCACGCAGCGTAGCGGTGACCGACGGCATGCCGGCCTTGTTCAATGCCGCCGCGGCCAGATTGTTGCCCGGTACGAGCGCTCCACTGTTCGCGGTGAACGGGTTGACGTTGTTGAAATTCACCGCGGCGGTGCCGTAATTCATGCTCGCATTCAGATCGACACCGAGTTGCTTGATGATGTCGCGCCGCACTTCGGCGACGGTGACCTTGAGCATCACCTGATCGCGGCCGCGGACGACGATCGAGTTGACGACCTTGTCGGCCCCGCCGACCAGCCGCGCGGCGAGGTCGCCGGCCTGCTGGGCTTCGATCGGGCTCGATACCGAGCCGGTCAGGATCACGCCGTCGCCGACGCCTTCGATATTGATTCCCGGCAGCGTCTGCTTCAGCGCGGCGCGCACGCCGTTGAGGTCGCGTTTGACCGCGATGTCATAGGCGGCGACCTGCTGGCCGTCTGGCATCGAAAAACACCACGTTGGTCTGGCCGACCGCGCTGCCGATGATATAGGCGCGCTGGGCGGAGCGGACGACGGCGTTGGCGATCTTCGGATCGGCCACCAGCACATCCTTCACCTCGCGCGGCAGATCGATCACCACCGACTTGCCGATGCCGAGCGCCAGGAAGCGGGTCTTCGCGCTGCCGATAGAAGTGGTCGTTGCCGGAGGCTCGATGTCTGGTTCGGCGGCGACGACCGGCGACAGCGCCGGATAAAGCGCCAGTGCTGCGACCGCCGAAAATAACAATGCGCGGGTTCGCGCGCTCCGCATTGGCTGGTGTTGCCCAAACTTCATGCCGTCGTCCTTTCGGTCACTTCTGTGCCGTCGATTGGCTCGCGATGCGGGAGCGAGCCACGTTGATGAATTGGTGATGCTGCGCAGCGCCGGCGTGCCGCGCGGGCAGGCGCGGGCGCGCATTTCGGATTTTTTACGGGAGGCCTGGTCGATCGCGCGGATGCGGACATCGGTCAGGGCTACGATAGGTGCAGCACTCATGCGTTTTACTGTCTACTCTTACGCTGGAAGACCTGAACCGCATGGCGGTCGCAGCCTTCCCCTCAGGGCATGACTAAGCGTCAATGGTATAAGGGAACTTGAGGGGTGAATTATTTGGTTGAAACGACCGCTGGATTCACCGTCATGGTGAACGAGTGGTTATTGCCCGCATCCGGGTTTGTACGGATGACGAACGTAGCCCGTTGCGCTTGCCGCAAAGCACACCGTTGCACCGCGGCGGCGTTGGCAGCGGACGTGCAGCAGATCGTCTTGGACGTCGTGGTTTACGCGTTGGCCTTCAACGCGGCAAAGCCGCGCTCGAGATCGGCCTTGAGGTCATCGACATGCTCGAGTCCGATGTGGAGCCGCAGCGCCGGGCCGCCCGGCGCCCATTGGGTCGCCGTACGGTAGCCGTCGCAATCAAAGGGAATGACGAGGCTTTCGAAGCCGCCCCATGAGAAGCCCAGGCCGAACAGTTTCACCGCGTCGAGCAGGGCATCGACCGCCTGTTGCGGCACCGGCCTGAGCACGATGCTGAACAGGCCGGACGCGCCGGTGAAGTCGCGTTTCCAGATCGCGTGGCCGGGATGGCTTTCCAGCGCCGGGTGCAACACCCGCAACACCTCCGGGCGCGTCGCAAGCCAGCGCGCCATCTCGAGCCCCGACTTGTAATGTTGCGCCAGCCGCACCGCGAGCGTGCGGGTGCCGCGCAGCGCCAGGAACACGTCATCGGGGCCGGCGCAAACGCCGAGCAGGCCGATGCCTTCGGCGAGGGCAGGCCATGCCCTGGCATTGGCCGCGATCGCGCCGAACATGATGTCGGAATGGCCGCCGATATATTTGGTGGCGGCCTGCATCGAAATGTCGACGCCCTGATCGAGCGCGCGGCGAAACAGCGATGTAGCCCAGGTGTTGTCGTCGATCACGAGCGCATCTCGCGCATGCGCGACCGCTGCGATGGCGGGAATGTCGGTCATCTCGAAGGTCTGCGATCCCGGCGCCTCGACCAGCACCGCCCTGGTGTTGGGCTTGAACAGTCTTTCGATGCCGGCGCCGATCAGGGGATCGAAAAAATCGGTCTCGACGCCGTAGCGGGCGAGCATGTCGTTGCAGAAATTGCGCGACGGCCGATAGACATTGTCGGTCACCAGCAGATGATCGCCGGCCTTGAGCACCGAGAGCAGGGTGGTCGTGATCGCTGACAACCCCGAGGGAACCAGCCCGACGCCGGCGCATTGCGGGCCTTCCAGCGACATCAGCACGTCCTGGAGCGCGCGCGTGGTCGGCGTGCCCTGGCGCCCATAGGTGAACTCGCTGCGATGGGCGTGCAGGTCGGCGGCGGTCGGGTACAGCACGGTGGAACCGTGGAAAACCTGCGGATTGACAAAGCCCTTCTGGGCTTTGCTGTCGCGGCCTGCCGTGACCAGGCTGGTTTCGGCTTTTGGCGGGTTGGACGATCCGTCGTTCGAAAAACTCATGCGTTTGCACCACCAAAGACGTTTTGCAGCCGCAAACCAACCGCGAAAAGTCCACCGGACGGCGGGTCGGGACCGGGATTATTAGCAACAGGACACAGAAGTCGCCCGTCAACCCCTTGACCCGGATCGCCAGTCGTTCTGTGATGCGGTACAACTATCCAGTCGCCGCATGTTGAGGGGCCTGCCGCGACCTTCGATCCACCGCTTACCTGAAATTGCGTCAAACTGCCGGTCAGATTGGCGCAATTGGGCGAGGGATCATCGGGTTGGCCCAAAAATAGCATGTGGCGAGCAACGTTCCCGCACGACCCCTTGAAAGGCCTTGCCCATGAAGCGCGTATCCCTGGTTCTCACCCTTGCCGTTGCCGCCGGTTTCTCCGTTCAGGCCGCCTCGGCGCAAACCCTCAAGACGATCAAGGACCGCGGCATGCTGTCCTGCGGCGTCAGCCAGGGCCTGGCGGGCTTCTCGCTCCCGGACGACAAGGGTAACTGGACCGGGCTCGACGTCGACATCTGCCGGGCGATTGCGGCGGCGGTCTTCAACGATCCAAGCAAGATCAAGTTCGTACCGTTGTCGGCCAAGGACCGCTTCACGGCGCTGCAGTCCGGCGAAATCGACGTGCTGTCGCGCACCACCACCTGGACGCTGTCGCGCGATACCTCGCTGGGCGCCAATTTTGCCGGCGTCACCTATTATGACGGCCAGGGCTTCATGGTGAAAAAGTCGCTCAAGGTCAATTCCGCGCTGGAATTGAACAGCGCGTCCGTCTGCGTGGCGACCGGTACCACGACGGAGCTCAATCTCGCCGACTACTTCAAGGGCAACAACATGAAGTATGAGGTGATCGCCTTCGCCACCGCCGACGAAACGCTCAAGGCGTATGAGTCCGGGCGCTGTGACGTTTTCACGACCGACGCATCCGGCCTCTATGCCGAACGTCTGAAGCTTGCCAACCCGGCCGATCACGTCGTGCTGCCCGAAATCATTTCGAAGGAGCCGCTCGGCCCGATGGTGCGCCATGGCGACGATCAGTGGTTCGACATCGTGAAGTGGACGCTGTTCGCGATGATCACCGCGGAAGAACTCGGCATCACCCAGAAGAACGTCGACGAGAAGACGAAATCGGACAACCCGGAGCTGAAACGGGTATTCGGGACCGACGGCAATCTCGGTGAACAGCTCGGCCTGACCAAGGATTGGGTGGTGCGGATCGTGAAGGCCGTCGGCAATTACGGCGAGAGCTTTGATCGCAACGTCGGCGCCGGCTCCAAGCTCGGAATTGCCCGCGGCCTCAACAACCTCTGGAACAAGGGCGGTATCCAGTACGCGCCGCCGATCCGCTGATCGCCAGCGCTAAGGGCTAGCGGCGATGGCCATCGAACCCCGACAACCACCGTCGCAGTTTGTTCCCAAACTGCAACGGGCGCTCGGTGGCAGTGCCGGCTGGAGCGGCTTTGTCGTCCAGATCCTGTTCGTCGCCGTGCTGGCCTGGCTTGCCTACGAGATCGTCGCCAACGCCCGCGCCAATCTGCAGGCGCAGCAGATCGCCGCGGGCTTCGGCTTCCTGGCCAACACGGCCGGTTTTGACATCAACCAGAGCCTGATTTCGTATACGGGGTCCGATACTTACGGCCGCGTTTTCGTGATCGGTCTGCTCAATACGCTGCTGGTCTCGGTGATCGGCATCTTCTTCGCCACCATCATCGGATTCCTGGTGGCGCTTGGCCGGCTGTCGCCGAACTGGCTGCTGTCGCGCATCTCCGGCGGCTATGTCGAACTGGTGCGCAATTTGCCGCTGCTGTTCCAGATGCTGTTCTGGTACCTGGCCGTGCTTGCCGCGCTGCCCAACCCGCGGCAGAGCGTCTCGATCTTCGACAGCTTTTTTCTCAACAATCGCGGATTGGTGATTCCAAGGCCGATCGGCACTCCCGGTTTCGAACCGTTCGTCGCCGCCGTGCTGATCGCCATCGTTGCGTCTATCCTGTTGTCGCGTTATTCGCGCCAGCAGCTGTTTCAAAGCGGCAGGGTGATCAAGGTCTGGCCCTATGTCGTCGGTCTCCTGATCGGCCTGCCGCTGCTGTCGGCACTGATCTTCGGCCTGCCCGTATTGTTCGAGATTCCGGTTCTCAAGGGGTTTAATTTTTCCGGCGGCTCGCGGGTCATCCCGGAACTGGTAGCCCTTGCGCTGGCGCTGTCGACCTATACCGCTGCCTTCATCGCCGAGATCGTGCGCGCCGGTATTTTGTCCGTTCACAAGGGGCAGATGGAAGCGGGTTCCTCGCTCGGGCTGCAACGCGGCTCGGTGCTGCGGCTGATCGTGATCCCGCAGGCGATGCGCGTGATCCTGCCGCCGCTCACCAGCCAGTATCTCAATGTGACCAAGAACTCCTCGCTGGCGGTGGCGATCGGCTATCCTGATCTGGTCTCGGTGTTTGCCGGCACGACGCTGAACCAGACCGGGCAGGCGATCGAAATCATCGGCATCACCATGGGCGTCTATTTGCTGATTTCGCTGGTCACCAGCGCGATCATGAACTTCTACAGTTGGCGCGTCGGCCGGAGTATGGGCTGATGAGCGATACAACAGCATCCGTCTTTGTCCGCGACGACCTCGTCGCCGAACGTCCGGCACCGGTGAAGACCACGGGCCTTGTCGGCTTCCTGCGCACGCGGCTGTTCAATTCGCCGACCAATATCCTGATCACGATCGTCAGCGTGCTGCTGTTGTGGTTCACCGTCGTTCCCGCGCTCAAATTCCTGCTGGTCGATGCGGTCTGGACCGGCAAGGACCGCACCGCCTGCCTTGCCGAGAATGCCGGGCATGTGGTCGGCGCCTGCTGGCCATTCATCCAGGCGAAATTCACCCAGTTCATCTACGGATTCTATCCGGAGCCGGAACGCTGGCGCGTCAATCTCATCTTCATCCTCGCCGCGATCCTGCTGCTTCCACTGCTGATTCCGCGCCTGCCGGCCAAGGGCATCAATGCCGGTCTGTTCTTCGGCGCATTTCCCGTCGTCGCCTTCTTCCTGCTGCACGGCGGCGGACTGGATGGCCTCGGCGTGAGCTGGACGGCCGGGCTTCTGTCGGGCTTCAACGACAGTATCGGCGACGGCGGGCGCAAGCTGGCGGCTGCGGGCGAGACGACGGCCGTGATCGGACCGCTGCTGTGGCTGCTCGGACAACTGATCGTGCTGATCTCGACCATGATCTCCTGGCTGTTGCTGCCGCTGACCTGGTTGCGCGAGATGATCCAGGCGTTTGGCCGTCCGGTGTGGGCGGATTTCGTGCTCTGCGCCGGCATCGCCTGCGCGCTGGTGTTCTGGTTGAGCGCCCGCAAAGGTGAGGGGTTGCGTCCCCTGGTCAATTGCCTTGCGATCTTCGCCGGCATCGGCATCGTCATCGCGCTGATGGGGCTCGACCGCGGTGGATTGCCGGTCGTCGATACGCGGCTGTGGGGCGGCTTGCTGGTAACGCTGGTGGTGTCGGTGACCGGCATTGTCGCCTCGATGCCGGTCGGCATTGCGCTCGCGCTCGGCCGGCGCTCGACCATTCCGCTGATCCGGATTTTCTCGATTGCCTTCATCGAAATCTGGCGCGGGGTTCCGCTGATCACGGTGCTGTTCTTTGCAACCTATATGTTGCCGCTGTTCGTTCCGACCGGTTTCACCATCGACGGATTGGTGCGCGCTCTGATCGGGATCGCGCTGTTTACCGGCGCCTACCAGGCCGAAAACATCCGCGGCGGCCTGGCGGCGATCCCGCGCGGGCAGGGCGAGGCGGCGAGCGCGCTCGGCCTGTCCTGGGCCAAGACCACCGGGCTGATCGTGATGCCGCAGGCGTTGCGCCACGTCATCCCGAGCCTCGTCAACAGCTTCATCGGCCTGTTCAAGGACACCTCGCTGGTTTCGATCGTCGCGCTGTTCGATCTGTTGGGAACGATGCGCGCGGCGTTTGCCGATCCAAACTGGTCGACGCCGACCACGCTGTTCACCGGCTTTGCCTTCACCGGGATCATCTATTTCGTCTTTCTGCTTTGGCATGTCGCGTTATTCGCTGTTCGTCGAGAACAGGCTGAACGCGCATCGCCGCAACTGAGGTGTGGGACCATGGGCACAGACTCGATCGTCGGCATCAACACCCTCAACAAATGGTACGGCGATTTTCACGTCCTGCGCGACATCAACCTCGATGTCGCCAAGAGCGAGCGCATCGTGATCTGCGGTCCCTCCGGCTCGGGCAAGTCGACCCTGATCCGCTGCATCAATGCGCTGGAGGAATTCCAGGAAGGCCACATCGTCGTCGACGGCATCGAACTCGGACCGAACCTGCGGCGGGTCGACGAAGTCCGGCGCGAAGTCGGGATGGTGTTCCAGAGCTTCAACCTGTTCCCGCATCTGACCGTGCTGGAGAACTGCACGCTGGCGCCGATCTGGGTGCGCAATATCCCGAAGAAAGACGCCGAGGCGATGGCGATGAAATATCTGGAGCGGGTCAAGATCCCGCACCAGGCCAACAAATATCCGGGCCAGATGTCAGGCGGTCAGCAGCAGCGCGTCGCGATCGCGCGCGCGCTGACCATGAACCCGAAGGTCATGCTGTTCGACGAGCCGACCTCGGCGCTCGACCCGGAAATGGTCAAGGAAGTGCTCGACACCATGGTCGATCTGGCCAGGGAAGGCATGACCATGCTGGTCGTCACCCACGAAATGGGATTTGCGCGCGAAGTCGCCAATCGCGTCGTGTTCATGGACGCCGGCCAGGTGATCGAGTCGAACACGCCGGAAAACTTCTTCGCCAATCCGCAGCACGCGCGGACCAAGCTGTTCCTGAGCCAGATTTTGCGGCATTAGATCGGCTGCGACGCAATCGTCATTGCGAAGAGCGAAGCGACGAAGCAATCCATCGTCCGCTTGCGGCGCTCGATGCTTCGCTTCGCTCGCCATGACGGATAGAGTCGGCCGCTTCTCACACCTTCTCGAACGGCAGATCGATCTTGCTGCGCTTTTCCAGCCATTCCGGCACCGGCAAATTCTTCGCGCGCATGAACGTCCGGATTGAACAGCTTTGACTGATAGCGGCCGCCGGTATCGGCAAGGATGGTGACGATGGTCTTGCCGGGCCCGAGCTGCTTGGCGAGCCGGATCGCGCCGGCGATGTTGACGCCGGTGGAGCCGCCGAGGCAGAGGCCCTCGTGCTCGGTCAGGTCGTAGATCACGTTTACGGCTTCCTCGTCCGAGATCAGGAAGGCGTCGTCGACCTTCGCGGTTTCAATGACCGGCGTGACGCGGCCGAGCCCGATGCCTTCGGTGATCGAGTCGCCCGGTGTCGATTTGGCGGTGCCGTTCTTGAACAGCTCATACATCGCAAAGCCATGCGGATCGGCGCAGGCGTTGACGATGCCAGGATGCTTTTCCTTCAGATAGCGGCTGGTGCCGGCCAGCGTGCCGCCGGTGCCGACCGAGCAGATGAAACCGTCGATCTTGCCGCCGGTCTGCTGCCAGATCTCGGGGCCGGTCGATTCGTAATGCGCCTTGGCGTTGTCGAGGTTGTTCCACTGATCGGCGAACAACACGCCGTTCGGTTCGCTCTTGCGCAGCTGCGCGGCGAGCCGCCGTCCGACATGCTGATAGTTGTTCGGATTGGAGAAGGGCAGCGCCGGCACTTCGATCAATTCCGCGCCGCAGAGCCGCAGCATGTCCTTCTTTTCCTGGCTCTGGGTCTCGGGAATGAGGATCATGGTCCGGTAGCCACGCGCGCTGGCGACGACGGCAAGACCGATGCCGGTATTGCCCGCGGTCGCTTCCAGACCACCAGGCCGCCGGGCTTGAGGTCGCCGCGCTTCTCGGCCTCGAGGATCATCCATTTGCCGGCGCGGTCTTTCACCGACTGGCCGGGATTCATGAATTCGGCCTTGCCGAGAATGGTGCAGCCGGTCAGTTCGGAAGCGCGCTTCAGCTTGATGAGCGGCGTGTTGCCGATCGCGTCGACGACGTCGTTGTAGATGGTCATGTCTATAAAATTGCCGGTTTGCTTGCCTAATCGTTGAGCGACCCTAAAGGACCGCCGCAGGGCATACAAGCCGGCCGCTCGCGGCAAATGGTCAGCCGGATTTGGCGAACACCACCTGACGCACGTCGATATTTCCCGACAGGAATCCGGCTTCGCAATAGGCGAGGTAGTATTCCCACAAGCGCCGGAAGCGGTCGTCGAAGCCCGACGGCATCAGGTTCGGCCAGGCCGCGCGGAAATTGCTTCGCCAGATCGCGAGCGTCCTGGCATAATCTTGCCCGAAAATGCGCTCGCGGATGACGGGAACACCGAACCGCTCGCCGAGCGCCTTGAGGATCTGCGGCGAGGGCAGCATGCCGCCGGGGAAAACATAGCGCTGGATGAAATCGACTTCGCGGCGATAGGTCTGGAACAGGCTGTCCTGAATGGTGATGGCCTGGATTCCGGCAAGCCCGCCGGGCAGCAGGCGGTCGCGCAATTGTGAGAAATAATTCGGCCAGAATTGCTCGCCGACCGCCTCGATCATCTCGATCGAGGCAATCCGGTCATAGCGGTCGCGCTCGTCGCGATAGTCCTGCAGGCGGATCTCGACCTGGTCGCTGAGGCCGGCCTTGTGGATGCGGGCTTGCGCGAAATCGCGCTGCTCCTTGCTGATGGTGAGGCCGACGACTTTCGTGCCGAACGTCTTGGCGGCGAACTCGGCAAAGCCGCCCCAGCCGCAGCCGATCTCCAGAAGCTTCTGGCCGGGCCTGAGATCGATCGCTTCGGCAAGCCTGCGGTACTTGTTGTTTTGCGCAGCGGTCAGATCGGCCGTGCCATCCTCGAACAGGCCCGAGGAATAGGTCATGCTCGGATCGAGCCACGCCGAATAGAACGCGTTGCCGATGTCGTAATGCGCATAGATGTTGCGGCGCGCCTGCCGCCTGGTGTTGCGATTGAACCAGTGCCGCACGATCTGGACGAAGCGCACCAGCGGCGTTCCCGTGCAGCATCGTCTGCATCCAGTCCTGGTTGACGCAGAACAGATAGAGGAACTGCGTCAGATCGGGCGTGTCCCATTCGCCGCGCAGATAGGCTTCCGCAATGCCGATGTCGCCGCTGCGCAACAGCCGCGACGCAAAGCCGTAATCGTAGATCTTCATGGCGGCGGCCGGTCCCGGACCGTTGCCGCCGAGCCGGACCATGCGGCCGTCGGCCAGCGTCACGTCGAGCGTGCCGTGCTGCAGTTTTGAGCCGAAGCCCAGCGCCAGCCGGACCATGCGGGGCAGCTCGGGAAACACGCGCGTCTACGGTTTCCGATGTCACCGAAATCAACTCGGGCATGGGCGATCCATCGAACGGTGGTTCAACCGGGATGATGGATGGTCAATCGGCCTGCTTCACTCTTTGCCGCGGGCAGACAACGCCGGCGAAGTATAATCGCTGCTTTTTGCAGTCGCCAAGCGGGGATTGAGGGCGGCGTTCTGACGCGGCACCAGGCGCGCGCCCTTGACCCAGAGCCGCAGCGCCTCCCAGTGGATCGCGGCCGATGATTTTCAGCGTCACCAGCGGCAAGGCGAAGAACGCGCGCAGCAACTCGACCGTGTTGAGCGCGCGGCGGCGGCCATTGAAGGTTGCGGCGAGCAGCGGGCCCGTCGCTGTCGGTCTCCAGGATGCGCAGCTTGACGTGCTCCTGCGGCGGCAACACCCGGAAATGGTAGCGCATCGCCATCTCGATGAAGGGCGAGACGTAGAACAGTTTGTCCTGGCTCTGCCGCACGCCGGCATCGCTGACGTCAGCCGGCTGCACCGGCAGCACGTAAGGATGGATCTCGCCAAACGTGTTGCGCACTTCGTAGATGACGAGCGCGAGCTCGCCGCCGGCGCGATAGCAGAAATAGACCGACAGCGGATTGAAGGTATAGCCGAGCAGGCGGGGATAGCAGAGCAGCAGCACCCGCCCGCCGGTGAGATCGATGCCGCGCTCGGCCGCGCAACGCTTGCACGTAGGTGCGCAACGATGATCCGTCGCGGTCGCCGTGATCGGCTTCCCTGAAACTGTAGAGCGCGGCGCGGTTGACGCCGAACAGCGGCGATTGCCGGTCGGCGGCCTCGAGCCGGTCGAGATCGATCAGCAGGCTCATGACGCGATAGCTGAAGCGATGGCCCATCGGCTTCAGCCGCGCATGCATGACCTCGCCGACATAGAGCGACGCCGCGGCGGCGGCATCGTCAGGCGTTTCGGTCTGGGCAGCGCGTGTGCGCATCGCTACTCCGCGGCCTCCGCCAGTTCGGGCGCGCGGTTCGCGCCAGGGCACGGTGGCGCCCGAGCGCTTCCGCGACCGCAAGGCCGGAGCGCAATCCGTCCTCGTGGAAGCCGTATCCGGTCCAGGCGCCGCAGAACCAGGTATGGCGCCGGCCCTGAATCTCGCCGAGGCGCTTCTGCGCGGCAAAGGCGGCGGCGTTGTATTGCGGATGCTCGACCATGAACTTGCCGAAGGTGAGCGCCGGATCGGGCTCGATCGGCGGGTTGAGGCTGACGAACAGCGGCTTGTCGTCGTCGATGCCCTGCAGCGGGTTCATCCAGTAGGTCACGGAGACGTCGTTGTCGGCGGTGGCCTCGCGCTGCCAGCGCAGGAAATTCCACGACGCCCAGGCGCGCCGGCGCTTCGGCATCAGCCTGGTGTCGCGATGCAGATAGACCGTGTTGGGGGAGTAGCCGATCGCGCCCAGGATCGAGCGCTCGCGCTCGTCGGCGTCCGACAGCATCGCCAGCGCCTGATCGCTGTGAGAGGCGATCACGACGTGATCGTAGGTGTTGGCGTGGCCGTGGCTGTCATGGACGACGACGCCATGCGGCGTCCGCTCGATCGACGGTCACCGCGCAGCCGAGCTTGATGTGGTCGCGGAAGGCGGCGGTCAGTTTCTCGACATAGCGCCGGCTGCCGCCTTTCACCGTGCGCCAGACCGGACGGTCATATTGCAGCAGGCGATGGTTGGTGAAGAAGGCGACGAAATTCTCGGCCGGGAAATCCAGCATCTCGCTCGCCGGCGCCGACCAGATCGCAGCCCCCATCGGCGCCAGATAATCGGTCAGCAGCCGCGGTGCGAAATGGTGGGTGCGGAAATAGTCGCCGAGCGTCAGGCCGGCGAGTTTGCCGGCGGCGTAATCCTCGACGCTCTGCTGGTTGAAGGTCAGGATGTCGCGCAGCATCCAGAGATAGGAGGGCGACAGCAGATTGCGGCGTTGTGCGAACAGGCCCTTGGCGGTTTCGAGCCAGTTGTTGCCGCCGCCCTTCCATTCGAAGCGGCCGGTGTCCGCCGTCACCGCAAAACTCATGCAGCTTTCCACCGTCTCGACGCCGAGATGGGCGAACAACGCCGTGAGATCCGGATAGTTCAGCTCGTTGTAGACGATGAAGCCGATATCGACCGCAAGCCGCGTTCCGTCATAGTCGATGGTGACGGTGTGGCTGTGTCCGCCGGGCCGGAGTTCGCGATCATAGACCGTGACCGGATAGTGCTTCGACAGGGTCCAGGCGGCGGCATTGCCGGCAATTCCCGTTCCGATCACCGCGACCCGCATCTTGTCCCCTCCGTTGCCCTCCAAGCTACGCAGGACGGTTCCCGGAGTTTCAAATCGGCCGCGGCGCGTCTTTGGCGCGAGGAGACGGATTCGGAGCGTCAGAATAGGGGGAAAACCCCATGAAATCTTGGTAAGAATATTGCCGTCCCCGATGATCCCGACAGCGCTCCAAGGCCTGTGAAATAAGGACAACTTGCATTTTCGATCGCCGATTGGGCGACTTGCGCCGATGCTGGTCGAACCGGTTCCGGGGCTGTCCGCGTACCGATCTCAGGGCTAGTATGAACGCTCGGTTCCAACGGAAGCATCACCCCCGTGAACGTGTCGCAAACCATCGAAACAAGCGTTCGTCGCGCGCCGCGCCGGGATTTGCCCGGTGGAGAACGGGTGTGACCCAACCGATTCCGGGGGCTGCGGTCGAAGTCTGGCGCGCCATCGTTCCGGGCGCGACCCGCCTGGCGCGATCGATTGCGGTGGTTGGCCTGCTCGCGAGTTCGGCCGGCTGCATCCTGACCTCGGATCTGCCCGATCCGGCGCTCGACGTGCCCGACGGCTACAAGGCCGCCCGGCTGACGCGGCCGCAGGACGCGCCGCCGACGCTCGACTGGTGGCGCGGTTTCCGCTCGCTCGGAGCTGACGCAGTTGATGGAGGAGGCGCAGACGGTCAATCTGGATATCGCCGCCGCCACCGCCCGGTTCAAGCAGGCCGACGCGCAGGCGCGGATCTCGGGAGCGCCCTTGCTACCGAGCCTGAGCGGCACCGGCTCGGAGAGCTATTCGCGCACCTCCGGCTCGAGCTCGAGCGGCCTCACCAATGGCGGCCGCGAGGTCGTCAACTATCAGTCCTCGCTCAGCGCCAGCTTCGAACTCGATTTCTGGGGCAAAAATCGCGACGCCGCGCAGGCGGCCGAAGAGACCGCCGTGGCCAACCGCTTCGACCGCGACGTGGTGGCGCTGACCACGCTGACCACAGTCGCCAACGCCTATTTCCAGGTGCTTGCCGCGCAGGACCGGCTGCGCACCGCGCAGAGCAATATCGCCAGCGCCACGCGTATTCTCAACGCCATCAAGGAGCGGTTGAAGGCCGGCACCGGCACCGACCTCGACGTTGCGCAGCAGGAGACCGTGCTCGCCAATCAGCGCGCTTCGGTGCCGCCGCTCAGGCAAACCCTCGATCAGAACATCAATGCGCTGGCGATCCTGGTGTCGCGTCCGCCGGAAGCGGTGCGCGTCGCCGGCGGCACCCTGAACCAGATCGCGATTCCCCGGGTCACGCCGGGCTTGCCGTCGGAATTGCTGACGCAGCGCCCGGATATCCGGCGTCAGGAAGCGCAACTGGCTTCCGCGACCGCCAATGTCGGCAGTGCACGCGCGCAATTCTTCCCGAGCATTCAGCTGACCGGGCAGGGCGGCTACCAGAGCTCCGCGCTCTCGGCGCTGTTCCAGCCGCATGCGGCGTTCTTCAGCCTGGTCGGCAGCGCGACGCAGCCGATCTTCGACGGCGGCAAGATCCTCGGCAATTTCGAATTCAACAAGGCAAAGCAGGACGAACTGCTGCAGACCTATCGCAAGACCGTGGTGCAATCGTTCGCCGACGTCGACAACGCGCTGATGTCGATTCGTCAGACCACCGAGAAGTTGCGGCTCCAACGCGAGGTGCTGGCTGCCTCGCGGCGGGCCTTTCAATTGTCCGAACAACAGCTTAGAGCCGGAACCGCTGACATCGTAACTGTGCTAAACACGCAATTGACGTTATTCCAGGCGGAAGATTCGCTCCTCCAGGCCCAACTGGCCCGGCTGCTCGCGATCGTCAGCCTGTATCAGGCGCTGGGGGGCGGCTGGGAGCCGAGGATGGAGAGGCCGGTCGATGCTCTTTAAGCCGGAGTCAAAGGACAACGCTGCGACTGAAACCGTGCCCAAGCCGAGCTTCCTGTCGCGGGTGCTCAGGCGCATGGTGTCGCTGACCGTGACGCTCGTGATCCTGGGCGGTCTCGGCTACATCGGCTGGTATGCGTTTCAGCCAAAAACAGGTGCCGGCGGTCGCGGCGGGGCGGGCGCGCGCCTTGACCTTCCAGTGCCGGTGCTGGCGGCGACGCCGCGCACCCAGGACGTGCCGGTTTATCTCGATGGCGTCGGCTCGGTCCGCGCGCTCAACAACGTGATCGTGCGCGCCCAGGTCGACGGCAAACTGATCTCGGTCAATTTCACCGAAGGCCAGGACGTCAAGAAGGGCGACGTGCTCGGCGAGATCGATCCCGTGATCTACAAAGCACAGTACGATCAGGCCGTCGCCAAGAAGGCGCAGGACGAAGCGCAGCTGGGCAACCAAAAGCTCGATCTGGCGCGCTACCAGCAACTCGCCGCGTCCAATGCCGGTTCGAAGCAACAGGCCGATACGCAGCGCGCAGTGGTCGCGCAGCAGGAAGCACTTGTGAATGCCGATCAGGCCGCGATCGACAATGCGCAGGCGACCCTCGGCTATACCAAGATCATCGCGCCGCTGTCGGGACGCACCGGCCTGCGTCAAGTCGACCAGGGCAACATCATCCACGCGTCGGATGTGACCGGTCTCGTCATCATCACCCAGTTGCAGCCGATCGCGGTGCAGTTCAGCCTGCCGCAGCAGCAGATCGTGCGGGTCAACGCGGCGGCCGGCAAGGGCACACTGGCCGTCGACGTGTTCGGCAATGACGGCACCACGGTGGTCGATACCGGCACGCTGAAAGGCATCGACAACCAGGTCGACCCGACCACCGGCACGCTGAAGCTGAAGGCCGAATTTCCCAACGCCAAATTCCAGCTCTGGCCGGGACAATTCGTCAATGTGCGGCTCAAGGTCGAAACGCTCGAAAAGGCGATCGTGGTGCCGACGTCGGCGGTACAGCGTGGCCCGGCCGGAACATTCAGCTACGTGATCGGCGAGGGCGACATCGCGACCGCAAAACCGGTCGTGGTGACGCAGCAGAACGAAAACGACGCCGTGATCGCCAGCGGGCTCACGACTTCCGACCGCGTGGTGACCACCGGCTTTGCCAATCTGTCGGAAGGCGCCAAGGTTCTGGTCGGCAAGGACGAGCAGGCTCCGACCGCCGATCTCGCCCCGCGCAAGCGCAGCCGCAGCCCCGACGGCAAGGGCGGGCAAGGCAAGGATAGTCAGGCGAAAGATGGTCAGGCCAAGGACGGTCAAGCCAAGGATGGCGAGCGCCGCGGCAAGCGCGAGCGCGGCGAGGGCGGCGACCAGAAAGGCCAGACCGGGCCGTCGCCGGCAGCTGCAAGCGGACCGCCGGATGGTGCTGCGAAGTCGCAGCCGTGACGAAAATATCGCGCGCGTAATACTTAAAGCCATGAGCACGCAACCATGAGCGTCTCCGAACCGTTCATCCGCCGGCCGATCGCGACCTCGCTATTGGGGATTGCGCTGTTGATCGGCGGCGCGCTCGGCTATTGGGCGCTGCCGGTGTCGGCGCTGCCGCAGGTCGATTTCCCGACCGTGCAGGTGACGACGCAACTGCCGGGCGCCAGCCCCGATGTGATTGCCTCGCTGATCACGGCACCCCTGGAGCGTCAGCTCGGGCAGATCCCGTCGCTGTCGTCGATGCAATCGACGAGCTCGTTCGGCGTCAGCCAGATCTCGCTGCAGTTCGATCTCAACCGCGACATCGACGGTGCGACACAAGACGTGCAGGCGGCAATCAATGCGGCGGCCGGCATCCTGCCGAAGACGCTGCCGTATCCGCCGACCTACGCCAAGGTCAATCCGGCGGATGCTCCCGTGATCACGCTGGCGCTGACCTCGGAGACGATTTCGCTGCGCGCGATGAGCGACATCGCCGATACGATACTCGGCCAACGGCTCAGCCAGATTTCCGGCGTCGGCCGGGTCTCGGTGTTGGGCGGGCTGAAGCCCGCAATAAGAGTGCAGGCGGATCTGGCGCGGCTCGCCGCCTACGGCATCGCGATGGAGGATTTGCGCGCCGCCATTGCCGGGGCCAACGTCTCCGGTCCCAAGGGATCGCTCGACGGCGCGCAGCAATCCTACACCATCGCCGCCAACGACCAGATCGCGGTCGCCGAAGCCTACAAGCCGATCATCATCGCCTATCGCAACGGCGCGCCGGTCACGATCGGCGACGTCGCCATCATCGTCGACGGGCTGGAAAACGATCGCACCGGCGGCTGGTACCAGGGCACGCCGGCCGTCATCATCGACATCCAGCGGCAGCCCGGCGCCAATGTGATCGAGGTGGTGCGCCAGATCCGCGCCGAAATTCCCAAAGTGCAGCGCGCGATCCCGGCCGGCGTCAAGCTGACCATCGTCAGCGACCGCACCGTCACCATCCGCGCCTCCGTGCGTGACGTGCAGTTCACGCTGATTCTCAGCGTCGTGCTGGTGACGCTGGTGGTGTTGTTGTTCCTGCGCTCGCTGCGCGCCACCCTGATCGCCGGCGTGGCGTTGCCGCTGTCGCTGATCACCAGTTTCGGCATCATGTATTTTTCGGGGTTCAGCCTCGACAATCTGTCGCTGATGGCGCTGACGATCGGAACCGGCTTCGTGGTCGACGACGCCATCGTGATGATCGAGAACATCGTCCGCCACATGGAAGATGGCGAGTCTGTCATGGAGGCGTCGCTGAAGGGCGCCAGCGAAATCGGCTTTACCGTGATTTCGCTGACGGTGTCGCTGATCGCGGTATTCATCCCGCTATTGTTCATGTCCGGTCTGGTCGGGCGCATGTTCCGCGAATTCGCGCTGACGTTGACCATTGCGGTGGTGACGTCGGCGGTGGTGTCGCTGACGCTGACGCCGATGATGTGCTCGCGGCTGTTGAAGCATGTCGGCGAGGAGATGACGGTCCCGGGGCTGGCCGCCGTCAGCCGCTTCATCGACCGCATGGTCGCGTTCTATCACCGCACGCTGCTGGTGGTGCTGCAGCACCAGCGCGCCACCCTGCTGGTGACGTTTGCGACCGTTGCGCTGACGTTGTTCATGTATGTGGTCGCGCCGAAGGGGTTCTTGCCGCTGCAGGACACCGCCTCGATCACGGCGGTGACCGAGGCCGGTCCCGACGTTTCCTTCTCCGAGATGCAGAGCCGGCAGATGGCGGCGGCCGCCGCGATCCAGGCCGATCCCGACGTGGAAGGCGTGGTGTCCGTGATCGGCGCGGGCTCGGTCAACCCGACCACCAATGTCGGACGTCTGGTGATGACGCTGCGGCCGCGCGGCGAACGGCATGACGACATTTCGGTGGTCATCACCAGGCTGAAACAGCGCACCGCGTCGATCCCCGGCATGACCATCTATTTCCAGCCGGTGCAGGACGTGCAGATCTCGACCCAGTCGAGCCGCTCGCAATACCAGTACACGTTGACCGGCACCGATTCCGCCGAGGTGACGAAATGGGCCGGCAACCTCGTCGCCGAGATGCGCCGGGATCCGCTGTTTCGCGACGTCTCGTCGGAAGCGCAGGAGGGCGGCCTGCGCGCCGCGCTGGACATCAACCGCCAGCGCGCCGGCCAGCTCGGCGTCAGCATCCAGGGCATCAACGACACGCTCAACGACGCCTTCGCGCAGCGGCAGATCTCGACCATTTATGGTCAGGCCAACCAGTACCGTGTGGTGCTGGAGGCCCTGCCGATCTACCAGCGCGACCCGTCCGTGCTGTCAAAACTCTATGTGCCCGGAGCGGCCGGCGCCCAGGTGCCGATATCGGCGGTGGCGACGCTGACGCGCACCACAGCACCGCTGGCGATCTCGCACCAGGCCCAGTTCCCGGCGGTGTCGCTCAGCTTCAACCTCGCGCCCGGCGAGTCGCTCGGCGATGCGGTGGACGCGGTGAAGGCGATCGAGACCAGGATCAACATGCCCGGCAGCATCGTCGGCCTCTATGCGGGCGATGCGGCGGAGTTCTCGAAATCGCTGGCCGGCCAGCCCTGGCTGATCCTGGCGGCGATCGTCACCATCTACATCGTGCTTGGCGTGCTCTATGAGAGCTACATCCACCCGATCACCATCCTGTCGACGCTGCCCTCGGCCGGCGTCGGCGCCATCCTGGCGCTGATGTTGTTCGGGCAGGATTTGTCGGTCATCGGCCTGATCGGCATCATTCTGTTGATGGGCATCGTCAAGAAGAACGCGATCATGATGATCGACTTCGCGCTCGAAGCCGAACGCCATCAGGGCATGTCGGCGAACGAGGCGATCGTGCAGGCCTGCCTGCTTGCGCTTCCGCCCCATCATGATGACGACATTGGCCGCGTTGTTCGGCGCCTTGCCGCTGGCAGTCGAAAGCGGCACCGGTGCGGAGTTGCGTTTCCCGCTCGGCATTTCCATCATCGGCGGATTGCTGCTGAGCCAGTTGCTGACGCTCTACACGACGCCGGTGATCTATCTGGCGCTCGACCGGCTCAACCGCAAAATCGAGAAGGCGGTGCCGGAGCCCGGACCGCCGGTCGCCGGCGCCACCGAGGGGATGCAGTAATGGCATCGATCTCGGAGCCCTTCATCCGAAGGCCGGTCGGCACCACGCTGCTGGCGATCGGGCTCTTCCTGATCGGCTTCGTCGCCTATGTCTTCCTGCCGGTCTCGGCGGTGCCCAATGTCGATTTTCCGATGATCCGGGTGTCGGCCTCGCGACCGGGCGCCGACCCTTCGGTGATGGCTTCTACCGTTGCCGCGCCACTGGAGCGGCGCTTGGGACAGATCTCCGGCGTCGACCAGATTACCTCGACCAGTTCGCTCGGTACCACCAGCATCCAGCTGCAATTCTCGATCGGCCGTAACATCGACCGCGCCGCGCGCGACGTCCAGGCCGCGATCAATGCATCGCTGGCGGACCTGCCGAGTGACCTGCCGTCGCTGCCGCGGTTCCGCAAAGCCAATCCGGCGGCGGCTCCCGTGTTCGTGCTGGCGCTGACTTCGAAGACGCTGACGACGAGCGCGATGTATGACGTCGCCGATACCGTGATCGCCCAGCGCATTTCGCAGGTGCCGGGGGTCGGCGAAGTCAACGTCACCGGCGCCGACCAGCCCGCGGTCCGGATCGCGCTCAATCCGGTCTCGCTGTCGAATGCCGGGATCGCAACCGACGACGTCCGCGTTGCCATCATCAACGCCAATCCGCTGGGGCCTGTCGGCATCTTCAATGGCAGCCGCCAGAGCGAGACGGTCTCGACCAACAAGCAGATGCGCACCGCGGCCGAGTTCCGCGACATCATCATCAAGAGCTCGGCCGGCAATTACGTCCGCCTCTCCGATGTCGCCGAGGTCGAAGACTCCGTCCGCAACAGCCGCTCGATCGCCTGGTTCAACAAGCAGCCGGCGGTGCTGATCCAGATCACCAAGCAGGGCGACGCCAACGTCATCGATACCGTCGACCGGGTGAGGGCGCTGTTGCCGGAATTGAAGCAATGGCTGCCGGCAGGGGTGGAAATCTCGACGCTGGTCGATCGCACCGGCACCATCCGCGCCAGCGTGCAGGACATGCAGCTGACCCTGCTGGCCACAGCGTTTTTGGTGATGCTGGTGGTGTTCGTGTTCCTGCGCCGACTGGTGCCGACGATCGCGGCCGGCGTGTCGGTTCCGCTGGCGCTGGCCGGCACCTGTGCCGGCATGTGGCTCGCCGGCTTCTCGATCGACAATCTGTCGCTGATGGCGCTGGCGATCTCCGTCGGCTTCGTCGTCGACGACGCCATCGTCATGATCGAGAACATGTACCGAAATCTCGAGCAAGGCATGGCGCCATTTCCGGCGGCGCTGGAAGGCGCGAAACAGATCGCCTTCACGGTGATGTCGATCAGCATTTCGCTGATCGCCGCCTTCACGCCGCTGATCTTCATGGACGGGATCGTGGGAAGGCTGCTGCGCGAATTCTCGCTGACGCTGACCTTTGCCATCGTGGTGTCGACCGTGGTGTCGCTGACGATCACCCCGATGATCTGCGCGCATTACATCAAGCAAGCGACTTCGCACGATGCGACCTGGTTCGACCGGGTTATCGAGGGTTCGCTGTCGCGCATCGTTTCGTTCTACACCTGGACGCTGCGGCGCGTGCTGGGCTACCCGTTCCTGACCATGGTTGTGTTCTTCGCGACCATCGCGCTGACCGTGACGCTCTACATCAAGACGCCAAAAGGTTATTTTCCGACCGACGACTTCTGGCTTTGTGATCGGTGCGACCCGTGCCTCTGCCGACATTTCGTTTCAGGCCATGCTCGGGTTACAGCAGCAACTGGCCGATATCGTGATGGCCGATCCGGCGGTGGCCGGCATCGGCTCCTCGCTTGGCAGCGGCGGCGGTCCCGGCGGCGGCGGCTCGAACCGCGGCACCATGTTCATCAGCCTGAAGCCGCCGGAGGAGCGGGAAGGACAATCGACCGCGCAAGTGATCGACCGCTTGCGCCGGGCGCTCTATCGCGTGGCCGGCATCCGCCTGTTCATGTTCGCAGCGCAGGATCTCCGCGCCGGCGGACGCCAGAGCGATTCAGACTACCAATATACGCTATCGAGCACCGATCTTGATCTGTTGCAGAAATGGGCTCCCATCATCAGCAAGCGGATGGAAAGCGTCGAAGGCATAACCGACGTGTCCGCCGACCGCGATCCCGGCGGCCTGCAACTGACCCTGGCGATCGACCGCAAGACCGCTTCCAGCCTCGGCGTCCGCGTCCAGGACATCGACAACGCCCTGAACAATGCCTTCGCGCAGCGCCAGATATCGATCGTCTATACCCAGCGTAACCAGTACATGGTGGTGCTGGAGATCGATCCGAAATTTCAGAGCGATCCGTCGAATCTCGAGCGCATCTTCGTTGAAGGCGCCAACAACGCGCAGGTGCCGCTATCGGCGGTGGTGCGCTATCAGCGCGGCCTGTCGGCGCTGGCCGTGTTTCACTCGCAATCCTTTCCCTCGACCACGGTGTCGTTCAATTTGCTGCCCGACGTGCCGCTGGAAGTCGCGACCACCAATATCCAGCGCGCGGTCGACGAATTGCACATGCCGGAGGGGATCCGCGGCAGTTTCGACGGCAGCGCCGGCGATTTCAACAAGACCAGTGGGCGGCAACCGCTGTTGATCCTGGGCGCGCTGGTGGCGATGTATATCGTGCTGGGCGTGCTCTATGAGAGCCTCGCCCATCCCCTGACCATCATCTCGACGCTGCCTTCGGCCGGCCTCGGCGCATTGCTGGCGCTCCAGGTCACCAACACGCCGCTGACCGTGATCGCCTTTGTCGGCATCATCCTTCTTATTGGCATCGTCAAGAAGAACGGCATCATGATGGTGGATTTTGCACTGGATGCCGAACGCAACCGCGGCCTTTCGTCGGCGGATGCGATTTTCGAGGCCTGTAGCGCGAGATTCCGCCCGATCCTGATGACGACGATGGCGGCGCTGTTTGCCGGCATTCCGCTGGTTATCGCGACCGGCCCCGGCACCGAACTGCGCCGGCCGCTCGGCATCACCATCATCGGCGGTCTGTTCGTGTCGCAGATCCTCACGTTGTACACGACGCCGGTGATTTACCTGTTGATCGACCGGTTGCGGCGACGCTGGTCCAGACAACCGGCTGCGATCCAGGCGCCGGCCGAATAAGGCAACCGGATTGAACTCCGGTTGAATTGTTGGCTGTGAGGCGTATAGCGGGCGGATGTCCAAACAACCCGAATCCAAGGCCAAATCCGAGGCCAAATCCAAGGCTCAGTTCAAGGCTGCTGCCGTCGTCGAAGAGGTGCCGGAATGCGCAGATTGCGGCAAACCGCTGCCCCTGTGCATCTGCGACAGCATCACGCCGATCGAGAACCGGGTAGACCTCCTGATCCTCCAGCATCCGCAGGAGCAGGACCGGGCGCTCGGCACCGCTCGGCTGACGGCGCTGCATTTTGGCAAGGCCGTGCTCAAGATCGGATTGTCGTGGCCGAGCCTCTCCAAGGCCCTGGGCCGGCCGGTCGCCGATCCCTCGCGCTGGGCGATCCTCTATCTCGGCTCCGCCAAGGTCAGCGAGCTCGAGACCGAAAGCGAGATCGTCGCGATCAACCGCAAGGGCGAGATCGAGCCGCATCAGCGCGGCATCCTCGGCGATATCCAGGGCGTGGTGCTGCTCGACGGCACCTGGAGCCAGGCCAAGGCGCTGTGGTGGCGCAATGCCTGGATGTTGAAGTGCCAGCGGGTCATTCTCGGGCCCAAGCGTCCGTCAGCTTACGGAAAACTCCGGAAAGAACCGCGCGCCGATGGCCTCTCCACCATTGAGGCGGCGGCAATGCTGCTGGCGGGGCTGGAGAAGCGGCCCGATATCGCCGAGACGCTCAACGGCAGTTTCGCGCGGCTGCTGGCGCGATACCGCGAGGTGCAGACGACGATGCCGGAACTCGCGCCGAAGCCGAAGAAAAAGGATTATCGCCGCCGCAAGGGGGCGAAACCTAAGCCCAAATAGGGCTGGCGAAGGCTGGAATCGGCAAGTAGAACGGTCCGATCAACGCCACCCACCCGGCGCGAGGACCCCCGATGCAGCTCCTGGAATCAGAACATGACGAAATCGTCGCCGGACCAAGCGACCGCAATTTCGGGTTCACGATGGCGGCTGTGTTTGCCCTGATCGGCGGTTTCGGGCTTTACAGGGGATCATCGCACGCACCGATCTGGTTGTGCATTGCCGTGGTTTTTGCCGGACTGACGCTGTGGCGGCCGCAGTCTCTGAATCCCGCCAACCGGGCCTGGCTGAAGCTCGGGCTGTTGATGTACCGCTTCGTCAATCCAATTATCATGGCGATCCTGTTCTTCGGCGCCATGCTGCCGATCGGATTATTGATGCGCCTGTTCGGCAAGGATTTCCTCAAGCTCGAACGGGACCGTTCACTGCCGACCTATTGGTTGCCGCGTGCCGATCCGAGACCGCCGTCCGAATCCATGCGGCAGCAATTTTAGGATCGTCGAATGTCGTTTCTGCGTGAACTGTTTGCCTTCATCCGGGCCCGCCGCAAATTCTGGCTGATCCCGATCTTCGCCGTGATGCTCATCCTCGGAGGATTGCTGGTTCTGACCAAGGGCTCAGCGCTGGCGCCGTTCGTCTACACCCTGTTCTGAGAGGCATCTAGTTGCGTATCCTTGGCATCTCGGCATTCTATCACGACAGCGCGGCCGCATTGCTGGTGGACGGCAAGATCACAGCCGCCGCCCAGGAAGAGCGCTTTACGCGCCGGAAGCACGACCCGGGTTTTCCGGCGTCAGCGGTTCGCTATTGTCTGGAGGCAGCAAACATCAGGGCGGACGAACTCGACCACGTCGTGTTCTACGAAAAGCCGTTCCTCAAATTCGAGCGCCTGCTCGAGACCTATCTCGCCTTCGCGCCGCGCGGCTTTCAATCGTTCCGCAAGGCGATCCCGGTCTGGCTGAAGGAAAAGCTGTTCCAGAAGAGCGTGCTGCGCGACCATCTGCGGCAGATCGACGACGCCGTCGATTGGGAGGCGAAGCTTTTGTTCGCCGATCATCACCAGAGCCACGCCGCTTCCGCCTTCTTTGCCTCGCCGTTTGCCGAAGTCCGCAATTCTGACGCTGGACGGTGTCGGCGAATGGACCACGACGTCGGCCGGCTATCGGCCGCGACAACACGCTCGATCTGAAGCGCGAGATCAATTTTCCGCACTCGATCGGGCTGCTCTATTCGGCCTTCACCTATTACACCGGCTTCAAGGTCAATTCCGGCGAGTACAAGGTGATGGGGCTGGCGCCCTATGGCGAGCCGAAATATGCGCAAGTCATTCTGGAGCACCTCGTCGACCTCAAGGACGACGGCAGTTTCCGGCTCGATCTCGGCTATTTCGATTATTGCACCGGGCTCACCATGACCAACAGCCGGTTTGACGCGCTGTTCGGCGGCAAGCCGCGTGGCCCGATCCGAACTGCTGGACCAGCGCCACATGGACCTGGCGGCGTCGGTGCAACAGGTGACCGAAGAGATCGTGCTGCGCCTGACCCGCAGCCTCGCGCGCGAAGGCCGGTCGGAGAATCTCTGTCTCGCCGGCGGCGTGGCGCTCAACTGCGTCGCCAACGGAAAAATCCTGCGCGAGCGCAACTTCAAGAACATCTGGATTCAGCCCGCGGCCGGTGACGCCGGCGGCGCGGTCGGTGCCGCGCTTGGCGGCCTATCATCAGTTTGCCGGCAAGCCGCGTACGACGCCGGTCGGCGACGGCATGGCGGGCGGCTATCTCGGACCGTCGTTCTTCGCAAGCCGAGATCGAACAGCGACTGGAGCAGGTCGGCGCGGTATTTTCGACGCTCGACGATGACGCACTGCTAAAGGACACGGTGAAGGCGCTGGTCGACGGAGAAGGCGGTCGGCTGGTTCCAGGGGCGAATGGAATTCGGTCCGCGGGCGCTCGGCGCCCGCTCGATCCTCGGCGATCCCCGCTCGCCGTCGATGCAGAGTTCGCTCAACCTGCGGGTCAAGTTTCGCGAGAGTTTTCGACCGTTCGCGCCGGCCGTGCTGCGCGAGGATGTCGCCGACTGGTTCGAGCTCGACGCCGACAGCCCCTACATGCAGATCGTCGCAGATGTGTTGCCGAACATCGCCGGGCGCGCCAATCCCGGCGATGAAAAGCTGTTCGGCATCGACACGGCTCAACGTTCCGCGTTCGGACATCCCGGCAGTGACCCACGTCGATTATTCGGCGCGGATCCAGACCGTCCACGCCGACACCAATCCGCGGTTTCATGCGCTGCTGTCGGCCTTCAAGGCCGCGACGGGTTGCCCGGTGCTGGTCAACACCTCCTTCAACGTCCGCGGCGAGCCGATCGTGTGCACGCCGGAAGACGCGTTCCGCTGCTTCATGGGCAGCGATATCGAGGTGCTGGTGGTCGGCAATTGCATCCTCAACGAGGAAGACCAGCCGGCGTCACTCAAGCTCGACTACAAGAACATGTTCGAACTCGACTGATCCTATCTTCCAAGGGCAGGGGCCCGGGCTGAAAATATGACGGCTCGCAAATTTCTCCAGTCCCTTGGCGCTATCGCGGTCCTGACGATCGCGACGCTTGGCGCACTGGAGATCATCTTGCGGATCGTCGACTTGCGCGAATTGCGCGAAGGCGGCAGCGAGCGTTCACTTTCCTATCAATACGACGCCGAACTCGGCTGGATTCCGGTCCCGGGTTCGACGTCGGTCGTCACCAACGCCCGTACCATCCAGGCCCGGCATAACAGCCTCGGCCTGCGCGACGACGAGTTCACCCTGGACGCCAAGCCGACCATCCTGTTCCTGGGAGATTCCTTTGTCTGGGGGCTCGATGCCGAGGCCGGCGAGCGCTTCTCCGAATTGCTGAAACCGCGGATCCCCGATTACAAGATCCTGGCGGTGGGGGTTTCGGGCTACGGCACCGATCAGGAATATCTGCTGCTGCAAAAATTGTGGCCGAAGGTGAAGCCCGCGGTCGTCGTTCTGATTTTCTGCACCGACAACGACCGCGCCGATAACAGCAGCAACATCCGCTACGAGGGCTATCAGAAGCCGTATTTCACAACCGCGGCGGACGGCTCGCTGGTGCTGGCCGGGCAACCCGTTGCCAAATCGCGCTTGCAGGCGATCAAGGAAGATTGGTGGGTGCGCCATTCCTGGTTGGTGCGCCTCGCCAATGCGGTCTATCTGAAGCTCCGCCACCCGCTGCTGCAGGTGCCGGACCCGACCGAACGGCTGGTCGACAAGATCCGCCAGTTCGTCGAGGCCAACGGCTCCAAATTCCTGGTCGGCCTGCAAACGACAGATGCCGCGCTGGTGCGCCATCTCCAGGCTGCCCGCATCCCCTTTGTCAGTTTCGATGGTGCGGCATCCTATCCGGGCGCTTCTGTCGGGGGCCATTGGACGCCGGAAGGTCACAAGCTCGTCGCCGATCGGCTGTTTGGGTTGTTGTCTGTCAATGCCGTGATCGGCGCGAAGCGCGCGGCAGAATAAATGGACCGGCGGACGATCGAACGCGAGATCTGGCTGAATGGTAAGATGTAGTTCAAGGTGTTGAGGGCTTGCCGAAATTCGCAAGCTCGTTGCGAACCCGCGCAAGACGAGCAATGGCATCAGGCTGAGCCGACAAGCCACGTGAAAGCAGGTGCTCGGCCGTCAAGAGTGCTGCCAAATGATGCCCTCGAGGATTCCAGTGGCCGTCGATGTGCCAATAGAGCTCAGTGCCATCTGCCGGTGTTCCGTCGGCATTGGTGCGCCGGTGCGTTCTGAATGGCTCGACAAGGTCGAGGTAACCAATGGCGTCTCGATCGAACGTGGCATGCAAATTTGCGTTGGTCCGCAGCAGGTCGAAATCTTTGGGAGTTACGGTGCTGCCCATCAGTTCCGGATATACCTGCACCTTGTTCGGTATCATGACGAACAGCAATTGAGCGCCGATCTCTCGGGCGAACGAGCCAAACTCCGCAATGTTCTGCCGATGCAGCGCCCAGGCTTTCTTGCGTCCTTCAGTCAGGTGCTCGGAAAGAAAGAAGAAGTCGAGCGAGAGCGGGGTCGTCGTTACTGTCCGCTCTGATAGCTGTCGTACCAGGTCAAACAAATAGGACCGGGACAGTGTAAATGGGTTGCGGGCGGTCAAATATGCCTGCCGGAGTTTTTCAATATCAGCATCGCTGCGAGTAACACGTTCCAGCGTATCAAAATTCACGAGCATGTTTCGATCGCCAAGGCCACCATTCACGACGGAGCGGTTTGGAAACAGCCAGTCATCCACGATGTCGTTGGTGCGCCGATCTGACGGATGATCTTCTTCGCTTTCAGCATTTCTTGTCGCGTGCCGTATCCCGTGACACCTGCCTTTACGATCCGTTGGCCGATTAACGGCTCCAGCTGTGTGCCCCACAACGTCGAGAATTCGCCCCACGCGTGAGTGAAGCTATCGCCCAAAAGAAGGACATAGTCCCGTTCGCCACCATAGGGTCGATCCATGGTTCCGAGTTCGTTGGAGAACATCGAATAGGAATATTCGTTTCCGACTGTGGTCGGGAAAGCCTTGACGTTCGGGATGAGGTCGTAGCCGCTCGCATCATCCGGGCCAAAATAGAGGGGGTTCTCCTCTCTTGTTGATACGACGAAGACACGCGCTATTACCTCAGCTAACAGAAGCGCGAATACCAGGCTGCAGATGACCAGGATGGAGTTTTGGACCCAAATCGTCGACGTCAGAGTTCGATGCTTTGCGGTAGTTTCTGTCACGTCGTGTCACAATTTCCTGACGAGATCGCTTGATCGCGAATGCTCGCTTAGCATTGCAATTTGCGCACGGTCAACGTTAGCCCCACAACCGGATCTGCGCGGTGATCTACAAAGCAACGTGGGCGGCTGGCGTCACCGCAGCGGTACTTGGGTTTCGACGCAGCGCCGCCAGGTAGCGCGACGCAGATTGCATTCGGTCGTGCTGCTAGTGAAGGCTCACTGCGGATCAAGCAATATCTTCACGCCGACATTCAAGGCGAGGCGATGTCGCGACGCTGGCCGGCATCGACGTTGAACGGTCTTCGGTTTGCTGCCGAACTTGCCACCACAGGGTGGCGGCGATCGACAGCACGGTGCTTCCGGGGGCAGTGACGGCTTGTCTAAGGAGCTGTAGCGGGGCGGCTGGTCTCGGCAAGGCAGGCTTCGAAGACTGCCGCAATGGCTGGTTGCCTAAGGGCTTGATCGCCTATATTGATCCCGCCCGATGGGGCCACGTGGCGGAGTGGTTACGCAACGGTCTGCAAAACCGTGTACACCAGTTCAATTCTGGTCGTGGCCTCCATCCATATAATCAATGGCTTAGGCCGGACATATCAGGGTGTGGACGAAGCGCGGACGCTCAGCAGGCGGCGTACCAGCCCTCGGGAAACGGAACCAGCGGCCAGGGAGCCCGGTTGTCGTTGGCGGCGCGCGGCGGCTGATAGCGGGACTGGATCTGGGCCAAGAAATCATCCTCCGGTTCGGGCGCAATGGCCGTTGTCACGGCATCCAGCAATAGGTCGAATTCAACTTCACTCATCGTGCTCTCCGGGGTACGGAGCACACGATCTCAAAACTGTTTTGTTTCCAGATTGAACGGATCGATCGAATTTTAACGATCGGCCAATCGCCGCAATCGTGGTTACTAAATTATTGATTTCCCCGGCGGGCACGGTAGCCCGGCCCACCCGGCGCCAAATGTGAGAAAAATCACATTTGGCAAAATATATCCCGCGTATTCGCTCTGATGTTGCTCGTGCTGTCAAGCCGGGCTGTTGCCTGTGCGCTCGAGCCGGGCCTGATCAGGGAGATGAACTGATGCTGACGCGTCTGGCAGGATTGGCGGCGTTACGGCGACGCGCCCCGCGGGCTTCCTCGCTCGCGCTTTTTCTCATGTGGTTCGCCACCGGTTCGGCCGTTGCCCAGCAGGGCACCCCGGAGCAGCGCCGGGCCTGTACGCCCGACGTCTACCGGCTCTGCGCCGGCGAAATCCCCAATGCGCGCGCCATCACCGTCTGCCTGCGCCGGCAGAAGGCGAGCTTGAGCTCGGCTTGTGCGGCGGTGTTCGAGCAGTAACCGACGGTCAGGCCACCAACGCCGTGAGGTTCTTCGGCAGCATCCGCTTGAACAGCGCCAGCATCCGCGCGGCCTCCTTCGGCTCCAGCGCGATTGCGTGACGTACGGTGGCGGCGATCAGGGTCATGGTCAGTTGTGAAAACGCGGCATGCGCGGCCGACGGCGCGTCGGGCGCGATCCGCTTCAGCGCCTCGTGCGAGCAGGCCGGCGAGATAGGCGCCATCCTCTTCGTCGAGTTTCTGCAGCGCCCGGTCCGCCTGGGTCGCCTGCCAGATGTCGCGCATCACGGGCACATCGATGAACATCTGGTAGTAGCTGTCGACGATGCGACAGAGCGCCGGGTGGAGGTCGCGGCGCCACCTTCACCGCCGACAGATCGCGCCGGACGCAGTCGCGACCGACAGCGTTGTAGCGTTCCGCCAGCGTGCCGATGATCGCCGTCTTGTCCGGAAAATATTGATAGAGCGAGCCGAACGGCACGCCGGTCCGCTCGACGATGTCGCTCATCCGGAACGCTTCGCTGCCTTTCTCGGCCATGATTTCGGCTGCACTTGCAAGGATGCGCTCGAACCGCTCGCGGCTGCGCTGCTGCGTTGGAACCAGACGCGCCAACGCGGACGTGCCGGCCTTGGCCTGGTCCGGTCGGGGTTTCTTTCCTGGCGCCATGCGCGCGAGTTCTCCAAAAAACGGCTTGACGGATTTAATACGAGAGTTTATCGCATTTTACAAATACGAGATATTATCGTGTTTAACGGAGGAAATTCACGAGTGAGCATTCCTCAGCCCATCGTCACCGGACTGCTGTGGTTTTCCGCGATTGGCTGCGGATTGCTGGCCGGGCTCTATTTCGCCTTTTCGACCTTCATCATGACCGGCGCTCGGCCGCATCGGTCAGGCGTCGGGCATCATGGCCATGAACGCGATCAATGTCGTGATCGTGCAGTCGCTGTTCATGCCGTTGTTCCTCGGCACGACGCTGGCGAGCCTCGCTGCTGGCGATCGCCGCAATCCTTCGCTGGGGCGAGCCGGGGACGACCGCGATGCTGGTCGGCGGCGTCCTCTATGTCATCGGCATGTTCGTGTGCACGGCGGTGATCAACGTGCCCATGAACAACGCGCTTGCCGCCGTCGATCCCGCCAGCATGGAAGCCGCATCGGTCTGGGCGCGCTATCTGAGCGACTGGACGCTCTGGAACCACGTCCGGACAATTGCATCCACACTGGCGTGTGCGCTGTTCATCTGGGCGATTGCGGCGCGATAGGCAGGCGAGGGGCCATGCGTTAAATTGGCGAGACAGGGTGTCTCTCATGCAATTCTTCGAACAGCTCGAACGCGCCGACGTCATCAGGTTGAAGCAATTGCTGGCCGTGTTCGGCGAAGCATTCGAGGATCGTGCCACGTATCAGGACGCTGTGCCGTCTGACGATTATCTCGAATCGTTTCTGGCCGATGAACGCTGCATCACCGTGGTGGCGATGGTGGGCGGGGAAGTCGCGGGCGGGCTCGTGGCGTATGAACTCGTCAAGTTCGAGCGGGAGCGCAAGGAGTTCTATATCTACGACCTTGCGGTCAAGGAGGAGCATCGGCGCCGTGGCCTTGCCACCGGACTGATCGTAACCCTGAAGGCGATTGCGCGGGCGCGCGGCGCCTACGTCATCTACGTGCAGGCCGACCGTGGCGACGACGCCGCGATTGCCAGCTCGACGAGTCGCCCTCCCCGTGCGCGAAGACGTGCTGCACTTCGATATCGCGATCCGGACAACGTACGCCTGGTGATGTCCGTTGGAATCGGCAGAATTGCTGGCTCCCCGGGCTGGATTTCGAACCAGCGACCATTCGATTAACAGTCGAATGCTCTACCGCTGAGCTACCGAGGAATAGGCGAAACAAATGTTCGCGAGCGGGCAGCGTATAACAAAGCCTTCCGGGCTTGCAAAGGACCAAATGATCGGGCCCCGACACGGCCTCGTGGACGTGGCCCGGAAATCCTCGCCAGCACAGAGGTTTGCCGCCGTTTCGGATGCGCGGCAGGGGAGGTCAGCCGGCAGCGCTCCGGCGCAATCCCGGCATCCGCCTGCGGGCATGGCGCAGGCCGCCAAATCGTCGACTCGATCCGATCGAGGCTTGCACTGCCGGGTTTCACGGGAGCTGATTCGATGCCAGCTCGTTGCCGACCGACCTGATGAGAGCCGTGCCCTCGATCGTGCCGAGCGATATTCCCACTTTGAGCGACGACGAATGCCTGCGCGGCTGGCGCGCGCCGTCCAGGAGCATGATTCCGAGCATCTGGACGAGGTCGCGCAGCTGATCGGGCGGCTCGCCGTCACGATCGAATAGCCGCACGACCGAATCGCTCGCGATCGCAGGGCCCCGAGTTTCGCTCCGGATCCCGCACCCGGTTCGCGCGCGCCGCCGGCGTGTTGCGTTTTGCCGGAGCTTGTACCAAAGATGACCCGGTTTCAGCTCTTCCGGCGGCAACGCCGCTTGCTTTCAGGGTCTTGCCAATGTCCGGTTTTTCGACCGCGCGCCAGAAAATGGTCGATGGTCAGGTGCGTACCAGCGACGTCACCGATATCCGCATCATCGATGCCATGCTGGCGGTTCCGCGCGAAGCCTTCGTTCCCGAGAACAAGCGCGCGCTGGCCTATCTCGACCTCGATCTCGATGTCAGCGAGGGCGGCTCGGTCGGGCGCTATCCTGATCAAGCCGCGCGGTGCTGGCGAAGATGCTGCAGGCCGCCGAGATCAAGGCGACCGACAAGCGTCCTGCGTGGTGCGGCTGCGCCACCGGCTATGCCGCGGCGGTGATCGCCCAATTTGCCGGGCAAGGTGCACGGCGCAAGTCCGGCCGCCGGCGACCCGGCCAATGCTCCCTTCGACGTCATCGTCCTCAACGGCGCGACCGAAATCGTGCCCGAGAAGCTCTATGGGCAGCTTGCGGGAGGGCGGCCGGCTGGTCGGGGTGTTCGCGATGACGCAGCCGCGCGCGGGCGATCATCGTGACGCGTTCCCATGGCGATTTCGGGAACCGGGCGCTGTTCGACGCCGCGCCCCGGTATTGCCGGGCATGGAACGGCTTCCGGCGTTCGTTTTCTAGCCGTTTCCGCGCTTAAAATCCCGTTCTAAATCAGAAGTGTGGCCCGTTTGCTGCACGTGAAGAGTTTCCACCGCATTGGCCTGCGGGGTAGTTCCGTCCGGCGCACCTGCGGAATAAGGTGAGCCGGGACTCACTTCGACTGAAGCGGCGTCCGGTCTCTTGAGGCGGCTGGCGAACTAAAATGAATGGATTACCAGGGATGCGTGGGGTGAAGGTCGTCACCGGAGCTGCGGCTGCGGTCCTTCTGCTGGCTTGATGGGCCCGATGCCCGCCTTGGCCGACACGATCGAGGCCGCGCTGGTGCGCGCCTATCAGAACAACCCGCAGCTCAACGCGCAGCGCGCGCAGGTGCGCTCGACCGACGAAAACGTGCCGCAGGCGCTGTCGGGCTATCGTCCGAAGGTCGCGGTCACCGCCACCGCCGGCTATCAATACACCGACACGAACATGACGTCGGGCGGCAACCCCGAACGCGATCGTGCGAACCGAACATCCACGGCGCCAATGCGCCGCGCAGCGTCGGCGTCACGGTCGAGCAGACGCTGTTCAACGGCCAGCAGACCGCCAACAGGACCCGCGCGGCGGAGAGCCAGGTCTCCGGCGCGCGCGAGGCGTTGCGCGTGCTCGAGCAGACCGTGCTGCTGATCGCCGCCACCATCTACATGGACTATCTGCGCGACTCCGCCATCGTCGAGGTTCAGCACAGCAACGTCCGCGTGCTCGAACAGACGCTGAAGCAGACCCAGGACCGCTTCAATGTCGGCGAGGTCACCCGCACCGACGTCGCGCAGTCGGAAGCGCAGCTCGCCGCCGGCAAGACCCAGCTGCTGACCGCCGAAGTCCAATCTGACCACGACGCGTTCGAACTTCCGCCGAATCATCGGCAACGAGCCGGAAGCGCTGGCGCCGGGCTCGCCGGTCGATCGCTTCCTGCCGGCGACGCTGCCGAGCGCGGTCGAACTCGGCCTGATCGAAAATCCGAACGTCACCGCGGCGATGTTCGGCATCGACGTCAACTTTCTCCAGGTCAAGGTCAACGAAGGCGCGCTGTTGCCGACCGTCACCTGGTAGGCCTCGGTGCAGCAGTCCTACGAACAGACAGCTGACGGTCTTCCGATCGTTCAACGCGTCAGCGCCGCGCAGCTGACGGTCCCGATCTATCAGGGCGGCGCCGAATATCTCGCTGATCCGCCAGTCCAAGGAAACGCTGGCGCAGCAGCGCCTCAATCTCGAACAGACCCGCGACCAGACCCGCGCCAACACCGTCACCGCCTGGGGCCAACTGGTGGCCGGCAAGGCGCAGGTCGCGTCGGCGCAGGCGCAGGTGACCGCCTCCGAGATCGCGCTCAACGGCGTGCGCGAGGAAGCCAAGGCCGGGCAGCGCACCACGCTCGACGTGCTGAACGCGCAGCAGGCGCTGGTCAACGCGCGCGTACGCGCTCGGTCACCGCGCAGCACGATCGCGTGGTCGCGTCCTACTCGCGTGCTGAACGCGATCGGCCGGCTGTCGCCGCAGGTGCTCAACCTGGCGACCACGACCTACGATCCGAGCGTGCACTACCAGCAGGTGCGCGACAGCTGGGTCGGCGTCCGCACGCCGGACGGCCGCTGAGACGTCGCATCGTCGTTTTGCGGTGACATCGTCTCCGGCGCGGAATGCGCTGGGTGCATTGCTTGCAATCAATTGTTGCCCTGACATACCTTTCTTGGCAGCAGAGCGATTCGCGCCGCTTTTTTTGCAACTTTGGCGCATGCTTGGCTGTCTGTTGGGGGGAATCGGCCCCGCGCGATGCATCGGCGGGCGGGCTTGATCTGGGGTCAATCCTGCCCGGTTTCATATATTTTCACATCGTTCCATAACCCTTCAAATATAGGCTTTTCTCTGCTATTTCCGTTGCAGAGGGTTTCAGGAATTGCCGGTCAGTTTCGGCTTTTGGACCCTCCGTGGACCCACGGAGACAGCCATCTTGCCGACCGAGAATCTGACCGACGCCCGCGTTCGCGGCCTCAAGCCCGAACATGGCGAGATCACCGACATCAAGTCCGGCGTGCTCGTCCGGGCCACCCAGGCCGGCGTAGTCAGCTTCTCTTTCCGCTATCGCTCGGGCGACGCGCGCCGGCGCATCGTCATTGGACGCTACCCCACCATCAGCCTCGTTGACGCCCGCGCGGCTGCTGGGCGGATTCGCGAAGCGGTTCGCAATGGTGGTGACCCTCAGGCCGAACGCCGGCAACACCACACGCTCACATTTGATTCGCTCTGTGATTTGTACATCGAGAGATATGCCAAGCAGCAGAAAGCGTCATGGCGCGGGGATGCCGGCTTCCTGCGCCAGGTGCGCGCTGTCTGGGGTCGGCGCGATGCCGCCTCGATCACCAGACAGGACGCCGCGCGGTTGGTGTTCGACATCGCCGCGCGGACCCCAGTCACAGCCAACCGAACCCGCAGCGTGCTGCTCAAAATGTACACCTGGGCGGTCGACGCCGCGTTGCTCGATGTCAACCCGATGCTCGGCACAAAGAAGCCGCACCGCGAGGGCAGGGGCAAGACCCGCACCCTCAGCGATCCCGAGATCCGCACGCTGTGGCGCGCGCTCGATTCCACCAGCCTCGGGTCAGGGACTGTCGCCGCGCTCAAGACGATAATTTTGCTCGGGCAGAGGCCCGGCGAAGTCAGCGGCATGGCGGTCGACGAATTGCACGACCTCGATAATCCAGGCACCGCGCTGTGGACCATCCCCGCGCACCGGATGAAGGCCCGCAAGGCGCACCTGGTGCCGCTGCCGCCGCTCGCTCGCGAGATCATCACAACCGAGATCGAACGTCGGGCGCGACCCGAATTCGTTTTCGCGTCCAAATATTCGAGGCGCTTAAAGCTGTCGCGCAATGCTTTGTCGGAATCGCTCGCCGGATTGATCAACAAACTCGACGATGCCGCGGGCGCCAGTCTCAAGGCCGATCCGCCGACGCCGCATGATCTGCGGCGTTCCGTCGCCACCGGATTGGCTAGGCTCGGCATTCCGCGCGACGACCGGCTTGCCGTGCTGGCCCATTCCTACGGCGACGTCCACGAAGTTTACGATCAATACGAGCGGCTGCCGCAGAAGCGCGCCGCGCTCGAAATGTGGGAACGACACCTGCGCAAGGTAATCGCAGATCACCCGCAGACCGACGCGAGGGTGCTGCCGTTATGGAGGTGACATGGCAGAGCGAAAGCAAGCGGCCCTCACTCTATCTGAGCGATTAGCAAATGACCAAGAAGTTGCATTGAGCCAATGGCAAGCAAAGCATCAAGGCAAGCCGCCGCCGGGGCGTCACATGCTCCTTTTTGTCTGCCAACACCTAACTGCGAATCCTCACCAGATCCGGGGACCTCACGATTGGGAGATCTACCACGCGCTCAAGGGCTTTCTAGCCAAAACCCCTTGGCCTCGGGTCAATTCGAAGGAAGTTGCTGCGGAGGTGAATATCCGTATGGAAGAGGGGTTGTCCCGTGCTGAAGCGCGCGAGCAAGTTGCTGGCTTCCTCAAAATGAGCGTTGAGGCGGTAAAGCAGGCCCACATCAGATATGGGAGCGCCAAGCGCGACAAATCGCGGTGATTTTGTCGCGACATTTTTGGGATTATTTGTTTCTTGATCGTATCGGTTTCAGGTTTAATCAAGGGGTCGCGCTCAATTTCACCCTGAGGCGACAAATGACCAAGAAGCCCCTCAATCGGATTTTGCGCGCCCCGCGAAGTTGCCGAAGTCACAGGCCTTGCTCGAACCACGATTTGGCGCGGTGTCAAGGCCGGCACCTTTCCCAAACCTGTCAGGCTCACACCGAGCGCCATCGGATGGTGTCAAACGGCCCTTGGCTCACTGGCTGGCTGAGCGTCGCGCGGCCGCCGGTTTGCCTGAAGACGAACAGTCCACCGCTTAATTTCGGCCGGACCTGCGCAAACAGGTACCGGCCGAGTATTTGGTAGGAGCTCGCACTCCAAATAACTCAGGCATCTCGATCGCGCAACCCGGCCTTCCAATCCAAAGGAAGGGCCCGATGATGACGCCGAAATCCAGAACCGCGTTAGCCACCATCTGGCCGCCGACATCCGATGTTGCACGCGAGGCAGGCCACAGGCCGCAAAGTCCGCTCCGGGCGATCCGCGCCAAGTGCCTCGATTGCTCCTGCTACCAAGCCAGCGAGGTTCGGCTTTGCGAGGCGGTCAAATGCCCGCTGTGGCCGTTCCGGGCAGGTAAGCACCCCTGGATCGTGGAAGCTCGAAACCCACCGCTCCAACGGATGTTCGAGCAGCAAACCGCCTTCCAGGACGCGGGGTCGGACACCGCCGAACTGCGCAACACCGATCGGGTGCAGAGATGACGGCCCCGCGCCTCGTCTCCCGTGCAACCAAGCTCCGCCGCACCAGCCGGCTGGTTGCACGCTTCGATCAGGCCTTCGCCGCGATGAGCGCCAATCGCTTCACCTTCGGCCTCGCCCTGGTCCGCTTTGGTCGCTCAGCGACGGCCGGGCCTATCCCCGCCGCGGTCGCCACCATCATCATCAACAACCAATCCGTCGGGCCAGCCAACGACGGCTTGTTTCCCGATCTGCTGGCGCAAACCTGGAGAATGAAATGACTGAACCAACACTCAAGATCGTGAAGCCGAGCTTCTCGAGAAA
This sequence comes from uncultured Alphaproteobacteria bacterium, assembly GCA_963802535.1. Classification (GTDB taxonomy): domain Bacteria; phylum Pseudomonadota; class Alphaproteobacteria; order Rhizobiales; family Xanthobacteraceae; genus Bradyrhizobium. Next base: position 573 of record CAWDJI010000023.1, on the reverse strand, counting down.
TTCAAGAGTCGAAGAACGCACCAACCATCAGCGGCGTGCAGACCCTGCTGACGGCATTGCCGATCCTAAAGATCGGCGAGGTCGACGACTTCAGCCGGTCACATCCGAGCGAAGACGAATATTGGACGTGCGAATTGTGCTTCGTCTCGGTGCCGGTCAAGGGCACAAAGCGCAACCTACTGCACGTGATCGACGACGATTTAGCAGTGCAGTCCTACCAGCCAAGAAAATCAAGCGGTTTCGGCTTGCGCTGGCCTGCAAGCCCAACGACGTGTTCTTTTTCTGCATCGTGCCAAGCCAGAACCTCGACAACACCTATAACAACGACGCGCACAAGGCATGCTACCAGGCCCAAACGCATTGGGGTCGGCGATGTCGCCGGCAGTCCGAGGGCGCCGAAGGCTACGAGATCAAGATCGCGCAGGATCAGGATGCGTTCACCGAACCGAAGTGGCCGACGCGCTCACTGGACGAACTGCTCGAAGTCACCTTTAAGGGACTCCAATATCGACTACGACCGGCATCCCGCCTTATTGCGCCTGATCGGGGCCAAGCAGGACCTGACCTGATGCC
>CAWDJI010000022.1:0-466881 GCA_963802535.1 uncultured Alphaproteobacteria bacterium | reverse complement strand
GATCCGGCTCAACCCGGACGATGGGTTAGGCAATGTGATGCGTGGCGAGACCTTGCGCTATATGGGCGAATTTGCACGGGCGCTTGCCGATTATGATCTGGTTTTGAAGAGTAGCCCGGAGAGTGTTGCCGCTCTGACCGGTCGCGGTCTGACCTATGAGAGGATGGGCGACCAGGTTCGCGCACGGGCCGACTTTCAACGGGCGCTGGCTTCAGGACTAAAGGATCGGGCGAGCCTCGCCAGGTCAGCGCTGGCGACCGCGCGGGCGCGGCTGGCGGCGCTGGACTTCGGCGCGCTGCAGCCGGTGATCCCGGCCGGCGCCCTCGAAGGCGGCGTCGGCAAGCTCGATCCCGACACCTAATGTCGCGGCGCCGGTTGCCACGCCGCGCAGCGAACAAGCAGGGCCGTCGCATCGCACTCGTGATCGGCAACTCGGCCTACAAGAACGTACCGGCGCTGGCACAACCCGCAGCGCGACGCGCAGGCGATCGCGGCCTCCCTGCGCGCCATCGGCTTTGAGACCGTGACCCTCGCCACCGACGCCACCCGCGAAAAGCTGCTCGACGCGCTGCGCCAGTTTACCGACGAGGCGGAGAAGGCCGACTGGGCGATGATCTACTACGCCGGTCACGGCATGGAGGTGAACGGGATCAACTATCTGGTCCCGGTCGAGGCACGATCGCGCCCGACCGCGACATTCAGCGCGAAGCGGTGCCGCTGGACCAGGTGATGGCCGCGGTCGACGGCGCCAAGAAACTCAAGCTGGTGCTGCTCGACGCCTGCCGCGACAATCCGTTTGTTCCGGAGACGGCCAAGACGGCCGCGGCACAGGTCGTCGCGGCGGCGGGCCCGCGGCGGTCGAAATGCGACCAAAACCCGCTCGGTCGGCCGCGGCCTCAGCGAGGTGAAGGTGTCCGGCGCCACGCTGGTGGTCTACGCGGCCAAGCACGGCCAGACCGCACTCGATGGCGATGGCGCCAACAGCCCGTTCGCGGTGGCTTTCGCGCAACGGATCGCCACGCCAAACGTCGAGATCAACAAGCTGTTCCGTCTGGTGCGCGACGACGTGATGGAAGCGACCGCCGGCCGCCAGGAGCCCTACACTTACGGCTCGCTGCCGGGACGCGAGGATTTTTTCTTCGTCGCGAAATAGGCAAAGGGATACAAATCCTGCGGGAGATGGTTCCTAACGCCGCAAAAATTGCGGTCTTGGTCAACTCGCGCCCGAGCCGCCTAATCATTTCACTTCGGCATCCTTCATGTCGGCTTCCAGCTTATCGGGCCCATCATTATAAAGTGCCTTGCACATCTCTCGGTACCGCGCGCGTAAGACCTCACTGTTTGAGCAACTGTTTTCTGTTGCCGTTCTCTGCTCATCGACTTCCTGTAAAATTCTGGCTTCCATTGCGGCATCTGAAAGACCCGAAGCTTTGCCCGCCACCAAACTTCGATGAAGAAGTTCCCTACTTACTTTTTCATAAACGTCGATGGACTTGTCAGTTGGGTCCCAGCCTTTAAGGCATTTCATGACAAAGAGGTAATAGGCAGTACAGACGACATTTTGGTGGGAATAATTATTCAGTATCTGTTGCGCACGTTTCAGATCTTCCGCCTTGGCGATGGCGGGCACCAATAGAGCTATGGCGAGTACGATTCCCACCCCTTTAAAATTAAGGCATGTCAGGGTCATAACTAACGTTCCTGCTCTATGGACATTGATAGAGTTTATTTCGCGACGAAGAAAAAATCTTCTCTACCTGGCAACGAACCATATGTGTACGGCTCTTGCCGTCCGGCGCGTCGCAATATGTGCGCAGAAAAAATCTCCGTGACGAGAGAAAGACTTCATCTACTGCGCCACGGGCGGAAGAACTTCTGCTCGCCGGGCTTTAATCCACAAAGGTGCCTCAGGAGCTCCTCATAACCTGGATCGCCGGGTTTGTAATACTTCCTTGTATCGTAGAACGTGCCGTTGATTTCAGATCCGTTCGAGACCGTGACCTCGCCCTCTTTTCTGATGTCGGACCACACCGCTGAGGCCCCATTCGGGATGCGGATCAGGAACCCCGAGCTCCGCAAGCGTGTTGCCAACCAGGCTGTCGCGATTCCTTGCCGCGTGCAAATCCGCTTCGCCGCCGGCAGTATCGCCTAGGCGTATTTTTGCGATTCCCCGCGCATACAAAGAGTCCACTAACTTCGGATCGATCTTGAGTGCGGAATTGAAATCCTCGATCGCCCGTTCTACTCTGGCCACTTTTCAAGCGCACGAAACCGCGGGAATCTAAGATGTCGGCCTCATTGGGCTTCAACCGCAAAGCCTCCTCGCAGTCCTGCGCGGCTCCGGTGAGATCACCCAGAACGCCGCGAACAAAGCAGCGGTCGTTGAAAATCCTCGGCTTCGTCCGAGCCCAGTCTGATGGCCGCATCGAAATCTGCCAGCGCGAGCGTATAAGCTCTCTTGTCTGCATAGATCACTGCCCCGCTTTTCGAGCGCCTCGCGGTCTTGCGGGTTTTCCTGGAGCTTGTCGTTCTGAGCCTTGATGCGCGCGTCCTTCAAGAGCTCATCCGTGCCCGGTTCCGGGACTTTGCACATCATGTCCGGAAGAGGCTTCGACTGGACCGGCGGTTCGAGCTGCGGCGTTTCTGCGGCAACCACGCTGGCATCTCGCTAGGGACAGCAGAAGCAACATCGGCAGAATGCAGACCCAACGTAAAGCATTGCGCAAAAAACCGCTCGAAGACGACATGCCGGATTTTTCCTCGTATCGGGTGTGCATAGCTTGCGATCAGTGTATCCGGGTGGCGCGCACCGCCTGTGTGATTGACGTCACGTTCCCGCAATCAGATTTCGGCCAACATCTACGAACTAGCCCAAAACTGGGCGTCGTTTAAAAGCTTCATCCGCCGATCTTGAACCATGCCTGGATTGCCAATCCGAACATAAAGATAAGTGATGCGAACAGCCCTAACAGTCCCGAGCTGCGCCGCGCAAAATATAAGCTGACCAAGATGATGCACGCGGCCAATTTGCGCCCGAAGGCTTTTTCAAGTCGCGGGGCATTGGCGAGGACAACTCCCAGTTCGGATTGATCATTGGACATAGCTTCTCCTTTCGGTGCGTAGCCGATCGTCAGTTCTGGCGTGAGGGATGTGGGGACATGAAAAAGCCGCCCCGAGTACGGAGCGGCATTACATGTCAAAACCACTGATTTGCCCGACGAGGCAAGTCGTAATTTGGGAGGTGGCGGGTCGCCAGTTCCAAACCCGTCGCCGGCCTTCGACCGCAATGATCCGTTTCAGCCATTGATGTAATGAGCCGGTTCTTATTTCTCATAGTGACGGGTTTGTTTTTGACCGCCTTCTTCGGCGCAGCAGCTTGATGCCCCTCGGACGACGATCGCTCGGACACTACCTAGACAGGAGAACTGACACCTGGCGCACAGTACCAGTAGTTCGAAGCAGACGATCTTCGACGGCCTATCCGCGGCGCTCACCTGGGCTATTGAAGGCATGAGGAGAGTGGAGGTGGATGTTTCACTATGATGAAAGCGCGCGGATGGTTTTCGTTGTGCTACGCATCTACGCTTTCTGCTTCTGTCCTCACAGCAGCCAGAACGCCTCATTCGTCAGGTTGAGCCCAAAATCCGCCGTGACGTCGAAGTTGAAGTCGGCGCGTTGGTCGCCATCGAGATCGGCGGAGACGACCCAGGTCGTGCTGGTGTACAAAATGCGGACGCCGTCAGGGGTGGTCGCGGGAGGGTCCGGCATCAAGTGCTTGACCGTGAGCTCGCCGCCGGCACCGCTGAAGCTGTCGACGAATCGAACCGCCGGTCGCCTCCAGGGTTCGGGTTGGCGTCGAGCTGACTGAGGTCGATGGTGTCGCCCCCGCCGAAGCCGTCGATGAAGTCGATCCAACCCTTGCCCAGTTTGGCCGCCCCGAGCGACATGTCGGCCGTCGTATTCCACTGGAACGTATCGGGGCAGATACCCTGGTAAGCATGGTGTCGAAACCGGCACCGCCGATCAGGATGTTGTGGCCGAGGTAACCGTCCAGGATGTCGTTGCCGTCGCCGCCGATCAACGTATCATTGCGGTCGCCACCGTCCAGAACGTCGTCGTTGTCGCCGCCGCTGAGCGTGTCGGGGTGACCCATGCCCGCGTCTCGACAACGGCTTCGGACTTCCGCTCGCAGACGTCACGGCCCGCATCGGCGCGTGACTTCACCGCCGGCATCGCCGGTCGAGGGAGGATCATGGACCGCCGCATCCAATGGCTCCGCGGTGCAAGCCGCCTGTGAGGCGGTCAAGAAAACCCTGTTCAAGCATGCGAAGAAACTGCCAACTCCCCTTTGGCGAACTCTGATTTGGAGGAGGTCGAGTTCGTCGAGGGGCGGATCTTCCGCGCCGACGACCGCCAGGGGACTTTCGATCACCGAGGTAATGCACGCGTCCGATCTCACCGAGCGAGATTGATGAGAAGGGCAAAGTAAGCCCGAACCTGCTGCAGATGATGAAGTACATCAGCTACACGCATTCTGCCGTATTCGCCGAGGTTCGCGTCGACGAGGACCTCGGCGTGGTGCGGGTGACGAAGATCGTCTGTGCCGCCGCTGCGGGCCGGATACTCAATCCCAAGACCGCTCGCAGCCAGATTTTCTCGGTGGCGTGGTGATGGGAATTCTCGGAATGGCGTTGCACGAGGAGGCGATGACGGATCACCGCCTGGGCAAGATCATGAACAGCAATCTCGGCGAATACCACATTCCTCGCCATGCGGACATCGAGGACATCGAAGTCATCTTCGTCGATGAACACGACGAGAAGGTCAGCCCTCTCGGTGTCAAGGGTCTCGGAGAGATCGGCATCGTCGGCACGGCGGCAGCGGTGGGAAATGCTATCTTTCATGCCACCGGCAAGCGGGTTCGGGATTTTCCGATCACGATAGACAAGTTGCTATGAGCATTCCTTCGCGTCTTACAAGGTACTCGCCTGACCTGGATAAACCTCACAAGGACGAAAAGCAGACGTCCGACGCGATGGCGAAAACCATTAGTTTGGGTTTGGTCTGCGCGAGCGATTTTCCAGCCGACTTCTTGGGGGAGTGGTCCAGAGGAGACGGCCGCAGGCGGACGATGAGCGCTCCTGCGCTTGGTCGCGCAGGGGGGCGTCATCTTCGACCGTCACGTTGTCAGCCCGACCAAGCTTTCCTTCTGCGCCGCAGGCGACGATCCGCAGCGCCCCGTCGGGCAACGGCCGCTGCAGCTTCTAGGGCCTCGTCTGGTGGCGCCGTCATCCAGGTCTCTACTTCGTCCGGCGTCGTTAGGATAACCGGCATCGCCTTGGGGTGGATGGCAACCACCTCGGCGTTCGGCTCCGTCGTGAGGAACGCGTAGAGGTCGTTGATGGTCTCGCCCTCCTTCACCTTGCGGACCGACGTCCAGTTCGGCCCAGATGCCGGCAAAGCAGGCTAGAGGGCGGCTCTCGTCGAGAGCAAACCAGACGTCGCCGCCCTCGGCCTTGTTGAACTCGCTGAAACTGTTGGACGGCACCACGCAGCGGTGCTCAGGACCGAGCCACCGCGTCCAGTGCTTGCTCTTCACGTTGCGGATATTGGTGGTGCCTCCGTCCGGCTCCATCCGCAGCAACTCCTTGAAGTCTACCGGTTTGCCTTTGGCCTCCAATTTCACGGCGCGTTTCTTCGTCGCCTCCATCAGCGCGTGCGCGACGACGGCATGCCCCATCGCGCGGTCGCGAGTTCGCGACCGTCGGCGCCGGTGCGGACGATCGGCGCCTTGTAGTCCGGGAAGACCCCCGGCATCGGCGCCAGGTTGCCGACATATCGGTTGACGACGTGGAACAGCGCGCTGATGGCGGCCTGGTTGGTCGTGATCGAGTAGAGATTGCACATCGCTCAGGTTTCGGTTCGAGGATGACGTGGCTGCCAGCCCAATTGTAGCAGGGTCGCCGCCGGGCGCTTACCCGCCTCGCGCATTTTCGGCAGCGCAGCCGGCTGGCGAGGTCGTGTACCAAGGGTGGTCGGCGGGTGCTTCATCACCGCGAGATCGACGTCGTTCGGCGTTTTGCAGCGCGAGCACCGGATTTCCAGCCATGGAAACCCGCCGTTGACTGGCCTGGTCGATACCTCGGGGACGGGGTCGATCGGCTCGCCGTCGGCCCACATCCGCTCGTTCCAGGATTCGCACAGGAGCTTGTCGGCCCGTCCGGACGGAGGGCTTCGCCCTTGGCCCGTGCCTCGGCCGACTGCGCGGCCAGGATGCCGGTCATCGCGCGTGCCTTGCCGAGCTCCTTGTTCAGGGCCTTGCGGTCGCCTCCAGAGAGGGGTGTGGGGTGATGCTTCGGCGCCATCCGGGCATCCAAGTTCAGGCGTCGGGACCGGCGGCGCGCCGGCGACTACTCGAATGAGGGCCAGCACCCGTCGTTCTACCTACTTCCGGTCCGGATCCGGCAGGTGTCTCGTCCAGCAGCCGCTGCCCGACCCTCCTTCCAGGCCGCCCCCGGTCCGTAGAGGCGTAGGGCGTCGGCCCTTTGGATCTCGACGATCCGGGCGCAGCGGGAGCAGGACACCCTCAGAGTATGCTGGGGATTTCGGACAGCCGCAGCGCCCGTACGGAGGGGCCCGGCGGCTCGGGTCCTGAGCCGGCGCGCGGGTCCCGCAGGAGCTCGTCCCAGTATTCAGCGGGCGTCGGGTCGCCCGGACCCGGGTTCGGCGTGCCACGGGGCTCTGCCTACCGGCTGCAGCAGCCAGCTTCTCCATCTGCTTCGGGGTAGGCATGCCCCGACGAAATGCCTTGAAAGATGCGGCTTCGCGCATCACCACGATCGCGCAAGTTCACGACCATTTATGGCGCAGCACCAGGATCGGGTTTGTCGACATCGCCGACTTTGCAGGCGAGCTTTGCCGGAAGCTGCAGGAGACCGTGGCGCACAAGGTAAGCTGCGCTTTCGACTCCGACGATTTCCGCCGACAAGGCGAATTCCGCTGGGCCTTCTGATCAATGAGATCGTCACGAATTCCGCGAAGCATGCTTACCCTGACGGATCCGGCGAAATCCGGTTTCGGGCGAACGGCACGGCAGCGACTTGCGTGTGGAGGTATCAGATCAGGGAATCGGTCTGCCGACGGACTTCGATATCGACCACGGTCAAGTTCCGGCTTCAAAGTGATTAAAAGCCTGATCACCCAACTTGAGGGACGCATTGCAGTGACGTCCAACACGCCAAAGGCGTCATGATCCAGCTTGACGTGCCCTTAGACGAGAACACGGGCTGAGCCGCGGCGGCGGCCGGGGTTATTCAAATATAGCTTGCGGTCAGGGGAACTCCCCGTGGATCGCGCCGTTGCTCCCATGATCCCCAAGCGAAGCGGGATCGGCTAATAAGCCTAGTCAGCAGCCTCACATGAACAATTCTCTCACGTCCCTGGCCATATTCGGCCTTTTGGGAGCGGCGGCTATTGCCTTGCCGGGGTTTGCGCCTCAGGTGGCCGCGGGCGAGACCTCCGTGCTGGCGAAGTCGGACCGGCTTGAACTTCCGACTGTCGCGCGAAATTGTTCGCAGCAGGTCTGGCCTCGCTTTGATGCCCACTGTCTGCACGGCGGCGAGGCTATGGTTCGCGAAGTTCGCCTGGTCACTGGCGCGCCGCTAGCAAGCAGCTCGCAGATGTAGCGAACGGAGACCTTGATGATCAGTCCAGAAGCTCGCAATGCAATTCAGATCGACCGAGTGTGTAGCGCCGCGATCTGCGAGGAAATAGGTGCTCGGCTGCGGATCAGACTGGCAGGCGAGCATGACCGATTATCGCAACACCTGATTACGCTGATGGACGCCATGCGGACCAACGATTGAGGTAGCAAGATGAATATATCGAGCGAAAGCCTCTTGGTCATATTGTTCGTAGGTCTCGTCGCCGGCTGGTTGGCCGGTCAAATCGTGCGTGGGACCGGATTTCGGGATCGTCGGCGATCTGATCATCGGTATCCTGGGCGCTTTCATAGGCAGTTGGTTGCTGCCCCGGCTCGGCATCCATCTCGGCAGCGGCATCATCAGCGCGATCGTCAACGCCACCATCGGTGCGGTACTGCTGCTCTTTGTGGTGCGGCTTCTCCGCGGCGGCGGAGGATGGGGAAGCAGATGGCGCGGCCGTTGGGGGTAACCCATGCCCGCGTCTCGGCAACGGCTCGTGCGTTTGCCGCTAAGAACTACGACCCTGCACTTAGCCCCGGATCGATTCCAGATGAAAGACTTCTCGAATGCATCGTTTCCACCTGAAACGATCGCGATCATGAAAGTGGCGTTGGATAGGGCGGTCGCCTCACTGCCGGATCCCGTCAGTTCCGCGCATGTCCAGGCCATTGCGGAAACGATACTCCGCACCGCGAAGGACGGCGAGCGAGACCCCGCTATATTGCAGAGAATGGCATTGATGGAGCTTCAGATCCTGACACGCTGTTGATGCCGGTCCGCAGCGAGGACTTCCGACCTGCGATCCGTCGAAAGTAACGATTGTTTGTCGCCAGGCTTGATGCATGCAGTCGTGGCCTGAATGTGCCCACCGGAAGGGTGGAGATGCCAATAGTACTGGTTGTCGAAGATGAGGCCCTGATCAGGGAACTCGTCGCGGATGAGCTTGAAGTTGCCGGTTCCACCGTCGTTATTGCAAAGATGCAGATCAAGCGATCGCCATTCTTGAAGCCCGTCAGGATATCCACCTCGTTTTTACCGATATCAACATGCCCGGCTCCATGGATGGGCTGAAACGAGCCGCTGCCGTAAGAGACAGGTGGCCTCCGGTTCACATCATCATCACCAGTGGCAAAATTCGGCCGCTGGAAATCCCGGCGAACGCGCTTTTTATTCCCAAGCCCTATGTCGGCGAGAATGTTGTAGCGGCGATGAGAACGTTTGAAAATATGAATTAGAGAGTCCAGGCGACTGGGTCTGCGCTTTCGAGACGCCGTTTTCCGCACTCATTCAGTTCGGGTTTAGTGGCGGTCGTGAAATTCACGCGCCGCTGTTTGTGCTGGCGCCCGGATGCGACGTGTCGGGCACGGCTCAGAAATGACACGATCCGGCGAAACCCGGGGTCATGACTGCACGACGCAGAATGGTGAAAGCCAAAGCAGAACTGAATGGATACTTCGATATGATTGATCGGCGAGTGCGGACCTGATTGGAATGACCGGTCTTGGCGGATTGTGTTGAAAAACTCGAAAATCGCGGAGCTTCGAAAATCTCGCAAATGATGCATGTTGGCGATTTTAGCCGCCGCAAGGTCTTTAGAATTAATACGAGCGTCGGCAGTCGATTTTGCTGTATTTGATATGGTCCCTCACGTCGCAGCGAGCGAAACGCACCAGCGGTCCCGAGAATTTTCAGTCCTCGCAAAAAAAAAGGACTTTTCAACACAATCGGCGCAAAGCCGCCGTTCACGTTTGTCTGTTTCTGGGGGCGGAGCGGACATGCCGCACCGGCAGGCTGACGTCGCATTTTGACCCAAACGGACAACATCGGATCTAGGTGAGCGTTGCTTCTTGCTCGACAAGCGTCGCGTAGCACTCGCAGGAAAGCCGCTCCAGCTGGGCGCGATCCAGGATCGTGATCACGCCGCGCGTGTAGGTGATGACGCCCTTGTCCTGAATTTTGCGTGCGACATCCGTAACCGAGGTTCTGCGCACCCCAAGCATCTCGGCCAGCAACTCCTGCGTCAGCGTCACTGTATCGCTCGCGGCCCGATCGGATGATTGCAGCAGCCAGCGGCAGAAGCGCTCTTCGACCGGGTGCAGTGCGTTGCAGGCAGCGGTGATCCGCGCCTGGGTCAGCATGACCTCGTTATAGCGAATGCACAGATCGCGAAGCGCGTCGCTCTTGGCGACGACGCGCCGGAACGTTGAAGCGGGAATCTTGCTGGCAGGAAGCGGTAGCTGCACCACCGCGCGAACCAGCGACCTGTAGAGACCCAATCCAGCCATGGCGCCGACCACGCCCTCGCGTCCCACGGTCGCGGTTTCGATGGCCTTGCCATCTCGCATCACGGCGAGCAGTGAAAACATGCCGCCACTGGGAAAGTAGACATGATCGACCTCGTCGCCTGCTTCATAGACGACCTCGCCCTGCGGCAACGACACATGCGTCAAATGCGCGGCCAGGGTCTCGAAATCCCTGCGCGGCAATTTGGCAAGTAACTTGTTGTCCAGCGAACTGGACGTAGGCGTGTGCAAGAGCGGCTTTCCGGCCCGATCGGTCGGGCGGCGATACCGCAGGGGGATGGATGCGCGCTCCGAGGGGGCGCTCCGCGGGAATGGCAGATACTAGGATCGGCACAATGCCCTTGTCGGTCCGGTACCTGCATTTGAGGGGACTTCCGCAAGCTTTGTATGCAGGCAGCTAAAATATAGCACATTCGGACGACGCCGTCGGACTATTACGCGCCCGGTCGGTGCTATTTGTCCGATATCGGACGTTGGCGTCGACCAGTCTTCTTCAAGCAAGATGTGTCACCGTCGCTGACACGTTTGTCGAATCAGCGCTGAAATATCGGATTGTTCTGACCGATTGCTTCGGAACGAATTGCCGGTCTATAAGTTCGCCCTTAGCACCGCCTTTGTCCGGTATCCGACATAGGAAATGGGTGGCGCGCACCCGCGCGAGGGCGTGGGTCTCAAAGCGCACCATGCGTCATCAGAACAGGCTCAATTGATGCAGCGAGAAGCATGCGGTCGACCCGTCGTGCTCATTGTCGAGGACGAGGTATTGCTTCGCTGGACGATCGTCTCGGTGATCGACGGGACAGGGTTCAGCGCGTTCGAGGCCGGGAGTGCCGTAGAGGCCATTTCGATACTGGAACGGCGAGGCGACGTGTGGGCCGTTGTCACCGATGTCCAGATGCCCGGCTCGATCGACGGTCTTCAACTCGCCCATGTGATCAGCGTCCGCTGGCCGAAGATCAAGGTCATTGTCACTTCGGGCCAGATCAGGCTGCGTGAGGACGACATGCCGGCGGGTGTAAGATACCTGCATAAGCCCTACGATCCCTCGCAACTGACCGGAATACTGGACGAATGGGTCGCTAACGGGTAGCGGTTGATTAGGCAGTCTGGAATGGCGGATGCCGGACGGACGGCCATTCCCCCCGCGCGTGGCTCATTGATCTATGCCGGCGGCTTGGTGGGGCTCACGGGATGCACAGGGGCGGGGCCCGGTGGTGCTGGCTTGATGGCGGGTTCAGGCTCGGTAGGAGTGACCACTGCACCGGCATCCTTTGCCGTATGGAAAGTAGTACCCGGCGGCGTCTGTGGCGGGCGGCGATCGATGATGAGATTGGTATGATTGACCAGAAGCAGAGTTGCGACTGAGAGAATTGCAACAATCGCAGCAATCACAACTGGTTTTCGCAGAATGTTCGCCATGTCGATCAACGACTATCCAGCTGCGCGGTTCCGCTGGTTCCGCGCTAGGCCGGCTGCGCAACGGTAGGGCTTTTCTGACCAATCCGCGCGTCAGTTGTGGCATTGAGAGTGTGCGGCCCGTTCGGGCTGCGCACCGGAAGCTCTTCTGCAATATAGCCGGGCAATTCGTCAGGCCGCGGAGGCGATCCGGGTCGCACCGGCGGGGAACTCCGGCAGCGGGCCTAGCGGAATTCCTCGCGGCTCTATTGGATCGGTGAATGTCGCCTCTTGGTACAGCGCCAGGGTGTAACCGTCGGTTCTGACCATCGTGATCGCGATACTACCATAATCAAGAAAGAGGAACCGCGCGAGCAGACCGCGGTCATAAAGAAAGAGCGCGTGGAGCTCGAGCACAGCACCACGGTGATCAAAGAGCGCAACTAATATCGTGCATCGAGAAAGGCCGCCAGCGAGCGGCCTTTTTATTTGTAGTGAGTGTATTAGCGCTTCGACTTCTTAGCCTTCTTCTTTTTTGGCATCATTTTCTTGGCGGCTTTGGTTGCCTTTTTAGCGGCAGACTTAACCGCTCCGACTACCCGTTTCGTAACCGACTTCTTTGCCTTCTTAGCCATGGTATCTCCCTAGCGTTTGGATTTCTTTGACTTCTTCTTTGCCGTTTTCTTCGCGGTCTTCTTGGTCGCCCTTTTTGGAGCGGACTTCTTGGGGACTTTCTTTCTGTTTTTGGAGGCTTTGGCTACCCCAGTCGATTTCTTGGCCTTCTTCACCGCCTTCGCGACAGCTTTTACAGGCGCACTCTTAGCCGCAGATTTTCTGACGCGCTTCACAACCGCCTTGGCGGCGGAGTGGGCTAGAACCGTGGCCCCGCTGACAATAAGGTCTCCGACAAGATCGCCGATGTCCTTTCTCTCGTCAGGTTTCTCGTCTAGCTTTTTTTCCGTATCCATGGGTGCCTCCAGAATGAGCTAGGAAGCCTAGCCAATTCGCAAATGGCCACTGATACGCAAAACGCGCTTACCTGCTGTAAAGCGCGTTTTTGCACCATTTAGGAGATTTTTTTTAGCCTAGGGGGCCATCCCGCCGTTGACCAGGCTGTAGGAACCAAGGGCGGCAGGAAGGCTGGCGATTGCCTCAAAGGCCAACTGCACCAGACTGGATAGAGAATTCACGTTTAAAGATGACCGTGAGAGCGCTGAACGAGATGGCTCCCACGATCGCAAGGATCGCCAAAAGGAAGTGTTTACGCTTGCCGGCCTGAAGGACGCGACCCAACAGATAGAGATTCGTAACGGCAAATCTTGTCTCCGTTTTCGTATCTTAACGGCTAGAGGTTTTATTCGACCTCAACGCCTTGGCTGCCTGCAGATGCTTCTCCAGCACGTCGATTTGATCTTTAGCATATGCTCCGGCTGCGTCGGCTTGCTTCGCCTCCTTCTTGTATTCTGCGATATCCTTTTCGTGATCTGCTACCATGTGCGCCGCGAAATCGCGGTCAAATTGTGTGCCGGACATTTTCGACATTTTGTCGTAGTCCGCCTTTTGCTTGGTGTTGGGGCCATCCGGCGGGGACATACCCATCGACTTTGCGACATCTATTGCCTTTTGGTTAGCCGCCGAATGATCATCACTCAGCATTTGGCCGAATTTCTTGACGCCTTCATTTTGGCCGTTCTGCTGGGCGAGCTTGCCCATTTCTATTTCCGCAAAGTTGCCCTCGATGGCCTTCTTCAGGAACGCTTGGCTAGGTTTGTCAGCCGCATAGGCTGAAGAGGCAAGCAAGGCCGCAAACAGGACTAACGACGTGGATTTCATGACCGGCTCCATGGGTCCGTTGGTTGATCAGCCCATCAACCCTGCCTCTTGCGGCGCGTTCCAACCGTAAGAGGAAAAATTGCAAGGCATCGGCGGACACGGGACCGGTTTCGCGCCTTCGTGCCCGTTAACCGGATGTCTCGGGCAAAATAGCGGTCAAAAGCGATGCATGAAGGTCGCCGGCCCGGGGCACAGACGCGGGAAGCCCCGGGCAGCCGGAAATTCAAATGCCGGCCGAATGGTTAGTGGTCGCTACAACTCCAACATGAGAAGTCGCGCGACAAAGTAGAGGGCCATGACGATCACGAAAGTCAGGCCGATTGCTGTGGTTGTGTGTCGAGCAAGCCTGCCCCAGTTCATTTATTAGTCCGCGCTCGGTAACCGTCGCATCGTGAATTGGACTTGTCCGTCGGGAAGCTGCCGCCATCGCTTGACGATCGTCATGTAGCCGCCCGATGGAAATTCACGAAGAAATTCGCGCGCCTTGGCGCGAGCGGCTCCGATGGGAAGCGTGAAGGTTATGCGAATAAAGCCGTCGGGATCGAGGCGGCGAGGTCTCTTAACTGTCGTGATCGAGTTGCGAGGTCGCGGGGTTTCATATGTCCTCCCGGATCCCCTTGAAGAACGGATGCCGCACCTTTCCCTCGGCGGACTTCGCGCGATATTCGATCTCGGCCAGCAACTCCGGCTCGACCCAGATGCCCTTGTGCGCGATGCGTCTTGGTGTAGGGCTGCGTCTTGCGGATCAGCGGCGTCAGCCGCTTGCGCAGTTCTGCGGCCGGCTTGTTCGAAGCCGTGGTCGACCTTGCCGGCATAGACCAGGTCGTTGCCTTTGCGCCGGCCGACATAGATGCCATCCCATTTGTTGCCGTCGAGTGCGAAGCCGGCGATCGGTCAGCGTCTCGCGTTGCGCGCAGGTTTTCTTGACCCAGTCATTGCCGCGGCCGGAGACGTAGCGGCTGTCGCGCACCTTCGACACCACGCCCTCCAGCCCGACCTTGCAGGCGTGCGCGAACATCTCCGGCCCGTCGACCTCGAAGCTCTCGCTGAACTGGATGTCCGTCTCCGTCGATGAGTCTTCTTCAGGTGCGCCTTGCGCTCGATCAGCGGCAGCTTCCGCAGGTCGTAACCGTTGAGATAGAGCAGGTCGAAGGCGACCATGACGATCTTGGTCGACTTGCCCTTCAGCTCGTTCTGCAGGACGGAGAAATCGGTGGTGCCGTTCTCGGCCGGCACGACGACCTCGCCGTCGATGATCGCCGAGCCCGCGGCTGATGTGCCAGGCATCGTCGGCGATCTTCTTGAAGCGGTTGGTCCAGTCGTGGCCGCGGCGGGTGAATACCTTGACGGCCTCGTTGGCCGAGGTGGAGCTGGACGCGGTAGCCGTCGAACTTGATCTCGTGGATCCAGCGCGCGCCGGACGGCACCTTCTCGATCGACGATGCCAGCGCCGGCTCGATGAAGCCCGGGAAGGGCGCCTTGACGCCGATCGCCGCCGGCTTCTTGCGCTGGAACGCCATGGTCAGACCAAGCGCATGGGCAGCGGCAGCTGCACGTCGCGGTATCGGCCCTCGTGGCGGTCGGTGAAGTCCTGCAGGAAGAACGGAACGTCGCGCATCTGCAGATCGCAGCGCCGCCGGAGTTCCTGGGCGACGTCTTCGGAGACGTCTTCGGACCAGCGCTCGGCGGTGTTGAAGGCGATGACCCGGATCGGGTTGCTGTACTGGCCGGAGAGCAGGTCCTGAATGACGGTTTCGAGGTCGGTGGTCTCGTAGTCGGTCTCGCCCCAGGCGCGGCCGTGTTTGCCGAAATCGTCCGCCACCAGATAGACGGTCTGATCGTTCCCGTTGGGCACGATCGACGGTGTCCAATTGGACCTACGCATAAAGCAACTCCACGCAACAACAACTCGAATTAAAAGCGCGCCGTGAACGAAACGTTCCGAGCCGATCGGCGCGGGAAACTGGAACTGAAAAACTACCGGCGCGTTTTCGAAGGGACCGGATCGAAGGGCGGATGTACCCCTGAGGCTGTCTTGGGCTCCGGAGCGATCCGGAGCCCCTTTTATTGTTTACGAGGGTGCCGCTTTGCCCAGGAAAAGTAATATCAAATGGTCGGATGACGACGACAGGCGGTTGCTCGCTCTGCTGGCTGCGGGCAAGTCGCCGACTACCATAGGGCTTGCGTTGAGGCGGTCGACCTCTGCAATTAAGGGGCGCGTGGGAGTTTTGCGCGCGAAAGAACGCCGGCGCGCGACCGGTCAAGATGAAGGATCGGTACAAAAGTGAACAGAGTGGCCGTGCGGCCCGGCGGCGAAGCTGGGGTACACCGTCGAACCTGACCGCGGATCGGTGTGATACGCAGCCGATACCGCGGTTATTTGTGCCGGGCAAGCGATCGGGCGGGCGTGGAGTTAAAAAAACGCGCCACCTAAGGCGACCTCTGCGCCGTTCTCGTCCGCCCAATCTTGGCGCTCAGAGTTGTCGCGGAAGGCTTTTTCGGATCGCGCCGCTGCTCAGCATTCTGAACGATTTCTCTTAGACGCAAGTATTTCAGATAGCTTCCGGCAAGATCGATTTTTGGTGTGTCCGAGGGGGCTGTGGTTTTGGATCGTCTGGGCATGCACGCTACCTCCCAGTCGACCAGACTACCGTCAGTCTTTTGGTGCCGTCTGTTCGCCCACCGACTTAGGAACAAAATTAAGGCCGCCTGCTGAGGCGGCCTTAAGCCGTTCTAGAGGCATTCATTGCCCGTTCGACCTGATCTGCGAGGCGGTTGAGGTGTTCGTGTAGAAGGCTGTACATCTCACGCTTGACCTTGTCCGTGGTCAGGTCGCGGATTAACGCGGCTTCTGCCGCGTCTTTTCGCAGCTTTTCGATAGAGGACTGATAGTCCTTGGCCATGCGGGACACCATAACCCCAAATCCAAACTAGGCCACTGGTATTACTACGCCACTCGGGTTCATATTGTTGAAGCAAAAGCCCGGCGCGGGCGGCCGGGCTGATCGCAAATACTTTTCCGTTAATCAATGACCGATTGATAATCGGCGTTAACCGGTCGGTCTGTTCACTTGTGGACATTCCAACTGATAAATCGTGCACCGCGGCGGTTTAGGAACAAGTGGCAATTGCGCGCCTTGTGCGGACGCCAACCGCCCCACTTCCCCGGGCGGTCGACTGGCTTGGAAACAAGAACGGCCCCAGCCGTCGGGGGACGATAGGAGAGCGGGGCCGCCAACTTGGAGTGTGCCGGGCCGGCCCGGCACTGCTAAATTCCGTTCGACCGGCAAAGGTTTCTAAGCGAATACGCGACCCTCCTCACTCCGGGAAAAACCGGCAATTTTAGCGGTCACCTTAGGAACCGTCCTATACGCGGCTGGTTGAAAGGGTCAACACAACCAAGCGGCCGCAGGTCAACTCCGATGGACGGTAGACGCAAACAATCTAGCTTGCCACACACGCCAACGCTTGAATACCAGGAACTTCAGCGTCGAATGGCTGAAGTTCGCGCACTTCGCGAACAGGTTGCCGCCCTCGAACAAGTTGGGAAAGAAGCGCACCGTCCCGACAACAGGGAAGCGACCCTCCTTCCATAGCGTACTAGGGGATCGCGTTGCTATGAGCCGCATCAAGCAAGACGATACAATTATTAGAGCCGCCACGTTATCCAAGCCGCAGTCGTCCGCTCCAGCAAATGACAATGATGGAGATGGCGCTTGGTCCCTGCTTCCTTTCCCAGATAGCGTTGCGTTAATGGAATTTGGCGCCACGTTGAACGGCGCTTGCAAATCGGGACGGAATATTGATCGGAATGAAAAGGGCAGCCAGATCGGGCTGCCCTTGATCTTTGTTATTGGCAGATGTGCCAACGGCCATCGCCACCTTTGAAACGCTCGCCCGGGTGACAAGCAAATCCGTTGGGTCCCATATCACGGTCGTAATTATATGAGTTACGGAAAGGTGATGTTGCGATTGCCGCCGCAGTACCTACGGCGGCTCCCGCTATGCCCGCCGCTGCGCCGACGGGCCCGCTATCGTATCTGTGATGGCGATCGTAATCCCGATGATAAACAGTCTGGGCCATCGCGGGGGCCGCGATCGAAGTAGCGATTACCGCTGCAGCGGTAAAAAGTTTCAAGTTCATCTTGTTTCCTCCAGTTGTGAGCCAGATCAACCGAACGAGAGGTAGATGTGTTCCGAAATTCACCAGGCTGTGAACTAGAAAACCAGTCTCGACGTTCGCGCGATTGGTTGCGTCTGCCGGGTTTGTCGAGCAACACCGTGAAGGATGCTGCCGCTCATTTCGAGCCAGTGTTCTTTGATCGGTTGATGGCCCTCGCGAAATAGTCGCGAGCGATCTCATCTAGAGCCGCAGAGATTTGCTCGCTTGGCTTCAGATTGGCGGCACCATTCCCATCGGTTTTCTCGGCTTCATTGATGTAATCGACCGAAAGTTCGCGCAACCGTTGGAGTTCAACGTCATCGGGCAAGGGGGCAATTTGAGCCAAGAGATCGCGTGCACGCGCGCGAGCGCGTTCGTTTCGAGAACTATCCATCATATCATAGCCTCCCAAATATCTTAATGAGGGTGCTTTGATCAGTTCCCTCTGCCGACCCATAACGCTCGGTGAAAGGAAGGCCTTTGAGATCGGCTCGCTAGGATCAATCAAATCCAACTCGGGCCGCTATGTCAGGTTCCCGACATTATGGTGTTTTCATACTATTTTGGTCGATGAGCGGCTGCATGGCTGGCCAAGCCTAACGTTCTCCCGTTCTGACAGGAAATTTGTTGGCTACCGCCAAGGCCGTCAACTCGTTCGTCTCTAACGCGATTTTTTGGGCGAGCATCACGTCTCCGGCGACCAATGCTCCCTCGGGGACAAAACACAGTCCGGCCACGGCCCGGCCCTGATCGTCCAGCTCGCTAACGTTTCCCGCCCTACCGTGGTGAATGCGGTAGCGTTTTCCGGTATGGCATCCGACAACTTCAAAATATCTCGCCGCGTCAAATTGCTCCTTTTGCGCCGGGCCGAGCCATTCGTGCAGAAGCGTCAGGCCGCGCGCTTCCCGGATTTCCTTACTTATCCTAATCCGCTGATGCCAAGCTCGAAACCTTCGAGTAACCTCAAGCAGCGAACGCCTTAGATAGCGCATCGCCGAGATTTCGTTTTGAGGCATGACCGACGTTAGCCGCCAACAATTCTGGGAAAAAACAACGTTTCTTTGGCCGCAGGATTGAATGACCGGACCACGGATGTTTCGCCATTGCCGGTGCGAACGGCGGCCGTGAAGCCCCGACCGGTCAATTTTTTGAAACGCTCTTCCGCCTTCGCAACGGCGACGGCATCATCGACGCTGAAGTCGTGCCGGGTGTCGCCGGTATGATCCATAATGATCTGGGTTGCCATGCTGTACTCCAAGGTTCGGCCCCAAATCCATAAGCGTAGAGGTTCGAGAAAGTTTCAATTCGAGATGTTCGTTCTTTCTACAAGAACCCGACCCTTGAACATACCGGCGTTGCTTTTGCGGCCTCCGATGCCTGCAAGCGGTAAGGTTGTCCGGCTATATTGAGTACTTCCCGATCCAAGAGCCGGCGCATTCGGCCAAAATCCTGAACGCACGACATTTCGGCCAAAGGGTATCGGGCGGGTGCTGATCGATAGGTTGATGAGGATGTCCGCACACCGATGTCTGATGAAGCGACCAGATCGCAGCTTTCGCCGCGCCTGGTGCGGAACTAACTTTCAGTCCCGACAGTTCTCAGATACGAGATCAGATAGAATGCCAGTGATAATGTGAGCCGCGAACCACAGCTACCGTTAGACTCTGCTTCAGCAAACGGTCGAAGAGCGCCTTGCGCGAGAGCTTTTGCTTAAGCCTGCAGATAACCTTTTTGTATCCGCACAATTAGCCGATCTAGTGCGAGAGCGTTCTCCAATGATAGCGTCGCACCTCTGAGATAGGCGGGCTCGCGCATCGCGATCGCGAACATTCGGACCGCAGTATCCCAATGGCTCTTCTGGTGCTGCTCGGCGTTCAAATTTCGAAAGTATGTTTCGGCATCGCCCACGGTTTTGATCGTCGAACCGTCAACCAGCTCGATCTCAATATTCAGCGGCGTTTCGCGTGTGAGATAATCAACAATCATGCAAAAATAAGTGCGCGTCCGGCAACATGTTCCCAGTTTGTTACGTCTTCGGTGGCTTGTTCTTGATCGGAGAAGCTATCCCCGCTTCGGCTTGCCAACTTCGATGATGGCTTGCTCGACTTGATCGGCGAGGCTGGCCAGATGGGTGGCGAGCCTATCGAATACTTCCCGCTTCCTAGGGTCAGTGGCAAGATCGCAGATCAGCCTGGCTTCGGCCGCTTCTGCTCTGAGCTTTTCCAGGGCGGCTTGATAGTCTTTCACGGCGGGCACTCCGGCTAGCCATGAAGCACTATAAATAGGCCGGGGCAAACTTTCACTCCGAATTCGTGAATTTAGGCCACTCTTTTGATATCATCGGGGCGGCCTTCGGGCTCTCCGAGACGGGATCGGGGCCGGACTGAAACATCCCGTCTGGGCGAACAAACAGTTCCGAGTGAGGGTCGACAGCTAGTCGGTTGAAGAGCGTTTTGAGTTCGGGCCGCAGACCATCACCGCAGAGAGCTGCGATAGAGTGAAAATTGCGCATGTCGTGCTCCTGTTGTTCAGGGCACGATGGGTTACTGCGATCACGCGAACCACCCGATTTCCGACCACAACATCCGATGAAAAGCAGGGCGGGGCGAAATTTCGGGAACAAATGGCCATGAGCGGAATTGAGAATTCGCGGCAGCTGCCCTGCCGCAGTTCCCCCGCCAGGCGGCCCCAGTGCTTCCCCCGAGGCTGGGGCCGTTTCATTTGCATCCCATCATGCAAAAGGGTCCGCGCCGGCCGGCGTAACTTCACGTAGGTCCCGGACTTCGTGTCGCCACAGCCAGCCGCGCGCGATGGCGAGATCGAGCCCGGCAGTGTACTCGGCCGGACTGCCGCCTTCCTTGAACAGGAAGGGCCCGTTGAGCTTTTCGATATGGATGCGGCCATCCTGCACGGCCTCGGTCGCGTTGGCGATCTCCAGGAGCTTGCGCGCGGCGGCTTCAAGATCGGCATAGAAACGGCCGCTGGCGAACTCCGTGCGATCAGCCCAGTCGCGTGACAGTCTCGCCCCGTTCCGTTGCCTGCAGGTCTCTCTGCACGGCTGTGTCCAGGTCGTGCACGAGTTGCGCTTTGAAAGGAGGCTTCGTCAGATCAGTGGACTTACCGCATTTCTCACAGACCCACGTAGTCGAATTGGCCATCTTGCCGAGAACGACATCATGTCCGCAAGCCAGTCGAAATAGCATCTGATCAAGCATGCTGATGGTCATCGGAGGGCTCCATGTGGCTGGCGTAAACATGTTCTTCGCAGTCGAAACCAATCGCTGCGCCGCAGAGGCAGCGGGATCGCAGCTCCGGTACCTGCGTCGGGAGCTTGCAGCCTAAATCCCGCATCGCATACTTCCACTGCGTCCAAGCACGGTGCCGTCGATACTCGGCGAAGTCGGCATCCGTGCATTGCGCTAGGTAGCCCCGCCAGGCGGTCTCGAAGTCGGTTCTCGCTTGCTCCAAGCTCGGCGCATAGCCGCCGTTGCTTCGACCTTGATGCGAGGGCGGGTAAAAGCCCAAATCCCAGCGCCATTGCGGGGCGCTCGAGGGCATGCCGGGCTGGATCGCGATCATGCCGATCTGCACGTCGCCGTACATGATTTGCCAGCAGTCGGGGCGCTCGGGATGACGGAGGCGGGTTAGCTGGGGCATGCCGCATTGAAGCGCAGCCACGGCGGCAACGGCAAGCCCTACAGATAGCGGTGGACCGGGCGTCGGGCACAACGGATGCAACGGCGGCAGGCCGCATGTTCGACCCCAAATGAACGATTTCCGCGCATGCGCATTGACATTTTCGGGCGACGAAGCGCGAGGAGCTGAAATCATGCATAACCGTCGAGACGTACATGCGTGGCTCCATAACCGGGTGTTCTTGCTAAGCGCATTGGGCGGAATGGCGTACATCCTTTCGTCATCCTTCCGCCCTGCCTCAGGCCTCGCAAGGCATGGGGGACGTCTCAGGAGAACAGGCCTTCAACAATGTCTGTAGAACTTGTCACATGGTGAAGGAGGGCGACAACCGGCTAGGCCCCAACCTGCATAAGATTGTTGGGCGGAAAGCAGGATCACTACCGGACTATAGATTTTCCAGTGCAATGAAGGAGGCAGACTTCGTCTGGGACGAGGAGAAGCTTGATCGCTTCATTGCAAAGCCCGACGAGGTCGTACCCGGCAACAACATGAAGCCGTATGGTGGTCTCTTCTTCAGTCGACGATAGAAAAAAGATCATCGTCTTCCTTGCTCAACAGCAATAACGCACCGCTAGCGTCGCGTTGCCAAGTCGTCAGGATCGAGCGGCTCTTTGCATTCGTCTGCCGCAACGCTGCACGCCTCCGCAATCTCGCGCCTGATCTGCATCACGACGGCGTCGATGTTGCGCCGGACCAAATGGCGCTTGCTGACTGGTTTTGATGCCGTGTGAGCAACGACAGCCAAGGCAATGTTGTTGCAGGTATTGAAGGGCCTCGCCGAACTGGGTGAAGGTGAAGAACCGCAAGCATCCGGCGTTCAGCCGGGTGATGGAGTAACTCGGTTAGACCGCTACGTCTTCCACCCAGCTGAATCCAGCCGGTCCGGGATCCGGACGCTTCAGTTCGGCAGTGCTAAATTGCGGGTTGCCGGAAACGTATTCGGTCCAAAGCTCCCACATCATCCGTTGCACGTCCTCAGAGTTAAAGCCTTCATTTGGATGCCTGTTGCCAAGCTGACCCATGCGCGTGATTCCCGAATATGTCTCGCCGGGATATGGCGCAAAAGACGCATTAGTGGGCTTATGAACGATGCCCTGCGGAGTGATATTAAACTGGTCGCGCCTGACTAGTCTGTTCATCGTGATCACCTCTTGGACGCGTTAAGGTCGGCCCGCATACGTCGTGGCAGAACGATACGTCGAGCCGTTGCCAGACGCGGGTTCACCCCGGGCCGGTCGAGTTTGTGGCGCTGGGAGCAATTTGTCGGTTCACAAGTAAACACTGGAACTAGGAAAAACCGGAAGCATCTAGCTTTTAGTCGCGCGCTAGAGTCGGCGAACAGAAGTGATGGTTCTATTTTTTTGGAACCCCTTGAGCGCTACCAGTGATGAAGTAGTGCTAGGGAAAATCCGGCAAATGTTCAAAAGTGAACAGACCGATTGATTTGCCGACGTTTGAATGACGGCGTTTCCATTACGGAATTTTATTTGCGATCCGCCCAGCCGGTAGCTGGGCGTTTTCGTTAGCCGGAGTTCGGTTGAGCCGCCGCCGCTGCACCGCAATGAAAATTTAATCCTAGCTTTGTCGGGTACCGAACAGACAGGCTCTCTCCATTGCCGAACGAATTAAAAAAGGGACGTTAACAAGTGAGGAAACAGCGATGGGCGAAAATGGAGCGGTTTATCAGCCGGAGTTAATCACACTGATGAGAGCAGTCCTCGACGATGCTGCTGCCGCGCTTCCTGAACCGAAGCGAACGTCGACTATGATGGCCGAAATGGCTTCGCAAATCCTGAGCTGTGCCGCCAATGGCGAGCGGGACCCGGCGAAACTGAAGGTCGCTGCGATGTCGGCCGTGGTCGAGTGTTCGCATTATTCACACCACATCTCGCCGGAACGCCGTGTGGTGTGAGAAGGAAAGCGCGAGATCCGTGATGCTACCCGCGATGGGGCAAACAGCACGTCGCGGACGCCGCTGGCGCGCATTTCGCCGAAGGTGATTTTGGTGGGTGGGTGGTCATGGCACGCGTGTCAGGCGTCGGCGTCACGTTGGGCCATCGCCTTCTCAACCTCATCGGCAAGCTGGTTCAGATGCTGCGCCAGCCGGTCGAACATTTCCCGCTTTGCGCGGTCCGTTGCGAGATCCCGGATCAGGGCGGCTTCGGCCGCATCTTTGCGGAGCTTTTCCAAACTGGCTTGATAATCCTTCATGATAAATTCCTCCCGGAGATCGAGCGGACGCCAGAGGCGCGCATTTCGCCGAAGGTGATTTTCTGCGGATAGGTCAACATACCTCACTGTACCGCAGGACAATGTGCTTCGGGACAACTATCCCTGACTTGGTTCTTGGGTTTGCATGGCTGGGTACCGAGGCTCACACCATTCCGGTACAATTGCAAAGCCCCCAGCGCAGCGGCCCCGGTTTGAGAAACTGGGGCCGTCGCTTTTAGAGAACCGCGCTGGCAGTCGGTCATGGCGGCAATAGGTGCGGGAGTTTCTGACATGAGTGAAACCATCACGTCGCGCAGTAAGGGTTTTCGCCCGCTGGGACTGACTGGCGCCATTGTCCTCGCAATGTCCGTTGGTTTGATGATTTCGGCATCCAGTGCCGCGGCCGGTGCAGGTGAGTATACTTCCGGGGTGGTCGCCGCATTGGGTTAAGGCGAACAACCGGCAGTATCCGGCGTTCAACCGGGTGATGGATCAGTTCGGTTAAACGACTTTACGTCTTGTGCCCAATTGTATCAACCGGTCCAGTATAAGGACTCAACCGGGCAGTGCTAAACAGTTGCGAGTTGTTGGTAACGTATTCGGCCCACAGCTCTCGCATTATTCTCAGCACATCCTCGGATTTGAAGCTGCTCCCAGCAGGTTGGTTGCCTAGTTGACCCATGCGCGAGATCCCCGAATAGGACCGGGGTACGGTGTAAATCCTGCGTCAGTCGGCTTATGAGTGATGCCTTGTGGAGTAATATTGAATTGATCGCGCATGACTAGCTTGTTCCTCACAATCTCCCCTCCTCAGCAGCGCCAGTGAACGCGTCAGTCGGCGGCCTCTTTTTGCATGACTGACTTGTGAGGCTTCCCCGAAGCCGTCAATTGAATCACAGCTGCATAACCGGCTTCGGTCAGCCTACCCAAGGTGGTGTCACCGCGATTGGCGCATTCGATGATTTTGCTGGCGATAATCCGACGGGCTTTGTGTTTCTCACTGCCAGCCGCAAGAACCAGACACGCCCGCTCAAGGGCCACTTCCATATTAGCCATGGTTCGGGAGTTGAAGCGCTCGGTAATCATGCGATCCTCCGCCGCGACCGCCCGGGCCGAATATTGAGTTTCGACTTTTGCGATCCGAACAATATGAAGGCACAGCCCCGCACTCGGGGGTAATTGGGGTTGAGGCGGGAGCCGTGCCGGGCCACGAGATCAGCGCGACAACATGGCCCGGCACTAAAATTCCGACTATAGGTGGTTAGTTCCAGACTGGTACCCATTTTTGGCCTGCGAAAAATGTCCGGTACCGGACCGACAACCTTAATATCATACGTTAACTTTTAACGTCACCGGATGGCCACGACGGGCATATCAAAAGCTCGCGCCCGGCTGGATCATCGAGCGGATGGTAAGCAGTCGAAGCCTCGACGGATTTTAGTCTGCATGGCGAAATACTTTTACAACATACATGGCGTGAGCCGAAGCCTTGATGAGGAAGGCGAAGAACATCCGAACAATGACGCCGCATGGAACGAAGCAACGGTCATTGCGGGCGAGCTATTCAGAAATAACGGTGGCAAGTTTCGACCCGGTGAGGAATGGGCTTTGGAGGTCGCCGACGACCAGCGGAAGCCGCTCTATCTGATCCGGATCAGCGCGCAGGAAATGAAGCAAAACGCCTCGGTTGGACGTGTCGGTGACAGGTCAGGCGATGAAGGATAGAAACCTAGTATTGGTGGTCGATGATGACCCCGGAATTTTGAAGGCGGTGCAGCGTCTGCTCCGACAGCACGCCTATGTACCCATGCTGTTTTCATCCGCGCGGGCTTTCAAAAATTACACCGGCATGGAGAAGGCGGCATGCGTCATCCTCGATATCGACCTGCCGGACGGATCGGGCATCGAGCTGAGACAGGACTTGAAAGCCGCAGGTGTGGGGGTGCCAGTGATCTATATCACCGGAAATAGAAAACCAGCCGTGCGCGAAGCCGCGTTGCGCTCTGGATGCATCGCGTATCTAACCAAACCGTTCTCGGCGCAGGAATTGATCGACCCGCTCAAGAAGGCATTACAGGCCCATTGAACGGGCTTTGAGATGGATCAATAGGTCTTCTCGGCTCAGCCGTGCACGAGAGCTGCTATCACGGCCAACACCACCGGCAACAACCCAAGCACCGCTATCATTAAACGGAATCTGGTTTCTTCGTTCTTGATGATCACGCGACGCACTCCAGTCAGGCGGGAGCACGAATGTGTCTCTCAGGCACCGGTATTAGCCGAAGGCAGCCCAGTGATGGGTATATCCTAGGTATGTCGGGTACCCGACACAAATTAAAAGATAGCTCGGTCTTCACACAATCGTGATTTCCGGAGCGGCGACCGCTCAATCGGTGCCTGTCTTCGCTTGACGTGAACTTCGGCCTGACATCGGCACCCCATCGACCGCAGACCTGACAGACATACCTGTCCTCGATGTCCAACAGCCTCACGTCATCGGCCCAGCCATCGGCGCCGGTCTGTGTGCTCACCCGATGCAAATTCAATGCTGGGGCGCTATGTTTACCCGATGACCGACAGCACTCGCCGCATCCGTCTGATCAAACAAGAGGCCGCCCGGCTGCGGCTCGTTCGAGATCCGCTTCGCGGACGGCCGCGCCTCGCTCTACATCTACTTCGACGACATCCGGGGGCGGCGGCTGCGGGCAGAGCAGCTGACCCGCAGCGAGGCGCTGGAGCAGGCGAAGTCGCTGGCGCGCGACGAGCTCGAGAAGGAAGGGTAGGGGCGGATCACACGCTGATCTCGCCAAATTTCGTGGGTCTTACTAATTGTCCGCAAAGGTTGCACACAACCAAAACAGCACTTTCGCGAATTCAAGAGGTGCCTGCGCCAGTGGGCTTTTTGGTGAGCGCGGTGGGACTCGAACCCACGACCCTATGATTAAAAGTCACACGTTCGACAGATACCTTAAGCCGGCGCCCAGCCGAGCGTCACTACCGATGTCCAGGAGAAAGTTACGAGCCGAACAACCCGCTTTTCGGCAGTGCCCTCTGTCCTTTGTTTGGACGTGGAGGTGCGTCTGCTTGGCTCTCAAGTGTTTCGTGCAAACTTGGCTGTCCGATTATTTATTGGCACCGCACCGGACCAACTTGACCCCTTGCTGGTCTGCGGTGTGAGAGGAGAAACTTTAGGCCCGCGTCGGTCGATGAGCGACGGCACGGCCCTCTTTTTATGAGGCCACCGTCATGAGGCTGATGTCAGATGCTGAGAGGATGATTGCATTCTGTTCGTCGCAGACCCTCACGGCCCCTCCATCGACGACTGCCCCTCGTTTGAACGCGAGGACATGGTGTTCTCTTTGGCGTCTGACATTAGAAGTTTGTCGATGGCCCGTTGGGCAAGGCCAATCGCACTTGTTCTGCTGTAACTGGACCCGGTTCTTACACGCCGTCCCGGAGCATGAACGGTCCACTTCCACCCCGTGGGGTTAGCGGTCTGCACAACGTGATACTCCGTATTGCGATACTGCATGATCGATCCTCCAACCGGACTGCTTGGATCGATAACTAAAATGCCTCCAGATCAGTTTCGGTCCGGTACCCGACATAGCAACAATTAAGCGACTCATAAATCGGCATCCGATGGCTGCGACGACAGCACGCGGGCGATGTACGAAGCGACGGCTCACGAAAAATCAAGTGGCTGTGGTCCTACTGTGAGGGAAACGCTTGGGAAAAAATTTTGCTGTCTCAATCGGAACGACAGCCAACCGGGCTCGTTGAAAGCGCGGCCCGCACCGTATTCAGAAGCAGGAACGGCGATGGACGGCAAGCGAAACCAATTTGCCTCATCAGGCACATTGCCGATCGAACCTCATGATCTTCATCGACTGATGGAGGAAGTTCTGGCCCTTCGAGAAAATGTCATGTCCCTAGAGCAGAATAGGAAAGAAACCTCCACGCGCGCCATCAGCGACGATGGCCCGGTCTCGACAGGTGCAAACTGAGAGTGGCTATAATGATCCACATTAAGGGAGGTGATCCAGAGGGGGCGCAATCCGGCGAAGCGCTGGGGCGCACCAAAGTTTTCCCGAACCCAAATCAGCGGCGAACGATGACAATCACGGACCTTGGCCCTTCGTCCCGTTTCCAGAAGGCTCTTATCCGTCTGTTTTGTTCGAGGTCGTTGCTGCATCACAGCGCCTTTCGTGGAAAGCCAAGCTAATCAAGGTGATTTACTTAGTAGTCACATCCATCGCCTTGTTCTGTTGGTGGTATCTAATATTCAGTGGCGTAGTATGGATGTTAAATTGAAACCCCCACCTGTTAGCTTGCTGATGAAGCGGTGGCTCACCGTACTTGTCGGCCGAACGTTCACAGACTTTGGGAATTTGCAGGCAGTCTGATGGCGCGTTCAACTCCAGCATCGGACTCGACCATTGGTGCCCGAGGTTCGGTGGGGCCTTAGGGGAACTTTTCCACCAGTTTAGCGTAGGTCTGCGCGACGGCGCTCTCTTCGTACTCCCGCGTCGTCAACTCAGGTCCTCGGTAGGCCGCCGATTCCTACGTCGAAAACTAAGCCGGAATAGCGCCACGGGGTAGTAGAGACAAACGGATTGTCACTCCAAGTCGCTCACCGATGGACCGGAACGGACGCCACGACATGCCGATAGTCATCGTTGGCATTGCTGCCGCAGTCACCGTCATCGTCATCCTCGCCGTCGTGTTGTTCGATGGTCGGCTCCGCGACTTCGTTGCATCCCTCATTGGTAACTAACCCGCGCAGTCGATGGTCGAGACGACACGCGAGATTCATGCTGTGACCTGGATTGAAGCCACCGAGGCGCCGACGCGGGAGCAATAACCACCCGCATCCGCATCATCAAGCACGAAGCCGTGCCCGGCTGCGGGTCGTTCGAGGTGCGGTTTGCCGACGGCCGGGAGTTCGAAATTCTTCTACTGGGACGATGGCGCTGGCCGGCGGCTGCGGCCGAAGCAGCTGACGCGTGAACAGGCGCTTGAGCAGGCGCGCAAGTGGGCTCGAGCGGAGCGCGACAAGCTCTGAAAAAAACCTTCAGCCGACGCTGTTCGACGTTCCTGAAAATTCGATAGGAGGAACCCGCCTGCGTTTAATTCTTGAAAGATATTGGCAGAGCGAGGCCACCATGTCGGAATCGGAAATGCGCTTCGCGCATACGCGCGACAGAATTCTTATTGCCGTGGCAACCGTTCTTGCCTTCGCAATATTTGTGGTGATGCGCCTGTAGCTCTTGTGGCTGCAGCGGAGGTGAGTTGTGATATCCCACTTCTATTGGGACGACGTCCCCGGCGGCTCTGACCTGCTTACCAGCGAGGAGGCCGGGGAACAGGCCAGGGCGTTCGCCTGCGCCGAGCGCGACAAGGCAAGGCAGGCTAATCAGGCCACGGCCAGCCGCAGCGTCAGCTGGCGATCCGCGCCGACGTGGCGATCGATGAAGTCCTCCAGCTCCGCCGGCACCTCGCCGCCTTTAAGGTCGAGGCGGCGCAGGATCTCCTGAGCCACCGCGTGCGAGACGTCCTCGGAACGTCGGTTTCGGGATTGAACATGATCACGCGCAGCGGGTCGCTGTATTGCCCGCCGATCAGGTCCCTGATGGTGGTTTCGTAGTCGGCGCGGTCAAGATCGGTCTCCGCAAACGCGGGCCAAACCGGCCGTAGCTGTTGAGACGATGTAATAATCCTCAGGCATACCCGGAACAATCGACGGGATCTGCACGCATACGCCACTCCCGCTGTACGGCCGATGCTACACGGAGCGGCCGGGTTTTGGAGTCGCATTTTCGGCATGAGGGGTCTGCCTTGATTGGCATTCGTCAGCGCCGCCACCTATCTTTGCCCCATGCTCAAATCCCCGTTCGAACCCTGCATCCCGTCGCCCGGCACCAAGGTGCCGGACTCGAAAAACTGGATCCACGAAATCAAGCACGACGGCTATCGCCTGATCGTCCAGCGCGAGGGCAAGCGCGTGCGGCTGTGGACCCGCAACGGCCACGACTGGACGCGACCGCTATCCGCTGATCGTCGAGGCCGCGCTGCGCAACCGCAACAGCTCGTTCGTGATCGACGGCGAGGCCGTGCTGCTCGGCGTCGACGGCGTCTCCGACTTCAACGGCCTGCACTCGCGCAAGCACGATGACGAGGTGCAGTTCTACGCCTTCGACATGCTGGTCGGCGACGGCGAGGATCTGCGCAAGCTGCCGCTGACGATGCGCAAGACCAACCTGGCGCGGCTACTGGCGCGGCGGGTCGACGGCATCCATCCTGCGCCGACTTCGAACAGGGCGAGATCGGTCCGGACCTGTTCCGGCACGCCTGCCTGATGGGGCTGGAGGGGCTGGTGTCGAAGCTGCGGGATCGGCCGTATCGTCCCGGCCGGTCGCCGAACTGGGTCAAGGTGAAGAACCGGCAGCATCCGGCGTTCAGCCGGGTGATGGATCAGTTCGGCTGAAGCTGTGCCCAGAAGCGCTGATAGTCCTGACGATGCCGACGCTCCCTATTGCTGCGACCATTGCGCGCTCAACCTCAGCCGCCAGCGCGTTTAAATGTGCTGCATGCTTCGCGAACAGCTCTCGCTTTTGCGGGACGGTTGTCAGAGCGCTGATCAACGCGGACTCGCCGCCTGCTGGCGCAGGGTTTCCAGACGGGTTGTGAGATCTTTTCATCGTCGTCTCAGCACTTGGCTCGCGAGGGGCAACAGGACTTCCCAACAATCCTTCGGCCTGCAACTCGTGCGGCCGATCTTGCCCGAGGAATCGAAGTGAAAGTAAATTCGAAGTGGTTTGCCTTCGAAGCCTCGGTAATCGACCTGCACCGAGTCGCCGAACAAGAACAATTCGTCGAGGGTGAAGCCTAAGCCAAGCTTGTTCTTCAGTTTTGGTGCCCAGTAAGTGGCAAGGGCCTAAGTGTCTGTCCGGGAAGAAGTTGAATTGTGTGATGAGTTTATAATGTGATTTAAGAAAGGTGGCCTGATTTGGAGGGGCCGCCGATGTGGACGAATGAAAACCGCGCGCGAGATGACCGCAGCCATTTGCGCTATCCCAGCGACCTCACCGACGACGAATGGAAACTGGTGGAACCGTTCATCCCACCAGGTAGGCGCGGCGGCGACAAACGCACCGTGATCCTCGGCGAGGTTGTGAACGGTCTCATGTACATTCTCTCCACCGGTTGTCAGTGGCGGGCCATCCCCAAAGACCTGCCGCCCCGTTCGACGTTGTACGATTATTCGAACTGGGAGTTGCGATCGTACGCTCGATCTCATTGATCAATACTTCATGCAAAATGCCGCGAAGCGATTGGCCGGGAAGCCAGTCCTACCGCCGCTGTCATCGATAGCCAAAGCGTCAAGAGCGCTGAAAAAGGGGGGCTTCGATCGATCCGCCGGGTCTACGACGCGGGAAAGAAGATCAAAGGCAAGCGGCACATTCTCGTCGATACGCAAGGCCTGTTGATTTACGCCATCGTTCATGCCGCTGATATTCAGGACCGCGACGGCGGCGCGTTCGTGATGGCTACGATGTTCGGCTTGTATCCGTTTCTGATGAAACTCTACGCCGATGGCGGCTATCAAGGCCCGCTGTTTCGCCGCGCCGTGGCAAAAGTAATGGCGCGGGTGAATGTGGAGATCGTCAAGCGTTCTGATTACGCAAGCCTCGGTCTAAGAGGACCGGGGCCGTACCGATGGGGAGTGATGGAAGGTGTCCACAGAGGAACACATTCACCTGCGGTTCCAAGCCGTAGTGATCGCAAGCCAACTGCCCGAAGAGAGGGCCGAGGCGTTGCTGGTTCTCACTAGACGCGGCATATGGTTGAGGAGTTTTTGGATAGCTCGCCAGTGGTCTCTGCTAGTGTCCAACTGAGTTTCCTCCACCATTGAAACCCGAAGCATCGCGACAGCGCGTATCGCGCCGGTCCGTCCCGACCGCTGGGTGAAGGTCAAGAACCGGCAGCATCCGGCGTTCAGGCGGGTGATGGATAAGTTCGGTTAGACGACTTTGTCGTCCGTGAAGAATTCGGAAGCAATTGATGGATCGCTGTAATTTGAGCTGAGCAAGTATTGGAATTTGCAAGAAAGCCGGGGTTGGATATCGGTTTTCTTGCGTTTTTAATTCCGTATTTTGGCGGTTCGTGATTCCTTTGACGGCGAGATTCGCTGTTGGAGGAGAGCCGTGAGCCAGCCCCGCGACGATCGTCAGGATGATCTGTTTGGGCCCCGCCTGGAGGAGATCATCAACCTTCGCCATCCGTTGGTCCGTCTGGCGGCGGAGATCGATTGGCAGTTCCTTGCCGGACGCTTTAGTTCGGTCTGTCGCGTCGGGCCGGGGCAGCCGCCGCTGCCAACACGGCTGATGGCCGGATTGTTGATCCTCAAGCACATGCACAACCTCTCCGATGAGGCGTTGTGCGATCGATGGGTGGAGAACCCATATTTTCAATACTTCTGCGGCGAAGTGGTGTTCCAGCACGCGGCACCGTTTGACCGCTCGTCGCTGACGCGCTGGCGCCAGCGGTTGGGTGAGGAACAGATTGCGGCGCTGTTGCAGGAGAGCCTTTCGGTGGCACACCGGGCCGGGGCGATCGAGACCAAGGATCTCGAGCGGGTCGTGGTGGACACCACCGTGCAGGAGAAAGCAGTTGCGCATCCGACCGACGCGCGGCTCACCCACCGGGCGATCGAAAAGCTGGTCGATCTGGCCAAACGCGAGGGCGTCAAGCTGCGCCAGAGCTATCTGCGCCTGGCCAAGCGCGCCGCCATCATGGTCGGGCGCTATACCCATGCGCATCAGTTCAAGCGCGCCCGGCGCGAACTCAAATTCCTGCGCACCCGGCTCGGCCGCATCATCCGGGACATCCGCCGCCAGATCGACGGCAACCCAGTGCTCGAAGATCGCTTCGGCTCACTGCTCGATCTTGCCTCGCGTGTTCGCCAGCAAGAGCAGCGTCAGCGCGGGCCCAAGATCTACTCGCTGCACGCCCCCGAGGTGGAGTGCATCGGCAAAGGCAAGGCCCGCACGCCTTACGAGTTCGGCTGCAAAGTCTCGATCGTCACCCCGGTCACCGCGCCCAAGGGCGGCCAGTTCGTGCTGCACGCCAAGGCGCTGCATGGCAATCCGTATGACGGCCATACGCTCGGTCCCGTCACCGCCGATCTCGAAAGGCTCACAGGGGTCGCCGTGCGCCGTATCCACGGCGACAAGGGCTATCGCGGCCACAACTATCCCGACCGCTTCAGGGTCTGGATCTCAGGCCAGGTCCGCCGGGTCACCAAAGCCATCCGCCGCGAGATGCGTCGCCGGGCCGCCGTCGAGCCTGTCATCGGCCATCTCAAGGAAGACCATCGGATGCGCCGCAACCATCTCAAGGGCCGCGAAGGCGACCGCATCAATGCCGTGCTCGCTGCCGCCGGCTACAACTTCAGCCTGCTTCGCCGCTGGTTCGACCAACTTTTGCGCGTCCTGTTATTGATCCTCTATCGCAGCCGCTCAACACCAAGACCTATATAGTCCGACGCTCAGGAGCATTCTTCACAGCCGACGACTTTGCGTCTAGCGCCCAATTGAATTCAGGATCAGGGCTCAACTGGGTAGTGCTAAACAGTTGCGAGTTGCTGGTAACGTATTCGGCCCAGAGCTCAGCGGATTATTCTCAACACATCCTCGGACCCTAAACTGCTCCCGGCAGGTTGGTTGCCTAGTTGGCCCATGCGCGAGATCCCCGAATAGGGATCACCGGGGTATGGAGTAAATCCCGCGTCAGTCGGCTTATGAACGATACCCTGTGGAGTAATATCGAATTGATCCCGCCGTGACGAG
This sequence comes from uncultured Alphaproteobacteria bacterium, assembly GCA_963802535.1. Lineage (GTDB taxonomy): Bacteria > Pseudomonadota > Alphaproteobacteria > Rhizobiales > Xanthobacteraceae > Bradyrhizobium. Next base: position 433,727 of record CAWDJI010000022.1, on the reverse strand, counting down.
CTTGTTCCTCATGATCTCCCTCTTCGGCAGCACCGGTCTTTACAGCCGGGACGCTGGTGGTCGGCCCAACGCACGACGTTACCGAACGACATACGCCGGGCCGTCGCCAGACGCGGGTTCACCCCCCGGAATGGCTGATCGAGCTTGTAGCGCTGGAGTGACCCGTCGGTTCACAAGCTGACACCGGAACCAGAAAAACCGGACACATCCGCAACGCGGGGGATGGAGAAATCTTAAGCCATCGTGAGCGAGACCTAATTGACCGTGAGCAACTTCACGACGCGCTTCGATATTTTTGCGCTTTGGCGGTCAGCAGGTCGTTGTGGGTGATGGAGGATCAATCTGTAAATGTTCAAAAGTGAACAGACCGATTGACCGGCCGATGTTCGAATAACGTCCGGAATTGTATTTGCGATCCGGCCGGCCGGTAGCCGGGCGTTTTGGTCAGCGAAAAACTTGCGAGATCGGCGGGGTCTTTGAGGGCCGGTTGCTCCGATCGCTGCCGATCTCGGCTGCTAGTCGATATCCCAGCTTGCTCTCGTCCGTAAGTTACGCTTGGATGCTACGAGGTTGGGGGAGTTTCATTTCATGCACAAATTTAGAATCGTGGCGCTGGTCGCCGCGCCTTGGGGGCAACGCCGGGGCAACACTTGGGGGCGGTTTCAGCGGTAGAGCGCTTTGATTAGAGCGAAGATGTCGCAGGGTCAATCCCTGCACCGCCCACTATTTCCTGTTAGGTTCTGCGATTTTAAGGGGGGAAATTATGGTGAACCACGCACCGGTACTTGATCTCGACGCTGCGGCCGCCGGCACAGGCGCAACACTTAACTACACCGAGAACCAAGCGCCGACGGCGATTGCGCCGTTAATCGCTTTGAGCGATCCCGACAGTGGGAACTTCAATGGCGGCATTTTGAACATTGGCTACACTGCCAATGGTTCTGCCGGTGATCAGCTGACAATCGGACACCAGGGCACGGGTCCGGCGAGATTGGCGTTTCCGGAACCACCGTGCTGTTCGGCGGCGTCGCGATCGGGACCTACGCTGGCGGTGTCAATGGCGGCAACCTCGTGGTCTTTTTCAATGCCGACGCAGCGACGCCGGCAGCGGTGCAGGCGCTCACCGCCCATATCCTTTATGCGAACACCTCAGAGAACCCCTCGACCTTGCCGCGGACAGTTCTGTTTCTCGTAACCGACGGCGATGGCAACGCCAATGGCGGCAACGACGTGGCCACTGCCAGCGCAACGATCAACATCACGGCGGTGAACGACGGCCCGATTCTCGGTGGCATCGCAGCATGGGCATCCTACAGCGAAAACGCCGCTCCGGTACTCGACGAGGACGCTGACCGATGTCGATGATCAAAACGTTTCGGGTGCGCAGGTATTCTTTACTGGCAATACCAAGATGCCGGGTGATCTACTTTCCGCAAATACCACTGGTACGAACATTTCCGCGTCGTACACCTCGTCCGGCACGCTGTTTCTTGACGGTCCAGACACTGTAGCCAACTATCAAAAGGTACTTGCGACTGTCGCGTTTTCCTCGTCCAGCGACAACCCAACCAATTTCGGTGGAACACTAGTTGCGACATTGTGTGGGTCGTCAAAGATCCGAACAACTCGTTGAGCAACAATGGAAGCACTACAATAAACATCACGGCGGATGATGGCCCGATTTTCGGCGGCATCGCAGCGTTGGCATCCTACAGCGAAAACGCCGCTCCGTATTCTGCCCCCAACGCGACGCTGACCGATGTCGATGATCAAAACGTTTCGGGTGCGCAGGTATTCTTTACTGGCAATACCAAGATGCCGGGTGATGGACTTTCCCAACCACCGGTACGAGAATTTCCGCGTCGTACACCTCGTCCGGCACGCTGTTTCTTGACGGTCCAGACACTGTAGCCAACTATCAAAAGGTACTTGCGACTGTCGCGTTTTCCTCGTCCAGCGACAACCCAACGAATTTCGGTGCAAATACGAGTTGTGACATTGTGTGGGTCGTCAAAGATCCGAACAACTCGTTGAACAACAATGGAAGCACTACAATAAACATCACGGCGGTGAACGACGGCCCGATTTCCGGCGGCATTAGCGTCTGGCATCCTACAGCGATGCTGCTCCGGTATTCTCGCCCCCAACGCGACGCTGACCGATGTCGATGATCAAAAACGTTTGGTGCGACAGGTATTCTTTACTGGCAATACCAAGATGCCGGGTGATCTACTTTCCGCAGACCACTGGTACGAACATTTCCGCGTCGTACACCTCGTCCGGCACGCTGTTTCTTACGGTCCAGACACTGTAGCCAACTATCAAAAGGTACTTGCGACTGTCGCGTTTTCCTCGTCCAGCGACAACCCAACGCATTCGTGCAAATACGGTTGCGACATTGTGTGGGTCGTCAAAGATCCGAACAACTCGTTGAGCAACAATGGAAGCACTACAATAAACATCACGGCGGTGAACGACGGCCCGATTCTCCCTCGGTGGCATCGCAGCGTTGGTATCTCTACAGCGAAACGCCGCTCCGGTAACTTCTCGCCCCCAACGCCTGACCTATGTCGATGATCAAAACGTTTCGGGTGCGCAGGTATTCTTTACTGGCAATACCAGATGCGGCTTATCTACTTTCCGCAAATACCACTGGTACGAACATTTCCGCGTCGTACACGACTGCCACGCTGTTTCTTGATGGTCGAGATATGTAGCCAACTATCAAAAGGTACTGACTGTCGCGTTTTCCTCGTACCGAGTGATACCCAACGAATTTCGGTGCAGATGAGTCGCGACATTGGTGCGGGTCGTCAAAGATCCGAACAACTCGTTGAGCAACAATGGAAGCACTACAATAAACATCACGGCGGCGAACGACGGCCCGATTTCGGCGGCATCGCAGCGTTGGCATCCTGACAGCGAACGTCTGCTCCGGTATCTTTCTCGCCCCCAACGCGACGCTGACCGATGTCGATGATCAAAACGTTTCGGGTGCGCAGGTATTCTTTACTGGCAATACCAAGATGCCGGGTGATCTACTTTCCGCAAATACCACTGGTACGAACATTTCCGCGTCGTACACCTCGTCCGGCACGCTGTTTCTTGACGGTCCAGACACTGTAGCCAACTATCAAAAGGTACTTGCGACTGTCGCGTTTTCCTCGTCCAGCGACAACCCAACGAATTTCGGTGCAAATACGAGTCGTGACATTGTGTGGGTTGTCAGATCTGTCGAACAACTCGTTGAGCAACAATGGAAGCACTACAATAAACATCACGGCGGTGAACGACGGCCCGATTCTCGGTGGCATCGCAGCGTTGGCATCCTGACAGCGAAACGCCGCTCCGGCGTTCCCGCCCCCAACGCGCCGACCGATGTCGATGATCAAAACGTTTCGGGGCGCGAGGTATTCTTTACTGGCAATACCAAGATGCCGGGTGATCTACTTTCCGCAATACCACTGGTACGAACATTTCCGGCGTCGTACACCTCGTCCGGCACGCTGTTCTCTGACGGTCCGAACACTGTAGCCAACTATCAAAAGGTACTTGTGACTGTCCTGTTGAGCGACAACCCAACGAATTTCGGTGCAAATACGAGTTGTGACATTGTGTGGGTCGTCAAAGATCCGAACAACTCGTTGAGCAACAATGGAAGCACTACAATAAACATCACGGCGGTGAACGATATGGCCCGATTGCGCTTGCGGACACACTGACGGCGACCGAAGACACGCCGGTGACGATCTTCACGGCCGCTCAGTTGCTTGGTAATGACACCGACGTCGACAATCCGAACTCTGCGCTTATCGTTCGCTCTATCACCAGTGGGACCGGCGGCAATGCCCAACTCAATGCGAACGGCACGATCACGTTCACGCCGAACGCTAATTTCAACGGCCCCGCCGACTTCACCTACACGGTGACGGACGGAAGCACCGAGAGTGCTCCTGCCACCGTCACGGTCAATGTTGCGGCGGTGAATGACGCGCCAGTCGTAGCCATCGCACTCGCGGATCGCGGTACCCCAGAGGATGCCGCGTCGATTCGTGATCCTTGCCACCTCGTTCAATGATGTTGATGGAGATACGCTCGCATACGCGGCTAAGCTGGGAAGCGGTGCCGAACTTCCAGCTGGCTGATTTTCGATTTCGTCCGACACGCGCCTTCTCGGGAACCCCCACCAACGATGACGTCGGCTCGATCAGCGTAAGGGTAACGGCGCAGGACGGATCAGGCGTGTCGGCATATGATGAGTTCACGCTCGGCATAATCAATGTGAACGATGCTCCAATAGCGCTGAGCGACGCTTACACCGTATCCAAAGGCCAAAAGCTGAGTATAACATCAGCGCAAGGTGTGCTGGCGAACGACGGCGATATTGACGTTGGCGACGGTATTCAAGCGCAACTCGTGAAGAGCACGACTAACGGAGCTTTGACCTTCAATGCGGACGGTTCCTTCACCTACGTGCCAACGAAGTCCTTCACAGCAGTTGACACGTTCACCGACAAAGCGTGGGATGGCGAGGCCTTTAGCTTAGTAAAGACGGTGTCGATCGGTGTTCTATCTGGTCCAAACACTAACCCCACACCGGTGACCGTCAACGGAAACTACGTTGGCACCAAGAACGCGGAGATCATCACAGGGAATGATGCCAATAACGTAATCGATGGCGCGGGGGGCGATGACCGCATAGATGGAAAGGGCGGCACCGATCGCTTGATTGGAGGAAGTGGAGACGATTACCTTACCGGCGGGGTCGGGTGCGGACACCTTCGTGTTCCGTTCTGATCAGGGTACCGACATCATCACCGATTTTCAGACTGGCCTGGACAAAGTGGAGTTGACGAAGAATTTTGCAGTCGGTGTTGATACCTTTGAAGAGCTCGCTCCGTATCTGTCCAACTACAGTGGCCATGCGGTGTTGGCCCTGCCTGGAACGTATGTGGTATATCAGGGCCTACAGACAGATCAGCTTCACGCTAACGACTTCTACTTTGTTTAGGTATCGAACCCTTCGGTCGAAGGAAGAGCGAGTTTGCGTCCCTCGTGCCATCTTCTTTGGACAAAGGGACGCGAAATAATTCCGCTATTACTTGATCGATCATCTGGCCGAAATTGAATACCGCACGCTTGCGTGTGCTGATCGCCCCGGCAGCAATCCTTGCCGAACGAACGATGGCCGGGCAGGAAGCAGTGATAATCATGCCGGCAAAATCGACACTCAGGACGTTGAGCCGTCAACAGGATAGCGGCGGCAGGATTGGCAGCGCGCGGGCGTGGTGCGTTATTTCGGGGCGGGGGCTGTCGGATAGCGGCGAGGGCGGAAGGCGCGCTGGCCGCGCGGCTCGCCGTGTTTCCCCTAGCGTTTGTACACGGACCCAAAAATGGACCCAAATTCCGTTTTCGGCAGGTTTCGCGGATCAAAACAGATGCACGAAAATGCAAGAAGTTGCTGTGCTGCAGTGGTTTCTTTTGGTGAGCGCGGAGGGACTCGACCCTCGACCCCATGATTAAAAGTCATGGGTGAGAACTTAGCTGCTGGGTGGCTTGAGCTTAGGTCGCAAGCTGTGTCCCCTAGGTTCGCTCCTGACGAGTGAATTGTCCCAACCACCGATTGACCACCGAAACCCTGCGAACAAATGACGATAATGGTGGTCAAAGCTGTCCAAAAATCGCTGGTTTTATTGGTGTTTCTCAACAGATAACAACGTTCGGGACGCAGGGGTCGCAGGTTAAGCCGATCAACTGATCGTCGCGGTGTTGGCATATGGCAAAATTTCAAGCCCGCTCCAACGCAATTTGGCTTTAGCTCGCGCGCGACAGAGCTATCGCCAAATTTTGGTGACGGCCGAGCCGGTCAGGCGGCGGCGGTTGTGGGCTGACGGTCATCCGGTTTAGCGATGACCTCGATCCCGTTGTTGAATGTCACACCAAGAACGAGTTTTGGCAACTGGTTGTGGCCATCGAGACGACGCCATCTTTTCTGCGCGGTCTCGAGCAGCTTGAAGACCATCGCGAGCGCCGTCCTGTTGGACAGGCATCCCTTCGATCGGATCGTGCGGTGGCGAACGGTTGCGAAGGTGCTTTCAATGGGATTGGTGGTCCGCAGGTGCTTCCAGTGCTCCGCCGGGAAGTCGTAGAAAGCCAGCAGTGCATCTCGATCCTTGCTCAGACAGTCGGCCGCCTTCTCGTATTTGGGCGTGTAGCTCTCGATGAAGGCGTCGAACGCCAGCTCGGCGACGGCCCTGGTTTCGGCCATCCAGATTTCCTGCAACGCGTGTTTGGCCTTCGGCTGCTGGCTCTTCGGCAGCTTGGCGAGTACGTTGGCGGTCTTGTGCACCCAGCAGCGCTGCTCGCGCGTTTTCGGCCAGATTTCACCAGCGGCCTTCCAGAACCCGAGCGCGCCATCGGCGATGGTAAGCCGCGGCGGCACGTCGAGCCCGCGCCGCTTTAGGTCGAGCAGCAGATCGCGCCAGTCCTGCGCGCTCTCGCGGGCGCCATCGGTGAAGCCGACCAGTTCCTTGCGGCCTTCCGGCGTCGCGCCGATCAGCACCAGGATGCACTGCTTTTCGTCTTCGAGGCGGGCCTGGAGATGGATGCCATCGGCCCAGATATAGACGTAGCGCTTCGCCGACAGATCACGCCTCTGCCACGCGGTGTGTTCGTCGAGCCAGCCGTCCTTCAGCCGGCCGATGGCGGATGCCGACAACCCGGCAGCATCCTTGCCGAGCAGCGCCGCCAGCGCCTCGGAGAAGTCGCCGGTCGAGATCCCCTTCAGATAAAGGATCGGCAGCAGCGTCTCGATCGACTTCGACCGGCGCATGTAGGGCGGCAGGATCGATGGAGAGAAACGGATGCGGTCGGGATTGGCGGCGTCTGCCTCGCGATCACGTACACGCGGCTGGCGGACGGCGACCGGACCGATGCCGGTCATCACCTCGCGCGCCGGCAGGTGACCGTGGCGGACGACGCGCTGGTGGCCGTCCTCGGTCTTCAAATCGGCATGCTTGCCGAGAAAGTCTGCAACCTCGGCCTCGACCGCCTCGGCCAACAGAGCACGCGCCCCATTGCGCAAGATTTCAGTGAGTTGATCCTCGACGTTTCCTGGCTGAATTCAAGCTCGATGATGTTATCTTTGGACACGGCATATCGCTCCTTCGGTGGAGAAGTGGAGGCGTCAAGCACCCCCACGATATGCCGCCTTTCCGATTCCCGCCGTCACCAACTTTCGGCGATAGCTCGCGCGCGACAGTAAGACGACCGTTTTGCCTTCCGTGGACAGAGCAGTGATGTGGTCTGCCCACCACTGCATCATTCGCCGACGATCAGGCATCCATTCCGCAGCGTTGTATGCGCGTCGCACTTCGTTTCTTTCGACGTGCGCCAGTTGACGTTCGATCCAATCACGATTGAAGAGATTGCTCTCATTTAGGATGGTGGAAGCCACACCTCGAAAGCCGTGCGTAGTGGCCCGGCCGTGATATCCCATTCTGTAGAGGGCATAGAGCATCGTGTTGCTGGACATGCACCTCTCTTTGCCGGGCGACGGAAAAATATTAGGACTAGTGCCTGAAAGGGCGCGCAGTTCGTGCAGCACGGCGACTGCCTGGTGTGATAAAGGCACCAGATGTTCAACTCGCATTTTCATCCGTTCGGCCGGGACGCGCCACTGAGCGGATTTTCCATCAAGGTCCTCCAATTCGCTCCATTTGCCGGCGCGCAATTCGGTTGTTCGAAGAAACGTCAAGGTCACTAGCTTCAACGCAAGTTTAGTTTGCTGCTCACCGCTGTAGGTTTCCAATTTTTGCAAGAAAACGGGCAACTCTAAAAGGGGCATCGCTCTGTGACGCTGTGGTTCTCCTGTGGCTCGCAAGGCGTCCTTGAGATCAGAGGAAGGATCCCGCTTCGCTCGGCCCGTCACGATTGCGAAACGGAAAATCTGGCCGACCAGCTGCTTCAATCGTCGTGCCGTTTCGCTCACCCCACGCTTCTCGACCTTGCGCAGCATGTCGAGCAGCTCCGGGGGATCGAGTTCGGCAATCGGGCGACGCCCTATCGTTGGGAAGATATCCGCTTCCAAACGCCGGAGGATCTGGCCAGCATAATAGGGCGTCCGACCACCTTTCCAGTTTTCGTGCCACTCGCGCGCGACCGCTTCGAAAGTATTCCCGATGGCAACTAGGCAGCCCGTTTACGCTCACGTTTCACCGCGGAAGGATCGACGTTGGCGGCTAGACTGCGCTTGGCGTCGTCGCGCGCCGCGCGCGCATCCATAAGCCCGACAGCTGGATAGACGCCAAGCGCAAGCGTGCGTTGCTTACCGTGCCACCGATATGCCCAACGCCAATACTTAGCTCCGTCTGCATTGACCAATAGATGCAAGCCGCCGCCATCGGAGAGCTTATGCGGTCTGATTTTTCCCTTCGCATTTCGGCACTTCACATCTGTCAATGACATGTTGGTATCTCTCTTTTGGCATCAATATCCTACCAACAGAAATACCAACAAAACAACCGGATGTCACAGACAAAGGGCGGACGTCGACGGACGTAGGAGGATCAGTATATCGCTGTAAAACAAGTACGATTGTCGAGGTTAGCGGACGTTGGCGGATGTTTACAGACGTTGGCGGATGGTCAGTATGGTGGGCCCGGCAGGACTCGAACCTGCAACCAGACCGTTATGAGCGGCCGGCTCTAACCATTGAGCTACAGGCCCCGCCGCGACGGCCGCGTGGGACACGCGGCCGGCAACGGTGCGGGCATCGTTTACAGCGGCGATTGCGATCCGGCAATGGCGGGCTCAATCCACCGAAACACCGGCGAATTCCACCACTTTGCGCCACTTCTCGGTCTCGTCGGCGACCAGTTTGCCGAATTCGGCCGGCGTCATCGGTTTCGGAATGCCGCCGATCTCGGCGAGCCGCGCCACCAGCTTGGGGTCCTTGAGCGCCTCGCCGACTGCCTTGTTGAGGATGTCGACGATCTCGGGCGGTGTGCCCTTTGGCGCGGAGATGCCGTAGAAGCCGACCGATTCGAATCCCGGCACGGTCTCGGCGATCGTCGGCACGTCGGGTACGCTCGGCCAGCGCTGCGGCGAGGTCACGCCGAGCGCGCGCACCGTTGCCGCCGCGTGACTGCTCGAGGGCCAACGGCAAATTGTCGAAGATCAGCTGCACCTTGTCGGAAATGATGTCCGGCAATGCCAGCGCCGATCCGCGGTAGGGCACGTGCTGCATGTCGCATTTGGTCATCGCCTTGAACAGTTCCGCCGACATATGCACCGAGGTGCCATTGCCCGATGAGGCATAGGAGATCTTGCCCGGGTTGGCCTTGCAGTAGTCGATGAATTCCTGAACGGTCTTCGCCGGCGTCGCGTTCGACACCACCAGCATGTTGGTGAGCTGCATGATGCTGGCGACCGGCGTGGTGTCGCGGATGAAATCGAACGGCAGCTTCTTGTAGAGCGAGGTCGAGATCGCGTTGTTGGGCGCGACGAACAGCAGCGTGTAGCCGTCCGGCGGCGAGGTGATGGCGGCGGCCGCGGCGATATTGCCGCCGGAGCCGGTGCGGTTCTCCACCACGAATTGCTGGCCGAAACGATCCGACAGCCACTGCGCCATGATGCGCGCGACGGTATCGACCGGGCCGCCGGCGGCGAAGCCGATCAGCCAGCGCACCGGGCGGCTCGGATAATCGGCGGCTGCGGCAGGGGATGCGGTCGCCGCAAGGCTCAAAAGACAGACCAGACCGAGCAATGATTTCTTCGAAAATCCGACCATTATGCTTCCCGTCATTTTCTTGTTACCGTTACCTGCATGCTTTCATAAAAGCCCGCGCTTGCCTACAACCTCCGCGGCGCGTTGGTTAGTCACTTATGCGCAAACGACGCTTGAGGCCGAAAATGAAACTCGCTCATATTGCCTGCGCCGGCGTGCTTCTGCTGGCGGGCGGCGCGGCGGCGCAAGACGGAGGCAAGACCATTTCAAAGACAACGATCAGCCCTTAGTCTTGGAACCGCGACGCCCGGCGGCGGCTTCCCGCTCTATGGCAACGCCTTTGCCGAAATCATGAATGCCGCCGATCCGACACTGTCGATCGAGCCGCGCAACACCAAGGGCAGCAACGAGAACATCCCGATGCTGGAACAAGGCCAGCTCGATCTCGGCCTCGTCGCCGGCGAGCCTTCCTACGAGGCCTTCATGGGCATCGGGCGGCCGGCGACCAAACTGAAAATCCTGACCGCGATGTATTCCAGCCCCGGCATGTTCGTGGTGCGCGCCGACAGCCCCTACAAGACCATTCGCGACCTCGTCGGCCAGCCGGTGGCGTTCGGCGCCAAGGGCTCGGGCCTGCCGATCCTGTCGCGCTACATGCTCGACGGCATCGGGCTGAAGCAGGACGAGGACTTCAAGTCGATCTATCTCGATCGCGCCGGCGACGGCCCGGCGATGGTGCTGGACGGACGGGCCGCAGCACTGTGGGGCGCCGGCATCGGCTGGCCCGGTTTCAAGACCATGGCGGAAGCGCCAGGCGGTGCGCGCTTCATCGCGCCCGACGCGGGCGAGATCGCGCGCATCCGGGCCAAGCACACTTATCTGAAGCCGCTGACGGTGCCTGCCAACAGCTATCCGACCCAGACCGCGGCGATCGATTCGGTCGGCTCCTGGAGTTTTATCCTCGTGCGCGAGAACCTGCCCGACGATGTCGCGTACCGGCTGGCGAAGACGCTGCACGGGGTCGAGGCCGCGTTCTGCAAGAAGCTGCCGCAGGCCTGCGAGACATCAGCGGTGAACACGGTGGCGGCGGCGCCGAATGTGGATCTGATCCATCCGGGCGTGCTGAAGTATTTCCGCGAGATCGGGGTGGCAAAATAGCGAATGGCGAGTGGCGAATAGCGAATAGAATGATCGCTTACCTACCATTCGCTACTCGCCACTCGCCATTCGCTATTCTCATTTCTTCACCAGCGAGCACGCCGGATCGGACGGGCCGAACGCTTCCTCGCCGGAGATTTTTGCGAGGATGGTGTAATAGTCCCACGGATATTTCGACTCTTCCGGCTTCTTGACCTGCACCAGCATCAGATCGTGGACCATCAGATTGTCCTCGCGCAGCTTGCCGTTGCGGGAGAAGAAATCCTCGACCGGTTTTTCGCGCATCTTCGCGGCCACCTTGAGCGGCTCATCGGTGCCGGCCTCCTTGATGGCGTTGAGATAATGAATGACCGAGGAATAGACGCCGGCCTGCCACATCGTCGGCATCCGGTTCATCTTGGCGAAATAACGCTTTGACCATTCGCGGGTCTTGTCGTCCATGTCCCAGTAGAACGACGTCGTCAGCAACAGGCCTTGCGCCGCCGGCAAACCCAGCGAATGAATGTCGGTGATCAGCGCCAGCAGCGCCGCCATCTGCTGGCCGCCCTTGAACACGCCGAATTCCGAGGCGGTCTTGATCTCGTTCATGTTGTTGGGCGGACCGGCGGCGATGCCGATGATTTTTGCCTTTGAAGCCTGCGCTTGCAGGACAAACGACGACAGATCGGGGGTCGCCAGCGGCGGCTTCACCGAGCCCAGCACCTTGCCGCCATTGGCGGTGATCACGGTCGAGGCGTCGCGTTCGAGCGAATGGCCGAACGCGTAATCGTCGGTGATGAAGAACCAGCTGTCGCCGCCGCGCTTGGTCACTGCCTGCGCGGTGCCGGCCGCGAGCGAACGGGTGTCGATCACCCATTGCATCGCGTAAGGCGAGCAGAACTTGCCGTGGAAATCCGCGGCGAGCGTCGAATGCGTGATGAACAGCTTCTTCTTTTCGTTGGCGACGTTCTGCACCGCAAGGCCAACCGCCGACACCGGCACGTCGACGATCAGATCGACCTGGTCGACATCGTACCAGCGCCGCGCAATGCCGCCGCCGATATCCGGCTTCAACTGATGGTCGCCGATGATCAGGCTGATCGGCTTGTCCAGCACCTTGCCGCCGAAATCGTCGATCGCCATCTGCGCCGCCGTCACCGAGCCCTGGCCGGTCGGCGTCGAGGCCGGACCGTTCATGTCGGTGAGGACGCCGATCTTGACGACATTGTCGGATACCTGCGCAAGCGCCGCTGACGAAGCCAGCATCGCGGCCGCAAGCGCGCCAAATATGGATAGATTGCGGACCAACATCCCTCGCTTCTCCCTCTGCATCGGCACATTGGCCGCTGGTGTCGTTTTTGGGCGGGCAGTGGCCTCGCCAATTGGTCTCATTTGCAACTAAATTGGGCCGGCGTCAATCGGGCCGAAGGGAGGGGCGGAACCGGCTGGAGGTATCGGGTTCTGTTTATTTCCGGCCCGATTCAGGGCATAGCCGGGCCATGACCCCGAACCAGCGCCTGCCGACCTCGCTGACGCCGCTCGATGTGGCGCTGGCCGCCTTGTTGGACGGCGTCGCGCCGGTGACGCCCAAGGGCCTGCCGCTTGCGGAAGCGCTGCGGTGCATCGCCGCCGACATGCCGCCGCTTGCCGCACTGCCGCCGCACGACATTGCAGCCGCCGATGGCTTTGCGCTGCGCGCCCGCGATCTCGTCGGCGCATCGTCCTATTCGCCGCTGCCGCTGACCACCTTGCCGGCCTGGGTCGAGGCCGGCGATGCCATTCCCACGGGATGCGACTGCGTGCTCGATTCCGATTCCGTCGACCAGTCCGGGCCGATGCCGCTGGTGCTGGCGGAGGCGATACCGGGGCAGGGCGTGCGCCGGGCCGGCGGCGATATTGCCGCGGGGAGCCTTGTTGTCGAAGCCGGACGGCGCGTGCTGGCACGCGATCTCCTGATCGCGCGCGCGGCGGGAATAGGGACATTGAAGGTGCGCCGGCCGCGGCTGCGCATTGTCAATATTCCCGGTGGCACGGTGACGTCGGATCTGATCGCGGAAAGCGCGCGCACCGCCGGCGCTGAAGTCGTTTCCGTCACCGCCGCCGGTCGCGACGCCGCGTCGATTGCCGCTGCAATCGATGTCGGCGGATGCGACCTGCTGTTGACCGTCGGCGGCAGCGGCGTCGGCCGCACCGACGCGACGCGTGACGGCCTTGGCCGAGCGCGGCGAGGTCATCGCCCATGGCATCGCAGTGCAGCCCGGCCGCACCTCGGCGGTCGGCCGCATCGGCAACACGCCCGTCGTCGTGCTGCCGGGCGCGCCGGATCAGGCGTTCGCGGCATGGTGGACGCTGGCGTTGCCGGTGCTCGATCGGCTGTCGGGACGGCGCCCGCGCAAGACGCTCAATCTGCCGCTGGCGCGCAAGATCGCCTCCGGCGTCGGCATCGCCGAGATCGTGCTGCTGGAGCGAAAGCAGGGCGCTGGGTGACGCTTGCGGCCGGTGACCTGTCGCTCGATGCGATCGCCCGCGCCGAAGCCTGGCTTATCGTGCCCGGGGCTGCGGAAGGATTTGCTGCGGGCACCGCGGTCGATGCCTATATGCTGCGGGAATGACAGGGACGTCCGCATGACCCGACGCACCAGCCAAAAGACCGCGATACCATTGATCAGGACCAGTTCCTGACCATCCTGTCGCGCGAAGACGCGCTGGCGCGTTTCGAAGCCGCGTTGTTTCCGCGCGCCGTGCCGAGCGAGCAACGGACGCTTGCGGACGCGCTCGGCTGCGCACTGGCGGAGGACGTCGTGGCGCCGATCGACGTGCCGCCGTTCGATCGTTCCAATGTCGACGGCTTTGCGGTGCGCTCCGCCGATCTCGCTTCCGCCGGCGAAGCGACGCCGGTGCGCCTGATGCTCAACGACGAGGTGATCGCCTGCGGCATCGCAGCCGACGCGGCCGGTGTTGTCGGGAACGGCGACCTCGATTGCGACCGGCGGTCCGGTGCCGCGCGGCGCCGACGCCATCGTGATGGTCGAGCACACGCAGCCGGCGGGATCCCGCGCGATCGAAATCCGCCGCGCCGCCTCGCCCGGGCAATTCGTCTCCTATGCCGGTTCCGACATCGCGCGCGGCGAGGCGCTGCTGCGCGCCGGCACCATCATCGGCTCGCGCGAGATCGGCATGCTGGCGGCCTGCGGCATCGCGCAAGTCGCCGTCGCGCGCCGGCCGCGCGTCGCGGTGATTTCGACCGGCGACGAACTGGTGCAGCCGGGTGAGCCGCTGAGGCCGGCCGCGATCTACGACACCAATGGCGCGATCGTCACCGCGGCGATCACCGAGAACGGCGGCGAGGCAGCATTTCTCGGCGCCATTCCCGACGACGAGAGCCAGCTCGAAGCCGCGATGCGCGATGCGCTCGACAACCAGCGACATGCTGGTGCTGTCGGGCGGCACCTCGAAGGGCGCCGGCGATGTCTCCCACCGCATCATCGCCCGGCTCGGCCAACCCGGCATCATCGCGCATGGCGTGGCGCTGAAGCCGGGCAAGCCGCTGTGTCTTGCGGTCTGCGACGGCAAGCCGGTGGTGATCCTGCCGGGATTTCCGACCTCGGCGATGTTCACCTTCCACGACATGATCGTGCCGGTGCTGCGGCGCATGGCCGGCCTGCCGCCGCGTTCGGACGCCAAGGTCAGCGCAAAAGTCCCGGTGCGGATTGCCTCCGAGCTCGGCCGCACCGAATTCGTCATGGTGTCGCTGGTCGAAGGCGCTGACGGATTGATCGCCTATCCGACCGGCAAGGGTTCCGGCGCGATCACCTCGTTCGCGCAGGCCGACGGTTTCCTGCGGATCGATGCGCTGGCCGATCAGATGCCGGCCGGCACCGAAGCCGAGGTGACGCTGTTCACGCCGCATGTGCGGGTGCCGGATCTCGTCATCGTCGGCAGCCACTGCACCGGGCTCGATCTGGTCACGGCGCCGCTGGCGCGCGCCGGGCTCTCGGTGCGGTCGATCGCGGTCGGCAGCCTCGGCGGCCTCGCGGCGGCCAAGCGCGGCGAATGCGATTTCGCGCCGATCCATCTGTTCGACGACAAGACCGAGACCTACAACACGCCGTATCTCGCCGACGGGCTCGAACTGGTGCCGGGCTGGCGGCGGATGCAGGGCATCGTGTTCCGCAAGGGCGATGCGCGCTTCGAAGGCTTCGAGCGCCGAGCAGGCGGTGCGCGCCGCGCTCGCCGATCCCGCCTGCATCATGGTCAACCGCAACCAGGGCGCCGGCACCCGCATCCTGATCGACCGGCTGCTCGGCGGGCGCGCGCCCCGACGGCTACTGGAATCAGCCGCGCTCGCATAACGCGGTCGCCGCCGCCGTGGCGCAGCACCGCGCCGACTGGGGCATGACCATCGCGCCGGTGGCGCATGCATCGGGGCTCGGTTTCATTCCGTTTGCCGAAGAGCATTATGATTTTGCGCTGGTGACGGCGCGCAAACAGCGGCCGGCGGTGCAGGCCTTTCTCGATGCGCTGGCGTCGGACGAAGGTCGCGCGGCGCTGGCGCAGGCGGGATTTCGGCCGGCCTGAGGCTCAAAGAAAAAGTCTGGCGGGAGCGATGTCGAGACCTCTGTCGATTGCGATTATCGGCGCGGGCATGGGCGGCCTTGCGTCAGCCGCGGCGCTGCGGCGGGTCGGCATCGACGTCACGGTGTACGAGCAGGCGTCGCAATTCGCGCGGCTCGGCGCCGGCATCCAGATCGGCTGCAACGCCATGAAGGTGCTGCGCGGACTGGGGCTTGAGGCAGAGATTGCGCGAGCCAGTCGTTCTATCCGCGCTCCTGGAACAACCGGGACTGGAAGACCGGCGAAGTCAAATTCGACATGATCTTTGGCGAGAGCGCCGAACAGAAATTCGGCGCGCCCTATCTGCTGGCGCATCGCGGCGATCTGCATGCGGCGCTCGCCAGTGCCGTTCCCGACGAACATGTCAAGCTCGGTCACAAACTGGTCGGACTGGACGAGACCGGTGATGGCGTTCGACTCACGTTTGCCAATGGCGTGGTCACGACTGCTGACGCTGTCGTTGGCGCCGATGGCGTTCACTCGGTCGTGCGCGATATTTTGTTCGACACCTCGCCGGTGAACTTTACCGGACGCATCGCCTACCGGACGACGTATCCCGCAGCACTGCTCGGCGGCGAAAAAATCGACGACTGCACCAAATGGTGGGGCGAGGACCGCCACATCGTCATTTATTACGTCAAGCCGGACCGCAGCGAGATCTATCTCGTCACCAGCCAGCCGGAGCCGGAATTCCGGATCGAGTCCTGGTCGGCCAAGGGTGACGTCAAGGAATTGCGGAAAGCCTTTGCGGGTTTCGATCGCCAGGTCGAGCAGGTATTGGCTGCGTGCCCGGACGTGCACAAATGGGCGATCGTCGACCGCAATTCGCTGGAGCGCTGGAGCGAGGGCAACGTGACGCTGCTCGGCGACGCCTCGCATCCGATGACGCCCTATATGGCGCAGGGGGCTGCGATGGCGATCGAGGACGCCGCGGTGCTGTCGCGCTGCCTCGACGGCGTCGAGCGTGACGGCGTGCCGAACGCCTTTCGACGGTTCGAGGCGAGCCGCAAGGACCGCACCGCACGGATCCAGCAGACCTCGCGGGCGAACACCTGGCTCAGCGGCAAGACCGATACCGATTGGGTTTACGGCTACGACGCCTGGACCGTGCCGTTGGCGGCGTAGGCTCTATACTGGTCCGCGCCGCGCTGATTGGCCGGGCGTAATTCTCCATTGTCGTCCCCGCGAACGCGGGGACCCATACGCCGCGGCCCGGCTGATGAAAGGCAGTGGTTGATGCCTTGCTTAACTCACAACGTCCTGTGGTTATGGGTCCCCGCGTTCGCGGGGACGACAACGGAGAGAGTTAAATCTACCCGCCATCCAGCGCCGCCAGCCGCTCGGCTTCCGCAATGTCATCCATGGTGTTGGCGTTGAAGAACGGATCGAGCGGCGTTGTCGGCCAGGTCACGGTGGCGAGCCTGTAGCGCGCGGTCCAGCGGTCGATCTTTCTGATGTCTTCGACGACCAGCGCGTGGCGCAGTTCTTCGCGCAAGGCCACGCTCCATAGCCCGATCACCGGATGCGACTGGCCGTCGGAAGCGGCGACCGCGAGCTCGGCATTCTGCTCTCGCATCGCCTCATACAAGCGAGCCACGAGATCGCGCGGCAGGAACGGGCAGTCGGCGGCGGCGCTCAGCATGAATTCAACATCGGGCCGGTTCGCCGCCGCCCAATCCAGTGCCGCCAGAATGCCGGCGAGCGGTCCGGGAAAATCGGCGACACCGTCGGCGATCACAGGCAGTCCGAACGCCGCAAAGCGCGCCGGATCGCCATTGGCGTTGAGGATGAGCCCGTCGCATTGCGGCTTCAGCCGCGCGATCACGCGCTCCAGAATGGTGCGGCCGCCGATGGTGCGCATCGGCTTGTCGCCGCCGCCCATCCGCCGCGCCAGGCCGCCGGCGAGCAGCACGCCTGGTACATTTCAGTCGTCACGATCTTCGCCCCCTTGCGCTTGTGCCGCGCCGATTCCTCTTCGACATAGTCGAGATTCTGGTCGAACACGATGCGCTCCTGACCGGACAGCGCGATGAAGCGTTTTCCGCGGGTGCGCCCGACCAGCGTCAGCCCGACCTGCCGCGCCAGATCGACGCCCCACGCCGTGAAGCCGGAACGCGACACCAGAATGGGGATTCCCATCCGCACCGTCTTGATGATCATCTCGGAGGTCAGTCGTCCGGTGGTGTAGAGAATCTTGTCGGCGGGATCGACGCCGTGGCGATAGATCCAGCCCGCGATCTTGTCGACGGCGTTGTGGCGGCCGACATCCTCGGTGTAGCAGACCGGCGTGCCTTCCCTGCACAGCACGCAGCCATGGATCGCGCCGGCCTCGAGATAGAGCGAGGGCATGGTGTTGATCGCCTGCGTCATCTGGTAGAGCCAGGAAGTGCGCAACTCGGCCTTCGGCAGCGCCACGCTTTCGACCGCTTCCAGCAGATCGCCGAACGCCGTGCCCTGCGCGCAGCCCGAGGTCTGCGTGCGCTTTTTCAGCTTGGCCTCGAAATTGGTGTGGTGCTCGGTGCGCACCACCACCACCTGCAAATCGTCGTCATATTCGACCTCGGTGACGACGTCGTCGTATTTCAGCATGTTCTGGTTCAGCAGATAGCCGAGCGCCAGATATTCCGGGTAGTCGCCGATCGTCATCATGGTGACGATCTCCTGCGCGTTCAGATACAGCGTCAGCGGCCGCTCGACCGGCACCCGGATCTCGACCATTGCGCCATTCTGGTCGGTCCCGGTGACGCGCTCGGTCAGCCTGGGATCGTCCGGATTGGGCACGATCAGGGGGATCGGGGCTTTATCGATCTTCATCATTTCCGCAGGTTAGCATGACATTGGGTCCTAGCCGATATAAAGCATCTCCGGATATGGGCGAAATGCAGCCAGGATCGTCATTGCGAGCGCAGCGAAGCAATCCATCTTGCGACAAGTAAAGTATGGATTGCTTCGCTCGCAATGACGGGAACAGGTGCTGGCTCCGGAGAACGGTATGAAAGTGATTGGCCTCGCGGGATGGAGCGGCGCCGGCAAGACCACCTTGCTGACGCGTGTGATCCCGCATTTGCTCAAACAAGGCCTGCGCGTCTCCGTCATCAAGCACGCCCATCACGCCTTCGACGTCGATATCCCCGGCAAGGATTCCTGGCGGCACCGCGAGGCCGGTGCGACCGAAGTGCTGGTGTCCTCCACCCAGCGCTGGGCCTTGATGCATGAATTGCGTGGCGCCGAAGAACCGCGGCTGCCGGAACTGCTGGCAAAAATGTCGCAGGTCGATCTCGTCGTCATCGAGGGTTTCAAGCGCGAGCCGCATCGCAAGATCGAGGTTTATCGCGCCGCCAATGGCAAGCCGTTTTTGTTTCCCGACGACCCCGGCGTGGTCGGAATTGCCACCGACACCATGGTTGAAACCACGCTTCCCACCGCCCATCTCGATGACATCGAGACGGTCGCTGCCATGATGCTGAGATCGGCGATCTCGGTCGAAGAGGTACTGGCGAGAAGCGAAGCGGAGAGCTGAGACGGCAATGGCGCAACTGTCCGACGATTGCTTTGCCTTCGGCGGTCCGATGATGTCGGTCGATGAGGCCGTGGGTCTCATTGCCGCGCGGGTCACCGCCGTGTCTGACGTCGAGACGGTTACGCTTGCCGACGCCGACGGGCGTATTCTTGCGCATGATGTTGCGGCCCCGCTGCCGTTGCCGCCCTTCACCAATTCCGCCGTCGATGGCTATGCCGTATCGAGCCGCGATCTGCCAAAGCAAAAAGAGCAATCGTTTACCGTGACCGGACGCGTTCAGGCCGGCGCTTCTGCGCAAGCGCCGATCGCGCCGGGGCAGGCGGTGCGCATTTTCACGGGCGCGCCGATGCCCGACGGCGCCGATACCGTGTTCATGCAGGAAGACGTCCGCGTCGAAGGCGGCAAGGTGGTGCTGCCGGCGGGCCTGAAGCCCGGCGCCAATGTCCGCCCCGCGGGCGAAGACATTCCGGTGGGCCATGCCGCGCTGAAGGCCGGCCAGCGGCTGCGGCCGCAGGATGTCGCGCTGGCCGCGGCCTTCGGCCTGACCCAACTCGAAGTCAGGAGGCGCATCCGCGTCGCGATATTCTCCACCGGCGATGAACTGGTCTCGCCGGGAGAAAGCCGCGCGGCGGCGCAACTGTTCGACTGCAACCGCTTCATGCTGATGGCGATGCTCAACCGGCTGGGCTGCGAAATCAGCGATCTCGGAATCTTGCGCGACGAGCCCGCCTCGCTGGCCAGCGCGCTTCAGAAGGTGGCAGGCTCGCACGATCTGATCCTCACCACCGGCGGCGTCTCGACCGGCGAAGAGGACCACGTCAAGGCCAGCGTCGAGGCCGTCGGCAAACTGGTGCTGTGGCGGATGGCGATCAAGCCGGGGCGTCCGGTCGCGATGGGGATCATCGGCGGCACGCCGTTCATCGGCCTGCCGGGAAATCCGGTGGCGAGTTTTGTCACCTTCGTCCACGTGGTGCGGCCGACCATTCTGGCGCTGTCGGGCGCGCGGCAGCAACCGCTGGTGCCGATGCCGGTGCGATCAGGCTTTGCCTACAAGAAGAAGATCGCCCGCCGCGAATATGTCCGCGTCACCTTGCGCAAGGGCGAAGATGGCGCGCTCGAAGCGGTCAAGTTCCCGCGCGAGGGCGCAGGCCTGTTGTCCTCGCTGGTCGACACCGACGGGCTGGTCGAACTCGGCGAGCAGGTCACCTCTGTCGAGCCCGGCCAGACGGTCGGGTTCTTGGCCTATGCGAGCCTGCTGTAGGATGGGTAGAGCGAAGCGAAACCCATCAATCACGCGAAGAAAGTTGATGGGTTTCGCTGCGCTCTACCCATCCTACGGGACCTTGGTTGGTCTACATTGACCCAGCCCATCCCCTTCGCCATGTTCCCCGGGACATGGCCCGACTGCGCATTGACGATGCGCATCCCCTTCGCCATGTTCCCGGCATGACCACGACAAAGCTCGATCTCACCGGCCTCAAATGTCCGTTGCCGGCGTTGAAGACGCGCAAGGCGCTGAAAACGGTTCCGCCCGGCGATTTCCTCGAAGTGCACTGCACCGATCCGCTGTCGGTGATCGACATTCCCAATCTGATCCGGGAAACCGGCGACAAGGTCGAAATCACGGAGCGCGCGGAAAGCCGAATCGTGTTCTTGATCGAAAAAACGAATGGGCCGATAGAGAAATCCAAATGGTGCGTTGCCGGCGCGATAAACGCTCCGGTTGATACCTACCATTTGCCTATCGACACCCGTCCCGCCTTCTGTCCCAATCCATAGTCTCCGCAGGGCTGCGGAGGTTGAGTCGTGTCTGTGGCAGGGCACGAACGCGGTCTGGGGCGGGCACATTTTCAGATCAAGGCCGGCACGGGCATCGGGCATACCCTGCCGCGTCAGGGGTTGGAATTCAGGGATGCGGCTGGTGATCCCGGCGCATCCAGAGAATTGTGCGGGCGCAGGATCTGGCCGCTGCGAAGCTGGGGAATAACGGGATCGTTGACAGCAGACACGCCTCTTAAGGGCGGCTGCGCAGGGGAGGGTTTAATGACGACAATCAGCAGCGCTGGAAGTGTATCCGGTGCCGGGGCAGGGTTCCTCGACAACGAGCGGACGATCGCGACCGCCGGCTTCAATCGCTGGCTGGTGCCGCCCGCCGCGCTCTGCATCCATCTGTGCATCGGCATGGCCTACGGCTTTTCCGTGTTCTGGCTGCCGCTGTCGCGCGCGATCGGGCTGACGGCGCCGAAGGCCTGCCCCGACATGTCGCTGGTGCAGGAACTCTTCACCACCACCTGCGACTGGAAAGTCGCCAGCATGGGCTGGATGTACACGCTGTTCTTCGTGCTGCTCGGCATCTCCGCCGCGATCTGGGGCGGCTGGCTGGAGCGGGTCGGACCGCGCAAGGCCGGCGTCGTCGCGGCGCTGTGCTGGTGCGGCGGTCTGTTCCTCGGCGCCATCGGCGTCTATCACCCATCAGCTCTGGCTGATGTGGCTCGGCTCCGGCGTCATCGGCGGCGTCGGTCTCGGCCTCGGTTACATCTCGCCGGTGTCGACGCTGGTGAAATGGTTCCCCGACCGCCGCGGCATGGCGACCGGCATGGCCATCATGGGCTTCGGCGGCGGCGCCATGATCGGTGCGCCGCTGGCGAATCTGCTGATGAACTATTTCAAGACCCCGACCTCGGTCGGCGTCTGGGAAACCTTCGTCACGATGGGCGTCATCTACTTCGTCTTCATGATGATCGGCGCCTTCCGCTATCGCATTCCGCCGGCGGGCTGGCAGCCCGAAGGCTGGACTGCGCCGGCAAAAGCCAATGCGATGATCTCGCAGAGCAACGTTCACCTGAAAGACGCGCACAAGACGCCGCAGTTCTGGCTGATCTGGTGGGTGCTCTGCCTGAACGTGTCGGCGGGCATCGGCGTGATCGGCATGGCCTCGCCGATGTTGCAGGAAATCTTCGCCGGCAAGCTGATCGGACTGCCGGATGTCGGCTTCAACCAGCTCACCGTTGCGCAGAAGGCGACGATCGCGGGGATCGCGGCCGGCTTCGCCGGACTGCTCTCGCTGTTCAACATCGGCGGCCGTTTCTTCTGGGCGTCGCTGTCGGACTAGATCGGCCGCAAGAACACCTACTACACGTTCTTCCTGCTCGGCATCGCGCTCTACGCGCTGGCGCCGACCTTCGCGGCGATGGGCTCGAAGCTGCTGTTCGTGCTCGGCTTCGGCATCATCCTGTCGATGTATGGCGGCGGCTTCGCCACCGTGCCGGCCTATCTCGCCGACATGTTCGGCACCCAGTTCGTGGGCGCCATTCACGGCCGTCTGCTGACGGCGTGGTCGACGGCCGGCATCATCGGTCCGGTGGTGGTCAACTACATCCGCGAATTCCAGCTCGCGGCCGGCGTTCCGCGCGACCAGCTCTACAACACCACGATGTACATCCTGTGTGCGATGCTGATCGCCGGCCTGATCTGCAACTACCTGATCAAGCCGGTCGATCCGAAGTGGCACATGAGCGAGGCGGAGGTCGCCAAGCTGCAGGCGGCGACTGCCAGATGCCGGCGCGTCCGGGCCGTCAGGCTCGTTCGGCATCGGGTTCGGCGGGCTCGACGCCAAGGCCGCGCTGTTCTGGGCCTTCGTCGGCATTCCGCTGGCCTGGGGTGTCTGGAAGACGCTGGAAAGCGCGGTCAAGATCTTCTGATCGAACATCGTCTGGCCCGCGGGACGGACAGTTTCGTCCCGCGGCGCCGCCGTCTTTCCGTTTCAATCAATGACCTGACCCAAGGGAATTTCCCAATGCTTCGCACCGCAATCTGTCTCGCTGCCGTGCTGCTTGTCGCCGGCGCGCTCCATACCGCTTCGGCCCAAACCGCAGCACCCGCCACGCCGCCGCAAAGCCTTCGAAGATGAAGCTGACCGCCGAAAAGCTGAAGGACATGAAGGCCAAGTGGAGCGCCAACAAGGCCAAGCTGAAGGCCTGCCGCGTCGAGGTGAAGCAGAAGGGCCTGGCCGGCGACGACCGCTGGTTCTACATCGAAGACTGCATGGGCAAGACCTGAGATAGCCCCCGGGTTCGCCAGGTGCGTCGATGAGGGGGCATGACAGCGAGGGCTGCATGCCCCTTAAATGCTTATTGGGACGCCTAATTTCGCTTGGAATGCTATATTTCTCTTGGCATCTGGCATGCCACGGATTAGAGTTGATCTAAACCGACAGGAGGATCGAGACGTTTCGATGGTTCATGACGTGCAAAAGGTCCGCTCCTTCGAGCACCCGGGCGCGGGACGCAAGCGGGCCAAGTCGACCCCGAAGGGCCGCCAGGTCGATCCGACCGCCGCGCACGAGATCGAGCTCCTGCTCGGCGACCGGCCGCGGCGGCGCGATCTCCTGATCGAGCATCTGCACCTGATCCAGGACAAGTATCACCAGATCTCCGCGGCCCATCTCGCGGCGCTCGCCGACGAGATGAAGCTGTCGTTTGCCGAAGTGTTCGAGACCGCGACCTTCTACGCGCATTTCGACATCGTGAAGGAAGGCGAGCCCGACATCGCGCCGCTGACCATTCGCGTCTGCGATTCGCTGACCTGCGCGATGCTGGGCGCGGAAAAGCTGCTGCATGAATTGCAGGACACAGCCGGCCCCGGCATCCGCGTGGTGCGCGCGCCCTGCGTCGGCCGCTGCGACACCGCGCCCGCGGCCGAGGTCGGCCATCACTTCGTCGATCATGCCACCGTCGCGAACGTGCTCGCCGCCGCGAAGGCCGGCGAGACCCATGCGCATCTGCCCAACTATGTCGACTACGACGCCTATGTCGCCGGCGGCGGCTACGCGCTGCTGAACCGGCTGCGCTCCGGCGAGCTTGCGAAGGAAGATCTGCTGAAGGCGCTCGACGATGCGTCGCTGCGCGGGCTCGGCGGCGCCGGCTTTCCGACGGGCGCAAATGGCGCGCGGTGCTCGGCGAGCCCGGGCCGCGGCTGATGGCGATCAATGGCGACGAGGGCGAGCCCGGCACCTTCAAGGACCGCTACTATCTCGAAACCGATCCGCATCGCTTCCTCGAGGGCATGCTGATCGGCGCGCATGTGGTCGAAGCGACCGACGTCTACATCTACCTGCGCGACGAATATCCGGCCTCGCGCGAAATCCTCGAACGCGAAATCGCAAAAGCTGCCGCCGGGCGGCCCGGTGCTGCACATGCGCCGCGGCGCCGGCGCCTATATCTGCGGCGAGGAATCCTCGCTGCTGGAAAGCATCGAGGGCAAGCGCGGCCTGCCGCGGCACAAGCCGCCTTATCCGTTCCAGGTCGGCCTGTTCGGCCTGCCGACGCTGATCAACAATATCGAGACGCTGTGGTGGGTGCGCGACATCGTCGAGAAGGGCGCCGACTGGTGGAAGAGCCAGGGCCGCAACGACCGTCACGGCCTGCGCAGCTATTCGGTGTCGGGCCGCGTCAAAAATCCCGGCATGAAGCTGGCGCCGGCCGGCGTCACCGTGCGCGAACTGATCGACGAGTTCTGCGGCGGCATGGCCGACGGCCACACCTTCCACGCCTATCTGCCGGGCGGCGCGTCCGGCGGCATCCTGCCGGCGTCGATGGACAACATCCCGCTCGATTTCGGCACGCTGGAAAAATACGGCTGCTTCATCGGCTCGGCCGCGGTCGTCATCCTGTCCGAGCAGGACAGCGTGAAGGGCGCGGCGCTGAACCTGATGCGCTTCTTCGAGGACGAGAGCTGCGGCCAGTGCACGCCGTGCCGGGTCGGCACCCAGAAGGCGGCGATCCTGATGGAGCGGCCGGTCTGGAACCGCGAACTGCTCGACGAATTGAGCCAGGCGATGCGCGATGCGTCGATCTGCGGGCTCGGCCAGGCGGCCTCGAATCCGCTAACATCCGTGATTAAATATTTCCCCGACGAGTTCAAGGAAGCGGCGGAATGACAAAGATCCAGTTCGAACTCGACGGCAAGCAGGTCGAAGCCAACGCCGGCGAGACCATCTGGCAGGTGGCAAACCGCCAGGGCCGCGAAATCCCGCATCTGTGCTATTCGCCCGCGCCGGACTACCGGCCCGACGGCAATTGCCGCGCCTGCATGGTCGAGATCGAGGGCGAGCGCGTGCTGGCGGCGTCCTGCAAGCGCACGCCGAGCGTCGGCATGAAGGTGAAGACCGAAAGCGCGCGCGCGGTCGCGGCGCAGAAGATGGTGATGGAACTGCTGGTCGCCGACCAGCCGGCGCGCGAAACCTCGCACGATCCGGATTCGAAATTCTGGCACTGGGCCGAGAAGGTCGAGGTCACCGAAAGCCGTTTTCCCGCCGCCGAGCGCTGGCAGGCGACGTCAGCCATCCGGCGATGAGCGTCAATCTCGATGCCTGCATCCAGTGCGGCCTGTGCGTGCGCGCCTGCCGCGAGGTGCAGGTCAACGACGTCATCGGCATGGCCTATCGCAGCCATGGCTCGAAGATCGTGTTCGACTTCGACGATCCGATGGGTGAATCGACCTGCGTCGCCTGCGGCGAATGCGTGCAGGCCTGCCCGACCGGCGCGCTGATGCCGTCGGTGATGCTGGACGAGAACCAGACCCGCGTCACCTATGCCGACAAGAAGGTCGACTCGCTGTGCCCGTTCTGCGGCGTCGGCTGCCAGGTCACCTATCAGGTCAAGGACGAGAAGGTGATCTACGCCGAGGGCCGCGACGGCCCGGCCAACCACAACCGGCTCTGCGTCAAGGGCCGCTTCGGCTTCGACTACATCCATCACCCGCATCGCCTGACCAAGCCGCTGGTGCGGCTGCCGAACGCGAAGAAGGATGCCAACGACCAGGTCGATCCGGCCAATCCGTTCACGCATTTCCGCGAAGCGTCCTGGGAAGAGGCGCTCGATATCGCCGCCAAGGGCCTCGTCAAGATCCGCGACGAAAAGGGCGTCAAGGCGCTGGCCGGTTTCGGCTCGGCCAAGGGCTCGAACGAAGAGGCCTATCTGTTCCAGAAGCTGGTGCGCACCGGCTTCGGCTCCAACAATGTCGATCACTGCACCCGGCTGTGCC
Organism: uncultured Alphaproteobacteria bacterium; assembly: GCA_963802535.1. Lineage (GTDB taxonomy): Bacteria > Pseudomonadota > Alphaproteobacteria > Rhizobiales > Xanthobacteraceae > Bradyrhizobium. The sequence continues at coordinate 407,685 of CAWDJI010000022.1, read as the reverse complement.
ACGCCTCGTCGGTGGCGGCGCTGATGGAAGGCCTGAACTCCGGCGCGGTGTCGGCGCCGTTTGCGGCCGCCATGGATGCCGAAGTCATCATCGTGATCGGCGCCAATCCGACCGTGAACCATCCGGTGGCGGCGACCTACATCAAGAACGCGGCCAAGCGCGGCGCCAAGCTGATCGTGATGGATCCGCGCCGGCAGAGCTTGTCGCGCCATGCCTACAAGCATCTGCAGTTCAAGCCCGGCAGCGACGTCGCGATGCTGAACGCGATGATCAACACCATCATCACCGAAGGCCTGACCGACGAGCAATATATCGCCGGCTATACCGAGGGCTTTGACGACCTCGCCCAGAAGATCAAGGAATTCACGCCGGAGAAGATGGAGCCGATCTGCGGCATTCCGGCCGAGACCCTGCGCGAAGTGGCGCGGATGTATGCGCGCTCGCGCGCCTCGATCATCTTCTGGGGCATGGGCATCAGCCAGCACGTCCACGGCACCGACAATGCGCGCTGCCTGATCGCGCTGGCGCTGATCACCGGCCAGGTCGGCCGTCCCGGCACCGGCCTGCATCCGCTGCGCGGCCAGAACAACGTGCAGGGCGCCTCCGACGCCGGCCTGATCCCGATGTTCCTGCCGGACTACCAGCCGGTCGGCCGCACCGATCTGCGCGAGCCGTTCGAAAAGCTCTGGCATCAGGAGCTCGATCCGGTGCGCGGCCTCACCGTGGTCGAGATCATGAACGCGATCCATGCCGGCGAGATCAACGGCATGTATATCGAGGGCGAAAATCCCGCGATGTCGGATCCCGATCTGCAGCACGCGCGCGAGGCGCTGGCCAAGCTCGATCATCTGGTGGTGCAGGATCTGTTCGTCACCGAGACCGCGTTCCATGCCGACGTGATCCTGCCGGCCTCGGCGTTTGCGGAAAAATCCGGCACCTTCACCAACACCGACCGCCGCGTGCAGCTGGCGCGCGAGGTGATCAAGCCGCCCGGCGACGCGCGGCAGGATCTCTGGATCATCCAGGAGATCGGCAAGCGCATGGGGCTGCCGTGGAATTACGACGGCCCGGCCGACGTCTTCACCGAGATGACGCAGGTGATGCCGTCGCTGAAGAACATCACCTGGGAGCGGCTGGTGCGCGAGGGCGCGGTGACCTATCCGGTCGACGATCCGAACAAGCCCGGCAACGAGATCATCTTCACCACGGGTTTCCCGACCGAGAGCGGCCGCGGCAAGATCGTGCCGGCGCATGTGATCGCGCCCGACGAAGTGCCGGACGACGAATATCCGATGGTGCTGTCGACCGGCCGCGTGCTCGAACACTGGCACACCGGCTCGATGACGCGCCGCTCCTCCGTGCTCGACCAGATCGAGCCGGAGGCGGTGGCGTTCATGTCGCCGAAGGACATGCGGCGCATGAGCGTGTGGCCCGGCGATTTCATCCGGCTGGAAACCCGCCGCGGCGCGGTCGAGGTCAAGGTGCGCTCCGACCGCGACGTGCCGGAGAACATGGTGTTCATGCCGTTCTGCTACGCGGAGGCGGCGGCGAACCTCCTGACCAATCCGGCGCTCGATCCGTTCGGCAAGATTCCCGAATTCAAGTTCTGCGCGGTGCGCGCCGAAAAGGCCGAGCTGCGCACCGCGGCGGAATAGGTTCGAGCGGTCGCGTCGCTTGTACGCTGCGGCTCAGTGGGAGCCGCCGCTCGCAGCCGCGGCCTGCTGCAAGGCCTTGTTTTGCGCGACAATCCCTTCGAGCCGCGAAATATTTTCCAGCAGGCGCTGGCTGGTCAGGACCAGGAAATAATAGCCGAATTGCGGGTTCTGAAAGTAGATCTCGAGCAGCTTGTCGTAAGTGATGGTCAGCACGTGACCATCCTCGATGCATTCGATCGTCGCCGTGCGTCGGTTATCGGGCGTGAGGAAGCCAAATTCGCCCATCAGATTTCCCGGCGGAAGCTCGACGCTGATTTCCTGCACCAGGAATTTTCCGGTGACGGTCAGCAGCATTTCATGGGCGGCATCGTCTTTTTTGAACAGAATATCGCCCTTGCGATATTTGCGCTCGGTCATGAACGGCTTCAGCCATTCCAGCGACGTATCGCCCTGGGTGGCGCTGCGGGCCTTCTTGACGAGAACGAGCATCTGGCGAAGGCGATAGGCATTGATGGGCACCATCAGGAGATACAACAGGAAGGTCGTGACGGATGCCGTGAGCGCGCCGAAGACGGCGAAGAATGCGCAGCCGATCATGTTCGCGACGCGCAGCGGCACCATGGTCTGCGTCAGCAGGGTGGCGACAAAGAAGATGGCGCCGACCAGGGCAAACATGTTGGCAAGCGTGATGTTGGAGACGAAAATCTCCAGCAGGCGATTGAACAAGCGCATCGTAGGTGATGTTGTTGGGGTCGAGGCCCAATTGGACCAGGATCTTTGCAATTCTGAAATTGTCCGCTGCCGTGTCGAGAATTCGATCAAGCGTTGTCACAGGTCTGCACCACTACACTTCATCCGACTCCCCGAAAAGGGTCCTGGCGAACGAAAACAGTTCTTCCGTCTCGCACCAGAAAGGTATCAACGGGGATCGGGATTCTCGCAGCAAGTTCGATCGCGCTCCGTGGTCGCCACGGGTCCATAGTCGCTGCACGCAGGAAGAAAGCGATCATGACAATCGTACCGCTTCAGAGCCTTGCAGGGAAGCGCGTAAAGCGTCGCATTTGTCACAAATCGATGTCCCGGCGTCAGGGGCGTGGGGTTTCCCCTACAGCCATCCCGCGCGCCGGAATCGCCAATATAGCCCGCCGCACGCCAGCATGATGACGCCGAGCACGGTGAAATAGCCGTACTCCCATTGCAATTCCGGCATGTTCTTGAAGTTCATGCCGTAGAGGCCGGCGATCGCGGTCGGGACTGCGATGATCGCGAGCCACGACGCGAGCTTCTTGGAAACCGCGGTCTCCTGGGCCTGGCCGACCAAAAGGCTCGCCTCGAAGGCGAAGGCGAGCACCTCGCGCAGCGAATTGATCTGCTCCTGGATGGTGCGGACATGATCGGTTACGTCGCGGAACAGCGGCTGCATGGTGGGCCGCACCATCGGCAGATTGTCATGCTCGAGCCGGCGGCAGACTTCCACCAGCGGGCCGACCGCGTTGCGCAGGCGCAAGAGATCGCGCCGCAGCAAATAGAGCCGCTCGATCTGCGGCCGCGTCATCGCGCTTGCGAGCACCTGCGCCTCCATCGCCTCGACCTCTTCCTGGATGGTCTCCAACACCGGCGAGTAGTTGTCGACGATGAAATCGAGGATGGCGTAGAGGATATAGTCCTCGCCGCGGGCCAGCGCCCGCGGACAGCTCTCGCATCGTTCCCGCACCGGCGCATACGATGTCGAGGCGCCATGACGAACCGAAACAATATATCCCTCGCCGACGAACAGATGGGTCTCGCCGAATGCGATGCTTTCGCCGTCGAGCTGCGCGGTGCGTGCCACGATGAACAGGGCTTCGCCATATTGTTCGATCTTCGGCCGCTGGTGGGCGTGGTCGGCGTCCTCGATGGCGAGATCGTGCAACTGGAATTGTTGCTGCACGCTGTGAAGCAGCGTCACATCAGGTTCGTGCAACCCGATCCAGACCACGTGGCCGGGCTTGCTGCGCCAGCCTGCGGCCTCCTCAATGGCGATATTGGCGACGCGCCGGCCGTCGACATAGGCCCCGGCCGCCACGATGCCTTCGGAAGGGACGGGCTCGGCCGGCAGCACGGCTTGCGAAGCTTGGTTCATGGTTTCCTTCCCTCGATCGCGAGGCGATCGGTTGCGGGAAGCTAGCACCGGAAAGCCGCTCGTCAAATGCAATCGGAGTTTGGATAGCCGGCCTTTATGCGATCACTATGCGGGATGGCGCCACAAGAAATCCGCGACCGTTGATCCGCGGTGACAAATGGGGTTTTTAGCTAGGCGAAATTGTCGCTGCAAACCGGCTCATAGAGCGGATTGATGTCCGGCCGCACGGCCGGCACGCTGGGCCGGCTCAGGGGCGCGCTGCTCTGTTGCGCCTCGACGAACGCGCTCAAGAGCGCCAGCGCCAGGTCGGCGTGACGGGCCTCGACTGATTGATCGAGCCATTCCGGCAATTCGCGCTGGCGCGACAACGCGCAATGCCACTCGCCTTCGTCATAGGCGATGCGGCGAACCTGCCATTGCGGCAGTTCGAGATCGATCAGCGCCAGCGCCGCATCGGTCCAGGCGCCGGACTGGATCAGCCGCTCGACGCGGGCGGTCTTGCTGCTTTGTCCGGTGGACGGAAAGCGCCGGCAGGTCTGGCGGATGATGTCGGACAGGAATTCGGCGGTAACGGCATAGGCATTGCGGAGCCGGTCACCGAGTTCAGCGGGATTTTGGAGTTCTGCAAGGTACGACATGGCGTCATCTCATAGGTCACGCGGCCGAAGCTGCAGCCGCACGTCCAAAGTGGAGAAATCCGCGTTTGAAAACGAGATGGGGGAAGGGGCGGAGATATAGGGATTTCATAAGTGTGGGGGGCGATGTTTTGCACACTCTCTCACCACGTCGTCCCGGCGAACGCCGGGACCCATACGCCGCGGCCCCAACTTGGCGGAAGGTGGCAGCGACCTTTCCCTCACCGATAGCACAACGCGGTATGGATCCCGGCGTTCGCCGGGACGAGGGCAGAGGGACGGGCACTTATGAGATTCCTATAACGTCGTCGCGATGCCCGTCTCGAAAACCTATGCGCCGGGTGGCACTTCACGACCATCCAAAAGCGCGGCCGTCGATTCGGCCCGCGGTCCATTTCGCACAGGAACATCCCATGCTGGACATTGTCATGCTGGCGCTCGGCGCAGGCTTCTTCGTGGCGGGCATAGGTTACGCCTATGCCTGCGAACATTTGTGAGGGAGGCCGTCATGACCTTCGATTACTCGCTCGCCGCCGTCGTCTCGCTCGGCCTGCTGTTCTACCTGACCTACGCGCTGCTGCGGCCCGAGCGGTTCTGATCCGCGATGTCTGGCGTTTCTACCTCGGCGCTGCTGATTGCGCTATTCCCTGCTGCACCTGCAAAGGATTCTGAAGGATTTCCATGACCGCCATCGGCTGGATTCAAATTCTCCTGTACTGCGCCATCATCGTCGCACTGGCAAACCGCTCGGCTGGTACATGACGCGCGTGTTCAACGGCGAGCGCACGTTCCTGTCCCCGATCCTGCGGCCGGTCGAATCCGGCCTGTACTGGATCGGCGGCGTCGACGAGAAGCGCGAGCAGCATTGGCTGACCTATACGGTCGCGATGCTGTTGTTCCATGTCGGCGGCTTCCTGATCATCTATGGCCTGATGCGGCTGCAGGCGGTGCTGCCGTTCAATCCGGCCGGACAATCGGCGGTCGCCGAGGATCTGTCGTTCAACACCGCGATCTCCTTCATCACCAACACCAACTGGCAGAACTACGGCGGCGAAAGCACGCTGTCCTATCTGGTGCAGATGCTGGGCCTGACGCACCAGAATTTTCTGTCGGCGGCGACCGGCATTGCGCTGGCAGTGGCGCTGATCCGCGGCTTCGCGCGCTCCTCGATGCGCACCATCGGCAATTTCTGGGTCGATGTGACGCGTTGCACGCTCTATGTGCTGCTGCCGATCTGCGTGGTCTACACGCTGTTCCTGGTCTGGCAGGGCATGCCGCAGACGCTCGGCGCCTATGTCGAGGCGACGACGCTGGAAGGCGCCAAGCAGACCATCGCGGTCGGCCCCGTCGCCTCGCAGGTCGCCATCAAGATGCTCGGCACCAATGGCGGCGGCTTCTTCAACGCCAATGCCGCGCATCCGTTCGAGAATCCGACCGCGCTGTCGAACTTCGTGCAGATGATCTCGATCTTCGCGCTCGGTGCCGCGCTCACCAACGTGTTCGGCCGCATGGTCGGCGACCAGCGCCAGGGTTTTGCGATCCTTTCCGTGATGGGCGTGCTGTTCATCGCCGGCGTCGCCGTCACCTATTGGGCGGAAGCCAACGGCACCTCCACGCTAAGCGCGCTCGGCGCTCTCCGGCGGCAACATGGAAGGCAAGGAAGTCCGCTTCGGCATCGTCGCGTCCTCGCTGTTCGCGGTGATCACCACGGCTGCCTCCTGCGGCGCGGTCAACGCCATGCATGACTTCGTTCACCGCGCTCGGCGGCATGATCCCGCTGATCAACATGCAGCTCGGCGAAATCATCATCGGCGGCGTCGGCGCCGGCCTCTACGGCATGCTGCTGTTCGTGGTGCTGGCGATCTTCGTCGCCGGCCTGATGGTCGGCCGCACCCCGGAATATGTCGGCAAGAAGATCGAGGCGCGCGAGGTCAAGATGGCGATGCTTGCCATCCTGGTGCTGCCGTTGATGTATCTCGGCTGGACCGCCGTCGCCGTCGTGTTGCCGCCAGCGGTAGCGTCGATGGCCAATGCCGGCCCGCATGGCTTTACCGAGGTGCTCTATGCCTTCACCTCGGCGACCGGCAACAACGGCTCGGCGTTCGGCGGGCTGACCGGCAACACCTTGTTCTACAATCTGACGCTCGCCAGCTCGATGTTCGTCGGCCGCTTCTTCATGATCGTGCCGGCAATGGCGATTGCGGGCTCGCTGGCGGCCAAGAAGTCGATCCCGCCATCGGCCGGCACGCTGCCGACCACCGGCGGCCTGTTTGTCGGCCTCGTCGTCGGCGTCATCCTGATCATCGGCGGTCTGACCTTCTTCCCGGCGCTGGCGCTCGGGCCGATCGTCGAGCACCTCGCCATGAACGCCAACACCCTGTTCTGATGCGCCGCATTTCGGAGTTACTGCCATGGAAGCCATGAAACTGCAGAAAAAGGTGACGGCGTCGACGATGCTCGATCCGAAGATCCTGGGGCCGGCGATCACATCGTCGTTCGTCAAGCTCGACCCGCGGCTGATGATCAAGAGCCCCGTGATGTTCGTGGTCGAGGTCGTGGCCGCACTGACATCAGTGATCTTCGTGCGCGATCTCGTCACCGGCGGCGCCAATCTCGGATTCACGTTCCAGATCATCCTGTGGCTGTGGTTCACGGTGCTGTTCGCCAATTTTGCCGAAGCGGTCGCCGAAGGCCGCGGCAAGGCGCAGGCGGAATCGCTGAAGAAGACCCGCACCGAGAGCCAGGCCAAGCTGCTCACCGGCTCCGACAAGACTTTTCGGCTGGTGCCCGGCACCGCGCTCGAAGGTCGGCGATGTCGTCCTGGTCGAGGCCGGCGACAATATCCCGAGCGACGGCGAAGTGATCGAGGGCGTCGCCTCCGTCAACGAGGCCGCGATCACAGGCGAATCCGCGCCCGTGATCCGTGAATCCGGCGGCGACCGCTCGGCGGTGACCGGCGGCACGCAAGTGCTGTCGGACTGGATCCGCGTCCGCATCACGGCAGCGCAAGGCTCGACCTTCATCGACCGCATGATCAGCCTGGTGGAGGGCGCCGAGCGGCAGAAGACGCCGAACGAGATCGCGCTCAACATCCTGCTGGCGGGCCTCACCATCATCTTCGTGTTCGCGACCGTGACGATCCCGAGCTACGCCGCCTATGCCGGCGGTTCGATTTCCGTGGTGGTGCTGGTGGCGCTGTTCGTGACGCTGATCCCGACCACCATCGGCGCGCTGTTGTCGGCGATCGGCATTGCCGGCATGGACCGGCTGGTGCGCTTCAACGTGCTGGCGATGTCCGGCCGCGCGGTGGAAGCCGCCGGCGACGTCGACACGTTACTGCTGGACAAGACCGGCACCATCACGCTCGGCAACCGCCAGGCGACCGTATTCCGCCCGGTTCGCGGCGTCACCGAACAGGAACTGGCGGACGCGGCGCAACTGGCCTCGCTCGCCGACGAAACGCCGGAAGGCCGCTCGATCGTGGTGCTGGCCAAGGACAAGTACAACATCCGTAGCCGCGACATGAAGGAGTTGTCTGCGACCTTCGTGCCGTTCACCGCACAAACCCGCATGAGCGGCATCGACGCCGGCGCATCATCGGTCCGCAAGGGTGCGGTGGACGCGATCCTCAATTACATCGGCGGCGGCACGGCGCAGACCATGGCGAGCGGAAATGCGGTCCGCGCCCTTCAGCCCAACGTCAGCACGGAGGCCGCTCGCGAACTCCAGGCGATCGCGGACGAAATCGCCAAAGCCGGCGGCACGCCGCTGGCGGTCGCCAAGGACGGCCGCCTGCTCGGCGTCATTCACCTGAAGGACATCGTCAAGGGCGGCATCCGCGAGCGCTTTGCCGAATTGCGCCGCATGGGCATCCGCACCGTCATGATCACCGGCGACAACCCGATGACGGCAGCCGCCATCGCGGCCGAAGCCGGCGTCGATGATTTCCTGGCGCAGGCAACGCCGGAGGACAAACTAAAGCTGATCCGCGACGAGCAGGCCAAGGGCAAGCTGGTGGCGATGTGCGGCGACGGCACCAATGATGCGCCGGCGCTCGCTCAAGCCGACGTCGGCGTTGCCATGAACACCGGCACGCAAGCCGCCCGCGAAGCCGGCAACATGGTCGACCTCGACTCCAACCCGACCAAGCTGATCGAGGTGGTCGAGATCGGCAAGCAATTGCTGATGACGCGCGGCGCGCTGACGACGTTCTCGATCGCCAACGACGTCGCAAAATACTTTGCCATCATCCCGGCGATGTTTCTGGCGTTCTATCCGCAGCTCGAGGTGCTCAACGTCATGCATCTGGCGAGCCCGCAAAGCGCGATCCTGTCGGCGATCATCTTCAACGCGCTTGTCATCATCGCGCTGATTCCGCTGGCGCTGAAAGGCGTCGCCTATCGCGCCGTCGGCGCCGGGGCGCTGCTGCGCCGTAACCTGCTGATCTATGGCCTTGGTGGCATCATCATTCCCTTCATCGGCATCAAGGCGATCGACCTCGTGGTCGCGGCCTTGCACCTGGTTTGAGGAGACACACCATGCTTCGCGAAATTCGTCCCGCCATCATCCTCCTGCTGCTGCTGACGCTGATCACCGGTCTCGCCTATCCGCTCGCGATGACCGCCATCGCCGGCGTGATCTTTCCAAAGCAGGCCGAGGGCAGCCTGATCGAGCAGGACGGCAAGGTGGTCGGCTCCACCCTGATCGGCCAGGAATTCAAGGACGACAAATATTTCCACGGCCGCCCCTCGGCGACCTCGGCGCCGGATCCGGCCGATTCCAGCAAGACGGTGTCGGCGCCCTATAACGCCGCCAATTCCGGCGGCTCCAATCTCGGGCCGACCAGCAAGGCGCTGACCGACCGGCTCAAGGAAGATGTCGAGAAGCTGAAGGCCGAAAATCCGTCCGCTTCCGTCCCGGTCGATCTCGTCACCACCTCGGCCAGCGGGCTCGATCCCGACATTTCGCCGGAAGCAGCCTTATTCCAGGTGCCGCGGGTGGCAAGCGCGCGGAAGATGCCGGAAGCGCAAGTGCGCCAGCTGGTCACCGAGCACAGCCAGGGCCGCATGGCAGGATTGCTGGGCGAGCCACGGGTTAACGTTTTGACGCTGAATCTGGCTTTGGATCGAGCCGCGAAATGAGCGCGGCTAGGCCCGCGCCGAGGTGAGGACTATATTGCCGTATGGTTCAAGCCCGCCACGATCCCGAACAACGTCCCTCGCCGGAGGCCCTGCTGGAGGCGGCACGGCGCGAGGACAGTCGCGCCGGCAAGCTCAAGATTTTCGTCGGCGCTGCACCCGGCGTCGGCAAGACCTATGAGATGCTGCAAAGCGCGCATGCGCGGCTGAAGGCGGGCGTCGATGTCATTGTCGGCGTGGTCGAGACCCACGGACGCGCCGAGACCGAGGCGTTGCTGAAGGGCCTCGAAGTGCTGCCGCGCAAGCGGCTCAGCTACAAGGACCAGACGCTGGAGGAAATGGACCTCGACGCGCTGATCGCGCGGCGTCCGCAGATCGCCCTGGTCGACGAACTCGCCCACACCAATGCGCCCGGCAGCCGCCACCCAAAACGTTATCTCGATGTCGAGGAGCTGCTGTCCCGCGGCATCGACGTCTATACGGCGGTCAACATCCAGCACATCGAAAGCCTTAACGATGTGGTCGCGCAGATCACCCATGTCCGGGTCCGCGAAACCGTGCCGGATTCGGTGTTCGACCGCGCCGATGCCATCGAGCTGATCGATCTCACGCCCGACGACCTGATCCAGCGGCTCAAGGAGGGCAAGGTCTATGTCCCCAAGCAGGCCGAGCGCGCGCTGGAGCATTATTTCTCGCCGGGCAATCTGACTGCGCTGCGCGAACTGGCGTTGCGGCGCACCGCCGATCGGGTCGACGAGCAACTGCTCACCCACATGCAGGCCAATGCCATCGCCGGCCCCTGGGCCGCGGGCGAGCGCATTCTGGTGTGCCTCAGCGAGGACCCGCGCGCCGCGGGCCTGGTGCGTTACACCAAGCGGCTGGCCGACCGGCTGCACGCGCCGTGGACCGCGGTCAGCATCGAGACAAGGCGCAGCCTGCAACTGACCGACGAACAGCGCGACCGTCTCGCCGACACCATGCGGTTGGCCGAGTCGCTCGGCGGCGAAGCGATCACCATCCCCGGCGTCGGCCGTCGCATCGCCGACGACGTGATCCAGTTTGCCCAAGCCAATAATGTGACGCAGATCATCATCGGCAAGTCGACGCGCCCGTGGTGGTTCGAGCTGATGCGCGGTTCGGTGGTGCATGATCTGGTGCGCCGCGCCGGCAACATCAGCGTCAACGTCATTGCCGGCGAAGAACTCGCCGCCGAACCCGTTCCAAAGAAAACGGTGCGCACCGCGGAACGATCCGAACCAACAGATCCAAAGCCCTATTTGATGGCGCTGCTCGTCGTCGCCATCGGCCTCGGCGCCGCCGAACTGATCCATCCCTGGTTCGGGATCGAAAACGTCGACCTGGTATTCCTGACGGCGGTCGTGGGCGTGGCGGTCCGCTACGGCCTGTTGCCGTCGCTGGTGGCCAGCGTCGCGGCGTCGCTGTGCTACAATTTCTTCTTCCTGCCGCCGGTCTATACCTTCACCATCACCGAGCCGACCAACGTCGCGGCGTTTTTCTTCTTCATGCTGATCGCGGTGCTGGTCTCCAACGTCGCCGCCCGCGTGCGCACCCAGGCGGTTACGGCGATCGGCCGGGTCCGCACCACCGAATCGCTCTATGCCTTCAGCCGCAAGCTGGCGGGCACCGCGACCCTCGACGACGTGCTGTGGGCGACCGCCTATCAGACCGCGCTGATGCTGAAAGTGCGCGTGGTGCTGCTGCTGCCGGAAGACGGCGTGCTCACGGTAAAATCCGGTTATCCGCCGGAGGATGAACTCGACAAGGCCGATCTTGCGGCGGCGAACTGGACCTGGTCCAACGATCGCCCGGCCGGGCGCGGCTCGGATACGCTGCCGGGCGCCAAGCGGCTGTTTTTGCCGATGCGGACCGGACGCGGGCTGATCGGCGTCATCGGCATCGACGACGACAAGACCGGGCCGCTGCTGACCCCGGACCAGCGCCGGCTGCTCGACGCCCTGATGGACCAGGGTGCATTGGCGATCGAGCGCGTGCAACTGGTGGAGGATATGGACCGCGTCAAGCGCACGGTGGAGTCCGACCGCCTGCGCCAGGCGTTGCTGACCTCGATCTCGCACGACCTCAAGACGCCGCTGGCCTCGGTGCTCGGCGCTGCCTCCACGATGCGCGATCTCGATCATGGGCTGACCGATGCACAGAAGCGCGACCTGCTCGCCACCGTGATCGACGAATCCGAGCGGCTCAATCGCTTCATCGCCAATCTGCTCGACATGACAAAACTCGAATCCGGCGCCATCGTGCCCAATACCGCGCGGCACGATGTCAGCGAGATCGTCGGCAGCGCGCTCCGCCGCGCCGGCAAGATTTTGGTGCATCACAAGGTCTCGCTGGAACTTAGCCCTGATCTGCCGATGCTGGAGCTCGATGCCGTTCTGTTCGAACAGGTGCTGTTCAACCTGCTGGACAACGCGGCAAAATACGCGCCGGCCGACACCACAATCGCGATCCGGGGCACGCGCGACCAGAACCGGATTTCGCTTGCGATCATGGACGAGGGCAACGGCATTCCGGCAGGCGAACTGGAAAGCGTGTTCGATAAATTCTACCGCGCGCAGAAGGGCGACCATGTCCGCCCCGGCACTGGACTGGGGCTGGCGATTTCGCGAGGCTTTGTCGAGGCGATGCATGGCACGATTTCGGCCGCCAACCGCGCCGACCGCAGCGGCGCGGTGCTGACGATCCATTTGCCGATTCCGGCAAGATCAGACCAACTGGACACCGCCGCATGAACGCGACCCCGATCAAGGTGCTGGTGATCGACGACGAGCCGCCGATCCGAAAGCTGTTGCGGATGGGCCTGAGCACGCAGGGCTACGACATCCTCGAAGCTTCCAACGGCAAGATCGCGCTGGAATTGCTGGCCGAGGAGCCGGCGCTGATCATCCTCGATCTCGGCCTGCCCGACATCCAGGGCCATGAATTGCTGCGCATGATCCGCGGCCGCAATGAGAGCGTGCCGATCGTGGTGCTGTCGAGCCGCGGCGACGAGGCCGGAAAAGTGCAGGCGCTCGATCTCGGCGCCGACGATTATCTCACAAAGCCGTTCGGGATGGACGAGTTGCTGGCGCGGATGCGCGCCGCCTTGCGGCATCAGTTGCAGGTGCAGGGCGAACGGCCGGTGTTTCGCTCCGGCGATCTCTCGGTCGACCTGGTGCGCCGCATCGTCAAATCAGGCGAGCGCGAGGTAAAACTCTCGCCCAAGGAATATGAGCTGCTGCGCGTGCTGGTGCAGCACGCCGGCAAGGTGCTGACGCATCGTTTCCTCTTGAAAGAGCTGTGGGACGAACTGACCGACGCGCAATATCTGCGCGTCTATGTCCGCCAGCTCCGGCAGAAAATCGAAGCCGATCCCGGAACGCCCGCAATTCGTGCTGACCGAAACCGGCATCGGCTACCGGCTGCGGGCGCAGGACTGATCCGCGGTCGTCATCCTGAGGTGCTCGCCGTCTTCGGCGAGCCTCGAAGGATGACTGGCTCGGTGTCCGCAGCCATCCTTCGAGGCGCGCAAGAGCGCGCACCTACGGGTGAACGCAATTGCGTTCATCCCGGGGATGACGTCGAGTGTGGTGAAGCAATGCCGGTAATGACGAGCGCGTGCTCTGGAGCGACAATGAATATTACCGATCTGCTGGCGCCAACCGAAATCATGCTCGACGTCCGGGCCGCGAACAAGCGCGCGCTGCTGGAGGAATTCGCAGGCCGCGCCGCGGGCAGTCTCCGCCTGCCTGCCGAGCGGGTGGCGTCCTATCTGCTCAAGCGGGAAGGCCTGGGCTCGACCGGCATCGGCCGCGGCGTCGCCATCCCGCATGCAAGGCTGCCGGATCTACAACGGCCCCGCGGGCTGCTTGCAAAATTAAAGCCGCCGATAGATTTCGACGCCATCGACGGGCAGGCGGTAGATCTGGTATTCGCCTTGCTGTTGCCCGCGACGGCGGAGCAGGAGGCGCTGGCAGCGCTCGCGCTGGTGGCGCGGACGTTGCGGTCGCCGGAAACGCTGGCGCGATTGCGGGCTGCAAAGGATGCCGCCGCGCTTTATCAGGCGATTGCCTGACGGCTGCTGGCCGGAACTTCCCTTCGTTGCGACGATTATTTCTCGGGCAATCGGGAGGTCATCCATGGCACGATATTCCAAGAAAGCTTCCGCCGACGTTGAGCGCGCGATGAAGAAGCGCAAGGCCGGCACCTTGAAAAGTGGCCGCTCCGGCAAGACGGTCAAGAGCCGCAAGCAGGCGATTGCGATCGGATTGTCCGAGGCGCGTGCCAAGGGCAAGAAGGTACCGAAGAAGGCCGCGAAGAAAAGGAAGGCGGCGAAGAAGAAGTAAGAAATGACGTCATTGCGAGCGAAGCGAAGCAATCCATCTCACCGCGCAACGAAAGAATGGATTGCTTCGTCGCTTCGCTCCTCGCAATGACGTAGGGAGAAGTCTTGCCTACCCCGCCTTCCTCGCCCGCGCTGGCGATCGATGCGCCTTCTTGACCGTCCGCCGCTGCGGCGCCCGGCGGGAGGCCGGAGCACTTGTCCGCCGCTTCACCGCCCCCTTGCCCTTCAAGCTCTGCTTCAGCGCATCCATCAGATTGATGACGTTACCCGGCTTCTCCTCACGCGGCGCGGCCTTCATCGGCTTGCCCGACGCCTTGCGCCGAACCAGCGCCTTCAAGGCATCCTCATACTCGTCCTTGAACTTCGACGGATCGAAATGCGCCGCCTTGCTGTCGAGGATATGGCTCGCCAGTTCGACCATGTCCTTTGATATTTTGGGATTCTTGATGTCGTCGAAATAGGCGTCCTCGTCGCGCAGTTCGTAGGGGTAGCGCAGCGTGGTGCCGAGCAGGCCCTTGCCGAGCGGCTCGATCGCGATCACATGCTCGCGGCTGGTCAGGACGATCCGCGCCAGCGCGACGCGGTCCTGGTCTTTCATGGCGTCGCGGATCACCGCAAAAGCGTCGATTCCGGCCTTGCCGTCCGGCACGATGTAATAGGGGTTGTTGAGATAGCGCTTGTCGATCTCGGCTGCCGGCACAAAACTGTCGATGTCGATGGTGTGGTTGCTTTCGATCTGGACCGCTTCCAGCTCTTCCTTCTCGACCTCGACATACTCGCCCTTCTTCAGCTCATAGCCACGGCCCTTCTGGTCGCTGTCGACGACATCGCCGGTCTCGGCATCGACCATCTGCTGTTTCAGCCGATTGCCGGTCTCCTTGTTGATCATGTGGAATCGGGTCTTCTCGACCGAGGTCGAGGCCGGATACAGCGCCACCGGACATGACACCAAAGACAGTTTGAGAGAGCCTTTCCAATAGGCGCGCGGGGCCATTACAATCTCCGAAGGGGCTGGTTTCGGAACTTCAACGGTTGCGATAGGTTTTGGTTCCTGTGACGCCGCCCGGGCGCCTGAGGGTGGGATTTGATGTGCCGCTAAAAAACCTGAGCACCTATCGCAAAAAACGCGATTTCGAGAAGACCGACGAGCCCTCCGGCGACGTCAAGGTCGCGCCGTCAAAACAACGGCGATTCGTGATCCAGAAGCACGACGCGACGCGGCTGCATTACGACCTGCGGCTGGAATTCGACGGCGTGTTCAAATCATGGGCGGTGACGCGCGGTCCCTCGCTCGATCCGCAGGACAAGCGGCTCGCGGTCGAGGTCGAGGACCATCCGCTCGATTACGGCGATTTCGAAGGCACGATTCCCGACAGCGAGTATGGCGGCGGCACCGTGCAGCTGTGGGACCGCGGTTATTGGGAGGCCGATGGGCCCAACGATCCCGATCGCGGTTTCAAAAAGGGCGATCTCAAATTCATCCTGCATGGCGACAAGCTGCATGGCAGCTGGGTGCTGGTGCGGATGAAGGGCGACCGCTATGGCGGCAAGCGCACCAATTGGCTCCTGATCAAGCACCGCGACGAATTCGCCAGGCCAGGCGAAGGCGAAGCGATTCTCGCCGAAGATCGATCGGTGGCTTCCGGCCGCTCGATGGCGGAGATCGCGAAAGGCAAGGGCAAGGCGCCAAAACCTTTCATGCTGGCGAAGGGCGGCAAGACCAAAGCCGATGCGGTCTGGCATTCGAACCGCGGTGAGGCGGCGGAAGCACGTGCCAAGGGCAAGACATCGATCGCGCGGCCTGCGCGGCTGAAGGCGAGCGTATCCGGCAAGGCCGAAGAAGGTCGACGCAATGCCGGATTTCGTCGCGCCGCAGCTCTGCGCCTCGCGTGGAGCGTCCGCCCAATTCGGACGGCTGGTGCCACGAGATCAAATTCGACGGCTACCGGACCCAATTACGGGTCGAGGACGGTGAGGCGGTTCTCAACACGCGCAAGGCGCTGGATTGGACCGAAAAATTCGGCGCCATCGCACGAGAGGCGAAATCGCTGCCCGACGTACTGATCGACGGCGAAATCGTCGCGATCAACGACCGCAATTTACCGGATTTCTCGGCGCTGCAGGCCGCGATCGCTGACGGCAAGACGACAGCCCTGATGTTCTTCGCGTTCGATCTGCTGTTCGCTGAGGGAGAAGACCTTCGCAGTCTGCCGCTCAGTGAGCGCAAGGCGCGCCTGCAGGCGTTGCTGGCGTCGCGGAAGGGGAAGCTCGATCAAGTATGTCGAGCATTTCGAGGTCGCTGGCGACACCATGCTCGAAAGCGCGAAGAAGATGTCGCTGGAAGGCATCATCTCCAAGCGACTCGATGCACCCTATCGTTCGGGGCGGTCGGAGAGCTGGACCAAGGCCAAGATACGTGCCGGGCAAGAGGTCGTCCTCGGCGGCTGGAAGAGCACCAACGGCAAGTTCAGCTCGCTGATGGCGGGTGTCTATCGCGACGGTCAGCTGGCCTTTGTCGGTATGGTCGGCACCGGTTTCGGGCAGGATACCGTTCGGCGCATCCTGCCGGCCCTGAAGGCGGCCGCCTCCGACAAAAGCCCATTCGTCGGCAAGGATGCTCCGAAAAAGACCCGCGACGTGCATTGGCTGAAGCCGGAGCTGGTTGCCGAGATCGAGTTCGCCGGCTGGACCGATGGCGGCAACATCCGGCAGGCGGCGTTCAAGGGGCTGCGGCAGGACAAGCCGGCGGACGAGGTCGAAGCGGAGAGGCCGGTCATGACCAAAGCAGCAAAACCGTTGATCAGGGCAGGCGTGTCGTCGGCAAAAAAATCCGCCGCGGTGATGGGCGTGGTGATTTCAAAACCCGACAAGGCGCTATGGCCGGATGCCGGCGACGGCAAGGCGGTGACCAAACTCGATCTGGCGCATTATTTCGAGGCGGTCGGGGAATGGCTGATCGCCCACATCAAGGGCAGGCCGTGCTCGGTGCTGCGCGCGCCCGACGGCATCAAGGGCGAGACGTTCTTCCAGCGGCACGCTATGCCGGGCCAATCGGAATTGCTGACGCTCGCCAAGGTCTCCGGCGACCGCAAACCCTATTTGCAGATCGATCGTGTCGAGGGCCTTGCAGCGGTCGCACAAAGCGGCGGGCTCGAGCTGCATCCCTGGAATTGCGCGCCTGATGCGCCCGATGTGCCGGGACGGCTGGTGTTCGATCTCGATCCCGCGCCGGATGTCGGATTTGCCGAGGTGGTCGAGGCCGCCAAGGAGATGCGGCAGCGGCTGACGGCGCTGGGCCTGGAAAGCTTTTGCAAGACCACCGGCGGCAAGGGATTGCACGTGGTGACGCCGCTGCTTCATGGTGCCAAAGACAGAGTGAGCTGGAAAGAGGCGAAAGCGTTCGCGCAGGGTGTCTGCCAGTGGATGGCGAATGACGACCCGGTGCGCTATCTGCTCAACATGTCGAAGAAGGCGCGCCAGGGAAAAATCTTCCTCGACTATCTCCGCAACGACCGGCTGTCGACCGCGGTTGCAGTGCTGTCGCCCCGTGCCCGCGACGGCGCCACCGTGTCGATGCCGTTGACCTGGGCGCAGCTGCGTGGCGATCTCGATCCGAAGAAATACACGTTGCGTACGGTGCCGGGGCTGCTCGCCAAGACCAAGGCGTGGCAGGACTATGACGATGCCGCGGCGTCGATCAAGGCGGCGATGAAGAAGCTGGGTTCAAAGTAGGATGGGCTAAGCGCAGCGAACCCACCATCTTTCTTTGCGGCACAAGAGGTGGGCACGGCGCAAGTCTAACCGTCATTCCGGGCGCGACAAAGCTCGCGAGCCCGGAATCCATAACCACGTCGTGCGTATCGATTCCGGGCCTGCGCCGAGAGCGCACCACAGCGTCGAGCCCCATCCTACTCCCGATCGTGGTTATCGATCCGGCCTGCGCCTTGGCCCACCCGGATACGGAGTTTTTGTTTGGCTTCTACAGCTTCCCGAGCAACAGCAGTATCAGCAAAATCACGACCACCAGGCCGAGGCCGCCACCGCCGTAATAGCCGGTGCCGTAGAACGGTCCGCCGCCGATGCCGCTGAATCCGCCGAGCAGGGCGATAACGAGAATGATCAGGATGATGGTTCCGATTGACATGGTGTTCTCCTCAGCTCCCGCAATGGGTGCATGTTCTGTCTTCACGCGGAAAACAAATGGGAACTGTGAAAGTTCCATCTTGTGCGCCGCCATATCGTCCCGTGCCTCTTCTTTTTGAGCCGCGCAGAATTACATCTGGTCGGATCACCCTGAGGAATTTCCGATGTCCGCACCGCTCGTTGTTTCGATCCCGCACAAGCTCGGCCGCGAAGAGGCGATGCGCCGCCTGAAGACGGGGCTTTCGCGCGCGACATCGAGCCTGCCGATGCTGAGCGTCGACGAGGAGCGGTGGGAAGACAATCGCATGATCTTTCGCGTCCGCGCGCTCGGGCAGGCTGCGGCCGGAAATGTCGACGTTGGGGAAGACCATGTGCGGGTGGAGGTCGTGCTGCCGTGGCTGTTGCAGCGCTTTGCCGAAGTCGCGCAAGCCGCGATCAAGAATCGTGGCACGTTGCTGCTGACCAAGAAAAGCTGATGGTTACCCGCGATCGCGCTTTCGTGGCCGTTTCGCAGCACCATGATATCTGGCCTTGAGCACGGCGACCGGCAGGTGTCGCAAAATGTCCGAAAGCCGCAATTGTGAGGCATCGGCGTCGGCAAAACCTTCGATCGAATAGCCGCTGACGTTCAGCGCAGCATCATAGTTTTCGGGACGAGGCCAGGCGCGGCCGCCGTCCGAGAACGCCGCCGACCATCTGGTGGCAACGACGATCGCGGCATCCCGCCCGTGGCGGCGGGCAAAGGCGATCACATGATCGCGGTGAGGGCCGCTCAATTCCAGCCGCTGGTAATCGCCATGGGCGAACACATCGGATAGCTCGGTGCGCAATTTGAGCAGATGCCGCGTCCAGGCCAGCTTCAGATGGCCGCTCGGCCAATCCTGCGCCAGACCATCCCAATCGGGCGTTTCCAGCGCGGCCAGTACGCGCGATCGTTCGGCAAAATCCACCGGCCGCCGGTTGTCGGGATCGACCAGCGAAAAATCCCAGAGCTCGGTGCCCTGATAAAAGTCCGGCACGCCCGGCATCGTTGCCTTCAGCGTCAGCTGGCTCAGCGAATTCAGCGCACCCAGCAGCGACACACGCCGCGCCAGAATGTTCAGCGAATCCAGAAATTCAGCCGCGATGGAGCGGTCGAGAATTCGCGCCAGGAAAGTGTCGAGCCCGGCCTCATAGGCGGCGTGCGGATTGAGCCAGCTGGTCTCTTCCTTGCCCTCGCGCGCCGCCTTGAGCGCATAGGCCTGCATGCGCTCGAGAAATGTAGCGTCGGCCAGTTGCCAGGCGCCGAGCAGCGCCTGATAGAGCATGTATTCGAAGGTCGCTGACGGTGCTCGCATTTCGCCGTCGATGACAAGATGAGGCGCGTTGAGAAGTTTCCACCGCGCCACGGCGCTGGTCCATTCGCCTGATATTTCCGACAGCGCCATGATGCGGGCCCGTGCGTCTTCGCCGCGCTTGGTGTCATGGGTTGCCGTGGCCGTCATGCCATGCGGCCATTCCTTGGCTCGCGTTCGCATCAATTCATGAAAGCCATCGGCCGACAGCGCTTTTGCCGACGGGTCGCCGCCGACCTCGTTCAGCGCCAGCAGGCGGTGATAGCGATAGAACGTGGTGTCTTCGAGCGACTTGGCCATGACCGGCCCGGTGAACTGCTGCACCTTCAGCGCGAAGCGGCGAACGCGCGGGGCGCTGTGGGCGGCGCGTCCGGGCTTGACCAGGTCCATGGTCAGCGTGTCGCGCAGGAAGTCGAAAATACCTTCATCGGCCGCAAACCAGTCGTCGCGCGCTTTCTCGATCGTCTGCGAGATCAATGCGCGATCATGAGCCGAAGGGCCCGATGACGTCAGGTAGGTGCGGTAGACCGGAAAATGCAGCACGTACAATTCCAGCGCCTGCCGCAGGCTGTCTTCGGAATAGTCACGGGTCGAATAATGCCCGCTGGCGATGCGCGCCAGCAGGCGGGTCAGCACGATGAATTCGCTGGTGAGCAGGGTTTCCAGCACCCGGCGTTTTGCGTCCTTCAGGATCGGCGCGAGCTTTGGCGGCTGGTTGCTGATCTGCCGAAAAATTTCGTCGAGCGGCTCGAGGCCGTTGCCGTCGACCAGTACTTGCGTGATCGTATTCATCCACTCATAGCCGGTGGTGCCGTGGACGCCGCTGAAGGCGGGCAGCTTTTCGTCTTCGCCGAGGATTTTCTCGATCACCATGTAGAACGGCTTGGCAGCGTCTCCCTGTGCGCCGCGGATCAGGCGGCGCAGGCGCTGGAAATATTGCACGGGATCGCGCAGGCCATCGATGTGATCGAGCCGCAGACCCTGCAGCTTGCCTTCCGCGATCAGTCGTCTGACCAGGCGATGCGTCGCCTCGAAGGTGCCGGCATCCTCGACGCGCAATCCGGCCAGCGAATTGACGTCGAAGAAGCGGCGGTAGTTGATGTCGCTGGAGGCCAGCCGCCAGTGGCCGAGCTTGTAGTGCTGGCGTTCGAGCAGATGATGCAGCGCCAGCGTTTGTGCGGGGCGATCCTCTCCGGCGCGATAAGCCTCGATTCCGCGCGCGATGATCTCCGCGCCGCCTGGAATCGTCTTCAGTTCCGCCTTGAAGGCGGGGGCTTCGTTGCGGTTCGGTCGGCGCAGTCCCTGGTAACGCGAGGCGAGCGCGAGAATCGCCTTGCCAGCCGCATCTTGTTCGGCGGTCGCCTCCTTGACGATCGTTCGCAGGATTTCGCTGTAGCGCTCCGGCGCGATCGGCAGCCGATGTTCGAAATACCACGCCGAAAAACTGCCTTCGCCGGGATCGTAGCGCAGCTCGATCTCGCCGTTCTCCAGCGCCTGGCCGTAGGAAGAGCCGATGATCGGCAGCAGCACGCCGCCACGCGCGCGATAGGGTAACAATTCCCAGTCGATGTCGAACGACACCGCGTGCGGTGAGGCCTGGCCCCATTCCAGCACGTCGAGCCACCACGGATTGTCGGCAAAATGCACGCCGACATGGTTGGGCACGAAATCGAGGATCAGCCCGAGATCATTCTGCTTTAGCGCCGCACTCAGCCGTTCAAAACCGGCCTCGCCGCCAAGCTCGGGATTGAACGCCGTGTGATCGACGATGTCGTAGCCATGCGTGCTGCCCTTGCGCGCCTTCATGAAGGGCGAGGCATAGAGATGCGTGATGCCGAGCGCCCGCAAATAGGGGACCACGGCAGCGGCCGCGTCGAAGTCGAAATCCGCTGAGAGTTGCAGGCGGTAGGTCGCGATCGGGATCGCCGGGGGCATTGGTCCTATCCGATGCGCCAGTGCACCGACCATGGCGGGACGCGGTCTTTCAACTCGCTGCCCCAGATAAGAGTTCCCTTGAAATCGTCTGATACGCAGGCGACGTCCCGATCGGACAGATTGGCGAGCAGCCGAAGCGTCGCGCCGTCGCCCAGGCGCCAATTGGCGGTCAGGAGACCGTCGCTGGCCGCCTTGGCGTCGCCAAAGCTGGCGCCCGCCAGGCGCGGCACGATCTCGCGCCCGCGGATCGCGAGCAATTCCCGTATCCGCGACAGCCGCTTTTGCGCCGCGGGTTCGGCGCGCTCGTTCCAGTCGAGCACCGCCGACTGGAACGTTTCCAGCGCCAGCGGATCGGGGACCTCGTCGCCGTATTTGTCATAGGCCCAGGCCAATTCGCTGCGGCGGCCCTTGCGAACGGCATCGGCCAGATCGCCCTTGAAATCGCAGAAGAACGGGAAGGGCGTCTTCGAGCCCCATTCCTCGCCCATGAACAGCATCGGGATAGCCGGCGCCAGCAACATCACGGCGAGCGCGGCCTCGATCGCCTCAAGCTTCGCGACGGCTTCGAGCCGGTCGCCAAACGCGCGATTGCCGATCTGGTCGTGGTTCTGCAGAAAATTGATGAAGGCGGTGGGTGTCAGCTGACCACTCGGCTCGCCGCGATTGTGGCCGCGAAAGGCCGACATTTCGCCCTGGTAGACGAAGCCGGATGACAAGCGATCTCGCGATGTCATCCAGCGCGGAGCGCTGGTAGTCGGCGTAATAGCCTTGGCTCTCGCCGGTCAGCAGCACGCGCCAGGCGTGATGATAGTCGTCGTTCCACTGCGCGCGATATTTGCCGCGCGGCGGCCCTTCGGCGGCATCCAGCACGCTGGCGCGGTTGTCGCCGTTTTCGAGCACCAGATGGATGTGACGGCCGGTTTCCGTCGGCGAGTTCGCCCACCGCAAGACTGAGGTCGTGCAGCAGCGACAATCCGCCGGGCTCGACGATGCTGTTGACGGCATCGAGCCGCAGCCCGTCGAAGCGATAGTCGCGCAGCCAATAGAGCGCATTCTCGATCGCAAAGGCGCGCACCTGCGGCACGCGGTAATCGATCGCGCTGCCCCACGGCGTGTGGGCCTCGGTGAAGAAATTTGGCGCATAGCGGCCGAGGTAATTTCCCTCGGGGCCAAAGTGGTTGTAGACCACGTCGAGAAACACCATCAGCCCGCGCAGATGCGCTTCATCGATCAGCGCCTTGAGATCTTCGGGCCGGCCATAGGCGCTGTCGGGCGCATACCACAGCACGCCGTCATAGCCCCAGTTGCGCGATCCTGCGAAATCCGCCAGCGGCAGCAATTCCAGCGCGGTGATGCCGGTCTGCACGAGATGATCGAGCTTTTCGATCATGGCGCGATAGCTGCCGTCTTGCGTGAACGTGCCGACATGGGCTTCGATCACGACCGTCTCGGCCCAGGGCCGTCCGCGCCAATCGGTGGCGCGCCAGGAAAAGGCGGCGTGATCGATCACCTCGCTGGGGCCGAAAACGTCGTCGGGCTGGAACGCGGAGGCGGGGTCGGGGACATCGATCTCATCGTCGATGCGGAATTTATAGCGGACGCCGGCCGCAACGCCCAAAATCTCGGCGGTGAACCAGCCGTCGTCGCTGCGCCTCATCGCGTGAGGTTTCTCCAGCAGCACATCGACGCGTTTTGCCGCCGGCGCCCACAGCCGAAAACGCGTGCCGTCTTTCGTCAGCGCAGGACCGAACGACGGCGCATTCATGCTGTGCCCGCAAAGGCCAGCACCGAGCGCGGCGGTGCCTTGGTCTCGCTACCGGCAGCGAAATCGGCCGCAGCCTGCACGTCCTCGGTGGTGTTCAGCACTTGCTGCCAGTTTTTGTATTCGGGCATTTCCGGAAACTTGAATGCGATCTCTTCGGGGGCGGCGTTCAGAACGATAAAGATCGGCGCGTGGCCTTGTTCCATCGGGCCGAGCACATAGGCGAGAAACCGCCCGTCCGGAAAATTCCAGTCCGATTCCTTCATCTCGACGGCGGCCGGCGTCAGCCACAGCACGCCGTAGGAGCCGTCGGCGCGGCGGCCGTCGAGCCAGCGCTGGCAGCGGATCTGGCTGAATTGCCGGCGCAGCCCGGTCAGGTGACCGATGAAATCGGTGAGGTCGTCGCCTTCCTTGCCGAGATTTTCCCAGCCGACCCAGCCGATCTCGTTGTCCTGGCAATAGGCGTTGTTGTTGCCGTTTTGCGAATTGCCGACCTCGTCGCCGGCCAGCATCAGCGGCGTGCCCTGCGCCAGCATCAGGCAGGCGAGCTGGTTCTTGCGCAGCTGACGGCGCAGCGCATTGATCGCGGCATCGTCGGTCGGGCCTTCATGGCCGCAATTGTTGCTGTGGTTGTCGCTGGAGCCGTCGCGGTTGTCTTCGCCGTTGGCTTCGTTGTGCTTCTCGTTGTAGCTGAACAGATCCGCCAGCGTAAAACCGTCATGGACGGTGATGTGATTGATGCCGGCGCGCGTCGCGCGGTTGTCGTGGTGGAACAGGTCGGAGGAGGCGGTCATGCGGCCGGATACTTCGCCGATCAGGCTGCCTTCGCCGCTCCAGTAACGCCGCATCGCGCTGCGATAGCGGTCGTTCCATTCCGACCATTGCGAGGGGAACGCGCCGACCTGGTAGCCGCCCATGCCGAGGTCCCATGGTTCGGCGACCATTTTTACAGTCGCCAGCACCGGATCCTGCCGCACGGCGGTGAGGAAAGGGGCGTTGCGGTCGTAACCGTTCGGGCCGCGCGCCAGCGTGGTGGCGAGGTCGAAACGAAAACCGTCGACATGGCAGACCTCGACCCAGTAGCGCAGCGAATCCATCACCATCTGCAGCACGCGCGGATGGGTCAGATTGACCGAGCTGCCGCAGCCGGTGAAGTCGTCGTAGAAGCGCGGATTTTCCGGCTTCAGCCAGTAATAGGAGGCGTTGTCGATGCCGCGGAACGACAGCGTCGGGCCGAGATGGTTGCCCTCGGCGGTGTGGTTATAGACGACGTCGAGCATCACCTCGATGCCGGCGTCGTGCAGCCGCGCCACCGTGGTGCGGAACGCATCCAGCGCATTGTCCTGCGCGTAGCGCGCTTCCGGCGCGAAGAACGCCAGCGTGTTGTAGCCCCAGTAGTTGGCGAGCTTCTTTTCGACCAGCACCCGGTCGTCGATCAGCCCGTGGACCGGCAGCAATTCGATGGTGGTGACGCCGAGGCGCTTGAGATGGTCGATCATCGCGGGCGACGAGAGCCCGCCATAGGTGCCGCGCAGACCCGGCGGCACGTCGTCGCGCTTCTGCGTCAGGCCCTTGACGTGGGCCTCGTAGATGATGGTGTCTTCCCAGGGAATATTGGGGCGCATTTCGCGGCGGCCCCAATTGAAGGTCTCGTCGACGACGACGGCCTTCGGCATGCCGCGGGCATTGTCGCGGCGGTCGAACGAGAGATCCTCGCGCGAACTGCCGGCGCGATAGGCGAAATGCGCGTCGCTCCACACCAGCCGGCCGGAGAGCCGCCTGGCATAGGGGTCGAGCAGCAGCTTGTTGGCGTTGAAGCGATGGCCGCGCTCGGGCGCATAGGGGCCGTGGACGCGGTAGCCATAGAGCTGTCCCGGCGAGACGTCGTTGAGATAGCCGTGCCAGACGTCATCGGTGCGCTCGGGCAATTCGATGCGTTCGAGCTCGCGGCGGCCCTGGCCGTCGAACAGGCACAGCTCGACCTTCTCGGCATTGGCCGAAAACAACGCAAAATTGGTGCCCCTGCCGTCCCAGCTTGCACCGAGGCGTGCGGGGCTTCCCGCTGTCAGTCGCATGCCTCAGTCTTCCGGTACGAGAAAGATCGCGGCCAGCGGCGGCAGGGTCAGATTGAGTTCGGGAATGGCGCCCTCCAGCGTGCGGACTTCGCCGATATTGCCGACATTGCTGCCGCCATAATGCGCGGAGTCCGAATTGAGCACCTCTTTCCATTTGCCGGCAAACGGCACGCGGACGCGGTAGTCGTAATAGACGTTCGGCGAGAAATTCACGACCACGAGGCAGCGCGCCCGCGCGTCGTTGCCCTTGCGGATCCAGGCAAAGACATTGCTGCCGGAATCATGGGTGATGACCCATTCGAATCCGGCCTGGCTGCAATCCAGCTCATGCAGCGCCGGGACGTTGCGATAGAGATGGTTGAGGTCGCGGACCAGCGACTGGATGCCGGCATGCTTCGGCTGTCCCAGCAGATGCCAGTCCAGCGAATGATCGTGATTCCACTCGCGCTCCTGGCCGAACTCGCAGCCCATGAACATCAGCTTCTTGCCGGGATGGCCGAACATGAAGCTGTAATAGGCGCGCAAGTTCGCAAAGCGCTGCCAGTCGTCGCCGGGCATGCGCCCGAGGAGCGAGCGTTTGCCGTGCACGACCTCGTCATGCGACAGCGGCAGGATGAAGTTTTCCGAGAACGCATATTGCAGGCCGAACAGGATATCGCCGTGATGATGTTTGCGGTGGATCGGATCCTTGCCGATATATTTCAGCGTGTCGTGCATCCAGCCCATGTTCCACTTGTAGCCGAAGCCGAGCCCGCCATATTCGACCGGGCGCGACACCTGCGGCCAGGCGGTGGATTCTTCCGCCGCCGTGGTGGCTTCCGGAAAACGCCCGAACACTTCGGTGTTGAAGCGGCGCAGGAAGTCGATGGCTTCGAGATTTTCCCGCCCGCCATGCTGGTTCGGAATCCATTCGCCGGCGGGCCGGCTGTAATCGAGATAGAGCATCGAGGCGACCGCATCGACGCGCAGGCCGTCGATGGCGTAGCGCTCCAGCCAGAACAGCGCGTTCGACACCAGGAAATTCACCACTTCGGTGCGGCCGTAATTATAGATCAGCGTGCCCCAGTCGAGATGGCGGCCCTGCAGCGGATTGGCGTGTTCGTAGAGCGCGGTGCCGTCGAAATGGCCGAGGCCATGCGGATCGTCGGGGAAATGCCCGGGCACCCAGTCGAGCAGCACGGCGATGCCCTTGCGCGTGACAGGCATCGACCAGGGCTGCAAAATCCTCCGGCGAGCCGAACCGGCTGGTCGGCGCGTACATGCCGGTCGGCTGATAGCCCCATGAGCCGTCGAACGGATGCTCGCTGACGGGCAGAAACTCGACATGGGTAAAGCCGAGATCGCGGACATAGGCCGGCAGCTGCTCGGCCAGTTCGCGATAGGTCAGCCACTCATTGCTGTCCTTGCGCCGCCACGAGCCGAGATGGACCTCGTAGATCGACATCGGCGCGCCGAGCGCGTTCATGCCGGCCGGTGCCGGACGCGGACGCGGCAGCTTTTCCTCGTCGAACACGATCGAAGCGGTCTTGGGACGCACTTCGGCGGCAAAGGCCACCGGATCGGACTTCAGCGGCAGATGCTGCCCGTTGGGTTCGATGATGTCGAACTTGTAGTGGTCGCCGACGCCGGCGTGCGGGATGAACAGCTCCCAATAGCCGACGCCGCGCACCCGCATCGGATGCCGCCGCGGATTCCAGTAGTTGAAATCGCCGACCACGCTGACGCCGCGGGCGTTCGGCGCCAGCACCACGAAGGCGACGCCCTCGACGCCTTCGAGCGTCATCGGATGCGCGCCGAGCTTGTCGTAGATGCGCTGATGGGTGCCTTCGCCGAGCAGATAAAGGTCGAAGTCGCTCAGGACCGGCGGAAAGCGGTAGGGATCGTCGAGTTCGACGACGGCGTCGCCGAAGCGGGCGCGCAACTGGTAGCGCGTCGAGCCGTTCGGCAGCGCGCCTGCGAACAACCCGGCATCGTGGATCCGTGTCAGCGGCGCCCGTTCACCATGTTCGCCGATCGCCTCGACATTGGAGGCCTCGGGCAGGAACGCGCGCACCACCTTCCGGTCGCCTTCGGTGTGAAGGCCGAGATAGTGAAACGGGTCGGAATGATTGCCCTCGATGATCGCATAGGCCTCGGCGGGCAGCTTGGTCATGAGGCCTCAAGGGGCGGTTGCGACAGAATTCGAAGCATTCCGGTCAGCGGCACGCGCAGCCAGTCCGGCCGGTACGACAGCTCATATTCGATCTCGTAGAACGCCTTCTCAAGCAGGAAGAAAGTTCAGACATGCCATCGGCGGCATGGGGGTCGGCCGGCCACAGCCGCTGGTTAGCCATGGTTTCGCGATAGGCGGTCAGGAATGCGGCCGTGGCCCGGTCGCGCCAGTCGGCCAGCGCGGCGCCGAGCCTGCCTTGCTCATCGTGGGCCACTTTGAGCGCGCGCTCGAGGGCCGCGGTGGTCGAATAATCGATCGAGCGGATCAGGCTGGCGACGTCGCGCGCCGCCGGCGCCTTGCGGCGGCGCTCGGCGATCGGGCGCCGCGGCTCGCCGTCGAAATCGATGATGAAGATGTCGTCCTTGACGATCAGCATCTGGCCGAGATGGAAATCGCCGTGATGACGGATGTTGAGCCCGTCGACCTTTTGCGGCAGCAGCGCGTTCGAGGCGATCCGGCAGGGTCGATTGCAGCGCCAGCAGCTGATCGACCAGCGGCCGATCGGCCTCCTTCAGCGCGTCGCGCCGTTGTCTCAGCGTGTCGAAGACGCGATCGGAGCGCACCATGATGTCGCCGATCCAGCGCTTGTCATCCTCGCGCGTGATCGGCTCCGGCGCGAATTCGGGAAGCGTCGCGTTGCTGGCCAGCGCGATGTGCAGCTCGGCGACGCGCCGTCCGGCCTGCGACATGTAGCGCAGATAGGAAACCTGATCCTCGCTTTCCCGGACGTGTTCGCTTGCCGCCAGCAGGCGCTGCTCGTCGACGAAGCGATCGAGATAGGCCGCGGTCACGTTCCAGGCGTCGCCCTGATTGGCGACGAAGGCATGAACGACCCCGATCGCGTTGCGCTCGTTATCCTCGATCAGTTCGACGCTGCCGAGCAGCGCCGGCGTGTTGGCAAAGCCCGCGACCTCGGTCAGGAAACGCCCGATCTCGATCTCGGGATTGATGCCGGTCTCGAGCGTGCGGTAGATCTTGACGACATAGTCGTTGTCGACCAGCGCGGTGCTGTGCGCCCGCTCGCTCTCGATGGTGCGAATATGTTCGGGCTGCCGGATCGGCTTGTCGGAGAAGCGGCTGGTCGGCCGGAATTCGAGCCGCAAGCCCTGTTCGCTTTCCTCGACGGTCAGCGACTCGCTGCAGGTTGCGCAGCAGCAGCGCGATGAAGATCTGATCGGTGGCGACGTCGAGCAGCGTTCCTTCGCGCGCGCCCTGACGGACGGCGGCGAGCGCGCGCGGATTGTAGCGCTCGCGGTCGAAGCGCACCCATTCGATCTGCAGCGGCAGCACATAGCGGGTGGTGACGCCGCGCTGCGTCGTCTTGAAGAAGGCAAGCCACGGCCGGTTGTCGCCGATGTCGCAGAACGGAATCGCCGAGGTCAGCGTCGGCTGGATCGCCTTGGCCGATCGCTCCGGATACCAGCGCGTCCGCGCCAGATGTCCCGGCAGCACGTCGCGCTCGAACACGCCGCGTTCGCGCGCCAGCGACACCCAGGTGGCGCCGAGCGGCACCACCAGCGTCTCGAACTCCGGCACCGCGCGCTGCACCGCCGGCTCCGACTTGTCGCGCTCCTGGAGCTCGAACCAGTAGAAGCCGTAAGGCGCCAGCGTGATCATGTAGGGCAGTTCGCCGATCGCCGGAAAGCGCGTGCGGCCGAGCATCTCCAGCGGAATGCGGTCCTTCCACGCCGAGAGATCGAGTTCGGTGGCCTGCGCCGATCGCGACAGATTGGCGACGCAGAGAATGACCTCGTCCCGATACTGGCGCACATAGCACAGCACCGAGCGGTTTTCCGGGCGGATGAAGGTCATGGTGCCGCGGCCGAAGGCCAGCGTCGATTTGCGCACCGCGATCAGCCGCTTGGTGGCGCTGAGCAGCGACGACAGGCTGCGCGACTGCGCCTCGACATTGACGGACTCGTAGCCGTAGACGGGATCCATGATGGTCGGCGCGTAGAGCCGCGCCGGGTCGGCGCGCGAGAAGCCGCCATTGCGGTCCGGCGTCCACTGCATCGGCGTGCGCACGCCGTTGCGGTCGCCGAGATAGATATTGTCGCCCATGCCGATTTCGTCGCCGTAATAGATGATCGGCGTGCCCGGGAACGACAGCAGCAGCGAGTTCATCAGCTCGATCTTGCGCCGGTCGTTGTCCATCAGCGGCGCGAGGCGCCGGCGGATGCCGACATTGATGCGGGCGCGGGGATCGTTGGCGTAGGTCGACCACAGATAATCGCGCTCGACGTCGGTGACCATTTCCAGCGTCAGCTCGTCGTGATTGCGCAGGAACAGCGCCCATTGGCAGCTGTTCGGGATGTCCGGCGTCTGCCGCAGGATGTCGGTGATCGGAAAGCGGTCTTCCTGCGCGATCGCCATGTAGATGCGCGGCATCAGCGGGAAGTGATAGGCCATGTGGCATTCGTCGCCGCGGCCGAAATATTCCTGCACGTCCTCCGGCCATTGGTTGGCCTCGGCCAGCAGCACCTTGCCCTTGGCGTAGGCGTCGAGCTCGGCGCGCAGCTGCTTGATGATGGCGTGGGTCTCGGGCAGGTTCTCGTTGTTGGTGCCGTCGCGCTCGCACAGATAGGGAATGGCGTCGAGCCGGAAGCCGTCGACGCCGGTATCGAGCCAGCGCTTCATCACCTGCACCAGCGTCGAGACCACGCGCGGGTTGTCGAAATTGAGATCCGGCTGGTGCGAGAAGAAGCGGTGCCAGTAGAACTGGCCGGCTTCCGGATCCCAGGTCCAGTTCGACTTCTCGGTATCGGTGAAGATGATCCGCGTGTCCTGGTATTTCTGGTCGGTGTCGCTCCAGACATACCAGTTGCGCGCGCTCGAATTTTTCGGCGCTGCGGCGGGCGCGCTTGAACCAGTCGTGCTGGTCGGAGGTGTGATTGATGACGAGCTCGGTGATGACGCGCAGGCCGCGCCGCTTGGCTTCCTGGATGAAGCGCTTGAAATCCTTCATGGTCCCGAAATCGGGATTGATGTCGCCATAGTCGGCGATGTCGTAACCGTCGTCGCGGCCGGGCGAGGGATAGAACGGCAACAGCCACAGCGTGGTGACGCCGAGGTCCTGCAGATAGCCGAGCTTCTCGGTCAGTCCGGCAAAATCGCCGATGCCGTCATTGTTGCTGTCGGCAAAGGCCTTGACGTGCAGCTGATAGATGATGGCGTCCTTGTACCAAAGCGCATCGCCCTCGGCGTCCGTCGCTGGCATTTCCCTTGCATCCACAGCGAAGCTGCCGCCGTTGTTCAGCGGGTAGGCGGCATCGAATCGAAGGGAGGTACCGGCCTTCACGCTCTGCTTGGAGCTTTCGCCGGTTTGGGCTTTTTTGTTCACGGTGATGCCATCGCCATGGAAATGACGCCCCCATTTCATTTGCGGAAAGGAGACGATCCGGACATATAGAAAGCCGCTCGCCGGACATTGGTTCCCTTGGAACCCGAGGCCGGGCAGCGCGTTAAGCACCTTCTATCCCCTTCCTGTATTTGGACAATTTCGCGACGTCCCGTCAGGCGTTTGCGTGCAAACCGCGTGCCGAATGGACCTTTTCGCTCAAGCTAATGCCCAGGGAATCCAGACCGAATTCCTGGACGGTCAGGGTCACCGCCGTGTGACGGATGCGGCTGCGCTCAAAATCATCCTCGATGCCTTGCCGCCGCAGACGCCGGGGCCGTTCATCGGCCAGCCCGGTGGTGGTGCGGTCCGGGACGGCCGGCGCGAACCGAGCTCTCGTCAGGGACGCGGCTTCCGGTCCGATGGAAAATCGTGTCCGGTCCCCAAATCGTGTCTGGTCCCAAAGTCGTCGCGGCAGGCGAGGCGTCTGACCGCGTCATCGACTGGCCGCAGGATTTGCCGTTGGGCGTCCATCGGCTGCGGCTGACGGACGCTTCGTTGGCCACCGAGGATGTGCCGCTGCTGTCGGTGCCGGCACGCGCCTTTGGCGGCGATTTCGACCGCTGCTGGCTGCTCGCGGTCCAGCTCTACAGCGTCCGCTCGGCGCGCAATTGGGGGATCGGCGATTTCACCGACCTCGAGGGCCTGATCGAGCTCGCCCACCAGCTCGGCGCCGACGGCGTCGGCCTCAATCCGCTGCACGTGCTGTTCGACGATCGTCCCGGCGATTGCAGCCCGTATTCGCCGAACAGCCGGCTGTTTCTCAATGCGCTCTATGTCGACGTCGAAAAAATTCCGGAATTTCGGCAGGACGATGCGACCCGGGATGCGCTGGCGCAGGCGAGGGCAGGCGATGTCGTCGATTATGTCGGCGTTGCCGCCGCTGAAATGGCGTGCGCTGCGATCGGCCTTCGCGGCCTTCAGGCCGATGCGACACAAGCGCGCAAGCAGGAGTTCGAGAAATTCCGCGCCGAGCGCGCGCCGCTATTGTCGCGCTTCGCCTGCTTCGAGACGCTGCGGCACAAATTCAAAAAGCCGTGGTGGGAATGGCCGGAGGAATGGCGGCAACCGGACGACGCCAAATGCGCCGAACTGCGCAAGGGCGCGGACGCGGCCGAGATCGAGTTCGTCGAATTCGTGCAATGGACCGCCGACCGGCAGCTGGCCGCGGCGAAGGATCGCGCCGCACAGCTCGGCATGAAGGTCGGGCTCTATCTCGACGTCGCGGTCGGCGTGCAATCCGACGGTTTCGACGCCTGGAACGAGCAGGTCGCGATCTCGCGCCATCTCGGCGTCGGCGCGCCGCCGGATCCGCTCAACACCGCCGGCCAGAGCTGGGGCCTTGCCGGCTTCAACGCC
Source organism: uncultured Alphaproteobacteria bacterium (assembly GCA_963802535.1). Lineage (GTDB taxonomy): Bacteria > Pseudomonadota > Alphaproteobacteria > Rhizobiales > Xanthobacteraceae > Bradyrhizobium. Next base: position 375,558 of record CAWDJI010000022.1, on the reverse strand, counting down.
ACCGGCCTGGAGCTGCAGTCCTTCGAGCCGTATCGCGAAATGCTGCGCGCCTCGATGCGCCACGCCGGCGCGATCCGGCTCGACCATGTGCTGGGGCTGAAGCGGCTCTATCTGGTGCCGCAGGGTTTTACGGCCCGCGACGGCGTCTATGTGCAGATGCCGTTCGAGGCGCTGCTGGCGGCCACCGCGCAGGAAAGCGTCGCCAATCGCTGCGTCGTGATCGGCGAAGACCTCGGCACCGTGCCGGAAGGTTTTCGCGACGAGATCGCCGATTGGGGCATCTGGTCGTATCTGGTGATGATGTTCGAGCGCGACGACCATGGCGCGTTCAGCGGCATCGATCATTACATGGCCAATGCGCTCGTCACCTTCAACACCCATGATCTCTCGACCTATGCCGGCTGGCGTTCGTTCGGCGACCTCAAGACCAAGCGTGCGCTCGGCATCGATCCCGGCGAGAGCGACGATGCGCGCTGGCACGCGCTCGCGATGCTCGACGACGTGCTGCGCCATCACGGCATCGAGCGCAACGATCTGTATTCGGTGACGAGTTTTCTTGCGCGGACCAAATCGCGGATGCTTGCGATCGCGCTGGAGGATCTGCTCGGCGTGGTCGACCAGCCCAACATCCCCGGCACGGTCGACGAACACCCGAACTGGCGGCGGCGGCTTCCGGTGCCGCTCGAAGCGGTCATGTCGAAAGTCGACGTCGCCGCGCTGAAGGCCGCGACGCGCGAGCGGTCACGGGCTTCGGATTGACCGAGGCACGGATTGATCGAGGCGGTGAGAAGCCGTGTCATGCAGGATTGAAGATTACGGGCTGATCGGCGATTGCGAGACGGCGGCGCTGGTCGGCCGCGACGGATCGATCGACTGGCTGTGCTGGCCGGCTTTCGATTCCGACGCCTGTTTTGCCGCGCTGCTCGGCAGCCACGAACACGGCCGCTGGCTGATCGCCCCGGCGGACGAGATCACAAACACCTCGCGCCGCTACCGCGACGATACCCTGATCCTGGAAACGCGGTTCGAGACCGCCGACGGCGTGGTCGACCTGATCGATTTCATGCCGCCGCGCGGCAACGCCTCCGACGTGGTGCGGCTGGTGCGCGGCGTCCGTGGCCGGGTGAAGACTGCGGATGCAACTGGTGATCCGCTTCGGCTTCGGCGCTGACATCCCATGGGTCAAGAAGAACGCGGATGGTTCGGGCCTGCTCGCGATTTGCGGGCCCGACATGACCGTGCTGCGAACGCCGGTCGAGACCCGCGGCGAGGATCTGACCACGGTGGCCGATTTCGAGGTCGGCGAGGGCGAGACCGTCCCCTTCGTGCTCACCTACGGTCCCTCGCATTTGCCGGTGCCCGATCCGATCGATCCTGCGCTTGCGCTGCAGGAAACCGAAGCGTTCTGGAAGGAATGGTAGCAGCCGCTGCACCTATGAAGGCGGGCATCGCGATCTCGTGATGCGCTCGCTGATCACGCTGAAGGCGCTGACCTATGGGCCGACCGGCGGCATCGTCGCCGCACCCACCACCTCGCTGCCGGAAAAGCTCGGTGGCGCGCGCAACTGGGACTATCGCTTCTGCTGGCTGCGCGATGCGACCTTCACGCTGCTGGCGCTGATGAACTCGGGCTACACCGAAGAAGCCTCCGCCTGGCACAACTGGCTGCTGCGCGCGGTGGCGGGCTCGCCGGCCAACATGCAGATCATGTACGGCATCATGGGCGAGCGTCGCCTGCTGGAATGGGAGGCGGGCTGGCTGCCCGGCTATGAAGGCGCGCAGCCGGTCCGGGTCGGCAACGCCGCGCATGCGCAGCTGCAGCTCGACGTCTATGGCGAGCTGATCGACGCCTTTCATCAGTCGCGCATGGCCAAACTCGAACTCGACGAGGGCAGCTGGGCGCTGGAATGCACGGTGCTCGAGCATCTCGCCGAGCAATGGGACCAGCCCGATCACGGCATCTGGGAGCGCCGCGGCGACGGCAAGCACTATGTCTCGTCCAAGGTGATGACCTGGGTCGCGTTCGACCGCGGCATCAAGAGCGCCGAGAAATTCGGCTTCAAGGCGCCGCTGGAAAAGTGGCGGGCACTGCGCGACACCATCCATCGCGATGTCTGCGAAAAGGGTTTTGATCGCGAACTGAATTCGTTCGTCGAATCCTACGGCTCGAAACTGCTCGATGCCAGCATCCTGATGCTGCCGTCGGTGGGCTTCCTGCCAGCCGTCGGATCCGCGCGTGCGCGGAACGTTGCAGGCGATCGAAAAGCATCTGATGCGGGACGGCTTTGTGCTGCGGCACGATCCCCGCGAAGTGCTCAGGCGAAGTCGCAGCCGATCGAAGGCGCGTTTCTCGCCTGCAGCCTGTGGCTCGCCGATGCCTATGTGCTGACGGGCGAGTTCGCCAAAGCGCGAAGCGCTGTTCGACCGTGTGGCCGCGGTCGCCAACGATCTCGGCCTGCTGGCCGAGGAATTCGATACCGAGGCCGGCCGCCAGACCGGCAATTTCCCGCAGGCGCTGACGCACATCGCGCTGATCAACACCGCGCACAATCTCAGCGCCGCCAAGCGGTCAACCGAGAAGCCGGCGATGCAGCGATCGAAATAGACTTGGCGCGCAGGTTATATTATACCGGTACGGTGCATGGGGTTGTTTTGCGACTTTTTTTTACCCGAGCTTCAAAACCGTCTCGATCGCGCGGGCAAAGCCGTCGCGCTCGTTGGTGTCGGTGACATGCGTCGCGTGCTTCTTGACGTCGTCGGTGGCGTTGCCCATGGCGAACGAGACGCCGCTTTTGGCGAACATCGGCAGATCGTTCTGCATGTCGCCGATGGTGGCGACCGCATCGAGTGAAATGCCGAGCCGCTTGGCCATCGCCTCCGCGAAGGTGCCCTTGTCGTAACCGGCCGGCGTGACGTCGAGATAATAGGTCTGCGACCGCACCGCGATCGCCTCGTGGCCGACCGCCTGCTGCATCGCCGCCTCGCAGCGCGCCAGCAGTGCCGGGTCGGAGCTGGCGCCGACGATCTTGCAGGCTGCCGTCAAGGTATGGCGCGAAATCCGGGATGATGGTCGGGTCGGCCTTGATCGCGCGCTGCTCGTGCGGAACGTACTCGCCGTCGGGATTGCGCGTGTACCAGCGGTCGTTGGTGAACAGCCAGATATCGACGCCGAATTCGTTGAGCACGTCGATCGAGCGCTGCGCCACCGCGGGCGCAATCAGATGCTGTTCGATCGGCTTCAACTGCGCATCGACGATCGAGCTGCCGTTGAAGGCGCCGATCGGCAGTGTGATCCCGAGCGGCTCGATCAGAAAGCCCATGCCGATGGTCGGCCGGCTGGAGACGATGGTGAAGCCGATGCCGGCCTCGTGCAGCGCCCGCACGGCGCCCTTCGCGCCCTCGGTGAGGATCTTGTCCTTGGGCAGCAGCGTGCCGTCGACATCGGAAACAACGAGTGTGATGCGGGTCATCTGGTAACCAGGTTCGAGTTGGCGGATGGTGTCATCGACGATGGCTTCGACCGAGGCGTCGATCGACACGGTGATCGGCCGTTCGTCGGCTGCGGCGGCTCCAGCGTCTTGAACTGGCTGGTCGAGCAATCCCGGCGGCATGAAATGCCCCTTGCGAGCGGCAAGCCGGTTCGCGATCAGCTCCTGCGTGCCGTCCAGAAAGACGATGCGGACATCGTCGCGGCCATGCACGAGGATGTCGCGATAGGCGCGCTTCAGCGCCGAGCAGGCGACGACGGCGCGCTCGCGCGGCCTTGCAGATGCGGTCGATCTCGTCGGCAATCGCCTGCAGCCACGGCCAGCGGTCCTCATCGGTCAGTGGATGGCCGGCGCTCATCTTGGCGACATTGGCGGGCGGGTGAAACTTGTCGCCGTCCTCGTAGCGCCAGCCGAGCCGCGCGGCGAGGCTGTTCGGCGATGGTGCTCTTGCCCGAGCCGGAAACGCCCATCACCACCAGCGCGCAAGGCGTCATCGCATCAGCCCACGAAAATTCTCCGGCAGCGCCGCCTGATCCACCAGAAAGACCGTCTCGCCGGTGGATTGCGCGCGGTTCGCCGGCAGGTTCTCGCCTGCCAGCACCCGCGTCAAGATCGCGCGCTTCTCGGCGCCTGCGACCTCGAACAGCATTTCGCGGCAGGAGGCGAGCGCCGGCAGCGTCAGCGTGACCCGGGGCACGAACGGCTCGACATTGGCCTTGGGCACGCCGACGACCCAGCGGCTGGTCTCGTCGAGCGCCGGATAGTCCGGGAAACAGCGACGCGGTATGGCCGTCGGGGCCGACGCCCATCAGCACCAGATCGAACAGCGGTCGGGCAGGATCCAGCGCCTCCGCGCCATAGAACGATTTCAACTCGCCTTCGTAGAGTGCCGCGCTGCGATCGGGATCGGCGGGGTCGGCGGTGCTGGTCGGGATCGGATGGATGTTGGCCGCCGGCGCGCATCGGTCGAGAAAAGCTCGTCCGCGCCATGGCCATGTTGTTGAGCGGATCGTCCGCCGGCACGAAACGCTCGTCGCCGATGAACCAGTGCACGCGGCCGCCACGGGATTTTGTCGCGCTATGCGTCGGTGGCCAGCAATTGATAGAGCTGTTTCGGGCTCGAGCCGCCGGTCAGGCAGATCGCGACGCGGCCTGCATTTTCCGAGATCCGCGCGATCACGCGCTCGGCGGCGGCATTCGCCAGCGCGGCCGGATCGGCGACTGATAATCACCTGGCGATGCTGGTTCGGCGCCATCGCCTAGCCGAGCTTCCGCCAGCTGCGGCCGTCGCGCTCCATCAGGTCGTTGGCCTCCTCGGGGCCTTCGCTGCCGGGCTCGTAGACCTTCAGCCCCTTGCCGCCGGCATTCTTCCAGGCGTCGAGAAACGGCTGCACCGCGCGCCAGCCGGCCTCGACGCTGTCGGCGCGCTGAAACAGGATGTTGTCGCCGATCATGCAGTCGTAGATCAGCGTCTCGTAACCGGTGGAGGGCTCGGCCTTGAAGTAATCCTTGTAGCGGAACTTCATCTCGACGCCGTCGATATTGATGGTCGGGCCCGGCACCTTGGTGTTGAACTGCAGCGCGATGCCTTCGGTCGGCTCGGTCGAGATGATCAGATAATTCTGCGACAGCCGGTCCACCGGCGTGTCGCGGAACATCGCGAACGGCGCCTGCTTGAACTTGATCGCGATCTCGGTGCGCTTGACGCCGAGCGCCTTGCCGGTGCGCAGATAAAAGGGAACGCCGGCCCAGCGCCAATTGTCGATGGTCAGCTTCAGCGCGGCATAGGTCTCGGTGGTGCTGGCCGGCTTGACGTCCTTGGTGCTGCGATAGTCCTCGATCTCGGTGTCGCCGACCATGCCGGCCCGATATTGCCCGCGCACCGAATTATGCAGCGCCTCCTGCTCGCTTTGGGTCTGGATCGCGGCCAGCACGTCGGCCTTTTCCGAACGCACCGAATGCGCGTCGAATTTCGCCGGCGGCTCCATCGCCACCAGCGACAGCAGCTGAAACAGATGGTTCGGCACCATGTCGCGCAACGCGCCGGTGGCGTCATAGAAGCTGCCGCGATGGCCGACGCCGAGCTTTTCGTCGACCGTGATCTGGATGTGGTCGATATGGTTGCGATTCCAGATCGGCTCGAACATGCCGTTGGCAAAGCGCAGCACCAGGATGTTCTGGACGGTTTCCTTGCCGAGATAATGATCGATCCGGTAGATCTGCTGCTCGTCGACGAGCTTCAGCAATTCGCTGTTCAGCGCCATCGCGGACGCCAGATCGGTGCCGAACGGCTTTTCGACCACCAGCCGCCGCCAGGCGCCGTTCTCGGCCAGCATGCCGGTGCGGCCGAGTTCGCGGCTGATCGGCAGGAACGCGCTCGGCGGCGTCGCCAGGTAAAACAGGCGGTTGCCGCCGGTCTTTTGCGCGGCCTCGAGTTCGTCGAGCTGCTTGCTCATCGCGTCGAACGAGGCCGGATCCTTGGGGTCGGCCTCGATGCAGGTGACGCAGCCGAGCAGGCGGCTCGGCGATCGCGTCGTCGACCGGGCGGGTCGCGAACTGGTGCAGGCCCTTTGTCAGGCTGTTCGCGCAATTCGTCGCTCGTCATGCCCTGGCGGGCGATGCCGACGACGCAGAATTTTTCCGGCAGCAGATCGGCCGCCGCGAGATTATAGAGGGCAGGGACCACCAGCCGGTGCGCGAGGTCGCCGGTGACGCCGAAAATGACGAAGGAGCAGGGATCGGGTTTCTTCTGCGCCAGTTTGCCGACCGCCATCGATTTTACGCCTTCGATCCCGGTTTCTTCGGCGGTTCCTTGTGGCCGCCAAAGCCGGCACGCATCGCCGAGAGAATCTTTTCCGCAAACGTATGGTCCTTGCGCGAACGGAAGCGCGCATAGAGCGCCGCCGTCAGCACCTCGGCCGGCACCGCTTCGTCGATCGCGGCATTGACGGTCCAGCGGCCTTCGCCGGAATCCTCGACAAAGCCGGAATATTGATCCAGCGCCTGGTTGTCCGCGAGCGCAGACGCGGTGAGATCGAGCAGCCAGGACGGGATCACGCTGCCGCGCCGCCACACTTCGGCGATGTCGGCGATGTCGAGATCGAAACGATGCGTCTTCCGGCAGGGCTTCGATATTCGCATTCTTGAGAATGTCAAAACCCTCGGCATAGGCCTGCATCAGCCCGTACTCGATGCCGTTATGGATCATCTTGACGAAGTGACCGGCGCCGACCGGGCCGGCATGGATATAACCCTGCTCGATGCGCGGATCGCGCCCCTCGCGGCCATCGGTGCGCGGGATGTCGCCGATCCCCGGCGCCAGCGTCTTGAAGATCGGGTCGAGCCGGTCGACGACGGGCTTGTCGCCGCCGATCATCATGCAATAGCCGCGCTCGATGCCCCAGACGCCGCCCGAGGTGCCGACGTCGACGTAGTTCAGGCCTTGTTCCTTCAGGCCTTGCCGCGGCGGACGTCGTCCTGCCAGAACGTGTTGCCGCCGTCGATGATGACGTCGCCGGGCTGCATCAGTTTTGCAAGCGCGTCGATGGTCGCTTCCGTGATCGGGCCTGCCGGCAGCATCACCCAGGCGGTGCGCGGCTTTTCCAGTTTTGCGACGAAATCTTCCAGCGAAGCGGCGCCGGTGGCGCCTTCGGCGGCGAGGCGCGGCGACCGCCTTGGAATCCTTGTCGTAGACCACGGTCGTGTGGCCGTTCCTCATCAGCCGGCGGACGATATTGCCGCCCATCCGGCCGAGGCCGATCATGCCAAGCTGCATTCTCCTAATTCCCTTAATTGAGTGCTTCGGATATGGCGGCATCCAGCGCGGCAAGCGCCGGCTTCGAGATCGCCCTTGAGATGGACGCGCAGCGCGCGCCGGCCGCGCTCGGTCAGCACGTCGAAATCGCCGCGCGCCTGCGCCGCCTTGATGACGCCGAAGCTCGCCTTCTGGCCCGGCACCGCCAAATCCTTGGCGTCGTCGGCCGTGATCTGCAGGAACACGCCGCTGTCGGGTCCGCCCTTGTAGGCCTGGCCGGTCGAATGCAGGAAGCGCGGGCCGAATTCGGCACAGGTCGCGACATGATTGTTATCGCGCACTGCCAGCCGCATCTTCTGCAAGCTGTCGATCGAGGCGCGATCGCGCGCGATATAGGCCAGCAACGCAAAATAGTCGCCGCTGCCGGGGCGCGAGAGATGCGCCTTGATCCAGGAGCCGAGCGTGCCATTGGCGCCGGCCTTGCGCAGCGCCGCCGCGTTGGCCTCATCGGTGTAGATATCGGCCTCGGCGGTCGCGATGACCGGCGTTTCCGCCGGCAGTGAGCCGGTCTTCTCGAACGCCGCGGTCAATTCGCGGGTCTTGATCTTGGCCGCCTCGACATCGGGCTGGTTGAACGGGTTGATGCCGAGGACGGCGCCCGCCACCGCGGTCGCCATTTCGAAGCGGAAGAATTCCTGGCCGATATGGTCGATCGACTTCATGACGATGCGGACCACGGGATGTCCGGCAGCTTCGAGCGCTGCGAGCTTGCCTGTCATGTTCCGCGTCTTCTTCGCCTTCGGTGCGGATATCGATGAAGAAGCGGTCGTTGCCATAGATCGCGGGATCGCCGAGTGGCTCGCCGTCGATCGGGATCAGGCCCTTGCCGTCCTTGCCGGTCGATTCTGCGATCAACTGCTCGGCCCAGGCGCCGAAATCCGAGATCTTCTTCGACGACGAGATCGTCACCTTGTCGCGGCCTTCGAGACCGGCGAGGCCGAGGGCTAAGCCCGAGCTGCACGCCGGGATTTTCATGCGGCGGCACGTCGGCGCCGCAGGAGCGCACCATCGCCAGCGCATGTTTGATCAGGCTGCGGACGTCGATGCCGGCGGCCGCCGCCGGGACCAGTCCGAACGGCGACAGCACGGAGTAGCGGCCGCCGATGGTGGGGTCGCCATAGAAGGTGCGCGCAAAACCCTGCTTCTTCGCAACCTTCTCCAGCGACGAGCCGGGATCGGTCACCGCGATGAAGCGATGCCCGGCCTTGTCGGCGCCGATGGTCTTTGCGACGCGATCGAAGAAATAGTCCTTCATCGCGTTCGGCTCGGTGGTGCCGCCGGATTTGCTGGAGACGATAAACAGCGTTTTGGCGAGATCGACCTTTTTCTCCATCGCCCGCACCTGCGCGGGATCGGTGGAATCCAGCACGTGCAACTTCGGGAAGCCGGACTTCTTCGCAAACGTTTCCGCCAGCACTTCCGGGCCGAGGCTCGATCCGCCCATGCCGAGCACCACGGCGTCGCTAAAATTCTGTCCCTTCACGCGCTTGGCAAAATCCTCGTAGTCGGCGACGTCGGCGGCGGCAGGGCTGTTCAGCCAGCCCAGCCATTTGTTCTCGTCGTCATTGCTCCAGACCGATCTGTCCTTGTGCCAGAGCCGGCGGATCTTGGCCGACGCGCGCCATTCCTCGGTGCCCTTCTCGACCGCCTTCTTGATGCCGTCGCCGAGCGCCAGTTGTTGCTTGTCGACCGCACCGCCGAGCGAAGCCGCGCGCTTGTGCGCCACCGCGCCGTAGAGCTTGTCGGCGGCGTCGGCGAACTGCTTGACGCCGTCCTTGACCAGCTCGGTCGGTGATCGCATCGAGCGAGACGCCGGATTTTTCCAGCTCTTCCAGCACGTGGCGGGCGTCGTCGATATTTTCCTCGAGGCTGTCGCGCGGCGTGCCGTGGTCGCGGAACGCATCGAGCGTTGCCGGCGGCACCGTGTTGATGGTGTTGGGGCCGATCAGCTCCTCGACATAGAGCACGTCGCTGTAGTCCTTGTTCTTGGTGCCGGTCGAGGCCCACAACAGCCGCTGCGGCTTTGCGCCTTTGGCCGCGAGCTTGTCCCAGCGCGGGCCGGAAAACAGCCGCTTGTAGTCCTGATAGGCCATCTTGGCGTTGGCGATCGCGACCTTGCCCTTCAGCGCGCTCAGCCGTTCCTTCTCGCTGGGGTCGTTGGCCTTGGCGATCTTGTCGTCGAGCTGCTTGTCGACGGCGGAATCGATCCGGCTGACGAAGAAGCTGGCGACGCTGGCGACATGAGAGGGATCGCCGCCCTTGGCGGTGTATTTCTCCAGGCCCGCGAGATAGGCTTCGGCGACCTTGCCGATAGACCGCTTGCGAGAACAACAGCGTGATGTTGATGCTGATGCCTTCGCCGATCAGATGTTCGATCGCGGGCAGGCCTTCCGGCGTTGCCGGCACCTTCACCATCAAGTTCTTGCGCTTGACGTTTTTCCAGAGCCGTTCGGCCTCGACGACCGTCCCCTTGGTGTCCATCGCCAGATAGGGCGAGACTTCGAGCGTGACAAAACCGTCGTCGCCGTTCAACTGGTCATAGACCGGCCGCAGCACGTCGGCGGCGTGCTGGATGTCTTCGATGGCGAGGTGCTCGAACAGGTCGGCGACCGGGCGGTCGCCCTTTTTCAGCGCCTGGCCGATCGCGCCGTCATATTCGTCCGAACTGCCGATGGCCTTTTCGAAGATCGAGGGGTTCGAGGTCACGCCCTTGACGCCGTCGGTATCGATCAGCGCCTTGAGGTCGCCCTTGGCGACGAAGCCGCGGGCGAGGAAGTCCAGCCAGACGGCCTGACCATGGTTTTCGAGTGCTTTGACGGGATTCATGTGCCTGTTCTGTCTGATCAGCCGGTTTTTGGGTTCCCGCACCTTCGGGCGGGAAGGCGAATATTGTCAACACGTCCTTAGACCGCGCTCGCGAGGGAAATATGTCGATTTTTCCGAGATAACGCCGCGACTGCAGCATCGATCCGCGGGTATCGGCGGGTTGACGGCGATACCGGTGAGATCCCTGGCGAAGCGGCATGTGAACCGGTTTGTCGGAACAGGACACCAACGGGCGAGAGACAGAGGTATCCAAGGAGCCTGCCATGACGAGCTATCTGAGTCCTGCCCGCATTGCGTTGATTGTCGGCCTTGTGGCCGCTGGCGGCTCCGTGGCCGAGGCGGGCAATTTCGGCGCAAATTTGAGCCTTCGAACCTCGGTGCAATCTCTCCCGCAAATGACTGTCGTCGGCCGTCACTCCCATGTCGGCTTTGGAACGACGACCACGCCGCCGCCCTATTATTACGGTGGCGAGCCCAGGCGCGTGCACGAGTTTAACCGCAATACCCAGTTCAATGGCATGACCGACACTTCCGCCAACGGCAAATCGGTGAAGTGAAAGCGGCGCTGATCATCGCCATCGCCGGGCATCGAGGCGATGGCAAAGCCGCGCATCGACCTCAGGGCCGCAAATAGAGATAGCCCTGCGATTGCAGTTCGGCGATCCGGACCACGCCGCCGCGGTCGGCGGCAACGAAGCCCGGCAGCAGGTCGGCGAGGCCGACTTTCTGGGACTTCATGGTGTTGCCGCAGGCGGCGAGTTCGAGGCCGGCCCTGGCGAACTGACCGATATGTTTGGAAAGGTCGGGATTTGCCTGGGCGGTATGGAAGGCGCGGAGCGCCTGGCCATGAACCACCAGCGCGATCGTGACATTGTCCGGACCACCGACGCCATCGAGATGGTTCTCGATGTTGCCGACCACAAAACTGACCTTGTCGAGATCGGAGAGGTGATAGACCACTTTCAGTTTGGCGGCCGGTGGCGCCTCGGTGGCCGCATTTGCGCGGGAGGCGGCAAAGGCGGCGCCGAGCGCGGAAGCCGCGGCCCACAGGATGCTGCGTCGATGCATGGTGTCCTCTACTTCTGTTTATAGTGCCGCGAGTTCCTTGCGGTCGGTCACCAGTTCGGCGCATTCGCGCAGATCGGCGCGTTCGATCCGGAACATCTTGTCATCTTCGCCGAACTTGGCGTCTCCGGCATCGTCGTCTGGCTTCTTGCGATCCCATACCCGGATCCGCTCGGTCCGGACGATGGCGGATTTGTCGTCCTTGAAAGCCACGGTGATGCCGCCGCCGTCGCAATCGACGCCACAGCCGAGGCGAATTTCGTCGCCCGTATCTTCGGCGACGGTGTGGCCGCAGTGGCCGCTGGAGTCGAATTTGCCCGGGCGGTTGCGATACTGGAAGCCGGCGCGGAAGGAGTAGTTGACGGTGTCAGGCTCTTCGTCCGGAATTTCCGCCGTGACCAGGAGCTTCATGGCGCTGACTTTTTGCTTTGGATGCTGCGCCAGATGACTGGCGTCATAGCGGCGCACGAAGCAGGCAAAGGTCTTCTCACGAAGCGGACCCCCAAACATCCTGTTGTCGAAGGCGGCTGCCTTGACCTTGTCGATACCTTCCTCGGCGTGGCCCGGTTCCGGAAATGCGAGCGCCGCCGACGCGGTCAGCGTGAGGGCAAACAGGAGAATATTTTTCATGACCATTCCGGAAAACACGTGACGCATCGATCCGACAAGCAGTGCGCCGTCAGGCGTTCAGTTGCGGATTTGACGTGTTGGTTGGTCGCTTGCGGCCTTGGACGCGTTCAGTCGATTGGCTGGAATACCGAGACCTGTTTCCGCCTCCTGCCTAAAAACTAGGCGGATCGCTTATTCGTGACTCACCGTTTGCCCGCATTGTGCCTTGCACAATAGGGAAGGACGGGTGTCCAATTCCGACTGCAACGACCGAGCTTTGGCTTCACGTGCAGGCAACGGGGGTGGTATCGATGGATCGATTACGCTGGGCTAGGCCAAACGTATTAGAGCAAGTCCTCCGAGCGAATTTATTGGCGATGATTGGTCGCCTGCGAGGTCTGCTCGACACGTTGGTGCGCTTTGTCGACACGACGTCCCCGGCGATGTGCGCGCGAACGTCAATGGTCGTGGCGCGTGTCACAAACCCGCGAGATCGAATCCGCAGTCGCATCGCACATCACCGGGAAATGAATTTGCCAAGGTGACGCAGGTCATATCGATCTGAATTTCCGATCGTTATCTCTGCAGGGAAAGACCGCTGGCACGTGCATGACCGGCACTGATGCCGGAGGCTCGGCGGCGCGTAACGCTTTTAAGGATTCGTTCATCTATCTGACAAACCAGTACTTATCCGGAGGTCGCATGTTGCAGTCCGGTTACATGTCAGGCGGATTCCCGCACATTTTTGCGGTGCTGAGTCGTTTAGCACGACTATTGCATTGCGTGGGTGACTCGGTCGCGTGTCAGATAAGCACATCTGCTGTTGGTGATTCGCGACAAGTACGCAGGATGCTGCCGGGGCTAGGAACTTGGCCAGCGCATCCTACGTTATAGCTGAACCATGAGGAGATGAATCCATGTACAACGATTCTCTGTTCAACGCCTTCGCCCGCTCCTTCGAAGCCAGAAGTCAGAGCGACATGTCGATGGCGGAATATCTGGAATCGTGTCGAAGCGATCCATTGAAATATGCGAACGCAGCGGAACGCCTGCTAGCAGCGATCGGCGAACCTCAAATGATTGACACGGCCAAGGACCCACGCCTTGGCCGTATTTTTTTGAACCGCACGATGCGCACCTATCCGGCCTTCGCCGGCTTCTACGGCATGGAGGAGACGATCGAGCGCATCGTCGGTTTCTTCCGGCACGCAGCGCAAGGCCTCGAAGAGCGCAAGCAGATCCTCTATCTGCTGGGACCCGTCGGCGGCGGCAAGTCATCGCTCGCCGAGCGGCTCAAGGCGCTGATGGAAGTGCACCCGATCTACGTCCTGAAAGCCGGTGACGAACTCAGTCCTGTCTTCGAAAGTCCGCTCAGCCTGTTCGATCCGGAAACGCTGGGGCCGATGATCGAAGAGAAGTACGGCATTCCCCGCCGCCGCCTCAGCGGGCTGATGTCGCCGTGGTGCTACAAGCGGCTCGAAGCGTTCGGTGGCGACATCTCGCAATTCCGCGTTGCCAAGATCCAGCCGTCGCGGCTGCGGCAGATCGCCGTCGCCAAGACCGAGCCTGGCGACGAGAACAACCAGGATATCTCCTCGCTGGTCGGCAAGGTCGACATCCGCAAGCTGGAAACCTTCGCCCAGAACGATCCCGACGCCTACAGCTATTCCGGCGGCCTAAATCGCGCCAACCAGGGCATCCTCGAATTCGTCGAGATGTTCAAGGCGCCGATCAAGATGTTGCATCCGCTGCTGACGGCGACGCAGGAAGGCAACTATATCGGCACCGAGAATATCGGGGCGATCCCCTATACCGGCGTCATCCTTGCGCACTCCAACGAGTCCGAATGGCAGAGCTTCAAGGGCAACAAGAACAACGAAGCCTTCATCGACCGCATCTGCGTCATCAAGGTTCCGTATTGCCTGCGGGTCACCGAAGAGCAGAAGATCTACGAGAAGCTGATCTCGGGGTCCGAACTCGCCGCAGCGCCTTGCGCTCCGGCGACGCTGGAGACGATGGCACGCTTCGCGGTGATGTCGCGGCTGCGTCGCCACGAGAACTCCACCGTGTTTGCGAAGATGCGGGTCTATGACGGCGAAAGCCTGAAGGAGTCCGATCCGAAGGCCCGCAGCGTCCAGGAATACAAGGATGCGGCCGGCGTCGACGAAGGCATGGACGGCGTCTCCACCCGCTTTGCCTTCAAGGTTCTCGCGGCCACCTTCAACCACGATACGTCCGAACTCGGCGCCGACGCCGTTCATCTGATGTACGCGCTGGAACAGTCGATCCGCCGCGAGCAGCTTCCGGACGAAACCGAAAAGCGCTACCTCGAATTCATCAAGGCGGATCTCGCGCCGCGATATGCCGAATTCGTCGGTAACGAGATTCAGAAGGCCTATCTGGAGTCCTACTCGGATTACGGCCAGAACCTGTTCGACCGCTACGTCGATTATGCCGACGCCTGGATCGAGGATCAGGACTTCAAGGATCCCGACACCGGCCAGTTGCTCGATCGCGAACTGCTCAATCAGGAGCTGACCAAGATCGAGAAGCCGGCGGGTATCGCCAACCCGAAGGACTTCCGCAACGAGGTCGTCAAGTTCTCGCTGCGGTCGCGGGCCCAGAACGGCGGCAAGAATCCGAGCTGGACTTCTTACGAAAAAGTTCGCGAAGTGATCGAGAAGCGGATATTCTCCCAGGTGGAAGATCTGCTTCCGGTGATTTCGTTCGGCTCGAAAAAGGACGGCGACACCGAAAAGAAACACGACGACTTCGTCGCGCGAATGGTGGACCGCGGTTACACCGAACGCCAGGTCCGCCGGCTCGTCGAATGGTACATGCGTGTGAAGCAGGCAGGCTGAGTGAGGTGACGCGAAAGTGGTTGCCATACACATCGTCGACCGGCGGCTGAATCCGGGCAGCAAGAGTCTCGAGAACCGTCAGCGGTTTTTGCGCCGGGCAAAGGCGTTGGTTCAGCAGGCGGTCAAGAAGTCCTCGCAGGACCGGGACATCAAGGATGTCCTGGAAGGCGGCGAGGTGAGCATCCCGCTGGATGGCATGGATGAGCCGCGGTTCCGCCGTGAAGGCGGCACCCGCGACATGATCCTTCCCGGCAACAAGAAGTTCATCGAAGGCGATATCCTGCAGCGTCCAAACGGGGGCGGTGGCAAGGGAAACGGCCCGGGCGAGGGCGACAGCGAGGACGCGTTCCGGTTCGTCCTCAACCGCGACGAATTCGTCGATCTGTTCCTCGACGATCTGGAACTGCCGGATCTCGCCAAGCGCAAGCTCGCCGAAGTGGAGAGCGAAGGCATCCGCCGTGCCGGCTATGCGACGTCAGGTTCGCCGGCGAACATTTCGATCGGCCGCACCGTGAGCCGCGCGATGGCGCGGCGGGTGGCATTGCGGCGGCCGAAGCCGGAAGCCATTGCCGCACTCGAGGCGGAGCTGGAAACCTGCGATGCGGCGCGCCGCGTCGAATTGCTGGCCGAGATCGAAGCGCTCAAGGCCAAGGCCAAGCGGATTCCGTTCATCGATCCGATCGATATCAGATACCGCCGGTTCGAGCCGACGCCGAAGCCGATCGCCCAGGCCGTGATGTTCTGCCTGATGGACGTCTCGGGCTCGATGACCGAGCACATGAAGGATCTCGCCAAGCGCTTCTACACGCTGCTCTACATTTTCCTGAAGCGGCGCTATCGCCATGTCGAGATCGTCTTCATCCGCCACACCGACCGCGCCGAAGAGGTCGACGAAGATACGTTCTTCCACGGTCCGGCATCCGGCGGCACGCTGGTGTCGAGCGCGCTGCAGGAGATGCACGACGTCGTGCGCTCGCGGTTCCGTCCCGCCGACTGGAATATCTATGCCGCGCAGGCCTCCGACGGCGACAACTCGACGTCCGACGGCGAAGTTGCCGGACGGCTGTTGATCGACAATATCCTGCCGGTCTGCCAGTTCTTTGCCTACCTCGAGGTCGGGCAGGATGCCGGCCTGACCTTCGAGATGCCGGATTCCTCGCTTTGGACGCTGTATGAGCGCCTGCGCGTCGCCGGCGCGCCACTTGTCGATGCGCAAGGTCTGCGAGCGCAGCGAAATCTTCCCGGTGTTCCACGATCTGTTCCAGCGCCGCCCGAAGCAGGAGAAAGCCGCACCATGACGGGCGAACGGCTGTTTGAGGGTGCTGAGTGGGATTTCCCGACGCTGCAACGGATCATCGACGCCTGCGAGGAAATCGCAACCAAAGAGCTCGGGCTCGACGTCTATCCCAACCAGATCGAGGTGATCACCGCCGAACAGATGCTGGACGCCTATTCATCGGTCGGCATGCCCCTGTTCTACAAGCACTGGTCGTTCGGCAAGCAATTCGCCTATCAGCAGGCTTCCTACCGCAAGGGCCTGATGGGCCTGGCCTATGAGATCGTGATCAACTCCTCGCCGTGCATCTCCTATCTGATGGAGGAGAACACCGCGACCATGCAGACGCTGGTGATCGCGCACGCCGCCTTCGGTCACAATCACTTCTTCAAGAACAATTATCTGTTCAGGCAATGGACCGATGCCGACGGCATTCTCGATTACCTCGAATTCGCCAAGAAGTACGTCGCCCATTGCGAGGAGCGTCACGGCCGGCTCGCGGTCGAGCAGACGCTCGATGCCGCGCACGCGCTGATGTCGCATGGCGTCAACCGCTATCCCGGCAAGAAGCAGCTCGACCTGCGCGCCGAGGAAAAGCGGGCCGGCAGGCGTCGCATCCACGAGGAAACCGTCTTCAACGATCTGTGGCGGACGGTTCCGACCGGACCGGTCAAGAGCGAGGCGCTGCTCAATTCCGAGCGCCGGCGCGCGATGCTCGGCCTGCCGCAGGAAAACCTGCTGTACTTCCTGGAAAAGACCGCGCCGCGGCTGAAGCCCTGGCAGCGCGAGCTGCTGCGCATCGTCCGCCACATCGCGCAGTATTTCTATCCGCAGGGCCAGACCAAGGTCATGAACGAGGGCACCGCGACCTATGTTCATTACCGCATCATGACCCGGCTGCACGAACAGGGGCGGATCTCCGACGGCAATTTCCTCGAATTCCTGCAATCGCACACCAACGTGGTGTACCAGCCCGATTTCGACAGCAAATACTATTCCGGCTTCAACCCCTACGCGCTCGGCTTTGCGATGATGCAGGACATCGAGCGCATCGTCACCAAGCCCGAGGACGAGGACCGCGAATGGTTCCCGGATATCGCCGGCAAAGGCGATGCGATGGGCGTGCTGCGCGACATCTGGGCCAATTATCGCGACGAAAGCTTCATCAGCCAGTTCCTCAGCCCGCGGCTGATGCGGCACTTCCGCATGTTCCATCTGCATGACGATCCGGCCGAGACCGCCGGCATCAAGGTCGATGCGATCCACGACGAGCGCGGCTACCGCCGCGTCCGCCGCGTGCTGTCGCGGCAATACGACGTCGGCTTCATCGACGCCAATATCGAAGTCGTCGATGTCGATCTCGCCGGCGATCGCCATCTGATGCTGCGCCACACCGTGCTGAACGGAGCGCAGCTGAACGAGACCGATGCCAGGCGCGTGCTGCAGCACCTCGCCGATCTCTGGACCTATAACGTGTCGCTGGTCGAAGTCGACGGGACCGACAAGGTGCTGAAGGAATACGTCGCCAACCCGCGCGGGATGGCCGCGGCGGCGGCTGCCTAAGCCACGATCCGGCAGCGGGGCTGCATCCTTCGAGACGGCGCCTACGCGCCTCCTCAGGATGAGGACTACCTGTTCAAGAACACAAGTCTCAAACCCTCATGGTGAGGAGCGCGGCAACGCCGCGCGTCTCGAACCATATGGCCCGCGTTGCTACCGCAGGCTGGCGTTGATCTTTTCCAGCGCTGACGTGCCGGGGCACAAATCCCTGGCTTCCAGCCGGTTCAGCGGCGCCTCGACGGTGTCGAGATGGGCGTGCATGTCTTCGGCGTCCGGATCGACATAGAGCAATCCGGTCACCACCTGGCCCTTGGCGGCGTGCTTTTGCAGGAAGGTCATCGCGGCGAGGCGATCATGCGCGTCGTAGTCGGCGTCGATCTTGCGCAGCGCCAGGCGCGTGCCGTCATGCTGCTCGACCATTTGCACCGTGCCCGGCGCGTAATCGACCGTGATGGCTTCGCGGCCGGTGATGACGTCGAGGCGGTTGACCGCGTCATTGTGCTCGCGGACGTAATCAAAACTCTTGGTCGAGCCGGCGTGGTTGTTGAAGGCGACGCAGGGGCTGATGACGTCGATGAAGGATGCGCCCTTGTGGCGGATTGCGGCTGCAATCAGCGGCACCAGCTGGCTCTTGTCGCCGGAGAAGCTGCGCGCCACGAAGCTTGCGCCGAGCTGCAGCGCGATCGCCACCAGGTCGATGGCGTTGTCGGTGTTCATCACGCCCTTTTTCGACTTCGAGCCGCGGTCGGCGGTGGCCGAGAATTGCCCCTTGGTCAGGCCGTAGACGCCGTTGTTCTCGACGATATAGGTCATGTTGACGCCGCGCCGGATCGAATGCGCGAACTGGCCGAAGCCGATGGAAGCGGAATCGCCGTCGCCGGAAACCCCGAGATAGATCAAATCGCGGTTGGCGAGGTTGGCGCCGGTCAGGACCGACGGCATGCGGCCGTGCACCGAATTGAAGCCGTGCGAATTGCCGAGGAAATAATCCGGCGTCTTCGAGGAGCAGCCGATGCCGGAGATTTTTGCGACGCGATGCGGCTCGATCGACAACTCGTAGCAGGCCTCGATGATCGAGGCGGTGATCGAAATCATGGCCGCAGCCGGCGCACAGCGTCGAGACCTTGCCTTCGTAGTCGCGGTGGGTGAAGCCGAGATCGTTCTTCGGCAATCCCGGATGCTGGAATTTCGGCTTGGCAATATAGGTCATGACTTCACCTTGCGGAGCGGGGTCACCTTGAGCTGATCCTGATGGTCGCCGATGGAATTGGCGATGAAGCGCGCGGTGATGGGCGAGCCGTCATAGTGCAGGATCGGCACCAGCCGGACCGGATCGATGCCGTTCTCGTTGACGATCAATTGACGCAGCTGGCCGTCGCGATTCTGCTCGACCACGTAGACGAAGTCATGATCGGCAATGAAGCTCGCGACGCTGGAGTGGAACGGGAAGGCGCGGATGCGCAGGCGGTCGAGCTGATGGCCGCGCGCCTCCAAAATCCCGATCGCCTCGTCCATCGCCGGCGAGGTCGAGCCGAAATAGATCACGCCGTATTTGGTCGGCTTGGCGGCGTTGGCTTGCAACGGTCGCGGCACCATGTCCTGCGCGGTCTCGAACTTGCGCACCAGCCGCTGCATGTTGTCGGCGTAGACGGCGCCTTCTTCCGAATAGCGCGCGTAGCGGTCGCGCGAGGTGCCGCGGGTGAAGAACGAGCCTTTGGTGGGATGGGTGCCGGGATAGGTGCGGTAGGGGATGCCGTCGCCGTCGACGTCGAGGTAGCGGCCGAAATCGCGGCCGTCGTCCAGCATCTCGGCGGTCATCACCTTGCCGCGGTCATACTGCTTGGAATCGTCCCACTTCAGCGGCCGGCACAGCCGGTGGTTCATGCCGATGTCGAGATCGAGCATCAGGAAGATCATGGTCTGCAGCCGTTCGGCGAGGTCGAACGATTGCGCCGCGAATTCGAACGATTCCGCCGGGTCTTCCGGGAACAGCAGGACGTGCTTGGTGTCGCCGTGCGAAGCATAGGCGCAGGCGATGATGTCGCATTGCTGGGTCCGCGTCGGCATGCCGGTCGAGGGACCGGCGCGCTGCACGTTCATGATGACGCCGGGGATTTCGGCAAAGTATGAAAGCCCGATGAACTCCGTCATCAGCGAGATGCCGGGGCCGGAGGTCGCGGTGAAGGCGCGCGCACCGTTCCAGGAAGCGCCGATCACCATGCCGATCGAGGCCAGTTCGTCCTCGCCCTGCACGATGGCGTATTTGGCCTTGCCGGTTTCGGGATCGTGCCGCAGCTTCTTGCAATGGGCCCCGAAGGCGTCCGCCAGCGAAGACGACGGCGTGATCGGATACCAGGCGCAGACGGTGGCGCCGCCATAGACTGCGCCAAGCGCTGCCGCGCTGTTGCCTTCCATGAAGATGCGGTCGCCGACCTTGTCGGCCTTCTTGACCCTGAGCCCAATTGGGCATTTCAGGTTCTGCAGCGCCCAGTCGCGGCCGAGATGCAGCGCATGGACGTTGGAGGACAGGAGCTTCTCCTTGCCCTTGTATTGTTCGGCGATCAGCTGCTCGACGATCTTCGGATCCATATCGAGCAGCGCGCACATCGCGCCGAGATAGATGATGTTCTTGAACAGCTGGCGCTGGCGCGGATCGGTATAGGTCGAGTTGGTGATCGCGGTCAGCGGTACGCCGATCACGGTGATGTCGGCGCGGAATTTCGACGTCGGCAGCGGCTTGGTCGAATCGTAGAACAGATAGCCGCCTGGTTCGATCGAGGCGACGTCCTTGTCCCAGGTCTGCGGGTTCATCTGCACCATCATGTCGATGCCGCCGCGGGCGCCGAGATGGCCGGCTTCGGTCACCCGCACCTCATACCAGGTCGGAAGTCCCTGGATGTTGGAGGGGAAGACGTTGCGTGGGCTCACCGGCACGCCGTGGCGCAGGATCGAGCGCGCGAACATCTCGTTGGCGCTGGCCGAACCCGAGCCGTTGACGTTGGCGAAACGGACGACGAAGTCGTTTACGCTGCTGATCGGGCTTTGGACTGACATGTGGATCCCGCGTGAGTCATATCGATGAGGTATTTCTGCATGTCCCAGGCGCCGGTGGGACAACGCTCGGCGCACAGCCCGCAATGCAGGCAGACGTCTTCGTCCTTGACCATGACGCGCCCGGTCTTGAGCCCGTCGGCGACATAGAGCGCCTGGTCGTGGTGCGGCGAGGGCGCTTTCAGCCGCTCGCGCAAATCTTCTTCCTCGCCATTTGCCGTGAAGGTGATGCAGTCCATCGGGCAGATGTCGACGCAGGCATCGCATTCGATGCAGGCCGGCGCCGAAAACACCGTCTGGATGTCGCAGTTCAGGCAGCGCTGCGCCTCGCCGAGCGCGAGCTTGACGTCATAGCCGAGTTCGACCTCGGCGCGGATGTCCTTTAGCGCAATCACCTTGTCGCGATGCGGCACCTTGTAGCGCTTGTCGCCGGAGATATCGTTGTCGTAGCTCCACTCGTGGATGCCCATCTTCTGCGATGAGATTTGCACCTCGGGAAGCGGGCGCTCGGTGATGTCCTCGCCGGACAGCATCTTGTGGATCGAGAGCGCGGCGTCATGGCCGTGCGCCACCGCCCAGATGATGTTCTTGGGGCCGAACGCCGCGTCGCCGCCGAAAAACACCTTCGGGTTGGTCGAGGCGAACGTCGCGGGATCGACCTGCGGCATGTTCCACTTGTCGAACTCGATACCGCAGTCGCGCTCGATCCAGGGGAAAGCATTTTCCTGGCCGACCGCGACCAGCACGTCGTCGCAGGGGATGGTCTGGTCAGGCTCGCCCGCGGGCACCAGATTGCGGCGGCCTTTGGCGTCGTATTCGGCCTTCACCTTCTGGAAGGTGACGCCGGTGAGCTTGCCATTGTCATGGGTGAAGCCGACTGGAACCATGAAATTGAGGATCGGAATATCCTCGTGGAGGGCGTCTTCCTTTTCCCACGGCGAGGCCTTCATTTCCTCGAAGCCGGAACGCACGACCACCTTGACCTCTTCGCCGCCGAGGCGGCGCGCGGTGCGGCAGCAATCCATCGCGGTGTTGCCGCCGCCGAGCACGATGACGCGGCGTCCGATCTTCTCGACATGGCCGAACGAGACCGAGGCCAGCCATTCGATGCCGATATGGATATTGGCGCCGGCCTCCTTGCGGCCGGGGATCTCGAGCTCGCGGCCGCGTGGCGCGCCGGAGCCGACGAAGATCGCGTCGTAATTTTCCGTCAGCAGCTGCTTCAGGCTGTCGATGCGGTGACCGCCCTTGAACTCGACGCCGAGGTCGAGGATGTAATCGGTTTCCTCGTTGATCACCGAATCCGGCAGGCGGAATTTTGGAATCTGGCTCCGCATCATGCCGCCCGCCTTGGGGTCGGCATCGAACACGGTGCAGTGATAGCCGAGCGGGGCGAGATCGCGCGCTACCGCGAGCGAAGCGGGACCGCCGCCGACCAGCGCGATGCGCTTGCCGTTCTTCGCGGCAAGCTTCGGCATGCGGTGCTTGACGTCGTCCTTGAAGTCGGCGGCGACGCGCTTCAAGCGGCAGATCGCAACCGGTGTTTCCTCGACGCGACCGCGGCGGCATGCCGGCTCGCATGGACGATCGCAGGTGCGTCCGAGAATTCCCGGGAACACGTTCGATTTCCAGTTGATCATGTAGGCGTCGCTATAACGCCCTTCGGCAATCAAACGGATGTATTCGGGAACTGGCGTGTGAGCGGGGCAGGCCCATTGGCAATCGACCACTTTATGGAAGTAGTCCGGCGCCGAAATATCAGTCGGTTTCATTCCTACCTTGTCCGCGTGTGCAATGAGAACGCGGCCTTATTTTGCCTGCGAACGCTCAGTCGGCGTTCTTGTGGTTTTTGAATTGGATCATAGGGTTATCTTATTAGAGCCATTCAAGACGCTGCACAAAGGCAAATTTGCGCGATCTCCAGCTTTCAATGCATGGCACACACGACAACGTTAATATCGACGCACGGATGCGGCAGTGCAGCATGTGCACTGCGAAGCAGCAGCCGGCTCAGGCGCCGAGATCGCTCTTCGCGAGATCCCACATCAGCCGGTAGATGCCGCTTGAAATCACCAGCGGCTTGAACACGGCATTGTCATTGAATCTCGCCGCTGCCGCCGGGACCGCATTCACATCGGTGGCGTCGATCAGTACGAACCAGTCGCCGGCGCCGGGATTGGGGCTTGAGGGATCGTCGGTGATGGGTCTGGAAAGCGCCGGGTCGTTTTCCAGGAGGTGCATCGAGATGATGCCGTCGAGATTTGCCGGATCAAGCAGATCCCGCAATGCACTGCGCAATTTGTCCGCAGGCCCGGCCGCCGGCCGCAGCCGGATGATGCCAAGGGCTGTGCCGCGACCAGTACCGCGGCTGACGGTGATGCGGGCGACGCCGCGGATCATGTCCTTGAAGCGGGCGATGTTGGCCTTCGACCAGGCGGTCTGGTTGGCGAGCGCAGTGCGGTAGGCGGGACTGTCGAGCACCTCGAAGGTCTCGGTCGAATACAGCGAGAGATATTTCGGGTTGCCGTCATGCGCGACATAGCGCCGCGCTTCGAGGAAACCTGATATCGCGACCCGCTCTTCGAGATGTTCGCGGTCGTACCAGCGGTTGAATTCGGCATCGTCGGCAGCGTCGACATTCATTGACGTCAGCAGCATGCCTTTTCCGGCGAGCGGCATGTTCTTGCTCCTTGTGCTGTCAGACCGTCATGGTGAGGAGGCGCTCTTGCGCCGTCTCGAACCATGCGGCCCGTCGGTGGCCTCGTCCTTCGAGACGCGGCTTACGCCGCTCCTCAGGATGAGGAGATGGACTGTCATTTAGCGATTCTGGAAGCCATGTCCGCGATCGCCCTCATCACGGCGTCGCGGACGCCGGGATCGTACAGGGTATGGCCGGCGCCTTCGACGATGCGGATTTCGGCCTCGCCCCACACCCTAGCCAGCGCATGCGAGGTTTTGGGTGGGCACAACAAATCATAGCGGCCCTGCACGATGACGCCGGGAATGCCGGCAAGCTTGCCGGCTTCTTCCATCAACTGGTTCGGCCGCATGAAGCAATCATTGGCAAAATAATGCGCTTCCATGAACGGTGTGGACGGCATGCCGCGCGATGAATTCAGCGCGGCAGGATCGAGCCGGCTCCGGTTCGGCGCGTGCTCGGAAAGGATCTGCTCGGTCGCGCCCCAGGCCCGCGCCGCCGGGATGTGCACGGCAGAATTGCTATCGAGGATACGGCGGAAATAAGCGCCGATCGGCTCAGTGCGTTCTTCCGCCGGCAACACATTGAGAAAATCCTCGTAGAGGCCGGGATAAAGGCGCGGCAGCACGTCGAGAAACCCGTCCTCGATCTCCTTCCTCGTGCCGAGGAAGGTGGCGCGCAGCACGATGCCGGTGACGCGGTCGGGATGGACCTCTGCATACGCCAGCGCCAGCGTCGCGCCCCAGGAGCCGCCGACGATCATCCAGCGCTCAAAACCGAATTTTGCGCGGATCATCTCCATGTCCGCGATCAGATGCGGCAGTGTGTTGTCGTCACGCCTGCCCTTGGGGCGGCTGCGGCCGGCGCCGCGCTGGTCGAACAGCACAGCATGAAAACGTTCGGGATCGAACAGCCGGCGATGGTCGGGCTGGCAGCCGCTGCCGGGACCGCCATGCAGATAGACCGCCGGGATGCCGCCGACGCGGCCGACGCTCTCGACATAGATGTCGTGGCCTTGGCCGACGTCGAACTGCTCCGAGGTCAGCGGTGCAAACGGATCGGCGCGTTTTTGCGATTTTCCGGCGTCGGCGTCAGGCGCCATGCTCGCCTTCCGTCTCCAGCGTGCCGCCGGCAAAATTGCGATAGAGGAAGCGGGTGTCGCCGGCCGCGGATTCGCGCTCGGCCTGCTTGAAGATTTCTTCGTGCATCGGCGACAGCGTGCAGGCCGGATCGGTATTGCCGGCATCGCCAGTCAGCGCAAAGGCCTGGCAGCGGCAGCCGCCAAAATCGATCTCCCGGAATTCGCAGCTCTTGCACGGCTCCTTCATCCAGCCGGTGCCGCGATAGCGGTTGAAGGCTTCGGAATTCTGCCAGATCCAGGCGATCGAATGGTTGGAGCGCACCGAAAGAAATTCGAGCCCGGTGATGGTCTCGGCCGCGTGGCAGGGCAGGATCTTGCCTGCCGGCGAGATGTTGAAGAACTGCCGGCCCCAGCCGCCCATGCATTTCTTCGGCCGCAGCGCGTAATAGTCCGGCACCACATAGTCGATCGCCAAAATGCCCTTCAGCCGCACCACCGCTTCCTCGACGATGCGGCTGGTCTCCTCGATCTGCGCCATCGTCGGCATCAGTGCGGCGCGGTTCTTCAGCGCCCAGCCGTAATACTGGACATTGGCGACCTCGAGCCGGTCGGCGTCGAGATCGACCGCCATCTGGATGATGTCGCTGAGTTGATGCAAATTCTGGCGATGCATCACGGCGTTGACCGTCAGCGGCAGCTCCAGCTCCCGCGTCCATTTCGCGGCCTCGATCTTTTTGTCATGCGCGTTCTTCAGCCCGGCGACGCGGTCGGCGACCATAGGCTCGTTGCCCTGAAAGCTGATCTGCACGTGGCAGAGCCCGGCATCAGCCAGCGCCGAAAGCTTTTCCTTGGTCAGCAGCACGGCCGAGGTAATGAGATTGCTGTAGAGCCCGACATCGCTGGCGTGCTGCACCAGTTCGACCAGATCCTTGCGTGCGGTCGGCTCGCCGCCGGAGAAATGGATTTGCAGCACGCCGATTTCGGCAAGCTCGGTCAGAACCTTCTTCCATTCCTCTGATGTCAGCTCGGTGCCGCCGCGATCCAGCTCGATCGGGTTGGAGCAATAGGGGCATTGCAGCGGGCAGCGGTGCGTGAGTTCAGCGAGCACGGCGAGTGGAATGCCAAAGGTTTCCGCCGTCGAGCGGCGGCCTTCCAGAACGGATAGCCCGTCGCTGGGTGAGCCTGTTCCATTGGTGAGAATGTCACTCATGACGTCTTCTCGCGCGCTTCGGTCAGAAAGCCCTTGTCGGCGAGGTCCTGCAACATCGCGACCACGTCGGTGGCGATTGCTTCGCGGGGCGCGGCGTATTTCGCGGCAAGCTGATCGACCATGTCGGCAACGCTGCGGACGCCGTCACAGAGATGCAGCACTTCGACCGCGATCTCGTCCGGTGCCAGCACGCGTTCCGGCGCCAGGATCACCCAGACCTGCCGCGTCTCATCGAATTTCAGCTTGGCGTGCCGCGGCAATTTCGGCCGGCTCGCCTCGCTGACACTGATGTTGCGGCTTGCTGCCATCGCTTTTTCTTTAGCCTTTGGGCACGAACGCGCCGGGCGGTATGTGGCCGTCGACATAGGCATGATACAGCGCATCGAGCTGAACCCATAGCACATTGGTCTTGAAGATCAGCGCGTTGGCGACCGCCTCGCGCTCCGCCGGCGTTTTGGCGTGCGCCTTGACATAGTCGAGCGCAAAGCCGGCGTCGCGCGGCGCCTGCTGCAGCCGGCGGCTGAAATAGCTCATGATGTCAGGGTTGACGAAATCATAGTGTTTCAGCATGCCGGAGATGCGCTCTTCATGCAGGTTCGGCGCGAACAGTTCCGTCAGCGAGGAGGCGATCGCCTCGAGCGGCGTCTTGTCGCGGCAGAAATGCACATAGGCCTCCACCGCAAAGCGCGTGGCGGGCAGGATGCCTTCGGTCGATTCCACATAGGCGCTGTCGAGGCCCGAGTCCCTCGGTCAGCTTGAGCCAGCGCTCGATGCCGCCTTCGCTGCCGAGATCACCGTCATGGTCCTCGATGCGGTGCCGCCATTCGACGCGGGTGGCGCGGTCGCGAAACCGCGAGATCACCATCGCGTCCTTGAGCGGGATCGTGCTCTGGTAAAAATAGCGGTTCAATGCCCAGGCCTGTACCTGGCCCTTGTTGAGTTTGCCGCCGTGCAGCAGCTTATGGAACGGATGCAGATTGTGATAGCGCGTCGCCCCGATGTGACGCAGCGCAGCTTCCAGTTCCTCGGCGCTGTTCAATGCGATGCCCTTGCCGACCGATAGAGCGGTCATTCCGCCAGCAGCCATGACATTCACAGCGTGATCTCCATTCCGTCGGCCGGGATCTGCCAGCCCGCTTGCTCCAGGGTTTTGCGCTCCTCCGAGCCGTGCAGCAAGGCGGGGTTGGAGTTGTTGATATGCAAAAACACCTTGGCCCCGATATCGAGACCCTTCAGACTCTCGATCGCGCCATGATCTCCCGACATCGAGATATGTCCCATGCCCTGTCCGGTCTTGTTGCCGAGGCCGGCGGCGATCAACTCGTCGTCGCGCCACACCGTGCCGTCGAAGAACACCAGTGCTGCGCCCTTCAGGCGTGATTTGAGCTCGTCGGTCACCCGCGCGCAGGCGGCGATGAAGTAGAAATATTTGCCGCTTTGCTTGTCGAGGATCCGTAGCCCGAGCGTATCGCCGGCGCCGTCGCTACCCGCCGGATGCGCCTTGCCTTCGAGATACCACGCGCCCTTGCCGGGAACCTCGAACGGCAGAATTTCGATGCCGGAGGGGGCGCCGTCGGGCAAAGCAGGCTCGAACGCCTTGTCGACCTCGATTGGCTGCCGCTTCACGTTCTTCTCGTTCAGCACATTGAAGATGCTGTTGGACTTGAGGATCGCCAGCACCCGTTCATGCGCATAGAGCGTGAACGGTGAGCCCTCGCGCATCGACAACAGGCCGGCGACCGCGTCGACTTCGCTATTGGTCAGGATCACGCCGGCGATCGGGCTGTGACGAAGTGCTCCGGCCTTTGGATGAAGCTGCTTGGTTGCGGTGATCTGCTGGCGCAGGTCGGGCGAGGCATTGACCAGGAACCAGTGCTCGCCGTCCGCGCTGATAGCGATCGAGGCTTGCGTGCTCTGGAGTTCGGGATGTTCGGTTCGGGCCGTCCGGCACACCGGACATCCGCAATTCCACTGCGGAACACCGCCACCTGCCGCGGTGCCCAGGACGACGACGCGAAGCATGATCC
Source organism: uncultured Alphaproteobacteria bacterium (assembly GCA_963802535.1). Taxonomy (GTDB): domain Bacteria; phylum Pseudomonadota; class Alphaproteobacteria; order Rhizobiales; family Xanthobacteraceae; genus Bradyrhizobium. Next base: position 347,992 of record CAWDJI010000022.1, on the reverse strand, counting down.
GTCTCCTGGAAAATCAAAAACGCGGGGGTACTAGATCGGGGTACTCAATCGGGACGCCAAAACGCCACGAGGTGGACACCGGCTTCAAACACAGTTCCTCAATCGGGAACGTGTCAGGCCCGGGGGTCCACCTGCGTTAAACGTAGAACGGTCGCTGCCGCTTACTTGCGGGCGGCGCACGCATACATGTTGATTTCCATGCCGACCGGCACTTCGACGATTTTCGGTGCTTTCCAGGCCATTTGGCTCTCCTTTTGATACCGGACGGACTTCGCCCACAGAGGTAAGGTACTGCGGATCGAAAAGTTCGCCAGTGAAATCTTTTGCCGCTTGTTTATGTTGCATCGCGAAATAATTCACGCTTTTGTGCAGAGCGTTGAGGCCAAAACATCGTGAGATCAAGCGTTTCGCGGTTGCCCGCAGCACTGCGAAGCACGACGTTTGGGTCCGGGGAGCGCTGCCGGCTCCCGATAAAGAACTTGTGAGCAAGAATGGCTTGGCCTCCGGTTGCGAGGCCGCCGCCCGGAGTAGTTGCCGCCGATGCCACGCTATTTTTTCAACACCCGTATCGGCGATGAGCTGATTTCCGATCCCGACGGCGAAGTCTTGCGGGATGCCGACCGCGCCTGGGAAATGGCGCGCGCCATGATCCGGGAACTCCTGAAGACCGAAGGCGCCGACGGTGCGCTGCTGAACGCGACCATCGAAGTCACCGACGACGAGGGCGAGATCGTGCTCGAGTTTCCGTTCACGGAAGCGATCCTCGACGCGCCGGATCGTTCCGTCACCAGGCACTGACGGCGCGTCTGTTTCATTGACTTTCCCGAGCGCACGAACACGAGGCCGCCGCGGTGCTGGCGTTGAACGCGGCTTACCCAGCTGTGCTGGCATTGCGGTTCCCCCGGCGCTACAAGGGCGGCGATAAACGGAGTTTTTCATGCAAGACCTCTGGCGCCTGCCGGCTGCGGACCTGGCTTCCCTGATACGATCGAAAAAGGTCTCGGCGACGGAGGCGGCTACGTCCGCGATGGCGCGGCTGGATGCGGTCAATCCCAAGATCAATGCCGTCGTCGACCACCGGCCATCCGAGGTGCTGGCGGAGGCCGCTGCCATCGACGCCGCGATCGGGCGGGGCGAGGACGCGGGTCCCCTGGCGGGCGTGCCGGTCACGGTGAAGGTCAATATCGACCAGATGGGCTTTGCCACCACCAACGGCCTGAAGCTGCAACGCGAGGCGATCGCCAAAACCAACAGCCCCGTGATCGATAATCTGCGCAAGGCCGGCGCCGTCATCCTGGGCCGCACCAACTGCCCGGCATTCTCCTATCGCTGGTTCACCTCCAATCTCATTCATGGCGACACCAAAAACCCCAGGGATCCCGGCATCACGCCGGGCGGCTCGTCCGGTGGCGCGGGGGCCGCGGTCGCTGCCGGCATCGGGCATATCGCGCATGGCACCGATATCGCGGGCTCGATCCGCTATCCCGCCTACGCCTGCGGCGTGCATGGCCTGCGGCCGACGATCGGCCGCATCGCGGCGTTCAATGCGGCACTGGCGGAGCGGCCGATCGGTCCCCAGATCAGCGCGGTGTCCGGCCCGCTTGGCGCGGACCATCGGCGATCTCAGGATCGCGCTGGCGGCGATGTCGGGGAAGGATTTTCGCGATCCCTGGTGGGTGCCGGCGCCGCTGGAAGGGCCGGCGATGCCAAAGCGCGTCGCGATGTGCCTCAATCCGGATGGGCTGGATCCGGTGCCCGAAGTGAGGGCCGCGGTTGCCGATGCCGGCAAGCGGCTGGAGCGGGCAGGGTGGACGGTCGAGGAAATCGTCAACACGCCGCCGCTGCGCGAGGCCGCCGATCTCCAGACAAAACTCTGGCTCGGCGACGGCTATGAAGCGCAGCTGGAAATGGCCGAGCGCGAGGGCGATCCCGGCGCGCTGGCTTGTCTGCGCGGCAACAAGGCAAAAGTGTTTCCGTTCGATCTGTCGAAGGCGCTGACGCGGCGCCTGACGCTGGCCCGCGAATGGCTGGAATTGTTCGAGAAATACGCCGTGCTGCTGATGCCGGTCTCCGGCGAATTGCCGTTCCCCGACCAGCTCGACCGCAAGGACGACGCCTCCTTTGCCCGGGTCTGGCACGCCCAAATGCCGCAGATTGCCATTCCCTTCATGGGCCTGCCCGGGCTAACGGTCTCGACGGGGCTGGTCGGACGAATCCCGGTCGGCGTCCAGATCGTCTCCGGCCGCTACCGCGAAGACCTCTGCCTTGCCGCGGGCGAGGCGATCGAGGCCGGTGGCACCCCGTCGGCGGCGATCGATCCTGCGAGCTAGAAAGAATTCGATGTCGAAGATCTATGATTTCACGGCGCAGTCGCTCGCCGGCGAAGAAGTTTCGCTCAAGCGCTTTGAGGGTCAGGTGCTCCTGATCGTCAACACCGCGAGCGCCTGCGGATTCACGCCGCAATATAAGGGCATGGAGGCCCTGCATCGCGATCTTTCGCCGCGCGGCTTTGCCGTGCTCGGCTTTCCCCTGCAACCAGTTCGGCGCGCAGGAGCCGGGCGACGCCAAGGCGATCGAGGCGTTCTGCGAAACCAAATATCACGTGACGTTTCCGATGTTCGCCAAGATCGACGTCAACGGCAGCCGGGCGCATCCGCTGTACGATTATCTCAGAGCTGAGAAATCGGGCCTGCTGGGGTCGTCGATCAAATGGAATTTCACCAAATTCGTGGTCGATCGCTCGGGCAAGGTGGTTTCGCGCCACGCGCCGACCGTCACCCCCGAAGCACTGAAGAGAGAAATCGAGGCGTTGCTATGAACGAGAAAACCGAAACCACCCCGGACGCGTTTCCGGATCGCCTGTCGACCAATCCGAGCAGCCCTTACTACAATGAAGAGCTGCTTTCGCGCGACGTCGGCATCCGCTTCAAGGGCGCCGAGAAAACCAATGTCGAGGAATACTGCATCAGCGAGGGCTGGATCCGCGTCACCGCCGGCAATGCCAAGGACCGTTACGGTAATCCCCTGACCATCAAGGTCCACGGCCCGGTCGAACCGTATTTCCGCGACAAGGCGTCGTCCTGAGGCGTTAGTGCCTCATTCGTCATTGCGAGGAGCGAAGCGACGAAGCAATCCATTCTTTCTTTGTGCGTTGACCTGGATTGCTTCGCTTCGCTCGCAATGACGGCATAGAACAACCATCTATCCCTGAAGGACGCTGCGATCTTGCCCAATAAAGCTCCGCTTCCCCAACTCTCGCTCGCCAAGGACAAGATCAAAGTCTTGCTCCTCGAAGGCGTCAACGACAGCGCAGCGCAGCTGATCGAAACTGCCGGCTATTCCAGCATGACGCGTCTGTCCAAGGCGCTCGAGGGCGATGCGCTGAAAGAGGCCATCAAGGGCGTGCATATCCTCGGCATCCGCTCGCGCACGCAGATCACCCCGGATGTTCTGGAAGCCGCGGACCGCCTGATCGCGATCGGATGTTTTAGCGTCGGCACCAACCAGGTCGATGTCGACGCCGCGCGCCGGGTCGGGATTCCCGTGTTCAACGCGCCGTTTTCCAACACGCGCAGCGTGGCGGAACTGGTGATCGGTGAGATCGTCATCCTGCTGCGCCGGATCGTCGCGCGTTCCAATGCCGCCCATCAGGGCCGCTGGGACAAGTCCGCCGACGACAGCTACGAGGTGCGGGGCAAGACGCTCGGCATCATCGGCTACGGCAATATCGGTTCGCAGCTGTCCAATCTCGCCGAAGCGCTCGGCATGAAGGTCATCTTCTACGACCACACCGACAAGCTTCGTCACGGCAATACCGAGCCGGTCGCGAGCCTGCATGAGCTCTTGGCACAAAGCGATGTCGTGACGTTGCATGTGCCGGAAACATCGGCGACGCATGGCATGATCGGGCGCGAGGAAATCGCGGCGATCAAGCCGGGCGCCTATTTCATCAACAACAGCCGCGGCACGGTCGTCGATCTCCAGGCGCTCGCCGACGCACTTCGCGAAGGCAGGCTTCGCGGTGCGGCGGTGGACGTTTTCCCGGTCGAGCCGCGTTCGAACGCGGACCCGTTCGTATCGCCGTTGCAGGGTCTGGAAAACGTCATCCTGACGCCGCATATCGGCGGGTCGACCGAAGAGGCGCAGGAGCGCATCGGCGCCGAAGTGGCGCGCAAGCTGGTCGACTACAGCAATTCCGGCTCGACGATGGGCGCGGTGAATTTCCCCCAGGTCCAGCTGCCGCCGCGGCCATCGGGCACGCGGTTCATTCAGGTGCAGCGCAATTTGCCGGGCATGCTTGGCCGTCTGAACGAAGTGCTGGCGCGCCACTCGGTCAACATTGCCGCGCAATATTACGAGACCGACCACGACGTCGGCTATGTCGTGCTCGACGCCGATGCCTCCGCCGCCGATGGCCAGCGTGTGCTCGCCGACATCCGCGCGCTGGAGGGCACCATCCGCGCCCGGCTGCTCTACGAATACAAGATCTGAGCCTGCTCTAGCGTCATTGCGAGGAGCACTTGCGACGAAGCAATCCATTCTTGCTTTGTGGCGCTATGGATTGCTTCGCTTCGCTCGCAATGACGGCGGGGATCGTGGTTCGCAGTCCTACGACAGCCGCATATCCAGCAAGCGCCGGCCTTCGGTCTTGAGCAGCTTCTTCACCGCGCTGGAGGCGGCGATCTCGCCCTGGTTGGCGTAGGCTTCGTGGTTCTTCTCGATGTCGTCGAGCCGGTAGAGGTAATTGACCATGATGCCGGCGGACTCGCGCAGGCCCTTGGGCGAGAGGTCGCCGAGCCAGTCGATCTTTTCCAGCCGTGCGCCGTTGCCGATATGGAAGCGCGCCACCGAGTCGATCAGCCGGCCTTTTGAGGTGCGCGCTTTCAGGAAGTAATGCGCCGCCAGGGGTTCGAGCACCGCGCGGAGCTGCGCGGTGGTTTCCGCACTCGCAAACCAGTCGGTTTTTTCGAGGTTTTCGAGCAGCGTCCGTTCCTCGTCGGAGACCGGAACGTCATCGGCTTCCTTCAGCCATTGCACAAAACCCGGCACCGGCGACAACGTCACGAAGGTGTCGAGCTTCGGCAGTTCGCGGCGCAATTCCTCGACCACCTGCTTGATCAGGAAGCTGCCGAACGAAATGCCGCCGAGCCCTTTTTGTGTGTTCGAGATCGAATAGAACACGGCGGTGCGGGCGCGCTCAGTCGCCACCAGCGGGCGTTCGGCGGCGAGCAGCGGCGCGATCGCGGTCGGGATCGTCTCGGTCAGCGCCACCTCGACGAAGATCAGCGGTTCGTCGGCGAGTTGCGGATGGAAGAAGGCGTAGCAGCGGCGATCGACGGGATCGATGCGGCGGCGCAGATCGTTCCAGTCGCTGATCTCGTGCACGGCTTCGTAACGGATGATCTGTTCCAGAATATTTGCCGGCGTCGACCAGTCTATCCTGCGCAGCACGAGAAATCCCCTGTTGAACCAGGACGACAGCAAATGCACGACGTCACGGTCGAGCGCCGCCAGATCCTTGTTGCCCTTCATCAGTGAAAGCAGATCGGCGCGCATCGCCACCAGGTCACTGGTGCCGCCCGGCGCGCGGTTGAGCCGGCGGATCAGTTCCTGACGCCGCGGCTCGGACGCAAAATGAAGATCGCTGGCGTCGGCGTCGCTCGGCTGCGCGCGCCAGCTCTCGATCGCGTGCGACAGCCTTTCGCGGTCGGGGCCGAAGTCGCGCGACAATGTTGCGAAGAACGACAGGCGGCCGGCCGGATCGAGGTCGTGGTAGCGGTCGAGCACCTCGCGCGCCATCGCGGTGCCTGAGGCTTCGCCACGGCCCGACAACAGCGCCTCGCACAGTTCGAGCAACTCGGAGGCGTCCTGCCCGGTGTCGGAAGCGGCGCCCCGCCGCAGCAGCGTGCGGCCGCGTTCGGAAATCGTGGACAAAAGATCGGAGAAGAAGGCGTTGGCCATGGGCAGGGTCTGTTCCGGTGATGCCGAACCTTACAGGGGATTTAAGGCCGGGCCGATCATAATCAAGCGATGCGATTCCGCTTTCGCGGGTAATGACGGCATTGTCGTGGCCTCACACCTTCTCGGCAAACTCCGTCGGCGTCTTGCCGGTGACCTGCCGGAAGGCATGGGAAAACGCCGGCACGCTGGCGTAGCCGAGGTCGGACGCCAGCTGCTTGACCGAGACATTGGCGTCGGTCGACAGTTTTTCGATCGCCGCCGCGACCCGGGCGCGCTGGCACCAGCTCTTGAAGCTCAGTTGCGTCTCGGCCGAGAACAGCCGCGACAGCGTCCGCGCCGAGGTGCCGACCTCGCGCGCCAGCGCGTCGATCTCATGGGCGCCGGTCGGGTCCGACAGCACGATGTCGGCGGCGCGGCGGCAGCGCGGCTCATGCGGCAGCGGGATGAAGGTCGCGGAATCCTCGGCCTGATGCAGTTCCAGCATGGCGAGTTTGATCAGCAGGGCGGTGCGCTCGGGCGTATTGTGGTCGTCGAACAGCGCCAGAATTGCCTGGTGCAGCAGCGGCGACACCCGCACCACGAATTCCGCCTCGAGGCTCGCGCTTCGCGCCTCGCGTTCCAGCCAGGCCAGGTCGAAATAAAGTGTGCGCATCTGGATGTCGGCGAGCACGTCGATCGAATGCTCGAACAGGGCAGGGACCCAGACCGCGCGGTCCGGCGGCACCAGCCAGCGGCCCTTTGGCGTGGTGACCTGCATCGTGCCCTTCGCGGCGTAGACCAGCTGCGCCTCGCGGTGCATGTGGGTGTCGAGCCGCACGCCTTTCTTGTAGCTGTTGGCGATCATGTGGATGCCGTCGCCGGTCGAAGTCAGGCGCCCGATAATGGCGGCAATTGGCTTTTCGGCGATATTCATTGGCGACATCCCGTTAGCGCTACCCCCTATAACCTATTCCAGAACAGTGCGGGATTCGACCCGGGGAACCGGAGCGATTGGAAAGTACCTAAGGACCAGACCATGAACAGCCCCAGCCGGGTGATCAGCTTCGTCAACGCCGCCCATTTCATCGACCATTATTCGATGCTGATCTTTGCCGCCGCCGTCATCGTCATGGGCCCGGCGCTCGGCATGGCCTATTCGGAGCTATTGCCTTACGCCACGCCGGGTTTTGTCGCCTTCGGCGCCGGCTCGCTGATCACAGGCTGGCTCGGCGACCGCTGGAGCCGCCGCCACATGATGGTGATCTTCTTTGCCGGCATCGGCGTCTCGATGATCGCGGTCGGCTTCGTGCAGACCCCGCTGCAACTGGGTGCGGCGCTGCTGTCGATCGGCCTGTTCGCCTCGATCTATCACCCGGTCGGCACCGCCATGATCGTGTCCTATGCCGACAAGCTCGGCCGCGAGATGGGGCTGAACGGCGTCTGGGGCAATCTCGGCGTGGCGTCGTCGGCGCTGGTCACCGGCGTGGTCGGGCAATATCTCGGCTGGCGCTGGGCCTTCATCGTGCCCGGCATCGTCACCATCGGAATCGGCATCGCGTTCGCGCAAATGGTCGTCCACGAGGACCGTTCCGGCTTCAAGCAGGCGGCGGCGCAAGCGCGCGTCGCCAAGCAGGACATGTGGCGGGTGATGCTGTCGCTGCTGATCGTGGTGATCGCGATTTCCACCACCTTCAACGCCGTCACCGTGGCGCTGCCGAAACTGTTCGCCGAGCGTCTCGCCGACGTGACGAACAGCCCGGCGCTGCTCGGGCTGATCGCCGCCGGCGTCTACGTGTTCGGCGCGATGACGCAATACACGATAGGTCAGCTGATCGATCGCCATTCGCTGAAGAGCGTGATGCTGCCGCTGTCGTTCATGCTGGCGCCGTTCCTGTATCTTGCAGCGACGCAGTCGAACCTGCTGCTGATCCTCTGCGCCATCGGCATCGTGATGGGTGCGTTCGGCCAGGTCACCGTCAACGACGCCATGGTCGGCAAATACACCAGCGAGGAATGGCGCAGCAGGGCCTACTCCGTGCGCTACTTCATCGGCTTCACCGCGGCGGGCGCGTCCGTCGGCCTGGTCGCTTGGCTCTACGAGCGCGGCGGCTTCGTCACCATGCTGCAGGCGTTCGGCGAGCTGTGCCTGCTGGTGATCGTCGCGGCGTTGATCCTGCCGCAGGAGATCAAGGTGCCGGCGGCGCAGCCCGCGGAGTAGCGCAGGCCGACATCTGTGCAATTGCACAAATACAAGGCACGGGGGTGCCGCGCCGGCGGCCCCGATCGGCGACTAACCTCGTAAAATAACGGGGTTTTCGCGCCTTTTGCCCGTGCGCCTTGTTGGCACATCGATTGCTTAAATGCTTCTCAGTCAATGACGACTGCCGTCCTACGGATTGCCGAGGCCAGTGAAGGCCAAGGTGCAGGGATCAGGCGCTGAGGCGCCTGGAGCAGTCATCGGGATCACCCCACAACAGCTCGTCCATCTCTGTCTCCGATCAAGCGTGAGCGCGTGAGAACGCGCGCGCGTTGGATGGCGCATCTCACTTTACACCGGCGCGGCGGCATGGCTGTCGGCGCTTTTATGTCTTCGAATTGGGGGAACTACAAATGGCCTATCTCGTGCCTTCGGAATTCGTGACCAAGATGGTCGATGCCGGAGAATCCAAGATCTTCATGTCGACGCGCGACACCATCATCCGTGCCTATATGGCCGGCGCGATCCTGGCGCTGGCCGCAGCGTTTGCTGTCACCATCAACGTACAGACCGGCGTACCGATCGTCGGCGCGGCGCTGTTTCCGGTCGGCTTCTGCATGCTCTATCTGTTCGGCTTCGATCTTTTGACCGGCGTGTTCGTGCTGTGTCCGCTCGCTTTGATCGACAAGCGTCCAGGCGTGACGATCGGCGGCGTGCTGCGCAACTGGAGCCTCGTATTCATCGGCAATTTCGCCGGCGCGTTCACGGTTGCGGTGATGATGGCGATCGTCTTCACCTTCGGCTTCACGTCACCGCCCGACAAGGTCGGCCAGGTCATCGGCACCATCGGCGAGGGCCGCACCGTCGGTTATGCGGCGCACGGCTTTGGCGGCATGCTGACGCTGTTCGTTCGCGGCATGCTGTGCAACTGGATGGTCTCGGCCGGCGTCGTCGGCGCCATGATCTCGACCACCGTCAGCGGCAAGGTGATTGCGATGTGGATGCCGATCATGCTGTTCTTTTTCATGACCTTCGAGCATTCGATCGTGAACATGTTCCTGTTCCCCTCCGGCCTGCTGCTCGGCGGCAAGTTCACCATCATGGACTATCTGCTCTGGAACGAGATCCCGACCGTGGTCGGCAATCTCGTCGGCGGTCTCGCCTTCACCGGCCTGACGCTGTACGCCACCCACGTCAGGACCGCGCCGAAGCGCGCCGTGGGTTGACCGCATCGGGGTCTCAACTCCAGGGTCATTCCCGAAGTTGAGACCCCTTACCTTTGACGGAACAGATGCCGCGTGAACTGAAAATATCGGTCGGGCAACATTCTGACAAAGGTCGCAAGGAGACCAATCAGGATTTTCACGGCGTTCTGGTCCCGAACGAGCCGCTGCTCAGCCTCAAGGGCATCGCCATCGTGCTGGCGGACGGCATCTCCAGCAGCAATGTCAGCCGGGAAGCGAGTGAATCAGCCGTCAAGGGTTTCCTGACCGACTATTACTGCACATCGGAATCCTGGTCGGTGCGTACGTCAGCTCAGAGGGTGCTGGAGGCGACCAATTCCTGGCTGCATTCGCAGACGCGGCGCAGCCAGTATTCCTACGACAAGGATCGCGGCTACGTCTGCACGCTGAGCGCTATCGTCATCAAATCGACCACGGCGCATCTGTTTCACATCGGCGATACCCGAATCTACCGCGTGTCCGGCAACTCGCTCGAACAACTCACCAACGACCATCGCGTCATCATCTCGTCGGAGCAGAGCTATCTCGGCCGCGCGCTCGGCGTGAATCCGCAGATCGAAATCGACTACCAGATGCTAAGGGTCGAGAAGGGCGACACCTTCGTGCTGGTGACCGACGGCATCTACGAACATGTCGCCGACCGCCACATCGCGCGCGCAATCAAGGACGGCGCCGACGATCTGGACCAGGCCGCCAAGGCCGTCGTCGAACTGGCCTATGAGCTCGGCAGCAAGGACAACCTCACCGTCCAGATCGTTCGCGTCGATCAATTGCCCGAAGGTGCGGCCAACGAGGTGTTCGGGCAGCCGAGCGAATTGCCGCTGCCGCCGCTCCTCGAAGCGCGGGCGGTGTTTGACGGATACCGGATCATCCGGGAATTGCACGGCTCCAGCCGCAGCCACATCTATCTCGCCGTCGACACCGAGACTGAGACGGTCGTCACCATCAAGATCCCCTCGATCGATCTGCGCGACGACCCTGAGTATCTGAAGCGATTCATGATGGAAGAGTGGGTGGCGCGGCGGATCGACAGTCCGCATGTGCTGAAACCCTGGCTGCCGTCGCGCAAGCGCAATTTCCTCTACGTGGTGACCGAGTACATCGACGGCCAGACGCTGACGCAATGGATGATCGACAACCCGAAGCCGGCGCTGGAGACGGTGCGCGGCATTGTCGAGCAGATCGCCAAGGGTCTCCGCGCATTCCACCGCAAGGAAATGCTGCACCAGGACATCCGGCCCGACAACATCATGATCGACAAGACCGGTACGGTGAAGATCATCGATTTCGGGTCGACCAAGATCACTGGTGTGGTCGAGGCCGCGCCCTCCGGCAATCGCAACGACATTCTCGGCACCGTGCAATACACCGCCCCCGAATATTTCCTCGGCGAGGCGGTGTCGTCGCGTTCCGATCTGTTCTCGCTCGGCATCATCACCTATCATATGCTGACAGGACAGTTGCCCTATGGCGCCGCCGCGGCGAAGGCCAGGACACGCTCGCAGTTCAACAGACTGGTCTATCGGCCGGCGTCGCACCGCGACCGCGAAATCCCGCAATGGATCGACGGCACGCTGGAGCGGGCGGTGCATCCCAACGCCTTCAAGCGATATGACAGCCTGTCGGAATTCCTGTTCGACCTGCGCCACCCCAACGCCAATTATCTCAACACCTCCTCGACGCCGCTGATCGAGCGCAATCCGCTGTTGTTTTGGAAGAGCACGACCATCGTACTGGCACTGGCGGTGGTGCTGTTGCTCGCGGTCATGCACGGGATGCGGCACTGAGTAGGCATTCTCTACAGGCGTCATCCCCGCGCAACGGCTTTGCCGTTGTCGCTGGAGGTGCGAGCGTAACGAGCCTCGAAGGATGGGCCACGGGCTCAGTCATCCTTCGAGGCGCGCAAGCCAGCGGCGCAATTGCGCCGCCGAGCGCACCTACGGGTGAACGCAATTGCGTTCATCCTGGGGATGACGGAGACAGCTGGGCTACCACAATTGGCTGCTCCGTCATTGCGAGCGAAGCGAAGCAATCCATGGGGCCACAAAGCAAGTATGGATTGCTTCGTCGCAAGCGCTCCCTTGCGCAAACGCTTTGCGTTTGTCGCAGGCAATGACGCGGAATCCTACCCCGAACCTCACTGCTTCTCGATCTTGAACTCGATCTGTTCCTTCGCCAGTTTTTCCGATGTCACCTGCATGTCATCGGTGAATTTGTCGTAGGTGGTCTTCAGGGGCTCGATCGCGATCTTTTTCAGCGCGTCGGCGAATTCCGGCGTGGCGACGATGTCGGCAAATACGCTGCGCAGTTTATCGATGATATGTTTTGGGGTCTCCGAGCGCACGAAGAACACGAACCAGCTTCTGTCGGCGATGCCGGGATAACCCTGCTCCTCGAAGGTCGGCACATCGGGCACGAACGGCGAGCGCGTTTCGCTGGCAATGCCGATTTGGCGGATGGCGGGGGACTGTGCTTGCGCGTGCGCCAGCGAGGTGGTGACGAAATAGCCGGCGACCTGGCCGCCGATAATGGCCTGCACGCCTTCCGTGCCGCCCTTGTAGGGAATTTCTTTCCACTCGAATTTTCCGTCGACCTTGAGGTGTTCGGCAAGAAGCTGCTGCCTGGTGCCGTGCCCGAGCGAGGCAAAGTTCAGTGCGCCGTTCCTGGAACGGGCGTAGGCGACGAACTCCTCCAGATTCCTGGCCGGAAGCGATGACGGGATGATCAGGACATAGGAGGTCTGCCCGAGCAGACCCACCACCGTAAAATCCTCGATGCGATAGCCCGGCTCTTTCAGCGTGTGCAGATTGTTGAGGAAATTGGTGGCCTGAAACAGGATGGTGTAGCCGTCGGGATCGGCGTTCTTGACGGCGCGCGTACCGAGCAGGGTGCCGGCGCCGGCGCGGCTTTCGATCACGAATGTATGGCCGTATTTCTTTGCCGTGATGTCGGCGGTGGCGCGCGCCAACAGGTCGGTCGAGGCCCCCGGTCCGTATGGCACGATGATGCGGATGGGGCGGGAGCCCGGATAGTCCTGTGCGACCACACCGCCGCCGGACAGAATGATCGTCAGCAATAGCAATGCTGCTCTCACGTGGGCATGGGGCGTCATTGGCACCTTTCGAGATAGCTCTTCTCAACGCCGGTGCAGGATCGCGCAGCAATGGGCCTGTTGGCAACCCCGTGGCCGTCCCCGGACCGCGTTGATCTGGATCATGGCTTGCCGATGCGGCGGGGACCTCAATGCTGCCGTACCAAGCGGAGCATGCCGATGTGGATCCTGATGTATGTCTTTTCCTACTCCGTTAGTCCGGCCGCGACCAACGACAGGGCGGAATGGAGGTTGCTCCCGACCGTGGTGTTTCAGGAGTTCTCGAATGAAGCGCGATGCAAGGCGGCCAAGGCTACACTTGAGGGCAGCTTGAAGGAGGCTGGCACCAGGCTCAAGAGCGGTCTGGAAGACTTGAAGAGCTTGGGCAAGGCCGACCCGGCACAGATCATCATTGCCTTCAATGTGGAATGCCTGCCGAAATAGGATTGGCGCCACGCCCACGCCAACGTCAGCTCGAATGAAGCGGGGCTAGGGAATTCGCCGGCCTAATAGCCGGCGTAGCCGCCATAGGGTGGGCAATAGCTGCCACCATAACCATAGCCGCCGCCGTAGCTATAGGCCCTGCTATAGCCATAGCCACCGCCATAACCGTAAGACGGGACGGCCGCGTAGCTGTAGGCGGGATAGCCGCCGCCATAGTACCCGCCGTATCCGCCGTAGTAGCCGCTCCTTGCGATCGCACCGCCGACGATGGCGCCGGCTGCAACACCGTAGCCGAGGCCGCGATAGCCATAGCCGCGATAACCTAAACCGCCACGATAGCCCCATCCGCCACCGCGGAATCCGACGCCGCGATAGCCAAAGCCGCCGCCGCGCCATCCACCGCGCCACTGCACTTCAGTGGTGTTCTGGTCGACCATCGATTTCATCGCTGTCACGTGGGTCGGCATCGGGCCAGCTTGTGCGCCCGCACCGAGCAGGGCGACGGCAGCTGCGAGAACGGCTGATCGAAGTGAACTCAACGACCTCATGATCATCTCCATGCTGTGCGGCGGCGCCTGGTGCGGGCCGGTGACAGCCTATTCCTGGGCGGCGCTGCCGCGGCAGGGTTGATCTAGATCAACCGGCCTCTGTACGCGCGCCACCGTCAACACGGTCCCGGTGCGGAAAGGCAGGTTACGCCTAAGGTCTAGTTCCACGGGCACGGCTGCTTCGGCACAACTCGTACATCGTGACAACGACAATAAAAGCGATGACAGCGGAGGACACGAATGAGCAGGTTCGCTTGGTGCTGGTGGTCGCGAAACAAGGATAAGCCCTCGAGCGACGCGGCACGCTCGTTCGAACGGTTTGAAGGCGGAGACCGCCGTCATCTGCTCAAAACCCTTCCGCAATCGCCGGCGGCGGCGCGCTCGCGGCGATGTCACGACCTGCTGAGGCAAAAGACGCCAGTGAGCTGCCACCGCCAAAGCGGGCGCTGACCGGCCGCGATGAATCCGGCAAGTCGGTGTTCAAGTCCGTTGACGTCACGTCCAAGGTGGTCGAGATCGACTCCAATCCGGGACTGACCTTCTACGAACTCTACATGACCGAGGGTGTGCCGCAGCTCACCGGCCTGGAGCCGGACCCGATGCTCCAGGGCACGAAAGCCTTTCCCGGTCCGGGCGGGACGATGTTTCGCCTGATCTCGTATCCGCCCAAGCGGCCCGAAGGCTACAAGCCGCCACCCGGCGTCACGTTCGAGAGTGGACTGAAGGAAATGTCGGACAAGGTGCCGCGCATGGGCGACCATTTCGACCGCAGCGCGCCGGGCATGCACACGACGGATACCATTGATTATTGCGTCGTGGTTCGCGGCGAGATGACGCTGGAGCTCGACGACGGCGCCAAGGTCCATTTGCGGCAGGGCGACTGCGTCGTGCAAAACGGCACCAGGCACCGCTGGCGCAACCCGTTGCCGGAGCCGTGTCTGATGGCGTTCATTTCGGTGGGCGGGAAGCGCGGATAGCAAGCGTTACGGGCTTGATGCGCGTTGCGCGCCAAGCCGCACGGGATGCATGCGGCCCCGGCGCACACGCTCGGAGCGGAGCGCCAGGTTCGTCGCGATCCCATCGATGGCTGTCGGAACGCAAGCCGGTGTTCGGGCACTTATTGGAAGATGCAGTCCTTGCCCGTGTGGTGACGAACGTAGTCGCCGACGGCAACGGCAACCACGAGGGCCCCGGCGCCGAGAACGGCTCCGACCGCTACCCCGGCGACGATTTGCAAGAATCCTCCAGCCACTTGATCGAGTTCGACGTCTGTCAACGAGACTTCCTTTGAATCCAACATGGCGATTTCTCCATCAACCGGCCACGACCACCGCGCCCGCTCTGTTGATGAAAGGAGAATGCCGTGTTCGCCGGATCGGCGCTGTTCCGCAGGGAACAACCGGGGCGGCTAGCGACCTGATGGCGCTTCGCTTATCCGGGCTATGCTGCTGGTCCCGAAATGATAGCCTGAAGAGACGGCGGGGAGATCGAAATGGATGATCGAACAATTCGCGCAGCGCTGGATCGCCATTGGCAAGCGTCCGACGCGAGCGATTTCGATGTCGAGCATGAAATCTACCGCGAGGACGCCGTGCTTGATTATCCGCAATCCGGCGAGCGGATCCGCGGCCGGCGCAACATTCAGGAGAGCCGGACCGTCCAGCCGAACAAGAAGCGGTTTACGGTCCGGCGAATTGTCGGCAGCGGCGATCTCTGGGTCAGCGAATTCGTGCTGAGCTATGACGGCATACCATCCTACGTGGTGAGCATCATGGAGTTCCGCGACGGACAGGTGGCCCGGGAAACGCAGTATTTCGCCGACCGGTTTGATCCGGGACCGTCGCGCGCGCATCTTGTTGAACGGGCTTGAGCTTGCCTGTGGCTTCACATATCCGGTGTCGTCATCCGCGCAGGCGGGCGCCTCACGAATTCACATGCACGAAATCGCGCAGCAGCGGATAGATCTCGTTGTTCCACTTTCGTCCCGAGAACACGCCGTAATGGCCGACGCCGGCCTGCATGTGATGCACGCGGCGATAGGCGCGCACGCCGGTGCAAAGCTCCTGGGCTGCCAGCGTCTGGCCGATCGAGCAGATGTCGTCCTTTTCGCCCTCGACCGTCATCAGGCCCATGCGCTTGATCGCGGCCGGGTTCACCGGCTTGCCGCGATGCATCAGTTTGCCCAGTGGCAGCAGATGTTCCTGAAACACGTCGCGCACCGTCTCGATGTAGAAGTCTGCCGGCAGGTCCATCACGGCAAAATATTCGTCGTAGAAAGTCTTGATGATTTCCGCCTTCTCGATTTCACCCTTGGCCAGATGATCGGCGAGATCGATGTGCTGCTTGATGTGGCGTTCGAGATTCATCGAGACGAAGGCGGTGAGCTGCACGAAGCCCGGATAGACCTGGCGGAACGCGCCCTTGCACTGGAACGGCACGTAGTTGATCAAATTCTCCTCGAACCATTTGATCGGCTTGCTCTTGGCGAAGCCATTGACCTTGGTCGGCTGGATCCTGGTGTCGATCGGCCCCGCCATCAGCGTCAGCGTCGCCGGACGCGCCGGGTGATCCTGCTCGGCCATCACGGCCGCCGCCGCCAGCGCCGACACCGAGGGCTGGCAGATCGCCACCATGTGCGAACGCGGACCCATTTTGTCGAGGAAGGCGATCAGATGGTCGGTGTAGTCCTCGAGGCCGAACCGGCCGGCATCGCGCGGAATGTCGCGCGGGTTGTGCCAGTCGGTGATGTAGACGTCGTGGTCCTGCAGCAGCGTCTTCGCGGTACCGCGCAGCAGGGTTGCGAAATGGCCGGACATCGGCGCCACCAGCAGCAGTTTCGGCTGCTCCGGCGAACCCTCTTTCTTGAAGCGCAACAGCGAACCGAACGGCGTCGCGTAGGTGACCTCCTCGGTCACCTTGAGCTCCTGGTTGCCGACCAGCACCTTGTCGATGCCGTAGGCCGGCCGCGTATAGGTCAGCGACGTCCGCGAGATCAGTTCGAGGGCAGCCGCAAGCCGTCCGAACGTCTTGTCGGAGACCCCCTGCGGCACGAGATTGAGATATTTCAGCGCCGATGCGGCCCCGGTCCGCCACGGCGAAGTGAGGTCCATATGGTTCTGATAAGCTTGGTACATCAATGACATCATACGCATCCGCCTCTGCCCGATGGTGCCATGCAATATCGAAGCCAGAACTGCCTTCGAAACTGGCACGTGGCTTGCTGCGTTAAATGCCTGACGCGTAGGCTAGGGGGCCGGCGGTGCGCTCGCGCGACCGCCCGCCAGGACCTTGCGGAAGACGTTCAGGCGTGAGGGAAGGCCACATGGCGAATACGACACTGACCATCAGCAGCAAGAATTACTCGTCATGGTCGCTGCGCGGCTGGTTGCTTGCAAAATTCTCCGGCCTGCCGTTCGAGGAGGTCGTGACCGCCCCCGACGATGCCTCGGCGCGGGCCGAAATCCTGCTGCTGTCGTCGTCGATCCTGGTGCCGTGCCTGCGGCATGAGGGCGCCACCGTCTGGGATACGCTGGCGATCGCCGAATACCTCAACGAGGTGATGCCGGACGCCGGTCTGTTGCCGGCCGACCGGGTGCAGCGGGCGCATTGCCGCTCGATCTGCGGCGAAATCCACTCCGGCTTCACGACGCTGCGGGCCTCGCTGCCGGTCAATCTGAAAGGCCATTTCCCGGGCTTCAAGATCTGGTCGCGCGCGCAGTCCGACATCGACCGGGTCTGCACCATCTGGCGCGAGTGCCTGGCCCAATCGGGCGGGCCGTTCCTGTTCGGCGAGCGCACCATGGCGGACGCGATGTACGCCCCGGTCGTGACCCGCTTCATGACCTACGACGTCAAGCTCGATCCCAAGCTTGCGGCCTATGCCAAAATGATCATGGCGATGCCCGAGATGGTGGAATGGATCGAAGCCGCCAAGGCGGAGCCCGCCGACATTGAGGAACTCGAGGTCGAATATTAGGCAGCGCGCGGCGCGCGCTGCTCGTTTTGACGTCACGTGGAGGCTTCAGAAGGAGACAGGCATGTCGTCGCCGGAGGAGTTAACCTTTGTCCTGGGCCGCTGGTTGCGGCCGATCGTGGCGGTGCTGCATGTGGTGCGCCTCCTGACATTCCAGCCGATATCTAGCCGTGAACAGGGGAGTACATCGCCCCATCAGTGATTCGGGCGCGATTCGTTCCGTCCGCGTTCCGGACCTTAAGACCGCGCGCCTTCACGTCGCATTATGGCACAATGCGCGGCGTTGCAGTTCGCGGCAGGCGCCAGCCGATCACCGTTGCCTCGACCATCCCGCCGGTCCGCGCATTGCGCCATTGCCCTTCGATCCACCGGCAGGCGAACGGCAATTGATAGGTTCCGCTGTGATCCTCGCAAAGCACCTCCACCGGCCGGTCCGGCGGCGGTTCCCCGTTGCCGTCGAATTGTGCCAGCCGCTTTTCGCGCGTTGCCATATCGTCAATCTCCACCGCCGCGGCGTGCAAACCCGTCGTTTGGGTTCCGCGGCAAAAGTCTGTCCACACCAATAAAGCGGAATCTCACCGCGTGAATGAGGTATCAGTGTGGTATCGCTGGTTCCGGCAGTCGGCTGCGAGCAATTTGCCGTGATGAATGAGGATGGGATGATCGCCCGGATTGCGAAGCGTGTCGTTGCCGTTGCCGCACTGACCGCCTGCCTGTCGGCGACAACCTACGCGCAGGATGTTCCCGGCATCGAAATCTGCACCGTGGAAAAGACCATGGAACGGCGCACCTCCTGCCTGCAAAGCAATGTCGACTTCCTGCAAAAGACCATCAACAAGCTGACCTCGGATCATCAGCAGAAACTCGACGCCGCCAACCGGCAGATCGAGGCGTTGAAAGGCAGCCTCATTGCCCTTCAGAAGATCACGGACGATCTGCAGAAGAAGACGGCCGAGAAGAAACCGGATACGCCGGCGCCGAAGGATGCCGCGCCGGCCGCCAAGGATGGCGCGAAATAGGGGACGATGCGGCCTCAGGATATCCGGTATTGCTCCATGACTTCCCGGTCCGGCTCGTAGCCGAGCCCCGGTCCGTCGGGCACCGCGACATTTCCGTTGGCGTCGACATCGACGCGGCCGCGCCAGAGGTTGGCGGCGCGCTTCATGTAGAATATCTCGACGAAGGTTGAGTCATCGCGCAGCGACAATAGTTGCAGCGTCGCCAGCAGGCCCGGTCCGAAATACGGCGAATGCGGCGCGAGCCGCACGCCCAACTCGTCCGCGAGTGCTACCACTTTCAGATATTCGGTGATGCCGCCGACCTTGGTCACCGATGGCTGCGCATGGCTTACCGCGCCCGCCTGCATCATCTGGCGGAATTGATGTACCGTGCAGGCGTTCTCGCCTGCCGCGATATTGAGCCCACCCTTGGTGCGCACTTCCGCCAGCGTCGCAAAATCTTCCGGCGGCCACACCGGCTCTTCGAGAAACATCGGTGCTGCCTCCCGGCAGGAATGCGCGAATGCGATCGCGGTGGGTCCGTCCATCGGGCAGTTCAAATCGACCATCAGCGGGACGCCGGCACCGATGGCTTTTCGGGCGGCATTTACCGCAGGCGCGGTGGTCTCGTGCAGCTTGATCGCGGTGTAGCCCTGCCGCCGCGCGACCTCGCATTCGCCCGCCACCAGGTCCGGCGTTCCGATCCGCAGCAGGCTGGCATAGGCCGGAATCCGTGTGCGTTTGGTCTCGCCGATCAGCTTGCGCAGCGGCACACCCTGCACGCGCGCGGCGAGATCCCACAGCGCGATGTCCAGACCCGATATCGCAAACATCGTGACGCCGTAGCGGCCGAACAGATGCAAATTGCGCTGAATCTGTTCCATGAACGCAGGGATTCCGGCTGCATCCGGAACCGCGTGACCGCGGGCCTGTGGCGCAATCATTTCGTTGACCGCAGAGAGGGTTGTCCGCGGGCAGACGTAGCCGAAGGCGTCACCCCAGCCGGTGATACCGGCATCGGTCGAAACCTCGACCAGTATGATATCCAGCGCCGCAATTGCCGAAGCGCCTTGCCGGAAGCTCGCCACCCCGGAATCATAGGGGATGCTGATGTGATGGGCACGGACGTCGGTGATCAACATGGCTTTCCCCCAAGAGCGCTCGCCGCAGGAATTTCAGATCATAGCAATAACGGCGCTTTCACCGCTATGCTCGCGCCAATTTCCGTTCAGCGGAACAAGCGCCGGTTCCTGGTCTGTGAGAGCAACGACTGTCAAATGAAGCGCCCGACAAACGATCATGATGCTGAGGCTTCGTATCAAGGCCGTCACCGCATGAATCCAGCCCAGAAAGCGCTCTGGTATATCGAAAGCCATCTCGCCGGGGCGTTGACCCTCGACGAGATATCGGCGATCGGCGGCGTCTCGCGCTTCCACATGGTGCGGGCGTTTGCCGCCGCGACCGGATTTTCGGTCATGCGCTACGTGCGTGCCCGCCGCCTCAGCAATGCGGCGCGCGCGCTCGCATCGGGTGCGCCCGACATCCTCAATCTGGCGCTGGATGCCGATTACGGCTCTCACGAAGCATTCACCCGCGCGTTCCGCGACCATTTCGGCGTCACGCCGGAATCGGTCCGCGCCGCAACGTGCCTCGATCATCTCAAGCTTCAGGAGCCAATCGTCATGGACTCAACTCCGCTCGACAATCTCAAGCCCTCGCGCTTCGAGACCGGCAAGGCCCTGCTGGTCGCAGGTACTCGGTGAACGCTGCACCCACGAAAACGAAGGCGCCTTCATTCCCAATCTTTGGCAACGCTTCCATCAGGTCGTCGACAATATCCCGGGCCGGGTCGGCAAGGTGGCCTACGGCGTCTGCTGCAACGGCGACGATGCCGGCAATTTCGATTATGTCTCCGGCGTCGAGGTGGCCGACTTCTCGGACCTGCCGCGCCAATTCCAGAGTGTGCGGATTCCCGAGCAGCGCTACGCGGTGTTTACCCACTCGGAGCACATCTCGACCATCCGCCGCACCGTCAACACGATCTGGAATCACTGGTTGCCGGCATCGGGGATGAAGGCGGCTGATGCGCCGAACTTCGAGCGCTACGACGAGAAGTTCGATTCCAGCACCGGCAATGGCGGGCTGGAGATATGGATCCCGGTCCGCGACTGAGGCGCTTTGGCGCCGCAGACCGCGCCGCAGGGCTGCCCTGCATAGCAGAGTGGCCTGCGGTTGCTTGGCAAGCGTGATCTCCTTTGTCATAACATGGCGCAACGACATGTTGCGCGTGCGGGATCGTGAGACGGAATCCGCCTGCAGCCAAAAGCAAGCCGGGAGGATTTCATGGCAAATGCCCGCGTTATCGCCACCGATCTGGAGTTTCCGGAAGGCCCCGTGGTCATGCCTGACGGCTCGGTGGTGCTGGTCGAAATCCGCGGCCGGCGGCTGACGCGGGTCTGGCCGGACGGACGCAAAGAGGTGGTCGCGGAGATGCCCGGCGGCCCCAATGGCGCTGCCCTTGGCCCCGACGGCAAAATGTATGTCTGCAACAATGGCGGCTTTGGCTGGGTACAGGCGCGCGGCTTCCTGATGCCGGGGCCGCCGTCGCCGGCCGAATATATCGGCGGCTCGATCCAGCGCGTCGATCTGCAGAGCGGCAAGGTCGAGACCGTGATCGACAAATGCGGCGAGCACCCGCTGAAGGGGCCGAACGACCTGGTGTTCGACCGGCATGGCGGGCTCTGGTTCACCGACCTCGGCAAGCGCCGCGCCCGCGACATGGACCTCGGCGGTTTCTATTACGCCAGGCCCGGCATGAAGGAGGTCGTCGAGGGTGCGTTCGGCATGCTGCCGGTCAACGGCATCGGCCTGTCGCCGGACGAAAACACGGTCTATGCGGTCGAGACGCCGACGGCGCGGCTGTGGGCGTTCGAATTGTCCTCGCCCGGCGAGATCAAGCCGCGCGATCCGATCTATCGCGGCGAACGCGGCAAGCCGATTGCGGGTCTCGGCGGCTATCAGATGTTCGACTCGCTGGCGGTCGAAGCCTCCGGCAATGTCTGCGTGGCGACGCTGATCTCGGGCTGCATCTCGGTGATCGCGCCCGACGGCACCCTGGTCGAGCAGGTGCCGACCGGCGACCGCATGACCACCAACATCGCCTTCGGCGGCCCCGACATGAAAACCGCCTACATCACGCTGTCGGGCAGGGGCGAACTGATCGCGATGGATTGGGCACGCCCCGGCCTGCCGCTGAATTTTTTGAACAAGTGACGATCGCGCAAAACGCGATCGTCATTGCGAGCGCAGCGAAGCAATCCATCGCGCCATCGCAAAGATAGAATCGGATCTGCGTCCTTCGCGACCTCCCGGAATGACGACTGAGAGAGCGGAGTACATTAATGCCCTGGCTTGAACCTGTTACCCTTCGCGGCGCCCACGCGCGGCTTGAGCCGCTGTCGCATGATCAATCCGCCGGTCTGACCGAGGCGGTTCGCGATGGCGAGCTCTGGAAGCTTTGGTACACGTCGATTCCAACCCCTGATGGCATGACCAAGGAAATCGACCGCCGGCTCGGCCTGCAGGCGGCGGGCTCGATGCTGCCGTTCACGGTGTTCGATGCCGACGGCAAGATCGCGGGCATGACGACCTACATGAACGTCGATGCCGCCAATCGCCGCGTCGAGATCGGCTCGACCTGGTACGCCAAGCGCGTGCAGCGCAGCGCGGTCAACACGCAGTGCAAATTGCTGCTGCTCACCCACGCCTTCGAAAAACTCGATTGTATCGCGGTGGAATTCCGCACTCACTTTTTCAATCAGCAGAGCCGCCGCGGCATCGAACGCCTCGGCGCCAAGCAGGACGGCATTTTGCGCAACCACATCGTCGCGCCGAACGGCACGTTGCGCGACACCGTGGTCTTCAGCATTATCGCCAGCGAATGGCCGACGGCGAAGGCGCATCTCAATTTTCAACTCAACGACAAACTTCGGTAGATGATCCGGAGGCCGAAAGCCGGCTTTTCCAACAGATCATGCTCAAACAAAAATGAACCGGTGATATGGAAACGTTCGATTATGTGATCATTGGCGCGGGCTCCGCGGGCAGCGTGCTCGCCAACCGCCTCAGCGAAGATGCCGGCACCAGCGTCTGCGTGCTGGAAGCAGGCGGCAGGGACTGGCATCCCTACATTCATCTGCCGGCCGGCTTCATCAAGACGTTCCATATGAAGAGCATCAACTGGGCCTACCAGCAGGAGCCGGGACCCTGGACCGGCGGCCGCAGCATCTATGCGCCGCGCGGCAAGACGCTCGGCGGCTCCTCGTCGATCAACGGCCACATCTACAACCGCGGCCAGCGCCAGGATTTCAACACCTGGGCGCAGCTCGGCAATCGCGGCTGGGGCTATCCGGACGTGCTGCCCTATTTCAAGCGGCTGGAGCGGCGCGTCGGCGAGGGCGATGAAACCTATCGCGGACGCGACGGCAATCTGACCGTCACCACCATGGATTGGCGCGATCCGCTGTGCGAAGCGTTCATGGCGGGGGCCATGAGCCTCGGGATTCCGCGTAACAACGACTACAATGGCGAGATCCAGGAAGGCGTCTCCTACGCCCAGCGCACCATTCAGAACGGCCTGCGCGTTAGTGCTGCGACCGCGTTCCTGCATCCGGCGCGCAAGCGCCCGAACGTCCATGTCCGCACCCACGCGCACGTCACCAACATCATCTTCGAAGGCAAGCGCGCGGTCGGCGTTCGCTACCTCAAGGGCGGCATGGGCGGCGTGCCTACCGAAGTGCGCGCCAACAAGGAAGTCATTCTGTCCGGCGGCACCTATAATTCGCCGCAGGTGCTGCAATTGTCCGGTGTCGGTTCGCCCGAACTGTTGCAGTCGCACGGCATCGAGGTTCGTCATGCGCTGCCGGGCGTCGGCGAGGGCTTGCAGGATCATTATGCGCCGCGTTCGGTCGCGCGCGTCAAGAACATCAGGACCATCAACGAACTCCGGCGCGGCTTGAGCCTGTGGGTCGAGGCGCTGAAATGGGCGACGACGCGGCGCGGGCTGCTGTCGCTGTCGCCGACCATGGTCTATTGCTTCTGGCATTCCGGCGAGACCACCGAGAGCTCCGACCTGCAGCTGACGTTTACGCCGGCGAGCTACAAGGAGGGCGTGCAGGGCCAGCTCGAAGACGAGCCCGGCATGACGATCGCCTCGTGGCAGCAGCGGCCCGAGAGTCGCGGCTATGTCCGAATCCGCTCGGCCGATCCGTTTGCACCGCCGATCATCCAGACCAATTATCTGGTGGAAGAACTCGATCGCCGCGTCGTCGTCGCCGGCATGAAGCTGGCACGCCGGCTGCTCGGCTCCGGGCCGCTGTCGCAATATTACGCCTATGAGGATTTCCCCGGCCCCAAGGTGCAGAGCGACGACGAATTCCTAGCCGCCGCAACCGAGCGCGCCACGACCACGTTCCATCCCGGCTGCACCTGCCGCATGGGACCGGCGGACGCCAAATGGGCCGTGGTCGACGACCAGTTGCGCGTTCACGGCCTTCAGGGCCTGCGCGTGGTCGATGCCTCGATCATGCCGCGGATGATCTCGGCCAACCTCAATGCCTCCACGCTGATGATCGCCGACAAGGCGTCGGATATGATCCGCGGCAAGGCCGCGCCGGAGGCGGTGAAGCTTCCGGCGTGACGGCGCGAAGGATGATGAGCTCTAGTTGAATCGAGCTGCCGCGAACTCGTTCACCTCTCCCCGTTGGGGAGAGGTCGGATTGCCTCGGCGATGCGAAGCATCGTCCGGTGTAATCCGGGTGAGGGCCTGCCGCTCGCTCGATAGACCCTAACCCCTCACCCGATTTGCTGCGCAAATCGACCTCTCCCGATGGGAGAGGTGAACCGCAGATGCCGCGCCAGTTCAACCTGATTTCATCAGACACTAGGCCGCATCAGCGCGGTACAGCGTGTCGATCGTGATCACGCCGACGGCGCGCGACACGCACGGGCAGATCTTGCGGTTTTCCTTCTTCTGCTGCTCGCTGAAGAAGACGTCGCGATGATCGATCTCGCCGTCGACCGAAATCACGTCGACGGCGCAGACGCCGCATTCGCCGCGCTGGCAGTCCGACATCACCTCAAAACCGGCGTCGTTGAGCACGTCGAGCATCGAGCTGTTCGGCGACACCACGAGCTCGGCATCGGAGTCCTTCAGGCGCACGCGGAATTCGGCGGTCGGCAACAATCCGCTGGAGCCAAAAGTTTCGTAGCGCAGATCGGAAGGCGCCCGCCCGGCATCGTTCCAGGCGCGCCGCGCCGCCTCCAGCATCCGCATCGGGCCGCACATGATGGCGATGGCGTCAGGCGGCAGCGCGCGGAAGGTGGCGTCGAGATCGATCCGCGCGCCTTCGTCGCTGGCGTGGACGATCAGGTCGGTCGCCGAGCACGGCAGACAGTTCATCGAGATAGGCGGCGTCGCCGCGCGACTTCACGGCGTAATGCAGCCGCGCGTCGATATTCCGGCGGTGCAGGGCGCTGGCAATCGCGGTGATCGGGGTGATGCCGATGCCGCCCGCGATCAGGCAATAGTTTTGCCGGCTCCAGTCGATCTCGAGCAGCGAAGCGGGGCTGGAGATTTCAACCCGCGCGCCCGGCTGTCAGATTCCACATCGCGCGCGAGCCGCCGCGGCTGTCCGGCGCCAGGCGGACTGCGATGCGATAGATCTCGGGATCGCGGTCGCCGACCAGCGAATAGGATCGCCGCACCGGCTGTCCATCGATCAGCAGGGCAACATTGAGATGGCTGCCGGCCGGGTAGGGCGCCACGCCGCCGTCGGGCCGCAGCCGGAATTCGCGGATCGTGGGTGCGACGTCGCGGATGCCGTCGACCGTGCACCAGTTCCATTGCTCGGCAAAACGCATGGCGATCCCTTGGGTCAGGCTGACGATTTGAGCAGGGCCAGCGCGGGCAGCAAATCGAGATGGGTGCGGTTGCGCAGCGCCAGCCGCAGATTGCGCGCGGCAAGCCGGGAATGCTCGCGCATCACGGCTTCGGCGCGGGTGCCCTCGCGATTCTCGATCGCGTCCACCACGATGCGGTGATGGTCCTGCCCGATCAGCAGGATCTGGTGCGCCTCGGGCAGTGCCGACTGCGCCATCACGAATCCGCTCGGGCGAGGCGAACGGCAGCGCCGAGACGCGGTCGATCTGGCGGATCAAGGGTGGGCTGCGCGGAAAGTTCGGTGAGCAGCGCATGAAAGCGCGCGTTCATGGTGACGTAGGCCGAAAAGGCCTCGACCGAGACCGGGTCCTCGCCGCACCAGTTGATCGAGGTCGGCGAGGCACTCCTTTAGCGGCTCGAGGCTGCGCGCGCTGGCGCCGCGCTCGGCGGCGAAGCGGGCGGCGAGGCCTTCCAGCGTGCCGCGCAGCTCGATCGAATCGAGGATGTCGCGCTCGGTGAACGCCTTCACCATGAAGCCGCCGGAGGGGATCGCCTGCAACAGGCCTTCGTCTTCGAGCCGCACCAGCGCCAGCCGCACCGGCGTGCGCGACACGCTGGTGATCTCGACCGCCTGCAGTTCGGAGATCCGCTCGCCCGGCCGCAGCTGCCCGGACAGGATCATGTCGCGCAGCGCAAGCTGCGCCCGCACCGTCTGCGAGATCGATCGCTCGGGGTCGCTCATGGCTTCACTCCGCGGCCTGCGCGCTCGGCGGTGAAGTCTCTTTCGCCACCATGCGGTCGATCACGCGCCGCGACCACATCGCGCCGGCGTCGATGTTGAGATTGTAGAAGGTGCGGTCCGGGTTTTCGTCCATCGCGCGCTGCTGCGCCTCGAGGATGATTTCGTCCTCGCGAAAGATGTTGCCGACGCCGTCGCGGATTTCGCTGGTCAGCTTTTGCTCGGTGATGCGGTGATTGCGGACGAAGGCCCAGAAATAATGGCAGGTCGTCGCGGTCTCCGGCGTCATGGTGTTGAGCACAAAACCGTTGACGCCCTGCGAGCGGTCGCCTTCCGGCGCGCCGGTGCCCGCGGGCGCCACGCCGACGTCGATGTTGACGGTGCCGGGCGCCTGGAAATTGATGATCTGCCAGCGGTCGACCGGGCCGGGTTTGCCCAATTGCGCCGCCCAGAACGGCGGCGCCTCGATGCCGCGCATCCAGCGCGTCACGGTGACCGTGCGCTCGCCATGGGTGACGTCGAACGGCGCCTCGGCGACGTGTTCGTTGCCGATGCTGGAGCCGTGCACGAAGGTCTCGTGGGTGAGGTCCATCAGATTGTCGACCACCAGGCGATAGTCGCATTTGACGTGAATGGTCTTGCCGTCGCCGGCCCAGGCCGGATCGTTGTTCCAGTGCATGTCCGGCACCAGTGCGGGATCGGCCAGCGCCGGATCGCCCATCCAGAGCCAGATGAAGCGATGC
This sequence comes from uncultured Alphaproteobacteria bacterium, assembly GCA_963802535.1. Lineage (GTDB taxonomy): Bacteria > Pseudomonadota > Alphaproteobacteria > Rhizobiales > Xanthobacteraceae > Bradyrhizobium. Next base: position 321,135 of record CAWDJI010000022.1, on the reverse strand, counting down.
CGCTCGACCACGGGATAGGCCCGCACGCAGGCCGACGGGTTGATGGTTTCCTGCGAGGGCATGTAGGTGCAGCGGCCCTGCGCGTTGTATTTCAGCCCGTGATAGCCGCAGACCACGGTGTCGCCGTCGAGCCGGCCTTTCGAGAGCGGCACCAGCCGATGCCAGCAGGCGTCTTCGAGCGCGCTCACCTGTCCGTTGGACTGGCGGTACATCACGACATGCTTGCCGCAGATGGTGCGGGGAAACAGCTCCTGCTTGAGATCGACATCCCAGGCGGCGGCGTACCAGGCATTGAGCGGAAAGGTCGACATGGCTGCACTCCGTTTTGTGGGTGCAGTATGTATACAGGATTGGCCGATACGTCGAGCTAAATCTCTGATTTTGGCCGAATATGGCACAATCGGTATACAAAGAATTGGAATTTTCTCGAATAAAGGTAATAAAAAACCGCTCCCGAAGGAGCGGTTTGGAAACCGGAGCCCTGCGGACGGGTCTCAGCCGTAAACGAAGGCGGCATCCTTCAGGTCAATCTTGGGAAGCTCGTCCTTTTCGGTCCAGTAATCCTGGCTGAGTTGCCATTCCGGCTTGTCACCCCGCTTCGGCAGCAGGTGCATGCCGCGCATGATGTAGCCGGGATTGAAGTCTTCCGGATCCAGCCACGGCAGCAGCGGCATGTTGTGGTCCTCGGGACGAAGTTGCGGCGTTACCCTTTTTGCGCCCGTCTGCTTCATGTGGGTGAGCAGCCGGCACACGAAGTCGGCGATCAGATCGACGCGCAGGGTCCAGCTGGCGCGGAAATAGCCGAACACCCAGACCAGGTTGGGCACGCCGGTGAACATCATGCCGCGATAATTCACGGTGTCGGCGAAATCGAGCTTCTTGCCGTCGACGGCGAAGTCGATGTCGCCATTGGTCGAAAGGTTGAAACCAGTCGCGGTGATGATGATGTCGGCTTCCAGCTCCTCGCCGGATTTCAACAAAATGCCCTTCTCGGTGAAGCGGTCGATCTCGTCGGTGACGACGGACGCCTTGCCCGACTTGATGCCCTGGAACAAATCGCCGTCGGGGATGAAGGCGATGCGCTGTCGCCACGGGCGATACTTTGGCGTGAAATGTTTTGCGATGTCGTAGTCGGGGCCGAGATAGGCCTCCACCGCCGACAGCAGGTCCTTCTTTGCCGCTTCCGGCTCCTCGAATGTCTTGCGGGTGAACGCACTCTGCTCGAACAGGATCTTGCGGCGGGTGATTTCGTGGATCCATGTCTCGTCGACCTGCAATTGCCGCAGCTGCTCGGCGATTTCGATCGCGTTGCGGCCGGCACGGAAATAGGTCGGCGAGCGCTGCAGCATCGTCACATGCGCGCAATCGTCAGCCATCGCCGGGATCAGCGTTGCCGCGGTGGCGCCGGAACCGATCACGACCACGCGCTTGTTCTTGTAGTCGAGATCCTCGGGCCATTTCTGCGGGTGGACGATCGGGCCCTTGAACTTGGCCATGTCCTTCCAGACCGGCGTATAGCCTTCGGTGTGGCGGTAATAGCCCTGGCACATCCAGAAGAAATTGGTGGTGAAGCGAAGCCTTTCGCCGGTGTCGTTGCGGGTGGCTTCGATGGTCCAGAGATTTTCCGCGCTCGACCATTTCGCCGAGGTAATCGTGTGCTGGTAGCGGATGTGGCGGGCGAGATCGTTCTCCTCGATCACGTCGCCCATATATTTGAGGATCTCGGCCGCACTTGCGATCGGCGCCGAGGTCCACGGCTTGAAGCGGTAGCCGAACGTATGCAGGTCGCTGTCGGACCGGATGCCCGGATAGCGATGCGTGCTCCAGGTGCCGCCAAAGGTCTTCTGGGTTTCAAGTGCTACGAAACTCGTGCCCGGACATTGCGTCGTGAGATGATAGGCAGCACCGACGCCGGAGATGCCGGCACCCGCGATCAGCACGTCGAAATGCTCGGTGCGGGTGGGCGTATCGGCCTGGATCTGGGTTTGAACGTTCATCGGATTGAATCACTCCGTTCGCTTTTGTCGGCCCGAAAGCTTCAATGTCGTCATTGCGAGGAGCGAAGCGACGAAGCAATCCATTCTTCCTTCGCGGTGAGATGGATTGCTTCGCTGCGCTCGCAATGACGGGAGAAGGAGCTTTACGAATTACACTTCGCGGCGGCTGAGGAACGCCAGCCGCTCGAACAGATGCACGTCCTGTTCGTTCTTGAGCAGCGCGCCATGCAGCGGCGGGATCAGCTTGCGCGGATCGCGCTCCCTGAGCATTTCCGGGGTGATGTCCTCGTTGAGCAGCAGCTTGAGCCAGTCGAGCAGCTCCGAGGTCGAGGGCTTCTTCTTCAGTCCCGGCACTTCGCGCACCTCGAAGAAGATCCGCAACGCTTCCTCGACCAGTCGCTTCTTGATGTTGGGGAAGTGGACGTCGACGATCCGGTTCATGGTGTCGGGGTCGGGGAACTTGATGTAGTGGAAGAAACAACGCCGCAAGAACGCGTCCGGCAATTCCTTCTCGTTGTTCGAGGTGATCATCACGATCGGGCGCAGGCTCGCCTTGATGTTCTCGCCGGTCTCGTAGACGAAGAATTCCATCCGATCGAGTTCGAGCAGGAGATCGTTGGGAAATTCGATGTCGGCCTTGTCGATTTCGTCGATCAGGAGCACCGGGCGTTTGTCGTGGGTAAAGGCTTCCCACAATTTGCCGCGCTTGATGTAGTTCGAGATGTCGGAGACCCTGGCGTCGCCGAGCTGGCTGTCGCGCAGCCGCGACACCGCGTCGTATTCATAGAGGCCCTGCTGCGCCTTGGTGGTGGACTTGATGTGCCAGGTCAGCAGCGGCGCACCGAGCGCTTTCGCAACTTCCTCGGCCAGCACGGTCTTGCCGGTGCCGGGCTCGCCCTTGATCAGCAGCGGGCGCTCGAGCACGATCGAGGCGTTGACCGCGACCTTGAGGTCGTCGGTGGCGACATAGTCCTTGGTGCCGGTAAACTTCATTTATCTCTTTGCCTTGTTGTTCGTTCGTTTTGTTCGTTCTTGGCCGCTCTGGCCTGAACAGTAAACGACCGCCGGTTTGGCGGTCGCGATGGAAACCAAAATCGTCGTCAGGCGCGTTTGATCAGCGACACGATGACCAGGATGATCACGGCGCCGATGGTGGCGTTGACGATGTCGCGGATCCAGCCCGCGCCGAGGCCGACGCCGAGTTGCGGCAACAGCCAGCTCGCAAGAAGCGCGCCGATGATGCCGATCACGATGTTGCCGATCAGCCCGAAGCCTGCGCCGCGCACGATCTTGCCGGCGAGCCAGCCCGCGATACGCGCCGATGATCAGTGCAGCGATGATGCCCATCATATTTCCCCTGCCGGAATAACCCTTTATGGCTCAATTCTAGAGGAAAAACCCTCCCGGTCTAGGCCTGTCTGGTATGCGCTGGCCCTTGCTATCAGGTATCCTGCGGGCCCTTGACGCCAGCGGCCCGGCGGGCAATCTGTACGCCATGTTCTTGCAATTCTTCACATCGCTCCGCGACGCGCAGGTCCCGGTGACCTTGCGCGAATATTTGACGCTGATGGAGGCGCTCGACGCCGACCTCGCCGAGCAGACGGTGGAGAATTTCTATTACCTCTCCCGTGCCGCTCTGGTGAAGGACGAGCGCAACCTCGACAAGTTCGACCGCGTCTTCGGCGCCGTGTTCAAGGGCCTGGAGAATCTGCTGGACGCCATGGACAAGGCGGACATTCCCGCCGAGTGGCTGAAGAAGCTCGCGGAAAAATACCTCACCGAGGAAGAGAAGAAGCAGATCGAGGCGATGGGCTGGGACAAGCTCATGGAAACGCTTCGCAAGCGGCTTGAGGAACAGAAGGGCCGCCACCAGGGCGGCAGCAAGTGGATCGGCACCGCCGGCACCTCGCCGTTCGGCGCCCACGGCTACAATCCCGAAGGCGTGCGGATCGGCCAGGAAAAGAACCGCAACAACCGCGCCGTAAAGGTGTGGGACAAGCGCGAGTTCAAGGATCTCGACGGCAATGTCGAGCTCGGCATCCGCAACATCAAGATCGCGCTGCGGCGCCTGCGCAAATTCGCCCGCACCGGCGCGCCTGACGAACTCGATCTCGACTCCACGATCAAGGAGACCGCCAACCACGGCTATCTCGACGTCGTGATGCGCCCCGAGCGGCGCAACGCGGTCAAGGTGCTGGTGTTCTTCGACATCGGCGGCTCGATGGATTCGCATATCGAGCAGGTCGAGGAGTTGTTCTCGGCGGCGAAGACCGAATTCAAGCACATGGAATATTTCTACTTCCACAACTGCCTCTATGAAGGCGTCTGGAAGCAGAACAAGCGCCGCTTCACCGACCGCACGCCCACCTGGGACGTGCTGCACAAATACCCGCACGACTACAAAGTGGTGTTCGTCGGCGACGCCTCGATGTCGCCATACGAGATCATGGTGCCCGGCGGCTCGGTCGAGCATGTCAACGAAGAGGCCGGCTCGGTCTGGCTCGACCGCATCACGCGCACCTATCCGCATTCGGTCTGGCTCAATCCGGTCGCGCAGAAGCACTGGGACTATTCGGAATCCACCACCATCATCCGCCGCCTGTTCTCGGAGCGGATGTACCCGATCACGATCGAAGGCCTCGAAGGCGCGATGAAGGAACTGGTGCGGTAAAACATCCTGTCGTCGTTCCGGGGCGCGCGCAGCGCGAACCCGGAACCTCGAGATTGTGTGACATGAATCGATCGAGATTCCGGGTTCAACGCTTCGCGTTGCCCCGGAATGACGGATCAAGAGGTAAGTTCAATGCCCCAGACCATTCACCGCGGTATCAAAACCCTGATCGACGAAGCCAATGCCGAGATCGAAACGCTCAGCGCGGCGGATTCCATCAAGGCGGCGGCCGGCGACGACGTCGTGATCGTCGATATCCGCGATCCCCGCGAGATCGAGCGCGACGGCCGCATCCCCGGCGCGTTCTCCTGCACGCGCGGCATGCTGGAATTCTGGATCGATCCGGCCAGCCCCTACGCCAAGCCGATCTTCCAGGTCGACAAGAAGTTCATCTTCCACTGCGCCGGCGGCATGCGCTCGGCGCTGGCGGCCAAGACCGCCAAAGACATGGGCCTGAAGCCGGTCGCCCACATGGCCGGCGGTTTCGCGGCGTGGCGCGACGCCGGCGGCCCGGTCGAGAAGTGGGAACCGAAGAAGAAGAGCTAACACTCCATCGTCATTCCGGGGCGCGACGAAGTCGCGAACCCGGAATCCATTGATCCACCAACTCTGCCGCACAATAGATTCCGGGCTCGCGCTGCGCGCGCCCCGGAATGACAAGGAGATAGCATATGACCACCACCGACGATCCGCTTGTCTCCACCGAATGGCTCGCCGCCCATCTCGGCGATCCCAGCGTCAAGATCATCGACGCGCAGTTCAAGATGCCGGGCATCCTGCCGCTGCCGAAGGATGATTATCTCAACGCGCACATCCCGGGCGCGGTGTGGTTCGACGTCGACGCGGTCTCCGATCATTCCAATCCGCTGCCGCATATGTTCCCGAACGCCGAACAATTCGGCCGCGACGTCGGGGCGCTCGGCATCTCCAACGACGATACGGTCGTGATCTACGATGCCGGCGGATGGGTCGCAGCCCCCCGGGTGTGGTGGATGTTCCTGTCGTTCGGGCATCGGAACGTGCGGATTCTGAATGGCGGCCTGAAAAAATGGCGCGCCGAGAGCCGCAACGTCGAAAGCGGACCAGTCACGCCGAAGCCCGCCACCTTCAAGGCCACCTTCGATCCGAGCTTTACGCGCAGCATGCAGCAGATGCTCGCGAATCTCGAAAACCGCGCCGAGCAGGTGCTCGATGCCCGCGCCAATGATCGCTACCAGGGCAAGGTGGCCGAGCCGCGGCCGGGCCTGCGTTCCGGCCATATTCCGGGCAGCCTCAGCGTTCCCTACAACCAGCTTTTTGATGCGGCGACCGGCGCGATGAAGCCGCTCGACGATCTGCGCGCGGTGTTTGTCGGTTCGGGCGTCAAGCTCGACGCGCCGATCGTGACCAGTTGCGGTTCCGGCGTCTCGGCGCTGGTGTTGACGCTGGCGCTCTATCGTCTCGGCGTCCGCGGCACCGGGCTCTATGACGGCTCCTGGTCAGAATGGGGCATGCAAGACGGACCGCCGGTGGCGACCGGTCCGGCGTGAACGGCCGCTTCACGGAAATTTGCGGCGACCCGCTGCGATACATAAGGTTGTGTCCGCCATTCCGGTATTAGATCGGACAGACGAGGCAGTCGCACGTGCGGCTGGCTGAGGTATCCGATGATGCGGACAGGTCGATGGAGCGCTTTATGGCTCATGCTGACCGTCGTCGCGATGGGCGCGCTCAACATAACGGCTTTCAACATAATGGGTGCCGCGGTGGCGGCTGAATCGGAAACACTCGCGATTTCGCCCGGCGCGCCGGTGATGCTCGGCGCCGGACCGGTGACGGTAACGTTGGCTCCGCCGTCGGGCGAAGCCTTGGCCGCGCGCGTCGCGACCATTGCGCCAGACCGCAAAATCTATCTCGTCGCCAAGGGCCTTGGTACCGACGTGCCGCCGGAGACGATCTATCAACTTTACCTCGGGCTGCCGCAGGGCTCCGCACCCAGTCCCGACAGCATCTACTATGTCGGTGCGCTGAATTTCTTCAATGTTGTCGGCCGCGGAGCGGGGTCCGACCCACGGTTCCTGAGTTTTGACGTAACGGCGCTGCTCAAATCGTTGCGGGCGCAGAACGCGCTTTCCGAAAGTGCTACCGTGACGATCGTTCCGGCCGGCAAGCTCCGCGCCGGCGCCAAACCCGTTATCAGCGCGATCTCGCTCGTCGCGCAATAGGCGGGGTACCGCGCTCACTCCCGCGTGATCGACAATTTAAGCAAACAATTAAAGATTGTATTTTGTTGTTTTGACACCCCCGCTGCGATAGGCTGCGCGCGATCGCGTTTCATCCCATTGCAGGAGGTAGACATGACGGTTCTGTCGCGTCGTCATCTCGTCGTCAGCGGGCTTGCCGCAGCGGGCACCAGCCTGTTGCCCGGCGCCATCAATGAAGCGAATGCCGCGGTATCCATCCGCTACAATCTGGCCTCGGCCAACGGCCAGGCGATGCTGAAGAAATACGCCCAGGCCGTGAAGCTGATGATGGCGCTGCCGCCGTCCAATCCGCTGAGCTGGACCTTCCAGTGGTACACCCACGCGGTTCCAACCAACACCACCAAGGCGGCGCAACTGGCCTTGATCTTCCCGAACCCGTCACCCGCCAAGACCCTGGCAACGCGCGATGTGGAACACCTGCCAGGGGCATTTCGCAGCCTCCGGCGAACCGTACTTCTGCCCCTGGCACCGGATGTATGTCTGCGCATTCGAGGAGATCATCCGCACGGTGCTGCACGACCAGAGCTTTACGCTGCCGTACTGGAATTACACATCGGCCGCGGCCTACGCGGTGCCGCAGCAGTTCCGCATGCAGAACGACCCGTTATGGGGTCCATTGTTCCGGCCGAACCGCAATGCATCCTCCAATGCCGGACAACCGATCTTCACGGGCCAGGGGTCGGCGAGCGATCTCAGCGCTTCGCCGGCGATGTCGGAAAACAGCTATTTGCCGGTTGGCGCGGTCTCGGGCTTCAACCAGACGCTCGACTTCGGCCTTCACGGCAACGTCCACGTCTTCACCGGCAACAGCCAGGGCATGGGCCAGGTGCCGTGGGCGGCGAACGATCCGATCTTCTGGATGCATCACTGCAACATCGATCGCATCTGGGCGAGCTGGAACAATGCCGGTCACGCCAATCCGACCACGGCGGCGTGGCTGAACAAGACCTTTGTGTTCGCAGGCCCCGACGGCAAGGGCGAGAAGTGGGTGGTGAAGGACTACACCAACACCAAAAAGTGCAATTACAAATACGATCGCCTGATCGGCGCCACCCATCTGATCGCGTCGGTTTCGAATTCGCTCGCGCCTGCGGCGGCCGCGGCTCGGGTGTCGGTGGCAAAATCGTCGAGCGGACCGGTGGCGCTGGGCGCCACACCCGTGCGGGTCAATCTGGCGGCGGTGGCGTCGCCATCCCCAGCCGGCGGCGCCGGCGGCTTCGCCGTTGGCCGGAAGGCTGTCGGCGTTGCCGGACGACCACCGGCTCTATCTCGTCATCACCGACTTCAAGGCCGCCGCCCAGCCGGAGACGCTGTACCGCGTCTATCTCGACCTGCCCGACACCGCGCCGTCCGATCCGCTCAACAGCAACTATGTCGGTTCGTTCAATTTCTTCGCCGCGGTGCCCCATGGCGAAGACCACGAACACGGCGAGGTGGCGCGCTCGATCAGTTTTGACATCACCGACATCGCGGCCGATCTCGACGCCAAGGGGCAGCTGAAGGCCGCACACACCGTGACGATCGTTCCGGCGAAAGCGCCGTTTGCGGAGGCCAAAGCGGTGATCGGCAATATTTCGTTCGTCGAGCAGTAGCGGGGAGGAAAACTCTGGAGCGTGATGGGTTTAGCGCCTCCACGACGGAGGTGCGCTCCCTCTCCCGCGCTTGCGGGGGAGGGCGGGGTGGGGGCTCTCTCCGCGAAGTCGTCTAGTGGAGAGAGCCCCCACCCGCCGCGCTTCGCGCGTCGACCTCCCCCGCAAGCGGGAGAGGTGCACTGAGTCCGCCGAACGCGCATCGGCCTGCGCCACATAGATCCCGGGTACGAATTTTGCTTCGGTCCTGGTTCTATCGGGGCGAAAACCGAAAGGTCGGACATGTCGAAGGTCATCAAGGGCGGCACCATCGTCGCGGCGGATCGCAGCTACCAGGCGGACGTTCTCATCGAGGGCGAGAAGATCGTCTCGATCGGAGAGAACCTGTCGGGCGACACGATGATCGATGCCGAAGGCGCGCTCATCATGCCCGGCGGCATCGATCCGCATACCCATCTTGAAATGCCCTTCATGGGAACGACGACCGCGGAGACCTGGCAGTCCGGCACCTATGCGGCGCTGTCAGGAGGCACCACACTCGTTGTCGATTTCGTGCTGCCCGACCAGGGCGGTCTGCTTTCGGCACTTGACGCCTGGGAGGAACGCGCCGCGCGGCAGGCTTGCGGCGACTACTCGTTCCATGTGGCGATCACCGGCTGGTCGCAGAAGATCTTTGAGGAGATGGCGACGGTGGTTGGCCGAGGGGTCAACACGTTCAAGCATTTCATGGCCTACAAGGGCGCCCTGATGGTCAATGACGACGAGATGTTTGCGTCGTTCCAGCGCTGCGCCGCATTGGGCGCGCTTCCCTTGGTCCACGCAGAGAATGGCGATCTCATCGCCGCCCTTCAGCAGAAATTCATGGCGGCGGGCCTTTCCGGTCCCGAGGCCCACGCTTTTTCGCGCCCTCCGGAAGTCGAGGGAGAGGCCACCAATCGGGCCATCACCATCGCGGATGCCGCGGGTGTTCCGGTCTATATCGTCCACGTTTCCTGCGAGCAGGCGCACGAGGCTATTCGCCGGGCGCGGCAAAAGGGAATGCGGGTGTTCGGCGAACCGCTGGTCCAGCACCTCACGCTGGACGAAAGCGAATATTTCAACCGGCAATGGGATCATGCCGCCCAACGGGTGATGTCGCCGCCGTTCCGCCACCCGTCGCATCAGGCCTCGCTGTGGGCCGGGCTGCAATCGGGATCCCTTCAGGTGGTCGCGACCGATCATTGCGCCTTCACGACCGAGCAGAAGCGACTTGGCCTCGCCGACTTCACCAAAATTCCCAATGGCACCGGTGGACTGGAGGACCGCCTGTCGGTGCTGTGGACGCGCGGGGTCGAGACCGGTCGATTGACGCCGAACGAGTTCGTCGCCGTGACCTCGACCAACATCGCCCAGATCCTGAATATCTATCCGCGCAAGGGTGCGATCCTGCCCGGCTCCGATGCCGATATCGTCGTCTTTGATCCGAAGGCATCGAAGACCATCAAGGCCGCGGCGCAGAAGTCGGTCATCGACTACAACGTCTTCGAAGGTTTTGCGGTCACCGGCCTGCCGCGTTACACGATTTCGCGCGGCGACGTGGTGTGGGGCGACGGCGCCAACGAGCCGCGTCCGGGGCGCGGCAAGCACGTCAAGCGGGCTGCCTTTCCGGCGGTCGCCAAGGCACTGTCGACCTGGAAGGAACTGACGGCGCCGCGCGCGATCAACCGCTCGCCCGAGCACATGCCGATCGGGGTATGATGTCCTACTTCTACTGCGTCGAAGCCCTCATGGTGAGGAGTCGCGAAGCGGCGTCTCGAACCATGAGGCCCAGATCGGCCTACATCCTTCGAGACGCGCACCAGCGCGCTCCTCCAGCGACAACGGCTTTGCCGGGGATGAGGGGATAGAGCTTCTCTGACGCGGTAGAACTATCGCTTGGCGCGCGTAGTGGCCTGTGGGTCGAACAGGTTGGCCTGTTGCTGAGCCGCCGCCTGCTGCGCCAGCAAGGCGGCGCGTCGCGCAGCCGCGATGCGCCGGCGCTCTTTCGCGCGCGCCGCACGCTTCCTGGCGGCGCTGCGATCCTGCTTTGCGCTCGGCGTTTTCACGGACGCCGGCTGCTCGATCGTTACCGCGGGGCCGCCGAGCGTTGCGATCTTCGTTGCCGCGATATTGCCTTCGAGCGAGAGCGTTTCCGCAACGGGCTCGGTCACGGTCGATGTGGCCATGATTGCTGGTGGCGTTTCGGCAATCGCAGCGAGCTTCACTTCGTCGGGTGGGGTGGGCGTCACGCTGATGGGCGCGGCCGTAGTTGCCGGCGGCGCTTCGGCGGTTGCGATTTCCGGTTTCACGGGCTCCGCCGGTGCAGATTCTTCCACCTTCAGCGCGGCCAGTTTCTCCGGCTCAGCCGGCTTGGCATCCGGCGTGGGCGCGGTCGTCTCCGGCTCGGCGATCACGGCTGCGGCAACATTGTCTGGCGCCTTCTCGGCCACCGGTGGCTCGAAGCGCAGCAGGGCCAGCGTCGGCATCGGCGGCTCATTGGCTCGCGCAAACACCGGCTCGGGCGGCGCCCGTCGCGATGGGGTGCTGACAAATTGCTCATGGGCGGTCCGCAGCAGCGCCGCCGCACCGAGCCCAAACACCAGAACCGACATCGACAGCACGATCGCGGCAAACAGAAAGCGAAAACCGGGGAGCATGGACGCGTGTTCCGCCTTGCGGGGGCTATGCAGGGCCGTTGATGCCGAAGGGAACGCGGTGACCACAGAAGGAGACCCGGATTCTTACGGCGAATCAGGCCAATTCGAGAATATCGCAACGTCTCGAACCCAGTCGTTATTAAATTCGCGGTCAAAGGCCGCTGATCGGACCTTGAATGGCGTTTTTTGAGCCCTGAGGCATCTTTGCCGCAGCTTCACGCGCGATCACAAAATGACCGATTTGGGCCGAATTTCGCGGATTTGTCTTGAATGCGCCGCTATCTTCCGCCATCTGCCGTTAACGGTCCGGTGTGGCTTGGGGTCTATACAAAAGCGATGATGATAAACCGCATTCTGACGATTTTTGCTGCCGCTGCGGCTTGCGCGGCAGGAACCTCGCTCGTCCAGGCACAGCAAAGCTATCCGGTACCGCCCGGCTCGGTCTATTCGGCACCTCCCGGGCCCTACGTGCCCGGTGGCTACGTGGTCGATGAACGCCGCCGCCCCGGCGCGCCGGATTTCGACGATCTGGAAGATGACGAGCCGACCGCGCCAGGTTCGACCGCTCTGTCGCCTCCCGGCCCCGTCCTTTCACCCAACGATCCGCGCTATGGCCGCCCGATGGGCGCGCCGGTTTATTCCGATCGCGGCCCGCCGATGCCGCAGGGTCCGGTGATGTCGCCGGATGACCCGCGTTACGGCCGCCCCGCCGGCCCGCCGCCGGTGATCTATTCGGATCGCGCACCGTACCCGAACGATGATCGCGGCTTGCGTCCGCCGGAAGCCGTCGGTGGCGCCCCCGGCGTTACCGGTGCGCTCCAGCAGCAGCCGCAGCAGCAGGCTCCGCTTGGCGCCGACGGCAAACCGATGGTGTTGTCGGCGCTGCCGCCGGAAGAACAGCCGGAAGTCGGACCTGCGCAACTGCCGCCCAATCTGCGCCGTCAGGAAGTTCCGTTCCCGACCAAGGAGCCTGCGGGCACGCTGGTCGTCGATACGCCCAACACCTACCTCTATTACGTGCTCGGTGGCGGGCGCGCGATCCGCTACGGCGTCCGCGTCGGGCGCGATGGTTTTACCTGGACCGGCGTGCAGAAGGTCAGCCGCAAGGCCGAGTGGCCGGATTGGCATCCGCCGACCGAGATGATCGAGCGTCAGCCCTATCTGCCGCGCTTCATGGCCGGCGGCCCCGGCAATCCGCTCGGCGCCCGCGCGATGTATCTCGGTTCGACCGTCTACCGCATCCACGGCACCAACCAGCCCTCGACGATCGGCAAGTTCGTCTCGTCGGGCTGCATCGGCATGCTGAACGAGGACGTCTCGGACCTGTTCGATCGCGTCAAGGTCGGCACCCGCGTCGTCGTGATGCCCGGCGGCCCGCCGCCCGGAACCGCCACCGCCTCCGCCGCACCCGCTCAGGGCCTGGCGCCTGCTCCGGGTGCACCGGCCCAGGCCCAGCTTGCGCCGATCCCCGGCTCGCAGCCGACCATGGTGCAGCCGCTGCCGGCACCGGTGACGATTCGCTAAACGCCGGACGAGATCGACTACATTTTGAAAAGGCGCGCAAAAGCGCGCCTTTTTTGTTGGCGGTGACGGATTGCCTGCACCGTCTCGTGTCCCGGACGCAGTGCAGCGTTCTTCACGCTGCTCCGCAGAGCTCAGATGCGCATCGGGGGACCCATCACCAAGCACCGCCATCTAGAGCGTGATGATTTTGAATCGAATCGACGGACGTCATCCTGAAGTGCGAGCGGAGCGAGCCTCGAAGGATGGGCCACGGGCGCTTCTCATCCTTCGAGGCGCGCAAGAGCGCGCACCTCAGGATGACGCGAGTACGAATGGGCCGCGTCAACCTAAACTCATCATGCCCTAGATGGACCCCGGCTCTGCAGCGCATCACCATAGCGTGTCGAAGACGCGCGTAAACGCGCTAATCGTGCTGCGCAGCGTCCGGGGAACGGCGCTTGTGGGCGGACGACAGATTTCGGTATTTTCGAAGCGTGCCCCTGATTTGCCCGACGTGTCAACCCTCAAAAGCATCAATATCGGCGCCCGCCGGCTACGGTGCATGGGGTTGTTTTCGATGTTTTTGTTTTGGGAGCGGAATCAGCGCCCTCAGGCCAGCTTTCCTCAGACCAGCTTCCTTGGCGCCTCGCCCTTGAACCAGGCGTCGATGCCTTCGACCATCTGGCGATAGTGATTTCGAAAACTGTCCTCGGTGACGTAGCCGAGATGCGGCGTCAGCACGAGGTTGTCGACTTTGCGGAACGGATGGTCGACCGGCAGCGGCTCGACCGAAAACACGTCGATGCCGGCGCCAGCGATCTTCTTCTGCGTCAGCGCCTCCAACAGCGCGCCTTCGTCGACGATCGGTCCGCGCGCGGTGTTGACGAGATAGGCGGTTGGCTTCATGCGCGCGAGGTCTTCGCGTCCGACCAGTCCGCGCGAGCGTGGGCCAAGCACGACATGGACGGTGATGACGTCGGCGGTCGCGAACAGTTCTTCCTTGGTGGCGTAGCCGACGCCCACTTCGGCACACTTTTCGGGCGTCAGGTTCGGGCTCCAGGCGATGACTTTCATGCCAAAAGCCTGCGCCAGTTTCGAGACCTTGGTGCCGAGCTTGCCGAGGCCGATCACGCCGAGCGTCCGGCCCTCGATCTCCATGCCGACGAACTTTTGCAGGGGCTCGCCGGCATGCATGCGCGCGTTCTCGCGGCCGATATTGCGGGTCAGTTCCAGGATCAGGCCCATGGTCAGGGGTGCGGTGGGATCGCGGCCCCATTGGGTTCCGCACAGCACCACATTGTGGTCCTTGGCGGCTTCCATATCGATCGCGGCGTTGCGCATGCCCGACGTGATCATCAGTTTCAGATTCGGCAGCGCCGCGAACATCGTGCGCGGGAACGGCGTGCGCTCGCGCATGGCGCAGATGATCTCGAAGTCCTTCAGGGCGCTGGCGGCGGCCTCCGAGGTCGAGAACGGCTCCTTAAAGACGGTGACGTCGACCCGGTCAGCAATCTTGGACCAGTCCGCGACCTTCAGGGCCACTTCGAGATAATCGTCGAGGATTGCACAGCGCAGCCGCGTCATTGGAAGGTCCGTTCATGGCGAGGATGACGGCGGGAATGGGCCGTCAGGGAAGGGGGCCATGGTTGCGCGCAATCGGGGGGCGCGCAAGCGGACTTAAACGCAGCGTAGGCTCAAATATCCGGGAAGCTCAGTTCGAGCGGGCGAGGTGCTTGGCGCGCCAGGCCGGGCCGGGGCCGCGCATATAGTGCAGTTCCGGCCGGTAGGGGTTGAACGCCCGCTCGACGAACTGGCGCCAGAAAGCGCGGAATTCGGCGAACGGCTTTGCCGATCCGTGCCCTTGGGCCGGGGTGGAGAGGGTTGCCGAATTGATCGTAGCCATGACGCGAGCCCTTGGTTTCATCGCGGCTTTTGCCGCCTTGGACGCTCTGTTAGACGTCCCGAAAACCAGTTTTCGCCGGATTTGTTAAAAGTTAGTTTCAAATAGCGTGATCTAGGGCACACAATTGTGTTGCACGCGCACACATGGTGTCGATCCCGTATTCATCCGTGGTGAACAGAAGGAAAACGTGTTCCCGCGGTTGCCCTTTGGGGGCCGCGCCGCTACATCAGCGGCAGCAAATTTCCATAAATTCTCAGGTTTCAAGGGATCGCGATGGCTCGCCAGTTCGTCTATTTCATGAAGGGTCTGACCAAGAGCTACCCGACCCGGAAGGTGCTCGATAACGTCCATCTGTCGTTCTACCCGGACGCCAAGATCGGCGTGCTCGGCGTCAACGGTTCCGGCAAGTCGACCTTGCTGCGGATCATGGCCGGCCTCGACACCGAATATAACGGCGAGGCCTGGGTCGCCGAAGGCGCCCGGGTCGGCTACCTCGAGCAGGAGCCGCATCTCGATGAGACCAAGAACGTCCGTGAGAACGTCATGCTGGGCGTCGCCAAGCAGAAGGCGATCCTCGATCGCTACAACGAACTGGCGATGAACTATTCGGAAGAAACCGCCGACGAGATGACCAAATTGCAGGACGAGATCGAGGCCGCCGGCCTCTGGGATCTCGACAGCAAGGTCGACCAGGCGATGGACGCGCTCCGCTGCCCGCCCGACGATGCCGACGTCACAAAACTTTCGGGCGGTGAGCGCCGCCGCGTCGCATTGTGCAAGCTATTGCTCGACCAGCCGGAGCTGTTGCTGCTGGACGAACCGACCAACCATCTGGATGCCGAGTCGGTGTCGTGGCTGGAAGGCCATTTGCGCAACTACCCCGGCGCGATCCTGATCGTGACCCATGACCGCTACTTCCTCGACAACGTCACGAGCTGGATCCTCGAACTCGATCGCGGCAAGGGCATTCCCTACGAGGGCAATTATTCGTCCTGGCTGGGGCAGAAGCAGAAGCGGCTCGAGCAGGAAGGCCGCGAGGACGCCGCCCACCAGAAGACGCTGGCCCGCGAGCAGGAATGGATCGCGTCTTCGCCCAAGGCGCGCCAGGCCAAGTCCAAGGCGCGCTACCAGCGCTACGAGGACCTGCTGAAGCAGGCCAGCGAGAAGCAGACCCAGACCGCGCAGATCACGATTCCGGTGGCCGAACGGCTCGGCCAGAACGTCGTCGACTTCGAAGGCCTCAGCAAGGCTTTTGGCGACCGCGTGCTGATCGACGATCTCACCTTCAAGCTGCCGCCGGGCGGCATCGTCGGCGTGATCGGTCCCAACGGCGCCGGCAAGACCACGCTGTTCCGGATGATCACCAAGGCGGAGACCCCGGACAAGGGCACCATCACCGTCGGCGAAAGCGTGCATCTCGGTTACGTCGACCAGTCGCGCGACGATCTCGACGGCAAGAAGTCGGTCTGGGAGGAAATTTCCGGCGGCAACGAACTCATTCTGCTCGGCAAGCGCGAGGTCAATTCGCGCGGCTATTGCTCGTCGTTCAACTTCAAGGGCGCCGACCAGCAGAAGAAAGTCGGCGCGCTGTCAGGCGGTGAGCGCAACCGCGTGCATCTGGCCAAAATGCTCAAATCCGGCGCCAACGTGCTGCTGCTCGACGAACCGACCAACGATCTCGACGTCGATACGCTGCGCGCGCTGGAAGAGGCGCTGGAGGATTTCGCCGGCTGCGCCGTCATCATCAGCCATGACCGCTGGTTCCTCGACCGCATCGCCACCCACATCCTGGCCTTCGAAGACGACAGCCATGTCGAATGGTTCGAGGGCAACTTCCAGGACTACGAGAAGGACAAGATGCGGCGGCTCGGCCAGGATTCCATCATCCCGCACCGCGTGAAGTACAAGAAGCTGACGCGCTAAGCCGTTTGCGACCGCGCTCGATGCGACAAGCGGGCGCGCGCTCTTGCTGCGTGCCCGGCTTGTGCTGCACATGCATTCCACCTGCGCCAAATGGCCGCTCAATCCAGCGCGTCTGGATCGTGCCATATCCGGCTATTAGGATGGCCGCGACTGCCTCGCCGAATCCAGAATAGAGAGACCCCGACCATGTCGATGACGCCGGAAACGCCCTTGCCGCCCCATGCCCAGCGGAAGGCATTGCGTCCGATCCCGTTCTTGATCTTCAGTTCCCGCTGGTTGCAGCTGCCGCTCTATATCGGGCTGATCGTCGCGCAGGGCGTCTATGTGGTGCTGTTCCTGAAAGAATTGTGGCATCTGTTTGCGCACTCCTTCGATTTCAGCGAACAGCAGATCATGCTCGCGGTACTCGGCCTGATCGACGTCGTGATGATCTCCAACTTGCTGGTGATGGTGATCGTCGGCGGCTACGAGACGTTCGTCTCGCGTCTCAATCTGGAAGGACATCCGGACCAGCCGGAATGGCTCAGCCACGTCAACGCCAGCGTGCTCAAGATCAAGCTCGCGATGGCGATCATCGGCATCTCGTCGATCCATCTGTTGCGCACCTTCATCGAGGCCGGCGGACTGGCCTCGGGCAAGACCACATATACGGAAACCGGCGTGATGTGGCAGACCATCATCCACACGGTTTTCATTCTGTCGGCGATCGGCATTGCCTATGTCGACAAGTTGTCGAATGGTGCCACCGAACAGGCAAAACAGGCCGCCGCGCATTGATCAGCGGCATCGACAGGATTCCGGTTTGCAGCACAGGGCGATAGCAGCAGTTCTGATACTGACAGCGATATCACTGGGCGCGGTGCGCCCGGCTGTCGCCGCCGACGCCGCCTTCACCCAATTCATCGCCTCGCTATGGCCCGAGGCGCAGGCCGCCGGCGTGTCGCGTGCGACCTTCGATGCCGAGACGCGTGGCCTCGAGCCGGACTACAAATTACCCGATCTGATGCTGCCGGGGCGGCCCGCCACCGGCGCGCCGTCGCAGGCCGAGTTCGTGCAGGTGCCGGCGGATTACGTCAAGGAAGCCTCGATCGCGCGGCTGGCAGCCGAGGGGCAGAAGCTGATGGCGAAGCATCGCGCAGCCCTGAGCGAAATCGAAACCCGGTTCGGCGTTCCCGCCAGCGTCGTGATCGCGATCTGGGGCCGCGAAACCGATTACGGCCGATACCGGCTGCCGTATGACACCGTGCGTGTGGTGGCGACGCAGGCCTATGTCGGGCGGCGCAAGGATCAGTACCGCACCGAATTCATCCTGGCGCTGAAGATCCTCGGTGAGGGCGCGGTGACGCGCAAGGACATGCGCTCGTCCTGGGCCGGCGCCACCGGGCTGACGCAGTTTTTGCCGTCGGAATATTACAAGCACGGCATCGATCTCGACGGCGACGGCCGGATCGACATCTGGAATTCGGTGCCGGATGCGCTGGCTTCAGCGGCGCAACAGCTCGTCAACAAGGGCTGGCAGAAGGGTTTGCGCTGGGCCTACGAGGTGCGCCCGCCCGCCAATGTCGATTGCACCATGGGCGTGCCCGAGGTGACAAAACCGATCGGCGAATGGCTGCGCGCGGGTTTTGCGCCGGTGCGCGGACAGAAACTGAGCGCGGCCGAACAGGCGCAGCCGGCCTCGCTGCTACAGCCCGAGGGCATTTATGGTCCGGCGTTCCTGACCACGAAGAACTACTTCGTGATCAAGGAATATAATTTCTCCGATCTCTACGTGCTGTTCGTCGGCCATCTCAGCGACCGCATGGCATCGCCGCTGCCGTTCGCAACACCTTGGTCGGCGTCGACGCAGTTGCGCACCGCCGATGTCGAGGCCATGCAGCGCCATCTGACGCGGATCGGCCTCTACAAGGACAAGCTCGACGGCAAGGCCGGCATGCAGACCCGCGCGGCGCTCGGGGCCTACCAGAAACAGGCCGGGCTGAAGGTCGATTGCTGGCCGAGCGAAGCGGTGTTGCGTTCGATCAGTGCGGCGCGTTGAGCGCGGAGATCCCAACAAAAAACCCGGCCACAAGGGCCGGGTTTTGAATTGGTGCGCGATGAACGCGCGCCGATCCGTCAGATCAGTTGCAGACCTCGACGCGGCGATATGCCCAGCCGTAGCCGTCCCAGAAGCGCTCGCGAACCATGCGGCACGCCGGGTAGGGCGCGTCTTCCACATACACCGGTCCGCCGTAGGCCGGACGGCTCGAGGCGATAGCGCCACCGACGATCGCGCCGCCGATCAGGCCGGCCGCCACGCCTGCGGCAACGCCGCGCTGTGCGCTTGCGGGGGTCGCTGCGAGCGAACCAGCAATCGTTGCAACCGCGACGAAGGCCGCAAATGTCTTCTTCATGTTGAGGGCTCTCCTGAGGTGGCGCCTTTGGCCGACGCCGGGTTTAAGGTGACTCACACGCCGCAATTCAAATTGGCCACCTCGCTAAAAAGCGCAGAACGGTCAACCGAAAGTAAACGTTGGGTATGCATGGCCGGAAAAAACGGTTTTTTCAGGCCACAAAGCGCAAAAGTCCCGCAAAACCATTGATTTTGCGGGACTTCGCGTTCGATTTAATGATGGTGAACGGGACTAATCGCAAACCCGGACGTTGCGGACCCGCCAGCCATAGCCGTCCCAGAAGCGCTGGCGCTGCACGAAGCAATCCCCGCCATAGCCGGGGTCGGCGACATAGGCCGGGCCACCGCCATAATAGCCAGGCGCAGGCGCATAATAGCCCGGGCCGTAATAACCGTTCTGGGAAGCAATCGCGCCGCCGACGATGGCGCCACCGAGCAACCCTGCCGCGACGCCTGCGGCAACGCCCCGTTGCGCCTGGGCGGGCGCCGGAACTGCCAGCGCGGAAACAGCCAGCGTGCCGGCGGCAACGAGCGCCATCAATGTCTTCTTCATGGCCTCACCTCTCTCATGGGAGCAAAGGACAGCGGAAAGCGTCTGTCAGGCTAAAAGTTCCCATATTTCAGGCCAATGATCAATGAACGGATACGCCTGTTTTGGCGACAAATCCGGCAAAGGGGGGCGGTCATTGTGACTGCCTTCGGGCCCGCGAGAGGGGTTTTCCAATGAACGGGACCATGGGGTTTCTGCTCGCGGTCGGCGGCGTATCGACGATCATCTATTGGCTGTCGAATCGGGCGGACCGCGCCGCGCGGCGCAGTTCGACGGGTGACGGCTCCGGTTCCAGCTATGAGTCCACCAGCAACAGCATCGGCGGCTGGAGTTTCTGGAATCTGACGAACAGCTTTTCGAGTAGCAGTTCCTCATCCGACAGTTCCAGCACGTCGGGTGCCTCCGGTGGTTGGGACAGTGGCGCAAGCGACAGCGGCGGCGGCGGAGATAGTGGCGGAGGCGGCGGTGATGGCGGCGGCGGTGGGGATTAAGGTTACGCGCACGACCGTGGAAACCCGTGTTTTATGCCTGCGGGACAAGGACTTTTAGACTCGTTCCAAACTGCTTTAGGCATCAGTTTGGAATTGCTTGAAAGTGCGGTTTTTCCTTTTGCATCGGGGCGCGCGCTTCAATATCGATGAGTTCAAGCATCACCGATGGGCCTGCCGACTTCATGATCGTTTGTTCCTGTAACGTTTTGAGCGACCATGACGTCCGCAGCGCTGTGCACGCAGCGTCGGACTTTCCGCGCCATCCAAAGCAGGTCTACGGCTGCCTCGGCTGCAGCGCCGAATGCGGCCGTTGTGCGCGCACCATCAAGGCCATCATCGACGAGGCACTCGGCCCCTGCGCCAAGGCCTGCTGCTCGGGCTGCCCGCACAGCCATGATGTGGCGGACGAACCGGCTCACGCGTTCGCGCTCGCCGCTTCCTGAAAAGCTCCGATCACGCTGGATTGCCCCGAATTCGGGCTTCCCACCGCTTTTTCGTGGGAGAGGTTGCTCTTGTCTCATAACTGATTTAGAAGCGTTCTAAATAACGTTTCGGGCCGGTTCGGCCTCAAAAACCCGGAGTGCACCATGCAGGGCGACCCAAAAGTCATCGATTATCTCAACAAGGGCCTGCGCAGCGAGCTTACCGCCATCAGCCAGTACTGGCTGCACTACCGGCTCCTGAACAATTGGGGCCTCTTGGAGATGGCCAAGGTCTGGCGCAAGGAATCCATCGAGGAGATGGAGCACGCCGACAAGTTCACCGACCGCATCCTGTTCCTGGACGGCTTTCCGAACCTGCAGGTGCTCGATCCCTTGCGGATCGGCCAGAACGTCAAGGAAATCATCGAATGCGACCTCGCCTCCGAGATTTCCGCGCGCGCGCTGTACCAGGAAGCCGCCACCCATTGCCACGGCGTCAAGGACTACGTCTCACGCGACCTGTTCGAGCAGCTGATGAAGGACGAGGAACATCACATCGATTTCCTCGAGACCCAGCTCGACCTGATCGGCCGCATCGGGCTTGAGTTGTACACCCAGAAGCACGTCGGGCATCTCGAAGCCGAGGACTGAGGCGTCCGATCGCGACGCCGGATGAAACTGATTCAGTTTTCAAACAGCCTTCGCCGTCATTGCGAGGAGCACTTGCGACGAAGCAATCCATTCCTCCTTCGTGGAAGCATGGATTGCGTCGCTTCGCTCGCAATGACGCGGATAGTCCGGCGCCACACTCTGCTGTCGTCACCCGGCTTGACCGGGTGATCCAGTACGCCGCGGCTTCTCGGTTCTATCATTGCTGTCTCTGGAATACTGGATCGTCCGCTTTCGCGGACGATGACAATGGAACGTATGGCCGCATTCTCGCGACGCGATTTGCGCCCGAGGTTTGCCAGTAACTCTTCGCCCCCAAAATCCAGAGGGCGCAGGGAATGCCGGATGCGCGCTGCACCCGAGGTCTCATGCGCAATGGGTAGAAGAAGTGCGCGCATGAGCATACAGGGCAGCGGAGAACATCCGGCATCCCCTGCGCAATGGCTTTACGGCTTACTAACGCGCTCTCCCCGGTGAGCCGTGCACTGTTGCCACCGTAGACGCCAACTTCGGGGCGTCAGGACCACACGTCTTTGCCGTACGCTGTCGCGCCGTTCGTTTTCGGCACTACCGGCGTCCACCGCGACCCGTCCCACGTTCGCGGACGATCATGAAGCGCCCCTCTGAGCGGGACGGGATGGCAAGTCTATAGCGTTGATTTGGCCTTCTGGAAAAGCGAAATATTTTTTAATCTGTGGCTTGACAAAAATTACGAAAATCAGCAATGACTTACCCGTCGGGTCGATTTGTCGCGAAGGTCAGCAATACACAATCTGTCAGTTGCGTTCGTGCCATTCTGTGTTCCGCGACGGCGGCCAAGTGCAAAGAACAGTCTGCAACTCGTGCCAGTTTTGTGCACTGGACTGCACCCCATAAGTGGGACACGACAATTGCAGTGACACATCGCAATTCGGGAGGGGTCTTCGCCGTCACAACTGCGTCTTGTACCGCTCGTAAATCACGTCCTGGCTTTCGCGTTCGCCGAGGCCGGTCTGGTCGTGAATGACTTCGCCGATGCTGGGCATCACGGCGCGCTCCACCTTCGTATCCGCCGACCAGAGGTTTGAGCGCATCAGCGCCTTGCCGCAGTGGAAGTAGGCTTCGTTCACGTCGATGTGCAGCACCGCGCGCGGCGGCTTGCCGAACTCGATCATCGACGCCATCACGTCCGGATCCAGCGACACCTTGCCCTTGCCGCCGACCCGCAGCGTCTCGTCGATCCCGGGCACGAAGAAGATCAGCTGCACGAAGCCCGAGCCTTCGACGATATTTCGAAAACTGTCGATCCGATTGTTGCCGGAACGGTCCGGCATCAGCAACAGGTTCGGCCCGCCGACTTGGATGAAGCCGGGATTGCCGCCGCGCGGCGAGGCGTCGACGCTGCCGTCGGAGCCCGAGGTGGCGAGCACGCAGAACGGCGACATGCCGATGAATTTTTTGGCATGAACGTCGATCTCCGGCCGCGCTTTTGCGATCACGCGCGGCGAGGGAGTGGCATAGATCGTGGAAAGGTCGCTGACGGCAAAATCGGTCAAGGTCTGTCTCCGCAAAAGAAGGCATCGTGACGTGTCGAGGATACCATCGCGAGGTCCCGGCGGCCACCCTCCCATGTGGTTCGTCATGCCCGGCCTTGTGCCGGGCATCCACGTTCTTTTCGGTCCGATAGCAAGAAAGACGTGGATGGCCGGCATAGGCGAGCGCAAGCGACGCCGTCCTTCAGACGGCTATGCCCGGCCATGACGGAAAAGGGACGCACAGAAGCGAATTCAGCCGTTCTTGCTGCCGCGCGGCGCGGCCTTCGGTTTCGGCGCCAGGTTCTTCCACGCCATCGAGAGCGCGCTTTTCAGCGTCGTCGCGTCGGCCTTCGCGAGCCGCACATTGGTATTGCCGTATTTGCCCCATCCGCCCGCCACAGGGCGGAAGATATCGGGTTCGGCCTCGACCAGCACGGATTGCTGTTCGGGTGTCAGCTTCACCATGCCCCAGTCGTCATCGGGGTAGCCGATCGTCGCAAAGATACGCTTGCCGACCCGGAAATCGGCAGTGCCCTGATGGGCGCCCTCGACCGCGCCGGGGAGGCCGAGCGCAATTTTGCGGAACCGGCTCGACGACATCGCGCGGCTCGCGACCGCCGTCCTGTCTACATGGTCTTCTGCGGCGCGGTCTGCAGCAATTCGCGCAGTTGCTGCGTGTAGAATTTCGCGCTGCCTGTGGTGCCGTGGCCTCGCGTGTCGGTCGAGGCCGGGATCAGGAACACCTTGCCGTTCTTGACGCGCTTCATCGCGGCATCGGTCACGCCGGTTTCCGGCGGGTTGCGCTCGTCATCGGCGGCGTTGATCAGAAGCAACGTCGCCTCGATCTTGTCGAGGCCGGAGGATGGATTGAAATCGTGGGAAGATTCCCACTGCCAGACGAAGTCGTTGGCGTCGGCGGTAATCGCAGCCGCCAGCCGCTCGTCCACCATCTTGTCGGCTTTCTCCGCCGTCGGCGCCAGCATCTGATAGGCCAGCGTGCCGCCGATGGTAGCGATGCCGTAGGCGTTGATGGCGTACTTCATCATGCGCGGCTGGCTGGTGTAATTGCCGCCATTGTAATCGGGATCGTTGCGGATGGTTTCGAGCATCATCCGCCGCAGCATCCAGTTGCGCGCCGCCATCTCTGATGGCTGCGAGGCCATCGGCACCAGCACGTCCATGAATTGCGGATATTTGCTGCCCCAGAGCCAGGTATGCATGCCGCCCATCGAATTGCCGATGACGAGCCGCAAATGCTTGACGCCGAGACCTTCCGCGACCAACCGGTAATGCGCATCGACCATGTCGTCGTAATTGTATTTCGGGAACGCGGTCTTCATGCCGTCCGATGGCTTGGTCGATTTGCCGTGGCCGATTCCGTCGGGAATGATGATGTAATATTTCGAGGCGTCGAGCGGCTGGCCGGCGCCGAACAATTCGCCGGCGAAGCCCGGCGTCAGCATGCTGGCGCCCGAGCCGCCGGTCCCGTGCAGCACCAGCACCGGTTGGCCGGTGGGCTCACCGATGGTGGTGTAATGCAGCTTGAGCTCCGGCATGGTCTGGCCGGTGTGGAATTTGAAATCTTTTGCGATCCAGTCGCCCTGTTTTGGCGCGGGATAGTCGGCTGCCGAGGCGGCAAAGGACGTCAGGGCCAATACAACCGAAAAAGTTGCTAACTTGGCGGCCGACAATGCAGCGAGCGCAGATTTCATGGTGATCTCCCCTGGCGCGGCGCTCTTGCGGCGCCGCTTGCGGGCGGAGCGTAGCACAACACTCGCATCATCGCACCAGCTTGCCGAACATTGTGTAGTTGGCTTTCGGGCCCTGCATCACCAGCGTCCAGTGCGAAAAGTCTATTCCCGAGGTGCAGGAATTGCCGCTGCCCTGCAGGATCAGGGTGAGGATCTGGCGCGGGGCGATGCCCGGGGCGAATACGCCGCTGCCGGATGCCGGCGCTGACAGCTTCCATTCCTTGTAGAGGGGTGGTCCGTGACCCTTGTCGGGGCGGTCGCGCGGGTCGACCTCGAACACCGACATCGTGCCGGGACGGGCAAATGACAAGGTGCCGCTGTGGCCGGCAGCGTCCCGGAACGAAAGCACCAGCCGGTCGTCGACCCATTTCGCCGCAAGCTTGTAGGTCCCAGCGGGCGTTGCAATGCCCTGAATGCCGTCGACGTCGCCTTCGCCGGTGAAAACAGTCGCCTTGTCGGCAAAGCGCAGGCCTTCGATTTCCTGCCGCTTGCCGGAATCCAGCGCGACGGTGGCGACGTTGCGCTGGCCTTCATTGGTGCAGCAGGCACAGGCGAAAGCGGGGGCAAGCTGGCCGGCATATATCGCGAGTGCGAGAATCAAGCCGCGGCGGACCAAATCGATCATCGGATGCCTTTTCGCTGTCGCGTGATCGTTGGTCGCCGCACTTCTCCCGTTCGTTCACCGGATGGCAGCGCGCGTTCGCTCAGGCGCTGTCCTCGACGTCGGTTTCCGGCCGGTCATTGCCCGCTGCGGTTTCGGTCTGCCACTTGCCGTCTGCGGTTTCGTATTCGATGACCTCGCTCCGGCCCGGCACCCGCTGCTCGGCCGCCGCGCGCCGCGCGGCCGCCAGTGCTGCGGCATGGCTGCGGAACGGTTCGGAAAATACGCCATTGACGGTGTAGGCCCAGCCGCCGTCATGCTCGACGATCTTGTAGGTCACGTGGCTCATCGGGAACTCGTTGCTGCATATTGCCGAGAGGGGTGAACGCGCCGCTTATTCTATGACAGAATAGTCCAGCCTGTCGGATTTTGCATCGGCCGTTCGTCCTGGGGACGGCCGAAGTCGGCCGGTGCCTTGCGTGGGAGATAACCGATGTGCCGCAACATCAAGACCCTGTTCAATTTCGATCCGCCGGCGACGCATGCGGAAATCCATGCCTCGGCGCTGCAATTCGTGCGCAAACTCTCCGGATTCAACTCGCCGTCGCAGGCCAATGCGGAAGCCTTCAACCGCGCGGTGTCCGAAGTCTCCGATAGCGCCCGCCGTCTGCTGGCGTCGCTGAACACCAATGCCCCGGCGCGCGACCGCGAGGTCGAGGCCGAAAAGGCCAGAGAGCGCTCGCGGGCGAGGTTCGGCTAGCAGCGCAATGTCGGTCCCTTCCCGGTCTCGTGATCGGGTTCCCCTGTCCGCGTGATGCACCTCACAGTTGCATGATCCCGCCCGGCTTACGGTGGCTCCAACAAAGCGAGCTACCGGAGGGTGTCATGAAGCCTGCAAGTTCATTGCAACTGAGCGCCGTCGCTTTCACCGTTTTCTGGTTCGGATGGATGCTGTGGGTGAGCGGAACCGACGATTTTGTCACTGTCCTCACGCTCGCCTTCTGCAGCGCGATGACCGGCCTGGTCTGGTACCGCCTGATGCGCTGGTCGTTCCGGCATATGCGCCTGCTGCCAGTTGACGGCATCGGCGCCGGCTAGAGCCGCGGCTATTTGCATCAAGCGTTGGTTGGCCGCCGCCGTGAGCCGGCGCGACACCTCGCCGCACGGATAGACCTCCCTGCAAACCCCCTTGCTTGCCGATTGGGCAGGTCAACGACAGGTTGCCGCAAATCGGTCCTGCGATCGACACAATCTAAGATAATCATAGTTGTATTGCACAACTTCGATTAAGTTGGAGGAATGCCATGGCAGGACCCGCTCGCAATGCACACGGAACCACGGTCAGGGGGCTCACCCTGTCGCGCGGTTCGAGAGTTTTTGGCGGTCAATTCGGCCGCATGTTCTGGTCGTTGCCGCCGGCCGATTTCGGCGTCAGCGATACGGAGACGGAGAAAAATCTCCTGATTCTGGGGGCCGCCATGATGGCGGACCATGACGATCCCAAGGATGGGCCCGACGACGAGGAGAGCGGTATTCCGTCGGCCTACACTTACCTCGGCCAGTTCGTCGATCACGATCTGACCTTCGATCCGGCGAGCAGTCTGCAACAGCAGGACGATCCCGACGGCCTGATCGACTTCCGCACCCCGCGCTTCGACCTCGACAATCTCTACGGCAAGGGGCCGGACGACGCGCCCTATCTCTACCACTCCAACGGTCAGTTTATCCTCGGCCGTGCCCTGACCGGCGCCAGCAGCAATCCGAACGCGCGCGATCTGCCGAGGAGCGCACCGACGTCCGGTGCTGCGGAAGACATCAACGACGCCCGCCGCGCCATTATCGGCGACCCCCGCAACGACGAGAACGTGATCGTGTCGCAACTCCAGGCACTCTGGCTGCGATTCCACAACAAGCTGATGTCGGAGGATACCGGACTTGCGCGCAACCGCTTCGCGCGCGTGCAAAGCGAAGTGCGCTTTCATTATCAGTGGATGCTGGTCAACGACTTCCTGCCGACCATCGTCTCGGAAAGCGTATTGAAGGACATCATCCCGCATCACTACAACAACACCAATGTCCGGGTCGATCCGCCGCGGTTGCGCTTCTTCGATCTCCTGCACGAGCCGACCATGCCGCTGGAATTCTCCGGTGCGGCCTATCGCTTCGGCCATTCGATGGTGCGGCCGGGCTACCGCCTGAGCGAAACGGTGCCGCCGCTGCCGATCTTCTCGCCCAATCCCGGCGGTTCGTTGACCGGCTTCCACGAATTCCGCAGCAACTGGGCGATGGATTGGGCGCGCTACGTGGATTTGGCACCGCTTGATTCCGGCGGCCCGGGCGAGGGCGATCCAGCCAACCGGCTGCAACTCGCCTACAAGCTCGACACCTCGCTGGTCGATCCGCTCGGCTCCCTGCCCAATCCGCCGTTCGATCCGCCGATGTCGCTGGGCGGCACCACGCTGGTCTCGCTCGCGGCGCGCAACCTGATGCGTGGCTGGCGGATGCGGCTGCCGAGCGGGCAGACCATCGCACGCGCGATGGGCGTCCAGCCGTTACAGGATGCCGACATCAAGATCGGTAAATTCACCGGCATCGCCGGCGACATCAAAGGCCCGATCACCCAGTTCTCGCCGGCTTTCGCCGACAATTGTCCGCTGTGGACCTATGTGCTGGCGGAGACCGAAGAGGTGACGGTGAAGGTCAAGACCAAGCAGGGCGACAAGTCGGTCAAGACGCGGCGGCTCGGCCCGGTCGGCGGCCGCATCGTCGCCGAAACCTTCATCGGCCTGCTGCTGGCGGACAGCACGTCGTATTTCTGCATGAACCCGATCTGGAAGCCGAGCAAGGCGAATGCGCAAGGACGTTTCGGCCTGCGCGAATTCGTCAAGACCGCGCTGTCCTGATCGCTTCGCCATTCGCGCCTCCTGGCTCTCCGGCCGGGAGGCGTGCGGCGATCACGCGTCCCATGTGACCGGCAAATTGAGCAGGCCGCGAAATGCCCAGCCGCCGATCCGCACCGGCTCGGTGTCGTCGAGCCGCAGCCGCTTCAGCCTTGCGAAAATGCCGGGCAGCGCCACGTCGGCGACCATCGCGCGGGAGGCAAACGCGCCGGCGCAATAATGCGGGCCGGCGCCGAAGGCGATGCTCTTGGAAGTATTTCGAGTGATGTCGAAACGATCGGGTTCGCCAAACACGGCTTCGTCGCGATTGGCCGAGCCGAACATGAAGAACACGCGATCGTCAGGTTCGAAATCGACGCCGCCGAACGACCAGTGCTTGGCGACGCGGCGCGGCGACATGCCGATCGGCGCGATCCAGCGCGCATATTCCTCGAACACGTCGAGCCATTTCGCCTTGCCTTCGCGCACCAGCGCCAGCTGCTCGGGATGCGTCAGCAACGCCCAGGTGGCGCCGGCGATGGCGTCGCGCGGCTCATTCTGGCCGCCGGAGATCGCGAGCTTGATGTTGGCGCGGATGCTTTCGATGTTCTGGCCCGACGCCAGCAGCACGCTGAGGATCGAGGTGTTGGGATGCCTGGTGACCACGGGGATCATGTCGTCGATCGCGGCATCGATCCCGGCGGTGGCGGCATGGCAGCGCGCCTCGATCTCCTTGTTGCCGGTATAGTTGGCGATACCGTCGATCATCGCCTGCGACCAGGCGTCCATGTCCTCAAAGCGCATGTTGGTCAACCCAGTAATGTCCTTCAGGCATTCGGCCGATAGCGGCAGCGCCAGTGCCTTGCAGAGATCGGCTTTGCCTTGCGGCACCAGCGCGTCGAGGATGCGGTCGGCATGGGCCTTGAACTGCTTGACCCAGGTGTCGCGTACGGTTCGTGGCGATACCGCGGGAAACATCGCCGCGCGCTCCGACATATGCGCTTCGCCATCCTTGCGCATCATGTTGTGGCCCATCAGCACGTTCATCAGGCCGGCGGGCTGATGCGACGAGAATATGTCGATGCGCTTTTCCTGGCTGAAGATGTCGTCGCGGCGGGTGAACACGGTGGAGCCCAGCTGCGGCACGAACGCGATCGGCGCCTGCTTCCGCATCCGGGCGAGGTCCGGATAGGGATCAGCCCAGAATTTGGCGACGTCGATCTCGTAATGCGGGGCGTTGGACATGATGGGGCGTTTCCGGATGGTTGAAATTTTCTCCGTTGTCATCACCCGCGAAAGCGGGTGATCCAGTACGCCGCGGCCTTTCGGGCAATTCCAACTGCCGCGGCGTACTGGGTCGCCCGGTCCCGTCTCCGCCAAGGCTACGACGAGGCCAAGACCTCACTCGGCGCGTCGAAGCTTTAGCGAAGGCGGCAAGCCGGGCGATGACACCTGTTTTTAGCCTAAACCGTCCGGTACCCGCCATCCACCATCACGATCGATCCCGACACATAGGCGGACATATCGGATGCGAGGAAGATCGCGGGGCCGACGATATCTTCCGCAGTGCCGGCGCGGCCGAGCGGGGTGTGGTCGACGAACACTTTTACCAGCGCCGGGTTGGTGGCGCGGACCTTTTCGTTCAGCGGCGTCTCGATGAAGCCGGGCCCGATCGCGTTGACGCGGACACCGTCCTTGCCGAGTTCGGCGGCGAGCGCCTTGGTGAAGCCGAGCACGCCGTGTTTTGACGCCGTATAGGCCGGCGAACTCGGCGTCTTCAGATGCATGAACGACTGGATCGAGCCGATATTGACGATCCGCCCTTTGGCGGCGCGCAAGGGTTCGAGGAACGCATGCGTCACATTGAACACGCCGGTGAGGTTGATCGCGATGATGTCTTCCCAATCGTTGATGACGGCTTCGGCTGCGCCCAGCATGCCGTTGCGGCGGGCGATGCCGGCATTGTTGACCAGGATCGAGACCTGCCCGATTTTGTCGGCAATTTGCTTGGCCATCGCGACGCAGTCGTCGCGCTTGGTGACGTCGAGCAGAAAACTCTCGGCCTTGCCGCCGGCGTCGCGGATTTCGCGCGCCACATCGGCCGCCGCCTTCTCGTTCATGTCGAGCAGCACGACCCGCGCGCCCTCGCGCGCATAGCCGTTGGCGATCGCGCGTCCGATGCCGGAACCTGCGCCGGTAATGACTGCGATGTGATTTGAAGAAGTGGCATGGGGTTCCCTGTGTTTTTGGTTTTTTCGATCTGAACAAACTAATTCAAAATGACGGAGGCGGAAACGGAAAGCTTTTATCGGGCAGGTTGTATTTGTTGGCACGGTGTTGCGACATGGATAGCAAGCTCAGGGAATGGCAGCTCGAACTCGAGCGGATCTGGTCGGCGGACGCGCCCGACTGGCGAGAAGCCGCGCGCCTTACGGATGTGATGGCGCGGATGTCAGGCGAAGTGATCCTGCGGCACGCGGCGGCGCAGGCGCTGCCAATCCTGCGCCGTGCTGCGCTTGACGCCGCCGATCCTGAGATCACGCATGCCGCGCAGCGCCGCCTCGGTATTGTCAGAGACGTGCTGCAGACGCTGACCACGCCAAAATTCGGCCGGCGCGATATCCCGTTGCGGCAGCTGACGCCGGAGCAACGCCATCGTGAGTTGCTGGGGTTGCCGCTCGATAGCCGTTTGACCTTTGCCGAAATCAACCGCGCCTACAAGCAGGTCGCCAAGTCGGCGCATCCGGACGCCGGCGGCAGCGCGCAGCAATTTCTGGCCCTGTCGGCGGCGCGCGAAGCGCTGATGAAGGTGAATTGACGATTACAGGGTGTAGGGTGGTTCAAATTCGCGCCAACGAAAAAGGTCGGCGAAACGCCGGCCCCGGTCGCAAGGTTAACGTCTGATCAGAACGAGCAGGTGCCGCTGCGCAGCATGTTGTCCTTGAACACCAGCGCATCGCCGAAGGTCGGCACCACGCTGCCCTCGATCACGGTGTAGTTCGCCGGATAGGGTACCGTCCCGACGTTCTCGTCCCAGACCTGGCAGAAGCCCGAATCCTGCCAGCGGATCAAATGATAGGCGGCTTCGGCGGGGGCCATGGCGGCGATTGCAGCGACGGCAACGCCGGCAAGGGCGGTGAGAAAGAAGACGTGACGCATGGGGATCTCCTGAAAATGAAGGGGTTTGCTGCACTCCCGCGTGGCGTTTGCAGGAGGCGCCCGAGGCGTCATGCCCCGGTCATGGATTATGTCCGGCGAGCGGCGGATTGGTTCAAAGCAGGGAGGCGCGAAATGGCTGCCCCGAGCGGTGAACTTTAAGGCCGGCCCGCGCGTTGACACTTGCGAACATTCTCCAGCCTAATGGGCTACAATCAGCAATGCGCGACTCGCCCCGTGTCGCGACGCTCACCCACCGACTGCAAGGAAACCTTATCCATGAAGATGTCATCCACCATTGGCGCTGCGCTTGTTGCACTCACGGCCTTCGCCGGCGCCACGCTGTCCTCCACAGCCCATGCCGATGAAGGCACGGTGGCGCTGACGATCTACAAGGCGGGCTGGATCATCGGCGGCTCCGGCGGCAGCGGCATGCTGAATTTCCGCGGCCGGCGCTACGGACTCTCCACCGGCGGGCTGGATTACGGCCTGGTGTTCGGCGGCTCCAAGACGGTGCTGCGCGGCCGCGTCAGCAACATCAACCGCCCGTCCGACGTCGCCGGCGTCTATGGCGCGGCGGGTGCCGGCCTCGCCGTCGGCCGCGGCGCGCGCGCGATCGTGCTGAGCAACCAGAAGGGCGCGGTGCTGGAGCTTGCGGGCCAGCAAACCGGGCTGATGGCGAACGCCGATCTGAGCGGGCTGGCGATTACGCTGAAGTAGGGCGAGTCTTCGCGTCGTCCCGGCGAAGCGTAGCCATAGCCGCGGCCGTGTCGTTGAAGGCAGATCAGACCGCCTGCGGACCGATCGTGCGCCGTGGTTACGGGCCCGGCGTTCGCGATGACGTGACTTCCAGACTTACTTGCTCACCATCGCGTGGACCGCCTCGCAATGCGCGCACGAGATTGGGATGCGCCGACACGAACGCCTTCAGCGGCGTCGGGATCGGAAAAAAGTGAATGTTGGCGATAAAGCCGTAGATGCCGGCATCGATGCTGGTCGGCTTGCGCGCCGTGCACATAACCATCCGGCGGAATCAGATCGGCCAGCACCTGCAGATCCGATAGCCCGCGCGCGTAAGCCTGCTCGGGCGTGTAGCGGCCGATGCCCTGGAAATGATAGCGCTGCGCATTGTACTCCCGCGCCTTGTTCGAACCCGGCGGCGTCGATCTGCGCATGCTGGGCCATAAAGCCGTCGCGGAACGCCGGAAAGTAGCGGTCGTCCTTCCAGCGCGAATACGACATCACCCAATAGAGATCGTCGAGCAACCGCGTCACCAGATGATCGGTGCGTGCGCTGCGCCGGCGTCAGCGCTGCGTCGATGCGTCAGCCGATATTTTTGGATCAGATGCGCGAGGATGGTCTCGCTGTCGCCGATCGTCTCGCCGTCGTCGACGATATAGGGCAACTGCCCGCGCGGCGCGGCGGAGGCGTCGAACACATGCTCGTGGACGAACGGCACGCCTGTCAGCTTGAGGAAGGCGAACACCTTGAGCCCGTAGCCGTTATTGTCGGCGACGCCGAACAGTTCGGGGTAGGAATAAAGCGTCAGCATCGTTCACCGCCCCGCCAGCGACGCCACGCCCTCGATCTCGATCAGCATCTTCGGCTGCGGCAGTGCCAGCACCACGCAGGTGGTGCGCGCCGGATAGGGCGCCGGGCCGAACGCCGAGGCATACAGCGCATTCATCGTCGCGACGTCGGAGGCTCGCGTCAGCAGCACGTTGACCTTGACCAGGTCCTGGATCGTGGCGCCGGCCTCGTCCAGCACGCGCTTGAAGTTGGTGACGACATTGGCGAATTGCGCCTCGAGCGTATCGGGCAGCTCGCCCTTGTCGTCAAAGCCCGGAATGCCGGAAATGAACAGCAGGTCGCCGACACGGGCGCCAAACGAGAGCGGCGGCGCCCTGACGCCGGGAGGGGCAGGGAAGTGCTTGATGGCGGCCATGGCGGGTTTCCTTGTCGAGGGCTTTGCGGATGGTGCGAATTTCGCCATGGTGCGGCGGCAAGAGCAAGTCACTTTGTTGATTTGGCAGTTGTTGATCTTGCAAGCGGAGGCCGGCGATGGACCAGGACGCACTGATTGCCGCCTACAGCGCGCCCGGCCGCCACTATCACAATCTCGCGCATATCAGGGATTGCCTCGTCAAGCTCGCGCATGTCGACGGGCTCTCGGATGCCGAGCGCGATACCTTGAGCGAGGTCATCTGGTGGCACGATGTGGTTTATGATCCGACCCGCTCCGACAATGAAGAACTCAGCGCGCAGCTCGCGGAGGTGCATGTCGGCCCCGACATCGCCCGCGAAGTCGGCCGCCTGATTCGCCTGACGAAGACGCACGCCGGTCGACCCCGGCGACCGCCTCGGCGCCATCCTGATCTCGATCGATCTCAGCATCTTGGGTGCAGAGCCTGCGCGGTACGACGCGTATGCCGCGGCGATCCGGCAGGAATACGCGCATGTGCCAGATGAGCGACTATCGCGCGGGGCGGGCGAGGGTGCTGAAGCAGTTCGCTGCGCGGCCGTTCATCTTTCCTGATGCCGGCTTTGCCGAGGCGTATGACCGGCAGGCGCGAGAAAATCTGGCGCGTGAATTGGCGTCCTTGGCCTGATCGCTGCCGCGCCGCTAACTGTGCGCGGGAACGTCGCGCCCGTCGGTGGCGTATTGACGGATCTTGTTGCGCAGCGTGCGCACGGAAACGCCGAGCACGCGGGCGGCGCGGGTACGGTTGCCGTCGCATCGCGCCAGCGTCTGCAGCACGAGCTCGCGCTCGATCGCCTCGACGGTGGATCCGATCAGCATCGGCACGATTTCGCGGGGAGTTGGGGCCTGCGGATCCGGCGGCGCAAGTTCCGGCGCGTGGACAACTTGGGACATCGACACCTCCCGATCAACGCTAGCCCCGAAACGCGGAGCAGAAGCATCAGGAATCAACAACCACCAGCCAATTGGGAGGGTGGGCGGTATTGGTTAATGAAATCCTAACGTCGGAAAATCGGTAACTCGCAGAGCGAAGGCGGAAGCGTAACCCACCGTTTTCGGATCGGCAAAGTTGGTGGGTTACGGCTTCGCCTAACCCACCCTACCGCACCGGCTCCTTGGCCTGTTCTTCGGATGCAACCGATTCTGCAGTCTTGCTCGAACGCACCATCAGAAACGATCCCGAGAGCGCTGCGCCCGGAAGCATCCAGCGTCCGCTGATTTCCGTCGCGTCGGCATTGACCGTGCCTTCATAGGCGACCTTGTCATAGCCGTAACCCGGCGGCTCGTAATTTTTGACGAACGAGACTGCGCTGCCGGATCGATGACCCGCAATCGAAGCATTGTGGGTCCGCAACGGGCAATTGGGCAACATGCAGGGCTCGGTCACGTTTCCCGTGAGCGCGCCACCGGTTTCGATGAGCGTCACCAGAAACGTGACCATTCCTACTGGACGGCTGGATGTAGGTGCCGTCCCAGACGCCGGTCAGATCGTCGGTCATTGTGGTCCGGATGCGTGCGCTTCCCTCACAACACCCGATTGCTCTCCTTCACCTTCTCCGCATCGAGATACACCTGTCCGCCCATCTCCTTGAACTTGGCGGACATCGTCGCCATGCCGTCTTCGATCACGCCGGACATCGACACGCCGACGGCACCACCAGCCACTGCGCGCTTGTCGGGATCGTTCAGCGTCGCGGCGTAATCGCGCACGTCCTGCGTGATCTTCATCGAGCAGAACTTTGGGCCGCACATCGAGCAGAAATGCGCGACCTTGTGGGCTTCCTTGGGCAGCGTCTCGTCGTGGTAGGCGCGGGCGGTTTCCGGATCGAGGCCGAGGTTGAACTGGTCCTCCCAGCGGAAGTCGAAGCGGGCACGAGACAAGCGCGTCGTCGCGCAATTGCGCGGCGGGGTGGCCCTTGCCGAGATCGGAGGCGTGGGCGGCGATCTTGTAGGTGATGACGCCGACCTTGACGTCGTCGCGGTTGGGCAGGCCGAGATGCTCCTTCGGCGTCACGTAGCAGAGCATCGCGCAGCCGAACCAGCCGATCATGGCCGCACCAATGCCTGAGGTGATGTGGTCATAGCCCGGCGCGATGTCGGTGGTCAGCGGCCCCAAGGTGTAGAACGGCGCCTCGCCGCATTCCTTGAGCTGCTTGTCCATGTTGATCTTGATCTTGTGCAGCGGCACGTGGCCGGGGCCTTCGATCATGACCTGGCAGCCCTTCTTCCAGGCAATTTGAGTGAGCTCGCCGAGCGTCTCCAGTTCGGCGAATTGCGCGCGGTCGTTGGCGTCCGCGATCGAGCCGGGACGCAGACCGTCGCCGAGCGAGAACGAGACGTCGTATTTGCGCATCAGGTCGCAGATCTCTTCGAAGTGGGTGTAGAGGAAGCTTTCCTTGTGATGCGCCAGGCACCACTTTGCCATGATCGAGCCGCCGCGCGACACGATGCCGGTGACGCGGTTGGCGGTGAGGTGGATGTAGGGCAGGCGCACGCCGGCGTGGATGGTGAAATAATCGACGCCCTGTTCGCACTGCTCGATCAGCGTGTCCTTGTAGAGCTCCCAGGTGAGTTTCACCGGATCGCCGTCGCACTTCTCCAGCGCCTGATAAATCGGCACGGTGCCGATCGGGATCGGCGCGTTGCGAAGAATCCATTCGCGCGTGGTGTGGATGTTGCGGCCGGTGGAGAGGTCCATCACGGTGTCGGCGCCCCAGCGGATCGCCCACACCATCTTGTCGACTTCCTCCTCGACCGACGAGGTCACCGCGGAGTTGCCGATATTGGCGTTGATCTTGGTCAGGAAATTGCGGCCGATGATCATCGGCTCGAGTTCGCCATGGTTGATGTTGCAGGGAATGATGGCGCGGCCGCGCGCGATCTCGCTGCGCACGAACTCCGGCGTCACGAATGCCGGCACCGCGGCGCCAAAGCTTTCGCCGTCGGCCAAGCGCGGCTTCGGCGCGTTCGAGCTGCACCTTGCGGCCGAGGTTTTCGCGGGTCGCGACGTAGATCATCTCTTTCGTGATGATGCCGGCGCGGGCGAATTCGAGCTGCGTGATCATGTGGTCGCCCACGCCACGCAACGGCTTGTGGTGCGCGGTAAAGGCCTTTGCGGCATGCGAGGCGCCGACATTGCCATTGTCTTCCGGCTTGATGTCGCGTCCTTCATACTCCTCGACGCCGCCGCGCTCCTTCACCCACTCGATGCGCGCGCGCGCAAGGCCCGAATTGACGTCGATGGTGACGGTCGGGTCGGTGTAGGGACCGGAGGTGTCATACACCGGCAGGTTCGGTTCGCCGGCGCCTTCGCTCAGGATAATCTCGCGGATCGGCACGCGGACATCCGGCGCTTCATCTGGCGTCACCCAGATCTTGCGCGAGGCGGGGAGAGGCCCGGTGGTGACGGCGGGGAGCGTGGTGTCGGGGTTGGAGCGGATGTTCATGGTATCCTCCTGTGATTCTCTAGTTTGTGTTTTCCGTCATTGCGAGCGCAGCGAAGCAATCCATGGTGCGGCGAGTGGAGAGATGGATTGCTTCGTCGCTTGCGCTCCTCGCAATGACGGTTGATGGAGTTGGGCGCATCTCATGCAGCTTTCGACTGTTGGCCGAGCCATTGTCTTACCCGCGCGTCGGGGTCGGCATTCTGGGTGACGTCGCTGACGACGGCGATCGAATCGGCGCCGGCGGCGAAAATTTCAGCCGATTGTTCGAACTTGATGCCGCCGATCGCGACCAGCGGGATGTTGCCGATGCGCTTTTTCCAATCGGCGATTTTTGGAATGCCCTGCGGCGCGAAGCGCATCGATTTCAGCGTGGTCGGGAAAATTGGACCCAATGCGACGTAATCCGGCTTGGCGCGGAGCGCGGTTGCCAATTCCTCGTCGTCATGGGTGGAGATGCCGAGCGTCAAGCCCGCTTTGCGGATTTCATTGAGATCGGCGTCGACCAGATCTTCCTGGCCGAGATGCAGATGCTGCGCACCGGCGACGATCGCCGCGCGCCAGTAATCATTGACCACGAGCTTTGTCGGCCGTGCCCTTTGTTACCGCCAGCGCGTCGCTGACGATTTGCAGCGCCTCGGAGTCGTTGAGGTCTTTCGCGCGCAGCTGAATGGTGCCGACGCCAAGCGCGGTCAGCCGCGCCACCCATTTGACGCTGTCGACGACGGGATAGAATTGATCAGGATACGGCATGCCAGAACGGTGTCCCGATGACAGGGGTTGAAGGGGAGGCGAAATCGCGGGCTTCCATCAGGCCCGCTTCGTAAGCGGTGCGGCCGGCCTCGACGCCGAGGCGAAACGCATTCGCCATCGCGACGGGATCAGCGGCCTTTGCAATCGCGGTGTTGAGCAGCACCGCGTCGTAGCCGAGTTCGAGCGCGTGGGCCGCATGCGACGGCGCGCCGATGCCGGCATCGACCACCAGTGTGATGTCAGGCAGCCGGTCGCGCAGCAGTTTCAAGGCGTCGCGGTTGGTGATGCCTTTTGCACTTCCGATCGGCGCGGCCCACGGCATCACGACCTTGCAGCCGGCATCGACCAGCCGCATCGCAACCCCGAGATCCTCGGTGCAATAGGGGAACACTTCAAAGCCGTCCTTGATCAGGATGCCGGCCGCTTCGACCAAGCCGACTACATCGGGCTGCAGCGTGTCATTGTCGGCGATCACCTCCAGCTTGATCCAGGGTGTGGCGAATAATTCGCGCGCCAGTTTTGCCGTGGTCACGGCTTCGCGCACGCTGCGGCAGCCGGCGGTGTTCGGCAGCACCGTGACATCGAGCTCGCGGATCAGCGACCAGAACGCATCGCCGGTCTTGCCGCCAGCGGCCTCCCGCCGCAGCGACACGGTGACGATGCCGGCGCCGGAGGCGCGGATCGCGCCCTGCATGATCGCGGGCGACGGATACAGCGCGCTGCCGATCAGGAGGCGGGAGGCGAAGGTTTTGCCGTAGAAGTTCAGCATGGTGTTAGTTCCATCCGTCGTCCCGGCGAACGCCGGGACCCATACCGCGTGATCTCTCGTGGCGGCACAATGGCCGATACCTTCCGTAACCACATCCGCCGGTGGCTATGGGTCCCGGCGTTCGCCGGGACGACGGGGGGAGAGAGTGCACGTTCATTGCCATCCTCACCCTCCCTGCCTTGGCGTAATAATCTCGATCTCGTCGCCGGTCTTGATCGGCGTCTCCGCCCAGCGGCTTTTCGGCAGCACGTCGTAGTTCAGCGCGATCGCGAAATGGTTGCCTTCGTATTCGAGTTCGCTGAGCAGCGCGTCGATGCGCGACGAACGGATCTCGCGCGCCTCACCATTGACGGTTACACGCATTGCATCACCTCATTGTCGATCACGCCGCGCTGCACGTAACCCAGCGTCAGTTCCGCCAGCGCCGGCGCCAGCAGAAAACCGTGGCGATAGAGTCCGTTGACGGAAATCTTTTCGTCCCGGATCGCGATCCGCGGCAGATTGTCCGGGAAGGCCGGGCGCAAGCCCGAACCGAATTCGACGATGCGCGCTTCGGCGAAGGCCGGATGCACGGCATAGGCCGCGCCCAGCAGTTCCAGCGCCGAACGGACGCTGACGCCGGTATCCTCGGCCTCGATCGAAGTCGCGCCGAGCATGAATTTGTTGTCGCCGCGCGGGATCACATAGAGCGGCCAGCGCGGATGGATCAAGCGCACCGGGCGCGCCAATTCCACTTCCGAGGTCTCGACGATGATCATCTCGCCCTTGACGCCGCGCAACTCGGGCTCGGTGTCGCGCGCGGCAAGCCCGCGGCAATCGATCACGAGACCGTCGAGATCTTCAGCGTCGGCGTCGCTGCCGAATTCGATTTTGCCGCCGGCTTCGGTGATGCGGGCGTGCAGTTCGGGCAGCACGCGCCGCGGCTCGACATGGCCTTCGCTTTCGTAAAACAACCCGTCGCGAAAACGGCCTTCCAGCGACGGTTCGAGTTCGCGCAAAGCCACGCGCGTCCAGCCTGACGTGGCCGGTAGTGAGTTTGGCAAAGCGTTCGAAATCGGCGCGGTCGCGCGCATGCGCCACGACAAGCGAACCGTTGAACGGGGTTTTGGGAAAATGCTGCCGCCAGAGATCGAGCGAGCGAATGCCTAGCCGGCCGATAACGGGCTCGGACGCCTCCGCCTCGCACCACGGCGCCAGCATGCCGCCGGCCCAATGGCTGGTGGACAAGGTCATCGCGGCGTCACTGCGCTCGTACAAAGTCACGGCGTGGCCGGCCTGCGCGAACAGCAAGGCTTGCCATGCGCCGGCAATGCCCGCGCCGATGATGGATACGGGGGAATCCCCCCGTGGTCTGGTCGCCTGAAACATCCCTGTCCCTTCGCCGGCATGACCCGGATCAGGTTCAAAGGGTCACCGCGGTCCCTGGCCAAACGCTGGCCCAAAGCTTGCGGTATCTCAGCTCCTCATCGGAGCTCCCCTCGGAACAGGTCTAATGTAGGCCGATGTGGGGGAGTGTCAACGCGGCTGAACGGGAACTGCACCGAATGCTGCCGCCGGGC
Organism: uncultured Alphaproteobacteria bacterium; assembly: GCA_963802535.1. Lineage (GTDB taxonomy): Bacteria > Pseudomonadota > Alphaproteobacteria > Rhizobiales > Xanthobacteraceae > Bradyrhizobium. The sequence goes on along the minus strand of CAWDJI010000022.1, from coordinate 281,700 downwards.
GTTCCCCGGACGCTGCGCAGCGCGTAACGGTGCGCTGCAGAGCCGGGGTCCATCGGCGGTGGGTCCCCCGATGCGCAATTGCGCATCTGAGCTCTGCGGAGCAGCGTCAAGAGGACGCTGCACCGCGTCCGGGACACGAAAACCGGCTATTTCGGCGTCTCTTGGGCCTTTGGTTCCGAGGCCTCCGCTGGCTTCGCCGCCTCCTTTGGCGGTGCACTCGCGAGCACCGGCTCGGGACGCCGTTCCAGCCGCTGGCGCTTGGCGACATAATAATAGCCGTTGGCAAAATATCTGATGGCGCGGGCATGATCGCCTTCGGCGGCGCGAAAGGCGCCGGCGAGATATTTGACGCCATAGGCGAGATTGGTGTCGGGATCGCGCAGGCCCTGAGCGTCGCCGGTGTAGCCGAGGCCGCGGGCGGTCGCGAGCTTGATCTGCATCAGCCCGATGGTGCCGCCGCGCCCGACCAAATCGGGATGATATTTGCTCTCGCGCACGATCACGCGGTGCACCAAAACTTCCGGAACGTTGTTGGCTTTGGCGTGAACCGCGACCAGTCTTTCGTATGGCGCGCGCTGCTGTGCCTCGGCGTGCGATGCAAACAAAAGCACCGGCAGGGCGGCCAGCCCGATCAAGCCATGCAGCGTTTTCATCAAAAAAATCTGAAGCGTGCGCGAGCTGCGCGTTAACGATTTGCGCACCACGAAGTTTGCGAGGCGCGTTTCGCAACAATTCGGTGACATCGCGGCGAATGATTCCATGATAGCGCGACCAAGGTTGCGGCGATTGGTCCGAGCAAGATTGTCGTGCAAATGATTCAATGGAGGTCTAGGATTCCGTTGTGGCAGCGAGTTCGGTTCCGACAGCGAACCTGTCTTATTCCAATACAAAACAAGATCAAGGTGGGAGATGCCCATGACCCGATTGGATTCGGCCCGATTGGATTCCGCCCGATTGGATTCCGGCTATTTGCCGCGCGAGAATCCCTGCGCCCAATGCGGTACGCCGATCTCGAGACCCGACTGGATCGAGAGTAACGCAGGCCGCACCTCGTTCCTGTGGCATTGCCACGCCTGCGACTATCAATTCGAGGCAATCGCGATCTACGAGGAATTGCATCCCGACTCGCTGGCGGCTTGATGTTCTTCTCCCTCGCCCCGTTCTTACGGGGAGAGGGTTGGGGTGAGGGGCCTCTCTCCGAGCAAAGATTGTCGAGAGACCTGTACCCCCTCACCCGGATCACATCTGCGATGTGATCCGACCTCTCCCCGCAAGCGGGGCGAGGTAAGCCACTCATCGCGCTCTGAGCTACGCCGCAAGGCTCTCTTGCCGAACCGGCAATTGCATGCGGACCACCAGGCCATGCGGCTGGCGGTCGTGCAGCGACAGCGTGCCGCCATGGGCGAGCACGATGGCGTTGGCGATGGAAAGGCCGAGGCCGAAGCCTGCAGCCTCATCCATGTTGCGGGCGTCGTCGCCGCGCACGAATGGCTCCAGCACATTCTTTTTCTGCGCGTCCGAGATGCCGGGCCCGTCATCCTCGACGTCGATGGTCAGTTGATCCGCGCTCACACGCAGGCGGATGACAGCCTCCGCGCCGAACCGCACCGCGTTTTCGACCAGATTGGTGACGCTGCGATGCAGATCGTCGGGCCGCGCGGTCGCCTTCGCATGCGCCGGGCCGTCATAGGCGACCTTGCGCCCCATGTCGGCGAACTGATCGGTGACGAGCTGCAAGGTGCTGGCGATATCGACCAGCGTCATCGATTCCAGCCTTCGGTCGTTGCGCAGGAACGACAGTACTGATTCAAGCATCGAACGCATCTGATCGAGATCGTCGAGCATGCGGGCGCGGTGGGTCTCGTCCTCGATGAATTCCGAACGAATGCGCATTCGTGTGATCGGCGTCCGCAGATCGTGGCTGATGGCGGCGAGCATTTTGGTGCGGTCGTCGATCAGGCCGGTGATGCGCTCGCGCATCCGGTTCAGCGCTTTTGCCACCGAGCGGATTTCCTCCGGCCCGCGTTCGGGCAGGGGGGCCGAGGCGCCGTTGAGGCTGAAACTCTCGGCGGCTTTTGCGAATGCCGACAATGGCGCCGTCAGCGCGCGCGCCGCCCATAGGCCGAGCAGCGTGACGCTGATGACGGCAAACAGCAGCGTCATCATCCAGGGCCCGCCGAGGAACGGCGCCCGGCGCTGCTCCGGCGTCAGGTTCGCCGAAATCATCGCGCCGTCCGGCAACACGATGCCGACCTTGCGGTTGTCGCCCTCGGGCGGCAGCGCAAAGATGCGATAATTTTGGCCGAGCCGGCGATGCAAGCCGCGCAGGCTGCCGTCCGGCTCGCCGGCCGCAGGCACCGCAGCGAGCGGAAGCAGTTGCAGATCGAGTTGCGGAAACGCGCGGGTGATGTCGGCGAGCAGCCGCGGCCGCTCCGGCACCAGTGCGGCGGCGAGCAAATGCGCCGATGCGGCCAATTGTGCGTGGCCGCGATCGCCGGAGGGATCCGGCTGGTCCGGCCGGTGGATCATGAAGCTTGCGGTGATGATGACGTGCAGCGCGATGATCGAGACCACGACGAGGGCTGCGATCTGGCCGCTGATGCCGCGAAGATTCAAAAAGCCAGATAGCTTCATGATCAGCTGCTGACTGTTTCAACCCTTGGCGTAAACATGTAGCCGCCGGAGCGCACCGTCTTGATCATGGTGGGCTCCATCGGATCCGGTTCGATCTTGCGGCGGATACGGCTGACCAGCACGTCGATCGAGCGCTCGAACGAGCCGGCGTTGCGGCCCTGGGTAAGGTCGAGCAGGCTGTCGCGCGACAGCACCCGGCCGGGCCGCTCGCACAAGGTCCTGAGCAGGTCGAACTCGGCGCTGGTCATCGCGACGCGCGCGCCTTCCGGGTTGCGCAGCTCACGCAAGCGGAAGTCGATCCGCCAGCCTGCGAATGTCAGCGCAGTTGCACCTTCGATCGCGCTGGCGGTACGGGCGGCGTTCTGCCGGCGCAGCACCGCGTTGATCCGGGCCAGCAATTCGCGTGGGTTGAACGGCTTGGCCAGATAGTCGTCGGCGCCCATCTCGAGACCGAGGATGCGGTCGACGTCCTCGCCGCGCGCGGTCAGCATGATGATCGGGGTGTGCGACTCCGCGCGCACCTTGCGGCACAGGCTGAGGCCGTCCTCGCCGGGCAGCATGACGTCGAGGATCAAGAGATCGACTCGGTGGTCGGTCATGGCGCGGACCATTTCGCGGCCGTCGGTCGCGGTGGTGACGTTGCACGCATTGTTGCGCAGATATTTTGCGATCAGTGTCCGCGTCTCGCGGTCGTCCTCGACGACGAGGATATTGGGTGATGCCTGGGCCATGCCGACCTTTTGTCGGTGATTCGGGGGTGCGGGCGAAGATTTTTGTTTCCAAATGTTTCCAGTTGGAACCGGGCAATGCAGGGCAACAGGTCAGGGGGGCGGCGAAAAGACCTCGTTAATACCGTTAACCCTACGGTCGCCGTGTCAAATGCGAACGTTTGATACGAATCTTTGGAGCAATCATGACCTCGATCTCGGCGGCCTCGGCCCAAACCTACCAGTCGCCCCTCCAGAAGCTGCAGGACGAGTTGTTGTCCGAAGTAAAATCCGGCACCATCTCTTCGTCGGACAAGGATGCGCTGTCGGCGGCGCTGACCGATATCGACTCCTCCATGCAGTCGAGCCGGGCCAGCGACCAGGCCAGCGGCACGCGACCCTCGCCCGGCGACCTCAAGTCCAAGATCGACGATCTGATCAATGGCGAGGTCTCCAGCGGCAAGCTGACCAGCGATCAGGCCACCGAATTGCAGGGCATCTTCAAGGCCGCCTTTGCCAACGGTCCGGGTGGGGCCGGTGGAGGTCATGGCGGTCCGGGTGGTCCCGGCGGCGCCGGTGGTCCGCCTCCCGGCGGCCCGCCGCCCTCGGACGGCGCATCGTCGAGTGACGACTCTTCGTCGAGCACGACGTCGGCTGACGACATCCTCAAGCAATTCCTGCAATCGCTGCAGGAGCAGCTGTCCGCCTCGTCATCCACTTCGTACGGCGCGACCGGCAGTTCGAGCACCTCGAGCAGCAGCAGCTCGTCGTTCTCGGCGTTGCTGATCGATTATCAAAGCTGACCTGATTTCCGGCGCAGCGACGCGCTGTTGCAGCCATCCTCCCCGAAAGGGAAGGATGGTTGTCGCATTTGTGCGTTACGGAACCGGCCACCGGGCGCGGCGTTAATTCCTTCATTCACATGTGGAGGGTGCAATGGCCATCGACGTCATGACCAAGCCGCATCAGTTGATCGCGAGCGATCGCGTCGAGGGCACTTCGGTGCGACGGCCGAACGGCGACATGATCGGTCACATCGAACGGCTGATGATCGACAAGGTCTCCGGGAAAGTATCCTACGCGGTGCTGAGTTTTGGTGGCTTCCTCGGCATGGGAACCAATCTGCTTCCACTGCCGTGGGGCAGGCTGCGCTACAACACCAGGATCGAAGCCTACGAACTCGACATCGACGATGAGGAGTTGAAGCGCGCGCCATCGTTCCGCGCCGACAAGGATTTCGATTGGGGCGATCGTGCGCAGGAAGCGGAGCTGCATCGCTACTACGGCATGCCGCCTTACTGGGGCGGGTTCTGAAGCGTTTTCGAGCGGAGTGGGTTCCGGTTTTCGTGAAGAAAACGCGTGAAACAAGCAGCAGGTCGCTTGTTCCATTTTCAAAATCAGAGGAACACTTGTTCAGGTCGCGGGTTTTCTCAGCATGGATTTCTGAACTGAGGAGAACCGATATGTTAGCCAAATTATACCGTCGCCGGCGTCGCCGGTTCGATGTTGCTCGCCACCGTAGCGTTCGCGCAAACGCAAACACCGGCTGCGGACGCACCCGCTGCTACGACCGATAAGGCCGGTGTGAAGTCCGAGATGTCTACGTCGCATCCAGGGCGACTGGCGCGCCTCGAAGATGGTCGGCCTGAACGTCTACAACGACAAGAATGAGAGCGTCGGCTCGATCAACGACATGCTCACCGACAAGAGCGGTAACATCAAGGCCGTCGTGATCGGCGTCGGCGGCTTCCTCGGCGTCGGCGAACATCTGGTCGCGGTGCCGCTCGACAAGGTCAAATTCGTCAGCGAGCCGATCGTCTACACCGGCGCGTCGAACGCTCCCGTCGGCAACACCCGGCCGGCTGGTGCGCCGCCCTCGACCACGACGACGGGTGCGGCGAACACGGCGCCGATGGCGGCGTCGAAGCCCAATCCCTGGTATCCGGATCACGCCGTCTACAACGCGACCAAGGATGAGCTGAAGGCGATGCCGGAGTTCAAGTATTCGACCAACTAAGGCTGCGGCCTGAGTTGACTGACTAACGGAAACGCGCCCGGCGAACGGGCGCGTTTTTGTTTCTGTTTGCGTCTTCTGTGACCGTCATTACGAGCGAAGCGAAGCAATCCATTCTTGCTTTCTTTATGCGGCGACATGGATTGCTTCGCTGCGCTCGCAATGACGGTACGAATGGTGCAGCGCATCCTATCAGCCACGCACTCCCGATGTTAGGCTCGCCCCGCGGCAGGAGCGCTAACGTCCTGCCAAAAACACCAACGGGAGGACGATATGGCTGAAAGCGTCTACAAGGTCATCGAGCTGATCGGTACCAGCAAGGACTCCTGGGAAAAGGCCGCGGCCGCGGCCGTCAACCGGGCCGGAAAATCCCTGCGCAACCTTCGCGTCGCCGAGGTGGTCCAGCTCGATCTGCAACTGGACGCCAAGGGCAAGGTCGAAGCCTACCGTGCCAAGATGAAGGTCTCGTTCAAGTTCGAGGGATAGAACGATGCGCCGTAGGGTGGGCAAAGACGCTTCTGCGTCGTGCCCACCAATCCTTGCTCGGAATAAGATGGTGGGCACGACGCAGAAGCGTCTTTGCCCACCCTACGATCTTCACCCGCTCACAGCGCCGGCAGCGCGGTCACGTAGACGTTGATGGCGCCTTCGGCTTCCGCGATCACGCGCAGCGTTTTGGAATCGAAGGCGATGTCGGCGAGCCGCAGTTTGGTGATTTCGGCGGCGACGCGAATGCCATCCTCGTTCTTCTGGAAGTCGGCGATCACGGCGGCGATCTTTTTCTGCGCGTTGCTGGCGAACGGCTTGAGGTCGACGGTGGCCTTTTCCGCCAGCGCCTTTTGCAGATGCGGCATGGCGGCGCGGGCCGCGGCGCCGAGCAGCCCGAACGCCGCCTCCAACTCGACCGCCAGTTCGATATCGGTCAGCCGCAGCGTCTGCTGCGCCTGATCGAGCACCGGTCTGCCCCAGATATGCACATTGGCTTCGCCGCCGAAGCCGAAGAAGCTCTTCTTCTCCTTGGCGTTCACCAATAGCGAAATCAAAAGCCGGTTGCCGGAAGCCGCCACGGTGGCTTTCTTTACCGTGACGTCGACCGAACCCGAGCCGTCCTCCGGAAACGTTCTTCCCGCGAACTGTGCCTCGACGATCTTGTTGATGTCGGTAAAGGGCATGTCGACGGGGACGCCGATCGAAACCCGTCCCGGCGAGGCGGGCACGATGGCGATGGTCGCGGGGAACGGACAATTCGGTTTGGTCTCGACCGGCGTGATGCGGGTCTCGGCCTCGATGCCGAGCGTCAATGTCAGCGCCTGCGCATCGACGCGCGGTTGGGCCGCGATCGCGCGGATCGGGCGCATCTCCAGCCACAGCGCCGGCAGCGACGAACTGGCGCCGGTGCCTTGCAGCGGGATCGAGCGGCAGGCCCGCACCCATTGCGCCCGCGCGCTGTTTTCGAACGCGGGATCGTTGCGCATCCGCGCCTGCACCGCGTTGAGCTGATCGGCGACCGTCTTGTCGATCACCGGCTTGATCTGGGCCGGAACGTTGACGCGGGCGCCCGCCACCGAAAGGCTGGTGTCGCCGATATTCACCTGGGCCGCCAGATTCGGCTCGATGCGCCAGTTGGTCGCCGAGCTTCGGCCGCGCGGTGATGGTGACGTTGCCCTTGATCTCGGCGCTGGCGTTCAGGTTCTTGATGTTGATGCTGCCGATTTGCTTGGCGACATTGCCGCCGAGCAGGCCGCCGAGCGCATCGCCGACAGCGCCGGTGGCCTTGCCGGACAGCGAACCGGTGACGTTGAGCGTCCCGGTCAGCGGCGTCGCCAGCGTCAGCACATCCTGCGCGCCGGTGGCTGCGATCGGCCCGCGCGAGGCGGTCCAGCCGATATCGGCGTTTTGCAGGATCTGCGAGACCGGGTTGTCGGCCTTGCCGTTGAAGGATTTTGGCGAGCCGCGATCGGCGGCGTCGCGGATCGCCGTCAGCGAAACCACGATCGGCGCCATCACCGTGGAGCTGCGCGGGGCCGGCGGCAGCGGTGGCAATTCGACAAGCGCCGGCGGCTTGACCGTGCCGCGCGGCGCCAGCCAGTCCATCGCCTTCAGGCTGATCAGAAACGAGACCGCGACGACCGCCACCCCGATCAGAATCTTGTTCAGATGCATCGGCAGACGCATCGTCCCCCCGTATTTGAGCCCCGAAAGGGTTTTACAGGGGCGGCAGAGCAGACGCCAGAGCAGGGGCAATAGCTATCGTGTAAGTCCGTTAACGTCCGTCCCGGCGGGCGCCCCGGTATGACGCGCCGATAAGGCCACGAACGGCTTGGCGGGGTGGTGGATTAACGGCATGATGGCTGCACCGACCGCAGACAGGTCACGTGATTTGCGGTCCCGCCATTGCCTGCCATCTCCTGATTGGGTTTCCGTGAAGTCCGAATTGATTGACCGCATTTACGAATGCGCCTTTGTGCCGGAGCTGTGGCCCGACGTCCTCGATGGACTGGCGCAACTATCCGATTCGCACGGCGGCCTGCTGTTCTCGGCCCGCGACCGCGTTCTGAACTGGACGTCGTCGGCCAATTTGAACGGCGTCTTTCGATCCTATGTCGAAGATGGCTGGTTCAAGAAATGTCCGCGCCGGGTCTGCCTGTTCGGACGATCGTTGCCGGCGTTTTTCGTCGAGCATGATTTCTGGACAGAGGATCAGCTCGACAGCAATCCGATCTATCGGGATTTCTTTCGTCCGCACGGGCTTGGCTGGTCGGCCGGCACCGGCCTGCAATTACCGACCGGCGACCATATCGTCTTCAGCATCGAGCGCGAGCACAGCCGCGGGCCGATCGAAAAGGAGCGGGTCGAGGCGTTGAACGAACTTCGTTCCCATCTGGCGCGCAGTGCCCTTGTCGCAGCGCGACTCGGGCTGCAGCGCGCCAGGGGTGCCAAGGAGGCGCTCACCGCGATGGGATTGCCCGCGCTGCTGCTCGGCCAGGACGGCACGGTGGTCGAAGCCGGTCCCGGGATCGAGGATCTCGGCGACCATCTGCAATGGCGCGCGCACAACCGCATCGCACTGACTGACGGCCGCGCCAACGATCTGTTGTGGGCGTCGCTTGCCGCGCTCGACAGCGATCCCTTGTCGGCGGTGCGGTCGTTTCCGCTGCGCGACGCCGACGACAGGCCGGTTGCGGTTGCCCATGTCCTTCCGATCCGCCGCTCCGCCCACGATATTTTTGCGGGCAGTTACGCGCTGCTGGTGGTGACGCCGGTGTCGGCTGCCGCAGCACCGCCGATCGAACTGATGCGGTCGCTGTTCGACCTTACTCCTTCGGAGGCCCGGGTGGCGCGCGGTCTCGCCGCCGGCGAGACGCTGGAAGAGATTGCCGCAAACGGCGGGGTGGCGATCTCCACCGTTCGCACGCAACTGCGCCAGGTCCTTCAGAAAACCGGATGCACGCGCCAGGCCGAGATCGTGTCGCTGCTCGCCAGCGTCACGCTCGATCGCGGCTTGAAGAATTAGGGCTTTTGTCGATTCAGTGGCTCCATCCCTGGAGACGTCACGCTTGCGCGTGGCTCCCTCGGTGAGCGCAAAGCGCTCATCCGGGGATGAGGCCTGAAACCCTCATCCGCTTTCCAGGGTTGACAGGCGGCAGGATAGTCCCATCCTGATGGCTACCTCGGGGATGAGCGAGCTGAAATGGCCGAAGCGGCTATCGTCGATATTCTCCTACCTGCCGAATTCCGGGATGTTGGCTGAGGTTGTTCCGGCGAATCGCCGGCCGCGCGCAGACGCCGCTGCGCACCGTTTCGCGTCGATGGCGAACCTCGCATGCCATGCGCTGTTCCTGGTCCTGCTCGCGCTCAACGTGGCGCGCACACTTCGTCACGCGATGTGGCGGGATGAATTGCAGATCTTTCAGCTTGGCCGCGCCAGTGGATCGCTGGCTGATCTGTTTCACCATTTGCGCTACGAGGCTCATGGGGGCCTCTGGGACGCAATGGTTTGGCTAGTGACCCGCCTGAGCGCCGATCCGGCCTCGATGCAGGTCTTGCAGGCAGTGTTGGCTTCTGCGGTCTGGATCGTGGTCTATCGCTGGTCGCCGTTCTCGCGCGTTGAAAAATTTCTGCTGCTCGCAAGCTATTTCCTGTTCTTCGAATATTTCGTCATGAGCCGCAGCTACACACTGGTTGCGCTGCTTGGCTTCGGCTTCGCCGCGATCCGCCATCGCGCGCCTGAGCGGACCATCCTGGCGTGGCTCTTGCTCGGCCTGCTCGCCAACCTCGTCATGCATGCAACGATCTGGTCGATCGCGCTGGCTGTCGTCTTCGTGCTGGAGCAGCACCGGCGTGATACGGCGTTTTATGCCGGCGGCGCGATCTACCTGCTCGCGCTCGGGTTCGGAATCTGGACGATGATCCCTGCGCCGGATTACGCCCCGTGGGGAGCTGATGTCAGCTTCAGCTGGGAGCGGCTCTACAACACGATTCCAATTCCCGTCGGCGCATTGCTGCCGCTCGATGTCGGATCGATCGAAAGCACCATGCGGTACCTCGCCGGTGCGACGGACGCCGCGCCGCATTTCTGGAATCCCAATCCGGTAGCGCAGCTGGTTTCACTTGGGCAGATCTACCTCGATCATCCGGTCCGCCTGGCGCTGGTGTTCGTGGCACCATTGGCACTGTGCTGGCTGATCGCGCGCCACCCGCTGCGGCTTGCGGAATTCGCGCTCGCCTATGCCGGGATCGTGACGTTCGCGGCATTGTGGGCCTTTGGCGGATCGGCGCATCATCACGGCATCCTGTTCCTGGCGCTGATCGCCACGGCCTGGCTGGCCCGCGCGCAGAACGTAAGCTATCGCTGGTCGGTATCGGCGTTGCGTTTGGTCTTGATGGTCAGCGCCGCTGGCGGCGTTCTGACGCTTGGCTCCGAAACGCATCCGTTTTCGCAAGGGCGCAGCGCCAGCCGATGGCTGACCGAAAACAATCTGACGGATGCCTTCCTGATCGGATCGCGCGATGCACAGGTCTCCAGCATCGCCGGCTATCTGGGACGCCCCGTCTACTATCTGGAGTGCCAGTGCCAGGGCACCTTCATCGTATGGAATGACCGGCGGCAATCGCCGCTCTCGGCCGAGCAATTCCGAACCCGGCTGTCGAGCGCGCTCGACGCCGCGACAGGCCGCCCCGCCATCCTTATTCGCAACCGCCCGCTGGCGGCGGACGAATTGCCGGCGGACATTGCCGCGCGTCCGCCCGAACTGCTGCAATCGTTCACCGGCGCCGAGACCGAGGAAAATTTCTGGATCTACCGCGTCAACCGACCCTGAACATTCTATTGTATTTTGAACGACTTAAATCGTAACCATCCTCAGGGTGGCCATCGGGCGTGCGCATGAAGATGCCGGTAAAGCCGTTTGGTGTCAGCGTCGTCCAGTGCAGGGGCACGCCCTACGAGGTTGGCCGCGCGCAGGCACGATTGTTCGCCGCGACGCCGAAAGGGCGCGCCTTCCTCCGCAGCAAGACCAGATTTCCATGGTGGTTCAAACTCCATACCGAAGCGCGGGTGTTTGCCAAATTCGCGCCGCCGCTGTGGGAAGAGCTTGCCGGACTTGCGGACGAACTCGGCATTGCCATGGAGCGGGCCGCCTATTGCTTCGGCAATGAGAGCATGCGGCCGCCGATCGGCGCCTGCTCCGCCGTCATGACCGCGGAGGTCTACGGCCGCAACTATGATTTCCGGCCGCGCTACTACGGCGCCCAGTTCACGCTGCTGCAGGCCAGCGGCAGCTTTGCCAGCATCGGCTCGACCCATCTGCTCACGGGACGGCTGGATGGCATGAACGAGCACGGCCTGACGATCGGCCTGCACCGGGTCAAGAAGCGGCCGCGGTTTCCCGGATTGTCGGCTGACCTGATCGTGAGGATGGTGCTGGATCAGTGTGCGACGACGGCGGATGCTGTAGCGCTGATGCGCAGCCTTCCTCATGCCATGCAATACAACTATTCGCTGCTCGATGCCGGCGGCGTGGCCGCGGTGGTCGAAGCCAGTCCCGGAGCGGTCGCGGTGAGAACCGGCGACTGGCTTGCCTGCACCAATCATTTTCTGACGCCGCAGCTCCGGCCGCTCAACCGTCATCGTGCCGCGACGCATTCGCAAGCCCGATTGCCGCCGCTGGAGGCGTGGGCGTCGGGCGGCCTGAGCGCGGAGCGGATGTTCACGGCGTTGAACCGGTCGACGTCGCCGGCATTTCACCACGGCTATGTCGGCGGCGCCGGCACGATGCACACCCTCGTCGGCGAGCCGGCCAAAAGGCGGTTGTTGATCGGGATCGGCGGCGACGCTGCAGCCCTCGAAGAGGACATGCTGGATGTGAGTTTCGACCGGTGGCTGGCGGGAGAAGATTTGCCGGTGTCGCGCCTCCAGGGCCAACTCGGCGGAACGGCGAAGCCGTTCGAATGGCCGGTCCGGCGCAGGAGGAAGGCTTGAATATACCCCAGCGACTGACCGGCTAGTACCGGGTGCCACTTGCAGAAATGACGGTCGCGGACCACTTGAAACCCGCATACTCTGACCGGATGATCGCGGCGGATAGCCCATGTACCAGATGCTCTGCGTTCTGCTGGCGACGATCGTCTATGGAACGGCGACCGGTCACTGCCAGACCGCAGAAGCCAGCTTAACCGCGGTCACGTTTCAATCTTCCACCTACAGCGACATGCGTCAGATTTTGGCGCGTGAGGCCGCGACCGGGACGGTGACGGTCAAGGCCAATCTCGGCTTTCCCGAACAGGCGAGGGATCGCTATCCCGCCGTGATCGTCGTTCACGGCCTCGGCGGCTATCGTGACTCCCACGAAGGCTATGTCGCGGCCGAATTGCGGAAAGTCGGTTTTGCCACATTGACCTATGACAGCTTTGCCGCGCGGGGAACCACGGGCGCGGCTCTGCAGGGTTCATCGGGCTATCTGATGCCTGGCATTGCCGATGCATACGCGGCGCTGCGGCTGCTTTCAGCCGAGCCCCGGATCGACGCCGACCGCGTTGCCATCATCGGCTTCTCCTACGGCGGTGAAGTGGCGCATCTGGCGGCATTCGAGACGCTGCGATCGGCACTCAATCCCGGAGCTGGCCGGTTTGCCGCGCACGTCGCGTTCTATCCCGGCGGAAATTTTGGTATGATCGCCGAAGCGGGTGCCTATACCGGCGCTCCCGTGCTGATGCTGCTCGGCGGCAAAGACGAAAACTTGCCAGTGGCAAAGATCGAGAACTATCTGGCCTATGCGCGCGCCGCGGGGGCCTCGGCCCCGATCGAAACCGTGATCTACCCAGCCGCCTACCACGGATGGACAGCCCCGGATCTCCCTAGTGCGCGCTTCTATCCGGACTTCGTCAGTACCAAAAAATGTCCTCTTATTCTGCTCGGGAGCAAGGCGCCGGCCTTGCTCGTCGACGGCGAGCCGAAGCCGTTCGAGCCGGCCGCCTTCGCGGCGTGCGCCGCCGCAGCGCCGGGCTATTCGATGGGATTTGATGCGGCGGTTCGCGCTCAATCGATCACCGATGCGGTTCGGTTCCTGCAACCAAGCCTGCGACCGTAGGATTGCGCCATTACCCGTCCGCGAGTTCTTTTCGCGTCTTCATCCATTTGAAGGATGACGCCCCATTTGGCCGACCGCATTGTTGGCGCGACCATTTGTGTCACCAGCTTCGATTCGACCGGAAGCTGTCAATCGCCAGCATATCCCAAGGGAAAGCCATATGAAGCGCTTCGTCATTGTTACGGTTCTGTTTACCTTTATCGCCGGTGCCTTCGCCGCGATGGCTCCCGCCAGCGCCGATCCGCATGGCGATCGTTTTCGCCACGAGTGCAAGAGCGGCCTGCGGAAGTGCTGATTTGATCACGATAGGATAGTTTCGGCTCAGCCCGCCGGTCGTATCGATCGGCGGGCTTTTTCTTGACGCCCGGCAGCCCGCAACGCGAAAACGGCCCCGGCAGATGCCGGAGCCGTTTCAGTCCTCGAAATCCTTTGGCTTAGCGGATGGTCGCGCCGAGATCGGCGCGGCGATCGGTCATCGGCAGCACGATCACCTTGGTGCCGACATTGACCCGCGAATAGAGGTCGGAGACGTCGTCATTGGTGAGGCGCAGGCAGCCGGAGGAGACGTGGGTGCCGATGGTCTCCGGCGCGTTGGTGCCGTGGATGCGGTAGATGGTGCCGCCGAGATACATGGCGCGGGCGCCGAGCGGGTTGCCGGGTCCGCCGGCCATGTGGCGCGGCAGATAGGGCTGGCGGGCGATCATTTCCGGGGGCGGGGTCCAGGCCGGCCATTCCGCCTTGCGGGTGATGGTCTGCGTACCGGACCAAGTGAAACCGTCGCGGCCGACGCCGATGCCGTAACGCATCGCCTGGCCGCCTCCGAGTACCAGATAGAGATAGGTGTTGGGGGTATCGATGATGATGGTGCCGGGCGCCTCGCGGGTGGCGTAGTTGACGACCTGGCGGCGCAGGCGCGCAGGGATCTCGACCACGGTGCCTTCATCCGAGGGAACTGCCTGGACCGGCGGGGCCGCTTCGATCGGGGCCATGAAAAACGGAAACAGCGGCAGCGGAGCAGCTGCGGCGGAGGTAGTGATCGCCACGGTGCCGATCGCCAGTACGGCCAAGGCGGCAGCGAGCTTCGATGATTTGAACATTGGTCGTCCCCTTAAGTTTGCGCCCTGTCGCGCCAGTTCCAGCGCGTCGTTGGGCAAACCAGTACAGGTCAACCGTTTCAGGACATTTGCACGAAATCGCCAAAATGGTTTCGTCGCGTTAGGGAATTGTTTCATTAAGACTTCGTGGCCGGCCGCAGGCAGGCCCGGGCGGATGCCGCAAGGCGCGTGCGCCCGACAGCCAAATCATTGCGGAAATTAACGAAAAAGGCGGCCCTGGAGCCTTTTCCGTTCCGATTGAATCGGAACGGGGCTCTATCTTTTGTTTTGACGCGTTTTCTTTACGCGAACCGAATCCACTTCGCTTGAAAACGCTCTAGCGTCAGCTCGTGCGGGCGCGCACCCGCAGCATGTCCGGCGTCGTGGCGCCGATCGTGGCGCGGCGGTCGGCCACGGCATGGTGGAATTGTTCGAGCGTGAGCCCGATGACGGACAAATCGCCGTCCTCGATCGCGCCATCGTCGTAGCAGTCGAGCGCCTCGCGCAACACGCCGTCCGCCGTGCCTTGCATCTCCGCCAGCTCTTCCGGCGTCTCGGCCTTGCGCGCTTTCGAAATCAGATCGAGCAGATTGTCGCGATGCGCAGCGTAGTGTTCGCGCTCGTCGCGCTTCCAGTAATGCTGGAGCCAGGCGCCGGCCGATCCGAGACCGGAGAGGATCAGGACGGCGAACCAGATGTAGTCGGTATATCTTTCCAGGAAGGTGCGCTCGTTGCCGTCGATATAGGCGGCCGCGCCCTGATGGGCGGGGAGGGCGGCGTCCTTGTCGGTGTCCGGCTTCTCGATCTGGGCGGCGCTCGGCAACTCCCGCGCCAGCTGCTGGCGCACGGTGAAGAGCTGGCGGGCGAAGGCGCCGACGCTGGTGTCGGACAACGTCTTCGGCGCGATGATCAGATGGTTGACGCTGACCGTCTCGACCTTGTCGTCGGGCCTTGCCGGCGACGCGGAGAAGATGCTGCCGGGAATTTCCTCGGACTCATAGATCGGATGCTTCTTGGAAATCGTCTCCGAGACCTCGATCGGGAGAAACTTCGGTTCGCCCCGAACCGTTGCCGTGGTGTTGATGGCTTCGACGGTGATCTTGCTGTTGAGCGGGCCCACCGTCATGAACGCGTCGACGCTCATGTCGCGCGCCATCGCAGCAATCTGGTCGGTGGCGAATTGGGTCACCGCCACCTTGTCGGGATTGATGCCGGCTTCGGTCAGGATCACGCGCAGCAGCGTGACATTGGCCTGGCTTCGTCCGATGACACCGACGCGGTGTCCGGCGAGTTCGTCGAGGCTCTTGATCTTGGGCGCCGGCGTTTTCTTGGAGCCTTTCGGCGCAATGCCGGATGGCGCCCACAGCACCACGACATTCTTGCGCAGGATGGCGACGGATTCGGCGTTGGCCGGCAGGTTCAGATCGCCGCGCGCCACCGCGAGGTCGGTCTTGCCCGCGGTGAACAGCGCGATGCTCTCGGCCGCGCCTGGAGTTGCAATCGGTGTCAGCCGGATCGCGCTGGCGTCGCGGGCAAAAGTCTGCGCCATCAACTGGATCAGTTTCTGGTCCTCGCTTCCGGGAGGACCGACCGCGATCCGCAGCGTCGTCGGCCGCAGCACATAGTAAAGCGTCCCGGCGGCAACGCCGAACAGGAAGATCCCCGCGGCGAGGATCAAGAGCGCATAGCTCTTTCGCTTGCGGCGCGGGCGGGTCGGGGCCGAATTGTTGTCCTGATCTGACATCGTACTGTCACGTTACACGAAAAAACGCCGCTGCGGCTGGAAAAACACTCTTACAGATCGATGACGTCATACGCCTGAAATATCGATGAACGAACGTCAGGACCAGAGAATCATTGTTAACGACTTCAGCAACTCCTGTTCACCAACTCCTGGGCCCCGACATGCGGATATTGATTGCAACCGATGCCTGGCATCCGCAGGTGAACGGCGTCGTCCGGACGCTGACCTCGCTGGCGAAGAGCGCTTCGAGCCTCGACGCCGAGATCAGCTTTTTAACTCCCGACGGCTTTCCTTCCCTGGGCGTGCCGACCTATCCGGGCTTGCGGATCGCACTGCCGAACCGGGCTGAGATCGCGCGCCGGATCGAGAAGGCTTCGCCGGAAGCCATTCATATTGCCACCGAAGGCCCGATCGGCTGGGCGGTGCGCGCTTATTGTCGCAGGCGCAAGCTCGCCTTCACCACCTCCTACACCACGCGCTTTCCGGAATATGTCGCGGTCCGCACCATGATCCCGGCAAGCTTTGGCTACGCGCTGCTGCGGCATTTCCATGCCGCGGCGTCGACCACCATGGTGGCGACCGCCTCGCTGCGGCAGGAGCTTTCCGAGCGCGGTTTTCGCAAGCTCGGCTTCTGGACCCGCGGCGTCGATACAGAATTGTTCACGCCTGACGATCCCGCGACGCTCGATCTGCCGCGCCCGATCTTCATGACCATGGGCCGGGTTGCGGTCGAGAAGAATCTCGAAGCATTTCTGTCGCTGGATTTGCCGGGGACAAAAGTGGTGGTTGGCGACGGGCCGCAGCGGGCACAGCTCGCGCAGAAATATCCTGATGCAATCTTCCTCGGCGAAAAGAAGGGCCAGGATCTCACCTCGCATCTGGCGGCGGCCGACGTCTTCGTGTTTCCGAGCCTGACCGACACGTTCGGCGTGGTGCAGCTGGAGGCTTTGGCCTGCGGCACACCGGTTGCGGCATTTCCGGTCACCGGACCCAAGGATGTCATTGCCGATCATCCGATCGGGGCGATCGACTGGGATTTGCGCAATGCGTGTCTGCGCGCGTTGACGATGTCGCGCGAGACCTGCCGGAATTTTGCGCTCGGGCGCTCCTGGGAAAACAGCGCGCGGCAATTCATCGGCAATCTGGCGGCGTTGCAGCCCAGCCGCTCGCCGTCGCCGGCGCGCCATATCCCCTCGACCAGCACAGTGCAAAGCAAATTGAATTAGAGACGAGAAGGCAGAACGGATCATGGCAGATATCATCAAGCTTGACGGCAGCAGGGCGTTGGACTTCGACCGCGAAACGGTCGAGCAGGCCTATGACCGCTGGGCGCCGGTTTACGACCTCGTGTTCGGTGGCGTGTTCTCGAAGGGCCGCAAGGCGGCGATCCAGGCCACCAACAAGATCGGCGGCCGCGTCCTCGAAGTCGGTGTCGGCACCGGCATCTCGTTGCCGCAATACGCACCGCATCTGCGCATCTTCGGCACCGACATTTCCGAGGCGATGTTGCAGAAGGCGAAAAAGCGCGTCGACGAGCTCGCCCTGAAGAACGTCGAGGGGCTTGCGGTGATGGACGCCGAAAAGCTCGAATTCCCCGACAATTCCTTCGACGTCGTGATGGCGCAATATGTGGTGACCGCGGTGCCGAACCCGGAAGCCGCATTGGACGAATTCGCCCGCGTGCTGCGCCCGGGTGGCGAACTCATCATCCTGACCCGGGTCTCGGCGGATGCCGGCATGCGTCGCTTCATCGAGCAGCGGCTGCAGCCGGTGGTGCGCCCGCTCGGCTTTCGCACCGCCGAGTTCGCCTGGTCGCGCTATGCGCAATGGCTCTCGGGTGCGCGCGGCATGGAATTGGCGGAACGCCGCCTGGTGCCGCCGCTCGGCCACTTCTCGCTGGTGCGCTTTCGCAAGGTCGACGTCGCCAAGGCTGCGTAGCGCGTACAGCATGATCCGGAAAAGTGGGAACCGGTTTTCCGAAAAGATCATGCTCAGACGAAAATCCTGGCGACGCGTCGACGCGCGTCGTTGCAACGCTTCATATGACACTTCGATGATGTCACACGCCGGACATCGAATGCCTGTAATCATTAACCCGAGAGAATTTGGGGAAGAATCATGATCAAGAATTTCATGCAGGAACTGAAGACGCAGCGCTGGGACGACCATCGCTATTATCACCACAGCCGCATCAATCAGTCGCTGCACTTCGTCAGCGCCGCGAGTTTTCTGTTCGCCTATGTCATGCTGTTCATCGATCCGATGGTATCGGCGCTGGTCGGCTGGCTGGTGTCGATGACGTCACGCCAGGCCGGCCATTTCTTCTTCGAGCCGAGGGGCTACGACCACGTCAACCACGCGACCCATGAACACAAGGAAGAGATCAAGGTCGGCTACAATCTTCAGCGCAAGGTCGTGCTGATGGTGATCTGGGCGTTGTCGCCCCTGGTGCTGTATGTCGATCCAACCCTGTTCGGCATGTTCACGCCCTGGGCAACGCCGGCGGACTTCATGCGTCAGGTCGCCAAGATCTGGCTGACGATTGGTATCGGCGGGCTGTTGTTCCGCACCATCCACCTGTTCTTCATCCGCGACATCGAGACGGGTCTGGTCTGGATGACCAAGATCGTGACGGATCCGTTCAGCGACCTGAAGCTCTACTACAAGGCGCCGCTGGCGCTGATGAAGGGCGAACTGATCGATCCCGGCCTCGAGAAGCACGTCAAGCACGCCTGAGAATTGCTTTCGATGCGTCCAACTATTCGTCATGCCCGGGCTTGTCCCGGGCATCCACGTCTTTGGAGTTTGATAATCTTGAACCGTCATCCTGAGGTGCGAGCGCAGCGAGCCTCGAAGGATGAATTGGCCACAGTCGGGTCGTCGTCCTTCGAGGCGCGCAACAGCGCGCACCTACGGGTGAACGCAATTGCGTTCATCCCGGGGATGACGGAACCTCTATCGAGACCGCTTCCGCGTAAACATCTCTTTCAGGATCTGCCTGCGGATCGTCTTGTTGGTGAGGGAAGCGTCGTGCCACCACCAGCCGTCGCGCTTCATCTTCTCACTGGCGGCAACAAAGCGATCAGCGACCGCGGAAAAATCCGCATCGGTGTAGTTGAGGCTGAAGATCAGCCGGCCGGTGCCGACCCAGCTCAGCGCCAGCCCCTCGGCGCGCAGGTAGTATTGCAGCATCCAGTTGTAACGGGACGGT
Organism: uncultured Alphaproteobacteria bacterium; assembly: GCA_963802535.1. Taxonomy (GTDB): domain Bacteria; phylum Pseudomonadota; class Alphaproteobacteria; order Rhizobiales; family Xanthobacteraceae; genus Bradyrhizobium. The sequence goes on along the minus strand of CAWDJI010000022.1, from coordinate 262,707 downwards.
TTTGTATAATGCACCGTCCAGATCGACGACATATTGCTGACGCGCACCGGAAGGTCGGCCGCGGCGAACCGGTCGTTCAATTGCGTGGCGCGTCCATTCCAGGTCTCGTCGAGCCCGTTGTAGACGGAATTGAAATTCGGGCTGGCAAGCCGGCCAAGGAATTCATCCATCGCGGTCATGACGTAGGGATGCGAATTGAAGGTGCCGCGGGCAAAGCAGATGTCGGCGGGACGGTCATCGCGAAAACGCCGCATCAACTCCTTTCGGCCGCAAACCACGCCGACCGGCAACCCGCCGGCGAGGCTTTTGCCGTAGGTCACCATGTCGGCCTGCACGCCAAAGTATTCCTGCGCGCCGCGGGGTGCGATGCGGAAGCCGACAAAAACCTCGTCGAAGATCAGGACGATGCCGCGTTCGGTGCAGACCTCGCGCAGCGCCTTCAGCCATTCGCCGTAGGCCGCGCGATCGAATTTCGCGGAGCGCGAGCTGTCGACCAGGGCGGAATCGCCGGGCGCGTTGGCGTTCGGATGCAGCGCTTGCAGCGGATTGACCAGCACGCAGGCGATGTCGCGACGCGTCTTCAGCACATGCAGCGTCCGCTCCGACATGTCGGCCAGCGTATAGGTCTCGTGCGGCGACACCGGATTGCCGACGCCGGGCTGTACGTCGCCCCACCAGCCGTGATAGGCGCCGGCAAAGCGCACCAGATGCGAGCGTTTGGTGTGGTAGCGCGCCAGCCGCACGGCCTGCATCACGGCCTCGGTGCCGGACATGTGGAACGAGACCTCGTCAAGGCCGGAGATTTCGCAGAGACGCTTGACGTTGTCGGTGATGACGGGGTGGTAGGGGCCGAGCACGGGGCCGAGTGCATGCGCGCGTTTTCCAGCTTCCGCGATGCATTCCTTGTAGAAGTCGTTGCCAAAAATGTTGACGCCGTAGGAGCCGGTCAGATCGTGGGACACGTTGCCGTCGACATCGGTGACGGTGACGCCGGCCGAGGACTGCACAAAGGCGCTGGCCGAGAGATGTTCGCGCACCAGCCTCGAATACTGGAACGGTACCCGGTAGGTTTCGGTGAATTCGAGGTCGGAAATATGTTCGGCGGCCTCCGCCGTCATCTGCCGGCCTTTTGCGTAACGGTCCTTGTAGAGGCCCGCGAGCCGGAAGAAGCCATCCTGGCGCTGCATGGCGATATCGGCCGGTGCGCCGTCGGTGCGGAAGAATTCGTCGATATCGAATTCGTAATGCGGCAGCAGCCGCGCGACCATCTTGGACATCTTGGAATGTCCGGTCAGCGAGCGGTGCTTTGCGCGCGACAGCGCCAGCCGCGCCTGCAATTTGGGGAAGGTCACCGCGGCGCCGGCAATCGCGGCGGCGGACAGCGACAGAATCGAAAGGGGCGAATCCATGCCACCAGCGCTAGCTAATCCATCTAACAGATTAATGACAGTGAAGGGCCTGATCGCGGCCTTTACCCAGCAGGAGGACCTCAATTTCCTGCTGACCAACCGGATTCCGCGGGCGGCCATCACCCGTTTCATGGGCTGGTTCAGCAAGATCGAGAACCCGCTGGTGCGGGATCTGTCGATCGCCTGCTGGCGGTTGTTCTCCGATCTCGATCTGTCGGAAGCGCGCAAGACCGAATTCAAGAGCCTGCACGATTGCTTCACGCGCGAACTCCGCCCCGGCCTGCGGCCCGCCGATCCGGACCCTGCCGTCGTCGCCAGTCCATCCGACGGCATCGTCGGCGCGTTCGGACGGATCGAGGATACAAAACTGTTCCAGATCAAGGGCGCGCCGTATTCGTTGCTCGATCTGCTCGGCGATCCCGCTTTGGAGGAGCGCCACCGCAACGGCCGCTTCCTGACGCTGCGGCTGACGTCGAGCATGTATCACCGCTTCCACGCGCCCTGTGACGCCAGGATCGAGCGGGTGACGTTCATCCATGGCGACGTCTGGAACGTCAATCCGATCGCACTGAAACGGGTGGAGCGGTTGTTCTGCAAGAACGAACGCGCGGTGCTGGAGACCCGTCTTGCGTCCGGCGAGTGGCTAACGCTGGTACCAGTCGCCGCCATTTTGGTCGCCAGCATCCGGCTGCATTTCCTCGATGTGACCCTCAATGCGCAGAGCCGGGGGCCGTCGGTGTTTCCGTGCGACGCTAAGGTGAAGAAGGGTGACGAACTCGGCTGGTTCGAGCACGGCTCGACCATCATCGTGCTGGCGCCGGAGAACTTTGAGTTCGCCGTCAATGTGAAGGATGGCGCGCGGGTCCGGGCGGGGGAGGCGCTGCTGCGGAAGCCGATTGGATGAGTTTTGGACCGGCGCGCTCGTGTAGCTCTCCGTCATCCTGAGGTGCGCGCTCTTGCGCGCCTCGAAGGATACGGCCCGTGACCCATCCTTCGAGGCTCGCTGCGCTCGCACCTCAGGATGACGGCGCGTTAACTCGACCCGTCATCGCCAGCTCGGCGAACCTGACATAATCGGGATCGACAATGTTCTTGAGCCCGCGCATTTCATCGATGCTGAACCATTTCAGCTCGCTGTGTTCGTCGCAGATGTTGGCGGGCTCGCCGTCGTGCCAAGATATGACGGCGTAGACGTGATGCAGCGCGTCGCCATAGAGGTCCGGCCGAGGCTCCCTCACGGTGGCGATCAGCTTGAACGCGGTTGGCGTGACGCCAACTTCTTCCCTCGTCTCGCGCACCAGCGCTTCTTCGAGGCTCTCGCCCTCCTCGACATGCCCGCCGACCGTATCCCAATGGTTCGGCCACACCTTTTTCGAAGGCGCGCGCAGGCCGAGCAGAATCCTGCCGTCCGCTCGGATGAAGAGCGCGCCGACGGTTCTGGCGGGTTGATCTTGCATGACGACGGCCAGTCTAGCGGTTTTCGAGAAATTCGAGCAGTCCCGCATGCAGGCGGCGTTCACCGTCCCATCGCTGTATATCGGGGAATTCGGCGGGGTCCTCATCCCTGAACGAGATCGCGCGCACGCCACGGTCGATCGGCTTGCACATCAGCCAATCGGTGCCGGAAGATTGCGAGAAGCGGTCGCCCCACACCTCCATCTCCTCCCGGCGCGGCGGCGTTGGCCCCAGCCCGAGATCATCAAGCGCCTTGTGCGTCAACGCTTCCGCGACCGCGCGGGCCTTGTCGATGCCGGCGATGGCAAGGTCGAGGGCGAACATGCCGGCGATCCGCGGCGTGACCGGCACGGCGTGCGCCTCGAGCAATTGCTGCGCGCGCCGTTGCACTGGAATGCGGAAGTCCCGACCCTCGAAGCCAATTCCGGTTCGGTGCTGCAGCGCGTCGCAGGCGGCTTCCGAAAGCGCGTAGGCGTTCGGGAATTCGAACGTGATCTGCGGGCCGCGATCCTCGAACATCACCTGCCATAGTTCGTCGCCGTGCCGGCGCTTGAACTCGTCAGGCGGCCCCGGCGGGGAGGGGACAAGGTGAAATTCGTCGATCAATTGGCTGCATACGTGCCGCCAGGCGTTCTTCTGCGCCGGGCTCAGCGTGTTCTCCACCGTGTAGTAGGGCGCAGCTTTGCGCGCGCCGTCGGACCCGTAGCCCCACAGTTCGGCGCCGCTGCATCCGCCGACCGCAATCTGTCGGCGAAGTCGCGCCGGCAGACGCATGACGACGCGTTGCTCGACATTGTCGACGCTCTGGCCGGTGATCAGAACCAGCGCAATGCCTTGATCCAGCAGCTGCGCCAGTGCATCCAGCATGCCTTGCTCGGCCGGGCGGTAGAGGTCGGCCACGGTTTCGTCGACATCAGACAGCACGAGGCGGAGTTTTTCGTTCCAGGATACCGAGCGCTGCAATGTCATGGTCAATGTCCTAAATCGAACGACCTTGCAGCAACGCCGGAAGATCGCTCATCCGGTGGAACAGGGCGGCACCGGCCGCTCCCAGCTCAAGTTCGATTTCCGGATCGCCGCCGGTAAAACCGAGGACCGGCATCCCGGCCGCCTTTGCCGCCAAAATTCCCGACAACGAGTCCTCGACGACGACGCAGCGTGAGGGGTGCACACCCAACGTCTGCGCCGCATGCAGGAACAGTCCGGGGGCCGGCTTCCACGACCCTACCTCATAGGCGCTGAAGATACGTCCCTCGAAACGGCTCAACAGTTTGGTCAGTCCGAGGGTGTGGGTGAGTTTCGACATCGGCCCGTTTGACGCCACGCAAACCGGAATCGAGATTTCGGCCAGCGCGGCGTGGATTCCGTCGACGGGTTTCAGTTCGGCATCGAACGCCAGTGCGGTTGCCTGTCGGACATCGGCGATGAAGTTTTCCCGAACGCTGCGGCCTGATCGGCGTTCGATTTCGCGCACGCAGTCCGCGATCTTGACCCCGCGAAACGACCGGATGGCCTCGTCGATGTCGATGGCTGCGCCTTCCTCGGAGGCCGCCCGGGCCAGCACGGTCAGCGCGATCCTTTCACTATCGACCAGCACGCCATCCGCATCGAAAATAATCAGCTCGGTCACTACAAGATCCACGTGGAGGCAAGGAATATCGCTCAGTAGAGCCAATATCGATAAATCGTGCAATCCTCGTCGTGGCGTAGCAGGGATGGCGTCGCCGAGTCTTATTCCCTATCTGTCGACCGACCTGATCGATCCGCAGATGCCTGCGGTCACACGACGATGACCAGATTCGGGTATCTGGTCGGCACCTGGAAGATGTAGCGATGGCGCGAACGCCTGTACTTGCGGCTGGAGGCATTGTGGTGCGGCGGGCGGCGACGCCGCTGGTCGCGATCGTGCGCCTGCGCAAGCGCAATGAATGGGTGTTGCCCAAGGGCAAGCTCGACAATGGCGAGACGCCGCGGGCGGCGGCCGAACGCGAGGTCAATGAAGAGACCGGGCATGACGTGTCAGTGCACGAGTTCCTGGGCACGCTGGTCTATGATTCCCGCGGCGGCGCCAAGGTCGTGCACTTCTGGCGCATGGAGGCCGGCCACGATCCGGTGCGCAAGCTGATGCGCGACGTCAAGGCAGTGGAGTGGTTGCCGCTTGCGGACGCCCTCGATCGTCTGTCGCGCGGCTACGAACGCGCGTTCCTGGAACAGGTCGGACCGATCGCGCTGTCGGCAGCCGGTGCGCCCGTTGCGCACGCGCCGGAGCCCGCGCGTGTCGAAGCGATCGGGCAAGTTCGAGATCGGCGCAACTTCGTGGAGCGAATGCGGGACTGGTTTCGACGCGCGGCGTGACCAGCTTTATTCGATCACCTCGTCGGCGCGGGTCAGCACCGCGGATGGGATGTTGACGCCAAGCGATCTAGCGATTCTTCTGGTTGACGGCGAATTCGAACACGGTCGGCCGCTCGATCGGAATATCGCCGGGCGCAGCACCGCGAAATATCCGCGCAATCTGGTCGGCCATGCGCTTGCGCAGCGCGGAGCGGCTGGGGCCATATCCGATCAGACACCCGCCGTGCGCCATTTCCGCCCATTCGCACACCGTTGGCAATTTGGCTTCGAGCGCAAGCGCTGCCAGCTGTTTACCGTCCCGTTGAAATTGCGGGTTCCCGCCGATGACCAGTGCCTGCGCACCTTGCGCGCGCATCGCTGCAAACGCGGCGGCGTACTCGCTCGGCGCAGCGGCCCGAAATACCAGCAATTCGACGCCAAGCCCTTCCGCCGCCTTCCGTAATGCGGTCTCGTTCGCGCCACTCCAGACCGGGACCAGCGCCGCAATGCGTCGGCGGTCGGGTACCGCCTCCAGCAAAAGGGAAAGCCGCTTGGCTTCAAGCTCGTCCGCCGCGATCACGACGCCAGTAACATTGCCGCCCGGCCGCGCGTAACTCGCCGCAAGTCCAAGTTCAATCGCATCGTTACCGAAAGTGACGACCGGCACCGTGCGCGTGGCCTTGCCAGCCGGCCCGATTGCGGGGCCAACGGCGACGACTGCGTCCGGTTGGCCGGCGAGCAGTTCGGTCATCAGGCCCGGCAGCGCATCTATCTCGCCGACACGCCCGTCGAACACGAGGTTGCGGCCTTCGACGAAGCCAAGTTTTGCAAGTTCCGGCAGCGTGATCTGGCGGGTAAAGGTTTCCGAATCCGCCGAGTTCGAAATGTGCGCCAGGCGATAGATGCGATTGGGGGTCTGGGCGCGAGCGGCAAGCGGGAATGCCAGCGTACCGGCCAGACCAGCAATGAACTTCCGTCGCAGCATGGCCGCTCCCGTTTGATCGATGCCAGCGTTGCACAGGCACCGGAAGCGGTCAAAGGCAAGGTTTTCAGCGGAAGTCCCCACGACATTGCAGAACTGCGGCAACCGCGAAACGCAAAGGCGCGGGCGTTGCACCGATTGATTTATCGCACGTCCTTCGGTGGCGGCTTGCTGCCCTTCGGGGGCAGACGCAGTGCGGGCCGGCCCGGCAATCCTGGCCGCAGCACGCCGGGTAGTCCGCCCGGCCGCAGGCCTTGCCGGATGCCCGGTTGCTGAACGGGTTGCGGAGCGCCGGTTGGTGCGGGCGCACCAGACTGCACGGGTGCACCCGGCCGTCCGACGGCCGCCGGTTGTTGCGGTTGACCCGGTCGCGGCGGCACGCCGGTTTGTTGTGGCGAGCCGGGTTGCGCCGATCCCGGCCGCTGCAACTGCTGCTGACCTTGCCGGTTAGGCGAGCCCGGTTGTTGCGGCGGTTGACCCGGCCGGTTCTGCAATTGTTGTCCGGGACGGTTTTGCTGACCGGGCTGCGGTTGCCCGGGCCGTTGTTGACCTGGGCGATTCTGCAAGCCCGGTTGCTGGCCTGTCCGATTCTGTCCCGGCAATCCGTTCTGCTGTGGCCCGCGGCGCGGCGCGTTGCTGCGGTTGAAGCCGGGGTTGGCGCGGCGGAATTCGCGTTGCTGCTGCACGACCTGTCGGCCGAGATTCTGCGTCGAGTGAACCTGGCGCACAAACCCCTGGTCGCGCGAGATCATTTGCGGCGTGATCGCCAGCGGCACGGCGGCGAAGCGCGCACCACCCACGCCGGGCCGGATGGTAAAACCGCTGGCGCCTTGCGTCAGGAAGCCGAGCCGCGCGCCGGCGCGGTCGTTGACCTCGATCCGTCCGACCCTGCCGTCGGCGTCGGGATAGAGTTTGATGGCGACGTTATTGGGGTTGTTGGCGGCGGCACCCATCCGGCACCTCGACGAGACCGGTGGTGCCGCGAATGCCGAGCGTTGCCGTCGGCGTCGTGATCTTCATGTCGCCGGTCTTTGCCACCGCAGCGGCGACGAAGGCGGCGGTGCCCTTGGCGACGTCGAACACGCCCGGCATTGTTCTTGCCGCCGTCCTCATAGACGTAGGTGTCGATGGTGATCTCTGTGTTGGCCTTGAGGTTGAACGTGGTGGCGTCGTTGAAGGTGATGCCGAGCGCGGAATTGGCGCCGGTCTTCACGACGTCGTTGAGGTAGATGTCGTCCTTGACCTTGAGCGGCGTGGTCTCGTCGTTGCGGACCACGCTGGCGCTGCCGGTCACGGTTGCGACATTTCCGATCGGCTCTTCGACCGGCGCTTGCGCGTCGGCGGCGCCGCGGGACCGGGTGCGGCTTGCGGCGTTGTCGGCTGCGCGGCAGGGGATGCCGGTTGCGCCTGGGCCAGTTGCATCGGTCGGATGCGGCGAAAGCATCGTTCGCACCGGCCAGCGTGCCGAAAGGCCAATAGCAGGAGCGCGAATGACAACCAGCGCTGCATCACGGAGAATTCCAGGAGGGCGGGCGAAGAGCGGCGCGGGGATATCAGCCTCGCTGGGCTGAATGCGGGATGAACATGGCCGTTTGTTGTCACGAACCGGCAAAACGATCAAGCGCCACGCCTGAGGTCATCGGGCGTGGCGCTTTCTCTTTATATAGAGCTGATGCGAGGATTCAGCCGCGCTTGTGCGGGGTCAGGTTCAGCGGCTTCGACGGCTTTGCCGACGGCGCGTAGCTCACCGGCGTTGCGCGCTGCGGGCGGCTCGTACCGGAACACGGCCTTGCAACCGTCGCTGAGCGAAGCGCGCTTCTGGATCATGCAGGCGGTGACGCGTTCGACGTCCGGAATCTCCGAGCCGCACAGCCGCATCGCATCGCCGGTGCACATCTGCTCCTGTTCGGGCGAATAGGCCTGCGAGGCGGAGGTCAGCATGGCAAACGCGAAAACGGTAGCGATGAGCCAGTTTGCCGGTGCGGATGGTCGAACGTGCGAATGTCATGGAATGTCCCTCGTATCTGTTTGGTCGGAGTGTTTGGGTTGCGCCCGAGTTGCGCGCCGGGGTGGCGCCTCGTTGGCCAAGAGAAATACGCAAGGATCGGTTTCCGGATTTTTTCGTGCGCAAGCGCAAAACGGTTTCGTCGCGCGGAGAATTGTTTCGTCGCGCCGCCGATGTGTATCATCCGGCATGGTGCGTTAGCATCAGACCGCGAAGCGCGCGCCCCGGGGAATCTCGAATTCCGGGTCGTGCTTTCGCATCGCCCCGGAATGACGATCGAGACGATCGTCAGCTGACGCGCTTCCAGGTCTGGCCGCCGCAGAACATGCCGCCGAAGGCGCAGCCCTGCACGCGAAGGGAATTGCTGCCCTTCAGCGCGATCGTCGAGTCGTAGTTGCGGCCGCTGTCGGGATCGTGGATCTGGCCGGTCCACTTCGAACCCGCGGGCTTCATGCTGATCAGGATCTTCTCGTCGGTCTTGACCGAGTAACCGCAGAGATTGGCGCCGCAAGGTTCGATGCGGACGTTGCCCTTGTTCTCTTCGGTCGCCCAGACGCCGAGCGGCGAATTCGGATCGGAGGCCGGAGCTGCGGCAACCGGTGCCGGCTGCGGTGCGGGTGCGGCGCGGCACGGGAGCAGGCGTCGGAGCACGGTGCGCGACGTCGGTCTGTACCGGCGCGGTGGAAGCAACCGCGGTTTCGCGGAGCGGGCGCGGGTGCTGCCGGCGCGGCAACGGGCGCCTGCGGCCGGTGCGGCGGCCTGAACCGGAGCGGGGGCGGCTGTGCGGTTTCGCCGGCGGCGGATCATCGCGCGTAGGGACGATCGTTGCGGTCGTCGCGCGCGGCGACCTTGATCATCGTCGTCGAAACGCTTGGACTTGAAACCCTTGAAGCCGGGCGCGGTGATCTTGAGGCAGGACAGCGAGTCGCAATTGCGCGGCGCCTCGATGCGGATGCGCTGGCCTTCGATCTCGAACGAAATGCCACCGGCATGGGCCGAGGTGGTGGCCATCAACAGCGCGGCGAGGATGTAGAGCTTCTTCATGACGAGCCTCCTGGGCGGCTGTTTCGAATGGGGGTTGGCGGTGAACTTGGCGCCGACCCTATGCCCAGGCGGTGTCCCGGTTCTGTGACGTACGTCACGCGGCAGCCGGGTGACTCAAATCACATTCAAAGTGCACCTCGCGGCCTAGTTTTTCCGCCCATGCCGCGGAGAGTCCGATGAAACGCCACTGTCTTCTCGCCGTGCTGATGCTGCTCAGCCCATCCGCGTATGCAGATTCGATTTCCTTTTCGGTCGGCGGGCACCGCATTCATATTGAAGCGCCCAGATATTGCCGCTCGCCATCCTGCGCCTCCGTGTCGATCTCCGGCGGTTATCGCAGCCGTGGTCGCTATGATGACAATGATCGTTATGAGGACGATCGCATCGACAATGCGCCGGTGAAGCCGCAGCCGGCGCCTGCGCCGCAAACGATCACGCCGCCTGCCGCCAGACCGCCGGCGCCACCTGTTGTCGTCGCATCACCGCCTGCCGTGTACCGACCGGCCGCAGCCGCCACGCAGATCGTTGCGGCGCCACCGCCACCGCCTGTCGCGCCGGCAATGCTGGCCGTGCCATCCGCCCCGCCGCCGCCGGTTGCAAAACCGGTCGAGCCCGTGCGCCCGGCGCAGCAGATTGCCCGGGTCTCGCATCGACACCGAAGCGGATGCCGATACGCCGCTCGGTGACTGGCAGACCGAGGGCAAGGGATCGGTGCGCATCACCAAATGCGGCAACGCGCTGTGCGGCTACGTGCTCAACGCGTCGTCGAACGACAAAGGCGAGGCGGTGCTGATCAACATGAAGCCGAAGACCAATACTCAGTGGAGCGGCCGCGTCTACAGCCATGGCAGCGGCGACATCTATTACGGCACCATCGACATGAAGGGCGCGAATTCGCTGCGTGTCGAGGCCTGCGCGCTTCTGGCGGTTCTACTGCTCGGGCAATAATTGGAGCCGGATCGTTGGCCGGCCCGAAAACCTGATCTCATCGCGGCAGACGCTCGCCGAACCGCGGTCGTAATGCGCCCAGCTGTCCAATTTGTAATCGAGTTCATCTGAACCGACCTCTCCATCCGCAGCGACCGATAGCTGAACAGCTATTCACATCGGTATGGAGAAAAACATGAAACGCCTGGTCCTGATCGCCCTACTGTTGTCGGGCAGCGCGATCAACGCGCACGCCGACAACGACATCTACAACAACATTCTCAAACAGAAGCGCGACGACGACGCCCTGCACGCCGACACCGCCATCTGCGACGCGGAAATCGGCGCGCCGCAGAACGGCCAGATAACGTCACGCGAATACAAGCGCTGCATGCTCAGCCATGGCTGGCGCTTCGGCCATACCGTCCGCGAACGCGTCAAGCGCGACGACCGCTATCCAGACCCCGACAATCCCGGGATGATGTGCCGCGACTTCAAGATCGGTGGTGTCACCGGATCGAGCTGTTCGAATTTTGGAGATTAAGACATGAAAACGCCCGGTGGATTGGCCACCGGGCGAGTTGTGTACGATTGGCTTCAAGCCTGGATGCGAAGCCTAGAACATGCCGAGCACGATGGCGCCGACGAAGGCGAAGGCGACATACGCGGTTACAACGCTCAGTCTGCTGACGAAAGTCATGGGAACGCTCCCTTGGTTCACGTCGTGCCCGCAAATAACGCCTGAGGCTAGCAAAGCGTTCCCGGCGCAAAAAGTCAGCGTTGCTGTCCATCCCCGGTTTCCCCACAGCCGGCCGATCCCGGCAACGTGGTAAAAATTTCGTAAAATCAAGACGTTGATGAGTCCTTAAATAAATTGGTCGAACGTTGCGCGGATGACGCGCGGAGTTCGTTTGTATCTGGTCGGCTCCATCGTCCTTGTTTCGTTGGCGGGTTGCGGGCGCGGTTTTATGACCGCCGAGCGCGAACCGTGGCGGGCCGAGGCCGAACTCGCATGCCTGAAGTCCGGCGCGGTCAAGGAAAGCCCGGAACTGGTCCGAATCGACCCGATTTCCGGTCCCGGCGCCTGCGGCGCCCAGTTCCCGCTCAAGGTGGCAGCCCTCGGCGAGAGCAACGGAAGCTTTGGCTTTGCCGATGATCTGCGGCCACCCGGCAATATCGGCAACAGCCAGCCGCGCTGGCCGGTCCGGCCGGCGCCGGCATCGCAGCCGCAAACCTATTCGGACACGGCGCTGCGCCAGCCGAATTACGCTGCGCCATCGAACGGGCCGATTTCGCTGACGGCGCCGGGCGTCGAGCCGCAAGAAGAGGAGATCGACCTGCCGGCCGAAGGCGCGCCGCAAATGCGCGACCCGCGCGGCGGTGGATCCTATCAGGCCGCACCCGCCTATCCGCCGCGCGACCGATATTCCTCACCTTCGCAGCCTCCTAATTCTGCGCCCTATTCGGAACGCCCCGAGGCGAGCCAGGCGCTGCCGCGGCTTGGGCCTGCGCGGGGCGATCCCGTCAACACGGTGGGGCCGGTGGCCGTAAAGCCGACGGCGACGCTCGCCTGTCCGATCGTCTCGGTGCTCGACCGCTGGCTGCCGATGCGGTGCAGCCGGCCGCGATGCGCTGGTTCGGCGTGCGCGTGGTCGAGATCAAGCAGATCTCCGCCTATTCCTGCCGCGGCATGAACGGCAATTCGCACGCGCATATTTCCGAACACGCGTTCGGCAACGCGCTGGATATCGCAGCCTTCACGCTGGCCGATGGAAGGCGCATCACGGTCAAGGGCGGTTGGCGCGGCATGCCGGAAGAGCAGGGTTTTTTGCGCGACGTGCAGGCATCGGCCTGCCAGCAGTTCAACACCGTGCTGGCGCCCGGCTCCAATCGTTTTCACGAGGACCACATCCACGTTGACCTGATGCGCCGCGCCAGCGGGCGGCTGATCTGCCAGCCGGCCGCGTCATCCGGCGAAGAGGTCGCAGGCCGGGCCGGTGGACGCAATCCCTACGCCGCAGCGCGCGAGCCATACTCGACGGGTTCGCTCGGCGGCAAAAAGACGCCGTCTCGGCGCGGCGCCTCGAGCAAGGTCAACGAGGAAGACGAGTTCGAGGACGACCTGGTGAGTTGGCGGGAATGAGCAATCTTGCTGACAGATGCCATCCGGCCTGATCGACGAGGAGGACGGCGTGGGCTCCTGGTGCGACCGCCTTGGCGATTTCGGCCAGATGCAGGTTCATCGCTTCGGTATTGCAGGCCGGCAGGATCAGAGCCGCGCCCTTTCCCTGCTTCGGGCAGATGGCACCGAAGATGTAGGTCGATGCGGTTCGCTGATCCCGCGGAGCGCTCGGGCGAGTGCCGCGCTTGGCCCACCTGCGGGTGATCTTGTTCTTCTGGCCGATACGAGCCTCGTCCTGGAACCAAATTTCTATCTTGCCGACGTCGATCGCTTTTTCGCGCGCGACTTCATCCAGGCGCGCTGGGAACTTTTTTTAAAATCCTCGATGGCTCCCTCGGCTTGCGCATGATGGCGGGGGCGGGCTGAGAGCTTGCGGTAGCCCATCGCGCGAAGCTCCCGGCTCAGCGTCTGCTTGGCGACCGTGATGCGGAACTCCTCGTATATCCATTGCGAAAGATCGATCAGCCGCCAGCGCACGACACCGTGGATCGCCGGGATCGGGCCGCTCTCGATCATCCGCACAATCGCCTGGCGTTGCACATCATTGAGCCTCGAGGGTTGACCTGGCGATTTGCCGTCAAGCAGGCCGGCAGCCCCCCGCGCATTGAACCGCATCACCCAGTCCCGAATGATCTGCAGCGTCACGCCGCCAATCCTCGCCGCCTCGGTGCGGGTCGCCCCGTCGTAAATCGCCGCCAGCGCCAAAAGCCGCCGAGCCTGCGGGCCATCCTTCGTCTTCCTCGCAAGTGCGCGCAGCTGAGATGCCTTGAAGTCCCCGCGCAACGGTACTGGAATAGACATGACGAACCTCCATCGTTCGCCACCAATGAATCAGAGCGAAACTGATTTGGGAATCGTCAACGAGTCACAATTGCTGAGATTTGGTATTAGTCGAACTTTGTAGGGTGGGCAAAGCGCAGCGTGCCCACCACTAATCCCCGATCGCGATTGACATGGTGGGCACGGCGCAATTGCGCCTTTGCCCACCCTGCAAGTCTGGCCGCTATCGCTCCGTGCAGAAATAATTGCGCGGAATGACGCGATAGGCGGTGTAGCGGTAGTACGGCCGATAGGCGTAGCCGCGATGAAGTGCCGGCGGCACATCGTACCAGGCGCCGTGATAGTAATTGTCGGCAGGCCCATCAACGCAACGATAGGGGACGAGACCAAGCTCGCCGATCCGCCGCACGCCGATCTCGGCGGGAATATCGGGCCGGAGTTGGCCGGCTTGCGCGGGCAGTGCAATAGTCAGTGCCGCAGCGAAGATGAAGGCGCTTTTCATGTGCAGACCCCGGAATGGTTTGCGTGGCACGATTGTCGCTCTCACGGATCGCGATGTCGAGGCCTTGCTTCGTAGGGTGGGTAGAGCGCAGCGAAACCCACCATCCATCCGAGAATCGAAGATGGTGGGTTACGCCTGCGGCTAACCCACCCTACGTCGCCAGCTTCTCCAGCAAATCCTGCACCACGCCACCGAGCAGATCGAGCTTGTATCCCGTCATCGGCAACGGTTTGGCGCCGGATACAGCGAGCTTGACGGCGACGGCGATGTTCAGCGCGCTCGTCGCCTTGCCCTGCAACGCATCTTCCGCAGCCTTGAGCCGCAGCGGCACCGGTGCGATGCCGCCGGCGGAGAGGCGGACGAACTGGAACGTGCCGTTGACAACCACGGCGCGGGCGCAGACTTCCACCAGCGGCCACTCCGCATGGCTGCGGCTGATCGCGCGCTTGTAGAGTGCGCGCTCGCTTTGCCGCGGCGCCGGTAGTTCGATGCCACGGATCATCTCACCCGGCAGCAACACATTGTCGGCGGCGCCGTTGGAGCCGTCGCCGAGGATGTCAGGGATCGAGAGCCCGCTGCGTTGGTAGGTGATGATTGTCGCATCATAGGTCAGCAGCGCCGCCGCCATCGTGGACGGATGCGGCGCCACGCAGGGGCCGAGATCGAAGGCGACGCCGTAGAGATGATTGCCGTCGCGGGCGGGACATTCCGTTCCGCCCTTCTTCAGGCAGGCGATGTGCGGATTGCGATAGTACCAGCAGCGCGAACGCTGTGCGAGGTTGCCGCCGAGCGTGGCGAGATGACGGATCTGTGGTGTCGCCAGTCCCTGCGCCGCAGCCACGATGCCGGGATAGGCGGCGGCGATCTGCTTGTCGGCGGCGATCGCAGCGATCGTGGTGTAGGCGCCGATGCGCAGCGTGCCGTCGGCGCCCCAATGCATGCCCGTGATGTCGGACGCCGGCACGATATCCATCAACGGCCCCGTCGAGACGCCGCTGCGGCGGCGTTCGCTAAGGTCAGTGCCGGCGGCGCGGAATTCGGTCGTCATGGCGGCGCTCATGCGGCGGTCCTCCCTTTGAGGGCAGCAATCAAACGGTCGGGCCGGATCGGCAATTCGTCGAGCCGGATGCCAATGGCGTTGTGGATCGCGTTGGCGACCGCGGGCGAGGTCGGCACGGTCGCGACCTCGCCGATGCCGACGCTGCCGCCGAGCACGTGATCGAAACCGCCCTCGTCGAAATGCACGTCGATATCAGGCGTGTCTGATATACCGGGGATACGATAATCCTCCATCCCGCCGCTCAGCGTTTCGCCGGTGCGCCCATCGATCTCGCGCGCTTCATAGAGCGCGTAGCCGATGCCTTGAATCACCGAGCCCGCCGCCTGGCTGCGCGCCAGCGCGGGGGCAGCGACCTTGCCGACCGCAATCCCGGTGTGGACGTTGACGACACGGACATGGCCGAGCCAGGTGTCGACTTCGACCTCGATCACCTGCACCGAACTCGGCACGCCGGCGCCGATCGCCAGATTTGAGAAGCGCCGCATCATGAAGCCGAAGATCCAGCCAAGCAGGCCGACTTGTTTGAGCGGCGATTCGATTCCCGGCGCCATTTTTTTGCTGTCCTCCGGCCGCACGGCGGACGCGGTGAGATCGGGCGAGGCCGCCAGCAGCTCGCGCCATGGCGCATTCGAGCCCGGCGTCGGCTTTCGCTTTGCGTTTTTCTCGATCGCGGCCTTCAATTTCTGGATCGCCAGCAGCGTCGGCGGAATCACGGAAGCCGTGACGCGGCTGCCGCCGGATCCCGGTCCCTTTGGCAGATTCGAATCCCCGAGACGGACCTCGATCTCGTGCGGCTCGAGGCCGAATTCACGCGCGATCGTATTGGCGATCACGGTGCGGCTGCCGGTGCCGATGTCCTGGGTGGCGGAGCGCGCGATCAGGCGTCCGCCCTCGACCGACACTTCGACCGTCGAGCCGGGCTGCCAGAGATAGAGCCAGTAGCCGGTGGCGACGCCGACGCCGCGGCGATAGCGGCCGGTCTGCAACGAGGGATCTTTTCGGTTCTTCCAGACATCTAAACCCATCGCCCAGTCATAGAGTCGCCCGCGGTTGGGATCGGGATCCCAGCGTTTTCGAAGCGCGATCGGATCGACCTTCATCCGCAATGCGGCTTCATCAATCGCCTGTTCCAGCGCGAACGCCATCGGCGGCCCGCCGGGCCCGCGGAACGCCGCACCGGGCGGCAGATTGCTGATGACGTCGTAATCGGCGAGTTCTTTCGCCTCTGCCGGATAGATCAGCCGCGCAAGTGCTGCGATGGTGGAATTGGTGGCCGCACCGGTGTCGGCGTAAGCCGTCAGCGACAGCGCTTTCAACCCGCCCTGTTCGGAGGGCAGCAGTGCGATCTTGACCTCGGTTGCCGGCCGATAGCCGGTCACTGACAGTTCTTCATGGCGGTCATAGGCGACTCGGACCGGCGCCCTGGCGGCGCGCGCGAGCTCGATCGCGGTGGTTGTCTCCACGCCGAGGCTGGCTTTCGAGCCAAAACCGCCGCCGACATGGTCGGCGATCACCTGCACCTTGTCGTGTTCGAGCTTGAAGCGCTTGGCGATCAGCTCCATCAGATGGAACACGCTTTGCGTCGAGGCGTGCACGGTCAGCTGGTCGCCGTCGAAGCGCGCGACGGCGGCGTGCGGCTCGAGGCAGGCATGCGATTGCGTGCCGGTGCGGAAGGTACCTTCGACCAGCAGCGGGTTGTTGTCCTTGCGGGCGTCGTCGACCCAGCTCCGGACTTTCTTCGGCTTCAGTGAAAACGCCGCCGAGGGCCCGCGGATATTGCCGTTCCACGGCGCCGGCGAGCCGCCGCCTTCGGAGACGTTGCCGGCCTTCTTGCGGTTGGCCTTGTCGAACACGACAGGCGCATCGGCTTTGCGCGCGTCTTCGAGGCCAATCGCCGACGGCAGGCGCTCGCTCTGCACCTTGATTGCAGCAATCGCCGCCAGTGCGGTCTTGCGATCTTTCGCGGCGACGGCGGCAATCGGTGCGCCGACGTAGCGCACGATGCGGTCCTCGCCGAGCAGCGAGATCGCGGCACTGACGCCCGCGATCGCCAGCGCCGGGGCAAAATCGAGTTCGCCGATCCGAGCATGCGCTTGTTGCGAGCGCAGGATGATACCCTCGAGCTGGCCGTCGTGATGGATATCGACGGTGTATTTTGCAATACCCGTCACCTTGTCGCGTGCCTCGACTCGCGGCGAAACGATGTCGCCGCCGTCGAACTTTCCCTCGCAGGCGGCCGCCACGGCGCTGAAAATGCCGTCATAGGCGCCGCAGCGGCAGAGATGGCCCGACAAGGCCGCGCCGATCTCCTCGCGCGACGGTGTCGCCGTTCCCTTTGCCGCCCGCCAGCGGTCGTGAAACGCCGCGGCCTCGACGATGAAGCCCGGGGTGCAGAACCCGCATTGCAGGGCGTCATGCACCATGAACGCCTTCTGCACCGGGTGCAGCTTTTCCGCGCCGATGCCTTCGACCGTGGTCACGGATTTGTCCGCCGCGGCGCGGGCCGGCATCAGGCAACTGGCCACCGGCGCGCCATCCACCAGCACGGTGCAGGCGCCGCAGACGCCGGCCCCGCACACCAGCTTGGTGCCGGTGAGGCCGAGATCGTCCCTCACGACATCGATCAGCAACGCATCGAGATCGTCGGGGAGGGGGGCGACGCGGCCGTTGATCGTCATCGTGCTCATTTGCGATCTCCCTGTCTTGTGCGGACGGATTTCTTGACTGGCTTTGCGTTGGCTGCGCGCGGTTTCGACGACGGGCTCACGGCGCCGGCGACCAGTGTCCGCACCATGGTGGAAAAATCCCTGAGGAAGGCGTCGGCCGGCTGCATCGCCGGATAGGCTGATTTGGTGCCGTTGAACGCCATCTCGATGCAGCGGGCGAAATCGCGCGCGCTCATGTCGCGCACGGCCAGGCGCTGCTTGCGGCAGACCCGTTCGATCGTCGTGGTCAACTGATCGGCATAATGCGCGGCATATTTCTGGTAGATATCGCGGGCCTGCAACAGATGCTCGGAGAACAGCTCCTCGATATGGGGCGAGCCTTCGAGTGGTGCGATCAATTCCCCGATCCGCGCGGTAATTTCGGCAATCAGGATCTCGGCAAGGCTGCCGCCGGCCTTCTCGGTGGCCTCACCGGCGGCGATCTCGGCGGCGAGCGCGTTCTCGTGCAGCCGCTCGATCACGGCGCGGAACAGCGCTTCCTTGGATTTGAAATGATGGTAGAGCGCCTGCCGCGTCAGCCCGGCCGCTTCCGCCGCCTGTTCGATCGACGAACGCCGAAAACCCTGGCGGCGGAACACCAGCATGGCGGCGTCGAGAATGCGGTCGCGTGGCTTCATTTGACGATTTTGACAAAATAAGATGAAATGTCAAATGACGGATTTGTGTGGCGGGGGCAAGCAACCTGGCGGCGCGCCGCTGCCGTTCGCGCGCACCGATCCCCGGCTTCGGAATTATCGGTTCAACGGCGTCCGAACAGTCCGCCCACCACGCCGCTCACGGCGCCGCCGATCACGCCGACCGGACCACCAACACCGCCACCATGACGCCGGGCCCGGCGGTCGTTACCGGATCTGTCGCTGATGCTGGCATTCGCCATTGAGACGGACTCGGCCAGCAGGGCCTGATGCTGCGGCGTATTGAGGAAGCCGGTCGCGGGATAACCGCGGGCCGCCTGCCAGCGCGTGATGACGGCGCGGGTCGGCGCGTCGAATTTTCCGTTGGCCCTGGTGTCGAAGCCGAGGCCGGTCAGCCGGCGCTGCACGTCGCGACGCCTTCGCTTGTCGAGCCCGATCTGATCTTCGGTTTGCTGGGTTGCTTCTTCCTGCGTTGCCTCATCGGCCAGGACCGTCTGATCAGCGGCCGCCTGATCGGCGGATGCCGACAAATCGCGGACGGTCGTGCTCGGACCGGCTTTGGCCGCCTCTGCGCTGACGAGAATTCCCAATACCGACAATGCGAGAATCAAGCGACGCATGGGCTGTTCCTCCCTGATCTCTTAAGTCTCTCGATGATTTCGCTGTGAGAACCTGTGCCGGTTCAAATACGCCGCCGAGAGACGAAACGCCGGTGGCGTCGGGATCAAGGATCAACTGCGGTTTAACAATTGTCCGGATCGCTGGTTCCATCGCGTACGTCGATTGCTGCACCGCATCGGACACACCTCCGCGCGGCGGCGCCAGCGCCTTTGCCATAGTTAGGCCACCGTGGCGATGATTTCATCGGTTTCCGGGGAGGCCGTATCGATGCTCGATCGCCGCAGACTGCTGTTGGGCGCCGCCGCACTGGCGGCAGGCACGGCCTCCACGCGCGCCGCGACCACCCTTGCACATTCCCTTGCATGGGAGACGGCGGCCTCGGCCGAGACGGGGTTCGTACCGGATTTCGAGGCACGGCTCGATCAATTCGTCCGGAGCGGGATCGGCAATCTCCACGGCGTCGTCATCGCCAGGCACGGGCGTCTCGTGCTCGAGAAATATTACGAGGGCGAGGACATGCTGCGCGACGGGCGCGGCGGGGTGTATCCCGAGCTTGTAAAGTTTTCGGCCGAGCGCCTCCACGAAGTGCGCTCCATTACCAAGAGCATGGTCTCGCTGCTGTATGGAATAGCGCTGCGCGACGGAAAAGTGCCGTCGCCCGATGCGCCACTGCTGGCGCAATTCCCGCAATACGCCGATATTGCCGATCGAGAGCAGCGCAGCAGGTGGACCATCGCCCATGCGCTCACCATGACGCTCGGGATCGAGTGGAATGAAGACATCTCCTATGACGATCCGCGCAACGGCCAGACCGCGATGGAAGCAGCCAGCCGACCGCTACCGTTATGTGCTGGAACGGCCCATTGTCTCAGCCGCAGGCGCGCGCTGGAATTATTGTGGCGGGCGCCACCGCGCTGATCGGCAAGATTCTGGAGAATGGCACCGGGCAAAAGGCGCATGATTACGCCCGCGCCATGCTGTTCGACCCGCTCGGGCTTGGGCCGACCGCGTGGCGCATCAGCCGCGACCGCGAACTGAACTTTCCGTCCGGACTTGCGATGCGGCCGCGGGATCTGGCGCGGATCGGGCAGCTGCTGGTCGACCGCGGCAAGGCCGGCGCGCAGCAACTGGTGCCTGCGGATTGGCTCGACGCGTCGTTCAAGCCGGCAGCGTCAATCCGCGAGCGGCGTGAATATGGCTATCACTGGTATCTCGGCAAATTCAACGCCGCGTCTGGCCCGTTCAGCGAACGCTGGATCGCGGCCCATGGCTATGGCGACCAGCGGCTGTTCGTCTTTCCCGGGCTTGAACTGGTGGCGGTCGTGACCGCCGGAAATTACAACAGCCGCGATCAGGGCAATTTGCCGATCCGCGTCATGACCGAACTGGTAATGCCGAACCTGCGATGAGGGCGACGCAGGGCGCGTCAGCCGGCGGGTGACGCCCGCCGAATCGATCCTGCGTCAGTAAGCGCCACTATCCCCGTTCATGAGGGGGCGGTGCGCGGCTATTGACCCGGTCTTCGTTGTTCTCCCGCTCGGAGTCCTCGACCGTTTTGCCGGACATGTTGCCGGGATTGTAATGGTATTTTCCTTCCGGCTTTTCGCCCGGTCGCTTCTCATTCGTCTTCTTGTCGGCCATCTGATTCTCCTTTGAACAAGCAAGGACCAACAGAGTCCGGACGGTTGAGTTCCTGGGGTTTGACAGGGGCGGATACCTTGAATCCCTGGATGCCCCGGAACTTTTCTTGTCGCCCGAATTGAGAACGCCGGAATGAGGCTTCGCGCATTCCGCTGGCGCATGCGGGCTACGTTCGCCTGCGATTGACGGCCGGTTCGACCGCGATCAGTTCAAAATCCGCGTGACGGTCCGCTCGCCGACCATTTGCAGGTCGATCATTCCGATCAGGTCCGAACGGTGCGCCTCGGCCTTGCTGATATCGGCTTCCGTTTGTCGCAAGGTCGAGACGTTCGATCCGAGCGAGACGATACCTCCGAGCACCGCGGCAATCGACCCGATCGCGGCGGTCTCATTGGCGCCGAACAGGCCGAGCACCAGTAGGAGCAGCAATGCGCCGCCGCCGGCAATGGCCGCCTTCGACGCCAGAATGAATTTTCTGCAGCGCTCGGCGACCTCGGCAAGCTGCTCGAGCCGTGCTTCGATCCGTGCAATCTCGTCGGTCGGGTCGTCTTCGTCGTCCATCAGATTCAAGATCGCGTCGCCAAGTGTCAAAAGGGCAGCTCTGCCCATTTCTGCCTTTCCTGGCTGCAAATGTCCATCAGCACGCGAGGTGAGCGCAGTGGAACCCTCATCCCCGCTCTTAGCGGGACTAATGGGCTTCGCGCGTCTCGACCCGCCGTCACCGAGCCGATGTCGCAATCTTTAAACGAACTTGATCCCGATCAAATCGCCCTTCTTCCAGGCCACCTTGCAGGCCCGGCCCGGCGAGGCGCGGTCGAATTTCAGATGGAAGTGCGGCTTGACGAATTGGGGGTCTTCGACCCGCAGCCGCGCGCCGCCTTCGGAAATGTCGACGACGGTGCACTGGCGCGCGGCGAAACTGCCGTCGACCGTCATCCATGCCGGCTGGTTGGTTCGCCGGCGCGAGGGCCGGGACTTTCGACCGAATATCGCCATGGCAGTACCTCCACCGATCAAACGCGGTGGGCCGCCGCCGGTTGCAGTTGCGGACAATTTGACGGAATAGATTTCAACCCGAGATCAACTCGCGCAATTCGCTGACCATCTTTTGCGCCTCGAAAGGCTTGCCGAAGAAGCGGCTGTTGGGCGGCAAATCGTTCTCGTCCAGTTGAACGTGACCCGAAACCACCACGATCTTGATCGGTGGCCAGCGATTGCGGACGGCATGGGCGAGTTTCACGCCGTCCATCGACCCCGGCATATTGACGTCGGTGAACAACAAGGCGATGTCCGTGCGGCTTTCCAGTATTGCAATGGCTTCGTCGGCGTTCCTGGCCTCGATCGCCGTGAATCCGGCTTCTTCGACAATGTCGAGCGCATGAAGGCGGAGGATCGCATCGTCCTCGACGACCAGCACGGCGCAATTTCGGCCAGCTTCGGTTAAGGGCATGTGCGTCTATTTCGGTTGTTCTGCACCCTCGACCAGATCGCTTAATCTGGTCTCGAAACTGCAGACGACGCCCGCGGGCAGATACTCGACTTTGACAGCAGTGCTGAAGTCGGACGACAAGGTGCTTTCGATCAGACGGGAGCCAAATCCACGTCGTGATGGGATCGAGACCGTTGGTCCGCCGCGTTCCCGCCACGTAAAGCGAAGCAGTGGTCCGGCGTCGGATGCGGTACAATCCCAGTTCACGTCAATCGTTCCGGCAGGCGCCGACAAGGCGCCATACTTGGTGGCGTTGGTCGCAAGTTCGTGAAGCGCGAGCGATAGCGAGAGCGCCTGCTTCGCAGACAGGTCAACGGCCGGTCCATCGATCCTGATGCGTCCCTCGTCGGTTCGATAGAGATCGAGTGCGCCATCGACCACGACTGACATCGGCGCGCTGGTCCAGCTCGATGCGACCAGCACGTCATGCGCCTGATTGAGCGCGCGGAGGCGGGCGTCGAATATCGTGCGCGCATCTTCCTTGGTGGCGGCGGTCCGGAACGTCTGGTTGGCGATCGCGCCGACCATCGCCATGGTGTTCTTCATGCGATGTTCGAGCTCGCGCGCGAGAAGCTGCTGTTGCGCCTCGACCGCCTTGTGGTCGTCGATGTCGGTATTGGTCCCGATCCAGCGCGTGATCGTGTCCGCCGCGTCCTTGATCGGCAGCGCGCGGGCGATATGCCACCGCCAGGCGCCATCGTGCCGTCGCAAGCGAAACTCGACCTGATACTGCTTTCCGGCCGCGAGAGCGTTGGCCCAGATGGCGGCGGCCGTGCCGATGTCGTCGGCATGGACCATTTGCGCCCACCCGGTGCCGGCGAGATCTTCGAACTTCAGTCCGCTGTAGGAAAATACCTGATTGTTGAACCAGTCGAGTTGTCCGTCTGTTGTCGCCGACCACACCTGGTTCGGCATCGCTTGCGCAAACATCTTGAAGCGGGCCTCGCTTTCTCTCACGGCGATGTCGGCGTCGCGGGACTCGGTGATGTCGCGCGAGACCGAGAGCAATCGGTCGGGGCGGCCTTCGGCATCGCGGATCAGGGTAACCGTGACGTCCCACCATTTCGGTGTCCCGGCCATCGTCGTCGCAAATCCCTGGAAGTGGCCGGTTTTGCCTTCGCAGGCCGCGGCTACGGCCGCCTTGGCGTCGACATTGCCTTTATCCTGCCAGAAGTCCGGCCATGGGCAGCCTTTAATGGCGCCGAAGTCGCTGACTTCCATGATCCGCTGGCCGCCCTCGGTCATGTAGATGAGGTTGCCGTCGAGATCGAGAATCTTGATGCAGTCGCCCGACGACGCCAGCAGGCTACGCAATAGTGAATTGGGGTCGGAAACGGGAACTGGAGAATGGTTCATGGAGTCCTGATTATGGGCAGCCTTTACCTGCAAGCGTGCACCATCACTACTTTACGGAAGGGACGACGCGCAGAACGCAAAATAGTTGCATAGACGGCGGCGTTTCCCGTGGCCTGCGCCAGGCAGAACTCGGTTATTTCTGCCGTCCGGGAAGCTCGGTTGCGGCCCCATGCTGTCACGTGCTGACACTTTGACCGGGGCCGAAGCTTCCCGCGCTATACTCTGCTATTGGTGAGGGAATTCTGCAGCATTGGAGTCGTGCGCGATGACAGACAAGACCTTCACGTCAGCCGAACTGAACGACGGCTTTGTCGTTGCGATCGAGATCGACGCGAAGGCCGGCGAAGAGCAGGCGGTCGCGGATGCCCTTGCAGCATTGGTCGCCCCGACGATGGCGGAGCCGGGGGTAAAACTGTTCCTGCCGTATCGCTCACCGACGGATCCGAAGGCGTTCTTCATATTCGAGCTGTACCGAAATGAAGCCGGGTGGGCCGAGCATCAACGCACCGATCATTTCAAGTCGTTCGCCGACAAGATGTTGCCACGCCTCGCCAGACGGGAGCGCGTTCCCTTCGTGCCCTTTGCATCCAACCGCTAAGCAGCGTACCGGCTTTGGCGGACGCGATCCCGAATGCCGGGCGATGGTGGGGGCGCCGCCGCGAGAGCCCACGGCGGCGCGAGGCTTTGGACCAGTCACTTCGTCTTTTGCATCTTCGTGATGGTGATGCCGGTATCGGCGTTCTCGGCCTCGAACTTGACCTTGTCGCCGACCGCGACCTGCTTCAGCAGGCCGGGATCCTTGACGCGGAACACCATCGTCATGCCCTGGTCCATGCCGAGGTTCTTGATCGGGCCGTGCTTCAATGTGATCTTGCCGGCGGCCTCGTCGATCTTCCGGACTTCGCCGATCACGGCCGAATCCTGCGCCATGGCGGCGGCGCCGTTGAGCGCCAGCGCGAGCAGCGCGATTGCGGCAGTCGAATTGAGTTTGTTCATGCGTTTTTTTCCTTGTTTTTAAGGGGCGGATTACTTGACGGTGATGCGGCCGGTCATGCCGTAGTCGCGGTGATCCGGGATCAGGCAGGCATATTCGAACGTGCCGGCCTTGGTGAACTTCCACAGGATCTCGGCCGTTTTCTTCGGCGCAAGGCGCACGCCGTTCGGATCGTCGTGCTCCATCTTCGGATTCTTCTTCATCGCTTCGGCGTGCTTCAGATTGTCTGCCGTCGTTGCCAGCAGGAATTCATGGTCCTCGGTGCCGGCGTTGCGGACGATGAATCTTATCTGTTCGCCGCGTTTGACCTCGATACGGGACGGAGTGAATTCCATCTCGCTCATGGTGACCTCGATAATGCGCGCGCGCTTTTTGGCGTTGCCGGGCTCTCCGGCCGAATAGGTTTCGTGGCCGTGCTGCTCGTGGCTCATGGCCGGCACGGCTGTGCCGGCGAGCGCGATGAAAGCGAGGCCGATCGTCAGTGTCGTCTTCATGGTTTCTTCCTTGTGATCGTGGGTCGAAAGGTTCGGTCGATTGCGGCTACATCTTCGTGCCTTTCATACTCGATCGCAGTAACGATCTAGGAAGTTTCCGACAAAACTCAGGCGCAACGCGTCGCGAGAATGCGGACGCGCATCTGCTCTATGAAATTTGGAATTGAGAATTTACGTCACGCGGACGATCAACTCCCTCCCCCGCAAAGGGGGAGGGGACGCACCTTTGCTCGCAATGACGGCTGCGGTTCGCTACTTCGCCCGGTACGCCGCCAGAAACATCCGCGTCGCGCTGTCGACGACCTCGTCGATACGCTCGGCCGAAGGGGCAGGGGCGGCCTGGAACACGAAGGGCAGGAACAGCGACGCCTTGCACACTTCCATGAACTGCGACGCCGCCAGGCCGCAATCGTCGATCTTGAGATCGCCAGTCGCGACACGGGCCTTAAGATAATCGGCGAGGTGGTTGACCAGCTTCTCCAGCACGTTCGCATAATAACGACGGCCGACCTCCGGCATCCGCTCGGCGATCGCCATCACGGTGCGGATCCACGATCCGCCGCCGGGCCGGCACAGCAACGCCATATAGGCCTGCCCGAATTCGCGGAGCGTGGTCTCGACGTCGCGGGCGGGATCGAGATTGAACGCCACCTTGCCCTGTTCGAGCGCTTCGTTCTCGAGGATAGCCTCGAACAGCCGGATCTTGTCGGCGAAATAGACGTAGAGCGTGCCCTTGGAGACGCCGGCGGAGCGCGCGATCTCGTTCATGCTGGCGGCGTCAAAACCCAGATCCATGAACACCTTGCGGGCGCCATCGAGAATCTGCCGCCGCTTGGAGGAGTCCTCCTCGGGGACGACGCCCAGCGTGTTCGACGGGACTGCAACCATTGGTTTATCTTCTCGCCAAAGATTTCAACCGGGCATAGGCACGGTAAGCGGTTTTAGCCCTATGGTTCGGATGGAACAAATATATCTTGACCGAACCGTTCGGTCAATGTAAATCTTGCGTTGAGAGTGCCGGAGCGGCCTGTTTTGGCCGCACTTGCATCGCGTGATCGTAATGAGGAGGCCGGTAATGGCCGCAGCGAGAGACCAGGCCGCCCGTGCAATCCGCACCGGACCGGAAACGGCCGAAGGTGAGGCCGCACGCGATGGCGCTGCCCAGTTGGCGGACCAGCTTCGGACTCAACTTGCGGAAGAAACCAAGCGCCGGCCGGGCGATGCGCCCGGGATGCCGGCGGCCGACAAGCCAGCGGCGCCAGCCGTGCAGGCAACTGCCGCCGCGGCGGCCGCGCCGAAGTCGGGCAAGAAGAAATTCGTGATGATCGGCGTGGTTGGATTGCTGGCGCTCGCGGCGATCAGCTACGGCGTCTACTACGTCTTCGCCGGGCGTTTCTACGTCTCGACCGACGACGCCTATGTGCGCGCCAACAACACCACACTGGGTGCGCGGGTGTCGGGCCATGTCGCGGCGATCATTCCCGGCGACAATTCGATCGTGCGCAAGGGCGACGTAATCTACAAGATCGACGACGGCGACTACAGGATTGCGGTGGACGCGGCGCGGACCAAGATCGCGACCCAGCAGGCCACCATCGACCGCATCGGCCGCCAGGTCGCGGCAATGGAAAGCGCCAGCGAGCAGGCCAAGGGCCAGCTGGCTTCCTCGGAAGCCGCGCTGAAGCGCGCCGGTCTCGATTTCGATCGTCAGCAGGCGCTCAGCACCAAGGGTTTTGCCTCGCGCGCCACCTATGAGGTTTCCGAAGCCGGACGCGACCAGGGCGTCGCTGCGGTGAAAATGGCGCAGGCGGCCTCTGACGCCGCGCGCGACAATGTCGAGGTGACAAAGGCGCAGCAGGACGAGGCCCGCGCCCAGTTGGCGGAGTTGCAGACCACGCTCGCCAAGGCCGAGCGCGATCTGGATTTCACCTCGGTGCGCGCGCCCGTCGACGGCACCTTCTCCAACCGCATCGTCAACACCGGCGACTTCATCCAGGCCGGACAGCGGCTCGGCAATGTGGTGCCGCTCAACGAGGTCTTCATCGACGCCAATTTCAAGGAAACCCAGCTCAAGCGCATTCGCCCCGGCCAGCCGGTGACAATCAAGGTCGATGCCTACGGCTTCCGCAAATTCACCGGCGTTGTCGACAGTATCTCGCCAGCCGCTGGCTCGGTGTTCACGCTGCTGCCGCCGGACAACGCCACCGGCAACTTCACCAAGATCGTGCAACGGCTGCCGGTGCGGATCCGGGTGCCGAAGGACGTGGCGAAGCAAAGCCTGCTGCGCGCGGGCATGTCGGTCCACACCACCGTCGATACCCGCGAAGGCGCCGCCGATGCGGACAATGACGCGGACCTCGATGCGTCGCCGATGCTCCATCCGAAGTAGACTCAGCCATCGGGCGACGATTTGGCCCGGCCACACTTGCGGAGGACATGATGATCACGAAAACCAGGAAACTGGGCGCGACATTCTTCAACATCATTCCGTCCGCCGTCGTAACCCAGGCTCTTGCCAGTGCAGGAGCGAACGCGATCGTGATTGACCAGGAGCACGCCCCTGTTGGTCCCGAAAATCTTCACGCCATGATCGCCTCCACGGCCGGGACGAACTGTTTGCCGCTTGTGCGTGTCACCAAGCGGGATGAGGGAATGGTAAAGTTGGCATTGGATCTCGGTGCCGCCGGAATTGTGTTTCCACTCACTAATACTGCGGAAGACGCCGCCAAATGTGTCGCCATGACCCGGTATCCGCCGCATGGTCGCAGAGGCTTTGGTACCTTCGTCGGGCACTCCAGATGGGGACGAACGTTTCAGGAGAGTTTGACCGATCTGGACAACACGATCCGCTGCAATCTCTTGATCGAGACGAAAGCGGCGATAGAGAACATCGATGCGATCTGCGCTGTACCGGGTATCAGCGCGCTGGCTTTGGCTGGTTTCGACCTGTCGGTTGATCTCGGCTGTCCGGGGCGTTTCGATGCGCCGGAGTTCCTGGCGGCTGTCGAGAAATTCGAGAGGGCCGCAACTGCCGCTAAAATTCCGATGAGTACCTTGGCTTTCACTCAAGAACAGGTGAAGTCGGCCGCCGCTCGCGGCTATTCGAGCGTTTTGCTGGGGTTTGACATACTCATGCTGAAGAGCGCTGCCGTTACGGCCATGAGTTGGCTTGACGGGGACACGCCGGCGGTTCCGACAGCTCATGGCTGACGCCACCACCGCACCGCCGTCGATGATATCAGCCGCAGGCGCGCCGTCCGAGCGCATCGCGCCGCGGCGGCTGTTTGCGTTCCTGATCATGGTGTTCGGGATGTTCATGTCGATCCTGGACATCCAGATCGTCTCGGCGTCGCTGTCGGAGATCCAGGCCGGGCTTTCGGCGAGCTCCAGCGAAGTGTCGTGGGTGCAGACCTCGTATCTGATCGCCGAAGTGATCGCGATCCCGCTGTCCGGGTTCCTGTCGCGCGCGTTTGGCACCAGGCTGCTGTTTGCGACGTCCGCCGCCGGCTTCACCATCGCGAGCTTCTTCTGCGGATTTGCTTCCACCATCGAGCAGATGATCTTCTGGCGCGCGCTCCAGGGATTTTTGGGCGCCGGCATGATCCCGACCGTGTTCGCCTCGGCCTATATGGTGTTCCCGCGCTCGAAATTTCACATCGTCGGCCCGATCATCGGGCTGGTCGCGACGCTGGCGCCCACGATCGGACCTACCGTCGGCGGCGTCATTACCGACCTCATGTCGTGGCACTGGCTGTTCTTCGTCAACATCGTCCCCGGTATCTGCATCACCATCGGCGTGCTGGCGCTGGTCGATTTCGACCAGCCGAATTTCAAGCTGCTCGAGCATTTCGACTGGTGGGGCCTGTTGTTCATGGCCGGTTTCCTCGGCTCGCTGGAATACGTACTGGAGGAAGGCCCGCAATATCAGTGGCTGGAAGATCCTTCGGTCGCGACCTGCGCCGCGATCTGTCTGGTCTCGGGCGTAGCGTTTTTCTGGCGCGTGCTGACGACGCGCGAGCCGATCGTCGACATCAGGACGTTCACCGACCGCAATTTCGGCCTCGGCTGCCTGATCTCGTTCTGCATCGGCATCGGTCTCTATGGCCTGACCTACATGTATCCGCGCTATCTCGCCGAGGTCCGCGGCTACAGCGCGCTGATGATTGGCGAAACCATGTTCGTGTCCGGGATCACCATGTTCATGGTGGCGCCGCTGGTCGGGCGGCTGATGACCAAGATCGACATGCGCTATCTCATCGCGTTCGGTCTCTGCACCTTCGCGCTCGGTTCCTGGCAGATGACCTGGATCACCAAAGACTATGATTTCTACGAGCTCCTGATCCCGCAGATCCTGCGCGGCATCGGCATGATGTTCGCGATGGTGCCGACCAACAACATTGCGCTCGGCACGCTGCCGCCGCATTTGCTGAAGAACGGCTCGGGCCTGTTCAACCTGACGCGCAATCTCGGCGGCGCGGTGGGCCTTGCGGTCATCAACCAGGTGCTGAACGAGCGCACCGATCTGCACATCGTCCGGCTGCAGGAACGCGTCAACTGGGGCAACGCCACCGCGACCGAAACGCTCAACATGTTCACCCAGCGCATGCAGGGCGTGGGCGATGCCGCGCTGATGGCGATGAAGCAATTGTCGCAGATCGTGCACCGCCAGGCCGTGGTGATGGGCTATGGCGATGCCTTCTTCATCGTGACCGTGTTCTATTTCGGCCTCAGCCTGCTGGTGATGCTGCTGAAGAAGCCGCCTTTGACCGGGGCGGGCGGCGGTGCAGGGCACTGGCACTGAAGAGGGCTGAAAAAGCACACTTGCAGGGACACGCGCGCGCTCACGCGCTTGTCATATTGCAAATCGGCCGTGACGCATTTATAAGCACGCGCATTGTCACTCGAACCCGATGGAGGATTTGCATGATTTCGTCCAAATCGCAGACCGCCCATCCGCGTTCGATGTTTATGTCGGACGCCGTATCGGGCCTTTGAGGCTCATTTTCGAGTCTCTGCCTTAGCCGACGCCGATCGGGCCTGTCGTCCCGATCTCCAAGACTTCCCAACGCGTTACCGAAATTATTCATCGACGCCCGTGCTCGGCCTTCTGGTCGTCTGCCCGCGTCCTTTCAGATGGAGCCGGCGTGCGCGCGAAGACGCGTTGCCGGATGAGGCCATGACCGCTCAAGGTAACAAACGTCCCGCAGCGATCCGCGTGGTGATCCCGTTCGTGTTCCGCCATTGGCTCGAACAGCCCGCCCGCGCCGCCGTCGTCGCCGGTGGTTTGCTGGGCGCGACCGCGGCCGACCTGTTCATGCCGCTGTTCTCCGGCCGGCTGGTCGATGCGCTGACGCAAGGCGCTTCCGATCCGGCGGCGCGGCGCGCGGCATTGTTTGCGTTCGGCGGCATCGTGGCGCTCGGCGCGGTGTCGATGGTGCTGCGGCTGATCGGGCTGCAGGCGATCGTGCCGTTCACGCTGAAAATCATGTCGGACGTGTCGCGCGACGCTTTCATGCGGGTGCAGCGCTTCTCGACCGACTGGCACGCCAACAGCTTTGCCGGCTCGACCGTGCGCAAGATCACCCGCGGTATGTGGGCGCTCGATTTGCTCAACGACACCATCCTGATGGCGCTGGCGCCGTCGCTGACGGTGCTGTTGGGCTCGATGATCCTGCTCGGGCTGCACTGGCCCTCGCTCGGCGCGGTTATCGCGGTGGGCACGCTGATCTATGTCTCGATGACGATGGCGTTCTCGGTGAATTACATCGCGCCGGCGGCCCGCGTCTCCAATGCCTGGGACACCAAGGTCGGCGGTACGCTGGCGGATGCCCTGACCTGCAACGCGGTGGTGAAATCCTTTGGCGCCGAAGCGCGCGAGGATTCGCGGCTCGGCGCCGTCATCGCGCGCTGGAGTACTCGCGTGCGGCGGACCTGGCTGCGTTACAACTATACGAGCACGGCGCAGCTCGCGGTGCTGCTGTGCTTTCGCGCGAGCGTGATCGGCGGCGCGATCCTGCTCTGGATCGCCGGGCGCGCCACGCCGGGCGACGTCACCTATGTGCTGACCAGCTATTACATCATCCACGCCTATTTGCGCGATGTCGGCATGCACATCAACAATCTGCAGCGGTCGGTCAACGACATGGAGGAACTGGTCGCGATTCATGGCGAGCCGATCGGCATTGCGGATGCGCCCGATGCTGCGCCGATCGACATCCAGGGCGGCCGCATCGTGTTCGACGCCGTGACGTTCCTCTATGGCGGACATCGCGAACCGCTGTATGACGGCCTGTCGGTCGATATCCGCGCCGGCGAACGCGTTGGTCTGGTCGGCCGCTCCGGTTCAGGCAAGACTACGTTTGTAAAACTGGTGCAGCGGCTCTACGACGTCTCCGGCGGCAAAATCCTGATCGACGGTCAGGATATTGCCAAGGCGACGCAGCATTCGCTGCGCAGTCAGATCGCGATCGTGCAGCAGGACCCGATCCTGTTTCACCGGTCGCTGGCCGAGAACATCGCTTACGGCCGGCCGGGCGCCAATCTGGCTGCGATCGAGCAGGCGGCGCGGTTGGCGAACGCGCACGAGTTCATCCTGCGGCTGCCGAAAGGCTACGGCACGCTGGTTGGTGAGCGCGGCGTCAAACTGTCGGGTGGCGAGCGGCAGCGCGTCGCATTGGCGCGCGCGTTCCTGGCGGATGCGCCGGTCTTGATTTTGGACGAGGCGACCTCGAGCCTCGACTCGAAGTCGGAAGGTCTGATCCAGCAGGCGATGGAACGGCTGATGAAAGGCCGCACCTCGATCGTGATCGCGCATCGGCTGTCGACGGTGCGCAGCCTCGACCGCATCCTGGTGTTCGACCGCGGCGAGATCGTCGAGCAGGGCACCCACGCCACGCTGACGGCGCGGGCGGGCGGCATCTATCGCGGACTGTTCGAACGTCAGGCCACGGAGTTCGGCCGCGTCACGGCGGCGGAGTAGAATCACATTGGGCGCGCAGCGAGGGCTGCGCGTCAGAGCGTTTTCAAGCGAAGTGGAGACCGGTTCGCGTAAAGAAAATGCGTCAAGACAAAAGTAGAGCCCCGTTCCGATTTTAATCGGAACGGAAAAGGCTCTGGAGGCGGATTTGAAATGAGAGACCTGACGCAAGGCTCCATCGTGAGCCACATCCTGAACATGGCGCCGCCGATCGTCGCCGGCATGGTCACGATCATGATCTGCCAGCTCGTCGACCTGTACTTCGTGCAGGGGCTCGGTGATGCGGCCATCGCCGGCGTGGCCGCGGCCGGAAATCTGGTGTTTCTCCTGAGCGGCGTGTTGCAGGTGCTCGGCGTCGGCACCGTGTCGCTGATTGCGCATGCCGTGGGCCGCAAGGACCAGGTCGATGCCAATCTGGTGTTCAACCAGGCGCTTGGCCTCGCCGCCGCGTGCGGGTTGCTGACCTGGGTTGCAGGATCGGTGTTCGTCGGCCTCTACATGCGAATGGTGGCCGCTGATGAGGCCACCGTCGCGGCGGGCGCTACCTATCTGCTCTGGTTCATGCCTGCGCTGGCGCTGCAATTTTCTTCGCGGGTGATGGGCGCAGCATTGAGCGGTACCGGCATCGTGCGACCCGGCATGATCGTGCAGGCGCTCGCGGTGACGATCAATATTGCGCTGGCGCCGGTCCTGATCGCTGGCTGGGGCACAGGCGTTGCACTCGGCGTCGCGGGCGCAGGGCTTGCGAGTTCGCTCGCGGTCCTGATGGGCGTCTTGATGATGTGGTTTTATTTTCGCAGGCTCGAGCGTTATGTCGGCTTCGAGCCTGTGCAAATTCGTCCACAGCTCCGGCAATGGAAGCGCATTCTCGATGTCGGTCTGCCGGCCGGCGGCGAGTTCGCGATCGTCTTCATCTGGATGGGCGTGATCTATTACGTATTGCGGGACTTCGGCGCGGCGGCCCAAGCCGGGTTTGGCATCGGGACGCGCGTGCTCGGCCTGATCCAGATGCCGGCGCTGGCGATCGCTATCGCTGCCGGACCGATCGCCGGACAGAATTTCGGCGCCGGCAACGCCGCGCGCGTCAGGGAGACTTTCACGAGGGCGGCGATGATCGTCACCGTGGTGATGATCGCTTTCACGATAGTTTCAGAGTGGCAGCCAGGACTGCTGCTCGGCGGCTTCGCGAGCGACGCCGAGACGTTGGCGGTCGCCATTCTGTTCCTGCAGATGGTCTCGCTGAACCTCGTGGCGCAGGGACTGACCTTTGTGAGCAACAGCATGTTTCAGGGACTCGGTAACACCAAGCCGGTGCTGCTGAGTTCCAGCGCGCGTTTGATCGGCTACGCCTTGCCGGTGCTCTGGCTCTCCGCAAGACCGGGGTTTCGCATGGAGTACGTGTGGTATTTGTCGAACTTCACCACGACGCTGCAGGCTGCTTTGAGCCTGTGGCTGCTGCATCTGGAGTTCAGGAAACGGCTGACGCCGCTCAAGTCGGCGTTGCCGGCGGAGTGACCGCGGCAACGGACGTCGGCTCCGGACGATCGGGCGCCTTGCGTCCGCGCGACCGCGTTGAAATCGCGACGGTGGCGACCACGCCGGCCGCGAACAGCAGGATCTGCGGCGTGATGGTCTCGCCGTTGAAGTACGAAGCCAGCGCAAAGGTGACGAAGGGTTGCAGCAATTGCATCTGCGCCACGCGGGCGATGCCGCCCATCGCCATGCCGGCATTCCAGGCAAAGAAGCCGATCCATTGCGAAAACAAAGTGACGTAGAGGACCGCCAGCCATGGCTTGATTGCCATCTGCGAGATATCCGCCGGGATGGTCAATAGGGTGGCGGGGATCGAGATCGGGAGTGCGATCACCAGCACCCAGCTGATCACTTCCCAGCCCGGCATCTGCGAGGTGAGCCGGCCGGAATAGGCGTAGCCGATCCCGGACATGATGACCGCCGCGAACAGCAGCAGGTCGCCGGCCGAGAGCGCGCCGCCGCCTTGCCGCAGCGCAAACGCGATCACGATCGCAGCACCCGCGAACGACGCGATCCAGAACAGCGGCCGCGGCCGCTCATGGGTGATCATCACGGCCACCAAAGCGGTCGCGATCGGCATGATTCCGAACACCACGCCGCCATGCGAGGCATCGACGGTCTGGATCCCCAGCGCCATCAGGAACGGAAACAGGACGACGACGCAGAGCACCGTGATCACGAGTTGCGGCCACAGCGCGCGTCGCGGCAACGGCCGCCGCAGCACGAGCAGCAGCACCAGCGAGCAGAGACCTGCGAGCGCGGCGCGCAGCGAAGTCAGTGCAATCGGATCAACTGCCGATACCGCAATCCGCGTCGCCGGCAGCGTGCCGCCGAAGATCACCATGCCGACAAAGCCCAGCAACAGACCGAGGCGTTCGCGTGAAATGGAGGGAGAGGTCATGCGATGCGTGGTAGCGAGTTTGATCGCGCACGTACAGCGTCTGCGATGCGCCGCATGGCGGCCATGCGAGCAACAAAGCGTGGTGCTACCGCGCGCCGATGCTGCTCCACACCAGTCCGAGCCCGGACAGAAACAACAGGCCGAGCACCACATCGTAGAAATTGCGGTCGCTCAGCGCCTGATAGGCGCGCATGCCGAGCCGTGCGCCGATCAGCGTGCCCGGCATGGCAAGCAGCGCGAGCCAGAACACCTCTGGTTTCACAAAACCGCTGGCGATTTGCAGGAGCAGTGCGGCGCCGAGCACGCTGCCGTTGAAGATCTGGAAAACGCCGCGGCGCTGGTCCTTGGTCCAGCCGCGTACGCTCGCCCACAGGGTCGGAAGCGGGCCGGACAGGCCGGCGAGACCGCCTAGGATGCCGCCGGCAAATCCGACGGCGGCATCCGCAGGGCTGCCGCCGAAGCTGAAGGCCATCGGCTTGCGGATGAAGAACAGCGCGGCCGGAAACAGCAGCAGCATCGCGCCGACGCTCAGTTTGAAATTATGCGGATCGGCGCGCGCGACCAATAGCGCGCCGATCGGCATGCCGGCCAGTCCACCGATCACGAACGGCCGGGCCAGCTTGAAGTCGATCACCCGCCACATCGAGGGCAGGGTCGAGATCTGCGAACTCACCGAACAGATCAGCACCAGCGGCACGGCCAGCGAAGGCGGCAGCACATAGAGCCAGATCCCCAGCGCCATCAGCGCGGTGCCGAAACCGGCGAGGCCGGACACGAAACCGCCGGCGAGTGCGCCAAAAAGCAGGATCGCGTAGGTGGACGCTTCCAATTTTCCCCCCGTCATTCCGGGGCGATGCGCAGCATCGAACCCGTAATCTCGAGATTCCGGGTCTGGTCCTTCGGATCATCCCGGAATGACGTCGTTTGAATTTGGTGCGACATTTACACGAGCCCGCCAGCAGGTACACTCGCAATGACGCCTCCAACGACAACTTCATGGAAACGCCCGATGAGCCAAAAAAAGACCTTCCTTGTCTGTCACGGCGCCTGGGGTGGCGGCTGGTCGTGGAAGAAGATGCATCCGCTGATGCAGGCGGCCGGACATCGGCTGGTCACGCCGACCTACACCGGGCTTGGCGAGCGCGTGCATCTGATGAATTCGTCGGTCGATCTCGATACCCATGTCGACGATGTGGTCAACGTCATCAAGTTCGAGGATTTGCGCGACATCGTGCTGCTTGGACATAGCTATGGCGGCATGGTCGCGACCGGGGTCGCCGACCGCGCCCGGGATCGCGTCAGCCAGCTGATCTATCTCGACGCCTTCGTGCCGGAGGATGGCCAGTCGCTGCTGGATCTCAACGATGCCGACCGCCAACGCATGAACGAACTGGGGAAGAGCGGCGAATGGCGCGTGCCGCCGCGCCCGGTCTCGCCCGATACCGCGGAGGCCGATCTGCCCTGGCTCAACGCGCGGCGCGTCGATATGTCGATCGGATGCTTTGAAAAAAAGCTGAAGCTTCATGGTGGTCCGCTGACGCTGCCGCGCAGCTACATCTACGCCAGGAAGATCACGCCGGCAGACACCTTTGGGCCATTCGCCAGACGTACCAAGGATGCGCCGGGCTGGCGCTATTTCGAGATCGATTTCCACCCACACGCCGAACGTCACCGCGCCGGAAACGCTGATGGCGTTGCTGGAGAAGATCGTCGCCTGAACGGCGGGGGAAGACGCATGACGGCCAGAACGAACGCCATCGTTGAGACCTGGTCGACCAATCTGGTCGAGCCGGAACGGCGGCTGGATTACTGGATCGGCGCCGTCTGCGAATGCTTTCTCGAGATGGACATCACGACGCAGGTTCGGTCGGGGTTCGACTGCGACGTCCAACGTGGGCAGCTCGACATTATCGGTATCAACCGCGTCCGCGGCTCGGCGCAGCATGTCTACCGCCGCAAAGCCAGCGTCGAGCGCAGCGGAGCGAACTACTTCTATCTGCTGTGCAAGACGGATGGCGACTGGACGGTCACGCAAAACGGCCATCGCTCGAACATGCAGCCTTACGATCTCGTCCTGCTGGACTTCGCGGCGCTGTTATGAATTCAACTTTCCGGTGACCTCGAACACGCTGTCGCTGGAATTGCCGATCCCCTGGGTCGAATCCTGGATCGTCGAACCCGAACGGCGGATCGGGCAGCGCATCGACGGACGTGCCGGCTGGGGCGCGGCGCTCAGTGCGTTTGCTTGCCAATTGTCACCTGATCTGGCGGTCGAGCAGCCGCTGCCGGCACGGGTTCTCACCGACCAACTCGGCGGCCTGCTGGCGCTGGCGGCGGGAAGCGAGATTCCGGCGACGCCGTCGGAGCAGCGCGCCGCGGGCAATCTTTTGGATCAGATCGGCCGAGCCATTCGGCTGCACTATGCCGAACCCGGGCTGACGGCCGCAGCCGTCGCGGAGCAGTTGCGGGTTTCGGAGCGGACCGTGCATCGCTGTCTCAACAATGCCGGCCTGACGTTCAGCGGGCTGCTGAACGATTGCAGGATGGCGGTCGCACGACGGATGCTGAGCGAGCAGCGCTTCGATCACATCGGTGTCGGCGGGATCGGACTGCGGGTTGGTCTGTCCGATCCGTCCCATTTCATCCGGCAGTGCCGCAGGTATCTCGGGATGACGCCGGCCGCCTTCCGGCGGCAGCGCTGACGCCTGGCGTAAACCGGCCATGAGCGTGGCCGGATCCGGCCATTCCGCGCGACTTATTCCGCCTATCAAGCCTGCTTCAAATAGGGGGAGACGGAAAATGGCAGGCACCTACGTTCTGGTACACGGCGCATGGCACACCGGTGCTGAAATGGATGCGGTCGCCTCGCATCTGCGCAAGCACGGCCATGCCGTGCATTGCCCGACGGTTGCCGGCAACAATCCGGCCGACGATCGCGACAAAATTGGCCTGGAACAGGCGATCGCGTCGGTGGCGAGCTATATCGAAACCAACAATTTGCGGGACATCTGGCTGGTCGGGCACTCCTATGGGGGAATGCTGATTTCGGGTGTCGCCGACCGGCTGACGGATCGCATCAAGCGCCTCGTCTACGTCAACGCCTTTGTCCCCTTGGACGGGGAATGCCTCAACGACATGGTGCCGCCGCATTATGTTGGGCTGTTCGACGCGGTAGCCGCCGCCAACCAGAACGCGGTCATGCTGCCGTTCGAGATCTGGCGCGATGCCTTCATCAACGACGCCGATATCGAGCTGGCGAAGTCCGCCTTCGCAAAACTCAATCCGCATCCGTACAAGACGTTTACCGACAAGATCACGCTGAAGCGTCCGCTGGCGGAACTGCCGGTCGGCAAATCCTATGTCAACTGCCGGCAAGACATTGCGCTGCCACACAGCATGCCATGGCATCCGCGCCTGTCGGAGCGCCTTGGCCTGTTTCGTCTCGTCGAATGCGACGGCAGCCATGAAATGTTTTTCAGCAATCCGGCGCGGCTCGCACAAGCGATCGAAGAAGCAGCGCGCGACTGAACGCGGTTTGAGCCCGCGCATCGCCGCGTGAAAATGGCGAGGGGTCCGGCGCGTTACGCCGAACCCGGTGGTGGGCTCTCTTGGGTTGGATCGTCTTGCCTTGGACGGGCTGCACGCGATCTCCAGCCAAGGGTAGCCGCCGTTGATGGCCTGATCGATGGTCGGCGACGCATCGATGGGGCCGCCGTCGCTTCACATGCGTTCATTCCAAGATTGACACGTGAGATTGTCGACTTCGCGGATCAGTGCCTCGCTGGGCGCTCGCTTCTCCGCCGCGGGCTCGGCGAAGATGCCTGTCATGGCGCAAGACCTCGCAAGCTCTTTCTTGACAGCCTTGCGGTCGCCACTGGGCAAAGGCGTTGGATGGCGCTTCGGGGCCATCCCCTATCAGAGCGAGCCGTGCCGCTTAGCGCAATCACCTAAGATATCGGGGTCGGGCGATCCCGGCTCCCACAACCTGTCACGGTTGTAGACAACATGCGAAAGAATTCCGGCGAGCGTTGCGCTTTTCAGGTAGGTATGACAAGTGGCAATGGAGAACAGACGTTTGAGGCCTGAAGAGCATCGCATGCTTCAAGACGCTTGCCGCGCTGCGGCAGAAGCGGACCCTCAGCTTCAACGAGATCTAGGCGAAACCTCTAATCTAAGCGCCAACTCAATTGAGACGGAGCTATCAGGTTTCCTTGGCGCAGTTCGGAAAGATCGCCAACGGATTTCCAAGTCGGCTGAAGCAAAGCTCCAACCCCGTATGTTTCTGTACGATCTGGCGTTGTTGCAGATTTGCGATATGTCGTACTTCGGCCTCAGGAATTCCGATCATCGCAGCAAAATAATCTGGCCAGACTTGTCGTTGCCAAAGCGGCCGCCACCCAATGCCGTATTTTATGTTCTGGCATCGAATTTGGCTCAGTCGATGCAAGCCTTTCAACTGTTAATCCTTCATGGCTTCGAAAGCCAAGCGCGCGCAGCCTTCCGAGGTGTTGTTGAGATTGCGGACCTTATGATCGCGGTGCTAGCCCGCGAGAGCACGTACCTTGAGTATACTAAGTCCTTTGAGGACCCGAAGGTTAGCTACAAGCACTGGAGAACTCACCTCTCGCCCTCTGTAGTTAGGGAGTTCGTATTGGCGCTTGAAGTCGATGATCCAATAACCATTCCGATTGATATGACACCGTTGGAGATTAGGCGGGATAATTATTCCTGGCTCTCAAAGTTTGTTCATGTGGATTATGCCGCGCATGTAGTTGCCGCGCACCCGCCTGATGAGGGCGATACATTTGGGAAGCTGGCGATGCTTGGAAACGTGGGTGACATGTCGAAGGCGACGCTTGCTCATGCGTTGGTGTATCTATGGATCACCCTTTTAAGAATTGAGCACTTGCTATTCGAGAAGCATTCTTGGGGGCGCTTCAGAGGGGAGCGCTCTCGCAAATGGTTTCACTATCGCTTTCGCGTCGTAGATAATGCGTTTCTTTCGTACCTCCCGACCTACTGGGAGCAGCCGAAGCAGTAAGGTCGGATTTCCACACCAAAGACCCATGAGCGCGCGATGAGCAATGTCTGGGACATTCCGTACTCTCCGAAATTCAAGGTCGGAAATACCACCGAGAGCATAATCTATGAGGCCGTTGGGCGAGCACTCTCAAAGTGGGAAGGGCTAAAGCGGGATGGGGTTAAGTTGAATCGATTTGGGATTCCCAAATCAGCTTGTTTCTGGTTCACCATGCTGGCTGGGCAGGAGGCCAGCATGGATGGGCAAGCCTTACTCTCTGGATCTTCGGAATCGGGTGGTGGCGGCTATTGAAGGCGGTATGTCCCGCAATCGGGCAGCCAAGCAGTTTGGGGTCGCGATCAGCACGGCGATCGGCTGGATGCAGCGTCTCGATGAGACCGGCAGCGTCGCCCCAGGGCAGATGGGCGGTCACAAGCCGAAGGCGATTTCGGGTGAACATGCGGTTTGGCTATCGCAGCGGATCAAGAATGACGACTTCACCCTGCGCGGGCTCGTTGCCGAACTTGCCCGGCGCGGTCTGAAGGTCGACTACCATTCGGTGTGGGATTTCGTGCATGCCGAGAAGCTCAGCTTCAAAAAAAAGCGTGGCGGCTGGCGAACGCGATCGTCCCGACGTGGCGCGGCGGCGCGTTCAATGGACAAAGTATCAAGATCGGGTCGAAGCTGAGCGGCTTGTCTTCATCGACGAGACCTGGACCCGGACAGACATGGCGCCCTTGCGGGGATGGGCGCCGCGCGGGCACAGGCTACCCACCAAGGTTCCTCACGGCCGCTGGAAGACCATGACCTTCCTGGCGGCTTTGCGCAGCGATCGGATCGATGCGCCGTGGTTCATCGAGGGGCCGATCGATGGCGAGAGCTTTCGGATCTATGTGGCCGAGGTCCTTCTGCCGACGCTTCGTCCCGGCGATATCGTCGTCATGGACAATCTGGGCAGCCACAAAAGCAAAGCCGTGCGTCAGCTCATCCGCTCCGTCGGAGCCAAACTATTCTTCCTGCCAAAATATTCACCAGACCTGAACCCGATCGAACAGGTCTTTGCCAAGCTCAAACATCTGCTCCGAAAGGCCGCCGCACGAACCGTCGATGCGGTCTGCGCCGCCATCGGCGAACTCCTTCACGCCTTCACATCCGAAGAATGCGCGAATTATTTCAAAAACTCAGGTTATCGAAGCTAATTTCATCGCGCTTTAGTGGCCGATCTGACATCTATCTTCGCGGTGCTGACCAGCCAAGACGAGCCTTGGCACTACAATCCGGCGGTGCGCGCCTTTGGTGCCGTACAGGGGGCGGCGAGCAAGGCGGAGTTGGTACAACAAGCCGCAGAAGCGCTCTTTCACAATTTCGAGCGGCAACTCAGCGTCGATTGCGACGAGTATCGCGCTGATCTCAAGTCATTGCTGCGGGAGTACAATGGCTGGGGCGCGAGACGAAATGACGTGGCACATGGCTATGTCACGGAGCGGCGTATGCCGGACTACTCCAAGGATGATACGCCCATCACTTCGACGTATCTACTATGTCCCTCGCACAGCGCCTCACGGAAGTGGCCAATGGGTTGGGAGCCGGTTTATCAGTACAGCGCGGATGAGATTGACAAACTTGGGGTCAGCTTCGATGAACTGGCGGGGCGGGTCCGTTCATTTGCAAAACGGCTAGAGGGTTGGCGACTGGACATGATTGGGAACAATCCGCTCTGAGGCGTTGACTGTCCTCACCGCCTAGTTCGGTGCTTGGGCCAGCGTTGATTGTTCCACAGGGATTGCCGGCCGGAGTTCTCGCTCTGCTTCGGCTTTTCGGATCGCATGGTAAACGCCGGGGCGAAACGGATTGTAAGCACCGCTGTAGGTACCAAACTCTAGAAACCCAATAAAACTGGGCTAAAAATGGCGAGGGGTCCGGCGCGTTACGCCGAACCCCTCATTTTAACAAGACACGTTTTCTTCGAAAACGCTTTCGCAAAGATATCAGCCAGCCTGTAAGCCGGGTTTTGTAGGGCACCGCCCGCTTGCGCGGACGATACGTGACGGCCATTCCTCTGGGACCATGTTTGCACATGGCCTCGAGCAACCTACCCGGACGGCGAGCCTGACATCGCCCTGCGTCGTTTTCGCTTGCGCGAACTGCCCGCGTTGCCGTCCCTATTCGGTTTTGCTCCCGGTGTGGTTTGCCATGCCGGTTCCGTTGCCGGACCCGCGGTGCGCTCTTACCGCACCTTTTCACCCTTGCCTCCTCCGAAGAGAAGGCGGTTCGTTCTCTGTGGCACTTTCCCTGGGGTCGCCCCCGCCGGACGTTATCCGGCACCGTATGTCGATGGAGCCCGGACTTTCCTCCCCCGCAGCCTTTCGACCGTAGCGGGAGCGGCCGTCCGGCCGACTGACGGCGTAGGCATGGGGGCTGCGGCGGGCGGCGTCAAGCGATACCGATGGTCAAGGCGGCCGTCCCCTCTGATTTTGACATAAGCGAAGCAGAGGCCTTTGATATCGAAATAGTCGATTCAAGGGATTCGATGACATGGACACCGAACTGGCCCGGACGTTCCTGACCGTGGTGACCGCGGGCAATTTCATCACCGCCGCGGAGCGCCTCCACGTCAGCCAGTCGACGGTCAGCACGCGCATCCATACGCTCGAACAACTGCTCGGCTGTACGCTGTTCGTGCGCAACAAGGCCGGCACCACGCTGACGCCGGCCGGCCGGCAATTCCAGCGCCACGCTTCGGCGCTGGTGCGGACTGTCGAGCAGGCGCGCCATGATGTCGGCATTCCCAGAGGATTCGAGGGATCGCTGGTCGTCGGCGGCCGCATCGGCCTGTGGGAAGAATATTTGCTGCAATGGCTGCCGCTGATGCAGTCTGCCCATCCGGAAATCTCGATCCGGGCCGAGAGCGCGCTCGAGCCCGAACTGATGCAGGGGCTGGTCGAGGGCCGCATCGATATCGGCGTGATGTACACGCCGCAGAGCCGGCCCGGCCTGAAGGTCGAGCAGTTGTTCGAGGAGCAGCTGATTCTGGTGTCGACCGATCCGCGCAGCGCGCCGGAGCCGCAGCCCGGTTATGTCTATGTCGATTGGGGCCCGGAATTCTACGCCCGCCACAGCGCGATCTTCCCGAATTTTGCAGGCCCATCGCTGACGGCGAATATCGGCTGGCTCGGCCTGCAACACGTGCTGCAAAACGGCGGCTCCGGTTATTTCGCGCGCCGCATCGTCGAGCCGCTGTTGAAGACAAGGCGGCTCCATGTGGTCACGGGCGCTCCGGAATTCTCGATGCCGGCTTACGTCGCGCATCCGATCGACCGCGAGGCCGATCATGTCTCGCGCGCGATCGAGATCATGCATCGCATTGCCGACGCCCAAACGAAGCAGGCTGCGGACACGCCGGCGCCAAAGCGCGGCACGCGCAAGCCGCGCTGATCGCGTGCCTCATGCGCCCGACGGATTGCCGCTCGCGGCGACGATGGTCGCAACCTGACTGGCGAGATGGTTCGGCCGAATTGCGAGCGCGCGAGCGATCCGATCTACCGCCCAGATCAACAGCATTTGCAAGAACGGTGTTTCCGCGTGTGGCAAAGTTCTCATCGTTGCCTCCTATGCTGGGCCGGACCCTGCAACGCTTTTTCTGCACAGGCCGGCTGCACGCGAAACTACGCCTGAGGATAGTTTTGACAAACGAATAATATTGACGGTTATTATCGGATTATTAGATGTAATGCCGCGCAGCCGCAGGGAGGGCGAAATGGTGCCGGTGTCAGATGTCCGGCGGTGAGGCCGAAAATAAATTATCCTGACGATGTCGTTTGGTGCCGGCGGCGTTCGACTGGGTGTCGGCGATCCAGCCGAACATTGGGAGTAACGAGATGCAGTATCTGCTGTTGATTTATCGCAACGATGCCGAGTACGGCAAAATGGACCCTGCCGAGCGCAAGCAAATGAGCGCGGAATATGGCGTGTTCACCCAGGCCATTGTTCAGAGCGGCCATTTCAAGGCCGGTGACGGTCTGCAGCCGACAACCACCGCGACCACCGTGCGGGTTCGCGATGGCAAGATGTTGACCACCGACGGCCCATTCGCGGAGACGCGCGAACAACTCGGCGGCTACTATCTGGTCGACGCCAAGGATCTCGATACCGCGCTCGGCATCGCCGCGCGGATTCCCGGCGCCAGGACGGGTTCGATCGAGGTCAGGCCGGTCATGATCTATGATTGACGGCGAAGCCGTCATTCCGGGGCGCGAAGCGAACCCGGAATCTCGAGGTTCCGGGTTCGTCCTTCGGACGCCCCGGAACGACGGCTGGTGAACCCGATGACACCTACCGAGATCGAAAAAATCTTCCGCGACGAGGCGGGACGGGCGCTTGCGACCCTGATCCGTCTCGTCGGCGATTTCGATCTCGCCGAGGACGCGTTGCAGGATGCGTTTGCGGTGGCGTTGGAGCGCTGGCCGGGCGGCGGCCTGCCGACGAATCCGCGTGCCTGGCTGGTCAATGTCGGGCGCAACAAGGCGATCGACCGCGTTCGCCGCACGATCGCGTTTCGCGACAAGCAGGCGCAACTGACCCATGAATTGCTGCTCGACGCGTCGGCGCCGAACGAGCCCAATGACAGCGCACTCGACGACGACATGCTGCGGCTGATTTTTATTTGCTGCCATCCGTCCTTCGCCGCCGAGGTGCAGGTCGCGCTGACGCTGCGCACGGTGTGCGGGCTGACGACGGCGCAGGTCGCGCGGTCATTTCTCGCGAGCGAAGAGGCGATGGCGCAGCGCCTGGTGCGCGCCAAACAAAAGATCCGTCTTGCCGGCATTGCGTATGAAGTTCCCGAGCGCGAGGCGCTGGAGCCGCGGCTGCGCGGCGTGCTCGCGGTGATCTATCTCGTCTTCACCGAGGGCTATGTCGCGACCTCCGGCGAGGATTTGATGCGGCCGGATCTGGTGCGCGAAGCGATCCGGCTGGCGCGGCTGCTCGATGCGCTGATGCCCGGGCGCGGCGAGATCAAAGGATTGCTGGCGTTGATGCTGTTGCACGATTCCCGTCGTGCCGGCCGCGAGACCGCCGCCGGCGACATCGTGCTGCTCGAAGAGCAGGACCGTTCCTTGTGGGACCAGGCCCAGATATCGGAAGGTTTGAGGCTCGTCGAAGACGCGCTGCGGATGCCGGGACGGCCGCAATCCTATGCGGTGCAGGCCGCGATCGCGGCCCTGCATGCGCGGGCGCCCAATTACAGGGATACCGACTGGCCGCAGATTGCCGGCCTCTACGAGGTCCTGCTGCGGATTAGCCCGTCACCCGTGATCGAACTCAACCATGCCGCAGCGATCTCGATGGTCGACGGGCCGGCGCGGGCACTCGATCTGATCGATGCGCTGGAGGCGCGTGGCGGGCTGAAGGGCTATGAATTGCTGCCGGCGGTCCGCGCCGATCTGCTACGCCGGCTCGGCCGCCGCGACGCCGCGCGCGAAGCCTATCTCGCGGCCACGACGGCCACGCAACTGGAGCCGCTGCGAAGGCTGTATGCACGGCGTATGGCGGAGCTGTAGGGCTTCGTCATTGCGAGCGAAGCGAAGCAATCCATCTCGCCGCAGAAAGAAAGAATGGATTGCTTCGCTTCGCTCGCAATGACGGTCGAGAGAACTACGTCGCCGCCGCCGTCGTCGGCGTTGCATCCGTCGGCAAAGTCGACAGCAGCGCGTGCAGCGTGGTCATGGTCGAATGGTCGGCGATGCCGTCGACGCGGGCGGGG
The DNA here is from genome assembly GCA_963802535.1 of uncultured Alphaproteobacteria bacterium. Lineage (GTDB taxonomy): Bacteria > Pseudomonadota > Alphaproteobacteria > Rhizobiales > Xanthobacteraceae > Bradyrhizobium. Next base: position 217,880 of record CAWDJI010000022.1, on the reverse strand, counting down.
CGGAAGTGGCGCTGGAACGCGGTGACCACTTCCATGGTCGGGCCGTCGAACTTGCCATGGGTGGGAACGTTGTAGCCGTACCGGGCCAAAGCGGCTTGCAGGCCCGCGACGTCGTCAGAGATGCTGCCGAGCTTCAGTGCCTCGCTGCGCACGATCGGCGCCGGCTGCACCCAATGGCCGACACCGGAATTGGCCAGCGAATGCCACGGAAATTTTTCGCCGGGATCCTTCTTGCGCGCCGGTGCGACGTCGGAATGCGCGAGCACCCGATGCGGGGCCACGTTGCGGCGGAGCATGATGCCGCGGCACAGCGCGATCACGGCGGCGATCTGGCGCAGCGGGAAATCCGGATAGCCCCAGTCGTGGCCGCGATTGATGATCTCGATCCCGATCGAGCAGGAGTTGATGTCTTCCTCGCCGGCCCAGAACGACGTGCCGGCATGCCAGGCGCGCTTGCTTTCCTGCACGCATTGCACGATGCGGCCGTCTTCGAGCACGATGTAATGCGCCGATACGTCGGTGCCCGCGGTACAAAGCTGCGCAATCGCGCCTTCCACATCCGGCATGCCGGTGTAGTGCAGCAGGATCATGTCCGCTTGCCGGCCCTTGTTGCGGTCGCCAAAGTTCGCCGACGGGATCACGTCCGACGCAATCGAGAAATCCGGAGTAAAAGTCTTCATGTCCACGTTGGCCCTGGGAACGGGAAGGGCGCGTTGACGCTTCGAATCATTACCAGCGGATGCGAACGAACCTGAGGACATCATACAAACTCAAACCGGGCAGGAGAACGGCAACACGGGCTTTTCAAAAAACAGCAATGTTTACTATTCCTTTACCTTGCCCTCCAGGCAATCCGGATAGCCACCCTCCGCGCCGCATTTTGCCGGAGTGTGTGCGGGGCGCATCACCGGCCAAAAGTGGCTAGAAACTGGACAAAAGGCGCCGCCGATCGTCAACGCTTTCTTAACGCTAAGTGCCGTTACTAAGTGGTGAAGAGCCGAACCGGTTTTGGGGACGGCCGAGGCCCTCTTTCACGCTCGAAAAGCCATGGCAGCCCTGGAAATTCCGGCCGGAAATGAGGGATTGCAGGCAGGCGCGGGGAATGACGATCGCGCCTCGCAGTGGCTTTTTGGCCGGAAAAGACCGGCGAAGCGCAGAGATTTGAGGCGCAATGGACCCGTTGGCGTCCAGTTCCTGTTCCGCACGCTGGAATGCGCCAGAGGCCGGCGAATGATGTCGGCTGCCCCCCGCCATATCTCCGTTCTCGGCCGCGAGGCGGTCGAGATGCTTGGCCCCCGCGACGGCGGAATCTATCTCGACGCCACCTTCGGCGCCGGCGGCTACAGCCGCATGATCCTGGAAACCCCGGGAACCCGCGTGATCGGCATCGACCGCGACCGGTCGGCAATTACCGGCGGGTTCGATCTGGTCGATCGCGCCGATGGCCGGCTGACGCTGGTCGAGGATCGCTTCTCCAATCTCGCTGAAATCTGCGCCGCGCAGGATATCGACGCGGTCGACGGCGTCGTGATGGATGTCGGCGTCTCCTCGATGCAGCTCGACCAGGCTGATCGTGGTTTCTCGTTCCGGCTCGGCGGCCCGCTCGACATGCGGATGGGCCATGACGGCCCGACCGCGGCCGAATTGGTCGCAAAAGCCTCCGAGACCGATCTTGCCAACATCATCTACATCTTCGGCGAGGAACGTCATTCCCGCGGCGTTGCGCGCGCCATCGTCGCCGCCCGCAAGGAAGCGCCGATCACGACCACGCAGGCGCTGGCCGATATCGTCGGCAAGGTGGTCCGCTCCAAGCCGAACGAAATCCATCCGGCGACGCGGACGTTCCAGGCGTTGCGAATATTCGTCAACGAGGAACTCGACGAACTGCATCTGGCGCTGGCTGCGGCGGAACGCGTGCTGAAACCCGGCGGCCGGCTGGTGGTGGTGTCGTTTCATTCGCTGGAAGACCGCATCGTCAAGGATTTCCTTAACCAGCGCGGCAGGGCTGCCAGTGGATCGCGGCATCTGCCTGAAGTTTCGCAGGCTGCGCCGAGCTTCCAGATCCTGACCAAGCGTCCGGTCACGGCAAGTGAAACCGAGGTATTGGCCAATCCCCGTTCGCGATCCGCAAAGCTGCGCGCCGCCGAACGCACGTCATCGCCGGCGCATGCGGCCGGCAAATTGCCGGCGTGGCCGACCATCGATGACGTCATGAGGGGAGGCTGAGCATGCGCATCATCCACCTCCTCGTACTCGGCATGCTGGTGTTCGCGGCCTCCTATGTCTACCGGATCAAGATGGAATCGACCTCGCGCACCGAGCGCGTGCTGCGCCTGAACGCCGAAATCCGCGAGCAGCGCGATGCGATCGCAACGCTGCGCGCCGAATGGGCCAAGCTCGATGCGCCGCTGCGGCTGCAAGGCCTTGCCGACCGGCATCTCGGGCTGAAGCCGCTGGTCGCCATCCAGTATGACCAGTTGAAGAACCTGCCCGAGCGGCCGCCGCGCCTGGTGCGTCCCGGCGAGCCCGATCCGATCGGCGCCATGATCAACACCATCGAGGCGGCCACCGACGCGACCATCGTGACCGGTTCGGTGCCGGCACCTGGAGACCGGCAATGACCGACCAGGCGCTCGCCACTACCAACAAGCCTACTGAACCCTGGCGGCAGCGGCTGATCCGCAGCCTGCTCTACGGGCGCAATGTCGATCGCGCCGCGAAAGCCCGCGCCCGGGTCGGATTTGCGGTGATGGCGTTTGCGCTGGTGTATGCCGTGCTGGCCGGACGGCTTGTCATGTTCGCAGTCGGCGCCGACAGCCACGGCGCGCGCCGCACCGCCTCGCAGGATGCGATTGCGACCGCGCGGCCCGACATCGTCGATCGCAATGGCGAGGTGCTCGCCACCGACGTCAAGGCGCCCAGCCTGTTTGGCGAACCGCGGCGCATCATTGACAAGGACGAGGCGATCGAGCTTCTGACCGCGACCTTGCCCGACCTCGACACGACGGAAGTGCGCGAGCGGCTGTCGTCGCGCAAAGGCTTTGTCTGGCTGAAGCGCGAGATCACGCCGAAGCAGCAGCAGGACATCCACCGCCTCGGCATTCCCGGCATTGGCTTCCTGCGCGAGAACAAGCGCGTCTATCCCACCGGCGCGTCGGTCGCGCATTTGATTGGTCTGGTCAACATCGACAACCAGGGCATCGCCGGGATGGAGAAGTGGCTCGACAGCAATGGTCTTGCCGATCTTCACCGCGCGGGTTTTGCCACCGACCGGCTGCAAAAGCCGGTGGAGCTGTCGGTGGATCTTCGCGTCGAGCACGCGCTGCGCGACGAACTGCTGAAGGCAAAAGAAAAGTACAAGGCCAAGGCCGCCTCCGGCCTCGTCTCCAACGTCAGGACCGGCGAAATCGTAGCGCTTGTCTCATTGCCGGACTTCGATCCGAACAACCCGAAAGAGGCGCACGATCCTGATCGCATCAACCGCTTGACCACCGGTGTCTACGAAATGGGTTCGACCTTCAAGGCGCTGACGCTTGCGATGGCGCTGGATTCCGGCAAGGCGACGCTCAACACTCTCTATGATGCGCGCGGCGCGTTGCACTTCGGCAAGTTCGCGATCCACGACACCCATCCGCTCGGCCGCTCGATCACGCTGTCGGAAGTCTTTACGTTTTCCTCCAATGTCGGCGCCGCCCGCATCGCGCTGGCGCAGGGCGTCGAGGCGCACAAGGCCTTCCTGCGAAAACTCGGCCAGATGGAGCGGCTGCGCACCGAATTGCCGGAGAGCGCCTCGCCGATCGTGCCGAAGCGCTGGAGCGAGCTCAACACCATCACCATTTCGTTCGGCCACGGCATCGCGGTGGCGCCGCTACAGGCGGTGATGGGCATCAACGCGGTCGTCAACGGCGGCTATCTGATCCCGCCGACCTTCCTCAAACGCTCGGAAGAGGAAGCAAAAGCGATGGCGAAGCGGGTGCTCAAGCCCGAGACGTCGGAGAAGATGCGCTATCTGATGCGTCTCAACGCCGAGATTGGAACCGCCAAGAGCGCCGACGTGAAGGGCTATTATATCGGCGGCAAGACCGGCACCTCGGAAAAGGTGGTCGGCGGGCGCTATTCCAAGAAGCAGGTGCTCAACTCCTTCACCGCCATCATTCCAGCCGACAATCCGCAATTCCAGCTCCTCGTCATGCTGGATGAGCCGAAGGCGCTGCCGGAAACGCATGGCTTTATCACCTCGGGCTGGAACGCGGTGCCGACCGGCGGTAAGGTGATTGCCCGCATCGGGCCGCTGTTGGGGATCGAGCCGCGCTTCGATCTGCCGCCGTCCGACCGCCTCATTCTTGCGACATCGAAGACAACCCAGTAGAGCGTAAGTTCACGCCGAGATGCACTGGGGCGGACTGGAAGACCATGAGACTTCGCGACCTCTTTGGCCATGATGCTGCGATTGCGCCGCAGGCGGAAGCGATTGACGTCAATGGCCTTGCGGTCGACAGCCGCGCGGTAAAACCCGGCGATTTGTTTTTCGCGCTGGCCGGCAGCAAGACCGACGGCGCGCGCTTCATTGAAGCGGCCATTGCCTCCGGCGCGGTCGCGGTCGCCTGCGAACATGCGCCAGCGGGCGAACGCCGGTTACCGATCGTCGTCATATCAAATCCGCGGCGGGCGTTGGCACTGGCCGCCGCGAGATTTTACCCGAAGCAGCCCGCAACCATCGCCGCTGTCACCGGCACCAGCGGCAAGACCTCGGTCGCAGCGTTTACGCGCCAGATCTGGCAAGAGTTGGGACATGCCTCCGCCAGCATCGGCACCATTGGCCTGGTTTCGCCGAAGCGCACGGTCTATGGCTCGCTGACCACGCCGGATCCGATTGCCCTGCATCGCCAGCTTGATGAAATCGCGCGCGACGGCGTCACCCATCTCGCCTTTGAGGCGTCCTCGCATGGGCTCGACCAGTACCGGCTCGACGGCGTGCGTATCGCAGCCGGTGGCTTTACCAATCTGACCCGCGACCACATGGATTATCATCCGGATGTCGCGCATTACCTCAACGCCAAGCTGCGGCTGTTCCGCGATCTCGTCGTGGACGGTGGTGCGGCCGTGATCTCGGCCGATCATGATTGTTCGCAGGAAGTGCTCGCGGCTGCGCGCGAACGCGGCTTGCGGATCATCGCCGTCGGGCGCAACGCGGATGGTACGGGAGAGGGCATTCGCCTGGAGGCCGCCGCCGTCGAGGGCTTTGCGCAAAAGCTTATTCTCGAACATTGCGGCCGCCGGCATATGATGACGCTGCCGCTGGTCGGCGAATTCCAGATCGAAAACGCGCTGGTCGCGGCGGGGCTCGCGATCGGTACCGGCAGCGAGCCGGGTGCCGTGTTCGCCAGCCTCGAACATCTCGAAGGTGCCAAGGGCCGCCTCGAACAGGTCGGCGAACATAATGGCGCGCCGATCTTCGTCGATTACGCGCACAAGCCCGATGCGCTGGCAAAGGCGCTGCAAGCGCTGCGGCCTTATGCGGAACGCAAGTTGATCGTGGTGTTCGGCTGCGGCGGCGACCGCGACGCGGGCAAGCGTCCGTTGATGGGCGCGATCGCGGCCGACAATGCCGACAGCGTCATCGTCACCGACGACAACCCGCGCAGCGAGAACCCGGAAACAATCCGCGCCGCGATCCTCGATACGGCAAAGGGCGCCGAAAATATCGGCGACCGTGCCGCTGCGATCAAGGCCGGGATCGCGGCGCTACAGCCGGGCGACGCGCTGCTGATCGCCGGCAAGGGCCATGAGACCGGCCAGATCGTCGGCGACAAGACTTTGCCATTCAGCGATCACGAGGCGGTGGCGGCCGCGTTAGCGGAGAAGATTGCATGAGCGCACAACCACTATGGACGATTGCCGAAGTGGCAAAAGCGCTGGGGCTCTCCGGGACATTCCCGGAAACGCCCATCGATTTCGTCACCCAGGACAGCCGCCTGGTAAAGCCCGGATGCCTGTTCGTGGCGTTGAGCGGCACGCCGAGCGGCGGCTTCATCTCGAGCTTTGCGAGCGCGCGCGACGGCTGGGAATTCGCCGACAAGGCAGAAGCCGCAGGTGCGGTCGCAGTGATCGTGCCGCACCGGATCGAAAGCATCAGCATTCCGCAATTGATCGTCAAGGACACGCTGATCGATGGCCTGTGGGCGCTGGCACGCGCGGCGCGGGCGCGGTTCAGCGGTCCCGTGATTGGTCTGACCGGCAGCGCCGGCAAGACCAGCACCAAGGAATTCCTCGCCGCCTATCCGAAAGCCTATGCCAGCCCGAGCAGCTTTAATAATTTCTGGGGCGTGCCGCTGACGCTGTGCAACGCCAGTCCCAGGGCCACCCTGTGGGTGGTCGAAATGGGTATGAACCAGACCGGCGAGATCGCGCGGCTCAGCGAATTGACGCAGCCGACGGTCGCACTCGTGGTGAACGTGCAGCCGGTGCATCTGGAAAAACTCGGCAGCCTGGAAGCGATCCGGCGCGAGAAGGCGAGCATCGCGCAAGGATTGCCGAAAGGCGGCGTATTGGTGTTGCCGACCGATGTCGAGGCGCCGGAATGGCTGGGCAAGCTGATCCGCTTTGGCGGCGCATCCGAGGTGCGCGAGCTGAAGCATGCCGCGCATGGCGAGAGCTGGGACGTGATCGCAGAGGTCGGTGGCAACGAGGTTGAATTCAGCCTGACGCCCGGCGCACCGCACCGTTTGCAGAATGCGCTCGCTGCATTGGCGTCGATCCACGCCGCCGGCCTCGATGCAGCCGCACTGGCCAAACAACTCGACAAGGTCGGCATCATGACCGGGCGCGGGGTGGAGCAATCAGCCAGTGGCGTTGTCGTCATCGACGACAGCTTTAACGGCAACCCGGCCAGCATGGTTGCAGCCCTGGGCAGCCTGAAGGCACGGCCGGTGCAAGCCGGCCGGCGCATCGCCATTCTCGGCGACATGCTGGAATTGGGAGCCGATGCCCCCGCCTATCACGAGAAGTTGGTGAACGACCTGCCCGGCATCGACGGCGTCTTTTGCGTCGGCCCCCTGATGCGGCATCTGTATGACCTGCTGCCATCAGGCCAGGGCCTCGGCTGGCACGAGGACCCCGCCACGCTGGAGCCACACAAAGTTGCCGCATTGCTGCAAAGCGGTGACGTCGTGGTGGTCAAGGGCAGCAAAAAGATGTTCTGGGTCAACAAGTTTGTGCCCAAGCTGCTGGCCGCCTTACAGGCAAAAGCGTAAACTGGCCAAACTGACCACAGGCGCTTTCCGCGCGGCGATTCGCTCCCCCTCCGCCGCGATCGTGACCAAGATTTGCTTGGTTTCCGGATGAAAACGATTATCAACGCGTTCCCAAGGTGCTTTCCCGGCAAGACGGCACGACCAAGCCGCGCAACAGGGCATATTGAATGTTTTACTGGCTGATCGAGCTTTCCAACACCGTCCCCGGTTTCTCCATCTTCCGTGGCCTCCTCAACGTCTTCCGCTACATCACCTTCCGCACCGGCGGGGCGATGGTGACGGGCGCGTTGTTCGTGTTCCTGTTCGGCCCCTGGATCATCGATCATTTGCGGCTGCGCCAGGGCAAGGGCCAGCCGATCCGCACCGACGGCCCGGCGTCGCACCTCGTCGCCAAGAAGGGCACGCCGACGATGGGCGGGCTGATGATCCTGTCGGGCCTCGTCGTCTCGACGCTGCTTTGGGCCAACCCGCTCAATCCCTATGTCTGGATCGTGCTCGCGGTGACGCTCGGCTTCGGCTTCGTCGGCTTCTATGACGATTATCTGAAAGTGACGAAACAGACTCATAGCGGCTTTGCCGGAAAACTTCGTCTTGCGATCGAAGGCGTGATCGCAATCGCCGCCTGCTATGCGCTGGTGCGGCTCGGCCGCGACGCGGCCTCGACCTCACTCGCGATCCCCTTCTTCAAGGAAATGGTGTTCAATTTCGGCTGGTTCTTCGTGTTGTTCGGCGCCTTCGTCATGGTTGGCGCCGGCAACGCGGTCAACCTCACCGACGGCCTCGATGGTCTGGCCATCGTGCCGGTCATGATCGCGGCCGCGAGTTTCGGCATGATCGCCTACCTGACCGGAAACGCTGTCTTCTCAGACTATCTGCAAATCAACTACGTCGCCGGCACCGGCGAACTCGCGGTGCTGTGTGGTGCGGTGCTCGGCGCGGGTCTTGGCTTCCTCTGGTTCAACGCACCGCCGGCCTCGATCTTTATGGGCGACACCGGCTCGCTTGCGCTCGGCGGCATGCTCGGCGCCACGGCCGTTGCGGTCAAACACGAGATCGTGCTGGCCGTAATCGGCGGGCTGTTTGTCTTGGAAGCGGTCTCGGTGATCGTGCAGGTGGTGTCGTTCAAGCTGACCGGCAAGCGCGTGTTCCGGATGGCGCCGCTGCATCATCATTTCGAGCAGAAAGGCTGGACCGAACCGCAGATCGTGATCCGGTTCTGGATCATCTCTGTCATGCTGGCGCTGGCCGGCCTCTCCACGCTGAAGCTGCGGTGACGATCGTGCAACCCCACGACCGTCATTCCGGGGGTCGCGTAACGGCAACTACGATGTGCAATTGCACATCGGAGAATCTCGAGATTCCGGGTTCGCGCTTTGCGCGCCCCGGAATGACGAGCTAAATCATGATCCCCGTCACCTCCTTCGCCGGCAAAACCGTCGCGGTGTTCGGGCTCGGCGGGTCCGGGCTCGCATGCTGCCACGCCCTGAAGGCAGGCGGCGCGGAAGTCATTGCCGCTGACGACAGCGCAGACAATGTCGCCAAGGCGGCGCAGGCCGGCTTCATCACCGCGGACCTGCGCACCGCGTCGTGGACGAATTTCGCAGCATTGATATTGACACCGGGCGCGCCGCTGACCCATCCGGCGCCGCATTGGTCGGTGCTGATGGCGCGGCAAGCCGGCGTCGAGGTGATCGGCGACGTCGAATTGTTCTGCCGCGAGCGCCGGCGTCACGCGCCCGATGCGCCGTTCGTCGCGATCACAGGCACCAACGGCAAGTCGACCACGACCGCGCTGATCGCGCATCTGATGAAGGTCGCCGGCTACGACACCCAGATGGGCGGCAATATCGGCACCGCGATCCTGTCGCTGGAGCCGCCGCGGATGGGGCGGGTGCATGTGGTCGAAATGTCGTCCTACCAGATCGATCTGGCGCCCTCGCTCGATCCGTCGGTCGGCATTTTGCTCAATGTCAGCGAAGACCATATCGACCGCCACGGCACGATCGAGCATTACGCCGCGGTGAAGGCGCGGCTGGTGGCCGGCGTGCAGCCTCAGGGCACGTCGATCGTCGGCGTCGACGACGGCTGGTGCCGCAACATCGCCGACCGCCTCGACCAGGCCGGCAAGCGCGTGGTGCGCATCTCCGTGAAAAATCCCTTGCCCGACGGCGTCTATGTCGAGCGCGAGACCATCATTCGCGCCTCCGGCGGCGCGCGCAGCGAAATCGCAAAACTCGGCGGCATCGGCTCCTTGCGCGGCCTGCACAATGCGCAGAACGCGGCGTGCGCATCGGCCTGCGCGCTGGCGATGGGCGTCTCGAGCGATGTCCTGCAAGATGGCCTGCGCAGTTTTCCGGGGCTGGCGCACCGCATGGAGCAGGTCGGCCGCCGCGGTAACGTGCTGTTCGTCAACGATTCCAAAGGCACGAATGCGGATGCGGCGGCGCATGCGCTGTCGTCGTTTGGCGAGATATTCTGGATCGCCGGCGGCAAGCCGAAGCTCGGCGGCATTACAAGCCTCACCGAGCATTTCCCGCGCATCCGAAAAGCCTATCTGATCGGCGAAGCCGCGCAGGAGTTTTCCGGCACGCTGGGCGCCCGTGTGCCGCACGAGATATCGCAGACGCTCGATATCGCCGTCGCCAGCGCCGCGCGCGACGCTGAGGCCTCAGGGCTCGCCGATCCCGTGGTACTGCTGTCGCCGGCCTGCGCCTCGTTCGACCAGTACCGCAATTTCGAAATCCGCGGGACCAAGTTCCGGGATCTGGTGACGGCGATGCCGGGCGTGAAGCCGGTGGTGTGACGGCAGAGAGCCGTCGGATGGGTAGAGCGCAGCGAAACCCATCATCTCCTTTTTGGCGGCATTGATGCCCCTACACGCTGGTGGCTTGGTTTGGCCGCTTGTGCTAAGTTATTGCTATGGAAACTTCATCGGCCCGCAGCCTCCCCAAGGGGTTTTTGTCTGAATTGGAGAAGAGGTTTTTCTGGTGGGAACCAATCGGTTCGCAGCCCCGTTCGGATGCCAGAATTCTGGCTCAGGCGATGAGCATGGCGGGTTTCGAGGAGGTCAGGCTGCTGGAGCAAACGCTGGGCTGCGATCGGCTTGCCGAAACCATGCTTCAGGCCCAGTCGGGGTGGATTGACGAGCGGTCGTGGGAGTTCTGGCGCGGCCGCTTGATGCGCGCGACCGGCCGCAAGCTGCCGGATGAACCTCCGCAGAGGTCGTTCAATGCTGGACACGGTTAATGCTAGCGCCGGTATTTTTCCTTTGCTCAGAATGTAGGATGGGTAGAGCGCAGCGAAACCCATCATTTTTTTGGCGGCAATGATGGGTATCGCTTCGCTCCACCCATCCTACTTCTTCGCACTCCGACTGCTCCGCCCCGGCCTGAACAGTTCCAGATCAATTGCCTGCCCCATCGCCAGATATCCGGTGCGATTGGGATGAAGCTTGTCGCCGGCGCCGCCGGTGGTGCTCTCGGGGACGAATTCTGCTTTGAGCCCTCCCGTGGCCGGATCGAGCGTCGCTTTATCGAAATCGATCACGCCATCGAACGTGCCTGAGGACCGGATGAACTCGTTGAGCGCTTTTCGCTTGGCGTCCTGCTCGGGAAAGCCGTGCGCTGCGCTGGTGCTGCCCAATGCCGAGACCACGGTGGCGCCGATCACGCGGACCTGCGGCCATTTCGCGCGCAGTTTTGCTACGCCGTCCTTCATCGCCGCGATCACCTGGTCGGCCGAGGCGTTGCCGTTTTTGGAGAAATCGTTGATGCCTTCCAGCCAGATCAGGCTCGTGATGCCGGACAGCGATAGCACGTCGCGCTCGAGCCGTTGGCCCGAGGCGGGACCGCCGGCGAACGGTTTGCTGGGGCCGTATTCGGCGGGTCCGGCGATCTGGTTGCCGCCGATGCCGCCATTCACGACAGCGACCTTGTTGCCATAGACCGCCTTCAAACGGCGCGACAGCACGTTGGGCCAGCGATCGTCGCCATTCATGGTCGAAGCGGTGCCGTCAGTGATGGAATCGCCGAACGCCATGATGGCGAATGCGTCCGCAGGTGCGACCATCTCGATCGCATCGAGGAAGAACCACGACGCGGTCGCATAGGGGAATGCCGCCTCGTCTTCCACGGCGCCTTTGGCGCCGGCGCCGGGCGCGCTGACATAGGAGGTGGTCAGTGCCTTGGCGTGCCAGGTCATCGGCCCGCTCTCGCCGGCGATGTGAAAGCTCACCGCAAGGCGCCGGCCGGCGAGGTCGTCGGCTTGTTTCGCGAATGGCAGCGCGATCGCATCACTCCAGACCGAGCTTCCAGCTGGCACGGTAACGGAAGCCTTGCCGCCAAATGCCACCGGGCGACTGGAGCCCTTGATCACTGCAGCACTTCCCAGTTGCAGGCCGACATACACGCCGTCGAACGTCACCGGCTTGGTGCCGAAGGCGTTGCTTAGCCGGATGCGGGCCTGGCGGCCCCACAGATCGGGCCGCACGATCAGTCGAAACGTCTGATCCTTTGCTCCGGCCGCAGGCTCGGGGAAGGCGAATTTCTGCTCGGGCTGGGCGGAGGGGTTGCCGACCGGGTAGGGGCCCTGCACCGAACCCGTCCATGACACCACCCAGTTGTCGCCGTCCTTGGCGGAGGCGCCTTGAAGCGATGCGACCAGCAGCGATGCCGCCATGAGACAGGTGAGCGATTGCATGGTTTCCCCCTTGTGATTTTGGCCCACCCTAGAGCCGCTTGTTGGCCTTCGCCAGTCTCGTGTCCCGGACGCGTTGCGGCATGAAATGCCGCTACGCAGAGCCGGGACCCACGCTTTCTTTGTGAGGCCGTGGGCCCCGGATCAGCAGCGCACCACGCTGCAAGGGCAGCGTGTTGCGCAGCATCCGGGGCACGAGGGCATCGTCTAAAAAGTTATCGACCCCATTAACCCCTTGGAAACCATCATGGGCGACCAATGGGATACCTCTGCCATTTGGGGACGCCCATGCTCGCCCGTGACCAACGCACCCCGTTTTCCGAATGGTGGTGGACCGTGGATCGATTGCTGCTCGCCGCGATCATCGCGCTGATCGTGGGCGGCGTCATCCTGTCGCTGGCGGCGAGCCCGCCGGTGGCGACCAGGATCGGGCTTGATCCCTTCCACTTCTTCAATCGCCACGTGATGTTCCTGCTGCCGTCCTTCATGGTGCTGATCGGGGTCTCGTTCATGTCCCCGAAGCACATTCGTCGCTCGGCGCTATTGGTGTTCGCGGTCTCGATCGCACTGATCGTGGCGACGCTGGTGTTCGGCGCCGAGGTCAAGGGGTCGCGGCGCTGGATTACGCTGATCGGCGTCAATATCCAGGCCTCCGAATCCGCCAAGCCCGCCTTCGTCGTGATCGCGGCTTGGCTGTTTGCCGAATCGACCAAGCGGCCGGAAATGCCGGCGACCTCGATGGCGATGGTGCTGCTGTTGATGCTGGTGTCGCTGTTGGTGATGGAACCGGATTTCGGCCAGACCATGCTGATCCTGATGGTGTGGGGCGCGCTGTTCTTCATCGCGGGCATGCGGATGATCTGGGTGGCGGGGCTTGCGGGCGCCGCCGGCGCCGGGTTGTTCGGCGCATATCTTTTGGTCCCCCACGTCGCCGGCCGTATCAAGCGCTTCATGAATCCGGGTTCGGGCGATACGTTTCAGGTCGACACCGCGATGGAAGCGTTCTGGAACGGTGGCTGGTTCGGGCTCGGGCCCGGCGAAGGCATCGCCAAGCGCAGCCTGCCGGACAGCCACACCGATTTCGTGTTCGCGGTGGCGGCGGAAGAATTCGGCATCATCCTGTGCCTGGCGATTGTCGCCCTGTTCGCCTTTGTCGTGATCCGCACCCTGCTGCGTGCCTACGCCAGCGAGGACATGTTTTCACGGTTTGCGGCCTCCGGGCTGGCGATCCTGTTCGGGGTACAGGCCGCCATCAACATGGCGGTCAACCTGCAACTGATCCCCGCCAAGGGCATGACGCTGCCATTCATCTCCTATGGCGGTTCCTCGATCATTTCGCTGGCTTACGGGGTCGGCATGATGCTGGCGCTGACGCGGCTGCGACCGCGTACCGAGATCCAGTCGATGAATGACGCCAATTCGTCGCGGGCTTTTGCCTAGCGAAATCAAGGCCCTTTCTACGGTGCATGGGGTTGTTTTCGCAGTTTTGTGCGGGCGTGACTGACGGCACGCTGTCGGCTATTTGAAGATCATGGACAATTCGCCCTTGATTCTGCTGGCCGCTGGCGGCACCGGCGGCCATCTGTTTCCGGCCGAGGCGCTCGGCGTCGAGCTGATCCGGCGCGGTTTTCGCGTGCGGCTCGCCACCGACGCCCGCGCGCTGCGCTACAGCGGGTTATTCTCCCGGGAAAACGATAATATCGACGTGGTGCCAAGCGAGACCGTGCGCAGCCGCAACCCGGTGTCGCTGGCGCGTACCGCCATCATGCTCGGCTACGGCACCGCGGTGGCGTTCAACCTGGTGCGGCGGTTGAAGCCGGCAGCTGTGGTCGGCTTCGGCGGCTATCCGACATTGCCGCCGCTGATGGCGGCAAAACTGAACGGCGTACCCGCCATCATTCACGACGCCAACGCGGTGCTCGGGCGCGCCAACCGCTTTCTCGCAAGCCGCGTCAGCGCGATTGCGACCTCGCTGCCGGGTGTGCTCGATCGCGATCCCGCACTCGCGGGCAAGGCGACGACGGTCGGCACGCCGATGCGCCCCGCGATATTGGCCGCCGCCGCGATTCCGTTTGCGTCACCTAAACCGAACGGGCCGCTGCGCATCCTCGTGGTCGGCGGCAGCCAGGGCGCGCGAGTCATGAGCGATATCGTGCCTCCGGCCATCGAGCGACTGGAGCCTGCGCTGTGGAGCCGGCTGGTTCTGACGCAGCAGGTCCGCGAAGAAGACATGGCGCGGGTGCGCGCGATCTATGACCGGCTCAAGATCAAGGCCGAACTGGCGCCGTTCTTCAGCGATCTGCCGGCGCGGCTGGCGTCGAGCCATCTGGTGGTGTCGCGCTCCGGCGCCGGCACCGTGGCCGAACTCGCCGCGATCGGCCGGCCCTCGATCCTGGTGCCGCTGCCCGGTGCGATCGACCAGGACCAGTTCGCCAATGCCGGCGTGCTGGCCAAGGTGGACGGCGCGCTCCGCATCGCGCAGGCGGAATTCACGCCGGACCGTCTGGCGTCGGAAGTTTCCGCACTTGCCGCCGAACCCGCAAAGCTGACCGCAATGGCGGCCGCGGCACGAACGGTCGGCCGGCTCGATGCCGCCGAGCGGCTGGCCGATCTGGTGCTGAAAGTTGCCGGAATCTAGGCGGAAAAAGCCCTTGTCATGCCCCGCGAAAGCGGGGCATCCAGTACGCAGTGCCGATTGTCCGCTGAGGAACCAACGATGAGACTGCCGCGCGAGATCGGCCCCATCCACTTCGTCGGGATCGGCGGCATCGGCATGAGCGGTATCGCCGAAGTGTTGTGCAATCTCGGCTACACGGTGCAGGGCTCGGACGCCTCCGAAAGCGGCAATGTGGCGCGGCTACGCGACAAGGGGATCAAGGTCTCGATCGGCCACAAGGCTGAGAACGTCGACGGCGCCGACGTCGTCGTGGTCTCGACCGCGATCAAGCGCGACAATCCCGAATTGATGGCGGCCCGCGCCCAGCGCATCCCCGTGGTGCGCCGCGCCGAAATGCTGGCCGAATTGATGCGGCTGAAAAGCTGCGTCTCGATCGCGGGCACCCACGGCAAAACCACGACGACGACGATGGTCGCAACGCTGCTCGACGCCGGCGACCTCGATCCGACCGTGATCAATGGCGGCATCATCAATGCCTATGGCTCCAACGCCCGGCTCGGCGCCGGCGACTGGATGGTGGTGGAAGCCGACGAGAGCGACGGCACATTCCTGAAGTTGCCGTCCGATGTCGTGATCGTCACCAACATCGATCCGGAACATCTCGATCACTTCAAGACTTTCGAGGCGATCCAGGATGCCTTCCGCAATTTCGTCGAGAACGTGCCGTTCTACGGCTTTGCCGTGATGTGCATCGATCATCCCGTCGTGCAGACCCTCGTCGGCAAGATCGAGGACCGCCGCATCGTCACCTACGGCGAAAACCCGCAGGCCGATGTGCGGCTGGTCGACCTCACGCCGATGGGCGGCGGCTCGAAATTCAAGGTCGTGTTCCGCAACCGCAAGACCGACGCCACCCATGAAATCCCGGACATCATGCTGCCGATGCCCGGCCGCCATAACGCATTAAACGCGACGGCGGCAATCGCGGTGGCACATGAACTTGGCATTTCCGACGATGCGATCCGCAAGGCAATGGCGGGTTTTGGCGGCGTCAAGCGGCGGTTCACCAAGACCGGCGAATGGAACGGCGCCACCATCATCGATGATTACGGCCATCACCCGGTCGAGATCGCGGCTGTGCTGAAGGCGGCGCGGGAATCCACCAACGGCAAGATCGTCGCTGTCGTGCAGCCGCATCGCTTTACCCGGCTGCAATCGCTGTTCGAGGAATTCTGTACCTGTTTCAACGATGCCGATGCCGTCGTGGTCGCGGAAGTCTATCCGGCCGGCGAGGCGCCGATCGCTGGCATCGACCGCGATCATTTCGTGCTCGGCTTGCGCGCCCACGGCCATCGCGAGGTCATTCCGCTGCAAAATTCTTCCGAGCTTGCGAAAGTGGTCAGCGGCATCGCCGGCAGCGGCGACTATGTGGTCTGCCTCGGCGCCGGCAACATCACGCAATGGGCCTATGCATTGCCGGGCGAATTGAAGGCGCTGGGTTAGAAGTGGCTGTCTTCCCCGACATCACACCCGATCTCACGGCCGCGATGCCCGGCCTGCGCGGGCGGCTGTTGGCGAACCAGTCGCTCGCCGAACTGACCTGGTTTCGCGTCGGCGGTCCGGCGCAGGTGCTGTTTACGCCGTCGGATGAAGACGATCTCGCTTACTTTCTCAAGAGCCTGTCGAAGGAGCTGCCGGTCTACGTCGTCGGCGTCGGCTCCAATCTGATCGTGCGCGATGGCGGCTTGCCTGGCGTCGTGATCCGGCTGTCGCCACGCGCCTTCGGCGACATCAGCGCCGAGGGCGACGTGGTCAGCGCGGGGACCGCAGCACTCGACAAGCGCGTGGCGGAAACCGCGGCTGCCGCCAATATCGGCGGTATGGAATTCCTGTTCGGTATTCCCGGCACCATCGGCGGCGCGCTGCGGATGAATGCCGGCGCCAATGGCAGCGAGACCAAGGACGTCGTGATCGAGGCGACCGGCGTCGGCCGCGACGGCACCAAACATCTCTTCACCAATGCCGACATGAAGTTCGTCTATCGCAACAGCGGCGTCGATCCCTCGATCATTTTCACCGCGGCGCGGTTTCGCGGCACCATCACAGCACCCGAAGCCATCCGCGCGCGGATGCAGGAAGTGCAGACCCACCGCGAGACCGCGCAGCCGATCCGCGAAAAGACCGGCGGCTCCACCTTCAAGAACCCGCCCGGCAACAGCGCCTGGAAGCTGATCGACGCCGCGGGCTGCCGCGGCTTGCGCGTCGGCGGCGCGCAAGTGTCGGAAATGCACTGCAACTTCCTCATCAATACCGGCAACGCCACCGGGCACGATATTGAAACGCTGGGTGAAACCGTGCGCGAGCGGGTCAAGCAAAATTCCGGAATCGAGCTACACTGGGAAATCAAGCGGATTGGGTTAGGGCAGGGAAGCGGACAAGGCTGATGCGGATCACCATTCTCTTTGGCGGCACCAACAAGGAACGGCTGGTCTCGGTGGCGAGTGCGCAGGCGCTGCACCGGGCCTTGCCGGAGGCTGATCTCTGGTTCTGGCACGTCAACGACACCGTGCACGAGGTAGCTTCCGAAACGCTTCTCAATCACGACCGGCCGTTCGAGAAGGAGTTCGATCCCGGCACGCGTGGCATCGCACTTGAACGCGCGCTCGACAAGGCCAAGACGGAACACCGCGTGCTGTTGCTCGGCCTTCATGGTGGTCGGGCGGAGAACGGCGAATTACAGGCGATGTGCGAAATGCGCGGGCTTGCCTTCACTGGATCCGGCTCGGCGTCGTCGAATCTCGCCTTCGACAAGACGGCGGCCAAGCGTTTTGCGGCGATTGCCGGCGTGACCGCGCCGGAAGGCATCGCGCTGGAAGATATCGATGACGCGTTCGCCGAGTATGGCCGGCTGATTGCCAAGCCGGCGCGGGACGGATCGAGCTACGGCCTGATCTTCGTCAACGGCAAACAGGACCTGGTTGCCGTCCGCAACGCCGCCAAGGCCGAGGATTATCTGATCGAGCCATACATTGCCGGCGTCGAAGCGACCTGCGGCGTGCTGGAGCGCTCGGATGGCTCCGCCCAGTCGCTGCCGCCGGTCGAGATCATTCCGGGTGAGGGCGCGTTCGACTACACGGCAAAATACCTGCTCAAATCGACCCAGGAGATTTGCCCGGGCCGATTTTCGCCGGAGATCACCGCAGCCCTCAAGGACCAGGCGCTGCGGGCGCACCGGGCGCTGTCGTGCAGCGGCTATTCGCGCACCGACTTCATCGTCTCGGCCAAGGGGTTGGTTTATCTCGAAACCAATACCTTACCCGGCCTGACGGCGGCCTCGCTGTACCCCAAGGCGCTGAAGGCCGAGGGGATCGAATTCGCCGATTTCCTGCGCGACCAGATCGTGCTGGCCGAAGCGCGCGTTCCAAATCGGGACTGATTCGCTGGTTCGGGCCATTGTGGGTGGAACCGGGCTTGCCCGGATGAAATATTACTAAAATCCTAACCAATGCCCGGCAAACTACTCACAAGGCTCATCAAAACACGTCGCCGCGGGGCCTGATTTACACTTTGTTTACCAGGAAGTCCGAAGGTTAACGCTGGCGGCGCATGTGGCGCTTTGGCTGCCGGGGCGTGAGCAGTTGCGGATTTCCGCTTCGACGACCGCATCGAGGGAAAAATGGCCTCTTCCGATCTGAGGTCTACCCAGAGCCCGGCATCACCGAGACTTCACATGGGCCAGAGCCCGCAAGACTTTGTGCGGGCACAACATTTGACGAGCTCGTGCAATGGATGGTGCAGGACGCCTCGCTCGATCGCTGAGATCGCTGGGGCCCCAAGCTGACCTGAAAGCCGCCGCCATTGGAGCGGTCGTGCTGCTGCGCGAGCGGCTGGGCCGGCGTGCCCGCGTATCCGCCAGGCCCGTGATCGATCGCGCGCCGCCGAACCGCCTGATCCTGCTGATAGAAAATTATCTTCCCAACCGCGCCGGCGTCGCGCTGACCGTGCTGATGCTGCTGGGCAGCGCCGCACTTGGCATCGTCAAGGGCGGCCATGTCGACGAACTGGTCGCGGCATTGAGCGACACCCGCAATGCACTGGCGAATTCGGCCGGCTTCCGCATCACCACGGTCGCCATCAACGGCCGCAAGCAGTTGAGCCAGGACGAGGTGCTCGCGGTCGGCGGCGTCAACGGCCGCTCGTCGCTGTTGTTCCTCGATGCCACCACGGTGCGCGACAAGCTGAAGGCCAATCCCTGGATCGCCGACGCCACCATCCTGAAGCTTTATCCCGGCCGGCTCCAGATCGACATCGTCGAGCGCTCGGCGTTCGCGCTGTGGCAGCAGGACGGCCGGCTGTCGGTCATCGCCGACGACGGCGCGGTGCTCGAACCCTATATGTCGCGCCGCTTCATTTCGCTGCCGCTGGTGGTCGGTAAGGGTGCCGAGACCAGGGCAAGGGATTTCCTCGCGCTGCTCGATCGCTATCCGCAAGTGCGCAGCCAGACCAAGGCTGCGATCTTCGTCGGCGAACGGCGCTGGAACCTGCGGCTGAAGGACGGCCTCGATATTCGCTTGCCGGAAAACGACATCGGCAACGCGCTGGCTACCTTAAGCAAGCTCGACAAGGAAGATCGGCTGTTCTCGCGCGACATCGTCGTCGTCGACATGCGGCTGCCGGACCGGTTCACGGTGCAATTGTCCGAAGACGCCGGCAAGGCCCGCGACGAACTGTTCAAGGACAAGAAGACCAAGAAAAAGGCCGGTGACGCATGACCGGCCTCGATCGCAACCAGACCCCGAAGACGCGGCCGATGGCGCAGAAGCGCACCGCGCTGGTGGCGTCCCTCGATATCGGCACCAGCAAGATCGCCTGCATGATCGCGCGGCTGAAGCCGTGCCCGCCGAATGAAGCGCTGCGCGGCCGCAGCCACGCCGTCGAACTGATCGGCTACAGCCAGATCCAGTCGCGCGGCGTCAAGGCTGGCTCCGTGGTCGATCTCGCCGAGTGCGAACAGGCGGTGCGCCAGGCGGTGGCATTGGCCGAACGCATGGCCAAGGTCCGCGTCGAATCCGTTTTGCTGTCGGTCTCCGGCGGCCGCCTGCAAGGGCAATTGGTCGAAGCCGCCGCCGATATCCGCGGCGGTTCGGTCACCTCCGACGACGTCACCCGCGTCACCTCCACCGGCATGCGCCACGCCACCGGCGAGGGCCGCACCGTGCTGCATGCGCTGCCGGTCGGCTACACGCTCGACGGCGTCAAAGGCATCCGCGACCCCCGCGGCATGGTGGCGCGGCAATTCGGCGTCGACATGAACGTCGTGACGGCGGACGCGACAGTTGCCAAGAACCTGATGCTGGTGGTCGAACGCTGCCATCTCAATGTCGAGGCCATGGCGGCAAGCCCTTATGTGGCGGGCCTGTCGGTCCTGACCGACGACGAGGCTGATCTCGGTGCCGCCGTGGTCGAGATGGGCGCCGGTTCCACGACCATTGCGACCTATTCGGCTGGACGCTTTGTGCACGCCAGCGGCTTTGCCGTCGGCGGACAGCACATCACGATGGATCTTGCACGCGGCGTCGGCGCATGCATTGCGGATGCCGAGCGAATCAAGACCTTATACGGCACGGTGCTGACCGGCGGGTCAGACGTGCGCGAGTTGATGTCCGTACCCAGTGCAGGCGACGAACGCGACGCTCCGCAGATCGTCTCGCGCGCCACGATCGCAAACATCGTCCGGCATCGCGCCGAGGAGATTTTTGAGATGGTCCGGGACCGGCTCGCGGATTCTCCGTTTGCGGCAGAGCCGCGGGCGCGGGTTGTCCTGAGCGGCGGCGCCTCCCAGCTCACCGGCACCGTCGAACTCGCCACCCGCATTCTCAACCGGCCGGTCCGGATCGGCCGTCCGCTCGGCTTCGGCCGGCTGCCCAACGAGGCCAAGAGCGCGTCGTTCGCGGTGCCTGCCGGCCTCTTGGTCTATCCGCAATACGCTCATCTTGAACACGTCGAACCGCGGCATACGCGGCAGCTCAGGACAGGGACTGACGGTTATTTCGGAAGGGTCGGACGATGGCTTCGAGAGGGCTTCTGATGACCGGTCTTCATACCAAACGACTTTCACCAACTTTTGCACCAACTCCCGCGGCCGCCGGCCGGGGCGAACCAACGCGCGCGTAATAATCGAGAGGCAACCATGGCACTCAATCTGACACCCCCTGACATCAGCGAGCTGAAACCGCGGATTACCGTCTTCGGCGTCGGTGGCGCAGGCGGCAATGCCGTCAACAACATGATCACTGCCGGGTTGCAGGGCGTCGACTTCGTCGTCGCCAACACCGACGCGCAGGCGCTCACCATGTCGAAGGCCCAGCGCATCGTGCAGATGGGCACGCAAGTGACGCAGGGCCTCGGCGCCGGATCGCAGCCCGATGTCGGCGCTGCCGCAGCCCAGGAGGTGATCGACGAACTCCGCGACCATCTGACCGGCGCCAACATGGTGTTCGTCACCGCCGGCATGGGCGGCGGCACCGGCACCGGTGCTGCTCCCGTGATCGCCAAGACCGCGCGCGAGATGGGCATCCTCACCGTCGGCGTGGTGACGAAGCCGTTCCACTTCGAAGGCCAGCGCCGCATGCGCACCGCCGAGGCCGGCATCGCCGAGCTGCACAAGGTGGTCGACACGCTCCTGATCATCCCGAACCAGAACCTGTTCCGGGTCGCCAACGAAAAGACCACCTTCGCCGACGCGTTCGCGATGGCCGACCAGGTGCTCTATTCGGGCGTCGCCTGCATCACCGACCTGATGGTCAAGGAAGGCCTGATCAACCTCGACTTCGCCGACGTCCGCGCCGTGATGCGTGAGATGGGCAAGGCGATGATGGGCACCGGCGAGGCGACCGGCGAGAAGCGGGCGCTGACCGCAGCCGAAGCTGCGATCGCCAATCCGCTGATCGATGATTCATCGATGAAGGGCGCACGCGGCCTGTTGATCTCGATCACCGGCGGCAAGGACCTGACGCTGTTCGAAGTCGACGAAGCCGCCACCCGCATCCGCGAGGAAGTCGACCAGGACGCCAACATCATCGTCGGCGCCACCTTCGACGAAAACCTCGACGGCGTCATCCGCGTCTCCGTCGTTGCCACCGGCATCGAACAGGCGCTGATCGCGCGCAACGCCGCGGCGCCCGCCGCGGTCGTGACCAACGCTGTCGCCGCCACGACGCCGGACACCCGCCTGGCCGATCTCACCGCCCGTCTGCGCGCCGACAACCAGCGCCTGGCCGAGCGGGCCCAGAAGCTCGAACGCCGGCGCCCGTGCAGCAGGCAGCACCCGTTGCTGCGCCGGCCCAGGCTGCCCCGCAGCGCACGTCCAGCAGCATCGAGCGCGCTGCGCTGGCCGCGATTGCCGCTGCGGTCGCCCCCGAAGCTCCGCAAGCCCAGGCGCCGCTCCAGTCGGCGTCCTATGGCGACGTCACGGTTCGCCCGATCGCGCAGAAGCCGACGCTGTTCCCGGATCACGATGCTCCCCGCATCGAGACCGAAGAGCCGGTCATGCCCGAAACCTTCATCCCGCAGGCGGCCGAACGTCCGCCGGTCCGCACCCCGCGGATGCCGAAGTTCGAGGACCTTCCGATGCCGGCCCAGGCCGAAATCCGTCAGGCCCGCGGCGAGGCCGAGGAAGAGCACCCGCAGAAGACCCGGCTGTCGCTGCTGCAGCGCCTGGCCAATGTCGGCCTCGGCCGCCGCGACGAAGAGACCGAGCCGCCGATCGCGGCCCGTGCCTCCGGTCCGGCGATGGCCGCCGCTGCCCGAGCGCAAGCCGCAGCGCAGCGTCGCCCAGCAAATGGCGGGGAATGAGCCGGTATCGGAGTATGCCCGTCGTCCCGCGCCGCAAGGTCTGGACGTCCATGGCCGCCCGGCACCTGTTGCCGCGGCGCCACAGGGCGACGACCATCTTGATATCCCGGCCTTCCTGCGCCGGCAGGCCAACTGAGTTTTGTTACAATTCTGGCGATGCAAAAGGCCCCGGCGGATCCCGCCGGGGCCTTTTTCTTGGGCATGGCGCGGGGAAGTCGCTTCATCGTTCAAGCAACTGATTTTAAATGATTAATTATGTATTTCGTGGTCAGATATCGCGGCTGGGACCGCCTCGAACCGCGCCGGAATTTGGTTAACCCTTGGCGCGAATGCGGCAGAGATAGGGTAACAATCGGTAAAAAAGCGTGAGTTGGCGCGCTTTGGGGCAGTGACTATGGTTTGCCGTGACTTGGGGATGCCTGAAGCAGAATCGGCGCGAAAGCGGACTGTTCCTGTCTTTGGGTTAAGTCGGGTAGTGGGCAGTTATCGAATGAAATTCAGCCGTCAAACAACGCTTCGGTCGCAAGCCACCGTGACGGGCGTCGGCGTTCATTCCGGTTTAGCCGTTAATCTCACCATTGGACCTGCACCTGTCGATGCAGGTTTTATTTTTGTCCGCACCGGTCTTGATGATGGCGATCGCGAAGTTCGCCGCAGTCGCGGAATCCGTGATCGCCACCGAATTTGCAACCGTTCTCGGCGACCGCGAAGGTCCGCTGGTCTCCACCGCCGAGCACGTGCTTGCTGCGCTGCGCGGCATGGGCGTCGACAACGCCACCATCGAAGTCGATGGTCCCGAAGTTCCGATCATGGACGGCAGCGCGGCGGCCTTCGTCGCCGCGATCGATCAGGCCGGCATCGTCACCCAGTCCGCCACCCGCCGTTTCATCCAGGTGCTGAAGCCGGTGCAGGTTGCGATCGGCGATTCCTTCGGCGAGCTGCGCCCCTATGCGGACGGCTTCCGCGCCGAGGTCGAAATCGACTTCGCCAATCCGGTGATCGGCCGCCAGAACTATTCGCTCGATCTCAGCCCGGAAAGCTTCCGCCGCGAGATTTCCCGCGCCCGCACCTTCGGCTGCATGAACGACGTGGCGCGGCTCTGGAGCGCCGGTTTCGCGCTCGGCGCGTCCTTCGAGAATTCGGTGGTGTTCGACGAAACCCGCCTGCTCAACACCGAAGGCCTGCGCTACAGCGACGAATGCGCCCGCCACAAGGTGCTCGACGTGATCGGCGATCTCGCGCTGGCCGGCCTGCCGCTGCTCGGCGCCTATCGTTCGGTGCGTGGCGGCCACAAGCTCAACCACGCCGTGCTGACCGCGCTGCTGGCCGATCGCAGCGCCTGGCGGGTGGTCGAGGCCGAACCGGCGCGCCGCTCCCGCGGTTACGCCGAAGCCGGCGCTGGCATGGTGGGCGGCATGGTCGCCCCGGCCTACGGCCCGGACGTGTCCTGACCGCCTGAACGCGGCCTGCTTCGGCCCGTTTTCCGTAGTAACCACAATTGGTAACGATGGTGTCCAGCCGCCTTAATCCGGGCGAAATGCCTGCGTATTCGGTTGGTTAACGACCATTTTTCGGCTACATAGGCCCGCGGTTGCGCGATGAGGCGCCTACGGGCACGGGGAATATGCGTCCATGACCGCGGTTCATGGGCGGGCGGACTGGCCACCAACCGCACTCTACCAACCGAACTACAGGCGTCAGGTCTTAATTTCATGTCGGCACAGCGTATGACGCTCGAACCACGCACATCGGCCTTCCGGCCTTGATCGGGCTGGCCGATTGCTTCGGCTGGCGGCGGGCCTGATTGCGCTGGCGATTCCCCTGGGCGGCTGCGGCACCGGCGCGCTGTGGGACAAGTTCATCGCCAAGGACGACACCTTCGTCGAGGAACCCGCGGACAAGCTCTACAATGAGGGCTTGTACCTGATGAACCAGCGCAAGGATCCGAAGGCGGCGTCGAAGAAATTCGAGGAAGTCGACCGCCAGCATCCTTATTCCGACTGGGCGCGCAAATCGCTGCTGATGTCGGCCTACGCGTTCTACAATGCCGGCGACTACGACAGCTGCATCGGCTGCCGCGACCCGCTACGTCACGCTGCATCCCGGCAGCCCCGATGCGGCCTACGCGCAATACCTGATCGCGGCCTCGCATTACGACCAGATCCCGGACATCTCGCGCGACCAGGGCCGCACCGAGAAGGCGATCGCGGCGCTGGAAGAGGTGATCCGCAAATATCCGACCTCGGAATACGCCACCAGCGCCAAGGCCAAGCTCGAAGGCGCGCGCGACCAGCTCGCCGGCAAGGAAATGGACGTCGGCCGCTACTACATGCAAAAGCGCGACTACACCGCCGCCATCAACCGCTTCAAGACCGTGGTCACCCGCTACCAGACCACCCGCCACGTCGAGGAAGCGCTGGCCCGGCTCACCGAGGCCTATATGGCGATCGGCATCGTCGGCGAGGCGCAGACCGCCGCGGCCGTGCTTGGGCACAATTTTCCTGACAGCCGCTGGTACAAGGACGCCTATAATCTTGTAAAGTCCGGCGGTCTCGAGCCGAGCGAGAATCAGGGGTCCTATATTTCCAGGGCCTTCAAGAAGATGGGCCTCGGCTAGGAATTTACTTCGCATGCTGGCGCGTCTGTCGATCCGTGACATCGTCCTGATCGAACGGCTCGATATCGAGTTTTCCCGTGGCCTCGCGGTGCTGACCGGCGAAACCGGCGCGGGCAAATCCATCCTGCTCGATGCCTTCGCGCTGGCGCTCGGCGGCCGCGGCGATGCGGGCCTGGTTCGCCACGGCGTCGAGCAGGGCCAGGTCACGGCGTCGTTCGATGTGCCCAAGGGCCATCCGGCGGCGAAGATCCTGATCCGAAAACGGTCTCGACGATACCGGCGAAATGATCCTGCGCCGCGTGCAGCTCGCCGACGGCCGCACCCGCGCCTTCATCAACGACCAGTCGATCAGCGTGCAGACCCTGAAGGCGGTCGGCGCCGCGCTGGTCGAGATCCACGGCCAGCATGACGAGCGCGCGCTGGTCGATGCCTCGACCCATCGCCAGCTGCTCGACGCCTTTGCCGGGCTCGAGAAGGACGTCGCCGCGCTGGAGACGCTGTGGGACGTGCGGCGCACCGCCAACGCCGCGCTCGACGACCATCGCGCCAGCATGGAGCGCGCCGCCCGCGAGGCGGATTATCTGCGCCACGCCTCCGATGAACTGAAGGCGCTGCGGCCGAAGGACGGCGAGGAGACCGCGCTTGCCGAACGCCGCACCACGATGATGCAGGGCGAGAAGATCGCCAGCGATCTGCGCGAGGCGCAGGAGGCGGTCGGCGGCAACCATTCGCCGGTGCCGGCGCTGGCGGCCGCGGTGCGCCGGCTGGAACGCCGCGCCGCCAATTCGCCGGCCCTGGTCGAGCCCGCGGTGAAGGCGATCGATATCGCCATCAACGCGCTGGAAGAGGCCGACCAGCATCTCAGCGCCGCCCTGGTCGCGGCCGATTTCGATCCGGCCGAACTGGAGCGGATCGAGGAGCGGCTGTTCGCGCTGCGCGCCGCCTCGCGCAAATATTCGACGCCGGTCGACGGCCTTGCGGCGCTGGCCGCCAAATACGCCGCCGACGTGGCGCTGATCGATGCCGGCGCCGGCCAGTTGAAGAAGCTGGAAGCCGCCGCTGCCGAGGCCGACAAGCGCTATGGCGCGGCGGCGGCAAAACTCTCTGCGGCCCGCACCAAATCCGCCGAAAAGCTCAACAAGGCCGTCAACGCCGAACTGGCGCCGCTGAAACTCGAGCGCGCCAAATTCATGACCCAGGTCGAGACCGACGCCAAATCGCCGGGCCCGCAGGGCATCGATCGCGTCGAGTTCTGGGTGCAGACCAATCCCGGCACCAAGCCGGGCCCGCTGATGAAGGTCGCCTCCGGCGGCGAACTGTCGCGCTTCCTGCTGGCGCTCAAGGTGGTGCTGTCCGATCGCGGCTCGGCGCCCACGCTGGTGTTCGACGAAATCGATACCGGCGTCGGCGGCGCGGTGGCGGACGCGATCGGCGCGCGGCTGGCGCGGCTCGCCGGCAAGGTGCAGGTGATGGCGGTGACGCACGCGCCGCAGGTCGCGGCCCGCGCCGGCCAGCATCTGTTGATTTCCAAGGACGCCCTCGACAAGGGCAAGCGCGTCGCCACCCGCGTCAACGCGCTCGCCGCCGACCACCGCCGCGAGGAAATCGCCCGCATGCTGGCCGGCGCCGAGATCACCGCCGAAGCCCGCGCCGCCGCGGACCGGCTGCTGCGCGCGGCGACGGCGTAAGGGTGGCGTGCGGGCATGGCCGTGAAAGCGAAGAAGCCGCTGGTTGACGTCGCCAAGCTGACCAAGGCCCAGGCCAAGGTCGAGCTGATGCGGCTGGCGCTCGAAATCGAGGGCCACAACGAGCGCTATTACCAGAAGGACGCGCCGACCGTATCGGATGCGGCCTATGACGCGTTGCGCCAGCGGCTGGAGGCGATCGAGCGAAAGTTTCCCGATCTCGTCACCACGGATTCGCCGACGCAAAAGGTCGGCGCCGCGCCCGCGCGCGGGTTCGCCAAGGTGCAGCACGCCGTTGCCATGCTGTCGCTCGGCAATGCCTTCAGCGACGAGGATGTCACCGAGTTCGTCGAGCGCATCCGGCGCTTCCTCAAGCTCGATGCCGATGAAATTCCGGCGCTCGTCGCCGAGCCGAAGATCGACGGCCTGTCGCTGTCGCTGCGCTACGAAAACGGCGAACTGGTCCGCGCAGCAACCCGCGGCGACGGTTTTACCGGCGAGGACGTCACCGCCAACGTCCGCACCATCAAGGATATTCCGCACGCGCTGAAGGGCCGCAACATTCCCGCGGCCTGCGAAATGCGCGGCGAAGTCTACATGCTCAAGAAGGATTTTCTCGAGCTGAACAAGAAGCAGGCCGAAGCCGACGACACGGTGTTCGCCAATCCGCGCAATTCGGCGGCGGGCTCGCTGCGCCAGAAGGACGTCTCGATCACGGCGTCGCGGCCGCTGAAATTCTTTGCCTATACCTGGGGCGAGATGAGCGAACGGCCGGCCGATACCCAGCACGGCATGCTGGAGTGGATGGACAAGGCCGGCTTTGTCGTCAATCCGCGCACCAAACTTTGCAAGAGCGTCGACGACGTCCTGAAATTCTACAGCAAGATCGGCGAGCGAGCGCGCCACGCTCGGCTACGACATCGACGGCGTGGTCTACAAGGTCGACCGGCTCGACTGGCAGGATCGCCTCGGCTTCGTCTCGCGCAGCCCGCGCTGGGCGATCGCGCACAAATTCGCGGCCGAGCAGGCGACGACGGTCCTCAACGGCATCGACATCCAGGTCGGCCGCACCGGCGCGCTGACGCCGGTGGCGCGGCTGGAGCCGGTCACCGTCGGCGGCGTCGTGGTGTCGAACGCGACGCTGCACAACGAGGACTACATCAAGGGCATCGGCAACGACGGCAACCCGATCCGCGACGGCGTCGATATTCGCGTCGGCGACACCGTCGTGGTGCAGCGCGCCGGCGACGTGATCCCGCAGGTCGTCAGCGTCGTCCTGGACAAGCGGCCGAAGAGCGCAAAGCCGTACAAGTTTCCGGACACCTGTCCGGTGTGCGGCAGCCATGCGGTGCGCGAGGAGGACGAGGCGGTGCGCCGCTGCACCGGCGCGCTGATCTGCCCGGCGCAGGCGATGGAGCGGCTGAAGCATTTCGTCTCGCGGCTGGCGTTCGACATCGACGGCCTCGGCGACAAGCAGATCCAGGAATTTTACGAAGACGGTCTGGTGATGTCGCCGGTCGACATCTTCACGCTGCAGAAGCGCGACGCCCGCTCGTCCAGCAAGCTGATGCAGCGCGAGGGCTATGGCGAGACCTCGGTGCGCAATCTGTTCAGCGCGATCGATGCCCGCCGCAGCATCGAGCTGCATCGCCTGATCTATGCGCTCGGCATCCGTCACGTCGGCGAGGGCAACGCCAAACTGCTGGCGCGGCACTACGGCACGATCGAGAATTTCCGCGAGGCGATGCTGGCCGCCGCCAAGGGCAGCGGGACGAAGAAAACACCACCGAGGCCTATCAGGACCTCAACAATATCGGCGGCATCGGCGAGATCGTCGCCGACGCCGTGGTCGAATTCTTCGCCGAACCGCGCAACGTCAAGGCGCTCGGCGAACTCCTGCGCGAGATCGAGGTCAAGCCGGCCGAGCAGCCGCGCAAGAGCTCGCCGGTCTCCGACAAGACCGTGGTGTTCACGGGCTCGCTGACCAAGTTCACCCGCGACGAAGCCAAGGCGGTGGCCGAGCGCCTCGGCGCCAAGGTCGCGGGCTCGGTGTCGAAGAAGACCGACTATGTCGTCGCCGGCGAGGATGCCGGCTCCAAACTGACCAAGGCGCGCGAGCTTGGCGTGGCCGTGCTGACCGAGGACGAGTGGCTGACGCTGATCGGGGAGTAAGAGCGCTCTCCGTCATTGCGAGGAGCGCTTGCGACGAAGCAATCCACACTTCCTCTGCCGGTAGATGGATTGCTTCGCTCGCTCGCAATGACGGCTACAGCATCCCCCGTTCCACCACCTTCCGCCGCGGCACGATGAAGATCATCGTCGCGGCGCAGGCGAGCGAGATCACGAAGATTGCCGCGGTCAGCGGCAGCGTCGTGATGGAGTGGCCGCCGAGATAGGCGCCGAATTGCGAGACCAGCGCGCCGATGCCCTGCTGCAGGAAGCCCATCGCGCCGGACGCGGTGCCGGCGGCTTCGGGGCGGACGCTGATGGCGCCGGCGGCCGAGTTCGCCATCACGAAGGCGTTGGCGACCATCACGATCATCTGGGTGCCGAACAGGACGGACGGCGCCTGGTTGATGCCGGTAAAACTCCATACCAGATTGAGCAGGCTGCCGCCGAGCTGCAGCGCCAGCCCGAACCAGATCAGTTTCTCCAGCGAATGGCGCGGCGCGAAGCGCACGCAGAAGAGATTGCCGACCAGATAGGCAAAGCCGGTGGTCGCAAACCACGCGCCGTATTCGGCGCTGCTGCGGCCCATCTGCGTCACCACGATATAGGGGCCGCCGCCGGCAAAGGTGAAGATGATCTGCGAGGCCAGCACCTGGCACAGCACATAGCCGATGAACGCGCGCGATCGTGATCAGGCTGCCGACATCGCCGCGAAAGCCGCCGCCTTCGGTGCGGTCGCGGCGGGTCTCCGGCAGCATGAACGGCGATGATGACCGTGATCGTCAGCGACGCCGCGGTGATCAGATAGAAGATCGCGCGCCAGCCGAACGCGATCTCCAGCAGGCCGCCGGTCAGCGGGCTCAGCATCTGCGCGATCATCATGACCGCGATGACGAGGCTGATCATGGAAGCTGATGCGGTCGCGGCTGTAGAGATCGCGGATGATGGCGCGGCTCACCACCATGCCGGTGGCGCCGCCGAGCGCCTGCAGGAAGCGCGCGGCGATCAGTTGCGGCAGGGTCTCGGCGAAGATGCAGGCCGACGCTCGCCGCGACCATCAGGCCGAGGCCGCACAGCAGCACCGGGCGGCGCCCGAAGCGGTCCGACAACGGCCCCATGATGATCTGCGAGCAGGCGATGCCGACCATGTAGAGCGACACCGTCATCTGCGCGACCGAGATGTCGCGGCCGAACGTGGTCGCCAGCACCGGCAGCGCCGGCACCAGCATGTACAGCGAGATCGGCGCCACGCCCGTCATCGCGACGAGCAGCAGCAGCATCATCCTGGACGTCGCGACGCCCTCAGGCGTCGTCGCCGCACCGGGCGGCTTGCCCATCACGCCATGCATTCAGGTCTGATCCATTTTGTGAATCGGACTGTAGCGGGATCGCTCAGGAGCGAATACGGCCGTTTCGGCATGCGGCTATGCTGATTTGGGGAGGCGCTTTCTCCGTCATTCCGGGAGCGCGAAGCGAACCCGGAATCTCGAGGATTGCTCAGATGTGGCAATTGCGACATCCTGGTTCGATGCTGCGCATCGCCCCGGAATGACAGTTACAAGCGGCAGCAGCGCCGCCGTCGCCTCATCCAGCCACAGCTTGGTGGCGTTATCGTCGAGATGCGGGCGCACCTCGCGGTTGACGCGGGCGTGGTAGTCGTTGAGCCATTTCAGTTCCGTCGGGCTCAGCATGTTGACGTCGATCAGGCGGCGGTCGATCGGCGCCAGGGTCAGCGTCTCGAAGGCGTTGATCGGCTTTTCGGCGCCGACGATGTCGGCGCCGACCACCAGTTCGAGATTTTCGATCCGGATGCCGTAGGCGTCGGTCTTGTAGTAGCCGGGCTCGTTGGACAGGATCATGCCGCGCTTCAGCGGCGTGGTGCCGAGCTTGGAAATCCGCGCCGGGCCTTCATGCACCGAAGAGTAGCTGCCGACGCCGTGGCCGGTGCCGTGCTCGAAATCGAGGCCGGCCTGCCAGAGATATTGCCGCGCAAAACTGTCGAGCTGCGCGCCGGTGGTGCCGTCGGGAAAGACCGCGCGCGCGATCGCGATGTGGCCGCGCAGCACGCGGGTGAAGCGGTCGCGCATTTCGTCGGTCGGCTCGCCGATCGCGATGGTGCGGGTGACGTCGGTGGTGCCGTCTTCATATTGCGCGCCGGAATCGATCAGCAGCAGATCGCCGGACGCAATCCGCCGGTTGGTCTTGCGGGTGACGCGGTAATGCACGATGGCGCCGTTCGGCCCGGTGCCGGCGATGGTCGGAAACGACACGTCCTTCAGCGCGCAGGTCTGGCGGCGGAACGTCTCCAGCGCCTCGACGGCGTCGATCTCGGTCAGCGCGCCCGACGGCGCCTCGCGGTCGATCCAGGCCAGGAACCGCACCAGCGCCACCGCGTCGCGCTGATGCGCGGTGCGCGTGCCTTCGATCTCGGTGAGGTTCTTCACCGCCTTGAGCAGGGCCACCGGATCGTTGCCGCGCACCGGCTTGCCGCCGGCGGCCGTGATCAGGCGGCTCAAGCGCATCGGCCGCGGTGGCGCTGTCGAGCGCGATCGCAGCGCCGGTCTTGGCGAGTTCGGTCAGCGCCGGCGTCAGCGCGTCGGGCTCGCGCACGTCGGCGGATTGCTCGAGATGGTCGCGCGTCAGATTGGAGAGTTTGCGGTGATCGATGAACACGGTGGGGCGGCCGTCCTTCGGCACCAGCGCGTAGGACAGCGGCAGCGGCGTATGCGAGACGTCGGCGCCGCGGATGTTGAAGGTCCAGGCCACCGCGTGCGAATCCGACAGCACCAGCGCCTCGACGCCGAGTTTTGCGATCTCGAGCCGGATCCGCTTCAGCTTCTCGGCTTCGATCTCGCCGGAGAATTGCGTGCCGTGGATCGCGACCGGCCCGAGCGGCGGGGCGGGGCGCTCGGTCCACACCGCGTCGAGCGGGTTGCTGTCGACCGCGACCAGTTCGGCGCCGGCCTTGGCGCAGGCCGCGGCCAGCCGCTCGGCTGCCGCAGAAGTGTGCAGCCAGGGGTCAAAACCGAGGCGGTCGCCGGCGGTGAGATGCCTGGTCAGCCAGTGCTCCGGCGGCGGATCGGCCAGCGGCTCGATATGCCAGGCCTTGCGGTCGACCTGCTTGGCGGCCTGCAGCGTGTAGCGGCCATCGACGAAGATGGCGGCCTCCCGGGTCAGGACGACGGCCATGCCGGCCGAACCGGTGAAGCCGGTGAGCCAGGCCAGCCGCTCTTCGGAAGGCGGGACATACTCGTTTTGCTGCTGATCGGCGCGGGGAATCACGAATCCGGTCAGCTTGCGCCGCGCCAGCTCCTCGCGGAAAGCGGCCAGCCGCGCGGTCAGCGCCACGCCGCCTTCGGGCTCTTCGAATGTCTGGAAATGGGCTTCGAACATCCGGTGACTTTAGGGTCGGGTGGAGAAGTCCGCAATGCAGGAGACACAGCCATAATTTGGCATAATCTGTGCTTGAATATTCCCGTCTGCGTTAGACCGGACGGAACGGTTTGCCGTGCATGCCGTTAACGGGTTTCTGCAAGGGGGAATTCCAGGAGTGTTTCATCTCAACGACGAGGGGATACACGATGCCTGCTTTCACGTTTGAGAAGATTTCGCCGCCGGTCGACAGCGGCCCGATTCCTCCGATTGCGAACAAGAAGCAGCGCGGCGTCATAGTCCAGATCATGGACAGGCTGGCGGAAGCCCGCGTCAAGCGCACCCGGCGCGAGGAAGACAAGGGCGTCATCGCCCGCAATCCGCACCGGCCTCCCGACAAGTAGAACGCAGAATCTCCAGAGATCAGTTGAGCGGCGGGTTCGGCCAACAGGCTAAATCCGCCGTCTTTCATTTTCCGGCTCCAGATCGGATACCTTCTCCAACCTCGCATTGACGACCCGCGTCCCCTCAAGCTCCCGCACGATCCGTTCATCGGGCTGTACGATGCCGAGGTCAAACTCCCGGTCGGACGCGATCAGGATCATTCGTTCGCCAATGATCACGATCACCGTGATGTCATGCGCTTCGCCGGACACGGCCCATTGGTGGATCTCGCTCCGAAACGGCTCCTTGCGCCAGGCATCCGGAAAGCCCGGGTCGCACCTGACCTCGATGCCGTCTTCCGATGTCGTCAGAACAAGTTTGGATTTGCTTGGCTTCCAGTGCTGGTCGAGCAGATCATTGATCAGCCAGAGGCAGCTGAAAGCCCGGCACTCGGCCGGTCGGTTGGCATAGATCAGACAGCCGCGCCCCGGCTTGCAATGCGGGCACCACGAACTCGCCGGTTTTGCGAGCTCTTCGATCGCCATGACCTTGCAGCAGAGCGTGCACTCCCCGCACTCACGGCCGCCGGCGGTCATTTTACGTAGCGCAGCAGCAGGCTGCTCCAGCCATCGATGCGCAGGTGTCGCACCGGGACCAGTCCGCGCACCCGATAGGCCGCGATTACCGAAGCCGCCTGCGGCGTCAGCAGTCCCGACAGAATAACCAGCGCCGATGGTGCCAGATGCCGCGCCATCGGCGTTGCCAATTGCCGCAACGGATTGGCGAGGATATTTGCCAGCACCAGGTCGAACGGGCCGGCTGTGCGCGAATTGCGGCGCGGAAAAGCCGGTGGCCGGAATCGCCTGCACCAGATGGCCCGACATGTTCAGCCGGGCATTTTCCCGCGCGACCGTTACCGAAACCGGATCGATGTCGCTGGCCAGGATTTTCGCGTGCAGCGCCTTGGCAGCCGCAATCGCCAGCACGCCGGTGCCGGTGCCGAGATCGAGCACGCGCCGCGGCCGCCAGGCCTTCAACACATGATCGAGCAGCAACAGGCAGCCGCGCGTGGTGCCGTGATGGCCGGTGCCGAACGCCAGTGCGGCCTCGATCTCGATGCCGAGCTTGTTGGGTGCGAGGCGCGCGCGGTCGTGCTGGCCGTGCACGACGAAACGCCCGGCTTGTACCGGGACCAGATCTTCGAGCGTCGCCTTGACCCAGTCTTTCGCCTCGACGATGTCGAAGGCGATGCCCTTCGCGAGCTTCTCGCCGGCGGCGTCGGTCACGAATTGGCGCACCCGTGCCTGATCCGGCGCGTCGGCAAAATGCATGGTGACGTCCCAGACGCCCGTCCGGCCGTTCGAATCCGGCGATCGCGGCCTCGTCCTCGAAAAACATTTCGGTAAGCATATCGACGACCAGTTTGGCGGCGTGTTCGTCGCCGATCGCGAAGCTGGCACGGTGGGTGGCGGGGGTAGAGGTCATTGGAAAACCACGTGAAAAGGACGGAAAGATCAAACTTGAACAAATTTGAGTTCGCAATATCGCGAAAACTTACGCATGCGGCATTTCAACAACCTTAGATTTTACTCCGTAGTTTCACTGATAGGAACCGGGGGAAACTACTCGGTTTCGAGGACAATAAAAACCGAGGTCAGTACCGCCAATGAAGTCTCTTATTTTGACGTTTTTCAAGAATGAATCCGGTGCAACGGCGATCGAATACGGCCTGATCGCAGCCGGCATCGCGATTGCCATCATCACGGCCGTGCAGGGCGTGGGCAGCCAGCTCAGCACCAATTTCGGCACCATCAGCACGTCGCTGAAGTAACCGGATCGTTCTGTAATTGCGAGCACGATCGCCAGCATTCTTGCAACAGTTTGGGACCGGGCGTGTGGCTGCGCCCGGTCCCATTCGTTTTAGTAGCGCTTCATCGCGGTTCGAACCTGTAGCGGAACGTGCAGCACGATCCGCCCTGCATCAATTTCAAACTGAGACACTACCGGTTGTTCACAGCCTTATACACGAGACATCCCACACCTGCCGCCCACGCTGTCCCAGGGATGCGCACAGCTTTTCCAGCCAGCTATCCCGCGCTTATCCACAGCCTGTCCACCGGCCTATCCACAGCCTTTTACCCAAACAGCGCGCGGTGATCGCCGAGGATTGCCTTGGCGGCGTTGTGGCCGGGGGCGCCGGTGACGCCGCCGCCGGGATGGGCGCCGGAGCCGCAATGGTAGAGGCCTTTTAGCGGCCCGCGGTAATCGGCGTGGCCCAGCATCGGGCGCGCCGAGAACAACTGGTTCAGCGACAGCGCCCCGTGAAAAATGTCGCCGCCGAGCAGGCCGAACTGGCGTTCGAGATCGAGCGGCGACAGCATTTGTCGGCCAATCACGCTGGCTGCAAAGCCCGGCGCATATCTGTCCACCGTCGCGATCATGAGATCGGCCACTTCCTCGCGATGATCGTCCCAGGAGCGTCCGTCCGGCAATTGCGGCGCGACGTGTTGGCAGAACAGGCTCGCGACATGCTGGCCGGGCGGGCAAAGCGAATCGTCGAGCGTCGACGGGATCAGCAGTTCGACCACCGGCTCGCGGCTCCAGCCGTGGTTGCGGGCGTCCTGCCAGGCGCGATCCATGTAGGCAAGGCTAGGTCCCAAGATGATCCCGGCGGTGAGATGATCGCCGTCGCCCGGCAACGCCGTGAACGAGGGCAGGGCGCTCAGCGCCACATTCATCCGGAACGTGCCGGAGCCGTTGCGCCAGCGCGTGATGCGTTCGAGGAACTTTGGCGCCAGCGCCCCGGACGGTATCAGCCGCGTGTAGAGCAATTTCGGATTGACGCCGGAGGCGATGTATTTTGCACGCACGGTCTCGCCGTTGTCGAGGATCACGCCGACCGCGCGGTCGCCTTCCACGATCACCTCGCGCACGCCGGCGTCCGTTTCGATCTCGACGCCATGGCCGCGCGCCGCGCGCGCCATCGCCTGCGTGATCGCGCCCATGCCGCCGATGGCGTGGCCCCAGACGCCCTTATTGCCGTTCACCTCGCCGAAGGCGTGGTGCAGCATCACGTAAGCCGAGCCTTCAGCATAGGGGCTGGCGTAATTGCCGACGATGGCGTCGAAGCCGAACAGCGCCTTGACCAGGTCGCTGTCGAAGCGCTCGTCCAGCATCTCGCCGGCCGAGCGGGTGAAGAGATCGAGCAGGCTGCGCTGCTGCTCCAGCGACAGTTTTTTCAGAATGCCGGCGGTGCCGAGCGCATTGAAACTCTCGCGGATCGCACCGATGCCAAAACCCTCGACGATGTTCGGCGGCGCGCGCAACACCAATTGCCGCAGCACGTCGGCAATGGCCTCCAGCTCGTTCGTGAAGGCATCGAAGCGATCGGCGTCGCGCGGGCTGAGTTTTGTCAGTGAATCCCGGGTGCGGCCTTCACCGGTCAGCAGATAGCTGCCGTCAGGCGCGGGAAGGAAATTCTGCGCGCGGCGTTCGACGATGCGCAGGCCGTGATCGGCAAGTCTGAGATCCGCCGATGATCTGCGGGTTGAGCAGGCTGACGGTGTAGGCCGCCACCGAATTGCGGAAACCGGGGTGAAATTCCTCGGTCACCGCCGCGCCGCCGACCACCTTGCGTCGCTCGACCACTTTTACACGCAGTCCGGCCATCGCGAGATAGGCCGCGCAGACGAGGCCGTTATGCCCCGCACCGATGATGACGACGTCTGTTTCGTTCATGTCCGCTTCAAGAAGGTTTGATTAGCGTGATTTCGTCATTCCGGGATGGTCCAAAGGACCAGACCCGGAATCCTTGGATTCCGGGTTCGATGCTTTCGCATCGCCCCGGAATGACACCTTCTACCCACATTGCTAGCCATGTTGCCATATGCTCCACTCCACGTCTCTGGCACGCCTAGCCGGAATTCCCGCAGCCGGCGCCCGCCGGGTCCAAGCCGGAGCTTTCATGAGTTTGCCTGAACCGTCCGCCGCCACGGACCCGTCGTCCGATTCCCGGAACCGGCTGGTCCTGGTCGTCTATACCGCGGCGATCTTTGTCAGTGCGCTGTTGCTGTTCTCGGTGCAACCGCTGTTCACCAAAATGGTGCTGCCCCGGCTCGGCGGCTCGCCAGCGGTGTGGTCGGTGGCGATGGTGTTCTTCCAGTCGCTGCTGCTCGGCGGTTACGCCTATGCGCATTTCCTGATGCAGCTGCGCAACCGCGCGATTCCGGTCGCCGTGCATCTGGTGCTGCTGGTGATCGCGCTGACCACGCTGCCGCTGTCGATTTCCAGCGGCTGGGGCGATCCGCCGACCTCTGGCTACGCGTTCTGGCTGCTCGGCCTGTTCGCGGTGTCGATCGGGCTGCCGTTCTTTGCGCTCGCCGCCAACAACCCGCTGCTGCAGGCCTGGTTCGTCCGCACCGGCCATCCGAGCGGCCCCGATCCGTACTTCCTCTATGCGTCCTCGAATATCGGCAGCTTCCTGGCGCTGTTGTCCTATCCGGTGCTGCTGGAGCCGATGTTCACGCTGCGCACGCAAAATCTGATCTGGACCGGCGGCTATGGCTTGCTGATTGTCCTGATTGCGGCTTGCGGCGTGTTGCTGCTGCGCTCGCCGGCCAACGCCGCGGCGCTCAATATGCCCGACAACGACACCGATGCGCCGGCGCCGTCATGGGCGTTGCGTGCGCGCTGGATTTTCCTCGCTGCTGTGCCGTCGGGACTGCTGATCGCGGTCACCGCGCATATCTCGACCGATGTCGCCGCGGCGCCCTTGCTCTGGGTGCTGCCGCTGTCGCTGTATCTGTTGACCTGGGTGCTGGTGTTCCAGTCGCGGCCGCTGCTGCCGCATAAATGGATGCTGCGGACGCAGCCGCTGGCGATTGCCGGTGTCGTCGTGCTGCTGGCGGTCGGCGGCGAGCAGAATTTGCTGCTGACGCTCGGCGGGCATCAATTGTGTTTCTTCCTCATCGCGATGGCCTGCCATGGCGAACTGGCGCGGACCCGGCCGGCGGCGAAATACCTCACCGGCTTCTATGTCGCGCTGTCGTTCGGCGGCATGGTCGGCGGCCTGTTTGCAGGGTTGATCGCGCCGTTCACCTTCTCATGGGTCGCCGAATACCCGATCCTGCTGGCGCTGGCGGTGTTGTGCCGGCCGCCCGGCGACGAGCGGCTGCCGCGCTGGGCCGCGTGGTATTGGCCGTTCCTCGCCGTGCTCGCGGTGGCACTGATTGCACCGTCCTGGTCCCCGGGGAAGGTCATGTACTGGCTCGACGAGCGCCGGGTCTGGATGATCGGTTCGGTCGGCGTGCTCTCGGCGCTGCTGGCGCTGGGATTGAATGCCAGCCGCTGGAAGATTTTTGCCACCGTCGTGGTGGCCCTGATGCTGCTGCGCGCCTATCCGTCCGACGACGGGCGGGTTGTAACCGTGCGCAGCTTCTTCGGCGTCCACAAGATCGTGGTGACGCCGAACGGCCAGTATCACGTGCTGATGCATGGCACCACGATCCACGGCGCCGAGAAATTCAAGAACGATGACGGCACGCCGGTCACCGCACAGCCCGAGCCGATCACCTATTACCACAAGGATGGCGGCATCGGTCAGGCCATCACGGCGATCCGCGCGCGCAAGGGCGCGCCGCTGCGGGTGGCGGTGATCGGGCTCGGCTCCGGCACGCTGACCTGCGCCGCGGAGCCGGGCGAGGACTGGAAGTTCTTCGAGATCGACCAGACCATGGTCGATACCGCGCGAGACCCGAAATATTTCACCTATATCTCGGTCTGCGAGCCGAACCTGAAGCCCGTGATCGGCGATGCAAGGCTGACCTTCGCGCGCGAGCCTGATGGCGTCTACGACCTCATCATCGTCGACGCCTATTCGTCGGACGCGATCCCGATTCATCTCGCGACCGAAGAGGCGATGGAGATCTACAAGCAGAAGCTGGCGCCGCAGGGCGCGGTGGTGATGCACGTC
This sequence comes from uncultured Alphaproteobacteria bacterium, assembly GCA_963802535.1. Classification (GTDB taxonomy): domain Bacteria; phylum Pseudomonadota; class Alphaproteobacteria; order Rhizobiales; family Xanthobacteraceae; genus Bradyrhizobium. Next base: position 179,263 of record CAWDJI010000022.1, on the reverse strand, counting down.
TCCAACCGGCATCTGGAACTGTCGAGCGTCGTCGTCGGCATTGCCGACGCCAACGACATGAAGAGCTGGGTCTACAGCGAGGATTCCGGCCGCGACAATGAGTACATCTTCTCGACTTCGGTGGTCGTGTCGGCGCGCGCGGAGGCTGATGTCGGCGCGCTGGCGTCATCGGACAAATGGGCCGAGACCGAAGCCGAAGACCATCAGCGGGTCTGGACCGACGATTATTCCAACGTGCTGGGAGCGGTCTGGCGGCGCCTGCGCGACGGCGAGCAGTGAGAGGTTAAGGACGGAGGGCGAGATGTCGGGATGGCGCATTCTGTTCGCAATGATGGTGACCATGATGTCCGGACCAGCCAGCGCAGCAGAGGATTTCCTTGCCGGTGAGCGGCTCTACGCCGATGTGGTGCGCTATGCTTCCTTCGGCTCGCACCGGTTCGGCTCCGCAGGTGACCGCGCCACCGCCGACTGGATCGCCGGCGAATTGCAAGCGGCAGGTTTTGCCGTCGAGTTCCAGCCGGTCGTTCTCGGCCGGCAATATTTCGTCGACCGCGCCACCGCGGAAGTCGATGGCACGATGGTCGAGGCGACGCCGTTCTGGTGGCCGCCGGAAGACAAGGCATCGTTCCGCCTGACCGCACCGATCGCGCGCGATGGCGACGTCGCCGGCAAAATGTTGCTGGTCGAGTTGCCCTATGACCGCGGCGCCTATCTCGGCCCGGCGCATCGTGCCGCGATCGCGCAAGCCGCGGCGCGCGGGCCGGCGGCGATCCTGCTCATGATCGGCAACCCCGGCGACGATCGCTTTGCCTACAATGTCACGCAGGAGGATCAGCCCTGGCCGATGCCGGTGATGGTCGTGGCGGGCAAGGACAAGGCCGCGTTCGAGCGCGCGATCACCAAAAACACGCCGGTGACGTTCGACGTCGCCGGGCGCTATGAGCGCAATGTCGGCGGCCGCAACGTGGTCGCGCGGCTTGGGGCCGGCAAGGGGCCGGTGATCGTCGCATCCACCCCGATGACGGGCTGGTACAGCTGTGTCTGCGAGCGCGGCCCCGGCATCGCCAATTTCCTGGCGCTGGCCCGCACGGTCGCCGCGGAGAAGCTGCCGGGCGATTTTGTTTTTATCGCCACTGCCGGCCATGAGATCGGTCATGGCGGCATGGAATTGTTCCTGAAGCAGGGCGCGCCACAGCCTAAGGATACGCTGGCGTGGGTGCATTTCGGCGCTTCCAATGCCTGCTATGCCTGGACCGGGGGAGCGCAGGGTTTTGTGCGCGAAGACAGGGTCGACGATGCGCTGCGCTCGATCGTACTCAGCCCGTCTGCGGCCTCGCTCGTTGCGGAAAATTTTGCGGCGATCAAGGCGAACCGTTTTGTTGCCGAGAAGCAGGCGGTCGGCGAATTGCGCGACGTTCACGCGGCGGGTTATCAAAATTTCTTCGGCATGGCCGGCCTGCATCGCTTCTTCCACACGCCGGCCGACAATATCAGCACCACCAGTCCGGAGATTCTCGAACCGGTGGCTCGTGCCTTTGCCGCGGCGGTGCGTCAGGCCGTGTCGCAGGGCGCGCGCGCGTTCAAATAGGCGCGCATTGCGGTTGCCCGGGAAGGGTCTATGTTCCGGTCTCCCTTGATGAACGGAACAGCGCCATGGCGAATTTCACTCCCTTTTCGGCCGCGATCGGCGGCGCGCTGATCGGCCTTTCCTCCGTCCTCTTGATGTTGCTGACTGGCCGGATCGCCGGCATCAGCGGCATCTTCGCGGGTCTCTTGAATATCCGGAGCAACGACAGGGCCTGGCGCATCGCCTTCATCGCGGGGCTGATTCTGGTGCCCGTCATTGCGGGATGGATCGGCTATGGGATGGCGGCGCCAAAACTGCCGACGAGCTGGGTTGTGATCGTGGCGGCAGGACTGCTGGTCGGTTTTGGTACGCGGCTCGGTGGTGGTTGTACCTCCGGTCACGGTATCTGTGGTATCGGACGGTTTTCCGTGCGCTCGATCGTGGCCACCATCGTTTTCATGGTGACGGCCATCATCACCGTGGCGGTCACGCATCACGTGCTGGGAGGCTGAGCCATGTGGATTGTTGCGCCGTTCATGTGCGGTCTGATCTTCGGAGCCGGCCTGTTGATTTCCGGAATGGTGCAGCCGACCAAGGTGCTGGGCTTCCTCGATATCCTTGGCGCGTGGGATCCGAGCCTCGCGGTGGTGATGGCGGCGGCGCTCGCGGTCGCCGCACCGGGCTTCATGCTGGCCAGGAAGCGTTCGCGACCGGTCCTTTCAGGACAATATTTCTGGCCGGGAAAATCGGCGATCGATGCGCCGCTGGTGGTGGGGGCAGGGCTGTTCGGAATTGGTTGGGGCCTTGTTGGCCTATGCCCGGGTCCGGCGCTGGAAAGCCTTGCGACGCTGTCGCCGGGTGTCATCGTGTTCGTTGCCGCCATGGCCGTGGGAATGGTCATTCACGACGTCTGGCAAGCATCGCGACCAGCGGTTCCACTTGAAAGCCAGCTTGCGCCCGCGACGGACGGATGAACGCGCGCGTAAATCGGCTCAAATAATGGGCGATTTGCCGGCGCGAATAGCTGTGGTTCCGAATCGTTAGTCGTTCCGGCAGGCTTGGCCCCGGGGGTTGTCCGGGCTATGTACTGAACCCTAAGCAGTCATTCCAAATCTCTGCCTGTGCGGAAATGCGCGATATCAGGGTCATCAAAAGCCGGCACTTTCACAGACTGCAGCGGCGGCATTTCGTCCTGTTCGATGTGTTGCCGTTTTTCGGCACGCTGGTGGCGCTGGGCCTGCTGTTCTATCGGCCGATCGGCGGGCTCGAGATCGGCCTGTTTTTCGGCATGTGGCTCCTCACCGGGCTCGGCCTGACCGTCGGTTACCATCGCCTGTTCACCCATCGCGCGTTCTCGACCGGCACCGCGGTGAGTTGCCTGCTCATCGTCATGGGATCGATGGCGGGACGCGGGCCGATGCTGTCATGGGTGGCGATGCACCGGCGGCATCACGAGCTTTCCGACCACGAAGGCGATTTGCACTCGCCGAACCTGCATGGCGCCACGGCGCTTGGGCGCCTGCGCGGCTTCCTGCATGCGCACCTGACCTGGATGATCGAGCATGATTATCCGAATGTCGCGCATTACGTGCCTGACTTGATGGCGGACCGCACGCTGCTGGCCGTAAACCGCTACTATTATCTATGGGTGGCGCTCGGCTTGTTGATTCCCACCGCGATTGGCGGGCTTGTCATCGGCAGCGCCTGGGGCGCGCTATCCGGATTTCTCTGGGGCGGCGTGGTGCGCATGTTTGCGGTCGAGCAGGCCATGTCAGCGATCAATTCGGTGATGCACCGTTTTGGCGCGCGACCGTTCGCAACGCGCGACGACAACAGCCGCAATCTCGGCGTGATGGCGTGGCTGGCGTGGGGCGAGGGATGGCACAACAACCACCATGCGTTCCCGTATTCGGCGGCGTTCGGGCTGCGCTGGTTCGAATTCGATCCCGGATATCTCTTCATCCGCCTGCTCGCGATGCTCGGCCTGGCGTGGAACGTCAAGGTGCCGAGCCCCGAGAAGATCGCGCAGCGCAGGATTCACGAACCGGCGCTCGAAGCCGATCTCGAACGTGGTTAGTTTTTGCATTGCCGATCCTGAACTGAACGCGGCCGGGATCGTGGACTGATGCTGTTCAACGATTACCCGTTTTTGCTGGGCTTCCTCCCCGCGGCGATCCTGCTCTGCCGGCTTGCGGATCCGCATCCTCAATTGAGGATCTGGACACTGGTGCTGCTGTCGCTGGCGTTCTACGCCTTCGGCAATCCGCCGTTCATCGTGCTGCTGGTGCTGTCGATCCTGATCAACTGGTTCGCGGCGCTGGCCTACGCGCGAACCAAGATGTCGCTCATCATCACGGCGGCCATCGTCGCCGATCTCGGCGTTCTCGCCTACTTCAAATACACCAACTTTCTTGGCTACAATCTCGGCCTGGTGCTCGGCCGGCCGATGCCGGTGTTCGACATCGCGCTGCCGCTCGGCATATCCTTCTTTACCTTCCACCACATCATGTACCTGGTCGATCTGCGCAAGGGCAAAGCGCCGGTCTACCCGCTCGGCCGTTACGCGCTCTACATCGCCTTTTTCCCGCAGGCGCTCGCCGGCCCGCTGGCGCGCTGGTCGCAGGTGATCGACCAGTTCGGCCGCCGGATCTATGCGCCGGGCTGGCAGCGCGAATTCTGTCTCGGCATTTCCTTCATCGCGATGGGGCTGTTCGAGAAGATTTTTCTTGCCGACCGGCTCGGGCGCATCATCGATCCGATCTATGCGCAGGCGTTGCAAGGCCCCGTCGCCAACGGCGACGCCTGGCTGGCGCTGAGCTTCAACGTCCAGATCCTGTTCGATTTCGCCGGCTATTCCGACATCGCAATCGGGCTCGGTCTGTTGTTCGGCGTCAAGCTGCCGTTCAATTTCAATGCGCCGTTCCGCTCGACCAGCATTCAGGATTTCTGGCAGCGCTGGCACATCACCCTGATGATGTTTTTGCGCGACTACATTTTCTATCCCATCGCCAATAGCCCGCATCCTGCCCCGGCGATTTCTCCCGCTGCAGTTCTTCTTCGCCATGCTGCTGACGATGGCGCTATGCGGCCTGTGGCACGGCGCCAGCTGGAGCTTTGTGCTGTGGGGCGCGCTGCACGGTTTGGCGCTCGTCGTTTGCTCGTTGTGGCGCCGTCATGGTCCGCGATTGCCCGCATTGCTCGGCTGGGCGCTGACGGTGATGCTGGTGCTGCTGACCGGAATCATTTTCCGCGCCGGCACGCTGGATGCCGCCTTGCATATCTTTCGGGGCCTTGCCGTTCCGCCCAATCTCGAGCGCGGCTGGCACCTCGCGCCGGTTTTCATCGTTCCGCTGCTGGCCTTCCTGCTGCCGGCGAGCCAGGACATCATCGAGCGGTTGACGCGCCGGCCACGCCCGTGGCTCGCAGCCCTGGTCGGGATCGGCTTGCTGGCGCTGTTGATCGAACTTGGAGAACGCAACGTCAATGGATTCGCCTATTTCTATTTCTGACCGGTCGCCCGGATGGCGCCGCAGCCTTGCGGCGTGTCTCGGCGCGCTCGGGCTAGGCGCGCTGTTGTTGTTCGCGTTGATGGCGCTGGTCGATCCCTATGACAGCGGGCGGTTCGGATGGCTCGGCATCGACGGCGTGGACGACAAGAATCCGCTCACTGCCAATGCCAGCCGGGCACGCGATCCGCAGTTCGATTCCGCGATCTTCGGCAATTCGACCGGGCAATTGCTCAATCCGACCGAACTGTCGCAAGCGACCGGAAAGCGCTTTGTGCAGCTTGTGGCGCCGGGGGCCGACCCTCGCGGGCATCTGGCGATCCTGGATTTTTTCCAGCGCAATCATCCGCGCATCGGCGCGCTGGTGTTCGCGGTCGATGATCCCTGGTGCAGCCACACCCTTCCGAATTTGCCGGCCAACTCATTTCCGTTCTGGCTCTATCGCGGCAGCATGTTCGGCTATGTCGGGCAGATGTTCACCTGGAGCGCGATCGACCGTGTGTTTCGGCGGCTCACGATCGGCTTCGGCTCGCGCAAGCCAACCTATCCCGATGGCTTCTGGAGCTATGAGGAAGTCTGGCCGCCGGGACAAAAACACCCGGCCGTGGTTTCGCAGCCATCGGCGCCGGCCTTCGCCGGTGCGGTCAGCGATGTCTTCCCCTTCAAGGCGATGCTCGATCAAGCGCTTCGAAAATTGCCGGCCGATGTGCCGGTCGTGCTGATCGTGCCTCCGGTGTTTCATACCGTCATTCCAAAGCCGGGCACGGAGGCGGCGGCGGAGCGGCAGGCCTGCAACGCGGCGCTACAGGTCCATCGTCGCCGGGCGGCCGAACAGCAATTTCATCGATTATCGCATCGACAACGAACTGACCCGCGACCCCGCCAATTTCGCCGACTTCATTCATTATCGCACGAAAATTGCCAGCAAGCTCGACGAAGGCATTGCCGCCAGCATTCGCTTCGGCGAAGCGGCCAAGATCGATTTCTGAAATCGTTTAATCCGCGTCGGCGGCGAGATCGTCGAAATTCCCATCCAGCCACAGCCTGCGCGCCAGACTGCGCTGGATCTTGCCGCTGGTGGTTTTCGGCAGCGCGCCCGGCCTGATCAATACGATATGCCGCGCGAACAGCTCGTGCTGCTCGGTCACGCTCTCGCGGATCAGTCCCTTGATCTCGGCGGGATCGATCCGGTTGCGCTCGGTGCGCTCGATCTCCTGCACGATGACCAGCGTTTCCTCGCCGCGTTCATCGGCGACGGAAAACGCCGCGCCGCAATTGGGCCGAAGCGCCGGATGCGCGGCCTGCACGGTGCGCTCGATATCCTGCGGATAGTGATTGATGCCCCTGATGATGATGAGGTCCTTGATCCGCCCGGTGACGTATAGCTCGCCGGCCTCATCCAGGAAGCCGAGATCGCCGGTGCGCAGCCATGGCGCGCTGTCTTCGCCGGCGATGGCGGCATTCAACTCCGCCTCGGTGGCCTCCGGGTTGTTCCAGTAGGCGCGCGCGACATTCGGGCCATTGACCCAGATCTCGCCGACCTGGTGGGGCGCAAGTCGCGTGCGGCGATCCGGATCGACGATGGCGATCTGCTCATTGACCAGCGCGCGGCCGCAGCCGACGAGCGGCTGCGCGGCGCTGCCGACGGTGCGGGTCACATGCCCGGCGCCGCGACGTCCACCCGAGATCAGCAGGGTCGCTTCCGCCATGCCATAGGCCGGGTAGACGGCGTTGGCATCGAAGCCATGGCCGGCGAAGGTCTTGATGAAGCGATCGATGGTCTCGGCGTGCACCGGCTCGGCGCCGTTGAGCGCGACCTTCCAGCAGGACAGGTCGATACCCTGCATCTGGTCGGCGCGGTAGCGGCTGACGCAGAGGTCGTAGCCGAAATTGGGACTGCATGCGACCTCGGCGCGATAGTCATGGATGGCGCGCAGCCAGTTGAGCGGCCGCTGGGTGAAAGCGTTCGGCGCCATCAGCACGCAGAGCGACCCGACATACAGCGTCTGCAGCGTGTTCAGGATCAGTCCCATGTCGTGATAGAGCGGCACCCAGTTGACGTAGGTCGATTGATCGGTATTGCCGAGCGCGCAGCGGATCATTTCCAGATTGGCGAGCAGATTGGCGTGGCTGACCGCGACGCCCTTGGGTTCGGAGGTCGAGCCCGAGGTGTATTGCAGGAAGGCGATATCGTGCGGCTGCGGCGCCGCCGGCCTGTCGGGCGTTGCGACCGGCGGGACATCAAGTTCCACCGGCAGCCATCGCAATCCCTCGCGCGCAAATCGTGCCTGCAAATCCTGCCGGTTCGCAAACGCCGCACTGGTCAGCGCGACCGCCGGTTCGCAATTGGCGATGATCGCGGCACTTGCATCCCGCGCGCTTTGCCGGCGCGGCATCATCATGGGCACCGCGATGATGCCGGCGATCAGGCAGCCGAAAAAGGCGACGATGAATTCGAGGCCGGGCGGAAACACCAGCAGCGCGCGCTCGCCGGGACGGGCGACGGCGCGCAAGCGCACCGCGCAGGCGTCGGCGGCATCATGCAATTGGCGAAAGGTGAGGGCGGCTTCCTCGGTGCCGCGGTCGGACAGGAATAGGTAGGCGCGCGCGTCCGGCTGGCTCGCCGCGCGTTTCGCGAGCAATTCGACCAGGGAGGAGAACGGTTCCAATTCGGCCAAGATTGCCTGCCGATCGCCAAATCAGGCGGCAGAACGTGCGGTGTGCCTTTGGGCAAGGTAGCGGGACAGATCGTCGATGGTCGGATAGTCGTAGAAATCGTCAGTCGAGAGTTCGAGGCCGAGTTTTTCCTCAATCTCCAGCATGACATAGACGACCATGGCGGAATCGAGCCCGAGACGGCTGAATTTGGCGTCGGTTTTGACCCGATCCTTTGCGATCCGGAGCACATTGGCCAGCGAAGCGGTGCAGAGGTCGGCGATTTCTTGTTGAGTCATGACATTCCAGCAGCAGACAAGGCGACATTACGGACGCTTCGCCCGTTGTCAATTTGCCTGACACAACTGGGATGTTGATGACGGTGATATCGGCTGCCTGTTTGCGCGTCATTCCTGGTAGGTGAACAGCCCGCGCGGCTGATAGACCGGTCGCGGCTGGTAGTAGCCCTGTGGCGCCGGGGCATAGCCGCGATTGTCGTAATATTGCTGCTGCGGCTGCGGATAGGCCTGCGCATCGTAGACGCGGCGGCCGCGCGGCGCCGGATAGCGGGCCTCGTTGGAACTGCCGTCGGCCGGATAGATATAGCCGTCCTCGGGGCGCAGCTGCGGCTGTGGCGCGTACCTGCGGCTGCGGCGCGTAGCCGGCCTGCGGCGCGATCACGACGGGCTGGCCGGCGGCGGCGTCATATTGCGGCGCTTCGATTTGCGCCGGGGCACGGCGGGCGACGGCGGTGTTCGCGCGCGGCCGCGGGTTGCGCGCCAGGGCGACCTGCGACGAACCGGTCAGGGTCACCGTGGTGTTGAGCACGCCTTCCTGCTGCACCAGCGCATAGAGCGTCGAGGCATTGGCGCGCGACAGCCGCACGCAGCCATGCGAGGCCGGCGAGCCGAGACGGTTGACGGAGTCAGTGCCGTGAATGGCGTGACCGAGCTTGGTGAAGAAAATCGAGTGCGGCATCGGCGCATCGTCGAATTCCTTGGAGAAATGGTCTTCTTCCATGCGGAAGGTGCGGAAACTGCCGTTCGGCGTCTCGTAGGAGGGAAGCCCCGACGACACCGGCCAGCGATAGCGCTCGACGCCGTCGACGGCCACCGTCATCTGCTGGTTGTCCTTGTCGACGGTGATGGCGACTTTGGCTTGCGCTGCGCCGCTGGCGAACAGCATCAGGGAGGTGACGGCAATGAGGAAGGAACGCATCTTACTTTTGGCCTCCAGGCCATGAACGCAATTTCGCGGCTCGCCGTCCCCCGGCACCGAATATGCCCGGAATCCGGCCTCTGTTCCAGTGGCCCGCAGGCTTCATCGTTAATGCGCTGCGACGGCGCAAACAAGGCGGCGAGGGGGCCGAATCCGGCCCGCGGGGCTGACTTTTTCGCGAGCTGCGGACTTCTGAACGTAGCCCGGATGAAGCGAAGCGTAATCCGGGTCAGTCTTGGTGCCGCCGCCCCGGATTGCGCTGCGCTTCATCCGGGCTACGCATCTCATTCAGTTTTTGAGCCGGTACCCGGTCTTGAAGATCCACCACACCAGGACCATGCAGACCGCCAGGAATCCGAAGGTGATGCCGAGGCTCAGGCCCACGCTGACGTCGGCGATTTCGTAAAAGCTCCAGCGGAAGCCCGAGATCAGGTAGACCACCGGGTTCATCAGCGTGATGGTGCGCCAGCCCGACGGCAGCATGTTGACCGAATAGAAGCTGCCGCCGAGGAAGGTCAGCGGCGTCACCACCAGCATCGGGATCATCTGCAGCTTTTCGAAACCGTCGGCCCAGATGCCGATGATGAAGCCGAACAGGCTGAAGGTCACCGCCGTCAGCACCAGGAAGGTCAGCATCCACCAGGGATGATGGATGTGCAGCGGCACGAACAGCCCGGCGGTGGCCAGGATAATCAGGCCGAGGACGATCGATTTGGTCGCGGCCGCCCCGACATAGCCGAGCACGATCTCGAAATAGGAAATAGGCGCCGACAGCAACTCATAGATGGTGCCGACGAATTTCGGGAAGTAGATGCCGAACGACGCGTTGGCGATGCTCTGCGTCAGCACCGACAGCATCACCAGCCCCGGCACGATGAAGGTGCCGTAACTGACGCCCTCGACCTCGGTGATGCGCGAGCCGATCGCGGCCCCGAACACCACGAAATACAGCGAGGTCGACACCACGGGCGAGACGATGCTCTGCAGCAGCGTGCGCCAGGTGCGCGCCATTTCGAACAGATAGATGGCCTGGACCGCGCGGAAATTCATGGCGCCCTCACCAGGCTGACGAAAATATCTTCCAGCGAACTCTGCCTGGTATCGAGATCCGAAATGCGGATGCCGGCATTGCGGAGGTCGCCGAGCAGGCTGGTGATCCCGGTGCGCTCGCCCTTGGTGTCATAATCGTAGGTGACGGCGCGGCCATCGTCCGACAGTTCGAGATTGTAGGCGGCGAGGCTGTCGGGGATCGCCACGATTCTGGTCTGCAAATGCAGTTTCAGTTCCTTCTTGCCGAGTTTTTGCATCAGGCCGGCCTTGTCCTCGACCAGGACGATCTCGCCCTTGTTGATGACGCCGATGCGGTCGGCCATCTCCTCGGCTTCCTCGATGTAATGCGTGGTCAGGATGATGGTGACGCCGGAGGCCTGCAGCGTGCGCACCACTTCCCACATGCCCTTGCGCAGTTCGACGTCGACGCCGGCGGTCGGCTCGTCGAGGAACAGGATCTGCGGCTCGTGCGACAGCGCTTTGGCGATCATGACGCGGCGCTTCATGCCGCCGGACAGCGTGACGATCTTGGAATCCTTCTTGTCCCACAGCGAAAGGTCCTTCAGCACCTTTTCGATATGGGCGGGGTTTTTCGGCTTGCCGAACAGGCCGCGGCTGAAACTCACGGTCGCCCACACCGATTCGAACGCGTCGGTGTGCAACTCCTGCGGCACCAGGCCAATCAGCGAGCGCGCGGCGCGGTAATCCTTGTTGATGTCGTAGCCGCCGACGGTGACGCGGCCTTCGCTCAAATTGGCGATGCCGCAGATGATGGATATCAGCGTGGTCTTGCCGGCGCCGTTCGGCCCCAGCAGCGCAAAGATCTCGCCGCGGCGTATATCCAGATTGACGCTGTTCAGCGCCTTGAAGCCGGAGCCATAGGTTTTGGACAGGTTGGAGACGGAAATGATCGGGGTCATCGAGAGCATGGCAGTCAGATCTGAGAATATGGCGGGATATGGCAGCAGTGCTGCGGCCAGGTCGGCGCGGAGGAGGGCGCCGGGCAGGCTCAGATAGGAATGCGACGCGTGTTTCGCAATCGCGCGAGAGAATTTTTGTCTCTTTGTTCTAGCGCTTTTTGGCCGGCTTTTTCTTCGCCGCAGCCGCGCCCTTTGCCGCCGTTGCGGCGGGCACGTCCTCAGGAACTTTCGCCAGCGTCATGATCTGCGTCTGATTGTTGGCAGGCGCGTTGGGGCGGGCGGAGTCCAGCAATTGTTCCTCGCCCAATCCGAGCGAATGCAGGCGCTTCGACGAAATCTTGAAGGTGTTGACCAGGATATCGCGGACCGCGTCGGCGCGGCGCTGGCTGAGCAGCACGTTGTTTTCGCGCCGGCCGGTCGATTCGATGTGGCCGACGATCAGGAACGTGTAGGTGAGCAGGGAGGAGTTCACCAGCGTATCGGCGAGTTGCCCGAGCTTCTGATAGGATTCCGGCTTGACGATCGGGGTGTCGGCGTCGAACTGGATATCCATGTTGAAGGTCGGCAGCTTGGTCAGCTCGGGCGCAATCGCCGGCCGCTTCTGCGGCGTCGGCTCGTTCTTGCCCCTCGACTTCGATCGCTCGGCGACCTGCGCGCGCAGGGCTGCGAGATCGAGCTCCAGCGGCGTTTCCAGGCTGCTCAGCTTCGCTGCGACGTCGTCGGTTGCCCGGTAGCCGACGTCGGCGATCGACTTGGTGCAGCGGGCGCTCGTGGTCGGCAGCGCCAGCAGGCAGGACAGCGATTTGAAGACTTCGCGGCCCTTGCCGCCGCATTTCTTGACGACTTCGTATTCGCACTCGCGGCCGACGGTCAAACGCGCCGCGATGCGCTTCTGGATGGCGTCGAGCGCTTTGGGATAGTCGGCCTTGCACTGGGCCGACATCACGTCCTGGTTGCGGTATAAACAATCCTTAAGCCGGGTGGTGTCGATATTGACCCCGCGGCAATTGGCGACGATATCAGCACCGCAGCTCTTGCCGAGCATGGCGGCCCCCTCGCCAAAGCTCACCGTCTGCGCCGCCGCCAGCTGCGGCGCCGCGAGCGCAATGATTAGCGTGATAATGCCTCCCCGGACCATGGTGCTATCTCAACCGATGAATTGACCGATGGTCAAGTGCCCAGGGCCTCAGAAAAGGACGTGCGTCAAAGGGTCTGACGGGCTAGGCGCGCTTGACGATTCGATATTCAGAATCCGTCATCCCGGCGCAACAAAGCCGTTACGCGGGGACGACGGATAACGCCAAGCTCGGGACGGCCGCCTTACTGGGCAGCGAAGCAATAGAACAGCCCGTCCCCGCCGGTGCCGCGGAGGTCGCTCTGGCTGCATCCGCCATCGGGCCCGCGCGAGGGATGCGATGAATTCCACGATCGCGACGCGACGTCATCGCGCAGGCCTTTGCGGTCGATATGGCCGACCATGGCCGCGCCCTGGGTGCTGCTGGTCCAGTTGCGGCAGGTGCGATCCTCGGCGGCCGGGAACGCGCGGCCCTCCGGGGTGGAGCCGGTCAGCACGTCGTGACGGTTCGGCGCGAAGCCAACGCCCGGAATGAGCTGGCCGCGCTCGCTCAACGAATTGTCGAAGCTCAGCTTGTTGTTGTCGCTGTGCAGATCGTCGACACTGGTCGCGACGACCTGGCCCTTGAAATTCTGCCACGGGCCGTTGCCGATGCGGTCGCGTGCGTTGACCGCCGGTTTGCCGCCAGCCTCCTGGGTGCTCAAATAGGCGCGCCAGGTTTTCGCTCCGGCGCCGTGACGCTCCGCCAGCGTCTTGCAATACTGGTCGGCGCCCTCGATGCCGCTCAGATCGGCGCCCTTGCCGGGCCCGGCGCCGGTGACAAAGAAACGTCATATTGGGTGCTTGCGGCAATTGCGGTGGCGCCGGCTGCTGCTGTGCGTTGACTCCCGACGTCACACCCAGTGCCAGCGCAGCAACAAGAAGTGCCTTCGACTTGCTCATTTCAGTCCTCCCTTGGAGTTTTCTTGGGCCATGGATATCGCCGCCGGATTCCCGGTTCTTGTTTGTTCAGGTATAAGAACAAGTGTTGCGCCGTCTTATTCCGCCAGCGTCGCAACCAAATCCGTCAGGATATCGGCGCCCGCACGAACCTCGTGACTGGACCCCTCAAAATCCTCACCGATCGCTTCACAGGCACCTCCCAGATGCCGCGCGAAAAACGCTTCGGCTATGGCGATGAAGGAAAGCCTGTTGGGTGGCTTTTGGAACCCATGCCCTTCGTCGGGATAGACGACGTACGTCACCGGAATATTTTTTGCCTGCATTGCCGCGACGATGGTGTCGCTTTCGGCCACCTTGCACCGCACGTCATTGGCGCCGTGAAAGATCAGCATCGGTTTCCTGATCTTATCGACCTTGTTGATGGGCGAGCGCTCGGCAAGCAATTTGCGGCCTTCCTCGGTGCGCGGATCGCCGAAGCTGCGATACCAGTGTTCTGCGGTACCGGCCCAGTAGGGCGGGAACGACTCCAGCAAGGTCTGGAGATTTGAGATACCGACGATGGGCACCGAACAGCAGAAAACCTCCGGTGTGAAGGTGGCGCCTACAAACGAGGCGAAGCCGCCATAGGAGCCCCCGAAGATCGCAATCTTGTCTTTTTGCGCGATGCCTTCGTCCACCGCCCAATCGACCATGTCGATCAGGTCGTCATGCATCTTGCGGGCGTGCTCTTTCTCGCTTGCCGCGACGAACGCCTTGCCGAAACCGGTTGAGCCCCGATAGTTGACCGAAAGCACCGCATAGCCGCGGTCGGCCAGCCATTGATGCTCGCCGCGATAGCCGAACATATCTCGCAGCCATGGACCGCCATGGACGACCAATACCATCGGCAACGGCTGCGGCGGCCGATCGCCTTCGATCTCAGCCGGCAGCGTCAGGTATGAGTTCAGGGTGAGGCCGTCGCGCGATTTGCCTTCCACGGCGTGCATGGGCGCCAGGCGGTATTGTTTCAGCTCCGGTCGTGCCGTGAACAATTCGGTAAGGGTGTGCCGGTCTCGATCGAGCAAATGATACGTGGCAGGTTGTTGCGCGGTATGGCTGACGACGATCCATCGTCGGTCGTCATGGCTCTTGCTCGGTACGCGAAAGGCATGGCCGGGCAGGTGCGCCTTGATCAGAGCGATGTCGGCGGCGACGGATGGCGTCAGCGCCGTCCATTCCTGCGTGCCCGGATTGATGCAAGCCGCCACCGGCTCGAATGTCCGGGCATCGAACATGGCGTCGGAAATGTCGCCGCGTTCGCTCCCAAACAACACGCTCTCGTCGCCGGTTGACCAGTCGATCCGTATCAGTGCCGATTTGTCCTGCGCGATGCTGGAACGCATGTGGAGATGCTTGCCGGTCGCATCAAAACCCCAAGTGGCGGTGCTTATATTGGCCTCGAAGGGAACGTCACGCCAGTGCGTGACCGTGTCCCCATCAAGACGCCAAAGCCGCGAACCCCCGTCGGGCGCATTGCCGCTGGCGTGTCGCGGCCTCAATTGCCGGTCGAGGCCGACGGATCGAAATTTTTGCCGGTTTTCCCACACCAGCGAGCGTTCGCCGGTTGTCAGATCAAGCAGGAAGACATCGTGCCAACGCCGGTCGCGGTCGTTGAGCCTTATCGCGATCTTGTCAGGGACAATGTGTGACCAGTGCGCCGGCACCGCCCGGATATCGGCAAACGGCGTCAGGTCGCGGAACTCCGCGGTCCTGATATCGACGACGAACAAATGCTGGTTTTCATCGCCGTTCTCGTCGCTGAGAAACATGATGTAGCGACCATCCGGGCTCCAGGCATGCCAGCTGATCGGCCGGCCCCTGGTGCGCGTCACGGGCTGCCCCGCTGCAATGCTTTCGACCGGGGACACCCAGACGTTCAGCACGCCATCAACCGGAGCAAGCCATGATAACAGCCGCCCGTCCGGCGACAGTTTTGCGCCGAGGAAGGTCGGATTATCGAACAGCTTTCGGCGCGGGATGAGGGGGCGGGCTGACATCAGATATCTCCCGAATTTGCATCGCGCGCAGAAAGCGGCTTTCCGCCGTCCTTATTTTATCAGGCCGCACTCAGGAGTTGCAAATTACCCAGCGAGATAAAGTCCCTTGCGGGTCCTGGTAATCCAAGCTGGCTGATGTCGGGTGATGGACCGCGCGTCGATAACTCTTAAGCCAGATCATCCGCCCTGCACGGACTCCGCCTCTACCGGCGCCGACTACATCACCCGCGCCATCCCGGAAACGCGAATGCTTGCTCCGGGGGCCGCGGGTATCTGCGCGTGAAGGCGCGAGGGCACGCCCATGTCTTCACCCTGGACGATCTCGATGGCGCCATTGTGTGGCCAGCCGAGGTCGCGGAGGTAGCCGGCAAGGGCGGCGGCAGCCGCACCTGTGGCCGGGTCTTCGTAGACGCCGCCGAACGGGAACGGATTTCTGGCGTGGAAGCGCTGCGATGTTTCGGCGTGGACGAGGCTGAACGTCACGATGCTTTCCGCCGTTGCCAACTTCCGGCCGGCATCAAGATCGTAATGCATCGTGGAAAGCCGTTCGCGGCTTTTGAGCGCCAGCACGAGGTGATTGGCACCGGCATTGGCAATGGCTGGCGGTATCCTGTCGTCGAGATCAGCAGGCGTGAAGGAGAACAAGGTCAGAGCGTCGGCCACCAGCCGGCTCGATGCCGGCTTGCTGCTTGTCGGTGGCGATTGGAGGGCAGCGGTGATGGCCGAATTTGCCCGCGAGCCCTCGACGGTAATGCTGGCGTTGTTGAGTTGGAGCGGGAAGGTGCCGTCTCCACAGCGCAAGGCAAGAGCCGCACCCAGCGCAATCGTGGCGTGCCCGCAGAAATCCACCTCGGCCTCGGGCGCGAAATAGCGCGCGCGCCAGCCTTCGCCTGAGGGTGCTGCGAACACCGTCTCGGAATAGCCGACTTCGCGCGCAAGCCCCTGCATGGTGGCGGCGTCGGGAAGCGCGTCGCAGACGACCACGCCGGCAGGGTTTCCGCCGACCGCGCCATTGGCGAAGGCCGCAATTCTCTCAACTTTCATAATACCTCACAGCCGGTTGGGCTCAACTTGCCAGTCTATTCACCGGCCGGATTGCCAGCAACGCCCGCTCGGTCCGGCCTGGTGCAGGCCGTGTTATCCGGAAACACGCAGCGCGCCCGGTAACGAATTGTTAACCCTGATCGCTCCACCCTTGTGGCCGGGAGGATTCAACATGCAGCTATTCCAACTGACCCTGAGCGACGGCGCGCGAAAATTCCACACGGCGCTTCAAGCCCCGAACGCCGCGGAAGCGGAGGCCAGAGCCGCCTATTTCTTCGATACGTCGAAGTGGCGGATCCTGAGTGTCGCGCATATGGGGGCGGCTTCCGCGTAGCGGATGCCGTGAGGCGACTTACGGACACGTCCCCGGCGTCGGCGTATGCTTCAACGCACGGCCGGCGGCGGCTGTCGTCATCTTGCCGTCCTGAACAGCCAGCACGCCATTAACCAGCAATGCTTGCACGCCGACGCTCAATTCGCGCGGGCGCACATAATCCGCTTTCGGCGCGTAGCCGGCGGGATCGAACACCACGACGTCGGCGAAATAACCCACCCGCAAATAGCCGCGCCGGTCGAGCTTGAAGATATCGGCCGACAAGCCCGTCGATTGGCGGATGAACGTCTTCAAATCGATGACGTGCCGCTCTTGCACATAGACGGCGTATTTGCGCGGGAAGGTGGCGTATTGGCGGGGATGACCATCGTTGCCATCGGAACCGGTGACGATCCACGGCTGCTTCATGACAAGATCGACGTCGCTGTCGATCATGTTGAACGAGGCGATCGAGTCCCTGGCATTGGCGCGAAGAATCTTTACCGCGGCGTCGACCGGCTCGATCTTCCATGCATCAGCCATTTCCGACAGCCGCTTGCCGGTCCAGGGCCGCTCGACGCTGGTCAGCAGGATTGATTCGGCGCCGCCACGGCGGCGTAAATTCTCGATCATCTCGGCGCGAATTTTGGCCATCGCCGCCGGGTCGTCAAAACGCTGGATCATCGCGGGATAGCCCCCGTCGACCGCCCAGCGCGGCACCAGTGCCGCATCGAGGCTGGTTGAGGACGCCAGCCATGGATACTGATCGGCCGTCACCTTCTGGCCGGTCTCGCGCGCCGCTTCGATCAGGCGAATCACTTCCGGCGTCTGACCTTGCAGGTCGATGCCGAGCGCTTTCAGATGCGCAAAATGTACGGGGATTTCGGCCTCGCGGCCGATTTGCAGCACCTCCTTGACCGAATTCATCAGGCCGATGGAGTAGGAGCTCTCGTCGCGCTGATGGGTGTCGTAGACGCCGCCGCGCTTCGCCGCCTCCTTGGCCAGCGCCACCACTTCATCTGTTTTGGCAAAGCTCTGCGGCGCGTAAAACAGACCGGCGGAAAGGCCGATGGCGCCGTCGCACATCCCCTTCGCGACCAGCGCTTTCATGCGCTCCAGCTCTGCCGGCGTAGGCTCCCGGGCGTCCTTGCCCAGCACCGCCTCGCGGACGGCGCCAAAACCGACATAGCTGACGACGTTGGTGCCTATCTTCTGCGCTTCGAGTTGAGCCTGGTCGGCCGCCACCTCAGGCGTTCCCCAGCCGTCGACGCCGGCGAAAACGGTCGAAACACCCTGCATCAGCCACGGCGCGTTGAGGCGCTTGGCCGGATCGGGCGACCGGATGAAATCCTCGGGGTGGGTGTGAACGTCGATGAATCCGGGCGCTATGATCATGCCCTTGGCGTCGATACCAGTTTTTGCGGTCGGCGCCCCGGCATGCGGGCCGACATAGACGATCCTGTCGGCGGTGATGGCAACGTCGCCCGTGAACGGGGCCTCGTCGGCACCGGTGTAGATCGTCCCGCCGCTGATGAGCAGGTCGGCCGTCTCTGCGGCGGATGCGCCGTCGTTGAGGACGAGTCCGAGGGAAATGGCGGCCAGCAGGACAGGGATGCACTTCATCTGAAATCTCCGGCGCGGGGGCAGGCGAACAGCGCGGCGATCGACGAGCGTCGATCCTGGCCGCGTCTCCAGCGCCTCCAAGAATTGATCGTGGATATCGCCTGTCAGGCTAGTTCGCGCCGATCCGCGTCGTCCAATGCATAAAATGCATTGGACGCGCAGCCTGCCGACACCATTCGCGCGGGAATTTCAAGCGAGGTGTTTTGCCTTGAACGGTCCATGGCCGACCAATAGATTATGGTGGACAGGACAATTTCGGAGCGCCCTGACATGGCATTCGATCTTCTTCGATCTGGATATGCGACGCTTACCCATGAGATGGCCGAGGAGAGGGCGTCAGCGCTCGCCCGGCTTGGACGGCGGCTCGAGGCCACGTTGGCGGCACTCGCCGCATGCCCAAAGACGCCCGATGGCGACCGAAAAATCCGCGATGGTCTGGTCGCACAGGCTGGCTATGCGCTGTGGCTGTTCGTGGTGCAGCGCGAGTCCTGCGGTCTCAACAAGATGGACCACGTCATCAAGATGTACGGGGTGCCGAAGGAGGTGCTTTTCCGCATGGGGCCGATAATCGAACCGCGCACCCAGCCCAAGAAGACCCTGGCGCCGGCGGATGCGCGGTCGCCGATGTTCTGAAGCGCCGGGACGGGGTTTTAGCGCGACGTAACCTCGATCTCCACCGGCTCCGAGCGGATCACCCGGGAGGTCCGGTTTTCGATCCGAAAAGTCCTGCCCTCATCGTAGATCGCAATGATCCGGTATTTGCCGGGCGGCAGGTTTCGCGAAGGCTGGTACACCGCAATGTAGTTTTTCGGAGCGTCGAACTGAAGCAGACGGCGGTGCCGTTCGCGTCTTCCGCCGGCGGGGAGGCGCTCGCGGGCGTCGGCGGCAAAACTCCTCGGGTCGAGGTCAGCCGCCGCCCATTCGCGTCCGGAGCCGACCTCGATCGCGCGATAGGTGAGGATTCCCGTCGGGTCCGCTCCCATCGGCAGGATCAGCGTCGTCTCCTGCGTCCCGCCCACGAAAACCACCAGTATCTCGATCGCCTCGTCTTCCTTTACGGTCGCCTTTGACAGTTCGACGCGGAGGGTGACCTCCTCTCCGGCCATGGCGGACGATGCAGCACCGCCGAAGGTGCAAATGGCCAGACAGGCCAACGCCACGAACCAACGCCTTGCACCCGGTGCAGCCGTCATGGAGTACACCCCAAACAATGATTGTCTGGGATTAGTCGCGTCGAAGCGGATAATGGTTTTATGCGGGACCGCAGGGATCGTGAGGGAGCTTTCGCCTCACACCCGCTCCACAAAACTATCGACCACCTTCTCGCCGGAGCTTGTCAGCCGTCGGCTCCGCTACTCCGCCGCGTGGGCGCGAGCGGGATATTCGACGAACGCAACCACGGCGTCTTTTGCGTCTTCGAGAAATTCGGGGTTGTTGCGCAATTCGTCGATGGTGCTTGGAGCCTTGAAGCCAGTCGAGCCGTCGGGGTTGACCCAGTCCTCCGCAGCAAATTGCAGGACTTCGTGCGCCTGTTGCATGGCTTCATCAACGGTGTCACCGGCGGTAAACACACCGGGAATATCGGGGAATGACACGCCGTAACAGCTGTCCAAGTCCTTATGGATCAAAGCGATGTAATGCGGCATCGCGAACTCCTAATCCTTGTCCCAGCCGGCCTGCCGGTAAATCGCGCGGACGGTGCCAATTGGCATGTCTCGCTTCGGATGAGTGATGATCGTCATCTTGTTCGATACCGGATGACGAAACTTGTGATGCGATCCTCGTATGGACGGTGTTAAGTCAGTCACACCCGCTCGACAAAACTGTCGACCACCTTCTTCTCACCAGCCTTCTCGAAAGCAATCGTGAGTTTGTTGCCGTCGACCTTCACCACGTTGCCGTAACCGAATTTCTGGTGAAACACGCGGTCGTCGAGCGTGAATTCCGAAACCGTGCCGGTGGATTTTGCGACCAGCTCGCCTTCGATCACCATCGGTCCGCGTTTGGTGCGGGAGAAGCCGCCGCGCGCGTCGTTGCGCGAGCTTGAACCATCGAAGCCTGAGTCCGAAAAAGACGACTGGCTTTCCTCAAAGCCGCCGCGGCCCTGTCCGTTACGGCCACCCTGGTTGTTGCGGGCGCGGTTGGCCTGGGCGCGCTGCCAGCCCGGCGTGGTATAGCTGGAGCCGAAGGACTCGACGTTGTCGAAGCGCGAGGCGCCGTAGCCGCCGCTGCCGCCCCAGCCCGAGCCGCCCTTGGATTCCGTGATCTCGACATTGTGCGCCGGCAATTCGTCGAGGAAGCGCGACGGGATCGTGGTCGACCAGGTGCCGTGAATGCGGCGGTTGGTGGCGAAATACAATTTGGCGCGGCGGCGCGCCCGCGTCAGCCCGACATGGGCGAGGCGACGTTCTTCCTCGAGGCCGGCGCGGCCCTGTTCGTCGAGCGTGCGCTGGCTCGGAAACAGGCCTTCCTCCCAGCCGGGCAGGAACACGTTGTCGAATTCCAGACCCTTGGCCGAATGCAGCGTCATCAGCGACACCGCTTGCTCCTCGGGTCCGCTGTCGCGGTCCATCACCAGCGAGATGTGTTCGAGGAAGCCCTGCAGGTTCTCGAATTCCTCCATCGAGCGCACCAGCTCCTTGAGGTTATCGAGCCGACCGGCGGCATCCGCCGAGCGGTCCTTCTGCCACATCTCGGTGTAGCCGCTTTCGTCGAGCACGATTTCGGCGAGTTCTGTGTGCGACGTCACCTCGCGCTGGGCGCGCCAGCGGTCGAAATGCAGGATCAGATCGCGCAGACTGCCGCGCGCCTTGGGTTTCAGCTCGTCGGTCTCGACCACGTTGCGGGCGGCCTCGAACAAGGGAATGCGGCGCTTGCGGGCGTGGTCGTGCAGCATCTGCACGGTGGCATCGCCGAGGCCGCGCTTGGGCACATTGACGATGCGCTCGAAGGCGAGGTCGTCGGCCGGCGAATTGATCACGCGCAGATAAGCCAGCGCGTCGCGGATTTCGGCGCGCTCGTAGAACCGGGGGCCGCCGATCACGCGATAGGGCAGGCCGAGCGTGACGAAACGGTCTTCGAACTCGCGCATCTGGAACGAGGCCCGCACCAGGATCGCGACCTGGTTGAGGTTTTCGCCGGCGCGCTGCAGCTCCTCGATCTCCTCGCCGATGGCGCGGGCTTCTTCTTCCGAATCCCAGGAGCCGGTGACGGTGACTTTTTCGCCGTCGATATCCTCGGTGCGCAGCGTCTTGCCGAGCCGGCCTTCATTATGCGCGATCAGATGCGAGGCGGCGGCGAGGATATGGCCGGTGGAGCGGTAATTGCGCTCCAGCCGCACCACCTTGGCGCCGGGAAAATCATGGTCGAAGCGCAGGATGTTGTCGACCTCGGCGCCGCGCCAGCCATAGATCGACTGGTCGTCGTCGCCGACGCAGCAGATGTTTTTGAGGGGCAAGGAGGGGGCTGCGATCTGCTCCCTCTCCCCGTTCTTCACGGGGAGAGGGTCGGGGTGAGGGGCTCCATCAACGAGCGCAGCAAGCGGAGAGTCCCCCTCACCCGGATTGCTTTGCAATCCGACCTCTCCCCGCAAGCGGGGCGAGGTAAGAGGAGACGGCGCCTGCGACAATAGCCGCAGCCACAGATACTGCGCGACGTTGGTGTCCTGATATTCGTCGACCAGGATGAACTTGAACCGGTTCTGGTATTGCCGGAGCACGTCCGGGTGCTCGCGGAACAGGCGGATGTTCTCCAGCAGCAGATCGCCGAAATCGGCGGCGTTGAGGATCTTCAAGCGTTCCTGGTAGCTGGCGTAGAGCTTGCCGCCCTTGCCGTTGCCGAACACCGCGGCTTCGCCTGCCGGTACCTGCGACGGCGTCAGCCCGCGGTTCTTCCAGCCGTCGATCAGGCCGGCCAGCATCCGCGCCGGCCAGCGCTTGTCGTCGATGTTCTCGGCCTGCAACAGCTGCTTGAGCAGCCGGACCTGGTCGTCGACGTCGAGCACGGTGAAATTGGATTTCAGCTGCACCAGTTCGGCATGGAAGCGCAGGATGCGCCCGCCGATCGAGTGGAAGGTGCCGAGCCACGGCATGCCCTCGACCGCCTGGCCCAGCATCTGGCCGAGCCGCAGCTTCATCTCGCGCGCCGCCTTGTTGGTGAAGGTCACCGACAGGATTTCATGCGGCCGCGCCCGGCCCTGGCTCAGGATATGGGCGATGCGCGTGGTCAGCACGCGGGTCTTGCCGGTGCCGGCGCCGGCCAGAACCAGCACCGGGCCGTCCAGCGTCTCCACGGCTTCGCGCTGCTCGGGATTGAGCCCGTTGAGATATTGCGGGGCCGCCGTGGCGCGCGCACGCGCGGCGATGCCGCCAGCCGCGGGCTGGTGCTCGGGAACGTCGCGATGGGGCAATTTGCTGGGCTCGGTCATCTTCGAATCGTGTTGTCCCCACGATGGCACCGTGGGGCGCTGAAGGGGAGCCTTCATAGCAGGGATTATAGGCCATATAGGACCTGACCGGCGGTTTTGACAGGTTTTATCCCGTGGCTTCTCGGGGCCGCTTCTGGCGGGCCACCGCGCGATTTAGTTCCGCCATTTTGGCAATTTTTCCCGATTTCCGGGCCCGGAACCATCGCTTCCGCGCCGGATTATTTATGCAAGCCACGGCGCGGTGCGCCAATCGAAACCAAACAGAGGTCGTGTCATGCTGAGCTGGGTCGTAACGTTTCTGGTCGTCGCGCTGATCGCAGGCATTTTGGGCTTTGGCGGTATCGCCGGTGTCTCCATCGAAATCGCCAAGGCGATCTTCTTCATCGCCGTGATCCTGTTCCTGGTCTCGGCAGTGGTCGGCCTCGCGCGCGGACGCACGCAGGTCTAGCTCTGCCGTCATCCCCGGGATGAACGCAATTGCGTTCACCCGTAGGAGCGCGCTCTTGCGCGCCTCGAAGGATGACTGCGGCCCGTAACCATCCTTCGAGGCTCGCTTTGCTCGCACCTCAGGAAGACGACGGTAGCTGTATAATCGCTACTTCGAGGGCATCGCCACCTTGCGGCCGGTGCCCTCGGGCCGCGCTACGGCGGCGTGGCTGTCCACGATCGCCTGGATGCGGGCGCGGATGTCAGGCGGAAATGGCGCGGCCTTGCGCGCGTTCATGTCGATGTGAATGGTCATGTTCTCGGAAGTGGCCGAGATCCAGCCTTCGGTGGCATGGCGCAACTCCTCGAACGTGTGAATGCGCTTTTCGTCCGATGCCAAGCAGATAGACCGTGACCTGCACGGGATCGCCAAGGTGGATTTCGCGCAAATAGCGCACATGGCATTCGGCGGTGAAGGTCGAGCCGTGGCGCTCCTTCATGTAGGCCGGCCCGATCCCGAGATGCAGCCACATCTGGTCGATCGCGCGGTCCATCATCACGTTGTAATAGGCCATGTTGAGATGGCCGTTGTAATCGATCCATTGCGGCTCGATCTGCATCACCGAGGACCGGAACGGCGCGGGCGGTAACTCCGTTAAGCTATCTTGGGCAGAGGTCGTCATCGTGCATCCCTGTTCGATCGTTCGGCTCTCTTGACCCCTCCTATATCCTTTGCCACGGTCGGCTCAAAGCCGGGAGGAATTTTGCGTGGCGACAACGATAACGGGCAATGTGAAGCGGGTAGAGCCGCAGGCGCTGGCGAGCGCCGTTGAGGCGCTGGCGGCGCGATTCGGCAACCGGCTGATCACCTCGCAGGCGGTGCGCGAACAGCACGGCCATACCACCACCTGGCTGACGAACCAGCCGCCTGACGCCGTCGTGATGGCGCAGGAAACCGCCGATATCCAGGACGTGGTGCGGATTTGCGCCAAACATACGCGTTCCCGTGATCGCGTTCGGCACCGGCACCTCGCTGGAAGGCCAGGTCAATGCGCCGGCCGGCGGCGTCTGCATCGATCTGCACGACATGAACAAGGTGCTGGAAGTCCACGCCGACGACCTCGATTGCGTGATCCAGCCCGGTGTCACCCGCAAGGCGCTGAACGAGCATCTGCGCGACCAGGGCGTGTTCTTTCCGATCGATCCCGGCGCCGATGCATCGCTCGGCGGCATGGCCTCGACCCGTGCGTCCGGCACCAATGCGGTGCGCTACGGCACCATGCGCGACAACGTGCTGGCGCTCAAAGTCGTGCGCGGCGACGGCGCCATCATCACGACCGGTACGCGGGCGAAAAAATCTTCCGCCGGCTACGATCTGACGCATCTGTTCGTCGGCGCCGAGGGCACGCTCGGCATCATCTCCGAACTCACGATAAAGCTGCGCGGCATTCCCGAGACGATCGCGGCCGCCGCCTGTTCGTTCGAGACCGTGCGCGGCGCCTGCCAGGCGACGATTCTGGCAATCCAGACCGGCATTCCCGTCGCCCGCATCGAACTGCTCAATGCCGAGCAGGTGCGCGCCTGCAATGCCTACTCGAAATTGACGCTGCCGGAGACGCCGCTGCTGCTGCTGGAATTCCACGGCAGCGCCAACGAGGTCGCCGAGCAATCGAAAAACTTCAAGGAGATCGCCGGCGAGTGCGGCGGCGGCGATTTTACCTGGACCACCAGGCCGGAAGACCGCACCAAACTCTGGCAGGCGCGGCATGACGCCTATTGGTCGGTCAAGGCGCTGCGTCCCGGCGCCGGCGTGGTCGCGACCGATGTCTGCGTGCCGATCTCGCGGCTGGCCGATTGCGTCACCGAGACCGAGGACGATCTGAAGCGGCTCGGCCTGCTGTCGCCGATCGTCGGCCATGTCGGCGACGGCAATTTCCACTGCTCGCTGGTCTGCGACGTCGACGACAAGCGACGAGATGGCCCGCGGCGAGGATTTCATGCATCGGCTGGTCGAACGCGCGCAGGCGATGGGCGGCACCTGCACCGGCGAGCACGGCATCGGGCAGGGCAAGCAGAAATATCTCAAGGCCGAACTCGGCGATGAGGCGCTGGATGCCATGCGTGCGCTGAAGAAGGCGCTCGACCCGCAGAACATCTTCAATCCCGGGAAGATCGTGCCGGCGGTGTAGCGCAGCGCCATAATCACCCCACAGTCCGCCGCCGCAAGCGGAACTTTTGCCTCCTCCCGGCGTCTTTGTAACGCCGCAATATCTGCTGGCGCAGGGTCTGCTGGCGCAGGAGGATGCCATGTTCAAACCGGCGATCGGGATTGTGGTCATCGCGCTGGTGGCGCTGCTGTCGGGCGCCGCGATCGGCAGAGGCGGCCACGGTGGCGGACATGGCGGCGGTCATGGTGGTGGTCATGGCGGCGGCCACCGGCATTTCGGCGGCGGTGGCCACGGGCATTTTGGCGGGCACCACGGCGGCGGCAGGCATGCGGTATCACGATCGTTTTCGCGCAGTAGCGGCAACCATTCCTTTGCCGGGCGCGGCGGCCCGAATTTCGGCCAGATCCGGAACGCCTCGATAGCGCACGGAAATTTCCGCAATTCGATGAATTCGCTGTCGCGCGCCGGCGGCCTGCGCAACGGGCGCCTGCTCAGCAATCCCATGGCGCGCGCGCAGATCGCTGCCGGCCTCGCCCTGGCAGGCTGGCACGGCGGCCGCGCCGCGAGCGGATGGTGGCAACACGGCAATGGCGGCTACGGCTGGGTCGGCCCGCTGTTCTGGCCGTTCGCCTATCACGACATCTATGATTATGCGATCTGGGGCGACGGCATCGGTTTCTGGGACTACGGCTACCCTGACATCTACGCCGGAATATTCGCGCCCTACGGCTATGACGATCTGTCGGGTTATCTGGCGCAGCGTCCGTCCGGTCGAAGGCATCGCGGCACCATGCCGCTGGCGCAGATGTGCGGCGACGACAGCCGCGCGATTGCCGGTCTTCCGATCGATCAGATCGCCCGCGCAGTGCAGCCGACCGAGGCGCAATTCGCCGCCCTCGACGATCTCGGCAACGCCTCGATTGAGGCCGCGCAGAACATTCGTGCGGCATGCCCGGCGCAGATCGTGTTGACGGCGCCGGGCCGGCTTGCGGCCATGCAGCAGCGCATCGAGGCGATGGTATCGGCGGTCGGCGCCGTGCAGCCGGCGCTGGAGAAATTCTACGGGCTGCTCAGCGACGAGCAGAAGGCCCGGTTCAACGCGCTCGCCGAAGACCAGCGCAAGATGGCTGCGGCAAACAGCGCCCAAGACTCGCGTGTGCAAGACTCGCGTGTCCAAGGTTCGGCTGTCCAAGGCTCGCTTGTCCAAGGCTGCGGCGCTGCGCAGCCTGCCGCCATGGCATGGCCGGCCGGCGAGATCGAGGCCAGGCTGCATCCGAACGAAACCCAGCGCGGCGCCCTGCAGGTGCTGCAGGACACCAGTGCCGAGGCCGCCGAGACCGCTGAAGGCCGCATGTCAGGCCAGCGAGGCCATGACGCCGCCCGCGCGGCTTGCGGCGATCGGCAAGCGGCTCGACACGATGCTGCAGGCCATCAAGCAGGTGCGCGCCGCGCTCGAGGATTTCTACGCCACGCTCAGCGACGAGCAGAAGGCGCAGTTCGAGGCGATCGGGCCGAGGCGGTCGGCATAGACCGTCGCTTCTGACTTGCGGAGGGATTTCCAGGCCCTGTTGCCGGAATATCACCACCGGCGGATTTCCCCGGATGAAGATGCCGTTGCCGGATCGCCGTCGCCGGATCGCCTTGTTTGTCATGCAGAACGCCGCGGTTGCGGATTCCATGCGCTTATTTTTTTGAAGACGTTGCAATGCGGTGGTTCAACAAGACCGGGAAGACGGAAGTCTGGGACGAAGGCCATCGAATGGCCGCTCGGCGATATCGAGGCGGCGCACAAGATCCGGGAGATCTGCCGTTCCGCCGCCGACAGCGCCGAAAAGATCGCCGGCTGCGGCCGACCGTTCGCACCCGAAAATCAGCGGCGAGGTCGAGCGCTACGAGCGCGCGGCGAAGGTCGCGATGGAAATCGCGCATGAAGGTTTCCGACGATCTGCTGCGCGATGCCGCCGTGCGCCAGATCGTCGAGCTCTGCCTGAAAGCCAACGATACCAGGACGGCGCGGCCGCTGTTTCGTGCCATCCAGGCCAAATCGATCATCGCGGACGTGCTGCGCGAGCATCCTTCGCTGGGCGAGTAGAACGTGTTGAGTCCAGGTTGAGGCGGTCCTACTCGTACCTCGCGTCATCCTGAGGTGCGCGCTTTTGCGCGCCTCGAAGGATGGGAAGCGCCCGTGGCCCATCCTTCGAGGCTCGCTTCGCTCGCACCTCAGGATGACGTCGATCCATTTATAATCATCACACTCTCGTCGTCGCCGGCTCACTCGCCCAGCTTGCGAACGGCTTCGTCGACGCTGTGGAAGATCGTGCTCCTTCGGCAGCACGTCGTAAAGCCCAAAGCGCTCGAACGCGTCCTGCGCCCGCGTCGATTCCAGCCGGGCCATCGCCACGGTGACGCCCTCGTCGCGGCATTCGCGGATCAGGTCGAGCAGGATCTGCGCGGCGGTGAAGTCGATCTCGATCATGCCGCTGGCTTCCAGCACCAGCAGCCGTGGTTTCGCGCGGCTTGCAGGACATTCAGCACGTCGGCGCGGAAATTCTGCGCGTTGAGGAACGACAGCGGCGCCTGCAGGCCGACCACGGCGATATCGGAATTGCGTTCGCCCGGCAAGTGCGGACTGGCCGGCCACCAGATCGTGGTGTCCGGGCACGCGCTCGAACTGGATCAGCCGCGCCCGCGTCGTGCTCCAGATGCCGTGCAGCAGCGACAGCGCGATGCCGACCGCGACGCCTTGCTCGATCGGCAGCACGATGATCGCGGCGGCGGTGGCGACGATCAGCAGGAATTCGCCGAACGACTGGCGATAGATCGTCGACGATCTGTTTGACGCGGATGATGCGCAGCGCCACGAACAGCAGCACGCCGCCGAGCGCCGCATTCGGCACGTGCCGCAGCAGCGTGGCGCCGAAGGCCAGCAGCGCCAGCACGATGGCGGCGGCGAACAGCCCGGATAATTGCGAGCGGCCGCCGGTCTCGCGACACGATGCCGGTTCGCGGCGGGCTGGCATTGACCGGAAACGCGCCGAACAGGCCGGCCAGGAGGCTGCCGGCGCCGGCGCCGAGAAAATCGCGGTCGACATCGGCGGGCTTGTCGGGATCGGACGGAAACGAGCGCGTGGTCGCCGCGGTCTGCACCATCACGACAATGGCGATCAGAAAGCTCAGCGGCAGCAGCCGCGCCCATTGTTCGGGAGCGAGATCCGGAAAGGACGGCGTCGGCAGCGTTCCAGGAACGGCGCCGACCACGTTGACGCCCTTGCTTTCGAGACCGGCGGAGATCACCGCGACCGTTGCCGCGACCAGCCCGATCAGCGCGCCCGGAATTTTGGCGCTGATCGCTTCCGATCCGGCGACGACGGCGAGCACGCCGAACCCGATGCAGACCGTGAAGAGGTTGGCCTCGCCCGAGATGCTGCGCCAGCGCGCCGATGCGGTCGAGCATCGGTCCGCTCGGCGTCGGCAGGCCGAGCACGCCCGGCATCTGCGACACCAGGATGTGCACGGAGATGCCGGCGAGAAAGCCGATCGTCACCGGCGTCGACAAGCAGATTGGCGATCCAGCCGAGGCGAAACAGGCTGCCGATGACGAGGATCACGCCGACCATCAGCGCCAGCGCCATCGCGAGCGCCTGATAGTCGGGCGAGCCGGCGGCGGCCATCAGCACAAGTCCGCCGGCGAAGATCGGCGTGATGGTGGAATTGGCGCCGCAGGACAGAAAGCGGTTGCTGCCGAGGGCGGCAAAGCCCAGCGATCCCGCGATGAAGGCGAAGAAGCCGATCTGCGGCGAGAAGCCGCCAAGGCGCGCGGTCGCCATCTGTTCGGGGATCGCGATCGCCGCCAGCGTCAGGCCTGCGATCAGATCGCCCGGCAAATCGCTTGCGCGGAACGACGCCAGCGAGCGGAAGACCGGCCAGTTGGTTTTCGCGGTGTTGGTGGCCATCAATTCCGGGCTCGCGTGAATGGGTAAAGCAGAATGAAGTCAGGTCGAATCGGTCGGGCGGCAGGTTCGCTGCACCTCTCCCGCTTGCGGGGGAGGTCGGATCACATCGCAGATGTGATCCGGGTGGGGGCTCTCT
The DNA here is from genome assembly GCA_963802535.1 of uncultured Alphaproteobacteria bacterium. Classification (GTDB taxonomy): domain Bacteria; phylum Pseudomonadota; class Alphaproteobacteria; order Rhizobiales; family Xanthobacteraceae; genus Bradyrhizobium. The sequence continues at coordinate 150,205 of CAWDJI010000022.1, read as the reverse complement.
CCACCTGATGACTCGCGATAGAGCCCCCACCTCAACCCTCCCCCGCAAGCGCGGGAGAGGGAGCGCACTGCCTTCTCGGCTGATAGTTTGACTTCATCCCGCAAATATTCCGCCATCGCGCGACGAAAAGCCAGCGATGGAAGCCTGCTATTTCGCGCGCGGCTCGGTGATCGCCTTGCGGATGGCGGCCAAGCGGCGCGGTGTCGTCGAAGGCGATGCTTTCGCCTTGCGGCCTCACGCCGAGGTCGCGCCAGAGCGCGGCGAGATCGGGCGACACGGGCTTTGGGCCCATCTCGCTGTGAAGCTTTGTCAGCACGTCGACGCCGACGGCCTTGTCGGCGGTCGACAGCACGCGATCGATCGGCCAGTCCTTTTCGTGATTGCCGCCGGCGGCGATCACGCCGCGCATCGCGTCCTGCAGGCCGAATTTGTTGTTGGTTCGCTTGCGGATTTCGATATCGGCGAGCAGGCAGAACATCGCGCCGCCCCAATATTTGCGGCCCCAGGTGTCGGTGTTGTCGAGTCCGCGGTCGCCGGCCTGCGGCAGGCCCTTCGGCATGTCGCGCACCATGGCCTGCCAGATTTCCGCGGCGGTGAGATCGCCGGCCTGCACCCGCGCGATCGGCTCGACATAGACGGCAAGTCCCTCCGACAGCCAGCCATAGCGACTGTCCAGATCGGGCAAAGCGGTATGCACCATCTCGTGCACCATCACCCAGTCGCGCCGCAGAACATCCTCGGTGGAGTCGCGGCCGAGCGGAATGCGAATGGCGGCACCGCGATAGCCCCAGGTGGTGCCGCCGCGAATCCGGGCGCCGTCGACCGGCACCAGTAACAGCCGCAGCGAGGAGACCGGAAAGCGGCCGTAATAGGCGACGGCGGCCCTTGCCGACATCCGGACCCAGTCCAGCACTTTTTCGCGTGGCAATGCCATCTCACCGGGCGCGAAGCCGACATGGATGGTGCTGCCTGATATTTCGAGATCGGTCTTGGGCAGCCGGTCGAACGCGTCGTACGGCATGCGGTCGCCGCGCATCAATTCCGATTGCGCGCCGGCGCGGAACGAAACTGCGCTCGCCAGCAGGGCGGTGAGGACGGCAGTGACGACGATCCAGCGGATGGCCCTGAAATTCCTCATCGCGACACGCTGCGGATGGCGTCGGGTCGCTGTTGCATGGCGGCTCCGTCCGCGACGAATTCTATCGCCTGTTCCCTGATATCGTCGAGCATGGCGGCGAGCAGGATTTCGCCCTTGGCCGAAGTGGCCAGCGTCGGATCGCCGTAACTGCCGGAGCGGCTGTAGTTCGGCGAATTGACGTCGGATGGCGTCAGCGGGCCGGGGACCTCATCGCCGATGGCAGGGCTCGGTTCGGCGCGCGCCATCTCGACGAGATGCGGCGCCAGCACCAGCATCAGCGAGGTCTCGAGTTCGTCGGCGTGGCTGCCATGGCTCTGCTCGGCGAGTTGCTCTGCCGCCCGGCGGTAACGCGGGCCGTCATGGATGCGCAGATGCATCGCCTTGCCGGCATCAAGCCGCGCCAGCGCGCGTTCGACCGGGGCCAGCGTAGAGATGCCGGTGTTGAGCACCAACAGTTTTCGGCAGCCGCTGCCGATGATGTCAGTCGCGATCTCGTGCACGACGGCTTCGAACGTCGCCGCCGTCAGGCTCGCGCTGCCGGCATAGGCGACGAAGGCCGGATAATATCCGTAATTAAGCGTCGGCCAGATCAGCGCGTCGATGCGCTCGGCGAATCGGCTGGCGAGGAATTCGGCCTGGATGCGATCGGTGTCGAGGGGGAGGTGGAAACCGTGCTGCTTGGCCGCCGCCCCGATCGGCAGGATCGCCGCGGCGCCATTGGCGATGTGGCGCGCGACCTCGTCCCACATCATGTGCGCGATAAAATGGCGATCGGTGACCGTGCCCATCAGCGGGCCTTTGCTGTCAGGTGGAAACAGCCGTCAAATTTCCAGATGTAATCCAGCCATGCAGATAGCCCGCGCCGCGCGCGGCCGCGCTGTCGGGGTCGTCATAGGTCGCGAGCATCTCGCAGAGCACGCCGAACGGAATGCCATTCGCGGCCTCGTCCCACATCATGGCTTCCTCCGCGGCGAGTTCGCGGAACATCGGCGTGGTGTTCTGGCGCCAGATCAGCAGGCGCGACGGTTCGTCCAGTGCTGCTGCGTCCGGCGGCGTCTCGTCGTTCTTGAGCGCCAGCCAGACCGCCGACGCGTTGGTCGAGAGATCGAGCCGCGTCGCACTGGGATGGGGCTGGAATTTCAGGTCGGGCCACGCCTCCGGCGCAAACGCGGCCATGGCGGTAAGTTCCAGCACCTCGCCTTCGGCAGCGTCGAAGGCGTCGTTGAGCGCCTTCTCAAGGGCGGCGAGATCCGACAGCACCGGGTGATTGCACCAGGGCTCGGCGGATTTCAAAAACTCCGGCAGGCCTTGCGCGAACCAGCGCAGGTTCGGGTGTTCCGACGGACGCGCCTTGACATAGGCATGCCCCATCTCGTCGAACATCTCGTCGCCGAGATAGAGATGCAACAACTCGTGATCGTTGCGCATGGCCTCGACCAGCCGCGAGCCATAGGCGTAACGATAGACGCCATACAGCGTCTCGCGCTTCTCTTTGGGGCTGTCGAGGATCTCGGCGAGCACCGTATCGTCGCCGGTCAGGATGCCGCGCTGGAAATCAGCCTGCTGGCGCGCGAAGTCGCTCATCCGGCTTGCTTGCCCGCTTGCGGCAAGACGCTTTCGGCGATCTCCCGCGTGCGGTTCACTTCGAGGAGAAGTTCGTCGAGCGGCGGGATATTGTCGTCGCGCTCGATCATGGTCGAGACCCGGCCGAAACGCTTCAGCGCCGCGACATACAAATCCCAGACATCCTCGCACACCGGATGATCATGGGTGTCGATGATGTGGGTGCCCATATGGTTGTGGCCGGCCATATGGAACTGCACGACCTTGTCGGCGGGAATCCCGTTCAGGAACGTCATGGGGTCATAGCCGTGGTTGAAGGCCGAGACATAGACGTTGTTGATGTCGAACAGCAGCCAGCACCCGGAGCGGCGCGACAGCTCCGACAGGAATTCCCATTCCGTCATTTCGGAATTGTTGAACTGGACATAGGTCGAGACGTTCTCGAGCACGATGGCGCGGCCGAGGAAATCCTGCACCAGTTGAACGCGGCTGACGACATGGTCGAGCGCTTCATTGGTGTAGGGGATCGGCAGCAGATCGTGCAAATTCTTGCCGTGTACGCCGGTCCAGCACAGATGGTCGGACATCCATTTCGGCTCGACGCGTCTGGCGAGGTCTTTCAGGCTCTGCAAATATTCGAAATTGGGCGGGGCGGTCGATGCGATCGACAGTGATACGCCGTGCATCACGACGGGATAGCGCTCGCAGATCCGGTCCAGCATGCGCAACGGCTGGCCGCCGGGCAGCATGTAGTTCTCGCTGATCACCTCGAACCAGTCGATCGGCGGGTTGCCGCTCAGGATTTCGTCGTAATGTTGCGCGCGCAGGCCGAGACCGAAGCCGAGGAACGGCGGCTTGACCGATTGTCCGGGGCGCTCTGCAAGCGGCGCCGGGGAGTTGGGCAATCTGCTCGCGACGTTCATGTCGTCTCCGCGTTACGCACAAAGCGGTGGTCAATTGCCGCAAATTATCATGGAAAGGAGGCCCGGCATACACCGGGCCCCGTTCCAGATAGAGGCCGCTTCAGGAGGGCTCGAACTTGCCCTTGGCGTCGGCGCATTTCTCCTTGGTCATGGCCGAGAAGCCCTGACCCTTGCATGCGTTCAGACCCTTGCAGGAATTTGCACCGCCCTTGCAGGCGCTTTGGCCCTTGCAGGCGTTGGCGCCGACGCACTTGCCGTCGTCGGCGGCGTAGGTGACGGTCGACATGGTGGCGCCGGCCAGGAACAGCGTGGCAGCAGCGGCGGCAATCGCGGCGCCGGATTTGGAAGTCATCTTCATGGGGATCTCCTCGAGAGTAAGAGCGGTGGTGCGCCACCTGCAAGCCGGGGGAATCAGGCCTCGCAGATCGCACCCGAACACAACTACGCAGCGGGTTCAGTTTGGTTACACATCGCCTGAATTTATTTTAATAATCGGCCATCGGTCGCATTCAAACTATTGAGGGCCCGGCACGGATGCCGAGCCCCGTAGCCTGGTGGTGGTGATCAGGAATTGGACACCGCGCCGCCCTTGGCCTTGCAGGCTGCTTCCGACGAAGCCATCGAGAAACCATTGGTCTTGCAGGCGTTCATTCCCTTGCAGGAATTTCCGGCGCTCTTGCAGGCGCTCTGGCCCTTGCAGGCGTTGGTGGCCATGCACTTGACGCCGGCGGCGTTCGCCGACGTCGACACGGCCGTGACGACCGAGCCGGCGAGGAACAGGGTGGCAGCGGCGGCTGCGAGCGTCGCACCGGATTTGGAATTCAACTTCATGACGATCTCCTCGATGATTGTTTGATGACAACGTGACGCCGTGAGCGCCCGATGATCAGGGATCACCAGCCCGCACAACGCTGCGAAACAATGGATGCCAATCGGATCGCGGTGGCTGCGCGGAGGTCGCCAGGTCTCCGTGATCTGAATGCTCATCCGACAACAGCTACGGGGCATCAGGCGATTTGGTTACGGAGTTTCGAAAGAAAATTTTCTTTTTTTGGCGATGGGCGATCCGTCTATGTCTGGAACCGTCGAATTGAGAGTGTTTCGTTGCGGCGGGAACGATTAGTTTGGCCGGGAACGCCGGGGCCTTAACCGGGAAGCATGGCTTGCGAATTTATGCTGCGTTGCACAATGAGATGGCGCGTGCGCATTGGCATGCTGCCGGCTCGCCCGGCTACAACGTCCCCAGTGGGAAGAGGCAGAGCGAATGAGACGTCGGGAATTCGTCGCACTTGTCGGTGGCGCAACTCTGGTTTGGCCGCTCGCGACACGGGCGCAGCAGGCTGAGCGCATATGGCGGATCGGCGTGCTGCTTGCGCACACGGAGCAGGATGCCAGATGGGCGCTTTTCACCGCCTTCAAGGAGCGCCTTGCGCAACTGGGCTGGGTCGAGGGCCGCAATATGCGGATGGACGTCAAACTCACCAGCGGCAACGCGGAAGCCATCGCCAAGGCCGCCGGGGAGTTGGTCGCAAACTCACCCGATGTCATTTTCGGCACCAACAACGCGGTCACAAAGGCGCTCAAGAATGCGACGCAGACCATTCCGGTGGTGTTTGCGGGCGTGTCCGACCCGATCGGCAGCGGCATTGTTACGAGCCTGACGCGCCCGGATCAAAACGTCACCGGTTTCCAGGCAGGAGAGGGTGAGATTGCGGGGAAATGGCTGCAACTGCTGAAGGAGATTGCGCCTGATATCCGCAGGATCGCCTTCGTCTACAATCCAGTCGAGCCGGTCCATGAGGGCTGGCTTCGTGTCGCGGAGGCCGTAGCGCCTTCGCTGGGGATCACGCTGGTCCAGGCTCCCGTGAGTCGGACTGAGGACATCGAGCCGGCGCTGACCGGCTTCGCCAGCCAGCCGAACGGCGCCTTCGTGGTTGCGCCGCATGCGGTTACGACCGCTGCAAGCGAACTTTTCATCGCCCTTGCCACACGGCTTCGCCTGCCGGCAATGTATTTTCTTCGCGCATTCGCCGCGCGCGGAGGCCTTAGCTCATACGGTCCCGATTTTGCCGCGCAATACCAGGGCGGCGCAACCTATGTCGATCGCCTGCTGCGCGGCGCGAAGGTCGGCGATTTGCCGGTGCAATTGCCGACGACATATCAGTTTGCCATTAACCTCGGCACAGCCAGGGCGCTGGGTCTTTCCGTGGCGCCGACGCTGCTCGCCCGCGCCGACGAGGTAATTGACTAGAAATGTTTCCCGAACGCATCGGATCGTTTCGTCTTTGCTGATCGCTCAACCTTCGGGAACACCAGCTCTACGCAATCCCTCATAGCAGCGCTCTCGCCCGGCCAGGTATGTCGGGTCATCAGTCGCTGTGCCGGCGCGGAAACGCCGTATCGTGAAGTTTGGATCGAGTGCGAGTCCTGCTTGGGCCGCAGCCCGCGCTTGGTCCAGCTCACCGAGTAGCGCCAGCTCAGCGGCGAGATGAAAATGCGCGGAGGAAAAATTTCGGTTTAGTTCAAGTCCCCGACGCATCCAGGCGACGGCTTCGGTGCCGACATTGAACTGAGCCTTGCCGAGGCCGGCCCACAGCATCCATACATTGCCAAGCGTGTCGCGCGGAGAAAGGCGAAATGCCTCGTTGATGTGGTGTTCCGTTTCTCCGCCGCGACCAAGCAGATACTTGGCGTAGCCAATGAGACCATGAGCACCCGCCGAATTGCGGTCCAGTGCCAACGCCTGCTCGCATTCTGCAATGCCTTGGGCCGGGCGTTTCGTTAGCATGAGCACCAACCCCATATGGAGGTGGGCCACAGGAAGATTCGGTGCGAGGGACAAAACCCTGGTCAACATGGTTTCGGCGTTCGTAAATCGCGCCAGCCTGTCGTCGGCCATATCCGCAGCCCCGACTGACGCATCGACCATCGCCAAACCATGCATCGCATCGACGTTTCCGGGGTCAAGCGTCAAGGCTCGTTGAAAGAAAGTTCGCGCTTGTGTCATCAATTCAGGAGTTAGCCCCTTGTTAAAGCAGGCCCTGCCTTGAAAGAACAAATCCATGGAGTCGGGATTTGGAGATCGCTCTGCTCGCCGTGCTTCGGCAGCAATGAGCTGCGCGCCCAGCGTATTTGCGAGCCTCGCTACGATTTCGTCTTGCATGTCGAATAAGTCAGCGACTGGCTTGTCGAAACGTTCGGCCCAGATATGGTTGCCGGTCATGGCATCGATCAGCTGTACGTTGACGCGAAGCCGGTTGCCATTACGCTGTACAGATCCTTCGAGAAGGTATCGGACGTTCAAGTCGCGTCCCACCTGCTTGACGTCGACGGATTTGCCTTTAAACGTAAACGCCGTGTTGCGAGCGATAACGAATGAGCCGCTGATCCTCGATAAATCCGTGGTAAGGCTTTCTGTCACCCCATCGGCGAAATAGTCTTGCTCCGGGTCGCCGCCAATGTTGGCAAAGGGCAGCACCACGATTGAAAGACGAGGGGTCGAATGCTGGCTCGATAAGGCATGACCAGCTTGCACGTCCGGATGAACGCGATCCCGGACAACGGCGTAGGCCCGCACTGGACGAGCGATGTTTTTGAGGCTCTGCTCGCCCAAATCAGTGAATTCAACCGCGACCTTTTCACGCACTTGGTCGTAGGCCGAGCCTGAGAGGCAAATGCCGCCGGGCTCGGCGATGCCTTCCAGCCGGGCTGCGACGTTGACGCCGTCACCGAGAATATCATCGCCCTCGATCAGGATGTCGCCGAGATTGATCCCGATCCGGAAGAGCATTCGCCTGTCCAGCGGTACGTCGCTATTGCGCTCGGCCATGACAGCCTGAACCGCTACCGCGCACTCCACCGCATCGACGACCGAGGCAAATTCCAGCAGCAAGCCGTCACCCGTGGTCTTGACGATTCGGCCGCCGTGCCTGGCAATCAATGCGTCCGAGACGACACGATGTTCGCGCAGGCTTCGGGCCGTGCCGACCTCATCGATCCCCATCAGGCGCGAATAGCCCGCAACGTCGGCGGCCAATATCGCCGCCAGCCTCCGTTCGATCCTTGTCTCACCATGCCCCATGCGCCAGCCCCACTTCCCCGATAGTGGTTACGATAAACCGGGCCACAGCGCTATCAGCAACGCTTGCGGGGCTTTTCCTTCAAGGGCGTGCCCTTGTCGGTAATTCTACTCATTCCGTCCTGATGCGGTGCTTGGAAATGCCCCCACAGCCGACATTCGTCGGACTTTGCGTCGCAGATGTCGGTGCTATCAAGCTGTTGATTAGTATCCTACGATGCCTCGGACGAGGCTGGGGGCGGCATGAAGCGACGGGAATTTATTGCGGGTGTTTTTTCGGTAGTTGCCACGACGCGGGTCTCGGCGCAGTCCGCACCAAAAGCCCGAAGGCTCGCGATTTTCAGCCTTTCTGAATCCTCGGCGCTGATGGTCGAGCGCGGCGAAAATCGATATTATCGAGCGTTGTTGACCGAGCTGCGGCGGCTCGGCCACGTGGTCGGAGAGAACCTCACTGTCGAGCGCTATGGACGAGAAAACAACACGGCGGATCCTGCTGCCCTGGTGCGTGAAGTGGTCCGCAGTCAGCCTGACGTCATCTACGTCGTGGGATTCGGCGCCTCACTTTTCAAACGCGAGACCACGACGATTCCGATCGTCGCGTTGACCGGCGACCCGATCGCGCAGGGATTGATCCAGAGTCTCGCCAGGCCGGGCGGAAATATCACCGGGGTCAGCGTCGATACAGGCCCGTCCATTCACGGCAAGCGCATCGCGCTGCTGCGGGAGGTGTTTCCGCCATTGGCCAAATTGGCCTATCTCACCTTGCGTGTGCAGTGGGACGCCATCCAGGGGGTTGGCGTGCGGGCAGCTTCCGAGACGACCGGCGTCCCGGTCGCGAGCTTGTTGCTCGAGCTGCCGACCAGCAACGCTACTTATCGTGCCGCTATCTCAGGCGCCTCGAACGAAGGCGCCAATGCGATTTATATCGGTGATGGCCCGGATGTTTTGGCCAACCGCGCCTTGATCGTGGATTTGATCGCGCAGACCCGGCTTCCGGCCATGCATCCGTTTCGCGAACTCGTCGAGATCGGTGGACTGATGGCTTACTCATTCGATCTCGTGGAGCTCAACAAGCGGGTGGCCAACAACATCGACGCAATCCTGCGCGGCGCAAATCCCGGCGAGATTCCTTATTACCAGGCTTCCAAGTTCGAATTATCGATCAATCTGAAGACGGCCAGGGCGCTTGGCCTCACCGTGCCCACGTCGCTGCTCGCCAGCGCCGACGAGGTGTTCGAGTAAAGATTTTTCTTTCTGTATATTGGGGCGAACTTTTCATGGGGATGGCATGAGGCGACGGGATTTTCTTGCGGGCGGGCTATCGATCGCCGCCGGCGTTTCGCGCGCCGCGGCGCAGCCGGCCACCGCCCCGCGGCGCCTTGCAATTTTCAGTATGGGCGAACCGGCGGCGCTCATGCATGGAAAAAGCGAGAACCGCTACTACCGCGCGCTGTTCGCGGAATTGCGACGCCTCGGGTATGTCGAGGGCCAAAACCTCACCATCGAGCGTTATGGCAGGGAGAAGAATGTATCGGGGCCTGCGCCGGTGGTCGCCGAATTGGTGCGCCAAAATCCTGACGTGGTGTATGTGCTTGGACCCGGGGCACTGCTCTTCAAGCGCGAAACCACGACGCTTCCGGTCGTTGCCATGACGGGCGACCCCGTGGTGTTGGGGCTGGTGCCGAGCCTGGCGCGACCCGGGGGCAACATTACCGGCGTCAGCGTCGATACCGGCCCGTCGATCCATGGCAAGCGCATCGCGCTGCTGCGCGAAATCGTTCCGGCGATGTCGAAACTGGCTTTCCTCGGTCTCAGGCTTGGCTCGATGGCTGACTGGGAGGCGGCTCAACTCGGTGTCATTCGCGCGGCGGCCGAGGTGGCCCGCGTCGATCTTACGGTCATACCGGTCGAAGCCCCCACCAGTGAAGCGGCTTATCGCGATGCCGTCGCACAGATGGCGCGCGACGGCGCCAACGCCGTGTTGGTCGGAGATAGTCCCGACACCATGGTGAACCGCCGTCTGATCGCGGGCCTGATCGGAACGGCCGGTGTTCCGGCGATGTATCCATTCCCGGATTTTGTCGAGGAGGGCGGTCTGATTGCCTATTCGTACGATCTGGTGGAACTGAATAAGCGCGTCGCCAACATCATCGACGCGATTTTGCGCGGCAAAAATCCCGGCGAAATTCCCTATTGGCAGGCCGCCAAATTCGAATTGTCCATCAACCTGAAGACGGCGAAGGCGCAGGGCATCGCCGTGCCGGCCACGCTGCTCGCCGTCGCCGACAATGTGATCGAGTGAGCTTGAGCCCGGGCGGTTTGCTGCCGCCGAAGTGGGCTTCGCGGCCGGCCCAGCTGCAAACCGACAGTTGTGATTGGCTCATGACGTTGCCACTTACAATTCAAGACCGATTGGTCTATATATAGGACCATGGCACACCGAACCGCAACGCCGTTGCCGCGTGGCCGGCCCCGTGGTTTCGACACGGAGATCGCGGTCGAACGCGCGATGACCGTGTTCTGGTCACGCGGCTATCATGGCACGGCGCTTCCAGACCTGCTTTCCGCGACCAGGCTTTCGCGCGGCAGCCTCTATGCGGCTTTCGGGGGCAAGCACGCGCTGTTCCTGCGTGCGCTCGATCGCTACATCGCCGACGCCCTGGCGCGGATAGACGTCGAACTCGGTCCGCGCCACGCACCGGTTGATGGGCTGCGGACCTTCCTTGCAGGTTACGTCGAGCGCACCAGCGGTGTCAGCGGCCGGCGCGGGTGCCTGCTGGTGGCCACCGCGATGGAATTGGCGGGCCACGACAGGGACGTCGAACGTCGCATCGGCAGGTTTTTCAAGGCGATGGAGACCAGGCTCGCCGGCGCCCTCGCGCGCGCAAAGGTGGCAGGCGAGCTGGCAGCCGGTGTTGAGCCTGCAAGTGCCGCGCGGATCCTGGTCTGCTTCGTCGAGGGGCTTCGCGTGGTTGGTAAAACCGGACCCGCGCGAGCCGCGTCGCAAGCCACCGCCGACGCGCTTCTCGACCGCTTCATCAGCTAGCTCAGCCCATGGACGCATGCCGGGTGATGCACGCCAATATCTGGACCGATTGGTCTTAAAGTGAGGATGCGATGACTTTCATTCAAATTGCCTGCGCGGTGCTGGTGCCGCTGCTCTGGGGCTATCAGTTCGTTGCCATTAAAGTCGGCGTGGTGCAGTTTCCGCCGCTTTTCTTCCTCGGACTGCGCTTCCTCGCCATCGCAATTCTGCTGATTCCCTTCGTCAGGAGGCCGACACGTCAGGAGTTCGGGCCTGTCGCCGTCATCTCGGTCTTCCTTGGCGGACTGAATTTCGGGTTGTTCTATGTCGGTATGGGGCTTGGCTCGGGCAGCATGTCGGCCGTCGCCTATCAACTCGCGACGCCCTTCACCGTCCTGCTGGCCTGGCCACTGCTTCGCGAGCGGCCATCGCTGATGACGTCCGCCGGCGTGTTGCTGGCCTTTGGCGGCGTGGTCGTGTTGGCGACCGGGCCGGGGCTATCGGCAAATGCGTTACCGATCCTGCTGGTGGTCGGCGCCGCCTTCGCATTCGCGGTTGCCAACGTCCTGACCAAGCGCCACGGCCCGTTCGATCCCCTGATGTTGACGGGGTGGTCGTCGCTGTTCACGGTGCCGCAGGTGATGCTGATGTCGCTGCTAACAGAGCATGGACAATTGGCGACCCTTGCCACCGCCGACGAACGTGGCTGGCTGGCGCTCGCCTACACGATTTTCATCGGAGGCATTGTCGGCTTCGGCCTTTGGTTCTGGTTGATCGCTCGTTGCACCATAGCCCGCGTCGCACCCTTCGCCTTGCTGCTTCCGGTGTTCGCCCTGATCTCGAGCATCTTGTTCCTCGGCGACCGCATGACCCCGACGCTGGCCCTCGGCGCGCTACTCGCCATCTCGGGCGTTGCCATCACGCAAGTGAGACCGGCCGCCAGACCAAATCCGGCTTGAAGGTCGCGCCGTGACGACCGGGTTTGGCTCGAGGCGTCTGTTGTCAGCTCCGACAGGAACCTCACTTACCCTGTGGGATTTGCAACAACATGCTGGTCAGTCACGTGATTATTGTGCATACAGGCCGGGTTGCAACCGCCGGAAAGGTCGCGTGAGTTCCGAAACCAACACTTTGAGTATCGGTCCGCGCCTACGGCGTGCCCGGTTGTCCAAGGGACTGCGCATGCGGGACCTGGCGCAGGCCGTCGGATGCGACGAGAGCATGATCTCCAAGATCGAGGCCGGCAAGGTCATGCCGTCGCTGCCGATGCTCGACAAGATGGTCCACGCCCTCGACCGCGACATGGCCTCGTTCTTTGGTCTGAAGATCGACGAATACAAGCTGGTGCAGAAGCCCGAGGACCGGCTCAAGGTGGATGTCGATGCGCTGCGCGGCGGAACCGGGGTGATGTATGAGCGGCTGGTGCCGGTGGCCGCCGGCAATCTGCTCGAAGGCAACGTTCATGTGGTGGCCCCGGGAGGCGAGAAGATCGACCTCATCACCCATCAGGGCGAAGCGGTCGGCTATCTCGTGTCCGGAACCATCGAACTCACCATCGACGACACCACCTACCTGATGACGGCGGGCAATTCCTTCTTCTTCAAAGCCTATCTGACCAACAGCTACCGCAACGTCGGAGCGGACGAAGCGCGGATCGTCTGGGTCAACACCCCGCAAGTTCACTGAGCCGAAAGATCAGGCGCGCAATGCATGAATTTCATGCATGTGGCGAAAAGTGAAGCAGGGATATTCCGAAACCCCTTTATTTCCAGCTGTGGGTACAACGGCGCTTGGTCGCAACACGCTCTGCCGCCAGCGCTTCTGCATTTGGCGGTTCCGAAGACCAAGCTGGCATAACGCTTGCTTAGCTCCAGACATGACTGTGATGCATGCCAACCGCCCCTGGCTGCGTCCGATGTCGACCGGGGCCCGAACCCGCTGATGCGCTCCGGCAAAGCCGTCGCACCGGCGAATAACGGCAGGCGAACCGCTGATGGCTTTCGTTTGGAAACGTCTGCTTGGCACCATCCCCAGCCTGGTGGGCGTCGTCGTTCTCACCTTCTTCATGTCGCACGCGCTGCCGGGCGATCCGGCGGCGTATCTTCGCCGGGCCCGCCGCGAACGCGGCCTCGATCGCCAGTATCCGCGCCACGCTGGGGCTCGACCGTCCGCTGCCGGTGCAGTTCGTGCACTATGTCGATGACCTCGTGCAGGGCAATCTCGGCCGTTCGCTCACCACCGGCCAGCCGGTGCTGACCGATCTGCTCGAACGGCTGCCCGCCTCGCTGGAATTGTCGTCCTTCGCGCTGCTGTTCGCGGTCAGCATCGCCATCCCGATGGGCGTGTGGGCGGCGACCCGCATCAACGGACCGGTCGATCATGCCTGCCGCGCGCTGGTCACCGTCAGCGCCGCGTTCCCGACCTTCTTCGTCGGCCTGCTGTTCGTCTACGTCTTCTATTTTCTGCTCGGCTGGGCGCCGCAGCCGCTCGGCCGCCTGAACGAGATCGCCTTCTCGCCGCCGCCGCGCGTCACCGGGGCCTACACGATCGACGCCCTGATCGCCGGCGACTGGGCCGTGCTCCGCGCGTCACTGGCCCAGCTGGTCCTGCCCGCGATCTCGCTCGGCCTGTTCGCGCTGGCGCCGATCGCGCGCATCACGCGCGCCGCGATGCTGGAGGCGCTGGGCAGCGACTTCATCCGCACCGCGCGCGCCAGCGGCCTGCCGGTGCGCAAGATCCTGATCACCTACGCGTTCCGCAACGTGCTGCTGCCGGTCAGCAGCGTGCTCGGCATGGTGTTCTCCTTCCTGCTCGGCTCGAGCGTCCTGATCGAACAGGTGTTCGGCTGGCAGGGGGTCGGCGCCTATGCGGTCTCGGCCGTCATCGCCTCCGACTACGCGGCGGTGCAGGGCTTCGTGCTGATGATGGCGGTGCTTTACGTGCTGCTGAATCTGGCGGTCGACATGTTCGCGACGGTCATCGATCCGCGCGTCCGGTTCGAGGGCTGAGCCGATGAGCCTGGTCACGCTCGCCCGCAACGCCGGCTATGCCTTCGGCGAGAATCGCCTGACGCTGGTCGCCGTCATCATCCTGGCGCTGCTGGTGCTGTGCGCGCTCTTCGGTCCTTGCTCGCGCCCTACGATCCGCTGATCACCGCCGCCACCGCCAAGCTGGCGCCGCCGCAGCGCCCGATCCGTTCGGCACCGACGCGCTCGGCCGCGACATCCTCAGCCGCGTCATCGTGGCGGCGCGCCTCGACCTCGGCATGGCGGTGTCGGCCGTCGCGCTGTCGTTCGTGATCGGCCTGGCGCTCGGCTCGCTCGCCGGCTACTTCGGCGGCTGGACCGACCGCATCATCGGCCGCGCCATGGACACCATCATGGCGTTCCCGCTGTTCGTGCTCGCCATGGGCATCGTCGTGGCGCTCGGCAACAGCGTGGCCAACATCATCATCGCGACGATGATCATCAACCTGCCGTTCTACTGCCGCTTCGCGCGCGCCGAGGTGAACGTGCGGCGCGAGCTCGGCTATGTCGAGGCGGCGCGCATGGGCGGCAACGGGTCGCTGCGGGTGCTGCTCAACCATATCGTCCCGAACATCCTGCCGCCGATGATGGTGCAGGCCTCGCTCAACATGGGATGGGCGATCCTCAACGCCGCCGGCCTGTCCTTCATCGGGCTCGGCGTCCGGCCGCCGACGCCGGAATGGGGCATCATGGTGTCCGAAGGCGCGAGCTACATCATCTCCGGCGAGTGGTGGACCTTCATGTTCCCGGGCGCCGCCCTGGTGCTCGCGGTGTTCTGCTTCAACCTGCTGGGTGACGGACTGCGCGATCTGCTCGATCCGAGGAAACGCGTGTGATGGCGCAGCTCGAGATCGACAATCTGTCGGTGGAGTTCCGCACCCGTCACGGCGTGGTGCGGGCGCTGGACGAGCGTCAGCTCTGTCGGTCACCCGCGGCGAGATCGTCGGCGTGGTCGGTGAAAGCGGATCCGGCAAGTCCGTCACCGCCTACACCGTCATGGGCCTCAACGATCGAGGCCGCGCAGATCACCAAGCGGCAGCATCACGATGGGCGGCATCGATCTTCTGGCGGCGCGGCCGGACGCGATGCGCGAACTGCGCGGTCGCGAGATGGCGATGATCTTCCAGAGCCCGCGCACCGCGCTCAATCCGATCCGCAAGGTCGGCAAGCAGATCGAGGACGTGCTGCTGCGAGCACGCGGCCTGCCGAGCCGCGATCTGCGGCAGGCGGCGATCGCGGCGCTGGCGCGGGTCCGCATTCCCGATCCCGAACGCCGCGGCGGAAGCCTATCCGTTCGAGCTGTCCGGCGGCATGTGCCAGCGCGTGATGATCGCCATGGCGCTCGCCTGCTCGCCTTCGCTGCTGATCGCGGACGAGCCGACCACCGGGCTCGATGTGACAACGCAGGCGGTGATCATGGACCTGATCCG
Organism: uncultured Alphaproteobacteria bacterium; assembly: GCA_963802535.1. GTDB lineage: Bacteria > Pseudomonadota > Alphaproteobacteria > Rhizobiales > Xanthobacteraceae > Bradyrhizobium. The sequence goes on along the minus strand of CAWDJI010000022.1, from coordinate 135,022 downwards.
GGACATGAGCCGCGGCGACGCGGATGTCGACGCTGCTGATCACCCACGATCTCGGCCTCGCCGGCGAATACTGCGACCGGATCGCCGTGATGCATGCCGGGCACATCGTCGAGATCGCGCCGACCGAGGCGCTTGCTGCGATCACCCGGCCCACCCGTATACGCGTCAGCTGCTCGCCGCGACGCCGATTCCGGAATCGCGCCTCGACGACCTCATTTCCATTCCCGGTCAGCTGCCCGATCTGCGCAGCGCGCTGCCGCCGTGCCGCTTCAGCGGACGCTGCGAGCGGCGCGCGGCCGATCTGTGACGAGGCGGCAGCTGCCCTGGACCGAATTGTCGCCCGCGCATCTCGTGCGCTGCCGGTTTCCGCTGTCATGACGCCGCTTCTCGAAGCCAGGTCGCTGTCCAAATTCTACCCGATCAAGCGGGCCGGCGCGTGGCGCCAGGCTGCACGCGGTCGACGATGTGGACCTGACCATCGGCAGCCGGAGAGAGCGTCGGCCTCGTCGGCGAATCCGGCTGCGGCAAATCCACCATGGTGCGCCTGCTTGGCCGGCTGATCGATCCCACGGCGGGCCAGATCCTGCTCGGCGGCGAGGATCTCACCGCGATGTCGCAGGCGCAGTTCGCGTCGTCGCCGAGCCGGCGGCGCATCCAGGTCGTGTTCCAGGACGCGACCGAAAGCCTCAATCCGTCGTTCCGCGTCTTTCAGGTCGATCGCCGATCCGCTGAAGCGGCTGCTCGGCATGAGCAACGGCGCCGAGATGGACACGAGCGCGTGCGCGCGCCGCCGAGCTGGTCGGTCTGCCGGAAGAACTGCTCCAGCGCTATCCGCATCAACTGTCGGGCGGCCAGCGCGCGCGCGTCGGCATCGCGCGCGCCATCGCGGTCGAGCCGTCGCTGCTGATCCTCGACGAGCCGACCTCCGCGCTCGACGTGTCGGTGCAGGCCGTGATCCTGCGGTTGCTCGCCGACCTGCGCGCGCGGCTGGGCGATGAGCTATCTGTTCGTCTCGCACGATCTCAACGTGGTGCGGCTGCTGTGCTCGCGCATCGTCGTCATGTATCTCGGCAAGATCGTCGAGATCGCGCCGGCAGAGACGCTCTTCACCGCACCTCGTCATCCCTACACGCAGGCGCTGGTCGCCGCGATCCCCGATCCGGCGCGGCGCGGCGAAGCACGGCCCGCGGCTCGACGGCAGTCCGACCAGCCCGATCGATCCGGATCCGAACGCCTGTCGCTTCTACGGTCGCTGTCCCAAGGGGGCCGAGCATCTGCACCAACGGCCATGCCGCCGCTTCGCGCGGTCGGCCCGGACCATTTCGCTGCCTGCCACTTCGCTCTTTCACCGCATGGAGGAACCGATGAGCGCTGACAACGAGATCTGCCGCATGGACGCCGCGACCGTCGCGGCGAAGGTCCGGGACAAGGAGCTGTCCGCCGTCGAAGTCACCGAAGCGGTTCTGCGGCGCATGGAGAAGCTCGAGCCGCACATCCATGCCTTCTGCACGCCGACGCCCGACGTGGCGCGCGCCGCCGCCGCGGCGGTCGACGCCAAGATCGCGGCCGGCGAAGACCCCGGCCTGCTCGGCCGGCGTGCCGATCGGCATCAAGGACCTCGTCGCGACCAAGGACATCCTGACGGTGATGGGCTCGCCGCTCTACCGCGACTTCGTGCCGGACGAGGACGACATCGTGGTCGAGCGGCTCAAGGACGCCGGCGCCGTCATCATCGGCAAGACCAACGTGCCGGAATTCGGCTACAGCGGCGTCGGCCACAACCCGGTTTTCCCGACGACGCGCAATCCCTGGAATCTCGACATGACGTCCGGCGGATCGAGCGCCGGCTCCGGCGCCTCGGTCGCGGCCGGCGTCGCGCCGTTCGCGATCGGCTCCGATGGCGGCGGATCGATCCGCATTCCCTCCGCGCTTTGCGGGCTGTACGGCATCAAGGCCTCGATGGGCCGGGTGCCGCTCTATCCCGGCTGCCGCGATGAACGCTATCCCGGCGTCTCGAGCTGGGAATCGCTCGAACACGTCGGCCCGATGAGCCGCACCGTCGCCGACTCGGCGCTGATGCTGAAGGTGATCACCGGACCCGATCCGCGCGATCGCTATTCCATTCCGGCCGCCGACTTCGACTATGTCGGCGCCGACGAAGGAGAGCATCAAGGGCCTGCGCATCGCCTACAGCGAAGACTGGGGCTACGCGCCGGTCGATCCGGAAGTCCGGCGCGTCGTCTCCGAAGCGGTGCGCGGTGTTCGAGACCGATCTCGGCTGCACGGTCGAGCGCGCCGATCCCGGCTGGGAAGATCCGTTCCCGCATTTCTGGACGCATCGTCGCCGGCGACACCGACCTCACCGGCATGCGCCGCATGATGAAGGGCCGCGAAAAGGAGATGTCGCCGCATCTCGTCGACCTGCTGCAGCGGCAATGGACGGCGGAAGAATTCACCGACGCCAAGATGATCCGGCAGATGGTCTGCAACCGCATGTGGCGGTTCATGGCCAACTACGACCTGCTGCTCACGCCGACGCTCGCGGTGCCGGCCTTCCCGCTCTACATGCAGGGGCCCGAGATCATCGAAGAGAAGCATGGTCACGACCGGCGACTGGCTCTGCTTCACCTTCATCTGCAATCTGACCGGCCAGCCGGCCGCGACCATTCCCGCCGGCTTCACCAAGACCGGTCTGCCGGTCGGCATGCAGATCATCGGCCGCCATCTGGCGGACCGGACCGTGCTCGCCGCCTCCGGCGCCTTCGAACAAGCGCGTCCGTGGGCACACAAATGGCCGAAACTGTTGGGCGATCTCGGCCTCTGACACTGCCTCTGCTTTCCCTACCCTCAAATCCAGAAGGAGCACGATATGAAGCTCAATCGTAGTACTCTTCACGGCGGCGCTGCTCACAGCGTCCGTTGTCTTGCCTGGCTACTGCCACGCGCGCGGCCGAAATCGCCAAGGACACGCTGGTCATCGTTTCCGAGATGGGCCCGAACGGCCTCGACACCATGGTGCCGACCGCCAACGATCACAGCCGCATGGTGGTGTGGCAGGCCTACGACCGGCTGGTCAGCCACGGCGAGAAGAAGCTGGCGACGGCACGGTCTCCTACGACGCCAAGGTCATGACGCCGGAGCTGGCCGAGAGCTGGGAGGTCAGCGAAGACGGCAAGACCTATATCTTCCATCTGCGCAAGGACGCGACGTTCCACGACGGCACGCCCGGTCACCGCCAAGGACGTCAAATGGTCGTTCGACCGCGCCATCGCCGCCGGCGGCTTTCCCGCGGTGCAGATGGCGGCGGGATCGCTGGTCAAGCCCGAACAGTTCTCGGTGGTCGACGACCACACCTTCAAGGCCACGTTCGATCAGTTCAACAAGCTGACGATGCCCGACCTCGTGGTGCCGGTGCCGGTCATCGTCAATTCCGAACTGGCCAAGAAGCACGCGACGCGCCGCGGACCCGTGGGCGTTCGAATGGGTGTCGCGCAACGATTGCGGCGGCGGCGCCTACAAGGTGGAGTCCTGGACGCCCGGCCAGCAGACCGTGTTCACCCGGTTCGACGACTGGAAGTCCGGCCCGTTGCCCCAAGCTGAAGCGCGTGATCTACGAGCAGATCGCCTCGGCCGGCACGCGCCGTGCGCTGCTGGAGAAGGGCGACGTCGACATGTCGGTCGGCCTGCCGCCGAAGGACTACGCCGAACTGGCGGAGCAGGGCAAGGTCAAGGTCATCGGCGTGCCGGTGCAGAACGACCTCGTGTTCGTCGACATGAACGTGAAGATCGCCGCCGTTCGACAATCCCAAGGTGCGCGAAGCGATCTCCTACGCCATCCCCTACAAGGAGATCGTCAGCTCCGCGCTCTACAACCGCGCCAAGCCGATGTTCGGTGGCGACCCCGCAAAACCCTACCCCGAAGCGACGTGGCCGGTTCCGATCAAGCATGGCCAGGATCTCGCGAAAGCCAAGCAACTGCTGACCGAGGCCGGCTTCCCCAACGGCTTCAAGACCACGCTGTCGATCGACCTCAGCGAATCCACCGTGCGCGAGCCGACCGCCATCCTGATCCAGGAGGCGCTGAAGACGATCGGCGTCGAGATCACGATCGAGAAGGTGCCGGGCTCGAACTGGTTCGCCCAGATGGCCAGCAAGACGATGCCGATGGTGATCGCCGAATTCTACGGCTGGCTCGACTACCCCGACTACTTCTTCTTCTGGACCTTCCACGGCGGCAACAATTCGGTGTTCAACACCGCCAACTACGTCAATCCCGACCTCGACAAGGTGATCGACGCGGCGCGCTTCACCCGCGATCCCGAAAGTCTACAAGACAAGCCTGAACAAGATGGTCGACATCGTCATGACCGATCTGCCTCGCATCCCGCTCTACACGCCGCTTCGCCGACTACGCGGTGCAGAAGAACGTCAAGGGCTTCGAGTACTGGTTCCACACCCATCCGGACTTCCGCAAGCTCTACAAGGAGTGAGAAGACGAGCAGAGCGCGTCTCGAAAGCGGACGCGCTTGCCTTTGCATCGGGAAAACACCGTGCAAGATCGCTCGGTGCCTTCGTTCCAGGCACGCATCGTCCACCGGGACGCCGCACCGGTCAGGCCCGCTATCGGGCCTGACCTTCGCGGCCAAGGATCTGTTCGACGTTGCGCGGCAGCGTCACCGGCTGCGGCAATCCCGACTGGGCGCCACGCATGAGGCGGCAGAGGCTCGACGCCTGGGCCGTCGACGCGCCTGCTGGGCGCCGGCGCCACGCTGACGGGCAAGACCATCACCGACGAAATCTCGCTCGGGCTGCTCGGCATCAATCAATTCCACGGCACGCCGCTCAATCCGCGCGCGCCGGATCGCGTACCGGGCGGCTCGTCGAGCGGCTCCGCTTCCGCCGTCGCCGGCGGCCTGGTCGACATTGCGCTTGGGCACCGACTCCGGCGGCTCGGTGCGCATACCCGCGAGCTTCTGCGGGCTCTACGGCCTGCGGCCGACCCATGGCCGCATCTCCGTCGCAGGGCATGATGACGCAGGCGCCGTCCTTCGATACCGTCGGCTATTTCGCCCGCGACGCGATGACGTTCGACCGGGTCGGCGCCGTACTGCTCGGAGAGCAGATTACCGATGCCTTGCCCACCGAGATCATCGTTGCGGCCGATTGTTTCGCCCTCGCCGACGAGCCGGTGCGGCGCGCCTTGCAGCCGGTCGTCGATCGGCTGCGACATGCCGTGCCGATCACCGTGTCATCTTTAGCCGAAGGCGAACTGCTCGACTGGGCGCGCCACCAGCGCATCCTGCAGAGAGCGAATTCCACGCCACCTTTCGCGACTGGATCGATCGGGTGAACCCGCGCTTCTCCTCGGAGGTGGCCGGCGCGTTCGCCGACGATGGCCGCATTCCCGCCGGCGACCTCGCGGCCGCCAAGACTTTCCGCGACTACGCATCGAAGCGGCTTGACGATTTGCTCGACGGGCGGCGCATGCTGTGCCTGCCGACTTCGCCGATTCTGCCGATCCGCCGCGATGCGCGGCTGTCGGAGATGCGCGCGGCGGTGCACCGGATCGTCGACCTGACCGGTATCGCGGGCCTGACGGGCCTGCCGCAGGTGAACCTGCCGGTTGCGACATCCGGTTCGATTCCGGTCGGGCTGTCCCTGATCGGCTGGCGCGGCGGCGATGCGGCACTGGTCGCCGCGGCGCGCACGCTGGCGCGGGAATTCTCAATCGGACTGTTCGAGGAGCGACCATGACCGACATCAAGGACACGCAGGACGCTGACGCTCGAAGGCGCGCTCAAGGTGCTGAACGCGGCCATCGCCGAAGCGACCCGCATCGGGCAGCCGATGTGCATCGCGGTGGTCGATACCGGCGGCAATCTGCTGGCGTTCGGGCGCATGGACGGCTCGAAGGGACTGAGCGTTACTTCGTCCATCAACAAGGCGCGGACGTCGGCGCTGTCGGGCGCACCGACCGGCGGCGCTCACGCGGACGTCGAAATCCAGGTCACCCTCGCGCATGAAAACCGCTGGACCAATCTGATCGGTGGTCTTCCCATCCGCGTCGATGGCTTCATTCTCGGCGCAGTGGCGGCGGGCTCCGGGTCCGGCACGCAGGATCTTGCCGTCGCCCGCGCCGGTGCGGCCGCGATCCCGGGCGCCGACATGTGCGTCGATTTCAAGCCGATGGGCGCGGAAGATACCGGGATCATCAGGGGACCGACGCCGCAGGCGGCTGTCTGAAGCGGTGCGCCACGGACATTGGCCACATTCCCCGGATACTAGGCCGTGTACCTATAAACCCGGCGGCGTTATGTGACTGGTGACTACGTCCGCTTTTCTCCTATAACGACCAAATGCGTGCGGCAGCGCAGTATGTCGCGATGGGCCACAAGCGGACTACTGCACCCCGAACCGATACGCCCCTTCTTCAACCACTCGTCAGGTTGTCCGGTCCGACAGACCGTGGGTCGGCGGTCGGGTTGGAGACAAAATGTTCGATCATTCCGCGCGAAATTCCAATGTCCTTGAGATCATGATCATTGAGTTCATACAGGGCCGCCCGCAATTTCTGGCGGCTCCGCTCCTCCTGAAATGCACGCCAATACTGTTTGAAGAAGGCGCAGATTGGCCGGGTAGAAAGACTCAGACGTACCGTTTCAGCTGTAGCGCGGTTCGTATTCATGAATTTGTCTCCGGGCAGCGGCTCACCCGAAGGAACGTGCTGCCGCCAGAGCAGACTTGCTTAATCCGCGGCTTACATTTTGCTTACCGGCGGCTTATGTTTTGCAGTCGGCCGTTGCAGCGCCTCCCGAACATCCCTGGGCATGGAGGAAGTGGCAGATTGCGCTATCACTTTGAAGAACACACACTTGACACGGACCGGCGCGAGCTGCGTCGAGGCGCCGAGTTGATCGCTCTCGCACCACAGGTGTTCGACCTGCTTCACTACCTGATCCGCAACAGGGAACGCGTGGTCAGCAAAGACGACATCATCAGCGCAGTCTGGAACGGCCGCATTGTCTCGGATGCCGCATTGACGACCCGTCTCAATGCGGCCCGGACCGCCGTCGGCGACACCGGCGAAAGGCAGCAAGTAATCAGGACACTGCCGCGCAAGGGCTTCCGCTTCGTCGGCAGGGTTATCGAAGATCAGGGGCGTTCAGTTGCAGCGGCGCATGACAACAAGGAGACCTCCACCGCCCCGGCACCCCGTCTTTCCATTGCTGTGATGCCGTTCGCAAACATAGGCGGCGACGCCGAACAAGACTATTTCGCCGACGGCGTGACGGAGAGCCTGACCACGGACCTGTCGCGCATCAGCGGTTCGTTCGTCATTAGCCGACACACAGCGTTTACCTACAAGGGCAAGTCGATCGATCTCAGACAGGTCGGCCGCGAACTGAACGTTCGCTATATCCTGGAAGGCTCGGTTCAGCGGGCCGGTAGCCGGCTTCGCGTCAGTGTCCAGCTGATCAGCGCCGAAACGGGCAACCATCTTTGGGCAGAGCGATTCGACAAACCTGTCGCCGACCTTTTCGACATGCAGGACGAAATTGTGTCACGGCTGGCCAACGCGCTGAACGCCGAGCTGATTGCAGCTGAGGCGCGGCGAGCCGAGAGCTCCGCAAACCCGGACGCGATGGACCTGTATTTCCGGGGCAGAGCCATCTCCAACATGGGGCAGACCCCCGAGCAACTGACGCAAGCACAGGGCTTTTTCGAACGTGCCTTGGCGCTCGACCCGTCCTGCATGGAGGCAATGGTCGGCAGAGCAGAGGTCGATGTAACTTTTCCAGCGGCTTTCTTGACCGACGACGCGGTCCCTCGCCTTGCAGCGGCAGAGAAGACGCTGAGCAAGGCCTTGTCGCTGGCGCCGCAGAATGCCATGGCGCACCTGCTTCTCGGCCTCGTCCAGATCACCACAAATCGCGCCGCTCAAGGTATTGCGGCATGCGAACGAGCGTTGGCGCTGGATCGCAATTTGGCCGAGGCCCACGCCTGGATCGGTCTGGCAAAAATCTACATCGGTCGAGCCATGGAAACCGAGATGCACATCCTTGAGGCGCTCCGGCTGTCTCCTCGCGACATAAGAGCCTTCCGTTGGCTGATGGTCACTGGCGCAGCCAAGTTGAACCTTGATGCCGCCGGGGAAGCGGTGGTTTGGTTACGGCGCAGCATTGAGGCCAATCGCAACAATCCCCTTGCGCAGATTTGGCTCGCCGACGCGTTGATGCGGCTTGGCGAGCTGGATGAGGCAAAGGCCGCTGCGCGAGTGGCCCTTGTCCTTGATCCGACCTTCACCATCCGCCGCTTGCGCGCCAGAGCGCCGAGCAACAATCCGACCTTCCTTGCCGAACGCGAGCGGATTTACAAGGGTCTGCGCTTAGCCGGGGTACCGGAGGGTTGACGTCCGCTACGGATCATTTTCGACGGTTTCAGCGAAGATTGTCAGCTGGCTGATGTTCGCTTCTACCCGTAAGCGTCCAACCGGGGGCCTGCCCGGAAGCGTTGCGTTTGGCCAGACCCCTGTGATTCAAGCTTCCAAACTGAGGCTCGAATCATGCGCTATGAACTCGCCGATTATGAATGGATTGCCATCAAGCCCATGCTGCCGAACAAGCCGCATGGCGTTCCTCGGGTTAACGACCGTCGTGTCCTCAATGGCATCTTCTGGGTCTTGCGCTCTGGAGCACCTTGGCGTGATCTGCCCGAGATGTTTGGTCCGTACACCACATGCTACAACCGCTTCGTCCGTTGGCGGCGGGCTGGTGTCTGGGGCCGCATCATAGACGCACTTGCTGCTGCCCACGATGCCGCTGTCCAAATGATCGACACCTCGATTGTCCGCGTGCATCAGCATGGAGCCTGCATCACTAGGAATCGGCGCCAATCGATGGGAAGGTCACGCGGCGGCTTGACGAGTAAAATCCACGCGGTGGTCGATAGCAATGGTTTGCCGGTACGGTTGGCGTTGAGCCCCGGCGAAGTCCACGACGTTCGACTTGCCGAAAAACTGCTCTCTCGCCTGAAGCCCGGGTCAATGCTGCTTGCCGACCGTGGTTATGACGCCGACTGGATAAGAGAGCTGGCCATGAAAAAGGGCGCGTGGGCCAATACCCCCCCGAAAAGCAATCGCAACAATCCGATCTGCTTCAGCCCATACCTTTATCGCGCTCGCAACCAAGTCGAACGGTTCTTCAACAGGATCAAACAATGTCGTCGTGTGGCAACGCGCTACGACCGGCTTGCAGGAAACTACCTTGCCTTCGTCCAACTCGCATCTATCCGGCTATGGCTGGCCGCGTTATGAGTCCACGCCCTAGCACTACTTTGGCAGAATTTAGCGATTGATTGGCGAAACTGGATTCCCGAATCAGATTTTCAATGATTCATGGATGGTCGGCTTTTGGAGGGCCGACCATGGTGGGCACGAAGTCGAAGTGGGAAGACGAGCTTGGACGCTGGCTCAAGCCATTCCTGGATCGCTTAGGCCACAAGGCACGGCGGCGGATGTGTCCGCTTTATATCTCGGGATTGATTGGACCGGGTGATCGCAAGAGCGTCCAGCCGATGGCGGCGCGGCTGGCACCGGGCGAGTATGACCAGTTGCACCATTTCATTGCTGATGGCGTTTGGGATGCAGCGCCATTGGAGGCGGAATTGCTGGTTCAGGCCGATCGCCTGGTCGGCGGCAAGGATGCGGTGCTGGTCATCGACGACACGGCGATGCCGAAGAAGGGCGATCGTTCGGTTGGTGTCGCTCCACAATATGCCTCGTCTCTCGGCAAGACGGCCAATTGCCAAACATTGGTGTCGCTGACGCTTGCACGGGGTGAAGTGCCGCTCATGGTGGCATTACGTCTCTTCGTTCCCGAGAGTTGGACGAGTAATCCGGTGCGTTTGAAGCGTGCGGGCGTTCCAGTCGAGCACCGCGCAGCGCGGACCAAGCCAGAGATCGCCTTGGCGGAGATCGACCGCGTCATCGCCTCCGGTGTGCGTTTCGGCTGTGTGCTTGCCGATTCAGGGTACGGCTCCAGCGGGCCTTTCCGTCAGGCTTTGAGCGAGCGCGGTCTGCTGTGGGCGGTGGGTCTGTCGCGGCGCCAGAACGTCTATCCCGCCGACATTGCCCTGATCTTCCCAATCGCAAAGACCGGAAAGCCCCGCAAATACCACGTCCCTGATCAGCCACCGGTCTCTGCTGAAGCGTTATTGGCCGAAGGCAAATGGCAAAGGGTCAGTTGGCGGCGGGGCACCAAAGGTCGGCTGACATGTCTCTTCACGGCCCGCCGTGTCTGCGTAGCGGATGGCCATAAGCACCGGATGCTCAATAACCGTATGCAGTGCATGCCTGGTGACGAGGTCTGGCTCGTCGGCGAGCGGCGGTCGACCGGGGAACAAAAATACTATGTGTCGAACCTGCCGGCCGATGCCACCATCAAGACGCTCGCTGCCACGATCAAGGCCAGGTGGGTCTGTGAACAGGCCCACCAGCAGCTCAAGGAGGAGCTTGGGCTCGACCACTTCGAAGGTAGATCCTGGACGGGATTACATCGACACGCGCTGATGACGATGATCGCCTACGCCTTCCTCCAATCCCGCCGCCTCAAAGCAGCGGGACGGAAAAAAAAGAATCTCAGGACCGCCACCACAACCAAGCATGCCGGCCATCAGACAAGCGATCCTCGACCTCTTCGCACGACCTCCACCCCGACAATGTCCTCACTGTGACAGGCTCCTTGCAGATATCGCCAAGCCTAAAGTGCCAAAGTAGTGCTAGATCAGCCCCACCGCTGTTCGCCTTGCGCTTTTCCGAGTTGATCTTCACGAACGACAATGGCTAATCCTGCAGTATTGGCTAAAGTCAACTTATGGCAGGCAAGGTGCAGGATCGTGAATTGCAGAACAACCGGTGGACGAATGTTGTTGAAAGTCGGTGTCGTCGTTTTATTAACGGCGATTAGCCAAGCCTCGCATGCGGAAATACTCGTAGCCCCGAGCAAGATTTCCGAAGAGGCATTGAGACTTCGCAATGAAGCGGTGATGGCTGCTCAAGCGCGGCTTGGAGCAGATCTCATCAAGCAACTTGCGCGCGGCAAAAAGGGCGACGACAATATCGTCATCTCACCTGCCAGTCTGGCGTCGATTTTTTCGTTCGTTGAGCTTGGTGGCAGCAATGCCATGCGGATGGCTATTCACAAAACACTCGGGTTTGCGCCTGCCGCCAAGGGGCGTGTCAGCCAGGATATCAAAGAGCTGAGAAGCAGGGTTTCCGCCACGATCGCCAAAAGTACGAAGGATAGCCCAACAAGTCTGGCAAACCTCCTGGTTTTCGATCCTTCGATCAGGCCACGGCAGTTGGCGCTGCTCGGTTTATCGGGTGCCGGAGCCGACGTGATGGTCGATGATCTGGCTAAAACGGAGACCGTCGGCCGCGTCAATCAATGGGTCCGTCAACGTACCCATGATCTGATCCCGTCAATCCTCGAAGAAGCTCCGGCTACGGTCGGGCTCGTGGCAATCAACGCCCTCTACTTCAAGGATAAATGGAAGACGCCCTTCGATGCGGTGCGAACCGAGCGAGCGCAGTTCACGCCGCATTCCGGCAATCCCGTGGATGTCATGATGATGCATTCACCTGTTGCGAAATTTGCATTTCGCGAGACCGATCGTTTCATCGCAGCCGAACTCGGTTACGCCAGCAACGATTTCAAATTGGTGGTCGTTACCACCAAATCGTCGCCAGCCGAGGCGAACGAGTTTGCTGCGGTCGCAAGTTGGCTGCAGGGCGGGGGCTTTGATAGCAGAAATGGCGAAATCGCACTTCCGAAACTGGCCGTCTCCGTGAATGAAGAAATGCTTGGGCCGCTGGATAAGCTTGGGCTTAGGCCGGCTCGGCTGGCGTCTGGTTCCCTGAGAGGATTTTCGGCAGCCTCCTTGACCATCGCCCGTGTCGTTCAGAAACTGGAGTTGCGTGTCGACGAAGAAGGCACAGAAGGTGCGGCGGCCACGGCCGTTATCGCGACGCGCTCTATCGCAAAAGACCAGCACTTAAAGATGCTGGTCGACAAGCCCTTTCTGTTTGGCTTGCGCGACCAAAGAACTGGATTCATCCTGTTCATGGGATATGTGGGTTCACCGCATAAACTGGCTGCCAAATAGATCTAACCATGCATCGATGGGCCGACGTCCCGCCAAGACGGTGCCGGTCAGGCCTGTCGGCCATATCTCTCGGTCACCGCCGCCGCGACGAACTTTCTGCGTCCGGCGCTGCCCGGGCTTGTGCCATGGGCGGCGCACCAGTCGGGGAATGTGGCCGGGTCGATGTAAACACGCAGCACGACGTGTCCATAGGCCTTTAACCCCTGCTCCATTTCCTCGGCCACCTTCAGCCATTCCTTCCAACTCGGTGGCAACTTGTCGCCATCGTCGAAAAGTTGCAGCAACGCGGGATAATCCTCCTCCTTGATCCAATAGGCCCCGACTGCGGGAGGCGGTTTATCCTCGGAATTCGTCATGGGTATTCTTCCTGCAGGTGCTGCCTGTCACCGAGACGCCTGAGGCGGGTGGACCGCCTCGAACCGCCGTGAATCAGCGATTCGATCATTGATGAAATTATCTCCGAATTGAAGCACTTCCCCTTGCGGCGAGTTGCCTTGGCCTCGACCGACGTCGGCTTGGCCGCGCAACGACAGGCGTTCAGGTGGTTGGATGCCACCACCCGAATATCGCAACACCGCAACATCCGACCAGGCCCAATGCCTGAACGCCCATAAGGATCCAGTACCGAACTGGCGCGGTGTCTCTGTGAGCAACCCAAATCGACGGGTCCGTAAGCGCCGCTAGAATCGCGTCGATGAGATCAGAACTGTAGGACGTGATTTTTCGCTCGGCCAGGCCATCCCGCAGAGTGCGGTAGCAAACGACGCACAGATAGGCCGAGACGATGCGAGCGACGACTTCATAGAGGAAAAACTGCATTCAAACATCCGCGTATGCGTACCATCGGCAGGGTTCCGGCGGTCATTGCATCAACACTACTTGGTTTGGTGTGGCTGGGATCTGTGTTGGTTCAAAGCGGACCATCGATCTGGCCGCTCAAGATCGGCCGCTCATGCCCCCAGATGTTGTGTTTTTGGGATGACGCCAGGCACAATTTCTACGGTGCATGGGGTTGTTTTCATAGTTTTGAGTCGCGCCCTAGTTCAACGACGCGCGCGAAGGCTTCAGCTTGGCCATCTGCTTCACGGTCGCTTGAAGCTCCTCGGCATTGAAGGACGGGAACGAGCAGATCCGGTTGCTGCAGGCGAACGCCGCGGGTTCGCCGAGATCGGGATATTCGACGTCGGGGTTGGGCAGCTTGCCTTCGCGCAGGTCCAGCCATTCCAGCCGCTTGTAGCGGGCCGGCAGCGTGCGGGCCAGGGCATGCAGGGATTGCGCGCGGGGGGCGTCCTTAGGCCCGACGATCGTCATATGGGTCGGCTCGACCGCGAGTTCTTCATCGGCCAGCAGCACGCCGGGCAGGGGACGCATCATCCCGGCCGAGGCGCTGGCGAGATAGCGCATCGCATGCGCAGCCTGGTCGCGATAGGCATCAACGCCGTAATAGCGACTGAGCAGGTTCATGAAGCGGGCGACCTGCACCTGGTCGTCCATCAGCTTTGCCGGTTTTGCCAACACGCCGGTTTTGCCTTCGGAAGTCTTCGAGGTGATGAAGCCGCCGGCCTCGTCGCGGAAGCTGGCGACGAAGTCGCCGGCCTTCGCGGCTGACGTCAACCAGTCGCGGTTGCCGGTCGCAGCATAGAGATCGAGGAAGGCCTGGCCCATCGCCAGCGTGTCGCCGAGAAACGGCCCGCCGCGATCCTTCTGGCCATGGCGGAACCCGCCGCCCGGCAGCGCGCGGTTGTCGACCACCCATTTTGCCGCGCGTTCTGCGATCGCCAGCGCCTTGGCATCGTTGGTGACGTCGTAGTAGGCGGCGAGGCCGGAAATGGCCCAGCCGTTTTCCCGCGCATACAAATTCTTGTCGATGCGCGGCATGCCGAGCTTGCGGCGCTCGCTGTCGCCAAGCGCATAATATTTGTGGCCGTCGGTATCGTGGTCGAGATCGGCATCCTGGCTGACATAGAACGCGCCGTCGGGGCTTGTGAGGAAGCTTGCGAGATAGCGCTCGATGTTGCGGGCGGCGGCAAGATATTTCGGATCCTTCCACAGCGCATAGGCCTGGCTGTATTGCCGCAGATATTGCGCCTGGAACGACATGATCTTTTCGAAATGCGGATGGGTCCAGGAGCCGGCTTCGGAATATTGATACACGCCGCCCCACACCGGATCGATCAGCGCGATCGCGGCGTCCAGCGTCTGCCGCGCACGCTTGATCGCCATGGCATCACCGGCCTCGGCGCGGGTGATGGCGAGGTCCATGCTGTCGGCGTCGATGAATTTTTGGCTTTCGCCCCAGCCGCCGAGTTTTTCGTCATAGGACTCGTCGAAATTCTTTGTCAGTTCCGTGCGCGCCTTTTTATCGAGGAACGCCGAGGTGGACGGCTTGACCTCAAAAGCCTCGCCGACGGAGGGGCCGGGCGAGGGATCGTCGATGATGGCCTGGAGCAGCGCCTGCATCCGCTCCGGCTCGATATAACCTCTGATCTTCACGATCTCGGTGCCGTCGGGGCCGAACACGATCATCGCCGGCCAGCCCCAGTCGCCATAGCGGCTCGACAGGTCCGGGTTGGCGTCCTGATCGACGCGGACCGGCAAATATTTCGCGGCCAGCAATTGCTGCACCTGCGGATTGGCGTAGGTCGTCTTCTCCATGACGTGGCACCAGTGGCACCACACCGCCTCGAGATCGAGAATGACAAAACGCTTCTCGGCCGCAGCGCGGGTGAACAGGTCGTCGCCCCAGTCGCTCCATTTGGGGCCTTCCGCCGCCCAGGACGGAACCGCCGCGAGCGCGGCAAGGGCGACGACGGCGATGCGGACGAATTTCATGGCGGCTCCCGGAAGCGCTGGTGTCTCGACAGCTACGCGCGCGGCCAATTCCGGGCTCAGAATTTCCCTTTGTGTCACGGCATCGTGAGAGCGCCGAGCAGGCGATCCTCAGGTCGATGCATCGGCGTGGCCGGCCGCATTCACCAGCAGCCGGTCCACCGAGGCGGCGCCGGGGCCTGCGATCGCGAGCCACATGAAGGCGGCGAAGTAGGTCATCTCCTCGAAACCGAGCAGGGTTTCCAGCGAATCGACGTCGCCCCATTTCGCCGACTTGATGGCGACCAGCATCACCACCGCCAGCATCGCCGCCGGGATCCGGGTGAACAGGCCGAGGATCAGCATGGCGCCGCCAAAACACTCGACGCCGGAGACGAAGGGGGTGAGGATCTTTGGAAACGGGATGCCCCAGCCGACGAAATTCTCGGTGACCTGCGCCAGATTGGAGAGCTTGCCCCAGCCGGTCTTCATGAAGACGTAGCCGACGATCAGCCGCATCAGCAGCGGCCCGGCCCAAGAGAAATAGGAGGCGATCTGCGCCGGCAACAGGATCAGAAGATTGACGATAAAATTCAAGCGAACCCCCTCAATGTATTGTCATTATACGAAGCCGCGCCGGCGGCCGTTTCAAGTCCGGTGCGCGCGACAATGCGCCGGCTGCGATGGTCGAAACCCGGTCATGGCAAGAGGCCAGACCGGTCATGGCAGGAGTTTCGCTCGGCCGGCCCGCTTGTTACGGGGCGTTAGCCGAAATTTTGCAGCGCGGGGAACGTCTCCAGCAGCCAGATGCTGACGCTGGTGACGGCGCCGGTCAAAAAACCGATGCCGGTAATCACCATCAATACGCCCATGGCGCGTTCGACCGTGTCGAGATGCCGCTTCATCCGCGCGAACAGCGAGGAGAATTGCTCGATCATGAAAGCAGCCAGCAGGAACGGAATGCCGAGCCCGAGCGAATAGACCGCGAGCAGGCCCGCACCCTTGGTCACGGTGGCCTCGGCGGCTGCAACGGACAGGATCGCCGCCAAAATGGGCCCGATGCAGGGGGTCCAGCCGAACGCAAAGGCGAGCCCCATGACATAGGCGCCCCACAGCCCGACCGGCTTCGGCGCCGTCAGCCTACCTTCGCGCATCAACAATCCGATCCGGGTCAGCCCGAGGAAATGCAGGCCCATGATGATGATGACGATGCCGGCCAGGATCGAGAGCTCGGCCGACCAGGCACGGATCAGCCCGCCGACAAAGGAGGCGCTGGCGCCGAGCGCCACGAACACCGTGGTAAAGCCGAGCACGAACATCATCGCCGCGGCCATTACCGCGCGTTTTGAGGCCTGGCTCGTCTCGTCATTGTTGACGTGCTCGATGGTCGCGCCGGTCAGATAGATCAGATAGGGGGGCACCAGCGGCAGCACGCAGGGCGACAGGAAGCTGACAAGGCCGGCAATCAGTGCCGCGGGAAGAGAAACATCGTGCATTGCGTGACCTTCGAGAATTAGCAAGGCATAGCGCCGTCCTGCCTTCTACGGAACAGGCAATCGCTAAGTTTCGTCAGCTTCGGGTTCAACTGTGGTCACAGAGCCGTGTCCGGCGGGACGGGATGGCATCGAGGGTGAAACAAACGCTAGTATGGGCCGTATTGCGGTGACAGGCCCGCAACCGGGAACCCGCATGCGCATCGGCATCCGCAGTGCCATCTCCGCCCTCGTGCTGACGTCGATCGTGGTCAGCGCCGTCGGCGTCCATTTGTTGTGGTGGCGCACCGCCCAGCGGGTCAGCCAGACCCTTGCCGATACCATCAACGAACAGATCGTTTCGGCCGTCGGGCGACGAGTTGCAGTCGATCACGACAGAAGCGCGCTCATCGATGATGGCGGTGCGGACGCTATTGGTCGAGAAGGTGTTCGACGCGCGCGACGCGGCAAAACGCGAGGTCGTGTTCCTCTCACAGTTGAGATCGCAGCCGACCATTTCCTGGGTGGCGTTCGGATGGCCGGACGGCGCGTTCTTTGCCGGGCACAAGCTCGGCGACGGCGTGATCGAGATGATTGCGATCACCGGCGACCGCAAGATCAGGATCAATCGCTGGGAATATGTCAGCGATGATTTGCGGATGAAGGAGAGCCGTGTCGAGGACACCAGCTATGCCGTGACCGAGCAGCAATGGTTCCGCGAAGCGATCCGCTCCAACGACGAGCACTGGTCGACGCTGACCACGCATCCGAACGGCGAACGGCTGGCCGCGGCCTTCGCAGCACCCGGTCGAGATCGATCAGAAGCCCGCCGGCGTCATCGCCATCATCATCGAACTGACGCGGGTCTCGAATTTCCTGTCGCAGCTCACGGTCGGCAAATCAGCCGGCGCGTTCATCCTCGATCGCGACGGCGGCGTGGTCGCAGCGCCCGATTCGAAAGCCAGCGAGGTGATGCCGCTGAAGACCGATCATCCGCTGTTTCAGGTCGCGGTGGATGCGATCCGCGATGCCGGCAGCGCCTACAATCCCGACAAGGGCGAGGCGCTGAAGCGCCAGGTGACGCGGGACGGCAAGGCCTACCAGGCGGTGCTGACGCCGATCTCGTTTCCCGGCTGGTCGCTGGTGACGGTGGTGCCGGAATCGGAATTTCTGGGACCGGTGCAGATGACGATCCGCAACCTCTTGATTGGCCTCGCGGTGCTGATCGTGTTTGCCGGGCTGTTGTCGGCATGGCTGGCCCAGCGCCTGATCGCAGCACCCCTGATCAAGGTGGTCGGCGAGATCAGGCATGTCGAGCGCTTCGATCTCGACAAGGTTCAGCGGCATCCGTCGCGGCTGACCGAGATCGAGAATCTTTCCGGCGCCATCGGCGACATGGCGCAGGGGCTCGCCGCGTTCCGGAAATACATCCCGGCCGATCTGGTGAAGCGCCTGGTCAGCGACGGCAATGGCGCGCGGCTTGGCGGCGCGGTCAAGCCCATGAGCGTGATGTTCATCGATCTCGCCGGCTTCACCGGCATGTCGGAGCGGCTCGGCGACCGCATCATTCCGCTGCTGTCGCGCTATTTCGATTCGTCTCGACGCAGATTCAGGAAACCGGCGGCACCATCGACAAATTCATCGGCGATGCCGTGATGGCGTTCTGGGGCGCGCCGGCGCCCAATCCCGATCACGCCGTCGATTGCTGCCGCGCCGCTTTGGCGTGCCAGCGCGCGATGGGCGGAGGTGGGCCTGGTCGACGACCACGGCCAACCGGTCAAGATCCGCATCGGCATCAATTCCGGCGACATGCTGGTCGGCAATATCGGATCGGAAGTGCGGCTGAACTACACCGTGATCGGCGACGCCGTGAATATCGCAAGCCGGCTCGAGAGCACCAACAAGGTCTACGGCTCCACCATCATCATCGGCCCCGAGACGCGGCGGCTGGCTGGCGACCGCATCATGGTGCGCGAACTCGACCGCCTGGCGGTCTATGGCCGCGCCGGCGGCCTGCAAATCTACGAATTGCTCGCGATGGCGGACGAGGCCGGCGGCGCGCCCGACTGGGTGAAAGCCTACGAAGCCGGCCTGGCGTCGTGGCGGGCAGGGGAGTTCACCGCTGCGATCGCCGCGTTCGAAAAGGCAAAGCAAATCCGCAAGGACGACGCGGCCTCGACGGTCATGATCGAACGCTGCCAGCAGCAGATCGAGAACCCTGCAGCTGAGGACTGGGACGGCACCACCATCGCACGGACCAAATAGTCGGCGCAACCATCATGCAACAAAAGTGTTGCATGATGAAATGCCGCGTTGTAAGCAGCGCGAATGGACCTTGACCGGTTGTTCCACGCGCTGTCGGACGCCACGAGGCGCCGCCTGCTCGATGAGCTTGCCGAGCGCGACGGACAGACGCTGTTCGAACTCCACGTTCGGCTCATTAGCTGGCAGCAGTCGAGCCTGACCCGACAGGGACTTTCGAGACATCTAACGGTGCTCGAGGATGCGGGTCTGCTTCGGACCGAATGGCAATGGCGAAGCAAACACCACTTTCTCGTTCGCGCTCCCCTCCGCAACGCATGGAAAGTATGGCTGCAACCGCTCGCGAGGGGAAAAAGTAAAACTGGAGACAATGCTCATGAAGATCGTGCTGACAAGTGTCCTGGTCGATGACCAGGACAAGGCGTTGCGCTTCTATCGCGACATCCTCGGCTTCCGGTTGAAGCATGACATTCCGATGGGTGCGCACCGCTGGCTTACCCTCGTCTCCCCTGAGCAACCTGACGGCGTGGAGCTGGTATCTGGAGCCTGATCAGCATCCGGCTGCGCAGCCGTTCAAGTCGGCGCTCGTTGCTGATGGAATTCCCTGCACATCCTTTGGGGTCGAGGATGTTCGAAGCGAGCATGACCGGCTGACAAGGCTGGGCGTCAGATTTACTCAGCCGCCGGTCAATATGGGCCCCGTGACCACGGCGGTGTTCGAGGACACCTGTGGCAACCTCCTGCAGATTGCGCAGCGCCACTGAGCCGAAGTGTGGGGCGCGCGCATCCTGGTCTGCACCGGGTCGATTGACCGTGCCCGATCGCGAGCTGACGACTGCCGCGATACGCAAAGGTTTTTTCCGAGCACCCTTGCGCGGCGGTTTTCTTTTTGTCATACAATTGGACAAATAGAGCGGCCGCAGCATCAAGCGCGGCGCCAAAAAACTCGTTGGGGAGAAAAGCGCCATGAAGACTGTGTCCATCAATCGGCGCGCGTTCATCAATCGTCGACGGCCGTCGCCGCCGGCCTCGTGCTCTCGCCGGCCATCATCGGGCGCGCCGAAGCCGCGACGCTGAAGCTGAAATGCTCGTCGTCGCTGCCGAACGATCCGAAATACGCCAACGGCCGCGTCTACTACGACAACCTGGTCAAGAACCTGAAGGGCAACGGGCTCGGCGAGCAGGTCGAGGTCGCCTTCTTTCCCGGACAACCAGCTCGGCCAGGAAATCGACGTCATCAATTCGGTCAAGCTCGGCGTCATCGACCTGATGATGTCGGGCTCGTCGATCTCGGCCAATCTGGTGCCGCTGGTCGGCACCTTCGACCTCGGCTATCTCTTCTCCAGCTTCCCGCAGCAGACCAAGGCGTTCGACGCCGGTGCCGCCAAGCCGATCGAGGACGCGCTGCTCAAGGGCGCCAACATCCGCATCATCGCCTGGGCCTATAATTTCGGTTCGCGCAGCGTGCTGGCGAAGAAGCCGGTGAAGACGCCGGAGGATCTCGCCGGCCTCAAGATCAGGACGCTGCCGAATCCGGTCATCACCGAATGCCTGCGCCTGATGGGCGCCGCCGCGACGCCGCTGGCGTTCGGCGAAATCTACACGGCGTTGCAGGCCGGCGTGCTCGACGGGCTCGAGCACGATCCGCCGACCATCCTCGCCAGCAAGTTCTTCGAGACCGCGAAGTTCTACGCGCTGACGCAGCACAATTTCTCGCCGCTCGCGATCTATTTCAGCGACGTGACCTTCAACCGCATGGACCCGAAGCTGCGCGAGGGTTTCCTCGACTGCCGCCAAGAAGGCCGCGGCCGACACGCGCGCGCACGGGCTCGAGGTCGAAAAGGAAGCGCTGACGACTCTCGACCGAGAAGGGCGTCACCATGGTCGAATGCGACAAGCGAAGCCTTCCGCAAGCGCGTCGCGCCGCAGACCGAGAACTTCATCAAGGCGCGGCCCGAAGTCCAAGCCCGTCATCGACATCATCCGCGCGACGCAGGCCTGAGGTTGTCCAAGTCTGATGGTGACAGTCGCCGTGCGCGCGCCGAGCGGCGGCCACGGGATCATCCGCTGCTGCTTCCGCCTCAGCGACGCGATCGCGGCGATCCTGCTGGTCGCCGACCTCGCTGGTCGTCTGCGCCTCGGTGCTGCTGCGCTTCCTGCTTCAACGCGCCGGTCGAATGGTCCGACGACGTCGCGCGCGGCCTGATGGTCGGCTCGAGCTTCTTCGGCGCGGCCAGCGCGCTGGCGCGCGGCGAGAATCTCGGCGTCGCCTTCTTCATCGATCATGCTGCCGGTGCGGCTGCGCAGGCGCGTGGTCGATGCCGTGGGCGCGCTGCTGGTGACTGATCTTGCCGGCTATGTCGCCTTCAACGCCCTCAAGCTGGGCTGGCTGACCACGGGGCAGACCACCGGCTCCGGCCTGCCGCTGGAACTGACCTTCTATCCGATGGGCGTCGGCGCGCTGTTCATGACGGTGTTCGCGATCGAACTGTTCTGCACGCGGCCGCTCCGCGACATCGTCGCCGGCATCGTTGCGATCGGCATTGTCGTCGCCTCTATCTCGCCTGGGACTTCTCTGTCGCCGAACACGGTGCCGTCGTCGGGCACGCTGATGCTGATCGGCTTCTTCGTCACGCTGTTCGGCGGCTTGCCGATCGGCTTTGCGCTGGCGCTGGCGGCGCTGATCTTCATCTGGGTCGAGGGCACGCTGCCCGGCGTCATCTTCGCCCAGCAGATGGCGCGCGGCATCGACAATTTCGTGCTGCTCGCGATTCCGTTCTTCATCCTCGTCGGCTACCTGATGGAAGCCAACGGCATGTCGGTGCGGCTGATCGAGCTGCTGCAGCGCGCGGTCGGCCGCATGCGCGGCGGGCTCAACGTCGTGATGGTGATCTCGATGGTGCTGTTCTCGGGCATCTCCGGCTCGAAGATGGCCGATGTCGCCGCCGTCGGCTCGGTGCTGATCCCGGCGGCGCGCCGCTCGAGGCAGAATCCCGGCAGCGCGGTGGCGCTGCTGGCGGCGTCCGCGGTGATGGCGGAAACCATTCCGCCCTGCATCAACCTGATCATCCTCGGCTTCGTCGCCAATCTGTCGATCGGCGGCCTGTTCGTCGCCGGGCTCTTGCCGGCGGCGCTGATGGCGCTGGTGCTGATCGTGCTCTCCATCATCTTCGGCAAGCGTCCCGAGGCGGTCGAGGACGATCGAGCCGCAGATTCCGGTCTCCGGGCCTGTGGAGCGGCGCGATCGCCTCGTTCGGCCTGATCTTCATGATCTTCTTCGGCTTCAAGAGCGGCTTTGCCACCGCCACCGAAATCTCGGCCTTTGCCGTGGTCTACGCCATCGTGATCGGCAGCATCGTGTTTCGCGAACTCACCTTCAAGAACGCGGCGCACAGTTTCGTGCAGTCGGCGACGCGCTCGGGGCTGGTGCTGTTCATCGTCGCCGCCGCGCAATCGCTGGCGTTCACGCTGACCCTGCAGCAGGTGCCGCATATGGTCGGCGACTTCATGCTGTCGCTCTCTAGCTCGCACGGCGTCTGGCTGTTCATGCTGCTGTCGATCGTGGTGCTGATCGTGATGGGCTCGGTGCTGGAAGGCGCTGCGGCGCTGATCATCTTCGGGCCGCTGCTGCTGCCGGTGGCGGTCAAGCTCGGCATCGATCCCCTGCATTTCGGCGTCGTGCTGGTGATCTCGATGGGGCTCGGCCTGTTCGCGCCGCCGCTCGGGCTCGGGCTCTACGGCGCCTGCCTGATCGGCAACGTGCCGATCGAGCAGACCATCAAGCCGATCATGGGCTATCTCGGCCTGCTGCTGCTGTGCCTGCTGGTGATCGCCTTCGTGCCTGCCATCAGCACGGCGCTGCCGCATGCCTTTGGATACTAACGTGGAGCTACTGACATGCGATGCTTGCTGACATGAAAGTCCTGCTCACCCATACGCCGCAGGCGAGGGCGCAATATTACGGCGAGCGCAGCCTCAATGGCTTGCAGGCGATCGCCGAGGTCAAATTGCATCAAGGCGACAATGCGCTGGATGCGTTCGGCCTGATCGCGGCGGCCGGCGATGTCGATATCATCGTCGCCGACCGGCTGACCGCAGGCCCCAGCGAGATCTTCCCGCGGCTGCCGAAACTGCGCGCCTTCGTTCGCTGCGCGGTCGATATCCGCAACATCGACGTCGAGGCCGCCTCCAAAGTCGGCGTGCTGGTGACGCAGGCCGGACCCGGCTTCGTCCAGTCGGTGACAGAGCTCGCGCTCGGCTTCATGGTCGATCTGTCGCGCGGCGTCTCGCGCGCGACCGCCGACTACCATGCCGGACGGAAGCCGAAGATCATCATGGGCCGGCAACTGGCCGGCAGCCGTCTCGGCATCATCGGCTATGGCAGCATCGGCCGCTATCTCGCCGGCATCGCCAAGGTGCTCGGCATGGAGATTCTGGTCGCCGATCCCTTTGCGACCGTCAACGAGCCCGGCGATCGCGCATGTGTCGCTCGACGAGCTGCTCGGCCGCGCCGATTTCGTCGTCTGCCTCGCGGTCGCCAACGAGAAGACCGAAAACCTGATCGGGCAGGCGGCGCTGGCGCGGATGCAGCCGCATGCCTTCTTCATCAATCTGTCGCGCGGCAATCTGGTCGACGAGGCGGCGCTGACGGCCGCGCTGCGCGAGAACCGCATCGCCGGTGCGGCGATGGATGTCGGCCGCGCGCTGGACCAGATGCCGACGCCGGAACTGGCAAAACTGCCGAACGTGATCGCGACGCCGCATATCGGCGGACTGACGCCGCCGGCGATCGAGAGCCAGTCGCTGGAAACCGTGCGGCAGGTCGAGAAGATCATCGCCGGTGAAGCCCCGGTCGGCGCCGTCAACGCCGATTTCTGGAGGCGACGTCGGTGAACACTGACCGGCGCACTGACCTGCCATGTTCGGATAGGCGCTGGACAAGTTTCCCGCGTCAGGCTCAAATTTAGCTTCTCGAAAACCCCGGCCGATGAGCCGGGGAAAATCAACGAAACGGACGTCCGCAGCCAATGACGGGCGCCGCAAAGGGAACAGGGAGCGCATCACATGGCCATTTCACGTCGTGACGTATTATTGGGCAGCGCCGGCGCCTTGGGCGCTGCATCATTTTCATTTCCAAAGCCCGCCATCGCCCAGGCCGAGCCGATCAAGATCGGCTGCCTTGCCGCGATGACCGGGCCGAGCTCGGCGCCGACCATCGGCTTCAACCGCGGCGTCAATTTCGCGGTCGATGCCATCAACGCCGGCGGCGGCGTCAAGGGCCGCAAGATCGAACTGTTCATGCGCGATACCCAGGGCGATCCGACCAAGGCGGTCAACGCCACCCAGGAACTGATCAGCCAGGCCAAGGTGCATGCCATCTGGGGCCCGCTCAATTCGGGCGAGGCGCTGGCGACCACACCGATCATGGCGCGCGCCAAGATCCCGGACATTCACCCTTGCGTCGTCGAAACCCTGATCGACACCACCAAGTTTCCAAACGCCTTCCGCATGGCGCCGTCGAACAGCCAGTGGGATGACGCCGTCCGCAATTACTGCCTCAATATCCTCAAGGTGAAGAAGATTGCCGTGATCGGCGATACCACCGGCTACGGCGTGACCGCCGTCGGTGCATCGGTTGCGGCATTCAAGAAGGACGGTGCCGACGTGGTCTATCAGGCCAATGTCGACTCGACCCAGCCCGACATGACGCCGGACATGCTGCGCGCCAAGAACGCCGGCGCCGAAGTGATCGTGGTCTGGAGCGTGTCCACCGGCATGGAAGCGCGGATGTTCAACGTTCGCGCGGTGATGAACTGGGACGTCGCGTTCGTCGGCCATCCCTCGATGTCTTCGGGCGAGATCGCCGGCCTGGTCGAAAAACCCGCCAACTGGAAGAAAGTCTACGCCATCGGCTACAAGAGCTGCAGCTACGACGCGGCGGGCAAATTGCCGCCGAAGAGCGAGGATCTGGTCGCACGTCTCACCAAGGCCAATGTCGTGATGAGCGACACGCTGTTGTGGTGGATCGCCGGCGGTATCGATGCGATCGAATTGATCGCCAAGGCGGTTGCGGAAAGCGGATCGACCGACAGCGCCGGAATCATCGCCTACTGGAACACACTGTCCAAATACCCCGGCTATTTCGGCAATTACAGCTTCTCGCCGACACAGCACAACGGCTATTTAACCGAAGAGATCGTGATGTCGGAGGCCTCCACCGCCAAGAACGGCACGTTTGCGTTGGCGCCGGGATATTCATAAGGCGGCCGGAAGAGGGCGCGGCACATGCTCGCCTCCATCGTGGCATCAGGTTTGGCGGCGGGCGCGATCTACGCGCTCGTCGGCGTCACCTACAACACCATGTTCTCGACCTCCCGGGTGATGAGCTTCACCGCCGGGCAATTGGCCATGCTCGGCGGCGTGTTCGGCTCGATGTTCACGCTGAAAATGGGAATGCCGCTCCTTGTCGGCTTCCTGCTGACGCTGCTGGCATGCGCGATCATCGGGATCATTACCGAATTCGTGGCGGTCAGGCCGGTGCTGAAGAGTCTCGACCAGCATCTCTATGTGCTCTCGACACTGGCGCTGGCGCTGATGATCCAGCAGGTCGCGGCGATCAAATGGGGCACCGAACCGCAACCGTTCCCGCGCCTGTTCGGGATCGGCAGCGGGGTCTGGGATGAAAAATTCTGGCTGCCGGTGGTCGCCTGCGCGATCACAATTCTCGGGCCTCGAATATCTCTATCGCCGCACGTTGGTTGGCCGGGCGTTTCTCGCGATCGCCGAGGATAATTTCGCCGCGCGCGCGCTCGGCCTGCCCGAGCGCAATCTGCGCGTCGCCAGCTACGCGCTCGCGGGTGTGATCGGCGGCGTCGCAGGATTTTCCGGTGGCGAATTGCTGCTGGCGTTCTTCGCCAACGGCGCGCTGCTGAATTTTTACGGTTTTGTGCCGGTCGCACTTGGCGGTCTCGGCAACAATCGCGGCGCCATCGTTGGCGGGCTGGCGCTTGGCCTGTTCCAGCAGGCGGCGAATTTCCTTGTCGGCGGCATCTTCTCGTCGGTCGCCGTCTTCACGCTGTTCATCGTCGTGCTGCTGGCGGCGCCGCAAGGCCTGTTCGGTACGGCTCCGGCGCGGAGAGTGTGATGACATCCGTCACCGCTATGCCTGCACGTCACGAGGCCGGCACGATCCGCACGGCGCTGCCGCAGCTGGCGCCGTTTCTCGGCATTCTCGCGCTGGCAATGATCCTGCCATTCGTCAGCAATGATTACTGGGCGCTGATCGGCACGCGGGCGGCGATCTACTGGGTTCTCGTATCCGGGCTCAATCTGGTGGTCGGTTTCGCCGGGCATCTGGCGATCGGCTATGTCGCGCTGCTGACACTCGGCGCCTACACGACCAGCGTGCTGGTCGCCGGCAACGTCATGCCGCCGGTACCGGTCTTTGCCGCGTTGCCGGTTGCAGGCTTAGTTGGAGCGGTGTTCGGCGTGATCGTCGGCCTGCCGGCGTTGCGGCTGCGCACCTTCTATTTCGCGATGTCGACGCTGGGCTTTGCCACCATCGTGACGCAGATCGCACTGGCATGGCAGAGCGTCACCGGCGGCGGCATCGGCATCGCGGGTCCGGAATTTCCGGCGCCCTTCAATACGGCGTGGGGTTTTTACGGGCTCTGCATCGCGATTGCGGCCTTCACCACCTGGATGAGCGCGAACATCGCCCGCAGCCGGTTCGGCCGCGCCTTGATCGCGGTGCGCGATGCCGAAGTGGCGGCGGAGGCGACTGGCATTTCCAAGCCGCGGATGCTGATCGCGATCTTTTTGTTTGCCGGCGCGCTGGCCGCCATCGCCGGCGGCCTGTTTGCAACCTTGCAGACCTACATCACGCCGGACGCTTTCACCTTCGATCTGTCGGTGTTGTTCTTCATCGCGATCCTCATCGGCGGCCGCGGTTCGATCCTGGGACCGATGCTCGGCACCATCATTCTCACCATCCTGCCGGAGATCGCAGCTCCCTTGGCGGCGTGGTCGACCTTCCTCTACGCGGTGTTGTTGCTGGTCATCGTGCTCGTGATGCCCGGCGGCATCGCAGCACTGCTGGATTTTCGCAACCGCCGTCCGCTGGCGAGCAACCGCGCCATCGTGCCGCGTCCTCAAGCGCTGGCCGATATCGTGCGCCGTAGCGCGGGCGGACGGGCGCTGGCGCTGCGCGGCATCACCCTGAGCTTCGGCAATGTGCGCGCCATCGATGGGCTCGATCTCGACGTCGCGCCCGGCCAGATCCACGGCCTGATCGGTCCCAATGGCAGCGGAAAGACGACCACGCTGAACGTGATCTCTGGTTATTACGCCCCCAAAGCGGGCACGATGGCCCTGGGCGGCGACGAGCTTCCCCCGGGCATGCCGGTGTTGCGCGCGGCGCGCGGCATCGCGCGCACGTTCCAGACACCGCGGGTGATCGGTGAGGCCTCGGTGTTGCAGAACGTGATGATCGGGGGCTCGATCGAGGGCAAAGCGAGTTTCATCGAAGCGTTGCTGGCGCTGCCGCGCAACCGGCAGGACGAGCAGATGCTGAGCGCCAAGGCGCGCGCGCTGCTCGGAATCGTCGGACTGGAGGCGTTGGCGGAGGTTCGCGCCGATCGCCTCCAGCACAGCGAGCTGCGTTTTATCGAGATCGCCCGCGCGCTGATGCTCGATCCGGATTTCCTGCTGCTCGATGAGCCCGCCGCCGGCCTCTCCAGCGACGAGATCGAGCGACTGGCCGGGCTGATCAAGGCGATCAGCGCCCGCGGCACCGGCGTGCTGCTGGTCGAGCATCATGCCGACCTGATCTTCGACATCTGTCATCAGGTCACCGTGCTCAATCTCGGACGCATGCTGGCGGCGGGAACGCCGGCCGAGATCCGCGTTCACAAGGAGGTGGTCAGTGCTTACCTCGGCGGCTGAACCTCTGCTCTCGGTCACGGCGCTGGAATCCGGCTACGGCAAGATTCGCGTGCTGCACGGCATCGATTTCAAGGTCGCGGCCGGCGAGGTGGTTGCGCTGCTCGGCCCCAACGGCGCCGGCAAGACCACCATGCTGTGCGCGCTGTCGGGATTGCTGCCGGTCAATGCCGGCCGGGTGCGCTTCGACGGCCGCGACATGACCAACGCCACGCCGCGCGATACCGCGCGTGCCGGGCTGGTGCATGTGATTGAAGGCCACCGGGTGTTCACCCAGATTTCGGTCACCGACAATCTGTTGCTTGCAGGCTACGACCTGCCGCGCGGCGAGCGCGCGACGCGCGTCGAAGAGGCCTTGTCATTCTTTCCAGAGATTGCCGAGAAACGTCACGAGCGCGGCGGTGCGCTCTCAGGCGGACAACAGCAGATGCTGACGGTCGCGCAAGGCCTGGTGCGCCGGCCACGGCTGTTGATGCTCGACGAACCCTCCGCCGGCCTGTCGCCGGTTCTGGTCGATCGCGTGCTCAACGTCATCGCGCAGTTGCGCAAGCAGGGAACCGCGGTGCTGCTGGTCGAACAACTACTGGAGAAGGCGCTTGCCGCCGCCGATCGTGTCTACGCGCTGGTGCAAGGCCAAATCGTGCTGGAAGCGCCGACCAGCGAGGATAATTTGCCGCAGCGGCTCGAACGCGCCTATTTCGGGCATGACAGCCACGCGCTGGCGGCGGGCTCTTGAACAGTTCTCGATGAAAAGCTACGCAGACTGATGCGTCTCCCTTTCTTCTACGGCTGGATGATCGTCGCGGTGACGTTCGTCACCATGGCGATCGGCGTCAATGCGCGGACCGCGTTCTCGCTGTTCTTTCCGCCCATCATCTCCGAGTTCGGATGGGAACGCGGCGTCACCGCCGGCGCCTTCTCGTTCGGCTTCGTGGTATCCGGCGCCGTCAGCCCGCTGATCGGGCGTATGATGGATCGCTACGGTCCGCGCGCGGTGATGGAGGTCGGCGTCGCGCTGATGGGCGGCGGCTTGCTGCTGGCGCCGCTGACGTCGCAGCCCTGGCATCTCTATCTCACCATCGGCGTGCTGGTCGGGGCGGGGAGCGTCTGCCTCGGCTATTCCGGCCAATCTCTGTTTGTGCCGAACTGGTTCATCCGCCGCCGCGGGCTCGCCATGGGACTGGCGTTTGCCGGCGTCGGCGTCGGCTCGGTGACCTTGCTGCCCTGGGTGCAGCATATGATCGAGCAGACCGGCTGGCGCACCGCCTGCACCGCGATGGGCATTTTAGTCCTCGTCGCGCTGGCGCCGATCAATCTGTTGTTGCGCAAGCGACCTGAGGATATCGGGCTGTTGCCCGATGGCGACGCAGCGCCGACAGCCAATTCAGCCAAACCAATTTCGAACATCGTCGATCCCGTTTGGGCCGGCACCGACTGGACCTTGCGTCGCGCGCTCCGCACCGCGCGGTTCTGGTGGGTCTCGCTCGGCTATTTCTGCGGCCTGTACATCTGGTATGCGGTGCAGGTGCACCAGACCAAATTCCTGCTCGATATCGGCTTCAGCGCCAACGTCGCGGTGTGGGCGCTCGGCGTCGTCAGCCTGCTCGGTATTCCCGGCCAGATCTGGCTCGGCCATCTGTCCGACCGGATCGGGCGCGAATGGATCTGGACCATCAGCTGCCTCGGCTTTGCAATCTGCTTTGCGGCGCTGATCGCGCTGAAATTCTCAGCCGCGTTGCCGCTGGTCTATCTGATGATCTTCACACAAGGCGCGCTCGGCTACGGCCTGACCTCGGTCATGGGCGCCATCGTGCTCGAAATATTCCAGGGCAAGCAATACGGCAGCGTTTTTGGCACCATCATGCTGGCCGCATTGGCCGGTGGCGCCGCCGGCCCGTGGGCCACCGGGTTTCTGTACGACCGCTTCGGCGACTACACCATTGCCTTTGCGATCGGCATTGCGGTCAGCGCGTTGTCTGCGATCGCGATCTGGCAGGCCTCGCCGCGCAAAATCCGCGCAGTCGCGGGGCAGCTGCACAAGGTGCAAGCGACCAGTTAAGACGCGTCGATGATGCGTCGGAGATCGCTGATGGCGCGCACAAAACTGTCGGCCGGGGTGGTCTCCGGATCGATCAGGCGGTGCAGGTCGAAGCCGTCTTCCATCGCGAGAACGATAGAACCCCACCAGGCTGGCGTGAGGCCTGGATCCTTGCCGGTGTTCTTCGCCGTGGTCTCGATAACGTTGGCGATCAGTTTGCGCCCGGCGCGCAACCGATTGGCGAGTTCGGGCCGGCGCTTTTCGGCGCGCGCCACGAACAGGATCATTTCCATGTGGAGCAGGGGAGAGCGGCCGAGCGGATCCTGCTGGCTGCGGTCCATCGTCCTCATCGCGTCGATGAAATCCGCAAGGTTTCGATGCCTGGTCAGCAAATCGAGATAACGTCGCGTCGATTGTTCGACGTGATCCTCGATCATGGCGATGATCAATTCATCCTTGCTCTTGAAGTTCGAATAGAACGCGCCGCGGGTGAAACCGGCCGCGGCCGCAATGGTTTCGATGCTGGCGCTACCGATGCCTTGCTCCTCGAACACGCGCGCGGCGGCCTCGAACAATTTGTCGCGGGTATCGTCCCGGGTCGGTCTGGTTCGGACTCTTCGACATCCATCCATTTTAAGTCAGAATGCAACTCGATACAACAGTGTATCGAGTTGCGGATCGCCGGTTCGGCGGCTGCCGACGGCGATACGACAATAATGCGGTGTGGAAACCAATCGAGGTCACCATGAACGAACACGTTCAGGCTGCGACGACGAGCGACCCGCTTTTCAACCCCTTGTCGCCGGATTACATCCGCAACCCCTATCCGCATTACGAACGGCTGCGCACCACCGATCCTATGCACCTGACGCCGCTCGGCGTGTTCGTCGCGAGCCGGCACGCCGAGGTCAGTCTCGTGCTGCGCGACAAGCGGTTTGGCAAGGAGCATGTCCAACGCACGATCCGGCGCTATGGGCCCAAGAGCATGGAGGAGCCCGCCTTCCGCAGCTTGGGCCACATGATGCTGGTGCAGGATCCGCCCGACCACACCCGCCTGCGCGGGCTGGTGGTGAAGGCGTTCACCGCGCGCCGGGTCGAGGACATGCGGCCGCGGATCCAGCAGATCGTCGATGAGACGCTCGACCGGATCATTCCCCTGGGAAAGATGGACCTGATCGAAGATTTCGCATTCCGCCTGCCGGTCACCGTCATTTGCGACATGCTCGGAATCCCCGAGGACCATCGCGAGGCGTTTTATACCAGGGCGCGCGTCGGCGGCCGAATCCTCGATCCGGTGCCGATGTCGCCGGAAGAGATCAAGCAGGCCAACGCCGGCAGCATGATGTCGGAGATGTATTTCCAGCAATTGTTCGAGCTACGGCGCAAGAACCCGGGCGACGATCTGACCACGCAGCTGGTGCAGGCCGAGGAGGAGGGCAGCAAGCTCTCCAACGAAGAGCTCACCGCCAACATCATCCTGCTGTTCGGCGCCGGCCATGAGACGACCGTCAACCTGATCGGCAATGGCCTGTTGGCGCTTCATCGCAATCCGGACCAACTGGCGCTGCTCAAGGCCAGGCCAGAACTCATCACCAACGCGATCGAGGAGTTCCTGCGCTACGATTCTTCGGTGCAGGCGTCCAGCCGTGTGGCGCTGGAGGACATCGAAGACCTCGGCGGCAAGCGAATTCCCAAGGGTGAAAACGTGCTGTGCCTGCTCGGGTCGGCCAATCACGATCCGGCGGTTTATCCCGATCACCCGGAGCGTCTCGATATCACGAGGGCCAATGTGCGGCCGTTGTCGTTCGGCGGCGGCATTCATTTCTGTCTCGGCGCCCAGTTGGCGCGGATCGAGGCGGAGATCGCGATAACGACCCTGTTGCGCCGGATTCCCGACCTGCGGCTGGATGACGCGGTAAATCCCGAATGGCGGCCGACCTTCGTGCTGCGTGGCGTGAAGTGCCTGCCTGCGAGCTGGTAACGGCAGCCGCCCGGCCCTGGTGAGCCCAAGGTATTGAATATTCGGAACCGGACGGGCTCCGGCGGTCATTGCGCTGTGACTTCGCCACACTTGTCTCTATATATTGGGGTGCTTCGGCCCTGAGTTCGCGTGGCGCGGTCTGTGCCGGGGCGCCTTCAAGGGGAGACTCCGTGCAGACGACGCTGCTCGGCCTGGCAATCGCCTTCATCATTGCGCTGGTGGCCGCACTCGTCGGGCCGTATTTCATCGACTGGAATCAGTTCCGCCCGCAATTCGAGGCCGAGGCGACCCGGATCATCGGCGCGCCGGTGCGTGTCGGCGGCAAACTCGACGCGCGGCTGTTGCCGGCGCCGTCGTTGCAACTGCGTTCGGTGGTGGTCGGCGGCGCCAACGATCTCGGCAAGGTGCGCGCCGACAAGCTCGACGTCGAGTTCAGCCTGGGCTCGCTGATGCGCGGCGAAGTGCGCGCCACCGAGCTCACGGTCAACGGCCTGTCGCTCGACCTCGGCCTCGATCCGAAAGGCCGGGTCGACTGGCCGGCCTCGACCGGTGCGGTCAATCTGGGCTCGCTGGCGATCGACCGGCTCAATCTCACCGGACGGATCGCGCTGCATGACGCCGGCAGCCGCGGCACGCTCGAGCTGAACGATATCGCCTTTTCGGGTGATGTGCGCTCGCTGGCGGCGGGTGCGATCCGTGGCGACGGCAATTTCACGCTGTCGGGTACGCGCTATCCGTTCCGGGTCTCCTCCGGCCAGGCTTCGGACGGCAACGGCACGCGGGTTCACGTCAATATCGATCCCGGTCCGCGGACGTTGTCGGTCGATCTCGACGGCGTGCTCGCGTTCGAGGCGCGCGCGCCGCGCTTCGAAGGCGCAGTGACGCTGGCGAGCCCGCTTGGGCGCAAGGATGGCGGAATTGAAGCGCCGCCGCCCTGGCGCATCACGTCCAAGGTCAAGGCCGATTCCTCCGCCGCGCGGCTTGACGCGCTCGAAATGATTCTTGGTGCGGAAGAGCGTGCGCTGAAACTCGCGGGCAATGGCGAGCTGCGCTTCGGGACGTCGCCGCTGCTGCGCGCGTCGCTGTCGGCGCGCCAGCTCGATGCCGACAAATTTTTTGCCAAAGACAGCAAGGACAATTCGGCCGAGCCGGTGCGGGTACTGCCGGCATTGCGCGCGCTGATGTCGGGCATTCCGCTTGCGCCGATCGCAGCACAGATCGAGCTTGCTTCCGAACAGGTCATGCTGGGCGGACGTCCGTTGCAGGACATCGCCGCCGAACTGCATGGCGACGGCAAGTCCTGGCGCATCGGCAAGCTCGACTTCCGCGCACCCGGCACGACCCGGGTGTTGCTGAGCGAGGCGAGCGGAAAATCTGCCTCGCCGGCGCAATTCAAGGCCGCGCTCAATGTCGAATCCTCGGATCCGGACGCGCTGATGACCTGGATCCAGGGCCGCGGCGATATCGTCTATCGCAGCCAGAAACCGCTGCGGCTGCGCGGCGACGTCACCGTGGCGGCGGACGGATTTGCGATCGACGCCATGAAGGCCGAGATCGATGGCGGTGCGGTGGAAGGCCGCGTCGCGGTTTCACACCGCGACGCCAGCAAGGGTTCGAAGATCGCAGCGGAACTGAAGGCCGAACGCCTCGATCTCGATGCGGCGGTGGCGTTTGCACGTTCGCTGGCGGGCCCGCAGGCCGAATGGCCGGACGAAGGACATCTCTCGCTCGACATCGGGCGTGCGATTTCAGCCGGCCAGGAGCTGCGACCGCTGGTGGCGCGACTAGGCTATGACGCAAAGGCCTTCTCGCTCGATCAGTTGAATATTGGTCAGCCCGACAAGGTCGCGTTGGAAGCCATCGGTCGTTTCGACCGTGTCGCCTCGATCGGGAAGCTGGAACTCAGCTCGACGGCGGCGTCGTTGACCGAGCTTCGCGCACTCATTGCACCAATTCTACCATCGCTTGCCGCGCGGCTTGATGGGCTGGGTACGAGCCCCGGTGTCGTGCGCACGAAACTGGCGCTCGATCTCGGCCCGACCAAAGCACGCACCGACGGGCCGGATGCGCAAGCCGTTTTCGATCTGGATGGACCGCAACTCAAGGGCCGCGTCACGATGACGGCGACGCCGCTTCGCGCAGCGCTCCGCAGCATGGATGTCGAAGCCCTCAGCCGCAGCGAAATCGGGATTCAGGCCAACCTGTCTTCGCCGCAAGGCCGTTCGCTGCTGGCTTTGGCCGGCCTCGATCGCGTGATCGCAGCCGGCGAAGGCCCGGCGCAATTCGAAGGTTCATTGACGGGGGCGTGGCGCGCGCCGCTGCGGCTGAAAGCAAAGCTGTCGGGGACAGGGCTCGATGGCGACGTCGAGGGCTCGGCCGAACCATGGGCGCAGGAGGCCAAGGCCGGCGTGAATCTGAAGATCCGCAGCGCCGATTTCGGGCCGCTGCTCGATCTCAAACCGACGGACACGCTGGCGCGGAATATCGGCCTGTCCTCGCGCGTATCGCTCACCGGCAACAAGATCAGCTTCGACGATCTCGACAGCAGCATTGCCGGTTCGCGGCTGCGCGGGCATTTGGCGGTTACGCTTGGTGAAGAAAAAAACATCGAAGGCGAACTGGGATTGGACCAGCTCGCGCTGGCGCCGGCCTTTGCGCTGGCGCTCGGCGCCGCCGGACACGATGCCGCCGAGCCGCTGGGCTCGGGGCTGGTGAAGGGCTGGCGTGGCAAGGTCGCGTTCCAGGTGTTGCGCGGTCAGTTGCCCGGCGGCAGCGAGTTGCAGCCGGTGAGCGGGATCATCAAGAGCGACGGCCAGTCGCTGACGGTTGACGCCATCAATGGCAGGATCGGCGGCGGCGAGGTGTCAGCCAGTCTCGACGTCAGGCCGGGCGCGGACGGCATTGCGTTGAATGCAAACGTTCAACTAAGCGGCGTCGACGGCACGGCGCTGCGCTATCGCAACCTCGCGATGCCCGCGGGCCGTTCGTCGATGCAGCTGACGCTGACAAGCCGGGGCCGCAGCGCGCAGGCGCTGACCGGGGCGCTATCCGGTAGCGGATCCGTGACGCTGGAGTCCGCACGGATCGCCGGACTCGATCCGCGGGCGTTCGAGGTGGCGGTGCGCGCCAGCGACAGCGGCCAGGCCAAGGACGACGCGCGGCTGAAGCAGATCGTCGAACCGGCTTTGTTGGCCGGCGCGCTGTCGGTCGGCGCGGCGCAAATCCCGTTCACGATTCGCGATGGGCGCTTACGCGTCGGCGCCACCGCGCTCGACGCCAATGGCGTGCGCGCCACCGTCTCCGGCGGATACGACATTCCCGCCGACCAGGCCGACATCCGCGCCGCCCTCGCTTTGACGGTGGTCGGCCCCGCGACCGGCCGTCCCGAGATTCAATTGTTTGCCGCAGGTACCCCCGACGCGCTGACGCGCAGCGTCGACGTCGCGGCGTTGTCGTCCTGGCTGTCGGTGCGCGCGATCGATCACGAAACCAGACGGCTCGACGCCATCGAGCGCGGCGAACCGCCACCGCCGCCGCCGGCTCCGTTGTTGCTGCCACCGCCGGCCGATGCACAACCATTGCCGGAGGCGACCGCACCGAGCGAGCCGTTGACGCAGGTGCCAGTGCCGGGCCGCGATCCGCGCCGGCCGCCCGCGAAACCAAAGGCCGCAGCACCACGCCCGGCGCCTCCGCCACCGCTGGCGACCGCGCCTGCGCCCGCGCCAGTAACGAGCCAGCAGCAGGCCGCGCCATTGCCACCTCCGATCGAGATCAAGCCCGCGCCCGGCGCCGCGGCGAAACCGAAACCGCGGCCGCCGCTGTCGTTGACGCCGCAGGTGGCCAATCCGCCGCCGTCGCGCCCCGCGCTTCAGAACAGCAATTAGAGCATGTGAATTCCGGCTGAGTATTTCGTTCGGGATTCGCTTCACAATGTCTTGCTGCCGGGACCCGATCGAGCCGGTCATCGCTGATTTGTGAGAATGCAGCCCGACCAGGTCAGGGAATGTTCCGAATGAGGCGGGGTTAATCGGTGAGGCTGAGGGAATTTTGATCCATCACAGCAGGAGGCATTCGTGTCCAACTTCGCGATCAGGCTAGCAACCCTTACAATATTCTCGGTAGCGCTTGCCGCGACGCCGCCGCTGGTTCCGGCCTTTGCAGCTGGCGGAGGCGGTGGCCCGGATCCGACCGTGACGACCCCGCCGCCAAGCAACCAGCAGACCCCGCCCGGCGGTCGCACCAGCCAGAAGAAGAAAAAGGCCAAGCAATCCGGTCTCGTCGATCCGGCTTTCGAGCAGGGCTATCGCGCCGCCTATGCGACGATCTATGACCGCAACGAATATACCGATGCGATCACCCAGCTGAAGGCGCTCGGCCACGACGATCATCCGAATGTGGCGAACCTGATCGGCTATTCCTATCGCAAGCTCGGCGACTACAAACTGTCGCAAGCCTGGTACGAGCGCGCGCTCAAGGCCGATCCGAACCACGTGCTGACCTGGCAATATTACGGTCTGTGGCAGCTCGAGCAGGGCAACCGCGATCAGGCGCAATATCATTTGAGCCGGATCGTTGCCATCTGCGGCGTCGACTGCGCGGAGTATCGCTCATTGGCGGCGGCGTTGGAAAAGCCGACCGGCTCCGGCCTGGTTTATTGAAGCTGGCGTGAGGCGATTACGTCGGGCGCGTCCTCATCCCGGGGCGCGTCCGCGTTCAATACGAGGCGTAAGGCCTCAATCGAAGGCCGATGGCAGTTGGCCCTGCCGGAAGAACACCATCGGCTCGTCGTCATAGTCGCCCATCTCCGGGTCGCCGGTGGACGAAAAGGCAACGACGCCGAGTTTGCTCAACGCCAGTCGCTCTGCCGTTCGAAGCGCGCCGTTTTCGGTTTTGCAGGCGATCGGCACGTCGGCTTTCAAATTGCCGCCCCGCCCGGCGTTGAAGGCTTGCACGAAGTAGCTTGTCTCTCGAGCCATCACGCGCTCCTTTGAGTGTACAAGGCGGTATCGTGCGACTTCGAATTAGGACATGGCCTGCATCAGGGCTGCGATCTTGATGGTCGCAAAGTTGGAGTAGCTGTCGGATATGGCGTACGGCAAGATGATCTGATCATTGTGCCGCATCGCGCCGCAGGTATAGACCACGTTGGGAACGTAGCCCTCGCGTTCGGATTGTTCGGGATGCAGCAGCGGTTCGACCGAACGGGCCAGCACTTTTGAAGGATCGTTCTTGTCGAGCAGGGCCGCACCGATCGAGTATTTCCGGACCGGACCGACGCCATGCGTGAGCAGCAGCCAGCCTTCGTCGAGTTCGATGGGAGAGCCGCAATTTCCGATCTGCACGAATTCCCAGGGGAATTGCGGCTTCAGGATCGCCTGGCCGCCGTCCCACTGATGCAGATCGTCGGAATAGATCAGATAAAGATTCTCGTTGTCCTGGCGCGCGATCATGGCGTATTTGCCGTCGATCCGGCGCGGGAACAGCGCCATGCCCTTGTTGCGCGCAGCGGTGCCCTGCAGCGGCGACATGCGAAACGACAGGAAGTCGCGGGTTTCGATCAGCTCCGATCGGATCGTTCTGCCGGTATAGGCGGTGAAGGTCGCGTAGTAGGTCTTGCGGTCGCCATCGCTGAATTCGACGAAGCGGGCATCTTCGATGCCTTGAGATTGTGATTCCGTGACCGGAAATATCACGCGCTCGCTGATGTCCTGTTCCTCGTTGAAGCTGACTTCAACGTCTTCGCCCGATGGTCCGGACCCGCGACGTACAATTCGCGGACTTGAGGCGAGCCGGGCGGTCGGGTCGACAGCAAGGCTGCCGTCGGCCGCGATCGTGCCGGTGCGAAATGTCAGCGACGACACGTGCCCTTCGCCAACGGCCCTGAGACTGAGAATGAAGCGCAGGCCGCCTTTCGGCGCTCCCGACTGGTCGGGATGCGGTACGATGCTCGGATTGAACAGGGCAGAGGCCTCGAACGAATATTCGTTGAGGAAATAAGCCCCGATCAGCTGGCGCTGCACACTCGAAAAGGCGCCGTGAGCGGCCAGCGCCTGTTCCATCTCATCGGCGCGGAACTCGAATTCCTGCAGCAGATTGCGATGGCGGCCCTGAAAGTTCTCCAATACGTCTGCCAGCAGGCTGGCCGTGACTTCCGGATTGAGCGCGAGGACACGTTCCACAATGTGGTTGGCGCGGGTCTTGTCGGTCGGGTTGAGATCGCGCGGCTCGGTCGTCGGCTTGAAGGGGCGTACGATCACGCGCGCGGGGTCGGGACGCAGATAAAGCGCTTGCCGATGCAGGAAAGTGGCTTGCGACAACATATGCTCGGTTCTCTGGAGAGGAAACTGGACTAGCCGCCGATGGCGCGAAGCGTTATGGGCGGTGTCACGCTGACATTGACGCGCGCAAGCTGACGAATATCTGCAAGACCGAGCAGATAAGACACCACCGACTCACCCCCGCGATTCTCATTAGCACGGTCGGGGTGCAGTCCATCACGGCAACTGCCGGTCTCGGCATCGACCAACGCCACCGACAAATCGTTGCGGCCGAGAAACCAGGCGAAGACGTTGGTTGCGATCGCCTTCCATTCGGCATCGCCATCCGCCCGCCAGGCGGTCAGGCAGGCGGCGATCGTCGCCGTGGCCTCCACCGGCTGCTGATCGAACGCGCGCGGCGGTTGACGCAGTTCGCCGAAGCCTGCGGTACCCACGGGGCGGAAATGTCCCATTGAATTCGTTTGTTGTGTCATCAGCCATCGCAGGGACCGCAATCCGGCCGCGAGGTAATCGGGTGTTTGTGTGGCCATGCCTGTCAGCATCAGGGCCTGCGGCAGGCGCGCATTGTCATACGCCAGGCCTTCCTCGAACCAGGTCCAGTCCGGCGTCTCGACTGACGCCAATCCGGACATCAACCGGTCGGCAAGGAGACGTCGAATCTCCCGGGCGCGCGCATCATCGCGAACAACGGCGCAATAGCCGTCCAGGCCCAGCAGCGTGAAAGCCAATGCGCGGGGCGAAGCAAAGGCCTCGACGGCCGGTAATGCCTCGGCAAACAAGGCGGCGGCCCATCGGCGTCGCGACGGGCTTGCGTCCCTGCGCGCGCACTCACCCAGCGCCCATAATGTTCGCCCATGGCTGTCTTCAGAGCCGCGGTCTTCCAGCCAGGTCCGATTGAAGCCCATGAAATTGCGGAACCGTCTGGTGTCGGGGTTCCACGCATGCTGTACGAAGGCGGCAAAGCGGGCCGTCAAAACCTCGGACAAACGCGTCTCGCCTGGATTGTTGAGGGCGCACGCCAGCAGCAAGGCGCGGGCATTATCGTCCACGCAATAGCCGTGTGCCCGATTGGGCACCGAATGCACGGCGTGCTGGAACAGGCCGGTATCGTCGCACATGGAAAGAAAGTGATCCAATTGCATGTCGGACGCCGCGGGGCTGTGCGCGATCGCGACCGGTCCGGTCCGCGCGACCACCCTGAGCCAGTCACCATGACGCGAATGTTCGAACGTCGACATGTAACGATCGCCCGTGCGCTCCCATGTCATCGATCGGCTGATGGAATAGGCACGCTCGCGCATCGCCTGCCGGCGAGGGGCATCGGTGAGCAATCGCGCAATTTCCTTGCCGATTGCGACCGCGTTGCCGAAGGGGACGATGACGCCACGGCCGTCATCCAGCAGCTCGAGGGCGTGCCAATAAGGCGTCGACACCACCGGCTTGCCGAGCCCAAAGCTGTAGGCCAGCGTACCCGACGTCATCTGCGCTTCGTTGAGATAGGGCGTGACGTAGACGTCGGACATCGAAATGAATTCCAGCAGCGTGGCCTGATCGACGAACTGGTCGAGAAAGACGACGTGGTTCTCGACCCCGAGTTCGCGCACGCGCGTCATCAGGCTTTCGCGGTAGGCTTCGCCCTGGTCGCGCACCAGATTGGGGTGCGTCGCGCCGAGCACGACATAGACCGCATCGCTGCGACGTTCCAGGATCAAGGGCATGGCGTCGATCATGACTTCGATGCCCTTGCTCGGGGATAGCAGCCCGAACGTGAGAATGACGGAGCGGTCGCTGAAGCCGAGTTTGGCTTTTGCTGCGTCGGGCTCCACAAACGGAAAGTCGGGAATGCCGTGGGCGATGATTTCGATCTTGTCGTCCGGCACGCGATAGACGCTGCGCAACATGTCGCGTCCCTTGTTAGCCATCACGATGATCTTCGAAGATGCCTCGATGATGCGCTCCATGACGGCACGCTGGGCGGCGGTCGGCTTGGCCAGCACCGTGTGCAGCGTTGTGATGACTGGCATGCTGAGGCGAGAAAGCAGCTCAAGAATATGAGCGCCGGCCTCGCCGCCGAAGATTCCGAATTCATGTTGCAGGCAAACGACGTCAAACCGGCCAGCGTTCAGGAAGGCGGCGGCGCGGACATAGTCTTCAACCGTGTCATCCTTGATCTGCAGCGCGACGGAAGCGGGATAGTCGTAGGCTTGTCCGTGGTCGTTCATTGCGACAATGCTGACCTCCAGATCCGGCCGTGAATTCGAAATCGCCCGTTCCAGATCGGTCGTGAAGGTAGCGATTCCGCAGCGGCGCGGCAGCGAATTGCCGATCAGGGCGACGCGGCGAAGCGGCGTCACGTTCGCAGCCCGGCTGCGCCTGCAAATTGTGGAAGCG
Source organism: uncultured Alphaproteobacteria bacterium (assembly GCA_963802535.1). Lineage (GTDB taxonomy): Bacteria > Pseudomonadota > Alphaproteobacteria > Rhizobiales > Xanthobacteraceae > Bradyrhizobium. Next base: position 94,690 of record CAWDJI010000022.1, on the reverse strand, counting down.
CGGCAGCCCAGGGCTTGTGGACCTTGTGGAGGACGCGCACGGCGGCATGTTCGGTAGGCATGAATTGTCCTGACCCGTGACGCGCGCGTCGGGAGCGACGTGCCGTTGGCCGATATCGTCGATAGGATTTGGCTTAGCTAAGGTGTCGCGTTTTCGGACAGGCGCTTGAAGCGGGCCGATGCTGACTTCCTTAGGTGGCTACTCCGGCACCCGAGAACAAGCTGCGCGAGCTCTTTAAGTTCCATCGCGCCGAAAATATGCCGGAAGAGGCCCGAAACCGGGAGATAACGTTCGTTGCTCGGGGACAAATTGGTCCGGCAAGGGTTGGCCAAGCCAAGCCAAGCCGGCGCCAGACCCATCAGGCCTGCGCCTTGTTTCGTCTAGAGCGTTTTCCAGCGAAGTGGATACCGGTTCGCGTGAAGAAAACGCGTCAAAACAAAAACCTGGAGCCCCGTTCCAATTCAATCGGAACGGAAACGGCTCTAGGCCTGCGGCCTTGCATCGGCTGTGGCGGCCGGGATCGCGCGGGTGCGGAAATAGTCCAGCACGAAAAGCCGTATCGCCGACGACAAATTGCCCTGCTGGCGGTTGCTGTCGATTTCGCCGACCAGTTCGGACAGCGTCATGTTACGCAGGCCCGAGATTTCCTTCATGCCGTTCCAGAATGCCTCTTCGAGGCTGACGCTGGTCTTGTGGCCGGCGACCACGATCGAGCGTTTGACGACCGGCGACTTCATGATGCGTCTCCGCCGTCGATGCGATGCTGATCCAGTAATTGCGAACTGCGATCCTTGCGCTGCTCATCGAGCGCGCGCTCGGATTTGGTGCGGCCGAACCGCGCACGGTTGGCGTCGGCCGCTTTGGCCGACTGCGCGCGCTCGGTGCGCTTCTTGAATCGCTTCAGGTTGACCACTTCCGCCATGCCCGCCCCCATCATCCAGCGACTCGAAGGCGTGAAAAATAATTGCGTAGGCAAGCGTGGCTACGCTGCGCGCAAGCAAACTCGATCGTCATCAGAATCCCCGTGTAGCGTTCTCATAACACCAAAAAATAAATTTCGCTCTGCGAAAATCGAATAATTCGTGCTCCTACCATGCACTGGCGCGAGAGCGATAGATGAACGGCCTAATTATTTAAGCGTTATGTTCTATAATTATATCAAGCGGTCCGTAGTTTCCCGGGGACCGCGCGACCTTTAGCCCGGGTGTGTCATCTTGTCCGGCTGCACCAGGCGATCGAACTCCGCCGATGTAACAAACCCAAGCCGCACAGCCTCTTCTTTCAATGTTGTGCCGTGCGCATGCGCCGTTTTGGCGACCTTGGCGGCGTTGTCGTAACCGATTTTGGGCGCGAGCGCGGTCACCAGCATCAGCGAACGCTCCATCAATTCGCGGATGCGCTTTTCGTCGGCGCGTATTCCCACCACGCAATGCTCGGTGAATGAACGAACCACGTCGGACAGCAGTTGTATGGAATTCATCATACAATATGCCAGCACCGGCTTATACACATTCAGTTCGAAGTGCCCCTGGCTGCCGGCAATGGTGACGGCGGTCTGGTTGCCGAACACCTGGCAGCAAACCATGGTCATGGCTTCGCACTGGGTCGGGTTGACCTTGCCCGGCATGATCGACGAGCCCGGCTCGTTCTCAGGCAGGATCAGTTCGCCGAGGCCGGAACGCGGTCCCGATCCGAGCAGGCGAATATCGTTGGCGATCTTGAACAGGCCGGTCGCCACCGAATTGATCGCGCCATGCACCAGCACATAGGCGTCGTTGCTTGCCAGCGCTTCGAATTTGTTGGCGGCGCTGGTGAACGGCAGCTTTGTGATTTTGGCAGCGTGCCTGGCAAACGTCCTGGCAAAGTTCGGTTTCGAGTTGAGGCCGGTGCCGACGGCGGTGCCGCCTTGCGCCAGCGGAAACAGATCCTTCACCGCGATCTTCAGCCGCGCGATGCCGCTCTCGACCTGCGCGGCATAGCCGGAGAATTCCTGGCCCAGCGTCAGAGGCGTCGCGTCCTGGGTGTGGGTGCGGCCGATCTTGACGATCTTGGCAAACGCCTTCTCTTTGCGGCGCAGTTCGCGATGCAATTCGCTCAAGGCCGGAATCAGGTCGGCGATGATGCGCCCCGCGGCGGCGATGTGCATCGCGGTCGGAAATGAATCGTTCGACGACTGGCTCATGTTGACGTGATCGTTGGGATGGATCGGCTGCTTGGCGCCGAGTTCGCCGCCGAGCATCTGGTTGGCGCGGTTGGCGATCACCTCGTTGAGGTTCATGTTGGTTTGCGTGCCCGAGCCGGTCTGCCAGACCACCAGCGGAAAATGATCGTCGAGCTTGCCCTCGATCACTTCCTGCGCGGCGCGGGTGATCGCGGTGGCGCGGCGGGCGTCGAGCAGGCCGAGTTCGCGGTTGGTTTGGGCTGCGGCGAGCTTGACGATGCCGAGCGCATGGACGAGCGCCATCGGCATGCGGTCCTGGCCGATCCGGAAATTCTGTCGCGACCGTTCGGTCTGCGCGCCCCAATAGCGATCGGCGGGAACGTCGATCGGACCGAAACTGTCGGTCTCGCTGCGGGTCGATTTGGATCGCGATGTCGTTGCTGGTCGGGCCATGAATGAATTCCGTTGCGCGTGGATGCGGAACGTTCATTCTACAGATTAGCCGACTTTCTGCGCGTGGATTGTTTCCAGTTATTTCTTGCGGAAACGATCCAGCCGGACCACTTCGGCGCCTTCGCTGGGCTTTGCGCCTTCATCCGTGTTTTCGGACTTGTTCTCGGCGGCGGGTGCGGGAACGGGCAGGGCGGATGGCACCGGAACCGTCAGCAGATTTCCGGTCGGCGCCTCGGCCACAGCTTCGGTCGGCTGGAATTCCACCTGGAACGGCACGGAAGGATCGAGGAAACTCTTGATCGCCACGAACGGCACCACCAGCCGCTCGGGAATGCCGCCGAACGACAGGCCGACCTCGAAGCGATCCTCGGTCACCACCAGGTCCCAGAACTGGTGCTGGAGGATGATGTTCATCTCTTCCGGATATTGCGCGAGCAGCCGCGGCGACAGCTTCACGCCGTCGGCGGTCGACAGGAAGGTGATGAAGAAATGGTGCTCACCGGGCAGGCCGTGTTCGGCGGCGTCGGTCAGCACGCGGCGCAGCATCCCGCGCAGCGCGTCGTGCACCAGCACGTCGTAACGGATGAGGTCGGTCGCCATGGTGGTCCTGTCAGAGTTGTGATGCTGGCGGCGCCGGTTGCCCGAACTCGCCTTTGACCCATGCTACCCCGGCGGAGGCCGCAGGTCAGCAGGCGTCATCGGTGGAATTAGCGGCGGAAACCTTCCGTCAAACGGCAAATCGCTGGATAAGATCACGTAAAATCGAGTGGAGGCTTCTGTTGCCAGGTGCCTCCGAACCCCGCCTGACGGAGCTTAACCCATCAGGACTTCAGACTTGGTCTTTCAAACTGCGTTACGCAGCCTGAGCAACCGGAGCATAGTTGTCGTTTGCAACTATTGCATAGCCCGATAACGGCGGAACCATACCGGGAAAAAACACGCCCTTTACGCCCTCGTCGATCCTGGTTCGCCCCCGCCGAAACCCGCCTTTTGGGGGTGGGCTTGGGTGGAGGCGCCGGGTACTGCCCCCGGGTCCGAATGGTTTATTGCGACGGCAATTTATTTCCATAGCCGGCGAACCGGCACCCCCAATATAGGGTGCAAACGGTCGGAAAAATAGTGTCGCCTGGTGTCCCTTTGGGGTGCGCAGCGGGCGGGAACACGCCGAATTGGGTTGGCCATGGCCGCGTTGCCGTTCTAGATTTAGGCCATGTCCCCGGAATTCCCCGCCGGTTGCCGTCCCGGCGCCGGATCTCCCAGCCTCAACCCCGCCCATGCAGCCCGGCCTGATCGAGCTGTTCGTGGCGTTTGCCAAGATGTCGCTCGCGGGATTCGGAGGGGTGCTCTATTGGGCGCGGCGCAGCATCGTCGAGGAGCATCGCTGGATGACGGCGGAGGAGTTCAACGAGACCTACGCGCTGTGCCATTTTTTGCCGGGTCCGAACATCGTCAATTTGTCGTTCGTTTTCGGTTCGCGCTTCCGCGGCATTGCCGGCGGGATTGCGGCGTTCGCCGGCCTCGTCGGTCCGCCGATGGTGATCGCCATGATCCTGGCGGCGCTATATGCCCGCTACGGTGAGATCGACGCATTGCGCCGCATCCTGGGCGGAGTGTCCTGTGCAGCGGTCGGCCTTCTGCTCGCAACCGTGCTGCGCATGATGATGCCGCTTTTGAAAAAGCGCGATCTGGTTGGGCTGCTGCTTCTGGTTGCCGTGTTCATCGCGATCGGACTGGTGCGGTTGCCGCTGCAATTGGTGCTGCTGGTGGCGATCCCGCTCAGTCTGGTCGTCACTTATTCCATGCGACGGCGGGAGAACGCATGAATTCGGATCACAACCCGATTGCGACGCTCGTTTGGACTTTCGGCTTGATGTCGCTGTTTGCGGTTGGCGGCGCGAATTCGGCCGTCCCTGAAATGCACCGCATCGCGGTCGACGTTCGGCACTGGATGAGCGACACGCAATTTGCCGACATCTTCGCCATTTCCCAGCTTTCGCCGGGGCCGAACGTGCTGATCGTGACCCTGATCGGCTATTCCGTCGCGGGCGTGGCCGGCGCGCTGGCGGCGACCTTGGCGATGTGCGGACCGACCGCCATTCTTGCCTATTATGTCAGCCGCCTTTTGCAGCGTTCCAGCCATTCGCGCTGGCCGGCCATTATTCAGGCAGCATTGGTTCCACTCTCGATCGGTCTGATGGGCGCCAGCGGCCTGATATTGGCGCTGACGTCTGACCGCAGTTGGCTGGCCGCCCTGGTTACGGCCGCGGCCGCGGTGCTCGGTTTTGCCACACGGCTCAACCCGGTCTGGCTGTTGCTGGCCGGTGGCGTTTTGGGTTTTGCTGGCGTTATCTGACGAAAATCGCTAGGCAAGTCCTTGGGACCAAAGCCATCCAATCAGAATGGGCGGGAAGCCCTGTTCGGGGGGAGTGATATAGATGAGTGATACGCCGAGCCACGCGCCGGTCAAATCCAACATGCCAAAATGGATACGCTGCCCGCAGGACTTCGTCGGCGGGGTCGCGCTGGTGGCGATTGCGCTGTTCGCGCTGTGGGCGTCGAGCGATTTGCAGGGCATGCGTGGATTTTCGTTTGGCGCCGGAACCGCGCCACGGATGTTCGGCATTTTGTTGCTGGTGCTCGGGGTCGCCATCGCGCTGATCGGCGTTTTGGCCGATGGTCCGCCGGTCGGGACCTACGCCTGGCGAGGGCCGCTGTTCGTCTCGTTGTCGATCCTTTCCTTCGCCGTCATGATCCGGCCCTTTGGTCTGGTGGTATCCGCGTTCGCCACCTTCCTCATATCGGCCCTTGGAACCGCCGAGACCCGGTGGAAAGAGACTATTATCGTTGGCATTGCGCTGACCGCATTCTGCAGTTTTCTTTTTCCCTATGCGCTGGGGTTGCCGATGCAGCTTTGGCCCCGTTTTCTGGTTCAGTGAGGAAAGATGCTCGAACTCTTTTCCAATCTCTCCCTCGGCCTCCATGTCGTATTCCAGTTCATCTCATGGACGCCGTCGTGGCTTGGCGGCTATTCGATCCCGATTCCCGTCAACATCCTGCTCTGCCTGATCGGCGCGCTGGTCGGCACCCTGGTCGGCGTGCTGCCCGGCATCGGCACCATCGCCACCGTCGCGATGCTGCTGCCGATCACCTTCGGCCTGCCGCCGGTGGGGGCGCTGATCATGCTCGCGGGTATTTATTACGGCGCGCAGTATGGCGGCTCGACCACCTCGATCCTGGTCAATATTCCCGGTGAGGCCAGTTCGGTCGTTACCACGCTCGACGGTTTCCAGATGGCCAAGCAGGGCCGCGCCGGTCCGGCGCTGGCGATCGCGGCGATCGGTTCGTTCTTCGCCGGCTGCGTCGCCACCGTCCTGATCGCCGTGCTGGGCGCGCCGTTGACGAAACTGGCGCTGGCGTTCGGACCGGCCGAATATTTCTCGCTGATGGTGCTCGGCCTGATCTTCGCCGTGGTACTGGCGAAAGGCTCCATTCTCAAGGCGATCGCGATGATCGTGTTCGGCCTGTTGCTGTCGATGGTCGGCTCCGACATCGAGACCGGCGCCTCGCGCATGGCCTTCAACGTTCCGGAACTCGCGGACGGGTTAGGGTTCGCGACCGTGGCGATGGGCGTGTTCGGCTTCGCCGAGATTATCCGCAATCTGGACGCGGGCGCGGAGATGGACCGCCAGCTCGTCCAGGAAAAAGTCACCGGCCTGATGCCGACCAGACAGGACCTGAAGGACTCCGCGCCGGCGATCCTGCGCGGCACGGTGCTCGGGTCGATCCTCGGGATCCTGCCCGGCGGCGGGGCGACCATCGCCTCGTTCGCGGCCTACACGTTCGAGAAGAAGATCGCCAAGGATCCGTCGCGGTTCGGCCGTGGCGCGATTGAGGGCGTTGCGGCGCCCGAGAGCGCCAACAACGCCGCGGCACAGACCTCGTTCATCCCGTTGCTCACGCTTGGCATCCCGCCAAACGCGGTGATGGCGTTGATGGTCGGCGCGATGACCATTCACGGCATCGTGCCGGGCCCGCAGGTGATGCAGAAGCAGCCCGAACTGGTGTGGGGCATGATCGTCTCGATGTGGGTCGGCAATCTCATGCTGATCATCATCAACTTGCCGCTGGTCGGCATTTGGGTGCGTTTGCTGCGCGTGCCGTACCGGCTGATGTTCCCCTCGATCGTCATCTTCTGCGCAATCGGCATCTATTCCGTCAACAATGCGCCGGTCGACGTCGTTCTCGCGGGCGCTTTCGGGCTGGTCGGCTACTGGCTGATCAAGCATGATTTCGAGCCGGCGCCGATGTTGCTCGGCATGGTGCTGGGCCCGCTGATGGAAGAAAACCTGCGCCGCGCGCTCTTGATCTCGCGCGGCGACTGGTCGGTGTTCGTCACCCGTCCGCTGTCGGGGGTGCTGATGGCGCTTGCCGCGTTCCTTCTGGTGCTGGCGATTTTGCCGTCGCTCCGCAAGAAGCGCGACGAGGTGTTCGTGGAATCCGAGGGCTAGAGCGTTTTCTTCGGTTCTGATTCCATCAGAACCGAAACTCTAGCCCTGCGTCGCTGGACCGCAGCCCGAAGTCGCATCGACTTGGGGCGCGGTATCGTGAAATGAAATGCCGGCCGGTTGGGCCGGCATTTTTTTACGGCGTTTCCGGAGGCATCAAATGAATTCGTACGGTCGCTTGCTGGCTTGTGGTGGTCTGGCCATCCTCGCAGGGCTTGGTGCTCTTGCAGCACCTGCGAAGGCGCAGACATATCCGACGCGCAGCATCACCATGATCGTGCCGTTCGCGGCGGGCGGTCCGACCGACGTCGTCGCACGCATCGTCACCGGTCACATGGCGCAGACCCTTGGTCAGAGCATCATCATCGAGAACGTGGTCGGCGCCGGCGGCACCACCGCCACCACGCGCGCGGCCCGCGCCGCCAATGACGGCTATACGCTGATCACCGGGCATATGGGTACGCACGCGGCGTCGGTGCCGCTTTATCCCAAACTCGCTTATCACCCCGAGAAGGATTTCGAGCCGGTGGCGCTGCTCGCCAGCACCCCGATCCTGATCCTGGCGCGCAAGGATTTCCCGCCAAAGGATCTCAAGGAATTCATCGCCTACGTGAAGGCCAATGAAGCCAAGGTCAATGCGGCGCATGCCGGCATCGGCTCGGTCTCGCACGCGTCCTGCGAACTGCTGAATTCGATTTTGGGGATCAATCCGACCGGCGTTCCCTTCAACGGCACGGGACCGGCGATGAACGCGCTGGTCGGTGGCCAGGTCGATTACATGTGCGACCAGATCGTCAACGCCGTGCCGCAGATCAATGGCGGCACCATCAAGGCCTATGCGATCGCAACGCCTGAGCGCAATCCGTCGCTGCCCAACGTTCCGACCACGACCGAAGGCGGATTGCCGGCCTTCCAGGCCCAGGCCTGGAACGCGATTTTTGCGCCGAAGGGAACCTCGCCGGCGGTGATCGCCAAGCTCAATGCCGCAGCCGCCAAGGCACTCGACGACGAGAATGTCCGCAAGCGGCTGCTCGATCTCGGCAGTGTGATCCCGGGGCCTGCGGATCGCACGCCGGAGGCGCTGGCCGCGCTGGTGAAAAGCGAGATCGCGAAATGGACCCCGGTGCTCAAACCGGCAAGTTGATCAATCCGATCAAGCGGATAGGTGAGGGGCGGGACGCGGGTTCCGTCCCTTTTCGTTTGCCGAATGGATCACCATTTTTTGGGTATAATTGCTGGGCTGCCGAATCGGTGCTGTCGATGGCAGCCCCCGGCCGCTAAATTCGCCGTCCTCGAAAAGCCCCGAAAACCGGACGCCATGAACCAGTACCACGACCTGCTCGAACGGATCCTCGCGGATGGTGCGGAGAAGCACGACCGCACCGGCACCGGCACGCTGTCGATCTTCGGCCACCAGATGCGCTTCAATCTGTCGGCTGGTTTTCCGATGCTGACCACCAAGCGATTGCCGCTGAAGGCGATCGTGCACGAATTGCTGTGGTTTCTGGCCGGCGATACCAACATCAAATACCTCAAGGACAACGGCGTTTCGATCTGGGACGAATGGGCGGACGCCAATGGCGATCTCGGCCCGGTCTATGGCTCGCAATGGCGCTCCTGGCCGGCGCCGGACGGCCGCCGCATCGACCAGATTTCCAACCTCATCGACATGATCAAGCGCAATCCGGATTCGCGGCGCCTGATCGTCAGTGCGTGGAATCCGGCCGACGTCGACAAGATGGCGCTGCCGCCCTGTCACTGCCTGTTCCAGTTCTACGTCGCCAACGGCAAGCTGTCGTGCCAGCTCTATCAGCGCTCCGCCGACGTGTTCCTCGGCGTGCCCTTCAACATCGCCTCCTATGCCCTGCTGACGATGATGGTGGCGCAGGTCACGGGATTGAAGCCGGGCGATTTCGTGCACTCGCTCGGCGATGCCCATCTCTATTCCAACCATCTCGAACAGGCGCGGCTGCAACTGACGCGGCCGACACGGCAATTGCCGGTGATGAAGATCAATCCGGATGTGAAGGATATCTTCGCATTCCGTTACGAGGACTTCCTGCTCGAAGGCTACGACCCGCATCCGCACATCAAGGCGGCGGTGGCGGTATGAGCAGCTGTGCGGGCGATTGAATGACTCTCACTATCCGCCGCGCGCGTCCCGGTGAGGCCGGACTTGTTTTCGCTTTTGTGCGCGAACTCGCCGAATACGAAAAGCTGCTGCACGAGGTCGAAGCTAGCGTTGCCGATATCGACGCCGCGCTGTTCGGCAGCCATCCGCGGCTGTTCTGCGAGATCGCGGAATGGAACGGCGAGCCGGTCGGCTTCGCGGTTTGGTTCATCAACTTTTCCACCTTCAGCGGCCGGTCTGGCATCTATCTCGAGGACCTGTTCGTCCGCCCGGCGCAGCGCGGCCGCGGCATCGGCAAGGCGCTGCTGGCGAATCTGGCGCAGCAATGCGTGGCGAACGGCTGGTCGCGGCTGCAATGGTCGGTGCTGGACTGGAATACGCCGTCGATCGAATTCTACAAATCGCTGGGCGCCGTGCTGATGGACGAATGGACGGTGTGCCGGGTCGGCGGTCCGGCGCTGACGGCGCTGGCGCAGGGGACGCGATGACCGAGATTGTACTCATTGCCGCGGTCGCCGAGAACGGCGTGATCGGCGCTGGCGGCGCCATTCCGTGGCGGCTGAAATCAGACATGCGGCGGTTAAAGGCGATGACGATGGGAAGACCGATCGTGATGGGCCGCAAGACCTTCGAGTCGTTTCCGCGCCGGCCGCTTCCCGGACGGACCAATATCGTGGTTACGCGCGATGCCGCCTATCGCGCCGCCGGCGCTGTGGTCACGACTTCCTTCGCGGACGCCGAGGCAATTGCATCAGGCGATGCGCTGCGACGTTTCGCCACTGAGATCGCGATCATCGGCGGCGAGGAAATCTACGCGCAATGGATGGATCGTGCCGATCGGCTGGAAATCACCGAAGTGCATGCCCGGCCCGATGGCGATACCCGTTTTCCCGCAATTGACCCTGCGGAGTGGGAAGAGGTCGCGCGGGTGCGGAATCCGGCCGGTCCCGACAACAGCGCCGATTTCTCCTATGTGACATTTCGTCGGCGGCAGCCGCGTTGAGCGTCATTAACCTCGCTAACCGATGTTTGCATTGACAATTATGGTCTCAACCATAGCTGCTTCGGGCCATAAGCTTGCGTTGTAAGGGCCCGGACGGTCCCCTATAAAGCCGGGCGGATATGCGAGGGCCGGGCAGCTTGCCCAAACCGGCGGACCCAGGCCCCGCAAAGGAGACTTTTAGATGCCGTGGAAGAATCAAGGCGGGGGCCCTTGGGGCTCGGGTCCGAAGGGACCGTGGGGCAACGGTCCGCAGTCGGTCGGGCCGCGCCCGCCGGATCTTGAGGACCTTTTGCGCCGCGGCCAGGACCGGCTCCAGCAGCTTCTGCCGGGCGGTCATTTCAGCGGCATGGGCATCGCGCTGGTCCTGATCGGCGCGCTGGCGATCTGGTTCCTGTCGGGATTCTTCCGCGTTCAGTCCGAAGAGCTCGGCGTCATCCTGCGCTTCGGCAAGCACATCAAGACCGTGCAGCCCGGCCTGAATTACCATCTGCCCTATCCGATCGAGACCGTGCTGCTGCCGAAGGCGCTGCGCGTTTCCACCATCTCGATCGGCATGACGCTGATCGACGACCCGGCGCGGCGCGGCCGCACCATGCGGGATGTGCCGGAAGAAAGCCTGATGCTGACCGGCGACGAGAACATCGTCGACGTCGATTTCACGGTGTTGTGGCGGATCAAGCCCGACGGCGTCGGCAATTATCTCTTCAACATCCAGAATCCGGAGGGCACCGTGAAGGCGGTGGCCGAGAGTGCGATGCGCGAGGTGATCGGCCGTTCCAACATCCAGCCGATCCTGACCGGCGCCCGTACCACCACGGAAGCGGGCGTGCAGGACCTGATGCAGAAGACGCTCGACAGTTACGGCTCGGGCATCCTGGTGCAGCAGGTGCAGATGCAGAAGGTCGATCCGCCTGCGCAGGTGATCGACGCGTTCCGCGACGTGCAGGCGGCGCGCGCCGACCTCGAGCGTCTGCAGAACGAAGCGCAGACCTATGCCAACCGCGTCGTTCCCGACGCGCGCGGCCGCGGCGCGCAGATCCTGCAGGTCGCCGAAGGTTACAAGGAACAGGCGGTCGCCGAGGCCAAGGGCCAGAGCGCGCGCTTCCTGAAAGTCTACGACGAGTACAAGAAGGCGCCGGACGTGACCCGGCAGCGGATTTATCTGGAGACGATGGAGCGCGTGCTCGGCGGCGCCGAGAAGCTGGTCTATGACGGCGGTTCGTCCGGACAGAACATCGTGCCGTATCTGCCGCTCAGCGAGTTGACGCCGCGGCGACCACCGGCCGCGCCTACCACTGGCCAGCCGCAGGGAGGCACGCGATGAGATCCCCCGTCACAGGCATTGCCATCCTGATCGCGCTGTTCGTCGTCGTCATCGTCGGTTACAGCTCCGTCTTTGCCGTGTCGCAGACCGAGCAGGTGCTGGTGGTGCGGCTCGGCGAACCCGTGCGCGTCGTCACTGAACCCGGCCTGAACTTCAAGGCGCCGTTCATCGACACCGTGATCTCGATCGACAAGCGTATCCTCGATCTGGAAAATCCGTCGCAGGAAGTGATCGCCTCGGATCAGAAGCGGCTGGTGGTCGACGCCTTCGCCCGCTATCGGATCAAGAACGCGTTGCGCTTCTATCAGAGCATCGGCTCGATCCAGGCCGCCAACATCCAGCTCACGACGCTGTTGAACGCGTCGCTGCGCCGCGTGCTGGGCGAGGTCACCTTCATCACGGTGGTGCGCGACGAGCGTGAAACCCTGATGGCGCGGATTCGCGACCAGCTCGACAAGGAAGCCGATGGTTACGGCATCCAGGTCGTCGATGTCAGGATCCGCCGCGCCGACCTGCCGGAGCAGAACAGCCAGGCGGTCTATCAGCGGATGCAGACGGAGCGGCAGCGCGAAGCCGCCGAGTTCCGCGCGCAAGGCGGCCAGAAGGCACAGGAGATCAGGTCGAAGGCCGATCGTGAGGCAACGGTCATCATCGCCGAAGCCAATTCGACCGCCGAACAGACGCGCGGCGCCGGCGATGCCGAACGCAACCGTCTGTTCGCCGAATCCTACGGCAAGGATCCGGATTTCTTCGCCTTCTATCGTTCGATGACGGCGTATGAGGTCGGCCTGAAGAGCAGCGACACCCGCTTCCTGCTGCGGCCGGATTCGGAGTTCTTCCGCTTCTTCGCCAATCCGGCCGGCCATCCGCCGGCAGCAGCCGCCGCGCCAGCGCCGAAACCGTAAGGTTTCGGCTGGTCACAAGTGTTTCAGTGAAGCGGGAAACCGCTTCACTGCGCTATAAGAAAAAGCGCTGATTACGGGAGGTTACCATCCGATGAGGTCCATAGCGTTCGCCGACTTCCTCATCGGTGTGGGAATCCTGTTCGTGCTGGAAGGCCTGATGTTCGCGGCAAGCCCGGCCTGGATGCGGCGGGCGATGAAGAGCGCGCAGGCGACGCCCGACCACATTTTGCGAGCGGTCGGCATCGGTTCGGCGGTGGTCGGTTTGATTCTGGTCTGGCTGGTCCGGCGCTAGCCATTTTCGACGCGCGCCCGGCCGCGGCGTAAAAGCGGCGCCCAATTCAACGGGAATGTGAGCCTTTACGGCCGGTTTTCCGCCGAAATGTCCGGCTCAAATGCTTGCGCCTCAGACCGGTTCGGGCGCACTGTGGTTCCCAAATCGACCTCCTGGAGAGAAGCTGACATGACCGGTGCCAGACCCGCTTTGAGCCGTCGCCTGCGCCTGATGGGAGCCGCGATCTCGCTGGGCGCCGCCACCATGCTGGCCGCGGGGCCGGCTTTCGCCCGTGGCCCGGATGGCATCGCCGACATCGCCGAGAAGGTGATCGACGCCGTCGTCAATATCTCGACCTCGCAGACTGTCGACGCCAGCAAGGGCGGTGGTGGCGACCGCGGTGCGACACCGCAATTGCCGCCGGGTTCGCCGTTCGAGGAATTCTTCGACGACTTTTTCAAGAACCGGCGCGGCGGCGGTGGCCCCAAGGGCGGTGAGCGCGGCAGCGACATGCAGCCGCGCAAGACCAATTCGCTCGGCTCCGGTTTTGTTGTCGATACCGCAGGCGTCGTCGTTACCAACAATCACGTCATCGCCGATGCCGACGAGATCAACGTGATCATGAACGACGGCACCAAGATCAAGGCCGAGTTGGTCGGCGTCGACAAGAAGACCGACATTGCGGTGTTGAAGTTCAAGCCGGTGAAACCGCTGATCGCGGTCAAGTTCGGCAATTCCGACAAGCTGCGGCTCGGTGAATGGGTGATCGCGATCGGCAACCCGTTCAGCCTCGGCGGCTCGGTCACGGCAGGCATCGTCTCGGCGCGTAACCGCGACATCAGCCAGGGCCCCTATGACAGCTACATCCAGACCGACGCTTCGATCAATCGCGGCAATTCCGGCGGACCGCTGTTCAACCTCGAAGGTGAAGTGGTTGGCGTCAACACCTTGATCATTTCGCCGACCGGCGGGTCGATCGGCCTCGGCTTCGCGGTGCCTTCCAAGACGGTCTCCGTCGTGGTCGATCAGCTCCGCCAGTTCGGCGAACTACGCCGCGGCTGGCTCGGCGTCCGCATCCAGCAGGTCACCGACGAGATCGCCGAAAGCCTCAACATCAAGCCGGCGCGGGGCGCGCTGGTCGCCGGCATCGACGACAAGGGTCCGGCAAAACCCGCCGGCATCGAGCCCGGCGACGTCGTGGTCAAGTTCGACGGCAAGGACGTCAAGGATCCGAAGGACCTTTCGCGCGTGGTCGCTGACACGGCGGTCGGCAAGGAAGTCGAGGTCGTGATCATCCGCAAGGGCGCTGAGGAAACCAAGAAAGTGACGCTCGGCCGCCTCGAGGATACCGACAAGGCGAAGGAGGCTTCCGCCAAGACCAAGGACGAGCCGGCCGCCGAGAAGCCGGTGACGCAAAAGGCGCTCGGCCTCGATCTCGCAACGCTGAGCAAGGATCTGCGCGGCAAGTACAAGATCAAGGATAGCGTCAAGGGCGTCATCATCACCGGCGTCGACGGCACGTCGGACGCCGCCGAGAAGCGGTTGTCCGCCGGCGACGTCATCGTCGAAGTGGCGCAGGAGGCCGTGACCAACGCTGCCGACGTCAAGAAGCGCGTCGATCAGCTGAAGAAGGACGGCAGGAAGTCTGTCCTGCTAATGGTCGCCAACGGCGATGGCGAACTGCGCTTCGTGGCGCTGAGCGTGCAGTGACCGTCGTCCCGGCTGCCTGCGTCGAGTGAAGCTGTCGTCCCCGCGAACGCGGGGACCCATAGCCACCGGCGTCGATCGTTGTTGAAGGTCTCTCCCGCATTGCCCTAATGATAGGCCGCGGCGTATGGGTCCCCGCGTTCGCGGGGACGACACTTTGAGAGATTACCCCTCCACAAACTCATCCCGTCGATAGCCCTGCACGTACAGCAACGCCGTGAGATCGCCATGGTCGATCCGCGCCGCCGCCGCCGCGGCCACCGCCGGCTTGGCGTGATACGCGACGCCCAATCCTGCGGCCTCGATCATGCCGAGATCGTTGGCGCCGTCGCCGGTGACCAGCGTGTCGATCGCGTCGAGATCGAAGGATTCGGTGCAGTTCGATCAGGGTCGCGAGTTTGGTGGCGCGGCCCAGAATCGGCTCGGTGACTTCGCCGGTCAGCTTGCCGTCGGACACCTTCAACTCGTTGGCGCGGTTTTCCTGGAAGCCGATCATGGCGGCGACCGCGCCGGTGAACAGCGTGAAGCCGCCCGAGATCAGGCAGGTATAGGCGCCGTTGGCCCGCATGGTCATGACCAGTTGGCGGCCGCCCGGCGTCGGCGTAATGCGCTGCTTCAGCACCTCGTCGACGACGGAGACTGGCATGTTCTTCAACAGTGCGACGCGCTCGCGCAGCGCCGGTTCGAACTCGATCTCGCCGCGCATCGCGCGTTCGGTAATGGCAGCGACATGCGCCTTCAGTCCGGCGAAGTCGGCCAGTTCGTCGATGCATTCCTGGCCGATCATGGTGGAATCCATGTCGGCGAGAAAAAGCTTCTTGCGCCGCAGCGCTTGAGGCTGCACCACAATGTCGATCGGCAGGTCGCCGCGCGCCTGGCGCAGGCGGGCTTCGATCGCCTTGACGTCGTCGCTGCCGGTAAAGGGAATATCGACCGCGACTTCGTCGAACAGCCATTGGGCCGTGCCGGGCGAGGGCAGCACGGCCAGCGCGCCGTCGACGATCGTGGAGTCGAGCGCGGGGTTGGCGGGGTTGCAGATGAGCGTGGCGACGAGGGACATGCAGGCGAATTCGCTATTCGGGAATAAGGCCGTGCTTATCGCAGGGCCGACCGCCAGCGGCAAGTCGGCGCTGGCGCTCGCGCTTGCGCAAAAAACCGGCGGTGTCGTCATCAACACCGATTCCATGCAGGTCTACCGCGATCTCCGCATCATCACGGCGCGCCCGACGGCGGCCGAGGAGGCGCTGGCGCCGCACCGGCTCTACGGCCATGTCGATGCTGCCGTGAATTTTTCCGCCGGCGCCTGGGTCGCGGACGCCGCCAAAATCCTCTCGGAGGCGCACGCCGAAAAGCGGTTGCCGATCTTCGTCGGCGGTTCCGGTCTCTATTTCAAGGCATTGACGCGCGGCCTGTCGGCGGTGCCGCCGATCCCGGCGGAGGTGCGCGACAGCGTGCGCGCGCGGCTGGAGCGTGATGGCGTCGAGGCGCTGCATGCCGAACTGGCGACTACGCGATCCGGCGTCGGCCGAACGCCTGAAGCCGCGCGACCGCGCCCGCATTGCGCGCGCGCTGGAAGTGGTCGAGGCGACCGGCCGGGCGCTGACCGACTGGCACCGCGAAGGCCTGCCGCCGCTGCTGCCTCCGGGCGAATTTTCCGCGCTGTTCCTTGAGCCCGAGCGTGACGCGCTCTACGCCCGGATCGATGCGCGGTTCGAAGCGATGCTGTCGGCGGGCGCCCTGGAAGAAGTGGCAGCCCTCGCGGCGCGGCAGCTCGATCCACTGCTGCCGGCGATGAAGGCCCATGGCGTGCCGGCGCTGATCCGCCATCTGCGGGGCGACATCAGCCGCGACGAGGCCTCCGAAATCGGCCGCGCCGACACCCGCCACTACGCCAAACGGCAGTTCACCTGGTTCCGGCACCAGCTGCCGGAATTCGAATGGGTGGCGCCGGAGGCGGCGGGGGAGTGGGTGGAGGCACGCTTCCCGTAGCCCGGATGGAGCGCAGCGAAATCCGGGGCGACTGGGTGTGGGTGGACCCCCGGATTGCGCTGCGCTCCATCCGGGCTACGGGTAGCCCCTGCATGGCAGGGAACAGCAAATTCGCACTCGCCGAATGGCCGGAACCCCGTTACACTGCTCCAAATCGCGATTTTGGCGTCCCTGCCTTGACTTCCGGGGTTCGGACGGTATAACGCGCGTAATCTTTGGGAAGTCTGAGCCGCACAATGCGTAATATTATTACCAAACTCCTTATCGTAGTCGTACCCTGGCGCACCGCCCGGGATGGCTAAGGCCATCCAATTTCAGGCGGTGTGCATGGGGCCTCTGGGGCCCTTTTTTATTTCCCAAATTCGAAACCGACCAAGCCGCGCAAGAACAACCTGAGCAAGCCGTAAGGAACACGTCATGACCGACAAGAGCCACGATCCGAACCAGATGACCGGCGCCGCGATGGTCGTGCGCGCGCTCATCGATCATGGCGTCCAGCATATGTTCGGCTATCCCGGCGGCGCCGTGCTTCCGATCTATGACGAGATTTTCCAGCAGAGCGACATCGAGCACATCCTGGTCCGGCACGAGCAGGGCGCCGGCCACGCCGCCGAAGGCTATGCGCGCTCGACCGGCAAACCCGGCGTGGTGCTGGTGACCTCCGGCCCCGGCGCCACCAACATGGTGACGCCGCTGACCGATGCGCTGATGGATTCGATTCCCGCTGGTCTGCATCACCGGGCAGGTGCCGACGCATCTGATCGGCAATGACGCGTTCCAGGAATGCGACACCGTCGGCATCACCCGACCCTGCACCAAGCACAATTGGCTGGTGCGCGACGTCAACGATCTCGCCAAGGTGCTGCACGAGGCGTTCTACGTCGCCACCACCGGCCGTCCCGGCCCGGTGCTGGTCGACGTGCCGAAGGACGTGCAGTTCGCGATCGGCACCTACCATCCGCCGCGCAAATCCGACGTGCATGTGTCCTACACGCCGCGGATCAAGGGCGATGCGTCGCAGATCCGCAAAGCCGTGGCGCTGCTGGCCTCGGCCAAGCGGCCGGTGATCTATTCCGGCGGCGGCGTCATCAATTCCGGACTCGAAGGCTCGAAACTGCTGCGCGAACTGGTCGAGGCCACGGGATTCCCGATCACCTCGACCCTGATGGGCCTCGGCGCCTATCCCGCGACCGGCAAGAACTGGCTCGGCATGCTCGGCATGCACGGCACCTATGAGGCCAACATGGCGATGCATGATTGCGACGTCATGCTGTGCATCGGTGCGCGCTTCGACGACCGCATCACCGGCCGCGTCGACGCGTTCTCGCCGGGCTCGAAGAAGATCCACATCGATATCGATCCGTCCTCGATCAACAAGAACATCCACGTCGACATTCCGATCATCGGCGACGCCGCCAATGTGATGGGCGACATGTTGCAGGTGTTCAAGGCGGAGGCGAAGAAGCCCGACATCAAGCCGTGGTGGCAGGAAATCGCCAAATGGCGCGCGCGCAATTCGCTCGCCTACCGGAAGAACAGCGAAGTCATCCTGCCGCAATATGCCATCGAGCGCCTGTTCGAGGCGACGCGCGGCCGCGACACCTACATCACGACCGAAGTCGGCCAGCATCAGATGTGGGCGGCGCAGTTCTTCGGCTTCGAGGAGCCGCACCGCTGGATGACCTCGGGCGGCCTCGGCACCATGGGCTACGGCCTGCCGGCGGCACTCGGCGTCCAGGTCGCGCACCGCGACAGCCTCGTGATCGATATCGCGGGCGACGCCTCGGTGCAGATGACGATGCAGGAGATGTCGACGGCGGTTCAGTATGAACTGCCGATCAAGATCTTCATCCTGAACAACCAGTACATGGGCATGGTGCGGCAGTGGCAGCAGCTGCTGCACGGCAACCGGCTGTCGCATTCCTACTCGGAGGCGATGCCTGATTTCGTCAAGATGGCGGAAGCCTATGGCGGCGTCGGCTTCCAGGTGTTCAAGCCCGCCGATCTCGACGGCGCGATCCAGGAGATGATCAAGGTCAAGCGCCCGGTGCTGTTCGATTGCCGCGTCGCGGCGCTGGAAAACTGCTTCCCGATGATTCCGTCCGGCAAGGCGCACAACGAAATGCTGTTGCCGGCGGAAGCCACCGACGAGGCGACCGCGGCCGCCTTCGCCGGCGGCAAGGCGCTGGTGTGAGGACGGTCGAATGTTTGACCTGAAGCAACTCGAACGTGCGCACACCGTCGTCGGCGCAGCGATGCCGCCGACGCCGGCGCATGCCTGGCCGCTGTTGGCGCAGCGGCTCGGCACCGAGGTCGTCGTCAAGCACGAGAATCACACCCCGATCGGCGCCTTCAAGGTGCGGGGCGGGCTGGTCTATGTCGAACGTCTGCAGCGCGAACGGCCCGGCACGCCGGCATCATCTCCGCCACCCGCGGCAATCACGGCCAGAGCCTTGCCTTCGCCGCGCGCCGCTATGGCGTGCCGGCGACGATCTATGTGCCGCTCGGCAATTCGGTCGAGAAGAACGCGTCGATGCGGGCGCTAGGCGCCAATCTGGTCGAGCATGGCGAGGATTTCCAGTTGGCGCGCGAAGAGGCCGAGCGTCGCGCCGCACGCGATGGTCTCGAACCGGTGCCGTCGTTCCATCGCGACCTCGTGATGGGCGTCGCCACCTATGCGCTCGAACTGCTGCGGGCAGCACCTGATCTCGATGTGCTCTACGTGCCGATCGGGCAGGGGTCCGGCATCTGCGGCTGCATCCTGGCGCGCGATCTGCTCGGCTTGAAAACCGAAATCGTCGGCGTGCAGTCGACGGAAGCGCCGTCCTACGCGCTGTCGTTCGCGGCCGGCACCGTGGTGACGCACCAACAGCAGCAACACGCTGGCCGACGGCATGGCGACCCGCGTCCCCGATGCGGAGGCGCTGGCGATCATACGCCATGGCGCCTCGCACATCGTGCAGGTGACCGACGACGAAATCGCCCAGGCGATGCGGGCCTACTGGACCGACACCCACAATCTCGCCGAGGGCGCCGGTGCCGCCGCACTCGCCGCGGCCCTGCAGGAGAAGGCAAAGCTGCGCGGCAAGCGCGTCGGCCTGATCCTGACCGGCGGCAATATCGATTTCGATCTGTTCTGGAAATGGATCGCCCGCAACGAAAATGCCGCCACCGCCGCCACGGCGCTGGCGTAGCGAAATTTGGGGACGATCATGAACCAGCCCGCATCCGCCTATTTCCTCGAAGAGCGCCATCAGCCGAACGAGGCGCATACGCTTTCGGTGCTCGTGCAGAACGAGCCGGGCGTGCTCGCGCGCGTGATCGGGCTGTTCTCCGGCCGCGGCTACAACATCGAAAGCCTCACCGTCTCCGAGACCGAGAGCCAGAAACATCTCTCTCGCATCACCATCGTCACCACGGGCACGCCGATGGTGATCGAGCAGATCAAGCACCAGCTCGACCGCATGGTCCCGGTCTATCGCGTCGTCGACATGACGCTGGCCGGCCGCTCGATCGAGCGCGAACTTGCGATGGTCAAGGTGCGCGGCGGCGGCGACAACCGCGTCGAGGCGCTGCGGCTGGCGGATGCGTTCCGCGCCCGCGTCATCGACGCCACCATCGAGAGTTTTGTGTTCGAGATCACCGGCAACTCCGCCAAGATCAATCAATTCATCGACCTGATGCGTCCGCTCGGCCTTGTCGAGGTGTCGCGCACCGGGGTTGCCGCGATCGGGCGCGGGCCTGAAGGGATGTGAACATGCTGGCGCGCGACTGGTATTACACGCAACGGCGGCAGCTCGGGCTCGATTCAGCGGTCGCTGCGATCTACGACCGGCATGACGACAGCGACATCAGCGCGCGCGCGGCGCTGACCATGCTCGGCGTGCGGCGCGGCTGGCGGCTGGCCGACATCGGCTGCGGCAACGGCGTGCTGGCCTGCGAGGCCGCGATGATGGGCGCCGAGGTCGACGCGATCGATATTTCGCCGGCGATGCTGGCACTCGCCAACATCCAGGCGCGCGACCGCAAGGTGGCGATCCGCACCCAGCCGGCGGGCATGCTGAGTTTTGCCTACCAGCCGAATTCCTATGATCTGATCGTCAGCGAATTCACGCTGCACCATCTGCCGGATTTCTGGAAGGCGGTGGCGCTGGCGCGGATCTTTGCGGCATTGAAGCCCGGCGCGAATTTCTATTTGCGCGACATCGTGTTCGTCAGCATGCCCGACGGCGTCGAGCGCGACGTCGAGCAATGGGCCGACTTCTCGATCAAGAACCATGATTTCGAGCGCGAGAGCGTGGTCACCCATATGCGCGACGAATATTCGACCTTCGGCTGGGTGATCGAACGCATGCTGACCGATGTCGGCTTCACGCTGGAATCGGTCGATTACCACGCGCCGCTGCACGGAACTTATCTTTTGCGTAAACCGAAGCCGGACCATCAACAGAGCTAGAAAAATGAAAACGGCCGATGTCTGCATCGCCGTCGTGATGCGCGCGAAGCGTTCGCCGGCTTCAACAAAAACAATTCTGCCAAAGACCGTCTGAGGCCCAGGAATGTCGCACTCGCTTCTCCTTGCACTGATTGCGTTCGGCGCTGTCATGGCGTTCACGCCAGGGCCGAACAACATCATGGTGCTGTCGTCGGGGCTGACCTACGGCTTCCGCCGCAGCCTGCCGCACATCGCAGGCATCGCGTTCGGGATTGCGTTCATGGTCGCCGCCATCGGCCTTGGCCTTGGAGCGGTCTTTGTCGCCTAGCCGATCCTGCAGACGATCCTGAAATATGCCGGGATTGCGTACCTGATATATCTCGCCTGGGTCATCGCGATGTCCGGACCTGTTAAGCCGGGGCAGGACAACCAGGCGGCCCCCATGACCTTCTGGGGCGCGGCGCTGTTCCAGTGGGTCAACGCCAAGGGCTGGGTGATGGTGATCGGCATCATTACCGCCTATTCGGCGATTGCCAGTTTCCCTGGAACATCGCGATGCAGGCCGCCCTGATGTTCATCATGGGGGCGCTGTCATCGTTGCTCTGGGCGCTGTTCGGCAGCGCGCTGCGCCCGGTCCTGACCTCCCAGAAGGCGGTGCGGGCCTTCAACATCGTGATGGCTCTTCTGCTGCTGGCCTCGCTCTATCCGGTCTTCGTGGACGCATGATGCCGCACCGCGCCATGCATAAACGGGTTTCCCCTGAGTGCGAAAATGCTCTAGACAACGCCGGAAATTCGCGGGCGACCGGCGCTCTTAACTGACCTAAATGCCTGATTAACCGGCCGATTTGGCCATCGATTAAGGAAACGACTATGCGAGTTTATTACGATCGTGATGCCGACCTGAACCTGATCAAGGGCAAGAAGGTCGTCATCGTCGGCTATGGCAGCCAGGGCCACGCCCATGCGCTGAACCTGAAGGATTCCGGCGTCAAGGACGTCGCCATTGCGCTGCGCAAGGGCTCGGCCTCGGCCAAGAAGGCGGAAACCGCCGGCTTCAAGGTGATGGAAGTCGCCGAAGCCGCCAAATGGGCCGACCTCGTCATGATGCTCACCCCCGACGAATTGCAGGGCGACATCTACCGCGAGCACCTGCACGACAACATGAAGAAGGGCGCAGCGCTCGTGTTCGCGCACGGCCTCAACGTCCATTTCAACCTGCTCGATCCGCGCGCCGATCTCGACGTGCTGATGATCGCGCCGAAGGGCCCCGGCCACACCGTGCGTTCGGAATATCAGCGCGGCGGCGGCGTGCCCTGCCTGATCGCGATCGCCAAGGACATCTCGGGCAACGCCCATGACCTCGGCCTGTCCTACGCGTCGGCGATCGGCGGCGGCCGCGCCGGCATCATCGAGACCACGTTCAAGGAAGAATGCGAGACCGATCTGTTCGGCGAGCAGGTCGTGCTCTGCGGCGGCCTGGTCGAACTGATCAAGGCCGGCTACGAGACGCTGGTGGAAGCCGGCTACGCGCCCGAGATGGCCTATTTCGAGTGCCTGCACGAGGTGAAGCTGATCGTCGACCTGATCTATGAAGGCGGCATCGCCAACATGAACTACTCGATCTCCAACACCGCCGAGTACGGCGAATACGTCACCGGCCCGCGCATCGTCACCGCGGAAACCAAGGCCGAGATGAAGCGCGTGCTCGCCGACATCCAGTGCGGCAAGTTCGCCCGCGACTGGATGCTGGAGAACAAGGTCAACCAGACCTCGTTCAAGGCCACCCGCGCCAAGCTCGCCGAGCACCCGATCGAGGAAGTCGGCGCCAAGCTCCGCGACATGATGCCGTGGATCAAGAAGGGCGCGCTGGTCGACAAGAGCAAGAATTGAGCGTCAGCGTCGTCATTGCGAGCGCAGCGAAGCAATCCATCTCTCCGCGGAAAGGAAGAATGGATTGCTTCGTCGCTTTGCTCCTCGCAATGACGGAGCAAATCTGCAAGATCGTAGGGTGGGCAAAGCGCCTGCGTGCCCACCATCTATCAACTCACAAATTGAAAATGGTGGCACGGCGCTACGCGCTTTTGCCCATCCTACGATTCCTCACCCCAGCCCGAGCGCCGTCATCACCGCGCGGCGGTCGAAATACGGTCGCTCGCAGATGATCTTCGCGGAGCCGGGCTCGAACTCGAAACTCGCCATCATGCGGACGCGGAATTTCTTCCCCGTAGGCGCGATCTCGCCTTTCGGCGTGCGCAGCGGGCCGAGATGGGTGCCCGTCAGCCAGAATTCCACCAGCACGGAATCGCCGCCGGCGCTGATCGCGATGATCTCGTTGGCCTGATCGGGAAACGGCACACGCGAGGCCGCAAAATAGCCGCGGACCGCTTCCTCGCCGTCAAACACACTGCCGGCGCCGTAGAGCTCGTAGCGGGGATGGGCGAAGGTGGCGATGACGCCGTCCCAATCGCCCTCGCATTCGAGCCGCATGTGATCGCGCACGAGTTTTATGCGTGCGGCCGCCAATTGGTCCATGGAAAACACTCTTCCGTTGCCGAAACTGGGAGAGAGTAAGACAAAGCGGCGGAACTCGTCAAAGACGGGCACGCGGTCGTCGTTATGGCCTCCCGAGAGCCCGGTAGTAGTACGGAGCCGGGCAGGGCCGCCGCCGGTATGACGTACGAAATATTAAGATTGCCGGGTGAATTTGGGGCCTTCACTTCCTGGTCAAATCGGGCAGCTCATGCCGGGAGTCTTTCGACGGATAGCACGATCGCCGGCAGCGCCGATTGCGGCGCTTGGCGCGTTGCTGTGCCTTTCGACCATCGCGCTGTTCCTCACCGATCTGCAAACCCGCTACGAGGACAGGATCGCGGCCGCCAAGACCGATGCCGCGAGCTTTGCGAACATTCTCGCCGAGCACACGGCGCTGACGTTCGAAGATGTCGATCGCGTTCTGCTCGAGGCCGAGGCGATCCGCAGGAACAGCCTGGCGGGAAGATATCCCGATCAGCGCGCGGCCAATGCGGCGCTGCGGCAGTTGCAGAAGAGCTCGTCCATCCTCGTCGCGGTCGGATGGACCGATGCGTCGGGGAAGTCATCTCGCCATTCCTATGACGGTCGCGCTGCCGCGCAGCAACATCTCCGACATGGCGCACTTCATCGCCCAGCGCGACAGCACCGGCGATGATCTGTTCATCTCGCCGCCCTATCGCTCCGCCGTCAGCGACAAATGGTTCACCGCGGCATCGCGCCGGCTGAGCAACCCCGACGGCAGTTTTGCCGGCATCGTCACCGCGCCGATCGATCAGGCCTATCTTCACCAAGCTCTATCGCTCGATCGATCTCGGCGAGCGATGGATCCGTCCTGCTGCTGCACCGTGAAGGACAGCTTCTGGCGCGGGAACCGAGCTGCTGGAAGCCGCGATTGGCAGGTCGTATGCCGAAGGCGCCGCTATTGGCCGAGCATCTGCCGAAATCGGAATCCGGATCCTACGAAACGCGCAGTGTCGTCGATGGCGTGCCCCGTATCGCCGGCTACAAGGCCGTCCGCGGTCTGCCGCTGGTCGATCCTCGTCAGCTTCGGCCGCGCGGACGTGCTGGCGCCGTGGTACCGGCACCTCTACACGTTCGGCCTGCTGGTTTCCGCGATCGTCGTCGCGATCCTGTTCGGCACGCTCGTGCTGGTGCGGCAGACCAACGCGCTCGCGGCGAAGACGCGGGCCCTGGCGAGAACAAATGCGCGCTTCGATGCCGCGCTGAGCAACATGCCGCATGGGCTGAGCATGTTCGATGCGGATGAGCGATTGCTGGTCTCGAACAGCCGCTACCGCGAGATGTACGAGTTGACGGCAGAGCAGGTGAAGCCCGGAACGCCGCTCAGCCATATTCTCAGGGATTACAAGACCGAGGGAACCGATTTCAGGCTCGACTCATTCCTTCAGGGCGCCAAGGACCGGACATCGCATATCCTGACGCTGGCCGACGGCCGGATGATCGAGATCCAGCGCACGCCGATGAAGGACGGCGGCTGGGTCGCGACCCACGAGGACATCACGGAGAAGCGGCGCGCCGAGAGCGCTGCTGGCCGAGAGCGCCGCAGAAGTGAAACGCACAAACGAACGCTTCGACGTCGCCATCAGCAACATGTCGCAGGGCCTCTGCCTGTTCGATGCGGACAAGCGGCTGGTGATCTCGAACAGCCGCTACCAGGAGATGTACGGTCTGCCGGACGAACTGGTGCTGCCGGGCACGCCATTGGACCGCATCCTGCAGCACTATGTCGACCGCGGCGAAACCAGCAATCTGACCGTCGATCAACACGTCCAATTGATGCCGACGCAACCAAAGCAGAATTTCGAACCGTCCGACGGTCGCGAGATATTCATTCAGCGCAAGCCGCTGCCGGACGGCGGCTGGGTCGCGACCCATGAAGACGTCACCGAGCAGAAACGCGGCGAGCGATCTGCTTGCGGAGAAGGCCGCCGAACTCGAAGCCATGAACGTGCGCTTCGATGCCGCGCTCAACAACATGTCGCAGGGGCTCTGCATGTTCGACGCAGAGCAGAAGGTCGTGGTGTCGAATGCGCGCTACGGCGAAATCTATCACCTCGGCCGCGACCAGATAAAGCCGGGAACCTCGCTCGCGCAGATTCTGGAATATCGCCGCGAGAAGGGCACCGATTTGCCGGCGTGGCGCCGGAAACCTACCTCACGCAGAATGTGCGAGAGGCCAAGGAAATCCGCGAGCTCGCCGACGGGCGCGTGGTTGCGATTGCCCGCCACATGATGGCGAATGGCGGCTGGCTCACCACGCATGAGGACATCACCGAACGGGCGCGGAACGAAAAGCGGATCGCCTTCCTTGCGCAGCACGATCTGCTCACGGGCCTTGCGAACCGCGCGCTGTTCTCCGAAAAACTCGACGACGCCGCCAAGCGCCTGAAGCGCCACGGCACCAACTTTACCGTGCTGATGCTCGACCTCGACAAGTTCAAGAACGTCAACGACACGCTGGGACATCCCGCCGGCGATCAGCTGCTGGTCGAAGTCGCGCGGCGCCTGCAGTCCTCGCTTCGCGATACCGACGTGGTGGCTCGTCTGGGCGGCGATGAATTCGCGATCATCCAGGAAAACGAAAAGAACCAGAGCGACGGCGCCATCGCGCTTGCCCGCAAGATCATCGCCTTGATCGAGCAGCCCTTCGATCTCGACGGCCACAGGGTCGGCGTCGGAACCAGCATCGGAATTGCGTTCGCGCCGGAGCATGGCAGCGACGCCGAGACATCTGCTGCAAAAGGCGGATCTGGCGCTTTACGCCGCAAAATCGGGCGGCCGAAACGATTTCCGCGTGTTCCAGTCCGAACTGACCGAAGCCGCGGACATGCAGAAATCGATGGAAGGCGAATTGCGCGAGGCGATTTCGCGCCAGCGAGTTCGAACTGCACTATCAGCCGGTGATCGATGTCAGGACGGGCGCGGTCAGCGGCGTGGAGGCGTTTGTGCGCTGGCATCATCCGTCGAAAGGCATGCTTGCGCCCGATCAGTTCCTGCCGCTGGCGGAATCGACGGGATTGATGCTGCCGCTCGGCGAATGGATCCTGCGGCAGGCGTGCCTCGATGCGGCCGCCTGGCCGTCGCATATCCGGATTGCCGTCAACATCGCCGCAAGCCAGTTCGACAAGGGCAATCTGTTCGACATCGTTCTGTGCGCGCTGGTCGAGTCCGGCCTGTCGCCGGATCGGCTGGAACTCGAAATCGCGGATACCGGCGCTGCTGGAGCGGAACCAGGCGGCGCATCTGCTCGACGATCCGGCAACTGAAGAATCTCGGCGTCTCGATCGTGCTCGACAATTGCGGCGCGGGATATTCCGCGGCCAGCTACCTGACGAGCTTTCCGTTCGACAAGATCAAGATCGACAGGTCGATCGCGCAGGGGGTTGCCAGCCGGCGGGATTGCGCGCGGTCGTCGCTTCCGTGCTCGCGCTGGCGCGCGGCCTCGACATTGCGACAACCGCCAAGGGTGTCGAGAGCCGCGAGCAGTTCGAGGCGCTGTTGCGGGCCGGCGTGGATTTTGCGCAGGGATATCTGTTCGGCCGACCGGTTCCGCATTGCGAATTCGATCTGGAATCGATCTCGCAGTTGATGAAGAATGTCGCCTGATTTTCCTGCCGCGAAAACGTTCAAGCAGAGGATGATCTCGCAACGCAACTGCTATTGGTAGTTGCCGACGCAGCTGAAATCTGGCTTTCGATAATGCGTATCACTCCCGTAAATTCACGGGAAATTAAGCACGCCCGGGTTATGTCTCGGGCGACGACCGAACGAGACTTCAAGATCTCCGCGGATTTTTTCCGCGTCCGCGCTTCGCAATTTCGGCGTCCTTGTTCTGGCATTAGAAGTTTTGAATTGAAGGCTCCTGCCATGAATCCGTCCGTCCAAGCTGCGACCGTCTGGAATATCCGCAATCTCCTCATCACTGCCGTTGCATTGCTTTCCCTGCTCGGCCTCGCCGTATCGGGTTATGTGTTGCGCAACGCGAGTCTGGAGCGCGCCATCGCCTCCGACGCCGCATCCGTCAACGAAGTCGCCGATCTATTGCTGGAGAGTGCCGGTCAATGGGCCCGCGAACGCGGCGCGACCAATCTGGCGTTGAACGCGGCCAATCCGGCGGCGGATGCGCAGGTGGCGGCGATCGCGAAATTCCGGAAATCGGCGGACCAGGCTTTTGAGCAGGCGCTCGTCCGCATGGCAGCTCAGGATTTTGCCAATCGCGATCAGCTGATCGCCAACGCGAAGCGGGCGTTCGAACAGCTTGCGGCGCTTCGCCGGCAGGCGGACACCGAGATCGCCAAGCCGGCGAGCGCGCGTCAGCCGGCGGCGGTGTCGCAATGGACGCCGATCATCACTGCGATGATCGTGGCGAGCCAGAATCTCCGCGTGGCTGCGGCGATGGACGAAGACAACGTGCAGGCGCGGCTGTCGAGCCTGCAGAACCTGAAGCACTTCGTTTGGATCATGAGCGAGTATCTCGGCCGCGAGCGTGCCATGGTGGCGGGGCTGGTCGCTGCGGCAAAGCCGATGAGCGCGCAGGAAATCAGCACGCTCGGTGGCTTCCGGGGCCGCGTGGAAACCGCCTGGGATTATGTGCAGGCCTACGCTGCAAAGTCTTCGGCCGCCACCAACGGTCAGCGCCGGCGCCGGCCGGGTGCGTGAACGGGTGTTCCAGCGCTTCGAGGAGACGCGCAAGACGGTCTACGCGGCGGGACTTGGCAGCGGAACCTATCCGGTTAGCTCCGCCGAATGGTTCAGCCAAGCGACGGCGGCGATCGATGAAGTGATCGCGCTAAGCGCGCTGGCCAGTCAGGAAGCCGCGCGGCTGGCCGAAACCGCACAGCGCAGCAGCCTGCAAACCCTGGTGTTCAACGGCTTCCTGATGGTTTTCTCGCTTGTGCTTGCCGGACTAACGCTCTGGATGGTGATAAGTCGTATCGTTCGTTCGCTCGGCCAGATGACCGCAGCGATGGGCGAACTGGCCGGCGGCGAAACGTCAGTCGACGTTCCCTGCATCAAACGCCGCGACGAGATGGGGTCGATGGCGCGCGCCATGCTGGTGTTCAAGGAAAACGCCCTCCGGGTGCAGAACATGCAAGCCGAGCGGCAGGTACTGGAAAAAGCTGCCCGCGAGGAAAAGATCGCTGCAATGGGCCGGTTGGCCGACGCGTTCGAGGGCGACCGTCGGCGAGATTGTCGAAAACGTAACCGCAGCCTCGACTCAGCTTGAGGCGTCGGCCGGCTCTCTTACGGTGACCGCGGAACGGGCGCAGGAACTCACGACCATGGTGGCTGCGGCTTCCGAAGAAGCCTCGACCAATGTCCAGTCGGTGGCTTCCGCGAGCGAGGAGATGGCCTCCTCGGTCAACGAAATCAGTCGGCAGGTGCTGGCATCGTCGAAAATCGCCGGAGAAGCGGTAGAGCAGGCCCGCAAGACCCATGATCGCGTCAATGCGTTGTCGAGCGCTGCCAACCGGATCGGCGACGTGGTCGAGCTGATCAACACGGTCGCCGGTCAGACCAATCTCCTGGCGCTCAATGCAACGATCGAGGCGGCGCGTGCCGGAGAGGCTGGACGCGGCTTTGCGGTCGTCGCCTCCGAAGTCAAGGCGCTTGCCGAACAAACGGCGAAGGCGACCGAGGAGATCCGAAAACAGATCAGCGACATTCAGAACGCGACGCAGGATTCGGTAAACGCGATCGAGGAGATCGGTGTAACCATTGGCCGGATTTCGGAAATCTCGTCGACCATTGCATCCGCGGTCGAAGAGCAAGGCACCGCCACGCAGGAAGTCGCGCGCAACGTGCAGCAGGCTGCGCTAGGCACTCAGCAAGTGGCGTCCAACATCATTGACGTACAACGCGGTGCCAGCGAAACCGGCTCGGCATCGTCCCAGATGTTGTCGTCGGCCCAGTCGCTCTCATCCGAAAGCAGCCGCCTCAAACGTGAAGTCGGAAAATTCCTGGAGACGGTGCGCGCGGCGTGACGGTCTTCGGCGTTGCGCTGCCCGGAGGAAGAGGAGCCTACTTCTCGATCCGGTTATGCAGCTGCCAGAAACGCACGGTGCGCTGGGCGGTTTCCATCGACAGTTTCTTGTAGTCCCGCTCCGCGACCACAAGCGTTTCGTCGTCGATCCGGTACGGGACCGGCCGGTTGCGCAAAATGCTTTCCACCGTCGGCCAGTTCAGTTTTGCCGAGCGGCAGGGGATCAGGATGAGGTCGGCACGGGGGCCCTCGATCAGCCGTGCCATCATTTCGGCCGGCACGTCGTTGAGCGCCGCGAGCGCGACCATCACCTCGTCGAATTTCCTGGATTCGGCGAAATTGTACACGGTCGCGTCGTCGAGCTCCTTGAGCTCCATCATCAGCCTGACGAGTTCTTCGGCAACGCGAAAATCCCGCCCCGACGGCGGCCCTTCGCGCACGATGTCCTCGATCACGCGGCGGATTTCTTCCTGTAATGCGGGCGGCGCCAGCGCCAGCAGCCGGTTGCGAACGGCATCCTTGGCCCGGCGCAACAGGTCGCGCAGGAACTTCACCGGAAGATCGAGGCGAAGGCCGAGGATCTCGACCAGTTCGTCGTCGCCTTCAGAGCGGGCGACCATGCCGGAATAGCCGGCCTCGGAAAATTTTGCGTTGGCGTTTTTCGCGAGCCGGCGGATGACTTTGGTTTCACCGCGACTGACGAGCACGTCGGTGACCTGCTCCGGCAGGTTGTCCCGCGCCGAAATCGCCAGCAGATGGTCCTGTCCCTTGATGCCGGCGATCTCGACCAGCGCCTCCGCACTGAGGCGGTTGGAGTGGGTGAGCACATCGCCCGCCACAGCGATCTCGTCGTCCCATGCCAGATACTGGATCACCTCGAACGGCGCGTAGTCGAGCGGCGCCAGCCGCTTAGAGAGCTCGACACGGGCCCGCGTCTCGACGCGTGCGATCAACAGGCACAGCACGTCGTCGAAGACCTTGACCTGGTCGTCGCTGAGACGCTCGCCATCATTGAGGAAGAGGTCGGTGACCTGCCGCAGGGTTTCGACCCGGCGGGCCGACGACCCGCCTCTGACGGCATCTTCGAGTTCGGCGATGATTGAATGCGCCGGCTGTTGCACCATCGAGGGCAGCCTGTTTGTTGTTTCTATTTGAGGCTGCACAATGCCGGATGCGGCCTTTCGCGAGCGTTAAGAGTGGAACCCCGTAAAACTACAGGAGCGTGGACTGGCGCGCAGCAAGCCGGGCGGTTTGCCGCGCTACGGATACTCCCGTGTACACGTAAGGCGAGCATTGTCCGCTTCGCGTTTGCGATTGCTTTACCAGGCTTGTTTTGCCGCAACCCGGAATTTTACACGACAAATGGCCGGTGTTTGCTGGATTAGCTTCGCTTCCGGTATTCCGGTCCGGCTGCTATCCTGTCCAAACCGTTTCAGAAAAAAGTCGAAGAGGAAACTGTCCAACAAGAAGCCATCAAGGCTGGCCCACATCCGAGGAGGAAAATCATGAAGCGTTTTGCTAAGGATTTCTTCACGACGAATTTCGTTAAGGCTGTTGTCAAGGCTCTTGGACTGTCCGGATTGATCATCGCCGCAGCCGCAATGCCCGCTGCCGCGCAGAAGAAATACGACACCGGCGTCACCGAAACCACGATCAAGATCGGCAACATCATGCCGTATAGCGGGCCGGCTTCGGCCTACGGCATCATCGGCAAGACGATGAGCGCCTATATGCGCATGATCAATGACAATGGCGGCGTAAACGGCCGCAAGATCAATTTCATTTCCTATGACGACGCCTACAGCCCGCCGAAGACGGTGGAGCAGGCGCGAAAGCTGGTCGAGAGCGACGAGGTGTTTTTGATCTTCGCCCCGCTCGGTACCGCCTCAAACGCGGCGATCCAGAAATACATGAACACCATGAAGGTGCCGCAGCTGTTCGTCGCCACCGGTGCCTCGCGCTGGGGCGATCCCGAGCATTTCCCCTGGACCATCGGCTGGCAGCCGAACTACCGCGCCGAAGCGCGGATCTATGCCACCTACATCCTGGAGCATCATCCCACCGCCAAAATCGGCGTGCTCTACCAGAACGACGATTTCGGCAAGGACTACGTGCTCGGCCTGAAGGATGTGCTGCGCGACAAATACGGCCAGATGGTCGTCAGCGAGATCTCCTACGAAATTTCCATGCCGACGGTGGATTCGCAGGTGGTGGCGATCAAGACCTCGAACCCCGACATCTTCATCAACATCGGCACGCCGAAATTTGCGGCGCAAGCGATCAAGAAAGTCGCCGAACTCGACTGGCACCCGGTCCACATCATGACCAACGTCTCGGCCTCGGTCGGCGCGGTGCTGAAGCCTGCCGGTCTCGACAACTCAAAAGGCATCCTCAGCGCCGGCTACCAGATGGACGTCACCGATCCGCAATGGGACAGCCATCCGGGCATGCAAAAATACCGCGCCTTCATGGCAAAGTATTATCCGGAAGCCGATCGCTCCGAGAGCGGGCCGCTGACGGCCTACAACACCTCGACCGCGCTGGTCGAAGTGCTAAAGCGCTGCGGCGACAATCTCACCCGCGAGAACGTCATGAAGGTGGTCGCGAATCTGGATTTCGAGATCAACACCTATATCCCCGGCATCCGCATCAAGACCTCGCCGACGGATTTCTATCCGATCGAGCAGGTCCAGATGATGAAATTCACCGGCGAGAAATGGCAGCTGTTCGGCCCGATCATCGACGGGCACGCGGAGTAACACCTGGATCGTGGCGTTTCTTGCTAACCTCGCCCCGCTTGCGGGGAGAGGTCGCGCTCTTCGCGCGGCGGGTGAGGGGGCACCGGTCTCTCGTCATAGTCAGAGGCTGTGGATGGAAGAGCCCCTCACCCCAACCCTCTAAGAGCGAGCTTCGCTCGTCTCGACCCCGTAAGAACGGGGCGGGGGAGCGCACTAGCGTCGTGACGTTGCGCTTTGTCCAATTTTGACTACATGATCCCCGTCAATGGGGATCCAATCATGAAATCCGTCGTCATCACCGGCGCGTCCACCGGCATCGGCTGGGCCGCCGCAAAACTGCTGCTCGATCGCGGCTTTCGCATCTTCGGCAGCGTGCGCAAACAGGCCGACGCCGACCGCCTCAAGGGCGAATTCGGCGCCAATTTCGCGCCGCTGATCTTCGACGTCACCGATGAGGCCGCGGTGCTGGTGGCCGCGCGCGAGGTGCGTGCCCAATTGAGCGGCGAGACGCTCGCGGGTCTCGTCAACAATGCCGGCATTGCGGTGGCGGGGCCGGTGCTCGAGCTTGCGGCCGACGATTTTCGCCGCCAGATGGAAGTCAACGTCATCGGGCCGGTGATCACGACCCAGGCGTTCGGTCCGCTGCTCGGCGCCGATCCGCAGCTCAAAGGGCCGAAGGGACGGGTCGTGATGATTTCCTCGGTGGCGGGCAAGAACGGCAATCCGCTGTCGGCGCCTTATTCGGCGTCGAAGCACGCGATCGAAGGGCTGTCCGAAAGCCTTCGGCGCGAACTGATGCTGTTCGGGATCGACGTCATCATCATTGCCCCCGGTGCCGTCAAAACCCCGATCTGGAGCAAGGCCGAGGAGGTCGATATCTCGTCCTACCAGAACTCGCCGTACTTTCCGGCGCTGCAAAAGGTTCGCGCCTTCATGCTGCATCTCGGTTCGATGGGACTGCCGGCGGAGAAAATCGCCGAAAAGATTTTTGAGGCGCTGACGCTCGCCAATCCCAAGGTGCGCTATCAGATCACACCCGATCCGATGCGGCATCTGGTGACCTCATGGCTCCCCAAGCGTACGGTCGACAAGATCATCGCCAAGCGCCTCGGGCTGACGCCGCCATGATGCATCTACCGAAAATATTGTTCACGGCTGCGGTCACGATTGCGCTGGCCGTAGCCGCGCATGCTGGCGATCAGGGCGAGCCTGAAAAATCCTGCGAGGGCAACACGTTCCAGATGGTCGAGTGCCTCAAGGCCAAGACCGCGCAATGGGACAAGCGGATGACGATTGCCTATCAGAAGGCGATCAAGGATGCGGGTGAAAAACAGCGCGAGCAGTTGCGCAGCGCACAGCGGCTCTGGATCCAGTACCGCGATGCCAATTGCCTGTATTACGGCCTGGGTGAGGGCACCATTGCCCGCATCGAGGCCGGTGAATGCATGCGCGACATGACCAAGGCGCGCGCCGAGGAACTGGAAGGCATCGGTCAGCAGTGACGACGACGATCGGAAAGACCGTTGCGGAGTTGACCGAGATCGCCAACGAAGCGCTGCGCAGCCAGCCCGGCTGCGAGACCGCGAGCATCACCGGCGTTCAGCCAGTCCCGGATGCGCGCGGCGGCCGCAACTGGGAAATCCCCAATGTCGTGCTTGGCGACAGCCTGATCAGCGACGTCGACCGCGCCGTGATCACGGTGATTCACCGGTTGGGGCGAAAGTTTCATCTGCTCGGTGAGGACTGAACCAGGGCGTCGAATGCAGGTCTGCGATGGGCCGGATAGCGGACATGGTGCAGACATGTCAAAGGCGACGCGAATGACCCAACCGGACATCCATCCCAGTTTCAGAAGCACGAAAGGCCCGGACGATGCCGGACCTTTCAAATCTTTGTGTCGCGAGGAGCTCCAGCCGTGGCCCGGACGAGCGAAGATGTCACTGCGCTCGTGCGGACTACTCGCTGTCGTTGTCTACGCTCTCGGAGGCGCTTACTTGTTAAACCTTGCCTTAATGCCAGACAAACCAGCTTCATAGACGCCACTCAAGGCGTCAATCGCATCCTTTTCCCTGCCGGAATCCGGCGTGTAGGTGCCGGTCCAGGTCACAATGGAAACGCCGTCACCTTTTGCCGTGACCTTGATCGTCGATTTGTAATGCGTCACCGGCAACGGGCTCGATATGAAGGCGTATGAATAGCTGTATTCGTTCTCGTTGCGCGCAGTCTGCGTCTCCACGAACGACGCCTTGCCGTCCTTTGTGACGAGCGTCCGGGTCGGCGGCGACTTGCCATCTTCGATACACGCACCGACCGGCGGCAGCCAGTCCTTGATCGCGCAGAACGAGCCGATTACCGACCACACCACTGAGGGTGTTTCGTTGATCTCGATGCTGCGGGTCAGGTTGGCGGCTGAAGCGGGCAGGGCGCTAAAGCCCAAGGTAACGCAAAGCGGCGCGGAGCGAAGCAATGCCGTAATCCTGCGTGCTTTCTTGTGACTTCTCATGGTGTGTTCCTTTCATTTCAATGGCTTGGGTGATAGCCGGCAGATTGCCGGCGCGGGAAGCAGTTGCCATGCTGGCGAATTCACGCCTGCGATGACGGCTGGATACCGATTCCCGCCATCGGCGGCCAGTTCAGGAAATGAAGCTGCTAGGTACAGAATCTGAACTAGGCTCGCCTTCGGATTGGTCCTACGCTCCCGATCCAGACTGTCACGGAGGAACTTATGACCATCGGCAGCTACAAGCAGTTCTGTCCTGTCGCCATGGCCGCGGAGATATTATGCACGCGCTGGACCGTGGTGTTGCTCCGTGAACTCGTCGCCGGTTCGACGCGCTTTAACGAGTTGCGCCGGGGGGTGCCGCGGATGTCGCCCGCTTTGCTCTCGCAACGCCTGAAGGAACTCGAGGTGGCGGGCATCGTGACCCGTAAATCAGGTTCGGAGCGCGGTGTCTTCGAATATCAGCTGACAGCGGCGGGGCGAGAACTCGGGCCAATCGTTGAGGCTTTCGGCATCTGGGGCCAGCGCCGCATCGAATCGCATTTGTCGCTACAGCATCTCGACGTCCA
Organism: uncultured Alphaproteobacteria bacterium; assembly: GCA_963802535.1. GTDB lineage: Bacteria > Pseudomonadota > Alphaproteobacteria > Rhizobiales > Xanthobacteraceae > Bradyrhizobium. Next base: position 59,461 of record CAWDJI010000022.1, on the reverse strand, counting down.
GCTGCTGATGTGGGACATGCGTCGCAATCTCAATACCACGCCGATGCCGCAGAAGCGCAGCGTGGTGCAGTTCAGCTATCCCGAACTGCCGGCAGTGCAGCGGTCGTGGTGGCTGATCGTCGATCCGACAGAAAGCGTCGATCTCTGCTCGATCGATCCGGGCTTCGACGTTGATCTCTATGTGTCGGTCGATTTGAGGTCCATGACGGCAATCTGGATGGGGCTCGACACGGTTCGCGCCGCCATCGCCAACCGCCGCATGATCTTGACCGGCAACCGGCAGCTCGCCACGGCTATGCAGACCTGGCTTGGCCTTAGTCCCTTTGCAAAAGAGCAGAAGCTCGCAAGCTGAGGCGTAACCGAGTGGACGGTACAGTCTTTGTATCGCCTGCTTCACTTCCTGAACTGGCCGCTTCGACGCACTTCAGGCAAGCAGGGGCCAGACCTCCCATTCGCATGGAGGCTGTCATTGAACAAGGAGAGACACGATATGACCGCGTTTTTGATCGCAGATATCAAGGTAACGGATGACAAATGGGTGCCGGATTACGCAGCCTCCGTTCACGACCTCGTCCACAAGCATGGTGGTAAATACCTGTCACGCAGCGGCAATGTAAAGACGTTGGAAGGCGCGCCGCTGGACACGTCGCTGATCGCGATCATGGCTTTTCCATCGATAAAAGCAGCAGAATCCTTCGTTACCGATCCCGCCTACACCCGCTATGCCGCAGCTCGCAGGAGCGGCAGCGAAAGCCGCTTTCAACTGATCGATGATACCGATTTAGCCGGAACGGTTCCGTACCTCGCCAAGGCTTGAACGGCGCCAGTTTCACACCTTATCGCAGGAAATCGAAGCCAGCATTGATAGCGTCGTGATCAGCCAGCAATGCGATTAAATTGAAAGCCGCCTTCGGGCGGCTTTTCTTTGTTAGGCTTGCGCCCGCGATGTCGCATGCTGGCACCTTTGAGACATGCCGACCGCCTCTGACGATGTCCGTTGTTCGGGATAGACCAGAAGTCGCGTTTCCGAGGCGTCAGGGCAGCGTTTGACCCATCTCGGACCTGAAGTCATTTGTCTCTTCGCAATAGCTTAGTGAAATTGAGGTGGAGAATGGCGAAGTAAATGTCATTCTGTTTAGCCTATTTTCCAAAACAGAACATCTGGCGTTCGGCCGGAGCCAAGATGACGACGTCTGGTGCATGGCTCTCGACCACGCTAGTGGCGAAGCTGCACAATTCGTGGTGTATCCAGATATACTTTCCTGCATGCAGGCTGAAATAATCCTGCCAGAACCCGCGCGTGAATGAATCACCGATCACAAGCACCGTTGGCCCCTTGCGACCGGTCTCGATCAGGTCACCACCGCTTTCGAACTGCGTATCGATGTTTTGGACCGTGAATGCGGACGGATTGTAGAATGACAGGTCGATCCTTGCATCCTCATCGCTGGCATCGGCCGAAACGGCCAGCAGCCGCGCCAGATCGCCGCCTGGCACCGTTTCGAAGCCGGCCAGGACGCGGTCCGGATCGATGGCCCAGCCAGGCTCGCGCAGGGCATCGACGACGGCGTTGTAGGCGACAAGCGCGCCGAGGCGATTCCAGTGCGTATCCGTGCGGCGGTAGGCCGGATTGACCGAATTGGCAGCGAGCAGCGGCGGCCGCAAATCCACGACCGCGACGCCGCGTGCGGCAAGAGCCATCATCATCAGATCGTATTCGGACACGGCGGGCTTGTCGGCGGCCCACGCCGGCAAACGGAAACGGTTGATGGTCGAGCCGTTCGGCGGTATCGCGACCAGAAAGCGGGCTTTCTTTGCCTGCAGCCGCGTTTGAAGGGCAGCCGCACGGTCGGCGAATTTCGAGATCGCGGGTTCACGAAGTAGGCGTCCCGTCGCCTGCTCAATAGTGCCGTCACCGTTGAGAAACAACCAGCTGTCGCGACCGATGATAACACGCAGGTCAGTCGGCAGCGTCACTGCATAACGCAAGGCGCCGTGCGCGCGGATTAACTCGGTCCGGAGTCCGAAATGATCGGCGAGGTAGCGGTCGAGTTCACGCGGCAGTGTGCGCCATCGGGCAAACGATTGCGGCAGCGTAGGTGTGGGACTGAGCATCCGTGCTTCGACGTCCGATGCGGCCTCGGGCGATGAGGTCATCTGGACCGCCATCGGGACGGCCAGCAGGCAAAACCCGATCAGGAACCACGGCCGCCGATATCGCAGGAGCAATCCGAAACCTGAACTCATTTTTAGAACCTGAAATAGAGGAACGGACTGTAGGAGCCGGCCGCGACACTCAGCACGGCAAGGCAGAAAAATACGCCGATGACGAGCGTATCCATGATGGCAAAGACGGGCCGCACCATCGGCGTCGGCAATCGCCCCAATAGAAGGCGGATGTCGATCGTGGCAAGAACGACGCCGAGGGCTCCGGTGGCGAGGGTCGCGGGATGCAGGACGGCGTGGGTTGCCATGCTGATCTCCGACCAGCCATGGATGCCGATCAGGCTGCCAAAGAACGCCAATGCGTGCTCGACGTCGCGGGCGCGAAACCAGACCCATCCGGTCATCACGGTGATAAGCGCGTAGAGCCGTGCTGCGAGGACCGGCGCCCGCTCGAGGCGGCGAAGCAGCCCGGCGCGCTCCAATATGAGGAAGCAACCGTGATGAATGCCCCAGATCACGAAGGTCCAGTTCGCGCCGTGCCACAGGCCGCACAGCAGAAAAACCAGGCAAAGGTTGCGGTAGGTATCGATGGTCGAGTGCCGGCTTCCTCCCAACGGAATGTAGAGGTAGTCGCGCAACCATTGCGAAAGGCTGATATGCCAGCGGCGCCAGAATTCGGTGATCGAGGTCGATGTATAGGGCAGTCGGAAATTACGCGGAAACGAGAAGCCGAGCGCCAGCCCGAGCCCGATCGCCATGTTGGAATAACCGGCGAAGTCGAAATAGATCTGGATGGTGTATGCGCCAAGCCCGAGCCATGCCTCGACAAAGCTCGGCAGTCCGACCTTGTCGAACACGGTTCCGGCGATCCGGGAGACTTCGTCCGCAATCAGCACCTTCTGTGCGAGCCCGATAATGAAGATGCGAAAACTCGCCGAAGCACGCCCAAGCGTCATGCGGCGCGCCGCGAGCTGGCGCGCGATTGTGTGATAGCGAATGATCGGGCCGGCCACGAGTTGTGGAAACATGGCGATATAAACCGCAACCTGCAGCGGATTGCCGTTGGCGGCGACCTCACGCCGATGGACGTCAATGAGATACGAGACCGAATGAAAGGTGAAGAACGAGATCCCCAGCGGCAAAGCGAGACCCGGCAACGAAAAGCTGGCGCCTGCGGGCAGCACGCCGTTGAGCGCGCCGATGACGAAGTCGGCATATTTGAACATGCCAAGCAGCGCCAGATTCAAACCGACGGCGACGGCCGTAGCTAGGGAGCGCCGGGCACCATCATTCGCGCCGATGATCAGCGCGGCGCCATAATTCAGCGCGATCTGTCCGAGCAGCAGGATGACGAACCGGGGTTCGCCCCACGCATAGAATAGCAGCGAAGCGAACACCAGAAATAAATTCTTCGCCGCAATGCCGGGCACGACGCAGTAAATGATGAAGAACAGCGGCAGGAAATAAAACAGGAATGGGATGGATGGAAACAGCACGTTGATTGCACCTCACGCGCTCCGTTGAACCTTCTGCAAGACGCCTCTGCCAATGGCGGTGCCGAGTTGCCGCACGGCCAGACTATTGAGCGGGAATTCCAGCACCACATGCACCAGGCTCAAGGCAAGAAGCACAGTGAAGCCAAATGTATAATCGTAAAAATAGAGCGCGGTTGATGTTGCGCTCGCGACCACGATCAGCGCCAGTCGTGTTCTCGAAATATCGGTCCAGCGGATCACCTCCGCTTTGATGAACCAGTTCAAATAGTGATAAGTGTAGACGAAGGCGAGCAGGCTCGTCAGCCTTGTATCGAGCGTCAGGCCGGCGATCCCGAGCAGCCTTCCGAGTGCCGGAGCCACGTTCCCGAAATACTCCTGCGCTACCTTGGCGAAAGCCGGAACCTGTGTCTCCGCGGAGGGCGGCAGCACAAGCAGGATCGTGATGGCCATCAGATAGAGCAGGACCAGCACCGCCTGCATCTTGCTGCCCGCCCGGATCGCCCCCAGCACCATGAAAATCAGCGTGAACAACGATACGTGTATCAAGGTCGGAAGCAATATTCCGAGCACGGCAAGCGACGATCCATTCATCGCCAGGATGGCGGTCAGCCAGGCCGCGGCGATCACCAGTGCGGTGCCTTGCAGAGCGGTCGTTGCGCCCGCAAGCAGTGCGCACACCACGAACGCCATCCACATCACAAACCCGAACCACGATGCGTTGTCGATGAGCGCCGCTATGACGGCAACGATTGCCAGCGCAATGGGGACGCTGCTATGGGGCAAAAAATATTTGCGGTCGTGCAGCCACGAGATTTCGGTGAAATAATGCGCCGGCCCGAGCACGACATACGAGAGCAAAAGCAGTTCGAACGGAACTAGGTAGGTGATACCTAGTGCCGCAGACATCAATCCCAAATGGATGGCGTCGGTCGCGCGCCTCATGTCGATTACGCCTTAAAGCGAAGATCATAGGTCAACGTTGGCATGCTGGCAAACGGCGCTGTCTTTGACACAAACTCCACATCACTGCTGACGCAAACAAGGTTCCGACTCAAGACTTTAAGGATCGTGTACTACCCGCTTGTTCGACCGCACCGAATCGCCAAATGGCCGCTTTGGGCGCCCGTTTGATCGACGCCGTGCACCAACCGCTGGTATCGCCGCCGACCATGAGCCTGCACATGCGATAACGCCGGTCCGCAAACCCGGGATTGAGAGGCCGCCTCGGTTGGCGGTCTCTTTCATTTGCCGATGCGACGTCGCGTTTTCACATTTCGGACCTGAGGCGATGTCCGGTTTGAGTCTTCAATACGCCTGATAGTGGACATGGTTCGAACTCGCTCGCGAGCTATCATCCCACTCCGGCGTCATCCCGTCTGCACCGTTTGCGGCGTCCGCGCTGCCGCCATGCTGATCATCCGCAAGGCAAACACGGCGAACAGCGGAATCAGGAACAGCGCATAGAGCGGCATCTCGGGAATCCGCTTGCCGAACGACACCATGAACTGGAACAGCAGGTAATAGCCGCCGATCAAATGCAGCCTGCGCCAGGCCTGCGCGCCGAGCACTTTTGCCATTTGGTCGAACGAGGTTGCCGTCATCGCGATGATGAAGGCGTAGCCGATGCCGCCGAAAATGTAGGAGACGATCGAGGTCGCGGCGGCATAGCCTGTGGGATCCATGAGCGCGAAGGCTGCGATCGCGACCGCATGGATGCCGTGCGAGGCCGCAAAGGTGACGCCGAGATAACGGCGGTTACGGCGCTGCCAGCGGGTCCAGGCGTTCGGGATCAGCCGCGCCAACGCCGCGGCGCTGAACGCCAGACAGAAGAACAGCAACGAGGTCCGTGCGGTGAAGCGGATCACCATCCGCACGCCCTCGACCTCGAATTGCCGCATCCCGGCGATCCAGACCGACAGCGCGATCAGGGTGAGTGTCAGCACGGCGAACAACCGCCAGCCCTCGAACCAGTTTTGACGGTTTTTCGACATCGCAGACTCCCCTCGATCTAGCCGTCATTGCGAGGAGCGTAGCGACGAAGCAATCCATGCTTCCTTGCGGCTCGATGGATTGCTTCGCTGCGCTCGGAATGACGCGGATACAGATGATGTAATCACCAGTTACATATGCCAGGCGCGCATCGTCAATCCGTGTAATCGATGCTTACATTCACAAGCGGGTGATGCTAGGAGAGGGGAAGGGTAAGGTTGGTGGCCGCGCGTGGAGCTACTAGATTTTGCGATTTCGGATGGATGCGAGACCCTATCCCTACGGTGCATGGGGTTGTTTTCGTAGTTTTTAGGGAAGAAGCCATGCCTCCCGCTTCCAAAAAACCGCCCGCCAAGACCCAAGCCGCCAAGCCGCGCCGCCGCGCGCCGGCGGCAAAGCCCTATCACCATGGCGACCTCCGCCGGGTCCTGATCGACGCCGCGCTGCAACTGGTCGGCGAAAGCGGGGCGAATGCGGTCAGCGTCCGCGAGGCTGCCCGCCGCGCCGGGGTATCGCCGGGGGCGCCGTTCCGGCATTTTCCGAGCCGCGATGCGCTGATGAATGCGGTGGCCGAGGAGGCACAGCGGCGGTTCCGGGCCGAGATCGAGGCGGCGCTGGCCGAGGCGACGCCCGGCGATCCCTTGGGCCGGTTTCGCCGTCTTGGGCTCGCCTACATGCGCTGGGCGATGAAGAACCCCACCCATTTCGAGATCATCTCCAGCCGCCGCTTTTTTGATCACGACAAGTCGGCCGGCGTCTCGCAGGACAATGCCGAACTGATCGAACTCACCGAGCGGACGCTGGCGGAGGCGTTTGCTGCGGGTCAACTGCGCTCACCGGACCTGAAGCGGGTTCAGATTGCCGGCCGCGCGCTGGTCTATGGCTTTGCCCGGATGAACATCGACGGTCATTTTCCGCGCTGGGGCGTGGCCGGCGGCGAGGCCGAGCGTACCGCGGAGGGGATCCTCGACCTCTTCATCGAGGGCATCGCCAGCCGGTAGCGGGACAGTTAACGCCCGTCGTTCCGGGGCGCGAGTGAAACGAGCGAACCCGGAATCTCGAGATTCCGGGTCTGGTGCTTGCGCACCATCCCGGAATGGCGCGGGTGAAGGCGGCAAATTCATTGCCTGTTCATGACGTATACACTACGTTTTTATGACACGATCCAGGTTCCGGCTGCGTCGTGCGTCTCCTGGTCACCGCCAGCCAAGGCTTTTGCATTGCGCCGGGTAGTGTTGCGTTCCATCCATGGCGCCCGCGCCAAATCCAGGCCCGTCCGCACTCACCGTTGCCGCCCGCGGCGTCGCGGCGATCGGCATTTGGCGGCTGCTTGCGGTGGCGATGCCGCATCTGGCGGCGCTCGTCATCATGGTCCGCACCGAAACCGATTTCGGCGGCCGCATCGGCTTCCTGCTGACCTGGGGCATCCTCAATTGCTTCTTCATCGCATTGTTGCGCCGGCCGGCGCTGTCGGGCGCGCTGTCGCTGACGCTGGTCGTGGTGCTGGTGCTGCTCTCGAAGTTCAAGCACGACGTCGTGCAGATGACCGCGAACTTCATCGACCTGATGGTGATCGATCGCGACACCGTGGCGTTCCTGTTCACGATCTTCCCGAACCTGCGCTGGTCGGTGATCCTGGCCGGCCTCGTCACCATTCCCCTGATGTATGCGCTGTGGTGGCTCGATCCGTTCCGCATCCGCCGCCTGCCGGCGCTGGCGGCCATGCTGGCCTGTCTCGCCGCTCTGGTCGGCCACGCCTTCGCCTGGCCGGATGAGGCCTGGCGCGGCTATTACGACGACGGCTATCTGTCGAAATTCTCCCGCTCCGGCGTGACCGCGGTCTCCGATTTCGTCAATTACGGCTTTATGGAATCGGCCGTAGCCTCCAATGAGCGCCTCAAGGTGCCGCTGGTCGATTCCTGCGCCCCGGCCGGGCGGCGCCCGCACATCATCATGGTTCACGACGAGTCGAGTTTCGACATTCGGCAGGCCGATGGCGTCAAGGTGCCCGCGGGCTATGGCAGCCATTTCAAATCGTTCGACGGCGTCGAACGCAAATTCGTCGCCGAGAGCAATGGCGGGCCGAGCTGGTTCACCGAATACAATGTGCTGGCCGGGCTGTCGTCGCGCTCGTTCGGCCGCTTTTCCTATTTCGTGACCCGTATTGCCTCGGGCCGCGTCGAGCGCGGCTTGCCGCTGGCGCTGCGCCGCTGCGGCTACTCCACACTCTCGCTCTATCCGGCCTATGGCGCCTTCATGAGCGCGCGCAGTTTTCAGACCACGACCGGCATCCAGCGTTTTCTCGATGCGCGCGATCTCGGCGCCAAGGATGTCGAGCCGGACGGCTTCTTCTACGACAAGGCGTTGCAGCTGATATCGGAGCAGCCGGCCAATACGCCGCTGTTCACCTTCGTCTATCTCGCCGCCAATCATTTCCCCTGGGAAACCAAATTCCGCCCCGAGCTGACGCCGTCCTGGAAGTCGCCCGGCAACGCCGGATCGGTCGACGAATATCTGCGCCGGCAGCAAATGAGCGCCAACGACTATGCGGCGTTCATTGCCGGGCTGAAGAAGAAGTTCCCGTCGCAGCCGTTTCTGATCGTGCGCTACGGCGACCATCAGCCGGAATTCTCGCCGCAACTGCTCGATCCCGGTCTGGACGAGGCCGGCATCGGCAAGAAGCTGGAAAATTACGACCCGCGCTATTACGCGACCTATTACGCCATCGACGCCGTCAATTTCGAGCCGGTGAAGAGCCCCGCCGTGATGCAGACGATCGACGCCGCCTATCTGCCGCTGGTGATCCAGGAAGCCGCCGGCATTCCGCTCGACCCGTCGTTCGAGGAGCAGAAGACCATCATGCTCCGCTGCAAGGGCGTGTTCTACGACTGCAAGGACGGCGCCGAGGCCAAGCGCTTCAATCGGCTCCTGATCAACGCCGGCTTGATCAAGGGATTGTAAGGCTCGCTTGCGTAGGGTGGGCAAAGGCGCACTTGCGCCGTGCTCACCATCTATCCCCAGCTATCAATGAATGGTGGGCACGCTTCGCTTTGCCCACCCTACGATTTGCAAAAGCATTCTACGGCTTCAACACGCCCGCAAGGAACGCAATCGCGCGCGTCGTCGCGTCGCGGGTTGCCGATGCGTTGGCCATTTCGTCCTGGCGCGAGGGGTTGGGATCGTCGAAACCATGCGTCGCGCCGGAATAGAGCTGGAACTGGATGTCGCCGCCGATCGCCTGGCTTTTGGCGACGAGATCGGCGCAGCGTTTCGGCGAGACTTCTTCGTCTGCCGAGCCGTGGAACACGCGCACCGGCGCGTAGGGTTTGAATCCGTCGGTGAACTGACCCTTCAGGCCGCAGGCCGGATAGAACGCCAATCCTGCCCGGAAGCCGGTGGCAGGCGCTGGCTTGGCGATGCCGGGTGCGGTCTCCGACATCGTGGCGAGCGTCGCGCTGCCGCCATTGGACCAGCCCTGCAACGCGATCCGGTCGGCAAGCACGTCGCCACGGCTCCGCAAATAGGCTAGCGCGCCATAGGCGTCGAGCGGCCGCACCGTGACCTCGTTCAATTCTTCCGGCCGGGAATTCGTAGCTGAAGCGCGGAAAGCCGTTTGGGTAACCGCGCGGACCAAAGCCGTCGACCAGAACGGCGAGATAACCCTGCTGGGCCCAGATCTGTCCCCATTGCTGGTGACGTTTCGACAGCGTCGACGCGTCGTATTTGCCGTTGGCGAGGGAAGAGTAGGCGCCGGCGCGGCCATGCATCATGACGACCGCGGGTACGCGTGCGGCATGTGGCTCCTCCGGCAGGAAGACATAGCCGACCAGCGTCGTCCGACCGTCGGCGCTGGCAAAAGTGACGCGTGCGGGGAGCGAAGCTGCCATGGCGTTGGCGATCCCGAAAACCAGTGCCGACAGCCCGGCGAAGGCGGCGTGGCGGATGAGAGCGTGCGGAGCACTGCACGATCTGTTCTCAGTCCTTTGGCTTCACCGCGGCAAGGATCCGGTCCGCCTCGACGCGCCAGTCGGCGCTGCGGGCAAACGTTGCAGTGCCTTTTGCGCCGAACAGGCCTTCGTCGGCGAGATCGGCGATAAAGGCCTGGCGTTCGGCGGTGCCTTGCGCCGACCACGGCGTGAGGCCGGCCTCGCGCACGGTCTCGGCAACTTCGCGAACTTCTTCGCTGCGGCGGCGGCCATGCTCGATCACGCGCTGGAAGAAGTAGGCGCCCTGCTTCTCCCAGTCGATGCCGGGAAAGGTTTCCGCAAGCGAGGCCAGCACGGCGTCCTCGACGCCATAGGCGCGCGCGGTGGTAAAGCTCTCGATCACCATCGCCTCAAAACCCTTGATCATCACGCTGCGGCACATCTTGACCGCGGAGGCGACGCCCAATTCCTTGCTCGCGACCTTGGCATCGAAGCCGAGTTCGACCAGCAACGGCGCCAGCGCCTCGGCACCGGCGCCGCCAAGCAGCAACGGCACCTTGATGCGCTTGGGCGGGATCGACGTCATCACGGCGCCTTCGACATAGCGGCCGCCACGGCCATCGATCAGGCCCGCCGCGCGCTGCTTGGCGCCGGGCGAGGCCGAATTGAAGTCGAGGAACCAGGCGTCCTGTTTGACGGCCGGCGCGCAGGCCTCGGCGACCGGGACGGCCTGGCTTGCCGTGACAGCGGAAACGATGAAATCGGACTGCGCGGCGAGATCGGCATGGGACGCGGTGAGCGCGACGCCGTGCGTGGCGGCATGATCGCGTAAAGCGCCGCCGGTCTGATCGCTGCGCAGCTTGATGTCATAAGCTGCGACTTTGACGTCCTGCTTGCGCAAATCCTCAGCGAGAATGCGGCCCACTTCGCCATAGCCGACGAGGCCGATATTCCACTGTCTGGGGTCGGTTGCGATTGCCGTCATTTGAAGCACTCCTTTTTATTTCTTTCCGACCTTTTCCCACAGCCATTTCGCCACCGCGTCCGGCGACGAATTCGCATCATTGCCTGACCCACGCAGATTGGCCTCGCGCATCGTGGCGATATCGATCTTGCCGAGCATGGGCTGCAAGGCGTCGCGCAGCGCCGTATCGCCGGCGCGCTTGGGGGCGAGCAGCATGATGGCGTCATAGGGCGGGATCGCCTGCCTGTTGTCCTCCAGCGCCACCAGATCGTATTTGGCGATCAGCCCGTCGCTGGTGTAGCCGGTGATGACGTCGACTTCGCCGGAGGCGACGGCGGCATACATGAAGTCCGGCTGCATCTGCCGTTGCTCACGGAAGGCAATTCCATAGGCCTTTTTCACCCCGGCCCATTCCGGCCGCGAGAAGAATTCGTAATCGGCGGCAATCGACATCCCACCCGCATGCCGCACCAGATCGGTGACGGTGCGGATGCCCAGCTGCTCGGCGCGCTTGCGCGGCATCACCAGCGCATAGGCGTTCTCAAAACCGAGTTCGCCGAGCAGCGTGATCTTGCGTTTGGCCAGCTCGGTCTTCAATTCGGCTATCACTTCCTGACGCGGCCGGATGTCGGTGCGGTGCAGTTGGTTGGCCCACAGCGTGCCGGAATAATCGACATAGAGGTCGATGTCGTTGGCGGCGAGCGCGTCGAACACCACGCTGGAGCCGAGGCCTTCGCGCGGGCTGCCGGAAAGGCCTGCCGCGCTGAGCCGCTGCCTGATCAGTGCCGACAGCACGTATTGTTCGGTAAACGTCTTGGCACCGAGGACATAGTTCGCTTGCGTGCGCGTCACGGTGGGCACTAGCGTCGCTATAACCAGCGCGACGATGCCGATGCCGCCGAAAGCCGCGCGAACGCGGCTGCGGTTACGCAAGCCGTTCTCGATCAGCGCCAGCAATTGATCCACTGCAAGCGCCAGCACCGCCGACGGAAACACAGCCGAACAGCACGAACACCCAGTTCTGGGTCTGCAATCCCGCAAAGATGTAATTGCCGAGGCTGGTCTGGCCGATCGGCGTCGACAGCGTCGCGGTCCCGATCACCCAGACCGCGGCGGTGCGGATGCCCGCCATCATCACCGGCAGCGCCAGCGGCAGTTCCACCGTGAACAGCGATTGCCGTTCCGTCATGCCGACACCCTGGGCGGCTTCCAGGATCGCGGCATCGACGCCGAGCAAGCCGGTGACGGTGTTGCGCAACACCGGCAGCATCGAATAGAGCGCCAGCGCCAGCACCGCCGGCAGGAAGCCGAAGGCGGAAAAACCAAGGCCGAACCAGGACAGCGACAGGGCGGCCAGCGCCAGCAGCAGCGGATAGAACAGCGCCAGCAGCGCCAGTCCGGGCACGGTCTGGACGATGCTGGCAAAACCGAGCAGGGCGCCGCGCATCACCGGACGGTGCCGTGCGATGATCGCAAGCGGCAGGCTGACCGCAAGCCCCAGCGCCAGTGCGGCGACGCTGACGCGGACATGGTTGCCGAGATAATCAGGCAGATGCCCCAGCGCCTCGCTCCAGCGTGGATCGGTAAATAAATTCATGCCGCACCGTCCCGCGGCAGCAATGCGCCCAGCCGTTCGGCCTGCCGCCGCGGCGTGCGCAACAATTCGCCGACATAGGCGTCGCCGCTTTTCGAAAGTTCGGCAGGCGTGCCCTGTGCCAGCAGCCTGCCGCCACCCATCACCGCGACACGGTCGGCGAGCAGGATCGCTTCGGTCATGTCATGGGTGATCATGACCGTGGTCAGGCCCAATTTGTCGTGCAGTGCGCGATAGTCGTCGCCAAGCGCATCGCGGGTAAGGGGGTCGAGCGCGCCGAACGGCTCGTCCATCAGCACGATGCGCGGTTTTGCCGCCAGCGCCCGCGCCACGCCAACACGCTGGCGCTGGCCTCCGGACAATTCATGCGGCAGCCGGTCGCGATATTGCGCGCGGTCGAGCCGCACCAGGTCGAGCAGTTCGTCCACCCGCGCGGCGATCGCGTCTGCCGGCGTGCCAAGCAGTTTTGGCGTGATGCCGATATTGCCGGCCACGGTCAGATGCGGAAACAGCCCGCCGCTCTGGAACACATAGCCGATCCGCCGCCGCAGCCCGATCGGGTCGACACTGCGCACATCCTGGCCTTCCACCGTGATGTCGCCGCGATCCGTCTCGATCAACCGGTTGGCCAGCCGCAGCAGCGTGGTCTTGCCCGAGCCGGAGCCGCCGACAATGGCCAGAAACTCCCCCTCGGCGACATCGAGCGAGACGTCGTCGACCGCGACCACGCGGCCATTGTCGAAGGTCTTGCCGACATGGGCGTAGGAGATGAGGGGCGCGTTGGGCATTGAGTTCGGTCTCGTTGCTGTCCTTACCCTCCAGGGGAGGGTAGGGATCAACTACCACGTCACGGCGTCGCGTTGAACTTATCCTTGGTTCCCGCTAAGGCATCATCCAAACCTTGGAGGAAACGCGGGTGGATACGGCTCAGCCTACGGCGGTCGCCCTTGACGATGCGACGGTGGCCTTTCGGCTGGCCGATTCACGGGTCTATACGGCGGTTGAAAAGGCCCGCCTTTCGGTCGCCCATGGCGAATTCGTCGCCATTGTCGGGCCGACGGGGTGCGGGAAATCGACGCTGCTCAATGTCGCCGCCGGGCTGTTGAAGCCGGCGGCCGGAACGGTGCGGATCTTCGACCAGCCGCTAAACGGGCTCAACCGCGACGCCGGCTATCTGTTTCAGGCCGATGCGCTGTTTCCCTGGAAGACCGCGATCGACAATGTCGCGATCGGCCTCGAGATCAAGGGCGCGCCGCGGGCGCAGGCGCTGGAGCGCGCACAGGGCTGGCTGACGGCGGTCGGCCTTGGCGCCTTCAGCAACCGCTATCCGCATATGCTGTCGGGCGGGCAGCGCAAGCGCGTCGGCCTCGCGCAGGTCTTGATCCGCGATCCCAAGATTCTGCTGATGGACGAGCCGTTCGGTCCGCTCGATGCGCAAACCCGCCAGATCATGGGCAATCTGTTGCTGGAATTGTGGACCGCCGACCGCAAGGCGGTGCTGTTCGTCACCCACGATCTCGAAGAGGCAATCGCGCTCGCCGACCGCGTGGTGATCATGTCGGCGGGGCCGGGCGCGCGCATCATCGGCGACTGGAAGGTGACGCTGCCGCGGCCGCGCGACATTTCGGAAGTGCGGATGGAAAAACAATTCCACGAACTGCACCGGGAAATCTGGAGCGTGCTGAAGGACGAAGTGATGAAGGGCTATGCGCAGTCCACGCAAGCGGCGGAGGCCAGCTGATGTCCCGCTTTACGCTGCTGTTCTGGCAATTGATGGTCGCGGTGGTGGCACTGTCGCTGTGGCAGTTCTTCGCCACCGTGCCGGTATTCGGCCGCATGATTTTGCCGCCATTCTTCTTCTCCAACCCGGTCGATGTCTTTAGCCAGATCGTCAAATGGTTTGTGTCCGGCGTGATCTGGAAACATCTGATCATCACGCTGTGGGAATCGGTTTTGGCCTTCGTGATCGGTTCGGTCGGCGGCGTGCTGGTCGGTTTCTGGTTCGCGCGCCAGCCACGCGTCGCGGCCGTGTTCGATCCCTATGTAAAGATGGTCAACGCGCTGCCGCGCGTGGTGCTGGCGCCGATCTTCACGTTGTGGCTGGGCCTCGGCATCTGGTCCAAGGTCGCGCTCGGCGTGACGCTGGTGTTCTTCATCGTGTTCTTCAACGTCTATCAGGGCGTCAAGGAGGTCAGCACCACCGTGCTCGATAATGGCCGCATGCTCGGCATGAACGAGCGGCAATTGACCCGGCATGTCTATTGGCCTTCGGCGCTGTCGTGGATGTTCTCTTCGCTGCACACCTCCGTCGGCTTTGCGGTGGTTGGTGCGGTGGTCGGCGAATATCTGGGATCGGCCGCCGGCCTCGGCTATCTGATCCAGCAGGCCGAGGGCGTGTTCGACGTCGGCGCCGTGTTCGCCGGCATGTTCGTGCTATCAGCCTTCGTCATCCTGATCGATATCGGCGTGACAATGGTCGAGCGGCGGCTGCTGGTGTGGCGACCAACGGCGGCGGGGCGGGACTAAGGTCTCACCCCGTCATTGCGAGGAGCGCAGCGACGAAGCAATCCATTCTTTCTTGGTGCGGCGCGATGGATTGCTTCGCTGCGCTCGCAATGACGGAGGAAGGACCGCGTCGCTTTTGTTACAACCGTCTGCTTAATCGTTATTCGCCTCGTGCGAGCCAATGGCGCATGATCTATCGGGCCGCGCGATTCCGCGGCTTCGATCCCCGCGCAACGGCCAAAGATCCGATGACCCCTGCACAGGAGCCAAGCCCGTCCGACGAGACGTCGCTTCGCTATGCCGGCTGGCGGGTTGTCGCCGGCTGTTTCCTGATGGCGCTGTTTCTGTTTGGCTTTGCGCTTTACGGTCATGGCGTCTATCTCGCCGAACTTCAGCGCCTCAACGGCTGGCCGGCCGCGCTGATTTCGGGCGCGAGCACGCTGTCGCTGCTGCTGGCCAATATCTTTGCGACCTTTACCAACGAGCTCGTGGCCCGCCTCGGTGCGAAGCGGCTGGTTCTCTCCGGAATGGCGGCGCTGGCGGCATCGATGGTGCTGCTCGCCTTCGCCACAGCGCCGTGGCAGCTCTACATGGCCTTCGGGCTGATGTCGCTCGGCTGGATCGGAATGGGGACGATCGTGAGCGCCACCATCGTCAGCCTCTGGTTCGTCCGCCGCCGCGGCCTCGCCATCAGCCTCGCCTTCACCGGCGCCAGCTTCAGCGGCATCGTCATCACGCCCTCGCTGGTGTATCTGGTCGACCGGTTCGGCTTTGCGACGGCGATGCTGACCGGGACCGCGATCATGCTTGCAGTTCTCGTCCCTGTCGCACTCGCCTGGATCGGCCCGCCATCAGGCGGAGGCCCGACTGGGTCCTTCGCAGGCAGCGACGGCTTCCGCTGCCAGCGACATTTCGCGCGCGAGCATCATGCGCCGCATGGCGTTCTGGACCATCTCGATCCCGTTTGCGCTGGCGCTGGTGGCCCAGATCGGTTTCATCGTGCACCAGATTGCCATGCTCGAGCCGAAGATCGGCCGCGCCAATGCGGGCTTTGCGGTGTCGGTGATGACGTTCATGGCGATCGCCGGCCGTCTCGGCTTGGGCCTGGTCGTCGACCGCTTCGATCCGCGCCGCGTCGCCGCTGTATCGATCGTCAGTCAGGCCGCGGCGCTGCTGATCATCACTGCAGTTCGATTCGGTTTCGATTTTGCTGGCTGCCTGCGCGGATATTCGGCTTTTCCGTCGGCAACCTCATCACCTTGCCGCCGCTGATCATGCATCGCGAGTTCAGCGCCGCGAGCTTTGTCGTCGTCATGGGGCTGTCGAACGCGGTCAGCGGAACGATTGGCTCGCTCGGGCCGGCGATTATCGGTGTCGTTCAGAGCTGGAGCGGCGGCTACGAGACCGCGCTTATGCTCTGCATCGCGCTGCAGTTGATTGCGGCGGTGATCGTGCTCCGGGGCAGCGCGCCGGTTGAGGGGCGGGGGTAGTTTCACCACCCGTCATTGCGAGGAGCAAAGCGACGAAGCAATCCATACTTGCCTTGCGGCACCGATGGATTGCTTCGCTTCGCTCGCAATCGCACCCCGGATGACGAGCGCTTCGCGCCGTCAATTCAACAACTTCGTATCATCCGGCGCCTGCGGCGGGGTCTTGATCGCGATCGCCTTGATGGTGCGGCCGACCGGCTTGGTGCCGGCATGCGGCGTGCCCTTCGGGATGACGACGAGATCGCCTGGTTTCACTGTCACTTCCTTGTCGCCAAGCCAGATCGTTCCGGTGCCTTCGAGGATGTACTGGATCTCGTTGGCGTTGGCGTGCAGATGCTTGGGCGGGCTGCCGTCCTGGATCGAGATGGTCGCACCGTCGACTGCAACGAGCAATTTGTTGCGCATGCCGCCGGCGTTCGGGGCTGAAATTGTGTCGCCTTCCAGCTCGCCGGTATGGATGACCTGCGCGCTGATGGTGTCGGCGGCCAGCGCCGGACGCAGCAGATGCGTGACGCCGCAGCCGGCGGCAAAGGCGGTGGCGATCGACAAAGCGATGGCGGTGCGATTCATGGGCAGTCCTCCCCGTTTGGTTGTTTTTGTAGGGGAATGCTACGCCGCGAAACCGCGGTTCGCCAGCGCGACCAAAGACCACGCGGCCGCGGTGGAATAAATCGCCGTCCGCGGAACAGCGCCAGCCATGCTTTTGGCAGCCCACTTTGGCAACCAAAGTCGCCTTCTCAAGCCGTGTGCACTGCATTATTCTCCAGCCAACCTTTTGGAGGAAATCATGAAGAAACTTGTTGGCCGGGTAGCCGGAGCGCTGCTGGCATTGGCGCTGACGTCAGGTTTTGCCGCAGCGCAAAGCAAGGTCACCGTCGCGATCGGCGGCGGTTCCTGCCTGTGCTATCTGCCGACGGTGCTGGCCAAACAGCTCGGCGAGTACGAAAAGGCCGGGCTTGCCGTCGAACTGGTCGACCTCAAGGGCGGTTCGGACGCGCTCAAAGCCGTGCTCGGCGGCAGCGCCGACGTGGTTTCCGGCTATTTCGACCATTGCGTCAACCTCGCCGCCAAGAAGCAGGAACTGGTGTCCTTTGTGGTCTATGACCGCTATCCCGGGCTGGTGCTGGTCGTGTCGCCCTCGCACAATGCCGAAATCAAATCGATCAAGGATCTGGCCGGCAAGAAGGTCGGCGTCAGCGCGCCGGGGTCGTCGACCGACTTCTTCCTGAAATATCTCTTGAAGAAAAACGGCCTCGACCCGACCAGTGCGGCGGTGATCGGCGTCGGCCTTGGCGCCACCGCCGTGGCGGCGATGCAGCAGGGCCAGATTGATGCAGCCGTGATGCTGGATCCGTCGGTGACGGTGCTGCAGGGCAGCTATCCGGACCTGAAAATTCTGAGCGACACCCGTACCCAAAAGGACACGCTTGGCGTTTTCGGCGGCGAATATCCGGGCGGCGCGCTCTATTCGACGGCGGCCTGGGTCAACTCGCACGAGAAAGAGGTTCAGGCCCTGACCACTGCGATCGTCAACACGCTCGCCTGGATTCATTCGCATTCGCCGGAGGAGATCATGGCGAAAATGCCGGACGAGATCGTCGGCAAGAACAAGGAGCTGTATCTGGCGGCGCTGAAGAACACGATCCCGATGTATTCGGAGACCGGCAAGATGGATCCGAAGGGCGCCGAAGCCGTGCTTGCCGTGTTCAGCGAGGGCTCGCCCGAAGTCGCAAAAGCCAATATCGACGTCACCAAGACTTACACCAACAAATATGTCGATCAGGTCAAGAAGACCACGGGATCGAACACGAAGTGAGGAGGCTTTGCGTGAATTGAAGCGATGAATGGCATGATTTCACCGGTCATTCATCGCGTCACCTCGCTCGATCTGCCCGTGCAGCCATATTCGTGGCCGTTCGCCGAGGCACGGCGTGCGGAGATTCTTGCCCATTTTTTGGAACAGCAACGCGACAAGCCGAAACTCTGGAATGGCCGCGTGCTGCTCGGACGGCAGCCGGCATTTTCGGGCGTGCGCTTCTCGGCCTCCTATTTCGAGACCGATTTCGCCAGCTTCCTGGCGTGGCGCGATTGGGGTTTTCCCGATCGGCACGTGTTCAACGGTTTCGGGATGGGCGCGCTGCGCTGTTCCGACGGCGCCTTCGTGCTCGGTGAGATGGGCCAGCACACCTCCAACGCCGGACGTATCTATTTTCCATCCGGCACGCCCGATCTCGATGACGTGGTCGACGGCGCGGTCGACATTTCCGGCAGCGTCGCGCGCGAGCTCGAGGAGGAGACCGGTCTGGTGTCCGGCGACTACCGCAGCGAGGCGGACTGGCATTGCGTCTACGCCGGTCGGGCGATGGCCATGATCCGGATTTTGCACGTCGATTTTCCGGGTGACGCAATGCGCGCCCGGATCGAGGCCAACCTCGCCCAGCAGACATTGCCTGAATTGTCGGCAATTCATCTGGTGCGGGGCACGGGCGATCTCACCGCCGCGATGCCGAGCTTTGTCACGGCATTCCTTGAGACGCAGTTTTCGGCCCAATAGATGAAACGAGCCACCGGTTCGTCGCGACGCTATCAGGGACCTTCCGATTGGCTCGCTGGAGACAATAGGCCGAAAGCGCCAATTCAGGCCGCGGCGCGCTTGGTTGTCCGCGCGGAGGACGGTTTCTTCGGAGGTGGCAGTAACAGGTCGGCCGGGACACGGAAGCGGGCGCGCAATCTTTGAACCATGGCCATGCTCAGTCCCTTCTTGCCGCTAAGCACTTCACTAACGCGGCTCGGGGTGCCCAGGATCGGGACCATGTCGGCTCGCGTGAGGCCATGCTGGTCCATCAGGTGACGGATCATCTCCGCGAGGCTCGGCGACCGGCGGGGCCATTTGCGCTCCTCGTAAGCAGCAATCAGGCGCGCTTGCGCCTCCAGCCGCACAATATCGGTCGGATCATTCGAGTCCCAAAGCCGATCCACGAGCATGCGGGCGCGCGCGAGCTCGGCATCGCTGTCGATCAAGATCAAGGTTGCATCCATTAGGCCAACTCCGCATCGATTTTATCGTATTCGGCATGCGTCCCGAAGAAACGGATCATCAGCACGCCGGCCTGATATTGCACGCGCGCAATCAATCGATAGTCGTTGCCCTTGATGTTGAACACCACCCGGCCAGCCTTCAGAATGCTCGCTTTCGGATACGCGGCCTTGACGTCTTCAGGGTTGCGCCACTCGGCGCGGGTTACAATGTCTAGCCAGGTATCGTACTGCGATCGTGCTGCTTTGATCCCTCGATGGCCGGCGTGGTTGGCAAAATAGTTTTCGACCACATCCGCGCCAAAGACGATCATTTACTGAGCTTAGCACGGACTTCCAAAAATTGGAAGACTTCCCCGTGAGCACTGGCGGGGTCTTTCGGCAAGAACCGGATGGTCTACCTTTTCCCATTACGGAACGTGGCGTTTTCGCTTTCTGTTTGCGCTCGCCTTCTTGACGGCACGTTTCGCCGGCGCGCCGGTAGCGGTGCCGGCTGATCGTCGCCCGGCGACGGCTGTCGCCGTCCTCCGGTTCGATAGTTTGAACTTCGTGTACCCGAGCACCCGCTCCATCGCGATCCGCGCCTTCTCGGCGTCGCCGCTGTCGATCGCGCGTGCGGCGGCGGCATGGTTCGGCAAATTATCCCTGAACCAGTCGGCGCTGCCGATCGCGACAACGAAGACCGTGCTCAGGATGGTATCGATGGTGCCACGAAAGCCTTGCAGCACCGGATTGTGCGTGGCGTCGAGGATGGCGAGGTGAAACGCCTTGTCCGCGGCGAGCGTGCTCGCTTGGTCCTGCGCGGTCTCCATCTCGGCCAGGGCCGCGTTGATCCGCCAGCGGTCGTTCTTGGTGGCGCGCTCGGCGGCAAGGGCTGCGGCCGCCGGCTCGATGATCGAGCGGACCTCTTGGATGGCCAGCAGGAGATCGCGGTCCGGTTCGCCTTCACCGACCAGCCAGCTCAAGACGTCGCGGTCGAGCAGGCTCCATTCGCTGCGCGGCAGCACATGGGTGCCGTGCCGGGGGCGGACGCTGACCATTCCCTTTGCGGCAAGCGTCTTGACCGCCTCCCGGATCACGCCGCGCCCGACGCCGAAGCGCCTTTCGAGATCCGGCTCCGGCGGCAACGCCGTGCCGGCCGGGATCAGTTCCTGTGCGATTTCGCGGCCGAGCGTCGTTAACACCGCGTGAATTCGCCCCGGCTTGATCCGCTTGTCGGCGATCCTCGGCTTGGCCACCGCCTTGTCCCCCTAACGTCGCAATGATTTGCGATTGCCTAGCATGCGCGCGCCATGCTAGGCAATCATCCGATGTTAAACATCGGATGATTGAGCGGCGCGTTTGTATCGGTCGGTTGCGGTCGATGGCTTTGGTGCCGAGGGGCCGCGCTGGTGTGACCCCGGTTATACGGCTTGACATCGCACGGCGCTGCCCGTGTGATGAGAACAACGATAAAAAGAAAAACGGTGCATTGCACCATCCAGGGAGGATTCCATGCCGGGGCACAAAGTCGCACGCCTGTTTATTGGGCTGTCTGCCGCAGTCGCGGTGCTGGGGATGGCGGTTTCCGCCGAAGCTCAGGAAAAGAAAATCAAGATCGGCGTGATCTACGATCTCACCGGCCCGCTCGCCGGCGGCGGCTCCGAACTGCAATATATCGGCGCCAAGATCATGCTCGACCAGTACGCCAAGACCGGCGTCGAGGGCTACAAGGTCGAAGCCGTCTATGCCGACGCGCAGAGCAAGCCTGATGTCGCCATCAACGAGGCGGTGCGTCTTATCGAGCAGGAAAAGGTCGACATGCTGCTCGGCTTCTTCTCGTCGGCGCAGTGCGTGCCGGTGGCCGCGCGCGTCGAGCAGCTCAAGAAGTTCATGTGGATCACCACCTGCATCTCCTCGGCGGTGCTGGCCGACAAGAACTTCAAATATGTATTCCGTCCGCAGGCCTCGGGCGACCAGTTCGGCCTGATGACGATGGATTTCATTGCCGCGAATTCGAAAGAGAAGTTCGGCAAGGATCCGAAGGATCTGCGGGTTGCCATCATCCACGAGGACGGGGCCTATGGCGTCGACGTCTCCAAGGGCAACGAGGCCGGCGCCAAGAAGGTCGGCTTCAACCTCGTCATGAAGGAAGGCTATTCGGCCACCGCGCCGGATCTCTCCGCGCTCGTCACCAAATTGAAACGCGCCCGGCCCGACGTGATCTTCCACACCGGCTACAACCCGGACATCACGCTGTTGCTGCGCCAGGCGCGCGAGCAGGGCCTGAAATTCGGCGCGCTGGTCGGGCATGGCGCGGGCTACGGCGTCTATGAGAAGCTGAAGGAGGGCATGGGCGCCGACGTCAACTATGTCTTCAACACCGATCCGATCTCGATCTGGCTCGCCAACCAGAAATCGATGGATGCGAAGCTGCCGCCGCTGATCAAGATGGTTGGCGAAGAGTTCGACAAGGTGAAACCCGGCGTCGCCATTCGCTCCGCGCATGTCGGCATGGCCGCGTCGAACACCTATGTGTTCCTCAACGAGATCTTGCCGCGCGCCATCAAGAAATATGGCGGCGTCGATCCCGATGCCCTGCGCAAATCGGCGCTCGACACCGACATCCCCGAGGGCGGCACCATGCTCGGCTTCGGCGTCAAGTTCTTCGGGGAGGGTACGCCGATGGCCGGCCAGAACGAGCGCTCGTTCCCTGTCGTGCTGCAATATGTCGACGACAAGTCGTATGTGGTGTGGCCGAAGAGCCAGGCGCAACGTGAGGCCGTGCTGCCCTTGCCGAAGGGCACCACCTTCAGCAATCAATAGACCCGGAACAGGGTTAGCGGAGTATTTGGGGTGCTGACGGTAAGCGGGTTGGTGAAGCGTTTTGGCGGCTTCACCGCGGTCAATAACGTATCGTTCCGGGTCGAGCAGGGCGAGATTCTCGGCCTGATCGGCCCGAACGGCTCCGGCAAGAGCACGATTTTCAACATGCTGTCGGGCACGCTGGTTCCGACCTCAGGCTCGATCGAGTTTGACGGCGCGGAGATCGCGGGCACCGCACCGCATCGCATCATCAACCGCGGCATCGGCCGCACCTTCCAGATCCCGCGGCCATTCCACCGCCTGAGCATTTTCGAGAACGTGGTGCTGGCCGGCTATTACGGCCAGGGCAGCCACAGCCGCGCCAAGGCCAATGATGCCGCCGAAAAGGCGCTTGGCATGGTCGGCCTCTCGACCGATCGTCATGCCACCGTCGGCGGCCTCGGCGCCGCCGGCCTGAAGAAGCTCGAATTGGCAAAAGCGCTCGCCACCGGGCCGAAATTGCTGCTCGCCGACGAGAGCCTCGGCGGGCTCGACGAGACCGAGATGGATGCGGCCGCCGATATGCTGCGAAAAATCCGCGACGAACTCGGCATCACCATCATCTGGGTCGAGCACATCATGGGCGTGCTGATGCGCGTGGTCGATCGCGTCATGGTGCTCGATCACGGCGAGAAGATTTCGGAAGGCTTGCCGAGTGCGGTCGCGGGTGACCCGCGGGTGATCGAGGTCTACCTCGGCACCGATGCGGACCAGACCCAGGTCGCGGCCGGCGAAGCGCGCCGCCGGGCAGGGGACTAGCCATGCTCGAACTGAAATCGGTCGATGCGGGGTACGGGACTTTTCAGGCGCTGTTCGGCGTCAGCCTCGAGGTCAAGGCGGGCGAGGCGGTCGGTGTGATCGGCCCGAACGGCGCCGGCAAGACCACCTTGATGCGGGTGATCTCCGGCCTGATCCGTCCCACCAAAGGCGCGATCGCGATGGAAGGCACCGATGTGCTGGCGACCCCGGCGCATCGCATCGTCAGCCTCGGCATTGCGCATGTGCCGGAAAACCGCCGACTGTTTCCGCGGCTCACCGTCGACGACAATCTCAAGATGGGCGCCTACATGCCCGGCGCGCGCGCCAAATATGCCGAGCGGCTGGAATTCGTGTTCGACCTGTTTCCGCGCATGAAGGAGCGCCGCAGCCAGATGGCCGGCACCATGTCGGGTGGCGAGCAGCAGATGTGCGCGATCGGCCGTGCGCTGATGTCGAACCCGAAACTCTTGTTGCTCGACGAGCCTTCGGCTGGGCTGGCGCCGGTCGTGGTGCAGCAGGTGTTCGAACTGGTGAAACGGATCAGGGCCAGCGGGCTCACGGTCCTGATCGTCGAACAAAACGTGCAGCAGGTGCTGAAAGTGGTCGACCGCGCCTATCTGCTCGAGGCCGGCAGCATCCGCGCCTCAGGCAGTTCGGCCGACATGATGAGCAACGACACCATCAAGCAGGCATATTTAGGTGTGTAGCTGATGACATTTGATCGAATCGACGCGCCCACGCGGTCTCTCGTCATCCTGAGGTGCGCGCCCTTGCGCGCCTCGAAGGATGAATGCCCGTGGCCCATCCTTCGAGGCTCGCTGCGCTCGCACCTCAGGATGACGGGTGCGTTGCCTCAACCAAGCATCCTCACGGTCTAGGGCAGGTAACCGATGCAGGCATTTCTCGAAATCTTCGACATCTATCTGCTGGAGGCCGTGGTCAACGGCATCCTGCTTGGTGGCGTGCTGGCGCTATTGGCTCTCGGGCTCAACCTGATCTTCGGCGTCATCGATGTGACCTGGATCTGCTACGCCGAACTGGTCATGATCGGCATGTACGGCATGTATTATCTGGTCCAGGTGTTCGGTTTCCCCTACTGGGCCGCGGCGCCGATCACGATTCTGCTGGTGGCGGCGCTGGGCGCGGCGCTGCATTACATCGTCATCGCGCCGCTATTGACGGCGCCGCCGATCAATCAATTGCTTGCTACCGGCGGCGTGCTGTTCATCCTGCAGAGCTTTGCCACCGTCGCCTTCGGCATCGACTTCCGCAACCTCGGCATCCGCTTGCCGGTGCTGGCGCTCGGCGAGATGCATTTCAGCTATTCGCGGCTGCTGTCGTTTGCCGCAGCTCTGATCGGCATGGTCACCGTCTATCTGTTCATGACCCGCACCTACACCGGGACTGCGATCCGCGCCATCTCGCAGGACCGCCAGATCATGTCGCTGATGGGCGTCGATACCAAACGCATCTATCTCATCACCTCGGCGCTTGGCGGCGCGCTGGCCGGCCTCGCAGCCTGTCTCCTCGTGCTGCAATATGACGTTCATCCCTTTGTCGGGCTGTCGTTCGGGCCGATCACGTTCCTGATCTGCGTGCTCGGGGGCCTCGGCAATTTCGTCGGCGGTTTTATCGCGGCGTTCGTGTTCGCCGAGATTATTTCGCTGGGCGGACTGTTCTCCGATCTCGAATGGGGCTACGTGCTCGCCTTCGCCTTCTTCATCGTCATGATGTTCATCCGGCCCGCGGGCCTGTTCGCGAGGCGCTCGTGAATCCGCGAACCATTGCCTGGGTCTTAGGAATTGCGGCGCTGATCGCGCTGCCGTTCGTCTATCGCGACCCCTATCATCTGCACATCCTGGTGCTGATCCTGATCTGGTCGTTCGCCTACACCTCGTGGTCGATCATGGGCCGCTTCGGCCTTGTTTCGCTCGGCCATGGCGGCTTCATGGGGGTGGGCGCCTATGTCACCGCGTTGTTGTGGAACCATCTCGGCGTTTCGCCATGGATCGGCATTCCGCTCGGCATGGTGTGCGCCGGTTTGCTCGCGGTCATCGTCGCCTATCCCTGCTTCCGCTTCCGCATCACCGGGCATTACTTCGTGCTGGTGACGCTGGCGCTGTCCGGCATCGTGCTGCAGGTTATCACCGCCACCCGCGACTACACCGGCGGTTCGCTCGGCTATACTCCGAACCGCACCAAGGGCAGCCAGTTGCTGGCATTGCAGTTCGACGACAAGATCACCTGGTATCTGATCGCCTTGTTCGTCTGGCTGATGGGCCTGTTGGTCTGGCGCTGGGTCGACCGCAGCATGAGCCGCTACGCCATGGAAGCGATCTCCGACGACGAGGACGCGGCGGCCGCGGCCGGTGTCAACGTCACCGCCGAAAAACTCAAGATCACGCTGATCTCGGCGTTGATGACGGCGCTTGCGGGCGCCCTGTACTGCCAGTACCAGATGTTCATCTCGCCCGACACCGTGAGCGGCATCTCGGTGTCGTTGCAGATGGTGTTTGCCGTCATCGTCGGCGGCGTCTACGTCTCGCTCGGACCGACGGTCGGCGCCATCATCACCATCATGCTCGCCGAAATTCTTCGCATCGGCTTTGGCACCAAGGCGGTGGGCTGGGACAATCTGGTTTACGGCGTGCTGCTGGTGCTGTTCATCATATTCCTTCCCAAGGGCATTCTTGGTAGCATCATCGATCGATGGAAGATGCAACCCAAGAAAATCGCGGAGAAACCCGTGGCGAAGCCCGTAGCCCCATGAGCAAGAAATCTGCGCAACCGCTTGGCGACGCGCTAAAGCCCTTTGTCGCGCCGTTCCGCTACGACGGAACCGGCGAGTTTCATCTGAAATCGCACAAGACCAACGCGAAGGGCGGCCTCGACAAGGAAAAGGGCGAGAAGATCATCGAGGCCAACCGCAAGCGGCTGAACGATTTCCAGGAAAAGCTCTACGCGCAGGACCGCTGGTCGATGCTGCTGGTGTTCCAGGGCATGGACGCGTCGGGGAAAGATTCCGCGATCAAGAGCGTGTTCGACGGCGTCAATCCGCAGGGCTGCGAGGTCACCTCGTTCAAGCAACCGTCAAGCCTCGAACTCGACCATGATTTCCTCTGGCGCAGCATGATCGCGCTGCCGCAGCGCGGCCGCATCGGTATCTTCAACCGCTCCTATTACGAGGAATGCCTGGTGGTGCGCGTGCACTCCGAAATCCTCGACAAGCAGAAGATCCCAAAGCAACTGGTGACCAAAAACATCTGGCGCGAGCGGTTCGAGGACATCGCCGCCATGGAGCGCTACCTCGCGCGCAACGGCACGGTGATCCTGAAGTTCTTCCTTAACGTCTCCCGGGAAGAGCAGCGCGAGCGCTTCCTCGACCGGCTGGAGGAGCCCGCCAAGAACTGGAAGTTTTCGCTGGCCGATATTTCCGAGCGCGCGCTCTGGGCGAAATACCAGGCCGCCTATCAGGACGTGATCCGCCACACTTCGGCGAAGGCTGCGCCCTGGCACGTGGTGCCGGCCGACCATAAATGGTTCGCCCGCGTCGTGATCGGCTCGACCATAGTCGCCGCGCTGGACAAGCTCGATCTGAAATTCCCTGACGTCGCTAACGCTGCCAAGGCCGAATTCAAGCAGGTGCGCGAGGCGCTGTTGGCCGAAGGCAAGGGCGGGGCGGGGAAGAAGAGCGCCGCTCCAACGACGGCGAAGAAGTAGGGTGGGCAAAGGCGCCC
Organism: uncultured Alphaproteobacteria bacterium; assembly: GCA_963802535.1. GTDB lineage: Bacteria > Pseudomonadota > Alphaproteobacteria > Rhizobiales > Xanthobacteraceae > Bradyrhizobium. The sequence continues at coordinate 32,955 of CAWDJI010000022.1, read as the reverse complement.
TTGCGCCGTGCCCACCATCTATCGCGGACCGTCATCTTGAATGGTGGGCACGCTTGCGCTTTGCCCACCCTACCAACTAACGCTCATTCCCGGTCACCTTCGAGGCCGTACTCGCGGTAGATCGCGTCCGAATCCGCCTCGGGAAACAACCGGCACTTCGCCTGCGCCAGATGCAGTCCGACGCTGCCGGGCGCGCAACCGGATGTCAGGAGTTTTCGCAAGTCCTCCATATGGGGAAGCGGCTGGATTTTCTCCGGCAATTGTTCGAGCGCGACCAGGGCTGTAGCGAGCGCCTGCGTCACCACCCATTCGTCATGGCCGGTAATGCCTTTCTTCGACATCGGGCAGCCTCCTGTCGGATCGATAGCCGGCAGCTTACGTCAATAAACCGGGATTGGGCAAAAGTTGAGGCGAGCCGGACTATTCGGCAGCTACGGCGAGATGCACGCCTGATAGGCGCTGAAGCTTGCCGAGCATCGCCAGCAAGTTGCTTGCACGCGGATTTCCGTTCGGCCCAAGCATACGCATGAGGCTCTTGGAGGGCGTACCCGTCGCTTTTGCCAGTTTCTCGAAGCCGACCGTTGCATTGATGTAATCGCGCAGTACGGCCTTGCCGACCTCGATATCCCCGGCAAGCAGCAACTCGACCGCTTCGGTAAGCAGCGCTTCACGGAAGGCCGGGTCACGCTCGGCCCGCGCCTTCACGGTCGCTTTGAAATCTCGTGTAAGGGCCATCTTGCTAGCTCACTTCCCTTTTTCGCGTCTTGTAGTCGGACCATCTCTCCTGAGCGGCAACGATGTCGGCTTGTTGGCGCTTCTTTGTGCCGCCTGCCAGCAGGATCACAAGCTTCTCGCCGTCTCTCCCGAAGTAGATGCGATACCCCGGACCGTAATCGATCCGGTACTCCTGAACGCCGGCGCCAACTCCCTTCGCATTGGAGAAATTGCCGAGGCCGATTCTCGTTAGCGCCACCGTCACCTTCGTGGCCGCCTGGGCATCAAGGTCGTCGAACCAGTCCCGATAGGGGCTTCGACCATCAGCCGAGAGGTATTCGAGAATTTCCACAAACATATAGTACCGTATATGTTACCATTCAAGCAACCTTGAAAAACGCACACAGGTGCGAGCGGTAGGTCACCCCTCCTGACCATCTTTTGGCATTGCGGCCGGCCATATTTCTCGTCTAGAACGACCGCAGGACGTGGTCCCGGCAACGAACCGTCAATGGTTTTGGCTGAGGATTCTGTGTCCGTAGGGTCTGGCAATGCTGATTCGCAGCGAAATGGTTGGAGTGCAGGGTGAAACGGCGAAAGCCGTGCGTCACCCCGCGATTCCGGCTGCGTCCTTGCCCACCCTCCTTCTTGGCGGGCTGCTGCTTCTTATCGGCCCCTGAGGGCCGTCTGGGCGGTTGCGCCTGGGCACTCAGGGGTTGCGCGAGAACACCAGAAACCCCTTCAGCGCCCACAGGGCGTACGACCCAAAAGGAATTTTCCAATGACTGAAGTCAAAAAGTCCGAGAAGGACCGCGTCATCGTATTCGACACCACCCTGCGCGACGGCGAGCAGTGCCCCGGCGCCACCATGACGTTCGAGGAAAAGATCGAGATCGCCGAAATGCTCGACGACATGGGCGTCGACGTCATCGAGGCCGGCTTTCCCATCACCTCCGAAGGTGATTTCGCAGCCGTCAGCGAGATCGCGCGCCGCTCCAAGAATTCGGTGATTGCCGGCCTGTCGCGGGCCAACCCGAAGGACATCGACCGCTGCGCCGAAGCGGTGAAGTTCGCCAGGCGCGGCCGCGTCCACACCGTGATCGCGACCTCGCCGCTGCACATGCGCGTCAAATTGAACATGACGCCCGAGCAGGTGATGGAGCTCTCGATTGCCAACGTCACCCGCGCCCGCAACCAGATCGACGACGTCGAATGGTCGGCGGAAGACGCCACCCGCAGCGAGATGGATTATCTCTGCCGCATCGTCGAGGCCGTGATCAAGGCCGGCGCCACCACGGTGAATATCCCTGACACCGTCGGCTACACCACGCCCGAGGAGTACGGCCACTTCATGCGCACGCTGATCGAGCGGGTGCCGAACTCCGACAAGGCGGTATTTTCAGTGCATTGTCATAATGACCTCGGCATGGCGGTAGCGAATTCGCTGGCCGGCATCTCCGGCGGCGCGCGGCAGATCGAATGCACGGTCAACGGCATCGGCGAGCGGGCGGGTAATGCCGCGCTGGAAGAAGTCGTGATGGCGATCAACGTCCGCAACGACGTGTTTCCGTGGTGGAACAAGATCGACACCACCATGCTGACGCGGGCCTCAAAGCTGGTCTCGGCGGCGACCTCGTTCCCGGTGCAGTACAACAAGGCGATCGTCGGCCGAAACGCCTTCGCCCATGAGAGCGGCATCCATCAGGACGGCGTGCTGAAGGACGCCTCTACCTACGAGATCATGAAGCCGGAAATGATCGGCCTGAAAAAGTCCTCGCTGGTGCTCGGCAAGCATTCCGGCCGCCACGCCTTCGTGCACAGGCTGGAAGAAATGGGCTACAAGCTCGGCGCCAACCAGCTGGAAGACGCCTTCGTGCGCATGAAGGCCTTGGCCGACCGCAAGAAGGATATCTACGACGAGGACATCGAGGCGCTGGTCGACCAGGAAATCGCCAACGCGCATGACCACATCAAGCTGACCTCGTTGACGGTCATTGCGGGCACCCATGGTCCGCAGCGCGCCACCATGAAGCTCAGCATCGATGGCCAGATCAAGATCGAGGAAGCCGAAGGCAACGGCCCGGTCGATGCGGTGTTCAACTGCATCAAGGCGCTGGTGCCGCATGAGGCCAAGCTCGAACTGTACCAGGTCCACGCCGTCACCGAAGGCACCGACGCGCAGGCCGAAGTCTCGGTGCGGCTCGCCCATGAAGGCCGCTCGATGACCTCGAAGGCGTCAGACCCGGATACGCTGGTGGCCTCCGCAAAAGCCTATCTCGGCGCGCTCAACAAGATCGTCATGAAGCACCAGCGCGACATGCCCTCGGTGGCCGCGAGCTGAACGTTTGACGACGCCGTTGACAGCGAACGGGCGGTGCGATTGCGCCGCCCGTTCGTCATTGCGAGCGCAGCGAAGCAATCCATCCCACCGCGGAAAGAAAGAATGGATTGCTTCGCTTCGCTCGCAATGACGCTTCTGGCTGAAGCTGAGCGCTATTGAAACGAAGCGCGCCTGTATCTCAAATCGTCACGGCTGGATAGTTTCGGCGTCGCCGACATCAGCCACGACTTTATTTCCGCCGGCATGAGCAATATTGACCATCTAATCGGGCTGCGAACGCGCATGCTGGCGGCATCGTTGCCCCCTGTGAGTTGAATCGCGCTTGAAACTCGCAACGTCGATTGGCGGGACGGCAGGCGATCAACCCGGATGGGAGAATGTCATGGCTGAAAGCGTCGGATCAACGTTTCTTGCCTGCGGAGGGATTTTCGTCCTCGCGTTCGTTCTCATTGGGGCATTCTGGTTTGTGGAGCGGGTACGCGGAGCGAGCGCTCCGAGCCTGTCCGCCCTCCAGCGATAGGTAGCGCGCTTCGCAAAACCGGTCCGTCCACCAACTGAGCCGGCCTATCTGAAATACGCCTTGGTGTTCTCGTGCACCCGGTCCGAGTTCAGCAGGTCGGCCTCGCTCCACCAGCCAACTTCGCTGTGTTGCTGGTCCGGCGCGATGCCTGAAATTTCCTGCAACCGGACTTCATGCGCCAGCACGACATATCGCGTCCCGTAGCCGGGGTCGCCGGAACGATTTGTCGCGTAGAAATGGTCGAACACCCCGAGCAGCCGTGCCTGTGCGAGCTCGCCCGGCCGGTTGATTTCCTTTTTCATGATCCGGCTGAAGGCGTCCGTCAGCGGCTCATCCTTGAGGATGATGCCGCCGGGGACGAAATAATAGCCCTTGGCGGGCTCGTTGTTGCGAAGCCCGAGCAGAACCCGGTTGTCCGGGTCGCGGATGATCAAATCAATCGACACCAGCGGCGCCAGCCGTATGACGGTATTGATGTCGGAATCGCTGAGGTACTTGGCGGTCATGACGTCTGCATACTGAAAAAGTCAGGCGCAGGCCACTGTGCCGGCCGAAAATTTCCCTTATGCTGAGGGTTCTCAAATGGGGGACCAGCAATGCGCAACGACGTCAATCGCCAATGGCTGCTTGCGAGGCGACCCGAAGGCCATATTCGTACGGATGATTTCAGCCTGAGGGAGGTGCCGATACCGGTGCCCGAGCAGGGCCAGGTCCTGGTTCGCAATCTCTGGCTTTCGTTCGATCCGACCCAGAGCGGCTGGATGCGGCGAGACACCTACGTTCCGATCATTCCGCTCGGCGACGTCATGCGGGCCGCCAGCGTGGGCCAGGTTATCGAATCCAGGCATCCCGACTACAAGCCCGGCGAGTTCGTCCAGGGCGCCTTCGGCTGGCAGGACTATATCGCGACCGACGGCGCGGGCTTTTTGCCAATGCGCAAGCTTCCGGCGAGCATGCCGGCAAACCTTGCGCTCAGCCTGTTCGGGATTACCGGCCCCACCGCCTATTTTGGCGTGCTCGACGTCGGTCAGGTCAAGGCGGGCGAAACCTTCGTCGTCTCCGGTGCTGCGGGCGCCACCGGCTCGGTGGCCGGGCAGATTGCCAAGATCAAGGGAGCCCGTGTAATCGGCACCGCCGGCGGCAAGGCGAAATGCGACTGGCTCGAGAACGAACTCGGATTCGACGGCGTCATCGACTATCAATCCGAGAACGTCGGCGCCCGGCTGTCGGAACTGTGTCCCGGTGGCATCGACGTGTTTTTCGACAATGTCGGCGGCGTCGTTCTCAACGAGGTGCTGGCCCGTCTGCGGCTCAAGGCCCGCATCGTGCTGTGCGGCGCCATCTCCCGCTACAACGACGCGACGCCGGCGCCGGGTCCGGCCAATTACGGCAATCTGATTGTTTCGCGCGGTCGAATGGAAGGCTTCATCATCCTCGACTATGCCGCCCGTTTCCCCGAGGCGATCGGCGCGCTCGCCGGCTGGTTGAAGGAAGGCAAGCTCAAGCAGAAGGAAGATGTCGCGATCGGGCTCGAAAATGCGCCGGATACGATCGTCCGTCTGTTTACTGGCCAGAATTTCGGCAAGCAGCTGTTGAAGATCGCCGAGCCGCCGCTTGAACGGGTGAATTGAACATACGGCGCATTTTCGCGTCGGTGCGCTGCGCCTGGACGAACCCGTTCTTATTTCCGGCTTACACCGGGCAGCTGGACCGACACGTGCGGCGAGGTGCTGATGATTTTCGGGGCACCGTCGGCATAGGCCGGGCTGCGCTCGGCCATGCTGCGGAGGGTTTCCAACAGCAAAATATACTTTTCGGCGAGCATGGCGTTTTCCACTTCTTCGATGGGGCCAGTCTGGCGAAACTCGGCTGGTCAGATAATCCGGAACAATACTGGAGTGTGATTTCAGGAAGTGTGCGCGGGATCACTAAAATGATTTCGTTGCGGGGAAGAAATGTTTCATCGCGCCCGGGCCATGAAGCCGGATCACGGCGCTGTGAGTGCCCCCGGTGGCCTGCCCAATGTCAGTCGCCGGGCTGTCATCCGGTGAGTTCGGGCGGCCCGGCATCGGCATCGAGCACGCTTTCGAGCGTCACGGATCGGCCCACCCTTCCGATCTTGCCTTCGACGCCGTCGGCGCGCAACAGATCGCGCACCGATCCACGGGCGCCGATGACGCGGAACGCCGTACCACGCTTTGCCAGTTCGGCGTGCAGCGTGTGCAGCGCGCCGGAACCCGCAAGATCCAGATAGGGTGCTGCGGAAAGATCGCAGACGATCAGGCGGATGACGGACGGCCTGTTTGCGCGAAGCCGGTTCAGCACCGCTTCCAGAACCGCGTCGGCATTGACGTAGATCAGCGATGCTTCGGGTCGAACGATGATCACGCCGGGCACAGGCTCATTCTCGGGATGTCGTTCGGTGTCGGAATAGCTGTTGGTGCCGGGTACGCGGCCGAGAAATGCCACATGCGGGCTCGACACCCGCGCCAGCAGCAGCAGGATCGAGGCCAGTGCGGCGAGCAGGATGCCTTGAAGTATTCCAAGCAGCAGCACGGCAATGAGGGCGATCGTCGCGGCGTAGAAGTCGAGGCGGCTCACCCGCCACATCCGGAACATGGCCGGAAAATCCATCAACCCGTAGATCGCGGTCAACACGATGGCGGCCAGCACCGCTTTCGGAAGATTTTCCAAAAGGCCGGTTAGAAACAGCAGGCACAGCGCAAGCGTCATCGAGGCGAATACCAGCGCCAGCGGGCTGCATGCGCCGGCCTTGTCGTTCACGGCCGATTGCGACAGCCCGCCGGCTACCGGGTAACCATGTCCCATCGCCGCCGCGAGATTGGCGGCGCCAATTCCGAGAAGCTCCTGCCGGGGATCAAGGGCGTAACCATGTTTGGCGGCGAAGGTGCGGGCGGCGGATACGCTCTCGATATAGGCCAGCAGCAGGCAGCCGGCTGCCAATGGAACAATTCCCTCAACGTCGCGTAACCTCAGCACCGGGCCGGCCAGGGTCGGCAAGCCCGACGGGATCTCGCCTGTCGTCGGCACCCCGAGGGAGGGCAGTCCCAACAGAGTTGCCGTGGCAATTGCCAGCCCGACGACACCGAGCGCAACCGGCTTTCCAGGCAGCAGGCGCTCACCGATTACGATCAGCAGAATTGCGATCAGCCCGACGGCGAGAACCAGGATTTGAATCTGGGTGAGTTGGCCGGCCAACAGAACCAGCCTCTCGAAGAAATTATGGCCGCCGCCCTTCACGCCGAAAAGACTCGGCAGCTGTGTCATCGCGATGGTCAGGCCGGCACCGGTCTTGAATCCGACCAGGATGCTGTCACTGATCAGTTTGACCAGCGCACTCAACTTCAACAGCCAGGCGATCAGGCAAAGCAGTGCAACGGTGAAGGCGGTGAGGCTGGCAATCTGGGCATAACGTTGCGCGTCGCCCTCAGCCATGGCCGCCACCGTTCCGGCAATCATCAGCGAAATGGCGGAAGTCGGCCCGATTGCGAGTTGACGCGAGGATCCGAGCAGGGCGTAACCCAGCCCTCCCAGCAGATAGCCGTAGATGCCGACCTGCGGCGGCAAGCCGGCGAGGGTGGCGTAAGCAAGCGAGACCGGGATCGCGTAGGCCGCTAGGGTGATGCCGGCGACGATATCGCCGCGTAACCAGTCCAGGCGGTATTCCGTCAGCCAACGCGCCGGCGGAAACCACCTGTGCCATGCTGACTTTCGATCATCTTGATCCGCCATGCAGCCCCACGCCCGCAAACGATGTGGTGTGCAACATCGGCAACGACCGGCGAACGCCTTTGATGCAGATCAACATAGAGCTCAGCGCCAGGATCGCCGCCGCTGGTACGACGGCCTACGCGCCCGCCAGCGCGTCGCGCACGTCGACGCGTTCGCCGTCCGGCTTGCTGACGTAAAGGTGGCCGGCCAGCACGGTCTGCATGTTTTCGAACATCGAATAGAGGTCGTCGCAATACACCGACGGATTGTCGTAGCCGTTGGTCTTGGAAAAACGATGCGGAAGATAGCCGCCGCCGCAGGCGTTCATGAACTTGCAACTTTGGCACTTCGGCGCAAGGTTGATCGAGGCATCGCGCGCGGCCTTCCAGCGCGGCTCGTTCCGGACGTCGTCGATCGCATGTTCGAACAGGTTGAATTTGGTTGTCGAAGAACCATCGCCGGCGATCCGCAGCACGTCGTGGGCCTCTACCGAACCGTCGGTCATGACGGTGCAGAGTTCGATCGGCTTGTGGCCGACGCCCTCGGTCGGCGAATTGTTGGAGAGCAGGGCGGCGATCATGTCGCTGACGATGCGGATATTCACCGTGGCCTTGCTGCGATTGGCTTCCAGCCACTGGCCGAACAGGCCGTTGTAGAACGCGCCGACCGATGGCGGGTTTTCGTCCACCGTGGCGTCCGGAATCATGATGTCGTAATGGGTCACGCCGCATTCGGCGAAGAAATCGACATACTGCTTCGGTTCAAAGGCGGGGTTGCAGACGGCTAGCACACTGACGCCGATGTCGCGCGTCATCAGCATGCGCGCGGCGCGTTCCGCTGCCGCATGGGTGCCGGTGCCCTGGAAGGTTTTGCGGTGCAGGTCGTGAATATGCGCGGGCCCGTCGATGCTGATCGCGACCGAGATGTTGTGGGCCTCGAAACAGTCCAGCCATTCATCGTCGATCAGGACGCCGTTGGTGGTCACGGCGATCGGGATATGGCATTCGGTCCGTTCCGAGATGGCTGCGCAGGCTTCCGCGATCCGCCTGAAATTCTCCACGCCCCACAGCAGCGGCTCGCCGCCATGCAGGATGATCGGAAGATCGAACAGCGAATGCGCGACGATGTGCTGCTCGATCCGCAACAGCAATTGCTGCAGCACCTCGGCGCTCATCAGCTTGGGTTTGTTATAGACCGAAGCGTCGCGGAACCAGTAGCAATAGTCGCAGTCGATGTTGCATCTCGATGCAACCTTCACCAGCAGCTGCGAGATCGGCTGATCGCGGAAGGCGGCAATATCTGGAGCGTCAGCCGACATGCCGATACCGGAAGGGATGTGGAGGTATGACCAACCAGGTCTTAGTAGCGGATGAATCCGCCGCGGCGGAAGCCCGGGGCATATCCCCTGCGGAAGCCGCCACCGTAATATGGTGCCCGGACGAACCCGCGACGGAAATAGATCTCGGTCGCCTTCGCATCGTCCTGTCCGCGCAGATCATTCAGCACCGCGTCGATGCCCTGATGATCGCTCTGGATCGTTGCACCCGGCCCATGCAGCTGCAGGACGGTCGACAAAACCTTCAGGGTCGTAATCGGCATGTTGTGCTCCGTCTTTTTGCAGTGCATCAAACTGGTAGAACGAAAGGCCGGTGTAGCAAGGTGCTGGGCAGTTCCACTTTATAACCTTTCCATTGCTACCACAATGTGGCGGCCGGGCATTGGCGAAGATTAAATCATCCAGAAGTTGAATGGCGATGATTTTCCCGGTTATCCCTTTGCTTTTAGCGCAGAAAAGCCTGAGCTCGACGCGTTGCGCCAAATTACGCCGCCTTGCGGCCCCGGACCATCAGGACGAACACGACCGCCAACCCCGAAGTCACCGTGTACATCGTGAAGGCGTTCAAATAGCCGATCATCATCGACTGGCGGGCGATTTCCTTGGCGACCTTGGCAAGGCCCGCCACGGTCGAGAAGTCCCAGGCGCCGGTCAGCGCCGGGTTCGCGAGCGTCCGGTTGTAGGGCGTGATCATCTCGGTCATGCGGCTGTAATTGGCGCCGGAGGTGCGCACGATTTCGGCGATCGACAGCGAGATGAAGAAGCTGGATCCGATATTGCGCAACAGGTGGAAGATCGCGGATGCCTCCGCATAATACTTCGCCTCCAGCGTGCCGAACGCGACCGCCGTGATCGGCACCCAGACGACGCCGACGGCAAAGCCCTGGATCAGGCTGTTGACGACCAGGATCTCCATCGTGACGTTGAGATCGAAGGTCAGCATCCACAATCCCGCCACCGTCTGCAGGCCGAAGCCGAAGGCCATGCTGATGCGCGGATCGATCCGGTTCATGAAGCCCGCAATCATGAAGCCGAGCAGCATCCCGATGCCGCGGCTGCCGATCACCTGTCCGACCAGCGCATCCGGATAGCCGGCCTGCTGCTGTAAGAGCGGCGGTAGCAGCACCATCGGCGTAAAATTCAGCATGCCGTAGATGGTGACCAGCGCCAGCCCGATCGCATAGTTGCGGTCGCTCAGCAGTTTCAGGTTCACGAACGGATTGCGCGCGCCAAAACTGTGCACCAGGAAAACATAGAATGCGATGGCTGCAACCAGGCACTCGATCACGATTTCGGTCGAGTCGAACCAGTCCAGCCGCACGCCGCGCGCCAGCACGAGTTGGACGGCGGCGAGTGCGGTCGCGAGGGCGATGAAGCCGGTCCAGTCGAAACGAACCTTTGTGAGTTCCTTGTCTGAAGGCAGTGTCCAGGCCATGCCGATGGTGGCGCAGATGCCGACCGGCACCAGCATGTAGAACGACCAGCGCCAGGAGTGCATCTCGGCGAGATAGCCGCCGTAGACCGGACCGAGCACGGGGGCGACCGCAACCGCCATCCCGAAGATCGACATCACCATCGTATGCTGGCGGCGCGGGAAGGTGGCGAACAGGATCGACTGCGACAGCGGCACCAATGGAGCGCCCGCGCCGCCTTGCAGGATGCGCCACAACACCAGCACCTCGAGCGATTGCGCCATGCCGCACAACAGCGTCGTCAGCGTAAAACTGCCGACCGACCAGACCATCACGCGCTTGGCGCCGAACCGCGACACCAGCCAGCCCGTCATCGGCGTCACCACCGCGGTCGCCAGAATGTTGAAGGTCATGGCCCAGGCGATTTCGTCCTGGGTCGCCGACAGCGCGCCCTGCATCTGCGGCAGGATGGTCGAGGTCGTCAGCAGCGCGGTGCCGTAAAGCGACGAGCCGAGCACGACGGTCGCAAGCGTCAGATATCGTTGCGCCGCGGACATCGTCCCGGCGGCGTCCTCGGCCTCCATGCTGGCGGAACTCAAGGTCATGTCCCTTGCGGCATCGATGGCTAAATACTAACCTAGCTTACCAATTTAGCTTAAGCTTTTTCCTGCGGCTGCAACAGCGCCATGCCAAATACCGATGAATATATTGGGGTCGTGATTTCGGACGTCGCCCGGCTGTTGCGGACCGAGTTCGATCGCCGCGTGCGCCGCCTCGGCATCACCCGCGCGCAATGGCTGGTTCTGACCCGTTTGCATCGGCGGCCCGGTGCCTCGCATTCTGAACTCGCCGAGATGATGGAAGTGGAGAAGGCGACCGCCGGGCGCATGATCGACCGGCTGGTGGCGAACGGCTGGGTCGAACGCCGCACGGAAGCCAGCGACCGCCGGGTCAAGCGCGTCTACCTCACCAGCGAGGCTGAACGGGTGCACAAGCGGATCTGGCGCGTGGCCGAAGACACGGTCAACGCGGCGCTCACCGATCTCACCGGCGCGGAAAGCCGGCAGTTGATGGGCTTGTTGCAGCGCATCAAGAAAACCCTGGTGTCGGCGGACGATGGCGAGGGGACGCGGAAGGTTTTGCCCGCAGCCTCGCGCAAGCGGGCTCACGCCGCGAACGGCCGGCCCAACGGCAGGGCTGCACCATGACGCGGCGGATGAAGCAATTGGCGCTGGTCGGCGTGCCCGTGCTGGTGCTTGCCGGCGCGCTGATCGCCTGGCTGCAAGGCGGCCGCCACATCTCGACCGAAAACGCGTTCGTCAAGGCGGACATCGCCCAGATCGCCAGCGAGGTTCCCGGCCGTATCGCCGAGGTGCGCATCCACGATCACTCGGCGGTGGCCGCCGGCGACGTGCTGGTCCGCCTCGATCCCGCGTCTTACAAGCTGGCGCTCGACAAGGCCGAAGCCGAGATCAATTCCGCACGCGCTGCTGTCGAGCAGTTGAAGGCCAGCCTGACCGAGACGCGGGCCGAGGCAAAGGAGGCCGAGAACAAGCTGGCTTATCTGCAAACCCAGGCAAAGCGACAGCGTGATCTGTCCGGCCGCGGCGTGGCGTCGGCGCAGAAGGTCGAACAGACCAACAGCGAAGAACAGGAGGGCGAGGACAAACTCGCCGTGCTGCACCAGCGCATCGCGCGTGTGGAAGCCGCCCTCGGCGGCAAGCCCGACCGGCCAACCGATGCGTTTGCGGCCGTCCGCGAAAAGCTGGCGTTGCGCGATCGCGCAGCACTTGATCTGGCCTACACCGAGATCAAGGCGCCGAAGGCGGGCGTCGTGGTCAATTTCAAGCTTCAACTTGGCGAGCAGGTCAGGGCACAGATGCCGCTGTTCGCGCTGGTCACCGACCGGCGGCCCTGGCTCGAGGCCAACTTCAAGGAGACCGATCTCACCCATGTGACCGTGGGGCAGAAAGCAAAGGTCGTGCTCGACATGCACCCGGATGTGAGCTGGGACGCCGAAGTGGAAAGCATCAGTCCCGCGACCGGTGCGGAATTCGCGATCCTGCCGGCGCAAAACGCTTCGGGCAATTGGGTGAAGGTGGTGCAACGCCTGCCCGTGCGGCTGCGGCTGGTCGAACAGGCGGGCGAACCGCCGCTGCGCGCCGGCATGACCGCCTATGTCAGCATCGACACAAGGCGCAGTCGCAGCCTTTCAACGCTGTTCGGCGGCGGCCCCGCGGTGGCAGCGCCGCCCAAGCTGCAGGAAGCCGAGAAGGCAAAGTGATCGTTGTGTCGCCGCTCCGAAGTTGCGTTCAACCGGCGATTTGCACCACGCGTAAATTGTTGGTGGTGCCGGCCTCGCCGAAGGGAATGCCGGCGACCACCACGATCGGCTCCGCCGGTTTTGCGAACTCTTCCGCGAGCGCGGTCCTGGTCGCGCGATCCACCATTTCCTCGTAGCTGTTGACGTCTTTGGAAAGCACGCTGTGCGCGCCCCACAGCAGGCAAAGCTGTCGTGACACGGTCTGGTTCGGTGTCACCGCGAGAATTGCCACGCTCGGCCGCTTGCGGGCGATGCGCGCGGCTGTGGTGCCGCTCGAGGTGAAGGCTACGATGGCCGAGGCATGGATCGCCGCCGCAAGGTCGGCGGCCGCGGCGGCGACTGCGTGTGGCGCGGTTTCTTCCTCGCCGGGCTGCGAAGCGTCGATGATCGAGCGGTACATCTTGTGTCGCTCGGTGCTTTGGATGATGCGGCTCATCATCGCGACCGCTTCGCAGGGATATTGCCCGGTCGCGGATTCCGCCGACAGCATCACCGCGTCGGCGCCGTCGTAGATCGCAGTGGCGACGTCGGAGGCTTCGGCGCGTGTGGGGGTGGGGGCCGCGACCATCGAATCGAGCATCTGGGTCGCCACGATCACCGGCTTGCCGACCAGCCGGCAACACCGGATCAACTCCTTCTGACGGCCGGGCACGTCCTCGTGCGGAATTTCCACGCCGAGATCGCCGCGCGCGACCATCACGGCATCGGAGAGGCGGACGATGTCGTCGATCTGTTCGAGTGCGGCGGGTTTTTCGATCTTGGCCATGATCCCGGCGCGGTCGCCGATCAGCCCGCGCGCTTCGATGACGTCGCCGGGTTTTTGCACGAATGACAACGCTACCCAATCCACTCCCAACTCCAGCCCGAAGGCGAGATCGGCGCGGTCTTTTGCCGTCAGTGGCGACAAATTCAGAACCGCACTCGGGACATTGACGCCCTTGCGGTTCGAGATGACGCCGCCGATGACGGTTTTCGCATCGATGAAGTCGGCACCGACGCCGGTCACGCGGACGCGGACCCTGCCATCGTCGATCAGGAGATCGTCGCCAGGCGACACCGCATCGAAGATTTCGGAATGCGGCAGCGGGATCGACATCCTGTCGCCGTCCGATCCGGACAGCACGAAGCGCACCGCTTCGCCGGCGGCAACGCTGAGCTTGCCATCCTTGATGGTCCCGACGCGAATTTTCGGTCCCTGCAAATCCTGGAGGATGCCGATGGGCCGACCGACCTTCTGCTCCAGCGCGCGAATGGCGGCGTGGACATTGGCGTGGTCCGTCGTGGGTGCCATGACTGAAATTGAGGCGAAAGGTATCGACGCCGGCCAGGAATAGCGCTTCCAGCATGTCGGGCGATCCGCTCGCCGGTCCGACGGTGGCGACGATCTTGGCTCGGCGATTGCGACGCATGGGTTAATCGGCCTCTCGGCCGCCTCTGGTGATCAGAACCGCTCTGATATCGTTGACGTTGGTGCCAGTCGGCCCGGTATGGAGGAGATCGCCGATTCCGGCAAACAGGCTGTAGCTATCATGCCGATCGAGACAGAAGCGTGAATCGAGTCCCGCCAGACGGGCGCGGGCAAGGGTGTCCGGCGTGACGAACGCGCCGGCCGCGTCGTCGGTTCCGTCGATGCCGTCGCTATCGGCCGCGAGCGCGAAAATGCCGCTTTCGCCGGCCATCGCCAGCGCAAAGCCGAGCAGGAACTCGGTATTGCGCCCGCCGCGCCCGGCATGCGCCTTGCCGATCGTGACGGTGGTTTCGCCGCCGGACAGCAGCACCGCAGGCGGTGTGACCGGAAATCCGTTGCGGCGGCAGGAGCGGGCGATCCCTGCCATCACGATGCCGAGCTCGCGGCTCTCGCCCTCAAGCGCATCACCGAGGATCAGCGGCGTGACGCCGGCCTCGGCCGCGATCCGTGCCGCGGCGGCCAGCGCCAGCGATGGGGCGGCGATAACATGAACGGCGTTTTGCGCTGAAACTTGCTTCGGCGTCTCTGCACCTTTCGCGAGCACCGCTTGCGCTGCGGGCGGCAGATCGAGCTTGTAGCGCGCGACGATTTCGAAAACGTCGGCGAGCGTAGATGGCGTCGGCAACCGTCGATCCCGACGCGATCGAAGCGGGATCATCGCCGGGGATGTCGCTGATTGCGAGCGTCACCACCCGTGCCGGATACGCGGCCAGCGCCAGCCGCCCGCCCTTGATGGCCGAGAGATGCTTTCGCACCGCGTTCATCTCGACGATGTTGGCGCCGCTCGAAAGCAGGCTTTTGTTGACGGCGTGCTTGTCGGCCAAGGTCATCCCGTCGGCCGGCAGCACCATCAGCGAAGAACCGCCGCCCGACATCAGGGCGACGACCAGATCATCCGCGGTCAGTCCCTGCACGGCGGCAAGGATCTTGCGTCCGGCTTGCTCGCTCATCGCGTCGGGCGTTGGATGCGAGGCTTCCAGCACCTCGATCCGGCCCGCGGGCGCACGTTGGCCGTGGCGCGTGACCACGACGCCGCCGAGATCGACGTCGCGCCAGGCGGCGTCGAGCGCCGCCGCCATCGCCACCGCGGCCTTGCCGGCCCCGATCACCACGCAACGACCTTTTGGTTTCTCCGGCAGATGCCGCAGCACCGCCGCACCGGGATCGGCGCTGGCGACCGCCGCGTCGAACATCCTTCGCAGCAGGCCGCGTGCCGCAGCGTCGGTCCAGCCGGTGGGTCGCATCGGCTCAGACATTGGAGCTTTGGATCGCCTCCACCACGGCATCGGTCACGTCCTTCGTCGTCGCGGTGCCGCCGACGTCAGGCGTCATGATCCCGGCGGCGCAGACCTTCTCCACCGCGCGCATCAGCCGTGCCGAGGCGTCCGGCTCGCCGAGATGATCGAGCATCTGCGACGCGGTCCAGAAAGTGGCGACGGGGTTGGCGATGCCCTTGCCGGTGATGTCGAAGGCCGAGCCATGGATCGGTTCGAACATCGAGGGAAAGCGGCGTTCGGGATCGATATTGGCGGTCGGCGCCACGCCGAGGCTGCCGGCCAGCGCGCCGGCGAGATCGGACAGGATGTCGGCATGCAGATTGGTGGCGACGATGGTGTCGAGGCTCTGCGGTTTCAGCGTCATCCGCACCGTCATGGCGTCGACCAGCATCTTGTCCCAGGTGACATCGGGAAATTCCTTCGAGACCTCCGCGGCGATCTCGTCCCACATCACCATGCCGTGGCGCTGCGCGTTCGACTTGGTCACGACCGTGAGGAATTTGCGCGGCCGCGACTGCGCCAGCTTGAAGGCGTAGCGCATGATGCGCTGGACGCCGACGCGGGTGAAGATCGCGACTTCGGTGCCGACTTCCTCGGGCAGGCCGCGATGGACGCGGCCGCCGCAGCCGGCATATTCGCCTTCGGAATTTTCGCGCACGATCACCCAGTCGAGATCGCCGATGCCGACATTGCGCAGCGGCGAGGTGATGCCGGGCAGGATTTTTGTCGGCCGCACATTGGCGTATTGGTCAAAGCCCTGGCAGATCGGCAGGCGCAGGCCCCACAGCGTGATGTGGTCGGGAACGTCGGGCGCGCCGACGGCGCCGAAATAGATCGCGTCGAACTTCTTCAGTTTTGCCAGACCGTCGGCCGGCATCATGACGCCGTGCTTGCGATAATAGTCCGAGCCCCAGTCGAAGGTCTCGATGTTGAACCTGACGTCGCCCATGCGCGTCGGCGAGGCTTTCGAGCACGGTGACACCGGCGGCGATGACTTCGGGGCCGATGCCGTCGGCGGGAATGGCGGCGATTGAATATTCACGCATCTGAATTTCTCCCGGAAGCCGGACGGCTCAACGTTGAATCAGCCTCCGTCCGGCGTGTTGAAGGTCACCTTGCGTTCCCCGGCGTCAGGACTCAATGGGCTGCCGTTTATACAAAAAAATGATATAATCGCACCCCAGGGGGAGAACGATGGATCTTCATCAATTGCGATGCTTCGTGGCGGCGGCCGAAGAACTGCATTTTGGCCGCGCGGCGCAGCGGCTCGAGATGCTGCCCTCGGCGCTCGGCCGCTTTGTCCGGCTGCTCGAAGAGGATCTCGGCACCAGGCTGATGATCCGCACCACGCGCAGCGTCGCGCTGACCGACGACGGCGCCGTGCTGCTCAAGGACGCGCGCGCACTGCTGGCCCAGGCCGATGCGCTCGCCGCCAAATTCCGCGTCCGCGGCCGCAAGCAGGCATCCGCCGTCCGCGTCGGCGCCATCGACAGTGCTGCCGCCGGCCTGTTGCCGATGCTGCTGCACGATTTCCGAAAACTGCGCCCGGACGTCACCGTGCAACTGGTCGAGGACAAGACCATCCGCCTGCTGCCGCGTTTATTATCCGGCCGGCTCGACCTTGCCCTCGTCCGTCCACCCGAAAGCCCGGACAAGCGGCTGGAGTTCATGATGCTGTTCCATGAAACCGCCGTGGTCGCACTCTCCGATTCTCATCCGCTGGCCTCGAAGAAGCGCCTCACCATTGCCGAGCTCGCCGACCAGCCGCTGATCGTGCCCGAACGCCGTTCGCGGCCGCACAGCCACGATCTCACCATGAAGCTGTTCGCCGAGGCCGGCCTCGAGGCCCGGATTGCCCAGATCGCCGACGAAAAACAGACCATCGTCAATCTCGTCTCCGCCGGCCTTGGCGTCGCCATCGTTCCGAAATGGACGTCGCGCATGGCCGCGCGTGGCGTTCGCTACGTGAGATTGGCGTCATCCGAAATGAACAAGCTACCGCTGGCGGCTGCCTGGACAAAGGGCACGCGCGATCCGATCCGGGACGAGATGCTGGAGATGCTCAAGCGCCAGCTGGCGCGATACGCGCGGGAGGCGTGAGGAAGTATCTGATTGTAAGCCGCTTCCGCCGGATTGCCTAAAATTCTACGCAGATTGCTAACCGCCGGACAACCGTGCGGGGAAAAGCCAAGTCGTCTTAAACCCGGCATTCATGGCGTGCGATGCATCCTCTCTGCAAAAGGGGGCGCGCCAAGCCAATGCCGATTTACAAGCATCTTGCCGTCACGGGAACGGCGCTGCTCGCATTCCTGTTCGTCTCCGAAACGTTTCTCGGCGACAGCGACGCCAATTCTCGTTTCGACCGGTCGCTGTTTGACAGCGCACTCTATGCGCCGAGTTCGGCTGCGGTCGCCGTGACAGACGCGCGTAGCTTTACGCGCGATGCGACGCCTGCCAATCGCGTCAAGCAAGTGTTTGCCCTGTTCGAAGGCAAGCGCGACAAGCGTTACTCCTCCCTTGAAACATTCGTGAGGTAGCCGCCGAGGTCCTGGGACGTCGGCGATCGGCTGACAGGTTCGGTCTGCTGCAGTTGCGTGCCCGCAACCTGATCGCTATTGCCGAAACCGGTATTGCATTTGTCGCTTCGCTGAATTATCACGTGCCTAGGGGAAATACAGTCGCCCCTTGAGGCTTCGGTCCAAGAACTGTGCACCACTCGATATGTCGAGGGATATGCACATGGACGAAAGCAAGCCTCCAACTCCCCCCGGCGAATTTCGTTTGCGGCCTGCTTCCGAGCGGGCACCCGCCGACATTGATCCCGCGTCCTATTACCGCACCGAGGAGGAAGTCCGCGAAGGCTTCCTCGTAGCGCTGCGCGCAATGGGGATAGCCGTCATCGAGCACTCCCCCAACCGGCGAAACCTCCCACCAGGAGCGCAAAGCCGTGAGTCCGCTCCTTCAAATCAAAACGATCAGGAGAATTGACATGCGTTACCAACTTGCACCGCTTTACTGTCGTCCGTGGACGTTGAACGGGATCTCTGCGCGCCTCATCGAGAGCCACTACGAAAACAACTATGGCGGGGCCCTCAATCGCCTCAACGCGATCTCGCAGGAAATCGAGCAACTCGATCTCGACGCTACTTCCGGTCAATCGCTGGCCCGCCTGAAGCGGGACGAGATGGTGGCGCTCAATTCAACCCTTCTTCACGAATTGTATTTTGCAAGCCTCGGCGGCGACGGGCGCGCTGTGCCGGATGCTCTGGCGAATGTCATCGCAAAGGACTTCGGTTCGGTCGATCGCTGGCGTCAGGAGTTTGCCGGGATTGCGAATGGGTTGGCCGGCGGTTCGGGCTGGGTGTTGTTGACCTATGTTCCGCGTGATGGACGGCTCATCAACCAGATCGCGTCGGATCATGCCCAGAGCATTGCCGGCGGCGTGCCGATACTCGCGCTTGATATGTACGAGCACGCCTATCACCTCGAATTTGGCGCCAATGCCAGCGCCTATATCGCCGCTTTCATGCGCAACATCGATTGGTCTGCCGTCAAGCAACGTTACGAAGAGGCTGTCAAGATCGCACCACCGCGGCCGCTTGAGCAAAAGGAGTTTGGCGAGGTACCGTCGATTTCCGTCGAAGAGGTCAGGGAGATGCTGAAGTCGGGAGCGTCAGTTCAGATCATCGATACGCGCCCAAAGCACTATACCACCAAGGCGCAGGACATCATGGACGGCGCCGTATGGCGCGACCCCGAACGTCTGGATGACTGGATCGGCACGCTGTCGAAGACCGAACCCGTCGTCACATTCTGTGTCTATGGTTTCCACATCGGGTGTCAGACGGCGTCCACGCTGCGCAAGGCCGGATTCGATGCCCGCTACATGGCAGGCGGACATTATGCCTGGAAAGCGATCAAGGGTCCGGTGAAGCTTTTTGAATGACCCGGAATCTGTCGATTCGATCTCACGAGGGCCTGGTCAAATGCCTCATCCGCAATGCCGCAGGGTCATTATTGCAACCGCGCTTTTCCTCATGGGAGTGACTGAGCATGTCAAACCGCGCGATCGGTTTCGAGGGCACGCAACTGGTGCCGCGCCAGCGGGCTGGACGGCAACCCTCACGGGGTCGGGCGATCCAAAATGGACGGTGGAAAGCGACGAGACCGCGCCGTCAAAAGCGAAGGTGCTCAAGCAATCCGGCCGGGCGACCTATCCGCTGCTGCTGAAGAACGACAGCAGCATCAAAGACGGTTTTGTCGAGGTGAAGTTCAAGGCCGTCGCGGGATCGCAGGACCGCGCCGCCGGCATTGTCTGGCGGGCAAGGGACGCGAATAATTACTACGTGACCCGGGCCAATGCGCTCGAGGACAACGTCGTTCTCTACAAGACCGTCAACGGCATCCGAAGCCCGCTCGACATTGTCGGCCGCAAGGGTGGTTACGGATCCGATATCAAGGTCCCGGCCAACGTCTGGCACAGCCTGCGCGTCGACTTCAACGGCCCGCGCTTCCGCGTGTCCTACAACGGCAAGCAACTGTTCGAGGTCGAGGATTCCACCTTCGCCGATGCCGGCAAGGTCGGGCTCTGGACCAAGGCCGACAGCGTGACGCTGTTCGATCAAATCACCTACGGCGAAACGAAATAGGTGCGTCGATGAAGCCTGCAACATCGCTTTGGGGAGCGACCGATGGATGGCCTGGTTCTCGTTCTCTTTGTTCTCGCCGCCTTTGCCGGCGGCTTCGTCAGCGGGTTCTCGGGGTTCGCAATGGGCCTCGTGGTGTCCGGCGTGTGGCTGCACATCATCACACCGGTCCAGACCGCGGCCCTGATCGCGGGCTACGGCCTGCTCACTCAGGGTTACGGCATCCTGAAATTACGCGACAGACTGAACTGGCAAAAAATCTGGCCACTGACGCTTGGCACGACCATCGGCATACCGGCCGGCGTGCTGCTGCTGAGCTACCTCAACCCGGTCTACTTAAGGTTCGGCGTTGGCGTACTTTTGGTGCTCTATACGGTCTACGGATTGGCGCGGCCGGCGTTCAAGCCGATGAAGATCGGGGTTTCAGCCGATATCGGGATTGGCCTCGTCAACGGCCTTGTCGGCGGCCTGACCGGACTAGGCGGCGTCGTCTCGACCATCTCCTGCCAGTTGCGCGGCTGGACCAGGGACGCCCAACGCGCGGTGTTCCAGCCGGTCCTGTTCGCCGCCTTCGTCATCATCTGCATTTCGATGGGTGTCACCGGCGCTTTCACGGCAGCGACGCTCAAACTGTACGGACTGGGTCTGCCATTCATGCTCGCCGGCATCTGGAGCGGTTTCAAGCTCTATGGAAAGATCGACGACGAGATGTTTCGCAAGGTGGTCTTGGTACTGCTGCTGCTCGCCGGGCTGTCGCTGATCGCGGCGCCATTCGGTCGCCTGCCGGGTTTGATCTTGCGTGGCGCGCCGGCGACCTGAAGCGTCTTCAGGCGAGGGCATTCTCAACCTGCACTCTGCTTCATGTCTTTCGACGACCAGCCGCGTTTCTGCAACTGGCGCACGTCCTGCGCCGCTTCAGCCAGCAGCCAGTCGCGAAAAGTCACGATCTTCGGCTGCGCCGCCGTCGCCTTCGGACAGACGATCCAGTAGGTCTTGGACAAGCGCAGGAAATCCGGAAACGGCCGGACAAGCCGGCCGTGAATGAGGTCCCACGCTGCCAGCGTCGTGCGGGCGAGCGCGACGCCGTGTCCATTGATTGCCGCGTCAATCGCCAGGCTGTCGCGGTTGAGCACAGGACCGTGGATCGCCTTGCTGTCGTCGACGCCGACTGCTTGCAGCCATCTCGCCCAGTCGGCGCGGTTGTCCAGGTGGATCAGCGGATACTTCAGAATATCAGCCGGCTTGCTCGGCTTGCGACGGCCCGACAGCAATTTTGGACTACAAACCACGAACAGCTGCTCCGAACTCAGCTTCACGGTATCGAGGCCGGGCCAGTTGCCGTCGCCGTGGCGAACCGCCAGATCGACTTCCTCTCGCGCGAAATCGACGTGATGCAAGGTCGCCGACACGCGAAGGTCAATTTCCGCGTGGGCTTCGACGAAATGCCCGAGCCGGTGCATCAGCCATTTGGCTGCGAAATCCGGCGACGTGCTGACGGTCAGGACGCCGGCGTTCTGCCGCTGCAGCAACCGTTCGGTTCCGACCGAGATCCGGTCGAACGCATCCCTGACGACGGTCAAATAGTCGCGGCCGGCTTCGGTGATGATCAGGCGCTGGCGTTCGCGATTGAACAGCTTGATGCCGAGCTCGATCTCGAGCGCCTTGACCTGATGACTGACGGCGCCCTGGGTGACGAAAAGCTCTTCCGCCGCGCGGGTAAAACTCTCGTGCCGCGCCGCGGCCTCGAAGGCCTTCAGGGCATTGAGCGGGGGGAGGCGCTGGCGCATGACCCGAACTTCATGAGAAAAACTAGGGCAGGGGCGAGAAACGATGCTTTGCTCGCGATCGGCCACAGGTGCAATGAACCGCTCCAACATGCAATTTGGAGCCAGTCAATGTCAACTCTTCTCGGAAATGCCGCCTCAATCTCGCCGACACAGTCGGTTCGCTCAAGCGCCGGACCTCATCAATCCAGTTCATGGCGGACGTTGCTTTACGCGCCGCTGGATTGGATGGAGCGGCGCTGGCGGCGTCAGTCGCTCAGCGACATCATCGATGACCCGCGAAGCCTGAGCGATGTCGGCCTGACGCGGGATCAAGTGGTGCACGAAATAAACAAGCCATTCTGGCGCTAGACGACCGGGTCGCGCCCGCGTGAATTCGTACCGCTTCTCTTCCGGCCGCACTGCCTCGCGACCACATTCACGCGCGGCCCTTCGTGGCGATTTCGCGCGGCATCGAAACCGACAGCTCCCCGCATCCGATGGACTCCCGTCGTGGGCTCCTCTGCTGAAACCTCGATGACTGCCGCAGGGATTGCGCGCGCAGGCGGCGGCGGGCGCCGTGCAGGCGCTGCGCAACGCTCGATACTCCGAGGCATATTCGCATGACGGGCGTCGGTCATCGGACATTCAGCACCGCTCAGCCGCATGAGGACGTTATGTCGCTGAAAACAATCGGAACCATCGCCATACCAGGTGCTGCGGGCAGCGAGTTCGATCACGCCGCCTTCGATGCGAAGAGCCGGCGCGTCTTCATCGCGCACACGGCGCGGGACTGCATCGAAGTGATCGACCACGATGCCGGCAAGCATCTCGCCACGGTGCCGGGATTTCCGGGCGCAGCCGGCGCCGTCGCCGATGACGGACAGATCCTGGTTACCAACCGCGGCAGCGCCAGCATCGCGTGGCTCGATGCTGCTACGCTGGAAACCCGCACCACCTGGAAGACCGGAGGGCGCCCGAATGGCGCCGTGATTGTCGCCCGGTCCGGACTTGGAATTGCCGCCTGTATCGGCGTCGACAAGGAAACGCCGACCTTGCAGCTTTTCGGGCTGCGCGAGCGCAACCATGTGTCGATCGATCTCCCGGGCCGGCCGCGCTGGTGCGTCACCGACGCCGCGGCGACGCGGATATTCCTCTGCATCCGCGAACCCTCGATGGTGCTGGTGGCGCGCCTGCCCGATCTCGGCGAGGTGGCGCACTGGAAAGTCCCGTCGTCGGGCGCGCATGGTCTCGACATCGATCATGCCAGCGGCCGGCTTTATATTGCCTGCGATGATTTAACTTTGGTGGAGATGAACAGCAGTTCGGGCGAAGTCACCAATATTTGGCCGATCGGCGGTGCGCCCGACGTCACGTTTTTCAACCCGGCAACCGGCCTGGTTCACGTCGCGATCGGAGAGCCCGGACTGGTCGACTTCATCGACCCGCGCAACGGCCGCACCACGCGAACCCAGACCGGCGCAGGTGCGCATACGACGGCGCTGGTGGCGCCGGACCGGCTTTACGTCATTTCGCCCGCGCATGGCGGGCTTCTAGTCCTCTCGGACAGCTGAGGTGATGATGGGCGCCAAAAGAATCAGGCCGCCAACTGAAACGCTCCTCTGCTATGATGAGCAATGCTCTATTTCATCCTCAAATGTGCGCTGTCCGGAATCATCATTGGCGTGGTATCCGAGGTGGCCAGGCGCAGCCCAGCCCTTGGCGCGCTGATCGTATCGCTGCCTCTTGTGTCGCTGCTGGGCATCCTCTGGCTATGGCACGACACTGGCGACGTTGAGCGGATAGCAGGTCACGCCGAATCCACATTCTGGTACGTGCTGCCATCGCTTCCGATGTTCCTCGTCATGCCAATGATGCTGCGGTCAGGCTTCGCTTTCTGGCCTACCTTGGGGACCTCAATTGTTCTTACGGTTGGGCTCTACTTCGTCACGGCCGCCATACTCTCCCGATTCGGAATCAATCTCTGAGGAACTGCCATGACGACCGTCCTGCCACCATACCTGCTTTACGTTGCTCTTTACCTTGGCGTTGCGCTGACTGGCGGATCGGTCGTGCATATGCCGCTGGACCCAAAGCGTTACGTCCTCATTGGCGTTATCGGTGTGATTATCTTTATCGTGGCGTCGGCCATTGATGCACGCCGGCGGAAATTGGCGACGGCGGAAGGTGCCGCATTGCCAGGATATATCGTCTGGAGCGTGATCCTGTCGCTGGGCTTGGGGATGCTGAGCGGTTCTATCCAGCACTTTATCGACTTCCCGCAATACGCCGCGGCGTTGCTTGCGCTCGGTGTTCCGGTCTCGCTGGCTTCCTACATGGGGCGCGAAAAATTGACGGTTCGGGGGACGCAGCTGGTAGCACTTGTGATCGCGGTCGGGGTCTTCACCTTCGTGTTGTTTTTGGGCCTTGATTGGATCGCGGACGAGATCGCTCCCCACAGCCACTAAGGAATTGACGCATTGCCTCTCTAAAATCCAAAATTGGGCAGCTGAAGTCGAAAATCGGATCGGATCACCCATGCGAACTGAACAGGATCGATGATGAACAGCAAACGTTTTGTGCTGGCAGGTTTGGCTCTGCTGATCGCAACGCCGTGTGCCGCACAGGAGTCGCTCGTCACCTACAAATCCCTGACCCCCGCAATCGCTCTGGAGCTAGCGCAATCGGCGCTCGCGAATTGCCAGCAGCGCGGCTATCAAGTCGCAATAGCCGTTGTCGATCGCTTTGGCATAACACAAGTCGTTCTGCGCGACCGCTATGCCGGGCCACATACGCCCGCGACGGCATCGGGCAAGGCGTGGACAGCGGCAACCTTCCGCAGCAGCACCAGCAATCTGTTCGCCATCAGCCAGCCCGGGATGATGCAGGCGGGAATTCGAAATCTGCCGGGCGCCGTCATTATTGGTGGGGGACTGGTGGTCGAGTCAGGAGGATCGCTGGTCGGCGCGATCGGTGTGTCGGGGGCGCCCGGCGGCGATGCCGACGAAGCCTGCGCCAAGGCGGGCATTGAAGCTATTCAATCCAGGCTGGATTTCTAAAATACCCTGCGACAAAGTAACCCGACGGCCGCGCCCGGCGTAGCCTCTTGACGCGCCGAAGTCCGCCTCCGGACGTAGGCGGTTGGCGAAGCTGGCGCAAATCACTTCCGATTTACGGAAGTCGTGTCAAGCGAAAAATCAGACGCCATCGAAAATATTTCGCTTTTCCAGAAATGTGAAGTGTGGTATATGATCGTCATCCCGTCCCGACCAGAGGGGCGCTCGCGATCGTCACGAACGCGGGACGGGGAGCGATGGACGCGGAAGTGCCCTCGACGAGGGGCTCCGAAGCGTACGGCAAAGACGCGTGGACTATATTTTGGTACTCGGTGAAACACGCTGAGACTACGAAAGCCCTTTAAAACAAGCACTATTTGTATAAGCTTGTTGCGGGCTGTTTCTGCGGCTTTCACCAAATCTAGGGCCGGGCCCTAGAGCCATCGCAGGAGCCAAAGCACATGACCACCGTCATCAACACCAAGCGCACACCCATGATCCTGACCGACCGCGCGTGCCAGAAGCGTGTCGCCAAGCGGGAAAAGCTCTACGACCGCAAGTGTCCGGGCCTCTACGTCAGCATTATCTCGGCGGGCGTGGCGACCTTTAATTTCAAATTCACTGATAGCACCATCGGCAAGCAGCGCTCGATCGTGCTGGGCGTCTACAATCCCGAAACCTTCACGGTCGAGCATGCCCGCAGTAGGGTGTACGCGCTCAAAGCCCTCGACCCGGCCGCTCTAGTTAACCAATTCCGCCAGACCAAGACGGCCAAGACCGCGCGCCGCAAGACCGTTGCGGAGATCATCGAAGAGCGGATCGGCTGGATGAAAACGCCGGTCCGTAAGGAAGACGGCGAGATGCGTCCCAGGATCGAAAGCTGGGAGAACGTTGCCCGCCATTTGCGCAACTTCATTAGTCCCCGGCTGGGCAAGAAAATCGCCAGCGATGTCACCAAGCACGACATTGCGACCCTCTCGAACGACATCGTAGCCGGCAAACACGGCGGTAAGGCGTCGGTCAGCAATGCCCGCCACATGCGGCGGGCGGCCTCGGGACTATTCAACTGGGCGGCGGAAGCCGGGCGCGACTACGTCACCGCCAGCCCGTGCGTCAATCTGCCGAAGCTTGACACGGAGCACCCGCGCTCGCGAGTACTCTCGGAGGACGAGATCAGGATTTTCTGGCACGGCCTCGACCGCAACGACCTGCCCTGGGATCGCAAGACCCGGCTGGCACTTAAGTTCGCGCTGATCACGATGCTCCGTTCGGGCGAGATGCTGCCAATCCATCGCGACGAGATGAATGCCACAGAAGGAACTGTCGATATTCCGGCGGGACGGGTCAAGAAGCGTCGTATCATCAACCAACCGCTCTCCGATCTCGCGCTGGAGATCATGACGGAGGCGATGGGCAATTACGAATATGCCTTCACGGGCCGCTTCGGCAACGCGCCGTTATCGCGTCAAGTAATGTCGGGCGCACTGAAAGGCACCAAGATGACGAGGAACGGCAAGCGGGTTACGCGGACGCCGGGCATCTGCGAACTGCTCGGGCTCGCGCCGTTTACGCCGCATGATCTACGGCGAACTGCGGCGACGATGTGCGGTGAACTTGGCTTGTCGGAGGCCGGTATCTCGCTCTGCCTCGACCATCAGACGAGCAAGGACGAGAGCGGCAAACCACTGCCAGCCATTACCCGCAAGGTCTACAATCTTGCCACGCGGGCCCGGATAGCGAAAAAGCGCGATGTGCTCGATGCGTGGGCGATTGAGCTTCGGCGGATCATCGGCATGCCCGTCGGCCAAGCCGAAACCGGACTCCGTCTTATCGCCTGACTAGCCCCGACCTGCGTATCCCAATTCTTTGAGTTTATTGCTGTAATTGGCATGACCCCAACATCCAGCCTTTAGTCTTGGAGATCGAGCGGAGCTCACTACCTCTCATCCAGGGAAGATAATCGACTTGCGATGCTGATACATGCTCACGCGCTCTGCGCCGCGTGGCCGCCTGCGCGCTGGCGCGGCTTGCCCGCTGTCCTGTAGCCCGGCGCTGGCGGCGCGCTGTAGGGCCGTCCTGCGGCTTTGACGCTGACGCCTGCCGTCGCCACGTGGCTCCAACGAGGCGCACGTGACCGTGGTCGTCGAACATCTAAGCGGCTGTTGGGCGATCAACGTGCCGGAGCAAGAGGAAGTTTGATCCGGAAAGTTGCGCCGCCATGATCCCGGTTTTTTGCCCATATCTGCCCACGGTGCGCTTCGACGATGGTGCGCGCAATGGACAGTCCCATGCCCATGCCTTCGGGCTTACTGGTGACGAAGGGATCAAAGACCGTCTTCAATTGGTCTTCGGGAATACCATGGCCGCGATCCGACACGGATAGCTCGGTAAGGTGCCCGACGCGCGAAGTCCGGATGCTGAGGATGCGGTTTTGGCCAGACGTATCCTTCATGGCCTCGACGCCGTTGACGACGAGGTTCAAGATGACTTGTTGAAGCTGGATGCGGTCGCCGAGAACCGGCAGCGCCGCCGGTGTGATCAAAGTGTCCAGTTCAATTTTTCGTCCGGCGGCAAGCGAAGAAATCACGTCAAGCGTCTCGCGAACAAGGTCGTTCAAGTCGAGGCCTTTCAGTTCGAAGGGAGCCTTCGTCAGCAGGCTCCTCATCCTCCGAATTACTTCCGAGGCACGCCGGTTATCCTGCAGAATATCTTTTACGATATCTTTGAGTTCGGCGATGTCGGGCGTTGGGGACTGCAGGATGGTGTCTGCAGTTTCGGCATTCGTCAGAACGGCGCCGAGTGGTTGGTTGATTTCGTGAGAGATTGAGGCGGTCAATTCGCCAGCGGTCGAAAAGCGCATGACACGCGCCAGTTCCGCCATGCGCTGCCGCGACTGCACTTCGGCAAATTGACGCCGACGATGCTCGCGTAACAGGGCCAAGATTAGCCCTGCCTGCAAGAGAAGAACGGCGGTGGTCAGCGCGATCTGCCAAGCATACCGCTGCCACGCCGTTGGCTCCCGAAACAAGATTTCGCTCCCCGGTGGCAGGCGGCTCTCGCTGATGTTCCAGCGCTGAAGTTGTCGCCAATCGTATTTCGGTACTGAGAATTCGACCGGAGGAACCTTGATGTCACTTGCCTTCTCGCCTCCTAACAGTCGGACAGCGGCAGCAGCCATCCGTCGGCTACCCTCGGTCGGTGACCACATCGGGCCGCCGACGATCTCACCGTTAAAATGAGCCTCATCGAACGAAAAGATTGGGGCGTTGGCAACCTCATGAATGCGCTTCAATGGCTCCTTGTCACCATAGACGGCACCTGCGCCGTCCACCGCCATCTGTTGAAACAATATTGCAGTGTGGGGCGGCAAACTCGTGACTTTCTTCAAGATCTCCCCGAACGGCAGATCGTTGTAGAAGATCAAATCAACCCTGTTCTCCAGTAGCGGGCCCAGTGTCCGTTTGTGCTCGCCGACCCAAAACTGTTCAACGGGAGAGTTCCCGAGGATCATCGCGATGGCCTTCGTCTCCGGCAACAATCGCAGAATGTTTTCGACAAGTGCGGCTTGATCGAAACGCACCAAAGCCACGGTGTCCTGCTCGGACAACGTGGCTTGATCAATCCGACGCGCTTCGATTGCCGTGAGCAGCATCGGCGTTGTCGGAAACAGGTCTGCCCGGTGTCGCTGGACGAAGCGAGCCGCTGGCGAGCCAATAGCAACGATCAGATCGGGCGGTCGTTCAGCGTAGAGCACTCCGAGATATTCGGTAAATTTGGGCTCCGGAGAGACATCGCCACCCCGAGCTGTGACGATGGAATATTCTTGAATGTCCGGCAGCCATGGCGATTGTCGGTTCAGTTCACGGCCGATCTCCCTGCTCCACGTCGACCACGGCAGGAAATTCGGGCCATAAGAATGCAGGAACAGGATTTTTTTCGGCTGGTCGGCTGTCTTGCCAGACTTGGGCTGGGCCGCCGTCCCGCCAAGTGAGATCATAAGACCGAAGAAGGCGACCCCCACTATCCCAGCGATGAACTCCCTGCTTCTCACGCAATGCTCCGCCTTGTTCTGCGCATTTGATCATACCGAAGAGCAAGTGGCGAGGGGCGCGATGCTGGTGCCCCTCCGCAATCGGTCGTCATCGGTCATCAAGGTTCTCTGGAGGCCGGGGGGTGGTGCCGGGACCGCGACCGCCCTGATCCAGCGGCAAGGTGACGGTTTCCCAGTCGACCAGTGCTGCGTTGCCTACCTGCGATATTTACGGCGCGGGCGGCAGCAATCGCCACGCACGGAGGCCGACGCGCCCACGTCGCGATCAAAACCGAGGTGCTACAACCACGGCTGATGGAGAAGAAGCCCGAACTGGAGCGCCGGGCCGATGTCGATGAATTGATCGACGGCATTGCCGGTGTCACCCTGACCGCATTGTCGAGCCTGCCTGCGCGGTGCGCGCCGCGTGGCGATCTTGCGATCCGGTGCAGCATCGAATGACAATTGGACTTGGTGTTGTCAGCATGGGCGGCGAAGGTTCGGTGCTGAACGCGCCGCCAGGTCTGCAACCCTATTGGCTGGCGGAGAGGTTCGTTGTACCGCAGAAGCGGGGTGGCGCCGGTGCGCCCATGCCCGCCTTGGGCCCGGAGAAGCGTCGCCGAAATTCAGCCACGCAAGACAAGGAGCTTTCGAGTAAGCCGAACGCTTACCGCATCGCCCTTTTAGGTTTTCGCCTTTTGCTTATCGGGGACAGTCACTGAACGCAACGCTGCCGGTCTATTCACTTGTTCGCTCGGCGGGGCATCGACAACCAAGCTATCAAACTCCATCTCAGAATTGGCTTTAATAATAGGTTCCTTCGGCGCACCGTCGGATGGTTCGTACCACGGCGGTTTCTCGATTGCCCCTCTCTCAAGCGCTTGGGCCATCAACTGTCCGATTTCTTGTCCGCTCAACGCTACGAGTTCACCTCCATCGTTTTTGTAAAGCTGCGGACAAAAATACAATGCGTGGATCCGAGGATCATAGCCGTCGATAACCAGGAATTGCTCAGACTTTTTGAACAACTTCCGTTTTTTCACGAGCCTTCGCTCTTTCGTCGTAAGCGCAACTCTAAGCTTATCCCGTTGTTGGCCGACGATGGTGGCTGCCTCCAGCAGAACGAGCCAGTCTTTTGAATTGGCATTGTCGGCATGGATAGGAACGAGATTACGCTGTTTTTGAAAGACGCTCATGAACTTACCCCAGATGCCAAAACCGAACCTTCATAAGTCAACGTCCATGGGCGCGTGACTGCTCCCTTCGGAAGAACGAATATGTTGTCGCCATACTGGTTTCGTCAAGAAGGTAAAATGAGACCTGTCAAAACGCTGGCGATGAAAGCCCCGCCTCGACCGGCGAAACCACCCGGCGCTCTCAGAGCATGCACACCCACTGCGTTCCGTGCATGCCAATCGCACGAGCGGCACCACGAGACAGATCAAGTGTAACCCCCCGCGTAAATGGGCCGCGGTCATTAATTACCACGGTGACAGAGCTTCCGTTCTGAGGGTTCGTCACCGTTACGCGCGATCCGAAAGCCAGCGTGCGATGCGCGGCGGTATGCCCACTGGGATTGAAGGTCTGACCACTCGCAGTCCGCCGTCCTGAGGCATAGAAGGTCGCGACTATATGCTGCCCCGAACAAGTCCCTTGGGGTTTGGAGTGCGCGAAAAACCAAGCGAAGCCCCGACCATGAGCCTGTGCGGACGACGTGATTAGCCAAGCTAGAGCCAAGCCAAGGATGTAAAAAGATGGACGCATTGACCCTTCCGCTTGCACCCTTACCCGGTCAACCCAGTCGCTGCGAGCAGTTGGGCGGGGCCGTCGAGATGGATCATGCCGTTCCCGGACCGGCACCCGCCGCCGCTTGAATGACCCGGCATCGCGTTTCAAACGCCCGGCAAATCAGGTGGCAGCCGGTACCGCCGCCTTGACCTCCGCCAGAGCCGCTTGCAACGCTGCTTCCTTGGTGTGGTCAAGTGAAGTCTTGAGCACCGTGCCGCCTTCGCCTTTGAGCCGGTCAAGAACCTTGTCTGCCGTGACTTTGCGCACCAGCACGAAGAGGGCCGCGGTTCCGGGTTGGACGGCGGCAGCAGTCTCCTTCATCCATTTGTCGTCAATGCCGACATCCGTCAAATATCCACTGAGCGTACCGGACGCTGCGCCAAGGGCAGCGCCAACCAGCGGCATCAAAAAAATCAAGCCGATCAGCGAGCCCCAAAAAGCGCCACCAACCGCACCCGCAGCTGTGGTATTGATCAGCTGATTTAGTTTGATGTTTCCTTTGCCATCTTTCACCGCGACGACGGCATCGCCGAGTTCGATCAAATACTCCTTTTGCATGGCCAGCAGTTTTTGCCGAACTTCCTCCGCCTTCGCTTCGGTTGGGAATGCAATTACGACAAGATCACTCATGCTGTGCTCCCTTAGGGAACGAGAAAATCCCATTCCGGTCATTTTTCATGCTGATTGCGGCGCGTTTTATTCAAAGTCTGCCATGCCCACCATAGCAAGCAAGCTCCCTCGACCTCTGAGATGCCGATCACTTCATCATCCGCTTCGAGCCCCATAAGCCAACAGCGTCGCGCCGCTCAGTACGGGTAGTACCCGTTCGGGCAAACCCAGTTTCCGTAGGCGTCGTAGCCGCAGCCGCCGCGGTAGTAAGCCCCCGCCGCAGCCGCACCGACCGCCGCCGCGCCGACCGCTGCCGCACCGATACCGTAACGCCGATACCCGTAGCCGCCATAACCATAACGCCCGCCGCGCACGGCGACAGCGCCGCCGCCCCGAGGTCCCCGAACTGCGACCGCGCCGCCGCGGTAACCTCCGGCTCGTACTCCGCCCCCGGCGCGCATGCCGCCGCGAGCGAAGGCATCGTCGGGAGTGAAGGTGACCAGCGGCATGGCTGCGGCTGCCGAAGCGATGAGAACTCGACGCAACATTAGCGTCCTCCTTCTTTGAGAGAGAAATCTTCGGACACCTGCGCATCGCAGCGAACCGCGGGACTGTACAAAGCCTCGCGCGAGAGAGTTTTGCGCGCTTGACCTAGATCAAACCTCCCGTTCACCTACGTGAACGACTGCACCGTTACACGATGTTTTTGGTTCTTCACTTTGACCCGATGCTTTGACGCGACGACCAACGGTGTCATGCCAGTTCGACACGATATTGTCGGTACAGAGCACGTTGCAGAGGCTGTAGGGACGCGAGCACGTTCCGATGGCCATTTATCGCCTGCTAAGAAATACTGCGTTAGGGGAGACCGGCCACCTAGAACGAAAACGGCGGGGCGTCGTGCCGGTCCACCGTTTGAATGCATGTGTCAGCGAGCTGACCTCGCCATAGCCAAGCAGCCATGCGATTTCCGAAACAGGCAACGTGTCATCACGAAGATAATGTTTGGCGAGGGCGGCTCGCAACTCGTCCAGTATCTCCGCGAATGAAGTATCCTCCTCGGCAAGCTTGCGCGACAATGTTCGAGAGCTCATCCCGAGTTCGCCGCGCAACTTCCGATGCCGTGGCTCTGCCGTGCGGCAGCAGTTTCGGCAGAACATCCTCTGCCTTCGATCGAACTGTGGGGCGTACTTGGGGCTTGCGCGCCAGCGCCTCGTCTGCGTAGCGCCGCAACAGTTCGTTGAGGTATTCGTCGCGCCCCGCAACAGGAAGCAGCGCAATCGGTCGCGGAAACCAGATCTCGTCGGCGTTCGCGCCAAATTCGATCTCGATGCCAAAGAATATTCTCAACTCCGCGGACATCCCATTTCGGAAATGTCTTGTCTTCAGCCGCAGAGGCAACAAGCGGCCGTTCGTCAATTGGCGGCAAATGCGCAGCAGCGTCACCAGCCAGAACTCTATGTGTTGTCTATCGGCATGCCGGTCGACGTTGATGTAATCAAGCGCAATTACTGCTGAGCCTTCCTGCAAGTTGAAATGCAGACGAACGCCTTCGTTGTTGATCTGGCTATACCGCGCGGCGTTCCGAGCGTGTCGGCGGCTGCTCCGATGACGCCATCACATGGTAGACCAGACCTATTTCGCGCAGATCGAAGTTGCGCGCCAGATGGAAACCCAGCCACTCGTCCTGCACATCTTCGGCAGCCAATTCCAGGAGCTGGATCTGGGTTTGTACTTCCAGCCGGATGGCTGGGGTCTCGGGCTTCCTCGGGGGTCAACCCAACTTTCGAGAGAATGATAGCGGGGTCCTTGCCCATCTCATCCAACCGCGCACAGGCCAGTCGCGCGATCCCGCCCGTGGCGCTTGGTATTGAATTGAAGCCGCTTAATCGCGCGAACTGCATGGCGAAGAGCATCCTGACCCGTTACCCGGCTTGTGG
>CAWDJI010000021.1:0-38092 GCA_963802535.1 uncultured Alphaproteobacteria bacterium | reverse complement strand
CAATTCATCCACTGCCGC
Organism: uncultured Alphaproteobacteria bacterium; assembly: GCA_963802535.1. Taxonomy (GTDB): domain Bacteria; phylum Pseudomonadota; class Alphaproteobacteria; order Rhizobiales; family Xanthobacteraceae; genus Bradyrhizobium. The sequence goes on along the minus strand of CAWDJI010000021.1, from coordinate 38,074 downwards.
TTGCCCATGATGGTCGCGAGCTCTTTCTTGTTCTCGGCCTTGTCGGCCCACTGCTGCGCCTCCATCACCGCCATCAGGATCGCCTGGGCAGCCTTCGGATATTTGTCGACCCAGGCCGCGCGCATGCCCAATGATTTCTCGGGATGCTTGGCCCAGATTTCACCGGTGTTGACGGCGGTGTAGCCGATCTTCTGATTGATCAACTGCAGGTTCCACGGCTCGCCCACGCAGAAGCAATCCATGGTGCCGACCTTCATGTTCGCGACCATTTGCGGCGGCGGCACCACGATGGTCTCGATATCCTTGTCGGGATCGATGCCGCCGGCGGCGAGCCAATAGCGGATCCACAGATCGTGGGTACCGCCCGGGAATGTCATCGCGGCCTTGATCGACTTGCCGGAAGCCTTCTTCTTTTCAAGCGCGACCTTGAACGGCGCGGTGTCGACGCCGAGCTTGAGGTCGGCATATTCGTTGGAAACGGAAATGCACTGGCTGTCGAGATTGAGCCGCGCCAGGATGTACATCGGCGTCGGCTGATTGTTCTGCGTCACCTTGCCGGATGAAATCAGATACGGCATCGGGGTCAGGATGTGTGCACCGTCGATGCCGTTGCCTTCCGAGCCCAGCACGAGGTTATCGCGGGTGGTGCCCCACGACGCCTGCTTGGCGACCTCGACATCAGGCATGCCGTACTTGGCGAACAGCCCCTTGTCCTTGGCGACGAACAGCGGCCCGGCGTCGCTCAAGCGCGATGAACCCGAGCATGGCCTTGGTCACTTCCGGTCCCGCACCTTGTGCGAACGCGCCGGCCGGGAAATTCAGCTTGGCGGCGGCAAGCAACGCCGCCGTACCACCGGTCGCCTTCAGGAGCTGACGGCGGCTGAAACCGCGTGAGGTGGGATTGGTGGGCTTCGTCATGTGTATCGCTGTCCTTTGCATCTGATCGGGTGCGTCCGGGCCGTCCGTTTGGTGTCACCGCGCAAGGCACGGAAAGGCGCGTTCCAGGGAGGCCCCGGAATGGCGGCGTCACAATTCGGATGAATGGTCTCGAGGGACGGCTACAATGGCGTCGGCACAAACTATTCAAGCTTCGTGCCAAGCCTCCCGCAGTGCAAAAATGCTAGTTTTATCAACTAATTATGGATTTGATGCGACGGATTATCGCGCCCCGGCGGAAACGTTATTCGCATTCTAAATTTGCGATTCGCTCAATTCTTGTGCGCCGCACAAGAATTGAGCAGATTGAAAAATCGGTATCTCAGGCGTCTACGCTGGCCTTCGCCATCATCGGTTTCGGCGCGTTTCCTTCGCCCGGTTTCATGCGGAATTCGTAGGTCATGAGGTGCCACGGTTCGCTCGCGGACTTGCCGTCCGGCATCCGCGGATCGCTGCGTTTTTCGACCCTGGCGACCAGTTCATCCTTGACCCCGAACACCACGTCGGAATCCAGGTATTTGTCTCCTTCAATGAACACGTGCGTGATCAGCGGCTGGTAGCCGGGCGCATCGACCAGAAAATGCACATGCGCCGGCCGCATCGCGTGACGGCGGGTCTGGATGATCATCTCGCCGACGGGTCCGTCGGTCGGAATCGGATAGCTGCACGGCAGGATGGTGCGGAAGAAGAACCGGCCGTCGGCGTCGGTGATGAAGCGTGCCCGCGACGACGGCCCCTGCGTTGCATAGGTCGGCTTCTGGGAGTCGTAAAAGCCATCGTCATCGGCATGCCAGACGTCCACCGGCACGCCCGCCAGCGGCTTGCCCGCGAGATCGGTGACGCGGCTCTGCACGAACATCCGCTCCCCCGTCAGATTGGCCGAGATATCGGTGCCGTGCGGCGTCACCTTGTGCTCGCCGACATAGAACGGGCCGAGCACCGTGGTCTCGGTAGCGCCTTCACGCTCCCGGTGGTTCACGGCGTCGACCAGCATCGATACGCCGAGCACGTCTGAGAGCAGGATGAACTCCTGCCGGATCGGCGTGCACTTCTGGCCGGTCCGGGTCAGGAAATCGATCGCGTATTCCCATTCCTCGAAGGTGAGATCGGTCTTGCTGACATAGTCGTGAAGCGATTTCACCAGTTCCTGCAGCAGGAATTTGGCGCGCGGATTCGGCGTATCGTCGAAGCTGCGGATCACGGCGGCGGTCAGCTCGGTCTCGTTGAATTGGGGCATTTTTCTGTCCTGCGGGATGCGCGGTGGCTGGCGCCAGCCTATACCACCGCCCTAGCCATGGGTAAGCAGCGCCAGTTGGAACGGGGCACACTTTTCGGCTATCAAAGCCATCATAGCCAGCCGGAGATCACAGCCGATGTTAGCCCCCGCCTCGCCCGAATCCGCCGGAATGTCCAAGGCGGCGCTCGACCGTCTCGAAAATCACCTGAAGCAGCGCTATGTCGACGCCGGCCGTTTCCCGGGGACGCAGCTCCTGATCTATCGCCGCGGCAAGGTCGTCCACTCGACCGTGCAGGGCTATGCCGACGTCGAGCGCAAGGTGCCGGTCAAGGACGACACCATCTTCCGCATCTACTCGATGACCAAGCCGCTCACGAGCGTGGCCTTCATGATGCTGGTCGAGGAAGGCCGCGTGGCGCTCGACGAACCCGTCCACAACTACATTCCGGAATGGAAGGGCCTCGGCGTGTTCCTCGCCGGCACCAATCCGGCCTTTCTGACCCGCCCGCCGACGCGGCCGATGCTGATCGTGGACCTGCTACGGCACACCTCGGGTCTCACCTACGGCTTCCAGCAGCGCTCCAATGTTGACGCCGCCTATCGCGAGAACAAGATCGGCGAAGTCATCAAGGCCGGCACGCTGCAAACCATGATCGACGACCTCGCGAAAATTCCACTGGAATTTTCGCCGGGCGAAGCCTGGAACTATTCGGTCGCCACCGATGTGGTCGGTTATCTCATAGGCAAGATCAGCGGCAAGCCGTTCGAGCAGTTCCTCAAAGAACGAATTCTCGATCCACTTGGGATGACCGACACCGATTTCTTCGTGCCAAAGGACAAGGCCCATCGTTTTGCGGCCTGCTATTCGGCCGATCCGCAAGGCGGCTTCAACCCGCTCGCCGCCGACCGCAAGGGCACGCTGACGCTGCAGGACGACCCGGCCACGAGTTCGTTCCTGTCACCGCCTTCGTTCATCTCCGGCGGCGGCGGCCTGTGCTCGACCTCGGCCGACTACCTCACCTTCTGCCGGGCGCTGCTCAACGGCGGCGAACTCGGCGGCGTCAGGCTGCTGGGTCCGAAGACGCTGAAGCTGATGACGTCGAACCATCTGCCCGGCGGGGTCGACCTGCCGGCGATGTCGCGCTCGATGTTCTCGGAAGCCGCCTATAACGGCATCGGATTCGGGCTCGGCTTTGCCGTCACCATGCACCCCGCGCAGACGCTGATTCCCGGCAGCCCCGGCGAGTTCAACTGGGGCGGCGCGGCGACGACGTCGTTCTTCATCGATCCGGCGGAAGAACTGATCACGATCTTCATGACGCAGGTATTGCCGTCGAGCGCCTATCCGCTGCGGCGCGAGCTGCGCACCATGGTGTACGCTGCCATCACCGACAGCAATCTCTGAACGCAACCAGTCCGGGTTCGCGGCAGCCCGGCGTGGAACCCGGCGCATTCCCAAACCGGCCTTCGCCAATATCATTCTAATATCCTTGGCGGAATTCGGCTGCTTCTCCTATGCTTGCGACAATTGGGCGCCGATCCGGGATCCTCGTTGCCAAGACTTTCACTGCCAGTACGTCTCGTCCTGCTGGTTGCGGGAACCACGCTGCCGCTGATCCTTTTTGCGGCTGGCATCGTTTTGCAAAATTACCGGCAAGATCGCCAGGACGCGACGCAACGCGTCCTGGAAACCGTGCGCAGCATTCGCCTGGTGCTCGATGCCGAGATGCAGCGGATGACCGGCGCGCTGCAGGTGCTGGCGCTGACCAACGCGTTGCGCGATCACGACTTCGAGGGCTTCCGCCGGATTGCGCAAGGGTTTTTGGAGCAGTACGGCGAAGGCGGCGTTATCCTGGTTGCGGACCGCGAAGGCCGACAGGTGTTCTCCTCGCTCACGCTCGATGCCGCAAGCCTGCCGTCACGCAACAACCTCGCCATTGTGAAGAAGGTGTTCGCGGAAAAGAAGCCGGTCTATTCCAACCTGTTCTTCGGGGCCGTCAAGCAACGGCTGATCGTAACGGTCGAAGTGCCCGTCATTCGCGACGGCGAGGTCGCCTACGACATCTCCTTCAGCCCGCCGATCGAGATTTTCCAGGCCATGGTCGAGCAGCAGCGTCCGGGCACGGACTGGACCATCTCGATCTTCGACGGCGAAGGCATCAATTTCGCCCGGGTGCCCAATCCGCAGGATACGATCGGACAAAAGGCCTCGCCTTCCCTCTATGCGGCGATGTTCCGCACCCCCGAAGCGACCTTCGCGACGGTGTCGCTCGAAGGCGTGCCGCTGATCACAAGCGTATCGCGATCCACCCTCACCGGCTGGACGGTCGCTGCCGGGGTCGCGGAGAGTTCGCTGGTGGCGCCGCTGTGGCGCAGCCTCGCGATCACAAGCGTGATGGGCGGCATTCTCCTGCTGGTCGGCCTTGCCTTTGCGGTGCGGATGGCGACGCAGATCGCGCGTGGCGAAATGCTCCACAGCCTGCTGATTGAGGAACTCAACCACCGCGTCAAGAATACGCTCGCGGTCCTGCAGTCGATCGCCACGCAGACGTTTCGCGGCGCCAGCCGGGAGGAGCGCCAAAAATTCGAGGGAAGATTGGGCGCGCTGGCAGAAGCGCATAATCTGTTGAGCCAGGAGAAGTGGCAGAGCGCCGAGTTGCACGACGTTGTCGCACGGGTGCTGCAGCCCTATCTGCTCAATAATCCCGAACGGGTGCGGGTGTTCGGGCCGCGGGTGCCGATGTCGCCGAGGCTTGCCGTGGTGCTGGCAATGATCCTGCACGAGATCGCGACCAATGCGGCCAAATACGGCGCGCTCTCGAACGACACCGGGACCGTCGCGCTGGATTGGGAGATCACCGAGGAAAACGACGGGCGCAAGCTGCGGCTGATCTGGACCGAGGCCGGCGGCCCGCACGTCACGGCGCCGGTGCAGCGCGGTTTCGGATCGCGGCTGATCGAACGCAGCGCGCGCGACCAGCTCGGCGGCGAAGCGACCGTCGACTTCCTGCCCCGCGGCGTGGTCTACACGGTAAGCTGCGCGCTCGACGGGGAATAGCTACTCGAGCATCGCCGTGGCTATTTGAGCATCTCGGGCACGATCAAGCGCGGCAGGAACAACGAGACTTCGGGCCAGATGACCAGTGCAGCCAGCACCAGCAGCATCGGTACCAGCATGATGGCAGTATCCTTGAGCGCATAGCGCAGCCGCACCCCCGCGATCGAGCAGGCTATCATCAGACAGAGGCCATACGGCGGCGTAACCAGCCCGAACGCCAGCGAGACGATCGAGATGATCGCAAACTGCACCGGATGGAGATCGACCGATTTCGCCAGCGGCTCGAGCACGGTGCCGACGATGACGATCGCCGGGATGGCGTCGAGGAAGCAGCCCACCACCAGAAAGCAGAAGGCGATGAAGAAGCCCGCCGCGATCGGGCCCATACCCCAGGTCGAAACATTCGCCAGCAGTTCCTGCGGAATCTTGTAGTAGGCCAGCAGCCAGCCGAAGGCGCTCGCGGTGCCAACGCAGAACAGCGCAACGCCGGCGAGGCGTCCGGTATCGAGTAATGCCTTGTAGAGTTCGCGCGCGCCGGTTTCGCGGTAAAAGAACGTCGACAGCGCAACGGAATAAAGAACCGCGACGCACGCCGATTCGGTGGCGGTGAACCAACCCAAGAGAATACCGCCGACAATGATGAAGGGTGTCATCAGCGCGGGCAGCGACTTCCAGATCGCGCAGCGCATGTCCCGCCAGCTGTCCTTCGGATAGGTCGGATAGCCGCGGCGCACCGCATAGACATGGACGGTGGCCATCTGCGCGCCCGCGATCAGAAGGCCCGGAACGATGCCGGCCAGATACATCGCGGCGATCGAGGTCGAGATCAGCCCGCCCCACACGATCATCAGGATCGAGGGCGGGATGATGACGGCGAGCACGGCCGACACTGCGGTGATTGCGATTGAAAACGAGAGGTCGTAGCCCTCCTTGGTCTGCGCATCGATGAAGATTTTCGACTGGCTCGCCGCGTCCGCGGTGGAGGAGCCGGAAATGCCGGCGAAGAACACCGACAGCACAACATTGATCTGCGCCAGCGATCCCGGCCAATGCCCGACCATCGAACGCGACAGCGCAACCAGCCGGTCGGTGATGCCGCCGATGCTCATCAGGTTGGCGGTCAAAAGGAAGAACGGCACCGCCAGCAGGATGAACGAATTGTAGGCGTTGAAGGTCTCCTGCGCGAGCGTCATCATCGACAAACGCGGCTCGATCAGCAGGATTGGCACGCAGGCGAGACCGAGCGCGAAGGCGACCGGCACGCGCACGATCAGCAGGCCGATGAAACCCCCGAACAGGACCATGGCGGCCTGTCCGGCAGAGAGAACATTACCGCCCATCGCTCGCCCCAACCAGAATTCTGAACTCGTCGATGATCTGCTCACCCGCGAAGACGATCCATGTCACGCCGGCCACCGGCCAGGCGACGTGGATCAGCCAGAGCGGCAGATCGGCCAGCTCCGATGTCCTGTTCCACGCAAAGCGCGTGAATTCGATGCCGGCCCACACGAACACCAGCGCCAGCGCCAGGATGCCGAGACGTGCAAGAATCCGCACCGCGGCTTCCGACCGGCGCGACAGTTCGGGCCACACGTCGACTTCGAAATGCTGCGCCTCCCGCACGCCGACCATGGCGCCGATCATGATGGTCCAGACGAACATGAAGCGCGCCATCTCCTCGGTCCAGATGTAGGAGGGAATGAACGGCGTGTAGCGCGAGATGATCTGCAGCGTGACCGGAATGACCAGAACTCCGACGCAGACGGCCAGCAGGAATTCCAGCAATTTCGCATAGGCCGCCGTTACTCGACGCCAAGGCGACGGGGTGGACGAGACAGGCATTTCAGTCATTGGAACTCCGTGCGGATACCAGTCCGCCAATCCGGGCAAGAAGCAGGGCTTGCCCGGAATTCAATGGGCGGCGAATCGTGCTCTAGGCGATGTTGATCTTTTCGAAGATGCCTTCGGCGCCGATTTCCCTGGCGTAAGTGGCCATCACGGGATCGGCGAGCTTCTTCATCGCGTCGCGCTCCTCGAACGGAACGCGCTTGAGCTTGCCGGCCTTCTCCAGCGTGTCGAGCTTGACGACTTCCTCGCTCGAACTCCAGTTGACGGCCGTAGTCTCCGGCTTCCTTGCCGGCCTTCATGATCGCGTCCTGCAAATCCTTCGGCAGGGTCTTCAGCGTCTTCACCGAGAAGCAGATTGGCCGGATCGATACCGCGTGCTGCGTCAGATTGATGTGGGGTGCGACTTCGTAGAACTTCATCGCCTCGACGCCGGCCGCCTCGTTTTCGCCGGCCGAGATCACGCCGTTCTGGATGGCGTTGTAGATTTCATTATAGGCGATCACCGTCGGGCTCATGCCGACGGCCGCAAACGTCTTCGACCAGATCGGGGCGCCCTGCACGCGCACCTTGAGGCCTTTGAGGTCGGCGAGATTCTTCAGCGGCTTGTTGGCAAAGATGTTGCGGATGCCGCCGCCCGAATAGCCGATCAGTACGACCTCGGCCTTGGCCGCGACTTCGTCGGCGATCGGGGCCAGAATGTTCTGCTCGACCACCTTGTTCATATGCTCGATGCCCTTGAACACAAAGGGCGCGTCGATGAAGGGCGCCGCCTTGGCAAAGGTCGACATATGGGCCGGCGAGACGATGCCGTAATCGACCGCCTTGCCTTGCGACATATACTCGAAATACTGCTTCTCGAGACCGAGTGAAGAGTTCCTGTGCAGCGTGAAATTGATCGGCTTGCCGTAGTATTTCTTCACCAGTTCTTCGAACCGCAGCAGCGCCCTGTTGAAGGCGTGATCGTCGTTGAACTGCACGGCTCCGTTGAGCGTGACGGGCGCTTGTGCCCTGAGAATCGATGGCATCCCCAGAGCGCCGGCGGCAGCCGTCGCACCAAGGCCCGCAAGCACGGTTCTTCGCTTCATGGCGTTTCCTCCCCTGTAATGCCCGTCCCTTGTAAGCGGGACTTTGGGCCTAGCCGACAGCGCGGCTACAGAAGCAAAGCGTATGCAAAACGGCGCGGCTGTGGAAGCCAATTTCATCAGGTATCCGGCACCAATAGGTCGCGGCCGGCCAGAGGCGTTCGACGGTGCCGCCGAAATGATTGCAATCATTTCGGCGATGCCCGGCGCGGGCTCAGGCCGGCCTGTGTCCCCAGTCGGCCCGGCGTCGAACGACCGGCGCGGGGCCTCGTGACCACAATGGGCTGTCCGTTCAGCCGCGATGCCTTCTCGATCCATTCGATCGCCTGCCATCCGTCGATGCTTTCACGACGTGGCCCGGATGCTCGACCATGTGACCGGCAACGGCGTTACGACGGTTGTCGTCGCGGCATGGAAGCAATCGCGACGACGACACCGCGTCGTCGCGCGAACAGATCCGACCGACGGGATGGCGCGCGCGCCGGACGAGTTCTGACCGGATGGCAGCGGCCGTCGTTCCGCAATTGTCGAACACACGCAACAATTGAAATGGAACTCAATCTTGCTATATTTTCCCGGCTATGACGGTAGAGAATTTTGCGCCCTGCAAGCCAAGCTTGGTACTACGCACATCGCAAGGGAGGCCAACGCCCCCGTAAAACCACGGTATGCGGTTGCAGCACGGTAAGTATTCCCTCCAAAATCTGTGACCTTTGAACTCGCAGTGGTTGTGGTTTGTCCAATATTTTGTCAAATGTAGTGGTGCGGGGTTTTCGTCAATACGCCCCGGGCTCTAAGGGCCGGAAGTGGTCGACGGAGCCGGTATCAGGATGCTTCCAAAACGCGTTTGCGTTTGGCTGCCATCCATATTCTTGCAGGATTCCCGTGGTTTTGAGGCAAACTCACGGTCGACATATACTTTAACGCGGCAAATACGGACGAACCCCTGACTTATTTTTCCCCCCAGGGTTCCCGATCGAAGGACGGTAAAACCAGAATGAATAGATCAGCAGCAAAGAAGATGAAGCAGCGCAGTGCCGGCAAACCCGACATCGAATTGGGCAAGCGGATTCGCCTGCGGCGTGTGGAACAGAAGATCTCGCAAGCGGAGCTCGGGGACAAGCTCGGCGTCAGCTTCCAGCAAGTTCAGAAGTACGAGAAGGGTGTCAACCGCGTCGGCGCCGCTCGTCTTCAGCAAATCGCTACTGCGCTCGATGTGCCGGTCACTTTCTTCTATGACGGCGATGGCAAGGCGCGGGAAGTCGAGAGCCTGCTGTTCCTGGACAGCGCGTTCAGCCTGAGGCTGCTGCGCGCCTACAGCAAGATCAAGGATCAAACCGTGCAGCGTCAGCTGGTGTCCTTGATGGAGTCGATCGCCGCGAACGAAGACTAGCGTTGCCGAGACTGGATCGCAGCACCGCGGACCCGATCATTCAACGCGAGCGAATCGCCGGGTAGCTTGTTGCTGCGCCAAGTCCCAATTTTCCGGGCTGCGACAAAATCGATTTGTCGCCACATTGGCTGGCGCCGTCCGACCATTTATTTCATACATCGAATTTCCGAAATCTCAGGCTGCGCCGGCGGACGGCGGCGCCACCCCGGCCCGCGGACCTTGCCCGGTGCCGCCAAAACGTGGCACCAGATTCCCGATCAACAAGACCGGCTCACCGGCTTCGGGAGGCGACCATGATAATCCTGCACCACGGCTGGCGTTCGAGCGCTTCGCGCCGCGTCCGGCTGTGCCTTGAGGAGAAGGGCGTCGCATACGAAGGCCATGTCGTCGATATGGCTGCCATGGAGCATCATTCGCCGGCATATCTCAAGATCAATCCGCTGGGCGTGATCCCGACACTGATCCATGAAGGCCGGCCGCTGCATGAAAGCGGCACGATCTGCGAATATCTCGACGAGACTTTTCCCGAACCGCCGCTGCGTCCGGATACGCCCTACGAGCGCGCGGAGATGCGCAACTGGATCCGGCATATCGACGGGCTGATCGGCAATCTCATCATCTTCAACTGGCAGCACCACCTGGCGAAGACGGCGTCGCAATGGTCGGACCAGGAACTCGCCGAGAAACTCAAGAACATCCCGAGCAAGGAGCGCCAGGAAGCCTGGATCCGGGCGGCGCGCAAGCCCTATACGGAGGAAGAGCGCGACGCCGCGCGCGGCAAGCTGGTCGTGCTGCTGGACAAGATGGAAGCGGCGCTGAAGCCGTCGGGCTGGCTGGTCGGCAAGTCCTATTCGATCGCCGATATCGCGGCGGCGCCGTTCGTGAAGCGCATCGACGAGGAGATCGCGCCGGACGAGATGACCGAAAAGAAACATCCGCGCGTCGCAGCGTGGTGGGCTAGACTGCAGGCGCGGCCGGCCTTCGCCCAGGCGAATTTCGGCCCCTTCGTTGATTCCTGAAATGGACTGGACACCTCGATGCTCGATACCCCGAAGAATGCCGAAAAATCCCATGCCGACAGCAAGATCCTGCAGCGCGTCAGCGATGGCGTCGGTGTCGTCACCTTTAACAATCCCGAAAAGCGCAACGCCATGTCGCTCGAGATGTGGGAGGGGCTCGGCAGCGCACTGGTCGAATTGCGCGATGATCCCGACGTCCGCGTCGTGATCCTGGTCGGCGCGGGCGACAAGGCGTTCGTCTCGGGCGCCGATATCAGCCAGTTCGAAAAGACCCGCCATAATGCGGCGGCCTCGGAAGAATATTCGAAGCGGAGCGAGGCGCAGCGCGCGTTGCTGGCGAACTACCCGAAGCCGACGATCGCCTGCATCCGCGGCTTCTGTCTCGGCGGCGGCATGCAGGTTGCCATGCTGACGGACATCCGCATCGCCTCGGACAACAGCCAGTTCGGCATTCCCGCTGCCCGGCTCGGCATCGCCTATGGCTATGACGGCCTCAAGCACCTGGTCTCGCTGGTCGGGCCGTCCTGGGCGCGGCTGATCATGTACACGGGCATGCGGATCGATTCCGCGGAAGCGTTGCGGATCGGCCTCGTCGATCGCGTGCTGCCGGATACAGAATTATGGGACGCGACCATGGAAATCGCGCGCACCATTTCCGGCAACGCGCCGCTGGCCATTCAGGCCGCCAAGATCACCATTGCCGAAGTGCTGAAGGACGAGAGCCGGCGCGACATGGATGCCATCAAAAAGATCGGCATGGCCTGCATGGACTCGGAGGATTTCCGCGAGGGCCGCACCGCCTTCATGGAAAAGCGCAAGCCGCAGTTCAAGGGGAAGTAGCGCCAAACATGGTCATTCCGGGGCGATGCGCAGCATCGAACTACGATGCGCAATTGCGCATCGGAGAATCTCGCAAACGATCCCAACCTCTGATTCCGGGTCCGCCTGCTTCGCAGCCGTCCCGGAATGACGGTCAGAGCGCCGCCAGCACCGCTTTGGTGATATCCGCGGTGCCGTTGCTGCCGCCGAATTCCATCGGCTTGATTCCGCCGGCATAGGCCTTGTCCACCGCGCGCTCGATACGTTCTCCGGCTTCGGCGGCGCTTTCGATGCCGTGCTTGTCGGCCAGCCAATCCAGCATCATCGCCGCCGACAGGATCATCGCCGTTGGATTAGCCTTGCCCTGCCCGATGATGTCGGGCGCGGTGCCGTGGCATGGCTGGAATATCGCGTGGCGATCGCCGATATCGGCAGACGGCGCCATGCCCAGGCCGCCGATCAGGCCGGCGGCGAGGTCGGAAAGAATATCGCCGAACATGTTCTCCGTCACCATGACGTCGAAATCCCAGGGGCGCTTCACCAGCATCAGCGAGCAGGCATCCACATAAAGCCGGTCGGCCTTGACGCCGGGATGGCGGGCGGCAGCCTCGTCGAACATCCCGCGAAAGAACGCGAACGCCCTGAACACGTTCGCCTTGTCGACGCAGGTCAAGCCTCCGTTCGCCCGCCCCCGCGCCTTGCGGCGCTCAGCGAGGCGGAACGAAAACTCGAACAGCCGCTCCGAGGTCTTGCGGGTGATGACGAGCGTCTCGCGCGCCTCGGTATCGGTCACGACCCCCTTGCCCATCGATGCAAACAGGCCTTCGGTGGACTCCCTGATCAGGACAAGATCAATGCCGCGCTGATCGGCGCCGACGATCGGGCTCGGCACGCCCGGAATCAGCCGCGCCGGGCGCACGCCGGCATAGAGATCGAAGTGGAAGCGCAGTTCGATCTGCGGCGCGATCTCGGTGTTGTCGGGGTAGCGTACCGACGGCAGGCCGCAGGCGCCGAGCAGGATGGCGTCGGCCTCCTCGCACAGCCGCACGGTACTCTCCGGCATGGATTTTCCCGTCGCCAGATAATTGTTGGCGCCGGCCGGCGCGTCGGTGAAGCGAAACCTCAAATCCGTCGTCGCCTCGATCTTGCGCAGCACTTCGAGCGCCGGAGCCATCACTTCAGGGCCGATGCCGTCGCCGCCGAGCACGGCGACGTGGAACGCGTTGTTTGCGGACATGGGGCTTCCCTAATGGAATTGTCATTCCGGGGCGATGCGAAGCATCGAACTACGATGCGCAATTGCGCATCGGAGAATCTCGATATTCCGGGTCTGGTCCTTCGGACCATCCCGGAATGACGAAGAAGACTTACGGCGTCAGCACCGCGCGGCCGACCAGCTTGCCCTTCTGCAGATCGATCAGCGCTTCATTGGCCTTGGCGAGCGGCATCGTCGTTACCGGAATCGGCGCGATCTTCTGGTTACGGACGAGATCGAGCAGTTCCTGGGTTTCGCGCAGGTTTCCGACGTAGCTGCCCTGAATCGTGATCGCCTTGATCGGAATCAGCGGCAAGGCCCAGGGCGCGCCGCCGCCGAACAGGCCGACGATGACGAGCTTGCCGCCCTTGGCGAGACAGTCGAAGCCGAGTTGCGTGGTCTGGGCGTTGCCGACCAGATCGATCACGGCGCGGATCGGGCCGCCGGCTCGCTTCGCAAGTTGCTCCAGCGCGTCCGGCGCCTTGCCGTCGACGGTGGCGAGCGCGCCGGCAGCTTCCGCGGCTTCGCGCTTCCTCGCATCGATGTCGACGACGATGGCGCCCTTGCCGCCCATCGCCTTCAGCAGCGACAGCGCCATCAGCCCGAGCCCGCCGGCGCCGAAGATGACGATCGGCGAGTTGAAGGCGAATTCGACCTTCTTCAGCGCGCTATAGGTGGTGACGCCGGAACACGCATAGGGCGCCGCCGTTACGGGATCGAGCCCCTTCAGGTTCAGCAGATACTTCGGATTCGGCACCGTCATGTGATCGGCATAACCGCCGTCGCAATAAACGCCGAGCGAGTTCGGCTTGACGACGCACATGTTCTCGTCGCCGCCGCGACACGTCTCGCACTTGCCGCAGCCGAGCCAGGGGTAGACCAGCGCGACGTCGCCCACCTTGAGTTCGCCCTTGTCGGCTGCCGTGACATCAGGCCCGAACGCCACCACCTCGCCGACCGTCTCGTGGCCCATGGTGCGCGGCAGCGACACGCCGCGATCCTTCAGCGACAGCGGCTTGCGGCCATGGCCGAGATCATAGCCACCTTCCCAGATGTGAAGGTCGCTGTGGCAGACGCCGGCCGCCTTCACCTTGATCAGCACCTGCGTACCCGTCGGCTGCGGCGTCTCCTGATCGACTTCCCTCAGCGGGGCATTGAACTCGGCGACCTGAAAACTCTTCATCGCTTCTCTCCCGTCATTCTTGTTCTTGGGCGCATTTGAAGGCGGACATTGCCACGTCTGTCCCATCGAGACAAACGCGGGCGCCCATCTCCCGGTATTCAGATCAGGGGGTGGTGGCAGGCCACGAGCCGGCCCGGCGCCACGACACGCAGTTCCGGTATCTCGTCGCTGCATCGCTGATCCGCCCGCGGGCAGCGGGTACGAAACCGGCAGCCGGACGGCGGCGCAATCGGCGACGGCGGCTCGCCCACCGGCACGGTCTCGGTCGGGCGGACATCCGGATCGGGCACCGGGATCGCCTCGATCAGCAGCGCGGTATAGGGATGCGCCGGATTGGCAAAGAGCTGTTCGGAGGGACCGACTTCGCACAAGCGGCCGAGATACATCACCGCGACGCGGTCGCTCACGGCTTTGACCACGGCGAGATCGTGCGCGATGAACAATAGCGTCAATCCAAACCGCGCCTTCATCTCCTCCAGCAGATTGAGAATCTGGGCGCGGATGGAAACGTCAAGTGCGGAGACCGGCTCGTCGCAGACGATGAACTCCGGGTTGAGGATGAGCGCACGCGCAATGCAGATACGCTGGCACTGTCCGCCGGAAAATTCGTGCGGCAGGCGTCCGACCACCAGGGTCGGATCGAGACCGACGGCGCTGAGCACCTCGTAGACGAGTTCCTTGCGTTTTTCCGGATCCTTGACGCCCGCGATCACCAGCGGCTCGGCGACGATATCGCCGATCTTGCGGCGCGGGTTCAGCGACGCAATCGGATCCTGGAAGATCAACTGCACGCGGCGGCGCATCAGCCGCAACGTGTCGCCCTGCATCGCGGTGAGATCCTGGCCGTCGAACAGCACCTGCCCCGATGTCGGGCGGCGCAACTGCAGCACCGCGCGGCCGAGCGTCGATTTACCGCAACCGGATTCACCGACCAGGCCGAGCGTTTCGCCACGGGCGATCTGCAGGCTGACGCCGGACACCGCGTGAACGGTCTTGGCGCCCACCGGATATTCCACGACGAGATCGTTCACCTCGAGCAGCGGATCGCCTGCGGCGGATGGCAAGACGGATGGTGAGACTTGCAGCATCATGCGCCGGCACCGGCATGGATTTCGATCGGATGGAAGCAGGCGAATTGGTGCTCCCGCGAGCCAGCTTCCATCAGCGCGGGCTTCTCGGTGTGGCAGCGGGCCACCGCATAGCGGCAGCGCGGCGAGAAGGAGCAACCCTTCAGCGGCCGGGTCGGATCGGGCGGACGTCCCGAGATCGCCGGCAACGGCGTATGGGGCGCGGCATCGAGCCTGGGAAGGGCCGCAAGCAGCGCTTCGGTATAGGGCATCCGCATTTTCTTGAACAGCGCAGGCGTCGGCGCACGCTCGACCACGCGGCCGGCATACATGACCGCGACTTCGTCGGTACGGCCGGCAACGACGCCAAGGTCGTGGGTGATGATGATCATCGCCATGTGCCGCCGGCGCTGTTCGCGCGCCAAGCAGATCGAGGATTTGCGCCTGGATCGTCACGTCGAGCGCGGTGGTCGGCTCGTCGGCGATCAGCAGCTTTGGGTTCGCACGACAGCGCGATCGCAATCGCCACTCGCTGCCGCATCCCGCCGGAGAGTTGATGCGGATATTGCGCCAGCCTTTGCTCGGGCGCGGGAATGCCGACCGCGGCGAGCAGCTCTATGCTGCGCTTTTTGGCGCTGGCGTCGTTAAGCTCGAGATGCTCCTGCAGCGTCTCGATCAGCTGCGTGCCGATCGTGAGCACCGGATTGAGCGACGTCATGGGGTCCTGGAACACCACCGCCAGCGAGCGGCCACGCAGCTTGCGGAGCTTCTCCGGCGAAAGCTGCAGCAGATTCTGGCCGTCAAACATCACGCGGCCGGAGAGTTTTGCCTTCTTCGGCAGCAATTGCAGGATCGCGCGCGACAGCATGGTCTTGCCGCAGCCGGATTCGCCGACGACACCGAGCGTCTGGCCCGCGCCGACGGTGAGGTTCACTTGATCCACCGCGCGCAGATTGCCGCGCGGGGTCGGCAGGTCGACGACGACGTCCTCGACCGAAAGCAGGATATTTTCGGTCACAGCGCGCCCTGCCGTGGATCGGTCAGCGCCCGCAAGGTGTCGCCGACCAGATTGAAGGAAAGGACGGTCAGGAACATGGCCGCCGCGGGGAGGAATGCCAGCCGCGGCGCCACCTCGAGGCTTTCACGCCCCTCCCCGATCATGCTGCCCCAGCTCGATATCGGCGGCGGCACGCCAAGGCCGAGAAAGGACAACGCGCCCTCGACCACGATAGTGACGGCTACCGCGAGCAGGAAGAAGGCCAGCAGCGGCAGCGCGACATTGGGCAGCAACTCGCGCAGCAGGATGCGCGCATGCGTCGCCCCCAGCGCCTGCGCGGCGATGACGAACTCGCGCCGCGCCAGCGTCAGCGTCGCCGCCCGCGCCACCCGCATGAAGGCGGGAACGCCGAGGATGCCGAGAATGAGGGTGAGATTGAGAATCGACTGCCCGAGATAGGCAGTCACAGCCATCGCCAGGATCAAGGGCGGGAACGCCAGCAGCACATCCATGCTGCCGACTACCGCCGACTCGAACCGCCCGCGAAAATAGCCCGCGAGCATGCCGAGCGCACCGCCGATGGTCAGTCCGATCACCGGTGCACAAAGCCCGACCACGAGCGAGATCTGCGCCCCGTAGATCAGCCGGGAAAGTTCGTCGCGGCCGAGGCCATCGGTCCCGAGCCAATGCTCCGCAGAAAACGGTGCGCGCCGTTCCAGCATGTCCATGTCGGTAGGGCTCGGCAGCGGCAGCACGGGAGCGAAGATTGCGACCGAGATCATGAAAATCATCCAGCCGATCGCCATCCAGAACAGCAGTCCCAGCCGGCGTCCGCGCTTTGCCGGTTCCGCCGCGACGCCTTCGTCGATCGTGAGTTCAAGCGTGGCCATGACGGATCCTGGGATCGAGGACAGCGTAAAGCAGGTCGACAATGAAGTTCATGATGACGAAGCCGGCGGCGACCAGCAGCACCACGCCCTGCAGGATGATGAGGTCGCGGGTATAGATCGCGCCGACCAGCAGCCGGCCGATGCCCGGCAAGGCGAAGATCGTCTCCACGATCACAGCGCCGCCGATTAATCGCCCGATATTGATGCCTGTGATCGTGACCAGCGTGAGCGACGACGGTTTCAGCGCGTGCACGAACAGGATGCGCGATGCCTTCAGTCCCTTGGCTTTCGCCAGCGCGATATAGTCTTCCTGCAAGGTTGCGATCATGTCGGACCGCAGCACGCGCATGATGCCGGGCCATTCGGCGAGTGCCAGCGTCAGCGCGGGCAGCACCATGAAGCGCAGGTTTGCGGCCGGATCTTCGGTAAAGGGCACGTAGCCCGTCGCCGGCAACCAGCGCAGTTCCACCGCAAACAGATAGATCAGCAGGATCGCCGACAGGAAAGCCGGCACCGACAGCATGGCGAACGCGCTGCCGGTCATGAAGCGGTCGAACGCGCTGCCGCTGCGGGCGGCGCACACGATCGCCAGGGGAACGCCGATGACGAGGCCGATGATCTCGGCCAGGATCATCAGTTCGAACGAGACAGGCAAGCGCTCGGTCGCCGCCTGCAGCACGGTTTGCCCGGTGCGGAACGACCGGCCGAAATCGCCCTGCAGGATGTTGCCGAGCCAGCCGAAGTAACGGATCCAGACCGGCTGATCGAGCCCCATGTCCTTGCGCAGCGCGGCGACGTTCTCCGGCGTCGCCTGATCCCCGAGGATGGTATAGGCGAGATCGCCCGGCAGCAGCGAGGCGATAAAGAACGTCAACAGCGATACGGCGATCAGAACCGGTATCAGGTACAGAAGCCTGCGCGCCACAAACAGCAGCATGGAGGATCATTCCAGCCAGGTGCCGGATACGTCCACCACCCCGCTGTACATTTTTGGCAAGCCCTTGAGCTTCGCGCTCGACAGCGCGTAGTAGGTATTCTGGAACGTCCAGAACCAGATCGCTTCCTTGTTGATGATACGGCTGATCGCGCAATAGTCCTCGATGCGCTTGTTCGTATCGGCCGTGGCGCGCGCGCGCTCGAGCAGATTGTCGAGTTCGGGATTGGAATAGTTGGCGAGCGCCACCGGGCTGCCGGTACGGAAGTTGGCGTACATCTGCACATCGGGATCGGCGAGATCGACGATCCGCCATGGCGTCAACTGGAACTGGCGCATGAAGGCACGCGGCGGGATGGTGGCCTGATCGACCTGCTCTATCTCCATGTTGGCGCCAGCCCGCTTCCAGAACTGTTGCAGCACCTGGCCAACGGTGCGCCCACGCGGCGTCGCCGTAACGAGCATCTTGAAATCGACGGGCTTGCCGTAGTCCTTGATCAGCGCCTTGGCCTTCTCAAGGTCTTCGGGAAGCGCACCATCGTCCTTGCATTTGACCCAGGAACCGTCGCCGTAGGGGTTGCTGGCAGGTCTTGCGAGACCATTGGTAATTGCTTGAGACATCTTCTTGCGGTCAAGCGCCATCACCAGCGCCTGGCGGACGCGCACGTCGTCGAACGGTGCAACCTTGGTGTTGAAGGCGTAGACCTGCGCGCCGGACCCGACATAGGTGTGCACGGTCAGCTTCGGATCTTTCTGCGCCTTCATGATGCTGTCGGCGTTGAATTCGTCGTCCCAGACGATATCGGCCTCGCCCGATTGCAGGCTGGCGAAGCGCGACTGCGCGTCCGGCAGCGGCTTGAGGACGATGCGGTCGAGATACGGACGGCCCTTGTTCCAATAGTCGGGATTTTTCTCGAGCACCATGCGGTCGCCCGCGGCCCATGACTTCAGGATATAAGGGCCGGTGCCAACGGGATTGCGGTTGTAGTCATCGCCCTTGGTCTTCCACGCCGTCGGCGACTGCACCGAATTGTTGGCGCTTGGAAAGCTCACAATTGCCGGCAAGTTCACCGATGGGTCCTTCAAATTGTAGACCACCGTCAATTCGTCGGTCGCCTCCACACTGTTGATAAAGGCAATATAAAAGGCACAGCGACACTTGTTGGCAGGGTCCTTCTGCCGATTGAAATTCTCCTTGAACGCTTGGGCGTTGAATGGTGTGCCGTCGTGGAATTTAACGCCAGGTCGCAGCTTGAAGGTCCAGGTCTTGAAGTCCTCGGAAGGAGTCCAGGACAGCGCGAGTTTCGGTTGCACTACGCCCTTATCGTCCAGAGACGTGAGCGTGTCGAAAATCGCCGCTGCTGCAGATCCGGCTGAGGTATCGAACACGCCGACCTTGAGCGGATCGAAACCGGGGATATCGAGTTCAAGGCCGAAGGTAATGCTGCCGCCGGGCTTCTGCGCGCTGGCGGGCATAGCTGACAAGGCCACACCAAATCCCGCCACAAGAAATATTCGCGCAAGCGCGCTCGAACGGATCGCCGCTTTCATTGATGTTCCCTCCGATGTGTCGTGCGTCCGGCATTCCGGATCGTTGATGGCCGGCCCGCAAGATGTCCGGAAACGCAGTCGCGGGCAAGGCCGTTAGCAAGCGGTGGATGAAAAGCCGCAGGATTAACACTTTGGCGTCCGAACCGGCGCCGTCAGCCGCGCGCCGTTACTTGCGCCTTGCCAAAGCAAGCGATTTCATCCTCCGAGAGTCCGGTTTCCTTCAGGTAGGCACGCGTGTGCTCGCCGAGCGTCGACATCCGCGGCGCCGCCGATACTCTGGCGCCCGACATGCGAAACGGCAGGTTGAGAACCTTGAAGCTGCCGCCGCCGTCTTCGACCTCGGCCATTGCGCCGCGATGGGCGATCTGCGGATCGCGCAGCGCCTCGGCTACAGTGCGGTAGGCCGACGAGGGAACGCCGTGTTCATTGAGCGCCACGAGGCATTGTTCGGTTGTAACCGCGCGGGACCACGCCTCGACGCCTTCCATCAGGCCGGCCCAGTTTTCGCGGCGATCAGAATATTTCGCAAAGCGCGAATCGCTTACCCACTCCGGATGACCGATGACCTTCATCAGGCTCTGGAAAGTTTTCTCGCTGGCGATCGCAACCATCACATAGCCGTCGGTCGTCTCGATCGGACCGAACATCGGCCGCTGCGTCGGCTTCACCTCGAATTGCGACCATTGCAGTTCGTTCAGCGTCAGGCTCAGCATGGATTCCAGCATAGAGACGTCGATATGCTGGCCCTGCCCCGTTGACGCACGCTGATACAGCGCCGCCGAGACGGCGCCGAACGCATAGACACCGGTGAGGACGTCGGCGTGATAGATGCCGCAATAGTCCGGCCGGCTGCGGCCGGGCTGGTAGGCCAGATGCGCCATCTCATAGCCCGAGGCCGCGTGAATCACCGGCGCATAGGCCGGCAGTTCCGCCGACGGCCCGGTCTGGCCGTATCCGGAAATCGAGCAATAGATCAGTTTCGGGTTGAGGTCCTGCAGCGAGGCGTAGTCGAGTTTCAATCGCCGCATTACACCGGGGCGGAAATTCTCAACCAGCACATCAGCCGTTGCGACGAGCCGACGGACGGCTTCGCTTCCTTTGGGCGATTTCAAATCCAGAACCAGGCTGTTCTTGCCGACGTTGAGCTGGCCGAAGGCGGTCGAGCAATTGTTCCGCACCGGCGGGCGGGTCCGCATCGTCTCGCCCTCCTCGGTCTCGATCTTGATGACCTCCGCCCCCATGTCGGCGAGCATCCGCGTGCAATGCGGCCCGGCAATCGTGGTCGAAAAATCGAGGACGCGCAGGCCCGCGAAGCTGCCTGTCAAATTCCTCTCATCGTTACCGGCTATGGTCATCTCTCTCAAAACTCCTTCGGCCTTTCGGCTTTCGTTTTCATAGTGCGGCGCGACCCTAAATGGTGCCGCCACCGCGGGAAAGGCTGATGCGTGGGGAACTGTTTTCGGGGGCCGGAAAAATCGCCTGGCAAATTGGACCCTTTCTTGCATTACTTGTGTTCAAGGCTGGCCGAGGGCATTTCTTGAAGGTCCTGTTCGTCACCACGGAAATCGATGACTTTGTCCGGGTGGGCGGTCTCGCCGCCGTTTCCGCTGCCCTGCCCCGCGCGCTTCGCCCATGGATCGATGTTCGCATCATGCTGCCCGGTTATCGGGACGTCGTCGAACAGTTCTCCCACATTGAAATCGTTGGACAATGCGCAGCTTTGGCGGAAATGCCGGCTTGCTCACTGGGGCGGGCGTCGACCCGGGACGGGCTGCCGGTCTACGTCCTGCTCTGCCCGCATTTGTACGAGCGGCCGGGCAATCCCTATGGCGACGAATCCGGCCGCGACTGGCCGGACAATGACGTCCGTTTCGGACGATTTGCATCTGCCGCGGCCGAGCTTGCGATGGGCACGCTGGACAAGAATTGGGCAGCCGACCTGGTTCACGCCAACGATTGGCAGGCTGCGCTGACGCCCGCCTATCTGGCCTGGAAGGGCTCAAAGGTCCCCTCGATCCTGACCATCCACAACCTCGCCTACCAGGGACTATTCCCGCGCGACTCGCTGCGGCGGATCGGGGCGCCCGAGAGTTCCTTCCACATCGACGGGCTCGAATTCTACGACAAGCTGTCGTTTCTCAAGGGCGGCATCGTCTACGCCTCGCATTTGACCACGGTCAGCGCGACTTACGCGAAGGAGATCACGACCAGCGAACTCGGCTGCGGGCTTGAAGGCCTGCTCCGGCTCCGTTCGGACGCCGCGCAACTGACTGGCATTCTCAACGGCATCGACGAAAGCTGGGATCCTCGCGCCTGCGCGCAACTGGCGCAGACGTTTGGCGCCGGCGATTGGGAGGGCAAGCAGGCAAACGCCGATTACGTCCGCAAGCAGTTTGGCCTGGCGCTGTCGCGCGGCCCGATTTTCGGCCTGGTCGCCCGCCTCGTTCACCAGAAGGGCGTCGACCTCGTACTGTCCGCCGCCGACGAGATCATCGAGGCCGGCGGGCAGATCGTGGTGACCGGCAGCGGCGAGCCGCAGATCGAGCAGGCACTGGTCGATGCGCATCGCCGCAGGCCTGATGCGATCGGGGTCGCCATCGGCTTCAATGACGGACAGGCGCGGCGAATTTTCGCCGGCAGCGATTTCACGCTGATGCCGTCGCGGTTCGAACCATGCGGGCTGAGCCAGATGTATGCGCAACGGTTCGGATCGCTGCCGATCGGTCACCAGACCGGCGGACTGGCGGAAACCATCCAGGACGGCGAAACCGGATTCCTGTTTTCACAGCCATCCGCCGAGTCCTTCCTTGGCGGCGTGCGGCGGGCGTTCGAAGCCTTCGGGGCCAAGGACCGGCTCGACGCAATGCGGCGCAGCGCGATGGCGCGATCCTTCAGCTGGGATCTTTCGGCGGCCTGTTACAACGCGCTCTATCGAAAGACGGTCGCGCCTTCCATCAGTGCGTGATCGCGATTACTCCGCCGCTTCCGGCATGACTTCCATCTGCTCATGGAGAACGACGCCGGAGAGCGGATCGAACTCGCCGACCCAAGGCTTCCTGTCGAGCACCGCCTTTGTGTGGCGGTAACCGGCATCCCAGCGCTGCATGATGCCGGACGGACTGAAATCGATGTCCTTGGTGTGATCCTCGCGGCTGAGCTGCGGGGCCAGCAGCCGCACGACGTGCATCCGGGTCGGACAGCCGTAGCCTGCGAGTTCCCTCACCGCCTCGCTGTTGCGCTCGGATTCGGGCAAGCGCGCCGCGAGCTGGTTGATGACGTGGCGCAGGCGATGCGCCTGCTGCTGGCGGGCGATCTGGCTGGCGATCCGGCTCGAATACTGCACGTCCTTGTGCCGGTTCAACACCTCCGCCATCGTGGTCGGCTCGGCGCCGCACGGATTCCACAGATGCACGGCGAAGATCAGCGAGTTCTTGCGCGGATTGTCGTCGAATACGGCTTCCGTCGGCGTGTTCGATAGAATGCCGCCGTCCCAATAGAGTTCGCCGTCGATACGCACCGCCGGGAAGGCCGGCGGCAGCGCGCCCGACGCCATGATGTGCTTGACGCCAAGCTCGCCGTCGCGGCTGTCGAAATAGCGCATCTGGCTGGTGCGGACATGGGCGGCGCCGACCGTCAGGCGCGGGCGGCATTGATTGACCAAATTGAAGTCCACCAGTTCGCTCAAGGTCCGCTCCAGCGGCGCGGTCGAGTAATAGCCGGCATTGTCGGCACCGAGCGGATAGCCGTCGCCGGCATGGGCCAGCGGATTGGGCCTGAAGAAGCCGGGAATGCCGTTGGTCACCGTCGACCAATAGGACAGTTTTTCATTGAAGCCCGGAAAGATGTCGCGAAAGCTCCAGATCGGATTCTGCTCCATCCGCTTCCAGAATTCGCGCAACCGCGACAGCCGGTTCTGCGGCGCGTTGCCGGCGATCAGGCTGGCGTTGATGGCGCCGATCGAGGTGCCGATGATCCAGTCCGGCTCGATACACGCTTCATGCAGCGCCTGGTAGACACCGGCCTGATAGGAGCCGAGCGCGCCGCCGCCTTGCAGCACCAGCACGACCTGCCCCGGCTCGGACCTTCCCAATGACCGCAAGGTCGGCGCGGAATTTCTGGCCTTCACGTCGCTCATGTCACGCTCCTTGCCTGTTTCGCGTTCTGTTGTTCGCGCGTGGTTCGCCGATGTTACGTTCACGCTTCAGTGTGCGGTCCAGCTGCCGTCGACCGGTAGCCGCCCCTTCACTGGGGATTTAGCGCCTTTCGCTGTTCATTTCCGTCCCAATCTGCACGGCCGGCGTGATCTGAGGAAATGCCGTTTGGCTTCCAAAACCATACGCCGGCGCTATGGCGGTTATGGTGTCATCGGGGGGCGCGATCGGATAAGTTCCCGGCACGACAGAACGGGGCACGGCCATGGAGATGCATCAGGTTCGCTACTTCCTTGCGGTCGCGCGCGTGCTCAACTTCACGCGCGCTGCCGACGAGTGCAACGTCACGCAACCGTCGCTGACGCGGGCCATCAAGCAACTGGAAGCCGAACTCGGCGGCGACCTGTTTCGCCGCGAGCGCCCCGCCGCGCAATTGACCGAACTCGGCCAGCGCATGCATCCGCTGCTCAAGCAATGCTTTGAGGCTGCGACCGGCGCGCGCGAACTGGCCTCGTCGTTCAAGAGCGGCGAAGTCGGCGCGCTCCGGATCGCGTTGACCCATTCCGTCGACCTGTCGCTGCTGATTCCGCATCTCGACCAGATCAAACGGCTGTTCAATCGCCTGGAGTTTCGCTTTCTGCGCGGCAACAGCCGGGAAGTCGCGGAGTTTCTCAAGAAGGGCGAAGCCGAACTCGGCATTGCCGCCGAAATCAGCGAAGAGTGGGACCGGCTCGATACCTGGCCGCTGTTTACCGAAAACTTCCAGCTCGTCGTCAACCGGAAGCATCCGCTGGCGGATCGCGAGAAGATCGATTTCGGCGACCTTCGCGCCGAGCAATGGCTGTCGCGAAACTATTGCGAACACGCAGCGCGGGTGAATAGCTCGCTTCGCGAGCACGGCCTCGACGTCGACCGCAGCCATGAAGTCGCCTCGGAACGCGATTTGATCGAATTGCTCGAAGCCGATATCGGCGTCGCCGTGGTGCCGGATACCGCCTCGATCCCGCCGACGCTCAAGCGCGCCACCGTCGAGGGACTGGACGCGCGGCGAACGGTGAACCTCTACGGCGTTGCCGGGCGTGAACGGACGGCGGTGGCGTCGACCGTGATGCGCATGCTGCGGGGCGCCGACTGGCAGCAATTCATCGACAAGACCACAAACGCCTGAGGCGATGAAGCGCTGGCGCTGCTAACGTTCTTCGCTGGCGCTCTTCAGCGCGGCAATCAGGTCATCGACTTCCATGCGCTTGCGGAAATCGGGATCGACAAAGCGGGCTTTCACCAACCCGTCGCGACCGACCACGAAGGTGGCCGGGATCGGCAGCACCCAGCCGTCATTGCCATGGAAACCCGACATGTCCTGGTATGACAGCAGCCGCTGAATTTCAGTGCCGAGCCAGATCGCAAGGTTGAGCGACAATGCGTAGCCGTTGTCGAGGTCGGTCAGCACCGGAAACGGCGCATCGGCCTCGGATTTGAATTTTTCGGCATAGGCTTGCGTCTCCGGCATGATCGCGACCGTCTGCGCGCCCAATGCCCTGATGCGATGCTGAGCCTGGATCACCGCCCTCACATTCAGCCGGCAATAGGGACACCAATGGCCGCGATAGAACATCACCGCGACCGGTCCGTTGTCGATCAGCGATTTCAGGCTGACCAGCCGGCCGGTCTCGTCCGGCAACACGAACGGCGGCATCACTTCGCCTGGCCTTGGCGCATTTTCGCCGCCGCCGTTTTCGTTGAGGCGCACCACCAGCCGGTCCACCGCTTCGCCATAGGCTGGAAAGATCTCCCGGCCCGCCGCGGCGTAGGCCTCGAGCTGCTCGCGCAAGCTGCCTTCCATGTCGCTGCATTGCTCGAACGCCACCTTGAGACGTTCGGCATTGGCTGGCGATAGCGTTGTCGTCATGTCGTGCTCCGGCATATCGGCTATTATTTTCCGGTCCGGGCCGCCCCGCAAGGGCGGCCCAACGATTCAGCGCCCCAGGATCAGGGCAGATGGAAATTGCCGGTGGGGTCGAGCATACCCGAGGTCGAGTAGAGCTCGCCCTTGTCCATGAAGAACACGGTGTTGTTCGGGACTTTCTGGGCGTTCTTCATCATCGCGTCGTGGTTCTTGGGGCTTGACGCCATGGCCATCGCCGACATTTTCCCGGGCCCGGCGTACATGTAGGCCGTGCCCGGATTGAATTCCCAGGGAACTTGCGAAAAGGCGGAGGTCGCAACGGCCGCAAAGGCGGCGGCGGCAATCAGTGTCTTGGAAAGCGTGGTCATGGGGATCCTCAAGGCTTGATGGAAAACGCCCGCCAATCGGGCGCTGGCCCATCAGAGGGTGGCCTGCCCCGAATTAGAAATGCCGATGCACAATCGGTTCGATAGCCGCGGCGTATCGAACGGCGCCAAGCGCACATAGCGCGGCGCTATGGAGTCAAAAGCCAACCGGCATTTCCTCCCCCATGCGAATTCGATGATTGTCGTGGATGTAGCCGGCCAGATCATTTCCGGGCCGAGGCAACGTAACTGCACACACAGAGGAGATCACGACATGTCCAAATCCAACCTCACGTCACGCACGATCTGGCAGGGCCTCGCCCTCGCCGGAATGATCGCAGGTTCGGCCGCGACCGCTTCGCCCGCCATGGCCGGCGAATGTCCGGCCGGCAAGATGCAGGCAAACGTCCGCGAGAAGGTCGATTACAAGCCGGTCGGCGTCACCGACGTCACGCTCGGCGCGATCAACCTCGAGAAGCAGCCGGCGAAAATAAGGGATCGCGAGCTGCGCTTCCGCAAGCTGACGATCGAGCCCGGCGGCATCGTGCCCTGGCACAGCCATGACGATCGTCCCGCGCTGATCTATGTGCAGCAGGGCGAGATCGTCGAATATGCGAGCAACTGCTCGGAGCCGATCGTGCACAAGGCCGGCGAGATCAGGCCTGAAGTATCCGGCACCTCGCACTGGTGGAAGAACCTCGGCAAGGAAACCGTCATTCTCTATGTCGGCGACGTCCGCAAGGATCCGCACGACCACAACATGTAACGAGCGCCATTCGAGGTCTCGTTGCCGGATGTGACGCCCTGGGTCCCCCGTGTCGCCCCACACACCCAGGGGTCACATCCCTTCTTTCCGCTCACCTGCGAGAAGCGCCATGACCGACATGTCCGAAACGATGGAAATGCATGGTCACTCGCCGGGCGCGGTGCTGCGCTCGCTCGTCATCGGCCTCACGGCCTTCCTGACCGTGGTCGACCTGTTCGCCACCCAGGCGATCCTTCCCTCGCTGGCCCGGCATTACAACGTATCGCCCGCGGAGATGGGTTTTGCGGTCAACGCCAGCACGCTCGGCATGGCGGTCGCCGGCCTCGTTGTCGGCTTCCTGAGCCCGCATATCGACCGCCGGTTCGGCATTCTCCTGAGCCTGGTCCTGCTTGCGATCCCCACCACGTTGCTGGCGAGCGCGCCGAATCTGATGGTGTTTACCGTGCTGCGCGTTGCGCAGGGTCTCTGCATGGCATCGGCGTTTGCGCTGACGCTGGCCTATCTCGGCGAACAATGCAGTTCGATGGACGCGGGCGGCGCGTTCGCGGCCTATATCACCGGCAACGTCGCCAGCAACCTGGTCGGGCGGCTGGTGTCGGCCGCGGTGGTCGACACCCTGGGGCTGGCCTCGAATTTCTATTTCTTTGCGCTGCTCAATCTTGCCGGCGCGGTGCTGGTCTATTTCACCATTGCGCGCGTCAAGCCGATGCATGCAATGCCCGCGACGCAATCGCCGTTTGCGGCGACCATCGGCCATTGGCGCAACCCGGCGCTGCGCTCGGCCTTCGGCATCGGCTTCTGCATCCTGTTCGCCTTCATCGGCACCTTTACGTTTGTGAATTTTGTGCTGGTCCGTGAACCGTTGTCGCTCGGACGGATGGACCTTGGCTTTGTCTATTTCGTCTTTGCGCCTTCCGTGGTCACGACGCTGTTCGCCGGCAAGGTGGTGGCACGCTTTGGCACGCGGCCGGCGATCTGGGGTGGGCTTGCGGTAGCGGCTTTGGGCCTGCCGCTGCTGCTGTCTTCGCACCTGGTGGAAGTTCTGACCGGCATGGTGCTGGTCGGCGTCGGCACTTTCTTTGCGCAGGCCTGCGCCACCGGCTTTGTCGGACAGGCCGCCCGCGACAACCGCGGCGTTGCCAGCGGAACCTACCTCGCCTGCTATTTCCTCGGCGGCCTTGTCGGCAGCGCCGTTCTCGGCCAACTGTTCGACCGCTTCGGGTGGAGCGCCTGTGTCGCCGGCGTCGGCGCGTCGCTGGCCATTGCGGCGCTGTTGACCACGCGACTTGCGCTCAAGCCGTTCGCCGCGTCTCCGGCATGAACAGCCAGATCATCGCCAAGGCCGAGGGCCGCGATCGCAGCTAACCCGGTGAAGGCTGTGCTGCTGCCGAAGGTGTCGCTGATATAGCCGGCGAACACCGTGCTGAGCGACGCGCCGATGCCGGTCGCGGTGCCGACGACGCCTTGCGCCAGGTTGAAATGGCCGCTTCCGTAGGCGACATCGGCCACGATCAGCGGCACCATCACGCTGAGCACGGCGGCGGTAACGCCGTCGAACACCTGCACCGCGACCAGAAGATAGGGATCTTTTACGACCGCAAACAGCAGGCCGCGGATCGCCAGCGCGCCGAACGCCAGCAACAGCAGCGGCCGCCTGCCCCAAACCTGCGCCTTGCGCCCGACCGACGGCGAGGTCAAAGCGACAATGGCCTGCGGCACGATGATGCAGGCTGCAATCAGCACCGGCGCCCATTGGGCCGACCGCATGGTGACGACGCCCGCCATCAACGGCAGCATGGCGGCATTCGCAAGCTGAAACAGCAACACGCCGCCGGCAAAGATCAATAGCGGCCGCTGGCGCAGAAGATGGAATACGCTGGTGGCCTCGGTATCGGGAACCTCTCGCACCACGGCGCCGTGGGATTGCGCTACGTCGATTTCCTGCCCGCGGATCCGCGCGAGCGCCATCAAGGTAGGGATCGCGAGAAGGGCGGTGACAAAAAACACCGATTGGTTCGACAACAGGTAACCCGTCGCGCCCATCAGCGCCGCAGCGGATCCGTTGCCGAGCGATGCAAAGCGGGCGTTGCGCCCAAGCCGCTCCCCCATCGCAAGCGGCCCGACCAGACCGAGGCTGATCGCGGCAATCGCTGGACCAAGCACGCAACTCGCAAGCGCATGCAACGTCGCGGCCGCGGTCACCACGGGAAAGATAGGCCACAACGCATAGGCCAGCGCGCTGCAGCCGATGGCGGCGACGGCGAGGCCCGCCACCAGCCGTTCGGAGCGCGCGGCATCGACGATGGCCCCACCCGGTATCTGTCCAAGCAGGCCGACGATTCCGCCAATCGACAGCACGAAGCCGATCTCGACCTGCGTCCATTTCTGCGTGGTCAAATAGACCGCCACGAAGGGGCCGAAACCGGTCTGCACGTCGGCGAGAAAGAAGATGAACCAGTCGAGGCCGCGCTGGCTTTCGCGCGATGGGGTTGGCTTGCCACCGGGAGCTGGCGGCAGCGGCAAAATATTGCCGCCACCGGCGGACCGCCCATGGCGATCGTCGTCAATCCGATCGACCGATTGGGATGGACGCGCGGCCAGGCTATTCTCCTTCAGTGATCGAAATCCCACGGCTGCAGGCGGCCGGCCGCGCCGAGTACGATGACCGGCGCATCCTGCTTGTATTCCGGCGCCGCCGTCACCTGCTCCTTGGTCAACTCGAGCGTGATGCTGTCACGCTTGTTGGCAACGCTCCCGAAATGCAGCGCGTTCCAATCGACCACGATCTTTCGGCTGCCAACGCCGAGAAAGCCGCCGAAATCGATGACCGCGGCGCGCACCGTGCCCTCGCGATCGACGATCACGTCGACGATGCGCCCCATGTCTTCATTGGCTGGGCTGCGGACATCGCGACCCAATATGCCGAGCGCGTCCCTGGCGCCGATCACGGTGACGGAAGGCGGAGGCGCCGGTTCCTTTACGGCATCTTGTGGAACCGCGCGCTTGCCCTGCGTCGTTCCCGTATCATCTGCGGCCGAAACCGGAAGACTCGTAGTCAGTCCAGCGATCAGTAGTGCGATGAGAACAACGGCGCGCATGTGGCCTCCTCAATTTCCTAGACGCATGGGTCACAGACGCCGTTCCTAATGCGTCAATACGATCGACACCTGAATTTGGCCGCGCGTTCGCAGCACCTCGAGCGACACTTCCTCACCGTGACGGCGAACCCTTAAGTCAACGCTGGAAGGCCCGAGTTGCAGGTCGCGCAGCACCACCTCGTTGATGAACTCCGGCAGGCGCGGGTCGCGAAGCCGGATCTCGCCGCGCGCGGCATCGAATTCGAGACCGAGCGCCGCCTCCAGCAGCGTAAAGGCCGTCGCACTTGCCCATGCCTGCGGCGCGCAGGCGACGGGATAAAGCACCGGACCGCGCCGTCGTTCGCGCCGGAATCCGCAGAACAGTTCCGGCAGCCGCCGCAGGTCCATGTAGCTGGCGGCGTCGAACAGGCCCTTGAACAAATGCGCCACCGAGCGCTTCAGGCCATAGCGCGCCATGCCGAGTGCGATCAGCGCGTTGTCGTGCGGCCAGATCGATCCATCGTGATAGGACATCGGGTTGTAGCGAACTTCGCCGAGCGCAACGGTGCGGATGCCCCATCCCGAAAAGAATTTTGGACTCATCAGGTCGGCCGCGACCCGCCGGGCACGATCGGTTCCGACGATGCCGGTGAACAGAAGCTGCCCTGCGTTCGATGTTCGCACCCTGCACGGCTGCTTGGCGCCGTCGAGCGCCAGCGCGTAGGTGCCGAGTTCCTCGCACCAGAACGCTTCCTCGAAGCGCTCGGCCAGACGCTGCGCGTCGGATTCCAGATTTGCCGCCCGATCGTTCAATCCCAGGCGGCGGGCGCAACGCGCCGCGAGCCGCTTGCCGGCGAACACGTATCCCTGGACTTCCGCCAGCGCGATGTAGCCTTCCGCGAGTTGCCCATCGGCATGAAAGATGGCGTCGAACGAATCCTTCCAGCCCTGATTGGCAAGCCCCTGCTCCGTCGCGCGCCGGTATTCGACAAAGCCGTCCTTGTCGGGGTCGCCGGGGCCGTCGATCCATTGCAGCGCCGCCTCGATCGCCGGCCACAATTCGGCGAGCGTCGCCTCGTCGCCGGTGCGTTCGACATAGAGGCCGGCCAGCAGCACGAACAGCGGCGTCGAATCGACGCTGCCGTAATATTGCGCGAACGGTACTTCGCGCAGCGCCGCCATCTCGCCGCCGCGCATCTCATGCAGGATCTTGCCGGGCTCGGCGTCGGCGAGCGGATCGACCGCTTTGGCCTGAAAGAAAGCAAGTCGCCGCAGCACGCCCTGAGCAATGCGCGGATCGACCCACAGCATCTGCATTGCGGTGATCAGTCCGTCGCGGCCGAACGTGGTGGAGTACCATGGAATGCCCGCATAGGGGTATCGGCCCTGCGGCGTTTCCGTCGTCAGCATGTTGAGGTCGGCCATTGCCTGGCACAGCACCTCGTTAAAGATGTTATTCGACGTCTCGATGCTGGCTGCGCCGGCCGTGAATCGCCGCATCTCGCGCCGGTGGGCGAGCAGGCCGCGGAAAAACGGCGCGGGCTTCTGCATGATCGGCTTGTTGCAGGACACCGCGACGAACAGGGCTGTAATCGCCCCTGGCGCTAGCTCGAAATGATAGGTCGCCGAATTGACGGCAAGCCGCGTCGGCCGCGGATCGAAATGCACGGCGGTGATGCGGGTCTTGCCGTCCAGCCCATTGTATTCGAGCGCGACATCGGACGGACCGAGCAATCGGCCGGAGCCGATGCCGCGGCGCGGACGGCGCTCGCCGCGCACCTCGAACAGGTCGGCGAAATCGTTGTCGAACAGCAGCGTCAGATCGAAACTCGCCGGCCGCTCGCCGTGGTTTTGCAGAGCTATCCGTTGGTAGGCGGTGCCGCGCCACAGGAAGATCGAGCGCATGATGTGCAACGTATCTTTCTGCAACACCAGTTTTCCGCCTCGATAGACGTCGGAATTGGTGAGATCGACGGTGAGCGCGGAATTGTCATCGCGCAGATTGGTGCCGAGCAACAGCGGCTGGACGTCGTCGAGCACCATTTCCAGCCGGGCGAGATAGCGCGTGTCGGCGTTGAACAGACCGTCGGGCCCGCCGGCGGACGCGCCGATATCGCCGTGGCTGTCGAGCACGATGAAGGTGTCGTCGTGCTTGAGCGAGCGGCGTAACCGCGCCGCCGGCCCCGTCATCGGGATGTAGAACGGCAACTCCGAGACCTGCTCGGCGGTTTCCATGGCGATGAGCTGGGTGACTTCGGCTGTCATTTGGACCTCGAGCGATTTTCTCGCGTTGCGAGACGCAAAACACTACTGCCGCGGATCAGGCCGCATGGGTGGCCAGGCGCCCCATTTCGCGCGCGACCAGTTCGCGGTAGGGCCCCTTCCCCTGCACGAGAATATCGGGCGGCCCATCCTCGATGATCCGGCCGCCCTGCAGCATCACCACGCGATCGAAATTGCGCAGGGTTGCCAAGCGGTGGGCGATCGCAATCACGGTACGCCCGCGCATCAGCCGGGACAATGCCTCGCGGATCGCCTCTTCGGATTCGCTGTCGAGCGCGGCCGTCGCCTCATCCAGCAACAGGATCGGGGCGTCCTTCAGGAAGGCGCGCGCAATCGCGATCCGTTGCCGCTGTCCGCCCGAGACCTTGATCCCGCGGTCGCCGACGATGGTCGCCATCCCCTCCGGAAGATTTTCGATGAAGTCGCAACGCGCCGCAATCGCCGCGCGCAGCACCTCGTCATCGGTCGCGGTCGGCCGTCCGTAGCGGATATTTTCCATGATCGAGCGATGGAACAGCGAAATATCCTGCGGCACCACCGAAATCGCCTCGCGCAGGCTTTGCTGCGTCACCCGCGAGATGTCCTGGCCGTCGATCGCGATGCTGCCGCGCTGGACGTCGTAGAACCGCTGCAGCAGCGTGAACAGGCTGGATTTTCCGCCGCCGGATTGGCCGACCAGCCCCACCCGTTGTCCGGCCTTGATGCGCAGGCTGAATTTGTCGAACACCTGGACACCGCCGGGATAATGGAACGCGACGTTGTTGAAGGCGACGGCAGCGCCGCTCCGGACCAGCGGTTCGGCCTCAGGATGATCCTTCAATTCGTGAGGCAGCAGCAGCGTCGCAATTGCTTCCGTCATCCGCGCTACATGTTGGGTGACGTCGACCAGCGCTACCGCAAGATCGCGCGTCGCGCTCAGAATCGAAAGCCCCAGCGTACAGACCAGCACGACGTCGCCGGTGGTTGCCGCGCCCTGTTGCCAGAGCGTGATGACCCAGGCCAGCAGCGCGATCGTCAGCACGACCGTCACGACCGCATGGGTAAGCCGCAGCTTTTCGAGATAACGAAGACTGCGTCCGCGCGCGTCCAGTTCCCGATTGACGGTGGCATCGAACCGATCGTGCTCGTAGCTCAGACCGCAGAATGCCCGCACCAGCGGCATGTTGTTGATGACATCAACCATTTCGCCGTCCACCGCGGCGGCCTTGTCGGCGAAGTCGTCGTGCAGCGGCCGGCCTGCGGCGGCCAAATGGAACATTGCCACCACCATAAGCCCTGCGATTACGAGAAGCCCGACCGACATCGTCAGGCTGACGGTTCCAATCAGGAGAATGGCCGAAACGGTCGCGATGCATGGCGGCAGCACGTTCCAGACGAACATGTTCTCGACCGTGAATACCGCGTTGGAAGTGGCTGTGATGCGGCTGGTCAGCATTCCCGGCAGCCGGTCGGAGAAATAACTGGGCGCATGACCGGTGAGGTGGCGAAACATGTCGCGGCGGAGATCGCCGGTGACGCCGACGAAGGTGAAACTTGCGGTCCAGCTTGCCACGCGCCACAGCAAATTGTCCGCCGCGATCAGCGACATGAGCAATGCGAATGCCAGCCATACGCTGCCTGCGTGCGATTGACCGGCTGTCAGGCCGTCGACGAGATTTTTCACCCCATATTGCGTGCCCACGGAGCAGGCAACGGCGGCCACGACGGCCGCCACAATGACAGCATGTGCTGCGCGACGCTGGCGCAGATAGCGCAGCACAAACGGAAACGGACGGCGCGCATATCCAGAAAGATTATCCATGACGTCTGCAAACCTGTTGAGAGTGAACGAGAATCCTAAATGCGCATTGCGCACGATTACGTGAAGAACGCCGCTTCAGGGTTCGGGCCAGGTGGCCATCTCCCGGCAACAATTCTGCAGCATCAGGACGATTGGAAACTTCGTTGTTTCAGATGGCATCAGCAAGACAGCCGTGTGGAGGAAGCAAGATACGCTGACCAAAGGAACTTCAAAGATGCGGGAACGTTCCCGCATAGGCACGCCGGGTGCCGACCACGCGCTGAGGAAATTGTTCACCGACATTCCAGACAGGAGACTAAAATATGCGCATCGCGCAGGTTGCCCCGCTGACGGAGGCTGTTCCCCCCAAACTGTACGGCGGCACCGAACGGGTCGTGCACTGGCTGACCGAAGAACTGGTTTCGTTGGGACACGACGTCACCTTGTTTGCCAGCGGCGATTCCCACACCTCGGCGAAACTCGATGCAACGTGGCCGAAGGCGTTGCGCCTCGACGGCTCGGTCCGGGATCCCAATGCGCTGCATATAGTGATGCTGGAGCGCGTGCGGCGAAAATGCGACGATGAAGAGTTCGATTTTCTGCACTTCCATCTCGATTACTATCCGTTCTCGCTGTTCTACCGGCAGCCGACGCCGTTCCTGACCACCCTGCACGGCAGGCTCGACCTGCCGGAACATCAGCCGGTGTTCAACACCTTCTCCAAGGTTCCGGTGGTATCGATTTCCAACTCGCAGCGGCGGCCGGTGCCGCAGGCCAACTGGGCGCGCACCATTCACCACGGATTGCCGGAGAATTTGCTGACGCCACAGCCGGTGAAGCCGTCATACCTGGCCGTGCTTGGACGGATTGCGCCGGAAAAGGGTGTCGATCGCGCCATCCGGATTGCCACTCGATGCGGCATCCCGCTCAAGATCGCGGCAAAGGTCGACCGCGCCGACCAGGAGTATTACGACGAGCTGATTTCACCGCTCATCAAGGCCAATCCACTGGTCGAATTCATCGGCGAGATCTCGGACCGCGAGAAGCCAGACTTCCTCAGCGGCGCGATCGGCTTGCTGCTTCCGATCGACTGGCCCGAGCCGTTCGGCCTCGTCATGATCGAAGCCATGGCCTGCGGTACGCCGGTCCTCGCCTATAACCGGGGATCGGTCCCGGAGATCATCGACGTCGGCCTCACCGGTTTCGTGGTGGAAGACGAAACCAGCGCCATCGCCGTGGTCGATCGCCTTTCGACGCTGGACCGGGCCGCCATCCGCAAACAGTTCGAGGCGCGCTTCACGGCACGCCGCATGGCGCTCGATTATCTTGCCGTGTATCGCAGCCTGATGGAGAAGGCAGAACCGCGCATCAAACTTGTGAGTAGCGCGGAGTAACGGGGCAGCGATGCCATCCGTCATATGTGGACGGCCCCTAATGGCAAGCTTTTTTTGACGTTGTGAACGACTTGGTGTGCTGCGGTCATATGTCCGGCCTTTTGGTGCGGGGCTATGACCGCTGGCCCTGATGATATCCGATTGCCGTGGTCCCGATCATTGCGGCGAGCTTGAAACTCGTGACGGCTGGCGGGGTGTCCCTGGCTTTCGGCGGTGACCGTATCGTTCATCACATCTTAGCGCTTGCCAAACTCGAACCGGCGAACTCCTCCCTGGATGCCCCTCAATGCGACGGGGCACTGGACTTCATGCCTTGACGTACGTCTCGGTGCGGAAGCTTTCTCCGGTTGTCATGATCGCCCAGCAGATCCTGGCCAGCTTGTTGGCCAGTGCCACGGCCGCCAGCCGTTCGGGCTTTCGGGCCCGCAGCGCGTTGATCCAGTCGGCGAGAGCGCCTTTGCGCTTGCCAACCACGCGCAATACCGAGGTTGCACCGACGACGAGCATCTTGCGTATGTAGCGGTTGCCCTGCTTGGTAATGGCGCCGAGTTTCTCCTTGCCGCCACTGGAATGTTGCCTGGGGGTCAGCCCCAGCCAGGCCGCGAAGTCGCGCCCCGATTTGAACACGCCCGGATCGGGAGCGCTGGCGGCCACCACCGAGGCGATCAGAGTGCCGATGCCGGGCACCTGATCCATCAGGCAGCTTTTCGGATTTTTCCTATGCGCCCTGGCAATATCGTCGTCGATGGCATCGATCGACTGGTCGAGCCCCTCGAGATGTTGAGCCAGCTCCGTCACCGTCGCCTTGGCGATCTGCGGAAGCCTTGCATCTGCCTGCGCCAGCGCCAACAGTTCATCGACCCGGCCAATGCCTTTGGCGACGACCAGACCGAACTCGGCCAGATGCCCGCGCAGTGCGTTAACGCTCATGGTGCGCTGCTTGATCCAGCAGTTCGCGGCTCTTGTGGCAGCTCAGCACGGCTTGATCATCGGCGCTCTTGACCGGCACAAAGCGCATGTCCGGGCGCGCCATCGCCTCACAGATCGCAGCCGCATCAACCGCGTCGTTCTTGCCGCGCTTGACATAGGGCTTGATGTACGCCGGCGGTATCAGCACTACCTCATGCCCCATCGCGATAAGTTCGCGGGCCCAATGATGGGCCGAGCCGCAGGCCTCCATGCCGACCCGGCAAGGCTCGATCTGCGCATAAAACTCCAGCACTTTCGACCGCTTCAACTTACGCGACACCGGCGCACCGCCTTCGCCGGCAAGCCCGTGAAACTGAAAATCGTTCCTCGCCCAGATCGACAGCAGTTCGGATAAACTTCTTCATTGGACGGCCTCCCTCTTTGTGGCGCTCCGGCGACCACGTTTTGGCACTCGATGCCGTTTACGGTGGGGCCGTCCACAACATCATTGCGAGAAGCGCAGCAACGAAGCAATCCATTCTTGTTTGCCTTGCGGCGCGATAGATTGCTTCGCTTCGCTCGCAATGACGTCAGGAGACCATCGTCCGTTTCGGCTCGACGATTTCGAACATCCGCGGGAATTCGTCCATCAGCATCATCAGTTCGCCGAGCCGCATCGGATCGCCTGACACCTTGATCTTGTCGGCGCCGACGGCTTCCGGAAACGTCGTCAGCTTGGCGATCACTTCGTCCAGCACGCCGCGCGCCAGCGTGAAGCTGGCGTCGGCATTGGCAGCCTGCGCGCCGGCTGCATAGGTCAGCGCGGAATTCTCCAGATTGAGAATGAAGGTCTCGCCGGTGTCGGTGAAATTCCAGTTCAGCACGATGCGCTTGCCTTCGGCCTTGGGACCATTGAGCCGTACGCCGAGCACATCCCATAGCTGGTCGGTCCGGAGCGCCGCCAGCGTCTCGCGCGGCATCGTCGAGCGCGGCGGCGCCTTGGGCATGCCCTGCCGAAGTTCCTGCGCGCCGAACAGATAGGCGTTGCGCCAGGTAGAACTCTCCGACGCGTAGCCGAGCTGCTCGAACGTATCCGCGAGCATCGCGCGGGCGGACTGGTTGTCTGGATCGGCAAACACCAGATGGCTGACGGCCTGCGCGACGAAACGAAACTCGCCTTTTGCAAAATCCTTGGCCGCCCGCGCCAGGATCGCGTCGGCGCCGCCCATATACTCGACATATTTCTTGCCTGATTCCACCGGCGGCAGCGGATCCAGGTTGACGGGATTGGCGTCGTACCAGCCGAGATACTTCTGATAGATCGCCTTCACATTGTGCCGGATATGCCCGTAATAGCCGCGGCCGTGCCAGGCGCCATCGAGGCTCGCCGGCAGGCGGATCGCTTCCGCGATTTCGGCCGCCGTCAGCCCATGGTTCATCAGGCGGATGGTCTGGTCATGCGCGAATTTATAGAGGTCGCGCTGCTGGCGGATCATGGTGTCGATCCGTTCATGGCCCCAGACCGGCCAATGGTGCTGGCCGCACATCGCATCGGCCTTGCCGCCCCACATCTGCAGGGCTTCGCCGAGATATTTCGACCACGCCAGCGCGTCGCGCACATCGGCGCCGCGGAACGGCAGCAGATTATGGAAATTATGTGTGCAGTTTTCCGCCAGGTTCAAAAGCTTGTAGCGCGGAATGAAGAAATGCATTTCCGCCGGCGCTTCGCTGTTCGGCGCCATCTGGAACTCGAATTCGACCCCGTCGATCGCGCGCTTGTCGCCGGTCGCAATAATCAGGTCGGTCGGGCGCAATAGCGCCACCGAGCCGGCCGCCATCGACTTGCCGAGCCCGCAATCGACCTGCCCGCGCACGCCCTTCGCGAGGAACGGTCCGAACTGATATTGCGCGCGCCGCAGCATCGCCGGACCCGCGATGATGTTCTCCGAGACCGCGTGCTCCATAAAGAGATTTGGCGCGATAATCGGCACGCGGCCACTGGCGAGCGTTTCGTCGTCGAGCACGCCCCGCAGCGCCGCCCCAATGGTCCGTGTGCGTATGGGTGAAGATCACGGCGCGACTGGCCGCTTGCCGCGGTGCTGGTGGTAAAGCTCCATCGCGGCCCGCGCGCCCTCGATCGAGGTCAGCGTATCCACCACGATGACGCCGCCCTC
>CAWDJI010000020.1:0-488262 GCA_963802535.1 uncultured Alphaproteobacteria bacterium | reverse complement strand
TACTGCTTCTCGATCCCGGCGTCGGCGATCAGCTTTTCCCACAGCACCAGCTGCTGCTTTCAGGAACGCGTCGAACTCTTCCGGCGTGCTCGAAAACGCTTCCATGCCGCGCTCGGCGAGCTGGCTCTTGATGTCCGGCCGCTCGACAACTTTACGGATTTCCGCGTTCAGCTTCGCGACCATCTCCTTTGGCATGTTGGCCGGGCCGAGATAGCCCTGCCATGAGGTGATATCAAAACCCTTCACGGTGGCGTCCATCGTGGGGAGCTGCGGCAGCAGGGCGGAAGGCTGCTTGGTGGTGACGGCCAGCGCCTTGAGCGCCTTGCCGTTGACATGGGGTAGACCAGTCAGCACGTCGACGAACATCATGGAAACGCGGCCGGCGATCACGTCGGTCAAAGCCGGCGGTGAACTCTTGTAGGGCACGTGCAGCAAGTCGATGCCGGCGAGGCGGGCGAAGGTCGCGCCGGAAACGATCGCCGACGAACTGCCGCTGGCATAGGAGTACTTGCCGGGCTCCTTCTTCGCCAGCGCGATCAGTTCGGCGACCGTGTTGGCCGGTATTTCCGGATGGATCACCAGCATGAAGGGCAGGTCGCCGGTGCGTGCGATCGGCGTGAAATCCTTGACCGGATCGTAGCTCATGGTCTTGAGCAGATACGGATTGGCCGAATGCGTCGTATTGGTCGTGACGAACAGCGTGTAGCCGTCAGCCGGCTGGCGGGCGACATAATTGGCGGCGATCGAACCGTTGGCGCCGGCCTTGTTGTCGATAATCATGCCGACGCCGAGCGCGGTACCGAGTTCCTTCGAGATGATCCGCGTCGTGGTGTCGGTGCCGCTGCCGGCGGCGAACGGCAGCACCAGCGTGATGTTGCGGCTCGGATAGGGCGCCTGCGCGGAAGCGACCGAGGCCAGCGCAAATAGGAGAGGGGCAGCCGCTGCCAGGCGCCGGTACGGTTTCAAAAACGCGATCATAAGGTCGTTTCCTCAGGTTCTTTTGACGGGTTGGCGGGCACGCTAGCCTGCCGGGAATGAAAGCGGAAGGCGGTCTGGCGCCGCGCGCCCGTGCCCCGGGCGCAGCGCAGCACGTAAGTGGTGCGCTGCTGAACCGGGGCCCATCTTGTTTTGCCGTGTGCATGGGTCCCGGCTCTGCGGAGCAGCGCGCCGGACGATGCTTCGCATCGCCGGGAGAACGCTGCACCGCGTCCGGGACACGGAAAATTACTTCCGCGCCGAGCCCCGCCGCGACGCGATCACGACGCCGGCCAGCACCAGCGCGTAGCCGGTCAGGTGAAACAGCCTGAGCTGCTCGCCGAGCAGCAGGATCGCCAGCGCCGAGCCGAACACCGGTACCAGATGGAAGAACGGCGCGGCGCGGTTTGGGCCGATCAGCGCCAGGCCGCGGTTGAAGAACGTATAGGCCAGCGTCGAGGGAAAAATCAGCGTATAGGCCAATGTCGCCAGTGTCAGCGTATCGAATTTCATCATCGCGCCGGTCGAATATTCCCAGATCGCAAACGGCACCAGCATCAGGGCGCCGCAGCAGGTGGTGAAGGAAATCAGCGACAATTGATGCGTCACCGGCCGGCGCGGCATCAGCGCGGAGTAGAGTCCGAACGACACCAGCGAGGCGCCGAACATGATGTCGCCCTTGTTGAAACTGATGCTGGCCAATGCCGCAAAAGTCGCCGCGCAGGATGATGGTCAGGACGCCGGCGAGCGAGATCGCGATGCCGGCGAGCTGCGCGCCGGTCAGCCGCACCCCGAACAGGATCAGCGACCACAGCGCCACGAACAGCGGGCCCGACGACTGGATCAAGAGCGCGTTCAGCGCCTGGGTATATTGCATCGCCCAGTAGGAAATCGCGTTGTTGAAGGCAAACCCGATCGCCGACAGGAACAGCATCAGCGGCAGATGCGCGCGCAGCACCGGCCAGTCGCGCTTCAGATGCGGCCAGGCAAATGGCAGCAGAATCAAAAAGACGCCGAACCAGCGGATCGTGGTCAGCGTGATCGGCGGCACGTGGTCGCCGACATGAGCGGGCCAGCACGATGTTCCCGGCCCAGAACAACGAGGTCAGGCTCAGCAGCAGATAGGGCTGGTTGTTGAGCCATCCGACCGGATCGCGGGCGGGTGGCGTGGATGCGGGATCGGTCATGTCGGTGCAGTAAGTTGTGCCGGATTTTCGCCGCGCCACAAGTCCCGCGTCTGCAATGCTACAATGTTCCTGGTTTCGTTCGGGAGCCGGTACCGCGAGGGGCAAGTGATGGGCGTCGATCTGTTGAATGTCAGGGGTCTGAACGAGCTGGAACATCAGGGGCCGGTTGTGATGGTCAATCTGATGCGGTTCCGCGAACACTCGCTCGACGGCGACGGCTCTGGCTGGGACGCGTATCTGCGCTACAGCGCGCTCACCGTTCCCTTGATCAAGGCGCGCGGCGGCACGCTGCTGTGGACCGGCGACGCCAAGGCGGTCGCGCTCGGCGCGTCAGGAAGGCAATCACTGGGACTATCTGGCGCTGGTGTATTAC
The DNA here is from genome assembly GCA_963802535.1 of uncultured Alphaproteobacteria bacterium. Taxonomy (GTDB): domain Bacteria; phylum Pseudomonadota; class Alphaproteobacteria; order Rhizobiales; family Xanthobacteraceae; genus Bradyrhizobium. The sequence goes on along the minus strand of CAWDJI010000020.1, from coordinate 485,727 downwards.
CCGTCGGTTGCCGCCTTCATCGACATGATGACCTCGGCCGATTATGAAACCCGCTGCGACCCGCACCGCACCAATGGCTGCGCCGAGCATTTGATCATCGCCACAGCTGAGGCCTACAGCAAATTCAAGATGGGACCGTCCCCGTCATCTTAAGATACGTCCGGAGATCAACCGATGCGACCCGCGCTACCTACCGCCACCACCGTCTTCGACTCGATCCTGTTCCGCGATGCCTTTGGCACGCCACGCATGCGCGAGGTGTTTTCGGACCTCAGCCTGATCTCGCGCTACGCCGAGGTCGAGATCGCGCTGGCAAGGGCAGAATCCCGCTGCGGCATCATTCCGGCCGAGGCGGCCGAAGAGATCGCCAGGAAGACGGACGTGTCGGCGCTCGATTTCGATCTGTTGCGCCAGGAGACCGACAACGTCGGCTATCCGATCCTGCCGCTGGTCCATCAGATGTCGAAACAATGCGGCGAAGCCGGCCGCTATGTCCATTGGGGCGCCACCACCCAGGACATCATGGACACCGCCGTCATCCTGCAAGTGCGCGATGGCCTTGCGATCATCGACGAGGATATCACCGCCCTGCGCGGCATTCTCGCCGATCTGTCGAAGCGCCATCGCGATACGCCGATGGCCGGGCGCACCCACCTCCAGCAGGCGCTGCCGGTGACTTTTGGCTACAAGACCGCGATCTATCTGGCGATGTTCGACCGCCACGCCGAACGCCTTGCGCAGTTGAAGCCGCGCGTGCTGGTCGGTCAGTTCGCCGGTGCCGCCGGCACGCTGGCCTCGCTCGGTGACAAGGGTTTTGAGGTTCAAAAAGCGCTGTGCGAGGAACTCGGGCTCGGTGTGCCCGTCTCGACCTGGCACGTCGCGCGTGACGGGCTTGCGGAAGTTATCAATTTCTTCGCCCTCGTCACCGGCTCGCTCGGCAAGATCGCGCTCGACATCATGATCATGGCCTCGACGGAATTCGGCGAAGTCTACGAGCCCTTCGTCAAAGGTAGAGGCGCATCGTCGACCATGCCGCAAAAGCGCAATCCGATTTCGTCGGAACTGATGCTCGCCGCCTCGAAAGCCGTCCGCCAGCACGCAGGCCTGATGCTCGACGCCATGGTGCAGGATTTCGAACGCGCCACCGGCCCGTGGCACGCCGAATGGATGGCGATCCCGGAAAGTTTTGTGTCTGACCGCCGGCGCCCTCAACCAGGCCAGATTTGCGCTCGGAGGCCTGATTGTCGACGAAGCGAAGATGGCTGAAAACCTCGACATCAGCCGCGGGCTGATCGTCGCCGAAGCCGTGATGATGGGACTTGCCCCGCAGATCGGCCGGCAGGAGGCGCATGACGTCGTCTACGACGCCTGCCGCATGGCCAACGAAAAGGGCATGACGCTGGCCGACGCCCTGTCAGCCGATCCGCAGGTTTCGTCACGGATCGATCGCGCGACCATCGAGCGTCTGACGTCGCCGAAAAACTACCTCGGCCTCGCGCCTGAAATGGTCGACCGCGTTCTCGGCTCGGTGCCCCGAAGCTAAAGCGTGATGAATTTAGGTTGAATACCAACCGCGAAGGAAGTGGGCTCCCTCTCCCGCGCTTGCGGGGGAGGGCGGGGTGGGGGTGTCTCCGCGAGTCGTCGGGTGGAGAGAGCCCCCACCCGCCGCGCTTCGCGCGTCGACCTAAGAGCGAGCTTCGCTCGTCTCGACCCCGCAAGCGGGAGAGGTGCACCGAGTCCGCCGCCATACCGATTTAATCCAACCTCATCCCGCCCTAAAACTTCCGCACCAGATCCGGCGTGATCTCGCTGAGGCTGCGGATGCCGAGTAGCGCGAGGTCGCGGTCGATCTCGGCATGCATCAAATTGATGGCGCGCTGCACGCCGGGCTCGCCGCCGGCAATCGCCGCATAGAGGAACGGCCGGCCGATCCAGACGAAATGCGCGCCGAGCGCCAGTGCCTTGATCACGTCGGTGCCGCGGCGGATGCCGCCATCGATCATGATGGTCATGCCTTTGGCCTCGGCCGCGATCTCCGGCAGCGTGCGCAGGCCGGACATGGTGTAATCGAGCTGGCGGCCGCCATGGTTGGAGAGCATCACGCCGTCGACGCCGGACTCGCGCGCGATGCGGGCGTCCTGCGGCGCGATCAGGCCCTTGACGACGAGCTTGCCCTTCCAGCGCTTGCGGATCAGCTCGACATGCTTCCAGGCGAGCTGGTCGCGGTTGCCGATGTTGCGCATCAAATTCTTGGACAGCGCCGGCGGGCCGCGCTGCGCATCCATGTTCTCGAAATGCGGCATGCCGTGGTTCTTGACGGTGCGCGCCCACGTGCCGAACAGCCAGTGCGGATGCGTCAGCGTATCCCAGGCAATCTGCGGCGTGATCGCCAGCGGCACCCGAAAGCCGTTGCGGATGTTGTTCTCGCGGTTGGGCGGCACCGGCACGTCGGCGGTAATGACGAAGGTGTCGTAGCCGGCCGCCGCCACCCGGTCGACCAGCGGCTCGATGCGCTCGGGCAGGCCCGCCAGATAGGCCTGATACCAGGCGTTGGGATTTTCGCGGTGCACGTCCTCGAGCTTGATCATCGAGGCGGCCGAGAGGATCATCGGCACGTTGGCTTCCCTGGCCGCCCGCGTCAGCACGATGTCGCCGCGATAGGCGCACAGCGCCGACGAGCCCATCGGCGGAATGCCGAACGGCGAGGCGTAGGGCTTGCCGAACAGCGTCGTGGTCTGGTCGCGGCCGGAGACGTCGTTGAGCACGCGCGGCACAAAACCGTATTGTTCGAAGGCATTTCGGTTTTCGCGGACCGCGGCATCGGTCTCGGCGCCGCCGGAGATGTAGCCGTAGAGGAATTTCGGAATCCGGCGCCGTGCCGTCGCCTCGAAATCGTCGAGCGTGAGGTAACGTTTCAGCGCGCGCGGCACTTCGCTTTCGGGACGGGTCACAGTTGCGGGCGGGGCTGATGTCACAGTCGGAGATTTGTCGAGCACGTCGGAGCCTTCCCTCTTCTTGGTTATTATCGGGGCAATACGCTATCGTCTGGCGGGGGGCGTGGCAAACTTGCTGGTGTTGATGGACTGGCTGAGCTCGCCCAGCATTTTCCGGGCTTCGTCGAGCGCCTTGTCGGATTTTTTGTCAAAACTCACGATCAGCTCGCGCAATGAAACCACGGTCGGCAGCAGGTCGCCGCCATATTTATCGCTGCCGAGACTGGAGAGGAATTTCTGGGTCTTGGCCATGGCGTCATCGACCGAGCCGACGCCGGACTCGGCGGCGCTGATGACGCTGGTGATCCTGGCGCCGCTGCCGGACAGCGAGGCGGTGAAAGTTTCAAAATTGCGCAGCGTATCCTTTACCGCCACCTCATTGTCGGCGATCACCTTGTCGACGTTGCGCAGCGCCACCCGGATCTTTTCCTGCATGTCCAGCAGCCCTTCCGGATCGGCGGTCAGTTCCGGGATGCCGTCATCACCGAGCGGGACCGCCGGCGCATCCAGCGTGCCGCCGGTAAAGGAGATTGCGGCGATTCCGGTGAGGCCCTGGAATTCGAGCCCGACCTGGGTATCCTTGCGGACCGGGGTGTTGCTGTCGATCATGGCAAGCGCCACCACGCGGCGCGGATTGTCCAGCTTCAGCGACACCACCTGGCCGACCCGGATGCCGGCGAAATTCACGCTGCCGCCCTTGCGCAGGCCCGAGGCGGAGCCTTCGAAGATCACCCGGAACGGAACCTGCTGATTGCGGCCGGCGAGCTTCTGCCAGGTCATGAACGCGCCGAACGACCCGGCGATCAACACCAGGGCCAAACTGCCGATCATCACATTGCTGGCGCGCGCCATCGAAAATCCTGCGAAGCAGGCTCAAGAGATAGCGGATTTGCGGCGGCAAGTCACCGCGAGGCCCGTCGAGCCGACAGGTACCGCTAACTGGTTTTCGGCTTTCGCGACGCCACGAACACCCCGACCAGCACCAGGGCAAAGCCCAGGAACTGGAACAGTTGCGGATGTTCGCCGAGGAAGACGATCGACATCACGGTTCCGAACACCGGCACCACATGAAAGAACGGTGCGGCGCGGTTGGCGCCGATCAGCTGCACGCCGCGATTGAAGCAGAGATAGGCGAGCGTCGAGGGAAACAGCGCGACGTAAAACAGCGTCAGCAGGTTGGCGGTGTTGATCTGCATCAGCGGCCGCGCGAACAATTCCCAGATGAACAGCGGGATCAGGCACGCCGCGCCGGCGCCGAAGGTGAAGGCGACGAACGACAGGCCGTGGATGTCGGGGCGCTTCGCGACAGCACCGAATAGAGTGCGAAAATCACCAGCGCCACGATGAAGATCAGGTCGCCCTTGTTGAACTCGATGTTCTTGAGGGTGGTGAGATCGCCATGCAGCAGGATCACCAGCACGCCGCAAAGCGACAGCATCACCCCGCAGGCCTGCGCCAGCGTCAGCCGTACCCCGAACAGGACCAGCGACCAGACCGCAACGATCAGTGGTCCGGCCGATTGCAGCAGCAGCGTGTTCAGCGCCGTGGTGAGTTCGAGCGCCCAATATTGCAGGGAGGTGAAGGCGCCGATGCCGGTAATCGAGAGCACGATCATGGTGCCGAGACGGGCGCGGATCGCGTTCCAGTCGCGCGCCAGATGTTTCCAGGCAAAGGGCAGAATGATCAGGAACGCCAGCGACCAGCGCAGGAACGACAGCGTCACCGGCGCGATGTGGCCGGCGGCCAGGCGCCCGACGATGGCGTTGCCGGCCCAGCACATCGCGGTGATGCTGAGCAGGAGATAAGGCTGGTTGGCAATCCAGTTGCCGGGGCGCGCAGTCGAGGTCGGTTCGGAAGCAGACATTCGCGAAGATGGGCCCGGTTCATGACGCCGCGGCCCGCCCGGCGATGGGCGCCGGGCCGGAATTGTCGCCGGCCCGTCTCACAGACACGGATTTGCGGCCTTCATCAATGGGGCAGATGCATCGCGACCATGCGCGGAGAGGCCGGTACTTCTACTTCTTACCCGGCTTCGGGCGGCGCGGCCTGGCGCTTGACGATCTGTTCGGCGAGCTGGATCAGCATCTGCTTGGCGTTGTGGTCGGCCACTTCGCGAAACACCCGCAGCAGGCGCAATTCGAGCAGCGCCTGCATCGCCGCGTTATCGGCATCGACGTCTTCCACCTTCCGCAGCGTGAGGCCCTGGAATAAATCATGGGAGACGCCGAGCGCATCCGCCACCTGCATCAGGCGCGCGACGTCGGGGCGGCGCGACCCGTTGCCGGTCTTCGTTGCCGGCTGCAGCACTTCCGCAAGGTCCTTTTGCGACAGCCCGAGCGCGAGCCATCGCTCCTTCAGAAGCTGATCGATTTGCGCGTCGGTCGAATTGCTCATGGCTTCTTGCTTCGCTCAGCTGACCTTGGACCGTGATTCTTTCATGAAGCCGGCGAACAGATTCACCAGCGGCTCGCCCTTGTAGGATTTCTGCAAATCGTCGGGATGGACGAACTCGTCCCGGAACCATGGATATTTGCGGCCGTCGAATGACTGGATGGTCCAGTCGATCAATTGCTTGACGCGCGGAATCCGCTTCGCGTCGGGATGATAGGTGAGCCAGATATCGAGCGGAAACTTGACGCCGATGTCGAGCGGAATCAGGGGACCTGCGATCGCCGGGATGTAGGTCGGCAGCCAGCCGATGCCGGCGCCCTTCGACACCGCCCAGACATGCGCGCTGGAGACGTTGTTACGCATCGCGACAAAGCCGAGCTGCTCGCGCACGGCATGCTTGTCGTACATCTCCTTGCCCTTGGTCTGTTCGGCCTCCTGGATCACCATGCGATGGTTTTGCTGAAGGTCGTCGAGGTCTCGCGGCATGCCGTAGATTTCGACATAGGACGGGCTGACGAACGGCATGATGTGCATCCGGCCGATCTTGACCCGCTTCAGATTGGGATTGCCGGGCTCCTCGAGCTGCACGGCGACGTCGGCCTCCAGCCGCAACACGTCGGCCGAGCGCATCTCGCATTTCAGGTCCACCAGCAGGCCGGAATAGACCCGCTGGAATTCGACCAGCCGCGGCGCCAGCCAGAAGGTGCCGAGCCCCTCGGTCACCGCGAGCCGAACCTCGCCGGTCAGCGCCGGGGTCGTCCGGCTCAGCGCACGGTCGAGGCTGAAGGAGGCTTCTTCCATCCGCTTGGCGGCATCGAGGACGGCCTCGCCTTCCGGCGTCAGCCGGATGCCGTCGACATGGCGGGTCATCAGGGGTGTCTTGTAGGCGTTCTCCAGGACCGAAATGCGCTTGGAGAGGAAATTGGCCGACATGCCCAACTGTGCGGCCGCGGCCCGGAAACTGCCGGTACGGGCGACCGCCAGGAAAATCCGGACGAGATCCCAGTTCGCCATCCGTCCCGATGGGTGCTCTCCACTGGGAGCACCCCTGCGCTCACCTGAGTGCATACAAATCGCCTCGTTTGTCGCCTTCTAATTTAACGGAACTAATATTTCTATTCTTGGCAGAATTTCCAGCTTTGCACAATCAAGAGACGATTTATGAACGCTCTCGATATTGACCTGATCAGGAAATCCGCCCGGGAGCACGCTCCCGAAAGCCGTTCCACGGCCCATTCCTTGCAGCGGATGACGTCGCTCCAGGTGGCCAGGCGCACGGTGATTTTCACCGTCGGGGCCGCCGAAATCGGGGCGCTGGTGGACCGGGCCCGCGAAGACATTCCGGGCCTGACCACCAACGAAATCCTTTGCAGGGCGGCTAACCATAATCCCGATATTTTCTGGGCGATCTCCCGCCGGGACCGCTTCGATATCAATGATCCCAAAGGCGAAGGCTTCCTCGCCGTGCTGCCGCTGACCCATGACGGCATGCGCCGGCTGATGGACGGCCGGCTCAACACCAAGGACCCTGAGTTGTGTTACGTCGCACGGCAATCAGAGCGTCCGGCCGGCATCTATGTCTGGGCGATCCATGCCAAGGGCACGCTGGCCGCGGCAATCCCGCTGGTGCTGCAGAAAATCTCCTCGCCGCTCTATCAGGGCGTCAACCTCTATTCGCGCCCGATCACCAAGGGCGGCCTGCGGGTGCTGGAGCCGCTCGGCTTCCATCCCGGCGCGCGCTACCAGGAATTGTTCGCACCCAATCTTCAGATGTTCGATCGCTCCAAGGACCTGCCGCGCGCGAAGGCCGTTCCGCCGGATCCGGTCACCGTCGAGGTGGTTCGCTCGATGGACCAGATGACGCGCGTGATCGCGATCCGTGGCGCGGTCTATATGGGCGAACAGCATTGTCCGTTCGAGGAGGAATTCGACGGCAATGATTTTTCCGCCACCCATCTGATCTGCCACCAGAACGGCGAGCCGGTCGGTTGCATGCGGATTCGCTATTTTGCCGATTTCGCCAAGCTCGAACGACTGGCCGTTCGCAACGAGGCCCGCAACGAGGGTCTCGCCGGCAAGATCGTGGAAGCCGCCATCGAGCTGTGCCGGAAGAAAGGCTACCGCGTCCTGTATGCGCATGCGCAGACCCGGCTACTCGCATTCTGGGAGCAGCGCGGCTTCAAGCGCATGCCGCACACCCGCGAATTCGTCTTCTCCGATTTCGACTATGTCGAGGTCAAGCTCGAGACCGAGAAGCATCCGCAAAGCATCACGCTCGACGACGATCCTTACGTACTGATCCGTCCCGAGGGCCGCTGGGATACGCCGGGGATCCTGGAAAAGTCGATGAGCCGCGGCATCTGTCAATCGGCGGAGCTTCGATGAGTGCTGTTATCAACCTGCGAACCTATGTCGGCGCTTCGCGCGGACGCCTGCTGGTCATGGTCGACCTGCAGGAAAAGAACTACCAGGCATTGGCACAGGACAATGCGTCGGGGTTGATGCGCGCGCTGGACAATTGCATGTCCGCGATCCGGCACGCGCGCGAATTTTCCATACCGATCGCCTTCACGCGGGCTGGCGATGCTCCGGGCGTGCTGGAGCGGTCGTCGGCGTGGATTTCCGGACTTGAGCCGCGACGCTCCGACATGGTGTTCGAACGCCAGCAGCCGTCCTGCTACAGCAACCAGTTGTTCGAGAGCGTGGTGTCGCAGGCCGGGAGCTTTGCGATCGCCGGTCTCGTCGCCGAAGAGACCTGCCTTGCGACCGCGATCGATGCCGCGCGCCGCGGCCACCGCGTCACGTTCCTGAACGACGCCTCCGCCAGCCGCTCGCGCCCCGCGACCGACGCTGCCTCGGTGCACGTGCTGGCCACCAAGGCCATCGAACTTTTTGCCGATGTCGCCAACACCGGCCAGTGGCTGGTGGCGACCTCGCAGCGACCTCTCAAAGGGCATCGCTATGGATGAGTTGAGTGCGCGTCGTCTGCGTAACGTGATTCCGGTGCTGGTCGAGCAGCGCAACCTGCTGGTTGCCAGCGGGGTCTCGTTTGCCGGCCATCTGGTCGATCTTGCGATCATGCAATTGCGCCTGTCGCTGCACGATATCTCCGAAGACGAGTTGTCCGAATTCTCCAACGTCGTCAGCGTTGGTCTCGTCAGCCGCGAAAAGACCGATTGATCGATCCAGGAGGTTCGGAATGCGGGAACGCAGGTGGATCATCCTGGCGGTGCTGTTCGCGGCGCGCGCGGCCACCGGCTTCCAGTTCCAGTCGATCGGGTCGTCGGCCAATCTTCTGATGGCGGATCTTGCGATCGGCTATGCCGAGATCGGCATGCTGCTCGGCGCTTATTTGCTGCCCGGTGTCATCGTGGCGTTTCCGACCGGGCTGCTCGGCCGTCGTGTCAGCGAAAAGACACTGGGGCTCGCGGGCCTGTTGCTGATGGCCGTGTCGGGTCTGGCGCTGAGCTATCCCGGTGATCTCACTACGGCGCTGGTTGCGCGTTTCGTCGGCGGGGTCGGAGCGACCGTTCTCGGCCTGGTCGCGACCAAGATGGTGGCGGACTGGTTCGAGCCCCGCGAGATCGTGCTGGCGATGTCGCTGCTGCAGATGAGCTGGCCGTTCGGCGCCATGATCGCGCTGCCGATCCAGGCCTGGATCGGGCAATCCCTCGGCCTGTCCGCGGTGATGGCGTCGGGCGGTATCGCCGCAGCCTTGGTGTTCTCAGCCTTTGCGCTGCTCCCGCAAACCCCGCAGCCGATTGGGGCGGCCACCGCCGGCCGCGGAAAACTGCCCGGTGCGGCACTGGGCCCGGTGATCGTCGCGGGCGCGATCTGGGGCGCGATGAATCTCGCCTGCGTCCTGTTCTTCACCTACGCGCCGCTGTTGATGGTGGCGCGCGGATCCTCGGCCACGGTGTCGGCCTCGCTCACCAGCCTTGCGATCTGGTTCACGATCCTCGCCATTCCGGCCGGCGGCTATCTCGTTCACCGGTCGGGGCGGCCGATCGTGGCGATTGTCGCCTGCGGCGTGATCGCCGCCGCCGCACTGGCGCTGTTCGTCGCCAACTTCCATCCGACGATCTCATGTCTGATCTTCGGCCTTGCGGTCGGCCCGCTGTCGGGCGCGATCCTGTCGCTGCCGGCAAAAGTGCTGGAGCCCGCCGATCGCTCGGTTGGATTTGGCCTGTTCTATACCTGCTTCTACGTGCTGATGGCGGTCGGACCCGCCGCTGCGGGTCGTCTCCAGGATGCCTTCGGATCGCCGTCGGCCGCCCTCGTCGCCGGCGCCGCCCTGCTGCTGGCGATGGTGCCGCTGGTCGGGCTGTTCTGGTCGCTGTCGAAGCGCAGCGAGTTTGCGCAAGCGGGCGGCGTGAAGCTGGCGGCGTAGCTTTCTTCCCTCGCCCCGCTTGCGGGGAGAGGTCGAAATTCGCGAAAGCGAATTTCGGGTGAGGGGGTACAGGTCTATCGATAGATCACGATCGCGGAGAGAGGCCCCTCACCCCAACCCTCTCCCCGTAAGAACGGGGCGAGGGAGAAGTACTCACTCACGCCGTCAGCGGCTGCGTGATCGCTTCCAACGCCTTCACCGCATCATTGGGATCGAGCTCGATCTGCAAGCCGCGCTGGCCGCCATTGAGAAACACGCTTGTCTGCCCGAGCGCCGCGGCTTCGATCGCGACCGGCACGCGCTTCTTCTGTCCGAACGGCGAGATGCCGCCGACATGATAGCCGGTCAGCCGTTCGGCATCCTGTGGCCGCATCATCTTCGCCGCCTTGCCGCCGAAGGCGGCAGCCAGCTTCTTCATGCTGACCTCGCCATCCGACGGCACCACGACGCAGACCGGCTTGCCGTCGACCTCGGCCATCAGCGTCTTCAGCATCCGAAACGGCTCGACCCCGAGCGCCTCGGCGGCCTGCAGCCCGATGCTCGCAGCGTCGGAATCGTAGACATAGGTGTGGAGCGCGAATTTCACGCCGAGCTTTTCCAGCGCCTTGGTGGCCGGGGTGGTTTTGGACATCAGCGCATTCTACTCCATGTTCCCAGGCGCGCCATTGCGCTGCCGCCCCGGCGGCCACCGCACAGCCACGCCGCGGCCACAAATTTTCCGGGGATATCAATGGGTTGGAAGCCTTTGAAACGGCCTCTAATACTCCCTTCTTGCTTGCCTAGCGCCCCCGCTTCCTTTATCCGGTTGGGCTGCCTTGCATGCGAACGGCCCACGGCCGTGATTTCGGCTGGGCAAGGCGAGCATGATCCGGAAAAGTGGATACCGGTTTTCCGCAAAGATCATGCTCAAACCAAGATAACCGACGGCATGGTTCAACCCGGTTGAACCATGCCGAAGGGCATGATCCGGAAAGTTGGGCACTTCTTCTCCGGCGAGATCATGCCGAAACCACTAAAGTTGCAGGGAACACCCGAGAAATGGCCAATGTTGTCGTCGTCGGCGCCCAGTGGGGCGACGAGGGGAAGGGCAAGATCGTCGACTGGTTGTCGGAGCAGGCGGATATCGTCGTGCGCTTCCAGGGCGGCCATAATGCCGGCCATACGCTCGTCATCAATGGCGCGACCTACAAATTGGCGCTGCTGCCGTCCGGCGTGCTGCGGCCGTCCAAGCTCGCGGTCATCGGCAACGGCGTGGTGTTCGATCCCCAGGCTTTTCTCGACGAGGTCGCAAAACTGAAGGGCCAGGGCGTCGCCATCAGCCCGGAAAATCTCCGCATCGCCGAAAACGTCACCCTGATCCTGCCTTTGCACCGCGAGCTCGATGCGCTGCGCGAATCTTCCAATTCGGGCACTGCGATCGGCACCACCCGCCGCGGCATCGGGCCCGCCTACGAGGACAAGGTCGGCCGCCGCGCCATCCGCCTGATGGATCTCGCCGATCTCGACACCCTGCCGCACAAGATCGACCGCCTCTTGGCGCATCACAATGCGCTGCGCCGCGGCCTCAACCTCGAAGAGTTCGAACCCGGCCCGATCCTGGAAGCGCTGACCGCGTTCGCGCCGCAATTGCTGCCCTATGCCGAGGCGGTGTGGCGGCTGCTCGACATCAAGCGCCGCGAGGGCAAGCGGATCCTGTTCGAGGGCGCGCAGGGCGCGCTGCTCGATGTCGACCACGGCACTTACCCCTACGTCACCTCGTCCAACACGGTGGCGGCGCAGGCCGCGACCGGCACCGGCATGGGCCCGGGCGCGGTCGGCTACGTGCTCGGCATCTGCAAGGCCTATACGACCCGCGTCGGCGAGGGCCCGTTCCCGACCGAACTGAAGAACGAGATCGGCGAGGAGATCGGCCGCCGCGGCAAGGAATTCGGCGTCAACACCGGGCGCAAGCGACGCTGCGGCTGGTTCGACGCGGTGCTGGTGCGACAAACCGCCCGCACCTCCGGCATCACCGGTCTGGCACTGACCAAACTCGATATTCTCGACGGCTTCGACACCATCGAGGTCTGCACCGGCTATATGCTGGACGGCAAGGAAATCGACCATCTGCCGGCCGGCGAGGGCGCCCAGGCCCGGGTGGTGCCGATCTACGAGACCATCGAGGGCTGGAAGGAGCCGACCGCCAATGCCCGTTCCTGGGCGGATTTGCCGGCCCAGGCCATCAAATATGTCCGCCGGGTCGAGGAATTGGTCGGATGCCCCATCGCCTTGCTTTCCACCAGCCCGGAACGCGAGGATACTATTCTGGTCCAAAACCCGTTCGAGGCTTAACGAGTTGTTACCCATAAGTCCGCATTGTTGAGTCGTTATGGCTGACTATTACCCGCTGATCGCCCGCGCTATCGCCGGACTGGACCCCAGTGCCCCCGGCGAGAGCCGCCGCGCGCTCTATGAGCGGGCGCGTTCGGCGTTGATCGCACAATTGCGCAGCGTGCAGCCTCCCTTGAGCGAATCCGAGATCACCCGCGAACGGCTGTCGCTGGAAGAGGCCGTGCGCAAGGTCGAGTCCGAGGCCGCCCAGCGCGCCCGCGACGCTTCAAGGCCCGGTGGCGGCCCCTCGCGTGGCGGCGACGCCTTCCGCCGCGCCAATGCCCGCCCGCCCGAACCGGGCGCCCCGCCGCCAAACCCTGTTGCCCCGCGTGCACGCCCTGCGGCGCCGCCGCCGTCGCGCGACGTCCGGCCGCCGAATGGCGACGGCGACCGTCCGCAGCGTAATCTCCGCCCCGACGGGCCGCCGCCGGTGCCGTCGCGGCCGCAGCCGCCGCAGCTTCCCGAACCGCCACTGCCGCCGACCCGCGAACGTTCCGGCGGCTCGCGCCGCGGCCCTGATAATTCCGCGCCGCAGATGCCGCCGGCGCCCGGCATGCGCGGTTTCCGCGACATCGCCGCCGACGCCGACGATCTCGGCCGCGCCGCGGCGCAGGCCAACCGCTCGGCACGAAAAACCTATGCCAACGTGCCGTCGCCCTCGCCGGAATTCGACCGGCTCGAGCCCAGCCTGGAAAACCGCGGCGCCGATCCGGACGCGCCGTATTCCTATGACGAGTCGCTGGAAGAGGCCGACCGCTATTCGCCGCAGGCCCCGCCGATGCAGCCGCCGCCGCAGCGCGCGCGGATCGGTCAGGGGGGCGATCGCGAGCCGAAAAAGGCGCGCCGCGCCGGCGTGGTATTCCCGATCAAGAGCGCGATCGCGCTCGGTGTCGTGCTGATTTTGGTCGGCGCCGGCATCCTCTGGGGCAAGCAGGCCGTGACCATGGTCTCCGGCATGTTCAAATCCTCGCCCGCGGTGGAAGCGCCCAAGGATACGGCCGCGGCCCCGCAGTCGAAGCCGAAGATTCCGGATCGCGTCGGCCAGCCCTCGTCATCGGACCAGGTCGCCCCCGTGGCGCAGCGCGTGGTGCTGTATGACGAGGATCCCTCCGACCCCAAAGGCAAGCAATATGTCGGCTCGGTGATCTGGCGCACCGAACAGATCAAGGCGAGCGGCAACCAGAAGGCCGATATCGCCGTGCGCGCCGACATCGAAATTCCCGACCGCAAGTTCAAGATGACGATGTCGTTCCGCCGCAACACCGACACCTCGCTGCCCGCAAGCCACACCGCGGAACTGACCTTCATCCTGCCGCAGGATTTTTCCGGCGGCGGCGTCGGCAACGTGCCGGGCATCTTGATGAAGTCCAACGAGCAGGCGCGCGGCACGCCGCTGGCGGGCCTGGCTGTGAAAGTCACCGACGGCTTCTTCCTGGTCGGTCTCTCCAACGTCGACGCCGACCGCACCCGCAACCTGCAGCTCCTGAAGGAGCGTTCCTGGTTCGACGTGCCGCTGGTCTACGTCAATCAGCGCCGCGCCATCATTGCCATCGAAAAGGGCGCGCCGGGCGAGCGGGCGTTTAATGAGGCCTTCGCGGCCTGGGGCGAGTAGGGACGGCGCACTTTGTTCGCGCCGACCGCTACTGGTCTGACATGCGATCGACCCTTTAGCATTTAAATCGAAACGGACATTGGCTCCGGCGAGCAAGGCTCAATGTGCCTTGACCGCTGGTAACCGCGTCTTGGCGCGCCCTCAGCTGAAGAAGCCGTCGGTCTCGCGGTTGATCTCGATCAATAGTCCCGGATCGCAAATTGAGTATAGTTGCTGACGGGGGTCGATGAGTGGGGCATGCTGGCCCGGCTTCAGGCCGCCAGCACGGCGATCGATCCCGCGACTTTGGATCGCAATCGCGCAACTCGCTTCTTGCAGAGAGTTCTGCCCATGATCGCGCAACTCACCCAAAACGAACGGCAGCTTGCGCTCTTCATTCTGCTTGGCCTGTCATTGTGCGGATTTGCGATGACAGCCGCGGGCGCCGGCGATCCGCTGGGCGTTCATGGCGCCATCGTGCTTCTCGCCGGCCTGTTGGGCGTGTTCGGCGTCATTTCCGGATATTATGCGCCTGAGCCCGGCGAAGATCGGCTGGATCGCTATTTCGACGATCCGAGCCGGATGGGCATCGTCCTTGCGATGGTCTGGGTCGTGGCCGGCCTTTTTGTCGGCGACTGGATCGCATGGCAGCTCGCCTACCCGAACCTGACGTTCGATGAAGCATGGTCGAGCTTTGGACGTCTCCGGCCGGTGCATACGTCAGGCGTGATCTTCGGCTTCGGCGGCAACGCCCTGATCGCAACCTCGTTCTATGTCGTGCAGCGAACCTGTCGCGCGCGTCTGCCGGACCAGTTGAGCCCGTGGTTCATCTTGCTGGGTTACAACCTGTTCTGCGTCATCGCCGCCACCGGCTATCTGATGGGCGTCACGCAATCGAAGGAATATGCCGAACCGGAATGGTATGCCGACATCTGGCTCGTGATCGTCTGGGTCGTCTACTTCATCACCTACTTGCGCACGCTGGTTCGCCGCAAGGAGCCGCACATCTATGTGTCGAACTGGTACTACCTGGCCTTTATTCTCGTGGTGGCTATCCTCCACATCGTCAACAATCTGGCGGTTCCCATTTCATTCGGCCAGGCCAAGAGCTATTCGGCATTTTCCGGCGTCCAGGACGCGATGACGCAGTGGTGGTACGGCCACAACGCCGTCGCGTTCTTCCTGACCTCCGGCTTTCTCGGCATGATGTACTACTATCTGCCGATCCGGGCCGGCCGCCCGATCTTCTCCTATCGCCTCTCCATCATCAGCTTCTGGGGCATCACCTTCATGTACATGTGGGCGGGCTCGCATCACCTGCACTACACGGCGTTGCCGCATTGGGTGCAGACGCTCGGCATGACGTTCTCGGTGATGCTGCTGGTGCCGTCATGGGCATCCGCCGGCAACGCGCTGCTGACGTTGAACGGCGCCTGGCACAAGGTTCGTGACGACGCCACCCTGCGCTTCATGATGGTCGCGGCGGTGTTCTACGGCCTGTCCACCTTTGAAGGCTCGTTCATGGCCATCCGTTCCGTCAATTCGCTGTCGCACTACACCGACTGGACCGTCGGGCACGTTCATGCCGGCGCGCTCGGCTGGGTCGCGATGATCACGTTCGGCGCGATCTACGCTTCGGTGCCGTGGCTGTGGAAGCGCGAGCGGATGTACTCCGGCAGACTGGTCGAGGTACACTTCTGGCTCGCGCTCGGCGGAACGGTCGTCTACGTTTTTTCGATGTGGAATTCCGGCATCATCCAGGGGCTGATGTGGCGGACCTACAATGAAAGCGGAACGCTCGCCTATTCGTTCGTGGAGAGCATGGTCGCGATGCATCCCTATTATATCGCGCGCGCCATCGGCGGCCTGATGTTCCTGACCGGCGCGCTTGTCGCCTGCTACAACATCTGGATGACCATCCGGACGGCCGATCAGCCGGCCGACCAGCGCGCTTCCGATCGTCCCGTCGCAGGCCTCGGCGGCGCTGCCGCGCCGCAACCGGCGGAGTGAGCCCATGTTCAACCTGCATTACCGGCTCGAGCGCAAGACGATCGGATTTCTGCTCGCCATCATCGCCGTCTCCGGCATCGGCGGCGCCGTCGAGATCATTCCGCTTTTCACCATCCATCAGACCGTCGAGGACGCGCCGGACATGCGGGTCTACACCCCGCTCGAGATCGCGGGCCGCAACATCTACATCCGCGAAGGCTGCTATGCCTGCCATTCGCAGATGATCCGGACCTTGCGCGACGAGGTCGAACGCTACGGCCCGTATTCGCTCGCCGTCGAATCCAAATACGATCATCCGATGCTGTGGGGATCGAAGCGAACCGGTCCGGATCTCGCGCGCATGGGCAACAAATATTCGGATGAATGGCACGTCAGGCATCTCAACAATCCGCGTGACGTGGTTCCGGAATCGGTGATGCCGCATTATTCATGGCTCGGCCGCACCGAATTGCGCAGCGACGACCTCGGCCGGCATCTGGCGGCGCTGCGCAAGGTCGGCGTGCCCTATACCGACGAGATGATCAAGAATGCGACCTCCGACGCCTATGGTCAGGCGGCGCCCGACAGCCCTTACGCCGAAGGCGTCGCCAAGCGCTATGGTGCCGCGACGAATGTAAGGGCGTTCGACGGCAAGCCGGGCAACCTTACGGAGCTCGATGCGCTGGTGGCCTATCTGCAGATTCTCGGCAAGCTGACCGACGCGGCGCATAAGCCGGTCGCGGCGGCAGGAGGCTGATCATGGACAATGATTTTGTGGTCTGGTTCTCGAAATCGTTCGGCCTGTTCTACCTGATCGCACTGTCGATCATCATCGTGGCCTACGCCTATTGGCCGTCGAACCGAAAGCAGTTCGACGAGGCGGCGGAATCGATCCTTGGCCATGAGGACAGGCCGCACAGGGATCAGCCATCCAGGGATCAGCCATCCAGGGAACAGTCATGGCGGTAGAAGAGCGCGATCCTCACACCGGCTATATGACCACCGGTCACGAGTGGAACGGCATCAAGGAATTGAACACGCCGGTTCCGCGGCCGGTCTTTTTCTTTCTGATCGTGACGGCGATGTTCGCGGTCGTCTACTGGGTGCTGATGCCGGCGTGGCCGCTCGGGGTGACCTATACAAAAGGCCTGCTCGGCATCGACCAGCGCAACATCGTCACGGAAAGCGTCAAGCAGGCAGCGCTTGAGCGCAGCGTCTGGACCAGGCGCATCGAAGCCGAGAGTTTCAAGGATATCCAGGCCGATCCGCGGTTGATGGACAGCGTGCGGCAGACCGGACGGACATTGTTCGGCGACAATTGTGCCGCCTGCCACGGATCGAATGCAAAGGGTGGTCACGGGTTTCCGAACCTGACCACGGCATCCTGGCTGTGGGGCGGCGATCCCGAGAGCATTGCGGAAACGATCCGCGTCGGCATCAACTCCGCGCATCCGAAGACTCGTACCTCGCAGATGATGGCGTTCGGGCGCGACCAACTCTTGAAGAAGGACGAAGTCGACAACGTCGTGGTCTACGTGCGCAGCCTTTCCGATCCCGCGGTAGCAAAGGATACGCTTGCCGCGAAGATCGACGCGGGCAAGGCGGTGTTCGCGGCCAATTGCGTCACCTGTCATGGCGACGACGCCAAGGGCAAGGTCGATCTCGGTGCACCCGACCTGACCGATCGAAACTGGATCTATGGCGGTGACGCCGAGCAGGTCCTGACGACGGTGTGGGGCGGCCGGCAAGGGCAGATGCCGAGCTGGGAGGGAAGGCTTTCCCCGCTCGATCGCAAGATCCTCGCGCTCTATCTGGTTGACCTCCGCCGGGGGCAACGATGAACGGCGACACCGTGGCCACGCGCCGCTTCAGCACCAAGGCCTTGATCTGGGCGGCGATCTGTTCCGGCCTGTTGCTGGTGCTGATGGCCAATGCGCATCTGGTCTATACGGCGGTGATGTCGCAACCGGATTGCGTTGCGCATCTGCGCCAGGGCGAGGGAGATGTGAAGGACGGCAAGTTCAGCGCCGCGCGGTCGTCATGTACGCCGCGGTGAGAATGCAGGGAGACCGATGATGTCGTCGATACCGGACGTTGTTCCGCCTCTGCCGCGCCAGTATTCCTGGAAGCGCAACGTTGCCCCTGCCGACGCCTTCGGGTGGCTCTCGGCCGGTTGGCGCGATTTCACCACCCATCCCGCGACAAGCGTCAGCTACGGCGTGCTGGTGTTTCTCGTCTCCGTCATCACGGTCGTCGGCCTGTTTGCGATGCAACGCGACTATATCCTGTTCCCGGCGTTTGCCGGCTTCATGGTGGTCGGGCCGGTGATCGGCATTGGCCTCTATGAAAAGAGCCGGCGCATGCAAGAGGGCCGGCCTGTCAGCCTATGGAACATGATCTTCGTCAAGCCGGAATCCGGCGGCCAAATCCTGTTCGCCGGCGTGCTGCTTTTTCTGCTGACGCTGTTGTGGATGCGCGCGGCGGTTATCCTGTATGCGCTGTTCTTCGGACTGCGTCCGTTTCCCGGCCTCGACCATATCGTCTCCATGCTGTTCACGACCGAGGTCGGCTGGGCGATGCTGGTGGTCGGGAGCGCCGTGGGTGGATTGTTTGCGGCTTTCGCATTCGCCATCAGCGCCTTTTCGATCCCGATGTTGCTGAGCGAGCGCACCGATGCGCTGACGGCAATGGGCACCAGCATGGCGCTGGTGTGGAACAATCTCCCGGTCATGCTGACCTGGGCGGCGATCATGCTGGCGTTGATTTTTGTCGGCATCGCCACCGGCCTGTTGGGAATGATCGTGGTTTTCCCGGTGCTGGGACATGGCAGCTGGCACGCTTATCGAACCATGCGGGCGTAAAGCATGATCCGGAAAAGTGTGAAGCGGTTTTCCGAAAAGATCATGCTCAAACAAAGACCTAAAGCGCGATGACGTCTCATCGCGCTTTAGGGAGCGCGCGGCGTTTGGAGTTTCGCTAATGAGTTGCTGCGGTCCAGGTGCGGAGATGGCGTTGCTTGCCGAGCCGCGCGCAGCCGGCGACGAGATCCTGCTCGCCAGCCGTATCGTCGCCGATGGCGTGCGCCAGACCGACCTGTCCGTACCGTCCGTCCATTGCGGCGCATGCATTCGGACGGTCGAAAAGGCGCTCGGCGAACTTTCCGGCGTGGAAAGTGCCCGCGTCAACCTTTCCACAAGGCGTGTGACCATCAGATGGCGCTCTGACGGCGCGCCGCCGCCTTTTCTCGAAACGCTCAAGCATGCTGGTTTCGAGGCGCATCTGTTCGACTTCGATTCGAGTGAGGGAAGCGGTGAACTGCCGGAACTGATCCGGGCGCTGGCGGTCGCGGGATTTGCCGCCAGCAACATCATGCTGCTTTCGGTGGCGGTCTGGTCGGGCGCCGAATCCGGCACACGCGACCTGTTCCACTGGTTGTCGGCCCTCATCGCGCTGCCTGCGCTGGCCTATTCCGGCCGGATATTTTTTCGCTCGGCATGGCAGGCGCTGCGCCATCGGCGAACCAATATGGACGTGCCGATTTCGATCGGCGTGCTGCTCGCCTTCGGCATGAGCCTCTACGACACCACGCAGCATGGGCACTACGCCTATTTCGATGCGTCGATTTCGCTGCTGTTCTTCCTGCTTATCGGGCGCACGCTAGATCACATGATGCGCGAACGGGCCCGGCTGGCCGTAAAGGGGCTGGCGCAACTCGCCGCGCGTGGTGCGCGCGTACTTCAGGCGGACGGCAGGCAGGTCTATCTTCCGGTCAGCGAAATCCAGCCGGGCATGACGATCATGCTGGCGGCGGGCGAACGCGTGCCGGTGGATGCAACGATCACCTTTGGAACGTCGGAACTGGACGCGTCGCTGGTGTCCGGCGAGCAGGCGCCGGTAGCCGCACACGTCGGATCCGTTCTGCGGGCAGGCACGTTGAACCTGACCGGACCGCTGACCATCGTCGCAACGGCAAGCGCTGATAATTCGTTCCTGGGCGAGATGCTGCGGATGATGGAAGCCGCCGAGCAGGGCCGCTCCGCCTATCGCCGCATCGCCGACCGTGCCGCCGCGCTATATGCGCCGGTCGTTCATCTCACGGCCTTGTTCGCTTTTGCCGGCTGGGTGCTTGCATCAGGCGAGATCCACCGGGCGCTGACGATCGCCATTGCGGTCCTGATCATCACCTGTCCTTGCGCGCTTGGTCTCGCGGTCCCCATGGTGCAGGTGGTCGCGGCCCGGCGGCTGTTCGAGAGCGGCATCATGGTGAAGGACGGCGGCGCGCTGGAGCGGCTCGCTGAAATCGAGGCTGTTGTGATCGACAAGACGGGAACGCTGACGCTTGGCCCATCACGCCTGGTCGGTGCGGCCGGTATGAATCGGGAGACAACGGCCATTGCGGCCGCACTGGCGTCGCATTCCCGGCATCCCTATTCGCGCGCGCTCAGCGAAGCGTTCTCCGGCGTTCCGCCGACTTCCGTCATGTTCGATGAGGTCGCCGAGCATCCAGGATTTGGTCTCGATGCGCATTCGGGTGCGGACGTTTACCGGCTCGGCCGGCCGGAATGGGCCCTCGCTGATGCGGCGGACGCCGCGCGGCGTTCGAGCGATGACAGCGTCGTGCTTTCGAAGGACGGCAGCCGGCTCGCCGGGTTCCGTTTCGAGGAGTTTTTGCGCGCCGATGCGTCGAAGGCGATCCGCGAACTTCAGCAAGCCGGCATTCCCGTCGAAATGGTTTCCGGCGATCGCGAAGCGGCGGTCGCATCGATCGCACGGCAACTCGGCATTCCCGGATATGCTGCCGTATTGCCCGCCGGAAAGATCGCGCACATCGCAGCCCTTGAGGCCGCGGGCCGAAAAGTTCTGATGGTCGGTGATGGCCTGAATGACACGCCGGCCCTGATGGCCGCGCACGCTTCGATGGCGCCGGCCTCGGCGGCAGATATCGGACGCAACGTCGCCGATCTGGTTTTCTTGCGCGAGAGCCTGTCGGCGGTGCCGCAGGCGATCTCGGTCGCCCGCAATGCCCAAAAACTCGTTCGGCAGAATTTCGCGCTCGCCATCGCCTATAATCTGGTTGCGGTCCCCGTTGCGATCATGGGCTATGTGACGCCCTTGGTGGCGGCCGTGGCGATGTCGGCATCGTCGATACTGGTCGTCGCCAACGCGCTGCGCCTCAGGCGCGCAGCAGCCGTCGCGCCGCGCAGAGAAGCCGACGCGCCGCTTTCGGTCACGCCCGTCATGGAGGCCGGCGAGTGAACGACTATTTCTATCTGATACCGATCGCGCTCGGGCTCGGCCTCACCGCGCTGGCGGCCTTCATGTGGTCGCTCAAAAACGGTCAGTATGACGATCTCGAAGGCGCCGCGGAGCGGATTCTGCATGAAGAAACCGATACGCCGATCGCACGGCCGCGCGCAGAGGGCGGCAAGCGGTGAGGGGATCGCAAGACGAGGCTCGGGTACTCTATGGAACCATCTTTTGCCGTGAGAGGCGTCAAGCCTGTCGACATCTCGCAAAATCATCGTAAAACTGAAGGCCGCATCTGATCCCGGGATCGATTGAGGGCGGCCCATGAAACGCTATCTGATCTTCGCTGCGATCGGCCCGTTCTTCGGTGGCCTGCTGCTGTTGTTCGCGACCACGGTGGCGTCGGGCTACTGGACTGAGACCAATCTGGGGGAGGTGCGCAAGTTCTTCTCCACCTTCACCTGGACGCTGCAATACAGCTATCTGTTCGGAATCGTGCCGGCGCTGATGATCGCCGCGATCGACGATATCCTGTTTCACCTGCCGCGCATCCACTATGTGGTCCGGATGTTGATCATCGGCGCCGTCGGCTTCGCCGCGGCGGAACTGCTGTATGGCTCGCGCGGCCCGGACCAGGGCGGGCTCCAGTTCCTGCTCTATGGGCTGGTCGGCTTCGTGCCCGCGATACTGTCGTCGTGGTTGGCGCACAGATATGTCGACGAGCCGCAACCGGTGCATTCGAAAGCCGCGACCAACTGACCCGACGGCGGTGCGGGGCAAACCTCGGGCGCAATGCGCCGCGAGAACGTGAAACTATATCCACGTCGTCCCTGCGAACGCAGGGACCCATAATCCCGGACGTTTATTGTTGAAGTACGCTGGAGCAACAGCCCCTTCAACTATCCACGCTGGTGGTTATGGGTCCCTGCCTTCGCAGGGACGACAGTCACGTGGACTCCTCACGTCCCGTTGGCGCGACAGCGGCCGTAGGGGCCGGCGTACCAGCCGCGCGGGCAGGCATGCGCCGCCGGGTTGGCGTAGTTGCGGCGGCAGCCGCCATAGGGGCCGCGATGCCAGCCCGGGCCGCAGCCGCCGGCGACTCTTGTGATGTCGGTGTTTTGCGCCGGCGCGACCGGCGCCATCGGCATGGCGTTGGCGCTCGCGATGGTGCCGAGCAGGAAGGCGGTTGCGATCAGTCTGTTCATAAGAGTCTCCGGATCGAGGGTGATGCGCAAAGCGTTGGCGGTGGAAAACAAGAAACGCAAGAAACGAGAGACCCTGACGTCAGCCGCCGGCGGCGAAGGCGATGCCGGCGCGGACTTCGGCGATGGCCTGGTCGATCAGACCGAGGCCGCGCTCACGATGACCGCCCTTGTTCGGGGTTGCCGCCGCCAGTTCGGCGCGGGCGGATTGCAAGAGCGTGATGCTTTCGTTCATGTGCGGCTGGGCGCCGATGGCATAACCGATGCCCATCGAGGTGGCGAATGCTGCGCCGAGCAGCGCCTTGCGGGCGAATGATGTCGTCATCTCCTGGTCTCCTCCAAAAGTTTTGGGTCGGCCGTTCCGGCAGTTGCGGAAGCCGGTCCGGCCGCATCGGTAGGCCCGGGATGGCCCGCCGTCTTGGACTGGCAGGCGCCGAGGCAAGGCGGATTTGGACTGTCCGGCGTCATTTGTTCACGGCTACGTGTGGGCAAAGCGTTTTCAAGCGAAGTGGTACCGGTTCGCGTGAAGAAAACGCGTCAAAAAGAAGAATCGGGCTGCACCCTTCATCCAGCGTTCATCCGGGGGCCGCGAGACTGCCCGTGTCGCTCGCCAAGAATCCTTGCCCCCGCCCGATGCCCGTCATCCAGAAAAAACGGCTCTCGACCGACATGCTGCCGCCGGGCCTGAGCGAGCGGCAGCGGTTCCTGTTTTTTGCCGAGCTGTTCGAGCATTTTTCCAATACCGGCGAGCTCGATCCGGCCGAGGACGTGCCGTTTCGGGCTGCGATGAATTCGATCCATATCGGCACCACCATGCTCGGCCGCTGCGACGGCACCTTCACCACGATCCGGCGCGAGAAACGCCAGGTGCTGGCGACCAATGACGACCGCTATTGCCTCGCCCGCAACACCGGGACCGGCGAGTCCCGCCTGGTGCATCGCGGGCGCGAATTCGTCATGCGGCCGGGCTCGATGGTGCTGCTCAGGCTCGACGAGCCGTTCTTCTCGGCCGACGGCACCAACGAGAAGCGCTTTACCAATGTGCATCTGCCGATGGCGACGCTGAAAGCCATGGTGCGGGATGTCGACGACCTGGTCGGCCGTGAGCTCGAACCCGGCGGCGCGCTGTCGCTGGCGATGGATTACAGCGATCTGCTGCTCAAACATCCCGGCGCGGTCGACGAAGCCGGCTTTGCCATCGCCGCCCATCTGATGGATCTCGCCAGCCTCGGACTTGGCGCCCGCGGCGACGTCGCAGCGAGCGCCCAGCGCGGCGGGATGCGCGCGGTGCGGCTGAAGGCGGTGCGGATGATCCTGGAGCGCCGCTTCACCGAGCCGGATTTTTCCGCCCAGAAACTTGGCGCCGCCGCCGGGCTGTCTGAGCGCTATGTCAACGAACTGCTCTATGAGGCCGGCGCCAGTTTTACGATGCGGCTGCTGGAATTGCGGCTGCGCAAGGCGGCGGAATTGCTGGCGAGCCCAAGCGAGCGCCGCATCAGCGACATTGCCTTCGCCTGCGGCTTCAACGACCTGTCCTATTTCAACCGCTGCTTCCGCCGCCGTTTTGGCCTGACGCCGTCAGCGGCGCGGGGGCGGTGACGCATCTGGGCGGCAACGGAAGTCCCCACCTCTCCCAATGGGAGAGGTGAACAAGCAGCTTTTTGACGCAACTTGCGTGACGTATTTGCGTTACCATCTGATGGCCATGTCAAACGAAGATATCTTTACGCCAAAGCGCACCCGTTCCGACCGCCCCTCATCCGGGCGCGCGCAGGGCCGTGGACCGGTGATCGATCAGGACGGGCACGAAATTCCCGACCCCAGCCTGCGCGGGCAATTCGAAAGTTTCCGGATCGATTTCGGGCATTCGAGCGCCAACCCGTTCGGCAATCTTACCCGCGAGCAGCGCCTGGCCCGGCTCGATGCGATCGCAAAGCTTCTGGACGTCGCCTTCATTTTGCCCGGCACCAATATCCGTTACGGCATCGATGGGCTGATCGGGCTGATCCCTGTGATCGGCGACCTCATCACGACCGCGATTTCGTTGTGGCTGGTGCGCGAGGCCCGCGCGCTCGGCGCGCCCTGGCACATCACCGCGCGGATGCTCGGCAATGTCGCGCTCGATGGCGTGGTCGGCATCATCCCGGTCGCGGGCGACGCCTTCGACGTCATGTTCCGCGCCAATGTCCGCAATGTGCGGATGCTCAAGCGCTGGATGGACAAGCAGCCGCGCCCATAAATCTCAGCAAGAACCACGCGCGCAAAAAAGCCCCCGGAAAATGATCCGGGGGCAGATCGCCTGGAAAGCGAATTATTTAAGCCGCGTCGGCGCTGGTCTCGGCGGCGACCGGCGGGCGCGGACGGCGCGTCAGCGGGAACGCCTCGCTCTCATAGAGCGTGCGGATGCCGCTCTGGTCGAAACGGGCTTCCTCGACTTGCAGATAGGCGCCGTTCAGCGAATCCGCCGGCAGCTCCTCGATCGCGAAGCGAACCGCTTCGGCCGCGGTGCCAAATCGCCGATAGGCAAAGCCCGCCCGCTTCTTCTTGCGGATCGCGGCAGGAAACAACTCGGCGGCGGTATCGTAACTGAAGGGACGCATGGTTTGTGACCTCAATCTTTTTGGCTCGTTCGTCGAGCGAGTGGGGATTGGATGACGGTGGGCCGCTATCCCTGGCGGCGCGCCGTGCACGTCATTTCGACCCCCAATATAAGCCTGTTTGACAAAAATGCGACTCGGAAAGCCGCAGATCGGGGGTGATGATGAATCCACGCATGGCTGGCATTGGCCCGTTTCGGACCGAAATTAAGCCAGATATTTCAATGACCTAAGCGATTTACAGCTTGCCCAGCAGGATCAGCACCAGCAACACGACCAGAATTACGCCACCGATGCCCATGCCGGAATGGCCAAGCCCATAGCCGTAACCGCCAAAACGGCCGCTGAAGCCGCCCAGCAGGAAAATAATCAGGATGATGATGAGTATCGTTCCAAGCGACATGACGCACTCCCCGAAACGCGACCGGCGGCCTTGAAAAGCGCCTCGCGGCCCGGAGCAAAGCATATTCCGGGCCGCGAGTCCTCGCTCCGCCGAAACGGGGGTGTTCGGAATTGTCATTCCGGGGCGCATCGAAGATGCGAACCCGGAATCTCGAGATCCCGGGTTCGCTTCGCGCCCCGGGATGACGGCTACGCCGTCACTTCTTCGTCTCGTCGATCGGCAGCACCTTCAGCGGCGTCGCATAGGGTTCGACGCGCAGCGACTCGGCAGCGAGCAGGCCGATTTTATGCAGCGGGGCCTGTTCGAGGTCGCCGGTGGCGGATTTGTGGACGGCGTATTGCCAGACGCTGAGCGAGCCCTTGGCGACCAGCGCCTTGGCGATGCCGCCGGCGTTCTTGCCGTCGACCTGCGCCAGCTCGTCGTCCGATATGCCGATGACGATTTCGTCCTTGGCGGTGATGATCTTGAACAAAGAGACCTTGTCGGCGGCCAATGCGGGCTGGATCACAACGCTCTCCATGATGAGGGTGGCTGCGCCGATACCGAGCAGCAGACGTTTGGATATGTGCATCTTGAACTTCCTTGTTTGCGCGCCGGGCAAACCGGGAAAAGCGCCCCTGCCAAACAAAAACCCCGCGCGACCAGCTCTTGGTCGCACGGGGCGGGAAACGCGTTCGAAGATGGCTGAAAGTTTATTTCGGCTGCAATTTCAGCGATGCCGAATTGATGCAGTAGCGCAGGCCGGTCGGGCCGGGGCCGTCATTGAAGACGTGGCCGAGATGGCCGTCGCATTTCGAGCACAATACCTCGGTGCGGATCATGCCGTGGGTCACGTCGCGTTCCTCGTCGACATGGCCTGTCCACAGCCGGCGCCGTAAAGCTCGGCCAGCCGCAGCCGGAATCGAACTTGGCGTCGGATTCGAACAGGGTCTGGCCGCAGCCGGCGCAGGTATAGGTGCCTTTGCGCTGCTCGTGCTCATATTCGCCGGAGAACGGCCGCTCGGTCGCCTTCTCGCGCAGCACCGCATACTGCATCGGCGTCAGCTCGCGGCGCCACTCGGCCTCGCTTTTCTCGACCTTCGTCTTGGTGTCGGACATGGATTCTCCTCCAGATTTGATCGTCGTTGCGAGCGAAGCGAAGCAATCCAGTGTGAGGGACGCACCATGGATTGCTTCGTCGCTGCGCTCCTCGCAATGACGGGAACTATTTCCTCAATTGGTGACCTTGGCAGCGCTCACCAGCGTCGGCTTCTCGATGTAGCTATCCGCAAAAACCTTCTTCAGGTTTTCGACCTTCGGGATGTCGTTGAAGGCAATATAGGGCTGGTTCGGGTGAAGCGTCAGGTAGTCCTGGTGATAGGCCTCGGCTGCGTAAAACGCCTCCAGCGCACCAATTTTGGTCACGATCGGCTTCTTGTAGACCTTTGCAGCATTGAGCTGGGCGACATAGGCCTCCGCCACCTTCTTCTGCTCGTCAGAGGTGGTGAAGATCGCCGAGCGATATTGCGTGCCGGTGTCGGGACCCTGGCGGTTCAGCTGGGTCGGGTCGTGCACGACCGAGAAGAAGATCTGCAAAATCTTGCCGTAGCTGATCTTCTTCGGGTCGTATTTGATCTCGACCACTTCCGCGTGCCCGGTGGTTCCCATCGAGACCATGTTGTAGTCGGCGGTCGCCTTGCTGCCGCCGGCATAGCCGGAGACGGCGTTGACGACGCCCGCGGTGTGCTGGAACACGCCCTGGACGCCCCAGAAGCAGCCGCCGGCGATAACCGCGGTCTGGATTCCGCTGGCAGGCTGAACGTCGGTGGTGGGTGCGGGGATGATCACGGCCTCCTCCGACGCGCGGGAAGGAGCTGCGGCGAACGCGGCAACGGCCAGCGCGCCGATGGCGGCGGCGCACAGCGAAAGACGGCTGAAACGGCGAGGGGACATGGTTTCCTCATAAAAGCTGTTGGAAGGCAGTTTAGAGCGGGAGCCGCGTTTCGCAATCGGCATGCCGCGGTCCGATGCGCAGAGATACGGGGCGGGGCCGGTTTCGTTACAGCGTCATCCACACGAGTTCGTGAATAAAATCACGCTTGCCCAAGGATTTAGAGGGGGCGGAACGGGCGATATTCGGCCGCGCTTGACCGGATCCCGCATCCCTTCCCACAATGAACCATGGCTCGCCCGCGGCGACCAAAATGCATGTGCCGGAGCGTTTCGCGAATGTTACGCGGCCTTTTCCTGATCGTCGCCACGCTGTTCGCCGCCGCCCCCGCGCTGGCCGCGGGCGATATCGACACCTGTCGCGACGCGCAGGCGGAACCAGCCGCCCGGCTCGCCGCCTGCGAGGCCGTCATTGCCGACGACAAGATCACCGGCAAGCCCAGGGGCTCGGCCCTCTGGTATCGCGGCGACAGCCTGATCAAGAAGCGCGATTACGATGGGGCGATCGCCGCGTTCAGCGCCGCGCTTGACGCCGATCCTGACAATGTCGGCTACCTCAATTCCCGCGGCATCGCCTACAGCGACAAGGGCGACGAAGAGCATGCGCTTGCCGACTACGAACAGTGCCTGAAGCTGCGGCCGAATTTTGCCAATGCCTATAACAACCGCGGTGTGATCTACCTGCGCAGGGCCGACTTCGACCGTGCCCTCGAGGAATTCAACGCCGCCATCAAGATTGCTTCCAACAACCCGACCCGCGCGCTGCATCTTTATAATCGCGCCCGCGCCCAGACCTATCGCCGGCAATATGACTCCGCGCTTGCCGATTTCGCCGAGGCCGAAAAGCTCAGCCCCGATAACACCCAAATCCAGAACTACCGCTGCATCGCCTACACCAGCATGGGGAAATTCGACGAAGCGGTCTCGGATTGCAATGTCGTGCTGGCGAAATTTCCAAAGTCGAACTACACGCTGACCAGCCGCGGCCTTGCCTATCTCGGCAAGGGCGATCTCGACGCCGCCCTCAACGATTTCAACGAGGCGATCAAGATCAACCCGAATTATATCCGCGCCCACGCCGCCCGCGGCCAGCTCTACGAGAAACGCAAAGACCTCGCCGCCGCACGCGCCGAATATCGGGCCGCGAGCGCGACCCTGACCAGGTACGACGACACCGACACCGGCATCGCGCGCCGTCTTGCCAAGGAACGCCTGGCCGTGCTGACGGCGGCAGTTCAGGCGCCGCCCGGTGCAGCATCCGCCAAGCCGGCGCCGGGAAAAACCGCAGCACCTCCGCCACCGTCCGGCCCGCGCAAGGTCGCGCTGATCGTCGGCAACGGCGCCTACAAGAACGTGCACGCCGCTCGACAATCCGCCGCGCGATGCCAGGCTGATCGCCGATACGCTGCGCGGACTCGGCTTTACGACCGTGACGCTGGCGCCCGATCTCACCCGCGACAAGTTCTTCGCAGCCCTGCACGCGTTCGGCACCGAGGCCGAAAAGGCCGATTGGGCGGTGGTCTATTATGCCGGCCACGGCATGGAGATCGGCGGCGTCAATTATCTGATCCCGGTCGACGCCAAACTCGCCGCCGACCGCGATGCGGAGACGCAGGCGGTGGCGCTGGAGCAGGTGATCGCGGCGGTGTCCGGCGCGCGCAAGCTGCGGCTCGTGCTGCTCGACGCCTGCCGCGACAATCCGTTCCAGAAGACCATGCAGCGGACGATTGCGCTGAAGCTGGTCTCCAAGGGTTTTTCCAACATCGAGCCGGAGGCCGGCTTCATGGTGGTCTATGCCGCCAAGCACGGCGAGACCGCGCTCGACGGCGATGCCAAGAACAGCCCGTTCGCCACCGTGCTGGCGCGCGAGATCAGGCAGCCGAAGGTCGAGGTGCGAAAACTGTTCGACATCGTCCGCGACGACGTCTGGGCTGCCACCAAACACGCGCAGCAGCCGTTCACCTACGGCTCGCCGCCCGGACGGGAGGATTTTTATTTCGTGGCGGGGAAGTAGTTTTCAGTCGCCGTCATTGCGAGGAGCGCTTGCGACGAAGCAATCCACACTGTCCGTTGCCGCACCATGGATTGCTTCGCTTCGCTCGCAATGACGAGGAGGAGGCCAGCCCTACACCACCACGCTCAGCCGCTTCGCCGCGCGCGTAATGCCGGTGTAGAGCCAGCGGGCGCGGCTTTCCTGGAACGCAAAGCTCTCGTCGAACAGCACCACGTCGTCCCATTGCGAGCCCTGCGACTTGTGCACGGTCAGCACATAGCCGTAGTCGAACTCGTCATAGGGCTTGCGCTGCTCCCACGGCGATGCCATCGATCCCGCCCTCGAAGCAATCGCCGCGCACCGAGACTTTTGTCACCTTGTGGCCGAAATCCTCGTCCGGCGACAGCCGCATGGTGATGATCTGCGATTTCGAGCGCGGCTGTGTGCGCGACTTCACCCGCCACAGCCCGCCGTTGAACAGGCCCTTCTTGCGGTTGTTGCGCAGGCAGACCAGCTTGTCGCCGGCGACCGGCAAGGGATCCTCGATGTTCTGCTTCTGCCGCACCCGCATGTTGTAGGCGCGGCGGGTGTTGTTGCGCCCGACCAGCACCTGGTCGGCGTTCATCACCCGGTCCGGATCGAGTTCGCTGCGCGACACCACCTCGCTCTCGCCGTAGCGGCCGATTTCGAGTTCGCGGCCCTCGCGGATGTCCATCGACATCCGCACGATCGGATCGTCCTGGGCCTGGCGATGCACCTCGGTCAGCATCGCGTCGGGCTCGCAGTCGGTGAAGAAGCCGCCGCCCTGGATCGGCGGCAATTGCGCGGGGTCGCCGAGCACCAGCAGCGGACAGTCGAACGACATCAGGTCGCGGCCGAGTTCGGCGTCGACCATCGAGCATTCGTCGATCACGATCAGTTTGGCCTTCGAGGCCGGCGCGTCGTCCCACAGCTCAAAACTCGGCTGCTCGACGCCGGATTCGCGCGCGCGGTAGATCAGCGAGTGGATGGTGGAGGCGTTGTCGCAACCCTTGTTGCGCATCACCAGCGCCGCCTTGCCGGTGAAGGCCGCGAATTTCACCTCGCCGTCGACGCCGTCGGCGATGTGCCGCGCCAGCGTGGTCTTGCCGGTTCCGGCATAGCCGAACAGCCGGAACACCGGCGGCGTGCCGTTCTTGCCGGGCTTGGCCTTCAGCCAGTCGGCAACGGCCTTCAGCGCGGAATCCTGATGCGGCGTAAAGGTGGTCATGGGGTCTCGAATGGAGGGGAGCGGGCCGGCTACCGGCCGCAACTCATCCTCCCCAAGCTAACCATTCAAGCCGTCAGTGCAAGCCGCCGGATCCGTGGGGCGGGGGCTATTGCCAGCCCGGAACGCCGCGCATGTCGGGCAGATGGTGGGCGATGCCCTTGTGGCAGTCGATGCAGGTCTTCTCGCCGGTGAACAGGAAGCGCTGATGCGCGACCGAGGCGCGCGGCGACTGCTTGGTGATGTCCATCGATTCGGCGCTGTGGCAGTTGCGGCATTCCAGCGAGTCGTTGGCCTTGAACCGCGCCCATTCGTGCAGCGCCAGTTCGAGCCGGTGGTCGACGAATTTCTCGCGGGTGTCGATGCTGCCGAACAGATGGCCCCAGACCTCCTTCGAGGCCTGCATCTTGCGCGCGATCTTGTCGGTCCAGTTGTGCGGGACGTGGCAATCCGGGCAGCTCGCGCGCACGCCGGAGCGGTTGGAGAAATGGATGGTCGATTTCAGTTCCGCGAACACGTTGTCGCGCATCTCGTGGCAGCCGGTGCAGAATTTCTCGGTGTTGGTCAGTTCCAGCGCGGTATTGAAGCCGCCCCAGAACATCACGCCGGCGACGAAGCCGGCGAGCACCAGCACGCCGAGCCCGAACACCGAACTCGGCCGGCGCAGCACGTCCCACAATTCGACGACGAAGGCCCAAAGCCGCGCCAGCCACGACCGGCGCGGCGCGGCCGGATCGACCGCGCTCATCGCCGCCCTCCGGGCGCGGCGCGGCTCAGCATGGTGTCGATGTCGACGAAGTCGTTGTCGACCGGCGGCTTCACCACGTTCTGCGGCACGTGGCATTCGGTGCAGAAGAAGCGGCGCGGCGACACCGAGGCGAGGAACTGGCCGTCGCGGTCCATGAAGTGGGTGATGCTGACCATCGGCGCCTGCGATTCCCCGGTGCGGGCGCGGGCATGGCAGGACAGGCATTTGTTGCCGTTGATGTCGATCTGATAGCCCTCGATGGTGTGCGGGATCACCGGCGGCTGCTCGGGATAGTTGCGCACCTCCTTCTCGGTGGTGTTGCGCATCGGCGTCATCGGCGCCGCCGGGCCCTCCTCGTTGAGCGGCGTCGAGCCGCGCAGCCCGGAACTGACGGTTTGCGCGACCAGCGAAGTCGATGCGGTGGCGGAGAGAACGGCCAGCGCCAGAAGCCAGTGTTTTCCGATCATGTCGTTCTGCACCCGCTCGATGCGCACGGCGCATTTCTTGTAGTCGGTCTGCAGCGAGATCGGGTCGGTGGCGTCGAGCGTCACCTTGTTGATCAGCTGCGCCTCGTCGAACCACGGCACGAACACCAGCCCGCGCGGCGTCTTGTTGCGGCCGCGGGTCTCGACCCGGGTGCGGATGTAGCCGCGGCGCGACTGCACCTTGATCTCGTCGCCGCGCCGCAGCTTCAGCTCGGCCGCGTCGTCGGGATGCATGAAGCACACGGCTTCCGGGAACGCCTTGTAGAGTTCGGGCACGCGGCGCGTCATGGTGCCGGAATGCCAGTGCTCCAGCACGCGGCCGGTCGAGAGCCAGAACGGATATTCGGCTGTCGGGCGATTCCGCCGGCGGCTCGTAGGGCAGCGCGAAGATGCGCGCCTTGCCGTCGGGAAAGCCGTAGAACTGGACGCCGGCGCCCTGCTTCACATAGGGATCGAGGCCCTCGCGGAAGCGCCAGCGCGTCTCCTGGCCGTTGACGACCGGCCAGCGCAGGCCGCGCACCTGATGATAGGTATCGAACGGCGCGAGATCGTGGCCGTGGCCGCGGCCGAACGTGGCGTATTCCTCGAACAGGCCCTTGTGGACGTAGAAGCCGAACGCCTTCGACTCGTCGTTGGCGTAACCGGCCTCGATATCGGACACCGGAAACTTGTCGACCTGGCCGTTCCTGAAGAGCACGTCGAACAGCGTCTTGCCGCGGTATTCCGGCTTCTTCGCCAGCAGCTCCTCCGGCCAGACTTCCTCGATCTTGAAGCGCTTGGAAAATTCCATCAGCTGCCAGAGATCGGACCGCGACTCGCCCGGCGCGGAGACCAGCTGGTGCCAGAAATGGGTGCGCCGCTCGGCGTTGCCGTAGGCGCCTTCCTTCTCCACCCACATCGCGGTCGGCAGGATGAGATCGGCGGCGAGCGCCGTCACCGACGGATAGGCGTCGGAGACGACGATGAAGTTGTCCGGATTGCGATAGCCGAGATAGGTCTCCTCGTTGGCGTTGGCGCCGGCCTGCAGATTGTTGTTGACCTGCACCCAATAGGCGTTGAGCAGGCCGTCCTTCAGCATCCGGTTCTGCAGCACCGCGTGATAGCCGGGCTTGTCGGGAATGGTGCCCTCGGGCAGCTTCCAGATCTGCTCGGCGATGTCGCGATGCGCCTTGTTGGTCACGACCATGTCGGCCGGCAGCCGGTGCGAGAAGGTGCCGACCTCGCGCGCGGTGCCGCAGGCCGACGGCTGGCCGGTCAGCGAGAACGGGCTGTTGCCGGGCTCGGAGATTTTTCCGGTCAGCAGATGGATGTTGTAGACGAGGTTGTTGCACCAGACGCCGCGGGTGTGCTGGTTGAAGCCCATGGTCCAGAAGCTGGTGACCTTGATCTTCGGGTCGGCATAGAGTTCGGCCAGCGCCTCGAGCCGGTTCATCGGCACGCCCGACATCTCGGCGGCCTTCTCCAGCGTGTAGTCGGAGACGAACTTGACGTATTCGTCGAAGCTCATGTCGGTGGCGTCGCCGGCCTTGGCGCGCCCGGTCGCCTTCTTCTCCAGCGGATGTTCGGGGCGCAGGCCGTAGCCGATGTCGGTCTGGCCGCGCTTGAACAGCGTGTGCCTGTCGACGAAGTCCTTGTTGACCCGGCCGGTCTTGACGATGTGGTTGGCGATGGCGTTGAGCAGATAGAGGTCGGTCTGCGGCTTGAACACCATGCCGATATCGGCGAGGTCGAACGAGCGATGCTCGAAGGTCGACAGCACCGCGACGCGCACATGCGGCGCGGAGAGGCGGCGGTCGGTGACCCGGGTCCACAGGATCGGGTGCATCTCGGCCATGTTCGAGCCCCACAGCACGAACGCGTCGGCGGCCTCGATGTCGTCGTAGCAGCCCATCGGCTCGTCGATGCCGAAGGTGCGCATGAAGCCGACCGCGGCGGACGCCATGCAGTGGCGCGCATTCGGATCGAGATTGTTGGAGCGGAAGCCGGCCTTCATCAGCTTCAGTCCGGCATAGCCTTCCCAGATCGTCCACTGGCCGGAGCCGAACATGCCGACGCCGCT
Source organism: uncultured Alphaproteobacteria bacterium (assembly GCA_963802535.1). Lineage (GTDB taxonomy): Bacteria > Pseudomonadota > Alphaproteobacteria > Rhizobiales > Xanthobacteraceae > Bradyrhizobium. Next base: position 452,094 of record CAWDJI010000020.1, on the reverse strand, counting down.
CGGGCCGCGCTTCTTCAGCGCGGCCTTGAATTTCTCCGCCATGACGTCGAAGGCTTCGTCCCACGAGACCGGCGTGAACTCGCCGTTCTTGTCGTATTTGCCGTTGGTCTTGCGCAGCATCGGCTGGGTCAGGCGGTCGTGGCCGTACATGATCTTGGAAAGGAAATAGCCCTTCACGCAGTTGAGCCCGCGATTGACCTCGGACTTGATGTCGCCATGGGTCGCGACCACGCGATTGTCCTTGGTCGCCACCATGACGCTGCAGCCGGTGCCGCAGAACCGGCACGGCGCCTTGTCCCATTTCAATTCGCTCGCGGCGCGCTCGGTGACGAGGTTGGCGGCGCCTGCGACGGTCGGCATCCCGCCGGCGAGCGCCGCCATCGCGGCGGCCTCCAGCTTGAGAACCTGGCGGCGGTCGAGCTTGGGTGCGGTCATGGCAATTCTCCCGACCTCAGGTGGTCGCGTCGATGGCGTGAAAGACGAGCGAGGCGGAATAGACGTCGGGCAACAGCGCGATGGTGTTGAGCGTCGTTCCGAGCGCGCCGGCATCCGGCGCATCGACCACGACGACGAGCTTGCCCTTGGGATCGCGGCCGTAGATCTCGCATCCGGGCAGGGCCACGATTGCGGCTTCGACGTCCGCCGAGGCGCTCCGGCCGCGCCTGCACCAGAATGCTGGCGATCTCGCCGCCGGGCGGCGCGATGACGCGGTCCGGCTTGAGCAGACGGCCCGTGATGAGGGCCCGGCGATCGATTGCGCTGTGAGATCTGGCCACGATGTTCTCCCTGAGAAGCGGTGCAATCACCGCGCGGGAGGGCCGGGCGGACCGGCCATCATCTGGTAGATCCACACGGCGAGCCCGTAGCTGCCGACGGTCGCGACCGCGAAGGCCGGCATCAGCACCGCGGTCAGAAACAGAAACGCGAAGATTTCCATGCGCCTGCGGCGCGGCCGTCCGCTCCTGTCGTCGCCAGCGGCGGACATGCGTGTCTCGTTTCGATGCGTTGATTGATTGATCGGCGGCATCAGGGCCGCTGCCTGCGCAATACGGTAGAAGAGCAACCGTGCGTGGCCTTTGATCTGGATCAAATCACCTGCGTCGCGGTCGCTTTTGCCGCATCTCGAAACCGAGGTCGACTGCGTTTCGTCAGGCGGAATTCCTTGGGCTGGACAGGGCTTAGCCGAGGTTTACACTGCGACAAAACAACAAGCGGTTTTGGGAGAGACCTCATGAAATTCGGCATCTTTTACGAGCTGCAACTGCCGCGCCCGTGGGAAGACGGCGATGAGCTCAGGCTCTACCAGAACGCGCTGACGCAGCTCGAGACCGCCGACCGGCTCGGCTACGACCACGCCTGGGTGGTGGAACATCATTTCCTCGAAGAATATTCGCACTCGCCGTCGCCGGAATCGTTCCTCGCCGCCGCCTCCCAGCGCACCAAGAACATCCGGCTCGGCCACGGCATCTTCCAGCTCACCACCAATCATCCCGCCCGCGTCGCCGAACGCGTCGCGGTGCTCGACCTGCTCAGCAACGGCCGCTGCGAATTCGGCATGGGCGAGAGCGCCTCGATCACCGAACTGACGCCGTTCGGCCGCGACATGGAAACCAAGAGCGAAGTGTTCGAGGAAGCCGTGCAGGCGATCTTCCCGATGTTCACGAAAGTCGGCACCGAGCATCACGGCAAGTATTTCGACATTCCCCTGCGCAACGTCGTGCCAAAACCGGTGCAGAAGCCGCATCCGCCGCTGTGGATGGCGTGCTCGCAACTGCAGACCATCGAGCGCGCCGGCGAGAACGGCTTTGGCGCGCTCGGCTTCCAGTTCGTCAGCGCGGATGCCGCGCATGCCTGGGTGCACGCCTATTACAACGCGATCACCAAGCGGCTGAAGAAGCTCGCCGACTACAAGATCAATCCGAACATGGCGCTGGTGTCGTTCTTCATGTGCGCCAAGACCGACGAGGAGGCCCGCGCCCGTGCCGACGGCGCCACCTTCTTCCAGTTCGCGCTGCGCTTCTACGGCGCATCGCAGAACCGGCAGCGTCCGGATCCCGGCACCGTCAACATGTGGGACGAATACAACAAGTGGAAGCGCGAGAATCCGGAGGCGCAGGAGGCCGCCCTGCGCGGCGGCCTGATCGGCTCGCCGGAAACCATCCGCAAGAAGCTGCGCCGGTTCCGCGCCTCGCATATCGACCAGGTGATCCTGCTCAACCAGGCCGGCAAGAACACCCACGAGCACATCTGCGAATCGCTCGAACTGTTCGGCAAGGAAGTGATGCCGGAATTCCAGAACGATCCCGAGCACGAGGCGTGGAAGGCCGGTGTGATGAGCGGCGCGATCAAGCTCGAAGAGATCGACACCGACGCCTTCAAGGATCGCTACGGCAAACTGGCGGTCAGTGTCGCGCCGACGCAGAAGGTCGCGGCTGGATAGCGATATTCGGCGATCGGAATAAACGGGCCGGCATCCGATGCCGGCCCGTTTCGTTGTGGGGCGTGATCTGGTCAGTTCGATCCCGCTGCCGCCGCTGTAAAGCTGCGATCGACGGCTTTGCTGACATCGAGCGATTTGGTGAGGATGCCGTACCTTGTGGCGCGGTCGGAGGCCTCCTGAACCTCCTTGACGATGCCGGTATCGATCACGATCGGGCTGGTGCGCTGTGCGGTGTAGGCGCTGAGCAGCACGTCTTCCGGCAGCTTGGTCAGCTCGGCCGTGCTCTTGGCATATTCGCCGAGATGATCGAGCGACCACAGCCGCGCCTTGTTGAGCCGCTGGACGAGGTCCTGCACCGCCGTCCGCTTGGCGGCGATTGCAGCGTCCGACGCGACGATGAAGGTGATGGTCGGCGTCAGGCCTTCGCCGTCGGCCACGACACGCGCCTTGTCCTTCAACGTCGCGTAGGACACGTAGGGCTCCCAGACCGCCCATCCGTCGATAGAGCCGGCGACCAGTGCGATCTTGGCGTCCACCGGTCCGAGCGGCGCGAAGGAGGCATCGTCGGTCTTGTATCCCGCCTTTTCCAGCGTCGCATCGATCAGGAACTGGCCCCAGCCGCCGCGCGTTCCCGCCAGCCGCTTGCCCTTCAAATCGGCCGCCGTCTTGATCGGCGAATCCTGCCGCACCAGAATAGCCTGCGTCCGCGCATCGGAGCGGGTACCGCCGATCGCCTTGATCGGCGCACCGGTAGCATAGACGGTAAGGAAAGCCAGGTCCCCGGTGTAACCGACATCCAGCGCGCCCGCATTCAAGGCTTCGAGAATGGGCGCAGCCGCGGGAAATTCTGCCCATTCGATCTTGTAGGGAAGATCCTTCGCCAGGCCTGCGATTTCGAGCAGCGAGCGGTTGCCGCCCTTCTGGTCGCCGACCCGCAGCGTAACGGGTTCTGCGGCCATTGCCGACGCCGTCATCGCAAGTCCTAACGCGACGCCGAATAGCGTGGCGCCGAAATTGCGGATGCGTGAGCGCGTTGTCGAATTGAGTTTGTTCATGCCTTTGTTCTTTCCAATGTGATCCGCCGAATTGCGTGAGGCAATCGGCGATGCACAAAGCCTACGAACAACGGCATCGCAGTCAATGAAATGGCTGACTGAAGATTTCCGCGCGCCAGCAATGATCGTCTCGCCGCTAAGCTCTCGATGAACAATGTGTGCTGCGCGACCGCAAACCGATTCAAATCACGGGCGTCGCTGCGAGTTTCCAGTGCTGCTTATCCGTCGGGCAGGCAAAAATCGTTTCATCGCGCAATGACGGGGTTGAGGAGATAATCTCTCCGTCCGCTTTCACATTCAAAATTCCATTTCATTGACGATCGCGATGCTGCCGCGCATCATTTGAACGTCAAACTCACCGCGGCGATCCCCGATTGGCGGAATTGCGCCGAAACATTCTAGGGCTACTCGGACTGGACGCGACATGGTGAGAAGCAGTTCGATACGCAAAGAGCCATCGATTGACGCAACGCCGGTGCCCTACGATTGCGCGCGGGCGCTTGCTTGCGAATTTGCGGCGCGCGCGGCGCAGCATGATCGCGACGGCAGCTTTCCGTTCGAGAACTTCAAGGAGCTTGCCGAGGCGGGCCTGTTGGCGTTGACCGTGCCGGCTGCCCTCGGCGGCCACGGCGCCGGTGCGCTCGATACGGCGCGCATCCTCGGCATCTTCGGCAAGGCCGATCCATCGACAGCGCTGGTGCTGTCGATGCACTACATCCAGCATCTGGTGATGGCGAGGAGCACGCGATGGCCGAGCCGCCTCTCCCGTAAGCTGGCACGCGAAGCGGTCGAAGGCTTGGCGCTGGTCAATGCCCTGCGGGTAGAGCCTGATCTCGGCTCGCCCGCGCGCGGAGGGTTGCCGGCGACGATTGTGCGAAAGACCGAAACAGGATGGCGGCTCAGTGGCCGCAAGATCTATTCGACCGGCGCGCCGATCCTGAAATGGTATGCGGTGTGGGCGAAGACCGACGAGCCGGAGACGCGTGTCGGCCTGTTTCTGGTTCCGGCGGGATTGCCGGGCACGCGGATCGTCGAGACCTGGGACCATCTCGGGCTGCGCGCCAGCGGCAGCCATGATGTCCTGTTCGACGACGTCGTGTTCCCGCTCGATCACGAGATCGACGTCCGCAAGCCCGATGACTGGAAGGTGCCGGATTTCACCCAATCTACCGTGCATGCGATCTTTGTCGCTGCGATCTATGACGGCATCGCGCGCGCCGCGCGCGACTGGCTGGTCGAATTCCTGAAGAACCGGAAGCCGTCCAACCTCGGCGCGTCGCTGGCGACGCTGCCGCGGGTGCAGGAAGTGGTCGGCGGCATCGAAGCGCGGTCTGGCCGTCAACGCCCGCCTGATCGACAGTTTCGCCGGCGATTTCGACGACGGCGTGCAGCTGAGCGCGTCCGAATCCAGCATCGTCAAGCTCACGGTCACGAACAATGCCGTCGCCATCGTCGAAGACGCGCTGTCGCTGACCAGCAATCACGGCCTGACCCGCGCCAATCCGCTGGAGCGCCACTACCGTGATGTCCTGTGCGGGCGGGTTCATACGCCGCAGGACGACGCCACCCGCGCCAATGCCGGGCGCCTGGCGCTTGGCCTTTGAAACGAACAACGAAACGAAAATCCGGAGCTAATCCATGTCAGTAGAATTCATCGGCTATATCGGAAATAATTATTCGTCGGAAACCGTGGTGAGGAACGGTCCGATTCTCGACCGGCACTACATCGAGACCGTCGCGAAGGCGCATGAGAGCGCAGGTTTTGACCGCGCCTTGCTGGCGTTTCACTCGACCACACCGGACGGATTGCAGATCGGGCAGCACGTCCTCGGCGTGACCGACAAACTCAACGTTTTGATCGCGCAAAGGCCTGGCTTCACCGCGCCGACGCTGCTGGCGCGGCAGCTCGCGACGGTCGATCAACTCTCCGGCGGCCGTGTCGCGCTGCATGTCATCACCGGCGGCAACGCCACCGAGCTGAAGCAGGACGGCAACATCATCGATGACAAGGACGAGCGTTATGCCCGCACCAGCGAGTTTCTGGATGTGCTTCGCGCGGAATGGAGTAGCGAAAAGCCGTTTTCCCATGACGGCAAGTATTACCAGGTGCAGAACGGCTTCTCGCAGCTAAAACCGTATCGCAGCGAGGGCATTCCGATCTTCGTCGGCGGCGCCTCCGATGCCGCCATCGAAGTTGCGGGCAAGCACGCCGATACGTTCGCGCTATGGGGTGAATCCTATGCCCAGGTGCGCGATGTCACGTCGCGGGTTCGGGCTGCTGCTGCGAAACACGGCCGGCCGACGCCGCGCTTCAGCCTGTCGGTCCGGCCGATTCTCGCCGACACCGAGGACAAGGCGTGGGCCAAAGCCGACGAAATCCTGGCGCGCGCCACTGCGTTGCAGGACAAGACCGGATATCGCAAGCCGGCCGATGGTCATGCCACCGCCGGCGCGCGGCGGCTGCTGACGCTGGCCGAGCAGGGCAGCCGGATCGACAAGCGGCTCTGGACCGAAGTCGCAAAACTCACCGGCGCCAACAGCAACACCACCGCGCTGGTCGGTACACCCGAACAGGTCGCCGAAGTGTTCGGCGATTATTACGATCTCGGCATCAGCCATTTCCTCATTCGCGGTTTTGATCCTCTGATCGACGCCATCGAATACGGCCGCGAACTGATTCCGCTGACGCGTCAACTGATTGCCGGACGTGGCATTGCCAGAGGAGTGGCGGCGGAATGATGCGCGCTCTTATTGTTGCGGGCCTGGTGCTGAGTGCAATCGCCTCAGCGGGCGCCCAGACCATCCTGCGGGTCGGCGATCAAAAGGGAAACTCGCAGGCCGTGATGGAAGCGGCCGGCGTGCTGAAGGATCTGCCCTACAAGATCGAGTGGAAGGAATTTCCGGCCGCCGCACCTTTGCTGGAAGCGTTGGGCGCGGGCGCGATCGAAACCGGTTTGGTCGGCGATGCGCCGTTCACCTTTGCGGCGGCGGCCAATGTTCCCGTCAAGGCCATCGCCGCGATCCGGCAGAGCCGCGACGGTCTCGCGGTACTGGTCCACAAGGAATCGCCGATCCGTGACTTCGAAGGCTTGCGGGGAAAGAAGATCGCGACCGGCCGCGGTTCGGTCGGCCATCAGCTCATTCTGGCCGCGCTCGAATCGAAGGGATGGTCGACCAGCGACGTCCAGATCGTGTTCCTGGCGCCGCCGGACGCCAAGGTGGCGTACACGCAAGGCTCGGTCGACGCGTGGTCGACATGGGAGCCTTACGTCAGCCAGGAAGAAGTCTTGTTCCAGTCGCGGCGCGTGATCACCGCCGAGGGCATCACGCCGGGGCTGGGATTTCAGGTCGCCACGCCCAATGCGATCCGCGACAAGCGGGGCGAGCTGGAAGACTTCATTCGGCGATTGACGGCGGCGAGGGCCTGGTCGCAGACCAATGTCAGCGCCTATGCAGAGACCTGGGGCAGGCTGATGGGTATCCCGCCGGCGGTGCCGCTGAACTGGCTGAGCCGGGCCAGGATCCGCGTCGCACCGATCGACGACAACGTCGTCGCCGATGAGCAGCAAACCATCGATCTCTATTTCCGCGCCGGCCTGATCAAGCAAAAGCTCAACGCCGCCGAAATCGTCGACCGCTCGTTTTCCGGCGGCGATCGGGAAGGGCGCGGGCCTCTAGGCCCGTGTATGCGCCTTGTTGAGGAAAGTTCTTCAACAGCTGCCAAATGCAGCAAGCTGTTCTCCAACCGCGCCGCGTTTTGGTCGAGTGCGATCTTGAGTAGAATAGCATTCCATTTATCATGGCATTCATCGCCATCGTTGGAAAAGAGTTCTAAAATGTCAGAACCTGTTGTTTTGCGGCCTGAGCCGCGGCGCATCGATGCGATCGATCGCAAGATCCTGCGGGTGCTTGCAGGAGGACGCGTCGCTGTCGGTGGCCGAGATCGGCGAGCGTGTCGGCCTGTCGTCGACGCCATGCTGGAAGCGCATCCAGAAAATGGAAGGCGAGGGCATCATCACTGGCAAGGTCGCACTGGTCGACCAGAACAAGATCGGCCTCGGGTTGTCGGTGTTCGTATCGGTAGAAAGCTACGACCACTCCGAGCGATGGCTGAAGAAATTTGCCGAGGCGGTGAGCTCGTTCCCTGAAGTCATGGAATTTTACCGCATGGCGGGCGATGTCGATTACATGCTGCGCGTCGTCGTCGCGGACATGCAGAGCTATGACGTGTTTCTACAAGAAGCTGATCGGCGCGATCGCGCTGAAGAATGTGACGTCGCGGTTCGCCATGGAGAAAATCAAGTCGGTGACCGCCTTGCCTGTCCCGGCGCTACGAGGCCGCGTAGTCTCGCGGGCCTCGTAATGCTTTCCTGATGCGCCGGGCGGCCGGCGCGCGCATCGCTACGATCAGTCGCGCTTCGGCGTCCAGATCTTCGCTTCGCCGGCGTTGACTTTTACCGGCAACAGCCCTTCGGCGAAGAAGGCGTCGGCAATGCGCTGCTGCTCCGAAAGACCTGATGGTGTCACTACTGCCGACGCGGTAGGAGCGATGGCTATTGGCTTCTTCCACCGTCGCGGCATCGATACCCCAGAGGCCGGCCAGGAGGCTGGCCGCTTCCTTCGGATGCGCCTTCACCCATTTGCCGGTTTCGTCGAGCTTGCCGAAGATGACGTTGAGAACGTCGCCGCGCCGGTCGGCGTAACGCCGCCGACGACAGATAATATCGCTTGTAGCTGGCGAGGCCGTTGCTGCCGTCGGCCAGGATGCGCGCACCGGATTGCCGCTGGGCGCTGGTCAGGAACGGATCCCAGGCGACCCAGGCGTCGACATTGCCGCCGATGAAGGCGGCGCGGCCGTCCGCCGGCGTCAGATAGGCGGGAGAGATATCCTTGAAACCGAGGCCGGATTTGGCCAGCGCAGCGAGCAGCAGGAAATGACTGCCGGCGCCTTTGGTGACGGCGATCTTCTTGCCCTTCAGATCGGTCAGCGTCCTGATCGGCGACTCCGCGCCGACCAGGATGGCCTGCGCCGAGGGTGACGCGGCTTCCTCGGCGATGTAAGCGAGTTTGGCGCCGGCGGCCTGCGCGAACAGTGGCACGGTATCGGCGACGTCGGCGCCGAAATCGATATTCCCGGTATTGATCGCCTCCAGCAGCGGGAGGCCGCTGGTGAATTCATGCCAGGAGACGCGGACGCCAAGCGGGGCGAGCGCCTTTTCGAGATCGCCGTTGGTTTTCAGAATCGCCGTCAGCGTCGAGGATTTCTGGTAGCCGATGCGGATTTGATCGGATGGCGATTGCGCTTTCGCTGCCGTAGCCGATGCTATTGCGACGGCCGCAACTACTCCGATGGCCGATATGGTTCGATAAATCATGAGATGTTTGCTCTGCTGGCCGTTCTGACGGGGTCGATGCAGGCTAAGGACCGCGCGATAGCAGTCAATAGAATCGCCATTCGTTGTCACGGTGCGATCTGGATGATCGTGCTACGCCGGCTTCGCTTCGCAGAGATAATTTCCACGCGTCATTTGCATTCCTTGCCGCAGGCGTCTGGTTCCCTTTGCCTAATTCACGATTAACAATTCCGCATCGGACGCGTGCCAATAAAAATGCATCGCTGCGGTTCGCGTTTCGGCAATAAACACGTTGCTCCCGGCGTGATTGGCAGTGCCGTCATTGCTATTTTTGCAGAGCACTCGACACTGTTCTCGATGCAGCACCATCATCCCTGACATCGCATGATCGCGCTGTATCGCGACATGATCGTTCAGGAGAATGTGATGAAGCGTCGGGATTTTCTGGGATTGTCGGTGGGTGGTGCCCTTGTCGCGCTGTCGTCCCGGGCGCGGGCGCAAACGCCCGTCAAGGAAATCCGGATCGGTTACCAGAAGTCCGGCGTGCTCGTGATCGCGCGGCAGCAGGCCATTCTCGAAAAGCACTTCGCGGCAAAACAAATTGCCATCAAGTGGATCGAATTCACGTCGGGTCCGCCATTGCTGGAGGCGATGAGCACCGGCAGCGTCGATTTTGGCTCGGTCGGCGACACCCCGCCGATCTTCGCCCAGGCCGCGAACGCCAACATCGTCTATGTGGCGGGATCGCAGATCACCAATGGGCAGGGCATTCTGGTTCCTGCCAATTCGCCCATTCGCACCATCGCCGATTTGAAAGGCAAGCGGATCGGATTCGCCAAGGGCACCAGCGCGCATAATGTCCTGATCGCGACGCTGGAAAAGGCCGGCCTCACCTACGAGGACATCACGCCGGTCTATCTGTCGCCGCCGGACGCCGGCCCCGCTTTTGCCAATGGCAGCATCGAGGCCTGGGCGATCTGGGATCCCTATTTTGCGATCGGCGAGAAGCGGCAGAACGGCCGCATCCTCGTCAACGCGTACGAAGTCGCCAAGACCAATTCGTTCTATCTCGCCAACCGCGATTTTGCCAACGCCAACGTGCAGCACACCCGCGACGTCATCGCGGGTCTGAGCGGAGGCCGCCCGATGGGCGGAAGCGCACCGCGACGAGGTGGCGAATTCGCTGGCCGCGGTGACGGGCGTTCCGCTGGAGGTGCAGATCGTCGCGGCCAACCGCGCGTCGTTCGCGATCGGTCCGGTGACGGAAGACATCATCGATACCCAGCAGGCGGTCGCCGACCGTTTCTTACAAGCTCGGCCTGATACCGAGGAAAATCACCATCCGGGACATCGTCTGGCGTCCCGCCCAGACCTGACCTGATCACCCATTTCCATCCAGGAGAATAACCATGCGTTGGTATCAACGATTGATGGCGAGCGCGATGCTGTCTCTCAGCATCGTCGGCGCCACCGGCGCCGTCAGTTACGCCCAAGACAAGCAAGACAAGCAGGACAAGATCGTCCGCATCGGCTTCCAGAAATACGGCAAGCTGGTGCTGCTCAAGAGCAAGGGCACGCTCGAGGACAAGCTGAAGGCCGCCGGCTATCAGGTGGTGTGGACGGAATTTCCGTCCGGGCCGCCGCTGCTCGAGGCGCTCAATGTCGGCGCCATCGATTTCGGCAACACCGGCGAAGCGCCGCCGATCTTCGCGCAGGCCGCGGGCGCGCCGATCCAGTATGTCGCCTATGAGCCGCCGGCGCCGAAAGGCGAGGCCATCCTGGTGCCGAAGGACAGCAAGCTTGCTTCGGTCGCCGATCTGAAGGGCAAGAAGGTCGCGCTGAACAAGGGCTCCAACGTTCACTATCTCCTGGTGAAGGCGCTGGAGAAGGCCGGCGCTCAAATATTCCGATATCGAGCCGGTGTTTCTGGCGCCGGCCGATGCGCGCGCGGCGTTCGAACGCGGCGCGGTCGATGCCTGGGTGATCTGGGATCCGTTCCAGGCCGCGGCAGAAGCCGCCACCGGCGCGCGCACGCTCGCCGACGGCAGCGGCATCGTTTCGAACTATCAGTTCTACTTCGCCTCGAAGAAATTCATCGCGGCCGATCCGAAGATCGTCGATCTCGTGCTCGCGCAGCTCAGCGAAGTCGACGACTGGGCCAAGGGCGATATCCACGCCGTCGCCGAGCAACTCGCACCGGCCATCGGGCTTCCGGTTGCGGTCGTCGAAGTCGCCCTGAAGCGGCAGTCCTACGGCATCAAGCCGATCACCGACAGCGTGATCGCGGATCAGCAGCAGGTCGCCGACACCTTCTTCGCGCTCGGCCTGATTCCCAAGCAAATCAGGATTTCCGACGCGGCGCGGAGGCCGGGCACATGAGCAACCATTCTTCATCCACCGCCAACATCCTCTGGTTCCTGCCGACCCATGGTGACGGCCGCTATCTCGGCACCACCACCGGCGGGCGCGAGGTGAACTTCAACTATCTGCGCCAGATCGCGCAGGCCGCCGACCAGCTCGGCTATTTCGGCGTGCTGCTGCCGACCGGGCGAAGCTGCGAGGATTCCTGGGTGGTGGCCTCGGCCGTGGCGCCCTGGACCGAGCGGCTGCGTTATCTGGTGGCGGTGCGGCCCGGCCTGCAATCGCCGAGCGTCGCGGCGCGCATGACCGCGACGCTGGACCGGCTGTCGAACGGCGGCTCCTGATCAACGTCGTCACCGGCGGCGATCCCGTCGAGAACAAGGGCGACGGAATTTTCCTCGACCATGACGCGCGCTACGCCGTGACCCGCGAGTTCCTCAACGTCTATAGCGACCTGCTCGCCGGCAAGACCGTCAATGTCGAAGGCAAGCACATCCGCATCGAGGATGGCCGCCTGCTGTTTCCGCCGGTGCAGTCGCCGCGTCCGCCGCTTTATTTCGGCGGATCGTCGGACGCCGGCATCGACGTCGCCGTCGACACCGTCGACAAATACCTGACCTGGGGCGAGCCGCCGGCGCAGGTGGCCGAGAAGATCAACCGGGTGAAGGCGGTCGCGGCCGCACGCGGGCGAAAACTGTCGTTCGGCATCCGGCTGCATGTGATCGTTCGCGAGACCAATGCGGAAGCCTGGAAGGCGGCGGACGAGCTGATTTCGCACGTCACCGACGAGACGGTCGCCTCGGCGCAGAAAATCTTCGCGCGGATGGATTCGGTCGGCCAGCAGCGCATGGCGCAATTGCATGGCGGACGCCGCGACAAGCTCGAGATCAGCCCGAACCTGTGGGCCGGTGTCGGCCTGGTGCGCGGCGGCGCCGGAACCGCACTCGTCGGCGATCCCGCAAACCGTGGCGGCGCGCATTAGGGAGTATCAGGATGTCGGCATCGATACCTTCATCATGTCGGGTTATCCGCATCTGGAGGAAGCCTATCGGTTCGCCGAACTGGTGTTTCCGCTGCTGTCGCTCAAGCAATCCAGCAACGTGACGCCGATCCGCGTCAACACCGGACCGTTCGGCGAGACCATCGCCAATGAAGCACGTCCGCTCGCAAAGGCGTCGCAATCATGAGTCTGATCGAAAGTCTGCCGCGTGTCCGAAGCCTGCGATTGCCGCGCGCCGACGGACTTATTCCCTGGATCGTGCCGCTCAGCGATCGTCGCTGATCTGGCAGCTTGCCTGCATCACCGGCTTCGTCTCGGCGCGGGTATTGCCGGCGCCGAGCGACGTGGCGCTGGCCGGATGGAAGCTGCTGCTGTCAGGCGAACTCGCGCGCAACATCTGGGTCAGCTTCTGGCGCGCCAGCACCGGTTTTCTGATCGGCGGCAGCATCGGCTTTGCCTTTGGCCTTGCCAACGGGCTGTCGCAGCTTTCCAGCAAACTGACCGACACCACGTTGCAGATGGTGCGCAACATTCCGCATCTGGCGCTGATCCCGCTGGTGATCCTGTGGTTCGGCATCGATGAATCGGCAAAGCTGTTCCTGGTCGCGCTCGGGGTGTTCTTTCCGATCTACCTCAACACGCTGCACGGCATCCGCACCGTCGATCCGCAGCTGATCGAGATGGGGCGCATCTACGGCATGACCGACGGCGAATTGTTCCGCCGGGTGATCTTTCCCGGCGCGCTGCCGTCGATCTTCGTCGGCCTGCGCTTTGCGCTCGGCATCATGTGGCTGACGCTGATCGTGGCGGAAACCATCGCGGCCTCATCCGGCCTCGGCTACATGGCGATGCAGGCGCGCGAGTTCATGCTGATCGACGTCGTGGTGCTCTCGATCCTGATCTACGCCTTGCTCGGAAAGCTGGCCGACAGCGCTTCGCGCGCGTTGGAGCGGCTGACGCTGTCCTGGCATCCGGCCTTCCAGAAACATTGAGGATTACAATGCAAGAAGCTCTTCGTTTTCGCGCCATGGATGCCGAAGCCGTCGACCAGCCGGATTTTGTCAAGCAGGCGCGGTTGTCGCGGCGCGATGCGGACGCTTTGTTGCGCGGGCTTTCGCTGACCATCCGGGGACTACGCAAATCCTTCGGCGACAATGAGGTGCTGCGCGGTATCGACCTGCACATCCCGGCCGGACAGTCGGTCGCAATCGTCGGCCGCAGCGGTTGCGGCAAGAGCACACTGTTGCGGCTGATCGCGGGCCTTGAAACCGCTACAGCGGGCACCATCAGCTTCGGCGAGGAAACTCGGCCGGAAGACATCCGCGTGATGTTCCAGGAACCGCGGTTGCTGCCCTGGGCGCGGGTGTTGTCGAATGTTGAGGTCGGCCTCGGCCGTGACCGGGCGTCGGCGGATGCGCAGGCGCGTGCCGAAAGCGCGCTGGTCGAGGTCGGCCTCGCCGAAAAGCGCGAGCAATGGCCGGCCGTGCTCTCCGGCGGACAGAAGCAGCGTGTGGCGTTGGCGCGGGCATTGGTCAGCCGCCCCCGCGTGCTGGCCTTCGACGAGCCGCTCGGTGCGCTCGATGCGCTGACGCGGATCTCGATGCAGCGGCTGCTGGAGCGGGTCTGGCAGGATCAGGCTTTTACAGCGATCCTGGTGACGCACGATGTGGCTGAGGCGGTCGCACTTGCGGATCGTGTGCTCGTGATCGAGGACGGCCGGATCGCGCACGACATCGACGTCAATATCCCCCGTCCGAGGCGCCGCGGTTCAGCCGAGCTTGCCGCACTGGAAGGCGCGATCCTGAAGAATTTGCTGCAAGGCACCGAGGATACTTCCGACCTGTGAGACCATCATGAATTCCATTGTCCGCCACATCACGATTCCGCATCAGGCGACATCGGGTGATTTCCGCGGCGCCATGCGTCAGTTGACCGGTGGCGTCAGCGTCATCACCGCCGGGCGCGGCAAGGATATTTCGGGGATGACGGTGACCTCGGTGTCATCGCTGTCCCTCGATCCGCCGACGCTGATCGTCAGCGTCAACCGCAGCGCCTCCTCCTGGCCGCTGCTGCAGCGATACGGCGCCTTCGGCGTCAATATCCTGGCAGCGGACCAGATCGACATCGCCGAACGGTTTGCCGGCAAGGATGGTCTGAAGGGCGCCACGCGTTTTGCCGGCGCCGAATGGACCACGCGCGCCTCGGGCGTGCCGCTGCTGGTCGGCGCGCTGGCCGCGATCGATTGCGAGATCGAGGAAATCATCGAGCGGCACTCGCACGCGATCCTGATCGGCCGGGTCAGGGATTTGCAGGTTTCGTCGCGCACGGCGGCGCTGGCCTATTGGCAGGGCCAATATCTCGCGATCGACCGCGACGAAGACGCGGTGCGGCTGGCGGAAGTCAGTCTCCCGCCGGCTCGGGCGCTGCGGTGATGCCTGGAGCATGATGAGATTAGGTAGAAGCGGCTGACTCGCCGCGTCATCCCCGGGATGAACGCAATTGCGTTCACCCGTAGGTGCGCTCAGCGGCGCAATTGCGCCGCAGACTTGCGCGCCTCGAAGGATGAGAAGCGCCCGTGGCCCATCCTTCGAGGCTCGCCCGGCGGTGCAAGTGCACCGCAAGGCTCGCACCTCCAGCGACAACGGCGAAGCCGTTGCGCGGGGATGACGGGTTCCCATTCAATTCAAATCATCACGCTCTAGACGGATTTGATGAACGCCGAAGCGGGGCGGCGTGGTGTTTTATGCTCTCACGGACTAGAAGGCTGGTGCTTCCCCGCCGGGGAAGGGGCTGGCTCGGTGAGAGTGTGTGATGAAGCGTATCGCGGTCTGGGCTTTCTATTGCGTCGGCGCGATCGCGATCGGCTACCTCGCACTCTATGCCTATGCCGTCTTCACCGGGCGCGATCTGGTGCCTGGCGACCCCATCCACATCTTCCGCAAACCGGACGCGCCGAGCTATTCGTGATGCCAGATTGAGGTAATAAAATACCGAATTTTGGCAGGATTTCTACGGTGCATGGGGTTGTTTTGCGAGTTTTTGTCGAGGCCCCTCCGGCTCACCGTCGGAGAGGCTTGGCGAGGCGCTACCCCGCCGCCGCAAAGCGCTGATAGTCGCCGGCGCCGGCCGGTGTGATCGGTATTCCGCCGTCGGCATATTCGTTCAGCTTGTTGCGCAGCGTGCGGATCGAAATGCCCAGGATGTTGGCGGCGTGGGTGCGATTGCCCAGGCAATGCTTGAGCGTCTCCAGGATCAGATCGCGCTCGACGTCGGCAACCGTCCGTCCCACCAGCGCGCGCGTCACCTGTTCGGCGGCAAAGGTGGCGTGCGCCACGGCGGGTGCGGTCTTGGCGAGATCGAGACGGTCGCCGTCGGGCGTGAGGATGGCGTCGGCGCCGATCTCGTCGCCCTGCGCCATCAAAACCGCGCGGTGCATGGTGTTTTCCAGCTCGCGGACGTTGCCCTGCCAGCGGTTGCTGCTCAGCACCTTGCGCGCATCGGCCGAGATCGGACGCAGCGGCACGCCGTTGGCGTCGGCATATTTCTTGGCGAAGTGCTGCGCCAGTTCGAGAATGTCGGCCGGACGGTCGCGCAGCGGCGGGATCTTCAGATTGACCACGTTGAGCCGGAACAGCAAATCCTCGCGGAAGGTGCCTTCGCGCACCGCGTCCGCCAGATTGCGGTTCGAGGTCGCGATGATGCGGATATCGACCGGGACCGGCCTGGTGCCGCCGACGCGGTCGATCACGCGCTCCTGGATCGCGCGCAGCAATTTCGATTGCAGCCGCACGTCCATCTCGGAGATTTCGTCGAGCAGCAGCGTGCCGCCGGTGGCTTCCTCGAACTTGCCGATGCGGCGCGCCACGGCACCCGTGAAGGCGCCCTTCTCGTGGCCGAACAGTTCGGACTCCAAAAGATGCTCGGGGATCGCCGCGCAGTTGATCGAAATGAACGGCCGCTTGGCGCGTTGCGAGCGGGTGTGGACGTAGCGCGCCAGCACCTCCTTGCCGGTGCCGGATTCGCCGGTGACCATGACGGACGCGTCCGAGCCCGCGATCTGCTGCGCCAGCTTGACGACCTTGCCCATCGCCTCGTCGCGATAGATCAGGTCGCGGGAATCATTGGCGACGGCGGCGAGCACGGCCGCGATCAGCTCGGGGTCGGGCGGCAGCGGGATGTATTCCTTGGCGCCGGCGTGGATCGCGGCGACCGCGGCGCGGGCGTCACTGGAGATGCCGCAGGCCACGATCGGCACGTGGATGTGCTCGGCCTCGAGCCGCATCACCAGGTCGCGGATGTCGAGGGCGACGTCGACCAAAAGGAGGTCGGCGCCCTTGCCGCCGCGCAGCACCGCCATCGCCTGTTCGACGACCTCGGCGTGGGTCACCGAAGCGCCATTGTCCATCGCAATCTTGGTGGCCGTGGTGAGCTGGCCCTTCAATGTGCCAACGATGAGAAGCCGCATCATAGTCTCCTGTTCGTCTGTTCGCGCCGCTTATGCGCGTTCCGTAAAATGTTTAGGTGCGTTCCGCCTTGATGATTTCCGTCATGGTCACGCCGAGCTTGTCTTCGACCAGCACGACTTCGCCGCGCGCCACCAGGCGATTGTTGACGTAGATGTCGATCGCTTCGCCGACGCGGCGGTCGAGTTCGAGCACGGTGCCGGGGCCGAGCTTCAACAACTCGCCGACATCCATCTTGGAGCGGCCGAGCACCGCCGAGACCTGCACCGGCACGTCGAACACCGCCTCGAGATCGGCGGCGATGCGCGAGGCCTGTTCGTCTTCGTTGTAGGCCAGATCGTCGCTCGGCTGCGTATCGGGGGCGTTGAGGTCCTGCAGCGGGACGTGGGTGTCGGTGTCACTCATGGTTCAGTCCTCACGGCCTTTCGGCCTGATCGCGGGACGCCATATAGCGCCCGACAAGTTCGTTGATCTTGGCTTCGATGGCTGATCGCTCCAGCACCACGCCACCGTCGGCCCATTCGATTCGGCAGTCGCCGGTTGCGATGTCAGGCTCGGCCAGGATCACCAGCCGGCCCTCGAAGCCGCTCTGGGTGGCCTGCCGCTCGATTTTCTCGCGGGCGGCCTCATAGAGGCTGTCGTTGATGCGGACCACGAGGTGCGGCGTCGAGACCAGATGCGAGAAGCAATCGCTCACCAGCCCCGTGATCTCGCCAAGCGGTTCGGCGGCGACCAGTTCGCCACACAGTTTTCGCGCCACCGCTACCGCGACGTCGACGGCCTCGGTTTCCATCCGCGCCTCGATGCCGGAAAAGCGCGAGGCGATGCCCTTGATCGTGATCCCGATTTCCTCCAGCGCCAGCGCGGCGCGGCGGTCGCTTTCCGCCTTGGCCTCGCGCTGCGCGGCCTCGTAGCCGTCGCGATAGGCGCGGGCCTCGGCAGCGGCGATCTTCTCGGCGATTTCGGCCGGTGTGGCGGGACGCTCGCGCGCCTTGTCCGGCGGCGCGAAGTCCATGTCGAACATGAATTTGGCGGGAGCGGCCATCAGTACACCAGCTCGTCGTCGGCGCGGTTCTTGGTCAGTGTGATTTCGCCCTTGGCGGCCATGTCCTTGGCGAGGTTGACGAGCAGCGCCTGTGCTTCATCGACGTCGCGCAACCGCACCGGTCCGAGTGCCGCCATGTCGTCCAGCAGCATCTTGCCGGCGCGGGCCGACATGTTGCCGAGGAAGAAGCTGCGAACCTCCTCATTGGCGCTCTTCAGCGCGATGCCGAGCTTGCTCCTTGTCGATATTTCGCATCAGCGTCTGCGCCGAGCCGGAATCGAGCTTGATCAGGTCGTCGAAGGTGAACATCAGCGCCTTGATACGCTCGGCGGAATTCGCGGTTTTCCTCTTCCAGCGAGGTGATGAAGCGGGTTTCGGTCTGGCGGTCGAAATTGTTGAAGATCTCGGCCATCACCTCGTGGGCGTCGCGGCGCCTGGTCTGCGACAGGTTCGACATGAATTCGGTCCGCAGCGTCTGTTCGACGCGCTCGATGACTTCCTTCTGCACCGCTTCCATCTTCAACATGCGCCCGACCACGTCGAGCGCCAAATCCTCGGGCAGGATCGCGAGCACGCGGGCGGCGTGCTCCGGCTTCAGTTTCGACAGCACCACCGCAATGGTCTGCGGGTATTCGTTCTTGAGGTAGTTGGCGAGCACCTCTTCCTGCACGTTGGAGAGCTTCTCCCACATGTTGCGCCCCGCGGGACCGCGAATTTCATCCATGATGCCGACGACGCGATCGCTCGGCAGGTATTGCTGCAACAGCCGTTCGGTGGCGTCGAAAGTTCCCATCAGCGCGCCGGAGGCCGACATCCGCGAGACGAATTCGAGCATCAGGTCTTCGACCACATCGGCCTCGACGGTGCCGAGCGTCGACATGTGGATCGACAATTCGCGCACCTCGTCATCGTCGAGCAGCTGCCAGACCTTGCCGCCATATTGTTCGCCGAGCGCCAGCATCAGGATGGCCGCGCGCTTCGGGCCGGGCAGCGGCTTGCTCTTGGGCCGGTTGCTCTGACGGCTCGCCAGCGCCGAGATGACGGTGGTGATGTCGTTGGCGTTTGTGGTTTGGGGTACGGCCATTTCAGGTCACTCGACAGGTTCGCTGAGCCACTGACGAACAATGGACGCAGTCTCATTCGGATTTCGTTCGGCGAGTTCACCGACCCGGTGCACGGCCTGGGCGTGGACCTGGCCCTGAACCTGGGCGACATCGATCAACGCGGCGGCGCCGCCGGCGGGAATCAGGGCCTGGCCGGGCGCACCGTCGGCGCCCGGCGCCGAACCGTCGGCCAGCGCCAGCGCGCCGCCGCCGGCCAGAGCGGGCACGACTTCGGCGGCGAGGATGCGCTTGACCAGCGGGCGGATCACCATGAACAGGACGACAAGGCCGAGCAACATCATGACGCCGAGCTCGATGACGTACATCACGTCATCCTTGGTGAACTGGAACATGCCGAGCAGGCCGGTCGGCTCGGCGACCGGGGGCACGCTCGGTGCTTCGGCAAAGCGAAGGTTGACGACCTCGACCTGGTCGCCGCGCTTCTGGTCGAAGCCGATCGCCGAGCGAACCAGGGTTGCGATGCGGTCGAGCTGCTCCTTGCTGCGGTCCGCATAGACCATCTCGCCTTTTTCGTTCTTGGTGTAGGCGCCGTCGACCAGCACCGCGACCGAGATCCGGTTGACCCGTCCGGCTTCGGTGACTTCGGTCTTGGTGGTGCGCGAAATCTCGTAATTGTTGGTCTCTTCGCTCTTCTTGCTCTGGTCGCGCGCCGCCGCCACGCCGTTGGCCGCGTTGCCGGGCAGTTCGTTGTTGACCGTGACCTGGCCGCCGTCGCCGGCGGAGGCGGAGGATTCCTCGCGGGTCTGGGTGGAGCGCAGCACACGGCCTTCCGGATCGAACTTGTCCGAGGTCTGGGTGACCTTGTTGTAGTCGAAATCGGCGGTGAGCTGGACGCGGGCGCGACCCTGGCCGACGATCGAGGAGACGATCGCCTCGACCTCGTTGCGCATCCGTTTCTCGAAGGCGGTGCGGCGCTCGTCGCCGACCGCGTTCTCGGGATCGGTGCTGGCGCCGTCGGCGAGCAGGCGGCCGCCTTCGTCGACGATCGACACCCGTTGCGGCTTCAGCCCGTTGACGGCGGAAGCGACCACGTGGCGGATGGCGCGGATCTGCTGCGGTTCGAGGCTGCCGCGCACCCGTACCACGATGGAGGCCGAAGGCTCCGGCGTTTCGCGCGAGAACAGCGGCCGTTCCGGCAGCACCAGATGGACCCGTGCGGCCTGGATGCGGTCGATGGCGCGGATGGTGCGCGAGAGTTCACCCTCCAGCGCGCGCAGATGATTGATGTTCTGGACGAAGCTCGTGGTGCCCAGTGCGTCGGATTTGTCGAAGATCTCGTAACCGACGCCGCCGCCCTTGGGCATGCCGCCCTCGGCCAGCTTCATCCGCAGCCGTGTCACCCGGTCTTTCGGCACCATGATCACGGCGCCTTCATTGCGCAGCTCGAAGGGGATCGCCTGGCGTTCCAGGTCCTTGATGATGCTGGAGGAGTCTTCGGCGGTGAGGTCGGTGAAGAGGGTGGTCATCTGCGGCGTCGTGACGCGCATGATGACGAACGCGAAGAAGCCGATCAGCGCGGTCGTCACCGCGATCATCGCCATCAGCCGCGACGCGCCCAGACTTCTCAGGAAAGCAACGAGACTTTGCACCAACTGCCCCCAGGGATTCGGTCCCAAGATTCGTATCGGGGACCGACTGGGCAATTATTGCCTAGGGGATGGTTTCCATATGGTTAACGAAGGTTAAGACGGCCAAAGATAAGTTCGGCAAAGTTCGGGCATGAAAAAAACCAGCTTCGCAAAACGAAGCCGGTTTTCATCAAATCTTTCGCTTTGGGAGCGCTTATTGCCGATATTGCTGGATGCGGGTGGTCCGCAGGCCAGCCAGGCCATGCTGATCGATGGAGAACTGCCAAGACAGGAATTCGTCCACCGTCAGCGTGTAGCGGCTGCAAGCCTCCTCGAGGGAGAGCAGACCGCCGCGAACCGCGGCAACGACTTCGGCCTTGCGGCGGATCACCCACCGTTTGGTTCCGGGCGCGGGCAAGTCCGCAATTGTTAACGGACTGCCGTCAGGCCCGATGACGTATTTTACCCTCGGGCGATGGGGTTCTGTCATGGCGTACTCACAAACTCTCAACCACTGAACTCACTCTAACAACCTACGCTGTGCGACTTAAAATTTGCCTAAGCCCAAGGGTCCAATACGAATCTCGTTGAACATGCCGGGAACGCGCTCAGCCCCGGCGTCTGGGGGACACCGGGGCTGGGAGGTTTTTTGGTCTTGGGTGGGCCGGAGCGGAAGCCCGGAGCCGGTCGCGCTAGCCCGAGCTGGCGGAGGCCGTGCGCATCACGCGTTTGATCTGGTCGGTCGTATAGTTCTGACCGCCGATCGAGAGCAGCGCCGGCGTGGCGGTGAGGTCGACCGAATCGACCACACCCTGGGTCTCGGTGGCGATCGCGACGGGGTTGCCCGACGTATCCTTGGCGGTGGTCGTCAGCTTGTAGGCGCCTGCCGGCCACTGGGTGCCGTCATTGCCCTTGCCGTCCCAGACGAAACTGGTGTTGCCCTGGTTCAAATTGTAGGTGCCGCTATAGGCAGTCTGCCCGTTCGAGGAAGTGATCGTGACGGTCGCGTTCGCAGCCGTGTCAGTTTTCAGGTTCCAGGTCGCCGAACCGTTGTTGAGTTGCCCGGTGCTGCCGTCGACGGCCACCGTGTTGCCGACATAGGCCAGCGCCGCTGTTGCCTGTGCGCTCTTTTGGAGATCGATCAGCGACTTCAGCTGATCGTTCGATTTGAGCTGCTGCTCGACGCCGGCGAATTGCACGAGCTGCTGGGTGAACTGGTTGGTGTCGAGCGGATCCAGCGGGTTCTGGTTCTGCAGCTGCGTCGTCAGCAGCGTCAGAAAGGTCTGGAAATTGTCCGCGATCCCCGCCGCCGCCGTCGTGCCCGTGGTGGTCTTTGCGGTGGAACTGGTGGTTGCAGGTGTTGAGACGACCGTTGTTGGCGTTGTTGTATCGACTGACATGGCGCTCTCCTAAACCCTGATGTCTACGCCGCTGCTCGAACCGAGCATGCGGCCATAACTGCGGCCGACGACGGCCGCGGGGATGGTGTCGTCCTCGCTGACGATCAGGCGATGGGCGTTGGGATTGGACCCGCTGTTATCGTTCTGGCCTTGCGAGGATTGATCGCGCAGGCTGAACTGCAGCCCGCTATTGCCGGTCGACAGCCCGGCATTGTCGAGTGCGCGCTGCAATTGGTTGGCGTCCTGGCGCAGCATCGACAGCGTCTCGGGACGCTCGACCGTCAGATGCGAGGTTACCTGGCCGTTGCGATCGACGTCGATGCGGACATCGATGCGGCCGAGGTCGGCCGGGTCGAGCCGGATTTCGAAGCGGCTCTTGCCGCTCTTGGCGGAAGCCGCGATTTCCATCGCAAGTCCGCTCAGCGGTACGGCGGCCTGCGCCGACGCTGCGGTCACGTTCAACTGGGGTGCGGCGGCGGGTGTGGTCGAAGACGTCGCCGGCTGCTGCGTCTGGATTGCTCCGGCAACCTGCAGGCTGTTGTCCGCGGCATGGGTCAGCAATTGGCTTGCGTCGGCGCTCGCATGACCGTTGCCGGCCGCCGCTGCGGCGGATGCGGAACGGCCCGCGATTTCGGCCTTTGCCGCATCGACGATGCCGTTCTCGGCCTTCGCTTTGCCGGCGACTTCCGCCTGTGGCGTGACGGCGGGGACGATGGTGCTTGCGGCCGATGCCGTGGCTGCGGTGGTGGTGCCGGTCGAACTGTCCTGCTCGGCGGACGCTGGCGTGCCTTCCTTCGCACCACCTTGGGTTTTGACCTGCGGTGCGGCTTTCGACGCGCCGGGCGTCGCTGTGGCAGCGGCTACCGCCAGCGCAACGTCGGTGACGCCGGCAACGGCGGATACGGCCGGAGCGGTGGTGGTCTCGCCGGACGTAGCCTGGGCATCGGTCTTGACGCCGCTCGTCTTGGCCGCGCCTGCGGTTGCCGCTGGCGTCGCGGCAGCGTCGGTGCCGGCCGGGACGGGTGCCGTACCGGTGAGGGAGGCGGTGGCGGCGATGGCGGCCGCTGCGATCGCAAGCGGTGCGGTCGCATTTGTGGATGTCGCCGTCGCGGCGGTGGTTTCTGCCGTCGGGGTGGCGGTGGCGACGGGGATGACGGTCGCAATGGCGTTGGTCGTAACCTCGGCGGTCGCGTCCTGTTTCACCTCGGTCTGATCGGTGGCCGAAGCGCCGTCGGTGGCAGACGCTTTTGAATCCGACTTCGCGTCATCCGACTTCGTGTCGGCTTTCGATGAAGCCGATTTCGATTTGGAACGGTTGGTCGCCTCGCTCTTGCCATCCGCGTCGGCGCCGTTGCGTGCGGTGACGGCGGCATCGCGGTCATCGGAATTCTTGCGCGCGTCGGCGCGGTCCGCTTTGTCGGAAGATGCCTTGTCGGATGCGGTGGCGTTGTCGCGCGACCGGTTATCGGGGCCTTGCGAATCGTCGGCGCGGCGCGGAGCGGGCGCTGGCGCGGAGGATGCGTCCTGCGCGCGGTTATCGGCGTTGCTGGCGGCCGCATTGTTGTCGACCAGGGCCGCAAAGCTGTCGTTTCCGGCCGAATGGTCCGAATCCGGCCGCGCAGACCTTGCCGCTGCGCCCTGAAAAGACACGTTTGCCAATGCTTCTGACGTAATACTGACCACGGACGACCCTCGCGCTGAAACCTTGGCTACCTCTGAGCAAGGACCGGGCCACGCGATCACGCGAGAAATTATTACGTTATTTCAATATGTTATTCGGATGGCGGGTGAGCTCTTGAGGCTTCGGCCCGGCCCCTTTTGCTGCCCGGCGGCAAGTTTTGCCGTCCAAAGCCGGGCCAAAACCGGCCCCCCTGATTGCCTCGCGGGAATACGGCCTATATTAAAGAGCGGCTTCCGACCCGGTCCGAAATGGCCGGAAGATGCCTTAAGGCCTTATGTATAAAAGGCTTTTTGAATCCCGGCCGCGGCGCCGGCGTTGCCCTCGCTTGTTTTTACCGATTGACCTCATCCATGCCGAACAGTCTCGACCTCGAAGGCCGCCCCCAGGACACACGGATCGTGGTCGCCATGTCTGGCGGCGTCGACTCCTCGGTGACCGCTGCCTTGTTGAAGTCCAAAGGCTACGACGTGGTCGGGATCACGTTGCAGCTCTACGACCATGGCGCCGCCACCCATCGCAAGGGCGCCTGCTGCGCCGGCCGCGACATCCACGACGCCCGCAACGTGGCCGAGCGGATCGGCATTCCGCATTACGTGCTCGACTATGAAAGCCGTTTTCGCGAGTCCGTGATCGACAATTTCGCCGACAGCTACGCGCAGGGCGAGACGCCGGTGCCGTGCATCGAGTGCAACCGCTCGGTCAAGTTCCGCGATCTGTTATCGACCGCGCGCGAGCTCGGCGCCAGCGCGCTGGCGACCGGACATTATGTCGCTTCGCGTCGCCTTGGCGATGGTTCGCGGTCGCTGGTCTGCGCGGCCGATTCCGATCGCGACCAGAGCTATTTTCTGTTCGCGACCACGCGCGACCAGCTCGACTATCTGCGCTTTCCGCTCGGCGACATGACCAAGCCGCAGACGCGCGAACTGGCGCGGCGTTTTGGGCTAGAGGTCGCCGACAAGCAGGACAGCCAGGACATCTGCTTCGTGCCGACCGGGCGCTACACCGACATCATCGGCCGTTTGAAGCCCGGCGCGATCGAGCCCGGCGATATCGTCGATCTCGACGGCCATGTCATCGGCCGGCACCAGGGCATCGTTCATTTCACCGTCGGCCAGCGCAAGGGACTGGGCATCGCGTCAGCCGCGCCGCTCTATGTCGTCAAGCTCGACGCCGCCAACCGCCGTGTCGTGGTCGGACCGCGCGAGGCGTTGCGGATGGATCGCATCCGGCTGCGCGACGTCAACTGGATCGGCGACGGCGCGCTTGATCGCGTCATCGGCGACGGCATCGAGATGTTCGTACGCGTGCGCTCGACGCGCCCGCCGCAGCCGGCCTGGCTGCGCGCGGTGGATGGCGCCTACGAAGTCGAACTGGTTGCCGGCGAAGAGGGCGTTTCGCCGGGCCAGGCCTGCGTGTTCTACGATGCGCCTTCCGGACAGGCGCGCGTGCTCGGCGGCGGATTTATCAAGAGTGCGACCGCGCGGAATGCCGCGGCGAGGGGAGGGGTGCAGGAATTGGCTGCGCCACCGCTTGCCGAGGTGATGCGCGGCTAAAAAAATCGGGGCGTTAAGGGTGGGGCGTTAACGGAATGGCTGCGGACATCGACCGCGAGGGGGTCGAAAAAGCGTATGGGCGCTGGGCGCCGGTCTACGATCTCGTGTTCGGCAAGGTGTTCGATCACGGCCGGCAATCGACGATCGCGGAAGCCGACAAGATCGGCGGGCGCATTCTCGATGTCGGCGTCGGCACCGGCCTGTCGCTGTCGGATTATTCGCGCAGCACCAAATTATGCGGCGTCGATATTTCCGAGCCGATGCTGCGCCGGGCGCTGAAGCGCGTCCGCGCGCTCGGCCTCAGCAACGTCGAAACGCTCGCGGTGATGGACGCCAAGAATCTCGCGTTCAAGGACTCCTTCTTCGATGCGGTGGTGGCGCAATATGTCATCACCGCGGTGCCGGATCCGGAACGTACGCTGGATGATTTCATCCGCGTGCTGAAGCCCGGCGGCGAACTGATCCTGGTCAATCACATCGGCGCCGAAAGCGGTCCGCGACGCCTGTTCGAACTGGCGTTTGCGCCGCTGGCGCGGCGGCTCGGCTGGCGGCCGGAATTCCCCTGGGAACGGTTGACCAATTGGGCCGCCAAACATGGCGGCGTCAGCCTGACCGAACGGCGGCCGATGCCGCCGATGGGGCATTTTTCGCTGATCCGGTTCCGCAAGTCGTAAAGCTGCGGCGTTGAAATCCGGTTTGGCCGGGAACCTCCACGGCTGCGAACCGTTTTCCCTGCATGGCAATCAAACGCGCACTATTTCTGTCATGTGTTCTGATCGCGGGCTCCGGCGTCGCGGCCGCTCAGGCGCCGCCCAGTCCGGCGACGCCTCCGGCCCGGACCGCGCCACCGTCACCCCACGCTGCGAATTGCGCGCCGATGCAGCCGACGCCGAATTCCGGCATTGTGGTGCCGGAGGGCCAGACCACCGGCCAGCGCGCCGAGCCGCTCGGCGACAAACTGGCCCGATCCGATGGTGTGCTGTGCCCGCCGGCAGGCATCGATCCCGAAATACGCGCGCCGACGCCGGATGGTGGCAACACCCCGGTGATTCCGCCGCCCGGCAGCCCCGGCGGCGATCCCTCGATCCGGCCCAAATAGCGCCGTTTGCAGGATTTTTCGGCAAGCGCCGGGTTTGCTTGACAGCCCCCCGACCGACTTCTTATATGCCGCGCGTTCGCGACTGCGGCATAAATAATGCCGCGACGGTGAACCGTGGCGAGGTAGCTCAGCTGGTTAGAGCACGGGAATCATAATCCTGGGGTCGGGGGTTCGAGTCCCTCTCTCGCTACCACTTGCTCCTTTTTAGGGTTCCCTTCAAAGGGTTGACAATCTCCCCGGCACATCCTTGCCTCGCGCCGGATTCTTCCGACGATCGCATCGCAATCTTCCGGATTTTAACGAGCAGCGATCCTGACGCCATTGAGGTCAGGCTTTACGACATTTCCCCCGCGTCGGTGCCATGCGCTCGTGTTCATCCATCAGCATGGCCACGAACGCGGTCACTTTTGGCGGCCGGAAACGCGCAGCCGGAGGCACGTTGATGAGCGGCGAGAACACCTGGTCAGGGCCAGTCGTGGACGCCCATGTCCATTTTTGGGATCCAATCGCCAACGATCATCCCTGGCTGCGCCCGGACATTATGATCCCGTTTCGCTACGGTGACTATTCCGCCATCAAGCGACCCTACCTGCCTGACGACTATCGCAAGGACGCCGCCGGTCATGCCGTCTGCGAAACGGTTTATGTCGAGACCGAATGGGATCCGAACACGCCGCTCGACGAGACGCGCTACGCATCCGGACTAAGCGCCCGCTATCGCCTGCCGAACGCGATCGTGGGACAGGCATGCCTCAATCGCGACGACGCGGCCACGATCATCGCTGGACAGGCGGCATTTCCGCTGGTGCGAAGCATCCGGCACAAGCCGGGAGGACCGGCGTCGCCCGGCGAAGTCGGTCGTACTCGGACGCTGATGTCCGATGACACATGGCGGCGCGGATTCGCAATCCTGGAAAGACACGGCTTGCATTTCGACTTGCAGACGTCGTGGTGGAATCTCGACGAAGCGATCACGCTGGCACGCGACTTTCCGCGCATATTGATCATCCTCAATCACGCAGGCTTACCGGCTGATCGCAGTCCGGAAGGGCTCGCGGGCTGGCGCGCTGCGATGGCGCGTCTTGCCGACGAGCCGAACGTCCGCGTCAAGATTTCCGGCATTGGTTTGCGCAACCGTCCGTGGAGCGTCGACGACAACTGCTGGATCGTCGAGCAGATCGTCGCCATGTTCGGCGCGGAACGCACGATGTTCGCCAGCAATTTTCCGGTCGATAGCCTGTGCGGATCGTTCGACACGATCATTTCGGGCTTTAAGCGGATCGCCGCCCGCTATTCGAAAGCCGAACAGGCACGGCTCTTCTGCGAAACAGCACGCGAAGTCTATCGTACCAACGAAAATGCCCGGACGCCGGCCCTGGCCGCGACGAGACCAGGCCCTGCGGACCAAGGCTAGAGCATGAAGAGGTTAGATTGAAGCGACCCACTTGCACCGTCTCTCGCGTCATCCCCGGGATGAACGCAATTGCGTTCACCCGTAGGTGCGCGCCCTTGCGCGCCTCGAAGGATGAGAAACGCCGGTGATCCATCCTTCGAGGCTCGCTGCGCTCGCACCTCCAGCGACAAGGGCGAAGCCGTTGCGCGGGGATGACGGGGACCAATTCCACTCCAAATCATCACGCTAGCGCTTTCTCCTCGTCGAACGGCTTGACGAGGTGATCTGGTCTGCGTACTGGTCTTACCAAGGTAAGAGCAGAAGGAAACAGGGGTGGAACTGAGGCGGGCGGCCGAGGGCGAGAAGGGATTCGAGAAGGTGTTCGCCTTCTTGCGCGACCGCTTGCTCGCCGGCTCCTTGAAACCCGGTGATCGCCTGATCTCCGAGCGCGATCTGGCAATCCAGTTGCGTGTAAGCCGGCCGCTCGTCCGCGAGGCGCTGCGGGCGCTCTCGATGCTCGGGATTGTCGAGATCCGGGATCGCATCGGCACCGTTGTGACGCGACCGGACGTCTCGGTCCTGAATGACTTCTTCACCTTCGCGCTCGCCCAGCAGGCAGACATGCCTGACGATGTGATGCAGGCCCGCGTCGCGATCGAGTGCCAGGCGATCAGGCTCGCCTGCGAACGCGCTGATATCGCCGATATCGAACGCCTGCAGACGGCCCTCGGGAAGATATCTGAAACGATCGACAAGGCCGACGCCGGTGGCGTCGCCGACTACGAATTCCATCGCACGATCGTGCTGGCGTCGCATTCGCAAACGCTGGCCGTACTCCACAATTCGATGGCGGGCCTGCTGACACATGTGCATCGCAATCGCCGCGAGCTCGTGCAGGCGTTCCCTTCGATGAAGACGTATCTGATCGACGATCACCGACGCATCTTCGAGGCGATCGTGGCACGCGATCCGGACCGCGCCGATGCAACGCTGCGCAAGCATTTTGAAATCGGCAACGAATACCGAAGGCGCGCCATCGTCGGTGAAATCGACAGCATTGCGGCCTCGCCGGCGGCAAATCTGCAAACGAAAAAACGAGCGAACAGCAGGAAGAGCACATGAAGATCGTCGTAGGTTCGGATCACGCCGGCTTTCCCATGAAGGCGGAGGTGCTGGCCTTCCTGAAGGAGAGCGGACACGAGGTGCTGGATGTCGGCAGCTTCGATCCCGCTCCTGTCGATTTCCCGGACATCGCGCGCAAGGTCGCGGCAGCTATCACCACGGGCCAGGCAGAGCGCGGCCTCATGGTGTGTGGTACGGGCGTCGGTGCGTCAATCGGCGCCAACAAAATGAAGGGAATTCGGGCAGCCGTGTGCCACGATGTCCACTCTGCCCACCAATGCGTCGAGCACGACGACGTCAACGTCATGTGCATTGGCGCCCAGATCGTGGGGCCATGGCTCGCCAAGGATTTGATCGCAGCTTACCTCGGCGCGACGTTCTCAACATCGGAGGAATTCCGGCGCCGGGTGGCCAAGCTCGCGGTCATGGATGCCGAACGCTAAAAAACAAGACAACGAACGCCAATAAACAAGACAAACGGGAGGAAGCAAATGTTGAAAAAAATCGCAGCTTCGATGGCACTCGCCATCACCGCGCTGGTAGCCGTCACGTCCCTCACATACGCGGACGCGCTGGACGACATCAAGAAAGCCGGCAAGATCCGTATCGCCATCGACCTCGGCGTGCCGCCCTATGGCATGACGGATGACAAGATGCAGCCGGCCGGCCTCGACGTCGAGGTGGCAAAGCTGCTCGCCAAGGATTTGGGCCTCGAATTCGAGCACGTGCCGACCACAGGCGCTTCCCGGATTCCCGCACTTCAGACCGGCAAGGCCGACCTCGTGATTTCGAGCCTTTCTTACACGGCAGAGCGCGCGAAAGTCATCGATTTCTCGCTGGGCTATGCCGTGCTGCGAACGGTGATCGCGGCGCCAAAATCCGTCGCCCTCAAGTCAATGGCCGATCTCGACGGGAAGACGGTTGCGACCGTGCGTGGCACGACCCACGACACGCAGCTGACCAAGGAAGGCCCGAAGGGCATGAAGCTGGTTCGCTACGAGGACGACGCCACCGAGGCGCAGGCCTTCCTTAGCGGTCAGGCCGACATCTTCTCTACGGCGGAGATGCTTGTCCCGCAGATCGACAAGAAGAACCCGGCGCGGCAGGTGGAGCTGAAATTCGTGCTCGACAATTTCAAGCTCGCTGTCGGTGTGAAACAGGGCGAGAAGCGCCTCGTCGACGAGGTCAATACCTGGATATCGGCCAATCTCAAGAATGGCAAGCTCAACGAGCTGAACAAGAAATACTTCGGCAGCGACCTGCCCGAACTGATCCTGAAGCAATAGGGCCGGCCATGACCAACATGATCAATCGCAGCATTGTCGCAGGTCTGGCGCTCGCAGCCCTGTCGCTGTCGTTCGTACCGGCTCACGCCGATACGCTCGACAACATCAAGAAGGCGGGCAAGGTCCGGATCGCCATCGACACGGCCATCCCTCCGTTCGGCATGACCGATGACAAGCTGCAGCCGACCGGGTCGGACGTCGATACTGCGCAGCTTCTTGCCAAGGATCTCGGGGTTGCCCTCGAGATCGTCACCACCACGGGCCCTACCCGCATTCCGATGCTGCAGACCGACAAGGCGGACCTCGTCGTCTCCACGCTGTCGATCACGCCCGATCGTGCCAAGGTGATCGACTTCTCGATTCCCTATGCCGACCATCCGTCGGTCGTGGCGTCGCTGAGCACTGTCCCGCTCAAGGAGATGGCCGACCTCGCCGGCAAGAAAGTCGCCGTTGTGCGCGGCACCACGCAAGACTCCGATCTTACCAAGCAGGCGAAAGACGCCCAGCTGGTACGCTACGAGGACGACGCCACGATGGCGCTTGCGTTTGCGTCGGGCCAGGTGGACATTCTTGCGACGGCGCGCTCGCTTCTGCCGGCAATCAGCAAGAAAAATCCGGCACGCACGGCGGAGTCGCGCATCACCATGCAGACGTTCTATCTTGCCGTCGGCATGCGCAAGGACGAGCCCGCGCTGAGGGAGTGGGTGAACGGCTGGGTGAAAACCAATCTTCAGAACGGGAAGCTCGGCGCGATTTACAAGAAGTATCATGGGGTCGATATTCCGGTGGAACAGTTGCTGAAGGCGGGCAACTGAGCGGCAGGACCGCGCGGTGATGCTTTACAAGTTCGACTTCTCGTTCCTGCTGGAGAGATGGCCAGACTTCCTCAATGGAGCCTGGCTGACGATCCAGCTCACCGTCCTGTCGATCAGCCTTGGCTTCGTGGTTGGCACGCTGTGCGCGGTCGCTCGGGTTTACGGCGGGCGCCCATTGCGGCTGCTGGTCGGCTTCTATGTCGAGCTGATCCGCAATACGCCGCTGTTGGTGCAGATTTTCATCGTCTATTTCGGCCTGTCGAGTCTCGGCCTCAAACTCTCGGCCGAAACATCTGCCGTCATTGCGCTCGTGGTGAATATGGGCGCCTACACGACGGAGATCATGCGGGCAGGCATCCAGTCGATCCACCGCACCCAACTCGAAGCGGCGGATTGCCTGGGCCTGACGCGCCTTCAGACCATCCTGCACGTCGTCTTGTTGCCGGCCATCGAGCGGGTCTATCCCGCACTCTCCAGCCAGTTCGTGCTTCTCATGCTGGCATCGTCGATCACCTCGCAAATCTCGGCCGAGGAACTGACCGCGGTTGCCAACAACGTGCAGTCCGATACGTATCGTAGTTTCGAGGTCTACATTATCGTCGCGGCGATCTATCTCGCGCTTTCCCTCCTCTACAGACTGGCGTTCAAGGCCATCGGCCTCATCATCTTCGAGCGTCGGCGGCGGCTGGGTACCGCGCTATGATCCAGCTTGGCGCCAACCACGTCTGGTATCTCATCGCGGCGGCGCAATGGACGGTGCTGTTGTCGTTGGTTGCGTTCGCAGGCGGCGCCCTCGTCGGGCTGCCGATCGCGCTGATGCGGGTCTCGCCGAGCCACGTGCTGCGCATCGTCGCCGGCGGATACATCCAGCTCATCCAGGGTACGCCGCTTCTGATCCTGCTATTCCTGACCTATTTCGGCCTTGGCATCCTCGGCTACAAGCTGGCGCCGCTGGTCGCGGCCGGCCTGGCGCTGACATTGTACGCCGCCGCTTTTCTGGGTGAGATCTGGCGGGGCTGCATCGAGGCGGTGCCGCGCACGCAGTGGGAAGCGTCCGATTGTCTCGGCCTCGATCGCTTCCAGCAATATGCCTATGTGATCCTGCCGCAAGCCTTCAAAATGGCAATTCCGCCGACCGTGGGCTTCATGGTCCAGATCGTGAAGAATACGTCGCTCGCTTCGGTGGTCGGCTTTGTCGAGCTCGCGCGTGCCGGCCAGATCGTCAACAACTCGACTTTCGAGCCCTTCATCATCTTCTGCATCGTGGCCGCAATCTACTTTGCGATGTGCTATCCGCTGTCGCTGGCCAGCCGTTTCCTCGAAAGGAGAGCCAATGCAGGCCGCGCCAGCCACTAGCGCCACCGTTGTGCAAGTCACCGCCGTGGTCAAGGAGTTCGGAACGTTGCGCGTTCTGGACGGCGTTAGCCTCGATGTGGCGCGCGGTCAGACCGTGGCCATTGTGGGCCGGAGCGGATCGGGCAAGAGCACGCTGCTGCGTTGCATCGCGGGGCTGGAGACGATCCAGGCCGGTCGAATCGAAGTTTGCGGCCACGAAGTCGGCCGGCCCGGCAAGGCCGCCCGCGCCCAGTTGCGCCACGATGTCGGCATGGTGTTTCAGGGCTACAATTTGTTCCCGCATCTCACGGTGGAGCGGAATATCACGCTGGCGCTGACCCTGGTGAAAAAGCAGCCAGGGGACGCCGCGCGAACAAAGGCTGCCGAGGTGCTGCGCCTCGTCGGGCTGACCGACAAGATCGGTTCTTATCCCGAACAATTGTCCGGCGGACAGCAGCAGCGGGTCGCCATTGCACGTTCGCTTGCTCTGTCCCCCGAGGTCATGCTTTTCGACGAGGTGACGTCCGCGCTTGATCCCGAGCTGACCGCAGAGGTGCTCGCCGTCATGGAAGATCTCGCGACACGCGGCATGACGATGATCACCGTCACCCATGAGATGGGCTTCGCGCGCAAGGTCGCCAATCAGGTCATTTTCATGCACCGGGGAAAGATTTGGGAAAGCGGGCCGACATCGGAGCTGTTCGCCCGGCCGCAGACCGCCGAATTCAAGCAGTTCATTTCGAGCGAGCTGTAGTGCGATGTCGTGAGTCCGCGACCTATTTTGCGCCCGGGAAAACATCCGTCGCATAGACGACCTTGCCGCCCACGACCGTCAGCAGTGACGCCGTCGTGCCGATCTGCTCGACGGGTACGGACATGAAATCCTGATCGAGGATGGCGAAGTCGGCGAGCTTGCCGCTTTCGAGCGTCCCGCGTCGCGTCTCGTCGAAAGCGAACCACGCGCTGCCGACCGTATACAGGCGCAGCGCATCTTCGCGGCTCGGCGTTTCGTCCGGGCCGCGCGTCGGCAGTCCGCCGACCGTCTTGCCGTCGAGCATCCATTGCAGTGCTACGAACGGATTGTAGGAAGCGACCCGATGCGCATCCGTGCCGGCGCCGACATGCACGCCGGCGCGCAACGCCGTGACGATCGGCGGCATCCGTCGCACCGCCTCGCCGGCCTGCGCCACGATACGGTCGCCTCCGAGATACAGCGCGTCCTGCATGGTCCAGCCGATACCGAGTGCCTTCATGCGCGCCAGCGTTTCGGAGGACACGTTGTCGAGATGCGCGATGGACCAGCGCAGCGGCGCGATCGGCGTCTCCTTGTTCACCGCGTCGTAGAGATCGAGCAGCTGATGGACGCGGATTTGTCCTCCGGCCAGTGGATGGTGACGGAAAGCCCTTGTTTCGCCGCCCAGCTGACGATCTCGAGGAATTTTTCCTTGGCGGCGGCATCGGGCGCGTTGTTGTTGTACATGCCGCCGGTGATCCGCTCGCCGATGCCGTTGAACCGCAGCATGTCGTCGCCGAATCCCATCGGCAGGAATTGCGTGAGATTCTTGTACTCCTCGAATTCGGCGCCGATGTTCTGGGCGAACAGGCTGTAGGCGACCCGCACCGAGAGTGATTTTTCACGCCAGAGTTTTTGCAATGCGGCGTAATGGCTCGGATAGATGCTGAAGCCGCCGGGATCGACGATCCCGGTAATGCCAAGACGATTGAGCTCGGTAAAGAACTGCCGGGTCCCGGCGACATTGTCCTCGAAATTCGGCCGCGGCAGACGGTCGAACAGCGCCGAGATGCTGACGATGGTGCCGTTGAACCAGCCCGTCGGCTTCGCCCGATGCGGCAGCTTCAGCCGTCATGCCGGCCGGCAGGCTGGCGGGCGAAATTTTGAGGGCCTCCTGCGCCTTCGGCGTCATCAGCACCGCCGAATAGAACAGCTGGATCCAGGCCGGATTGTCGGGCACGGCGGCCGTCACCTCGGCGAGCGTCGGCCGCCGCTTCTCGGCAAACTGCAAATCGCTCCAGCCGCCGGCCACGATGATCCAGGATCCCGGGCGCGCCTTGGCCGCCTGACGCAGCCGGTCCATCGCTTCGCCGATGGTCTTTGCACCGATCCAGTTGACCTCGGTCGCATAGGTAAGGCCGGCGCGCACCGCGTGGATATGGGAATCGATCAATCCCGGAATGACGGTGCGTCCACCGGCGTCGAGACGGCGGGTCGCGGACCCGGCCAGGGCTTCCACCGCATCATTGCCACCGACGGCGACGATCCTGCCTTCGCGGACCGCGAGCGCCTGCGCGACCGTCGATGCGGAATCGAGCGTCACGATTTTTGCGTTCGTGACGATGAGATCGGCCTTTTGTGCGTGAGCTACACTTGCCCAAATTGAGATGATCAAAGTCGCCAGAAGTTTGCGCATTTTCATTCCCGGAAATGAAGAGGTGTGGCGTTGACCCAATGCTATCAGCGATGCCCCGGCTGGACAAACTGCAGCCCGAACGCCCGTGTCTTCGCCGAATATCGAGATCGGGTCCTTGATCTCGCACCGCGCGGTTGCCATGATGATCCCGCTAATTCTCGTGTGAAACGATATTGCGATGCGGCGGTTTGCTGTGGCGATCTTCTCCGTGATCCTCGGTTGCGATGCAGCGTCGTCTGCTGTGCAGGCGCCGCGAACGCGCGAAATCGTCACTTATGATAACGTGGCCATCGATCTGATCGCCGAGGGCAGCGGTCCGCTCGTCGTTCTGCTGCCGTCGCGTGGACGCGATTCGGAGGATTTTGACGAGGTCGCGGCCGGCATCGCCGGCGCCGGTTTTCGCGTGCTGAGGCCGCAACCGCGCGGCGCCGGCCGCAGCACCGGGCCGCTGGAAGGTGTCCGTCTGCAGGACCTCGCGCGCGATGTTGCGTTCGTGATCGATCGCGAAAAGGCCGGGCCTGCCGTGATCGCCGGGCATGCTTACGGCAACTGGGTGGCCCGCATGACGGCGACCGATCATCCAAAGCTCGTGCGCGGCGTCGTGCTGATGGCGGCCGCCGCGAAAACCTATCCGGACTATTTGCGCGGCGATGTGCAACAATCCGGCGACGCGAATTTGCCTGACGATGTGCGTCTCGCCGCCTTGCGCCGCGGTTTCTTCCTGGCAGGCCACGATGCCTCGATCTGGTTGAAGGGCTGGTCGCCCGCCGCCAACCGCGTCCAGGGCGTTGCTTCTGCCGCCACCAAACAGGCGGAATACTGGCAGGCCGGCACCGTGCCGTTACTCGACCTTGTGCCCGAAGGCGACCCGTTCAAGCCAAAAGAAAAATGGTACGAGAGCCGCGACGAGTTCGGCGCGCGTGTAACCGTCACCATCATCCCGGGCGCCAGCCACGCGCTGATCCCCGAGCAGCCGCAGGCCGTGGTCGCGGCCGTCGTCGACTGGATCCGCAAACTGCCGTGACGTCGCCCGGCGTCGTATGTGTCCGATGCCCAGCAGGACCATGGACGCGTTACAAATTCCGGGATGGTGTATGTGTATGCCTGATTTGCCCGACGTGTCAAGTATTGTTTCGGTATAACAGAAGTAACTCCGAGCCGGCGGCTACGGTGCATGGGGTTGTTTTCGATGTTTTGCTCGGCCGCGGCTTGAAGGGTCGGTCGAGGCTTTAATCGTTCAGCGCCGACGTGGATATCTTGAACGACAAGCTGAAAAAGGGCGTGCGATTTCCCATTCCGACCCCTTCCTGCGCCTCGGGCTGAGCGCTATGAAGAAGTCGCTCGGGCGGTGAATTTTCGCGTTCGACGTCAGCATGGGGGCGCCAAATGGCATTTGAACTGTTCGACCTGACCGGCAAGCGCGCGTTCATCACCGGCTCGTCGCAAGGCATCGGCTTCGCCCTCGCGCAGGGTCTGGCTGAACATGGCGCCGAGATCGTCCTCAACGGCCGCGACGCCGGCAAGCTGGAAGCGGCTGTGGCAAAACTCAAGGGCGCCG
Source organism: uncultured Alphaproteobacteria bacterium (assembly GCA_963802535.1). Taxonomy (GTDB): domain Bacteria; phylum Pseudomonadota; class Alphaproteobacteria; order Rhizobiales; family Xanthobacteraceae; genus Bradyrhizobium. Next base: position 416,013 of record CAWDJI010000020.1, on the reverse strand, counting down.
GGCACAAGGTGTCGGCGGCCGGCTTCGACGTTACGCAATCGCAGGCCGCCAAGGATGGCGTCGCAGCGATCGAGAAAAATTCCGGCGCGATCGACATCCTGATCAACAATGCCGGCACGACGTTCCGCGCGCCGCTCGAGGATTTTCCCGTCGAGAAATGGGAGCAACTGCTCGCCACCAATATTTCGAGCGCGTTCTATGTCGGTCAGGCCGTTGCGCGTCACATGATTCCGCGCGGTCATGGCAAGATCATCAACATCGCTTCTGTGCAGAGCGAACTGGCGCGGCCGGGGATTGCGCCCTATACGGCCACCAAGGGCGCGATCAGGAACCTGACCCGCGGCATGTGCACCGACTGGGCAAAATACGGCCTCCAGGTCAACGCGATCGCGCCGGGCTATTTCAAAACCCCGCTCAACCAGGCACTGGTCGACAATCCGGAATTCTCGAGCTGGCTCGAAAAGCGGACACCGGCCGGGCGCTGGGGCAACGTCGAGGAACTGGTCGCGGCCGCGGTGTTCTTGTCCGGCAAGGCTTCGTCCTTCGTCAACGGCCATACGCTCTATGTCGATGGCGGGATCACAGTCAGTCTCTAGCTGTTGCTGCATGCAGGCGTCGGACTGCGTGAGATGAGTAGCCGCCCGATCACATGCCTCGTAGCTGGAGTGCAACCATGAAAGCCGTCGTCATTCACGCCGCCCGCGACCTTCGGGTCGAGGAACGCGAACCGGAGGCCGCAGGTAAAGGACAGGTCGAGATCGCCGTCGAGGCCGGCGGCATCTGCGGATCGGATCTGCATTATTTCAACCATGGCGGCTTCGGCACCGTGCGGGTGCGCGAGCCCATGATCCTCGGTCACGAAGTCGCCGGGACCATCAAGGCGCTGGGAGCGTCGGTGTCCGGGCTCGCGATCGGTGACCGCGTCGCCGTCTCTCCGAGCCGGCCCTGCGATGCCTGTGACTATTGCCTGAAGGGCCAGCAGAACCACTGCCTCAATATGCGCTTCTATGGCAGCGCGATGCCGATGCCGCACATTCAGGGTGCGTTTCGCCAGCATCTCGTCGCCGAAGCCTGGCAATGCCACAAGGTCGCCGACGGAGTCTCGATCAACGAAGCGGCTTTTGCGGAGCCGTTCGCGGTCGTGCTGCATGCGGTCAACCGCGCCGGATCGCTGCTCGGAAAACGCGTTCTCGTGACGGGATGCGGTCCGATCGGCGCTTTGACGATCGTAGCGGCGCGTCTCCACGGTGCGCGGGAAATCGTGGCCACCGATGTCGCGGGTGCGGTGCTGGAGAAGGCGCGCCGGCTCGGTGCCGATCGAACGATCAACGTCGCCGAGGAGCCGGATCAGCTCGGCGCCTACTCGGCCAACAAAGGCTATTTCGATGTCCAGTTCGAAGCGTCCGGCAACGAGCGGGCGGTTCGTTCGGGGTTGGAGGTGCTCAAGCCGCGCGGCATCCTGCTGCAGCTAGGCCTTGGCGGCGATGTTTCGATTCCGCAGAACATGGTGGTGGCCAAGGAAATCGAAATGCGCGGCACCTTCCGCTTCCACGAGGAGTTCGGTCTGGCGGTCGATCTGATCAACCAGAAGCGGGTGGATCTGACGCCGCTGCTGACCGGGATCTTCGGACTGGACGAGGCGGTACAGGCTTTCGAGATTGCCGGAGATCGCAGCCGGTCCATGAAGGTTCAGCTGAGTTTCTGACGCCGGCCTCCCGCGGCCGCTTTGGTCGGTGGGTCCTGTAGGCCGTAGCTGCCGAACGCGGCGGCGGCTTCGCTGATGTCGGTTTCGCTCAGCAGCACCGGCCCGCCGATTGCGAGACTGAGATAATACTGCCGGGCAATGGTCTCGAGTTCGACCGCCAGCCACATCGCCTTGTCCAGCGATGCGCCGGTTGCAATCATGCCGTGATTTGCAAGCAGGCAGGCGGCCCGGTTCTCCAGCGCCTTGAGCGCATGCTCTGACAATTCCCTGGTTCCGAATCTCGCATAGCCGGCAACACGCACGTTCATGCCACCGAAGGCCGCCATCATGTAATGGCACGCCGGAATCTCCTTGCGGGCGATGGCGAGAACCGTGGAATAGGTCGAATGCGTATGGACGATGGCGCCAACCTCGGGCCGCGCCTTCATGATGTCGAGGTGAAAGTGCCATTCGGTAGAGGGCTTGAGCGGTCCCGTCCACGAACCGTAGTCTCCATCGATGGGCATCGCGGCGATCATGTCGGGGGTCAGCGCGTCGTAAGGCGTCGCTGACGGTGAAATCAGCATGGTGTCGCCATGACGGGCCGAGATGTTTCCGGACGTGCCCTGATTTAACCCGCTGGCATTCATCCAGCGGCACTGCGCGATGATCGCTTCGCGCAGCTGAAGTTCGGTATCCGTCATAATCGGCTCCTGGCAGATATTCAATATTTCCGGCGGGTAGCTGTTGCGCAGATTTCTTGCACCAGCGCGTTTTGCGGAAGATTATAGCCGTTGAAAGTAAGGTCGGCCATGTATTCGGCGCACGCAGGGCCGGGGCGTCGGTTGCCCTAACACCGGTCGATGCCACCATAAGCTCGAAACGGGAGGAGAAAATGCAGGAAGTGCAAGGACACGAACCCGGCCGCGTCTATTTTCCTTCGTCTCCGAGCGAATTCATCACGGTGTTCGCTCACTTCCACCGCGCCGAGATCGCGCGCATGGCCGGATGGCGGGATCGCATCGACCGGACCACCAACTGGGCCATTACGCTCGTCGCCGCGATGCTTTCGGTCTCGCTCTCGACGTCGAACGCCCACCACAGCGTGCTGATGTTTGCGATGGTGCTGGCATTCTTTCTGCTCATGATCGAATCGCGGCGCTATCGCTTCTTCGATGTGTACAGGTCTCGCGTGCGGCGGCTGGAGCGCAACTACTACGCCAAGCTTTTCGATCCTGGCGTGGCGGCCGAGGAGAACTGGCAGCGCATCATGGCGGCCGATCTGTTGGCGCCGACCTTCGTGATGTCGATGGCAGAGGCCGTGTCACGCAGGCTGCGACGCAATTACATCTGGATATTCCTGATCCTGCTCGGCGCCTGGGCGCTCAAGGTGACCTTTCCTTCCTTCAGCGGCGAGGTTCCGCCGGCGCTCTCCTTCCACGACTGGGTCAGGCACGCCGGCGTGGGGCCGGTTTCCGGCTGGATCATATCGGCGATCATGCTGGCCTTTTACGGCTGGATCATCGTTGCCGCCTTGAGGACTCACGACCATGGTGGCGAACTCGCGCATGGCAATGCCCATGTCTGAGGCCAGCCTTGTATCCATCGACCTTTGGGATGAGGCTTCAGCCGCCGGGAAACGGGCTGATAATACCGGCAGGCGCCCTTGACCTTGCCGTATTCCTTGCCACACTGACCGGTGAACCGAAACGGGAGCCGCCCATGGTGTTCTTGATTACCGCGCTGGATACATCGGGAAACGTAACCTTGCGGCGGGAATCGGCGCTGGCCGCGATGAAAAAGGCCACGGAACTGATCTCGGACGGTTGCTGGAACGTGGAAGTCACGACCCCGGATGGCGCCACCTACAATCCCGGCGAGTTCGATCAGCTGAAAGCGCGGGTAGGGGGCTTGGCGGGCAGCGCGGCCTAAAGCGTTTTCGAGCGAAGTGGATACCGGTTCGCGTGAAGAAAACGCGTCAAAACATAAATCTAGAGCATTATCGGTTCTGATTTAAGTCAGAACCGATAATGCTCTAGCGCTACGGCGAGCTAATTCTTGATCGCATAGAGCGGTGTTCTCAGCGTGAGCTGGTAGGCCGGCTTCGGCGTCCATGCGATCTGCGCGGTGACGCCGAACAGGCGGTTGTCGTCATCATCCATCCGGTCGAGATCGAACCGTACGATCGGCTGGGTGAACGGTTGGAACGGCGTCAGGTTGAGAAGCTGCGCGCCGCCAAAGGACTGCACGCCAAAGCGGCCGGTGAGTTTCCAGTTGTTGTCCCACTGATAGTAGCCGCCGACATAGCCCATGACGTCGGGCTTGACGTTCGCAAACATCGTGTCGACCATCACTGTGGTGTACTGCACGCCGGCCAGCAATCCCCGCATTTCATCGCTGTCCAGCGCGTAGTCGGCCTCGAGGATCGTGTTGTAGGTGGTGGTGGCCAGAGGTGCCGCGGGAATCGATCGCGTGACGTTGCTTTGCACCGTCAGCGTCGGGAACAGGCCGCCATTCTGCTGATAGATATCCGCCTGAAGTCCGAGCGTAAAACTATAGATATCGAACGACGACCAGGGCGAAGTGCCTGACTGCGTCGAGCCGCCGCTGACGCCGCCATAGACCGACAGCCAGTCGTTGACGTCAACCGTCAACGGCAGATCGACGCTGATGTTGCGGCTCGACGGCGAGGTCGGGGTCGGGAGCGCGGAGAGGTTCGACAGCGTTGCCAATAATGGCGGCGTGCTGAACCCGAACGAGAGCGCGCCACCAGGCACGGTGCTGTAGATCGTTCGCAGATCGAGATAGAGGTTCGGCAATGTGGGTTTTGGCTTGGCGGCGTCTTCATCGTCGCCATTGTCCTTGCCGAACGCCAGGCCCGACAGGCACAACGACAGTGGCACGGCAAACGCGAGACACCGCGCGCGCCTTCCCCAAAAAATTGCTCTCGCCGGACGATGCACCGGGACCACTCGACTACTATTTGCCGGCAACAAATATGCGTCCACAGGACCGGCTGCGTCCACCCATTTGCGTTGCAACCAGGTGATATCACTCAGCCGTTCTTGCCAGCCGCCTTGATCGCGACCGACAGCGCCAGCTTGGTCTGCTCGACGATCTCTTCGACCAGTTCTTCCCGGCTGATCTGGCCAAGCTCGCCGCTGAGCATGCCCTGTTCCGCCAGCATGACGACGCCATGCAGTGCGGCCCAGACCTTCAGGGCGCTGCGCTCGCGCAGCATCCCGACCGCCGGCGCTTCCAGCGCCTCCAGCAACAGTTCGAAGGTTTCCATGGTGGCGGCGCGAAGCTCGCTGCCTTTGGGTGCGCTCGCCGTGGTTCGCGAAACAAACATCAGGCGCCAGATGCCGTTGCGGCGCAGGCCGAAATCCAGCGCCGCCTGCGCAAATCGCGACAGTTTTGAACGTTTCGACGGTTTGTCGATCTGCTCGCGCAGCAACGCGCTGAGCTGGCGGAAGGCTGCGGCGGTGACCGCCATGAGCAAGGATCTCGCGATCGGCAAAATGCTTGTAGGGCGCCGGTTGCGAGACGCCGAGCTTCTTGGCGAGCGCGCTGATGCTGATGGCCTCGGGACCGCCGAGCTCCACGTCCTGGAGCGCAGCCTGCACCAGGGCATCGCGGAGATCCCCATGGTGATAGGCGTTGAGCGGCTTGCGTGCGGGTCGGGGCGGCATTTGAGTGTAATGATCTATAACTTCCCCCTTGACAACACAATCGCATCGATAATGTAATACGCTATAACTTAGAGAAGGTGCTCCGGTCGGCCGGCAGCGCCCGTCAACATGAGGAAATGCGACGCGCCGGCTGAACGGCGCGTGGCCGTGAGGGAGACGCTCGCCATGTCGGGAAAGCTCAAGATCCGCGTCGACCAGGACAAGTGCCAGGGCCACGCGCGTTGCAAGTCGCTGGCGCCGGAACTGTTCGAGCTCGACGAATTCGGCAACGCACATGAGATCGGTGACGGTTCCGTCCCCGCCGGTCTGGAAGACAAGGCGTGGCTTGCGCAAACCAACTGCCCCGAAATTGCGATCGAAGTGACAGAAGAATAGCGGCTTGAGGATAGCGGCTTGGGACCAACTGGTATCGAAACCATGCTGTTCCGCCGGATTTGAACGAACCCAGCAAGAGGAATTTGCGCGATGTCCAATTCCGTCAGCATGATGCCCGAACATCCTCCGGTCACGGACTGGGTCAACGATTTCGATCACACCGATCCGCGCTGGACCGAAAATCCGTTTCCGATCTGGGACGAGTTGCGCAGCGAATGCCCGGTGGTTCACACCAAGCGTTTCCTCGGCGTCTATTTGCCGACCACCTATCAGGCGGTGAAGGAGATCGCCTACGACACCGAGAGTTTTTCCTCGCGCCGCGTCATCGTGCGCGACGTGCGGCCGGAAGTCGCCCGCAACGCAGCACCTCCGATCACCTCCGATCCGCCCGAGCACAAGCCCGCCAAGCAGTTGCTGCTGCCGCCGTTCACGCCTGACGCGATGACAAAACTGGAGCCGCGGGTACGCGCGATCTGCAATGAGCTGATCGACGAATTCATCGCCGACGGCAAATGCGATGCGGCGGCGCGCTACACCAAGCACGTTCCGGTGCGCGCCATTGCCCACATGCTCGGCATCCCCGAAACCGACGGCGAACTGTTCGTCAAATGGATCCACATGATCCTGGAGCTCAGCATCAAGAACGAAAGCATGCTGATGCAGGCGGTGCAGGAGATGACCGCGTATTTCGCCGGGCATATCGAATACCGCAAGACGCATCAGACCGACGATCTGATCTCGACCCTGATGAAGGCAAGGGACAAGGACGGCAATCCGCTGGAGGATTCCCAGGTGCTGGGCTCGCTGCGGCTGCTGCTGATTGCCGGCATCGATACCACCTGGAGCGCGATCGGCTCCTCGCTGTGGCATCTGGCGAACACGCCCGCTGACCGCGACCGCCTGATCGCGGAGCCGGAATTGATGCCGAGCGCGATCGAGGAGTTTCTGCGGGCCTATTCGCCGGTGACGATGGCGCGCGAGGTGATGAAGGAAACGACGATCAGCGGTTGCCCGGTCAAGCCGGGCAACATGGTGCTACTGTCGTTCCCGGCCGCCAACCGCGATCCCAAGATGTTCCCCGATGCCGACAAGGTCGTGATCGACCGCAAGGAAAACCGCCACGCCGCGTTCGGCCTCGGCATCCACCGTTGCGTCGGCTCCAACCTTGCGCGGATGGAGATGACGGTGGCGATCGAGGAATGGCTGAAGCGGATTCCGGATTTCAAGCTCGATCCGGCCGGCAAGGTCACCTGGTCAGAAGGTACCGTGCGCGGTCCGCGTCAGCTTCCGGTGCTGTTCGGCAAGAAGAGCTGATCGCCTTCCCAGACCTCGATGTCGCGTCTATGGATGTCGCGCTGCTGGCATCCGGCTAAGTTTGCCTGCATCATCCGCGCGCCGTGACGACGGCGCCAGGCGCGGCGATCCGGCACGATGCCGGACGAATGCCGGCCGGCAACGGAGATCGTGATGAGCCGTATCTTTGGCGCAGTCTGCCAGAACGGATATGTGGTGCGGGATATCCGCGCCGCCATGGACCACTGGGTCAACGTGATGGGCGTCGGGCCCTGGTACTATATCGACAGGGTCAAGACCGATTATTTTCGCCACCGCGGCCAGGACTCCGCCATGGAGATGAGCGTGGCGCTCGCCAATTCCGGCGACCTCCAGATCGAGCTGATCCAGCAGCGCAATGATGCGCCCTCGATGTACAAAGAGTTCCTCGACTCCGGCCGCGAAGGCTTGCAGCACATGTCGTACTGGACCCGCGACTATCAGGCCCTCTACGACCGCGCGCTGTCGCTCGGCTTCAGGGTCGGACATGAGGGCCAGATCGGCGGCGAAAAAGGCCGCTTTGCCTATTTCGACACGCAAGCCCATCCCGGCACCGTGGTGGAGATTTCGGACGTCAGCGGCAGCAAGGGGAGTTTCTTCGAGCATATCCGCAAGGTCGCCGCCGGTTGGGACGGGTCTGATCCGATCCGCGAAATCGGCGGACGCTGAGATGCGCGGATCACGCTGTAACTTCGGGCTCGTGCGCGGAAGCGCGCAGCGGTAGAAAGAACAAAACCGTAAGGAACAAGCGAATGGCAAGACTTCCCCTGATCGACCCGGAAAAGACCAGCGGCGACGTGCGCACCTCCTTTGACAAGATGCCGGTCAAGCTCAACATCTTCAAAATGATGGCGCATGCCGAGGCCAATTTCATTCCGGCGATGCGGTTTGCCAATTCAATTCTGTTTCGCCAGAAGCTCAGCCATATCAACCGCGAATTGCTGATCCTTCAGGTCGCGCAGCGCCAGGGCGGCGTCTATGAATGGCGCCAGCACGTTCCGATCGCGCTCGGCGTCGGCGTCACGCAGCGGCAGGTCGATTGTCTCGAGCAGGGCAACTATACCGACGAAGCGTTCAACGCCACTGAGCGCGCATTGCTGGCCTTCGGTCGCGAGACGATCGATAACGTGCGGGTGCCGGATGCCGTGTTCGCCGACATGCGCGCGCATTTCAGCGAACAGGAGATCGTCGAATCGATCATGGCGATCGGCTTCTACATGATGATGGCGCGCCTGACCGAAGCCACCGAGACCGACCTCGATCCGGCGGCTGGCATGACCCTCTTCGACAGCGGCCAGCGGCGGAAGAAGTGACGGCGCCGCATCCGCCAATTGACCGCGCCACCGGTTGCAGCGATGGTTGCTGCCGGGCAAGGCGGAAGCGGAGCAGATGCGATGACGGAGACTTCGGAGACGGGCGTGGCGCGGTCGTTGGGTGAGATCGCGAGCTACCATGCCCACATCTATTACGATCCGGCGGCGACGCGGGCCGAGGCCGACCGGTTGCGCACCTGGATCGGCGAACGCTTTTTGGTCACGCTCGGGCGGTGGCATGACGTCAAGGTCGGTCCGCACGATCAGGCCATGTACCAGGTCGCCTTCGCCAGGGAGATATTCCCCGAACTGGTGCCGTGGCTGATGCTCAATCATGGCAGCCTGAGCATTCTGGTCCATCCCAACACCACCAACCCGCGCCGGGATCATCAGGCCGATCCGGTCTGGATCGGCCCTGCGCTTGCCGTCCATGCCGACAAGCTGCCGGAAGAATCCGAGCTGGAAGAGGCGCCTCCGCCCAATACCAGCCCCACGCTTGGGCCCTGAGCCAAGGCCTTCATTTCCGCCACACCCGGAACCGGCCGCCGTTTACCAAGATTTGCCTGTCCTGGCGGATTCGATCGAGGACCGTAGCCGTGGCGGCGTGTCTCGATTATGCCTTACTTTGAATTGCAATATGTTCGCGCTTATTCGGTGAATCCGTTGGGGAATCAGCAGAGATTCCGAAGCGCCGAGCCGGGGACGGATGGATTACAGGACCACGAGCACAGCCGGGCTTGCGTCGAGCCACGGTACGTCGCGCTTAGGCAAGGCGGCCTTTGCCGTTGCCGCGCTCGTCGTGACGTCGGGGCTTGCCGCCTGGATTGCCGAGTTTGATCCGACCGCCTGGCTGCGACAAAAGCAGGCCGGCAACAGCGTCCACGCCTTCTCATTCGATGACCGGTTTGGATCGGGCTCCGCGCGCAACGCTCCTTCGATCAGATATCCCTCGCGTCCCGTCACGCGTGCGGCGCGCAGCAATTTCGACGCCGAGTTCGGACACATCGAAAGCCAGCTGGCCGATTTGGCGCCGGATGCGCCCGCGGAGCAGCCTGCGCCATCTTCCCCTGCGGTTCCGATGCCGAGGTCACGGCCCGCGGAAGCCAATCTGGCGTTGAAGATCGAGTCGCCGCCACCGGTGCGGTCGGATGACCGCAGCATGTTCCAAAAACTCGCCGATCTGATGCCGATGCGCTTCACGCTGGCGTCGCTGACGCCGGGCGACGGCCTGCTCCGCGCAGGGCCTAGTCTCGGTGCGCTCGGCTATGACGATTTCACGGCCGTTTACGACATATCGGCACGGGCCGTATACATGCCGAACGGCACCAGGCTCGAGGCGCATTCGGGCCTCGGCGGCTTGATGGATGATCCCGCGCATGTCAGCGAGCGCAACGTCGGAGCGACGCCACCCGCTGTCTATGATCTGAAGCCGCGCGAGCGGCCGTTTCACGGCGTCGCGGCGCTCCGTATGACGCCCGTCGGCGAAGGCGATACGCTCGGCCGGTCGGGGTTACTGGTTCACAGCTACATGCTCGGCCCCAACGGTGATTCCAACGGCTGCGTCTCGATCAAGGAATACGACAAGTTCCTGCAGGCCTACCGCAACGGGATGGTCAGGCGCCTGGTCGTGGTGCCGAACCTGAACGAGGGATTGACCGCGTCGCGGCGTGCGACGTCGCCGTCATGACGCCGGCCGCCAGGGAAGCATCCAATTCCGACACGCCGCTGCGGGCGACGTTCAAGATCAACCTCAACGGCAAGACGGTTTCGATCGGCACCGTCGGCCAGGCCTACCGGTTCATCACCAATCTCAGCTCGGTCGAATGGATCGAATTCAAGTCGCTGCATGCGGATGCGGTCTCAACGCTTCAGGGCGCCGCCGGCAACGCCATGCTGACGGTGCAAGCGACTACCGCGTTGCGCGCGCTGTTCGTGCGCGCCAAGCTGCTCTGAGACGTCAGCCCGCCATCTGCTTCGGATCGTAGAAGAAGCGCTCCTCCGTCAATTGCTCGCCGCGCCAACTCTGCCAGGCGATTTCCTCCAGCGTACGGACGCTGCCGTCGAGCCCGGTGAAGGTGAATTTCCAGCGCGCGGCGACATTGTCGCCCTCGATCAGGCTTGGCCCTATGCGAACCGCCTCGATCTTCCTGTAGGCCGCCATCACGCCGCGTTCCTTGGCCATCAGCGTGTCGCGGCCGACCACCGGCGCGGCGGTGTTCTCCCGCGTCGAGGCGTCGGGCGTATAGAATTGCTCGATCGCGCCGACATAGTCGCCGGCTTCCACCAAGGCGGCAAAGGCTTCAACAGTTTTGCGGCTTGGCATGATATGTACTCCTGAATAAACCGACTATAAGTCGGTAAATACCGACCACGGGTCGGAAAGTCAAGTGGCCGTTACGGGAAAATTCCGCTAGACAGGCGCGATGGCGACACAGGCAGAGCGGCGGGCGGCGACGATCGAATCGATCCTGAAGGCGGGACGCCTGCTGTTCGGCGAGCGCGGCTTTGCCGCCACCACGATCGATGACATCGCCGAACAGGCGCGGGTGGCGAAGGGCGCGGTCTATCATCACTTCGCAACCAAAGAAGCGGTGTTCGAGGCGGTGTTCGACCAGGTCTCGCGCGCGCTGGTGCAGGAGATCGATCGCGCGGTGCGCGCCGAGAAAGATGTGCTGGCCGCGATGGTGGCCGGCACGCAGCACTATTTTGCCGCCTGCGCCAAGGGACCCACCGGTCAGATCATCCTGCGTGACGGCCCGGCGGTGCTGGGCTGGGAGCGCTGGCGCGAAATCGACGCGCAGCATTTCGGCGGCAAGATTCCGCGGGCGATCGCCGCCGCGATGGACGCAGGGCTGATCGCGCGCCAGCCGGTCGAGCCGCTGGCGCGCCTGCTGCTCGGAGCCGTGACGGAGGCCGCGGTCGCCTGTGCCGGCCGCACCGATGTCCTGAAGGCCGGCAATGAATACACCCGCGCCTTCAAATCGCTGCTGGAGGCGCTTCGCGTTTAGCTGATCTCTTTCCGCACCGTCGCTGCCGCGTCGCACATCGCTTTCAGCTTTCCGAATGCGACATGGCGCGGCATGTATTTCATGCCGCAATCGGGCGCAATCACCAGGCGGTCGGCCGCGACATGCTTGAGGCCGTTACGGATGCGGTCGGCGACGGTCACCGCTGTCTCGATCGCAGGGTTTCCGAGATCGAGCACGCCCAGCATGATCTTCTTCGACGACAAATCCCGGAGCACGCCGAGATCGAGTTTTGGTTGCGCCGCCTCGATCGAAATCTGCTCGGCGCTGGTGTCGGCGAGCTCGGCCAGGAAAGAGTAGCCGGTCGGCTTGGTCGAACCTGCGACGACCGCGGCATAGCCGAAGCACAGATGCACCACCGTCGGCACGGTGAGGCCTTGCAGCGCGCGGTTGATGGCTTTTACCGCGTAGCGCCGGGCGTGATCCGGATTGTTGCGCACCCAGGGCTCATCGAGCTGGATCACGTCGGCGCCGGCCTTTTGCAGGTCGAGTGCCTCGGCGTTGACGGCCTCCGCAAAGGCCATCGCGAGTTCTTCGTCGTCTTTGTAAAACTCGTTCTTCGCCTGCTGGCTCATGGTGAACGGTCCGGGCAGGGTGATCTTGGCGGCGCGGTCGGTATTCTTGCGCAGGAATTCCATGTCGCGCCGTTCGACCGCGGTGCTGCGACTGACTTTGCCGACCACGCGCGGTACCGGCGTCTGTATGCCGCTTCGTGACGCGATCATGGCAGGGTTATCGGCATCGATGCCGTCAAGCGCGGTCGCAAACCGGTTCGAATAGCTTTCGCGGCGGATTTCGCCGTCGGTGACGATGTCGATGCCGGCGCGTTCCATGTCCCGGATCGCGACGATGGTGGCGTCGTCCTGGGCCTCTTCCAGATGTTCCGGCGGCAGCCGCCACATCGCGTGCATGCGCGTGCGCGGCACCGATTTCGACAGCATCGCGCGGTCCACCAGCCATTCCGGCTGCGGGTAGCTTCCGACAACGGTGGTCGGCAACAGATGTTTTGGCAGGTTCATGATGGCCGGGAGCTTGGCCACCCGTGTCGCTGCCGTCAATCGCGAATTGCTGGTGACAAGGGCGCCCAGTTGCCCTATATACTTCGCATGCGAACTAAATTGAATGACGGGTCATTCACGTGAACGCTCGTCCGGACCGCCGACTGGTCTTCCTGCTCAACGTGGCGCAGCGCCGGTTGCAGCGATGGGTGGCGGCGCGGACGGAGAGAAACGGGGTCACGGCCGCACAGTCCGGGCTGCTGTTCATTCTCGGCCAGCGCGACGGAGTCTTGATGGGCGAGGCGGGGACTGCGCTCGACCTCGGTCCGCCCGGCATCAGCGGCCTGGTAGACCGAATGACCGCGGCCGGCCTGATCAAGCGGCGTGCCGATCCGGAAGACGGGCGCGCATGGCGGCTTTGGCTGACGCCAGCCGGTCGCGCGGCGCTCGCGCAATCGAAAGCCGGGCTTTCCGAGATCAACGCACGCCTGACCGATGGATTCACCGAGACCGAAATCGAAATCGTCGCGCGCTGGCTCACCAGTTTCCAAACCAAATTTCCAAGAGGAGAAGACGAATGACCGAACATGTCAAAATCGAAAACGACGGCGGGATTCTCAGCCTGACCATGGCGCGGCCCGATAAAAAGAACGCGCTGACCAATGCGATGTATGGCGCGCTGGCTGACGCGATCGAGGGTGCAGAGACCGATGCTGCCGTTCGCGTCGTGTTGATCCGGGGCGAGGGCGACATGTTCACGGCCGGCAATGACGTCGGCGAGTTCGCGGCGATTGCCACCGGCCAAGTTAAGGGTGAGCGCCACGTCAGCCGCTTCCTGAAATCGCTTGCACAATCGAGCCGGCCGCTGGTCGCCGCCGTGCAGGGGCGCGCCGTCGGCATCGGCACCACGATGCTCTTGCATTGCGACCTCGTGGTGCTCGCCGACAATGCGTTGCTTTCGACGCCATTCGTCAATCTGGCGCTGGTGCCGGAAGCCGCATCCAGCCTGCTGATGCCGCTTCGCATCGGCTATGCTCGCGCCTTTGAGATGTTCGCGCTCGGCGAAGCGGTCGAGGCCAACGCCGCGTTGGCCTGGGGTCTCGCCAACCGTGTGGTGCCGCTGGATCGATTGGATGCCGAGGCAAAGGCGCTCGCGGCGCGTCTCGCCCGGCAACCGGCGGGCGCGGTCAGCACCACCAAACGGCTGATGCGCAATCCCGAGGTGCTGATGGCGCATATACTGGCAGAGAGCGAGCGGTTCGCCGCACGGTTGAAGACGATGGAGGCGCGCGAAGCCTTCACGGCATTCGCCGAGCGCCGGCCGCCGGATTTCTCAAAGCTTGCGGCAACTTGACCATATCAGACGCTCCCGCTACCCCTTTTCCTTGCCGGCAATCTTCCTGAAATCGTCTGATTTGGGGAGGCGCCGGCAGGCGTGCGGGGGGAACCAATGAACAATAATAATGACGCTTCCGAATTCGACTATGTGATCGTCGGCGCAGGCTCCGCCGGCTGCGTGCTCGCCAACCGCCTGAGCGCGGACGGCAAGCATTCGGTGCTGCTGCTCGAAGCCGGCCCGAAGGACACCAATCTCTGGATCCACGTGCCGGTCGGCTACGGAAAACTGTTCAAGGAAAAATCCGTCAACTGGATGTACCAGACCGAGCCTGAGCCGGGCCTGAACGGACGGCAGGTGTTCCAACCGCGCGGAAAAGTGCTGGGCGGTTCGAGTTCGATCAACGGCTTGCTCTATGTGCGCGGCCAGCATGAGGATTACGATCGCTGGCGGCAGCGCGGCAATGCCGGCTGGGGTTTTGACGACGTGCTGCCCTATTTCAAGAAGGCCGAAAATCAACAGCGCGGCGCCGACAAATATCATGGCGCCGGCGGGCCGCTGCCGGTGTCGGACTGGCGCTACGCCGATCCGCTGTCGGAAGCCTTTGTGGTGGCGGCCGCCGAGACCGGCATTCCGACCAACCCGGATTTCAACGGCGCCACCCAGGAAGGCGCCGGATTTTTCCAGACCACGACCAAACGCGGCCGGCGCGCCAGTTCGGCGTTCTCTTATTTGCGCCCGGCGAAAAACCGCAGCAATCTGCACATCGAAACCTCGGCGCTGGCGCAGCGGATCCTGTTCGAAGGCCGCCGCGCCAAAGCGGTCGAATACAAGCAGGAAGGCCGCGTGCGCACCGCGCGGGCGCGCAAGGAAATCCTGGTTTCCAGCGGCGCGTATAATTCACCGCAATTGCTGCAGCTCTCCGGCGTCGGTCCTGCGGATCTCCTCAAAAGCCACGGCATCGACATCGTGCTCGATGCCCCCGGCGTCGGCAATGATTTACAGGATCATCTGCAGGTGCGGCTGATCACGCGCTGCGCAAAATCCATCACCCTCAACGACATCGTCAACAACCCTGTCCGCCGCGTCATGGCCGGCCTGCAATATGCGGCATTGCGCAAGGGGCCGCTGACGATTGCGGCGGGTACTTCAGGCGCGTTCTTCAAGACCAATCCGCGGCTCGCCTCGCCCGACATCCAGATTCACTTCCTGCCGTTCTCGACCGACAAGATGGGCGAGAAGCTGCACGCGCAGTCCGGCTTTACCGCGTCCGTCTGCCAGTTGCGCCCCGAGAGCCGCGGTTCGCTGCGCATCAAGAGCGCGGACCCGTCCGTGCCGCCGGCCATCCACATCAACTATCTCGCTGCCGAGACCGACCGCCGCGCCTTCATCGACGGCGTCCGGATCCTGCGCAAGATCCTGGCCGCACCCGCGCTAAAACCCTATTCGCTGGGCGAGGTCGATCCCGGGCCGAAGGTGGCGAGCGATGACGAGCTTCTGGATTTCTGCCGCCGCACCGGCAGCACCGTCTATCACCCGACCTCGACGTGCCGGATGGGCAGCGATCCGCTTGCGGTGGTCGATCAGCGCCTGAAGGTGCGCGGCATCGAAGGCCTGCGCGTGGTCGATGCTTCCATCATGCCGGACCTGATGTCGGGCAATACCAACGCGCCCACCATCATGATCGCCGAAAAGGCGTCCGACATGATTTTGGAAGATGCGCAGTAGTGGCTGAGCGTAGCCGGGATGGAGCGAAGCGTAATCCGGGGTTGTTCGTCGCGGAGAAACTTTTCCCGGATTGCGCTTCGCTCCATCCGGGCTACAAGATTATCCCTTGTACGCCCGCACCCGTTTCAGCATCTGCTCAACATGCGCGATCGGGGTTTCCGGCTGGATGCCGTGGCCGAGATTGAAGATCAGCCGGCCGCCAGCGTAATTCGCCAGCACGTCGTCGACGGCACGGTCGAGCGCGGCCCCTCCGGCGATCAGCGCCAGCGGATCGAGATTGCCCTGTACGGCAACGCGGCTCTGCACGCGCTCGCGGATCATTGACGGCTCGGCCGCCCAGTCGATGCTGACGGCATCGACGCCGGTTGCCTCGACGTAAGCTGGCAGCTGTGCGCCGGCGCCACGGGGAAAGCCGATGATCTTCGCGTCCGGCACTTGCGCGCGCACGCCGGCTACGATGCGTTTGGCGGGCTCGATCGACCAGCGCTGGAATTCACGCGGCGGCAGCACGCCGGCCCAGGTGTCGAAGATCTGCAGCACGTCGGCGCCGGCCTTGAGCTGGCCGAGCAAATACTGGATCGAATTCTCGACCAGCACGTCGATGATCTCCGCAAACGCCTCGGGGTGGCGATAGGCCATCATCCGCGCCGGCGCCTGGTCCGGTGTGCCCTGGCCCGCGACCATGTAGGTCGCCACCGTCCACGGCGCGCCACAAAAACCGATCAGCGCGATGTGCGGCGCGAGTTCGCGACGGACGCGGCGCAGCGCTTCATACACCGGCTCGAGTTTGCTGAAATCGGCTTGCGTCGCCAGCGTCGCCACCTGCTCCGGTTTATCCAGCGGATCGAGCCGCGGGCCTTCACCGGCCTCGAACCGCACCGAGCGGCCGAGCGCATAGGGGATGACGAGAATGTCGGAAAAGATGATCGCGGCATCGAACTCAAAACGGCGGATCGGCTGCAGCGTTACTTCGGCGGCGTATTCCGGCGTGAAGCAAAGGTCGAGGAAGCCACCGGCCCTGGCGCGCAGTTCGCGATATTCCGGCAGATAGCGGCCGGCCTGCCGCATCATCCAGATTGGCGGCACCGGCTGCCGATGGCCGGACAGCACGTCGAGAAATGGTTTTGCGGATTTCTGGGTCAATCGAAAAGTTCCTCAGAGAACGGCTGATATTTGATGCCTCTGATACACGCAGGTTCCCGCTTGGCCAAGCAGAGATGTGGAACTGGCGCAGATCAGGGGCGTTATCTCTGCAATGGAGGACAGACATGGCTGAGAAATTCGATCCTGCGCCGCATGACAAACACGCTGATAATCCCCGTGAGGCGCTGTTGGCCGATCGGGAAATGCACAGCAAGCTCGATGCCGGGCTTGTGGGCAGCTTTCCGGCGTCCGATCCCGTAAGCGCCGCGCAACCGGCGCCGTCGAAGGCTGACGGCAAGGTCGACGATGAAACGCTCTGGGAAAAGTTGCGCGCGGCTTTCCGGTAACCGAAAATTGGCGGTCAGGTCATGAAAACTGAATTCAACCATGCCGCCAACGATTCACCGCGTAGCGGAAGTTCGAAGAAAGTCTACACCCGTCATCTGGGTCGCGATCATCGTCGCGATCGTCGCGGTCGTGATCTGGTTTGGCATGCACGGGTAATCTTCGTGCGTCCTGCGCGACAATCGCGCGGAACAATTCACAAGTCCGCGACTTGCCCTTGCGATAATTCATTGAGAGGAACATGCGATGATCAAGCATATTGTAATCGCTGCAGTCGCGATGGCTGGAATTTCGTTCGTTCAGCCAGCGGGCGCACAAGACGTCGGAGTTGGCGTCGGCGTTGGTCCGGCGGGTGTCGGCGTGACCGTGGGTTCGGGTCGTGGCGATCGCTATCGCGACCGTGAAGTGATCCGTGAGCGTGAGTATCGTGATCGCGGTCGCGATGAGACTGTTGTGATCAAGAGGCAGCGCGATTACGATCCTGACCGCAAGGGTCATTATCGAACGCGAGCGTTATTGATCCGCGTTGAGTTGACTGGAACGGCCTCCCATGCGGAGGCCGTTCTTTTTTGTGCCCTCAATAATGCGGCGGCCGTTCGTTGACGGGGCCGGGCGCATGGCTCTCGGCGTCCTGCAGCCGCTCTTTCAGCTCGGCGAGCTGGCGCGTCAGCGCGTCGATCTGCTTCCACTGGTCGGTGATGGTCCGGTTCAGCGTCTCGATGGTCTCGTCCTGAAACGTCAGCCGCATCTCCAGCGCGTCGATGCGTTCGCTCAAACCGCTTGCGTCACTCATGGGGGGCATCATCCATTTGCCGCTCCTGCAGGCCGTGGCCGAGTGCGACGCGTTCGTCGAACACGAAACACTCGCCGCGCCAGCGGCTTTGTTCCTCGGGCACGCCTTCGAGGTAGCGAAGGATGCCGCCCTTGAGGTGATAGACTTCCGAAAATCCCTGCGCCAACAGATAGGCGCTGGCCTTTTCGCAGCGGATGCCGCCGGTGCAGAACATCGCGATCTTCCGGTGCTTTGCCGGGTCGAGATGCCGCGCAGCGAAATCCTTGAACTGGCCAAAGCTCCTGATGCCGGGATCGACCGCGCCTTCGAACGTGCCCATCGCCACCTCGAATTCATTGCGGGTGTCGATCACGAGCGTATCGGGTGCTGCCATCAGCGCGTTCCACTCGGAAGGCTCGACATAGGTGCCGACCTGCCGCGTCGGATCGACCGCCGTATCGCCGAGCGTGACGATCTCCTTCTTCAGCCGGATTTTCAGCCGCGCAAACGGCATGGCGGCGGCGGACGAGAACTTGAGCTCGAGATTGTCGAGCCGGCCGCCGAACAGGACGCCCGTTTGCAATTCCTCGACCAGCGCGTCGATCGCGGCAGGCTCGCCGGCAATCGTGCCATTGATGCCCTCATGGGCCAGCAGCACGCTGCCTTTCAGCTCAAGTCCCGCGCAGATCGCGCGCAGCGGCGCGCGCAACTCCCGGAAATCCGGGAGCCGGGCGAACTGGTAGAAAGCTGCGACCTTGAACGGCATGGCGATGCGTTTATCAGGCGGGCAGGGGCGGGGAAACCCACCTTTGTCGTCCCGGCCTTGAGCCGGGACCCATACTCCGTGACCTTTCTTTGGGCACCAGCGGCAATTGCCTTCTTCCACCACAAGTATTGGCGGCTATGGGTCCCGGCCTTCGCCGGGACGACATCGGTTGGCCTGGTTACCTCTCTGGCATACCAGCCATTGCTCCGTCGGGGATGGATATGTCATGTAAGCCCGCTTAAACCGGAACAATGCCCGTAATCAACGATCAAGCGAGCTATTCATTATGAGGAATTTCCATTTCGCCGGCCGCTCGACGGTCCATGCCCAGAACGCGATGGTAGCGACCTCGCATCCCGCAGCGGCACTGGTGGCGGTCGATGTGATGCGTGCGGGTGGCACGGCAGCGGACGCTGCGGTCGCGGCCGCCGGCCTGCTCGCGGTGATCGAGCCGCAATCCACCGGCATCGGCGGCGATTGTTTCGCGCTGGTCCAGCCGAGGGGCGAGGGCAAGATCACGGCGTATAACGGCTCTGGTCGCGCGCCGATGGCGGCCAATGTCGAATGGTATCTGGAACGCAAGATCAACTCGGTGCCGCTGACCTCGGCCCACGCCGTCTCTATTCCCGGCGCCATCGATGCCTGGGATACGATCCTGCGCGATCACGGCAAGATGGGGCTCGATACCCTGCTGCAGCCCGCGATCAAGGCCGCCGAGGAAGGCTACATCGTCGCCCCCCGCATCGCCTTCGATTGGAACAACGGTTTTGAAAAGCTCAAGAACGGTACCAACACCGCGCGCTATCTGCTGCCGCACGGCAAGCCTGCGGTCGCCGGCGACGTGATCCATCAGCCGGAGCTCGGCAAGACGCTGCGCGCGATCGCCAGCAAAGGCCGCGACGCGTTCTACACCGGCGAGATCGCCGCCGACATGGTCGACACCCTGCGCGGCATCGGCGGCCTGCACACGCTGGAAGATTTTGCCGCCCACGGCACCGAAACGACGTCACCGATAGGCACCCTGTACAAGGGTCATGACGTCTGGCAGTGCCCACCGAACGGCCCGGGCATCACCATGCTTGTCATGCTGAACATCCTCTCCCGCTTCGACCTGACCAAATTTCCAGCGCTCAGCGTCGAGCGTTTCCATCTCGAGGCCGAGGCCGCGCGGATCGCCTATCTGATGCGCGAGCAGCACATCGGCGACCCCGCCCAGGTTCATGTCGACGTCGCCGGTATTTTGACGAAGGAATTTGCCGAAGAGCATATCAGCAAGATCCGGATGGACGGTTTGCTCGATCTGCCCAACGTCGCGCCGCCGATGAATCCGTCCACGGTCTATATCACCGTGGTCGACAAAGACCGTAACGTCTGCTCGTTCATCAATTCGATTGCGCATTCGTTCGGCTCGGCGATCGTCTCCAATAAAACCGGCGTGCTGCTGCAAAACCGCGCCGGCGGTTTCCGGATCCAGCCCGACCATCCCAACTGCATCGCACCTGGCAAGCGGCCGCTGCATACGATCATCCCGAGCCTCGCCACCAAAAACGGCCGCGCCGTGATGCCGTTCGGCGTCATGGGCGGGCAGTATCAGCCGGTCGGCCAGACCCATGTGCTGACCAACATGCTCGACTATGGCTGCGACGTGCAGGAAGCCATCGATATGCCGCGCGGCCTGCATTATGAGGGCGTCTACCAGCTCGAGGACAGCGTGCCTCCAGAGATCGTCGCGGGCCTGCAGAAGATCGGGCACAAGACATCAAGCGTGGTAGGCCCGCACGGCGGTGCCCAGGCGATCTGGATCGACTGGGACAAGGGCACGCTGGCAGGCGGTTCCGATCCCCGCAAGGACGGCTGCGCGCTGGGTTACTGACGCTATAGGAACCAGACCCATCGTCCGTCGTTGAACGACGGGCGCAGGCGTGCGCCGTATTCTGCGTCAGCCCGAGGTTTGGTCATTAGCGTTCTGGATATTGATAATACCGAACAGGCCGACCTGCGCGGTGGCCGTTCGCCGTGGTTTGCCGCGGCCGGACACAAGGCGCGCCATGACCTCGTCGAAAACATCAAATGCGATGCGTTGATCGTCGGCGCCGGAATCACGGGATCGCTGGTCGCCGAGCGCCTGACGCGTCAGGGCCTTGATGTCGTCATCATCGACCGCGAAATGCCCGGCCGTGGCAGCACTGCCGCCAGCACGTCGATGTTGCTGTGGGAAATCGACCGCTCTCTCGCGCAACTGACCGAGGCCTATGGATTCGAGCGCGCCTCGCGCGCCTATCGCGCCAGCCTCGATGCGGTTACCGGCCTGAAAGCGCTGGTCCAGACACTCGGCGTTGCCTGCGACATGCGCGACAAGGATTCGCTTTATCTGGCGGCAGGCGGTACCGCCGCCGAATTGATCGAAGAGCATCATTTGCGACGGCGTGCAGGCCTGCCTGGCGATTATCTCGATCATGCCATGCTGCTCGAAGCTTACGGGATCGCGCGCGCCGGTGCGATCGTCTCAAAGGGCACGGCCGACGCCGATCCGATGCTGCTGGCGCGTGGGCTTCTCAATGTCGCGGTGGCGCGAGGCGCACGCCTGTTTGACGCCGAAGCCGTGGCATTTGATTCCGCCGGGCGTTCGGTTGGGGTGACCCTGGCCAATGGACGTGAAATCGAGGCCCGCTCGGTCGTGCTCGCCACCGGTTATGCGATGCCCGATATCGTGCAATCGACCATCCAGACGGTGTCCTCAAGTTGGGCGATTGCAACTACGCCACAGCCGCAAAACGTCTGGAAGGATGCCGCGCTGATCTGGGAGAACAGCAAGGATTATCTCTACGCGCGCACGACGCGGGCAGGGCGGATCATTATCGGCGGCGAGGACAGCGAGCAGGTCGTGGAACCCGAGGCGCGCGATTCCCTGATCCCAGAAAAATCACGCCTGCTGGCGCAACGGCTGGCGGCGCTTTGGCCGGCCGCGAACACCGACATTGAATTCCGCTGGGCCGGCACCTTCGATACCACGCGCGATGGACTGCCGCTGATCGGCCCCGTTCCCGGCGCAAAAGGCATCTATGCCGCTTACGGCTATGGCGGCAACGGCATCACGTTCAGCTTCATGGCGGCGCAGCTGATCGGCGATCTGATCGCCGGCGCAACCTCGCCATTGCTAAGCGATTTCGCGTTGGACCGGGACGGCGGAAACATCATCGATTGAGATTGCATTGCTGGAACCCTCGCGAACGTTGCACGTTATCCATGCAGTCACAAACATATGGAGGCTGACATGGGTTTCGGTCGAGGTGCACTGCTCTGGTTAATCGGAATTCCGCTTCCGATCATTCTTCTGCTCGCGCTGTTCATGCATCATTAGTTGAGGCGCGAAGCTGGCTCGACTGTCGCGCTTCGAAAGGGCGTCGACCGCAAGGCGCAGCTGAACTCTCGTGCAAGGCTCGGCGCGCTGCGCCGGGCCTTCATGCGTTAGAAGGAAGAAAGCATTCATCATGGCCGGCCAGAAACCGAAGAAAAAAGACGCCGCAGGGGACAGCGGCGGTTTCAGCCGGATATTTGGCGATGTCGCGAACAAAACCTCGCAGGCGGCCGGCCGGGCGTCGGCCTTCATGCTCGCGGCAGGCGTCGTTCTGGTCTGGGCGATCACAGGTCCGTTGTTTCAATATTCGGATACATGGCAACTCGTCATCAATACGGGCACGACGATCGTCACCTTCCTGATGGTGTTTCTGATCCAGAATTCCCAGAACCGCGACAGCGCCGCCATTCAGGTCAAGCTCGACGAACTCATTCGCGTCAGCACCGCGCATAATTCCTTTGTCGGGATCGAACATCTCACCGATGACGAGCTGGAAGAAATTCGCGACAAATGCGAGCGGCGCGCGGAGGCTGAAGCAGCCGGTGAGGCGTCCGTGAAGCGAACCGGCAAGAAGGCGAAAGAAGCCGCCGACCGCGCTGTAGGCTGAACAACGGCCAATCATCGGACAGCGTTCACGCACCATGCTCGCGATAAAACGCGGGCGCGCGTCACTGTCGTGGGCGGCTCTCCATCGCTCAATTCATCTCCCGGCAAAAAGGTGACGAGCTTCTGGAACCAATGCACGTGCTGCACATTGACGCGGCGTTCTGAACAAGAATACGGCACTTGAATCATCTTTGCCGTTAGCTGGGAGCGCGCCACCATGGATGCAGTCATTCTTCAACCTGGAGTCGACAAGGTCGACACCACTGAACCGTCGGTCTCCGGCGTCTCATGGCCGGCGGTTGCTGCCGGCGCCGTCGCAAGTTGCGCGCTGACGTTGGTGTTGCTGGCGTTCGGCATCGGTCTTGGTCTCTCCGTCGTCTCGCCCTGGAGTGGCGCCGGTGTCTCTGCCACCACCTTCAAGATCGGAACGGGGCTCTATCTGATCGTCATTGCCATGCTCTCGTCTTCGATCGGCGGTTACATCGCCGGCCGTTTGCGGACGAGATGGACGGGCGTACATAACGATGAGGTCTACTTTCGCGACACCGCGCACGGCTTCATCGCATGGGCGTTCGCCTCCGTGCTCGGCGCGATCCTGTTGGCATCGCCCGCGAGCAGCCTGATCGGCGGCGCGGCTTCCGGCGCCATGCAGGCAGGCACTGCGGCTGCCAGTCAAGCTGGCCCGATGGACGGCTATGTCGACACCTTGCTGCGTGCTGACGCTCCGGCCGCTGCCAATGCCGGCAACGCCCCGGATCCGCGCGGCGAGATGACCCGCTTGTTCACCTCCAGCTTTCGCAATGGCGGCGAGTTGAAGCCCGCCGACAGAACCTACGTTGCCAAGGTGGTAGCCGCGCGAACCGGTCTCAGCCAGCCCGATGCCGAGAAGCGCGTCAACGACGTCGTCACGCAGGTCAAGAGCGATACCGATGCCGCCCGCAAAGCCACCGCACAACTGGCGTTCTGGCTGGTGGCCTCGCTTCTGATCGGTGCCTTCTGCGCCAGCCTTGCTGCGACCGAGGGCGGCAGCCTTCGTGACGGCACCTGGCGCAATACTCGCCGCTAACGCTCAATTCAAACCTCGAAAGGAAAAGCAAATGCCCATTCTTCTTTGGCTCGTCGGAATCCCGATTCCCCTGATCCTCCTGATCCTGTTGCTGCGATAAGTTTGTCGGGACGAGGGTTAGCCGTGCCAAACCCTATCAAAAAGCACTGGACTACCCATATCGGGCAGGCGGCGGGTCATCCCGCCGCCTTTCTCGTTGTGCTGCTCTATGCGGCGCTGTGGCTGGCTTTCAGTCCGGCCACCTTCGAATGGAATGCGATTGCAACGCTCGCGGTGTTCATGATGACCCTGTTCATCCAGCGCGCCAACCGACGCGATAATCTCGCACTTCATGCCAAGCTGGATGAACTGTTGCGCGTGGACCAGGACGCGAGATCCGAGCTTGTCCAGCTTGACGAACAGGAGCCCGAGGCGATCGAACGCCATCGGGATGAGGAAGTGCGCAAAAGCGGCGGCTGACCATGGTCGGATCGCCGCTGCCTTAACAGCCGAAACGGGCTGGCAACGCCGCGCCCGTTGCGCTAGACACCTTTCCGATTTATCGAGAAAAGGTGCCCCAGATGCGATCTTCCCGACGCACGATCATCCAGACCGCGTTCGCAGCCTTGGCGACTGCGGTCAGCTCATCCCTCATGGCCACGACGGCATCGGCCCAGACCGCAGGAAAACCCATGACTTCCGCTTCAGTGACCACAGCTTCAGGTTTGCAGATCATCGACAGCAAGGTCGGCACCGGCGCTTCGCCGAAATCCGGCCAGATCTGCGTCATGCATTACACCGGCTGGCTCTATGAGAACGGCCAGAAGGGCAAGAAATTCGACTCGTCGGTCGACCGCAACGAGCCGTTCGAGTTCACGATCGGACAGCGCCAGGTGATCGGCGGCTGGGACGAGGGCGTCGCCTCGATGAAGGTCGGCGGCAAGCGTACCCTGATCATTCCGCCCGCGCTCGGCTATGGCGCGCGCGGCGCCGGCGGCCTCATTCCGCCCAACGCCACGCTGATGTTCGATGTCGAATTGCTGGCGGTGAAGTAGCCGCCTCTCGAATAGGGGAGCGTATCGTGAAGGTCTCGATCCTCGACGATTATTTCGACACGCTGCGGACGCTCGATTGTTTTGGCAAGCTCTGCCGGCCATGACGTCACGATCTGGAACGATCACGTCCAGGACGTCGATGCGCTTGCCGACCGTTTGCGCGATACCGAGGCGCTGGTCCTGATCCGTGAGCGGACGCAAATCCGCACGCCGCTATTGGAGCGATTGCCGAAACTGAAGCTGATCAGCCAGCGCAGCGTGTTTCCTCATATCGATATCGACGCCTGCACGCGGCTCGGCATCGTGGTGTCGTCGGGCCAGCACGCCGATACGCCGTCTTACGCGACCGCCGAATTCACCTGGGGCCTGGTGCTGGCGGCGATGCGCTCGATCCCGCAGCAGATGGCGGCGATCAAGTCAGGCAAATGGCAGATCGGCGTCGGCCACACCCTGCGCGGCAAGACGCTCGGCATCTATGGCTATGGCCGGATCGGCGCGGTGGTTGCCGGCTACGGCAAGGCGTTCGGCATGAAGGTGCTGGTGTGGGCGCGCGAGCCCGCGATGGAAAAGGCGCGCGCCGACGGCTATGAGACGGCAGCCAGCAAGGCGGCGTTTTTTGAGCGCTGCGACGTGCTCTCGCTGCATATGCGCCTGGTCGATGCCACGCGCGGCATCGTGACAGGGGAAGATCTCGCGCGCATGAAGCCTACGGCGCTGCTGGTCAACACCAGCCGCGCGCCGTTGATTGCACCGAACGCGCTGGTCAACGCGCTGCGCGCCGGTCGGCCCGGCATGGCGGCAGTCGATGTCTATGAAAAGGAGCCGCTGCGCGACGTCAACGATCCCCTGCTGACCATGGACAATGTCGTCGCCACGCCGCATCTCGGCTATGTCACGCGCGACGAATACGAACTCCAGTTCACGGACATCTTTGATCAGATCGTGGCGTACGCGGCGGGCACGCCGACCAATGTCGTCAATCCGGCGGTGATGGATAAAAGGCGGTGAAACTCCCTCGCCCCGCTCTTGCGGGGAGAGGGTTGGGGTGAGGGGCTCCATCCGCGAGTGTGATCTATCGATAGACCTGTACCCCCTCACCCGACGCTACGCGTCGACCTCTCCCCGCAAGCGGGGCGAGGTAAGCAAAAAAAGACCGGCCCCAAAGGACCGGTCTTTTCCGTTTCAACAATCAGCGTCGATCAGAGATTCTTGTTCGCCGCCGCGGCCGCCTTGTCGATGGCTTCCTTGGTGGCTTCCTTGGCATCGCCGAGGGCCTTCTGGCCCTTGCCTTTGACTTCCTGGATCACGCCTTCGCCCTGCAGGCGGTCGGAGCCCGTGGCTTCGCCGATACCCTGCTTGGCCTTGCCGATGGCTTCATTGGTGGCGCCCTTGATCTTGTCTGCCGTTGCACCCATGGAACATACTCCTTCCAGATGATTAAGCTTCGAATAGGCAACGCACCAATGCGTTGAATGTTCCGATATCTGCTGGTTTGCGTTCACGTTTTTATGTACCGTTCGTCACCTTAGGATCTTACGGAAAGCACGCGATGTCAGGCTCCCACGACCACACCCATGATCACGCACATGATCATTCCCACAGCCACGATGCCGAGCGCTGGAAGCATGACGGCGTCCGCGTCATTCCCGGCAACCAGCTCGATCCCAACGTGCCGTCGACCGCGGGCATGGACCGCAAGGCCGCGATCAATTTCGCCCGCGTCGGCGCGCAGAAATTATGGGCGGGCACCGTGACGATCAGGCCGGATGCAAAAACCGGCGCGCATCATCACGGCCATCTCGAAAGCATCATCTTTGTCGTCAAGGGCAGGGCGCGGATGCGCTGGGGCGAAGCGCTGCAATTCACCGCCGAAGCCGGTCCCGGCGACTTCATCTTCGTGCCGCCCTACGTGCCGCACCAGGAAATCAACGCCAGCCGTGACGAAGTGCTGGAATGCGTGCTGGTGCGCAGCGACGGTGAGGCGGTCGCAATCAACCTCGATATCGAGCCGGTGGAGAAGCCGGAGCACGGTGCTGTGGGTCGATCCGGTGCATAGGGATCCGGCGGAGAAGAAGTGACTCCTCGTCATTCCGGGGCTAGCGTAGCGAGAACCCGGAATCCATCTCACCATTGAACCTGTGGCCAAATGGATTCCGGGCTCGCGCTACGCGCGCCCCGGAATGACGAGTCCGACTCACTACTTGATCGTCACCAGCGTAACATCGTTGACGAGGCTATTGGCGAGCACGAAGTTGCCGTCGCGCGTGACCGAGGTGTTGCGGACGATGTTTCCGCCGCCCGGAATCGCCCAGCTCTGGAATTTTTCCGTCTTGGGATCGAAGCGCACGACGGTGTTGGGTTTCGATCCGGACTCGCTGTACCAGATGACGTCGTTGATGGCCGAGATACCATATGGCTCGGACTTCGGCCCGCTCGGAGACAGCCACTCCGTCACCTTGCCGTTCGTCGTGTCGAGACGACCGAGATAGCCGCGGGAATAATCGGAGTACCAGACGATGTCGTCGCTGGTGATCGCGATGCGCCGCGGGCGGGCTGCCGCATCCGGCAACAAATATTCCCGAAATTCCATCGTCTTCGGATCGACGCTGCCGACCTTGTTGGTGCCGAACTCGACAAAGAACACGATACCTTTGGAATTCAACGCCATGCCGTAGGGCCGCGAATTGGCCGTCGGCGGCGTCAGCAGCTTGATCTCTCCGGTCTTCGGGTCGAGGCGTCCGATCCGGTTTGCATTCTGCATCGTGAACCACAGCATGCCGCTGTCGTCGAAGATCAGCGTATGCGGATCGCCGGCCTCCGGTGTCTGGTATTCGGTGACTTGTCCGGTCTTTGGATCGAGCTTGCCGATCAAGCGACCCGGTGTTGCCGGTGTACCAGATGTTGCCGTCTTTATCTTCCTGCAGGCCATGCGGTCCGGAGTGCGGCGTCTTGAGCGGAAATTCCCTGATTTCTCCGGTCTTCGGATCGACCCGACCGAGCACGTTGGCCAGTTGTCCCGTGTACCAGAGCGCGCCGTCGTTTGCCGCCAACGGGTCATGCGGCCGCGATCCCGGCGTCGGCGCCTGCCACGCCTTGAAGGAAATTTCGGCGGGCCCCGGGATCACGACGCCGGCAGGCTTCGGTTTTTCCGGGAAGCTCTTGACCAGATAGGCCTCGAGCGGCGCCTTCTGATCCGCCTGCAGCTGAAGCGCCTTGATTGACCATCATCCGCAGCACGGTGTGCCAGCCTTCGGGCGTGTAGCCGGCGCCGACGCGGCTCAACAAACTGTGACAGGCGTTGCAGTTGGCCGCCGCCAATTCCTTACCCGGTCCATCCGGTAACTCCTGGCTTCCTGCCGGAAGCCCGGCGCAGAGCAGCGCTGCCGCCAAAACCATGCATGATTTGCTGGACATGATGCCTCCCTGAAATTCAGCGCTCTTCGGTATCGTTGGCGCATTTATTCGGCCGCGAGACTAAGTCGGTATTTGTCGAGGGCAAGCCTCTTCGTTGCGCATCGCCTTGCCCCGCTGCAGCGCAGCGTGACTTCCGGGTAACCGCGCCATCTGCTACGCTTGTGAAGGATTTCAGACAGAAGCCGTTTCGCTTAGCTGCCCGCAGAAAAACCCAAAAAATCAGGACCTGCCCGGAGGGAACCATGAAACAGCCCGATCAATTGCTGGCACGACGCACGCTCATCAAGGGCGCGGGGCTGGGCCTTCGTTGCCGCAGGCGTCGCGGCAGCAACACCCTCACAAGGCGCAACCGCAGCTCCGACCGAAGGCGGCGAGATCTGGAGCAGCGAGTACTGGACCAAGAAGGGCGATATCCCCTTGTGGATGTTCCGCAAACGGATCGGCGCGCCGAAGGCCGGCGAACCGGCACGTCCCGTGGTGTTCTTCGTCCACGGCTCGTCGGTGACCTCGCGGGTGTTCGACCTCAACGTGCCCGGCAAGGGCGAATATTCCGTCATGAACGAATTCGCCCGCTACGGTTTTGACTGCTGGACCATGGACCACGAGAATTACGGCAAGTCCGGCCGCACCTCAGGGCAATGCCGACATCGCCAGTGGCGTCGAGGATTTGAAGGTAGCGGCCGATCTGATCACCCGCGAGACCGGGCTGAAGAAATTCCATTTCGTCGGCGAATCCTCCGGCGCCTTGCGCGCCGGCGCCTACGCCATGGTGGCGCCCGATCGCATCGACCGGCTGGTGTTCGCCGCCTTCACCTACAAGGGCGAGGGCTCGCCGACACTGACAAAACGTGCCGAGCAGCTCGCCTATTTTCGCACCCACAACATGCGCAAGCGCGACCGCGACATGATCCGCTCGATCGCGACCCGCGACAAACCCGGCACCAGCGATCCCGCCGCCATCGAGGTGCTGGCGGATGTCGAGATGGTGTTCGGCGACCAGGTCCCGACCGGGACCTATCTCGACATGACCGCCAACCTGCCGGTGGTGCATCCCGACAAGGTGCTGGCGCCGGTGCTGCTGGTGCGCGGCGAATATGACGGCATTGCCACCGTCGCCGACCTCGAGGAGTTTTACAATCTGCTGCCGAACGGCGACCGCCAGTTCATCATCCTGCCCGGCACCGCCCATTCGGTCGCGCTCGCCATCAACCGCCAATTGTTCTGGCACGTGACGCGGGCGTTTTTGACGATGCCGACGCCGATCGCGACGTGAGGCGGTTAGTTTCTCCGCCGTCATTGCGAGCGAAGCGAAGCAATCCATATCGCGGTATAGCGGATAGATGGATTGCTTCGTCGCAAGTGCTCCTCGCAATGACGTTTGGGGAGCTTCCGGGCTGCAAAAAAATCCAAAACCCCATGTCGGCTCCACTCCGGCCCGTTCGTCCTCGGCACGAACCCGCCGAAAAGGAACCATTCATGCCGAAAATGATCTTCGTCAACCTGCCGGTAGCCGACCTTGCCCGCGCCACCGCGTTTTACCAGGCGATCGGTGCGGCGAAGAACCCGCAATTCTCCGATGACACGGCGTCCTGCATGGTGTTTTCCGAAACCATCTACGCGATGCTGCTGACCCACGACAAATTCAGGCAGTTCACCCCGAAGCCGATTTCGGATGCAAAGGCTTCCAACCAGGTTCTGTTCTGCCTGTCGGCGGACAGCCGCGCCGAGGTCGATGAGATCGTCGGCAAGGCCGTGTCCGGCGGCGGTCGCGGCGATCCTTCGCCGATCGATGAGTATGGCTGGATGTACGGCCGCAGCTTTGAGGATCCGGACGGTCACATGTGGGGCGTGAACTGGATGGATATGGCCGCCGCGACCGCGGCGCAGGCCGCAACGGCGGATGCGTGATTCACGCCGGCTGATGTCTCGGGCTTCATCCTTCGAGACGCCACGCTTCGCGTGGCTCCTCAGGATGAGGTCTTAGAGCCTCATGGTGAGGAGCGCGGCACAGCCGCGCGTCTCGAACCATGTGGCCAATGCATTCGCTAATAACTCACCCGTAGCCCGACGCCGCCATGGAGGGTGTTACCGACCGGCTGCGGGCCGGCGGTGCCGTTGAGGAAGAGGTCGGCGACCCAGCCCTGGGTGAGCCGGAAGCCGAGGCGGCCGCCATATTCGAACCAGCTCTGGTTTCCGATCGTCGGCACCACGGTGCCGGTGCCGGTCACGGTGGCGACGATGCCGGTTTTCGTCGCAAAGGATTGCACGAAGCCGCCATTGATATTGGCTTCGACGCTCGAGCCGAACAGATGCGTCCACTGGCCGCCGATCTTGACGAGGTTGGTCTTGTCGGTGCCGCCCGCGATCGATGCATCGAACGGATTGAGCGTGCCGGTCGGATCGGTGTAGCCCTTGACCCGCTGCCACATCTGCCAGACCTCGACGGAGGCTGCGACTTCGTCGCGCGGCGACAGCCGGCTCATCCAGCCCGCGCGCCCGTAGACGCCGTAATTGCTGGCGGTGGTGCTGCCGTCCAGCGATACCGCACCGAGGCTGGTATTGTAGCTGCGCCGATAGCGGACTTTCTCGTAGGGCGTCAGGATGGCGCCGATGTCGAAGAACGGCCGTGACGATCCCCAGTCGACGAAATCATAGCGCAGCGCGAATGCGCCGATCGGCGCGCTGGTGACGCTGTAGCCGCCCTCGCTGTACTGGGTGTAGGCGATGCCGGCCAGCAGCGACAGATTAGCCGTCAGGTTCTTGCGGCCGTGAATGCCGGCCGAGAACGATCCCGCCGAACCGAAGGCGCTGACGCAATCGCTGCAATTGACCTGTTCGTTGATGCCGAGCAGCACGGTGCCGAGCACACGGTTGGTGATCATCTGGTTGAAGCGTTGCTTGGCCAGATCGTTGATCGAGCCCGCGCTGTTGTCGGCGCCTGTTGGCGTTGGCGTCGGCGTCGGACTTGGGCTGGGACTCGATGTGATAATAGGCGCGGGCGCGGATGTGGGCGTGGATGTGGGCGTCGGTGTTGGAGTCGGACTGGGCGTCGGCGAAGGTGACGGCGAGGGGCTTGGCGATGGTGACGTGCCTGGTATCGGTGTCGGCGACCCACTGTAGTCGGGGTTGGGCGACGAACTGCCGGATGGTGTGGGACACGGGCCATCGCAATTGGCAAACGTGAGCACGGCTGCGG
Organism: uncultured Alphaproteobacteria bacterium; assembly: GCA_963802535.1. Lineage (GTDB taxonomy): Bacteria > Pseudomonadota > Alphaproteobacteria > Rhizobiales > Xanthobacteraceae > Bradyrhizobium. Next base: position 384,829 of record CAWDJI010000020.1, on the reverse strand, counting down.
AGGCTATTTGTACCGGTGCGAGCACAAGAGTGATTCCCGCCGCGAGTACGGTCGACATGATGAGACGGCGCATGCGGTTTGCCATGGTCAGCGCCCGCACAGCATGCCGGTGGGATCGCTGCCGTCATCGACCGGAGGCGTCACGACAGGCGAAAGGCTGGCATATTGCGTGGTGCTGCAAAGTCCGGCCGCGGCGCTGCAGGTCTTGGCGAAAGTCCATGGCGGCGTGCTGGTCTTCTTGATCGTGGTCTTGCCGCCGCTCGACCGTGATCACGGCGGTGTCGCCGGGCTTGGTCAGCTGCACGCACTCGAAGCTGAGGGTGCAGACCGACGAGGCGCCTTCCTGCAGATTGACGATGGTCTGGCCGCGCTGCGACAGGATATCGAGCGTGGTGCCGCGGACGCCGATGGTGGCAAGCGGGGTCGTGATCTTGTAGGCGGCCTTTTCCGAATGGCCGGTCACGAAGCGAACCGCGCCGGAGGTCAGCCGGACCGCGACGTCGCGATAATGGTGCTCGTCGTCGAACACGGTGCGGTCGAGCTTGAGCGACGCGCTCGGCCCGAGCGAAAGATTGGTGCTGTCGGCCATCACCAGGCGCGTGGCGCTGTCGAGGCCGGTGCGGACGACTTCGTCGCGCAGCAATCCATCGCCGACATTGATCTGGCTGGTCGCGGATCCCGCGACGCGCAGGACTTCATTCTTGACGACGGCGGCTTCGCCGACGCGTGTTTGCGCGGAGAGCGGACTTGCCGTCAGTAAAACGAGTGTGCCGAAGCGAAAGAAGAAAGAGAGTGCAGTTACGCGATTTCATTTCAAAGCCGATCGATTATCCCGACATCGTACCGGATCACGCGCGCAAGTGATGTGGCAGATTTATCACAAGCGGCGCCCCATTAGCCCGTTCGTTAGTGGCGCTGGATTCGAAATGCGTTCAATGCGATGGAGATAAAAATCGGTTCCGCTTAAACGCAATTTTGCCGTATTTCTTTTGGTCATGAAAACAGTGTCTGAATCACCGTCTGTTCCCGATCTTTCGATCGTTCGCACGCTCGTTTTCGCGGCAATCATCTTTGTTGTCGCGCATTTTGCGATGCTGATCGGCATCACCACGCCGGAGAAATTCTATTTCGACGAAGTGCATTACGTGCCGGCGGCGCGGCAGATGCTCGAACCGGTGATGCCGCAGCCGATGCTCAATCCGATGCATCCGCCGCTGGCCAAGCAGATCATCGCGCTGTCGATCCATGCGCTTCGGCGACGTGCCGCTCGGCTGGCGCTATCCCGGCGGTGCTGTTCGGTGCGCTCGCGACTCGTCGCGGTGTATCTTTGCGGGCTCGCGCTGTTCGCAGCCCAGGGGCCGGCGATCGCCGCAAGCCTGCTCGCCTTCTTCAACCAGATGCTGTTCGTGCAATCGCGGATCGCGATGCTGGATATTTTCGCGCTGACCTTCGGCCTGTTCGCCATCGCGGCGTTCCTGCATGGCTACCGGCAGCGGCGGCCGCATCTCTGGTTCGCGCTGGCCGGGCTCGCTTGCGGCTTCTCGATGGGCTGCAAATGGAGCGGGCTGTTCGTGCTCGCGGTCTGCATCGTGATCGTGGCGGCGATTCGCCTGATGCAAAGCTGGCGCACGCGATTTGCCGACGGCAACGCCGAACGACTGGTACCGGCCTGATCTTTGGCCGGACTTCAAAGCCCAGCACTTCGCGCTGTGCTTCCTGCTGATCCCGGCGCTCGCCTATCTCTCGACCTTCGTTCCGCTCTACGGCCTGTCGATCCCGGATATCCTGGAGGCGCAGCGCCGGATCTTCAGCGACAACACCACGACCGCAATCGCGGGCCATACCTATATGAGCTCGTGGCCGTCCTGGCCGTTCCTGGTGCGCCCGGTCTGGTATCTCTTCGACAAGACCGGCGACGACGCGAATCGCGGCGGTGGTCTTCCTCGGCAATCCCCTGATCCTGTGGCCGGCGCTGATCGCGGTCGCGATTTCGCCTGCGCGACTGGATCGTGACGCGGCGCGCCGACGCCTTTCTGATGCTGGCGTTCTATCTCGGCCCCTATCTCGCCTGGGCGTTGCTGCCGCGCACCCTCGGCTTCATCTATTATTATCTGCCGGCGGCGACGACTTGCGAGCCTGGTGCTGGTCTATGCGCTTCGTCGCGGCAGCACGCCGCGCTGGCTGCTATGGGCCTTCGTCGCGGTCGGCGGCGCAGGCTTCGCTGCGATGCTGCCGATCTCGGCGGCCTTCATCGGCACGTCGATGGCGACGTTCAACCGGCTGATGATTTTCCAGAACTGGATTTGAGCTGGCGTAATTCTCTCAGCACGTCGTCCCCGCGCACGCGGGGACCCATAACCACAATTGTTGGTCGTTTGGTCGGGATGTAGCTCCAGCTTTCTTGAACCAGACCCATCGGTGGCTATGGGTCCCTGCGTGCGCAGGGACGACGATGGATTTGGGTGCTCCAAACGCAAAATCCGCCTGCCGTTTCCAGCAGGCGGATCAATCCGTGACGTCGTTATTGTTTCGACGCGGTCTTGGTGTCCATGTTGACGACCTGGACGCGGCGGTTGACCGGGTCCATCGGCGCGTTGGCATCCTTCGGCTGGGTCTTGCCATAGCCGACGGTGACGAGGTCGGAGCCGTTGAGACCGAACTTCTCGGTCAGGTACTGCTTGATCGTATCGGCGCGACGCTCGGAGAGTTCCTGGTTATAGGCCTCGCCGCCGACCGCATCGGTATGACCGGCAACCACGAAGGTAGAACCCTTCAGGCTGGCGTCCGAAAGCGCCTTGCCGAGTTCCTGCACCGCCGGCATCGAGCTCTTGCTGATGTCGGCCGAGTTGTAGTCGAAGCGGATTTCGAGATCGATCTTCGGCTTGGTCGCGGCGAGTTCGGCGATTTCCTGCCGCTCGCCGAGCGAGAGCGACCGCGTCTTGCGGTTGCGCAGCGTGTCGACGAAGCTGGCTTCCTTGGCTTGAGCGGCGGTGTCCACCTGCGGTCCGACCGAAAGGCCGCGGGTCGCCGATTTCGGCTTCAGCGCGCCCAGGATCTTGTCCGCCGACACGGTGTCGCCGGCCAGCGCCAGGCCCGCCGTCATCGACAGCGCGGCGCCGATTGTCGCAATGGTAAGTCCATGTAAGCGGGTCATTGTCGTCTTCCTCACGGGTTACGCCTGCCATATTGGCTGGTTGGCGGTTTGATGCAGCAAGGCTAGGACAGGTTCAAAACCATGAATGTGATCTAGATCACGTTGGGAACAGCTGGATTATGAGTTGGTCGAAGTACGGCAAGATACCACGCCAGTTTCGGCCGCAAATACCCAGCTAGCTGCGACGGCCGAACACCGAAACCAGTTCGGCCGGCATGCCGCCGATCCGGCCTTCGCGGATCGAGACCACGATCACGCAGACGAGGCAGACCACGTAGGGAAGACACGCGATCAGATAAGGTGACAGCGTCAGCCCGGTCGCCTGCAGTCGCAAGGTCGCAGCCTCGCTCAGCCCGAACAGCAGCACGACCGGCAATACCAGATACGGGTTCCAGCGCGCCACAATGACGAGGCCGACGGCAACGAAGCCGCGGCCCTTGGACATTTCATTGGCCCAGGTCTGGGTATAGTCGACGGAGAGGATGGCGCCGGCAAAGCCGGACAGCATTCCGCCGACCAGAATGCCTTGCGCCTGCACGACCGTGGGCCGGATGCCGAGCGCGCGTGCGGTCTGGAAGGATTCGCCGACAACGCGCCAGTTGAGGCCGGTGCGGGTCCGGTAGAGCCAGAACCCGGCGACGATGACGATCAGAATCGCGAGCGGCGCAACCGGCGTCAGTTGCGTCAGGATCGGTCCGGCAAATGGCACGTCTGCAAATCCGGCTCCCGCCAGCGGCGCCAACCCGCCGACCTTTCCGCCGACTGCGGAGCGGCCGAAATAGGAGGTCAGTCCAAGCCCGAGCGTCCAGACGGCAATGCCGCTGCCGATCTGGTTAGCCTCGCAGCCAAGACACAGCACGCCGTGGATCAACGACAGCAGCAGCCCGGCGATCGCACCGGCGGCAAGCCCGAGCACCGGGCTGCCGGTTTGCGCGGCGACCGCAAAGCCGACGCAGGCCCCGCACAGCATCTGGCCCTCGATGCCGAGATTGACGATACCGACACGCTGGGTCAGCGTCTCGCCGAGCGTCACCATCATCAGCGGCGTCGACGACCGCAGCATCGCTGCCGCCCATGAGCCGGCGACCAGTAGGGTGTCGTCAGCCATGGCCGACACTCCGTCGTCCGGCGAGACCGCTGGCGCCGAGTGCAGCGACGAACAGCAGGCCCTGCAGAATGGTTGCGCTGGCGCTCGGGATCTTTGAATAAAGCTGCAGCGCATCACCGGCGGCAATCAATCCGCCGATCAGGATCGCAATCGGAATCGCGCGCAAAAAATGCTGGCCGGACAGCCAGGCCACCAGGAATCCGGTCAGGCCGTAGCCGACCGAGAGGCCGGCCTGCAGCCGTCCCTGGATCGCCGAGGTCTCGCAAATACCGGCAAAGCCGGCGAGCGCGCCGCCGATCGCCATGACGAACAGGGTCTGCCTGACGAAGCTGAAACCCGCCATCGCGCCGACCTTGCGGTTGCCCGAAAGCACCTTCAGCGCGATCCCCCAACGCGTGTAGCTGACGCCGACATGCAGGATGACCGCAGCGATCACGCCCGCGATCAACCCGGTGTGCACCCTGGTGCCGAACAGGCTCGGCACTGTTGCCGCGGGCGGGAAGGGAATGCTGGCGGGCCAGCCCAGGCTCGCCGGATCTTTCCATGCGCCGTAGATCGCATAATTCACCAGCAACACCGCGACGTAGTTCATCAGTAGTGTCGAAATGGTTTCGTTGACATTGCAGCGCGCACGAAGCAGCCCCGGCCGCGCCGCCCCATAACGCGCCGCCGAGGCTGCCGGCTGCCAGCATTGCCGGTAACAGCAGGAAGATCGACGCGTGGGGAAAGAAAACGACGATCGCCGTTCCCGACAGTGCGCCGAAATACAATTGGCCTTCGCCGCCGACGCTGATCAGGCCGAGCCGGGCGGGGAGGATCACCGCCAGCGCGCACAACAGTATCGGGGTGGCTTTGACGAAACTCTCGGAGATCGAATAGCTGTCGCCGAAGGCGTAAAGCGCCATCTGGCCAAGCGTCGTCAGCGGCGGCCGGCCGATCGCGAACAGGAAAATCATTGCAGCCAGCAGAAACGCTGCGCTGCCGCCAAAAGTAGCGATCAGATTATTCCTGCCGACGCCGCTCATGCGGCTTCCGCGGCATAGCCGGCCATCCAGCGGCCCAATGTCTGGCGATCGGCGGTATCCCGGCGCACGATACCGGCGATATGACCGTCATGGATCACGGCGATGCGGTGCGCGTAGCTCATGAGGTCGTCCAGTTCTTCCGAAATCCACACCACGCAGGCGCCTTCATTGGCATGGCGGAAGATTTCGCGATAGACCGCCTGCGCTGCCAACACGTCGAGGCCCATCGTCGGATAGCAGGCGATCACCAGCCGCGGGCGATCCGACAATTCGCGCGCGATAACGAGCTTTTGCAGATTGCCGCCGGAGAGAGCCGCGGCTGCAAGCGCGGGCTGCGGAGGGCGTACGTCGTAGCCTGCGATCAATTGCCTGGCGCGCGCCTCGATCTCACGCCGCGACGGGAATAATGCGAGCTTGCGGGCGTGACGGAGCGCGAGATTGAGCGACAGATCGAGGTCGGCAACGACGGCATTGTCGACCGGCCGTTCCGGAATGTACGCGACATCGCGGTTAATGCCGCCGTCCTCGCCACGGCTGGCGATGCTGACGCCGTTCAGAACGATGTCGCCGGCGCTAGCCGGCACGAGGCCCGCAAGCGCCTCTGCCAGCGCAAACTGGCCGTTGCCGGATACGCCGGCGATGCCAAGGATTTCGCCGGCGGCCAGTTCGAAGGAAATGTCGTGAATGGACCGGCCCTGAACTTCGGCGGCGAGATTGCTCACCCATAGCACCGGCACGTTACCGAGCGACGGGTTCGGCCGATCCAGCGTTCCCATCGAACCGCGTCCGACCATCGCCTCCACCAGCGCTTCGGGTGTGCGCTCCGAGGCGGCTGCGCGGTCGACCACCTTGCCGCCGCGCATGACGACGATGCGGTCGGCACAGGCCGCGATGTCGGCGAGCTTGTGGGTGATCAGCACGACCGCCTTGCCCTCGGCGGCAAGCGTCTTGATGAAGCCGTACAGGCGTTCGGTTTCGGCAGGCGTGAGCACCGATGTCGGTTCGTCCAGGATGACCACCCGCGCATCGAGATTGAGCACTTTTGCGAGTTCGACCAGCTGCCGCTCGCCGACGCTCAAGGTCCGCACCGGCCGCTGCGGATCAAGGTTCGGCGCCAGTTGATCGAGCCAGCGCAGCGCCTGTGCGACCTGCGGGCTGCCACGCCGTTGCAGCCAGGGCGCATCGGGCAGGGCGGCCAGCAGATTCTCCAGCACCGACAGCGCAGGCACCAGTGAGAATTGCTGGAACACCATCCCGATACCATGCGCCATGGCATCGCGCGGCGACGTCAGAGGCGACCGGCGATCCCTCGATCTCGATCGTGCCATCGTCCGGCCGATAAAACCCGTAGAGGATTTTCATCAGCGTACTCTTGCCGGCGCCGTTTTCGCCGAGCAGGGCCAGCACTTCGCCGCCGCCGATCTCGATGCTGACATCGTCATTGGCAACCACCGTGCCGAATTGTTTTCGGATCGCCGACAATTTTACGAGCGGGGCGGGCATCGTCAAGCGATTGCGAAGATGGCGTCGACCTCGACCGCAGCACCGCGCGGCAGATTGGCGACGCCGACCGCGGTCCGCGCGTGATAGCCGCGCGCGCCGAACAGTTCGTGCATCAGGTCGGACGCACCGTTGATGACCTGCGGAATGTTGGGATAGGTCGGCGTGCAGTTCACGAAACCGCCGAGCCGCAGGCAATAGGCGACGCGATCGAGGGTGCCGCCGCAGGCGAGGCGAAGCGCGGCGATCAGATTGAGCCCGCAGACCCGCGCCGCCTGTTGCGCCTCGGCAAGGTCATAGTCCGCGCCGACCTTGCCGACGAAGCGGACGTCGCCGTTCCACTCGCAGACCTGGCCGGCGAGATAGATCAGCTCGCCGTGGCGGCGGAACGGTACGAAATTCGCGATCGGTGTGGGCACGTCCGGAAGCTGAATTCCGAGCTCCGAAAGCCGCCGGTCGGCCGATTCAGCGATCGTGGAAGAGGTCATCGATCCATCCCGTCAGGCAAGCGCCTTGAGAATCGCCGCCGATCGCGTGACGAACCCAAACAGCAGTTTCACGTTGTAAAGTACCGCCTGCACGCAGAAGTCGGGCGAGGTGGTGGCGGTGCCGTCCTCGATCAGGATGGTGTCGTAGCCGAGGAAGCTCGCGTCCTCGAGTGTGGTCATGACGCACTGGTCCATGTTCACGCCGCCGATGAACAGCGTCTTGATGCCCATGTTGCGCAGCACCGCGTCGGTCTCGGTGTCCCAGAACGCGCTGAAGCGGTGCTTGATGATCTGTACGTCCGCTTCGCCGGGATTGATCTCGTCCACGACCTGTGCGCCCCAGCTGCCCGCCCTGATCACCTCGGACCTCGTTCCCGGCACCGGCTGGGCAATGCCCGGCTCATCGCCGCGCGGATTATGCGCATGACGCAGCGACGGGCTGATGTTGAGCAGATCCTTGCGTACGCCCCAATTGACCCAGACCACCGGGATTTGTTTTTCCCGGAAGGTCTTGATCAACGCTGCCAGCGGCTGGATCGGCTTGCGGTTCGGGCTGACGTCGATGCCGCGGGAATCGAGCCAGCCGCCCTTGGTGCAGAAGTCGTTCTGCATGTCGACGATGAGCAATGCCGATTTCGCGGCATCGACGGTGATGTTCTGCGGCTCGGCCGCGATCGCAAGCGGCCGGACCGCGGGCGCGGGCCGGGTCATGTCGACGGCGTCAGGGGTGACGATCCAGGACTGGCTGGGACTGGTGCCCATCTCGACCGGAACGGCAGGTTTTGCGGTCACATTCATGGATGTCCTCCTGACGCTTCGTCGAACGAAAACCCGGGGGCAATTACTTGGTTGCGCCGGTGATGCCCTTGATCAGATAGTCCATGGTTTCGACCTGCTCCATCGACAACTTCTGGCCGGCCGCAGCTATCACGGTGCCGTCCTGCTTGGCGATCGGGCCCTCCCAGATCGATTTCTTGCCGGCGTTGATCTCGCCCTTGAGCTTGAGGATATCGGCCTGCGCACCCGCTGGCACCGCGGGACCGAATGGATCGAGCACCACGTTGCCACTCGCAAGGTCGCCGCGCTTGTGGGACGCCTTCCAGGTGCCGGCTTTGATCTGCTTGATCTCCTCGACCATCATCGGACCCCAGTTCCAGGACACGCCCGTCAGCCAGGCTTTTGGCGCGCGGTCGTGGATATCGACGTCCTTGCCGATGATAAAGATACCGCGTTTTTCGGCGACGCCGGCGATCGTGATCGGGCTGTCGACCTGCTCGGCGATCACGTCGATGCCGGCATCGGCGAACGCGTTGGTCGCTTCGGTCTCCTTTTGCGGCTCCCACCATCCACCGTTCCAGACCACCGTTGTCGTCGCCTTGGGATTTACGGACTGGGCGCCGAGCGTAAAGGCGTTGACCGAGCGCATCAATTGCGGGATCTGGAAACCGCCCTGGAAGCCGAGCTTGCCGCTCTTGCTGACATGGGCGGCCGCGATCCCGGCCAGGTACATGCCGGCGTCAGAGTCCGCCCAATAGGTCCCGACATTCTTCGAGGTCTTCAGGCCGCCCGCGTGCAGGATGGTCACGTCGGGATGCTTCTCGCCGACCTTGATGGCGTAGTCGAGATAGCCGTAACTGGTCGCGAAGATGATCTTGTGGCCGCTGGCGACCAGCCGCTCCATCACCCGTTCGACCTCGGCGGTCTCAGGGATCATTTCAAACGACGTCGTGGTGACGCCGGGCATGTTTTCCTCGACGTATTTGCGCCCGTTATCCATCGAGGCGTTGTAGCCGAGGTCGGCTGCCGGTCCGACATAGATGAAGCCGATTTTGTCCTCGGCGGCGGCTGGCAACGAACAGGCCGCGGCGCCGATCAGGGCCAGCGCGGACAGGAGAACTGCTTTTTTCATGACGAAGCTCCTGGTGAGCGAGTGGAAGGTAAAGTAAACACTCGGTGTAAGTAAACGTTTATTTACCAAGCAAGCCATGTGCCAGCGCCGCTTCCTGCGGCTAAGCCGTTCGCGCTGGAGCAGAATTCGAAAATATCATCGCGCATCGAAGAGCCGTTGCATGGAACGGCTGCCCAAATCATGGGCAGAAGCTGACCAGAATCTATGACGGTTCGTCTTTCAGGAAACGCAGCATCATCTCCTTGGCGTACCGCTTGTGCTCAGCCTGCCAGGCCGGCTTGAGGATGTCCGATTTGAAGATCACCGACAGCGTATGCGCGTTGGAGCGATGGAAATAGGCGAAGCCGACCATGGCGATATAGAGCTGCAACGGATCGATGCCCTTCCTGAATTCGGCGGAGGCTTCGCCCTTTTTCAGCAACTGGCTGATCAGCGCGATCAGGGGCGAGGCCACCACGGGCGTCTTCGAGGATTTCTTCAGGAACCTGGCACGAAGCAGGTTTTCGCCTGACAGGATATGGATCAGTTCGGGGTGCGCGCCGAAATGTTCGTAAGTGAAATCAAATAGCTGGAGCATTCCCTCGACGGGGGCGACGTGCTCGACGTCGAGCTTCAGTTCCTCCCGCCGCAACTCGCCCAGCACATGTTCGAGCACGGCGACATAGAGGCCGTCCTTGCCGCCGAAATAATGATAGATCATCCGCGGATTGACGCGGGATTTCCGGCAGATCGTCAGCACCCGCGCCCCGCTATAGCCCTTCTCGGAAAATTCGGCGATCGCGGTTCGCAGGATGCGCTCGCGCGTCCCCTCAGGCGGTGGTGCTACTTTCTTCAACATCTTGCGAATTTCCGCCTGCGGCTTGAGCTTCAGATCACAACCTATTCTCGAATCGTTTTTCACCACAAGCGCCGCCCCCTTGTGTGACGAGGTCACGATCCTCCACACGTCGAACCATGGCGGCCTTCGGGCCGCCTTTTCGCCGCGCCGTTTGCGGCGGGGTCGCAATGCCGTCGCGGCAACGCCGATCTGTGGACAACAAATCGGCCAGATGGCGACCTAGCAAGGTCGCCAGTTGAGAAAGTCCCAAAAAGAAAATCCAGCAAGAAGTCATCATGGGCAAGACAAGCAGGCGGGCGGGTGTTTCAGTCAGTAAAGCGTCAGCGTGAGTATCAGGGTTATCGCAGCGGCACACCGGAAGATGCGGGCTCGGCCAGTTCATTGCCGATCCTGATCGGTGCGGCGATGATCGCGGCGGCGATTTTGCTGTCGACGTTCGTCAATGTGCTCGGCAACCGCTATGTCGGTTTCGAGGGCCCGACCGAAGAGAGCGCGTGGCTGGTCGATCGGCTCACCGGCAGCCTCTACAAATGCCGTGCGCCGGAACGCGGCAAGGCGGCGTGCGAATCCGACATCGCGACCGGCAGCGTCCCCGAACGCCCGAAGCGCTAGCCTTAAGCAGGGAGCCGAAATCGCGACTAGGCGGCATGCCAGCCGCCGTCGACAAATAGCTCGACGCCCGTGATATAGCGGCCTGCCTCCGAGCAGAGCAGCAGCGCTGCGCCAACACAATCATCGGGCTCACCGATCCGCCCCATTGGAATTTGGGCCTCGACCCGTGCGCGATAGGCCGGGTCGGCGAGGACGCCGGCGTTGCGATCGGTGGCGATCGCGCCCGGCGACAGCACATTGATGGTGATGCCGTCGCTGGCAAGCTGTCGTGCCAGATTCCTGGCGAGATTGACGTTCGCCGCCTTGAGTGCCGCATAGACGGCCAGCATCGGATTAGGCTTGGCGCTCTGGATGCTCCCGATCAGCAATACGCGTCCCCATCGGCGCGCCGCCATGTGAGGGCGCGCCGCGGCGATCAGCTTAAGCGGTGCGCGCAGATTGACGTCGATCTCGGCGTCGAAATCTTCGCTCGGCATCGCGTCCCAGGGATGCCGGTGCTCGACCGAAGCATTGAGCACGACAATGTCGATCCGACCGAAGCGCGCGACGACCTCTTCTATCAGCTTCGGCGCAACGTCCTTGTCCGCGAGGTCGCCGCCAACCACCTCGCTCCGTCGGTTCATACCGCGGATCGTATCCACCACCGCCGTGGCCTCGGTGTCGCGCACAGCGTAGTGCACGGCGACGTCGGCACCAGCCTCGGCAAGGCCGAGTGCCAGTGACCGGCCGATGCCGCGGCTGGCGCCGGTGACCAGCGCAACCCGGCCCGACAGATCGAAGCGGCGTGAAATGGCCTCGCTCATCCCTTGACCGATCCCGCGGTAAGACCCGCGATCAGATATTTCTGGACCAGGACGACGAACGTCACCACCGGCAGCAGTTGGGTCGTCGCCGCCGCGAACAACAGTCCCCAGTCGACGCCGTTCAGGCTTGCCATCATCTCAGAGATCACCACCGGCGCGGTCTTGGCGCGTGTCGTCGTGAAGATGAAGGCGAACAGATATTCATTCCAGGCATAGACGAAAACGAAAATGCTGGCCGCCACGGCGCCTTGTGCGCTTAAGGGGACAATGATGCGCCACAGGATTTGCAACTCGGAGGCGCCGTCGATGATCGCGGCCTGATCGAGTTCTTCCGGGATCCCGTCGATGAAGGTTTTGAGGATCATGGTGCCGAGCGATACGAAGAAGGTCGCATAAAGCAGGATCAGCAGGGTGTAGCTGTCGCTGAGCTTGAGGAAATCGACAACGGGGTAGAGCGGCAGCGTGATAACGATCGGCGGCAACAGGCGGATGGCGACCAGGAAGACGGCCGAACCGGCCAGGGCACTGCTTCGATAGCGCGAGTAGACGTAGCCGGCGAGCGCGCTGGAGAATACCGTCAGTGCCATGGCGCAGAGCGCGATGATCGCGCTGTTGCGCAGCGTCAGGAAAAAGTCCGGCCACTTCTCCCATAATGTCCGGTAGTGCTCGAGCGTGGGTTCGAACAACAGCGTCGGCGGGTAGGTGAATATGTCGGGTGTCGGCTTGAACGAGGACAGCACGATCATGCTGACCGGCACCACCGACCAGATCAGCAGCAGGCCGATCACAAGCGCCCGAAGCGCGATGCTGAGCCAGGATTCACTCAAGCTGTTCACTCATTCTATTCGCTCATTCAGTCCACGCATGCGTTCACGCATTCTGTCGAAATCCGCGCCGGTACAGCAAGTGCAGGTAGGCTGCCGCAATCAGGCCCGACACCATCACCATCACCCATCCGGTCGCCGATCCCTTGCCGAACGAGGCATAGGTAAAACTCTGTTTGTAGAGATAGATCGCCATCACTTCGGTGGTGCGGGCCGGGCCGCCGGCGGTCAGCAGCCAGACCTCGCTGAACAGCCGGAACGAGATGATGTAGCGAAAGATCAGCGCGACAAACACCGCCGGAAGGACCGACGGCAAGGTGACAAAGCGGAAGCCTTGCCATGGGTTGGCGCCGTCGATCTTGGCGCTTTCGTAGAGATCGCGGGGCACCGCCAGCATGGCGGCGTAGATGATGATCAGGGTGAACGGCAAATTGAGCCAGATGCTGATCAGGCTGACGAGGCCAAGCCCGTGCGTCGGGTTGGTCGCCCAATTGATGTCGGGCAAGCCTGCGCCCGCCATCGCCTTGGCCAGCGCGCCGATATCGGGGTCGAGCAGGAATTTCCAGATCACGACGGCCACGACCTCGCTGATTGCGTAGGGCATCAGCACGATTGCGAGGATCAGGCGGCGGAACGGCACGCCCTTGACCAGCACCGAGGCGATCACGAAGGCCAGAATCAATTCGCCGTAGACGATGACGTTGACGACGATCAGGGTATTGACCAGCGCGCGCCAGAAGTAGCGGTCGTTCCAGATCGCGATGTAGTTCTCCAGGCCGACGAACACCGGCGCCTTGCCGTAGGTCGATTCGGTGAACGAGAGCCAGAACACGTAAAGCGACGGCAGCAGGATGATGAAGACCAGCAGGCCCAACGCAGGAGCCAGCATGGCGAATTGGGTCAGACCAAACTTCCTCACGACCTGGCCCTTAGCTGACGCGGCAGACGGCGGCTCGTCGGTTGCGATTTAGGTCCGGCACCGGGCTGGGCCTCATGACGCGCGCGGCAGCAGGGGCTGGATGCGCTTGGTCATGTTCTTGGCGGAGACCTCCGGAGCCTGTAGCCCAAGCATCGCCGCCTGCATCTCCTCGACGAAAATATCCTTGGCTTCCGCCGACTTGTTGAACGCCGGCATCGGGACCCGCGCAGCCCTGAGCGCCTGCGCCTCGAGTGCTGCGTAGGGCACTTTCTCGATCAGCCGCGCGTCGGAATAGGCGGATGCCCGCACCGGCCCGTTGCCGTTGATGGCCGCCTTGACGGTGTTCTCTTTTGCGGAGATTTCGCGGATCAGGCTCCAGGCCAGTTCCTTGTACTTGGAATTCTTCGGGATCATGGTCGCCCAGAACTCGGCAACGGAGATCAATTGCCCTTTCGCCAGCATGTCCTTCGAGACCACCGGCAGCGCCAGCTTGAACGCGCCCGGGAATTTCGACGACTTCGGATCATTGAAGATCACGGTACGCCCGAACGGAAAATAGGTCATCGCGATCTGCCCGGTCTGCATCGCGGTGATCATGTCGTTCTGCTTCATCGCCGTGATGTTCTTCGGGATCAACCCTTCGGCATACATCGTCTTCAAGAGCGCCAGCGCCTTGATCATGCCGGGCCCGTCGGCGACGCATTTGTAGTCGTCGGTGATGAAGTCGCCGTCATAGGCGCGGGCGAGCATCACGACATTCGGATAATTGTCGGCCTCAAAGCCCCAGCCATACACCTTGACGCCGTCAGCCCGGGTGAAGGAGAGCTTTCGCGCGTATTCCAAGAGATCGTCGACGACCTTCGGCGGGCCATCCAGCCCGCGTTCCCTAAAGTAGGTGTCGTTGTAGTGCAGTGCGTTGACCGCGTGACGGAATGGCACGCCATGACGCGCGCCCTTGGCCGAGAACGCCTTGACCATGCCGGGCGACAAATCGTCAAAATCCTCGATGCCGGCCTTGACCAGATAGGGCTCGAGCGATTCGAACAGGTCCATGATCTCAGGCACCGCGCGGGTGTTGAGCACGAAGTCGATGCCGACCTCGGAGCTTGTCAGCCCGGCTTCGCGAAATACCCGGTCGTGGATCGCATTCAGGTCCAGCGTGACCCAGTCGAGGGTGGTACTGTTCTGGTCGCTCCAGCCCTTGATGACGTTGCCGGCCGGCCCTTCGGTCAGGGTTTGCTGGTGGACGCGGTGCGAGATGATGGTGAACTTTGTCGGAGCCTGTGCTTGCGCACGGCTGGCGCCGCCCAGCGTAACGCCTGTGGCTGCAGCTCCCGCGACGAATTGACGGCGATTGAGTGCGGTCATGTCCCACCCTCCCGGTCGATTGGCGTTTCGTTTCCCCGATGGGTCCGGTTTATCGCGAACCTATTTTTTTCATGTTGCTACATCAAAGATGGAAGAGCAAGGTCGATCTTTTTCAACGTCGACGATTTGCGTGTTTGCGCAAATACCAAATATAATTGTGTATTTACAATTAGATAATAAGAGCTTCGACTCATATTTGGCTTGAGCTGGGACGGCTTGACGCGACGGGGTCGACGCGTCATCCTTTAGCAAAACTACATATATTGCCGGGACGGGAATTCTTTGATGGCGGGAAAGCTGGCCGTGCGGGGTGCGCCTGTTGCCGATCGCCCGATCGCGCGCAGCAACTTGACTGGCGGCCGCAATATCCTTTCGCAATTGCGCGAGATGGACGGCGACTTCAGCGTCGCCGAACAGAAGCTGGCGGCGCTGGTGCTGGCGCAGACCGCGCAGGTGACGCGCATGTCGCTCGCGGTGTTTGCGACCGAGGCCGCGGTCAGTCAGCCGACCGCGATCCGCTTCTGCCGCGCGCTGGGCTGCGATGGTTTTCCCGATTTCAAGATCCGTCTGGCGCAGGCGCTGATGATCGGCCAGCCCTTCGTGCATGGCGACATCGGCACCGGCGACGGCCTCGACGTTATTGCCAACAAGATCTTCGCATCCTCGATCGATGCGCTCGAATTGATGCGGACGCAACTCGACCTCGAGGTGGTCGAGCGTGTCGTCGACACCATCCTGAAAGCGCCGCGGATCGAGCTGTTCGCCAACGGCCTTTCCAGCGTTGCCGCAATCGACGCCCAGCAGAAGCTGATGCGGCTTGGCGTCCCGACCATCCATCACCCCGACAATCATCTGCAACGAATGTCGGCGGCTACCCTCAAGTCCGGCGATGTCGCGCTCGGCTTCGCCTACACCGGCCGCGTCCGCGACGTGCTGCTGACGGCGAAGATGGTGCGCCAGCAAGGGGCGACGCTGATCAGCTTCACCCGCTCCGATTCACCGCTGGCGCGCATCAGCGACATTGTCGTCGGCATCGACACGCTGGAGAACACCTTTGTCTACGCCCCGATGACGACACGGCTTGCCCATCTCGCGGTGGTCGACGTCATTGCCACGGCCGTCGCGCAGCGCAGCGGGCGGGACGGCATGAAACTGATCAAGCGGGTCAAGGGTGCGCTGAAGGACGAGTGGATGGTGGGGACCGAGCTGCCGGACTGGGTCGGAGCAAAAGACGACGAGGCTGATGACGATGAGTAACCCTGCGCTACATCCGGCGGATGCCTTTGCCCGCGACACCTTCGCCGGCCAGACCGTATTCATCACCGGCGCCGCCGGCGGCATGGGCCTCGAGACCTCGCGTGTCTTTGCGCGGCACGGTGCGACGGTGATGCTCGCCGACCGCGACGAAGCAGCCGTCGAGCGCGCCGCCGCCGAAATCGTGGCGCAGGGCGGCAAGGCTTTTGCCACGGCACTCGACGTCGGCAATTTCGAGAGCATTGGCGCGGCGTTCGAGATCGCGGACCAAAAAGCTCGGCAGGCTCGATCATGTCGTGACCTGCGCAGCGGTCATCACCGCCGTCAAGGCGCTGGACCAGACCTGGTCGCACTGGCACCGCGTCCTCGACATCAATCTCTTGGGCACCTTCTTCGTCGCGCAGCAGGCGCTCAAGCGCATGATCCCGCAAGGCAGCGGCAACATCGTCTGCGTCGCCTCCGATGCCGGCATTCGCGGCGGCGGTGGCCTGATCGCCGACGCCGCCTATGCCGCGAGCAAGGCCGGCGTGCAGTCGCTGGTGAAATCGCTGGCGCGCGAGATGGCGGGCAAAGGCATCCGCATCAACGCGCTCAATCCCGGGCCGTCCGACACGCCGATGCACTCCACCATCTCGCAGGAGCTGAAGGATCGCATCGCCGAGGGCCTGCCGATGAAACGGATGGGTCGCCCATCCGACATGGCCGGCGCGATCCTGTTTCTCTGCTCGTCCGCATCGAGCTTCGTCTACGGCGCCGGTCTCGATGCCGATGGCGGGTCGATGTTCCGCTAGATCGATTAAATCGCAAGCGCGCTGTCGCGCCGGAGTAAATTGCCGTGAACGTTTCGCCAGGTACAATTTCTTTCCAACGCAACATCCCGGTCGAGTCGCGTTTCGACGTCGTCGTGGTCGGCGGTGGCCCGTCCGGCATCGCCGCGGCGATCGCTGCCGCCCGTCACGGCGCCCGCACGCTGTTGATCGAACGCTACGGCTTCCTCGGCGGCAATCTGACCGCGGGCCTGGTCGGGCCGTGCATGACCTCGTTCTCGCTCGACGGTTCGCAGCAGTTGATCAAGGGCATCTTCGACGAGTTTGTCCGGCGTATGGAAGCCGATGGCGGCGCGTTGCACCCATCCGGCATTCCCGCCAAGAGTGGCTATTGTGGATTTATCGAGTACGGCCACGACAAGGTGACGCCGTTCGAGCCGGAATCGGCCAAGATCGTGGCGCTGCGGATGTGCCGCGAGGCCGGCGTCGAGCTTCTGTTTCACACGCTGGTGGTCGATGCCATCACGGAGCCGGGCGCGAACGGTCTGCCGCGCGTCTCTGGTCTGGTTTGTGCCTCGAAGAGCGGCCTGCACCTGCAACCGGCCGACATGATCGTCGACTGTTCGGCTGACGGCGATGTCGCCGCACTGTCCGGCGTCGAGATCGCGATCGGCCGTGACAGTGACGGCCTGATGCAGCCGATGACAATGTTCTTCCGCATCGCCGACGTCGACGACGAGGTGGTTGAAGAATATGTCCGCACCCATCCCGACGATTATCGTCCCTATGCCTCGATCATCGCCAAGGCGACGGCGGAAGGGCGCTTCAACATCCCGCGCAAGGGCGTCGGCATGTACAAGACGCTGCAACCGGGCGTCTGGCGCATCAACACCTCGCGCGTGCTCAGGCGCAACGGCACCGATGTCGACGATCTCACCGCGGCCGAGATCGAGGGCCGCGAGCAGGTCCATACGCTTTTGAAATTCTTCCGCGAGAATCTGCCGGGCTTCGAAAAGTGCCGGCTGCTCGACACCGCAACGCACATCGGTGTGCGCGAAACCCGCCGCATCGTCGGCGAATACACGCTGACCCTCGGCGACCTCCAGAACGGCCGGCAGTTCGAGGATGTGATCGCGCTTGTGCGGCTACCCGATCGACATCCACGATCCCACCGGCGCGGGCGGTGGCGCCGGCGCAGGTCCGCCGACGGCCAATATCTATGAAATCCCCTATCGGGTGATGGTGCCGGAGGCCGTTGATGGGCTCTTGGTGGCCGGCCGCGCGGTATCTTCGACCCATGAAGCGCTCAGCGCCATCCGCGTGATGCCGCCGTGCTTTGCGATGGGCGAAGCCGCCGGTACGGCGGCTGCGATCGCCAGGAAACGGTCGATCGCGCCGCGCGCGGTTCCGATTCCCGATCTTCGCGACGCATTGCTTGCCGCCGGGGCCTATCTCGGCACCGACAGGGAAATCTAGCGCCGAAATCCAGCACCGAGCCCTGGCGTCGCAATTCCTGACTCCCCGCGGCAGCGAATCCGATTACATTGCCGCGCAATGCCCCGCGTGACCCCACCCCATCCCCTGACCAAGGCCGAGGCCCGGCGAATCTGGCTGCGATGCCCAGCGGCTCGATACGCCGGATCCGTTCGGCGAAGGGCCGCCGGCGATTGCCGCCGCGGTCGAGCATCTCGGCTATGTGCAGATCGACACCATCAATGTGATCGAGCGCTGCCATCATCACATCCTGTTCAACCGCATCCCCGACTACCAGCGCGCGGATCTGCGGCAGGCGCAGAGCCTCGACAAGTCTGTGTTCGAATACTGGACGCATGCGCTGTCCTATGTGCCGTCGAAAGATTTTCGCTATCTTCGTCCCGGGCATGAAGCTGCACAAGCGCGAAGGCCATCGATGGTTCGCCAATGTCAGCCCGGCCGACACCCGCAAGGTGATGCGGCTGCTGCGGCGCGACGGCGCGCTGACCATCCGCGACATCGAGGACGATGTGCTGACCGAGAAGGAGCATCTGTGGGCGAGCCGCAAGCCGTCGAAGCGGGCGCTGCAGCTCGCCTTCTACACCGGCGAGGTGACGATCTCCGAACGATCGGGCATGCTCAAGACCTATGAATTGATGACGCGGCATTTCGGCTGGGACAAGCCGCCGAAGCCGGCCTCGACCAGCGGAGACGCACGACCTATCTGCTCGACCGCGCGCTGCGCTCACAGGGCGTCGTCAGTCTCGATTCGATCTGCCATCTCGACGCGCCGAGCAAGGCGGCGGTGCGTCGGCTGATCGAGGCGCGCGTGCGCGCGAGGGAGATGGTGCCGGTAGCAGTCGAAGGCGCCGGCAAGCAGGAGCATTGGGCGCGCGCTGGAGACATTGGAGCCGCAAACATGGCGAGGCGAGGGCGGCCTGGTCCACATTCTCTCGCCGTTCGATCCCCTGATCATCCAGCGCAAGCGCACCGAATTGTTCTTCGACTATGACCACCGTTTCGAGGCCTACGTGCCCAAGGAAAAGCGTTTGTTCGGCTATTTCGCGCTGCCGGTGCTGGTCGGCGAAGACATCGTCGCCGCCATCGATCTCAAGACCGACCGCAAGAACAGGAAATTGCTGATGCAGAAATGGAATTGGGTCGGCAAGGGCGCCGCGCGCGCTCCGCGCAAGGAGCTACAAGCGTCGCATCGAGGAAGAGCTGCATCGTTTCGAGCGGTTTCAACTGGCGGAGTGAGGCTTCGCGGGACAGGCGAAATAATCCTCGCTGTCGCCCCTGCGAACGCAGGGGCCCATCCCGCGTTGTGCTCTCGTTCGAGCAAGGTGGGCGACACCTTCCGCAGCAACAATGTGCGGTGGTTATGGGCCCCTGCGTTCGCAGGGGCGACGGGGCATTTTTGAGCCACCCACCCTTAACTCACGAATTGGTGTTCACTGACGAATATTGACATTCGTCAGTGAACATTCGACACTCTTCATCAGAATTCAGCCGATGGAGAAGTCCGATGTTCGTCCGTTCCGTTTTGTCCAGCTATTACAGGCTGTTGACCGGTGCGATCGCTGGCGCTGGCGGTGTTTACGCTGACCGGCTGCAATGAGAAGGTGGCCGAAAAGGCCGCTCCCGGGCGCCCGGTTCTGGTCGCCACCGTGCATTACGAGGCGGAAACGCCGGAACGCAGCTTTGTCGGCACCATCAAGCCCCGGATCGAAACCGACATGGGCTTTCGGGTCCCCGGCAAGGTCGCAAAGCGCCTGGTCGAAGTCGGCCAGACCGTCGATGTCGGCCAGCCGCTCGCCACCCTCGATGAAGTCGATCTGAAGCTGCAGGCCGAGCAGGCCGAGGCGGAATTCCGCGCCGCGACCGGCGTGCTGGCGCAGGCCGCCGCCTCCGAACAGCGCGCCAAGGATTTGCGCGCCAAGGGCTGGACCACGGATGCGCAAATGGATCACGAGCCGCGCTGCCGCCGACGAAGCGCGCGCGCGTCTCAACCGCGCCGAACGTTCGGTCGAACTCACCAAAAACTCACTGTCCTATGCGACGCTGGTTGCCGACACCCGCGGCGTCGTCACCGCGACCCTGATCGATGCCGGCCAGGTGGTCGCCTCCGGGCAGACCGCGGTCCGCGTCGCGCGCTTTGCCGAAAAGGAAGCGGTGGTCTCAATCCCCGAAACGCTGGTCGGTCGCGCCAAGGACGGCACCGCCACCGTGACGTTGTGGTCGGAAGCCAACAAGAAATACACCGCGAAACTGCGCGAGATCGCGCCGGCGGCCGATCCGGCGACGCGGACCTATCTCGCGAAGTTTTCGCTGCCTGACGCCGGCGACAACGTCTCGCTCGGCATGACCGCGACGCTTGACGCTGTCGGACGCCGCCACCGAGCGCGTTGCAAAACTGCCGCTGTCGGCGCTGTTCAGCCAGGGCGGCAATCCCTCGCTCTATATCGTCGACGATTCCGGCGACGTGTCGCTGAAGCCGGTCGCGGTGAAATCCTACGAGAGCAATTACGTCGTCATCACCGGCGGCGTCGACGAGGGTGCCAAGGTCGTCGCGCTCGGCGTGCAAAAGCTCGACCCGGCCCAGAAGGTCCGTGTCGTCTCGTCGCTGTCGTTCTAATTCCGTCATTGCGAGCGAAGCGAAGCAATCCATCGTGCGGCAAAGAAAGTAGGGATTGCTTCGTCGCTTCGCTCCCTTGCGCAAACGCTTCGCGTTTGTCGCAGGCAATGACGGCAAATGCGGTTTTGGAATTCGCTGGAGGGTGACATGAAGCGCTTCAATCTCTCGGGCTGGGCGGTGAGCCATCCGACCCTGATCCTGTTCCTGATGATCGCGCTGGGTGCAGCCGGCTTCTTCTCCTATCAGCGGCTCGGCCGCGCCGAGGATCCGTTCTTCACGGTCAAGGTCGTGAACGTCTCGGCGATCTGGCCGGGCGCCACCGCGCAGGAGATGCAGACCCAGGTCGCCGATCCCATCGAGAAGAAGCTGCAGGAGCTGCCTTACTTCGAGAAGGTGCAGACCTATTCCAAGCCCGCCTTCACGGCGATGCAGGTCACGTTCAAGGATTCCACGCCGCCGGCGCAGGTGCCGTATCTGTTCTATCTGTTGCGCAAGAAGCTCGCCGACGTGCAGGGCCAATTGCCGGCCGGCCTGCTCGGACCCGTCGTCAATGACGAATTCTCTGACGTCAATTCCATCCTCTATATGATGACCGGCGAGGGCGCCGATTTCGCGCAGCTGAAGAAGGCTGCCGAAGGCATGCGCCAGCGGCTGTTGAAGGTGGCCGGCGTCACCAAGGTCAATCTCTACGGCGCCCAGGACGAGCGCATCTTCGTCGAATTCTCGCATGCCAAGCTGGCGACGCTCGGGATCACGCCGCAGGCGCTGTTCAATTCGCTCGCCAAGCAGAACAACGTCACGCCGGCCGGCACCGTCGAAACCTCCTCGCAGCGCGTGCCGCTGCGCGTCACCGGCGCGCTCGACGGCGTCAAGGCCGTGGCCGAAACGCCGGTCGAGAGCAATGGCCGGGTGTTTCGCCTCGGCGATATCGCCACCGTCACGCACGGCTTCGTCGATCCACCGACCTTCATCGCGCGCCAGGAAGGCAAGCCCGCGCTCGGCATCGGCGTCGTCACCGCCAAGGGCGCCAACATCCTCGAACTCGGCAAGGAGGTCGAGAAGGCGACCAATGAATTCATGAAGGCGGTGCCGCAGGGCATCAATGTCGAGCAGATTGCCGACCAGCCCAAGGTGGTCGAGCGCGCCGTCGGCGAGTTCGTGCACTCCTTCATCGAGGCGTTGGCGATCGTGCTGTTCGTCTCGTTCGTGGCGCTGGGCTGGCGAACCGGTATCGTGGTGGCGATGTCGGTGCCGCTGGTGCTGGCGATCGTCTTCATCGTCATGAACGCGATGTCGATCGACCTGCATCGTATCACGCTGGGTGCTCTGATCATCGCGCTCGGCCTGCTCGTCGACGACGCCATCATCGCGGTTGAGATGATGGTGGTGAAGATGGAGCAGGGCTGGGACCGCGTTCGCGCGGCGTCGTTTGCCTGGGAATCAACTGCGTTTCCGATGCTCACGGGAACGCTGGTCACGGCCGTTGGCTTCCTCCCCATCGGCTTTGCCAATTCGGCGGTCGGTGAATATGCCGGCGGCATCTTCTGGATCGTGGCGATCTCGCTGGTCGCATCCTGGTTCGTTGCCGTGATCTTCACGCCCTATATCGGCGTCAAGCTGTTGCCGAACATCACGGTCCACCACAACCACGACCCGCACGCGGTCTATGAGACCCGGGTATATCGTATCCTGCGCAGCATGGTGCAGTGGTGCGTCGATCACCGGGTCAAGGTGGTGCTGGCGACGATCGGCGTGTTCGCGCTCTCGATCGTCGGCTTCGGTCACGTCCAGCAACAATTCTTCCCGCTGTCGGAGCGGCCGGAACTGTTCCTGCAATTGCGTCTGCCCGAAGGCACCGCGTTCAACGTCACCGAAAAGTCCGTCAAGAAGGCCGAGGCCTTGCTAAAGGACGACCAGGACATCGCGACCTACACTTCCTATGTCGGCCAGGGTTCGCCGCGCTTCTGGCTCGGCCTCAGCCCGCAACTGCCGAACGAGGCCTTTGCCGAGATCGTGATCGTCTCCAAGGACGTCGAAGCCCGTGAGCGCATCAAGGCGCGGCTGGAGAAGGCGGTCAGTGACGGCGACCTGAGCGAGGCGCGGGTGCGCGTCGACCGCTTTAACTTTGGCCCGCCGGTCGGTTTCCCGGTTCAGTTCCGCGTCATCGGCCCCGACGCCAACAAGGTGCGCGACATCGCCTATCAGGTGCGCGACGTGATGCGGCAGAATCCCAACGCCAGGGAGCCGCAGCTCGACTGGAACGAGCAGTCGCCGTATCTGAAGCTCGTGGTCGATCAGGACCGCGCCCGCGCGCTCGGCCTGACCCCGCAGGACGTCTCGCAGGCGCTTGCCATGCTGATCTCGGGCGCGCCGGTCACCACGATCCGCGACGGCATCGAGAAGGTCGGCGTGGTGGCGCGTGCGGTCCCCTCGGAACGGCTCGACCTCGGCCATGTCGGCGACCTCACCGTGACCTCGCGCAACGGCGTTGCGGTGCCGCTCCAGCAGATCGCCAAGATCGAGTACGCCCACGAAGAACCGATCCTGTGGCGGCGTAACCGCGACATGGCCATTACAGTACGTACCGACGTCGCCGACGGCGTCCAGGCGCCTGACGTGACCAGCCAGATCTGGCCGAAACTGCAGGAGATCCGCGACCATCTTGAGCCGGCTTACCGGATCGAGGCGGGCGGTGCGTTCGAGGAATCCGCCAAGGGCAACGCCTCGATCGCCGTGCTGTTTCCGCTGATGGCGCTCGTGATGCTGACGCTGCTGATGATCCAGTTGCAGAGTTTTTCGCGCCTGATGCTGGTGTTTTTGACGGCGCCGCTCGGCATCGTCGGTGCTTCGCTTGGCCTCAACATCGCCAACCAGCCGTTCGGCTTCGTGGCGCTGCTCGGGCTGATTGCGCTGGCCGGCATGATCATGCGCAACGCGGTGATCCTGGTGGACCAGATCGAGACCGACGTCTCCCATGGCCTGACGCGCAAGGAAGCCATCGTCGAAGCCACCGTCCGCCGTGCCCGGCCGGTGATCCTGACCGCGCTGGCCGCGATCCTGGCCATGATCCCGCTGTCGCGCTCGGCCTTCTGGGGCCCGATGGCGATCACCATCATGGGCGGTTTGTTTGTTGCAACCTTCCTGACCTTGCTGTACCTGCCGGGCCTCTACGCGCTCTGGTTCCGCAAGAGCCTGGATGAAAGCGGCCAAACCGAGCAGCCTGATCTTGCGCCGCAGCATCAGGACCACGTCACGGCGCCCCTCGCATTTCCGCTTGCCGACGCCGCGGAATAATTGAACATTGAGTACTGTGATGACGCTGATTTCCGAAAACATCGAAACCGACACCCGCGAACGGATTCTCGTGGTGGCGGAGCGTCTGTTCCGGCAGATCGGTTACCAGAAGACGACGGTGGCCGACATCGCCAAAGAACTGCGGATGAGCCCGGCCAACGTCTATCGTTTCTTCGACTCGAAGAAGTCGATCCATGAGGGTGTGGCCCGCCGCCTGATGAGTGAGGTGGAACAGGCCGCCCGGACCATCACCACGCTGCCTGGGCCGGCATCCGTGCGCTTGCGCGAACTGATGACCTCGATCCACCACATGAACTCGGAACGCTATGTCGGCGATTCCAAGATGCATGAGATGGTCGCGATCGCGATGGAGGAGGACTGGGACGTCTGCGTTGCCCATATGCAGATGCTCACCGAGACCATCGGCAGCGTGATCGCGCAGGGGGCTGCGTCAGGCGAGTTCGAGGTCAAGGATATCCCGCTCGCGGCGATGTGCGCCTGCACCGGGATGATACGCTTCTTTCACCCCCAGATGATCGCCCAATGCGCCAACAAGCCGGGCCCGACGCTCGACGAAATGATCGATTTCATCATCGCCGGCCTCTCGCCGCGCGCCAAGACCGGCCAAGCCCGCTGATCTTCACGTCATTGCGAGCGTAGCGAAGCAATCCATCGGCCCACATCCGTGGTATGGATTGCTTCGCTACGCTCGCAATGACGAAAAATGGGAACCGCCGGAATGGACGCCAAGAGCCCGAAAGACCTGCATTTTTACGAGCCCGCCAAGGGCCACGGCCTCAGGCACGATCCCTTCAACGCTATC
Source organism: uncultured Alphaproteobacteria bacterium (assembly GCA_963802535.1). GTDB lineage: Bacteria > Pseudomonadota > Alphaproteobacteria > Rhizobiales > Xanthobacteraceae > Bradyrhizobium. Next base: position 360,035 of record CAWDJI010000020.1, on the reverse strand, counting down.
ATCGCGCCGCGCCCGATCGGGTGGATTTCGTCGCGCGACGCCAAGGGCAATGTCAATCTGGCGCCCTACAGCTTCTTCAACGGCTTCGCCTACCATCCCCCGATCATCGGCTTTTCCTCGACTTCGCCCAAGGACACCCTCAAGAACGTCCAGGAGACCGGCGAATTCGTCTGGAATCTCGCAACAAAAGACTTGGCGCAGCACATGAACGCGACCGCGGCGCATGTCGCCCACGATGTCAGCGAATTCACGATTGCCGGCCTCACCGCGGTGCCGTGCAGGATCGTCAACGTGCCCCGCGTGGCCGAAAGCCCGGTGTCGTTCGAGTGCAAGCTGACGCAGATCATCCGCTTGCAGGGCGCTGACGGCAAGGAGGCGCAGGCCTGGCTGACGCTCGGCGAAGTCGTAGCCGTTCACATCGACAAGGCCATGATCAAGGACGGCGTCTACCGGACTGGGCTCGCCCACCCGATCGTCCGCGCTGGCCGCAAGGGCGATTATTTCGAGATCAAGGACGAAGACATGTTCGAGATGGTCCGCCCGGATTGATTCCGGCTTCGGGCCCGTCTCAAATGCAGAGGCTGAACAGCTTGATGGTGCAGCCGCTGGATTTGGGCCGGCTTGCAGGCTTGCTATCTGAAGGCGGCTTGGCCTCTCGCTTCACCGCGACCAGCGGTTCCTTGTCGCGTTTGCCCTTCGGTTTGGTCTCGTAATCGCCGGCGATCACCATGGCCCAGTAGGTGCGTTTGCCGCTCGCATCCTTCGCGCTCGCAACGCCGACGCGGGATGCGTTGTGCAACAGCAGGTTCTTGCGGTGCCCGGAAGAATCGATCCACTGGCCGAGCGTTTTTTCGAAACTCTCGTAGCCGTAGGCAATATTCTCCGCGGCGCGCCCCGCACCCGCCGGCGCGACCCGCTTGTTGAACGGGCCGAGCACCTCATGGCTGAGATCGTCCTTTGCCGCCATCGCGCGCGCCTGCTCCAGCGCAATGCGGTCCAGCGTTGCGTCGCGCACGACGCGGACCTCGCCGTTCTTGAGGCGGAAACCGGAGATCAGGTCGGCCGGCGACCCGGCAGCCATGGCAGGCGTAGTCAGTAACAGAATGGCTGCGACTATTCCGCCAACTGCAAGACGTGTCGTCCCCCAAATGTCCATTGCTCACCAAGCCAGCGCCACACAAGGGGCGCTTCTCCATCGGCAATGTGGACGCTTCAAGGCTATTCGGCCTTGACGCCCGCGAACTTGATCACCTTGGCCCATTTTTCGGTGGCGTCCGAGATGATCTTGCTGAATTCCGCGGGCGTTCCCCCAAGCACGGTGCCGCCGAGCTCGACGATCCGGGCTTTGACTTTGGGGTCGGCGAGCCCAGCATTGAGTTCCCTGTTCAGCATGTCGATGATGTCGGCCGGCGTGTTCTTGGGGACGCCGATGCCGGCAAAGCCAGAGGCCTCATAGCCGGGTACGAAATCCGCCACCGTTGGAACGTCGGGCAATACGTCGAGGCGGGCTGCGGTCGTCACCGCAAGGGGGCGCAGCTTGCCGGCCTGAATGTGCTGGATCGACTCCGACACCGGACTGAAAATCGCATGCAGATGGCCGGCGACCAGATCGGTGGTCGCAGGCGCGCCGCCGCGATAGGGGACGTGGACCAGATCCACCCCGGCCATCATCTTGAAGAGTTCGCAGGCGATGTTTTGCGGGGTGCCGGGGCCGGCCGACCCGTAATTGATCTTGCCCGGGTTGGCCTTGGCGTAGGCGATGAATTCGGGGATGGTTTTGGCGGGGACCGACGGGTGCACCACGACCACATAGGCCAGCCGCGCGGCGCAGATCACCGGCGTGATGTCGCGGGCGAAGTCGAAATTGAGATTTGAGTAGAGCGCGGCATTGATCGCATGCGGGGTCACGATTTGCAGCAGCGTGTAGCCATCGGCGGGCGCCTTGGCGACCGCCTCGGTCCCGATATTGCCGCTGGCGCCGGCGCGGTTCTCGATGATGAATTGCTGGCCGAGCCGCTCCGACAGCCATTGCCCCATCAGGCGTGCCTGGATGTCGGTGGCGCCGCCGGCGGCAAAACCGACGACGATGCGGACCGGCCGGGACGGATAGGCTTGCGCCCGCGCAATGCGGGGCAGGGCCGGTAACGCTGCGGCGCCTGCGGCCAGATGCAGGAATGTGCGGCGGGGAAATTTCATGATGCTCCCTCACAGTGCGTGATGTCGCGGATTTGCAATCCGTCTGGACGCCCTGCGGGAACAGGCTACGCCCGTCTGGTGAGGAGGCCAATGTCTACTCTTGTCGCATTGTCTCAATCAGAGCGGCGATCCCTCCAAAACCTCGGTTGATGATGGCAGAATGTCCGCCGTTCGGGCTAAACTCGTCCTGCCCGTAGGCGTCGCGTCGACGCGCAAGGCGGAGGCGAACGGCATGGCAGCACGTGGGTCGGCTGGACTGCTCCTTTGCGTGGGTCTTTTGCTTGCGATGCCGGCGCTGGCCGCCACGCCGGCCGACCGGGACGCGTGTGCCGCGAGTGCCGACAAGCCTGACCTTGGGGGCGCAGCCTGCGACCGCATCATCGGCGATGCCGGCGAGCCGGTGGCAGAACGCATCAAGGCCCTCAAGAACCGCGGCCGCGGCGCCTTTAACAAGAAGGATTACGACCGTGCGATTGCCGACTATGGCGAGGCCATCAAGCTCGGCCCGAAGGACGCCTCGGCCTTTGCGCATCGGTGCGAGGCCTATGAGAGCAAGGAGGACCACGCCGCCGCCATTGCCGATTGCAGCGAAGCGATCAGGATCGATCCGAAATATGGCTGGGCCCGGAACAACCGTGGCGTCGCCTGGTACGGCCTGCATGACTACGACGCCGCGTTGGCCGACCATTCCGAGGCGATCAGATTGGATTCGGGGGATATTTGGGCCTATGCTCGCCGCGGCATGGCGTGGACGGAAAAGGGCGAGTTCGACCGGGCGGTCGCCGACCTCACCGAGGCGGTCACGATCAATCCGAAATACGCTTTTGGTTTCGGCCAGCGTGGGCAGGCGCTGTTCAGGAAGCGGCTGATCACGAAAAAAGGCGGATGGGTGCTTGCCATCGCCGACTACAGCGAGGCCATCAAGCTCGATCCAGGCCTGCTGTGGCTCTACAGCTCGCGCGGCGTCGCCTACAGCAACGACCGCCAATACGACCTTGCGGTCAACGATTGCAGCGAGGTCGTCAGGCGCGAACCGAAAAATCCCGCCGGCTACAATTGCCGCGGCGTCGCGCTCGAAGGCTTCAAGGACTATGGCCACGCGATATCAGATTATGATCGGTCGATCGGCATCGATCCAAAAAACGGCGTGGCGTATTGGAATCGCGGCAATGCCCGCATGATGCAGCGCAGGACCGATGACGCGATCCGGGACTATGACCAGGCGATCGCGATCAACCCCAAGGATTTTAACGCTTTCAATTCTCGCGGCAAAGCCTTCGTCGCCAAGCGTGACAGCAACCGCGCGATCGAGGATTTCACGCAGGCGATCGAGGTCAGCCCGTCCTATGTCGAGGCCTACAACAACCGCGGCCTCTCCCATGAAGTGCAGGGCCGCCGCGCCGAGGCGATCGCCGATTTCCGCAAAGCGCAATCGATCGACCCGGACGACCCGGTCAGCAAGCAACAGCTGCGTGTGTTTGGCTTTTGACGGAGGTCCTGCCCGGGCCGTCAGTGGTTTTGACCCGGGCACCGCACCAGTGCGGTGCCCGACGGGCAAATCACTTCCGATTTACGGAAATCGTGTCAAGCCAAAAATCAGACGAAATCGAAAATATTTCGCTTTTCCAGAAATGTGAAGTGTGGCATAGGATCGTCATCCCGTCCCGACCAGAGGGGCGCTCGCGATCGTCACGAACGCGGGGCGGGGAGCGATGGACGTGGAAGCGCCTTTGACGAACGGCGTGGAAGCGTACGGCAAAGGCGTGTGGTCCTGACGCCCCGATGTTGGCGTCTGCGGTGGCAACAGTACAAGGCTCACCGGGGAGAGCGCGTCATAAGCCGTAAAGCCATTGCGCAGGGAATGTCGGATTGCCTCCGCTGCCCTGTATGCTCATGCGCGCACTTTCTACCCAACTTGCGCATGAGACCTCGGGTGCAGCGCGCATCCGGCATTCCCTGCGCCCTCTGGATTTTGGGGGCGAAAGAATTACTGAGCAAACCTCGGGCAGATCGTGCCGCGAGAAGGTGAAGGTGCGTTTGCTTGTGATCCGTCATCCTGAGGCGCTCGCCGGCTTCGGCGAGTCTCGAAGGATGAATCGGCCATAGTCGGGCCGTCGCCCTTCGAGGCTTGCTACGCTCGCACCTCAGGGTGACGGGTTACGCGGGTGCGACGGCTAGTATGCGCCGGCACCACCGGATCCCCGGAACCGCCGCCGCCCTGCGCCGTTATCACCCGTCGCCCAGCCGGATCAATTCTCCCTGTTTTCAAGGCGAAGTGTTCACCCAAGCCGGGCAATCTCCGCTAAAATAGCCTCCCGCGCTGCCGATCCATGAGGACCCGCCATGAGCTTCCGCCGCGATTTCATCACCAAGCCGATCTTTTCCTGGGCCCGCGGCGTGTTGCCGTCGATGTCGGACACCGAGCGCGAGGCGCTGGAGGCCGGCGATGTCTGGTGGGACGCCGACCTTTTCACCGGCAATCCCGACTGGTCGAAATTGCTGGCCTATGCGCCGGCGACGCTGACGGACGAGGAACGCGCCTTCCTGCACGGCCCGGTCGACGAGCTCTGCGCCATGCTCGACGACTGGAAGATCAATTGGGAATGGCGCGACCTGCCGCCGGAGGCCTGGGACTTCATCAAGCGCCACAAATTCTTCGGCATGATCATTCCCAAAGAATATGGCGGGCTCGGCTTCTCGCCCTACGCGCATTCCGAAGTGGTGCGCAAGATCTCGACGCGCTCGGTGACGGCGGCCGTCACCGTGATGGTGCCGAATTCACTGGGACCCGGCGAACTCCTGATGCGGTTCGGCACCAGGGAGCAGCAGCAGCAATGGCTGCCGCGCCTGGCCGACGGCCACGACATTCCCTGCTTCGGGTTGACCAGCCCCGAAGCTGGCTCCGACGCCGCGTCGATGATCGACACCGGCATCATCTGCAAAGGCCAGTTCGAAGGCCGCGAAGTCATTGGGCTGCGCCTCAACTGGCACAAGCGCTACATCACGCTTGGCCCCGTCGCGACGCTGCTGGGTCTGGCCTTCAAGGCCTACGATCCGGACCATCTGGTCGGCAGTGAGGAAGACCTCGGCATCACCGTGGCCCTGATTCCGACCCACCTTCCCGGCGTCGAAATTGGAAAGCGCCATCTGCCGGCGATGCAGGTGTTCCAGAATGGCCCGAACTGGGGCCGCGATGTCTTCATTCCCTTGGACTACATCATCGGGGGACAAGAGCGCCTCGGGCAGGGCTGGAAGATGCTGATGACGGCGCTCGCCGCCGGCCGCGGCATTTCGTTGCCGTCGCTCTCGGCCGCGGGTGCCGCCTATGCCGCCCGCACCACCGGCGCCTATGCCCGCATCCGCGAGCAGTTCGGAATCTCGATCTCGAAATTCGAAGGCATCGAGGAGCCGCTCGCGCGCATTGCGGGGATCGCCTACCAGCTCGACGCCGCGCGGCGGCTGACCTGTGCGGCGCTGAATCAGGGCCATCATCCCGCGGTCATTTCCGGCATCATGAAGCTGCACGCCACCGAGCGCTTGAGAATTGCGATCGACGACGCCATGGATATCCATGGCGGCAAGGCCGTGATCGATGGCCCGCAGAATTATCTCGGCAGCCTCTATCGTTCGGTGCCGGTCGCCATCACCGTCGAGGGCGCCAACATCCTGACCCGAAACCTGATCGTGTTCGGGCAGGGCGCGATCCGCGCCCATCCCTATCTGCTGCTGGAGATGAACGCGCTCGGCGAGGCCGATCGCGCCAGGGGGCTCGACGATTTCGATTCTGCGTTCTGGAAGCATGTCGGCCACAGTTTTGCGACCATGTTCCGCGCCTGGGGCCGCAGCTGGAGCGGTGGGATGTTCGCCCCCGCACCCGACGCCGGTGATGCGACAAAATTCTATCGCCAGCTTTCGCGCTACTCCTCTGCGTTTGCGCTCTGTGCCGACATGGCGCTGTTGACGCTCGGTGGCGCGCTCAAGCGCAAGGAAATGCTGTCGGCGCGCTTCGGCGATATCCTCTCCGAGCTCTATCTGCTCTCGGCCGCGCTAAAACGCTGGCAGGACGAGGGCCGCCAGCAAGCGGATTTCGCCGCGCTCGAATGGTGCATGGCGAGCGGTTTTAGAACCATCGAAAGCCGTTTTGCGGAAATCCTCGGTAATCTTCCCAATCGATTTGTCGCGGTCATCCTGAAATTCCTGATCCAGCCGTTCGGCGCAAAAGTGCTCGGCCCGACCGATCAGGTCGTCCACCAATGCGCGCAACTGGTGCTGTCGCCCTCCGCGGCGCGCGACCGGCTCACCGCTGATCTGTCGCATGTCGTGGATGACGGCGGCGTTGCCCGGCTGGAAAAGGCGTTCCTGCTGGTGACGGCGGCCGAGGATATTTCGAAGAAGATGCATGCCGCGCGGCTGCACGACTGGAAGGAAGCTGTGCAGAAGGGCGTCATCACCCAGTCCGAGGGCGAAAAGCTTGCCGCGGCCCACGAGGCGGTAGCAAAAGTGATCGAGGTCGACGATTTTGTGCCCGAAGCGCTGTCGCCGATTTACAGGAAAGCCGCCGACGTGCATCAGTTCTTTCAAGGATTGGGTGAGCAAAGGGCGGCGAGCTGATGGCGCGACCGGTTTTTATCGTTGACGGCAGCCGGACGCCGTTCCTCAAAGCGCGCAGCGGCCCGGGGCCGTTCACCCCGGTCGATCTCGCCGTGCAATGCGGCCGGCCCCTGCTGGCGCGGCAGCCGTTTGCGCCCGATGCCTTCGACCAGGTGATTTTGGGTTGCGTCAACGTCATCGCCGACGAGATGAATCCGGCGCGGGTCGCAGCGTTGCGGCTCGGCATGGGCGAGAGAATGGTTGCCTTCACCGTGCAGATCAATTGCGGCTCCGGCATGCAGTCGATCGACACCGGGTATCGCTATATCCGCGAAGGCGTCTCCGATTTGATCCTCGCCGGCGGCGCCGAGGCGCTGAGCCACGCGCCGCTGGTCTGGCCGCAGCAGGGCGTGCGCTGGTTCGCAGGGCTTGCCGGCGCAAAGGGCATCGGCGCCAAGATCATGGCGGCGCTAAAAGTGCGACCGTCCTATCTCAAGCCGATCATCGGGCTCGAGCGCGGGCTTACCGATCCAATCACCGAACTCAATATGGGCCAGACCGCCGAGGTGGTCGGGCATCTCTTCGGCATCAACCGCGCGCAGTCGGATGTCTATGCCGCCGAGAGCCACAAACGGCTGGCGAATGCGCAAAGCCAGGGATGGCTCAAGGGCGAGGTCGAAACCGCCTTTGCCCGCGACGGCAAATTCTACGACCATGACGACGGCGTGCGGCCGGATTCGAGCGCGGAGACGCTGGCAAAACTGAAGCCGGTGTTCGAACGCCCCTGGGGCCAGGTCACCGCCGGCAACTCCTCGCAGATCACCGACGGCGCGTCCTGGGTGATCCTCGCCTCCGAAAACGCCGTCGCCAAATATGGCCTGACGCCGAAAGCCGTCATCCTCGACAGCCAATGGTCGGCGCTCGATCCTTCCATCATGGGCCTCGGGCCGGTGCTGTCGGCGACTGAACTTTTGAAGCGCAACAGTCTCTCGCTCGGCGACGTCGAAACCTGGGAATTGAACGAGGCGTTTGCCACGCAGGTGCTGGGCTGTCTGGCGGCCTGGAACGACGAAAAATTCTGCAGGGAAATTCTGGGTCTCGATGGCGCCGCCGGTGCCATCGACCAGAGCAAAATGAATGTCGATGGCGGCGCGATCAGCCTCGGCCATCCCGTCGGCTGTAGCGGCAACCGGATCGTGCTGCACCTCGTCAACGCCATGAAGCGGTTGGGCACACGGCGCGGCATCGCCACCGAATGTATCGGTGGCGGGCTGGGCGGCGCGATGCTGATAGAGACGGTGTGATCATGGAATCACGGATCATGAACGTTCTCGGCGACCGCGTGCTCGAACTTGGGCCGAAGCCCGACGCCGGCGGCCCTTACAAGAATTTCAAACTGACCCGCGATGCCGACGGCATTGCCTGGCTGCTGTTCGACCGCGAAGGCGCCAGCGCCAATACGCTGTCGGCAGACCTGATCGAGGAACTCGACAAGGTGCTGGGCGAACTCGAGAGCGCGCGGCCTGCGGGTCTCGTCATCCGCTCCGCCAAAACGTCCGGCTTCATCGCCGGTGCCGACGTCAACGAGTTTCGCGGCGCCACTGACCCGCTGGCCGTCGAGACCGAGATCGGCCGTGCCCATGCCGTGATCGACCGGCTGGAGGCGCTGCGCGTACCGACGGTCGCCGTGATCCACGGCTTCTGTCTCGGCGGCGGCCTCGAAGTGGTCCTTGCCTGCCAGATGCGGATTGCGATCGACGATGCGCGCTTTGGTTTTCCCGAGGTGATGCTTGGTCTCCATCCCGGCCTCGGCGGTACCGTGCGCTTCACGCAACTGGTTAATCCGATGCAGGCGATGACGCTGATGCTGACCGGCAAGACCATCGATGCGCGAAAGGCAAAGTCGCTTGGGCTGGTCGATGCGGTGACGCAGGAGCGGCATGTACGGAACGCCGTGAAGGATGCGGTGTTCGGCCGTCTCAAGCGCGCCGCACCCGGATTGCTTGCTACGGTTCTGAACTGGGAGCCCGCACGCCGCCTGGTCGCCTCGCGGATGCGCAGCGAGGCCGGCAAGGCGGCACCGCAAGAGCATTATCCAGCGCCGTATGCGCTTATCGATCTCTGGGAAAAGCATGGCGGCGATAGATACGCGATGCTGCGTGCGGAGCAGGCTTCGTTCGCCAGATTGATGGTGACGCCGACGGCGCAGAACCTGATCCGGGTGTTTTTTCTGCGCGAGCAGATGAAAAAAATCGCCGGCACCGGCAACAAGATCAAGCATGTCCATGTCATCGGCGCCGGCGCGATGGGCGGCGACATCGCCGCCTGGTGCGCCGGGCAGGACATGCGGGTGACGCTTGCCGACATGAAGGCCGAGCCGATCGCCGGCACCATCAAACGCGCGGCAGAACTGTTCGGAAAAATCCTGCGCAAGCGCACCGATGTGCGGGATGCGCTGGACCGCCTGATGCCCGACATGGGCGGCGAGGGCGTCCGCAATGCCGACCTCATCATCGAGGCGGTGCCGGAAAAGCTGACGCTGAAACAGAAGGTCTATGCCGGGCTGGAGCCCGTCATGAAGCCGGGCGCGATTCTTGCCACCAACACCTCGAGCATTCCGTTGCAGGATTTGCGCACGACCTTGCAAAAGCCGGAGCGGCTGCTCGGTCTGCATTTCTTCAATCCCGTATCGCGGCTGCAACTCGTTGAAGTCGTCAGCCATGACGGCACGGATGCGCAATTGCTGAAGGAGGCGCTGGCGTTCGTCGGCGCCATCGATCGCCTGCCGCTGCCGGTAAAATCTTCGCCGGGCTTTCTCGTCAACCGCGCGCTGACGCCCTACATGCTGGAGGCGATGGTGATGCTGGATGAGAAGATCGATAAATCGGTCATCGATGCCGCGGCCAGGAAGTTCGGCATGCCGATGGGCCCGATCGAACTCGCTGACCAGGTCGGCCTCGATATCTGTCTCGATGTCGGTGACATGCTGCGTTCGAAGTTCGGCAACTCCTTACCGCCGACGCCTGCTTGGTTGCGCGAAAAAGTGGCAAAAGGCGAACTCGGCCGCAAGACCGGCAAGGGTTTTTATACGTGGCGCGACGGCAAGGCCGACACCAGTTCGGCCGCGCCATCGATGTCCGAGCCCTCGGCCGAGATGATCGACCGCCTGATCCTGCCGCTGTCGAACGTTTGCGTCGCCTGCTTGCGCGAAGGCATCGTCGACAATGCCGACGTGGTTGACGGCGCCGTCATCTTCGGCACCGGCTACGCGCCGTTCCGCGGCGGACCGCTGAATTACGCGCGTACGCGCGGCGTGGACAATGTGGTCTCGACCTTGCGTGCGCTGACCGAAAAATTCGGTGGCAGGTTCACGCCCGATGCCGGCTGGGAGAATTTCAAGTGACCGATACGCATGCCCATGCTCCAGCGAACAGCGAAACCGAGCCGCGCGGCGATCTCTGCACGCGAACCATTGCAATGCCGGCCGACACCAACGCCAATGGCGATATTTTCGGTGGCTGGCTGCTCAGCCAAATGGACATCGGCGGCGGCGTGTTCGCATCCAAGATCGCAAAATCGCGCACCGTGACTGTGGCGATCGACGCGATGAATTTTCGCAAAGCGGTCTATGTCGGCGACCTCGTGTCCGTGCACGCCAATCTGGTGCGGGTCGGCCGCACCTCTATCACGGTTCACATCGAGGCCTGGGTGCTGCGCCGGAAGGATATGCCGACGCAGTCTATTCTCGTCACCGACGGTAACTTCACCTATGTCTCGATCGACGATCAGGGCCACCCGCAGGCAATCCAGCGGGATGGCGCACCGATCGCGACCTGAGACTTACCCTGAAAAATTACGGGCAGGGACGCTCGTAGCCGTCGCGGCCGATGAAGGTGCCGCTGCGCGGGTTGTAGCTCGGCGAGCGCATGCAGCGCGGGGTGTCGTCATAATAGCGCTGCGGCGGCGGTGCCGGCTCGTATTGCACCCGGGCGCCGCAATAGCGCGGCGAGACCGCGACCCAGCCGCCGGGCTGCTCGACATAGCAGCCGTTGTTGTAATAGCGGTAACCGCCCGGCCGTGGCTCGCCCTGCGCTGCAATCGCAGCACCGGTGCCGGCGCCGATGATGGCGCCTGCCGCAGCACCCCGGCCGCCACCCAGCGCGCCGCCGACCACGCCGCCAAGGACGCCGCCGACGATGGCGCCGCCGATCGCATCCTGCGCCGAGGCCTCCTGGACCGGTCCGCAGACCGCGAGAGCCAGAAGCGCCGTAACGGCGAATTTCGATATCATGTCAGTTCTCCGCATTGTTTTGTTTCGCAAATCACCATCCGCGGCCGACACTGGCGGCGAGTTCGACGCAGGTCAAGCCTGCGGGACGGCCGATTCTCCGGATTACCGATGACGTTTTCGAGGGCCTTTTCAGGCCTGGCTGATCAGGCGTTTGCAGAGGAAGGCGCCGTCGCTGATTGCGTCGCGGCCCTTCCAGATCAGGCCGGACAGCAAGCCGCTGCCCCGCAGGTCGCGCAATTTCAGGACATGGCCGATTTCATCAGGAAAGCGGCTCACTTCGGCCTCCACCAGCGTCACAATCGAGGCCCTCATGTCACGCAGCCGCGTGCCCCATTCGGAAGCGTCGAATTCACGGATGCCGGCCAGCAGCGCGGATTCGGTGGCGTCGATTTCGGCCAGGATGTCGCGCGCGACGATGATCCGATTCTTCCGCAAGGCAATGAGCAAGGCGACGCGGTTGTCGTCGATCTGGTCCAGCACCATCGATACTGCGATCGCATAGGGTGTGGCGGCGACATCGGCGGCGCTGCGGCTGCGGGCGGGTTTGGTGGCGAGACGAACCAACTCCCGCGGCGTCCTGAGGCGTCCGGCGACCAGCGCCAGCGCGAAGGGTACCGCGTCGGGGTCCTTTTTCCGGAAAGCATCCAGCAGCTTGGTGATGTTGCCGACCTTCGCGTCGTCGAATTTCGCGATATCCTTCGGCAACGCGGCGCCGAATTTTGCCAGCGCATCGCGCGCGCGCAACGCGCCCATCATCTTGACCAGATCGCCATAGACCGAAGGCGATGCCGTATAGGCCGCGAGCCTGGCGCGCGCCCGCGCCGCGCCCTCGGGCGAGCCCAGGTTTCCATCCAGCGACTTCGCGACCTTGAACTGGAAGGTCGCTGCCGCCTGCTGCACGTCCTTTGGCTTGTTCGCGGTGATCAGCAGTTTCATCTGGTCGTTGTAGTCGCGGGCCATGACTTGCAGCAGGTCGCGGCAGATCCATTCCCAAATCGGGACCAGCGAACTCCGCGCCAGGCGGCCCGTATTGGCGTGCTCCGGCGCACTGTCGACAAGCAGCGGCTCCAGCGGCGCGAAGAAGAATTTGGATGGCGTAGGAGGGCCGTCCGCCGCGCCGTCCGGGCGCAGTTCGAGGCGCAGCCGGGCCTGGATGTCGGCCGAGCCCGGCATATCGACGCCGCACAGCTCCAGCCGCTCCAGCTCAGTGAGCAGGCAGCTCCGCGTCAGCGGCGACAACCGCTGGAGGAATTCCCAGATCCGATCGACCCGCATATTTACGATGTTCCGAAATCCGGTCCGGCGGTAGTGACGATTTGCCCGGGCCAGTGAAGGCAGGGAACCACGAAACCGTTAAGAACGGCAAAATCGCATCGGTGAAATACCGCTCGTGTATTGCAAAGTGCAGATCGGCGGGCGCTGAAAAGGCCTTTTCTTTACCGATTGTTTACCATGATATCCGGTGCAGGCTCCTGACTGGACAACGGACAATTTGATGAAACTGGCTGCGATCGCCGACATTCATGGCAACTGCGTCGCGCTTGAAGCCGTGCTTGCGGACATCGCTTCGCTTGGCGTTGGCGAGGTCGTGAACCTCGGCGATCACCTCAGCGGGCCGCTCGAAGCACGACGGACCGCCGACCTTCTCATCGAGCGGGGCTTACCTTCCATTCGCGGCGATCAGGACAGGATCATGGTCGAACTGGGCGCGCCCGGAGCCTCCCGTCGCATCGACCACCGGCAGCTGGAACGCAGGCATCTCGACTGGCTCGCAAGCCTGCCGCCGACATTGCGTTATCGCGACGAGATCCTGCTTTGCCACGGTTCGCCAAAGCGCGACGACGCTTTCTGGCTGGAGCGGGTGACGGAGGACGGAAAGGTCAGGGCAAACGCGATTTCGGCAATCGAAGCCGAGGCTGCAGGCCACGATGCTTCGCTGATCCTGTGCGGGCATACGCATATTCCGCGCGCGGTGCGGCTCGGGGATGGCCGGCTCGTCGTCAATCCCGGCAGCGTCGGTTGTCCGGGCTATGACAGCCCAAAACCGGTCTACCACACCAGCCAGACCGGCACCCCCGATGCCTGCTACGCCATCCTCGAGCGTTCGGCGCGGGGCTGGAGCGTCACGTTTTGCTATGTGCCCTACGACCACATGCCGATGGCGGAATTGGCGCGGCGCAACGGCTTGCCGGTTTGGGCCGCAGCCCTTGCCACCGGCTGGGTTGCGTGACCCCGCATAAGGCCGCTTTCCGTGTTCTGCCGGTCCCGGTTCCCGATCGGGAACGGGGCAGGGTCTTGGAAGTACGTAGATATTCGGAGTTTTAAGTTCACCCTTACCAAGCTTGTTTACGTGCAATTTCCCTGAAACGGCTAGCCTCGTGGCATGATCGACAGGGTTACGCGATGAACATTCGCAGGCATCTGCGGCGTTGGTTCTACATCGGCAGCGCCCAAACGCCGGCCGGCGGCGCGTTGCTCATTGAGCAGTTCCGCATCCTGACCAGCCAGATCCCCGTTCTGTACAGCGTGCTGATGGTCGAGAGCGCCAGCGTCTCCTACGTCCTGCCGACCTCGCTGCCGGTATGGTTTCGCTTCGGCATACCGGGCGCACTTCTCCTGATCAGCGCGATCCGGATGATCTATTGGGTCAAGCTGAGGCGGGTCGTGCCAACGGCCGAACAGGCGCTCAAGCATCTCTTCAAGACCCGCATCCTGGCCTCGTCGCTCAACGCCGTCTTCGCGGTCTGGACGCTGGTGCTGTTCGACAGCGTCGAGCCGGACTTGCGCGCGCCTTTGGCGCTGCTGGTGTTCCTGGGCTCGGTCGGAAGCGCTTACTGCCTTGGCAGTTTTCCAAGTGCTGCCCGGCTCACGCTGTTGATTTCGGCGGTTCCGATCTCGCTGCGGTTGCTGATTTCGGGCGAGCCGCTGCACGTCTGCATCGGCATCAATCTTTGCATGCTGGTTGTGATGCTGATCCGGATGATCAACACCAATTACGCCGACCTGGTGAATCTCGTGGCTTCGCGCGCCGGCCTTTTTGCCGAAGGCGAGCGGGCGCGAAACGCCGAGGCAACTGCGCTCAGCGAACAGGCGAAGGCCCACGAGATCGCCGGCCGTTTCGACACGGCGCTCAACAACATGTCGCAGGGGCTGTGCTTCTTCGACGGCGACCAGCGGCTCATCGTCTGCAACCGGCGCTACACCGACATGTATGGCCTGGCGGCGGACCTCGTAAAGCCGGGCATGACGCTCCGGGAGATCGTCACTTTGCGTTTCGATGCGGGAAGTTTTCCCAAGATGAGCGCACAGGAGTATCTCGTCTGGCGCGACCAGCTTGCTGTCAGCAACGAGGCGCACGACACCGTGGTGGAACTGGCCAACGGCCGCGTCTTCCGGATTTGCCATCGGCCGATGCCGGATCGCGGCTGGGTGGCGACGCATGAAGATATCACCGCCAGCAAGCACGCTGAGCAGCGATACCTGCACCTGGCCTGCCATGACGCGCTGACGGATTTGCCGAACCGTGCCGCGCTGGAAGGACATTTCGCGCAGGTGCTCGACGGCGCGAAGGCGCGCGGCGGAAGCTTTGCGGTGCTCTGCATCGATTTCGACCGCTTCAAGCAGATCAATGATCTGTTCGGGCATTCGATGGGGGATGCGGCGCTGCGTGAAGCCTCGCATCGCCTCCAGATCGCGTCACAGGGCGTCTTCCTCGCGCGTACCGGCGGCGACGAGTTCATCGCGGTCACCGAGCAGGATCCGTTGCCCTCAAGCGCGGAGCTGCTCGCCGATCGGCTGCGCAGCGCGCTCGATCGAGGACATCGAGGTCGACGGGCATTCCTTCGATCTCGATCTCAGCATCGGGATTGCGCTCTATCCCCGGGACGGCACCGACGCGCGATCGCTGTTCGCCAATGCCGATGCGGCACTCTATCGTGCCAAACACGAGGGCCGCGGGGCGATCCGCTTCTTCACCGCGGCCATGGATCAGCAATTGCGCGATCGTCGCGCGCTGGAGCATGAGCTGAAATCGGCGGTCGCGAACGGCGAACTGTTCCTGGAATATCAGCCGCAGCGGCACGCCGGCGGCGAAGTGATCGGATTCGAAGCACTGGTGCGCTGGCAGCATCCGCAGCGCGGCATCGTTCCGCCCGCGGAGTTCATTCCGATCGCCGAGGAAACCGACCTGATCGTCGAGATCGGCGAGTGGGTGTTGCGCGAGGCCTGTCGCGAAGCCGCGTCCTGGCTGCCACCGCTGCAGGTCGCGGTCAATGTTTCGGCGATTCAGTTCCGCCGCGGCAATCTCCAGCAACTGGTCGACGTCGTCTTGCGCGAAAGCGGAATTTCTCCGGCGCGGCTCGAACTCGAAATCACCGAGGGCGTGCTGATCGAGAACGTCGGACGCGCGACCCTGATGCTCAAAGGCCTCAAGGGCGCTCGGCGTCAGCATCGCGCTGGACGATTTCGGCACCGGATATTCCTCGCTGTCCTATCTGCAATCGTTTCCGCTCGACCGGATCAAGATCGACCGGTCCTTTATCGCGAGCCTCGGCCGCACCGATCGATCGCTGGCGATCGTGCGCGCCGTCATCGGCCTCGCGCACGGGCTGGGGCTGCCGGTGCTGGCCGAAGGCGTCGAGACCACCGATCAGCTCGCAACGCTGGTCGCGGAGGGGTGCGACGAAATGCAGGGCTACCTGATCGGCCACCCGCGCCCGATTGAAGTCTATTCCAATCTTCTGGGCCCCGGCGTTGGCCGAATCCAGGCTGCGACGTAACCGCTATCGCCTCTGAACCTCCCCGCGAGACGGCGGGACAACCTACTTCTTGTCTGCCGCCGCAAAAACCTCCCGGCAGGCAGCGACGCCGTTGATGGCCGCGGCGACGCCGACATAGGGCACCAGCTGCATCATGATCTCGACCAGTTCCTCCCGCGTGACGCCGCATCGCAGCGCACCGCCGATATGGGTTCGCAGTTGCGGCGCCGCGCTTCCGAGCGTCGCCAATGCCGCCACCGTAACGATCTGGCGTGTGCGCGAGTCCAGCGTCGGGCTTTGGTAGATTTCACCGTAGATGGTCTCGAGCACATAGGTCGCGAGCTGTGGCGCCAAGTCGCCCAGGGACCGGTCGACCTGGTCCGGGGTTTGCCCAAGGATCTCACCGAGCTTTTCCGCGCCGCGGGCACGGCGTTGTGGGTCTGACTGCATCCTGGCTTCCTTATGGCTCCGGTCACGCTAGAGTGGCTTGCGACCGGTCACGCGTCAGATCAAACCGGCATCACGAAAATGGCGCGAAAGATTGCGCATCGGGGGAAACATGGTCGGCGGCTATCTCAGGATTGCCGGGCTCTGCGCAGGCGTCGCGATGGCTTCGGTCACAGGTGTCGCTTCCGCCATGGCGCAAACCTATCCGGCGCAACCGATCAGGATACTGATCGGATTCGGGCCAGGCTCGGCCGCGGATATCCTTGCCCGACTCGTCGGCAAGCAGATGGAAGTCAGTCTCGGCCAGCCGATCGTTGTCGAAAACCGCCCCGGCAACAGCAGCATGATCGCGGCGGAAGCCGTGGCGCGCGCCCCCGCCGATGGCTACACGCTCTTCATGGCGACGATCGCCAACACGCTCAATCCGGCGGAGACGAAATCGAATTTCAACCTCGGACGGGATCTGGCGCCGATCGTTCTGCTGGGCACGGTTCCGAATGTGTTGGTGGCGCATCCGTCGGTGCCGGCCAATAATCTGCAGGAGCTGATCGCGCTGGCCAAGAGCAAGCCAGAAAGCCTGACGTTCGGCTCCTCCGGCTATGCCACGGCGAGTTACATGGCGGCCGAGCTGTTCAACGCCAAGGCGGGCACGCAGATTGTATCGGTTCCCTATCAGGGCGGCAGCAATCAGGCGCTCTCGGATCTGCTCTCCGGCCGCATCACGCTGATGTTCAATGTGGCGGCGACCCTGGCTCCGCACGTGGAGGCAGGCAAGCTCAAGGCCTTTGCTGTGGCGCAGTCAACGCGGGCCTCGATCATGCCAAATGTTCCGACACTCACTGAGGCTGGGATGACGGGCTATGACGCCGGGGTCTGGATCGGTCTTCTCGCTCCGGCGGCAACGCCGCCGGCGATCATCGAGAAACTGTCGATTGCCGCCAACGAATCGTTGAAGAGCGAGCCGGTTCGCACCGCGCTGAAACAACAGGGCACCGATCCGGTCGGCGGCACGCCAAAGGAATTCGCCGATTTCATCCGCGCCGATATCGAAAAGTGGACCGCGGTGCTGGCGGCGGCCAGTCCCAAGAAATGAGCGTATGAGCGAATGAAACGCTGGTCCGGCCATCGCGGTGGCTATCGGCCGCCCGCCATCGGCGCAAAACCGCTCGCGCTCACCGAAAACCAGGCGACCCGCGCCGGGAAGCTCCCGTTTTGAAACGGAGGTCCATAGAGCGCATCGGTCTCGCGCTTCGCTTCCGTCGCAAAAGTGAGTTTCCGGATCTGGGCGACGTCCAGCCATTGATCGCTGTCGGGGCCAAAGACCAGCAGCCAGTCTCGTTCGCTGAGCATGCGGGCGGCCGGCTCGCCGATGCCGAGGCGGATTTGGTTCGGCCCGTCGCGCCGGACAATCAGTGCCGAAGCGTTGCGTGCCATCGTCAGCATCAGCTCGCGCTGCAGCGTGACAGTGTCGTTTTCGACGCGCAGCAGCAGGGCGTGGATCGTTTGCATGCCGCCGCCATGGGAGGACCATCCGAGCAGCAGAACATGCGTGTCATCGACCGGATATTGCGGGCCCGGCACCGGAATGAGTTTCCCGCCACCCGGATCGGTCTTGAGCACCAAGGCCGCTGAAGCGCCCGCGCTCAATCGCAGCTCATCGGCATAATGCGTGGTGCCGGTGCCCTTGGGCCAGGCGGTCTCGACCTTCAGGACCGGCGCGGTGCCGGTCTGCGCTTTGCCATGCGGCGAAATCAACAGGCTTGCGGCCATGCAGAGCGCGCCTGCGATCCATACGGCCGATTTCATCGATGCTCTCCGCTCGTCATGTCCGCTCGTCATGGACCATCTTAACCAGAATTGGTTTTTCCGGCACCGGTTAGCTTGGCGTCCGCACGGCGACGTTGACCTGACCAAAAAACAGCCGCAGCATGAGGGGGTATTTGCCCGAGGTGCCGCAATGGCAGGACTGTCCCACCGCCAGACCGAAATTCTCAATATCGCCCGCGCCTTTGGCCGGGTGATGGTGGAAGATCTCGCCAAGCGTTTTGAAGTCTCGGCCCAGACCATCCGCAAGGACCTCAACGATCTCTGCGACCAGCGCTCGCTGACGCGTATCCATGGCGGCGCCATCATCGCCTCCGGTGTCGAGAACCTCGCCTATGAGGCACGGCGTTTCGTTGCCGCCGAGGAGAAGCGGGCGATCGGGATTGCCGCGGCCTCGCGGATTCCGAACGGCTGCTCGCTGTTCATCAATATCGGCACCACGACGGAAGAAGTCGCGAGCGCGCTGACCTCGCATGAGGATTTGCTCGTCATCACTAACAACCTCAATGTCGCGATGCTGTTGTACCGCCATCCTCGCATCGAGGTGATCGTGGCGGGCGGCGCGGTGCGCCGGGCCGACGGCGCGGTGATCGGTTCGACCGCGATCAGCCTGATCGGCCAATTCAAGGTCGACTACGCCATCATCGGCGCCTCCGCCATCGACGAGGAAGGTGCGCTGCTCGACTTCGACTATCGCGAGGTGCAGGCAGCGCAGGCGATCATCGCCAATGCGCGCAGCGTCATGCTGGTGGCAGATGCCACCAAATTGCGGCGAAGCGCGCCGGTCCGCATCGCCCATATCAGCCAGATCCAGACGTTTGTGACCGACTCTCCGCTGCCCGCGGGACTCGCCAACATCTGCCACACCCGTGGCATCGAGGTGGTCGAGGCGATGGACAAGCCGGCCCCCGACATCGACGAGCCGGTGGCGGAGACGGCGTCGACGGTGACGCGGCTGCGCTGAGGCGAACGCCGATTGGCCGCGAGGGTGACTTCCCTGAGAGGGGAAGACGGCAGCGTTTCCTGAATATTGCCGGGTGTTGCTCATTCAATACACGCCCCCGTGATGCAATCGAATAGATTGTCCTGGCTGCCGCTGATTTGGTGCGGCAGCGCCTCGCGCGGTGGGAAATTTTCATGAACAGAGTAGCTCTTGCAGCTTCCATTCTTGCCGTCAGCGCGGTGAGCGCTTCTGCCGCCGATCTTGCGGCCCGTCCCTACACCAAGGCGCCCGCAGCACTATGATTGGAGCGGCTTCTACATCGGCGCCAATGGCGGCGGCGCGTCGAGCCGCAAATGCTGGGATGTGGTCCCGTTCGACATCAATCTGTTTTTCATTCCGCCGTTTACGGTGGCGGGTAGCGAAGGCTGCCACAATGCCAGCGGCGCGACCGCGGGTGGCCAGGTCGGCTATCGCTGGCAGAGTGCGGCCTTTGTGTTCGGTCTGGAAGCGCAGGGTAACTGGGCCGATCTGAGCGGCTCGAACGCGTCGCAGGTCGCGATTTTTGCGGGAATCGCGAACCGCAGCAGGATCGATGCGATCGGGCTGTTCACCGGTCAGGTCGGCTATTCCTGGAATGCTTTCCTGCTTTACGTAAAGGGTGGCGCGGCGGTTACACGCGACAAATACGATAGCTACCTGACCGCGCCGCTGGGGCCGTTGGCGGCGGGCTTTGTCTCGAACCGCGGCAGTGAAACGCGCTGGGGCGGCGTGGTTGGAGTCGGCGGCGAGTATTCATTCGCCCGCAATTGGTCGTTCGCGCTGGAATACGACCATCTGTTCATGGGCAGCCGCGATGTTGCCATGACCTACGACCCGGCCTTTATCGCCGCGCTGAATCATAATGAGCGCATCCGTCAGGACGTCGACATGGTCACCGCGCGCATCAACTATCGCTTCAGCGCACCGGTCACCGCGAAATACTGAAGACGTCGATCCGGGAGAGTTGCGCTCGTTCCGATGAACGGAGCAGCGATCGCGCTTTGAGAAATTCCCGGTGCAATAGAAAATCTGATCCAACTGCATAGGAAAAATGGTTTGTGCCGGACGAATGCGCCGGTGCAAGACCGATGCCTGAGTGATCAGGGAGAATCCAATGCAAATCCGCCGCATCAATGCCGAAACGGCGCTCGTGCCAACGTCCGGCTACTGTCAGGCGCTCGAAGTCGCCGGCCACACACGAATGCTTTTTGTCAGCGGCCAAATTCCGGTTGGCGCTGACGGCGGTGTGCCGGAGGGTTTTGAAGCGCAGTGCCGGCTCGCCTGGAAAAACGTCGAAGCGCAGCTCAAGGCCGCCGGCATGACGCTCGACAATCTGGTCATGCACCGGACTTACCTCGCTGATCGAAGCTATACGTTGGTCAATCGCGCGGTGCGAAGTGAAGTGCTGGGCGGCCGCGAAACCGCGTTGACTGTGGTCATCACCGGAATCTTCGACGAGGCATGGCTGCTTGAAATCGAGGCCGTCGCCGCAGGCTGAATACAGGCGAGACCTGCGGCGATCGTCAGCCGCAGGTTGAGTTTTGAAAATGTCTGATGTGGCAAAATTCCAATTCGGGAGGTCCATTCCCATTTTCGTCTTGCTTTCGTTTTTGTTTGTGATCTATTCCAAACCGAAAGCGAAGTCGCCGAAGTGAAGAGGCGGCCGCCCGGGGAAACGTCAGTTGGATCGGATTTTTGACCTCGCCATTATCGGAGGCGGCATCAATGGCTGCGGCATCGCGCGCGATGCGGCGGGCCGGGGCAACTCCGTTTTCCTTTGTGAAATGAATGACTTGGCGAGTGGAACGTCGTCCTGGTCGACCAAGCTCGTGCACGGCGGCCTGCGCTATCTCGAATATTACGAGTTTCGTTTGGTGCGCGAAGCGCTGATCGAGCGCGAAATCCTCTGGCAGATCGCGCCCCACATCATTCGACCGCTTCGTTTCGTTTTGCCGCACCATTCCGGGTTGCGACCGGCCTGGCTCTTAAGGCTTGGGTTGTTCCTGTACGACCATATTGGCGGCCGTCATCTGCTGCCGGCGACGCGCTCGGTCGATCTCAGGCGTGATGAAGTTGGCAAGCCCCTGATCGCCAACCGCTACAGCAAGGGTTTCGAATATTCCGACTGCTTCGTCGATGACGCGCGCCTTGTGGTGCTGACCGCGCGGGACGCCGCCGACCGTGGCGCCGAGATCCACACCCGCACCCGCGCGGTCGAGATCCGGCAGATCGACGGCGTCTGGCACCTTACCGTCGAGGACACAAAAAGCGGCACGCGCACCACCATTCAGGCCCGCGCGCTGGTCAATGCCGGCGGCCCATGGGTCGAACAGGTGTTGTCGTCCGGCTCCGGCGTGAATGCGCGCGCAAAAGTTCGCCTGGTGCAGGGCTCGCATATCGTGGTGCGCAAGCTCTACGCCCACGACCGCGCCTACATGTTCCAGAACGCCGACGGCCGCATCATCTTCGTCATTCCCTATCAGGACGATTTCACGCTGATCGGCACCACCGACCGCGATTACGACGGCGACCCGGCCAAGGTGAAGGCGTCCACGGAAGAGATCGAATATCTCTGCGCCTCCGCCAGCGAGTATTTGACTCAAGCTGTGAAGCCGGAGGACGTGGTCTGGACTTATTCGGGCGTGCGGCCGCTCTATGACGACGGCGCCAGCGAAGCCAAGGCCGCGACCCGCGATTACGTCTTCGAACTCGATACGCCCGGCGGCGCGCCGCTGTTGTCGATCTATGGCGGCAAGATCACGACCTATCGCCGCCTGGCCGAAGAGGCGCTGGAACGGCTCTCGCCGTATCTGCGCAGCGCGAAAGCGCGCGAAGGCTGGACCGGTAAGTCGCCGCTGCCCGGCGGTGACATGGACGTCTCCGCGGTCGCGGCACTGACGGCGGAACTGGTGCGCAAATATTCGTTTCTGCCGACCGCGCATGCCAACCGGCTGGCGCACGCCTATGGCACCCGCGCGCACAAACTGCTCGGCAACGCGAAATCGCTGTCCGATCTCGGTCAGCCGTTCGGCGCGAGCTTGACGGAGGCCGAAGTCAGGTACCTGATGTCGACCGAATGGGCTGTCACCGCCGAAGACGTCGTGTGGCGCCGATCCAAGCTCGGGTTGCGATTGTCGGCGGGCGAAATCTCCGCCCTCGACGAATGGATGGCCGCCCATCGTGTCCAGGCTGAACGTCCGCTGCGTGAAGCGGGAGGACGGACATGAGCGTCACGCTCGACCACGTCACCCGGACCGTGGATGGGACCCCGACCATCCGCGACGTCTCGATGACGCTTGAGCGCGGCACGCTGAGCGTGCTGCTTGGCCCGACGCTTTCAGGCAAGACCTCGATCATGCGGCTGCTCGCCGGGCTCGACAAACCGACCACCGGCCGCGTGCTGGTCGACGACAAGGATGTCACCGGCTTCGACGTGCGGCAGCGCTCGGTCGCGATGGTCTATCAGCAGTTCATCAATTATCCCTCGTTCACGGTCTATGAGAACATCGCCTCGCCGTTGCGGGTACAGGGCAAGCCGCGCGCCGAAATCGAAAAGCGCGTCGCGGAGGCCGCACGGCTGCTCAAGCTCGAGCCGTATCTGAATCGCACGCCGCTGCAGCTCTCCGGTGGCCAGCAGCAGCGCACCGCGATCGCGCGCGCGCTGGTCAAGGGCGCCGACCTGGTGCTGCTCGACGAGCCACTCGCTAATCTCGATTACAAGCTGCGCGAGGAGTTGCGTACCGAATTGCCGCGGATCTTCGAGGAATCGGGCGCGATCTTCGTCTATGCGACCACCGAGCCCTCCGAGGCCCTGCTGCTCGGCGGCCGCACCATCTGCATGTGGGAAGGCCAGACCTTGCAGGCGGGCGACACCGCAAAAGTCTATCGCCATCCCGAGACGCTGCGGGTGGCGCAGGTATTCTCCGATCCGCCGCTCAATATCGTCGGCATCGAGAAGAAGAACGGCAATGTGCAATATGCCGGCGGCATCCAGGCGCCCGCCAGCGGGCTTTACGCTGCGCTCGCCGACGGCGCCTATCGCGTCGGCTTCCGCGCCCACCAGCTCGAAGTCGCCAATGGCATCGCCGGCCGCCACGCCTTTCAGGCGACCGTCACCGTGACCGAAATCACCGGTTCGGAAAGTTTCGTCCACCTCAACCGCGACGCATCCAACTGGGTCGCGGTGCTGCAGGGCGTGCACGAATTCGAGCCCGGTCATGTGCTCGATGCCGTGCTCGATCCCGACAATGTCTTCGTATTCGATGCCGCCGACCGTTTGGTTGCGGCTCCTGCTTCCGGGTCCATGTGAGGGAGATGGCACATGGCCCGCATTGACCTCGTCGATCTCGCGCACTCCTACGGTGGCAATGACGCCCCGCCAGAATCATTTGCGCTGAAGCCGATCTCGATGACCTGGCGGCAGGGCGGCGCCTATGCGCTGCTCGGGCCGTCCGGCTGCGGCAAGACCACGCTCTTGAACCTGATTTCCGGCATCGTGGCGCCGTCGCGCGGCCAGATCCTGTTCGACGGCGCCGATATCACACCGCTGTCAACCCAGAAGCGTAACATCGCGCAGGTGTTCCAGTTTCCGGTGATCTACGACACCATGACGGTCGGGCAGAACCTCGCATTCCCGTTGAAGAACCGCGGCGTGCCGAAGGCCGAGATCGACGCGCGGGTGAAGCAGATCGCCGATCTGCTCGATCTCACGCCGCATCTCGACCGCAAGGCGACACGGCTGACGGCGGACGCCAAGCAGAAGATTTCGCTCGGCCGCGGGCTGGTCCGGTCCGACGTCGCCGCGATTCTGTTCGACGAGCCGCTGACCGTGATCGATCCCGAACTGAAATGGCAGCTGCGCTCAAAACTCAAGGCGCTGCATCGCGACCTCGACCTCACGATGATCTATGTCACCCATGACCAGACCGAGGCGCTGACCTTTGCCGATACGGTGGTGGTCATGCATGACGGCCGCGTGGTGCAAAGCGGCACGCCGGCCGAACTGTTCGACAAGCCCGAGCATACCTTCGTCGGTTACTTCATCGGTTCGCCCGGCATGAACATCGTGCCGGCCGAGGTGAGGGGCCGCGAGGCAAGGATCAGCGGCCATTCGATTGCGCTCGACCGCAGCTACGACTCACTTCCGGCCGGCTCGAAGATCGAAATCGGCGTGCGGCCTGAATTCGTCAACGTCGCGCCGCCGGCGCCGGGATTGCTGTCGGCCAATATCGAACGCATCGACGATCTCGGCCGCGTCCGTTTTGCCCGGGTCCGGATCGGCGACGCCAAATTCGCCGCGCGCGTGCCGCCTGGCTTCTCCATTCCCGGCGAGACCGCCGGGCTCGTTTTCGATCCGTCGCATGTGCACGTCTATGCCGACAGTCGTCTGGTCGAGGGGACGGCATAATGGACAAGACGATCAATCAAAAAGCCTGGTTCCTGGTGCTGCCGGTGTTTCTGGTGGTCGCGTTCTCCGCGATCCTGCCGCTGATGACGGTGGTGAACTATTCGATGCAGGACACTTTCGGCAACAACCAGTTCTTCTGGAACGGCGTCGGCTGGTTCAAGGAACTGCTCGATCCCTCGACCGATCTCGGCGGACGCTTTTTGGCCTCGCTCGGTCGCAACCTGTTCTTCTCGTTCGTGATCCTGGCCATCGAGGTCCCGCTCGGGATCGTGGTGGCGCTGTCGATGCCGCGCGACGGCTGGACGGTGGCGGCCTGCCTCGTGATCCTGGCGCTGCCGCTTCTGATTCCATGGAACGTGGTCGGAACGATCTGGCAGATTTTTGGCCGGCCCGACATCGGCCTGCTCGGCTACACGCTGAACAGCCTCGGGATCAACTACAACTACGTCTCCAACGAGTTCGACGCCTGGGCCACCGTCATCGTGATGGATGTCTGGCATTGGACCAGCCTCGTGGCACTGCTGTGCTACGCCGGACTGAAGTCGATCCCGGATGCGTATTATCAGGCCGCCCAAATCGACGGCGCCTCGCGCTGGGCGGTGTTCACCGCGATCCAGCTGCCGAAGATGAATCGCGTGCTCCTGATTGCGGTGCTGCTGCGCTTCATGGACAGTTTCATGATCTATACCGAACCGTTCGTTGTCACCGGCGGCGGCCCCGGCAACTCGACCACTTTCGTCTCGATCGAACTGGTCAAGATCGCGCTCGGGCAGTTCGATCTCGGCAAGGCCGCAGCGCTTTCGCTGGTCTACAATTTGATCATCCTGATCGTGTGCTGGATCTTCTACACCGTGATGACCAATGCCGGCGCCCAGCGCTCGGTTGCGAAGGGAGTTGGATGATGCATTCGATTCCCGGCCGCCGCCTGATCATATCGGCCTTCCTGGTCTTCCTGCTGTTGCCGATCTACTGGCTCGTCAACATGAGCTTCAAGACCAATGCCGAGATCGTCTCGACCATGACACTGTGGCCGCACCAGCCGACCGTCGCCAATTACATGCGTATCTTCACCGACGAGAGCTGGTATTCGGGCTACCTCAATTCGCTGAAATACGTGCTGATCAACACCGTGATCTCGATCTCGGTGGCGTTGCCTGCGGCCTACGGCTTCTCGCGCTACCGCTTCCTCGGCGACAAGCATCTGTTCTTCTGGCTGTTGTCGAACCGGATGGCGCCAGCGGCGGTCTATGCGCTGCCGTTCTTCAACCTCTATTCGGCGATCGGCCTGTTCGATACGCCATGGGCGGTAGCCCTCGCGCACTGCATCTTCAACGTGCCGCTGGCGGTGTGGATCCTCGAAGGCTTCGTCTCCGGCGTGCCGCGCGAGATCGACGAGACCGCGTTCCTCGACGGCTATTCGTTCCCGCGCTTCTTCGTCAAGATCCTGGTGCCGTTGATTGCCAGCGGCATCGGGGTCGCCGCGTTCTTCTGCTTCATGTTCTCCTGGGTCGAACTGCTGCTGGCGCGGACACTGACGACGGTATCGGCCAAGCCGATTTCGGCGATCATGACCCGCACGGTTTCGGCCGCCGGCATGGATTGGGGCCTGCTGGCTGCGGCCGGCGTGCTCACCATCATCCCGGGCGCGCTCGTGATCTGGTTCGTCCGCAATTACATCGCGCGCGGCTTCGCGCTCGGCCGGGTCTAGGGGGCATCGATGGAAAACATCGCATGGATGGCCTGGACGCTCCCGACCGCGATCTTCTTCGTGCTGATCTCGATGACGCTCGGCGTCATGACGTGGCTGGCGGTCGCTTATCCCGAGGCCGAACGCGTTGGTGTGTTGCGGATTCCGACCACGCGCGGCGACCGGCTGTTCATCTCGCTGGTGCTGACCGCGGTCATCCATTTGCTGTGGATCGCGTTTTTCGGCACCGACACGATCCTGACCGTGCCGGTCGGGGAGGGCGTTGAAATTTCGAGCCTGTGGCTCGCAACACTGATTTCGCTTGTTTCGGCCGTGGCGATCTTCCGCACCGTCTGAGAAGCGAAAAAGAGCAGATCCGGGGTCAACCCGGGCCTGGATTTTGTTTGTCGCTGCAACCGGAGGAACCAAAATGCGACACTTGAGAAGGAAGAAGGACAGTCTTCTATCGATGACCAGCGCGGTGGCGCTGATCGCGGCAACCGTTGCCATCGCCGCACCGGCGCGGGCTGACGATGCCGTCAATCAGAAGTGGATCGACAGCGAATTCCAGCCCTCGACGCTGTCGAAGGCGGATCAGTTGAAGGAGCTGCAGTGGTACGCCAAGGCGGCCGAGCCCTTCAAGGGCATGGAAATCAACGTCGTGTCGGAAACCATCACGACGCACGAGTACGAATCCAAGACGCTGGCAAAAGCCTTCACCGAGATCACCGGCATCAAGCTCAAGCACGATTTGATCCAGGAAGGCGACGTGGTCGAAAAGCTGCAGACCCAGATGCAGTCCGGCAAGAACGTCTATGACGGCTGGATCAACGATTCCGACCTGATCGGTACCCACTTCCGCTACAACCAGACCGTCGATCCTGTCGGACTACATGACCGGCGAGGGCAAGGACGTCACCGATCCGATGCTCGACGTCAACGACTTCATCGGCAAGTCGTTCACCACGGCGCCGGACGGCAAGCTCTATCAGCTGCCGGTCCAGCAGTTCGCGAACCTCTATTGGTTCCGTTACGACTGGTTCCAGAATCCGGACTACAAGGCCAAGTTCAAGGCCAAGTATGGCTACGATCTCGGCGTTCCCGTGAACTGGTCGGCCTATGAGGACATCGCCGACTTCTTCACCAACGACATCAAGGAGATCAACGGCACCAAGGTCTATGGTCACATGGACTACGGCAAGAAGGATCCCTCGCTCGGCTGGCGGTTCACCGATGCCTGGCTGTCGATGGCCGGCAACGGCGACAAGGGTATCCCGAACGGCAAGCCGGTCGACGAATGGGGCATCCGCATGGAAGGCTGCCGTCCGGTTGGTTCCTCCGTCGAGCGTGGCGGCGACACCAACGGTCCGGCGGCGGTCTATTCGATCGCCAAATATCTCGACTGGATGAAGAAGTATGCCCCGCCGCAGGCGCAAGGCATGACCTTCGGTGAAGCTGGACCGGTGCCCGCCCAGGGCAACATCGCCCAGCAGATCTTCTGGTACACCGCCTTCACCGCCGACATGGTGAAGCCCGGTATTGCGGTCGTGAACGCCGACGGTTCGCCGAAGTGGCGTATGGCGCCGTCACCGCACGGCTCGTACTGGAAGGAAGGCATGAAGCTCGGCTACCAGGACGCCGGTTCGGCGACGCTCCTGAAGTCGACCCCGGCGGACCGCCGCAAGGCGGCCTGGCTCTATCTGCAGTTCATCACCTCCAAGACGGTGAGCCTGAAGAAGAGCCATGTCGGTCTCACGTTCATTCGTGAATCCGACATCTGGGACAAGTCGTTCACCGAGCGTGCGCCGAAGCTCGGCGGCCTGATCGAGTTCTACCGCTCGCCCGCGCGCGTGCAGTGGACCCCGACCGGCAACAACGTGCCCGACTATCCGAAGCTCGCGCAATTGTGGTGGCAGAACATCGGCGATGCGTCGTCCGGTGCGAAGACCCCGCAGGCGGCGATGGATGCGCTGGCGGCAGCCCAGGACTGCGTGCTCGAACGTCTGGAGAAATCCGGCGTGCAGGGCGCCTGCGGTCCGAAGCTGAACAAGAAGGAAACCGCGGAGTTCTGGTTCGCCAAGTCGGCGAAGGACGGCAACATCGCGCCGCCAGCGCAAGCTGGCGAACGAGAAGCCGAAGGGCGAAACCGTCGACTACGACACCCTCGTCAAGTCGTGGCCGGCTACGCCCCCGAAGCGGGCAGAAGCGAAGTAAGAAACGTAAACTGCGAGTGATGCAAAAAACGAAAGGCCGGGAGCAATCCCGGCCTTTTTTCTTTTCGTCATTGCGAGCGAAGCGAAGCAATCCATTGTGCGGCATAACGGATAGATGGATTGCTTCGTCGCTTCGCTCCTCGCAATGACGGTGAGGGTCTGAGGCCTACTCCGCCGCCTGCTGCGCCCCGAGCGTCGGATAATCCGTATACCCCTTCGCCCCGCCGCCGTAGAACGTCGCCTTGTCGGGCGCAGTCAACGGCGCGCCCTTTTGCAGGCGCTCGACCAGGTCGGGATTGGAGATGAACGGTTTTCCGAACGCGATCAGATCGGCCGCATCGGCCGCAAGCACTTTTGTCGCGAGATCGAAATCATAGCCGTTGTTGGCGACATAGGCCTGCTTGAAGCGCTTGCGTAACGAACCATAGTCGAACGGTGCGATGTCGCGCGGGCCGCCGGTGGCACCCTCGATGACGTGGATATAGATCAGCTTCAGCGCGTTGAGGTGATCGACGATATGGTCGAACAGCGGCTGCGGGTTGCTATCGGAGACGTCGTTGGCCGGGGTCACCGGCGAAATGCGGATGCCGGTTCGTTCGGGCCCGGCGACAGCCGCGACCACCTTCGATATTTCGAGCATCAACTTTGCGCGGTTTTCGATCGAGCCGCCATAGGCATCGGTACGCTTGTTGGTGCCGTCCTTGGCGAACTGATCGAGCAAATAGCCGTTGGCGCCATGGATTTCGACACCGTCGAAACCGGCCGCAAGCGCATTCGCGGTGCCGCGTTTGAAGTCTTCGATGATGCCGGGAATTTCAGACAGTTCGAGCGCGCGCGGCTCGGTGGTGTCGGCGAAGGTGCCGTTCACAAAAGTCTTGCCCTTGGCGCGGATGGCGGACGGCGCCACCGGCTTGCCGCCGCCGGGCTGCAATGAATCATGCGAGATGCGGCCGACATGCCAGAGCTGGATGAAGATGCGTCCGCCCTGCTCGTGGACGCGGTCGGTGACCTTGCGCCAGCCCGCGACTTGCTCTTTCGAATAGATGCCGGGCGTGTCCTGATAACCCTGGCCCTGCTGCGAAACCTGGCTGGCTTCGGTGATCAGCAGTCCCGCCGAGGCGCGCTGGCCGTAATAGTCGATCGCGAGCGGGTTCGGGACCATGCCGGGCGGCACCGCGCGGTTGCGGGTCAAGGGTGCCATCACCGTGCGGTTCGGCAGCGTGATCGGGCCAAGCTTGTAGGGTTCGAAGAGTTTATTCTGGCTCATGAAGGGATTTCCGAAACGGTGAACGATGGGGGAGAGTTGTGCATTGCAACGCCAAGCGCAATCCCCCAGCCATTCATCCCATGCAGGTTAGGTCCGCACGATCCCGGCCATGTGGCCGGCGTCCAGAAACAGCGTATGGGCGTTGACGTAGGATGATTTATTCGAAATCAGGAACAGCGCAGCATAGGCGACCTCCCAGCCGGTGCCCTGGCGGCCGAACGGCACCGTCAGTGCCCGATCGGCGCGCCGGCGGCTGGCATCGCGGCCCATCGGGGAATCGATGAAGCCCGGCGCGATCACATTGCAGCGAATACCCTTTGCTTCGCCGGCCCGGGCAATGGCGCGGCCAAGCGCGATCTGCGCGGCCTTGGAGGATTCGTAAGCCGGGTTGTGGCCATTGGCGCGCTGGCTCGCCATCGACGAAGTCAGCGTGATCGCGCCGCCCGGCGACATTACTTCCAACGCCGCCTGCGCGAACAGCATATGGCTGCGCACGTTGACGGCATAATCC
Source organism: uncultured Alphaproteobacteria bacterium (assembly GCA_963802535.1). Lineage (GTDB taxonomy): Bacteria > Pseudomonadota > Alphaproteobacteria > Rhizobiales > Xanthobacteraceae > Bradyrhizobium. The sequence goes on along the minus strand of CAWDJI010000020.1, from coordinate 329,863 downwards.
TTGTCCCAGGCCTCTGCCGTCATTTTCGGCAGCGACAGCCCGCAGGAAATCCCGACATTGAGCGCGAGGCCATCGAGTCCGCCGAGCTGCCTGGCGCAACGCGCGATCGCCGGCCCGATCGCCGCGACATCGGAGACATCGACCACATCGGTAAAAGCCTTGCCGCCTTCGGATGTGATTTGCGCAACGGTGTTGTCGGCGGCTTCCTTGCTGACGTCGATGCAGGCGACATGCGCGCCCTCGCGCGCGAACAACACCGCCATCGCCCGCCCGTTGCCGATCGGCGGTGCCTCGTCGATGATTTTGCGCTGGCCCGCGCCGACCACGATGATGCGGCGGCCGGCGAGGCGGCCACGTCCGCTGGCCAGCCCAAGCGTTTCAGCGTGAAGCGAAGCGGACGGGTCGAGCTGCTGCGGTGCTTGCGTGGTGGTGGACATCGGCGGGGCTCCCTGAGATTTTGTTCTTGCTGGGGAGAGCACTACCACGGCGTCGCGAGCGAGGCGAAGCCGTCGGGTCTTGCCAGGCAAAACCGGCCGGCTTCGTCACCCTCATCCTGAGGAGCGGCCACTTGGCCGCGTCTCGAAGGATGCAGGCCCGTTTGTGGCCTCATGGTTCGAGACGGCGCCGTAGCCAAGTTTACGCAGGCTACGTACACTTGCCTGCGTGCGCCTCCTCACCATGAGGGTCAGCTCTTAATTCGCGCCCATGAAATCCCGCTTGCCGACCTCAACGCCATTATGGCGCAGAATCCCGTGGGCGATGGTGGCATGGAAGTAGAATTGGGGGAGAGAATAGTTCGAGATGAATTGCTGGCCCTTCAGCGTCATGGTCTTGTCGGGACCCATCGGAAAGGTGACGTCCCTGGTGTCGGCGCCCTCGAACTGCGCGGGCTTGAACGACTTGACGTAATCGGCGGTTTTGGCGAGCCGCGCCTTCAATTCCGCAAACGTCTTTTCGGTATCGGGTGTCGACGGCACCTCGCTGTGGGTGACGCGGGCACAGCCCCTGACGGCAAAATCGCTGGCCAGCTGGATCTGCTTGGAGAGCGGCAGCATGTCCGGATAGAGCCGCGAGGCGAGCAGCACGTCGGGCTGGATCTTCTTGGCCTCGCAATGGGCCTCGGCTTTGGTGAGCAAACCGGAGAGGCTGTTGAGAATTTGCAGATAGGCCGGAACGGTGGCGTCGTAAAAAGACATGTGTTGCTCTTTTCGTGTTGTGGAATTTTGTTGCGCGAAGAGACTGCGCTGCTGCAAGTGGGGCGGCTGGGAGTGAATTACAACGCCTGCAAGGCGGATAGTGTAGTCAAATCTTTCCGCGCTCCATTCTCACGCCTCCCTAACCTCATCCTGAGGAGCGGCCTCTTGGCCGCGTCTCGAAGGATGCAGGCCCAGCTGTGGCCTCATGGTTCGAGACGCGCGAAGACGCGCTCCTCACCATGAGGAGAGGGATCAGCGCACCGGCAATTCCGGAAATCCCGGCGGATTTCGTTGCGACTGCACGCGCGGCCCGCGCATCTGCGCCAGCAATTCGGCGGTCGGCCAGGAATCCGCCGGCAGGCCGTATTTGACCTGCATCGCCTTGACCGCGGTGCGGCTCTGCTGCCCCATGATGCCGTCGACCTTGCCGACATTGAAGCCCGCACGCACCAGAAGCTGCTGCAGCTCCTTCAGTTCGTTGAACGGCAGTTGCGCCACCGGCGTGCTCGGTTGGCGCATCGGGGCGGCACCGGCGATACGGCTGGCGAGATAGCCGGCGGTGGTCGAATAGATCAGCGAGTTATTCCACTCGGTGTAGGCGGCGAAGTTTGCATAGGCCAGAAACGCCGGACCGGTGCGGCCCATCGGCAGCAGCAGCGACGCCGGCAAATCGTCATTCGGCAGCGGCTTGCCGTCGGGATAGGTGACGCCGAACTGCGCCCATTTCGAGCGCGGAAGCTTTATCGTCAGGTCGGCCTGGTCCCAAGAAAAACCTGATGCCAAATTCTGCGGCGCACGGACTTCCTGCAACCACGGCTCGCCGCGCCGCCACTTCAAGCCGGTCGCGATGTAGTTCGCGGTCGAGCCGATCACGTCGGGCACGCTGCTGAGGAGATTGCGATGGCCGTCGCCGTCATAATCGACCGCATAGTTGAAATAATGCGTCGGCAAAAATTGCGTCTGGCCGAGCTCGCCGGCCCACGATCCGATCATTTCGCTGGCCGAGAGATCGCCGCGGTCGATGATTTTCAGCGCGGCGATCGTCTCCTTCTGGAACATCTCCGAGCGGCGGCAATCATACGCCAGCGACACCAGCGACGGCAGCGTGTGCAGCTTGCCGAGTTCGGCGCCAAAACTGCTCTCCAGCCCCCAGAACGCGGCGATCACGGCCGGCGGCACGCCATATTCCTTCTCGGCGCGGTTGAACGCCGCGGCGTGCATCTTGACGCGCGCCTGCGCATTCCTGGCAGCGCCCTCGGACGCCCGGTTGCGCGCGAATTCGTTAAACACCGTGCCGAACACGCGCTGGCCGCGATCGCGGTTGACGATGCTCTGGTCGTAGACGAGGTAGGGTGCTGCTTCGGAAAGCGCCCGCTGCGAGACGCCTTCGGCCACGGCCTGCTGCTTCAGCTCAGTGAGGAAGCGATCAAAACTCATGCCATTGTGGCACGCCGCGCCGCCGCGCGGGGCCGCCGCGACCGGTTTTGCGGCAGGCTGCCCAACCGGTGCCTCGCCGGGGACTGCAACGGGTCTGGGCACGGCAGGTTTGGGCGTGGCAGGTCTTGCGGGCGCAGGCCTGACCGGGGTCGGCGCCGGCTGGGCTGACAAGGAGGATGAAATGACCAGCGAAGCGGCAATGCTTGCGATCACAACACGGATTCCGGACGAGGGCGTCAGCATCAAGGTCACCGGCTCACGGGGAAGGGGCCGTGATTTCTACAGCCTGTGGGACGGCTCAGTGCAAGTCCAATCCGCCGATATGCCCATCTATCCCGGCACAAACTGCTGCCAGACCCGCAGTCCGGAGGCTATTCCTATCCGGTCTGCCCGTGTAGTCTGGCGCGGCAACTGCGGGCCGGAGATAAAGGCCCCCGTCCATATGGGGCGGGCAGAACAGGGAGATGACGGAACCACCATGACGGAACTCCGATATTTGGCGCCCAATTCGCTTGATGAAGCGATCAAGGCGTTTGCCGCGGCCGGAAGCGCAGGACGTATCCTGGCCGGCGGTACTGATCTTCTGGTCCAGATGCGCGCCGGCGTCTTGAAGCCCGGTGTCATCGTCGACATCAAGAAAATCGCCGAGATGACCGCGATTGAGGAGACCGCCGATGGCGGCTTCCGGATCGGCGCCGCCGTCTCCGGCATGGCGCTGTATGATCATGCGAAATTCGGCAAGGTCTGGCCCGGCGTGCTGGAGGCCGTCAATCTGATCGGCTCCAAGCAGGTACAAGGCAGGGCGTCTGCCGGCGGCAATCTCTGCAACGGCTCACCGGCCGGCGACAGCGTGCCCGCGATGGTCGCGGCCGGCGCCATCGTCACGGTGCAGGGCCCGAACGGCCGCCGCCAAATGCCGGTGGAGCAGGTGCCGACCGGTCCCGGCCGCACCAGTCTCACGCCTGGCGAAATCCTGGTCAGCTTCACGCTGCCGCCGCGGCCGAAGGGCTCCAGCGATGCTTATCTGCGCATGATCCCGCGCACCGAAATGGACATCGCGGTGGTCGGCCTCGGCGTCAGCCTGACACTGAAGGACGGCGTGTGTACCGCGGCCCGTGTCGGCCTCGGTGCTGTGGCGCCGACCGTTCTGCTGGTTGAAGCCGCCGCCAAAGCGCTGATCGGCAGCAAGCTCGACGATGCCGCGCTGAACGCTGCCGCTGCCGCCTGTTCCGCCGCCTGCCGTCCGATCGACGACAAGCGCGGCACCATTGCCTATCGCACCAAGGTCGCCGGCGTGCTGCTCAAGCGCACCACCGCGATCGCCGCACAACGCGCCAAAGGGAATTGAGATTCATGGCCAAGGTCCACGTCACCACCACCATCAACGGCGAGCCGTCGGAGTTTCTCTGCGAGCCCAATGACACCATGCTCGATGTGCTGCGCGGGCCTTTGGGCCTTACCGGCTCCAAGGAAGGCTGCGCGTCCGGCGATTGCGGCGCGTGCAGCATCACGCTCGACGATAGTCTGGTCTGTTCGTGTCTGATGCTCGCGGTCGAATCCGAAGGGCATCAACTGCGCACCATCGAAGGCATGGCGCAGGGCGACAAGCTGCATCCGCTCCAGCAGAAATTTCTGGAATCGGCCGCCCTCCAATGCGGCATCTGCACCTCGGGCATGCTGGTCGCTTCAGACGTGCTGCTGAAACGGAATCCGAACCCGACCGAGGAAGAGGTGCGCTTCTGGCTCGCCGGCAATCTCTGCCGGTGCACCGGCTATGACAAGATTGTTCGCGCGGTGATGGAAACCGCCGCTGAAATGCAGGGAGCAGCCCAATGAACGTGGTCACCGACAACAAGTGGATCGGCCAGCGCACCATTCGTCCTGACGGCGTCGACAAGGTCACGGGGCGCGCCGCGTTCGCCGCCGACACCAACATGCCCGGCATGATCTGGGGCAAGGTACTGCGCAGCCCGCATCCGCATGCGCGGATCAAGTCGATCGACACCTCGAAGGCGGAAGCGCTGCCCGGCGTGAAAGCCGTTGTCACCGCGCGCGACATCGTCGAATTCCCGCTCGACAAATCGGTCATGCTCGGCATCCAGGACATGCGCTGGATGTGCCGCAACGTGATGGCGCGCGAAAAAGCGCTGTTCCCCGGCCACCCCGTCGCTGCGGTTGCGGCGACGACGGAAGCGATCGCGGCTCAGGCCTGCGAACTGATCGTGGTGGACTACGAAGTGCTGCCGTGGTCGATCGAGATCGACGACGCGCTGAAGCCGGACGCGCCGATCCTGCACGAGTTCAACAAGTTCGAAGGCAAGGTTTCCAACATCGCCGGCCGGCTTGAAGTCAAGAAGGGCGACATCGCCGAAGGCTTTGCGCAAGCGGAAATCGTGGTGGAGCGCAGCTTTGCCACCCGCCCGGTGCACCAGGGCTATATCGAGCCGCATGCCTGCCTGATCAGCGTCGGTGCCGACAACAAGACCACGATCTGGAGCTCGAGCCAGGGCCAGTTCATGGTGCGTGCGATGACGTCGCTCCTGACCGGCATCCAGCAGAGCGACATCCGCGCCATTCCGGCCGAAATCGGCGGCGGTTTTGGCGGCAAGACCATCGTCTATCTCGAGCCGCTGGCGACCATGCTGGCGAAAAAGTCCGGCCGTCCGGTCAAGATGGTAATGACCCGCGAGGAAGTGATGCGGGCAACCGGGCCGACGTCAGGCTCCAAGAGCACCGTGAAAATCGGCGCGAAGAAGGACGGCACCATCGTCGCCGCACAAGGCACCTTCTATCTGCAAGCGGGCGCATTCCCGGGCTCGCCGATCCGCGGTGCGGTCGGGTGCAGTTTTGCGCCGTACGATATCCCGCATGTGCTGTCGGTCGGCTTCGACGTGCTGTCCAACCGCTCCAAGGTCGCGGCCTATCGCGCGCCGGGCGCGCCGATCGGCGCCTATGCCGTCGAGTGCGTGCTCGACGAACTCGCCGAAGCGCTGAAAATGGATCCGCTGGAACTGCGGCTGAAGAACGCCGCCAAGCAGGGCACAAAAGCCGCGCACGGTCCGGTCTATCCGCGCATCGGCTATATCGAGACCCTGGAAGCGGCGAGGAACTCGGACCATTACAAGGCGCCGCTGAACAAGTCGTCCGGAAAAATTCAAGGCCGCGGCGTCGCCTCCGGCTTCTGGTTCAACGCCGGCGGCGAATCCTCGGCGCAAGTGAACATCACCGAAGACGGCAACGTCGTCGTCACCACGGGCCATCCCGATATTGGTGGTTCGCGCGCCGGCATCGCCAATATCTGCGCCGAACTGTTCGGCATCGACTACCGCCGCGTCTCGGTCCTGATCGGCGACACCGCCACCATCGGCTTCTCGAACCTCACCGGCGGCAGCCGCGTGCTGTTCGCCTCGTCGATCGTGGCGACGCAGTCGGTCGAGAAGGTGATCCACACCTTGCGCGAACGCGCCGCAAAGATCTGGGAGATCGATCCCGAAGCGGTGAAGTGGGAAAACGGCGCGGCGCACCCGGTTAGCCCCAACGCCGGCCAGTTCGAGCCGCTGACGCTGGCCGAGCTTGCCGAAAAGGCGCCGTCGATGGGCGGACCGATCGGCGCCGGCGTACAGCTCAACACGCAAGGCGCCGACGGCGGCTTCGGCACCCATATCGCGGACGTCGAGATCGACGTCGACCTCGGCATCGTGCGCGTGATCCGCTACACGGCGATCCAGGATGTCGGCCGCGCGATTCATCCGAGCTATGTCGAAGGCCAGCTGCAAGGCGGCGTTTCGCAGGGCATCGGCTGGGCGCTCAACGAAGAGTACATCTACAACAAGCAGGGCAAGGTCGATAATGCCGGCTTCCTCGACTACCGCATGCCGGTCTGTTCTGACTTGCCGATGATCGACACCATCATGGTCGAGGTGCCGAATCCAAAACATCCGCAGGGCGTCAAGGGCGTCGGCGAAGTACCGCTGATCCCCGTGATGTCGGCGATCTCCAACGCCGTCTACAACGCGCTCGGCAAACGTTTCTACAGCCTGCCGATGTCGCCGCCAAAGGTGCTGGAAGTGATCGACGCGCCGGCGCCCGCTCAAGCGGCGGAGTAGCTTCGTAGCTGCGTAGGGTGGGTGGAGCGAAGCGATACCCACCGCCGACGCAGCGGCAAACAATGCTTCGTGATCCGCCGCCATGCCCGCAACAAACGGCTGCAAAACGCGGTCCATCACTGGTCGCGCACCGCCATCCAGCACGATGCGGTCGCCCGGCGACGTTACGATGCCTTGCGCCAGCGCGGCCACCGCCACGCGCGCGCCCTGCGCACCGTCGGCGATCGTTTGCTCTATGCCCTGTGCACCACGCTCAAGCGGCAGACGCTCTATAACCCCGATTGCCAGACCGCGAAGATGACCGCGAGCCTGTGAACTTCATTCCTTTGTTCGACCGCTTGAGACCATTCCTTCGTCCCGACCTGCCGATCGGCAGAGCGCCGCGCACAGATGCTGTCCAGGATGCCATTTGGCACCGGCGCAGCCGGCGCGGAGCGTCCTGGACGGCATCGAGCACGGTGCTACTCTCTCGACATAAAGGGCCGCTTTGCCTCTTGACCGAGGGTAGGAGGTCCTACGAAGTCGCAGCCCCAAAAAATTCCGAACTAATTAAGGCACGCTGCGGGCGGCCGAGAAAATCTGCGCCGCAGAAACGCAGCAATTGCCGGGGACAACGACGTGCCGCGCGGATGTGTACCCCAAGGGAGGTTCTGCCCATGTCTGAAGTGATACCCTTCCCACCCAAACCCCCGCCTAAATCGATCGCGGAAGAAACCGCGGAGTTTTTGCAGTTGCTGGAGCGCATCAGGTCCTCGTCGCAAAAGATCCAGATCGAGGAATTTTCAGCACGGAAATTCCAGCTGACCGAGAAATAGGACAACAGGCCCCTGCGATTTGCGGGGGCCTTTTTGCATGCAGGTGCACTGCGACAGGGTTCATGGCGTTGCCGCGGCTCCTGTGCCGGGAGGGTGTCAACTATATGGTTGAACCATTGCCTCAGAGCGGGCATATCTGGAGCAGCGCCGGATAGCGGCGCTCAACGCCGCCGTTGGTACATCCGTGCCTGGCCGAAAAGAATACGCCGGGACCTACCCGGTGTGGGGACGCCCGCGATGAATGCCGCCTTGCCGCTGACCGCCCGCTCCATTCCCGCCGATTACCGCCTGCGCATGCCCGGTCCGGCCGCGATTCCGGAGCGCGTGCGCGCAGCGACGGCGCTGCCGATATTGTCGCATCGCGGACCGGAGTTTCGCGGCATCCTCGACGAAGTCACGACGCTGATGCGCGGGGTTCTTGGCACCACGCAGGAGGTGTTTCTGCTCGGTGGCTCCGGGACCGCGGGGATGGAAGCCGCCCTCGTCAATGTGCTTTCCACTGGCGATGCCGTGCTGGTGATCGAAAACGGCCAGTTCGGTGAACGCTTTTCCGCGATTGCCGAAGGGCTGCCGGTGCAGCTCGATCGCATCCAAATTCCCTGGGGTGGAGTGCCGGATGCAGCCGAGATCGCCGAGCGCGTGAAAGCAAAAGCCTATCGCGCCGTGGTCGTCGTTCACAATGAGAGCGCGACCGGTGTCGTGGCCGACCTCGCGGCGATCGGCGCTGTGCTGCGCGACAGCGACACCTTGCTGGTGGTCGATTCCGTCAGCGGCGTCGGCGGCATCGAAATGCGAATGGACGAATGGGGCGTGGATGTCGTAGTGACGGCCTCGCAAAAATGCCTGATGAATCCGCCCGGCCTCGTGATCGCAGCCGTCAGCGCCAAGGCGATGCGCGCGGTGCAGGCCGCGCACGGCATTCCGCGCTATTATCTGGATTTTCGCCGCGCCAAAGCTTCGCTCGACAAGGGTGAGACACCGTTTACGCCACCAGCGTCGCTGGTGCTGGGCTTGCGCGAGGCGCTGGCCATGATCGAGGAGGAGGGTTTGCCTGCGGTGCTGGCGCGTCACGCCAAACTCGCCGCCGCACTGCGCGCGGGCTTCGAGGCGCTCGGCTTTGCGATGTTTCCGGTCGGACGGCCGTTGTCGAACACGGTCACGGTCGGCGTCGTCCCCGAGGGGATCGATGGCTCGGCGATCGTCCGCCACATGCATGCCAATTACCGCACCGTGATCGCCGGCCAGCGCACCAAGCTGCGCAACAAGGTCATTCGCATCGGCACGATGGGATCGGTCAGCCCTGCCGACATTCTTGCCGATTTGCACTATCTCGAATGTACGCTGCGCGATCTTGGCCGCCCGCCGTCAACAGGCGCCGGCGTGCAGGCGGCCGCGGCGGCCCTCGCGCAATAGGATTTCCCGGTATACGATTTCGCCGGCGTATTTGGAGATGGTGATGCTGACACGACGGACACTGACACGACGGACCGTGACAAAATGGATGCTGGCGGGAGCGGTGGGCGTCGTCAGTCGGAGCGCACAAGCGGCCGGCAAGGTCGTGGTCTACACGTCAAATGATTCCAACCTCAACCGCTTCGTGTTCGAGGCTTTTACCAAGGAAACCGGCATCGAGGTCGAGCCGGTCGAGGCAGGTTCCGGCGTCGTGTTCCGCCGGGTCGCCTCCGAACGCGAGCGCCCGCTCGGCGATATCGTCTGGGGCGTCAGCCGCACGCTGTTGCGCTCGAACAAGGCGCTGCTCGCTCCATACGAATTCAAGAACAGGGATGCCGTGCCGGCGATGTTCCGCGATGCTGATGGACTGTGGCTCGGCACCAATGTCCATCTTCTGGTGATCCTGCAAAACACAAAACTCGTTCCGGCCGATGCCGGGCCGAAGAGCTGGGAAGACCTGCTGGATCCGAAATGGAAGGGCAAGATCGCCTTCACCGATCCTGCGAATTCCGGCTCGGCCTATTCCAATCTCACCATGCTGGCACAGCTCTGGGGCAACAATGACGCGGCCTGGGACAAGGTCGCGCAATTGGTCGGCAATACCAAGGTTCTCAACCGCTCCAGCCTGGTGTTCCAGGGCGTCGGCAATGGCGAGTTCGCGCTCGGCATGAGCCTCGAATATGCCGGCTATCAATGGTCGTCGAACGGCGCGCCGGTGAAGGTGATCTATCCGCAGGACGGCACGACAGCGCAGATGGAAGGTGTCGCCATCATCAAGGGCGGCCCGAATGCCGAGAACGCGAAGGCGTTCTGCGATTACGTCTCGCGCAAGGACGTGCGCGAGAAGATTTTGGGCTTTGCGTTCCGCCGCGCCGCGCGTGGCGATCTCGACCTTTCAAAATTGCCCGGGCAGATGCCGCAGCTGACCAACGTCAAGCTGATCGACTATGACGAAGATGCCTGGGTCGATAAGCGCGTCGAAACCGCGCAGAAGATCCAAGATATCATCCGGCGTACGCGCTAGAACATGATCCGGAAAAGTGGACACCGGTTTTCCGAAAAGATCATGTTCCAACAATTGAAGACGGGGCTGGCGTGACCGCGATCAATATTGAAGGCGTGGCGCGCAGCTTCTCAGGCACGCCGGCGGTCGACGACGTGTCGATCGCCATTCGCGACGGCGAGTTCTTCACGCTGCTGGGTCCGTCCGGCTGCGGCAAGACGACCTTGCTGCGGATGGTCGCGGGCTTCTGCGAACTCGACCGCGGCCGCATCCTGCTTGGCGAGAAGCGGATCGACACGTTGCCGCCGCACAAGCGCAACACCGGCATGGTGTTCCAGAACTACGCGGTGTTTCCCAACCTCACCGTCGGCGACAACGTGGCTTATGGCCTGCGCGCGCGCAAAGTCGGCAAGGAAGAAATCCGCGAACGGGTAGCGCGCGCGCTGAAACTGGTTCAGTTGCCGGGCTACACCGAGCGCTGGCCGCATCAATTATCCGGCGGCCAGCTGCAGCGCGTTGCGATCGCCCGCGCCCTGGTGATCGAGCCGCATGTGCTGTTGCTCGACGAGCCGCTCTCCAACCTCGACGCCAAGCTGCGGGTCGAGATGCGCGGCGAAATCCGCCGTTTGCAGAAGCAGCTCGGCATCACCGTGCTCTATGTGACGCACGACCAGGAAGAGGCGCTGGCGGTCTCCGACCGCATCGCCGTCATGCGCGCCGGCAAGATCGAGCAGGTTGCGACACCGCGCCTGATCTACGAGGCGCCGGAAACGCCGTTTGTCGCGAGCTTCGTCGGTACCACCAATCTCCTTGAAGGCATTGTCCGAGGCCGGGATGGCGAGTTCGCCGAGATTACCTGCGCCGGTGCCGTGATGCGAACCAACAGCGCGCGCGGCAAAGTGGGCGATGCCGTTGTGCTATCGCTGCGACCGGAGGCATTGCGCCTGCTGGCGCCGGGCGAGGCTGTCCCTCCCGGATGGGCGACGCTGACCGGCATGCTTGGTGAAATCGAATATCTCGGTCCTGTTACGCGCTTCTCCGTTACGCTGGCTGATGGCGCGCTGCTGCATCTGATGGCGCTGGCGCCGCCGGAAATGTCGGGGACCGTGACGATCGCGTATGATCCGCGGCGGGTCGTCGTGATGGGGGCGGCGCCGTGAGGCAGTACCTCGCGCGCAACGCTTTTCCGCTTGCGGTCGGTATCGTCGCGGCCGTGTTCCTCGGCCTGTTCTTTCTGCTTCCGGTACTCAAGGTGTTCGGCGCCAGCATCCTCGATGCCACGGGAAAAAGCTTTACGCTTTCGAATTACGTCAACATCCTGTCGAACCGTTTCTTCATTAACGGGCTGACCAACAGCCTGGGTATTGCGGCCGCGGCGTCGGTGTGCACCGTGCTGGTCGGCGTGCCCTTTGCCTTTTGCCTGGCGCGGCTGCCGATCGGCGGCAAGCCGGTGCTGCTGGCGCTTGCCGCGTTGCCGCTGGTGCTGCCGTCCTTTGTCGGCGCCTATGCGCTGGTGCTGCTGTTCGGCCGTTCCGGGCTTGTGACCGGCTTTTTGCAATCGATCGGCATTCCCTTTGAATCGATCTACGGTGCCAAGGGTATCATCGTCGTCTACACGCTGACGCTTTATCCCTACGTCGTGCTGCCGGTCACCGCCGCCTTCAAGTCGATCGATAATTCGGTGGAGGAGGCCGCGCAAAACCTCGGCTCCTCGCGGGCGCGCATGCTGCGCACCGTGACGCTGCCGCTGGTGTTGCCGTCGATCCTCGCCGGCGCGCTCTTGGTGTTCATCGAGGCCCTGGAGAACTTTGGTGTCCCCTTCGTGCTCGCCGAGGACAAGACCATCCTGTCGGTCGAGGCCTACAAACTGTTCGTCGGCGAGACCACGGACAATCCGGCTTCCGCCGGCGTGCTCGGCGTGCTGCTGGTCGTCTGCACGATCGCAGCCCTGCTGATCCAGCGCACGATCCTGTCGCGGCGTCATTATGCGACCGGCGCGCGCCGCTCGGCACCGCTGCTGGACGTCAGTCCGGCGATACGCCGGCTCGGCGCCGCCTATTGCTGGATCCTGGTCAGCGCCGCATTGGTGCCGTTCGCCGCCGTCGTGGTGATCTCGTTCATGAAGTTCTCTGGGCCCGTGCTGCAGTTCGGTCTCTCGACCGACAATTTTTCGCAGCTGTTCCAACGTTCATATCGCCCGCTCACCAACACGCTGCTGCTGGCGACGCTGGCGGCCTGCGGCGCCACGCTGATCGGCGTTCCCATCGGCTATCTCGTCGCGCGCCACCGCTCACGCGTCTCGACGCTGATCGACGTGGTGGCGACCTCGCCCTTCGCGGTTGCCGGCACCGTGCTCGGCATCGGCATGGTGATGGCCTACTCCAGCGGCTTTCTGATCCTGACCGGGACCTGGGTGATCATCGTGCTCGCCTACATGGTCCGGAAACTGCCGTTCTCGGTGCGCTCGGCCGGCGCTATCCTGCAGCAGATCGATCCGAGCCTCGAAGAAGCCTCGATCAATCTCGGTGTGCCGCCGGCAATGACGTTCCTGCGCATCACGGTGCCACTGATGCTCGGCGGTATCGTCGGCGGTTTTGTGCTCACCTTCGTCACGGTTGCCTCGGAATTGAGCGCGACCATCGTGCTGTACAGCGGCCCCTGGACGACCATGACGATCGCCATGTTCCAGGCGCTCGAAGGCACCAGCCCCGGCATCGCGGCCGCGGCGGCGACCGTGCTGATCGTCTGCACGCTGCTGCCGGTGGCGCTGGTCTATCGCCTGCTGCGGCGGCACGAGCTATCGATGCTTTGAGGGAGGCGAAACGGTCACCGAACTGCAACAGCTCTTTGCTAGCCATCCCTAAACCTGAGCCAGTCCGGGAAACGATAAACGGGGACCACCGATGACGAAGAATTTTGGCGTGATTGCGATGGTCGCGGGCATCGCGGCGGTGGCCGCGGCTGGCCCGGTGCTGGCCGGCAAGGCTAGCCTTAATCTGGTGCTGGTCATCGATGGATTGCGGCCCGATTCCATCACCGCGCAGGAAACGCCTAATCTCTGGCGGCTGCGCGAGGAGGGGGTGAATTTTCCGAATGGCCATGCGGTATTCCCGACCGTGACCCGTGCCAATGCGGCGGCGATGGGTACCGGCGTCTATCCCGATCGCAACGGCATCTTCGGCAATTCGCTATACGTCCGCCAGGTCGATCCGAACCGGTCGTTCGGCAATGACGACCACGCCAATTTGCTGCGGCTCGATGCGGCGACCGGCGGCGGCATGGTGCTGGCCAAAACACTGGGCGAAATTCTCGCCGAACGCGGCAAGACCCTTGCCGTGGTCAGTTCGGGCTCGACCGGCAGCGCGCTGCTCGTCAACCCGCGCGCGCCGAAGGGGGTTGGCGTGCTCGTCAACGCCTTTTGGGAGCCCGGCGTACGGGTGGCATTCCCCGATGCGGTGAACGAGGCCATCCTGCGCCGCTTTCCGGCCGCACCGAAAAAGGGCGGGGCCAAGGACGCTTACGTCGAGCAGGTCAACTGGACCGAAAAAGTGCTGCGCGACTACGTGCTGCCCGAACTCAAGCCCGACGTGATCGTCAATTGGCTGACCGAGCCGGACCACATCCAGCACGCGCTTGGCGCAGGCTCCACGGAAGCCCGCGACGCCATCCGCAACAATGATCGCGAGATCGGGCTGGTGCTCGACCGCTTGCGCGAACTCGGCCTTGCCGACAAGACCAATATCATCGTGGTTTCCGACCACGGCTTTGGCCACGGCATCTTCGGCGTCAACGTGGCTGGCGAACTGATGAAAGCTGGCCTGAAAGCGGGTCCGGACTCCGATGACATCGTCATCGCCAGCAGCGGACAGACGATGTCGCTGCACATCCGCGACCGCAACCCGGAGCGGATCGGCGCCATCGTCCGCTTCCTGCAGCAGCAGAAATGGGTCGGTGCGCTGTTCACGTCAGGCAAGCCGGGTAGCGGCGGCGAAGGGCGCGTGCCGGTGGAGGGATTTGTACCCGGCACCTTTGCGCTCGAACTCGTTCACCTCGCCAATACCGAGCGTGGTCCTGATATTGTGTTCACCTTTCCCTGGAGTTCAGCCAAGAGCCCGTCAGGTGTGAGCGGAACGGATTACACCGAGGCCGCCAGCACTGGTCCGCTGAACGGCGCCGCCGGCAACCACGGCAGCATGAGCCCGTGGACCGTGCGCAATACGTTTCTCGCCTGGGGCATCGATTTCAAGCGTGGCGTCACCGTGCGCACCCCCTCCAGCAATGTCGACCTGGCGCCGACCCTGCTGGCGCTGATGAATCTCGATAGCGAGGTGGACCTTGGCGCCTTCGACGGGCGGCCGCTGCGCGAGGCCTTTGTCGATGGCCCGGACGAAGAGCAGGTGCCGATCCAGGTTCGCACCTATTTCGTCAAATCGGAGGACGGCAATTACAGCGCCGCCTTGCAGCTGACCGAGCTCGACCGCCAGCGCTACATCGACAAGAGCTGGCGCACGCGGTGACGCGCCGGTCCGCTCGCTAAAATTGTATGCACGTCTTTCGTGGATCGTTAGCTACCGCGCGATAGCTCACTGGCCGTCGAATGCATCGGCCAGTAGTTAATACCAGACGTTAGCTTTTTCCACGCAGGGTTGTATCATGCTCAGAGACGGTCGATATGCGGCATGGTTCCGGACTTCGCGCGGCGAAGGCACCGGAATCGTGCATCTGGCGGATGGCAAGATCTCGGGCGGCGACTGTTTCATTACCTATGGCGGCGCCTATCAGGTTGAGGACGACCGCTTCACCGCGACACTGACCACCAAAAGGCATGCCGCAGGGCCGGCCACAGTGTTCGGCCTCGACGAGGTCGAGGTCAAGCTTGTCGGAAAGGTCAACGGCACGACGGCGTGCTGTGCGGGGAGCGCCGAACAGGCGCCGGGAATGACCTTCGAGGCGACGCTGTTTCTTGGCGAGCATCCACCGTCCGAGGCCCGGAAACGCTCAACACCGAATTTCGACGCGGAAAGACTGCCAAAACCTTCCCGCAATCCCTTTGCGCGCGGGCTATCGTCGGTCTGATTCGATCGGCCATTGTTGCCGCGGATCGGCATCAGCGCTTCACTTCACCTCAAAAAGCCGGTCCAGCCCGCTTCGCGCGGGGCCGTTGGTGAGCCTCCCACGACCCTTGCCGATATTGGCTAGTTCGGCGCCGCCACGTATGATCGCCGGCAACGCCGCCGAAGCGTCTCAAAAAGGCGCGGCAAAAAGGGGAGTGCCCATGCAAAACGTCTCCATGCAAAAGGTCCTGGTCGAGAACAATTCCGACGGCACCACGCTGATCACGATCAACCGCGCCGAGCGCCGCAACGCGATCTGCGCCGAGACGGCGCTGTCGCTGCAAAAGGCGTTTCAGGAGTTCGAGCGCTCGCCCACGCAGCGGGCCGCGGTGATCACCGGCGCCGGCAACGAGGCATTTTCCGGCGGCGCCGACACCGGCAATTTTCCCGAACTGTGGCGCTGCATTCCAACCGTCGGTTTTGAAACCAACAAGCCGATCGTCTCGGCGGTTGCCGGCTGGTGCGTCGGCGGCGCGCTGGTGCTCTCGATGATGTGCGATCTGACGGTTGCCGCCGAGAACGCAAAATTCACCTATCCCGAGGCGCGGCTCGGTTTTACCGGCGGGCTGATCGCGGGCCTCGCGGGCCGGATTCCGCACAAGGTGGCGATGGAGATGATGCTCTTGTGCCGCGGCCTCGATCCGCAGCGCGCCTACAATATCGGCCTCGTCAACGAGGTGGTGCCGACCGGGCAACAGGTCGAGGCGGCGCTGAAGATGGCGCGCGAGATGGCCACCTTCTCGCCGCTGGTGCTGAAGACGTTGAAACGCTTCGTCACCGACGGCGTGCTGGCGCAGGGCCCCTCCGAACAATCCGGCCGCGCCCAGCGCGCGCTCACCGAGGTCAAGGAGAGCGAAGACGCCGAGGAGGCGAAGCTCGCGGTCAAGGAACGGCGCAAGGCGGCGTTCAAGGGAAGGTAGAGGTTCTTCGTAGGGTGGGCAAAGCGCAGCGTGCCCACCACCTGTCATCGTGAACAAAATGGCGGGCACGGCGCAAGAGCGCCTTTGCCCATTACCAGTGGAGGAAGGATCCACCCAGAGAGTTGTCGATTGATCTGGTAGCTGACGAGCGGTTTGGACGAGCAATCGGACGGATCGAAGCCTCGTAACAAAGGCCGCTTTGGGCGGCCGAGCAATCCAGCGGGCTATAACGTGAGTGAAGCCTGAGCACGCCTCGAAAGTTACGATGTGAACGCCGACCCGGTCGTATGGCGGGGAAGGCCGCGCAGACAGGGAAGCAATCGACATGTGCACCTTGCTGGTTCGCCGGGGTAATGGGCATGGCACGTTGGAAAGGTAATACGGGTAATCGGGGGAGACCCGTCTTGGTCGAAGGTCGCGCCTTCAGCATCGAGTACGTCGATGGACCGGACGGGAGTCGGACAGGGTCATAGTACCGTTGAGGCCGGGTAATTCCGGCGGAGGAAAGGACCCTGACTTCAGGTGTGCTTTTGAAGATGGTGAGGAAAGGGTAGATTGGCGATGAGCCTCGAAACGCCCGATAAGATCAGGAACCTTCAGAGAAAGCTCTATTGCAAGGCGAAGGTGGAGCCCGCCTTCCGCTTCTATGTGCTCTACGACAAGATCTGCCGTGAAGATATTCTGCTTCACGCCTACGCGTTGGCCCGCGCAAATGCGGGTGCTCCGGGAGTGGACGGAATAACATTCGAGCAGATCGATGCGTCGGGACGAGGAGCGTGGGTGGCGGGCCTGCGCGATGAACTCGTCACGAAGACCTACCGGTCCGATCCGGTGCGACGGGTGATGATCCCGAAGCCCGGCGGCGGCGAACGTCCACTCGGTATCCCGACAATCCGGGACCGGGTCGTCCAGGCTGCTGCAAAGATCGTGCTGGAGCCGATCTTCGAGGCGGATTTTGAGGACGGCGCTTATGGGTATCGGCCGCGTCGCAGCGCGGTCGATGCGGTCAAGGAAGTGCACCGGCTTGTTTGCCGGGGCTACACGGACGTTGTTGACGCCGATTTGTCGAAATACTTTGACACGATCCCGCACTCGGACCTCCTCAAATCGGTGGCCCGACGCATCGTTGACCGGAATGTGTTGCGGCTGATCAAGTTGTGGCTGCAAGCACCAGTCGAGGAACGGGATAGCAACGGGAAAAGGCGCGTGAGTGGCGGTAAGAGCAACAGGCGTGGCACGCCACAGGGCGGTGTCGTCAGTCCGCTGCTCTCCGTCATCTACATGAATCGGTTCCTGAAGCATTGGCGTCTCAGCGGTCGGCGTGAAGCATTCCGTGCGCACGTCATCTCTTATGCCGACGACTTCGTCATTCTCAGCCGCGGCCACGCGGAGGAGGCATTGACGTGGACCAAAGCAGTGATGACAAAGCTTGGGTTGACTCTCAACGAGACGAAAACCTCGGTGAAGAACGCCCGATTGGAAAGCTTCGATTTCCTTGGCTACACGCTCGGGCCTCGCCGTTTCCCAAAAGGGGGACGGTGGTATCTGGGCGCGGCTCCGTCCAAGAAAAGTGTGCTGCGGGTCAAGAGGAAGGTCAGCGAGCTGCTGACGCCGGGCAACAAGGGTGCGTGGCCCGAAGTGCGAGCACGACTAAACCGCCTTCTGGGTGGCTGGTCGGCTTACTTCAGCTACGGCTCTCTTGCCACGGCCCATCAGGCTGTTGATCGACACGTCTTCGACCGCGTGCTCGCCTTTCTGCGTAGACGACACAATACGCCCGGCCGTGGCGTCAGACGGTTTTCCAGTGAGATCTATGGAAACCCTGGCGTGCTCGTGCTGAACCGCGTGCGCAAGGTGTCGCCGACGTGTGCCTTGTGATGAAACCTGTCGGAAAGCCGGATGCGGGAAAGCTGCACGTCCGGTTTGATGAGCGGGGAGGGGAAACGGAGCGCGCAAAGGCGCCACCGCGCCTCTCCTCGACTCTACTCACCCTTGAAGCTTCCACCTCACTCCGGCTTCAGCCCCGCCGCTTTGACCACCTTCGCCCACTTCTCCGTCTCTTCCGCAATCAGTTTGCCGAATTCAGCCGGCGGGCCCGGCAGCGGTTCGCCGCCGATCGCGGCGAGGCGGGCTTTCATGGCGGAATCGGCGATGGCGGCGTTGATCTCCTTGTTGAGCTTGCCGATGATTTCAACCGGCGTTTTGCCGGGGGCGCACATGCCGTACCACTGGCTGGTCTCGTAGCCCGGCACGAAATCCGCAACCGGCGCCACGTCGGGAAGCACTTGCGCGCGCGTCGCCGTGGTAACGCCCAGCGCGCGCAGTTTTCCGGTGGTGACGAATTCGGTGGTTCCGGGCGCGGTGGCGAACAGCACCTGCACCTGGCCGCTGAGCAAATCCGTCAGCGCCGGCCCCTGGCCGCGATAGGGCACGTGCACCATGTCGACGCCGGCCATCATCTTGAACAGTTCGCCCGCCATATGCGGCGCGCTGCCGTTGCCGGCGGAGGCCATGTTGACCTTGCCCGGATTGGCTTTGGTATAGGCGATCAGCTCGGGGACGGTGTTCGCCGGGACCGACGGATGCACCATGATGAACATCGGCACCCGGATGATGTTGGCAACAGGAGCGATGTCGCGGATGAAGTTGAACTTCAGATTACTGTAGAGCGAGGCGTTGACCGCGTTCGGCACGGTGGCCAGCAGCAGCGTATAGCCGTCGGGTGCGGCCGTCACCACAGCCTCGGTGCCGATATTGCCGCCGGCGCCGGTGCGGTTCTCGACCACGAAGGCTTGCCCGAGCCGTTCGTTGAGCCACTGGCCGATCAGCCGCGCGGTGATATCGACGCCGCCACCGGCGGCAAAGCCGGCGATGATGCGCACCGGCCGCGTCGGATAATCTTCCGCCATTGCGGCAAGCGGAAAAGCCGGCGCCGTGATGCCGGCGGCGGTGAGCTGAAGGAATTTTCGGCGGTGAAGTTTCATTGGCGTGCCCCCTGATGGCGGCAGGCTAGCCCAATTGCCGGAACCGAAGTAGGGGCCCGGCTGTCAGCCTTTGGCCCAATACGAACCGGCATCGAGGCGGTAGAGCACTTGCCTTTGCAGCGGATGACCCTCCGGTAGCTTGGGATGGTCGAAATCGTCGTCTGCGTCGCGGCGCACGCCAAGTCGTTCCATCACGGCGCGCGAACGTCGGTTGGCCGTGGACGTGTAAGATACGATCTCCGGGAGCGCGAGCACATCGAATCCGTGAGCGAGGGCCAATCGGGCCGCCTCCGTCGCATAACCTTGTCCCCAATACTCGTAGGCCAGGCGCCAGCCGACCTCCACACAGGGCGTGAAGGGCGCGTTGAACTTTGCAAAGTCCAATCCGGTGAAACCGATGAAAGGTGCGACGCCCGTCACCTCGACCGCCCACATACCATAATTGTGTTCGCTAAAATGCTTCTCGATGCCATCGGCCAGCGCGTCGCTCTGATCCCGGCGGAGGGTACTGCGGAAGAATTCCATCACGCGCGGATCGGCATTCATGGCGGCAAACGCTTCCCGATCCGCCTCGCGCCATGGTCGCAGGCAGATGCGGTCGCTGGACAGTGTCGGAGGGCTGTTCATCGCCCCTTTTTACGCCGGGCCGGCGGCGCGTGTAAGGGCTGGTGTTTGAAAAGTGTCGTCGCCGGAGGACCGTCACTGCCTTCGGTGAACGTACGGCTTGCTGACGAGCTTGACTTCCTCTGCCGCACGGAGCGCCTTGCGGGTGCGCTTGGCCTCGCGCAGCGTTTGCTGAACATTCTTGTCGATCGAGCTTTCCTCGAAAAACAGGATGGTTTCGCAGCTCGGGCATTGCCTGGAATAGCCGCTTTGCACACGCCTCGCCTTATCCCGAAAGTTTCCTTTGCAGCGATGGCAGCGGATTTGAACGGTATCGTCCATCTTCCTGGTCCCTTGGCTCTCTAAGCGGAGCTTGTATCGTCCGTCCTGTCGGAGGCCGATCGCTGTACTACCGGAATTTGCTTAAGAGACAGCCTTCGTTTCCTGCGGCATTTTCGCCTCCGCCGGATGCAGCTCGGAAAATTAACGTCCTGGATCCCTTCCTAAGCAGGGCCTCGCCAAAGCAAAGGGCCCGCTCGCGCGGACCCTTGCCGTCTCGTCCGGTGTGGCGACGTTACATCGCGATCCCGTAATAGTCGTTGACCGACCGCGTCCGTGCCGGGTCGCCCCAGTTCCAGCTGTTGTCGTTGCCGTATTTCGGCGCGCCCTGGAGCTGGCGCTCGGTGATGCCGGTGCGATAGCCGCCGAGATTGGTGTCGTATTTCAGCGATTGCCAGGGCAGCGGATAATGGTCGTCGCCGATGCCGAGGAAGCCGCCAAAACTCAGGACGGCGTACGAAACCTTGCCGCTCATCTTGTCGATCATGACGCGCTCGATCGATCCGATCTTGGTGTCACCGGCGCCGTAGACGGCCGTGCCTTCCACCTTGTCGCTGCCGATCAGGGAACCTGTTTCTCTCACTTCCGTAACCATCGTTCTCCTCCATTGCTTGGAGAACGAGCAACCGGCGGCGCACTAAATTGTTCCTGCAACCAATAGACGCGCATCGGCCGATCGGGCAGTCTGGAACCCATACTTGCAGCGATTACGCCAAAAGGGGGTTACATGAACGCCGTCCATCGCAATCGTTACAGGCTGCCGGCATTGGCGGCTTGCTTGTTCTATTTTATCGCACCGGCCAGTGGCGAACCCTTGACGACCGCCGGCATCGGCGTCGCTTCCTGCGAGAAGCTGGCAAAGGACATGAACCCGGCCGAGGGGTTCAACAATACGGTCAATTCGCTGATCTTCTATTGGGTCCAGGGCTATATGAGCGCTGCCAACATTGCGCTGCTGGAAGGCGACAGCCAGTATGTCGACCTTTCCAAGATGGACGAAAAGAAACTGCTGCCGATGATCCAGGAGTTCTGCAAGAAGAACCCGGACAAAAAGCCGATCAGCCTCATCGACAAGCTGATCGAGGATTCCGACAAGACCGAAGGCAAGTGGAAGAGCGGCACTGTCCCGTGGGCGGCGGACGACGATTGAAGAATTGATTCCTTCCACCTGGAGAAGGTTGGTCTGCGGGGTAAATCCGACCCCGCGTGTCCGGTTAACGATCGGTCAGAAACGCTTACCCTGATGGCGTTGAGTCAAAGCCCTCGCGGTCGGTTTCCGCCCATCGCAACCATGCAAAAGTGAGCATGGAATAGCGCTGCGGTTGGGCGTAACCTGTTTCGAAGGATTGCTCAGCCAAGGGAGGCCGCCATGAACCGGATGGGAGCCGTTTTTCAACCCGAGCTGGTCGAATTGATGCGATCGATCCTCGACGATGCGACGGCCATGCTTCCTGAGGCGAAGCGCACGTCGGTGATAAAAGCCGAAATCGCATCGCACATTCTGGAATGTGCCGCGCAAGGCGAGCGCAATCCGGCAGCGCTCAAAACGGCGGCGCTGGCGGCTCTGGTGGAATGCTCGCACTATTCCCACGACATCTCGCCCGCGCGTAGTGCGGTCTAGCGGCCCGGCACGATCTTCGCGAGCGCGCGGCTGACAACAGAGAGGCGGGTTGCGCTTTGAGCAACCCGCCCCTTGCTATGCCCTGACGCTTCGTACCCGAGAGAACGCGTTAGGTCGCCACCCGGTGCAGGGCGCAAATCTTGTTGCCGTCGGGATCACGCAGATAGGCGATATAGAGTTTGACGCCGGTGCCTTCGCGGATCCCCGGCGGGTCCTCGCAGGTTTTGCCGCCATGGGCGAGGCCGGCGGCGTGAAACGCGTCGGCCTGTTCGGCCGAACTGGCGGAAAAGCCGATGGTGCCGCCATTGGCGTGGCACGCCGCCTCGCCGTTGATCGGCTTCGACACCGAGAAGGTGCCGGTCTTGGTCCGCCAGAAAATCCGGTGGCGGTCGACCCGCCCGGGCGGGACGTCCAGCGCGCCCAGCAGCGCGTCATAGAACGTCTTGGCTTTGTCCAGATCGTTGGTGCCGATCATGATATGCGAAAACATTTTCGTCGTTCCTCCCCGATTATCGGCCGGGGATCGATGCCGCCCGGCGCCGTGCTTTTTGCGGGATCAGCGTAGCAGCGCCGGCAGGGCTGCGGAAGCGGCGCCGCCGCGATTCCTGTTAACGCCCCAGCTCTTTCCGAACCGCCGCCGCGGCATCGCCGACCTTGTCGATGGCCTTCTGAAGGTCTTCCTTCGAAACGTTCAGATGCCTGATCCAAAACTGCACCTCGTCCGGCTGATGCAGGTTGATTTTGCTGCGATCCGGCGTCTGTTTCCGGGTGAGGCCGTTCATGTCGTCATTCCCTCAGAGAACCTGGTCATGTGGACGAGTGGCACAAAATTGTATTGCCCGGTGCAACAATGGTTGGGCCGCAAGAGCGGCTCCGGCGCATCCCGGGGGGACAGAAGCGCCGGAGCCGGGGAGGTAGTCGTGTCCGCGTGGAACACGATTGCATAATTATCCCGATCGAAAATCGTTCCCGGTTCTTTAAGGTTATGCGGCGGGAGCGATCGCGTTGGTCAAGTATCGGGCTGCCGTCCCCGGGCATCATCGAGACGGCCCGCCGGAGCGAGCCGTCTCGATTTATCGCTTAGCGAAGTCCAGCGCCGTAAAGCTCGCGCTCTTTCCGGACTTCGTCGGCGCCGTAGGGCTTGCTGCCGGGATCGAACGATTTCCATCCCGACTTTTGCCAGGCGGCGCTTCGGTCACGCAGGTTGACGGCCGACTCGTTTAATACCGTGTCGAGACGGGCGCGATCGGCGTCGGCTACCCTGGCTGACACCAGCGTGCCGCCACGACGAACGCCCTCGGCGTAGGAGTGAGCATCCTCCTGCGAGACGCCGGCTTCGGTAAGCGCACCGACCACACCGCCGGTAGCAGCACCTGCGGCGGCGCCAACCGCGGTCGCGGCCAGCCAGCCAGCCGCAACAACGGGTCCGAGTCCCGGTATCGCCAGCAAGCCCAGCCCCGCAAGGAGGCCAGCCGTGCCACCCACGCCGGCGCCGATGCCGGCGCCCTTGCCAGCACCTTCGGCGCGATCATCGACGCCGTCACGGTCGCGATCCACCTTCTTGTCGGTGTTGAACCAGCTGTCCGAATTATTGGCGACGATGCTGATCTCGGAGTGCGGAACGCCTGCGGTTTCCAGGCGTCGAACGGCCTGCTGAGCGTCGGTGTAGTTGTCGTAGAGACGAGAAATCGTAACGGTCATATCGAATGTTCCTTGCTTGTTTGAATTATTTGGCAGGATTGACGTTGCCCTGAAAATCGACGCTTACCACACTGGCTGAACCTGCCTTGCTGGCTTTGCCGCGCCAAACACCATTGTCGTCCTTCTTGAGTTCAGTGACGTTGGTGTAGCCGGCATCCTCGATTTTCGATTTGGCCTGTCCTTCAGTGAAACTGTTGCGACCCGCAACAGGAGCATTGGAGTTGTTCTGACCGGCACTGTTGACGGCGTTGTTGTTCGGTCCCGACTGTGCGGGCTGGTTCTGTGCCGATGCTGTGGTAGCCGCCAGCAATCCAATGCAGACGAAGAGAAGTGAGCGTTTCATAATTTTCTCCAGAGTTTCAGGAGCGCTCGTAACCTCTCGCCACAGCATTGGTTCCTCGACATGTGGCGCACAGCGGATTTCGTTCGAAGAAAAAATTCGCACGCCGTCGTGATCATGGAGCGCGATCAGCCGTCGTTCAGTCCCGTCCCGGCGAAGCACGGTCTCGTTGGATGCGCGAAGCCGTCGTGAGGTGGTGGAACCCAATGTGAGGCGGAACGTTGCTGCCCAGGCGATTTATTGGAGGAGAAACGGACATGTCACGCGGGATGCCATCGATGACGGCGTTGTTGGGTTTGCTCGCGCTGGCGGGCTATCAGAACAGGGACAAGATCGGCGAACTGCTGAAAGGTGCGACCGGCGGCGCCGGTCAACCGGGCACCGCCGGCCAGCAAGGCCCCTTGGGTGGCCTGCTCGGAAATCTGGGTGGCGCACTCGCCGGCGGCGGCGCTGGTGGCTTTCTAGGTGGAGGGCTCGGCGAGTTGCTCGAGCGGTTCAAGCAGAACGGTCAGGGTGAGGCTGCGGAATCCTGGATCAACAAAGGTCCGAACAAGGAGCTTCCTCCGCCCCAGCTGAAGCAGGCCATTGGAGCTGACGTGTTGGCCGCGCTCGAACAGCAAACCGGCCTGTCGCAGGAAGAGCTGCTGGCAAGGCTTTCACGGGAGCTTCCTGCTGCCGTCGATCAGTATACGCCCGACGGGCGGCTTCCGAACTGACGCTTACATCCGAACTCACACTTACAAACGAGGATTTTGACATGGGTATTATCTGGACGATCATCATCGGATTTGTGGCGGGCGTGCTTGCGAAGTTCATCATGCCCGGCGACAACGAACCATCCGGCTTTATCCTCACGACCATACTCGGCATCGTGGGTGCGTTCGTTGCGACGTTTCTCGGCCAGGCGCTCGGTTGGTACCGGCCCGGCGAAGGCGCGGGCCTGATCGGCGCCGTCGTCGGCGCGATCGTGCTGCTGTTTGCCTATAGCTTCTTTGCCGGGCGCCGGCGCGCCATCTAGCGAACCCAGCGTGCCGGATCACTCGCTGACGAGGGTGTGACGACAACATTGTGTGTCGTCACACCGTGGTGGGTAAAGCGGAGCGTGCCCATCCTTCCGCATTCGAAGCCATCCGTCGGGCAGAGCGCCACGCGTCCTCGTCCATCCTACGACGTCTACGAAGGTATCCCCGCCGGGTCCGCGACCTTCTCGATGTCTGGAAGTGCCGCCCCGACGATGGTGGCCTCGAAAGCGCGCAAGCGCTTGTAGACCGAGAGCAGGTCGACGATGGTGCCCCAGGAATTGACGAGATATTGAAACGCGCTGCTGACCTGCCCGAACGCTCTGATGATCTGGTTCATCGTGCCGAGGGTGATGGTGCCGGATACGATTGTGGGCCCAAGCAGGATATAGGCATAAACGGCATCGATCTGCAGATAAACAATGCGGCCGACGTTGAAGTACATGTAGTGCAGATAGTAGCGGAAATAGTTCCGCCTGACATTGTTGAACAACTCGACGAGCGTTGGCGGGTCGGCGCGATCCGCTTTGTCTTCGCCGATTACGAGCTCCTTGCGGTAGGCCGCCTCGACCCGCTGAGTGAAGAATTCGATGCCAGGCAGCTTGATGCCGATCAGCGCGAGCAGGCCGGTTCCGAGGACCGACCAGAGCACGGCAGCAATTACCAGTGGATGGGAAATTGAGCCGACCAGCGGAAGTTCCGTAACGTGGCTGGAAAGCCTCATCAGCACCGGCAGAAAGGCAACCAGAGTAAGCAACGCCTTGATGAAATTGACGCCGAGCTGTTCGCTGATGGTGGCAAACCGCATCGTGTCTTCCTGCACCCGCTGCGATGCGCCTTCGATGGTCCGCAACTGCGACCAGTGGCCCACGTAGAAATCGGTCATCGCCGTGCGCCAACGGAAGATGTAGTGACTGACGAAGAAGCTCGTCAGCACGCTGACCACGACTGCGATCAGGGCGATGGAGGCGAACGTCCATAAGTGGCCATAGAACTCTCCCAGAGTTACCGGCCTTGTTTTTGTAAGCGCGGCTTGAACCATATCGTAGAACGGCCCAAACCAGGCGTTGATAGCGACGCTGACCTGCACCTGGAAATAGGTGATGAACAGGATCAATGCCGAGCCTGGAATCGACCACCCCGCCCAGGGATGCGGCGCGAACCACATCCAGAATGCGGTGAAGACCGCGACGAATGTCACGAAATACAGATCAAACCACAACGAACGCGCTGTCCAGAAGGTCGAGACGCCGACGACCGGCGCCGACGATCCGTACAGTTCGCTGGCGTAACTGTACCAGAGCGTCATCGCCAGTGCGGCCCACAGGACAGCCGATATGAAGAACAGCTTTGGGCGGGGGAAGAATGAAACGAACATGGGTCTATCCAGTCTCAGTTCAAAGGATGGGCGAAATTGGCAAGCTACAACTCTCGTGCATTGGAGAACGCGAACGACGATACCCGCCGCGTGTTCTCGTCCAGGATCAGCGTGCGCGTGATCGGGGGCTCGGCGCGCTGGCTGCAGTTTTCGCGCTCGCACAGCCGGCAATTGACGCCGATCGGCGTGCCCTCGGCTTTTTCAAGGTCCATGCCCGCGGCGTAGACCAGTTTGGCGGCATGACGAATTTCGCAGCCCAGGCCGATCGCAAAGCGCGGTTGCGGTTGCGGATGCGGCGCCACCGGTCGGCGCACCATCTGCGCGATCGAGAAATACCTGACGCCGTCAGGCAGTTCGATGATCTGCTTGAGCAGCCGGTCCGGCGTGTCGAAGGTCGAATGCACGTTCCATAGCGGGCAGGTGCCGCCGAATTTCGAGAACGGAAACGTGCCGGAGGAAAACCGCTTGGAGACGTTGCCGGCATTGTCGACCCGCAGCAGGAAGAACGGCACGCCGCGCGCGTTCGGCCGTTGCAGCGTGGTGAGGCGGTGGCAGACCTGCTCAAAGCCGGCGTTGAAGCGTTGCGCCAGCACGTGCACGTCGTAGTTCAAGGCTTCGGCTGCGGCATGGAACGCCGAATAGGGCATCATCACGCAGGCCGCGAAATAATTCGCGAGCGTAATGCGATAAAGCCGCCGCGGCGTGTCGTCGAGCGGGCCGGCGCGGTTGACGATCGCATCGATGCTGGCGCCGCATTCGGCAAGCCCGATCTGGAGCGCGAGCTGGAAGGCGCGACCGGGCCCGTCGATCAGTTCGGAGATCAAAAGCTGCCGGCGATGGCGGTCGAAACGGCGCAGCGTCTCGCGCATCACATCGACCGGCATGATGCGGGTGACGATCGAATGCTTTTCGCGCAACCGGCCGCCGAGGGCAGCAAACAATTCCTCCGACGAGACGCTCAGTTCGTCGCGCAGGCTTTCCGCGGCCTGTTCGAGTTCGGGGAAGTAATTGCGGTTGGCCTCGATCAGGTCGCGCACCCGTTCGATCGGGTTGGCCTCGAATCGCGACCCCTCGTCGCGGTCGGCCATTTGCGCCGCCACCAGCGTCTCGCCGCGGCGGGCCTCGGTATAGGCGGCGTACAGCCGTTGCAGGGAATGCGTCACCCCCGGGCACAATTCGGCCAGATCGCGCAGTTCCTGCTTCGGCAGGTCGATTTGCCGGAACAGGGGATCGGAGAAGATCTCGTTCAGTTCGGCGAAGAAGCGGTCCTCGTCGGCGGTGGCGAGATCGCGCAGATCGAGGTCATAGGTCTCGGCCAAACGGAGCAGCAGCTGCGCCGTCACCGGGCGCTGGTTACGCTCTATCAGGTTGATATAACTCGGGGAAATCTCCAGGCCCTCGGCCATCTGGGTCTGCGACAGGCCGAGCTGCTGGCGGATCCGGCGGAACCGCGGGCCGACAAACAGCTTCTTTCCGGAATCACCAGCCATGGGCAGTTCCATTGACCCTATTTGTGACTAACTTTACAATATGACATCTATGACAAGTATAGATGTTACATGACATCACCATTCGAAATCAAGCTATCTATACGAAATTGGCTTTTTGGCGTTTAGCTCTCGGCACGTTTTGCAATGCACTGTCACGAATGTCGACAGTTCAGACATCACCGAGAAGGACTACGCTCATGAACTACCAGCCCCGCGGCATCAGCGACCAGGCACTCCAGGGACCGGCTTCCTATCAGACCGAGCTTTCGGCTGCCGAGGCGCTGCTCAAGACCCAGCCGACCTGGAACGGCGTTTCCGCCGAGGCCGTGGCGCGCATGCGTCTGCAGAACCGCTTCAAGACCGGCCTCGACATTGCCCGCTATACCGCGGCGCTGATGCGTGCCGACATGGCGGCCTACGACGCCGATCCCACCAAGTACACCCAGTCGCTCGGTTGCTGGCACGGCTTCATCGCGCAGCAGAAGCTGATTTCGGTCAAGAAGCACTTTGGCAAGACCGATCGCCGCTATTTGTATCTCTCCGGCTGGATGATCGCCGCTCTGCGCTCCGAGTTCGGACCGCTTCCCGATCAGTCGATGCACGAGAAGACCTCGGTGCCGGCGCTGATCGAAGAGCTCTATACTTTCCTGCGTCAGGCGGATTCCCGTGAGCTCAACGATATCTTCCGCAGCCTCGACGCCGCCCGCAAGGCAGGCGACAAGGCGACTGAAAAGGCGTTGATCGAAAAGATCGACAACTTCCAGACCCACGTCGTGCCCGTCATCGCCGACATCGACGCCGGTTTCGGCAATGCGGAAGCGACCTATCTGCTCGCCAAGAAGATGATCGAAGCAGGCGCGTGCGCGCTTCAGATCGAAAACCAGGTCTCGGATGAAAAGCAGTGCGGCCACCAGGACGGCAAGGTGACGGTGCCGCACGAGGTGTTCCTGGCGAAAATTCGCGCCTGCCGCCATGCGTTCCTTGAACTCGGCGTCGAAGACGGCATCGTCGTGACCCGTACCGACTCGCTCGGTGCTGGTTTGACGCAGCAGATCGCCGTCAGCCACAAGCCCGGCGACATCGGCGATCAGTACAACAGCTTCCTGGATTGCGAGGAAATCACTGCCGAGAACGCCCGGAACGGCGATGTCATCATCAACCGCAACGGCAAGATGATGCGTCCGAAGCGTCTGCCCAGCAACCTCTATCAGTTCCGTGCCGGCACGGGCGAAGATCGCTGCGTGCTCGACAGCATCACCTCGCTCCAGAACGGCGCCGACTTGTTGTGGATCGAGACCGAGAAGCCGCATATCGAGCAGATCGCCAAGATGGTTGACCGCATTCGCGAAGTCATTCCGAACGCCAAGCTGGCCTACAACAACTCGCCCTCGTTCAACTGGACGCTCAACTTCCGTTGGCAGGTCTACGACGCGATGAAGGAAGCCGGCAAGGACGTCAGCAAGTACAACCGGGCCGAGCTGATGAAGGTGGAATACGACGATACGCCGCTGGGGATTGAAGCCGACGAGCGCATCCGGACCTTCCAGGCCGATTCGGCAAAGCGTGCCGGCATCTTCCACCATCTGATCACATTGCCGACCTATCACACGGCGGCGCTGTCGACGGACAATCTCGCCAAGGAGTATTTCGGCGAGCAGGGCATGCTGGGCTATGTTAAGAGTGTCCAGCGTCAGGAAATCCGTCAGGGCATCGCCTGTGCCAGGCATCAGAACATGGCCGGCTCCGATATCGGTGACGAGCACAAGGAATATTTCGCTGGTGAGGCCGCGCTGAAGGCGGGCGGCGCCCACAACACGATGAACCAGTTCGGCTAACGGTAAAAGAGCAGGAGAACTACCATGACCAAAGGCAGCAATTTCTGGGTGATTGGCGGCGAGTTCGGATCGATGAACTTCCACAAGCTCGTGGAAGGCTCGGCCCAGGTTCAGGGCCCGTTCAAGACCCGTAAAGAGGCCGAGGACGCCTGGAAGACCATCTCGGAAGAGAACCGCCACAAGGCCGGCGTGCGCTTTTCCATCGTGGAAGAGCCGTCCCGCGTCTCGGCCTAAAGCGTCGGCCTGTAGGCCGACTGCTGACTAGTTAGAAGAAACGTCCAAGGAAAATGTCGCAAGACAGGCGGCCCCATCGGATATCCGGCGGGGCCGTTTGCGTTCGCCAGGCGATTCCCGGCCGACCAAAGGTGTAAGCCGTTGTAAACAAACGGCCTTTGCGCAAGGTATGGTTACTGATAGGTTAATGGCGCCAAACCTTCAGGACAAAGGCGGGCCACCCATGTCAGACGTTCAGAGTACCGCCAGCACCGCTACCGAAAGCCCGCCGACGCGGCTGCGCGATGCGCTGCGCAAGGCGCGGATCGAGGCCGCCGATCGCACCGGCGTCGTCGTCGAACTGCGCGATGCCGAAGTAGCAAGGCTTGAGATCCTGAACGAAGCGCTCGATCCGCTGTTCGCCCAGATTCCGGAAAAGGTCGACCTGTTCGACCGCGGCGTCAGCCAGGGCGAAACGCCGCGGCTGTGGATCGACGTGGTGGCGCATGTGCTGATGGGCCGCGACAAGCGCATCTATCGCTTCGTGCAGGACACCCGCTTCGGCCGCATCGTCCTGTCGGAATCGCATGACGTGCCCGTGATCGTCAATGCCGTCACCGATTATGTCGCGCGCCGCATGATCGAACGCGAGCACGCGATGGTGGCGACCCCGATGGTCGAGCCGGTCGTGGAAGAAAAGCCGCGCCGCCGCGGCGGATTCGGAACGTTCGTGCTCGGCTTCCTCGTCGGCGCCGCCGCTTTGTTCGGCCTCGCGCTGTTCGCAAGCTTGCGGAATCTCTGACCGCCCGTCATTGCGAGCGAAGCGAAGCAATCCATGGTGCGGCTTGGGGAAAGATGGATTGCTTCGTCGCAAGTGCTCCTCGCAATGACGAACTATCAACTAAGTTTGGTCTGCCGGATTTGCCGGACCCGCATGTCTTCACCGACGCCACGCACCGTCTGCACGCAGCGCCATTGCTCGCCGTCGCGCTCGATCGAAAACAGATTATAGGCGGCAGCCGGATAATGCCGGTGCGCCAGTGCCGACGCCGACGGTACGCCGATCGCGGGAATTTTGCCCTCGACACCGTCGAACCACATCGTCGAATGGATGTGGTCGTGGCCATGCAACACCAGTTCGACGCCATGCCGCTGCAAGAGCGCACGGAGTTGCCGCGAATCCGTCAGGTGCTTCATGCGCGAATTCGAATGCAGGGGGTGATGCACCAGGAGCACCCGAAATGCCTGCTCGCTGGCCAGTTGCGCCAGGATCGGGTCGAGCGCATCGAGCTGCGCGCGGCCGAGTTTCCCCGTGGCCATCAGCGGTGCGGTCGGTACCGCCGACGAGACCCCGATCAGCGCCAGCGGCCCACGGCGGCGCAGAAACGGAAACGGCGTGCCGTTGGGCTCCCCGTCGCCGCGCAGATAGTCGCCGAACGTCCCCGCAAAACGGTGTTTTGTGGCGCGGACATAGGCGTCGTGATTGCCGGGAACGACGGTGACATGCTGCGGTTGGCCCACGGATTTGAGCCAGGCCTGTGCCGGGCTGAACTCCGCATCCAGCGCGAGATTGACGAGATCGCCGGTGACCGCGACGTGATCCGGCTGCTGCGCCTGCATGTCGGCGACCAGCGCGTCGAGCACATCGCGCCGGTGATATTTGTGCCGGTTACGGGTCCAGTTCAGATAGCCGAGCGCGCGCTTGCCCGCGAGATCGCGAAGCCTGGCTGCCGGCAGCGGCGGCAGATGCGGATCGGACAGATGCGCCAGCGTGAATGCGGCCATCATTTGTACCCAGGAGAATGGCCTGTGATATAGAGCTGCCGTCCGATCATTCGCGATCATCCCACATTTCAGCCGGAAAGCCCGCCTGTATTGGCAAGCCGGCCGCCCCAGCGCAAGGATCAAACGTGGTTTCCGCCCATTCGAGGTTTTCGTGACGGTCCTGCAAGATGTTCGAAAACGCCTCGAACCGCTGCTGCGGCGGATTTTCCATTTTTACTGGCGGATCGCCCGCGGCATGACGCTCGGGGTCCGCGGCCTCGTACTCGACGGCGACAGCAAGGTGTTCCTGGTCAGGCACAGCTATGTTTCCGGCTGGCATCTGCCGGGCGGCGGGGTCGAGGTCGGCGAGACATTTCTGGAAGCGTTGCGCCGCGAATTGATGGAGGAGGGGCGGATCGAGCTGACCGCTGAGCCGCCATTGCACGGCCTGTTTTTCAATGTCCACGTTTCGCCCCGCGACCACGTCGCGGTCTACGTGATCAGGCAGTTCCGGCAGGACCGAATGCCGGAGCCCAACCATGAAATCGTGGAATGCGGATTCTACGATGCCGCGGCGCTGCCGGCCGAGACCACCAGGGGGACGCGGCTTCGGATCGCCGAGGTGCTCGACGGCAAGGCGCGGGTCGCGACCTGGCGTTAGCCGTTGACAGAACTGGAAACTGTTCGAATTCAGAGCGTTTTCAAGCGAAGTGGATACCGGTTCGCGTGAAGAAAACGCGTCAAAACAAAAAGGCAAAGCGGAGCGATGGACCACGCCGCCGCCAGATGCTATCCCGCGCGTCACCATGAGCGATCTTGCTGTTACGATATTGGCCGAGACCCCGAAGGACGCGCAGGCGATCGAACGCCTGCTCGAGCGCACGTTCGGGCCCGGCCGCTTTGTGCTGAGCGCCTACCGGCTGCGCGAGCATGTCGATCATTTGCTCGACCTGTCGTTTACGGCGCGGATCGGCACGCTGATGGTCGGTTCAGTGCGCCAGTTGCCGGTCTGCATCGGCGATACGCCGGCCTTGATGCTCGGGCCGTTGACGGTCGAGCCGCCGTTTCGCAGCCGCGGCGTCGGCCGCATGCTGCTCGACCGCTCGCTCAGGGATGCCAAGGATAAGGGGCACCGCCTGGTCATCCTGGTCGGCGACGAGCCCTATTACAGCCGCGTTGGTTTCAAGCCCGTGCCGAAGGGCCGGGCGACCATGCCCGGCCCGGTCGATTACAGCCGCCTCCTGGTCGCTGAACTCGTCGAAGGCGCCTTCGACGGCGTCTCGGGTGCCGTCCGCCCCGACTGGAGCAAGGCGCGGTAAATGGTGGCCGCATGGTTCGAGACGCGCGGCGCTGCCGCGCTCCTCACCATGAGGGTCTAAGACCTCATCCCCGCGTGAGCTTAAGCTCATCGCTGGAGGAGGCCGCAAAGCGGCCGTCTCGAAGGATGAAGCCACCGAACTAAAACTTCAAATTCGCAAACGCCCGCACCCCGATGCCCGGCATCAAGACTTCGTCCTTGGTGTAGGACACCGAATTGCGGATGTTCTCGTTCAACAGATTATTGCCGACGAGCCCGAGCGTCATTTCGCGTGCGCCGAACCAGGACGAATTCAGCTTCGTGTTGTAGCTGATCTCCGCCTTCAAGAGATTGTAGCCGGCCGTCGGCGTCTCGCCGATCACGGCGATGTCGTTCTGCGCGAAGGCATGCAGCAAGTTCACGCGCATGAACCAGTTGGCGTCGCGCCAGTACACGCCGCCGCCGACGCGCAGCGGCGGAATCCGGGGCACGTTGGTGCCGTCGGTAAAGGTGGCGCGAACGATGTCGAACTGGTCCTCGATACCCCAGATGCCGCCATGGAGCGGGCCGACGTCGAGCTGGCTCTGGAATTCGCCGCCGCGGAACGTGGCGTCGCGCTGTGAATAGACCGCCTGACGGCCCTCATTGTTCGGATCGCCATTGCCGCAGGAATCGAAATCGTCGCCGCACATCACGCCGGTCAGCCGCCGATAGATGAAGTTGTTGAAGCGGGTGTAATAGGCGGTGGCCTCGAACCGGAACGGTCCGGTCGCCTTGCGCAGCCCGATCTCGACCGATTTCGCGGTCTCGATGGTGAGGTTCGGATTGCCGATGTCGAACGTGGCTGTCGCGTCGTGGGCGCCGCGCGAGAACAGTTCGGCGGCCTTTGGCGCGCGTTCGACATATTGCGCGGTGATGCTGCCGACCAGGTTGCCCGGCAGATTCTGGATCAGGCCGATGCTGCCGCTCTTCGGCGTATAGGACGGATTTCGCGCCATGGCGGTTTGCGGATTGCCGTCCGGCAAAAAGTCCGCCGGGAAATTCGGCGTCGAGCCGTGCAGATCGACATGCTCGATGCGGCCGGCGATCTGGGCCTTGGTCGCATCGGAGAATTTGAACTCGTTGAAGACGTAACCCGCGACGCGCGTGTTGTTGTTGGGATCCCACAGCCCGTTGAACAGCGTGCCGGGATTGTCGGGGCTCGGCGCGGTCAGTTCCTGATGGCCGGCCTGCAGGCCGAACGCCGTCGTCACCGCCGCAAAGCGCGCGTTGAACGGCGCCATCTGCACCTCGACGCGGGCTTCCTGCTCCTTGTTGGTAAAGGTCTGCCGCACGCCGCCGGTCGAAAGGATCGGCGGGATCCGCAAGGCCAATCTCGTTGTGCTTGTAATCGGTGGCGCCGGCCCAGAACCTGATGGCATCGATCGCAGCGGCGTCCGGCCGGTATTCGCCCTTGGCCGTGAACTTGGTCTGGTGCGCGTCGATCCGGGTCTGGTGATCGGCGCCGTCGATACCGGGGATGCGATAGAGCGCGTCGTTCTGCGTGACCGCTGCGCCAATGAAGCCGCCATGGAAGAAATAGGAACCGCCGATCGAGGCGCCGTCGGTCTGCGCCGCCGAGTTCGGCTGTCTTCCGTTCACCGGGCGGGCCTGGTCGAACAGATACGGATAGCTCGGAATGCTGTAATCGCCGGCCTTGCGGCCGGAGGCATCGAGCATGCACGGCGACATTGTTGCCGCCGGCGTCCAGCAGGATGCCGCCCTCGACGCCGCGATCGACCGAACTCACCGCCGTTCGGGTCTCGACATTGATGCACGGTGAGGTTTGCGCATCCGCCAATGGTGCCTTCACCGGCAGCCCGTAACTCTTGAACGCCGCCGCCGGGCAGGTCGGCATTGCATCGGGAATCCGGTTGTTGGTGGCGCTGACGACGCCGCCGATCGAGGTCGAGCCGTAGCGCAATGCCGCGGGTCCGCGCACCACCTCGACCTGGTTGGTGGCGAGCGGATCGATCGGCACGAAATGATCCTCGCCGAGGTCGGAGACGCCGCCGCCGCCGATGCCGTTTTCGACGATGCCGACACGGTTGACGTCGAGCCCGCGGATGATCGGCCGGCTGGAAGCGCCCGGCGCGAAGCTGGAACCGGTGATGCCCGGTTTGGAGAACAGGAGATCGCCGAGCGTAGCGCCGCCCGAGCGGCGGAGTTCCTCGTTGGGCACGACGGTCACGGTGGCGAACTGATCGGTCACGACCGGCAGCACGCCCTGCTGGGGTGCGAGCGCGACAGGCGCTGCCGGTGCTTGCTCGGCCGTCCGCTCGCGATTGCGGCCCGGTGCGGCGCGGGCGACACGGCTCGGCGTGCGCGATGGCACCAGCTTGCGCCGCACGATCGGGCTCGGCGCCGTCACGGTGATTTCTGGCAGTTGGGTAGAGGATGAAGGTGCAGCCGCGTCTTCGGCCAGCGCGCCGCTGCCGATGGCGCACAGGAATAGCCAGCTTGCACCACCGATGTGGAGTGCTCGTCTTTTATGGAATGTCATTGTGTCCCGACCTGATTCCGTCTGATAGCGACGGACCGATTTCGATTTATCCCTTGATGGATCGGCCGCGCGTCACGCGGCGATCCCCTTGGGGTGCATCAACCAATCGATGTCAGGAGGCGGGAGGGGCGCGGGACTGGAACGCCGAACGCAGCGAGCTCAGATGAGCGAACTCGGCGTCGGTGGTCAGGTACAGAAATTCGACCGCCTGCGGCAGTTGCAGCAGCGGCGGCGACGCGAACAGCACGTTGTTGGCCAGCGCGATGACGGCGCAGATCGCGCAGGGATCGGCGGCGCTGGTCGGTATCGGGGGACGACGGTTGCTGTGCCTTCGCAGCTTCGCGCGAGGTTTCCTGGCTCGCGAGGCCGTTGGCGTAATCGGCATCGGCCTGCGCCAGGCCGGTCGCAATCGCAGGCGCGGCCTGGGCGGCGACCGCGTGGAAATGCCCGAACGACAGCCCAAACTGGATCGCGAGCGCAAACAGCGCCAGCCGCGAGCCGTGTTTGAGATGTTTTCGGAACCACTTCATGCAGGTCTTCGTCCCAATGTTATATTATAACATCGGAAGGACCGGGCGATGTCAACCGTAGCTCGGGTGCCTAGGCGCGCAATCCGCAAAGGCTGTGTGATTGCAGCAACGCCACACGCTTGTAGCCCGGATGGAGCGCAGCGTAATCCGGGAATGGCTCTTCACCAGTTGGGCTCGTCCCGGATTGCGCTGCGCTCCATCCGGGCTACGGACGGCGCCGGCCCTCAGCGCCCCTCGCGCACCCAGGTCGCCGCAAACGCGCCGAGCAGCAGCAGCAGGCCGATCAGGCCGGCGAACATCGGCAGCACGCCGACGCCCTTGACGACGCTGGCGTCGCGCATCTTGACGCCCATCCAGCCGTCGCCGCGGAAGATGCTGGAGGCGCGCACCGGCACGATGCGCGGCAGGTCGATGCTCGAGCCATCGACCACGCGCCGCGCGTCGCCGCCGGTCGCCTGCGCCAGCGGCTTCAGCATTTCGGTCGTGGAAGTGACTTCGGAAAATTCCTTCGGGTTGGTCGGCCCGACATTGATCAGCGCCTTCAGCGTGCCGTCGGTCGCCTGCCACAGGCCGAGTTCGTTGGCGGGCAGGGTCGCGCGCCATTGGCCGGGTTCGCCCGCGCTCAAGGTCAGTTCGCGCGTGGCGCCGCTCGGCGAGGTCACCGTCACCGGCGCGACGCTGTCGGCCATGGTCTGGCGCACCACCACGAGATCCTTGCCCTGGATCTGCAGCCGCAGCGCCTCTTCGTCGAGATCGGGCTGCTTCATCAGCCAATGCGACATCCGCCGCAGCAGATCGAGATGCGGGCCGCCGCCTTCATAGCCGCGCGCCCACAGCCAGATATGGTCCGACAGCAGCAGCGCGACGCGGCCTTCGCCGAAGCGCGACAGCAGCAGCAGCGGCTTGCCGTCGGCGCCGGTCATGACCGGCGGCGTGATGGCGTTGCGCGTCTCCACGGTGCGGAAGAACCGGCTCCAGTGCGGCGGCTCGCTGGCGGAGCCTTCGAGGCCGCGCGTCACCGGATGGCGTTTGCCGGCGTCGCTGAGATGCGCGTAGAACGGCTTCTCGGTGACGCCGACCGGCTCGGCCGGCAGCACCGAATCCAGCGGCGTGCGCCAGATGCTGGTGGTCGAGGCGTAATCCGGCCCGGCCGACACCAGCACCGCGCCGCCGGCGCGGACATAGCGCGCGATATTGTCGAAATAGGCGATCGGCAGCACGCCCTGGCGGGCGTAGCGGTCGAAGATGATCAGCTGGAATTCGTTGATCTTCTGCTGGAACAGTTCACGGGTCGGAAACGCGATCAGCGACAGTTCGTTGATCGGCGTGCCGTCCTGCTTCTCCGGCGGACGCAGAATGGTGAAGTGCACGAGATCGACGCTGGCGTCCGACTTCAACAGATTGCGCCAGGTGCGTTCGCCGGAATGCGGCTCGCCCGATACCAGCAGCACCCGCAATTTGTCGCGCACGCCGTCGATCGCGACCACCGCGCGGTTGTTGACCAGCGTCAGTTCGTTCTCCAGCGGCGAGGCCTCGATCTCGACGATGTTGGGCCCGGCATGCTTGATGTCGATCTCGACATTGGCGGTCTGGCCGCTCTGCAGCGTGCGTTCGGCGATCACCTCGCCGTCGCGGCGCACCACGATCTTGGCGCGCTCGCCGGTGACGCCCTGGTCGTCGAGCCGGTAGGTGATGGTCTGGGCCTGGCCGACGATGCCAAATCGTGGTGCGGCGGAAATCGCGATGCGGCGGTCGCGCTCGTCCTTGCGGCCGGTGATCAGCGCATGGACCGGGGCCTGGAAACCCACCGCTGCGGCGCTGGCGGGAATGTCATGGACGCGGCCGTCGGTGATCAGGAAGGCGCCGGCGACGCGATCGACCGGAACGTCCGCCAGCGTCGACGACAACGCGCCGAACAGTTTGGTGCCGTCGGTTTCGCCGTCGGCCTGTCCGGCGTCGACGACGCGCACTTCCAGTCCCTTGATCTTCTTCAGGCTGTCGACGAGGGCTTCCTGCGCCTGTGCGGTCTCCTGATTGCGGCTGCCGAAATTCTGGCTCGGGCTCTTGTCGATCACGACCGCCGCGACCGACGACAGCGGCTCGCGGTCCTCGCGGGTGAAGGAGGGATTGGCGAGCGCCAGCAGGAACAATGCCAGGGCGGCGACGCGCACCGCAGCACCACGCGCCCGGCCGATCAGCAGCAGCACCGATATCACGACGATCGCCGCAAGCGCGATCCACAGCACGAGCGTGGGGACGAGGGGGGTGAAGGCGATGCCGTATTGCATGCTATTGCCCCAGCCGTTCGATCAGCGCGGGCGCATGAACCTGGTCGGCCTTGTAGTTGCCGGTCAGCGTGTACATCACGATGTTGACGCCGGCGCGGAAGGCGAATTCGCGTTGCCGCGGCTCGCCCGGCGTCAGCGGCAGCATCGGCTGGCCGTCGGGGCGGATCGCCCAGGCACCGGCGAGGTCGTTCGAGGTGATGATGATCGGCGAGACGCCGTCGCCGCCGCGCGCCGGGCGCGATGCTGCGTCGTCGTCATCCTCACGCGGCAGGGTTTCGACCCAGGTCTGGCCCGAACTGAAGCGGCCCGGAAAATCGCGCAGCAGATAAAACGTCTTGGTCAGCACGTGTTCGCGCGGCACCGGCTCGAGCTCGGGGACGTCGAGCGACGAGAGAATTTCGCGCAAGGTCTGCATGCCCGGCGTTTGCGACGCGCCGTTTTCGCCCGGCGGCGCCTCGATGGCGTCGCGGGTGTCGAACACGACCGTGCCGCCCTGCTTCATATAGGCGTCGATGCGGTTGATGGCGTCCTGCGGCGGTTTCGGCGCGCCCGGCACCACCGGCCAGTAGATCAGCGGGAAGTACGCCAGCTCGTCGCGCGCAGGGTCGACGCCGACGGGGTCGCCGGCCTCCAGCGCCGTGCGCTGCGCGAGGAACAGCGTCAGCCCGGAAAGCCCGGCTCTTACGATGGAATCGACGTCGGCATTGCCGGTGACGACGTAAGCGAGGCGTGTCTGCGCGACCGACTTGATGGCGAATTCGTCATTGGTGTCGGCCTGCGTTGGCTGCGGCGCGATCGATGCCGCGGCCAATATCAGCGCAAACGCAATTGCTGCGGGCGCCGTGCGCCGCCGCCACAGCGCGGCAAGGCCCGCGCCCAGCATCGCGATCACGATCGCATCGATCAAAAACAGCGCCAGTGCCGACGACAGCAGGATGCCGCGCAGGTCACGCGGCTCCGCATTGGTGTAGCTGGCGTGGCGTGCGCGCAAGCCCGAGGTGTCGAGCGGCGCGATACGGTCGGCGGACGCCAGCGTATTGACCGCGATCGGACCTTCGGCCGTGCCGTAGAAGCCCGGCGGATGATCCGCGGTGGCGCGATCGCGGTAGTCGGCCGCCATCGGTTTTGCGGTCGAGGGCGGCGGCCCGAATGCGCCAAAGCCGTCGAGTGTGCGCAGCGGCGCTACCGTTTCGATATTGGTGGCCTCGCTGGCAACGCCGGCGCCCGGCTTCGAGGTGTAGCCGGACATATCGACCAGCCGCCGTAACATCTCGACGAAGCTGCCGGACATCGGCAAATCCGACCAGCGCGAGTCGGCGCCGACATGGAACAGGCTGACGATGCCCCTGCCGCGATGCACGCCGGTAACCAGCGGCGTGCCGTCTTCCAGCGACGCCCAGCTCTTGGTTGCCAGCACCGCATCGGGTTCGGCCAGAACCTGGCGGTTGACGGTAACGTCCTTGGGCACCTGCAGGCCGGCGAACGGGCCGTCGGCGGCGAACGACGCCATATGCTGCGGCTTTTCCCAGGTCAGGCTGCCGCCGAGGCTGCGGCCGCCGCGGCGCAGCTTTACCGGCACCAGATCGTCGTCGGCCTGCGCGAGGCGGGGCCCGGCAAATCGCACCAGCACGCCACCCTGGTCGATCCAGGCGTTCAGCCGCTCGCGGATTTCCGGCGACAGCGTGCCGACATCGGCCAGCACGATCATCGGCAGCCGCTGATCGAGGAACTGCGCGATCACCTGCTGCGGCGCGCCGCGATCGCCGAGCCGGACATCGGCGAATGGCGACAGCGCGCGGGTGAGATAGAAGGTCGAAGCGAGCAGCGGCTGCGCGGTGTCGCTGGTGGCACCGGTGACGACGCCGATGGCGCGCCGCCGCCATCTTTTGTCGAGCAGCTGCACCGCGCCCGCGGATCGTTCGCCTGCGATTTCCAGCCGCGAAATGTCGTTGCGCAGTTCGACCGGCAGGTCGAACGCGGCTTCGGTCTCGCGGTCCTGCGGTCCAAACGCAAAACGTGCCTCACCGATCGGCGAGGCCTTGGCGTCGATCGCGCGCACCACGCCCGCGGCAATGCCGCTATTGGTGCGCAATATCTTCACCGTCATCTTTGCCGCGGCGTTCTCGGCCGCGACCAGCGCCAGCGGCGACGATGCGCCGCCTTCATAGATCGTCAGCGTGCGGTCGCCGATCGTCTTGGCAAGGCTTTCGGTGAATTCGCTGCCGCGTCCGGTATCGACGCCGTCGGTGAGCCAGGCCAGTTCGGCATCGCCGGTGGCTTTGAGGAAGCGGTCGAGCGCTGCGAGCGTTTCGACCCGCTCGATCGAATAGGGTTTTGGCGCCAGCTGGCGCAATGCGACCCGCGCGGTGCCGCCCGGCATCAGCGTGATGTCGCGCGCCGGCTCCGACAGCGGCACCAGCGCGATGCCGCGACGGTCATTGTCGGCGTTCGCGATCAATTCGTCGGCGGCCTTGATCCGGATGTCCCAGCTCGTGGCCGCACTCCAGCCGTCGTCGAACAGGATCACGAGAGGCGCCTTGCTGCCGCCGCCAGCGCCGGTCTGCGGATTCCAGATCGGGCCCGCGGCGGCGAGGATCACCAGGGCGGCGGCGGTCAGGCGCAGCAGCGTCAGCCACCACGGCGTCCGCGACGGGGTTTCTTCCTTTGGCTTGATGTCGAACAACAGTCGCGTCGGCGGAAACTCGATCCGCTTCGGCCGCGGCGGCATCACCCGCAACAGCCACCACAGCACCGGCAGCGTCAGCAGGCCCGCCAGCAGCAGCGGTTCGGCAAAGGTAAGGGGAAGGCCCGCGATCATGCGCTTCGTCCCGCTTTGACGGTCGCGGTACGCACCGCGCCCTTACTCACCATCATGCCCGAATGCAGGAACAACAACAATTCGGCCGCCGAGCGGCTGGTGGTGTGGGTCGAAAACAGCCAGTCGAGCTTGTTGGTCTCGCCGCGGATCTCGTCGCGATGCAGCGCCACGCGGGCGACGTAGTCGCTGGCCCAGCTCTCGGCGCGGCCGGCGGTGATGACGCCGCCGCTCTCGGGTTCGACGAACTCGACCCGGCCGGCATAGGGAAAGGTTTCCTCGGCGGGATCGACGATCTGGATCAGCGTGCCATGCGCGCCGGAGGCCGACAGCCCCGCAAGCATGCTTCGGATCTCGGCCATCGGCGACCAGAAATCCGACAGCACGACGATTTCGGCCAGCGCCGACGGCACGAAGGACGGCGGCAGGCTGAGCCTTGCGGCATCGTCGTGCAGCATCGCCTGCGCCATCTTGTCGATCACGCTGCGGCTCGAGGTCGGATTCATCAGGCCGGGAATGCCGACGCGTTCGCCGCCCGACACCAGCAATTCAGCCAGCGCGAAGGTGACGATCAATCCGCGTTCGAGCTTAAAGTCGCGCGCGGCTTTCGAGGCAAACGCCATCGACGGCGAGCGGTCGGGCCAAAGCCACACGGTATGGGCGGCCTCCCATTCCTGCTCGCGGACGTAAAGATGATCGTCGCGCGCCGAGCGGCGCCAGTCGACGTTTTGCGACGGCTCGCCCGAGACGAAGCGGCGGTACTGCCAGAAACTTTCGCCGGAACCGGCGCGGCGGCGCCCGTGCAGGCCGTGAATGACGTTGGCGGCGATGCGGCGGGCTTCAAGCACGAGACGGGGCAGCGATGCGGCGAGCGTACGGCTTTCGCCATCGGCACGTCGGATTGCTGTGATCTCCTCGTTCGCGTGCTTGTTCTCTGCGGCCATCAACCGATCCGCGTCTTCAATTGCCTGATCACGTCGGGAATGGTGCGGCCTTCCGCGCGCGCCGAGAACGTCAGCGCCATGCGGTGTTTGAGGATCGGTTCGGCAAGGTCGAGCACGTCGTCGATCGAAGGCGCGAGGCGGCCGTCGAGCAGCGCGCGGGCGCGGACCGCCAGCATCAGCGACTGGCTGGCGCGGGGACCCGGGCCCCAGGCGATCAGCTTGTCGCCGTCGCCATCGGGATTGGGCCGCGCAGAACGTACAAGAGAGAGGATCGCCTCGACCACGCTGTCGCCGACCGGCAGCCGGCGCACCAGCCGCTGGGCTGCGATCAAAATCTCCGTGTTCATCGACGCCTTGGCGAGGGTGGTTTCCGCGCCTGTCGTTTCGAACAGGAT
Source organism: uncultured Alphaproteobacteria bacterium (assembly GCA_963802535.1). Lineage (GTDB taxonomy): Bacteria > Pseudomonadota > Alphaproteobacteria > Rhizobiales > Xanthobacteraceae > Bradyrhizobium. The sequence continues at coordinate 287,722 of CAWDJI010000020.1, read as the reverse complement.
GCGGCGCTCGGCGTCGCGATCGGGATAATCGACGTCGATCTCCATCAGGAAGCGGTCGAGCTGGGCTTCCGGCAGCGGATAGGTGCCTTCCTGCTCCAGCGGATTTTGGGTGGCGAGCACATGGAACGGCTTTGGCAGATCGTGCCGCGCGCCGGCAACGGTGATGTGCTGCTCCTGCATGGCCTGCAGCAACGCCGACTGGGTGCGCGGGCTGGCGCGGTTGATTTCATCAGCCATCAGCAACTGGGCGAACACCGGGCCCGAGATAAAGCGGAACGAGCGCTTGCCGGAATTGCTCTCGTCCAGCACTTCGGCGCCGAGAATGTCCGACGGCATCAGGTCCGGCGTGAACTGGATGCGCTTGGCGTCGAGGCCGAGCGTGATGCCGAGCGTCTCGACCAGCTTGGTCTTGGCGAGACCGGGAACTCCGATCAGCAACGCGTGGCCGCCGGACAGGATCGTCACCAGGGTGTTTTCGATCACCCGTTCCTGGCCGAAGATGACGGTGGAGATCGCTTCCTTTGCGGCCCGGATCTGGCCGGCGACCTGTTCGGCCGAGCGGACGATCGCGTCTTCCAGTTTTTCGACACCGTCTGCGCCAGCCATGTCTTTCTCCATATCCGGTCCATGACGCCGCCGATTGCGTCATCATGACACGACCCACATGCTAAACCCATGCAAAGGCCATGTATTCGCTAGATTAAACTATCCCCACATTATCGGTGTTTCGGGGTATGAACGGCATCACGTTGTGGCGAGAATGACGTCCCGCTCACGCCCCGAAGACTTGCACCAATCGTGCCAGATCGAGCCGCAGAAGCTTTAAGGCAAACAATGGCGAACCAAGGGCAACCCGGCGATCAGGGATCAGGCGTAAAGGGCCGTGAAAACACGGGCCTTGAAGGCAACGATCTGGAAGGATTTGCCGCCGCAGCCAGCGATGCGGCGAAGGCAAATCCAGCCGGCCGAGGCCTGCCGCCGGTGCACCTGTGGAATCCGCCGTTCTGCGGCGACCTCGACATGCGAATCGCCGGGGACGGTACCTGGTTCTACATGGGCACGCCGATCGGCCGGCCGGCGCTGGTCCGGCTGTTTTCGACCATCCTCAAGCGCGAGGACGGCAAGCACTTTCTCGTGACCCCTGTTGAGAAGGTCGGCATTCGCGTCGACGATGCACCGTTCCTGGCGGTCGAGATGCAGAATGAAGCGAGCGAGCGCGGCGGCCGGCTGTTGCGCTTCCGCACCAATGTGGACGACTGGGTGGCTTGCGATGGAGGCCACCGCCTGCGCTTCGAGATGGCTGCGGATGGCGGTCTGACGCCCTATCTTCATGTCCGCAGCGATCTGTGGGCCAAGGTCACCCGCGCGCTCTACTACGATCTGGTTGACATGGGGGAAGAGCGGGTGGTCGATGGACAACAGATGTTTGGAATCGAATCCGGCGGCGAATTCTTTGCGATGGCCGATGCGAAGCAGGTGAGGGACGCGCTTTGAACGAGCCGATGCTGAAGAAGATGCAACCGGCCGCAATCGGTTCAGCGGAATTCTTCGCGCGGACCGCCGCGCGGCTGAACTTCGACGTCCCGGCCGGCCTGATCGATCCCAACATCATTCCGCGCACCGGCGATAGCGGCAACGACCGCATGCTGGAGATCGTTGCCCAGGAGCAGCCGGTGCGGCCGGCCGCGGTGCTGATCCCGGTGGTCGATCATCCGGAACCGACCGTGCTGCTGACGCAGCGCTCGGAGCATCTCAGCAGCCACGCCGGCCAGATTTCCTTTCCCGGCGGCAAGATCGATGCAACCGATGCTTCGCCGATGGATGCTGCCTTGCGCGAGGCTGATGAAGAAGTCGGGCTGAAGCGCGAGTTCATCGAGCCGATCGGCTATCTCGATCTCTACGGCACCGCGTTCGGCTTCCGCATCCTGCCGACGGTGGCGCGGGTCAAGCCCGGCTTCGAATTGAAGATCAACGAAGGCGAGGTCGTCGACGCCTTCGAAGTGCCGCTGGCGTTCCTGATGAATCCGGAAAACCACCAGATCCACAGCAAGGAATTCCGTGGCATGGAGCGGTCCTATTACGCGATGCCGTTTGCCGAGCGTTACATCTGGGGCGCGACCGCGGGCATACTGCGGGTGTTGTATGAGCGGATATATCTCGCATGATCCGTCCGGTATTGACCGAACTCGGAATTTTCCTGATCCCGTTCGTGGCCTATGCCCTGTTCTTGATCGCCACCCGTACCGGCGTGTTCGCGCAATCTTCCTGGCCGGCGCATCTGGTCGCCAAGCTGGTATTGGGATCGCTGCTGCTGGTCATCATCAGCTTCATCCTGCTCGCGCATTTCACCGGCGCTCCGCCGGACTCGACCTACATTCCCGCCCATATCGAGAACGGCAAGTTCGTGCCGGGCACCGAAAGACCCGGAGCCTCGAAATGAGCGAGGTGGTGCTTGATGATGCGCCCTGGCTCACATCAGGCCCGGCTGGGCGCGTGCTCGCGCTGCTCAACGGCGATGGCGAAGAAGCCCGCGTGGTCGGCGGCGCGGTCCGCAATGCGCTGCTGAAGATTCCACCCGGCGATATCGATATTGCAACCACGGCGCTGCCCGATGAAGTGGTGCGTCGCGCCAGGGCGGCCGGCGTCAAATCCGTGCCGACCGGCATCGAGCATGGCACCGTGACGCTGGTCGTGGACACGCATCCCTTCGAGGTCACGACCTTACGCGAGGACACCGAGACTTTTGGCCGCAAAGCGAAAGTGGCGTTCGGCCGCGACTGGGTACGCGACGCCGAACGCCGTGATTTCACCATCAACGGGCTTTCCGTTGATGCCGATGGCCGCGTGCACGACCATGTCGGTGGTCTCGTCGATATCGCGGAGCGGCGCGTCCGCTTCATCGGCGACGCCGGCCAGCGCATATCAGAGGATTATTTACGCATCCTGCGGTTCTTTCGCATGCATGCCGCTTATGGCTCAGGCGAGCCCGATCGTACCGGCTATCTCGCCTGCATCAGCGGACGTGCAGGGCTTGCCGATCTCTCGGCCGAGCGCGTCCGCATGGAGATGCTGAAACTCCTGGTCGCCGAAGGCGCGCTGGTTGCGGTATCCGCGATGGCTGACGGTGGATTGCTGCTGCCGATCTTCGGCGGCGTCAGCTACACCGGACCTTTTGCGATGATGATATCGGCCGAACGATTGCTCGGCTTGCCGCCGAGCCCGGTACGCCGGCTCGGTGCGCTGTCGGTTGCGGTCACCGAGGATGCCAGGCGGGTCGCGGCGCGGATGCGCCTTACCAATGCGGAAGCCAAGGCACTGGACTCCATGGGGCATCGTTGGTGGCGGCTCGCGGACATGGACGAGGCGAGGGCGCGGCGACGGCTCTACCGGCTCGGTGAGGATCAGTACCGCGACCGGCTGCTGCTGGCGTGGGCGCGTTCGGTGGGAAATCATGACGCGGATTATTGGCGGGAATTCGCATCGCTGCCGCAGCGCTGGAGCGCGCCGAAATTTCCACTCAAGGCAGCCGACTTTATCGCGCGCGGCATTGCCGAGGGCCCGGCGCTCGGCCATGTCCTGACGCTGGCGGAAGACGCCTGGCTGGCGGCAGACTTTCCGCTTGATCCATCGGCCCTGTTCGCCATCGCCGACCAGACCGTCGCCCGTTTCACGCGAGACCACCGCCTGTGAAGATGCCGTCGTGAATATCCTCGCGGGTTTTGCCGATATCTCGATTGCGCAGGTCCTGCTTGTCGCCGGCTGCGCGCTGTTTGCGTCCATCATCGGTGGCCTTGCCGGTTACGGCACCGGCGCGCTGATGCCGCTGGTGCTGGTGCCGTTGATCGGCGCCGAGCCTGTCGTGCCGATCATCGCGCTCTCCGCGATCATCACCAATATCAGCCGAGCCACCGCCTACCGGCGCTACATCGATCGCCGCCGCGCGCTGATCGTGATCGCGGCGGCAGCGCTGACGACGGTGCTCGGGGCTTATGGCTATACGCGGCTCAGCAATGCCGGTGCGGCGCTGGTGATCGGCAGCATGCTGATCCTGAGCATACCGCTGCGCCGTCTCGCCAAACGGCGCGACCTCAAGATCAGTGATACCGGCCTCGGCGCCAGCGCGGTGGGATACGGCGTGGTGGTCGGTGGCACCTCGGGCGCCGGCGTGATCCTGCTCTCGCTGTTGATGGCCTCCGGCTTGGAGGGCGCCGCGGTCATTGCAACCGACGCGGTGATTTCGGTCGTGACCTCGATCATAAAAATTTCCGTGTTCGGCCTCGCCGGTGTCATCACCGCGCAGGTGCTGGCCTTCGCGCTCCTGATCGGTGGAATCGCGCTGCCCGGGACATTTCTGGCCAAAGCCTTTGTCGAGCGCATGCCGGTGCATATCCACACCGCGATCCTCGATGCCGCGGTTGTCGTCGGCGGCATGGTGATGATCACGTCGGCGGTGCGGAGTTTGGTCTAGGTTAAGTTCCTGGAGCAAGGCGACGAATAACAGCGATGGCATTCCGTGCCCGGTCAGAATTGAATTGAGCTAGGCCCATATTTTCTACCGCTGCCCATTCCAAGTACTCCATGATGGCATCGTCGCTTGCGTCTTGGAGAAGCATCGCGGCGATCATGACGGCATAGGTCTCATATTCATCGTCGGGACAGCCACCAATTGGGTCCCACTCTTGATTGAGAATGTCCCTGATCTTCCTTGTCCAAGCTCGATTATGGGTGACATCGGCACTGAAATTACGGTGACAGTGCACTCAATTGATCCGCCGATCCGCCGCGCTCTTCACGGTCGAACGAAATCGATCATAATGAGAGTTTAGTGCACTCTCACTGTAATCCGACTTCCACCTCACTGAAGTAATAAACCTTGCCGGATTGACCCAGCTCGGCAATCAAGAGGCGGTACGAACTGAACGGCGGGGGAAGGGCGATGGGCAGTGCGCGACCTTTTATGGCGGCAATCGGCATCTCGCTCTTCATTGCCGCAGGGTTTCCGGCCCGGCCGACCACGGCACAGCAGGCCACTGCATCGACGGCTGAAACACTTGCCAGGCTCTCGGCGACAATCGCTGGGCAATACCCCTCGGCCAGGGCGCTGGTGCTGGCGCGCGGCAACTGCATCCTTCATGAATATTACGCCTTCAATTCGCCCGAGGGGCAATGGCCGGTGCATTCGGTGACGAAGAGCGTGTTGTCCATTCTCGTCGGCATTGCCATCGACAAGGGCCTGTTGCGACTGGACCAGAAGCTACCCGAACTGGTTGCCGAAGCGAGCGAAGGGACCATTGATCCGCGCGCGGCCGATATCACATTGCGCGATCTCTTGACGATGTCGTCGGGCTTCGATCCCGGCACCGCGACCGTCTCGTCCAGCGTCTGGATGATCAGGCGCACCGTCAAGTACACGCCGGGTACTCATTTTTACTATGACGATGAGGGGACCAATCTGATCGCGATCATCCTGAGGCGTGCGGTCGGCGGCAACATCGCAGAGTTTGCCAAAAACGAACTGTTCGCGCGGCTTCAGATCGATCGCTACTTCTGGGCTGTCGATCGGGATGGAAACCTGCCCGGATTTAGCGGACTGCTATTGACCGGCAGGGACATGGCGAAGATCGGCCTGCTTTATCTTCAGCGGGGACGGTGGCGGGAGCGCCAGGTAGTATCGGAGGCCTACGTCCTCAATTCCACGCGCAAGCACATCGACGGCGGTGAGCCGGCCCACGCCGGTTACGGATACCTGTGGTGGACAAAGCCGATACGCGACGGGGCAACGGCGTATTTTGCTGCCGGCTACGACAGCCAGCTCATTTTGAACCTTCCGGACCGCAACCTCGTGATGGCGCTGGCATCCGCCTCCTCCCTTCCCGGAGGGGCCGCGAAATTTATCAACGAGGTTGTGTTGCCCGCAGAAGCGGCGCTGCCGGCGGGAGCAGCGTGTGTCGGGCGCCTGAATCAGTGACGGGAGGTGCGACCGAATTACGGGTCCAGTGCACCCAATCATCCGTCGCGCTTCAGGAAGCCGAAGTCACAATGAGAGTCAAATGCGCTGTCACCGTAACAAAGCCTTTGTCGAGCGCATGCCGGTGCCCATCCACACCGCGATCCTCGACGCCGCGGTCGTTGTCGGCGGCGTGGTGATGATCTCGCCGGCGGTGCGAAGTTTGATCTAGAATTTGGCGAGGAATCCAGGAGGCAGTTTGGTCGCTGACGGAGGGAGACCGGACATGGCGCGGGGAGCTCGATTTGGTGGCGAGTGACCCAAAACGGACCTCGGTTAGACTAAAGCCTTTGGCTCGACCACGTTAACGGTTATCATTTCCCGGTTTGCCCACGAGGGAGTGCAGATGCGACGGCGTGAATTCATCACTATCGTCGGCGGTGCAACGGCTGCGTTTCCCTTTGCAGCGCTGGCACAGCGGCCGATACCATTGGTTGGCTTCCTGAATAGCGCCTCGCCCGAGACGTATCGCTTCAATGCCGACTCTTTTCGCGAGGGTCTGGCGAAGGCTGGCTTTGTTGAGGGTCGCAATGTCCGTATTGAGGAACGGTGGGCTCGCGGCGACTACGGCGCATTGCCGACCCTTGCGGCCGAACTCGTAGCCATGGGTGTTGCCGTAATTGCCGCCACAGGAGATGTCGCATCTGCTCGGGCGGCGCAGCTTGCGAGCAATACGGTGCCGGTGGTGTTTACTATCGGCGGAGACCCGGTCCGCCATGGACTGGTTGAAAGCATAAACCGCCCCGGCAGGCACGTGACCGGCATCCTCTTTAATCCAAATGTGCTTGGTGCCAAGAGAGTCGAACTGCTCCGGGAAATCGCGCCGAACGTGTCCCGCATCGCATTGCTGATGAACCCCACGAACCCGAACTTCAAAATCGAAGAAGGGGATGCCGAAGCAGGGGCAAAGAAGCTGGGCCTGGAGACGGTCACGCTCACCGCCAGAAACGCAAGCGAGATGGAAACCGCGTTACAACAGTTGGTGGTTGCCAAGGCCCACGCATTGATTACCGCAAGTGATCCGATCGTGCTGGACCGGCGCGAGCAGATTACCTCGTTCGCACTACAGCACAATGTGCTGGCTATGGGCTTTGTGCAACAGATCGCTGCTGCGGGCGGCCTTCTGAGCTATGGTCCAAGCATCAGTTGGATGTACAGACAAGCAGGCGACTACGTCGCACAAATCTTGAAAGGCACAAATCCGGCCGAAATGCCCGTGTTGCAGCCGACACTGTACGAACTCGTGATCAATCTGAAGACCGCCAAGGCACTCGGCCTCACCGTTCCGCCGTCTCTGCTCGCCCGCGCTGACGAAGTGATCGAATAAAGGCGCCACCGTCGGCGGCGTGGTGATGATCACGTCAGCGGTGCGAAGCCTGGTTTAAGAGAAGTTTGAAGCGTCCCTAATTCACCGTGTGATCTGCATCACGGTGAGGGCACCCGCCGCCCGGCATAGTCCGCTCACTTCAACGGCGCAGATGTCGCCACAACGGGGAGTTAGACCATGAACAAGATGTCGAAGGAATCGATTGAGTTGTCGGACAAGGATCTGGCTGCCGTATCGGGCGGCGTGGTAAGGATGCCTCCGGTAACCGTTATTGTCTTTACGGAGGGATCCGTAATTCACGGGAAGCCGAAGAAGTAAGCCGGCCGGCCAGGATTTGAAAACGGGCGGCGGCGGAAATCAAAGCCCGACGGCGGTCTGATTGACGATCATCAGGTTTGAATTCAGAAGCCGCCTTCGGGCGGCTTTTTCTTTGCGCGCCTTGTGAAGTGGATTGCTGCGCGCGTTAGTCCCCATCCTGAAATCAGTGCCCCTGATTTGCCCGACGTGTCAAGTAATTTTCTGAATAACAGAAAATGCTAATGCCGGCAACCACATGGCTACGGTGCATGGGGTTGTTTTCGATGTTTTTGGTTTGGCGGCGGAACTTGGGGCCTGGATTGAGCCGCCCGGAGCGCGTCTCTAGTCGGGAAGAAGCTCCGTCAGCGAGCGGATGATGCGGTCCGGCTTGATGGGCGAGCCCGCGGGCAGGCCGTCGCCGTGGACGTCGATCCAGATCGCGAAAATACCGAGCCGCTGCGGTGCGACGACTTCCCATTCCAGATTGTCGCCGATCATCCAGGTCTCTGATGCGGTGACGCCGAGCGCTTCCATCGCGTGCAGATAGGCGCGCTCTTCCGGCTTGCCGAACCCATGCTCGCCTTCGATCTGGATGTGATCGAAGCGGTGCGACAGCGCGAAGCGTTCGACCTTGGCGCGTTGCGGGCCGGCGGCGCCGTTGGTGACCAGCGCCAGTTTGACGCCGAGCGCCTTCAGCGCATCGATCGCGTCATGGGCGCCGGGGAATACGAACATCTCTTCTTCGCGATAGGTGTGGAAGCGGTTGGCAAGGCGTGTTGCGAGATCGTGCGACAGCGGCGCGTGGCCCTTGGCGGCCAACGCGTCAAATCCACCCTGCACCACCACGTGCCGTGCTTCCTCGAGTTTCAGCCGCCATTCGGCCGCGGCCGTGGCCCAGAATTTCCGTCCGGATTCCACGATCGCCGCGGCGACCTGTTGCGACGAGGCCGAACCGAACTCGCCGGCGAATTCAGTCGCGACATGGTTCCAGGCGATCTCGGGGCGGCCATAGGCCGACAGGATGGTGTCGTCCATATCGATCAGCATCGCGCGGGGCAGTTTTGTCATCGTTCTCAGGGCCATTTCACTTCGGGCGGCATCGACGACAGGATCGAGTCGACATTGCCACCGGTTTTCAGACCGAAGGTGGTGCCTCGGTCGTACAGCAGATTGAATTCGACATAGCGGCCGCGGCGTATCAGTTGTTCTTCACGGTCGGCCGGCGTCCACGGCGTGGCGAAATTGCTTCGCACCAGTTCGGGATAGATTTTTAGAAAAGCGCGGCCGACATCCTGGGTGAAAGCAAAATCGGCATCCCAGTCGCCGGAATCGTGATGATCATAAAAGATACCGCCGATGCCGCGGGATTCCTTGCGGTGCGGCAGGTAGAAATACTCGTCACACCATTTCTTGTATCTGTCGTAATCGGCAACGCCGTTATGGCCGTCGCAGGCATCCTGCATCGCCCGATGAAACGCGATCGTGTCGGCGTCTGCTTGCGTGCGCCGCCGGTCGAGCACCGGCGTCAAATCGGCGCCGCCGCCGAACCAGGCCTTTGTTGTCACCACAAAACGTGTGTTCATGTGCACGGCGGGAACGTGCGGGTTGCGCATATGCGCGATCAGCGAAATGCCGGAGGCCCAGAACCGTGGATCGTCGGTCGCGCCCGGGATCTGCGAACGGAATTCGGGGCTGAATTCGCCGTGCACCGTCGAGCAGTGCACGCCGACCTTCTCGAACAGCCGCCCTGCCATCATCGACATCACGCCACCGCCACCACCGGACTTGCCGGCATGATCGGTGCGATCCCATGGCGTGCGCGTAAAGCGCCCGGCCTCGCCCGGATAGAGTGCGGCCGGCGCGTCGTCTTCCAGCCGCTCGAAGGCTGCGCAGATGTCGTCGCGCAGCGCCTCGAACCAGGCCCGTGCCCGTGTCTTGCGATCCTCGATTGCGTTGACGTCCATATCGAATTCCTAACGTCTATCCTCCGTCATTGCGAGCGAAGCGAAGCAATCCATTGTGCAGCATAACGGATAGATGGATTGCTTCGTCGCAAGTGCTCCTCGCAATGACGGTTATTTCTGTGGTCCGAAATAGGTGCAGCTCTCATTGCAGCTGTCGCGGTGAACGCTGACGCGGGTGATCGATCCTGCGTGCTGCAACTTCTCGAAGATGAAGCGCGACAGGTTTTCCAGCGTCGGCAGCCCCAGCGCCTCGACCTTGTTCAGGAGCTTGTGGTCGAGCGTCTTGCGTACTTCCGCCATGCTGCGTTCGAGCAGTCCGAGGTCGAGCAGCATTCCCGTCGCCGGATCCGGCGTGCCGCGCAGGCTCACTTCGGCGCGGAACGAGTGGCCGTGGATTTCCTCACTGGCCTCGCCGAACGTCGTCCCCTGCAGCCAATGGGCTGCCTCGAAGTGAAACGATTTCGTCAATTCCCACATCCTGGTCCTGCCTGATGCCAATTCTACCTGATACCGAGTGTCTTGTGCGTCTGGACGCTGAGCCGCCATTGGGGATGCCGCAGGCAATAGTCGACCGCCTGCGCGGTGTTTTCGACCGCGTCCGGTCCATCCATCGGCTGCAGCGAGAAGCGCTCGAAGGCGAGGCCCTCGAAATCTGCTGGTTTCGCGCCCGCCTGCGGATAGACCAGCTTCAGTTCATGGCCCCTGATCACCACGAGGTCGGATCCGGCTTTCGGGCTGACGCAGATCCAGTCCATGCCTTCCGGCGGATCGATGGTGCCGTTGGTCTCGATGCCGATCTCGAATCCGCGGGCATGCAGCGCGTCGATCAAGGGCCGGTCGACCTGCAACAGCGGTTCGCCGCCGGTCAGCACGACGTAACGATTCTGGCCGGCGCCGGTCCATTGCGCGGCGATGGTGTCGGCGAGCCCATTGGCCGAGGCGTAACGGCCGCCCAGCGTGCCGTCGGTGCCGACAAAATCCGTATCGCAGAATTTGCAGGTCGCTGAGCTGCGGTCCTGCTCGCGTCCGCTCCAGAGGTTGCAGCCGGAAAAACGGCAAAACACCGACGCGCGCCCGGCATGGGCGCCTTCGCCTTGTAATGTAAGGAAAATTTCCTTTACCGCATAACCCACTGAGACGGCTCCGAGATCACGGCGCCGGTCTACCGCAGGGCTTTAGGCAATGCCACCATATTGAGCAGGCCCAAATCGGTTCGAGCCTCGGTTCTCGCTCCGCCTAGATGCCGGCCGTGGAAGGCTGCGGCTCGACGTGCGGACGGAAGGTGGATTTCTCAGTTCCGCAATCCGGGCATCGCCAGTTGGTTGGGATGGATGCGAACGGTGTCCCGCGGGGGATCGATTGATCCGGCAGGCCGACAGCCGGCTCATAGATAAAATAGCACCCGCCGCACATGAACTTCTGCTGGCCGGTTACGGGCCTGCTCGCAACCGGAAACGGAGCATGACCAAGGGTCGCGCCAGACGGTACGGCTACTTGATCGCCTGCGGTCACGCGTCCGCCCTCTCGCACGACGAGATAAACCCCGAGTTCCTTGTGGCCGAAGGCGGCGCGCAGTGAACCCGGCAGATCAAGATCCCTTCGTCCGGTTTCCGGGTTGACGTTGGTGGCGCCGCACCGGCCGTTACGGCGATCGACGCGAAAAACCACGCCGCCGATCTGGATGTCGCTGCCGACCCATTCGAACTCCTCCCAAGGTCGCGCGCCATCGATATAGAGATTGGCGCGGAATCGCAGCGGGTTGATCTTGATGCCCCATTGCTGCTCCAGGTTTCGAACGGTCGCGAGATTGATCAGCGAGATCACATTGTCCGGCTTGTCCATGAAATGGCCGTCGGGCGAACGCACCAGTGTTGGGGCGCTCTTGAACGCGGGAACCAGTTGCCAGAACACTTCCTCGACTTTCGCACGCGCCGCTTCGTCGCCGAGGTCGGCGGTGACTAGCGGGCGGCCATCCTGCGCGATCGTGAGGCGCAGCGTATCGACGTCGAGCATGGTTTGGACCCGCGCCAAAGCTTCCTCGAGCATCAGCATCACGAACAGGCCCTTCTTGCCCCATGTCGGACGAATGGTGTCGAATGGCGCGCCGGGCCGCACCAGTGCGAAAACACGATCGTGCGGAAACGGCTGCTTCGCTTGCAAGTCGACGCGCACAAGCGGCTGGGCACTCAAGCCCTTGATCGGATAGCGGTAGATACTTTTGAGAACGGGCATTGGCGCGCCACCTTGTGCGATGATCTTCGCCGAGATTGCACGATGAGGTGACGGGCTGCGTAGAGCCGGTTGCTGCCGAAGTCGTGGAGCCAGATTACGTTTGGCTGATGGGGCCGGCATGGCCGCGGCAAACTGGTCCGAGAACAACGCGGTCATGTCGGTGGCGGGGTCGTCGATGGCGTCGTCGATCGCGTCCGAAAGCCGCGCGATACCTTTTTCGATCTGCTTCTGCGACAACGCGGCGTAGCCGAGGATGATGGCGCGGCTGGTCAGCGCGGTATGGCGCCGGAAATGCACCCGCGCCGAAGACAGCGAATAAACCCCGATGCGCGCGCGGAGCGCCAGCGCTTCAACCGTGACCGCGTCGGGGATTCCCGGCGGCAGATGCCAGAGCACGTGCAAGCCGCCGCTGTCGCCGTCGATGAGAACGTCGCCGAAATTCCGGCGCAGCGCCGCAATCAGGCAGTCGCGGTTGTCCTTGTAATGGGAACGGACGCGCAAAAGATGCGCCGCGTAGCTGCCGCTGTGCATGAAGTCTGCCAACGTGGCCTGCTCGAGCCAGGGATTGCCGTTGTTGAGCAGGGATTTTTCGCTGCGGACCGCATCGACCAGATGCTCGGGCACCACCATGTAGCCAAGGCGCAATCCCGCACCGAGCGATTTCGAGAACGTGCCCATGTAAACCGCGCAGTCCGGCGCGAGCGCCGCCAGCGGCGCAAGATGCGAGCCCTGGTAGCGGATATCGCAGTCGTAATCGTCCTCGATGATGTAGCAGCCATACTGGCGGGCCCAGGCAATTACCTCATTGCGCCGCTCTGCCGACAAGGTCGCGCCGGTGGGATATTGATGCGAGGGCGTCGTATACAGCAGCGACGCTGCGCGCTGCGGCAGGTAGTCGGTGATCAACCCGTCCTGATCGACCGCGACGCTTGCGACCTCGGCGCCCGCGGCCTCGAACGTCAATGCCGCGCCGTGATAGCAGGGGTCTTCGACCACACCGAGCGCGCCACGGGCGAGGAACAGCCGCGCCAGCAGCGTGAGACCTTCCTGGATGCCGGATACGATGACGATGCGGCTCGGGTCTGCGACGATGCCGCGGGCCACCACCAGATGATTGGCGATCGCAGTGCGCAGCGCCGGAAGCCCGGCCGGATCGCCATACTGGGTGAGTCCCACCGCGCCGCCGTGAGACAGGTTGGCTTGCAGCAGGCGTCGCCAGGTCTTCAGCGGAAATAGTTCGGCGCCGGGGCGTCCCGGAAAGAAATCGTGCAGCAGCCGATTGCGAGCGATGTGGAGCGCGGCCTGAGCGCGCGCCTGCCGCAGCGGCATCGGCATGCACAGCTGCATGACGCCCTCGTTGGCGTCGGACGCCGGCTGCATGGGAGCGGAATGCGGCGGAAGCTGTTCGGCAACATAAATGCCGGAGGCCGGACGCGATTCGACGATGCCTTCCATCAACAGCAGGTCATAGGCCCGCACGACGGTGTTGCGGGAAATCGCCAGTTGATCGGACAGCCGGCGGGAGGAGGGCAGGCGCGTGCCCGGCCCGATGCGCGCGCATCGTATTGCTTCGCGCAGTTGATCCACCATCTGCGTCGTCAGTGACTCCGGCCGTGACCGGTCGAGAAGAACGGAAATCTGCATGTTTCGCTTTACGCGTTGGCCTTCCATGCCCCTGGCAGGACAGAGCAAGGGCCGGGCCAGTTATGGGTCCAGTTGGCCAAGTTTCGGGGTGATAGCAGCCGGTGTCAGCCGTTTTATCGCGCAAAACGGACTGGCCCCCTCGGTTTAGCACCAACTGGACTCATCGCGTTCCGGCTGTCCTTTTCGTTGCCCAGCACGGATGCAGGGACTGCCCGAAACCTTGCGCTTTGGTCTATCCGCTGGGCAATCAGGAAAAACCTGCGCCAGCCGCGGCGTCCGACGATGGAGCCTTCGCATTTTGCGCCAGTGGCTCTCGGCGGTCTTCGTCCGGACATGCGAGCGTTGCCGCACTGACAGGGGCTGCGCGTCGCGATGCTCCCGATCACCGAACCACACAAGGAGAACCCATGATCACCGCACGAAAACGCTGGCTATCCGCCGCGGTCGCCGTTCTCGCCATCGTCGCAACCGGCGTGAAACCCGCGAAAGCGCAAGACACAATCAAGATCGGAATCCTTCACTCGCTGTCGGGCACGATGGCGATTAGCGAGACCATTCTGAAGGATCTCATGCTGATGGAAGTCGCCGAGATGAATGCAAAGGGCGGCCTGCTCGGCAAGAAGATCGAGCCGGTCGTGGTCGATCCCGCATCGAACTGGCCGCTGTTCGCCGAGAAGGCGCGCGAACTGCTGGTCAAGGACAAGGTCGCCGCCGTATTCGGATGCTGGACCTCGGTGTCCCGCAAGTCGGTGCTGCCGGTGTTCGAGGAATTGAACGGATTGTTGTTCTACCCGCTCGAATATGAAGGCGAGGAAGCCTCCTACAATCTGTTCTACGGCAGCTCCGTGCCGGACAACAAGGCGGTCCCGGCGGTCGAATACCTCATGAGCAAGGAAGGTGGTGAGGCCAAGCGCTTCGTGCTGGAAGGCACCGACTACGTTTATCCCCGCACTAGCAACAAGATCATCCGCGCTTATCTCAAGTCCAAGGGTGTCAAGGACGAGGACATTCTGGAGAACTATACGCCGTTCGGGTTCTCCGACTGGCAGACCGAGGTCGCGGCGATCAAGAAATTCGGCTCGTCGGGCAAGAAGACCGCTGTCATCTCCACGGTGAACGGCGACGCCAACGTCCCGTTTTACAAGGAACTCGGCAATCAGGGCGTCAAGGCCACCGATATTCCGGTGATCGCATTTTCGGTCGGCGAGGAAGAACTCGCAGGCGTCGACACCAAGCCGCTGGTCGGGCATCTCGCCGCCTGGAGCTATTTCCAGTCGGTGAACACGCCGGAGAACAAGGCCTTCATCGCCAAATGGCGCGCCTACACCAAGAATCCGAAGCGCGTCACCAACGATCCGATGGAATCGGCTTACATCCTGTTCCACATGTGGGTGCAGGCGGTTCAGCAGGCCGGTACCACCGACGTCGAAGCCGTCAGGCAGGCGATGATCGGCCAGAAGGTCAAGTCGCCGTCGGGCTTCGAGGTCGTGATGGGCAGCAATCACCACATGGCCAAGCCGGTCATGATCGGCGAGATCCAGGCCAACGGCCAGTTCAGCATCGTCCACCAGAGCAAGGCGTTGCCGCCGAAGGCCTGGAGTCCCTATGTCGAGGCCAACAAGGGCAAGGTTGCCGATTGGTCCTGGCCCTGGGTGTGCGGCGGCTGCACGTCACCGCGGTTCGCAGCGAACTGATCTCCCTCGGTTCGAACTGACGGTGTGCGGGTCCGGTTACGGCGACATGGTCTTCGTAACCGGATGTCATTTATTTTGCGTGACGGCCGCTGTCTGCCGCAGCGCCTCACCCAGTGCCATGGCGGCGGCCATCGCGACATTGAGCGAGCGCAAGCCCGGCTGGATCGGGATCACCAGCCGCGCATCGGCGGTGCCTGCGACCTCGTCGGGGACCCCGGCCGATTCCCGCCCGAACAGCAGGATGTCGTCCCGCCGGTAGCGGTAATCCAGGTAGGACGCGGCGCCCTTGGTCGTGAACAGCACCAGCCGGAAACCCCCGTCGTTACGCCATCGCTCGAATTTTGACCACGAGTCGTGGCGTGTAATAGCGACATGGTCGAGATAGTCCATGCCGGCCCGGCGGAAGTGGTAGTCGGAGACCGGAAAGCCGGCGGGCTCGATAATATGGGCCGCCACATCCAGGCACGCGCACAGGCGCAGAATCGTTCCGGTGTTCTGGGGGATATCGGGCTGGAAGAGCGCAATCTGCATGGCGAGGGCGGCCTGAGAAGTCCTGATGAAATGTCTGAATAATCACTGCATGGCGCGGATTTAGTGCATTGCACGCTTGCGAGCCGATAGCGGGCTTGCGCTCTTCCGGCAAGGGTGCCAATAGAACGATTCTGGACTGCTTGTTCCGCCCGGATTGGCCGGGAAAAGCGGTCTTTCTGCCGCCGCGGGGGCCGCGGGCGCCGGCAGCCTCTTCCGGACGCGTTTTTCAGCGTCTCGCGGAGCGGTTCCGCTGGCTGCAGATGAGAAAGGGCTTGGAATCGTGACGACAGCGTCTTCGGCGGACCATCCGACACGCCGTGATTTCCTTTTTGTTGGAACTGGAGCCGTCGCCGCCGTAGGCGCCGCTGCCGCGGTAGTGCCGTTCGTCCTCCAGATGAACCCGGACGCCGCGACGATTGCCGCCGGCGCGCCGATCGAGGTCGACCTCGCGCCGATCGCCGAGGGACAGGACATCAAGGTGTTCTGGCGTGGCAAGCCGATTTACATCAGCCACCGCACCAAGAAGCAGATCGACGAGGCCCGCAAGGTGCCGGTCGCCAGCCTGCCGGATCCGCAGACCGACGAGTCCCGGGTCAAGCCCGGCCATGACCAGTGGCTGGTCGTGATCGGCATCTGCACCCATCTCGGCTGCATCCCGATCGCCCATGAGGGCAATTACGACGGCTTCTTCTGCCCCTGCCACGGCTCGCAGTACGATTCCTCGGGCCGTATTCGCCAGGGACCGGCTCCCGCCAACCTGCCGGTGCCGCCCTACACGTTCGTTTCCGATACCAAAATCCAGATCGGCTAAGTCCCGCACTTAATCCGGGACTTCTAGCCAGCTTTGGATTTTTCTTGGACCTTTCGCGTCGTCTTTCTTCCTCAGGATCGCAGCAATGAGCGGACCATCCAATTTTCAGCCGACCAATCCCGCTTTGCAGTGGATCGAACGACGCCTGCCGATCATGGGGCTGGTCCACTCCTCCTTCGTGGCCTATCCGACGCCGCGTAACCTGAACTACTGGTGGACCTTCGGCGCCATCCTCTCGATGATGCTGGGCTTGCAGATCCTGACCGGCGTGATCCTGGCGATGCACTACACACCGCACGCCGATATGGCCTTCAAATCGGTCGAACTGCTCGTCCGCGACGTCAACTACGGCTGGCTGCTGCGCAACATGCACGCCTGCGGCGCTTCGATGTTTTTCGTCGCCGTCTACGTCCATATGTTCCGCGGCCTCTATTACGGGTCGTACAAGGAGCCGCGCGAAATCCTCTGGATCCTCGGCGTCATCATCTATTTGCTGATGATGGCAACCGGCTTCATGGGCTACGTGCTGCCGTGGGGCCAGATGAGCTTCTGGGGCGCCACCGTCATCACCAATCTGTTCTCGGCCGTGCCTTATGTCGGCGATAGCATCGTGACGCTGCTGTGGGGCGGCTATTCGGTCGGCAACCCGACTTTGAACCGCTTCTTCTCGCTGCATTATCTGCTGCCGTTCGTGATCGCAGGCGTGGTCGTGCTGCACGTCTGGGCGCTGCATGTCGCCGGCCAGAACAATCCGGCCGGCGTCGAGGCGCAGACCGAAAAGGACACCGTGCCTTTCACGCCCTACGCCACCATCAAGGATGCGTTCGGCGTCTCGTGCTTCATGCTGTTCTTCGCATGGTTCATTTTCTACATGCCGAACTATCTCGGCGACGCCGACAACTACATCCCCGCCAATCCCGGCGTGACGCCCGCGCACATCGTGCCGGAATGGTACTACCTGCCGTTCTACGCGATCCTGCGCTCGATCCCGAACAAGCTGGCCGGCGTGGTCTGCATGTTCGGCGCGATCATCATCCTGGCGTTCCTGCCCTGGCTCGATAACGCGAAGACCCGCTCTTCGAAATATCGCCCGCTGGCAAAACAGTTCTTCTGGATCTTCGTCGTGGTCTGCGTGCTGCTCGGCTATCTCGGTGCGCAGCCGCCGGAAGGCATCTACGTCATCGCCGGCCGTATCCTGACCTTCTGCTACTTCGCCTATTTCCTGATCCTGCTGCCGCTGCTCAGCCGGATCGAGAAACCGCGTCCGGTGCCGAATTCGATCGCCGACGATGTGCTGGCGAAGCATGGCGGCAAGGTCGCTTCCGCGATCGTCGCCTTCGTCGTCGCCGGTGGTTTGCTGGTTGGCGGCGCGCAGAATGCACGCGCCGACGATCATGGCGATGCGCCGCCCGCGCTGAAGTGGTCGTTTTCGGGCTTCAAGGGCACCTATGATCGCGGAGCGCTACAGCGCGGCCTGAAGGTCTACAAGGAAGTCTGCTCGGCCTGTCACGGCCTGTCCTATGTCGCGTTCCGTAACCTCGCCGAAGCCGGCGGCCCCGGTTATTCGGTGGCCCAGGCGTCAGCGTTCGCCTCCGACTACAAGGTCAAGGACGGTCCGGACGACAAGGGTGACATGTTCGAACGGCCGGGTCGGCCCGCCGACTATTTCCCGTCGCCGTTCCCGAACGAAAACGCCGCGCGTGCCGCCAACGGCGGCGCCTTTCCGCCGGACCTTTCGCTGATCACCAAGGCGCGTTCCTACAAGCGCGGCTTTCCGACCTTCCTGATCGACCTCTTCACCCAGTACCAGGAGCAGGGCCCGGACTACGTGGCAGCCCTGTTGACGGGCTTCGAAGACAAGGCGCCGTCCGGCTTCACGCTGCCGGAGGGGTCCTACTACAACAAGTACTTCCCCGGACACGCCATCAAGATGCCGAAGCCGCTCAGCGACGGCCAGGTGACCTATGATGACGGCTCGCCGGCCACCGCCGCGCAATATGCCAAGGACGTCACCACGTTCCTGATGTGGACGGCGGAACCCCACATGGAAGCGCGCAAGCAGCTCGGTTTCCAGGTGTTCGTGTTCCTGATCCTGCTCACCGGCTTGCTGTACTTCACCAAGAAGAAGGTCTGGGCCGACGCTCACTAAGCGAGCTGCGAAAAGCGAATTCGGAAAAAGCCCCTGCGGGGGCTTTTTTGTTGTTTGGGAAAGGCGTCATTCCGGGATGGTCCGAAGGACCAGACCCGGAATCTCGAGATTCCGGGTTCGCTTCGCGCCCCGGAATGACAGCGCCGGATTGGATTGCTTCCTGACCCCAGTGCGGACAAGATATCCGCCAACCAGTCAAAACATTGCGGAGGACCCCATGGGAACCAGCATCACCTTCAAGCGCCCGGACGGTAAGGACGCTAACGGCTATCTCGCCAATGCGTCGCGCGGCAACGCCCCGGGCGTGGTCGTGATCCAGGAATGGTGGGGGCTGCAGGACCAGATCAAGGGCATGTGCGACCGCTTCGCGCTGGCCGGCTTCGATGCGCTGGCACCCGATCTCTACAAGGGCACGGTGGTGCCGTATCACGACACGGACGCCGCCGGCAAAGAGATGAACTCTCTGGATTTCATGGATGCGACGACGCAGACGGTGCGCGGGGCGGCGCAATATCTCTCAAAGAACGGCGCCAAGGTTGGCCTGACCGGCTTTTGTCTCGGCGGTGCCGTGACCATCATCGGCGCCACCAAAATTCCGGAGCTCACGGCTGGTGTCGTGTTCTACGGCATCCCGCCGGAGCAGGCGGCGAAACCGGCGGATGTGAAAATCCCGCTGCAGGGCCATTTCGCCACCAAGGACGACTGGTGCACGCCGGCGCTGGTCGACGGTTTCGAAAAGGCGATGAAGGAAGCCGGCAAATCGCTGGAACTGTTTCGCTATGACGCCGACCACGGTTTTGGCAATGAGCAGCGGCTGTCGGTGCACGACCGGCAGTGCGCGGAACTGGCCTGGGGCCGGGCGACGGAGTTCTTCAAGAAGCATCTGGGGTGAGCTGCACCTCGTAGGCGACAGATGGTGGAATGCGGATGAAAGTCTTCTGCACAGGCGCGTCCGGCTATATCGGCGGATCGGTTGCGGCTCATCTGGTTGCCGCCGGACATCAGGTCACCGGCCTGGTCCGCTCGCAGGAAAAGGCAGATAGCGTCCGCGCCAAGGGCATCCAGCCGTTGTTGGGAACGCTGGATGATGGCGAGCGCCTGGCGCGGGCAGCCCAGGCCGCCGACGTCGTCGTCAATGCGGCGAGCGCCGATCACATGGGTGCGGTCGCAGCGCTGCTTGGCGCGCTGGCCGAGAGCGGCAAGCCGTTCATCCATACCTCGGGATCGAGCATCGTCGGTACGCGGGCCAAGGGGCGCCGATCCGGGGCGATCTTTGACGAAAGCGTGCCGGTGAAGCCGACGCCCGCGCGCGCCGCCCGGGTCGCGTTGAACGATCGCATTCTTTCCTACCGCGACAAGGGGTGCCGTCCAGTCATCATCTGCCCGAGCCTGATCTACGGCGCAGGCCTTGGCGTCGAGCCTGATAGCACGCAGGTGCCGCTGCTGATTGATCTCGCCAAAAAACGCGGCTGCGCGACCCATGCCGGGCCGGGCGAGAATGTCTGGTCGAACGTGCATATCGACGATCTCGTCGCACTCTATGTGCTTGCCATCGAGAACGCGCCACCCGGCGTTTTCCTGTTCGCCGAGAACGGTGAAAATTCGATGCGCGAGGTGTGCGAGGCCATCAACCGCATGCTGGGTTACGCGGGACCGCCAGCGGCGATGTCGATGGAAGAGGCGGCCGCCGAATGGGGCGAGGGCACCGCCGAGGATACCATGGCGTCCAACAGCCGCGTGCGCGCGGTGCGAGCGCGAGCCCTCGGCTGGAGACCGAAGGCGCGCGGCCTGATCGAAGAAATCGAGCAGGGGTGTTATCGGTAGCTAGGGGCGCAACTCGCATTTTGCTTCGAAAACGGCTATATAATGCACCTATGATGAAGATCCTTGAAGAAGCTATCGAGAAGGTGCGTAGGCTGCCGGAAGAACGGCAAGTCTATGCTGCTGAGGTATTGGAACAAATTGCCGCTGCCGGCGGCGGCGTGTTCCCGGTACCGCAAGGACATCGAGCGGCTGTACTGGAAGGTCTTGGGGAGGCCGAACGCGGCGAATACGTGAGCGACGAAGAGATGGCGTCACTCTGGAAAAAGTGTGGTCTGTGAAGCTGCGGTTCACTCCGCGTGCTCGCGCTGACATCGCCGACATCCATCAGTACATCGCACAGCACAATACGACTGCGGCAGCCGCCGTTGTGCGGCAAATTCGTGAGACGAGCCAACTGCTGTCTCGCCATCCCGGCTTGGGACGAGAGACAGACATTTCCGGCGTGCGGGTGTTGCCGACCGCTCGCTATCCCTACCTCGTCTACCACCGCGTGTTAGGCGACCAATTGATTGTTGTTCATGTTCGCCATGGACGCCGCGACATGCCGGAAGAGCATGAACTGTAGGTAATCCGTGCGCTACTGCTTCACCCCATCCCACCACGCACACGTTCCCGACATCAGATTAAAATTGCCTTCCATCACCTGCACCGGTGCGCGCAGGCCTTCGGCCGCGGCGTGCATGCGCATCTCGCGCGCGATGTCGCGGTCTTTTTGCGGCAGCCACACCCGCTCATGGCCCCACAGGCTCGGGCCGTGATGCATTTCGACCGGCGTCCAGTTTGCCGGATCGATCTCGCGGCCGCCCCAGCCGCATTCGATCATGAAGGATGATGGGGTCTTGGCGTAGAACGACGTCATGAAGTCGTTGGTGTGGCGGCCGAGCGTGACGCCGATGCGGTCCGCTTGCGTCAAGGCGACGTCGTAGGATTGTCCGACATCGTCGAGCGAGAACAATTCCACCATCAGATGGTGCATGCCGTTCTTGCCGGTTTCGATCAGCGCCAGGCTGTGATGCCGCGCGTTGACGTGGAAGAAATAGGCGCGAAATGGTTTCTCGATGTAGTCGGACAGCCCGAAGCCGAGCACGTCGACATAGAACGCCATCATCGGTGTGAGGTTCTCGACCGTCAGCACGGCGTGCCCGAGGCCGAGCGGACCGGTGCGGAAGCCCGAGATCGAGCGGCCCGGACTGAATGGCGTGGTGTCGATTTCGGCGCCGTAAAACGCCTCCAGCCGATTGACTGCGGGATCGCGAAACGAAATCAGGCTGCGTACGCGCCGGCTATCTGCCAGTGTCTGCGGCTCTGCCGTCACCGCGACGCCGGCCGCTTCCAGCCGTGCCGCGAGCTGGTCCAGCGCTGCGGCATCGGCGACCTCCCAGCCGAAAAAGCGCGTGCCTTCGCCCATCGCACGGTCGATCACGATGCGCTGCTTGCGGTCGTCCATCCGGAAAGCGAGCAGCGAATTGCCGCGCTCGACCGCCTGAAACCCGACCAGGCCGGTGCCGAACTGGCGCCAGTCCTCGAGCGCGTCCGACCCAAAGCCCGCATAACCCAGACCCAGCAATGCCATCCTGCGCCTCCGCCAATTGTTGTTTCGGCCGGTTCGATCCGCCGCCGCTTGGAAGCGAATGCTACGCGCATTTTCCGCCTTTCAAACCCCAAAAGATGGGCGTCAGGGCGGCCCCGGCGTCAGGGCCTCCCTTGACATCGTCCCCGGCGGATGGTGATTAGCGCTCATGAACACCGTTGCCAGCCCATCCCGTCTTTGGTGGCGCACCTCTTAAAGAGGTGGCCGGTGCGATTTCATTTTCCCAAATCGTCGAAGGTCGCCATCGCAGTGCGAGCGACGGTTTGTTTATTTGCCCTTCGTCTGTCCTGTGTGGCGCTCCCTCCCCAAGTTTCGTAAGAGGATCACATGAACAGGACAGCCTTTTCTCTCCCCGAACGCAGCGAATACCGGACCGCCAGCGGGCTGGCGATCACGCGGGCTGTCGAGCAATTCTCCGGCGACGCCAAGCGGCTCGATGATCTGATCGACCTTTTGGATCGCCGCCGCGGCGTCGTGCTGTCCTCGGGCACCACGGTGCCCGGCCGCTACGAGAGTTTTGACCTCGGCTTTTCCGATCCGCCGCTGGTGCTGGAAACCAACGGTGCCAATTTTACGCTAAGTGCGTTGAACGCCCGCGGCGAGGTGCTGATCGCGTTCCTCGGCGACGTCTTGCACGAACCTTGCGTCGTCGTTTCGGAAAAGAGTGCTGCGCGTCTCGCCGGCCACATCATCCGCGGTCCAGCACCCGTCGAGGAAGACCAGCGCACCCGCCGTGCCAGCGTGATGTCGCTGGTGCGCAATATCATCGCGGCCTTGTCAGCCAATGACGATCCGCTGCTCGGTCTGTTCGGCGCCTTCGCCTACGACCTCGTGTTCCAGATCGAGGATCTCGTGCAGAAGCGCGCGCGCGAGGCCGACCAGCGCGACATCGTGCTGTACGTGCCGGATCGCCTGTTGGCCTATGACCGTGCCACCGGGCGCGGCGTGGTGCTTGCTTACGATTTCGCCTGGAAGGGCAAGTCGACTTCCGGCCTGCCGCACGACACCGCCGAGAGCGTCTACGCCAAAACGCCGCGGCAGGGCTTTGCCGATCACGCGCCCGGCGAATATCAGGCCACGGTCGAGACCGCGCGCGCCGCGTTCGCACGCGGCGATCTGTTCGAGGCGGTGCCGGGGCAGCTGTTCGCCGAGCCCTGCGAGCGCTCGCCGGCCGAAGTGTTCCAGCGGCTCTGCCGCATCAACCCGTCGCCCTATGGTGCGCTGATGAATCTCGGCGAGGGCGAGTTTCTGGTGTCGGCGTCGCCGGAAATGTTCGTGCGTTCCGATGGGCGCCGGGTCGAGACCTGTCCGATCTCGGGCACGATCGCGCGCGGCGTCGATGCGATCGGCGATGCCGAACAGATCCGGCAATTGCTGAATTCGGAGAAAGACGAATTCGAACTCAACATGTGCACCGACGTCGACCGCAACGACAAGGCGCGCGTCTGCGTGCCCGGCACCATCAAAGTGCTGGCGCGGCGGCAGATCGAAACCTATTCAAAACTGTTCCACACCGTCGACCACGTCGAGGGCATGCTGCGCCCCGGCTTCGACTCGCTGGACGCATTCCTGACCCACGCCTGGGCGGTGACGGTAACGGGTGCGCCGAAATTATGGGCGATGCAGTTCGTCGAGGACAATGAACGCACCTCGCGCCGCTGGTATGCCGGCGCAATCGGCGCGGTCAATTTCGACGGCAGCATCAACACCGGCCTGACCATCCGCACCATCCGGATGAAGGACGGGCTGGCCGAAGTCCGCGTCGGCGCCACCTGCCTGTTCGATTCAGACCCGGCGGCCGAAGACCGCGAATGCCAGGTCAAGGCGGCTGCGCTATTCCAGGCGCTGCGCGGCGATCCGGCAAAACCGCTGTCGGCGTTTGCGCCGGATGCCACCGGCTCCGGCAAGCGGGTGCTGCTGATCGACCACGACGACAGTTTTGTGCACATGCTGGCGGATTATTTTCGGCAGGTCGGCGCCTCCGTCACCGTGGTCCGGCATGTTCATGCGCAGCAGATGCTCAATCAAAAGAACTGGGATCTCCTGGTGCTGTCACCGGGACCGGGCCGGCCGGAAGATTTCGGGATATCGAAGACCATCGACACCGCGCTCGAAAAAAAGTTGCCGATTTTTGGCGTCTGCCTCGGTGTCCAGGCGATCGGCGAATATTTTGGCGGCCAGCTCGGTCAGCTCGGCCATCCCGCACATGGACGGCCGTCACGGGTCCAGGTCCGCGGCGGGCGGCTGATGCAGAACCTGCCCAATGAGATCGTCATCGGCCGCTACCACTCGCTCTATGTCGAGCGCGACAGCGTGCCGGATGTGCTGCAAATTACCGCGACCACCGAGGACGGGGTTGCGATGGCGATCGAACACAAGACCCTGCCGGTCGGCGGCGTCCAGTTCCATCCGGAATCGCTGATGTCGCTCGGCGGCGAGGTCGGATTGCGTATTGTCGAGAATGCGTTCCGGCTAGGAGTTATCAATTGATTGGGCTCGTCATTGCGAGGAGCACTTGCGACGAAGCAATCCACACTTGCTTCGCCGCACGATGGATTGCTTCGCTGCGCTCGCAATGACGAAGAGGAAAAGAGACACCGATGACTTTTGACCATGACCTGAAGGCCACCGTTCGCACCATTCCGGATTACCCCAAGCCGGGCATCCTGTTTCGCGACATCACCACGCTGCTGGCCGACGCCCGCGCCTTCCGGCGTTCGGTCGACGAACTGGTGCAGCCCTGGGCCGGCAACAAGATCGACAAGGTCGCCGGCATCGAGGCGAGGGGATTTATCCTCGGCGGCGCGGTGGCGCATCAGGTCTCCGCCGGCTTCGTGCCGATCCGCAAGAAGGGCAAGCTGCCGCACACCACGGTGCGGATCGCCTATTCGCTGGAATACGGCCTCGATGAAATGGAGATGCACGCCGATGCCGTGCTCCCCGGCGAACGCGTCATCCTGGTCGACGATCTCATCGCCACCGGCGGCACCGCGGAGGGCGCGGTCAAACTGTTGCGCCAGATCGGCGCCAACGTAGTCGCGGCCTGCTTCATCATCGACCTGCCTGATTTGGGCGGCGCCGACAAACTGCGCGCGATGGACGTGCCGGTGCGAACGCTGATGACGTTCGACGGGCATTGAGTTTCGTCGTCCCTGCGAACGCAGGGACGACAGCTACACCGCCTCGGCGCCGAGCTGCGCGCGCCAGTGCAGCATGCGCTCTTTCAACAGCGCATCGCGGATATAGGGCGTCTCTTCCTCTTCCAGCCGCTCGCATTCTTCGAACGACAAATTGTCCGGCCCATGCGCGGTCCAGGCCGCCTGCAGGCTGCGGCAGGTGTGGCTGCCCTGGCGCAGCGTGAACCAGATCCGGTTCTGGATCTTCTCGAGGTTGGGAGTGCCTCCCACCCATTGCTCCGCCGTGGCCTGGCTTCGGATCACGAAAATCCCCGCGACCGTTTTGCGCTCCTTGTAGGCCGCGATGGCGGCTTTTCGGTCTGACGTCACGGGGCTGCCTCGGCTGCGGGAAACGACTGTCGGCGAGGCAATATCAGAGCGAAAGCTCCCGGTCAATAATACCCGGGTAATATTATCGAGCGCTATGACCGTTGCAGGATCAGGCTGAGCTCGAGCTCGCGGAAACTGGTGTAGTTGCGGCGGATCCACTGATGCAGTTCGGTGGAAGCGTCCTTCTCGTTGCGCAGATAGGTGGTGAACGAGAAGGTCAGCCGGTCGATATAGGTTTTCAGGAACACCGGCAGCGCCGAGATCCGCAGCACGCGCCCGCGTTCCATGGCGGCGGGCAGTTCGCCGCGCACCACATGCTCATTGTCGACCGCGATCAGCGCATTCGGCGGAATCTGCTGCTGCAGCATGCTGTAGCCGGCGGCCGAAGCGCGGTCGGTATCGGCCACGAACAGGATCACCGGCGCCACGCCGCGGCGCGCGGCTTCCTTCATGAAGCCGATTTCGTCGGTCATCTTGAAGAACTCGTCGAAGGCGTGAAAGCCGAGGTCGATCACCTTGGCGATGCTGTCATTGACGATCAGGCGGTCCATCAGCTGCATCTTGCCGAAGGTGTCGATGACGTCGGCGGTCTCGGTGGTGCGCGGCAGATATTCCAGCAGCGACGGCTCCTTCAGATTGATGTCGAAGGAGATCACCGTGCCGTTCTTCAACAGCAGGAATTCGCTGAGCAGCCGCGCGATCAGCGTCTTGCCGACGAGCGGGCGGGGCGAGCAGATGATGTAGACGGGCGTGACACTCATCACGCGCTATATCAGGCGATTTTTTCGCCTAATCCAGCCCCATCGCATCGGCAGGCGGCGATTATTTTTCGCCGCCGCGGGTAGAGGATTTGCCGCCGACCAGGTCGGTCAGCTTGATGCGGTCGAACTCGCTCCAGACATTGGCGAGCCAGTGCCGGACATAGCCGCGCAGCACGAACGAATAGTTCGCGGCCTCGTCATTGGTGCCCTTGTTGGCGACGAATTTGAGGAACGGCACCGAGGAGACCTCGACCTGCTCATAGGCCATTTCGTTCAGCTTCGGGATCGTGAGCTCGGTGGCGTCCTTGATGCGGTGGAAATAGGAATTGTAGGTCGCCTGGTCCCACTGGAAGAACTGGGTGTCGTTGATGAAGTTCTTCACCAGGTAATATTTGGCGCCCTGCATGAAATTGGCGGTCTCGGCGATCTCATCCAGCGAAGCGATCGAGGGTCCGAGGATATGGAACACGGCAAAGGTGATCTGGCCGGCCTTGGCCGCATCGAGAAAGCCGATGTCGCGCAGTGAGGCCAGCGCCGGCGACAGCAGTCCGGCGCGGACGTCGATCACGGTCACCGAGGTACCGGCATTGAGCGTATCGAAGATCTTCATCTGGTCCGACGTCGTCGTCATGTCGACGATCTGGGTGATGTCGGGATGGAAACGCATCAAGGTGCCGCGCGGCGACTCGGTGTCGAACGCCCTGGTCGGCACGTTGTTGGCACTGAAATAATCCAGCAGCGTCCGCGACACGGTCGTCTTGCCGACCCCGCCCTTGTCCGCGCCCACCACAATCACGACCGGCTTTGCCATGGAATTTCCTAATACGCAGCGCCGATCGCGGGAGCGACCGGCAGTCCCGATACCTGCTTTGGGCGCGAACATGGCAGAAACAAGGGAGAATTCAATTCCTTAAGCCCGGGCGAGCGTTATTCATACGGAATTCGTTAACGCTGTAAGGGTTTTAAGGCGTGAGCAACGGCGCTCAGCGGCGCCGGCCCCAAGGTCCGCCAAGAGGACCTTGCAAAGGACCGAAAGGTCCCTGTCGAGGCACGGGAGGCGGACCGCCCGACGGTGCGCCCGCATCGCTCCAGGGGCCATGGGGCACCGGGGGCGGCAGCCGATCCGCGGACCGCGGCTCAGCCTGATCCTCCGGCTCGTCGTCCGTCTCCGATGGCAGGGCCAGCGGACCGGGATCGTGGCCACCGGCGAATTGCACCAGCGCCTTGACCCGCGAATTCACGCTCGGATGGGTTGCGAACAAATCGGCAAAGCCTTCGCGTGGATTGTCGAAGCACAGTTCCATCACCGCCGAGGTGGCGCCGGGAAGCTCGCCGCGATTCTCGATCTTGCGCAGCGCCGAGATCATGGCGTCGGGGTTCTTGGTCAGTTCGACCGAACCGGCATCCGCCAGCAATTCGCGCGACCGCGACAGCGCCAGTTTCACCACCTGCGACAGCAGCCAGGCCAGCACGATCAGTGCGATCGCGATAATGACGACGATGATGGCGCCGCCGCCGCCCGAACCCTTGCTGTCGCTGTCCGATGATGACGAGGAAGAACGCGAAGACGAGCCCGACGACCAGCTGCCGCCGGACGAATTCCACGACAGATTGGTGAACATCCGGAAGAACAATTCGCCGAAGAAGCCGACCACGCCGGCGATGATGACCGCGACCACCATCAGCTGCACGTCGCCGTTGCGGATATGGGTCAGCTCGTGGCCCAGCACCGCCTCGATCTCCTGATCGTTGAGCGCTTTCAAGAGGCCCGTGGTGACGGTGACGGAATATTGCCGCCGGTTGAGGCCCGCCGCGAACGCGTTCAGCGCCGGGCTGTCCATTACCTTGAGCTTCGGCATCGGAATGCCGCGCGAGATGCAGAGGTTTTCCAGCAGATTATACAGCCGCGGCTGCTGCTGCCGCGTCACGTCCTCGCCGCCGGTGACGGCGTCGATCATGTTCTGGTGGAAGAAATACGCGATCACGATCCAGAGTGCTGCCGCGATCGTCGCATAGGGAAACGCCGTGATCAGGTCGCGCGACGCCGCTCGCAAATAATAATCGACCGAGGCGTCGCTGTTGATCAGGACTTCCGCCAACAGCGCGCCGGCATAGACCAGCACATAGATCAGCAGGAACAGGCCGGCGAGCAGCAGCATCGAACGAAACTTGTTCGATGCGATATGCGTGTAGAGCCCGTACGCGGCCATGATGCTTAACCACTAATCGCCGTCATTCCGGGATGGTCCGCAGGACCAGACCCGGAATCTCGAGATTCCCCGGTGCGCAATTGCGCACCTGAGGTTCGCTTCGCGCCCCGGAATGACGGAGAAAGTCATCTCTCAGAACTTCACGTTCGGCACGGTCTCGACTTCGGTGCGGCTGGCGCCGAGGTCGAAGAAATCCTTGCGGGTGAAGCCGAACATGCCGGCGAACAAGGCGGCGGGCATCTGCTGGATGCCGGTGTTGTATTCCTGGACCGCGTTGTTGAAGAAGCGGCGGCTGGCGGCGATCTTGTTTTCGAGGTCGGACAATTCGCTGGCGAGCTGCTGGAAATTGGCATTGGCCTTGAGGTCCGGATAGGCCTCCGACAGCGCGATCAGCCGGCCGAGCGCGCCGGAGAGCTGGTTTTCGGCGGCGCCCACCTGGGCCGGCCCCTGCGCCGACATCGCCGAGTTGCGGGCCTTGATCACGTCGTCGAGCGTGCCGCGCTCGTGGCTGGCGTAACCCTTCACGGTCTCGACCAGGTTCGGGATCAGATCGTGGCGCTGCTTGAGCTGCACGTCGATGTCGGCAAAGGCCTGGCCGACGCGCTGGCCGAGCGCGACCAGGCGGTTATACGCCCCGAAGGCAAACAGCACGAGAATGACGATGACGCCGATAACGATCCAGCCGGTCGACATGACGGACAACTCCTGATGGGACAAAGGGCGCGTGGAACCTAGACCAAATAACCAGCGCGCGCGGCAGCCCGCCGCGACGAGGGGCTGGATTTTAGTCGGAAGCAAGGCGGGATAAGTTCACTGTTTCGTCGTCCCGGCGAAGGCCGGGACCCCATACGCCGCGGCCCCTCGTTAGGCACTCTGGCTAACACCTTCCGCTACGATTAGCGCCGGTGGCTATGGGTCCCGGCCTTCGCCGGGACGACCCAAGAGGGGTGTTTGCGCCTCCACCACCGCATCGCCCCAGCGCCAGCGCCGGGCACGGCATAATCCGCCTTGGCGCGGCGAGGGATCCGGGCGAGCGTGACGCCGTCGGGCGTGCACAGCTTGGCCGTCACCTCGACCTTGGAGAGGTCAGGCTGCGTCAGCACCCGGGACGGCCGCGCGGCAAGAGGCGCGGGTCAGCGCCACATAGGCGAATTTCTCGTCCTCGAACGGCAGCTCCGCGCCCTTGACCTGCTTGTGCGCCCGGGAGCGCTGCAGCCGCTGGGTGAAATGGCACCAGTCGGGCTGACTAAGCGGACATTTGCCGTCATGCGGGCAGGGCGCTGCGACATGGGCGCCGGCCGCGATCAACCGTTCGCGCAGCGCGATGATCCGCGCGTAGCCTTTCGGCGTACCGGGTTCGACCACCAGCAGCGTGTCGCGGGTCTTTTCCCACATCAGCGCCGCCAGTGCTGCCTGTTCGGCGGCGCTGAGCTCGCCGATCACGTAACTGGCGATGACGAGGTCGGCCGCTTCGGCCTTCACCAGCGCAGTGCGGGCTTCGCCCCGTTCGTAATGAACCGGGCGCAGCCGAAAGCTGTCGCTGACAAGCTCAAGCGCGAGTTTGCGCAACGCGTCGTTGGCGTCGAGCAGCGCAAAATCTTGCAGCGACGAAAATGCTTCCGCGGCAGCCCAACTCGCGGTGCCCGGCCCGGCGCCGATATCGAGCAGGCTCGTTGGGCGCAAAGTCTGGTCGGATTTCCGCAAGTGCATTCAGGCTGGCGATTACCGCGGCATAGGTCGCGGGCATCCGCGCCAGCGCATAGGCGAGCGCATCGGTCTCAGTGCGGATCGCGCCGGAGCCGCCGCCGTCGCGATAGGTCTTTGAGATGGACGCCGAGCGTTCGGCGGCGTCGTTGCGCGAAAAGCCGCGTAGCTTGGCGTCAAGCGCGGCCTTCAGTTCGGCGGGGAGGTCGGGTGAGGTGGTCATCTTCGTTTCTTCCCTTCTCCCCTTGTGGGAGAAGGTGGCGCGGACGCAGTCCGCGTCGGATGAGGGGTCTGCATCCGCGGAGAGAGACCCCTCACCCGCCCACGATACTTCGTATCGTGTGCACCCTCTCCCACAAGGGGAGAGGGTAGGAAGAGCGTCACGCCACGATCTGATCGAGAATCTTCACCGCGTCATCCAGCCCGACCGAGACCAGCTGCGAGACGCCGCGTTCGGCCATGGTGACGCCGAACAGCCGGTTCATCCGCGCCATCGTGATCGGATTGTGCGTGATGATGATGAAGCGGGTTTCGGTCGACGACGTCATCTCGTGCAGCAGGTTGCAGAACCGCTCCACGTTATGATCGTCGAGCGGCGCGTCGACTTCGTCCAGCACGCAGATCGGCGACGGGTTGGTGAGGAACACCGCGAAGATCAGCGCCAGCGCGGTCAGCGCCTGCTCGCCGCCCGAGAGCAGCGACAGCGTCTGCGGCTTCTTGCCGGGCGGTTTTGCGATGATTTCGAGGCCGGCTTCCAGCGGATCGTCGCTTTCGATCAGGTGCAATGCCGCTTCGCCGCCGCCGAACAATTCGGTGAACAGCCGCTTGAAATGCTCGTTGACGGTCTCGAACGAGGTCAGCAGCCGCTCGCGCGCTTCCTTGTTGAGGCTCTGGATGCCCTGGCGCAGCCGCTTGATGGCTTCCACGAGGTCGTCGCGTTCGGTGGTCAACGCCGTGTGCTGGGTCTCGACCTCGCGCAGCTCTTCCTCGGCGCGCAGATTGACGGCGCCAAGCCGCTCGCGGTCGCGACGCAGCTTTTCGAGGTTCTCCTCGATCTCGGCGAGCGGCGGCAATTCCGCGCCCGGCTCGATCTCGGCCAACGCTGCCACCGCATGCGGCTCGACTTCGAGCATGTCGTGGATTTCGCGCTCGATATCGGCGAGACGGCGTTTTGTTCCGTCCATGCGTTCCTCGGCGCGGGCGCAGGCTTCGCGGGCGCTGGAGAGCGCTTCGAGCGACGCCTTCGCTTCGCGATCGGTTTGCGCCATCACGTTTTCGGCGGCTTGCAGCGCGTCGGCGGCGACGCGGCGGGCGCTCTCGGCGGATTCGATCTCGGAGATCAGCGCGCGACGCTTCTCGGCAAACAGCGCCGGTGCGTTATCGAGCTCGGCGCGCTCGGCGGTCACTTCGGTGACGCGGGCTTCGATGGTGGCGACCTGCGACGCCGCGCTCTGCTGGCGGTTCTGCCATTCGGTGCGCTCGGCGAGGATCGCCTGCACGCGGCGATCGGCGAGTTCAGCCTCGCGCGCCAGCGCCTGCGCTTCGGCGCGCACTTGCGCGGCGAACCGGCGATGGCCCTCGATGTCGGTGCGAACGGTGGCGAGTTTCGTCTCGGTCTCGAGGCTCGGCGGCAACTCGTCCAGAGCCGCATTGGCGCTCTCATGCGTGGCCTCGGCCTCGCTGCGGTCGGCGGCAAGGCGGGTGTGCGCTTCGGTCAGCGCCGATTTGCGCGCGGCGTGGCGGTTGATCTCGCGCTCGGTCGCGGCATGGCGTTCGCGCGTGGCATCGGCCTCGCGCTGTGCGGCACGCCAGGCTTCGCGCGCAGCGGACTCGGCGCTCGACGCCATCTTTAGCTCTAGCTCGGCGTCTTCCAGCGCCTGCCGCTTGGCGACAGCGTCGGTGCGGGCCTGCTCCAGCTCGTGTTCGATATCGACCAGGCGCGCGCGCTCGGCCAGACGCCGTGCCGCGCCGGTCGGCGCATGCGCGGCGGCAACAAATCCGTCCCAGCGCCAGACGTCGCCTTCCAGCGACACCAGCCGCTGGCCGGTCTTCAATTGCGACACCAGTTCGGCGCCGCGCTCCTTGGCGACGACGCCGATCTGCGCCAGACGGCGCGCCAGTTCGCTTGGTGCTTCGACATGCGCGGCCAACGCCTCGACGCCGGCCGGCAGCGACGGATCGTCGAAGGTGGCACCAGCATTGGTCCAGCGCATCGGCGCGGACGGATCGATCGGCGCGTCGAGATCGTCGCCGAGCACGGCGCCAAGCGCCTTTTCATAGCCCTTGGTGACGGTGACGCCGTCGATGATCGGCGGCCACAAATTCTTGGTCTCGCCGTTGACGAGCTTTGAAATCGTGCGGGCTTCGGTCTCGAGCCGCTGCACGCGCTTGTCGGCCTCGGTCAGCGGCGCGCGGGACGCTTCCAGTTTTGCCCGCGCGGCGACGTGGCCGGCTTCGTTCGCCTGCGCTGCGGCTTCGGACGCCGCCAGCGTTTCCTGCGCGGTCTCCATGGCGCCGGCAAGGGCGTCGAGGTCGCCGAGATTGCCGGTTTCCTGCGCGAGTTTGGTTTCCTCAGCCTGAACGTTGGCGATTTCCTGGTCGAGTCGAGCCAGCCGATCGCGATGGGTGCGTACGCCCGCCTCGAGCTGGTTGCGCTTGGCGGTGAGGTCGGCCAGCACGGTCGTCAGTTCGGAGAACATGCGCTCGGCGGCGGCAAGTGTTGCTTCGGCTTCGGAGACGCGCTCATCGACGCCGCTGCGCTTTTCGACGCGCGACTTGATCTCTTCCTTGATTTCGGAATCTTCGGTGTCGAGCCGCTGCAAGTGCTACTTCGGCATCCGAAGTCTGCTGCTGCTCGCGGGCAATATCGGCTGCAAACTGCGTCAGGCGGCGGTCGAGTTCGGCGACGCGCTCTTTCGCGCGCTCTTCCTCGCGGTCGAGCAGTTCGCGCGCATTGGTCAGGCGCTGCAGCCCCGCCGCGGCGCGGGCTTCGCCCTCGCGCAGCGCCGGCAGTTCCGAGGCGCGGATCGCCTGGATGCGTGCGGCTTCGGCCTGTTCGCGGGTGCGTTCGGCCATCTCGCGGACGTTGAGGTCGTGGGTTCGGGCGGCCTCGCCGACATCGGCATTGGCCTCGAGCCAGCGCAGATGGAACAGGGTTGCTTCGGCCTTGCGCACCTTGGCGGCGACTTCGCGGAAGCGGATCGCCTGACGCGCCTGCTTCTTCAAGCCGTCGACCTGGCCGGCAAGCTGGCCGATCACATCCTCGACGCGGGTGAGGTTGGTCTCGGCCGCCCGCAGCCGCAACTCGGCTTCGTGGCGGCGGGCATGAAGGCCGGCAACGCCGGCGGCGTCTTCCAGCACGCGGCGGCGCTGTTCCGGTTTGGCCTGAATGATCTCGCCGATCTTGCCCTGGTGGACCAGTGCCGGCGAGCGCGCGCCGGTCGCGGCATCGGCAAACAGGATCTGCACGTCGCGGGCACGCACGTCGCGGCCGTTGATGCGATAGACCGAACCGGCCTCACGCTCGATGCGGCGGGAAATTTCCAGAATCTCGCGATCGTTCACCGCTGAAGGCGCCGAGCGGTCGGCATTGTCGATCGTCATCGTCACTTCGGCGTGGTTGCGCGCCGGACGGTTGCCGGAACCGGCGAAGATCACCGCGTCCATGTCGGCGGCACGCAGCGATTTGTGCGAGGTCTCGCCCATCGCCCAGCGCAGCGCTTCGACGAGATTCGATTTACCGCAGCCGTTCGGTCCAACCACGCCGGTCAGGCCCGGCTCGATCATGAAATCGGTGGGTTCAACGAACGACTTGAAACCGTGAAGGCGAAGGCGCGTGAGTTTCATGAACACGATTCTCTGTTGGCTGGGCGCGAATCTCCCTGCCGTGACAATACCATAGAAGGCAATGTCGGTGTGTGGACGAGTCGCGCGATGCGGCTCTTATGGTCCGCGACAATGGCGAGGCCGGGGCCGAAGGGCAACGGCCGCGAGGGGCTTTTCCCAAGGGTTTTGAGGAGTCTTTTAGCGAGGTTTTTGCGGGGCTTACGGGCCCGTATGAATCCGGTGTGCGAATCAGGTTTTCAACAGGGATTTGATGCGCCTGTCGAACGCCTCGAAGGCGACTTCGCCCACGATCATCTCGCCATTGACGAAAAAGGTCGGGGTGCCCTGAACCTTCAGCACGTCGATGGCGAACTGCCTGACGGCCGTGAGCTTGTCCATCAGCGCCTGATCCTTCAGGCAATCCTCGACGGCCTGTGAACTGAGCCCGGCCTGCTTGCCGATCAGCTTCAGGGTTTCCGCGGTCTTTTCCACCAGCCGGTCCTGCTGGTTGAACATGATGTCGGCGACAGCGAAGTATTTTGCGGAATCGCCGCCTGCGATGGCGCGCGTCAGCATCGAACAGGCGATGTCCTTGATGTTGAGCGGGAACTCGCGGAACACGTAACGCACTCTGCCGGTGTCGATGTATTCCGACTTGATCCTGGGAAACACATCGCGGTTGAAGGCGGCGCAATGCGGGCAGGTTGGGGCCGCGTATTCGACGATCGTCACCCTGGCGTCCGCAGGCCCGAGCGCCATGTCCGGGAGCGATTGCGGTTTTGCAATTTCAGCCGCGCTTTGCGCCATCGCATCCGCGATCAGGCGGAGCGGCGATATCCCGGCGAGCGCGGCAAGTCCGGTCAGCGAGAGAGCGGCGGTTACCGTGCGTCGGGTGATGGCCAAGGCCGGTCTCCCTGAATGAGCCGATCAGCTCTTCAGCATCGCATTGATGCGCTTCGAAAACTCTTCAAAGCTCTGTTCGCCCTTCACCATCTCGCCATTGATGAAGAAGGTCGGCGTCGAATTGACCTTCAGCACCTCGGCGGCGAATTTCTGGTCGGCGGCGATCTTGTCGAGCAGCGCCTGATCCTTCAGGCAATCCTCGACCTGGGTCTGGGTCAAGCCGGCCTGCTTGCCGATCCGGGTCAGCGTCTCCGCGGTGTTCTTCATCGCCCATTCGTTCTGCTGCTTGAACAGCAAATCGATGACCGCGAAATATTTCGCGCCGTCGTCCTTGGCGATGCATCGCGCCAGCATCGAACCGGCGGCGGCCTTGATGTCGAGCGGGAATTCGCGGAACACGAACCGGATCTTGCCGGTGTCGATGAATTCCGACTTGATCTTCGGGAATACGGTTTCGGTGAACGCTGCGCAGTGCGGACAGGTCATGGAGGCGTATTCGGTGATGGTCACCGAGGCATTCGCCGGGCCGAGCGCCATGTCCGGCAGCGATTGCGGCTTGGCGACGTCGGCCGCACCCTGCGCCAGCGCGCCGGAAATCAGCCGCAGCGGCGAGAAGCCGGCGAGCAGGCCAAGCCCGGTGAGCGACAGGGCGGCGGTGAAGGCGCGGCGCGTGATGTTCAAGGTCTGCTCCCAAATGGCGCGTTCACGCCGAAGAAGTACGAAATAGAGGCCTTATCTAGAAGGCCAAGTCTTAGAAAGCTTTGGCTAGCTTGAAACGATAATGGTGGCAATGGCAGGTTGTGACGGCTCGGGCGTGTAGCAGGCTCAATTTCGCTTGATCGAGGCACCCAACCGCGCCAGTGCATCGCGCAATTCGTCATCCTCGACCGCAGACAGGGTTTTGGCGACCTCCGCCACCGCTTTCGGGTCCGGTGCGGCCGCCTGTTTTGGCCGGTCCCGGCGCGACAGCGGCGCCTGCCGCAGCGCCAGCCGCCCGACCGCGCTCCAGCCGAAGAAGCGATTGACCCGCTCCAGGATCACATCGGAGGAATGCTGGATTTCCAGCGCCATCGGCCCCTCCACCCGCAGCACCAGAGTGGCCGGTTCCTGCGGCTGCCCCTCCACCGGCCGCGGCCATTGCAGTTTTAATGGCTCGGAATGCGCCGCGATCTCGCGCCCGGCAATCTCGGCCCAGCGCGTCACCAGCTCGCGCGCGGCAAACCCCTGCTTGGCATAGGCGTCGGAAAACACGTCGCCGAGCAGGACGGAAAGCGGTTTTGCGGTGATCGGGCCGGGTTTTGCCATGGGGGCTTATAGCATGCCGCGGCTCGCGGCAGGAACCGCGCAAAGAAAGACGTGGATGCCCGCGACAAGCGCGGGCATGACGTGGAGAGATTGGGCTCAGCCACTAGAGTGTCTGCATGAGTTCCCCTGCAGCTACGAAGATCAAACGGCGAGAAGCGGCTGATGCGGCGCCCACTCGCCCCGCGCTGTTGCTCGACTGGTACGACCGTCATCGCCGCCGGCTGCCGTGGCGGCCGCCGGCCGGTGTGCGCGCCGATCCGTATCGCGTCTGGCTGTCGGAAATCATGCTGCAGCAGACCGGCGTCAAAACCGTCGGGCCGTATTTCGAGAAGTTCGTGACGCGCTGGCCCGACGTCACGGCCCTTGGCCGGGCTTCGCAGGACGACGTGCTGCGGATGTGGGCCGGGCTTGGCTACTATTCGCGGGCGCGCAATCTGCATGCTTGTGCCGTGGCGGTGCTGCGCGATCATGGCGGGGTGTTTCCGGATACTGAAGAAGGCCTGCGTTCGCTTCCGGGGATCGGGCCCTACACCGCGGCGGCGATCGCGGCGATCGCGTTCGACGCGAGAGTCATGCCGGTCGATGGCAATATCGAGCGCGTGGTGTCGCGGCTGTATGCGGTCGAGGAATCGCTGCCGCAGGCCAAACCGCTGATCCAGCAATTGGCGGCGACGCTGCTCGGGCCCTCTCGCGCTGGCGACGAGAAGTCTCGCGCTGGCGATAGTGCTCAAGCCCTGATGGACCTCGGTTCCTCGATCTGCACGCCGAAGAAGCCGGCCTGCGCGCTGTGTCCTCTGAACGACGACTGCGCGGCACGGCTGCGCGGCGACCAGGAAACCTTTCCGCGCAAGGCGCCGAAGAAGTCGGGAACGCTGCGCCGGGGGGCGGCCTTCATCGTCACGCGCGGCGATGAACTGTTGGTCCGCACCCGCGCGGAAAAAGGCCTGCTCGGCGGCATGACCGAAGTGCCGGGCTCGGACTGGCTCGCCGGACACGATGACAAGGCGGCCTTGAAGCAGGCGCCCGGGCTCAAGAGCGTCGCGAAATGGCATCGCAAGGCAGGCGTTGTAACGCATGTGTTCACGCATTTCCCGCTCGAACTCGTGATCTACACGGCCAAAGTCGCCGCGCGGACGCGCCCGCCCGAGGGAATGCGCTGGGTGCCGATCGCGACACTCGACGGGGAAGCGCTGCCCAACGTCATGCGCAAGGCGATCGCGCATGGGCTGGATCTCTAGACTCTTTAGAAGTCTGCTGACACCACGCTGGCAGCAGGGCTCCGCTAGAACGGTGCGATCAGGAGGCTCCCATGATCGCAACCGTATTCGACCATTTCACCGCGCCGCCGTCGTCAAAACTGCTCGGCTGGCATCTGCTCGATGCGCGGCCGAAAGACGGCTGGATCCGGATCGGCTTTGACGGCAAACGAGACTTCTGCAACCCGGCCGGTTTCATTCAGGGCGGCATACTCTCCGCCATGCTCGACGACACCATGGGTCCGGCGGTGTTCGTCATGACCGAGGGAAAACTCTTTACCTCGACCATTACCATGACCGTGAATTTTCTCAGCCCCGCCAAGCCGGGGCCGCTCATCGGCGAAGCGACCGTCACCCAGCTCGGCAAGACCGTCGCCTTTGTCGAGGGAAGATTGATGACCGAGGACGGGACGCTGCTCGCCACCGCCAGCACCAGCGCGCGGCTGGTCGAGACCGCCAAGGCTATTCGGTAGTGAATCCAGTAGCCCGGATGAAGCGCAGCGCAATCCGGGACCACCGCCAGCGCCGGTCCCCGGATTTCGCGGAGCCTGTCATCGGGCGCGCATTCGCGCGACCCGTTGGCTTCATCCGGGCTACGAAGCTGGCCAGCGGCGCTAGCGCCCGAGCTGCACGATCGGCGGCTTGGCGTTGAGGCCCTCGACCTGGAAGCCGGCGACGCGCTTGTAGTTGGCGGCGATGTCTTCCAGTTCTTTCAGCGACAGCACGTCGGTGACGACGTCATAACCGTTGGGCGCGCGTTCCTCGACCATCTGCATGACCTGCTCGGGCCCGTTGCGGCGGTTCAGCATCACGAGATCCGTGGTCGCGGGCCGGCGCTCGGCTTCATAGGCTGCAAGCGCCGCGTTGGTCGGGCCGTGCGCCAGGATCTCGCGGGTGATCACCCTGGCATCCAATATCGCCTGCGAGGCGCCGTTGGAGCCGATCGGGTACATCGGATGCGCGGCGTCGCCCATCAGCGTCACCTTGCCGAACGTCCATTGCGGGATCGGATCGCGGTCGACCAGCGGATATTCGTAGGAATGCGGGCAGTTCTCGATCAGGCCGGGCACGTCGAGCCAGTCGAACTTCCAGTCCTTGAACCAGGGCAGAAATTCTTCGAGCTTTGCGGTGCGGTTGTAATCCTCGCGCCGCCATTGATAGGTCGGCGGCATATGCCGCTCGGCCACCCAGTTGATGTCGAACTTGCCGTCGGCGCCGGCTTGTTTGGAAATCGAATAGCAGACGAATTTCAGGATCTCGTGGCCGGCCATGATCATGGTGCGGCCGGAGAGAAACGCATTGCTCCGGGTGATGCCGCGCCAGAGGATGCGCCCGTTCCAGATCGGCGGGCCTTCCTGCGGATAGAGCTTTTCGCGCACCGCCGAGTGGATGCCGTCGGCGGCGATCAGCAAGGTGCCGTCATGGTGGCCGACCGGCTTGCCGGTCGCCTTGTCGATGAAATCGGCGCGCACGCCGTCGGCCGTCTCGGTCCAGCCGGAGAGATGATGGCTGGTCAGGATATTCTCCTTGCCCAGCCGTTCGACCGCGGCATCGAGCAGGATCTGCTGCAGCTGCCCGCGATGGATCGAGAATTGCGGCCATTTGTACCCGGCCTCGACGCCGCGCGCCTCGCTCCAGATCGGTTTGCCGTGCTTGGAGAAATACGCCAGTTCCTTGGTGCGGACGCCGGCGGCATCGAGCGCATCATGCAGGCCGAGATCGATCAGCTCGCGCACCGCATGCGGCAGCACGTTGATGCCGACGCCGAGCGGCTTCAGTTCAGGCACGCTCTCGAACACGCGTGCGGGAACGCCGATCTGGTGCAGGCTGAGCGCCAGCGTCAGCCCGCCGATGCCGCCGCCCGCAATGAGAACCGTCATGATACGCCCCTCCCTTCGTCATTCATGGTCATGACATGGGAGCGCTGATGTGGGCAACCGCGAAAAGCACGCAAGTGGGGCGGAGGATGGACGGCGACGGGCTTGCCGTTAACCTCCGGTGCTCCCCGAGAGGAAACCAAAATGCACAAACTCTATTATGCCCCCGGCACCTGCGCGCTCGCCTCGCACATCGCGCTGGAAGAGGCCGGCGCCGACTACAGCGCCGTGCGGCTCGACTTCAAGTCCAACCAGCAGCAGAGCCCGGAATATCTCAAGATCAATCCGAAGGGGCGCGTGCCGGCGCTGGTGACCGACAAGGGCATCCTGACCGAGACGCCGGCGATCCTGGCCTATATCGCCCAGACTTTTCCGAAAGCCAAGCTGGCTCCGCCCGACGATGCCTTTGCGTTCGCGCAGGTGCAGTCGTTCAACAGCTATCTGTGCTCCACGGTGCATGTCGCGCATGCGCACAAGGGCCGCGGCTATCGCTGGGCGACGGAAGAGACTTCCTTTGCCGACATGAAGCGGATGATCCCGAAAAGCATGGGCGGCGCTTTCGCGCTGATCGAGAACGGCATGCTGAAGGGCCCGTGGGTGATGGGCGAGCACTACACGATCTGCGATCCCTATCTCTACACGGTCGCGCTCTGGCTCGAGGGCGACGGCGTCGATCTCGCGACGTTGCCGAAGGTCGCCGATCACATGAAGCGGATGTCGGAACGCCCGGCGGTGAAGAAGGTGATGGGCGCGCAGCAGGCCCAGGCCGCCTAATGGAGCGAATGTAACGCTTGGTGCCCTCAACACACCCCATCGTGACGGGGACGATATGAAGTCAACAGAAGCCTACCGTGTTTTAAGGATACATCTGGCGCCCATCTTTCAGGACGCCGGCTTCAAGAGGGCCAAGGGACTGTTGAGCTGGATGCGCCCTCAGAGAGGGCGTTCTTGATGTCTGGTGCGCAAGTGCGCAGTCCGGGTGGGCCCATTCGCTGCGTGCCCACCGTCCAGAGCGCTCTCGACTGATCCGTATCTGCAGGGCAAACGCCGCGGCGATGGATCCCGGCCTTCGCCGGGCACGACAAAGCAGTGATTGCGGTCTACGCGCCTTCTTCGTCCCGCTCCATCTCGCGGCCGATGCCGAGCATGATGGTGCGCAGCCAGATCGAGCCGGGGTCCATCTGGGCCCGGGTCGGATAGAACATGAACTGCTCGTCGATCCCGGGATCGAACGGCGGCGTGATCGTCGCCAGCGACAATTGCTTCGACAGCGCGCCGATCAGGCGGCGCGGCACGAAGGCGACGAGATCGGTGCGCGCGGTGACGTGCAGCGCCTCGATATAGCCGGGCACGACCAGCGCGATCCGCCGCTCGATGCCCTTCGAACGCAGCCAGATGTCGATCAGATCCTCGCTCTGGCCGCGGATGACCACCGCGACATGCCGCGCATCCAGAAAGCCGTCGCGCTTCCTGAGTTTTGCCGCGGCGGGATGGCCGCGCCGCACCGCCAGCGCATCGCTGTCGGTGTAGAGCAGCTGGCGGTGAAATCCCTTGAAGGCGTCGCCGATCGAGATCACGAGGTCGATGGTGCGGGCGAACTCGGCGGTGAAGATCGCAGGCCCCCGCCACGGCACCACGTCGATCCGGACGTTCGGCGCGGCTTTTGTCATCTTCTCCATCAGCGGCGGCATCAGCAGTTCGACCGCCAGATCCGGCATCATCAGGCGAAACTGCCGCTCGCTGCGCGCGGCGTCGAAATCGTCCGGAATGAACAGGGCGCGCACCTGGTCGAGCGCCTGCGCCAGCGGCCCGCGCAGGGCCTGCGCCCGCGGCGTCAGTTCCATCCGCGCGCCGGTGCGCACCAGCAGGGGATCGCCGATCAAGTCGCGCAGCCGCTGCAGCGCATGGCTGGTCGCCGGCTGCGACAGCCCGATCCGCATCGCGGCGCGGCTGACATTGCCCTCCAGCAGCAGCGCGTCGAGCGCGACCAGCAGATTGAGGTCAAGCGAATTCAAATTCATCAGGTGAATATATATCATATTCTCTATCGATTGGAAGAATGCCGCGCCACGCGCGATGATCTGAACCATCAGATCAGGAGAGACAGAAGATGAGCGCCGCCGCCAACAAGAAACTCGTCCAGCAGATCTATACGGATTCCGCCAACCGCAGCGGCACGACCTTCGCCGACAACCTCGCCGAGGACGCGGTCTGGATCGTGACCGGGCAATATTCCTGGTCGCACGAATTCAGGGGACGCGACGCGATCCAGAACGGCCTGATGGGCCATTTCCGCTCGTTCTTCGCGGTGCGGCCGCGGACCGTGGCGTTCAATTTCATCGCCGAGGGCGACTATGTCGTGGTCGAGACCCACGGCGACAACGTCACCAAGGCCGGCCTGCGCTACGACAACCACTATTGCATGGTGTGGCGGATCGAGAACGGCAAGATCAAGGAGATCAAGGAATATTGCGACTCCGCTCTGGTCGAGCGCGTGCTCGGACCGTTTCCGGAGGAGCGCAAGCTTGCGGGCTGACACGGCACTTTTGCGGAAGGCCGCCGGCGGCGCATGATATGGGAGTGTGCCGGGCGGAACTGGCCGACGAGATCGGCCGGGCATTCTGGCGGGAAATGAAAGGGAGGTTGTCTTGAGCAAGGAAATCTTCAGCCCGGCGACGCTGCCGCCGCCGACCGGCTATTCGCACGTCGCCAAGGTCAACAGGGGCACGCTGGTCTATATCGCGGGGCAGGTGTCGAGCGATGCCTCCGGCAAGCTGGTCGGCGAGGGCAATTTCGAGGCGCAGGCCGAGCGCGTCTTCGCCAACGTCAAGCTCGCGCTCGAGGCCGCCGGCGCCACCATGGCCGACATCGTCAAGATGAACACCTACATCGTCGCCGAGGTCGATCCGGCCGAGGTGCCGAAGATGCGCGCGGTCCGCGACCGCTACGTCAACGGCCAGAAGCCGCCGGCGAGCACGCTGGTGGTCGTCAGCCGGCTGGCGCGGCCGGGCTGGCTGATCGAAATCGAGGCGGTTGCGGCGATCGATTGATGATGACCTTACCTCGCCCCGCTTGCGGGGAGAGGTCGGATTGCATCGAAGATGCAATCCGGGTGAGGGGGTACAGGTCTATCGACAGATCACGATTGCGGAGAGAGACCCCTCACCCCAACCCTCTCCCCGCGAAGGGCGGGGAGAGGGAGATCATGCGACCTGTTGTCCCGAGCCGGTCACGCCACCTTGGTCTTGAGGTGGCCGAACATAAAGTTGCTGGCTTCGTCGTCCATCTCGGTCTTGAAGGTGAACTTGTCCTTCAGCGCGATCGCCCGCGGCGCGGCCGGGCGCGCCGAGATTTCGTCGACCAGCCGTTTGACGTTGGGATATTTGGTGTAGGCGTCGTCGCCGAGCACGAACGGCGCCAGCCGCGCCCAGCCCCAGAACGCCATGTCGACGATGGTGTAGGTGTCGCCGACCATGTATTTGCTCTTCGGCGAGATGATCGTCGAGGATCTTGTAGTGGCGATGCGCCTCGAACTGATAGCGGTTGTGCGCGTAGTCCAGGTCCTTTGGCGCTGCGATGCTTGAAATGCACGGCCTGGCCGGAATAGGGGCCGATGCCGGTGGCGACGAACATCAGCCATGACAGCGTCGCGGCGCGGTTGGCCGGCGTATTGGCGGGCAGGAATTTGCCGGTCTTCTCGGCGAGATAAAGCAGGATCGCGTTGCTGTCGAACACGAACACGCCGTCGTCGTCGATCGCCGGCACCTTGGCGTTCGGATTCACTTTCAGAAATTCCGGCTTGAACTGGTCGCCCTTGCGGGTGTCGACCGGAACGAGTTCGCAGGGAAGGCCGGTCTCTTCCAGAAACAGCGAGACCTTGGTCGGGTTCGGCGCACCGTTGAAATAGAATTTGAGCATGTTGGAATTCTCCCTGGAGCGTTTTCAAGCGAAGTGGGTACCGGTTCGCGTGTAGAAAACGCGATAAACAAAAAAACCCCGCGGCGGCACGGCCGCGGGCGGATTTTCCATGCGCAAACTTTGGCAACAAGCGCAAGCGGCGAGTTCGCGAGAAGCCATGCAGTGCGGTCATTGCATCAAACAGCGCCGCCGTTTTTCAAGCCAGCAGCAGGCCGGCAACGCTCACGACGATCAGCACGCCGCCGGCGATGCCGACGACGGTCGCGGAGCGGATGGCTGAATGCCAATCCGACGCGTAGATCGCGCGTTGGGTGTCGCGGGCGTAACCCTCGACGACGACATGCTGGTTGAAGTCGTTGCTGGCGTCGAGCGCGTCGGTCAGGCTCGCGCTGACCAGGAGGATGCCGAGCACGCCGAGACCGGCGACCCCCAGCAACCTCATCATCAGCACGGGAAACATGCCGAGCAGGAAGATCGGCAGTAGCGGAAACAGGAGGATTGAATCGGATCGTTGGTAGCGCATCGGACAGCTTCTTTTGCGGCCGCAAATGGCCGCCTTATGAGGTTAAGGAAGCCATCTATCTATACACGAATCTGGGCGAAACAGGGTTTTGCAGCCTGCTTAAATCACAGGGCTGCCATCTTGCTTGTTGCGGTGCGGTGACCATGTTGAAGGCAGGATGAAAAAAGCCGCAAGCGGCTTTAGCCCACCGCCATCCCGGAGCGGATTTCGGCGCGCAGCTCGTCGATCAGCCTAAGGCCTTTCTTGGTCTCGACGTGCCAGAAGGTCCAGCCGTTGCAGGCCTCCGAACCCTGCGCCACCGCGCCGATGCGGTGGATCGAGCCGACCTTGTCGCCGAGCATGATGGCGCCGTCGGCGCGCACCAAAGCGCCGTGGCGCTTCTTGGAATCGACCAGTTTGGTGCCGGGCGAGATCATGCCGCGCTCGATCAGCTCGGAGAAAGCGACGCGCGGTGCGTCGCGCGCGGTCATGAACGGCGCCAATGTGGCTTCCGGCAGCGGTTCGATCGCAGCGATGCGCGCTTCGGCCGCCGTCGCATAGGTCTGGTCGCGCTCGAAGCCGATGTAGCGGCGGCCGAGACGTTTTGCCACCGCACCGGTGGTGCCGGTGCCGTTGAAGGGATCGATCACGAGATCGCCGGGTTTTGACGACGACAGCAGCACGCGCGCCAAAAGGCCCTCGGGCTTCTGGGTCGGGTGTACTTTCTTGCCGTCCTCGCCCTTGAGGCGCTCTTCGCCGGTGCAAAGCGGGATCAGCCAGTCGGAACGCGCCTGCACGTCCTCATTGGCGGCCTTCAGCGCTTCGTAGTTGAACGTGTAACCCT
Source organism: uncultured Alphaproteobacteria bacterium (assembly GCA_963802535.1). Classification (GTDB taxonomy): domain Bacteria; phylum Pseudomonadota; class Alphaproteobacteria; order Rhizobiales; family Xanthobacteraceae; genus Bradyrhizobium. The sequence continues at coordinate 243,040 of CAWDJI010000020.1, read as the reverse complement.
TGGCCTTTTCGTCGCGCGCGGCCCAGATCATGGTCTCATGCGCATTGGTAAAGCGGCGGCCGCGAAAATTCGGCATCGGATTGGTCTTGCGCCAGACGATGTCGTTGAGGACCCAGAAGCCGAGGTCCTGCATGATCGAGCCGACGCGGAAAATATTGTGATAGGAGCCGATCACCCACAGCGTCGCCGACGGCTTCATGACGCGGCGGCAGGCCAAAAGCCAGGCGCGGGTGAAATCGTCATAGGCGGCAAAGGAAGAAAACTTGTCCCAGTCGTCGTTGACGGCATCGACATGCGATTCGTCGGGACGCTTGAGATCGCCCTTGAGCTGCAGATTGTACGGCGGATCTGCGAACACGAGATCGACCGAGCCGGCCGGAAGCTTCGACATCTCGGCGACGCAATCGCCGACGACGATGCGCGTGCTGGAGGCGGACTCAAATTTAGTGCGGGGCGCCCTTGCAGACGCCCCGCGACGCGACACAACCATGACTCAATTACTCTGACTCAGGCGACGCTGTCGGCGACGCGGGACTAAACAACCGACTGGCGGTACACTGACCGGGCAAAGTAAAAATCGACTTAATCCGCAAAGCTACTCGGGCAGATTTGCCGAGACGAAATTGCCGCTTAGGCGCAACCGGAGCGTTTTCGAGCGAGGTGGACACCGGTTCGCGTGAAGAAAACGCGTCAAACCAGAATCCCGCGCCCGTTGCCGAAGTTCGTGACCGCGTGTCCTGTGCAGAAACTCGAGATCCGCGGCACTAGGCAATAATTGCCGGGCAGGTTATTGATTAACGGATTGGAAATTTTACGTCAGTGCTGCGTTGGGTATCCAGAGCAATTCAGCCCGGGATGAGGAATTAGCGCCATGCGTTACGATGATTTCCGCCGCAGCGACGACATCGATGACCGTCGCGACGACAGCGGCGGGGGTGGCGGCGGTGGCGGCGGCTTCGGCATCCCGATGGGCGGCGGTGGCGGGCTCGGCATCGGCACCATCATCGTGCTCGGCCTGCTCGGCTATGCCTTCGGCATCGACCCGCGCATCCTGATCGGCGGCGCGGAAATCCTTACCGGCGGGCAAGGGCAGGCGCCGAGCTACCAGCACGACCGCCAGTCGTCGGCGCCGGCCAAGACCGGTGCGCCGAAGGACGAGATGGGGAGCATGATCTCCGGCATCCTCGGCGAAATCGACGATCGCTGGAACGAGATCTTCCAGGCCAGTGGCGGCCGATCCTATACCGGCCCGCGTATCGTGCTGTTCCGCAACGCCACCAATGGCGGCCGCTGCGGCATGGCGCAGTCGGCGATGGGGCCGTTCTACTGTCCGCCGGACAAGCAGATCTTCCTCGACACCAGCTTCTTCCGCGAAGTCGAGACCAAGTTCCGCGGCTGTTCGGGCAACGCCTGCAAATTTACGACCGCCTATATCATCGCGCATGAGGCCGGCCATCACATCCAGAACCTGCTCGGCATCCTGCCGCGCGTGCAGCGGCTGCAGGAGCAGGCCGGCAGCAAGGCCGAAGCCAACGCGCTCCAGGTCAAGGTCGAGCTACAGGCCGATTGCCTGTCCGGCGTCTGGGTCAATCGCGAGGAGAAGAAGCGTCCTGGCTTCGTCGAGCCCGGCGATATTGAAGCAGCATTGGCCACCGCAACCGCGATCGGCGACGACACGCTACAACGCCAGGCGACGGGCAGGGTGGTGCCTGATTCCTTCACCCACGGCTCGGCGGCGCAGCGCAAGCAATGGTTCATGACCGGCTATCAGCAGGGAACCGTGCAGGCCTGCAATACGTTCGGGTCGGGTAATTTGTGACGGTCTCGTGCTCCGGTTGGTGCGGGCGGAACGTTGGAGATCACGTCATCCTGAGGTGCTCGCCTCTTCGGCGAGCCTCGAAGGATGAAGTGCCCGCGGCCCATCCTTCGAGGCGCGCAAGAGCGCGCACCTCAGGATGACGTCGGAGTTTGAGGCAAAAAAGTCCAGGTTAGTTCCATGTCCACCACCGACGAAACAAAAGCCTTCGTTCCCCTCAACATCGCCGTCCTGACGATCTCGGACACGCGCTCGCTCGCCGATGACAAATCGGGCGCCACGCTCGCCGACCGGCTGACGGCGGCCGGCCATCATCTGGCGGCGCGCGAGATCATCGTCGACGATGTCGACGCGATCCGCGTCATCATCCGGCGCTGGATTGCGGATGCCGGCGTCGACGCGATCATCACCACCGGCGGCACCGGCTTTACCGGCCGCGACGTCACGCCGGAGGCGGTCGAGCCGCTGTTCGAAAAACGGATGGACGGATTTTCGATCGCCTTCCACATGCTGAGTCACGCCAAGATCGGCGCCTCGACGGTGCAGAGCCGAGCTACCGCAGGTGTCGCGGGGGCCACCTTCATCTTCTGCCTGCCGGGTTCGCCAGGCGCCTGCCGCGACGGCTGGGACGGCATCATTGGCCCCCAACTCGATTACCGCACGCGGCCCTGCAACTTCGTCGAGATCATGCCGCGCCTCGACGAACATTTGCGCCGCCCCAAGGCCAAGGGCGCATCGGCTTAGCCGTCGGATGGGTTGAGCCAACGGGTCGCGCGAATGCGCGCCGATGATAAACTCCGCGAAACCCATCATCTTTCTTTGCGTGATTGATGGGTTTCGCGAAGAGCTCAACCCATCCCACGAGTCCCGCTCGTGGCTGCCAGCGCGGCCGCATCGTCCCGAGGGCCGAAATCCATGAACGACCGGTGAACGTTCTGCATGGCCAGCGCTACTAAGCCCATGTCGAGCCCCTGATCCCGGGGGCGCCCATGGATCTGGATTCCGGCGATGAAGCGTCGAACGAAAATTGTCTTGCTCGTCGCGGGCCTGGCGGTCGCAGCCTCAGTCGCGTCGCTCGTCGTGCTGACGAGCGCACTGGCAAAGGTCATCGATCCCCAGCATCATTGTGACAGCGGTTTTTCATCGCTGATCGATTGCCGCTACCACTGGTCATCGCAAACCATCCGTCAGGGCACCCCGGATCCAAACTGGCCGTCGAACGCGACAAGCGCCGCGCCGTCGGGCGTGCGTGACACGGACCCGATAATTTTTGTCGACGTGACGTCTTGGGCCGTTGTCGATTGCCCCCAGATTTTCATCGTCAAGCGTTTGCTCTGTACGACCGCCCCGGACGCTGCGCCGGTACAGGTCGCGGACGACGATGCCGTCACCGGTCTGCCGCGCCTAAAACCCTGGCTCGTCATGACGGCGAAGGATTCTTCGATCATCCAGACGTTTCACGTCGAGACCCCGCTCGACCTTGCCGGCGTGTTCGGCTTCTATCGCACCGCGCTGAGCAAGCGCGGCTGGTCGGAGAATGACGGCGCGGTCATCGGACCTGATGGCGCCGTGATCTCGTTTACGACATCGGACGGGCCGGCACTGCTGCGGCTTACCCGTCAGGGCGACAGGACGATGGTCGACCTGTCGCTGCGCAAGCCTGCCGTCACCAATGCCGGCATCAAGCCGATGCCGGGGCAGGCGAGGCTGTTGCTCGGCAACGCCACGAAAGAAGAAGCTGTCCTCACTATCAACGGGCAGACCATCGAGGTGGCTGCCGGACGCGAGTTGATGGACGACCCCATTACCGGACGCAAACCGCGCGACAGTCAGGAAATCGATCTGCCGCCGGGCAAGTACAAGGTCTCCATCAAGCTCGCGAGCGGCGCGGCGCAGAACCGTGAGCTCGAGCTCGCCGCCGACGAGACCTGGGGCCTCGTGGCCGGCCAGGCCGGCGTTCCGCTCCCCCTGCGCTTTTATTGAGACGCTACCGTCCTTTCGGGCCGCAAGCACCGGGCCGCCTGCGTCAAGCGCGGCGGGCGCGCTCCTGAGGGAGCGAGATATTTTTGTAAATTCTTTGGAACAATTGTCGGTTAGCGCGCTTTCTCCCGCCAAGGAGATATCCGATGCTCACGCAGAACCTCCCGAATTCCGTCGCCGCTGCCATCATCGCCGAGAACGATCGATTGCGAAAAGCTTCGGTCGAGATATTGCTCGAAACCCTGGCCTTGCAGGAGAAGCTCGGCAGCCGAGACAGCGAGCCGGCCCTCGGTCGAATTGGGAGCGGTGCAAACGGGTGGCCGGGGCAGCCGCTAGTGACGTCAATGGCATTCCAGGCCGCTGCCATCAATTCGGGTGTCACTCGCCGCGCATTGTAGCTCGCAGGCCTCTGCGAAGGCGATTTATTCGCCGATCAGACGCTGGCCCAGTTTTTGATCGTACCCCGGATCGCGTGATGCCCGCCGACATGTTCGCGTTGGGTAGGTCGCTTGCATGGCGGCTGTCGCGGCAATAGGGTCGGCTGCCAGGGCTTTGCATCAAGCTTGGTCCTGCGGGGGTGGGCATCATGAGTTTGTCTGGCATGCGCAAGACCTGCTTGTTTGCGGTCGCCGTACCCGTTCCCTTGGTACCCTAGCGTCATGTCGACACCATGCCCTTTCTGTGCCGGCGAAAATGCGCCAAGTGCCCTCGTCTGCAAGACGTGCGCGCGCGACATCGCGATCCCGGCATCCTTGATGGCGGAACGCGATAATCTGCTCAAAGTGCGGGACAACGTACGGGCGAGGCTGGCGAGCGCCAGGGAAGAGCTCGAAGCGCTCAGGCGCGGCATTCAGAACAGGTCGGTTTGATGGAGTGCCCGTTCTGCGCCGAAACCATCAAGGACGAGGCTATCGCCTGCAAGCACTGTTCGCGCGACTTGCGCGTGGTGCGGCCGGTACTCCTCGAAATCCAGGATATCGTAGCCGAACTGGACGCACTTCAGCGTGACCTCGACCGGACCGAGGAAAGGCTGGCACGGGCAAGGCGCCCGCTGCGCTATTCCGCCAATCTGATTGCCCGATACGTCATCGCGCCCGCCGTTTTGCTGGTTGCCGCGCATGTCGTCGTGACGATCGTTTTGAACATTGCGCCGCTCTATTTGCGGATCGCGTCCGTCATCATTCCCTTCCCATTTGGTTTTGCGGTCTATCCGGTCAACAGGGTCAGGTTTCGTGGCGCGCTGCTGCTTGGCGCTGTTGTCGCCGGCCTCAGCGTGATGTGCATGCTGGCGGTGACCGGCATCAACGACAAGGTGCCGATCATCCCGCAGACTTGGGGCGAGTGGCGTGAGGTGCTGGAGTATATGGTGAGTATCGCGCTGGCGATGGCTTCGGGAAACATCCTCGGCAGCACCATCTTCCAGGTCCTGCCGCGAATCCTGGCGCAAGGCGGCAAGCCGAATGCCACCGCTTTCAAGGCGGCGCGGTTGCTCGGCCGGCATGTCGGCGAAGAACATGTGCGCCGGCGCGCCCGCCTGATCCAGGATTTCATCCAGACCGCCGGTCCGATGATCGGCGTTGCCGCGACCGCGCTCGGTTCGCTCTATGCAGGGCTCAAGGGAATGATCGGTTGAGGCCCTAGGTCAGTCCTCTGGCGTGTGAACAATCTTGCTGGTCAGATCAAGCCGTATGGGGGGCCGAATGCCCGGGCAGATTCCGCGCCGCAGCTGGCACTACATGGATTTCCTTCCCAGCTGCGCCTGGAGAACGGAATCGTGGCTTGCCATGGCACGCCGAACGACGACTGCACGTGCCTGCTAGAAGAGTCTCTTGAGGACGGACGTTTCGTGCCGGCTCGTCGCGAAGTGCTGGAAGAGCGTCTACAGCAGGCGACGTCGGCCAGCGTCGTGCTGTGTGGGCATAGCCTTTTGCCGCAAACCTGGAATACCGCTCCCCGCACGCTCGCTACGCGATTCTCACGAAGGGAAAGCGCGGCTGGCAGGTTGAACTGCTGGCCTTGGAGTACAACCGGGAGGCCGCGGCCGCCTGCGCTCTCGCAAACGACCGTCCGGAATGGGCGCAGGCGTTGTCGTCTGGACACGTTCGATAAGCGGCGTTGGACCGAGTTGCGAACGTTTTAGCCAGATCCGATTATGGCACCCGAAACGGACCTGCCTGCTCTTTTCCGTCCTCTTTCTTGCTGCGGTGCACAACGCGCCGTTCCGCTTGATCTACGTCAAACCGAGGCCGCCCCTCCCGTAGCCAGCATTGAACTTCTGCAATTGGAGGAGAAGCACATGCCGAAGCGCCTTCTGCAAATTCTCCTTTTAGCGACAATTGCTCTGTTTGCTGGCCGCCCGGCTTCGGGTGCCGAATCCACTTCGCCTCCGAGGGTCGAGGAGGAGATATGGGGACTGCCATTTCCTTTGCCGGTGCTTGCCTATGTGGTGCGGCCTGTCGGCGATGGACCGTTTCCGCTGGTCGTCATGAACCACGGAATTTCGCTTGACGCCAACCAGCGGACAATGTTTCCGCTGGTGGAATACCGGGACGCCGCATTTTGGTTCGCGCGGCACGGTTATTTCGTAATCTCGCCACTTAGATATGGCGCCTCAAGTCTCGATGCTAAGGACGTTGGGCTCTTCGGGAGCGTCTTCGGGCATCTTGGCAGCTGCGATAACCCGAACTTCCGTGGTCCGGGGCTCGCCATCGCCACTCTCAACGAGTGGATCATCGAGAACATGCAGAAGAAAAAACAGATCATACCCGGCAAAGCCATTATCGTGGGCCAGTCGGGTGGCGGCTGGGGGTCGATTGCGCTTGCCAGTCGTAACCCGCCGTCCGTTAGTGCGATCATCACATTTGCGGCAGGGCGCGGCGGCCGAGTCGATGGCAAGCCGAACAACAACTGTGCTCCTGACAAGCTCGTTGCTGCGACTGGCGAATTCGGCAGCACGGCACGCGTACCGATGCTTTGGATATATACGGAGAACGACAGCTATTTTGGACCGGAGCTAACCAAACGCATGCATAACGCCTTTACCGCTGCGGGAGCCAACGCAGAATACCATTTGCTCCCTGCCTTCGGGAACGACGGCCACTTTATGATCGATTCGGCAGATGCGGTGCCGTTATGGGCGCCGCTGGTAAGCCAGTTCCTTGAGAAGCACTCGGCTATGGCGCAACAACCCACCAACTCAGCTCAGAATGAGGACGTTCTGGTCCGACCGCCCCGCGTGCAACTGCCCCAAAATATTCAATACTCCGCATGGCGCAAAATTTGTTTCAAGGGATCAGACGGGGCTACGTTATGTCGGACAACGTCGTCCGGCACGCAGGATAACGGCGAGGTTGTGGTACGTGCCGACTTGATCGAACGCCCTGACGGTGATGTCGCCCGGCTGCAGCTTTTCATTCCACAAGGAGGGAATTTAGAGATGGGCGTCAAAGCGACCGTCGATCAGGCAGGGCCCACCCAATTTCCGTACAATTTTTGTCTCACTAACATCTGCATCGCCGCAGACCTCGTGAGCCCAAAGCTGATCGGCGAGATGGAATCCGGGCAAACACTCAAGATCGAACTGTCCGATTTCAACGGTTCAGCGGTCGCGATGAACTTTCCTCTCAACCAGTTCGCCGCGGCTCACAAAGGCCCGCCAGCAGAGACCTACGACTTTAATCTCGACGCGAATTGATAGCGCCTCAGCGTGATGTGCATGCTGGCGGTGACCGGCATCAACGACAAGGTGCCGATCATCCCGCAGACTTGGGGCGAGTGGCGTGAGGTGCTGGAGTATATGGTGAGTATCGCGCTGGCGATGGCTTCGGGAAACATCCTCGGCAGCACGATCTTCCAGGTCCTGCCGCGAATCCTGGCGCAAGGCGGCAAGCCGAATGCCACCGCTTTCAAGGCGGCGCGGTTGCTCGGCCGGCATGTCGGCGAAGAACATGTGCGCCGGCGCGCCCGCCTGATCCAGGATTTCATCCAGACCGCCGGCCCGATGATCGGCGTTGCCGCGACCGCGCTCGGTTCGCTCTATGCAGGGCTCAAGGGAATGATCGGTTGAGGTTCCGGTCAATCCTCTGAATTGGCGAGCGTCAGCAGCGCCCACAATCTGCGCCACATGTCCCGGAACGCTTCATCGCGCAACTGCTTTGCTCTCATCTTGTAAAACGCCATCAGCTCCGGCGTGATGCGCCGCGCTGTGTCGCGACGCCCGGGCTTCACAATTCGCGCTCCCAGGTCTCGCCGATCAGGTCATGCCCAAAGCTGCGGTGCGGCTTGCTGTCGACCAGCGTGAAGCCGGTGTCCCGGTAGATTTGGCGCGCGGCGACGAGGATGCTTTGCGTCCACAGCGTCATCCTCTTGTAACCCTTCTCGCGCGCGGAGCGGATGCATTGCTCGACCAGCGCGCGGCCGATGCCGAGCCCGCGCGCTTCCTTCTCCACCGCCAGCAGTCGCAGCTTGGCGAGTTCGTCGGAGGCTCTTACCAGGAAGACCGAGCCGACCGGCTTGCCGTCCACCTCCGCAATCCAGCAATGTTCGCGCGTGGCGTCATAGTTCTTGATGAACTGCGCGCAGATCTCGGCGACCAGCGCCTCGTAGCTGATGTCCCAGCCATATTCCTCGGCATAGACGATCGACTGTCGCGAGATCACCCAGCCCATGTCGCCGACGCGATGGCTGCGCAGCAGGACGGAGGAACGCGCGCGCGCTGGCGGCTCCAGCAGAGTCTCGATCGTGGCCATGGCTCCGGTCAGGCGACGGCCCTCGGTCGCCGAAAGTTTTGCGAGCATCGCGCCGACTTCAACCTGCGAACTGCGTTCGAGCTCGGCCTGGGCCTGCCGCCCCTTGGCGGTCAGGGCAAGCTGGTATTGCCGGCGGTCGGATGCCAGCGGCGTGCGGGTGATCAAGCCGTTTTCGTCAAAGCTCTGGACCATGCGGCTGAGGTAGCCGGCATCAAGGCCGAGCTCGATGCCGATCTCCTTGGCCGAAAGCTCCTCGCGATGGGCGAGTTCGTAGAGCACCCGCGCCTCGCTCAGCGAGTAGGGGCTCTTCATCAAATGCTGGTCGAGCACCCCGAGCTTGCGGGTGTAGAAGCGGTTAAAGGCCCGGACCGCTGCGATCTGACCGTCGGTTTCATCTGGGGACATGACACACCTCGATACTTGCCATAGTCAATTAGTTATTTGACTTTGGCAAGTATTTTCTGGCGCGAACAGGGCCGCGTCCTACGGTGCATGGGGTTGTTTTCGATGTTTTTGTTTGGGGGCCGCCACCAGCCCGTTCACGGGCGTCCCGCGTCAGGCGACCATCATGATCCGGCTCCGCAGCAGGGTGCGGGAGCGGCGGCCGAGCTGGCGTAACAGCCTGGCCTCGGATCGGCGGGCATCCGGCCGGTAGCCGCCGAGCCGTTCGTAATGATCGCGCGCGATCAGGAGGCCCTGTTCCGCCGAGGGCCCGGTGATCATGCGGGCGACGAATTTGAGCCCGTCGCGAAAACCGCTGTCTGAATAGGGCGAACGGGCGTAGCGGAAAATTCCGGCGCGCGGCCGGCCGCTGGTCGATACGCCCTGGATGAACTGGCCGGTCTCTTCGATCCAGCCGGAATCGAGCACCGCACCTGGATGCAGGAACATCAGCCAGGGCGAGCGCGCCTGCCGCGCCCCGGCGGCAAGCGCCGCAGCCCTGGTCCCCTCGAAGGCCATGAAGCGGCAGCCGGCCACATCGGCCACCCGTTCGATCACGCCGGTGCCGGAACGGTCGACCAGCACCACCTCGCGCACGAGGCCAGAGGCCGCGCCCGGCACCAGTGCTGCCAGCGTCGCGACGGCGGATTGCTCGACGCCTTCGGTCGGGATGATCACGCTCAGCATGGATTAGGCTTCGGCCTGCTCAAACGGTGAAAAACGCTGCACTGTTATCACCTTGTCACATTCAAAACATCCTGACGCGTGCCGATTTTTGCGGCAGCGCTGTTTGTGCACGTTTGCGGATTTGTTGATTCATGTTCTTGATTTGTTCTCAAGGCGTGTTACGTTGCAATCATGAGCCGAGCATCCTCACATGCCCTCAAGCGCCCGCCGGTCACGGCGCCCTCCGAACCGGCGGGTGCGACTCCTTTTGCTGAACTGGAAGTCTTTCCTGAACTGGATGTCGCGATCGAGCGCGAACGGCGCCGCGGCCGTGGCGCGCAGTCCAACGCCTCAGGCCGCTTCGAGGCGGAAGCCCGCGTTGCCTTCGACGATGGCTGGCAGAGCCTGGAAGACTTGCCGCCGTTCAAGACCACGGTCACGCTGGACACCTCGCGCAAGGTCATCGCCCGCAACGACTCGCCCGATATCGGCTTCGACCGCTCGATCAATCCCTATCGCGGCTGCGAGCATGGCTGCGTCTACTGCTTCGCGCGGCCGACCCACGCCTTTCTCGGGATGTCGCCCGGCCTCGATTTCGAGTCCAAGCTGCTGATCAAGCCCGAGGCGCCGGCGTTGCTGGAGAAGGAACTGGCGGCACCGGATTATGAGCCGCGGATGATTGCGATCGGCACCAACACCGATCCGTATCAGCCGATCGAGCGCGAATACAAGATCATGCGCGGCATTCTGGAAGTGCTGGAGCGCGCCGGCCATCCGGTCGGCATCGTCACCAAATCGGCGCTGGTGACCCGCGACATCGATATTCTGTCGCGGATGGCGAAGCGCAATCTGGTCAAGGTCGCTCTATCCATCACCACGCTCGATCCGAAACTGGCGCGCACCATGGAGCCGCGGGCATCGACGCCGCCGAAACGGCTGGAGGCGATCAGGCAGTTGGCGGAGGCCGGCATTCCCGCCACCGTGATGGTGGCGCCCGTGATCCCCGCGCTGAACGATTCCGAGATCGAACGCATTCTCGACGCCGCCGCCCATGCCGGCGCCAGGGAGGCGAGCTATGTGCTGCTGCGGCTGCCGCTGGAAGTGCGCGACCTGTTCCGCGAATGGCTGATGGCGAATTATCCCGACCGCTATCGCCACGTCTTCACCCTGATCCGCGACATGCGCGGCGGCAAAGATTACGACTCGCAATGGGGAACGCGGATGAAGGGCACCGGGCCGATGGCCTGGATGATCGGCCGCCGCTTCGAGATCGCCTGCGACAAGCTCGGCCTCAACAAGCGCCGCTCGAAACTGACCACCGACCATTTCGTCAAACCGAAGCGAAGCGGGCAGCAGCTGAGTTTGTTCTAGGGACCGGCCCACCGGGCTTGAATAGCGGGCATTGAACCCGGTTCACGGTTGCACTGCGAGCCGCGGTTGCCGCACCATCCCGGCATGATTTCGGGATCAATCCACCAAAAAGCGGGCCGCCAAAACGGCAAAACTGCCGAAGGGCGTGATCGCGGTGACGCCGCCGAGCTTTCGGCGCGAGCGCGCGCTGATCAAGCGCGGCGTCTGGCCGGTGGCCGGCTGCGACGAGGCCGGGCGCGGTCCATTGGCCGGTCCGGTGGTGGCGGCTGCCGTGGTGCTCGATCCCAGGCGCATCCCCAAAGGCATCGATGATTCGAAGCGGCTCACGCCAGAGCGCCGCGAGGAACTGTTCGAGGAGATCTGCGCCACCGCGTCGTTTGCGGTCGCCTTTGCCTCGCCGGCGCGAATCGATCGCGACAATATCCTGCGCGCCTCGCTCTGGGCCTTGGCGCGCGCGGTGCGGGCGCTGCCGGAACTGCCGCAGCATGTCTTTGTCGACGGCCGCGACAAGATCGACGTGCCCTGCGATTGCACCGCCGTGATCGGCGGCGACGGCATCGTGATGTCGATCGCAGCCGCCTCCATCATCGCCAAAGTGACCCGCGACCGCCTGATGTGCGCACTGGCCAAGGATTGTCCGGGCTACGGCTTTGAGACCCACAAGGGTTACGCCGTGCCCGAACATCGCGAGGCGCTGGATCGGTTGGGGCCGAGCATCCATCACCGCCGCTTTTTTGCGCCGGTCATTGCCGCGCGCGCAAAACATGAGCCGGGCAGCGTCGTCGAGCCCGATCTGTTCACGGTGGAAACGCACATCGTGCCCCAGGTTTCCGTCGCCGTCTAAGCGAGGTTGCCTCGGAGCGTTGCGGGCTCTATCAAACGTCTTCGAACAGGGCCGCTCGGCCCGTGTATCCCGGACGTTTCATGCGTTTCACCTCCCTGGTTGTCGAACTGATCCGCGCCCGGCCGCGGCTGGTGGTCTGGCTGGTGGTGCTGCTTCAGGCCGCCCTCTGGCTGATCCTGCCGACGCTGCTCTATCGCAGCCCGCCCGGCGATCTCGCCACCGTGCTGGCGTTCGGCCGGGAATACCAGGTCGGCACCTGGCTCGGGCCGCCGCTGGCGTTCTGGCTCGCCGATATCGCCTACCGCGCCGTCGGCAATCATGTGTTCGGCGTCTATCTGCTGGCGCAGATCTGCGCGGTGGTGACGTTCTGGAGCTTCTATAAGCTCGCGCGCGCCATCGTCGGCGGCCAGCAGGCGGTGCTGGCGGTGCTGCTGATCGATGACGGTCGTGGCCTTCAGTTCGCCCGGCGTCGAATTCGGACCGCTGGTGCTGGCGCGGCCGCTATGGGCGCTGTTGCTGCTGCATTCCTGGCGGCTGATCGGCCAGAACCGGCGCAGCGCCTGGTTTGCCTGGTCGATCGAGGCTGGACTGCTGCTGCTGACGACGTCGGCGGCGATCGGTCTGCTGTTGCTGATCATCGGATTTTTCGTTGCCACCGCGCGCGGCCGGCGCCTGCTGATGTCGCTCGACCCGCTCTATGCGCTGCTCGGTGATCGTCGTCCTTGCGCTGCCCTACCTGATCTGGGTGCTGCGTGCCGACGTGCTGGCGATGCCGCCATGGCCTGCGATTGACGATCTCGCCGCGCGCGCGACGCATTGGGGCGGGCTGCTCGGCGCGCTGGTGCTGGCGATGGCCGGCATCCTGGTGCTGGTGATCCTCAATTCGGGCTGGTTTGCCCGCAACGCCGAGGAGGCGCCGATCATCTACCGGCCGCCGGTCGATCCGCTGGCGCGCGAATTCGTCTATTGCTTTGCGATCGCCCCGGCACTCGGCGGCAGCCTGCTCGCGGGCCTGTTCAACCTCGACCGCGTTGTCGGCGGGCCCGGCGTCGCGCTTGTTGATGTCGGGGCTGGCCGCGATCGTCGCGACCGGCGACCTGGTTTATCTGCGGCGTCAGAAGCTGTTGCGGACGGTCTGGGCGGCGGCGGTTGCCGCCCCCGCCTTCGCCGCCATCGCGGCCACGCTGTTCCTGCCCTGGACCAACAGCACCGAACTGCCGACCTCGCTGCCGGCGCGCGCCATCGCGCATTTCTTCGGCGACAGTTTTGAGCGGCGCACCAACCAGAAACTGCGCGCGGTGACCGGCGATCCGCAACTCGCGAGCTTCATCGCCATGGACACCGGGCGTCCGCATCTGTTGCTCGACGCCACGCCGGAACGCACGCCGTGGCTTTCAGTCGCAAAGTTCAACGAGACCGGCGGCGTCGTGGTGTGGCGCGCTTCCGACACCTCAGGCACGCCGCCGCCCGACATCGCGCAGCGGTTTCCCGGCCTGGTGCCGGAAGTGCCGCGCGCGTTCGAGTGGATGGTGAACGGACGGCAACCGCTGCTGCGGATCGGCTGGGCCATCGTGCGTCCGAAGGCGCCGTAATTTGTAGGGTGGGCAAAGCGAAGCGTGCCCACGATTTTCGATGACACGTTGGATAGATGGTGGGCACGGCGCAAGTGCGCCTTTGCCCACCCTACGAAGTTGCCTGCTCCAACGCCTTCGCGATCGCGCGCAGATCCTGCCACGTCATCCGCTTGTAGGACGGCGAGCGCAACAGATAGGCCGGATGGAACGTAGCGATGGCGCGGATAATGCGCGTGCCGGTGTCGTAGTCGAGCCATTTGCCGCGCGTCTTCATGATACCCTCGCGGGTCGACAGCAGCGTCTGCGTCGAGGGATTGCCGAGCGTCACCAGCACGTCGGGATTTACGAGTTCGATCTGGCGCTGGATGAACGGCAGGCAGATCTGCGTCTCCTGCGGCGTCGGCGTCCGGTTGCCGGGCGGCCGCCACGGGATCACGTTGGCGATATAGGCCTTGGAACGATCGAGCCCGATCGCGGCAATCATCCGGTCGAGCAATTTGCCGGAGCGTCCGACGAACGGCAGCCCCTCGATATCCTCGTCGCGCCCGGGCGCCTCGCCGACGAACATGATGCGGGCCTGCGGATTGCCGTCGGAAAACACCAGCCTTGTCGCGGTGTGCTTGAGCGCGCAGCCGTCGAAATTTTCCAATAGCGCGCGCAGCGCCTCCAGCGACGGCGCGGTCCGCGCCGCTTCCCGTGCGGAAGCAATCGCAGTCTCCGGTGCCGGCGCAATTTCGCTGCGCGAAACTGCCGGCATCGCCGACGGCGTTTCCCGTAGCTGCCGCGGCGGCGCAACTTCGCGCACCGGCGCGGCCGAGGCCGCCATGGTAACGCTGTCAGGCTCGGCCAGACGGTCGACCGGCTCATCCGCCAACGCGCAATCGACCCCGGCCTCGAGATAAAAGGCGAGCAATTGCTGAACGGTAGGGGAGGGCTCAGGCGTCATGGTGTTGTCTGCGACATCCCGTCAATTTAAGCCGCATTGCATCCCAGTGAAATGCCCAAAGAAGCATTTCCATGGTTGTCCTTCCGCCAAAAATCGGAAAGAAACAACTTAGAGCCGTTTAGAGCCGTTCTCAACCGGGCTGAGACCAGATCATGAGCACCGAAGAACTACCGCCGCGTGAGTCCATGGAATTCGACGTCGTGATCGTCGGCGCCGGGCCGTCGGGCCTGTCGGCTGCGATCCGGCTCAAGCAGCTCAACGCCGACCTCAACATCGTCGTGGTCGAGAAGGGTTCCGAAGTCGGCGCGCATATTCTCTCAGGCGCCGTGATCGATCCGGTCTCGCTCGATCAACTGGTTCCGGACTGGCGCGAGGATGCGGATTGCCCGCTGAAGACGCAGGTCAAGGACGATCGCTTCTACTGGCTGACCGGCGGCGGCGGTTCGTTCCGGCTGCCGAATTTTGCGATGCCGCCACTGATGAGCAATCATCATTGCTATATCGGCTCGCTCGGCAATGTCTGCCGCTGGCTGGCGCCGAAAGCCGAAGCGCTCGGCGTCGAAATCTATCCGGGCTTTGCCGCCGCCGAAGTGCTCTACGACGAAAAAGGCGCGGTGCGCGGCATCGCGACCGGCGACATGGGCATCGCCAGGGACGGCAGCCACAAGGATTCGTTCACCCGCGGCATGGAACTGCTCGGCAAGTACACGCTGTTCGCCGAAGGTGCGCGCGGCAGCCTCTCCAAGCAGTTGATCGCGAAATTCTCGCTCGATGCGAAGTCCGAGCCGCCGAAATTCGGCATCGGATTGAAGGAAGTCTGGGAGATCGATCCGGCCAAGCACCAGAAGGGCCTGGTCCAGCATTCGCTGGGCTGGCCGCTGAATAACCAGACCGGTGGCGGCTCGTTTCTGTATCACTACGACGACAACAAAGTGTCGGTCGGTTTCGTCGTCCATCTCAATTACGACGATCCTTATCTCTCGCCGTTCGATGAATTCCAGCGCTTCAAGACCCATCCTGCGATCCGCACCCTGTTCGAAGGCGGCAAGCGGCTCGCCTATGGCGCGCGTGCGATCACCGAGGGCGGCTATCAGTCGGTGCCGCGGCTTTCTTTCCCGGGCGGCGCGCTGATTGGCTGCGCGGCGGGTTTTGTGAACGTGCCGCGCATCAAGGGCGTGCATAACGCGATGGGCAGCGGCATGCTCGCGGCCGAACATGTCGCGGCAGCACTTGGCGCCGGCCGCGCCAATGATGAACTGGTCGACTATGAGAACGCCTGGCGCGGTTCCGCGATCGGCAAGGATCTGTTCAAGGTCCGCAACGCAAAACCGCTGTTGTCGAAGTTCGGCACCCTGTTCGGCATGGCCTTCTCAGGCCTCGACATGTGGACCAACACGCTGTTCGGCTTCTCGGTGTTCGGCACCTTGTCGCATGCCAAGCCGGATCGAAAGACGCTGGACCCGGCGAAAGCGCATGCGCCGATCGCGGCCCCAAAGCCGGACGGCAAGCTGACCTTCGACAAGCTTTCGTCAGTATTCCTGTCCAACACCAATCACGAAGAGGACCAGCCGATCCATCTGAGGGTCGCCGACCTCAATTTGCAAAAGACCAGCGAGCACGACGTGTTCGCCGGGCCGTCCAACCGCTATTGCCCGGCCGGCGTCTATGAATGGGTCGAGGAGGCCGCCGGTCCGCGCTTCCAGATCAACGCCCAGAACTGCGTCCACTGCAAAACCTGCGACGTAAAAGACCCGAACGGTAATATTACCTGGGTTCCGCCGGAAGGCGGCGGCGGCCCCAATTACGAGGCGATGTAACCATTGTGTGAGCCAACTCCCGGTAATCCCGGTACCGGCCACGATACCGCCACACTGACAGCGTCTCCGGAGGCCGCTGGCTAAATCGGCGGCCTGTTCGGCGGGCTTATTGGTAATCTTGGGGCCTCGCTGCCAATCAATTCGGCACCCGTATCCTTGCGGTTCAACGCCAAAAGCGGCATTGTCGCCGGGCCTTGAAGCCGCCATGTGTCCGCATTCGAGCGCGATCGAAATGATCCTTAAATCCTGGAGCTAGGCGAACCGTGATGCTTTCCACTCGTTTCAATCGCTGGACGATCGCCGCCCTGACCATTGCCGCACTGGCCGCACCCGGCACGGTGTTGGCGCAGACACCCGAGCATACCGGGGACAGTTCGGCGCAATTCCCGAGCAAGGCCGATCTGAAAGGCCTGACCACCGCCGGCAGCTATCTGGCCGCGCGCCATGCCAGCGTCGAACGCGACGCCAGTTCGGCTGCAGCCTTCTACCGCTCGGCGCTGCGCACCGATCCGAAGAACAACGAGTTGCTTGACCGCGCCTTCATCTCCTCGCTGGCTGATGGTGACATCGACGAGGCCGTCAAGCTCGCCGACCGCATCCTGACGCTGGACAAGGCCAACCGCGTGGCGCGGCTGGTAGTCGGCGTCCGCGACCTCAAGCAGAAGAAATACGCCACCGCGCAGATCAACATCAAAGAGTCGCAACGCGGACCGATCACCGATCTGGTGGCGACGCTGCTGTCGGGCTGGGCGAAATATGGCGAAGGCGACGCCAAGACCGCGGTCGCCAATATCGACAAGCTGGCCGGCCCGGAATGGTATCCGATCTTCAAGGATCTGCACGCCGGCATGATCCTGGAACTCGCGAACAAGGAAAAGGAAGCCGGCTCCCGCTTCGAACGCGCCTACAAGCTCGATGATTCCATGCTGCGCGTTTCCGACGCCTATGCGCGCTGGCTGTCGCGCAACAAGGACGCGGCGGCGGCGACCGGTATCTACGAAGTGTTCGAGAAGAAGCTGCCGCGGCACCCGCTGGTGCAGGAAAGCGTGCGCGACTTGAAGGCCGGCAAGAAGCTGCCGCCGCTGATCGAGACCGCGCAGGCCGGTGCCGCCGAGGCGCTGTACGGCATCGGCGCGACGCTGACCCGCCGTGGCGGCGAGGATCTGGCGCTGGTCTATCTCCAGCTCGCACTTTATCTCCAGCCCAACCATGCGCTGGCGCTGCTGTCGCTGGCCGATCTCTATGAGTCGGTGAAGAAGCCTCAGATGGCGATCAAGGTCTATGAGCGCATGCCGGCGAGTTCGCCGCTGAAGCGCAACGCGCAGATCCAGCTCGCCACCAATCTCGACGCCGCCGACCGCAGCGAGGAGGCGATCAAGATCCTGAAGGACGTCACGTCAGAAGACCCCAAGGACATCGAGGCCATCATGGCGCTCGGCAATATCGAGCGCGGCCGCAAGAAGTTCGCCGATTGCACCACCACCTATTCGAAGGCGGTCGACGTGCTGCCCGCCGCGGGCGACAAGAATACCTGGGTCACCTATTACTATCGCGGCATCTGCGAGGAGCGCTCCAAGCAGTGGAGCAAGGCCGAGGCCGACATGCGCAAGGCGCTCGAGATGCAACCCGAGCAGCCGCATGTGCTGAACTATCTCGGCTATTCCTGGATCGACCAGGGCATCAATCTCGACGAAGGCATGAAGATGATCAAGCGTGCCGTCGATCAGCGTCCCGACGACGGCTATATCGTGGATTCGCTCGGCTGGGCGTTCTACCGGATCGGCAATTACGAAGACGCGGTGAAGAACCTCGAGCGCGCGATCGACCTCAAGCCCGAGGATCCGACCATCAACGACCATCTCGGCGACGCCTATTGGCGCATCGGCCGCACGCTGGAGGCCAAATTCCAGTGGGCCCATGCCCGCGACCTGAAGCCCGAGGCGGAAGAGCTGCCGAAGATCGAGGCCAAGATCAACAACGGCCTGCCGGAGGACACCTCGTCGGCGGCTTCCGCCGACAAGAAAAAAGAAGACGGCAAGGGCGGCTAGAAAACGGTTGATCGAAAGGCTTGGGGGCGGTTCGGTTATGCCGGCGTTGATGGAAGAGGGACGTGCCAAGGTCAATCTGACCCTGCGGGTGGTTGCGCGTCGCAGTGACGGTTATCACGATCTCGAAAGCGTGGTGGCGTTCGCCGATTGCGCCGATCGGCTGACGCTGACGCCGGGTTCGGAGCTGGCCTTGCAGATGTCGGGACCGCTGGCGCAAGCCTGTGGTGCGACATCGGATAATCTGGTGCTGAAGGCTGCGCGCCTGCTGGCCGAGCGCGTGCCGGACATGAAGTCCGGCAGTTTCACCCTCGACAAGGTGTTACCGGTCGCGGCCGGCATCGGCGGTGGCTCGGCCGATGCCGCGGCAGCACTTCGCCTGCTGGCGCAATTGAACGGGCTGTCGTTCGACGACGAGCGCATCATCGAGGTTGCGGAACTGACCGGCGCCGACGTGCCGGTCTGCGTGAACTCGCGGGCCTGTGTCATGACCGGCGTCGGCGAAACGCTGCAACCACTCGCGTTACCGAAAATGCCATGTGTGATGGTCAACCCCGGTGTTCCCGTCGCCACCCGCGATGTGTTCGACGCGCTCGGCTTGCGCAACGGCGAATTGCTGGTCGGCGCCACCGACGTGCTGTTGCAGGACCGCTCCTGGCCGGAAACCGATGCGTCGATCGCGGAATGGATCGAGGCGTTCGTCGAGGTCGGCAACGACCTCGAAGCGCCGGCCGCACGCATTCAGCCGGTCATTACCGAAGTGCTGTCCGCGCTCGGCGAATCCGCAGGCGTCAAGCTGGTGCGGATGTCAGGCTCCGGTGCGACCTGCTTTGCGATTTTCGCCGACGACGCCACAGCCCAGCGCGCCGCCGAGAAGATCCGCCGCGCCCATGCGGCGTGGTGGGTGCATGCGGGGACGTTGAGTTAGTTCAGCGAACTCGTGATTTCGTAGGGTGGGCAAAGCGAAGCGTGCCCACCATTCAGCATCGCGATCTGGGATAGATGGTGGGCACGGCGCAAGCGCGCCTTTGCACCACCCTACGTAACAGCGGGCCGCCGCACCAAGGCCAGCGAAATACCGAGCCCGGCGATGAACAGTCCCGAACCCTGCCTCAGGCGTTGCAGCAGATGTGGCCTCCGCACGAGACCGTTGCGGGCTGTCGCCGCCATCATCACCACGACGACATCGGCGAGCGTGTTGAGCGCCACCGAAATCAGGCCGAGCGCGATGAATTGCAAGGCCGGGTGATCGCCGCTCACATCAATGAAGTGCGGAATGAACGCGAGGAAGAACGCCGCGGTCTTGGGATTTAGCGCTTCGACCAGAACGCCCTCGCGAAACGCCCGTGCCGCGCCGACCGGCTTGACGGCTTCCGGCATTGTTTGCCGCCCTTCGCGAAAAGTCCGGATACCAAGCCAGACCAGATACAACGCACCGGCGAATTTGAGCGCGGTGAACAACTCGGCGCTGGCCAGGATGACGGCGGAGACACCGAGCGCGCCGGCGATGACATGGACCAGGCCGCCGAGCGCCGTTCCAAATGTCGAGGCGATGCCGGCTTTACGACCGCCGGAAAGCGTTCTCGCCGCAACGTAGAATATGCCGGGGCCGGGGACGGCGGCGATCACCGAAGCGGCGGCAAGAAATAGGAGAAAATTCATTCAATCCTTCCTGCGCTTGCCACGCATTCCGCCGTCATCCCCGGACGAACGCACTTGCGTTCGCTCGGGAGGTGCGCGCTCTTGCGCGCCTCGAAGGATGATCCACGGGCACCGTACCCTGTCATCCTTCGAGGCTCGCCAAAAGGCTCGCACCTCCAGCGACAACGGCTACGCCGTTGCGCGGGGATGACACCGACGCCTACTTCAATGCGATCTGGCCAGGCAGAACGCGACGACCTGCTCCAGCGCGGTCTTCATCGGCGAGGCCGGGAACAGCGCCAGCGCATCGACGGCCATCGCGCCGTAATGATGGGCGCGGCTGATCGTGTCTTCCAGTGCGCGGTGTTTTGTCATCAGGCCGATGGCGTGATCGAGGTCGCCACCGCCGATCTCGCCGCGCTCCAGCGCCTTGACCCAGAACGCGCGCTCGCTGGCATTGCCGCGGCGGAACGCCAGCACCACCGGCAGCGTGATCTTGCCCTCGCGGAAATCGTCGCCGATGTTCTTGCCGAGCTTGGCGGCCTTGCCACCATAGTCCAGCACGTCGTCGACCAGCTGGAACGCGATGCCGAGATTCATGCCGACCGAGCGGCAGGCGGTCTGCTCCGCCTTCGGCCGGTTGGCGATGACAGGGCCGACCTCACAAGCCGCGGCGAACAATTCGGCGGTCTTGCCCCTGATCACGGCGAGGTATTCGTCCTCGGTGGTGGCGGTATTCTTGGCCGCCGCAAGCTGCATCACTTCGCCTTCGGCGATGGTGGCAGCGGCGGAGGAGAGGATGTCGAGCGCCCGCAGCGACCCGACCTCGACCATCATGCGAAAGGCCTGGCCGAGCAGGAAGTCGCCGACCAGCACGCTCGCCTCATTGCCCCACAGCATCCGCGCCGACAGCTTGCCCCGTCGCAATTCGCTTTCGTCGACCACGTCGTCATGCAGCAGGGTCGCGGTGTGCATGAACTCGACCGAGGCCGCGAGCTTGATATGGCCGTCGCCGGAATAGCCGGTGAGGTTGGCCATCGCCAGCGTCAGCATCGGGCGCAGCCGTTTTCCGCCTGAAGAGATCAGGTGGTTGGCGACCTCGGGGATCATGGTGACTTCCGAACCGGTCCGCGACAGGATCGTGGCGTTGACCCGCTCCATGTCGGCGGCGACGAGCCCGACCAGCTCATCGATCGAAGCGTTTGACGGGCTTTCGAAAGGTACAATAACCGCCACGCGGGTCTCCAAATCTGGCCAATTCGCACTATCCTTGCCTACAATAGAAAGTGCAGGCTGAAGCGGCAAGGGCACGAAGCGGTTGACATCGGTCGACAGGTCGTCGCACCCGGTGCGAGTAAGCCCTCGCACCGGGCAGGATGAGGAGAACGCAAATTGCGGGAATTGGTTCGGACCAACGATATCGTGCTGGTTTCCGCGATCGGCGCGCTGCTCGACGGCGCCAATATCCATCATCTGGTACTGGACCAGAACATGAGCATTTTGGAGGGGTCGGCGGGTGTCCTGCCACGCCGCATCGTGGTCCATGAGGAGGATAACCGCGAGGCGCGCCAGTTGCTGGCCGACGCCGGTCTTGCCCATGAATTGCGGGCTGATGAGTGAGGCATAGCGTTTTCGAGCGAAGTGGGGACCGGTTCGCGTGAAGAAAACGCGTCAAGAAGACAGCGACGTCACCGAGGATGCCTTTCTCGGCGGCAGTCTGCGCTTGCTGCAATTGAAATCGGGGCACCGTGCCGGGCACGATGCCATGCTGCTGGCGGCGGCGACGCCAGCGCGCGCAGGCGACCGGATCGCCGATTTCGGCGCCGGCGTCGGGGCAGCCGGCCTTGCGGTCGCCCGGCGCGTTTCCGGCGTCAACCTCACACTGGTCGAGATCGATGCTGATCTGGCAGACCTTGCCCGCCGCAATGCCGTTTCGAACGGGATTGTGGCCGACGTGATCGCGCTCGACATTGAGGCTTCCGCCGATACCTTCGTGGCGGTCGGCCTAGCGCCCGACAGTGTCGATGTCGTGCTGATGAATCCGCCGTTCAACGATAAAGGCCGGCATCGGACTTCGCCGGACAAGGCCCGCGGCATCGCGCATGTCGCGACTGCGACCACGCTTGCAAACTGGATCCACGCCGCCCGCCGCATCCTCAAGTCAAAGGGCGTGCTGACGCTGATCTGGCGCGCCGACGGCATTGCCGAGGTGTTGGCGGCGCTCGATCACGGTTTTGGAAGCCTCGAAATCCTGCCGGTTCACGGTGACGTGAAGGCGCCAGCCAATCGTATTTTGATTCGCGCCACCAAGGGCGGGCGCGCGCCGACGCAAATCCATGCCGCCCTGATGCTCAATGATGAGTCAGGCGTGCCTAATAAAAAGGTACAGGAGATTTTGGCGGGGAAGGGGAGTCTGCCGCTGGCAAACCCGTAAACGGCGGCTTCGTCGCGCACAACAGGCGCGGATTGACGCATAAAACCTTATTGCGGAAGGCTTTCCGGCTGCCGTTTCGGTGCCGAGGTGAAATGAACCGCCGTCAAAAGAGCACCGATCAGCATTATCAGCAGGTAGATTTTCATGTCACTCTCCGCTGCGCCATTGCAGCCTCACCGACCGCGTGCAAAACGCATTCCGGTCCAAAATTGTTCCGGCCCTTTCAATGACAGTGGCGGGATAAAAAATGGTTAATTCGAGGTAACGGCATGAGTGAACAAATAAGTGATCGCGTGGGATGGCCGGGCCTCGTCGAGCGGCTGAAGCAACTTGTTCCAGCCAAATTCCGGCGCGGGGTTGCGGTGGTGCCGGTGGTGCGATTGTCCGGCGTGATCGGCGCCGTGACGCCGTTGCGGCCGGGCATGTCGCTGGCCGGCGTTGCCAAGACGCTGGAACGCGCTTTCGCCACCAAGAATGCCAAGGCGGTAGCGCTGGTGATCAATTCGCCAGGCGGCTCGCCGGTGCAGTCGCGCCAGATTTATTTGCGGATCAGGCAGTTGGCTGAGGAAAAGAAACTGCCGGTGCTGGTGTTCGTCGAGGACGTCGCGGCTTCCGGCGGTTACATGATCGCCTGCGCGGGCGATGAGATTTTCTGCGATCCGTCCTCGATCCTCGGTTCGATCGGCGTCGTCGGCGGCAGCTTTGGCTTTCAGGAACTGATCAAGAAGATCGGCGTCGAGCGCAGGCTTTATACGGCGGGTGCCCACAAGGCGATGCTCGATCCGTTCCTCCCGGAAAATCCCGATGACGTCTCGCGGGTGAAGGCGCTTCAGCGCGAGATCCACGCCATCTTCATCGCGCTGGTCAAAGGCGCCCGGGGCAGCCGCCTCAAGGGCGCTGACGATGTGCTGTTCACCGGCGAATACTGGGCGGGCGAGACCTCCATCTCGCTGGGCCTGGCGGATGCGATCGGCGATCTCCGTTCGACGCTGCGCGCCCGCTATGGCGACAAGGTGCTGACCCCCGTGATTGCGCCCTCCAGCGGGATGCTGTCCGGCCTGCTCGGCCGTCGGTCGGCGGGGGCGGGCTCGATGAGCGCGCTCGACGGTATCGGGGGGCTGCCGGACGAGCTGATTTCCGCGCTCGAAACCCGGGCAATTTGGGCCAAATTTGGGTTTTGAGCGGCGGGGGAGGCGCGCCATTTAGTCCTAAAGGCGGGAATTGCGGTGCAGGCCCGCTTGCGCGAGAATATGCCTATTGGGGGCTACTGACGTGAACGACAAGGATCGACCAATGCCGCCGCTGATCGCATTCGCAGGGGCCCTGGGTGGGCTCGCTGTGGTCCGCTGGGCCTACAAGACTGCCGTCCGGATCAACAAGGAATTGGAAGACGCGCGAATGGCCCGCGTCGCCGAAGCCGCCCGTTCGGGCGATATTCCGACGCTGCGGCGGGATCCTGTGACCGGGGCTTACCGGCCGGGTTAGGACCGGTCAGACCTCCCTCGCCCCGCGCTTGCGGGGAGAGGGTTGGGGTGAGGGGCTCGTGCCGAGACGACGGTGAGAGATGCCTTCGCGGAGGCTCCCCCTCACCCGAAATCCGCGCTTCGCGCGAATTTCGACCTCTCCCCGCAAGCGGGGCGAGGTAAGGGACGGCGTCACCGCTGCCTCATCGCCTTGATTCCCCTCGCCACCGCCGATACGGTCCCGCGCGCCCAAAACCCCCTCGCGAGACCGATTCTGCCGATGGATGTCCTGCCTGCCCACATGCGCCCGGAACGTTCGTTCCAGGGCTTCATTCTCGCTCTGCAGCGGTTCTGGGCCGATCAGGGCTGCGTGATCCTGCAGCCCTACGACATGGAAATGGGCGCCGGCACCTTCCATCCGGCGACGACCCTGCGCGCGCTCGGGCCGAAGCACTGGAACGCGGCGTATGTGCAGCCCTCGCGCCGGCCCAAGGATGGCCGCTACGGCGAAAATCCCAACCGGATGCAGCACTATTACCAGTTTCAGGTGATCATGAAGCCGTCGCCGCCGAACCTTCAGGAGCTCTATCTGAAGTCGCTGGCTGCGATCGGTATCGATTCCGCCCTGCACGACATCCGCTTTGTCGAGGACGATTGGGAAAGCCCGACGCTCGGCGCCTGGGGCTTGGGGTGGGAATGCTGGTGCGACGGCATGGAAGTCAGCCAGTTCACCTACTTCCAGCAGGTCGCGGGCGTGGAATGCGCGCCGGTGGCCGGCGAACTCACTTACGGAATGGAACGGCTCGCCTGCTACCTCCAGGGCGTCGACCATGTCATGGATCTCAACTTCAACGGCCGCGACGGCGCCGAGCGCGTCAGCTATGGCGACGTGTTCCTGCAAGCCGAGCAGGAATATTCCCGGCACAACTTTGAATATGCCGACACGTCCATGTTGTTCGAACAGTTCAAGATGGCCGAAGCGGCATGCAAGAAATATCTCGAAGTGGGTTGGAAGAGTGGCGGTAACCAGAAAGAGCATCTGATGGCGCTGCCGGCCTATGACCAGTGCATCAAGGCCAGCCACGTCTTCAACCTGCTCGACGCCCGCGGCGTCATCTCGGTGACGGAACGGCAGAGCTATATCGGCCGCGTGCGCGACCTGGCAAAGGCCTGCGGCGAGGCCTGGATCCACACTGAAACGGGCAGGGCATCCTGATGCCTGATCTTTTGCTCGAACTGTTTTCGGAAGAAATCCCCGCGCGCATGCAGGCGAAGGCGGCGGATGATCTGCGCCGCATGGTGACCGACAAGCTCGTCGCCGAGGGCCTCGTGTATGAGGGCGCGAAGGCCTTCGCGACGCCGCGGCGGCTGGCGTTGACGGTGCACGGCATTCCGGCGCGACAGCCCGATCTCAAGACCGAACGCAAGGGTCCGAAAATCGGCGCGGCCGATGCGGCCGTGCAGGGTTTTTTGAAAGCAACCGGCCTCGCATCGCTCGATGAAGCCAAGATCCAGAGCGATCCGAAGGGCGACTTTTACATTGCGCTGATCGAAAAGCCCGGCCGCGCCACGCTCGACGTGTTGGCAGAAATTCTGCCGGTGATCGTGCGCACGTTCCCGTGGCCGAAATCGATGCGCTGGGGCGCGCGTTCGGCCAAGTCAGGCGCGCTGACCTGGGTGCGGCCGCTGCACTCGATCATCGCGACCTTCGGTATCGAGACTGAAGAACCGGACGTGGTGAAATTCTCGATCGACGGCATCGAGGCCGGCCAGACCAGTTTTGGCCACCGCTTCATGGCGCCGGCTGCGATCCCGGTGCGCCGCTTCGAGGATTATGAGTCGAAGCTGAAAGCTGCAAAGGTCGTGCTCGACCCGCAGGCGCGCAAGGACATCATCCTGGCCGACGCCAAGCAGCTGGCGTTCGCGCAAGGCTTTGAGCTGGTCGAGGACCAGGTGCTGCTCGACGAGGTGTCGGGCCTGGTCGAATGGCCGGTCGTGCTGATGGGATCGTTCGACAAGGAGTTTTTGTCGATCCCGGGCGAAGTGATCCGCGCCACCATCCGCAACAACCAGAAATGTTTTGTGGTCAGCGATCCCAAGACCGGAAAACTCACCAACAAGTTCATCCTCACCGCCAACATCGAGGCCAGCGACGGCGGCAAGACCATCGTCGCCGGCAACGAGCGCGTCATCCGCGCGCGGCTGTCTGATGCGAAGTTTTTCTATGAGACCGATCTGAAGACGAAGCTGGAAGACCGGCTGCCGAAATTCGACGGCATTGTCTTTCACGAGAAACTTGGCACACAGGCTGAACGTATCAAGCGGATCGAGCAGCTCGCCGCGGAGATCGCGCCGCTGGTCGGTGCCGACGTCGACAAGACCACGCGCGCAGCTCGTCTTGCGAAAGCGGATTTGCTGACCGAAGTCGTCGGAGAATTTCCGGAAGTTCAAGGCCTAATGGGCAAGTACTACGCGCTGGCGCAAGGCGAGGATGCCACTGTTGCCGCCGCGAGCGAAGAACACTGGAAGCCGCAAGGCCCGGCGGATCGCGTGCCGAACAATCCGGTGAGTGTTGCGGTCGCTTTGGCCGACAAGATCGATACGCTGGTTGGGTTCTGGGCGATCGATGAGAAGCCGACAGGAAGTAAGGACCCGTATGCGCTTAGACGGGCGGCGCTCGGTGTGATCAGATTGATCGTCGAGAACACGATCAGGCTCCCAATCCTGAAAACGGCTCAGTCCGCAATTCTGGGCCTGCCTGAAAAGGGCGCCAAGTATCCGGCGGCGGATGCGCAGAAGCTGCCAGCCGATCTCCTCGCCTTCTTCGCCGACCGCCTGAAGGTCCAGCTCCGCGATCAGGGCGCGCGCCACGATCTCGTCGATGCCGTGTTCGCGTTGGGTGGCCAGGATGATCTCCTGATTGTCGTCCGCCGCGTCGAAGCGCTCGGCAAATTCCTCGATACCGACGACGGCAAGAACTTGCTGGCCGGGACAAAACGCGCCAGCAACATCCTCTCGATCGAGGAGAAGAAGGACAAGCGCGCCTTCGACGGCGCGCCGGACGTATCGCTCTACAAGCTCGACGAGGAAAAGGCGCTGGCCAAGGCGATCGATCAGGTCAAGGGCGAGGCGGGCGCCGCCGTGGCAAAAGAGGACTTTGCCGCCGCCATGGGCGCGATGGCAAAGCTTCGGCCGGCGGTCGATGCGTTCTTTGACAAGGTCAAGGTCAATGACGATGAACCTAAAGTCCGCGAGAACCGACTAAAGTTGTTGAATGAAATCCGCGCGGCGACGCGCGCGGTGGCGGATTTTTCCAAGATCGAGGGCTGAAGCGGTGGATCGCAAGACGTTGGCCGCCTACGATTGTGATGCGGCGGCGTACGCCAGGGATTGGCACGACCAGCCGGCGCCGGTGGACCTTCAGGAAGTCGTCGAGCGGTTTTTCGTGCGCGGCGGCAATTCGGCCGATATCGGCTGCGGCAGCGGCCGCGAGGTCGCCTGGCTCAATGCCAACGGGTTTTCCGCCGCAGGTTTTGACGCCTCCGAGGGCCTGCTTGGCGAGGCGCGCCGGCGCTACCCGAGCTTCAAATTCGCCCGTGCCGAACTGCCCGAGCTGAAAGGCATCGGCGCCTACGACAACGTGTTGTGCGAGACCGTGATCATGCATCTGGACCACGCCCAGATCGCACCCGCGGTCCGTCGCCTGCTCGATATCGTCAAGCCCAGCGGCATTCTTTACCTGAGCTGGCGCGTCACCGAGAGCGCCGACCTGCGCGACGCCAAGGGCCGTCTCTACGCGGCGTTCGACAGCGCGCTGGTGCTGGCGGAACTGAAGACGACGGCGCTGTTGCTCGATGAAGAGGTGGTCAGCGCCTCCTCCGGCAAGAAGATCCACCGCCTCGTCGCCAAGAAGCCCGGTCTCGAGATCAGGGAATAGGCAATCGACCTGGCTCTATCCTTCGAGACGCATCGCTTCGCGATGCTCCCTCGGTGAGCGCAAAGCGCTCATCCGGGGATGAGGTCTGGCAGCTGAGATGATGGACCCTCATGGTGAGGAGCGCGTCTTCGCGCGTCTCGAACCATGAGGCCACCGATACACATCACAAACGAAAAGCCCCGCCCGAGGGGGAAATCGGGCGGGGCTTTCTTGTCCGGTCGTGTCTCGCGCACATCCGCTTGCGCGGCGCCCGGACTAATCGTTCAAATGATCGAAATCAGTCGACCACCTGAACGACGCGACGCGAGCGCGGTTCGACCAATACGGTCTGGCCGTTTACCACGGTGTAGCGATAGGGCGTCGAGCCATAGGTCTGCGGCACGTCGTAATAGGTGATGCCGGCCTCCGGCAGCACACCGCCGATGACGACGCGATCCGGCATGGTGAAGGTCGGCACCCGTTCGCGCACGACATATTCACGGAAGGCGGGCCGCTGGTCGACGGCGATGCCCTGGCTGTCCTCGATGACGACGGTGTCGCCACGCACGATGCCCACGGTGCCACTCTGCGCCTGTGCTGCAACCGGCGCCGCTATCGCACCGGCAATCGCCACAATGGCAAGAATCCTGTTCCGCATATCCAACTCCCTCACAATGTAGAGCGCCGGCACGCCAGCGCAGACTGCGATCCAATTCATCGCGCGCGCTGTTGTTCCGGAAAAATGGTCGCCTTATACGCGGCAATTTCGGGCAGTTTTCTTGAAGGCGGAACCCGTTGACGCCAGGGGCGTCTCCTATTCCGGAACCGTGCCAGCGGTTATGTTGCGCCCCTCGATTCGATTTCCCGCCAATCCCTCGGAGTAAATTCCAATGACTCTCACCGCTGCGCATATCTCGCCAATCGTCGCCCTGGTCGCAGGGGTCCTGATTCTGCTGATGCCGCGGTTCCTGAATTTCATCGTCGCGATCTACCTGATCTTCATCGGTCTGGCCGGTCTCGGCCTGTTCAAGTTGTTTCGCTAGCCCGTAGCGCTGGAAAGCGGGGTTTCGCGGCTTGCGCGGAACCCCCCAAAGTGGTGTAAGGCGCGCATCTTCTCCCCTCTTTTTCGGATTGTTGTCTGCCATGGCCAAAGCCGTCGCGAAGTCCAAGAAAACAGTAGCGAAATCAAAGGCCAAGGCCGCGCCCGCGGCTTCGGCGCGGAAGCCGCTGAAAGCGCCGGCGAAGCCGATTGCCAAGGTCGCAAGCAAGCCTGCGCGGGCCGTCAAGAAGGCGCCTGTCAGCAAGCCGGCGGTCGAGACGGTAAAATCCGGCAAGTGGGTCTATACGTTCGGCGACGGCAAGGCCGAGGGTAAAGCGGGACTGCGCGACCTGCTCGGCGGCAAGGGTGCCAACCTCGCCGAAATGGCCAATCTCGGCCTGCCGGTGCCTCCCGGCTTCACCATCCCGACCTCGGTCTGCACCTACTTCTACGCCCACGACAAATCCTATCCGGCCGCGCTGAAGGCGCAGGTCGAGAAGGCGCTGGATCATGTCGGCAAATTGACCGGCAAGGCGTTCGGCGATTCCAGGAATCCGCTGCTGGTTTCGGTCCGCTCCGGCGGCCGTGCCTCGATGCCGGGCATGATGGACACCGTGCTCAATCTTGGCCTCAACGACCAGACCGTCGAAGCGCTCGCCGAATTGTCCGGCGACCGCCGCTTCGCCTATGACAGCTATCGCCGCTTCATCACCATGTATTCGGACGTGGTGCTCGGCTTCGAGCATCATCATTTCGAGGACATCCTCGACACCTTCAAGGACGGCCAGGGCTACACGCTCGACACCGATCTGACCGGCGACGACTGGGTTCAACTGGTCGGCCAGTACAAGGACGCGGTGGCGCGCGAGACCGGCAACGATTTCCCGCAGGATCCGCATGCGCAATTATGGGGCGCCGTTGGTGCGGTGTTCTCATCCTGGATGAACGCACGCGCGGTGACCTACCGCCGCCTGCACGACATTCCGGAATCCTGGGGCACCGCGGTCAACATCCAGGCCATGGTGTTCGGCAACATGGGCGAGACCTCGGCCACCGGCGTTGCCTTCACCCGCAATCCGTCGACCGGCGAGAGCAAGCTGTACGGCGAATTCCTGATCAACGCGCAGGGCGAGGACGTGGTGGCGGGCATCCGCACGCCGCAGGACATCACCGAATATGCGCGCAAGGAATCCGGCTCCGACAAGGCGTCGATGGAAGTCGCGATGCCCGACGCGTTCAAGGAATTGACGCGGATCTACACGCTGCTGGAAAAGCACTACCGCGACATGCAGGACATGGAGTTCACGGTCGAGCAGGGCAAATTGTGGATGCTGCAGACCCGCGGCGGCAAGCGCACCGCGAAAGCGGCGCTGCGCATCGCGGTCGAGCTCGCCAATGAAGGCCTGATCTCGAAAAAGGACGCGGTGATGCGGATCGATCCGGCTTCGCTGGACCAGTTGCTGCATCCGACCATCGATCCCGCCGCCAAGCGCGACATCATCGCAACCGGCCTGCCGGCCTCGCCCGGTGCTGCCTCCGGCGAGATCGTGTTCTCCTCCGATGAAGCCGCAAAACTCCAGGCCGACGGCCGCAAGGTCATTCTGGTGCGGATCGAGACCAGCCCGGAAGACATCCACGGCATGCACGCCGCCGAAGGCATCTTGACCACCCGCGGCGGCATGACCTCGCACGCCGCCGTGGTGGCGCGCGGCATGGGCAAGCCCTGCGTCTCCGGCTGCGGCACCATCCGCGTCGATTACGGCCGCGGCACCATGAGCATCGGCACGCGCACCTTCAAGACCGGCGACGTCATCACCATCGATGGCTCGGTCGGCCAGGTGCTGGCCGGGCGGATGCCGATGATCGAACCGAAACTGTCCGGCGAATTCGGCACGCTGATGGGCTGGGCCGATGCCGTCCGCAAGCTCGGCGTTCGCGTCAACGCCGATACGCCGGAAGATGCGCGCACCGCCATCAAGTTCGGCGGCGAGGGCATCGGGCTCTGCCGTACCGAGCACATGTTCTTCGAGGAAACCCGCATCCGCACCGTGCGCGAGATGATCCTTTCCGAGGACGAGCAGTCGCGCCGTGCGGCGCTGTCAAAGCTGCTGCCGATGCAGCGCGCGGATTTCGTCGAGCTGTTCGAGATCATGAAGGGCCTGCCGGTCACGATCCGCCTGCTCGATCCGCCGCTGCACGAGTTCCTGCCGCATACCCAGGCCGAGATCGAGGAAGTCGCGCGCGCGATGAACACCGATCCGCGCAAGCTCGCCGATCGCGCCCGCGATCTCGCCGAGTTCAACCCGATGCTGGGTTTCCGCGGCTGCCGTCTTGCGATCGCCTATCCCGAAATCGCCGAGATGCAGGCCCGCGCGATCTTCGAAGCTGCGGTCGAAGCCGAGAAGCGCACCGGCAAGGCGGTCGGCCTCGAGGTGATGGTGCCGCTGATCGCGACCAAAGCCGAGTTCGATCTGGTCAAGGCGCGGATCGACGCCATGGCGCAGTCCGTGATGAAGGAGACCGGCAAGAAGCTCGCCTATCAGGTCGGAACGATGATCGAGCTGCCGCGCGCGTGCCTGATGGCCGGCGACATCGCCGCACACCGCGGAGTTCTTCTCGTTCGGCACCAACGATCTGACGCAGACCACCTACGGCATCAGCCGCGACGACGCCGCAAGCTTCCTCGGCACCTATGTCGCCAAGGGCATCCTCGAGATCGATCCGTTCATCTCGGTCGACCGCGACGGCGTCGGTGAACTCGTCAAGATCGGCGTCGCCCGCGGCCGCAAGACGCGTCCCAATCTCAAGGTCGGGATTTGCGGCGAGCATGGCGGCGATCCGGCTTCGGTGGCGTTCTGCCACGAGATCGGACTCGATTACGTCTCGTGCTCGCCCTACCGCGTGCCGATCGCGCGCCTCGCCGCGGCGCAGGCCGCCCTCGGCAAGACGGTGGCGAGCCAGGCGTAGTTTTGCTCTGCGCTGACAATTGGAAAGACGACGTCATGCCCGGGCCTTGTCCCGGGCATTTTCGTTTTTTGGGTTTGCGTGACGGTAGACCTTCCGTCATTGCGAGGAGCGAAGCGACGAAGCAATCCATTCTTCCTATCTCGTGGCGAAATGGATTGCTTCGCTTCGCTCGCAATGACGTGGACCACCTGTGCGCTCAACACACCAGTCCCCGTAGCTTCACGGGAACCCGCAAGCATTTCTTCATCATCTTCGTTGACGGCTTGTTTACCACTTTCATCGCGCGCCCGTTTACCAACACTTCTCATGCATTGGAGCAAAAGCATGTGATGTCTTGAGTGTGGCACGCACGCAACGCCGATTAACTCCGCGGCAACCTAAATTCGATACCAACAAAAAAGATCGAATTGCACGGATGTACTGACGTTCGGTCGCGTTTTTGTAAGCGTTGCGTAGAGCGTATCGATGAATGTGTTGCGTAACCAGCCGAAGGGCGCGCGGTTCGCGTCCTTCGGACTCGGTCTTTGCATCTTCGCATTGATGCCGACCGAGATCGGATATCAGGATATCGCGTCACTGCTGGCCCGGCAGCCGGGCGTCGCCGAACGCTGGCAGAAGCGTGTGTTCTCGGCCGCAGGCTCCATCCACGTCGCGACCTTCAGCTTCGGCCGCCCGATCGGTACGTCTTCGCCGCAGACCGCCAACGTCAGGCTCGCAAGCCTCGATAATCAAGGCATCGACATCACCGGTTCAGTGACGCGCAATCCGATCGTCGCACCGCCGCCGCGCTATCATGCCGCCGATTTTCCAAGGGTTGACCGCACCAGCAAGGGCGACCGCCTGGTGGTGGCGCCGCCTCTCCCTGCGGAAACCGCAATCCCCGCCGGCAGCGCGCCGGCGATCGAGGATCCCTCGACGTCGAATGCTTCCGTCGCCGGTGCCAAGACGGCCGCTGCCGTTCCGTCGGCGGCGCGCGCGCCGCTCGATCCGGAACTTCAGGCAGCCCTGCGCGCACCGCCGCTGCCGCAATATGATGTGTCGATGTCGCTTGAGCCCAGCCCGCTCGACGACAAGCCGCTCGACAGCCTCAAGGATGCCGCCGCTGCGCCAAAGGCCGCACTCGCTCCCGCGCCGTCGCGCGACGCGTTCGCCTTCAAGACTTCGAGCCTGTTTTTCGG
The DNA here is from genome assembly GCA_963802535.1 of uncultured Alphaproteobacteria bacterium. Classification (GTDB taxonomy): domain Bacteria; phylum Pseudomonadota; class Alphaproteobacteria; order Rhizobiales; family Xanthobacteraceae; genus Bradyrhizobium. The sequence goes on along the minus strand of CAWDJI010000020.1, from coordinate 210,154 downwards.
CTCGTCGCTGGGCTCGCCCGAAAACATGGAGCGCTGGCGGCCCGGCGAGGAACCGATCGTCATGATGCCGGGCGCGGTTCCCGATCCCGACCTGAAGATCATGGCCTCATTGCCGGTCGACGCCGACGGGCCGGTCCGGGCCGGCGAGATGGGCGAGAGCATCGCGCCGAAGGGCGAGGTCAATTCCGACAACCAGCGCGCCAAGACGCCGGGCGAACGGCTCGGCCTGCTGGACGACAAGTCGCGCGCCAAATCTGAAAAGTGCCTGGCGGAAGCGGTTTATTTCGAAGCCCGCGGCGAAGCGGTGCGCGGCCAGATCGCGGTGGCGCAGGTGGTGTTGAACCGCGCCTTCTCCGGCAAATATCCGGATACGGTGTGCGGCGTGGTCTACCAGAACAAGCACCGCCATCTCGCCTGCCAGTTCACCTTCGCCTGCGACAACAATGCCGACGTCATTCGCGAGCCCGAGATGTGGGACCGCGCGCAGAAGATCGCGAAAGCGATGCTCGATGGCCAGCTCTGGCTGCCGGAAGTCGACCGCTCGACGCACTACCACGCCTATTGGGTGCGGCCGTCCTGGGTCAGCGAGATGAAGAAGATGTACAAGTTCGGCGTCCACACCTTCTACCGGCCGCGCAATTGGGGCGACGGCAGCGACGCGCCGAGCTGGGGCAACGCGGCCCAGACAGCGGCCATCTCCGCCAAGCTCGCCGAAGCCGCGCAAAGCTCAGCCGAACAGACCAGCGCGAAAAGGTAGGCTTCTCGTTGTCGTCTCGGCGAACGCCGGGACCCATACGCCGCGGCCGTCCTGATTACGACGCAGCGGCTGACGCCTTCTTCCAACAACAACATCCTGTGGTTATGGGTCCCGGCGCCCGTGCGCAATTGCGTACCAGGCCGGGACGACAGCGGAGGTTGGTGCGCACCCCCAAATTGCACTCGACGATTTTGCAGGGCAGCCCTGCGGGGAAAAATTCTTCTCCGCGGCTCTTGGGATTTCCATGCGAATGCATTAACTCCTCTCGGCGCGACCGGCTGTCCTGATCCGCGCCACGAACACCCTGGGGAATCGCATGGCTGTGACCGCAGACAATCCTAGCCCGGCGTCCAGCGGTTGGCGGACGCCCCTGGTGATCATCATTTGCGGGTGCGTGATCGCATTGTTGAGTTTCGGGCCGCGGTCGAGCCTTGGTTTCTTCATCCAGCCGATGAGCCGGGAGTTTAGCTGGGGCCGCGACGTGTTTGGCCTCGCGCTGGCGCTGCAAAACCTGCTGTGGGGTTTGGGCCAGCCGATCGCCGGCGCCATTGCCGACCGTTTTGGTCTTTTGCGCGTGATGGTGGTCGGCGCGTTGCTCTATGCCGGCGGCCTTCTGATGATGCGTTACGCATCGACGCCGGGCTCGCTCGATCTCGGCGCTGGCGTCATGATCGGCTTTGGCCTGTCCGGCTGTTCGTTCAATCTGGTGCTGTCGGCGTTCTCAAAATTGTTGCCGCCGGAGAAGCGCGGCATCGCGCTCGGCGCCGGCACCGCGGCCGGCTCGTTCGGGCAGTTCCTGTTTGCCCCGTTCGGCGTCGCGATGATCGATAATTTCGGCTGGCAGGCGTCGCTGACGGTGTTCGCACTCCTGATGCTGCTGATCATCCCGCTGTCGCTGGCGCTCTCGACGCCGCCGGCGGCGTCGTCGAATGTTCCCGTCGCCGACCAGCAATCGTTCAAGACGGCGCTCGCGGAAGCCTTCGGCCACCGCTCCTATGTGCTGCTGGTGCTCGGCTTCTTCACCTGCGGTTTCCAGCTCGCCTTCATCACGGTGCATCTGCCGGCCTATCTATCCGATCGCGGCGTCTCGGCCCAGACCGGCGGCTGGGTGGTCGCGGCGATTGGCCTGTTCAACATCATCGGCTCGCTCAGCGTCGGCGTGCTGCAAAACAAGTTCCCGAAGCGCTACATCCTGTCGTTTCTGTACTTCGCGCGCGCGATGACGATCGTCGTCTTCATCTCGTTCCCGATCACGACGTTCTCCGCGATCATGTTCGGCGCCGCCACGGGATTGACCTGGCTATCGACGGTGCCGCCGACCTCGGCGCTGGTGGCGCTGATGTTCGGCACCCGCTGGTTCGCCACTTTGTACGGCTTTGCCTTTGTCAGTCATCAGGTCGGCGGTTTTCTCGGCGTCTGGCTCGGCGGTATCGTGTTCGAGCAGTTCGGTTCCTACACGCCGATCTGGTGGCTCTCGGTGCTGTTCGGGGTGCTGTCGGCGCTGATCAACCTGCCGATCGTCGAAGCGCCGGTCGCCCGCCCGGTTGCGCAACCCGCCTGATGCTTATCGTTTGGAGCATGATCTATTCGGAAAACCGGTTTCCACTTTTCCGGATCATGCTCTAAAGACTCCTCAACAGACAAAGTTCGGGGAGTTTTGCCGTGGGTACATTCAAGGCCATCAGGATCGACAAGGCGGAAAAAGGCACCACCGTCGCGCTGACGCAGTTCGACGAAGCCGAATTGATGGACGGCGACGTCACCGTCCGGGTCGAGTGGTCGACGCTGAATTACAAGGACGGCCTCGCCGTCACCGGCAAGGCCCCGGTGGTTCGGCGCTTCCCGATGATCGCCGGCATCGACTTCGCAGGCATCGTCGAACAATCACAGCACCCGCAGTGGAAAGCCGGCGACAGGGTCGTCTGCAACGGCTGGGGCATGGGCGAGACCCATCTGGGCAGCTATGCCGAGAAGGCGCGCGTCAAGGGCGACTGGCTGGTGCGGCTGCCCGAGAGCATTTCGACGCGCGACGCGATGGCGATCGGAACCGCCGGCTACACCGCAATGCTGTCGGTGCTGGCGCTGGAAAAACACGGACTGACGCCCGCGAGCGGGCCTGTCGTCGTGACCGGTGCTGCCGGCGGCGTCGGTTCGGTCGCTACCGCCGTGCTGTCAAAGCTCGGCTATCACGTCATCGCCTCCACCGGGCGGATGTCGGAAGCCGACTATCTGAAGGGCCTCGGCGCCAGCGAAGTGATCGACCGCAATGAATTGTCGGCGCCGGCCAAGCCGTTGGCAAAGGAGCGCTGGGCAGGCGGCATCGACAGCGTCGGGTCGACCACGCTCGCCAATCTGCTCTCGATGACCAGATATGGCGGCGCCATCGCCGCCTGCGGCCTGGCGGCCGGGATGGACCTGCCGTCTTCGGTGGCGCCGTTCATTTTGCGCGGGGTGTGCCTTCTCGGCATCGATTCCGTTATGTGCCCGTTGCCGCAGCGCAAATTGGCCTGGAGCCGCCTCGCCAGTGATTTGGACCACGGAAAACTAGCTGATATTACTCATGAAATCGGTCTGGACCAAGTCGTCGACGCGGGCGCCAAAATCCTCGCCGGCCAGGTCCGCGGTCGAATCGTGGTAAAAATTCTCTGACGGCGTTCAGACTTTACCAACCATGCTGCTCCAATGTTGCCACGGTTGTTATGGTAAGCAGCGGGTAAAGAGAAACCTATAAGCGGGTGCCCGCGCTCAGTTAAGTTGGAGTTGGTGCATGCTTGCGCGTTTGGTGTTGGGGGCCGTCACGGCCGGAGCGATGATTGTGCCGGCGCTGGCCGGAATGATGAATGCCGATGAAGCCCGCAAGTTCGTGGTCGGCAAGGTGTTCGCATTTACCTGCTTCGACGGCAGCCGCGGTGCCGGCCGGGTGCTCGACGATCTCGGCGCCGCCGGATCTATCCAATTCAGCGGTTCGGGTCCGGTGCGCAATGTGCGCCTGCCCGGCAATACGTTGCAAATCCGCGGGCAGGCCGTCTGCGCTTCCATCAAGGGCCTTCCGTTCGAGCCGTGCTTCAACCTCGACAAGCGCGATGACCGCACGTTCCGCGGATCGGTATCGGGCATGGGCTTCGCCTATTGCGATTTCCGTCATCAGGGTGCCGCGCAGATGCTGATGGCCCGTGCCGTGGCACGGCCGCGCTCGCTGCATCCGCCCGAACCGGCGCGCTCGGCCGATGCGTCGCGCACTGAAATATCCTCGCGCGTCGAGACGCCGGCCGTCGAGAGCGCCAGGCTCGAGCCGGTCAAGTCCGAAGCTAAGACGGAGCCGGCGAAGGCCGAAGGCGCGTCCGAACTGCGCCGTTCGACCGATTGATCGGGTTTTAGCGGCGAATTTGCCGAATCTGGTGCTGCGGAACTCCGGCCGTAGTCATACGGTCTGGCTTATTCATGTCCCGGTAGGGACATTGGCTTCATCGTGATGGTCGATGAAAAGCCGAGGGCAGGGTCCGCACATGAGATCGGGTATGCCGCTATATTTCTTCCGAATCAGCAATGGTCGTTACGCGGGTGCGTCCGATCAGGGCTCCGAATTCGCGAACCGTGAAGCCGCCTGGGCCGAGATGACCAAGGTTTGCGGCAATTTGCTCGGCAGCATTTCGCGCACCCTGAAGCAGGATGCCGAGTGGCAGATGGAACTGCTCGACGAGAGCAAGAAGCCGGTATTCCGGATCCGTCTCGTCGCGGAATCCGTCAGCTAGATCCAGCCCTTTCAGGGCAAATCCACTTCAGCTCAGATCGACGCAGGCTTGCAGCCGTGACGCGCGATGCGCGCGCGTATGCAATATTGCGTACTTTTCTGCGTAGTCTTACGGGTTTTTCCCCGCGGATGGGCCTTACGGTTAACGAAGCATAAGACCCGACCGGCTAATATTGCATCATTGTAGTGCATTGCCGTTGCCCGCGACGGGGCAAATTCATGAATTGTTAGGAATTCCCTCATGAGCGGTTTTTCCATTCGGCTCACCCACAAGATCATGGCAATCGGCGTCGTCGGCCTGACCGGGCTGTTGGCGTTCGGCGCGATCTATCAGGTTGGAAGCTTGTCGCAGGACGCCTCACGCGCGGCTGCCAACAGCGCGCGCGCCATCTCCGACCTCGACAAGCAGCTCTCGATCGAGATGCTCGAGGCGCGCCGCAACGAAAAGAACTTTCAGCAGCGCCGCAATGAGTCCTACGCCAAGGGCCATGCCGAGCTGGTGGTCGCCATCAACCGCGACTTTGACCGGCTGGAGGCGCTGACCACGTCGGGCGAGTTCGCCCCGCTCCGTGACAAGGTCAAGGTTGCGCATGATGGCTTCAAGAAATATGCCGCCGATTTCGCCGGCCTGGTGGCGGCGGAAATCAAGCTCGGCCTGAACGAAAAGTTGGGGTTGACGGGCGAACTGCGTGCCGCCGTTCACGACATCGAAACCAGACTGAAGGAAATCAACGACCCGCGACTGACGATTTCGCTGTTGACGATGCGCCGGCACGAAAAGGATTTCATGCTGCGGCGTGACCAGAAATATGTCGGCGAGTTGAAGAAGACCGCTGCCGAGTTTTCGAGCACGGTCAGTTACGTTTCGATTCCCACGGCCGAGCTCGACGAGATCAACGCGAAGCTGAAGAAATATACGGATGGATTTCGCGGCCTGGGCCGCGACGGCCCAGCAGACCGCTGACTACGACAACAGCATGATGAAGACGTTTCGCGGCTTCGAGCCCGTGATGGTCGAAATCGCGAAGGGTGTTGAGCTGCTGTACAAGCAGGCCGATGCCAGCGAAACCGCAATCCGCGAGTTCGGTACGGAACTGGATGCTGATCGCGTTCGCGCTGTCGGTCGTTCTGGTGAGCGGCCTGTCGCTGTTGATCGGCCGCTCGATCTCGAAAGCGCTCACCTCGATGGTATCAGCGATGACGCGGCTTGCCGGCGGCGAGTTCAAGATCGCGATCCCCGGCCTTGGCCGCAAGGACGAGATCGGCGAAATGGCGGGCGCGGTCGAAGTATTCAAGAACAACATGATCGAAGCCGAGCGGCTGCGCGCCGAACAGCTTGCGGCCGAAGCGCGGCAGGCCGAGCAGCGCAAGGCGGACATGCGCGAACTCGCCAACGCGTTCGAAGGCGCGGTCGGCGAGATCGTCGAAACCGTGTCGTCGGCGGCGACCGAGCTGGAAGCCTCGGCCAATACGCTGACGCAGGCGGCCGACCGATCGCAGAATCTCGCGACCGCGGTCGCGACCGCGTCCGAGGAAGCCTCCACCAATGTGCAGTCGGTGGCTTCGGCGAGCGAAGAACTGACCATCGTCAGTCAACGAGATCAGCCGTCAGGTCCAGGAATCCTCGCGCGTCGCCAATGAGGCGGTGGATCAGGCGCAGAGGACCAACAGCCGCGTCAGCGAGTTGTCGAAGGCGGCGAGCCGCATCGGCGATGTCGTCGAGCTGATCAACACCATTGCCGGCCAGACCAATCTGCTGGCGCTGAACGCCACCATCGAGGCGGCGCGCGCCGGCGAGGCCGGCCGCGGCTTTGCCGTGGTGGCGTCGGAAGTGAAGGCGCTGGCCGAGCAGACCGCAAAAGCGACCGGCGAGATCAGCCAGCAGATATCGGGCATCCAGGCCGCGACCCAGGAATTGGTCGGCGCCATCAAGGAGATCGGCGACACCATCGGCCGCATGTCGGAGATCGCATCCACCATTGCGGCCGCGGTGGAAGAGCAGGGCGCTGCGACGCAGGAAATATCCCGCAACATCCAGCAGGCCGCCCAGGGCACGCAGCAGGTCTCTTCCAACATCACCGACGTGCAGCATGGTGCTACCGAGACCGGATCGGCCTCGGCGCAGGTTCATTCGGCGGCGCAGTCGCTGTCCACCGAAAGCAACCGCCTCAAGCTCGAGGTCGGCAAATTCCTCGACTTCGGTCAGGGCGGCCTGATCGGTCGATCAGCTCCCCCTCGGCACGGCGGGGGCGGTGGACGCCGCCGTCTGCCGGCGGAACAGGATCCGCTGGTACAGCCAGCCGATCGCCACCAGCACCAAACCAAGGCACATGAACGACAGCGCCCGGTAGACACCGGTCAGCGTCGACATGTCGATCAGAAAAGCCTTTCCGATCGTCAGCGCGATCACGGCGGCGGATGCCAGCCGCGCCCGCTGCGAGTTGAACAGTATGCCGATCCCGAGCAGCAGCACGCCGAACGCCAGCCATGCGATCGAATAGGTGTATTGCTCGGCGCCGGTGGTCGCGCCCGTGGCCATGACCGGCCCGTGATAGACCCTTCGGATCTCGAACGTCACATAGGTCAGCGCCAGGATCAGCGCGCCGGCCGCGATCGTGTTGGCGTAGGCGACCGGACGCCGGCCTGCCACCGCGTAGGACAACAGCAGCGCCAGTATCGCAGGCGCCGCATAGCCGAGCAGCAGCAGATTGATGACGACACCGCCGACGTCGATCGACCACAGCATCGGGTTTTCAAGTCCCAATAATCCAAACACCGCCGCAAAGCCGGCAAACACCGTGAGCAGCCCCGCACTGGCCGTATGAACCACGCTGCCGGTACGGATGCGCAAGCGCTCCAGTCCGATCGCCATGGCGAGCGCGACGCAGACCTGCAGCGCCACTTCCGTGAGGCCGGCGCTCTGGCGATAGACGTCGCCATTGTTGACGGCATGGCGGATCTCCATGAACGCCAGCAGCACCGTGAACAGGATGGCGGCGGATTCCACCGTGCGCAGCGGCGCATCGTCGCCGCCGCGGCGCAGGAAGATGCTGGCCGCCCAGAACGACGCCGCCGGGATGCCGTAACCCCACAGCAGCCAGTTGAAGATCGGCGTGGTGCCGACGGCAGTGCCCACGATGCGTGGCTCGTAGCCGATCCGCAGCACCACGATGGCGGCGAGGATCGCGGCGAGCGTTCGCAGGAACGGGATCGGCCGCTGCAGCGAAATCCAGGCGGTGCCGAGTGACATCAGCGCCAGCGCGATCGTGAGCCAGCCTTTTTCCAGCGCGAACGTCAATGCCAGCGCCAATGCAGCGAGCGCGCCGGTGGCAAACAGCGCGATCGCAGCCGGTAAGCCCGGACGATCTTCGCGCTTGCTCAGGATCTCGGTCGCGGCGGCAAAAGCCGCGGCCAGGATCACCGCCAGAATGGCAAACGGCACCGAACGGTCGAGATGCGCGATGCGGGCATAGAGCGCGACCAGAAGCGCCAGCGGCGTGAACACCGCGGCCGCCGACCAGATCACCGGAATGACCGGGCTTGCCGAGCGGCCCTGCGCCAAAAATCCGGCGACGCCAAATCCGACCGCGAAGATCGCCGCCGAAACCAGATGCAACGACACCGATCCGTCCGTGGCGCTCGGTCCGATGCCCGCTATCGGTCCGCCCGGCAGCACCAGCATGTCGGCATTGGCTGCGGATCGCCCATTCGGCGAACACCACGAAAACCAATGCCGCCGCGGCGCCGACTGCGCCGGTCGCGGCATCTGAGCGCCAGGCCACGATCAGGCTGCCGGCCACCAAAAGGCCGAACGCGATCATCGCGGTGTCGGCGTGAGAACTGGTCAGCACGATCAGCGTGGCACCGACCAGATAGGCCGCGAGCGAGCCGGACGAGATCGGCTCGATCTGGCCTTCTTCCGCCGGCGGGCCGAACATGAAGCCGCACACCACGAGCAAAGCGGCGAGGATGAAGCCGGCCATCACGTGGAACACATGCGGCCCGACCACCGGGGGCGCGCATTGCAGGCAGGGGAAGGTCCAGAGCAGCGCGAATACGATCGTGGTGACCGCAAGCCAGCGCCACAGCCGCACACGCGCCAGACCAAAGGCCGCCGCGGTGACAACCGCGAGATAGACATAGAGCGCCCAGAAGTCCGGTTGACCCGAGGAAACCAGGATCGGGGTGACGAAAGCGCCGGCGACGCCGAGGCCGGCGAGCGCCGGTCCGTGCAGCAATGCCGCGGCAAGCGTGCCCATCGCCACCAGCCCGAGCAGGATGAAGGCGGTGGCCGGCACCAGGAATCCGTAGAGCGCGTAGGCCGCGTAGACCGTTGCAAACAGCACGGCCGTGCCGGCGGCGGTCAGGATCGCCGGGATGTTGGCGACCGGCAGCGCCTCGATGGCGGAGATGCTCTCCTTGCGGCGCGTCCATTCGCCGGCGCCGAGCAGGGCCAGCGCGAACAGGCCGCCCAGAATCGTGCGCACGCCGGGGCCGAGCAGGCCGGCCTCGATCGAGTAGCGCACCATGAAGAAGCCGCCGAGCGCCAGCGTCAGCCCGCCGATCCACACCACCCAGCGCGTGCCGAGTGTTTCCTCGAAACCGCGGTCGGGTTCCGGTAGCGGCGGCGGCGGCGGAGTGGCCGTGTCGCCGGTCGTTTCCTGCGCCGTCCCGGCCTGCGGGGGTGCGGCAGGCGCAATCGATGTGACGTCAGGGATGACGGGTGGCGGCGCGGGCGCGGTAACAGGTGAAACCGGCGCGGAGGTCCGTTCGAATGCCTGCGTCGGCAGCGGCGGCGGTACGGGCCTGGCCACGGCCATTCCGGCGGCCTCAAACGCCTCCAACCGCTTGCGCAGCACCGCAATATGATCAAGCGCCCTGCGCGCGACAGCAAACGCAATGACCGCAATCGCGATCGCAAGAAAATCAAACGGGTTGTCGAACATCAGGCCTCCAGGCGGGCGCGCGCGACCGTTTTCGGTCTAGCCTGCGGCCCGTCGCAATCCAGTGAGTGCGGTTCTGCCCGCTAAAAGTTCAAATCGGGGCGGGGTGGCATTGTCGCACGCGATACTCTGGCAAAACTATTCCAGATCGACGCGGAACGGGCGGCCTTCGACGGTCATGCTGCCCGGGCCCATCTCGTCGAGCGCCCGCAGCATCCGCCCGTCGCGGCCCAAGCGCCTTGTCGGCGAGGCTGACGATCAGCCGGTTCGGCTGGGCGATCGGCGGAGGCGGCGCGGATCTGGCGGGCGATCGCGATCTCGTCGCGGTGCGGATTGAGCATGCAGGCCGCCGCAAACGCGCTCGCGGTCGAGCGGCTGATGCCGGCATAGCAATGCACCACCATCGGCGCGCTGCGGTCCCAGCCGCGGACGAAGTTCAGCACCTTCTCGATATGCGCATCCGATGGCGCGAGAAAGCCGTCCATCTGCTCGGTAATGTCGTCCATCGAGACTTTGAGGTGGTTGGCCGCAAGCACTGACGCCGGCCGCTGCACCTGATCGACATTGGCCATCACGGTGAGGACATGACTGGCGCCGGTGGCCTTGACGGTGTCGGGAAGGGCGGCGAGCGAGCAGACGTGAAGCATGATGATCCCTGGGCGATCCCTGTTATCGCGAGTATAGGCCCGCGTGTCGGGCGGTCAAAGCGGCAAAACTGGCTTGAGGCGATAACAGCCCCTATTGGCGCGTGAAACGTGCGCGCCGGTCGCCGACGGTTCGTGTCCAGACCTCGTGAAATTTTCCGGCGAGGCGCTTGTCGATATGCGGGCCGATCAGCTTGATCATGGCAAAGCTAAGGTCACCATATTCTCTTTCGCAGATTTCGGCCCGGCCCTTGGGCAGGAATTCCTTTTCGACGATGTCGGCAAACAATTTCTTGTCCGCGCCGTAGGCGGTGCACAGAATATTATACGCCCGCTGCGCCGGCGTCGCGTGCTCGTCGGAAAATATCTGGCGCGCAACGGTCACCTGCGATCCCGGCATCTGGACCGTGTGGTGATAGGCGGAGCCAAGGATCATTTTGCGCGCTTCTTCCCTGCTGAGCCGAAGCATGATGTAGGCGGCGAACTGATCGGCGGCATCTTCCTCGCGGCCGAGCACCGGTATTTGCAGCATGTTGAAAACCGCATGTCCGGTCTCGTGCAGGAATACCGCGAGCGACGGGCCGATGACGGTGTCCGCCCTGGAAACCCCGATGGGCAGGTCCTGCGCCGGTGCGCTCTTGAAGATATCCGCCAGCAGTTCATAGCAGACCGTGATGACTTCATCGTCGTACCAGGCGTTGGCAGAGCCGTCGCAACCCGCGACCTTGAGCGTCAGGGGATAGGGGAGGATGAGCGGCGACAGCAATTCCTGCATCTGTTCGAGGGCGCGGCCCTGCTTCATCTGGTCGTGGATCGATTGATGCGCCGGATCCTTTGGCGACACATACTCGAACTGGATCTGGTTGGATTTGCTTTTGGGCGCGGCGTTGGCGCTGCTGACGGCGGTCAGTGTCAGGACCGTTGCAGCCAAAATCGCGGCAATCGCTCCAGGTCGTCGTTTCGTTGCATCACTCGACATCGCATCGACTTGACTGCGCATTTATTTCCCCCGCCGGCTGGATTTTCGACTATCCCCGCTCGATCAACCCTCAGCAATCAAAGGCGCGCTTGCGCCACGTCTACAATCTACGGCGATGCGACCGCGCCAAATCGCGCCAGAAACTGTTTCTCCGCTTTCGCCGCGGTCCATGGCGTCAGATATTCGCGCACGGTTGGTTCGGGCAGACCGGGATCCTTGCCGAACAGGCGCTTTGCTTCGGCTTCGGCAAAGCCCGCCAGATGCGTTGCTTCGAGATAGGCCGCACCTCGGTCGGCGGCCTTGATCGCCAGCGTGATATTGTCGGCCAGCACCGGCGGCAGGCCGAAGCGAATGTGGATCGCCGCCAGCAGGCGCTTCTCCACCACCTTGTAATCGCCGCCGAGCACCGCCTTGAACGGCGAGATCATGTCGCCGATGACATATTCCGGCGCGTCATGCAGCAGCGCGGCAAGCCGGAATTTGATGTCGACGCGCGGCATCTGCTGGCGCAGCACCGCTTCCACCAGCAGCGTGTGCTGCGCGACGGAAAAGATATGCGCGCCGCTGGTCTGCCCGTTCCAGCGCGCGACGCGCGCGAGGCCATGGGCGATGTCGACGATTTCAATATCGAGCGGCGAGGGGTCGAGCAGATCGAGCCGCCGTCCCGACAGCATCCGCTGCCAGGCCCGGGTCGAAACATCGCTCGATCGCCGAGTCCTTCTTGCCGTCATTTGTTCTTGAGGCGGGGCTTGCGTTGTAGTCCGCTGCAATGCTCGTAGCAGAAGCAGGTGACCAGATGGTCGTTGACCATGCCGGTGGCCTGCATGAAGGCGTAGACGATGGTCGGGCCGACGAATTTGAACCCGCGCGCGCCGAGCTCCTTGGACACTTTTATGGACACCGGCGTCGAGGCCGGCACGCTGGCTGTGGTCTTGAACGCATTGACCTTCGGCTTGCCGTCGACGAAATCCCACAGGAACTTTGAAAAGCCCGCGCCCTCTTCCATGATCTTGAGGTAGGCCTTGGCGCTGTTGATGGTGCCTTCGATCTTGGCGCGGTTGCGGACGATGCCGGCATCGTTCATCAGCGCTTCGACTTTTTTGGCATTGTAGCGCGCGATCTTTTCGGGAACGAAATCGTCAAAGGCTTTGCGAAAGTTCTCGCGCTTGCGCAGGATCGTGATCCAGGACAAGCCCGGCCTGAAAGCCGTCGAGGATCAGCTTTTCGTACAGCGCGCGGTCGTCATATTCCGGCACGCCCCATTCGGTGTCGTGATAGGCCATGTAGAACGGATCTTCGCCCGGCCACGGGCACCGCGTCTTGCCGTCGGCGTGCAGGCGCGCAGACTCTGCTCATGCGACGGTCTGCTTCGGCGGGGTGCGGACGTCGTTCGGATCGGTCAGGCGGAGCGCGAGGCCGCCTGCGGACAGTTTCAGTCCGGCGTCGAGCGCATCCGCCACGCGGTCGGTCCGGACCAGCGCGATGCCGTGGCCGCCGGCGGTCGAGCCCATGGTGCCGACCGGCTTGTCGCCGGCGAGAACGGCGGCGCCGGTTTCCGGCGAAAAATCTTCCAGCGTGATCCGCACGATGCGGGTGCGCGCGGTGCCGCGATGCTGCATCCGCGACACCACTTCCTGCCCGACATAGCAGCCCTTGTCGAAATCGACGCCGTGCAGCCGGTCCATATTGGTCTCGTGCGGGAACGCGTCGCTGTACATGAAGTCGAGCCCGCCGCGTGGCACGCCGATCGCGATGCGATGGGCCTCATAGGCGGCTTCATCGACGAGGTCGGCGCCGATCAGATCGGCCACTTTCTGCTTCAGCTCTTCGGGAACCAGGATGCGCCAGCCGAGCGCCTCATTGCGCGGGTCGGCGAACGAAAGATCCGGCTTCATCGACGGCTCGCCGTCCCATACCGCGAGCACGCCGAGGCTGTCGGAGAGGTTTTCGACCGCGACCTTGGCGCGCAGCTTGTAGAAGCCGAGCTTGTCGGCGAGGCCCTTTGCCAGCGGGCGGGGCGCGTCGATCAGGAAGCCGCCGCCATGTCCGTCGGGCGCCTCCGTGATCAGGAAATCCACGGTGATCTTGCCCTGCGGCGTCAGCAGCGCGCCGAACCGGCCAAGGCCCGGCCGCAGCAGCGTGACATCTGTTGTCACGAGCCCGTTGAGGAAGTCGCTGGCATCCTCGCCGCTGACCTTGATCACGCCCCGGTCGGTTAGAAACGCTGCTTTCATGCGCAAAAAGTGCCCGTTTTGGAGGTTCTTCTTCAAGTCGTGCCACGAGGTTTCTGGGGAAACCCGGCTGGCCGGATATCACATGGGAACGTAAGGCGCTAAGGTGCCCGCAACAAGCCCTGCGAGGGCTTGGCAAGCCCTCATCCTGAGGAGCGGGCGCAAGCCCGCGTCTCGAAGGATGGCAACAGGCACGTGAGTGCGTCCCATGCTTCGAGACGCCGCTTGCGCGGCCTCCTCAGGATGAGGAGCCCGGATACGAGGACCGATGAATCAGCGATTTGATACCATTCTAAAATCCGGCACCGTGGTCAACCAGGACGGCGAGGGTGTCCGCGACATCGGCATCACCGATGGCCGGATCGCGGCGATCGGCGACCTCGGGCAGGCCTCCGCCGGCGAGACGATCGACTGCAGGGGCCTGCACATCCTGCCCGGCGTGATCGACACCCAGGTGCATTTCCGCGAGCCGGGCCTGACCCACAAGGAAGATCTCGAGACGGGGTCGCGCAGCGCCGTGATGGGCGGCGTCACCGCGCGTGTTCGAAATGCCGAACACCGATCCGCTGACCGTCACCGAGGCGACCTTCGCCGACAAGATCAAGCGCGGCCGCCACCGCATGCATTGCGATTTCGCGTTCTTCATCGGCGGCACCCGCGAGAACGTCGCAGGATCTGCCGGAGCTCGAACGCGCGCCGGGCTGCGCCGGCGTCAAAGTGTTCATGGGCTCCTCCACCGGCGCGCTGCTGGTCGAGGACGACGAGGGCCTGCGGCGCGATCTTTGCCGTGATCACGCGCCGTGCTGCGTTCCACTCCGAGGACGAATACCGCCTCAACGAGCGCAAGCCGCTGCGCATCGAAGGCGATCCGCGCTCGCATCCGGTGTGGCGCGACGAGACCGCGGCGCTGATCGCCACCCAGCGCCTGGTCAATCTCGCGCGCGAAAGCGGCAAGCGCATCCACGTGCTGCACATCTCGACCGCGAGGAGATCGAGTTCTGCGCGACCACAAGGATGTCGCGTCCTGCGAGGTGACGCCGCATCATCTCACGCTGGTCGCGCCCGAATGCTACGAGCGGCTCGGCACCTGCGCGCAGATGAACCCGCCGGTGCGCGACGGCCGATCACCGCGACGGCATCTGGTACGGCATCGAGCAGGGCATCGTCGACGTGCTCGGCTCCGACCACGCGCCGCATACGCTGGAGGAGAAGTCAGAAGCCCTATCCGGCCTCGCCCTCGGGCATGACCGGGCGTGCAGACGCTGGTGCCGCATCATGCTCGACCACGTCAATGCCGGGCGGCTCGTCGCTCGAGCGCTTCGTCGACCTCACCAGCGCAGGTCCCGCGCGGCTCTTCGACATCGCCGGCAAGGGCCGCATCGCCGCCGGCTACGACGCCGACTTCACCATCGTCGATCTGAAGCGCAGCGAGACCATCACCAACGACTGGGTCGCCTCGAAAGCCGGCTGGACGCCCTATGACGGCGTGCGCGTCACCGGCTGGCCGGTCGGCACCTTCGTGCGCGGCAAACGCGTGATGTGGCAGGGCGAGGTTGCGACGCCGTCGCCCGGCGAGCCGGTGCGGTTTCTGGAGACGCTGAAGGCGTAGGGCGCGACGCTTCAGCCGTCATTGCCTGCGACAAACGCGAAGCGTTTGCGCAAGGGAGCGCAGCGACGAAGCAATCCATCTATCCGTTACGCCGCGCGATGGATTGCTTCGCTGCGCTCGCAATGACGGAACGCGGTATTACTGCTTCGCCAGCGACAGCGAAAACTCGCCGTTGCGCACGCGCGCCGGAACGCCTTCGACGAATTTCGCCACCGCGTCTTCGCCATAGGTCGTGACCAGTTCGGCGAGGGCGGTGAACAGGCTCGCCTGCGCCAGGCAGTCGCCGTCGACGCCGTCGTGGCGCGCCTCGGCCCAGGCCTCGTGGAGATAGCTCAGCGCGGCCTGTTTCTGTTCATGGTCGGGCAGCGGGTCGCGGGCGATCGAATAGGACGCAGGATGGCTCATGAAACTCGACAGACTTTGCGCGCGTTCCCCGGCGGAGCGCGTCTGATCTGCGAGGTGTAGCATGCGCCGCGGGCGCGCCTAGGCCACATCTTTAAGAAAGGTTAATGCAGGTTCCGGCATTTGAATTGGTCGCCGGTTCCGCCGAAAATTTCAGGAAATGCAGCCGAGAATTGCCTGCGGCGTCGCGCAGACGTCGCGCGCGCCGGCACCGAGCAATTCATCCCTGTTGCCGTAGCCATAGAGCACGCCGATCCCCTGCATGCCGTTGTTTTTTGCACCCACCATGTCGTGGCTACGATCGCCGATCATCAGCGTTTTTGCGGGATCGACCGCCGACGTCTTCAGCGCGTAGGCCAGCAGATCGGACTTGTCGACACGCGTGCCGTCGAGTTCGGAACCGAACACATGTTCGAAGTGATGGCTGCAGCCCGAAATGCTCGACGATGCGGGTCGCAAACACATGCGGCTTGCTGGTGGCGACGAACAGCCGGCGGCCCGACTGGCTGAGCGTGGTCAGCACCTCGCTGATGCCGTCGTAGACGCGGTTCTCAAACAGCCCGATATCGGAAAACCGCTCGCGATAGAGCGACACCGCGCGGTCGGCATTCTCCTCAGCCCCGAGCAGCCTGACAAAACTCGCGCGCAACGGCGGGCCGATGCACCAGGTCAGTTCGTCCTCGGTCGGGATCGCGGGCAGGTCGAGCTTTTGCAGCGCATACTGGATCGAGCGGGTAATGCCGGGCTTCGGGTCCGTCAGCGTGCCGTCGAGGTCGAAGAAGATCGCGTCCAGGGGCATGTCAGTTCGCATACCGCGCGGTCAGATCGCGCGAGATCTTCGAGCCTTCCTCGATATAGCGGCGGATCGCGATCGAGGCGGCGGGCGTGCAGGTGCGGTAGGTCTGCTGAAAACCGTTATAGCCGCGGTTGAAGCCGGCGATCATGCGGGCGCGGCGTTCGCCGGAGGGGGTTTCGGCGTCGACCAGCGCCTGCATCTCGTTGCGCCATTTCGCCCCTTCATTGGTGCCGCAAATCCCGCGCAGATAATGCAGCGTGCCGAGGATTTCGGCCAGCCGCTGCAAATCGCCGTCGAAGGGTGCTGCGGCATCCTGCGCCCGTGCGGGGGCGAGATGGCAGGCCGAGATCAGCAGGAAAATGGCTAGAAAGCGCTTGAGCATTTGAGGCCCGATATGCCCCCTCAATGCGCAGGAAGCAAGGCGCGTACGTAGCGTTTTCGAGCGAAGTGGGTACCGGTTCGCGTCAAGAAAACGCGTCAAATCAAGGAGCCTACCCCGGGATCAGCCGCCGTGCCGCCGCCAGGACCTCTGGGAGCCCGCCGGTGAGCTTGAGGTCGCCCAGCGCATCCGGGTCGACCCATCTGAAATCGTCGTGCTCGTCGTTCAGGACCGGCTCCCGGGCCGTCCAGCGCGCCGCGAACGACATGATCAGATAATGCCCGCCGCCGTCGGCTCCCGGCAGCACCTCGCGCCAGCCGGCCAGCTCCAGGATCTCGATCCGAAGCCCGGTTTCCTCGTCGACCTCGCGATGCAGCGCCGTGTGCAGCGATTCCCCGAATTCGACCCGGCCGCCGGGGAACGAATAAAAACCCTTGCCCGGCGAGCGCGAGCGCCGGACCAGCAACACCTTGCCGTCGCGAAAGATCGCGGCGCTGACGGCGAGCTGGGGACGGGAAGGTGGCATGATCGGGTCCAAGGCGTGATCCGGATGCGGTGCTGTTTCGCACCCGATCATGCCCGATTGAAAAGCGGAGGTCTAATAGGGAGGGCCGCTAGTCATGCGCTCACTTATTTGAAGGATCCGCAATCCCGTCGGGCGTCCAGAGGCCTAACCGACGCCGGAAACTTCCGCTTTAGGGGCGAAGCACTCATGGGCTCACCTGCTGTCGGCTCGACCCAGTCCGACTGACCTTTTGCGGACGTTTACCCTAGCCCCGCATTCACCCGCTATGCTTTGATAGGAGGGGTAATGACTATTAGGGGGACACCTTGGCAGGTGACCGCGTAGAACGGCGATTGGCGGCGGTTATGGCGGCCGATGTCGCAGGCTATTCCCGCCTAATGGGTGCCGATGAAGTTGGTACCCTCGCAGCCCTAAAGGCGCTACGCCGTGAGATTGTCGATCCCGCCATCACGGAATATCAAGGTCGCATCGTCAAGACGACCGGTGACGGCATGCTGGTCGAGTTCGCGAGCGCCGTGGATGCCGTATCCTGCGCAGTGACCGTGCAGGGCAAAATAGCGGAGCGCCAGAGCACCATCCTGTTCCGCATTGGCATCAACATCGGCGATATCATCATAGAGGCTGATGATATTTTTGGAGACGGCGTCAACGTTGCAGCGCGCGTCGAGACCGAGTGCGAACCGGGTGGCGTGTGCCTGTCCGGCAGCGTGTTCGAACAAGTCAGAGGTAAAACGCATTTCTCGTTCGAGGATCTTGGCGAGCGATCTCTGAAAAACATCGACCGACCCGTGCGGCTATATACGGTTAGCGCCGCATCAGCGCGGACCACAAGCGCGCTCACCAACCAGGCCCGCCAACCGCTCGCCCTGCCAGAGAAGCCTTCCATCGCCGTCCTGCCATTTCAGAATATGAGCGGTGATTCCGAGCAGGACTATTTTGCCGACGGTATGGTCGAAGACATCATCACTGCGCTGTCGCGGTTCAAGTCCCTGTTCGTCATCGCCCGCAATTCGAGTTTTGCCTACAAGGGAAGATCACCGGACATACGTCAAGTCGGGCGTGAACTTGGCGTTCGCTATGTCCTCGAGGGGAGCGTGCGCAAGGCCGCGAACAGGCTGCGAATTACCGCCCAGTTGATCGATGCGGCGAGCGGAGCGCATACATGGGTCGACCGCTTCGACGGGGCGCTACAGGACGTGTTTGAACTTCAGGATGAGGTGACGGAGAAGGTCGTCGGAGCCATTGCACCGCGGATGGAGCGCGCCGAGATCGTGCGCGCCCGGCGACGGCCGCCTGGCAATACGGACGCCTACGATTGTTACCTCAGAGGCCTGGCTTGTCTTTCCCCCGTGACGGTCGACGGCATGGAGCGGGCGCTGGGTTTTTTTCACGGAGGCGAGCGCCCTCGATCCCGACTACGCGTCCGCCTACGGGATGGCGATGTTCTGTCACGCCAATCGCCTGGGCTTCGGCCTGATGGAGGAGGACATTGAGTACAGGAGAGGCCAAGTCGCGCGCCTTTGGCAGTTGGTTGCGCGCGTTGGAAACGACGACGGCGTGGCTTTGGGGCAGGCTGCGTGGGCGGTGGCCTTCGCGCTGCGCGATCTTGTGTCCGCAAGAGGACTAATTGACCGCGCCCTTGAACTGAACCCCAACCTTGCGACGGCATGGACAAGCAGCGGCTGGATCTGCGTTTGGGAGGGTAAACCCGAACTGGGGTTGGAGCATCTCCGGCGTGCCGAACGGCTTGATCCCGGCACTATCGGCTATACGGCCTCAACTCTGTCGGCCATGGCCCACGCCTGTTACTTTCTTGGCCGATATGAAGAGGCTCTGGCGTTGGCGGACCGACTCGTGCAGCACAACCCGACTGCGCATCCTGGTTTGCGGATTGGCGCCGCCAGCGCGGCGTTGGCAGGGCGAAGCGAAACCGCGCATCTGCTGGCTGCTCGCCTACAGAATCTCGATCCAACATTCCGGATTTCCCGCCTCCGGGAATACGTAGGGCCCTATCGGGACCCTTTATTTTTGGAGAAATATGCCAAAGGCTTGCGCTGCGCAGATGTCCCCGAATGAGCCTGGCGCCGCTCAGAGCAAGCCGCATTCCGTCCGATCTGGCTGAAGCTACCGACTAGTTCGCCATGATGGCTTCGACATTGGCCTCGGAGGCGCCGTTGATGATGCCGCCGGCCATCGCCACCAGCGGCTTGACCCAGTTGGTGGCTTGTTCGGCCAGGGTCGCGCGGGTCTTGTCCTGCGTGGCCTCGCGCATCGCCGTGCCCACCGCAGTCAGGATCGAGGTCATGCTGGCGGTGAGGTTGTCGAACTCGACCTTGGCGTCGGACAATTCATAGGCCTCGATCGCGAGATCGCGGGCCTTAAAATTGGAAGCCCAGAAATGCTCGGCGTAGGACAGAGGAGTCCAGGTCAGGAAATCCTCGGCGCATTCCGGCATGTCCGGAATCATCTCGAGCAGCATGATGGCTTCGTTGAAGTGATTGAGATAGTCGGTGGCCAAGCCAGTGCGGGGGTTGATGTTGGCGGCCCGCAGCACCGCGGCGCGGGCCTCATCGATGTGGCCCGTTCGTGGCGGTGTCGGGCGATCGGATCGCACTTGTGTGGCGGCCGTTGAGCTCATCGTTTCCACTGTTAGCACTTGGGGTTAAAACGGATTAAACGGGTACCCATTTGGGTTAGATTATGTGCGGACGTTTCGTAATTACCTCGCCGCCGGCGGCACTTAGGCAGATTTTCGGCTACGTCGAGCAGCCCAATTTCCCGCCGCGGTACAATGTTGCCCCGACCCAGCCGATCCCGGTGGTGATGCTGGAAAACGGCGGCCGGCATTTCCGTCTGATGCGCTGGGGACTGGTCCCTTCCTGGGTCAAGGACCCGCGAAAGTTTTCATTGCTGATCAATGCACGCTCCGAGACGGTTCGGGAAAAGCCGGCGTTCAAGAACGCCATCAAGCGGCGGCGCTGCCTGATCCCGGCGGATGGCTACTACGAATGGCAGGATTCGAGCGGACGCAAGCGGCCGTTCTTCATCCACCGCCGCGACGGCCAGCCGGTCGGCTTTGCGGCGTTGGCGGAAACCTGGATGGGCCCGAACGGCGAGGAAATGGACACGGTTGCCATCGTCACCGCAGCGGCCAGCCGCGACCTCGCCACGCTGCATCACCGCGTGCCGGTGACGATTGCGCCGGATGATTTCGAGCGCTGGCTCGACGGCCGCGCCAACGACGCCGACGAAATCATGACGCTGTTGACCGGCCCGCGTGAAGGCGAGTTCGCCTGGCACGAGATTTCGACCAAGGTCAATCGCGTCGCCAATGACGACGCGCAATTGCTGCTGCCGATCACGGACGAAGAAAGCGCAGCGGAAGAGCCGAAGCCGAAGAAGGCGGTGCGGAAGGCGGCGGCGACGAACGAAGACGAGGGGCAGGGGAGTTTGTTTTAACTCCCCGTCGTCCCGGCCTTGCGCCGGGACCCATACCGCGTTGTGCTCTCGGTAAGAACACCGACGTTAGCGGTCGTCAAAAGCAACTAACGCCGCGGAGTATGGGTCCCGGCGTTCGCCGGGACGACAGTTGTGGTGAGAAAATCAGTGCCGAACTTTCGGCAAGTCTGACCTATGCTGCAACATCCGCTGCCACCGCCGATCCGAGCGGTTTGATGAACCCGCGCTTGCTTGCGGGCGTCACCATCACTAGATAACGATCGCTATCAACCATACGTGAGAAAGCATTCGATGGCGCGATCAAAGGCGAACGAGGGCGATGCGCGGACACGGCTGGTGGAGGCCGCCGGCCGCGGGTTTCGCAGCGGCGGATTTGGCGGCACCGGCGTCGATGCGCTGGCGAAGGGCGCAGGCCTCACCTCGGGCGCGTTCTACGCCCATTTCGATTCCAAGGCCGAGGCGTTTCGCCTGGTGGTCTCGGACGGGATCGCTGTGCTGCGCAACGGCGTGGCGGCGTTCCAGCAACAACACGGCCGCGCCTGGCGCGATCCCTTTGTCGATTTCTATCTCGGCGAACGCATGGATCTCGATTTGTCGGACGCCTGCGGGCTACCGAGTTTCTCGCCCGACGTGGCGCGCGCCGACGACGCGACGCGCGCGGTCTATGAGGAGGAGTTGACACGTTTGGTCGAACTGGTGGCCGCCGGTTTTCGCGGTGCGCACGCCGATCAGCGGGCGTGGTCGTTCCTCGCGGTGCTGTCGGGTGCAGCCGCAATGGCGCGCGCGGTCAAGGACGCGCGGGTCAGGCGCGAGATCCTCACCGCGGCCGGCGTGGCGGCAAAAGCGATTTAGAAGAATTCGTAGGGTGGGCAAAGGCGCTCTTGCGCCGTGCCCACCAACTTCGATAGGCGCAAGAATGGTGGGCACGCTTCCGCCTTCGCTCTTCGAGCTTCGGCGGACAAGTCGCTTTGCCCACCTACCTACCAGATATTGGGTTTTTGGATCGGTGCGAGGCACAATCCCTACGGTGCATGGGGTTGTTTTCGTAGTTTTTGGTCCAGCGTGCCGGCAGCCTACCGAAAAATATTCAGCGCCGCGTATTGCAGCAGCATGATGGTCTTGGCGTCCACGATGCGGCCGTCGGCGATCATGGCCAACGCCAGATCGATCGGCAGCTCCAGCACCTCGATGTCCTCGCCCTCGTCGGCGATGCCGCCGCCGCGGCCGACCTGCATCGATGGTTCATATTCGGCGACGAAAAAGTGCAGCTTCTCCGTCACCGAGCCCGGGCTCATGAAGGCCTCGAACACCTTCTTGACGTCGTGAAGGCGATAGCCGGTTTCCTCCTCGGCCTCGGCCCTGATCCGGTCTTCCGGTGAGGCGTTGTCGAGCAGGCCGGCTGCGGCTTCGATCATCAGATCGTCGTAACCGTTGACGTAGGCCGGATAACGGAACTGCTTGACCAGCACCACGGTACGCTTGCCAAGATTATACGGCAGCAGCGTCGCTCCATTGCCGCGGTCATAGGTCTCGCGGTGCTGCGTCTGCCATTCGCCGTTGCCGCGGCGATATTCGAACGTGGTGCTCTTCAGGACGTAATGATTGTCGGAGAGCAGGCGGACGTCCTTGACGCGGATGCGGTCGGAAATGGTCATGAGACGTTCACAGCACCTTGCCGGGGTTCATGATACCCTGCGGATCGAGCATCGCCTTGATGCCGCGCATCAGCTCGATCGCAACCTTGTCCTTCACGTCAGGCAGTTCGTCGCGCTTGAGCACGCCGATGCCGTGCTCGGCGGAAATCGACCCGCCCATTCGCATGACGATCGCGAAAACGACCTCGTTGACGTCGTGCCAGCGCGCCAAAAAGTCCTCAGGTCCGTCGCCGATCGGCTGGCTGACATTGTAATGGATGTTGCCGTCGCCGAGATGGCCGAACGGCACCGGCCGGGATCCCGGGATCAGCTTTACGACGGCGGCATTGGCCTGTTCGATGAAGTCAGGCACGGCGGCGACCGGCACCGAGATATCGTGCTTGATCGAGCCGCCTTCCGGCTTCTGCGCCGCCGACATCTCGTCGCGCAGCTTCCAGAACGCGGCGCGCTGGCTGAGATTGGCCGCGATCACGGCATCGTCGACGATGCCTTGTTCCATGCCAGCAGCCAAAATCTGCTCCAGCGCGTCGCGGGCGTCGTCGCGCGAGGACGACAATTCCATCAGCACGTACCACGGGTGCTTGCTGGCGAGCGGATCGCGGATGTCGATGCCATGGCGGATCGAGAAATCCACCGCGATGTCGGCCAGCAATTCAAAACTGGTCAGGCTGCCGGCGGCCTCGTTCTGCGCGATCGACAGCAGCTTTAGCGCCTGCGCCGGCGATGCGAGGCCGACATAGGCGGTCTCGATCGCGCGCGGCTTTGGAAACAGTTTTAGCGTTGCCGCGGTGATGATGCCGAGCGTACCTTCGGCGCCGATGAAGAGATTGCGCAGATCGTAGCCGGTATTGTCCTTTTTCAGCTTCGACAGCGAATTCAGGATCCGCCCGTCGGCCAGCACCACTTCCAGCCCGAGCGCCATCTCGCGCGCCACGCCATACGCCAAAGCCGCCGTGCCGCCGGCATTGGTGGAGAGATTGCCGCCGATGGTGCAGCTTCCTTCGGCCCCGAGCGACAGCGGAAACAGCCGGTCGACGTCTCGGGCACGCTGTTGGGCTACCTGAAGCACCACGCCGGCCTCGCAGGTCATGGTGTTGGACGCGGCATCGACCTCGCGAATTTTATCGAGCCTTCGCAGCGAGACCACGACTTCGCCATTATGCGGTGTCTGGCCGCCGACGAGGCCGGTGTTGCCGCCCTGCGGCACCAGCGCGATTTTGTGGGCGCTGGCGAGCTTGCAGATGTCGGAGACTTCGGCCGTCGTTCCCGGCCGCAGCACCAGCGGCGACTTGCCGTGAAAAAGATCGCGCTCCTCGGTGACGTAAGGCGCGATATCTTGCTTGTCGGTCACCGCATATTTGTCGCCGACGATGGCGCGGAATTTCGCGATCAGGTCGGGCGAAAGCGGCGGCACGGCAGGCTGCACGATATTCATCTTCTTCTTCTCTCACTCCCGTCCGACCGCGGCGCGGCGCAGCCGGTCGTTGATGGCCTCGCCCAGTCCATCATCGGGAATGGGCATGACCGCAATCATCTGCGCGCCTTTGGCGTCGAGCGCGCGAAGATGGCCGAACAGATTGGCGGCGGCCTCGTCGAGATCGCCGCGTGCAGACAGATTTAACACTGCGGCAGCTTCGTCAATTCCCGAAATTGCTCCGAGGCCAAACGCAAGCAATGCCTCGCCGGGTTCGAGCCGTACTCGCATTGAGCCGCACTCTGGTGCGCGGCGCGTAATGCGAGGCCAGCATGCCCGGTGCCAGCGGCTGTCCGCTGTCGCTGTCGGCATCCTCGGGCGGCTGCGCCAGCGCGCGTCCCAGCACGCGTTCGATGTCGGCGCGCGGCAGGCCGCCCGGCCGCAGCAGCATCGGCACGTCGAAGATGCCGACAATGGTGGATTCGACGCCGACCGCGACCGCGCCGCCATCGACGATCAAATCGATCCGGCCGTCGAGATCGCTTTGCACATGGGCGGCAATGGTCGGCGACACGTGCCCCGACAGATTGGCCGACGGCGCCACGACGGGGCCGCCGAAGGCGCGCAGGATGTCGCGCGCGACCCTGTGCGCCGGTATCCGGATGGCGACGGTTTCGAGGCCGGCGGTGGCGAGGTCGGCGACCGCGCAATCGGCTGACTTCGGCAGCACCAGCGTCAGCGGTCCGGGCCAGAACGCCTCGGCCAGCCGCAGCGCGGCGGCGTCAAAGCGGCCGATCCTGCGTGCCGCCTCGAGGTCGCCGACATGCGCGATCAGCGGGTTGAAGGCCGGCCGGCCCTTGGCCTGGTAAAGCCGGGCAATCGCCGCCGCGTTGGTGGCGTCGGCGCCTAGCCCATAAACGGTCTCGGTCGGGAACGCGACCAGCCCACCTTCCCGCAGCGCCCGCGCCGCCGCCACCACGGCAGCCTCGCCAGCCGGCAGAAGGACGGTTTTCAGGTCTGTTTTCACAGGGAAAAATTCCTTAACTCGGCGCCTTGCGGTGGCCGAAACCCAAGGCTATAAGCCGCGTTCTTAGTCGGAGTGTGGCTCAGCCCGGTAGAGCACTGCGTTCGGGACGCAGGGGTCGCAGGTTCGAATCCTGCCACTCCGACCAAGCAATCACCGGGGCGTTTTGCCTTCTTTCCTGAGCATTTTCAACCACCGAAAGCCGGGCTCAGGTCCCCAATACCACTACGGCAGCTAAAATCCGGCCTCAGAAACTCGCAGCTATCTCGGCGAGGCGGCGATGTGCATTCTGCCGCGCGGCGCGGGCCGGTTCGGCCGGACCAGCGGTCGGGCCAATCGGCACGAAGCGGACGTCGCCGATACCGATGAAGCGCAGCATTTCGCGCAAATAGGGCGTCGCCATGTCGATGCGGCCGCGGTTCATGCCGGTAACGAAGTCGCTGCCGCTGGCAAGGATGATGACCGTCGGCCGGTCTTTCAGCAACGGCAGATAACCTTGCGCCGGGTCAAACCGGAACGTCAGTCCGGGCTGCGTGATCACATCGATCCATTGCTTCAGCTTGTAGGGGATGCCGAAATTCCACATCGGGGTTGAAATCAGCACGCGATCGGCGACGGCGAAGCGAACCGCGATGCGTTCGGCAACCGCAAAGGCATCGCGCTGTGAATCGGTGAGGCTGCGCCCGCCGAGCCGGGAATATTTGGCCTCCAGGATGTAGCCTTCGAAGTCCGGCAAATAATCCTTCCAGAGGTTCATCACGTCGACGTCCCAGTCCGGCCGCGCCTGACGAAAACGATCGAGGAAGACTCGCGCGCCTGCACCCGATTCCGAATCGGCGCGCGGCGAACAGGAGAGATGAAAAAGCTTCGGCACCGGCCTGCCTTCATCCAAGCGCTTTGATCACGGCGTCGGCGTTGGTCACCACGGCGACGTTCTGCATCGCAAAATTGACCGAAGCGTTGTGCCAGTCGGCATTCATCGTCGAGCAGCAATCCTCCGGCACGACCATGAAGTAGCCCTTGTCGGCGCCGGTGCGGGCGGTGTGCTCGACCGACATGTTGGTCCAGGCGCCGGTGTTGATGATCATGTCGCGGCCGGTCGCTTTCAGGATGGTTTCCAGCCGCGTGCCTTCCCAGGCGCTCATGCGCATCTTTTCGACGACGAAATCGCCCGGGCGTGGCTCAAGGCCCGAAACCGGAGCGACGCCCCAGCTGCCGCGCACCATGGCCTTGCTGTCGACGAGGCCTTCAAACAGCGGCGCGTTGAGCGTCACGCCCGGCGCACCGGCTTCGACGACGAACCAGACATGGATGATAACGACGCCGCGTGCACGCGCCACCTCCGCGAGGCGGCGGACATTCTCGACGACGCGTTGCTCGCGGGCATGGCCGGGCGCGCCGGAATCGGCGAACGCGCCGCCATCCATGATCACGTCGTTTTGCAGGTCCTGCAGGATCATGGCGCAGCGCTTTGGATCGAGCTGCATGTTGCCATCAGCCAGAATAGGCGCTGGCGCCGTGGACGAAGCACTGGAGCCACCACGCTTGCCGCTCATATAAGGCTCGTGGCGCGGCCCGACCTTGGTCGGGATCGCATAGACCGAATGTGTCGCAGTCAGATAAAGCGTGCGGAATTCCGGGCCGCCCCAGGCGAGATTGGCGACCAACTCGGGAAGACGGACCTTGCCGAGCAACTCGCCGGCTGGTGAATAGACCCAGACGCCGCCGGGCGCCGTCACCCAGACATTGCCGCGCTGGTCGCATTTCATGCCGTCGGGCAGGCCGGGCTCCAGTTCCGAGCGGATGGCGCTGGCAAAGACGCGCGGATTGGCGAGCGAGCCATCGGCATTGACGTCGAAGGCGCGGATCAGGGCCTGCACGGTATCGTTGACATAGAGCACGCGCTCATCCGGTGAAAAGCACAATCCGTTCGGCTGGTCGAACAGATGACGATCGACCAGGAGTTTTGGCGCGCCGCCGCCGGGCGGAACGCGATAGACGCCCTGGAAGCCGAGCTGGCGCGGTCGCTCGACGCCGAAAACCGGCATGCGTCCATACCAGGGGTCGCTGAAATAGATCGCGCCACTGGAGTGGACGCAGACGTCGTTCGGGCTGTTGAGCTCCTGGTTCTCGAAATGCGAGGCGATCACCTCGCGGCGCCCGTCCGGCCGTTCGCGAATGAGCGACGAAGTAGAGTGCTCGCAGACAATCAGGTTGAGCTCGGCGTCATAGGTCATGCCGTTGCATTTGTTTGACGGGCGCTTGACCTCGACGACGCCACGTTTGGTGTCCCAGCGCCGACGTACATCGCCGGGCATGTCCGAAAACAGCAGATACTGATCCACGGGGTGCCAGATCGGTCCTTCCGTGAACTCGAAGCCGGTGCCGGTCTGGCCGACCGGTGCATAGGGATCGATCAGGTCCTCGAATTCGGATCGCAGAGTGACGTGCGTCATCGGTCGCGTCCTTGCTTTATGCCGGGAACCAGTTGCGTTGCGGAAGGCTTTGCACGACAGGGCCGGGCACTTGGTCATGCAGCCGTCCGACCACGTTGCCGCCCTCGATCTTGGCCGGCCGGTCGTGAACCGGCAGCAGATAGCGTGAGCTGCTCAGGAGCTTTTTGATCGCGGCTTTTTCCGCTCGCTTGCTGGTGCCGTGATTGCCGGTGGTGCGCGGCTCGGCGTCGTGGATCTCGTTGAACGGCGTCACGATCTGGTCGTTGAAATCGTAGATCACGTCGCCGCAGATGGTCGCGATCCCGTCCGCGGTATGAACGTGGATGTTCATCGAGCCTTCGGTGTGGGCGTTGGCGGCATCGCAATAGACGCCCGGCATCAATTCGACCGGCCCGGTGATCTCGAGATCGAGAAAGCGCAGCGCGCTCTTGGTGTGCAGGCGATCGATCAGGTGCTTGATGTCGGGCGCCGGATACTGCGGATGCATCAAGCCGGAAACGGAATATTCCAGCTCCTTGCGGTTGAGGACGACGGTCGTGTTCATCGGAAACAGATCGTCCTTGCCGGCATGGTCGATATGCAGATGGGTGTGGCAGACGAAGCGCACGTCGCCCATGCGAACGCCGTGTCGCGTGAGCTGGTTCTCGATCATGTTCTCGTGGAACTGGAGGCCGCGCATGCCCAGCGTTTCCATGATCTGATTGGAGCGATAGCCGGTGTCGACTACGACGGGGTAGGCGCCGCCGGTGATCAGGAAGCCCAGCGTCAGCACGCGGCGGGTGCGGCCGCAGTCGCGCCCGAGCACGAGAAAGCTCGATTCCAGCTCGATGTCGCCATAGTCGAGGATCTTGATTTCCAACGGCATCTATTCCCTCCCGATTCCCGGTTCATTGCTGTTTCTGTTCATGGCCCCAGCCGGTAAACGCGTTTGGCGGTGCCTGCGAAAATGGCGTCGCGCTGTCCGGGGCTCAGTCGCGTCGTCGCCGTGCGGTAGGCGTCGACGAGGTCGCGATAGTTGGTCCAGAGCTTTTCGATCGGAAAATTGGATCCGAACAGGCATCGATCCGCACCGAAGATCGCGACCGTGTCGTCCAGCACCGCGGTGATGTGCGCGACATCGTTGCGGTGGATGAAGGTGCCGAGCCCGGACAATTTGGAGACGACGTTCGGGCAATTTGCGAGCGTCGCCATGCCGGCGCGCCATGCGGCGCGGCCTTGCGGCGAAAGGTCTTCCAGCATCCCCGCATGCTGGAGCACGAAGGTCACCTTGGGGCAGGCTTTGGCGAGCTGTGCGGCTTCCGCCATTTGCGGCGCGAACACCTGGAGATCAAAACTCCAGCCGTAGTCGGCGAGCCGGCCGACGTTGCGCCGGATCGCCGGGTCGATACAGAGGTCGGGACGCGTCGCGAAACGGTAGAGCGGATTTTCATGCCAGTGCAGTTGCATCCGCGCGCCGCGCACCAGCGGATAGCGCGCGAGCCGGTCGAGTTGCGGGCGAACGTCGCCGACGCTGAAATCGGCATAGGCGACCAGCGCGTGCGGCCAGCCGTGCTCGTTGGCGGTCTGCTGCACCCAGGCGGCCTCATCCTCGAATTGGTCATTGGGCCAGTTGGTCTGCACATAGACCGAACGAAGGACGCCCGAGCCCGCGAGATCGTCGAGATATTCACGGATCGGGTAGTCGCGCCGGATCGGCTCATAAGGGCCGAAGATGCGAGGCTGCATCGGGCCGGACAGCCAAGCCAGATCGGCTTGACGCCAGATATGATGATGGGCGTCGACGATGCCGATCACGCGGCTCTCCCGTTTCCAAGCGACAGCAGATGCGAAACCACTTCTGCGCTCGACCCGCCGCCCGCGAGATCATCGACGAATTGCCTGATCGCGATCAGCGCCTCGGTTTGTGGCTGGAAACCCGGTGTTGTGGCCAGCGGCGTCAGCCAGCTGACGCGCCAGGCACGGCGCGACAGTTTTGCCACGGCGTCGCGGAGTGCGGTGGGATCGCCGCGCTCCAGGCCGTCGGAGATGACCACCACCGCAGCACCCCGTGCGTAGCTGCCGAACCGCGGCACCGCCAAAAATGCCTGCAGCGCATCGCCGATCCGAGTGCCGCCGTCCCAATCGCTGACAAGATGCGCGGCGGCGTTCAGCGCCTGCTCGCGACGCTTCAGCCGCAGCGGAGGGGTCACGCGCGTCAGCCTTGTGCCGAACGTAAATACCTCGACATTGCGCGCCGCTTGCGTAAGCGCATGCGCCAGCTTCATGTTCTCCTCGGTGCGCGTCTTCATCGAGCCGGATACGTCGATCAGCAACAGGATTCTCCGCGGCCGCGGCCGGCGTCGCAAACGCCCGAGCCGCAGCACTTCGCCGTCGTTGCGCACACTTTCACGCAGCGTACGGCGCAAATCGGCAAAGGGGCCGCGGCGTGCGCGACGGCGCCGGTGACCGCGGCGCCGTGGCAGGCGGGCTTCCGCTTCGCGGGACAGCCGTCGCAGCGCGTCAGCGGTCGCATCGCGCGCAAAGCGGCGCTCGACCAGGGCTTCCGCGCGCGCCGCGGCAAGACCGGATTCATTGGCCTCGTCGGCGAGCGGCGGCTCGTCCTCGCCGCGGCCTTCTTCCTGCAATCGAACGACCTCTTCGTCTTCGCCATCAGCTTGTTCGATCGCTTCGCTGCCGCGGAAGTGGAGGTCGAACAGCCGGTCATAGGTCGCGCGCCGCTCCGGAGGTGGCGCCAGCGTCGCGAGCCCAGCCTTGCGGATATGTTCCAGGCTGCGCGGCCCGAGCAGATCGATTGCTGCGAGGAATGCCGTGGTCTGCTCTGGCGCCACGGCAAAGCTGTTGGCGCGCAGCAACGCGACAAAGGAGACGAAGATCCTGATAGCGCGAGGAAGTGCAAGTTCGTCGCTCACGCGGCGGCCTCCGCAATCAGCGCGTCGAGCCGGGGAGAGATGTAGTGGAGGTCCTCCTCGTCCTTCAGCGCCATGCCAATCGATCGCTTGAACGCATCGGGCCAGCGCGCGCCGCCCTGGTGAAGCAGTGTCGCGGCTTCCGCCCAGTCCACCGCCTCGGCAATGCCCGGGGCCTTGCTGAGCGGTTCCCGCCGCAGTTTGCCGACGGCAGCGACGACCGCGCGGGCGGTTGCTTCGGCGACACTGGAGGCCCGCATCATCACGATACGCGCTTCATGCTCCGCCGTCGGATAGTCGATCCAGTGATAGACGCAGCGGCGCCGCAGCGCCTCGTGCAAGTCGCGCGTGCGGTTCGATGTCAGAACCACAACTGGATGCTCGGCGGCGCGCAGCGTGCCGCGCTCAGGGATAGAAATCTGGAAATCGGAGAGGAATTCGAGCAGAAAAGCTTCGAACTCCTGATCGGCGCGGTCGATTTCGTCGATCAGCAGCACCGTCGAGTTCGGCGCGCGCAACGCTGCGAGCATCGGCCGTTCGATCAGGAACGACTCGCCGTAAATATCGATGCTCTCTTCGCCGGCCTGGCGGATCGCCAGCATCTGGCGCGGATAGTTCCACTCATAGAGCGCGGCTGAGGCGTCGATGCCTTCGTAGCATTGCAGCCGGATCAGCCTGCGGCCGAGCACGGCGGCAATCGCTTTCGCAGCTTCGGTCTTGCCGACGCCGGGCGCGCCTTCGAGCAACAACGGTTTGCCGAGCGCGAGCGCCAGATAGGATGCGGTCGCGATGCCGTCGTCGGCGAGGTAATAGGCCGCCCGCAGCGCCTTCTCCAGCGCCTCCGGGCTGTCGATACCGACGATGTTGCTGCGAACTGGCATGCGCTCAGTCCTACCGTCGCGCCTGCGGCCGTGCGCCGCCCTGGGCTTTGATCGCCCGCAAAACCTTTTCCGGCGTGATCGGCAGATCATCGATCCTGACGCCGACGGCGTTGAAGATCGCATTCGCGACCGCCGGGAGTACCGGATTGGCGCACATTTCGCCCGGTCCCTTGGCGCCGAACGGGCCATCGGCGGCGGGGCGCTCCAGCACCGCGATGTCGTGCGGGCAGATGTCGCCGGGCCCCGGCATCAGATATTCGACGAAGTCGCGCGGGCCTTCCCTCGGATCCGGATAATACGGTTCCGGGGTTTCATAGAGCGCGTGGCTGATCCCCATCCAGGCGCCGCCGACCAGTTGCTGCTCGACCAGCCGCGGATTGAGCGCGCGGCCGAGTTCATAGGCGCTGTCCATCCGCACCATCGCGACTTCGCCGGTCTCGTCGTCGACTTCGACCTCGGCGACCAGGCAGGCATGGGCATAGCAGGTGGCGGGCGACATCTCACCGGTCTCGGGGTCGACATTGGAGAGCGGCACCAGGAAGATGCCGCGTCCCGAGATCGTCTTGCCCTGCTTGAACTGGGCGGCGATCGCGACGTCCTTGGTCGAGATCGAGCGGTGCGGCGCGCCCTTGACGTGAATGTTGCCGCGGCCGTCGGTCTCGAGATCGGCGGCGTTGACTTCCAGTTCCTCGGCTGCCGCCTCCATCATCACCCCGCGCGCTTCCTTGGCGGCGGCCATCACGGCGTTGCCGACCCGGTGGGTGCCGCGCGAGGCGAACGATCCCATGCAGTGCGGCCCGGTGTCGGAATCGGCGGTGTCGACGTAGACGTCCTCGACCGGAACGCCGAGCGTCTCCGCGCAGATCTGCCGGGTCACGGATTTCATGCCCTGGCCGAGATCGATCGACGATAGCGCCACGGTGAATTTGCCGCTGGGGTTGGAATGCACCAGCGCCTGGCTCGGGTCGCCGCCGAGATTTATTCCGATCGGATAATTGATCGACGCCATGCCGCGTCCGCGATGCGTTGCCATGGTCAGCGCCTCCTGGTGCCGAAGACGGAAGAGAAGCGGGTGGCGCCGTGTGACGGCGCCGATGGCCGCGGCGGAGAGGGCGGAGGGGTCGGCGGCGTTGGAGGCAGAGGCTCACGCGAAGCTGCCGGCGCGCGATCGTAGGTCGTGCGCTGCTGGGACGCCGCGACGGGCGTGGCGCGGGGCTCACGTGGCGTCGCCGGGATTGCGGCGCGGCTGCCGCCGCCATCCGTGCGCGACGATGCGCGCTTGAACTCCTCGCGGAGCGGCCACTTGGCCTTTTCCGCGGCGACCTGGACGCATTCGATCAAAGCGGTATTCTTGGCCTCACGCCGGTGCGCCTTCATGTCGCCGTCGCGGTAGGCATTGAGGATGCGGAACTCCATCGGGTCCATGCCGACGAGATGCGCGAGCTTGTCCATCTGGCACTCGATCGCAAAATCCATCGCCGTGACGCCGAAGCCACGCATCGCGGTCGCCGGCGTGCGGTTGGTGAACACGCAATAGACGTCGCCATAGACGTTGGGAATCGTGTAGGGACCGGGCAGATGCGCCGCGCATTTGACGGCGGCATAGCTCGACAGCCGCGTATAGGCCCCACTGTCGAAATAGGCGCGGATCTTGCGTGCGACGACACGGCCGTCGCGCATCACGCCATCCTTGATGTAGATGCGCTCGGCGCCGCGCGGCGGACCGTACTGCATCTCCTCCTCGCGGCCGAACGAATAGCGCACCGGGCGTCCCGTCAGCATGGCGCCGAGGATGCAAAGCGGCTCGGTGAGTGTGTCCACCTTGCCGCCAAAGCCGCCGCCGACCGTGCCGCCGATGAAGTGGAAGGTGTTGGAAGGCACGTCCAGGATCTTGGCGCAGGTATCGAGCGAGAAGAACAGCGCCTGCGTCGAGGTGTAGACGATGTAGCGCCCATTGGTATCGGGCGCCGCGATCGAGCCGTTGGTTTCGGTCGGCGCGTGCTCGATCGGCGACATCTGGTAGCGCTGCTCCAGCACATGGTCGGCTGCGGCGAGGCCGGCATCGGCGTCGCCGAAGCGCAGTTTTTGGTGATCGTAGATGTCGTGATAGATGAACGCGTTCTTCGGATAGGTATCGTTGACCACGGGCGCGTTGGGCTTCAACGCGTCTTCGACATCGAACACCGTTGGCAGTGCCTCGTAGTCGATCCGCACTTTCGCCATCGCCTCATAGGCCTCGCGCGGACTGTCCGCGACGATGGCGACGATCGGCTCGCCCTTGTAGCGCACCTTGTCGACCGCGAGCGAAGGCTCGTCGTCCTTGCCGAAATTGATCAGGCTGAGCAGCGTGTTGAGATTGCGCGGCACATCGGCGCCGCGGATGACCCGGCGCACGCCTTCCGATCGCTCCGCTTCTGACGTGTCGATACGGCGCAAGCGTGCATGGGAGTGCGTGCTGCGGACCACCTTCAGATGCAGCATGCCCTGTAGCTTGTGGTCGTCGAAATAGGGCGAGGTGCCGGTGACATGCCCGAGCATGTCCTGCCGCTGCGTGGGCTTGCCGATTTCCTTCAGATTGTCGTCGCGCTCGTCGGCGAAGATGTCCTTGCGCAGTTCCAGCATGGCAAAATCCTTCAGGCGCGCGCACGGCCGCCGGAGGCGGCGGCGAGCACGGCATTGATGATGGGTTCGTAGCCGGTGCAGCGGCAGATATTTCCGGAGATGGCCTCGACGACCTCGTCGCGGCTAGGCTGCGGGTTACGGTCGAGCAAGGCCTTGGCGGCCATCAGCATGCCCGGGGTGCAATAGCCGCATTGGGCGGCGAAATTATCGGCAAACGCGCGCTGGAGCGGATGCAGCGTGGGTCCGTCCTTGATGCCGTCGAGCGTTTCCACCGACCGTCCGGCGACGGTCTCGGCCAGTGTCAGGCAGGAGAGGTGGAGTTCGCCGTCGATCAATACGCTGCACGCGCCGCAGCCACCCTGGCCACAGCCGAATTTCGGCGTCATGTCGCCGATCACCTCGCGCAGCGCGACCAGCAGATTGGTGCCGCCGTCGACGAAGATGGCGACGTCGCGGCCGTTGTGACGAAATTGCAGAGCAGTCTTGGCCATGTCGATCCTATCCCTGACCTGACAACAAGCGGCGCAGGTGCACGCCGACGATCTCGCGCCGGTACCAGGCGCTGGCGAGCGCATTGTCGCCAGGAGAAGTTCCTTCGGCGACCGCCGCGGCGGCAGCGTCGATCGTTGCTCTATCGAGCGAACGTCCCTCCAGCGCGCGCTCGGCGGCGCGCGCGCGAATTTGCGTCGGCGCCATCGAGCCGAGCGCAATGCGGGCGCCGACGATGCGGCCGCTGCTCATGGGCAGATGCGCGGCAAGCGTGATCACCGCGCCACCCTTTGGCTTGATGCGAGCGATCTTGCGGTAGCGGAACGCCTCGGCGCTGCCGGGCTTCTGGCATGAGATCGAAAGCACGAGCGTGCCGGGCTGCCGCTCGCGCGACTGCAAGAACTCCTCGATTCCCATGTCGCGGCTGCCGAGGCCACCTTGTACGGAAACCGTCGCATCGAGCGCGAGCAGGGCGACGGTGAAGTCGCCATACGGACTGGGGGCGAACAGATTGCCACCCACGGTGCCCATGTTTCGCACCGCCGGTCCGCCGATCGAGCGGGCAGGGGCATGCAGGAAACCGAGGTCGCGCTCGGCGAGGATCCGGCTGAAGGTCGTGCCGGCGCCGATCGTGACCCGCGATCCCGACGCATCGATCCGCGTCAGCGCAGAATTGCTCGCGCGCACCACGGTGGAGATCGAGATATCACCCTCGTTCAGCGCGCGCATCACCAGCGTGCCGCCGCCCAGGTAGCGTGCGCCGCGATCGGCCGATAATGCCGCCGCCGCCTCGCCGGAATTGGTAAACGTCCTTACCGAGATCGGCATCGATTGTCCTTCGCGCTCATGCGGCCTCCTTGAGGTGGTGGCGGATGGCCTCGAATCCGGCCTGATAGATCTGCTCCGCCACCATTTGCGTGATGCTCTCCTGGTCCGCGGGCCGGGTCGTGAACCGCGATTCCCAGTGCCAGAAGGTGCGGTCGCCGTCGGTAACGGGAAGCAAGCGGACATGCGCCACGTAATTGAACATCGGCATCGGCGTATCGAGCAGGCAATAGCTGAAGGTCTGTTCGAGATCGGACAATGCCAGCAGCTGTTCGCGCAATTCCGAGCCGTCCTTGAGCTTGAAGCGGCGGACACAGCCGATCTTGTCGCTCGCCTGGGCGCGTTCGATCGTGCTGGTCGCAACCGCCGGATGCCAGCGGTCGTGCCCGTTGAAATCGCGCAACACGTTCCAGACCGCGCCGGTCGGAGCATCGAGGATGGTGCTCTTGACGATATGCGGCACGCTAGCCTCCAAACGCGCGTTTCAGCGCATCGAAGCCACCCTGGAACACGCCGCCGCCGATATTGCCGACAAGCTCGGTTTCCCGTTCGGGCGCGCAGTCGAACTCGGCGCTCCATTCCATAAAAGTCTGGTCGCCGTCGGTGACCGGCGTCAGGCGCAGCGTGGCGACGTAGTTCTCTACCCCCATCGGCGATTCCAGGATCGAGTAGGTGCAGAACATATCGTAGTCGGACAGCCCGAGCAGTTTTTCGCGGATGCGGTCGCCGTTGCGCAGGCGGAAGTCGCGCACGCAGCCGATCTTGTCGGCGGGCTCGCCGCCCTCGATACGGCTTTCCGCAATCGCGGGATGCCAGTTCGGCAAGCCATTGAAATCGCGCACGCGCGCCCAGACGCGATCGTTGCGGGCATTGACGACGGTTGAAACGTAGACCCTGGCCATGGCGGGCGCTTACTCCTTCTTGCGCGGCGCGCGCTCGCCCCGCGGCTCACCGGTTGCGGGTGGAGACTGTGCCGGCGCGGCGGGCTTGCCTTCGCCGCCTTTGCGCGTTGTCGATTCCCGGATGCCCTGCATGTCGCGGGCCTCGCGCATCAGGCCCGGCATCCGGGCTAAGCTGCCGCCCTCGACGCCGATATCGGCGAGCAGTGAGTCGATCAGCGGGGCCTGCATGCGGTAGCGCAGCGCGGAATTGATCACCTCGTCGGTGGCGCTACGGCCGTTGCCCGCGCCGTTGCCGCCACCATTGAGGCCGTCCACACTGAGGATGCGGATGCCCTCGATCTTCTCCATCGGCTTGACGCTTTCGCGGACGATGCCTTCGATTTTGTCGAGCAGTTTGCGGCGGAACAGCGAGTAGCGCGCCTCGTCGGAGAGCACGTTCTCCGCCTCGTTGAGCAGGCGTTGGGCCTCGGCCTCGACGGCGGCGCGAACGCGTTCGGCGTCGGCGGCGATCCGGATCTCCTCGGCCTGTTTTTCTGCAATCAATATTTCCACGGTCTTGCGTCGCTTGGCGATCTCGCTCTCGCGCGCGGTTTCGACGCGCTCGGTCGCTTCGGTGGCGTGCACCCGGGCATTTTCGGCTGCCGCTTTGGCGGCGGATTCTTCCAGCGATTTCGTGTGAAGGGCGATCGCCTTCTCCATCAATGTGGTCTCGACGTCCTTTTCGCGATTGATCTCGAGCTTGCGAAGTTCGCGTTCGCGGCCGACCCGGGCCTCGTCGAGGCCGCGATCCGAGGCGATGCGGGCGCGTTCCACATCCTCGCGCGCGGCGATCTCGGCTTCCTGCAACGACTGGACACGGGCGACTTCGAGCTGCTCGATGGCGCGACGGCGCTCGATCCGCGCCGCCTCCAGCGCCTGCTCGCGCGAGATATCCGTGGTGTCGATCTCCTTGCGGGCGACGATCTCGGCCTGTTTGACCTGGCGGTCGGCGTCGATCCGCTCGGAGCGCTTGGCGGCAAGCGCAATCACACGCTCCTCGTCGGCGATCTCGATCGCTTTCTTCTGGTCGATATTGAGCACCTCGCGGGTTTTGGCGGAGGTGATGCGCTCGCTCTCGAGCGAAAGTTCGACGTCGATGCGCTGCCGCTCGATGGCGTCGCGGCGTTTCAGTTCCGCCGCCTCGATCGCCTCAGTGCGATCGATCTCGAGCCCGCGGGTCTCCTGCTCGGCGCGGATGCGCTGGGCGGCGACCGTTTTCTCCTGGGCAATGCGGGCGGCTTCGATCGTTTCGCGCGAAGCAATGTCGGCTTCCTCGATCGTCCGGTTGCGCGTGATCTCGAGTCCGCGAACGCGCTCTTCCTGGCCGATCCGCGAGGTCTCGGTGGCCTCGCGGGCGGCGATGCCCGCGATCTCGACCGCCTGGTTGTGCTCGATCTCCAGCTTGCGCGTGGCGTTCTCGGCGCCGATGCGCTCGGCCGCCAGCGTCCGTTCGCGGCCGATCCGCGCGGTCTCGACTGCCTGCTGTGCCTCGATTTCGGCTTCCTGGATGGCGCGCACCTGCTGGATTTCGAGCGCCCGCGTGCGCTCATCGGAACTGATGCGCTCGACATTGACGGTCATGGTTTGCGCGATGCGGGCCTTCTCGGTCGACTCGCGCGCCACGATCTCGGCTTCATCGATCGCGCGGGTGCGCTCGATCTCGCGCCGGCGGGTGTCTTCCTCGTTGGCGATCCGCGCATCGGTAATGACGCGGTCCTGCAATATGCGCGCCTTCTCGATCAATTCGCGGGCCGCGATCTCGGCTTCCTCCACCGTCTGCATCCGCTCGATCTCGCGTTGGCGTACCTCACGCTCCGACGCGATTCGTGCGGTATCGATCGCGCGCTGGTTGGTGATCCGCGCCTTTTCGATCTCCTCACGGGCCACGAGCTCCTTTTCCTCCACCGCGCGGGTGCGTTCGATTTCCCGGTGTCGCGTCTCGCGCTCGGATGAAATACGTGCCTCGGCGATGATCTGCTCGTTGGAAATTCGCGCTTTCTCGATGGTTTCGCGGGCCGCGATCTGGACCTGTTCGGTCTCAGTCTCGCGCAACGCGCGCTCGCGCGCGACTTCGGTGCGTTGCTGGGCGCGGCGCATCTCGATGTCGCGCTCCTGGTCGAGGCGGGCGGTCTCGCTCTCGCGTTCGATATCGAGCGCCTGGCGTTCGGCCTCGAGGTTTCGGGTGCGGATCCGGATCATCGAATCCTGCTCGATGTCGTTGCGCAGTTTGCGTCTGGCCTCGATCTCCTCCATCAGGCGGGTGAGGCCTTCGGCGTCGAAGCGGTTCGAGGGATTGAAGTGTTCGAGATCGGTCTGGTCGAGGTCGGTGATGGCGACCGATTCGAGTTCGAGGCCGTTCTGCGCCAGCGCTTCGGCGGCGCTGGCCTTGACGCGTGCGACATATTCGCCGCGCTGCTCGTGCATCTGTTCCATCGTCATTTCCGAGGCGACGGATCGGATTGCCGAGACGAATTTGCCCGAGAGCAGCGCATGGAGCTGTTCGGGTTCCATGGTGCGCCGTCCGAGCGTCGATGCGGCGATTGAGACGGCTTCCTTCGTCGCCTGGACGCGGACGTAGAAATCGGCCTCGATATCGACGCGCATGCGGTCGCGGGTGATGACGGCATCCTGCCTGGCGCGTACGACCCCCATCGGCAGCACGTTCATGTTGACCGGCGTGAAGTCGTGGATGAACGGCAGCACGAAGGCGCCGCCATTGATCACGACACGCTCACCGAGAAAACCGGTGCGGACGAAGGAGACTTCCTTCGACGAGCGATGGTAGAGCCAGTTCACGATGTACACGGCAATGACGACCGCGACGATTGCGACAATGAGCCAGAGGATCAATTCACCAACCAGATTCCCCGACATCTTTTCCTCCCTTGGTCCCGGCGCTTTAGCGGGCGCCGATCGCCTTGAATTTCCGTACCTGATCCGTGAGCGCAATCTCCACCGGCAGGCGCTCCATGGAGGAGGCGCCGTAGAAGCCGTGGCAATTGCGTGTGTTCCTGATGATGAAATCCGCGTCCGCAGGGGTCGCGATCGGACCGCCATGCGCGAGCACGAGAATCTTTGAATTGACGCTGAGTGCGGCCTCGGCCCAGGTGTCGATACGCGCCGGGCAGTCTTCCAGTTTCAGCGCGGTCTGGGCGCCGATCGAACCGCCGATGGTCAGGCCGAGATGGCAGACGATGATGTCGGCGCCAGCGATCGCCATCGCGGCGGCTTCGGCTTCGCTGAAGACATAAGGCGTCGTCAGCATGTCCTTCTCGCGCGCTTTCGCGATCATGTCGATCTCCAGCGCGTAGGACATGCCGGTTTCCTCGAGGTTGGCGCGGAAGACGCCGTCGATCAGGCCAACCGTCGGAAAATTCTGCACCCCTGAGAAGCCCAGCGTCTTCAGTTGATCGAGGAAGAGATCCATGTCGCGAAACGGATCGGTACCATTGACGCCGGCGAGCACGGGCGTCCGGCTCACTACGGGAAGCACCTCGCCGGCCATTTCCAGCACGATCGCGTTGGCGTCGCCGTAGGGCATCAGGCCTGCGAGCGAGCCGCGGCCGGCCATGCGGTAGCGGCCGGAATTGTAGATCACGATCAGGTCGACGCCGCCGGCTTCTTCGCATTTGGCTGAAAGCCCAGTGCCGGCGCCGCCGCCGACGATCGGTTCGCCCCTGGCCGCCATCTCGTGGAATCTCTTTAACAGTGCCGCGCGTTCAAACCGGGCCATGTGTCACCTCACCACTCTTCGTCGCCCGCCGGCGCGCCCCATCAGGGGACGGAACGCGCTGACGATCGTGGCGGCGAACTCGGGATCGTTGATGTGTCGCTTGACGCGAATGAGCTGGCGATTGCTGGTCTGGCGCACGGTCTGCTCCAGCGCACGAAACAAGGCGGCGTCGGCTTCAGGATCCCAGAACGGCTGGCCCGGTGCATCAAGCGCAGAGACGCCGCCCTCGGAAAGAAAGAACCGCACCACGCCATCCATCTGGTTGAGCCGCTCGCCGATCCATTTTCCGATCCGCTCGTTCTCCTCGGGTGTGGTCCGCATCAGCGTGACCTGCGGATTGTGAACGTGCAGCCTGCGCTGCCGGTAACGTTCCGGAATGGTGTCGGGCGCGCCAAAATTGACCATGTCGAGCGCGCCGACCGAACCGACATAGGGAACCCGGCTGCGGATCACGGCGCCGAAGCGGTCTTCGGTGGCGGGAAACACGCCGCCCATCAGGAAGTCGCAGACTTCGGTCGTGGTGAGGTCGACGATCCCGGCCAGTTGCCCGGAATCGACCAGCTTCTCCATCGAACGGCCGCCGACGCCGGTGGCGTGGAAGACGACGCATTCGAACACGTCGCTCAGGTCGGCGGCGATCTTTTGCACCGCAGGCGTCGTCACGCCAAACATGGTGATGCCGATCGAAGGAAGACCGGCGCTCGGTTCCTGTTGCCCGCCCTCGCGCGCGTCGAGGCGCGCCTTGACCATGCCGGCGATCGCGTTGGCGCCGTTCGCGAGCACGACGCGAGAGATCGAATTGAGTCCCTGCACGTCGGTCACCGAATACATCATGGTGATGTCGGCAGCTCCGACATAGGGGCCGACGTCGCCAGACGCCACCGACGAGATGATGAGCTTCGGCACGCCGACGGGCAGGCTGCGCATCCCCGGCGCGACCAGCGAGGCGCCGCCGGAGCCGCCCGCCGAGATGATGCCGGCGACATTGCCCTGCCGGCGCAGCCAATTGACGAAGGCGTCCGCCATCGCGCTCACCGATGCGCCGCGGTCGGCGCCGAACACGCTCGATCCGCCGCGGCCGTGGTTCAGCGCGATTTCCTGCGCGGTGACGTCGCAGGAGGAAGCCTGTCCGCTGGTGGAGACGTCGACCAGGCGGGTGCGCAGGCCGCTCTTGGCGACGATGTCGCGGATGAAGCGCAATTCTGCGCCTTTGGTGTCGAGCGTGCCGACGACCAGCACGACGGGTGGCCCGGAGCTCTGCATTGAGAGTGGCTCGCGCCTTTGTCGCGCGGCCTCGTCAAGTCGCGTGACGCCCATCGTGACGGTGCGGGCGGCAGCCTCGATGCGTGCGATCGGCACCGGCTGCGACCAGCGCGTCGGCAGCACGGGATTGGAGATGAAGATCCGCACCGGTCCATTGTTCCGGGCAGGCTGCGGCGTGTCGCGGGCTTCTGTTCTTGCAGGACCTGCCTCGAGGTCGGCGCCGAGATCACCGTGGGTTCCCACGCCAAGCAGGCGCTGCTGCAGTTCGCGGTCGGCAGCAAGCCGCGCCGAGTCGATGATACGGTTGACGCGGCCATTGACCATGATGGCGACGTTCTTGGAGACCGCCGTCGCCACGCCGATATTCTGCTCGATCACGAGCACGGACATGTCGCCATCCTCGCCGAGGCGTACCAGCATCTCCTCGACCTGGGCGACGATGACCGGCGCCAGGCCTTCGGTCGGCTCGTCCATGATCAGCAAACTCGGATTGGTCAGCAGCGCGCGCGAGATCGCGAGCATCTGCTGTTCGCCACCGGAGAGCTGGCTGCCGCCATGATCCTTGCGTTCGCCAAGCCTGGGGAAAGTCTCGTAGATGCGCTCGATGGTCCAGGGGCCGCGCCGCATTCCGGCTGCGAGTTCGAGATGTTCGTTGACGCTGAGCGAGCGCCACAGCCGCCGGCCCTGCGGGACGTAGCCGACGCCAAGGCGCGCGATCCGAGCGGGCGAAAGCCCGGTCGCCTCCTCGCCGCGGATGCGGACCGAACCGCCACTTGTCGGCACCAGGCCCATGATGGCCTTGCACAGGGTGGTCTTGCCCATGCCGTTGCGGCCGACCACCGAGAACACGCCGCTTTGCAGCGTGATGTCGACGCCCTGCAACGCATGCGAATGCCCGTAATAGACATCGAGGCCCTTGACCTCGAGCGCGGGTGCTGTGCGGCGCGGCTCACTCATGGCCGCCTCCGAGATAAAGCTCCTGCACCTCGGGATCGGACTCGATCTCGCGGGGCAGGCCTTCCTTGAAGATGCGGCCGTTGTGCATCATCGTCACGCTCTCGACCACCCGAAGTGCTACGTCCATGTCGTGTTCGATGATGATGTAGCCGATATGGGCAGGCAGCGAGGTCAGGATCTCGATCAATTCGAGCCGCTCGGTTGGCGAAAGCCCTGCCGCGGGCTCGTCGAACAGCACGAAGCGCGGCGCGCCTGCGAGTGCCAGCGCGATCTCGAGCTGGCGCTGCTGGCCGTGGGCCAATTCCGAAACGCGCTGCTCCTTGACGGGGGTCAGATGTACCGCCTGCACCAGCGCGTCGGCGGCATGCATTAGCGCGTCGTCGGCGCCGGGGCGCAGCGGAGAAAAGCGCCCG
This sequence comes from uncultured Alphaproteobacteria bacterium, assembly GCA_963802535.1. Taxonomy (GTDB): domain Bacteria; phylum Pseudomonadota; class Alphaproteobacteria; order Rhizobiales; family Xanthobacteraceae; genus Bradyrhizobium. The sequence continues at coordinate 168,099 of CAWDJI010000020.1, read as the reverse complement.
CGCGAAACGCCGCAGCAGGCGAGATAGACATTGTCCTGCACCGTGAGGCCGGGGAACAGTGCGGAGATCTGGTAGGTCCGGCGCAGGCCGCGGCGGATCCGCTCATAGGGCGGGAAATGGGTGATGTCTTCGCCGAAGAAGCGGATCGTGCCGGAAGACGGCGGAAAGTCGCCGGTGATGCAGTTGAACAGCGTGGTCTTGCCGGCGCCGTTCGAGCCAAGCACCGCGCGCCGTTCGCCCGGCCGCACCGTGATGGTGACGTCCGTCAGCGCCGCGAGCGCGCCGAACATCCGCGTCACGCCGCGCAGTTCCAGTGCTGCGCCGGCGCCGACCGCAAACAGGCGTTGGGCGGTGCTATCCATGCCGTTTTTCCTGGCGGCTTCCATCCGGCCGGGCCGGGAGGCGGGCGAAGCGCCGTCGCCACTGCTCCCAGATCCCGACCACGCCGTCGGATGACCAGAACACGATGGCGAGGAAACCAAGGCCGATCAGAAGCCGGAAGCGGTTGCCGTCGAGCCCGAACTTGACCAGGAAGTCGAGCGCAAAGGTGCGCAGCATGACGAAGATGAATGCGCCGATGAATGGGCCGATCGGCCGCGTGATGCCGCCGACCACGGCGATGATAAGAATGTCGATACAGGCGTTGACACTGACCGAGCCGGGCGAGATCTGCCGGTAGTTCCAGACCTGCAGCACACCTCCAAGCCCCGCGATCAACGACGCGACCGCATAGGCCGCCACCCGGTGCGCGTTGACATTGAAGCCGAGCGCGGCCATGCGCCGCGGATTGTCACGCACGCCCTGAAGAGCGAGGCCGAAGGGCGCGCGCGAAAGATACTGGACTGCGAAATAGCACAGCGCGGCTGTGCCGAGCGCCAGGTAATAGAACGGGATATCGGAACGCCAGTTCACGCCGAGGAAATGCGGGGTGGCAACGGTGTTGATGCCGGTATGGCCACCGAAGATCGCCCAGTTCTGGTTGGTGAAGTAGTAGAACGCCGCGCCGATCGCCAGCGTGATCATGATGGTGTAGATGCCCTCGGTACGCACCGCGAGCGCGCCGCCAAGCGTTCCGAACAGGGTTGCCAGCGCCAGCGCCATCGGGGTCGCGATCCACCACGGCCAGCCCAGGCTGATATTGGTGTTGGCACTCATGCCGATGACCGCGACCATGTAGGCCGCGAAGCCGGCGATGGTGAGCTGCATCAGGCTGACCATGCCGCCATAGCCTGCCAGGAACATCAGGCTGAGCGCGATGATGCCGAGGATCAGCGTCGTTCCGAAAATCTCGATCAGGAAGAAGCCGTTGGCAATCAGCGGCATGATCACGAGGATCAGCATGACCAGCCAGGCGACGGGGCTGTTGAGTTCCGGCCAGGCGCGAGCGATCGCCCGCCGCACCGCGGAGGCGGGTTGGCTTGGCTGAAGCTGGGCGCCCTGGATCAACGACATGTCATCGCCTCGCCAGCAGGCCCTGCGGCCGCAGCGCCAGCACCAGCACCATGATCAGGAAGGTCACGACGATAGCGTAGGTCGGGATGTAGACGGAGCCGAGTTGCTCGGCGAGGCCGATGATGACGGCGCCGAGCGCAGCCCCCGGAATCGAGCCCATGCCGCCGACGATCACGACCACCAGCGAAGCGAGCAGGAAGCGCGTGTCCTCGCCGGGCGAAATCGACTGGAACGTGCCGCCGACGACACCGGCGATGCCGGCAAGGCCGGCGCCGAGGGCAAAGACGATCACGAAGACGAGTTGGATCTGCACACCGGTGGCGGCCAATATGTCGCGATCGTCGACGCCGGCACGCACGATCATCCCGATCCGCGTGCGATTGAGCGCGAGCCACATGGCAACGCCGATCACGACGGAGGCTGCGAAGATCACCAGCCGTACCATCGGGTAGGTCAGATAGACCGCTTCGCCGGAGGACCTCACGGCGGTGACGAGCGGCAATTGGATCGGCCCGACCAGCCAGTTCGGCGTCTGGATCTGATAGAAGTCGCCGCCGAATGCCCACAGCATCAGGTCGGCGAACACGATCGACAACCCGATCGTGACCATAGTCTGCCGCAGGTCCTGGCCCTCCATTCGGCGGAACACCAGAATTTGCAGGAGGACGCCGACCAGCGCCACGGCAAAAAACGCGACGACGAAACTGAGGACCCAGGAACCGGTCCAGGCGCTGACGGCATATCCGACATAGCCGCCGAACAGATATAGCGAGCCGTGGGCCAGATTGACGTTGCGCATCAGGCCGAAGATCAGGGTGAAGCCGCTGGCAACCAGGAAGTAAAGTCCACCGAGCGTGATGCCGTTGAGGATGGCGTTGAGGAAGACGCGCTTGCGGCCGATCGCAGCTTCGAGACCCGGCGGCCAGATCGAGAAGATCAGCCATAACAGCACGGCGACTGCGAGGATCGTGATCAACGCCCATGCCGGATGGCGTTCGATGAACCTGCTCATGCGGGTCCCCCGGACACGGCGCTTTGCAGGGCACGCGCCACTGCCTCAATGTCCGCCGCCTGCGCTGCCACTGAAGTGCATCCTCCCGTCGCGACCATCTACGGGGTCGCGTTCCCTCCATCCTAACGGGGTGGTGGGGGCGGATTTGACCGACAGTATCTTTAATCGCCGGAGCAGCCTGGCCCTAAGGATGCAAGACCTTGGCCGCACGGCGGTAGTCGGTTGGCGCCATCCCGACATTGGCGGCGAAGAAGCGGGTGAACCCGCTCTGCGAGGTAAAGCCGAGATCGAAGCTGATGTCGGCGATCGGCGTCTCGCTGGCGACCAGCGCGTCAAGCGCCTGTTCCATGATCAGCGTGTTCAGGTACAGATGGGGCGTGACGCCGGTCTGGGTGCGGAACAGCCGGTAGAAATGCGGCCGCGAAAGGCCGATTCGCGCGCGATCGAGTCCAGTTCGATTTCGGCACCGGGGCTTTCGGACATCAGCTTGATGGATTTTCGAACGCGAAAATCGGTAATCGCGGCGCTGGCGCGCGCTGACTGCACGGTATCCGATTGCTGCCAGCTTTCCTCGTAGCAGCTATCGATCAATTGCCTGAGTTCGCAATCGAGAACTCCTGAGCGACGGCGCGCCGCAGACCAGCGCGGCCGCGCGGCGGATGTGCCTGTCGAGTACATCGGTTCGTTTGAAATGCGTGCGGCCGAAACGCAGATTTTGCGTGTTCGACGCGTCGGGCGCGAACCATTCGGGATTGACGTACAGCACGAAGAAGATACCGCCGTTGGCGGTGTCCGTTGGCAGGAAGTTGTGCGGTTCCCAGGGGTTGACGACAACGACGGAGTCCTGGTTGAGCTGCCTGCGCTGATCGCACACGTCGATCTGCGCCGGCGTTCCTCCGACATGGAAAATCAGGTGCCCTTCGCGGTGTGCATGCACGTTGAAGGCACGGTTCAACTGATAGACCGTCGCGCGGCCGAACAGGCCGTGGAAGACGGCAAGCGCTCTACTCATGCCCTCCCTCCCGGGATGTCTTGGCTTTTTCTTTCAGCGTTCAACATCCAGGACGAGAATGCAAGGGTGAGAAGGTCGCGCTGCAACCGCGGCGGCTGGTGCCGGCGCGGTTGCAGGTGCGAAATAGGTCAGTACTTCTTGCACTCCGGAACGGTCCGGCTCGGCAGGCCGATCTTGGCGAACACCGCCGGATCATAGCCGAGCGTTTGGTTCACATTCGGAATCACCTTCACGGTCTTGCTGAACAGCGCGCCTTTGCCGTCATCCACGACCTCGGTCACGAAGTTGGTTCCGATCGCCTGCCGGTTGGAGTCGAGCTTGATCTTGCCGTTGGGTGCATCGATCTCGATTTTTGCCAAGGCTTCCTTGTACTTGGCCTGGTTGTTGCTGAGGTCGCCATTGACCTGACGGAGCGCCTGGATCAGCGCCATGGTTGATCCGTAATAGTTTGTGGCGAGCAACGAGGGGCTCGGGAACCGTTTGTTCTCCGGGAACGAGTCCTGATAGGCCTTCACGAATTTCTGCCAGCCCGGATCTTCCCAGGTGTCGGCCTGGCCGCTGGCCGCGATGGTGCCGAGCAGGGCGTTCTTGGCATTGCCTTTGGCCGAGAGGATTGTCTGGTCGACCATGATCGAACCGCCCATCAGCTTGGCCTTGCCGCCCGCCTGCTGGTACTGGTTCAGGAAGTTGACGGCGTCGGCGCCGCCAAGACCGAGATAGATCGCATCGACATCGTCGGGCAGCGCGGCGATGACGGAGGCGAAGTCCTTGGTGCCAAGCGGGACCCATTGCCGGTTCGTGATCTGTCCGCCCGCGCCGCAGAACTCGAGCGCCAGCCCGAACACCTGCGTGTAGATGAAGGAATAATCCTCGCCGACGGTCGCGATCTTGCGATACTTCTTTTCGTCATAGGCGTACTTGCCGAGCCCGACCTGCCATTGCGCGCCGTCCATGTTGAAGCGGAAGAAGTTTGGCGCCGGGTCGACATAGGTCGTCTCCTGGGCGCCGGAGGCGGCGTTGATGAAGGTCAGCTCCGGATGGGTCTTGGCAAAATTCTTGACCGCGATGCCTTCGTCGCCGGAGAGCGGCGAGAGCAGAATCTGGACCTTGTCCTGTTCGATCAGCTTGCGCACGGCGCGAACCGCGGAGTCGGGTGTTGCGTCGGTCGATGCGATGACAAACTCGAGTTCCTTGTCACCGATCTTCTTGCCGAGCACATTGAGCGCGGTCTGGTGACCGCGAATGCCGTCTTCACCGAGCACCGTGTAGGTGCCTTCCAGGGTCGCGGTGACACCAACCTTGATCTTCTCTTGCGCGAGCGCAGTCCCCGAAAGCAACAGGGTGGTCAACGCAATCAGTCCCAAACTGCCCTTCAACATTGCCTCCTCCTCGTTTCGCCAACTTGTTTTGCGCCCGAGCGCAACACATGCGATCGGGTTCGTTGGACGTCGCGGGGAAGCTAGCCGATGATGCAGCCGATGCGGATGCCATCATTCCCATCAAATTGACCGCCAGTCTCATTTTGCGTGCTGCATCGCAGCGCGGGCAAAGCTCAAAATCAACGTCAGGATGAAACGGATTTCGCGCGACCGAATACTTTCCGGAGCAAAGCGGACCTCTCTCACGCTTGAACCTTCCTCCGGCCTTTTGGGCGAGGGGAGAGATCTCTCCGCGTGCCGCGATCGATCCGCATGTGCACATGATGACTTCCGATGCGCGGAATCGGGTGCGATTCCAGCGTGGTCCAAGCTGTTGAAATTTCAAACATCAAATCAATGGCTTGCTTGACCCTCTCGCGATCCCTTATTGTGCAAAAATCCCGTTTTTGGGTTGTTGATGCGGCATGCGAACACCTCAATCGCGCGATCGCGGATGTTCGTTGTTGCGAAGACGATCCAACCACGGCAGGAGTGGCGGCGCAGGGTGCTTCGTTCGGGGTAATCAATGATCTCGTCATGGTATCGGCGATGCGCGCAATGCGGGCGACATAATCGGGTCGAGGGATCGATCAGGGAGGACGAAAGGCAATGACGTCAGCACCATTGGTGGAGAAAGCCGCGTGATGGCTGCGGGCTCGGCAACGATCCGGCTCACCGCGGCGCAGGCGCTGGTGCGGGCCATGGCTGCGCAGCGCACGTCGCTGGATGGCAAAACCGTACCCCTGTTCGGCGGTGTCTGGGCCATCTTCGGCCATGGCAATGTCGCAGGCCTCGGTGAGGCGTTATACGGCGTGCGCGACGCGCTGCCGACTTTTCGCGCCCACAACGAACAGGCGATGGCGCATGCCGCCATCGGCTATGCCAAGGCACTGCGCCGGCGGCGCTTGATGGCCTGCACCACGTCGATCGGCCCCGGCGCCACCAATCTGGTGACGGCGGCGGCAGTCGCGCATGTCAACCGCCTGCCGCTGCTCTTGATACCGGGCGACGTGTTTGCCAATCGCGGACCGGATCCGGTGTTGCAGCAGGTGGAAGATTTCGGCGACGGCACCGTCAGCGCCAACGACTGCCTGCGTCCGGTGTCCCGTTATTTCGACCGGCTGACCCGCCCCGAACAGGTGATGCCTGCCTTTGCCCGCGCCATGGCGGTGCTGACGGATCCGGCGGAATGCGGCCCGGTGACGCTGGCATTTTGCCAGGACGTGCAGACCGAGGCATATAACTATCCGTTGAGCTTTTTCGAACCGCGGATGTGGACGCCGCGTCGCCCGGCTCCGGACAGTTCGGAACTCGCTGCTGCCGCGGCGCTGTTGCGCGGCGCAAAGAAGCCGTTCGTCGTCGCCGGTGGTGGCGTGCTCTACGGCGAAGCCGAGAACGAACTGACGCGATTTTGCGAAGCGCATGGCTTGCCGGTCGGCGAGACCCAGGCCGGCAAGTCGGCGATTTCAGATGCACATCCCCTCAATATGGGTTCGGTCGGCGTCACCGGAACCACGGCCGCCAATGCGCTGGCCGCCGAGGCTGATGTGGTGCTGGCGGTCGGCACGCGGCTGCAGGATTTTACTACGGGATCGCGCACTTTGTTTCATGCGCCGGGACGTCGCATCGTCAGCTTGAACGTACAGGCCTTCGACGTCGGCAAGCACGGCGCAGAACCGCTGGTCGCGGACGCGAAAGCGGGACTGGCGGCGTTGGGCGACGCGCTGCGCGGCTGGCGCGCGCCCGAGGCGTGGGTCGAGCGCGCGCGCGTCGAAAAGCAGCGCTGGCAGGAGGTGGCGGCCGGTTTCACCGTCGCAGGCAACGCCGAACTTCCAACCGACGCCCAGGTGATCGGCGCGGTGCAGCGCCAAGCTTTGCCATCCGACATCGTTGTGTGCGCGGCCGGGGGGTTGCCAGGCGAGTTGCACAAGCACTGGCAGGCAGGGCAGGCGGCCGGTTATCACGTCGAATATGGCTTCTCCTGCATGGGCTACGAGATTGCCGGCGCGCTCGGCGTCAAGCTGGCGCAGCCGTCCCGCGAGGTCTTCGTCATGGTCGGTGACGGCTCGTATCTGATGATGAATTCCGAAATCGCGACCTCGGTCATGCTCGGTCTCAAGCTCACCATCGTGGTGCTGGACAACCGCGGTTACGGCTGTATCAACCGTCTCCAGCGCGCGACCGGTGGCGAGAGTTTTAACAATCTGCTGCGCGATGCCGTCCATGAAACTTTGCCGCAGATCGATTTTGAGGCGCACGCGCGCAGCCTCGGCGCGGTGTCGGAGAAGGTGGACGGCCTCGCTGGACTGGAAGCGGCGCTTGTGCGCGCGCGTCAGGCGGCTCGGACCAGCGTCGTGGTGATCGATACCGACCCGCTCGCCACCACCGACGCCGGTGGGACATGGTGGGACGTGGCGGTGCCGGAAGTATCCGACCGGGCCGAGGTGCGTGAGGCGCGCACGCAATACGAAGTTGCACGGCGGGAGCGCGATGCCTGAGCGGCCGGCGCGGAAAAGCAAGAAGGGAATACGACAATGACGATCCGGATCGGGGCCAATCCGATTGGCTGGTCCAATGACGACATGCGGGAGCTTGGTGGCGAGACATCGCTTGAAACCTGCCTGTCGGAAGCAAAGCGAGCCGGGTTTTCCGGCATGGAACTCGGTCACAAGTTTCCGCGCGAACCTGTGGCGCTACGCGCGGCGCTGGCGCCGTTTGGTCTGGCCTGCGTGTCGGGCTGGCATTCGGCCGAACTGTTGCGCCATGACGCGGCAGCCGAACTTCAACGTCTGCGACCGCATCTCGATCTGCTCAAGGCGATGGGATCCAGCGTGCTGGTGTTCGCGGAAACCAGCAACGCCATCCACGGCGACATCGCGACACCGTTGTCGCGGCGGCCGGTGCTGCCAACCGGGCAATGGGCCGAGTTCGGCCGCCGCATGAGCGAAGTAGCAAGCGCCACGCTTCGCGAGGGCGTGCGTCTCGTCTACCACCATCACATGGGAACGGTGGTGCAGGACGAAGCCGACATCGATGCGCTGATGGCGAACACGTCGGACGCCGTGCATCTGCTGCTCGATACTGGCCATGCGACATGGGGCGGCGCGGACCCTGCAAAACTCGCCGTGCGTTACCGAGAACGCATCAGCCATGTTCACGCCAAGGACGTGCGGCGTGACGTGATGGCGCGCGCCGGCGCCGAGGACTGGAGTTTTCTCAAGAGCGTGGTCGAAGGCGTTTACACGGTGCCCGGCGACGGCATGGTGGACTACCCCGCGGTGTTCCGCGCGCTACCAGGATATTCCGGGTGGGTGATCATCGAGGCGGAGCAGGACCCCGCCAAGGCCAACCCGCTTGTGTATGCCAAAATGGGCCGCGCCAATCTGGCGCGGTTCCTCAGCGATGCCGGTTTGAAGGAGACGACATGATGCCGGGCGTGACTTCGATTGCGGTTCTCGGTTGCGGGCGGATCGGCCGGATGCATGCGCGCGGGCTGGCGCGGCACCCTGAAGCAAATTTGGTCGCGGTTTACGACGTGGTTCCGCAGATGGCCGCCGAGACATCGCGTGAACTTGGCGTTCAGGCGGCCTCCAGCGTCGAGGAGGTGTTGAGCAATCCCGCTATCGCCGCCGTGCTGATCGCAACCCCGACACCTACGCATGTCGATCTGATCATCGCGGCCGCGCGCGCGGGCAAGGCCGTGCTCTGCGAGAAACCGATCGACCTCGATATGGCCCGCGTCCTCGAATGCGAAGCCGCGATCCGGGGGCTCGGCCGCACCGTCATGATCGGCTTCAACCGCCGCTTCGATCCGTCGTTCCGCGCTGTCAAGGAGCGTGTGCAGGCCGGCGAAATCGGCCGCCTCGAACAGGTGATCATCACCAGCCGCGATCCGTCGCCGCCGCCGGCAACCTATGTGGCGTCATCGGGCGGTCTGTTCCGTGACATGACCATCCACGATTTCGACATGGCGCGTTATCTCGTCGGCGACATCGCCGAGGTGCACGCGTTTGGCGCGGTTCTGGTCGATCCCGCGATTGGCGAGGCCGGAGATATCGACAGCGCGATGATCCTGCTGCGAGGTCGCTCGGGCGCCCTGGTGCACATCAACAACAGCCGCCGTTGCGTTTACGGCTACGACCAGCGGCTGGAAGTGTTCGGCTCCGGTGGCATGCTGACCGCCGGCAACCGTTATGCGACCACCGTGCAAAGCTTCGGTTCGACCTCTACGGGGGCTGCGGATGTCGCGCTGCCATTTTTCATCGAACGCTACGCCGAGGCTTATTCGGCGGAAATCAGTCATTTCCTCGACTGCGTGACCAGCGGCGCCACACCGCTGACCAGTTTTGTCGATGGACTGGAGGCGTTGCGAATTGCCGATGCCGCGCAGGAGAGCGTGCGCACCGGCGTACCGGTCCGGCTCGACAAGCGGGGTTAAGGCCGCCGGGCAGGCGCCGCTGTTCGATTTGACATCGGTTTGCGTCGTCAGATTGAACAAATTAACCACATATATTTAGAATTTTAACTTCCTGTTCGCACGCGCTGGCTACGATTCGCGCGTGTGCGGGCAGCTTAAGCAAGGGATGGGCCCGGCGAAGAATGGGCGCTCCCGGCAATGACAATATTGAAGAAATCGGTAAGTACGCTGCTTTTGCTGCTGATGGCGTTGCTGGCGGCTGGCGCCTTGACCAGCACGGCCCTGCAAATGCATTCAGCCTTCGTGCGCTACCGGGATAGCCTGGAGACCAGCCGCTTTACCGCAGCCGATCGAGCCATCTTCCAGGGCGTGCTTGCGCTGCGGACCAATCGAGGCGATGCCCAGAGCGCGGTGTTGGGCGAGGACGATCCGCGCTCGCGTCTTGCAGAAGTCGAGAAGAACGAGCGCGCCGGGTACGACGGCGTCGCTCAGGCGCTGGATTCGGTCGAATTTGCCGGCCGCGATCAATTTGCTTCGACGCTGCGTCAGCGATGGGGCGAGGCCGCGCCGCAGTTCAAAACCTTTCTGGATGAAGCCGCGCGTCCACGCGCCGAGCGCAAGCTCGAACGAACCAACGGCTGGTACGACGGGATCACCAAGGTCATCGAGACCGCCAATCTTGCTTCCACCGCGGTCTCGAACCGCGCCTGGATGAACGATCCGTTCATTGCCAGGATGATTCAGGCGCGCCGTCTCGCATGGCAAATCCGCGATCGCTACGGCATTCAATGTTCGGCGCTGCGCGAGAACGTCAATTCGAGCAAGTCGCTCGACGAAGGCAAGAAGCTGACGCTGGCGCAGTGGAACGGCATTGTCACGGCAGGTTGGTCCGGGCTCGACGAGTTGCTGGCAACCACGGCCGTCAGCGCGGATCTGGTCGCTTCCGCCAAGAGTGCGCGGGTGAGCACGGATGCGGCGAACCAGAAAATCACGCAACTGACGCAGAAGTTCGATAATAGCGGCCGTCCAGCGGTGTCCGCGCAGGAATGGAACACGCTGTGCCAAGGGCCGTTCGGTCCCATCGTTGCGGTCGCCACCAAGGCGCTGGATGAATCGATCGTATACGCCCATGCGGCGCAGGCGACAGCGCTGAACAGTTTCGTGGCGCAGTCGATCGGCTTCTTGCTGGCCCTGCTCGTGACGTCCGCCGGTGTGTTCGTGGTTCGCAACCGGCTGATGCGGCCGGTCAAGGTTTTGATGACCGCCATCGCGCGGATCGGCGAACGCGACTACAAGACATCGGTTCCGCCGTTCAAATATTCGGATGAATTTGGCACCATGGCCGCGGCGCTGGAAAGCCTTCGTGAGAGTGCGGCCATCGCGGATGGGCTGGCGCAGGAGCGGCAAGCACAGCAAGCGCTCCAGATCGCGCGTTCGAACAATGTGGACACGGCCTGCCGTCAGTTCGACGACGCGGTGCAGGCCGTCATCCAAAGCGTCAGCGGGTCGGCGACGCAACTCGAACAGACCGCGACCGAGATGCACTCATTGACGACGAATTCAAGCAGCCAGGCGGCGGCCGTCGCGACCGCTGCCGAACACGCCACCAACAATCTGGAAACCGTCGCGGCCGCGACGGAAGAGCTGTCGGCTTCGGTGGGCGAGATTTCCGCGCAAGTGCAAGCCAGCGCGCGTGAAGCGCGCGATGCCGTGGCGCAGGCCGAGCATACCAATGCGATGGTCGAGGTGCTGGATCAGGCCGCCACGCGCATCGGTGAGGTGGTCAAAATGATCAGCGCGATTGCCGCGCAAACCAATCTGCTGGCGCTCAATGCGACCATCGAAGCGGCACGCGCCGGCGAGGCGGGGCGAGGATTTGCCGTGGTCGCCGGCGAGGTGAAGGGACTGGCGTCCCAGACCGCAACGGCGACCGAAGATATCACACGGCAGGTCAACGAGATTCAGACCGCGACCGGGCAGGCGGTCACCGCTATCCGGTCGATCAGCCGGGCCATTGGCGGCATCGACGAAAAGATGACGGCGATTGCCGCTGCGGTGGAGGAGCAAGGCGCTGCGACGACGGAGATTTCTCGTAATTTCCAGCAGGCCGCGCAAGGCACCCGCGAAGTGACCGAAACCATCGGAAGTGTTGCCGCCCTCAATCGCGAGACCGGCAATGCGGGCACGATGCTGTTCGAGTCGGTCAAGAAGATGTCCGCCGATGCCGACAGCCTGCGTTCGGCGGTCGAAGGATTCCTTGGCTCGGTGCGGGCGGCTTAGGTGGTGTGGACTCTAAGGATTCCCTTTTAGGCGCAAATCAGATTCTAAAGCTGCTTTTGGGGAGGCAGTCTTGGGTGTGAAGAACCGTTTGGTTTTGAGCGACGCGGCGTGGGAGCGGATGGCGCCGCTGATTATCGGTCGTCCCGACCAGAAAGGCTCCACCGGGCGCGACAATCGGATGTTCGTGGAAGGTGTGCTTTGGATCGTACGTACGGGCTCTCCCTGGCGCGATCTTCCCGAGGCGTTCGGGGATTGGAACAGCGTGTTCCGCCGCTTCAGCCGATGGAGCATCAAGGGGGTTTGGTGGCGGATCTTCGAGGCGATGTCCGATGATCCGGACTTCGAATATCTGATCGTCGATTCCACCATCGTCCGGGCACATCAGCACGCCGCCGGAGCAAAAAAAGGGGGTCTGAAGATCAGGCGATCGGCCGCTCGCGCGGCGGCCTGAGCACCAAGATACATTTGGCCGTTCGCGGCTTGGGGTGCCCGGTGCGGTTCACCCTTACCGCAGGTCAGAGGGGCGATGCGCCGCAAGCCGCCGCATTGATCGAGGGACTACCCGCCGAGGTCGTCATGGCCGATACGGCCTATGATGCCGATCACTTGCGCCAAGCCATCGCCGCCAAGGGGGCGCTTGCCGTCATCCCCAACAACCCGTCACGTGCGCTCAAATATCCGCTCGACAAGCACCTCTATGCCCAGCGACATCTCGTGGAATGCTGCTTCTCAAAACTCAAGCAGTTCCGCCGCGTCGCAACCCGCTTCGAAAAGACCGCCCGAAATTACCGCGCCGTCATCACTCTCGCTGCCATCGTCTTATGGATGAGATAAGTGTCCACACGACCTAGGCCTGGTTTCGATCTTCGTCTCCGACAGCTGTGAGCGGCGATCAGCGCTGCGGCGATTCCTTTGGGTTGATGATGGCCGCATCCATGAATTCGGCAACCGCCGCGGAATAATGCTCGAGGCCCGTGAAGGCATAATGCATGTCGCCTTCCCGCCAGTAGAATTTCTCAGGGCTCGCGCCGAACCGCTCTTTCAATGTCGCGGTGGCATTGAAGAAATGAAAGTCGTTGGCCGCGGCCATTTTCTGTACCGATGAACTGACGAGGTCGTTCCACACCCGCCCCTCGGCATCGGGCTTGATGTGCTGAAGATGCGGGTGGAAGATGAACAGCACCCGGCTGCCATCCCCGGTGTAGCCCTTCAAAACGTCGGCCAGTTCCTGGAGGTTTTGCCGGAACACGGCGAGCGGCTCGGCATATTTGCGTTCGAGATCGGCGCCGTGATCCCGTGAATAGGAGAACAGGCCGAGGTCCGATCCGCGGTATTGCTCGATCACTTTAGGCATATGCACATGGGCGTGCCAAAGCTTCGCCACCAGCCGCATCAGGTACAATGGATGCTCGCGCGCCGCCATCAGGCCGACGCTGCATTCGTGTCCAAGAGGCGAAACCCTGACGCCGACATTCTGTCCGCGTTCGTTGCGGACGATTAGATGGCGATAGCGCGCGAAGTCGTCGTAGAGGTCGGTCTCGTCCACATCGACCACGATATAGTCCGGCCGCACCACCGGCAGCAGCATCTTCGCCTGCGGCACGAAGATAGCCGGGGAGTAGGAAGTATATCCGGCGTTGTGGGTCTTCAGGCAAACCCCGCGCTCGTTCCTGAAATATTTCGCTACCTGGTAGGGCAGCGTGTTCTTGTCGTCGTAGCCTTCCATGAATGAATCGCCGAGGAACAGGAACGAGATCGGTTTACGACATCCCGCCAGCAGCGCCTTGTCGTCGACGATCCGGATGCCGTTGGTGTCGAACGAGCGCTTGTAGCTGAAGCCGGTCAGGTCGCCGTAGACGCACATGCTCTGCTGTTCCGAGGCCGGCCGATGGTTTACGACATCGGATTCCCAGTCCAGATTCACATTCGCCATCTTGAGATCGTACAGCGGCCCGAAATATTGCTGGATCCGGAACCCGACCTCGAACACGACGACCCAGCTGATGATCAGCAGCGCCGCCCGCCCGCAGAGGTGAAACAGCCGCTTCATCGAATGTCCGGGCGGGGCGCGAGCCTGACATGGCGCGGCTCAAAGGCCTGCGCCGTCGCCGTACCCGTCACCAAAGGTCCCATTTTCCGGCTCCCGCCTCGTGCTGCCGACCTTCGGAAAAGTACAGGCGGTTTCGACGATTGTATAGAATTCAGGCACATAAGCGCCTGGTTTGCCCTCGCGGGGCCCCTTTTTTGGGATCCGGGCGCCTTTTGGCTATCTAAACTGAATGTTAGCCGCTGCCGCATAGGCTGAACTGCATTTAATTCCAGCGTGCAGCTTCATGAAATTGCGGCGACCGGGCCTTGTTCAACTAACGATGGTTACGGCCAGTCTGGTGGCTTTCGTGGCCGGCGGGCATTTTGCTGCGCGCGCGGTCATTGAAGGCCAGCAATCCCGGCAACTCAGGGAACTCGCCGACGTCGCCCTGCACAGGTCCGACGTCGCGGTGGACTTTGGAACCGCAACGCTGGATGAGCTGGCCCGGCGAGGCCCGCTGAGCTGCGATCCGGCATCGCTGCAGGCCGTTCGCCTTCAGGTCTATCAGCGCGCTGCGGTCAAGGATATCCGCCTGGTCAACCGCGACGGATCGGTGATCTGCTCGGCTTATTCCGAGACGCTGGAGTTCGACAATGGATGGGCCGAGCGCTCGGACATGTTGGCTTCGCGGGATGGCCACGTCCTGCTGTTCCGTGTCGACCAGATCAACGGCACCGCGCTCGCCGTCCTCAGGGACGTCGATGACAAGAACTCGCTGGTCGCGATCCTCGGCATCAACTCCAATCTGTTCGACATCATGCCGGCCGAACTGCGCGCGCACAGCGAGGTCCTGCTCGAGTTGAACACGGGCGCCGAGGTCGGGCAGTTCTCGCAGAAGCCACGCGGCGAGCTATCGGACGTCGTCAGCTTCACCAATGCATCCGCGCGTCACCCGATCCGTGCGACGGTCCGCCTCGAACGCAGCGCCTTGCAGCACTGGAACGGCGAATCCTACTGGCCGACCATGCTCATCGCCATGGGCCTCGGCCTGGCGTTCGGCCTGCTGCTGACACGGGCGACCGCGAAGATCGAAGGCCCGATTGCCGACATCGACAATGGTCTGGCGCGTGGCGAGTTCAAGCCATTCTATCAACCGACCTTTGATTTGCGCACAGGCGCCGTTCGTGGCTGCGAGGTGCTGGCGCGCTGGCTTCGCGCCGACGGCAGCGTCGTTCCGCCCATGAGCTTCATTCCGCTCGCCGAGACCAGCGGACGCATCGAAACCATGACATGGCAGATCCTGGAAACGGCGCTGAAAGAATTGCATCCCCGACTTCGCGACGACAAATATTTCAAGGTCTCCGTCAACATCGTGCCGCGCCATCTGATGAGCGATGGTTTCGTCGAGACCTTGCGGCGTGTCGTTGCCGGATCGAAGGTCTCTGCGCGCCAGATCGTGCTCGAGATAACCGAACGCACTGAGCTACCCGATCTGAACAAGGCAGCCCTGGTGGTGAAGCAGCTGCGGGAATTCGGCTTCCGCGTTGCGATGGACGATGTCGGCGTCGGACACAGCGGGCTGTCGCAGATGAAGGGGCTTGGCGCCAACACCATCAAGATCGACAAATTCTTCGTCGATACCATCACCGAGGACGGCGCAGCCGCGACCATCATCGGCATGCTGGTGCGCCTCGCGAAGGATTTGCAGATGACGGTGATCGCCGAGGGAATCGAAACCGACGCGCAACTCAGGGCGCTCGTTGGTCTCGGCGTCGAGGAAGGGCAGGGTTACCTCGTTTCACCGCCATTGCCGTTTGCGAAGTTCGACGCCTTCCTGGAACGGAATCATTCCAGGGCGTTTGCCGAAGTCGCGGTTCGCGAAGCCGCCCGGGTGGCCTGACCCCTTTACTTGGCCAGATTGCCGCGCAGTTCGCCGCCCGGATTGGCCGCGGTGTGAATATTTGCATACCACTTGCCGGCGAGGAGATCGGCGACCTGCGCATCGGAGAGCGTCGCCGTACCCTCGATCGGGCTTTGCACGGTCTTGAACGGCACCACGATGCCGGCATTCTTGCCGGACTCGGCCGGACCGTGGAAATGCGCCCCCACCGCCGGACCGGTCAGATCCTTGTAGGTGACGGTCCAGGTCACGACCTTGGTCTCGGTATTCAGCGACGCTTGCGCTGTTCCCGAAGCCGGGCTCGTGTTGGGTGGAACCTCGTTCGAACCCTTCAAGTCGGCCTTCAACGTCACGGTTTCCGCGTTCGCCGCGGTAATTCCCAGGCTCGCACTTGCGATGCCTCCGATCACCAAAGCAATCGCCCCAACCAGATAAGCAGGCTTGTTCATAGCGTCCTCCCGGGAGTGGTCCCGATTGCAGTAACACCGGCCTCGCGTGAAAATTTCTGATCCTTGCAGGATGGTCCGCTTTTGAGCGGCCAGCATGCATCGTTAGCGGATTCGCGCATATCCGTCGACGTTTCCGGTTCCGGGCGGTTTCGGCGGCATCTGACCCGAATGGGTCAGTCCGCCGGGGTTCAACGGTTGTGATGCGGGCTCCGGGCGCGCTATCCTTTGGGCTAAGAAACGCAAAGGGGAAAAACATGGGCCGCAAGATCGCGATCGTAGGCGCAGGGGCCGTCGGCGGCTATGCCGGCGCCCATATGGTGCAGGCCGGCGAGGACGTGACGTTCATCGATCCATGGCCCGAACATGTCGAGCATATGCGTAAAGCTGGCTTGCGCGTGACCCATGCCATGAATGTCCCGGAATTCACCGTGCCGGTGCGCGCGCTGCACGTCACCGATGCGCAGCAGCTGGCCAAGGAGGCGCCGGTCGACATCGCCTTCGTCTGCATGAAGTCCTACGACACCGCCTGGGCCACCATGCTGATCCGGCAGTATCTGGCGCCAGACGGTTACGTCGTGTCGCTGCAGAACTGCATGAATGAAGAGACCATCGCCGGCATCGTCGGCTGGGGCAAGACGCTCGGCTGCATCGCCAGCAGCATCACGGTCAATCTGCCGGAGCCCGGCCATATCCACCGCGGCGCCGGCAAGCACGGGGCCGCGCATACCGTGTTCCGCGCCGGCGAAGTGCATGGCCGCATCACGCCACGGGCGGAGGAGGTCTGCCGCCTGGTTGCCTACACCGACAGCGCAAAAGTCACGTCCAATCTGTGGGGCGAGCGCTGGTCCAAGCTGGTCGCCAATGTGATGGGCAACGGGCTCTCCGCCTGTACGGGGTTGACCGGCGGCGAGATGCTGCAAAACGAGCCGATCCGTCGTTTCTCCACCCGGCTCGGCAGCGAGGCGATCCGGGTCGGGCAGGCGCAGGGCTATCAGCTCGAGGAGATTTTGCACCTGCCGCCGGAGACGATTGCGAAGGCCGGCGAGGGCGATGAGGCGGCGATGCGCACCTGCGACGAGCAGCGCTTTGCCGACGGCAAGCGGACCGCCTCCGGGCAGCGTCCCTCGATGGGCCAGGACATGCAGAAAGGCCGCCGCACCGAGATCGAGTTCATCAACGGTCTGGTGGTCCGCGAGGGCGAAAAGCTCGGCATCGCCAGCGGCGCCAATGCCGCCTTGACCGACATCGTCAAGCGCGTGGAGCGTGGTGAGCTGAAAGCCGATCCACGGCACATCACCGACCTGCGACTGAACTGAGCTGGGCCGCTGGACCGGCGCCGCGTCAGCCATTATGCAGGGCGTATGGACATTGCATCGGACGCGCCGCAGTCGCGCTATTACCAGTCGCAGGGGCTAAAGCTGCACGTCACCGATTGGGGTAATCCCGCTGCCCCGCCGCTGCTGCTGGTGCACGGCGGCCTCGATCATTCCCGCAGCTGGGATCATCTGGCGCAGGCGTTGCGCGCCGATTTCCATGTCGTGGCGCCCGACCTGCGCGGCCACGGCGATTCCGGCTGGGCGATCGGCTCCAGCTACAGCCTCGCCGATCATGTCTACGATCTGACCGGCCTGATGAAGCTGGAAGGCTTTGAGAAGGTGGCGATCGTCGGCCATTCGATGGGCGGCATGGTCAGTCTGACCTATGCCGGCGCCTTTCCGGAAAGAGTGACAAAACTGGTGGTGCTCGACGGAGTCACCAATTTTCCGGCGCGCCGTGTCAAGCCCGCCGCGCTTCGGATTTTGGATTGGGCTGGCGATCTCGACAAGTTCGCGCAACGGAAAATCCACCTTTATCCATCGGTGGCCGAGGGCGCTGCACGGATTCGCGCGCGTAACCCGCGGTTGACGGAGGCGCAGGCGATCCATCTCGCCACCCACGGTATGAAAGAGAATGCCGACGGCAGCTTCAGCTGGAAATACGATCCCTATTTGCGTGCCCGCGCCCCCTACCGGCTGACGCTCGAAGACAATATCGATTTGTGGTCACGCATCACCTGTCCAACGTTGCTGGTCAGCGCCAGCGACAGCTTTCTGCCCGATCCCGACAAGGCCGGCGTGATGACGCATTTCAAGCACGCCGAACTCGCCCGGATAGAGGGGGCCGGACATTGGCTGCAGCATGACAGACCGGACGAGGTATTTGGCTTGATCAGAACGTTTCTTGAAAGGACGTAGGGTCCCGTTACGCGATCCGTAGCGCCGGCGTCGCGTGGTCCGGCGCTTCATCGATTTCCTCGACGCCCGCGCTCGTTCGGCAGACCATCATGGCTTCGCGTAAGCTCCCCGCGGCCAGATCGGCCTTGGCCGCCTCCCGCAGTTCCTCCAGCGCCTCCTTGTCGATGTTCTCGGCCCAGCAGCCGAGCATGATCGTGACGTCAGGCATTTTGCGACGAAGGCGCCGAACCGAGTAGCGCATATGGGCGGGACTGCTCGCGTCGAGATAGGAAAGGCAGACCAGCGCGACACCAGTCGTCGAAAGCCCAGCGATATTGGCCGTCGAAAGTGCGTCCGCGGGCTCAACGCGCGCAGCCAGGCCGTGCGCATGGGAAAGCTGCGCGAACAGCACTGCTGCGGCTTCGTCGAGCGGCGTACGCCCGGCCAGGCAGAGCACCGGGAATTCACCCTGCCACGCGAGAGGAAGATCATCCTTCTTGACGACCGGCAGATTGCTGGAGATCGCCACATCGGGGACCGTTTCAATCGCGGCCGCGGCCTCGGCATCCATGGTGGGCGAGGTCACGTCCGGAATCGAAGTCATCCTGGGTCGAAAGGTCGCTGGCGAACTCGGTCACCGCGTCGCGAATCTTGGTCATGCGAGCCTGGTCCAGGGCACCGCGCTTGGCGTCGGCCTGCGCCAGTTGCAGCCCCCTCAGCGCGACCTCGTCAAAATACGATGACAGCGATTTCTCCTTGAGGAATTCCTCGGCCTTTCCTGCGGCTTCCATCGGATCGCCGGCCAGCATCCGCTGATAGAACATTTCAGGCGGCGAAAGTGCCGGCCTGTCGCCAAAGATCACATCGAGGAATTCGAGCCGCTCGACATGGCGTCCCAGCACCACCAGGCAGACCGTCAAGGGCGTTGCCAGCACAAGTCCGATCGGCCCCCACAGCGCCGTCCAGAACGTCGCTGAAACGACGATCGCAACCGGCGAGAAGTCCGGTGCTCTGGCCATAAGCCAGCGGCTCGATGACCTGGCTGACGACCGGTCCGACGCCGAGAAACAGCACCAGCGTCCATGCCAGCATCGACCAGCCGGGATCGACGGCTGCCGCCAATGCGAGCGGAAACGCCGCCGAGATGGCTGAGCCGATATAGGGAACGAAGCGCAGCACGGCCGCCAGAATGCCCCACAGAATCGCGCTGGGAATGCCGATGAACCAAAGTCCGATCCCGATGGTGACGCCGAAACGTCGCGTTGATCATCAATTGCGCCAGAAACAGCCGGCTCAGGCGCGTCGCCGCATCGTCCAGCGCCGCGGTCGTTCGTTGCAGATCGTGCGAGCCCGCCAGCCGTATCAAACGATTTCGAAGATCCTCACGCTGGATCAGGATGAAGATGACGAAGATGATGATGATGCCGGTGGTGGCGAGCGGATTGAGCAATGGTGCGATCAGCGTCCGCAGATTTTCCAGGGCGCCCGGATCCGGTTGGCGCACTTCGACGGGAATCGGCGCGGCCGTTCCGGCAGCAACCGGACCGCCGAGCCGCTGCGATCGGCCCGCGGACAGATTTGTCTTCCTTTGGTCTGTCGAGTTCCCGGCTCAGCTCCTGCAGCATGTCCGCCGCGCGTTCCAGCGTGCCGCTGCTGGCGGTGACGCCGCGCACCGATTTGATCTTTTCGCGCATCGTCGATTGATAGACCGGCAGATCTCCGGCGAGCTGGCTCAGCTGATTGGCGATCAGCGTGCCCAAGCCGAAAATGATCGAGAACGCCAGAACGACGACGCCCACGACCGCAAAGGCGCGAGGGGCACGCGCGCGCTGCAGCAGCCCGACCAGCGGCGCCAGCACGAAACTGAGAAGAATCGCAAGTGCGATGGGTACGAATATCTCGCGACCGAAATACAGCGCGGCAATGAACAAGGCAGCCAGGATGGCGCATGCGACGGCGCTCAACAGCGCCATCAGCTCGTCCGCCGTGCGGCCGTTGGAAATCTTCCTGGCGATCAAACTCATTGGGGATCTCTGAACGGCGAAATGGCGGGCAATCGATCCGGTCGCCTGTTCGGATCGTCTGCTGGATCAGCGCGACTGCAGGGAAAGGCGCTGCCGCTTGCGCGAGGTTTTGATTTCGACGAGATACTTCGCGAACGGCCCGCTGGGCGGTGAGCATCAAAAGTCGCATCCGCCGCCATGCGTCGAGGGATACGACCCAGCTCCGCGCCAGCTGAAATTTCCCGTAGCCCCACGCGAAGGCCGGGATCGACATCAGCTTGTCGCGGCAGAGATTGAACAGCCGTTCGATGAGAACGAGCTTGAGCAGCTCGGCGACGCCAAGGACCACTAATGCGCTGCCGACGTGCCCCGTCGCCGTCAGATAGGCTGCTAGCGGCTTGGCGGGTTCGAGAATAATGACAGGCACCATGAACAGCGCCAGCGTCGGATAGGGCTGCAGCGACAGGATCCAGGTTCGCAGCGCTTTCGAAAATCCAGTGATCGCCGAGCAGCCGAATGACGGGCCTCGCGATAGTCCAAAAGGCAGCGTCCACCACGAAGTAGATGGCGGCCAAAACGAACACAAAGGGTTTGAATATCCGTTTCAAGCTAGACCTCCGGGGAACCAAGCCGCGAAGGCGGCATAAGTTGCACGGCGATTGGCAGCGAATTCACGGGTGAGGGTGGAACCTTTCATGATCGGGAGACGCGAGCAGCCCGCAAAAGGTTCGAAATCGCCGGCGAACAAATCCGGAAATAATGCGTTATCCGTGATGGCAGAACAAAAGCAGCAATCCGCCGGACCGATGCGCATGCAGCCGAGCAATCATGGCTCGATCATGCCGGTTCTTTTGCAATCTGCGATGCCGACCCTGACCGGCGCAGATGCTCCGGTAACAGCGCCGCCAAGGACCAGGACGACCAGAACTGAAGCGGTGCGCATCGCGAAAGCGCGGATCATGCGGCGCAATTCGCTGAGGAAACAGCGGCAGGCGCAAAAGGGCTGATGCCGCTTGGCGTTGTGGTTTATCGCTAGTTTCGGGAGTCGATCGCTCGGTCGAAGTCGCGAAGGTACGACAGCCCGTGCACCGTCAGGCGGTGCTGGTCCTTTTCGCCTTCGATGTATAATTTCATCAGATGTCGTGACAGCTGTTCTCGGGCTCCCTTGGTCTCGGAACGGTCGGCAAGAGCGCCATAGATGCTGAGCGCGCGATCAACGGGGAGCGTATGCATGGGGCTTTCTCATCGAAGTGAGTTCGATCTCGAAGAGTTAAAGCACACTGCTCGGTATCGTTCCGGTACCAAACTGATGCAATTGTAGGCGCCAGCGAGTCGCGCGAATGCGCGCCCGGTGATAGGCTTGCGCGAAAGCCATCAGTAAGAGGTTATCGTGGCGCGACACAGTTTCTTCTGCATCGACGGTCACACCTGCGGCAATCCAGTGCGGCTGGTCGCCGGCGGCGGCCCGCAGCTTGAAGGCCGCACGATGATCGAAAAGCGCGCGCATTTCCTCGCCGAGTTCGACTGGATCCGAACCGGTCTGATGTTCGAACCGCGCGGCCACGACATCATGTCGGGCTCGATCCTCTATCCGCCGACGCGTCCCGACTGCGATATCGCGATCCTGTTCATCGAAACCTCCGGCTGCCTGCCGATGTGTGGCCACGGCACCATTGGTACGGTGACGATGGCGCTCGAGCACGGGCTGGTTACGCCGAGGGAATCGGGTGTGCTGCGGCTCGACACGCCGGCCGGAATCGTCATCGCGCAGTATCGGCGCGATGGGCAGTATGTCGAGGAGGTCAGGATCACCAATGTCCCGTCCTTCCTGCACTCCAGGGGGCTGGAAGTGGAATGTCCGGGCTTGGGACCTCTGGTGGTCGACGTTGCCTATGGCGGCAATTTCTATGCGATCGTCGAAGGCCAAAAAAACTTCCGCGACATCGCGGATTTTTCCGCAAGCCAGTTGGTCCAGCTCAGCCCGCAATTGCGGCGCGCGCTCAATGAAAAATTTGACTTCCGGCATCCGGAGAAGCCGGAGATTCAGGGTCTCAGCCATATTCTCTGGACCGGCGCGCCGACCAAGCCCACGGCCACCGCCCGCAACGCGGTGTTTTATGGCGACAAGGCGATCGACCGCTCACCCTGCGGCACCGGCACGTCGGCAAGAATGGCGCAATGGGCCGCCACCAATCGCCTCAACGAAGGCGACGAATTCATCCATGAGAGCATCATCGGCTCGCTATTCCACGGCCGCGTCGAGCAACGCACGACCGTTGGCAACTTGCCGGCCATCGTGCCGTCGATTGCGGGGTGGGCGCGGATGACCGGTTACAACACGATTTTCATCGATGACCACGATCCCTACGCACGGGGATTTCAGGTGGTCTGACGGCGCGGCGGCGTTCCGGCGTGCGGGCTACCGCTACTTCAAGGCCTTTGCGATTTTGTGTTCGATGTGGCCGGTCTCATAATCGCGGCGGATCTGGCCCAGCGCGGTTTCGTTGAGTTGACCCAACACGTCGCTCAGCTTCTCGGTCGGCGGATAACCGGCGGCAAAGCCCATTCCGTAGATCTTGCGTAGCGTGCTGACGAGGGTGTTGCCGTGCTTGTGGCTTATTTCGCCATCGTGTTTGCCGTGTCGATTGTCGAGGCCTGCCTTACTCATGCCGCTCTCCCTGATACCATGGCCGGCAGCATCCTCCTGTTGGGACCGGATTGCAACGCAACGTGCGCTGCACCATTGGTCCGACCAACGGCGGGTGCGAATGCTTGCCTGATGATAGAGTCCTTGCGCGCTGGTTGTCGGGATCAGGGAAGCGAAGGAACGGTGAACATGGATCAGCCGGCGGACGCGATCGAGGAAACGCTCTGGCGCTACGTCCGAGGCGATCTCGACGAGGCCGCCTTCGAGGCGTGGGTCTATGCCACGCCCGATCTCGAAGCAGTACTTGGTCCTCAGGATTTCTTCGCGGTCATAAGCTGTGATTACCGGGACAAGTCCGGCCATGCCCACCACGAGCGGGTGGGCATGGCCCGCGACATCGTCACACGACACTTTCCGCGCGGCTGCGTCTGCCGTTCGATACCGGACGCCGACCGCCAAAACCCCGGCGCCGGGCCGTGTCCCCTTGAGGACCACCTCGATGTTATCGCGCAGCGAAGCCCGTGCATTCGCTTCGTGCGATGTCGCGCGTGCGACACGCACTGGCTCATCGGCTACGATAGCGAAGACGATTGGGCGTCCGCGCACCGTGTTTCGGCCGAGGCTGTCGATGACATCCTGATCCGCGACCGCTGGCCCACGGTGTTTGACAACAGCCCCAATTTCTGGCCCCGCAGCCGCTACCAGATCATCAGAGATTATGATGAGGCGATCCGCCGAAACCCCAAAGATGCGGACGCCTATTTCAGCCTTGGCATCTGCTACGTGGGCAAGGAGGGCGATAACGCCAAGGCATTCTACAATTTCGACCAGGCGGTGCTGCTGCGGCAGGATCTCGCATGGCCGTTCGCGCGCCGTGGCGATTGTTACGTGATCATGGGCGACATCGACGCCGCATTGCGCGACTACGACCGTGCGATCGCGCTTGATAACAATCAATATGCGTCGAGTTCCGCGCGTTACGGACGTGCTGGGCTGCATCTCCAACGTAGCAATTTCGGGCAGGCGATCGCGGACTACGACCGCGTCCTCGACGCCCTTCCAGGCTATGCGGCGGCATTCATGGAGCGGGGGATGGCCCATGCCGGGCTTGGTCATTTCGACCGTGCGATTGGGGATTTCGACCGCGCCGTCGAACTCGCACGAGGGCGTCGCTTGGAGCCGGTCCCTGTCGCCGCGCTTTATAACAGGGCGAAGGCAAGGCTGATGGCCGGCGACGAGCTCGGCGCAAACGCCGATCTCGCGGCCGCAAGGGCTGTCGATGCCGACCTCGTCGATTCCTGGGCTGCGATCGACCTGCCTACACCTTGATGTGATGCGGCTTGAACAGCCGGCCCTTTTCCACCACCAGTACCACCGCGAGCGACGCCAGCGTGCAGAGGAAAAAGCCGGTCGCGAACGGCAGCAGCGTGCCGTCGTAATCCTGGCCCATCTTGGTGCCGATGCTGATGCCGAGCAGGGTGGTGATCGAGCCGTACAGCGACGACGCGGTGCCGGCGATGGGGCCTTGCGGCTCCATCGCGAGTGCGGTGAAGTTCGAGATCATCAGGCCGAACGAAAACATCATCAGCGCCGACAGCGCCATGAACAGCGGCAACGGCAGCATGTCCAGCTTTGCCGCCGCCAGCATGATACCGGCCACGACAATGTAGAGCATCAGGGCGCTGTGGGAGATCACGCGCATGCCGAGCCGGTCGACGATGCGGGAGTTGGTGAAGCCGGCAATCGCTGTTCCGATGGCGCATGCTGCGAATGCGACAGGAAACCAGTGTCCCAGCCTGAAGATTTCAGTGAACACCTGTTGGGCGGTGAACACGAAGGCGAACAGCGAGCCCAGCACGCCGCCGGCGGTCAAGGCATAGCCCAGCGTCTGGCGGTTGGTCACGGTCTGACGGAAGGCATCGTACACGTCGCGCACCGCCAGCGACCGTCGCCGCTCAACCGGCAAGGTTTCCGGCATCCGTAAGCTACTCCAGATCAGCGCCACCACGCCATACAGCATCAGCACGATGAAGATGCCGCGCCATTGCGTCAGCAGCAGCACCGCCTGGCCGAACGACGGCGCCAGTACGGGCACCGCGATGAACACCATCATGGCCAGCGACATCACGCTCGCCATGCGGCGGCCGGCGTAACAGTCGCGCACGATCGAGGTGGCGATGACGCGCGTCGCCGACGTGCCGAGGCCCTGCAGCGCACGCGCCAGCAGCAGGGTCTCGAACGAGGGTGCGGCGATCGCGAGCAGGCTGGCGATGCCATAGACGACCATGCCGCCGAGCAGCACCGGCCGGCGGCCGAAGCGGTCGGACAACGGTCCCATCACGAACTGGCCGACACCAAAACCGATGATGAAGGTCGACAGCACCATCTGCGGACGATTGGCATCCGTGAGGTGGAAGGCGGAGGCGATGTTCGGCAGTGCCGGCAGCATCATGTCCATCGCCAGCGGATTCAGCGCCATGATGGAGGCGATGATGACGACGAATTCAGGAAAGCCCATCGGGCGGTGGCCCGAGGCAACCCGGGCATCGACATTGATTTCAGACACTTATGACCTCATTTTCGGTCGGGATTCTACCCTGAATGCTGCGCCGCACAATGCCTATTCCGGGATAGCAGCCCGGCGGCTGGAGGAGGTGCTTAGGTGTTTTCCGACCTTTGATTCTGCTTTTTTTTCCAAGGGGCGAGAGGATCCATAACCCGTCATCCCGAGGTGCGAGCGCAGCGAGCCTCGAAGGATGAATCGGCCACTGTTGGGCCGTCGCCCTTCGAGGCGCGCAAGAGCGCGCACCTCAGGGTGACGGATTGGATATTGCAGAACCGTTGTTTTCACCGCCCCCATGCTTTAATCCCCGCTCACCAACCGCCCCCGAACGGAGACCTCGTGTCAGGACAACCCCTACGCATCGGCACGCGCAAGAGCTTGATGGCGCTGGCGCAGACGGAAGAGGTCGCGCGGCTGCTGCGATCAGCCAATCCGGGGCTCGATGTCGAAATCGTGAAGTTTGAGACCCGCGGCGATCAGGATCAGACCAGCAAGCTGCTGCGCCATGGCGGCAAGGGCGGCGCGTTCGTCGCGGAAATCCGCGCAGCCATGCGCGCCGGCAAATTGCAGGCGGCGATGCATTCGCTGAAAGACGTCCCCGGCAATGAGGAGACGCCCGGCCTCGTCATCGCCGCGACGCTGCCGCGCGATGCCGCCAACGATTCGCTGGTGCTGCGTCCGGGGCTTTCGCTGGAGACTTTTTTGGCCTCGAAGGGCAAGGGCTTCAAGATCGGCACCAACGCGGTGCGCCGCGCGGCCTATCTGCGCCGGCTATTTCCGGAGGTGACCATCATCCACTACCGCGGCGCCGCCGATACCCGCGTTGCAAAACTCGATCGCGGCGACATGCAGCGGCTTCCCGATGGCGGCGAGGTCGGACCGGCGGATGCGCTGGTCATGGCCCGCTCGGGCCTGGAGCGCATCGGCATGACGTCGCGCATTGCGCATGATTTTTCGGTTCATGAAATGCTGCCCTCGGTCGGGCAAGGCATCGTCGCGGTCGAATGCGCCGAGAAGGATTTTGTGACGCGCGAGCGCCTGGCGAAGATCGAGGATCCGTCATCGCGGCTCTGTGCGGAAGCCGAGCGCGAAGTGCTGTGGGTGCTGAACGGTCATTGCAATTCGCCGATCGCCGGTCATGCGACGATTGCAGGAGGCGACATGACGCTGACGGCAGCGGTGCTGGATGAGACCGGCGCCCGCTTCATCGAAGCGTCACGGCGCGGCCCGGCGGTCCGCCCCCGCGAACTCGGCCGTGCTATCGGCCTGGAACTGCTCGACAAGGGCGCCGCGGAAATTATTGCGCGCAACCGGCCGGACGAGGATTAGTACGAAAAACCAACCACGTCATTGCGAGGAGCGTAGCGACAAAGCAATCCACACTTGCTTTGCCGCCCGATGGATTGCTTCGCTTCGCTCGCAATGACGGAGAACTAAAGCCACAGAATCTTTTTTCGATACTCGAGATCGGTCAGCAGCGGTGCCGCCGGGCCCTGATGAAACACCGCGCCGCGCTCCAGCGCAAAGACGCGGTCGACCAGCGCCAGCACCAGATCGAGATTGTGCTCGACGATCACGATCGAAATATGCCGCCGCAACTGGTCGAACACTTTGAAGAGTTCGAGGATCACTGTCGGCGCCAATCCCTCGAACGGCTCGTCGAGCAGCAACAGCTTCACATTGCCCGACATCGCGCGCGCCACCGCCACCATCTGCTGCTCGCCACCGGAGAGATAATCCGCCGCGACGTCCATGCGCTCGGCCAGTCGCGGGAAATATTGCAGGATCTGGTCCTCGTTCCACACCACGCCGTGGCTGCCGTCGGTTTTGCGCGCCAGCCGACCGAGCGCGAGGTTCTCTCGCACCGTCATGCCTGCGAACAGGCCGCGGCCCTGCGGTACATAGCCGATGCCCATGCGGGCGATATCGGGCGCCGGCAGCCGCCCGATATCGGTGCCCTGGAATTCGATGGCGCCGGACGAGCGCGGCACCAGGCCTGCGAGTGTCTTCAACAGCGTCGATTTGCCGGCGCCGTTGCGGCCGAGCAACGCGACGATCTCACCTTCGCGCACGTCGAGCGAGGCGTCGTGCAAAATATGGCTCTTGCCGTAGAACGTATTGACGCCTTCGAAGCGAAGGATGCGTGATGCGCTCTCCTTCGTCGCGTCGGTGCGGGCGTGTTCGACCTCGGGCACGCCGGTGCCGGTATAGATCTGCTGCACCCGGCGGTCGGCGCGCACGGCTTGCGGCGTGCCGGTCATCAGCACCTCGCCCTGATTCATCACGGTGACGACTTGCGAGAAGCCGAGCACGCGATCGATATCGTGCTCGACGATCAGGACTGGAATATTGGCGGCGACATTTTTGACCAAATTCGAGACCCGCTCGCGCTCGGCGGCGGCAAGGCCTGCCAGCGGCTCGTCCAGCAGCAGCACCTGCGGCTTGGATCCCAGCGCGATGCCGAGGTCCACCAGTCGCTGCCCGCCATAGGACAGTTCGCCGCCCTCGATGGTCTCGATGCCTTCGAGTCCGAGGAATTTTATCAGTTCTGCGGTCTCGGCATGAATGCTCTCGTAATCGTCGATGTCGCGCCACAGGTTGAATCGGCCGTCGCTCTGCGCCTGCAGCGACAGTCGCAGATTTTCGTAGATCGAAAGCCCCTTGAACAGATTGGTGATCTGGAACGACCGCGCCAGCCCCTGATGGCAGATCAGGTCGGACGGCACGCCCTGCACCTCGCGTCCGCGGAGTTTGATGGTGCCGTTGTCGGTCGGGTACAGTCCCGACACCAGGTTGAATAGCGTGGTCTTGCCGGCGCCGTTCGGTCCGATCAGCGCGTGGATTTCACCCGCGCCGACTTTCAGGCTGGCATTGTTGACGGCGCGGATGCCGCCAAAGCTTTTCGAGACGCCGTCGACTTCGAGCACCGTGCCGGTGAGCGATTTCGGCATCAGGAACGCCGGCAGCGGCAGCCCATCATAAATCTTGCGCCGGCTCATGGCGGCGGATTCCTCCGGCGCCGGCCAGCAGCGTTTGCGGAGGCGCGCCCAGATGCCGACCAGCCCGTCCGGCGAGAAAAGCACGAAGGCGACGAAGATTAGTCCGAACCACAATAGCCAGTCCGAGGTCCAGATCGAAAACAATTCGCGGAACAGCACGAAGAACAGTGCGCCGAGCGCTGGCCCCAGCATGCTGCGCATGCCGCCGATCACGACAATCGCCAGCAGTTCGCCAGAAAACGGCACCGAGACCGCTTCGGCCGAGACCAGGTAATTCTGGAATCCGATCAGCGCGCCGGCAAATCCGGTCACGACCGCGGAGATGATGAAGACACCGAGCTTGTAGCGTTCGACCGGATAGCCCTGAAACGTGGCGCGCAACTGGTTTTCGCGGACCGCGACCAGCACGTGGCCGAACGGCGAGCGCACCAGCCGCAGCAGCAGATACAGCACGCCAAGACTGAGCACGGCGACGACGATGTAATAATTGAGCGCGTTGTCGAGATCGAAGGCGGCGATGCTGCCGCGTTTCAGGCCGCCAAGGCCGTCCTCGCCGCCGGTCACGGCGGTCCAGCGGAAAGCGGTGGTGTAGGCGAGGGCTGCGAGCGCCAGCGTCAGCAGCGAGAAATAGACGCCGCGGCGGCGCAAGATGACGATTCCGGTGGCTGCGGAGGCGACCGCCACCACGACCATCGACAGCAGCAGCGGCAGAAAGATTTCGCCGCGAAACCAGTTCAGCTGGATCAGGCCCGCCGCATAGGCGCCGATGCCGAACCAGGTGCCGTGGCCGAACGACACCAGCCCGGTGTAGCCGACGCAGAGATTGAGTCCCATGGTCGCGATCGCCAGCGCCACGATCATGGTTCCGGTGTTGTGCGACAGCCCAAGCGCGCGCATCGCGAACGGCAGCACGATCAGAGCGAGCCCCGCCAGCAGCAATGGCCGGTATTTTTGCGCAGGCGACAGCTTCATTCGAACTTCTCGATCCGCTCGCCCAGCAATCCGCGCGGCCGCACCAGAAGCACCACGAACATCAGCACATACATCGATGCTTCGCCGGCGGCGGGCGCGAAGTGGATGGTGATGCCGCGGACGACGCCGACCAGAAGGGCTGCGATCACCACGCCCCAAAAGCTGCCGAGGCCGCCGATGACAACGACGACAAAGGCAACCGTGATGATGTCGGCGCCCATCGCCGGCTGCACGATCGTGATCGGGGCGAAGAAGGCCCCCGCAAGCGCTGCCATGCCGACGCCGAGCATGACGATGGCTGTCATGTACGGCTGCAACCGGATGCCCAGCGACGCCACCATATCGGGCCGCTGGATGCCGGCGCGCACCACGCGGCCGAACGAGGTCTTGTGCAGCAACAGCCAGACGCCGACCAGAACCACCGCAACCACCGCCAGAATCAGGAGGCGATACCGCGAAAACAGGAAGTCGCCGAGGAAAACCGAGCCACGAAACGCCGGCGGGATCGACGCCGACAGCGGCGGTGCGCCCCAGATGATCCGGATTGCCTGTTCGGCGACCATCGCCAGGCCGAACGTCACCAGCAGACTCAGGATCGGATCCGCGGTGTAGAAGCGGCGCAGGATGAAGCGTTCAAAGAGGATACCGAGCAGCGCGACCGCGATCGGCGACAGCACCACCGCCGGGCCGAAGCCGAGATATTTGGTGATCTCGACCGAGGCATAAGCCCCCAGCGCGAAGAAGGCGCCATGCGCCAGATTGACCACGCCGCCGACGCTGAAGATCAGCGACAGCCCAAGCGCGATCAGGAGGTAATAACCCCCGAGCACCAGGCCATTCACCACCTGTTCCAGCAAGAACGCGAATTGCATGGGGCTACCTTGGAAAAAACCGACGCCGGCTCTTCGAGGCCGGCGCCGGTCACACCAATTGGGGCTGGCGCGCGAAACGCTGCGTCAGGCCTTCATCTCGCAGGGGTTCTGCGCTTTGGTCGGGTAGATATTTTCCAGTGGCTGAGTTGGCACCGGCACGGCATCTCCGAGCACGAGCATATCCCATTTGTCTTTCATATCGGCCTTGGCCTTCACCGTGAACGGATAGGCCTCCTGCACCAGCTGATGGTCCCAGGAGCGGAAATAGCCCTTGCGCGCCTTCATGATTTCGAACTGGGTTTGCTTTTCGAAATGCGCGATCAGCGCGTCGCTTTCGGTCGATTTCGTCTCCTCGATCGCCTGCGCCAGCAACTTCAGCGTGATGTAGTCGATCCAGGCGTGGTTCTCCGGCGGCTTGTCGTATTTTTTGGTGAACGCAGCGACAAACGCCTTCGACGCCGGATTGTCGAGCGTGTGATACCAGACCGTCGGCCACGTCCCGCTCAGATTGCCTTCGCCGGCGGCCCAGGCATCGCCGGTGTTGAGGTTGAAGCCGACCAGCGGATAGGGGAAGCCGAACTCGGCATATTGCTTAACCAGATTGGTGACCTGGTTGCCGGCGAGGTTGCAGCAGACCACGTCCGGCTTGGCCTGGCGTACTTTCAAGAGATAGGGGCTGAAGTCGGTGACATCGGTCGCGATCAGTTCGTCGCCGATCAGGTTGGCGCCATTGGCGTCGAAGAACACTTTTGCGGCTTTCAAGAGGTCATGGCCGAAGATGTAGTCCGCGGTCAGCGTGAAAAACTTCTTGCCCTTCACCATGCCCTTTTGATTGAGCGCGGTACCGACCGCATTGACCATCACGGTGTTCGGGATGTCGCAGTGGAAGGAGTAGCGGTTACAGCTCTTGCCGCGCAGCGCGTCGGAGCGGGCGCCGGTGGAGAAGAACACCTTCTTGTTGCGCTCGGCCACCTGCATGATGGTCAGCGACGAGGCGGAGGAGATTTCGCCGAGCAGAACCACGGCGCCATCCTGTTCGATCATGCGCTGCGCCTTGGTCGAGGCGGTCGCGGGATTGACCGAGTCTTCCGACATCAGGTCGATCGGCTTGCCCATGATGCCGCCGGCCGCGTTGATTTCTTCGGCGGCGAGCTTGACGCCAAGCTGAGCGTAGCTGCCGATCGCGCCGAGAAAGCCGGTCAGCGGTGTCAGATGTCCGATTTTGATTTTGGCGGCCTGGGCGCGGACGATCGCCGGAAATCCCAGGGTTGAAGCGCCGGCAAACGCGGCGCCTGTTTTCAACAGAGTACGTCGGCTGTAGCTGACCATGGCTGGTCTCCTCCGAGGGGGCGCATTGCGACGTCTTGCCTCCGATTCCCGGTATGCGAGAATGTGAGAGACGTTTCTTTATTGCGGGAGGATAATTCCGGACGCAGCCGGACCTGTCAACGCCAAATGCGTCGCGGATTCGCGAGCCAGCCGTTTCGGGGAGGCTTTAGGAGGATTTAGCGGCGTTGCTGGCGCCGAACTCGGCGGACAGCCGCTGGGCAGCCGCCTGCACCAGCTTGGCGCGGCTTTTCAGCACAGGATCGGACATCCGCCAGATCGGGCCGGAAATGCCGAGCGCGCCGATCACGTCGCCGGTGAAATTGTAGACGGGCACGGCGATGCAGCGCACTTCGGCGTTGAACTCGCCGTCGTCGACGGCAATTGCGCTGCGCCGGACCTCGGCGATTTCGCGCAGCAGTACGGCAGGTTCGGTGATCGACTTGGGTGTCGACGGTTTCAATTCGACGCGTTCGAGGAAGCGTTTCAACTGATCGGGGCGGAGCGACGCCAGGATGATCTTGCCGAGCGCCGTGCAATGCGCCGGCCGCACCACGCCGACCCGGTCGGTGAGCTGGAACGCGCCCGGGCCGCTGGTGCGGGCAATAACCACGACGGAATCGCCCATCCGCACGGCAAAATGCCCGCTTTCGCCGGTTTCGCGCGACAGGTCCTCCAGCACCGGGGTGGCGAGATTGACCATCTCGATTTCATCGAGCGCGCTGGCGGCGAGCGCAAACAGCGGCCGGCCGACGCGGTAGCGCTTGGAATCGCGCTCCTGGCGCATATAGCCAAGCGAGACCATCGTTTTCGCAAGGTGGAACGTGGTGGAGTTGTGGAGGCCGACGAGCTTGCTGAGTTCCGCCAGACCAATGCCCTCGCGATGCCGCGCCACTTCCTCGAGGATCGAGAACGCGCGCCCGAGCGACTGTACGCCGCTGCGCTGGCGGTCCTCGGCGTCGTCGTCGATGGTGGGCGTGCTCGACTGCACCAGCCGCGCAACCGCCGCCTTGCGTGGCGTGGCGGGCTTCTCGCTCGGCTTCGGCTTGGTTCGCGATTTCACGGATCGGGTCTCCACGGGGACGGGCCGAACTCTATCAGGCCGTCCGCGGCAATGAACAGCATGATGCTTCGCCGCGGGCCGGCAATCATCCATACCACAATAGCAATTGACGTACAGTATTATGGGAAATACGGTTGCCCGTTGCCAGCCGCGCGATCCAGGACGTGGTGTTGAAGTCGTTGAGCAAGGCAAGCCGCTGAGCAGGGAGAGAGTGATCCGATGGCGCGCAATATGCTCAACGGTGCCCAGGTCATTGTCGATTATTTGATCCAGGAGAAGGTGCCGCAGGTGTTCGGCCTGTGCGGCCACGGCAATATCCAGTTTATCGACGCGCTCTATGAGCGCTCCCACGACATCAAGACCATCTCGGTGCACCACGAGAGCGTCGCCGGCTTCATGGCAGACGTTTATTACCGGGTGTCGGGCCGGCCGACCGCGACCTTCACCTCCTGCGGCCCGGGCTCGGCCAACCTGCCGATCTCGCTCGGCAACGCGTTTCTCGACTCGGTGCCGTTCATGGCGGTGACCGGCAACGTGCCGACCTCCCAGTTCAACCGCGGCGCGTTTCAGGAACTGTACCGGCACTATCAGGCCGACTTTCCCTCAACCGTGCGTTCCTATTGCAAGAAGGTGTTCCAGCCGACCCGGGGCGAGATGGTGCCGCTCGCGGTGCGGCAGGCCTGGAAGACGATGACATCGGGCCGCCCGGGACCGGTGGTGCTGGACGTTCCGTTCGACGTGTTCATGGAGTCGGCCGCCGAGGAAGCGCCGAACGCGCAAGCCTGGAACGGCAATATCTCCAGCCGCTGCGGCGCGGACCCGGAGGGCGTGGTCAAGGCGGTCGACATGCTGCTCGGCGCCGAGCGGCCGGTGATGATCGTGGGGCAGGGCGTGCGCTACGGTGGTGCTGCCGAGGAGCTTTTGCGACTTGCGGAGCGGCTGCAGATTCCGGTGGCGGCGTCCGCCAGCGGTCTCGGCGCCATCGACACCAGCCATCCGCTGGCGCTGGGACTGGTCGCGCGCGCCGGTCACTACCAGGCCAACCACGCGACGCGGCAGGCCGACGTGCTGCTGGCGATGGGGATGCGGTTCGACGATCGCACCTCGAGCTCATGGATCCCGGGCTACTCCTTCACCATTCCGCCGACCCGGCTGATCCATGTCGACATCGATCCCGAAGAGATCGGCCGCAACTATCCGGTCGCGCTCGGCTTGATGGCGGACGTGCGGACCTTTCTGCGACAGGTGCACGCCGAACTCGACCGCCGCGCCGATCTGACCAAGCAGGCCGATGCCCGCAAAAAATGGCTGGCGCAGATCGATACCTATCGCCAGGAGTGGGACAAGTTCGTAGCCCCCGGATTTTCCGACGACACCACACCGGTCAACCCGCAGCGCGCCGCGCTCGAGATCGACAAGGCGCTGCCGGAAAATGCGATCCTGGTCAGCGACATCGGCGTGCATCACAATTGGCTGTTGAGTTTTTGCAAGCCGAAGCGGCCAGATTCACTGATCGGCTCGATGGGTTTTGGCCCGATGGGCTTTGGCGTCGCCGGCGTGATGGGCGCAAAATTCGCCGCACCCGATCGTCCCTGTGTATCCGTGTGCGGTGACGGCGCCTTCTTCATGCATGCCAACGTGCTGGGCACCGCGGTCGAATATAATCTGCCTGTGGTCTGGGTGGTCTGGAACAACTACGCCTATGCCTCGATCCGCGGGCTGCAGCGCGGCTATCTCGGCGGCCGTGAACTTGCGACCGACTTCCATGATCCGACAACCGGCCAGCGTTACAATCCGGATTTTGCCGCGATGGCTCGCTCGTGCGGCGTCGAGGGTGTCCGCATCGATCGCGCCGGCGACATCGGTGAAGCCATCCGCAAGGGGATTGCCGCCAACAAGCCCTATCTGATCGACGTCGATATCGCCGCCGACATCAACCCGATGGGCGCCGGCGTCTGGGAATTGCCCGGGCTCGGGCAAAGCAAGGCCGGCATCGGCACCCGCTATCAGCCCGCCTGATCTCATCCAAGGAGGACGCATGTTGCTTGCAGGCAAGAAGATCGTCGTGGTCGGTGGTTCCTCCGGGATCGGGCTTGCGACCGCCGAAATGGCCAGGCGCGAGGGCGCCGATGTGATCGTGGCGTCGCGAAACGTCGAACGCCTCGACAAGGTCGCGGAGAAGCTCAACGCGATCGCGATTCCAACCGACGTCACCAGCGATGACAGCGTCGCAAACCTGTTCCGCGCCTGCGGGCCGGTCGATCATGTCGTGCTCACGGCAGCCCAGCTTCGCACTGGTCCGTTCAAGACGGTGGCGATGGAGGATGTGCGGGCCACGATGGAGAGCAAGTTCTGGGGCGCCTGGCGGGTGGCGCGGTCAGCGGAAATCCGCCCCGGCGGATCGCTGACGCTGGTCACGGGCTTTCTCAGTGTCCGTCCGCGGCCGAATTCCGCGATCGTCAGCGCCGCCAATGGCGCGCTGGAATCGCTGTCGCGGGCGCTCGCGCTCGAACTGGCACCGGTGCGCGTCAACTCCGTCTCGCCCGGCATCATCGATACCCCGATCCGTGCCGCGATGCCGGAAGAGGCGCGCCGTGATATGCTGGCCAGGACCGCAGCGTCCCTGCCGGTCGGCCGTGTCGGCATCGGCGACGATATCGCGCGCCAGATCGTTTCGTTCATGGCGAACGGCTTTGCGACGGGATCGACCGTCTATATCGACGGCGGTGCGCTGGTGATCTGACGCGAGGGAGCAGGACGATGGCTGCAGAAGACCACGGCGCTTTCATCCGCAACATCGCCGAAGTGCCCTGGCGCGAATTCCCCAATCATTTTGGCGGCGCGCTGTCAAAGCCGCTGGTCATGCCGGAGACGGCGGGCTCGCGGCACATCGATTACCGGATTTCGATGTACCAGCCGATGGCCCATGTCGCGCGGCACAAGCACAAGATTCAGGAACAGATTTATCACGTGCTTGAAGGCGAAGGCTTGATGGAGATCGCCGGCAAGAACCATGTTGTGCGCAAGCACGATTTCATCTTCCTGCCGCCCGGCGTCGAGCATGCGATCTCGAATTCGGGACTGGTCGATCTGGTGTTCCTGGTGATCACGTCGCCGGTGACCGACGACGAGAAGCCGGTTTGATTCGACGCCGTCAGGATGTGCTGAGCAGCACCACACCAATAATCAATGTCGCGCAGCCGATCAGCCGCCATCCGTTGACCCGTTCGCGCAGGATCAGCATGCCGAACATGGCGCCCACCATCATCGACATTTCGCGGGCGGGCGCCACCAGGCTGAGCGGCGCACCCATCTCGATGGCGCTGAGCACGAGGATATAGGACAGCGGTGACAGCAGGCCGACGCCGATGGCGAGCCACCAGTGGCCTTTCATCTTCTCCCTCGCGCGCGCCGGGTTGGACAGCACGATCGGCGCCAGCATGAGAAAGCAGACAAAATTGCTAAACCAGTCGAGCACCACGGGGTAAATGCCGAGCACCTTGACGCCGTAGCCGTCGACCACCGTGTAGCCTGCGATCAGCGACCCCGTAGCCGCGCCCCAGCGCACCCCGTCCAGGCCACGGGGTTTACGAAACGCGGAGAGGTCGCCCTGCGTTGAAATGAAGCCGATCCCGGCCACGACCGCGAGCAACCCGAGGATGCCCTGTGTCGACGGCGTCTCGCGCAGCAGGATGAACGCGCCGATCGAGGACAGCAGCGGGCCCGTGCCGCGCGCGATCGGATAAACCACCGAGAGATCGGCAACCTGATAACCGCGCTGCAGGCACAGGCTGTAGGCGAGGTGGAGGATGGCGCTTAGAACCAGACAGCCGACGACCGGCAGGCTCCAGACATGGGCATTATGCACCAGTACCCAGCCGACCCAAGGTAGATAAGCAACACAAGCGACAATGTTATACGCGAAGACGAAGGCCGGCCCGGCCGTGGCGGCGCGCTTGGCAAGCAGGTTCCAGGTGGCGTGGATGAATGCGGCAAGGATAACGAGGGTGAGTGGGAGCAGCGACATGAGACCTCCGTTCCGTCAGGCACATCAGTGCCGTCAGGCAAACGAAAAAGATCTCGACATCTCCTCCTCTGGGCTTTTGTCCCTCGGGTGCAGCCGCGTGCTACCGCGGTTTCCGCAACGCTCGGACCGGCGACGGCTTGCAGCCGCCCGGAACCCTAGTTGCCACTCAGTCGATCAAGGACGGTATCCTTTGGATTCGAGGCATGGTCAACCCGGATTTTCGCGCCATCAGGCCGCCAGATCGAGCAGCAATTGCGACGAACCTCTGACCAGCACCTTGCGTCCCCAGGACGTGATGACCGGCACATCGCCACTCATGGCGGCGAGTCCAAGTGCGATCAGGCTATCAACGACGAATCGATTCATGCGCAGCGTCGACGATGCTGCATTGCGCAAATTCTTCAGCGCTTCCCATTGGCCGGGTGTGAGTTCGTAATCGAATTCATCGTTCATGGCGTTCCAGGACTCCCGGAGGTCGTAGGCTGGCCTGTTAGCGACCGCGCATGAAGTTCGTGCGACTACAACGAGTCAGGATTGGGACGTGCGATGAGACGCGCCGTCACATCATCGTGTCATTGGAATATCTCAATCGATTGAACCATGCGTGTTGCGTCAAACCGCCACAATCCTTAACCGCGCCGGACGCTGGCGCCGCCATCGACCGGCAACGTCACTCCGGTAATGAAACTCGCTTCATCGGAGGCGAGAAACAACGCCGCGTTGGCGACGTCCCAGCCGGTGCCCTGCTTTTTGCGCAGCGGCACCTTGCTGTCGCGCTCGGCCTCCACCTCGGCGCGGGTCTTCTTGAATTCGCGGGCGCGGGTATCGACCGCCATCGGCGTGTTCATCAGGCCGGGCAGGATGACGTTGGCGCGGATGCCATATTGCGCATTTTGATAGGCAAGCTGCTCGGTGAAGGCGACCATCGCCGATTTGGTCGCCTTGTAGGCGACGTAAGGGTAGGTGGTGATGACGGCCATCGACGAGATGTTGATGATGACGCCGCTGTTCTGCGCCCGCATGATCGGGATCACGTGCTTGGCGGCGAGGATGCAGCTCTTCAGGTTGATCGCGACGCAGCGGTCGAACGCTTCTTCGGTGATGTCGAGCAGTTCGGCGTCGCCACCGGACAGGCTGACGCCGACATTGTTGTGCAGGATATCGATGCGGCCCCAGCGGCCTTGCGCATCCGCCACCATGGCCTGGATGTCGGCATTCTTGGTGACGTCGGCCTTGAAGGCGATCGCCGTTCCCCCTTTGGCTGCGATCAAGTCGACCGTTTCCTGGGCGGATTCGAGATGGTGATCGACGCACAGCACCTTGGCGCCTTCGCGCGCAAAGGTGAGTGCGGTGGCACGGCCGTTGCCGATGCCTTCGCCGGGGCTCTGGCCGGCGCCGACGACGATGGCGACACGATCTTTCAGGCGCATCTCATTCCACTCCCGGGATCGGGTACTGCTGCAGTACCTCTTTGTAATAGGGCTCATTGTCCATCTTCATCGTCGCCAGCACACGGACGACGGCGCAATAGAAGGCGATGGTGAGGACGAGGTCGGTCATGTGCTCGTCGGACAGGTCCTTTTTGATCTCGGCAAAGGTCGCGTCCGACATCGCAAGCTCGCGCACCATTTCGCGGGCACCGCGCAGGATCGCCTTCGCCAGTGGTTCGAGCGTGGACGGCTTGCCCTCGGTCTCCGCCATCATGGCCTTGATGTCGTCGTCGGTGACGCCGAACTCCTTGCCGATCTTCACATGGTGGGTGAATTCATATTCCGATTTCTCCAGCCAGCCTACTTGCAGGATCGCGAGTTCGCGCAGCCGCGGATCGAGCTTGCTCTTGAAGCGGATGAAGTTGCCGACGCCGTTGAAGGCGCGCGCCATGTCGGGCGAGTTGACCAATAGCTTGTGCAGATTGGTGTTGCGCTTGAGCATGTCGCGATATTCAGGGGCGACCTGGTCGGCTTCGAGATAGGGCAGGCGGGCCATGTTGTTGTCCTTGTTCTGGCGCGATCCGAGCCGGCAATACCAACTCAGCCATAGAGAGTTTTGTGCGCGGCTTCGTAATTGGCGTAGGAATCCTTGATGCTCGCAAGATTGAGCAGCATCGTCGCGACCGGTCTGTCGTCAGTCGCAAGCACGGTGGTGCGCACCCACATGCTCTCGGTCCGGCGGCTGCCGCTGAGTGCGACGACCTCGCGCTCCGTGACATAACTCTCGCCGGCGAACAGCGGTCCGCGAATAAGGCGGATTTCCTGATCGGCGAATAGCCCGACCGCCGGTCCGCGGATCGGCAGCCGATCCTCGCGCGCGCGGTATTGAAACAGCACGCTCAGCATCTCCAACGGGATGATCGGCTTACCCCATGGGATTGCTGTCGTCGGAATAATACGACGACGGTTCGGTGATGACCTTCAGCTTCTCGCGCAGCGAAAACGGATAGAGATCGCCCATGTTCTGGTCGAAATCCATTTTCACGGTCTGCCGCGTGGTCTTCATGCCGACCTTGACGTCATGCAGGATAACGGGATCGGCGAGCGGCTTCAATTCGCCGAGCCGCTTGTGCAGCGCCGTCTCCGTTCCATCGCCGCCGATCGAAGCGGTGCCGCGCAAGATCTCGGTGCCGTCGCGCTTGGTCATGCCGATCACGGAGATCGTCGCACCCGGCGCCGGCTTCTCGATAGTGGCCTGGACTTCCTCGCCCTCGAAGGCGGGGTTGCGGTAATGCGCGGACAGGCAGCCGGTCTCGAACCACGCCTTGCCCCAGATCCGTTCGCACAGCGGCGCGAACTGGCTGAAATGGGTCGGCCCTTCGATGGTGCCGCCCTGAAAGCCGAGCTTTTGCGCGGTGGCGTCGTCATGGATCGACGCGTGGGAGTCGTAGGTCTGCGCGTGCAGCATCTGCTTCGGGCCGCGCCACGGCCCCATGAGCAGATTGCCGTTCTCCGATATCGCGGTATCGAACGCCGCTGAACTCATCCCTGGGTCTCCCTCATTTGCCGCCACCGTTTCAAAGAAGGCGAGCTTCGGCAAGAGGCCGGCACAGGCGCACGACTTGCCGAGATATGTCCTGCCGCCATGGATTCAGGCTGGGCACGCATAGCAAAATCGGTGCATTCTGACCCCAACGAGACCGGTTCAAACAACCGGCGGCACGAAAAGCGGGACGGGGAGCGACTAATGGCGTTGATGGAAGTCGGGCTGGACGACAAGTACCGCCTCGATGCGAAGCGCATCTTCCTGTCCGGCACGCAGGCGCTGGTCCGGTTGCCGATGTTGCAGCGCGAACGCGATCGCGCGCAGGGCCTCAATACCGCGGGCTTCATCTCCGGTTACCGCGGCTCGCCGCTCGGCATGTATGATCACGCACTGTGGCGCGCGAAATCGTTTCTGAAAGAGCACAACATCGAGTTCGCGCCCGGCCTCAACGAGGATCTGGCGGCAACGGCGGTTTGGGGCAGCCAGCAGGTCGGGATGTTTCCGGGCGCCAAGGTCGATGGCGTGTTCGGCATCTGGTACGGCAAGGGGCCCGGCGTCGACCGTTCGATGGATGCGCTGAAGCACGCCAACTCCGCCGGCACCTCGCCGAATGGCGGTGTCATTGCGCTCGCCGGTGACGATCATGGTTGCCAGTCCTCGACGCTGGCCCATCAGAGTGAACAGGTTTTTGCCGCAGCATTGATGCCGGTGGTCAATCCGGCGACGCTGCAGGATTATCTCGACCTCGGCATTTTGGGATTTGCGCTGTCGCGCTATTCCAGTTGCTGGGTAGGCTTCAAGGCGATCTCCGAGACGGTCGAAAGTTCGGCCTCGATCGTCAGCGATCCCGATCGCATCAAGATTATCATGCCAGATGATTTCGAAATGCCGCCCGGCGGGCTTTCGATCCGCTGGCCGGATGCGCCGCTGGAGCAGGAGCGGCGGCTGCACGGTCCGAAGATGCAGGCGGTCGCCGCCTTCACCCGCATCAACCGCTTCGACCGCATCGTGCTGGATTCAAAACCGGCACGGCTCGGTATCATGGCGACCGGAAAAGCCTATCTCGACCTGCGACAGGCGCTGGCCGATCTCGGCATCTCGGATGCCGAAGCACAGGCGCTGGGACTGCGCATCTACAAGGTCGCGCTGACCTGGCCGCTGGAGGAACATGGCGCGCGTGCGTTCGCCGAAGGCCTGCAGGACGTGCTTGTGGTCGAGGAGAAGCGCGGCTTCATAGAGGATCAGCTGCTGCGCATCCTCTATAACGTCGACGCATCAAAGCGTCCCTCCGTGGTCGGTAAGCGCGACGAGACCGGCGCAACGTTGTTGCCGAGCGAAGGCGAGTTGACGCCGACCATGGTGGCGGCCGCAGTCGTGGCGCGGCTGCGCCGGCTTGGACATCGCAGCCCGGCGCTGGAACAGCGCCTCGCCAAACTCGAAGCGTTCGATCGTCCGGCCGAGGGCATCGGTGCGGCAAAACTACAGCGCACGCCGTATTTCTGTTCGGGCTGCCCGCATAACACGTCCACCAAGGTGCCCGAGGGCAGCCGCGCGATGGCTGGTATCGGCTGTCACGGCATGGCGCTCTCGGTGCCGAACCGCCGGACGGCGACGATCTCGCATATGGGCGCCGAAGGCGTCACCTGGATCGGGCAGGCGCCGTTCACCAGCGAACAACATGTGTTCCAGAATCTCGGCGACGGCACCTACACCCATTCGGGTCTGCTGGCATTGCGCGCGGCTGCGGCCGCCGGCGTCAACATCACCTACAAGATCCTCTATAACGACGCGGTCGCCATGACCGGCGGCCAGCCCGCCGAGGGTGGCCTGACGGTGTCGCAGATCGCGCATCAGGTCTCGGCCGAGGGCGCCAAGCGGCTCGCAATCGTTTCCGACCAGCCCGAAAAATATCCCAACAACTACTTCCCGTCCGGCGCCACCATCCATCACCGCCGCGAGCTCGACGCCGTGCAGAAGGAATTGCGCGACGTCAAAGGCCTCTCGGTGCTGATCTACGACCAGACCTGTGCGGCTGAAAAGCGCCGCCGCCGCAAGCGCGGGCTCTATCCCGACCCGCCGAAGCGTGTATTCATCAATGAGCGCGTCTGTGAAGGCTGTGGCGATTGCTCGGCCGCCTCCAATTGCGTCTCGGTGCAGCCGCTGGAAACCGAACTCGGCCGCAAGCGGCGGATTGATCAATCGAACTGCAACAAGGATTTTTCCTGCATCGAAGGCTTTTGCCCGAGTTTTGTCACCGTGCATGGCGGCAAGCTTCGCAAAGCCGACCGCACCGCGGCCGATCCGTCGGCGCTGTTCGCCGATCTGCCCTTGCCGACGCCGCCCGCGCTGGATGGCGCGTTCAACATTCTTGTCACAGGCATCGGCGGCACCGGCGTCATCACCATCGGCGCGCTGCTCGGCATGGCCGCCCATGTCGACGGCAAGGCCTGCTCGACGCTCGACTTCACGGGACTATCGCAGAAGAACGGCGCGGTCATGAGCCATGTCCGCATCGCGCCGTCGGCGGATGATCTCGCCAATGTCCGCATCGGACCCGGCAGCGCCAACCTCATCCTCGGCTGCGACATCGTCGTCGCAACCAGCATCCCGGCACTGAGCCGCGCCGAAAAGGGCCTGACGCGCGCGATCGTCAACGCCGATCTGCTGCCGACCGCAAGTTTCGTCATTGATCCCGACATCGATTTCCAGGCCGGCGCCATGCGCGATGCGCTCAACGAGGCTGTCAGCACCACCGATCTCGATATTCTCGATGCCACCGGGCTTGCCTCGGCGCTGATGGGCGACAGTATCGCCACCAATTCCTTCATGCTCGGCTTTGCATTCCAGCGCGGCGCGATCCCGCTGTCGCTGGAAGCGATCATGAAGGCGATCGACCTCAATGGCGCGGCGATCGAGA
Source organism: uncultured Alphaproteobacteria bacterium (assembly GCA_963802535.1). GTDB lineage: Bacteria > Pseudomonadota > Alphaproteobacteria > Rhizobiales > Xanthobacteraceae > Bradyrhizobium. The sequence continues at coordinate 125,552 of CAWDJI010000020.1, read as the reverse complement.
TGAACAAGATGGCCTTCTCGTGGGGCCGGCTTGCCGCGCACGATCTGCAACGCGTCGTCAGCGCCGCCCGCTTCAAGAACTCGGGCGCCGCACCCGTCAAGCGGACGCTCGACGAGGCCATCGCATTCCGGGCCGGTTTCCTGACCGACTATCAGAACGAGGCCTATTCCAAACGCTACCTCAGTGAAGTCGAGCGGGTTCGCGCCGCGGAGACAAAAGCCTCGCCGGGATCGCACGATCTCACCGAAGCGTTCGCAAAAGGCCTGTTCAAGCTGATGGCCTACAAGGACGAATACGAAGTCGCCCGGCTTTATTCCGACGGCGAATTTGCAAAAGCCTTGAAAGAGCAGTTCGACGGCGATCCCGGCGTCAAGGTCAGTCTTGCGCCGCCGCTGCTGGCGCGCCGCGACAAGGTGACCGGGCATTTGCAAAAGCGCGAATTCGGCGGCTGGATTCTTCGCGCTTTCGAATTCATGACGCGCTTCAAATCCCTGCGCGGCACCGCGTTCGATCCGTTCGGCTACACGTCGGAGCGGCGGATGGAGCGGGCGCTCCCCGGCGAATACTCGGCGATGATCTTCCGCCATCTCGATGCGGCAAAACCGCAGGATTGGCCGCGGCTGGTGGCGCTGGCGAAATCGGCCGAGCTCGTGCGTGGCTACGGCCACATCAAGGAGGTCAATGTCGCGCGCTACCGCACCGAATGCGCCCGGCTGGAAGCCACGATCGGCCAGCCGGTCGCGCAGGCCGCTGAATAGTTCCCGGCAACTGCCTGCGGATTTGCCGCAGCCGGTTGTGGTTAGCGGGTAACCTTGCCGGGGATATCGGCTGGCATTGGGCGGCCGGCTTCCTACATGATCTCTGTTGTCCATTTAGATCATTTCAGGAGGCCCTCGATGGTCCTGAAAAGTGCTTTTGTTGCAGCGGTTTGTACCGGCGTTTTGGCCATTTGCGGCCCGGCGCTCGCGGATCAGTATCATCAGGGTGAGTTCCTCAAGCTCGAGCTTCCCAAGGCGGTATTCTCGTCGAAGCGGATCGGGCCGGAGACCCGGTTTGCGCCGGTGCGCATCGAGGCGAGATCCGACGAGCCCGAAGCCAAATCCGAGGCTACAGATGCGGATCTGGAGGCGTCTGTCTGGCCCAAGCTGCCGCCGCGCAAAGCGCGCGCGGCGAAGACCAGCGTCAAGCCTGATGCTGAAAAGGCGCGCGCCGCCGCGCATACCAACGCGCGCGTGAAACTGGCAAAGCGACATAGCAATCCGCTCGATGCGCAGGCAACGGACACGCGGGTCCAGACCTGGCCGTGCCGGTCCGGCGGCATCTGCAACTGGCGGCGTTAGGACGGCTCGCTTCGAGAAGTCATCCACCTGTCGCAAAACCTTCGGACCTCAGTCAAATTGAGCAGGCACACCTTTCGTCGTGATTCGATGAGGGTGGCTCAATGGCGATTGCGATACGCGCGAAGCGGGGACTGACCCGGCGTCAACTTCTGGTTCGTTCCGCCGCCACGATCGCAGTTGCCGGTCTCGCCAAGCCCTATCTCAGCCGCGCCGCAGATCGCCCGGCGATCGCCTGCGGCATTCAATCCGGCGATGTCTCCGCCAATTCCGCGGTGATATGGGCGCGCGCGGATCGTTCGTCGCGGATGCGGGTCGAGTATTCGACGGTTGAGAGTTTTGCCAGCATCCTTGGTTCGTCATCGGCCGATGCGCTGCCGGACAGCGACTTCACTTCAAAAGTGCTGCTCGATGGCCTGCCGCCCGGACAGGATATTTTCTACCGCGTGCAGTTCGAAAACCGCGACGAGGGCGGAATCGCCGGCGAGATGCAGTGCGGGCATTTTCGCACTGCGCCCGCGGAACGGCGTTCAGTCTCGTTCGTCTGGTCGGGTGATGCGGCGGGGCAGGGTTGGGGCATCGATCCCGCGCGCGGCGGCATGCGAACCTACCGCACCATGCGTGACAACCGCCCGGATTTCTTCATTCATTCCGGCGACCACATCTATGCCGATTGCCCGGTGCCGTCGGAACTGAAACTGCCGAATGGTGAAACCTGGCGCAACATCGTCACCGAGGAGAAATCCGAGGTTGCGCACACGCTCACCCAGTTCCGCGGCAACTATAAATACAACTGGCTCGACGAGAATCTGCGCGGCTTCCATGCCGACGTCCCGATGTTCGCGCAATGGGACGACCATGAAGTAAACAACGACTGGTCGCCGATCGGAAGCGTCGACGAGACCGGTTATGCCGAGGATGGCACCTCGAAATTGGTGGCGCGGGCCCGTCGTGCGTTCTTCGAATTCATGCCGATCCGCGAGACGCCCGAACGGGCTGGCCGCGTCTATCGCAAGATTTCATACGGTCCGCTGCTCGATGTCTTTCTGATCGACATGCGCAGCTACCGCGATTCCACCTGGAACAAGCGTGACGACAAAAGCGACACGTTTATTCTTGGGCGAGAGCAACTGGCCTGGCTGAAGCGCGAATTGCTGGCGTCCAATGCGACCTGGAAGGTGATCGCAGCCGATCTGTCGATCGGCTTGATCAGCGAGGATGCGGTCGCTCTCGGCGATGGCCCACCGCAGCGGCGCGAGCACGAGATCGCCGATTTGCTTGCCTTCATGAAGCGCGCCGGGATTAGAAACACCGTGTGGCTGACCGCCGACATGCACTACACGGCGGCGCATCATTACGATCCCAACCGCGCGGTGTTTTCCGACTTCGAACCGTTCTGGGAATTCGTCTCCGGGCCATTGCATGCCGGCACCTGGGCGCCTGGCGACCTCGACAATACGTTCGGCCCCAAGGCGATGTTCCAGAAGGGATGCGGTGCCGGGCAGGAGGACAATCTCAGCCCGTGTTTCGGACTGCAATTCTTCGGCCGCGTCGACATCGACGGCAAGACCGAAATCATGACCGTGACCTTGAAGGACGTCGACAACACGGCGCTATGGTCGGTCGATATCGAGCCTCGTCCGGATGCGCGGCCCGGTCAGCTCATGGCGCAGCATATCTGAGCCACCTTCAGGGCGTCACCAGAAAATAGCCGCCGACCACGAGCAGCGCGGAAAGCAGGACGATCACGCCGAGCACGCCGGCAATGATCGCCGGCAATTGGTGGCTTTCCAGCCATTGGCGCATCGCTTTGACCATCCCGCTCCCTGACCTGATCTTGATTTGCCCAGTCTTGATCTACCAGTGACCTTGCGGGCAGACTATCCAATAGCGATCTATCCCCGACAATGAAATAGCCTCGCCTTTCGGCTTGCGCCACGCTGCGCCGCCCTTCCGGCTTCAGGAGTATAAAAAATGGAAAATCTGCAAACTCAGGGCATCAGCCTGCCCAAACTCGGGCTCGGCACCTTCCGCATGCAGGGTGATGCCTGCCGCGCCGCGGTCGAGAGCGCGCTGGGGTTGGGCTACCGTCATCTCGACACCGCGGAAATGTACGGCAATGAGGAGGCGATTGGCGCAGCACTTGCGGCCTCGCGCGTGGCCCGCAACGAACTGCATATCACCACAAAAGTTTGGCACGAGAATCTGGCGCCGGACGCCATTCGCCGCGCGTTCGATGCTTCCCTCAAAAAGCTGCGGCTGGACCATATCGATCTCTATCTGGTGCATTGGCCGTCGCCGAACATGAACCTGCCTGCTATTTTCGAGACGCTGATAAAGCTCCAGCAGGAGGGCCGCACCCGCGCCATCGGGGTCGCCAATTTCACCACCGCGATGCTGAAGACCGTGGTCGAGGACATCAAGGCCCCGGTCGCCTGCAACCAGGTCGAATATCATGTGATGCTGGACCAGACGCCACTGCGAAAATATCTCACCGCGAAATCGATACCGCTGGTCGCCTATTGCCCGCTGGCGCAGGGCCGCGTGGCGTCAGACGAGACGTTGGCGAAGATCGGGCGCAAGCACAATGCGAGCGCCGCTCAGGTGGCGCTGAAATGGCTGCTCGATCAGGACGGCGTCGCCGCGATCCCAAAAGCCTCGCGCGCCGAAAGCCAGCAGGCCAATCTCGACGCACTTAAGGTCAGGCTCGATGACGAGGACCGCAAGGCGATCGCGGCCTTGCCGAAGGACAAGCGTTGTGTAAATCCCGGCTTCGGGCCGGCGTGGGATTGAGGGCCAATCCTCACTTTTCCGTCCGCCGGAATTTGAGGTTTTTCGCTACACACGGACTGGGGTCCAGTCCATACTGGGTGGCATCAAAGGGAGGTCTAGAAAATGCGTGAAGCTGTTATCGTTTCCTATGCACGTACCGGGCTGGCGAAGTCCGGCCGCGGCGGGTTCAATATTACCCCTCCGATGTCGATGGCCGCCCACGCCATCAAGCACGCCGTGGCGCGCGCCGGCGTCGAGAAGGATTACGTCGAGGACTGCTATCTCGGCAATTGCGCGCATGGCGCGCCCAATATCGGCCGCCAGGCGGCATTGCTGGCCGGCATGCCGAAGACGACGGCCGGCGTCTCGGTCAACCGTTTCTGCTCCTCGGGGCTGCAAACCATCGCGATGGCCGCCAACTCGATCCGTTCGGACGGCGCCGATTGCATCGTGGCCGGCGGCGTTGAAAGCATCTCGATCCCCGGCGGCGGCTCGCCCAAGGAATCGATCGATCCGGATCTTCTGAAGGCCGCGCCCGACATCTTCATGGCGATGATCGACACCGCCGACATTGTCGCCGAGCGCTACAAGCTCAGCCGCGAATACCAGGACGAATACTCGCTGGAATCGCAGCGCCGCATGGCTGCCGCCCAGCAGGCCAACAAGTTCAAGGACGAAATCGTCCCGATGAAGACCAAAATGAAGGTGGTCGACAAGGCGACCAAGGCGGAAAGCATCGTCGACTACACGGTCGATCGTGACGAGTGCAACCGGCCCGAGACCACCCTCGAAGGCCTCGCCAAGCTCGAGCCGGTCAAGGGGGCCGGCAAGTACGTCACCGCCGGCAACGCCAGCCAGCTCTCGGATGGCGCTGCGGTCGTGGTGCTGATGGAAGCCAAGGACGCCGAAAAGCGCGGACTTCAGCCGCTCGGCCGCTTCGTCGCCTGGGCGTCGGCGGGTTGCGAGCCGGACGAGATGGGCATCGGTCCGGTGTTCGCGGTGCCGAAGCTGTTGAAGCGCCATGGTCTCAAGGTCGACGATATCGACATCTGGGAGCTGAACGAAGCCTTCGCCAGCCAGTGCCTGTATTCCCGTGACAAACTCGGCATCGATCCCGAGAAGTACAACGTCAACGGAGGCTCGATCGCCATCGGTCATCCCTTCGGCATGACCGGCGCGCGGTGTACGGGTCACCTTCTGCAGGAAGGCCGCCGGCGCAAGGCCAAGTGGGGCGTCGTCACCATGTGCATCGGTGGCGGTCAGGGCGGCGCAGGCCTGTTCGAGATCTATAGCTGAGGTTGCTTCTGCGAAGCTGACTTCGAAAGTACAACCGACAAAGAAAATGGCTCCGCGAGGAGCCATTTTCCGTTTCTGCCCAAGCCTCAGTAACGATGCCTCAGTAACGATGTTGCCTTGCGCCAACGCGCTCGGATGGACGGCTGCAACAAGGATTGCGTGCGTCGCTAGAACATCCCGTTGGTATTGGCGGCGGTTTCGGGGACGGGTTGGCGCACGTCCCAATGTTCGACGATCTTGCCGTGTTCAAGCCGGAAGATTTCCACGATCGCCAACCCCAATTCTTCGGGCTGAAGCTTGACGTGGACATGGAGTATCACAAAGTCACCGTCGGCGAAGGCGCGTTTGACATCGCTGCGAAGTCCGGGGAATTGCTTTTTCACGTCCTGCAACAACGAGCGAAATCCCTCGATCCCATCCTTGCTCCTGGGATTGTGCTGGATGAAATGCGGCCCGAAATAGGCCACGGCTTCGTCGATGTTCAACCGGTTCAAGGCCGCATCGTAGAACGCCAGGACGGTCCGTTTGTTAGCCTCGCGGACATCGTCTGCGGCGTGCGCCGGCGTGGCGCCGGCGGCCGCTGCTGCTGCCAGGCCAAATCCGAAGGCTCTTCGATCAGTCATCATCTTTCTCTCCTTTGTGCACAACAAAATTGCCGTGCGTACGGACGCGTGTGCCGCCTCGATCTTTGTTCGTTCATGGCGTCCTTCAATTATGGACCATATCGTCCACAATATGACAAAAAAATTTATGCGAGGGCCTTCATTATCGTTGCGAGAGTCTTCGTTCGTGCATCCACTGCGATATTGGCGCGGCCCAGAACCTGCAGCCCATAGAGATTTGCGACGAGAAAGGTCGACAGCACGCGCGCATCGGCATCCGCAGCGAACTGTCCGGCTTCCTGTCCCCGCACGATCGTGTCTCGGTAGGCTTCTTCGAGTAGTTCCAGCCCGCGCCGAACGCGCATGCGCACGAGTTGATCCTGTCCGCCTCGTTCGATCGCGCAAACCTGAAGAAAGCAGGTTTTGGAGGAAGGCTGGAACCCGAGGATCTTTTCGAAGCTCCTGATAATCGCTGCGCGGGGTGGTCCACGCCGCAAATCGTCGATGTTTGCTTGCAGTACAGTCTCGATGTAGCGGTCGAGAGACGCCAGGAGCATTTCGTGCTTGCTGCCGAATGCACCGTAGAAGCTGCTTTTGCTGAGACCCACTTCGTTAAGCAACCCATCGAGCGAAGTTGCCTCATAGCCGCCGCGCCAAAATAGCTGAAGCGCGCCATCCAGGACCTGCTCGTAGTCAAATTCTCTCAGGCGCGCCATTTTGTTTCTGGACCGTTTAGTCCGTAATTTGATATCGCGACGGGCTGGAGAAGTCAACCTCTCATCTGAGAGGATCGATCGCGATCGGTCATCCCTTCGGCATGACTGGCGCGCGGCTCACTGGCCAAGTCCTGCAGGAAGGCCGTCGGCCGTTGAGGCCGCTTTCGCGAAGCTGACATCGAAGGAACAACCGACAAAGAAAATGGCCCCGCGAGGAGCCATTTTCCGTTTGCAGCGTCGGCCTCAGTCTCAGTAACGGTGCCGCTTGATCACCACGACCCGGTCGCCATGACCGCGCCATCCGCGATGATAACCGCGGTCATGATGTCCGCGGAATTCGGCGCGCGCGCCATACCCGCGATCACCATGGTGATAACCGCCACGCTTGATCACAACGGTCTCGGCACTTGCAATCGACGGCGCCGCAACGATGATCGCAGCAAGCGCAGCCAACACATATCCAAACTTCTTCATAGCTCGTCCTCTCCTCAATTAAGTAAAGATGTAACAACGCGGTGACGCGAACGTTCCGATGGAACTTGAAGAGAATTCTGAATGCTTGTTCAGTGAGGGTTGGTGTGAGCGCAGGGCGCGGTAGTTCCACGCGCTGCGGCATCTCTTTAGTCGAATAGCGGCGTCGTTCGAGACGCATCGCTTCGCGTTGCTCTCACCGTCATTGCGAGCGAAGCGAAGCAATCCATCGAGCCGCAAGGGAAAGAATGGATTGCTTCGTCGCTTTGCTCCCTTGCGCAAACGCTTCGCGTTTGTCGCAGGCAATGACGCGGATAGAGCCTCGCGTGTATGTCTCAAACCACGAGGCCACGGTACCAACGCGTCACTCGACGATCGCCAGATATGCCATCGCGTTGATCTTCTGCCGGTAGTGCCGGCGGATCGGGCCGACGTGGTGGCAACGCCCACCGCGAGACCAGCTTCGCGCTCCCTCATTTTTGCGTGGGAGGACGGTGGGGGACCTGCGTCTGCTTGCGGAAAGCCTCCTCCCGGCGCATCATCGTGCCCATAAAAATCAAATGGGGGGAGCGTTGCCATGAGCGGGTTTTCACGCCGTGATTTTCTGAGCCTTTCGGGATCAGCTGCCGTTGCCGCCATATCCGGGCCGGCCAGCGCCGCGATGGGGCCGAACGACAAGTTCGACCTCGTGATCAAGGGCGGCGATGTGCTCGATCCCAGCCAGTCGCTGCGCGGAAGGCGCGACATCGGCATTCGCTGGGGCGCGATCGAGGCGATCGAAGCCGAGATACCCGCCGCCCGTGCGCTGAAGACCATCGACGCCGCAGGCAAACTGGTGACGCCGGGGCTGATCGATCTGCACTCGCACGTTTATCCCTACGGCTCCGCCATCGGCATTCCCGCCGACGAACTGGTGCAGTTTCAGGCCACCACCACGGTGGTGTCGGCGGGCGATGCCGGCGTCAACAATCTCGCGGCGTTACGCCGTTACATCGTCGCGCAATCGCGCGCGCGGATCTACGCCTTCCTCCATATCGCCAATAACGGATTGTCGGCTTTCCCGGTCGCCGAGCTCTACAACATCGACGATCGCGCAAGTCGAAGCCTGCGCCATGGCGCTCGCCGAAAATCCGGACTTCCTGCTCGGCGTCAAGGTGCGGATGTCGGAGAACGTGATCTACAAGCACGGGCTGGAGCCGTTGAAGCGCGGCATCCAGGCCTGCGAGATGTGCGGCTGGCCGGCCAAGATGATGGTGCATATCGGCGGCGTCGAGACCAAGGAATTGATGTCGCAGATCCTCGATCTGCTGCGGCCGGGCGACGTCCTGACCCACGCCTATTCCGGCGCGCCCAATATCGGCGGCGCCTTCACCAATATCGTTCAGGACGGCAAACTGTTGCCGGCCGCGCTCGCCGCCAAGCAGAGCGGGCGTGATATTCGACGTCGGCCATGGCGGCGGCAGCTTTCGACTTCACGGTGGCGGAAGTGGCGATCCCCGGCGGCTGCACGCCGGACACGATCTCCTCCGACATCCACGTATTCTCCGGCAATTCGCCGGGCGTGCCCTATCTGCCGAATGTCATGAGCAAATTCATCGCACTGGGCTTTACGGTGGAGCAGGTGGTGGCGATGGCGACCACGCGCGCCGGCAAAAATCATCAACCGCGCGCCAAAAATCGGCACGCTGCAGATCGGTGCGCCCGGCGACGTCGCGATCATGGAGCTGGTGGAAGGGCAGACGACTTTCCTCGACACTCGCAACAACAAGCGCGAGGGCAAGCTCTTGCTGAAGCCGGTGCAGACCGTTATCAACGGCGTGCCGTTCGGCCGGCCCTATCAGGCGCCGTTCGCGGTGCGGTAGACGTCCGCAGCGATCAATGAATAATCAAACATGAAACGGGAGGCACCGTGCGGGCACGAGCTGGTCTTAAGGCGATCTTTGGTGTGGCGATTTTGTTGGAAGCCGGGTTTTTGATGTCATCTGCGAAGCTGCCACCTTTGTCTATGTCGGAAATTCCGACAGCCAGGAAGTCAGCGTCCTGGAGCTCAAGCCGAACGGCGATCTGACGCCGGTCGAAACCACGGCGGTGTCGGGACCGGCCAAACCCGGCGGCTCGCTGCCGCTGGCCGTCAGTCCCGACAAGAAGCGTCTGTTTGCCGGCCTGCGCAATGAGCCCTATTCGGTGGTGGCGTTCGCCATCGACGCAACGACCGGCAAACTGAAGCTGATCGGCTCCGGTCCGCTGGCCGATTCCATGGCCTATATCGCCACCGACCGGACCGGAAAGTATCTGTTCAGCGCCTCCTATGGCGGCAACAAGATCGCGGTCAATCCGATCGCGGCCGACGGCGTCGTGGGGGCAGGTCGCAGCAGATCATGCCGACCCAGCCGAATGCGCATTGCATCCTGCCCGATCCGTCGAACCGCTACGTGCTGCACACCAGCCTCGGCGGCGACCTCGTCTACTCCGAGAAATTCGACGCCAAGACCGGCAAGCTGACGCCGAACGATCCGCCGAGCATCAGCGTCAAGGCCAAGGCCGGCCCGCGCCACCTCGTGTTCGCGCCGAACGCAAAATTCGTCTATCTGCTCGACGAACTCGACGCCTCGATCTACGTCTTCCCGTGGGACGGCAAGACCGGCACCCTGAAGAAGGAAGTCCAGGTCGCATCCGCCTTGCCCAAGGGGTTCGACGGCAAGCCATGGGCGGCGGACATCCATCTCACGCCGGACGGCAAATATCTCTACGCCTCCGAACGCACCTCCAGCACGCTGGCGGCGTTCAAGGTCGATGCCAAGACGGGCATGCTGACACCGATCGATTCCTTCGCCGACCGAGAAGCAGCCGCGCGCCTTCAACATCGATCCGACCGGCCGCTATCTGCTGGCGGTCGGCGAATTGTCCAACAGCATGACGAGCTATTCGATCGACAAGGCGACCGGCAAGCTCGCCAAGCTGAAGGAGTACCCGATGGGCAAGAAGCCGAACTGGGTCGAGATCGTCGCGTTCTCGAAGTAGTTCTATCGGACTAGCTTGATGGTTTCTGCGCGCGGCTGTCGCCGACAATGTCGGCGATGACCGCGCCCATCACCAGGGCGCCGCCGAGGAGAACCCGCAAGGCTGGCACCTCGGCAAACGCCAGCCAGATCCAGAACGGCATCAGCGGCGTTTCCAGCGTCGAGATCAGGGCGGCTTGGCCGGATGGCAAGAGGCGCGAGCCGAGGAAGAACATCGTCAGCCCCAGCGCGACCTGAAAGAACCCGAACATTGCGAGGATCAACAGGTCGCCTCCGGTGACCGCGGTGATGCCGTGCGCGAACGGGATGCAGACGACACTGGTCAGGAAGTTCGATATTGCCGCCGCTGCGACCATCGATGTGTCCCTGTGCCGCCGCACCATGACGGTCATTGCGGCGATCGCCAGCGCCATGACGCAGGCGAGGCCTATTCCGAGAAGGTCGGATCCGAGCTGCGCATTGCCGACAATGATGGCGACGCCGCACAGCGCCACCACGCTCGCCCAAATGGTGCGCGATCGCGGGATTTCGCGAAGCCATAGCCAGGCAAGTCCGGCCGCGAGGAACGGTCCGGTTGCGATGATAATCGCGACATTGGATACGCTGGTCAGCTGCAGCGAGGGGATGAAGGCGATCATCGCCACCGTCGAATACAAGGCGACCAGCCAACCGCTTCTCCCCATGCCGACCAGGTCCCGCAGGCCGGCGCGGCCTTGCAGCACAACCATGATGACCGCGATCAGGCCGCCGCCGAACATGCCGCGCCAGAACAGGATGGTCCAGGAATCATAGGCCAGCAGCCGCGTGAAGAACGGCGCCGTACTGAACGCGAAGGCTGCGGCGACGACGAGCGCAATGCCCAGGCGATGCTGGGAGCGCGCATCCCGACGAGCCGGGCTCATTTGCGCGTGCTTCTCCACATTGGCGCTGCGCTCGGGCACGCCGAACTCCTTGCGGCAGACGTCGGCCAGCACGGCGACGCCTTCGCGGATCTGCTCATGCGAGGGGCTGGCAAAACACAGCCGCAACCGGCTGCCGGCAAAGGCCTTGTCGGTCGACCATTCCGGCCCCGGATTGATGGCGACGCCGGCGGCGAGCGCGGCCTGATACAGTTTCAGCGTATCGACATTGTCGGGCAGTTTGACCCACAGGAAGATGCCGCCCTGGGGATCCCCGAATTCGGCCGCGGTGCCGAACTGCTCGTTGAGCGCCTCCATCAGCGTCTCGAGCTTGTTGCGCAGGCCCCGCGTCAGCTTCGGCACATGGGTCGAGAAATGCGGCGCGCAAAATTCCGCCAGCACCATCTGCTCCAGCGCGCCGGAGCCGGCGTCGGTCTTCAGCGCCAGCATCCGCGACATCATATCCCAGGGCGCGACGATGAAGCCGACCCGCAGCGCCGGCGCGATCGATTTCGAAAACGAACCGAAATGGATGACGCCGCCATGCTGGCTCATGGCGTAGATCGCGGGCGGCCGCTGGCCGTTCCAGATCAGATCGGCGTAGCAATCATCCTCGAAAATCGGCACGCCGTATTGTTGCGACAGCTTCAGCATCTCGGCGCGCCGCGCCTCCGGCAGGATCGAGCCGGTCGGGTTCTGCACGGTCGGGATGGTGTAGATGTACTTTGGCGTGACGCCGCGGCTTTTATGGTCGGCGAGAATGGACGCCAGCGCATCCATCCGCATGCCCTGATCGTCGAGGGGGATGCCGACCGTCTTGACGCCGAGCCGGGTCAGCCGGCTCAGCGCGCCCTGATAGGTCTCCTGTTCGACCAGCACCGTGTCGCCGCGCGAAAGCAGCGTCTGGTTGACGAGGTCGAGCGCCTGCAGCGAGCCGGAGACGACCATGATGTCGTCCTCGGTGCAGGCGATGCCGGCATCGCGCTTCAGTTTGGCGGCGAGGAATTCGCGCAGGGGACGATAGCCCTGCGGGCCGTGGGCGAGGCCGTAGGTCGCAAGCCCCTTGCCCTCGCGCTTGAGTACGGCGCCGAGCGCGTCGAGCAGCCCATCGACCGGCACCTGGTCGGGATCATTATTGCCGCCGACAAAACTGTATTTGGCAAGCCCCGTCCATCGCCCCGCCGGCGCCGGCAGTCCGGCCGGCAGCAAGGGTGCGAAATCGAAGGATGCTGCGGTAGACATGGATGTTCACTCCCGTTTGTTTTTTCGTTGAGAAGGCCGGCTGGCGACCCTCCGGCAGTTTGTTAGTTCTTGACGATCCTGATCGGCCGTCCCTGGCTGATGAAAGCGTAATGTCCGTTGCCGACGCTGCCGACCATCAGCGCTTCGACCGCAGGCTCGGCGATCTCGCCTGCTGCCGCCCAGTCGACCACGAAATTGGCTCCCCCGGTGCCGCCGCGCACGTCGGTGGCGGCGACGAATACCTCGACGGTCGAGAATGGCTTCAGCGCAATCGGCGCCTTGAGGTAGCTTTCCACCATCTTGCCGACGGTGTCGAAATAGGCGATTCGCCTCAGCACCAGCGGCTTGGTTTCCGAGGCGTTGTGGACGCTGAGGGTGACCGAAAAATCCCCGCGCAGCTTGCCCTGGCTCATCGACACGCTGGAATAGACCGGCACGTAGAACGAGCCGGAAACGCTGAGATTTTCCGCCGGCACGGCGGTCAGGGAACCCGCGAAAGTTCTGCTCGATGCTGCCGGCGGTCTGCGCTTGCGCGCCGGCGGGCTGCAAGTTGACAGGCATATCGACAGGCAGGCCAGAATCGTCAGAAAAAAGCCGCCCAAACGGATGTGACACATTGCTCGTTTGACCGCCGCGGCCCGGGCCTCTAGGTTGCGCCTGAGGAAAAGTCCCGGAAATCATGCACGAGCTCATTGGCGATATCACTTTATGCATCCTGTTCGCCTGGGTGCTTGGGCTTGCTGGCCCATTTTTCCCGGCAACCGCTGATCCTGGCCTACCTTATCGCCGGGTTTTTCATTGGTCCATTCGGCATGGGCTGGGTCAAGTCCCAGGAATTGATCAGCGTCATCTCCGAACTCGGCCTGATCTTCATGCTGTTCATGATCGGGCTGGAAATCGACCTCAAGAAGATCGTGCGCGCCGGCAAGGTGATCCTGTTTGCCGCCGGCGGGCAATTGGTCGGGCGGCTGCCTGCTCGGCATCCTGTTCTTCATGGGCAATCGGGCTGTCGATGGGCGGCGGCCATTTCGACGCGCTCTATCTCTGCGTCGCCTGCGCGCTTTCCTGACCGTCATCATCGTCAAGGTGCTGTACGAGAAGCGTGAGCTCGATACGCTGCCCGGGCGCATCACGCTCGGCGTGCTGGTGCTGCAGGACATCTTTGCGATCCTGTTCCTGGCGGTGCAGCCGAGCCTCGCCAATCTCCAGATCAGCGTCATCCTGCTCTCGATCGGCCGGGTCGGCGTGCTGGTGGCGACCGCGCTGGTGCTGAGCCGCTACGTGCTGCCGCGGCTGTTCCACCAGATCGCGCGCCGCCCGGAGCTGGTCCTGCTCGGCGCGCTGGCCTGGTGCTTCCTGATCGGCGAGATCGCCGAAAAGCTGCATCTGTCGCGCGAGATGGGGTCGCTGGTCGCCGGCGTTTCGCTGTCGACCTTTCCCTATGCGCTCGACGTCACCGCCAAAGTCACGACGCTGCGCGATTTCTTCATCACGCTGTTCTTTGTCGCGCTCGGCATGACGATCCCGATTCCCAGGCCTGTCGGTGATCGGGCTCGCGCTGATCATCGCGGCCTTCACCGTGGTCAGCCGCGTGGTGACGACGTTCGTGCCGCTGTATCTGATGAAGCAGGGCCTGCGCGCCAGCCTGCTGCCGGCGATCAATCTGGCGCAGATCTCCGAGTTTTCGCTGGTCGTGATCCAGACCGGCGTCGCCGCCGGCCATATCTCAACGGCAGACCTCGAGCGCGGCATCGTTCGCCTTCGTGGTGCTGGCGGTGCTCAGCACCTTCGTGATGGTGCGCAGCGACCAGATCACGCGGGCTGCTGATCGGCCCCTTGAAACGGATCGGCGTGCGCGATCTCGATCACGGCCATGCGACGGACGCCGGACACGAGGGCGGCCATGGCGAGGTGCGCCGGATCGTCATCCTCGGCTTCTTCCGCGCCGCGAGCGCGCTGCTGGCCGAGATCGAGCGGCGGAACCCGTCGGTGCTCGACCAGATCAGCGTGGTCGATTTCAATCCGATCGTGTTCCGGACGCTGGCCGATCGCGGCCTGCACGTGATCTACGGCGATATCAGCAATGTCGATACGCTGCTGCATGCCGGCGTCGGCAAGGCCGAGCTGATCATCCTGAGCGTGCCGGATTCGCTGCTGAAGGGCGCCAACAACGAGAAGCTGGTCCGCCACGTCCGCACCCTCAATCCGACCGCCAAGATCGTCGCAACCGCCGATCTGCTGTCCGACGTCGACGATCTCTATGCCGCCGGCGCCGACTACGTCACCGTCACCCGGCTCAGCGACGCCCACGAGCTTTACACCGTGATCGAGGCCGCACAGGCCGGCCTGCTGGAAGACAAGCGCGCCGAGATCGACGCGCTGCTCAGCGAACGCCGCGAAGTGCTGCCGTAGAAACTATTGTCGCAGCTGTAGCCCGGATGGAGCGCAGCGAAATCCGGGACTCTTCAAGTCGGAAGGACTTTCCCCGGATTGCGCTTCGCTCCATCCGGGCTACGTGACGGCCTGCAAGGGGTGGAAGGGCGGGGACCGCCCCATGCCACCCGGCGGAATGGCCTTTCCGGTATGCCCGTCAGCGCCGTTCTGCCCTGCGTAATGACGCTGGCGCGGGCCCATGAGTCCGGCTAATGCACTCCCTGTACAAAAGCGAGACTTTGAGAAAATGGCCGATACGATCCAGGAAGTTCTGCAAGCCTTTGCCCGTGGCGAACTCGTCGTCGTCACCGATGATGACGACCGGGAGGGCGAGGGCGATCTGATCGTCGCGGCCTCGCTCTGCACCGCCGAGAAGATGGCGTTCATCATCCGCCACACCTCGGGCATCGTCTGCGCGCCGATCACGCACGAGGACGCGCGCCGGCTGCGGCTCGATCCGATGGTGGCGCATAATGATTCCAATCACACCACCGCGTTCACGGTCTCGATCGACTACAAGCCCGACGGCGGCACCGGCATTTCCGCCGACGAGCGCGCCTCCTGCTGCCGGGCGCTCGCCAACCCCAATGCCGGCGCCAGCGATTTTGCCCGGCCCGGACACATCTTTCCGCTGATCGCCCGCGACGGCGGCGTGCTGCTGCGCTCGGGCCATACCGAAGCGGCGGTCGATCTCTGCAAGCTGTCCGGCCTGCCGTCGGTCGGCGTCATCTCCGAGTTGATGAACGACGACGGCACCGTGATGAAGGGCGAACAGGTCGCCCGCTTCGCCGCCACCCACAAGCTCAAGCACGTCACGATCGCTGACATGATCGCCTACCGCCAGGCGCGCGAGAAGCTGATCGAGCGGGTCGCGACCTTCACCACCGAAAGCCCGATCGGGCCGCTGCAAGGCTATGCCTACCGCTCGCCGTTCGACGAGATCGCGCACGCCGCCTTTGTCTATAACGGCATCGGCGACGGCAAGAACGTGCTGACACGGCTGCACAAGCCCAACATCGTCAAAGACCTCTTCACCGGTCCGGCGCGGATGCAGGTCGTGCTGAACCATTTCAAGAATGCCGGCCGTGGCGTGCTGGTCTACCTGCGCGACGGCGCGGCCGGCGTTCCGGTGCAGCCGGTCGGCGAACAGAAATCCGCCGAGGCCGATCGCAACCGGCAATGGCGCGAAGTCGGCGTCGGCGCGCAGATCCTGCGCGATCTCGGCGTCACCTCGATCCGGCACCTGACATCGTCGGTGCACGACTACAAGGGATTGTCCGGTTTCGGGATCGAGATCGTCTCGAACGAGAAGCTCGAGGGATGACGGCTTCGTCATTCCGGGATGGTGCGCTAGCGCCAGACCCGGAATCTCGAGATTCCGGGTTCGCATCTTCGATGCGCCCCGGAATGACAGATAACCCAATTCAATTGCGCTTCGGACGATAGCGCACTAATTTGGTCGCCAATTCCGTTGAGAACAGTGATGCGAAAGGGATTTTCATGAGCGTGCGCCCTCAGTCCAAGGACAAGCCGGCGTCGGCGTCTTTCCAGTGGGACGATCCGTTCCTGCTCGACGAACAGCTCACCGAAGACGAGCGCATGATCCGCGACACCGCGCGCGCCTATGCGCAGGACAAGCTGCAGCCGCGCATCGTCAAGGCCTATCTCGAAGAGAAGACCGACCGCGAGATCTTCAACGAGATGGGCGAGCTTGGCCTGATCGGCATCACGCTGCCGGAAGAATATGGCTGCGCCAATGCCAGCTACGTCGCCTATGGCCTGGTGGCGCGCGAGATCGAGCGCGTCGATTCCGGCTATCGCTCGATGAACTCGGTGCAGTCCTCGCTGGTGATGTACCCGATCTACGCCTATGGCGACGAGAACCAGCGCAAGAAATACCTGCCCAAGCTCGCCACCGGCGAGTGGGTCGGCTGCTTCGGCCTGACCGAGCCGGATGCCGGCTCCGATCCCAACGGCATGAAGACCCGCGCCGAGAAAGTCGCCGACGGCTACAGACTGACCGGCAGCAAGATGTGGATTTCCAACGCCCCGATCGCCGACGTCTTCGTGGTGTGGGCCAAGTCCGCCGCGCATGACAACCAGATCCGCGGCTTCATCCTGGAAAAGGGCATGAAGGGCCTGTCGGCGCCGAAGATCGGCGGCAAGCTGTCGCTGCGTGCCTCGATCACCGGCGAGATCGTGATGGATGGCGTGGTGGTGCCGGAGAGCGCGCTGCTGCCCGAACGTATCCGGCCTGAAGGGGCCGTTCGGCTGCCTCAACCGCGCCCGCTACGGCATTTCCTGGGGCGTGATGGGCGCCGCCGAAGACTGCATGCACCGTGCGCGGCAATACACGCTCGACCGCAAGCAGTTCAACCGGCCGCTGGCGGCAACGCAGCTGGTGCAGAAGAAGCTCGCCGACATGGAGACCGAAATCGCGCTCGGCCTTCAGGGCTCGTTGCGCGTCGGCCGCCTGATGGACGAGGGCAAGATGGCGCCGGAGATGATCTCGATCGTCAAGCGCAACAATTGCGGCAAGGCGCTCGACATCGCCCGCGTGTCCCGCGACATGCATGGCGGCAACGGCATCCAGATCGAATATCACGTGATGCGCCACACCGCGAATTTGGAAACCGTGAACACCTATGAAGGCACCCACGACGTCCACGCGCTGATTTTGGGCCGTGCGATCACGGGCATTCAGGCGTTTTCGTAAGCTCTCGCCAACCGTCATCCTGAGGTGCGCGCCTCTTCGGCGCGCCTCGAAGGATGACAGCCACGGTGCCCGCCATCCTTCGAGGCTCGCAAGTGCTCGCACCTCAGGATGACGGTCCCCTGAACCGAGTATCCCCATGGCCGATAACGACGACATCCCGTTCAACCGCGATTTCCCGCTTCAGCCCGGAATCGTCGACGAGGTCCGCCCCGGCGTGCGGCGCATTCTCTGCAACAATCCGAGCCCGTTCACCTTCACCGGCACGGTCAGTTACATCGTCGGCCGCGGCAAGGTCGCGATCATCGATCCGGGGCCGGACAACGAAGCGCATGCGAAAGCGCTGCTGGATGCCGTGCGCGGCGAGACCGTGACGCACATCCTGGTCACCCATACCCACAACGACCATTCGCCGAACACCGCGCGGATCAAGGCTGCGACCGGCGCGCCGGTTTATGCCGAGGGGCCGCACCGCGCCTCGCGGCCGCGCTTCGAGAGCGAGAAGCACAATCCGGAATCCGGTGCCGACCGCGATTTCAGGCCTGATATCGAGGTCAGGAACGGCGACACCATCGAAGGTTCCGGCTGGGCGCTGGAAGCGGTGGCGACCCCCGGGCACACCGCCAATCATCTGGCGTTCGCCTGGCCGGAGCGGAAGATCAATTTCGTCGGCGACCACGTCATGGGCTGGTCGACCTCGATCGTGGCGCCGCCCGACGGCTCGATGATCGACTACATGGCCTCGCTCGCCCGGCTGGAGGCGCGGCCGGAGGATCTGTATTTTTCGGGCCACGGGCCGGAAATCCCGGAAGGCCCGCGCTACGTTCGTTTCCTCACCCGGCACCGTCAGGCCCGCGAAGCCTCGATCCTGCATCGCCTCGCCAAGGGCGATGCCGACATTCCGACACTGGTGCGCGCGATCTATATCGGCCTCGACCCGCGGCTGACGGGGGCTGCCGGCTATTCCGTGCTGGCGCATCTGGAAGATCTGGTGTCGCGCGGCGTCGTGGCGACCGATGGCGACCCGGTGATCGGCGGGAATTATCGGATGATTTGATCCGCCGTCATTCCGGGATGGCCCGAAGGGCCAGACCCGGAATCTCGCAGATTCCGGGTTCACGCTAACGCGCCCCGGAATGACGCGCTTTCGCGCGTCACTTCTTCACCGTCTTGGCCGGCGCTTTGGCCGGTGTCGCCGGCTTCTTTGATGCCGGCTTGGCGTTGGCGTTGTCGGCCGCGGTGTTGATGTCCTCGATCAGCTTGGTGACGCGCGAAGCGTTGCTGCCGAGATCGCTGTCGAAATAGCGCGAGGCCGAGCGGATATCGACGCGCGAATCCTCGCCGTCGGCCTTGATGCGGATCGAGACGTCTTCGCGGAATCCCATGATCAGCGTTTGCGCGATCGCCTCGATGTGGCCCTCGCGGCGCGGCTGCGGCGGCCGCTCGTCGACCACGCGCCATTTGCGCTTGTTGATCAGCGCGAGCGTGATCTCATAGGCCCGCAGCGCTGGGACCTCGAGCTCGACGGTCTCGATATCGGGATAGGCGAGCCGCTGCTGTTCGGCGGAATAGAGCCCGGCATAGACCGCCGGGTTGGTGCCGTCGCCGGCGCGCAGTCGCGCCAGCGCTTCGAAGCGCGGCGGATCGATCGGATCGGTGGTGATGTCGTGGATCGGCGGCAGCTTGCGGTATTGCAGGCCGAGATAGGCCGGGTAGGCGAGGATGACCGCGTCGATGACAAGCGCGAGCAGGATCCGGCTCATGCCGCGCGAGCCGTTCTGCCAGATCGAGGCGAATGCCGCGAGGCCAACCAGGATCGAAAGGGCCGCGCAGGCCAGCGCCCCGAAGAACGTCGCCAGCGCCGGCTTCATTTCGAGGAAGCCGAAGCGGACGATGAGGATCGAGACCACTACAGCAATGATCGAGAAGAGGGCGAGGTTGCGCGCCCATGTGGCGAGACTGGATACGGGCTCCGACTGGTAGGGAGCGGAAAACCTGCGGGCCATCGTCAAAATCTGCCGGTTGGAGCCTTGCCGGGCCGATATTGCCGGGCGGCGCGAGTCCGTTTGAGACCACGGACTAAAGGCGAATTCA
The DNA here is from genome assembly GCA_963802535.1 of uncultured Alphaproteobacteria bacterium. Classification (GTDB taxonomy): domain Bacteria; phylum Pseudomonadota; class Alphaproteobacteria; order Rhizobiales; family Xanthobacteraceae; genus Bradyrhizobium. Next base: position 105,957 of record CAWDJI010000020.1, on the reverse strand, counting down.
AGGGGAAGTGGGCGAATAGCGAGTGGCGAATAGCGAATAGGGAAGGCACGAAAGGCCTCCCCACCTTCTTCCCCATTCGCTATTAGCCACTCACCATTCGCCTCTCACCTACGCCGCCGCGTTCGGGAAACTGTAGCTCTTGAACTGGTCGCGCAGCGCGGTCTTCAGGATCTTGCCGGTCGCGGTGTGCGGAATGCCCTCGACGAAGGCGACGTCGTCGGGCATCCACCATTTGGCGATCTTGCCATCCATGTATTTCAGGATGTCCTCGCGCGTCGCCTTCTGGCCGGCCTTGAGCTGCACGATCAAAAGCGGACGTTCGTCCCACTTTGGATGATAAATGCCGATCACGGCCGCTTCCGCCACCGCGGGATGGCCGACGGCGAGGTTCTCCAGGTCGATCGACGAAATCCATTCGCCGCCGGACTTGATGACGTCCTTGGAGCGGTCGGTGATCCGCATGTAGCCGTGCTGGTCGATGGTGGCGACGTCGCCGGTGTCGAAATAGCCGCTCTCGTCGAGAATCTCGTTGTCGACCCGGAAATAGGCCTTTGCGACCGCAGGACCGGCGACCTTGAGGCGGCCGAACGTCTTGCCGTCCCACGGCAGTTCCTTGCCGGCATCGTCGGTGATCTTCATCTGGACGCCGAACGGCGGGTAGCCCTGGGTCTGCAGGATATCGAGCCTCTCCTCGCCGGTGAGGTCGGCGAAAGGCGGCTTCAGGGTGGCCAGGGTGCCGATCGGACTCATCTCGGTCATGCCCCAGGCGTGGCGTACGCCAACGCCCATGTCGATGAAGGATTTGATCATCGAGCGCGGCATCGCCGAGCCGCCGCAGACCACCATACGCAGGTTCGGCAGCTTCAGATTGTTGGCCGCCATGTGGTTGAGCAGCATCAGCCACACCGTCGGCACGCCGGCGGTATGCGTCACCTTCTCGGTGGAGAGCAGTTCATAGACCGAGGCGCCGTCGAGCTTGGCGCCCGGCATCACCAGCTTGGTGCCCATCGAGGGCGCGGAGAACGCGATGCCCCAGCTGTTGGCGTGGAACAACGGGACTACCGGCAGCATGGTATCGGCGGCGTTGGCGCCGAGCGAGTCGCCGGTATTGGCCATCAGCGCGTGCAGCACGTTGGAACGGTGCGAATACAACACGCCCTTCGGGTCGCCTGTGGTGCCGGAGGTGTAGCACATCGCGGCCGCGGTATTTTCGTCAAACGTCTTCCACTGGAACTTGCCGTCGGCCTCCGCGATCCAGTCCTCATAGACGACCACGTTTTTCAGCGTGGTTGGCGGCATATGGGCCTTGTCGGTGAACACGACGTAGCGTTCGACGCTGGGAAGATTGTCGGCAATCTTTTCCAGGATCGGCAGGAAGGTGATATCGGTCATCACCACGCGGTCCTGCGCATGGTTGATGATCCAGGCGATCTGGTCGGGGAACAGCCGCGGATTGACGGTATGGCAGATCGCGCCGATGCCCATGATGCCGTACCAGGCTTCGAGATGGCGCCAGGTGTTCCATGCGATGGTGGCGACGCGGTCTCCGAGCTTGATGCCGTCACGGTCGAGCCGTTGCGAGACTTTCAGCGCGCGGTCGCGAATTTCGGCGTAATTGGTGCGATGAATGGGCCCTTCGACCGACCGCGTGACGACCTCTTGCGAACCGTGATACTGCGCCGCGTGTTCGATAATCCGGTGGCAAAGCAAAGGCCAGTCTTGCATCAATCCGAGCATACGCACGTTCCTCCCGATGGTTCTTGTCCTCGCCCGCGACCCGCCAGCGTACGAGCGGCGGGCGTTGCGATCATGGAATTGACATGAACTGTAGCGCGGAGAAAGCAAGCCGAAAATGGGCTTATGGCGCCTTTGGCCGCATCGCGGCGGCAATGGTTACCGTTGCCGCCGTGGCCCTTTTTGGTGCGCTGTCCGGTGAGGCCCTGGCGGCCAAGGGCAGCAGGCCGGGACTGTGGGGCGACCTGTTCGGGGGCGCGCCACCGAGGCTCCGCGGAACCGTGCACCGCGCGGCGGTGCCGCTGCCGAGACCTCGCCCGGCAGATGCGCCTGGCGCGGAATCCGGCAAGGCTGAGCCCGGCAAGCCCGCCGCTGAGGTGCCTGCCCAGGTCGCAAAGCCGGCCGAACAGCCGGCGCCGCAGCCTTCACCGCAGCCTTCGGCCTGCCGGCTGGCGCTGACGGACGCCGTCGCCATTGCCCCCAGCATTCCCGACATCCATGGCGTGGGCGGCTGCGGTGGCGAGGATCTGGTACGGCTCGAGGCGATCGTGCTGCCGGACAAGCGGCAGGTGTCGGTGAAGCCGGCGGCGATCCTGCGCTGTGCGATGGCCTCGGCGTTGGCCGACTGGATCCGGACCGACATCGCGCCGCTGGCAACGAGCCTCGGCAGTGCGATCAGCGACCTCGACAATTTCAACTCGTTCGAATGCCGCGGCCGCAACCGCATCGTCGGCGCGAGACTCTCCGAACATGGCCGTGCCAACGCGCTTGATGTTCGCGCCTTCAAGCTCGCCAATGGCCGCGCGATCTCGCTGACCGACCGGACGGTGCCGCGGGAGTTGCGCGAAACCGTGCTGCATTCGGTATGCGCGCGCTTCTCCACGGTGCTCGGCCCGGGCTCGGACGGATACCACGAAGATCACATCCATCTCGACCTGATGGAGCGGCGCAACAATTACCGGATCTGCCAGTGGGATGTTTGGGATCCGCTGCCACGCGTAGCCCCGTTGTTGCCGGCCGAGCGCCCCGAGGAGGCGCCGCCGCGCGAGGTCGCCGCCAAATCCGATGTCGCCAAACCGGACGAAACCCGGCGCCGCGCCGGCGGATGCGACAACGGAAACCGCCGAGCCCGAAGTCGAGTCCAAGCCAGAAAAACCGACAACAAAAAAGCGCCGGCAAAACCGGCGCTCTTGATTGTCTGATTTGGGGTTAAGCGGTTCGCCGCTTACTGCGCCATCGGGCCGCCGTAGCCGCCCTGCAGCGCCATCTTCGAATTGTACGGCGAGTCGCCGTGCTTCGGCTCCAGCACCACAACGACCGTATTCAGTCCGACGCGGTCATAGAGATCGATCACGTCCTCGTTGGTCATGCGGATGCAGCCCGACGAAATCGATGCGCCGATATATTCCGGCTGGTTGGTGCCGTGAATCCGGAACAGCGTGTCCTTGCCGCCGGAGTAGAGATACAGCGCACGCGAGCCCATCGGATTGTCCGGCCCGGGAGCAACGAATTTCGGAACGCCCAGACGCGAGATTTCGCCCGGGGTCGGATGCCAGGGCGGCCACTCGGTCTTGCTGCCGACCTTGGCAATGCCCGACCACGCCATGGCTTCTTCGCCGACGGTGATGCCGTAGCGGATCGCCTTGCCGCCAGCCTGCACGTAATAAAGGTAGTGGTTGTCGGAATCGACCACGATGGAGCCGGGGGCTTCCTTGCGGTGATAGTCGACGATCGCGCGGCGGAACGGTTCGGCAACCGGAACCTTGGCGTAGCTGGTCTTGGCCAGCAGTTCCTTGTCGCGCGGCTTGAAATTCTGGACGTTGGTCGCCTCATAGGTCGTCTGATTGCAGCCCGACAGCATCAGGCCGGCAAAAAGGATACCCAGTGTAATTTTCAGCGACGACATCATGCACTTCCAATCGAAGTCCTGCGTCTGCGGCGCCAACTTAGCGCCTTAAACGCGACGATTCCATTAATCCCATTATCGTCAAAAACCGGCAATTATTCCAGTGCTTACGCGCCTGTTCGGCGCTGCGGGAGGCTGGCTGTGGCTTTTATGCCGCAAGTTTTGCGGTTTCCGGTTGATTTTTGGGCAGGACTGGCGCGGCTGCCAAATCACGGCCACCCTGCCGCCACCTCGTCGCCATAAATGTGGATGGGCGGTTAATTCGCCAGTCATCAAGCGCTTGCCAGAATCGCCTCTAAGTCCTCTCTGCCAGTTTTCCGGAGTTGCCCATGCTGTCGGTGTACGTTCCCACTGAATCCTCCCTGAAGAAGCTCCCAGTGCCGGACCTGGCGGCATTGCCGGAAAGCGCGGTCTGGATCGATCTCGTGAAGCCGACGGCGGAGGAGGATCAGGCGGTGGAGCGGCTGGCCGGGATCGCGATACCGACCCGGGAGGACATGCAGGAAATCGAGATTTCCAGCCGGCTCTATATCGAGAATGGCGCGCGCTACATGACCGCGACGCTGATGTGCCATTCCGACACCGATATGCCGAGGACGACGGCCGTCACCTTCATCCTGACCGGCCACCGCCTGGTGACGGTGCGGTACGACGCGCCAAAGCCGTTTGCGCTGGTGGAAAACAAGCTGGCGCGGTCCTGCATGCCGGCCATCTCGGGCGAAATGGTGTTGATGGAACTCGTCGACGCGGTGATCGATCGTTGCGCCGATATTCTGGAACGTATCGGTACCGACGTCGACCAGGTCTCCCATGACATCTTCGAACCCGAGAGCGCACGCCACGGCCAGGCCAAGCAATATTCCCAGTTCCTGATCGCGATCGGGCGCAAGGGCGATCTGACCTCCAAGGTTCGCGAGAGCCTGGTCTCGATCGGCCGCGTCGTCACCTTCCTGTCGGCGGTGATGGAAGGCGTCAAATGGTCCAAGGACATGCGCGAACAGCTGAAAACCATGCAGCGCGACGTGGCGTCGCTGACCGACCACGCTTCCTACCTTTCCAACAAGATCACCTTCGTGCTCGACGCCATGCTCGGCGTCGTCAATCTCGAACAGAACAACATCATCAAGCTGTTTTCGGTGATGGCCGTGGTGCTGATGCCGCCGACCCTGATCGCCTCGATCTACGGCATGAATTTCAAGGTGATGCCGGAACTCGAATGGGTGCACGGCTACCCGATGGCGCTGGTGATGATGCTGGTGGCGGCTGTGCTGCCTTACTTCCTGTTCCGCTGGAAGAAGTGGCTGTGAAATGGCGCAAAAAAAGCTGATGCGTTAAGCGATCTTCATCCCGATCACGTGGCTGCGTAAAGCTGCGGTTAGGGAACGGAACCTGCCGCAATTCCTCCGCTAAAATTTGAGCGTTGCGCTGAACGATTGAGCGAAACTTGTCTGCGATAAAGCTGTCCTTAAGGCCGCGAGGACACAATGGTTATGAAACTCATAACGTCACCACGTAACGTCATCGATTTTGCGCGCTATCAACAGGGCCGCAGCGTTGGCAAGGCGCAGGCGTTCGCGGCGCGCCTTTGCCGGCATTGTGGCGCTGCCCTTCAGGACGGCGAGAACGAAGACGAGTGCTCGAGCGCGTTCAATGTCGAGGCGCAGCCGAGCTTGCGCAAGTTTTACGCGGAGTGACCTGACGAACGCTTCACCTGCTGCGCCGTCGTCGCCACGATTTCGGTGATCCAGCCGTCGTGGCTCAGGGGAAGCAGGCGCTGCTCGACATCGTTCAGCATCGCCTCTGCCCTGTCACCGAGCACGCCCGGCGAGGACGAGGAGAACGTCAGCACCCGGCGCGCCAGGTCGCGCACGCTGACCTCGTGACTGGCTTCCACCCTGATCTCGTCGCCGGCGTGAAATCGCGAGCCTCGAAAGAAGCCCGCAAGGTCGCGGTGGGTTCGCCTGGCGCTGCTCGCCTCCGACCACAGGCTTTCCTCCGACCAGGCGCGCCGAGCGGCGTGGTAGTCGTCGAGCCATGGATTTTGTCCGTCCATGACGGAAAAGGACGCGCAGACGAGGATCACGCCGTCAGGCGCCACCAGGCGTTCGAGCCGCGCCAGCGTTGGTTCGCGATCCATCCAGTGCAGCGCTCTGCCGATCGTCACGACATCGAAGCGGCCGACATCGTCGCCCAGGTCTTCGGTCTTGCCTGCGATCAGGGTGAGGGCCTGCGAAGCCCGCGCCGCCGCAAGCTTGGCGGCGGCGAGCATGGCCGGCTCCGGATCGACGCCGACGATGCGACCGACATAAGGGGCAAAGCCCAGCGCCAGCAGCCCGGGCCCGGTGCCGAGGTCGATCAGCGCGTGCTGCTTGCCAAGCGCGAGGCGTTGCACGACCTCGCGAAAGAAGGCCGGCGGATAAGGCGGCCGCAATTCCTCGTACAGCGCTACCGTGGTGGCAAAGCGTCCCATCGCGAAGCCGCCGATCCTCTCAGACGTGCTGGCCGCCGTTGATGTGGATCTCGGCGCCGTTCACGTAGGAACTGGTTTCGGTGCACAGCATATAGATGATCTTCGCCACCTCGTCCGGCGTGCCGAGCCGGTGCATCGGAATCTGCTGGTCGACGATTTTTTCGGTGCCCGGCGACAGGATCGAGGTGTCGATCTCTCCCGGCGCGATCGAATTGACGCGGACGCCAAGACGGCCGAAATCCGACGCCATCTCGCGCGTCAATGAGGCGAGGGCGGCTTTCGACGTCGCATAGGCAGCCCCCGCAAACGGATGCACGCGCGAGCCCGCGATCGAAGTGACGTTGACCACCGAACCCTTGGCGGCGCTCAATTCCTGGATCAGCCCGCGCGCCATCATGATGGGCGCGAAGAAATTCACCCGGAATACATGGCTCCAGGTCTCGATGTCGGTGTCCATGGTGCCCATCCGCGACCCGCCGGTGCCCTTCGGCGAAATCGCAGCGTTGTTGACCAGCGCATGCAGCGCGCCGCCCTCCAGGCGATCGCGAATCTCCGAGATCGCCCGCGTGGTGTCGGCATGGTCGGCCAGATCGACCTGGATGTGATCCTCAGGGCCTGCGTCCCACGGGCAGTCTTCCGGGAAAGCGTGCCGCGAGCAGGTGATGACGCGCCAGCCGGCCGAGGAAAACCGGATCACAGTGGCATGGCCGATGCCGCGGCTGGCCCCGGTCAGGAGCAGCGTGCGTCGCGGCGCATTGGTGGAAGAACTCGGCATAAACGGTTCTCTCGATCTTCGTCATGCCCGGCCTTGTGCCGGGCATCCACGTTCTTGCTTTTGACTTCGAAGAAAGACGTGGATGGCCGGGACACTAACGAAAAGACGCGCTTCGCGCTTTTGCCCGGCCATGACGACTTACTTCAGGGATAGAGCCGCACTTTGGACCAAGGTTGCACCGGCGCGTCGCGGCGGAATTCGATGCGGTCGTGCAGGCGGAACGGACGGTCGTGCCAGAACTCGAAACGGGAAGGCTCGATGCGCCAGCCGCTCCAGCCCTGCGGCCGCGGCACTTCGCCGATGACGTGTTTGGCGGCCACCAGCGCGATCGCCTGCTCGAAAGCAAAGCGGCTTTCCAGCGGCTGCGACTGCTTGCTGGCCCAGGCGCCGATCTGCGCCTGCTTCGGCCGGGTTGCGAAATAGGCGTCGGCCTCTTCGTTCGTCACCGGCGACACGTTGCCGCGGATCCGGACCTGACGGCGCAGCGATTTCCAGTGAAACAGTAAAGCCGCCTTAGGATTTGCGGCGAGTTCGCGGCCCTTCTGGCTGGCGATGTGGCTGTAGAACACGAAACCATCCGCATCATAGCCTTTCATCAGCACCATCCGGACATCGGGCAGCCCGTCGGCATCGACGGTTGAGAGCGACATCGCGTTGGGATCGTTCGGCTCCGACTTCACGGCTTCCGCAAACCATTCGGCGAACAGCGCAAATGGTTCCTCGGCGGCGGTAAAATCACCCGATGTTAACGGTGTGGGGTGTTTGATGGAGGTCGTATCCGTCATGTCGGGAGTCCCAGTTGCGTCCGTTCGCGTCCCAGAGCGCTTTACCGCCCCGGTATGGTCTCGCCCTATATAGGATATGGGGACGCGTTGGCCTATCGGCGATCCGGCCGGCGGGCGCGGTAATGACATTGATTTTGGTCGGCTTCGGTTCGGGGGGCTGCAGCTTCTCCCGTTCCGACGGCGGCGCCTTCGCCAAGATGGAAGACCGCGAGGTCACCGGTTCGATTACGCCCCCGGTGACCCCGCCGGTGCCGACCGAAGCCGATCTGGCGTTTGCCCGCACCGCCGCCTCCGACGTGCTGACCAAAGGCGACAAGGATTCCAGCCAACCCTGGGAAAACCCCGATACCGGCGCGCGCGGTTCGGTGACGCCGCTGGCCCAGGCCTATTCCTCGGACGATGGCCGCACCTGCCGGGATTTTCTCGCCAGCTACGTCAACGGCCGGTCCGAGAGCTGGCTACAGGGCGCCGCCTGCAAGGCCGGCCATGGCCGTTGGGAAATTCATACCCTGAGGCCGTGGAAACGGGGCTAATCTGATACAATCAGCTCTGCCGGGCAGTTGCAAAAATGCAACGCGCTCCCCAGATGAAGGCAAAGCGGGCGGATAGCCCAAAGTCACACCGATTCCCTTGAAGGAGAGTTATGGATGCGCGACCCCTATGAGGTCTTGGGGGTGCCGCGGGGCGCCAACGCTGCGGCGATCAAGAGTGCCTACCGCAAGCTCGCCAAGAAGCATCACCCCGACAGCAACAAGAACGATCCGAAAGCCGCCGAACGCTTTTCCGAGATCAATTCGGCCAACGAGATCGTCGGCGACGAGGACAAGCGCAAGCAGTTCGATCGCGGCGAGATCGACGCCGAGGGCAAGCCGCGTTTCCAGGGCTTTCCCGGCGGCGGCCCGCGCGGTCGCGCCGGCGGACCCGGCGGCGGCTTCGAGACCCATACCTTCCGGACCGGCGGCGCCGGCCCCGGCGGTGGCGCGGGGTTTGAGGACATCCTCAACAGCATGTTCGGCGGTGCGGGCCGCGGGCAACGCCCGGGTGGCGGCCGGCCGTTCGAATTCGACACCGGCGGGATCGGCCTCGATCTCGACCTCAACGTTGCGATGTCGGTTTCGCTGGAGGAGTCGGTCAAGGGTGGGGAGAAGCGCGTCCGCCTGCCGAACGGCAAGGAGCTCAACGTCAAGATTCCAGCGGGCGTCGCCGCCGGCCAGCAGATCCGGCTGAAAGGCCAGGGCGAGACGCGCAGGGCCATCCCCCCGGCGATCTCCTGATCACGGTCAGCGTCGCAGCCCATCCGTTCTTCAAGGTCGACGGCAGCGATCTGCGCCTCGATCTGCCGATCACGCTCTATGAAGCCGTGCTCGGAGCCAAGATTCGCGTGCCGACGCTCGGCAGCGCGGTCGAATTTCCAATCCCGAAAAACACCTCCTCTGGCCGCACCTTTCGCCTCAAGGGCAAGGGTCTGCCCAAGGCGGGGGGTGCTACCGGTGACCTGTTCGTCACCACGAGGATTATCCTGCCCGACGGGAACGATAGCGAACTTGAAGCATTGATGGAAAAGTGGCGCGACGGCCACCCATACAATCCGCGCAGCGATTTCGGCTGACTAAAAGGCGCAGTATAAAAAAGCGGAGCGAGGCAGGCCAATTCCCGATAATATCCAGCCGGTTCCCTGAAAAAAGGGGCGGCCTCGAAAGGGGGACCAGCGCGGTACCAAACCCCGATCGAGGCCGCTTGCGCCGATCGGCGGATCGAGCGCCACTCATTTTCGCGTGATCACCCAGTGCTATAATGAGACGCACGGATGACTTGATTCCAGATTTTCGATGTCAGAATTGGGACAAGCGGTTTGACCTAAAGCGGCTCAAGCCAGACATGCCCCTGGACGTGGTCCGGGGGATGCCGTTTCGCACGAGCAAGCGCGTCAAAACAAAAGACTAGGTCTTGCCGCCGGCCTTCTCCATCTGGTCGTAGACGGATTGCGCGATCTGGGTCAGCCGGCCGCGGTCGCCGACGCCGCTGACCACATAGGCCACGCCGCGATCGGCCCAGAACAGCGCGCTCTCATTGCCCTGCGCCGAATAGCGCATCTGGGTTGCCTCGGCTTCCGATTTCGCGGTGTAGATCGTGAAGCGTTCGCCCGACGCGCTCTCATACATCAGGAACGATGCGGGTCCGCTCGGTCCGGGCAACAGCCGTCCGCCGACCAGCTTCAATCCGGCAGCCGCCAGTTCGGGCGCGCGCACGTCCCAGCCGCAGCGCTTGGTCAGCCACTGCTGGAGATGGGCGCGTTCGCTGCCGGGCACTTCGACGGGATGGCGGACCTCCACCACATAGAGCCGGTGCGCATCGAGTGCATCCACCGTGAAATTCGCCATCGCCGAGGGGGCGGCCACCGCGCCATGCGCCATCCAGCCGACGCCGCCACCGACGACGAAAGCCGCGAGCGTCGCGGCCACCGCGCCGTAAAACCATTTGCGCGGCTCGCGCACCAGCCGCTCGATCTCGAGCCGCTTCGGCACCGCCTCGTCGATCACCTGGTCGTAACGGGCATGCAGCGCTTCCGCCATCGAACGCCACGACTGCACCCGCGCCGCATCGTCGGGATGGGTCGCAAGCCACGCCTCGACATCGCCGCGCCGTTCCGCCGGCAACTCGTTGTCGACGTAAGCATGCAGCTCGTCTTCGGTGACGGGAATGTTGGGATCGGTCATTGTCGTCGTCTCTGTCCATTCCTGCAAGGAATCTGTATTTGCATCTGTCTATGCATAACGCCTGCCACTACCCTCATAATTCCGTCTGCATCATTTAACTCGCCGCAGCGCGGTGCGTTCGCCTTCGAGCGAGGCTTTCACATGCGCGCGCGCGCGGGCAAGCCGGGACATTACGGTGCCGATCGGGACGCCCTGGATGTCGGCGACCTCGCGGTAGCTCAACCCTTCCAGCATCACCAGCAGCAGCACCGAGCGCTGTTCTTCCACCAGCGTCGCCAGTGCGCGCGCAATGTCGCGGCCTTCGGCTTCGGTGCCGCTGGCGTCCGGGTTGTTGTCGAGCAGCGGCATGAATTGCGGCCGCCGCGCCAGCGACCGCCGCCGGTTCTTGTTCAAATTGGTCAGGATCGTATAGAGCCAGCTCCTGACATCGCCGCCGAGAAACAGCCGTTCCGAACGCAACGCGCGCACCAGCGTGTCCTGCACCAGATCGTCGGCGATGTCGGCATCGCGCGCCAGCGCACGCGCATACCGGCGGAGCGCTGGAATCATGGCTTCGACACTTTGGCGAAACGCGGTCATTGACACCGATTGTTCGTTGGTCGGGCGCGAACGCCTTACCCAACATAACACCCAATCGGCTAGTCTATTCCGGTTGTTGAGGCCAAGGCGAAACAGCGTTAATCCAGAGCGGATTTGGTGGCGGATTTAGGCTGTACCCCGGAGGAGTGCTGGTGTACCTCCAACTCGTATACAAGCGTTTCGCGCGACGTTTGCCTCTCCGTCTCGCCTGTTCAAGGAATAGCCGTCAGTTCGATGCCTGCGCCTGTCATCTATTATATCCGCCACGGCGAGACATCGTGGAATGCAGAAGGGCGGCTGCAAGGCGTGCAGGACATTCCGCTGAACGAGCTCGGCCGCAGCCAGGCGGCCCATGCCGGCAATATCCTCGCCGATCTGTTTGCGCGCGACGGCCGCGACAAATCCTCCGCTGGCGTTTATCGCCAGTCCGCTGATCCGCGCCCGCGCCACCATGGAGCTGGTGCGCACTGAGCTAAAACTGCCGCGCGACGGCTACGCGCTCGACGACCGCCTGCGCGAGATCGGCTACGGCATGTGGGAAGGCTCGACGCTGCCCGAGATGCAGGTGAAGGACCCCGAGCTCTACGCCAAACGCCAGACCGAAAAATGGACGGTGTCGCCGCCGGGCGGCGAGAGCTATGTCGAGGTCCAGGCCAGGATGACCGATTGGTACGCCTCGGTGACGGCGGACACGGTGTGCGTGGCCCATGGCGGCACGGCCCGCGCCTTGATGGTGGCGCTCGGCATCGAGACGCCGGTCTCAGCCGCCGACCTGACCATCGAGCAGGGGGCGGTCTATGTCTTCCGCGACAGGGCGTTGCAGAAGTATAGCTAGTTCAGATCGGTCTCGACCCTGATTTGCCTCGAATGGCCAAAGAGCGCTTCAAGGCTAGTTCTGCATCGGCGTAGCGACCCTGATCCTTGTAGAGACCGGCCAGGTTCTCCAGAACATCCGCAAGATCCGGGTGGTTCGGACCGAGCGTTTTTTCGTAGGTGGCCACCGAGCGCCTGTAAAGCCGCTCGGCATCGGCGTTACGCCCCTGGCGCGCGTAAAGCGCGGCCAGATTGTTCAGCGCCTGTGCGATATCGGGATGGTCAAGTCCGAACGCCTTCTCCGTTATCGCCATCGATCTCTTGAGCAGCCGCTCGGCATCGGCGTAACGATGCCGCTGGATGTAGGTATCGGCCAGATTGTTCATCAACACCGTCGCTTCGGGATCCTGGGTGCCGTGCGCCTTCTCGAAGATGCCCAACGCCTTCGTGAACAATAGTTCGGCCTGCTTGTATTGGCGCTGATTGCTGTAGACAGCGCCGAGGTTGCACAACGCCAACACAAGGGACGGATTATTCGGGCCGGGTATTTTCTCGCCTATGGCGATCGACCGCTTGAGAAACAACTCGGCTTCCGCATAACGCGCTTCCGCGCGGTACAGATCGCCCAGATTGTTCAGCACCATGGCGACTTCCGCATCGTCAGGACCGAGCGTCTTCTCCCTGATGGCCAGGGAGCGCTTGTAAAACGGCTCGGCAACGGCGTATTGACCCAGATTGTAGTGGATGGTGCCGAGGTCATTCAGCGGCATCGCGACGTTCGCATCGTCCGGGCCAAATTCCTTCTCGCGCAGCGCCAGAGACTTCTGGGCCAATGGCAGCGCCTCGATGTACTTCCCGGCCCGATAAAGTTCTTTCATCTGCCGAATGAGGGGGCCCGCTTCATCGTCTCCCGCGCCGGATGGCGCGACGAGCGACAGGCTCAGGGCGAGCGCGGTGACCGCGACGCAGATCGATGATTTCAGAGCCTTCATCGCACATTCTTTCGTTACGGCTTTCGCGATCTACGCGCCATTTTGTGCTTTCAGAGGCCGGATAGGTTCAATACAGAGCATGGTAAATGGCCTTGGCCGAGGCTATGCCGGCAATGGACCTGACGAAACGGCATTTGACCCATCTGCCGGGCCGCGTTACCACACGCCAACATCCAACGTGATCGTTGGTAGTCAACGCAGCCAGCACGCAAAGCACCATGTCCCACAACACCTTCGGCCACCTGTTCCGGGTCACGACCTTCGGCGAGAGCCACGGGATCGCGATCGGCTGCGTGGTCGACGGCTGCCCGCCGCTGCTGCCGCTGACCAATGAGGACATCCAGCTCGATCTCGATCGCCGCCGGCCCGGCCAGTCGCGCTTCACCACCCAGCGCCAGGAAGCCGGATGCGGTCAAAATCCTGTCCGGCGTGATGGCGCATCCGGAGACCGGCGTGCAGGTGACGACGGGAACGCCGATCGCGCTTCTGATCGAGAACACCGACCAGCGCTCGAAGGACTATTCCGAGATCAAGGACAAGTTTCGCCCCGGCCACGCCGACTTCACCTATGAAGCCAAATACGGCCTGCGCGATTATCGCGGCGGCGGCCGTTCGTCGGCGCGCGAGACCGCCACGCGCGTCGCGGCCGGCGCCATCGCGCGAAAAATCCTGCCCGAAGTGAAGGTGCGCGGCGCGCTGGTGCAGATGGGGCCGCACAAGATCGATCGCGAGAAATGGGACTGGGACGAGATCGCGCGCAATCCGTTCAATTGCCCGGACAAGGACAAGGCCGCGTTCTTCGAAAACTATCTCGACGGCATCCGCAAGAGCGGCTCCTCGATCGGCGCGGTCATCGAGATCGTCGCCGAAGGCGTGCCGCCCGGCCTCGGTGCTCCGATCTACGCCAAGCTCGACGGTGATCTCGCAGCCGCAATGATGAGCATCAACGCGGTCAAGGGTGTCGAGATCGGCGCCGGATTTGGTGCCGCAGAATTGTCGGGCGAGGAAAATGCCGACGAGATGCGCACCGGCAATAACGGCACGCGCTTCCTGTCCAACAACGCCGGCGGCGTGCTCGGCGGCATCTCCACCGGCCAGCCGGTGGTGGTGCGCTTTGCGGTGAAGCCGACGTCGTCGATCCTGTCGCCGCGCCAGACCGTCGATCGCTCAGGCCACGATACCGACATCATGACCAAGGGCCGCCACGATCCCTGCGTCGGCATCCGCGCGGTGCCGGTCGGCGAAGCCATGATGGCCTGCGTGCTGGCGGATCATTTGTTGCGGCATCGCGGGCAGATGGGCTGACGGCTTGTAGGGCGTGTGTGGACGGCCCTTTGAATGCAAGGGGGTATGAGGAAAAAATTTGATCTGGTGCGAAAAGCGGTCGTGTGTCCGGCCTGTTTGACGCGGCACTTTGACCGCTGGCCCAGATGGGTTCCGCGATCCACCCCCAAACGGATTAGTGACCTCGAAGGCCGCCACCCTACGCGGGTTCTGTGGATCGTCGGTTCGACCGATCAGCATCTTTTCCTGTCTGCCCTTACACCTGCGACATGACGAGCGGAGTTACGCAACTACCGGCTTTGCGAGCCGGTAATCTTCCCCTCTCGTCAGCATGGCCCAGATAATCCGGGCCATCTTGTTGGCCAGAGCGACAGCCGCGAGCTTGCGCGGCTTGCGCTCCAGCAAAGCGAGTAGCCATGCCGATACGCCGGGACGCCCCGGCCTGGCAAAGCGAATGACGGCGGTGGCGCCAAGCACCAGCAACTGACGCAACCGCTCGTTACCGGCGCGGCTGATGCCGCCGAGGCGTTGCTTGCCGCCGGTTGAGATCTCGCGCGGCACCAAGCCCAGCCAGGCCGCGAAATGCCGCCCCGATTCGAACTGCGTCGCATCGACCATGCGAGAAAAGCTGAGTGCGCTCATCGGCCCAACCCCTGGAATGGCTGACAGACGGCGGCTGTCGGGATCGGCCTTGTGTTGCGCCAGCAAATTCTTGTCGATTGCCGCCAACCTTGCTTCCAGCTGATCAACCTCCCTGCCGAGTAGCCGCAAAGCTTCAGTTGCCGCCTCCGGCAATGTGGCGTCGGCCTCGATCTCGGAGCGCAGCATGGCAAGCCCTTTGCCACCGACAGGTGCCACCAAACCCATCTCCGTCGCATGACCGCGCAAGGCGTTGACCAGTTGGGTCCGTTGGCGCACCAGCAGTTCGCGTACCGTCAGCAGCATTGCCCGCGCCTGTACGTCCGCCGATTTAACAGCGACCTCCTGCATGCCCGGTCGCGCCGCGGCTTCGCTGATGGCTTGCGCATCGTTGCGATCATTCTTGCTGCGTTTGACGAACGGTTTGACATATTGCGCCGGGATCAACCGCACCCGATGGCCCAGGGCCTGAAGCGTACGGCCCCAATAATGCGACCCGCCACAAGCTTCCATCGACACAGTGACGGGAGGCAGCTTGGCGAAGAAGGGCACCAGATCCTGCCGCCTCAGATTGCGGCGCAGAACAGGTTGGTCTCGCGCATCGACCGCGTGAAGCGTGAAAACAGATTTTGACGTATCGATGGCAACCCGCGTAATCTCGTTCATGGACGGCTCCTCAGTTGGGTGTTGACAGCGCAACTATGGCACCAGATGCCGCGGGGGCCGTCCACCCCAACGGATTAGCGTTAGCGTAATCCGCCGTTGCAGCAGCCAAAGCAACCCCGCGGCTTGGTTGGGTTCGGCGCCTGCTGCGAGACGGCGGGTTAAAGAGAACCCTCCCTACGCCAGCTAGAGAAGCCGCCGCTTGAGCCATTCCCAGATAACCCCTGCGAGTAGCGCTGGCACGATTGAGAAGCCCAAAGCGGTGACCGTGACATATTCGGGCGAAACGAACGCCGCCGGAATTGGAAGAATGCTGCACACAATTGCAACCCAAAGGGCAGTCCTGTAAACGGTCAGGGCACGCCGCTCTATCGGTGCGCCGTCCTTCGCTCTCGCGACGACGAGGGCAGAAATTTCTTTCGGAGTCATGGTCGACACTCTTCCGCCGATGGAAACTAGCAGAACTCCGGCACAAATGCGATGAATTGGGACGCGGACTTCGCCGCCTATCACCTGATCGTGTGGGGCGGATCAGTCGCAGGCTTGACGGGCTGCGAAGGCCAGAACCGCATCGATGTCCGCGTCTTCGAGATAGGGATATTCCCCGAGAATCGTCTCTCGCGATTGGCCAGCCGACATCAAGCCAAGAATGTCTGCGACCGTGATGCGCAAGCCGCGAATAGACGGGCGGCCGTGCATGCGATTGGCATCGATCGTTATTCTTTTCAATAGCTCTGACATTGGCAACACCATGCGCTAACAATAGGATCGTTAGCGGCGTTTGTCAGCCGGCCCTACGGGGCTCCATTTGGGGAGACATGGCAGTGCGTTTGCTCTTTTCGTTAGTCGTTCTCGTGGGCTGCGCGGTGAGCCTTCCCGCAGCGGCCCTTGACCCTCCGGCGATGCCGCCGGCCAACCGGGCAATGAAGGAGTTCGTCACGTCAGTCGAAAAGGATGGCTCGATCACCTTCCGCCTCTATGCGCCCGCCGCCAAAGCTGTCTCCGTCGTCGTCTTCGGTCCATACGAGCCGCTCGCCATGCAGCGCAGCGACGACGGCACGTGGAGCGCCAAGACCGAACCGCTGAAGCCCAATCTCTACGAATATTATTTCAACGTCGACGGCTTCCGCAGCATCGATACAGGCGGCAATGCGCCCAAGCCGCAGCGGCAAGTCAATGGCAGCCTCATCCTGGTGCCGGGTGGCATCCTCGACATCCGCAACGTGCCGCACGGCGATCTGCGGCTGGTGACGCTGCACTCGAATGCGCTCGACGCCGAGCGGCAGATGTATGTCTATACGCCGCCCGGATACACCGATGCCTCGGAGCCGCTGCCGGTGCTCTATCTCTATCATGGTTTCGGCGACACGGTCGGATCCTGGGTGGTGCAGGGTCGCGCACCGCAGATCCTCGACAATCTTCTGGCGGAAAAGAAGATCCAGCCGATGATCGTGGTGATACCGGATACCGAGGCCGATATTCCCCAGGCAATCGCGGAGAATTTCGCCGGCGCGGATCGCCGCAAGACTTTCTTTCCGATCAATGCCGAAGCGGTCGACCGTGAGTTGATCGAAGACCTCATCCCCTACATGAAGAAGTACTATCGGGTGCGCGACGATGCCGACGGACGTGCCGTGGTGGGTCTGTCGCAGGGCGGATATCAGGCGCTGGTCTCCGGCCTTTCGCACCTCGGCACCTTCGGCTGGGTCGCCACCTTCAGCGGGGTTTCCACGACCACCGTTCCGAACAAGGCCGTCGATGACGCGCTGAACGATCCCGACAGGATCAACAAGGCGCTGCGCGGCTTCACGGTGACGGGGGGCAGCAAGGACACGATCACCGGCAAGGATACTGCCGGTCTGAAGGCTGTCCTGGACGAAAAAAAGATCGCCCACGACTACCACGAATATCCCGACCTCCGGCATGAAATGGATGTCTGGCGGCCGTCGCTCGCTGCGCTATTGGAGAAGGTGTTCAAGAAATAGGACGTAGGTGGCGGTCCATCTCGTAGGATGAGTTGAGCCCTAGCGAAACCCATCGAGGCAATCACGATATGCGATGGGTTTCGCAACGGCTCAACTCATCCACCTGAGGAATTGATCAACTGGCGTTTTTCTGAATGGCTGTTGATAGAGTGTGCAGTTTCTGCTTCTCGCAATAGATTGCGACTTTCCTGGAATTTCTCTGCAGGCGATTGTAATCCAATACATTGTTGTTTGCCGCCGAGCTAAAGTAGCCGCTCATGAAATAGGTTACAAAATCTCGATTCTCTGGGGTGTATCCCAGCCAGTTTCCGCAAGTGATCTTGTTGAAATCCAGTGTAGCGCCAGTCGGCGCCGCTGCGCTTATCGCCTTGGGTAAGCCAACCATGACGCTTTCGCTCGGATTGGATTGGCACCACGCTTTAACGCTGGCGATATTTTTCTGATGCAGGTCAAACTCTACAAAAGTTCTCCGGTTGCGGTAACTAAACCAACCGCTCATCCAGGCGGCAAACTTGTTCGAGAGGGCGGGCTGCATGGCGAGGTATTGGTCACATGTGATCTTGCCAATATCGATCGTTGTGGTCGGCGCGGCATTGGCGACAGCCGGGACAATTGAGATCGCAAACGCTAGTATGATGAACTTGCATCTCATTATGGTGTCCCTTCAAGTCGACTGGAATTGCCAAGTAAACCAAAGGCGAAGTGCCTCAGGTGCAGCTGAGCCTAGCTTGAGCAGTAAGGGCCGATCGCGTTGATTTGGATCAACGCCGGAAGGTCATATGAGCGGTTCTGAGCGGCACGATTTACAATTTCTCATTCTCAAATTGAATCAGGCGACTTCGATTAAATCAGGCGACTTCGACCGCTTCGGGTCAAATTCGGAAGCCTCGGCGCGCAACGTGGCGTTTGCTGTCACGTGGGTTTGTTCGACGCCGTATTGGGATAGGGAATAGGCACCGGCGTTGGCGCCGTCGGGACTGTGGTCACGGGCTTGGTGATCTCTACTTCGACAAGCCGCCCTTTGGTGCCGCCGGTCACGGTGTCGAGTTGGTCCATCGCCAGTTCGTCCTTGCCGTCGACCATTACCAGCTCCTTTCGCGGTACCTATGACCTCGTCGGATAGGCGGGATATTACACGGAATATCGGCCAAAGGCCAACCGGGCGGCAACTTGAACTTTCAAGCTCCGACGAGCGACAGACGCTAACGGACAATGGCGGATCGAGGACAACCCGTGCGTATTCTTCCGATGTCGCTTTTGCTGATTGCGACTTCCGCATCTGCGCAATCGCCGCCTGCCGTCGACTGCGACGCGGTCAGGAATTCCGTGGTTCCCGTTGAGCTGGCCTATCACGCTCAGGACGGCACCAGAACGGTCGTTCAGACCTATCGGGACAAAGCGGGCGATGGCGTCGTCTGGACTCGCGAGCTGCCGCCGTCCACCCAGTCGAAGCAACCCGTTTTCGTGACCAAGGCAACCTATGTCGGATGGCCTCCCCGCATCGGCGGAGATGTCGACAACCTATGTCGGAAAATTGTCGTTTCGAACCGGGAAATATACGCCTGACGGCCTGCCGAAGAACTTTGATCGTCGATCGGACCTCTCATACAAGATGCATGCGGTAGCAACGGATGGCGACGGCGCCACTGAGCAGAGAACAGGCACGACCTCCTATAAATTCAAATCAGAAGGAACAATTGCGGTTGGATCCTGTGTCCTCCAGGTGATCCATGGCGAGGCCGACATCACCAACAATGCCGGCCGCAGAAGTCATCGATTTCAACTATACTTCCCGGAATTGAAGATAATCGCCTCGGCGCCTCGATGCCGAGCCCGTCGTGGACAGCCTCAGCACGGTTTTGTCCGAGATCAAGCACGTAAACTAGCCCGGCTTGCAGCTAATCGCGTCTCGATTACCGGTGGTCGCGACAAAACGACCCGTCGGGCAAATCACTTCCGATTTTCGGAAATCGTGTCAAGCCCCGCAATAAAAAATATTTCGCTTTATCAGAAATCGAGACTTGGGCTATATCCGCTCATCCCGTCCCGACCAGAGGGGCGCTCGCGATCGTCACGAACGTGGGGCGGGGATGCGGTGGACGCGGATAGTGCCTGTGACGACGGCGCGAGACGCGTACGGCAAAGACGTGTGGTCCTGACGTCGCGATGCTGGCGTCAACGCACCTGGATGGCAATAGCATTCCAGGGCGCGACGGAGGCAAAGAGCCCGGCCCGCCGGGGAGATCACGTTATAAGCCGTAAAGCCATTGCGCAGGGAATGTCGGATGTTCTCCGCTGCCCTGTATGCTCATGCGCGCACTTTCTGTGCACATTGCGCATGAGACCGCGGGTGCAGCGCGCATCCGGCATTCCCTGCGCCCTCTGGATTTGAGAGGGCGTGAGATTACCTGCAAACCTCGGGCGCATGCGTCGCGAGAATGCAGAACACCTATTGTCATCGTCCGTCTTGTGCGCGAGCGCACTGCGACGCCGATCCGAGACGCCGATGACTGACCGAGAGGCCGCGGCACTGGATCGTCGCTTCGCGGAGGATGACAGCGGCGCATGCGCGCAAGCTCCATCCCGTCAGTGGATGAGCGATCGACGGCAGTCATCTTGCCGGTTGTGACATGGATTGCATTCGAATCACTCGCGCGACCCATAGGCCGCGGCGCATACCCGCCTTGACGCGCGCCGCAACTTGCGCGGCAAATGCTCGCGGTCATGAACGCACCCGAATTGCAGAAACTCACCGACTGGCTGATCGACGGCGCGCGATCGGCGGGCAACCCGCCGGGCTGATGGCGGAGATCTGCGAGCGGATGGTGCAGGTCGGGCTGCCGCTGTGGCGTCGCCGGCGTTTTCATTCGAACCCTGCATCCCGATATTTTCGGCCGCAACTTCGTCTGGCGGCCGGGCGCCGAGGTCGAGGTCGGAACGGTCGACTTCAAGATCCTGGATGCCGCCGGAATTTCAGCGCCAGCCCGCTGATCATCGTGCTTCACGCAGGGCAAGGAGGTGCGGGGCCGCGCTGTACGATCCCGCAGACCGCCGCTTTCCGATCGTCGACGACATGCGCGCCGAAGGCGTCACCGACTATATCGCGCTGCCGCTGCTGTTTACCGACGGCTCGGTCCACGCCTCGAGCTGGACCACGAAGCAGCCGGGCGGCTTCACCGACGAAGCAGTTGGCGGCGCTGCGGTCACTGATACCGGCCGCTGGCGCGGCTCGTGCGAAATCATCGAGTTGCGCCGCACCGCGTCGATCCTGCTCGACACCTATGTCGGCAACCGCGCCGGCGAGCAAATCATGGGCGGACAGATCCGCCGCGGCCACACCGAGTCGATGAATGCCGCGATCTGGCTGTCCGACCTGCGCGGCTTTACCGCGCTGTCGGACCGGCTGCCGGCCGAGACCGTGGTCGAGATCCTCAATCAGTATTTCGACTGCCAGGTGGCCTCGATCCGCGCCCATGGCGGCGAGGTGCTGAAATACATGGGCGACGGACTGCTGGCGGTGTTTCCGATCGACGAATATGTCGGCGATGCCCAGCAGGTCTGCTCGCATGTGCTGTAAGCCGCCTACGAGTCCCGCGCCGCGTCGCCGACATGCAGTTCCCGGTCGGCGACACCATCGAACAATTCCGTTTCGGCGTCGCCCTGCATGTCGGGCGAATTCTCTACGGCAATATCGGCGGCGGCAACCGGCTCGACTTCACCTGCATCGGTCCTGCGGTAAATCTGGCGGCGCGGCTGGAAAAGATCGCCAGCCGCCTTCGCCGCACCGTCGTGGCCTCGGAAGGCTTCGCCGGCATCTGCCGCGGCGAGTGGAGCGATCTCGGCGAGTTTCCGATCGCGGGCTTTTCGAAGGCCGAGCGCGTCTACGGGTTGATGGATGAGACGTCGGCGGCCTAGCGGAAGCGGATGTCAATCGCTTCGCATCATTCCTCGGGCTCGGTGGTGAACAGCAGCGGATAGCCCTTGGCGCGGCCGGCGTCGGTGGCGCGCGTCGCCTTGGTCTCGGCGACGTCCTTGGTGAAGACGGCGACCACGCAGACGCCGCGCCGGTGCGCGGTGATCATGACCTTGTGGGCCTGATCCTCGGTCATGCGGAATTCGGCCTTCAGCACCGTGACGACGAATTCGCGCGGCGTGAAATCGTCGTTGACGAGGATGACCTTGTGCAGGCGCGGCCGTTCGGTCTGGGTCTTGACCCTGGTTTTTGGCTTGACGACGGTATCGATCATTCCAGTAGCGGCTCCGAAACCAACAACACACTAACGGGCGCGCCGGGATCAGCTGGCGCGGCAGTCCGCCAGGCGCTGCGTCATGGTCTGATCGCCGCGGCTGACGGCCGTCTCGATCAGTTTACAGGCTCCGGGCCGGTCCTGAAACTGGGTGTTTTGCGACAGTTTGAGGTCGATCAGCGCCGCCATCGCGCCGGGCTCGTCGAGTTCCGCGGCCTCGGTGGCGTAATAGAGCAGGTGCTTTGGATTTGTGATCCGGACCTCGGGGTTGGCCGCCGAGATCCGCACCACCTCGGTGCGGGCATCGAGGTCCCAGGCGCCGGCCTGGTCGAACAGCGCGCTGCCTGCTGGGCGTCGCGGGCACCAGTCTGCCTTCCAGATAAAGCCGCCCGAGCACGGCCTTTGGCGCCGTCGTGTCGGTGCGCTTGTTCAGCAGCGACAGCGCGCGCTTGGGATCGGCGGGGCCGCCTTCGCCCGCGATCAGCATTTCGGCGAGCCGCGGCGGCGCGCCGCCGGGGTCGGGCCACAGCGATTCCTCGAGCAGCGTTCGCGCGCGCACCGGATCGTCCTTGCGGATCGCAATCGCCAGTTCGCGCTTGGCGCCGAACGCTCCGGCCTTCGCCATTCGCTCGAGGATGTCGAGCCCGCGGGCGCGCTCGTCCGGTTTGTCGGATGTCACCAGGAGGCGTCCGAGCAGCACCAGCAGGTCGCCCGCACTGGTGTCTTTCGCCGGATTGGCGACCGCGCGTCCCGCCCAATAGCGCGCGGCGGCGGGATCGCGTTTCACGGTGGTGCCGCGGTCGAGCAGGATCGCCAGCATCTGCGTGGAAAAGGGATGTCCGAGTTCGGCGGCCTTGTGCAGGGCCCGATCGGCCTCGGCGCGGGTCACCAGCGGCACCTGGTCGAGGTCGCCGCGGTCCCAGGATTTGTGATGCTCGTAAAGCTCGTAATAGGCCTCGGCGTCGCCTTGCGCCGCGGCCTCGCGAAACAGCGCCACCTTCGCCTCCCGTTGCGCATAGGGCATGGCGCGCGCCACCGCGACCTTGAAGTGGAGGTTCTCGGGATGCTCGGCGAACGCCAGCTTGCAACTCTCGCTGCGCAAGGCCCAGCGGCGTTGCAGACGCCTCGTGGCTCATATAGTCCTTTGGATTTTCCGACAGCCGCAGGCAGAGCTCGCCGGCATTGGCCGAGGTGAGCGTTGGCTCCGGTTGCGCCGCCTCGGCTTGAGCGGCGTCCGACCACATCGGCGGCAGGAAAAGCATCGCGGCTACGCCAAGCGCCGCCAGCAGCGATGACCAGCGGGACGACCACGCGCGGCGGCAGCGGCCGGCGATCGTTCCGGGAATTTTCGGGGGCGTAACCATGTCCATGCCAGTGGCGGCCGGTCGCCGCACGCCGCATTTGTCGTGGCGAAGGCCCGATTTGTTCAAACGCGTCAGGCCTAAGGCCGCGGCGGCACGGTGCGCAGATAGGCGACGATATCGGCCAGATCGGCGTCCTTGAGGGCGGCATAGTAACCATAGGCCATCGGCGGCTTCAGCGGCCGCCCGTCGCGTGCCACCCCGTGCGTGATGGCGCGACCGATTTCGGCGTCGGTCCAGGCGCCGATGCCCGCGGTCGGATGCGAGCGTGATGTTGGGGACGGTGACTGGCGGCGTGCCCTCCGGCGATCCGTCGCGCGCCGGGAACGTCCGGCCGCCGGCGCCGAGGCCGGCCTTGAAATCGGACACGCCGCGCGACCAGGCCGAGTGGCATTCCATGCAATGGCCGATCGTGACGAGATAGGCGCCGCGCCTGACGGGATCGGCCAGCATGGCCTTGCTGAATCCGGCGTCGGCGTCGGGATAGGGATCGCGGCGCACCGGGACCTTGTAGACGGGATCGGGGACTTCGTTGCGGACCGGCGTCGACGCTGCGCAAATAGGCGATGATGGCGTCGAGGTCGTCGGGCAGCAGCGCCTTGTAGAAATTGGCCGGCATGATCGCGGCCAGCGCTATGCCGGCGAGCCGGCCATGATCCGGGCGCGACCCCTCGACCAGCGCGCGCTTGATCTCGGTGTCGCTCCAGCTTCCGATCCCGGTTTCCCTGTCGGGCGTGATGTTGGGCGCGGTGGCGGCGAAGGCCGGCGTATTGAAGGCGAGGCCGCCCGACAGCGCCTTGCCCGGCGATCGGCTTGCCGTCGGCATCGCGCGGCGTATGGCAATTGCCGCAGGCCATGATGGTGTTGACGAGATAGGCGCCGCGCTCGATCGGCGATTCGGCCTTGTCGCGCCGTTCACCGCCCGACTGCCAACAGCAACGCGCAGCCGACGATGCCTGCTCGAAACATGAAATCCCTCCCGCCCGGAAGGCGATGTATCGCACGGCCAATCGAGGCGCGGCAATATTTTGCCGAATCGGGGCAGTGGACGGCTAACCCAAATGTGAAGGACAAATGATGATCAGCCCTTTGCGCGGCGCAATTTGCGTGTCACCATCGCCTCCAGTCGACGGGAGGGCAGCAATGCGCTGGTATGTCTCGATCGGGGCCGTGCTTGTGGCGGGCGTGCTTGCCGGCGGCGATGTCGCGGGTATTGCCGCGCCGAGCCCGAAACAGCCAATTCGGCGATGGGCCGGGCCAGCAATTGGCCGACAAGGAATCCACGCCGTCCGTCGATGTCGAACTGGTTCTTGGCCGTCGACGTCTCCTATTCGATGGACATGGACGAACTGGCGATCCAGCGCGAGGGTTACGCGCAGGCCATCGTCTCCAAGGAGTTCCTGCAGGCGCTGAAGAGCGGCCCGCACGGCAAGATCTCGGTGACCTATTTCGAATGGGCGGCATCCACCGACCAGAAGATCATCATCCCGTGGCGGGTGATCGAGGGGCCGGAATCGGCGGATGCCGTCGCCAACGAAATCATGAAGACGCCGATCCGCCGGGCGTCGCGCACCTCGATCTCGGGCGCGATCAATTTCGCGATGCCGCTGTTCGACGAGAACCCGCATCGGGGCTTGCGCCGCGTCATCGACATTTCCGGCGATGGTCCGAACAACAACGGCGCCCCCGTCGTCGTCGCCCGCGATGCGGCGATCGAGAAGGGCGATCGTCATCAACGGCCTGCCGATCATGGTGAAGGAGCCGTCCTACTCCACCATGGATATCGACAATCTCGATTTCTACTACGAGGATTGCGTGATCGGCGGGCCCGGCTCCTTCGTGGTGACGATCAAGGACCGCGAAAAATTCAAGGAAGCGATCCGCACCAAGCTATTGCTCGAGATCGCGGGCCGCACGCCGGAACGACCGATCGTGCCGGTGGCGGGCAAGGAGCCGCGCGTCAATTGCATGATCGGCGAGAAGATCTGGCAGGACCGCTGGGGACGATGAAGCCCGGGAACTGACCGGTTCCACCGGAACTCCTGACGCCGTGTTCGCCGGTTCCCGTAGTCAAACGGCCCCGGCAATTAACTTCAATTTTCTGTCTGCCACTAAATCGCGACGTCACGATGCGCGTCTGCTCTGGCTTTCCAGGCAAAGCGCATAACATTTGTCTAAAATTGTCGCGGATCAATCTTTACGCGATGCCCGCATTTTTCACCGATCGTGACAAAGCACGCTTAATGCCTGAGCGCTAAAAATTGCCGGCTTGAACCGGCATAGGCATCATCACATGCATGCGCTCTTCCGTCATATCGGCCGCTTTCGTCGCAACAAGTCCGCCAATGTCGCCGTGATCTTCACCATCGCCGCGGTGCCGGTGATGACGTTCGTCGGCAGCGCCGTCGATTACTCGAGGGCCACCGCGACCCGCAGTAAACTGCAGTCGGCGACCGATGCGGCAAGCGTGGGCTCGGTCACAAAAACGTCGCCTGCTTTCATCGCCGCCGGCACGATGACGGCGGATGGGGCGATCGCGGCCGGGGTCACCGACGCCACCAATATCTTCAATGCTAATATGAACGGCGTACCCGGTTATACGCTCTCCAGCATGACGGCGACCGTGAACAAGACCGGTGGAACGGTGACATCGACGGTTTCGTTTACGGCCACGGTCTCGACCACCTTTCTCAACGTGATCGGCAAGACGTCGATGACGGTCAACGGAACGTCAACCGCGACCACCACGATGCCGCTCTATATCGATTTTTATCTGCTGCTCGACAATTCGCCGTCGATGGGCGTCGGCGCGACGCCGGCGGACGTCACCAAGATGGTCAATAACACGACGGACAAATGCGCGTTCGCCTGCCACGACCTCAACAACACCAGCAACTATTACAATCTTGCCAAGTCCTTGGGCGTGACGACGCGAATTGACGTCCTGCGTACGGCGACCCAGAGCCTGATGGACACGGCGGCACAGACGCAGACCTATTCGAACCAGTTTCGGATGGCGATCTACGATTTCGGATCCGCGGCGAGTTCAGCCGGGCTGCGAGCCCTGTTTGCGCTGTCGTCCAGCCTGTCGAGCGCCAAATCCGCGGCCGGCAATATCGATCTGATGACCGTCAACGGCCAGAACGACAATAACGACCAGGACACCCAATTCACCAGCGTCATCCCGGCCATCAACGGCGTGATCACCGCACCGGGCGCGGGCACGACATCTGCGCCGCTGAAATACCTGTTCTTTGTGTCTGACGGGGTCGCCGACGAATACAATCCGTCGTGCATCAAGACCCCCACCAGCACCGGCCGTTGCCAATCGCCGATCAACACCGCCCTCTGCACCACCATCAAGGACCGCGGCATCAAGATCGCGGTATTGTACACCACCTACCTCGCGCTTCCGACCAACTCTTGGTACAATACCTGGATATCGCCGTTCAACACCGGGCCTTACGGACCGTCGCCGAACAGCCAGATAGCGCAGAACATGCAGAGCTGTGCCTCGCCGGGCCTGTACTTCGAGGTGAGCCCGACCCAGGGCATCTCGGACGCGATGAACGCGCTGTTCAAGAAGGCGGTCGCGGACGCGCGGATCAGCAGCTAGCGCCGGTCAGCGTTTTCGCGTGAACCGCGCCACCAGCTCGACATGCGGGGTGTGGCGGAACTGATCGACCGGCGTGACGCCCTCGATCGTGTAGCCGCCGTCGATCAGGATTTTGGCATCGCGTGCGAACGTCGCGACGTTGCAGGATACCGCGACCACGGTCGCGATCTTGCTGGCCGCGAGTTGCGTTACCTGTGCCTGCGCGCCCTGTCGCGGCGGATCGAACACGACCGCATCGTAATCGCGCAGCTCCTGCGGCATCAGCGGCCGGCGGAACAGATCGCGCGCCTCGGCCCTGACCGGCTTCAGCCCCGATGTCGACGTCGCCGCCTTCTGCAACGCCGCGACCGCGCCGGCGTCGCTGTCGAAAGCGGCGATCCGCGATTTCGCGGCAAGGCGCAGCGCGAACGGTCCGACGCCGCAAAACAGGTCGGCGATATATTTGGCGCGCTTGCAGTGATCGGCCACCAGCGCGGCCAGCGTTTCCTCGCCGGCGACCGTTGCCTGCAGGAACGATCCGGGCGGCAGCATCACCTGCGCGTTGCCGATCTGGACGGACGGCGGCGTTCGCATCAGCACCAGTTCGCCATGGCGCGTCAGCCGCGCCAGCCGGTGTTGTTCGGCGACGCGCGACAGTCTTGCGATCATCGCGGTCGCCGAGCGGACCGGAGCCGCGAACATCGACATCGAGCCCGCTATTGGTGGCCGTGACCTGGATGTCGAGCGGCTTTCCGACCGAAATCAACGGTTCGGCGATTGCCCAGGCGGCCTCGATCGCGCCGTCCAGATGCGGGTCGAGGATCGGGCAGCGGTCGATCGGGACGATGTCGTGCGAATTGGCCGCGGCGAAACCGACTTTGAGCACATCATGCGTTCCCATGCGCGCGTGCAGCGTGATGCGACGACGGCCAAGGCCATGGGCATCGACCAGGGGCGCCACCTCGCAATCGATCCCGGCCTGTGCCAGCGTTGCCACCACGATCTCGCGCTTCCAGGCGCGATAGCGTTCCGTGTCCCAGTGCTGGATGGCGCAGCCGCCGCAGACGCCGAAATGCGGGCAGAACGGCGTGATACGTTCGGCGCTGGCGCGTTCGACCTTGATCAGGCGCCGGCGGTCGGGATGACCCGGCACCGCCGCGACCTCGACGGTCTCGCCACCGAGCGCGTAGGGCACATAGACGCTCATCGCCGGCGGCGGCGGCGACGCCGTCGCCGCGATGGCCGACATGATCGATGACGAGTTGCTCGTGCTCAGCCACGGCGCGCACCGAGGAAGAATTCGACATTGCCGTCGCCGCCGGTGATCGAGGACGGAAAGACCTGGATGTCGGTGCAGCCGAGCGAGGTCGCGAACGCCGCGATGTCGTCGCAGATTTCCTGATGCACCATCGCGTTGCGGATGATGCCGCGCTTGGAATGTTTTCGATCCGCCTCGAATTGCGGCTTGATCAGCGCCAGCAGGTGCATCGGCGCGGCCGCCAGCGACAGCGCCACCGGCAGCACGGCCTTCAGCGAGATGAAACTGACGTCGATCACGACGATGTCGGGCCGAGCGGGCAGGCGCTTGCCCTCGAAGCTGCGGATATCGGTCTCCTCCATCGACACGATCCTGGGGTGGCCGTGCAGCGAGGGGTGCAACTGGCCGTGGCCGACGTCGATGGCGAACACCAGGCTGGCGCCATTGGCCAGCAGCACCTCGGTGAAGCCGCCGGTCGATGCGCCGACGTCGAGGCAGACATGGTCCTCGATCTCGATCGGATATTGTTCCAGCGCGCCCATCAGCTTGACGCCGCCGCGCGAGACAAAGGGATGCGCGGGCTGCGCCGACAGCGTGGCGTCGGCGGCGATGATCTCGGATGCTTTCGCGACCTGTTTGCCGTCGGCGGTCACGCCGCCGGCCTCGATCGCGGCCCGCGCCCGGGCCCGGCTTTCGAACAGCCCGCGCTCGACCAGCAGCACGTCCGCGCGCTTGCGGGCAGAAGTCTTGCTATCGCTCTTGTCAGCCACTGTCAGCTCACTTGCCGGCGGCGCGATCCGCCGCGAGGCCGACGCAGGCCTCGAACGAGGTGAGATCGTGCCAGATATCCGCCGGCATCTCGCGTGGCGTCACCAGTGCGGCGCCATGCAGGTCGAGCGCGTGGATCATCATCAGATTGTCGGGCAGGCCGAAATCCTCCACCATGAGGCCGTCGCGATCGATCAGCTGACCGCTGGAGGATTTCGTCACTTTGTGGGTTCGCGCGACGCGTTCGGGATAGGCTGCGGGATCGTTGCTGTAGGCGAACAGAAGCTTGCCGCGGCCGGCCATGTAGCCGAGTTCGTAGACCGTGCCGGCATCGGCGCTGGCCCCGCGAAACGGCGTCAGGTTGGCGATGATCGCATCGGCTGCATCCATCATCGCTTCGTTGCCCTTGAAGATATCGAGCGAGGCGTAGCCTGCCGCGAGATCCACCGCATTATCGAGCGGATAAAGCCCGGTCAGGCCATGGCGCGCGCAAATCTCGGCCTTGCGCCGTCCGATCTCGACGGCATCCGGCAGGAACACGTCGGGGCCTGCCAGATAGATCTTCATGAATCACCGCTGCACGGTGCGGCCCGAGAAAACCCTCAGGCGAGCTTGACCGTCTCGGCCTTGTAGTCCTTGCCGAGCGCGTCGAACACCCTGGCGACGATGCCCTTGGCGTCGAGGCCGGCATGGGCATACATCGCGTTCGGCGAATCATGGTCGATGAACTCGTCGGGCAGGACCATCGCGCGCATCCGCAAGCCGCCGTCCAGCATCCCGTTGTCCGACAGTGTCTGCATGACATGCGAGCCGAAGCCGCCGATCGAGCCTTCCTCGATCGTGAGCAGCACCTCGTGGTCGCGCGCCAGTTTCAGCACCAGTTCGATATCCAGCGGCTTCATGAAGCGGGCGTCGGCGATCGTGGTGGAAAGGCCGTGGGCGGCGAGCTCGTCGGCCGCCTTTTCGCATTCAGCCAGGCGCGTGCCGAACGACAACAGCGCGATCTTGCTGCCCTGGCGGACGATGCGGCCCTTGCCGATTTCGAAGGGAATTCCGACCTCGGGCATCTCGACGCCGCGGCCTTCGCCGCGCGGATAGCGCAACGCGCTCGGGCGGTCATTGATCGCAACTTGCGTCGCGACCATGTGCACCAGTTCGGCCTCGTCGGAGGCGGCCATGATGACGAAGTTCGGCAGGCAGCCGAGATAGGCGCAGTCGAACGAGCCGGCATGGGTGGCGCCGTCAGCGCCGACCAGCCCGGCACGGTCGATCGCGAAACGAACCGGCAGGCTCTGGATCGCGACGTCGTGGACCACCTGGTCATATCCGCGCTGGAGGAAGGTCGAATAAATCGCGCAGAACGGCTTGTAGCCTTCGGTGGCAAGGCCGGCCGCGAACGTCACCGCGTGCTGTTCGGCGATACCGACGTCGAAGGTGCGCTTGGGGAAGGCCTTGTTGAAGATGTCGATGCCGGTGCCGGAGGGCATCGCGGCGGTGATGCCGACGATCTTGTCGTCCTTCTCGGCTTCCTTGACCAGGCTCGCGCCGAACACGTTCTGGTAGGATGGCGCGTTCGGCTTTGCCTTGGCCTGGGCGCCGGTGGCGACGTCGAACTTGACGACCGCATGGTACTTGTCGGCGGAAGCTTCCGCCGGGCCGTAGCCCTTGCCCTTTTGCGTCACGACGTGGACCAGGATCGGGCCGGTCTCCATGTCGCGGACGTTCTTCAGCACCGGCAGCAGATGGTCGAGATTGTGGCCGTCGATCGGGCCGACATAATAGAAGCCGAGTTCCTCGAACAGCGTGCCGCCGTCCATCATGAAGCCGCGGGAATATTCCTCGACGCGGTTGGCGCGGTTGGCGATGATCTTGGGCAGATGGTTGCCGAGCTGCTTGGCCGCCTCGCGCAGCGTGCGATAGGTCTTGCCGGAGTAAAGCCGCGACAGATAGGCCGACATCGCGCCGACCGGCGGCGCGATCGACATGTCGTTGTCGTTGAGGATGACGATCAGGCGCGAATTCATCGCACCCGCATTGTTCATGGCCTCATAGGCCATGCCGGCCGACATCGAGCCGTCACCGATCACGGCGATCACGTTGTTCTTGCCGCCGGAGAGGTCGCGCGCAACCGCCATGCCGAGGCCGGCCGAAATCGAGGTCGAGGAATGTGCGGCGCCGAACGGATCGTAGTCGCTCTCGGTGCGCTTGGTGAAGCCGGACAGGCCGCCGCCGGTGCGCAGCGTGCGGATGCGATCGCGGCGTCCGGTCAGGATCTTGTGCGGGTAGGCCTGATGGCCGACGTCCCAGATCAGGCGATCGCGCGGCGTATCGAAGATGTAATGGATCGCGGTGGTGAGTTCGACCACGCCGAGGCCGGCGCCGAAATGGCCGCCAGTGACCGACACCGCGTCGATGGTTTCCTGACGCAACTCGTCGGCAACCTGCTGCACCTGCTCGATCTTGAGCTTGCGAAGGTCATCGGGCGTGCGAATGGTGTCGAGAAGCGGCGTCTTACTAAATGTGGTCACAGCGATATTCCAATTTTGCATGTCGGGGCGAATGGCCCGACGCGAGATGGGTTGCGCGTTAACCGCGCAGTGAAAATCCAGACGCCGCCTGCCATCTCGGCAAGTCGGTACCTGATTTGAAAGCCTAGATGCACTCCGGATCGAACCATGTGATATGCATCACGTTGGTAGCTTCAACCCTTCCCGGTCAGTTTCTTCAGCTATTTGAAGAGCTTGCTGCCGTCGAAAATCATCGGCAGGCCGCTCTCAACAGCCCATAGAACTCCAAGCTTTACACCAAAGCGGCGGCCAAAGCCAACCCGTAGGGCAGTCGGGGTTCCGGCCCGCAAGGTTCAAAAAACCTGCTCTTCAACCGCTGCGGCGGGCTGTAGGTTCCAAATCAGCCAATTTGGCGGCATCCACGGGCGCGGCTTTGGCCGTTTCGATCCGTTTCCAGGCCCATTCGCGGGCAGCGGGATCGCCGGTCGCAACCGCCAGCGCCGCATCCGGAACGGCCATCCGGGCGCTCAAGGGGATCGGTCCGCACACGATCATGAAGAAGTCGTAGGCGTGCGGCCGCTCATTGGCCATCACGAACTGGAAGTGGACGCGGAAGAATTGCCAGCGGAAGCGCTCGTAATGGTCCGCCCGGATGATGTCGCGGAAGCGAACCGGCACGATGGTCGGATTGCGTCCGGCTGTTCCGACGTCGATGCCGTGACTCTTGATCGGATCGAACGGGTAGAAATTCATCACGTCCTTGCGGGCCTGACAATCGATCCAGTCGATCGACGGCTCGACGGCCAACATCCGCAGGTGATCGCGGAAATCCTGTGCGGCGGCATGGAAACCGACGATCGGTAAATTTCCGCCGATCGTCAGGAGCACGATGCGCGGGCCGTGACGCCCCAGCGCCGGATCGAGCTTCAGCGCGCGCGCCAGCATCTCGGTGCCGAGGAACGACCCGGAACTATGGCCGACGATGACGATTTCCTCGGCGTCGCTCGAGCGTGCGACGTCGACGAGATGCTGGGCAAAACGGTCGATACGCAGGTCCCATGCCGGGCGCGCGCGATGCGCGAACTCCCAGGTCCAGATCATGGTCGGACAAGAGATAGAGCACATAGGTGCTGTTTTCGGTGTATTTCAGCATGATGCCGAGCAGCGCCACGAAGATCGCGATCGCAGCAGCAACGCTGAAAACAGCGGGAATGCCGAGAGCATCCAGACCTTTCCGGAACACAAAGGCCATGCCTGCGGCGCCCAAGGCTTCGAGCAACAGCACGAAATGCGGGTAGGTGACGAAGGTCGCGAAGCGCCAGTTCGCCTTTGCAAACCGTGCGATCGTGCCGGCGAACACCATCCGCCAGTAGATCCACACGGCGTGGAACACCGTGCGCCAGATCGGCGAGGCGAGGTCGCGCTGGATGAAATCCTCGAAGCGCAGGAAGTCGTAATTGGTGCGGGTCTGCCAGTCGTCGGCCTTGGTCTCGATGGTCCAGGACGCCATCTCGTCGTCGGCTGCGACCTTGGGCCGGCTCATGGTGGCGGAAAGCTGGTACAGCCGGCCGAACTTCCGCAGTTCGGTGCGGAACATGCGGTAGTATTGCGCCAGCCCGCGCGGGTCGTATCCCTGGATGTAGATGATATGGCGGTGCTGAACGCGCACGTACTGTCCCCGGAGTGTTGGCGGGACTATATCAGGCCGTTTTGCGCGCCAAGAGCTAATTCGTTGCTAGTTCGGGCGTTTTGCGGGGCGGTGGGCGGCGAATTCGCGTAATGTTCTCGATTATTGCACGTCGAGCGGCTCGGTCCCGGTGACCTGGCCCGAGGCATCGGTGGTGATCTTGTCGACCCGGGCCTCGGCCTGCCGCAGCAGTTCCTCGCAGCGCCGCTTCAGGGACTCGCCGCGTTCGTAGATCGTAACCAACTCCTCAAGCGGCACCTTGCCGTCCTCGAGCCGTTTCACGATCGATTCAAGCTCCTCGATCGCGCGCTCGAAGCTCAGCTTTTTGACGTCCACTTGGGTGTTTTCGGCCATATTGTGTTCCCATCTGCTCCTGATCCCCGGCGCAGAATCAATCGAAGTTTTGCGGGCGTATTGTGGCGGGGATTTAGCCGCCCATCAATGTGGTGACGTGGGCTGCGACCGAACTCTTTCAGCCCCTGCAGGTCGTAGCCACCTTCCAGCACCGAGACCACCCGGCCGCCGGCGCTGGTCTCTGCGACATCCATCAGCTGGCGCGTGACCCAGCCGAAATCCTCGGCCTTCACATTGAGCGAAGCCAGGGGATCGCGGAAATGCGCGTCGAAGCCGGCGGAGATGATGATGAGTTCGGGGCTGAACTTCCGCAGTTGCGGCAGGATCAGGTTTTCGAACGCGGCGCGGAACTTGACGCTGCCGTCTTCGGACGCCAGCGGCGCGTTGACGATGGTATCGTGTTCGCCGCGCTCGCCGGAGGCGCCGGTGCCGGGAAACAGCGGCATCTGGTGCGTCGAGCAATACATCACGCTCTTGTCGGCCCAGAAAATATCCTGGGTGCCGTTGCCGTGATGGACGTCGAAATCGACCACCGCGGCGCGGCCGATGCCGTATTTGCGCTGGGCGTGACGGGCGGCGATCGCGGCATTGTCGAAGAAGCAAAAGCCCATCGGCTTACTGACTTCGGCGTGATGGCCGGGCGGCCGCACGGCGACGAACGCATTTTGGTGGGTGCCGGACATGACCGCATCGGTCGCCGCCACCGCGCCGCCGACGCCGCGCATGACCGCTTCCCAGGTGCCTGGCGACATCGAGGTGTCGCCGTCGATATAGATCAACCCGCTCGTGGGCGCGATGTGGCGGAGTTCGCCGACGTAATGCTCGCCGTGGCACAGCGTCACCGAATCGAGACTGCCTTCCGGCGCCTCGACGCGCGACCAGCGGCTTGAAGCGATCCTCACCGAGCACCTCGGCGACCGCGCGCAGCCGGTCGGGCCGCTCGGGATGTCCCGGCGGCGTCAGATGGTCGAGACAGGCGGTGTGCGTCAGCAGCAGTGTCATGCAGAATCCTGGCGAATGCGCGAAGGCCCAATCTAGGCGTTCAGTGGCCGCTCGGAAAGGGCCATGGCGCATTTGATCTTAATCAATCCCGCGTAATGCGATTGGCGGCGCCGGGACCGATCGGGCTGTTGGCCTGGAAATAGGCATGCAGCGCGTCGATGTCGTAGACGCCGATTTGCTGGCGCGGTTGCGTCCTTCAGCACCGTAAAACCGTCGCCGCCGACGGAGAGGAAATTATTGACGGTGACGCGATAATTCGCGGCGGGATCGATCGGCGCGCCGTTCAGCGACATCCGCTCGGGCAGGATGCGCTCGCCATTCGGCTTGCTGTTGTCCCACGCATAGGCAAAGCCCTTCGAGACCTGCAGGATGCGCGGGCGTTTCGGATCGAGCCATTGCTGCTCGAGCATGTCCTTGATCTGTTTTCCGGTCAGCGTCAGCGTCACCAGCTGGTTGCGGAACGGCTGGCTTGCGAACAGATCGGCATAGGTCACCGCACCTTCGTCCTTGCGCGCGATGTCGATGCGGATGCCGCCGGGATTGGTGAAGGCGATCACCGCGCCGCCGCTCGCTGCCGCGCTGGTCGCGGCCAGTTGAGCATCGGCGATGATATCGCCGAGCGGGCTCTCGCCGGCATTGTTGGGCACGCGCGACAGCGTTTCCGTGATCGAGCCCGCCGGACGGTTGGCGATCGGCGCCGCGACCTTGTCGTAGGACTCCGAGCAGCGCGGTTTGCTCGGGGTTTTTGGCAAGCGTCGCGGTGCGGACGATGGTGTTGCTGGCCTTGGCGCTGACGACGTCGCGGCTGACTGGATCGAGCTTGACGTCGATCGCGGTAACGATGGTGCCGTATTTGTCGCCCGACGTGACCAGCCTTCCGTCGATCTCGCAGACATAGGCCTGATGGGTGTGGCCGGAGACGACGACGTCGACGGCGCGATCGAACTTTTTCACGATATCGACGATCGGACCGGAGATGCCCGGGCACTCGTTGTAATCGCCGGTCGGCTGGCCGCCTTCATGGATCAGCACCACGATGGCCTCGACGCCGCGCGCCTTCAGTTCCGGCACCAGCGCATTCACGGTCTCGGCCTCGTCGCGGAATTCGAGGCCGGCCGCGCTCTCCGGCGAGATGATGTTCGGCGTGCCCTTCAACGTCAGCCCGATGAAGGCGACCGGAATGCCTTCGAACGTCCGGATCTCATAGGCCGGAAACACGGTCTTGCCGGTGGCTCTTCTCGAACGTGCTGGCGGCGAGATAGTGAAATTTTGCGCCGAGAAACGGATGCGGCCCCTGGCATTTGTCGACCGGATGGCAGCCGCCATTCTGCATCCGCAGCAATTCGTCCTTGCCCTCGTCGAACTCGTGATTGCCGACGGAGGCAATATCCAGCCCCATCATCGACAGCGCCTCGATGGTGGGTTCGTCGTGGAACATCGCCGACAGGAACGGGCTGGCGCCGATCAGATCGCCGGCGGCGACGAAGATCGTGTTCTTGTGGCCGTCGCGCAATTCCTTGACCAGCGTTGCCATGTGTTCGGCGCCGCCGGCCGGGACGACGGTCTTTTTGGTCTTGTCCTCGGGATCGGTGATCCGGATCCCGCCCGGCGGCGGGCGGAGATTGCCGTGAAAATCGTTGATCGCGAGGATGCGCAATTCGACGGGGCGGGTTGCGCGTGAGATGACGCGGCAAACGCCGTCATGATCGCGAACGCAGCGGGGATAGGACGAAGGAGGAGGCTCATGATGCTGACAATCGGATGGCTTGTAGTTTGTTCGTCATTGCGAGGAGCGGAGCGACGAAGCAATCCATTCTTTCTTCATGCGGCGCGATGGATTGCTTCGCTGCGCTCGCAATGACGGTGGAGAGGGTCCGGGCTAACCCTTCTTGCGGTCGAAGAACTTCTTGAACGCCGATATCGCTTCCGTCGAGCGCATCCGTTCGCCGAACAGATGGCCTTCCTGATCGATCCGGCGGGTCATGTCTTCCGGCGGCAGCTTTAGCAGTTTTCGCGAAATCGCCACCGCTTCCGCCGGCAGCGCGCAGATTTCGCGCGCGACCTTGCGCGCCTCGGCTTCGGTGTGGCCGGGCGCCACCACCACATTGACGAAGCCGGCCGCATGGGCGTCGTCGGCGGTGAGTTTGCGGCCCATCACCAGCATGGCAAACGCGCGCTGGTGTCCCATCGCCCGCGGCGCCAGCAGGCTGGAGGCGCCTTCCGGCACCAGCCCGAGATTGATGAACGGCGTCGAGAACGTCGCGGTCTTGCTGGCGAGCACGTAGTCGCAATGGAACAGCATGGTGGTGCCGATGCCGATCGCGACGCCGTCGACGGCGGCGATGATCGGCTTGGCGTTGTGCGCCAGCGAATAGAGAAATTTCGCGGCGTTGGAGGCGCGCGGCACGTCGGCATTGGAGGTGCCGTCCTTCAGAAAATCCTCGAGGTCGTTGCCGGCGGTGAACACGCCGGAGCCGCCGGTGATGATGATGCAGCGGATGCCGGATTGTTCTGCGCCTTGTCGATCGCCTCGCTCATCGCGCGATACATGTCCTGGGTGATCGCGTTCTTCTTCTCGGGCCGCCGCAGCGTGATCACGCGCGTTGCGTCTTCGTCCGATACAATGAGGTGCCCGGTCATGAAACTGTCCCTGGAAACAGGCGGCGACGATGCCGCTGGCGAGTTATCAGACTATATCCTACATGATCCCGGAGAAGGCCCAAATCGCCGCACCGTTTCGCCCATAAGGATAATGCCATGCAGCTGACCGGAATTCACCATCTGACGGCGATCTCGACCAGGCCGCGCGAGAACCTCGCCTTTTACACCGGCCTGCTCGGCATGCGGCTGGTCAAGAAGACGGTCAACCAGGACAACGTCTCGGCCTACCATCTGTTCTACGCCGACGGCAAAGCCAACCCCGGCACGGACCTCACCTTCTTCGACTTTCCGGCCGCTCCCGAGCGGCGCGGAACCAATTCGATTTCGCGCACCGGCCTGCGCGTCGCCGGCGAAAAGACGCTTGGGTTCTGGCGCGACCGCCTGAGAGCAGCCGGCGGCGTGACCGGCGAGGTGATCGAGGTCGACGGCCGGCTGACCCTGCCGTTCGAGGACGGCGAGGGGCAGCGCCTGGTGCTGGTCGACGACGGCGGCGCGGGGTCGTCCGCGCCGTGGGAGCGCAGTCCGGTGCCGGCCGAACACCAGATCCGCGGCCTCGGCCCGATCGTGCTCACCGTGAGTGAACTGTCGCGCACCGCGTTCGTGCTGACCGAGGTCATGAACATGCGCCGCGTCCGCGACTATGCCGCGCATGGCGCGCAGATTCACGTGTTCGCGATGGGCGAGGGCGGTCCGGCGGCCGAGCTGCATGTGCTCGAACAAAAGGATGGGCCGGTGGCGCAGCAGGGCGCCGGCGGCGTGCATCATGTCGCGTTCCGCACGCCCGACGAGACGCAGTACCACGCCTGGACGCAGCGGCTGACCGATCTGCGCGTTCCCAACAGCGGCGAGATCGACCGCTTCTATTTCCGCAGCCTGTATTTTCGCGAACCCAACGGCATCCTGTTCGAGATCGCCACCGACGGCCCCGGCTTTGCGACCGACGAGCCGATGGCAGCGCTCGGCGAAAAACTGGCGCTGCCGCCGTTCCTCGAGCCGCGGCGCGCGGCGATCGAGGCGGGGTTGAAGCCGATCGGGTAGGGTGGTCAACGCTCGTCGCCCCGGCGAACGCCGGGGCCCATACGCCGCGGCGATCATTTTGCGGAAAGGATCTAACGCCAGCGATCTCACCGATAGGCCGCGGCGTATGGGTCCCGGCTCAAGGCCGGGACGACAGTGGTGTTTGCTGTTCGATTCGATTTTCAAAAGGTAGAAGCCGTCATTGCGAGGAGCTCTTGCGACGAAGCAATCCATACTTTCTTCGTGTGGCGACATGGATTGCTTCGCTGTGCTCGCAATGACGGTGGATACACCCTCACATTCTCGCGACGCATTGCGCCCGAGGTTTGCCAGAAACTTCCCGCCCTCCGATCCAGAGGGCGCAGGGAATGCCGGATGCGCGCTGCACCCGCGGTCTCATGTGCAATTGGGTAGAAGAGTGCGCACATGAGCATACAGGGCAGCGGAGAGCATCCGACATTCCCTGCGCAATGGCTTTACGGCTTATAACGTGCTCTCCCCGGAGAGCCGGGCTCTGTTGCCACCGTCGCTTGCACGCTAGACAGCTGTTGCGCTCCGGATGTGTGCAAGCTTGACGCCAGCATCGCGACGTCAGGACCACACGTCTTTGCCGTACGCTTCCACGCCGTTCGTCATGGGCACTTCCGCGTCCACCGCTCCCCGTCCCACGTTCGTGACGATCGCGAGCGCCCCTCTGGTCGGGACGGGATGGCGATCGATATGCCACTGACTTCGCATTTCTGTAAAAGCGAAATATTTTCGATTCGCGATGATTTTTCGCTTGACACGATTTCCGAAAATCGGAAATGATTTGCCCGTCGGGTCAATTTGCCGCGCCGGGTCGCTCAAATCCGTCATTGCGAGCGAAGCGAAGCAATCCATTCTTTCTTGTTTGCGACGCGATGGATTGCTTCGCTGCGCTCGCAATGACGGTTGCAACGAGTTCGCACCAGCCCGCCGAAGTCACGCCTTGCGCGGCGTTGCCAGAAAGCGCGCGATCGCGCGGCCGAGGTCGGCGTGATCGAGCGGCTGTTCCAGCGATGCCTTGGCTGAGGCGACCAATGGGGCGGGGGCGCCTTGCGGCCGGCCTTTCGCAACACAATCGGCAAAGGCCGGGGTGAATTCGGGATGCGGCTGCACCGACATCGCCGAGCCGTTGGCATAGAGAAGTCCCGCGTGCGGCGTAAACGTCGAATGGAAAATCGGCGTTGCCCCGGTGGGCGGCTCGATGACCTGGTCCTGATGCGAGGCGGTGATCGCGATTCTTTCGCCGTCGATCACGCCGTTGCCGGGCACGACATCGTAGACGTGGCGCCCGATGCCCCAGCCCTTTTCCGACTTGCGCACCGTTCCGCCCAGCGCCTGCGCGATCAATTGATGGCCAAAGCAGATTCCGGCCATCGGAATTTTCAGCTGCATACGCCGTGCGTACAAAGCGCTCGAGCGGCGCGATCCAGTCGAGATCGTCGTAGACGCCGGCCGGCGATCCCGTGATCAGAATGGCTTCCAGGTTTTCGGGATCGGGCAGCGCTTCGCCGTCCATCAGCCGGACCGTCGCAAAGCTCGCCGAGGCATCCGCCGCGCCGAGCAACCGTTCGAACATCTGCGGAAAGGAGCCGTGCTGCGCCCGGGTCTCGGGCGAAATGACACCGGTCTCGATGATCGTGATTTTTGGCATCAAGGTTTTCCGCGGGCGGGAGGGCGGGCGAATTCGGCCGAATAAGCCTCGATTCACGCCGCGCGACAAGGGGCCCGTGTGGCGCGCATGGGCCTCATGCAAAGCTTGTAGCCTGTAGGGTGGGCAAAGCGCGTTTGCGCCGTGCCCACCGTCTTTGGCAAAGTCATCCGGAATGGTGGGCACGCTTCGCTTTGCCCACCCTACGAACCGGCTGACCGCGTCAGCCGACGACGACTTCGCTGATCTGCATGACCGGCGCGATGTCGGTGTAGTTCTTGATGTCGCCCATGATCTCCTTGGCGTGCGGCCCAAAGCCGGTCTGGAACGCCTCGACCGAGTCGCAGAAGATGTGACACATGCCGACATAGGTCGCGGGCGCGCCGGGGGCGCCGCCGCCAAGGCCCTTGTCGATCGTATAGGACTTGCAGGCATCGCCCATGCGCGTCTTCAGGAGCGGCATGTGCTTGTCCTTGTAATAGTCGTGGTCGAAGCGCGCCCCGGGCGTGTTCGGATACATGACGCTGACCTTGATCATGGCGTGCTTCCTCGTTTGATTCGTTGATAATTGAACGCCGGTTGATCTCCGGCGTTGATCGCGAACTCTGCGTCAGTTTTGTCGATCCCGCAACCGGTGCCGGGCGCTCGATTTTGTGATCTTTGCTTGAGAATTTCTCTAGCCGGGGACGCGAAGGTCATCCCCGACGGACGGCGCACTGGACCAATTGCGGCGGGACAAGTTCCCGCGGCCGCAACCTCTCCACCGTGCGCCTTGCTTTGGTCAAACCCGGGTGAGGTAAGGGGACGTGGTCGTGAGCCTCAGTAAATTCCCGCTGTAAATTCTCAGTCGCCCCAAGGCAGGTGACATTGGACGGGGACGGAACGCCAATGGATTCCATGCTGAAACCAAAGCTGCCAGATGATCCGCACGACATCCCTGTCGTCGCGTTGCGCCACGAGTCGCGCCCGATGCCGTCGGGTCGCGCCTGCGGATGAAGCGAGCTTGCCGATCCGATCCGCGATCTGATGCAGCGGCGGGCCTTCGGAGCCGCAAACCATGCCGGCTCCGATTTCACCGCCGGTGCCGCGGTGCCGCCGGTCGACACGACGTTTCGCGCGACCGCCGTCAACGATGGCAGCGATTTGCGCCGCCGGTCGATCGGCCGACGGGCGCTGCGCGCCGGTCAGCGGCGTTGCTGCTGACCGCGTGCATCGGTGGCGCTGCCGTTGCCTGGCAACTCCATGGCGATGCGGCGCAACGGTTGATCGCGGAATGGGCGCCGCTGTTCGCGCCGGTCGCAACGCCGCGCCGAGAAAACGGCGCCTCGCTGCGCAACCGGTTTTGGCAGCGGCCCAAGTGGATGCGACAAATGCGCCGGCGCCGCAACCGGCACCTGAGCCCCCGACGCCGCGGAAGCCGCTGCGCCAACGGCGCTGCCGCACCGCCGTCAGCCAGCCGCCGTCGATCGAGACGATGGCGCGCGATCTCGCCAATGCCGGGCAGGAGATCGAAGCGCTCAAGGCCAGCATCGAGCAATTGAAGGCGAGCCAGCAGCAACTGGTGGCGATGGTGTCCGAGAAGAGCTTCCGCGCAGGCCGTGCGGCCCAAAAAGCCGGCGCAGCCCGTGCAACCGGCGCCGCCTCCGCGACCGGTCGCAGCGCTCGCGCCTGCGCGGAAGCCGATGCCGGTATCGCCGCCCCGCCGCTTCCGCCCCGGCAAGCGATCGCTGCGCCGCCATTGCCGACGGCACCCGCGCCTTACGTGCCGCGGCAGATCGAGCCGTTACCGCCGACCACGGCTGAGACGCTGGACGATCCGGAACTGCCCTACGTGCCGCGGCCGCCGATGCCGCTGCGGTAGCCTGCGTAGTCCGGTGCTTAACAGCGCAGCATCTTCACCTCCCCATCGAGAGCGATTTGCGAGCAAATCGGGTGAGGGGTAGTCCTTCTGCGAGGCGCGGCCCTCACCCGGATTGCATCTGACGATGCAACTTCCCGCCGGGTGAACCGGTTCGCGCATCGCTTTATGTAAACGCTAACTTCGCAGATCGCGAAAGGCGTCATCCAGCCGGTCGAGCGCCTCGTTGAGAATCGGACGCGGCGTCGCAAAATTGAAACGCAGCCAGGTTTCACCGCCGGGCCCGAACTGCTCGCCGGGGCTGGCAAAAATCCGGGCCCGGTCCTTTACCCGCGCGGCGACGTCCGCAGCCGCCAGTCCAGTTCCGGAGAAATCGACCCAGCCGAGATAGGTGGCATCGAGCCGCATCGAACGTGCGCCGGGTGCCGCTTTCTCGATTCGCGTGGTGAGCAGTATCGTGATTGCCGGCGAGATAGGGCAACAGCGCATCGAGCCAGGCCTCGCCGGTTCGCCAGGCGGCTTCGGTCGCGATCATTCCGAAGGCGTTGTAGGAGGCGAGCCCGCTGGCCGCGATCCGCGCGTCGAGCCGCTTTTTCAACTCCGGATTCGACGTGACGCAGGCGCCGACATGGGCGCCGGCGAGATTGAAGGTCTTGGTCGCGGCGACGCAGGTGATCAGGCGATCGGCGATCTCGGGTGCGGCTGACAGCGTCGGCGTGTGCTTGACGCCGCCGAGCAGCAGGTCGCAATGGATCTCGTCGGAAACCAGGATCAGATTGCGTTCGGCGCAGAAGCTGGCGAGCGCGCGGATTTCCTCTGACGACCAGACGGTGCCGCCCGGATTGTGCGGGCTGCAGAAGAATACGATCTTGGTGCGTGGCGTGAGCTTTTTCGGCGAGCGCATCGAGGTCCATCTCGTAGCGGCCCTGACGCTGCACCAGTTGCGCGTCGAGGATGCGGCGGTCGTTGGCGAGGATGATCTTGCGGAAGGCGTGATAGGCCGGTGGAAACACCACGACCTCGTCGCCCGCTTCGGTGACGGCTTGCAGGATCAGGCCGAGGCCCGAGACGACGCCGGGCGTCGGGCTGACCCACGCCGGGTCGATGACAAAGCCGTGCCGGCGCGCCATCCATTCGGCGAGCGCGGCCGCCCAGCTGCCGGTATCGGCATAATAGCCATGGACGCCGCGGGTGACGGCCGCGGACAGCACTTCCGTGACGCCGGGAGGCGCCGCAAAATCCATGTCGGCGACCCACATCGGAATGCCGTCCGCTGCCGTGATCCCCGAAAGCTTGGCCATCATTATCCCATTTCGACGCGTGCGTGCCGCGGCGGTCAATAACGCGATCGAAATCAAACATCGGGATCGGTGGCTCCTGTTTGGCGGCGTTGCGGGTCAGATGCGCCTGGATTTTAAACGTGCTTCTCGGTCGGTAGTTGGTTTGACTATGCCAGCAGTACCGCGTCCGCGCCGTTGACGGCGTCGGCGCTGTCGATGACGGTCTTTTCCAGCGAAGTGGCCTGCACCGAAATGTTTTCGGCGAAAGAACCTTGCCAGCGTGACATAGCGCTGCGGATCGCCGCCGGTCGTCGCCGTTGCTCTTGGCGGCCAGCGCCTCATCGGCGAGCATGCAGCCGCCGAGCGTCGAGCCGAACAGCCGCAGATAAGGCGTGGCGCCGGCGAGCGCGTCGTTCGGCGCCGAAGTCACCCGCTCCAGCAGCCATTTGCTGGAGCGCTCGAGCGAAGCCAGCGCGTCGCGCAGTTTGGGCCCGGTGGTGCCGAACGCCGGATCGTTGGAGGTCTCGACCTGCTTGACGATGCCCGGAGAGTTCGTCGAGCAGGCCCAACACCGACGCACCGCCATTGGCGGCGAGTTTTCGCGTCACGAGATCGATCGACTGGATGCCGTTGGTGCCTTCATAGATCGAGGTGATGCGGGCGTCGCGGTAATGCTGGGCCGCACCGGTCTCCTCGATAAAGCCCATGCCGCCATGGATCTGCACGCCGAGATAGGCCACCTCGTTGCCGATATCGGTGGAGAAGGCCTTTGCGATCGGCGTCAGCAGCGCGCCGCGCGCGGCGGCATCGGCGCGCACTTTTGGCGTCCTTGGCGCGCACGGAAACATCGAGCGCCACCGCGGTGGCGTAGCAGATGGTGCGGGCGGCGGCCGTCATGGCGCGCATCTGCAGCAGCATGCGCTTGACGTCGGGATGCACGATGATGGCGTCCATGCCGACGCTCTTGGAGCCGACCGCGCGGCCCTGGCGGCGCTCCTGCGCGTAGGCCAGCGCCTGCTGATAGGCGCGGTCGGCAATGCCGACGCCTTCGAGGCCGACGCCGAGGCGGGCCTGGTTCATCATCGTGAACATGCAGAGCATGCCGCGGTTTTCTTCGCCGACCAGGTAGCCGATCGCGCCGCCCTTGTCGCCCATCGTCATGGTGCAGGTCGGCGAAGCATGCATGCCGAGCTTGTGCTCGACGCCGCTCGGATAGATGTCGTTCTGCGCGCCGAGCGAGCCGTCGGCATTGACCAGGAATTTTGGAATCAGAAACAGCGAGATGCCCTTGGTGCCCGCGGGCGCATCGGGCAATCGTGCCAGCACGAAATGCACGATGTTATCGGTCATGTCGTGGTCGCCATAGGTGATGAAGATTTTGGTGCCCTTGATGCGGTAGCTGCCGTCGGCCGCGCGCTCGGCGCGGGTGCGCAGCGCGCCGACGTCGGAGCCGGCCTGCGACTCCGTCAGCTGCATGGTGCCGGTCCATTCGCCCGACACCAGTTTCTCCAGATAGATCTTCTTCAATTCCTCGCTGCCATGGGCGTCGAGCGCCTCGATCGCGGACAGCGT
The DNA here is from genome assembly GCA_963802535.1 of uncultured Alphaproteobacteria bacterium. Classification (GTDB taxonomy): domain Bacteria; phylum Pseudomonadota; class Alphaproteobacteria; order Rhizobiales; family Xanthobacteraceae; genus Bradyrhizobium. The sequence goes on along the minus strand of CAWDJI010000020.1, from coordinate 61,773 downwards.
CAAGCAGCGGGCAGAGGCCGAAGGCGATGTTCGACGCGCTCCAGATTTCGGTGCAGGCGGCGTTGATCGCGAGCGGCAGGCCCTGGCCGCCGAAGGCTTCCGGGCCCGACACCGCGTTCCATCCGGCCGCCGACCAGCGCTGATAGGCGTCGGGCCAGCCCGGCGCGGTCGTCACCTTGTTGTCGGCAAGCTTGATGCCGTGCTCGTCGCCGACCGTATTGAGCGGCGCCAGCACGTCGGAGGCGAACTTGCCGGCTTCCTCCAGCACGGCCGCGGTAATGTCGCCGTCGAAATCGCCGTAATGGCCGGCCTCGACGGCGGCCTTCAGCCCGGCGCCGTGGTTGAGGGCCAGCAGGATGTCGTTGATCGGCGCGCGGTAGGTCATGACGGGTACTCGCCTGGACAGGGAACAGCGACTGCCGTCTTCCCACGAAACCAGCCTGCTCTCAACTCTCCGAAGGGCGGGGCGAAGCGGTATTTCAGCGTGGAAACGGCCTGGCGTTGCAGAAAGCATTAAGCTAGAGACGGCGAATAGGGCCCGATTCAGCCGGAATTTCGCAAGCCTAGCCGGTTGAAATGGCCGACCGCTCTCTATAGACCGGCGGTGCCGGAACGGAATCCGCAGGTCACCCTGCCGCCGCCGTTCCGGAAAAAGCCTGTTGGGGCGTAGCCAAGCGGTAAGGCAGCGGATTTTGATTCCGCCATTCGGAGGTTCGATCCCTCCCGCCCCAGCCAGGTCTCAAGCTGCTGAGCCAGGACGGACCGCCGAAGCTGCTCGGACAGGTCTGCTACGCCCTCATCGTGGAATAGGCATCTTCTGCCAAAGCGGATAGTTGAAGGCCTGGCCAGATTTTTGAGAGACTTGCAGTGATTTACCCGACGCTGAAATTACTCCACATCATGAGCGCTACAATTCTGTTCGGTGGGGGTATTTTTGCTGCCTTACTGGGTACAATTGTATTTGGCTCTAAAAAAGCAAAATTGATTGCCGAAGTCGGGCCTCATATTGTCAAGGTCGAGTCTTACTCGACTATATTGTCCGCGCTTGTTCAAATCGTCACTGGATTGTGGTTGGCATCGATAGCGGGATTTCCGGTTTTGACCGGATGGCTCGGGTGGGCCCTGCTTCTATTTTGTATAGCGGGTCTTTGCTGGATCCCTGGTGTTTGGCTGCAGCATCGCATGGTTGATCTTTCCAACAAGGCGATTGAGACAAACTCGGAACTACCCGCTGAGTATCAAAAGCTATTCAAGAATTGGACTTTCCTGGGCCTCCCCTCAACGATAGCCATGATTGGGATCTTCTATTTGATGGTATTCAAGTCAGTCTGAAAATCTTCGAACAGCAAAATGTTTGAACCGGAAAATCAGATGAACTGCGTTGCCACGGCTGGAGCGAGGAACTGATGACCAATCCCGTGCTTGCTGCCTTCGGGCGGCCGTTTCGTCTCGGTATCCTCGGCGGCGCGCCGCCGTCGATGATCGGTCCGGTGCATCGGCTGGCCGCGATCATGGACCAGCGCTTCACCCTTGTGGCCGGGGTGCTCTCGTCCCGCCCGGAGCGATCGCGCACTGAGGGAATGGCGATCGGTCTGCCCGAGGAGCGGTGCTATGGCAGCGTCGGGGAGTTGATCGCCAGGGAAAGTGCCCGCGACGACGGGATAGAGGCGCTTGCGATCATCACGCCGAATGACAGCCACACCGAATATCTGACGCTGGCACTGTCGGCCGGGCTCGATGTCATGATGGAAAAACCGCTGTGCAATGATCTCGGCGAGGCGAGGGTGTTGCGCGAACTGGTGGCGTCGACGGGTTGCGCGGTTGCCATTACGCACACGTTTTCCGGCTATCCGATGCTGCGGGAGATGCGCGCGCGTGTTCTTGCCGGCGAGATCGGCGCGGTCCGCCTGGTGCAGGTCGAGTATCTTGCCGGCGGGATTGCCACCGCCGTTGAACTCGGCCCGGACGCCGACAAGCGCTGGCGAATGAAACCGGAGCGCGTCGGGCCCTCTCTGGTGCTCGGCGATATCGGCACGCATGCGCATCATCTGGTGTGTTTTGTCACCGGGCAGCCTTTTGCGTCGGTGTCCGCCGACGTCGGAACATTGCTCCCGGGGCGGAAGGTCCATGACGTGGCGCAGGTGCGTTTTCGGCTCGCCGGCGGCGCGCGCGGACAGATGGAGATAAGCAACGCCGCGGCCGGCATGTCCAACCACATCAGCCTGCGGGTGTTCGGCGAGACCGGGCACATGGCATGGCAGCACGGCAGGCACAACGAGCTTGCGATCGCATCCCTCGATGGTGAAATTCGCACGATCGCCGGTGGCCAGTCGTCGCTGTCGTTTGATGCGCAATCCTCGTCGCGGCTGATGCGTCCCGGTCACCCGGAGGGCTTGCAAGAGGCCGTGGCCAATCTTTATTGCGGCCTGGCAGACATGATGCTGGCGCGGCGGGGGCGGCCGACATCGGGAGCGCCCAGGCTTGTGCCGACGATCGACGATGGCGTCGCGGGACTGGCCTTCGTGATGGCATGTCTGGAGAGTTCGGATCGGGACGGCGCGGTCGTTCGGATGGGCTGATCAGGCCGCTTGATGCCGGCGCCGCGCTGTCTCGGCAAAAACCTTCCGCGCCACCGCCACGAAGGCCTTGGCCGCCGGCGACAGCGTGCGGCCCTGACGCTGCAGCAGCGACACCGGCCGCGTGATGGCCGGCCGCGTCAGCGGTTTTGCGATCAGTGTCGGGAACTGGTCTGCCGGCAGCATCGTCGCCGGCAGAATGGCGAACCCAAGTCCGTGCGCCGTCATGGCGAGCGCGGTGTTGATCAGCGTCACTTCATAAGTAGGCGTCAGGCGTTTGCCCTGTTGGCCGAGCATCTGGTCGATCTGCATGCGAATGCGCGTCTCGCGCCGCATCGCGATCGTCGGCAGTCCGGCCAGTTCGTCCCATGTCAGCGAGCGCCGCGCGACGAACTCGGACGTCGCGCGGCCGATCGCGCTGAGCCGTCCGCCGATCAGCGTTTCGACCTTCATCTCGGCGATCTCGCCCTCGACGCTGCCGATCGCGAACTCCGCGTCGGTTGCGATCATGCGCGGCACCAGATCGTCGGCCGCCACATCGCGCATGTCGATCTCGATGTCCGGATGGGCGGCGTGGAATTGCGCGAGCACCGGCGGCATCAGCGCCGAGGCGGCGCCGGCGGAAGCCAGGAACGCGACGCGCCCGGCGCGCGCCTCCGCGAGGTCGCGCATGCGCCGCGACAGTCCCTTTGCGTCGCTCAGCATCCGTTCGGCGGCGTGGAAGGCCTCATGGGCGGCCGGCGTCGGCTGCACCGCGCGCGTGGTGCGGTCGAACAGCTTGACGCCGAGCTGCGCCTCGAGCTGCTGGATCAGCAGGCTTGCCGCCGATTGCGTGACGCCGAGTTCGTGTGCGGCCCGCGTGATGCTGCGCGTGCGATAGACGGCGGTGAAGGCCTGCAGCTGGCGCAAGGTGACATTCATATGGAAATCTCATGAATTGATAATTTCTTTCAGGCTTATCTCATAAGCGATCCTTCGCTAGAATGCACGCGGCCAACGAGAGGCGGCGAGGGCGGGAGATGAGGACGCAGGTGCTGGTGGTGGGCGCGGGCCCGGTGGGGCTGACGGCAGCGATGGATCTGGCGTCGCGCGGCATCGATGTCGTCGTCGCCGAGATCCGCCATGCCGGCGATCCGCCCAGCGTCAAATGCAATCACGTCTCGGCGCGCTCGATGGAGATTTTCCGCCGGCTCGGCGTCGCGGCGAAGCTGCGCGACGCCGGCTTGCCCGCGGACTTCCCGAACGACTGCGCCTATCGCACGACGGCGACCGGCATCGAGCTGTGCCGCATCGAAATTCCCGGCCGCGCGACGCCGCTACAGCGCCACCGGCGGCCCCGACACATGGTGGCCGACGCCGGAGCCGCCGCACCGGATCAACCAGGTCTATCTCGAGCCGATCCTGTTCAGCCATGCCGCCGCCCAGCCGCGCATCACGATTCTGGCGCGGACCGAGATCGTGGCGATCGAGCAGGACGAACGACGAGGTGGTCGCGCTCGCGCGCAATCTCGACAGCGGCAGATACATTCCGCATCGCAGCGTCGTTTGTCGATCGGATGCGACGGCAGCCGCTCGCTGGTGCGCAAGTCGATCGGCGCGAGTCTGTCGGGGACGCCGGTGATCCAGCGCGTGCAGTCGACCTATATCGAGGCGCCGCGAGCTCAAGGAGCTGATGGCGCCGCACAAGCCGGCCTGGATGGTGCTCTCGCTCAACCCGCGTCGCTCCGGCACCGTCGGTTGCGATCGACGGCCATGACCGCTGGCTGATCCACAACCACCTCAAGCCCGACGAGCCGGAGTTCGACTCGGTCGATCGCGACTGGGCGATCCGCGCCATCCTCGGCGTCGACGAACGCTTCGAGTACCGCATCCTCAGCAAGGAAGACTGGGTCGGCCGCCGCCTGGTGGCCGACCGTTTCCGCGACCGGCGGGTCTTCATCTGCGGCGATGCGGCGCATCTGTGGATGCCCTATGCGGGCTACGGCATGAACGCCGGAATTGCCGACGCCGTCGATCTCTGCTGGCAACTGGCCGCGCATCTCAACGGATGGGCGCCGGCCTCGATCCTCGATGCCTATGAGGCGGAACGCCAGCCGATCACCGATCAGGTGTCGCGCTTTGCGATGGATCACGCGCTGCGCCATGATGGCGCAGCGCGGCGGCGTCTCGGCCGAGATCGAGGACGATACGCCGCGCGGTCACGCCGCGCGTGCGGCGCTGGCCAAGAGCCGCCTACGATCTCAACGTCCAGCAATATTGCTGCGCCGGCCTCAACTTCGGCTACTACTACGACGCCTCGCCGATCATCGCCTATGACGGTGAGACGCCGCCGGCCTACACCATGGGAAGCTTCACGCCGTCCACGGTTCCCGGCGCACGCGCGCCGCATCGTTTTCCTGCGCGACGGACGATCGCTGTATGACGCCTTCGGGCACGGGTTACAATCTGCTGCGGCTCGACCCGTCGATCGACGTCGGGCCGCTGTTGTCTGCGGCCGAACGCGCAGGCGTGCCGCTCGCGGTGATCGACCTGGCGCCGGATGTCGCGAACCAGGCCTATGCCGAAAAACTGCTGCTGGTGCGGCCGGACCAGCACATCGCCTGGCGCGGCCAGGCCTTGCCCGACAATCCCAAGGCCTTGATCGCGCGCGTCACGGGGCGGCAGGCGTCGACGTCGCAACGCCTGTCGCCGCAGTGCCAGCCTGACAAAGAGACTTAAAGGGAAAAGAAACATGTTGCTCATCGCAAGGCGTCATCTTCTGGCCGCGCTGCTCGGCGTAGCGACGGCAAGCGTGCCGTTGCAGGCCTGCTACGCCGGCTACCCCGAGCAATTGATCAAGATCATCGTCACATTCCCGCCGGGCGGCAGCGCCGACATCTTCATCCGCGCGCTCGAGCCGATCGTCGCGGCCGATCTGAAGCAGGGTTTTGTGATCGAAAATCGCGCCGGCGCCGGCGGCAATATCGGCATGGCTGCGGTCGCACAGGCGAAGCCGGACGGCTACACGCTGGGCGTCGCGCCGGCCGGCGCGCTGACGGTGAACCCGCATCTCGGTCAGCCGATGCCCTTCGCCGTGAAGGACCTCGCGCCCATCACGCTGCTTGCGGAAATTCCATTCGTGCTGGTGGCGGCCGAGCAGGTGTCAGCGCGCACGGTCGCGGAAACGATGGCGCTGGCGCGGGCAAAACCCGGCGGGCTGTCGATCGGCCATGGCGGCAATTCGACCGCGATGCATCTCACCGCCGCTCTGTTCGTGCAAAGGGCCGGCGTTCAGATGGAGTTGGTGCCTTATCGCGGCACGGCCCCGGCGACGTCGGACGTGCTGGGAGGACACATACCCTTTGCGGTGCTCGATATCGCTACATCGAAACAGCTCATCCTCGACGGCAGGCTGAAGGCGATCGCCGTTTCCGCCGCGCAGCCGCGTGCCGTCGCTGCCGGACGTGCCGACCTTCGCCGAGAGCGGCCTTGCGGGCTTTGAATCGGTCGGCTGGTTCGGGGTGGTCGCGCCCGCCGGCACACCCGCCGACATCGTCAAGCGGCTGAACGAAGCCTTTGTGAAGGCCCTGAAGGATCCCTCGGTGGTCGAAAAAATCCGCTCGCTGGGCGCGGAGCCGGTGCCGACCTCGCCGGAGCAGTTCGCGCGCTTCATCGAAAGCGAAAGCGCAAAATGGGGCAAGCTCGTCAGCGAGGCCGGCATCAAGGCAAATTGAGCGAGGCCTCGCGCTCGACCCCGTTCATGGCGCGGCGGTGCAGGGCTCCTGCATGGCGTGCCGGGATTCGCGGCTGACCTCGATCGCGGCGACGCCGATCATGGAGCCTACGCGACGCGCGAGCCGATCGACGGCCTCGCGTTCCCCGACGTCGATGGATGCCCGGATCCGATATTCGCCCGCTTCCGCCCGCGCGTTGATATCAACCAGCCGCAGGCCGCCGACGCGCGTCTGGTCGAGCAGGCGGCCAAGCGCGGCATGCAGGTCGCTTGCTTGCAGTTCCAGAATGAACATCGCTGCCTCCGTTTTTACAGGGAAGTTGTACCGGTAATTTTCCGGAAATTTGTTCCTTTTGTCTGCCAGAATGCCAAAATAACGGTATAGATATTCTGGTATTTTGACGTATTCCCAGAATAAGGTTCTCGGACATGAGAGCAGCGTTGCGAAAAGACTCCCTGCGCCTGGACGAGACCGACCGGCGGATTCTGCGGGCGATGCAACGCGATGCGCGTCTCACGACGGCCGAGTTGGCCGACCACGTCGGATTGTCGACGACGCCATGCTGGAACAGGCTCAAGCGGCTGGAGAAGCAGGGCTACATCGACGGCTACGTCGCGCTCCTCAATCAGGAGAAGCTCGGGCTGCCGGAAACGGTGATCATCGAAATCACGCTCGACCGCCATGACGAGGAGGTGCTGGAGCGGTTCGGGGAATTGCTCGCAGGCTTGCCCGAGGTGATCGAGGCCTATCTCACCACCGGCGACTACGACTATCTGGTGAAGGTCGCGGTCGAAAGCACCGCCGGCTACGAACGCTTTCTGCGCGAAAAGCTCTATCGCATTCCAGGTATCCGCCACAGCCGATCATCGTTCGCGCTGCGATGCCTGAAGAAGCTGACGTCGGTACAGGTCTAGATCATCAGGTCTGGATCATTGTTGCGCGCGCGGCGTGATGGCGGACAGAAAATCAGGCAGAGGACGACCCTGTGAGACAAGGTAAGCCGCCATCGTTCCAACGACCTGCCGCACCGCCGGTCGCGCAGTGATCCTGTCGCGCCAACGCAGCAGTTTTGGCGTCGCCTCGGTCATCGGCGCGCCCATTCGGGCTCCGAAAAGTTGGGCCATGTAGAAAGCGATATCCGCGTACGAATAGGATCCGGCAAGATAGTCGCGATGCGCGAGAAGATGTTCCATCTCGCCATAATAGCGAGATGCGGTCTCGCGCGCCGCGATCGCCGCCGGGTCGGCCGGCGTGTCTTGCAGGCTCATCAGCCGAACAATCGGCGGAAAATAGATCTCGTCCGATTTGTGCTCGAGTAGCCGTGCGGTCGCTCGCGCTGCCGCTCCCGCCGGCCAAAGCGCAGGCTCAGGCTGCAAATCCTCGAAATATTCAAAGATCTGGGTGGAGTCGAAAATTTCCAGCTCGCCATGGATCAGAACCGGCACCTGCCGCTTGGGATTGATCCGAACGACCTCGGCATGTTTCGGCTCGTAGAGACGCTTCATATCGAAAGCGACCATGATGCGCTCGACATCGAGTCCCTTCTCGATCGCTGCAATCTCGGCCTTGGCGCCGAACATGCTCAACGGGCCCGAATACAGCCGCATGCGGTCACCGCGCGCCGCGATGTCGTCGCTCGCACTGCGTGTTTCATCTTGATGAGACTTCGCCGTCATGATTGCCCCGCTGCCTTCGCCGTAGCCCAGACTTATGGTGCAGTCACGGAATTGCCAGAGCCTGGCACGAACGCGAGGCGCCAGAGCTGAAACGGCTGACGCGGCTGGACGATCGCCGCGCGGGCGTTGCAAACGCCCGTCAGCCGGTTATGCTCCGCGCAAATTGATGGGAGGCTGCATATGGCTAAACTGAACATCAACGGAACAATACGGGATGTACCCGTCGAAGCCGACACCCCACTGCTCTGGGTTATCAGGGAGCATGTCGGGCTGACCGGCACCAAGTATGGCTGTGGCGTGGCCCAGTGCGGCGCCTGCTCGGTCCACATCAACGACGAGGTGCAGCGCTCCTGTTCGATCGCGGTGGGCGACGTCAAGCCCACCGATATGATCGTCACCATCGAGGGGCTGTCGGTCGGCGCATCGCATCCGGTGCAAAAGGCCTGGGCCGCGGTCGACGTGCCGCAATGCGGCTACTGCCAGTCCGGGCAGATCATGGCTGCCGTCGCGCTGTTGAAGAAAACCCCAAAACCGACCGACAAGGACATCGACGAGGCGATGACCAATATCTGCCGATGCGGCACCTATCAGCGCATCCGTCAGGCGGTGAATCTCGCCGCCGGCGTCGGCACCACCGGCCAGGGTTCGGGAGGTTAGTCATGAACAATCCAGTCCTTGAAAAGAGCACGACAGTCACCCGCCGCAAGTTCATCGTTGGCTCCGCGGCACTTGCCGGCGGCGGTTTGGCGCTCGGATTGAACGTCCCGTTCGGCGTGGACACGGCGAACGCGCAAGCTGCGGCGACCGAAGTCAACGTCTGGGTTGCGATCAAACCCGACGATACCTGCGTGATCCGGATCGCGCGTTCGGAGATGGGGCAGGGGACGCTGACAGGCCTCGCGCAACTCGTGGCCGAGGAACTGGAGTGCGACTGGAAGAAAGTGACGACCGAAGGCATCTCGCCGGCGCGCAACCTTGCGAGCAAGCGCGCCTGGGGCGAGATGGGCACCGGCGGCAGCCGCGGCATCCGCACGTCGGAGGATTATGTCCGGCGCGGCGGTGCGGCGGCGCGCATCATGTTGCTGCAAGCCGCGGCTGAGCAATGGAGCGTGCCGGTCGGCGAACTCAGCGTATCCGAGGGCGTCATCACGCATGGGGCGAGCAAGCGTTCGATCCGTTACGGCGAGGTCGCGGCTGCGGCCGCCAAGCTGACGCCGCCGGATCCGAAAAGCATCAAGCTGAAGGATCCGAAGGATTGGAAGATCGCCGGCAAACCGCTGAAGCGGCTCGATACCGCCGACAAGCTCGACGGCAGCAAGATCTTTGCCATCGATCTGAAGCTGCCGGATATGCTCTGTGCCGCGATCAAGGATTGCCCGGTGTTCGGCGGCAAGCTCAAAAGTTATGACGAAAGCAAGATCGCCGGCATGCCCGGCGTGAAGAAGGTGGTGCGGGTCAAGGAAACCGGCGTCGCTGTGGTCGCGGACACCTGGTGGCGCGCCAAGAAGGCGCTCGATGCATTGCCGATCGTCTGGGACGAGGGCGAGGCGGCATCGAAATCGAGCGCCACGATCGCTGACATGCTCAAGGATGGTCTCGGCGCGACCGCTACCAATGGCGATCGGCAGAACGGCGATGCGCTGAAGGCGATCGGCGAAGCCGCGAAGAGAGTAGATGCGGTCTATTCGACGCCGTTCCTCGCGCACGCCTGCATGGAGGTGATGAACTGCACCGTCAAGCTCTCGGCCGGCAAGGCCGAAGCCTGGGTGCCGACGCAGAATCTGGAGGGATCGCTGGCGGCGTTGTCGGAAGGCTCAGGCATTCCGCTCGACAAATGCGAGGTGCATCGCATCGATCTCGGCGGCGGTTTTGGCCGGCGTGGCGGCACGCAGGATTATGTCCATCAGGCGGTCGAGATTGCCAAGGCTTTTCCGGACGTGCCGATCAAGCTGGTATGGAGCCGCGAAGAAGACCAGGCGCACGATTTCTACCGGCCGATCTCGCAGTGCAAGATGTCGGCTGGCCTGGACGCCGCCGGCAATCTGACGGGCCTGCACGTGCGTGTCTCCGGCCAGTCGATCAACGCCATGCTCAATCCGAAAGGCATCGTCGACGGCAAGGATCTCCGGCAGCTGCAGGGTTATTCGGCGACGCCCGGCGATGCGCAGCTTGGTTACGCCGTGCCGAACCTGTTGATCGAATACGTGATGCGCAACAGCCACGTTCCGGTCGGGCCCTGGCGCGGGGTCAATACCAACCAGAACGGCGTCTACATGGAATGCTTCATGGACGAAGTGGCGAAGGCGGCGGGCAAGGACCCGCTCGAATTTCGCCGCGCGCTGATGAAGGATTTTCCAAAGCATCTCGCCGTGCTCAATGCCGCGGCCGAGAAGGGCGATTGGGGCAAGCCGCTGCCGGCCGGCGTCTATCGCGGCATCGCCCAGTTCATGGGCTATGGCAGCTACTCGGCGGCCACCGCCGAGGTTTCGGTGAGCCCGCAAGGCAAACTGAAAGTCCATCGCATGGTGCTGGCGCTCAATTGCGGCCATGCCGTCAACCCGAGCCAGATCGCGGCCCAGGTCGAAGGCTCGGTCGCCTTCGGTCTCACCGCCACGCTCTACGGCGAAATGCCGGTCGAGAACGGCCGCATGACCAGCCTCAACTTCGATACTTACGAGATCATGCGGCTGGCCGAGATGCCGAAGGTCGAAACGGTGATCGTGCCGACCTACGATTTCTGGGGCGGAGTCGGCGAGCCGACCATCTGCGTGGTGGCGCCGGCCGTGCTCAACGCGATTTATGCTGCGACCGGCAAGCCGATGCGCAGCCTGCCGCTGAAGAACGTGAAGCTGGTTTAGACCCGCCTTCGCTTGCGCTTCGACGCGGCAAGCCGCGACGAAGCGTGCGAAGCGAGGTGTTACTCCTCGGTCGGACCGGCAAGGTTGCGACGAAGCCGCTGCGTTTCGCGCCAGGTCTCACGAACCTCCCGGCCGAAGCGGGCGAGCCGGGTGGCTACCTGTATGATGATGAGTGTGACCATACCTATTGCCCCGCTTTGGCGAGCAAGCGGCCAATCTGACGCTCGGCATCGTCGGACAGTTTTTGCAGTCCGTGGGCGGCAATATAAGCCTCGGCAACGCGGCTCGCGTGTCGCTCACCGGATTTGATGTGAGCGCGCAACAATCTTGCGAAAAATGAGGGTTTTTTGGTCGGGGCAGAAAGCCAGGCCCCAGTGGTTAGTACGTTGGCCATAAGATGGCTCCTTTAACGGAGTTGTCCTTGGGCCGAATTTCCTACCTCCGTCCTACATAGGTATTGCTGCGCGAAATGCGAGACCAAATAGTGCGCATCCATGCATCAATTTTTGCCGCATCGGGCCGTTGCACGATGACGCCTTAAATTCCCGCCGTCATTCCCAATCTGCCGATGCCCGGAAATTTCAGCGCCGGCCGGCGAATATCGAATCCGAGCACTGCGCCGAGGAAATTGATTTCAAAACCCTCGATCCATCCGACGGTGAGACCGAAATAACCGCCGAGCGAGGCAAACACGCCGGTGCCGGAAGGCGTCAGTCCGAACGATCTGCCTTCGTACGGATAGTCCTTTCCGATCGCGGTAGGCGGCAGGACAACCATCAGTTCGGGGACCGCATTGAGCACGGCCTGAACGAAGGTGTTGGAGTTCGGCCCCGGCCACGGGCTGTAATCGCCATAAGCGCGGTATTTATAGTTTTCGACGACGTGACGGATCTTGGGAATCAGACGGCTGGCTTCCTCGCCATCGACCGCGACAATGGTTTCAGGCGTGGCGCCGAACCAGCGCGCATCGGCGGCGAATCCGTTGGTCCGGATCGGCTCGCCCCATGCGGTGTAGTCGTAGCGGGTGTAGGTCGAGGCATTCTGCTCCTTGACGACGATCCAGGTGTGGATCGCGAAAATCGCCTTCCAGCGCAGCGTGCGCGCGCCATAGATGCGGATGATCGCATCGGGATGGCGCGACGGCTCGGGCAACAGCCCGGCGCTGGAGCGGTCCGCGGTCTGCCAGCCTCCGCGCGGTTCGGCGGACCAGTAGCTGATCGCCGATACACCGATCGGGACGAAGACCAACGACAGAAAGATGATGACGGGCTTGATCAAGATGGCGGCGGGGATGAGTGGGATGAAGGACACATTCCCTCATATAGGCTCGCCCCTGGCTTACGCCAGCCGTGACCTTGCCGCGGCGCGGCGCATGGCCGGACAAAAAACTTCGAAAACAACCCCATGCACCGTAGGGATTGTGTCCAGCATGATCCGGAAAACGCAAGATCTGGTGTGGTCAGGGCGCGTCCATGCCGTGGACCCAGGCCTCCGGATACAGCCTGTAGGCGTCGCCCTGCCGTGCCAGCCGCGAGAAGGCGGGGAAATGCAGGTGCATCCCGGCGATCAGGATGCCGTCGGCGCTGACCCGATCGAACATGCGTTTGCGCGACGCGGCGGCAGCCGCGAGATCAGTATCGAACGCCATGCCGGCCTCGGGAAACGCGGTCTGCACTTCCGGCACGTGCACCGTGTCGCCCCAGATCATCAACTGCTCGCTTCCTGATGCGATGAGATACGCGGTGTGGCCCGGCGTGTGCCCGAGGCTCGGCACGGCGGTCACGCCGGGAAACACCTCGCCGTCCCGGAACAATCGGATGCGCTTCCTGTAGGGCTCGACCTGTTCCCGGCCAGCCTGGAAATAGAGCTGCCTTGCCCGCTCGTCGACCTTGCTCATTTCGCCGTCGTCGAACCAGTAGGCCTGTTCGTTTTCATGCATCACCAGTTCGGCGTTTGGAAACAGCAGCTGGCCGTTCGACATGTCGGTCAGGCCGGCGGAGTGATCCGGGTGCATGTGGGTCAGCAGCACGGTATCGATCGATTTCGGATCGATGCCGCCGGCTGCAAGATTGCGTTGAACGAAGCCCGCGGTCGGCTGGAGGTAGTTGCCCGATCCGGTGTCGACGATCGCCGTGCGAGCCCCTGAATGAATCAGGAAGGTGTTGACGCTGGTGCGCCGCGCCGGCCGGAACGCCGCTTTCAGGACCTCGCGCGCCTTGTCGTGATCGACGTTGCGCATCACGTCGATGGTGCCGTCCAGATAGCCGTCGCTGATCGCGGTGACGAGGATGTCGCCGATCCTGCGATGATAGACGCCGGGAATCTGTTGCGCAGTTTGTGGGGTCATGTGGCAAAGCCCTGTGCGGAATGAGAGGTGGTCGAGCCCGGTCAGGCGCCGACCGAGGTGAGGAATTCGTCGATGCAATCGGACAGCAGGTCTGGCGTTTGCACCGACATATAATGGCCGGTCGGAATTTCGATGTAGCGGGCGCCGGGAATGGCGTCGGCCGTGGTTTTCGCCAGCGCCGGCGGGCGTACGCGATCGAGGCTGCCGCCGATCACGAGCACGGGACAGCGCAGCCGCGTCAGTTCGGCCTCCATGTCGAGGCTCGCCAGCATTCGCCACACAGCCGTATAGCTGAAAGGATCGTTGCCGACCCACCGCGCCCGGTAGCGTTCAAAGCGCTTGAGGTCACCGCGAAGCTCCGGAACATAGCCGTTCTGCATCGCGTCGGTGACCGCGAACCCCATGCCGGCGGCCTCGATCTTCGTAAGCCGTTCAAGGGCGGCCGGGATGCGCTCCCGCGCGACGCCGGTCGCCGGACTGCCGACGATGACGGCGCTGGTGCGTTCGGGATGTCTGGCCGCAAAATGCAATGCGATCGCGCCGCCGACGGCGACACCCGCCAGCGCCACCGGGCCCTTGATGTCGCCGGCATCGAGCAGGGCTGCGATATCGTCGGCCATCGTATCGACGCTGAGTTCGCCGCGCGCCTTCTGCGACAGGCCCGACCCTCTGAAATCATAACGCAGCACGCGGCGCGAGCCCGCGAAGCGCGGTACGACGTCGTCCCAGCTTTCGAGCGAGCCGCCCATTTCGTGGATCAGCACCAGCGTGCGGTCGCCCTTGCCGGTCAGCTCAAAGCGCAAGGCCGCGCCGTTCAGTTCAATAAATTCCATCCCCGAATCCCGGCTTTTGTTTTTCCGGTCGCATTGTCGGGTAACGAAGGCTTGCCGTAAAGGTCCGGAAAAGCCGAGGCTTGCAGCCGAGACCCTCCCACAGCGCAGACGTGGTCAATAGCTGATCTGCGCAACCTCCCGCAATTCATCCGGCGTGGTGGTGCGGAAGCCGAAGAACTCGAGATAGGCCGGAATCTGCTCGAACAGCATGTCGGTGCCGACCTGGATGGCGCAGCCGCGCGCACGGGCTTCCGCCAGGAACGGCGTAATTTCCTGCTTCATGACGACTTCGCCGACGAACGTCGACGACGATATCCGGGAAACATCCATCGGCAGCGGATCACCTTCCTTCATGCCGAGCGGCGTCGCGTTCACGACGACGTCGAAGCCGGCCGGGTCCTTCGAACCGACGCCGATCTTCAAGCCCGGGTAATGCGCCCGCAAGCGTTCGGCCAGGCCGTTCATCGAGTCGGCATACGCATCGAACAGCGCGAGCTCCGCCAACGCCCGCCTTGGCGAACGAAGCGACGATAGCGGAGCCGACGCCTCCGCTCCCGACCACAAGCACCCGCGCGCCCTTCAACTCGCGGCCCTTGCGCAGGACGCCGCGGACAAAGCCTTCGCCGTCGAACATGTCGCCGACCAGCTTTCCGTCCGGGCCAAGCCGGACGGCGTTGCAGGAGCCGGCGACTTTTGCCGTGGTCATCACCTCGTCCAGCAGCGAAACGGTCGTGACCTTGTGGGGCATGGTGACCAGCGCGCCATGGATGTTGGAGAGCTTGAACACCAGCTTGAGGAACGCCGGGTAATCCTCCGGCTTGCAGCCCATCGGCACGACGACGGCGTCGATCTTGTGCCGTTCGAAATATGGATTGTAGATCATGGGCGCCTTGAAGCTCTCGGTCGGATAGCCGAGATGGGCGATGATCTTCGTGTGTCCGGTGATTGCCATCGGTAGTCTCCCTTATTTCGCGCCGGCCTTGTCGAGCAGATGCGCGAGCCTTCGCAGCGCCAGCGTATATCCTTGCGTTCCCAATCCGGCGATCACGCCGTCGGCGCGCTTTGAGACGAAGGAATGGTGGCGGAATTCCTCGCGCTTGTGGACGTTCGAGATATGGACTTCCATCACGGTGCCGTCGAACGCATTGAGCGCATCAAGGATAGCGACCGACGTATGGGTGAACGCGGCGGGATTGATCACGATGCCGGAAGCGGTCTCTCGCGCCTTGTGGATCCAGTCGATGATTTCGTACTCGCGGTTCGACTGATGGAAATGGATCTCGAGGCCATGTTCCGCGGCGACCTTGCGGCAATCGGCCTCGACGTCGGCAAGCGTTTCATGGCCGTAGATGTGAGGCTGGCGCTTGCCGAGCAGATTGAGGTTGGGGCCGTTCAGCACGTAAATGACGCGGTTCATATTTTGGGAGTCAGCCATGGTGAGTGTTCTCCTGATGGTCCATGCGTGGGGCGCTACGATTGATTGTCTCCGGCGTGACTGAACCGGCGACCTCGATCAGCTGTATCCGGATTTTCCGCAGCACGGCCGGCAAGGCGGCCATGGCGAATGTCAGCGACCAGCCCGCGGTGATGAAATGGGCCTGAACGCCGGCGGGTACATCCGGATGATCGGAAGCATTGAGCACCACGATATCTGAAATCAGGTGCTTGTGGGCGGCGACAATGGTTGAGGCGGCCCGGACTCCGGCGGCCGGCGCGACCAGCACGGCCTTCCTGCCAAGGCGTTTAGTGACGCCCTGCACCAGATCGCCAACCGACTTGCCGTCGGACAGATCAACCGTCAAAGGTCGATAGCCGAGCACCTTGAGCCAGTTGGAAAGCAGGCCGAACTCGTAAGCACTGCCAAATTGCGGAGCCAGGAGGATTGGCTTGCCGTCGCCGAACTGGGCCCTGCCGCCAAAATAGACCGCCTGCCGTGCCACCGCCATGGTATCCGCGCCGACACCGGCCAGCATCAACGGCCAGGTCGCGAAAACGTCCACTGCCGGCGTGAACAGATCGAAGAAGCCGCCCATAACATCCGGCTGATTTTCCGGTGTGCCGGTCCCCTCCGTGATGTCGCGGCGTCCTTCGGAAATGCCGGTCAGGAATTCCGAGAGCATTTCGACGCACTCGTCGGTGGCCTCCCACATCATGCGATGTCCGCAGTCGGGAATGACGACCAGTCTGGCGCCCGGAATCAGGCTTGCGATGAATTTCGAATTTGGCGGCGCCACCAGCCTGTCCTGGTCGCCGGTCAACACCAGGGTCGGGACCCGAAAGCCTGAAAGGGCGCGGGAGCAATCGAATTCGGCAAAGGCCTGGAATTGCAGGTCGGCGGCGTGCAGCGGTGTCGGGGCCGCGATCTCGCGCCGCATCTGGTCTTCGGCCAGTTCGCGGTGCCGCTCGAGATATCCAGGTGAATAGGTGACGGTCCAGATTCGCCGCGCGATCTGTTCCGGCGTCATTCCCTCGTGCTCGCGCATGATGCGGACGACGGACGCTGACGCATAGGTGGCGCGGGGGCCGCCGCACATCGTGGCGCATAGCGCCAGCGCCAGCACCCGGTCCGGGAATTGCTTGACGAATTCCTGGGCGATCGCGCCGCCCATCGAATAGCCCAGAATATTGGCGCGCGTGATTTGCAAATGGTCAAGGAGACCACAAACGTCCCGGGCCATGTTCGCGATTTCATAGCCGGTCGTCGGCTTGTCGCTTTCGCCGGTGCCGCGGTTGTCGATGACGATCACGGTGAACTGCTCGGCCAGCGTGGCAACAAAGTCGCGCGGCCAGGCACGCGAGCTCAGGCGATAGCCCATGATGAGAACGAGCGGCGGGCCGGAACCGCTTATGTCGTAAGCGAGCCGGATGCCGTTGACGTCGGCATGGCGCATGCGCGTCGGGTGTCCCGTCGCAGAAACGGTTTCGGGTCCGTCGCTCACAATGCGCCTGCCTGATCCCGCAGCATGAATTTCTGGATCTTTCCGGTCGAGGTCTTGGGCAGCGCGCCATAGACGAATTTCTTTGGCACCTTGAAGCGCGCCAGCGAGCGCGGCAGAAGGCGATGATCTCCTTGTCGTCGGGCTGCGACGCGCCGGGCTTGAGTTCGAGAAACGCGCAGGGCGTCTCACCCCATTTCGGGTCGGGCCGGGCGACCACCGCGGCGAGCATGATCGCCGGATGCTGGGTCAGCACTTCCTCCACCTCGAGGCTCGAGATATTCTCGCCGCCTGAGATGATGATGTCCTTGGAGCGATCCTTGATCTCGATCGCGCCGTCGGGATGCCAGACGGCGAGATCGCCGGAGAGGCACCAGTCGCCGACCAGCGTCTTCGCGGTCGCCGCCTCGTTCTTGAGGTAGCCCTTCATCACGGTGTTGCTGCGCACCATGATCTCGCCGACGGTCGTGCCGTCGCGCGGTACCGGAACCATCGTCTTGGGATCGGCGACCATGACCGCCTCGACCATCGGATAGGCCACGCCCTGCCGCGCCATCCGGGCAAAGCGCTCGTCATCCGGCAGCGCATTCCATTCCGGCTGGAACACGCAGGACGTCGCGGGCCCATAGGTCTCGGTCGCCCCATAGAGATGCGTGACCCGAAAACCGATCGCTTCCATCGAGCGGAACACGGAGGAGGGCGGCGCGGCGCCGCCGGTCGCGATCGTGACCTTGTGGTCGAACGGCACCCGCTGCTCGGCCGGCGCATGCGCCAGCATGTTGAGCACGATCGGTGCGCCGCACAGATGCGTGACGCGCTGTTCCGCGATCAGCCGGAAGATCTGCGCCGGCTCGACCTTGCGAAGACAAATCTGCGTGCCGCCGGCGGCGACCACGGCCCAGGGATAGGACCAGCCGCAGCAATGGAACATCGGCAGCGTCCAGAGATAGATGCTGTCGAACGTCAGTCCGAAACTGAAGCCGTTGCCGAGCGCCGACAGATAAGCGCCGCGATGGCTGTAGACGACGCCCTTGGGATCGCCCGTCGTGCCTGATGTGTAGAGCAGGCAGAGCGACTGCCATTCGTCTGAGACGCCCGGCCAGTTGAAGGCCGGGATCTGCCGGCAGCGAGCAGCGCTTCGTAGCCGTGCGTGCCGAGCGGTGCGGATGGCTGTTCGGGGGACGTCGATATCGATGACGACGATCTCCCGGTCTACCTCGTAGCAGTGCCTGCCGCACCAACGGTGCATAGTCCGCATCGACGATCAGAACCTTGGCGTCGCCATGGTTGAGCGAGAAGGCGATATTGGCGGCATCGAGACGGGTGTTCAGCGGATTGAGCACGGCGCCGAGCATCGGCACGGCGAAATGCGCCTCGATCATCTCGGGAATGTTCGACGCGATGATCGCCACCGTATCGAGCCGCTTGACGCCAAGCTTCGCCAGAGCGGATGCCAGCCGGACGCAGCGATCGAGCAACTGCGCATAGGTGAAGCTGCGCGCGCCGTCGATCACGGCGACCTTGTCGGCGAATGCGCTGGCCGCGCGGGTCAGGAAGCTGACCGGCGACAGCGGTACGAAATTGGACGGGTGCCGGCCCAAATTCGTCTCGAAGGGGTGTGTGCTGTTTTCATTCATGGGGTCACCCGTGCTTCGTTGAAATTTGCAAGCAGTCGTCGTTCAAAGTGTCGAAACCAGGTGGCCGCCGTCGACCACGACCACGCTGCCGGTCATGTAGGAACCGGCTTCCGAAGCGAGCAGCAGCAGCGGGCCTTCGAGCTCCCGCAATTCGCCGAGCCGCCGTTGCGGGATCCGTTTGATCAGCGCCTGGCCCGCGGCTTCCTGGAAGAAATCATCGTTCAGTTCGGTTTCGAAATAGCCCGGCGCCAGTGCGTTGACGCGAATGCCGTAGCGCGCCCATTCCAGCGCCAGCGCCTTGGTCATCTGCACGACACCGGCTTTCGAAATCGCGTAAGGAGCGACCGCGCTTGCAACGCGCAGGCCGAGGATCGACGCCACATTGACGATCGAGCCTTTTACTTTGTGCGCGACCATGCGGCGGCCGGCAGCCTGCGCGATCAGCCAGACGCCCTTCAGATTGGTGTCGACGACCTTGTCCCAATCGGATTCATCTTGTTGCAGGGCCGGCTTCGTCGCGGTCACACCGGCGTTGTTGATGACGATCTCGAACCGGGCCGAATTTCGCTTCGGCGTCGTCCAGTGCTGCCTCGATGCTTGCGGCATTGGTGACGTCCATGACCACGCTTTGGGCCTGGCCCTTGGCCGCCGTAATGGCATCGACCGTCTTGGCCAAAGCCTCCGCTCGCCGCGCGGCGACGGTCACGCGTGCTCCGCGCCCCGCGAGGAAGTTCGCAAAGAAGCGGCCGAGGCCGCTCGAGCCGCCGGTCACCAGCACATGCGCGCCTTCGATTGCGAACAGATCACTCATCGCAAACCTCTTTCAGTCGAAGAGCCTGGCATCACTTGACCTTGTTCCAGACCAGGATCGAACGGCCCATGGTGCCGTCCAGGTAGCTCTTGTAGGGCGCGGTGGTGATCGTCAGCGTGTCGCCGTCCAGCACGAAGTGCCGGATTTGATTGGTGCCGGTCCAGGCCTGATTCCACGACGTGTCGATGTGGTGAACGACGACATTCTCGCCGAGCGAGAACGTGCCGGCATAGGCGACCATGGTGCCGAGCAGCTCGACGCCTTCTTCATCGGTCGGCACGATGTCGCGCGGAACGACGCGGTCATCGCGGGTGAAGATCGCGTACATCCGGCCGTCGGGGGCGTAACCGATATAGCCGACCGGGGCTTCGCCGAACTGATTGTGGCGATGGCCGTCCGACAGCCGTTCGCGGACGTAACTGCACAGCTGCCAGGTTCCGATCACCGCACAATCGGCAGGTGGCTTGCCGGGCTTTACCGATGCCAGGATTTCTTTGTCTGTCGCCAACTCATCCTCCTCTGTATTTGTCGTTCTAATGAATTCGTACGCGCTTCTAGTCTTGTTGCGAGCAGTTCCATCCCCTCATCCTGAGGAGCGCGCTTGCGCGCGTCTCGAAGGATGTAGGCCCATCTGGGGCCTCATGGTTCGAGACGCCGCTTTGCGGCTCCTCACCATGAGGGTTTTCAGACGTCGAAGAACACCGTCTCCCGATCGCCCTGAAGATGAATGTCGAACGTGTAGACGATCGTGCCGTTGCGTTCGGACCGCTGCGCGATCAGCGTTTTGCGCCGCTCGGGTTGTTCGATGATGTTGAGCACCGGATCCTGCTGCGTTGGCCGCTTCCTCGTCGCTCGAAATACATCCGTGTGGCGAGGCCGATATTGATGCCGCGCGAGGCGAGCCAGAAGTTGATGTGCGGCGCCATCGCCTTGCGGCCCTTGCGGCCGGCGACGCTGCCCGGCTTGATGGTGCGGATGGTATAAAGCCCGGTTTCGAAAGTCGGTGCCGGTCCGGGCCCAGCCGCGAAATCCCGGGTCGAGCGGTTTGTCCTGCCGGTCGGCGGGATGATTGTAGCGGCCGGCGGCATTGGCCTGCCATGTCTCCACCAGGACATCCCTGGCGACGTGGCCGGCGCCATCGAAAATGCGGCCTTCGATGACGATGCGCTGGCCGGCGACATCAGGGCCGGCGATATCGCCGCTAAAATTGTTCTCGAAGATTTCGAAGCCGGCCTGACTTCGGAATGAGGCCGATATGCACGTAAGGGCCCGCGGTCTGCGACGGCGTCTCGGAGAGATAGGGAAGGGCGGATGGGGTCGGTGTCATGTCAGCCTCCCTGCAGCTTGTTTTCGAACAGGGTCTGCCGGCGTCCGCGCAACACGATGTCGAAACGGTAGGCCAGACACTCGAGCGGGCGTGACGCGTTGAGATCGAGTCGTGCGGTCAGCCGATCCGCGGCCGTCTTGTCGGGGATGGTGGCGATGATGGAATCGTGGGGAATGAGCGGATCGCCCTCGAAATACATCTGGGTGATCAGCCGTTGTGCGAAGCCGGAGCCGAACACCGAGAAATGGATGTGGGCCGGGCGCCAGCTGTTGACGCGATTGCGAAACGGATAGGCGCCGGGCTTGATGGTCCGGAAGAAGTAGTAGCCGTTCTCGTCCGTCATCATCCGGCCGCAGCCGCCGAAATTGGGATCGATCGGCGCGATATAGGTGTCGTTGCGATGACGATAGCGGCCGCCGGCATTGGCCTGCCAGACTTCGACCAGCGTATTGGCCACCGGCCGGCCGTTGCCGTCGAGCACATGGCCGTGGACGATGGTCTGCTCGCCGATCGGCTCGCCCTCCTTGGCGTAGTTGAGGATGAGGTCGTTATCGAGCGGGCCGAGTTCCTCGGGCGAAAAGACCGGACCGGTGACCTCGGACAGGGAGTTTTGCAGCGACCAGAGCGGGATGCGCGGCGAGCGCAGCACGCTGGTCTTGTAGACCGGCGTATGGGCCGGCGGATGAATGTCGCGGTCGCGTTGATGAAATTCTGCTTCTGGTGTCATGTTGATCGAGCCTCGTTTGTCTCGGGTGCCGATAAAGGCTGCCGTCTCTTGCCTGGTCGTCCGGAGAGACGGCAGCTTGTTCGTCGTGAGATGAGAGCTACCAACCGGGATCGAAGAACGCTCTTCGATCGCTCTGCGCTTAGCCGCTGCGATTGCAGCTTCAGTGCGCTTCCTTTCGTATTCCGCCTTGCCCATCGGAACCGCGTTGGGATTGCCGAGATCGTTGATATTGACCCGGTAGGTTTCCCGCGCCGGAGATGGCGGCCAGTGCGGCAATGACCGTGATGCCGAAGGCGATCGCCCCGACCGTGAGCGGGAATGTTGGCCGAGCCGGGAGGCGCCACGGTCGCGAACAGTGCCGGGAGCAATGCCGTGATGGTCGTGCCGACATTCTGCGAGATCGCCATCGCCGAGACCCGGGTGCGGGTCGGGAACAGCTCGGGGTAGAAGCTCGGGAAGATCGCGTTGTAGCCCTGATAGACGACGCCCCACATCAGACAGCGACATGAAGATCGCCAGCGGCACGTTGTTGATGCTGATCGCATAGAGATAGCCGAAGGCGAGCAGCACCGGAAGCGCAGCGCGCCGACGATGATCGGAGGCTTGCGGCCGACCTTGTCCGACAGATTGCCGACGAAGGGGATGACGAACACGGCCAGCATGTTTCCGAGCACCGGGATCCAGAGATAGATGTCCTTGGAGAAGCCGATCCCGTAGGCCGGCTGGACGGCATAGGCGGCGCCGAAGATGGTGGCGACGACCGGAATGACGTTCATCAGCGCCATGCAGACGACCCGGAGCATATCCGCGCCAGCTCAGCTTGAAGGCCTGAACGATGGGCGCCTTCGGGATGGTCGCCTTGCTCGTCTTCCTCGGCGAAGGCCGGGGTTTCGTCGACTTCGCGACGAATGATGTAGCCGGCGACGATGACGAAGAAGCTGAGCAGGAACGGGATCCGCCAGCCCCAGCTGTTGAAGGCTTCGGTCGGCATGTAGTGTGCGAGCGGCAGGAACACCGCTGCCGCCAGGATCTGGCCGGCCTGCACGCCCTGCAGCGTGAAGCTGGCATAGAAGCCGCGCCGGCCGAACGGCGCATGCTCCAGGATCATCGAGCTGGCGCCGGAGATTTCTCCGGCGACCGCAAATCCCTGGACCAGGCGCAGGATCACGAGAAGCACCGGCGCCAGCATCCCGACCTGCTGATAGGTCGGCAGCAGGCCGACCGGCATCGTCGAGATGCCCATCAGGAACATGCAGATGATCAGAACCGTCTTGCGGCCATGGGTGTCTCCCCAATGCCCGAGAACGAAGGCGCCGATCGGCCGGGCGACATAGCCCACGCCGTAGGTCGCCAGCGATGCGACGATGGCGACGGTCGGATTGTCAGAGGGAAAGAAGATCTGCGGAAAAATCAGCGACGCCGCCGTCGCGTAGATGAAGAAGTCGTAATATTCGAGCGCCGATCCGATCCAGCCGCTGGCGGCGGCCTTCTTCGACTGTTGCCTGTCATGATCGCTTTGAACTGTTGAACTTGCCACGTCGTTACCTCCCAATGAGTTTGCTGACGGTCCCTTGGCGGGCTTTTGATAATTTTGGGCAGCACGTCGC
Source organism: uncultured Alphaproteobacteria bacterium (assembly GCA_963802535.1). Classification (GTDB taxonomy): domain Bacteria; phylum Pseudomonadota; class Alphaproteobacteria; order Rhizobiales; family Xanthobacteraceae; genus Bradyrhizobium. Next base: position 38,725 of record CAWDJI010000020.1, on the reverse strand, counting down.
GCGCAACGAAATCAAATCGCGTTGGTTGGCTGCCGTGTTCGCGTAATCAATTGAAGTTGAGCGACAATAGCCCGTTAACCGAATAACACAATTATTCAGTTATTCGATAAACATAACATCATGTTAATTTATGGCGCACGTGGAAACGGCGCTGAGTGAACTCAGCGCCGTTCAGAATTCTGATTGTGCCAATCTAAGGTTCGATGCGGATGGCTCGAAGCTCCGATTACGGTAATCCGACTGCCGATTATCCGAGCCTGGTTGCCGAGCGCGACAACAGCTTCCACTCCGAGCCCTGCTTCTGCCAGTTCATCAGAATGTGAAGGTCGTTGGCGGTCTTCTTGCCGTCGGCCACGGCCTGTTGCTCACCGAGCCAGTGGAACCGGACGATCGCAGCCGGGCCGACGACGCGGATCGAAGGATTTTCATAGACCAGCGACACCCATGTGGATTTTCCGTTGGTCGCGTTGGCGAGGAACATCGCCTTGTCTTCGACATAGCCGTTCGAGTGGCTGTAGCTGAGTTCGGCCGCACAGAGCGAGGATAGCCCTTCCGCGTTGCAGGCGGCCTGGGCGATCCGAAAAGCCTCGAGGGCTTTTGCGACAGCCTCCTGGTCCATAGTGGTCTCCTTCGCTGTTATGGTTTTGTGGCAATCGATGGGTAAGCAACCGGGGCTTTATCCGAGCTTGGTCGATCCGCGGGACAACAGCTTCCACTCCGAACCCTGCTTCTGCCAGGTCATCAGGATGTGCAGATTGGTGGAGCTCTTCTTGCCTTCGGGAACCAACTCCGCTTCGCCGAGCCAGTGGAACCGGACGATCGCGACCGGGCCGACGACCTTGATCGAGGGGTTTTCATAGACCAGCGACAGGACCTTGGATTTTCCATTGGTCGCGTTGGCGACGAAGGCCGCCTTGTCCTCGACCCGGCCATCCGAGTGGCTGTAGCTCAGCTCCGCCGCGCAGAGCGAGGCGAGGATTTCGGCGTTGGCGGCGGCCTGCGCCGCACGGAACGCCTCAAGGTTCTTGGCGACGGCATCCTCGTCTGCGCCGGCGAAAGCCGACGTCAGGTTGAGAAGTCCGATGGCAAGTGCGGGCAGGGCGGCAAGCTGACGACGATCGAGATTCATGGTCTCCTCCGTTTGTTTTGGTTTTTAAGGCTGGGTCTTCTACAAAACGATATCTTGAAGCGAAGCAAGTCTTAAACGCGTGGCAAAAGCGTCTTGACTTCCAGCAGTTCGATCCGGTTGCCAAAGGGATCGTGGACGAAAATCCGCTCGTAACCCTCCAGCGGCTCATCGTGCGAGATCGGACAACCAGCACGCGTCAGCGCCGCGGTCAATGCCGCAAGGTCCTCGACGATGAAGGCCGGGTGCGCCTTGCGCGCCGGGTTAAAATTCTTTTCGACTCCGAGGTGCACCTTCAATTCGCCGTCCTCGAACCAGCAGCCGCCGCGGCCCGCGAGTTCGGCAGGTTTTTTGGTCTCGGGAATGCCGAGGAGCCCGGAATAGAAATTTCGCGCATCAAGCTCCCTGCCGGCGGGCATGGCGAGCAGGACGTGATCCAGGCGACGGACGCGCATCGTTCCACCTTGTTTTGGGCGATTGAAACACAGGGTTGTGTTTTCTGGAAGAATTATTGGCAGCGTGTGCGCTGCGGCAGAGCCGGGACCACGCAACGCGCGGCGATCGCGCGCACCCGGTAAACTCTGGTGGCCTCGGCGACGTCGTGTGTTAGGCTGATCGTTGCAAGATCAAGACCGACAGCCAAGACCGCGGCGCTCCCGGGCACGGGACTGACACGCGGTCGTGACAAGATGCCTGGGGGAAGCGATGCTGGCGACGAGGCCGCCATGTTGAATTACGTCGCGCGCCGGCTCGTGCTGGCGCTTATCACCTGTGCGGCGATCTCGGTTCTCACCTTCGTCATCATCCGCCTGCCGCCCGGCGATTTCGTCGACGCCTATATCGCCAATCTCGCCGTCGGCGGCAGCACGGTTTCGGCCGAACAGGCCGCGGCGATGCGACGGGAATACGGCCTCGATCGCCCGGTCGTGGTGCAATACGGACTTTGGATGGGCAAGGTCCTCACCGGCGATTTCGGTGTCTCGATGATGTGGAAGCGACCGGTCACCGAGGTGATCGGCGACCGGCTCTGGCTCACCATGGCGGTGTCCTTTGCCGCCCTGCTGCTGACCTGGGTGATCGCGCTGCCGATCGGCATCTATTCGGCGGCGCGGCAATATTCGGTCGGCGACTATATCGCAACCACACTCGGATTCATCGGGCTTGCGGTCCCGAACTTCCTGCTGGCGCTGATCCTGATGTATCTCGGCTTCCGCTATCTGGGCTTGAGCGTCGGCGGCCTGTTCACGCCGGAATATGCGCAAGCCGCCTGGAGCTGGGGCAAGTTCTGGGACCTGATGGTGCATCTGCCGCTGCCGGCCATGGTGCTGGCGCTGGCCGGCACCGCGCAATTGATCCGGATCATGCGCGCCAATCTGCTCGATGAATTGCGAAAACCCTATGTGGTGACGGCGCGCGCCAAGGGCATCAGCGAACTCCGCGCCGTGCTGAAATATCCGGTGCGCGCGGCGCTCAATCCGTTCGCCAGTTCCAGCGCCTATCTGTTTCCCTATCTGGTGTCCGGCAGCATCGTGGTCTCGCTGGTGCTGGGCCTGCCGACGGTCGGTCCCTTGCTGCTGCAGGCGCTGGTGGCGCAGGACATGTTCCTGGCCGGCACCATCGTGTTGCTGCTCGGCGTGCTGACGGTGATCGGGACCCTGATCTCCGATTTGCTGCTGATGTGGATCGAGCCGCGCATCCGCCTTCAGGGGCGCGCATGACCACGATGACCCTCACCAGCGACGACCGGATGGCGCAGGCGACCCAGCTGCAGCTGACCTGGTGGCGCTTCCGGCGGCACAAGCTTGCGGTCGTCAGCCTCGTCATCGTGGCACTGTTTTATTTGGGCGCGGTGTTTGCCGATTTCCTTGCTGTCGTCGATCCCCACGCCACCGACGCCCGCCGCAGTTTTATCCCGCCGCAGATGATCTCGCTGTTCGACAATGGCGCGTTCTCGCCGCATGTCAGCGGGCTGAAGGGCGTGCGCGACCCCAAGACGTTCAAGCTGGTCTATACGCCGGACCCCGCGCGAAAACTGCCCGTCGCACTGTTCGTGCACGGCTATCCCTACAATCTGTTCGGCCTGATCCCGACCGACCGGCATCTCATCGGAATCGTCGGCGGGCAGGGCGTCGATGGCATCTTCCTGCTCGGCACCGATCAGCTCGGGCGCGATCTGTTCTCGCGGCTGATCGTGGCGACGCGGATTTCGCTGTCGATTGGCCTGGCCGGTGTCGCCTTCAGCCTGATGCTCGGTATTTTGCTTGGCGGCGTCTCCGGGCTCTATGGCGGCACCGTCGATACGGTGATCCAGCGCGTGATCGAGGTGGTGCGCTCGATCCCGACCATTCCGCTATGGATGGGGCTCGCGGCAGCGCTGCCCAACACCTGGAGCGTCACGCAGGTCTATTTCGCCATCACCTTGATCATCTCGCTGGTGAGCTGGACGGAACTCGCGCGCGTTACCCGCGGGCGGTTCCTGGCGTTGCGCGAGGAGGACTTTGTCATCGCCGCCGAATTGGCCGGCGCCAGCCAGCTGCGCATCATCCTGCGCCACATGCTGCCGTCGTTTGCGAGCCATATCATCGCCGCGACCAGCCTCGCGCTGCCTGTCATGATCGTCAGCGAGACCTCGCTGAGTTTCCTGGGGTTGGGCTTACGTCCGCCGGCGATCAGCTGGGGCATTTTGTTGCAGGATGCCCAGAACGTGCAGGTGCTGGCCGGCGCGCCGTGGCTGCTCAGCGCGGCGGTGCCGGTTATTCTCGTCATTCTGGCTTTCAACTTCCTTGGCGATGGGGTGCGTGATGCCGCAGACCCCTATGGTTGAACCCGCGCGCCATGCGCTGTCGGTCCGTGACCTGGTCGTCGATTTCGTCCAGGACACCGGCGCCGTGCGCGCGCTCGACGGTGTCAGCCTCGATTTGCATGCCGGGCGGGTGCTCGGCGTGGTCGGCGAAAGCGGCTGCGGCAAGAGCGTGACCGCACGCGCGATCCTGCGGCTGATCGACCGGCCCGGCCGGATCGCCTCAGGGCGCGTGCTGCTCGATCCCGGTACGCCCCAGCAGCAGGATCTGGCGGCGCTCGATCCCGAAGGTAAGGCGATGCGCGCGGTGCGCGGCGGGCGCATCGGCTTGATCTTCCAGGAGCCGATGAGCGCCCTGAGCATGCACTACACCGTCGGCAACCAGATCATCGAGGCGACGCGGGCGCACAGCGACATGTCAAAGGCGGAAGCGCGCCAGCGCGTCGTGGCGCTGCTGCACGAGGTCGGCATTCCCCGGCCGGAGACGCGGATCGACGCCTATCCGTTCCAGCTCTCAGGCGGCCTGCGCCAGCGCGTCGGCATCGCCTTGGCGTTGGCTGCCGATCCGCAAATCCTGATCGCAGACGAGCCGACCACCGCGCTCGACGTCACCACGCAAGCGCAAATCCTGGCGCTGCTGCGCCGGCTGCAACGGACAAAAGGTGTGGCGCTGATGCTGATCACCCACGACATGGGCGTGATCGCGCAGATGGCTGACGATGTCGCCGTGATGTATCTCGGCCGCATGGTCGAGTTCGCGCCCGTGGAGCAATTGTTTTCATCACCTCAGCATCCCTACACCCGCGCGCTGCTGCGCTCGGTGCCCAATCTCCGCGCGACGCCGCGCGAGCGGCTGGCGACCATCGGCGGCGCGGTGCCGCATCCCGGCGCGCGCCCCGTGGGTTGCCCCTTTCATCCGCGCTGTCCCGAAATCATCAAAGGACGCTGTGAGAGCGAGGCGCCGCCTGAAATCCCACCCGGCGAGCGCGGCGCGAGTTGTTTTCACGCCGTGGGTACGACAACGCCAGCGCATGCGGAGGCGACCGCATGAACGTGCTTGAAGTCGATAATCTCTCCAAGGAATTCCCGATCAAGAGCGGACTGCTCCAGCGCGAGACCGGCCGCGTCCGCGCGGTGCAGGACGTCAGCTTTACGATCGGCCGCGGCGAGACGCTGGCGCTGGTCGGCGAGAGCGGCTGCGGCAAAACCACCGTGTCGCGCTGCATCCTGCGCGCGCTACCGCCCACGCGGGGCGCGATCCGCTTTTCGCATACGCCGGGCAGCAGCATCGACATGGCGCCATTGTCGCGGCGTGCGTTGCGCCCGTTGCGGCGACACATCCAGATGATCTTTCAGGATCCGTATGCGTCGCTCAATCCGCGCATGATGGTCGGCGACATCATCGCCGAGCCGCTGCTGGTCAATGGCGTGCCGGCCGCGCAGCGCCAGACGCGTGTGCGTGAACTGCTCGATCTCGTTGGATTGCCGGCCGCCGCGCGAACGCGGTTTCCGCATGCCTTCAGCGGCGGTCAGCGCCAGCGCATCGGCATTGCGCGCGCGCTGGCGCTCGATCCGTCGCTGGTTGTCGCCGATGAACCGGTATCGGCGCTGGATGTTTCCGTGCAGGCCCAGATTATCAATCTGCTGCTCGACCTCCAGGATCGCCTCGGCCTGTCGATGCTGTTCGTCGCCCATGATCTCGGCGTGGTGCGCCATGTCAGCGACCGCGTTGCGGTGATGTATGTCGGCCGTATCGTCGAGACCGCACCGACCACCGCATTGTATGCGACGCCGCGCCATCCCTATACCGAGGCGCTGCTGGCCGCGGTGCCGAAAGCCGATCCGGCGCTGCGCGACCAGGTCAGCGCGCCCAAGGGCGAGATCGCCGATCCCGCCAATCCGCCGCCCGGCTGCGCCTTCCATCCGCGCTGTCCCTATGCCGTCGATCGCTGTCGAATCGAATTGCCGCAATTGCAGGAAATCGCACCCGCGCATTGGAGCGCGTGTCATCGCGCCGCGGAGCTGTCGCTTCGCGGCGTTGCCTAGAACAACAAGGGGAAACGCCATGCGTAAAACTCTGATCGCCCTGACCGTGTTGTGTTCCGGCGCGGCCTACGCGCAACAGGATCTGTCGCAATCCGGCCTCGTCGGCAAACTCGAAAACCCGACCATCATCACCGACCCCACGCAATGGCCGAAGAAATTTGGTGAGGCACCGGCATTGGCCGAACTCGTCAAGGCCGGCAAGCTGCCATCGGTCGACAAGCGCATTCCGCAGGAGCCGATGGTGCTCAAGCCAATCCGCAGCACGGGCAAATATGGCGGCACCTGGCGGCGTGGTTTTCTCGGGCCTGGCGACAGCGAGAACGGCAATCGCGTTCGTTCCTCCGACAAGCTGTTGTTCTGGGACGTCACCGGAACCAAGATCGCGCCCGGTGCCGCGAAGGGGTATGAGACCAGCGCCGACGGCAAGCGCACCACGCTGTTCCTGCGCAAGGGCATGAGATGGTCCGATGGGGCGCCGTTCACGGCCGATGATTTCATGTTCTGGTATGAGGACATGTATCAGAACAAGGATTTGATCAGATCACCGGCGCCGGAACTGTTCGCCAATGGCAAGCCGGGACGAATCAGCAAGGTCGACGAGACCACCATCCAGTTCGAATTCGACGATCCGCATTTCCTGTTCGCCGAGCCAGCTTGCCGGCGACACCCAGATCGGCGGCGGGCAATCGCGGCTGCAGTCGGACGAGCGCGAGCTCGGTCTCTATGCGCCGGCGCACTATCTGAAACAGTTCCTGCCGAAATACAGTTCGGTGGAAAGCGTCAACGAAAAAGCCAAGGCCGCGGGCTTCGACAATTGGGCGCAGGTGTTCAAGATCAAGTCCGACTGGCGGCTCAATCCGGATGTGCCGACGATATCGGCGTGGAAGATGGTGCAGCCGATCAACAGCCAGAACTGGGTGCTGGAGCGCAACCCTTACTTCTGGGCGATCGATACCGAAGGCAACCAGTTGCCCTATCTGGACAAGGTGCAGTTCACACTGGCGGAAAACCCCGAGGTCATCAACCTGCGCGCGATCGCCGGCGAGTTCGACTACATGGAGCGGTTCATCGATCTGGCGAAACTGCCGGTGTTCCTGGAGAATGCCGCGCGCGGCAAATACAAGGTCCGTCTCGACCCCGGCTTCAACGGCTCCGACTCCGAGCTGAAGTTCAATTTTGCCTATCGCGCCGATGCCGAGATCCAAAAGTGGTTCGCCAACCTCGATTTCCGCCGCGCGCTCGCGCTCGGCATTGACCGCGATCAGGTCAATGAGGCGTTTTTCCTCGGTCTCGGTGTGCCGAGCACGCCGATCCCCGCCGACATCATCGACGAAAGCCCGGGCAAGGACTACCGCCTGCGCTGGGCCACGCTCGACGTCGCCAAGGCCAATGCGATGCTGGATGGGATCGGGCTGAAGAAAAAGGACGCCGAAGGATTCCGGCTGCGCACCGACAATGGCGAGCGGCTGCGGCTCCAGATCGACGTCGCGCAGACGTTGTCGCCGACCTGGCCGCAGCAGGCCGAAATGATTGTCCAGCAGTGGAAAGCGATCGGTATCTGGGCTGACATGAAGCTGTTCGAGCGCAGCCTGTTCTATACCCGCGTGCGCAACGACCAGAATCAGATCGTGCTGTGGAGCAACAACGGCTCCGAAAGCATGTACCTCTACACCATCCCGGTGCTGCCGATCGATCCGCAATCGAGCTTTGGCGGGGCGGCCTATGCGCAATGGTATTCCAGCAATGGTGCGACCGGGATCAAGCCGACCGACCCGGAGCTGCTGAAGGGATTTGAGCTGCTGCGCAGCGCGGTCAGCCAGCCGCAGGAAAAGCGCACGGCGATCGCGCAGGAAATCTGGAAGCTGCTGGTGGACCAGGTGTGGTCGATCGGCATCGTCGGATTGTCGCCGGCCTATATGGGTACGCGCGTGGTCAACGAGCGGCTCGAGAACGTGCCGGAGCGGACCTGTGTATCGCAGCACTGCCGCACGCCGTTCAGCGGCCATCCGGAGCAGTGGTATTACCGGTAGTATTTTCGTAGAAAAGCGAGGCGAGAATTTCGGAGGTTTGCGCGATGACCAGAGTTTGGTTGAAGACCTATCGTGAGGGCGGCATTCCCGAGCAGATTGATGCGGACGCTCACCGCTCGGTCGTAGCCATGCTGGAAGCGGCCATGAAGACGTACGCGGCCAGGCCGGCGTTCCGTTCTTTCGGGCAGACCCTGACCTACGTCGACGTCGACCGGCAGTCGCGCAACTTTGCCGCTTACCTGCAGAAGAAGCTCGGGGTGAAGAAGGGCGACCGCATCGCCGTGATGATGCCCAATCTGTTGGCTTTCCCGGTTGCCTTCCTCGGTATCATTCGCGCGGGCGCGGTGCAGGTCAACGTCAACCCGCTCTATACCCCGCGCGAGCTCGAGCATCAGCTCAAGGATGCCGGCGTCCAGATCATGGTGGTGTTCGCAGGCTCGTCGGCGACCGTCGCCGAGGTGATCGCCGCGACACCGCTCAAGACCGTCATCACGGCCGGCCCTGGCGATGGAAGCGCTGCAAAACTCCCGGGTCCGCCGGTCGACCCGCGCCTGACCGGCGCGCTTTCATTTGCCGATGTCCTGGCCGAAGGCGCCGCGATGACATTCGATCCGGTCGATCTGAACGGCGACGATCTTCTGTTCCTGCAATACACGGGCGGGACGACCGGGCTATCCAAGGGTGCTGCGCTGTCGCACCGGAACCTGGTCGCAAATGTCGAGCAGTTCAAGGCGCCGATGCGCAGCGATCCGCCAACCAGCAGCGATGTGGTCGTCACCGCAATCCCGCTCTATCACATCTTCGCCCTGATGGTGAATTTCATCACCTATTTCTCGGTCGGCGCGGACAATTGGCTGGTCGCCAATCCGCGCGACATGGATGGATTCGTGCAGACGCTCCATCAGGCGAAGCCGACGGTGTTCATGGGCGTCAACACGCTCTACGCCGGCCTGGTCGCGCATCCCAAAATCAGGGAAGTGGATTTCTCCAATCTTCGTTTGGCTGGTGGCGGCGGCGCCGCCATCATCGCCGCCGTGTCAGCTAAATGGCAGGAGATCACCGGGCAAATCATCCGCGAAGGCTACGGTCTGTCGGAAACCAGCCCGGTGCTGACGTTCAATCCGATGCATGTTGCGGAATTCTCCGGCACCACCGGTCTGCCGCTGCCGTCGACCGACATCAAGCTCCTGGACGAGGAGGGCCGCGAGGTTGCACCCGGCCAGCCCGGCGAAATCTGCGCCAAAGGGCCGCAAGTGATGCGCGGTTATTGGGAAAAGCCGGAAGCCAATGCCGCGGCGTTTACCGCCGACGGCTATTTCCGCACCGGCGATGTCGGCGTGTTCGACGAACGGGGATTTCTGAAGATTGTCGACCGGATCAAGGACATGATCCTCGTCTCCGGCTTCAACGTCTATCCGAACGAGATCGAGGCGGTCGCGACCGGCTGTCCCGGCGTGCTGGAATGCGCCTGCATCGGCGTGCCCGACGAGAAGACCGGTGAGGCGGTCAAGCTGTTCGTGGTCAAAATGCCGAACGCCACATTGACTTCAGAGGAACTGATCGCCTTCTGTCGCAAGGAGATGACCTCCTACAAGACGCCGAAAACCATCGAGTTCATTGAGGCGTTGCCGAAATCCAATGTCGGCAAGATTCTGCGGCGCGAATTGCGTGATCGGAAGGATGCCGGCAAAGCCTGATCCGGCTGCATGTTGCGCCTCGATAACCGGATGCGGGAAGGCCGCGGATTTCTCCGCGGCCTTCTCTATGTCTGATCAGAGCGTGGCCCTACCAACGGGGGCCGAGTCCGAATCCGAAACCGACGCCACCCGGTCCAACGCCGATACCGACGCTCGGGCCGCTATCATAGTAGCCATAGCCGCCTCGGTAATACCGGTCGCGCGGGTAGTAGTTGTAGCTGTCACCATACTCCCGCTCAATGACGACGCGGCCACCGCCTCGCGTACGGTAGCAGCGGCCGGCATCGTCACAGACCAGTCTGACATTCTCGATGCCGTTGTCCGGCATCACGGAGAGCCCGTTCGACAGCGGTGCGGCGCTGGCAGCTGAAGCGAACAATGCGCTTGCGCCAATCACAAGCGGCAGGATCAATTTCTTCATGACTGAACTCCTTCGCGTTCGACGTTTAGACCAACCCGATTAATTGTCGAATGTTCCGGAAAGAACGCCTGTGTTCCCACCTAAAAAGATTCAAAAATTGGAACCCTGCAGTCGTGGCGTGGTTCGACTCGAACTGCGATCGGGAGGAACCCATGATTCGTAAATTGAGTTCCGGCGAATACCGGCTCTATTCTCGCAAGATCAATCCGAAAACAGGCAAGCGGCGCAATCTCGGCACCTTCAAATCACGCGCGGCGGCTGAAAAGCACGAACGCGACGTGCAGTATTTCAAGCGGCACTAGGCAGCTGAGGTTCGCCCAGAGTCTTGCAGAGGATGACGTTGGTGTGACCTTCGGGCCAGCCTTCGAACTCGGCCATGCGCTTGAATCCGGCCTTCTCGTACATTTTTGGCGCCTGGAAGTCGTAACTCGCCAGCCAGATCCGCCGCACGCCGCGGCGTGCGGCTTCAGTGACGAACGCGTTCAACAACTCCCGCGCGTAACCGCGCCCGCGATGAGCCTCGTCCACCCACATCTGCTTGAGTTCGGATGTGCCGGCCCATGAGTATCCGGCCGCAACCGCGATCATGCGTCCGGCCTCATCGCAGATCACAAAACCCAGTCCCTGGCCGTCATGACGCCCGGTTGCCCGGCGATTGAAGTCGTAGAGATTGTCTTCAACGGCGTCGATTTCGTCGGGCGAAAGATCGTGCCGGGGCTCGATGAGGGCGGTCATGGCGGGCGCTCGATTGGAATGAGAATTGCTCTGCATCATAGCCGAATGCGGTGCAGGCGGCTTGCCCATTGACGGCGGCGAACCGGCATAGGACATTTCAGGAAAGAGCCTTAAACGATCGGAAACCGGCATGGCCATTACCCATTTCAAGAACTTTGAGATGCTCGACCCCGAAGCCGGCGAATTGCGCGGAGGTCACGAACTGGTCGTCGAAGGCGACACCATCCGGGAAATATCGCCCAAACCGATCAAGCTTACTGAGGCCAGCGTCGTCGACTGCGGCGGGCGGACGCTGATGCCCGGGCTGATCGACAGCCATGTCCATGTCGTGCTGTCCGAGGTCGTGATCCCCCGGCTGGAAAACGTGCCGCTGACGCTGATGACCGCGCGCGCCGCCCATTTGATGCGCGGGATGCTCGATCGCGGCTTCACCAGCGTGCGCGACACCGGCGGCGCCGATTGGGGGCTGAAGGAAGCCACCGACAAAGGATTGTTGGCGGGGCCGCGGCTGTTCATCGCCGGCCGCGCCATTGGTCCGACCGGCGGCCATAGCGACCCCCGGCGCCGCACCGATTTTGGTTCGCGATGTCACTGCTGCAACGCCATGGCGTTCTCGATGGGCGTCGCCGACGGCATCACCGAAGTCCGCCGTGCGGTGCGCGAGGAAATGCGCCAGGGCTGCGACCAGGTCAAGATCATGATGTCCGGCGGCGTCGCCTCGCCCTATGACCCGCTCGACAGCCTGCAATTCTCGGTCGGCGAGGTGGAGGCGGCCGTGCAGGAAGCGCACGCCTTCGGCCGCTATGTCTGCGCGCACGCCTATACGCCGCAAGCCATTACGCGCGCGGCGCATGCCGGCGTGCGCACCATCGAGCATGGCAATCTGATCGATGACGCCTCCGCAAAACTGATGGCCGAGAAGGGCATGTTCCTGGTCGCCAATCTCGTCACCTACTTCGAGATGAAGAAGCATGCCGCCGAATACGGCATGAGTTCGGACATGCTGGCCAAGAACGACCTCGTCATCGATGGCGCGCTGAAGTCGCTCGAAATCTGCAAGCGTCACGGCGTCCCGGTCGCCTACGGCACCGATCTGCTCGGCCAGTTGCAGGTGGCGCAGTCGCAGGAGTTCACGCTGCGGGCGCAGGTGCTGTCGCCGGCCGAGATCATCCGCTCCGCCACCACGATCGGCGCCCAGGTCACGCGGATGGAGGGCAAGATCGGCTGCCTGAAGCCGGGCGCCTTTGCCGATTTGCTGCTCATCGACGGCAATCCGCTCAAGGACCTTTCCCTGTTCGGGGAAGAAGGCCGGCACCTTTCGGTCATCATGAAGGCCGGACGCTTCCACAAGAACCGGCTGCACTGATGCCCCAATTGCTGTTCAAAAATTTCGAACTGCTCGAACCCTCGTTCGGCGAACTCCACGGCGGCTATCAGTTGCTGGTCGAAGGCGAGACGATCAGGGAATTGAGCGACAAGCCGATCAAGGCAGCGGAGGCTGACATCGTCGACTGCGGCGGCCGCACGCTGATGCCGGGGTTGATCGATTGCCACGTCCACGCCATCCACAGCGAGGTCAACGTCCGCTTCATGGAGATGCTGCCGCTGACGCTGGTCACCGCGCGCGCGGCGACGCGGCTGCGCGCCATGCTGGACCGCGGCTTTACCACGGTGCGCGACACCGGCGGCGCCGACTGGGGCATCAAGACCGCGATCGAAACCGGGCACATCACCGGCCCCAGGCTCTATATCGCCGGCCAGTCGATCGGCCCCACCGGCGGCCATTCGGATTCGCGCCGGCGCACCAACCCCGGCGGCGAGTGCGTCTGCTGCAACGGCCTGCAATTCAAATCCGCGATTGCCGATGGCGTCGACGAAGTCCGCAAATGCGCGCGCGAGCAGATGCGCCAGGGCGCCGACCACGTCAAGATCATGATGTCGGGCGGCGTCGCGTCGCCCTATGATCCGCTCGACAGCATGCAGTTTTCCGACGGCGAAGTCAGCGCGGCGGTGGAAGAGGCGACCGCGTTCGGCCGCTACGTCTGCGCGCACGCCTATTCCGCCGAATCCATCAGCCGTGCGGCGCGGCTCGGCGTCCGCACCATCGAGCATGGTAATTTGATCGACGATGCTTCCGCCAAGGCGATGGCGGAGAAGGGCGGCATGTTCCTGGTCGCCAACCTCGTCACTTACTATGCGATGAAGGACCGCGCCGCGAAATTCGGCATGATCGGCGAAAGCCTCGCCAAGAACGAAATCGTGTTGCAGGGCGGGCTAAAATCGCTGGAGATCTGCAAGCGCCACGGTATTCCGGTTGCCTATGGCAGCGACCTCCTCGGTGAGTTGCACTGGGACCAGTCCAAGGAGTTCACCATCCGCCAGGAAGTCGTCTCGCCGATCGAGATCATCCGCTCGGCGACCACGATCGGCGCCGACGTGCTGCGCCTGCCGGGCAAGCTCGGTACGTTGCAGGCAGGCGCCTTTGCCGACGCCATCCTGGTGGACGGCAATCCGCTGAAGGACCTTGCGCTGCTCGGCGATCAGGGCAAACATCTGCCCCTGATCATGAAGGCAGGGATCTTGCATAAAAACCGGCTGAACTGATTCTGGACTCTCGCAGAGAGGCGATCTTGACCGTCGTACCCGGATGGACCTCGTCACGCGTCGTCGGCCGCCTCGCGCTGCGAACGGCGGCCGGCGTGTCGCTGGCCTACATCCTGCTGCCGATGTTTTTTGTGGTCTGGCTGGCATTCTTCGCGCAGGAAATTCCCTCGTTCCCGCCGGAAGGCTATTCGCTGAAATGGTTCCGTGCCGTGCCCGGCAACGACAGGTTCGTCAAAGGGTTTCTGCTCAGTTTGCAGGTTGCCGTGGTCGCAACCTCGATTGGGCTCGCGATCGGCGTTCCTGCCGCTGTTTGCCTGGTGCGCGGGCGCTTTGTCGGGCGGGAGGCGGTCAATAATCTGCTGTTGCTGCCGCTGATTGTGCCGGGCATCGTGCTCGGCATCGCGCTTTATGTCTTCCATGTCGAAACCGAGATCGCGACCGGCTGGCCGATCCTGGGTTCGCTCGGCGGCCTGATCGCGGGCCACGTATTGATCGCAATTCCCTGGACGGTGCGCCTGATCACGGCGAGCCTCGTCGGGATGGATCGCGCGGTGGAGGAAGCCGCGCAAAGTCTTGGCGCCGATCGTCTGACCACGTTCCGGCGCATCACGCTGCCGGCGATCTTGCCGGGCATCGTCGCGGCGGGCCTGTTCGGCTTCATCGCCTCGTTCGGCAATCTCGAGATGAGCCTGTTTCTGGTCGGGCCCGGCCGCACCACGCTGCCGATCGCGATCCTGCAATATCTGGAATGGAAGATCGATCCGACCATTGCGGCGGTGTCGGTGTTGCAGATCCTGTTCATCGGTGGCGCCATGCTGTTGACCGATCGCTTCGTCAAAATCGGCCGCGTGGTCTGACGATGGCGCAGCTGCAATTATCCGGGATTACCAAGCGCTATGGCGACTTCAAGGCCGCCGATGACATTTCGCTCGACATTGCCGACGGCGAATTTCTGGTCCTGCTCGGTCCCTCCGGCTGCGGCAAGACCACGACCTTGCGCATCGTGGCCGGCTTCATCGAGCCGACCTCGGGCAGCGTGCGCCTCGGCGATCGCGACATCACTTCGCTGCCGCCCTGGAAGCGCAACACCGGTCTGGTGTTCCAGAGCTATGCGCTGTTTCCGCACATGAGCGTGGCTGAGAACATCGCGTTCGGCCTCGAGATGCGCCAGATGCCGAAGGCCGAAATGGCGCCGAAGATCACCGAAGCGCTTCGCCTGGTGCGGCTCGATCATCTCTCTGATCGGCTGCCGCGGCAATTATCGGGTGGACAGCAGCAGCGCGTGGCGCTGGCGCGCGCGCTGGTGTTCCGGCCCGACGTGCTGCTGCTCGATGAGCCCTTGTCCAATCTCGACGCCAAACTGCGCCAGGACGTCCGCGTTGAAATCCGCGAACTGCAACGCAAGCTCGGTCTGACCACCGTGATGGTGACCCATGATCAGGAGGAAGCCCTGACCATGGCCGACCGCCTTGTCGTCATGAGCGAGGGTCGTATCCGCCAGATCGGAACCCAGCAGGACCTCTACGAACGTCCTGCGGAAAGATTCGTCGCCGATTTCGTCGGCCGCTCCACCTTCATCGACGGCCGCATGGATGGCCCCGGGCGCTTTGTTTCCGCCGGCGGTCTCGTGGTCGCCTGCGAAGGCAGCGGCACAGGCGACGCTTCGCTCGCGCTGCGCCCGGAACGCCTGGCGCTGACGTCGGCTCCGGCGTCAACCATGGACAACAGCTTTCCCGGTGCGGTGGAATTCATCTCCTATTTGGGGTCGCAGGTGGACCTGCACGTCCGCCTGTCGCCGAAGGAACGTGTCATCGTGCAGATCCAGAACCGGCCGGAACAGCCGCTGCCGGTGATCGGAGAACAGGTCCATATCGGCTGGAGCAAATCGACAGGCCGCGTATTTCAATCATAAACTCTCTGCCAACCAACATCCGGAGGCATTAGCCATGACCAGATCAAAATCCCGCCGTGAAGTCCTGCTCGGTGCCGCAGCATTGGCTGGCGCCGCCAGCCTGCCGCGCATGGCGTCGGCGCAGGCAAAAGGCCGCGTCGTCGTCGGCACCTGGGGCGGCGACTACGCCCGCCTGCTCAACAAGAATATCGAGGTGCCGATACTGATCAAGGACGGCTGGGAAGTGGTGCAGGACCAGGCCGGCGATCCCGAGCGGCGCTCGAAAATGCTGGCCGAGGTGCGGCTGCCGCGCGGCACCTCCGATGTGCAGGGCCTGTCGGCGCTCAATATGTTCCAGATGCAGGACGCCGGCACGGTGTTGCCGATCGACTACGGCAAGCTCAAGAATGCCGGCAATTTGCTGCCGGCGATGAAATATCCTTACGGCGTCGGCCACATCTATTCGGGCAAGGTCGGCGTCTACAATCCGAAGATCATTACGACCGCGCCGGTCAGCTACAAGGACGTGTTCGATCCCAAGCACGGCAACAAGCTTGGAATCATCGACATCCAGTATCAGTATACGATGGTCTGCGCCGCGCTCGCGGCCGGCGGCAAGGTCAACGATCTCGAACCCGGCAAGAAACTGCTGCTGGAATGCAAGAACGCCGGCATGCGGATCTATCCGACCAACGAGGCCTTTGCGCAGGGGCTGAAGTCGGAAGAGTTCGGCACCGGCGTGATGTGGAAGGCGCGCGTCGTGCAATGGCAGAACGCGGGCATTCCCGTGAAAGCGATTACGCCCACCGAAGGTACGCTCGCTTACGTCTCTGGTTTCGTGATTCCGAAGAACTCGCCCAACAAGGACGGCGCCTATGCTTATCTGGACGCCATGCTGGACAAGAGCGCGCAGGAAGCGTTTGCCGTCGACATGGGTTACAACCCGACCGTCACCAACGCGACCGTCGCGCCCGATCTCAACCAGCGCATCGGCTTTACCCCCGACGAGGTCAAGAAACTCGTCGATCTCGACTATGACTACATGAACAAGAACGATGTCGCGTTCAAGGAATGGTGGGACAAGGTGCTGAAGAGCTGAGCGGCGAGCTAAAGCCATCCGATGGCCGCGACTGCCACAGCGCAATTCCAGTCCGACGAAAAACCGTCGTCGCTGCTGTCGGCCACGACGCTGGTCGGGCCGGCGACGGTGTTCGTGGTGGCTGGATTACTGGCGCCGCTGGCGATCCTGTTCCGCTACAGCTTCAATCAAATGGACCCGCGGCGGATGATGGTCGAGACGTTCTCGCTCGACAACTACATCAAGTTTTTCTCCGATCCCTATTACACCGGCGTGCTGTGGACGACGTTGCGGGTGGCGGCGCTTTGCACCGTCGTCTGCCTCGCCATGGGGCTGCCGCTGGCCTATGTGCTGGCGCGCACCCAGTCGCGGTTCAAGAATGTACTGATCATGCTGGTGGTGCTGCCGCTGTTCGTCGGCAACGCCGTGCGGGCGGCAGGGTGGATGACGCTGTTCGGTTCCAAAGGCTTTCTCAATGTCACCCTGATGCAGCTCGGCATCATCACTCAGCCGTTGCAGATCATGTTTACCGAGGGCGCGGTCGTTGCCGGCATCATTGCCGTCAATCTGCCCTACATGGTGCTGACGTTGCAGAGCGTGATCGAGGGCATCAACCGCAATGTCGAAGAGGCCGCCTTCAGCCTCGGCGCCGGGCCGGCGACGATGTTTCGCCGCGTGCTGCTGCCGCTGTCGTTGCCGGGCATCCTCGCCGGCACCATTCTCACCTTCATCCTCGGCATGAACGCCTATGCGACGCCGGTGCTGCTCGGCGGTCCAAAATTCAAGATGATGGGGCCGCTGGTGTACGGCCAGTTCCAGCTCAACAACTGGCCATTCGGCGCTTCGGTGGCGTTCGTGCTGATGACGGCCACGCTCGGATTGACGGCGACAGCAAACATTCTGATACAGCGCCGGTATCGGCGATAAGAAGCGAAAGGAACTTGTGATGACGGTTGGTGTCGGCGGCTCGACCGCGGAGGCGGAACTCGCCGCCATCAAGAACATGCGCGGCGACGTGCCGGCGATCGGCGTCGAGGAGCGGTTGCAGCGTATCGCTCGCGCCCAGGCCATCATGCGCGAAAAGGGCATCGACGCGCTCTATCTCGATGTCTCCTCCAGCATGACCTATTTCACAGGACTAAAGTTCCGCCGCACCGAGCGCATGCACAGCGCGGTGCTGCCGGCCAAGGGCGAGATCGTCTATGTCTCGCCGGCCTTCGAGGTCGAGAAACTCAAGACCATGACGTCGTTCGGCGAGAAGATCGCGGTCTGGGAGGAGGATGAGGATCCGACCGCGACCGTCACCGAGACGGTACGTGCGCTCGGCTATCCCTCCGGCACCATCGCCGTCGACGAGGCGACGCCGTTTTTCACCTTCGACGGGCTGCGCCGCGCCGGCAACGCCTACACCTTCATCAACGCCATCGACGTGACAGCCGGTTGCCGCATGATCAAGTCCGAGCACGAAATCGCGCTGATGCAGACCGCCAAGAACATCACGCTGGAGGCCCACAAGCTTGCGGCCCGCATCATGCGCGAGGGCATCACCACCACCGAAGTGCAGGCCTTCCTCACCGCCGCGCACAGGAAGCTCGGCTCGGAAGGCGATCCGCCGTTCAACGCGGTGCTGTTCGGCGAGGCGACGGCCTATCCGCATGGCGTGCCATATCCGCAAACGCTTAAAGACGGCGACATGATCCTGATCGACACCGGCGCGCCGGTCGACGGCTATCTCTCCGACATCACGCGCTCCTACGTGTTCGGCGAACCGACCAAACGCCAGCGCGACGTCTGGAACCTGGAGAAGGAAGCGCAGGCCGCGGGTTTTGCCGCCGCCAAACCCGGCAACCGCTGCGAGGATATCGACATCGCCGCCCGCGGCGTCATCAACGGCGCCGGTTTTGGTCCCGGCTATGCCACGCCCGGCCTGCCGCATCGCACCGGCCACGGCATCGGCCTCGACGTGCACGAATGGCCTTATCTGGTGAAGGGCGACAGGACCGTGCTGAAACCCGGTATGACCTTTTCGAACGAGCCGACCATCTGCATCTACGGCGAATTCGGCGTGCGCCTCGAAGACCACATGGTGATTACCGAAACCGGCGCCCGCTGGTTCACCCAGCCGGCCCATTCGGTCGATGATCCCTTTGGGTTGGAGAAGTAAGGCTTACGTTGGCCGCCAGGCCTGCACGGCCTGCCTTGCACCGACTTCGTAGAGTTTTGCGAGCGCACGCGTGACCGCGCTGCGCATTCTCACGTCGGCTCCCAGCTCTCCGAAAATCGAACGGACCTCAAGCAGCGCAGGCGCCAGCCGGTCCGCGACCGGGCCGGCTTTCGCGGCGATGGCGGCCAGTTCCGCCGCAAGGGGATCGCGCACGTCGATCGTTTTTCCATTTTCGTCGCGGGCGGTGACGTAACGCATCCAGCCGGCGACCGCGAGCGCGTGGGTGTCGATCGGCAGCCCCAGCCGCAGCCGGTCCTGCATTGTGCCCAGCAGCCGCTGCGGCAATTTCTGCGACCCGTCCATCGCGATCTGCCAGGTGCGATGGTGCAAAGCGGGGTTGGCAAAGCGTTGCAACAACGAGGCACTGTAGCCTGCGAGATCCGTTCCGGCGGGCATGGCGAGCGTCGGCGCGGATTCTTCCATCACGCCGCGGGCAAACGCCGCGAAGCGATCATTGGTCATGGTGGCGGCGATGGTCTCATAGCCCGCGAGATAGCCGAGATAGGCCAGCGCCGAATGGCTGGCATTGAGCAGCCGCAGCTTCATATGTTCGAACGGCGTCACATCCGAAACAAGTTGCACGCCGGCGCGCGCGAAATCCGGACGGCCGGCGGGAAACTTGTCCTCGACGATCCATTGCGTGAACGGCTCGGTGATCACAGGCCATGCGTCGGTCAGACCGAGTTCAGCCGCGACCGCGGCACGATCGGCCTCCGTGGTTTCGGGCACGATGCGGTCCACCATCGTCGACGGGCAGGCGACTTCGTCCGCGATCCATTGGCCGAGTTCGGGTGATTTCAGCGTGGCGAACTGGTTCAGGATTCGCTTCACGGTGTGGCCATTGGCCGAGAGATTGTCGCAGGACAGCACCGTAAAGGGCGCGATGCCCAAATCGCGACGGCGTGCCAGCGCCGCGACGATGAACCCTGGCGCCGATCGCGGCGCGTCCGGGTGGGCGAGGTCGTGGACGATATCGGGATGGGCGGTGTTCAATTCGCCGGTCTGCGGCGTGTGGCAATAGCCCTTCTCGGTGATCGTCAGCGAGACGATGCGGGTTAGGGGATCGGCCATGCGCGCGATCAATTGCGCGGGGTTGGTTCTTCGCGACTTCGGTCCTCAGCACCGAGCCGATGATGCGATGCTCGGTGCCCGCGCCGGAGCGAACCGCGACCGTGTAGAGACAATCCTGCGGGGCGAGGGCGTCGTAGGTGTCGGCGCTGCGCAGGCTGGCGCCGACAATTCCCCAATCCGTGGCGCCTGCGGCCAGCAAATCGTCGATAACAACGGCCTGATGTGCGCGATGAAACGCGCCTATCCCGAGGTGAACGATGCCGGGTTTGACCCGGGCCCGGTCGTAGCCGGGGCGGCGGATCTGGCCGGGGAGGCGGTCAAGGCTGGCGTTCGAGAGGCGCAAATCAGCCTCCTTCTGGGTTGGAAAACCGGAATTTTCGTCAATTGGCTTGACATAGCGCGCCCGTAAGGTCAATCTTTGGTCAATTGGTAAGGCCAATTATCCAATTGCGGGGTAAGCCGGGCCAAACAAGATGAACCGATCCAAGGCGATCGTTCGGGGGAAACCAGCGTGCCGCTAGAGGCAGTGGAAGCGCGACGCCTATATCGCCAGGTTGCCGATCAGCTGCGTGCTTTGATCGACAGCGGCGAATATGCCGTCGGCTCCAGGCTCCCGACCGAGCGCGATATCGCCGAGCAGTTGAAAGTATCACGGCCGACGGTGCGCGAAGCGCTGATTGCGCTCGAAGTCGAAGGCCGCGTCCGCATTCGCGTCGGCTCCGGAATTTACGTCGCCGAACCGGCCTTGCTGGCATCGCTGATGCCGGCATCTGCGATCATCGAAGGGCCGTTCGAATTGCTGCGCGCCCGCGAATTCATCGAAGGCGCCATTGCCGAGCAGGCGGCGCGGGTGGCGAAGCCCGAAGACATCGCCCGCATCGACGCCTCGCTCGAGGCGATGGCCAATACGCAACACCCCGGCGACGCCTCGATGATCCACGACCGCGCCTTCCATGTCGCGGTTGCCGGAAGCCTCGACAATGCCGTGCTGGTCCGCGTCGTCGGCGATCTCTTCGATCAGCGGCTCAATCCTTATTTCGCGAAACTGGCGCATTATTTCGAGAACCCGGAATCCTGGGGCGCCGCGCTCGCCGAACACCGGGCGATCCGCGACGCCATCGTGGCGCGCGATCCGGAGGCCGCCCGCTTGGCCATGCGCGAGCACCTGGCGCGTTCGCAGGAACGCTTTGCCCAAAATTTTGGAACGGAAGCCGCGTCGCTCCCACGCTTGCAGACCGGGAGTGGTTGAAAATCGTGGCTGACAATTCGAACGGTTCGGCCAACGCCCGGACCGGTTGAGTAAGAAAACAAGATGTAACAACGGAGGAAGTTTATGTTGAAGAAATTGACGACCATATTGGCGATGTCCGCCGCCGCATTTGTTGCCGCCACCAGCGCCGGCCTGGCCCAGACAAAACTCAAATGGGCGCATGTCTACGAGACATCAGAGCCGTTCCACACCTCGTCGGTCTGGGCGGCGCAGGAGATCGGCAAGCGCACCAATGGGCGTTACGCGATCGACGTCTATCCGGCTTCCCAGCTCGGCAAGGAAGCCGACATCAATCAGGGGCTGTCGCTGGGTTCGGTCGACATCATCATTTCCGGCTCCAGCTTTGCCGCCAAAAGCTACCCGCCGATCGGCGTGACCTATTATCCCTACACCTTCCGCGACGCCGATCATCTGCTGGCCTACACCAAGAGCGATATCTTCAAGGAGCTCACCAAGGGCTATGAAGACAAGACCGGCCACCGCATCGTGGCGGTCACCTATTACGGCGTGCGCCACACCTCGTCGAACCGGCCGATCAAGGTCTGCGCCGACATGAAGGGCCTCAAGATGCGCGTGCCCGACGTGCCGGCCTATCTGGCGATGCCGCGCGCCTGCGGCGCCAACACCGCGCCGATCGCCTTCGCCGAGGTCTATCTCGCGCTTCAGAACGGCACCGTGGAAGCCCAGGAAAACCCGCTCACCACGATCGAAGCCAAGAAGTTCTACGAGGTGCAGAAGCACATCGTGCTGACCGGTCACATCGTCGACCATCTCAACACCATCATCGCCGGCGGGCTCTGGAAGAAGCTCAGCGAAGAGGATCGCAAGATCTTCACCGACGTCACCCAGGAAGCGGCGGCCAAGGCCACCGCCGAGATCAAGGTCAACGAGGCCAAGCTGGTCGATTTCTTCAAGCAGAAGGGCCTGACCGTCACCGAGGTCAACAAGGACGAGTTCCGCGACACCGTGATCAAGACCACGAGCTTCGAAAGCTTCGACTATCGCAAGGCTGACTGGGATCGCATCCAGGCGGTGAAGTAAGACGACGTAGCTCGTCATCCCGGGGCGACGCGTTAGCGTCGAACCCGGGATCTCGAGATTCCGGGTTCGGCTCTCCGAGCCGCCCCGGAATGACGTGAACCTACTTGGGGAATAACGCATGTCGACGGCTGAAGTGCACAAGCAGATTTCGGCGGAGGAGATCGCCCATACGTTCGAGGACGAGGCGCCGAAGGGCGCCGACCTCAGCGTGTATGCGGTCGAGGATTGGCTGGCGCTCGTGATCTTCTGGATCATGGCGCTATGCGTGTTCCTGCAATTCTTCACCCGCTATGTCCTCAACGACAGCTACGCCTGGACCGAGGAGATCGCGACCTATTGCCTGATCGGCGTGGTGTTCATCGGCTCGGCGATGTGCGTGCGGCTGTCGCGGCATATCCAGGTCGATCTGTTGTTTCGATATCTGCCGCATCTGCCGGCGCGGGCGCTTTCCACCGTGATCGACCTGATCCGGATCGCCTTCTTCGGCTACGCCATCAAGCTGGTCTGGGTCTACATTCAGATCATCGGCGAAGAGCGGATGACGACGATCAAGATCGAAAAAGGTTTTGTCTATTACACCGTGCTGCTCGGCTTCGTGCTGATGTTCGGCCGCTCGATCCAGATCGCGATCGAGAACTGGCGGCGCGGCTATTCGATATTGGAGCGCCCCGGCGCGTTCGACGGAACGGAAGAAGGGTGAGGCGATGCTGCTGCTCCTTGGCGGATTTCTGTTACTGATGCTGCTGGGCCTTCCTGTCGCGCTGTCGATGGCGACGTCGTCGCTTGTGTACATTCTCGTGACCGGCATCACGCCCGACGTGACGCTGGCACAGCGCATGATCGCCGGCGTCGAAAGTTTTCCTTTGCTGGCAGTGCCGTTCTTCATCCTCGCCGGCAATCTGATGAACATCGCCGGCGTCACCGGCCGCATCTACAGCTTTGCGGTGGCGCTGGTGGGCTGGATGCGCGGCGGCCTCGGCCACGTCAACATCATCGGCTCGGTGATCTTTTCCGGCATGTCCGGCACCGCGATCGCGGATGCCGCCGGTCTCGGCACCATCGAAATCAAGGCGATGAAGGACCACGGTTATTCGACCGAGTTTTCCGTCGGCGTCACCGCGGCGTCCGCCACCCTGGGCCCGATCATCCCGCCGTCACTGCCATTCGTGATCTACGGCATGATGGCGAACGTCTCGATCGGCGCGCTGTTCCTCGGCGGCGTCATACCGGGCGTGGTCATGACCTTGATGATGATGGTGACGGTGGCCTATTTCGCCCACAAGAACGGCTGGGGCAGCGATGCGCCGTTCTCCTGGCGTCAGGTTGGATCGGCCGGCCTCGAGATCGTGGTCGTGCTGAGTTTTCCGATGGCGGTGTGGCTGCTGGTGATGGCCGGACTCTCGACCAACATGGCGGTCGGGATCGGGCTTGCGGCGTTGCTGGCGCTGGACTGGTATTTCGATTTCTCCGCCGTGATGGCGCTGATGGCGCCGGTGATTCTGATCGGCGGCATGACGCTCGGCTGGTTCACGCCGACGGAAGCCGCGGTCGCCGCCGTGATCTGGTCGCTGTTTCTGGGGTTGGTGCGTTATCGCTCGATGACGTTGCAGACGGTGGCGAAAGCCACCTTCGACACCATCGAGACCACGGCCTCGGTGCTGTTCATCGTCACCGCGGCCTCGATCTTCGCCTGGCTGCTGACGGTGTCGCAGGCCGCCCAGATCCTGACCGACCTGATGCTCGGGATCACCCAGAACAAATGGGTGTTCCTGCTGCTGGCCAACATCCTGATCCTGTTCGTCGGCTGCTTCATCGACACCATCGCGGCGATCACCATTCTGGTGCCGATCCTGCTGCCGATCGTGCTGAAACTGGGCATCGATCCCATTCATTTCGGGCTGATCATGACGCTCAATCTGATGATCGGCCTGTTGCACCCGCCGCTCGGCATGGTGCTGTTCGTGCTCGCCCGCGTGGCGAAACTTTCCGTCGAGCGCACCACGATGGCGATTCTGCCGTGGCTGGTGCCGCTGTTGCTGGCGCTCGTCGCCATCACCTACATCCCGGAGCTGACGCTCTGGCTGCCGAAATATATGGGACTTGCCAAGTGATAGGACTTGCTAAGTGACAGGATTTGCAAAATGACATCGATCGCTTTCGCCGCAACGCTGTTCGGCCCCGAGGATTTGCGCATGGTCGAGCGGCCGCTCGACCCGCTTGCATCCGGCATGGTGCGCATCCGGTTCGGTGCCGGCGGCATTTGTGGCTCCGACATGCACTACTATCGTCATGCCCGCACCGGCGATTTCGTCGTCACCTCGCCGCTGGTGCTCGGCCACGAGATCGCGGGCGAAGTGATCGAGATTGCAGGCAGTGCGCCCGGCCTGAAGACCGGCGACCGCGTCGCGGTCAATCCCTCGCGCTGGTGCGGCCGCTGCGGGCCATGCCGCGAGGGCCGGCTCAATCTCTGCGAAAACATCTTCTTCATGGGCTCGGCCTCGAAGACGCCGCACATGCAGGGCGGGTTTGCCAGTTTCTTCGATGCGATCCCCGCTCAGTGCGTCAAGATTCCGGATCACGTCTCCTACCAGGCGGCAGCACTGGCCGAGCCGCTTGCGGTTTGCCTGCATGCGGTGGCCCGTGCCGGCGACGTCAAAGGCAAGCGCACGGTGCTGTTCGGCTCCGGTCCGATCGGGCTGCTGACCATGCTGGCCGCGCGCCGCGCCGGCATTGCCGAGGTCACCGTCGTCGATATTGCCGCAGCGCCATTGGCGTTTGCGAGCCGGCTCGGCGCCGATCATGTCGTCGATCTCTCCAAGGGCGAAGAGGCCTTGAAGGCGATGCCGCCGTTCGACGTCGCGTTCGAAGTGTCGGGCACGGCGGCGGGCCTTGCCAGCGCCATCGGCGCCGTCAGGCGCGGTGGCGTCGTCGTTCAGATCGGCAATCTGCCGGGCGGACAAATTCCGACGCCGTCGAATGCGATCATGGCCAAGGAAATCGATCTCCGCGGCTCGTTCCGTTTCGGATCCGGAATTCATGACCGCGGTCGAACTGATCGGCAACGGCAGCGTCGACGTGCTGTCGCTGGTGACGGCGGAGCGCCCGTTGTCGGGTGCGCCCGATGCGGTTCGCCTCGCGCTCGATCGCTCGCAGAGCGTCAAGGTCGTTCTGACCGCGCATTGATTTTGACTTCAGGAGACTTGCCATGATGTTGCAGGGATGGCGGTGGTACGGGCCGGACGATCCGGTTTCGCTTGACGATATCCGTCAGGCCGGTGCCACCGACGTGGTGACGGCGCTGCATCAGGTGCCGATCGGCGAAGCCTGGACGCGCGCGGCCGTCGAGGAGCGCAAGCACATCATCGAGAAAAGCCAGCCCGGCCGTTCGCAACTGACCTGGTCGGTGGTGGAATCGATTCCGATCCCCGACGACGTCAAGCGGCTCGGCGGCAAGGCGACGCGTTCGATCGAGGCCTGGATCGCGAGCCTCGAGGCGGTGGCCTCCGCCGGCATCAAGATCATCTGCTATAATTTCATGCCCGTGGTCGACTGGTGCCGCACCGATCTCGAATGGGAGCTGCCGAACGGCGCCAAGGCGATGCGCTTCGACCAGGACCGGTTCGCGGCGTTCGAGCTGCACATCCTGGAGCGCCCGGAGGCAGCTGCGGAATATTCGGAAAGCGCGCGCGCCCGGGCCAAGGCGCTGCATGCTGCAATGACGCAAGCCGATATCGACTACCTCATCAAGGTGATCGCCAGCGCGTTGCCGGGATCGACCACCGAACCCCTGACCATTCCGCAATTCCGCGACCGCCTGCTGCAATATCGCGGCATCAATTCAGCGGTGCTGCGCCAGCATCTGGTCGAATTCCTCGCGCGCGTGACCCCCGTGGCCGAACAGCTCGGCGTGACGCTGACGCTGCATCCCGACGATCCGCCGCGCCCGCTGTTCGGCCTGCCGCGCATCGCCTCGTCGGCGGAAGATTATCAGGCGCTGTTCGATGCGGTGCCGTCGAAGGCGAACGGAATTTGCTTCTGCACCGGCTCGCTCGGCGTGCGCGCGGAAAACGATCTGCCCGCGATCGCAAAACAATTCGCCCCACGCATCGGTTTTGCGCATTTGCGGGCCACCAAGCGCGAGGCCGATGGCCTGTCGTTCTTCGAATCCGATCATCTGGACGGCGACGTCGACATGATTGCGGTGCTGAAGGCGCTGCTCACTGAAAACCGCAAGCGTTCGGCCAAAGACCAGATCGTGTTCCGGCCCGATCACGGCCACCGCATGCTCGACGATCTCGCCGAAACCAAGCGCACCAATCCCGGCTACACCGCGATCGGCCGGTTGCGGGGCCTGGCCGAACTGCGCGGCGCGATCCGCGCGATCGAACACGCGGCCTGATCGTTCAGGTCAGGCTAGATTCGGTTCACGCTGGCGACGATCATGCGCAGCGCCTGCCAGCCCTTGTCCTCGACCACCAGCCGAAAGCCGAGATTGGCGGGCGGCACGCCGGCAGCGCAGCCGCCGGTGCGGGGATCGCGGATGAAGTCGGTCATGTAGGTCCGGTGCGCGCCCTGCACGACGCGAACGCCGCAATTGGTGTTGGTGACGTGCGCAGCACCGGTCGGCTCCAGCGTCATGCGAAGGAAGCAGGTGTTGGTCCACTCCCAGACATTGCCGCCGACGTCCTGCAGGCCGTTGTCGTTGCGGCCGAAGGTGCCGACCGGCTGCGGGTCGAGCGCGCCGGGACGGGCGCGGTTGGCTTCGGCCTCATAGCGCGCGATCCAGGCCTGTGCGGGATCGATCGGGTCGACCAAAGGGAGGGGCTCGTCGCGGGCCTTGTCGCCGGCTGCAAACACCCATTCCTCGTCGGTCGGGAGGCGATGCAACCAGTCCGGTCTTGTTCGTCATCCATTCGGCATAGGCCGTCGCATCGCGCCAGCTCACGCCGACCATCGGACGGTCTGCCGATCGCGGAGGCGTGCGGGATTTTCGGGGCAGCCGCCGTCATCGACGCAGCGCGCATATTCGCCCGCGGTAACCTGGCGGTTCATGATCTTGATGCTGGTGGCAAGCCGCGTCTCGCGCAGCGGGGCGTCTGCCGGCCTGCCGTCGCGGGAGAAATCGCCGGCCGGCCGATACTGGAAAGGCTTTGCCGCGATTTCCGTGATCGTCGGAATTCGCGGGGCGGAGCGACAGGGGCGATCGTCAGCGCGATCGGACTGGCCAGAACGGCCGCTGTCAATCGCGGCCTTGATTTTCATGGCGAGCAGCATGGTGCGGTCCTCCGAGTCATCGCGGCCTGCAGCAATCGCTGCAGGCCGCGAGGTCGTTATCTGGTCTGAACCACGGGGCTCGGCCGCGCTGGACTTGCCGGGCGGGATCGGTCCGGGAGGCGTGCACCTGCTTCATCAGGTCGTTGTTCCATTCGCCCTCGACCTTGAAGTGGGCGGTGGCGCCGAGTTCGACGGCCTCGATCAGATTGTGGTTGACGTAGGCGTAGATGCCGGGCTGCCGGAACGTGTAGAGCGCAGCGCCCGCCGAACCGCCGCGAATGAACCAGGTCTCGAGATCCTTCTCCGGCGGGTTGATGAACTTGCCGGTCTCCCAGACATAGTCGCCATGGCCGCCGATCAGATGCGGACGGGTGTCGCGGTTGGCCTGCGAGTGCACGATCATGACGGTCTCGCCGACCTTCGCGGTCATCGCATTCTTGCCGGTCAGCGAGCCGACCTTGCCGTTGAACACGACATGGGTCGGGATCAGCTTGCGCATCACCTCGGTGGTGTCGGCGAAGGCTTCGCCGAGCGTCTCGTAGCTCTTGTATTTGCCGTTCTCGTCCTTCGGCACGTAGAGGTCGTTCTCGCCGACGTAATAGATGCGGTCGTAGCGCAGCGGCTTGCCCTCGCGGTTCTTCAGGCCGTCGCGCGGCAGCACCATCACGGTGCCGTGCATGCCCGACACGACGTGCCAGGGGATCATGCCTTCCGGCGCGCAGTGATAGACGAAGGTGCCGGTGCGTGTCGCCTTCCAGCGCAGCACCACCTGCTCGCCGGGGCTGACATGGGTCAGCGCGCCGCCGCCCAGTCCGCCGGTCGCGGCATGGAAGTCGATGTTGTGCGGCATGGTGTTGGTTTCGGGATTGACCAGCGTCACCTCGACGTAGTCGCCTTCATGGACCACCATCAGCGGGCCGGGCATCGAGCCGTTGAACGTCATCGCCTGGAACTTGGTGCCGGCGTCGTCGATGACGACTTCCTTCTCCTTGATCGTCAGCTTGAACTCGATGATCTTCGGCCCTTCCTTGGTGGCCTGCTCGTGCGGATGCACGAAGGGCGGTGCCACCAGTTCGACGGCCTGACGCGGCAGCTTGAGATCGTCGGCTGCAAGCGCAGGGGTGGCGACGAGAAGGGCGGCGACTGCGGCGCCGAGTCAACGCGATTCGGCGGGTGATCATGACACTCTCCTGGTTGGTGTCTGCATTTGAATTCCGTGCCACCCTTTTGCCCGATATGCGGCAAGCGCTCTTTGCTCCAGCGCAAGCTTCTCGAACGATGACAAATAGCGACGCTGTTTGCGCCCCGACAAAGAAGCGTGCGCCCGGGCGTCTAGGCTGGCAGCATGAAAAAGTGCATGCCCACCCCTGACATGACGGTCGACCAGGTGATGAACCGCTGGCCTGCCTCGATGCGGGTGTTCCTGGATTTCAGGATGGGTTGCGTCGGCTGTCCGATCGCGGCGTTCCATTCGGTTGAAGACGCTAGCCGCGAGCACGAGATCGATGGCGGTGCTTTCCTGACCGCGCTGCAGGCCGTGGCCAGTTAGCGTTCGCCGTCGGTTTTGCCATGTCCTTCTGCGATCCCGAACAGCTTGTGAGGATCGCGCAGCACGATGCGCTGGCGTCCACCCTCGACCAGGCCCTGCTGCTCCCATGCACTGAGAATTCGGCTCACGGTATGCAGGGTGGTGCCGGTCATCTCGGCGACGTCCTGCCGGCTGATCGGAAAATCGATCTCGACGCCATGCTCGACCTTGCGCCCGGCCTGCTTGGCCAGACGCAACAGCGCGTGCGCAACACGCTGCTCGACCTGCTCGGTGGACATTTCGAGGACGCGGTTCTGGGTGTCCTGCAACCGGCTGCCGACGGTCTGCAATGCGCCTGCCGCCAGCGCCGGGAATTTCGCGATCAGTTCGGGCCACAGCGTCGATGGCCACGACAACGCCACGCTGTCGACGACCGCAATCGCGGTCGCCGGATAGTTCTTGAGTGCCATCGCCTGCGCGACACCGAACAACTCACCGGCCGAGACGTAGCGAACCACGATCTGCTGTCCTTGCGGCGTGGTCTTTTCGACCCGCAGATGGCCGTGCAGCAAGACGAAGAACGAATGCGCTTCAGCGCCCTGGTCGAACACCGCGCTGTCCTTGGGATACCGGACCGATCGCGCGTCGCGCAGCACGGCGTCGAGATCGTCGGCGCTCAAGCCTGCGAAGATCGGCACATTGGCGACGATTGAACGGTCGAGGGGAGCCATGGGATGATCCGGGTGTCGCTCTGGTAAATTGTCGACGGCGATTGGCGGCGATCATTTTGGCAGCACCGCCGCTACCGCCCCACCATAGCGCGACAACCGCCCGGGAACTTGCGTTAAAGCAAAGTCCACCCGTCGACCTTCGACTAGAAGGCGCGCATGGGGTCTGGATGAAGACCCGACCGATCAACAGGAGATCAGGATGCGCAAGTTTCTGGTAATGGCCGCCTTTTCCGCCGGTATGGCGATGGCCGGCGGCGCTTATGCGGCCGAAGTCGAAGTCAAGATGCTCAACAAGGGAACCGAAGGATTGATGGTTTTCGAACCGGCCCTGCTCAAGGTCGCACCCGGCGACACCGTCAAGTTCGTGTCGACCGACAAGGGACATAATGCGGAGACCATCAAGGGCATGCTGCCGGACGGCGGGGTCACCTTCGTCGGAACGACCGGCGAGGATGTCGCCGTCAAGTTCGACCAGGCCGGGATCTATGGCGTCAAATGCGCGCCGCATTACGGCATGGGCATGGTGGCGATGATCGTGGTGGGTACGCCCGCCAATGAGGAACAGGCCAAGGCCGTGCCCCAAATCGGCAAGGCCAGGCAGGTATTCGCTGCGCTGTTCGCAAAGCTTGACGCGACAAAGACGGCATCGAAGTAATTTGAGCGCATGAAAGAAAGGAAAGCGGCTTTGTCAGCCGCTTTCCTTGTTTTTACCGCGCGGCGGGCAGTTCCGAATTGTGTCCCCCGGCATTGCCGGAGCAGTGGCCGCAGCACATGGCTTCGGTCGCAGGGGGACCGGAAGGGACGGTTGCCACCACAAACGTTCGTTCGCGGACTTCGTCCGAAACATGCTGAGGCTGGATCGGTGCCGGCCCGAAGCTCTCCCGTAGCCGCTGAAAGATTCGCATCATCTATCTCCATTCGTTGAACCGTCATTTCAAATACGTTCAGGCAGGGCCGCCGTCTTTGCGCTTTCGCAAACCGGACGAACGAGAGCCCAGTTTGCGTTTCGACAAGGAAGCCGCGCCTTGCGCTGGCTAGGGTGCCGCCAAGAAAAGCCAGAGCAGGATTCAGATCATGTCAGTGTCGCGCTTGAGAGATTATCGAGGCCCTGCGCTGTTTTCGTATGGCTTCCGGCCATTCTTCTTCTTCGGATCCGTCTATGCCGGCGCCACCATTCTGGTGTGGCTGCCGGCCTTTTACGGCCAGCTGAAACTCAGCACGGCGTTTGCGCCGCGGGACTGGCATGTCCATGAAATGCTGTTCGGCTATATCGCGGCCGTTGTCGCCGGTTTCCTGCTGACGGCGGTGCCGAACTGGACCGGGCGGCTGCCGCTGCAGGGCAGGCCGCTGATCCTGCTGTTCTCGACCTGGGTTGCGGGCCGCATTGCCGTCAGCATTTCGGCCTGGATCGGCTGGGGTCCGGCCGCGCTCATCGATTGCGTCTTTCTCATCCTGCTGGCGGCTTCCGCGGCGCGCGAGATCATTGCCGGCAAGAAGTGGGGCAATCTCAAGATCGTCGCCATCATCAGCCTGCTTGCCGCCGGCAATCTGGCGTTTCATCTGGAAGCACATTTCACTGGCCTGGCCGAATACACCACCCGGGCCGGCATCGCCGTCGTGATCACACTGATCGCTCTGATCGGCGGCCGGATCATCCCGAGCTTTACCCGCAACTGGCTGGCCAAGCGGACGCCGGGTCAGATGCCGGCGCCGTTCGGCCGCTTCGATGCCGCGACCGTCGGGGCGAGCGCGCTGGTACTCCTGCTTTGGGTTGTTTGGCCGCTGGAGCGGACGACCGGCGGATTATTGCTGGTCTGCGGCGGCATGCATCTCGTCCGGCTGGCGCGCTGGAGCGGATACCGGACATTCGCCGACCGGCTGGTGCTGATCCTGCACGTCGCTTATGCGTTCATTCCGATGGGTTTCATCCTCACCGCGCTCAGCGCCTTCGACCTCGTGGCGCCGGGCGCCGGTATCCACGCATGGACGGGCGGGGCGATCGGCACCATGACGCTCGCGGTGATGAGCCGGGCGACGCTCGGTCATACCGGGCGGCTGCTCGAAGCCTCGCTTGCGACGCAGCTGATCTACGCCGCGGTGATTGTCGCGGCGCTGGCGCGGGTCTGCGCCGTGCTGGAAGCGGACCACGCCGGTGTCTTGCTGATGGTCGCCGGCGGCGCGTGGGTTGTCGCGTTTCTCGGATTTGCCGTGGCCTACGCGACGGCTTTCTGGTCGCCGCGCCGGCTCTGAGATCTATCGGGTCAGGATCGTGGCGCGATCGAACACTTCCTCTGTGCTCGATCCTTTGACCGGGTTCTTGATGATGCGCAGCTGCGCGCCGTCGCCGACGATTTCGAAGAATATCTTGTCGTCCTTGGCTTCCTGCCGCCAGCGGCCGGGTTCGTCCGCCCAGATCACCCGGTTGCCGTCCAGCCGACAATGATAGGCCCAGACGAAATTATCGAATGGGCGGGCATAAGTCAGCGCCACGACGCCGTCGGGCGCATCCGCCGCCGCCTGGAACAGTTTTACGTCACGTCCGGTCATCGCCGCAATCGCCGTCCGGCAGATCGCGCGGACGTCGAAAGCCGGCTCCGCATGGGCGGATGACAAAGGTGCGATCGACAGCGCGACCGCGAACCAAGGCGATGGAGAACGCATCCTCACTCCCCGGGTGATGCCGGCAGACTGACGCTCATAGGCGCTTCGAATACTCCCGGACTTGATCCTGATCAAACCGGAATCGCGCCGGGTAGGCAAACTGGACGGGTGGCCCGGCGCTCAGTCGGTGGTTATACTGCCCGAATCCAGACCGGTTTATCTGCCATGCCCGACGGCTCCGCCACGGCCCATACCTACCGTCCGAAACTCGCCACCGTGCTGGCCGAGGGGTACAGGCTCGCCCATTTTCGCAGGGATATGCTGGCGGCTTTGACGGTCGCGATCGTGGCGCTCCCGCTATCGATGGCGATTGCCGTCGCCTCGGGCGTTTCGCCCGAGCGGGGCTTATACGCCGCCGTTATCGGCGGCTTTTTAGTCTCGGCGCTCGGCGGCAGCCGCTTTCAGATCGGTGGCCCGGCCGGCGCGTTCATCGTGCTGGTGTCGGCGACGGCAAGCAAATTCGGTCTCGACGGGCTGTTGCTCACGGTTTTCCTCTCCGGCTTCATGCTGACGCTGATCGGCCTGCTGCGGCTCGGCTCGCTGATCCGTTACATCCCGCATGCCGTGACCGTCGGCTTCACCTGCGGCATCGCGGTCACGATCTTTGCCAGCCAGATCAAGGATCTCGTCGGTCTGAAGCTGACGGGCTGCCGAACCCGGGCCGTTCTTGCCAAAGCTTGTCGCGCTTGCCCAGGCGCTGCCGACCATCAGCCCGGCCGCGGTCGCAATTGGTGTCGGCTCGGCGGCATTGATCTTCCTGCTGCGGCGCTGGCTTCCGAACTGGCCGGGCATGCTGATTGCCGTGGTGCTGGCCTCGCTGGCGGCATGGCTGTTCCATTTGCCCATCGAGACCATCGGCAGCCATTTTGGCCAACTGCCGGATGGCCTGCCTTCACCGCGTTTGCCGGCGATCTCGGCTTCATCGGTGCTCTCTGTGTTGCCAGCCGCGCTCGCTTTCACGCTGCTGGGCGCTGTCGAAAGCCTGCTGTCGGCGAAGGTGGCCGACGGTATGACCGGCCGCAAGCACCGCTACAATATGGAAGTCGTGGCGCAAGGCATCGCCAATATCGCTTCCGCCCTGTTCGGCGGCATCAGCGTGACCGGCACCATCGCGCGCACCGCGACCAATATTCGCGCCGGCGCCGTTAGCCCGGTCGCCGGCATGATGCATGCGCTGCTTGTGCTGATCTTCATGGTGGTCGCATCCCCACTGGCAAGCTTCATCCCGCTGTCGGCGCTGGCAGGCGTGCTGGTGGTGGTATGCTGGAACATGGCGGAGAAGGAAGAGTTTTTACACCTGCTGCATGACTGGCGCGGCGCCAGCGTGCTGATCGCTACCTTCGGCCTCACGCTGATCGAGGATCTCACGGTCGGCATCATCGCCGGATGCGTGCTGGCGGCAGCGTTCGCGGTGTTCGACCGTGTCAGGCCGGGGCGGGCCGACACCTGACATTCGGCCGCTAACCGCGCGGCGCGGCTTGCTGCTCGGCGGGCTGATGCCGGATAGGCCTGCTGATATCCACATTCGACCTGATCGGATGGCAGGATACACGGCGCTGGATGTCGGGCCAGCCCGCTTCGTCTGAGGCCTGCACGAAGGTGGTGCCCATCGGCTTGAGGATCACGACGGGTTCCGCCGCAAGACAGGAATCCGGGAATGCAAGGGCATAGCCGCTGCGCCCTGCAAGACGCCCGACCAGCGTCTGCGATGCCTGCATCCCGGCCGCGGGCGAAGCCCGCATCGGGCGGGTCGGATCGAATGCGCGATAGCAGGGATATTCGGGATGGCTTTCAAACGTGTATTTGATGGTGCAGGCCGCGCCGCTGGTCTCCACAAATGCCGTATCCGGCGGGGCGTCCGCCTTGCGCTCGAACACCAGCGTCTCGAGTGTCAATGATTCCGTGAGGGCGGCGCGGGCATCGTCGTCCGGCTGTGGTGTAATTTCCGCCCTGGAAAACACCAGCTTGGTCTTCAGTCCATCCTCTCGTGTCTCAAGCACGAGCACCGGCCGAAGCGCCCATGACGAATGCAGTATGACTTCGCTGTCGTGGCTCCACAGTTTCACCTTTTCGGCCTCCTCAGGATGCTCCTTGGCAAAGTCGAACAGGCGGAGGCCGACCTCGTCGTCGATCTTTTCCAGGCTGAGGAAACGCAGATCGTCCCTGCTGCGCGTGATAGGCATCATCGGATCGTAGCGATCCGGGATGTTGAATTCCTTTCTCTTGATCCTGGTCGCCACGGGTCCCCTGACGGTAGATGGGGCTGCGACATCGATTTGCAGCATCACGCCTTTGGGCGAATATGCGATACCAAGGACATTTTGCGATATGTTGGTCCACAGCGGGACATTCCGTGACGTCATGACATCTCGCGCGAACAGGATCTGCTGACCGGGTCGCACGGTTGCAAAATTCTGGAATGCGCCGAGGCCGACGCTGTTTAAACTGCTCTGGTCGGGGAAGGGAACGCATTTGGATTTGTCGTCTTCATGTTCACTGACTGGATCAACGGTTCTGGATGCAGACCTCGCACAAAAACTCAGTTCGCGAACTCGATGCTGCGCGGTTGATCGTCCTTGTCGGCAGCGCCGATTGGTCTCAAGCTTATTCCGGCCGCGATGATACTGTCGCCGGCTCGTCTCGGTATCTCCATCGGCAGGGGAGAAGCCGAGAACGTGTTGACTTCGACCATCGTCAATTGCGACGCTGCATCCTCGGAGCACAGGTCGCGCTCCGGCATCGTGTAGGTCAACAACCTGGCTGCATCTGCGAGCACAATGCAGGTGATGGTGTTCTTGGGACTATTCCGCGTCATCCAGATCGAGTGATTCTTGCCGGCACTGTCGACGAGCAAATGCGGCGCAGCGTGACGGCGCCGCGGCGGCAGCCAAACCGTATTTGTTGAGGACAGCATTAATCCTTCCGGTTCAGCAGCGCGTCCGGGAGCGTCTTTAGCCCGACCGAGCGGAACTCGGGACTGGTGTCGTGGCGATCGTTGGTATTCTCGAGGAGCGGTACTTCCTTGCAGGTGACACACCTGACGGTGAGATTGGATCTGATATTCTCGAACGTGAGGATGACTTGATCCGGGTCCTCGCGGTACTTGCCGGGATTGACCGATTTGAAAGGATGATCGACCACCCGGCTCACTGAAAATCCGCTGGAACGCGAGGGATCGGCTTCGAATTCGAAGTAGGTCGAGCAATCCCAGGCACGATAGGCGTTGGAGCCGCCGAAGGTCACGCCTGCCAGGATCATCTTTAAATCGGTCTGACAGCTCTCCGCGCTTCTGCTCTGGACATTCTTGCAGAGCCGGAACGCCTCGTTCTGTAGAACTTGATCGCAATCATTTTGGGTATAGCCATAGGTAGCCAGGCCATGCCGATAGCAGAGATCGTGGAATACGCAGGCTTGCCGAAATCGTTGCAGCACCAGCCGGCGGTTACCCTTGTCGTATTCCATGCGATCGAAGAAATAATTCGCCAGCCGGGGCAGGCTGCAATTCAAGCCTTCGCCGCCGCCGCCGATGGTGCTGACGACCTCTGGACCGGATTGATAGGATGTGACAGTGGACGGCATTTCGTTGTCGGAAATGTCCTCGACATTCTTGTAGATGGTGTTGACTATTTGCGCGCGAAAGAGATGGTCACGACGAACACCAGCAGCAGAGGGAGAACAATCCCTCCGATGCCCCAAGCCAGCACGGCAACACCTTTCGACATCGGCTTCGCCACGAACGGTTATTTGACAGGACAAAGACAACCATAGGTTATCGCCTTGTCAAGCCGGAGGCTTCACAATGCGATGCGGCTAAGGGTTGCATTTTCGTGATTGCGATCGGGAGCTCAGGTCGTCGTCTTGACGCGTAGGCTTTCGCTCGAAAACGCTCTAATCCTGCGCGGCAGGCTTCCGTAGCGAATTGGGGAAACTTGTCGGCAACGATGGGCCCGTCGGCGCGCAGGAATGGCAGCCACCGATGAAGAACGGACGCTTGCCGGAGTTCTGCTGGTTCTCCAGCGTGTCGCGGCCGTTCGGATCCCGCCCCGAGGAGATGGTCTGGAACAGCGTGGTCACCGCCGGTCCCAGCAGTTCCGCTAGATGCGTGCAGCCCTCGGCCCGGCCGATCCTGCGCCGGACCACCTCGCGCCATCCCTTGGCAATGTTTTCGCCGACCAGCCGTTCAAGCACCGGTTGGACCTCGATGCAGGTGGGGTAGGGCGTCGCCTGCATGGTCGCCTGCGCTTCGTGGATCGTCATGCGGTCGTCAACCGCAAGCCGCAAACGAATGTCATGCACGGGGTCGCCGGGTTTCAGTTCACAGCGATAGTGGTCAGCCGGCTGCGTGTACGGCTTGGTGTCGACGAGCCGCCTCGACTTCCCAGAGATCGTCGTCCCTGAGGTAGCCGTTGCATTCGACCGTTCGCGTATGCATCAGGCGGCGGCCGGTTCCGTTGGCGATTGCTTCAGGCATCTTGCTGTCCTCAGACGAATTTGACGATCATCTTGCCGAGCGCGGAGCGCGACTGCATGGTCTTGAAGGCTTCGCGAAAATTCTCGAACCCGCGACCTTGCCGACCACCGGGCTCAATTGGCCAGTGGCAAGCCAGTCGAACAATTGCGCGATCAGGCGTGCGTGGGTGTCCGGCTCGCGCCGCTGGATCTGCGCAAGATCGACGCCGAGCAGGGCGCCACCCTTGAGCAGCGGAAGGTTGAACGCCAGCGCCGGTATGGTGCCGGAGGCGAAGCCGACCACGAGATGCCGCCCGCGCCAGGCAATCGAGCGAAACGCCTGCAACGCGACCTCGCCGCCGACGGGATCGAAGATCACGTCCGGACCATTTCCGCCGGTCAGCGCCTTCAAGGTGTCGCGCCAATCCGGCTTGGTATAGTCGATCGTATCATCCGCGCCATATCGGACCGCGAAGTCGCGTTTCTCTGCCGTCGAGGCCGCTGCGATCACCCGCGCGCCCATCAGTTTTCCGAGTTGCACGGCTGCAATGCCGACGCCGCCGGCGGCGCCCAGCACCAGCAGGTTTTCGCCCTTGCGCAGTTCTGCACGGGCGCTCAGCGCATAAAGTCCGGTCAGGTAATTGGCCTGAAACGACGCGCCGGCTTCAAACGGAATTTTTGGCGGTAAATTCTTCAGCGCCGCAGACGGTACCGAGATGTATTCGGCGAGCGCGCCGGAGCGGGTCATGCCGATCACGGGCATCCCCGGCCGGAAGGCGGTGACGTCGTCCGCGGTGGCATCGACAACGCCCGCAAATTCCGTACCCGGAACGAAGGGCAGCGGATCCTTGGTCTGATACAATCCCTGCACCTTCAACCCGTCGACGAAACCGACCGCTGCGGCGCCGATCTTGACGCGGACTTCGCCGGCCGAGACGGCAGGCATCGGCATCTCCTTGATGGAAATGCCGTCGATCGCATCGTAGTTCTCGACCACCACCGCCTTCATAAGACTTCCCTATCCGACCCGTCATTGCCTGCGACAAACGCAAAGCGTTTGCGCAAGGGAGCACTTGCCGACGAAGCAATCCATTCTTTCTTCACGGGGTGACATGGATTGCTTCGCTTCGCTCGCAATGATGATGGTTCTAATCACTTGGGCATCGCTACT
This sequence comes from uncultured Alphaproteobacteria bacterium, assembly GCA_963802535.1. Classification (GTDB taxonomy): domain Bacteria; phylum Pseudomonadota; class Alphaproteobacteria; order Rhizobiales; family Xanthobacteraceae; genus Bradyrhizobium. The sequence goes on along the minus strand of CAWDJI010000020.1, from coordinate 877 downwards.
CGGCGGCCTGGGCTTGCTGGTCGATCGCTTCCGCACCGGCCTTGATCAACGAGATCAGGTCGCGCCCGATTGCGACGGTGTCCTGCGGATTTTCAAAACCCCGCAGCAGGAACGAATGGATGCCGAGCCGGTAATATTCCAGGACGGCGGCTGCGATCTGTTCCGGCGTCCCGACCAGGCACGAGGTATTGCCCGGCGCACCGGTGGCACGCGCAATCCCCATCCACAGCCGTTCGTCATGGACGTCGCCGCGTGTGCGGCATAGCCGAGCAACCGCTCGGCGGAATTATTCGTCGGCTTCGGTGCCTCGCCGGTCTTGCGTTCCACATCCGCGAGCAGGGCGTGCGCCTTGTCCCACGCCGCGCCCTCGGTCTCCGCCATGATCGGGCGCAACGACATGTTGAAATCGACCTGCCGCCCGAACGCCGCCGCGCGGCGGCGGAAATCGTCGACGCGGGTGCGCGTCTCGGCGAGCGGCTCGCCGAAGATCGCGAACACGTCGCAATGTTCGGCGCCCATCTTCAGCGCACCATCCGAGGAGCCGCCGAAGAACAGGCGCGGATAAGGCTGCTGATAAGGTTTGATGTCGGAATAGGCGCCTTCGACGCGGTAGAACTCGCCGTGGTGGTTGAACGGGCTATCGCTGGTCCAGATCCGGCGGATCACATCGAGATACTCGCCGGCGCGGCGGTAGCGATCGTTCTTCGGCAGGAAGTCGCCTTCGCTGGCCTGGTCCGCGTCGCTGGTGCCGGCGATGACGTGCAGCGACATCCGCCCCTGCGTCAGCTGGTCGAAGGTCGCGATCTGCCGCGCGGCCAGCGCTGGCGCCACCGAGCCCGGACGGTGTGCGATCAGGAATTTTATTCGATCGGTATGG
>CAWDJI010000019.1:0-256880 GCA_963802535.1 uncultured Alphaproteobacteria bacterium | reverse complement strand
CCGCGGCGTGGCCGAGCGCGTTGACGATGTGGTCGACCACTTCCTCGACCAGGATGCGATCGTCGCCCTCGCCCATTACGCGGATCACGGGCTCGGTGCCGGACGAGCGGACCAGCAGGCGGCCGTGGCCGTTGAGGCGCTTTTCGCCGTCGACGATCGCCGATTTGACGTCGGCATCGTCGAGCGGCTTGCCTGAACGATAGCGCACGTTTTTGAGGATCTGCGGCAAGGGTTCGAATTTGTGGCAGACTTCCGACACCGGGCGGCGGAGTTTTTGCACCACGGCGAGCACCTGCAGCGCTGCAACGAAGCCGTCGCCTGTCGTGGCGTAGTCGGACAGGATGATGTGGCCTGACGGTTCGCCGCCGAGATTGTAGCCCTGCTTGAGCATCTGCTCGAGCACATAGCGGTCGCCGACCGGCGTGCGCACCATCGAGAGCCCGTGGCCTTCGAGGAAGCGCTCGAGCCCGAGATTGGACATCACGGTGGCGACGATGCCGGGCTTGGCGAGACGGCCGTCTTCCTTCCAGCTTTGCGCGATCACCGCGAGCAGCTGGTCGCCATCGACGACATGGCCGCTCTCATCGACCAGGATGACGCGATCGGCATCGCCATCCAGCGCAATGCCGATGTCGGCGCGCATCTCGCGCACCTTGCGGCACAGCGTTTCCGGAGAGGTCGACCCGCAATCCTTATTGATGTTGAATCCGTCGGGATCGACGCCGATCGAAATCACGTCGGCGCCCAGTTCCCACAACGCTTCCGGCACCACCTTGTAGGCGGCGCCGTTGGCGCAATCGACCACCACGCGCAGGCCGTCGAGCGAGAGCTCGCGCGGCAGCGTGCGCTTGGCGAATTCGATGTAGCGGTCATTGACGCCCTCGATGCGGCGGGCGCGCCCGAGGCTGGCGCTCTGCGCCAGCCGGCGGTCGATCGGCTCGTCGAGCATCTGCTCGATCTGCTTCTCGACGTCGTCGGACAGTTTGAAACCCTGCGGGCCGAACAGCTTGATGCCGTTGTCATCGAACAGATTATGCGAGGCCGAGATCATGACGCCGAGATCGGCGCGCATCGACTTGGTCAGCATCGCGACCGCCGGCGTCGGCATCGGGCCGAGCAGCAGCACGTCCATCCCGACCGAGGTGAAGCCCGCCACCATGGCGTATTCGATCATGTAGCCGGACAGCCTGGTGTCCTTGCCGATGACGACGCGGTGGCGGTGATCGCCGCGCTGAAACACCAGACCGGCCGCCTGCCCCACCTTGAGCGCGAGCTCCGGCGTGATCAGTCCATTGGCACGGCCCCGAATCCCGTCGGTACCGAAATATTTGCGGCTCATGTGACCCCCAGCAACTTCGACGCTCCAGGCCATCCCGGCCAAGAAGCGGCGAACGCACACCATCATAGCGTGCACGGGCCTTATAGTCCTTCAGGCGCTAAAATGGCTTCAAAAAATATGATGAATCATTACTGGCGACCGGAGTCTTGCCCCGGGACTAACTAATTGTTTTGCATCATGTTTCGATGGATTAGCGACGCAAATCCGACCCCTTGGCCAGCCATTCGGGCCATGGTCGGCCTCCATTGGCGGCGACTTAGGCGGCGACTTGGGCGGCGTTGACGCGATACCAGCACCACCCGGATCTCCTCCAAAGACCCGCGATCGGAAGGCTTCAGCGCCTGCTGATTTGGCTCACCTACCAACCGTGCTAGATGAAAAGAAAAGACATCTGGGAAGGGCCGGGACGTTCCATGAAGCACATCACCTGCATCGAAGACCTGCGCCAGTTGCACAAGCGCCGCGTGCCGAAGGCGTTTTTCGATTATGCGGACCGTGGCTCCTACACCGAGGACACGCTGCGCGCCAACCGCGCCGACCTCGAAGCCATCAAGTTCCGCCAGCGCATCCTGGTCGACATCTCCCGGCGCGATACCTCGACGACGATCCTCGGCGAGAAAGCATCGCTGCCGCTCAGTCTGGCGCCGGTCGGACTGCTCGGCATGCAGCACAGCGACGGTGAAATCGCCGCCTGCCGCGCCGCGCAGGCCGCCGGCATTCCGTTCACGCTGAGCACGATGTCGATCTGCTCGATCGAAGATGTCGCCTCGAGCGTCGACAAGCCGTTCTGGTTTCAGCTCTACGTCATGAAGGACCGCGGCTTCATCAAGTCGCTGATCGAGCGCGCGATCGCGGCGAAATGCAGCGCGCTGGTCTTGACGGTCGACCTGCAGGTGCTGGGGCAGCGCCACCAGGACATCAAGAACGGCATGACGGTGCCGCCGGAATGGTCGCTGTCGAAGCTGATCGATTTCGCCAGCAAGCCGGCCTGGGTTGCCGGGTTGCTGCGCGGCAAGCGCCGCACCTTCGGCAACATCACCGGTCACATCAAGGGCGTCGACGACGCGACCCAGATCTCGCAGTGGACCGCCACGCAGTTCGACACCACGCTGAACTGGAAGGACGTCGAGTGGATCCGCTCGATCTGGCCGGGCAAGCTGATCCTGAAAGGTATTCTCGACGTCGAGGACGCCGAGGAAGCGATGAAGACCGGGGCGCATGCGCTCGTGGTATCCAACCATGGCGGAAGGCAGCTCGATGGCGCGCCGTCTTCGATCGAGCTGCTGCCTGAAATCGTCGATACCGTCGGCGACAAGATGGAGATCATGTTCGACGGCGGCATCCGCTCGGGCCAGGACGTGATGCGGGCGCTGGCGCTCGGCGCCAAATCCTGCATGATCGGCCGTGCTTTCGTGCATGGCCTCGGTGCCGGCGGCGAGGCCGGCGTCACCAAGGCGCTCGACCTGATCCGCAACGAAATGCTCATCACCATGGGCCTGTGCGGCGTCAACACCATCGCCGAGATCGACGATCGGGTGCTGGCGATTTAATTTTCGCTGTCGTCCGAGCTCTCTCTACCTTCTCCCCTTGTGGGAGAAGGTGGCATAGGCGGCCTCCGGCCGCCGTTCTTAGAACGCCGAGTTTGCATCGGCGATGGCGCCGGATGAGGGGTCTCTCTCCACGGAGAGGCCTGCATCTCGGAAGCAACCCCTCACCCGTCGCCTCACTTCGTGAGGCGCCACCCTCTCCCACAAGGGGAGAGGGAAGCAAGATCACATCGGTGGGGTGATGCCGTCGCGGCCGACATTGACGCGGTTGGCTTCCAGCGTGCCGTCGTCCTTTTTCACCGCGCCGAAGATGATGATCTTGGCGCCGGCCTTCAGTTCGGACTTGTCGCCGGCAACGAAGGTGACGATCGGCGTGTCCGGCGGCACCACCACTTTCTTTTCGCCGTCCTTGTACTTGACCAGGATATTCTGGCCGTCGGTGCCCTTGACGGTCTGGGCGACGGTGGCGTTGGTCATGGTCGAGTTGGGGCGCTGGTCCCAAGGCCGGAAACCTTCGGCCGCACCGCGCTGGTTCTCCGGGAAAATATGCACGGCGACCGCCTTCTGGGTGCCGTCCGGCTCCGGCAGCGCGGTGACGCCGATATAGGAGCCTTCCTTGATCTCCGACAGCGCGGTCTTGGCCACGCCGAACACGGCGACATTGTCGGTCATGCGTACCTTCATGTCGGTGCCCTCGCGGGACTTGATCGACAGCATGGCGCCGTCGACGGCCTCGATGGTACCGCGGATCCGCACCGTCGGCGGCTGTTGCGCCCATGCGGCCGTGCCCAGCAGCGTGACAAAGGCGAACGAAGCGGCAAGCAATCGTGAAGTCGTCAACATGATGTCCCTCCCAAGGCCGTTTCGACGGCCGATCAAGCCCAAACACCAGAAGCGAGTACCTATTCCATGGTCCAAGCTTTGACTGTCATTCCGGGGCGCGAAGCGAACCCGGAATCTCAGATTCCCCGGTGCGCAATTGCGCACCTGAGGTCTGGTCCTTCGGACCATCCCGGAATGACGGTGCACGTCACATCGGCGGCGTGAGCCCGTTGAGGCCGACGCTGATCCGGTTGGCCTCATAGGAGCCGTCCGGCAGCTTCTTGAAGAAGGCGATCACCTTGGCGCCGGCCTTCAGCTCGGACTTTTCGGCGGGCACATAGGTCACGACCGGCGTCTCGCCGGTGACCACGACTTTCTTCTCGCCGTCCTTGTATTTGACCAGCAACGTATGGCCGTCATTGCTGACGACGGAATCGGCGACCGTGGCGTTGGTCATGGTCGAGTTCGGGCGAAGGTCGAAGGGTCGCGATCCCTCGCCGGTGCCCCGCATCTCCTCGGGGAACACATGGACTTCGACCGCATTGTTGCCGCCGTCCGGGCCAGGCACCGTGGTGGTTCCGATGAAGGAGCCGACCTTGATGTCGGACAATGAAATTTTGGTAATGCCGACCAGACGCATGTCGCTTGCCATCCGCAGCTTGAAATCCTCGCCGCTGCGCGACTTGACGGCGATCACATCACCGTCAACCCCTTCGATAGTTCCGCGAACCCGCGTCGGCGACGGTGCCTGCTGGGCGATCGCGTACAGCGTAGAAGCCGCGACCATGGCGACGGCGAACAGCGGGCGAATAAGGCTAGAACGATGTTTGGACATTAGGGATCTCCGGTGGGCCACCACGTAACCACTGACCCCAATTCCGCAACGATATTCCCGCTCAAGCTTTTTTGAGATCGGCTTCGATCAACGCACGAAGTTCTGATGTCACTTCCGGGCGCTTTCCGAACCACAATTCAAACCCGCGCACCGCCTGGTACAGCAGCATGCCGAGCCCATCGGCGATCTTCAATCCCCGCTCCCGCGCCTGCGCCAGCAACGGCGTTTCCAGCGGCACATAAACCAGATCGGCGACGACGGCGCCGAACGGCAACCGGCTGACATCGAGATCGAGCGCCGGCTGGCCGTGCATGCCGAGCGACGTCGTATTCACCAGCAGTTTCGCGCGCGGCAGCAATTCACCGATCGCGTCCCACGCCACCGGCAGGACGCTCGCGCCGAATTGATCCGCCAGCGCACCGGCGCGCTCCATGGTCCGGTTGGCCAGGTGCACGCGCTTGACGCCGCGTTCCATCAGTCCGAACAGCACCGCGCGCGACGAGCCGCCGGCGCCGAGCACCAGCGCATCCTCAGCCTTGTCCCAGCCGGGCGCGCAGGCATCGAGATTATCGATAAAGCCTTCGACGTCGGTGTTGGTCGAGCAAAGTTCGCCGTCCTTGAACCACAGCGTATTGGCGGCACCGACCGCACGGGCGCGCGCGTCCGGCTTCGACAGCGCCAGCGCCTGTTCCTTGTGTGGAATGGTGACGTTGGCGCCGGCAAAGCCGCGCAGCGAGAGGCGGAACAGGAAATCCTTGAATTCATCCGGCGGCACCGCCTCGATGACATAACCGCCCTCGATGCCCAATGTCCGCAGCCAGTAATGATGGATCAGCGGCGAGCGCGAATGCGCAGCCGGCCATCCGATCAGGCACGCGGCGGGGGGTCTGGTTCCGGCTTTCATGGCAGTCAATTCGACCAAGCCGGCGTCCAAGTCAATGCTGGGCGGGTTCGGATGCTCCCTAACAACGGCTGAAGCGGGCGGAATCCCCGGCGTTTCACAGCGCCAGGCTCCGTGCGCACGAACGCGGCTGAAATGCCGCCGCCGCCGACCTTGCCGGAGAATGTACCGGTCGCTCCGCGGGAGAACGCGAAGTTCAACACAATCTGTGAACCGGATAAGGTCCCATTGGCCGATCCTGAACTCGAACCACCATCGGGTCTGCGGCCGGTGACCGATGCGCTGACGCTGGTCCCGCTTTGCTGCAGGGACATCTGCCAGCTGTTGCCGCTCGCCCAAGTGCCGCAATAGTTGCCCGAAACGGACGCCGCGTTCTGTGCGACGGCATCGGTTGCAATGAGCGCAAGCAACGCAGCGCCCGCGAGTACACGCAAGGACATCTCCCCCTCCCCCCATCAACCTCGTCAATCCAGCGATGGATTGCGCTTACGGGATCATGACGCCAGCCCAGACGTCATGATCCCAATTCGCGTTTCTCACGCCGCAACCCTGTGTGCGGCGATGATCTGGTCGGCGGCGCGGCCGGTGACTTCGGCCATGCGGTCGAACTGCCGGGTGAACCCGCCGGCGCCGGCGGTGGCGGAGCGCAATTCCACGATCAGGTCGCCGATCTCGGCTTCCGGCATGGTGGCCCGGACGCAGTCCCACCCGGCCCAGCCCTCGCGGGTGTCGAAGCCGAGGATCTGGCCCCGTCGTGCCGACAGGATGGCGTTGATTTTCGCCGTCGCCTCCGTCGGGCAGACGATCTCCACCAGATGGATCGGCTCCAGCAGCACCGGCTGGCACTGCGGCAGCGCTTCGCTCATGCCGCCACGCGCCGCGGTGCGGAACGCGAGATCGGAGGAGTCGACGCTGTGGTAGGAACCGTCCGTCAGTGTCACGTGCAGATCGACCACGGGAAAACCGAGCGGCCCGCGCACGAGGCTGTCGACCACGCCCTCCTCTACCGCGCCGATATAGTTGCGCGGCACCGCGCCGCCGACCACCTTCTCGTGGAATTCAAAACCTGAGCCACGCGGCATCGGTTTGATTTCCAACACCACGTCACCGAACTGGCCGTGGCCGCCGGACTGCTTCTTGTGGCGGCCGCGCTGGCTGATCGATTTGCGGATCGTCTCCTGGTAGCCGATCGCCGGCGCGTGCGATTTGACGTTGACGCCAAACCGGTCGCGCAAGCGTTCCAGCGCGACGCGCAGATGCATCTCGCCCTGCCCCCACAGCACGATGTCGTGGGTTTGCGTGTTGTGAATCATCGTCAGCGACGGATCCTCCTCGTTCAGCCGCAACAGCGCCTGGCCGAGCTTGACGTCGTCCTTGCGATCGTTCGCGGCGCAGCGACATCGCCAGCACCGGCGGCGTCGGATCGACGCGGCCGAGCAATGTAGGCGTGGTCTTGCCGCTGGAGAGCGTGTCGCCCGTCTTGATCGCGTCGAGCTTGCCGAGCGCCACGGTGTCGCCGGCTTCGGCGGCGGCGCGCTTGCTCTCGTGCCCGCCACTGACCGCGAGAATACCGGACACCCGCCCGGCCTCGCCGGAGGCGGATTGCAACGTCGCACCGTCATCGAGGTGCCCGGCCAGGAGCCGCACCAGCGACAGCTTGCCGCCGTGCTGCAAATGCAGGGTCTTGAACACATAGGCCAGCGCATCCTTCGGTGAGGACGCCTTTAGACGTTTGGCGGTATCGGCAATTCCGGGCGCCTCGTGCCGCAGCGCCTTCATCAGCCGCAGCACGCCGTTTTCGCGGTATCGCCGCACCCAACAATACCGGGCAGATCAGGCCTTCGCGCAATTCGCGGGCGAGATCGTCGAACACCGCGTCGCGCGGCGGCGGGATGTCTTCCAGCAATTGCTCCATCAGCTTGTCGTCGTGATCGGCGAGCTTTTCCAGCATCGAGAAGCGCGCTTCCTTCTCGCGGTCGAGATTGCCGCCATCGAGTGCGATCACTTCCGAAGGCTTGTGTTCGCGATAGACGAAGGCGCGCTCCAGCGCCAGATCGACAAAACCTTCGACCAGTTCGCCGTTCCAGATCGGAATCTGCCGCAGCACCAGGGGAACGCGCGAGGCCGGCTGCAAGGTCGCCAGCGTCTCGCGGATGCGCTTGTTGGCCTTGTCGATCTTGTTCAGGAACAAAAAGCGCGGAATGCCCATTTCCTCGAGCTCGCGCAGGATGATCTGTAATTGCGGCAGCTTCTTCTCGTCCGCCTCGCAGACCACGATCGCGGCATCGACCGCCGGTAGTGCCGCGCGCATGTCATGCGCGAACTCGATCGAACCGGGACAATCGATAAAAGTGTAGCTGTCGCCCATGAAACTGGTGGTGGCGGCGCTTAAGCCTACGCCCATTTTGTGGTGGCGTGCCTCGGGGCTGGCATCGCCGACGGAAGTTCCGGCATCGACGCTGCCGGCTTTGTGGATGGCGCCCGTCCGCGCCAATATGGCTTCCAGGAGTGTGGTTTTACCGCTTTGGAAAGGGCCCACCAGCGCGATGCACCGTGGACCTCGGGGACTTCTGACGTCTTGTCCCATTGCCGCCTCCTTGTTTGGAGCTCGGCCCATGATTGGGTCGGCAGATCAGATGCTCCGCCCGTCTCGTGATTTTGGCAAGCGGGAAAATGTCGCTGCGCTGCAAGGTGGGAAACCGTCAGACCCCGGGCGGGTCGATCATGATCCGCAACGCGGCGGCAAAGCCTGCGATATCGATGCTGTCGTCCCAGGCCAGTTGCAGGGAGATGCCCTGCAAAACGGCCACCATGACGCGCGCCGCCGACTGGGGATCGAGATGACGCGGCCACCGCCCCTCACGCTGTGCTGCGCGGATCATCGGCGACAATATCTCGACCGCCTGGCTGACGCCTGCCAGGGCCTCCCGCTTCAACTTGGGATTGGACAGGCTCTCTGCCCATAGCTGCACCGCGAGCCGGCGCCAGGTTTTTTCCTGCGGATCGCGCAAGCCCAGCACAAAACCTTCGATCAGGCGCACCAGGCTGGTGTCGAGATCGGCCGCGGCCAACGCCTCTCGCATGCGCTGGCGCTCCATCGCGTGGCGCTCGGTGGCGATCGCCATCACGACTTCGGTCTTGCCTTTGAAGTATCCATAGATCGCCCCCGGGCTGAGACCGGATTCGGCGACGATGTCCTGCATGGTCGCGGCGTGAAAGCCTTCCCGCGCAAAGCAGGTCAGCGCGGCATCGAGAATGCGCTCACGCTGGGCGCTGGCCCGTTCCGCGCTAATCCTGGGCATGCGGCACTTCCGCGAGCACGGTGTGATAGAAGCTATAGCCCGGCATTTGACGGCTCTGCGCTCCCATCACTTTCGCGCGATATTCGTCGGCGCCAAGATCGCTCAGCAGCCTCAGCCCACGCTCGCGCAGGAACGCCGCCAGTTGCTCGGGCAATAACCCAAACCGCCACGGCTCGCCGGTTCCGTCCACCTTGGCGATCGCTTTTTCGGCGCCGGCAAAAGCCACCGACCCGTTCAACACCCCTTCGTGGATATAGGTGAAAATGAAGCGGCTTCCCGGCGCCAGGCGGCCCGCCCAACGCATCACGCCGCATACCGCCTCGCCTGTGAGATACTGGCTCACTCCTTCCCAGACCACGATCGCGGGACGTGAAGCATCGAAGCCCGCGGCGCGAAGCAATTCATCGTAATCATCGACTTCGAAATCGACTTTTACAAATGTCACCTTGCGCAAATCGGCTGCTGCCGAACGCAGCCGCGCCTGCTTCACTTGGGCGGTATTGGGATGGTCCACTTCGAAAATCCGTGCGGCTTTGAGCGCATCCAGACGCCAGGCGCGGGTGTCGAAGCCGGCGCCGAGCAGCACCACCTGGTCGATCCCGGCCGCCGCCTCCGTGATCCAGTCGTCGATCAATTTGGTGCGGGCGATGCCGGAGGTCCGCGCGCCGGGCCAACGGCGGTCGATGTAGTTGTTCAACAGCGCTGCCGTCGGGCCCAACTTGAAAAGTTTGGTCGCCAGTCGAAGTTCGCCCGGCAACAACGCTGCTGCGAGCGGATCGGCAAAGGCGCGCGAATTCGGCGCCCTGGAATGTTCGGAGGCACGGAACACCGCCATGAATTCGGCGGTTCGACTGACTTCCTGATTGCGCATCTGGCGTCTCCACAAAAAGAACGTTTATTCTTTTTAAGGGCGGCCGGCCGCGCTGTCAAGATTGGCTTCCGTGAATTCAGACTAGGGTTTCTCCAACAATTATCTGCCCGGGCGGAGTTCCAGGCTTTCCAGCCCGGCGGCGACGCTGACGCCGACCTGGCCCTGCACGCTCAGCGGCTGTAGCGCGATCGAATTGGCAGAACCGCCGACCAGCACGTTGCCGCCGACGCCGACGCCGAGCGTGGCGCTGCCCTGCGCGCCGACATAATTGCCGGCGAGATCGCCCGGCCCGAGCCGCGCCACCGGCGCGTAGACGCCCCAGGCCAGCGCGGATTCCGCGGTGATGCCGAGATCGAGACCCACTTTGCGGATGGTGGCGATGTAACGGTCTTCCGGCATGCCGTCGGCGCGCAACACGCAGCCGAGATTGGTCACTGAACCGACGATGAAGCCGATGCTGGCGCCGCCGCGGCATTCCAGCACGCCGAGCTGAACCCGCGTCATCGGCGCTTGCGCGTTGGCGCCGACGATGGAAGTGGCCAGCATGGCGATGGCGACACCGGCGAGGATGAGGGAGCGACGCATGAGAAAATCTCCGGCTGGGAACGTGTGATGCGAGCAGAGAACAGGAAACGCCGCAACGCTGGCGAGCGCTTCTCTATGCCACAACATCTATGGCCCTGCCAGATTTGGACCTCGTCTTTCCGGGGCGATGCGCAGCATCGAACCCGGAATCTCGAGATTCCGGGTCTGGTGCTAACGCACCATCCCGGAACGACGGCAATTACAACAAACAAAAAGAGGCCCGCTGACGCGGGCCTCTTTCAATCAAATTGTCAGTGTCAGCCGTGACGGCGATGTCGGGCGTGCCGGCGCGGCGCGCCAAAACGGACCGGCTCCAGTTCGAGGCCGGCAATACCGGCAGCGACGTTAAGCCCGGTCTGGCCCTGCAAGCTGATCGGCTGCAGGGCGTAAGCATTCGCCGGACCGCCGACCAGGAAGTTGCCGCCACCGCCTACGCCGACCGATGCGTTGGCACCGACGCCGCCATAGCTTCCGGCGAGATCGCCGAACCCAAGCCTGGAGTTCCGCGCATTCACCGCCCAGGTAAACTTCGTCTGTTCGGTGAAGCCGAGATCGACGCCAATCCGGCGCACGGTTGCGAGGTAAGGCTCAGGCCGGCGGCCTTCGCTTCGGAACACGCATTCGAGGCTGGTCACGGAACCGACGACAAAGCCGATATTCTGGCCGCCCTGGCATTCCAGAATGCCAGCGCGAACCGGCGGCATCGCGTCGGCAGCGGCGAACGGCGCCATCAGTGCCGCGATGGCGATGCCGAATGTCGAAAGGCGTTTCGAGAAGTGCATATTGTCTTATCCCCACTTGGTGAAATGAATGTGCGGGGGGACAGGAGGGAAGCGCCATGTTCAAAACAAGGCGCTTCACCAAGAAGTCGTCAAAACATCACGCGCTCGATGCATGAAGTGATTTGACACGCCTTTATTCTGACGCGTTCTGGCGCGCCAGAAATGTTTTATCGCAAATTGCCGCAGAAGCGCTGGATTCGTTTGCAGGCGTCTTCGAGATCGGAGGTCTTGGTGGCGTAGGAAATCCGGAACGCCGGGCCGAGCCCGAACGCCGAACCCTGCACCACGGCGACGCCTTCGGTCTCCAGCAATTCGGTGACGAAGTCTTCGTCGTTGCTGATCACCTTGCCGGACGGCGAGGTCTTGCCGATGGTGCCCGCGCAGGACGGATAGACGTAGAACGCGCCTTCGGGCCGCGGGCATTCAATCCCCTTGGCCTGGTTGAGCATCGACACCACGAGGTCGCGGCGTTCCTTGAACACCTTGTTGTTCGCCGGAATGAAGTCCTGCGGACCGTTGAGCGCCTCGACCGAAGCCCACTGCGAGATCGACGACGGGTTCGAGGTCGACTGCGACTGGATCGTCGCCATCGCCTTGATCAGCTCGGCCGGGCCGCCGGCATAGCCGATACGCCAGCCGGTCATGCAATAGGCCTTTGAGACGCCATTCACCGTCAGCGTACGATCGTACAGTTTCGGCTCGATCTGCGCCGGCGTCGTGAACACGAAGTCGTCATAGACCAGGTGCTCGTACATATCGTCGGTCATCACCCAGACGTTCGGATGCTTCACCAGCACGTCGGTGATCGCCTTCAGCTCGCTGCGCGAATAGGCGGCACCGGTCGGATTCGACGGCGAACAGAGAATGATCCATTTGGTCTTCGGCGTGATCGCCTGCTCCAGCGCGTCGGGCTGCAGCTTGAAGCCCTTGGCCGCGGTGCAGACCACCGATACCGGCACGCCGCCGGCGAGCGCCACCATCTCGGGATAGCTGACCCAATAGGGCGCGGGGATGATGACCTCGTCGCCCGGATTGATGGTCGCCATCAGCGCGTTGTAGAGCACCTGCTTGCCGCCGGTGCCGATGATGATCTGGTTCGGCTTGTAGGTCAGGCCGTTCTCGCGCTGGAACTTGGCGATGATCGCCTCCTTCAGCTCGGGAATGCCGTCGACCGCGGTGTACTTGGTCTTGCCGGCCTCGATGGCGTGGATCGCCGCCAGCTTGATGTTGGCGGGGGTGTCGAAATCGGGCTCGCCGGCGCCAAGGCCGATGACGTTGCGGCCGGCCGCTTTCAGCGCACGTGCTTTATCCGTGACCGCGATCGTCGCGGACGGCTTCACACGGTCGAGTGCAGCGGACAGAAACGGCATCATCATCTCCATGCAGGCAAGTGCGAACACACCACGTGTCGCCACCGATCCAAGATTCTCAAGATCACTCTATTTTCTGGGATCGGCGCACCCTAAAGCGATGCACGCTGCATCGCAAGAAGCTTGGCCGGAAAGGCCCAAACTTTAGCGAAGGCTTGAGGGGCAGCCCCGGCCGGCGCAATATTTGATAAATTCCGCGGCAAAATTCCTCACATCTGGCAAGGGCCGCGATCCCTTCGATCAGCCTGCCGGCGGCACTTTGCCTGACCAACGGCGGATTGCTCCGAGGTCGCGGCCCCGGCGCACCGAGCGGACGCGGCGGGCCGGAGCGCGCCGGTCGATCCACAACTACGGCGAGCCGAACCGGCGCACGCGAACTTCACCATCGGCACCGAGGCGCGTCGCGCAGGCGTGATCCAATGTGTACTTATGTGTCGATAGAATCATTCTGCGCGCGTGCAGTGCAATAGAGGTTTTGACTTTTTCCATTCCACACCTCTTGCGACGCATCGGTATCGGCATCATTGTTTAACCGCGTTGCGGCGTGACAACAGCGGCGCGCATCCGTCCAACTCGATCGAATGAATCCCTTCACGATGTACAAGCTCTATTCGATGCAGCGCTCCGGCAACAGCTACAAGGTCCGCCTTGCGCTGGCCTTGCTGAACGCGCCGTATTGCGCGATCGAAGTCGACATCCTGCGCGGCGAAAGCCGCACGCCGGATTTCCTGGAGAAGAATCCGAGCGGACAGGTGCCGCTATTGGAAGTCGCCGAAGGACGCTACCTCGCCGAGTCCAACGCCATCCTGTGGTATGTCGCCGGCGGAACCTCGCTGGCGCCGGAATCGCGCGTCGAGCGCGCCGAGGCGCTGCAATGGATGTTCTTCGAACAGCACGCGCTGGAACCCAACATTGGTGCTGCCTATTTCTGGCTGTCGCTGGTCAAGGGCGGCCGTGATCTGCAGACCCACGCGCTGGAAGACTGGATGGAGCGCGGCTATGCCGCACTTCAGGTGATGGAAAACCACCTCAAGACCCGGGCCTATTTCGCCGCCGGCCAGATCACCGTCGCCGACATCGCGCTGTACGGCTACACCCACGTCGCCGATCGCTGCGACTTCGATCTGGCGACCTTCCCCGCCATCCGGGCCTGGCTGCGGCGGGTCGAATCGATCCCCGGTTTCGTGGCCATGGACTGGAAGCCGGGAACCGAGGTCGACGATCCCGCCAGCGTCGCGGCAGGGGCTTGAGCAGGACAAGCCTTTCACATTCGCTTGAAGACGCCGCCAAAGGTTAAGAACAGCGGGCATAGCGTTAACCTTTGCCGTGATTTGGCCGTTTTCAGACCCCGCACGCCGCAATGTTGCCGGCGACCAATGTGACATTTCCTCACGTCGCGGGTGATTTGTCCGCGTCTTGAAGGATTTAGACCATGATACGGCCCGGCACGGCCGGCTTCGAAAGCCGCCTTGCGCCAGTAGCGTCTTCCCGACTGACCAACGCCATCGCCGCCTCTCTGGCGATCAGCGCGCTGTCGCTGTGCCTCGTCGTCACACTGACGGTGCTCTCGATCAAGGCGACCATGGCGATGCCGATCCCGGTCTGATCCCGGCCGGGCCTCCTCCCGCACGCATCACTTGCGACGCGATGATCAGCATCGCGACCGGACCCACGATGAAAGCACCTGCCGGACTGAAAACGCCTGTCGGACTCGTGACGGCCGCGCTGACGGCCGCGATCCTGCTGGCGCTCTCGCTGTTGATCGCCACCAGCACGCATGGCGAAGAGACCGTATTCGGGTCATCGGCGGGTGAACTCGAAGTTCGAACTTTTGCGAGGGGTCTCGTCCATCCGTGGTCACTGGCGTTCCTGCCCGACGGAAAGATGCTGGTGACCGAGCGGCCGGGCCGCATGCGTATCGTGACCGCGGAGGGCCTGTTGTCGCCGCCACTCAAGGGCGTGCCCGAGGTCTGGGCGTCCGGCCAGGGCGGCCTGCTCGACGTCGCCGTCGACAAATCCTTTTCGCAAAACAAGACGATCTATTTCTGCTTTGCCGAGCGCACCGGCGGCGGCGGACGCACCGCGGTCGCCCGCGCAAAACTGAACGATGACAACGGCCGCCTCGACGACACCAAAATCATCTTCCGCCAGGAAGGGCCGCTGTCGTCGGGCAATCACTATGGCTGCCGTATCGTGCAGGCGGACGACGGCAATCTGTTCGTCGCACTGGGCGAACATTTCACCTATCGCGACCAGGCGCAGAATCTCGACAATCATCTCGGCAAACTGATCCGGATTGCGCCCGACGGATCCGTGCCATCAGGCAACCCGTTTATTGGACGCAGCGATGCCAGGCCGGAAATCTGGAGCTACGGCCACCGCAACGAACAGGGGCTCGCGATCAATCCGGCCACCGGTGATCTTTGGGAGATCGAGCACGGCCCCCGCGGTGGCGATGAGGTCAACATCATCGGCAAGGGCAAGAACTACGGCTGGCCGGTGATCGGCTACGGCATCGACTACAGCGGCGCGAAGAATCCACGACAGCACGGCCAAAGACGGCATGGAGCAGCCGGTCAAATACTGGGTGCCGTCGATCGCGCCGTCCGGCATGCTGTTCTATACCGGAAAGCTGTTTCCGAAATGGTCCGGCAGCCTGTTCACCGGCGCGCTGGCCGGCACCATGCTGGTGCGCCTGTCGCTGAACGGAAATACCGTAACGGGCGAAGAACGATTGCTGCAAAATCTGCACGAGCGAATTCGCGACGTCCGGCAGGGGCCGGACGGCGCGCTTTGGCTTCTGACCGACAGTTCAGCAGGACGGATCGTGCGGGTGGCACCTACCGGAAAATAACCCGCTTCAAATGAACGCGAAAACCGGACGCTGCGACCAAGTCTCGTAGTCTTCAGTTTTTTCGGACGCGCAGCGCATGAACCGGCGTCAGTTTTGCTTTGCATTTTCAGGCGCCGTGGCGTTGCTCGCCGGCGCGCGACCGGGTCACGCCGAATGCGGCAGTTCCGGCGTCACGGAATTCATCAATACGGTCTGGCAGAAGCAGGCGCGCCTGCTGGCCGCACAGACGCCGCTCAGTCAGGAAGAGTACGACGCGCTGTTCTCGCGCGGCATGCAGGCGCTGTTGCACGCACCGCGGCCCTATCTGAAGGATCAGCCGATCGGCCGGATCCTGAACGCCTTCTTCGGCTGGGGCGTGCTGCCCGGCACCGAGGTCCAGATTAACGACATCGAGATCGACTCCGGCGACGAAACGGGCCCGGCCACCGTCCGCGTCGCGATCGAGCACCACGGCGAGCCGCACAAAATCCTCGTTCACGTCGTCATGCAGAACGACGAATGGCGCATCGCCAACATCATCTACGATTCCGGCAAGAGCCTGCTCGAGTATTACCGCGTCCTCACCGGACGGCGCGGGTAGGATTTTTGTTTTGACGCGTTTTCTTTACGCGAACCGGTATCCACCCCCGGATCAAGTCCGAGGGCATGCTTCGCTCGAAAACGCTTTGCTACGTCCATTTGTGGAAGATAAAAAACGCGCCGGCGGCGATGAAGCCAAATCCCAGCGCGTGATTCCACCCCAACGGCTCTTTCAAATACAGCACCGAGAATCCGGCGAACACGACCAGCGTGATCACCTCCTGCATGGTCTTCAGCTGCGCCGCCGAATACACCGCGCTGCCCCAGCGGTTGGCCGGCACCGCCAGCCAGTATTCGAAGAACGCAATTCCCCAGCTCGCCATGATGACCAGCGGCAGCGAATGGTCCTTGAATTTGAGATGGCCGTACCAGGCAAAGGTCATGAACACGTTGGAGGCAAACAGCATCAGGATCGGCAAAATCTGCGGGGAAATGGTCGGCATGGGGTCCTCTTCGTAAATATCGTGCGCCAACATTCGGGCGCGGAACGTGGTTCCATGCGTTTTCGCATATCATTTGAATTCAAAAATGCGAAAGTTTTTCGCAGCGGTGCAATCCGGCTTTAACGACAGAAAAACAAAACCCGCCGCCACGCGAAACATGCGTCACACTGCGCGCCTTATTCTCGAGACGACAAATTCTCGAGACGACAAAAAGCCTTGACGCGAAATTCTGGGAGGCAACGGGAAACCGCATGCAGTTCGACTGGCGCGCAATCTCAGGTCCTGCTCTGACGACAGCTGCGGCGCTGATCGCCTTCTTCGTCGACCGGCATGTCATGGCCGTTCCCAATCCCGCACCGCTGTTCGTCTGCATCGTCGCTTTTGCCAGTTCGGTGAGCGGGCTTGCCTCCGGCCTGATCAGCGCCGCGATCTCGGTGGGGTTTTCCGCGCTGTTCTTCCTCAACCACCGTGCGATGCCGGGCTATGACGTATCCGACCTGACGCGCATGGGGCTGCTGGCGGCTACTGCCGTCGGCACCGCCATCATCACCGGGATGTTGCGGCAGAAATGGATCGACGCGTTTGCGTGGGAGCAGAAGCATCACGCCACCGCGATGCGGTTGTCGGCGGCGCTCGACCAGGTCGATATCGGCATCGTGCTGCTGGATGCCGATACCCGCGCCGAATTCATTAACCGCGCCTTCCGCGATTATTTCGCGCTGACCGACGAGCAGGCCGACGCCAAGCCGCCCTTCATCGCGCTGATGTATCACGGCCGCGACACCGGCGCCTATGAACTGCCCGAGGACGAACTGAGCCTGTTCATCGCGCAGCGCACCGAGATGATGCGCGCCGGCAGACTCGACGCCGATCAACATCAACCTCGCCGACGGCCAGGTGCTGCGTTTTTCCTGCACCGCGCTGCCCGACGGCGGGCGCATGCTGAGCTATACGCCGGTCACCGACCTCGTCCGCCACACCGACGACCCCGACAATGCCGACTACCTCCGCTCGCTGCGCGGCGGCGGCGAGCGCAGCCTCGCCCGCCATTTGCGCGCCGCCGAATAGAAGCGCGGCGCTCCGCGTTCCCCCGCACGATTGATCCTTTGCGGCTGCGCCTGTAGGCTGACGCCGTCCCACCCGCGCGTCGACGACGCTTCCTCCCCGAACACGGAATCAAACATGCCCGGCGATGTAACCATTCGTGCTGTCACCCGACAGGACTACGTAAAATGGCTTCCTTTGTGGGACGGCTACAACGCGTTCTATGAACGGACCGGACCGACCGCGCTTGATCCCGCCATCACGGCGATGACATGGGCGCGCTTCTTCGATGCCTACGAGCCGGTGCATGCGCTGGTCGCCGAACGCGACGGGCGAACTGCTCGGGCTGGTGCATTATCTGTTTCACCGCTCGACCACCGCGATCGAGCCGTCGATCTATCTTCAGGACCTCTTCACCTCTAAAGCCGCGCGCGGCAAGGGTGTCGGGCGCGCGCTGATCAACGGCGTCTACGAACAGGCGAAGCTCGCCGGTTCGCCGCGGGTGTACTGGTTCACCTTCAACACCAACCACACCGCGATGCAGCTTTACGACAAGGTGGCGGACAAGACCGGCATCGTCGTCTATCGCAAGGTGTTCTGACAGGCCTGTGGATAAATCCTGTTGTCACCGAGACGTAACAAAGCCTGGCTAGGTTGCGCCTTGCGTATGATCAGGCCCCCCGTCTCAGATCACGCGCCCCAAGCGGCCCCCGTCAGTCGCCGCGTCTGACCGGGGCCGCATTTTTTTGCGCCGCACTGGCGCACCGGCATGGCAGCTCAGCAAAAACGCCCCGGCAGGCGGTAGGACGGCACCTTGCGGGCTCACGGCGTGCGGGCCACAATGACGCTTCCTCTCAGGCTCCCCACAGGATCAATCATGCAAATTCGCAATCTCGGCGGCTCCGGCCTGCGCGTTTCCGCCGTCGGCCTCGGCTGCAACAATTTCGGCCAGCGCATCGACCTCGAGGCCTCGCGCAAGGTGATCCACAAGGCGATCGATCTCGGCATCACGCTGTTCGACACCGCCGACATCTATTCGAACATGGGCGGGTCGGAGACCGTGCTGGGAGAGGTGCTCGGCGACCGCCGCAAGGACATCGTGCTGGCGACGAAATACTCCAAGGCGATGGCGGAAGACGGCACCAAACAGGGCGCCTCGCGCCGTTACATCTTCGAGGCGGTCGAGGCGAGCCTGAAGCGGCTCAAGACCGACTACATCGACCTTTACCAGCAGCATGATTACGATCCATTGACGCCGATCGAGGAGACGATGCGGGCGCTCGACGATCTCGTGCGCCAGGGCAAGGTGCGCTACATCGGCAATTCCAACTTTCCGGCGTGGCGCATCGCGGAAGCCGAATATGTCGCACGTGCGATGAATGTCAGCCGCTTCATCTCCTGCCAGGACGAATACAGCCTCGTGGTGCGCGACATCGAGAAGGATTTGTTGCCGGCGGCGCAGGAATACAAACTCGGCCTGTTGCCGTTCTTCCCGCTGGCCAGCGGCCTTCTGACCGGCAAGTACAAACGTGGCGAAGAGGCACCGGCCGATACGCGTTTCGGCAAGGTACCCCGCCTGCGCGACCGCTACATCAACCCACGCAACGAGGACATCGTCGAAAAGCTGCAGGCTTTTGCCAAGGCGCGCGGCCACACCATGCTCGAACTCGCCTTCTCCTGGCTCGCCGCGCGCCCGCAAGTCGCAAGCGTCATCGCCGGCGCCACCCGCGTCGAACAGGTCGAGCAGAACGTCAAGGCGATCGGCTGGGCACTGACCGCGGAAGAGATCGCGGAGATCGACGGAATTACGAAGTAGGTTTGTCGTCACCGCATAAGATTTACAACGTCGTCCCGGCGAACGCCGGGACCCATAACCACTGGGCGTTGTGAGTTAAGGAAGTCGTCGACCACCACCCTTGATCAGGACGGCCGCGGCGTATGGGTCCCGGCGTTCGCCGGGACGACGAAACTACCCCACCAGCCCCTTCATCGGCTTCACCGGCGCGCTGTCCGGAAACACTGTTTCCGCCAGCACACGCTCCGCCAGACCGAACTGGTCCTGCAGCACGCCCTTCATGACCGCGCGCAGATCCGTCGTCGGCGCGAGGTCACGGCCCTGGTAGAGGTTGGCGGGCTTCAGCCCCGGCCAGTCCGAAATCACCCGGCCGCCTTTCACCGCGCCGCCCGCCAAAAGCGCGATGGTGCCGGTGCCGTGATCGGTGCCTTCGGTGCCGTTGATGCGCGCGGTGCGGCCAAACTCCGTGACGACCACCACCACCGTGTCGCGCCAGCGCGCACCCAGCCCGCTTTCGAATTCCGCCAGCGCGCCGTCGAGGCCGGACAGCAATTGCGCCAGCCGGCCGACCGGACCGCCTTCATTGGCATGCGTGTCCCAGCCGTCGAAAGCGAGCGCGCCGATCCGCGGACCGTCGTCGGCCGCCATCAGTTTTGCAGCGCCCCGCGCCACCAGCCGCATCGCGGCTACGCCATTGGTGCCGGGTTTTGGCTTCATGTCGTCGCCTTGCGCCGCCTTGTCGAGCGCGAGCCCTTGCGTCAGCGCCGTGGCCAGCGCGGGATCGCGGTGCCGATAGAGTTCGACGAGACGCATCGCGGTATCGTCGGCGGCCTGCGGCAGCGCGACCGGCGTCCAGCCGACGGTCGGCGCCGCACCCCGCAACACCAACGGCGTGGTCGGACCGACGGCGAGCGCGCTCATCACGCGATCACCTTTCGGCAGCGATTCCAGCGCGCGGTTGAGCCAGCCGGATTGCACCCGGCCCGGACCGGCAAAGCCGCTTTCGAGCACGTCCTGGCCGTCGAAATGCGAGCGGTCGCGATACGACGTCGCCACCGCGTGAATCACCGTCGCCTGCTTCGCCCGGTACATCCGCGCAAACTCCGGCATCGCCGGATGCAGCGCGAAGAAGGAATCCAGCGCCAGCGCCGCGTTCGGTCCGCTCGAGGCCAGCGCGATCGAACCATGCAGGCCGGCATAATCGGGATCGCCGACGGGAGCGACGGTCGCAAGCCCGTCCAATGCGCCGCGCAGGATGACGACGACGAGCCGCGGATCGCGCCCGTCGGCGGCGCGCGCGAATTTCGGCAAATAGGCCCACGCCGCAAACGACGCACCGCCGAGCAGCAGCGCGCGGCGTGAGGGTACGGCGTGACTTTCGCAGCAATCTCTCGTTTCCATTGCCGTCATCTCCTCTGGAATTCCGGCGACATCAGCAGCAGCGCCAGCGCCTGCTGCCGCGATTCGGCGCGCTCGACGGTGCGCCGCGTTTCCGGCGAGGCTGCATCCGCCGCCACCAGTTCGAGCAAATCGCGCGGATCGATCGTATCGGCCAATCGCGAGGCGATCTGCGCGGAAATATCAAGGCGGAGCTTCATGCCTTCAGGTGCGGCCCACACCGCATTGGTGTCGGGAAAACCGTTGGGTCCCGCCGGCGACCATAACGGCTGACCCAGCACGCTGAGGCCGTTGAGATAGCGGCCGGGATCGCCGGGGATCTGCGCCAGCAGCCGGCCGCTGGCGACCAGGAATTCGTAAGGCGAACGCACCTTCGTCAATGGCGCCTTCCAGGCCTCGTCGGAATCGAGCAGCGCCGTCGCCAGCGCCTTCAGGTCGCCGTCGGACTTGCCGAATATTTCCGCAAGCCGCGCCACCAGCGCGGGCGGCGGATCGTCGGCGACGAAATGACGGACGAATTTGGTGGCGATGAACTTTGCGGTCGAAGGATGGCGCGCGATATCTGCCAGCACCGCCTCGCCCTGCGCCACGCCATTGGCCTCGTAGATCTTTCCCATCACAGCTTGCGCGCCCGGCTGATGCGCATTGGCGTTGAACACGAAGCTGCCGGGCGCGCCGAGCTGGCCCTGGCGTCCCGCATAGGTCCAGCCGGTAATGATGCGCGCCAGCGACGTCACGTCGTCCTGCGAATAGCCGCGAACCTACACCGAGCGTGTGCAGCTCCATGATCTCGCGCGCGAGATTTTCGTTCAGGCCGCGGTTGCGGTTTTTCCCGGCGCGCGAGTTCGGGCCCGAGCGATTGCTGGTTGTCGAGAAAGAACAGCATCGCCGGATGCTGCTCGACCGCCTTCAGCATGTCGGCAAAGCGCCCGAGCACATAAGGGCGGATCGCCTCGCGCTCGAACGAACCCGCCCACATCCGCGCCAGCCCGCCCTTGTTCGCGGAGATGCAGAAATGATTGGACCAGAACACGACAAGCCGTTCGACGAAGCCGCAATCGGCAATGATGCCGCGTTGCAGTTTCGCCAGCGCCTCGGCACGAAACGTCTTCTGGATGATGTTGAGCGGCTGCGGCGGCGGCCTTGGCGCGTTCGGCTGCATGATCTCGGGCGAAGCCGCCATCGGCGCATTGGGATTTTCCGGCGGCTTCGCCGGCGGCTCCTTGGCCGTGATGTCCATCGCGATGCTATTGAGCGACAGGTTTCGCCGTTGCCCCTTGGCCTCCGGTGCCGCCTGCGACGGACTCTCGGTCGCGGCCGCCGGCGCTGCCGATCTGGATGCCGCGGCGCGCGCCTGCTCGATCTCGAACTGATAGTCGAACACCGCCTTGCCGAGCGCCGGTGTCGATAACAGCCCGGGCACTTCGAGCAACCCGCCGTTGGGCCTGGCAAGCTCCGCCTTGACGAAACCGCGCGGATCGGAGGCCGCATTGACGAAATCACCGGACGCGCCGCCGCGCGCCCCGAATCCGAAGCGATTGAGCGCAACCAATGCTGCTTGCGAATCGCGGGCCATCGGATTTTCCTTCGAGCTCTGCCCGGTATATGATTTGGCGGAGATCATAACGCCATCCGCGATGAACCCCGAATGAAAACCTGGTCATAAGGTGACCCGATTGATGACAAATCGGTTAGAAACTCCGTCCCCGCGGCGCCTCGCCTGCGCCGGCTGCGGCAGCGAATTCAGTTGCAGCCTGTCGGGATCGTGCTGGTGCGGTGGGGAGGATTTCCGCATGCCGATGCCCCTCGACGGCGGCGATTGCCTGTGCCCCGATTGCCTGCGCAAGGCCGCGGCAAGCGCCGCTGACGTGAACGCAACGTGACCGATCTATGGGACGTCCGCGCCGTATTGCTCGACATGGACGGGACGCTGCTCGACACCGAGCCGATGTATTTCGACAGCCTCGTCACTGCACTCCACGCGTCCGGCTATCACGACGACGTCGAGGCGCTCTGCAATTCAATGGTCGGCCTTCCCGGCCCGGATTGCGAGGCCATGCTGCAGGCGCGCTACGGCGAAAGCTTTCCGCTTGCCGAAATCAACAAGGCTTCCGCCATCAGGCGCAATGAAATCCTCGCCGCGGGGCTGCCGCTGAAGAACGGCGCGGTCGACTTGCTCGACGCGCTGCGTGACGCCGGATGCCCGATGGCAATCGTGACCTCGTCGTCACGGCGCTCCGCCAATTCGCATCTGGAGCTTGCCGGGATCCGCGAGCGCTTCGACATGATCCTGACCCGCAACGACGTCACGCGCGGCAAGCCGAGCCCTGATCTGTATCTGCTGGCGGCGTCACGGCTTGGCGTGAACCCGCAATCTTGCGTCGCCGTCGAGGATTCCAATCACGGCGTGACATCGGCGCATGCCGCGGGGGCCATTACGATCATGGTGCCGGATATGGTGCCGCCGACGGATAAGTCGCGCGCGCGATGCGTGGCGGTGGTGGATGATCTGCATGCGGTGCGGACGATGCTGCAACAGCGCGGCGGGCTGAAGCGGCGCTCGGAGTAACCACTTCCGTCGTCCCGGCGAACGCCGGGACCCATAACCACCAGCGATCCTTGTTTTGCGCGCTAGTCGTTATCTTCTCTTTCCAACCACATCCGCCGCAGCGTATGGGTCCCGGCGTTCGCCGGGACGACGACGGAGGAGCGCCGGATCGAACGCCATTCCCTACACCGGATATCCCGGCGACTTGCGCGCCATGCCGTCGAACGCATCGAGCAGCCGGTCGCGCCAGGCATGGACCGGATCGTCGGCAGCGAGCAGCTTGAACGGTGAGACCACGCGCGCCCACTGGAACGGGCCGAACGCGATGTAGTCGGCATAGTTCGGCTTCTCGCCGCCGAGATAGGGTTGCGTCTTCAGCGTCAGCCGCAGCGGGTCGATCGCCTTGCGAAAGCCTTCAACCGCCTTGTCGCGGCCTGCCATGATCTCTTCCAGCGGTCTGCCGAACCGCGCCTCACGCGATTGGCGGAAATAGGCGGCATCCACCGGCTTCAGCCCCAGCGGGATATCGGCGATGATCAGCGGAAATATGCCGGCGAGCACGACGACATCGCCCCACCAGTTCAGCATCCGCGCCATGCTGCGGCCGCCTTCGCCGCCGAACAGCGACGGCCGGTCCGGATATTTGTCTTCGAGATAATTCGCGATCAGCCAGGAAATCGACGATCGACGTTTCGCCGTCGAGCAGCACCGGCACCTTTTCGGAACCGTGCGGCGCGATCGCGTGTTTCTCGGTAAAACACCACGGGATGGTTTCCGCGGAAAGCCCCTTATGCGCGAGCGCCATCCGTGTCCGCCAGCAGAACGGGCTGAAGGGGCGGGCGGCGTCAGTGCCGACGAGTTCGAAGAGTTTGAGGGTCATTGTTACGCTCGTTCAGAGATCAGCCAATAGAGTAGCCGTCACCGCGGAGAGCGCAAGTGATCCTCTCGTCTCGTCATGCCCGCCTTGGGAAAGACGGCAGCGCTTCTCTACCAGTTCGGTCGAGCGTCGCACCAGGGGTGAACGCGTTCATATGCGTGGGCCACCCTGAGAACGGTCACTTCATCGAAGGGTCTGGCGGCAATCTGAAGGCCGATGGGCAGGCCGTCAGAATCGAAGCCGCAAGGCAGAGAGATTGCCGGCAATCCAGTCAGATTGTAGAGATAGGAGAGCCGCCAGGATGCGGCGAGCGGGCTTTCCGCGACGCCTCCGACTTCCACGCTCTCCACATCCGGCGACCATGCGGTCAAGGGCAGAGTCGGTGTGACGATGACATCGACGGTCTCAAGCACGCGCGCGACGTCCGTCATGAGAACGCGACGAACCTGTTCGGCCTTCAAGTAATCGCTCGCCGCGACGAAGCGTCCGATCTCGACAAGCGTCCGTACGTCGTTAGTGTAGTGTGCGGTACGCCCGGCCCGCAGCGCGCTATCGTGATAGGCGGTCGATGAAGCAAGCTCGATCGCGTAGATCGCGGCAAGGCCATATTGCAGGTTGGGAAGCTCAAACTCGACGATCGTAAGCACCGGCCTTGCCAAGATCCGCGATTGCACCTTCAACCGCATCCTCCACGGACGCTTGATTTCGTCCGAAAAAATGATTGCGGCAGACGCCGATCCTCAAGCCGGCGATCGGTCGATCAATCGCACTTCCGTAGTCGGGCACGGCCTCGTCGCGGCACGACGGATCGCTCGGGTCATATCCGGCGAGTACCGACATCATCGCTGCCGTGTCCGTGACGGTGCGCGTGATTGGTCCAGCATGATCAAGCGACCAGCTATGCGGCACTATTCCCGTGCGACTGACACGGCCGAACGTCGGCTTCAGCCCGACCAGGCCGCAAAGGCTCGCCGGAATGCGGATCGAACCGCCGGTGTCGCTGCCGAGGGCTGCCACACAGAGCCCGCCCGCAACGGCCGCGGCTGAGCCACCGCTCGATCCGCCGGGAATCCTCGAAGGGTCCCACGGATTGCGCGTCGGCGGGCAAACCGGTCCCCATGCAAATTCGTGCGTCCGCGTCTTGCCGATCAGAATCGCCCCTGCGGCGCGCAGTCTGGTGGCAGCGGCGGAGTCGACGAGCGGAAAGTCGACGCCCGGCGCCGTGGTTCCCGCGGTCGTCGCCATGTCGCTGGTGAGATAATTGTCCTTGATTCCAATCGGGATGCCGTGAAGCGGTCCGCGCCAGTGACCGTCTTGCAGTTCGCGGTCCATCGCGCGCGCGGTAGCGAGCGCACTTTCGTTGATGGCAACGAAGCTCTTGAATACCTCGTCCCTGGTACGGATTCGGTCGAGCGCCGCCTCGGTCAAGGCCACGGCCGACACCTTTCCGGTCCGCAGCGCCGGCGCCAGCGTTTCGATTGGTTGGTCGATCGGCTCCATCATCGGCCCCGGTAGGGCAGCATTGGGTCGAACACCACGGCCGGATGGATATCGGTGAGGTCGAGTGCCCGCAATTTCTGGAGTTCATCGAGGATCACGCGATAGGCCGTCAGGTTTTCGCGCAGCCGCTCGCGCTCCGGTCCGATGCCGAGCACTTCGCATAACAGCGCTTCCGCGGCTTGATCGTGCGTATCATCATTCATCGGATCCCTCCCTGGCCCCTACCACTGGTTCAATGTCAGATGCTAAGGTGCGTTTCCACGACCGCACGCGCGTCCTGATCCGAGACAGACCCCCGCGCCACAATCTCACCGCGCTTAAGTACTGCGAAGCGATCCGCAAGCGAGAAAGCGAACGGCACGTTCTGTTCCACCAGCAGCACAGCCATCGAGCGGCTCCGGCGCTCCGCTTTCAACATTTCGACGACGGCCGTAACCATGGTCGGCTGCAAACCCTCGGAGATTTCGTCGATAAGCATCAGCTTCGCCTTGGGCAATATCGCGCGGGCCATCAGCAGCATCTTTTGCTCGCCTCCGCTGAGTGTGCCCGCCCGCTGGTGCAAGCGATCCCGCAGGACGGGAAACCACGCGGCAATCCGATCCAACCCGGCTTCAACGCCCTTTGCATCGGACATCACCAACTGGAGATTTTCGGCCAGCGTCAGGTCCTGGAACAGGGCCTGCTCCTGCGGAGTATAGGCAACCGATCGCCGGGCGACCCGGTGCGGCGCAGAGCCCGTTGTCTCATCGCCCGCCACGAGGATGCGTCCGCTGCGCACCCGGAGATAACCCATGATCGTCTTGAGCAATGTCGACTTGCCCATACCGTTCTTGCCGAGCAGCGCAAAAATCTCGCCGGGTTGTACGGTGAGGTCGAGCTCGCGCAAAACAAGCGCTTCGCCGTAGCCACTGCTGACACCCTGGAGTTCGAGCGCAGCCGTCATCCCTGCGCTCCGGCGTAGATGTTACGGATCAGTTCTGATCCAACGACTTCAGCAACGGGACCGTCGAGAGCGATCCGGCCCTGATGCAGCACCACCACGCGCGAACTGATCTCGCGCACGAAGTCGAGGTCGTGCTCGATCAGCAGGACGCAGAGACCATGTTCGCTGACCAACCGCATAAGGACCTGTCCGATCAACGATCGTTCGGCCTTGGTCAAGCCGGCCGTCGGCTCATCGAGGAGTAGCACCGATGGCTCAAGCGCCAACACCATGGCGAGTTCGAGCGCCTGCTTTTCGCCATGGGCGAGATGCCGTGCTTCCACCCCCAGCATTGCGTCGAGCCCGGTCGTGTTGATCACGTCCAAAGCCGCCTGCGGTAGCGCGAGCAGCCGATCGCGCCGCCATAGCGATGGCAGCACATGGGCAGCGCGAGCGATCCGCAGACAATCAGCGACCGACAAGGTGTCGAAGATCGTCGCCGTCTGGAATTTGCGACCGAGCCCGAAAGCCACGCAGCGCTCCGGCGGGTGGCGAGCGATGTCATTGCCGTTAATAAAGACTTTACCACCCGAGCGCTCGGCGCCGTCGGCAATGCACCGGATCAGCGTGGTCTTGCCGGCGCCGTTCGGTCCGACCAAGCTTACCAACTCGGCCCGCCGCGCCGAGAAGTCAATATTGTCGAGAACGGTCAGGCTGCCGAAATGACGGGTCAGATTGCGAACTTCGATCGCAGGAGCGTCGAGGCTGGGGCGGAGCGATGATCTTTGTGGAGCGTTGATCAGTTGCGGCGCGGCCTCGACGCTGGCGCGCAAGTCGCGGCCGCTGACGCGGAGAATAAGCGATCGTGCGACCGTGCTCAGCAGGGGCAGAAAGCCGCCGGGCATTGCCACGATGACCACCATGAAGGCCAGCCCAACTACCAGTTCCCAGATATATGGAATGCTGCCGCCGAGATTGGCGCTCACGAGGTCGATGACGAGCGTACCGACGACCGGGCCAAGCAGCGTGCCGCGTCCTCCGAGCGCTACCCAGATCAGGATCAGTGTTCCAAACTCGAATCCGGCCAGTTCCGGCGCCACGACGACAGTGTAGCCGGCATAAGCGTAGCCCGCGGCCGCGGCGACGATCGCCGACACGACCATGAGGCCGGTCTTTACGGTCGCGGTCCGAATGCCGAGATAGCGGCAGCGCAGGTCATTCTCTCGGATCGCCACCAGCACCCGGCCGGCATCACTGTGCACGAAACGCCAGGTCAGGGCGGTCATTACAACGAGCGCGCTGCCGCCAATTCGGAACCAGTCTTCGACTTCGAGCGCGAAACTGTCGAAGCCGGAAAGGCCACTGCTGGAACCGGTGAACAGCCCGCCGGACAGCAGGCCTTGTTTGACGATGATCGGCAGCGCCAGCGTAACCACCGAAACGTAGAGCACGGTCACCCCGCGCCCGAAGGCGAGCCAACCGGTGAACGCGGCTGTGACCGCAGCCACGACAATACCTCCGACAAAGGCGGCCGCGGCCAGTCCAAGGCTGAAGCCAAGATGGGTCGACGTGAGGCCGAGTGCGTAAGCGCCAATCGCAAAGAATGCCGATTGCCCGTAGGACAGGATGCCGGTGTAGCCCCACAGTACATCGAGCGTGAGTGCCAGCATCGCATAGAGCAATGATCGAGTGAGGACGTTGACTGTATAGGTGTCCAGCGCGAGCGGCGCCGCGAGCACGACTGCCAGAGCAGCAATTGTTGTCACAACGAGGCCAAGGCGGACCGATGAGCGTTGCGACTCGATCGCCTCTGCGTGAAGGCTGGCATCTTGATCAGTCACGCGCGAATCCTTGCGGACGAACTCTCAGCAGCAGCGCAGCGAGGATCACAATCGCCATGCTGCCGTAAACCGGGTTGGCAAAGCTGGAAATCAGTACTTGCGCGCCGCCGAGTACGATCGCGGCAATTGCGAGGCTGAACAGCGAAGCGCCGGAGACCAGGACCAGCATGAAGGCATTGACCAGCCAGGAAAGCCCGAGTGAGGGATCGATGCTCGACAGCGGAGTGATGAGCGCTCCGGCCAGACATGAAAGACCGGCGCCGAGGCTGAAAGTGGCGAAGCGAACCAGTCCTGTGTCGATCCCCAGCCCCCGCGCGAGATCTTCATTCATGATCACCGCGCGCGTGACAAGGCCAAGGCGCGTCCATCTGAGAATCGCGGCGAGCGCTGCACCGAACACAAGCGCGACGGCGATCATGGCTATCCGGTAGCGCGAATAACTCTCCCCCAAGACCAAAACGGCACCGGGAATAGGACTTTGCGCGAGTTGGACGCCACGATCGTAGATCAGCGTGATGATCTGACCGATCACGATGCCGAGGCCCCACGTGGCGAGGATGGCGTCGAGCGGCCGGGAATAGAGCGGGCGGACCACGATACGCTCGACCGCCATGCCGGCCACGGCACCAAACAGGAATGAAACCGGGATCGCCAGCAACGGATCAAAGCCGAAATTAGTTACCGCGACGACGCAGTAACCACCTACGGTCAGGAATCCGCCATGGGCGAAGTTGATGATCTTCATGACGCCGAAGACGATAAGGAGACCGGCGGCGACGACGTAAAGCACCGCCGCCGAGGTTACGATGTCGAGAATGTGGGAGATCATGATCCGCTTCCGCCCCCCGTGAAGACATGTCGGCGGGCGATTTTGGCATCGGTCAACCCCGCCACGACGCAAGTACGCTGCTCTCTCGCCATCCATCCTTCAAGCAAGAACGGCGCCAAGGGGTTAACAACGGAAGCGGTTTTGATGACCGCCGCTGCGGCGGGCCATGGAAAATCCCACTGCGATTTACTTGAGGGCTGGGCACTGGTTGCCCGGATCGACATCCTTGAAGGATTTCACGACTTTGACCGAACCATCGCCCTGGACCTGGCCAAGATACATGGTCAGTGCGGCGTGGCGTTGCTTATCCATCTTGATCAAGCCGCGCGGTCCCTCGAAGGAGACCTCGGCAAGCGCCTTCAGGACATCGCCTTCCTTGGTCGAGCCGACCTTCTCGATCGCCGCCTTGTACAGGTAGATCGCCTCGTATTCCGGCACGGAGAGATCGTTCGGCGTTTTCAACTCGGCACCGAACTTTGCCTTCATGGCCGCAAGGAATTTCTGATTGGCCGGCGTATCGAGACTGCTGACATAGGACGCCGACATGAAGACGCCTTCCGCGTCGGTCCCCATGCTCTTGGCGGTGCCTTCGTCCACGCCAATATTGCCGATCAGAGCCGAGATGCCGGCAGCCTTGTATTGTTTGGTCAGCGTAACGTTCGGAGCACCGCCGGCGGTCGCCAAAATGAGCGCATCGGGACCGGCCTGGCGCACTTTACTGATGATGGCGGTCCAGTCGCTCGCGTCCATCGGATTGTACTCTTCGCCCACCACCTTGCCGCCATTCTTTTCGATATAGGCGCGGCTGAAGCCCAGCATTCCACGTCCGTAGGCATAATCGCTGCCGATCAGAAAGAATGTCTTGGCCTTTTTGTCCCCGAGGAAGAGATCGATCACGGGCGCGACCTGCTGATCCGGCACCCAACTGTCGGCGAACATATAAGGACTGCAGGAATGTCCCTCGTAGTATGAGGTGTAGATGTAAGGGATCTTGCCCCGCGCGACGATCGGCAAACCGGCGTTGCGGGCGGCGCTGGTTTCCATGCTGATCAGTGCATCGACCTTCTTTTGAAAGATCAGCGTGTCGAAGGCTTTCTGCGCTCCCGCGGCACCGCTTTGATCGTCGGCCACAATGAGTTCAAATGGTCTGCCGAGCACGCCCCCGGCGGCGTTGATCTCTGCGACTGCAAGTTCGGCGGACTGGACGACGGAAGGCGCCACGACCGAATTGGCGCCGCTGAGACCGATCGGCACGCCAATCTTGATGGATTCAGCAGCAGTGACAGGGGACAAGGTCGCACTGGCCGCAGCTGTCAGTGTCATCGCAAGAATGAGAAAGCGGTTAGTCATGGCAACCCTCTCTTGATTTTTCATGCGGCAAATTGGGCCCGCGCGCCGTCCCCTGGCACGAGCCACAGAAAACCTTGGCTCCGCCACTAAATGCATTATGAATTCAATATTTAGTTTGTTACAAGAACATACTTTTATCAACCAGTGGTCAGTTTTTGACCAAATTGCCTAAAAAATCATCTTATGGATGATATCACTATGATAATTATGAAGATTTATTCGGCGTCTCGACGGGCTCAGGCTGTCGAGACGCCATTCGTGAGATTTGGCCGAGCAGAGCAAAGAGGTAGACGAACGCAGTAAAATTGAATACAAAATTAAAAATGTCTGAGAGTCGATTCATGAACACGGTCGAACGCCCGGAAGCCATTCTTCGCAGGTCACTGCATCATGAGGTCGTCGAGAAGCTTCGGGAGTTGATCCTCGCCGGCGACCTGGAGCCACGCTCGCGGATTGATGAGGCCGCTCTTTGCGAGCGCTTCGGGATTTCGAGAACGCCATTGCGCGAGGCCATCAAGCTGCTTGCGGCGGATGGCCTGCTTGACCTGCTGCCGAACCGCGGCGCGCGTGTGGCTGCCTTGTCGGAATCCGAGATTGAAGAGATTGTTCAGGTTGTAGGCGTGCTGGAGGCTCTCGCAGGCGAACTTGCGTGCCAGCGCATCACCGAAACGGAATTGTCGGCGATCGAGACCGCCAACCTCGAAATGGTCGAGGCGTGGAAGGCGAAGGATTATTCGCGATATTTCGAGCGTAATCGCGAGATCCATGAGGCGATCATGGAATCGTCGCGCAACAGCGCGCTGCAGACGGTATATCGAAGCCTTTCCGGACGGGTGCAACGCGCCCGCTTTTCTGCGCACAAGACCGAAGAGCAGTGGAAGCGGGCGATCGACGACCACAACCTCATGGTTATCTTGCTGAAGCGCCGGGACGGCGCTGCACTTTCTCAGTTGATGCGCGACCACGCCAGCAACATGAAGGTCTTCATCTCCGCTGCTTACAGTGGCCTCGAGAAGCCGGTGCACGGAACCACGCAACGTTCCGTTGCGGCTGCAACGTAATGGTATTCGCCACACCAAGGTGCGGTGGCTTTGCAAAAAGGTCCGGATACGCCGATGTCGACGCATAGTTTGGCGATTGCCGTCAGCGAGACACGGCGCGTCACTCTGGATGGCCGGCTGTACGACGTACAACACCACTGGGGCCGCCCGGCCATCGAAGGCGTACGAGTGAGCCAGGTCGCCGTGGATAACGCTGCGCGTCTCCATGTCTTGCGCCGGGCCAAAGCGGCGGTTGTTGTCCTGGCCCCGGACGGGCAATTTCTCTTCGGCTACGGCGAGGGACAAATATTCGACCCGCATGGCATTACCATCGACCATTTGGACCGGGTCTGGATTGCCGATCGCGACGCACACCAGGTTCTCTGCTTCTCGAGTGACGGCGCGCCGCTCTCGTCGCTGGGCGAGCGCCACGCGCCGCGCTGGCGTGCTCCCTTCAACCACCCGACAAAGGTTGCGGTATCGGCGGACGGTGAAATCTATGTGGCCGACGGCTACGGCAACGGTCAGATCCATCGCTTTGACCCGGAGGGCGGATATCTCGCCAGCTTTGGCGAGATCGGCCATGGCCGCGGCGCATTCATGACGCCCCACTCGCTCATCGTTGACCGGAATGATCGCGTTCTCGTCTGCGATCGCGAGAACGATCGCGTTCAAGTATTCGACCGCGACGGACACTGGCTGGCGAGCTGGGAAGGGCTTAGCCGGCCGATGGATCTATTCGAGCAAGCTCACGGAACGATCCTCGTCACCGATCGTGTGCCGAGCATCACCAGCTTTGCGTCAAACGGCGACCGCCTTGGCCGATGCCGTCCCTCATTGCTGGGCGCGCATGGAATCACCGGTGATCGCAGCGGCAACCTTTACCTGGCCGAGAACGAGACAATGTCGGTAACACGACTGACACCGGTGCCAGGCTAGTTAGCTGTTTGGTCTGATCGCCGCCACGCATCGCTTCACATTATCTCACCACCGACGCCGTCTGCCCGAACAGGATCTTGCGCTCTTCCTCGGTGCGGTTCACGGGCTGGCCGAAATTCGGATTGATCTCTTTTGCCAACGCATAGGCGCGTTCGGTTGCGGGCCTCGCGCGGATGGTCTCCAGCCAGCGCTTCAGATGCGGGAAATCGTCGATGTTCTGGTCCTGGTTCTTGTACGGCACGATCCAGGGATAGCTCGCCATATCCGCGATCGAGTAATCGCCGGCGATGAATTCGCGGTCGGCGAGGCGCTTGTTGAGTACGCCGTAGAGCCGGTTGGTCTCGTTCACATAGCGGTCGATGGCATAGGTGATTTTTTCCTGGGCGTAGTTGCGGAAATGGTGGTTCTGGCCGGCCATCGGCCCCAGCCCACCCATCTGCCAGAACGTCCACTGGATCGCGTCGTAGCGGCCGGTGAGATCGGCGGGCAGGAATTTTCCGGTCTTCTCCGCCAGATACAGCAGCATCGCGCCGGACTCGAACACCGAGATCGGCTTTCCCCCGCCCTTCGGCTCATGATCGACCATCGCCGGAATGCGGTTGTTCGGCGAGATCGCCAAAAACTCCGGCTTGAACTGTTCACCCTTGCCGATCTGCACCGGGAAAATTTTATACTTCAGCCCGGTCTCTTCGAGGAAGATCGTGATCTTGTGGCCGTTCGGCGTGGTCCAGTAATGCAGGTCGATCATGGCGCGGTCCTTGAGTGTTGAATTCGGGGCGTCGCAAGACTGGCATCGCAAAAAAGGATGCGGATGCATGAATGTGGTCGGGTCGCGCCGCCGAGTTAATGGTCATCGCGCCACGCGCGCGAAAGTGATGGCCGCCCGGCGCATTGAGCGGGCGCGCGATTGCGCCTAGGCTTACCCGATTGCTGTTATCAATTTTAGCCGACTGCGCCGAAGGGGAATGTTCTATGACGAAGGATCTGGCACGCCGCGATTTTCTCAAAGCCACCGCCGCGCTCGCGGGTGCTGCCGCCACCAACGCATTCTCCTGCGTCGAGATCGCCAGTTCAGCGCCGATCGCGGTGCCGACGGTGGACAAACTGGCGATCCGCGTGCTGGTCGATTCCAGCTACGATCAGTTCTTCCGCCCCAAGCAGGCCAATGGTGTCTCGATCGCGCCGCCGACGCGCGGCGCCGACTTCCGCAAGACGCTGCATAATGAATGGGGACTGTCGCTGTGGCTGGAATCACAGGCCGCGGGCACCCAGCGCACGCTGATGCTGGATTACGGCTATACGCCCGAGGTTCTGCTCAACAACATGGAACTGACCGGCGTCGATCCGTCAAAACTCGACGCGCTGGTCGTCAGCCACGGCCATTACGATCATTTCGGCGGCCTGCTCGGCTTCCTCGATAAATTCCGCGACAAGCTCCCGGCCGACATCAAGCTCTATGCCGGCGGCGAGGATAATTTCTGCCATCGCGTCAGCCCCACCGCGACCAAAGGTCAGTTCGCCGATTTCGGCACCCTGGATCGCCGCCAACTGGCATCGCAAAAGATCACGACCGTGTTGTGCGAGACGCCGACCGTGATCGCCGGCCATGCGTTTACGACCGGCAAGATCACGCGCCGCAGCGGCGAGCGCATCCTGCCGCAAACCTGGGTCGAATTCGGCATCAAGGACGGGCTCGGCTGCAACGCTGGCCATTATCTGCCCGCCGAGATGGACGGCAAGATCGTCGCCGACGAACACATCCACGAACACGCGACCTGCTACCATGTGAAGGATTTCGGGCTGGTGGTGATCAGCTCCTGCGGCCATGTCGGCATCGTCAATTCGGTGAAGCAGGCGCAGGAGGTCTCCGGCATCCAGAAGGTCCACGCCATCGTCGGCGGTTTTCATCTGGGGCCGGCACCGCCGGATTATCTCAAGCAGGTGGTCGGCGAGATCAAGGCGCTGGAGCCCGACGTGCTGATCCCGATGCATTGCAGCGGGCTGAACTTCGTCCAGGAGGCTACGGCACAGATGGGCGACAAGGTCCTGGTCACCACCACCGGCAGCCGCCTCGCCTTCGGCCTGTGATGTTCCGCGCCGCCTGCCGCGCCAGTATCGGCCTGTGGCTCATGCTGGCGCCGGCATGCGCCGCCGATGCGCCGGCGCGGTCGCCGGCCGAGGTGATGGACATCCTGATGTGGAATTGGGAGCCGGTCGGCGGGCCTTTCGAACTCACCGACCACACCGGTCATGTCCGTACCCAGCGCGACTTTCGCGGCCAGCTGATGCTGGTCTATTTCGGCTTCACTTATTGCCCCGACATCTGCCCGACCGATCTCCAGGCGATTGGGCTGGCGCTCGACAAACTGGGCAACGACGCCGCGCGCGTACAGCCATTGTTCGTCACCGTCGATCCCGAGCGCGACACGGCGGAGCATCTCGCCGAATATGTAAAACTGTTCCATCCGCGCCTGATCGGCCTCACCGGGAGCCTCGACGTCGATCCGCAAGGCGGCCGACGCCTACAAGGTCTATTTCGCAAAAGTCCCGATCAGCAAAGAGGCCAACGACTACACCGTCGACCACACCGCCTACATCTATCTGATGGACCGCGACGGCAATTATCTCGGCTTTTTCCCGCCGGGCACCTCGGCCGACCGCATGGCGGAGATCATCCGGCCGCGGCTGGCGGAGTAGGCGCGGTAGCGGTCTTTGGGGCAATTCGCACAGCCATCATCCTGAGGTGCGAGCCTTGCGGTGCACTTGCACCGCTAGGCGAGCCTCGAAGGATGGGCCACGGGCTCTATTCATCCTTCGAGGCGCGCAAGAGCGCGCACCTCAGGATGACGAGAGAGTCAGCTGCTTCAGTCCAATATCATCGCACCCTACGGCGCCCGCGTCACCGTAACCGTCTTTTCCTCGGTCTTTTGCAGATTGTGTCCCATCGCGCGCACGGTGGTGATGGTCTTGCCGGTGACTTTGCGCGTCATGCCGTCCTCGACTTCGAACACGGTGCGGTCGTCGAGGGTGAGCACCATCTGTTTGACGAGGCTATCGATCTCCGCCGGTTTGACGGTGCTGCCGGCGGCGGCCATCAGCTTCTTGGTCATCGACTGCATGAAATCCTTCATCGACGCCATGTCGTAGGCGGTGGTGTTGACGAACACCCGCTTGCCGGTCGCGCCATCCGCTTCCGTCATTTCGAACACATCGCTCGATTTCAGCGTGCCGGCGGCGCCGAGCGGATTGTCGACCGCGCGCGACGAGCGGCGGATGTCGTGTAGCTTCATCCCGGTGTTCTGCGCCTTGGCGAGCAGCGGCAATTCGTCGATATAGGCCTCCGCGGCCTGGTCGGGACCGACCTCGATCAGCCCGCGCACCATCTGGGTAACGACAGCGGCGACCTGAGGCTTGTCCTTGAAGGGTTCGGTGAGACTTCCGACCATGTTGCGCATCGCAGCCTTGGCCTCGTCGAGGTTGTCGACGCGGACCGGCTTGCCGGCGCGATCGGTGGTGGCGCGAAGCGGAACGTCCTGCAGCGCCTTCATGGCCGAGCGCATCATCGGCAACATCGAGTCGTTGCCGTCGAGCGTGGCCCCGCGATTGACGTAGGTGATGCGAAAACCGTCCGGCGTTTTGGCCTCGACGGTCAATTCGGCACGTATGTTGATCTGCGACGACCGCGGGCCTTCCGGCCGGTTGTCCTCGGTTCTGGTTTCGGATGCGATGATCCAGCGGCTACCGATCGGAGGATCGTACGGCCGTTCTGCGGCATCAGCGGCCCGGGCTTGGGGTGCAGCCAGCGCCAGCAACGCGGCGATGGCGGCGCCGAACAATTTCGGTCGCGAATGGATGCGTATTTCAAGAAGCGTCATGCGGCCCTCCACCCCTTGGTGGCGGCCAGAACGAGGCTGGTTCAAACCCTGCCGTGCTCGCGCAGGAATTTTGCACCGCCTTCGGTGATCGCGACCCGTACGCCGAGCCCGGCCACGGGCTCACGTGCGACGTAGCCGCGGTCGACCGCGTCCTCCCAGATCGTCAGGCGCGGGCACGAGGTGCGCCAGGCCTCGATCACCTCGGAATAAAGCCTCGGCTCGCGCGCCACCCATTCGACGAGGTCGAGCACCAATGCGTCGGTCGTCTCGGTCATCTCCTGCCTCCGCTTAAAACGGACTTCTTATTTTGACGCGTTTTCTTCACGCGAACCGGTATCCACTTCGCTTGAAAACGCTTTAGAACGCCATCGCATCCGCGCGCGTGAACAACAGCCAGCCGCCATAGAGAATATAATAGCTGGCGACCGTCGTAATCAGCCTTCCCGCCCAGGTGCGAAACTGTGCGTCGCTCATCGCTTCCAGAATCCGCCGCGCCAGCGAGGTGCCGAGCATCGAAGCCGCGATCGCGACTCCCGCCAGCACCGGATCCAGCGTGGCGGCCTGGTCGATGATGCCGCCGAAATAGATCAGCTTGGTGAGGTGGCTGGCGACCTGGCAGGTCGCCTTGGTCGCCACGATCTCGCGGCGGCCGAAATTGCCGCCGAGGAAGAAGGTGTCCATCAGCGGGCCGGAGACGCCGGTCATCAGCATCAGCCCCATGCAGATGAAGCCGTAAAAGCTGCCCTGCCAGACGCTGTCGGGGTTCGGCTTGATGCTTGCCGGCATCAGCCGCGCCAGAAATGGCGTGACCCCGAGCAGCAGCAGCGCCACCGGCTTGTCCGGCACATAGCGCGTCAGCGACCAGGCGCCGAGCGCCAGCGCGCAGCCGATCAGGTAGACCGCGACCGGCCGCCAGCGGATATGCGCGCGCCAGAGAAACGCGCGCCAGCCGTTCGAGGCCATCTGGGTGATCGCATGCAGCACCATCGCCGTCGGCAGCGGCATCAGCGCCAGCAGCACCCCGATCAGGATCATGCCGCCGGCCATGCCGAACAGGCCCGACAGGAAAGCTGTCGCGACCATCAGCAACCCAAGTGCTGCGATCAAGAGCGGCGTCATTCGAATCTCCTGGAAATATTAGTGCCGCGCTTGGATCGGCTGCGCAAACTGAGTTATCTTGCGCTGGCCTAAGTTTTCCTGAGGGTTACATGCGACGGCTGCTCTTTCTCAACGGCATCAAGGCGTTCGAGGCCGCCGCCCGCAGCGGCAGTTTCGCCGCGGCGGGTGCCGAGCTCAACGTCTCGGCGGCGGCGATCAGCCGGATGGTGCATCTTCTGGAAGACCGGCTCGGCGTCGCCTTGTTCGAACGCAAGGCCAATCGGCTGGTTACCACGGCGGCCGGGCGCGCCTATCAGAGCGGGCTGACGCCGATCTTCGATGCGCTGGCAAGCCTGACCGCGCAGGTCACCGCGCCCTCAGGCGTCCGCGTGCTCACCATCGGCGTCGGACCGACCTTTGCGATGCGGTGGCTAATTCCGCGGCTGGCGGATTTTCGTAAAGAGGAACCCAATATCGACGTCCGCATCACCACCGGCGGCGCGGCAGCCCAGTTCAGCGACGACTGGAGCTGCGGCATCCAGCTCGGCAATGGCGAATGGCCCGGCCTGATCGCCGAGCCGCTGTTCGCCGCCGATCTGCTGCCGGTCTGCGTGCCCCGGCTCGCGAGCGGGCTGAAGCGGCCCGGCGATCTGAAGGGACCGACGTTGTTGCGGGTCGCGCATTCGCCGGATGATTGGCCGTCATGGCTGAAGGCCGCCGGCGTCCCCCGCGTCACCGCGCGCGGGCCGGAACTGCAATATTACGGCCAGGCGCTGCAGGCCGCGGTCGACGGCCTCGGGGTTGCGATGGGCATCCGGCCCTATATCGACGACGACCTCGCCGCGGGGCGACTGATCGCGCCGTTTGCCTTGAGCGTGCCCAAGGGCATGCGCTGGTATCTGGTCTATCGCGACTTCCGCACCTCGCAGCGCGATTTCACCGCCTTCCGGCGCTGGATCATCCGCGCCGCGACCGAGCCCGCCGCGCGCCGCAAGAGTCCGCGCCATGCCGACTGAACAAATCGACACGCTGGTGATCGGCGGCGGCCAGGCCGGGCTCGTCATGAGCTACCGGCTGAAGCAGTGCGGCCTGTCGCATCTGGTAGTGGAGCGGGCGCGGATCGCCGAACGCTGGCGCAGCGAGCGCTGGGACGGGTTGAAATTCCAGTTTCCGAACTGGTCGGTGCGACTGCCGGATTTTCCGTTTCCGCAAGAGGCGCCGGACGCGTTTGCGACATCAGCTGACATCGTAAAGTTCATCGACGCCTTTGCGGAGTTTGTCGCCCCGCCGATCCGCTGCGGCGTCGCGGTGACGCGGCTTTCGCGTGGTGCCTCCGGCTTCGTCGCGGAAACTGCGGATGGGTCCATCGAAGCCAGAAACGTCGTCGTCGCCACCGGCCCCTATCAGCGCGCGCTGATCCCGCACCTGTTGCGCGATCATCCGGTATTTCAGCTCCATGCCGACAGTTACAAGAATCCCGGCCAGCTTCCATCGGGCGCGGTGCTGGTGGTCGGCGCCGGCGCATCGGGCGCGCAGATCGCGGAAGAACTCCATCGCGCCGGCCGCCGCGTCTTTCTTGCGGTCGGCGAGCACACCCGCATGCCGCGCCGCTATCGTGGCCAGGATTTGACATGGTGGTTCGGCGCGATGCGCCTGTTCGACATGACGCCGGAGCAGCGTACCGCCCGGGTCAATCCCTCGATCACGGGCGCCTATGGCGGCTACACCATCGACTTCCGCCGTTTCGCGGCCGATGGCATCACGCTGTTGGGCAGGGTTTTGGCGGCGCGCGACGGCGTACTCGAGATCGCGCCCGGGCTCGCCAAGTGTCTGGCGAACGGCGATCTCTACTACACGACCTTCCTCGACATGATGGACGGGCATGTCGCGCAGCACGGCCTCCAATTGCCCGACGATCCTGCCGCACGGGCTACCCTTCCAGATCCACCCTGCGTCACCGCGCCGTTGCAACGCCTCGACCTCGCCGCCGAGCATATCGGTGCGGTGATCTGGGCGACCGGCTACGGCGTCGATTTCGGCTGGATCGACATCCCGGTCCTGGATATCAGCGGCGAACCGCGGCACCGGGGCGGCATCGCCGATGTCCCGGGGCTGTATTTCCTCGGCCTGCCTTGGCTCTCAAAAATGAGTTCGGCCTTCCTGTCCGGGGTCGGCGATGATGCCGCCGTGCTCGCCGATCATATCGCCGCCCGCGGCGTCCAATAAATCCAGGTGCGTGTGAAGCCGTTCACATTGGCTCGCGCCGGCTCATGGTCTGCTGGGGCCGGATCATCCGGGGAAACACGCCATGATTTACGGCGGCTTTGAAATCCAGTCTTTCGAAGCGGGGAGAGGGCAATGGCACGCCAGGATTCAACGAACCGATCTCGCGCCGGTCGTCATCGATGGCATGGCGTTTCCAACGCTCGAAGTCGGCTTTGCATGGTCCGATCCGGACGCAGCGATGGCGGATGCGAAAGCCCATATCGACCGGCACCGGCAGCGCTACACGACAGCCCGGCCGATGCCTTCGGCCGAGCACCGGACCTCGCTTCAAGCGGCTTGAAAATGGCGGCCACCATGTCGCAAACGGAACCCAGGCAGCAACCTTCCCGGCAGGTGATGTCGAACTGCCCGCAATGCAGCGCCTCGCTTGCGGTGCTGCGCATCATCCCCGGCCGCAACGCCGAATACTGGACCATGCGCTGCGTCAGGTGCGGCGGCATCCATCTCGATATCGTCAAGGCCGAGGCCGCCGCGCCGGTCCCGGAATCCGGCGACGTTCGCGCCTGACTTCCCGGTCCACCATTCGGCTCACGGTTGCGCGAGCTTTGACACCTGGAAGGCGCCGACCGGCGTTACCGGCTGGGCCTTCGGGGCTTCCCCGGCGACGGCCATCGCCCTGACCGCCTGTTGTGTATCGGCCGGCGCCGTTCCGCGCGCCCCGTTGCGCAGTTCGGTGAGGCCGGTCACGGCGCTGTACCAGAACGGCGAGCCCAGCCCGATCAGCAGACCGCCGAGAAACAGGAAGAACAGCGTGCTGACCTTGGTCGGGACCTGAAGCCAGACATCGCGATACGGCTTGCCGTCTTTGCCGTTCGGACAGTCCGGCCTGCCCGCAATCCCCTCGCCTTCCCCGGTTTGCATATGCCGGCAGGTCCACAGCAGCACCCACATTTTTGCGGCGTCCATCCGCTCATCGGTCCAGCCGAGTGGGACCCCGAGGTCGGCATATTGCTTGATGGTTCCCTTCGCATTGGTGATGGCGGTCTTCATATCGTCTTTGAGCGCCTCGACCTGATTCTTGACCTCTTCGGCCGTTTCCGGAGACACCTGCGCGAGCTTGGCCAGTGCGGCCGCGGAGTCCGCCGCCGCTTTGTGCTGTGCCGTCACCGCCTCGGATTGTTCGATCACCTTGGCGCGCGCGTTGGGGTCGCGCAAATAGGTCCTGAACAGGTCGACCGCGTCGACATGGGCTGCAAAGGCCAGCGCGATCGCCACCGCCACCGAGAGCAGTCGCGCGCGGCCTTCGAAATAGGCACTGGCTTCCTTGCCGAACGCCTCGAATTTTTGCGCGACATCCTTGAGAACGGAATTGGCTGCGTCCGCGGCATTATTGACCGCCGTGTTGGCGGCGGTGTTCACCGCGGCGATGGTCTGGCCGACATCGATGCTGCCAAGCCGTTCCATGAATTCGGTCGGCGTCATCGCGGCGAGGTCGCGCCCATTCCACAGATTGAATCCCACCGACCATTGCTTATCGACCTTCTCCACCGCATCGCCGGGCGTCGCCTTGCGCCTCGCCCCCATCGGCGCGCGGTTTGCGCTCATTCGCGCAACAAACTGCTTCTTCATCTTGTCGATCGCGTTCTGCGCCGCTTTCCTGTCCTCCGGCGAGAGCTTCATGTCGTTGCGCTTGTCGAACTCGGCCTTGAGGACGTATTTCGAGAGCACCTGATCGAACAATTGCCCCAGCATGTGCTTGAGGCCGGCCTCGCGCATCGACAGGATGCGGTGCACCAGTTCGACAAAGGACGAAACGACCAGCGACAGCACCAGCATGGTGATCGCAAACGCCAGCGCGGCTTCGATGAGTTGCATGGCTTCCCCCGGTGCCAAATTTTTCCCATACAAGCATGAGATGTTGTATATTTCAAGATCACCTTTAGGTAGCTGAGGCTCGCGGGCGCCTGTCGTTACGTCGAAACCCGGGCCGGCAGGCCCGCGCCGCGCGCTTTTGAACATCTTCGCGACCTGATGCGACCAAGCTATCGTCGGCGCAAGGAATTGCGCGCCGCAAGGCTTTCCCCCAGGACCAACCAAGAGCACTGAACTTCAATGCGTTATTCGAGCGACGATTTGCGCGCGGCGGTGGCCGCCGGCGTGATCAATCCCGGCCAGCTGGAACCCCTGCTTGCGTTCCTGGCGACGCGTCCGCCAGCCGAGCCGGTGTCCGCCCCGAAATTCGATGTCGTGCATCTGTTCTGGTACATGGGCGCGCTGGTCGTGATCACGGCGATGGGCCTGTTCTCGACGCTGGCGTTCTCGCAAATGGGCGGCCAGGCGCTGGCCGTCACCGCGCTGGTCTATGCCGTGCTGTTTGGCGGCGTCGGACACTATCTCTGGACGGTGCGCAAGCTCACGACCCCCGGCGGCCTCCTGATCGCGATCGCGGTATCGATGATTTCGCTCGCGGTCTACGGCGTGCAGGACAGCTATGACGCCTGGAACCAGTTCGGCAAACCGGGAACGGTTCGCGACTTCTACGTCTGGGTCAAGGGTAGCTGGATTTTTATGGAACTGGCCACCATCGCCGGCGGCATCATCGCACTGCGCTTCTACCGCTTTCCCTTCATCGTGTTCCTTATCGCCTTCGCGCTGTGGTTCCTGTCGATGGACATCGTGCCCTGGATCACCGGCCAGCCGTTCGGCAATTGGGAAACCTCACGCCGCGTCTCCGTGTGGTTCGGCCTCGGCATCATCCTTGCGGCGGTCCTCGTCAACATGCGGCAACGCTCCGGCGATTTCGCGTTCTGGCTCTATCTGTTCGGTGTCATGACCTTCTGGGGCGGCATCACCTCGTCTTCCGGTGGCACCCCGGTCGACAAGGCGCTGTATTGCGCGATGAACTTCGGCTTCATGCTGCTCGCCGCATTTTTGGGCCGCCGCGTCTTCGCGGTGTTCGGCACCATCGGCATCGCGTTCTATCTCGGCGATCTCGCCGACAAGGTGTTCAAGGATTCGATGCTGTTCCCGTTCGCGCTGTCCCTGATCGGCGTCGGCATCATCGCCTTCGGGCTGTATTACCACCGCCATCAGACCGGCATCAGCGCCTTTGTGGAGCGGCATTTGCCGGAAGCCCTGAAGCGGCTGCGGCCCGCCAACGCGGTGGCGTGACAGCTGCTGCCAATTCGATATTGGCTCTTTTCCGGACGCCGCCGCGGCCCCATATTCCGGCCATGGCGAAGAACCCCGACTCCCCCAAAAAACCCGGCAAGACCCCGAAATCCAAGGCCCACCGCCCCGACGTGCAACCGATCGGGCCGGCGCTGGCGGAACTGCTCAATCCCGCGATCAACCGTGGCGATGCCGGCATGGGATCGGGCACCGGCTTGCAGCCGCCGCCGGATAATTCCTTTGAACGCCGCGCCGGCGGTGAGGCCGCCGCGCATCGGGCGCGGGCCTCGACCAAGGGGACCAGCGAGGATGTCGCGAAGCGCGACGCATCGGGTCTTGAAGAGGCCCCGCAGGCCAATTACGGCACCGCGGCGACCATCCCCACCCTCGATCCGGAACTGGCAAAGCAATTCGGCTTCACCACCGAGGAGGAAGACCTCGCCGCGCTGGCGCGGCCGCCGCGCAACAAGATGGAGGCGCTCGGCGTCCAGGCGACGG
The DNA here is from genome assembly GCA_963802535.1 of uncultured Alphaproteobacteria bacterium. Classification (GTDB taxonomy): domain Bacteria; phylum Pseudomonadota; class Alphaproteobacteria; order Rhizobiales; family Xanthobacteraceae; genus Bradyrhizobium. Next base: position 213,699 of record CAWDJI010000019.1, on the reverse strand, counting down.
CGGATGCGCTGGAAAGCCTGATCCTCGAGGGCCGCCCTGAATTCAAGGGCGAGGACGGCGGCGTCAAGATCTGGACGCCGCATCGCCCGCCGCGCCCGGAGAAATCCGAAGGCGGACAGCCGTTCGTGATCAAATCCGAATACGAGCCGAAGGGCGACCAGCCGACCGCGATCAAGGAATTGGTCGAGGGCATCAGCCGCAACGACCGTACCCAGGTGCTGCTCGGCGTCACCGGTTCCGGCAAGACCTACACCATGGCCAAGGTGATCGAGGCGACGCAGCGCCCCGCCATTATTCTTGCGCCGAACAAGACGCTGGCCGCCCAGCTCTATGGTGAGTTCAAGAGTTTCTTCCCCGACAACGCGGTGGAATATTTCGTCTCGTACTACGACTACTATCAGCCCGAAGCCTACGTTCCGCGCACCGACACCTACATCGAAAGAACTCCTCGATCAACGAACAGATCGACCGCATGCGCCATTCGGCGACGCGCGCGCTGCTGGAGCGCGACGACGTCATCATCGTAGCATCGGTGTCGTGCATCTACGGTATCGGCTCGGTCGAGACCTACACCGCGATGACGTTTGCGCTGAAGAAAGGCGAGCGCATCGACCAGCGGCAATTGATCGCCGACCTCGTCGCCCTGCAATACAAGCGGACGCAGGCCGACTTCACCCGCGGCACGTTTCGCGTGCGCGGCGACGTCATCGACATCTTCCCGGCGCACTATGAAGACCGCGCCTGGCGCGTGAACCTGTTCGGCGACACCGTGGAAAATATCGAAGAGTTCGATCCGCTCACCGGCCACCAGCAGGACGATCTCGAATTCATCAAGATCTACGCCAACTCGCATTACGTGACGCCGCGGCCGACGCTGGTGCAGGCGATCAAGTCGATCAAGTCAGAACTAAAACTGCGGCTCGACCAGCTCAACAACCAGGGCCGCCTTTTGGAAGCGCAGCGGCTGGAGCAGCGAACGACGTTCGACCTCGAAATGATGGAAGCAACGGGAAGCTGCGCGGGCATCGAAAACTATTCGCGCTACCTCACCGGCCGCCGCCCCGGCGAACCGCCGCCGACGCTGTTCGAATATGTCCCCGACAACGCGCTGGTGTTCGCCGACGAGAGTCACGTGACCGTGCCGCAGATCGGCGGCATGTTCAAAGGCGACTTCCGCCGCAAGGCGACCCTGGCCGAATACGGTTTCCGCCTGCCCTCCTGCATGGACAACCGCCCGCTGCGCTTCGAGGAATGGGACATGATGCGCCCGCAATCGGTCGCGGTCTCCGCCACACCGAGCGGCTGGGAGCTGAACGAAAGTGGTGGCGTGTTCGTCGAGCAGGTGATCCGCCCCACCGGATTGATCGATCCGCCGGTGAATATCCGTCCAGCGCGCACGCAGGTCGACGATCTCGTCGGCGAAGTCCGCGCCACCGCGCAGGCCGGCTACCGCTCGCTCGTCACCGTGCTGACGAAACGGATGGCGGAAGACCTCACCGAATATCTGCATGAGCAGGGTATTCGCGTGCGCTACATGCACTCTGATATCGACACGATCGAGCGCATCGAGATCATCAGGGATCTCCGGCTCGGCGCCTTCGACGCGCTGGTCGGCATCAACCTGTTGCGCGAGGGCCTCGACATTCCCGAATGCGCGCTGGTGGCAATCCTCGACGCCGACAAGGAAGGCTTTTTGCGCAGCGAGACCTCGCTGATCCAGACCATCGGCCGCGCCGCGCGCAACGTCGACGGCAAGGTGATCCTCTATGCCGACCAGATGACCGGCTCGATGGAGCGCGCCATCGCCGAGACCGACCGCCGCCGCGAAAAGCAGGTGGAATACAACACCGCGCACGGCATCACGCCGGAGAGCATCAAGAAGTCCATCGGCGACATCATGAACTCTGTCTACGAGCGCGACCATGTGCTGGTGGAAATCGGCGACGGCGGCATGGCCGACGACGTCATCAGCATCGGTCACAATTTCGAGACCGTGCTCAACGACCTAGAAACAAGGATGCGCGAAGCCGCCGCCGATTTGAATTTCGAGGAAGCAGCAAGATTGCGCGACGAAGTGAAACGCCTCCGCGCGACAGAACTCGCGGTGGTGGACGATCCCACCATCAAACAGCGCGGCGTCGCGGCGAAAGCCGGTGCTTATGCGGGCACGAAGAAATACGGTGACGCGGCGAACTTGCCGGCCAGCGCGATGAAGAAGGGTCGCGGAGGAATGCGCGGTGCCGCCTCTTCCCCCTCGCCCCGTTCTTCACGGGGTCGAGACGAGCGAAGCTCGCTCTTAGAGGGTCGGGGTGAGGGGCATCCCACGGGTGGTGCATCCACCTCTTCCAAAGTCCACAAACCCCACCTCGACGAAATGCACGGCCCCGAATCCCTGCCCTACCGCCCGGGTGGCGAACGGCCGAGCAAACCCACGACCGACCCCGGCGGCAGCAAAATCTTCCAGCCCACCGACTCCCGCCAGTCGGGGCCAGAGTTCGGGCCGTCGCCGCGTTCCAGTGGTGGCGCGCCGGGGCATCGGGGTGGGTGGAAGAAGAGGTAGCCGAGCCTGCTTCACCGTCATTGCGAGCGAAGCGAAGCAATCCATCTTGCGGCAGAGTAAGGAGGGATTGCTTCGTCGCTACGCTCCTCGCAATGACGGAACTCGTCATTCCGGAAGCCGCGCAGCGGCTGTCCGGAATCCATACTCGCGATCGTGGTTATGGATTCCGGGCTCATCGCTTCGCGATGCCCCGGAATGACGTGGTTGGGTCGACCACCTACTCTCTAAAAGTAGTCATCCCGGTTGGATCCGTCATAAACGCCGGATTTCAGGCAGCAGGCTTTGAAACCTGCGTCCGGAGCCGCATGGGCACAGATCGTTACGGCCGAGCTTTTCGATCAGCTCGACATCGCCATGGACGACGCGCCGTCCACGCTTGACGTGGGTTTCCGAGGGGAACGACTTCCGCCGCTTACGCGTGACGCTGAAAGCAGGGGAGGTTTTCGTAATCGCTGTTCTTGCGCATGACACACCTCCATGGGCTGGGAATACGGCCGAGTGCCGCGAGGCTCAGCTATCAGGAGTAAGCGCGCAGTACAATCACGCGGCTGTCGACGGGCTAAGGAATCGCGTTCCTGTGGCGAACGCACAACAGCCCTCACCCCACACTCGCGACCCCCACCGCCAGCAGCGACAGCAGCATAACGTTGGTCACCAGTTGCAGCGAGGTCACCGGCTGGGTGCGCCAGCGCGCGATCTTTTCGATGAAGGGCAGGCTGGCGTCGAAGAACAGCGGCTCGTAGCCGGGCACAAAGCGCTTTGGGAATGTTCGCGCCAGCCACGGCGTCAACAGGGCGTAGAACAGCGCGGCCAGCACGACAAAGATCACGGCGCCGTGGCCGACGATTTCGTGGCTGCCGACCAGCTTTAGCATCAGCGCTGCGGCGGCGAAGGTCGGAAAACCCTGGAACAGGGCGGTGAGCACGAAACCTTCGAGGCGGTTGGTCTGGGGCGATTTCGGGGTGGTGATGGCGTCCATGGCGGCGGTTCCTGTGGGGATCATCCCCGGCGGGGACGGTTCATTCGATGCCGCCAGGCTAGCCACGCGCGCGGAGGTGAGCCGTGATGGGGATCACGCTGATCAGCGTTTCCTTGGTTCGAATCATATTAGGCAGCCTCGGCGAGTTTGTAAGACCAGGTGTGGACGACGGGGTGGCGATTGACGTCCTTGATGCCGAGCATGATGCGTTCCTTGAGCTCCTGCTTTGACGCCACGCGGATGTGGCGCAGGACCGAGCGGGCGAACTTGGAGAAGAAGCCCTCGATGAGGTTAAGCCAGGAGCCGTGCTTGGGCGTGAAGGTAAACGCGAAGCGGCCCGACGGCTGAGTGGCGAGCCAGGCTTGGGTTTCTCTGGAGATGTGCGCCGAGTGGTTGTCCAGGATCAGCTTGATCGCCGTACCGGCCGGGTAAGCGGCATTAAGAAGCTTGAGGAATTCGACAAATTCGCGGCTGCGATGGCGGTCTTTGACCAGGGCATGGACCTTGCCGGTGAGCAGATCGATCCCGGCCAACAGGCTGAGCGTGCCATGGCGCTTGTACTCATGATCGCGCGAGAATGTCGCGTAGCTGCCAGGCACCGGCGGCAAATCCGGCGATGTGGTGGCGATCGCCTGGATCCCCGGCTTCTCGTCGTAGGAGACAATCGCTACCGGCTTGCGCGATGTTTTAGATTTGTTCTTCGCCTTGGCCGCGGCCTTTTTCAGGACCTGGACCTCGCGATAGACGCACAGAACTTCCGCCATCTTCTGTTCGAACTCGGCGTCGCGGCGTTCCAGATGATAACGCACCTTATGCGGTTTGATTTCCTCTTGACCGAGAATCTTGCATACCGTGCCTTGGACAAGATTGGCGAGACATCCGTGTCCCGCCGCCGCCCCGTGCTCGCGCGCGTGGCGCGCCAAAAGACGCGTCGTCCATAGTTCGTGCGGATAGCCATGGTCCTTGGCCTTGTCGCACGCCAGCGACACCAGCCAGGCTTTGGCCTCCGGCGTAATCGTTGGCTCCTTGCCCGGTCTGGGGCGGTCATCAAGCGCCATCAACGGCCCATAGGCCAGCGCCCGTTCGATGCAGCGTTGGACCGTCTGATGATGCACGCCAACCCGCTGTCCGACGGCAAAAAACGACGGGTTTTCGCGATAAGCCAGAAGCATCTGCGCACGCTGCACCCGGCTCGCCGGCTCGGTGCGAGACCGTGAAACGGTTAGCAGACGCGCAACATCCTCATCTGTCATCACCACCTCAAGCGCTTGCCGCCATGTTGCCATGTTGTCGCTCCTCGTTCATACCCCGACCTCTTGTTACTCGTGTTCTGCACCAGATTGCCGTGATCGCCCTGTTCGCGGATGTTGTGCTTTTCGTCGTCGCGGTGGCCTTTGGTGGTGTCGAGCGGAATCGCGGGAGCGCTGCCGGGGCCCTTGTGGCTCTGGTTGTCATCTGGAACGGGGGTGATGGTTTTGGTCACGGGTTTCGTCATCAGGCTCTCCATTGCATGCAAGGGGAAACGCCGCGCCTGCCGCACGCGTTCCCTGCCTTGAACGCTTCCGTGCCTTGCACCGACCAAACGTTACCGCGTGCGGGAAAAATGCATTGATTGTTCCCGCCATCTGAACCCATGATCCATCCGATGTCGAAATCGATCCTTGCAATGACAGCACTGGCCATTGGCGGCGCATGCCTTGTCGCGACGCCGGCCCGTGCCGATGCCACCGACCGCGCGTTGCTCGCGACGTTTTGCGACACGGCCAACATCCACGGACCGGCCTGTACGCGCGCAAAAGGATATCCGAACGCGGGAGACCGCGGCTGCGACGTCAAGCTATCAGCGGACCGCCACAGCGGCAGGTTCGTCGCGTCAGGCAATCCGCTGCTGGTGGTCAATTACGAAAGCGGGTGCGAGGCGCGCGCGACCGACAATGGCGGCTCGATCGTGTTCGAGCAGGCCGGCGGCAAATATCTGTTCAGGAGCTTCCAGCCGGGTTCGCAGGTCAACGACTGCGTCACCGTGAAGGGCGAGCGGCAGGATTTTCTGGTCTGCCTCACCGGCCATATGGGACAGGGCACGCTGGAAGGCGGCGCCGCGCAGTTCGTGTTCACCCAGGATTACGACAAGAGCATCAGCATTGCGCCAGACTTCCTGCTCGCGTCAGAAGATTCCACCGGCGCCTATGGCGCCAATGTCGTCACCTGCAAGGAAGGCCCGAAATATTTCCAGCTCTCCGACATCAAGCCGGGGCGGCGGCCGCAGACCGTGACCGTCAAGGCCAGCTACGCCGATGCCAGGACGATCAGGACGGCCTGCCGCAAGGGTTTTCCCAAGCCGAAGGAAACCTTCGGCAAGCTCGCGCCGGGCGACGCCTATGTGCCCTCAGGCTACGAGAAGCGCGGCACATTCGTGATCGATCTCGTCACGCGCAAGGTGACGGCGCAGTAGGCTTGAAACGAAGTCGTCATTGCGAGGAGCGACAGCGACGAAGCAATCCATCTTTCTGCAAGCCGCGCTATGGATTGCTTCGCTTTGCTCGCAATGACGACGTGGAAGGATCAAGCGCGACAAATTGACCCGACGGGCAACGCATTTCTGATTGTCGGAATTTATGTCAAGACCCAGAAATCAAAAATATTTCGCTTTTACCAGAAATACAAACTGCGGTATATCTCTCGTCATCCCGTCCCGGCAAGAGGGGCGTATCATGATCGTCACGAACGAGGGGCGGGGAGCGGTGGACGCGGATGTGCCGAAAACGAACGGCACCGAAGCGTACGGCAAAGACGCGTGGTCCTGACGCCCCGAAGTTGGCGTCTGCGGTGGCAACAGTACAAGGCTCACCGGGGAGAGCGCGTTATAAGCCGTAAAGCCATTGCGCAGGGAATGTCGGATGCTCTCCGCTGCCCTGTATGCTCGTGTGCACCATCTTCTACCCCATCGCACACGAGACCGCGGGTGCAGCGCGCACCCGGCATTCCCTGCGCCCTCTGTTTGGAGAGGGCGGGAAGTTACTGGCAAAGCTCGGGCGTATTGTGCCGCGAGATCGAGAAGGTGTGTTTTGTTCGTCATTGCGAGCGAAGCGAAGCAATCCATCGCGCCGCAAAGCAAGAATGGATTGCTTCGTCGCTAACGCTCCTCGCAATGACGGGCTTGGCTCTTTGAAATGTAAATCAACCTCCCCGCCAGCGCCACCTTCCGCTGGCGCAGCGTATGCCACGTGCCAAAAACCTCCGTATTTCCGCGCATTGATAACGCCGCCGATCGGTCCACAATGCTCCCACGCAAACCGGCGCTGAAACTGCCGCCGCTTCCCATTGCGCGCAGCGAAAAGGCCGGCGAGCCGTTCCGTGCCGTCCACGCCGGAAGGCGGTGCCGGGCAGGACAAGTGTATTTTTATCGATTGCACCTAAAGATAGCAGATCGTTGACTTTGTGATTCCTATTGCTGATTGATCGCTGTGCCGTTGCGTACACACTGCAACCGGGCAAACGAGCCGGCTCGAGTGCCGGCGGAGAAAAACTGGATGACCGGGGATCTTCATCGTCAGCGCGTGCTGAACTTCCTCGACGTTTATTATTCCGGCGACATCGAAGGCGCGCTGGCGCGCTGCACCGACGACGTCGAATTCATCGCCAACGCCCCGGTCGATTTGCTGCCCCATATGGGGTATCGCCACGGCACGGCCGCGATGCGCGAGATGTGGACCACCATCCATGGCCGCTATTCGGAAATGCGCTGCGAGGTGCCGATCATCGTCGCCGAGGGTGACAAGGTGGCGGCGAACATCAGGGTGTTCTTCCGCAAGAGCAGCAACGCGCGGATGGTGCAGTTCGACATCGCAGCGTTCTATACGTTCCGCGAGGGCCGCATCGCCCAGATCCGGGAAATCATCGATACCTTCGACATGGTCGAGCAGGTGCTCGAACGCGACGTCAGCGCGGCCCTCAGGGGTGAACCGCCCGAGTAAGCTCTGCCTCAATTTCGGGCGGTCCGGCGCGACGCACCAATTAGCGGCAAAACCGCAGTGGCGACCCCGGCGTCAATTTTTCCGGACCCATTGAACCTGATTGCCTCCGCCGTGACACACCACTGGGTGTTTTCCGGACAAGAAGAACATATGAAGATCGCGTTGCTGGCTTTGCTTGGTTTGGCGTTGGGGGCTCTGGGTGGCGCAGCGCTCGGAATCGGGGCCGGCCTCGCCTGGGTCGAAATCTTTAAAACCTCGAGTTTTGAAGGCTATAGCAGCATGCTGGTGTTCTTCACCTTCATGCCGCTGGGGGCCGCGATCGGCGCCGTCGGCGGCGCTTTGCTGTTCGGGGTGATCGCAATCCGGGACGCCGAAATCCCGATCGAGCGGGAACCATTGCCGCGGCGAGACCGTTAACAACACGGACTGGTTGCATTTGTGCAATGCAAAAACGGCAATTGTGTTTCAGCCGGATTCGCCTATTGTTAGTACACTAACGAATTTGAGCAAGCAGGCACGGCGTCCATTTTGACGCCCTCAGGGCCGTTGCTGTTGTGCAAGCAAGTGCAAGGGACCTGACCAAAATGACAGAGCATAGCCTCTGGCGTTTTTCGCGCGCGTTGCATCGTGCGATCAATGAACGCCAACCCGCCGATCTCGAAGCCCTGCTCGACGATGACGTCGATTGGGCGATGTACGGCCCGATCGACCTGTTTCCGTTTTTCGGCTCGCGCAAGGGCAAGGCTGCCGTGATGGAAGTGGTCCGGCAGATCGCCGAGAACGTCCGCGTCCATCGCTTCGACCGCGAATCGATCATGCTCGGAGTGGATTCCGCCTCCTCGATGATGCGCTATTCGCTGACTGCGCTGGATTCGAGCAAGCCGATCAGCCTGCGGATCGCGCATTTCGCGCAGTTTCGGTCCGGCAAGCTCACCAATCTGCGCGTGCTGGTCGACACTTTCGACCTGGTCGAACAGACCGTCGGCTATCCAATTCATCTGCCGCGGATCGCGGTGTAGCGCATTTCATCACTCCGTCGTGGCCGACGCGCGAGATACGCGCGCGGGCATTCGCGTCCGTCCTCGCCAGCCCCGGGAAGACGCGAATGAACACGACGGAGCGTGCGAGGGCGCGTGCACGCGCCCTCGCCATAATTTTGCACCACAGCGAACGCATTCTAGGGCCGATCCGGAATGCGGGCAGGCTATGATTCCCAAGACAGGATACGAGCGGATGTGGCTGCTGACGCTGGCGGCCGGTTTTGCGCTGGCCTCTGCCATGGCCGTGGCGCAGACGCCGCCGGTTGAAGAGGACGCCGAAGAGCCTGCGGCCACCGCGCCTGATGTCAATGACCCCGACATCCTGAAAGACATCGACGTCAGCAAGCTGGACTGGAGCCAGCTCGATCTCGACGCCTTGCCGCTCACCGGGCTTGCGCCGAAAGCGCGCACGGCGCCGAAACCCGCGGCCAGCGCCGACGCGGCCTGGTCGGCGAACGAAAAGCGCAACGGCACATCAGCCGTATCGGTCAAGCAATCGCTGACCCCGTTTTGGGATACACGGATCGGCGCCGACATGACGGTGGCCCGGCAGGGCACGCTGACGGCCTCCGAGGCGCTGTCGGAAAAACTCGCCAATGGCGGCAGCGCGCCGCAATCCTCCGGCTCGGCCTGGGCCGCGATCACCGCGCCCGGCGTGGCCTCGATCTGGGACAAGACGGCGGTGGAAGCCCGCGTCGATCCGTCCCAGGAGCAGAGCAAGCTCGGAACCTCCCTGAGCAAGTCCGTTCCGCTCAGCGAGCAATATTCGCTCACCTTGCAGAACGGCTACAATTTGATTCAACAGGGCATCGTTCCGGTACCCGGCATCGTCAGCCGTCCGTCGCGCAGCTACGAGACCGACGCGTCGGCGCGATTGAGCATCGTCGACACCGGAACCAGCTTCATGGCCGGGCAGACCTTGTCGACAAATGACGACAAATGGCTGCGCAAGGTCGGCGCCGAGCAAAAACTGTTCGACGGCGTCACCGTTTCGGGCTCGGTCGGCGAAACCCCGACCGGCGCCACCAACAAGAGTTTTAGCGCCGGCTTCAAGCGCACCTGGTAAGGCTTGCGCCCTTGCCGCGATCGTCCCCCAGAGAATGATCCAGCATTGCCGCATATTGGCCCAGATGCGGTCAAAATCGGCAGCGCAGATGGGAACACTTCACTTCGTCGTGCGGGGGACGTCCGCGCTCGCTTTTCAGCGAAACAGAGGAATAGCCGATGAACGCTACCATTCGCTCCGAAACCATCGAACCTACCGAGGAAGTCGACAGCAATCTGGCTGCGGTCTCCGAAGTCGAGGCCGGGATCCGCGACTTCGTCCGCAACGACATTGCGTATCTGCGCCGCCCGGCGGTCGCGAGCCCCGAGACCGCGCCGCTCGATGCCAGTGCGGAGGCCACCGTCAACAACGTCAACTCGCTGATCCAGCGCGTCGCTGGCACCTCGCTTGCGGAAATCGAGAAACTGATCTCCGAACTGGAAAGCCTGCGCGATCTCCTGCATGCCGAAGGCCAGCGCGTTCAGCGTGAAATCTCCGGCTATGCGCAGCTTAGCCAGGCTGCGATGAAATCGACGCGGATGATCGCCGACAACGTCACGCAGTGGAAGCGTGCCGCTGACGGCCTGCGCAACAGCTGACGCACGTCGTCGATATCTGCTGTCAAGACTTGACCTGCCGCCGCCTCCTGTTAAGGGAGCGCGGCGGTTTCATTTAACCAAATTGATTTGAACTTGGCGGCTTCAAGCCGCGACCAACTTCAGGCGCCCATGCGGGCCTGGGATATTTCTGGAAATTTTGGGGACTGACTTGATGCAAAGCGTTCGGCCGGACAACACCAATCCGATTCCGTTGCAGCGTTCACAGCAAAGCATGGGCAGCATCATGATCCGGTTTGTCGGACTGCTGCTGGTGTCGGTCGTGGTTCTGGCGCTGATCTGGAGCCGCTGACTATCAGCGCAATTCGGCTTCCATGGTTAGCAAAGCGTGAATTTACTGGCGGACGAACGCGGTGTTCTCGAGCGTGTAGCCGCCGTCGGCATAGCCCTTCACCACCATCGCAGTAGTCAACATCACAGCCAGGGTAATGGTTGCGAAGATAAAGCCGACAATTTTCAAGCTGCTGCGATCCGCCATGGCCGTCCCCTCAAATACTGTCCCTTGAGTACACATTGGCGGGCATAAAGTTCAAAATGCGTTAGCAAAAAAATCCGTATGCAAAGACGGTAAATTGCCCTTTGGGAAATAGACAACCCGCTAACCATGCCGGTCGCAGGCTTCAGGAACCGGCCTTCCGTCGCGGCACGAAGGCGGTCGCCAGAAACGAGTACACTGGTTCCCCGCGCTGATTGGTGCCGGAGTTGCGCGCCTGCAGGATGCCCCATTCGGGACGCTTATCCGAGGTTCGCTTGGTTTCGACGACGCTCGAGAAGCTGATGGTGTCGCCGGCCAGCACCGGTTTTAGCCAGCGCAGTTCGCGAAAGCCCGGCGACGGTCCCCAGACCGCGAGCTCCTCGCCGCGGGAGGCTGCTTCCTTCATCAGGCGCTGGCCATCGGCGACCAGGAGCTTCATGCAGACCGAGCCGACATGCCATCCCGACGCGGCCAGGCCGCCGAACAGCGACTTTCGGCCCGCCTCCTCGTCGAGGTGAAACGTCTGCGGGTCGAACTGGGCTGCGAATGTCTTGATCGCCTCCGCGGTGAAGGTGAAGGATCCGAGCTCACGCCGCGCGCCGATTTCAATGTCTTCAAAGAAACGCATCGCAGATCCTATTCAGCCGCGGCATCGGCGCGACGGCGCACGATGATCGGCGACACCATCTCGCCGAGCGCGACGCCTGCGGCGTTTCGCACCACGCCCTTGAAGGTGACGATGCCGGTTTCGGGACGGCTGCGCGAGACCCGCGCCTCCGCGACCTCGATATCGAGCGTCAGATCGTCGCCCGGCCGCAGCGGCGCCAGCCAGCGCATCTCGTCGACGCCGGGCGATCCCAATGAGGCGGTGCGGCCGATAAAGCCGTCGAACATCATCCGCATCAGGATCGAGCACAAATGCCAGCCCGAGCCGGAGAGGCCCTTCAGCATCGATTTGGCTGCGGCCGCCTCGTCGAGATGCATCGGCTGCGGATCGTATTCCGCGGCGAAAGCAAGGATCTCCTCGCGCGTGACGTGGCGCGGGCCGAACGTGCCGAAATGGCCGGGTTTGAAGTCTTCGAAGGTGAGCGTTGTCATGATTGCGAATTTGCTGCGGGGAAGCCTGATTGTGGCCGTTATTTGCGGCAATCTCAACCCGCCCACCCGCATGGCTCGTGCCCGACGGGCGAGCACCGCAAGCTGCGGTGTTCGTCTCCGGCTTGCTCGGGACCCTGTTCGGAGCTAGGCCCTGTGCTTGCAGGAGCCAGGTTGGACGCGAATCACATTCGACTTGCCGGGAGAACCATCGATGTTCGATTTCCAGGATCTGTTTCAGTGGGACCGTTTCATCACCCCCACGATCATCAAGACGTTCTACTGGCTGGTGATCGGACTGATCGTGCTGTTCGGCATTTCCGGTATCTTCTCGGCCCTCGCCGCGATGGCGATCAGCCCGTTCGGCGGATTCGTCCTGCTACTGTCCTCGATCGCCGGCGTCGTGGTCGGCGTGGTATTCTCGCGCATCGCCGCGGAATTCATCCTGATCGTGTTCCGCATCAACGAACACCTAGGCGCGATCCGCGACCAGGGCCAGATGCGCTGAGTAGCTTGCTGCCTCAGCCAACTCACCGTCATCCTGAGGTGCGCGCACTTGCGCGCCTCGAAGGATGGGCCGCTTGCGCTGAGCAATCATCCTTCGAGGCTCGCCGAAGGCGGCTCGCACCTCAGGATGACGGGGAGTTTGCAGCGAAGAAACTCTAGGTGTTAAACCTGAAATGCATGACGTCGCCGTCGGCGACGACATACTCCTTGCCTTCCAGCCTGCAGCTTGCCGGCATCACGGGCACCGGCTTCGCCATTGAGCGCGACATAGTCGGGATAGGCGATGGTCTCGGCGCGAATAAAACCTTTTTCGAAATCGGTGTGGATCACGCCGGCCGCCGCAGGCGCCTTGGTGCCGCGGTTGATGGTCCAGGCGCGGGCTTCCTTCGGGCCCACCGTGAAATAGGTGATGAGGTCGAGCAGCTGGTAGCCGGCGCGGATCAGGCGGTCGAGACCGGCCTCCTCCAAGCCCAGCGTATCGAGGAACTCGGTGCGTTCCTCGCGCGACAGCGTCGCGATCTCGGATTCGATCTTGGCCGAGATCACCACGGCGACCGCGCCCTCTTTTTTGGCGTGGTCGAACACCGCTTTCGAAAAGCCGTTGCCGTCCTTGGCAGAGCCTTCCTCGACGTTGCAGACATAGAGCACCGGCTTCGACGTCAACAGCCCGAGCATGCCGAACGCGCGCTCTTCTTCCGGCTTGCGTTCGAGGAACCGCGCCGGCTTGCCTTCGCGCAGCAGCACCAGCGCGCGGTTGACGAGGTCGAGCTGCTCCTTGGCGTCCTTGTCGTTGCCCTTGGCCTTCTTGGCGAGGTTGTCGACGCGCTTTTCGAGGCTGTCGAGATCGGCGAGCATCAGCTCGGTCTCGATGGTCTCGATATCAGCCAACGGCGCGATCTTGCCCTCGACATGGGTGATGTCGGAATCCTCAAAGCAGCGAACCACATGCGCCACCGCGTCGACCTCGCGGATGGTGGCGAGGAACTGGTTGCCGAGGCCTTCGCCCTTGGAGGCGCCGCGCACCAGCCCTGCGATATCGACGAAGGTCAGCCGCGTCGGGATGATCTGGGCTGACTTGGCGATGTCGGACAGTTTGTCGAGCCGGGGATCGGGCACCGCCACCTCGCCGACATTCGGCTCGATGGTGCAGAACGGATAATTCGCCGCCTGCGCTGCTGCCGTCTCGGTCAGCGCGTTGAACAGCGTCGATTTGCCGACATTGGGCAACCCGACGATACCGCATTTGAATCCCATGACGTGTCCTGAAGTCCGTTGTGGACGGTCGGCGGCGCGTTACGCGGCGCCGTCATCGCCCTTGTCGAAAAATCCCCTGGCCTGCAGCGCCAGATGCACCCGGTTCTGAAACGTCGAGTCGCGTTCGCTGGTGAGCAGGCCGGCATTGTCGGCAACCGCTTCGCACAGCGCCGCGACCCAGTCCCGATCGCTCTTGGCGAAATCCGACAGCACGTGGCTGTGCACCAGTTCCTTGACGCCGGGATGCCCGATCCCGAGCCGCACCCGGCGATATTCGTTGCCGATATGCGAGGAGATCGAGCGCAACCCGTTATGGCCGGCAATGCCGCCACCGATCTTGACGCGTACCTTGCCCGGCGGCAGTTCGAGTTCGTCCTGAAACACGACGATCTCGCCGGCCGAGAGCTTGAAGAAGTTGGCGGCTTCCTGCACCGCGCGCCCGGACTCGTTCATGAACGTCGCCGGCTTGAGCAGGACGACGCGCTCGCGCTCGAGCGTGCCTTCCGATGTCTCGCCCTGAAAACGACGGCGCCATGGTGCGAAACCATGACGCCGCGCAATTTCATCGACGATCGAAAAACCGATATTGTGCCGGTTGTTCGCGTATTTCGAGCCGGGGTTACCGAGGCCGACAAAGAGGCGCATGACGCGGCATCCCCGCGTCGCTTACTTCTTCTTGTCGCCACCGGCCGGTGCCTTCGCACCCGCCGCAGGAGCCTTGGCACCCGCCGCCGGAGCGGCACCCGCCGCAGGCGCAGCAGCCGCACCCGCCGCCGGAGCAGCACCAGGCGCCGCAGCCGCAGCCGGACCGGCAGCCGCAGCAGCAGCCGCAGCCTTCATTTCTTCGGCGTAGCCGGACGGCGGCACGATGGTCACCAGCGTTGCGTCTTCACGCGACAGCGACTTCACGCCGGTCGGCAGCTTGATGTCGGACAGATGCAGCGAGTGGCTGATTTCCAGCGCGCTGACATCGGCCTCGATATACTGCGGAATGTTGTCGACCGAGCATTCCAGCTCGATGGTGTGGGTGACGATGTTGACGGTGCCGCCGCGCTTCACGCCCGGCGCAGCTTCGCCGTTCACGACATGGAGGGGAACGCTGACGCGGATGGTGGCGCCTTCGCCGAGCCGCATGAAGTCGACATGGATCGGGAAGTCACGCACCGGATCGAGATGGAAGTCGCGCGGAATCACGCGGTGCTTCTTGCCCTCGAGATCGATGTCGTAAATCGTGGTCAGGAACCGGCCGGCCAGGATGCGCTGGCGCAGTTCGGCATCGTCGACCGAGATGGTGACGGGGGGTTGGTTGTTGCCATAGATCACTCCGGGAACTCTCCCGGCGCGACGCTCTGCCCGGGCGGCCCCCTTGCCGCTCTGCGGACGCGCGGTCGCCTTCAATTCCTTGACGGTCGCCATCGTGTTAAGTCCTTGTTTTCTAAAAAGTTAAAGGCCGCAAACAGCGGCCCGGTAGCGTCCGACAGCAAGCCTCCAGGGGTGCGGGGGCTGCGGACGTGGCGGGCTTTTAGCCCCAAAGTGCCGAAATGACAAGGAAATGCGGGGATTTTTCTGCGGGTTTTGGGGGCATCAGGAGCCCTCCCGTAGCCCGGATGGAGCGGAGCGAAATCCGGGGCCGCACGTCAAATGTGGCACTGTTCCCGGATTGCGCTCCGCTCCATCCGGGCTACGGGTCTTAGATAGCCGAGCCAGATTCGGACGGCGAAACGCCGAGTTTGGCCTCCAGCGCCGCAATGCGGGTCTTCAGCGCCTCGTTTTCCTCGCGCGCCAGCCGGGCCATGTCCTTGACCGCGTCGAACTCCTCGCGCTTGACGAGGTCGAGGTCGCGCAGGATGCGTTCGGCCTGGTTGCGGACCACCGCATCGACCTCGCGCTTGACGCCCTGGGCGGCGCCGGCGGCGTCGTTCATCAAACGGCCGATTTCGTCGAAAAACCGATTGTTGGTCTGGGTCATCTCAAAACGCTCCGGTCGCGGCACGTGGTGGGTACGCTCAACGCCAAGACAATGGCGATCTCAGGGACAAGGTTCAAGGGCGCGGTTTGAGGCAACGCGGTTTGAGGCCGGCGCGATGCCCGTTCGCCTTGTCTTATCAGGCTTTCCTTGCAATCGTAGTGGGCGCTGCCCCCAACAAGAATCACAAAACATAAAGAAACGCCCATGATCGACCAGCAAATCGATATTGCGACCAAGGACGGCAAGACCACCACTTTCATCACCCATCCCGAACGCGGCGGACCGTTTCCGGTCATTCTGTTCTACATGGACGCGCCCGCGATCCGCGAGGAACTGCGCGACATGGCGCGACGGCTCGCCACCTCGGGCTATTACGTGATGCTGCCCAACATGTATTACCGCTCCGGCGTCATGGAGATCGGGCCGATCCCGCCGGACCCCGACGCACCCGAACGCAAACAGATGTTCGGCTACATGAACTCGATCAACATTCCGATGGTGATGGAAGACACCAAGGCCCTGCTGGCTTACGCCGCGACACAGAAGGCTGCGAACACCGCCATCGTCGGCACCGTTGGCTATTGCATGAGCGGCCGCTACGCGGTCAACGCGGCGACGCATTTTCCGGATCAGGTGAAGGCCGCGGCCTCGATCTACGGCACGCATCTGGCAACCGACCAGCCCGACAGTCCGCATCATGGCCGCCGCCAAGACCAAGGCCGAACTCTATTTCGCCTGCGCCGAGACCGACATCTACGCGCCGGCCGAGATCATCGAGAAGGTGCAGCAGGGCATGAAGGGCTCGAAAAACGAGGTCGAGATCTATCCCGGCACCCATCACGGCTTCGCCTTCCCGAAGCGGCCGGTCTATCACCGCGACGCCGCCGAGCGGCATTGGGAACGGCTGCTGGCACTCTATCGCCGCAACCTCCTCGCCTGAACTCCGGAATAGATGCCCTTCCTCACCATCGCTTTTCCCGTGTTCGACCCGATCGCACTCTCGATCGGGCCGATCGCGATCCGCTGGTATGCGCTGGCCTATATCGGCGGCATCGTGCTGGGATGGATCTATGCGCGCTCGCTGGTCAAGAACGAACGGCTGTGGGGCGGGCCGGCGCCGATCACGCTGGTGCAACTCGACGATTTCATCCTGTGGGTCACGATCGGCATCATCGTCGGCGGCCGCACCGGTTACGTGCTGTTCTACAATTTCGCTTTCTTCGTGCAGCACCCGGCGGAAATTTTCGAATTGTGGAAGGGCGGCATGTCGTTTCACGGCGGCTTCCTCGGCTGCGTCGCCGCGGTGATCCTGTTCTGCCGCACAAATGGCATCCCGATCCTCTCGCTCGGCGATATCACCACCGGCGTCGGACCGATCGGTCTGTTGCTGGGGCGGCTCGCCAACTTCATCAACAGCGAGTTGTGGGGCCGGACGGCGGATGCGAGCGTGCCCTGGGCCATGGTGTTTCCCAATGGCGGGCCGCTGCCGCGGCACCCCAGCCAGCTTTATGAAGCGGGGCTCGAAGGCCTCCTGCTGTTTACGATCCTGGCAGTCATGATCCGGATGGGCGCCTTGAAGCGGCCGGGCCTGATCCTCGGCAGTTTCATCGCGATCTACGCCATTGCCCGTATTATAAGCGAATTGTTCCGGGAGCCGGACCCCCAGCTTGGATTTTTGTGGGGCGGGCTGACTATGGGTATGCTGTTGTCGGTGCCGATGATCATTGCCGGAGCCATCCTGATTGTGATGGCATGGCGCAAGGCGCCGGAGCATTTGCAGAAGTCCATTTAACCAAGGCAGACCGTGACCGAATATTCGCCGCTGCATTCCGAGATCAAGAAGCTGATCAAATCGTCCGGTCCGATGCCGGTCTGGCGCTACATGGAATTGTGCCTGACCCATCCCGAGCACGGCTATTACGTGTCGCGCGATCCGCTCGGCCGCGAGGGCGATTTCACCACCGCCCCCGAAGTGAGCCAGATGTTCGGCGAATTGCTGGGACTGTGGGCCGCATCGGTCTGGAAGGCGATCGGCTCGCCGCCGATGCTGCGGCTGGTCGAGCTCGGCCCCGGGCGCGGCACCATGATGGCGGATGCGCTGCGGGCGCTGCGCGTTCTGCCGCCGCTTTACCAATCGCTCAGCATCCATCTCGTCGAGATCAATCCGGTGCTGCGCGAAAAGCAGCGGGCGACGCTGTCCGGCGTGCGCAACATTTCCTGGCATGACAGCATCGACGACGTGCCCGAGGGGCCGGCGGTCATCCTCGCCAACGAATATTTCGACGTGCTGCCGATCCACCAGGTGGTGAAACGCGAGACCGGCTGGCACGAGCGCGTCGTGCAGTTCGACGATACCGCCAGGCTGGTGTTCGCCGCGGCCGCCGAACCGATGCCTCGCTTCGAAGTGCTGCTGCCGCCGCTGGTGCGTGCCGCCCCGGTCGGCGCCGTGTTCGAATGGCGGCCGGATGCCGAGATCATGAAGATCGCGACCCGCGTGCGCGAGCAGGATGGTGCGGCGCTGATCATCGATTACGGCCATCTGCGCAGCGACGCCGGCGACACCTTTCAGGCCATCGCCCGCCACAGTTTTGCAGATCCCCTGAAAAATCCGGGTCAGGCCGACGTGACAGCGCATGTCGATTTCCAGGCGCTGGTGCGCGCCGCCGAAGGCCTCGGCGCACGCGTCCACGGCCCGGTGACGCAGGGCGATTTCCTCAAGCGGCTCGGCATCGAGACCCGCGCCCTCACGCTGCAGGCCAAGACCACGCCCGAGGTTTCCGCCGATATTGCCGCCGCGCTGAAGCGGCTGACCGATTCGGGCCGCGGCGGCATGGGTTCGATGTTCAAGGTGCTGGCGGTCACCGAGGCAAATCTGACCTCGGTCGCGGGCCTCAGCGACGAGCAGGCCGCCTCCGGAGCCGACACGGAATGACCTTCGGATCGTCATTGCTGTCGGCCATACCGGGTCTGCGCCACGCCTTTTTCAGCCGCGAGGGCGGCGTGTCCGGCGGGATTTATGAAGGCCTCAATGGCGGCCTCGGTTCCAACGACGACGCCGCGCATGTCGCGGAGAACCGCCGCCGGATGGCCGCGCAGATGGGCGTCGCGCCCGATCGCCTGCTCAGCCTGCATCAGATCCATTCGCCCGACGCGGTGGTGGCGACCGGCCCCTGGCCGGGCCCCAAACCGCGGGCCGACGCCCTGGTCACGCGCACCGAGGGTCTTGCGATCGGCGTCACCGCGGCCGATTGCGGACCGATCTTGTTCGTCGATCCCACCGCGCGCGTGATCGGCGCGGCGCATGCCGGCTGGAAGGGCGCGCTGACCGGCGTGATCGAAGTCCACCGTGGATGCGATGGAAAAACTCGGCGCCGACCGCGGCGGCATCGTGGCCGCGATCGGCCCGTTGATCCGCCAGCACTCCTATGAAGTCGGCGGCGAATTCGTCGAACGCTTTCTCGATGCCGATTCCGGTCATGCCGTGTTCTTCATTCCGTCGGAACGCGCGGGCCATTCGATGTTCGACCTCGCCGGCTTCATCCGGATGCGGCTGGAAAATGCCGGGGTGCTGATGATCGATGATATCGGCGTCGATACCTATTCCGACGAACGCTTCTACAGCTACCGCCGCTCGGTGCATCGCAAGGAGACGGACTACGGCCGGCATGTCCACGCCATCGCGCTGGAGGCGGAATAAGCAATGACCGCGCGAACGACATCGGTTGACGTCGTCCTGATCCCCACACGGGGCCCCGGCGACGTCTCGGGTCTGATCAACCTCATCGACGCCGGCAAGATCGCGCCGGCATCGATCCTGGCGATCCTCGGCAAGACCGAGGGCAATGGCGGCGTCAACGATTTTACGCGGGAGTTTGCGGTGTCGGCGCTCTGCGCAGCACTGGCACCCCGTCTCGGTCTGACGCCGCATCAGGTCGAGCAAAAAATTGCGTTCGTAATGTCGGGCGGCACCGAGGGCGTGCTCAGTCCGCATCTCACGGTGTTTACGCGCACGGCGACGGAAGCCGGTGAAGCCATTTCCGGCAAGCGCCTGAGCATCGGTATCGCCCAGACCCGCGACTTCCTCCCCGAAGAGTTGGGCCGTCGCGCGCAGATCGACGAGACCGCAAGCGCGGTTCGCGCCGCCATGACGGATGCCGGGATCGACGATCCCGCCGATGTGCATTTCGTCCAGATCAAATGCCCCTTGCTGACCAGCGAGCGTGTCGAGGCGGCCCAGGCGCGAGGGCAAGCGACAGCCACCACCAGTGCGTACGGATCGATGGCCTATTCGCGCGGCGCATCCGCGCTCGGCGTCGCCCGCGCGCTTGGCGAGATCACCAGCGAAATCCGCGATGCGCAGGTGCTGAAGGATTGGAGCCTGTTTTCGTCGGTGGCTTCCACATCGGCCGGTATTGAGCTGATGCACAATGTCGTGATCGTGCTCGGTAATTCGAATTCGTCGGCGAGCCGCTTCGTCATCGGGCATGACGTGATGCGCGACGCCATCGATGCCGCGGCGGTCATGGCGGCGCTCGGAAGCGTGGGGCTCCGTTCCGGCGACCTGTCTGATCCGGCAGCTCGTCTGGTCAATATATTCGCCAAGGCGGAGGCGTCGCCGGACGGAACCGTGCGCGGTCACCGTCACATCATGTTGGAGGATACCGACATCAGCGCCACCCGGCACGCCCGTGCGGCCGTCGGCGGGCTGATCGCCGGGCTTGCCGGGACCAGCGCGATCTATGTGTCCGGCGGTGCCGAGCATCAGGGGCCGCCGGGCGGTGGGCCGGTGGCGGTAATTGCCCGTATCTGACGGCGTGAGGTATGGCACCTGCTGTGGCTTCCCTGCCCTAGACCTTAATGGATTTTAACGATATCGCAGGAGCGATGAGGGACACTCTCGCACCCCTGTTCCGGGCCGGCCGGATGGCACCGCGCGCGCTCGTCGCCGCGGCGCTGCTGGTCGTGACGTGCGCGCTTGGCGGCTGCGCCGGCGGCGGTGCGGCGAGCGGCTCCTACGCCATGGCGCCCGGCGGCGGCAGCGGCGCCACGGTTGCATTCGAATCGATCGACGGCCCGCCACAGGCGGTGTTCGACCGCATGGTCAACGTGCTCGACACCGAATCGAAGCTGCGCAATCTGTCGATCGTGTCGCGCGAAGGCGGCGCCTCCTATCGCGTGCGCAGCTATCTGTCGGCGCAGGTCGTGCGCGGCAGGACCATGATCGCCTGGGTCTGGGACGTCTATGACAACAACCAGCAGCGCGCCTTGCGGCTTTCCGGCGAGGAGCCGGCCGGCAAGGCCGGGCGCGACGCCTGGGCCGCGGCCGACGATCTCGTGCTGCGCAAGATCGCCCAGGCGGGCCTCTCCGGCCTCAGCGGCATGATCAACGGCGCGCCGGATGCGGCGCCTTCGTCGCCCGCCCCAAGCCTGCGCGGCTCCGCGGTCGCGAGCGTGGAACCGATCACACCCGCCGAGGGTGCGCTCAGTGTGGCCGCGCTGGGCTACACCAGCCATTAACGCACCCCCGTAATGTCCCTGTGTGGGGGCATTTTTGGCAGGGAAAACGAGCCCAATGGGTTGCCAGCCGCGCCACCTGCCTGATATCTCCTCGCCCATCGAAACCCGCCGGTTTACAGGTATCCGAGATGCTGAACGTCGTATCCAGCAAGGCGCGGGGAGAAGCGTCGATGTCCGCCAAGAACGGCTCGATCAAACTGATCGCCGGCAATTCCAATCCTGCTCTGGCGCAGGCGATTGCCGAAGGGCTCGATATGCCGCTGACCAAGGCCAGCGTCCGCCGGTTTGCCGACAACGAGATCTTCGTCGAAATCCTCGAGAACGTCCGCGGCTCGGATGCGTACATCATCCAGTCGACGTCGTTCCCCGCCAACGACCATCTGATGGAACTGCTGATCATCACCGATGCGCTGCGCCGCTCGTCCGCGCGCCGCATCACCGCGGTGATCCCGTATTTCGGCTACGCCCGGCAGGACCGCAAGGTCGGCTCGCGCGCGCCGATCTCGGCCAAGCTGGTCGCCAACATGATCACGCATGCCGGCATCGACCGGGTCATGACGCTCGATCTGCACGCCGGCCAGATCCAGGGCTTCTTCGACATTCCGACCGACAACCTTTTTGCCTCGCCGGTCATGGTGCGCGACATCAAGGAGCGCTTCGACCTCTCCAAGGTGATGGTGGTGTCGCCCGACGTCGGCGGCGTGGTGCGCGCCCGCGGTCTCGCCAAACGCATCAACACGCCGCTCGCCATCATCGACAAGCGCCGCGAGCGCGCCGGCGAATCCGAGGTCATGAACGTGATCGGCGAAGCCGCCGGCTATACCTGCATCCTGATCGACGACATCGTCGATTCCGGCGGCACGCTGGTGAACGCCGCCGACGCCCTGATCGCCCACGGCGCCAAGGACGTCTACGCCTATATCTCGCATGGCGTGCTGTCGGGGGGCGCTGCCGCGCGCATCGCCGGCTCGAAGCTGAAAGAACTCGTCATCACCGACTCGATCCTGCCGACGGAGCAGGTCAACAAGGCCGCCAACATCCGCACGCTGTCGATCGGGCCGCTGATCGCCGAAGCCATCAGCCGCACCGCGTCGGAAGAGTCGGTGTCGAGTCTGTTCGACTGAGGCTGCCTGGCTGAGTGGGTGGGCGTGCATCCATTCGTCGTCCCGGCGAACGCCGGGACCCATACGCCGCGGCGGACATTGTTAGGTAAGGTATCTAACGTCAGCGCTCTTATCGATGGGCCGCGGCGTATGGGTCCCCCGATGCGCAATTGCGCATCTGAGCTCAAGGCCGGGACGACAATAATTTTCAGTTTCGATTCTCAAACCACAAGCACACCTTCGCATTCTCGCGACGCATTGCGCCCGAGCTTTGCAAGTAATTCTCACGCCCCCAAAATCCAGAGGGCGCAGGGAGTGCCGGATGCGCGCTGCACCCGAGGTCTCATGCGCAGTGAGTGGTAGAAGTGCGCGCATGAGCATACAGGGCAGCGGAGAACATCCGACACTCCCTGCGCAATGGCTTTACGGCTTATAACGTGATCTCCCCGGTCGGGCCGAGCTCGTTGTCACCGTCGCCCGCGAGAAGCGTTAGCTTCTCGCGAACTTGACGCCAGCATCGGGGCGTCAGGACCACACGTCTTTGCCGTACGCTTCCATGCCTTTCGTCAAGGGCACTTCCGCGTCCACCGCTCCCCGTCCCGCGTTCGTGACGATCGCGAGCGCCCCTCTGGTCGGGACGGGATGACGATCCATATGTCATGATTTCTCGATTCTGATAAAGCGAAATATTTTCTATTTCGGGGCTTGACACGATTTCCGTAAATCGGAAGTGATTTGCCCCGGCTTCGCCAAGGCTACGCCGGGCGCGGCCGTCGGGCAGAAAAACAACTATCCACGCCCGGAATTGCCGACCAGCCGGTACGGCCCCGCACTCAAATCGATCATCGTGCCCGTCGCAGCCGAATGCTCGGCCGCCAGTCCAATCAGGGCCGCGTTGATTCCGTCCGCCAGCGTCACTTCCACCGCGCCGGTGCCGCGCACGACCGCCAGAAATTTTTCGTGCTGGTAGAAGGTCGAGCCGTTGTGGTCGCCGGCCTGCAGCAGAACAGGATCGACCGGAATGTCCTGACGCTCGCGCCGTCGCGGTTCGCGGTGCTCGACCACGAGTTCGGCGGTCGGTTGCGGCCCCATGATGTCTTCCGGCCAGAACCGCGAGGGGCCGGGAACGCGGCAGGTGATCTTGCCGCTGGCGCCGACGGCGATGATTTCCTCCTGATATTCGGACGCCTCGGCGAACATGCACAGTTCCAGCATCGCCCGCCGCGAACCCGGAAAATCCAGCACCACATAGGCGTTGTCGAGGATGTCAGACGGCCGGCCGTCATAGATCTCGTCACGGTGATTGTGGTTCATGCTGCCGGAGGCAAACAGGCGGATCGGATCCGCCTTCATGATCAGGCGCATCAGATCGAAAAAATGACAGCATTTTTCGACCAGCGTGCCGCCGGTATTTTTCGAGAAACGATTCCAGTTTCCGACCTTCGGCAAAAACGGATAGCGATGCTCGCGCACGGTCAGCATCACGGGCGCGGCGGATGCCCCCTGCCGGCTGACCTGGTCGATCATTTTCGCGATCGCCGGCATGTAGCGATATTCCATGCCGACCCAGATCGGCACGCTGGCCCGTGCCGCCAGCGTCTCCAGCGCCCGCGCCTCTGCAACCGAGACGCACACCGGCTTCTCGACCAGGATCGGCACCGGAGTTTGCGCAACGACCATTGCGATCTGCGCCGCATGACAATGGTTCGGGCTGGTGATCAGGACGGCGTCGAGGCCGGGCGTTGCGAAGACATCCTCGATCCCTGCCACCATCCGCGCCTGCGGTGCGAGACTTCTGGTGATGTCCTGCATCCCGGGATCGGGCTCGAAAACCGTGGCGATTTCGACGCCCGGTAGCAGCGCGATGTTGCGCAGATGCTCCTGTCCCATCATGCCGCAGCCGATGAGACCGTAACGCGTTTGATTATTGCCTTGTATTTTATTGCCTTGCATTCGCTGTTACTTCTTGCGCTCGGCAATCTGCTGGGCGATGTCGGCCTCGATCCTTTTATAGGCTTCGTCCGGCTTTGACTCGCCCGCAACCACCTGGCCGATGCGGCTGATCACGGCGCTGAACATGATGCGGTTGAAGACATAGCCCTGTAGCTGGTAGGCCAATGGCGAAATCGAGCCGACTTCCTTGCCGAAGGTCGTCAATGCCGCCTTGGCCAGCGGGCTTGCGGTGGGATAATCGATTCCCTTGGCCGACAGACCGACATGGCCGGGAACGAACAGCGTGCGGCTGTAGAATTCCGAAAGCACCTCTTCGCTCGCGAGATATTCCATCACCTTGGCGACCGCTTGCGGATTCTTGGTGCTCTTGATGGCGACGAGCCCGGCGCCGCCCGGCATGCCGGTGCAGCCGCCGGCGCCACAGGGGGTGGGGACGACGACCCAGTCGAACGCATTGCCGATGGTCTTGTCGAACTGCGCGATCTGCCAGGAGCCGGACATATAGAGCACGACCTGCGCGTTCTTGAATTCGTCATTGGCGCCGCGATAGGTCGCGCCCGACACCGACGCCCAAAGCTCTTTCGACATCACGCCGGAAGCATGCCAGCCCACCACCTTCTCGACCGCGCGCTTGAAGCCGTCATCGATGATGGCCGGATCGCCCTTGGCGTCGAACAGCTTTGCGCCTTCGGAAATCGCCATGCCGAGAAAACGATGGCCGGAGCGGTCGATGGCGATCGGGAACGGCGCCTTGACCTTGTCGGCCACCGCCTTGGCGGCCTTGGCCCAGTCATCCCAGGTAGCCTTGTCGCCGGGCATCGCGACGCCGGCCTGTTCGAACAGGGTCTTGTTCACGAACGGGCCGGTCACGGTGAGCTGCGTCATGAAGCCCGGGATCGAAGTGGTATTGCCCGGCTCGCGCATCCAGCTCAGGAACGGCCCGAAATTCTTCTCCCAATAAGACGGGTCCTTCAGATAGGGCTTGAGATCGAGCAAGTAGCGCGACTGACCGCCAAGGTCGACGATGCGTGCCATGTCCGGGCCTTCGCCCGCCGCCAATTGCACCGGCAGCGTCTCGTTGATCGCCTTGTAGGGCACCTGATCGATGGTGACCTTGATGTCGGGATTTTTGGCTTCGAATTTCTTCGAGCAGGTCGGTGACGACCTCGCCCTCATTGCCGTCCGAATACCAGGTCATGCGCAATTGCGTTTGCGCAAAGGCGGATGGCGAGAATGAGACGAGCGACACGGCTATGGCCGCAATCGACATCAGCTGGCGCACGACCATCCATCCCTCCCGGAATTTGCCTGTCTTCGGCAAATATGTTGTTGCTTAACGCGGCCGCATCTTCGCGTAGCGCGCTGACATAATCAATATCACGATCAATTTCACTTGGGCGGAGGCGGACGCTGCAGAAAATCCCGGATCGCGCGATTGACCAACGCCGGATGGGATTGCATCGGGCGGTGGCCGGCATCCTCGATCCGAACCACGGTGGCGTCAGGCGCGAAGTCGTGGAGGTTGTCGAGTTGACCGGGCAGGCAGACCGGATCCTGCATTCCCCACAGCACCAATGTCGGAACATCGACCCGCAGTGACGTGGTGACGGGAGGCTCAGTTACACCGGTAAAGAAACGCGCGGCGAGGTCCGGCATTTCCATCTGCGTGGCCTCGGCGAGCGAAGCTGGCACCTTGATCGGATCCGCGCGGGCGTAATTGTACCAGGACGGATAAGGCGCCACGGCATTGTTATATTCGCGCTCGTATTGCGATGCCTGGATTTGTGCCGCGCTGGTGCGGACCTCGCGCAGATAGATCGCCGGGTGCGGTGCGTTGAGAATGATCAGGCGTTCGACACGGCCTGGCCAGGCCGACGCAAACACCCAGGCCATGTAACCACCCCAGTCATTGCCGACCAGGATGCAGCGCTCGCGCCCGAAATGCCGCAGCAGCGCATGGATATCGCCCAGCAATCTTGGCATCGCATAGGCCTCGACGGCATCAGGCTGATCCGATGGCGGAAACCCGCGCAGATTGGGCGCCGCCACCAGATGGTCGCGGCTGAACTCCAAGAGTTGGCTCATGTAAAGCGTCCAGCTGTCCTGGCCGCCGTGCAGGAACAACATCAGCTCGCCCTCGCCGCCGCTGGCGACGTGGAGCTTCACGCCGTCGCCGTCGGCGTAACCCTGCACCAGGCCGGATTGGCTTGCAGCCGCGCACGGCCAGATCGCGGCCGAAGCGACCGTCGCCAGCGAAAGCCCGGCACATGATCTGAGCAAATGTCGCCGGCTGACAAAAGGCCGAAGAACCGGACGCATGAATCTCGTCCCCGATAGCGGCAGCGGAATATATCGCCGCAACGCGAGGAGAGCATATCCAATCGAGGGGCGCTCGCCAAACGCAACGCCCGTTCGCGCCGCCGCTGTCGCACGGTGGCCGGCGGGACGACGACCCCGGAGACCGTCATCCCGCCGCGCGCTCAGGCCGGGATCGGCCTAAAGGGCGAGTCGTAGCCGACATTGCTGTGGAACAGGCCGGTGGTCCGGATATTGATGCCGTCGTCGTACAGGACGGTCGGTTCCTTGTAGTCCGGCACCATCATCCCTTTTCTGATGTCGCCGCCGCTGACGGAAGCGAGTTCGCTGATGTTCAGTTCGTTGGTCATGTCGCACTCCTGCTGTCTGCGAAGGGGGAATTCCCTTGCAACTAGTGGTCGCAAAGGTACGCCGCGCGCGTCGCCGCCGCCGTGACGGCTGTCACAGTGGATGATGCGGGCGTTGTCTGATGGCTGTCAGGGTTCCGAGACCTGAAACGCGGGCGCTTCCGCCAGTCGCTTCGTCAAGGCGCGCAGGCGGGGTGTCTCCACATCGGTATCGACGCCGAGCGCCCGCGCGAGGCGTTCGGCGACCACGGCGGTCACATCGGCCTGGGTCAGACGCCCAGGCAGCAGATAAGGCGCCGTTGGATCGATCATCGCATCGACCGCCGCCAGCGCGTTTTTGACCTGGGCCATGCAGTCGTCGATCCACGGCTGATGCAGTTTTTCGGGCGGGCGCCGGTTGCGCTCATAGGCGGCGTGAAGACATTTTTCGCACGCCCCCATCATCATCGCCGCGACCTTCAACACCGCGCGACGCTCTGGCCCGCCGCGCGGCGTCTGCGGCTGGTCGCCTCCATAGGCCTCATCGAGATGATCGATGATGGCGTTGCTGTCGATCAGGGTTTCGCCGCTGTCCAGCACCAGCGCCGGAATGCGGCCGAGCGGATTATTGGCGCGCACCTCGGCGCGGTTGTCGAAGCCGGAGAGCGCGCGTTGCTCGAACGGCACGCCATAAATATTGAGCGTGATCGCGACACGTCGCGTAAACGGCGAGCGGTTCACGCCGATCAGCAGCATTTTGACTCCATTTTCCCCACCCCGCAGCAGCAGTGCGATCCCCGGAGATGCATACAACCTCGGCTATCTGAACGCCAGATTTTGACGTACAAGGCGCGGGTGTGCCAAGGCGATTTGGCCGCCACTCCGGGAGTTTGCAATGTTCAGGGAAACTCACCCGATCGTCGGCACGCGGGACATCGAGCGGTCGATCGAATTCTACACCAGCAAGCTTGGCTTCGATCTGACCTTCAGGGACAGCGCCGACACGCCCAACTACATCGTGTTCCGGCGTGACGCGGTCGCGTTGCACATGCAGTTCCAGTACGAGCACGAAATGGGCACGATCCGCCTGCGATTTCTGGTCGAGGACCCGGATGCGCTGTTTGGCGAATACCGCCAACGCGGCGTCGAGTGCTCGGCCGCCGGGATCCAGAATACATCCTGGGGCACCCGCGAATTCGCGCTGTATGATCCTGATCGCAACGCATTCGCCTTCTACCGCCACCTGACCGACGCCGAGAAGGCGCGGTAGCCTTGATGATGGTAGAAGCCGCGCCTGCCAGAGCGAGATGACTTTGAATTGAATCGGTAACCGTCATCCTGAGGTGCGAGCGAAGCGAGCCCCGAAGGATGGGCCACGCGCGCTTCTCATCCTTCGAGGCGCGCAAGAGCGCGCACCTACGGGTGAACGCAATTGCGTTCATCCCGGGGATGACGCGAGAAGGTGCAAGTGGGCCGGTTCAACCAACCTTATCGTGCGCTAGCCAGCCACGCCGTGGCGGCGGTGGTAGTCACTTGGCTGCGGCCAGTTCCAGCCACCAAGCGTTGCGCGGTCCGGCTCGAAGATCTCGACCTTGAGCGGATAGCACGCCGCCGCATCGCTCGAATGGCTCGCGCTGCAGTCGCCGCCGGGACAGGCCGACAAGCGCGCCGAGCAGATCGATCTCGGCGAAGAACTCGATGAAATCGCCGGGCCGCACCGGGCTTGCCTTCATGAAATACTGGTGCGTGTCGCGCGTGAAGCCGGTGCACATGAAGACGTTGAGCACGTCGTGGACATGATGCTCCACCGCGTCAGCGGTTCCGCCTTCCGTTCGGCGGCAAGCGCGCGCGTCAGGTTCGAATGGCAGCAAAAGTGGTAGTCCGGCCGCCCAGCAGGCGATTGGTGTAGGGATCGCAGCGCGTGCCGATCACGTCGTGGACGCCGGCGCCGTCCGCGTCGAAGCCGTACCAGCCGAGCGTGTCATGGCTGATGGTCGCCATCGGCCGCAGATACGGCAGCGTGCTCCACAGCCGGTCACCGGTCGCCGACATGGGTGGCGTGGAGCGCGCGCGTCTTGCCGCTGAAGAAGCGCTCGGAGAGGTCGTCGGCGTTCCAGAGATTGAGGTCGCCGACCTGCGGGCCCTCGATGCTGACGATGCGGAAGAACTGTCCGCGCGACACGCGAAACGTTCGCGCGTCACGCGGCGGCACCACGACTTCGCCTGTCTTGACCATCGTCCGCCGGGCCAAATCCAGCACGGCCATGTCGGGCACCGGCATCGTGCCGGCCGGATAGGCGATTGTCGGTTTGGCCGCGCGGCGCAAGGCGGCGTCGGCGGGTGCAGGCGGGGTTTTTGGCGGCATGTTTCGACCTCGGGTCAACGCGGCAAAAGGGCGAGACGATCACATACAGCTTGCGTGTCGCCGGTGATAGATCCGCGCGCCAGGTAGCATGCTGACAGCACGTTGGCAGCAGCACTCGCTTACGATCCATCTTTCGCTCTGCCGAGGCAGGCGGCAAGGACCAGGGACGATGTCTGGCAAACGGAGATGAGCGTGACCATGACGGACCGTACTGGAGGATGCGCTTGTGGCGCGATCCGGTTCAAGATCACTGCACCATTGATGGGTGTCGGCGTCTGCCACTGCACCGACTGCCAAAAGGCTTCTGGCGGCGGGCCGAACTATGTCGTGCTGGCGCCAAACATCGCTTTCGAAGTGACCAAGGGTGAGGCCAGGATCTACGTCTGCAAGGCCGACAGCGGCCAGGATTCCGGGCGTGCCTTCTGTCCGGATTGCGGAACTCCGTTGTGGAGCGCGCTCCCGAATGCGCCGGTCATGACCGTCAAGCTTGGCGCGCTCGATCACAATGCGGACCTGACGCCGGGCTTGCATCTCTACACCGCCTCGGCGGCGCCATGGCACCTGATGCACGAGGGGGTGCCCACCTTTCCAAAAATGCCGCCGTTCCCGCCGCCGGAGGCATGACGGCGCCCTTAAGCGTTGGACTTGCCCTCGTACCCCGGACGCGGCACCAAATTCATCAGCATGGTGCCGTAGCCGCCATCGACCAGGATCTCCTCGCCATTGACATAGGAGGCGCGGTCACTGGCGAGGAACAGGATGGCGTCGGCCATGTCCTGCGGCTGGCCGATCCGGCGCGACGGGGTGACGGCCGAGCGGCGTTCGGTGACTCCAGGCGTATCGTAGAACTGCTGGCTCATCGGCGTCATGACCATCCCGGGGCTGACGACGTTGCTGCGAATGCCGTGCGGTCCCCATTCGCTCGCCAGCTGACGCGACAGCATGACGACGCCGGCCTTGCTGACACTGTAGGCGCCGCTATGGGCCTGCGCATGGGTGCCGGCGATTGACGCCACATGCACCAGGCTGCCGCGACCCTGCCCGCGCATCTGTTTGCCGAATGCCTGTGCGCACAGGAAATAGCCGGTCAGGTTGATCGCGAGCACCGCGTTCCATTCGGAAAGCTGCAGATTGTCGAGCCCGCCGGGCCGCAACACCGCCGCGGTGTTGACGAGGACGCTGCAGGGTCCAAGCGATTTCTCGATCTCGCCTGCCGCAGCCGCCACGCTTTCCGCGCTGGACGTATCGCAGCGCGCCACCACGGGCGGAGCGCCGAGATCGCGCAGTTCGGAAGCCGTGGTTTCGAGGCCGCGTTCGTCGAGGTCGATCGCAGCGACGCGCGCACCGGCCCGCGCGAGATTCACAGCAACGGCGCGGCCGATGCCGCCGCCTCCGCCGGTGACGACGCACACACGGCCTGACAGGCCAAGCCAGTCGGGGGGATTTTGTCCGGTCATGTGGCGCGCTCCCATTCTTGCTTGTAGGGTGGGCAAAGGCGCGTTTGCGCCGTGCCCACCACCAATTTTACGGATGCGAAGTGGTGGGCACGCTTCGCTGTGCCCACCCTACGCGATCCCTTCCTTATCCCGTAATCCCGGCCGCGACCTGGCCGCGCAACCGTTCCAGGCTGTGCAGCGTGTTGGCGCAGGCTTCCGCGACCTCGATGCCCTTGATGACGAAATGCTTGCGGAAGAAATCGTGATGCACGGTGCTTTCGTGGAACTGCTGCGGGGTGAGCACCGCCGAGAACACCGGCACTTCGGTCTTCAGCTGCACGTCCATCAACGCCTTGATCACGGTGTCGGCGACGAACTCATGACGGTAGATGCCGCCATCGACCACCAGCCCCGCCGCCACGATTGCGGTGTAGCGCCGCGTCTTGGCCAGCAGCTGCGCATGCAGGGGTATCTCGAACGAGCCCGGCACCTCGAACAAATCGACCTGCGCGCGCGAGATATGGCGCGCCTCGATCTCTTCGAGGAAGGCGATGCGGCATTCCTCGACCACGTCGCGATGCCAGGACGCCTGCACGAAGGCGACCCGCTGCGGTTTCGCAAAACGCGGGTGCGCAGGCGCCGGCGGACGCTCGGGCGTGTCGGGAACCCGTCTTCGACCGACGTGGCCGCCTTCTTGGACTGCTTGGGTTTGGATTTCAGGCTCTTGCAACATCTGATTCATGGCTTTCCTCTTTCAGGACCAGAATCAGGGCACACGGAACGACGATTGACCCACGCAAAAGCGCGGGCCGCCGCAACCGTTCTCTTTCATCCGGACTTTAACCGTCGGCTTCGGAATCACACCGAATCTGCTGACCCTTTTTCTCTGGGATTTCCGAAAGGAGTTCCCGAAGAAGAAGGCGCTCGCGGGCTTGGGCTACGTCACCCTTACCGCCGGTGGGGATTTTCACCCCGCCCTGAGAACATCGGCCGCCCGGAATGGACGACCTGCCCCAAATATGACCAAAGGCCGCGGCGTCAGCAAGCGCCTTCCATGACCTGAATCTGCATGTCCCCATGCCGATGGAACAGGGCAGCGGCGGATTTCTCGCCCTTGCGCCGGAGTCTCGCCGCTTGGAAGTCGGGCCGGAGGTCGGCATCACATCGCAGATGTGATCCGGGTGGGGGCTCTCTCAGCAAAATGACGTCTGCTAGACCGCACACCCAAGGCCCTCCCCCCGCAAGCGCGGGAGAGGGAGCGCACTTCCTTCGCGGCTACTCACTCGACGCTCGCGAGCACTCCGCCTGCGTTAAGAAATCATTAACGATTATGGCGACACGCGAATTCGATTCCGGTTTGTTCTCATATTGCTAATTATGACCAAGATCGCTGTGGACGAGCGGCGCATTGGCTGTGGACGAACTCAGGGGTCGGTTGCGCAGATTCCGCAAATCACATCACTTGAGCCCAGCAAGCCCCGGGACGAACCAGAATACGAACAGGGGATTGCACTCGGCCGCATCGCGCGCCGGCCCGTGTGCGTATCAACTCAAGTGAAATGACAAGGTCGAGACGGAATGTCCCTCCTCGAAGGCATTATCGATTCCCGGAACAACCCGCTCGCGGTCGTCGAGGATATCGCTACCGATAACAACTGGGCGTATGAGCGTTCCGGCGAAGACGAGGTCACGATCGTCTCCAAGGGCGACTGGACCGACTATCAGCTTTCCTTCACCTGGATGGCCGAGATCGAGGCGCTGCATCTGGCCTGCGCCTTCGACATGAAGATTCCGACCGCGCGGCGCGCGGAGGTGCAGCGGCTGATCGCCGCGATCAACGAACAATTATGGGTCGGCCATTTCGACATCTGGACCCACACCGGCATGGTCATGTACCGGCAGGCGCTGGTGCTGCCGGGCGGGCTCACCGCCTCGACCGCGCAATGCGAAGCGATGCTGGTCGGCGCCATCCATGCTTGCGAACGCTATTACCCCGCGTTCCAGTTCGTGGTCTGGGCCGGCAAGACCGCCGCGGAAGCGATGAGTGCGGCGATGTTCGATACCGAGGGCGAGGCGTAGGGCTGCGTTAGGTCCGCGCCCTCGCCTCACATTCGCTGTCGTCCCGGGCTTGACCCGGGACCCATACGCCGTGACGTCAATTGGGTTGCACGGCGCTTGTTGCAAATAGCTCGATAAACTAGAACCTCCTGTGGTTATGGGTCCCCGCCTTCGCGGGGACGACACCGGTATTTGTGGTGAGCGCCTTGAACACGACCAACGCCCTCAAAAACGTCCACGGCACTATCGCGCTGGCCGGCGCCGGCAAGATGGGCGGCGCAATGCTGACCGGCTGGCTGGCGCAGGGGCTCGATCCCAAACGCGTGATCGTGATCGAGCCGCATCCTTCCAGCGAAATCAGCGCGCTGACGGCGCAGGGCATTCGCCTAAACCCATCGCCTGCGGACGCCGGTGAAGTCGATACGCTGGTGGTCGCGGTGAAACCGCAATCGTTCCGCGAAGCAGGGGCTGCGATGAAACCATTCGTGGGATCGTCGACGCTGGTGGTCTCGATCATGGCGGGCACCACCATCGCCGTGCTCGAAGCGGTGGTCGGCGGCAGCGTGGTTCGCGCCATGCCGAACACGCCGGCCGCGATCGGCCGCGGCATCACGGTCGCGGTTCCGGCCAAGAAAGTCAGCGCGGCCCAGCGCGCGATTGCCGATGCGCTGCTGCGCGCCACCGGTTCGGTCGAATGGGTCGATAAAGAAAATTTGATGGACGCGGTGACCGCGGTTTCCGGCTCGGGTCCGGCCTATGTGTTCCTGCTCGCCGAAGAACTCGCCCGTGCCGGCGTCGCGGCGGGACTGCCGGCCGAGCTTGCCACCAAACTCGCGCGCGAAACCGTTGCGGGTTCCGGCGAATTGCTGCACCGCTCGGATCAGTCCTCGGCAACCTTGCGCCAGAACGTCACCTCGCCCGGCGGCACCACGGCCGCGGCGCTCGAGGTGCTGATGGGTTCCGACGGCATGGAAAAGCTGATGACGCGCGCGGTCGCGGCGGCGACGCAGCGCTCGAAGGATCTGGCGAAGTAGGTTTCACTCTCACCGTCGGTGTGTGCGGCTATTTCGCTTGAAGCCGCTTATTGAAACTCTCGACATTGACCAGGCCGCGCGCATGGCGACCCTCGCCGATCTTGCGCTCGCCTTCAAAAGCCTCGACCTCGAAGCGGATCACGCGGCGTTCCACCGCGATCACCTTTGCCGTGGTCCGCACCGTCGCGCCGACCAGCGAGGCGCCGAGGTGGCGGATATCGACCTCGGTCCCGACCGTGACCCAGCCGGGCTGATAATGGCTTCGGATGGCATCACCCGACGCCAACTCCATTTCCAGGATCATCATCGGGGTTGCAAAAACCATCGGCATGCCGGGCACGAAATGCCCGACCGTGCGCTCGACCGGCACCACCAGCGTTCGCTCGGCATGCATGCCGATTGTGATCACGTCGCGTGCGTCCATGGGGAATCCAAAAACTCACTGTCGTCCCGGCCTTGAGCCGGGACCCATATCCACCAAACGTTGTTGTTGTCGAAGGTGTAAGACACCTTGCTTCAACCGAGAGCACAACGCGGTATGGGTCCCGGCGTTCGCCGGGACGACAGCGGAAACTACTTCTTCGCCGCCGCGGCGCGTTCCACGAACGTCTTGCCGCCCTTCATCTTGTGGGCGAGCGGCGCTTCGTTGATCTGGATCACGACCGCATCGGCATCGACGCCGAGGTTGGTCACCAGCGCCTTGGTGATGTCGCGCATCATGCCGGCCTTCTGTTCATCGGTACGGCCGGCGGCCATGCTGACGGTAATTTCGGGCATTGTTTTGCTCCCTTTTCTCTTGCTGGTTCGATTTCAGTCCTCATCCTGAGGAGCGGCCGCTTGGCCGCGTCTCGAAGGATAGCCCATTGTCCTCATGGTTCGAGACGGCGCAAGAGCGCCTCCTCACCATGAGGGCTTAATTCCACCTCACGTCATGGCGCGCCAGCACTTCGCGCACGGCTTCGACGAGCCTTGTCTGGTCGACCTCGTATTGCGCCTCGGACTGCCTCTTCAGGTACTCTTCGCGGTCCTTGATCTCGGTCAGCCCGGCGCCGAGGATTAGATCCTTGATCTGGACCTTGCCGTTGGCCTTTTCGTCCGAGCCCTGCACGATCGCACAAGGCGCGTTGCGCCGGTCGGCGTATTTCATCTGCTGGCCGAGGCTGTGCTTGGGATTTCCGAGATAGAGCTCGGCGCGGATGTTGGCGTTGCGCAAGATCGCGACCATCTTCTGGTAGTCGGCGACCTCGCCACCGAACACGGTCACGACAACAGGGCCGAACGCCGGCTTGGTGTCGAGCTTGCCCAGCATCGTCAGCGCCGCCTGCAATCGCGACACGCCGATCGAAAATCCGGTCGCCGGCACCGGCTCGCCGCGGAAGCGCGAGACCAGGCCATCGTAACGCCCACCGCCGCCGACCGAACCGAAGCGGACGGTGCGGCCTTTTTCGTCCCTGGTTTCGAGCGTGAGTTCGACCTCGTAGACCGGGCCGGTGTAATATTCGAGGCCGCGGACGACGGAAGGATCGATCTTGATCCGGTCGGGTCCGTAACCGGACGCTGCAATCAGCTTGCTGATCACGTCCAGTTCGTCACGTCCTTCCTGTCCGATCTTGCTGTCACGCAGCCGCGCATCAATCGGCGCGCCCGGTTCGACTGCGCCGACCACGAGAGCGATGTCTTCGGGCTTCAGTCCAGCGCCTTTGGTGAAGTCGCCGGACTCGTCCTTGCGGCCATCACCCAGCAATTGCTGAACGCCGGTAATGCCGAGACGATCGAGCTTGTCGATCGCGCGCATGACGGTGAGCCACTGACCGTCATCGGCAATGCCGAGCGCATCTCTCACCCCGTCGAGCACCTTGCGGTTATTCACCTTCACGATGTACTGGCCGCGAGGAATGCCCAGCGCTTCCATCGTATCTGCCGCCATCATGCAAATCTCTGCATCGGCCGCCATCGTGGGGCTGCCCACCGTATCGGCGTCGAACTGCATGAACTGGCGGAAGCGGCCGGGGCCGGGCTTTTCGTTGCGATAGACGTAACCGGCGCGGTAGCTGCGATAGGGCTTTGGCAATGAATTGAAATTTTCCGCGACATAGCGTGCCAGCGGCGCGGTCAAATCGTAGCGCAGCGAGATCCACTGCTCGTCGTCGTCCTGGAACGAGAACACGCCCTCGTTCGGGCGGTCCTGGTCGGGCAGGAATTTGCCGAGCGCGTCGGTGAACTCCATCGACGGCGTTTCCACCGGCTCAAAGCCGTAGCGCTCATAGACTTCGCGGATTTTCTCGACCATCTGGCGCGTTGCTGCGATCGCGGCGGGACCGCGATCCTCCAGCCCGCGCGGCAGCCGCGCCTTCAATTTCTGGGGTTTTTTGGGTTTGTCGGCCATGGGCGGGGTTGGTACCAGCCAAGGCCCGGCCGGGCAACCGTGCTGACCTTCCTTCTCCCCTTGTGCGAGAAGGTGGCGCCTCACGAAGTGAGGCGACGGATGAGGGGTCTGTTTCAAAAACAGAGGTCTGTATCCGCGGAGGGAACCCCTCACCCGCCTTCGCTTCGCGAAGCCACCCTCTCCCACAAGGGGAGAGGGGAAAAAGGCGGCCTGCCGCCGCCTTCCGCCTCTCCTACGGCGTCTCCAGCCTTGCGCGGAGCGCATCGGCGTCGGGCTTGGACAGTGATTTCAGCAACGGCCGGAGCGTCTCGCCGCCGACGATCTTGTCGTTCCGCAAAAACATCCAATCGGAGATGTCGGCCTCCCTGAACTCGACCATGTCGCCCGCGTGCTTGCCGGGCAGATAGCGCGGCTCGTTGGCGAATTTACCCGAATAGCGGCCGCCTCCGATCTTCTTTACGTCGGCCATCCAGATGTGCTCGCCATGATTGCTCGAGGCCGCAAAACGAACCTTGAGGGAATGGCCGGTCTCCGACGTTTTCGGGGCGTCGTAGGAACTCCAGAATGCGGGCAGTGTGCCGCGAGCGCGGGCGATCGCAGCATTCATCTCCGCGTCGGCCGAGCGCACATCAATGACCGGCGAGCGGCCTTCGGCCTCGACATGGGGTTTTGGGCCGATCGTGAGGATGCCGAAACCGGTGATGCCGGTAATGGCGACGAGCAATGCCCATTTCAGCGGTTGAGGAAGGGTTGATGCCATGATCGCGAGGTCCAAAGCCCAGATGTCCTGGGCTTTGTCGCGGAAAGTTGGCGGGGCGTTCATGGCCGCGGGGCGCGCGCGGCGGTCGACCTACTTAACCTCGCCCCGCTCTTCTGCGGGGAGAGGTCGAAATTCGCGACAGCGAATTTCGGGTGAGGGGCATGGCACACTGCCCGATGCAAATTCGGCATTCGCGGAGAGAAGAGCCCCTCACCCCCCTCTCCCCGCGAAGAGCGGGGCGAGGGAGTGATAGAGCGTGCCCGCCCTACGCCGCTTCCGCCTTATCCTTCGGCTGCACTTCGGCTGAGTAATCCGCCATCAACTGCTCCGAAATCTTGCCGGGCGTGAACTTCCAGTCGGCGATCTCCGACACCGGTGTCACTTCGGCGGCGGTGCCGGTGATGAAGCATTCCGTAAAGCCCGGGAGCTCTTCCGGCATGATACGCCGTTCGATCACCTCGATGCCGCGGCGTTTGGCGAGGTCGATCGCGGTGGCGCGGGTGATGCCGGCCAAGAAGCAGTCGGCGATCGGGGTGTGGATCTTGCCATCGCGCACGAAGAAGATGTTGGCGCCGGTGCATTCGGCGACCCGGCCCTGCCAGTCCAGCATCATCGCGTCCGCATAGCCTGCGCGCTCGGCTTTGTGCTTGGAGATGGTGCAGATCATGTAGAGACCCGCCGCTTTCGCCATCGCCGGGATCGTCGCCGGATCCGGCCGCTTGTATTCGGCCATCCCGATGCGGATGCCTTTCAGCTTCTCGGCCGGATCGAAATAGCTCGGCCATGCCCAGGCGGCGATGGCCAGATGGATGGTGTTGGTCGAGGCCGCAACCCCCATCATTTCCGAGCCGCGCCAGGCGATCGGGCGGACATAGCCGTCCGGCAGATTGTTCCTGTCGATGACGAGCTGCTTGGCGGCGTCGATCTCGGCGGCCGAATACGGAATCTCGAAATCGAGGATGTTGGCCGACTGCTTCAGCCGCTCGGAATGTTCCCGGCTCTTGAACACCCGGCCGCCATAGGCGCGCTCGCCCTCGAACACGGCGCTCGCATAATGCAGGCCATGGGTCAGCACATGGACGTTGGCATCGGCCCACGGCACCAGTTTGCCATCGTACCAGATGACACCGTCGATCTTGTCGAATGAAACTCCCATGGCTTCTCTCCCGGAATGGACGCACGGACCGCGCGCCCGGCGCCCTGGCGCCGTTTTGATGGGTCTGGGCTTCACCACCCCCGGCCGGCGCGTCCACAGGACACGCTTTTGCCGAATGCCGAAGTCCAGTATGTTTGGCGAAATGCCACTCGACATTCGCTCCGTATTCGCTTCGCAGCCGTTGCTGCCATCGCTGGCCTTTTCCGGCTGCCTGAAACGTCGCCACGATCGAAACGACTTAAAGTTTCGTTGTGGCTGGCAGTTTTGTAACATTGAACCCAAGATATGTCAACATGACTGACATAAATTATCAGAAAGGGCCCGGCGATCCCGATTCGAAGGGCGCCGAGGGCAGCCTGCGCACCGGCGATTTGCGCTGGGACTTCATCGAGTTGCTGTTCTTCGCCTACCGCGATTTCGTCGGCGACGCCGACCATGAGCTGGAGGCCTTCGGCTTCGGCCGCGCCCATCACCGGGTGATGCATTTCGTCCACCGCTATCCCGGCCTCAAGGTCGCCGATCTCCTCGACGTTCTGCGCATCACCAAGCAGTCGCTCGGACGCGTCCTGAAACAGCTGCTCGACGAAGGCTACATCGTGCAGAAGACCGGCAATAACGACCGCAGGCAGCGCCTTCTTTACGCCACGCCGAAGGGCGAGGCCCTGGTGGGCAAGCTCGCAGGGCTGCAAACCGATCGCATCAACCGCGCGATCGGGGCGATCGACCCCGCCGGCCAGGAAGCGGTCCGCCAGTTCCTGCGCGCGATGATCGATCGTGACGACCCGGACAAGGTGCTGGAAACGATCTTCGGCAGCGGCAGCCGGAAACCAAGGGAGTGACCGTGGCGCAAGCAGCAACGATTACGGCAGCCACCACGCGCACGCCGCCACAGCCGGCCGATGACGCCCCGCATCTGCTGCTGGTCGACGACGACCGCCGCATCCGCGACCTGCTCTCGCGCTTCCTGTCCGGCGAGGGCTATCGCGTCACGACCGCGGCGAGCGCCACCGACGCGCGCGCAAAACTGCTCGGCCTGCATTTCGATTTGCTCATCCTCGACGTCATGATGCCCGGCGAAACCGGTTTTGACCTCGCGCGGTTCATCCGTACCTCGTCGTCGGTGCCGATCATCATGCTGACGGCGCGCCACGAGGCGGAAGCCCGGATCGAGGGCTTGCAGATCGGCGCCGACGATTATGTCGCAAAGCCGTTCGAGCCGCGCGAACTGGTGTTGCGGATCGGCAATATCCTCAAGCGCACCGCGCCGCCGCCGGTGGAAACGCTGGAGCAGATCGCGTTCGGGCCTTACGTCTACCATCTCGAACGCGGCGAACTGCGCCAGAGCGACGAGATCATCCATTTGACCGACCGCGAGCGCGAAATGCTGCGCATCCTGTCGGTGAGCCCGGGCGAGACCGTGCCGCGCGCGGCCTTGACCGGCGGCGGCACCGTCAACGAGCGCGCCGTCGACGTGCAGATCAACCGGCTGCGCCGCAAGATCGAAAAGGATCCGGCCAATCCGCTGTTCCTGCAGGCGGTGCGCGGCATCGGCTATCGCCTGGTCGCGTCCCCCTGAGATGAGCACGCTCGACACCGGCCTGACGCTGATCCGTTCCGCCGCGGGCCGTGTCTCCGCGGCCAATGGCCGGGTGGGCAACGCGTTCAAGAGCTGGATGCCGACCGGCCTCTATGCCCGCGCGCTCCTGATCATGATCGTGCCGATGGTGGTGCTCCAGACCGTGGTCGCCTTCGTGTTCATGGAGCGGCACTGGAACACGGTGACGCGCCGACTGTCGGCGGCCGTGGTGCAGGACATTGCTAGCCTGATCGACGTCTATAAGGGCTATCCCCAGGACAAGGACCGCGCGCAACTGCGCAAGATCGGCGAGCGGTTGCAGCTGACGGTCGATTTCCTGCCCGTCGGCGACATGCCCCCGCCCGGCCCAAAACCGTTCTTCTCGCTGCTCGACCAGACGCTGTCGGTGCAGATCGGCCGCCAGATCCGCCGGCCGTTCTGGATCGACACCGTCGGTAATTCCAACCTGGTCGAAATCCGCGTCCAACTCGACGATTCCGTGATGCGGATTTTTGCCCAGCGCAGTTCGGCCTATGCGTCGAATTCGGAGATCTTCATCTTCTGGATGCTGGGGACATCCTCGATCCTCCTGATCGTCTCGATCCTGTTCCTGCGCAACCAGATCAAGCCGATCCTGCGGCTGGCGGACGCCGCCGAAAGTTTCGGCAAGGGCCGCGAAGCGCCGAACTTTCGCCCGCGCGGCGCTCGGGAAGTGCGGCGCGCGGCGCAGGCGTTTCTCGAGATGAAGGCGCGCATCGAGCGCACGATCGAGCAGCGCACCGCGATGCTGGCCGGCGTCAGTCACGATCTGCGCACCATCCTGACCCGCTTCAAGCTCGAGCTCGCGTTGATCGGCGACAGCCCCGAGGTCGAGGGCATGCGCAAGGACATCGACGAGATGAGCGGCATGCTCGAGGACTATCTCGCCTTTGCCCGCGGCGATTCCGGCGAGATCGCGCAGCCGACCGATATGGCGATGGCGCTGGAGGAATTGCGCAGCGACGCCGAACGGAACGGCCACACCGCGACGGTTTCGTTCCACGGGCTACCTGTCGTGACGGTCAAGCCAGCCTCGTTCAAGCGCTGCCTCGCCAACCTCGTCTCCAACGCCGCAAGGCACGCCAACACGATTGCGATCACCGGCCATCGCGACCACCGCTATCTGACGGTCACGGTCGACGACGACGGGCCGGGAATCCCGCCTTCCATGCGCGAGGAAGTGTTCAAGCCGTTCCTCCGGCTCGACGACGCCCGCAACCAGGACGAGGGCGGCACCGGCTTGGGCCTTGCGATCGCCCGCGACATCGCCCGCTCCCATGGCGGCGACATCACCCTCGGCGACAGTCCGATGGGCGGATTGCGGGCGGCGGTAAGGGTGCCGGTGTAGCTGTCGTCCCTGCGAACGCAGGGACCCATAACCACAGGGCTTTGTTGTCGAACAAGAGCCGTCGAACAGCGTCTTTCAAAATCTACGGCACGGCGTATGGGTCCCTGCGTTCGCAGGGACGACAGCTCACCGCGATAAATTCCGCGGCCCCACAGCCCGATGGCCTCGCTTACTTCGGCAGCTGCTTCGGGATCATGGCTTTCAGCTTTTCCATGTCCTTGACGTTCATCTTCATGCCGCCGGGCATCATGATGTCGCCGGCCTTCTGGTCGGGCTTGCAGGCGCCGAGCCATTTGGCCTCGATCGTCGTGGTGGAATCGCGCGGCACGCCGGCAGGTCCACGTTCACTGTGCGAGGTCGACTTCACGGTATAGCCGGAGTTGAAATCGCCGATGATTTCGGCATGCGAGGTGATCGACATGCCGGCGACGCCGCAGACGGAATCCGAGACATAGCCGGTCGCCGTCTTCTGGATGTCCTGTTTCGAGCACATCTCCTTGCCCATCGGGGAGACCGTGTCGCTCATCATCTTGTCGGTGGTCTCGTCGGTGCAATGCTGCATCGTCATGTCGGGCACGGGCGAACCGGCGCGCACGACCTTCATTTCCCAGAGGCCGGCCTTGCGAACCGGCAACTCCACGGCACCGGCATCATGCGCGGTTCCGAACGCCAACAAGGGAAACGCCAAACAAAATGAAAGAAGCCCTCGCGTCATGTCCGCGCTCTCCTGACGTCGTGTTTTCAGGCAGCCGTTTTCAGGCGATCTCGGCCGGGCTCAGTAGAGCGTGCGCAGCGGCCTCGCATTGGCGCCATAGGGCACCCAGCGGCAGGCGAACGAGATGTACCCGCCGTCATAGGGCTGTACGGCGAGGAATTTCACAACCTTGCCGTAGGAGCCACAGTGATCCACCGCGAGCTGGCGCGCATCCTGCTGCGTCGCCATCGAAAAGGCGACGATGCCGCCGGTGTCATTGCCCTTGAACGGTGGCACCCAGTCGGCCTGCGCGGGCGCACCCGCCAGCAGTCCGCACATCGCAACCAGGCACGCGGCCCCAATCCTTCGCATCGCAGACTCCATTTCGCCCGGGGCCACCATAGAGTGCGTCGGCCGCCGTGGAAAGAATGGGTTGCGGCCTGAGGCGGACTTGTCCGCCAGGTGTTGCCGCGTTGCACTTGACCTCGCCGGGGCTTCGCGGCACCGTCCCCAGCGTTGGATGACCGGCGGATTCCCCATGCGCAATCTCTTCAGATCGTTGAAAGCTCCCAGGTTCTTGAAAGCACTTGGCCTTGGGGCAACCTTGGCCCTGTTGGCATCAGGCCAGGCGGCCCAGGCCGCCAACCCGCTGCAATTGAATTTCGGGCTGTTCGGCCCAAGCTATGACGGCCGGGTAAAAGCGTGCGATGCCGCGCTCGGGACCATCACCTCGCAATTCCAGGAAAAGGAGAGCACGTTCTGGAATTCGTCCCTGACCATTACCGCCTACGGCCGGGTCCACGAAATCGCGTTCCGACCCTGGCAATCCGACAATATTCCGCGCCGTTATTGCAGCGGCGACGTGATGCTGAGCGACGGCAAGCTGCGCACGGTGCACTACTCGATCATCGAGGACGGCGGCTTCGCCGGCTTCGGCCAGGGTGTCGAATGGTGCGTCACCGGGCTTGACCGCAACTGGGCCTATAATCCCGGCTGCAAGGCCGCAAGGCCCTGATTCCTGACTGAATTCCGCGGATAGAAGTCGGCGGCCCGGCTGGTTTCGGGCCCGTCGCCGTTTTTGTTCTTGAAATGTTCCGGTTCCCTGCTAGGCTCTGGGAAGTCGAGTAAGGGAGCGTTTGATGTTTCGATCTTGCATTATTTCGCGGCTGCTGATCCCGCTGGCACTGATTTTCATCACAAGCGGCGCCTTCGCGCAGGACCGCCGGCAGAACGCCCCCGGCGAATTCGATTTTTACGTTCTGTCGCTGTCCTGGTCGCCATCGTTCTGCGAGGCAGCCTCCGAGCGCGGCAACAGCGGGCGGTCGCAAGCTACCCAATGCGGCGGCCGGCCGTTCTCTTTCGTGGTCCACGGCCTGTGGCCGCAATATGAGCGCGGTTTCCCGGAATATTGCCAACGGCCCTCGCCGCGGCTCGCCCGCAACATCATGACGTCGATGCTCGACCTGATGCCGGCGCCCGGGCTGATCTTCAACGAATGGGACAAGCACGGCACCTGCTCGGGGCTGGGCGAACGGGGCTATTTCGAAGCCATCCGCAAAGCCCGGGCGACGGTGAAGGTCCCCGAGGAATATTTGCAATTGGCGGAGCCGAAGACGATCGCGCCCGGCGACCTCGAGGAAGCCTTCATCAAGGTCAATCCGGGCCTGAGCAGTTCGGCGATTTCAGTGACCTGCGACAGCCGGCGGCTTTCTGAGGTGCGGGTCTGTCTGAGCAAGGACCTGCAATTCCGGGCCTGCGAGGAAATCGACCGCCGCGCCTGCCGCCGCGACCAGGTGCTGATGCCGCCGGTGCGGGGCGGGTAACGTACCCTCCGCCGTCATCGCGAGCGCAGCGAAGCAATCCATTCTTGCTTTGCGGCTCTATGGATTGCTTCGCTACGCTCGCAATGACGTGGTAACCCCTCCGCCATGAACTACCGACACGCCTTTCACGCCGGCGGCTTTGCCGACGTCATCAAGCACATCGTGCTGGTGCGGATGCTGACCTATTTGCAGGAAAAGCCTTCCGCCTTCCGCGTCCTCGATACCCATGCCGGCGCCGGGCGCTACGACCTCACCGGCGATGAGGCCCGCCGCGGCGGCGAATTCCTGACCGGCATTGCGCGGGTGATGCAGGCGCGGTTCTCGGAAAACGTCCTGCCGCTGGTGGCGCCCTATCTCGACATCGTCAGGTCGTTCAACCCGCCGGGAGAGCTGAAAGCCTATCCCGGCTCGCCCTTGATCGCGCGTGCGTTGTTGCGGCCGCAGGATCGCCTGACGGCCTGCGAAATCGAACAGACTGCCCGCAAGCAATTGATCGACGCGTTGCGCCGCGACACCCAGGCCCGCGTGGTCGATCTCGACGGCTGGACCGCGTTGCCGGCCTTCGTGCCGCCGAACGAGCGGCGCGGGCTGGTGCTGATCGACCCTTCCTTCGAGCAGAAGAACGAGTTCGAAAAGCTGGCCGACGGTTTTGCCGAAGCCTATGCGAAATGGCCGACCGGCAGCTATCTGCTCTGGTACCCGGTGAAAAGCCGGCGCGCCACCGACGAGCTGGCGCGACATGTCGCCGCTGCGGCGGACGCCAGCAAGCCGGCCGGCAAATGCCTGCGACTCGAATTCAGCGCCGCGCCGCAGGCGGTGGGCGGCCCCCTTACCTCCAGCGGGCTCCTGATCGTCAATCCGCCATGGACGCTGGCCGGCGAGCTGAAGGCGATCTTGCC
This sequence comes from uncultured Alphaproteobacteria bacterium, assembly GCA_963802535.1. Classification (GTDB taxonomy): domain Bacteria; phylum Pseudomonadota; class Alphaproteobacteria; order Rhizobiales; family Xanthobacteraceae; genus Bradyrhizobium. The sequence goes on along the minus strand of CAWDJI010000019.1, from coordinate 169,395 downwards.
CGAACTGGAAAAGCCGCTCGGCCAGGGCGGCGCCGGCCGCTTCAGGCTGGAGACGCCCAAACCTTGAAGTCCAAGCCCTGAAGTGGTGCATGGCTGCGAAAAGTGCGATTGAGCCATAGTCAATTTGCGCGAAACCGTATTATGCTCAGGCCGTTGGACTGGCTTTACGTTCCGCTTCCGCGAATGGTTGCGGCGGAGTGACAAGGCCCTAAAAAAAATCCAGGCCGGTCGGTGGCGTGACCCGATCGGTTCAGGTGGCCAAGCTTCCGGCAGCGAATGTCCGGTCGGCCGATACGCGACATGCGCGTAGCGGCGGAGCAATACGGGGGAGGAGTTTTCCCGATGGCCATGACTGGGACAGTCAAGTTCTTCAATGGAGAACGCGGCTACGGCTTCATCAAGCCCGATGACGGCGGCCGCGATGTATTCGTGCACATCACCGCCGTGGAGCGGGCCGGATTGAAGGATCTGACCGAAGGACAACGCATTACATTCGAGGTCGAACCGGACAAGAAGGGCAAGGGCCCCAAGGCGGTCAATTTGGTGATTTCATAGCTGACGCGCGATCTCGAGCTGACGCGACCGTGAAAGCGAACTGATTTTTTGCCGTCGAAGTCGTTGCTGGGCGCGACGCTGCGGCTCAGGCCGTTGAGGCATGCATGACGTGGCCGCCCCGCGTCGGGCCTGAGCGTTCAGTCTCGGGATAGAACCGCGCCACGATCCGGTCGGGGCCGATATCTTCGACATGGCGAAAACCCGCGGCTGTCATTTTCGCACACAGTTGCGCGGTGTCGAGATAGCTCTGAAAACGTTCACCCGCCGCGGCCACCCGTTCGGCCAGCGCCTGATCCGCGGCGCGGCCGGCCGGTGCGACCGAGGCGTGCGGATTGATATAGTCGAACGCCACGCCGGCACCACCCTTCAGCTGCGCGATGTAACCGAGCGTCGAAAAGATTGCCGCTTCCGTCAAATAGGGTACGACGCCAAGCCAGCTGAAAAAGCTGCGCTCTTTGGCCGCGAAGCCCGCAGCACCAAGCGCTTCGGCCAGCGTTTGCCGTTCGAAATCGATCCCGACATAGGTCAGTGTCGCCGGCTCAGGAATCCCTGCTGCGGCCAGCATTTCGCGCTTGCGCGCCTGTGTTGCCGGAAAATCAACCTCATAGATCCGCAGACGATCTGCCAGCGGCGTCCGGTAAGCCAGCGTATCGAGCCCGGCGCCGAGCACCACGAGTTGCGTGGCGCCGGCGTTCACCGCTTCGGTCAACGCTTCCTCGGCGATCCGCGAGCGCGCGGCGATGAACCACCGCAACCGCGGCCCGGATACATGAGCCCGCGCATGGTCGAGCGAAACCTCGATATCATCTCCGAGAATGCGTAGCGCCAGGGGATCGGCGAGGATCGAGGCGTTATCCAGCACCTGATGCGCCGCGCGCAAGCGGGCGGCGCCCAACGCGGTCAGACTTGGCTGTCCCGGCTGCATCCGCGAATGTTAGGCGCGTGGTTCGCCACTGTCCACGGAACAAAAAAATCCCGGCGGCTTACTGCCGCCGGGAGTGATGGAAGTGCGTTTTCTTGTTCTCAGAAGTGATAGTTGACGCCGGCGCGGATCAGGCCGAAGCGATAGCCGTTCGATGCTCCGGTGATGACGAAATTGCTGTTGGCAAGATCGACATAGAGGTATTCGACCTTGGCGCTCCAGTTCGGCGCAAAGCCCATTTCGGCGCCGACGCCGGCCGTCCAGCCGGCATTGGTGTGGGATTCCGAGACGCCGAAGGTGGTGGCGCGCAGTTCGCCGAAGGCAAGCCCGCCGGTACCGTAGAACATGACGTTGCCGAGCGCGTAGCCGACGCGGCCGCGCAGCGTGCCGAACCAGGGGTTGGAGAATTTCCACGGCGCAAAGGTTTGTTCGGCGCCCGACGCCTGGATGTCGCCCTCGGCCCCGAACACCCACGAACCGCTCTGCCAATTGTAGCCGGCCTGGATGCCGCCGGCGAAGCCCGACGGCTTGGTCGGGTTGTTGTCGACCGAGCCCCAGCCATAGCCGAGATTGCCGCCGAGATAGGGACCGGCCCAGCTATAGGCATTGAGCGGCTGATTGACGGTATAGGGCGCACGCGATCCGTAGTTCATGTCGGCGGCCTGCGCCGACATCGTCCAGCACGCCGCAATCAGCACCAGCGCCCGCAAAACAAGGCTACCCATCACACAACTCCACCACGCAACTCACCGCGACCTGCCGCTCGCAGGAGCCGGCTTGGTTACGGAAGTCCACTTTTTTCGTGTAAGATTTATCGAGAGTTTTAAGTTAAAGGCTTGTTAAGCCCGGTTACCGCCCGCTCATCATTCTTAAGAATGTGTTACCGGGTGCGCCTCGGATCGCCGCCCAGACGCTGGCGATGCGACCTTCCAGCGCTTAAATTCGGTCAATGGATCACGATTCTACCGATAAACCTCCGGCCCCTCGCAAGCCGCGGCGGGGCTCCCAGGCGGACTTGTCTCCCAAGGACTTGCCGCCCCAGGACCTCGCTGGCGCCGACGTCGATCCGGCCACCGCTGCGGCGGAGGACGAGGATGAGGCGCGCCTGCCGGATGCAGCCGAGGAACCCGCCGAACCCGTGGCGGAAGGCCCGCTCGCGGTCGGCCATGCCGCGATCGAGAACGCGGTGCGGCTGGCGCCGACCTCACCCGGCGTCTACCGGATGCTCAATGCCGGCAACGACGTGCTCTATGTCGGCAAGGCGAAAAACGTCCGCAAGCGATTGTCGTCCTACGCCCGCGTCAACGCGCCGCTGCCGGCGCGCATCCTGCGCATGATCGCCGCCACCGTTGCGGTCGAAATCATCTCGACCACGACCGAGACCGAGGCGCTGCTGCTGGAGGCAAATCTCATCAAGCAGTTGCGGCCGCGTTTCAACGTGCAACTGCGCGACGACAAGTCATTCCCCTATATCCTGATATCAGGCGACCATTGGGCGCCGCAGATCCTCAAGCACCGCGGCGCGCAATCGCGGCCCGGGCGCTATTTCGGACCGTTCGCGTCCGCCGGCGCCGTCGGGCGCACCATCACGGCGCTGCAGCGCGCCTTCCTGATCCGCTCCTGTACCGACGGCTTCTTCGAAAGCCGCACCCGGCCCTGCCTGCTCTATCAAATCCGCCGCTGCTCGGGCCCCTGCACCGGCGAAATCGATTTCCCCGGCTATACCGAGCTGGTGCGCGAGGCCAACGACTTCCTGTCCGGCCGCAGCCATCTGGTGAAAAAAGAGCTCGCCGGCGAGATGGAGAAGGCCTCCACCGAACTCGAATTCGAGACCGCAGCACTTTACCGCGACCGCCTCGCAGCACTTTCGGCGATCCAGTCGCAGCAGGGCATCAATCCGCGCACCGTGGAGGAGGCCGACGTCTTCGCCATCCATCAGGAGGGCGGCTATTCCTGCGTCGAAGTGTTCTTCTTCCGCACCGGGCAGAACTGGGGCAACCGGGCCTATTTCCCGAAGGCGGAGAAATCCTTCACGCCGGAGGAAGTACTGGCCTCGTTCCTGGCGCAGTTCTACGACGACAAGCCGCCGCCGAAACTCATTCTGCTGTCGCACCAGATCGAGGAAAGCGCGCTGCTGGCGGACGCACTTTCCGTCAAGGCGGGCAACAAGGTCGAAGTTTCGACGCCGAAGCGCGGCGAGAAAAAAGAAATGATCGCGCACGCGCTGACCAACGCGCGCGAGGCGCTGGGGCGCAAGCTCAGCGATACCGCAACGCAAGGCCGCCTGCTGGAGGGCATGGTCACCACCCTCGGCCTGCCGCACGCGCCCAAGCGCATCGAGGTCTATGACAACAGCCATATCCAGGGCACCAACGCGGTCGGCGCGATGATCGTGGCGGGACCGGATGGCTTCATCAAGAACCAGTACCGCAAGTTCAACATCAAGTCCGAGGGCCTGACGCCCGGCGACGATTACGCGATGATGCGCGAGGTGCTGGAACGGCGCTTCAAGCGGCTGTTGAAACCGCCGGAGGGCGATGCCGCACCCGTCAAGGCCGACGATGATTCGTTTCCGCAATGGCCGGATCTGGTCATCATCGACGGCGGCCGCGGCCAGCTCAACGCCGCAAGGGAGATTTTCGAGACACTGGGCCTGACCCAGGTGTCGCTACTCGGGGTAGCAAAAGGGCCGGAACGCGACGCCGGCCGCGAAACCCTGTTCATGCCGGGCCGCGAGGCGATCAAGCTGGAGCCGCGCGACCCCGTGCTGTATTTCATCCAGCGGCTGCGCGACGAGGCACATCGTTTCGTGATCGGATCGCACCGCAAACTGCGCAAAAAGGACATCCGCGAGGCCGGTTTGCAGGAAATTCCGGGCATCGGCCCGTCACGCAAACGTGCCTTGCTGCATCATTTCGGAACGCTGAAGGAGATCGAGCGGGCCTCGATCGCCGATCTCGGTAAGGTTCCGGGCGTCAGCGCCGAAAGCGCCCGCAAAATTTTCGAGTTTTTTCATGCGCAGGCGGGTTAAAGGAGCCGTTCACATGCCGATTTACATATCGGTTCATTTGGGCGTCGCCTGCGACGGATCATCTGGGCCGGCACGGTTGACCTTCACGCCTGAGCGGTATTGGTAAGACGGATGAACATTGCGACCACCAAGGGCCAGTCCAAGGGGCAATCCAAGAGCCTGTCCCTCCCGAATATCCTGACCTATGCCCGCATCGCCGCCATCCCGGTGGTGGTCGGCTGCGTCTATGCCCAATCGGTGATGGACGGGCCGCTATGGCTGCGCTGGGTGGCGCTGGCGGTGTTCATCGCCGCCGGTGTGACCGACGTGCTCGACGGCTATTATGCGCGGATGTGGGACCAGCAATCGGCCTTCGGCCGGATGCTCGATCCGATCGCCGACAAATTGCTGGTGGCGTCCTGTCTGTTGATGCTGGCAGCCGACAACAGCATCCATGGCTGGACGCTGTGGGCGGCCATCGTGATCCTGTGCCGCGAAATCCTGGTATCGGGCCTGCGGGAATATCTCGCCGCCTTGCGCGTCAGCGTCCCCGTGACCAGGCTTGCAAAATGGAAGACCACGATCCAGCTGGTCGCGATCGGCTTTCTGATCGCCGGCGAGGCGGGCGAGCAGATTTTGTCCTCGACCACGCTGATCGGCATCGTGCTGCTGTGGATGTCGGCGATTTTCACCATCTATACCGGCTGGGATTATTTCCGCGCCGGCATCCATCACCTCATCAAGGAGGATGAGGGATGAAGCTGAAGTATTTCGCCTGGGTGCGCGAACGGATCGGTATCGCCGAGGAAACGCTTGAGCCGCCGGTCAATGTGCGCACGGTGGACGATCTGATCGGCTGGCTCTCCGGACGCGGCGAGGCCTATGCCTATGCGTTCGAGAAGCCGAAGGTGATCCGCGCTGCGATCGACCACACCCACGTCAAGCCGGACGCCGTGATATCAGGCGCCCGCGAGATCGCGTTCTTTCCGCCGATGACCGGCGGCTAACCTATTATGACCGCCGCCACCATTCGTATCCAGCAGACCGATTTCGACATCGGCCACGAGATCGCCGCTCTGACGCGCGGCCGCAGCGATGTCGGCGCGGTCGTAACCTTCAGCGGCATCTGCCGCGGCAGCGAGAATGGCGAGCCGATCGCAGCCCTGACGCTCGAGCATTATCCCGGCATGGCGGAAGCCGAAATCAAGCGCCACACCGACGAGGCGATCTCGCGCTGGCCGCTGACGGGCTTGACCGTGATCCACCGCGTCGGCCGCATCACGCCCGGCGAAAACATCGTGCTGGTGCTGGCCGCCTCGCAACACCGGCAGGCGGCGTTTCAGGCCGCCGAATTCCTGATGGATTATTTGAAGGCCAACGCGCCGTTCTGGAAGCGTGAGGAAAGCGCCAAGGGGACCAGCTGGATCGAAGCCCGCGGCCATGACGATGACGCCGCCGCGCGCTGGACCAAATCCTGATGGCCAAGCGCAGCAAGGCTCCCACCAAACGCGCCTACGTGCTGCCGAAATACAAGGCGGCGAAATTCCCGAAAGTCCGCGCCGGTGAATTGCTGACGCTGCTGGATTTCGTCCGCTTCGCGGTGAGCCGCTTTATCGAAGCCGACCTCGTATTCGCGCACGGCACCACCGACCCTGTGGCTGAGGCCGCATTCCTGGTTTGCGAATCGCTGCGCCTCCACCCCGACCAGTTCGAGGCGTTTGCGACCGCGCGCGTCACCGCCGCCGAAGGCAACGCGATCCTCGCCCTGATCGAGCGCCGCGTCACCACGCGAACGCCCGCGGCCTACCTCGTCAACAAGATCTACATGCGCGGCCTGCCATTCTATGTCGACGAGCGCGCCATCGTGCCGCGCTCCTTCATCGGCGAATTGCTGGACTCGCATTTCGGCGGTGACGACGACGAAACTGGTGGACTCGCTGATCTCCGATCCGTCGTCGGTGGAAAGCGTGCTCGATCTCTGCACTGGTTCGGGCTGCCTTGCCATCCTGGCGAGCCTCAACTTTCCCAATGCAACCATCGACGCCGTCGATATTTCAAAGATTGCGCTCGACGTCGCTGCGCACAATGTCAGCGATTACGGCCTCGACCACCGCATCACGCTGCACCGCGGCGACCTGTTCAAGCCGCTGGGTAATGCCCGCTACGACCTGATCATTTCAAATCCACCGTATGTCGATGCCGAGGGCATGGCCGGATTGCCGCGCGAATGCCGCGCCGAGCCGAAACTTGCTTTCGACGGCGGCACCGACGGGCTCGATATCGTCAGGCGCATTCTCGACGAGGCCGCAGCGCATCTGACGCCGGATGGCGGGCTGTTGTGCGAAATTGGCCGTTGCCGGCCAGCGCTGGAGACCGCCTACCCGCAATTGCCGCTGCTCTGGCTCGACACCGAGGATTCGCACGGCGAAGTGTTCTGGGTTGCGGCCGCCGACCTCGGCTGATTGCCGCCGTCAACACGCTGGGGCTTTGCGGAACCTTCGAAATCAACCCGCGTTCATCTAACGGCGGAGGCAATCACGCCTCCGCCGTTGAGGAATCGCGGACATGATTGGGTCTTCGAGCGGCTTGCTGGGCGCCGGGATTGAACTGAAGGTCAACCAGATCAGGCGCGCGACGAAATCCTATCTCCGCGACCGAACCAACCAGGTCACGAGCACCGTCACCTCCTACGCCATTGCCGCCGGACTGTTCGCCGCGGCCGGAATATTTCTGATCGCGGCTCTGTTGGTGGGAACCATCGCGCTGTTTCGCTGGATTGAAATCCACTACGGGCAGTTCTGGGCGTTCGGCGCGATCGGCGCCTTGCTGGTGATGATCGCTTCCATCAGCGCCGGTATCGCGGCGATGACGCTCAAGCGCCCGGTCCCGCATTTTCCGTCCCTTGCCAGCCGCGTGCGGGTGGCCATCAAGGCCAATCCCGTCAAGCCCGATCAGATCGAGGCGGTCAGGGACACCGCCGCGGCGATCCTGATGGCGCCCTCAGCACCGGTGGAAGCTACCCATCGCAGGCGGCGACCGGTGTCGCGAAACACGCAGGCCGGTCTGATCCTGACGGCAACCTTGTTGGGCTGGGCGTTGGTGCGGCGACGGCAGACGCGACATGCGGGGATATGATGCCCCGCGCGCGATCCGGGCATGCCGATAGTCTGGTCCTGATCGCGGCCACAACTTTGCTGATCCTCACCGCGCAGCGCTATTTTCAGCCGCCACCGCGAAGGCCGGATTCCGGCCCTGGCGCGGCATCGCTCGCGGAACGCAATGCGACCGTCTCCGACATGGCCCGGCCAGGACACGGGCGGCTTTCGGGTAGTCCCTTACAAATCCCCTGGACCGGGTGGAAAGATATCCTGTGGCGCACCTATCAGCAGATCGGCGAAGACCGTCTGCTGGCGATCGCAGCCGGCGTGGTGTTCTTCGGGTTGCTCGCATTGTTTCCCGCAGTGACGGCGCTGGTGTCTTCCTATGGACTGTTCGCCGACCCTTCCACGATCGGCACCAATTTGCAGCAGCTTGCGCTGATGTTGCCGGACGGAACATTTCAGGTCGTGCAGGATCAGATCGCTCGCGTTCTGGCCAAGGGTTCAACCTCGCTCGGCATGACTTTCCTGTTCGGGCTTGCGCTCGCGATCTGGAGCGCCAATGCCGGGGTCAAGGCCATGATCGACGCGCTCAACGTGGTCTACGACGAAGAGGAAAAACGCAGCTTCATCGGGCTAAATCTCGTGTCGCTCGCCTTCACCACAGGCGGGATCATAGCCTTGCTGCTGATGGTTGGCGCCGTGGTCGCTTTTCCGCTGGCGCTCGACCATCTCGGGCTCGCGCCGCAGAGCCAATGGATCGTCAGCCTGGCGCGATGGCCGCTGCTGTTGGCGATCCTGCTGACGGCGCTCGGTATCCTCTACCGGTTCGGCCCGAGCCGCCGCGCGGCGCGGTGGGAATGGCTGAGCGTCGGGGCGATAGCCGCGGCCCTGCTCTGGATCGCGGGCTCCTCGCTGCTGTCGTGGTATCTCTCGAATTTCGGCGACTACAGCGCGACCTATGGTTCGCTCGGCGCCGCCATCGGCATGATGACCTGGATGTGGATGTCAGCGATCATCGTGCTGTGCGGCGCCGAACTGAACTCGGAAATCGAGCATCAGACCGTCCGCGACACCACGGTCGGCCGCCCGAAGCCGCTTGGCGCCCGTGGTGCTACGATGGCCGACACCGTCGGTCGCTCGGTTCCCGCCGTGCCAAAAGAACACTAGCCAAGCGAATCAATATCGATGCTAAGGTTGCAGCGCTTGGGGGAGCGCAACACGGCCGTGCCTGAAGACTTTGGCGATTTCCCGGGTGGTTGCAGTTCGGACCTGAAGGCGTAGCGCGCGACATGATTCGCATTTCGACGATTTTCATCGCCATCTGCATGGTGTTGGTCGCGGCATCCCTTGGCCTGGTCCTGCATGCGGTGGCCGGTATCAGCGGCTCGGAATCCGCGATCGTGGCGCTCACCGCGCTCACCTTCCTGATCCTCTACAACGCCGTCTCGATGCGGCTGCGCGACCGCTCCGACGTCGGCAGCCAGATCGCGGATCTGTCCCGCGGCACCGCCGACCTCGCCCGCCAGGTTGCCGAGTTCGGCCGGCGCCTCGCCGCCGTCGAGGGCCGGGTGGTGTCGGCGAATTCCACCAGCGGCGACCGTATCCAGGCCGTGGTCGGCGAGATCAACGAACTCGGCGTGCTGGTCAAGCAGCTCGCGGTGTCCGTCGCCAGCCATGACGATTTGTTGGCCTCGGGCGCCGCAGTCGCGACACCGGCGCAGCCGGTTGCTGTGGACAGCCCGGACGAGGCACCGGAAACCGAGCAGGCATCAGCCGCCGCGCCGGCCGCCAGGCCGCAACCGGTCGCAGCGCCGGCCCCGGCACCGCCGAAACCTGCCGTCGAAGCCGCGCCCGCGCGCAGCGCGCCGCAGCTGCTTGCCGCGATCAAGAACGCCATCGAGGAAAACCGGCTCGATATCTACCTGCAGCCGATGGTGACGCTGCCGCAGCGCAAGGTGCGCTTCTACGAGGCGGTGACGCGGCTGCGCGACGACAAGGACCAGATTCTGGCCGCCGACGATTTCATCGCCACCGCCGAAGCCGGCGGGCTGATCGGGCGCATCGACCACATGGTGATGTTGCGCTGTGTGCAGGTGCTGCGCCGCCTGATGGTGCGCAACAAGGAAGTCGGCGTGTTCTGCAACGTCTCCGCAGCGACGCTCGGCAACCCGGCCAATTTCGCGCAATGCCTCGATTTCCTCGAGGCCAATCGCGCGCTGGCGCCGTCCTTCGTCCTCGAATTCAAGCAGGCGACGTTCCGCAATCTGGGGCCGACCGAGACCGAACATCTGGCGGCGCTGTCGCAGCGCGGCTTCCGCTTCTCGATCGACCATGTCAGCGATCTCAGGATCGAGCCGCGCGAACTCGCCGACCGCGGCGTCCGCTTCATCAAGGTGCCGGCGACGCTGCTGCTGGATCCAAGGCAAACCTCGGCCTCGGACATCCATCCCTCCGACCTGTCGGACCTGCTCGGCCGCTTCGGCATCGATCTGATCGCCGAGCGGATCGAGGGCGAGCGCGCGGTGGTCGACCTGCTCGACTACGACGTACGGTTTGGCCAGGGCTTCCTGTTTGCGCCGCCCCGGCCGTTGCGGCCCGAGGGGGCATCTGCTAACGGCGCACCGACTTCGAACAAGGAATCCAATGGCCCCAGCGGTTCCAACGCCCCCAGCGCCCCTGCCCCGGTCGCGAGCCCGGCCGCCGAGCCTGCGCCGCGGACAACCGGCAATGCCGCTTTGGCGCGCCGCGCCACCGGTCCTGGCTAACCGGCGTTCCCTGCCATGACGACACTCCGCTTTGTCGAAACCCTGCGCGAAATCATCGATGGCGTCGAGGTGATCCTCTCCGACATCTGGGGCGTGGTGCATAACGGGCTCGAGGCGTTCCCCGAAGCCTGCGCGGCGCTGCACGCCTTTCGCCAGCGCGGCGGCACCGTCATCCTCATCACCAACGCGCCGCGGCCCGCCGATTCGGTGCAGCGGCAATTGCGCAAGCTCGGCGTCGCCGACGACACCTATGACGCGATCGTCTCTTCCGGCGACCTGACCCGCCACTTCGTCGCCGGCCATCCGGGCAAGCGGATATTCTGGCTCGGTCCGGAGACCGACGGCTCGATTTCATCGCGGGCTCGATCCGGTGTCCGCGCCGCTGGAACAGGCCGACTACATCGTCTGCACCGGGCTGTTCGACGACGAGACCGAAACGCCGGAAGATTATCGCGACATGATGCAGCAGGCGCTTGCGCGCAAGCTGCCGTTGATCTGCGCCAACCCCGACATCGTCGTCGAACGCGGCGACCGCCTGATCTATTGCGCCGGTGCGATCGCCGAGCTCTATCGCGAACTCGGTGGCGAGGTGATCTTCTACGGCAAGCCGCACCGGCCGATCTACGAACGCGCCATGGAACTGGCGACGGAACGCCGTGGCCGGCCAACGTCGCTCGACCGGGTGCTGGCGATCGGCGATTCCGTACGCACCGATCTTACCGGCGCACTCGGCTTCGGCATCGACTGCCTGTTCGTGACCCGCGGCATCCATTCCGAGGAGTTCGAAGGCATCGACCAACTCGACCCGGCCTCGGTGAAGGAGCTGTTCGGTCACCCGCCCCGGGCACTGATGCGCGAGCTGCGCTGGTAGCTGCACCGCCGGTCCGGACAAAAAAACTCCGAAAACAACCCCATGCACCGTAGGGGTGGTATTCCCAAGCATCCGAAAAACGCAAGATCTGGTAGGTCGTCGACCCGATGAACCGGTCGGGCGAGCCGCCCTCGGCAGTTTTCGCCGCAGAATCGGACAAGGCATGGCCGCTTCGGGAAAGACGCCTGGCTTGCGCTGGGCCAAAACCGAAATCCCAAAATTCGAGCCCAAGGTTCCGTCCTGCCCAGGTTTCCCAGCGTCGCCACGCCCGCATCCATTGTCGACGCCCTGAAGGCGGCAGCCGGTCTGCCGCCGAGGACCCGCGCGAGCTTCGCCTCGGGCCGATGTGTTCGCGGTACCTATGCCCCCTCCGATCAGGCCCGCGAGATCACGAAATCGCGCAGCTTCACCAAGCCATCGCGCGTGCTGGCGCGCTTTTCTCTGGACGGCGATCCGACGGCGGCGAACACCAGCCTGATGTTGCGCGGCTTCAGCTTCCGGCTCGGCAGCGACGGCCAGCGCTCGGAAATTTTCACGCAGAGCGCTCCTGTTCATTTTGCCAGGACGCTCGATCAGATGCTGGCTTTTCTTCGCGCACGCATCCCCGGACCGGACGGCAAGCCGGATCGGGAGAAGGTCGCGGCATTCTCGGCCAGCAATCCCGAAACGCTGCATCAGGCGGACTACATCGCCGCGCATCCATTGCCCGCAAGCCTTGCCTGCACGACCTATTGGGGGGTGCACGCATTTCCCGCCACGAATTCAAAAGGCGAGACACGGCTCGTCAAGTTCAAGGTCGTGCCGGTCGGTGAAGCAGGCAGCCAGGCAGCGCATGAGGCCACGGCGAAGGCCGCCGACCTCCTGCACGGCGACCTCGACTTCCGGATCGCGGCCCGCGATATCAGGTTCAGCGTGATGGCGCTGCTCGACCGTCCCGGCGACCCCGTCATGGATGTCACCATCCGATGGCCCGGCGAGGATGCGCGCGAAGCTTTGCGGCTGGGAACGATCGTGGTCACCGGCGTCGAAGCAAACGATGTGTGCGACGAGGCCCCCTTCAATCCGGCCAATCTCGCCGATGGCATCGGTCGTCCGCCGGACGCGATGTTTGCTGCGCGCTGCGCCGCCTACGCGATCGCGCAGACACGACGGCGATGATCCGGCAAGGCGTTTTCAAGCGACCCGTCAGGTTTCGCTTTCCGGTGCATCATACGCTTCGCGGCGCCACGCGGCCGGGCTGACACCGACCGCGGCCGAAAACACCCGTGTGAAGTGGCTTTGATTGGCAAAACCCGCCGATGTCGCGATCTCGGACAGCGGCAGGTCGCGCACCGTCATCAACTTCTTGGCCGTCTCGACGCGCTGTCGAAGCAACCACTGGTGCGGCGGCAGGCCGGTAGAGGTTCGAAATGCCCGCGAAAAATGGCTGACCGAGAGATCGAATTCGGCCGCGATCTGTTGCAACGAAAGTTTTCCGCCGAGATCGGAATCAAGTATTTCGCAGGCGCGCTTGACCTGCCATGGCGCCAGACCGCCGCGGCTCGGCTCACTGCCGGGGTGCACTCCGCCATAGGCCTGGATGACATGAGCGGTGACCGCGAGCATCATGTGATCGATGAAAAGCTGATTGGCCTCGCCCGGGCGGCGCAGCGCGTGCAGCAGCGACATTCCGAGATGACGAACGATCGCGTCGTCCTCGCCGATGCCGGGCTGATAGGCGAGTTCGTGTATGCGTTTTACGCCGCCCTGTCTGGCGATGTCATCGAGCGCCGAGCGCGGCAAATAGAAGAAGATCGAGTGATACGGCCTGTCGATGACGAAACGCGGATCGCGCTTGAGGTCGTATAGATAGGTTGCGCCGGCGCGGACGTCCGCCTTGGTGATGCACCGGTCGCGTTCCCAGCACTCGCAGTCCGGATAATCGCGAAGCTTGAGACTGACGAGATAGGCGTCCTCGGCGGGAAACTGGCCCGAGAGCCCCGGTTCGGGATCATCATGGCGCGTTTCCGTCGCCGCGAGTTCGATGCCGCGCAGCGAACGCGTCATCAGCGCGCGCGGTGCATCCGGCAGGTGCAAGAACTTGCGATGCCTCTGTCCGTAATCGGCCGCCTGTCCCATGGATCAGGTCTCGCTTTCCGCAGCACCCTGCGTTTCGCGACGCCACGCCGCCGGGCTGACGCCGACCGCGGCCGAAAACACCCGTGTGAAGTGGCTTTGATTGGCAAAGCCTGCCGATATCGCGATCTCGGACAGCGGCAGGTCGCGCACGGTCATCAACTGCTTGGCCGTCTCGACGCGCTGGCGAAGCAGCCATTGGTGCGGCGGCAGGCCGGTCGAGATGCGAAAGGCGCGTGAAAAATGGCTGACCGAGAGGTCAAACTCGGCTGCGATCTTTTGCAGGGAAAGCGTTCCGCCGAGATCGGACTCAAGCTTTTCGCAGGCGCGCTTCGCCTGCCACGGCGCAAGGCCGCCGCGCGCCGGCCGGCTGCCGGGCCGCAGCCCGCCATAGGCCTGAGCGACGTGCGCCGTGAGCGCAAGCATCATGTGATCGACGAAAAGCCGGTTCGCTTCGGATGGCCGGCGCAATCCCTGCAACAGCGACCCGCCGATGTGATGCACGGCCTCGTCGCGAAAGCCCCTGCCGAACTGGCAGTCGAGCTGGCCGAGACGCCGAACGCCGGACTGCGCTGCAATGCCGTCGAGTGCCACGGCCGGAACATAGAAGTGAAGCGAGTGGAACGGCTTTTCGATCACAAAGCGCGGATCGCACTTCATGTCGTACAGATATGTCGTGCCTACCCGGATATTGGCCTTGGTCACGCACTTGCCGTGTTCCCAATATTCGCAATCGGGGTAATCGCGAAGCTTCAGGCTGACGATGTAAGCATCCTCAGGCACGATTGCGCCGCAAAGACCGGGAACGGGATTGTCATCCCGCGTTTCGGTGGCTGAGACCTCGACGCCACGCAACGACCGCGTGATCAGCGATGACGGCGTGTCCTGAAGGTGCAGAAGTTCCTTGAACTTCTCACTGTGAAAGCCGCTCTGCGCCATATGGGGCTCAGCCCATTCGAAGTGGGGTTGGCCACGGACGGTCATCGTCGCCGGGCGTCGCCATTATCGGGGAAAAGTCCGCGATCGTCCAGATTGACGCATCGACGCGGAGTGGAGCGGACAGGATTCCTGACCCATCGCCGCCCTGCAATTTTTACAACGATTTCAACGCATCTTCCTCTCGCGTTGATCAAATTCCTCGCGTTGCTCAAACCGCAGGCACTCGCCACAGCTGATCACGACTTTGGTCGTAGCTCGCGTCATCGCTCCGTCAGATTTCGCAGACATTCGCGGCATCCGAAGCACAAAACGTCGCAACCGGCGAGCTTGCCGCAGGATCGGACAAAGCATGGCGGCTTTGGGAAAGACGCGGGACCGGCACAACGCCTAGAAGCCGCACCGAACGCTCAAACGAGATGTCTCAACGGCGAGGCCAGGTCCATGAGCCGCAAATCGATCATACACGATCGTTCACAGGAAAATCAGCCGGACCTTTCCGAGGCGCAGCTAGCGCGATTTGCCGCTCGCCGAGCGGCGCGCTGCGGACGCGGAAATGGCGCGCGTGCTCGGCACGACGCCATCTCGCATCGCTTTGGATTCCACCGGCGCCGGGATCGCCCACTGGCAACACGACCCATTGCACGACGTCGTCGAGCCGATGACCCACCACGTCATCATGGCGTACAACGGCTCGGTGCAGCGCATGGAGCGGCGATCAGGACGATCGGTCGCGACTGGAACGTTCCGGCCCGGGGTCTTGATCATCATTCCGGAAGGATCAAGCTCCCGATGGGATATTCCGAAACCGGTCAATGTCGTTCAGCTCTATCTTCCGCACACAACGCTCAAGCGCGTTGCCGACGAAGCCGAAACCGCCAAACCGATCGATCTGCTGGAGCGAACGGCGCATCCCGACCCGATTACATCCCGGTTGCTCCTGAGCACAGCCGATGCCCTGGGCGACAATGGAAACGGAGCCCTGGATACGCTGTTCAGGCACCAGCTGACAGACCTGCTGGCCACGCGCATTTTGGCTGCGCATACCGGTTCGCCAACCTCGTTCCAGCCGACCACGGGCGGGCTGCCGCCGAAGGTGCTGCGCCGCGCCATCGAACGCTTGCGTTCGGACAGCGAGACGGATGTCTCGCTCGCGGTTCTGGCTTCGGAGGCCGGGCTATCGCGCTTCCACTTCAGCCGCGCCTTCAAGCACAGCACCGGGCAGTCACCACATGCCTGGTTGCGCCAGCATCGGCTCGGGCAGGCCATGACCATGCTGCGCCAGCCCGATGAAACGATCGTCTCGGTCGCAGCAGCACTTGGCTATTCAACCCAAACCGCTTTCGCGGCGGCGTTTCGAAAGCTGACCGGCGAGACCCCGAGCGATTGGCGCAGGCGCATCGGCGAGTGAATTGCCTCCCCCATGTGGATCCAACACCATGAGTAAACCGACCTCGCATGATCCTTTGGCCGCCCTTCTGTCCGGACCCAAGGGACACGAAAAGGCGAGCGGGAGCGATGCGCCGATCGCCGACCGGCGACCTGCCGATGTGGAGATGGCCCGTGTGCTCCATACCGCACCACTTCGCATGGCTTTGGATCCGTCCAATGGCGCGATCACCCATTGGAAACACGGCGCCCTGCATGACGTCGTCCAGCCGATGACCGATCACGTCATCATGACCTACCCCTCGGGTGTGCAGCGGCTCGAGCGGCGCGACGGCAAATCAGTTTCGATCGGAACGGCGCGTTCCGGCGTGGTGACGATCATTCCTGCCGGTTCAAGCGCCCGATGGGATATTCCCGGACCTGTCAACGTCGTGCAACTCTATCTTCCACATACAACGCTCGAACGGGTGGCGCGGGAAGCCAATCAGGCCGGACCGGGCAATCTACTCGAACGAACCGGACATCCCGACACCGTCACGTCCGGGCTGCTCATGAGTGCGGCAGAAGCCCTCGAGGGTCATGACACGCTCGACGCCTTGTTCAGGCATCAGCTGACGGATCTCGTGACCACCCGGCTGCTGGCGGCGCATGCAGGTTCGTCCGCAACGATCCTGCCTGCGTTCGGCGGGTTATCTCCCAATGTCCTGCGCCGCGCCGTCGAACGCCTGCGCTCGGACAGTGATGCGGACGTCTCTCTCGGAGCGCTGGCATCCGATGCCGGCCTGTCGCGCTTTCACTTCTGCCGCGCCTTCAAGGAAAGCACCGGACTGTCGCCGCACGCCTGGCTGCGCCAGTACCGGCTCGAACAGGCCATGAACATGCTGCGCGACACCGACACCCCGGTCGTCTCCGTCGCAGCGGCGCTTGGTTATTCGTCCCAGACCGCTTTCGCCGCGGCGTTCCGCAAGCTGACGGGCGAAACCCCGACCGATTGGCGGCGACGCGTGCGTTAGCAGCAATCTCTCGACAGCTACGTCAATCGCTCTGGGGCAGTCGCAGATCGGGTCCGCTACATCAGGATCATCGCGGCGCTACTGCCAACAGGAGACAAACAATGACCTGGAAGAACCTGGTCGGCCCATATGCCATCACATCGCGCCGGAAGGTCGTCGCAAGCGCCCTCATGTACGGCCTTTCGTTGACGGTTCGCTTCACTTCACCCGTGAGTGAGAACGCGGAAATTCCGCCACAAGCCTTCGTGAACAATGGCGCCCAAATCATCAGCATGGCCGCGTCCTCCCGGCCCGCTCCCGCCTATCTCGGCTGGCCGGTGGCTTCCGGCTGCCGGACGGCGCGATAGCAGCAATCCCGCTGCAATCCCCTCAATCGCTCTGGCGCAACGGTGCACATGGATCGCTAGAGATCGTAGTGCCCGCGCCAACACCACGGAGGCGAATAATGACCCGGAACAATTCCCTTAGCCGGTTTGCGAACATCTCGCGGCGGAAAGTGCTCGCGACCACGCTGATGTACGCGATGTCGCTAACCGTTCGCTCCAGTTCGGCGACCGGCAAGGAAACAGAAATTTCATCCCCAACGCAACGGACCGATCCCATGACCTCAGTCACCACCAAAGACGGCGTACAGATCTTCTACAAGGACTGGGGACCGAAGTCGGCCCAGCCCATCGTGTTTCACCACGGCTGGCCGCTGAGCTCCGACGACTGGGAGACCCAGATGCTGTTCTTCGTCGGCAAGGGCTATCGTGTTATCGCCCATGATCGCCGCGGTCACGGCCGCTCGAGCCAGGTCAGCGACGGCCACGACATGGATCATTACGCGGCCGACGTCGCAGCGGTGGTCGAGCATCTCGATCTTCGCAACGCCATTCACGTCGGCCACTCCACAGGCGGCGGCGAAGCCGCGCGCTACGTCGCGCGGTACGGCCGTGATCGCGTGGCCAAGCTGGTACTGATCGGCGCCGTGCCGCCGCTGATGCTGAAGACGGAGGCCAATCCCGGTGGACTGCCCATTGAAGTGTTCGATGGCTTGCGCAAGCAGCTCGCCGCCAACCGGGCGCAGTTCTATCTCGATTTCGCCAGCGGACCATTCTACGGCTACAACCGCCCGGGCGCCGAGGCATCGCGAGCGGTGGTCTGGAATTGGTGGCGCCAGGGCATGATGGGCAGCGCCAAGGCGCACCATGACGGCATCAAGGCGTTCTCGGAGACCGACTTCAGCGAGGACTTGCGGAGCATCACGGTGCCCACGCTCGTCATGCACGGTGCCGACGATCAGATCGTGCCGGTTGCCGATTCTGCGCCTCTGTCGGCGAAACTGCTGAAGCGCAGCACGCTGAAGATCTACGAACGGCTCCCGCACGGCATGTGCACGACCCATGCCGACCTCGTCAACGGCGAGTTGCTCAAGTTCATGGCGGCCTAGCGTCTGCGCGTCGTCGTCGATCACAAACAACTGGTCGCCAGCAAGAGGCGACGACGACGCAACGTTTCCAGGAAAATCCAACCCACAGGAGAGATCACATGAGAATCGTCATCATCGGCGCCGGCTTCGCCGGCATGTACGCCGCCCTTTCCGCCGCCCGCCTGCGCGACATCCAGGGCGTCTCGCCCGAGGAGCTCCAGATTGCGCTGGTTGCACCGCAGCCGACACTGGTGGTTCGGCCGCGGCTCTATGAACCGAAGCCCGAAACGCTGACGGCGCCGCTACTGGATGTCCTCAACGCCATCGACGTCGTCTATGTGCAGGGCAGCGCCGAGACGATCGACACCAAGTCTCGCACCGTGCAGATCGTCACGGCCAAGAACGCACGAAAGACCCTCCCCTATGACCGCCTGGTCGTGGCCACCGGCAGCCGGCTGTTCCGTCCGAATATTCCGGGCCTAGCCGAGCACGGATTCAGCGTCGACTCGCTCGACGATGCACTTGCCCTCGACAAGCACCTGCATGGCCTCGCCAAGCGGCCCGCATCGATCGGGCGTGACACGGTCGTCGTTGCCGGCGGTGGGTTCACCGGTATCGAGGCGGCTACCGAGATGCCGACGCGACTGCGCGAAATCCTCGGCAAGGACGCCAAGCCGCGCGTCATCATCGTCGAGCGGAACAGTGCGATAGCGCCCGACATGGGCGAAGGTCCCCGCCCCGTCATCGAGGACGCGCTGAACAAGCTCGGCGTGGAGACAAGAATTGGTGTCGGCGTCGCCTCGCTCGACAAATCCGGCGTCACGCTTTCGAACGGCGAGCATATCGAAACCGAGACCATGATCTGGGCGGCGGGCATTCGCGCTGCACCCCTGACCCAGCAGGTCCCCGCCGAGCGCGATAATTTCGGTCGCCTGCTGGTCGATCGCTGTTTGAGCGTGCCGGGCGTCCAGGGCGTCTTCGCCACCGGCGATGCCGCCCGTGCCGCCTGCGACGACGACGGCAACTACGCACTGATGTCGTGCCAGCACGCCACGCGGATGGGCGCCTTTGCCGGCAACAATGCCGCTGCCGAGCTGCTCGGCGTTCCGACCAAACCCTATCACCAGAAGGTCTACGTCACCTGTCTCGACCTCGGCGAAGCCGGCGCGCTGTTCACGCGCGGCTGGGAACGCAAGGTGGAGCTGGTCGGCGACGTCGCCAAGAAGACCAAACAGGAGATCAACACCGTCTGGATCTATCCGCCGAAGGCCGAGCGTGCCGCGGCCCTCGCGTCGGCCGATCCGGAGCGCGTGACCGATCTCTGAACGTCTCACCAACATCGACCGCGTTTCCTGCGCAGGAAGCGCGGCCCCCAAAAATCGAGCACAGGCGCTTTCAAAAATGAATCAGATGATCAACAACACGCAGCAGGAGACAAACATGAACCTTCACAACACCTCACATGCCGGCACACCGCGGCCCGAAGAGCTGGTCCCGTCGCGCTACGCGCTGCGGATCGGCGAGATTGACGTGATGGTGGTCAGCGATGGCGTGCTGCCGCTGCCAACCGCAATGCTCGCACACAATATCGACCCCGCCGTTCGGGCGACCTGGCTGAAGGACATGTTCCTGCCGCCGGACGCTTACGATTGGGCGCTGAACGTGGTTGTCGTGCGCAGCGGCAGCCAGACCATCCTTGTCGACGCCGGGCTCGGGTTGGACCCGGAATTGCACCTGCCGCGGGCCGGACAGTTGGTCAAGCGACTGGAGGCCGCCGGTATCGATCTTGGCTCCGTGACCGACGTGGTGCTGACCCATATGCACATGGATCACGTTGGCGGGCTGCTCGTCGACGGGGTCAAGGAGCAGCTGCGTCCGGACCTGCGGATCCACGTGGCCGCCGCCGAGGTCAAGTTCTGGGAGGCACCGGATTTCTCCCACGTATCCATGCCGCCAGGATTCCCGGACGCGCTTCGGGCGACCGCCAAGCGGTTCGCGAAAGAGTATCGCAGCCAGTTGCGGACGTTCGAGGACGAGGTCGAGATAGCACCGGGCGTGGTCGTTACGCGCACCGGCGGTCACACCCCCGGACATAGCGTGGTTGACGTGGCGTCCGGCGGCGAGCGGCTGACATTCGCCGGGGATCTCGTGTTCGCGGCCGGGTTCGAGCACCCCGACTGGTACAACGGCTTCGAACACGACCCCGAGGAGGCGGCTCGCGTTCGGGTCCGTCTGTTGCGGGAGCTGGCTGACACCGGCGGGCTGCTGGTCGCCACGCATTTGCCGTTCCCGTCGATCGGCCATGTGGCGGTCGCCGGCGATGCCTTCCGTTGGGTCCCGGCGATCTGGGATTACTGACGGTTCGTTGGATCAGGCCCGAACGTCGGCACCTGTTCATACCGCCGAAACAGCAATGCCCGGGACTGGCCCGGGCATTGCAAAAAATTAGTGCGTGATGATTTTGAATCTTGTCGACGGACGTCATCCTGAGGTGCGAGCGGAGCGAGCCTCGAAGGATGGATCACGGGCGCGATCATCCTTCGAGGCGCGCAAGAGCGCGCACCTCAGGATGACGCGAGCCAGAGGGAGTCCTACGCCGGCGCCATGTCCGGGAAGACCGCCTCGATCTTGGTCTTCAGGGTCGCCGCGTTGAACGGCTTGACGATGTAATTGTTGACGCCGGCCTTCTTGGCGGCGATCACGTTCTCGGTCTTGGATTCCGCCGTGATCATGATGAAGGGCGTGGTGGCCAGATTGGGGTCGGCACGGACTTCCTTGAGCAGGTCGTAGCCGGTCATCGGCTCCATGTTCCAGTCGGAAATCACGAGGCCATATCTCTTGCCGCGCATCTTGTTCAGCGCTTCCGAACCGTCGCTGGCATCATCGATATTATCGAAGCCGAGCTGCTTCAGAAGATTTCGGATGATCCGGATCATGGTGTTGTAATCATCGACCACCAGGACCGACATGGACAAATCAACCGCCATCTTTTCCCCCACGCGACGCTTACGCCACTAACTATCGACAGGCCTGCGCGACCCGCAGCCCTCGGTTCCCTCCTAGCATCATTGCGTTAAACAGGGCGTTAACCCGGCACGACCGGATTGCCTCAGGTTTAAGGCAACTCCGCCGCGCTTGACTTCATCGGCCCCCCCAAGTCACGGTCCGGCCGCGTTCAACCAAGGCTCAAGCCCCCCAAAATGACTGGTTTTACGATCATCCGAGACACCACGCCGGCCGCTGCGATCCCGAGGGGCGCCGTGGTCGCGATGGGCAATTTTGACGGCGTCCATCTTGGCCATCGCGCTGTCATTGCCGCAGCACTCAACATGGGCCGCGCCCATGGCAGGCCGGCCTTTGCGGTGACTTTCGAGCCGCATCCGCGCAGCTTTTTCAGCCCGAACAGCCCCCAATTCCGCCTCTCCGACGAGACCAACAAACTAAGGCTTCTTGCCGGGACCGGACTCGCCGGCGCCGTGGTGATGACCTTCGACAAGGGCCGCGCCGGCACCAGCGCGCAGGATTTCATTCACCATGACCTGATCGGACGGCTCGGCATCAGCGGTATTGCGGTCGGCTACGACTTCCATTTCGGCAAGGGCCGCGTCGGCTCGCCGAGTTCTTCTGGTCTCAGAGGCGCCCCGGCTCGGGATCGAGGTCGACGTCCAGGCCCATGTCGACATCGCCGAACGGCCGGTGTCCTCCAGCGCGATCCGGATGGCGCTGGCCGAGGGCCAGATCGAGGACGCCACCGAGATGCTTGCTGGCCCATGGTTTGCGACCGGCGAGGTGATCCATGGCGAGAAGCGCGGCCGCGACCTCGGCTATCCCACCGCCAATATCCGCCTCGACAAGACCTGCGGCCTCAAGCACGGCATCTATGCGGTGCGGGTCGGATACGCTGGCAAGCGGCTGGACGGCGTGGCGAGCTATGGCCGCCGGCCGACCTTCGACAATGGCGCGCCGCTGCTGGAAGTATTCCTGTTCGACTTCAAGGGCGATCTCTATGGCGCCGTGCTCGACGTCGCCTTCATCGGCTTCATCCGCGAGGAGTTGAAGTTCGACGGTATCGACGCCCTGATCCGGCAGATGGACGACGACAGCGCCAAAGCCCGCGCGGCGCTGGCGGCCTCCCCGACGCGTTTCCGAGGCTCGGAGACATCGGCTGAGGCGGCCCCGCCCGGCCTTTGCGATTCCCGTTCCGGCTGCTATGGAAAGCCCCATGTTTTCGCGGCGCATCATACGGATTAGCGGCCCGGCTTCCGCCTGAGCTTCGGCTCGGCGCAAGACCGGGATTTTCCTGTTCATCCGCGAACTAATCGCGTCCTCCCGCGCCGTTTACGAGCCAAATCAGAGCATTCATGTCCGAAAAGCCGCAAAAATCCGATTCCGCCGACTATTCCAAGACCCTTTACCTGCCGCAGACGGAATTCCCGATGCGCGGCGGGCTGCCCAAGCTCGAGCCTGACATCCTCACCCACTGGAACAAGATCGGCCTCTACGAGAAGCTGCGCGAGGCCGCCGCAGGGAGGCCGAAATTCGTGCTGCATGACGGCCCGCCCTACGCCAACGGCAACATCCATATCGGGCATGCGCTGAACAAGATCCTCAAGGACGTCGTGACCAAAAGCCAGCAGATGCTGGGCTTCGATTCCAACTACGTGCCGGGCTGGGACTGCCACGGCCTGCCGATCGAATGGAAGATCGAGGAAGAGAACTACCGCTCCAAGGGCAAGCAGAAGCCGAACTTCCGCAACTCCGCGGCGATGGTGGCGTTCCGGAAAGAGTGCCGCGCCTATGCGACGCACTGGCTCAACGTGCAGCGCGAGGAGTTCAAGCGGCTCGGCATCATCGGCGACTGGGACCATCCCTACGCCACCATGAGCTATCCGGCCGAAGCCCAGATCGCGCGCGAGCTGATGAAGTTCGCCGCCAACGGCACGCTCTATCGCGGCTCCAAGCCGGTGATGTGGAGCGTGGTGGAGAAGACTGCGCTGGCCGAAGCCGAAGTGGAATACGAGGACTACACCTCGGATACGGTGTGGGTGAAATTTCCGGTCACCTCGCCGGCGCATGGCGTGCTGGCCAATGCCTCCGGTCGTGATCTGGACCACGACGCCGTGGACGCTGCCCGGCAACCGCGCCATCAGCTTCTCGCCGAAGATCGCCTATGGTCTGTTTGAGGTCACCGATGCGCCGGATGATAATTGGGCGAAGAACGGCGATCTGTTGATCCTGGCCGATGCGCTGGCCGAAAGCGTGTTCAAGCAGGCGCGCGTCACGGCCTACAAGAAGGTGCGCGAGCTGCCGGCCGACACGCTCGACGCGGTCGAATGCGCCCATCCGTTGAAGGGTTTCAGCGGCGGCTACGAATTCACCGTTCCATTGCTGCCCGGCGACCACGTCACCGACGACACCGGCACCGGCTTCGTGCACACCGCACCCGGCCACGGCCGCGAGGATTTTGACGTCTGGACCGCGAATGCGCGCGAGCTGGACGCGCGCGGCATCAACACCGCGATCCCCTACACCGTCGACGAGAACGGCGCCTTCACCGACCACGCGCCGGGTTTTGTCGGCAAGCGCGTCATCAACGACAAGGGCGAAAAGGGCGACGCCAACGAGGCCGTGATCAAGGCACTGATCGAGGGCGGCAAGCTCCTGGCGCGCGGACGGCTGAAGCACCAGTATCCGCACTCCTGGCGCTCGAAAAAGCCCGTGATTTTTCGCAACACGCCGCAATGGTTCATCGCGATGGACAAACCCATCGCCGATGACGGGGTTGCAAAACCCGGCGACACGCTGCGCGCCCGCGCGCTGCATGCGATCTCGGTGACGCAATGGGTGCCGCCGGCGGGGCAGAACCGCATCAACGGCATGATCGACGGCCGCCCCGACTGGGTGATCTCGCGCCAGCGCGCCTGGGGCGTGCCGATCGCGGTGTTCGTGCGCGAAAAGGGCGACGGCTCGGCCGAGATCCTCCAGGACGAAATCGTCAATCAGCGCATCGTCGAAGCCTTCATGGAGGAAGGCGCCGACGCCTGGTACATGGACGGTGCCCGCGAACGCTTCCTCGGCTCCCGCGCTCACGAGGACTGGAGGAAGGTCGACGACATCTGCGACGTCTGGTTCGACTCCGGTTCGACCCATGCCTTCGTGCTGGAAGACCGCCAGAATTTTCCCAATCTCGGCAACATCGTCCGCAAGATCGACGGCGGCGGCGACACCGTGATGTATCTGGAAGGCTCGCGACCAGCATCGCGGCTGGTTTCATTCCTCGCTGCTGGAAAGCTGCGGCACCCGCGGCCGCGCGCCCTATGACGTGGTGCTGACCCACGGCTTCACGCTGGATGAGAACGGCCGCAAGATGTCGAAGTCGCTCGGCAACACCGTCGAGCCGCAAAAGGTGATGAAAGATTCGGGTGCGGATATTCTGCGGCTCTGGGTCTGCGCCACCGATTACGCCGACGACCAGCGCATCGGGCCGGAAATCCTGAAAAATACCATCGAGACCTACCGCAAGCTGCGCAACTCGATCCGCTGGATGCTGGGCACGCTGCATCACTTCAAGCCTGACGACGCGGTTGCTCCGTCCGACATGCCCGAGCTCGAGCGGCTGATGCTGCACGAGCTGGCAAAACGCGCCACCATCGTGCGGCAGGCCTATGCCGAGTTCGACTACAAGACGGTGGTGGCCAGCCTCGCGGCCTTCATGAACACCGAATTGTCGGCGTTCTATTTCGACATCCGCAAGGACACGCTGTATTGCGACGCGCCGTCGTCGCCGGCGCGCAAGGCGGCGCTGACCACGATCGACATCATCTGCGATGCGCTGCTGAAATGGCTGGCGCCGGTGTTGAGCTTCACGACCGACGAGGCGTGGCGGATGTACAGGCCCGGCGCCGAACCGTCGGTGCATCTGACGCTGTTCCCGGAAGGGTTCGACGCGTTCCGCGACGATGCGCTGGCGGCGAAATGGGAAACCATCCGCAATGTCAGGCGCGTCGTCACCGGCGCCCTCGAACTGGAGCGCGCCGCCAAGAACATCGGCTCGTCGCTGGAGGCTTCGCCTTTGGTTTACGTTTCCGACAAGGCGATCTTCAACACGCTGTTTGATGTCGACCTCGCCGAAGTCTGCATCACCTCGAATGCGATGGTGACCAATGACGACGCACCGGCAGGCGCGTTCGCGCTGGGCGACGTCGCCGGGCGTCGCGGTCGTGGTCGAAAAAGCGGTCGGCACCAAATGCGCGCGGTCGTGGAAGATTCTGCCGACCGTCGGTGAAGACGCCGAATACCCGGATGTGTCCCCGCGCGACGCGCAGGCCTTGCGGGAGTGGAAGGCGCTGGGGGCGACATTCTAAATCTATCGTCGTCCCGGCCTGGTGCGCAATTGCGCACGGGGGCCGGGACCCATAACCACCGGCGTGCGTGACAAGTAAGGGACGATGACCCAGCGTCTTTCAAACAATATCGGACACGGCGTATGGGTCCCGGCCTTCGCCGGGACGACATCTGTTATTGTGTCGGGCGCCTCGCAATGACCCCTCACCTCCGCTCCGGTGTCATCGCCGGCATCGCCGCGCTCGTGCTCGACCAGGCGACAAAACTCTGGCTGCTGTTCGTGTTCGAAATCGCCCGCCGCGGCGTGGTGAAGGTCACGCCGTTTTTCGACCTGGTGCTGGCCTGGAATGTCGGGATCAGCTTCGGCTGGTTCCAGAACGACAGCTTTCTGGCCCAGGCGGTGCTGACGGCGATCAAGGCGGTTGCCGTGATCGTGCTGGCGATCTGGATGGCGCGCTCGCACAACTGGCTGGCAACGGTCGCGCTCGGCCTGATCATCGGCGGCGCCATCGGCAACGCCATCGACCGCGTCGCCTATGGCGCGGTGGTCGATTTCGCCCTGTTCCACCTCCAGATCGGGGAAAATACCTACAATTGGTACGTGTTTAACCTTGCGGATGTGGCCATTGTTGCCGGGGTAGCGGCCCTATTGTATGACTCCTTCCTGGGGGTACCCGCCGCAAAAGCGCCCTGATCCCGGCCGATACGGACGCTTAGCGGCTCCTTGGCGGTATATCGCTGCAAGCGCGGAGTAATGCGTAAGGCCCTGCGCTTCTTGTCGAAATTTGAATGGGAACGAGCGCGATGCGCGACACCGAAGCCAGCTTCCTGATTGTGCAGAAAACCTCGCTGACGCGGGCGATGCGGTTCGCCGCCATTGCGCTCGGCATCGGCCTGGTGATGGCATCCGGCCCGGTTCGCGCGGCCGACGACGAAGAGGAAGACGACCGGACCTTCGAGGAAAAGATCATCGGCAACATCATGGGCGGTCTCGGCGGCACCAACATGGAAACCAGGGGCATCGAGTACCGCGAGCGTTCGCCGCTGGTGGTGCCACCGAAGCTCGCTCTGCCGCCGCCGGCATCCGGGAACGAAGCGAAGGCGGCGAACTGGCCGAAGGACCCGGACGAAGCGCGCCGCAAGGCTGCGATCGCCGCCCGCAAGAAGGAAAAGCAAGGATCCGCGCGACGGCGTTTGGCCCGCTGACGCCGGAGCGAACTCAATGTCGGCAAGCTGCCTCCTGCCGCGCGCACCAGCGGCATGGATTCGGACAAGCCGGGCAACTCGCTCAACAACCCGATTCTCAGCCCGTCACAGCTTGGCTTCAATGGCGGCCTGGGCGACCTGTTCGGCGGCAACAAGACCGAAACGGCGCCGTTCAAGGGCGAGCCGGAGCGGTCGAGCCTGACGCAACCACCGGCCGGCTACCAGACGCCGTCACCGAATTTTGCCTACGGCACCGGTCCGAAGGAATCCTGAACAAGGAATACAACCCGGCCGCCGGCAAGTATGGCGAATAGTTTAGCATTTCTCTCGCCTTCGTGACGCGCACGGTTGTTGACGCGGTGTACGATGCTGCGAGCTTGTGCCGAACCGCGTTTGTTCGGGATGTAGCGTTCTCATTAGCGCGAATTGTTCCGGTGCAATCGGCGGCCGGTATTGCCGGACTGCGCGGCAGATAGGTCATGATGTCTTCACAGCGCCTTGCCGTTTCGTTCCTTGCCGCATTGCTCTCGACGGTCACACTCTCCGGCAGCGGCGCCATCGCCCAGACCACGGTGACGTCGGAACGTCCCGCCAGCTTCAGCCTCGGCAACGGCCTGCAAGTGGTCGTGATCCCCGATCACCGCACCCCGGTCGTGACGCAGATGATCTGGTACAAGGTCGGCTCGGCCGACGAGACGCCCGGCAAATCGGGACTGGCGCATTTCCTCGAACATCTGATGTTCAAGGGGACGACCAAACATCCCGCCGGTGAATTCTCCGAGACCGTGCGGCGGGTCGGCGGCAACGAAAACGCTTTCACCTCGGTCGACTACACCGGCTATTACCAGCGCGTGCCGCGCGAGCAGCTCGCCTCGATGATGGAGTTCGAGGCCGACCGCATGACCGGCCTCATCCTCAAGGACGAAAACGTGCTTCCCGAGCGCGACGTCGTGCTTGAGGAGTTCAACATGCGGATCGCCAACAATCCGGATGCGCGACTGTCCGAACAGATGATGGCGGCACTCTATCTCAATCATCCCTATGGCCGCCCGATCATCGGCTGGCGCCAGGAGATCGAGAAGCTCAACCGCGAGGATGCGCTGGCGTTCTACAAACGCTTCTACGCGCCGAACAACGCGATCCTGGTGATCGCCGGCGACGTCAACGCCAAGGAGATCCGCCCGATGGTGGAGCGCGCCTATGGCGCTATCCCGGCGCAGCCAGCGATTGCCGCACAGCGCCATCGTCCGCAGGAGCCGGAGCCCGCCGCGCTCCGCACCGTGACGCTGTCCGATCCCCGCGTCGAACAGGAAGGCTTTCGGCGCTATTATCTCGTACCCTCCTCCACGACGGCCGCGGCCGGCGAAAGTCCCGCACTCGACGTGCTGGCGCAGCTGATGGGCGGCGGCTCCAACTCCTATCTCTACCGTGCGCTGGTGATCGAGAGCCCGCTCGCGATCAGCGCCGGCGCCGGCTATCAAGGCACCTCGCTCGATCCGTCGCAATTCTCGATCTCGGTTTCGCCGAAACCCGGCGTCGCGTTTGCGCAGATCGAGCAGGCGATCGAGGGCGTGATCTCGGACGTGATCCAGAATCCCGCCCGCGCCGAAGATCTCGAGCGGGTCAAGACCCAGCTGATCGCGGAAGCGATCTACGCCCAGGACAATCAGGCGACGCTGGCGCGCTGGTACGGCGGCGCGCTCTCGACCGGCCTTGGCATCGACGACATCAGAAGCTGGCCGGATCGGATCCGCGCCGTCACCGCCCAACAGGTTCGTGACGCCGCCCAGAAATGGCTCGACAAGAAGCGTTCGGTGACCGGGTATCTGGTCAAGGATGTTCCGGCCAGGGACCCTGCCCCGAAACGCGAGGAGAAGCGCTCGTGACCAGACTTTTCACAGGCGCGACGCGCTTCGCATCGACCGTCTTATCGATCTGCCTGGCCGCCTGCGCATTGTTGTTGCTGGCATCGACGGCTTCGCAGGCCGCCGCAAAAATCCAGCGGCTGGTTTCGCCCGGCGGCATCGAGGCCTGGTTCGTGCAGGACGCCACCGTGCCCCTGATCGCGATGGAATACGCCTTCAGCGGCGGCTCGACCCAGGATCCGCCCGGCAAATCCGGCGTTGGCAACATGGTCGCCGGCCTGATCGATGAAGGATCCGGCGATCTCGATTCCAAGACCTACCACGAGCGCCTGGACCGCCGCGCCATCGAACTCGGCTTCTCCGCGACGCGGGATTATTTCCGCGGCTCGCTGCGCATGCTCAAGGACAACAAGGACGAGGCCTTCGAGCTATTGCATCTGGCGCTGACCTCGCCGCATTTCGCCGCCGAAGATGTCGAGCGCATCCGCTCGCAGATCATCTCGGGCCTGCGGCGCGAGACCACCAGCCCGACATCGCTGGCGAGCCGCAAATTCCTGGAAACCGCCTTCGGCGATCATCCCTATGCCAGGTCGTCGAGCGGCACGCTGGACAGCGTGCCGAAGATCGACGTCGCCGACATGAAGGATTATGTCGGCCGCGTACTTGCCAAGGACAGCTTGCGGATCGCCGTGGTCGGCGATGTCGATGCCGATACGCTCGGCAAGCTGCTGGACAAGACGTTCGGCGGCTTGCCGGCCAAGGCTACCCTGAGCCCGATCGCCGATGTCCAGGCTGTGAGGCCGCCGCAGCGCGCCTTCATCCCGCTCGACGTGCCGCAAACCGTGGTGACGTTCGGCGGCCCCGGAATTCGCCGCCACGACCCCAATTTCATGGCGGCCTATGTCGTGAGCTACATCCTCGGCGGCGGATCGTCGTCGCGGCTGTACAAGGAAGTCCGCGAGAAGCGCGGGCTGGCCTATTCGGTCAGTCAATCCCTGCTCTGGATGAATCACTCCGCCTTGTTCATCGGCAATACCGGCACCCGCGCCGACCGCGCCGGCGAAACCGTCGACGCCATCGAAACGGAAATCCGTCGCATTGCCGCTGATGGTCCAACCCAGAAAGAACTCGACGAGGCCAAGTCCTATCTGAAGGGCTCGCAGATGCTGGCGCTCGACACCTCATCGAAGCTGGCGTCGGCGCTGCTGCAATACCAGCTCGACCAGCTGCCGATCGACTACATCGAAAAGCGCAACGCCCTGGTCGATGCCGTGACGCTCGACGACACCAAAAAGGCCGCGCAGCGTCTGTGGGGACAGGGCCTGCTCACCGTGATCGTCGGCCGCGCCCCGCAAGCCGCGGCCCAGCCGGCCGCCGCCACCGCCCCGCCGCCAAAGGCGAATTGAGGACCCTTCGTCCTATCGTTTTGACACCAGTGCAAGGCTGGTTGCGTTACCGCCATTCTTCGTGGGCCGGGGCAGATGGCCGAGCGGCAGAAAAGCCAGCGCGTCGGTTTCTCGCGCGATGCGAGATGCCGCCGCGGCCGGTCCGAACTCCACGTTTCCATCCGGTACCAGCGGTTTTCCATCGGGATAGAAGTCGTGGAGCAGAAGCAGGCCGTTCGGATTCAGTGCCGGCAACGCCGCGGAGATCTCGCGATAGACCCCCGATCTGGAATGATCCCCATCCAGGAAAATCATGTCGAAGCGCTGACCGGATAGCTCCAGCATTGCGGCGGCGGGCTTGATGACAAAGCTCACGATCGGCGTGAGACCGAGATCCGACATAATGCCAGAGGGCGGTTGATGCATGCCGGACGATCGCCAGGCCCCCTCGGGCCCGTTCACATCTGAAATGTCGGCGGTGCACAGCGACCCCCGATCGACAAATCGGCGCAGTGAGCTTGCGATATGGACCGTCGACGCGCCGACATGCGTTCCGATCTCCAGAATGCGCCGTGGTTTGAAATACCCGACCAAATGATAGAGCGCGCGACCGTCACCCGGATTGACGCCGCCGGTAATTTCGCGCCTGCCAAATGCCTCCGCGATCCCCGCATGATCTCCGGCAAAGGCCGCCGCAATCACGGAGTTGTTCATGGCCGCGGCCAGGTCGAGATCGGTCACGCGCCTCAAATTTGCATTGTCGAATTGCAGCGGAGGCTGGAGCCGCCGCCAGGCCCGGTCATCGACATAAGTCCGCACCGTCCCGAGCATCGTGCCACCCCCGCCAAGGATGCTGATTTGGTGTAGCCCGCGGCAGGTGTGCTACATAGCAAAATCATGTATCTCGCGTTCCGTCGTCGGGCGCGCACCTCCAGGAGACGGGGTTTCCCCGGTGAACGCCATGCTGCGGGTGTCCCGCGACCTCACGATCGACGAGAACGACATCGAGATCGGCTTCGTCCGCGCGTCCGGCCCGGGCGGGCAGAACGTCAACAAGCTCTCGACCGCAGCCCAACTGCGTTTCGACACCCGCAAGATCACGTTGCCGGAAGACGCGGCCCTGCGGCTGAACCGGCTCGCCGGCCAGCGCATGACCAAGGACGGCGTGATCGTGATCCATGCCCAGCGCTTTCGCACCCAGGAGCGCAACCGCGCCGATGCCATCGACCGCCTGCTCGAACTGTTGCGCGAAGCCATGGTGCGGCCGGTGCCGCGGCGGGCGACCAAGCCGACATTCGGATCGAAGCAGCGGCGGCTGGAAGGCAAGAAGCGACGCGGCGACGTCAAGGCCAAGCGCGGCAACCGCTTCGACGATTGACGATGGCGCCAAAAACCCCGGTCGACGCGCGACCGGAGTTCTTGTTTTCGAAAGCGAACCGTTTTCCAAATCGAATCTTGGAGCGACGCGAGCTATTGGCGCTTGCCCCCGGTCACGGAATCCGCACCGCCAGTGCTTCTGGACGTTCCGCTGCCGGCGCCAACCGTGCCTTTGGTCTTGGCGTTGACGCCTGCCTTTTCAGAGCCTGCCCCCGGCTGCGCACTGAGTTCCTCGTCGTCGCTGATCGATGCGCCACCCTGCATCTGGCTCTTGCCCTGCACGCCGCCGCGGATCTTGGTGTCGGACGAGACGCCTTGAGCCAATACGGGACCGGCCACCATGGCCGAGATGGCAAGCGCGATCGCCGAGGTTTTCACGACCTTCATTCAGTTCTCCTGGGTTTGATTTTAGCGATGGCTGGTCCGACGATTCGATGCGCCATCCGCAGGTTCCGGACCTTACCCATCGCAACAGAGCAGACGTGTCACGAACGGCGCATCGCGATCCAAGCCGCACCGTGTGGTCATCGTTTAGGGATTTCTGGGCAATTTCGCGAAAACTTTGCCACGGAACGACCCAATATGCGGCAATCCAAACCAGCTTCAATGATTGCGGACGTGACGGCTGCGCCATCGCTGGCCCGCGGTTTCGAACAGTCCGATCGTCCAGCAAATCGGACAACCGCGAAACGCCACCAGCACCACGGCACCCAACGCCAGCGAACCCCATGGATGGCCTTCGGTGATCGCCACCGCAATCCAGAGCGCGCCTAGTCCAATCGTGCCACGGAGGATGTGTTCGGACAGCGTGTTGCTTGCGAACATGAGGGAACTCCAATTCGCCGTAGCGGCGTCAGTCGCGGATCAGATACTCGCGGATCAACATCCGCGCGCGATGAATGCGGGCCTTGACGCTCTCTCGCGTCAGGTCGAGGACGGCTGCGATCTCGTCGATCGACAGCTCCTCGATGTCGCGAAGCAGGATCACTTCGCGATAATGCTCAGGCAGCGACTGGATGGCGCGGGACAGATCGATGCGGAGATCCTCGGGCCTCAGATGCGCCAGACGCGCATCCGCATCGTCAGGGGATGAATCAGGAGGCCCGGCCGACATCCGCAGCAGCCGGAAACAAGCCCGCCTCGCGACTGCGAACAGCCATGCCGAGAACGACGTCACCGCCCGCAGCGTTCCGACCCGCCGGTACAACAGCAGCAGCGTTTCCTGAACCGCATCGTCGATATCGGCCGCGCGGCAATTGCGCGCGGCATAACGGCGGACGTCGGGCTGCGCCGCCGATATCAGCGACACCAGGGCATTCACGTCGCCGCCGCGCGCGGCTTCGATCAGCCCGGGATCGCAGCGGCTGGCTCGGGCGAGCGAATTCATGGCGACGGCAATCTCCGGCCGACCATGGCGCACATCGGACAGAATCCGAAAAATCCGGTCATCCCTGTCACCACCCCGGCAGCGGCGATCAGATAGCCGATCGGCGTTCCGGGAAGGCCAAGAAGCCCGCACGCGATCATGGCAGCGCCCCCGACGACCCGCATCGCCCGCTCCCAGCCTGGCAAATTCTTGCGATAAAGCATAGCAGCTCCTTTGATTTCACGAGAGAACTCATGTGTTCTCGTGTCATAGAGCCGCCCAGCCGGGGTTTCGGTTCGCGGTCGGGCAACTATATTTTGGCCGGAGAATTCCGGGAACATCGGGCCCGAAAGGGTCCCCACTCAGCCCCTGAATCGGCTAACCCATAACCCATGCCCGTCCGCCAACTCCCAGAACAAATCGTCAACCGCATCGCCGCCGGCGAGGTGGTGGAACGGCCTGCGAGCGTGGTCAAGGAACTGGTCGAGAACGCCATCGATGCCGGCGCCTCCAGGGTCGATATCTTCACCGATGGCGGCGGCCGGCGCCGCATCGGCATCACCGACGACGGCAGCGGCATGACCCATGCCGATCTGGCGCTGGCTGTCGACCGCCACGCCACCTCCAAGCTCGACGACGAGGATCTGTTGCGGATTCGCACGCTGGGCTTCCGCGGCGAGGCGCTGCCCTCGATCGGCGCGGTGGCCAAACTCGGCATCACCACCCGCCACGCCACCGAGCCGCATGCATGGTCGCTGTCGGTCGAAGGCGGCACGAAGTCGGCGATCATGCCGGCCGCGCTCGGCCACGGCACCCGCGTCGAGGTCAGCGATCTCTTTTATGCAACGCCGGCGCGGCTGAAATTTCTCAAGACCGACCGCACCGAAGCCGAAGCGATCCGCGAAGTGGTCCGGCGGCTGGCGATGGCGCGGCCCGACATCGCCTTCACGCTCGCCGGCGAAGAGCGCGCGCCGGTGACCTGGGCCGCGGCGCTGCCCGGCGCCGCGGGCCGCCTGACGCGGCTTGGCGACATATTGGGCGCGGATTTCCGTTCCAGCGCCATCGAAGTGCGTTCCGAGCGCGAAGGCGTCGTGGTCGAGGGTTTTGCCGCCGCGCCGTCGCTGACGCGGGCCAACGCGCTCGGACAATATCTGTTCGTCAACGGCCGCCCGGTGCGCGACAAGCTGATTCTGGGGGCGGTGCGCGCCGCCTATTCCGACTATCTGCCGCGCGACCGCCATCCGGTGGTGGCACTGTTCGTGACGCTGCCGCCGCAGGAGGTCGATGCCAATGTGCATCCGGCCAAGACCGAGGTGCGATTCCGCAACGCCGGCCTCGTGCGCGCGCTGATCGTGCATGCGCTGAAAGACGGCCTCGCCCGCGAAGGCCGCCGCACCGCCGCCAACACCGATGGTGCGGCGATCGCGTCGTTCCGTCCGTCGTTTGCGCCGCGGCCAACCAATTGGGACTGGCGGCGATCGCCGTCCTATCCCAGCCGGTCCGATGCCGTGCCTTCGAAGGCTCGGCAGCGCCGGCATTTGCCGAGCCGGGACAGGCGGCGTTCGATGTCGGCACGCCGACCGCCGATGTGCGCTTCGAGGTGCAGCCCTCCGCCGACCTGCTCGATCGTCCGCTCGGTGCAGCGCGAACGCAGATCCACGAGACCTACATCGTGTCGCAGACCCGCGACGGCTTGATCGTGGTCGACCAGCACGCCGCCCATGAGCGCATCGTCTATGAGAAGCTGAAGGCCTCGCTGGCGCGCAACGGCGTGCAGCGGCAGATCCTGCTGATCCCGGAGATCGTCGAACTCGACGAGGCGACCGTCGAGAAACTGCTCGATCGCGCGGTGGAGCTGGCGTCGTTCGGCCTTGCGATCGACACCTTCGGCCCCGGTGCGGTCGCGGTGCGCGAGACGCCGTCGCTGCTCGGCAAGGCCAATGCCGCGGGGCTGCTGCGCGATCTCGCCGAGCACATGGCCGAATGGGACGAGGCGTTGCCGCTGGAGCGCCGGCTGATGCACGTCGCCGCCACCATGGCCTGCCACGGCTCGGTCCGCGCCGGGCGTCGTC
The DNA here is from genome assembly GCA_963802535.1 of uncultured Alphaproteobacteria bacterium. Lineage (GTDB taxonomy): Bacteria > Pseudomonadota > Alphaproteobacteria > Rhizobiales > Xanthobacteraceae > Bradyrhizobium. The sequence goes on along the minus strand of CAWDJI010000019.1, from coordinate 134,692 downwards.
TCAAGCCGGAAGAGATGAACGCGCTGCTGCGCGAGATGGAAGACACGCCGAACTCCGGCCAGTGCAACCACGGCCGCCCGACCTATGTCGAATTGAAGCTGTCGGATATCGAGAAGCTGTTCGGGCGGCGATGACGCCGGGCCATGCCCATAAATGTCCGCTAGATGTTCTGAACGCCCCGTGCCAATTTTCAATTTTTGATAATTTGGGGGTTTTCCGATGCTCGGCCTGATGATGAAGACGCCGCTGCTGCTTTCCTCGATCCTGACCCACGCCGCACGATCTTTTCCCGACGTCGAAATATTTTCGCGGTCGGCGGACAAACCGGACCATCGCACCAACTACGCAGGCTTGCTCAAGCGCAGCTCGCAAATGGCGAATGCGCTGGTCGCGCTCGGCGTCAAGCCGGGCGATCGGATCGCCACGCTGGCCTGGAACGGCTATCGCCATCTCGAGCTTTACTATGCCATTTCCGGGATGGGCGCGGTCTGCCATACGGTGAACCCCCGCCTGTTCGTCGCTCAGATCGTCTACATCATCAATCATGCCGAGGACCGCTTCATCTTCTTCGATGCCAGCTTCGTCGACCTCGTCAAGCAATTGAAGCCGCAATGCCCTACCGTCGAGAGCTGGATCTATCTCGGCGACGCCGCGGAGGCAGAGGGCGCAGGGATCGATGGCGTGCCGGCCTATGAAACGCTGATGGCGGGCCAATCCGACTCGTTCGACTGGCCGCAGCTCGACGAAAATACCGCCTCCGGGCTTTGCTACACGTCCGGGACGACAGGCAATCCGAAGGGCGTGCTCTACAGCCATCGCAGCGGCGTGTTGCATTCGTTCGCCGCCGCATTGCCCGACGCCTGCAACATCTCGCTTCAGGACAATGTCGCGTTCATCTCGCCGATGTTCCATGCGATGTCGTGGGGCATGCCCTATTGCGCGCCCGCGATGGGATCGAAGCTCGTGATGCCCGGCCAGAAGGTCGACGGCGAAAGCCTCCATAAATTATTTGAGCAGGAGCAGGTCACCTTCGCCAATGGCGTGCCGACGGTCTGGCTCGGCTATGTCCAGTATCTGCAGGCCGCCGGCGTCAAGCCGACCACGCTCAAACGCGTGCTGTTGGGAGGCACCGCCGTGCCGCGCTCACTGATGACGGCGCTGGAGGATGATTACGGCGTCGAGGTGCTGCACGTCTGGGGCATGACCGAGACAAGCCCGGTCGCGACCATTTCCAAGCTCCAGACCAGGCACACGGCGTTGCCGAAGGAATCGCAGCGCGACCGTAAAGTGAAGCAGGGACGCGCGGTGTTCGGCGTCGAAATCGGCATCCGCGACGGCGACGACAAGGAGCTGCCGCGCGACGGCGAGGCTTTTGGCGATTTGCTGATCCGGGGCCCATGGATCGCGCGCTGCTATTACAAGATGGAGGATGGCGAACGGCCGGACGGCTGGTTCTTCACCGGCGATGTTGCAACCATCGACGGCGAAGGTTTCATGCAGATCACCGACCGCTCCAAGGACGTCATCAAATCCGGCGGCGAATGGATCAGTTCGATCGAGCTGGAAAATCTCGCGATGTCACATCCCGAGATCGCTGAGGCTGCGGTGATCGGGGTCAAGCATCCGAAATGGGACGAGCGGCCGCTGGTGATCGCCGTCCGCAAACCCGGCTCGAAGCTGACCTCAGCGGACCTGCTGGCGTTCTATCAGGGCAAGATCGCCAAATGGTGGATGCCGGATGATGTTCTCTTTGTCGATGAACTCCCGCATGGCGCGACCGGCAAGCTGCTCAAGACCAGATTGCGCGAGCTCTACGGCGACCATCAATTTCAATCCGCGGCGGAATGACTAGCCGGAGAGCTTCAGGAATACGAACTCGGTATCGTCATAGGCCCGCCGCTCCAGTTCCTCGAAACCTTCGGGCGCAGCGAACGCCGCGGCTTTCGCTTCTTCCACCACCAGCAACGCGCCTGGCGTCGAGCCAGCCGCCATCGCGCAGCGAGGCCAGCGCTTTTTCTGCAAGCCCTTTGCCGTAGGGTGGATCGAGGAAGGCCAGCGAAAACGGCTCCATCGGATGCGCAGGGCCGAGATTGGTGGCGTCGCGGCGATAGACCTTTGTCACGCCGCCGAGGCCGAGCGCCTCGACATTATTGCGGAGCAAGGCGCGGGCCTCCGCGCCATTGTCGACGAACAGCGTGAACGCAGCACCTCGCGAAGTGGCCTCGATGCCGAGCGCGCCGGTGCCGGCGAACAGGTCGAGCACGCGCGCGCCTTCGATCGGATCGTCATAGGCGTGCACGAGAATATTGAACACCGACTCGCGCAGGCGGTCCGCGGTGGGGCGGATCTCGCGCGATGCGGGCGAGGCCAGATTACGACCTTTCAACCTTCCGCCGACGACACGCATAGGCCAACTACTCGTCCCGCGGCTTCAGGTCGCGCTTGCCGTGATAGCCGCGCTGGGGGCGGCGCGGCGGGCCGTAGCCGTTGGCTTCTTCCTCGTTGCGCGCGCGGGCTTCGTCGCTGCCGGTGCGCTGCACCAGCACGCGGCGGCCCTTGCGGTCGGCGATCAGGCCACTTTTGCCGGCCGGCTTGAACGGCTTCTTGCCGCGCGGCGTGCTGCCTTCATCTCGGGCGTCATCCGTCTCGGACTTTTCGGAGTCAGGTTGTCCTTGCATCGGCCGGTTGAAGTCCGCGCCGGCGAGGGCTGCGATCTTCTCGCCGAGCTGCTCGCGCAGCACGCGGGTCTTGACCTCCTCGACCTGGCCCTCGGCGAGTTCGCCGAGCTGGAACGGGCCGTAGGAGACCCGGATCAGCCGGTTCACCTCGAGGCCGAGATGCGCCATGACGTTGCGCACTTCGCGGTTCTTGCCTTCGCGGATCGCAAACACCAGCCAGACATTGGCGCCCTGGTCGCGCTCCAGCACAGCGTCGATCGAGCCGTATTTGACGCCGTCGACCTCGACGCCCTTTTTCAGTTCATCGAGCTGCGCCTGCGTGACCTCGCCATGGGCGCGAACGCGATAGCGCCGCAGCCAGCCGGTGTCGGGCAGTTCCAGCGCGCGCGCCAGCCCGCCATCATTGGTCAGCAGCAGCAAGCCTTCAGTGTTGAAATCGAGCCGGCCGATCGAAATCAGCCGCGGCAGGCCGTCGGGCAGATTATCGAACACCGTCGGCCGTCCCTCGGGATCGGCGTGCGTGGTCATCAGGCCGCGCGGCTTGTGGAACATGAACAGCCGCGTGCGCTCGCGCGGCGGCAACGGCTTGCCGTCGACGGTGATCGCATCATTGACGGTGACGTCGAGCGCCGGTGAATTGATGACGCGGCCGTTGACGCTGACGCGGCCCTGCGTGATCCATTCCTCGGCGTCGCGGCGCGAGGCTAACCCTGCGCGCGACACCACCTTGGCGATGCGCTCACCTGATTTCTTGACCTTCGGCGGCTGCGGACCGCGCTTTTCGAATTCGGTCTTGCGCTCGCGATAGGCGCCTCGCCCACCGAATGCCGGACGTTTTGCAAAAATCCTGCTGTCGTCTTCGTTCTCGCGGCGCGGCCGTTCGCCGTCCGCCTCGCTGCGCGGATGCTCCTGCCAGTCGGTGCGGCCCTCGCCAGGGCCGCCCTCGCGGTCCCGGCGCTGACGCGGACGGTCGAACTTGGGACGATCGCCAGCAGGACGATCCTCGCGTGCACGCGAGAAGCGCGGACGTTCGTCGCCACCGCGATCATCGCGCGGCTTGTCGAAACGCGGCTTGTCGAAACTGCGCGCGCCGTCGCGCGGGGGACGCGAATCCCGTTCGCCACGATCCTCGCGCTTCTGCCACGGCTTTGACTCGCCGCGATCGGGGCGATCGCCAAAGCTCTTGCGCGGGCCACGGTCGGGCGCGCCGCGCGAATTGAATTTCTTGTCGCCGCCGAACTTTCGCTCCGGCCGATCACCATCACGCGGCGGCCGCGGGCTGTACGGCCGATCACCACGCGGACGGTCGCCGTCTTTCCGAAAACCTTCGCCGCGCGGCGTGTAAGGCCGCTTCTCAGCCCCGCCCTCGCGCGGGGTATAGGGCCGCTTGTCGCCGAATTTCTTTTCGCCGAACCGTGCGGCCGGACGGGCATCGTCGCGATCACGGCGCGGCGGACGGTCGTTTCGGTCAAAGTTCGGGCGGTCGCCACGCGGCGTGTACGGGCGCTTCTCGCCGCCACGGTCTTCGCGCGGTTTGAACGAACGCTTTTCACCATCGCCGCCACGGGAGGTGCGGGCGGTAAACGGCCGGTCGCCGCGCGGTGCGTCATCTCGGCTGCGTTGCGGACGATCACCAAAATCCCGGCGCGGCGGACGATCGCCGTCGCCATCGCGCTTGCCGGCGTAGGGTTTTCGCGTCCCGGAGAAAGGCTTCTTGTCGAACGATCGCGCGCCGTCGGGTTTGCCGGCATAGGGACGCCGCTCGCCGCTGTCGCCGTCGCTTTTTCCGGCAAAGCCGCGCTTGGCGAACTTCTTCTCCGGACCCCTCGCCGCACCCGAACGGCCTTTGCTACCGCCGGCGCGGCCTTGGCCGCCCGAGGGGCGATCACGCCGGCCGCGGGAATCGTTGTCTTTATCGTTGTCGCGGGGCATGAATAGTCTCACTTTAATAGCTGAAATGGCGATCAGGCGGATGTGGATCGGCTGTCATAGCGGTAACGCGCGCGCTCTAGGTTCGAGGCGCAATCTCACGCAAAACCGGTATCCACGTTTGCTGAAGGCGCTCCTGATAGCAGGTTTCTTCCGATGATACGAGGGATGACGGCCCCTTCTTTCATGGATTTGGCGCTGAAAACCGCCAAAAACGCCGCAAAAGCCGGCGAAGTCCCGATCGGATGCGTCATTGTCCGGGGTTACGAGGTGATCGCCACCGCCGGGAACCGGACCCTGACCGACCGCGATCCGACCGCGCATGCGGAAGTTTTGGCGATCCGGCAGGCTGCGGAAGCGATCGGGACCGAGCGGCTGGTCGATTGCGATCTCTATGTCACGCTCGAGCCGTGCACGATGTGCGCCGGCGCGATCTCGTTCGCCCGGATCCGGCGGCTGTATTACGGGGCTGCGGATCCGAAGGGCGGTGCGGTCGATTCCGGCGTGCGGTTCTTTGCTTCGCCGACCTGCCATCACACGCCGGAAGTCTATTCCGCGGTCGGCGAGACCGAGGCCGCGACGCTGCTGAAGGATTTTTTCAGGGTGCGGCGGTAGGGGTCCGTTCCGTAGCCCGGATGCAGCGAAGCGAAGATCCGGCGGCAGACCACGGACACGGTCCCGGATGTCGCGCTGCGCTCCATCCGGGCTACGAAGATCATCATTCCAGGAAAAACTCCCGCAACATCCTCGCCGTCACATCCGGATTCTCCTCCGTCAGAAAATGCCCGCTGTCGACCGGCGAGCCGCGGACGTTGGTCGCCCAGTTCTGCCAGGTGTCGAGCGGCGTTGCCGCTGCACTGGCGACGCCCGCATCGCCCCACAGTGCCAGCATCGGGATCGTGATCTTGTTGCCGGCGTCGTGATCTTTTTTGTCGATCTCGTAATCGGCATAGGCGCCGGCGCGGTAATCCTCGCACATCGCGTGCACGCGGGAGGGATCGCGGAACGGCGCCAGATAATGTTCCAGCGCGCGCGGATCGATGGCATTCAGCGTCTTCGACTTGGTCTGGCTTGCCATCTTCTGCCGCAGGAAGAAATCGCCGTGGCCGTCGATCAGCGTTTCCGGCAAGGGAAAAGGCTGCGCCAGAAACGCCCAGTGATAGATCTTCAGCGCATAAAGCCGGTTCATGCGCTCCCAGTAGTCATAGGTCGGCAGGATATCGAGCACCGCGAGCTTCGACAGCCGGCCGGGATGATCGAGCGCCAGGCGATAGGACACGCGCCCGCCGCGGTCGTGGCCGGCGAGCGCGAAATGCACATGGCCGAGTTGCTCCATCACCTCGACCATGACTTTCGCCATCGCGCGCTTGGTGTAGGGCGTGTGTTCCTTGTCGCTGTCGGGCATATCCGACCAGCCATAGCCCGGCAGATCGGCGATGATCAGCGTGAATTTGTCGGCGAGTTGCGGCGCCACGCGGTGCCATTGCACATGGGTCTGCGAAAATCCGTGCAGCAGCATCAAGGGCGGGCCCTTGCCGCCGACGCGGGCGAAGATGCGGCCCGCGCTTGTGTTGATCCATTCGGCGGAATAACCGGGAAACAGATCGGCAAGATCGGGCATGATGAACGCTCCTGTTGCGGCAGAAACGACGGCAACGCCGCTGCTTCAAACATTGTTCGGCGTTGCCGTCGGCACGTCCCGGCGTTATGCCATTCATCAAGTCTGACAAGAACCAAAAAAGCGAGGAAGTGCCATGTCGATCGATTTCGAAATCCCGGCCGAAGCCAAGGCGATCCGCGAGAAAGTCCGCAAATGGGTGCATGACGAATGCATCCCGGCGGAAAAGGAACTCGACACCAAGCCGCTCGCCGAGGTGCTCGGCCCGCTGCGCAAGAAGGCCCGCGCGCAGGGCCTGTGGTGCCCATGGGTGCCGAAGGAATATGGCGGCATGGGGCTCGGCCCGCTCGCCAACGCGCTGGTGCAGATGGAGCTCGGCGAGAGCATGCTGGGCGCGCTGTCGATGAACACGCAAGGCCCCGACGACGCCTCGATGATGACGATCCTCGCCCACGGCACCGAATACCAGAAGGAGAAATTCCTCAAACCGCTGCTCAATGGCGACAAGCGCATCTGCTTCTCGATGACGGAGAAGGCCGCCGGCGCCGACGCCACCGGCATGCAGACGACCGCCGTGAAGGACGGCAACGAGAATTATATCCTGAACGGCGAGAAGTGGTTCTCGTCCTCGGCCAGCGTCGCCGACATGGCGCTGGTGGTCGCCCGGACCGATCCGAACGCGCCGCGCCACAAGCAGCATTCGACCTTCATCGTCGAACTGCCGAACCCCGGTTACAAGATCAAGCGCAACGTCGCCAACATGGCGATCGAGGGTCCGCATGCCGACGCGATCCACGGCGGCCATTCCGAAATCGAGATCAGGGATTTGAAGGTGCCGGCCGACAATCTGCTCGGCGGCGAAGGCAACGGTTTTAACATGGGCCAGCATCGCCTCGCCTATGGCCGGCTGCGCCACGGCATGCACAACGTCGCGAAAGCACAACGCGCGCTCGACATGGCGGCAGCCCATGTCACCAAGCGTTCGACCTTCGGCCAGTTGCTCGCCGACCGCCAGGCGGTGCAGTTCATGCTGGCCGATTGCGCCAGCGAGCTCTACATCGGCCGCTTGATGCTGCTGCACATCGCCTACAAGGCCGAGAAAGGCCTCGACATCCGCCAGGAGAACTCGATCGCAAAGATCTTCCATGCCCACATGGTGCACAAGGTGATCGACACCGCGATCCAGCTGCACGGCGCGCTCGGCTTCAGCCAGGATACCCCGCTCGCCAAATGGTACACGCAGGTGCGCTCGCAGCGGCTGGTCGACGGCCCGGACGAGGTGCACAAGTGGAAGATCGGCAAGAACGTCATCAAGGCGTTCCGCGAGCACGGCACGACGGCGAGTGCCGCGGGCGGGGATTTGCTGTAAAGCGCGTTCCGTCACTCGCGACAACAAAGATGGCGTCATTGCCGGGCTTGACGGATGACCGTCATTGCGAGGAGCACTTGCGACGAAGCAATCCATTCTTTCTTCGTGCTGCGGCATGGATTGCTTCGCTTCGCTCGCAATGACGGTGGATACAGCTTCGCATTCTCGCGGCGCGGGGCGTCCGAAGGACGAGCCCGGAATGACGGAGAGCGCCGCTCCGTGACCTCGCTCACAGACAATCCGTCCGTCTCTGCTAAGGTTCATCCCTTCAGCGAAGGAGATTGCCATGACGAAAGATCAAAAGCGCGACCCGGGCACAAAGGCTCCGACCGCCCAACTGACCGACGACCAGCTTGAGCAGGCCGCCGGCGGCACCACCAACGTGCAGCACACGATCGTGTCCCCTCGCGACGCGGCGTCGGGACTGCCGACCGGCAAACGCATGCACAAGCCTTTTTAGACTACGGCAGGTTCAGCGCCGCGGTCAGATCACCCATGTTCTTGCGCACGCCCGGAAGCGGTTCGAGGTCGAAACGCGCCGTCAAGAACTTGATGATCGAGGTGGTGTCATACGTCGTGTGATCGACGAAGTCGCGTTTGGCGAACGGCGACACGATCAGGGTTGGAATCCGCGTCGCAGGTCCGAAACGATCGCCCCAGCCCGGCCCCGACGGCGGCGCGGCGTGATCCCAGAATCCGCCGTTTTCATCATAGGTGACCACGACCAGCATGTTGTTCCATTGCGGCGAGCGTTCGAGCCGCTCCAGCAGTCCGGCGATATGCGCATCGCCGCTCATGAGGTCGGTGTAGGACGGGTGCTGGTTGTACAGGCCGACCGGCTTGTAGAATGACACGACCGGCAGCGTGCCCTTGTCGATATCGGCAAAAAAATCCTCGCCATCCTTCAGGTGCTCGGCGCGATCCCTGGTGCCCGGCGCGAACCGTGCGTAATAATTGAAAGGCTGGTGATGCGGCTGAAAATTCAGCGCGCCGTTTTCGCGCGTGTAGATCACGCTTCGTTTCTGGTCCGCAGGACGCCTGCCGTCCGCAACCGCAGCGCTCCAGCCGCCACCATACCAGGCCCAGCTCAGGCCCTTGGCCGACAGGGTGTCGCCCACCGTCTTCTGGCTTTGCGCGGGCAGCGGAAGCCCGATGCGTTCGGAGCCCTTCGGGTCTGCCATGTCGAGCGAGCCGTCGGGCGCCGGCGCAACGCCGCTCGGCTGGAACGGCGGTTGCGTCGTATTGACGGAATAGCCGTCGGGCGTCACCTGCCCGCCGATTCCTCCGACATAGGTCTTGACCGCACCATCTTTTGCCGAGGGCGAGTCCGGATATTTCTTCAGCCTGCCCTTGTCGTCGAGCACCGCGCGCATCGCCTCCGGCGCGTCCTTATGAAGTGGTGCGCAGGCGCAGATCAGATATTGGTGATTGAGATAGGAGCCCCCGAAGGCGCCCATGAAGAAATTGTCGGCGAGCGTGTATTTCTTCGCCCACTGCCACAGCTTCATGGTGCTGCCGTCGAAATAACCCATGGTGTAGCCACCGACGGTCGACATCGCCGCGAACATGTCGTTCTTGCCGCCGTTGATTTGCTCGATGTTGTGGTAATAGGCGTGAATCGGACTGAGCAGCACCGCACTCGCCGACTTGTTCATCGGCGGACCGTCGACCGGGAACGGCGCATTCGGTACCTGCGGATAGTCCGGGTTCGGCTCACCCTTGGCATTCCAGACGCGCAGATACGGCAACTCAGAACCGTCATGGTCGCGCTGGACGTATTGATCCCTGGTCGCGTTGGCGAGCCCGTTGGCGCCCGGGAACTTGCCGTACAGATGGTCGAAGCTGCGGTTCTCGGCATAGATCACCACGACCGTCTGGATTTTCGTCAGGTCAGCGGCCAGGCCCGGGCCGGCCGAGATCGCCACCATCCATGCCGCGATGCCACAGGTCGCGGGTGGTCCGCCGCCCACACCCTGCAGGCTCGTCAGGTGATCGCGCATCGGGCAGCCATTGCTTCCCGTGGCACCCTTGATCAGCGCCGGGGTAAAGCAATAGACGAACTGGTACTTCTTGTCGGCGATCAGGTCGTCGAAGATCAGGTTCTCGTGGTTGTGGATGCCGTTCTTGGTCTGCAACTCGGCGTGAACCACGAAGGCCAGCGACTTGTCGGGATTGGGTACCACTTCAACCGCCCAGGTGTCCGCGCCGGTCAGCGCCGAGGTCCTTCTCGATGATCCATTTGGCAGCGTCGAGGCCGATGCCGGGTTCGCCGCTGTTGAAGCGATCATTGTTCTTCATCCACAGCGAGCCCCAGCCGGTATGGAACATGATGGCGTCGCCGGGCTTGATGTCGCTCTCCGGGATATTCTGCTTGGCCAGTCCCGCCTTGATGTCGGCTGCGGAAATCTCCTGACCGGCGTCCATCATGCCGCCCTTGAGTGCCACCATGTCGATCAGATGCGCGCGGGTGAAGATCGGCTTCAGCTTCTCGATGCCGAGCTTCTTCAGACCATAGGCGTCGCTGATATCCGCGGCGGTGTGGCCGTTGTAGAACCGCATCTCGCTCTTGTCGCCATCCTTGCCCATCTGGATGCCGATGTGGCCGAGACCATCGAACTGCGTGCCGGTCTGGCCGATCTCGGTGGCCAGAAATTCGTCGTGATACACCAGCTTGTTGTCGCCGAACGGACCGCCGGTCGGACTACCGGGAATGCGCAGCGCGAATACCCGCGCGCCGAACAGCGGCATGGCTCATAGACGCGACCGATCTTGTAGATCTTGCCGTCCTTGATCCATTTCGCCGTATCGAGAACTTTTGCCGGCGTGATGTGGTTGGACGCGCCGGACTCGTCGTCCTTGCCCCATTTAGAGGGCCACCATGGTCCCGTGACGTTTTTGGGTAGCGCGGCGGAGGTCTGCGCCTGCGCTTCGGAGATCGGTGCGAGCGAGAACTTGCCATGCATCGCGCCCGCAAGCGCCGCGCCTGCCGCGCCGGCAAGGCCCGCGGTGCGGAGCAAGGTGCGGCGATCGGTTTCTACCACGCCGGCTTTTTTCTCCTGCAGCTCTGGTTGCTGTTCTTGACCCCTGACGGCATCGTCCATCGCACCCTCCCAGGTTGTGACCCTTGATCCAGGCCTAAAAAATTATTTCCCACATGCTCCTGCTCCACTACGCTGTTGTCCAGTGACAAAAATATGGCGGCAAAGTGGGAGCGACGATTGAGCCTGTTCGAGAACGACAAGTCCGCCGAACGGTTGCCAGTATCTTTGATCACCGGCTTTCTCGGCAGCGGCAAAACGACGCTTTTAAACCGCTTGCTTCGTCATGATGCGATGAAGGACAGCGCCGTCATCATCAACGAATACGGCGAAGTGAGCCTCGATCATCTCCTGGTCGAGCGCCTCGATGGCGAGGTTGCGGTGCTCGCGAGCGGTTGTATTTGCTGCACAATTCGCAGCGACCTGGAGGAAACGCTGCGCAACCTGTTGGTGAAACGCGACCGCGGCGAGGTTCCGCCGTTCCGTCGTATTCTGGTCGAGACAACGGGTCTGGCCGATCCCGCCCCGATCCTGCAGCTCCTGCTCAACAATCCCCGGTCTCGCATTTCCTGCGGCTCGATACCGTCGTGACGACGGTCGATGCCGCCAATGCCATTCACCAGCTCGATCAGCAATACGAGGCGGTGAAGCAGGTGGCGCTGGCCGACCGGGTTTTGATCACCAAGTCAGATTTGGTCAGTGATACTGCCGCATTGGAAGCCCGCCTGCACCAGCTCAATCCCGGCGCCAGGACCGAACGCGTTGATCATGGCGACATCGATCCGGCCGATCTTTTTGGCGCCGGCCTGGTGGACCCTGAGAAAAAAGCGGTCGATGTTGCGCGCTGGCTCAACGAGAAGGCGTTCGCGCGCGGGCACAGCCACGACCACGATCATCACGGACATGATCACCATCACGAACATCATGGCCACGATGCAGCGATCACCAGCTTCGTGCTGACGTTCGACGAGCCGCTCGACTGGAATTTCGTGTCGCAATGGCTTGCGTATCTGCGCAGCGCGCGTGGCGCAGACCTGCTGCGGGTCAAGGGCATTCTCAATCTCCGCGACGAACACGTACCGGTCGTGATCCACGGCGTCCACCATGTCTTCCACCCGCCGGTGGCGCTGCAAAAATGGCCCGACGCCGACCGCCGCTCCCGTATCGTGTTCATAACGCGCGGCATCGCGCGCGATGAGGTGCTGGCGCTATGGCAGGCCGGCCGCGCGGCAGCCTGACACGGTTGTCACCGCCGGGAGCGCGGGTATATTTGGCGGATGGCTGTCAGCTCCCCCGACCTGAAAGCGTTCCTGCTCGCCACGCCTTTTTTCGGTGGCCTCGCGGAGGCGAGCCTCGACCTCCTGGTTTCCATGCTGGTCGAGCGCCGCTTCGACGCCGGTGCCACGGTCGTGAAAGAAGGCGAACCGGGGCGCTCGATGTTCATCGTGCACGCCGGCCAGTTGGTGGTGAGCAAGCTTTTGGAGTCCGGGCGTGTGCTGCAGATGTCGGCGCTCGAGCCCGGTGATTTTTTCGGCGAAATGACGCTGATCGAAATGCAGAACCGATCTGCCACCGTGGTCGCCGAGAGCCCGACCGTTCTGTACGAACTGACGGCCCGCGAACTCTACAAATGCTACAAGGCCGACATCCACGCCTATGTGATGGTCATGCAGAACATCAACCGCGAGCTCTGCCGCCGGCTCCGCCGCGCCGACAACCGCATTGCCGAGCTGCAGACGGTTCAGGCGAGGGAGTGATTGTAGCCCCAACCGTCATTGCGAGGAGCGTAGCGACGAAGCAATCCATCGCGCGTCAAAAAGAAAGAATGGATTGCTTCGCTGCGCTCGCAATGACACTGGAAATAGCCCTACCCCTGCTCCAGCGCCTGCCCGGCGATGTCGCGGCGGCAGAAGCCGTCGGGCCAGCGAATGCGGTCGACTGCGGCATAGGCGCGCTGTTGCGCCTCGCGCACGGTCTTGCCCATGGCGCAGACGTTGAGCACGCGACCGCCATTGGCGAGAATGGCGCCGTCTTTCGCCACCGTGCCGGCGTGGAAGATCTCGACACCCTCGATTTTGGCGGCGTCATCGAGGCCGTCGATGCGGGTGCCCTTTGCGTAGTCGCCTGGATAGCCTTTCGCGGCCATCACCACCGTCAGCGCCGGATCGGGGAACCAGCGGAGATCAAAGTTCTTCAACTGGCCGTCGCAACAGGCGAGCAGCGCCGGCACGAGGTCGGACATCATCCGCAGCATGTGCACCTGGGTTTCCGGATCGCCGAAGCGGACATTGTATTCGAACAGCTTTGGGCCCTGCGCCGTCAGCATCACGCCGGCATAGAGCACGCCGCGAAACGGCGTGCCGCGCGACTTCATGCCCGCCACGGAGGGTCGAATGATCCGCGCCATGATCTGGTCGTGAATCTCCGGCGTCACGAACGGTGTCGGCGAATAGGCGCCCATGCCGCCGGTGTTCGGTCCCTGGTCGTGGTCGAACACGCGCTTGTGGTCCTGGGCGGAGGCCAGCGGGATCGCGGTCTCGCCGTCGCACAGCGCAAAGAAGCTGATCTCGCGGCCTTCGAGGAATTCCTCGATCACCACCTCGGCGCCCGCGGCGCCGAACCCGCCGTCGAACATCATCGCGATGGCGGCTTCGGCCTCGCCAAGCGTCATCGCGACCACGACGCCCTTGCCGGCCGCCAGGCCATCGGCCTTGACCACGATCGGCGCGCCCTGCTTGCGCACATACGCCAGCGCGTCAGCAGCATTGGTGAAGCGGTCATAGGCACCGGTCGGAATGTTGAACTCGGTGCAGAGCGCCTTTGTGAACCCCTTGGAGCCTTCGAGCTGGGCGGCGGCCTTGCTTGGGCCGAACGCCTTGATGCCGGCGGCCGTGAGATCGTCGACGATCCCCGCCACCAGCGGCGTCTCCGGCCCGACCATGACGAGGTCCACCTTGTTGGTCTTGCAGAAATCGATCACAGCCGGATGGTCGGCGACGTCGAGGGCGATGCATTCGGCCTCGTTGGCGATACCGGCATTGCCCGGCGCGCACCACAATTTCGTCAGCAGGGGCGAAGCGGCGATCTTCCACGCCAGGGCGTGTTCGCGGCCGCCGGAACCGAGCAGGAGGATGTTCATTTGTAAGGCCAGATGTGGGAACCGAAGGCCAGTCGGTCGCACGAATCTCCCGCTGGCCGCAAGGGGATATCAACAGCCAACCACCGTCATTCCGGACGGCGCGTACGCGCCGATCCGGAATCTCGAGATTGATTGACTCCCCGGTCGAGATTCCGGGTTCGATGCTGCGCATCGCCCCGGAATGACAGTTGTCACCTCCCCGAAGCCGCGATGATTTCCTGCAACATCGCGACATGGCGGGCGAAGGCGCCGCGGCCGGCCGCGGTCGCGGTGACCGTGGTCTGCGGCTTCTTGCCGACAAAGGCCTTGTCCACCGCGACGTAGCCGGCCTTCGACAGCGTCTCGATATGGGCGCCGAGATTGCCGTCGGTGGCCCCGGTCAGCTTCTTCAGCCTGGAAAAATCCAGCCCCCCGCCCGCCGGCAGCGCGTTCAGCGCGGCCATGATCCGCAGGCGCAGCGGCTGATGGATGATGTCGTCGAGTTCGGCCATGGCTAAACCCGCCGCATCCACAGACCGCCGAGGACAAGGCCGCCGCCATTGTTGAAAGCCATCCAGAGATCGAACGCGTTGCCGAGGTAGAAGTAGCCGATCAGCGTCAGCGCGGAGACGGTAAGGCCGATGGCGATAAAGGCGTACCCGAACCACAGCCCGGCGATGCTGTACATCATCAGGAAATAAACCGGCCAGAAGGCGCTGATCTGGCGCGGGCCAAACTGGCCCAGCAGGCAGCAGAAGCCGCCGAACGCGACGAACAGCGCGAACGCGATGAAGAACTTCGGGCCGAAGGTGCGCACACCCGATCGCGGCCGATTGATCGAGCTGAGCGCCGCCCAGCCGGGGATGCCGATGCCATAGACCATGGCCCAGCCGACAAAGGCGTGGCTCGGCATCAGATAGGTAATGATGTAGCCGACGAAAACGAGCACGCCCCACATGATCATCAACTGGCTGGCGAGATCGTAGATCCGCGACTGCCGGACGCGGCGGACCATGTCGTCGATATCGGCCAGCGCTTCGGAGGCCTCGTGGCTGTCGATCAAGTTGGTACCCCGTCATGCTGGGTGGCCGCGCCGACAATCGGCTGCGATTCCGATACCGGCCGGTAGCGCTCGATCAGGACATAGCCGATCGCGGTGACGGCGATCGAGACAATTGCCGCCGCCGACCAGGCCTGTTCGCGCGTCGTCAAATGAACGGTTCGCACCACCAGCTCCGTCGCGGCCGCCGCCAGCAAGCTCACATAGGACCACGCTATGAAGTAATAGTGCTGATTCTTCCAGTTGGCCGGGCGCGGACTGCGCAATACCGGAACAATTCCAAGCACGATCCAGACCAGATTCACGATCGCGCCGACGTGGAAAATGTTGAATTGTCCGGTGAACTGATAGATCAGCATCGCCGTGCCGTCTGCGACCAGCATGGCATAGACAAAGGCGTAGCCGCGCGCGCGGTGGCCGGCGCCGCGCTTGGGCCGCAGCAACTGGACCAGGCCGACGACGATGCCGAGCATCGCGAGCGCCGTGTGGATCGCACCTGCCAAACTAAGCCCCGCGATCATGGCTCAGCTCCCCGCCGTTCCACGCGTCGCGACGTCGTCGGCGATGGCGGACACCGCCCGCGGCACACTGACGATACCCATGTGGTTGATGCCCTCGATCAGCTTGACGTCGACCGGCGACGGTGCGGTACGCATGGCCTCGAGATATTTGTCGGGGAACATCAGTTCGTCATCGGCGCCCGAGATCAGCGTGATTGGCCGGGTTGCGTTGGCGAGATCTTTGCGGAAATCGCGGCTGACCGCGAAATTGCGCATCAGGCGGTCGCTGTAGGTCGCGACCAGATTCTTCTCGGAATTCGGCGGCACCGCAAAGGCGAGCACCGGCAGCGCCTCGCAGCAGGTGATGCCGACGCCGCGCAGCGCCATCAGGCCGATGATGCGCGGGATGTCGGCGTTGGCCCAGCCGCCGGAATTCGGCCGCGTGGTCGGCGCGTCATAGCCGAGATAGGGCGCCAGCAACACGGTGCGATCGAACAGGTTCTGGATCGGCGAGCCCGCCACCCGCAGCGCAAAGCCGCCGCCGGAGGAATGGCCGACCAGGGTCAGCGCGGCGTTCGGCGCCGTCTTGCGCACGACCGCGACGAGATCGGCAAGGTCGTCCTCGAGCTGGCCGAGATAGCCGATGTCGCCGCGCGTGCCCGAATTGCCGTGGCCGCGAATATCCACCGCCCAGGTCTCGACGCCGCGACGCGCGAAGGCCTGCGACAGCGCGTGGATGGTGCCGCCGCTCGATCCGGACGAGCCATGGATCACGATCGCCGCGCGTCCCGTCGCCGGGCCGCTGGCCGCGTAGTGGCGGAAGCCGAGCGCGCTGCCGTCGCGCGCCTGGAACCGCTCGAACGCGGGCAAGGCCGACAGATCGACCGTGCCGCGCGCCGCCGAAATCGAATGCAGCTCGGGCGGCGGCCTTGAGCGGCGTCGCGACCAGCGCCACCAGCAACAGCGCGGCCAAACCGGCAATGGCAAGGCTGCCGATGGCAACTTTGATTCCGCCCGAAACGATCATGGCAATCATGGCTCAGCCTTCCCTTGTGAGATCCGGTTGGATGCAGTTCAGGTCGCGGCGCCAAGACCCGCGTCGGCGCCGTCACGGAGCTGTCGACGCCGGCGCGCAACGCCGATGCTGCGCATGGTGACGTAGCCGATCAGGAACAACACGAGCTTGCTGGCGATGCCCCAGATCGACATCGTCGCCGACCACGTCACCACGCTGAAATTGAGGGCGACGATCAGATTGAGGGCGGCGGAAAAAAACATCAGGCCCGACCAGACGTAGCCGAAGATGACAGCGACATCGGGGATCAGCTCGAGCGCGATCGGCGGCAGATAGCGGTTCATCCATCCGCGCCTCAGCATCACGATGCCGACGATGAGGTAGATCACGCTCGGTTTGACCATCACGAAGCGCGGATCGTTGGTGAGCAGCGTGACGGTGCCGGCGCCGAGCACCAGGAACAGGCTCATCCACTGCATGGTGTCGATCTTCTTGCCGCGCGCGAGCTGCCAGCCGATTTGGGCTGCGCCCAGCGCCATGCCGAGCACCACCGACAGCGTGACGTTGTGCGTCAAGCAGATAGAGCACGAGAAAAAACAGCGTCGCCGCCATGTCGAGAAACAGCAGCTTGCCGGCCTCGAACAGGTTTTTCACGCGATTCTCCTCGCCTTGCCGCAAGCCGGCCCCAGCATCAGCGACCGGGGCAGCTGGCCACGCTATCGATCTCTCTAGAGAACTCTGTAATACAGAGTAATCTGAAATGCAAGTCCCGATTTGCGATGGCGGCCAAAATCCCTACCTTGTGACCCTGTCCCCAAACGCCTGCGAATCGATTGTCCGAATGGCCGCCCTTGAAGCCCTGATCAACGCGCCCGAATTCACCGTGTCCGAACTGTCCTCCGCCCTGAAGCGGACGGTGGAGGACGCCTATGGGCATGTCCGGGTCCGCGGCGAAATCTCCGGCTTCCGCGGGCCGCACTCCTCCGGGCACTGCTATTTCGCGCTGAAGGACGAGAGCGCCAAGATCGAGGCGGTGATCTGGAAATTTGCCCACGCCCGGATGCGGTTCAAGCCGCAGGAGGGGCTGGAAGTCATCGCCACCGGCAAGCTCACGACCTATCCGGGCTCGTCGAAATACCAGATCGTCATCGAAGCGATCGAGCCCGCCGGCGTCGGCGCGCTGATGGCGCTGATGGAAGAGCGCAAGAAGAAGCTCGCCGCCGAGGGCCTGTTCGACGAGGCGCGCAAGCAATTGCTGCCATGGCTGCCGGAAGTGATCGGCGTCGTCACCTCGCCGACCGGTGCTGTGATTCGCGACATCCTGCACCGGCTGGAGGACCGCTTTCCGCGCCACGTGCTGGTGTGGCCGGTAAAAGTTCAGGGCGAAGGCTCGGCCGAACAGGTCGCAGCCGCGATCCGCGGCTTCAACGCGCTGCCCGAAGGCGGCAAGATCCCGCGGCCGGATCTTGCTGATCGTCGCGCGCGGCGGCGGCTCGCTGGAAGATCTGTGGTCGTTCAACGAGGAGATCGTGGTTCGCGCCGCGGCCGAAAGCATGATCCCGCTGATCTCGGCGGTCGGCCACGAGACCGATATCACGCTGATCGATTTCGCCGCCGACAAGCGCGCGCCGACGCCGACGGCGGCGGCCGAAATGGCCGTGCCGGTGCGCAGCGAATTGCTGGTCGAGGTCGCAGGCCTGGCGCGTCGCACCATGGTGTGCTGGCTGCGCGGCCAGGAAAGCCGCCGCAACGAATTGCGCGCCGCGGCGCGCGCGCTGCCCGCGGCCAGCGAATTGCTGGCGATCCCGCGCCAGCGGCTCGACAATGCGGGCGCCTCATTGCCCCGCGGACTGAAGGCCAACACCAACGCGCATCACCGGCGCTTCTCGCATCTCAGCGCCGGACTGACGTTGAAGGTGCTGCGCGGACAGGTGGCACAGGCCAGGCACCGCCTGACCGTATCCGGCGAACGCATCACGCTTTCGGCCGCGCACTGCTGCGCCAACGAAGGGATCGCTTTGCCGGGCCTTGAGGTCCGGCTCAAGGCCTCGAAACTCTCCAATGCGCAAGCCCAGCGCCATGCGATCGCGCGCGACCGCGAACGTGCGCTGCGTCTCGCCGAGCGCGCACGCCGCGCGCTGGCGACCGCGATGCAGCGCTGTGAAGCCCGCGTCGTCCATAGCGGCCAGTTGCTGGCGGCATTGTCCTATCGCGGCGTGCTCGCGCGCGGTTTTGCGCTGGTGCGCGACGCAGCCGGCCAACCTGTGCATGCCGCGGCCTCGATCGGTCCGAACGCACCGCTGTCGATCGAATTCGCCGACGGCCGCGTGGCGGCGACCGCCGATGCCGACCGGCCGGCGGCGACGTCAGCGCCTTTGCCGACGAGTCAGCCGGCACTGGCAAGGCGCGAAACCAAGACGATCGCGCCAAAGCGCGTCGGCAAGCCGGTCGATCAGGGCAGTTTGTTTTAGCGGACAATATTTCGCCGTCATGCCCGGGCTTGACGACTTATCGTGCCAGCCACTCCGCGACGCGCTTTTGCGAATCCGCGCGGGCTTCGGCGTCGGTGCCGATGTGGCCGCGATCCGGCAGAGCGGCGTCGGCGTTGCCGCTGACCGCATGCAGCGCCAGATTGGCGCGGTCGAAATCATGCAGCGCGTCGGGATAGATTTCGATCCGCGTCAGCGCGCTGCGGCCGCGCGCGCCGTCCACCATCGTGCGGCACGCGGCCGGGCGAATAGACGTCGTCCTTGGCGCCGATCAGGAGCAGCATCGGCACCCGCGTGCTCCAGCCGAGGCCGGAGGACACCCGGCAGTCCGGATAGAACGCGATCGCCGAGCGGAAATCCGGCCCGTCCTTGCGCGCGGCCTGGGGACGAACCGCCCACAACAGCGAACTGGCGCCGTTCGCCCATCCGATCAGGCTGATACGATCCTGCGCCACCCAAGGCTGCTGCGTCAGCCATTGCCGCGTCGCCACGATATCGGCGACCCGCTCGCGGCGCGCCATCACCCGGCGCTCCTTGACGCGGCATTGCGGCCCGAGTTCGCGCGAACCGTAGCTGTCCGGCAGCAGCACCGCATAGCCGGCCTTGAGCAATTGCTCCGCCCAGTCGCGGTAGCGCGGCGCCACGGCTTCCGAATGGCCGCCCAATCCGCCGCAAGCATGCAGCGCGATCACGGTCGGGAACGGACCGTCGCCGTCCGGCCTATAGAGCTGCGCGTGCAGCTTCAGATCGCCCGCAGGGATCTCGACCTGGTGCGGGGCCGGCAATGATGCGGCGTCCGCGGGCTGCGTCAAGGCAGCGCAGGTCACGGCCAATAGCGTCAGAAACAGTCTTGCTGACAGAGGGCGCATTGGTTTCAGTCGGGGGTCGTTGCGGCTCACGGCACAGCGAACCATTAACGCAACGCTATCATGCAGAAGGGGCGGAAAATCATCACAAGTAGGTGGCTTTCCGGAGCGGACAGCCCACCTTATTTGTGATACGTCGAATGCAGAGAATAAACTTTAGTCGGGCCCCGCGGCCCGCCGATCGGAGAATGAGACGGTGCTCAACAAGTTCGGTCCCTCGGGGCATGGCGAAGCGCAGGTGCAATATCTGGATGGCGATTTCCGTGTGGTCTCGCCCGGAACCTATGTGCGTTGCGCCATATCCGACGTGCGGATCCCGCTCGACGAACTGAAATACTGGAGCGTCGATCTCCAGGAAGCCTATTCGGTGCCGATCGCCGTGCTGCAACGGCATTTTCCAGGGGCGCTGAAGACGGAAGGTTGACTTCGTAGGGTAGGCAAAGGCGCGTTTGCGCCGTGCCCACCATTTGTCGGCAGTTTCGGTTTGAATGGTGGGCACGCTCCGCTTTGCCCACCCTACTCATTCTTTCCTGGCGCGCGCCTTGAACAAGCGATCGGTGACAAACTTCCGCAAAGCCGCCGCGTCGTCGAACTCGAGCGTCACCGCGAACGGCACGATCGCTTTGGCCCAATCCGGCAATCCCCCGCCCGCGCGCAGCCGCGCCAGATCCTTTTCCGTCGTCACCAAAGTCAGCGCGTCGCGGCCGGCTTCCGCGATCAGGCCCTCGATCTCGGCTTTCGAAAACGCATGATGATCGGCGAAGGCGCGGGAACGGACCACTCAATGCCGCTAGTCTTCAGCGTTGCGAAAAACCTTGCGGGGTCGCCGATACCGGCGAAGGCCAGCACGCGTTTGCCGCGCAGGGAAGCGACCGATGCCTCGTCCGGCACAAGATGCGCGCGCAGCACCGGTTTGCCCTCGGCGGTAATGCCGGCCGCGACCGCGTCGGCCGCGGCGCCGTTGCCGACGATGACCAGCGCATCGGTGCGCGCGATCTGCGGCCGCAACGGCGCGCGCAGGGGGCCGGCGGGAAACACCCGGCCGTTGCCGAGGCCGCGGTTACCGTCGATCACGATCACGGATGCATCCTTGGACACTGCCGGATTCTGAAAGCCGTCATCCATCAGGATCACGGTAGCGCCAAGCGAACGCGCCAGCGGTACGCCGTCGGCGCGTTGGCGCGAAACCACCACCGGCAACGTGGCTGACAGCATCAGCGGCTCATCGCCGACATCGGCCGCTTGGTGCCGCCATGGATCGACTTTGACGGGCCCGCGCAATCTGCCGCCATAGCCGCGGCTGAGCACGACCGGCGCCTCGCCGAGATCGCGCAGCAGTTTCGCCAGCGCCAGCACGGTCGGGGTCTTGCCGGCGCCGCCGACGTGATAATTGCCGACGCAGAGCACGGGGATGCCGGCGTTCAGTCCGCTTCGTTGCAGGCGCCTGGCGGCGATGGCGCCATAGAGCGCACCGAGCGGCCTCAACAGATGTGACTTAAGCGAAGACGGGCCGTGCCAGAAGCCCGGCTCACGCATTCGCGGCTCCCATCTCGATCCGCAACTGCAACAGATACGGCTCAAGGGCTGCAAGCGTGCGCTCCAGCGCGCCGCCGAGCTGTTCGACCACGCGCTCGGAGGCGATCAGCGATGCCTCGCGCGCCTTGGGGTCCGCAAGCAGCTGACCGAGCTGCTTCACCAGCGCTTCCTGGCTATCGGCCTGGCGCGCGCCGCCGGATTGATCGAGCGCCTCGTAGACGTCGCTGAAATTGAAGACGTGGGGGCCGTGGACCACCGAAGCGCCGAGCTTGACCGCCTCGATCGGATTCTGCCCGCCATGCGCGACCAGCGATCCGCCCATGAACACGATCGGCGACAACCGGTAGAACAAACCCAATTCACCCATGGTGTCGGCGACATAGATGTCGGTGGCGGCGATCGGCAATTCCTCGCGCGAACGCAAGCCGGCCTGCAGACCGGACGCCGTCACCATGCGCACTATCGCCTCGCCGCGGTCGGGATGCCGCGGCACGATCACGGTCAGAAGCCCGGGAAAGAACCCGGCCAGTGTCTTGTGGGCACCGGCGAGAATTTCGTCCTCGCCGGAATGGGTGGAGGCCGCGACCACAATGGGCCGGCCGCGCGTCATCGACATCAGCCGCTCCAGCTTGGCGGCATCTGCGGGAGGTGCGGGCACGTCGAGCTTCAGATTGCCCGTGGTCACGACGTTGCGGCTGCCGAGCGCTGAAAACCGGTCGGCATCGAGCTGCGACTGCGCGAGACAAACGTCGAACCGGCCGAGCAGCGCCGAGATGGTGTTGGAGACCCGGCGCCAGCGCGGAAACGAGCGATGCGACATCCGCCCGTTGATCAAAACCATCGGTAGCCGCCGCGCTGCGCTCGAGAGGATCAGGTTCGGCCACAGATCGCTTTCGATGAACAGCGCCAGCGACGGCCGCCAATGGTCGAGGAAGCGCGCCACATAGCGCGGCGAGTCGTAGGGCACATATTGATGGATGACGTCGGGCGGGAAATCGTTTCGCGACGATTGCCGCCGACGTCACCGTGCCCGAAGTCAGCAGGATGCGCAGGTTCAGCGCCCGCAATTTCTCGACCAGGGCGGCGGAAGCCAGCACCTCGCCGACGCTGGCGCCGTGAATCCAGACCAGCGGCCCGAGCGGGCGGACATCGGCGCTGACGCCGCGGCGCTCGCCGACACGCTCCGGATCTTCCTTGCCGAGCTTGAGCCGTCGGCTGATCAGCGCAGGCGCCAGCGGCACCATCGCGGACGACAGTTTGCGGTAGACGCGCAACGTCATCGGCAGCGGGTCAACCAAGCGCGGCCTCCGGACGCCCGACCGCCGCATAGGCGCGCCGGGTCGCTTCGTTGAGATAAGTCTCTACCTTCAAACGTATTTTTTCCATGGTCTCGGCGTCGGCATCCGCAGGCACGTAAACCGGTTCAATACCTACCACGGCACCCCTGCCGAATGGCAAATTGATGGTGGAAGAGTCCCAATTCTTCAACCGGACGAACCGGCTGGTCACCATCGCAAACGGCATGATCGGCCGCCCGGATTCCCGCGCCAGCATGATGAGCCCGAGGCCTGCGACCCGCGCGCGCTTCGGCACGTCGGCGGTGGTGGCGACGTTCCAATTGTCTTCCAGCGCCTGCACCATCTCGCGGAACGCGCCGACGCCGCCCTTGCGGTGAAACGCGCCGCCATGATCGCCGGAACCCCGGATAGTGCCGATGCCGAGCCGCTCGGCGGCGATCGCGTTGAACTCGCCGTCGCGATGCCGCGAGATCAGGACTTTTGCGCGGTGCCACTCCTTGTTCTTGATGAACGGCGTCATGAAGTGCTGGCCGTGCCAGAACGCGAAGATCGCGGGCATCTGCGGCTCGACAATCTCATAGACATCGGCGGGCTCGTAGCTGAAGCGGTTGGTCAGCCAGACCAACCGCAGATATTCGGCCGCAAGGAAACCCAACGCGCGCTGAACCCAGTGGCTCCGCAGCAAATCGCGAAAGAAATGCTTCAACGGGACGGCTTCGTGTCTTGCTTGGCGTCCTGTGCCGGATCGAGCAGCCGGTGGAGATGGACGACGAAATAGCGCATGTGGGCATTGTCCACGGTCTGCTGCGCCTTCGCCTTCCAGGCGGCATGGGCGGTGGCGTAATTGGGAAACACGCCGACGATCTCGACCTGGTCGAGGTCCTTGAACGTATTGTGTTCGAGATCGATCAACTCGCCGCCGATGACGAGATGGAGCAGTTGCTGGGGGGCACTATCTGGCATGGTGTTCTTTCCTAACGAGGCGCCCGGCAAGCAAGCTTGATAACACGATTGGCGAGAATTGGTTCGGAAGATGCGTGGCGATGAGACCCGTGGCGCGGCAGGGACGCGTTCAGGGCAGCGGACGATTTCGAAAATGCTCGACAATGCGCGCATGACGATCGTGACCCGCTGCCACCAGCACCCCGTGCGTCACCTCCCGGCGATTATACGCAATCGCATCCCCCGAAAGCGCGGTCATCCTACCATCCGCTTCCTGCACGATCAAATTGGCCGCCGCAAGGTCCCAGTCGCGGCTTTGCCCGCCGGCAAAAGCCGCGTCAAGGCTGCCCTCCGCGACCCGGCACAGCCGCAGCGCCAATGAGCCGATTCGCGGGAATAGCGTAATTTCATCCGACGACGGGCTGAGCCGCTGCACCAGCGGTTTCGGGCCGGCCATGCGGGAAAAATCCAGACCCGTGCCTGACGTCGCGGACACCGTCCGCTCGTTGCGGGTGGCGCCCTGCCCGCGCGCCGCGAAGAAAAACTCGTCAGTCGCCGGTGCAAACACCGCCGCCAGCACCGGGCTCGAATCCGCGACCAGCGCCACGCTGACGCACCAGTCCTCGCGGCCGGCGAGGTAGGCGCGGGTGCCGTCGATCGGATCGACGATCCAGACCAATGGCTTGCCGAGACGCGGTTCGTCGTCGGCGCTTTCTTCCGACAGCCAGCCATAATCCGGCGTCGCCGAACGCAGTCGCTTTTCGACCAGATCGTTGACGGCGATGTCGGCTTCCGACACCGGCGAGGAGGCGCCCTTGGTCCAGTTCTTCAGTTCGGTGCGAAACAGCGACAGCGCAAGCGCGCCTGCCTCCCGCACCGTATCCGTCAGCAGCGCGGCGTCACGCACCATGTTCCTGTCGAGCGTGTCAGCGTCCGCCAAGCGTCAGCCCCTCGATGCGCACGGTCGGCGCATTGACGCCGTAGCGGAATTCCAGGTCGTTGGCCGGTATCATCGACTTGAAGATCGGCAGCAGGTGGCCCGCGATCGTCACTTCGCTGACGGGATAGGTGATCTCGCCGTTCTCGATCCAGAAGCCGGAGGCCCCGCGGCTGTAGTCGCCGGTGACGCCGTTGACGCCGGAGCCGATCAGGTCGGTGACGTAAAAACCCTGCTTGATGTCTGATATCAGTTCAGCCGGCGTCGGCTCGCCCGCCTCCAGATGCAGATTGTACGATCCAGGCGACGGCGACGACGACACGCCGCGATGGGCGTGTCCGGTCGTGACCAGCCCGAGTTCACGCGCGGTCGCGGTATCCAACAGCCACGACGTCAGCACGCCCTCGTCGATGATCGCAAGCCGTTTCACCTTGACGCCCTCGGCGTCGAAGGTCTGCGAGCGCAAGCCGCGCACCCGCAACGGATCGTCGATGATGCGGATATTTTTCGCGAACAGCTGCTCGCCCATGCGGTCTTTCAGGAAACTGGTCTTGCGGGCGATCGAGGCGCCGTTGACCGCGCCGACGAGATGGCCGACCAACGAGCCCGAAACCCGGGGGTCGAACACCACGGGCACCTTGCAGGTCTCGACCTTGCGCGGATTGGCGCGCGCCACCGTACGTTCGCCGGCCTTGCGGCCGACGCTGGCCGGCGAAGCCAGATCCGAAGCATGCGGCGCCGACGTGTAATCATAGTCGCGCTCCATGCCGGTGCCTTCACCGGAGATCGCCGTCATCGAGATGCCCTGGCTCGAGCGCAGATAAGAGCCGTGGAAACCGGTCGACGTCACCAGCACCATGCCGCCGATTCCGCTCGAGGCCGACGCGCCGCCGGATTTCGTCACGCCCTTGACCGCAAGGCCCGCGGCTTCCGCCTCGACGGCGCGGCGTTCCAGTTCGGAGGTCGAGGGAACTGTGCGATCGAGCAAATCCAGATCGGCGAACTCGTGCGCCAGCAGTGCCGGGTCCGCAAGCCCGACATATTTGTCGTCGGGCGCGACCCGCGCCATGGCTACCGCACGCTCGGCGAGCTTTGCGATGCCATCGCCGGAGACATCATTGGTCGAGACCACAGCCTGGCGCTGCCCGACCAGCACGCGCAATCCGACATCGTCGCCTTCCGAGCGCTCGGATTCCTCGACACGCCCGTCGCGCACTTCAACGCCCTGGGACACGCCACGCACCGCGACCGCATCCGCAGCATCGGCACCGGCACGTTTGGCGGCCTCGACCAGCCGTTGCGCCAGCGTCGAGAGGCCTGATTGATCGAACAGGTCGGAAGATGCAGGCTTGGAAGTTGAAGGCTTGGATGGTGAAGAGTTCACAAACAAAATCCCTGACATTGAGGCGAGTTCGGGCGCGAAGCAGCAGCCCCACCAGATGTGCCTGATTCACAGGGATTTCAAGCATTTTGCGGCGTCAAAAGCCAATCATTTTCGGCTTCATCGCAACTAGTCGTCAATCATGCACGCCAAGGTCTTGTCAATCATGCGGGGAGATGCGGGCGAGGTGACCACGGGTTAACCAGCCTTTTTAAGCCGAAACGGAAACCGCTCGGCTAAGGTCTCACGCATCGACCGGGAACATAATTCCGGCGGGGAGACCAAAGCCGTGAGGCGTCAAACAGCAACAAGCGGGATCAATCCCGCCGGGTCGAGCCGTGCATTGCGGCTCGACCCTCTTTCCCTTCCGCTCTCCTTCGATGCGCAGGATGCCCGCGCCGACGGTGGCGTGCGGAGTATCGAACTTCATCGCGAACGCGTCGTGCTGCGCCGTGCCGTCCAGGGCATGCGGATGGCCGTCAACGTTCGCGTCAGCGATTTTCTCGGCGTCGCTTTGCGGGGTCTCGACGACGCGCAGATGCTGGTGCTGGTGCATCGCGATCCCGCACTGAACATTCCGCTCGCCGTCAGTTCCGACGCCGAGGAGATCGCCTCGGCCTGGCAGATGTGGAGCGAGATCTTCCAGCTGCCGCAATTGCCGGAAGATAAAAAGCGCGAACCCGCCATGCGCCGTCGCCGCCACAACGCCATCCGCGCCCGCCGCCCGAAATTTTTGGCGCGCCGCCGCGGAGGCGACCTGCTCAACCCGGCGAACCTTCACCAGGGCGAGCGCGAGATTATCGCACGGGATTAGTTGGTTTGATTTTGTAGGGTGGGCAAAGCGAAGCGTGCCCACCATTGTCACAACTATTCCGGGAGCGATGGTGGGCATGGCGCAAGTGCGCCTTTGCCCATCCTACGCTTCAGCGCATCACCGCATCCAGCAGCAGCCCCGCAAACAGCAGCAGCCCGGCATCGCGGTTGGAATAGAAGATCCGCTTGCACAGCTCGGGATCGCTGATGTCGAGCCGCCGGATCTGCCAGACCAGATGGGCGGCGAAAGCAATCAGCCCGATCCAGGCCGGCCATCGCCCCCCCGTGAGCGCGAGCGCCACGCCGATCAGCACCACCGCGAGCGAATAGAACACGACCAGCGCCCGGTGCGTGGCCGCGCCGAACAGGCGTGCGGTCGACTTGACGCCGATCAGCGCGTCATCCTCGGCGTCCTGATGCGCGTAGATGGTGTCGTAGCCGATCACCCAGGCGATCGAGCCGGCGTACAGCACGAGCGCGGTGAGATCGATCCGGCCGAGAATGACCGCAAATCCCATCAGCGCGCCCCATGAGAAGGCGAGGCCCAGCACCACCTGCGGCCACCAGGTGATGCGCTTCATGAAGGGATAGATCACGACGATGATCAGCGAGGCGATGCCGGTCATGATTGCGAAGCGGTTGAACTGGAGCAATACCGCAAGCCCAATCAGCGCCTGCACGACCAGGAATGCCAAAGCCTGCTTCACGCTGACCTGGCCGGCGGGAATCGGCCGTGACCTTGTCCGCTCGACCTTGGCATCGAGGTCGCGATCGGTGATGTCGTTCCAGGTGCAGCCCGCCCCGCGCATCACGAAGGCGCCGATGAAGAACAGCACGATCACGAGCGGCAATGCGCCGGGCTCGCGGGCGATGCCGGCGGCGAGCGCCGCCGACCACCAGCACGGCATCAAAAGCAGCCAGGAGCCGATCGGCCGGTCGAAACGGGCGAGACGAAAATAAGGACGCGACCACAAAGGCGCACGCGTATCGACCCAGTTGCCTGTCGCATCGGCAACGCGGGCCGTAGCGTCAATCATCGGAGACCAGAGGAAAACGCTCTAGTCATCGCGCGAGAACGTTGCCGTTCAGCGTATCGAAGGTGCTGCCACCCTTCTTCGCAGGTGTCGCCTCGGGCAGCGCCGCCGAAGAGCCCAGCGCCTCGCTGAGACTGGGGCCTGCCGGTCCCGTCGGCCGCTGCGCCGCCACCGTGCAGACCTGCTTTTGCATCTTCTCGGTGTTCTTGTGGCCGGCCTTCAGCTGCTCGGCGATCTGCGGCGGAATTCCGCACTTGGCCGCATTGGCTTCGACATATTTGATCATGTTGGTCTCGGCCTGGCTGTAATTTCCGATCAGCTTGCAGGCCTCGTCCGGAGGCGCACGCCGCTCGCTCGCCGCCTTGATCATCTTGCCGCGCTTCTCCGCCTCCGCGCGCAACGGCGTGAAACTCTTCATGCAGGCTTCCGACGGCGCGCCCGATGGCGGTGGTGGTGCTCCACCACCGAACCCTCCGCCGGCGACCGGTGCGGTACCGCTCGATGGGAATGGCGAGGGGCCGCCGACCGAGGCTGCGGGCGCCGCCCCATTTACCGGCGGAAACGGCGAGGCGCCGCTCGCGGCGGGGGCTGCGGTCTGGCCTGGCAATGGGGCCGGAAACGCGCCCTGCGCAAAGGCCTGACCGGCGTGAATGGTCACGACGGCAAATGTCAGGGGCACAATCAGGCGGCGGATCATCAAAGGTGTTTCTCCGGCAAGGGTCCAGCAGACCCCAACGTCTTCTGTTCGAAGCACGATTCCGACGGGGGCTTTTTACGATTGCTGAATGCCCTTAACAACCCGTCGAATAGGGCAACAGCGCGGCGTAGGGCCGCCTCCGACATTAAATTTGCTCCGGATTCTAGCCCTTTAGGCCAAAAGCGGGCCGAACGCGGACCAGATAATGGTCACCGACGGCCGCCATCGTAAGGCGGAAAGACGCCAACCGGTCCGGCCGGCTCTCTGCTCTTCGCCTGTTGGGCCACCGCACAGACCTTTATTTCCGCAGCCTCGGTGTTCTTGTGGCCGATCCTGAGCTTTTCGGCGATCTGCGGCGAAGCTCCGCATTCAGCTGAGTTGGCATCGAGATATTTCATCATCTTGAGTTCAGCCTGACTGTACTGGCCGATCAGCTTGCAGGCCTCGTCCGGACTCGCATGGCGTTCACTCGCAGCCTTGATCAGCTTGCCGCGTTTCTCCGCCTCTTCGCGCAGAGGGGCGAATCCCTTCATACAGGTGTCCGAGACCGACCATTTCTCCGGCGGAAACGGCGAAGCAAATGCGTTCTGCGCGAAAGCCTGACCCGCGTGGAAGGCGACAGCGGCAAGGGTCAGCGGCACAATCAGGCGGATCACGGTTTTCTCCGGCAGGTTCAAACGACCGCAGGCGGTCTTCCAATCGAAGCGCGACTTCAGTTTGCGGGCACTTTCCGGTTAAAAGGCGGCACGAATTGGAAATTCCAGATGCCTGAACTCGACTTCAACGCCCCCCGCCTGTTCGTCGACGCCGCCCTGGATGCGGGTGCGAGCATCGCGCTGGAGAGGAACCAGAGCAATTATCTCGGCAATGTGCTGCGGCTCGCAGCCGGTGAAACCGTCCTGGTGTTCAACGGACGTGACGGCGAATGGCGGGCCCAGATCGGGGGCCGCAAGCGGCCGGATCAGTTGACGATTGTCGCCCAAACGAGGCCACAGGACCGCCTGCCCGACATCGCCTATGTGTTTGCGCCGCTGAAACACGCAAGGCTCGATTACATGGTGCAGAAGGCGGTCGAAATGGGTGCCGCACGATTGCAGCCGGTTTTGACGCGCTTCACCCAGGTCTCGCGGGTCAATGGCGAGCGGATGCGCGCCAATGTCATCGAGGCCGCCGAGCAATGCGGCATCCTGAGTCTCGCCGAGGTCGCAGATCCGATGCCGCTCGACCGCTTCGTCAGTCAGCGCCAGCCGGCGCGGCTATTGGTGTTCTGCGACGAGGCGGCAGAAATCGCTTCGCCGATACAGGCCCTGCACGGGCTGACCGCCGCCGACGGCATCGACATCCTGATCGGGCCCGAAGGCGGATTTGCCGAGGAAGAGCGCGTGCTGCTGCTGCGCCAGCCCAAAACCTTGCGGCTGTGCCTCGGCCCCCGAATCCTGCGGGCGGATACCGCAGGCGTCGCGGCGCTGGCGCTGGTGCAGGCCGCACTCGGCGACTGGGCCAGGCCGCGCTAGTCAAGCCAGCCCAAGCCGTTAAGGCCCCGTCTTTCATTAAGGCACTTGACGAAATCCTTAGGCAATCCCTGTCGAAACCCCGCCCGGGCCATGCTAAGGCCTGCGCCAACAAACCCTTAAACCTCCCGAAACCTGCTTTTCGGGGCAATTGGACGTCGAAATGACTGTGACCGCCGCCGCCAGTGGTGCTGCCGGATCCGCCGCCTGGGCGGACGCACTGCTATTGTCGTTCGCGCAGGCCGGATACATCAGGGCCGAGCCCGATATCCTGCAACCGGCGGACCCGTTTCTCGATCTCTCCGGCGAGGACATCCGCAAGAGCCTTTACCTGACCACCGACGCCAGCGGCGCGGAACTCTGCCTGCGTCCGGATCTCACGATTCCGGTGGCGCGGGACTACCTTGCCTCGGGCCGCGCCGGGGAGCCTGCGGGCTTCAGCTATCTCGGGCCGGTGTTTCGCTATCGCAGCGGCCAGCCCTGCGAGTTCCTCCAGGCCGGCATCGAATCGTTCGGGCGGCAGGACCGCGCCGCGGCCGACGCCGAAATGTTGGCGCTGGCGCTGGAAGCGACCTCGGCGTTTGGATTGACCGATGTCGAAATCCGCACCGGCGACGTCGCGCTGTTCAATGCGCTGATCGACGCGCTCGACCTTTATCCGGTCTGGCGGCGGCGGCTGATCAAGGATTTCAACCGCAAGGTCAGCCTCACCGACGACATCGAACGACTGACGCTCGCCACCGCGCCCGGCCGCAACGAATATGAGGGCGTGCTGGCGGCCCTTGCCGGCTCCGATCGCAAAGCGGCGCTGGCGCTGGTGACCGATTTGATGTCGATCGCCGGCACCACCAATGTCGGCGGCCGCACGGTTGCCGAAATCGCCGACCGCTTCCTCGAACAATCGACGCTCAAGAGCGGCGCGCTGCCGCGCGATGCGCTGGCCACCATCAAGCGCTTCCTCGCCATATCAGGCGATCCCGATGAAGCGGTGGCGCAACTGCGCAGCCTCGCCTCCGACACCAAACTCAATATCACCGCTGCGATCGATCAGTTCGAAAGCCGGGTCGGCTTCATGGCCGCACGCGGCATCGATACAAGGCTGACGCGGTTTTCGACCTCGTTCGGACGCGGCCTCGACTATTACACCGGCTTCGAATTCGAACTGCATGCACGCGGCAACGGCATCGAGCCGCTGGTGGCGGGCGGACGCTATGACGGGCTGATGACCCAGCTCGGCGCCGCGACGCCGATTCCGGCGGTCGGCTTCTCGGTCTGGATCGAAACCCTGACGCAACTCGGCAAAACCACCGCCAAAGGGAGCGCATCATGACCGCGCCCTTCGTCCTCGCCGTTCCCTCCAAGGGCCGCTTGCAGGAAAACGCCGAAGCCTTTTTCACCCGCGCCGGGCTTTCGCTCGCCAAGCCGCGCGGCGCCCGCGACTATCGCGGCACCATATCGGGCCTCGACAATGTCGAGATCGCCTATCTCTCCGCCAGCGAGATCGCCTCGCAGCTTTCGCGCGGCATGGTGCATCTCGGCGTCACCGGCGAGGATTTGCTGCGCGAGAGCATCGTCGATGCCGACAAGCGCGTGCTGTTGATCGACAATCTCGGTTTCGGCAGCGCCAATGTCGTGGTCGCGGTGCCGCAGGCCTGGATCGACGTCCGCACCATGGCCGACCTCGATGACGTCACGACCGGTTTTCGCGCCCAGCATAACCGCCGGATGCGGGTCGCGACCAAATACATCAACCTGACCCGAAACTTCTTCGCCAGCCATGGCGTGGTCGATTACCGCATCGTCGAAAGCGCCGGCGCCACCGAGGGCGCACCGGCGGTCGGCACCGCCGAAATGATCGTCGATATCACCACCACGGGTGCGACGCTTGCCGCCAACGGCCTCAAGGTGCTGGACGACGGCGTGATCCTGCGCAGCCAGGCCAACCTCGTGGCCTCCCGGGATGCCGACTGGTCGAGCGAGGCCCGCGAGACCGCGCGCGTCATTCTCGATCATATTGCCGCGCGTGCCCGCGCCAGCAAATACCGCGAGGTCCGCACCCGTTTCACCGGCTGCAACGACGCGCTGTTGGCCGAAGCGCATAACCGCTTCGGGGTGGTCGCGCCGTTCGGCGGACCGACCTCCTCCGGCATGCTCACTTTGCACTGCCCGCCGGCGAAGCTTTACGCGCTCGGCAGCTTCCTGCGCGAACACGGCGCCGATACGGTTTCGGTGGCGTCGCTGGACTACGTGCTCGACCGCGAAAACCCGCTGTTCGCCCGCCTCGAGGCGTTCTTGCGACAATAAGGCGGGCTAAATTTCTGTTTAGACGCGTTTTCTTGACGCGAACCGGTATCCACTTCGCTGGAAAACGCTTTGCCTTTCGTTCATCGTAGCGACAGCTGGCGTCGGGTAACATATGCTGTTGTGGATAATCTGGAACCTGACCTGATGATGCTCGGCTCTGACGTTTCCGCCCTCGCCACCACCGCGGCCAGCGCCGCGGCGGCGCAGGGACTGTCGATTGTCGTGCCTCTTTATAACGAGGCCGCCGGCCTCGCGATGCTGCATGAGCGGCTGACCGGTCTCGCCCGGACGCTGCGTCAGCGTTACGGCCTCGCCTGCGAAGTGATCTATGTCGACGACGGCAGCGCCGATGCGACGCTTGTCATCGCGCGTGGGCTCAAGGCCGATGCGCTCGACGTCCAGGTGGTGTCGCTGTCGCGCAATTTCGGCAAGGAAGCCGCACTTATGGCCGGACTCGATCATGCAAGGCGCGGCGCGGTGCTGTTCATGGATGGCGACGGCCAGCACCCGCCGACCCTGGTCGAGAAGCTGGTCGGTCACTGGATCGATGACGGCTACGACGTCGTCTATACGGCGAAAGCCAATCGCGACAATGAATCGTTCCTGCGGCGGCTTGCGGTGCACGGCTTCTACGCGCTGATCAATTATGGCGCGCGGCAGAAGATCCCCGAGGATGCCGGCGATTTCCGGCTGTTGTCGCCGCGCGCGGCGGCAGCCCTTCGGCAGCTGCCCGAGCGCAATCGCTTCTTCAAGGGGCTGGCGAGCTGGATCGGCTTCCGCCAGATCCGCGTCGACTATGAGCCGGCGCCGCGCGCGCACGGCGTCACCACCTTCTCGCCGGGCCGGCTGGTCGGCCTGTCGATCGAGGGGCTGACTTCGTTCTCGGTGGCGCCATTGCGATTTGCGAGCCTGCTCGGCGTCGTGCTGGCGTCGATCGCGTTCCTGTTCGGCCTTTCGATTCTCTGGGAGACCTGGACAACCGGCAAATCGGTTCCCGGCTATCCCTCGCTGGTGGTCGGCCTGATGACGATCGGCGGCGTGCAGCTCATCATGATCGGCATTGTCGGCGAGTATATCGGCAAGATCCTGTCTGAACTGAAAGCGCGCCCGATCTATTTCGTCGCCGAACACACGGAAAAACGCGCGGATGGTGAACCCGCCGCCAACGCCAGCGAACGGACTGCCGCCGAATGAACGATACCGCGCCGCCGCGCCGTATCTGGCTGTGCGCCGATGATTACGGGATCGCCGGGGGCGTCAACCGCGCCATACGCGATCTAATCTCCCGCGGCCGTCTCAACGCGACATCGGTGATGGTGGTGGGTGCCGCGATCGGCCGCGACGAGGTCGCGAGCCTGCAAGAGGTCGCGGCGAAGAGCCCGCGCTGCGCGATCGGCCTGCACGCGACGCTGACGGCGCCGTTCCGGCCGCTGACGATCCATTTCCGGCCGACCGATGGCGGCATGTTCCTGGCCTTTCCTCAGCTGTTGCGCGCAGGCCTGTTGCGGCGGCTTGATGTCGAGATGATCCACGGCGAACTGATGGTGCAACTGGCGACGTTCCAGGAATTGTTCGGCCGGCCGCCGGATTTCGTCGACGGCCACCAGCATGCGCAATTATTTCCGCAAGTGCGCGATGCGTTTCTGCACGCGGTGAAACAGGCTGCGCCTGGCGCCTGGGTGCGTCAGGGCGGCCGCCATCAACCGCTGGCACAACGGCTCGCCGCGCCCAAGGCGCTGGTGCTCGATATTTTGAGTGCGCAATTTCGCAAGCGCGCGCAAGCTGCCGGCGTCGCGTTCAATCCGGCGTTTGCCGGCGCCTATGATTTTTCGAAAGAGCCCGATTTCGGCGCGCTGATGCGGCAATTCCTCGATGGTCTGCCGGACGGCGGGCTCGTGATGTGCCATCCCGGCTTCGTCGACGAGATGCTCATCAGCCTCGATCCCCTGACCACCCAGCGCGAACATGAACACGCGTTCCTGGCAGGCGACCAATTCCCGCCGCTGCTGGCGGCGAATAATGTTACATTGTCCTGACATCGCTCGGGAAACCGGCAGAGAATGTCCGGTCGTTTTGTCGCATACAGAAATTTAATCTGGCCACCCACTACTTGCGACACAAAGCCCGCCCTACATCTCCCCCGCGCTTCGAGGTACTTCGACGCGATGGAGAACGACATGACCCCGCAAGAACGCCAATTGATTGACGATCTTTTCGACCGGCTTGCCAAGCTCGAGGGCACCCCGCGCGATCCTGAGGCCATGTCCGCGATCATGCAGGGCCTGCGCAGCGCCCCCAATGCCGTCTACGCGCTGGTGCAGACCGCGCTGGTACAGGACGAGGCGCTGAAGCGCGCCAACAGCCGCATCCAGGAACTGGAGGCGGGACACGCTGGCGAGCCAAATCAATCCGGCGGCTTCCTCGATTCGATGCGCGACGCGATCTTCGGCCAAAACCAGCCGCAGGGTTCGGGCGCCCAAGGCTCGGTGCCTAACGTGCGTGCGCCCGGAATGGGCGGCCGGCCGGTATGGAACAGCGGCCAAGTGGTACAGCAGACCCAAGGTGGCGGCCAATTTGGCCAGCCGCAGCCCGGTTACGGCCAGCCCGCCTACGGTCAGCCCTACGGCGCGCCACAGCCGGCGTTCGGTGGTGGCGGCGGATCGTTCCTTGGAACCGCAGCGGCGGCAGCCGCCGGCGTGGTCGGTGGGTCGCTGCTGCTCGGCAGCATCCGCTCGATGATGGGCGGCGGCAGCCACCAGCAGGCCTTCGGCGATACCGGCGGCGGCATTCATGGCGGCGTTGAAGATCGGCGGCCGGCAGGCGACAGCGACCTGGCGCGGGATGCCGGCATCAACGACATCGGTTCATCCGGAAGTTCGCGCACCGGGCTGTTCGGCAACAACGACGACAATTCACGCGCCGGATTCTTCGACAGCGCGTCGAACGACGATGATTTGGACCATGATTCCGATGGCTTCGACAGTGATGGCGACAGCGACGACGCCTGAACGAATTCGGGCCTGAAAATGAAAAACGGCCGCTCGATCGAGCGGCCGTTTGTTTTTTCTGCGGTCGGGGTAAATTAAATCACCACCACCCTGGCACCGACGCCGACGCGGCCGTAGAGATCGATCACGTCCTCGTTGCGCATCCGGATGCAGCCGGAGGAGACGTTGGTGCCGATGGTCCAGGGCTCATTGGAGCCGTGGATACGATAGAGCGACGAGCCCAGATACATCGCACGCGCACCCAGCGGATTGGTCGGGCCGCCCTCCATGTGCCGCGGCAGATCGGGACGCCGCGCCAGCATTTCCGGCGGCGGGGTCCAGGCCGGCCATTCCTTCTTCGCCGAGATCGTCTTGACGCCGGACCAGGTGAAGCCCGGACGGCCGACGCCGATGCCGTAGCGCAACGCCTTGCCGTCGCCCTGCACCAGGAACAGGAACTTGTTCGGCGTATCGACGACGATGGTGCCGGCGCCTTCCCTGCCGTGATACTCGACGAGCTGCTTTTCGAATTTCGGATCGACCCGGCGCTGCGCGGGATCGCTGGCCTCTTCCTGCGGACGCATCGATTGCTGCGGATCCATCGGCGGCATCGGCGCGTAACCCGGCTGCTGCTGATAGACCGGCTGCTGGTAAGACGGCTGCTGCTGATAGCGGCCGCCCTGCGGTCCGTCACCGAACAGGAATTCAATGAAGCCGCCGCCCATCTGCGAACGTTCGGCATAGGCGGTGCGCACCGGCGCCGGCTGCGGCGCGGGCTGGTTGGCGTAGATCACGGTGGGTTGGGCGAGCGGCGAGCCGTCGATCGCCAGGGCCTGATCGGAGAAGACAAGGCAGGACGCGCTCGCGAGGAGCGCAAGAGACATTTTTCTGAACATCGACGTACTCTGTACTGTTTCGTCACTGTGAGCTGTCGGCGCCACCGGGAGCGGCGCCGCTGCACGTGGTCAATAAAGGGTCAAAACCACATCGGTTTGGTAAACAGAAACCGCGTTTCGATTCACCACGTCACAGGTTGCGCGCTGATTTGTCCGGTAGCGTTTATTTTGAATGAACGCCGGACCCGCATGGTTAATCGTTGGTGAGCGAATGCGGATCGCATCGTCACGAGCTAGTTCCTCGTGTGAACCTCACGTTAAATCGCATCTGCGTAAAACACATCACGGAGTAAGGGGTGGGAAAATCTCATGTCGGTTAGTCGCAAACGTTTTCGTATCGAACAAGAAATTATGGGTGATGCGTCATTGCCTATGTCCGCGGTTGCCGAAGGCGGTGACATCGGTCCGATGCATCGCGAGATCATGGCCGAGCTGCGCTCGATCCGCGCCCAGATGGCCGCCGGCCCGAGCCGCGCCGCCGTGACCGAGACGGCCGAAGCGCAGGTCAACCGCGAGGTTGCCGAGGCGCAAACGCTGCTGGAAACCTATCGCGCCCAGATCGAACAGTGCGAAAAGCTCAAGGTCGAGCTCGATCTCATTCACGACGCCATCAACCGCACCAAGCGGGAAATCGCCACCCTGCACGGCAAGAGCTTTGACGGCGGCGAAATGGCCAAGGTCAATGGCGAACTCGGCGCCGTCGTCGGCGGCACCGAACAGGCCACCCAGCAGATTCTCGAAGCCACCGAGGCGATCGACCAGGCGGCGACCGCGCTGTCCAAGAATACCTCGCCGGACCAGCAGAAGCTGCTCAGCGAGGAGATCCAGGAACGCGTGATCTCGATCTTCGAGGCCTGCAACTTCCAGGATCTCACCGGTCAGCGCATCAGCAAGGTGATGACCACGATGAAGTTCATCGAAAACCACATCAACGTGATGATGGACATCTGGGGTGGCGTCGACGCCCTCAAGGCCCACGCGACACCGATCGTCGATACCCGCGAAGGCGACGACAAATTGCTCAACGGTCCGAAGCTGGACGGCGACGTCGGCCACGCCTCGCAGGACGACATCGACGCGCTGTTCGACTAGAGCCTATTCCGTTCCGATTGAATTGGAACGGAACTCTATCTTTTGTTTTGACGCGTTTTCTTCACGCGAACCGGTATCCACTTCGCTTGAAAACGCTCTAAGACTTTCCGCGCCGGGTGGCGACACCCGGCCGGTCCACCAGGAAAAACAAACGCCGGCGCGATGCCGGCGTTTTTTATTGCGGATTAGGTTAAGCGATTATGGCGCCTCAGGCGCGCGGCGCGCAGCGCACATAGACCATGTTGCCGTAACGGACCGCGGCGTCCTTGTCGACGAAGCGGGTGATCAGCACGCGGCCGTCGAACGAGACGATCTCGCGGTCCTGCTCGCCCGGCGTCGGTCCGGCCGGGCCGATATAGTTCTTGCCGCCCGGTGAGCCCTTGAGGCGGAGTTCCTGCGGCGTGGCCTGGTCGGCCAGATGCATGACCACCCCCCCGGACGTGCCGGCGCTGATCACATAAGGCTGCTTGCACTGGCCGCGGGCGGCGGCTTCGGTGCGGGCGCGGTCGTTGGGGTTCTGGAACGAGGCAAGCCCCCAGCGGCCGACGATCTCGTCGGAGCGGATGCTGGCCGGCATTTCCGGCGCCACGCCGGGCTCGATTGGCTCGGGCGAGGAACTGGAGGACAGAGAGGGCAGGCTGAAGCTGCTGCACCCTGCCAAGAATATCGTCAGCGCCGACGCGATCGCCAGATTGGCGACGTTGCGCGCATTATCGGACCCGATCATCGCATTCCCCCGAGCAATTTCCTGGCCGCTCCCGTCCAGCAGCCAATCGTAAAACGCCTGCCGGAGCAATGACGTCCATAAGATTACGCCAGCGCTCCGATTTGGTTTCTGAAGGAGCATCCTATATTGGCCTCACCAAGGCCTTAACCCCCTCAGCTTGACAGAAACGGCGCCAAGCCATATTCCCCGGACCCATAATTAGCACTCAAACGGGATGATTGCTAAGGAGTTCGGCGTCCCGCCCGGGACGGCATCGAAACCCAGGCATTGTCAGCCATTTTCGCTTAACCCCGACCTGAAACCGAACCTCCAAGAGGAACCAGAGGAAACGTCATGGCCAAATCCAAATTCCGTCCGCTGCATGATCGCGTCGTGGTCAAGCGTATCGACGCCGAAGAAAAAACCAAGGGCGGCATCATCATTCCGGACAGCGCCAAGGAAAAGCCCTCGCAGGGCGAAATCACCGCCGTGGGCCCGGGCGGCCGCGACGAGGCCGGCAAGCTGATCCCGATCGACCTCAAGGTCGGCGACCGCGTGCTGTTCGGCAAATGGTCCGGCACCGAGGTCAAGCTCGACGGCGAGGAGCTCCTGATCATGAAGGAGTCCGACATCATGGGCGTGCTGGTTTAGGCCAACACCCTCCCTCACCCTGAGGAGGCAGCGAAGCTGCCGTCTCGAAGGGTCCCCATTCACAAGCTCATCCTTCGAGACGCGGGCCAAGGCCCGCTCCTCCAGCAATAACGAAGCCGTTATGCGGGGATGAGGCGTTTTTCCAGGAGTTAGAACAATGGCTGCAAAAGACGTTAAATTTTCCGGCGACGCCCGCGACCGCATGCTGCGCGGCGTCGACATCCTCGCCAACGCGGTGAAGGTGACGCTGGGCCCGAAGGGCCGCAATGTCCTGATCGAAAAGAGTTTCGGTGCCCCGCGCATCACCAAGGACGGCGTCACCGTCGCCAAGGAAATCGAACTCGAGGACAAGTTCGAGAACATGGGCGCGCAGATGCTGCGCGAGGTCGCCTCCAAGACCAACGACACTGCCGGTGACGGCACCACGACGGCGACCGTCCTCGCCCAGGCGATCGTGCGCGAAGGCGCCAAGTCGGTTGCCGCCGGCATGAACCCGATGGACCTCAAGCGCGGCATCAACATCGCGGTTGCGGCCGTGGTCAAGGACATCGAGAAGCGCGCCAAGCCGGTCGCCTCCTCCGCCGAAGTCGCCCAGGTCGGCACCATCTCGGCCAATGGCGATGCGGCTATCGGCAAGATGATCGCGCAGGCGATGCAGAAGGTCGGCAATGAAGGCGTCATCACGGTCGAGGAAAACAAGTCGCTCGATACCGAAGTCGACATCGTCGAAGGCATGAAGTTCGACCGCGGCTATCTGTCGCCCTACTTCATCACCAATGCCGAAAAGATGACCGCCGAGCTCGAGGACGTCTACGTTCTCCTGCACGAGAAGAAGCTGTCCGGCCTGCAATCGATGCTGCCGGTGCTGGAAGCCGTGGTGCAGTCGGGCCGTCCGCTGCTGATCATCGCCGAAGACGTCGAGGGCGAGGCCTTGGCGACGCTGGTCGTGAACCGTCTTCGTGGTGGACTGAAGGTCGCCGCCGTCAAGGCGCCGGGCTTCGGCGATCGCCGCAAGGCGATGCTGGAAGACATCGCGATCCTGACCGGCGGTCAGCTGATCTCCGATGAACTCGGCATGAAGCTCGAAAGCGTCACCGTCAACATGCTCGGACGCGCGCGCAAAGTGGTGATCGACAAGGAAAACACCACGATCGTCAACGGCTCGGGCAAGAAAAAGGACATCGAAGCCCGCGTCGCCCAGATCAAGGCGCAGATCGAGGAAACCACCTCGGACTACGACCGCGAGAAGCTGCAGGAGCGCCTGGCCAAGCTCGCCGGCGGCGTCGCGATCATTCGCGTCGGCGGTGCGACCGAAGTCGAGGTCAAGGAAAAGAAGGACCGCGTCGAGGACGCCCTCAACGCGACCCGCGCCGCGGTGCAGGAAGGCATCGTGCCGGGCGGCGGCGTGGCGCTGCTGCGGGCCAAGAAGGCCGTCGGCCGCATCACCAACGACAACCCCGACGTTCAGGCCGGTATCAACATCGTGCTGAAGGCGCTGGAAGCTCCGGTCCGCCAGATCTCCGAGAATGCCGGTGTCGAAGGTTCGATCGTGGTCGGCAAGATCCTCGAGAACAAGTCCGAGACCTTCGGCTTCGATGCGCAGACCGAGCAGTATGTCGACATGGTCGAGAAGGGCATCATCGATCCGGCCAAGGTGGTGCGCACCGCACTACAGGACGCTTCCTCCGTCGCCGGCCTCCTGGTGACCACCGAAGCCATGGTCGCCGAACTGCCGAAGGAGCCGGCGCCGGCGATGCCCGGCGGTGGTGGCGGCGGCATGGGTGGAATGGGCGGCATGGGCTTCTAAAAGCCCAGCCTGCCAACGACCTGCAAAATCCAGAAGGCCGCCTCCGGGCGGCCTTCTTTTTGGCGAATGACCGTGAGGTTTGCTACTTACGACGACGCTGATTCTCTCTCCCCTTGAGGAATTTGATATGCGCGCGCCCCTGATTGCCCTGTTCGGTCTGCTGATCGCCTCGGACCTCGCCTTCGCCCAGATGAAGCTCCCCTCCAAGGCCGCACCCGGTGGCAGCGAAACCAGGTATTTCACCTCGATCGACGGCCTGATGGATGGCAATGCCGACGTCATCCTGAAAGAGACCCGGCAGGGCAAGAACGTCACCGCGGCGGTGCTCGACGTTTGCTACCCCGTCGAAAAAGGCTCCGACCGCAAGGACCGCTTCGTCGCCAACCTCGCCGTCAGCGGCCAGAACCTGACCGGCTCGACGCAAAGTCTCGGCGACAAACTGCCGGTCACGGTGAAACTGGCGCGCAAGGCCGCCGGCGACAGTTTCGAATTCCGCGGCCAGATCACCATCGGCCAGACCGTGACGGAAGTGACGTCGACGGATAATTCCGATCTCAGCGAAAAGGAATTTCTGGACAATCAGACCAGCGAGGACGGCATCACGCCCGCACCGAAGGACTTCACCGAAGTGTCGCCGGAAGCGATCGGCGTGAAGGTGAAGCTGGACGCGGCACTGGACTTCCTCAAGAGCCTGAAGGGCGAAGCCGTCGAGGTCGGGCTGTCGAGTCTGAGCATTTCCTGCGACGCGCTGCGCGCCGGCGAGCAGACCATCAACCTCACCGTCGATCCCGAGCGCGCTTCGGTCCTGATCGCCAAGGCCAAGTCGGTGTCCGGCGTCGTCAGCGCCGGCTGGACCACCGGCAGCGTCGAGATGGATCGCACCATCAGGTTTGCAGGGGCCGAATGGCGCGATGGCGACAAGGCCAACAAGGACAAGATCGCAACCACGGTTTCAGCCGTGCTGTCCAAGACGCTCGCGGCCAAGGCGGCGGGAGCGGCCTGGAACGCCAATACCGGGAAACTGAAACTGACCTTCAAGCGGCCGAGCCAGGTCTACCCGGCGCTCGGCCTGACCGAGAGCATCGAGATCACGGCGCTGGTGTCGTCGGATAAACCGGGCGCCTCGGACCGCCTGATACTGTGGATCTCGAGCCCGGTGACCACGACCACGGATGAAAATCCGGGTCCCAAGCTGAACCTGTCCGAAGGCGCCAGCGGCGAGGAAGAAGGCGGCGAACCCGAGGATGACAATGGTTCGGTCGAAGCGCTCGCCAAGGAGTTCAAGGGCCAGCGCTGGGACGCCGACAAATCGGTCTGGAAATAGCCGTTTCCGACCTATCCTTTGGCGCGACCTTCACGCAACTGCTCCATGCCTTCAGCGCATTTGACATGGCCCGCGGCAGCGGCAATGAACAGCCTTCCTGCATGGGTAAGGCTTCAGGCTGAATGGCGCGTTATGATGTAGTCGTTGTCGGCGCCGGGCTTGGCGGCCTGACTGCCGGTGCGATCCTGGCGCGCTCGGGGCGCAAAGTGCTCGTGGTCGAACGCAGCAATTCCGTCGGCGGCGCGGCATCGAGCTACAAGTCCGGCGATCTCTTTGTCGAGGGATCGCTGCACGAAACCAGCGACCCGCACCACACGCGTGATCCCAAGCATGACGTGCTGACGCGCGCCGGCGTGATCGACGCGGTGAAATGGATTCCGGCCGGCGCATTCTACCAGGCGCGTGGCGGCCCGCTCGATCGGCCGTTCCTGATGCCTGATAATTTCGACACCGCCCGGCGCGCACTTGGCGAGCGCTTTCCGGAAGTTCGTGCCGGCATCGATCAATTGCTCGGCGAGATGCAACGCATCGTCGCAGTCATGGGCGAGTTCCCGCAAAGTGTCGACGCGCTCGAAATCCGGACGACATCTGCGACGCCTTGATGCAGGCCCTCCCCGTAGCATCCGACTGGCCGCTGTCGTTGTCGCAAAAACTCGATACTGTGTTCGGCGACCATGAAGCCGTCAAATGCGCGCTTGCCGCCAATCTATCCTACTTCCACGACGATCCGGCCACGCTGTGGTGGATCTATTTCGCAATGGCGCAAGGTTGTTATTTGCAAAGCGGCGGTCGCTACGTCCAGGGCGGCTCGCAGCGGCTTTCCAGCGCGCTTGCCCGCGCCATCAAGGCCGCCGGCGGCGAGGTACTGCTGCGCCGCGTCGTCACTGCCATTGCGGTCGGTGATGATGCCAGGACCATCACCCACACCGCCAAGGACGGCAGCGACCCGCAATCCGTGGAAGCCTTGCGCATCATCGGCAATGCCGCGCCCGCGGCGCTCGGGCCCTTGATGCCGGCAGACGCCGCCGACAAACTGACGCAAGGTTTTGCGCGACAGACGCCGTCGACCTCGCTGTTCGCGCTGACGCTTGGCCTGAAGAAACCGCCGCGCGAATTCGGGGTCGCCGCCTACTCGACGCAATTGCTGCCGCCCTGGATGAAGCGGCTGACCGATTATGCGCAAGGTGCGGCGCTGATGGCCGAAGAGCCCACTGAGCGCATGCCACCGATGTCGGTGGTCGATTATTCGGCGATCGATTCCGGCGTGCCGGGGCCGCCCTTCGTGCTCTCGATCCTCGGCCCCGATCTGCTGTCGAACTGGGACGCATCCGACCTCGACGCCTATCGCGAGAAGCGCGGCCGCTGGCAGGCGGCGATCGTGCGCTATCTCGGCTCAATCTATCCCGGGCTTGACGATGCGATCGTCGCGTCCTCGTTCAACAGTGCATTGTCGGTCAGGCAATATCTCAACGCGCCCGACGGCGCGGTCTATGGCTTTGCGCCGACCCCGCCGTCACAGGTCCGGCCAAACCCGTTCCGTTCGCCGCGCACGACGGTATCAGGACTTTATCTGGCCTCGGCCTATGCCGGCTTCGGCGGCTACACCGGCGTCATTCAATCGGCCGCCCTCTGCGCCGACTTGATTTTGCGCGAGGGTTGAGCGCGCGTTAATTCCGCTCAACCGCGCGCTCGAGCTTCTTGCTCAAAATCCAGGAGAGGCCGAGGAACGCCACCAGCAGCGCGAACGCCACGCCGGAGGAGGCATCGCTCATGACCTTCTCCGAGACCTGACCGAAGGCATAGCCGGCCGAGAC
Organism: uncultured Alphaproteobacteria bacterium; assembly: GCA_963802535.1. Lineage (GTDB taxonomy): Bacteria > Pseudomonadota > Alphaproteobacteria > Rhizobiales > Xanthobacteraceae > Bradyrhizobium. The sequence continues at coordinate 91,282 of CAWDJI010000019.1, read as the reverse complement.
GATCGCGCAGGACCACAGGCCCGCCGCGACGAAATTGAGCGCCAGGAACGTGGACCAGGGCAGCTGCGACATCCCATAGGCAAAGCCCGCGACGCTGCGAATGCCGTGCGGAAAACGATGGAACAGGATCATCCAGACATAGTGACGGTCGGCCAGCCGGGCTGCGGTCTGAACGGTACGCTGGAACTTCGGGAACGATCCAAGCCAGCCGGTGCCATAACGCCGCCCGATCCAGAAGCGGATGACGTCGCCGGTAAAGGTGCCGCACCAGCAAACCACGATCAATTTGCCGAAATCCAGCGCGCCTGAATGCACCGCGTAGCCCGCAAACAGCGTCAGCAGCAGGCTGTGCCCGGCCGCATAGGCGAACATGAGGCTGTAGGCAGCATCGCCGTGCTGGCGTATCAGATCGACAAACGAGGCCAGGTCGGCCGGAAACAGCAAACTAGCCCCACTTTGCCAGTGTCATCCCGTGACACTGGTTGTGACCGGGGATCGCCTGAACGCTACTACGCGGGCTGAATGTTTGGAAGCAAAAGGCGTCTGCGAACACAACTCGGACCAAGTCATACGGTCGCAGGCCTGCCCCCAGGAAAACGGCGCGACGGTTCGTTAGAGCTGACCGGTCGCTGTTGACGGAGAACTCAATTCCAAACTCAGTTTCCTTTCGCGCCTGACGCCTTGATCACGGCTCCCCACCGCGGCACTTCGGCTGTCAGATGCGCCTTGAGGGCGGCTGGCGTCGCCAGCTCAGCCGGGACCGGTTCGGTGCCGAGACTTGCAAACCGCTCGATCACCTTGGGATCCCTGAGCGCCGTCTGAAGTGCAGCGACAAGCTTGTCGGAAACGTCTTGCGGCAATCCCTTCGGAGCCCACATGGCGTGCCAGGCCGCGACCTCGAAGCCTTTGACGGCTCCCGCATCGAGCGTCGGCAGGTCGGGCAAGGACGAGACCCTGGTTTTGGTCGTGACGGCAAAGCCTTTGATCTTGCCCTCTTTGATCTGATTGGTGGTGTTGGTGGTCTGGTCGCACATCACGTCGAACTGACCACTGAGCAGGTCGTTCATGGCCGGCCCGGTGCCGCGATAGGGAATGCCGTTCATCTGCACGCCAAGCTCTTTCATCAGCATCAGCATGCAAAGATGCGAAGCAGAGCCGATGCCGGCATGCCCGTAGACAGCCTTGTCGCTGTTGGCGCGAATCCACGCCACATACTCGGTCACGTTGTTGGCCGCCAAAGTCGGCTTTGACACCAGGGTCATGGGGACGTCGGTTATTCGGCCGAGGTGATCGAAGTCGTTGACGACATCATACTTGATGGAGTCGTAGAGCGCCGGCGCAGTCGCGTGCGCGATATGCCAGACCGCGAGCGTGTAGCCGTCGGCGGCCGACTTCGACGCGCGCGTCATGCCGAGCGTGCCACCTGCCCCGCCGACGTTTTCGACCAGGATGATCTGGCCGAGGGTTCGGCCCATCGATTCCCCGATCAGGCGAGCCACGGTGTCGGTCGGCCCGCCGGCCGCGGCCGGAACAATGATGGTGATCGGCTTGGTTGGAAAGGCGGTCTGCGCGTTGGCTGGGTGTGACACCCAAATCGACGCGCCCGCGATCGCGGCGGACAGGATCGTGCGACGATTGAACCGCATTGGTCACTCCCTGCAAAATTGTCGGCTGGCTGATTTTTTGGCTCAGCGATTCCGCCAAGCTACGGCCCGGCGCCGGCCACCTCAATTACCATACGATTATACAAATATTTGGTACAATCTACTCCTGGGCCACTTGCTGCGCCCGGAACGGATATTCCGGGGGATTTCAACTTTCTTGCCCCTAGCTGCGGCTCGACCGACATGCTTTGGTCCCTGCGGTTACATCATCGGCTTTTGGAGCTTCTTGACCGGTCGGCGCGCAGGGCGGCGCGGACCGGGATGCTGCGGAGTGAAATCGCTTTTGTTTTGGATTGCGCGGCAGGGTAACGTCTGGGGCATGTCACTGACCGCGAAAACGACTTTTACGGCGAAAGCGCCTTGGCTTCGACGGGTTGCGCCGTTGTTCGGCGCGTCGTTGCTGGCGTCGGCCGCCATGGCCGAAGGCACGACGAAGGGGGCGGACTTTCGTCGTGTCGTCCCCGATCAGATGCACCAGCTCGCAGGTGGTGAAGGTCGAGTCCTATGCGTTCCGCGATCAGCGATCGGCGATCGGTCAGATCGCGATTCAATGAAGATGCCAGCACCATCGTTCTGACGCCGTTCTCCGGCCGGGTCACCCGTCTGATCGCCAAGGTCGGCGATCAGGTCAAGCGCGGCGATCCGCTGCTGGAAATCGACAGCCCCGAGCAGGTGCCACCGCAGAACGAGTTCATCGCCGCACAGGCCGCCAGAAACAAGGCGCGCTCCCAGCTCAACCTGGCGCAGATCGTCGAGAAGCGCGTCCGCGATCTCTATGAAGGCAAGGCCGCCCCGTTCAAGGATTTGCAGCAGGCCGAGGCGCAGCTCGCCGCCGCCGAGAGCGACATGCGATCGACCGACACGGCGTTCGAAGCCGCCCGCATCCGCCTGCGCATCCTTGGTCGCACCGATGCGGAAATCTCGAAACTCGAGCAGCAGGGCACGCTCAGCCGCGTCACCCGGATAACGGCGCCGATCGACGGCACCGTCATCTCGCGCAAGGTCGGGCCGGGACAACACGTCAAGTCCGATTCCGGCGAGGCTCTGTATGTGATCGCCGACCTGTCGACGATGTGGCTGAAGGCCCAGATCTTCGAGCAGGATATCGCGTTTGTGCGAATCGGCCAGGAGATCGAGGCCAAGGTTGCGGCGGCGCCAAACCGGATCTTCAAGGCGCGTATCGCAACCATCAGTTCGGCGTCAGACCTGACCACGCGCCGTGTCATGGTGCGCTCGGAGATCGACAATCCGGACGGCGTGCTCAAGTCCGAGATGTTCGCGAGCTTCAAGATCGAGATCGACGAGAGCCATCGGCCACGCCGGCGGTGCCGACCGACGCGGTGATCCGCGAAGGCGACGTTGCGACGGTGTGGGTCGAAACCGAGCCGATGCTGTTCAAACGCCGCGTGGTCGAGATCGGGATCCAGCAGAACGGCCTGACGCAGATTCGCAGGGGTCTCGCTGTCGGCGAACTGGTGGTCGCACGCGGCGCGATCTTTGTCGACAACGAGTGGCGTCAATGACCGGCGGGCCGGAGCGGTTCGATGCTGCGTAGTCTCATCGCGTTCTGCCTGTCGCGGCGGCTGCTGGTGATGGTCGCGTTCGCGGCCTTTCTCGGTCTCGGCTACGTTGCCTTCCTGACGCTGAACATCGAGGCCTATCCCGACCCGGCGCCGCCGATCATCGAGATCATCGCCCAGCAGCAGGGCCAGTCCCCCGAGGAAGTCGAGCGTTACATCACGATCCCGATCGAGGTCGCGGTCGCCAGCACGCCAGGCCTGAAGTTCATCCGCTCCAACACCGTCTACGGGCTCGGCTTCATCCGTCTGCAGTTCGAATACGGCCGCGACTATCATTTTGTGCGTCAGCAGACCCTCAACCGGCTGAAGGATGCGGTGCTGCCGGCCGGCGTGCTGCCGGTGATCTCGCCCGCCGGCGGCATCAGCGAGATCTTTCGCTACGAGCTGATCGGGACCGCCGGGCATGGACGTCATGCGGCTCAAGGCGCTGCAGGACTGGGTGGTCGAACGCAAGCTGCGCATCGTGCCCGGTCGTCGCCGACGTCGCCGTGCTCGGCGGCAAAACCAAGGAATTCCAGGCCGAGATCAACCTCGACCGCATGATGGCCTATGGGCTGACGCTGCCGCAGATCATGACCGCGATTTCGGCGAGCAATTCCAATGTCGGCGGTCGCACCATCGCGATCGGCGAACAGTCGGTCAATGTCCGCAGCATCGGCGTCATCACCTCGATGGACGATATCGGCAATATCGTCCTGACCCAGCAGGGCGGCGTGCCGGTGCTGGTGTCCGATGTCGCCAAGGTCCAGATCGGTTTCGCACCCCGGCTCGGTCTCGCCGGCCGCGACGACAAGACCGACGTCGTCACCGGCATCGTGCTGATGCAGAAGCTCGAACGCACCATGGACGTGGTCAAGCGCGTGCGCACGGCGGTCGAGCGGATCAATACCGACGGATCGCTGCCGCCCGGCGTCAAGATCGTGCCGTTCTACGATCGCGGCGACCTCGTCGCGATCACGGTGCAGACGGTGCTGCACAATCTGCTGTTCGGTGTCGCCCTGATCTTCCTGATCCAGTGGGTGTTTCTCGGCGATCTGCGCTGCGCGCTGATCGTCGCGGCGACGATTCCGGTGGCGCTGTTCCTGGCGGTGATGATCACGGTGATGCGGGGAGAGTCCGCCAATCTGCTGTCGGTCGGCGCCATCGATCTCGGCATTATCGTCGACGGCACCGTGATCATGGTGGAAAACATCTTCCGCCAGATCGCCCATCATTCGGCGCGGGTGCCAGCGGATCGTCCTGCGAGGCTCAGCGACAAGCTCGGCTGGATCCTGACCGGTGCCGTCGAGGTCGACAAGGCGATCTTCTTTTCGGTGATCATCACGATCGCGGCCTTCCTGCCGCTGTTCACGATGCAGGGCGTCGAAGGCCAGATCTTCGGGCCGATGGCGCGGACCTATGCCTATGCGCTGATCGGCGCCGTCATCGCAACCTTCACCGTGACGCCGGTGCTGGCGTCGATCCTGCTGCCGGCGCATGTCCAGGAAGTCGAAACCTTCGTGGTCCGTCATATCCGCACGCTCTACCAGGCCGTTCTGGTGCGCGCGGTCCGCAACTATCGCCGCGCGGCGGTCAGTCGCCGCGGTGTTTCTGGTGCTGTGTCTCAGTCTCGAGCTTGCGGCTCGGCACCGAATTCCTGCCCAAGCTGGAAGAGGGCAATCTGTGGATCCGGGCCGTGATGCCGCCGACCATCACGCTGGAGGCCGGGATGGAAACGGTGGCCAAGATCCGCGCCGTGATCTCGAGCTATCCGCCGGTCCAGACCGTGTTTTCCGAGCAGGGACGCGGCGATGAAGGCACCGATCCCGACGGTTCGTTCCTCGCCGAGTTCTTTGTCCCGCTCAAGCCGGCCGACAAGTGGCCGGCGGGATTGACCAAGGAGCAGATGGTCAAGCAGATGAGCGAGACGGCTCAACCGCGAATTCGTCGGCGTCGACTTCAATTTCTCGCAATACATCCAGGACAATATCGAGGAAGCCGTCTCCGGCGTGAAAGGCGAGAACTCGATCAAGATCTTCGGCAAGGACCTCGTCGAGCTGGAACGGCTGTCCAAATCGGTGAAGACCGAACTCTCGGACGTTCGCGGCGTTGCCGACCCCGCCAGTTTCAATCTGCTCGGCCAGCCCAACCTGATCGTCCGGATCGATCGCGCCAAGGCCGCGCGCTACGGCTTCTCGGTCGGCGACATCAATTCCGTGGTCCAGGCCGCGATCGGCGGCCAGGAAGTTTCCAAGGTCTATGAAGGCGAGATGATCTTCGCGCTGACGGTGCGTCTGGCGCCGGAATTCCGCCGGGATGTCGAAGCCATCCGCGCGATCCCGGTGGCGTTGCCGAATTCGGATTCGAAGACGCCGACCGCCTATATCCGGCTTGGCGATCTCGGCGAGGTCAAGCTCGTCAGCGGCGCGGCCTATATCTACCGCGAGAACAGCCAGCGCTTCATTCCGCTGAAATACAGCGTCCGCGACCGCGATCTCGGTTCGACCGTGGTCGAGGCGCAGGACCGGATCGGCAAGAAAGTCCCGCTTCCCCAGGGCTACTCGCTCGAATGGTCGGGCGAATACGGCGCGCTGGTGGACGCCAAGAAGCGGCTTGCTCTGATCGTGCCGTTAAGCCTGCTTCTGATCCTGATGCTGCTGTACAGCCTGTTCAACTCGATACGCGACAGCCTGCTGGCGCTGTCGGGCATCCCGTTCGCGGTGGCCGGCGGAATTCTCGGGCTCTACATCGGCGGTCTGAATTTCAGCGTATCGGCCGCGGTCGGATTCATCTCGCTGTTCGGCGTCTCCGCGATGGATGGCATCCTGCTGATGTCCTATATCCGCCGCGACATCGACGAAGGCATGGGGACGGAAGACGCGATCATCCGCGCCTCCGAAACGCGGATGCGGCAGATCTTCATGACCGGCCTGTCGGCGTGCATCGGCCTGGTCCCGGCGGCGATCTCGACCGGGATCGGCTCACAGGTGCAGCAGCCGCTGGCCTGCGTCATCGTCGGCGGCATGCTGCTGTCGCCGATCTGCAGTCTGCTGGTGATCCCGGTGCTGGCAAGATTGTGGATGCCGACGATCAAGGAAACCGGGATCGCCCGTGAAGTGGCGGCCCACTGAGGGTTCGACGCACCGGCTTTTCTGACGCGTGGCTTTTCCCGCCTTAGAACGAAAAATACGGCTCCCTGCATCTCAGCTCGGCTCTAGCGCATCGCATCAACGCCGAGTTCATCTCAAGCCGCTCGGCGATCGACGCTGCGGCTCGAAGCGTGGCCTCCCAATCCATTTCAAGGGACCGCTGGGCTTGCGAGAGAGCCAAGAGGGCCTCAACTTCCGACACCGGCTCCTCCTGCCGTCGCGCATCTTCGAGCGCCGCCTTCGCCTGATCCAGTGCGGCCTTGTTCTGCCCATTTGCCAACAGTGCCTGGCTTAGGATCGCGACGCGCATGGGCTGAAACGCCCAAAATTGAAACTCGTTTCCTTGTTTCACCGCGTGCTCTGCCAACGTAAGCGACCGTTTGCGATCGGCAACATTCTGAATAGCGCGACTATTGGCAGCACTGAGTAGCGCAAGACTGAGAAATGAACCTGAGACCGGCCCCATCAGAGGCACGTCTTCAGTCGCGCATATTTCATACGCCCTTTCGAGAAATGGCAGTGCGCGATCGGGCGCGTCCGTATGAAAGTTCACCCAGCCCTCGGCCACGTAAGCGAACACCCATGCAAACTGATTGTTTAGCTCTCGCGCCACAGCTAGCGATCGGGCGGCATGCTCGCGCGCTTCGCTTACCTGTCCGAGTTCAGCGTGTGCGCGTGCGCTGTAGCCAAGAGTCGTGACCAGCAATGATTTATTCATGCCGAATTCATGCTTCGGCTCTTGTCCGATGATCGCAGAGCTGACGTTGTTCATCGACTCAATTGCGTCGCGATGTTCACCACGGCTAAATTCAACCAGACCTCGTTGAAACCGCGCCCTGGACTCAAGCGCGTTTAGTCCGCTCGATGCAGCGAGCGTCCGCGCGGCTTCTGCTTCGTCCAACGCACCTCCGAGATCGCCGGTGAACCAGTAATAGTGGCTCTGGAAAATATGATAGCGACCAGTGTGAACGGGATGAGACAGCTTCAGCGCTGCCGGACGCGCAGCACTGAGATGATGCGCAAGTTCGTCCATGCGCGCAAGCTGGAACAACGAGTTCCTCAATTCAAGATGCAGCTGCAAGCTGATGAGCGAATTTGCCTGATCCGAATCCGATCGCTCGACCGCCTCAAGGCCTCGACGCAGGAAACGGACGGCTTCAGTCTTCGCATCGCGCCAGAACGATTCGCTACCCGCCCTCAACATGTATCGCGCGGCTTTCTCCCATGCCTCTGCGCGAAACGCATGCTCGGCGAGAATATCCGACCGGTCGCGAAGCCCGCTTCGCTCCTCTTCCTCCAGCCGTACCAGCATCCATTGATGGATGCGGGCTCGATCACGCAGCAAGGTCTGCTCATACGCGACTTCCCTAGCCAACGGATGACGAAATTGCAGATTGACGGCAGCGAATGGTTGCTCGGGCGGCGTATCTATCGTCAGCAGATCCAACGCTATCAACCGCTCGATCGCGACGTTGACGATATTTGCGTCAAGCCCAAGCAAAGCTTGAAGAACGGCGGGGGTGGCGCTTTGTCCGATGACTGCGATCGCGCGCAGGACGTCCTTCTGCGTATGTTCGAGACGATCAATCCGCGAAGCGAGGAGGCCACGCACGGTGGGTGACAGCGGAATGTCCACACCAGGTTGCCGCAGGCTGTAGAAGTGATCTTCGCGGGTGAGTGCCTCGGCCTGATGGAGCGCGTGCAGCGTCTCCTCAATGAAAAGAGGATTGCCGCTCGTCCGTTCCACGATTTCGTTGCTGAGGACGGCAGTACCTCTTCCAGGACGAACGAGCGCATCGAAAAGCTGGCGGACATGCGCGGGCTCCAGTGGCGCAATGCGACATTGATGGTCGCTTTGTTCCCACAACGCGGCAGGTCCCACCCACGCGTCACGCGCCGTGAGCAAAACGAGACACTGCGTGCCTCGGATACGCTCGCAAATGCGCGCAAGTTGACCCAGATCGTCTTCATCGAGCCAGTGAACATCCTCAATCAGCAGGATGAGGGGCTTTTCCTGGCTAACGGCGGCGAAAAGCGCAACCGCAGCAGCTTCCACGCGGAGCCGCCTGTCGATTGGTGCAAGCGAAAGCACGTCGAAGTCGTTCGAGTTCACATCAACCAGGATATCGAGTTCGCCGGCAACACCTTCCGTCGCTTGCGTTCCCCGTCCGGTCAGGGCGGCGAGGCGATTCCTCCGCTCGTCTGGCTTCGTATCGGTCTCGATGCCGGCGAGATCAGCGACAAGGTCGGCAAGCGGGCCGTAGGCAAAACTTCGATAAGGCGACGACTGACTGACGCAAACCCGTACGTCGTCGTGAACGCTCGCCAGGAATTCCACGATCAAGCGTGATTTGCCTATTCCAGGTTCACCCGTGACGAAGACGACGCGTGACCGTTTCCGACCGAGCCCCGCAAGCGCACTTCGCAGTGTGGCAAAGGCCTCCTCACGATCAACAAAGATTCCGTGCGGCCGGGCCGAGTGGCCTGTCGGCCGCACGCCATGCCGTGCGCTCCACCGAGTGAGTTCGAATGCCTGCACTGTGGCCGGCAAACCTCGAAGCCCGCTTAGTTCCTTCTCCTGGACATCGAAAGCATCACGCGTCCCCTGCTGCGTCTCTGATGAAATCAGCGCAGTGTTCGGTGTCGCGGCTTGCTCAAGGCGGGCCGCGAGATGAACAACGGCCCCCATCGCATCATAATTGATGCCGGTGTCAGAGGCGACCGGCAGTGTCATCAACTCACCTGACGCGATTCCGATGCGTATCTTGAAGGCTGGACGCGGTCCGGGCGGTTCGCGGTTTACATCATTAAGCATCGCGAGCGCAGCGGCGCAGGCGCGAACGCAATGGTCCTCATACTCGACCGGCGCCCCGAACAGTGCCATGACGCCATCGCCCTGAACTCTCGTCACGGTACCGCCAAACCGGTGCACCGCGTTACGCATGACGTCAAGAATGTGCTCCAGCCATTCCGATGCGCGTTCGGGATCATCGATGCTGACGATCTCCGTCGAGCCCTTGACGTCGGCGAACATAACTGACGCAATTTTCCGTTCGCGGCGTATCCCCGGCACAGCGGGGTCCCGTCCGTCTCCCCCTAGCGTATTTCCGCACCGCGAACAAAAGCGGTCGCCCGGGCTCGGCGGATGGCCGCACCGGGAGCAACCATGGATCGTCTGTTCCGAAGTCATGCGGCCCTTCTTACGAGCTCAGGCGGCGAGGCTGGCATTGCATTTGGAGGGCCGCTCCAAGCCAACTACAGTTCAGTTGCCTATATATTTACTCATGGTAGCGTTCTCTGTCCGTCGATTGCGGAGCGGACAATTGACACTAACAATAGTTTTATTCTCTTGCCGCGAGAAGCCATTTGTTTAACCTGCGCGGTTGCGGTGCTACGATAATGCCGCGCGTAGTTGCAGCAAACCGGGCGAGGTGAACCATGAAGAAGCTAGGGGATCTAAGTATGCCTGTTCGGGTAGAGACGCCGATAAGCGGTCTCACTATCGTACAGTTGGCGCCAAACGAGACAATCCCGCCACATTATCACGGCGAAGGCTATGTCGTGGTGCCGTTTCTTTCGGCGACGCTGGAACGGGTAACTCACCACAAGGGTCGGGAGATCGCCTCGGAGCCGCTCGTTCTGGAGCCTCTCGTGCCCTATTACGTGGACGCTACCGAGGAGGAGCATGCCATCTCGGTCAGAAACGCTGGCGGCGGTTTTTCTGTTTTTCAAAAGATTGCACCGGAGCCTCCGGTCAGAGGACCGCAACCGGAATTGACCAAGATACCGGTCGTGATCCAAAGCAGCGGCAATCTCCATGCCTTCACCGCGGAGGTTGCGCTGACGGTGATGGAGCAGGCCGTGGGCATGATGTTTCGGCCGGCTCTCGCGCCAGATCGCGGAATGCTCTTCGCCTGGGGCTACCCGCGGCACGTGGGCATGTACATGCGCAACGTGCTCATACACCTCGATTTTCTTTTTATCGACGCCAACTTCAGGATCACGAATATCAAGGAGAACGCGGCCCCCAAAGACCTGACGCCTATTCGTAGTCAGGGAGACGTGGTCTTCACACTGGAATTGCCGGGCGGCACCGTAGCGCGGCTTGGCATTGCTGTGGGGGACGTGGTGCTTCCCTGAGGCCGCAGGCGCTGCGGGACCGCCGCTTTGCCGCTCGCGTAAAACACGCAATGGCAAAAGCTCATTACCCTGGCGCAGCAACTGCGGAGGGTATGGCAAACCATTGCCCCATGGCGCAACCCAAGATCGATGCACTGAAAGGTTCCGTCCGCCGGAGCCTTTTCAGGCTGCCTGCATCGCGTAGCTAGAAAACCGGCTCACCGACCGCGACCTGGCTCCGCGGCGCCAGCGCTATGACGTTGCCTTCCGCATTCCTGGCACCGAGAATGAGAAGCTCTGAAGTAAAGCCGGCGATGTTCTTAGCCCCAAGATTGCAGACGCACACCACCAGCGAGCCCACGAGTTCGTCCGCCCGATAGTTGGTAATCTGGGCGCTCGACCACATGATGCGATCCGCGCCTACGTCGACACCGACCTTGTAGGATGGATTGCGGGCTCTGGGAAAAGGCTGCACCTCGACGACCACGCCGATCCGGATATCCAGACGAGCGAAATCGTCATAGGTCGCGAGCGGCTTGAGCGGTGTCATTCCACAGTCTCCGAATCGTGGCGATAGGAAAGCGCAACGGCAGTATCACGCCGTCGCCGCCCGGGCGCGCATTTCGTCGCTGGGCCTGACGTCCTGCGAGCGGCTGTAGATCGCAACCGCTGTGATCAGCACCAATGTGAGCACGCCGAACAAAGCACGGTAGGCGGTCTCGGAGCGGGCGCCGTCGGCCAGCGGTTCGAAGGCGCCGACGATGATGCCGGAAAGCGTCTGCATGCAGGCGACGCCGAGCATGACCGCGGTGTTGATCGTGGCGATGCCGCGTCCGATCAGCCGGTCCGGAAAAATGCCGCGGCCATGCGTCATCACCATGGTCGAGGAGGCGCTGAAGAAGCCGATGACGACGATGGCGCCGATCGGCAGCCAGATCGGCGGGCGGGATACCAGCGCCAGCGTAGCGAGGATGGAAATGATCACCAGGCTGCCGCCGATGGCGATCCACTTGCGGGTATCCAGCACGCGATCCAGCGGGCCGAAGGCGAGCATGCCAAGCTGGTAGGCGATGACGGCTGACAGCAAGACATTGCCGGCCTCGATCGGGCTCAGGCCGTGCACCTCGCGCAGGAACGGGCCGCCCCACAGGCCCTGCACGGTGAAGGTGCAGGCATAGTTGCAGAAATTCAGCGCCAGGATCGGCCGCAGGCGCGGGTTGCGCAGCACCTCCATCAGGCCTTGCAGCATCACGCGCGGCGGCTCGGCGGTGCGCGCCAGGAACGGATGGCCGGGCGGCGCGTCGCGCACCACCAGCCAGACCGCGACGGTGGCGAGCGCGGTGAAGACGGCGACGGCGCCGAACGCGGTGCGCCAGCCGATCGCCTGCGAGGCCCAGGCCAGCGGCGTGGTGGCGGCCAGATTGCCGAGCAGGCCGATCGACAACACCATGGCGGTGAGCGTGGAGAAGCGATCCGGCGGGAACCAGCGCGAGATCACCACCATGCTGCCGATCAGCATGGCGCCGAAGCCGGCGCCCATCAGCACGCGGCCGGTGAGCAGGATCGGCCAGCTCGGCGCCAACGTGAAGATCGTGATGCCGCAGGTCGCGAGCACCAGCATGCCGGCCACGGTACGGCGCGGGCCGAAACGATCGAAGAAGAAGCCGCAAGGGATCTGCATCGCGGCGAAGCCGAAGAAGAACGCGCCGGTCAGCGCGCCCAGCGCTTCCGGCCCGATGGCGAGGTCGCGCATCAAATCGAGGCCGATGGTGACGTTGGAGGCGCGGAAAAAATGGCTGGCGACATAGGCGATGGCCAATGTCGTGACGATGATCAGGCCCCGGCGGTGGGGGAACGGGCGCCGCTCAGTGGACCGCATCGATCGGATAATATCCCGCTTCTCGTTGAAGATGGCTCGGCAGGCGTTTTCGAAAGCTGAGCCTATGCGGCCCCGGCGCGCAGTTCAAGGTTGGCGCTGACGCACCTGCCGATTAGGATGCGGTGATCTGACAGGGAGGCTGCCAGGTGGTTGAACGATCGCGTCGCAACGCTGTCATCGGTATCGCGATCTTTGCATCTGTTATCGCAGCACCGGGAGCGGCGACGGTCGCATCCGCGGCCGAATTTCCGACCCGCGCCATCACGCTCGTGGTGCCGTATCCGCCCGGCGGCGGCGTCGACGCCATGGCCCGCGTCGTGGCGCAAAAGCTGTCCGACGCCTTCCGCCAGACCGTGAATGTCGACAACCGCGGCGGCGGCGGCGGAACCATCGGCACCCGCGCGGTCGCACGCGCCGCACCCGACGGCTACACGCTGTTGCTCGGCCACACCGGCACCATTTCGATCAACCCCAGCCTCTACACGAAGCTCGGCATGGACCCGCGCAAGGACTTTGCGCCGATCGGTCTCGTCGCCTCGATGCCGGTGGCGCTGCTCGCCCATCCCTCGTTTCCGGCCAAAACGGTCGCCGAATTCATCGCACTTGCGAAGAAGGACCCGGGCAAACTCAATATCGGCACCTCATCGGTCGGCACCGGCGGCTACATGTGCGCCGAACTGTTCAAGGCCGAAGCCGGCATCGATATCGCGATCATCCCCTACAAGGGCACGGCGCCGGTCATGAACGACCTGCTCGGCGGCCACGTGCCGATCGCGTTCGGCGTGCTGCCGCCGGCGCTGGGCAATATCGAAGCCGGACAACTCCGCGCCATCGCCGTCACCAGCAAGAAGCGTTTTTCGCTGTTGCCTGATGTGCCGACCTTCGACGAATCGGGGATGCCCGGTTTTGAGGCCGTGCTGCATTACGGGCTGCTGGCGCCGCACGGCACGCCGCCGGACATCGTCGAAGCGCTGAGCGCCGAGCTGCGCAAGCTCGGCAACGATCCCGAGGTGCAGAAACGCATCCATCTCGAAGGCGGCGATCCGCTCACCTCGACAGCGGCCGAATACGCCGACGACATCGACCGCGAGGAGAAGAAGTGGAGCAAGCTCGTGCAGCAGCTCGGGCTGAAGGTGGAATAATCAGATCGTCGGATTCCAGATCACCGGAATCTCCCGGTAACCGCTGCCGTATTTCTCGACATGCGCCAGCGACGGGAACGGATAGTGAAAACCCTGTACCCGCATCTTGTCGGCCACCAGCATGTCGTAGACCTTGCGGCGGGTCGCCTCCGCCATGGCGCCGTCCTGATCGTAGAAGGCGTGCCAGTCGGGATGGCGGACGAACAGGAACGGCACGTGGGTGACGTCGGACTGCACGTAGACGGCATCCGAACCTGACGCGATCACGAACGAGCTATGGCCGGGCGTGTGCCCCGGCGTGCCCTGCGCGGTGACGCCGGGAATCACCTCCTTGCCCCACTCATAGGTTCTGACGCGCTTCAAAGCCTCCGGCGTGAAGACACGCCGCACATTCTTGAAGTTGCCTTCCATGCGGCCTTTTGGCGCGCGGCTCATCTCGCCGTCGTCCATCCAGAACTGGTGCTCGACCGCAGGCACCAGGATCTCGGCGTTCGGATAGGTCAATGAATTGTCGTCCATCAGCAGGCCGTTGATGTGGTCGCCATGGTAGTGCGAGAGGATCACGACATCGACGGCGCTGCGATCGATGCCGGCAGCTGCGAGGTTCGTCACCATCTGGCCGGCGGTGCCGTTGCTCTTCTTGTAATTGCTCTCGCCGGTGCCGGTATCGACCACCGCAAGCTTTGATCCGGTGTTGATCGCGATCGGGTTGTACGGCGTGGTCATCATGTCCTTTTCCATGAAGACCTCGGCGAGTGCGGCATTCACCACATCCTTCTTGATGTTGGTGACGTGATCCTCCGCCATCTTGAACCGGTTGACGCCGTCGGTCGCAACCGTCACCTCGATGCTGCCGATCTTGTAGCGGTACCAGCCGGCCGCCTGTTTGCCCGCGACCGGCGTGGCCGCGCGGACAGGGGCGCTAAACGGCAAGGTCGTCGCCGCCGCTGCTCCAGCGGTAGCCGATAACACATCGCGGCGCGTCAAATCAGTCATGGGCGTTTCCTCCCTACCGACACTCACTTGGCCGCTGGCGGTGCGACCGCGGCCGATTGATTGCTGCGCTTGATCGCATCGGCAACGAAGCCCGAAGCCTTCATCTCCTCGACGAAAGTGCGCAGATAGGCTGCACCAGCGAGCCGGCCCTTTGGCGTGCCCATGGCCTGCTGGATTTCCATGAAATGGCCGTCCATCACCCGCATTTCCGGATGGTCACTGGCGTAGCCGACCAGCGGCTGCTTGACGCCGGCGGCGACCTCGAGCTTGTCGTTGACGAACATCTCGATCATGGCCTGCCCGCCGCCCACCGCCGCGCGGACGAGTGTGGCGTTCTTGAGCGTGCGGGTCAGATAGAGGTCATAGGCCGAGCCGAGGCCGACGGCGATGCGCACGCCGGCACGGTCGACGTCGGCGATCGCCTTCAGCGGCGAATCCTGTCGCACCATGTAGGTGCCCTCGATGATCACATAGGGTGCGCTGAACTCGATCTCGGCGGCGCGTACCGGCTCGATCGCGACAAAGGAGATGTCCCAGGCGCCGTCCTTGACCGCGTCGAACACCTTGCCCGCCGCCTGATAGACCACCAGTTCGACGGGAACGCCGAGCCGCCGCCCGAGTTCCATCGCAAGATCCGGCGTAATGCCCTTCGGCTTGCCGGTGGCCGCGTCCGTCTGTGCCAGCACGCCATTGCCGAGATTGATGGCGGCGCGCAGCTTTCCCGTCGGCGCGAGGTCTTTCAGCACCTCGGGCGACACGGCGCTTTGGGCAAAGGCCGAAACCGTCGCGGCGAGAAACATGGAAGCGGCGCAGATCAGCGTGTTCATGGCCCGTTTTCCCGTTGTTCCGGAATTATGTTCGCGCTGACTCTATTTGACGCGTTTTCTTCACGCGAACCGGTATCCACTTCGCTCGAAAAGCTCTAGTTGGTATTGAGCCGGAAGCGCAGCGTCTTGGTGCCGATAAAGGAAACGAAATCGCCTTGCCGCTTCCAGGTCGCCGCATCGCTCAGGGCGGCGATCAGATCGTCGTCGGCCTGCGCGCGATCCGGCGGGCAGGTCCGGTTCTCCATCGCGCCGGCGACGAAGATCACGGTATTGCCCGCCACCGAGAACTGACCCTTGCCGCCCTTGCACCAGAGTTCGAGCACCACTTCACCGGCATCGCCGATCTCCAAATTCGGTATCCGCTTGGAGCCGGGCATGCGCCCCACATCCAGCGTCATCTCCAGTCCGAACGGAAAGCCGTTATCGGCCTGGGCGTAGCCGGTCGCGGGGGCGACGGTCACGAGCAGGGCAGCGGCAACGCCTGCCTGCTTCAACATCCCGGCGAATGAAACCATGCAACCTCTCAAAATAATGCGGCGTTCGATATCGGGCGACGTTCTATGGGACAAGTATGGCATTGGCTAGATTGATGGCACAAAGACCGCATCGATAAACAAATCCCCGCGGCACCGCCGCGGGGATCATTGGCAGACCGTTTTGCTGCCGTCCTATTTCAGGACCATCAGCGTGAACGGATAGACATAGGCCTGCAGCGTCACAAACGCAGCGACGAGGCAGGCCAGCACGATCGAGTGCAGGAACACGTAGCGCAGGATCGAGCCTTCGTGGCCGTACCAGTTGGTCGCGGTCGAGGCGACGACGATCGACTGCGCGTCGATCATCTTGCCCATCACGCCGCCGGAGGAGTTGGCGGCGGCCATCAGGATCGGCGACAGGCCGAGCTGTTCCGACGTGATCTTCTGCAGATTGCCGAACAGCACGTTGGAGGCGGTGTCCGATCCCGTCAGCGCCACGCCCAGCCAGCCGAGCAGCGTGCCGAAGAAGGGATAGAGCACGCCGGTTGCGGCGAACGCCAGACCGAGCGTCGCATCGACGCCGGAGAGACGCGTCAGCGTACCGATCGCCAGCATCGCCGAGATCGTGATCAGCGAGATCGCGCACAGCTTGATGGTGCGGCCGTATTCGCCGATCAGCTTGGCCGGCCCAACGCCCATCAGGAAGCCGGAGATGATCGCCGCGATCAGCATGCCGGTGCCGGTGAAGGACAGATAGGTGAAGCCGAACACCGCGCCTTGCGGGGTCGGCTTGGCCGCCACCGGCGGCACCGTGTTGATCATGTTGTGCAGCTCGGGAACCGGATAGTTCCAGACGAAGATCGAGTTGGCCCAGGTCTTGAACGCGCCATTGCCCCAGATCAGCATCACGACGCAGACGATGATCCACGGCAGCAATGCGCTCCACATCTCGGTCTGCGTCAGCGGGGTCTTGTCCATCGGCGTTCGCCGTCGCCATGGTCGCGGCCGATTCATCGTTGCCGCGCAACGCCGGCGACAGCCACAGCTGCTTCGGCTGCCACACCTTCAGGAACAGGATCAGGCACCCCATCGAGATCAGCGAAGCGCCGATGTCGACGATCCAGGGATTGATGTAGTTCGAGATCACGAATTGCGGGATCGCGAATGAAAGCCCGGTGACCAGAATGGCCGGCCAGACGTCCTTCATGCCCTTCCAGCCGGCGAACGCCCACACCACCCAGAACGGCACGATCAGCGAGAACACCGGCAATTGCCGGCCGACCATGGCGCCGAGAATATAGGGATCGAGGCCGGTGACCGAGGCGAGGCCCTGGATCGGCGTGCCGAGCGCGCCATAGGCGACCGGCGCGGTGTTGGCGATCAGCGACAGGCCGGAGGCCGCGAGCGGCGAGAAGCCAAGCCCGATCAGGACCGCACCGGTGATCGCAACCGGCGTGCCGAAGCCGGACGCGCCCTCGAAGAACGCGCCGAACGCGAATGCGATCAGCAGCAGTTGCAGCCGCCGGTCTTCGGTGACGCCGCCGACCGCGCGCTTCAAGAGTTCGAAGCGGCCGGTCTCGACCGTGACGCGGTAGAGGAAAATGACGTTGAGCACGATCCAGCCGATCGGGAAGAAACCGACCACCACGCCGAGCAGCGAGGCCCGGACCGACATGCTCATGGGCATCTTGTACACGGCGATCGTGATGATGTTGGCGACAACCAGCGCAATGATGGCCGCAAGATGCGCCTTGACCTTGCCGCTGGCGATCAGCACCAAAAGCGTAATGACCGGAATTGCGGCGGCAATAGTCGACAGCACCGTATTGTCGAGCGGATTGTAAACTTGATTCCACATGAGCGGATCTCCCCCACGCCATTATTTAGCGCAGCCTGCCGGCGTGACGGTCAGGCACGTTTGCGAGATCGCGGGAGTATTTGGGAATATGCGAATCTGCTTGCGAATCCGGCATCGCCAAATCGCTCACAACCTCGCGAGTATGAAGGTCCCCCCGCCCCTCGCCGTTGCGGCCATGCTAGGGTTGACTCGAACGCCGGGACAAGCGAACGCTGATCATATCAACTACGACTTTAGTCTATAGCGCCTCTGATTGTCCCTATTCTTCAGGCCTTTGAAGGCCATCCCCCGGAGCGGTAATCTGTGAACAACATCAGCTCGACGCTCGCCACCGTGTGGCGCATCGCCGCCCCCTATTTCCGCTCCGAGGACAAATGGCCGGGCCGCGTGCTGCTCGCCGCGGTGGTCTCGATCCAACTCGCGCTGGTCGCGATCGACGTGCTGCTGAACCAGTGGCAAAGCCGCTTCTTCAACGCGCTGCAGGAGTACGATTGGGATGTCTTCGTCAGGGAGATCGGCTTCTTTTGCATACTGGCGACGTGTTTCATCGTGCTTTCCGTCTACCAGCTCTATCTCAATCAATGGCTGCAGATCCGCTGGCGGCGCTGGCTGACCCGGCACTATCTCGGCGAATGGCTGCACGGCGCCAATCACTACCGCATGCAATTGCAGGGCGACGCCGCCGACAATCCGGACCAGCGCATCGCCGAAGACGTCAAACTGTTCGTCGAGCGGACGCTGGATATCGGGCTGAGCCTTCTGAATTCAGTGGTGACGCTGTGTTCCTTCGTCATCATCCTGTGGGGCTTGTCTGCAGCAGCCCCCCTGCACGTGTTCGGCAAGGAGTACGCCATCCCGGGCTATCTGGTCTGGGGCGCGCTGATCTATGCGATCTTCGGTACGGCGCTGACGCAATGGATCGGCTCGCCACTGGTCCGGCTTGATTTCAAGCAGCAACAATTCGAAGCCGATTTCCGCTTCAACCTGGTGCGTGCGCGGGAAAACTCCGAACAGATCGCGCTGCTGCAGGGCGAGAACGCCGAACGCCAGCAATTGTGGGGGCGCTTCAGCAATGTGGTCCAGAACTGGTACGGCATCATGAGCCGTACCAAACGGCTGACGGCGTTCACCTCGAGCTACTCACAGGCCGCGGTGATCTTCCCCTACATCCTGGTGGCGCCGGCCTATTTTGCCAAAAAGGTCCAGCTCGGCGGCTTGACGCAGACGGCGTCCGCCTTCGGCAGCGTGCAGAATGCGCTGTCGATCTTCGTCACGATCTACCGCACGCTGGCGGACTGGCGCGCCATCGTCGCCCGTCTCGACGGGTTCGAGACGGCGATCGCGAGTGCCACGACGCTGGCGAAGTCGGGAGAATCGATCGGCGTCGTTTCATCAGGCGCCGGCAATGCGATCGACCTCGGCCAGGTCATGGTCCGCCTGCCCAATGGCACGCCGCTGGTGTCGGCGGATGGGCTCAGCCTGCGCGGCGGCGAGGCCACGCTGCTGACCGGCCCTTCGGGCGCCGGCAAATCGACCCTGTTCCGCGCCATCGCCGGCATCTGGCCGTTCGGCAGCGGCAAGATCACCGTTCCGGCGAACGCGTCGCTGATGATGCTGCCGCAGCGACCCTACTTCCCGATCGGATCGCTGCACGGGGCGATCGCCTATCCCGGCGAAACCGCAAGCTTCAGCGCGGACCAGATCAGGGAAGCGCTCACGCTGGTGGGCCTGCCGCAGCTCGGCGCCCGGCTGGAAGAAGAGGCGCACTGGAACCGGATGCTCTCGCCCGGCGAGCAGCAGCGATTGGGGGTGGCGCGCGCGCTGCTGCACGCGCCAAACTATCTGTTCCTCGATGAAGCGACCGCCTCGCTCGATGAACCGTCGGAAGCCGCGCTGTATCGCCTGCTTGCGTTGAGGCTGCCGGAAACCACCATCGTCTCGATCGGCCACCGCTCGACGCTGGAGGCCTTCCATCAGCGCCACGTCGCCATGGTCCGCGACGGCGACCGGTTTACGCTGCGGGATGCCGTGGTGGCAGGTCCGGCGAAAGCCTGACGAGGGCGAGGTCCGATCGGGTTGATTACCGCCAGCGCTGTGGCCATGGCTGGCGGCGAACCCATCGGTGCCAGATCAAGGCGAACGCGGCGAGCAGCGCTGCGCCAGCCAGCACCGGCGCAAACAGGAACGTCCAGGGCAGATTGCCTGAAACCACCAGCAGCGGATTGATACCCGCCGGCGGATGGAACGTACCGGTCGCATACATCACAAGTATGGACAGGCCGACGGCTGCCGCTGCCGCCCAGGCCTGCGGGCCCGCCAGTTTCAGCACGGCCAAGCCGACCAGCGCACTGACGAAATGGCCGCCGATCAGCGCCCGGGGCTGCGCTGGCTCGGCTTCCGGCGACCCGATCACCAGCACGATGGAGGTCGCGAACGGAATCACGGCCAGCGGGTAATGAGTGGCGATCGACAGCCATTCCATGACGCCGATGGCGATCGCACCGCCGAGACCCGCGACCACACCCGCCTGGATGTTGCGGCGATCGAGCCTTTGCATCGCCTCGTGCGCCGCATGCCACCAATCCCACCGCATTCGGAAACACCCGAAAAAGCAAAGGGGGCGGCAGATTGCTCTGCCGCCCCCTCGTCCTCAGAAGGAAGAGCTCACTTCAGGTTGGTCATCGCGGTCAGGTCAGCCGACAGCTTGACGATGCCCGCCGCGCCGCACCAGTTGGAACCGAACCCGCCGGGATTGATCTTGGTCACGAAGTTCGGACTGGCGCTCGTGGTGCTGAAGTCGCTGGTGAAGGCGTTACAGTCGCCCTTGGAAAGGTTGGTGTCGGAGTAACGCAGGTCCAGCGTAAACACCTTGTAGGTGAAGCCGACGCCGATATTCCAGGTGTTGTAGCTGGGCTCCGGAATGCCGTTCGGGTACGGGCCGCCGAACACGGTTGCGACGGTGGTGCCGTAGAAGGCGTCCGAGGTTCCGAGCCACTGACGGCCGAACTCGCCCGAGACGTACATGCCGACGCCGCTGGAGCCGAAGGTGGTCGAGGGCGCGGTCCATTTGCCGGTGATCGAGGCGTAGTTGCCCCAGGCGCCGAGGTTCAGGAAGTTCGGAGAATAGTACTCGTTCAGGCCGACCGAGAACTGGTCGTTGATGGTGATGTTCACCTTGGCGTAAACTTCGTAGAAGCTCGCGCTCTTCTTGGCGAAGTTGCCGTTGATCGGAATGCCGCCAACACCAGGCACGCCGAAATCGATGCCCTGGCCGAAGGATGCGCAGTTATTCGTCGGCGCCGGCACCGTACCCTGAGCGCCGAAGCACTGTCCGCCCGGATAGAGGTAACCCCAGGCGCCGAAATCGAAGGCGAACATGCCGATGGTGGGACGGATACCGCCGTAGATATCGATTTCAGCCGCGGCGCGGTTCGGGAACGAGATGCTCTCGCCGGCGGCACCGATATAGAGCTGCACGTCCTTGGTGACGTTGTAGCGGGGCTCGAAATAGGCGGCCACGGAGGGCTTGTGGTTGGACTGGGTGATGCCGCGGAAGATGTAGTCGTTCATGATCGCGCTGCCGAAGGCGATATCCCAGGGGTCGAACGCTGCCGGCGGCGGGGCCTTGACGGCCTTGACACGCAAATCCGCAGCCAAAGCCGAACCCGATACCATTGCCAGCGCCGTTGCTAACAAAGCCAGTTTCTTCATGACGATCCCCATCACCTTCCAAATACAGTCCCGTTCCGGGCGCCCCCACGGGCAAGCGATAACTGACTGCAACCAAATCCAATAACCTGACCGCAATTTGGTCCCTGCGATCGGGGGCGTGAAGCAAAAAAGACAATCATTTGCTGACTTTTTAGGCGTTCTGACTGTTTCGGAAAATGTTCTCGGCGGGTGTTGTATTCCCACAACAATCCCAGCGGTTTTTTGTGTCGGTTTGGCGACATCGGGAACCTGAGAAACAGCGAACCGAACCGTCGGACCGGGAGATCGCGGCCGAATCAATAATCGCTTTCAACCCGGGCGGACCATGACGAAAACAGGCGCGCCCGAAACGCAAAGAAGCCGCAGCGGCGATCGCTGCGGCTTCCTGAAAGATCATTCGATGGTCGGCGATGGCCGACGCGCTGTTGCCAGCTAGTGCTGCTCGCCCGTGTCGGATGAACTGGACGGCTCCGAACTCGGCATCGCCCAACTCGGGGCGGGCGCGGGCGCGGGTTCTGGCGCCGGGGCTGCAGCCACCGGGGCTGCCGGCTTCGGTGCGGCCTTCTTCTTCGGAGCGCTCTTCTTGGCGGCCTTCTTCGGCGCGGCCGCCTTGGCAGCTTTCTTGGCAGCTTTCTTGGGCGCAGCCTTCTTTGCCGATTTCTTCGCGCTCTTCTTGGCGGCCTTCTTCGCAGTCTTCTTTGCCGACTTCTTGGCGGCCTTCTTCGACGACTTCTTTGCGGATTTCTTCTTCGCCACTACCGCCTTTTTGGCCTTTTTGGCCTTCTTGCTTTTCTTGCTCTTCTTCGCTTTAGCCATCGTGATCCTCCTGTTGCCGCTGGTCATGTCAGCCGACGTCTGTGCCGGTCGAGCGCTTCGAATAGTCCCCTTGTGGTCCGTCTGGTGTGGTCCGCCTGGCTGCGGGGCCAATCGATCAATTCAGTCCAGACCTTCTATAGTCCCGAACTTCTCAATCCCGCCCTGTCAGTCCAGGCCTTGAACCTCCTGTCGCCCAGTCGAGAAGCTCAATCGTGTGCACCACAGGAACTGATGTACCGCCGGCAATTTGCACCATGCACCCAATATTGCCTGCAGCGATCATGTCCGGTTTGACTGTCGCAATATTGGCGATCTTTCGATCGCGCAATCTGCTCGCAATGTCGGGCTGGAGAATGTTGTAGGTCCCCGCCGAACCGCAACACAAATGGCTCTCAGGTACATCTTTCACCACGAATCCATTCTTGGAAAGCAATTCTTTCGGAGCGTGCGTGATTTTCTGTCCGTGCTGCAACGAACAAGCGGAGTGATAGGCGATCGTGACGTCGCCGCGCTGGTTCGATGGCGACAGATCGATGCCGGCGAGATATTCGGTGATATCCTTTGCCAGCGCGGATATCCTTGCTGCGGGAGCCGCGAATTCGCGGTCCTCGCGCAGCATGAAACCGTAGTCCTTGATGACCGTGCCGCAGCCCGATGCCGTCACCAGGATGGCGTCGAGGCCGCCATGTTCCGCTTCCCTTTGCCACACGCTGACGTTGCCCCGGGCGCGCGCCAGCGCGTCGCCGTCCTGTCCGAGGTGATGGGTCAGCGCGCCGCAGCATTGCTCGTCCTTGACCAGCACCACCTCGATGCCATGGCGCGTCAAGAGATTGATGGCGGCCTGGTTGATGCGCGGCGCCAGCACCTGCTGGGCGCAACCCTGGAGCAGCGCGACCCGGCCGCGCCGTGTCCCCACGGCCGGGAATACGCTGCCGCCGGCGGGTCCCGGCGCCGGCAGCCGCCCGGGCGCCAGCGCCAGCATCGCCTTGATCCGCCCTGTCAGCGTGGGCGTCGCCGGGGCTGTCTTCGGCGTCGGCAACAAGCCTGCGAGGGGCCGGCCGATCCGCGCCATGATCATGCTGGCGCGGAACAGACCGGGCCGCGGCAGCACGAAAGCCAGCACTGCGCGCAAGAGCCGTTCCGGCAGCGGCCTTGAATAATCCCGCTCGATCCGGACCCGCGCCTGATCGACCAGATGCATGTAGTTCACGCCCGAAGGGCAGGTCGTCATGCAGGCCAGGCAAGAGAGGCACCGGTCGATGTGCTTGACCACTTCCGCCGTCGGCGGACGGTCCTTTTCCAGCATCTCCTTGATCAAATAGATCCGGCCGCGCGGACTATCGAGCTCGTCGCCGAGCAGCACATAGGTCGGACAGGTCGCGGTGCAGAAGCCGCAATGCACGCAGGCGCGCAGGATCTTGTCGGCTTCGGCGATATCGGGGTCGGCGAGCTGGGCGAGCGAGAATTCGGTTTTCATGGCGCGACCGTCCGCAGCAGGCGGCCCCGGTTGAGGATGTTTTTGGGATCGAAGCTCTGGCGCACGCGCTCGCCGAGGGCGGCAAGACCGCCCGGTTGCGGATGGAACACGTCGACATTGCGCCGCACCAGTTCGGATGCCCGGACCAGCATCGCGTGGCCGCCGGCGGCTTCGACACGCTGCCGCACGAGGCCCGCCTGCGCATCGGGCTTCGGCGGCAGTGCCGCCCAGATCAGGCCGCCGCCCCAATCGTAGATCACGTCCCCCCCGGTATCGCGCGACAGCGCCTGACCGAGCGCGCCGCCTGAGGCCGGCGGACAGACGATCCGCCACACCGGCCACGCCCCCAGCGCCCCATTGGCCGCGAACGGCAGCACGTCGCGGATCGAACTCCAGGTCGCGACGGATGCGCCATCTTGCAGCAACTCCACCGCGCCAAACGGCGCCAGCGTCGTGCCGAGCGAACCGGCGCGCGCCGCCACCGATGCGGCGATACCTTCGAGCCGCAGCAGGGTGACCGCCTGTCCCGGCGCTCCGAGGCCGGCCAATGCGCCGACCGCGGGCCGGAACGCCGAATTCGGCAGATGGGCGGCACCTGACACGTCGAACGGCGAGCCGAGGGCTGCCGTCATCGCCCGGTTGGCGGTGAGATCGTCGAGCCCGCGCAGGATCAGCGTGCGTTCGCTTTCCGGCTTCGGCATCACTTTCAGGGTCACTTCGGTCATGACCGCGAGCGTGCCCCATGACCCCGTCAGCAGCTTACAGAGATCGTAACCGGTGACGTTCTTCACCACCCGCCCGCCGGTCTTGAAGCTGTCGCCGAAGCCGGACACCGCATGCGCCCCCAAAAGATGATCGCGGGCGCCGCCGGCCTTGATGCGGCGCGGACCGGCAAGGCCTGCCCCGATCATGCCGCCGATGGTGCCGCTTCCGGGCACACCCAGCAGCGCCGAGGTGTCCATCGGCTCGAACGCGAATTGCTGGTTCTTGCTGTCGATCAGCGACTGAACGTCGGCGAGCGGGCAGCCTGCCTGCACCGTG
Organism: uncultured Alphaproteobacteria bacterium; assembly: GCA_963802535.1. Lineage (GTDB taxonomy): Bacteria > Pseudomonadota > Alphaproteobacteria > Rhizobiales > Xanthobacteraceae > Bradyrhizobium. The sequence continues at coordinate 66,568 of CAWDJI010000019.1, read as the reverse complement.
ATGATCAGCTCGTTCGGTTCATAGGCGGTGACCGCATTCAGCGCCGACAGTTCCAGCAGCGCATTGGTCGCCATCGGCTGGCCGATCTGCCGCCGCGAGCCGTGGCCTGTGATCTCGAGCGGCTGCTCGCTGGCGATCGCCGCCCGCACCACCTGCTCGACGTCTTTGGCGTCTCGTACTTTGAGCGTGTCCACGTGCGCCTGCTCAGAATCGCGGGAGTTCGGGAAAGGCCAGCTTTCCGCCATGGACATGCACGCGGCCGAGTTCGGCGCAGCGATGCAGCGTCGGAAACACTTTTCCGGGGTTGAGCAGGCCTTGCGCGTCGAACGCGCATTTCAGCCGCTGCTGCTGGTTGAGGTCTATCTCGGTGAACATCTCCGGCATCAGATCGCGTTTCTCGATGCCGACGCCGTGCTCGCCGGTCAGCACGCCGCCGAGCTCGACGCAGCAGCGCAGGATATCGGCGCCGAAGGCTTCGGCCCGCTCCATCTCGCCGGGCTGGTTGGCATCATAGAGGATCAGCGGATGCAGATTGCCGTCGCCGGCATGGAAGACGTTGGCGACGCCAAGGCCATATTTCTCCGACAACTCACGAATGCGGGTCAGCGCCTTGGGCAGCGCACCACGCGGAATGGTGCCGTCCATGCAGAGATAGTCGGGCGAAATGCGTCCCACGGCCGGAAATGCCGCCTTGCGGCCGGCCCAGAACAAATTGCGCTCGGCTTCAGAGGTGGAAATCTGCAGCGTGGTCGAGCCGCAGCCTTTGGCAATGGCCTCGACCCGGCCGATCAGCTCATCCACTTCGACGCCGGGGCCATCGAGTTCGATGATCAAGAGCGCCTCGACGTCGAGCGGATAGCCGGCATGGACGAAGGCCTCGGCGGCGTGGATCGCCGGCTTGTCCATCATTTCCATGCCGCCTGGAATAATGCCGGCGCCGATGATGCGGGCGACGCATTCGCCGGCGGCCTCGACCTCAGCGAAGCCGACCATCAGGGCACGGGCGGTTTCCGGCTTTTGCAGGATCCGCACCGTGACCTCGGTGATGACGCCGAGCAGACCCTCGGAGCCGGTGATGATGCCCATCAGATCGTAGCCGCAATTCTCGGCCGATTTGCCGCCAATGCGCAGGATTTCACCGGACATCAATACTATTTCGCAGCCCAGCACGTTGTTGGTGGTCATGCCATATTTCAGGCAATGCACGCCGCCGGAGTTTTCCGCGACATTGCCGCCGATCGAGCAGGCGATCTGCGACGACGGATCGGGCGCATAGTAGAAGCCTTCATGCGCCACCGCCTGGCTGATCGCGAGGTTGGTGACGCCGGGCTCGGTCACCACCACGCGGTTGTCGAAATCGATCTCGCGGATGCGCTTGAATTTGCCGAGCCCCAACAGGACGCCGTCGGCCAGCGGCAGCGCGCCGCCGGACAGCGAGGTGCCGGAGCCGCGCGGCACCACCTTGATGCCCTGCTCGAAGCAGTATTTGAGAACTTTTGAGACCTGTTCGGTCGTATCGGGCAGCACCACGACCATCGGCGGCTGGCGATAGGCCATCAGCCCGTCGGACTCGTAGGGGATCATTTCGGCCGCACTGTCGATCACGCCCTCGCCCGGCACGATTCCACGCAGGGCCGCCACGATGGCGTCGCGGCGATCCAGAACCGCCTGGTCGGAAGCCGGCATCATGATGGCCATGCGTTTCCTCTTTTGCTCCTCTTGGGGCTCTCGCGTGATCGATTTTGTGCGCCAAATCAAGCACGTCCGGGCGCGCTTGGGTAGGCTGCCTTGGTAGACTGCCTGGCCAATAGAGCCCCTGCCTCCCCGGCATGAAACCCATCAGGCTTTCGTGGCTTGTCCATGGTGTGCGGCCCATGCCACAAACCACGGCCGAACCTTTATTCCGGAAAAGACGAAGAGCACCTCATGAACAAACTGACTTCAAGCGCCCTGATCGTCATCGCCGCCATGACCGCGGCATCGGGCGCAATGGCGCAGGACGCAGACCTCGCCGCCGGCAAGACCTCGTTCAACAAATGCCTGGCCTGCCACGCCGTCGGCGACGGCGCCAAGAACAAGGTCGGCCCGGTGCTGAACGGGCTCGACGGCCGCAAGTCGGGAACGGTGGAAGGCTATTCCTATTCGGACGCCAACAAGAATTCCGGCATCACCTGGGGCAAGGATCAGTTCCTCGACTACATCAAGGACCCGAAGGCCAAGATCCCCGGCACCAAGATGGTATTCGCCGGCATCAAAAACGAGAAAGAGGCAACCGACCTCTGGGCGTTCCTCGCCCAATACGACAAGGATGGCAAAACCAAGTAGCCGGCCGGGGGGCAAACCAAAACTACGAAAACAACCCCATGCACCGTAGGATTGGCCCGGCCTAATTGACGGCCGCCGCGGTCCTTCGCGCCATGCCGGCGGTCATTGCCTCGATCTCGGCGATCACCAGATCGGGCACCGCGTACTGCACCATGTGGCCGACGCCAGGCAGCACGATCAGCTTCGTGTTCGGCACGACGGCGGCCAGCGGCTGCGAATGGATGTGGGTCGATACCGTCTTGTCGGTGGCATCGCCCACGAGAATCGTGATCGGCGCCTTGATGTCACGGTAGCGCGGCGACTGTTCTGCCATGGCGGCCCTCAGCGTCGTCAGGTCCCGCGCATTCGCCAGAAACTCGCGCGGGCGCAGCAAGAGCGACGTCGCGGTGTTCTCGATGAAACTATCCGGCATCGCCTGCGGCAGGAACGCGCCGCGGGCGCCTGGCCCGGCCAGCAAGGTGCCGAGCGGCAGTGTGATCGTGTAGGCCAGCAACGGCCCGATCACCGGCGTGGACACGATCTCGTTGTAGCGTCCGACGCCGCCCGGCCACGGATAGGCCACCGGTGCCAGCATCACCAGGCCAGCGACACGCTGCGGATGATCCAGCGCCATGCGCAAGCCGAGCGCGCCGGCCCAGGAATGCACCACGAAGACCGCTTCGCCGACGCCGAGCTTTTGCAACGCCTCGTCGATCATCCGGCCCTGGATGTCGGGCGTCGAAGAGGCCAGCTCATCGCGTGTGCTCCAGCCGTGCCCGGGACGATCGATCAGGATCACGCGATGGGTTTTCGCAAGCCGCATGCCCAATGGTTGCCGCATCACTTCGAGATTGGCGCTGGCGCCGTGCAGCATCACGATCGGCGGGCCGGCCGCATCCCGCGGGCCGATATCGACGACATGAAGCGTCGCACCTGATACCTCGACCATCCGGCCCGGGGCAGGATGGGCCCGCTCGGTCAGCCAAACGCCGGCCTGCGTGACCAACGCCAGCATCACCAGCGCCGCCACGACAATCACTGCCACCATTGAAAATGTCCGGAAGATGTTTGGCACCAACGAGATACGGCCCCGGCGGGTGCGGGTTTCCAAGAGTTTTCCACAAACCCCCACACCCTGTGGATAGCGGGGTCATATGGGCGTCATCGGAGATTTTATACATTGGCGCTGACACTTTCGCCATGTGTCGACGTGTCTGATCGGAGTGGCCGACGCCCGGACTTTTACCCAGCATCCACAGGAACGGGGGAAAAGAACGGACGTTGTTCCACGGCACTACCGGAGGACTACCAATGATATCCGACGCAAGCGAAGCGGCCATCGACCAGATCGTGGCGAGCTGTAATGGCGACATCCGCGGCGCGTTGAAGGCGCTGCTGCTGGTCAACGAGAAACTGGAAGCTGAGCTCGCAGAATTCTATGCGGCGGTGGGCCTCAACGGCATGGCCCGCGGCAGCAACGTGCTGCATTAGGGTTCTGGACTAAGCCCGACTTGCCCTCGTTCGCCCTTGCGGCGGGAGGGGTTTTCCTGCGGACAGGCGCCGACGGTTGGCTGGAGCGTCGTTCGCCGCGCGCGATCAGATATCGCGGCCTTCGACCTTTTCGGTCAGCGACTTGACCAGTTCCGGCACCTTCTCGAGATGCGGGTTGACGGCGAGCGCCTTGCGGAAGGCTTCCAGCGCCCGCTTTTCCTCGCCGATGTCCTGCATGATCATGCCGAGCCCGGCCAGCGCACCGAAATGGCGCGGCTCGCGGATCAGGACCTGCCTTATATCGTCGAGCGAATGGGCGTAGTCGTTCTTCAGATAATAGAGTGTGGCGCGTCTGTTCCAGCCCTCGACATAATCGGGGCGAAGCTTGACCACGGCGTCCAGCAGTTTCAGCGCGACGTCCACTTTTTGCGCGTCCATCGCCGCCTTGGCGCGCAACATCAACAGCGCCGCGGTGTCGCTCGGGGTCTGCATCCATTGCGCCCAGATCCGCGCCTCGACATGCTTGGCGCTGGCCTCGTCGGGGGCGGCCTTCAGCGCGCCGAACAGGAAATCCAGTCCACGGGTGCGATCGGCGCCGACCTTCGGCAGCTTGCTCGGCGCTTCCGGGATTTTCTTTTGGCTCTTGGGCGGGGGGATGACCCTTGGATCGTTCCTTGGGTCATTCTGGGCAAAAGCTGTGGCAGGCACAGCCATCAACACGGCGGTGACGAGGATCGCTATCCGGCAATTTCGGGCGTCCGGGAATCTCAAAGCCATGCGCCAAGTCTAGACGCACAAAATCGCGCTGCAAAGCAGCACTTCGTCAAAGACCTGTGAAACGAGGAAACGTGAGGGCTAAAAGCCGGCCGTTAGCCCTGGCGCGCCTTGAAGCGGCGCTGCACCTTGTTGATCACGTAAACCCGGCCCTTGCGGCGGACCAGACGGTTGTTGCGGTGGCGGCCGCGCAGCGATTTCAGCGAGTTACGGACCTTCATGGGACAATCCTGATGCTTTGAAAGGCCGTGTGGACAGGCCGAATTCTTGTCAAAATGGCGCTTTGCCAAAATGGGATTAATCCCGCCAGCAGCCAAACCGCCCGGGACGGGGCGGTTTCTACCATCGCAGGGCCGAATGTCAATCAAAGGCTCGAAAACCGTCCAAAGCGGCGTTCCCGGCTGCATCGGGCTGATTCTTCAGCCCTTTTTCTGAGCGAAAAACGCGGTCTGGTGCCGGATTCCGGCTCCATTCCGGGGGCCCGGCTGATTCTAGTTCGGAAACTCGACCATGGCCTCGCCGGTGGCGACCTTTTCGTCGTTCTGGTTGCGGACCATGACGTCGATCAGCACCCAGCGCGAATTTTTCGTCACCTGCTTGGATTTGACGATGCCTGATGGCCTGATGGTGTCGCCAGGGCGGACCGGCTTGACCCATCGCGTTTCCAGCCGGCGGTGGATGGCGCCGGCCGGATAGGCCCAGTCGGTCAGCATCCGCGAGATCAGGCCAAAATTGTTCATGCCGTGCATGATGATGCCGCCGAAATTGGTCTTGCCGAAATTACCCTTCATGTAGTCGTCGTCCAGATGCAGCGGGTTGTAGTCGAGCGAGGCGTCGCAAAACAGCCGGATGGATTCGCGCGACACTTCGAATGTCGGCCCGTCGATGCTGTCGCCGGCATTGAGGTTTTCGAAAATGGTCGTCATCACGATCTCCTTTACTCGGGCCGGATGGTCCAGCCGCGGCCGGAACAGATCACGTCGCCATGCTGGTTGAAGAAGACGTTGTCGTGCACCACGAACAGCCGCTCCCGCTTGATGAATTTGTCGAGCGCGCGGGCCTGCAATGTAATGACGTCGTTCGGCCGCGCCGGAATGTTGTAGCTCCAGGATTGGCCGGCATTGACGGTGCCGGGCGATCGCATCCAGTCATCCGCCGGCGTGCAGGAGAACATCAACAGGATATGGATCGAAGGTGGCGCGATCAGCCCGCCATAGCGGGTGGTTTTTGCGAAAACCTCGTCGAAATAGATCGGGTGATCCTCGCCGACCGATCTGCAGTAGAGTTCGATCGCTTCTTTTGTCAGCGTGTAGGGAATGGTCTTGCGCGGCGCGCCCGGCACGATGTCGTCCCAGGCCTTGCGCAGATTGGCGTCTTTCCAGAAATCGGTCTCGAAGGCCTCTGCCTGCGCCATGCCGTCCTCCCTGTTTTTTGCCTGTTTTTCCGCGATCTTTTTCCTGCCGCCTTGCGGAATTTGTTATATAGTATAATCAATTTTCCAGACCGAAAAATCAAGCCGCCGGGAACCGCAAAATGCCCAAGCTCAAACTGCCCAATATCGACGACGTCGTGGCGATCGACATCCACACCCATGCGGAAGAGCCCTGCGGCATGCATGGCGACGACGGCTATGACGATTTTCAGTCGCAGATGGCCGACTATTTCAAGTCGCCGCACAAGCATCCGCCGACGGTGCCGGAGACCGCGGCCTATTACCGCTCCAAGAAGATCGCGGCCGTGATCTTCCCGGTCGACGCCGAACGCGAGACCGGTTTCCGCCGCTACAATAATTACGAGATGCTGGAAGTCGCCTCCGACAATCTCGACGTCCTGATCCCCTTCGTCAGCATCGATCCGCACAAGGGCAAGCTCGGCGTCCGCGAGGCAAGGAAGCTGATCGAGGAATACGGCGTCCGCGGCTTCAAATTCCATCCGACCATGCAGGGTTTTTACGCCAACGACCGCATGGCCTATCCGCTCTATGAGGCGATCAACGAGGGCGGCGCGATCGCGCTGTTCCACACCGGACAAACCGGCGTCGGTTCCGGCATGCCGGGCGGCATGGGCATGCGGCTGAAATATTCCAACCCGATGTATATGGACGACGTCGCGGCTGATTTCCCGGATCTCAAGATCATCCTCGCGCATCCCTCGTTCCCCTGGCAGGAAGAGGCGCTGTCGGTCGCAACCCACAAGCCGAACGTCTATATCGACCTCTCCGGCTGGTCGCCGAAATATTTCCCGCCGATCCTGGTGCGCTACATCAACTCGATCCTGCAGGACAAGATGCTGTTCGGCTCCGACTGGCCGGTGATCACACCGGACCGCTGGCTGGCGGATTTTGCCAAGCTCGACATCCGCGACGAGATCCGGCCAAAAGTGTTGAAGGCCAACGCGCGGAAGATTTTGGGGATATAAGAGAGCCGTCCCGGCGCGGCGGAGAGAACAGAGCAGTGACTATCAAAGCCGTCGTGTTCGACGCCTATGGCACGCTCTACGACATCCAGTCGGTGGCGTCAGTCACGGAAGAGGCGTTTCCCGGCTACGGCGAGATCATCACGCAAATCTGGCGCATCAAGCAGCTGGAATATACCTGGCTGCGCTCCCTGATGGGACGCTACCAGGATTTCTCGGTGGTGACGCGGGAGTCGCTGGCCTACACGCTGCGCTGCCTCGGCTTGAAAAATGATGAGCAAGCGTTCGCGCGCATCATGGACAAATATCTGCATCTCGATCTCTATCCCGATGCGCTGGCCGCTTTGCGCGCCATGAAGGACAGAAAGCTCGCCATTCTCTCCAACGGCAGCCCTGCCATGCTGGACGCCCTGGTGAAGAACAGTGGGATCGACATTATAGTCGATGCCACGATCAGCATTGATGCCAAAAAGATCTTCAAGCCCAGCCCGGACGCCTACACCTTGATCGAAAGCACGCTGCACATTCCGCCCAACGAAGTACTCTTCATCTCCTCCAACCCCTGGGATGCCTGCGGCGCCAAGGCGTTCGGGCTCAACGTTGCCTGGATCGAGCGGGTGACGCCGGAGGCGATGGCGCAGGCTTGTGCGAGAAGCGATCTCGTGGCGCCGCTGACGATGTTCAAGGCGATCCGCACCCAGATGGATGAACTCGGGCTCGAGCCTGATTTTCGCATCCATGCCCTCGCCGAACTCCCCGCTTTGGTCGCTGCCGGAAAGTCCTGAAATCATGAGCATCGAATCCGTCCGCGCCTTCTTCGCCGAGAAGGCGCCCGACATCACGGTGATCGAATCCACCATGAGTTCGGCAACCGTCCCGCTCGCCGCGGAAGCCTATGGCGTCGAGCCGGCGCGGATCGCCAAGACGTTGTCATTGCGGGTCGGCGAACGCGTGGTGCTGGTGGTAGCGGCCGGCACCTCGCGCATGGACAACAAGAAGATGAAGGCGGCGTTCGGCGGAAAACCGAAAATGCTGGGTCTCGACGAAGTCGCCGAGATCACCGGCCATGAGGTCGGCGGCGTCTGTCCGTTCGGACTGAAGACGCCGCTGCCGGTCTATTGCGATGTCTCGCTGAAGGCATTCGACATCGTGGTTCCGGCGGCGGGCTCGACCCACAGCGCGGTGCGCATCGCGCCAGCGCGCATGGCGGAACTGACATCGGCCGAATGGGTCGATGTCTGCGAGGAGCCGGCGTAGCAGCGCCTCGCGTTTCGTCTACTCCACCTTGCCGATCTTCTTCACCGCCGCGACCAGCCGCGCACTGTCGTCTGCGACGAACTTTGAGAATTCCGGCGCGTCCATATAGGCGGCCGGACTGCCCGCGGTCTCGAACACCTTGATCACTTCGGGCGCCTTCAACGCCTGCCCCATCGCCTCGCGCAATCGCGTCATGACCGGCGCCGGCAGCGCGCTCTGCGCGAACACACCGGCCCAGATGTAGAACTCGACATCCTTGTAACCGAGTTCGCGAAACGTCGGCAGATCGGGAAAACTCGCGATGCGCTCGGCGCCCCAGTTCGCCAGCACGCGCATCTTGCCGTCGTCGACCTGCTGCTTCAGCGTGCCCGGCGCCGAGGCCAGCGCCTGCACCGTGCCGCTCAGCAACGCCGTCAATGCGGGACCCGCGCCGCGGAACGGCACGTGCAGCAATTTGATGCCGGCGCTGGCGGCAAACATTTCCATCGCCACATGCAGCGTGCCGTAGGGGCCGGACGAACCGTAGGGAATCTCGGCCGGGACGTTTCTTGGCGTCGTCGACGAAATCCTGCAGCGTCTTCCACGGCGCCGAGGCCGGCACCGCCAGCAGCGTCGGATCGGCGAGCACGCGCGCGACCGGCGCGAACTGCGAGACTTCGTAGGCGACGGGGCGGTCGAACAACCGGTCGGCCTCGGGCAGCACCGCGAGCGACGACAGCGTCATCAACAATGTGTGGCCGTCGGGCTCGGCGCGCGCCGCCGCCGCATTGCCGACCGATCCGCCGCCGCCGCCGGCGCGGTTGTCGACGATCACGGGCTTGCCGAGAATCCTTTCCAGCGCCTGCGCCACCGGCCGCGCCGCCAGATCAGCCTGGCCGCCCGGCGGGAACGGCACGATCATGGTGATGTTGCGGGAGGGATATGCAGCTTGCGCGAACGCCGGGTTTGAAAGTGCGGTTTGCGCCAGCGGCAGCGCGGCAGCGGCCTTCAGCAGTTCGCGGCGGTTCATGCGGTTTCTCCCCGGAGATTTTGTTTTGGTTGTTGGGAAGCGTAGCCGATGCCATGCCATGGGCAAAGGCGACGTTAGTCGCGCCGCATCGCGAACTACTTCTTCTTCCCCTTGGCAAATTGCTTGGTCAAAAACTCCGCCAGCACCTCGACGCGGGCGGGGCGCGGGCCGCCGGGCGGGGTCACCAGATGCACCGCGCCTTCCGGCTGCTTCCAGCCTTTCAGGATCACTTCGACCTCGCCGGACGCAATCGCGTCGCCGATGATGAAATCGGGCAGATCGGCGATGCCGAGCCCGGCGATGACCGACGGCACCACCGCCTCGCCATTGTTGACGCGCAACTGCCCGGCCGGGCGCACGCTGGCCTGCTCGCCGGCCGCGTTGGTGTAGTGCCAGACACCGGCCGTCGAGAGATAGGCGTAGCCGAAGCATTTGTGCTGCGCGAGATGCATCGGATGCGTCGGGCGGCCATGGCGCTTGAGATAGGAAGGTGCGGCCACCGTATAGCGCGGCATCGCGCACAGCCGCCGCGCGATCAGGGAAGAATCCGGCAGCCGCGCGATGCGCAGGCCGGCATCAAAACCTTCGCCGATCAGATCGACCGTCGCGTCGCTTAAGTGCAGATCGATCGAGACTTCCGGATAGGCTTTGAGGAATTCCGGCAACAGCGGCGCCACCGCCTTGATCCCGAACGTCATCGGCACCGCAAGCCGCACCAGCCCGCGCGGCGCCATCGATTGCGACAGCGCCTCGTTCTCCGCCGCCTCGCCGTCGGCCAATAGTCGCGTCGCGCGCTCGGCGAGTTTTTGCCCGGCATCGGTCAGCGCCAGCCGCCGCGAGGTGCGGTTGAACAGCCGCGCGCCGAGCCGCTGCTCCAGCCTGGATGACCGCCTTCGACACCGTGGCCTTGGACAGCACCAGTTCGGTCGCAGGCTGCCGCAAACGAGCGCAGTTCCACGACTTTCGCGAAAATCGCGAGCGCTTCGAAATCCGGGAGTTTTGCCATTCGAGGCCTCCCATAGGTCTATTTTGGAAACAATGTGTTTCAATAGTTTCTATTTCTATACCACAGCGGAAGGCATATCCAAGGGTCATCGGAATTCAGGCAGGGACAATCCACCGGGCACATTGCCTGGCACCTCGCCAGGAATTCAAAGGAGCATTCCCATGATCGAACTCAGACCTTTTGCAAAACTCGGCGGCGCCGACCACGGCTGGCTGAAGGCGAAGCACCACTTCTCGTTCGGCAGCCATTATGACCCCGACAATATGGGCCACGGCTCGCTGCGGGTGTGGAACGACGACGAGATCGCGCCGAACACCGGCTTTCCCGCCCATCCGCACGCCAACATGGAGATCATCACCTATGTCCGCGAAGGCGCGATCACCCATCAGGACTCAGCTCGGCAACAAGGGCCGCACCGAGGCGGGCGACGTGCAGGTGATGAGCGCCGGATCCGGCATTCGTCATTCCGAGTACAATCTGGAGCCGACCAACACGCGGATCTTCCAGATCTGGATCGAGCCGACCGCCAAGGGCGGCCAGCCGACCTGGGGCGCCAAACCGTTTCCGAAGTCGGATCGTTCCGGCAAGCTCGTCACCATCGCCAGCGGCATTGCCGGCGACCAGGACGCGCTGCCGATCCGCGCCGACGCCCGCGTGCTCGCCACCACGCTGAAGGCCGGCGAGAGCGCGGAATATGCCGCCGACAAGACGCGCAACCTCTATCTGGTGCCGGCAGCCGGCAGCGTCGAAGTCAACGGCGTGCGCGTCAACGCCCGCGACGGTGCCGCGATCCGTGACGAGGCGAAGCTGACGATCACGGCACTGGAAGATACCGAGCTGGTGCTGGTCGACGCGGCGTAGGTCGCCAACCACAACACTCGTCATGCCCGGCCTTGTGCCGGGCATCCACGAGCTTCCTTCCCCAACAAACAAGAACGTGGATGGCCGGGACATCTGGCGCGAAGACGCGCTTCGCGCTTTTGCCCGGCCATGACGAACCCTACTCAACTCAATCCACAGGAGAACCATCATGACCAAAGTACTCGTCCTCTATTATTCCGCCTACGGTCACATCGAAACGATGGCGAATGCCGTCGCCGAAGGCGCCCGCGAAGCCGGCGCCACCGTCGACATCAAGCGCGTGCCCGAACTGGTGCCGGCTGAAGTCGCAAAGGCCTCGTATTACAAGGTCGATCAGGCCGCCCCGATCGCCAAGATCGAAGAGCTCGCCAATTACGACGCCATCATCGTCGGCACCGGCACGCGCTTCGGCCGGATGGCCTCGCAGATGGCGAACTTCCTCGATCAGGCCGGCGGCCTCTGGGCCAAGGGCGCGCTGCACGGCAAGGTCGGCGGCGCCTTCACCGCGACCGCCACCCAGCATGGCGGCCAGGAGACCACGCTGTTTTCGATCATCACCAACCTGCTGCACTTCGGCATGACCATCGTCGGCCTCAATTACGGCTTTGCCGGCCAGATGAAGCTCGACGAAGTCACCGGCGGCGCGCCCTACGGCGCCACCACGATCACCGGCGGCGACGGCAGCCGCCAGCCCAGCGAAAACGAGCTGGCCGGCGCGCGCTATCAAGGACGTGTGATCGCGGAGACCGCGAAAAAACTGCATGGCTGATGCGATCGGGGCGGCATTCTCATCGGGAATTGCCGCCCCATCTATCGCAGGGGGCGATGGACATTCGCTATGATCGAACTTCTTTTCATGGCCCAGCTGGTGCGCAATCCGCTGCAGGCGGTGGCGCGACGCTGGTGGTGCATGAGCCTGTTCCGTGCCTCACGCGGCCAGCGCCGCTGCACGGGATGCACGAAATCGTGAGCTTCGTAGGGTGGGCAAAGCGCAAGCGTGCCCACCCTCTTCCTGCATCGATTGCTGCGGTGGGCACGGCGCGAGCGCGCCTTTGCCCACCCTACAGGATCTAGTGCCGCAGCTGCGGCTTGATCACGGTCTGGCGAATCTCGGCGCCACAGTCGGAGCATTCGTAGGTGAACTCGATCTTCGCCATGCTCCAGTGCGGCTCGACGTCGCGCACGAACATTGGAAGGCCGACACAGCTCGGACAAATCACGAAGGCAGGCTCGATATCGTCGTGCTGATGGATATAGGCTGGCATGTCTGATCTCCTCGCGGAAGCATTCACCAGTAACCCTTGACCCGCCGCGAGCTTACGCCGGCTGCGCGAATACGATCATGAACTCTTGCGAACACAGGAAGAACGGCCGCACTATCCGGCCGTGTGTGACAGATTTGCACGACCGTGTCGTCCCTGCCACAGAACGTCAGTTCTCTTCGCGCGACAATGGCTTACCAAGTGCGCGTTTCAGATGGGCAGTCAATTTCGGATAGTTGCGCAGCTCGCGCGCGGCGCGATCGCGCAGTGCATAGGGCCATCCGCGCCAGCTCAAGGCGGCGCTGACATCGACCAGCGGCAACCGCTTCACGCCGAAGCGGCGCTTGTAGGCATAATTGCCGACGGAAAAATCGAACTCGCGGACGCCGTCCTTGTGCAGCGCCGCCATGGTGCGTTCGATGATCAGCCGGCCCGGCGAGCAGTTCGACCATTTGTCGCCGGCATTGCTGATCCGGATCATGACGTAACGCGCGCCGCAGCGGATACCGAGCAGCGTTGCCACCACCTCGTCGCCGACGGTGAGCGCCGTCACCAGCGCATAACCGGAGCCTGTGCCGTCGCGCACCAGATTGCGGTAGAACGCGGCGCAGGTCTCGTCGTTAAGGATGAAGTTGAGCCCGAGGCTCTGCATCCGCGTGCCCTGCTGGACTTCCGTGGTCGAGAGAATCCTTAAGGCTTGATCGCTGTCGGTGACGATCGCAAAGCCGGCGGCAGGATCACGCGTGAACACGCGCCAGCTCCGCTCCAGCTCCTTGCGCACGGTCTTTTCCAACGTGAAACGCCAGGCGTCGTAATCCTCGCCGGTGGCGACGATATTGCCGTTGAGCGAACTCGCCCCGGCTTCATCGAGCAGCGCCAGCGGATTGGGCCGGCCATCGAGGTCGACCGCGATCTTGCGCAGACGAATGAGATCGGCGCCACCAGGCAGTTTTCGCAACGCGGTCTTCAGATCGCGCCACATCGCGCGCGCCGCTTTGGCATCGCGCGGCGCGGCAGGGCCCAAAAGCGGGGCGTTGTAATCGGTGAGATCGAGATCGGCGAACTCGACGATGGCGATGCTGTTGTGCCGGCGGCGGATCAGCGGCAGCAAGGCCGCCGGTTCGCCGGTCGATGCATCGGTGACGATGGCCATCAAAGGCTCGATGCCGTCGGCCGTGGCAAACGCGTCATACCAGGCTGCGTACCATTGCGGATGCTGGAACGGCGTCGGCGGGCTGATGTCGTTCCAGCGCGCCGCGGCCGCTTTCCAGTCCCGCATCAACTCAACGCGGAATCCGGACGCGCGCGCTTTTGCCCGCGCGTCCAGTTTTCCGACGTTGGTTGTCAGTACTGTCATGACAGCGATCGTCCGCTTACGCGGCCTTCTTCAGATCGACGAGCTTGCCGGGCTGGGCGGCGTCGAGGGTGAAGTCGATCGGACGGCGGGCGGCGCGCTCGCGCTTGACCCACTTGCCGTCGCGCAGCAGCTTCTGCATGACCGCCTTGGCGAAGTAGGACGGCCCGCGAAGATTGCGGGTCTTCGGCGTGTAGCCGAAGCGGTGGCGCAGCATGCCATTGGCGAGATGGACGATCTCGGAGCGGCGAATATCCTCATTGGTATAGGAGATCGTCATCGAGACGCTGAAGGTATCGAGGTTCTCGACCCGGTGCGGTGCGTTCATCTGCCAGCCCAGCATCTGGCCGGGGCCGATGTCGAGCACCTTGGCGTGATCGTCGTACCAGTCCTTGTAGGGCAGATCGACTTCGACGTTGAACAGCGCGATGTCTTCGAGATGTTCCGACGTGATGAACGGCGCGGTGTTCGGATAGACGTAGACCCGCTTGCGGCCGGCGATCTGCACCAGGCTCTGGCCCGGCATGTCGGCGTGATAATAGACCTGCGCATCGGGTGCCGAGATCAGGATGCTTTCCTGATGGCCTTTCGGAATCTGAGAAGCCCGGCATCTTGGCGTGGATTTCCTCGAACATCTGGTCGACCAGCTTGCGATAGCGGCTGTCGACGGAACCGACGTCGCGCATGTTGAGCCAGAGCCCGCCGCGCGCGATCGCGTCCATCACCTGGCGGCCGCTGAGATTTCCGATATCGCCTTCGCGCCACAGCTTCTTGGAGCCGCGGGCACCGGTCTGGACCAGGCTGTAATGTTCACGGGGATAGCCCTCGATCAGCTTGGCGAGGTCGTCCATCGAGAACGCCGGCGACTTGTGCATCTCGTGCTCAAGCCGGATCGGCGCATGGCTCCACAGTTCAGAATGCGTCTCGTCCCATTTGGTGAAGATCTTGCCTGTCGTCATTGTCGCGCTCCTGCTGGCTTCCAGTTAGAATTTCTCGGCGATCGCCAATGCCGGGTGTCCCGAAATCAGTGCCGCCATCATTCCTTGGGATCGCCCGATGTCCCGATATGAGACGGACCGGCGATCTTCACCGTCAGATTGGCAAGAACGGTGCCGCGGCACGGCCAGCGCCGCTTACCGGAAGCTAATGTCTGGGATGTATGGCTAACGCGGATATTTCCTTGGAAAGACCGCCGCGATACGATGACGTCAGACCCCCGATATCGGGCGCTGTTTCTCGGCGCGGGACCGCAGATGCAGTGCGGCGTCGGCCAATTCACGCGCCTGCTCGGTGAGACCGTCGAACGGATCGAGCCCGGCAGTTCCACCACGTTAACCCTGACGCGGTCGGAAGGATCAATCGCCGAGATCTGGCGCGCGGTCGGATCGGCACGGAGCGTGGTCGTCAACTTCCCGATCGTGGCCTGGAAGCGCGTGATCCTCGCGCCCGCTGCTGGCGATGGCATTCGCCCGGCTGCGGCGGCGCAAGATTGTCCTGATTCAGCACGAATGGAACGGGCTGCATCTGGCTACGCCGGATCACCTATCTTCCCGCTTTGTGGCTCGCCGATACCATCGTCATGTTCTCGCCGCTGGTGCGCCGCGAACTGGCCGATGACCAGCTGGTCGGCTGGACGTCAAAAAAATGCGTGCTGGCGCCATTGCCGCCGAACATCGCGGCGCCGGCAGGGATCGCCGATTCGAAATTGCGGCGGCGCCTTGCCGCCGCCCGCGAAGAACAACGCCTGGTGATCGGCCATTTCGGCTCGATCTACCCTGCCAAGCAGCCCAACGCGCTGCTCGAGATCGGCGCGATCCTGAAGCAGCGCGGGCTGAAGCCGCTGATCGTCTATGTCGGTTCGTTCATTCGCGGCGTCGACAAGGTCGAGGAAGAATTTTATGCCCGCGCCGCCGAGCTCGACCTCGCCGATGATGTGATCGTCTCGGGCTTTGTCGCGTCCGATCACGAGGTGTTCGGTCTCTTCACGGAAGTCGACGCGTTCTGCTATCCGCTGGACGAAGGGCTGACCGCGCGGCGCTCCAGCGTGCTCACCTGCGTGCAGTCGGGCAAGCCGCTGATCGTCACCGGGCCGAGCCTAGGGGAAGAATTCGACCACCACCCGCGCTTCAAGGAATTGATCGACCACCACCTCATTGTGCTGGTCGCGCGTGGCTCGGATAACGAAGCCTATGCCGACCGGATCGTTGCCGCGGCGAGCCGGCCGCAGGTCGCCATTCCCTTCGATTTCGATAGCTGGTGGAAGGATGTCGCCGAGGCCGTGCGGGCGCAGCTCTGAGCGTCACGCCTTGGCGCGAAACCGCGCCATGTAATGCAGGCCGAACACCGCCACCAGGACGGTGAACCACATTGGTTCGGCGCGATCGAGGAAAAAACTTTCCATCGACGACAGATAGAGCCCGAACAGCCAGATGCGCAGGAACAAGGTTGCCAGCGGGCCGCCATTGCCGCCGTGGTCCGCAGCATGATAATCGCGCAGCGGCTTGATGGCGATCGCAACGATCAGCAACGCCAGTCCCGGCAGGCCCATGCCGAGCGCGGTATCGAGATAACCATTGTGGCTGTGCGACGCGAACGCCGCCCATTCCTTGCCTTCCGGCAGGTCCTGGATCGCGGTTGAGCCCCAGAAGGCCGCAAAACCGTAGCCGGTCGCCAGCCGTGGCTGCAGTGACTGGATCGCAAAAGTCCAGATGTCGGTCCGCCCCGTAAAGCTGGCATCGAGCGGCAACAGTTTGGCAATCTCGGCCAGCGTGTCGCTCATCACGGTTCCGAGGCCCAGCATGTTGAGCAACACCAGCGGCGTCAGCAGCATAACTGCGCGCAGCCAGAACGATCGGATCACCTGACACAGCGAGGTCAGCAGCAGCACCACGAAGCACAACGCCAGCGCGCTTTTGCCGCCGGCATAAAGCAGAAACAACAGCGACAGACCAATGACAGCGATGCCCGTAATCCAGCCGCCGGCGCGGATGAAATAGACGCCGAGGAACACCAGGATCGCCATGATGGCGGCTGCACCGTTCTTGTGACCGAACGAGCCGCGCCAGTTTCCGGCCAAACCGGGCTCCTGCGGATCGGAGGCCAGATGGATGGTCAAGTGCGGCGCCAGCAGGATTCCGAGATAGCAGGTGGCGAGCAGCACCAGGGCCGCGATTGAGAACCAGCGCATGATCTCGGCTTGCGATTTCGCCAGCAATGGCAGCGCCGCGGTGACCGCGATCACGCACGCGGTGATGGTGAAGCGCCGGATCGAGGTGCCCGGATCGAACGACAGAAGAACAGTGACGCACAGCCAGCCGACGAACAGCACGAAGGCCGGCGTCAGCAAGGTGGCCAGCCCCCGCATATTGTCCCGCGCGGCCAGCACCAAGGTGAGCAACGCAAGCCCGCCGAAGGCCGCATAGGTCGGTATTTCATTGCCGGTGGAGACCTCGCCGATCTGCATGTTGCCGAGATCTTCGAACGGATGCAGCGATATCCAGGCCAGCAGAAACGCACCGACGAAGGCGCCGCCGCGCACCATATCCATCACCTGCTGGCGCTGGACTTCGCCGACGACGGCGTTCACGTTGGAAATGGCGATGAGGCGGCTCACGTCGATATCTTTGAGGCTTTGTAGGGTTGCGGTTCGATGCCGATGGCGGCCAGCACGCTGCCGACTGCGACCGTCATCGGATGCATCGCAATGGTGCGTTCGCGTTCCGTCAAGACCGCGCGGGCGGCACGGACGAGCGAGTATGGCAGCGCCGCAAGTACCTTGAGCGTCAGCCTGGCGCGCAGCCAGACCGTCGGCGTCGCCTTGCGCTGCACATGATAATTGATCGCGCCGATCCGCAAGCCCCGCGCGATCAGCCAGCTCAGTTTGGTCCGCTCCGGTGGCACCGTCTCGCTGATCCGGGCCTCCGCGACCCAGTGAAAGCGCATGCCGAGGCGACGGCAACGGTGGAAGAAGTCTGTGTCGCCGCCGCCGAGGAAATTGAAACGCAGGTCGAACGCACCGACGCGCTCCAGCACGGCGCGCCTGATCAGGCAATTGCCGCTGCCATAAATCAACGGTACCGGTCCGGAAGTCCGATAGGCCGGCGCGAAGGCAGGATGACGGCGCAAGCCCCGTTTCAGCTGATCATCGAAATGAGGAAAGACCGGCCCGCCGACGATGTCGGCGCCGGTGGCCTCTGCCGCGGACAACATCTGCTCCAGCCAATCCGGCGAGGCGACTTCGTCGTCGTCGATCATCAGGAAACTCTGAGCCGACGGAAAGGTCGCGAGCGCGGTCTCGAACGCGGCGTTGATCGCATGGCAATTACCCTGCCGCGGCTCGACCACGCACAGCCCGGGACGTTTATTCGTCGCCAGGAATTCGGTGGCGACCGGAACGCTCTCGCTGCGCTGTGCGTCGTTCTCGACCATGACAACGGCAAAGCCATGGTGGGTGCGCTGATTGGCCAGCGACTCCAGCGTCTGCCGCAGATGCTGCGGGCGGCGATAGCAGGGAATGCAGACGACCACCCCGATCGAGGCGGGATCGAGCGCGGGCGACATCGCTGCCAGGGCGCGAGACAGAGCGCGGGAGGCGTGCGGCGTGGTGTCAGCGGCTTCCATCAGCGGCAATCCGATCGAACTCTGGCGCATCGCGTTTCTTAAATGTCGTCCCGAACCGGGATCGCGGTCCGCGGGATCAGGACATACATGTTCCAATATGATCGTCCGTTTCGGGCCTCTTCCCGACGTCCAGACGATACAAGTGCAATGCTGCAAAATCCGGTCCGGCGCGGCGCATTGCCGCATCGATTTCGCGCGACGGTTAATCGACGGGGTTAACCGGAACTGAACGGCGCCCGGCTTCGAGGCTCAGCGACTGAACAGCTTCCTGAAAACGTCGCGGGATTTGGGAAACTGGTTGTTGTCGATCTGGGTCGGCCACAAACCGTCGACGTCGAAATACGCCGCATAGGCGATGTTGTCCTGGTTCTTCACGAACCAGTCGTGCATCCGCTGAACGAAAAACGGATTGTCGCCGAAATTGCCGACGCCCCATTCGGGATAGCTCATCGGCTTGCCGTGCCGGGTGGCAAAGTCGCGGTGCCATTCGAGACCGAACGGCGCCTTCAAATAGAAGGTCTCCCACCGCTCCTCGGGTGTTCCTTCGTGCTTGTAGTCGTAGACGTCGAGACCGATGTAATCGACGACATCATCGCCGGGATAGGCGAGATCCGCCGGCGTGTCCTGCGATCCCCAGCCCGGACACCAGTCGATCTTGAACTCGCCGGAGTGACGGCGGAAGATCCCGACCACGCGCCGGAATGCCGCGATGTAGTCGGCTTCATGGCCCTTGGTGAACCATCCCATGTTGGAGATGTTCATTTCCCAGCCGAGGCGGATGATCGCTTTCGGCTGTGCCTCGGCGATCGCGCGGGCCGCCGCCTCGAATTCGCTGTCGTGCAGGCCATTGACGACGTCGGCGAGCGGCGTGCCCGTCAGGGTCAGCGGCACCGACCAGACGACGTTTCGCGTCGGATTGAGTTTTTTCCAGTGCGCCGGCACCCAGGCCATTTTGTGGAAATCTTCCCATTTCGTTTCGCCGTAGAAGTCGACGCCAAGCACCGACGATGGTCGCTGCTTCAACCATTTTTCCCAGACCTGAAGCGTTTGCTCGCGGCCGACCGGACCCCAATTGACGAAGGCGCCGGCAAACTTCGCGGAATTTGCGATCGTGCGCGAGGCGGCATTGGTATCGACCCGCGCCAGCAGCAACAGGCTCAACACAAAGGCCACGAGGAAGAACACCAGCCGCTTGAGCCGGGTTGGACGGCGGCGCGATCGATCAGTTCGAAACATCGGTCGCCCTCGCAAGTCCCAAATGGCAGCGATAACCACGACCGGTAACCGTCTCAAAAGCGGACAGCGCGGACAGAATGGCTGTGCCGAAACGGGTTAACGCAAAAGTGCGTCCACCCCGCATCGGCAAATCCAAATGGAAATACAGGCAATTCGTCATGCGCCAACACTCATGCCGAACAGCATCGGCAATGCGGCATCGTGCATTGCAAGATCCGGGCAAACCCGGCTCAAACGCCACGCAGCGCAGCAATAGCGCGTCGATCGTGGTTACCGGGCGCCGTTAACCGCCCTGCGATGGCGAGCCGCGCGCCGAAATTAACCACCTCACAGCCCTGCGGCGGCAGCCGGAGCCGTTCGGCATCGATCTTGCTCAATGGTCAGCCAAAGGGATTCTGCGCACCGAAAGCCACCGCCTTGAACCTGATTGCCAGAGAGACTTACGAGATGAACCCAGTAGCGTTGTTAACCCCGACTTACGGGCGCGACCTGGAACTCTGCACGCTGCTGTGCGAGAGCGTGGACCGTCACGTCAAATCGTTCTCGAAACACTATTTGCTGGTGCCCGACTGCGATTTGCCGCTGTTTGCACACCTCGCCAGCGAACGCCGCGTGATTGTTCCCGCGTCGGCCTATCTGCCGGGCTGGCTGCGGCCGCTGCCGCGCGTGATCCAGCGCAAGCGGCGCCAATTCTGGTGGTCGCTGCGCGCCAAACCGGTGAGCGGCTGGCACGTTCAGCAGTTCCTGAAGATCGCCGCGGTGATTTCACTGCCCTATCAGCGCTATTGCATCCTGGATTCGGACGTCGTGTTCTTCCGGGATTTTGATCTCGCGCGTTATGAATACCCAAATCCGATTCCGCTCCTGACCATGGCGAACGCGGTCACCGCGGATCAGCCGCGCCATTCGCGCTGGGTCGGGACCAGCCATCAACTGCTCGGGCTTCCGACGCCGCCATTCCCGGCGCCGGACTTCATCGGACACATTATATTCTGGGACCAGCAGACGACCCGGGCGCTGACGCAGCGGATCGAGGCCGTCACCGGCCTTGGATGGGTCGAGGCGCTGTGCCGGATCCGCGATTTCTCCGAATATCTGCTGTACGGCTATTTCGTCGAGAACGACCCGGCATCCGCGTCCGCGCACACCGTGGTCGCGAGCACCCCGTGCATCAGCTACTGGGAGCGGTCGACCCTGAACAAGGACGAACTGAACGCGCTGCTGCGCAGCGCCGATCGGAATGATGTCGCGTTCTCGATCGCGTCGTTTTCCGGCACGCCGGTCAGCACCATCCGCGCCGCGATCGCCGAGAACGACGCGATACTGACGCCGGCTGCCACGACACTCGAACCCGCGGGGCTCGCCGCGCTATGCTGATCGGACAAGCCAGCATCAATCTGACCGCCAACATCCTCTCGGCATTGCTGGGGCTATTGAGCGTGTTCATTTTCACGCGGCTGTTTTCGCCGCATGATTATGGCGTCTATCTGCTCGGTGTCGGCTTCGCATCGGTCATCAGCGTTTTCCTGGTCGGCTGGTTCCGCAATCTGATCCTGAGCGGGCACGCCCGCAACGACGGCACCGACGTCCGCGGCCTCGTGATGTCAGGCTATCTGATCTGCTGCCTCACCGCGCCGATCGCCTATGTGCTCGGCCGGCTGGTCGGACTGGATACGACGGCGGCGCTGGCCGCGGTCGTGCTCTCGGTCGCCATCGGCCTGTTCGAACTGACCCAGGATCTGGTTCGCGCCCGGCTGATGGCGCTTTCGGTCATGAAGGCGACGCTGGTCCGCGCCGGCTGCCGTGCTCGGCCTCGGTGTCGTCGTGGCGCTGGTCAGCCCGACCGGCTTCCTGCTGCTGCTGTCGTCCGCGCTCGCCTATCTGCTGGCGGTGCTGGTGCAGTCGCGCACGGCCTGGCGCGGCACCGTCGTCAAATTCGATCGCGCCGTCGCTGGTGGCGCTGGCGAAGACCGGCCTGCCGCTGACCGTGTCGCTGACGCTGCTCGCGATCTCCAGCGTCACCGACCGTTTCATGATCGCCAATCTGGTCGGCGCCGCCGATGCCGGCAAATATGTCGCCGGCCTCGATCTGGTCCGCCAGACCCTGATGATGCCGGCGATGAGCGCCGCCGCGGCGTTCTTTCCGCTGGCGGTGCAGATCCACGCCAGCAAGGGCGACGCCGCGGTGCGCACGCATCTTTCCGAATGCGTCGAGCTGCTGCTCAGCATCACGCTGCCGGCCTGCCTCGGCTTTGCGGTGATTTCCGGCCCATGTCGCCAATGTCGTTCTCGGCGCCGATTTCCGCGAAACCGCTGTTCAGATCATGCCGATCATCGCGGTCGCCGTGATCTTCCAGATCCTGACCCAGCAATATCTGCATGCCAGCTTCCTGCTGTCGGGACGCAACTCCTTCTATCTGATCAACACCGCCTCGATCATCGCCGCCAATGTGGTCCTGTCCTACGTGCTGGTCAGCCATTACGGCACGGTCGGCGCGGCCTGGGCGCGGCTCGGCGCCGATGTCGATCGGCTTTGTCTGCGCGCTGGTCCTCAGCCGCTTCGCCTTCAACGTCCCGCTGCCGCTCGGCCGGCTGGCGCTGGTGATGATCGCTGCCCTGCTGATGGCGCTGATCGTCGGCGCGCTCGACCGAAGCCTGCAAGTCGGCGACCTCACCGCCTGCGTCGTGCTGGCCTGCGCCGGCCTCGCTGCCTACGCCGCCTCTGCTGGCTGTTCGACATCTCCCGGATTCGCGGGCGCCTGAAAACCGGGCTCGCGCTGTTCCGGACCAAATTCGCAAACATCCAACGGATAAGACAAATGACCAAAACATTTGCCCTCGATCCCACTGATACGGCGTTCGCCGATGTCGCCGGCAAGCACGGTGCATCCGCAGTCGCTGCTCGAACTGCCGCCCGGCGAGGCGCGGCAGAGCCTGCTGACCGTTCACAGCATCCTCGAAGCGAGGCTGCCTGCGACCGATCTCGACATCTACGAGGCCGGCGGCGGCTCGACCAGCTTCCTGCCGCTCAACGTGCTGCGGCGCGCCCACGTCACCGTGGTCGATATCGACGAAGACCAGATCCGCAACAACGACTACGCGCAGACAGACGATCCTCGGCGACATCCAGACCTATCGCTTCGCGCCCAACAGTTTCGATCTCGTGATCTGCTACAACGTGATCGAGCATGTGCCCGACGTCGAGGCGGCGCTGCTGGGCTTCTGCCAGTCGCTGAAGCCGAACGGGCTGATCCTGATCGGCGCGCCGAACCCGCGATCGCTGTCCGGCGTCGTCACCAAATATTCGCCGCACTGGTTCCACGTCTGGTTCTACCGCCACGTCCGCGGCGACAAGAACGCCGGACGGCCCGGCCACGCGCCGTTCCCGACCCATTTCCATCCGCTGGTCACGCTGACGAATCTCGAGGCCTTCGCCAACAGGCACGGCCTGCAGATGATCTATCGCAAGCAGTATGAGAGCCCGCGCTATCCGGAGATGCGCCGGCGCAAGCCTGCTCTCGCCGCCCTGGTCGATGCCGCAGCCAGGGTGATGAATTTCTTCCTGCCGGGCAAAGCCGACGTGCGGCACGGCGACTATCACGTGATCCTGCGAAAGCGCTGAACGATGAACGCGATGTGGTCAGAAGCGAGAGTGAAGGTCGAGCCATCGGCTGGCGATGCATCTGCGCGTCGATCGTGTCCAGTTGCGCAATGCCACGCCCGATGGTCAGCTTCACCTTCGACGACCTGCCGAAGAGTGCGGTGACCACGGGCGCCGACCTGCTCGAAGCGCACGGCGCGCGCGGCACCTTCTATGTATCGGGTGGCCTGGTCGGTATCGGGACCGACGGACTGGACGGCCGGCGATGGCGACGACGTGCTGGTCGCTGCACCGCCGCGGCCACGAGATCGGCTGTCACACCTTTTCGCACCTGCGCGTCTGCGACCTCGACGTGGCCGCGCTGGCCGGCGAGATCGCGCGCAATCGCGATTACTTCCGCGCGCTCGATCCCTCGATCGAGATCGAGACCTTCGCCTATCCCGTTCGGCTACGGCTCGTTCGCCCGCAAACGCCAGCTCAAGGACCAGTTCCAGACCTGCCGCAGCATCGTGCCGGGCGTCAACAGCGGCAGCGTCGATCTGCAGTTCCTGCGCGCGATGCCGCTGATCGACCGCGAGATCGACCGCGACGGGATCGAGCGCGCCTTCGACGAGGCCGAAACCACTAACGGATGGTTAATTTTCTACGGCCACGACGTCACCGAGCAGCCGAGCCCCTATGGCTGCTCGCCCGCCCTGCTCAACCATGCGCTGGAGGCGGCGGCGCGCCGGAAAATCCCGGTTTTGACCATGGCGGAGGCGATGCGATGCGCCCGCGCTTAAACGCTTTGTTTGCCATTTCGGTGAATAGTCCCTCAATGAGTATGGTTAATTTTCCCTGTTGCGTTGTTCCGCGCGTTGTTGTCCGGCGCGCGTGGCGTAAGGCGAAGAGTAACCCCTCAGCCGATGTGTGCGGCAGTCCTGATGGAAGCTGGGGTCGATGCTTATCTATGACCAGCCGATAAATCAGGCCAAGCCTGACGCCAGATCCGCCGCAGTGCCCGCGCGGGCGGCTTCAGCGTGCTCGATCTGGTCCAGCTGCTGTGGCGGCGGAAGATCGCGATCGCGTCCGCGGCGCTGATCTGCGCCTGCGTCGCGGTTGCGATCGGCAAGAGCCTGACCCCGAAATACACCGCGACCGCCCAGCTCTATGTCGATCCCCGCGAATTGCAGCTGGTCGACCGCGAACTGACGCCGCGCGCCCCGGACCTCTCCGGCCTCGCGATGGTGGTCGAAAGCCAGGCGCGCCTGATCACCTCGAACAACGTGCTGCTGCAGGTGATCCGCGAGACCAATCTCGAAAAGGATCCTGAATTCGGCGGCGGCGACGGCAAGAGCCTGTTCGGAACGCTGCTCGGCCTGTTCGGGATCGAGCTGCGCCGAGCGCCGAGCAGCAGAAGCTCGATTCAGATCGCGGCGCTGGAAGCCCTGATCCGTCACATCAACGTCAAGAAGACCGACAAGACCTTCATCGTCGACATCGACGTCTGGTCGAATGACCCGGCGAAGGCGGCGATGCTCTCCAACGCGATCGCCAAGGCCTATCTGGCCGAATCCACGCAGTCGCAGGCCACCCGCGTCCGGCGCGCCACCAGCGACCTGTCCGGCCGGCTGAAGGAATTGCAGGAACGGCTGCGCAACGCCGAGAACACGCTCGCCGTCTACAAGGCGCAGAACAATTTCGTCGGCACCCAGGACACGCTGATCAGCGACCAGCAGCTCTCCGCCAGCAACCAGCGGCTCGCCGCGGCGCGGGCGCTGACGCTGGACGCGCAGGCCAAATACGACCAGATCGAAGCCAGCCGCAAGGCGTCGACCGACGCCGGCGCGATTCCCGAGGCGCTGCAATCGCCGACCATCGCCAATCTGCGCTCGCAATATGCCGATGCGCGCAAGCGTCAGGCCGAACTGCAGGGCGAACTGGGGCCGCGGCATCCCGCGCTGCGCCAGATCGAACAGCAGGTCGACGACCTGCGCCGGACCATCGGCGAGGAAATCGACCGCTTCCCGCAGTCGGCGAAGAACGACCTGACCCGCGCCCGCGAATACGAGGCCTCGCTGAACAAGGCGCTGGAGACCCAGAAGCGCCAGAGCGTCCAGATGAGCCAGGCCTCGGTGCGGCTGCGCGAGCTCGAACGCGACGTCGAAGCCAGCCGCGACGTCTATCAGTCGTTCCTCAAGCGCTCGCGCGAGACCGAGGAACAGGAGACCCTCAACACCTCGAGCGCCCGCATCATCGGCGACGCCACCGTGCCGCAGCGGCGCACCTTCCCGCCGGGCATGAGCCTGTTCGCGATGATCGGCTTTGTGCTGGGCGGGCTCGCCGCGGCCGCCTGGATCGTCGCCGTCGAGCGCCGTGCCGGCGCAAATCCGCTTCGTCCCGACCGGATTTCGGCGACGCCGGGATCCGCCGACGGAAAAGCGGCCACAAGCCGCAGCCGCAAAGGCGCCGCCAGTCTACCCAGGCCCGGCCGCAGCCCGCGGTCGCCCTGATCGAGAAACCGTTGATCGCGCGGTTGCAGGAATCCGACGTGATGCGCACGCTCGGCGGCATCCTCGCCACCGGCGGCACGATCGACGTCACCCGGCTGGGCTGGCCGACGCTGCGCGCGGGTTTCCCGCTGACGCCATTCCTCAACGCCATGCGCGAGATGCGAACGGCGCTGGCAAGGCGCGCCGTAAAGGACACCGCGCCCGTCATGGCCGTGATCGGCGCCGGCGCCGGCCAGGATCGCAGCATCGCCGCGCTGAACATCGCGCTGTCGGCCGCCCGCGACGGCGCCAGGGTGCTGATGATCGACGCCGATCACAGGGCGCACGCGCTGTCGAACAAGGTGAACGGTCCCGGCAAGGACGAACCCAGCCGTCTCGGCTGGCTCAATATCGGCACCAAGGCCTTCGCGCGACGATCAAGACCGCGAACGGAATTTCGATCCTGCCGATCGCCAAGGACTCGGACGAAAGCAGTCGGACGCCATCCGCAAGGCGATCGCGCAGGCGCGCGCCGCCGGCGGCTACGATCTCGTCATCGTCGACGGACCGGCGATGCCGTGGAGCCCGGCCGACCACAAGCTGTTCGACGCCGCCGACGGGCTGGTCGCGATCCTGCCGATCAAGCTCGACATCAACGACAGCATGGAAGACATCATCACCGCGCTCGGCGAGACCGAGCGCAAGCTGGTCGGTGTCGTCATCAACGAACTCAACCCCACGGCCGTCAATCGGCAGCGAGACAAACAATATGCGTGAGCGTCGCGCAAACCCCGTCGGGAGAGCCGCCACCGCCGGCGTGCCCCGCATCACACTGGGCGGGCTGCGGCTCGCCGTGCTCGATCTCGAGCAGACCGCGAACTTCATGATCGACATGGTGTTCCCGCAACGCCGGCTCGCGCGCCCGCTCTATCTGACCTCGGCCAATGGCGAGGTGCTGGCGCGCTGCTCGACCGAGCCGATGACCGACCGGCTGTTTCGCGCCGCCGACCTGATCAATGCCGACGGCCAGCCGCTGGTCACGGTGTCGCGGCTCAAATCGTCGACGCCGCTTCCCGAGCGCGTCGCCACCACCGACCTGTTCCATGTCGTCGCCCGCAAGGCGCAGGCGGCCGGACTGACCTTCTACATGTTCGGCGCCGACGAGGCGGAAAACGCCGCCGCCGTCGCCAACGTTCGCAAGCTCTATCCGGACCTGAAGATCGTCGGACATTCCCACGGCTATCTCCGGGGCGACGCGCTGCGGGCCAAGGTCGACGAAATCAACGCGCTGGCGCCGGACTATCTCTGGGTCGCGCTCGGCGTTCCCTATGAGCAGGCCTTTGTCGAGGAATACACCTCGCGGCTGTCGCAATGTCGGCGTCATCAAGACCTCGGGCGGATTGTTCAACTTCCTGTCGGGCAGCCGCGCCCGCGCACCGCAATGGATGCAGGCGGCCGGGCTCGAATGGGCCTGGCGCATCTGGCTGGAGCCGCGCCGCCTGTTCTGGCGCTATCTCACCACCAATCCGCGCGCGCTCTATCTGCTGTTCAACAGGAGCCGGCCGTCGATCACCGACCGGACGCTGGACTGATGAGCGATCGGCCGGCCATTCTCGTCACCGGCGGCGCGGGCTATATCGGCTCGCATTGCTGCCGGGCGCTGGACGCGGCCGGCTATCGCCCGGTCTGCTACGACAATTTCTCGACCGGTCACCGGAGTTTCGTCGACGGGCGCGCTGGTCGACCGGCGACATCGCCGACAAGGCCACGCTGGCGCGCGCCTTTGCCGAGCACGACATCGTCGCGGTGATGCATTTCGCCGCGTCGAGCCTGGTCGGCGAGTCCATGGTCGACCCGCAGAAATACTACGTCAACAACCTCGCCGGCACGCTGTCGCTGCTGGATGCGATGCGCGAGGCCGGCTGCAACCGCCTGGTGTTCTCGTCGACCGGCGCGGTCTATGGCAACGCCGACAGCAAGGCGCTGCCGGAAAATTATCCCTGCGCGCCGATCAATCCCTATGGCGCCTCGAAATGGATGATCGAGCGCGTGCTGGCGGATTATCGCGCGGCCTACGGCCTCGGATCGTTCGCGCTGCGCTACTTCAACGCCAGCGGCGCCGATCCTTCCGGCGACATCGGCGAGCTGCGCGACGTCGAAACCCATCTCATTCCCCGCGCCATGATGGCGCTGCAGGGCCATGTGGCGGATTTCGCCGTGTTCGGCGACGATTACGACACGCCCGACGGCACCGCGATCCGCGACTACATCCACGTCACCGATCTCGCCGCCGCCCATGTGCTGGCGCTGAAACTGCTGCTGCAGGGACATTCCGGCGGCGTCTTCAATCTCGGCACCGGCAACGGCTTTTCGGTGCGCGAGATCCTCGCGGCGATCGCGGCCGAGACCGGGCGCGAAGTGCCGCATGTCGTCAAGCCGCGGCGCGCCGGCGACCCGACCTATCTGGTCGCGGACGCCTCCGCCGCGCGCGAGACGTTGAATTTCCGCCCCGCGCATTCGGACCTTGCGACCATCATCCGCACCGCCTGGGCCTGGCACAAGAAGGCTCACCCGCTGAAGAACGGGTGAGCCTGTTCAGGTTGAAACGCTATCCTTACAGCGGCTTGATCTGCACCTTGCGGAACTTGACCACGCCCGAACCGTATTGAAGCGCGAATGGCCCGCCCGCATTATGCTTGCTGTCCTGAACGTCGACGGTCTTCTGGCCGTTCAGCACGACGACGAGATGCGAGCCCTGTGCGGTGATCTCGTAGGTGTTCCATTTGCCGGCCGCCTTCGGCATCGGATCGACCTTGGCGACATCGACGATCGCACCGGTGCCGTAGCTCGGGTCCGGCCGCTTGTCGAAGATGTTGACCTCGTAGCAGATCTTGGAGTCGATCTTGTCCCGTGCGTCGCAGCGGATGAAGATGCCGCTATTGGCTTCCTCGTCGGTCCAGAACTCCGCCTTGATCTGGAAATCCTTGTAGGAGTCCTTGCTGACGAGATAGGACGAGATCCTTGCGCGTCGAGCTTGTCGGCGGCGAGTGCGCCGTCCTTCATCGCCCAATTGGCTTTGCCGACCTCGGTCCAGTCGCCCATCTTGGTGCTGTCGAGCAGCGTGATCCAGCCGTCGCTCTGGCCGGAAGCCACGCTCGAAAATTGAAAGGCCGCGGCGCCGATCAAAAGACCCGCGGCAAGTGTCGACCAACGCTTCATCAAGATAGCCCTCCCTTTTTTGGTTGGCCGCAACCTATTCACTGCGAGGCGCGGCGTAAATCCCGTTTTTCATGCTGCAGTTGCGTTCTGGATGGTTTGCGCGGCTTGCCCCGCGGGAAGCAGACCGGCTAGCATGGCCACAACAGAGATGAGCGCATCACAGCTCACGGCACCGGCAAAGGGAGCAAGACCATGAAGGCGATCAATCGACGCCGACTGTTTTCCTGGCGATACCTCGTGACGCCGCTGGTTTTCGCCGGGATGCTGAGCATCAGCTTCCGCCGCCGAACTCAATCCGGCCGCGGTCATCTACAAATTGCCGGACCAGATCCCGTGGGGCCCGGTCAACGCGGCCGGGGCACAAAGTGCCGTCGTGGTGGGCGATCCGACCAAGCCCGGCTTCTACGCGGTCTACAACAAATGGACCAAGGGCAATCATTTCAGCCGGCCGCACTTCCATCCCAACGACCGTTACATCGTCGTGCTGCAAGGCACCTGGTGGGTCGGCTCGGGCCCGAAATTCGATCCCGCCAATACGACGCCGATGCCGGCTGGCAGCTTCGTCACGCATTTCGGCAAACAGGTGCACTGGGACGGCGCCAAGGACGAGGACGCGGTGCTGCTGATCATGGGCGAAGGCCCGGCGACCTCGACGGCGGCGGAAGAGAAGTAGCCCCGGCGCCGACCTGTTCTCACGTTCAGCTTTTGCAGGACCAACCCATGCTGTTCCAATGCAAAGTTTGCGGGCCGTCGACCGATCACGGCAGTGCGCCGTTGCGTTCCGGCAAGGCAAAGCCCTGGCGCACCATCGACATCCATTGCCACTGCATGGTGCCCGAGGCCAACGCCATGGTGCTGAAGGCGACCGGCATTGCCGGCGGCGGTGAAACGCCCAACGCCAACGCCCATGTCAACGCGCTGACCAAGAGCATTCAGCCGCAGCGCGGCAAAATCGATTTTCCAAAACTGACCGATCTCGACACCCGCCTCGCCGACATGGACCGCGACGGCATCGACATCCAGGTGATCTCGCCCTACCCCGGCCACTTCGTCTACGCCGCACCGCCGGAAGTCGCGCGCGACAGCTGCCACATGGTCAACGATCATATCGCTGACATGGTCGCCAAACATCCCGACCGGCTGATGGGCATGGGCACGGTGCCGCTGCAGGATCCCGGCATGGCCGTCGCCGAACTCGACCGCACCGTCGAGAAGCTCGGCTTCCGCGGCGTCGAACTCTGCACCAATGTCAGAGGCGTCGACCTCACCCGCGCTGGCCTGGAAAAATTCTTTGCCCGCGTCGAGGAGCTCGACGTGATGATCTTCCTGCATCCGTCCGGCACCAGCCTGGTCGGGCGCATGGAGGATCATTATTTCCCGAACCTGGTCGGACATCCCCTGGATTCGGCGCTGTGCGTCGGGCAGTTGGTGTTCGACGGCTATCTCGAGCGGTTTCCCAAACTGAAGATCTGCATCGCCCATGGCGGCGGCTACATCCCCGGTTATTGGGGGCGCTTCGACCACGCCTGGGCCCATCGCGAGGATTGCCGCGTCACCATCAAGAAGAAGCCGTCGGAATACCTGAAGAAGCTCTATTTCGACACCGTCGTGTTCGACGAGCGCCAGCTCAAAAATCTGATCGAGGTCTGGGGCGCCGACCACATCATGCTGGGCACCGACTATCCGTTCGACATGGCCGAGCCGGATCCTGTCGGCTTCCTCGGCCGGGTCGAGGGCGTCAGCGAACAGGACATGGCGCTGGTGGCCGGCGGCAATGCCGCGCGGCTCCTGGGATTGCCGGCGGTCAACCGCAGGGCTTGAAAACGCCCTAAACGCAAAACTACGAAAACAACCCCATGCACCGTAGAAATGGGGCGCCGGCGAGTTCCATTGCGCCGGCCTGGCCGGCGGGTTCCGTTGCGCCGGCCGGGATTGCGGATATCATCGGAACGACGCGAGGATTCCGATGCATCCGGCCGCAAAACTGCAATTCGAGCGCATCATCGTCGAGTTTGCCCGATGGCGAACGCTCCCCAGGGACGAGCGGCCGCCGGCGCCGGCGTGGTGGTGGGGGCCGGCGGTCGAGGTGCGGGACGTCGATTTGCCATTACCCGGCCATGGCAGTGGCCGGCTCGGACTGCCCGATGGGGCCAGTTACGCCGATGGCGCGCGCGTGCTGTTCGGCTCGCTGGCCGGCCAGACCATCCAGCCCTGGCCCTATGATTTTTCGAGCAAGGTGAAGTCCACCGATTCCGACGTCCGCGACCTGCATGTGCAGCCGTCAGACGACAGTGCCTTTCAGCCTTGATCGCGAAGCGGACCCTGCAACAACAGCATTGGCGGCAGCTGCTCCGGCTTCGGGCTGCAGCGGCGGCGAGGCATGCAGCGGCGCGCTCCGCAGCAGATCGGCCATCTGCCGCGGCGGCAACGGTTTACTGAACAGGAAGCCCTGCATTTCGTCGCAGGCGTGATTGCGCAGGAAGGTCTCCTGCTCGACGGTCTCGACGCCTTCGGCGATGACCGTCATCCCCAGCGCCTTGCCCATGCTGATGATCGCCTGCGCGATGGCCTGGTCCTCGGAATCGTTGGGCAGGTCGCGAACGAAGGAACGGTCGATCTTGATGGTGTCGATCGGGAACTGCTTCATCAGCGACATCGACGAATAGCCGGTGCCGAAATCGTCGATCGCAAGGCGGATGCCGCGGCTCTGGACCGCGTCGAGCACCTTGATCGCCCGCGTCACGTTGCGCATCACCATGCTTTCGGTGACTTCGAGCTGCAGCAGCACCGGCGACATGCCGCTGGCCAGCAGCGCCTCGTCGACATCCTGCAACAGATGCGGGTCGGCGAATTGCCGTGGCGACAGGTTGACCGCCATCGTCACCGGCCGCAGACCGCGGCGTTGCCAGGCCATGTTCTGGGCGCAGGCTTCCGTCAGCACCCAGCGGCCGATCGGCACGATCAACCCGGTCTCTTCCGCCAGCGGAATGAATTGCCCCGGCGACACCAGGCCGAGTTCGGGATGATTCCAGCGCAGCAGCGCCTCGACGCCGGTGATCTGGCCGGTCACCATGTCGACCTTCGGCTGATAGTGCAGCGAAAACTGCTCGCGCTCCAGCGCGCGGCGCAGCGCCGATTCCAGCGTCAGGCGTTCGATCGACTGCGTCTTGATTTCCTTGGTGAAGAAGCGGAAGCCGTTCTTGCCGTCTTCCTTGGCGAGATACATCGCCATGTCGGCGTTCTTGGTCAGCGTCTGCATGTCCGAGCCGTCGGACGGATACATCGCGATACCGATCGAGGCCGTGGTGTGGCACTCATGCCCGCTCAACTGCAGCGGCTGGCTGAGCACCGACAGCAGATCGCCGGCGATGCGCGCGACCTCGTGATGTTCGGCGGCCTCCTCCAGGATCACGACGAATTCATCGCCGCCGAGCCGCGCCACCACATCGCTTGAGCGCAGCGCACGGCGCAGCCTGCCAGCGATTTCCACCAGCAACATATCGCCGGCATCATGTCCCAGCGAATCGTTGATGACCTTGAAGCGGTCGAGATCGATGAACAGCACCGCGAATTGCCGTTGATAGCGCTCCGATGCGTCGATCGTGCGGCGCAACAGCCCGTTGAACATCTCCCGGTTCGGCAGGTTCGTCAGGCTGTCATGCGACGCCAGATATTCGATCCGCTCGTCGGCCTTGGTCTTTTCGTCGGCGCGATCGAAATTCTCCAGCGCAAACGACACGTTGTCGGTGAGCCGCTTCAGCAGATCGGCGAATTCGGGCGTGAACGTGTGCTTCTCGGGGGAGATAAAGATGATGATTCCGACAACCTGCCCGCGTACCAACAACGGGAACCCCGCACCGGATTGTGTGCTATCGTTGCGAGCTATGGCGTGGAACGCGGCGCCGCGCGCGTCGGTGAGATAATCGTTAATGATGCAGGGCTGCCGCGAACGGATGGCCGTCCCGCTGAGGCCTCGCCCTTCCGGATGCGCCTCGTTGACCGACGCCTTCACCTTGCGTGCGCTATCCGCGGTCGGCCCGGCGGCAGCCACGAAATCCAGATAGTCGCTGTCGGGTCGCACCAGCCCGATGCTGGTCGACGTGAACTTGCCGCCCTTCGCCGTGGCTTCGCACACCAGTTCGAACAGTTCGCTGCGCGAATTCGCCCGTACGATCGCCTCATT
The DNA here is from genome assembly GCA_963802535.1 of uncultured Alphaproteobacteria bacterium. Taxonomy (GTDB): domain Bacteria; phylum Pseudomonadota; class Alphaproteobacteria; order Rhizobiales; family Xanthobacteraceae; genus Bradyrhizobium. The sequence continues at coordinate 33,505 of CAWDJI010000019.1, read as the reverse complement.
GGTCGCACTGAGCGCCGCCAGCATCCGCGTCAGGCGCTCCTTCTGTTCCTCGGTCTTCGCTTTCTCGTCGGCGCGCTCGAAATTCTCCAGCGCGAACGATACGTTGTCGGTGAGCCGTTGCAGCAATTCGGAGAATTCCGGTGTGAACGTATCCTTCTCGATCGCCACGCAAATCAGGACGCCGACAACCTGTCCCCGCACGAACAACGGGAACGCACCGCCGGAACGTGTGCCATCCCTGACGGCGCGGGCATGAAACGCCTGGCTGCGCGTATCGGCGCGATAATCGTTGATGATGCAGGGCTTGCCTGAACGGATCGCCATGCCGCTGGACCCCTGTCCTTCCGGATGGGCCTCATTGGACGACAACCGCACCTCGAGCGAGCTGGCGGCGGTGGGTCCGGCCGCCGCCACGACCTCCAGATAATCGCTGCCGGATCGCTTCAGCGCGATCGATGTGGCGGTGAATTTGCCGCCCTTTGCGGTGGCCTGGCACACCAGATCGAACAGCTCGCTGCGGGTGGATGCGCGCACGATCGCCTCATTGGTCGCACTCAGCGCGGCCAGCATGCGCGTCAGGTCTTCCTTCTGCCCCTCGGTCCTTGCCTTCTCGTCGGCGCGTTCGAAATTCTCCAGCGCGAACGACACATTGTCGGCGAGCCGCTGCAACAATTCGGTGAATTCGGGTGTGAACGCGTTGGTTTCGTGGGCAACGTAGAGCATGACGCCCACGACCTGGCCCCGCACGAACAACGGGAAACCAGCGCCCGATCTGGAGCCCTCGCGGCGGGCCTTCTCATGGAACGCCGCAGCCCGCGGATCGGCAAGGTAGTCGTTGAAGATGCAGGCTTGGCCCGAGCGGAACGTGATCCCGCAGACGCCACGCCCTTCCGGATCTTCTTCGCGGATCGACAGGGTGACCTGACGTGCCGTCGCACTGGTCGGTCCGGCACCCGCCACGATTTCCATGCAGTTGCTGCCGGGGACAGCCAATGCAATGGTGGTGGAGGTGAATTTTCCGCCGGTCGCCGCCGCCTCGCAAACCAGCTGATACAGTTCGTCGCGCGATCCCGCCCGCACGATCGCCTCGTTGGTGGCGCTGAGCGCCGCGAGCATGCGTGTCAGGCTTTCCTTCTGTCCCTCGCTCCTTGCCTTCTCGTCGACGCGGTCGAAATTATCGAGGGCGAACGAGATGTTCTCCGCAAGGCGCTGCAGCAGCCCGATCAATTCGGGGCTGAACGCGCCGAGTTCGCTGGAGAGGAACACGATGACGCCGACGGCTCTGTCGTCCTTCAGCAGCGGCAACGCCGCACCCGATCGGGTCCCGCTGTCGCGAACCACCTTGAAGAAATGCCCGGAGCTGCCGAAATCGGTCAGATAGTCGTTGCTGATGAAAGGCCGGCGTGTACGAAACGCGATGCCGGTGATGCCCTGACCTTCAGGCCGCGCGGCATCGGCCGACAATTTCACGTTTATTGCCCGTTCCCGATCGGGTCCGGCCGCAGCGACGTTTTCGAAAAAGTCAGCTCCCGACCGCTCCAGAACGATTGCCGTCGAGGTGAAATTGCCGCCAACGGTCGCGGCCTCGCAGACCAGTTCGAACATTTCGGTTCGGGACTTGGCCCGCATGATGGCTTCATTGGTGGCGCCGAGCGCGGCAAACATGCGCGTCAACCGCTCCTTCTGCTCCTCGGTCTTCGCCTTCTCGTCGGCGCGATCGAAGCTTCCGAGCGCGAACGACACATTATCGGCCAGCCGTTGCAGCAATTCGGCGAATTCCGCCGTGAAGGTGTCGGTTTCGGCGGAGATGAAAAGCATCACGCCGACCGGCTGCCCGTCGATCAACAGCGGAAACGCTGCGCCCGACTTCGCTCGTTCGGCGAGGATAATGCTGCGGTATACGGTCCCGCGGGGATCAACCGGAAAATCGTTGGAGATGCAGCGCTGCCGCGTCTGGAACGCCGTTCCGCACAGACCGCGCCCTTCCGGACGCGTCCCGTCGATCGAAACCTTCACCCGGCGGGCGTTCTCCGCCGTCGGTCCGGCGACGCCGACCATGTCGAGAAAGTCGCTGTCGGGCCTGACCAGAAGGATGCTGGTCGAGTTGAACCTTCCGCCTTGCGCGGCCGCCCGACACACCAGGTCGAACATTTCGGTTCGCGACTTCGCCCGCATGATCGCTTCGTTGGTGGCGCTGAGGGCTGCGAACATCCGCGTCAGCCGCTGCTTCTGCTCGTCGGCTTTTTCCTTTGCCTCCGCACGCCCGAAATTGTCGAGCGCAAAGGAGACGTTCTCGGCGATCCGCACCAGCAGCGCCATGATCTCCTCGTCGGCCGCCCATGCCTTGCCGACGAAGAACATCACGACGCCGACGACTTGATCGGCCTTGATCAGCGGCAGGCCGACCGCGGCCACGACGCCGGCCTCCAGTCCCACCTGCTGCCACGGCCCACCCTTGGCGATGTCGTGGTTGACGCAAGGCTGCCGGGTGCGGAATGCTTCCCCGGCGATGCCCTTGCCGTATTCATTGTCCGCATCGATCGAAAAGCGCGTCCGCGTAATCAGGTCGAGGCTTTCGCCGCTGCCGGCGGCGGGCTTCAGCCAGGTCGAGTCGGGCTCGGCCAGCAGCACCACGGTGGCGACGGACTTTCCGCTGTAGACGGCGGCATCGCAGACCCGCTGGTAGAGCTCCTGTTCGGTCTTGGCGCGAAGAATGGCTTCATTGGTCGCGCTGATGGCGCCGAACATCCGGTTCAGCCGCCGCATCGCCCGCTCGCCGTCCTTGCGCGAGGCCTCGTGATCGAAATTGTCCAGCGCAAAGGAAAGGTTCGCCGACATCCGCTCCAGCAACGCGACGATCGGGCCATCGATCGAGCCCGGTTCGTGCCGCGTGACCAGGAATACGCCGACGCTGTGGCCGTTGCAGGTCAAAGGCAGGCAGGCCGCCGCGCCGACCTGGCCGGCGGCGGCTCCCTGGCGCCAGGCCAGCGAGCGCGCGTCGTTGAGGTAATCATTGCTGATGCACAGCTTCTGATCGCGAAAGGCCTGGCCGCAGACCCCGGAGCCCTCGGGCGTATCGGCCTCGACCGAAATGTCGATGCTGCGCAGCCGCAGTGTGTCTTCGCCGAAACCGGCGGCAAACCGAAGCAGATTGGTCCCGGGTATCAGCAAAAAGACCGCCGTCGCCAGGAAGCCCCCGCTGGAAAACGCGGCCTCGCAGACCTTTTCGTACAGTTCTTCGGGTGATTTCGCGTACAGAATTGCTTCGTTGGTGGCATTCAACGCCGCAAGTGTACGCGCAGTATTGGTCTTCACGGTTCTCAAGCTCCGCGCAGGCATTCGGCCTGCCCCCCGCGAGATTTATGCGTGGTGCCAACCTAAACGGACGTTATTGGCAGCCGGAAGTTGCGATTCAGAGTAAATGCCGAGCCAACAGGGGAACCCAGCGCCCCGAAGAACTACGGACCCGTTGACGATTTATCAGCCATAACGCGGCGGCTCCTCGGCCCATACTGGGACCAATTTCCATTCCGCCGGATGAAATCCGCCACCGGCAGACCGCGCCAATGGCATGCCCGGGGCGGACATTCCGCCCTTGCTCTCCGGCCACCGCTTTGAGACCATGCCGCCGGCGATAACGAACAAGACCCGCATATCGTGCGGGCATGCATCAAGGAAACCCTATGCCGATCGTCCAGGCCGACCGTCTCACACGCATCGGCACGGCGCTGCTTCGGGCCGCCGGCGCATCGGACGAGGAAGCCAACGCGGTTGCCACGGGCTGCGTCAACGCCAACCTCGCCGGGCATGATTCCCACGGCATCATTGCGGTGCCGACCTATATCGACCGCATCAAGGCCGGGCATATCGTGCCCGGCGCCAAATGGACCATCGAGCAGGAATCGCCGACCACGACCGTGATCGACGGCCATTGGGGGTTCGGATTTCACGTCAACGCAAAGGCAATGGCGCTGACGATCGAAAAGGCGAAGACCGCCAATGTCGCCGCCTGCACGGTGTTCCGGCAAAGCCATGTCGGGCGGCTTGCCGCCTATCCCCTGATGGCGATCAGAGAGGGCATGATCGGCATCGCCACCGCCGATTCCGGCCGCTCGCCGAAAATCGTGGCGCCCTATGGCGGCCGCGAGGCGCGGCTCGGCACCAACCCGATCTCGATTGCAGTTCCGTCCGACCTCGACGCGCCGTTCTATCTGGACATGGCGACCTCGGCGGTCGCCGCGGGCAAGATCGCGCTGGCGGTGTCGCGCAACGAAGAAATCCCGCAGGGGTGGATCGTCGACAGCGAGGGACGCCACACCACCGATCCGAAGGAATACAAGAAGGGCGGCGCGCTGCTGCCGCTCGGCGGCAGCGAAGGCTACAAGGGCAGCGGGCTTGCCGCGATGGTCGAGGTGCTGTGCGGTTTGCTCACGGGCTTAGGCTTCGGCGTCGAACCGACCGGGCGCCACAATGACGGATGCTTCATGGCTGTGTTCAACGTCGCGGCGTTCCGGCCGCTGCAGCAATTCAAGAAGGAAGTCGCCGAGTTCGCGCGCTATCTGAAGGAGACGCCGCTGTCGGAAGGCTCGACCGGCGTGTTCTATCCAGGCGAGGTCGAATTCATCCGGGAACAGCAGCGAAAAATTTCCGGCATCGAAATCGAGGACGCCACCTGGGACAAGTTGCGGGCGCTCGCCGGCGAATACAAGCTCGCCGCCGAGCTCGACCTGACGTGAAGCTGGCCGGGACAGGGAGAACGACATGACACGGCAAATGGCGTTGGTCGGCTTCCTGCAGGCGCAGAACTGCACCAATCTGCCGAGTTCATGGCGACATCCGGAATCGCGCGACGATTCGATGTCGGCGGACTATTACCAGGAGATCGCAAGAATCCTGGAAGCCGGCAAATTCCACATGGCGTTCTTCGACGACCGGCTCGCCATGCCCGACCGCTACGGCAGCGATCACGCCCACACCGTCGAATACGGCATCCGCTGCGTGAAGATGGATCCGATCGTGGTGCTGACCACGATGGGCATGGTGACCGAAAAGCTCGGCCTGGCCTCGACCTGTTCGACCACCTATTACGAGCCGTTCGATGTCGCGCGCCGCTTTGCCACGCTCGATCTGATGACGGGCGGCCGTGCGGCCTGGAACGTGGTCACCTCGGTCAATGACGGCGAAGCCCACAATATGGGCAAGGATCACCACCTCGAACATGACCACCGCTACGACCGCGCCGACGAATTCATGGAAGTGGTGCTCGGCCACTGGGATTCCTGGGAAGACGGCGCGCTGATCATCGACAAGAAGAGCGGACGTTTCGCCGATCCGACCAAGGTGAAGCGGCTCGACCACAACGGCGCGTTCTTCAAGTCGCGCGGGCCGTTCACGGTGCCGCGTTCGCAACAGGGCCATCCCGTCATCATCCAGGCCGGCGCCAGCGGCCGCGGCCAGCGCTTTGCCGGCCGATGGGGCGAAGTGATTTTTACCGCGGCGCGTAATCTGGCCAGTGCCAAGCAGGGTTACGACGCGATACGCAACGAGGCCGCGAAGGCCGGCCGCGATCCGGAGCAGATGTTCCTCTGCAATCTGATTACGCCGGTCGCCGGCGCCACCAAGGCCGAGGCCGAGGACAAGATGGCGCTGATCGGGAAATTGCCGCTGGAGATCGACGCGCTATCACTGCTGGCCGAAGGGCTGAACTTCGACTTCGCCTGCCAAGGGCATCGACGAGCCGCTGACAACTGAGGAGTTGCAGGGCATGCAAGGCATGCTCGGCATTCGCGACGGCGTGCTGAAGACATCGGGCAAGACCAATCCGAGCACGCGCGACTTCATCACGTTTTCAGGCCGCGGCCAGACCCAGGATGCGATGGTGGGCGGGCCGAAGGAACTGGCCGACAGGCTGGAAGAAATGTTCGCCGGCCGCGGCTGCGACGGTTTTGTCATCGCGGCGACCTATGTGCCCGGCTCCTATGCCGATTTCGTCAAGCACGTGGTGCCGGAATTGCAGCGCCGCGGGCTGTTCCACAAGGAATATGCCGGCAAGACGCTGCGGGAAAATCTGGGTTTGCGGCGCCCGGCCGCCGGCGCATGGAAATCGCAACCGCAGGCAGCCGCCGAATAAGTACAAGAGGAAGCAACCATGCGTTGGCTCAAATTCACCGCCGCCGGCAACACGTCCTGGGGCATCGTCGAGACCGATAAAGTCGTCGCCGTCAACGGCGATCCCTTTGGCGAATGGCAGCGCACCGCGCAAACCCATGCGCTGAAGGACGTGAAGATCGAACTGCCGCTGATCCCGCGCACGTTCTATTGCGTCGGATTGAACTATTTGAAACATCTGAAGGAAGCCGCTGACAAGGCCGGTACGGTGCCGAACATACCGGACCGTCCCGAGATCGGTTATCGCGCCCAGAACGCGCTGATCGCGCATGATGAGGAAGTCGTCATTCCCGCGACCGCGACCGAGAAGATTCATTACGAAGGCGAACTGGTCGTCGTCATCGGCAAGAAGGCAAAACATCTGACCGAAGCCGATGCGATGTCCTGCGTGTTCGGCTACACCATCGGCAACGATGTCTCGGAACGTAGCTGGCAAAAGGCCGATCGCAGCTTGTGGCGATCGAAGAACGCCGACACCTTCAAGCCAATGGGCCCGTGGATCGAAACCGATGTCGACCTCGGCCAGATGGAAACCGCGATCCGGGTCAACGGCAAGGAGACCGGCCGCTTTCGCACCAACGACATGATCTTCGGCGTCGTGCCGTTCATCGTCGAGCTGACAAAATATTTCACGCTGTGGCCGGGCGACGTGATCTGGATGGGCACCGACGGCGCCTCGCCCGACATCAAGGCCGGCGATTTGGTCGAGATCGACATCACCGGCATCGGCACCCTGCGCAACAAGTTCGTGGCCGAGAAGCACTAGCGCATGAGCCGCTATTCCACCGCGCATTATTTCCTCGAAGGCCTGGTCGATCTCGGCGTCGAATATATCTTCGCCAATCTCGGCACCGACCATGTGTCGCTGATCGAGGAGATGGCGCGCTGGGACAGAGAAGGCCGCAAGCATCCCGACATGATCCTGTGCCCGCATGAAGTGGTCGCGGTGCATATGGCCGGCGGCTATGCGCTGGCGACCGGACGCGCCCAGGCGGTGCTGGTGCATGTCGATGCCGGCACGGCGAATGCCTGCATGGCGATCCAGAACCTGTTTCGCTACCGGCTGCCGGTGCTGCTGTTCGCCGGCCGCGCGCCGCATACGCTGCATGGCGAGCTTGTCGGCTCGCGCGACACCTATGTGCATTTCGTGCAAGACCCCTTCGATATCGCGAGCATCGTGCGGCCCTATGTCAAATGGGAATATTCATTGCCCTCGGGCGTCGTGGTGAAGGAAGCTTTGGCACGCGCGTCGGCCTTTGCGCACAGCGATCCACCCGGCCCGATCTACATGCTGCTGCCGCGCGAGACGCTGGCGGAGGAATGGGACGAGGCTGTCATGCCGTCCTACCCCCCGGCGCGTTACGGCAGCGTGCATGCCGGCGGCGTCGAGCCGGCGCGGGCAGACGCGATCGCGCAAGCGCTGATGGCGGCAGAAAATCCGGTGGCGTTTGCGGCCTATCTCGGCCGCAAGCCGGAAGCAGTTGCGGTGCTCGACCAGCTGGCGCGCACCACCGGGATTCGCGTCGCCGAGTTCAACGCCATCGACCTCAATATCCCGCAGGACTCGCCGTGTTTTGCCGGTTCCGATCCGCTGCCGTTGCTCGAAGGAGCCGATCTCGGCCTGCTGCTCGATTCAGATGTGCCGTTCGTGCCGCAGGCCGCGAAACGGGCGAGCGCGATGAAATGGATTCAGATCGACGTCGATCCGCTGAAGGCGGATTTCCCGATGTGGGGCTTTGCGACCGACATGCGGATCCAGGGCGATTGCGCCATCGTGCTGCAACAGGTGCTCGACGCGGTCGAAGCGCGCGCCGACGATGCGTATCGCGCGCGCGTCGCCGAACGCATTGCGAGCTGGAGCGGCGCACGCGAGGTTTTGGCAAGGAAGCGCGCCACGGCGAGCGCCAACAATGGCGTTTCGGGCGCGCTCAACCCCGCCTTTGTGTTCGCCACGCTGAGTGCAAAATTATCGCCTGATGACGTCGTGCTTAATGAGGCGATCCGCAACGGTCCGATCCTTCAGGACCACCTCGAGCGTACCAGACCCAAAAGCTATGTCGGCCTTGCCGGCGGCGGACTTGGCTTTTCCGGCGGTATGGCGCTGGGGCTTAAATTGGCACAACCCGGGCGCCGCATCGTGCAGGTGATCGGCGACGGCGGATTTCATTTCTCCTCGCCCGACAGCGTCTATGCGGTGGCGCAGCAATACCAGATTCCGATTTTGACCATCGTATTGGACAATGGCGGCTGGCAGGCGGTGAAATCCGCGGTGCAGCGGGTTTATCCGAAGGGCGTCGCCGCCGAGACCGATCAATTCCAGTCGCGGCTGACGTCGGGCCGTCAGGGCGAGCGGCGGGATTTTTCCGACGTGGCAAAAGCGTTCGGCGCGCATGGCGAACACGTCAGCGAGCCGGATCAACTTGCTGCCGCGATCGATCGCGCGTTTGCGGCATTGGATGACGGCAAGGCAGCCGTGTTGCATGTGCAGGTTACGCGGCTTTAAATCCTGACAAGGGGGCCAGTTCGATGGGAATACCGAACCGATATTCTCTCATGGCCATATGCCTTGGATTTTTCTTGGAATTTCAGCGCTTGTGGCACCCGCCCTCGCCCAGGAAGACCCGTCAAAATATCCCTCGCGGCCGATCCACCTCATCGTCGGCTTTGCGGCGGGCGGCGGCAATGACATCATCGCGCGGGTGTTCGGACAGAAACTGGCCGAAAGCCTGGGGCAGCCCGTCATCGTCGAGAACAAGCCCGGCGGCGGCGCGATCGTTGCGACCGAATATGTCGCGAAATCCGCGGCCGATGGCTACACGCTGCTGATGAGCGCCAGCGGCATATCGATCAATCCGGCCGTCTACGCCAAACTGCCCTACGACGCGATAAAGGATTTCGTCGCGGTATCCGAACTCGCCTCGTTTCCGCTGATCATGATCGTCAGTGCCTCTTCGCCGATCAAATCGGTCGCGGAACTCGTGACCTACGCCAAGGCCAATCCGGACAAGATGAATTACGCGAGCTCATCCGCCTCGTTCCAGCTCGTGACCGAATTGTTCAAGCAGAAGACCGGCGCGCCGATGCAGGTCATTCCCTACAAGAGCGCCAATGAATCGGTGCTGGCTGTCATCTCGGGCCAGGTGACGACGACGATTGCCGACGCCGGCCCGGTGGTGAGCCAGGTCAAGAGCGGGACGGCGCGCGCGCTGGCAATCGCCGCGCCGAAGCGGATGGAAGACCTGCCGGATGTGCCGACCTTGAAAGAGGCCGGCGTCGATGTCGACGCTGTCCTTTGGAGCGGCATCTTTGCGCCAAAGGACACGCCGCCGGCCATTGTGAAGAAGCTCGAAGGCGAATTGATGCGGATTGCAAAACAACCGGACGTGATTGCACGGCTCAAGCCGCTCGGTATCGACACCGTCGGAAATTCCTCGGAAGAGTTTGCAAAAATCCTCGCGGCGGATATCGCACGCTGGGGCGCGGTCGCCAAGGCCGGCAATATCAGGATCGAGCAGTAAGGCTGCCATATGCCCGCGCCGGACGCCCGTCCCCACAAATGGGGACAGGGCGCGGGATCGTCCGGCAGGTAAGGTCGGCTGCAAATCCACCCTGCCCATCAAGAGGAGAAGCCCATGGGTCGGCGTCGCATATTCCGGATCGCTGCAGCCATTGTGATCTTCGGCGGCTCCGCCGGAGCATTTTTGTCGCCGGCCATAGCCCAGGGAGCTATCGACCTCGATCGGCTGACCGCCGTGCAGGCCGCGGCCGATTTGTGCGCGGGAAAAATCACCAGCAAGGCGCTGACCACAGCGGCGCTGGCGCGCGCCAAGGCCAATCAAAACCTCAACGCCTTCATCACGCTGGATGAAGCCGGCGCGCTCAAGGCGGCCGAAGCTTTTGACGCCGGCCGCAAGAAAGCCTCCTGCCGGCCGCTCGGCGGCCTGCCCATCGTCATCAAGGACAACATCGAAGTCGCAGGCCTGCCCGCAAGCGCGGGCACGCAAGCCTTGAAGGGCTACATGCCGAAAAGGGACGCGCCGGTCGCCGCCAAACTGCGCGCGGCGGGCGCCATCATCATCGGCAAGACCAACATGCACGAGCTCGCCTTCGGTATCTCCGGCTACAATTCCGCGTTCAAGACCGGCACTGAGCCCGGCGTGCGCAACGCCTATGATTCGACGAAAGTCGCCGGCGGCTCGTCGTCGGGCACGGCGGCGGCGATCGGGGCGCGGATCGTCACCGCGGGCCTCGGCACCGACACCGGCGCATCGGTGAGGCTGCCCTGCGCGTTCAACGGTTGCGCCTCGCTGCGTCCGACCGTCGGCCGCTATCCCGAGGGCGGCATCGCGCCGATCTCGCATACCCGCGATACGCCGGGGCCGATGGCATCCACCATGGCGGACGTCGCGCTGCTCGACCGCATCGTCGCCGGTGGCGTGGCGGTTTCGCCGGCAGAACTGAAGCAGGTCCGATTGGGCGTCGTGAAATCGATGCTGGCCAATCTGGACGGCGATACCGAGACCGCGTTCCGCGCCGCCATCGACAAGCTCAAATCGCAGGGCGTGACGATCGTCGATGTCGAAATGACAAAACTCGATGAACTCAACGGCCAGGTCGGATTCCCGGTCGCGCTCTACGAGGCCTATGACGACATGGTCGCCTACCTCAAGCGCAGCGGCACCGGAATCACCATCGAGGAACTGGCGAAAGGGATCGCCAGCCCCGACGTCAAGGGCACCTATGACGGGCTGGTGATTCCGCGAAAACTGCCCGGACCCAACAACACGCTGGTCGATGCCAAGCCGGCCTATGAAGCGGCGATGAAGACCGCCCGTCCGGCGCTACAGGCGCTCTATCGCGACACCTTTGCGAAAAACAAGCTCGACGCCATCGTTTTCCCGACCACGCCGAAGGTCGCGATCGCAGCGAACCCGGATTCCTCGAGCCTCGCCAATTTCATGCTGTTCATCCAGAACACCGACCCCGGCAGCAATGCCGGCGTCCCCGGCATCCAGATTCCGATAGCGCTGGGCGCCTCGACGAAATTGCCGGTTGGGCTGGAGCTCGACGGCCCGGCCGGTAGCGATCGCCGGCTGCTTTCGATCGGCATGGCGTTCGAGAAACTGTTCGGGCGGTTGCCGGCGCCGACGGGGATTAAGTGAGGCACGATGATTCCCCGTCATCCTGAGGTGCGCGCACTTGCGCGCCTCGAAGGATGAGTAGCGCCCGTGGCCCATCCTTCGAGGTTCGCTGCGCTTGCACCTCAGGATGACGGCTGCGTACTCTAATGCCGGGCAAACAGGCTGGCGACGCCGCTGCGGCGGCGGACGCCGAGCTTGGCGAAGATGCGGTCGATGTGCGTGCGCACGGTCGAGATTTCGACGTGCAAGCCGGTGCGCGATCTCCTTGTCGCTGAGATCGTCGGAGATCATCCGGGCGATCTCGAATTCGCGCACCGAGAGTTTCAGGATCGGCGAGCCGTCGCTTAACTGCGCGACGACCGGAGCGCCGGAGGCGCGGACCAGCGCGCCGGTGAAGGCCGGCTCGATCAGCCGCAGCAATTCGAGCGTATGGGCGTCGAAATTGCCGCGCTGGCGGCCGCGCCAGATCCTGACATCGCCGATGTTCTGGCCGCCGACGTAGCTATAGGCGTTGACGCCCCAATGGAGCCCGTCGCGCGCCAGGAAATCATTGAAGAACTCGGTCCGCATCAGGTCGCGCTGCGGCATCACCTGCGTCACCAGCGTCGCCTCGCGGCGCGCCTGGAGCTTGAAGGTGATGGGATCGTGGTACTGGTAGTAGGCGTCGTAGGTCGCGAGATTCGCCGGATCCATGTTCAGGAAAACGGCCTTCTCGAACCGCTGCGTCGCGTCCTGCCAGACAAAGGACGCGTAATAATCCGCGCCCAGCAATTCGAGCAGATGCTCGCCGACGGCGAGGCGAACGTCGTGCTCGGCGAGGTCTTCGGACAACAGCCCGAACACCCGCGCCAGCACCCGGCTCTCTGCGGCGGTGACATACATGATCGGGCAGTCTAGCCAACAACCGCCTGCCTGGGAACGGGCTTGAAAGCGTCGGCAGGCCAAGGGCCGGTCGCGCGCCCTACTCGATCTTGATCCCGGACTCCTGGATCACCTTGCGCCAGCGTTCTTCCTCGCTGCTGAAGTAGCGGTCGAGTGCTTGCGGCGGCTCTGCCACCATGACGAGGCCTTCATTGACGCCGAGCTTCTTGAACGCCTCGGACTGCACGGCTTTCGCCGCCGATTTGTTGAGGCGGTCGATGATGTCGGGCGGCGTTTTGGCCGGCGCATAGAGGCCATACCATGCCTCGGCGGCGTAGCCGGGAACGCCGGCTTCCGACACCGTCGGCAATTGCGGGAACGCCGGCGAGCGCTCGGCCGACGTTACCGCGATCGCGCGCAACTGGCCGCCGGCGACCAGGGACGCGCAACTTGCCACCGTCGTAAAGATCACCTGGATCTGCCCGCCGAGCAGATCGGTGATCGCGGGTGCCGCGCCCTTGTAAGGCACCGTGGTCAGGTTGACGCCTGCCATGTGCTTGAACAATTCGCCGGCCAGATGCGCCGAGGTGCCGGTGCCATAGGTGCCGTAAGAAAGCTTGTCGGGTTCGGCCTTCGCCGCCGCGATCAGATCCGCAATCGATTTGATCGGCGACGCCGGGTTGACCACCACGATGTTGAAGGACCGCGCGACCAGCGCCACCGCGGCAAAATCCTTGTGCGCATCGTAAGGCAATTTTGCATTCAGGCTGGGATTGACCGCATTGGCGAACGTTCCCATCAGCAGCGTGTAACCGTCAGGCGTGCTGGTCGCGACCGCCTGCGTTCCGATGATGGTGCCGGCGCCCGGCTTGTTCTCGATGATGATGGACGCGCCGAGATCCCTAGCCATTTCCTGCGCCAGCGTCCGCGCCACCACGTCGGTGCCGCCGCCCGGCGCGAACGGCACCACGATCTTGATGATCCGGTCGGGATAGGTGGCGGAAGCCGGACCGTTCAGCAACGCATATGCTGCAAGCGCGAACAGAATTGATTGCAAAGATCGTGATGACATCTAACGGCCGATCGCAAGAGGAGCCTTCTTATACACACGCGATGCCATGCACGGGAGGAGCATCCGTCATGACGCGGCCGGCACGTGCGGACAAAGCGGCCATCTATTAGCATCCGCGGCAACGAAAAATGCAGACAGTCGAAAACAAAGACTAACATTCGAAAAGAGGAGAACGACCATGAAACCCCGGATGAACTTCTACCAGGCGGCCCCCGAGACCATCAAAGCGCTGGTCGCGCTCGAAGCCCAGATCCAGGCTTCGGGTCTCGAAAAATCGCTGATCGAACTGGTCAAGACCCGCGCCTCGCAGATCAATGGCTGCGCCTATTGCATCCACATGCACACCGCGGACGCCCGCAAGCAGGGTGAGACCGAGCAGCGGCTGTATCTCCTGAACGCCTGGCGCGAGTCGCCGCTTTACACCGACCGCGAACGTGCAGCACTGGCGTGGACGGAAGCGGTGACGCTGATCGCCGAAACCCACGCGCCCGACGATCTCTATGAAGACGTTCGCGCCCAGTTCTCGGAATCGGAGACGGTAAACCTGACCATGCTGATCGGCGCCATCAACGCGTGGAACCGGATCGCGATTGCGTTCAGGGCGATCCATCCGGTGAAGGCGCAGGCTGCGGTGGCGTAAGTCCAACCCTATCCCCGTCATCCTGAGGTGCGCGCTCTTGCGCGCCTCGAAGGACGACGGCCCGATCTTTGGCCGTTCACCCTTCGAGGCTCGCTTCGCTCGCACCTCAGGGTGACGGATTTGGCACCAGAGCCTGAGCGTTAAACCGCCGTCTTCCTCGCGAAGTCGACATAGATCTCGCGCAGGCGCTGGGCCATCGGGCCGGGCTTGCCGTTACCGACGGGCTTGCCGTCGATCGACACCACCGGCTGGACGAACACGCTGGCGCTGGTGGTGAAGGCTTCCTTGGCGGCCAATGCTTCGTCGATCGTGAACGCGCGCTCCTCGACCCGGAGCTGGCGTTCCGCGGCGAGCGCCACCACCGCCTTGCGGGTGCAGCCGGGCAAAATCTCGCTGCCGTTCTGCCGCGTGACGATGACATCGTCCTGGGTCAGGATGAAGGCCGAGGACGAGCCGCCTTCGGTGACCTTTCCGTCCTCGATCATCCAGGCTTCGCCGGCGCCGGCCGCGGCTGCCGCCTGCTTGGCCAGCACCTGCGCCAGCAGCGCCACGCTCTTGATGTCGCGGCGGGTCCAGCGCAGATCGGGCACGGTGATCACGGCGATTCCGGTTTTGGCCGACGGCGCGTTGATGATGTCCTTTGACGAGGTGAACATGACCAGCGTGGACGTGACGCCCTTCGGGAAGGCAAAGTCGCGACCCTTGTCGGCGCCGCGCGTCACCTGCAGATAGACCATGCCACTGACGAGGTTGTTGCGCGTCACCAGCTCCTTCTGGATTTCCTCGATCCGCGCCACGCTCTCCGGCAACGCCAGCTGGATCTCGCCGACCGATCGCTCCAGCCGCGCCAGATGCGAGGCGTTGTCGACCAGCTTGCCGTCGAGCACGGCCGCGACCTCGTAGATGCCATCGGCAAACAGGAACCCGCGGTCGAGGACCGAGACCTTGGCGTCAGCCAGGGGCACGTACGAACCGTTGACATAGGCGATCTGTTCCAAGGTAGTCTCCTGAGTGCAGTGACGTTATTGCGGCGGACTGTATAGAGCGAAATTGTTAGCGCTTGATCGCTGAATTTGCAGCTACCGCGCGCGAAATTTCATGGTTTCGTCATTGCGAGCGAAGCGAAGCAATCCATCGTGCGGCAAAGAAAGTGTCGGATTGCTTCGTCGCTTCGCTCCTCGCAATGACGGGGTGGGCGGCCGCGCCTAATGCGACAAAATCTTCGACAGGAACTTCTGCGCGCGGTCGCTGCGGGGGCTGCCGAAGAAATCGTCCTTGGCGGCGTCCTCGACGATCTCGCCCTGGTCCATGAAGATGACGCGGTGCGCGACCTTGCTGGCAAACCCCATCTCATGGGTCACCACCATCATGGTCATGCCCTCGCGGGCGAGATCGACCATCACGTCAAGCACTTCGCTGATCATTTCGGGATCGAGCGCCGAGGTCGGCTCGTCGAACAGCATCGCGATCGGGTCCATTGCGAGGGCCCGCGCGATCGCCACGCGCTGCTGCTGTCCGCCGGACAATTGCGCCGGATGCTTGTCGGCATGGACCTTCAGCCCGACACGGTCGAGCAGTTTGGCGGCTCTTGGCCATGGCTTCCTCGTGGGAGCGGCCCAGCACCTTTTCCTGCGCCAGGCACAGATTCTCGATGATCTTCAGATGCGGGAACAGTTCAAAATGCTGGAACACCATGCCGACGCGGGCGCGCAGTTTCGGCAAGTTTGTCTTGGGATCGTTGACCTTGATGCCGTCGAGGATGATGTCACCGCCCTGGATCGGCTCCAGCGCATTGACGCATTTGATCAGCGTCGATTTGCCCGAGCCCGACGGGCCGCAAACCACCACCACCTCGCCCTTGGCGACCTTGGTGGTGCAGTCCTTCAGCGCCTGGAAGCTCGGCCCGTACCATTTGTTGACGTGGTTCATCTCGATCATGGGGCTCTTCCCTAACGGACAATGGCAATGCGTCGCTGCAGGCGGCGGACGCCATAGGACGCGAAACAGGAAATGGTGAAGTAGACGATGGCCGCGAACAGATACATCTCGACCAGCCGGCCGTCGCGCTGCGCCACCTTGCTGGCGGCGCCGAGGAAGTCCGGGATCGAGAGCACATAGACCAGCGAAGTGTCCTGGAACAGCACGATGGTCTGCGTCAGCAGCACCGGCAGCATGTTGCGGAACGCCTGCGGCAGCACGATGTAGCGCATGCTCTGGGCGTAGGTCAGGCCGAGCGCGCTGGCCGCCGCCGGCTGGCCTTTCGAGATCGACTGGATGCCGGCGCGCATGATCTCGGAGAAATACGCCGCCTCGAACAGGATGAAGGTGACGAGCGAAGGAGGTGAACGCACCGACGCGGATCGGCCGCGACGCCCCGGTCAGCCATTGCCCGATATAGGGCACCAGGAAGTAGAACCAGAAGATGACGAGCACCAGCGGCAGCGAGCGCATCAGATCGACGTAAAGGCCCGCGATCCAGCCCAGCGTCCTGTAACCGGACAATCGCATCAATGCGATCATGGTGCCGAACACGAGGCCGCCGAGCGCGCCGAGCGCGGTCAGCGTCAGCGTGAACGTCATGCCGTCGAGGAACAAATATCCAAACGAGCGGCGGATGACGTCGAAATCGAATGTGGAGAACATGGCGCTTACTTCCCCGTGATGTAACCGGGGACCGCCACCGCGCGCTCAAGGTAGCGCATGCCGATGACGACCACGATATTGATCAGGAGGTACAACACGGTCGCACCGGTGAAAGCCTCGAACACCTGAAACGAAAACTCCTGCATCGCCCGCGCCTGGCCGGTCAATTCGATCAGGCCGATGGTGATGGCAACCGAGGTGTTCTTGATGGTCGAGAGAAATTCGGACGTCAGCGGCGGCAGCACGATGCGAAACGCCATCGGCAGCAGCACGTAGCGATAGGTCTGCGACGTCGTCAGCCCAAGCGCGGTGGCGGCCTGCTTCTGCCCGCGCGGCATCGAACCGATACCCGCCTCCAGCTGCACGGCGACGCGCGCCGACATGAACAGCCCGATGCCGATCGCGGCCGTATAGAACGGCGCGTTGGCCATCTGCTTCATCCACAGGCCCGCGGAGCGCGGCAACAGTTCCGGCAGCACGAAGAACCACAGGAACAGCTGCACCAAAAGCGGCATGTTGCGGAAGAATTCGACGTAGCAAAAGCCGAACCAGTTCGCGGTCTTCGACGGCAGCGTGCGCAGCACGCCGACGATCGAGCCGGTGACCAGCGCGATGATCCAGGCGCAGAGCGCGGTCTCGATGGTCAGCAGCAGCCCCGACAGCAACATATCGAGATAGGTGCCGGTCCCGTTCGGGGCCGGCTCGAGGAAGATGTGCCAGTTCCAGTTATAGTTCACAGAGATTTCCGTATGGCAGGGCTTGCGCCGTCAAAAGAAATGAAGGGTATCACATCGCCTTGTAGGAATTCGGGATCCGGGGAATTGGACGGTTTGGAAAATACGTGCTTCAGCTCGGCGCCGACAGGCGTGTTGAGGTTCAGGCCCTTGGGCGGGATCTTCTGCATGAACCATTTGTCGTACAGCTTGAGGCCGTCGGGGCTGGTGTAGAGTGCAGCGGTCGCCGCATCGACCACCTTCTTGAAGGCCGGATCGTCCTTGCGCAGCATGATTCCGTAAGGCTCCGGCTTGGAGAATGCGTCGCCGGAGATGACGTAGGTGTCCGGATCCTTTGAGCCGGCGACGAAGCTCGCCAGCAGAATATCGTCCAGCACCGCCGCAACCGCCCGATCGGTCTCGACCATCAGGAAGGATTTGGCATGTTCCTTGGCCGGGGTGATGTTGATGCCGAGGTTGCGCGCGACATTGGTTTCGGTGAGTTGCTTGATATTGGTGGTGCCCGACGTCGAGGCCACCGTCTTGCCCTTGAGATCCTCGATCGAACCGAGCTTGCTCGATTTCTTGGACACGAACCGGGTCGCGGTCAGGAAGTGGGTGTTGGTAAAGGAAACCTGCTTCAGGCGATCGGCATTGTTGGTGGTGGAGCCGCATTCGAGATCGATGGTGCCGTTGGCCAGCAATGGAATCCGGGTCGACGACGTCACCGGATTGAATTCGGCGGTAAGCTTGTCCAGTTTCAGCTCAGCCTTCACCGCGTCGACGATGTGACGGCAGATGTCGATCGCAAAGCCGATCGGCTTCTGGTTGTCGTCGAGATAGGAGAACGGAATTGACGAGTCGCGGTAACCGATCGTGATGATTCCGGTTTCCTTGACCTTCCTGAGCGTGCCGGTGAGCTCCTGCGCGTTGGCCTGCGCGGTACAGAGGGCCGCGGCCATTGCAAAGCCCATGATACGCAGGCGCCTCATTCGTCTCTCCTCGCTTGAACCCAATCGCTTGAACACAGCAGCAATGCATAAATCGGGCCGGAACGGAACGCCGCTTTCGGCGAACCTTACGGCCCTCAACCCATGCAATGGCCGGGCCATTGCATGGGTTGGGCAACCCTTGTTTGTAAATCCTTACTTGTAGGCGTCAGGATCCGGCGAGTCCGTCGGCTTGGCGAACTCGTTCTTCAATTCCGCCGAGATCGGCGCGTTGAGGTTCAGCCCCTTGGGCGGGACCTTCTGGGTGAACCATTTGTCGTAGATTTTCTGACCCTCGCCGCCCGTGTAGAGTGCTGCGGTCGCACCATCGACCACCTTCTTGAAGGCCGGATCGTCCTTGCGCAGCATGATGCCGTAAGGCTCGGGCTTGGAGAAAGCATCCTTGGAGATCACGTAATCGTCGGGGGCTTTCGATCCGGCGACGAGGCTGGCGAGCAGGATATCGTCCATCACGAACGCCACGGCGCGGTCGGTCTCCACCATCAGGAAGGCTTCGGCGTGATCCTTGGCCGGGATGATGTTGACGCCGAGCTTTTTCGCAGCATTGGCTTCGGTCAGCTGCTTGATGTTGGTCGTGCCCGAGGTCGAGACCACCGACTTGCCCTTGAGGTCGTCAATCGAGTTGATCTTGCTGCCTTTCTTCGAGACGTAGCGGCTCGCGGTCAGGAAGTGGGTGTTGGTAAAGGAGACCTGCTTCTGGCGATCGGCGTTGTTGGTGGTCGAGCCGCATTCGAGGTCGACCGTGCCGTTGGCGAGCAATGGAATGCGCGTCGCCGACGTCACCGGATTGAGCTTGACCTCGAGCTTGTCGAGCTTGAGCTCTTTCTTCACGGCATCGACGATCTTGAGGCAGATGTCCATGGCGTAGCCGATCGGCTTCTGGCTGTCGTCGAGATAGGAGAACGGGATCGACGAATCCCGGAAGCCCAGCGTGATAGCGCCGGTTTCCTTGATGTTCTTCAATGTTCCATTGAGTTCCTGCGCCATCGCAGGCCCCGCGCACAGCGCGCTGGCAAGCAGACAGGCGGCAATATGACTATGTTTCACGTAACTTCTCCCTCTCGTGGGTTTGAGATTCCTTATCCAGCCGATTTCGACGGCCTGGAAAGCAACTTGGCGGGTAATTTGGCCGATGATCGCGGGACCGGCCTTTCATGACCGCTCCCGGCATGCTCGGCACTATACCTGCACAATTCGGACCAAAACAGATTTAGCGACCGCTGGCTATTAGCCCTATCTCTAAACGCGACCATTGACAGGGGGAGCGCCCATTTGTCGCCACCAACGGCGACGAGGCCCTTGCGGCCGGTCGCAGCCACGGTGCTCTCAGGTAGCCAGGCGATGCCGCGGCCGGCGAACGCCATCTGGCACAGCACGTCGGCCATATCGCTTTCGATCATGCGCAGGCCGGAAACCGGCGTGCTCTCCAGGATCAGATCGACCAGGCGCGCAAAATAGACGCCCGGCGAGTACATCAGGAGCGGCACCGGATGCGACGTCCGCCCGGGCAGCGACGCAGCCCCCTTCGCAACCAGCGCCTGGCTGGCATAGGGCCGCAGCAATTCGGTGCCGAGGATCACACGTTCATAGCGCTCCGGATCCAGATGGATCGGCTGCTGGGCGTGGTGGTAGCAGATCATCAGATCGACATTGCTGGACACCAGTGACGTGACGATGTCGTGGATGTTGCCGACGACCACCGAACAGCTCAGGCGCCGCTCCTGCGACCACAGCTGCCACCAGTTCGGCAACTGCGCGGTCGCCATTGCAAACGGCAACGCGATCCGGATGTGTTCGTGCCGGCGCACCGGCTTGCCACCGAGTTCGACGCGGGTATCGAGCATTTGCCGCAACAGCTCGCCGGCATGCTCGCGGAACTGTTCGCCCTGCGTGGTCAGCTGCGTCGGATAGACGCTGCGGTCGATCAGGTCGAAGCCGAGCCAGGCTTCCAGCGATTTGATGCGGCGGCTGAAGGCGGCCTGCGACGTGTTCCGTCGCTCGGCGGCACGGGTAAAATTGCCGGTCTCCGCAACCATCAGAAAATCCTGAAGCCAACGGAGCTCCATCTAAAATCCCTCGCCTCCCATGCTAGAGACCGTAGCGAACCAATGCGCCGATTGACCAATGCAAATTTTGCATCATCACTGTCAAGCCGCGCACTGGACGGCCGTCATGGCCGCAGCGGCGTCAGCGTGATCACCTCGCTGGCGGCCGCGTCGACGGCGGATTTGCTGTAGAGCAACGGAACGTACTGGCCGGTGGCCCAGAGCGGCGCCAGATCGCGGTAGTGGCCGCTGAGCGGGTCGCCCGATTGGCCCGGCGTGTTGATGGTGCGGCTCGCATCCCAATTGCCGACATCGAGCACCATGCGGAACGACGCGCCCGCCGTCAGCATGTAGTCCGAGCGGCGATAGGTCGCAGCGTGCGGCACATTGGCGGCGCCGCCCATCATCAGGGGCCCGACCGTCAGCTGCGGCGCCGTCGCCTTGTCGGCAAGCGGCAGCAGCGCGTGATCGAATTTGGCCCGGTGCAATTTACCCCAGGCCCATCCCTTGGGATCGGCGCCTAGCTTTTCGGCGACATCGGCCACCGCGGCGCCGAGGCTGTCGCGCAGGATGCGATCGCGCTCGGCGTTGGGATTGGCGCCCAGCGCCGCATCGGGCTTTTCCAGGAAGCCGACAAGGGCCGAAATGCTCGCCGGATCCGGTGCAATGATGTCGGCCGCCTTCGGTGCCGCGATCTTCACCACGGCCGGTCCGAGATGGTTTGCAATCCAGACCTCGTAGATGGCGGCCGCCGCACTATCCACGGTATCGCGCGCGTCCCATACCTTCATCAGATCGAGGCCCCGCTTGACGTTGGCATCGTCGGAACTCAACGGCTTCAGCAGGGCAACCAGCCGGCGCGCCAGCATCGAGGTGTCGTCGTTCTGCAAATCCATCGCATCCGCCAACGTCACTTTCGAATTTGCCTTCAAGACCTCGACGATACGCTGCCAGCGGGCCGCATCCGCCCATTCAAAGCCGACCTTGCGTTCCGCAATCGGAAAATTATCCGGCAGGTTCATCTGGTTTGCGGTGGCGAACCAGCCCTGCTCCGGACGATACACGCGCGGCAATTCGTCGAGGCTCAGAAAACCCTGCCACTCGTAGCGGCCATCGCCCGGCACCGGCATCAGCCCGTCGTAATTGGTACGCCGCGGCGTCTTGCCGGCGGCGACCCAGCCGATATTGCCCTTCACATCGGCATAGACCTGATTTTCCGATGGTGCGCCCCAGCGCCGCATCGCGGTCAGAAAGCCGTTCCAGTCTTTCGCCGTCATATAGTCGGACGAACCGAAATAGGCCGAATTGCCGGGCTCCGCCCACACCGAGCGGACGGCGAAGGCGCGCTTGTTGGCGGCGTCAACCGCGACGACGGGGCCGTGCCGGGTGAACTTCAGTTCGATCTCGCGGGACGCCTCGCCCTTGACCTCCTCGGTCTCGCGCACCACCCGCATCGCTTCCCAACCGTCGCGGTAACGATACTGGTTCGGGTCGGCCGGATTGAGCTCGTAAACATAGAGGTCTTCCTGATCGACGCCGAAGATCGTCAGGCCAAAGGCGATGGTTCCATTGTGGCCGATGGAGATTCCGGGAAGCGCCGGCTCACCGGCGCCGATGACGGACATTCCGGGCGCGTTGAGGCCAACGATATAGCGCAGCGACGGTACGCTGTGCTCGCGATGCGGGTCGTTGGCGAGAATTGGACGCCCGGTCGCGGTTCGCGACGGCGCCACCACCCAATTGTTGGAACCGATGGTGTCGCGCTGCTGATCGGCTTCCGCGAGAAATTTGTCGGGATCGTGAATTGCCGCCGACTTCTCGCCGATGCGGGCGAACGAGACCGGCCGCGTTGCGAGGTCATAGGCCGCGAGCACATCCTTGGGCACGACACAGGGATCGAGGCCGTCGGGAATCTTGGTCTTCCAGTCCGGCTGAAGCCGGACCCGCAGACGGTCCGCGTCAAGTCCGGCGGCGCAGGCGACCAGCGAGCGCTTGACCTCGGAAGCAACGTTCCTGGTCAGCCCGTGGCTGCGGACGCGCACGATATCGTCGGTAGACCAAAGGTCAGGCAGCGTCGCGGCGATCCTGAATTCCATCGGAAGCGGACGCCTTCCCGCACGCACATCACTGACAAACGCATTGACGCCGGCAACGAACGCTTCGGAGTAGCTTTTTGCCTTCGGTCCGTAGGATGTCCACTCCGCGTTCATGTCGCCGCGATAGATAAACAGCCGCAGCGCCCGGTCCTGCTCGACATAACCGGGACCAAAATCCTTCGCCAGCAGCCCGAGACCACGCTTGCGCCACAGATCGATCTGCCAAAGCCGGTCGCGCGCGGCGTTGAAACCTTGCAGGAAAAACAGATCGTGCTCATTGGCGGCATAAATGTGCGGGATGCCCCAGACGTCGACGACGATCTTTCCCGGCGCTTGCAGGCCGGCAATTCCGGCCGTCGATTGGCGCGCCGATGACGCAGATTGCTCTTTGTCCCGCGCCGCTGCCAGCGAAGCAAAGGCGGTGGCGAACGCCCCGGCGACCACGATGGATTGAACAATGCGCTTTGTTTTCTTGTTCATTTTTCGCTCCCCTTGATACGCGCTTTGACGCCCCCGTCTGTCCGGGGCGGTCACCCCGGCAATATCAGCGGTTCGGAACCGAAGATATTGCCGACGGGTGCCGGCGCAATTTTCCTAGCGTGCTACGCGGCGGCCGTTGATGCAAGTTTTGCATAATGCAGACTTGGCATCATCGGCGGCGGTCGCCTGCCCTAGTGTGGCTGCCTCATCGACCACCCACTCCGTCCCGATCCGTTCCCGCGTTTCGATTGGGCGATCCATCCGAAGCGAGAGCCGAAATGAAAATCTGTGTACTTGGCGCCGGTGTCATTGGACTGACGACCGCATGGCGCCTTGCCGAAGCCGGCCACGACGTCACCATCGTCGACCGGCACAAATCCACCGGGGCGGATGCCAGCGCCGCCAATGGCGGCCAACTCAGCTACGCGTTCGTGGCGCCGCTGGCCTCGCCCGCGATGCTGCTGAAGCTGCCGTCGCTGTTGATGTCGCGGGGGTCGCCGATGCGCATTCGCCCGGGCCTCGATCCCGATTTGATCGCGTGGGGCGCGCGCTTCCTGCTTGCCTGCCGCTCGGCTACGGTGCGCGAGACCATCGCCGCCCAACTTGCACTCGCCGCATCGAGCCGGAACGAGCTGACGCAACTCTCGGAGTCGTTGGGATTGGCGTTCGGATTGAAGACCGCCGGTAAGCTTGTCCTGTTCCGGACGGCCAGGGAATTCGACGCGGCGCGACCTGCCATTGTCGGGAGCGGCAGCGGTGATGAACAACAGATCCTGACACCAGCCGAATGCCTGGCATTGGAACCGACGCTCAGGCTCGATGTGAACGAACTCGCGGGCGGAATTTACACCGCCTCTGAGCAGGTCGGCGATTGCGCGGCGTTCTGCGCCGCCCTTACCGCCCGCATGAAGCAGCACAGCAACATCGAATGGCAGCTCGGCACGCCAATTATCGGACCAGTTCGATCCGGCGGCCGCCTGTTCGCGGTCGAGACCACGAAGGGACGCGTGCAGGCCGATCGATTTGTACTTTGCATGGGGGCGGCATCGCGAGCCTTTGCACGATCATGCGGCTTCTATCTGCCGATCTATCCCATCAAAGGCTACAGCATCACGCTGACGGCGCCTGCGGATGCACACGCGCTTCGCCACAGCGTCACCGATATGGAACGCAAGCTCGTGCTCGCGCCGCTCGCGCGCGACGGAGCAACGGCAATCAGGGTGGCCGGCATCGCCGATCTCGAGAGCAACGATGTGCGAATCGATCACGGCCGCGTCGATATCCTGCGCCGCGCCGCGACCGAATTGCTCGGCGTCGATGCCGGCGGCGACGTCCAGCCCTGGTGCGGGCTTCGTCCGATGACGCCCGACAGCCGGCCGGTCATCGGCCCGTCGCCCCTCGAAGGCCTGTTCATCAACTCGGGTCACGGCATGCTGGGCTGGACGCTGGCCTGCGGCAGCGCGCGGCTGACGGCAGATTTGATCGATCGAAAGCAGCCGTCGGCGGTTGAGTCCGGCCCGTTTGCCTTTCATCGCGCGGCATGAATAGGCCGCGCGCAGGCTGACTACGCCTTCGGCATCCGCCAAATTCCGTGTCTCGGGATGTCGCGGCAGACGAATTGTCGCAGCTGTCGGTTCCCGCCGAATTGCCGCGCTTGTTGCGCACCGGCGCGTGCCAACGCACTTTTCTTCCCGCGGGTTTTCAGGGAAGATTGAAGGGAGCAAAGACAACAAGAGGTCTCGCAAGGAAACGGGACCGCCAGGGAGAGTTTTCAGATGTTCCAACGAAACCGCTTGATGATCGCTGTCGCCGCCGCCGGCATGTTGATATCGGCAGCCGCCGGCGCGCAGGATTATCCGACCAAGCCGATCACCCTGATCGTGCCGTGGCCGGCGGGCGGATCGACCGACATCGCGATGCGCGCGATCGCCGACAGCGCCTCGAAGGTGCTGGGACAGCCGATCGCAATCGACAACAAGGCGGGCGGCGGCGGCACCGTCGGTCCGGCCACCATGGCGGCGGCCTCGAAGCCCGACGGCTACACCATCGCACAGCTTCCCATCACCGTATTCCGCCTGCCCTTGATGCAGGAAGTGTCCTGGGATCCGTCAAAGGATTTCTCCTACATCATTCACCTCACCGGCTACACCTTCGGCATCACCACCAACGCCGAGTCGCAATTCAAGTCCTGGAAGGACGTGACCGACTTCGCCAAGCAGAATCCCGGCAAGGTGACCTATGCGACGCCGGGCACCGGCACCTCGCTGCATATCGGCATGGAGCAGATCGCGGCGATGGCCGGCATCAAGCTGACGCAGGTGCCGTTCAAGGGCGGCGCCGAAACCAACGCCGCGGTGCTCGGCCAGCACACCATGCTGCAGGCAGAATTCGACCGGGTGGCGTCCGCTGGTCGACGCCGGCAAGCTCAGGCTGTTGATGGTGTGGACCTCGGTGCGCTCGCCGAATTTCCCCGACGTGCCGACGCTGAAGGAACTCGGCTATCCCATGGTCTATGATTCGCCATTCGGCATCGCCGGACCGAAAGGCATGGACCCGAAGATCGTCGCCAAGCTGCACGACGCCTTCAAGAAGGCGATCGAGGACCCGGCCGTGATCGCAACGCTGGCCAAATACGACATGGTGCCGAACTACAAGAGCACCGAGGATTACAAGAAGGCTGTCGTCGAGGTCACCGAGTCCGAGCGCAAGGTGATCGATGCGCTTGGGCTTGCGAAGAAGGCGAATTGACCGTTTGGAGTAAGCGGCGCGCTTCTCCTTCACCTCTCCCATCGGGAGAGGTCGGATCGCATCAAGGATGCGATCCGGGTGAGGGGTTAAGCTCCATCGATAGACCGTACCCCCTCACCCCAACCCTCTCCCCATGGGAGAGGGGGCGCACCGAGCGAACCGAGAAGCCGTCGCAGAAACCGGGATGCAAATATGAACGACCAGTCCAACGTCAAATTCCGTCTCAACAATTCCGAATTATGGGGCGGGCTGATCGGGCTCGCGCTCGGCATCTTCGTGATCTGGTCCGGGTTCAAGCTCAAGCTCGGCACCATCAACGATCCCGGCTCCGGGTATGTGCTGTTCTATACCGGCATCCTGATGTGCCTGTTCGCGGCCTCGATCATCGTCGCGTCGCTTACCGAAGGCGGCGCCACTTTCGGCTCGCGCTGGGAGAACGTGCGCTGGACCAAACCGCTGCTCATCATCGCCTGCCTCATCGCCTTTTCTTTCGCACTCGATACGTTCGGGTTTCTGCTGTCGTCGATCCCGCTGATGGTTCTGCTGCTGCGCGTGATCGATCCGGTGCGCTGGTCGTTGACGATACCGATCGCCCTGTTCGCCCCGCTCGGCATGTGGTGGGTCCTCAAACGTTTACTCCTGATCCAGTTGCCTTCGGGCATCTTCGAAATCGGCTGACGCGACATGGAAACCCTCATCAATGTCGCGCATGGTTTCGGCGTCGCGCTGCTGCCGATCAACCTGCTGTATTGCTTCATCGGCGTCTTCATCGGCACGCTGGTCGGCGTCTTGCCCGGCATCGGCCCGATCTCGGCGATGTCGCTGCTATTGCCGGTAACGCTGTCGGGAACGCCGGAATCCGGCATCATCATGATGGCCGGCATCTATTACGGCTCAATGTATGGCGGCTCGACGACGTCGATCCTGGTCAACATCCCCGGCGAGGCCGCTTCCGTCGTCACCTGCATCGACGGCCATCAGATGGCCAAGCAAGGCCGCGCCGGTCCGGCGCTCGGCATCTCCGCCTTCGGCTCGTTCATCGCCGGCACCTTTGCGCTGATCGCGCTGATGCTGGTGGCGCCGTCATTGGCCAGCGTCGCGATCGCGTTCGGACCTGCCGAATATTTCAGCCTGATGGCGCTCGGCCTCGTGGTGCTGACGTTCCTGACGCAAGGGTCGATGGCGAAGGCGCTGCTGATGGCCTGTATCGGCATCGTGCTCGGCCTGATCGGCCTCGACAGCATTACAGCACAGCCTCGCCTGACTTTCGGCCGCCTGGAACTGATCGACGGCATCGGCCTCGTCCCTGTCGTGATGGGCCTGTTCGGCGTCGCCGAGGTGCTGCTCAACACCGAGCAGGTCATCAAGCGCGACATCATCAACGCCAAGATCACGCAGCTGTTGCCGAGCAAGGCGGACTGGAAGGCGAGCGCCGGACCGGTCGCGCGCGGAACGGTGTTGGGATTCTTCCTCGGCATCTTGCCGGGCGGCGGCGCCGTGGTGGCTTCCTTTGCGTCCTATGCGCTGGAGAAGCGGCTGTCGAAGACGCCGGAGCGTTTTGGTCACGGCGCAATCGAGGGCGTGGCGGGACCTGAGTCCGCCAACAACGCCGCCGCCGGCGGCGCCTTCATTCCGCTGATGACGCCTGGGTATCCCGCCGAACGTCGTGATGGCGCTGCTGCTTGGCGCCTTCGTCATTCACGGGCTACAGCCCGGGCCATTACTGATCACGCAAAACCCCGGCCTGTTCTGGGGCATCGTCGCCAGCATGTATATCGGCAACGTGATGTTGCTGGTGCTCAATCTGCCGATGATCGGGATGTGGGTCCAGCTGCTGAAGCTGCCGTATAATATTCTGTTCCCGCTGATCATCCTGTTCACCATCATCGGCGTCTATTGCTCCAGCAACAACGTGTTCGACGTCTATGTCATGATCGCGTTCGGCGTGATCGGCTATTTCATGCGCAAGCTCGGTTATGAACCGGCGCCGCTGGTGCTGGCGTTCGTGCTCGGGCCGATGCTGGAGAACAATCTGCGCAAGTCGCTGATCCTCTCGCAGGGTGATCTCACGACTTTCGTGACGCGGCCGATCTCGGCGGCGTGCCTGGCGTTGGCCGTGGTGCTGCTGGTCGGCCCGCTGTTGCCATCGCTGCGCAAGAAGCGCGAGCTGGTGGCGCTGGACGAAGGGGCCTGATCGCTCTCCTCAGCTGGCCTTGATCATTTTCAGCGCGCCCGGCTTGGCCGGCTGCGCCATCGCGCGCTCCAGGATCTGCGCTTCCTTCTTCAGCATCTCGGCCAACTCGGCCTCGCGCCGCCGGATCCGGTCGCTGGAGGCGCCTACGCTCAAGGCCGCGATCACCTGTCCGGCATCGTCGCGGACGGGCACGCCGACGCCGCCCATGCCGGGAAGGGCGACGTCCACCTGAACGGTATGGCCATGCTTCCGCGCTGCCACAATGCGCTCGCGCAGATATTTCGGCGTGATGCGCGGCGACTTCGCCAGACGCGGCATGATGACGTCAATGATGGCATCGATCTCGGCGTCCGGCAGCCACACCATCAGCGCCAGACTGCCGGCGCCGACGCCGAGCGGCCGGCGGCTGCCGATCTGCAGATAGTTCGGCTGCAACGGATGGCTGCCGACCGAGCGCGCCAGATACAGCGCCTCGACGCCGCTGCGCACTGACAGCAACGCGGTGTCGGCGGATCGCTCCGAGAGCCGCAACAGGCTCGGTTGCGCCAGTTCGGCGATGTCGACGGTGCGGCGCGCGCTGATCGCCATCACCCGCGCCTCCTGGCCGAGTTCATAGGTCTTGGCGCCGGTCACGCGGGTGACAAACCCTTCCTCGATCAGCGAGCCGAGGATGCGCAGCGTGGTCGCCTTGTTCAGCGAGGTGGCCTCGGCAATCTCGGTCAGCCGCAGCGGCGAATTCTGCGCCAGCACGCGCAGGATGGCGCAGACCTTTTGAATGGCGTTGAACGTGCCCGCCTGGCCGACGACGGATAGCGGCGGTTTCTTCTTAGGTGAAATCGCGTTCATACGCCCTGCCCTGCACTTTGCTCCCCGATCCTAGAGAGAGTGCAGCGCGCGCGACAAGGACTTTATTTCGTCTGATAAAACTTTGGATCGATTTATCTAGCTCAAAACAGCACTTTCGCGCCGCAACATCATTCTTATTCCGTGACACGAACCAATGCGAGGCTACGCCTTGCGCGGCATTTCCCCGAGATCCCAGAACAGGCCGGCCATAATGGCGAGTGCTTCCTCGGTCACGGGGAGAAGAATGTGTTCGTCGGGCGCGTGCTGCGAGCAGCCGGGATAGGAATGCGGCACCCAGATCGTGGGCAGACCCAGCGTATCGGCAAACACGTCGTTCGGCAGCGAGCCGCCGAAATTCGGCAGCACCGCCGGCGCCTTGCCGGTGGTCTGCCGGATCGACTGCGCCGCCCAGTTGATCCAGGGACTGTCGAAATCGGTGCGCGATGCGGCAAAACTTTGCGCGGCGCTCACTTCAACCATCGGAAAGCCATTGGCATAGAGATGCTTCCGCACGGCATCGACGACCTCGGTGTATTTGGTGCCGACCACGAAGCGCAGCTGTAGCACCGCCTGCGCCTTGCCCGGAATCGCATTCGCCGGCTTTTCGATATTGCCCGACGACATCGCCAGCACTTCCAGCGTATTCCAGGCATAGAGCCGCTCGGCAGCGGAAAGACCTTCCTCGCCCCAGTTCTCCGACAGCTCCGGCTCACCCAGCGTCGGCTTGACCTCAACATCGGCCAGCGTCGCGCGGATCTGGTTCGAGATCCGCGGCGGCTTCAATGCCTCCAGCTGCATCCGCCCCTTGTGATCGACCAGGCTTGCAATCGCACCGGCGAGAATGGTCGCAGGGTTGGCGAGCACGCCGCCCCAATTGCCGGAATGATGCCCGCCGTCGCGCAGATTGACGTCGAGATGGATGCGGATGCCGCCACGGCAGCCGAGAAAGATGGTCGGACGATCAGCCGACAGCCGCGGCCCGTCGGAGGCGAGAAACAGATCTGCCGACAATTCGCTGCGCAGGGATTCGCAGACCTGGCGCAGATCGGGCGAGCCGATTTCTTCGCCGGTCTCGATGATGAATTTGGCGTTGAAGCCGAGCTTGCCGCCGCGGGCCTCGCGAACCGCGCGCAGCGCCGACATGTTGATGCTGTGCTGGCCTTTATTATCCGCCGTGCCGCGGCCATAGACGCGCTCACCCTTGGTCGTGGTCTGCCAGGGATCGAGGTTGTCGCGCCATTCACCGACCATGCCGTCGACGACGTCGCCATGGCCATAGGTCAATAGCGTCGGCAGCGACGAATCCTCGTGGTAGTCAGCCAGCAGATAGGGGCCCCTGCCGGTCGGGGATTCGATCAGCCGCGTCGAGAAATCGAGCGCTGCGAATGCCGGCTGCAAATCCTCCACGAGATAGGCGCGCAACGCCGGGCCGCTGCCGGAATTCTGGCTCTCGGTGCGATAGCCGACCCGGCGATTGAGTTCGCCGAGGAACGCGCCGGAACGAAGCTGCTCGCGGGCGCTTTCGATCGCATCGGCTCTCGTCGCCATGTTTTTTCCTTTCGCGCTCGCCAATCAGGGCGGCCAAACTATCCAGATAATTCGCCGGCTGGAAGGGGGACGACTACCGTCGAATGGGCCTTGTCAAACCTGGCGGGGCCTTGTCAAACCTGTCGGGAATGCAACATTCGGTCCAACAGCCCGGCTTCCGACCGGGCGGCAAACAATACGCAAGGCTTTTCGACCATGAAGAAACAAATCCGGCTCAACGCCTTTGCCATGAACTGCGTGGCGCATCAATCGCCGGGACTGTGGACCCATCCGCGCGACCGCACGCTCGATTATAATCGCCTGCCCTACTGGCTCGATCTGGCAAAGACGCTCGAGCGCGGCCGATTCGACGGCCTGTTCCTCGCCGACGTGCTCGGCGTCTATGACGTCTATGGCGGCAGCCCCGACGCGGCGCTGCGCAACGCGGCGCAGACGCCGGCCAACGAACCGTTGATGCTGATCCCGGCGATGGCGGCGGTGACAAAGCATCTCGGTTTTGGCGTCACCAGCAATCTGTCGTTCGAGCCGCCCTATCCGTTCGCGCGGCGGATGTCGACGCTCGATCATCTCACCGAGGGTCGGATCGGCTGGAACGTGGTCACCGGCTATCTCGACAGCGCCGCGCGCGGCGCCGGCAAGGACAAGCAGACCGCGCATGACGACCGCTACGAGGTCGCCGATGAATATATGGACGTGGTCTACAAGCTCTGGGAAGGCAGCTGGGAGGACGCAGCCGTGCTGCGCGACCGCGCGCGCGGCATCTTTGCCGATCCTTCGAAAGTGCATCGCATCGAGCACGCCGGCAACAACTACAAGCTCAATGCCATCCATTTGAGCGAGCCGTCGCCGCAGCGGACGCCGGTGCTGTACCAGGCCGGCACCTCGCCGCGCGGGCGGCAATTCGCCGCCCAGCACGCCGAATGCGTGTTCATGTCGGGGCCGACGGCCAAGATCATCGGGCCGCGGGTCGCGGCGATCCGCGAACTTGCCGCCAAAGGCGGGCGCAACCCGGCCGATATCCTGATGTTCAGCATGTTCACCGTCATTCTCGGCCGCACCGAGGCCGAGGCGAAAGCCAAGTATGAGGACTACCGCAGCTACGTCAGCGCGGAAGGCGCGCTGACGCTGATGTCGGGCTGGACCGGCGTCGATTTTTCGACCTATGACCTCGACCAGCAGGTTCGCCATGTTGAGAACGATGCCGGACGCTCGGCGATGGACAACGTCACCCGCGCCGATCCGGACCGGGTCTGGACCGTGCGCGAGGTCGCCCAGCATGTCGGCATCGGCGGCGCCGGACCGGTCGCGATCGGCACGCCCGCGCAGGTCGCGGATGCAATCGAAAAATGGTTCGACGAGACCGATGTCGACGGCCTGAACATGCCGTTTGCGGTCTCGCCCGGCGATTTCGAGGACATCGCCGACATGCTGGTGCCGGAACTGACCCGCCGCGGCCGCTACAAGACGGCCTACGCCGAGGGCACACTGCGCGAAAAACTGTTCGGCGCGGGGCGCGCGCGGCTGACGGACCAGCATCCGGCGACGCGATATCGGCCGCGTGCGGGGACGAAATAGAGACGGCCTATCAACGTCATTGCGAGCGCAGCGAAGCAATCCATACTTTCTTTGCGGCACGATGGATTGCTTCGTCGCTACGCTCCTCGCAATGACGGTTAGAGCAATCAATTCACCGAATTATTCACCACCACCTCGATCAGCTTCGTCCCCGGTCGGCCGATCGCCGACGACAGCACCGACTTCAACTGGCCGGGATCGGTGACTCTTGATCGCCTCCAGCCCGAGCGATTTGGCGATGCCGGTAAAGTCCACCGGCGGATCGACAAAATCCATGCCGACATAATGATCGTCGCCGTGGAAGGCGAGCAGACGCTGCTTGATGATGCGATAGCCGCCATTGTTGACGATGATGAAGGTCAGCGGCAGCTTGTGGTTCGCCGCCGTCCACAGCGACTGGATCGAATACATCGAGCTGCCGTCGCCGGAATAACACACCACCGGCCGGTCCGGATTGGCTAGGCTGACGCCGACGGAAGCCGGCAGGCCCCAGCCGATGCCGCCGGAGGCCAGCGCGTGATAGCCGTAGCGGTCGCGGTGCGGCCGCATCGCCAGGATCTGCCGCGACGAGGTCAGGCCCTCGTCGACCAGGATCGCATTGTCGGGCATCGCCTCGACCACCTGCAACGCCAGCCAGTCCGGATCGATCGGCGATTTGGTGCTGGCTTTTGAGATTTGTTCGATCACGCCCTTGCGCTTCGCGGTCCAGTTCTTCGGTGCGAGCGCATCCAGGCCTTTCCTCGCGCGCGTCTCCAGCGCGTCGCCACCGGCAGCCTTCAGCGCCGGAATCAGCGCACGTAACGTTTCCTTCACATCCGCTTTCAGCGCGATCTCGGCGCCGTAGTTCTTGGCGAGATCCCAGTCGACCAGGCCAATCTGCACGATGCCAAGCCCATCGGGCAGCGGATCGACCTCGCTGTAGACCGACATTCTCAGGGGATCAGCGCCCAGCACGATCATCAGATCGTAAGGCGACAACACCTCGCGAACCTGTTTCTGCAGCCGCGACAACGCGCCCATAAAACTCGGGCTTTCCGACAGGAAATGCGCGCCATAGGGCGTCGAGCATTGATAGGCGGGCGCGCCAAGCGCTTCCGCGAACTGCGCGGCCTCATGCAAGGCATCGCTCTTGACGATCTCGTCGCCGGTGATGATGACCGGCCGCTCGGCTTTGAGGATGCGCGCGACCAACGCCTGCAGCGCTTCGTCGGAGGGTTTGACGCGAGTATCGACCCGGGTCGAGCGGCCGAGTTCGATGCCGGCCTCGGCATTGAGGATGTCGCCCGGCAGCGAGATGAACACCGGCCCGGTCGGCGGCGTGGTCGCGATCTTGGCGGCGCGGCGCACGATCCGCGGCAGATCCTCCAGCCGCGTCACCTCGACCGCCCATTTCACCAATGGTTCCGCCATCTGCACCAGCGGCCCGTACAGCACCGGCTCCATCAGCCCGTGGCCCTGCTCCTGCTGGCCGGCGGTCAGGATCATCGGCGTGCCGGTGAAGCCGGCGTTGAACAGCGAGCCCATCGCATTGCCGAGCCCGGGCGCGACATGGACGTTGCAGGCGACGAGTTTTCCCGAGGCGCGGCTGTAACCATCGGCGATCGCGACCACCAGGCTCTCCTGCATCGCCATCACATAGGTGAGATCGGGATGATCCTTCAGCGCATGCATGATCGGCAGTTCGGTGGTGCCGGGATTGCCGAACAGATGCGTGATGCCCTCGTC
>CAWDJI010000018.1:0-14930 GCA_963802535.1 uncultured Alphaproteobacteria bacterium | reverse complement strand
CTTGATCGACAGCCGCCGCCGCTTCATCGAGGCGGTATTGTCGTCGGCCAGCGCCGGCATCATCGGCGTCGATGCCTCCGGCAGCGTCGGCATCCTGAACCGTTCGGCCGAGAAACTCATCGGCCATGCCGAGTCGGAGACGCTGGACCATCCGCTGTCGGACGTGCTGCCCGAGCTCGATGACATGATGAAGACCGCGCGCGAGGGCACGCAGCGGCTGGTGCAGGGCCAGATCACGATCACGCGCGACGGCCATGAGCGCAACCTGTCGGTTCGCGTCAGCGCCGAGCAGACCAGCCAGTCGCGCGACAGCTACATCATCACGCTCGACGACATCACGGAGCTCGTCTCCGCGCAGCGGACATCGGCATGGGGCGACGTCGCGCGCCGCATCGCGCATGAAATCAAGAACCCGCTGACGCCGATCCAGCTTTCGGCCGAACGTATCCGCCGCAAATTCGGCAAGGTCATCATCGAAGACAAGGGTATCTTCGAACAGTGTACCGACACCATCGTGCGGCAGGTCGACGACATCAGGCGAATGGTCGATGAATTCTCCCGCTTCGCGCGAATGCCAAAACCGGTCATGGAGGGCGAAGACGTCGCCGATGCCGTGCGCCAGGCGGTGTTCCTGATGAAGGTCGGCCATCCCGATCTCGATATCGAGGCCGATATCAAGCAGGATCCGATTCGCGCGCAGTTCGACCGCCGGCTGATTTCGCAGGCGCTCACCAACATCATCAAGAACGCGACGGAGGCGATCGAGCAGGTGCCGCCGGAAGAACTCGGCAAGGGACGCATCGACGTCATTGCCGCGCAGGAAAACGACGACATCGTGATCGACGTGATCGACAATGGTATCGGCCTGCCCAAGGTGAGCCGTGCGCGGTTGCTGGAGCCCTATGTGACGACGCGCCAGAAGGGCACCGGGCTCGGGCTCGCCATCGTCGGCCGCGTGCTGGAA
This sequence comes from uncultured Alphaproteobacteria bacterium, assembly GCA_963802535.1. Taxonomy (GTDB): domain Bacteria; phylum Pseudomonadota; class Alphaproteobacteria; order Rhizobiales; family Xanthobacteraceae; genus Bradyrhizobium. The sequence continues at coordinate 13,966 of CAWDJI010000018.1, read as the reverse complement.
GACCATGGCGGCCGCATCGAACTCAAGGATGCCTCCGATTTCCGGCCTGGGCAGCGTGGCGCCTGGATGCGGCTGCGGTTCGCCGTGTCAGGCCATGCGCCGAAGGTGCCGTCCCCGGAGGCAAAACCGCAGGCTGACGAAACAAAAGCGCCATCGGGCGAAACCAATAAGGCGGCATCGGCGACTAATGATGAAACAAAAATCCAAGCCGCAACAGGCAGCTGACAAGACAGGTGTAACCCATGGCCAGTGACATTCTGATTGTCGACGACGAAGCCGATATTCGCGACCTCGTTGCGGGCATCCTGGAAGACGAAGGCTTCAAGACACGTACTGCGCGCGACAGCGATTCGGCGCTGGCCGAGATTGCCAACCGCCGCCCGCACCTGGTGTTCCTCGACATCTGGCTGCAGGGTTCCAAGCTCGACGGCCTGCAATTGCTCGAGCAGATCAAGAAGGATCACGCCGACGTTCCCGTGGTGATGATCTCCGGCCACGGCAACATCGAGACCGCGGTGGCTGCGATCAAGCGCGGCGCCTATGACTTCATCGAAAAGCCGTTCAAATCCGACCGGCTGATTCTGGTGGCGACGCGGGCGCTGGAAACCTCGCGCCTCAAGCGCGAGGTGAAGGAACTCAAGCAACTGGCGCCCACCGCGAGCGTTCTCACCGGCCGCTCCGCCTGCATGAACCAATTGCGCCAGACCATCGACCGGGCGGCCAAGGCCAACAGCCGCATCCTGATCGTCGGCCCCTCCGGTTCGGGCAAGGAACTGGCCGCGCGCACGCTGCACAATGCATCGAGCCGTACCGAGGGACCGTTCGTCGTCATCAACGCCGCGGCGATCACGCCGGAGCGAATGGAAGTCGAATTGTTCGGCATCGAGCAGTCGAACGGCGAACAGGCGCGCAAGCCGGGCGCGCTGGAGGAGGCCCACGGCGGCACGCTGTTCATCGACGAAATCGCCGACATGCCGCGCGAGACCCAGAACAAGATCCTGCGCGTGCTGGTCGATCAGACCTTTCAGCGCGCGGGCGGCACCGCCAAGATTCATGTCGACGTCCGCATCATCTCTTCCACCGCGCGCAACCTGGAGGAAGAGATCGCGGAAGGGCGATTCCGCGAGGATCTCTACCACCGGCTGTCGGTGGTGCCGATCCGCGTCCCGCCGCTGTCGGAGCGCCGCGAGGACATCCCCGAACTGATCGACTATTTCATGGACCAGATATCGTCGGCGACGGGCTTGCCGAAGCGGCAGATCGGCCAGGACGCAATGGCCGTGCTGCAGTCGCATGTCTGGCCCGGCAACGTCCGCCAGCTGCGCAACAATGTCGAGCGCGTCATGATTCTGGCCGGCGGCGGTCCTGAAGCGATCATCACCGCCGACATGCTGCCGCAGGATGTGGGATCGATGGTGCCGGCGATGCCGACCAGCAACAATGGCGAGCACATCATGGGGCTGCCGCTGCGCGAGGCGCGGGAAGTGTTCGAGCGTGACTACCTGATCGCGCAGATCAGCCGGTTCTCGGGCAACATTTCGCGCACCGCCGAATTCGTCGGCATGGAGCGTTCGGCGCTACACCGCAAGCTCAAGGCGCTCGGGGTTGGCTGAAGGCTTGAGTGAATCGCTTGTTCGCTACGCCGGACTCTGCGGCTCATCTCGCTCGCTGTGAGCCGATCCATGCACTTGCTTTGGAATATTTATCTCTTTCCGCACTTTTACGGAGAATGGCCACTGGGTTCCTGCTAAGCGGAACGCGAACCGGCTTGCCTTAAAACCGCGCGTACCCTCTAATCGTCCTGCCGAGCCGACCGGAGGGGGATCTCAGGGGACGCCGGCAAGTCGGGGCAGGCTCCGTGAGAGAGCAACAACCGGCTTAACAAAAAGAAGCACGAGACGGCGGGACAAAAACAATGGCGGCAGACCGCGCACAAAATCTACAAGACACCTTCCTAAATCACGTTCGTAAAACAAAAACGCCACTGACGATCTTTCTGGTCAACGGAGTGAAGCTGCAGGGGATTGTTACCTGGTTTGACAACTTCTGCTTGCTGCTTCGGCGCGACGGTCATTCGCAGCTTGTCTACAAGCACGCGATCTCGACCATCATGCCGGGGGCTCCGATTCAGTTGTTCGAAGGCGGCGAGGATGCTCCGGCTTGAGAGTGAACTGATTGGAACCCCTCAACCGTGAAGGGAACGCCGATCGTCCGCGGTCGGCGGGGGGTAAGCAAAGCGGGCGGGTGATCGTCATCGGCCCTTACTTGCGAATGCGCCGCGGCGATGCCGATGCGCAGGCGAGCGATGTCGTGCGCGATTCCGAGGCCCGGCTCGAGGAAGCGACGGGTCTGGCGCGCGCCATCGACCTCACGGTCGCTGACACGCTGATTGCGCCGATCAGCCAGATCAGGCCCGCGACCTATCTCGGCAAGGGCAAGGTCGAGGAGATCACCGGCCTGATCGCCGGCCACGACATCGAACTTGTGGTGATGGATTGCGCGCTGTCGCCGATCCAGCAGCGCAATCTCGAGAAGGCGTGGAACACCAAGGTTCTCGACCGCACCGGCCTGATCCTGGAAATCTTCGGCCGCCGCGCCAAGACCAAGGAAGGTTCGCTGCAGGTCGAGCTTGCGCATCTCAATTATCAGCGCAGCCGGCTGGTGCGGTCCTGGACCCATCTGGAACGCCAGCGCGGCGGTTTCGGATTCATGGGCGGCCCCGGCGAGACCCAGATCGAAGCCGACCGCCGCCTGATCGGTGACCGCATCACGCGGCTGGAAAACGAAATCAAGAAGGTGCAGGCGACGCGGCGGCTGCATCGCGCCGGCCGGCAGCGGGTGCCGTATCGCGTGGTGGCGCTGGTCGGCTACACCAACGCCGGCAAGTCGACGCTGTTCAACCGGCTCACGCGTGCCGACGTGCAGGCGGCCGACATGCTGTTTGCGACGCTCGATCCGACCCTGCGTGCGCTGAGCCTGCCGCATGGCGGCAAGGCGATGCTGTCGGACACCGTCGGATTCATTTCCAACCTGCCGACGCAACTCGTCGCCGCGTTTCGCGCCACGCTGGAAGAGGTGCTGGAGGCCGATATCATTCTCCACGTCCGCGACATCTCGCATGAAGACGCGGAGGCGCAGGAGCGCGACGTCGACACCGTGCTGCGTCAGCTCGGCATCGATCCCGACTGCGGGGCGGGCATCCTGGAAGTCTGGAACAAGATCGATCGCTTCGATCCCGAGGAACGCGAGAACCTGCGCAACATCGCCGCGCGCCGTCCGCCGGAGCGGCCGTGTTTCCTGGTCTCCGCCGTATCAGGCGAGGGCGTGAATGAGCTGTTGACCGCGATCGAGGATCGGCTGGCGGCGACGCGCACGACGCTCGATCTGTCGATCGATGCTTCCGACGGCGCCGGCATCAGCTGGCTGCATCGCAATGCCGAAGTGCTCAACAAGGAGCTCCACGACGGCCGCTTCGACATGACCGTGCGCGTCGACGAGACCAAGCGCGACATCGTGGTCGTCCGGTTCGACGCCGTGCCGCACGTGGCGTGACGGTCGTCCCTGCCTAGTGCGCAATTGCGCACGGGAGCAGGGACCCATAACCACCGGCAGTGATTTTGTGCGCGGTATTAGCGACGTGCCTAATCGCGAGATTCCGCGGTGTGGGTCCCGGCTCGCGCTTCGCTTGGCCGGGACGACGATGGGCGGTCCTCCACGCCTTCGCCTCGTTCCACAGCGCGTCCATCTCTTCCAGCGATGCGCCCTCGAGCGAACGGCCCTTCGCCGCGAGCGCGCGCTCGATATAGGCAAAGCGGCGCTCGAACTTGGCGTTGGTGCCGCGCAGCGCGGTTTCCGGATCGGCGCCGACATGGCGGGCCAGGTTGACCAGCGCGAACAGGAGATCGCCGGTTTCTTCAGCGAGCTCGTCCGCATTGCCGCCGTCCAGCGCCGCCTCGATCTCGTCGGCCTCCTCGCGGATCTTGCTGAGCACCGCGCGGGGATCGTTCCAGTCGAAGCCGACGGTGGAGGCCTTGCGCTGCAATTCCATCGCCCGCGTCAGCGCCGGCTGGCCCGCCTTGACGCCCGATAGCAGCGATTGATGCGCCGTCTCTTCCGGCGGCCGTCGCGCCGCGCGCTCGGCCTTTTCCTCGGCCTTGATGCGCTCCCAGGCGCTCTTGACGCCGGCGGGGGCGATATTGCCGTCCTTGTCGGCGAACACATGCGGATGGCGGCGGATCATCTTTCGTGTGATCGCCTCGACCACGTCGCCGAAGGCAAAGGCGTTTTGCTCTTCCGCCATGCGGGCGTGATAGACGACCTGCAGCAGGAGATCGCCCAGTTCCTCGCGGAGGTCATCGAAATCGCCGCGCGTGATCGCGTCGGCGACCTCGTAGGCCTCCTCGATCGTGTAGGGCGCGATCGTCGCAAAGTTCTGTTCGAGGTCCCACGGACAGCCCGTTACCGGCGTGCGCAGCGCCGCCATGATCTCGATGAGGCGGGAAATATCGCGGGAAGGGGTCATGGGATTTCCGTCGCTGGGGGAACGAACCGCTTTATGCCGCAAGCGGTGGACCGATCCCAGCGGAACGAGCCGAAATAGAGGCAGTTTCCACCGATTGGCCTCACGGCCCGGGAATGCTAATGGGCCTCTCATGAACGATCAATCATCGTCCGAAACCGCACTGGTGCTGTTTTCCGGCGGGCAGGATTCCACCACCTGCCTGGCCTGGGCGCTGCAGCGCTTTGCCCGCGTCGAAATGCTCGGCTTCAGCTACGGCCAGCGTCACGCCATCGAGCTTGCCTGCCGCGACCGTCTGCTGTCGGGCATGCAAGTCGCTGCGGCCGGATTGGGCGGCAAAACTCGGCGAGAGCCATACGCTGGAGATCCCGACACTGGCCGAGATTTCCGACACCGCGCTGACGCGCGATGTCGCGATCGCCATGGGCGCGGACGGCCTGCCGAACACCTTCGTGCCCGGCCGCAACCTGGTGTTTCTCACCTTCGCCGCGGCGCTGGCGTACCGGCGCGGCATCCGCCACATCATCGGCGGCATGTGCGAGACCGATTATTCCGGCTATCCGGACTGCCGCGACGAGACCATCAAGGCGCTGCAGTCCGCGCTCAATCTCGGCATGGCCAAGAAGTTCGAGCTGCATACGCCGCTGATGTGGCTGGACAAGGCCTCGACCTGGAAGCTGGCGCATGAACTCGGCGGGGCAGGGCTGGTCGATCTGATCCGCGAACATTCCCACACCTGTTATCTCGGCGAGCGCGGCGCGCAGCACGATTGGGGCTATGGCTGCGGCGAATGCCCGGCCTGCGCATTGCGGGCGAAGGGCTGGCGGGAATATGCGGGAAATCCGTCATTGCGAGGAGCGTAGCGACGAAGCAATCCATTCTTGCGCTCGTGGCGAGATGGATTGCTTCGCTTCGCTCGCAATGACGGTTGGAGGCGCTAACCAAAATCCCCCGGCGTCAACTCGATCGGCGCGCCGTGCGGTGTGCGGTCGGCGGCGTGGTCCCAGGCGTCGCGGTAGCGATGCAAGGCATCCGATGTGGTAACGCCCTTGGCGGCGACGAGCGTTTCCAGCGTGGCGAGCCAGTGCCGGTAATAGGTCTCGCCGGTGTCGGGATCGCCTGCGGCCTGCGCGCGCTTGATTTGCGCCCCCAGCGTCTCCGCCCATTCCTTCCAGGTGAAGACGCCGGCCTCATGCAGCGCCAGCGCCATGGCGAAGGCGCGCGCCTCCCACGGTTCGCGAAATACCGGGCCGTCCTCGTCACGGGGCACGCCGGGGACGGCGACAGCCGCCCGCATCGCCTGCTGTGGGGTCAAGTTCATCACACGCGCTCCAGATAGAAATCCCAGGTGAAAGGAAAAACAAAGGGTTATCCGGCCCAACCTTGATTTTCCGATCACAGAACAATAAAGCGAATTTTCTCTTTCCCCAACCCTAACAAGCGAGAAGGGCGGCCCAGGGGCTATTCAGACCCGGTTGACCGATTCCGTGGCCAGCACCACGGTGCGCCATGCGCCACATGGTCGTCATCGTGCCCGAGCTGACCGGCTACGCTTCGATCCGGCATGTCGCGGTGAGCCTGCCATATGTGGCCCAACTCATCGACGGGAAAAAATACATGCTGCCAGGGGACGTAAAGCCGCCGGAAGGCGGTACCGAGCGCCGCCGCCAGCACGCGCCACGCGCGCCGTCAATGCGCACGCTGGTTCGGTGGGCACTGAAATGCGACAGCGCCGAGCAGCTCGGCGAGCGGTTAAAGCGCCGCTATGACCGCCAGCGGCAGCGCCAGGGAATAGCACCGCCGGGCAATAGCCGCGCCGAGGCCGAACTCGATCGTATCCTTGGCAAGCGATAGGTGCCGAGCGGCTCGTTATCGTTATTCCCTACAATTTTAGAAAGTTAGTACGCCTGACTTTTATAAATAGCTCGACGGTCTAATCTGCCTGGCTATTGCCTTTAGGATTTTGATTTTTGGGGGTGTGCCGATGCTCGAACGTCGAGCCCTGGAACGCATTGCAATCAACCAGCCCGCGATGCTTTGCGTTGACGGTATCCGCGGCTGTCATCCCTGCCTGGTGGTGAATGTGCACCGTGACGGCGCCATGCTTCATTCATCTACGCATCACACTGCCGCCTTCAAATTCGATCTGTCATTGGATGGCTTCAAAACGACAATGCATTGCCGTGTGGTGTGGCGGAACGGAAATACCTGCGGCGTCAAATTTATCGATCAAATCTGCGCTCACGCTGCGAACGGCCAGCTCTGAATGGTTTGGTTCAAGCGGTTCTCAGATCCGCGCTGCCGAAAGCGGAGCATGATGCTGCCGATTGGCAAGTCGCGATGGAAACGCTGTTGCTGGTCGCCGAGCGCGACGGGCCGGAAATGCTGGCGCGGATCGCGGTGATGCGGGCGTTGAACAGAAACGGACCGCAGTAAGCGGTCGTTGGCGCGCGCTCACAAGTAATTGGCGCGAAGTCACAAGATACGACCCGCCTTTTCATCTAGATGTCTCGGTCGACCTTCATCTGAAAGCAGTCGGTACGCGCGCCAAAATGGAAGAGCATAAAAAACGGCTGCAAACACTTCTGCTGGGCTCGGAAGACTTCGAACTGATCGCCAAGCTCGCCAAACTCTTACCTGTCATCCGGATGGCCGAACAGGTTCGGGCGATGACCGCCGATTTGAAGGCCGACATCGCCGCGAAACGTGATTGTCGATCCGCGCATAGGCCATCTTGAAATGACGCGCGAACATTTACTCTTTGCCCTCTCACTCGTTTGGTTCGCGATCTATATCGTTGGCTTTATTTACGTGATCCGTTTTGAGTGAAACAGCGCCCGCCACTTTCAATGACGAACAAACCCCATTGCGCGTCTTTTTCAGTTGCCTGTCTTGCAAGGCAGTCTACTACGCTACGCAGGAGCGGAAACCGAGCATTGATGTCGGCCGCTTCACTTGCACAAGGTGCAAGACGACGGTGCACCGGTGGTGGGGTAGCCAATACAGTTTTACGGATTGGAGAGGACCGCTTGAGTTACGGCGACCGCGGCGTCCCAATTAGGCGAACAGGTCAGCGCCCGCTTTTGTGAATTTCACAGCCGGGAGAAATCGAGGCATTAATCGCCGTCAAAAATGATGCCCGACGCATCACTTTACGAAATTCGGGGACAGCCTGGCGCGACGGTTACAAATCGAACCGACACAGATCCGCAGGCAAGCTCCAATCCGGCTTTCATCACCGGATGCGATTCGGCGAAATCATTGATGGAGTTGATCGGATGAACGGAATCATGGAAGCAGCGGTCAGCGGCGCAATACTCGGTGCCGGCGTCGTAATTTGGGTCGTGGCGGGTTACCTAATCCAGCGATTTGGCTTCCGAAATCCCGAACCGAACTACGCTACCGTCATTGCGACATCTACAGGCGCGTCGATGTTGCTGTTTTCTCTCGTAGCTTTACTAGTATTCCATATCCGATAACCGCCCGGCCGAGGCCGAACGCTACGCCACCGACCTGGCGCACCGCGCCGCGATCCGCAGTGAGATAAAGCTTTCCGAAAAATAGAGGCCGAACCCTGATGAATTATGCCGCCGACCAGCATACATGCCAGTCGGGCTCGTAGCTCAAGTGGCCAGAGCAGCACCGTCCGCGACCGCCGTCTCGTAATCGGCATTATCGCTGGCGAGCGAAGATGGGAAGTTGGCCGTTTCTCCGAGTCTTCCCTTTTAGGCGAACAGGTCGGCACCTGCTTGTGTGAACTTCACATAGGTGCGGCTTTCGTGCATCCACAGCCAACCGCGCTCGATTTGCCAGGTCGAGGCGAGCCGTTCACGGTGCAGGCTGCGGCTGCGGTGTTCTTTCCGCAGCCGCTGCAAGACACACTTAGAATAGCCGCTTGTGCGCAATATCGACCCGCAAGCGACCGAGCCAGTTCCTGCACCGGATCGTAATTTTAGTGAGATAGCCGGCGGGGCTCGCCGGTGGCCTCGTTTTTGCAAAGCTTTTTGCGAGAGCCGTCGTTGACGGCGGTTCGTTAGGCGGGCATTCTTTCATTCGAGATGTTCTCCTTAGCGGGTGGGCGTTTCGATTCGGATGGCCCCGTCGTTGCAACCGGCGGGGCTTTCCACTTTTTGGGCCGGTCAATCGTGAATCACCTAGTGCCCATGCACGGATTGGACACGCGAGCGACTTCACAATGCAATGCGATAGTCGTGCTAACGGCGCTTGCCTCGTAATAATACGGCACCCTTTCGCTTCCGTTGTATCCGTGCTGCAACATTTCGCACCGGGAAAACACAGGGATGGATGGTTGGTGACGTTCGCGAATCAGTCGCCCCGGAGCCGTCTTTTTTCGGCCAGAGCTCACCCGATCATGGCAATCCCGCCGCGCAGGATGCCGCACGCTGCTCAGGGCGAAGTCGCCGAGCGGCGCCGCTGGTTGCTGGCGCAGGACTGAGTACTTTGACTTGGATCAATATTGCCTGCTGTCTAAGTGCATTGGGTGCTGTGCCGACATCGAGGAAATTCCAATGCGTATTTTGGCGGCTTTGACGATTTTGACGATGAGTATAGCCCTAGCGGACGGGCAAGCCCGGGCTCAGACATATGGCCCGGGTTTTTACGGCTCATGGGCTTATGAGAACGTACCGAATAGCTACTGCCTGCAAGGGCGCGACTATGGCTATCCCGGCAATTGCCAATATTCCAGCTACGCCCAATGCATGGCCACCGCGCGCGGTACTTTCTCCTATTGCGGGGTCAATCCCCACTACGCGTTCGCCCGCCAGCGGCGCGGCGACTATCGACCCGGATACTGAGTTGGCCATCTCGTCGACCGGATCGGTCATCGCCGCTCCCGCTCGAACAGCTCGAACATCGGCAACATGTTGGCGCATAGCCGCTCGCCGTTGCTCAGTTCGATCGCCAGGCAATAGCCGACCACCTCGATTCCGCAGACATGCACGCCAGGCGCCCGCGCTCGCCTGGCTTGCCGGGCGCGGCTCTATGTCGAACAGGCCGAGGCGATGCGGATGGCCGGGCAGGCGTTCGACAAGCTTGAGGCGCACCAGGCGGCAGAACAAACCGGCAAAAAACCGTCGCAACCCTCGGCGAAAAGGTTGGGACGCAAGACGAAATGACACACCAAATCAATTAATTACGTTTTACATGGCGCTCCAGATAGGATTCCCAGGCATCCACGGAGACGCTGAGCGTGGGGTCGGCATCCTTGCCCCACAATTCCGGCCCGTCGAAACGCACGGTGTAGAGCCATTGCGGGTCCTCGCCCTTGCCGAGCGAGTTGGTGTCGGGAAAGACGTGACAGCCGTGATTGAGCTCGATGGTGCCGAGACGGCCGCGGACATATTGCGGCAGCCGCGTATGCGTCACCGGATGGATGTCCTTCATCCGCACGGTCTCGCCGACCGCGAACATCGCGGGGGCCTTCGCCTCGCGTTCGGTCGGGCCGCCGCGCCGGATCGCCGGCGTGACCTCAGTTGGAGCGATCGGCGTGACGCCGGGCTTTGGCGGCGACAGCACCTTGCCGGCCTCGATCTCCTCCCGCGTCACCAGCCCGCGCTCGATCATCAGCGTTTCCAGCCCGGCCAGCCAGATCTGGAAATAACTCTTGCTGAGATAATCCTCGGGCGGCCGGTTCTCGCGCGCAAACCGCGACATGTCGATGTTCCAGCCGCCCGGACGCGCCATTGCGACCGTCAGCGCAAAGGCCCGGCGCTCCCAGTCGCCGTGAAACACCGGCTCGTTCGGCTCAGGCACAACAGGACCAAAGCCCTTGGCGCCACCCATGTCATGCGCGCCGTCCATCAGGCGGTCTCGCCGGGCTGTTTCGGCAGGCCGGTGCCGATCATGCTGTCGCGGGTGACGAGGTCGGCGAGTTGCTCGGCGCTCCAGCCCTCGGTGCCCTCGGGCCGCATCGGCAGCACCAGGTAGCGAATCTCGGCCGTGGAATCCCAGACCCGGATTTTGGTGGTGTCCGGCAGCGTCACGCCGAAATCCTTCAATACGCCGCGCGGATCGGAGACGGCGCGCGAGCGATAGGGCGCGGACTTGTACCAGACCGGGGGCAGCCCCAGCACCGGATGCGGATAGCAGGAGCACAGCGTGCACACGACCATGTTGTGCTGCTCGGGCGTGTTCTCGACCACCACCATGTGCTCGCCCTGGCGGCCGGAATAGTCGAGTTCGGCAATCGCCGCCGTCGCATCCTTCATCAGCCGTTCGCGATAGGCCGGATCGCTCCATGCCTTGGCAACCACGCGAACGCCGTTGCGCGGTCCGATTTTCTTCTCATAGAGATCGATCAGGAGATCGAGGGACGCTGGATCGACATAGCCTTTCTCGGTCAGGATCGATTCCAACGCGCGCACGCGCAGCTCGGTCTCCGACAGCTCGGAATGGTCGTGATCGTGGTGGTGATGATGGTCGTGGTGATCGTGATCATGGTCGTTCATGCCGTCAGGATAGGCGCAAAATCCGGGCTATGTCGAGGCAGAGACTCTGCTAGCATTTGCCGATGGGGAACAGGGCAGGGTGCACGGCAACAGCGATCGCGGCGGCCATTTTGGCCTGGCTTCCGGCCGGAGCGGCGTGGGCGGCCAACGGCGCCTATGCGGTCGATGCCGCCGACATTTCCGAAGCCGGATCATGCAAGATCGAGAGCTGGCTGTCGGCCGCGTCCAACACCGATTTTTCGGCCGTGGCGAACCCGTCCTGTGTGGTCAACCCGTTCAAGCCGGTCGAACTGAGCATGCTCACCAACCGCGCGCGGAGCGACGGCGAGTGGAGCACCACGATCCAGCCGAAAGCCAAGACGAACATCGCACCGACCGGCGTCGGAAGGCTCGGTTACTCCATTTACGCCGGCGGCTCCTTCGACACCTTGACGGGCGAAAACCGCACGGCCTTTGCCGTGGTCCCGGCGACGTTCCGGTTCAACGAAAACATGCGCCTCAATTTGAACGGCGGCTGGCTGTGGGACCGCAGCGTCGATCGCCATTATCTGGCGTACGGCATCAGCTTCGACTGGAAGTTCACGGAAACCTTGCAGTGGACCATCGAAGCCTTTGGGCAGGCAGGCCAATCGGACACGCCAAGTGTGATCCAGCCGCGCTTTCAGACCGGTGTGCGCTATCGGCCGAACGAGATTTTCTCGGTCGATCTGATCTACGGCCGCAACATCACAGGCGAAAACGCCAACTGGATCACGCTCGGCACCACGATCCGTTTCCCGGTGCCCGGCGGCAAGCCCGAGCACCACCGCACAGGACACCTGTAAGCCGGGGTTCAAGCCGGCTGCAGCCTTTCGCGGGATCTGGCAGGTAGCGGCGGGAAGGCGAGCGCAATCGCCATCGCACCGAGGCCAACGCTGAGCGCGCCGATGTAGAGCCAGCGATAGTCGTGGAAGGTGTCGAAGATCAAGCCGCCGGCCCAGGGACCTAACGCCATGCCGAGGCTCGATACCATCGTCGCAGCTCCGAACACCGTTCCCATGATCCGGGGACCAAAATATTCGCGCGCGAGCACGGCGTAGAGCGGCATCACGCCGCCATAGGCAGTTCCGAAGACGATCGCGAGCGCATAGAATTCGCCCAGTTTGCTCACGTAGAGATACGTCCCGATCGCCAGCGCTTGCACCAGCAGCCCGCCGATGAGAACCCGCTTCGCGCCGAGCCGATCGGCGAGGATGCCAAGGAGGAGGCGGCCCCCCAGCCCGGACAGGCCTTCGACACTGTAAATGCTGACCGCGGTCATCGCCGGGATGCCGCAGAGCATCGCGTAGCTGACCATGTGGAAGATCGGTCCGGAATGCGCGGCGCAGCACGCGAAAAAGGTCAGCGCCAGCACAAGGAACTGCGGCGAGCGCAGCGCCCTGCCGACGGACCATCCGGCTCCGGGATTGTCGGCAGCGCCCTTTGCAGCCGGCGTTGCCTCCGGCGCCTGCCGCACCAACAGCGCGGCCGGGATCAGCAAGGCCCACGCCATCAGGCCGACGGTCATCATCGCGGTGCGCCAGTCGTAGGTCGAGATCAGCCAGCGCGCGAACGGCGAGATCGTCATCGGTGCGACGCCCATGCCTGCGGAAACCAGGGACACCGCAAGGCTGCGGTTGTTGTCGAACCACAGCGTCGCGGCCGCGATCATCGGCGCAAAGAAAGCACCCGCGGCGAGGCCAACAAGAATGCCATAAGTGAGCTGGAATCCGATCAGCGATGTCGAGCGGCTGGCGAGAAACAAGCCGAGCCCGAGGAGCAGGGCGCCGCTCAAGACGACGGGACGCGTCCCAAACCGGTCGTTGACGGCCCCCCACGCGAAGCCGGCGATCCCCATCGTAAGAAAGTCGATAGTCATCGCGCCCGAGATTCCGGCGCGTGACCAGCCCGTTTCCGCGGACATCGGCTCCAGATATACGGCGAGCGAGAACATTGCGCCGATGCCGACGCACGTCATCAACGCGCCCACTGCGACGATCACCCAGCGATATGACGATCCCATCTGCAAAATGCTCCTTGTTCGATCCGCTCCGCGCGAAGCGGATGCGGTTTTCTCGAACAAGACGAATGGGAACCGACGAAGGATACTGGTTCGCCAAATTTATTTCTGAGCTAGACTTCGGAAAAATGACGGGCAGGGAGGCAATGCATTGGCCGAATTTGTAAAGATCGAGAAGGGCCTGGGACCGGATGGCCGTATCGCGGTCGTGCGCTTCGACCGCGGCGACGGCATCAATGCGATGTCGCCGGAGGCGCTGCGCCAGCTCACGGACGCCGCGCGCAGTTTCGAGGATGACGGCGCGACCTCGGTCGTGGTGCTGACCGGCGGCGCCAAATCGTTCACCGCGGGTTTCGACCTGAAGGATCCGGAAGGCCAGTCCCGCAAGTCCATGGATCTCGGTGCGCTGCGCCGGCACCTGAAACTTGGACCGCGGCTGACGCGGGCCTGGCAGGACATGGAGCAGATCACGATCGGCGCCATCGAGGGATTTTGCGTCGGCGGCGGCGTGGCTTTGGCGGTCGCGCTGGATTTCCGGGTGATGGCGAGAGATGCCCATATGCGCGTGCCCGAGATCGGGCTTGGCATGAACATGAGCTGGCAGAGCGTGCCGCGCATGCTGCACCTGATGGGACCGGCCCGCACCAAGCAGGCCGTGATCCTGGCCGACCAGCGCATCTCGGCCGCCGAGGCCTACGAATGGCGGCTGGTGGAGGAGGTGGCTGAACCCGGCAAGGCGTTCGACGCCGCGATGGCGCTCGCCGCCAAGGTCGCCGCCCAGCCACCGCTGTCGGTCGCCATGACCAAGCTGACCGTCAACCGCCTGGCGCATGCGCTCGACGATCTCGCCAGCCACATGGACGTCGACCAGTTTGCGCTGGCCAGCATGAGCGAGGACCACAACGAAGGCGTCGCGGCGTTTCTGGAGCGCCGCAAGCC
>CAWDJI010000017.1:0-275931 GCA_963802535.1 uncultured Alphaproteobacteria bacterium | reverse complement strand
TGAAGGCGCTGTTCACCCGTTTGACGATCACCGGCTCGCCTGCGCGTTCGCGCGCCTCGTCCTTGACGGGATAGCCGGGCCCATCGGCAAGAAACGAGGAATTCGGCCGCGTGCCCTGGTGGCGAATGTGAAAGATCGGCGCGCCGTGCGCCCTGAATGCATCGAGCAGATCGACGATCCGATCGACGGCCTGCGGATTGTTGCGCCGCTTGCCCGCGGCCTCCCACTGGTCGAATGCACGCTGGACATCGACGACGATCAGGGCCGTGCGATCAGGACTATCGCCCATCATTCGAACTCCACTGATTCATTCCGCAAGCGTGCCACAGCGGGGCGAGGACCGAAACGGCATTCTTCCCTCGTTTACAGACGCGTCATGTCAGCCGCTGCGCGCGCCACCAGACGCCGAACGCGATCATCACGGCGAACGCGAGGCCAAACCAGGTGACGGCATATTGCATGTGATCGTCCTTGAGATGGACGGTCAGCGGGCCGGGTTTCGGAATGCCGCTCTCCGGCACTGGCGCTTCCAGATCGACATAGAACGGCGCCATCGTCTTGCCGCCCTCACCCCAACCAAGCGCGCGCGCGATCGAAAGATGATCGCGGGTGAACCACAGACGCTTTCCGATATTCTCCGCCGGCGTCAGCGTGCCGGCAGCTTCCGGAAAACGAAGATAGCCGGTCAGTTTTACCGGCTGGCCGGTAACGAGGCGCGTGACCGCGCGATCCTGCTGGGCACGATCCTGCATCGTGTTCTGCACGAAGCCGGTATTGACGACGACGGTGTCGCCAGCAGGCAATTTGGCCGGCAGGAATGCCCAGGTGCCGGGACCGGAAACATCCTCGCGCACCGCCGAGCCGGAGCTGTAGATCATCGCATCGGGCAGCTTTGCGTAAGTCGCCGTAAAGCTGACGCGGCGAAATTCGTCTTTGGCTGGTGTCAGCGCATTCCATTGCGACGGCGCCGGCAGCGCCTCGGGCGCCGCCGCCAGCCGTTCGTTCAAGGCTGAAATCAGCGCGTGCTTCTCGACCCTGCGCTGCAACTGCCAGACCCCGAGCGCCAGGCAGGTTGCCACCATCACCAAACTGACGATGGCAAAGCCGAGTACGCCGCGCTGCCGCAAAGCCACGCCGGTCATTTCGGCTCGCGATCGATCAATCGCCCGGGTGCCGCCTTGTGATGGAATTGCAGCGCGATCAACAGCGACTTCATCGAACGTAGCGGCAGCAGCGTGGTGGCAAGAATCAGCGGCAGCCACAATGCGGCATGCAGCCAGAACGGCGGCTGGTATTTCACTTCCACGATCAGGGCTGCGCCGACGACGATGGCGCCCGCAATCATGATGATGAAGATCGCAGGTCCGTCGCCGGCATCGATGAAGGCGTAATCGAGCCCGCAGGCTTCGCAGCTCGGCCGCAGATCGATGAAGCCCGCATAGAGCTTGCCCTTGCCGCAGCGCGGACAGCGGCAGGCGATGCCGCGCAATGCGCTCTCGGTGAGGGTTGGGGGTGTCTGGTCTGCCATCGATGTTTCCTTCCCATCTCCCCTTGTGGGAGAGGGTGGCACGAAGGCGCGGAGCGCGTTCGTGACGGGTGAGGGGTTCTCTCCGCGGATAGAGACCCCTCATCCGGCACGGACTTCGTCCGCGCCACCTTCTCCCACAAGGGGAGAAGGAAAGAAAAAGGGCGGCCCTGCGGCCGCCCTCTTGTAGCACGTTAGATCAAGTTCAGTGCGCCGCGTGTCCGACCGCTTCGGCGCCGCGGAAATAGACGTAGATGCAGACGAACAGGAACAACCACACCACGTCAACGAAGTGCCAGTACCAGGCGGCGAATTCGAAGCCGAGGTGCTGGGTCGGGGTGAAGTGCCCGGCATAGGCGCGGAACAGGCAGACCAGCAGGAACACGGTGCCGACCAGCACATGGAAACCGTGGAAGCCGGTCGCCATGAAGAAGGTCGCGCCGTACATGTTGCCGGAGAAGCCGAAGGCGGCGTGGGCATATTCATAGGCCTGCACGCAGGTGAAGCAGGCGCCGAGCACGACGGTGAGGATCAAGCCGTATTTCAGGCCCTTGCGATCGCCCTCCAAGAGCGCGTGATGCGCCCAGGTCACCGTGGTGCCCGAGGTCAACAGCAGCAGCGTGTTGAGCAGCGGCAGATGCCAGGGGTCGAAGGTCTCGATGCCCTTCGGCGGCCAGGTACCCGGCACGGTGCAGGCGCCCATCGCGGTGCCCGCGCCGCAGCCGAACACCGCGTCGCGGGTGGCGTGCACGGCATCGGCCGGAAACAGCGCGGAATTGAAGAAGGCCCAGAACCAGGCGACGAAGAACATCACTTCGGAGGCGATGAACAGGATCATGCCGTAGCGGTGGCTGATCTGCACCACGCGGGTGTGGTCGCCCTTGAACTGGGCTTCGCGGATCACATCGCCCCACCAGCTTGCCATGGTGTAGAGCACGCCGATGACGCCGACGCCGAACAGGATCGGCGCAAAGGCGTACATGTGGTGCATCCAGCCGATGGCGCCGACCGCCATGATGAAGGCCGAGATCGAGCCTATGACCGGCCACGGACTGGGATCAACGAGGTGGTAGTCGTGATGCTTCGCTTGCGCCGTAGCCATTGCGGTCTCTCCGTTAGCGGTGCCGTATCCTTCGGCACATATTCGTCTCAAAAATCAAATCCCGAAATCCCGGCTTACGCTGGAATTCCGGACCTCAAAGCGCTCCCTTGCGCTTGTCCGCCTCGCCTGAAGCCACCGGCTTCGGCGCCGGATCGCGCACGGGATAGAACGTGTAGGACAAAGTGATGGTGTTCAGGCCGTCGTTCTCGCTGTCCGCGGCCAGCGCCGGATCGACATAGAACACGACCGGCATCTCGCGCTTTTCGCCCGGCGCCATGGTCTGTTCGGTGAAGCAGAAGCAGTTGATCTTCTGGAAATAGGCGCCGACCGTCAGCGGGGTGACGTTATAGGCGGCCTGACCGGAGGTGGTGCGCGCCGCCTGGTTGGTCACGGTGTAAAAGATGGTGACGACTTCGCCGAGCTTGACCTCGATCTCGTTCTGCTCCGGCTCGAACTTCCACGGCAGGCCGGGGGCGATATTGGCGTCGAACCGCACCGCGATCTTGCGCGCCAGTGGCGCGCCCGACGGCGCCTGTGTCGCCACCTGGGTGGTGCCGTTGAAGCCGGTGGTGCGGCAAAACCAGTTGTAGAACGGCACGGCGGCATAGGAGGCGCCGACCATCAGCACCACGACGAAGCCGCAGATCGAGGCCACCACCGCATCGCGCGTCAGGCCGCGACGCGACGCCTTGCGGCGCTCGCTCAGGTCCTGCTGCTTGATCGGTTGGTGTGGCATGTCCCTCAAATTTTCCAGTCTACATTCCAAATTTACATGGGCCGCACTAGGACCGCCGGCCCCTTGACCATGGTGACCGCGAAAAACAACAGGACGAGCACGCCGAGCGCGAGCGCAATCGCGACCGAGCGCTGGCGGCGGCTTCTTTTCTGCGCCTCGGTGAGGACGATTCCATCTGGCATCCGCTTTTCGTCCATTGGGGTCCCATGCGCCCCCTACCCGATCGCTGAAATGATGGCGCGGATCGCAGGTGCGACCGCGCGGACGACGACCTCCAGCAGAAGCGTCGCAAACAGCGCGAACAGATAAAGGATCGAGAAGGCAAACAGCTTTCGCGTTGCGCGCAGCGCCACAGCGCCTTCGCGGTGGCGATAGACGTTGATCGCAAGCGCCATCATGCCGGCGCCGAGCACCAGCGAAGTCACGCCATAGATCGCGTCGAAATAACCGAGCGGCCAGGGTGCGACCGCGATCGCGACCAGCACGATCGTATAGAGCAGGATCTGCAGCCGCGTCGCGTCGGGACCGGCGACCACGGGAAGCATCGGCACGCCGGCGCGGGCATAGTCGTCGCTGCGGAACAGCGCCAGCGCCCAGAAATGCGGCGGGGTCCAGAAGAAGATGATCAGGAACAGCAGCACCGGCTCCATCGACAGCGAGCCCGTGGCGGCGGCCCATGCCACCACCGGCGGCAGCGCACCGGCGGCGCCGCCGATCACGATGTTCTGCGCGGTCCAGCGCTTCAAGAGCATGGTGTAGACCACGACGTAGAAGAAGATCGTGAACGCGAGCAGCGCGCCTGCCAGCCAGTTGACGAGGATGCCGAGCGTCATCACCGAGAAGAACGCGAGAATGAGCCCGAACGCGGTGGCTTCCTCCCGCGTAATGCGGCCGCGCGGGATCGGCCGGTTGGCGGTGCGCGACATCAATGCGTCGATGTCGCCCTCATAGGCCATGTTGAGCGCGCCGGAAGCGCCGGCGCCGACCGCGATGCAGAGGATGGAGGTGAACGCCAGGACCGGGTGGACATGGCCCGGCGCGATGACGAGGCCGACCAGCGCGGTGAAGATCACCAGCGACATCACCCGCGGCTTCAAGAGCGCAAGGTAGTCGCCGACCTCGGCCTCGGAAATCCGGGGCAGTTCGATGGCGTTGTGATCGACAACCGACAAGATGGATCTCGCTTCTTTATAGCCGCGGCGCGCTTTAGAGCGCGCGCCGCGAATTCAGATTCACCGTTACTGCACGCGCGGCAGCACTTCGAATTGGTGGAACGGCGGCGGCGACGGCAGCGTCCATTCCAGCGTGGTGGCGCCCACACCCCAGGGATTGTCGGCCGCCTGCTCCTTGCGGGCGAAAGCGTCGATCACGCCGTAGATGAAGATCAGGACACCAAAACCCGAAATGTAGGAGCCGAGGGAGGACACCAGGTTCCAGCCGGCGAACGCGTCGGGATAGTCGACGTAGCGGCGCGGCATGCCGGAGAGTCCGAGGAAGTGCTGCGGGAAGAACACCAGATTGACGCCGACAAAGGTGAACCAGAAGTGCAGCTTGCCGATGGTCTCCGAGTACATGTAGCCCGACATCTTCGGGAACCAGTAGTACCAGCCGGCGAAGATCGCGAACACGGCGCCCAGCGACAGCACGTAGTGGAAGTGGGCGACGACGTAATAGGTTTCCTGCAGCACGCGGTCGACGCCGGCGTTCGCCAGCACGACGCCGGTGACGCCACCGAGCGTGAACAGGAAGATGAAGCCTACCGCCCACAGCATCGGCGTCTTGAAGTCGATCGAGCCGCCCCACATCGTGGCGATCCAGGAGAAGATCTTCACGCCGGTCGGCACCGCGATCACCATGGTGGCGGCGACGAAATAGGCCTGCGTCGCCGACGACATGCCGACCGTGTACATGTGGTGCGCCCAGACCACGAAGCCGATGCCGCCGATCGCGACCATGGCGTAGGCCATGCCGAGATAGCCGAACACGGGCTTCTTCGAGAAGGTCGAGATGATCTGACTGACCATGCCGAAGCCGGGCAGGATCAGGATGTACACTTCGGGGTGACCGAAGAACCAGAACAGATGCTGGAACAGCAGCGGATCGCCGCCGCCGTCGGCGGAGAAGAAGGTGGTGCCGAAATTGCGGTCGGTGAGCAGCATGGTGATCGCACCGGCGAGCACCGGCAGCGACAACAGCAGCAGGAACACGGTCACCAGGATCGACCACACGAACAGCGGCATCTTGTGCAGGGTCATGCCCGGCGCGCGCATGTTGAAGATGGTGGTGATGAAGTTGATGGCACCCAGAATCGACGAGGCGCCGGCCAGATGCAGCGACAGGATCGCGAAATCGACCGCCGGTCCCGGATGGCCCGAAGTCGACAGCGGCGCGTAGATGGTCCAGCCCGCGCCGACGCCGTTGGCGCCGGGTTCACCCTCGACAAAGGTCGACATCAGCAGCAGCGCGAAGGAAGCCGGCAGCAGCCAGAACGAGATGTTGTTCATGCGCGGGAACGCCATGTCGGGCGCGCCGATCATCAGCGGCACGAACCAGTTGCCGAAGCCGCCGATCATCGCCGGCATCACCATGAAGAAGATCATGATCAGGCCGTGCGAGGTCACGAACACGTTGTAGGTATGGGTTTCGTGGAACAGCTGGACGCCGGGATACATCAGCTCGATGCGGATCGCGATCGACATCGCGGCACCAATGACACCGGCGATGATCGCGAACACCAGGTACATCGTGCCGATGTCCTTGTGGTTCGTCGAATAGACGAAGCGCTTCCACCCGGTCGGATGGTCGTGCGCGTGGTCGTCATGTCCGTGGGCGTGATCGTCGTGTGTCGCTGCGCCTGTTGCCATGTTCAAATCCTGCCTAGCAGTCCCTTTGCCTTACGGTCCCTTGCCTTGCGGTCCCGTCGCCCTTGTCCGGATTACGCCTCAGGCCATGGCCTGAAGCCTTGCGGCCTACTGAGCCGCCGCGCCAGCCGAGGCGTATGAATTCGCCGGGTTGGTTGCGTATTTCTTCTTCGCGGTCTCCACCCAGGCCGCGAATTCCTGGTCGCTGACGACCCTGACCGCGATCGGCATGAAGGCGTGATCCTTGCCGCACAGTTCCGAGCACTGGCCGTAGAACATGCCGGTCTTGGTGGCCTTGAACCATGTCTCGTTGAGACGGCCGGGGATGGCGTCGATCTTGATGCCGAAGGCCGGCACCGCGAAGGCGTGGATGACGTCGGCGCCGGTGGTTTGAACCCGGACCACCTTGTTGACCGGCACCACCATCTCGTTGTCGACGCCGAGCAGACGGGGCTTCTTTTCCTGCGACATCAGCGAATCGAATTCGAACTTGCCGTGGTCGGGATAGGAATAGCTCCAGTACCACTGCTTGCCGGTCGCCTTGATGGTGAGGTCGGCCTTCGGAATGTCGAGTTCGAGGAACAGCAGCCGGAACGAAGGCACCGCGATCGCGACCAGAATCAGCACCGGGATCAGCGTCCACGCCACTTCGATCAGCGTATTGTGCGTGGTCTTGGAGGGGATCGGGTTGGCCTTGGCGTTGAACTTCACGACCACCACGATCAACAGCGCAAGCACGAACAGCGTGATCACGGTGATGGTGCCGACCAGCCAGTTATGGAACCAGATGATGTAGTCCATCACCGGTGTGGCCGATTCCTGCAGCGTCCATTCCCACGGCGCGGGCTGCCCCATTTCGGCGAAAGCCGTTCCGCCGGCGACAAGGGCCATGCCCGCCGCCGCTAATCCCAGCATCCGCCGGCCAATCTGGCCCTTCGACATCTTCATGCCGCTCGCGCTCCCTTGATAAATCCCCAAAGCATTTCCACCGGATGGCCGGAAATGCTGCACGATCCGCGTCTCGCGACGACCGTCCGGAAGTACTTTAGAAGTACCGGGGCCAGATCGCTAGAACGCTTCGAAATCCAGCCTCTCAAACCATAATTCGCAGGCTCTCGCAATGCAGTAGTGGGGCGCAACGCCATGCGTCACCGGCTAATCTCTCTCCGTCGGGTTTTCCCGATAAATCAGGCAAAACCTGCCCTTTGGCCCGACGGCAGCGCTTGACAGCTGGATTACCGGATGTACGCACAGGGAGGGTGCGCCGCAGGCAGCTGATTCGGCTTGTCGGACAGCCGTTCCCGGGGCGGGATTTGCTTCGCGAAGTGCCAAAGACCGCCTTCAAGGCGCCGTCATTACCGGTATCAGTCCGAGTATTCATCAGAGGATCGACCCGGATGGGGCGTTCGAAACATCAGGCAAGAGGCAAAATGAGGCCGGCTCGCTGGCTGGGCGGGCTCGTCGCCGCCACATTCCTGGTTGGCCTTACCCAGCTGGCTAACGCCCAGGGGGCGGTGCGGTCGGTCCATGGCGACTGGCAGATCCGCTGCGACACCCCGCCAGGTGCCCAGGGCGAGCAATGCGCGCTGATCCAGAGCGTGGTAGCCGAAGACCGATCCAACGCCGGCCTGACCGTGATCGTGCTGAAAACCGCCGACCAGAAGAGCAAGCTGATGCGGGTGGTGGCGCCCTTGGGCGTGCTGCTGCCCTCCGGCCTTGGCCTGAAACTCGACAATGTCGACGTCGGCCGCGCCGGTTTTGTCAGATGCCTGCCCAATGGCTGCGTCGCCGAAGTGGTGATGGACGAAAAACTGCTCGGCCAGCTCCGCACCGCCAAGACCGCGACTTTTATTATCTTCGAGACCCCCGAAGAGGGAATCGGGTTTCCGCTGAGCCTGAACGGCATCGGCGAGGGGTATGACAAGCTGCCGTAGAGCCTTCCGCGTCATTGCGAGCGCAGCGAAGCCATCCATACTTGCTTCGTAGCTCTATTGATTGCTTCGCTACGCTCGCAATGACGTTGATGGAGTTGAGGTCTGGTCCGCGGCCAACCAACGGCGCTACCTAAAACAGCACCGCCATCAAAATTACATTCTCGTAAGCCCCGTCGACCAGAATGGCGTTGCGCTGCACGCCTTCGATCTCGAAGCCGACGTTCCGGTAGAGCGCGATCGCGTTCTTGTTATTTTCCCGGACCGTGAGTTCGACCCGCTGCAGGGGGAAAGCCCGCGCTGCGGCCAGCGCCTGCAACATCAAACGCTTTCCGATCCCCTGCCCCCGATATGGTGGCAACAGGCCCATGCCGAGCACGCCGCTATGGGCATAAATCGGCCGCGGTTTCGGCGTGACGTCGCACCAGCCGACCACCTCGCCGCCCGACAGCACCACCAGTTGCGGATAACCCTGTTCGATCATGTCGAGAATGAAGGCCCGGGTCGATTCGAACGGCGGGGCCT
This sequence comes from uncultured Alphaproteobacteria bacterium, assembly GCA_963802535.1. GTDB lineage: Bacteria > Pseudomonadota > Alphaproteobacteria > Rhizobiales > Xanthobacteraceae > Bradyrhizobium. The sequence goes on along the minus strand of CAWDJI010000017.1, from coordinate 267,251 downwards.
CCAGGAACGACAGATAGCGCTGCTCCCTCGCGACCACGTCGAGGGTTTTGTGAAAGCCCTCGATATGCCCTTGCGTTATTGGAACAATTTCAATGACGCTCATCGTACCGACAACGTGTTGAACGTGCCCCTCGCACAGTTACGGAGAAACAACTATCTTGGTTGCAGCCCTCCGACAACGGACTGATGTAATGACAAACCAGCTCGCCACAACCTCCCTGATCGACCGTGCCAATCTCGACCGCGATGCGGTCCGCCGGGAAATCGCGCGCGGGCTCGAAGGCGCCGATGACGGTGAATTATTCCTGGAATATGGCCAGACCGAAGCGCTGATGTTCGACAATGGCCGGCTGAAGCAGGCGACCTATGACACCTCGCAGGGGTTTGGCCTGCGTGCGGTCAAGGACGACGCGGTCGGTTACGCGCATTCCTCCGACGTCTCGCTGCCGGCGCTGATCCGCGCCGCCGACGCGGTGAATGCGGTACGCGGCGGCTACAGCGGAACGCTGGCCGCGGCCCCCTCGCACACCAATGTGCGGCTCTATGGCGACGACAATCCGCTGGATGGGCCGGCCTTTGAAGCCAAGGTGAAATTGCTGGCCGAGATCGACGCCTATGTGCGCGACAAGGATCCGCGGGTGCGGCAGGCTTCCGTCAGCCTCAGCGCCACCTGGCAGGTGGTGGAAATCCTCCGCCCGGACGGCGAGAGCTATCGCGACATCCGCCCGCTGGTGCGGGTCAATGTTTCCGTTGTCGCCGGCCAAGGCGACCGCCAGGAGAGCGGCAGCAAGGGCTATGGCGGCCGCGAGGGCTATGCGCGCTTCATCGAGACAAAAGCCTGGCGCGAAGCCGCCGACGGCGCGATCCGCGAAGCACTGGTCAATCTGGAATCGGTGCCGGCGCCCGCCGGTGAAATGGACGTGGTGTTAGGGGCCGGCTGGCCCGGCGTGATGCTGCATGAAGCGGTCGGCCATGGGCTGGAGGGCGATTTCAACCGCAAGCAGACGTCGGCCTTTGCGGGATTGATGGGCAAGCAGGTCGCGGCCAAGGGCGTCACTGTCGTCGATGACGGCACCATGGCGGCGCGCCGCGGCTCGCTGTCGATCGACGACGAGGGCACGCCGACCAACCGCACCGTGCTGATCGAGGACGGCATCCTGGTCGGCTACATGCAGGACCGCCAGAACGCGCGGCTGATGAACATGAAGCCGACCGGCAACGGCCGCCGGCAGAGCTACGCCCATGTGCCGATGCCGCGCATGACCAACACCTACATGCTGGCCGGGCAGCGCGATCCGGCGGAAATTCTGGCCTCGGTAAAGAACGGCATCTATGCCGCGAATTTCGGCGGCGGCCAGGTCGACATCACCTCGGGCAAATATGTGTTCCAGTGCACCGAGGCCTACAAGATCGAAAACGGCAAGATCGGCGCGCCGCTGAAGGGCGCGATGCTGATCGGCAACGGGCCGACCGATTTGCACCGCATCACCATGGTCGGCAACGATCTGTCGCTCGATACCGGGATCGGCACCTGCGGCAAGAACGGCCAGGGCGTGCCGGTCGGCGTCGGCCAGCCGACGCTGCGGATGGAACGGATTACGGTCGGAGGAACGGGTTAGTGACGAGCGAAAACGAAACCGTTGCGGCCAAGCCGACCAGCTGGCGCGCGCAGGCAGCCCAACTGGCGGCGATCGTCATGGTCGTGTTCGTCGCCAAGGGCGCACTGGCCGAGCCGTTTTACGTGCCGTCCGGCTCGATGGAGCCGACGCTGTTGATCGGCGACGCGCTGCTGGCGTCGAAATTCCCCTATGGTTACGGCGCGGCGTCATTGCCGATCCAGATCACGCTGCCCGAGACCAATGGCCGGCTGTTCGGCGAAACGCCGAAGCGCGGCGACGTCGTCGTGTTCCGCTGGCCCGGCGACCGCTCGCAGGCCTGGGTCAAGCGCGTGGTGGGATTGCCCGGTGACCGTATCCAGATGCGGCAGGGCCAGCTCTTCATCAACGACCATGCCGCGGCGCTGAAGGCCGATGGCGTCGGCGAAGCCGAAGACGATCGCGGCGGCAGCGAACAGGCCTATCGCTACATCGAGACGCTGCCGAACGGCGTCACCCACGCGATCTTCAAGATGCGCGACAATGGCCGGCTCGACAACACGCCGGAAGTGACGGTGCCCGCCGGAAATCTGTTCGTGCTCGGCGATAACAGGGACAATTCCGCCGACAGCCGCGTCTCGGTGCGCGACGGCGGCGTCGGGCTGTTGCCGATCGACAATCTGGTCGGCCGCGCCGATGCCGTTGTCGGCTCCTGGGACATGGGCATCCGCAGCCAGCCGGTGTGGACCTGGCTGTCAGGCTTTCGCATGGCGCGGTTTTTCACGTCGGTGCATTGAACTTGATCCTCATGGTGAGGAGGCGCGCAGCGCCGTCTCGAACCATGTGGCCTCGGGCTATCCTTCGAGACGCGCGCAAAAACGCGCTCCTCAGGATGAGGGAGAGACCTGCGACGTGACCTTCGACGACGTCAGAAAATTTGCGCTTGCATGGCCGGAGGTCGAGGACGGCACGTCCTACGGCACGCCGGCGCTGAAGGTGCGCAAGAAGATGCTGGCGCGCTTGCGCGAGGACAATGACAGCCTGGTGATGCCCGGTGTTCCCTTCGATGAGCGCGAGATGCTGATCGAAACCCAGCCCAAGATATTTTACTTCACCGACCACTACCGCGATTATCCGATGGTACTGCTTCGCCTGTCCAAGGCCAGGCGCGCCATCGTCGAGCCGCTGCTGCGCCGGCACTGGCGCACGCTGGCCTCGAAGAAAGCGGTGCGGGATTACGACGAATCATGAATTATCGCGCGCATGAACCAATCCGAATTCCTCACCGCGGCCTTGCGCAATCCCGCCAACGCCATCATCGCCGAAAAACTGTTCGAGCTTGATCTGCCGGATGCCTGGCTCGTGTCGGGATGCCTGGTGCAGACGGTGTGGAACGTGCTGACCGGGCGCGCGGTGGATTACGGCATCAATGATTACGACGTGTTCTATTTCGATCCCGATACGTCGTGGGAAGCCGAGGACGCCGTGATCCGCGCCCTGCACGACGCGCTCGCGCATCTCGACGTCAAGGTCGAGGCGCGCAACCAGGCCCGCGTCCATCTCTGGTATGGCCAAAAACACGGCCTGCCCTATCCGCCGCTCGCCTGTTCGACTGAAGGCATCGACCGCTTCCTGACCAGAAACACCATGATCGGCATCCGCCGCGTTGCTGACGATTACGACGTCTATGCGCCGGATGGATTCGACGATGCCGCCAATTTGATTGTGCGGCCCAATCCGGGACCGAATTTCTCACCCGCAAGTTACGCGGCGAAGGCGGCGCGGTGGAAAGCGCTATGGCCGGAAGTGACCGTGTTGCCGGCTGAGACATAACAATCATCCATCGTCGTCCCGGCGAACGCCGGACCCATAACCACAAATATTTGTGGTCGGATTCGATGGAGCTCCAGCGCGTCGCAAAACGATCAGCGGTGGTTATGGGCCCCGGCTCAAGGCCGGGGCGACGGATAATTTCTACCGCACCACGCCGGACGTAAACCCGGCCTTCCGCCGTGGCGGCTTGATGTCTTTTTTCAAAAAGCAATGCGCGTCCTTGCCGGCATAGCCGGGCCTTGCATAGGTCCAGGCGCGGCATTTGTTGTCGGCGGCGCAGGCGGCCTTGCAAGCATCGTCGCCGTCATCGCTCTTGACGTCGAAATTCCTGTAGTCGCCGCCGAAGCGATCGATCGAGGTTTCGATCCCGCTGTTTTTCGGCTCGACCACGCCGGCACCGCGCACGCCCGAGACGCAGCAATTACTCTGGACCCGCTCCGGCACGCTGCTCTTGAGCCAGCACAAAGCGGGGCTGGGCACGTCGGTCGGATAGTTGAAGCTCCAGGCGCGGCAACGCTTGTCGCGTTCGCAAACCAGCGCGCAATCCGCCGGGTCGCCTGACATCACTTGTGCACTCTGATAGTCGCTGCCGGGCCGGTCGAAATTGGCTTGCGCCCCAGCCTGCCGCGCAGGCGCGAACGCTCCCGCAAAGGCGAGCGTCACCAGACACGCCCTGAGCAGGCGACTTATCCCCATACGATGGCTTTCGAATACGCGCGATCCGAGCGCATTTGAGCGCCGCCAACCTGTACGGCGGATGAACGGCCGAAAACGCAGCAATTGTCCCGATTTAGAACGCGTATTCCGTGTAAGCCGGTTCCACCGCCCCGCCCCAGGCGCCGTTGAATTTTTCCAGCATCTCCTCGGCCGGGGTCCGGCCGGATTCGAGGATCCGTTCCAGCGGCTCGAGGTGGCGGCTTTCGTCGCGGCCGGAATGATCGACGCGATTGCGCCGTCGGAGGCCGGCATGCGAGAGCTTCAGACATTCCCGCGCGATCTCGAACAGATAGCGGTCGCGGATCCTGGCCTTGAAGCCGAAACGCGGCACGTCGTCGCGTAGCGCCTGACGCTCCACCGCGGTCCAGTGCTTCACCAGATCCCAGGCGGCATCCAGCGTGACGTCGTCATACAATAGCCCGACCCAGAACGCCGGCAGCGCCGGCAGCCGTCCCCACGGCACGCCATCGGCGCCGCGCATTTCGAGGTAACGCTTGAGGCGGACTTCCGGGAAAATCGTCGAGAGATGATTGGCCCAATCCGACAGCGTCGGCCGCTCGCCGGGGAAGGCCGGGTTCTTGCCGTCGAAGAAGGCGCGGAACGAGGAGCCTGACACGTCGATGTAGCTGTCGCCGCGCTTGACGAAATACATGGGAACGTCGAGCGCATAATCGACCCAGCGCTCGAACCCCATACCGTCCTCGAACGCCCAGGGGATCATGCCCGAACGCGCGTTGTCGGTGTCGCGCCAGATCTCGGAGCGGAACGACAGAAAACCGTTGGGCCGGCCTTCGGTGAACGGGGAGTTGGCGAACAAAGCGGTCGCGATCGGCTGCAACGCCACCGATACCCTGAGCTTCTTGACCATGTCGGCTTCGGAGGAGAAGTCGAGATTGGTCTGCACCGTGCAGGTCCGGTACATCATGTCGAGGCCGTATTGGCCGACCTTCGGCATGTAATTGGTCATGATCTTGTAGCGGCCTTTCGGCATCACGGGAATCTGCCCGCGCGACCATGACGGCGTCATGCCGAGCCCGAGAAAGCCGATGCCCAACGGTGTCGCGATCTCGCGCACCTGCGCCAGATGCGCCATCAGTTCCGACTGGGTCTGGTGCACGGTCTCGACCGGCGCGCCGGACAGTTCGAACTGCCCGCCCGGCTCCAGCGAAATCGCGCCGCCGCCGGTGACGTCGTAAAGCCCGATGATGTTGCCACGCTCCATGATCGGCTCCCAGCCGAGCAGGAGCTGCATGCCCTCCAGCAGCGCGCCGATGCCGCGCGCGCCCTCATAGGGCACCGGGTGATGGCCCTCGAGCGTGAACGGAGTCTTTTCGTGCTCGGTGCCGATGCGGAATTCGGACGGCGGCTTTACGCCAGCCGCCAGCCAGGCGACGAGTTCGTCGCGCGATTGCAGCGGCGTCATATCGATTTGGTCACGCGCCATAAAAAATCCGGATCTTTGGCGATTCGACCGAACGCGCCGTGTGGCAGGGAGCATTGCGGACGGCGTTGTCCGCAAAAACGATGGTGTGGAGGCGTATCATCGGGCAGGCGCGCCGTCTCGCGCGACGGCGGCCGCCTTGACGTCGTCACAGGAGCAGCCCAGCCGGTCCAGGAGACCGCAGAGCTTTGTGGCATCGATATCGGACAGTTTCGAGCCGACATGTTTTTCGATCGCCGCCGAATAGGAATTCCACATCTTCTTCTGCAGCTCGCGCCCGGTCTCGGTGATCTCGACGAACTGGCCGCGCTTGTCGCTTCTGCATTCGCGCCGCGCCGCCAGTCCCTCGTCGACCAGGCGGTCGATCAGCCGCGACGTGGAATATTGCGGGATCAGCATCTGCTTCTCGAGCTCGACGGGACGCATCTCGCCGGACGGCGCGCGCGACAATTCGAGCAGCGCGTCGTACCAGGCGAGCGGCGGATAGCCGGCCTTCTTCAAATCCTGCTCAACACAGTCGAGCACCCGGCTCTGCACCCTCATCAGGCGGATCCAGGCGTTGGTCGCCTCGGTCGAAGGTTTGCGTTTCATGGTTTAATCCATAGCTGTCAGCCGCACTGTACCGCACTAAATGCAGCTGCATCAATCTTGACTATTTCATGCAGATGCATTTAGTCGTTCCCAAGCCTTACGCCAAGCGTTCCAGGGAACTTAATCAAGAACCGAAAAAGGGAAGGAAAATCCTATGAAATTGTATCATTCGCCGGGCGCCTGCTCGCTGTCCCCCCATATCGCGCTGCTGGAGGCCGGTCTCCCCTACGATCTGGTCAAGGTCGATCTGCGCGCCAAGAAACTCGAAAACGGTGACGATTATCTGAAGGTCAACCCGAAGGGCCAGGTTCCGGCGCTGGCGCTGGACAGTGGCGAACTGGTGACCGAAGGCCCGGTCATCGTCCAGATGATTGCCGACAAGGCGGCGGACAAGAACCTCGCCCCCGCCCATGGCAGCGCCGAGCGCTACAAGCTGCAGGCCTGGCTCACCTATACCAATGGCGAGCTGCACAAGAACCTCGGCCCGCAGTTCAGCCCGGTGCTGTCAGACGACGCCAAGGCCTTTTTCAAGGACCGGGCGATGGGCAAATTCAAATATGTCGACGGCGAACTCGCCGGGAACGACTACCTGATGGGCAAGCAGTTCACCGTGGCCGACGGCTACATGTTCACGATGCTGTCATGGGCCGAGCGGATGAAATGGGATCTCGCGGGCCTCTCCAACCTGATGGCCTACAAGGCCCGCGTCGGCGCGCGCCCGAAGGTGCAGGAAGCGCTCGTCAAGGAAGGCCTGAAGGCGGCGTAAGCTTTCAAGCTTATAAATTTAAGGGCCGGATCGATGATCCGGCCCTTTTTCATTCGCGAATCCCCAACCAGCATGTCGTCCCGGCGAACGCCGGGACCCATACCGCGTGATCTATCGATAAGGCACAGCGGCTAATGCCTTCTTCCAACAACAACGCTCTGTGGCTATGGGTCCCGGCGAACGCCGGGACGATGATAGATAGCGCGCCAAGCGACCTGTCCCGCCGTAGCTCGGAGAGCGAAGGCGGATCAGTATCTCGCCGGACTGAACGCCGTCACATCCGTAAACGGCGCCTCGCCGCTCATCATCTCGGCCAGCAGCCGGCCCGTGGTAGGCCCAAGCGTGTGACCGTGATGACCATGCCCGAAATGCATCCACAAGCCCTTGTGCTTCGGCGCCGGTCCAACCACTGGCAACATGTCAGGCATGCAGGGGCGGACGCCACTCCAGGGTTCAGCCTCAACGGCGGTGCCGAGATCGACCAGCCGCCGCGCCGCCTGTTCGGCACGTTCGAGCTGGCGCGACTGCGACGACCTTTCCGGTCCCATCAATTCGGCGCCCGACGTAATCCGCAATCCCTTCGCCATCGGCGCCATGGCGTAGGCGAATTCGGGATCGTGCAGCGGCAGATTGAGCCGGCCGCCGCCGCTGAAATGCTTGTGGTAGCCACGCTTGCGCAGCATCGGAAAACGATAGTCAAACTTTTGCAAAAGATCCGGAGACCACGGCCCCAGCGACACCACGGCTGCCTCAGCGTCGATCGGGCCATCATCCGACTGAACCGTCCAGCCGGCAGCACTCTGCGCCAACGTGGTCGCATCCCCGTTGACGAAGCTGCCGCCTGCGCGTGTGAACAGATCGGCATAGGCGGATACGAGCCCGCCCGGGTCCGAGACCGTCCAGGGGTCGCGCCAGTGAATAGCCCCCGCCCCGGTCTCGTTAAGCCCGGGCTCGGCCGCGGCAAGCTGTGCCGGGCTGATAATTTCCGATCGCACGCCGAATTCTTTAGCCAGCGTCTCGGCGACCAGCGCCACTTCATCCAGTGCTGCCTGGGTGCGGCGCAGCGAATGATAGCCGCTTCGCTGCACCAGATTGTCCGCGCCGGCTTCCCGGATCAGCACGTCATGCTCGCTTGTCGCCCGTGCGATGATCCGCGCGTAGGCCTGCGATATCCGCTGGTGCCGATCCGGAGCGGAATGCCACCAGTAGCGCAGCAAAGGACCAAGATGCCGCGGCAGCCATTTGACGCCGTAATGAACATCGTTGGCGCGCCCGGTCGCGATCGCCGCCAGCGTCGAAAAATCGCGCGGCATCGGATAGGGCCGCACTGCTTCACCCTGGATGAACCCGGCATTGCCATAGCTGGTCTCGCGCCCGGGCTGATTGCGATCGACCAGCACGACTGACCAGCCACGGCGCTGCAGCTGCAGCGCGGTCGAGACCCCGACCATTCCGGCGCCGAGAACGATAACACTTCGCATTTTCACGATTGCCTATCCGAGCCAGTCACTTCGAACAGCTACATTAGATCGCGACCGAGAAGAAGCGGGCGAACGACACATCCCAAATGCAAAAAGGCCGGATCGACAATCCGGCCTTCTTTGTTTCTTCGTCATTGCGAGCGAAGCGAAGCAATCCACGTCGCCGCCACGAAGAAAGAATGGATTGGCTTCGTCGCAAGGTGCTCCTCGCAATGACGGAAACTGTTGCGCTGCACTCATGGCCCCTGCACCCAGTCTACGAGCCGCGACACCAGATCGCGACAGCGGAATAGGCGCGGATGCCCTGCGCAGAATGCGCTTGACGTCTTGTAGCCTATGGACTACAAACGACCGTCATGATCGAGGTGCGTCAGACTGACGAGTTTTCGGACTGGCTGCGCCACCTCCGGGATGCCAATGCTGTCGCACGCATCGCAGGCCGCATTCGTCGCATGGAGATGGGGAATCCCGGCGACAGCAAAAGCGTTGGTCAGGGCGTCCTGGAAATGCGCATCGACTATGGGCCGGGATACCGAGTTTACTACGTGCATCGCAGAGCACAGATTGTGATCTTGCTATGCGGTGGCGACAAGCGCACGCAACAGCAGGATATCAAGAAAGCGCTGAGAGTGGCGGAGACATTGTGATGACCAAGACAACACGATTTGACGCCGCCGACTATCTCGACACTGAAGAGCGACAGGTCGCCTACATCGCGGCGGCGCTCGAATCCGGTGACGCGGATTTCGTGCGGGACGCGCTTGGCCTTGTTGCGCGCGCACGCGGCATGGCTGGAATTGCGAAGAAGGCCGGCCTCAATCGCGAAAGCCTCTACAAGGCGCTGGGCGAGACCGGAAATCCCGAGTTCGGCACAGTCATGCGCATCGTTCACGCCCTTGGCCTAACCCTTTCAGCACGCCCGGCGGCGATCGGACAGACGCCAAAGCGGCGCCGGGTCGCGTGACTGAAAACTCGATTCACAAAATAAAGGGCCGGATCAAAAATCCGGCCCTTATGTTCGTCATTGCGAGCGAAGCGAAGCAATCCATTTCACCACGTAAAGAAAGAATGGATTGCTTCGTCGCAAGTGCTCCTCGCAATGACGGCAGTTACGCCGCCGCCTGCTTCTTCGGCGGGAAGCGACCATAAAAAGTTTCGCCCTTGGCCGCCATCTCCACCAGCAGTCGCGGTGTTTTACGACTGGGCATAGCGCCATAGGTCGTCAGGATTCCTTCCGACAACAAATGGGCCGCTCAAAATCCTTCGCAAGGTCGCACCCGCCCCAGAACTATTCACAAACAAAAATGCTGCGTCTCCGACGGCAGTCATTAGTTCATGTTGGAGAAGCGCTGATTCCGATTCAGAAGGATTATCTACGCCCGGCGGGAAACGCTTACCAATGCGTTCATATATGATATCCTGAAATTCGATATGCAGAGGCGGCGATAGGAGCACGCTGCACATCACTTCGCTTGTAGCGATCTCGCGACGGATAGCCTCCTTATAAAGCCGCCAACAGAAGAACGCGGCGGCGAATCCCAAAGCGGCCAGGCTTGCGAGCGCATAGTTGATCCACATACATTTGGCCTTCTAGTGGATTGCTAACGGATGGTCTCTACATTCTCTCGGCAAGCAGCCAAGCACAATCAGCTTTTGTTGGAAGGATTGTCAAAGTTTGTCATTGCGAGCGAAGCGAAGCAATCCATCGATCCGCGTAAAGAAAGGATGGATTGCTTCGTCGCTACGCTCCTCGCAATGACGGACTTACGCCGCCGCCTTCTTCGGCGGGAAGCGCCCATAGAAAGTCTCGCCCTTGGCAGCCATGTCTTCCAGAAGCTTCGGCGGAGTGAAGCGCGAGCCGTATTTGGCTTCGAGCTTGTGACAGAGCTCGACGAACTTCCTGGTGCCCATGAAGTCGATATAGGACAGCGTGCCGCCGGTGAACGGCGCGAAGCCGAAGCCGAGGATCGAGCCGACATCAGCTTCGCGCATGTCGGTGATGACGTGATCCTCGACAGTGCGCGCGGCTTCCACCGCCTGCACCACGAGGAAGCGCTGCTTCAGCTCCTCGATGTCGAGCGTATCAGGATCGAGATGCTTCGGCTGCAAGGCACCGAGACCCGGCCACAGGCTCTTCTGGCCCTTGCCCTTCTCAGGGTAATCGTAAAAGCCCTTGCTGTTCTTGCGGCCGAGGCGGCCCTGCTTCTCGACCAACTCCAGCATCAGCTTCTTCTGGTCGGGGTTGATGGCGTTGGGGCCGAGATCGGCCTCGGTCGCCTTCATCACCTTGAGCCCGAGGTCGAGCGCTACCTCGTCCGACAGCGACAACGGGCCGACCGGCATGCCGGCCATCTTGGCAACGTTCTCGATCATCGCCGGCGGCACGCCTTCGAGGAACATCTCGTTGCCTTCGGCGATGTAACGGCCGACGCAGCGGTTGGCGTAGAAGCCTCTGCTGTCGTTGACGACAATCGGCGTCTTGCCGATCATCCGCGTGTAATCGAGCGCGGTGGCGAGCGCCGCGTCGCCGGTGTTCTTGCCGACGATGATCTCGACCAGCATCATCCTATCGACCGGCGAGAAGAAGTGGATGCCGATAAACTTGCCCTGGTCCGTGAACTGCTTCCGCCAGCGAGTTGATCGGCAGCGTCGAGGTGTTGGACGCGAAGATCGCGCCCTCCTTCAACAGCGGCTGCGCCTTGGCATAGGTGTCCGCCTTGACCTTGCGATCCTCGAACACGGCCTCGATGACGAGGTCGCAGTCTTTCAGCACGCCATAGTCGGCAGTGGCGCTGATGCGGGACATCACGGCGTCGCGGTCGCTTTCCTTGGCGCGGCCCTTCTTGATCAGATCGTCGATCACGGTCTGGGCGTGGCCCTTGCCCTTGTCGGCGCTTTCCTGGTCGCGGTCGATCAGCACCACATCGATGCCGGCACGCGCCGAGACGTAACCGACGCTGGCGCCCATGAAGCCGGCGCCGATCACGGCAAGTTTTTTCACTTTGGTCGGCGGCACGTTGGCCGGACGCCGTGCGCCCTTGTTCAGTTCCTGCATCGACAGGAACAGGCTGCGGATCATCGCCGCGGCTTCGTTGGAGCGCAGCACGCTCGTGAAATAGCGCGATTCGACGCGCAGCGCCGCATCGATCGGCAACTGCAAGCCTTCATAGACGCAGCTCATGATGGCGCGCGCCGCCGGATAATTGTCGTAGGTCTCGCGGCGGTAGATCGCATTGCCCGCCGGGAACATCTGCATGCCCATCTTGGAGAACACGGGACCACCGGGAAGCTTGAAACTCTTTTCGTCCCACGGCGCGATCGGCTTGCCGCCGCCCTTGATCCAGTCCTTTGCGGCCTGGATCATCTCGGCGGGCGGAACGATGGCGTGGATCAAATTGAGTGCCTTGGCCCTGGCGAGGTTGATCGCCTCGCCCTTCAGCAGCAGCTGCATCGCATCCTGCGGCGAGACGATGCGCGGCACGCGCTGGGTGCCGCCGGCGCCCGGGAACAGGCCGACCTTCACTTCGGGCAGGCCGAGCCGGGTCTTCGGGTTGTCGGCGGCGACGCGGTAGTGGCAGGCCAGCGTCAGCTCGAAACCGCCGCCGAGCGCCAGGCCATTGATGGCGGCGACCCACGGCTTGCCTGAAGTCTCGATGCTGCGAAACACCTGCGAGAAGCGGCGGCTCTGGTCGAACAGCATCTGGTTGGCGGCTTCCTCGCCCTTGGTCTTGAGCAGGCCGGCATATTGGTGGCTCATGCCTTCGAGCATCGACAGATCAGCGCCGGCGCACAGCGCTTCCTTGCCCGAAGTGATGACGACACCCTTCACGGCGGCATCCGCCGTGGTCTGCTTGACGATCGCTTCGAGTTCGGTGACCGAGGTCTCGTCGAGCACGTTCATCGAACGGCCGGGCGTGTCCCAGGTGACGAGCACGATGCCGTCGGTGTCGGTTTCGAGTTTGAAATTCTTGAAGGCCATGTTGGTCGCTCCCAATGCAATCACTCCGTAGGGTGGCGCAAAGGCGCGCTCTCGACGCCGTGCCCGCCAGTGTCCCATTCCGTCGCTTTGATGGTGGGCACGCCCTCGCTCTGCCCACGCCTACCCTTAAACTCTTTCGATAATCGTCGCGGTGCCCATGCCGCCGCCGATGCACAGCGTCACCAGAGCGGTCGACTTGTTGGTGCGCTCGAATTCATCGAGCACCGTGCCGAGGATCATCGCGCCGGTGGCGCCGAGCGGATGGCCGAGCGCGATCGCGCCGCCATTGACGTTGATCTTGGCGCTGTCGATGTCGAAGGCCTGCATATAGCGCAGCACCACCGAGGCGAAGGCTTCGTTCAGCTCGAACAAATCGATGTCCGACTTCTTCATGCCGGAGCGCTCGAACAGCTTTTCGGTGACGTCGACCGGGCCGGTCAGCATCATCGCGGGCTCGGAGCCGATATTGGCAAAGGCGCGGATTTTCGCACGCGCCTTCAGGCCGTGCTTGGCGCCGGCTTCCTTGCTGCCGAGCAGCACCGCACCGGCGCCGTCGACGATCCCGGAAGAATTGCCGGCGTGGTGCACGTAGTTGATGCGCTCGACTTCCGGATGCGACTGGATCGCCACCGCGTCGAAACCGCCCATCTGGCCCATCGCCACGAACGCGGGCTGCAACTGGCCGAGCGACTGCATCGTCGTGGTCGGCCGCATATGCTCATCCTTGGCGAGGATGGTGAGGCCGTTGATGTCCTTGACCGGCACCACGGAGTTCTTGAAGCGGCCCTCGTCCCAGGCCTTTGCGGCGCGCTGCTGGCTCTGCACGGCGTAGGCATCGACGTCGTCACGGGAGAAACCGTATTTGGTCGCGATCAGATCGGCCGAAACACCCTGCGGCATGAAATAGGACGGCACCGCCATCGAGGGATCCATCGGCCAGGCGCCGCCGGAAGCGCCGATGCCGACCCGGCTCATCGATTCGGCGCCGCCGCCGATCGTGAGTTCATGCTGGCCGCTCATGATCTGGGCCGCCGCAAAGTTCACCGCATCGAGGCCCGAGGCGCAGAACCGGCTGATCTGGACGCCGGGAACGGCCTGGCCAAGACCTGCTTTCAGCGCTGCAAAGCGCGCGATGTCGGAGCCGGCCTCGCCGACCGGATCGACCACGCCGAGCACGACGTCGTCGACGACGTCCTGCTTCAAATTGTTGCGCTCCCTCAGCGCCTGCAACGGCACGGTGGCGAGCGCCAGCGCGGTGACCTCATGCAGCGCGCCATCGGCCTTGCCGCGGCCGCGCGGGGTGCGAACGTGATCGTAGATATATGCCTCAGGCATCGGTTTTCTCCCGTTTCAGTCTCGGCTCTTCTGGAGCCCGACGAATTTCAGAACATTCGAAGGAAAGGCGAATAGCGAGTGGCGAATAGCGAATGGAGTAACGACTATTCGCTATTCGCTACTCGCCATTCGCCGCTGTCAAAACGCTTCCGCCGCCAATTCCATTGTGGTCGCGCTGCCGGTCTGGATGCGCGCCAGATGCACCGTCGTTTCCGGCAGCATCCGCTCCATGAAGAAACGTCCGGTGACGAGCTTGGTGGTCAGATAGGGCGTGGCGCCGCTGGCCGCAATCTTGTCCTGGGCGACCTTGGCCATCTTCGCCCACATATAGGCGAAGGTAACGAGGCCGAACAATTGCATGTAGTCGGTGGCGGCAGCACCGGCATTGTCGGGTTTTGCCAATGCGTTCTGCATCAGCCAACCCGTCGCCTGCTGGAGATGGCCGAGCGCTGCCGAGAGGGGCGTGACGAACGGCTTCATGGCGTCGTTGGCGCCGTGCTCCTTGGCGAACGCGCCGACTTCGCCGAAGAACGCCATTGCGGCGCGGCCACCGTCGCGCGGCAGTTTGCGGCCGACGAGATCGAGCGCCTGAATGCCGTTGGCGCCTTCATAGAGCATGGCGATGCGGGCATCGCGCACGAACTGCTCCATGCCGTGCTCGGCGACGTAGCCGTGGCCGCCATACATCTGCTGCGCCAGCACCGCGTTGGAGAAGCCGACATCGGTCATCACGCCCTTCATGACCGGGGTCATCAGGCCCATGTGGTCGTCGGCCTCCTGGCGATCCTTGGGATCGCTCGACCGGTGCGCGACGTCACTCTTCAGCGCGGTCCAGATCACCATGGCGCGTGCGGCCTCGTTGAAGGCGCGGATGGTGAGCAGCACACGGCGAACATCCGGATGCACGATGATCGGATCGGCCGCTTTCTCCGGTTCTTTCGCGCCGGTGAGCGAACGGCCCTGCAAGCGCTCGCGCGCATAGGCCACCGCGTTCTGGTAGGCGACTTCGGATTGCGCCAGGCCCTGCACGGCGACGCCGAGGCGGGCCTCGTTCATCATCACGAACATGCCCTGCATGCCCTTGTTTTCCTCGCCGATCAGCCAGCCGGTGGCGCCGTCGTAATTCATCACGCAGGTGGAATTGCCATGAATGCCCATCTTGTGCTCGATCGAGCCGCAGGACACACCGTTGCGCGCGCCGAGCGAACCGTCGGCATTGACGCAGAATCTTCGGCACCACGAACAGCGACACACCCTTGATGCCGGCAGGTGCACCTTCGATGCGCGCCAGCACCAGATGGATGATGTTGTCGGCGATGTCGTGCTCGCCGGCGGAGATGAATATCTTGGTGCCGGATATCTTGTAGCTGCCGTCGGCCTGCTTGACCGCCTTGGTACGCAACAGGCCGAGATCCGTGCCGCATTGCGGCTCGGTGAGATTCATGGTGCCGGTCCATTCGCCGGCCACCATCTTCGGTACGAACATCTTCTTCTGGTCGGGCTTGCCGTGCACGATCAGCGCCGCGGTCGCACCCATGGTGAGGCCGCCATACATCGAAAACGCCATGTTGGCCGAAGACTGGAATTCGGTGACGGCCTGGCTCAGCGTCACCGGCAGGCCCTGCCCGCCAAATTCTGTCGGCGCCGACAGACCGAGCCAGCCGCCTTCGGCGACCTGCTTGAAGGCTTCCTTGAAACCCTTCGGGGTGGTGACGCTGCCGTCATCGTGGCGGACGCAGCCCTGGAGATCGCCGACGCGATTGAGCGGCTGCAGCACTTCTTCGGAGAGTTTTGCGGCTTCGCCCAGGATGGCTTCGCGGACATCGGCGGAAGCGTCGGTAAAACCCGGAAGATTGTCGTAGCGATCGATCTGGAACACATCGTTGAGCAGAAAGGTGACGTCTTCCACAGGGGCTTTGTAGATCGGCATGGTGGTCTCCCGGCAGGGCAGAATGAGTTGGCGGATGCGATGCAGTGAAGTCTTCAGATGAAGTCTTGGAGCCTTGAGTTGCAGAATTCCGTTGGATGGACCTTATCCGGTTCCCGAGGTCTCAGGGAGTAATCGCAGCAAATATCGGGACCGAAGCCTCAACCCTTGGCGGCAGCCTTGGCCAGTTGCGCGCCCATCAATTGATGCAGCAGGTTCATGGCCTTGAGCGGCCGTACCATTACCTTGAAATGGGTGATCTTGCCGTCGGCGAAGGTGATGATGTCGACGCCGTTGATGGTGATGCCGTCGATTTCTTTTGCGAATTCGAGCACGGCGCCATTGTCGCTCAGCCACTCGCCGACATATTTGAAGCCGGGCCCGCCGAGCACCTGCTCGGCGCTCGCAAGATATTTGAAGGTGATGTCACGCCCGCGTTGCGGCGTGTGGACCACGGGGGACTTCGAACACCGCATCGGGGTGCAGGAGATCCCAGAGTGCGGCGGTATCGTGCGACTTCATGTAGCCGTACCACTTGTCCAAGGCAGTCTTGGTGGCGGTCATGGTCATGGCGCGTCTCCAGCCCGATCTTTATGCACGTTGACGCATATGCAACTTTATGCATAAAGTCAACGCGGCAATTTGGTCAAAAGACCGGGCCCCGCCTACGGTGCATGGGGTTGTTTTGCGACTTTTGAGGGGATCGGCGGTTTGGCGCTCGGTGACGCAATCCTTGCCTGCCTGACGGAACGGCCGATGTCGGGCTATGAACTCGCCAAGACGTTCGACGCCTCGATCGGGTTCTTCTGGAAGGCCGACCACCAGCAGATCTACCGCGAGCTCTCCAAGCTCAGGGACCGCGGCCACATCGAGGGCCATGAGGTCGTCCAGTCCGGCAAGCCCAACAAGCTGGTCTATACGCTGACGCCCGAGGGCCGGGCCGCGCTGCGGCACTGGTCCGCCCGGCCAAGCACCCCGCCGCAGATCAAGGACGACCTCTTGGTGCGACTGTGCGCGCTGGATAGCGTCGACATCGAATCATTGCGGGCCGACCTGATGGCGCGGCTGGAACATCATCGCGACCGTCACGCCCGGTACGAGCGCATCCTGAACAAGCTGTTCCCGGACGGCAGGGCCAATTCCGTCGCCGATACCGGCAAGCTGCTCGGCCTGCGCCTCGGCCTGCGCCACGAACGGACCGTGTCGGAGTGGTGCGAGGAGGCGATCGAGGCTCTCTCCGCGATGGCGCACCAGGGCGCGAACGTGCTGCTGCTCGAGGATTCCGGGCGCGACAGCAGCGGCTGACCGGCCGGGAACCCGGAGCGCTCAGGGTTCCAAGATTAACTTTTAGGCCGCCCGGCCGCATTCCTTAACCCGTTATTTACCGTAACGCGAAAAAGTCAGGATCTGAGGCAGACGACCTGCGCGAAATTCGATTGTCTCTTTGGTGGGACGCGCGGGGAGGCTGAAGGCGCAGGAAGCGCCAGTGTCGGAACCGGACCAGAGCATGAATTCGCGCGTATCGTGGAGTGTTGACGGCATCGATCCTTCGGTCCGCGAAAGGGCCGAGGCGGCTGCGCGCCGTGCCGGCATGTCGCTCAGCGACTGGCTCACCTCCACCATCGGCGAATTGGCGCCGCCGAATTTCCGCGGCACCTACGAACAAGCCCCTGCCTATGAGCCGCCGCCGGCAATGCCGAGCCAGGAAACCCGCGAGGTTGCGGATATCCATCAGCGGCTCGATTCGATCACAAGACAGATCGACCAGATTTCACGGCCCGCCCCGCGCACCGATGCTCCCAAAGCCGAGCCGACCGTCGCGCGCCAGTTGAATGACGCGATCTCGCGCCTCGATGCGCGGCTGTCGCAGATTTCAAGCCCGGCGCCGCGCCAGGCTTCGATGCAGGACAAGCAGCGCCAGGCCGAGATGGTCGAGCGCGCCGCGGCGCAAGTCTATCGCCCCTCGCCGCCGCTAAGCCCGATCTCGTTCGATTCGGCGATCGCCGAAATCGCCGCACGCCAGAATGAACTCGACGGCGTGCCGCCGCGCCAGATGCCGCCGCGCAGCGCGCCGCCGATGGCGCCCGCGATGCCGCCGATGGCGTCCTATGCAGCGCCGATGCCGCAGCCCGCGCCGGCGCCGGTCGGTCCCGATTTCTCGTCGCTGGAACGGCATCTGCTCAAGATCACGAGCCAGATCGAGGCGATGCAGCGTCCCGATCACGTCGAGGCGTCGATTGCGGCGTTCCGCGCCGAACTCGCCGACATCCGCACTGCCATCACCGAGGCACTGCCACGGAAGGCAATGGATTCGATCGAGAACGAAATCCGTTCGCTGTCGCGCAAGATCGAGGAAAGCCGCCAGAACGGCACCGACAACCAGATGCTGGCCGGCATCGAGCGCGCGCTCGGCGAGGTCTACGACGCACTGCGTTCGCTGAAACCGGCCGAGCAACTCACCGGCTATGACGACGCGATCAACAATCTCGGCGCCAAGCTCGATTTGATCCTGCGCTCAAACGACGATCCGTCGACCGTGCAGCGGCTCGAAGGCGCGATCTCGGCACTTCGTTCGATCGTTTCCAACGTCGCCTCCAACGACGCGCTGGTGCGGCTTTCCGACGATCTGCGCGCGCTGTCGGACAAGGTCGAGCAATTATCGCGCCGCGAGGCCAGCCAGGAAGCGCTCGCCGGTCTCGAACAACGCATTGCCGCGCTGACCTCCTCGATCGAAACCCGCGAGCGGCCGGCCGCAGGCAGCGACAATTCCGAAGTGATCGAAGGCGCGCTGCGCAGCCTGTCGGACCGTCTCGACCGCATTCCGGTCGGCAACGACAACACCTCCGCACTCGCGCATCTCGAACAGCGCGTGTCGCACATCCTGGAGCGGCTGGAAAACTCCGGCAATTCCGGCGGCGCGGGCGATCTCGGCCGCGTCGAAGAAGGGCTGATGGATATTCAGCGCTCGCTCGAGCGCCAGCACGCCAATCTGGTCGCGATCGCCGACAGCAACGAGCGCAGCTACAGCGCGCCGCAGCCGATGGATTCCGGCATCGTCGATGCCGTCAAACGCGAATTGTCCGACATCCGCTTCAGCCAGTCGGAAACCGACCGCCGCACCCAGGAATTGCTGGAGACGGTGCACAACACGCTCGGCCATGTGGTCGATCGCCTGGCGATGATCGAAGGCGATCTGCGCGCGGTGCGCACCGCACCTGCCCCGGTCGAAACGCACATCGAAGCCCCGCGCGCGGCGATGCCGCAGCCGAACTCCGCGCCGCCGGCCTATGTGCCGCAAGCGCCTGCACCGCAGGCTTATGCGCCCCAGCCGAAACCGGAATTGCCGAATCCTGCCGCAATGCAGGAGCATTTTGCCGCGGCACCGCGCGAATTCAACACGGTGCAGGCCGTATCGGCGCCGGTTGCGCCGCCGATGCCGCCGCGCGCCATCAGCGAAATCCTCGAGCCGCACGCCGCGGCACCGCGCACCGCGATTGCGCCGGAGCTGCCGCCGGATCATCCGCTCGAGCCGGGAACGCGACCGGCGGCGCGCGCATCGTCGCCATCCGAACGGATTGCGGCTTCCGAAAGCGTGATCAGCGAAATCTCCGCAGCTGCCAAGGAACCGGTCAGTTCATCGAGCTTCATCGCCGCCGCGCGCCGTGCCGCGCAAGCCGCCGCGGCCGCGCCTCCCAACGAGAAGGCGGCAAAGGCCGCCGCAAAAGCGGCTGCAAAGGCCTCGGCCAAAGTCACCGCCATCAACAGCGGCAAGGCTGACGGCAGCAATGAACCCTCGACCATTACCTCCAAGATCCGCTCGGTGCTGGTCGGCGCCAGCGTGGTCGTGATCGTGCTCGGCACCTTCAAGATGGCAATGACACTGCTCGACATCGGCAGCGCGCCCGAATTGCCGCCGATGGAAACGTCAACCGATTCGGCAGCGCCTGCGAAGGCGCCTGCCGAGAACGGCGCCAGGCCCGCGGCTCCCGCACCGGCGGCGCCCTCGATGATGGCGCCGACCCCGATCGGCAAGCAATCCAACAACAGTCCGGGGCCGAATACGCTGGATAGTGCGCAGGTCGCGATTCCGCAGAACGTGGTGTCGCTGACCAACGCCCCCGACATCACCGGTGCGATCCCGAAGGCGGCCGCCTCCGGCAAGCTCGCGACGATTCCGATCGCGCCGGGCGAAGCGCTGCCGGACGCCGTCGGCGGACCGGTGCTGCGCGCCGCAGCCCTGAAGGGCGATCCGACCGCGGCCTACGAAATCGGCGTGCGCTTTGCCGAAGGCAAGGGCATTGCGGCGAACCTCGATGAAGCCGCGAAATGGTATGACCGCGCGGCGCAGGCCGGCGTGATACCGGCGGTATTCCGGCTCGGCACCTTCTACGAGAAGGGCATGAGCGTGAAAAAGGACGTCGAGATCGCGCGGCGTTATTATCTGCAGGCCGCCGAACGCGGCAACGCCAAGGCGATGCACAACCTCGCCGTGCTCGACGCCGATGGCGGCGGCAAGGGCGCAAACTACAAGAGCGCGTCGCAATGGTTCCGCAAGGCGGCCGATCGCGGCGTCGCCGACAGCCAGTTCAACCTCGGCATCCTCTATGCCCGCGGTATCGGCGTCGAACAGAACCTCGCCGAATCCTTCAAATGGTTCAGCCTCGCCGCATCGCAGGGCGACGCGGACGCCGGCCGCAAGCGCGACGATATCGCCAAGCGCCTCGACGCGCAGTCGCTCGCCGCAGCCAAGCTTGCGATCCAGACTTTCACGCCGGAACCTCAGCCTGATGATGCCATCAACGTCGCGACCCCGGCCGGCGGCTGGGACAGTGCGCCCGCGCAGGCCACCACGACGGCGAAGCCCGCGGCCAAGCCGGTTGCGCCGAAGCGCGCCGCCTCAAAGCCGGCGACGACGCTGGCAGCTACGCAGTAAATCCACGCAGCGCGATCAATACTCCGCGTAGATCTCGATGAGGTTGTCTTCGGGATCGCGAAAGAACAACGTGCGGTGACGCCAGTCCGGCAGATCTGTCGGTCCCCGCAAAATCGGCACCCCCTTCTCAACCAGTTCCGCATGGCAGGCATCGACCGCCGGCGGCGACACCCGAAACGCCAGCTGGACCGAAGCTGATCCGGGGACTGACTTGCCATCGTCGAAGTGAGACCAGCCACGGGGCCGCAGCGTCAATAGCGCGGCACCGACGCGAAAGCTGACCCAGTTCTCAAGGTCGGTCTCGATTGGAAACTTCATGATGTCGCGGTAAAATGCCCGCGTGGCCGCCATCTTGCTGCACAACAAGACGGTATAGTCGAGATTGGAAATTCCACCGAGGCTCACTGCGATATTCCTTGGTCTGCCTGCTGCTATCGCTGCTACATTAGCACAACCGGCATGGGAAAAACTCAAGGCGGGGTAGCCGCGGCCTCGTGCAGCCTTTTGGTAAGAGAATCGATTGTCTGGCGAAGATAGTCAGGATGGCGAGATGAATTTCCGGCGGCCACCCACGGGGCCGTCGGTCGCGCCGCCGCGTATGCCCTTCGGTCAGCCTGCGCCGCCGCCGGTTCGAAGTATCGGCCACCGGCGGCGCTATTGGTCGGTTGCGATCTTCGTGCTGTTGGTCTCCGGCGTCCTCATTCGAGCCTACCAGGACCTATCCCGGCCCGACGCCTGGGATTACTGGAAAGACCAGTATGTCTCGCCGAGCCTGACATCCACGCTCATCGCCAGGATCGGCCTCGATGGCGCGGCGGGTGGCCGGCGTGCCCTGTTCGTCAAAGGCGAGATCGGCCCCGCCGCCGCGAACTGGTTCCGCGAAAAACTGGAAGAGGCCCGTCTCGCCTCAGGCGATGTGATCCTGCTGTCCTCGCCCGGCGGCAATCTGAATCAAGCCACCATCATCGGCGAGATCATTCGCGCGCGCGGACTGGCGACGGCTGTCGGCACTGCCGACGCTTCCGGCCGCGTCAAACCGGCCTATTGCGCCAGCGCCTGTGTGCTGGTGTTCGCCGGCGGCAAACCCCGCTATGGCGTGCTGGGTTCGGCGCTCGGCGTGCATCGGTTCACGACCACCAAGCCGGTCGGCGACCCCGTCGCCGAGACCCAGCGGATATCAGGCGCGGTGCTGGGCTACATGACCAAAATGGGGGTCGCGTCGTCGATCGTGGAGGCCATGTCCGAGACCAGGGAGATTCGCTGGCTTGCCCCCAAAGAGGCGCTGGCGATGAACCTCATCACCGATCCCGTCGGCAGGCCCTGATTCACCACGGCTGAAGAAGTGCCGGGAATGCTTGGCAAAAAATTGCCAGCGAGCGCATTTTTAGTCCCCCCTGAAGCTGAACTGGGTTATGCAAAGATGCGGCAACCGGTGCACGCTCGCTCCCGCCCTGCGCCAATTCCACTGCCGGCAAATGCTCGAAACCATGCCCTGGGCGGCCGCACGGCCAATCGGCGGCAATTGCAAGAAGCAGACGCGCGTGCAGCTCTACCTTCCGATCGCCGACATTCCGGTCAATGTTTTCCTCATCCTGGCGATGGGCGCGGCGGTTGGTTTCGTCTCCGGCATGTTCGGGATCGGCGGCGGCTTCCTGATGACGCCGCTCCTGATCTTCGTCGGCATCGCGCCTGCGGTCGCAGTCGCTTCGGTTGCGAGCCACATCGCGGCGTCGTCATTTTCCGGCGCGATATCCTATTGGAGGCGACGTTCCATCGACCCTGTGCTGGCCGCCGTGCTGTTAACCGGCGGCACGATCGGCACCGCGCTCGGCGTCTGGACCTTTACGCTGTTGCGCGCGCTCGGCCAGCTCGATCTGTTGATTGCGACGTCCTACGTCATCCTGCTGACGACCGTCGGCGGGCTGATGTTCTGGGAGGGCCTACGGGCGCTGCTGCGGGCCCGGCGCGGCGGGGCCGCCACCGTGCGCCGTCCCGGCAGCCATGGCTGGATCCACGGCCTGCCGCTGAAGATGCGCTTCAAGCGCTCGAAAATTTATCTGTCGGTGATCCCCGTCGTCGTCATCGGCCTGATCATCGGTTTCATCGGCGCGGTCATGGGCATCGGCGGCGGCTTCATCCTGGTGCCGCTGATGATCTATGTACTGCGGGTTCCGACCTCGACCGTGGTCGGGACCTCGATGGTGCTCACTTTGGTCACCATGGTGTTCGCCACGCTGTTGCATGCGGTGACCAACCATCTGGTGGATGCCGTGCTGGCGCTGATCCTGATGGTCGGTGGCGTCACCGGCGCACAGTTCGGCGCCCGCGCCGGCCAGAAGATCCGCGGCGAACACCTGCGGCTGCTGCTCGGGCTCCTTGTCCTCTCCGTCGGCATCCGCTTCGCCATCGAGCTGGTGATCCAGCCGGCGGACCTCTTCACTATCCGGGAAACCGGAGGCGGCACATGATCGTGCGCGCGATCATATTCGCAAGTCTTGCGCTGGCCGCCGTGTTGGCGACATCACCGGCGCGCGCGGAACGGCTGATCGCGTCGGTGTCGAACCACCGCGTGACGGTGACACCAAACTACTCCGGCGAAGAGCTGGTGTTGTTCGGCTCGGTCGAAAAGGATGCGCAAACTCCGGCCAGCCGCACCAGCTACGATCTCGTGGTGACCGTCAGCGGCCCGCGCGCCGACATGGTGACGCGCCGCAAGGAGCGCCGGTTCGGCATCTGGATCAACACCGACGCCCGGCAATTCCTCAAAGTGCCGAGCTATCTGGCGCTGTTTTCCAACCGGCCGTACGACGCCATCGCTTCGCCCGAGGTGCAGCGGCGGCAGCAGCTGGGCCTCAACAACGTATTGCTGACGCAGCGCGTCGGGCCTGATTACGCCGACGTCGTGCCCGACGATGCGTTCCGCAAGGCGTTCGTGCGGTTGCGTTCCGAGCATGGTCTATATCGCGAATCAACTTCCGCGGTGACCTTCCTGACGCCGACGCTGTTCCGCACTGGCATTCCCCTTCCCGGCGAGGTCCCGATCGGCACCTATGACGTCGAGATCAAATTGTTCGCCGACGGCGCGCTGGTGACGCGGACCGAAACCGCGTTCGAGATCGTCAAGGTCGGCTTCGAACAGTTCATCGCCACCACCGCCCGCCAGAACGGCCTGGCCTACGGCCTGGTGACCGCCTTCATGGCGCTGATGACGGGCTGGATGGCGTCCATTGTGTTCCGGAAGGATTAGAAATCGTAGGGTGGGCAAAGCCAACGGGTCGCGCGAATGCGCGCCCGATGACAGGCTCCACGTGCCCACCATTCCATCGACACGATGCGGGTGAAAATGGTGGGCACGGCGCAAGGGCGCCTCTGCCCACCCTACAAGAAAAACCCCACCCCCATCGCAAGCACGCTCAAAAGCATTGCCGCGGTCGACAACCATCCGAGCCAGTACAGCGGACCGCCGATGACGTAGCGGCCCATTACATCTTTGCGGCGCGCCATGAACATCAGCAGCACCATCACGGGAACAGCGAGCACGCCGTTGATGACGGCGCTCCAGTACAGCGCCGAGATCGGATTAATCGGCGTGAAATTGAGCGCGATGCCTATTCCCGCCGACAGTGCCAGCACGGCGTAGAACGCGACCGCCTCCTTGGGCTTGCGCGCCAGCCCGACCGGCCATTGCCGTCCCTCACCGACGGCATAGGCGGTGGCGCCGCCGAGCACGGGTATCGCCAATAATCCCGTGCCGATGATACCGAGCGCGAAAATCCATTCGGCAAACGCGCCGGCAATCGGCTTCAAGGCTTCGGCGGCCTGCGCCGAGGTCTGGATATCGGTCTTGCCGGCAGCATTGAGGGTTGCTGCGGCGGTGACGATGATCGACAGCGCGATCAGATTGGAGAAGGCCATGCCGACGATGGTATCGGCACGGATCCGATGAAACTCGCGTCGCGCGCCGTAGTGCTTTTCGATCAGTGGCTGCTTGCGCGCGTCGATACGCTGGTCTTCGGCCTCCTGCGAGGCCTGCCAGAAGAACAGATAGGGCGAGATCGTGGTGCCGAAGATCGCAACGATGGTGGTGAAGTAATCGGCGCTCCATGTGAGCTTCGGAATCAGCACGCCGGCGAGCGCCTCGCCCCACGACACATGGGCAAAGGCAAGGGCCGCGACATAGGCGAACAGGCTGAGCGTCAGCCATTTCAAGACCGCAACGTAGCGCTTGTAGTCAAGGAAGATCTGCGCCACCACCGAGGTCACGCCGAACACCAGCACGTAGACAATGCTGTGGCCGCCGATCAACAGTTTTGCCGCGTCCGCCATGGCGCCGAGGTCGGCCGCGATGTTGATGGTGTTGGCGATGAACAGCAGCGCCACCACCGCATTGAGCAGCCACGCCGAATAGTGCCGGCACACATTGCCCGATATGCCGTGACCGGTGACGCGGCCGACCCGCGCGGAAATCTCCTGGATCGCCGCCATCAGCGGAAAAGTCAGCAGCATGGTCCAGCCGATGCCGTAGCCGAGTTGCGCGCCGGCCTGGCTGTAGGTGCCGATCCCCGACGGATCGTCGTCGGACGCGCCGGTGATCAGGCCCGGCCCGAGCGATCTTGCAAAGTCGCGCAGGCGAAACGGCTGATGCGGCTCAGCCTTCGCCGCCGGCCTGTCGTTGCCGGGATGCTTGTGCGCGTGATGCTTCGGATTCGATTGCTTGCGATCGGCCATGCCCGGGTCCAGCCGGACGGGAATTCGGTTCCGGACCGGGAGGCTGCCTCAGGACCTCGGTGCAGACAAGGGTACCGTGACCCTGCCCGGCCGCGTCACCAGGTAAATGCCGAGTGCTACCGGCACGATCCCAAGCAGGTCGCGAAATTCGACGTGCTCGCCGAGCACGAGGAAGGCGAACAGCATGCCGAGCGGCGGCATCAGGAAGTGGTAGGCGCTCGCAGCCGTCGCACCGCAGACCTTCAAGAGGTGAAACCACAGGAGATAGCCGAGGATCGATCCGCCCAGCACCAGGAAGACGAATGCACCCAACAGCCGCGCGCTCGGCACGATGTCGCTGACATCGGACAGCGTGAAGGCGAACGGCAGCAGCGCCAACCCGCCGGCCAGATTTTGCACGCCATTGCCGAGCCAGAGGCTGCCCTTGGGCGCCAGCACCTTGAACAGGATGGTGCCGACCACGATCGAGGCGAGCGAGGCCAGCGTGAAGACGATGCCGTGCCAGCTGTCGGTCCCGACCGAGATGCGATGCCAGACGATGAAGGCAACGCCGGTAATACCAAGCAGCAGTCCCGTCACCTTGCGCAAGGTCAACGCCTCACCGAGGAACACCGCCGCGGCGACGGCGATGAACACCGGATTGGCGCTGACGATCAGGCCGCCGAGGCCGGCGGAGACGGTCTTGAGGCCGGTGTAACCGAGCCCGAGATAGAGCGCATTGTTGGCGATTCCGAGCACGGCAAACACCGCGGCATCGCGCCAGGAGAGCTGCCATCCCTCACCGCGAAGCGCCGATATCCCGAGGATCAGGATGCCGGCCAGCGAAAACCGCGCCGTGAGCAGGATCAGCGGCGGGCAATCGGTAACGCCGGTCTTGCCGGCGACGAAGGCAAAGCTCCAGAGCAGGCAGAACAGCGCGATATAGAGCGGCAGTGGATTGAAACCGGCGCGGGGAACCGGAATCGAGGGCGCGAGCGACATGGCAGGTCTCCTTTGACCAGGATGTAGGCCCGTGGCTTGTTATTTGGAAATTAAATGATAAGATACTTATCATTCATTTTTCAAATACATGAGTTCTATCATGGCCATGTTCGATCTGGAATTGCTGCGCAGTTTCGTCTCGGTGGTCGATGCCGGCGGCTTCACCCGCGCCGGCGAGCGCGTCCACCGCACCCAGTCGACCGTCAGCCAACAGATCAAGCGGCTGGAAGAGGATGTCGGCCAGCCGCTGCTGAACCGCAGCGGCAAAGACGTGACGCCGACGGAAGCCGGCGAGCGGCTATTGTCCTATGCGCGGCGGCTGTTGGCGCTGGCGGAAGAGGCGCGCGACGTGATGGCGCGCCCCGACAGCGAAGGCGCGATACGGCTGGGTGTACCCGAAGATTTCGCCGCCTATCGGCTGGCGAAATTGCTGGCGGCGTTTTCGCGCTCGCATCCGGGCTTGCGGCTGGACGTTCGCGCCGACCAGAGCACCTATCTGAAACGCGATCTCGAACGCGGCGATCTCGACCTCGCACTGTTCAAGCGCGCAGCCGGCGATAAATCTGGCATCGCGGTGTGGCCGGAGCGCGTGCACTGGGTCACCAGCAAGAGCCGGCCCCGCGATACCAGCGAGGGCTCGGTGCCGCTGATCGGCTTCCCCTCTGGCTGTCTCTACCGTTCGCGCGCGATCCATGCGCTGGAAAGCGCCGGCCGCAATTGGCACATGGCCTACACCTCCTCCAACCTCGCCGGCATCCAGGCCGCCGTCGCGGCGGGCATGGGCCTCTCGATTCTCTCCGAGATGGCGATCCAGACCGAGCACCGCGTGCTGACGGCAAAAGAAGGCTTTGCGCCGATCGACCGGACGGAAGTGGCGCTGGTGGCCGCACCGGAGGCAAGTCCCGCGACCTTGCGGCTGGCTGGGAGGCTGGCGGAGTTTTGCAATACGGTGCAGGCGAAGGCGGCGTAGCGACAAGGCGCCTCTCTGTCGTCATTGCGAGCGAAGCGAAGCAATCCATCTCGCCCCACAAAGAAAGAATGGATTGCTTCGTCGCAAGCGCTCCTCGCAATGACGAAGTCCGGAGCAGAGACGCGATCGCTAGATCAATAACACCGCGAAGCGGCGATCGTGTGCAGCTTGTTATCCCCCAGCACATGGGCCATCAGGCCCGGTGTGCGAAAAATCTTCGCAAACGCCGGATCGCGGATGCTCAAGCCGCCGGTGTAGGCGCCGAAGGCCGGCATCACGGCGCGTTCGCCGTCGCAGGCAAAACACCGCCGCTCCATCGCGCGGCCGCGGGTGGCGACGCGGGCCTTGGGATGCAGATGGCCAGCGATTTCGCCGGCTGCACCCGTGGGCTCGTGGCGGAACATGATGGTGCCGATCGCTACTTCATCGGCGACCACGCCGCCAAGATCGGACGGCAGCGCCGGATCGTGATTGCCCGAAATCCAGATCCAGTCGCGCCGCACCTGCATCGCCGATAGCGCCTCGCGATCGGGCGCCGAGAGACGCTCATGCGCATCGCGGTCATGAAAACTATCGCCGAGTGCGATCACCCTGCGCGGATCGTGTCGCGCGATCACGGCCGCCAGCCGGCTCAGCGTCGCCACCGTGTCATAAGGTGGCAGCAGCACGCCGCGCGCGGCAAAGCTGGAACCTTTTTCCAGATGCAGGTCGGAGACGACCAGCAGGCTCTGTTCCCGCCAGAACAGCGCGCCGGAGAGATCGGCCAGGAAGACCACATCTGCAATCGCGACTTTCGAAACGCGCGCCATTTGATCATCGTCCGAAGATTGCGTCAGCGCCGTCACGTTCTATCCTGTCGCTTCCCTGACCAACTCGTCGGCGGCTTCCGCCAGCAACTCGTCGGCCGCTTCGCCATAGACCGACTCGCGGCCGATTTCCAGCATCACCGGCACCGCCAGCGGCGAAACACGGTCGAGTTCCCGGTGGGTGATTCGGCCGTGAATACGCGAGAGCATATCACCCAACCGCTTGAGATCGAGCAATCCGGAAGCCGCATCCGCCCGCGCCGCGCGCAGCAGCACGTGGTCGGCCTGGTGCTTGCGCAGCACGTCGTAGATCAGATCGGTCGAGAACAGCACCTGGCGGCGGGATTTCTCCTCGCCGGTAAAGCGCCGCGCGATCAGGCCGGAGATGACAGCGCAGGTGCGGAAGGTGCGCTTCATCAGCGCGGATTCGGCTAGCCACGCCTCGAGATCGTCACCCAGCATGTCCGGATCGAACAGCGCGTTGAGATCGAGCTTGCCCTGCCGGATCATGAACGACATGTCGCCCAGCCCCCACACCGCCACCGCATATTCGTTGGCGACGAAACCGAGCGGCCGCACCCGGGCACGCTCCATCCGCCGCGTCAGCAGCATGCCGAGCGTCTGGTGCGCCAGCCGTCCCTCGAAGGGATAGCAGATGAAATAATGCTTGTTGCCGCGCGGAAAGGTTTCGACCAGCAGCTCGCGCACCGCCGGTACCCGCGAAAAATGCTTTTGCAGCGACAGCCATTCGCGCACCTGGTCCGGCAGTGCCTTCCAAGCGCGCTGGTCGTCGAGCAGTTTGCGGACGCGCTCCGCAAGATAGGTCGACAGCGGAAACTTGCCGCCGGCATAGGACGGCACTTTGGCGTCCTTGTCGTTGGCGCGCGAGACGTAGACCTGATCCTCGGCAAGCGCCTCGTAGCGCACCACCTCGCCGCCAAAGGCAAAGGTGTCGCCGACCACCAGCCCTTCGATAAAGTATTCCTCGACCTCGCCCAACATTCTTCCGCCGCGCCCGAGCGCGCCGGTCGATCCCGCCCCACCGCCGCGACCGCGCACCAGCCGGACTTTCAGCATCGGCTCCTCGACGATGGTGCCGACATTGAGGCGATAGCTTTGCCGCACCCGCGGGTTGGCGACGCGCCAGCGGCCGGACTTATCCTGCTTGATGCGCGCGAAACGCTCATAGGTTTTCAGCGCGTAACCGCCGGTCGCGACGAAATCGACGACGTCGTCGAAATCGGTTCGCGAAAGTCCTGAGTAAGGCGCCGAGGTCAGCACCTCCTCGTAAAGTTCATCCGACAGAAACGGTTCACCGCTGGCGCAGCCCAACACGTGCTGCGCCAGCACGTCGAGCGCACCGATCCGCAACGGCGGGGTGTCCTGCGCATTTTCGGCGATCGCATCGATCGCGACCGCACATTCCAGCACCTCGAAGCGATTGGCCGGCACCAGCACGGCGCGCGAGGGTTCGTCGAGTCGATGGTTGGCGCGGCCGATCCGTTGCATCAGCCGCGAGGAGCCCTTCGGCGCGCCGACATTGATGACGAGGTCGATGTCGCCCCAATCGATACCGAGGTCGAGTGAGGAGGTGCAGACCACACCGCGCAATTTTCCGGCCGCCATCGCGTCCTCGACCTTGCGGCGCTGGGCGACGTCGAGCGAGCCGTGATGCAGAGCGATGGCGAGGCCATCGTCGTTCATGCGCCAAAAGTCCTGGAACAGCATTTCGGCCTGGCTGCGCGTGTTGACGAAGACAAGCGTGGTCTTGTTGCGCTTGATCAGCTCATACATTTCGGCCATCGCGTGGCGCGCGCTGTGCCCCGCCCAAGGCAGCCGCTCTTTGGTGTCGAGCATTTCGACGACGGGCGCTGCGGCGCCGCCGGCCACAACAATATCGGCGGATTCGATTTTCCGGTCGCGCTGCGGCACCAGAAACCGCGCCAGCGATTCCGGCTCGGCCACCGTCGCCGACAGGCCGATGCCGCGCATTTCGGGCGCCAGCCGCCACAGCCGCGCCAGACCCAACGACAGCAGATCGCCGCGCTTGGAGGTGACCAGCGCATGCAACTCGTCGAGCACGATGCGCTTCAGAGAGCCGAACAGGAACGGCGCATCGTCGGAAGACAACAGCAGCGCCAGTTGTTCCGGCGTCGTCAGCAAAATATCCGGCGGGTAGCGGCGCTGCCGCTGTCGTCGCGACACCGGCGTATCACCGGTGCGGGTCTCGACCTTGATCGGCAAACCCATCTCGGCGATCGGCGTCTCCAGATTGCGCGCGATGTCGACCGCCAGCGCTTTCAACGGCGAGATGTAGAGCGTGTGCAGCCCACCGGTGCGTTTGACGCTGCGACCGGTGGAGATGACGCTTTTCTTTGCGGCCTCCTTTGGGACGGGCGTCGGAGACGAAAGCTCCACCAGCGTCGGTAAGAACCCCGCCAGCGTCTTGCCGGCGCCGGTCGGCGCAATCAACAGCGCCGAGCGGTCGTCGCGGGCCTTCGCCAGCAGTTCCAATTGATGCTCACGCGGCGACCAGCCGCGCGACGCGAACCATTGAAGGAAGCGGTCAGGCAGCAGCGCGGCCGGCTCGGCCGATGGTGCGGGTGAGATTCGGGGCGGCACAAACCAAGAACTAAGCCGTTCTGGGCAGTTCGTCGAGGGCAGTGGCCTGCTAATTCGACCAGCGCCTTCGCCAATTCCCGTCATTGCGAGGAGCAAAGCGACGAAGCAATCCACCCTTCTCCTCGCGGAGAGATGGATTGCTTCGCTTCGCTCGCAATGACGAAAGGACTACTCCGTCACCGGCTTGTCGGAAATCTGCCAATCCTTGCCGTCGAAGATCGAGATATAGAGCGTCTTCATCGGCGTGTAGTCATCCGGCGTGTAGCTGTAATTGACGCCGTCGAGGAAGAACGGCGAGTGGAAGCCGGCCAGCGTGGTGGCGTGCTTCAGCACATTGGCGCGGGTCAAATCGTCGCCGCAGCGGCGCAGGATTTCCGCCATCGACGCGACCTGGCCATAGCCGGCATAGGCGATGGTGTTGTCGGGGTCGACGGTCGGCAGATATTTCTTGCGCAACTCCTCGAACGCCATCGCGTCCGGATCCTTTTCCCAGCGCCCGGGTCCCGCCTCCTTGGAATAACGGATCGCGACGATGTCCTTGGCGTTCTCCAGGCCGGCAGCCTGGAGGATCGAACGTCCGGTCGAGCCCGCCGACAACAGCTGCAGCGGCTTCCAGCCGAGCTCGACCACCTTGCGGATCGATTGCGACGAGGCCTTGCCGGTCGAGATGTTGTAGAAAACATCGGCGCCGGATTTCGACAGATTGATCAGCTGCGAATCCACCGTCGGTTCGGTCAGATCGTAGGTCTGCTCCATGATCACCTTGGCGGTGCCGCCGGCGTCTTCCAGAACCTTCTTGAAGGGGCCGAGGAAATCGCGGCCGAAATCGTCGTTCTGGTAGAGGATGCCTATTTTGGCATTCGGCTTCACGTTGACGACATGCCTGGCCAGAATGCGCGCCTCGGTCGGGTAGAGCGGCAGGCCCGCCATGGTCCATTTATTGTTCTTCGGATCGTTCCACTTCGAGGCGCCGGTGTTGAGCAGCAGCTGCGGCACGCCCTTTTGATTGAGATATTTGTGCACGGCAGTCTGCGGCGCGGTGCCGAGCGATCCGAACAGCGCCAGCACTTCCTCCTGCTCGACCAGCCGCCGGGTCGCCTCGACGCATTTCGGCGGGCTGTAGGCGTCGTCCATGGTGAGGAACTTGACCTTTCGGCCGTTGATGCCACCCTTCTCGTTCAGCATCTGGAAATAGGCCTCGCCGACCCGCCCCAGCACGCCATAGATCGAGCCGGGACCGGAATGCGGCACGGTCTGGCCGAGCTTGATTTCGGTATCGCTGGCGCCGGCATCATATTTTTTGTCGGCGGCCCAGACGAAGGGTGCGGGCAAAGCGGAAGCCAGGATGGTGCCGATTGCGGTGGCGCCGAATTCGCGCCGTGTCATTTTGTTCTTCATTGTCGTTCTCCCTTGATCGCGACATGATCTACATTCCCACAGGCGCGGCAATAGCGAACTGTCCTCTTCCCGGCGCAATGCTACCTGGGAGGTATAAGGCATTTCCGCGAGACGGAAATCGTAGCGTCTAGACTCAAGTTTTCGAGGCGACTGCGACCAGGCCCGGCACCGGGATGTTGTCCTCGGTGCGGGCAGAACGATCTTCCAGCAGCGACAATTTCAGATCGGCGGCCTCGACGGCCGCGCGCACATAGGCGGCCGCATGGGCGTAGCGCAGCCCCTCGCCGATGATGACGCCCTCGCCCGCGTGCGTCTCGGCCGTGAAGGCCAGCAAGCCGCCGGCGGTCAGAACGCGTTTGGCTTCGGCAAGCACCGCCGAGAGATCGGCGACATAGACCATCGCATCCGCGGCCAGAATGAGATCGGCACTGGCGTCCGCCCTGCCGCGCAAACCGTGCACCATGTCTGCCACTTCGAGTTCGGCATAGAAGCCGGTCGAGCGCGCCCGCTCGATCATGCGCGGCGACAGATCGATGCCGATGAAATGATCGACCTCTTTGGCAAAGGCGGTGGCAGCGAGGCCCGTGCCGCAGCCGAGATCGATGGCGCGCTTGAAGAAGGCGGGCCTGCGGGCGGCCGCGCGTACCGACAGCACCGCCCGGAACAACAATTCCGGTCCGCGATAGTCGAGACCGTCCACCAGCGCCGATTCGAACCGCGGCGCGTATTGGTCGAACAGCGTCTGCACATAGCCCTGCGTCATGGCGGCCACCGGCGCGGCCCCGAGCCGCATCAGCCGCAGGCCCGCGCCGTGACGGTCATCAGCATCGGCTGCGTGGGCGTTGCGGAACGCTGCGATCGCCACATCGCGTTCACCGAGTTGTTCCCGGATGTTGCCGAGCATGAACCAGGCGGTCGTAAAATTCGGCGCCAGTTCGATCGCCTGCAGCAGCAGATCGGCGGCGGCCGGCAGGTCGCCCTTCAATTGCAGGTCGCGTGCGAACTCGAAGCGGCGGTCGGCCATCATGTCGCCGGAGGACTGGAATAATCGCACGGGCATTGTTCTATTTGAATGGGTAAAAATCGGAGCCGGGCCTCCTATATACCTAACATGCGTCCACAAGACATCCTGCTGCCAGCTGCTGCCGGTCTGTGCTGCAAACCGGGCGGTTTCCATATCGATCCGGTCCGCGCCGTCGAGCGGGCCGTGATCACCCACGGCCATTCCGACCACGCCCGGCCCGGCCATGGCGCGGTGCTGGCGACGCAAGAGACGCTCGACATGATGCGGTTGCGCTATGGCGATGATTTCGCCGGTTCGACGCAGGCGATCGGCTACGGCGAAGAACTCAGGCTCGGCGACGTCAAGGTAAAATTCCATCCCGCCGGCCACGTGCTGGGTTCCGCGCAGATCGCCGTCACCTGCAAGGACACCTGCATCGTCGCCTCCGGCGATTACAAGGACGCCACCGACCCGACCTGCGTGCCGTTCGAAGTGGTGCCCTGCGACGTCTTCATCACCGAAGCGACGTTTGGCTTGCCGGTATTTCGCCATGGCGTCGCGGCCGATGAGGTGAAGAAGCTGCTGGCATCGGTGGCGCTGTTTCCGGAGCGCGCGCATCTGGTCGGCGCCTATTCGCTCGGCAAGGCACAGCGCGTGATCGCGCTGCTGCGCGAGGCCGGTTACGACGCCCCGATCTATCTGCATGGCGCAATGGAAGCGATCACCTATTACTACCGGAGCCGCGGCATCGAGCTCGGCGAATTGCGCGACGTCAAGGGCATGAAGAAGGCCGACCTCGCCGGCACCATCACGCTGGCGCCGCCGTCGGCCACCTCAGACATCTGGACCCGGCGGTTTCCCGATCCAGTCACGGCGTTCGCCTCGGGCTGGATGCGGGTGCGCGCCCGTGCCCGGCAGCGTGGCGTCGAATTGCCGCTGGTGATTTCCGATCACGCCGACTGGGACGGCCTGACCGCGACCATCGAAGCCACCGGCGCCGGCGAGATCTGGGTCACCCACGGCCAGGAAGATGCGCTGGTGCATTGGTGCAAAACAAAGGGCCTTGCCGCGCGACCGCTCGACCTCGTCGGCTACGGCGACGAGGATGAGCACGAGGCACCCAAGAGCGAGGCCGAGGCATGAACCGCTTCGCCGAGTTGCTTGACCGCCTCGCCTATGAGCCCGGCCGCAACAACAAGCTGCGGCTGATCACGGCGTATTTTCGCGACACGCCCGATCCTGACCGCGGCTACGCGCTGGCGGCGCTGACCGGCGCGCTGTCGTTCAAACACGCAAAACCCGGACTTATTCGCGACCTGATTACCGACCGCACCGACCCCGTGCTGTTCGGATTGTCTTATGATTATGTCGGCGATCTCTCCGAGACGGTGGCCCTGATGTGGCCGAAGGGGGCACTCCCGCCCGGCCACAACAACCCACCCCCGCCGACACTCACCGAAGTCGTCACCACGCTGCGCACCCTCGGCAAGACCGAGTTACCAAAGCAGCTGGTGCGCTGGCTTGATGAGCTCGATGAGACCGGGCGATGGGCGCTATTGAAGCTCGTCACCGGCGCGATGCGGATCGGGGTTTCGGCGCGGCTGGCCAAAACCGCAGCAGCAGCCCTCGGCGACAAGGATGCGCATGATATCGAGCTGATGTGGCCGGGCCTCGCGCCGCCCTATCTCGATTTGTTCGCCTGGCTGGAGGGACGCCGCGAAAAGCCAATCAATCTGGATCCGACACCGTTCCGCCCGGTGATGCTGGCGCATGCGATCGAGCATGCGGATTTCGTAAACCTCGATCCCGCCGACTTCATCGCGGAATGGAAATGGGACGGCATCCGCGTGCAGGCTGTCTCCGGTCGCGACGAGCACGGCCGCATCCAGGCGCGGCTCTATTCGCGCACCGGCGAGGACATCACCAAAAGCTTTCCGGATCTGGTGCCGTCACTGCATCTGCCCGGCGCGCTCGACGGCGAACTGCTGGTGCTGCGCGAGGGCCGCGTGCAGACGTTCAATGTGCTGCAACAGCGGCTCAATCGCAAAGTCGTGTCGCCCAAGCTGATGAAGGATTATCCAATCCATCTACGCGTCTACGATCTGCTCGGCGATGACACGAACGATTTGCGCGAATTGCCGTTCGTCGAGCGCCGCGCCCGGTTGGAAACCTTCGTCAAAAAACTCGACGATGTTAGGATCGATTTGTCGCCGACGGTCACCTTCGACAGTTGGGACGCCTTGACGGCGGCGCGCGCCGATCCGGCCGAGGCCGGTGCCGGCGAAGATGCCGAGGCGGTCGAGGGCGTGATGCTGAAACGCCGCGACGCGGCCTATCTGCCGGGCAGGCCAAAAGGCCAATGGTGGAAGTGGAAGCGCGACCCACACCTCATCGACGCCGTGCTGATGTATGCGCAACGCGGCCACGGCAAGCGCTCGTCCTATTACTCCGACTACACCTTTGGCGTCTGGACCAACGGTGAGGCCGGCGACGAACTGGTGCCGGTCGGCAAGGCCTATTTCGGCTTCACCGACGAGGAGCTGTTGCAGATCGACCGCTTCGTCCGCCGCAACACCACCGAGAAGTTCGGCCCCGTCCGCCACGTCGTGCATGAGCCGGACCAGGGGCTGGTACTGGAAGTCGCCTTCGAGGGGCTGGCGCGCTCGCCGCGGCACAAATCCGGCGTCGCGATGCGGTTTCCGCGCATCAGCCGGCTGCGCTGGGACAAGCCGCCGCGCGAAGCCGACCGGCTGGAAACGCTGGAACGGATGCTGAAAAGCGAGACGAGCATTACCGCGCCGTAATCCCGCCAGCCATTGACGTGCCACAATAGGTTCCCCATCTGCTGTCCGCTGTACTAGAATACGGGCGTGACCCGCAGGAGAGAATCGATGCCCAACGACGTCAGGGATTTGCCGGCCAGCCATGATGGCTTTTACCGCTTTCTCGGCGGTTCGCCGCTGACGGTCGCGTTCCGGCTGGTCCTGCTGTCGATCCTGGTCGGCGTGGTGCTCGCCGCGATCGGGTTCGATCCCTGGAACATCCTGCACAGCATCAGGATGCTGTTCCAGCGGTTGTGGGATCTCGGCTTCGACGCCGTCAACTGGCTGTGGCGCTACTTCCTGCTCGGCGCCGTGATCGTGATCCCGATCTGGCTGCTGTCGCGGTTATTCGGCACCCCGCGCGGGCGCTAGAGCCGCAACGCCGTTGTCGGCTCCTCTATCGAAAGTCACGACGGCACGGATGTTCGCCATCGCGGGTCCCGCGATGATCGCAAACCTGACGACGCCGCTGATCGGTATCGTCTCGACGACCGCAATCGGGCGGCTTGGCGATGCCGCACTGCTCGGCGGTGTGGCGATGGCCTCGGTGCTGTTCGACTGCATCTTCTGGATGTTCGGCTTCCAGCGCATGAGCACGGTCGCTTTCACGGCGCAATCGCTCGGCGCCGGTCAGCCAGGCGAATTGCGCGCCATTCTGGTTCGTGGCTTGATTGTCGCCGCGCTGATCGGCGCGGCGTTGATTGTGCTCCAGATCCCGCTCGTCTCCATCCTGCTCAGCGCGATGGGCGGCAGCGACGGCGTCACGCGCGCCGCCAAAACCTATTTCATGATCCGGATCTGGTCGGCGCCGCTGGTGTTCTGCAATTTTGTCATCCTCGGCTGGCTGATCGGACAGGCACGCGCCAAGGTGGCGCTCGGCATCCAGGTCACCGTCAACCTCATCAATGTCGCCGCGACCGTGTTGCTGGTGCTGGTGCTCGACTTTGGAATTGCCGGTGCCGCGATCGCCGCCGTATTCGCGGAAGCGGCCGGACTGTTGCTCGGCATCCTGATTGCCGGTCGACTGACGCATTGGAAGCTCGCCATCTCAGGGGCGGCCCTGTTCGATCGCGCCGTGCTGGTACGCATGCTGTCGGTCAACACTGACATCCTGATCCGTACCGGATCGCTGATCGCGGTGTGGCTGTTCTTCGCAAGCCAGGGCGCCCGCGCCGGCGACGTCGCACTGGCCGCCAATTCGGTGTTGAACAATTTCCTCCTGGTCAGCGCCTTCTTCCTCGATGGTTTCGCCAATGCCGCGCAGCAACTCTGCGGCCACGCCCTTGGCGCACGCGACAGAGCGGGATTCGTCGGCGCGGTCAGGCTGGTGCTGATCTGGGGCTTTGGCTTTTCGCTGGCGGTCGCCGCGGTCTTCGCGCTGTTCGGCACCTCGCTGATTGACATCATGACTGCGAACATCGACGTGCGGCGCGTGGCGCGCGAGTTTTTGCCGTTCGTGGTCTTTGCACCGCTGCTCGGCGTGTTCGCCTTTGCCTATGACGGGATCTATATCGGCGCGACCTGGGCCCGCGACATGCGCAATCTGATGCTGCTGTCGCTTCTGATCTTTCTTGGTGCATGGCTGGCGCTGCGATCGTTCGGCAATGCCGGGCTGTGGGGCGCGCTGCTGGTGCATTATGCCGCCCGCGGCGGGCTTGAGGCGCTGCGCTATCCGGCGCTGCTGAGGGCGTCGTTTGCCAAGAGTAATCCGTCATCCTGAGGTGCGAGCGTTTGCGAGCCTCGAAGGATGAATCGGCCACAGACCAGGCCGTCGCCCTTCGAGGGCCGCGCTGCGCACGGCCACCTCAGGGTGACGGATCACACGCTTCAAGCAAGACACCCGTTACTTCACCGGCCAATCCTCGGCCGTAATTGTCGCCGCATCGGCGCCGACGATTTCGGAGAGCGTGTCCCGCCCGGTGCGCAGCAGCGTCGAGGAAAGATCTTTCTTGATATCTTCGACCAGCCCAAGGCCCTTGTAGATCAGCGACGAGTAAAGCTGGATCAGGCTGGCGCCGGCGCGGATTTTTGTCAGGGCCGCGCCGCCACTATCGATGCCGCCGACACCGATCAGGGGAAACGCACCTTCCGCGCGCACATAGGTTTCCGCCACCATGCGCGTCGACAATCGAAACAGCGGCCGCCCCGACAGCCCGCCCTGCTCCTTGGCGCGGTTGCTTTCGCGCAACGTCGAGGGCCGTGCCAGCGTGGTGTTGGCCACGATCATGCCGTCGACCCGGCGCGAGCGCGCGATATGCACGACGTCGTCGAGCTCGGTGAGGCTGAGATCCGGCGCGATCTTGAGCAGCACCGGGGAATCGCCGGCGTTCTTGCGCACCCGCTCGCGCGCATCGATCACCTTGGCGAGCAGTTCGTCGAGGGCAGCCGATTGCTGCAAATTACGCAGGCCCGGCGTGTTCGGTGACGAGACGTTGACGGTGAAATAGCTCGCGACCGGCGCAAAGGTCTCGATCAGCTTGACGTAATCGGCGACGCGGTCGGCGGAATCCTTGTTGGCCCCGACATTGACGCCGACGATGCCGCCAAGATGCGCCCGCGACGCCAGCCGGCGCAGCACGGTTTCCGCGCCGTCATTGTTAAAACCCATGCGGTTGATGACAGCCTCGTCGCGCTCCATCCGGAACAGCCGCGGCCGCGGATTGCCGGCTTGCGGTTTGGGCGTCACCGAGCCGATCTCGACGAAACCGAAGCCGAGCCGCAGCAGCGCATCGGGCGCCTCCGCGCTCTTGTCAAAACCCGCCGCCATCCCGATCGGGTTGGGAAAATTCAGCCCGAACGCGCGCACCGCCAGTTTCGGATCGTCCGGGCGCGGCCGCATCGGCGGCAACAGCCGCAAGCCCTGGATCGCCATTCGATGCGCATCCTCCGGATCGAACCAGCGCAACAGCGGCAGCGAAAAGGCGTCAAAGGCGCGGATCACGGCACAAGCTCCGGAATGTCGTGATAGCCGTCGGAGCGCGCCCGCATGTCGAGGATGGCGGTGACTGCGCCGAGATCGAGTTCGCCATAGAGATGCGGGAACAGCTCGTCATTGCGCGAGCGCTCCCAGCGCAGGTTTTCGCCCAGCGCATCGGCATCGACCGCGATCAGAAACAGACCGGTCTGGCCGAAATAATGCTTTCGCGCGGTCTCGGCGACCTGGGAAGCCGTGGAGAAATGGATAAAGCCGTCGCGCGCATCGTCGGCACTGCCCTTGTAGACGCCTTGCCGTTCGGCCTCGCGCCAGGCCGAGGCAGGACTGATTTTGTAGATTGTGGGCACTTCGCCGGCATTCCCTGTTTATCGTTGAGTCTTTTGGGATTTTCCCCGGAATGTGGGGTCGGGCGCCGACCGTAAAGGCGGCGGGGGCGTAACTCAAGCGCCGCCACGCCCCTTGCAGGCGATTTGCAGAACCGGCCCAATTCAGGCAATAATTCCTAGATCCGATCTCGAGAGCGGCCATGGCCAAACCGTCCAAAGCCCAGCGCGTCCTCACCCACGGCCAGGTCTGGACCGCGCTGGATCGTCTGGCCGAGCGTGCCGGACTGTCGCCCTCCGGCCTTGCCAAGCGCTCCGGCCTCGACCCCACCACCTTCAACAAATCCAAGCGCATCACCGGCGACGGCCGCGAGCGCTGGCCGTCGACCGAATCGGTCTCCAAGGCGCTCGCCGCCACCAATTCCTCGATCGACATTTTCGTGCAGCTGATCGGCGACGGCGTCCGCAGCCAGCAAGCGGTGCCGCTGCTGGCCCTGGCGCAGGCCGGCAGCGCCGGCCATTTCGACGACGGCGGTTTTCCCGCCGGCAAGGGCTGGGACGAAGTGGCGCTGCCTTCTGCCAGCGACGAGCACGCCTATGCGCTGGAGATATCCGGCGATGCGATGAAGCCCGCCTACCGCGACGGCGACATCATCGTGGTGTCGCCGGGCACGCCGATCCGCCGCGGCGACCGCGTGGTGGTGAAGACCACCGATGGCGAGATGTTGGTGAAGGAATTGAAGCGCCGCACCGCCAAGACGCTGGAATTGCAATCGCTCAATCCGGCGCAAGCCGACCGCGCGCTCGACGCCACCGACGTCGCGTGGATCGCGCGGATCGTGTGGGCGAGCCAATAAAATTGCCCGACCTGCCGGACGTTCTGGACGACGTACTGCAGGATTCCCTGCGCGTCGTTTTATGCGGGATGGCTGCCGGGACGGCATCGGCCAAAGCCGGGGCTTACTACGCGCACAAGCAGAACAAATTCTGGAAGATTCTGTTCGAGACCGGGCCTCACCCCGAGCCTGCTTCAGCCGCATCAATATCGCGATCTGCTAAAGCATCGGATCGGTCTCACCGACCTCGTGAAAACGCATTCGGGAATGGATCACGCAATTCCGCTGTCCGAACTGCGACTGGATGCGCGGTCGCGCTTGAGCCATTCAATCGCGGTATGTCGTCCCGATTTCCTGGCCTTCACGAGCAAGGCAGCGGGACAGGGATTTCTTGGCGGCAAGCGCGATTACGGCGAGCAGGCCGAGCGAATTGCCAACACGAGGATCTGGATACTGCCCTCCACGTCGGGCGCCGCGCAGGGAAGCTGGCGCCCGGAA
Organism: uncultured Alphaproteobacteria bacterium; assembly: GCA_963802535.1. GTDB lineage: Bacteria > Pseudomonadota > Alphaproteobacteria > Rhizobiales > Xanthobacteraceae > Bradyrhizobium. The sequence goes on along the minus strand of CAWDJI010000017.1, from coordinate 226,731 downwards.
ATCTGGCACGCGTTTGCGGATCGGGTGCGGGCGGCACCTGAGATCGTCGTCCCGGCCAAGCGAAGCGCGATCCGGGACCCATAACCACCGTCCTAAGCGGTTACGCTCGAATCGTCGAACAGCCTTATCCAAACGAGAAGCCGCGGCGTATGGGTCCCGGCGCAAGGCCGGGACGACATCGGAAATTGTCGTTAACGAATTACGTCGCGTAGTCCGGCTCCTTCCGATCGAGCATGCGCTTCAGCGCATCGAAATGGCGCTGCGACGGGGTCGGGCCCTTGTAGAGATGCTCGTCCTTGAAATCGCGCTTGGTCTTCTCGACCACGGGCGCTGGCAGTTGCTTCAGCCGCTGCCCGGTCCACATCGCGTAGATCTGCACCTGCGCGGCGCGCTCGATGTAATAGAGCATGTCGTAGGCATCGGCGACGCTCGCACCGACCGTCGAGATGCCGTGATTGGCCATGAACAGCACCTTCTTGTCGCCGATCACGCCGGCAAGGCGCAGCGCCTTCGGCGGGATCGAGCGCCGGCCCGGTATATTCGTCGTCATAAGCGATGGCGCCTGATAGCCCGACCTCGGTCTGGCCGATCTCCTTGATGCGCGGGTCTTCGAGCCGCGTCAGCGCACTCGCGTACGGCATGTGGGTGTGAAACACGGCTTTCGCCTGCGGCAGCGCCTTGTGGATCGGCGCGTGGATGCAATAGCAGGAGCGCTCGACCTCGCCCTCGCCGCGCTTGACCTCGCCGTCGTCGATGCCGACTTCCATGAAGGAAGACGCCGTGACCTCGGACCAGTGCATGCCGAACGGAATCTGATAGTAGCGGTCGCTGCGGCCAGGCACGGTCAGCGTCAGATGATTGAAGATGCCTTCGGAGAAACCCTGATTGAAGGCCAGCCGATGCGCGGCCGCAAGATCAACCCGCGCCTGCCATTCATCGGCGCTGGTGTCGTTGACCAGGTTCGGCGAAACCCTGAACTGCATGCGTCTCTCCCGATGTTGCCGGCCCCTCGACGGAGGCTTGAGCGGGTTTATGCTTGGCACTCTAGCGCAACGCGGGACTGGCCGCGGTTGAAATTGCCGCGGACCTCCCATCCGCATTTGCAACCCGGAGAGGAATCGGGGTAGTCCAAATCGTTCTTTCAAATCCCGGGAGGTTCAATTGGACCGTCGAAACCTATTGAAAGCGCTGGCCGGGCTGGCCGTTTGCCCGGTCTGCACCAGCACGGCTTTGCCGCCGAAGGCGCGCACTGGAGCTACGAAGGGACGGCGGGCCCGGCCAGATGGGGCGACCTCGACGCCGCCAGCAAGGTCTGCTCGATCGGCTCGCAGCAATCGCCGATCGATATCGGCCCGACCATCAAATCGCAACTGCCGGCGCTGAAGCTCTCGTGGGGCAAGAGCGCCGACACCATCATCAACAACGGCCACACCATTCAACTCAACTTCGCCGAGGGCAGTACGCTGAAGCTCGGCGACACCACCTACAAGCTGCTGCAAGTGCATTTCCACCGGCCGAGCGAACATCTGATCGGCGGCAAGAATTTTCCGATGGAGGCGCATTTCGTCCATCGCGCGGATGCTGGCGGGCTCGCCGTCGTCGGAATGATGCTCGCGGAAGGAAAACCGAATGCGACTTTCGGCAAGATCGTCGCCACCATGCCGGCCAAGGAAGGCCCGGCCGTGAAGGCCGACGCCGCTATCAATCCGAACGGCCTGTTGCCCGCGAAGCTCGGCTATTATCGCTACCCGGGTTCACTGACGACCCCGCCCTGCTCGGAAGTGGTCGAATGGCTTGTGCTGACCGAACCGATGCCGGTTGCGGCCGCCGACGTGGCGGGTTTTGCAAAACTCTATCCGATGAATGCCCGCCCGGTACAGAAGGACAATCGCCGCTACGTGCTGCAGTCGAGATGATTGGAAAATTTGCTGTCGTCCCTGCGAAAGCAGGGACCCATACCGCGTGATCTACCGATAAGGCGGAGTGGCAAACGCCATCTCAGGACAACCGCATTCGGTGGCTATGGGTCCCTGCGTTCGCAGGGACGACGGCGAGAGTTACGCCGACCTTCCCAGCGCGCCGTCGATCATCGCTACCGCATTGGCCAGCCCATACACCGCGACGAACGAGCCGAAGCGTGGGCCTTTTTCCTGACCGAGCAGCACCTGATAGAGCATGTTGAACCAGTCGAGCGAGACGCCCGGCCGGCCGTCCTTGCCCTTCTTGACGAGATCAAGGAACGGCTCGCGGCGGCCGATCTCGTAGACCACGTTCTGGATGTCTTCGGCGGTCGACGTCGCCGGCAGCTGCGACAGCGCGTCGCGCAGGTCCTGCAACGCGGCACGCTCGCCGTCGGTCGGCTGGCGGAATTTTTTCGTCGGCGCCACGAAGTCGCGATAATAATTGATGGCGTAGCCGACCAGTCGCGTCCAGCTTCGGATGCGTCTGCGGCGTGACGCCGGGCCGATAGCGGCCGATAAAACCCCACAGCGTCTCGGCGTTCTCCGCATTCGACGACGACACCAGCGTCAGCAGCAGCTGGAACGTGACCGGCATGTCGGCCTTCGGCAGCTGGCCGGCATGGATGTGCCAGACCGGATTGGCGAGCTGCTGCTTGGCATCCTGCCGCGAAAAGCCGTCGAGGAATTGCTGGTAGTCGTCGACATTGCGCGGGATCACGTCGAAATGCAGCCGCTTGGCCGCCTTCGGCTCGCGGTACATGAACAGCGACAGCGATTCCGGCGACGCATAGCGCAGCCATTCGTCGATCGTCAGGCCGTTGCCCTTCGACTTCGAAATCTTCTGGCCCTGCTCGTCGAGGAAGAGTTCGTAGTTGAATCCTTCCGGCGGCGTGGCGCCGAGCGCCCTTGTGATCTGGCCCGAGAGCTTCACCGAGTTGATCAGATCCTTGCCGGCCATCTCGTAGTCGACGCCGAGCGCTGCCCAGCGCATCGCCCAGTCGGCCTTCCATTGACACTTCACATTGCCGCCGGTGACCAGGGTTTCGACCTCGCTACCAGAGTCCGGGTCGACATAGGTGATGGTGCCGGCGGCAACGTCGCGACGGATCATCGGCACCTGCAACACCACGCCGGTGGTCGGGCTGATGGGCAGGAACGGCGAATAGGTCGCGCGGCGGTCCGGTCCCAGCGTCGGCAGGATGATCGCCATCACCTTGTCGTAGGCGGCGAGCATCTTGAGCAGCGTCGCGTCGAAGCGGCCCGATGTGTAGTAATCGGTCGAAGAGGCAAACTCGTAGTCGAAGCCGAAATGATCGAGGAACGCGCGCAGGCGCGCGTTGTTGGCGGCGCCGAACGAAGGGTGTTCGTTCGAGAACGGATCCGGAATGCGCGTCAGCGGCTTGCCGAGATAGGCGGTGAGCATCTCCTTGTTGGGGACGTTGTCCGGCACCTTGCGCAGGCCGTCCATGTCGTCGGAGAAGGCGAGCAGCCGGGTCTTGATCTTGTCCTCGGTCAGCACGCGAAACGCATGGCGCACCATGGTGGTGCGCGCGACCTCGCCGAAGGTGCCGATATGCGGCAGCCCCGACGGACCGTAGCCGGTCTCGAACAGCACCTCGTCCTTTGGAGCTCTTTTTCAGCCGCGCAACAATCGCTTTCGCCTGCTCGAACGGCCAGGCGTTGGATTGTTCGGCGAGCGCACGAAGGTCGCTCGGGCTGGGGACGGGGTCGTTGGTGGACATTTAGAAGGCTTTCTCCGAGAGGCCCGGAAATAGGCTCGTTGGCAATATATAACCGTCATTGCGAGCGAAGCGAAGCAATCCATTTCACAACAAGGAAGTGTGGATTGCTTCGTCGCTCCGCTCCTCGCAATGACGGCTGATGGTTCGCAGCCCGTTTCCTAAAACGGGCTGATCGAAAAATAGCGCAGCCACAAATCGGTGTAGCGGCCTTTTTCCCAGAGCCGGAACAGCGCCCAGTTCAGCGACTGCCGCAGCAGATCATTGCCCTTGCGGACCGCGATGCCGATGCCTTCGCCGAAATAGCGGCTCTCGACGAAGGGCCCGCCCGAGAAGGCGCAGCATTCGGCCGAGTCGGTGCCGTTGATCCAGAACGCCAGCGCAATGGCGTCGCCGAAGATGAAATCGACCTCGTTCCGCCGCAACGCCAGCCGCAGCGCGTCGTCATTGGCGTAGGATTTGATCTCGGCGTCGGTGAACATCGCCTTCAGATAGGCCTCGTGCGAGGTACCGGCGATGGCGCCGACTTTCTTGCCTTCGAGATATTCGGGGCGAACCTCCGGCATCACGGCGTCGCGCCGCGACACGAAGCGCGCCGGCGCGCGGTAATAGGGATCGGTGAAATCGACCCGGGCGCGGAGTTGCGGCGTCACCGCCATCGAGGCGATGATGGCGTCGCCGCGGTTACGGGTGATGGCGTCGATCAGCGTCTCGAACCGGCGCATCTGCACGGTGCAGGTGACCTTGATCTCGTCGCACAGCGCGCGCGCCAGATCGACGTTGAAGCCGGCCGGATTGCCATCGGGTCCGGTGAAGTTGAACGGCGGGTAATCGGTCTCGGTCAGGAAGCGGATCACGGTCAGGCGCGACAAATCAGGCCGGTCCGGCCGCCGCCGCGGATCCCAAAAGCCAGGCACTGCCTGCGGCGCGGCCTCGACCGCGGGTCGCGGCGGGGTTTGGCCCTGAGCCGTGCCGCCGGGGAGCGCCAACGCGAGGGCAGCCGCGATCGACAGCCCCGCCAGCAGGACGGTATGAGGCAATCTGGCGCGGGATGACGAGGCGTTCTCTGGCATTATCGGGCGAATTGTTACGGGATTGGAGGGCCTTATAGACCATCCGGACCGCGATGCGAGGGCCTTTTGGCGCTTGGCGCGGGGTTAGAGGTACCGCTTCAGGTCAACCGCGGCTTCCTCGGGCGTCCGTTTCAGGTTGAACGGCGCTACGAAGTGGCCATCGCGATCCATCAGGTAGATCAGCGCGGTGTGGTCCATGGTGTAGTCACCGTCCTTGAGCGGGACCTTCTTGGAATAGACCCGATAGGCCGAAAGCACTTTTGCCACCGCCTCAGGATTCCCGGTGAGCCCTTTGAGGTGCGGGTCGAAGCTCGACAAATAGTCCTTCATTGCAGCTGCGGTGTCGCGCTCGGGATCGACCGAGACGAAATAGGCGTTGACCCGGTCGGCGTCCTTGCCCATCGCCTTCAGCACTTCGGAAATCTCGAACAGCGAGGTCGGGCACACGTCCGGGCAATGGGTGAAGCCGAAGAAGATCAGCGTCGGGCGTCCCTTCAGATTCTGGTCGGTCACGGTCTGGCCGGCCTGGTCGGTCAGTTGGAACGGCCCGCCGATCGCAGCCGGAGCGGTGACGGTGCGCAGGCCGCCGAGCGCCCACAGCATGATCACGAGCCCGACCAGCAGGCTGCCGGCAAAGGCCGCAAAAATCACCAGCGGGCGGGTGGTCCGGTCCATCGTCAAATTCCCTATGTCCGGATCAGAAGCAGGCGGAAATGCCGGCGGCGATCATTTCAAAGAACACCGCGGTCCCATAGTGGAACCAGAGCGCCGCGGCACCGAGCAGCGCCAGTGCGCCAAGGCCCGCCGCGCCCCAAACGATCGCGGACGCCACCCTGGCTTGCGGCCGGGTCGTCGCCATCATCCCGTGCTGGGTGGAAATCGGCTGAACCATAGGAGTTCAGATAGGGCCAGTTCCGGGGCCAGGCAAGCGCCATGGCCGCGCAGCCGATCACGTGATGCGGAGGAAAGAGCTGTTGTTTCAGCGCGACGTCGGGGCGATCTCAGGGAGACGCCGGCGATCTCAGCGAGACGCCGGCTTGATCGCGGAGGCCTGGGCGTCGAGGTAGCAGGGCTTGTACAAGGCCTGCAATTGCTTGCCGCGCAGGAAGAGCATGCGCGGGGTCAGGCCGCCGCGCTGGGAGATCCAGCGCCGTACCGCCGTCGGATACATCGAATACAGCATCTGGGTGGCTTCGGCATTGGTGATCGCCCGGCCGTTGGCGCCGAAATCCCAGGCCGCGTGGAAGCCGAGCGTGGCGTGCGAGGTGACGCAGATCTTGTCGTGGGCGACGGCGCCGAGGACGATGGTGCAGGCCGAGGCGCACAGGCCGTCGATGATCACAGTCTCGCCGGAGGTCCGCAGGCCCTGGTACTTGTCGACATAGGTGCCGATGCGACCGCCGCGGTCATCCGCGATCCGGACCACCGCCTGGCTCGATGCAACCCCTGCCAGCAGCAGCACCGCCGCGAGCAACCCCGTCACCAGCTTCATATCCCAGCCCCAGTCTCGAAACCGAATCTGATCGTCTTGGTGATGCAAGACTTCGCCAGCGTCGTGCGAGACCGGGTTTTTGTCTAGGAGGCCAGAGCCACTCAAAACAAATTCAAATTGAGTGTTGCAAGGGCGCTGCACCTTCAAGCCGAAAAGGTCCCAAACTGGAACAAGTTAACGTTCCCACGGTGGCCGCGTGGCCACAGGCAAGCGGCATTTGCCGTTGACCGCATCGGATTGCGCGGTCTTGAATCAAAACGGGTCGGGGGAGGACTGATATGGCTGAGGATGCGGACGTCATCGTGGTCGGCGGCGGGCTGGCCGGGCTGGTCGCGGCAACCGAGATCGCCGACGCCGGCAAGCGCGTCATCGTCATCGACCAGGAAGGCGAGCAAAACCTCGGCGGACAGGCGTTCTGGTCGTTCGGCGGGCTGTTTCTGGTCGACAGTCCCGAACAGCGCCGGCTCGGCATCAAGGACAGCTACGATCTGGCACTTCAGGACTGGATGGGGACTGCGGGCTTCGACCGCGAGGAGGATTTTTGGCCGAAGCGCTGGGCGGAAGCCTATGTCGCCTTCGCTACCAACGAGAAGCGCGACTGGCTGCGCGCGATGGGCCATCGCATCTTTCCGGTGGTCGGCTGGGCCGAGCGCGGCGGCTATGACGCGATGGGGCACGGCAATTCGGTGCCGCGCTTTCATGTCACCTGGGGCACCGGGCCCGGGATCGTAGAACCGTTCGAGCGGCGGGCACGCGAGGCGCAGAAGACCGGCCGGCTGATTTTCAAGTTTCGCCACCGCGTCGATGCGCTGACCGTCACCAACGGCACGGTCGAGGGCGTCAGCGGCGCGATCCTGGAGCCGACCAGTGTCGAGCGCGGCCAGAGCAGCTCGCGCAAAATCGTCGGCGATTTTTCGCTGCGCGCGCAGGCCGTGATCGTCGCCTCCGGCGGCATCGGCGGCAATCACGATCTGGTGCGGAAGAACTGGCCGAAGCGGCTCGGCGAGCCGCCGAAATTCATGATCTCCGGCGTGCCCGAACATGTCGACGGCCGGATGATCGGGATCACCGAAGACGCCGGCGCGCGCCTGATCAACCGCGACCGGATGTGGCATTACGTCGAGGGTATCCGCAACTGGTCGCCGATCTGGCCGCGCCACGGCATCCGCATCCTGCCCGGTCCGTCCTCGATGTGGTTCGACGCGTCAGGCAAGCGTCTGCCGGCGCCGCTGTTCCCCGGCTCCGACACGCTCGGCCAGCTCGAATACATCATGAGCACCGGTTACGATTACTCCTGGTTCATCCTGACCCAGAGCATCATCAAGAAGGAGTTCGCCCTGTCAGGCTCCGAACAGAACCCGGACCTGACCGGAAAAAGCTGGCGCATGACGCTGAACCGCGCCACCAACAAGGGCGCGCCGGAGCCGGTGGAAGCGTTCAAGGAGAAGGGCGCCGACTTCATCGTCCGCGACAATCTCGCCGATCTCGTCAGCGCGATGAATGCGCTGAGTGGCGACAATCTGCTCAAGCTCGATCACATCAAGAGCCAGATCGAGGCGCGCGACCGTCAGATGTCAAATCCGTACGTCAAGGACGCGCAGGTGATGAACATCTACAATGCGCGCCGTTACATCGGCGACAGACTGATCCGCACCGCGAGACCCCACCGCATTCTCGATCCCGAACGCGGTCCGCTGATCGCCGTCAAACTCAACATCCTGACCCGCAAGACGCTGGGCGGTTTTGAGACCGACCTCGACAGCCGCGTGTTCGGCAACAATGGCGAGATCATCAAGGGACTATACGCGGCCGGCGAAGCCGCCGGTTTCGGCGGCGGCGGCGTGCACGGCTATCGCTCGCTGGAAGGCACGTTCCTCGGCGGATGCCTGTTTTCGGGCCGGAATGCCGGGCGCGCGGCGGCGAAGGCTGCGGGGTAGGCAGGGGGCCGGACAGAAAAGTACGAAAACAACCCCATGCACCGTAGGGATAGACTTAGACTGGCACCACACACACCAGATGTAGTATGGCTTGACGCTCAATTTCCGACGCCGTCGCTTCGAGCGGGAGTTCAGATCAAGCGCGTTGAAATATCCCGTAGGCTCCCTTGTGAAAGACCAGCGGATTGCAGGCGATCTCACTACCCGAGAGCACTTCACCCAGAATGATATCGTGATCGCCCGCCTTGTGGATCGCGGTGACCCGGCAGCAGAGTTGAGCGGCGGCGCCCTTGAGGAGCGGCAGGTCGTCGGCGCTGCACGCGATGGCAAGGTTCTCGAACCGGTTCTTCTGCCTGCCGGTAAAGCGGGCCGACAGTTCCGATTGATGGTGGCCGAGAATGTTCACCGAGAACATTCCACGCTTGCGGATCGCAGCTCCCGTCGCGCTGCCTTCATTGGTACAGAACAGCAGCATGCACGGCGTGAGTGATACCGACGTCAGCGAGTTGATGGTGGCGCCGAACAACTCGCCCTTCCATTCGGTCGCGACGATGGCGACGCCGGTCGGAAAGGCACCCATCACCGAGCGGAAGTGCCTGGGATCGATGGTTTGCATATTCATGTCACCATAACCTCTGAGAAGCGCCGTCGGAGCAGCCATGACACTGCTCCGATTGCATCGGTCACTTCTTCAGCATGTGATAGCTAAGCTCGCTGGGATCGGTGAGGTCCGGCACCTTCCAGCCGTCGAGGTCGTATTCGGCCATGCAGTCCTCGGCAAAGCCCTTGAAGCGATCGGCATTGGCGGACGCCTGCGCACCGAACAGGCAATAGCGGCGGATCTCTTCGGTCGAGCCGCCATAGTTGATCTCGTAGAACTCATGACGTCCGCCGAACTCGCTGCCGATGCAGTCCCACAACAGCTTCAACAGTTTGACGCGCTCCTCGGCCTTGTAGCCGCTGGAGCCGCGCAGATAGCGGTCGAGATAGGGGCGGATCTCTTCGTTCTTGAAATCGCTGGAGTGGCTGTTGAGGTAGATCAGTCCGGAGGCGACGGTCTGCTCGATCAGATACTTCACCTTGGTGTAGGCCATGGTGGCGATGATCTGATAGGCGTTGCCGGGGTCCATGTTCGGCAGCACATAGTCTTTGATCCACGGCTTGGGATCGCGGACCATGGCATCCGAGAGGCTCCAGAACAGATTGCGCCAGGCGATCACCTCGCCGACATTGGCCTGCACGCCGCGATAATCCTTGGTGCCGGCGGCTTCGGTGGCCTTCAACAACAGCCCGCAGATGAAGTCGAGCTTGACCGCCAGCCGCGTGCAGCCGTGCACGACGAAACGCGGCAGGAAGCCGGTGCGCGGGAAAAAATTATTGGCCTTCTCGATGTCGCCATAGACGAAGACGTTCTCCCAGGGCACCAGCACCTTGTCCATGATGAACACGGCATCGTTCTCATCGAGCCGGCTCGAGAGCGGATGGTCGAACGGACTGCCCATCACGCTCGCGCTCATCTCGTACGACGTACGGCAGATGAATTTCACGCCGGGCGCGTTGGTCGGCACCATGAATACCGCGGCGAACTTCTTGTCCTGAAGCGGCATGAGGCCGTGATGGGCGACGAAGGTGTAATTGGTCAGCACCGATCCGGTCGCCACCACCTTGGCACCCGATACGATCAGGCCGGCATCGGTCTCCTTCTCGACATGGCAGCAGACATCGGCGACTTCGTTCGGTGGACGGTCGCGATCGACCGGCGGATGGATGATCGCGTGGTTGATGAACGGCACGCGTTCCTGGCTGAACTTGTACCAGCGCTTGGCATTTTCCTGGTACGGGTCGTAGAAATCGGCATTGGCGCCCAGCGTCGCCAGGAACGCTGCCTTGTAGTCCGGCGCGCGCCCCATCCAGCCATAGGTGATCTTGGCCCATTCGGCGATCGCATTGCGGCCGGCGATCAAATCGTCCATCGACTTCGGCGCCTTGAAGAAGGCGTGCGTCATGCCGCCATTGCCGGTGTCGGTCGGCACCAACAGCTTGTCCTTGTGCTTGTCGTCATGCAGCGCGTCGTAGAGGCGGGCGACCATGCGCGCGGTGTTGCGGAACGCCGGATGGGTGGTGACGTCTTTGACCCGCTCACCGTAGATGTAGACGCAGCGATCATCGCGCAGCGATTCCAGATATTCGGCACCGGTTTGCGGACGGCTGACTTTGACGTTGCCGATGTGCTCCGGCGAGATTGCCGCGTTCCCCTTGCCTGCCATCGCGGAAGGACCTGTCATCGGCGCTATCGTGTTTTATCTGTTGCAGCATTATCTCGCCGATTTCGGCGCCGCCTATCTCATCCTGCTCGGCACGATCGGCATCATCATCATGCTGTTCGCGCCAAAAGGACTCTGGGGTCTGGTTGCCGAGCGCTATGGCCTGACGCTGTTTCCGACGCGGCGCCGGTTGATTGTCCGTGAGCGCGGGGAGGGTCCAGACTCAATTGATTAAGCGTCCGAGACCGGTCGCGAGCAGCGGCTCGCACAACCGGGGCCGCCGATCATTTCGACTGCCATGGCGTCATCCGCGGTATCCAGCGCGGGACGGCGGCGCGAAACGCCTCGTACTCGCTCCCAAACGTCTGCTCGAGCGTGGGTTCTTCGTACGCCACGACGAAGGCGTGGAAGGCGAGCCAGAGCAGCGCGCCGTAGACGATGAGGCGCCAATCGCCCATCAGCACCGCTTGACCCAGGATGATGGCAACGACCGCGACGTATATTGGATTACGCACATAACGGTAGAGACCGGTTACCACGAGATTCCGGGTCGGCGCGATGGGCGCGGGGGTGCCGAGACCCTGCAGTGCGAAACGCGCAAATGCGTCAACGAGCCCAGGCACGCCTGCGAGAATCATTATCGCGCCGATGCCGCGCGTCAGCTCCAGACCAAGGAACGGCGGCCGGAGTTGCCAACTCGTGATCGACCACGGAACGAGCCCCGCCAGCGCAAATGGGGCGACCACGAAGAAAACCGCCGAGCCCAGGACGGCAATGGTTCGTTGCATGGCGGTTCCCGCCACTCGCTGCGAGGTCATTCCAACCTCCCCTTCATGGTTTCCCGTCGTCATCCGTGTGCCGACACGCTCGCCATGTTATCCCAAAAGCGAAAACCGCGCACTGCCGGCACGGCAGTTCGTTCCGGCCAAAGTGCGATGTTTTCTCGATGCGCTGAAAGCCCATGCCCGCGGCAGCACCGTTGCGCAGCCCACATGAATTGCTTGCCCGCCGGCAATCTCGGAGCAATTTTGCACGATTTTGCGATACGCGACAATTTGCGAGAGCGCCCCGCAAAGAACGCAGTAGCCGACCACGCCCCGGCGCGCTAGATAGGCCCGCCACACACATCGGAGAGCAGTATGACCATCCAGCGTTTTGAAACCGGGCCGCGCATGAGCCAGGTCGTCATCCACGGCAACACCGTCTATCTCGCGGGCGTCGTCGCCAGCAATGCACCCGGCAAAAGCGTCACCGAGCAGACGCAGGACGTGCTCAAGACCATCGACGGCCATCTCGCCAAGGCCGGCACCGACAAGTCGAAGCTGCTGTCGGCCACCATCTACATCACCGACATGAAGACGTTCCAGGACATGAACGCGGTGTGGGACGGCTGGGTGTCGGCGGGCAACACGCCGGCGCGCGCCACCGTCGAGGCCAAGCTGGCGTCGCCGCAATACAACGTCGAGATCATGGTCGTCGCCGCGAAGTAATTTTTGGCGAGGCGATTTTCGGAAAGCGATTTTGGCGGCGCGAGGGTTTTTGCTCTCGCGCCGTTTCCTTGACCTCAGAGGTCTCTGACCTCCGAGGTAATCGATTCGCAGTTGCGAACCTTCGATAGTTGGCCAGCCGATCATTCCGGCGCCAACGAAGGAGAGCACCATGACCGACGTCAAAACCATTGCTATCAGCTACATCGAATTGTGGAACGAGCGCACCCCTGCCCGCCGCCGCGAGATCCTCGCCGCCAACTGGGCGCCCAATGCCCGCTATGTCGATCCGCTGATGAGCGGCGACGGCCATGACGGCGTCGACGCGCTGATCGCGGGCGTGCAGCAGCGTTTTCCGGATTTCCGGTTCACGCTGATCGGCGAACCCAATGGTTACGGCGATCATGTCCGATTCAGCTGGGGACTCGGCCCCGACGGCGCCGACAGCCCGATCAAGGGCACGGATTTCGCCGTGCTCAGCGACGGCCGCATCCGCAGCATCACCGGGTTTCTCGATCAGCTGCCGGCGGGGGCGTGAGGTCGGCAAGACAGCCGCTCCGGCGATCCCGGGGCGGCATCAGCGTCATTGCGAGTGGAGCGAAGCAATCCATCCAACCACGCAAAGAAAGAATGGATTGCTTCGTCGCTTCGCTTCTCGCAATGACGGTGTAAGTCGGATCGGAATCGGCGGCTTATGCGCTTCCATGGCGTGAATTCTTCGCGCGGAGGAAATCTTCAATATCCAGGGCGCTGCCGCCACCGGCATCCAGCGAATCGATGCCCTTGTCTATCTCATGGCGCAGCGCATTGAGCTTTTCGACATGCGAAAGCAGCTTGCGACCGATCTGTTCCTGATCGGCATCAGGAAGCCGGGAAATCTGCGCAATGGCTTGTTCGAGCGTTTTGACCATGGGTAGAGCTTAGCATTTTTTGTGTCGCGGAGATCGAAATTCTGGCCGAAACCGAGCCCTATCAGGGTCCCTAAGACGGTCCCGATAAACTATTTCGGGAACCTGTTTCGCCTTGCCGCATCCAACCCCAATACCCAGTTATTGGTGGAACCATCATGCGCCACGCCCCCACACCCCATTTCGCGCCACACGACCCCGGTGACGTCGACCTGGTACGCCGGGCGCTGGCCCGCGACGAGGCGGCGGTTCGCGCCATCATGCAGGCCAATAATCGCAAGCTTTACCGGCTGGCCCGCGGCATCCTGCGCAACGATGGCGAGGCCGAGGACGTGGTGCAGGAGACCTATGTCCGCGCGTTTACGCATCTGGAGAGTTTTCGCGGCGATTCCAGCCTTGCGACCTGGCTGTCGCGGATCGCCATGAACGAGGCGCTCGGCCGGTTGCGTCGGCAGCGGCCTGGCGTGGAGTGGTCCTCGCTGCCGCAAGGCGTGCTCGAAGCCCAGATCATCCAGTTTCCCCGCGCAGCCAGCGACGATCCGGAAAAATCCATGTCCATGCGTCAAATTCAGCATGTCGTCGAGCACGCCATCGACGAACTGCCGGAGGCATTCCGGCTCGTCTTCATCACCCGCGTGATCGAGGGCATGAATGTCGAGGAGACGGCCGAGATTCTCGGGCTGAAGCCGGAGACGGTGAAGACGCGGCTACACCGCGCCCGCGCCATGCTGCGCGACAATGTCGAGAAGAAGATCGGCCCGGTGGTGATGGAAGCGTTTCCGTTCGCCGGCAAGCGTTGCGAACGGCTGACGGATACCGTGCTGAAGCGACTCGGCTTCGTGTAATTTCTTCGGGAACCTCCGCGCGTCTGCGCCATCCAACTCCTGTGCCATCAACAAGCGCCGGCCATCAGCGCCGGCACACAGGAGTGTCAAACCATGTTCGTTCGATTGAGCGCGGCGGTCGCCGCGTTGAGCCTCGTTGCCGGCGCAGCGCTGGCGCAAGGTGCAAAACCCAGCGATCCGCAGATCGCGCATATCGCCTACACCGCCGGGGTGATCGACATCGCCGCCGCCAAACAGGCGGTCTCGAAAGCCAGCAGCAAGGACGTCAAGGCGTTCGCCGAAGACATGGTGCGCGACCATGAAGCCGTGAACAAGCAGGCGCTCGACCTCGTCAAGAAGCTGAAAGTCACGCCTGAGGACAACGACACCAGCAAGACGCTGTCGAAACAGGCCGCCGACAAGCTCGCCGAACTCGGCAGACTGAAGGGCACCGACTACGACAAGGCCTATGTCGCCAACGAGGTTGCCTACCACAAGGCCGTCAACGGCGCGCTGGAGACGCTGTTGATCCCCTCGGCTGGCAACGCCGAACTGAAGAGCCTGCTGCAAACCGGGCTGAAGATTTTTCAGGGCCACCAGCAGCACGCCGAACACGTCGCCGACGCGTTGAAGTAAGGAAGATCGATATGCAGCCGGGACGCAGGCTTTTCAACGCGACCGCGACAGCCCTGATACTGGGCGCGCTTGCCGTCCCGGCGCAGGCCGCCACCATCCAGATCGTGATGGAAAATCTCGTGATGTCGCCGGCGGACGCCACCGCAAAGGTCGGCGACACCATCGAATGGATCAACAAGGATATTTTCGCGCACACCGCAACCGCGCGCAACGGCGACTTCGATGTCAACATCGCGCCGAAGAAAACGGCGACATCGGTGCTGAAGAAGGCCGGCACGGTCGAGTATTACTGCCGCTTTCATCCCAACATGAAAGCCGTGCTCACAATCGAGCCGTAGCGGCGAAGGAAACCGCCTTCACAGTCTTTGCGATTCCGCTGGACTTTCGTACCCGTTCGCATTATATATTTTTGTGCGAGTTAGTACAAATATATGGCGCGAAGGAAACGACGATGAGTGGCAGTTTCGACGATCGTGAAAGTATGCAAACCGAAGCGATCCTGCATCGCTTCAACGACGTTTTCCTCAAGCACAATCCGGCAGCGTTGCCGGAACTGGTGGCCGACGACTGCGTCATCGAGAACACGCAGCCCGCACCCGATGGCTCTCGCCATGAGGGCAAGTCTGCCTGCGTAGCGCTGTGGGCGGAGATCGCAACCGCGCCGGGGATGCACTTCGAACCGGAGGGAATCATCGCGCGCGGCGATCGCGGCGAGATCAGATGGCGGCTGGTGTGGGGCACCGATCGCGCAAGCTCGGTGCGCGGCGTCAACCTGATGCGCGTTCGCGACGGACGGATCGTCGAAGCCCAGGGCTACGTGAAAGGCAGCTGACGGCGACAAATCCACTCAGGTGAACTTGCCCCGCTGCAAGACCATTGCGAGCCGCAGCGCAATCGCCGCCTGCCACACCGGATAGAGCACCGACGTGAGGTCGAGGCTGAGCGCGTTGTCGACCGCGAGCAATGCGCCGGCGAGCGTGCCGGTCAGCAACATCCGCAGCCACGCCACGGCATCGCGCGGACCTGCCGGCAACAGCGCGATGCCGAGCGCCATCACGCCGGCGCCGACGAAGCCGCCGGCAAGGCCGGTGAGGATGTTGCGCATGATCTTGTCGGCGCCGTTGGTCTGCCCGTCGATAAAGATCGCGGCATTCACCGCGCAGACGAAGGCGAGCATCGTGATGCCGGCAGCGACCAGTGCCGCCCACAGCGGATTGGCGCTACAGCGCCGGACCACGAAAAACACCAGCACCGCAAACGGCACCGCCACAAGCGCAATGCGAAAATCGCCGGGACCGCCGCCGATGCGATCGATCAATTGCGGCGCCAGCGGCGTCAGGATGCCCGACATCAAGCCGCCGGCTGCGACGACAAGCAGATTCCTGGAGGTGCTCTCGGAAGCGATGGCCTGGGTCAACGCGTCACCTCGATCTCTGCGGCACGGCCATCGTCTAGCACGATGGCGGCTGTGATTGTAGTCGCGGGAAGTTCCGGGCCGGTTCACAAAATAAAGCCGCGCCAACCCGAGGGTTGACGCGGCAATGGCCGTTCTGTTGCCAGGTGGACCAACCCCGAACAGGTTACGCCGCGAGGCGCACTTCGTTCAATGCAACGTTATCGTTTGCATTTAGGTTTTTGACCCGATAACGGCGGTATCATGCCGAGCACAATTCAGAACTTCTTTGCGACCATCGATCCTGGTTCGCCCCCGCCGTAGCAGCCCTGGGATTCTGCCTTGCGGCAGGATCGATCTCACCGAAATGAGACCTTTAAGCTCAAGCTGCTAGGGTGGAGGCGCCGGGTACTGCCCCCGGGTCTGCCCGCAGTCCATTCTAAGGTTCAGCGCCATCGTCTTGCGACGAGGCGGTTGTACGCGGGATTGGTGGCAAAAGATAGGCTCAGGGTGGCCATCTTCGACCGGTCAGGTCCGTCCCCGGGTTCGCTCCTGTCCATACGGTTGTGCGGTCCCGTCCAGCCACCAAAGCCAGCGCCGTTGCGACAAATCCTCGCCTGAGCATTCCGCTCACAGCTGATTCAGCAGGAGGACACCATGTCCAGCAACGTCGCACTTTCCAGCATCGCCGCTTTATCTCTCGTACTGGGCGCCAATGTCGCCCTCGCGCAAAACGCCGTGACCCACTCCCCGCCATCCGAGCGGACGAGCCAGAGCGGCATCGTCGATCCGAACGTCCGCAAGAACCAGGGCGGCATCGTCGATCCGAACTTCAAGCCGACGCAGGGCCAGATCATCGATCCGAATAATCGCGGGGGTGTCGATCCCAACTTCCATTCCAGCAAGGCGGGCTCGGAGCGGATGGGCATTATCGTCAACGACCGCAAGAACGCCGTGACCCACACGCCGCCGTCGGACCGGACAGGCCAGAGCGGCGTCATCGATCCGAACTACCGCAAGAGCCAAAGCGGCATCGTCGATCCGAACTTCAAGCCGACGCAAGGCCAGGTCATCGACCCGAACATCCGCAATTCCCAGGGCAGTTTGATCGATCCGAATCTCAAGAGCGGTACCAGCAGCACTGGCCATGCCGGCACGACCGGCTCCGAGCGAATGGGCATCATCATGCCCGGCCGCAAGTGAACCCGTAACCATTCACCTCATTTCGCTTCATCAGGAGAATCACCATGTCGAAATTCATCGCCTTCACAGCCATCGCAACCCTCGCCATCGCGTTGGCAACGACGGCTGCACCCGCCCACCCGATCGATCCGGGCGCGTGGACGACCGCGACCACTGTTGCGTCAGCCAAAGCCGACAAGCTGCAGCTTTTGGCCGCCAAGCCTGATTGCAAGAGCCGCAAAGGCAAATCCAACCCTTGCAGCTAACCGCTGCCGATACGAGTGCGCGGCGGACCTGCGACATTTTCTTCGCCGGTCCGCTGCGTTGTCGCTTTCAGCAATCGGTATGACGGTGGACCGCAACCCCGTCAGCGGCTAGCCTCGGGCTTTTACGGCCTTGGGCTGCCATGCCGAAGCTTACATTTTCCACTGACGAATTGCCGCCTGAAGTCCCGGATTCCGCGCGCGCCGTGGCCTGGGCCGAGCACTACGAAAAGAGGCTGGGCCGGTCAGGCATCGAGATCATGCTCAATCCCGATCGGCCATTGCAGGCCAGGATCGAGGTCCTGCCCGTGGGTGCATTGATGCACGCATCCATCACCGGCTCGATCAACCGGCTGGCCCGCACCAGATCAGGCATCCTGGCCGACGGCAGCGACGCGGTCCTGCTGGTTTTGAATACCGGGGCGGAGCCATGGCGCTTCATGCAGCGCGGCCGCGAAGTCGTCGTCGGTGTGGGCAGCTCGACCTTGTACACCGATGGTCTCGTCGGCGACTTCGACAGTCCGGGCCTCGCCAATTCGACCTGTTCGTTCTCGATCCGGATGTCGCGAAAATCTCTCGCCGCGGTGATCCCGCATCCCGAGGATTTGGCGGCGCGTCCGATCGATACGAACCTGGAACCGTTGCGCATGCTGAATTCCTATGCGCGCACCGTGATGGAATCAGGAGGGTTCAGCGATCCCACGACGTCGAATTCCATCAGCAACCACATGATCGATCTGGTGGGGTTGGCGCTGGCGCCCGGCGGCAAGGCCGACGACATGGCGCGGCGCGGCGGCCTGCGGGCCGGACGACTGCATACGCTGTTGGGGGAGATCAGGGCGGGCTACCGAAATCCGGCTTTTTCGATCCAGCAGATCGCGACAACGCATCGCGTCACCGCGCGATACCTGCAGGAGCTGTTGCAGGAAACCGGGATCGGCTTCACCGAACGCGTTCTCGAACTGCGGTTGCTGCATTCGTCCGAACTGCTGGCGCGCGCCGACATGACGCACCGCAAGGTCAGCGACATCGCCTATTCGTCCGGCTTCAATGATTTGTCGTATTTCCACCGCTGCTTTCGCCGCCGGTTCGGCATGACGCCTGCCGACGCCAAACCGAGCTGATCCCGGATCTGGCCGGAGGTCTTTGCAGCGAGAAACTGTCCGAAAATCTGGAGCGGGCGAAGGGAATCGAACCCTCGTATGCAGCTTGGGAAGCTGCCGTTCTACCATTGAACTACGCCCGCGAACGCCACTCGTCTAATCTTGGGTTCCGATCTGACGCAGCGCACATTGTCCGAGCTTTCAACAATCTGCAACCCCTTCCCGGCTGCTTACAAATGATCGGCGAACTCCTCCACCGTGAACCCCGCCTGCCGAATGATCGAGCGCACGGTGCCCGGCTTCAGGTCGCGCCCGGCATGAACGGGAACGGTTACCGTACGCGTCGGGTCATCAGGGTAGACAAGAACGTGATGACTGCCGACAATTCGATTGACGAGAAAGCCTGCTCTCGTGAGAGCCTGGATGACACGCTTGCCGTTGACGACCGGCAGCTTGCCGCCACCCTGGATTCTTTATTTTGACGCGTTTTCTTGACGCGAACCGGCTCCACTTCGCTGGAAAACGCTTTAGCAGGCGGCCACTGTCACATGTCGGATCTCGGGATGAGCATCGGATGGCGGCGCCATTCCCTGTTCCCGCCGATACGCGAGGATGGCCCCGATCGCCTCCTCGGCGTTGGCAAGGGCCTCTTGTTCGGTGTCGCCTTCCGTCACGACTTCGGGCAAAGCCGGGACAAGAACAGTAAAACCCCCACCTTCCTGCGGTTCGAGAATTA
Source organism: uncultured Alphaproteobacteria bacterium (assembly GCA_963802535.1). Classification (GTDB taxonomy): domain Bacteria; phylum Pseudomonadota; class Alphaproteobacteria; order Rhizobiales; family Xanthobacteraceae; genus Bradyrhizobium. Next base: position 207,733 of record CAWDJI010000017.1, on the reverse strand, counting down.
CGGAATAGCTGTAGCTTGCCGACATGATGTGGTTCCTGCGATCCCGCACTTGGGAAGCTGCCGTTCTACCATTGAACTACGATCTGGCGCCAGCGGCTGAGGCGGCTTCCCGGTCCGGGCCGCCGGCCCAACAGTTCACGCCCCCTGCATATGCTGTCCGATCCGCAGCACGATGAACTCGGCTGGTCGGACCGGCGCCAGCCCGATCTCGACGATCAGCCGGCCATCCAGCAGATCCTGCGCCGTCATCGTGACGCCGAGCCCGCATTTGACGTAGAAGGCATCCTTCGGCGTCGGGCCCATCAGGCCGCCTTGCCTCCACAAACCTTGCAGGAAGTTTTCGATCATCGCGGTCACCCTTGCCCAGGTCTGCGCGACATTGGGTTCGAACACGATCGGCTCGAGCGCAAGCGCCACCGACTGCTCGACATAGATCAGGGTACGGCGCACCGAAACGTAGCGCCACTCGCTGCTGTTGCCGTCGAGCGTGCGCGCGCCCCAGACCAGGGTTCCGCGGTTCATGAACGAGCGGATGGCGTTGACCGCAAGGCCGTCGAGCGGCACGTTGAGATCGTCCTGCATCGCGTCGTTGATCGGCAGGGTCGGCGCTGTCACCGCGCTCAGGCCGACATTTGCCGGCGCTTTCCAAACCCCGCGCGAATTGTCGTTCTGGGTGTAGATGCCGGCGATGGCGGGGCTCGGCGGAAGCGTACCGCGTTTCGCCGCCATCGCCGCGAAAATGCCGGAGAGCAGCGGGATTTGCGCCACGAGCTTCTGACCCAGCACCGTGCGGGTCGGCGGCTTGGCGTCCCAGATGTCCCGCAGATCGTTTTTGAGGCTCTGGGCGTTGGGGTCCCGTGCCGGATAGAGCCGATCGATCTCGCTTGCAAGCATCGCCGTGACCGTTTCCTGCTATCGGAATCGAAATTCGCAAACGAGAAATCGCCGACGTCGACAAGCGAGGTCTTGAGGAACGGCGCATAGGCCATTCCGAACTTCAGGGTCTCCGGCGCAGCGGCCAGGCCGTCGCGAAAATCGGCGATCCTGTCGTGGAGATAGGTTTCGACGGTCCGCAGATCCGCTGACGGAAACGACCGGTCGGTGCCGATGACGTCCAGGATGGCGACCCGATCCTGCTTGTCGGCGCACTGCGTCAGCATGGCCTGGCGAAGCAGGCGATAGTCGTTCAGTTCGAGCAGCGTGGCCTCGGGAATGACCAACATCGTCGGTCCGGTCAGATCGTGAACCGCCGCGAGACCGGCCTGCAGCGCCGCAGCGCGTTGCGCGGGATCGTCAGCGTAAGAGCCCGCCGAGACGACGTAACATGTCCCGCCGCCGTTGGCGTAGAACAAGCGAATGCTGTCATAGAGGTTGAAGGTCGTTTCGGAGCTCAGCGCGTAACCCGCTCCTCCCGCGGTAAAATCCGCCTCCGACGCGATCACCGGCTGAACCTTGAAACGGGCAGCGTGTGCGCCGCCAAAGATCGCCGAATAATCCTTGGGGGAATCGATGCGCGTCGGCACCAGCGTCACCGCATGGCCGGCCTGGCTGGCGATTTCGGTGTGTCCGACGAACACGGCAACGGCCGTAGCGACACCAACGATCGGCGGCGGAAACGCGCCGATTTCTTCGATGTAGACCCCCGGAGCTTTGTATTCGGGCATTGCCTGTTCCTTTCGCAGCGAAAGCGTCACACGAAAACAGCTAACCGCGAGCATGGGGCCCTCTACCATACGTGGTTCAGACCGGTTTTATACAACCGATTTGGTCCCGCCCGAAGCCCTGGTCCGAGGCGACTGTTTGTCCCACCGCTTCGGTCTTTAACCGACCAAAAGATTCCAGATGCGCGCTCTTGTGACGGTGTTATGATCCGCCCGGGGGTTGCTGGCGTATGACGGGGCGTGGGTACACGATTTTCGACACCGGGATCGGCCGCTGCGGCATCGCATGGGGCGAGCTCGGCGTCATGGGCGTGCAACTGCCCGGAGGCGCGCGAGATCGACACCCGCCGGCGGCTGTTCCAGCTCTATCCCGAGGCCCGCGAGCTGCGCCCGCCGCTGAACGTCGAGATCGCGATCGAGGGCATCGTCGCGCTGCTGCGCGGCGGCGACAGCGACCTTTCCGATGTCACCCTCGACATGACCGGCATTCCCGCCTTCAACCAGCGCGTCTACGAGTTCGCCCGCACCATTCCGCGCGGCGAGACCCGCACCTATGACGAGGTCGCCAGCGCGCTGCGCGCCTCGGGCGCGGTGCATTCGGTGGCGCAGGCGATCGCCCGCAACCCCTTCATGATCATCGTGCCCTGCCATCGCGTGCTCGAGGCCGGCCACTATGCCGACAAGATCTCGCCGAACGGCGGCGCCATCTCCAAGCGCCGGCTGCTGTCGATCGAGGGCGCCCAGCCGACCGCCAGCAAGACCCTGTTCGACGTGCTGCTGCCGGTTGCGCCGCCGCGCCCGCATACCTAGCTTCCAGATATGACGGCGACCGCGACCACGCTGTTGCAGCGCAGATCCATCACGGTATCCGAGTTCCGCTGCACCGCGGGACCGGGCGACAAGCCGTTCGCGGAAGCAGCATCGCGGCCACTCGATCTCCTATGTCCGCAAGGGCAGTTTCGGCTGCCATTGCCGCGGCCGGTTCTTCGAGCTGGTGGCGGGATCGATGCTGGTCGGCCATCCCGGCGACGAATACACCTGCACCCATGAGCATGTCTGCGGCGACGAATGCCTGTCGTTCTTCCTCGACCCGGAACTGGTGGAAGCGATCGGCGACGACGCGGCCGCCTGGCAGATCGGCTCGGCGCCGCCGCTGCCGGAACTGATGGTGCTCGGCGAACTGGCGCAGACGGCGGCAGATGGCAACAGCGACATCGGCCTCGACGAGGTCGGCCAAATGCTGGCGAGCCGCTTTGTCGAGGTGGTCTCCGGCAAGCCGCGCAAGGCCGGCCCCGATGCCGCCGCGCGACCGCCGCCGCGCGGTGGAAGCCGCGCTGTGGATCGACGCCAATTCGCACCGCGACATCGACCTCGAGGATGCCGCTGGACAGGCCGGCATCAGCCCGTTCCATTTCCTGCGGCTGTTCTCGGGCGTGCTCGGCGTCACCCCGCACCAATATCTGGTGCGCTCGCGGCTGCGCCATGCGGCGCGCCGGCTCGCCGACGACGACAGCCCGATCACCGATATCGCCTATGATGTCGGCTTCGGCGACCTCTCCAACTTCGTCCGCACCTTCCACCGCGCCGCCGGCGTCTCGCCGATGCGGTTCCGGCAGGCCTCGCGAGGGACCGCAAGATTCTCCAAGAACGGCTCGCCCTGCACTGACTAGGGTTGCTCCAGCTGCGCGGCGTTTCGCGCGCTTTGACTGGAGAACATCATGTACGACCACATCGGACTACGCGTCGGCAACCTCGACGCCAGCGTGCGCTTCTACACGGCAGCGCTCGCGCCGCTCGGCTTCGTGCTGTGCTCGCGCGACGATTCCGGCGCGGGCTTTGGCCCGAAGGGCGAGCCGGCGCTCTGGCTGCATCTGCACAAGGGCGCGAGCGACACCGGCGCCCATGTCGCGTTCCGCGCCACCGACCACGCCGCGATCAAGAAATTCCACGCCGAAGGCCTGAAGGCCGGCGGCCGCGACAATGGCGGCGCCGGACCGCGCGCCGATTACAGCCCGACCTATTACGCCGCGTTTCTGATCGACCCCGACGGCAACAATGTCGAGGCGGTTTGCACGTAGGAACGCGCGCTCCGCTCCACCGTCATTGCGAGCGAAGCGAAGCAATCCATGCCACGGCATAACAGATGGATGGATTGCTTCGTCGCAAGTCGCTCCTCGCAATGACGACCTTATCAACTATCACAGGACATCAACCATGGCTTCCATCCACAAGACATCCCCCTCGACGCCAGCCCGCACGACGTCTGGGACGCGGTGCGCGATTTCGGCGCGCTGCATACGCGGCTGGTGCCGGGCTTCGTCATCGACTCACGGCTCGACGGCGATGCGCGGATCGTGACGTTCGCCAACGGCACGGTCGCGCGCGAGCTGCTGGTCGATTGCGACGAGGCGCGGCGGCGGCTGGTCTATGCGATCAGCGAACGAGCGCGTCAACCATTACAGCGCCTCGGTGCAGGTGATCGCCGACGGCGACGACGCAGCCGGCTGATCTGGATCGTCGACGTGCTGCCGCAACGAACGTCGCGCCCTACGTCGACGCGCAGATGGACCAGGGCGCGCTGGCCGATGCAGAAGGCGCTGGGGCGGAAAGCGGCATGACATCCGCGTTTCTCGACGCGCTCGGCGCGGACGGCCCTTCAGCCGACCGCGCCGGCAAGATGGATCTGTACGGGCGCTTCATCGGCTCCTGGGATCTCGACGTCAGGCAATTCTCCGACGACGGCCGCGAGCGCCGCCGCGCCGGCGAATGGCACTTTCGGCTGGGCGCTGGAAGGGCGCGCGATCCAGGACGTCTGGATCGTGCCGCCGCGCGGCGAATTGCGCCATGGCGACGCCACCGCCAAAATCAATTCCTACGGCACGACGCTGCGGATCTACGATCCCGATATCGACGCCTGGCGCATCCAGTGGACCGATCCGGTGGCGCGAAGTTTTCTGCAGATGATCGGCCGCGCCGACGGCGACGACATCGTGCAATTCGGCACGCGGCCGGACGGCCAGTTGATGCGCTGGAGTTTTCGCGAGATCACGTCAAACTCATTCCTTTGGCGCGGCGAAATCTCCGCCGACAACGGCGCAAGCTGGCGTGTCAATACCGAGTTCACCGCCACGACGGCAGAATAGCGTGATTTTTCTCACAGATGCCGATCGCCCTCTCCTAGCGTCGCCGCGTGCGTCCGGTTGGCGCCGCCTCCGCGGCCGCCGCGCACGGGAGGTCGAATCATGACTGGAGCTGACAAGGTGGTGTGCCAGGCGGCCACGCTGCTGCTGCTGTTTACCCTGACGACGACGCCGGCGAAGGCGCAATTCCCCGGCCTCGGCGGTGGAGGTGGCGGCGGCGACGACATGATGACCCAGATGGCGCCGATGCTGGAGATGATGAAGGCGAAGATGGGCAAGCGCCGCTTCGCCATGATGATGCAGACCATGGGCCCGATGATGAGCCGCATGATGGAAGGCGGCGGCGGTGGCCTCGGTGGCATGATGGGCGGCGGCGGAATGCCGGCGGCCTTGGTGGTCTTGGCGGCCTGATGGGCGGCGGCGGCGTTCCCGGCGGCGGCTATGGCGGTTACGGCGGCAACATCTCGCCGGAAGGCATTGGCGGCGGCGACATCATGGGCATGCTCGGCGGCGGCGGCGGCGGCGAGATGATGAGCATGATCCCGCAATTGATGCGGATGGCCAATTTCGGCGGCGGCCGTCACGGCCGGCGTCACCGGCGCAGGTAGGTGCACCGTCATTGCGAGGAGCGAAGCGACGAACAATCCACACTTCCTTCGCAGCTATGGATTGCTTCGCTTCGCTCGCAATGACGAACTAGGACAACGCCGGCCGAACCTTGGCAAGGGGACTATCCTTCGGTCCCCACCGCGTCAGGATCACGCTGGCGCAGGACAGCACGCCGAGCACCACCATCGATGCGGCGGCCAGCGTGAAGAAGTTCTGCGCGGTGGCATCATGCGTCGACAGCCACCAGCCGCCGGTCGCGATGAACAACAGCCGCGCGGTCTGCGCCAGCACCGGGCCGATCACCTTGGCCGCGCCCTGCGACGAGAAATACATCGTCGAGGCCAGCCCGATGAAGGCGTACATCGGCGCCGCCGTCGCGAGATATTGCCGGCTGGTGGCGCGCACGCCCGAATCATTGGTGAAGATGCTGACCCAGAGATCCGGGAAGATCGCGATGAAGGTCGCGATCGCGCCGACGGCCACGAACGCAACTATGCCCGCGGTCCAGGCGATCCGGCGGGCGCGCGCGATCCGCCCGGCGCCGATCGCCATGCCGATCATCGGCACCGAGGCGATGCCGAACGAAAACGAGATCGACGTCAGCAGGAATTCGAGCCGCGCGCCGATGCCGTAACCGGCGAGGATCTCGGTGCCGAAACTCGCCAGCATGTGGGTGAAGATGCTGATGGTCAGCACCGATTGCAGCGGCGAGAAGCAGGCGATCGCGCCGACCTTCAGGATGTCGAAGAACATCGCCCATTGAATGCGCAGTCCCCTGACCTTGGGAACGACGCGCGCGCGGCCGGAAAACAGATACCAGCCCATCACGGAGACGCTGATGAGATAGGCGATCAGCGAACCGGCGGCGACGCCGCGCATGCCGAATGACGGGATCGGCCCGAGCCCGAGGCCGAGCGTGCCGCCGAGGACGATCTGGCAGACCGCCGAGGAAAACATCATCAGCGACGGCAGCTTCATGTTGCCGGTGCCGCGCAGGATGCCCGCCATGGTGTTCATCAGCCAGGGCAGAACGGCGCCGCCGAAGAATATCTGCGTGTAGGCGACGGCCTGCGCCAGCACATTGCCGCGGCCGCCGAGCAATTCCAGCAGCGCCGGGCCGAAGATCAGCATGCCCAGCATGAAGATGAGCCCGAAGCAGATGCCGATCAGCAGCGCATGCGCGGCCAGCGTCGAGGCGCGATCGATATCGCCGGCGCCGAGCGCGCGCGCGATCGCCGACGCCACGCCGCCGCCCATCGCGCCGCCCGACATCGTCATGGTCAGCATCACGCAGGGAAACACCAGCGCCATCGCGGCCAGCGATTCGACGCCGAGGCGGCCGATATAGGAGGTCTCGGCGATCACGACACAGGTGCCGGCGCTGAATGCCACGATGTTGGGCCAGGCCAGCGACAGCAGCGTGCGCAGGATCGGACCGTCGACCAGCGCATTCCTCACCGACGGCTTCGGTGGCGGCAGCGGACGCTCATCCTCGTCGACGGGAATTTCGGCAACGCCGATATCGGACATTTCTGCTCCCGCGCGTGAAGGGTAACCGGGGATCACGCGCCAATTCAATTTTTGGGCGCCTCTTCGGCCGCGCCATGCCGTTTCCTAGCACGGCAATGGCTGATTCCGCGTGCGCCGGACGCAATGGGGGCCTGCGCGATTAGCCGACCGACCAGACAAACGGCGCTTTACCGCCCACGGTCGGCTTCAAATGCACCGGAATATGCCGGCCGCAGCCGGCCGCCAGCCCTTCGAACAGGCCCTGCAAGACGCCGGCGCAGGCCGGATGATAATCGCCGACATCGGCCATCAGCTTCCAGCTCTGCTGCCGGATTTCGAACGCGCCATCGGACTCAGTGATCTCGGCGACGTCGTCCTGCGCCTCGAACAGGACGCGCAGGAAGGCTGCGAACTCTTTTGCGCCGCCACGGCTCGCGCCAAAACTTTGCGCGATCTCGTCGAAATACTGCATGCCGATCAGTTTGCCCGTGAGGTGCAGCAGATATCCGGCATCTTCGGGCCCGAAGCATTGCACCATCACGGGGGCTGCGGTCTTCACATATTCCATCGCGTAGTTGCGATAGGCTTTTTCCAGCCGCGGCTTTGGCCAGCTCGCAACCGGCAGCGCCGGTGCGGTGGCGGGATCGAACAGCGGCGCTTCGAGATGGCGCGCGAACACCAGCCGCGCATCGAGTTCGAGCGGATGATCGTACTCGCAATAATAGCCTTCGAGCCCGTCCTGGCCGTCGACGCTCTGCTTGGTGCAGACAAAGCCGAGTTTTGTGTTGCCGAGCGCCACGCCATTATTGGCGTGCCAGCCGCGCAGCATCGCGCGCGAAACTTCGCCGGGCACGCCGCAGATCGCCGTACCCCGCCAGATCCAGCGCGGCGGCGGATAGCGGATCCAGGCTTTGCGATCGGTCTCGTACATGTATTCGACATGGACGCCGCCGATCCAGTTGGACAGATAATGATACTGCGCGGCCGCGACCGCCGGCGGCAGATGATCGAGCCCGAGTTTCTTCAGCCCCGGCAGAAAGCGCTCCTGCTGCTGGCGGCGAAACACCCGGAACACGAATTCGGCGGCGTCCGCGGTGCCGCGCCGGGTGACGACGGTGAGGATCAGGCCGGTGAAAAACGCATGGTAGAGATCGGCGACGCTGCGCCATCTTGTCCACTGGGCTTGCTGCTCTGCGGTCATGCTCTCTCCCCAACGTCGTTTGTCGTTGGCCGCAAGCATATATCAGCCGTCATTGCGAGCGAAGCGAAGCAATCCATCTTTCCCCGTGTGGGGACATGGATTGCTTCGCTGCGCTCGCAATGACGATAGGTGAGACTTACACCCGAAAATGCTTGCTCAGCTTCAAACCCTGCGCCTGGTAGTTCGAGCCGATGCGCTGGCCGTACATGGCGTCGGGGCGCGCCAGCATTTTCTCGTAGACGAGGCGGCCGACGATCTGGCCGTGCTCGAGAATGAACGGCACTTCGCGCGAGCGCACTTCGAGCACGGCGCGCGAGCCCTGCCCGCCGGCGCCGGCATAGCCGAAGCCGGGATCGAAGAATCCGGCATAGTGCACGCGGAATTCGCCGACCAGGGGATCGAACGGCACCATCTCGGCGGCGTAATCCGGCGGGATCTGCACGGCTTCTTTTGACGCGAGGATATAGAACTCGCCGGGATCGAGGATCAGGCTGCCGTCGGGCCGCGCCGCGATCGGCTCCCAGAACTCTTCGATCGCATAGCCGCCGCGGCGATCGATATCGACCACGCCGGTGTGGCGCTTGGCGCGGTAGCCGACAAAGCCTGAGGTGTTCTGGCCGGACAGGTCGACGCTGAGTGCCACGCCATTGGCGAGATCGGCGTCGTCGACATCGACCAGCCGTTCGGCGTCATGCAGCGCGTAGAGTTCGTCGGCGTTCAAAATCGCGTCGCCGGTGCGGAAGCGCACCTGTGACAGCCGCGATCCCTCGCGCAGCAACACCGGAAACGTCTTCGGGCTGATCTCGGCATAGAGCGGCCCGTGATAGCCGGCGCCGATCGAGTCGAACCGACGGGTGCCGTCGGCGATCACGCGGGTGAAGACGTCGAGCCGTCCGGTCGAGCTCTTCGGACTGGCGACGGCGAAGATCTCCGGCGGCAGCGCAAGACTCTCCAGCAGCGGCACGATGTAGACGCAATTGGTCTCCAGCACCGCGTCGTCGGTGAGGTCGATCTGATGCATCTTCAATTTGTCGATGCGCTCGGCGACCGTGGCGCCGGGACCGGGCAGGAAACTGGCGCGGACGCGATAGGCGATGTCGCCGAGGCGAAGGTCGAGGCTGGAAGGCTGGATCTGGCTCTCGACAAAGGGATAGGCCGGCAGGATCAGCCCCGCATCCGCCATCGCCGCGATCATGCGGTCGGGCAGCGTTCCGTTGGCGTCGGGCGGGAGCGTGAACGGCACGGCGCGGTCCTCAAAGGTGGCCCATCGGGACGACCCAAATGTCATCCAAACCTCATAAATATGGGCTTTTAGGGGTTATCCGAAGGGCGGCTTGACGAAAAGGGCGCGAGGGAATATCAGCATGACTTATCCCGTGGTGATTTGAGCCGGCCGGCTTGCAGCCACGTTAAATAAGTCGCTAAACAGGCCGGGGACACGTGTGATCCCGGCTTGTGGAAATTTTTCCAGGCCGGTTTTTTTGTGACCATTTTCTGGTGGTCACGACGGAGGTCACATGTCTGAGGCTAAGGCTACCAACAGCTATCGTCCCGAAACCCGCCTGGTCCATGGCGGCACCCTGCGCTCGCAATTCGGCGAGACGTCGGAGGCGCTGTTTCTCACCCAAGGCTACGTCTACGACAGTGCCGAGCAGTGCGAAGCGCGCTTCAAGGGCCAGGACCCCGGCTTCATCTATTCGCGCTATTCCAATCCCACGATCGCGATGTTCGAGCGTCGCATGATCGAGCTCGAGGGCGCGGAAGCCGCGCGTTCGACCGCAACCGGCATGGCCGCGGTGACCACCGCGATCCTCGCACCGCTTCGGGCCGGCGACCATGTGGTCGCTTCCAAAGCCCTGTTCGGCTCCTGCCTTTACGTCGTGCAGGACCTGCTTCCGCGCTACGGCATCGAGACCACGCTGGTCGACGGTTTCGATCTCGACCAGTGGCAGCGCGCCATGCGGCCGAACACCAAGTCGTTTTTCCTGGAGAGCCCGACCAATCCGACGCTCGACGTACTGGATATTTCGGCGATCGCCGAGATCGCGCATGCCGGCGGTGCGCGGCTGATCGTCGACAACGTGTTCGCAACCCCGATCTGGCAGAGCCCGCTGTCGCTCGGCGCCGACGTGGTGGTGTATTCCGCGACCAAACACATCGACGGCCAGGGCCGCTGCCTCGGCGGCGTCATCCTGTCCTCGGAAGCCTTCATCGCCGAGCACATCCATAATTTCATGCGCCAGACCGGCCCGTCATTGTCGCCGTTCAACGCCTGGGTGCTGCTCAAGGGCCTGGAGACGCTGGCGGTGCGCGTGCGCGCGCAGACCGAGACCGCGGCCAAGGTTGCCGATGCGCTGGCCGAGCATCCGAAAATCTCGCGGCTGATCTATCCCGGCCGCGCCGATCATCCGCAGGCCGCATTGGTGAAGAAGCAGATGCGCGCCGGCTCGACCCTGATCGGCTTCGAGGTCAAGGGCGGCAAGGCGGGCGCGTTCCGCGCTCTCAACGCGCTGCAGATCTCGCGGATCTCGAACAATCTCGGCGACGCCAAGTCCCTCGTCACCCATCCGGCCACCACGACGCATCAGCGGCTGACGCCGGAGGCGCGCGCCGAACTCGGCATCAGCGAGGGTTTTGTTCGTTTCTCCGCGGGGCTCGAGCATGCGGACGATCTGATCGAGGACTTTGAGCAGGCGCTGGCGAAGGTGTGAGGTAGTAGGCGAATAGCGAATGGCGAGTAGCGAATGGATATCTCCACCATTCGCTATTCGCTACTCCCCATTCGCCCATCTCACATCGGCCGATAGGTCCGCACGTCCGACGGCACGTTGACGCCGAGCTTGATCTGGCCGACCGAGCGGATGATGTCGTCGCCGAGCAGTTGCGCGAAGCAGGCGTAGCCCCAGTCGTTCATGTGCAGGCCGTCCTCGATGACGAAGGTGTCGATCGGGATCGCCTGCTTCTCGTGCCATTCGCGCATCACCTCGAAGCGCGGGAAGATGCCGACGTGGCGCAGCTCGGCAACCCGGTTGAGCAGCTTCACCATCTTGCCGGCGTTTTCCGCGCGCTCGTTGACGCGCGGTGAATATTGCGGATCGACCAGCACGAGGTCGGCGCCCGCCGCCTGGATCCGCGCGATGCCGTCCTCGACCAGATTGGCGGTCTCGGCCGGATCGAGATTGCGCAGCACGGCGTTGGTGCCGACCTGCCAGATCACCAGATCCGGCTTCATGTCGATCACCTCGGTCTGCAGCCGCTTCATCATTTCAGGCGCATCCTCGCCGCCCTTGCCGCGATTGACGACGGTGATATCGGCGGTCGGATATTGCCGGCGCAGCTGCGCGGCGAGCCGGTTCGGATAGTTGAAGTCCGGCGAGGTGGCGCCAAAGCCCGCGGTCGAGGACGATCCGAACGCGATGATCGTGACCGGCTGGCCCGCAACGAGCTTGCCCGCCACATGCGGCAGCGATCCCATCTTCTTGGACGCCCTTCGACGGCAGGCAGGGCACGCGGCTGAAGATGTCGGTGGCGGATTTTGCCACTTCCTTGACCTTGTCGATCGCCCTGCCGGCGATGCCCTTTTGCGACGTCGAGGGATCGACCGTGGCCAGATTGCCGGCAGCGGGCGGGGTCTGAAGTTTCGAAGCTTCGGGCTTGGCCGCTTCGGCTTTGGCTTTATCGGACAGCGTCGCCTGTTGAGCCGTTTGCGCATACACCGGCGCGGCGCAGGGTGGCATCAGCAAGGCAGCGCCGCCATCGCGGCCGCCGTCAACAATGTCATCCGTTGAAAAGGGCGGTAAAAACTCATTAACGCTAAATTCCTTAATTCTGCTGCGCCGGGGCCAGACGGGCCGCGTCGAGCACAAAATTGGACAGCGCGCGGCCGAGGCAGGCATGAACCCGTTTGGCGAGATCCACGCCATGCGAGGTGCTGAACAGGTCGAAATCTCCGGCTTCGTTCCAGTGACGCATGATGGCGAAGCGGTCGAACAGCGGGACCTCGTGCTGTTGCGCCACCACGCGCATATTATCGAGATATGGCGGCGCGGAAATCATCGTCTCGGTGCGCGGACTGTACTGCAAATTGACCAAAACCACGTCGGCTCCCGCCTTTTGCAGCGCAACAACACCCTCGTCGACAGCGCTGCGAAAATCGTCAGGATCGACAGATCGCATAGCATCGACCGTGCCGGTCTGCCAGATAACCAAAGTAGGCCTTTTTGCTTCCACCAGCTTAACGAGGCCGGTGTCGACCTCCTCGGCCGTCTTCGATGCCTGTAGTTCTACGGATAGATTGATCTGAAGCTGCGGCAGCTTCGCCTTCAGGGCGGCCTGCAACTGGGCCGGATAGGCACTGGCTTCCGAGGCGGCGATGGTCGAGGAGCGGCTGCCGATCACCAGAATGTTCAGCCCCTTGCCGGTTTTGACCGCCTCGGCGACCTTTGGCAGCGAGCTCTCGGTGGTCAGGAGATAGGCGGGCACGTCACAGGGCTGCCGCGCGTCCTGCGCGCGCGCAAAGCCCGCGGCCGAAAGGCCGGCGAGCAGCGTCAGGCCTAGTACAGCCCGGGACCTCATGCGCCCCCTCCCGCCAGATCGGCGTTGCCGACGGTGCTTTTTGTTCGCGACGCACCTTTGTCGGCGGAGTGCTTGTACCACGAAATCAGCCACGCCATTCCGCACATAATGAGGATTCCGCAAATACTGATCAGCGCGTGCAATGCGGCACCGCCTGAAATTTCGGCCAGCACGAAATGCCCTGCGAAGGCGAGGAAGACGCCGAGGCAGAATATCTCAAGCGAATGCTGGCCGCACAGGATCAATGGTCGCAGCCAGGGCGATTTCAGCCCTGACCAATCCCTGGGCAGGAAGCGCACGGTGAGTGCGGCCAGCGCCAGGAAATGCGCGAAACGCAGCACGTCCAGATCGGTCTTGTTGATCGGGTACATCCACTGCTCGATGCGGCGCGGCATGATGTGACCGAGCTGCGGCACATACCAGGTCATCGTGACGCAGAAAGCGGCAAACAGATAGACGATGCAAATCCACATCGTCACCGGCGACGACAGGATCCGCTGCATCCGCACCGCACCGCCGAGCGCGCACCAGGCGCCGAACACGAACAGCAACTGCCAGGCGAACGGATTGAAGGCCCAGAAGCCGTTCGGATAGGCCGACAGGTACCAGTCGATATTGCCAGGTCATCGCATAGAGCGCGGCCGACAACGCCAGCGTGACGTCGGCTCTCCACTTCATCAGCCACAGGATGAGCGGCAGGAACAGCATCAGCACGATATAGAGCGGCAGCACGTCCATGTTGACGGGCCGGAAGCGCAGCAGCAGCGCCTGCACGATGGTGACGTCGGGCTGCTTGAGGAAATCCATGATGCCCATCTCTTCGCTGTAGAGCGGGTTTTCGAAACTGGTGGCGACGTAGGAAATCTCGGCGAGGAAGATCGTGAACAGGAACACATGGGCGACATAGATCTGCCAGACCCGGCGCAGGATCCGCGCGGTCGCCACCACGAAGCCCGCTTCCAGCATCGCGCGGCCGTAGACGAAGGCGGCCGTGTAGCCGGAGATGAAGATGAAGATCTCGGTGGCGTCGGAAAAACCGTAATTGCGGATCGTGAACCAGGTCAGGATGTTCGGCGGCAGATGATCGACGAAGATCAGCCACAGCGCCATCCCGCGAAACAGGTCGAGCCGCAATTCGCGCTCGCCGGCCGCCGGCAGCGTGATCGCAGGCAGCGCCACCTTCGCCGCGACAGCCTCTTCCCTGGCAGTCTTGGCCGTTGCGCGCTGGTCCGCTTCCTTAACGGTCGGTCCGGCAACTGGATCGGCAATAGACGTCATCGGGCACCGTTTTGGGCAGTCTGATTTACGCGAAAGGCACGGCCCGGCCGATCATATCGGCCCGCAGTTTGCAGGCAACGCAAGATAAGGAGAGCGGGACCGCGTGAGGGGCGCCTTAGGGTGAAACTGTGTTGAAAACGAGGATGGAAACCTGGCCGGGACACGCCCGCCGGGTGGGTCCGCAATTGGTTCCATGGCGCATCTCCGCTATGATGCGTAACAGGATTTTTGGAAGCAGTTTGCCATGTACCGCGCCGTCACCCGCCAGATCGAAGTCACCGTCGAACCGAACTTCCAGCCGGGGCGCTCGGTGGTCGACAAGGGCCAGTATTTCTGGTCCTACACCATCGTCATCACCAATTCCGGCCACGAGACGGTGCAGCTGCGGACGCGGCACTGGATCATCACCGACGCCACCGGCGGCAAGCAGGTGTTCCGCGGCGAAGGCGTGGTCGGCAAACAGCCGGTGCTGGCCCCCGGCGAACGCTTCGAATACACCTCCGGCGTACCGCTGACGACCGCCTCCGGCTTCATGACCGGCCGCTACCAGATGGTCAGCGAAAGCGGCGAGCATTTTGAAATCGACGTGCCGACCTTCTCGCTGGACAGCCCGGACAACAAGCGGGTGTTGAATTAGGCGGGAGTGCTCGCCATTAATTTGGCCTGGTAGCCGTCGAGGCAAGGATATCGAATCCGTCATCCTGAGGTGCGCTCAGCGGCGCAAGTGCGCCGCAGACTTGCGCGCCTCGAAGGACGACGGCCCGGTCTGTGGCTGATTCATCCTTCGAGGCTCGCTACGCTCGCACCTCAGGATGACGGTAGTCTCTCCTCGAATGGCCTCATCCGGCGTCAATCGAATTCCATGATACGCTGGTGCGACCCTTCCTTTGCTGCAAGGACAGCGCCGGTGCACAAATCCCTTTTTGCCAAAGTCTGGATCGTATCGACGTTGCTGTTCGCCTGGTGCGGACCAGCCGCCGCACTGGTCGGCGCTGATGTCGCCGACCGCGCGGTGCAGCGCTACACCGTCGTCGTCACCAGCGCGAAAGGCAGATGCAGCGGCGTGGTGCTGGCGCAGGACATCGTGCTGACGGCCGCGCATTGCGTCCAGGGGTTCTCGAACCTCCAGGTCGGCGGCAATAGCGGCGGGGGTTCACTGCCGCCGACGGCGCTAAGTCCGGTCAACGAGGCCGTTGTGCATCCGCTCTACAAGCCCAAGGATTCCGGTTCGCCCGACCTTGCGATCCTGAAACTGGCAAAGCCTTTGCCGGGTCCGTTCATTCCCGCGGTCATCAATCCCGAAAGTCTCACCGAGGGCGACGATCTGATCGCCGCCGGATACGGCCAGACTTCAGCCAACGACAAGTCCGTGGGAACGGTGTTGCGGATGGTGTTGATGCGGGTTTCCCAGACGACGCGAAACTGGGTGATGCTGGTTCGTGTCGGCGAGGATGAGACGAAAGGCGGCCACGGCGATTCCGGCGGACCGGTGTTCGCCTATCGCGGCATGCACAGCCTCGTGGCGCTCATCGTCGGCGGCACCGACAACAAGACCATGGCTGTCGCGCTCTCGGCGCATTACGGCTGGATCAGGGAGGCGATGGAGAAACTGGGGGCGCCGTGAATTTGGTTTGGTCGGTCTCGCGGCGGACTCGCTGCACCTCTCCCGCTTGCGAGGGAGGTCGGATCGCATCGAACGATGCGATCCGGGTGGGGGCTTTCTCTACACAATGACTCGCGGAGAGAGCCCCCACCCCAGCCCTCCCCCGCAAGCGCGGGAGAGGGAGCGCACTTCCTTCTCGGTTGCTATCTAGGCAAAACCGCGCCCACTACTCCACGCCCGCTTCATCCGGCGTGAATTCATACACCGACGAGCAGAACTCGCAGGTCACCACCACCTTGTTGTCCTTGACCATTTCCGCGCGGTCTTTGGCCGCAAAACTTTTCAGCATCGCCGAGACCGCATCGCGCGAGCAGGAGCATTGTGCGCGGAGCGGCAATGGTGTGAACACGCGGACGCCGCGTTCGTGGAACAGGCGATAGAGCAGCCGCTCGCCGGACAGATCCGGATCGATCAGTTCGACGTCCTCGACGGTCGCGATCAGCGACTGGCCTTCGACCCAGGCGTCGTCTTCCGCGACCTCAGGGGTGCCCACGCCTTCGGGCGCATCGCCGGGATCGAGATCGGCCTGCCGCGCCCGCTCCGGCGCCTTGGGCAAGAATTGCAGCAGCATGCCGCCGGCGCGCCAGCGATGTTTTGGGCCGTCGCCGCTGCCGCGCCATTCCTCGCCGACCGCAAGGCGCACCCGGGTCGGGATCTGCTCCGAGCGCAGGAAATATTCATGGGCGGCGTCTTCGAGATTGCCGCCTTCGAGCGCCACCAGCCCCTGATAGCGGCTCATGTCGGCGCCCTGGTCGATGGTCATCGCCAGATGGCCCTTGCCGAGCAGCGCGCCGGAATCCTGGCCGTCCTTCAGCCGCGTCGCATCGTAGCGAGCATAGGCGCGCAAACGATCGGGCGCCTGGAAATCCACGATCAGGAACGACACCGGGCCGTCGGTCTGGGTCTGCAGGATGAAGCGGCCGTCGAATTTCAGGGACGAGCCGAGCAAGCGTCGTCAGCACGATGGCCTCGCCGAGCAGCTTGCCGACCGGGGCCGGGTAATCGTGCTTGGTCAGAATGTCGTCGAGCGCCGGGCCGAGCCGGGTCAGGCGGCCGCGCAAATCGAGCGGTGCGACCTCGAACGGCAGCGCGGCGTCGTCGACGGGAACGGACGACGGCGCGCGGATGGGGGCTTCGGTGGTGAATTTCGGGTCGGGGGATTGTGAGGACATGGCGCTTATTTGGGGTCGGAGAACGGAAATCGAAAGGGGTATTTGTCGTCCCGGCGAAGGCCGGGACCCATAGCCACCGGCGGCAATTGTTTGCTCGCTGGTCGTTGTCTTCCTTTTTCAACAACCAGGGCTCGCGGAGTATGGGTCCCGGCATTCGCCGGGACGACAACCAATTTGCAAGCCCCTACGCCACCTGATTAAAACACCAGGCCAGAATGCCCTTTTGCGCGTGCAGGCGGTTTTCGGCGTCGTCGAACACCACCGACTGCGGGCCGTCGATCACCTCGTCGGTGACTTCGTCGCCGCGGTGGGCCGGCAGGCAATGCATGAACAGCGCGTCGGGTTTGGCCAGCGACATCAGATGGGCATTGACCTGGTAGGGCCTGAGCACGTTGTGGCGATGCTCGCCTTCCTTGTCGCCCATCGAGACCCAGGTGTCGGTGACGACGCAATCGGCGCCGCGCACGGCGGCTTCCGGATCGTTGCCGAGCACGACCGGCGCCTGTGCGGCCTTGATCCAGTCCTTCATCGCCTTGTTCGGCGCGAGCTGCGGCGGGGTCGCGACATTGAGATTGAACTTCAAGCGTTCCGCCGCATGCGCCCATGAGGCCAGCACGTTGTTGTCGTCGCCGGTCCAGGCCACGGTGCGGCCCTCGATCGGGCCGCGATGCTCCTCGAAGGTCATCACGTCGGCCATGATCTGGCAGGGATGCGAGCGCCGCGTCAGCCCGTTGATCACGGGCACGGTGGCGTTGGCGGCAAGCTCCAGCAGCGCATCATGGTTCAGAATCCGGATCATGATGGCATCGACATAGCGCGACAGCACGCGCGCGGTGTCGGCGATGGTCTCGCCGCGGCCGAGCTGCATTTCGGCGCCGGTCAGCATGATGGACTCGCCGCCGAGCTGGCGCATGCCGACGTCGAACGACACCCGCGTGCGGGTCGAGGGCCGTTCGAAGATCATCGCCAGCGTCTTGCCTTCGAGCGGCTTGTTGATCTCGTGCGCCTTCTGCTTCGCCTTCATGGCGACGCTGGCGGCCAGCATGTTGCGCAATTCCTTCGGCGGCAGCTCGGAGATGTCGAGGAAGTGCCGGAGCGGTTTGGTCATCACCCCGCCGCCTTCTTCTGCTTGTCGCCGGACAATGCGATGCAGGCGCGCTCGAGCCGCTGCACGGATTCCTCGATCTCGGATTCCGAGACGATCAGGGGTGCCAGGAAGCGCACGACATTGTCGCCGGCGCCGACGGTGAGCAGCTTCTGGTCGCGCAGCGCGGTCACGAGATCGCCCGAGGGCACCACCGCCTTGACGCCGACCAGAAGTCCCTCGCCGCGCACTTCCGCCAACACGGTCGGATAGCGGTCGACCACGGAGGCGAGTTTCTGTTTCAGCAGCAGCGACATCTTCTGCACATGGTCGAAGAAGCCGGGCTTCAGCATCACGTCGAGCACTGCGTTGGCGGACGCGATCGCCAGCGGATTGCCGCCGAAGGTCGAGCCGTGCGAGCCCGGCGTCATGCCGGAAGCGGCTTCCGCGGTGGCGAGACACGCGCCGATCGGAAAGCCGCCGCCGAGCGCTTTGGCCAGCGGCATGATGTCGGGCGTGACGCCGAGGCGCTTATAGGCAAACAGATCGCCGGTGCGGCCCATGCCGGTCTGCACCTCGTCGAAAATCAACAGCAGGCCCTTGTCGTCGCACAGTTCGCGCAGCGCCCGGTAGAACGCGTGCGGCGCCGAGCGCACGCCGCCCTCGCCCTGCACCGGCTCGATCAGGATGCCGGCGGTGTTCGGCCCGATCGCCTTCTTCACCGCGTCGAGATCGCCATGCGCGACCTGGTCGAAGCCGTCGAGCGGCGGACCGAAACCTTCGAGATATTTCGCAGAACCCGTCGCCGCCAGCGTGCCCAGCGTGCGGCCGTGGAACGCGCCCTCGAAGGTAACGAGACGATAGCGCTCGGGATGGCCCTTGCTGGCGTGATAGCGGCGCGCGACCTTGATCGCGCATTCCATCGCCTCGGCGCCGGAATTACAGAAGAACACGAAATCAGCAAAACTCTGTTCGCACAGCCGTGCGGCGAGCCTGTCGCCGTCCGGGCTCCTGAACAGGTTCGACATGTGCCAGAGCTTGGTTGCCTGCTCCTGCAGGGCTGCAACCAGATGCGGATGGCAATGGCCGAGCGCATTGACCGCGACGCCCGAGGTGAAGTCGAGATAGCGCTCGCCAGTGGTCGAGATCAGCCACGCCCCCTCGCCGCGTTCGAAGCCGAGCTCCACTCTGGCGAAAACGGGAAGCAGATGCGACGGGGCGCTATGGGTCATGGCAATCACTTGCTGGTTAGAGACCGGCCACAAAGCGTGCATTGGCGCGAACGCGGCACAGCCGGTCATCGAAAACAAAACGTGCCGCCTTTTCGGGGCGGCACGTGACAGGCATTCTATGCGGGCGGCGGTCCGTGTCAACGACCCTATTGCGCATGATCTCTTCGGAAAACCGGTGCCCACTTTTCCGGATCATGCGAAAACCGCTTTCCTGCACTGCGAGATAACGCAATCCGTATCATTCCGGTGCGGTGGAAAAGTGCAATTGCAATGCATAAGTACCGGAACATGTGGACGCGCGGTCGGGGACTCTTGCGCCAGAGTCACGCCATATTGTAGCGTCTGGGCTGTCGGGTACGACATCTCGTGCGGCGGATCTGATCCCTTAGGAGTCCATTTGTGAGGCGTACACGTTCGGGCGCGATTTGCGCGCCCGGCGAGGGCTAAGGGATTCTGCCCGCAGGGGTATTTGAGACGATTTGGCACCGCCCGCGTTGCCCCAGATTGGCCAGCGCGAAGCGAAGGAAAAAATGCGATGACGGTATTGACCTGGTCCGACGATCGCGTCGAGCAGCTAAAAAAGCTCTGGGAAGGCGGACTTTCCGCCAGCCAGATCGCCGCGGAACTCGGAAATGTGACGCGAAATGCGGTGATCGGCAAGGTTCACCGGCTCGGCCTGTCCGGCCGCGCCAAGAGCCCCTCCTCGGCCGCCCCGCGCCAGCGCAAGGCCCGCCCCGCCGCCCAGCAGATGATGCGGGTGGCGCGTCCGGTCTCGCGCGGCAACACCGCGCTCGCCCACGCCTTCGACATGGAGATGGAGCCGGATCCGGTCGCCTTCGACAACGTCGTGCCGATGAGCCAGCGGTTGACGCTGCTGGAATTGAACGAGGCGACCTGCCACTGGCCGGTCGGCGATCCCTCAAGCGCAGACTTCTTTTTCTGCGGCGGCAAGGCACTCAACAGCCTGCCCTATTGCGCGCACCACTCGCGTATCGCCTATCAGCCGGCCTCCGACCGCCGCCGCCCGGCGCCGAAGCCGACGCGGTAAAATACGCGCTATTCCGTAGCCCGGATGAAGCGAAGCGAAATCCGGGACGGTTGGCCAGCACGCGACACTTTCCCGGATTGCGCTTCGCTCCATCCGGGCTACACACTTCAACAATAAACATTTGTGGTTATGGGTCCCTGCGTTCGCAGGGACGACAAATGTACGTGCCGGGACGACGGTGGAACTACTCCACCTTCGCAAACCGATCATCCAGCGCGTAGCCGGCGCCACGGACCGTGCGGATCGGGTCCTGCTCGCGGCCGGGGTTGAGCAGTTTGCGCAAGCGGCCGATATGCACATCCACGGTGCGTTCGTCGATATAGATGTCGCGGCCCCAGACGCTGTCGAGCAACTGCTCGCGCGAGAACACGCGGCCGGGATGCTCGAGGAAAAATTCCAGCAGGCGATATTCGGTCGGGCCAAGATCGATCGGGCGGCCGGAGCGCGCGACGCGGCGCTTCTCGCGGTCGAGCTCGATGTCGCCATAGGTCAAGACGGTAGCGAGCCGCTCGGGGCTCGCCCGCCGCAGCAGGCCCTTCACGCGTGCCAGCAGTTCCGGGACTGAAAATGGTTTGACGATATAGTCGTCGGCGCCGGTGGCAAGTCCGCGCACCCGTTCGCTCTCCTCGCCACGCGCAGTCAACATGATGATCGGCAGCGTCTTGGTCTCGGGGCGCGCGCGCAGGCGGCGGCACAGTTCGATGCCGGACAGGCCCGGCAGCATCCAGTCGAGCACGATCAGGTCGGGGACGCGCTCCTTCAGCCGCGTATCGGCGTCGTCGCCGCGGCCGACGGTTTCGACCTCATAGCCTTCGGCATCGAGGTTGTAGCGCAGCAGCGTGGTGAGCGCTTCCTCGTCTTCAACCACCAGAATGCGTGCGTTCATCGTTTTAAGCCTTTTATATTTTGACGCGTTTTCTTCACGCGAACCGGCTTCCACTTCGCTCGAAAACGCTATGTTAATTCCCGGGCACCGTCGTAGCAAAATTCGTCATGTCGCCCTTCGGACGCTCGTCGAGCATCTGCTGGCCCTCGATCATGTAGAACACGGTTTCGGCGATATTGGTGGCGTGGTCGCCGATCCGCTCGATGTTCTTGGCGCAGAACATCAAGTGAATACAGAACGAGATGTTGCGCGGATCTTCCATCATATAGGTCAGCAATTCGCGGAACAGCGAGGTGCAGATGGCGTCGACTTCCTCGTCGCCCTTCCAGACCGCCATCGCCGCCGGCAGATCGTGCGCCGCATAGGCGTCCAGCACCGACTTGACCTGCGACTGCACCAGATCGGTCATGTGTTCGAGGCCACGGATCAGCTTCAAGGGCTGGAAATCGTTCTCCAGCGCCGCAACCCGCTTGCCCATGTTCTTGGCGAGGTCGCCGATCCGCTCAAGATCGGTCGCCACCCGCATCGCGCCGACGATCTCGCGCAAATCGATCGCCATCGGCTGACGGCGGGCGATCGTCAGCACGGCGCGCTCCTCGATCAGATGCTGCAAACGGTCGATGTCGGCATCGGCGGCGACGACGCGCTTGCCGAGGCCGATGTCGCGGCGGATCAGCGCATCGACGGATTCGGTGATCATGCGCTCGACCAGGCCGCCCATCTCGGCGACCAGGCGGGTCAGCTCCTGGAGATCGCCGTCGAACGCTTTCGCGGTATGTTCAGAAGCCATGTGTTATCTCCTCAACCGAACCGGCCGGTGATGTAGTCCTGGGTTCGTCGATCGCTCGGCGAGGTGAATATCTTGTTGGTGTCGTCGAACTCGATCAGCTCGCCGAGATACATGAAGGCGGTCTTGTCGGAGACGCGCGCCGCCTGCTGCATGTTATGGGTGACGATGGCGATGGTGTAGTCCTCCGCCAGTTCCTGGATCAGTTCCTCGACCTTGGCGGTCGAGATCGGGTCGAGCGCCGAACAGGGCTCGTCGAACAAGATCACCTCGGGCCGCACCGCGACCGTGCGCGCGATGCAGAGCCGCTGCTGCTGGCCGCCGGAGAGGCTCAAGCCCGACGCATTGAGCTTGTCCTTGACCTCGTTCCACAGCGCGCCACCACGCAACGCCTTTTCGACCCTGCCGTCCATCTCGGATTTGGAAATCTTCTCGTAGAGGCGGATGCCGAAGGCGATGTTCTCGTAGATCGTCATCGGAAACGGCGTCGGCTTCTGGAACACCATGCCGACGCGGGCCCGCAGCAGGTTGAGGTCGAGCTTGGGGTCGAGGATGTTGGTCTGGTCGAGCATCAACTGCCCGGTCGCTTTCTGGCCGGGATAGAGGTCGTACATCCGGTTGAAGATCCGCAGCAGCGTGGACTTGCCGCAGCCGGACGGGCCGATGAAGGCGGTGACCCGGTTGGCGCCGAGCGCCAGGTTGATGTTCTTCAGCGCGTGGTGCTCGCCATAATAAAAGTTCAGGCCGCGCGCGGTGACTTTCGCCGGCGCCTCGGGCAGCGCCGCAGCAGCAGGAGGAAGCCCGCCGGCAGCACTCATCGATGATACAGAAACGTCGGTCATTTATTTGTCCTCTCGGCGCCAAGGATGCGGGCGCCAATATTCAGGGCAAGTACGGTCAGGGTGATGAGCAGGGCCCCGCTCCAGGCCAACTGCTTCCAGTAGACGTAGGGGCTCTGCACGAAATTATTGATGGTGACCGGCAGGTTCGCCATCGTCTTGGTCAGGTTGAGGCTGAAGAACTGGTTCGAAAGTGCTGTGAACAACAAGGGTGCGGTTTCGCCGGCGACGCGGGCGGTGGCGAGCAGCACGCCGGTGATGAGACCCGATCGCGCGGCGCGGTAGGCGATCCGCTTGATCACCAGCGAGCGCGGCAGGCCGAGCGCGGAGGCCGCTTCCCGCAAGGGATTGGGCACCAGACCCAGCATGTCCTCGGTGGTGCGCACCACGACGGGAATGACGATCACGGCGAGCGCGAGGCAACCGGCGAAGGCGGAGAAGCCGCCCATCGGCACTACGATGGCGCCGTAGACGAACAGGCCGATGATGATCGAGGGTGCGCTGAGCAGGATGTCGTTGATGAAGCGGATCACCGAGGTGAGCCGGTCATGCTTGCCGTATTCGGCGAGATACGTTCCGGCGAGCAGGCCGAGCGGCGCGCCGATGCCGACCCCGATCACGGTCATGATGATCGAGCCGACGATGGCATTGCGCAGGCCGCCTTCGGTCGACCCCGGCGGCGGCGTGTCCTGGACGAAGATCGCAAGATTGATGCCGGCAAGGCCGTTGTAGAACAGCGTAAACAAAATCAGCGCGAGCCAGGTCACGCCGAACAGCGCGGCGCCGACGCACAGCGCGCGGATGATGACGTCGAAGCGGCGGCGGGAAGCGTAGATCGGGTTCATGGCTGTCAGTTCCCCGCCTTCTTTTCCAGCCGCATCAGCATCAGCCGCGCCGCCGACAGGACCAGGAACGTCAGCACGAACAGCAACAGGCCGAGCAGGATCAAACCAGATTGGTGCAGGCCGTCGCTCTCGGCGAATTCGGATGCGATCGCCGCCGAGATCGTGGTGCCCGGCGCAAAGATCGAGCCTGATATGCGGAACGAATTGCCGATGATGAAGGTGACCGCCATGGTCTCGCCGAGCGCGCGGCCGAGCGCCAGCATGATGCCGCCGATCACGCCGACGCGGGTATAGGGAATGACGACGTTGCGGACCACTTCCCAGGTGGTGCAGCCGACGCCGTAGGCGGCTTCCTTCAGCACCGGAGGCACGGTCTTGAAGACGTCGACCGAGATCGAGGTGATGAACGGCAGCACCATGATCGCCAGAATGAGTGCGGCGTTGAACAGGCTGAGATAGGACGGCGGCCCTTCGAAGATGGTGCCGAGGACAGGCACGCCCTCGAATATCCTGATCATGAACGGCTGGAAGCTGTTGGCCAGAAACGGCCCGAGCACGAAGAAGCCCCACATGCCGTAGATGATCGAGGGGATGCCGGCGAGCAGTTCGACCGCCAGCCCAATCGGGCGGCGCAGCCACAGCGGACAGATTTCGGTGAGGAATATTGCGATGCCGAGACCGACGGGAATGGCGATCATCATCGCGATCACGGAGGTGATCAGCGTGCCGTAGATCGGCCCGAGCGCGCCCAGCACCGGCGGATCGGCGGACGGTGCCCAGCGCGAGGTGAACAGGAAGGAGAATCCGTATTCCCTGATGGCAGGCCACGCGCCCGCGATCAGCGAGACGATGATGCCGCCGAGAATGAGCAGCACCGAAATCGCGCAGGCGCGGGTCAGCCAGTAAAAGCTAACGTCGCCGAACTTGAAGGCGCTGAGCGCCCTGGCGCGATCGTAAGGTCCGGCAGCTTCTGCTTCCATTACGTCGCTCTGAACGGCCATGTCTGCCACGCCAATCCCCTGTACTTACCGCAACGCCCGTTGAAAGTCGCTTCGGCCCTGAGCGATTTTGTTGACGTTTCATCCGGCGTCATTCCGGGATGGTCCGAAGGACCAGACCCCAGGTGCGCAATTGCGCACCGGGGAGTTCGAATTCCGGGTCGCTCGTTTCACTCGCGCCCGGAATGACCGGACGCGAAGTCGCGTCCGGTCAGCTCTTGATCTCGGAAGACCAGGTCTTTTCGATCAGCTTGACGACCGGCTCCGGCATCGGAATGTAGTCGAGTTCTTCAGCCATCTTGCCGCCCTTCTCGAACGACCATTTGAAGAACTTGATGGCTTCCTGGGAAGCCGCCTTGTCGGTCGCATCCTTGTGCATCAGGATGAAGGTCGCCGCGGTGATCGGCCACGAGGCTTCGCCGGGCTGGTCGGTGAGGATCACGTAATAGCCGGGCGCCTTGGCCCAATCGGCGTTGGAGGCGGCGGCCTGGAACGAGGCTACCGTCGGCTGCACGGTCTTGCCGGCCTTGTTGATCATGGCAGCATAGGTCAGCTTGTTCTGCTTGGCGTAGGCGTATTCGACATAGCCGATCGCGTTCTTGGTCTGGCCGATGTTGCCGGCAACGCCTTCATTGCCCTTGGCGCCAACGCCCGCCGGCCATTCGACCGCGGTGCCGGAGCCGACCTTGGCTTTCCAGTCGGCGTTCGACTTCGACAGATAATCGGTGAAGTTGAAAGTGGTGCCCGAACCGTCGGAGCGGCGCACCACGGTGATGGCGTCGCCGGGCAGCTTCAGTTTCGGATTGAGCTTGGCAATCGCGGCATCGTCCCACTTCTTGATCTTGCCGAGATAGATATCGCCGAGCACTTCGCCCGACAGCACCAGTTCGCCCGACTTGATGCCCTCGAGGTTCACGACCGGGACGATCGCGCCCATCACCATCGGCCACTGGATCAGGCCATCCTTTTCGAGCGTCTCGAACTTCAGCGGCGCGTCGGTGGCGCCAAAGGTCACGGTCTTGGCCAGGATCTGCTTGATGCCGGCGCCCGAGCCGATCGACTGGTAGTTCAGGCCGTTGCCGGTCTCCTTTTTGTAGGCGTCGGCCCATTTCGAATAGACCGGGAACGGGAAGGTGGCGCCTGCGCCGGTGATGTCGGCGGCGAATGCCGACGTCGAAGCGGCGACCAGGCCGGCTGCGACGATTGTCTTGATGAAATTCATATGGGTTTGTCTCCATCTTGTGAGCGAAGCGCCGGTGCGCCCGATAGCGCTCACACCGCCCATTAAGGTGCGGTCGATGCTGCTTTTACGAAGGTTCGGTGACAGTTGGATGACAGTCACAAGCGATTGAAATCGCTTGGATTTATACCGCCGTCGGGGGCCTGGGCTGGGGAAAACAGGCGGTAAAAGTAGCCCCGTTTTTGGGCACACTTTCGATCAAAAGGCGGCCGCGATGACGGTTAAGAATATGTTTCACCAAGGATAAACCGAGCCCGGTTCCACCCTGCGCCCGGCTGTCACCGACATCGACCCGGTAGAAGCGTTCGGTGAGCCGGGGCAGATGTTCGGGCGCAATCCCGGGGCCGAAATCGCGGACCAGGACGCGCACTTCAGGCGCCCCCTCGGCGGAACTTGCCTGCACCAGCGAGACGATCGACCTTGCCGCCGGAGGCGCCATATTTGAGCGCGTTCTCGATCAGATTTTCGAACAGCCGCAGCAACTCCTCGCGATCGCCCGCGATCGCCACCGGCAGTTCCGGCAGATCGATGTCGATCGCGACCTGGCGCTCGCTCGCCAGTGGTTCCAGCCCGTCGGCGACCTGACGGATGATCGGGACGATGTCGACCGAGGTATCGGGGCGGACATGCGCCGACAATTCGACCCGCGACAGCGACAGCAAATCGTCGATCAGCCGCGCCATCCGTGTTGCCTGCGTGTGCATGATGCCGAGAAAGCGCTCGCGCGCCTTGACGTCATCCTTGGCCGGTCCCTGCAGCGTATCGATGAACCCTGACAATGCGGCGAGCGGCGTGCGCAATTCGTGGCTGGCATTGGCGACGAAATCGGCACGCATCTCCTCGACCCGGCGCAGCGGCGTCTGATCGTGGAAGGTCATCAGCATGCATTTGTCGGTGCCGCCGAACAGGGTCGGCACCGGCACCGGCGTGATGATCAGCTCCATCCAGCGGTCGACCGGAACATGGTCGAGATAGGTGGCGCGGCGCGGCTCGGTGGTCGCGATCGCCTCGCGCAAGGCGGTGATGATCTCGGGCGAGCGCAGCGCGAACTGGGCGAGCTCGTTCCGGCGCAACGCGGGCGCGAGCTGGGCTGCCGCCGCATTGAGATGGATGACGCGGCCGGCGCGGTCGAGCAGCACGGCCGGATCCGGCATGCCAGCGACGACCGCGCTGACGGCAGCCGCCTCGACCGGATTGACGTTCCGGACATCCTCGCGGGAGGTGGCCACATCATGCAGCCGCCACGGCACCAGCGCTGCGGCGGCGATGCAGACGAAGGCCGCGCAGGCGCGCGCCAAGGAAAGTTCGCTGACGGCGACCAGCACGGAAAGCACCAGGGCAGCGGCCAGCAGGATGATCGCCGAATGCCGCAGCCGGTCCGGCCACGGGGCAAAGAAGGAGGAAGAGGAGGAATCGTCTATCGCCATCGCGCCGGCTTTCTTCCCATATCGTTTTTTTCACGCGCTAGATTCTTATTTTGACGCGTTTTCTTCACGCGAACCGGAATCCGCTTCGCTCGAAAACGCTCCAAAAGCGCGTTGGGGCCGCGTCCTCAGGCGCCGGTGTCTCCACGCTCGCGCACATAGACGGCCTCATGTCTCGGCTCGGCGTCCGGGCCAGGGGTCAATTGGCGCAGCCGCTTCAGTCGCGCCCCGAGAATAACTTCCCGAAACGTCAGCAAGATTACAGATATGACAAAGGGCGCAATATAATAAAGGACCCGGAACAGCAGCATTCCCCCGAGCAGGTCCTCACGGTCCATCTGCCAGAGGCCGACCAGCATCGCGGCATCGAAGACACCGAGCCCACCGGGCGAATGGCTGGCGAAGCCCAAGAGCGTCGCCGACACGAAGATCACCGCGACGACGACAAAGCCGAGATTGGGTTCGTCCGGCACCAGCACATACATCGCCAGCGCGCAGAACCCGAGATCGACGATGCCGATCGCGATCTGCAACAGCGTCAAGGGACCACCCGGCAGCGTCACGGTCCATGGCCCGCGGCCGACTCCGCGGGGCTGGGTCCAGACCCAGACCACATAGGCGACCAGGCCTGCGATGATCGCGAACGCCGCGGCGCGGTTGAACCAGGCCGGCAGTTGATCGATCGAGGCGGCGGCCTCCGGGTGATAGGCGATGCCGAGCCCCAGCACCGCGGCATTGCCGAGCCAGAAGGTCAATCCGGCGAGGAAGCAGATTTTTGCGACGTCGATCGCGTTCAGCCCCCAGGCCGAATAAATCCGGTAACGCACCGCGCCGCCGGTGAAGACGCTGGCGCCGACATTGTGGCCGATCGAATAGGAGGTGAAGGCGGCAAGTGCTGTGACGCGATAGGGAACGTCGGTGCGGCCGATCGCGCGGACGGCGAACAAATCGTAGAAGGTGAGCGTGAAATAGCCTGCCGTCACGAAGATGGCCGCCAGCACGATCTGGCGCGGCTCGGTGCCCTTGATGGCTTCGATCACCTCGTTGGTGTCGATGCCGCGGAGCATGTGATAGAGCACGTAGCACGCGATCCCGATGACCGTGATACTGATCACAACCCCGAGCTTATGCAGGATTTGCTTCTGGCGCAGAAACGAAATCGCCCTGCGTATTGCTTCCAGCATCTAGACCTCGAATTGCGATCCTGCGACGACGGCAACGGTGCGGACCCCGCCAACGCTACGCTGCTCCCTGACCCCTCTGGTAGCGCGTTTTGGGCCGGAGTGGAATTCGCCTAAGGACAATAAAACGCGCTTCTTCAACATATTAGGGGGCATTGATGACAGTGGGTGCACAGTTTTGCTGCATTCCGCGGGATCAAACGGGTTTCTGTCACACGGGCCGGCCCGGTCACTGACGCGTGAAGTTGGGCAGAATGCGCCATCACGCGGCCGATTTCGCCGAAAGCCGCTGATAGAACAGCAAATCGAGCTCCGGCGCCTGGCCGACCAGACCGGTCAAGAGCCCGTGGACCTGGCCGCGATGGTGGGTCTGATGGTTGAACCAATGGGCCAGCGCCGGCGCCAGCTGCTGCTCGAAGACTTCCGGCGTCGAGACCCGGCGGTACCGGATCGACCCGGCGAGCCGGATATCGTCCAGGGCGTCGACGAAATCGGTGATGCGCCGGTCCTCGGACTCGCGCGCGGGGCGCAGTTCGTCCAGCGTTTCGAACAGGATCGCATCCACCCGGTCGGGCGCGGTGCCGGTGCCGGTGAAGCGCTGCATCCAGATCCGGTCGGTCGCCAGCAGATGATTGAGCGTACCGTGGACCGATTTGAAAAAGGCGCCGCGATCGGCGCGATATTGTTCGCCGTCGAGCCGCGCCGCCGCGTCATACAGGCGCGTATTGGCCCAGGCATTGTAGTGGCCGAACATCTGAAAATGGGCCAACAGCGTCATCGCAAAATCTCACGCCGCCGGTGCGCTGCGCGAGACCACCCAGTCGCGCAGCCATGATCCAATCGCACAACCCACGAGATAGAGTGCGAACATGATCAGGCCGAGGTCGAGCCAATAGCCGAACCGTCCTGGGACAACGCGCGAAAACGCGGCTCCGACCAGCACGACCGCCAGCGCCGCCAGCCACCACTTCATTTTTTTCGATACGCCCTCGCCATGCTGGACCACGGAGATCCAGCCCATCGCCAGACCGAGCAAGGCCGACCCCAGCAGCCAGCCCCAATAGAATGTTGTCAGATAAGCCATCTACTGCCTCACCACGAAATCGATGCGGCGGTTCTGCGCCTTGCCTTCGTCTGAATCATTGCCGGCAACGGGCTGTGTGCTGCCATAGCCGACCGGCGTGAAGCGGCTGGCGGGCAACCCCGCCCGTGCCAGATAATCGGTGACCGCCTGCGCGCGCTTCTCGGAAAGCGCCTGGTTGGCGGCTTCCTCGCCGTCGGTATCGGTATGTCCGGCGACTTCGATGTTGGCGTTCGGGCAGCGCAGCGCGGTTTCGATCAGGCGGTCGAGCAGGCCGGTGGAATCCGCAACAATGTCCGCTTTCCCCGACTCGAACCGGATCCGTGCCTTGCCCAAGAGATCCGCAAACAGCTGCTGACAGACGGTGGCATCGACCGGCGCAGCCGGTGGTTTGACCGAGATTTCCGGCTTGAACTGCCAGTTCGGCGGAAAATCCTTGCCGAGGCCGGCGCGGATCTGGCCGGCGGCGGACTCATAGAGCGCATCGCCGGACAATTTCACCTCGCGGTCGGTCACCACGAGCGTCCCGGTGGACAGCCGCGACAATGCGCCGAGCGCCGGCACCAGTGCTGCGGCAAATCCGGAGGGCGCGCCGACGCTCGCCTTCAGATTGTCGACGACCTTTTCGCTGAAGAACTTGCGCCCGGCCGCCGCCACCAGCGCCGCATGGACATTGTTGTCAGGCACATAACCGGACAACGTCACCGTCACCGCGACCGGATCCTTGTAGGCCTGGAAGATATAGGGCGGCGCCTTGATGTCGTTGGTCGCGACCGAATAGCCCTCGGGCAAATTTTTCAGCGCGGCTGATATCGCTTCCCTGCCGCCGAGCTCGCGCGCCATGCCTGACAGCGCGACCTTGTTGTCCGACAGCGTGATCTTGCCGTCCTTCAATTTGCCGATCTGGTCGAGCAGCAGCAGGGCTGCGTTGTCGAAGCGCGCGGGCGCGCCGCGCGACAAACCCATCCGGTCGGTGACTTCGACGCCGCCGAGCGCGGCGCGCGCGGCTTCCATCAACTTGGCCTTGCTCGAGGGCAGCGGCGAGGAGCCGCCCAGCGTCACCCGGACCACATCGCGCTCAGCCGACCAGACGAACGGCTTGGCTTCGGGAACGAGGCGGGTTTCGTCGTTGACCAGCCGCACGCCGGGCACGGCTTCGACGGAAGCGACCGCACTGAGGCGGCCATCTTCCGAAAACGCCTCAGCCGCAAACGTCACGTCGCGGCCTGCGACCCCAATTCGCCTTTTGTCCAGGACGGTGTCTTTAAGGGCTGTGGTCGAACGCTGCGCCAGGTCGGCTTCCAGCGGTTCCGTACTGGTCCAGGCCGCAATAGCCCAAAAGATGACCAAAGGAATCACGCCCGGCCACCATTTGCTACTCCACCTGAAAAGACCGCGCATTCGAGTTCCTAAAAACCTGGGAACAGAGAGAAAACAAACCCTTGGCGGGCTGTCAAACCCGAAATAATGAGAAGGATCAGGGCTTACGGATATTTGTCCGGCTAACCGTTTCTTCAGCGGTCTGCCGCTAAGTTCGGCCAGTCCTCCAACAGGCCGTCACGCCTTGATGAAAATGCTCCGCAACACCGTTATCCGCGCCGGCCTGGAAGCGCTCTACTTCTCCGGGGCGCATTATCTGCTGCGACCAATCTTCGCAGGCGTCGGCGCCATTTTCATGCTGCATCACGTGCGTCCCAGCCGCGACGCCGAATTCCAGCCCAATCATCATCTCGAGGTCGAACCGGAATTCCTGCGCGCGATGCTGGCGCATCTGCGCACGCTCGACATCGATCTCGTCAGCATGGACGAGGCGCATCTGCGGCTCTCGCAGGGTAATTTCGCGCGGCGCTTCGCCTGCTTCACCCTCGACGACGGCTATCGCGACAACCGCGATTTCGCATTGCCCGTGATGCGTGAATTCGACGCACCCCTCACCGTCTATGTCGCCAGCGATTTCGCCGAAGGATGCGGCCGGCTGTGGTGGGTCGCGCTGGAAAGAGTCATCGCCAAGGCCGCTGCGCTCGAAGCCCCGGTTGGCGGCGTGGCGACCTCCTTCGATACATCGACGCCGGCGGCCAAGCAGGCCGCCTTCTACCGGTTGCACGATTGGCTGCGGGCGTTGCCGGGTGAACACGATCTGCAGCGCGAAATCTCCGCGCTGTGCGCGCGGCATGACGTCGACGAAGCCGCGATCGCGCGCGACCTCTGCATGTCCTGGGACGAGTTGAAGGCGTTTGCGAACGATCCCCTGGTCACGATCGGCGCGCACACCGTCACGCATTGTAATCTGGCGAAGCAATCCGAGGCGGTAGCAAGCTTCGAAATCGAGACCAGCCGCGCACGTATCGAGGCGGCGCTGCAACGGCCCGTGCTGCAT
Source organism: uncultured Alphaproteobacteria bacterium (assembly GCA_963802535.1). Taxonomy (GTDB): domain Bacteria; phylum Pseudomonadota; class Alphaproteobacteria; order Rhizobiales; family Xanthobacteraceae; genus Bradyrhizobium. Next base: position 175,903 of record CAWDJI010000017.1, on the reverse strand, counting down.
CTGGCCTATCCCTATGGCGACCGGATCGCCGCCGGCCCGCGCGAATTCGCGATCGCGCGCGCGGCAGGCTTCAAGACCGCGGTGACGACGCGGCCGGGCATGCTGTTCCAGGAAAGTGCCGATCACTTGACCGCCCTGCAACGGGTTTCGCTCAACGGCAATTACCAGGACGAGCGCATCATCCCGGTGCTGACCTCGGGTGCCGCCACCGCGATGTGGAACGGTTTTCGGCGCATCGACGCGGCGTAGTATAAGGCGGATGAGGGGTCCTTATCCCCGAAGAGAACCCCTCACCTTTAGCGTCGCCGCTGCGGGTCGCCAATCCACCCTCTCCCACAAAGAGAAGAGTAGCTATGCCGCGCGGGTGAGATCCGCGTTGAGATGCTTCAATCGCGGCATCACCTCCTGCTTCAACAGCCGCAGCGAATTGTGCCAGGCTTCCGGCTTGTGCTTGTAGTCGAAGCCGAACACCAGCAGCGTGCCGAAACCGCCGACCTCGCGATAGATCTTTTCGATCTTGTCGGTGACGGTCGCGGGCGAGCCGACGATCCAGTTGCGCTGCGCGCAATAGTCGACGGTGACGTCAAAGTCGGGCACGTCGGGCGCGTGCTTGAGATAATCCTTGAAACCGAAATGCCCGAGCAAGGGTAAAAAATACTCGCTCATCATCCGGCCCATCATGTCGCCGACGGACAGTTTCCACGCCTCCTCGTCGGTGTCGGCGACGAACACCTCGCGCACCAGCCGCCAGTCCTGCCGGTTCGGCTTGCGCCCGGTCTTGGCCGCGCCAATCTCGACGGATTCCCAGTGGCTGCCGACATAGGCCGGGTTGAGGTTGAGGCTCATCGGAATGTAGCCGCGTTCGCCCGCGAGTTTCAGCGTATCCGATCCCTTGGAGAGGCCGGCAACGCCGATCGGCGGATGCGGCGCCTGCAACGGCTTGATGTGGGGTTTGAGGAAATCGAACATGGTGTCGGGCTTGGAGACCGTCCAGAATTTGCCGTTGTGGGTCCAGGGCCCATCCTGGGTCCACATTTTCAGGATGATCTCCAGCGCCTCGCGCGTCATGTCGCGGTTCTGGCCGCTCATGCCGTCGACATTGAACATCGCCCAGTCGCTCGGCAGGCCCGAAGCCGCGACGCCGAAATTAAGCCTTCCGCCGGAGAGGTGATCGAGCATCGCGACGCGGTTCGCCAGTTCTGCCGGATGGTGATAGGGAAGCAGGAAACCGCCGGGACCGAGGCGGATGTTCTTGGTCTGCAAGAACGCCTGCGCCAGGATCAGGTCGGGCGCCGGGTGAGGCTCCCACGGCGCGGTGTGATGTTCGCCGATCCAGGCCTCCTGATAGCCGAGCTCATCCAGCCATCGCAGCACCTGCAAGTCCCAGTCGTGTCCCTCTTTCAATCCGCATTCCGGTGGATGTGAGGGCATCGCGAAATAGCCAAGTTCCATGGGCTTTCCTCTCGCTGTTCGTTTTTTCAAAACGCGTCTGTTGCGCGCAAGCGAGAGCATAGCACGCCGGGCGTGTGGCCGAGATATGACGAAAACAATGTGCAGATGCTCGTGCTGCGCTGTCGTCCCTGCGTACGCTCACGATGCGCAATAGCGCATCTGAGCGTTCGCAGGGACGACAGCTATCGGATTCCTTGACTCGTTCCCTCCCCGCGCCCAAAACCACGGTCAAAGCAATGGAGGAACGCATGTTCAAGGATCTGTTTTCACTGAAAGGCCGCGTCGCGCTGGTAACCGGCGGGTCGCGCGGCATCGGCAAGATGATCGCGGCCGGTTTTCTCGCGCAGGGAGCGGCCAAAGTTTATATCACCGCGCGCAAGGCCGGCCCCTGCGAGGCGACCGCGAAAGAACTTTCAGCCGCCTATGACGGCGAATGCATCGCGCTGCCGATCGACATTTCGACGGTCGAAGGCTGCGATAAACTGGCCGCCGAACTCATCAAGCTGGAGCCGAAGCTCGACATCCTCGTCAACAATGCCGGTGCGGCCTGGGGCGCGGATTTCGACGAGTTTCCGGAAAGCGGCTGGGACAAGGTGATGGATCTCAACGTCAAGTCGGTGTTCTTCCTGACCAAGGCGCTGGCGAAACCGCTGCGCGCGGCGGCTTCCCACGAACGGCCCGCCAAGGTCATCAATATCGCTTCCGTCGACGGCATCTTCGTCAATCCGGGCGAGACCTATTCCTACGCCGCGAGCAAGGCCGCGGTGATCCATCTGACCCGGCGCATGGCGACCAAGCTGGTCAAGGACAACATCAACGTCACCGCGATCGCACCGGGCGCATTCAAGTCCGACATGAACCGCGCCGCGCGCGATCACGCCGACGACGTCGCCAAACGCATTCCGGCGCGGCGGATCGGAACCGACGAGGACATGGCGGGAGTCGCGATCTATCTCGCCTCGCGCGCCGGCGACTATGTGATCGGCAACACCATCGCGGTCGATGGCGGCGTGGTGTACGCGAATGCGGGGCTGGAGATCGCGGGGTAGATGTTGGGCACGTCAGGCTCAACAACAATAGTGTCGTCCCGGCGAACGCCGGGACCGGCGATCGAGAGAACTCGCTCGAATAAATCCAGCCGTCATTCCGGGATGCGCCACTTGGCGCAGGCCCGGAATTCATACCCACGATCGTGAGTATGGATTCTCCGGGTCGCGCTTCGCGCGCCCCGGAATGACGCTAGTTTTTCCAGCCGGCGCGAAGGCGCGCCGAAGCGAATGGCGAATAGCGAGTAGCGAATGGCGAATGTGTTCGCCTCTTACTATTCGCTACTCGCCACTCGCTATTCGCTTCTCCCAGTAACCACAGGATTTAGTGGTTGAAAGAAAGTCGTCGCACAGCGTCTTTCACAACTGCTGCCGCGGCGTATGGGTCCCGGCGTTCGCCGGACGACGGTGATCACGTCTCGATCTTCACATACTCGAAATCGCCGGGCTTGTTGTCGATGCCGACCTTGGGCGGCGAGATCCAGGAGGCGTAGGTGCCGGCCTCGGTGACCGGCGTCATCAGCGAAGCGATGAAGTCGCCGTCGGCGGTTGACGGCAGCCACTCGCCCTTGCGCCTGTTCCAGGTGGCGTCGTCGATCAGCACGCCGTCGGGCGTGGCGTTGATATCCCTGAACTCGCCGATCTGGCGATGGAAGGCGACGTTCGGCAGCGTCAGCTTGAACTGGTAGCCGGCGGTCGAGATCACCTTGTTCCAGCGCAGCATGCCCTTGACGCAGTCCTGCGTGTAGTCGTCGCGCAGCCGCATGTTGAGCGCGGTCAGCGCCGGCTCGTCGACGCGCTTGATCACGCCGTCGACCAGCTTGAGCACCGGATAGGTGGCGTTCTTCAGCCGGTGATCGTCGTCGATCTGGGTCTCGCGGTAGCGGCCCTTGATGCCGGCATTGAAGGCGTTGGCCGCGTTGGTCGAGACTTCCGAGCCGAACAGGTCGAGCGACAGCGAGTAATGCAGGTTCAGCTTCTTCTGGATGGTCGGCAGATCGATCACGCCGAGCGCGCGGACTTTGGCGATATCGGTGGGATCGCTGATGCCGGCTTCCTTCATCGCCTCGCAGGTGCGCTGCACGACGCGGCTGATGCCGGTCTCGCCGACGAACATGTGATGCGCCTCTTCGGTCAGCATGAAGCGGCAGGTGCGCGACAGCGGATCGAAGCCGGATTGCGCCAGCGAGTGCAGCTGCATCTTGCCGTCGCGGTCGGTGAAGTAGGTGAACATGAAGAACGACAGCCAGTCCGGCGTCGCCTCGTTGAAGGCGCCGAGCATGCGCGGTGAATCCGCATCGCCGGAGCGGCGGCGCAACAAATCATCGGCTTCCTCGCGGCCGTCGCGGCCGAAATACTTCTGCAGCAGATAGACCATCGCCCAGAGATGGCGGCCTTCCTCGACATTGACCTGGAACAGATTGCGCAGGTCGTAGAGCGAGGGCGCGGTCTTGCCGAGATGGCGCTGCTGTTCGACCGAGGCCGGCTCGGTGTCGCCCTGGATCACGATCAGGCGGCGCAGCGTGGCGCGATGCTCGCCCGGGACTTCCTGCCAGGCCGGCTTGCCGAAATTCTCGCCGAACGGAATGACGCGGTTCTCTTCCTGCGGCGCCAGCAGGATGCCCCAGCGATATTCCGGCATCTTGACGTAGTCGAACTTGGCCCAGCCGCGCGGATCGACCGAATAGGCGGTGCGCAGATAGACCAGCGACTGCTGAAAACCTTCCGGCCCCATGTCGCTCCACCAATCCATGTAGCCGGGATGCCAGCCCTCCAGCGCCTTGAGCACCTGGCGATCTTCGCTGAGATTCACGTTGTTGGGAATCTTGGTCGAGTAATCGACGTTCATGTGATTCATGGCGTGCTCCCTTGGCTTCGCGAATGGCGAGTAGCGAATGGCGAATAGAAAAGAACTATTCGCTATTCGCCACTCGCTACTCGCCCCTAAACCCGCGTCATATCGAACTGCGCCTTCTGGCCGGTGCCGTAGCGGCGCAGCGCGCCGTCTTCGCCGACGGCGTTGGGGCGCTGGAAGATCCAGTTCTGCCACGCGGTCAGGCGCGAGAAGATCTTCGATTCCATGGTCTCGGGACCGACGAAGCGCAAATTCGCTTCCATGCCGGTGAGGCCGTCGGGCGAGAAACGACGTGCGCTCCTCGAAGAACACCCGCACCTCGTCGTCCCAGTCGATATCGTCGAGCGCGAAGGTGACGAGGCCGAGTTCTTCGGCCTCCTCGGCATCGAGCGTGGTGCCGATGGTGGCCTCGGCGCGGTCGAGATCGGACGGATCGGCCTGGAAGCGCGACTGCAGCCGCGTCAGGCCGTGGCTCATCGGATAGGGCCCGAAATTCATCGCGGACAGTTCGATCGTCGGCGGGGCGCGGTTGTCGCCCTGCTTCTGGCCGATCAGCATGTAGGAGCGGTCGGCGGCGAACACGAGTTCGGCCAGCGTGCCGGCGAAGCAGGAGCCGGGCTCGACCAGCGTCACCAGCGTGCGCGAGGTGACGTCGATGCGCTTCAGCACCCGCTTCCAGTACTGCCTGATCTCGTTGACCAGCCAGTGCGCCTTGTTGGCTTCGAGGAAGGCGTCGCAGGCCAGCGACATTGGCGCGCTCGCCATGCGACTTGAACACCAGCATCGCGGTCTCGAGTTCGTTGATGCGCAGATGCAAGGATCGCGTCATCGAGTTCGCGCGCGACCTGCAGCGGCCAGAACGAAGCGCCTTGCGCGATCATGCCGTCGATATCGGCCGGCGGCGCCGCTTCCGGCGCCTTGATCGAAATGGTGGCGATGCGCTGCGCGCGGTCGATATCGACGCTGACAAAGCCGTAGCGGATGCCGGCTCTCGTCGATGGTGCGCTTCAGCGGCGTCAGCGTGATGCCCTTGCCGTTGCCGTTGCGCTTCGAGGCGGCGGCGAATTCCTTGGCGCGCTCGGCGACCTTGGCTTCGAGCTTGCTGTTCGGCACGATCTCGTCGACCAGGCGCCATGCGACGGCGCGCTTGCCCTTGATGCCTTCCTCGATGGTGCAGAAATAATCGGCGTGGTCGCGGCGCACCTTGCGCTTGTCGACCACGCGCGTCAGCCCGCCGGTGCCCGGCAACACCGCCAGCAGCGGCACTTCCGGCAGCGACACCGCGGCCGAGCCGTCGTCGGCGAGCATGATGTGATCGGTCGCGAGCGCCAGCTCATAGCCGCCGCCGGCCGCGGTGCCGTTGACGACGGTGATGAAGCGCTGGCCGGAATTTTCGCGAAGAATCTTCCAGGCCGTTGCGGGTCTCGTTGGTGAATTTGCAGAAATTGACCTTGTGGGCGTGGGTCGCGCCCGCCAGCATGCGGATGTTGGCGCCGGCGCAGAACACGCGGTTCTTGCCCGAGCGCACCACCACGACCTTCACGCCGGGATGCTCGAAGCGCAGCCGCTGCACCGCGTCGGCGAGTTCGATGTCGACGCCGAGATCGTAGGAATTGAGCTTGAGCTGATAGCCCTCGAACAGGCCGCCATTCTCGTCGACGTCCATGGTCAGCGTCGCGACGTCGCCGTCGACATCGAGCTTCCAATGCCGGTAGCGCGACGGATCGGTCTGGAAATCGATGTATTTCGCGCCGCCCGCGAGGACGCGATCTTCGCCAGCCATTGGGCCACCCTGACGCTTTTGTTGGCTTTACGCTGACTATGCACAATAATGCATGTTTTTGATCAAGTCTAGCCTAAAACGCCGGAACATGCATTTTGTTTCATGTTCGGCTGACGGCCCCGAAGGCCACCCAATCGGCCTTGGCCAAGCAGCGGCCGCGCCAGTTTGGCCTTGATCAGCTCGGCCAGCGCCGCGACCGGAAAGCCGTCGGCAAACCCGTCGCCGCCGGGGCTGCGCATGCCGAGCGCCTTGAGTTCGCCGAGCGCCTCGCCGAGCAGCCGTCGCCGCGGCGTGCGGCTTCTGCATGCGCAGCCGCAAATTCGCGGTCGCGATCTGGATGCAGGCGCGCAGCAGGATGCGCTCGCGGCCGCCCTGCGGTGCCGCCGCCCACACCGCTTCCAGGATCTCCTGCGACTTCCCAGAAATAGCCGTGGTCGTTGAGCGCATGCGCGTAGCGCAGCGCCGGATGCCGCGCCGGCACATAGCCGCCGAAGCGCGACGGCACCAACGCGGTGACCTGCGCCAGCGTTTCGTAATCGGCGTCGGCCTCGTCGGCCTCGCCCGGCACATAGGCCCATCGCGGCAGCGGAAGATTGGCGATGCGGCTGACGGCGGCATGCTCATCGGGGCACGACCCGAAACGAATCGTGCAGCGATGAAGTGCGAGTCCCGAAAAATCGCGTTACGCGGCCCGTCCCTGCGAGCCTTCATGACACGCAACACCGCGTTTGCGAATTCCGGGATCGCATCCAGCGTCGCCCCCGGCGCTTCCCGATGCGGCGAATGTCCCGCCCCCGGGATCACCGTCACATCGACCGGACAATAGCACTCTTCCTGCGCGATCTCGATCTGGCGCATCGTCCCATACTCGTCATCCACACCCTGCAGGATCGCGACCGGCACGCGGATATAGGCGAGATATTCGGAAATATCCCAGTTGCGGAACTGCGGGATCGAGCCAGGCGCCGTTCCAGCCATAAAAGGCGTTGTCGACGTCCCTGTGCCAGCGCGCCAGCTTTGCCTTCAGGCTCCGTGGTCTCATAGGCCGTCTTGATCTTGGCGATCGAGGTCACCGAAATATCCTCGACGATGAAATGCGGCGCGATCATCGCGACGCCCTCGACGCGGTGATCCTGATGCGCTGCCGGCATAGATCGCCGCGATCGAGGCGCCGTCGGAATGGCCGAGCAACAGCCCGCGGCGAAAGCCGATCTGCATCGAGCAGTTTCGGCAGCACGTCGAGCGCCTCGATGTGCATGTAGTCGAGCGGCGCGCGGCAATTTCACCGGCGTCGAGGCGCCATAGCCGGCGCGCGAATAGAGCGAAGACGCCGGCGCCGGTCGCGGCCTGCAGCTTTTCCGGAAAATCGCCCCACAGGCCGGCCGAGCCGAGCCCTTCATGCAGCATCACGATGGTCGGCGCGTCCGCGGGCGCCGGACCGATCATGCGGTATTCGAGATCGGAGGCGCCGATGGTGAGGAAGCCGGTGGGGGAGAGGGTTGTGCATGAGAGTGATCCAGCGATCGCTATTCCTGACGGTGTCGTCCCGGCGAACGCCGGGACCCATAACCCCGGTCATCTGTTGTTGAAGAAGGCGACTCGACACACTGTGCGCAACAATAACTGCCGCGGCGTATGGGTCCCGGCGTTCGCCGGGACGACGGTAGGTTACTGCGCCCCATCCCGCAACTTGAAGCGCTGGATCTTTCCGGTCGCGGTCTTCGGCAATGAATCCACCACCTCGATCCAGCGCGGATATTTCCACGGGCCGATCTTCTGCTTGACGTGCTCCTTCAGCGCCTCATACAGGCCGTCGGTGTTGCCATCCGGGCGCAGCACCACGAAGGCCTTCGGCTTCAACAATCCTTCCGGATCGGCTTCGGGCACCACGGCGGCTTCCAGCACCGCGGGATGGGTGATCAGCGCGCTCTCGACCTCGAACGGCGACACCCAGATGCCGGAGACCTTGAACATGTCGTCGCTGCGGCCGCAGAAGGTGTAGCGGCCGTCGGCGTCGCGAATGTATTTGTCGCCGGTGCGGGTCCAGTGGCCCTCGAAGGTCTGCCGGCTCTTGCTGCGCTGGTTCCAGTAGCCCTCGCCGGCCGAGGGCGCATCGACCAGCAATTCGCCGACCTCGCCATCCGGCACGTCGGCGCCGGCGTCGTTGACCAGCCGCACCTTGTAGCCCGGCACCGGACGGCCGGACGTGCCGTATTTGATGTCGCCGGGCGCGTTGGAGAGGAAGATGTGCAGCAGCTCGGTCGAGCCGACGCCGTCGAGGATGTCGACGCCGAAGCGCGCCTTCCAGGCATTGCCGACCGATTCCGGCAGCGCCTCGCCGGCGGAGGTGCAGATGCGCAGCCGCGTGCCGGCGCGCGCGCTCTTCGGCGCCTCGTCGTTCAGCATGCCGGCGAACAGCGTCGGCGCGCCGAAGAAGAGTGTCGGGTTGTACCTGTTCATCAGCTCGAACATCAGCGCCGGCGTCGGCCGCTCGGCATTGAGCACGGTGGTGGCGCCGACCGACATCGGGAAGGTCAGGGCGTTGCCGAGCCCGTAGGCGAAAAACAGTTTTGCCGCCGAGAGGCAGACGTCGTTCTCCCGGATGCCGAGCACCTGCGTGGCATAGGTGTCGGCGGTCGCCTGCAGACTGGAATGCAGATGCCGCACGCCCTTGGGCATGCCGGTCGAGCCCGACGAATAGAGCCAGAACGCCGGCTCCTCGGCATGGGTCGGCACGGTCGCAAACGTATCGCTCTCGCGCGCGAGTTCGTCGGAGAGTTTCTTGTGGCCGTGCGCCTCCTTGCCGGCCACGATGACGTGCTCGAGATCCGGCATCCGCCCGACCATGTCCTTGACGACCGGCAGCAGCGCTTCGGAGATGAACAGCACGCGCGCGCGGCAATCCGCCAGCACATAGGCGTATTGATCCGACGTCAGCAGCGTGTTGAGCGGCACCGGCACGATGCCGGCGCGGATCGCGCCGAGGAACACGCTCGGAAAATCCACCGTGTCGAGCATGATCATCGCGACGCGCTCTTCGCGGCGGACGCCGAGCCGGCGCAGCATGTTGGCGACGCGGCAGCTTTGCCTCTGCAGATCGCCATAGGTCAGTTCGGAGACGGTGTCGGTGAAGGCGAGTTTGCCGCCGCGGCCCTCGTCGACATTGCGATCGAGCAGCCAGGTCACCGCATTGTAGGAACCGGACGTGCCGCTCACGGCGCTTCTCCCCAGATTTTAAGAATTATAATTCATAGAAAGCCACCAGCTGCGCTTGCTGTCAATCCTCATCGGCATTATGTTTCCGAAACGCGCCGATTTGCAGCCAGAGCTGACCTTGAGGGAAATGACCGAAACCGCGATCCCGAAACCGGCTTTCTCGAGCAGCTCGGCCAGCGCGTCCGCACCATGCGGGCGTTGCGCGGCATGTCGCGAAAGGTGCTCGCGAAAGTCTCCGGCATTTCCGAACGCTATATCGCGCAGCTCGAAAGCGGCAAGGGCAACGTCTCGATCGTGCTGCTGCGCCGGGTGTCGAACGCGATGGGCGCGCATCTGGAAGATCTCATTCCCGCCGCCGAACCCGCGCCGGACTGGCCGGTGATCCGCGATCTCCTGCGCAAGGCGACGCCGAGCCAGATCGCGCAGGCCAAGGATGCTGCTCGCCGGCGGCGGCGCCTCGGCGCATCGCAAAATGTCGTTCTCCGGCATCGCGCTGATCGGCCTGCGCGGCGCCGGCAAATCCACGCTCGGCAAGATGCTGGCGAAGAAGATCGGCTGGAGCTTTGTCGAGCTCAACAAGGAGATCGAGGCGCAGAACGGATTGTCGGTCGCCGAGATCATCGCGCTCTACGGCCAGGAAGGTTTTCGGCGCATGGAGCAGGCCGCGCTTGGCGCAATTGCTGGCGCGCAAGGAGCTGATGGTGCTGGCGACCGGCGGCGGCATCGTCTCCGAGCCGCTGACCTTCGACCTGATCCTGTCGTCGTTCTACACCATCTGGCTGAAGGCCGAGCCGGAAGAACACATGGCGCGCGTGCGCGGCCAGGGCGATCTGCGCCCGATGGCGGACGATCGCTCGGCGATGGCGGAATTGCGCAACATCCTGGTCAGCCGCGAACCGCTGTACGCGCGGGCGTCCGCGGTGGTGGATACCGCGGGCCTTGCAGCGTCGATGACGGCGGCCGCGCGGCTGATCGATGCGGTGGCGCCGGTGCTGCACGACGAAGCGCGGATGTTCGCGCGGGGGTGAGCCGCGCCGCAGCCTCGCCCGCATCCGTCAATTGCGATAAGCAAGTCGCATGAAACTGCTACTCCTCCACGGCGCGCCCGCCGCCGGCAAATTGACGGTCGCAAAGGCGCTGCTCGCGATGGTGCCGGGGCGGCTGATCCGACAATCACGCGGCGATCGATCTGGCGCGGACCATCTTCGAATTCGGCGCTCCCGGTTTCTGGGAGCTCGTGCAAAGCGTGAGGTACTCGGCCATCGACGCCGCCGCGCGGCACGGCGTTGAGCTGTTGGTCACGACCTTGTGCTATGTCGAGCCGGACGACCGCGCCCAATACGAGGCCTATCGAAGCGATCATGCAGCGGAACGGCGGCGAACTGCTGCCGGTGTTTTTGCACTGCTCGCGTGAGGAGGCCGCGCGCAGGGTCGACAATCCCGACCGGGTCGAACGGCGCAAGATGATTTCGGCAGAGCGCCTGCTCAGCGAACTCGATCGCTATCGACTTTTCGCCGGTGCCGCGACCCGACTGCCTCACGCTGGATACCGGGGCGAGGCCGGCGGACGCGACGGCGCGGAATATCATCAGCCATTTTGGACTTGGCGCAGCGTAGCGACAGCCCGCCGCTTCAATCGGCGTGCGACGCCGACGCAAAAGCCGCAAGACCCGCCTGGGATTCCCTGAGGTAATAGGACTGCCGCCAATTCGTCATGATGCTTCCGTCTTCATGCAGCAGGTCCCAGGTCACCGCGGCCAGCATGCTTTGGCTGCCGCTGCCCGTTACCTGCAAATCCGCCCACCGGCACGAACGACAGCCGTTGCGGTGATAGCCTTCGGTGGCGGCGCGATAATAGCGGATGACATCTTCGCGTGTCGTCAGCGCAACCAGCGAGCCGTCCCTGCGCAACGCAACGCCCGGCGTCGCAAACAGGTCGGCGATCACCGCCGGATCAAAGGTGGCGAAGGCTGCAACGAACCGGTCGAAAAATTGCGCGGCCCGATCGTTTTGCGACTTCAAATCCATTTCCATGTCCCCTCGCTTTGCATCTCGCCCTGACCCGCCATTCGCGCTAATTATCCTGCACGAAGCTGCACTTCGTCCACAGCGCACAAGCGGACGGCAGACGGGCGATCGCGGGAGATTTGCTGCGCCTGGCAGGGATTGTCTGAACTGTGACCGGAATGCAAATCATCGCGCTCGACCTCGGCATTCGCGGCGCAGCCGCGGGCCTGTTCCTGATGATCATGTTCGTGATCCTGATACGAACCCGGCCGCTCTCGACGATCAAGCTGCTCGGCGCAGCCATGGCCGCCCAGACCGTCGCCTATTTGATCGCCACCGCACCGTTCGTGCCGAAGTCGACGCTGTGGTGGACCCTGCCGCTCATGGCCGGCAACCCGGTCGTGATCTGGCTCTGGGTCCGCGCGACGTTCGATGACGATTTCGTCGTTCAACGCTGGCATGGCGCCTTTTGGCTGATGGTTATCTGCACCGGGTTCTCGGCTTCGCTCAGCTGGACAGTCTGGCCGGTGTTTTCGCGCGCAGCCGCCCAATCGATTTCGCTGCTGACGCTGGTGCTGGCGCTTTCAGCTGCGGTGCAGACGGTCAGGACCTGGCGTGCCGATCTGGTTGCGGGCCGACGACGGATGCGGCTCGCGATCGTGACCTCGTCGTTGTCGTTCGTTGGCCTGTTGGCCGTTTCGCACCTGACGTCGGACCCGGGCGCTATCCCCGGCGTTTATGGCAGCCTTCCCAGCGCGATCGGTCTGTTGGCAATGGCGGCGCTGGTCGGATGGAGCCTGTTTTATCCGCCACCGGCCGATCTGGCGGTCGCCGCGACGGCGCTGGATGGCTCGTCCGGCGAGCGTTCAGACCGTGCCGCGTGCCGATGGCGGCCGGGATGCCGTCGCTCCCCTCCTGTTGCGTCGCCTCGACCGGCTGATGAGTGTGGAACGCTTCTATCGGCAGGAAGGCCTCACCATCGCCATGCTTGCGGCCCGGCTCGACCTGCCGGAGCATCGGCTGCGACAGGTGATCAACGAGGGCCTCGGCCATCGCAACTTCAATGCGTTCCTCAACCGCTACCGGATCGACGAGGCCAAGGCGGCGCTGTCCGACGCGGGCCAGCGCGATGTCCCGGTGCTGACGATCGCCATGGACGCCGGATTCCAGTCGATCGGGCCGTTCAATCGCGCCTTCAAGGCCGATACCGGCCTGACGCCGACCGAATTCCGGCGCGATGCGCTGGCGGAATCGCAGGCGATCGCATCCCAAAACGACGTCACTCCCCAAATCGGCCAAGCGGAATCGAGAAATCGGCTAGCCGATTTGTCGATCCGGCAAGAACGGATTGGCCCGGTGCGGCAGATTGCGTGAACCGATTCCTTCGTTTCCGCTGTTGGAGGCCCCATGACGAACGTCGAGCACAAGCCGGAACGTCTGCATGCCCTCGATGCGGTCAGGGGCTATGCCTTGCTGCTCGGCATCGTCCTGCATGCGACGATGTCATTCATCCCGGGACCGACCCGGATCTGGATCATCCAGGACAGCCATCCCAGCATGACGCTGGCCGTGCTGCTCTTTGTCATTCACGTGTTCCGGATGACGACCTTCTTCCTGATCGCCGGCTTTTTTGCCCGCCTCAGTTTCCATCGCCACGGCGCTTTCGGGCTTCATCAGGGATCGCCTGCAGCGCATCGCGCTGCCGCTGGCGGTCGGCTGGCCGATCCTGTTCACGCGCGATGAGTGCGGTCGTCATCTGGGCAGCGAGCTTCCCCAATGGCGGCCCGCTGCCCGGCCCGTCGCGCTGGCCGCCGGTGCTGCCACAATTTCCCGCTCACGCATCTCTGGTTTCTCTATGTGCTGCTTGAGTTCTATGCCGCCTTGTTGGTGCTGCGCGCTGGCGTGGTCTGGCTCGACCGGACGGCCGGTTCCGCGATCGTGTCGATCGTGTTGTCGGTCTGGTGATGCACAGCCGGTTCGCACCCGTGCTTCTGGCCGTGCCGATCGGGATCGCCCTTGGCCTCGATCCGAACTGGATGCGCTGGTTCGGCGTGCGAACGCCAGATTCATCCTTCGTCACCAATCATCAAGCCTGGATCTGTTTCGGCACGGCGTTTGCGTTTGGTTGGCTGCTGCATCGCCAGATCAATTTGATCAAGATTCTGGAGCAACGCTGGTTGCTCAATCTGGTGCTGTCGACCGTCCTGATCGCCGTTAGTTTCCTGCTCTACGGTGTAAGCATGCTGCGACCCCGGCCGGTCAATTATGAAGTCATCGTGCTCGCAGGCGCGGTCTGCTACGCGCTTGCGATCTGGACCACGACCTTTGCCGTGATCGGTCTTGCGCTGCGGTTCCTTTCCGGACTTCAGTCCGCTACGCCGCTATCTGGCCGACGCGTCCTATTGGCTCTATCTCATTCATCTGCCGATCCTGATGGCGCTGCAGGTCGCGGTCTCCCAGCTCGATTGGCCCGGGCTGGTCAAATTCGCGGTGATCATGCTGGCCGTCGCTCCCGGTGATGTTCGCCAGCTACCAGTATCTGGTGCGCTACAGCTTCATCGGCGCGGTGCTGAACGGTCGGCGCATGCGGCCCGAGGCCCAGCCGACGCCGCCGGCGACCGCAGATTCGGCGGCGACCTAAGTCGCGCAGCCATCGACACGCGGCTTCAATCGGCGTGCGAAGCCGAGGCAAAGGCGATCAGATCCGCGCCCGAATTCCTTGAGATAACAGGACTGTCGCCACGTCAAATTGACGCTTGCAATGTCAAACGCATATGATTGAGTATTTGCAAACAATACAACCTCCGTACTGATCGCTACTCACCCCCGCAAGCCTCCCGCGTCGCCAGCAATCAAGTCCGGCTTCCACGGCATTTCAGCACAACTGGACAGATCGATGGATAGTGACGCTCCGAGCACCGACGCGACGACTGGGCTTCGCAGGGCCGGATGCTGGCGGCGATGGCTCGCCACCCTCATCGACGAAATCGTCGTGATGCTTCCGTTCCAGATTCTGGCGGCAATCCTGTTCAGCGCAACGGCAGGAATGATCCAGATGGACAATCGATTCTTCAGCTCATGCATGACCGGAACGACAATTCCGAAGGGGCTATATCCACCACCCCCGCACGATTCAAATGCGATCCGCGTCTGCAAGATCTCCTTCTTTGGCGCGCCGACCGGCGCAACGCTATCGGTGGCCCGCGTCGCGCGCGACGGAGGCGCCACGACGACCGTGAGTCAGACCTACATGCTGGACAACGATGGAGCGCCGGTCCCCGGCAGGTCGATCGATTGGATCTATCACCTTGCCTTTGTCGGCTACCTCGTCGTCATGATCTGGAAACGCGGAAGGACCCTTGGCTCGCGCGTCGTCAAAGTGAAAGTCATCGACACGCCGAACCCGGGCGCGGCCGGCGTTCCGCTATCCAAGACGATCGTCCGCTATCTTGCGATGATGATCGGTGCCGTGCCGGCATTGGCTCTTCTGATCTGTCAGCGCATCGCCGTTGGCGGCACTGCGGACGCGATGTTCACGAGCAGCTTCTTCCAATGGTTTGGCTATGCGGCTGTGTTGGGTGGCTTATGGGCGCTGGTGCTCATCATCCAGGTCGCCATGAAGCGTGACCCCGTATACGACCGGCTGGCAGGAACGGCCGTGGTGAGAAGCTGACGTCAACTTCCCGACGCCAGGCCCCGGGGCCGTATCGAATTCAAATATCCGCGATGCGACAAACCTCCTCGTGGAATACGAGGTAACCTTTCGGCGCGATCAGATGCGGGGTGTTTTCGCGCCACCATGTGGCGGCCTCGGGGCTCGCCTTGGCGAGGATGCTGACTGCGGATCTGCCCTCGACAGCATAACCGGCGACCAGTTCGGCGGGACCGCGAAACACTGCGGCCCACTGCGCCGGCCATGAACGCGGGGCCGACAGGACGCCAAAGGTCGGAAATTTCCGGTGCGCCGAATAGCGGACCACCGGCAAATCGAGGCCGACCCATTTCTGGCGCACCCAGAATGGCGCCTCGCCGGGAGGAACAGCGACAATACGGACAACCCAATCGGGATTGCTCATTCCATCTTCCATGGCAGTTGCATCCACTTCGTGTCGGCCACGGGGATTTGCGTTCATGGGGGATGATGGAAAATCGGGTCTTGCGGGGCGCGCAGCTCGGCGCTGGCAATCAAGCCTTGATCGTGCGTCGAAGCGCTCGCCGTCGGCTGATACCGTGCGGAGCCAGGGATGAGGCCGCACGCGGGATATCAGCGGCTCTCGGCTTCCGCGCCCTGAAGGTAACGGACACCTCGATATTCTTGTCGAGCTTGCCGAGAATGCCGATCATGCGGTCAAGCGTAAATCGACCGAGTTGGGTATTTCGAATGCGGGAAAATTCCGTATAGGAGACGCCCGTCAGCTTCTCTGCGTCGCGCGTCGAGAGCTTGCGCTCGTCGAGAATACGGATGATCCTCGCCGCCGTGATGGCGCGAGCTTGCTCAAGACCGGCGTTGGGTCGCCCAAAATCGCGATACACATTGCCGCTGCCGCGCACCAGCTCCAGATCATCTTTTTTCATTTCAGAGCCTCTTTCAGGCGTTTGAGCCGGTCGCGAATAAGATCAATCTCCATCCGCGGGGTTTTGATTCCCGATTTTGATTTCTTCTGGAATGCGTGGATCACCCAATATCCGCGTCGATCTTGACAGCGTAGAGCCCACGAAAGGCATCGCCTCGATATCGCAAGGCTATTTCGAAGACGCCGCCATCTACGCCCTGGAACGGCTTTGCTTTCTCCGATTTGCCACCCTCCGCGGCAACGGTGAGCGCATCGAGCATGTCGCTCTGAACGTCGTTCGGGAAATCCTCGAAATCCCTGCGCGCAGCCTTGATCCAGGAAACATTTCTGGTGTTTCGCATTCAAGACATGTTGACATATTTGTCAACGAATTGCAAGCGCGTTCAGGTTTCAGACGCCGTCACAGCAGCATCGACTTGACCTGATCCGCGCCTTCACGAAGCAGCGGCAGGAAGCGCTCGATCATCTCGGCCGTCGAGATGCGATCGACATGCGCGCCCATGTTGATGGCGGCGATGATGGCGCCGTCGTAACGGCGGACCGGCACCGAGATCGAGCGAAACCCCGGCTCGGCCTCGCGATCGACCAACGAATAGCCCTGCGCGCGGTCGGCGATGATGGCCGCGCACAGGCGTTTCGGATCGATCACGGTATGCGGCGTCATCGGCTCGCGCTTCATCTTCGTCAGAGCGCTGCGCGAGATCAGCATCGTCGAACTGGCCGAGCATGACGCGGCCGACCGAGGTACAAAAAGCCGGCAGGCGATAGCCGATGTCGAGGCCCGCGGAAAACACCCGTGCCGGACTGCCGCGCGCGATGAACACGACCTCGTCACCGTCAAGCACCGAGAGCGAACTGATCTCCTGTGCGGCACTGGCGATCCGGTCCAGCACCGGTTGCAGCACGGTCACCACCTGGCTCGAACGCAAATAGGATGCGGCCAGCGTCAGCACGTGCGGGGTCAGCGTGAACAGTTTTCCATCGGTCGCAACGAAGCCGCCGCGTTCGAGCGTAAAGAGAATGCGGCGCGCGGTGGCGCGCGGCAATTCGGCGGCGCGCGCCAGATCGCTCAGCGTCATCGGTCCGCTGGTGGTGCCGAACTTTTGCAGGAGGCGCAGGCCGCGGTCGAGGCTCTCGACAAAATCCGACGCGCGCCCCTCGCCGTTTTCGCGTTTCAGTTTTGGCATCTTGTGATCCACTGGCGCGAGGCGGGCCAAAGATTTGGGCTTGCCGTCTCGCCAAGGCATGTCATAATTCGCCCATAAGTTCAATAGGCGAACATTTCCGTAGAGGACGCGCCGCCATGATGAGCCAGGAAGCCAACGACCTGATCACCCGCACCGGGGCCAAGGATCCTTGCGGGAAACTGATGCGGATGTACTGGCAGCCGGCGGCGCTGGTCGATGAGCTGGCGGGCCCGCGGCCGGTCAAAGCCGTCAAACTGCTCGGCGAGAATCTGGTGCTGTTCCGCGACGAGAACGACCGCTACGGCCTGATCGATCGCCACTGCGCCCATCGCGGCGCCGACCTCGCGTTCGGCCGGCTCGAAAATGGCGGCCTGCGCTGCGCCTTCCATGGCTGGCTGTTCGACGCCTCAGGTCAATGCATCGAGACGCCGGCCGAGCCAAAGGACTCCAACCTCTGCAAGGGCATCAAGCAGCGCTCCTATCCGGTGGTCGAGAAGAGCGGCATCCTCTGGGCGTATCTCGGCGAAGGCGAGCCGCCGGCGTTTCCGGAGATCGACGCCTTCATCGCGCCCGACAGCCATACGTTCGCGTTCAAGGGCCACATCAATTGCAACTGGCTCCAGGCGCTCGAAGTCGGCATCGATCCGGCGCACGCTTCCTTCCTGCATCGCTTCTTCGAGGACGAGGATACCTCGGGCGCCTACGGCAAGCAGTTCCGCGGCGCCTCCGCGGGCACGGACATGCCGATGACGAAGATCCTGCGCGAATACGACAACCCGATCATCAATGTCGAGCACACCGAATATGGCCTGCGGCTGATCGCGCTGCGCGAGATCGACGAGGAGCGCACCCATGTGCGCGTTACAAATCAGTTGTTCCCGCACGGTTTTGTCATCCCGATGAGCACGGAGATGACCATCTCGCAATGGCATGTGCCGGTCGATGACGAGAATTGCTACTGGTATGCGATCTTCACGTCGTACACTGCGCCGGTCGACAAGAAGAAGATGCGCGACCAGCGGCTCGAACTCTATGAATTGCCGGATTACAAATCCCGCAAGAACAAGTCGAACGATTACGGTTTCGATCCGCACGAGCAGGCGACCGCGACCTATACCGGCATGGGCGCCGACATCAACGTGCACGACCAGTGGGCGGTCGAGTCGATGGGCGCGATCCAGGACCGCACCAACGAACATCTCGGCACCTCCGACAAGGCGATCGTGCAATATCGTCGCCTGCTGCGGCAGGAGATCGAAAAGGTTGGCGGCGGCGAGAAGCCGTTCATGTTCCTCGACGACAAGCGCGCCCGCGGCATCCAGGGCCCCGCCACCATGGACGGCATCGGGCCTACGCGCGGCTGGGAAATCTACTGGATGGAAGTCGACGTCAAGCGCCGCCGCGGTGCGCCGTGGGCCGCACCCGTGCCGGGTGAGATATCGGACAAGATCCGGCATTTGTCGGCGGCTGAGTGATGGCCTCTCCACGTCATTGCGAGCGCAGCGAAGCAATCCATCGTGCCGCAGAAACAAGTGTGGATTGCTTCGTCGCTGCGCTCCTCGCAATGACGGCCAGTAAGGGAGTGACGCGTTGAGTTTCGTCGAGCGTCACGGCCTGTGGTCGGCGGAGCAGCAGGAGGCGGCGGGCCGCCTGCGCCGCATCGTCGAGGAACAAAAGCTCGAAGTGATCCGGCTGTCGTTTCCGGACCAGCACGGCATCCTGCGCGGCAAGACGCTGGTGGCGAGCGAGGCGCTGGCCTCTCTGGAGAGCGGCTGCTCCATCACCACGACCATGCTCGCCAAGGACACCTCGCACCGCACGGTGTTTCCGGTGTTCACGTCCGGCGGCGGCTTCGGCATGCGCGAGATGGAAGGCGCGGCCGATGTGATAATGGTCGCGGACCCGACCACGTTCCGGGTGCTGCCATGGGCGCCGACCACGGGCTGGCTACTCTGCGACCTCTATTTCAATGACGGCCGCCCGGTGCCGTTCGCGACGCGTCATATATATCGCAAAGTGCTCGATCAGCTCGGCCAACGCGGCTACGATTTCGTCGCTGGCCTCGAAGTCGAGTTTCATCTGTTCAAGCTCGAAGACGCCCGCACAGCGCCGGAAGATGCGGGCCAGCCCGGGCAACCGCCTTCCGTCAGCCTGCTGTCGCAGGGCTATCAGTATCTGACCGAGCAGCGCTACGACCAGATGGAGCCGGCGCTGGAAATCATCCGGCGCGACGTGCTGGCGCTGGGCCTGCCATTGCGCTCGGTCGAGGTCGAGTTCGGCCCGAGCCAGTGCGAGTTCACGTTTGCGCCGACCAAAGGGCTGACGCCCGCCGACAACATGGTGCTGTTTCGCTCAGCCGTGAAACAGATCGCGCGCCGACACGGCTATCACGCCACCTTCATGTGCCGGCCACAGCTGCCGAATGTGTTCGCGTCCGGCTGGCACCTGCATCAATCGATCGTGTCGCGCAGCAGTGGCGACAATGCGTTCATGGCGACGGATAATGGCGAGGTGCTGAGCCCGTTTGCGCGCGGTTACCTCGCCGGGTTACTGGCCCATGCGCGCGCGTCCACCGTGTTCACCACGCCGACCATCAACGGCTACAAGCGCTACCGCTCCTATTCGCTGGCGCCGGACCGCGCGATCTGGGGCCGCGACAACCGCGGCGTGATGATCCGCGTGCTCGGCGGCCCCGGCGACGCTGCCACGCGGCTGGAAAACCGCATCGGCGAGCCCGCCGCCAATCCCTATCTCTACATGGCCTCGCAAATTCTCTCCGGCCTCGACGGCGTCGATCGCAAGCTCGACCCGGGGCCGTCCGCCGACACGCCGTATGAGACCAAGGCAGCGCTTTTGCCGAAGACCTTGCGCGAGGCCGTGACGGCGCTCAGTGACGATCCGTTCTTCCGCGGCGCGTTCGGTGCGGAGTTCATCGACTACTACGTGCACATCAAGAATGCGGAGATCGAGCGGTTTCAGGCCGAGGTCTCGGAATGGGAGCATCGCGAATATTTCGAGATGTTTTGACGACCTCTCTCGTCGTTCCGGCGAACGCCGGGACCCATAACCACCAGCTGCAATTGTTTTACACGCTGGTCGTTATCTTTCGTTTTCAACAACACGTGCCGCGGCGTATGGGTCCCGGCGTTCGCCGGGACGACAGCAATCAAATCCCCAAATACCTATGCTGCAAATCCGGCTCCGCAATCAGCTGCTCCGACGTCCCGCTCCACACCGTCCTCCCCCGCTCGATGATGTAGTGGCGGTCGGCGATGCGGCTGAGATTGCCGACGTTCTTGTCGATCACCAGCACCGATTGCCCGCGCTCCTTCAGCATCGAGAGGCAATTCCAGATTTCCTCGCGGATCAAAGGTGCGAGGCCCTCGGTGGCTTCGTCGAGGATCAGGAGCTTTGGATTGGTCATCAGTGCGCGACCGATCGCCAGCATCTGCTGCTCGCCGCCGGAGAGCGTCACGCCCATGTTGCTGGTGCGCTCGGCGAGCCTCGGAAACAGCGCGTGGATCTTTTCAATGGTCCAGGGATCGGCATTGCCGGCGCGGTTGCCGGAGGCGGCGACGAGGTTTTCGTAGACCGTCAGATTGGGAAAGATCTGGCGGCCTTCCGGCACCAGGCCGATGCCGAGCTTTGCAATTTTATACGACGGCAGGCTGCGCACTTCCTCGCCCGCAAAGCGGATGCTGCCGGCGCGTGCGCCGGTCATGCCCATGATGGAGCGGATGGTCGTGGTCTTGCCCATGCCGTTGCGGCCCATCAGAGCGACCATCTCGCCGGATCGAACCGACAGCGACAGGCCGAACAGCACCTGGCTCAGGCCATAGCAGGTCTCGATGCCGTCAACTTCCAAAAGAGTATCAGCCATTTTTGCTTCAGCCATGGGCCACCACCACATGCTGGTCGCCGAGATAAGCGCGCTTGACCTCTTCATTGCTGCGGATCGAAGCGGGATCGCCGGAGGCGATGACGCGGCCATAAACGAGAACCGTGATGCGGTCGGCCAGCGCGAACACGGCTTCCATGTCGTGCTCGACCAGCACGATGGTGACTTCCTTCCGCAATTCCTTCAGCAGCGCCACCATGCGCGCCAACTCGGTGACGCCGAGGCCGGCCATCGGCTCATCGAGCAGCAGCAATTGCGGTTTGGTCGCGAGCGCGACCGCAAGTTCGAGTTCGCGCTGTTCGCCGTGGCTGAGTTCAGACACCGGCACGTCGACGCGCGCCCCCAGCCCAACGCGGGTTAGCGCGGCCCGCGCGGCGTCGCGCAGATGTTTTTCTTTCCGCGCGGCGCCCCAGAAGCGGAACGAGTGGCCATCATGCGCCTGCGCCGCGATCGCGACATTATCGATCGCGGTAAAATCCTTCAGCAGCGAGGTGATCTGGAACGAGCGCGCCAGCCCGAGCCGGCTGCGTTTATAGGCCGGCACGCCGGTCACGTCGCGGCCGGCGAAATGGATGGTGCCGGAATTCGGCGCCAATTGCCCGGTGAGCTGGCTGATCAACGTGGTCTTGCCGGCGCCATTGGGGCCGATGATGGCGTGCAACTCGCCGGGCGCGACGCTGAGCGACAGATTGTCGGTGGCGAGAATGCCGCCGAACCGCCGCACCAGATTTTCAACGCGGAGCAAGGGATCAGCCACGGCTCATCCTCCCGAGCAGGCCCATGATGCCGCCGCGCGCGAACAGCACGACCAGCAGCAATAGCGGCCCCATGATCATCGCCCAGTATTCCGTGAATTGCGACAACACCTCTTCCAGCACGAGGAAGAAGATCGCGCCGATGACCGGGCCGAACAGCGAGCCCATGCCGCCGAACACCACCATCACCATCAGTTCGCCGGAGCGGGTCCAGTACATTCCGGCCGGGCTGACGAAGTCGGTGTTGTTGGCCAGCAGCGCGCCGGCAAGGCCGCAGATGGTGCCTGAGATCACGAAGCAGACGAGACGATATCTGTTGGCGTGATAGCCGATCGCCTGCATGCGCTGCTCGTTGGAGCGCACGCCCTGCACCACCATGCCGAAGCGCGAATTGATGATGCGCCAGATCAGGTAGATGCCGCCGAACAGGCAGCCGAGGCAGAGATAATAGAACTGCACGCGGTTCGACAGGTCGATCAGGCCGCCGAAATTGCTGCGCTTGTAGATCGTGAGCCCGTCGTCGCCGCCGTAACGCGACATGCCCGAGGCGATGTAATAGGCCATCTGCGCAAAGGCGAGCGTGATCATGATGAAGTAGACGCCGCGGGTGCGCAATGACAGCGCGCCGATCACCAGCGCATACAGCGCCGACGCGGCGAGTGCCACCGGCCACTGGATGAAGCCGGAACCGATACCCTCGAAGGCGAGCATGCCGACCGCATAGCCGCCGATGCCGAGATAGGCGGCGTGGCCAAAGCTCATCATGCCGCCATAACCCATGATCAGATTGAGGCTGGCGGCCGCCAGCGCAAAGATCACGATGCGGGTGAACAGCGTCAGGATGAAGATGTTGCCGGAGAGCTGCGAATACAGCGGCAGCAAGATCAATGCGGCAGCGACCAGCGCCACCACGACGTTGCGGAGCGTTGAGTTGAAACTTCATCGCTTGGCGGCCGGGAACAGCCCCTCCGGCCGCACCACCAGCACGATCGCCATCAACAGATAGATCAGCATCGAGGACAGCGCGGGGGCGGCGGTGGAGGCGGCGGCGGAGCTCAATATCTTGCGCAACAGATCCGGCAGGAAGGCGCGGCCGAGCGTGTCGATCATGCCGACGAAGATCGCGGCCAGGAACGCGCCGCGGATCGAGCCGATGCCGCCGATCACGATGATGACGAAGGCGAGAATCAGGATGTTCTCGCCCATGCCGATCTGCACGGTGAGAATCGGCGCCTGCATCAGCCCGGCGAGGCCGGCGAGTGCCGCCCCCAGGCCGAACACCAGCGTGAACAGCAGCTTGATGTTGATGCCGAGCGCGCCGATCATTTCGCGGTTGGAGGCGCCGGCCCGGATCAGCATGCCGATCCGGGTCCGCATCACCACGATGTAAAGCAGGGCTGCCACCGCAAGCGCGACCACGATGATCGAGAGACGATAGGCCGGATAGAACACGCCGGGCATGATCTGCACCGGCACGGTCAGCCAGGCCGGCAGCGGCAGCGCGAGGCCGGCCGGGCCCCAGATCAAGCCGCACCGCGTCGTTGAAGAACAAGATCAGCCCGAACGTCGCCAGCACCTGGTCGAGATGGTCGCGGCCGTAGAGATGCCGCAGCGCGACGAATTCCAGCGCGATGCCGAGCAGCAGCGTGGCGCAGAGCGCCAGCCCGATGCCGAGCACGAAGCTTCCGGTCCAGGCGGTGAACGTCGCGGCGAAATAGGCGCCCATCATGTAGAGCGAGCCATGCGCCAGATTGACGAAATCCATGATGCCGAACACCAGCGTCAGCCCCGCCGCCAGCAAAAACAGCAGCAGGCCGAACTGCAATCCGTTCAGCGATTGTTCGACGAGAACCAGCATGTGCCCCTTAACCCAACTTCTAACAAAAAGCGGCAGCGCGTTTCGCGCCGCCGCTTGTTCTTATTGGGCGCATGATCATCGCCGATTGCCGTTACTTTAAGCCTAAAGTAATTAATCGGCAAGGCAGATCATGCGCCGGAAGTGCCCGAAATCACTTCATCGGGCATTTGTCGTGGAAGCGATCCTGGTCGTCCTTGACGATGGTGGCCACCGTCTTCAGCGAGAGCTGGCCGTCGGCGTCCTTGACCACGTCCTGCAGATAGAAGTTCTGGATCGGGATGTGGTTGTTGCCGTATTTGAACGGGCCGCGCACCGACTTGAAGTTGGCCTTCTCCATCTCGGCCTTCATCTCATCCTTCTTCGAGGTGTCGCCCTTCACGGCAACCACCGCGCTGTTGATCAACTGCGCGGCGTCATAGGATTGCGCGCCGTAGAAGGTCGGACGCAGGCCCGGATATTTCTTGCGGTAGTCCTCGACGAACTTCTTGTTCTCGGCGTTGGGCAGGTCGTTGACCCATTGCTGGGCGCCGGGAACGCCGAGTCGCGTTTTCCTTCTGCAGCGGCAGCGACAATTCGTCGATGGTGAACGCCGTATAGAGCGGGATCTGCGCCTTGATGCCGGCCTGCGCATACTGGTTGAGGAACTGCACGCCGGCCGCACCCGGATAGAACACGAAGATCGACTCGGCCTTGGAGTTCTTGGCCTTGGTGAGTTCGGCGGAGAAGTCGAGCTGGCTCGGCCACACCGTGTATTCCTCGCCGACCACCTCGCCCTTGAACGTGCTACTTGACGCCGGCCAGCATGTCCTTGCCGGCGGCGTAGTTCGGGCCGATCAGGAACACCGACTTGACGCCCTTCTGGTTCATGTAGATGCCCATCGCCTGCGGCGTCTGGTCGTTCTGCCACGAGGTCGAGAACACGTAAGGCGAGCACAGTTCGCCGGCGAGCTGCGACGGACCGGCATTGGCGAAGATCAGGAAGGTCTTCGAATCGACCGCGGTCTTCAGCGAGGCCAGCAGCACGTTCGACCAGATATAGCCGGCGATGAAATCGACCTTGTCGGACTGGATCAGCTTTTCGGTCTTCTGCTTGCCGACATCCGGCTTCTGGCCGTCGTCCTCGTAGATCACCTCGACCGGCTTGCCGCCCATCTTGCGGCCCATATGGTCGAGCGCGAGCTCGAACGAGTTGCGCATGTCGTTGCCGATCACAGCCGTTGGGCCGCTGAAGGTCGAGACGAAACCGATCTTGATCGTGTCGCCGCCGAACGCGGGCTGCGCCAGCGCCAGAACCGTCGCGCCTGCCAGCCAGAATGCCTTTTTCATATTCACTCCCCTCCTCATTATTTTGATTTTCCGCCGGCCAGGAGCGGCCGCTTTTCGAACCGCTCGCTGCCGCCAAAACCCGCTATTCGTTGACGTTATTTTGTGCGCGAAATCACTTCCCCGCAGCAAGCACGAACCGGAAGTCCTCGACTTGAACCTTCGGCGCATACCCCAGCGGCCTGCACCATAATTCGCTGGGCGGCGCGGATAGCAAGAATTATAATGCCGGTTGCCGGGGCAGCAAATGTCGCAGGGTGGCCGCATCACGTTCATGCGCGCCTGATCCGGTTGCGGCGCGCCGTTGCGCGGCCAGTCGGCCCAGACCGGCCGGTCGAGCTGAAACAGATCGGTGCAGCGGGCGTACCAGCCGCTGCCATGCATGCGGCCGATCAGGCGCAAGGCAGGCGTGTCGATGTGGCAGCGCGCGCTGTCCAGAACCACCGCATCGTCGACATGGGCGCAAACGATGCGGCCGATCACCGCCGTCTGGCGCGGCCCGGTCACCATCGAGCTGAGCACCTTGCACTCGAAGGAAACCGGCGACTCCGCGATGCGCGGCGGCTTGATCTTGTGAGACGCAACCGCGGTGAGCCCAGCGAGCGCGAGTTCGTCGACATCGGGCGGCGCATCGATGCAGGTGACGTTCATGGCATCAGCGTTTCTCTCGGAAACCAGATTCACCACGAACTCCCCGGTGGCGAGGATATTGGTCGCGGTGTCCTTGAAGCGCCCTGATCCGGCGAGCAGCCCGATCGCAAGCGTCGGCGGCTCGTGGCCCAGGACGTTGAAGAAGCTGTAGGGTGCGGCGTTGACGACGCCATCCTCGGACAGCGTCGTCACCCACGCGATCGGCCGCGGCGTCACCGTCGCGGTCAGAATCTTGTAGCGGCCTGAGGCCTCCAGCGTCTCCATGTCGAACAGCATCGTCCGCGCCCTTCGCTCAGATCGCCACGACGGGGTGGCGCAGCCGGCCGATGCCGGTCACTTCCGCCTCGACGACATCGCCCGGCCACAGCCATTCCTGCGGCGTCCGACCGGCGCCGACGCCGTCGGGCGTGCCGGTCGCGATGATGTCGCCCGGCTCGAGCGTGATCGCGGCGGAAATATCCGCAATCAGCAGCGGCACCTTGAACAGCATGTGGCGCGTGTTGGATCGCTGCTTTTCGACGCCGTTCACCGTGAGCCAGAGATCGAGCGCATGCGGATCGTCGATCTCGTCCGCCGTCACGATGCAGGGGCCGAACGGCGCGTAGGTGTCCTGGCCCTTGGAATAGATCCATTGCCCGGCGCGGCGATTGTCGCGCGCGCTGACATCGATCATCACGCTGTAGCCGAAAACGTAGTCGAGCGCCTGCGCCTCCGGCACCCGGCGCGCGGTTCGTCCCATCACGACGGCAAGTTCGACTTCCCAATCGAGCTGCTGCGTGATCGTCCTGTTGTGCTCGATCGCATCGTCGGGACCGATCACGCTGGTCGGCGGCTTGGAAAAGATGATCGGCTGCTTCGGCAATTCCTTTGCGGTATCGAGCGCGCGGGATGATTCCGCGACGTGCTCGACATAGTTCAGCCCGATCCCAAAGATGTTCTTGCGCGGCCGCGGTATCGGCGCCAGCAGCCTGACATTGGCAAGCGGCAGCGCTGTGCCCACCGGCCAATGATTTTCGTGGTCGCTCAAGATCTTCTTCAGCGCCATCGTCGCGGGCGAGCCCAAGATCGATGAGATCGAGCATCGACGCCGGAAGGGCGATGCCGGCATGCGCGCCGATCCGCTCGACGTCGACGACCTGTTCATCGACGACAGCACCGAGACGGGCCGCGGCCTCGATATTGGCGCGGTAGGTAACAAGACGCATGATTGTTCTCTTATTTTTAGAGCATGATCTTGTCCGCTCACCGGATCCCTCTTTTTGGGATCATCGCCCTAGATTTCAGCGGCTGGCGGCCGTGATTGTCGCCATAGGCTTCCTCCCGGTACAGGCCGAGGGCATGCATGACGGGCAGATCGTTGAAGGCGAACAGGCAGGCGTCCTCGCTGCCGGATCCGTTGACGTGCTCGTGCCAGGCCCAGGACGGCACACAGAAGATGTCGCGCTCTTTCCAGTCAAAACGCTTGCCGTCGATGATCGAGTGGCCGCTGCCTTTGGCGACCTGATAGATCACGCTGCCGGTGTGGCGATGGGCGGATGTCGCCTCGCCCGGCCGCAGCATCTGCATCGACGCACCGATCGTCTGCATGACCGGGCCGCCGGTGACGGGATTCACATAGTTCATCAGAATCGCCGTCGTAAGGCGAGCCGTCGGTCGCCTTCGAATAACGCAGCAGCGCTTCGTAGGTCGGTCCCCACTCATATTTGAGCAGCGGCGAATACCGCTTCGTCCATTCGGCGCCCGCAGGCCGCAGGCCGGGATTGCCCCAGGCATGGGTCATGTCGTCGACGGGATAGCCGACGTCCTGCTGCATCTTCGGATGCACCGCGTAGAAATTGGCTTCGAGCGAATTGACCAGCGGGATGTCGAGACCGTCCTGCCAGATGCAGGGCGTGCCGTCGCTGGAGACGCCGTGCTCATGCCAGGTGCCGTTCGGCGTCAGCACAAAATCGTTGGCGCCGAGCGTGAGCTTGTGACCATCGACGATGGTGTAGGCGCCCTCGCCTTCCATGATGAAACGCAGCGCCGAGGCCGAGTGGGCGTGGGACGACGCCACCTCGCCGGGATGCATCACCTGCAATCCCGAATAGAGCCAGCCGACGGCGGCGGCATGTTCGCGGCGCCCAGGATTGTTCAAATAGATGACGCGCCGGCCGGCCTTTTCCGGCGACACCAGTTCGACCGAGCGCAGCACATGCGCGCGCAGATCCTGATAGCGCCACAGCACGGGCACGGACGAAGATTTCGGCTGCCAGGGCTCGATCTTGTTGGCGACCGTCCACAGCGCGCCCGCATCGAGATTTTCCAGCTCGTCGTAATAGGCGAGCAGTTCCGGCGTGTCCTCGACATTGGCGCGCCCGGCGACGTCTTCCCGGTGGTTTTCGCGGCTTCCTGTGGCCATCTCGTCTCTCCTGCGCTGTCCTTTCCTATAAAATAGATTATATCTTCGACGCAATGATAAATTTTCGAAAATAATAGAGATCGGTCTATCGGGATGAATTTGAAGCCGAAAGACCGCGAAAGGCGAGAAAAAATGGCAGGCGCGGCAGGGAATCGCCGAATCGGTAGCGAAGGAGCCGACGAGCCCGCGACACTGGGCGAAGCGGCCTATCAGCGGCTGCGCGCCGACATCGTCGCCGGCGTGCTCGAGGCTGGCAAGCCGCTGCGGCTGGAAGCGCTCCGGCAACGCTATGGCTTGAGCTTTTCGCCGCTGCGCGAAGCCTTGATGCGGCTGCAGTCCGAGCGGCTGGTGCTTTCGACCGCGCTGCGCGGATTTTCCGTAGCACCCTTATCCCGCGAGGAAATGATGGATGCGACCGAGACCCGCATCCTGATCGAATGCGAGGCGCTGCGCCGATCGATGCGCAACGGCGACGATGATTGGGAAGCAGGCATCGTCGCCGCCTTCCATTCGCTCAGCCTGCAAGTCGAACGGCAAGCGCGATCAGCGGGCAAGATAGAGGCGGCCGACCTGACCGCGATGGAGGACCGGCATTATCAATTCCACCGTGCGCTGATCGCCCATTGCGAATCGCCGCGGCTGCTTGAAATGGCCGACCAGCTTTACGTCGAGACCCAGCGCTACCGGCTGCCGAGCCTGGTCGGCGGGGTCGCGGGCACGCCACCGCGCGACGTGGCTGCCGAGCATCAGCAAATCATGGACGCAACGCTGCGCCGTAGCGAAGATGCCGCGCGTTATCCTTGCCGAGCATTACCGGCGCACGGCCGCAATCATCGAGGCGTCGATCGAATGGCCTCTGCCGGGGCGAAGCGATAGTCGGCCCCCTCGATGATGTAAGGCGCATAGCGGAAGTCGCGGATGGTCGCGACCTTGTCGGCCGACCAGCCCAGCAGCATGAAGTATTTCGGCTTCGGGTTACTTTTTTGTTTTGACGCGTTTTCTTGACGCGAACCGGTATCCACTTCGCTTGAAAACGCTATGGCTTCGTTCGGATCAAACACCAGGATGGCCGGATGCCCCTCCACCAGCCCCGGCACCAGATGCCAGTCGCCGGCGCTCGAATAATTGCCGAAGTAGCGCGACACTTCGGTCTTGCCGTTCATCCGGCTCTTGTTGACGAGTTCGAGCTTGACGTCGTCAGCAATCATGGCGCGGATGGCGTCGAAATCACGCGCGTTGAAATGGACGATGTAGGCACCGAGTCTGTCACGATCGGCGTCGGATAGTTTTGGCAGCGGCGCATCTTCCGGCTCCTCGGCAATCTCCCGCAACTGCGCGCGTCCGCGGTGCAACGCCGCCTTGGCCGCGGGCAGGCTCAGATCCATGATCTCGCAAACCTCCTGCAAGGAGCAGCCGAGCACGTCCGCGAGGATGACGCTGGAGCGCCGCCCTATCGGCAAGCGCATAAAAGTGCGCAAGGAGGTGGCGGCGATCTGGCGGCGCGTCACGTCGTCGAGCTGGTCGGCCATCATCTCCACCTCCTCCGCCGATTGCAACGAAGCCTGCCGGTTGCGCCGGCGCAGGAAATCAAGCGCGGTATTGTGTGCGATTTTGAACAGCCAGCCCTCGGGATTGCTGATCGGGCTTGCGGCCGTGAACGCTTCCACGGCCTTGATCAGCGCATCCTGGAGCACATCCTCGCCGTCGATCACCGAGCCGGTCATGCGCGCGCAATAGCGGTGCAGCTTTGGCCGCAGCGCGGCGAGCAGCGCATCGATATCCGTCGCCGCCGCTACTCCCGAAACCTTGGGGGACGAGTTCATGCTCCCTCCGGAAAACCTCAACCTTCGTCCAGCATCCGATAATTGCCGACGATCGTAGCATTGTTGGGCTGCGGCGGCTCGATGCAACGGTCGCGGATGCCGCTCTGGAATGCCTTGAACGCGGTCATACTCGGCAGCGCGCTGCCGGAATCGGATTCGCTCTCGACAAAATGGATGAACGTATTGTCTTCCAACCGCAGCGACAGATAACGGACGCCGTCCGGCTTTGTGGCCTTCAGTTCCGCAAACACCCCGGCAATCAGCTCGGCATTTTTGTCGGCCATTTCCGGCTTTGTCTTATATCTGATCAAGGTCCGCTTCATCTTCCTTCTCCCTGCTTTGCTTCACGTCTCGACCCCAAGGACGTTTGGCCGGGGCGAAAGGATGCGGTCCCCCAAAAATTATCTTTATGTCCATCCCGGCTCCGCCACGATGTGCTTTCGCTATCGATCGATTAGCAAACGCGCCTTGGAAGCAGCGCACAAATAACTACATAATCAGAGGCACAAGGACAGCCAAAACCGGAGCCGCATCCCATGACGAGCGCGCCGAAAAATCCGCATCACGTCGTCATCGTCGGCGCCGGGTTCGGCGGGCTGGAAGCCGCGTTCGGGCTCGCCGGCGCGCCGGTAAAAATCACGCTGATCGACCGCCGCAACCATCATCTGTTCCAGCCGCTGCTCTATCAGGTCGCGACCGCCTCGCTTGCCACCTCCGAAATCGCCTGGCCGGTCCGCCATCTCCTGCGCGACCGCAAGGAGGTGACGACGCTGTTTGCGACCGTCGGCGGCATCGATGCCGCGAACAAGCGCGTGCTGCTCGATGACGGCGATACGCTGTCCTACGACACGCTGGTGCTCGCCACCGGCGCGCGGCACGCCTATTTCGGCCATGACGAATGGGAGCCGTTCGCGCCGGGGCTGAAGACGCTGGAGGACGCCACCACGCTGCGGCGGCGCATCCTGGTCGCATTCGAGCGTGCCGAGCGCGAGACCGATCCGGCGCGGCGCGCGGCGCTGCTGACGTTTGTCATCATCGGCGCCGGGCCGACCGGCGTCGAACTCGCCGGCACCATCGCCGAACTGGCGCAGCACACGCTGCCGTCGGACTTCCGCAACATCGACACCCACAAGGCCCGCGTCGTGCTGATCGAGGCAGGACCGCGCGTCCTCGCAGGGTTCGCCGACGACCTCTCGGCCTATGCGCAGAAATCGCTGCAGGAAATCGGCGTCGAGGTGATGCTGGGACAACCGGTCACCGAATGCTCCGCCGACGGCGTGATCTATGGCGGCAACAGGCTCGATGCCCGCACCATCATCTGGGCGGCCGGCGTGCGCGCCTCACCCGCCGCCGAATGGCTGAACGCGCCGGCCGATCGCGCCGGACGCCTGCAAGTCGAACCCGATCTGACCGTCCCCGGCCATCCCGATATTTTCGCGGTCGGCGATACCGTTGCCATCAAGGACACAGGCGGCAATCCCGTGCCCGGCATCGCGCCGGCGGCCAAACAACAGGGGCGCTACGTCGCCGCCGCGATCAAGGCGCGCCTGAGCGGCAAGGCGTCGGCGCCTTACGTCTACAAGCACTCCGGCAGCCTGGCGCAGATCGGCAAGCGCAAGGCGGTGATCGATTTCGGCAAGTTCAAGCTGCACGGCACCATCGCCTGGTGGATCTGGGGCATCGCCCACATCTATTTCCTGATCGGCCTGCGCAACCGGCTCAGCGTCGCGCTGAGCTGGCTGTGGGTCCACGCCCGCAACCAGCGCGCCGCGCGGCTGATCACGCAGGGGAGCAGCAAGGTGGTAAGGTGAGCTCGGTCTAGGAACCGTCATTGCGAGGAGCGAAGCGACGAAGCAATCCACACTTCCTTTGTTGCCCCATGGATTGCTTCGCTTCGCTCGCAATGACGGTGTGGCCGCACCTCACTTCACCAGCGAACACCCACCATCCGCAATCGGCCGGAACGCCTGATCGGCCGGGATGGTCGAAACCAGCCTGTAATAATCATACGGATATTTCGACTCGTCCGGCTTCTTCACCTCGAACAGATACATCGGGTGGATGACGCGGCCGTCCTGGCGGATGGTGACGTCGCCGAACAATTTGTCCTTGCCCTTGAACTTCTTCATTTCCGGCACGGCGTCCTTGGCATGATCGCTGCCGGTTGCCGCCACCGCGTTGAGATAGGCCAGCGTGGAGGCATAGACGCCGGCCTGGTTGCCGCTCGGCATCTTGCCGTTCATGCCGGGCCGCGCCGCAAAACGTTTTGCGAAGGCGCGGGTGTCGTCATCCATGTCCCAGTAGAACGCTTCGAGCAGTTGCAGGCCCTGCGCGACCTTCAAGCCCATGCCGTGCACGTCGTTGACGAACAGCAGGAACGCCACCATGGTCTGGCCGCTCTGCTGGATGCCGAACTCGGCCGCCTGCTTCACCGCGTTGATGGTGTCGCCACCGGCATTGGCCAGCCCAATCACCTTGGCCTTGGAATTCTGCGCTTGCAGCAGCAGCGAGGCGAAATCGGAAGTGCCGAGCGGATGTTTGGCGGAGCCCAGCACCTTGCCGCCATGCTTTTCGATGTAATTGGTGGCCTCGGCCTCGATGCCCTGCCCGAGCGCGAAATTCACCGTGACGAAATACCATTCCTTGCCGCCGCGCCCCATCATCGCCGCCGCGGTCGCGTTGCCGGTCGCCCAGACGTCGTTGACCCATTGAATGGTGTTGGGCGAGCAGGCCTTGCCGGTGAGGTCGGAGCTTGCGGTCGACGACGCCAGGAAGGTCATGCGCGAATCGCGCAGCAGTGAATTGATGGTGAGGCCGACGGCCGAATTCGGCACGTCGACGATGG
The DNA here is from genome assembly GCA_963802535.1 of uncultured Alphaproteobacteria bacterium. Classification (GTDB taxonomy): domain Bacteria; phylum Pseudomonadota; class Alphaproteobacteria; order Rhizobiales; family Xanthobacteraceae; genus Bradyrhizobium. The sequence goes on along the minus strand of CAWDJI010000017.1, from coordinate 143,229 downwards.
CATCGACGCCGTCGACGTCGAGCCATTTGCGCGCGATCGCAGAGCCGACATCGGCCTTGTTCTGGTGGTCGGCATAGACGATCTCGACCTTGATGTTCTTAGCCCCGCCGTTGAAATCCTCCGCCGCCATCCGCGCGGCTTCCACCGAGCCCATGCCGTTGGTGTCCTGGAAGATGCCGGAAATGTCGTTGAGCACGCCGACGCGGACGACATTGTCGGAAATCTCCGCGCGCACCGGCCCGAGCGCGGCGCAGCACATGGCAAGCGCCAGACAGAACCTGAAATCCCTCATCTCTCTCTCCCTTTGTGTTCGTTTCCGTTCCCGGACTTTGCCGGGTTGAAATTCAGATCTGCCGGTCGGGCAGCCGCACGACCAGACCGTCAAGCTCAGGCGTGACCTTGATCTGGCACGACAGCCGGCTGTTCGGCTGACGCTCGGCGGCGACGCCGTCGAGCAGTTCGTTTTCTTCCGTGCTCATGGCCGCGAGGCGCGGCAGCCAGCCCTCGTCGACATAGACGTGGCAGGTCGCGCACATGGCGTTGCCGCCGCACTCGGCGACAATCCCGTCGACACCATGCCCGGACGCGACCTGCATGACGCTGTCGCCGATGGCTGCCGCGACGGCTTCGGAACGCTTGTCGGGATGAACAAAATGGATGCTCGGCATGACGATCACCTCAGGCAGCTTTGATCGTGACGGGAAGGCTTTCGAGACCGCGAAGCGTGTTGTTGAAGCGGCGCGTCGCCGGGCCCGTGATCTCGATCGAGCCAACTCTTTTCGCCAGAGCCGCCAGGATCGACTCGCCTTCAAGCCGCGCAACGAGTTGGCCGACGCACATGTGCACGCCGGAACCGTAGCCGACATGGCCGCTGGTCTTGCGCGTCACGTCGTATTGGTCCGGATTTTCCCAGCGCCGCGGATCGCGGTTGGCGGCGGCGAGGAACATCAGGATCTTTTCGCCTTCGCCGATTTTTGCGCCTGATATCTCGACCTCCCGCGTGGTGGTCCGGAAGAAGGTCTGCACCGGGCTTTCGAACCGCACGGCTTCCTCGAAGGCGCTGCGCGCCAGGGTCGGATCGTTGCGCAGCCTTTGCCATTGCTCGGGAAAACGCGCCAGGCAATAGACCGCGGCGCCGATGCCGTTGACGGTCGTGTCGAGGCCCGCGCTGAGCAACGAACGCACCAGCAGCGGCGCTTCCGCAGGCGTGATGTCGCCGGCATCGGCCTGGGCATGGATGCAGGCGCCGAATCCGCCGGGCGCCAGGTTTTCGCGCTGGCACTGCTCGGCGACATAGGCCTGGTGCGGCGCCGAGCGGGCAATCGCATCCTGGCGCAACTGGTTCGGCGGACCGAATGAATTGAACACGAGGCCGGCATAAGGCAGCAAATTCTCGCGCCCTTCCGGCTTCAGCCCGAGCGCATCGGGAAACACCGACAATGGATAGGCCTCGGCGAGATCCGCAATCGCGTCAAAACTTCCCTTGGCGAGGAGTTCGTCGACCCGGGCTTCGGCGGCGGCAACAAAACTGCCGCGGAGCTGCTTCATGACCGTCGGTGACAGCACCCGGTTCAGCACCGCCCGCGTCCTGGTGTGTTCCGGCGGATCGGCCTCCAGAATGATGCTTTGCGGTCGCCACGCCTTCTCCTTGGCGAAATCGCTCAAGCCCACGCCGCGGCTCGAACAGAAAGTCAGGGGATCGTTGAGTACGGCATGGACTTCCGCATAGCGGGCCACGCCATAGATGTTCCATTTGTCGAGGAAGACCACCGGTCCGGCTTCCCGGAGCACTTCGTGGACCGGATGCGGATTTTCGAAGAATTCGATCGAGAACGGATCAAGGTCGAGGCTGGGGATCTCGGTCATGGTGCGGACCTCCGATACAATGTTGTTGCGGAGCGGTGCCTTGTGTCTCTATTTCTGGATTTCGTCGGCGAATCCACCGGGGACAGGGTCAGGTTCGGAATATCATGCGCAAGAACAGAGCGACCCCTGCGGCCCGACCGCCGGCAACTGGTGATAACGGGCTGCTGCTCGACCTCGAGCGCTATGTCCCGGCGTTCATCACCTTCATCGCCAACAAGCTGTCGAACAGCGCGACCGTGTTCTATCAGAAGAATTTCGGCGTCAACGTCACCGAATGGCGGATCATGTCGCTGCTGGCGATCGAGCCCGGGATTCCGGCCTCGCGGATCTGCCACGTGATCGGATTCGACAAGGGGCCGGTGAGCCGCACGCTGTCGCTGCTGCAGAAGCGCGGCCTGGTCGCGATCCGGACCTCGCCGGACGACGGCCGCACCCATTCGATTTCGCTGACCGCGAAGGGACGCGCGACCCACGACAGGGTCATCGTCGCGGCGCTGGAACGCGAGCGGCGGCTGCTGTCCGTCCTCAAGAAAGACGAACGGGAAGTGCTGATCGACCTGCTGCGCCGCGTCCACGGCAATCTCGATGCGGTCAAAGGCGTCGGCGGCCCGTAAGGGACCCGGCATCGACAGGACAGAGCCTCGCTTGCGCTCGGGCATTGAATTCTCCTCCCCTACGATAAGACTGGCACGAATTAGTTGCCTCGGCAACAATTAAGTCGGCGACGACGTTCGGCTCATTGCGGTTCCATCTGCCGACCGCAGACGAAATTAAGTTGGATCGGTCCGGCGACGGACTGCTGCGAGGTGCCATGCACGGCTGGGATGAGCCCACCGCTGAAGCGGGAGAAGGAGCGCACTTCCTTCGCGGTTGCTATTCGACGTAACCTCACCACGCTCTTATGGACTGAACAGCGCGCCCTGGGGTGGCGAACGCCACCTACTTCACCAGCGGGCAGCCGCCGTCCTTCTCGGGCCGGAACGCATCCTCACCGGCAACAGTGCCGACGACTTTCAACAGATCCCATTTCGACTGCGACTCTTCCGGCTTCTTGACCTGAAGCAGATAGAGCGGATGGATCTTGCGGCCATCGGCGCGAATAAAGCCCTTGCCGAACAGCGGATCGTCGGTCGGCAGCGCCTTCATTGCAGCCACCACGGCCTTGCCGTCGGCGGCGCCGCCGACCTTGTCGACGGCCTTGAGATAATGAATCACCGACGCATAGACGCCGGCCTGCATGTCGTTCGGATAATTCTTCTGCGGATGGCGTTCGGCGAAGCGTTTGGCGAAGCTGCGGGTGCCGTCGTTCAAATCCCAGTAGAACGGATTCATGATCTGCGCGCCCTGCGCCGCCTTCAGCGTCAGCGCCGGCAGGCCGTTCATGCCGAGGATCAACCCGACCAGTTTCTGTTTCGGGGTCAGGCCGAACTCGGCCGCCTGTTTCATGGAGGTGATGGTATCGTCACCGGCATTGGCGATGCCGATGATATCGGCGCCGGAAGCCTGGGCTTGCAGCAGGAAGGAAGCGTAGTCCGCCGTTCCCAGGGGATGACGGACGGCGCCGACCACTTCGCCGCCGGCCGCCTTGACGGCTTCCATCGCCTGCTTTTCGAGGTCGTGACCGAACGCATAGTCGGCGGTCAGGAAGAACCATTTCTTGCCGCCCTGCGCCACCACGGCTTTGCCGAGGCCGCGCCCGTAGGCGTAGGTGTCGTAGGTCCAGTGCACGGTGTTGGGCGTGCATTTCTCGCCGGTCAGCAGCACCGTGCCGGCGCCGGAACCGATGAACACCTTGTTCTTCTGTTCCGATCATGGCGGCAACCGCGAGCGCGATCGCCGAGTTCGGCAGGTCGAAGATCGCATCGACGCTTTCGTTTTCATACCAGCGCCGCGCGATGCCGACGCCGATGTCAGGCTTGTTCTGGTGATCGGCGGCGACAACCTCCACGACCTTGCCGGCGGCCTTGCCGCCGTAATCCTCGACCGCCATCTGGGCGGCAACCACCGAGCCGAGGCCCTGATAGGTCGCGAACACGCCGGTCTGGTCGTTGAGCACGCCGATCCGGACTTTTTCCTGTCCGTATGCCGCGGTGACGAGCACGCCACTGAGCGCGGCAACGAACAACCCCTTGCGAAACATCTGTCGCACGCTTCCCCTCCTGTGGCATAAAACGGCGGCCGCTGCGGCTGCTCGAAATTACTTATAATTTATAAGCATTTTCGGGGATTGTCAATTTCACGGAATTTGGGAAGCGAGCAACTGCAAATGGGACGATCCGCCAATGGGTTGACGCGCAAGACCCCCGGGGCCGAGAAGCCCGCCGCGCAAGGTTCGTCACGAGAGCAGGACTGGGAGCTGAACCTGGATGCGTTACGGCAAACCCCGGGATTCATGATCCGGATACTTCAACTTCTGAATTTCGAGGCGTTCTACCGGCATTTCGAATCGCTAAAATTGTCGCCGGTCGAATACGCCATTCTGATCATCGTGCGCGACAACAAGACGGTGACGCAGAGCGAACTCGCCGCCGTGCTCAAGATGCATCTGCCCAACCTCGTGAAGATACTGTTCGTGATGGAGGAGGCCGGCATCATGAAGCGCAAGCGATCGGCCCGGGACAAACGCGCGGTCGAACTCTCGCTCAGCGCGGCCGGACAGCGGCGGGCCGATGAAGCGAGCCGGCTTGGCGAGATCTTCAATGCCAAGACGCTGGCGCCGCTCAGCAAGCCCGAGCAGACGGCGTTCGTTCAAATGCTGGCGCGGCTGGCCGACGCCTACCGGCGCGAATTGCGGGGCGAAGCCTCCTGAGGCTTACTTTCCGCAGCCGATCCATGCGCCGGAAGTATCGTCGTCCAGCGTCGCCACCGCACCCGCACGCCGGGTCAGCACCGCGCGCTGGTTGATGTAGCCCTTGTCGGTGATCTCGCCGCCATCGACGGAGGCGGGTTCGGCCAACAGCAGCGCGCGCGTGGCGTGGCCGGACGAGTTGCCGCTCTGCGCCTTCAGCTTTGCGAGCCCCTGCCCGATCGCCGCGCGGACCTTGTCGTGCGGCGATGACATCCTTCGCCTCGGCGCTGTCGGCGAGGCCGGCATGGGCCCGGCAGGCGGCGATGTTGGGAAATACCAGGAAGCGAACCTCGTCGCCGCCATGGCCGGTCACGACGATGTCCTGCACCAATGGCGCCAATGCCGCGATGCCGGCGACGCGCAGGGTGCCGACATTGACCCAGGTGCCGGAATTGAGCTTGAAATCCTCGGCGACGCGGCCGTCGAAGAACAATCCGAGTTCTGGCCGATCGGGATCGGCAAAGGTCACGGCATCGCCGATCAGATAAAACCCTTCGGCGTCGAATGCCTGCGCGGTCAGGTCCGGCGCCTTCCAGTAGCCCGGCGTGACGTTCGGGCCGCGCACGCGCACTTCGAGTTTGTCGCCTGAGGGAACCAGCTTCAATTCGGTGCCCGGGATCGGCACACCGATATTGCCGGAACGTTTGGCCTGGAAATGACAATCGGTCGCCAGCGGCGAGGTTTCGGTCGAGCCCCAGGCCGACACCATCGGCAGCGCGCGGCCGACCGTCCTGAGCGAGAGTTGCTCCAGCGCATCCCAGAGATTCTGCGGCAGCGCCGCACCCGCATAGAACGCGAATTTTACTTCGCCGAAGAATTTTCGGCACAGTTCATCGTCGCTACGGAGTGCTGCGATCAGCATGTCAAAACCGCGCGGCACGTTGAAATAGACGGTCGGCATCACGCTGCGCAAATTGGCGAGCGATGTCGCAAACAGCCCCGGCGCCGGTTTGCCGCCATCGACATAGAGCGTGCCGCCATTACGCAGCACCAGGTTGAAATTGTGATTAGCGCCAAAGGTGTGGCTCCAGGGCAGCCAGTCGAGGATGACGAGATCGTCGATCCCTTCGAGGAACGCCCAGGTCTGCGCCTTGGCCTGCTGGCTCGAGGTCAGCATGCGCTGGGTGTTGATGACGGCCTTCGGCGTACCGGTCGAACCCGAGGTGAACAGGAATTTCGCGATCGTGTCCGGCGTGATCGCCGCAAAGGCTTTTGCGACATCAGGCGTTTCCGGCGTCGCCGCGATCTCGCGGAACGGAATCGCACCGGCATCGCCGGCAGCGCTGCTGACGATCCTGGCCGAATGCAGCGGCGCGATCGCTGCAAGAGCAGCCGCGAACGGTTTTGTGCCGGAAACGAAGATCGCGCCGGGGCCGAGCAATTGGATCATGCCCTTCAGCTTGTCGAAATCTTTGGACATCAGCGAATAGGCCGGCGAGATCGCCGCCGAGGGCACGCCGACATGCTGGGCCGCGAGTGCGAACAGCGCGTGATCGACGCTGTTGTCGGCCAGGATCACCAGCGGCCGTTCTACGCGCAAGCCCTGCGCGAGAATCCAGGCGGCGGCGCTGCGCACCTGTTTCAGTGCATCGGCGTAAGTGACCGTCCGCCATGGCGCCTCAGTGCCGGCGCGGTCGGCGAGGAAAATCCGCTGCGGCCTCTGCCGCGCCCAATGCTCCAGCCAGTCGCCGACACAGCGCGCGCTTTCGCCAAGCGGCGTCGTCGATTTCAGGATGATGCTGCCGTCGGCGCGGCGGTCGGCCGAGATCGCGGGTTTTGCGAACAGCGTTTCGGAATGGTCGCGGCTTGTGGCGGACGCAGGTGGCATCGTTTCCTCCGCTACCCTCTTGGGGGCAGGCGGCCTGCTCTACGCGAGAACCGCGCAGCCCGGCAATGTGTCATCGCGCGCCGCAAGGCGCTACTCTGCACTGCCTAATAATTAATCAGATGCACTGCCCGATGCCCGAACAAGCGGCCTGCGGCATTTCGTAATATGCCCCTCAAACATATGAATTTACGTCGCTATTCCTTGTGTCGTCAGCTGCATCGATAATGTACACAATGGCACATCGCTTGCTTCAATCAGGTGGATTTACATGAGCTGAGCGACGTCGCCCGTGACCAACCTCAGCCAACCCAGGACGAGGCTCAATTGACCGAGACCGTTGCTGCGATCGTCGCCGCGCACCGCGCCGGAACCGTGACGCCGGCGCAGACCATCGCGCGCACCTATCAGCGCATCCGCGATTACAACGATCCCGCCGTGTTCATCAGCCTGCGTGACGAGAAGGATGCGCTGGCGGAAGCCGAGGCCTTGGCCGCGAAGGACCCAAGCACGCTGCCGCTTCTCGGCGTGCCCGTCGCCGTGAAGGACAATATCGACGCGCTGGGCTTGGCAACGACGGCCGCCTGCCCGGCCTTCTCCTATGCGCCCGCGCATGATTCGACGGCCGTTGCAAAACTGCGCGCCGCCGGCGCCATCATCATCGGCAAGACCAATCTCGACCAGTTCGCGACCGGCCTCGTCGGCGTCCGTTCGCCCTATGGCATTCCCGTCAACCCGATCCGCAGCGATCTCATTCCGGGCGGATCGAGTTCGGGATCGGCGGTCGCGGTGTCCGCTGGCCTCGTGCCGCTGGCGCTCGGCACCGACACCGCAGGAAGTGGCCGGGTGCCGGCGATGCTCAACAACATCGTGGGCTTGAAGCCAAGTCTTGGGCTGATCTCCAATGCCGGACTGGTGCCGGCCTGCCGGACGCTGGATTGCATTTCGGTATTCTCGCTCACCGTGGACGACGCCATGGCGGCGCTGTCGGTCATGGCCGGCCCCGACGGCGCCGATCCGTTTTCGCGCAACCGGCCGCTCGCCGCCGTCACGCCATTTCCCGAAAAGCTCCGGCTCGGCGTTCCCCGCAACGGCCAACTGATCTTCTTCGGCGACAAGGCGTCGGAGAAAGCCTATGGCGAGGCGCTCGACGCGCTGGACCTCGCTCGGCGCAACGCTGGTCGAATTCGATCTCGAACCGTTTTATGAAACCGCGCGGCTGCTCTATGAGGGACCGTGGGTCGCCGAGCGTTATCTGGTGATCCGCGATCTGCTGGCGTCCTCGCCGGATTCGATCCATCCGGTGACGCGCGAGATCACCGCTGCCGGCGCGCGGCTGACCGCGGCCGACACCTTTGCCGCACTCTATCGATTGCAGGCGCTCCGGCGCGTCGCCGAGCGCACGTTCACAAATATCGACGCGCTGGTGCTGCCGACCGCGCCGACCGCCTATTCGACCGCGCAGGTGCTGGCCAACCCGATCGAGCTCAACTCCAGGCTCGGCACCTACACCAATTTCGTCAATCTGCTCGATCTCTGCGGACTGGCATTGCCGGCGGCGATGCGGCCCGACGGCATTCCGTTCGGCATTACGCTGTTGGCGCCCGCCGGCCACGACGCGCAGCTCGCCAGCATCGGCCGCGTCTTCCACGCCGATACCGGGTTGAAGATGGGCAGCAAGGGTCTGACGCAGCCGCCGCTCGCGGCGCCGTCGTCAGAAGTGAGCGGCGACGAGATCGCGATCGCGGCGGTCGGCGCGCATCTCTCCGGCATGGCGCTGAACGGCGAACTTTTGGCGCTCGGCGGACGGCTGCTCGAGGAAGCCACCACCGCGCCGGATTACAAGCTCTATGCGCTCGACACCACGCCGCCGAAACCAGGCATGTTGCGCGTCGAGGCTGGCGCGGGATCGGCAATCAAACTGGAACTATGGGCGCTGTCGGCGGCTTCATTCGGAAAATTCGTCGCCGCGATCCCGCCGCCGCTGTCGATCGGCACTGTACGCTTGGCCGACGGGCGCGGGGTCAAGGGTTTTATTGTCGAGCCGGCAGCGATCGACGGCGCACGGGATATTTCGTCGTTCGGCGGCTGGCGGGCGTTCGTGGCGCAGAAGAAGCGCGGTCGTCATTCCGAGGCGCGCGAAGTCGCGAGCCTGGGAATCGATAACCGCGCTCTACATTCGCTATTCCGCCATCTCGCTTCATTCGCCCCGAATGACGAATTACGGATGCGTCACCGCGTAAAGCTCATACTCGCCGCGCACCAGTTCGATGTGCGCGCGCATCGCGGCGGCCGCGCCGGTCCTGTCGCCGCGCATGATAGCGACCACGACGCGATCGTGTTCGGCGTGCGACTTTGCCAGCCGCCCGAGATTGCGGAACTGGGCGCGGCGGAACGGCTGCACCCGCACCCGGGTCGCCAGCGTCATCTCGGCGATGTAGCCGTTCTGCGAGCCGGCATAGATCGCGTTGTGAAAGCGCTCGTTGACTTCGTGAAAGCGTTCGGGATTGCCGGCATGGCTTAAGACCCGCAACTCCTCGTGGATCGCTTCCAGCTTCTGGCGATCCGCCGCCGGCATCCGCTCGGCGGCCAGCCCCGCACACAGCGCTTCCAGTTCCGCCATCGCCTCGAACATTTCGGTGAGACGCTCGATCGACGGCTGCGCCACCACCGCACCGCGATGGGCACGGGCTTCGACCAGGCCGCTGGCGACGAGTTGCCGTAATGCCTCGCGCACCGGCGTCCGCGACACGCTAAAACGCCGCGCGATGTCGGTCTCGTCCAGCCCCGATCCCGGCGCCAGCACGCCGCGCACGATTTCGTCGGCGAGCTGCAACCGCAGTTCCTCCGCGCGCGTCACCTTGTCCGCTTGCGGCGAGGCGCGGTCGACGCGCCGCACCGGCTCGGGCTCGGCGCCGGGTTGCGGAGCGCGGGTGGGAAGATCGTCAAGGCTCATCGTTTTGGGTCCAAGCCCCTTCAAGATTTGGGTTCATCGATGATGCTGACATGGGCGGCCACGATCCTCCAGCCTTCGGGAAAGCGCACCCAGGTCTGCATCTGCCGGCCGACTTTGCTGCCGGCCCATACATCGCGATAGAACAAGGTCGAGGCAACCGCGGTATCCCTGCCATAGGTGGTGATGACCGTCCTGGCGGTCTTGCGCATCAGGCCGACCGGCGAGCGCCCGGCGCGAAACGCCATGATTTCTTCGTAACCGTAAAGATTCTCGTTGATGCCGTAGCGCAGCGTGCGGGAATCGTTGCGGAACAATTCATCCAGCACCGCGACATCGTTCGCCACCAGCGCCGCCTCATAGCGCGCGAACTGCGCTGTGACCTCGGCGAGCACGTCGGGAAGATCGATATCCATCTCTATAATCCTCTCGGCGCAGGTGCAGCGGCGACACCCGCGCGCTCCAGCGCATGCGCAACCCGTAGCGCAATGTCCTCGCGCCAGGGTGCTGCGATGATCTGGACACCGATCGGCATCGGCTCCAGCGGAATCGGCACAGCGACGACGGGCAGGCCGATGAACGAGATCGGCTGGGTGTGAATGCCGATATTGGCACGCACCGGCAGTTCGACGCCGTCAAGATTGAACGTGACCTGCCCGAGCTTCGGCGCGACGCAGGGCGTGGCGGGCGCGATGATGACGTCCACGGTCTTGAACAGCTCCAGCACCTGTGCGCGATACCAGCGGCGGAATTTCTGCGCACGGTCGACGAAGGGCGCCGGCACCATCGCACCCGCAATCAGCCGGTCGCGCACCGCGGGATCGAAATCATTCGGCCGCTTGCGCAGGCGGTCGAGATGCAGCGAGGCGCCTTCGGTGGTGGAGATGACGTAGGCCGCAGCGCGGGCGCGCGCGGCCTCGGGGATTTCAATCGTTCTTGTCGCGCCGAGCGCCTTGGCGACGCGTGCGACCGCCTCGACCGCTTCCGGGAAGACGTTCTTCTGGAAATAGCCGCCGGCAATCGCGACCCGCAGGCCCGCGATATCCTGCGTCAGCAACGACGCCACCGGCTCGACCGGCCGCGTCGTGCACGCCGCATCATCGGCGTCAGGACCCTGCATCGCGTCATAAGCCAGCGCGAGATCGCCGACGCTCTTCGCAAAAGGCCCGAGATGATCGAAACTCGCCACGAACGGAAACGAGCGCGCCCGCGACAGCCGGCCATAGGTCGGCTTCAGGCCAAAAATGCCGCAGAACGACGACGGCACCCGGATCGAACCATTAGTGTCCGACCCCAGCGCGATCGGCACCAGGCCGCCGCCGACCGAACTACCCGAACCGCCGGAAGAACCGCCGCTCATCCGCGTCGGATCGTGCGGATTGCGCGACGGACCGTCATGCACGTTCTCGCCGGTGAAATCATAGGCGTATTCGCCCATGTTGAGCGCGCCGACCAGCACCGCGCCGGCGGCTTCCATCCGCTCGACCAAGGTCGCGTCGCGCGCTGAGGGCGCGAGGTCACGGTTGATCTTCGATCCGGCACGCGTGGCCAGCCCCTTCACGTCGAACAGGTTCTTGACCGCGAACGGCACGCCGGCGAGCGGGCCAACTTTTTGCCCCGACGCGATCGCCGCATCGACGGCACGCGCTGTCGTGCGTGCGCGATCGGCGACAACGTCGGTGAATGAATTGAGAACGGGATCATGCTTGGCGATCCGCGCCAGCGCGGCTTCGACAGCCGTGAGCGCGGTTATTTTGCGGCTTGCTACGGCCTGCGCGATTTCTTGAGCGGTCATGACGCTGTCAGGCTGAGTAGACACTGGCCGGCTCGGTTTCGTCGGGCAACGGGAATTCATCGACCAGCCGCGCCAGTCTCAGCGACACGTCGAGATTGGCGCGCACCGCGGGACGCCACGCATCCTCGACCGGCAGCGCCAGCGCCTTGGCGACGGCGTCGATATAGTCGTCCAGCGGATCAGCCATTTCGCTCCCAATCATCAGTTCCGGTGAACCGGATTCTTCTAGTGAACCGGCAACGGCGGATGCGGAATCGCCGTCAACAGTTCCTTTGTATAGGCGTCCTGCGGATTACCCAAGACCTGTTCGGACGGCCCCTGCTCGACGATGCGTCCCGTCCGCATCACGATGACGCGATCACAGAGCAGGCGCACCACATTCAGATCATGGGAGACGAACAAATAACTCATACCCATCGACGCCTTGAGATCCTGCAACAGATTGAGCACCACCGCCTGCACGGAAACATCCAGCGCCGCGGTCGGCTCGTCGAGGATCACGAGCTTTGGGTGCAGCGCAATCGCGCGCGCGATGCCGACGCGGGCCTTCTGGCCGCCGGACAATTGATGCGGAAACCGATCGAGCAGATTGATCGGCAGGCCGACCAACCCTGCAAGTTCCTCGCAGCGGGCGCGCAGCGCGTCGCGGCCCTTGATATCGCCGAGCTGCATGATCGGATCGACGATGGCGCGGGCTGCGGTAAAACGCGGGTTGAGGCTGTCGGTCGGATCCTGGAACACCATCTGAATGCTCTTGCGCAGCGGCAGCCGCGCGAAGGCGTTGGGCAAAATATTTCCGATCTCGTCGCCGTCGAACAAGATGCGCCCGGAAGTCTGGTCCAATAGCCGCATCACCATCATCGACGTCGTCGATTTGCCGCAGCCGGATTCGCCGACCAGGCCGACGCTCTCGCCATGGCCGACCGAAAAACTGATGCCGTCGACCGCGCGGAAGATTTCGGCCTCGACCGGCGGCTTGCGCGAGAACAACTTGCTGAGCGTGGCGGTGGCGCCCTGGCGCGGATATTCCTTCACCAGTTTCTCGACCAGCAGCAGTGGCTTTGCAGTGGCATCCACGGGTGCCGCCGCCGCAGGCGCCGTCAGCGCGGCGGCATCTTCCTCCGGCAGCAGATCGCGCAAGGAGACGCCGACGCGCGGCGTCGCGCGCATCAGCTTCTTGGTATAGGCATGCTCGGGGTTGGCGAAGATATCGGCGGATTTTGCGGTCTCGACCACCTTGCCCTTTTCCATCACGACGACGCGGTCGCAATAGGCGGCGGCCAACCCCAGATCATGCGTGATCAGAATCGTCGACATCCCGCGCCGCTTGGTCAGTTCGACGATCAGGTCCATCACCGCCTTCTGCGTCGTGACGTCGAGGCCGGTGGTCGGCTCGTCCGCGATCAGAAGCTGTGGATTGCAGGCGAGCGCGAGTGCGATCACGACGCGCTGGCACATGCCGCCGGAGAGTTCGAACGGATAGGCGTGATAGCGTTCGCGCGGGCGCGCGATCTTGACCTGCTCCAGCGCCTCGATCGCCTTCTCGCCACGGTCGCCGATCTGGGCCTGCTGCACATGCTGGCGCAACACGTCCTCGATCTGATCGCCGACTTTTCGGATCGGGTTGAGCGCGGCACGCGGGTTCTGGAAGATCATCGAGATTTCGCGACCGCGCAAATCGCGCATCTGGTTCTCGGTCGCGGCCTTGACGTCGATGCCGGAAAACATCACCGAGCCCTCGGCGATCTTGCCGGCACGGTCGAGAATCCGCATCACGGCGTAGGACGTCACCGATTTGCCGGAACCGGACTCGCCGACGATGCCGAGCGTCTCGCCCTTGGCGACGGAGATGTTGACGTGCTGCACGGCCTTGACGATGCCGCGCCGTGTCGCGAATTCGACCGTGAGGTCGGCAACGTCGAGCAATGGCTGCGCGGTCATCTCAGGTCCTCCGCTGCGGATCGACGATGTCGCGCAAGCCGTCGCCGAGCAGGTTGAAACAGAACACCGCGATCATCAGCGCCAGACCCGGGAACAGCGCGATCCACCATTCGCCCGACACCATGAAGCCGGCGCCTTCGGCGACCATGATGCCCCATTCCGCCGTCGGCGGCCGGACGCCGAGGCCGATGAACGAGAGGCCGGCGGCGTTGAGGATGGCGTAGCCCATGGTCAGCGACATCTGCACGATCATGATCGGCATGATGTTGGGCAGGATATGCACCAGCAGAATCCGGAACTCGCCATTGCCCGACAGCCGCGCCGCCTGCACGAAGCCGGCGTTGCGGCGGACGTTGGCCTCGGCGCGAGCGACGCGCGCATAGAGCGGAAAATTCACGATCGCGGTCGCGATGATGATGTTCTGCACGGTATTGCCGAGGGCCGCGACGATACCCATCGCCAGCACGAACAGCGGAAACGCCATGATGGTGTCGGCGATGCGTCCGACGATACGGTCGGTCCAGCCGCCGAAATAGCCGGCAGCGATGCCGGCAAGACCGCCCATCAGGAACACCAGCACCACTGAGGCAACGGCGATGAACGTATCGAGCCTCGTCGCGACGATGACGCGGCTGAAGATATCGCGGCCCAGTTGGTCGGTGCCGAACCAATGCGCCGCCGACGGCGGCTTCAGGGCCGCTGCGGTGTCGCTCGCGAGCGGATCGTAGGGCACGACATAGGGCCCGAAGATCGCTGCGAACAGGATCACGACCAATAGCCCGAATGCAAAGGCGGTGACGCGGTTCTCGCCGAGCACATAGCGGGTGTGTTCGAAGATCGCCGACAATCCCGAGGTTCGCGCGACGGGTTCAACGGCAGGCGCAACGGTGCTCATTCTAGACTTCTCGTTTGGAGCATGATCTTTTCGGAAAACCGGTCTCCACTTTTCCGGATCATGCTCTACCCTTCCAGCCGCACGCGCGGATCGATCACGCCGTACAAAATATCGATGATCAGATTGAGCAGCACGTACATCACCGCCATGGTCAGCACAAAACCTTGCACCGGCGCGAAGTCCGACGAGATCAGGGCCTCCACCGCGTAGGAGCCAATGCCGGGCCAGGCGAACACCTTTTCCACCAGCACGTTGGCGCCGAGCAGGAACGAGAACACCATGCTGAGCGTCGTAATCACCGGAAGCATCGCGTTGCGGAAGGCGTAGGTGACGATCACGGTGCCCGGTGACAGGCCGGAGGCGCGCGCGGTGCGGACAAAATCCGAGGCCAGCACCGCCAGCATCGAAGCCCGCGTCATCCTCGCAATCGGCGCCAGCGAGAAGATCGCCAGCGTCAGCGCCGGCAGGATCAATTGGCTAACTGCGGAACGGAACGCCTCGAAATCGCGCGCAATCAACGTGTCGATCAGATAGAAGCCGGTGATCGTGGTCGGCGCGCTGTAGAACACGTCGAGCCGGCCGAGCGGCGCCGGCGACCAGCCGAGCCTGAAATAGAACAGATAGACGAGCACGAGGCCCGTAAAGAACACCGGCAGCGAGACGCCGGCGGTGGTCGTGATGCGGCAGACATGGTCGATCCACGAGCCCGGGCGGGTGGCGGCGAGCACGCCGAGCGGGATCGCGATCACGATCGACACGATCAGGCCGAGCAGCGTCAGTTCGGCCGAGGCCGGCAGGCGATTGCGGATTTCGGCGGCGACCGGTTGTCCTGTCGTCAGCGAATTGCCGAAATCGCCGTGCGCGAGATCGTTGGTGTAGCGGAAGAACTGCTCGATCAGCGGCTTGTCGAGGCCGAGTTTCTTGCGGATCTGCTCGACCGCCTCTTTGGTCGCGGCGGGGCCGGCGAAATACGCCGCGGGATCGCCGGGCAGCGCGCGCGTCAACAGGAACGTCACGATCACGACCCCGATCAGCGACGGGATCGCAAACATCAGCCGCTTGCCGATCATGGTCAGCATGGCTCGCTCCGCGCGGCGAATGGCGAATGGCGAATGGATGTCGTGACCGCTCTCTTTCACTACTTGCTACCCCCGTCGCCATTCGCACTCGCCTTCACCCAGCGCGCGGTAGTCGAGGCGGCGGTGGAACCAGTATTGATAGCCCGAGATGTTCTTCTGCATCGCGACGTTGACGAAGGGCTGGTACAGCGGAATGCGCGGGATGTCGGTGTAGGCGAGATCGACGAAGCCCTTGACGTCGCGGTCGTAGGCCGCGGTGTCGCCGGTCGCCGCCGCGTTGCGCGCGCCGTCGATGAATTTGTCCATCGCCGGCGACTTGTAGCTCATGGTGTTGAAGACGGAATTATTGCCGTGATAGCACCAGTAGAAGAAGTATTCGGGGTAATCGAGCCAGCCCGAGAACACGTTGGTGTAGAGCGGCATCTCCTTCTTGTTCAGTTCGGTGCGCCAGTTGGCGCCGGGGATCTTGTTGATCGTGGTCTTGATGCCGAGCTGGGCCAGGCTCTCCTGCACCAGCACACAGAGCGGTTCGTTGACGCCGGCAAAATTCAGGTCGAACGAGATCGTGGTTTCGAAACCGTCGGCGTAGCCGGCCTCGGTGAGCAGCGCCTTCGCCTTCGCCATGTCGGTCGTGAATTTGGTCGGCTGCGGCCACGCCACTTCGGTCGCCTTGTCGGCGGCGGCGCCAAACATGGGATTGGCGAGCCCGAACAGCACCACGTCCATGATCTTCTGGTACGGAATGGCGTAAGCCATCGCCTGCCGGACTTTTGGATTGTCGAACGGCGGCTTGGTAACGTTCATGCCGATATACTGGATGCCGTTACTGAACGGCAGCGACACCACGTTGAGCTTGCCGCTGGCCTTCATCTCCTGGAAATCCTTGAACGGCAGTTCATAGGAGATGTCGGCATCGCCGCGCTCGAGCAATGCCCGGCGGTTGCCGGCCTGCGGCACCATGCGCCAGATCACGCGCTTGATCTTCGGCAACGGACCGCCGACCCACTCGTCGTTGCGCTCCATGATCACTTCGGTGCCGGCGGTCCATTTCGTCAGTTTGTAGGCGCCGGAACCGGCGGTCTGCTGCTTGGTGTATTCGAGCCCCCAGGGATCTTTTTCGGAAGCATTCTTCTTCACCAGTTCCGAATTGACGATGCAGGGCACGATCACCGCGAGGTCAGGAATCGTCAGGCGGTCCTTCTTGGCAAAATCGACGCGCACGGTGTTGTCATCGACGACAACGAATTGCTCGGGCTTGGTCAGCGAGCCCGCGCTCATCTGGAAAGTCGGAAAACCGCCGACCGAGACTGCGCGATCGAGCGACCATTTGACGTCTTTCGCCGCCACCGGTGTGCCGTCGTGGAATTTCGCGTTCTTCTTCAATTTGAAGGTCACCGACATGTCGTCGACCTTCATGTCTTCGGCGAGTTCCGGCTTGAACTTGTCGCGGTCGTAATACGGCACGCCGCCGGGACCGCTCTTCATCTCGTGACCGATCAGGCGGTCGTAGCAATTCCACGACACTTCGTAGCCGGGCACGTTGGTGCCGACGCCATGGATGTCGAGATTGTTGGGGCCGCCCTCGGAGACGATCAGCAGCGTCTCCGATCGCGCGTCGGCCTTGGCGGGAGAGAAAATCGCCGGCGCCGGCACCATCGCGCCGGCCGCCAACCCGGACACGGATTTCAGGAAGTCGCGACGCTTCATGGGAGGCTCCAACGCCAGAGGGAAACGGCTTTGGAGGCTGGAATCGCAAGGTTCGTGCCAAACCTTAACGAGCGGCTAATATTTCCTTATGGCATTGAAAAAACGACAGAATTCGTCTCAAATCTGAAATCAGAGCGGCCGAAAGGCGGAATGAGATTGCATACAAAGAGGCTCATTTGCTCATTTTTGCTGCACTGAATTTGAAACGCCTCATTGCTGTGCGCTTTCGTCGCACCCGCTCAGACCGGCCAAAGCAGGTCCTGCAATTCGAACAGATCAGCTGCTTTCGTCTGCCAATCCTCGATGCAGAAATGGCTGATCGGATCGCTCGCCCGATGCAGCAGCATCAGCGCCATCAGCCGCCGCTTCACGTCCGACGTGATATCGCCGGCCGAATATCCGAACCCCTCGAACAGGCTGCGCACCCGCCGCGGCATGCCTGCGGTCATGAAGGCGCTTGGGCCCAGCAGATCGTACTCCGCAAAACCCGCCATCACGTCGCCGAAATCGAACAGCCCGCACAGGTCCGAATTGTCGCCTTCGCGGCTCAACAGGAAGTTTTCGGGAATGTACTCGCCGATCAGAATAACGGGCGCTGCGCTCCAGGGGATCAAATTTTCCGCATCGCGCAAGATGTCGTCGAACCCGTCGAGGAATTTTTGCGGCAATCCAAGACGTGTGTGCCGCGCGCGGCAGCCCGCAATCTGCCTCGTCATGAACTCGCGCCAGCTCGGCTCGATGCGGGAGAGTTCACCGAGCGGCGCACGCTGAACTTCGGCAATGGTCGCGCCGATCTGGAACAGCACCCGCTCCTTCTGATCTTCGGCCAGCACAGGCCAGACCTCAGAGCCGAGCACGCCATGCAGACGCGTGATGACGAGATAGGGCCAGCCACAGCGCTCGCCGTCGAACAGGATTTCGGGGATCGGGAGACTCAGCCGCCCGCGCAACTGCGCCAGCGAGGACCGCTCCGAAACATATTGACCGCGAAGCATCGGCGGAAAAATCTTCAGGATCAATTCATCGCCGAGACCGATGACGAGGTTGGTTCCGGTCGTGAAAACATGCGGCGTGCCCGGCTTCAAACCATGGCCATGCGCGATGTCCAGCGCGACCGGCAACCATTGCGACGGGTCGGCGCGCCAGGCATGGAAGGCATCGTATTCGGACAGATGTGGCAGTGAAGACGTCATTAGCAGTGCCAACCTCATGCATCGTCATTCCGGGATGGTCCGAAGGACCAGACCCGGAATCTCGAGATTCCGGGTTCGCTTCGCGCCCCGGAATGACGGCTCACCTGTCCGGATTGGCGCGCTCGAACTGGCGCAGCAGGCGGTTGCCGCGTTCGGCGGCGAGGTCGAGCGCGGACTGCGCCGAGCGCTTGCCGCTGAACACCTGCTCCAGCTCCTCGTCGATCACGTCGCGGATCAGGACGAAGGAGCCGAGCCGGATTCCCTTGGAATGCTCGGTCGGCGGCTTCAGCGTGATCTGCTCGATCGAGATCGCCGTCCCCGGATTGCGGTCGTAAAAACCCTGCGCACGGGTGAGGTCGAACGCCGCGCGGGTGATCGGCAGATAGCCGGTGTTCTGGTGCCAGGCGGCCTGAACTTCAGGCTTCGACAAAAAGGCGAAGAATTTGGCGACGCCGCGATATTCGGCGCGCGTCCGGTCGCGCAGCACCCACAAAGTGGCGCCGCCGATAATGCTGTTCTGCGGCGCACCGAAGACGTCGGGCGAATACGGCATCATGCCGTAACCGACCTCGAATTTCGAATTGGCCTTGATGTCGGCGCGCGTTCCGGAGGAGCCGATGAAGATGCCGCACTCGCCTTTTTGAAAGCGCGGCTCGGCCGACTGGCCCCGGCCGCTATAGTCGAAGATTTTGGTGCTCTGCCATTCCGCCAGTTGCGCAATGTGGCGCACCACGATCGGATTGTTGAAGCTCAATTCGGCGTCGAGCCCGGCAAAACCGTTTCCCCGGGTCGCGAGCGGCAGATTATGGAAGGCGGAGAAATTCTCGACATTGATCCAGGAGGGCCAGGACGTGGTGAGCCCGCAGGGCGAGCCCGCTGCACGCAGCTTCTTGGCGGCTTCACCGACCTCGGCCCAGGTTTTCGGCGCCACTTCCGGATCGAGGCCGGCGCCGCGGAACAGATCCTTGTTGTAGTAGAGGATCGGCGTCGAGGCATTGAACGGGAACGACAGCATGTTGCCGGCGACATCGGAATAATAGCCGGTGATGGCCGGCAGATAGGCGGCCGGCGAGAACGGCTCCGACTGATCGCGCATCAGTTCGAACACCGGATAGATCGCGCCGCGCGCCGCCATCATGGTGGCGGTCGCGATTTCATTGACCTGGACGATGGCCGGCTGGCTGCGCGAGCGGAACGCGAAGATCGCCGAGGTGACCGTTTCGGTGTAATTGCCCTTGTAGGTCGGCACGATCCGGTAGTCGGATTGCGAGGCGTTGAAATCGGCCGCGAGCTTCTCCAGCTGCTTGCCGAGTTCGCCCGACATCGCATGCCACCAATTGATATCGGTGGCCGCCTGCGCCGGAGATGCCAGCACGGCGACCGTAAGCGCGGCGAGCCGGAAAAGTCTGGAAACGATCTGCACTGCTCAATCACTCTGTTGCCGGGACAACCTATGGAGAACAACCATAGACCGCGATAAGGACGCGATGAAATCCGCGTGCCCGCGCCCTCTTAGAGGCGCACGCCCAAGGATTCAATCCATCCCTTTGCCATCCCTGTGCCATCCCTTCGGCCGTCGCATCGCACAATTAACGATCGCAGCGGCTGCGGATAGCAAGCTCCCCTGCATTCTGCTAAAAAGCGTTGAACCTTTTCTTCCTGCCGCAGACCTATCCAAAGGGGATTGTTGCCCGTGTACCGCCGCGCCGACCTTTCGCGGACCATAATGCTTGTTGTCGCGCTGGTCTCCATGGCCGCCGCAACGAGCATTTCCGCGCGGGAATTTCGGGCCGCCGATACCCAGAACGAGGAATACCCGACCGTACAGGCGCTGCTCTATATGGGCAGCCTGGTTGCGGAGCGGACCGGCGGCCGCCACCAGATCAAGGTTTTCCACTCGCGCCAGCTCGGCGAGGAAAAGGAAACCCTCGAGCAGACCCGGGTCGGCGCCATCGACCTCAATCGTACCAACGTCGCATTGATCGGGACCACGGTCCCGGCAATGAATGTGCTGGCGATGCCGTTTCTGTTCCGTTCGATCGAGCATATGCAGAAGGTGCTGGATGGACCGATCGGCAACGAAATCCTGGGCAGTTTCGAGCCGTATGGATTCGTCGGCCTGGCGTTTTACGATTCCGGCGCCCGCTCGATCTACAACAGCGTGCGCCCGGTCACCTCGATGGCGGACCTCAAGGGATTGCGGATCCGGGTGCAGCAGTCCGAGCAGATGTCCGCGATGATCAGGTCACTCGGCGCCGAGCCGGTCGAACTGCCCTACGGGCAGGTGCTGACCGGGCTTGCGACCAAACTGATCGACGGCGCGGAGAACAACTGGCCGTCGTTCGTCACGACAGATCATTACAAGCACGCCGGCTTCTACACGCTGACCGACCACACGATGAGCCCGGAAGTGCTGGTGATGTCGAAAAAGGCATGGTCCGATCTTTCGGCCGAAGACCAGAAGATTTTCCGCGAAACCGCCCAGCGCTCGAGCCGCTTCATGCGCGAAAAATGGCGCGATCTCGAAGAGCGCTCGCGCAAGCAGGCGGAAGCCGCCGGCGTCAAGATTATTACCGATATCGACCGCAAGCCGTTCGAGGCGGCGATGGTCGGCATCTACACCAAGGCACAGCAGGATCCTGCGATAGCGCAGCTGATCGAACGAATTCGCAAGGTGGAGTGAGTTGAGTTGGTAGGCCGCGTGCAACAGGACGGATCGGTGGAACGGCCGGCGGGATTGGCCGCACGCGGCCGTTTCCGTATCGTCCAGCTGCTGCGCGCGGTGCCGATCCGCTGGCGCATCCTGTCGATTGCCGCATTGAACTCCGCCGTCGTCGTGGTGCTCGCCGCGCTGATCTGGAACGGTGCCCAGGTGCTTGGTTCGGCCTGGGAAGATGTCCGGCAGGTGCGGGAATCCGACAGGATCCTGGCGCGCCTGGAAAGCGAAACCAGTCGTCTGCAGAACCTGATCCATCGCTATATCAACCAGCCGAGCCCGGAACTGTTCGCCGAAATCCTGCTGTTGCGCGAAGCGGTGCTCGGCACGCTGACGACGCGCGCCTCGAATGATCCGATGCTGTCGGGCTCGGTGGAGCAGCTCGAACGCGTCACCGACCGTTTCCTCAACGGCTTTGGCGAACTGCGCGCCGTGCAGGCCACTATCTCAAAAATCTATGAGCAGCAGGTGCTGGGGCCGGCCAAGGACATGGCTGGGCTCTATTCGATCATCGAGGGCGCCACCGGTCACCGCGACGCGCTGATCTGGCCGTCGCTCGGAAAGTCCCGCGAGGCGTTCACCGCGATGCTGGTCGCGGCCAACGCCTATTACCTGTCGCTGGCGTCGGCATCGGCCGAGGATGCCCGCCGCAACACCGAGACGATCGAGAAAACCATCCCGGTGATGGCCGACCTCGCCGACAATGATTTGCAGCGCATGGCGCTGACGAGGCTGCAGGCGCGGACGCTGGCGCTGCGCGAGGGGTTGGCGAAACTCACCGAGCAACTCGCCAACCGCACCGAACTGTTGCGCAACACCATCGACGCCAGCCAGGCCGATGCGATCGGCGCTATCGACGAATTGTCGGTAAAGATGCGCCAGCGCGAGCTGAAGGCGCAGGATACGTTCGACCGGACGCTGTCGAGCATTTCGCGCCGGGTGCTGTCGATCGCCGTGATCTTCCTTGGCATCATCCTTTCCGCCGGCGTGCTGATCGCGCTGTCGATCCGCCTGCCGCTCCAGCAGATCATGGCGGCGATGCACGCGATCACCTCGGGCAATTACGATCGCGCGGTGCAGGGAACGACCGCCAAGGACGAAGTCGGCGCGATGGCGCGCGCGGTGGATGTGTTCCGCGAAAACGCCATCGCCAAGCGCAAGACCGAGGACGAATTGCGCGCCTCGAAGGAAAAGGCCGAGAGCGCGCTGCTGGAGCTCAACACCGCGCAACAGAATTTGATCGACGCCGAACGGCTGGCGGCGCTCGGCGGCCTGGTCGCCGGCGTCGCCCACGAGGTCAACAACCCGATCGGCATCAGCCTGACGGTGGCGTCGAGTTTCGCGCGGCGGGCGGAAATGTTCGAGGCCGATCTGCGGACCGAGCCGTTGCGCCGCTCCAAGCTCGACGAATTCGTCAAGACCTCGCGCGACGCCGCCGGGCAATTGGTGGCGAACCTGCACCGCGCCGGCGAGCTGATCCAGTCGTTCAAGCAGGTGGCGGTGGACCGCTCGCATGCCGAGCGCCGACAGTTCAGCCTCGGCGAGGCGACCGACCAGATCGTCGCCAGCCTGAGGCCGGTGCTGAAGAAGGCCGCGATCGCGCTGTCGGTCGACGTGCCGGACGGCCTGTTGATCGACGGCTATCCCGGCTCCTACGGCCAGATCTTAACCAATCTTTTCCTCAACGCCGCCAATCATGCCTTCGCCGACGGCCGCTCCGGGGCGATAAATATTTCGGCACGGGCCCGCGGCAGCGACGATGTCGAGATCATTTTTGCCGACAACGGGGCCGGAATGACGCCGGACGTCCAGCGGCAGGCGTTCGACCCGTTCTTTACCACGCGCCGCAACGAGGGCGGTACCGGACTGGGCTTGCATATCGTCTATAATCTTGTCACTCAACAGCTCGGCGGCCGGATGATGCTGGAGTCAAGGCTGGGACAAGGCACCACATTCCGCATTATCATGCCTAAAGTCGCCAAGGGCGGACCCACGATCACAGACGTAGCAGCCGACGGAACTCCTCAATGGCCGAACAGGACGATGTCCTCCACCTGATCGACGATACCGGAACCGTTCCGGAGGACTCGCCGGTACGCAAATGGAAGATCGCCGTGATCGATGACGATCAGGCGGTGCATGAGGGCACCCGCTTTGCGCTGAGCGACTACAATCTGCACGGCGCCACGCTGGAAATCCTCTCGGCCTATTCCGCGGCCGAAGGTCGCGTCCTGATGCGCGACAACCCCGACATCGCCGCCGTGCTGCTCGACGTCATCATGGAAACCGACGTCGCCGGCCTCGACCTCGTCGAATACATCCGCAACGACATCAAAAACGAGACCGTCCGCATCATCCTGCGTACCGGACAGCCCGGTCAGGCGCCGGAGCGCCGCGTCATCGTCCAGTACGACATCAACGACTACAAGGCGAAGACCGAGCTCACCGCCGACAAGCTGTTCACCTCGCTGACCTCAGCTATCCGCAGCTACCAACAGCTCGAGCGCATGGTACAGACCAGGCGCGGGCTCGAAATCATCATCGACGCAGCCTCGACGCTGTACGACTTCAAATCGATGCAGCGGCTTGCCGAAGGCGTGTTGACGCAACTGGCCTCGCTGCTCAATGTCGACTGCGCCGGCATCCTGGTGCTGCGCGACGACGGCAGCGCGGCCGGCAGCGAATTTTCGGTGCTGGCGGGCTCAGGCTGCTACAGCCGCTTCATCGGTACCACCAGCTCCAAATCGCTCGATCCGGACCTGCGGCAGATGGTGGAGGCCGCCTTCCTGCGCCGCAAGAACGAATTCGCCGACCACCGCAGCGTGCTCTATTCGCGCACCGGCAGCGGCCGCGAGGTCGTCGTATTGTTGCAAGCCGAACGGCAATTGTCCGACACCGACCGTGCGCTGGTCGAAATCTTCTCCAGCCGGCTGTCGATCGCCTTCGACAATGTGATCCTGTACCAGCAGCTGCACGAGGCCAATACCCAGCTCGAGGATCGCGTCGCCCAGCGCACCCGCGCGCTGATGCAGGCCAACCGCAGGCTTTCGGCGCAGTGGCTGCGGCTGCAGCGCGCCAACGGCTTCAAGAACGAAATCCTCGGCACCGTCGCGCACGATTTGAAAAACCCGCTCGGCGTGATCCTCGGCCGCACCGAGATGCTGACCGAACTGATCAGCGCCAACTCACCCAAGGAAAACGTCACCGCTCAGGTCGATCACATCCGCGACGCCACCAAGCGGCTGACCTCGATGGTCGACCATTTGATTTCGGATGCGATGGCGGACGCTTTCGACATCACCATCCGCCGCGAGCCGGTCGATGTCGCAGCCCTGGTGGCCGAAGTCACCGATACCAACCTGCCCTCGGCGGTCAACAAGCAGCAGACCATCAGCGTCTCCGCGCCGCCGAATTTCGTCACCATGTGCGACGCCGACCGGATCCGCGAAGCGATCGACAATCTGGTCAGCAATGCCATCAAATATTCGCCGATCGGCGGCAAGATCACGGTCGGCGTCACCCATGAGAGCGGCGACACCGTGATCCGGATCTCCGACCAGGGCGCAGGCCTTTCGCCCGAAGACCTCGGCCGGCTGTTCGGCCGCTTCCAGCGACTTTCGGCCAAGCCGACCGCCGGCGAGAGTTCGACCGGCCTTGGCCTATCGATCGTCAAACGCATTATCGACATGCATGGCGGCCATGTGACCGCGGATAGCGCCGGCCCCGGACAGGGGTCGACGTTTACGGTTAAACTGCCCGCAACAGAGAACTCATGACCCAGAGCCAGCACATCATCATCGTCGACGACGAGGCGCCGGCCCGCGAAATGGTCGGCGATTACCTCAAGATGCACGGTTTTGCCGTGACGCTGTGTGACGGCGGCAAGAGCCTGCGCGGCGTGATCGAGACCAATGTGCCCGATCTCGTGGTACTCGACCTCAACATGCCCGAGGAAGACGGGCTGTCGATCATCCGCGACCTGAAGAGCCGCATCAACGTCCCGGTCATCATGCTGACGGCGACCGCAAGCCCGATCGACCGCGTCGTCGGCCTCGAACTCGGTGCTGACGATTACATCGCAAAACCCTGCGAACTCCGCGAATTGATGGCGCGCATCCGCTCGGTGCTGCGCCGTAGCGCGCCGGCGAAGGCTGCGCCCGAGGCTGCGGCCGCCAAGGCGGAAAAGGAGCAGCTGGTGCGGTTCGGCACCAAATGGCTCGATCTCGAAGCGCAGGCGCTGCGCGACGACGAGGGCAACGAGCATCCGCTGACGGCGTCCGAATTCGGGCTGTTGAAAGTGTTCGCGGCCAATCCGAAGCGGGTGCTG
The DNA here is from genome assembly GCA_963802535.1 of uncultured Alphaproteobacteria bacterium. Classification (GTDB taxonomy): domain Bacteria; phylum Pseudomonadota; class Alphaproteobacteria; order Rhizobiales; family Xanthobacteraceae; genus Bradyrhizobium. Next base: position 118,084 of record CAWDJI010000017.1, on the reverse strand, counting down.
TCGCGCGAGCGGCTGCTCGAGCTTGCCAATGCGCGCGACGCCGAAGCCTTCGACCGCGCGGTAGACCTTCGTATCATGCGGATCCGGCGCAAGATCGAGATCGATCCGACCAAGCCTGCGGTGATCCGCACCATCCGCGGCGGCGGCTATCTGTTCTCGCCGACGGGTGAGAAGGGCTGAACTGCCCAGCCGTCGTGTCCCCTCGCGCACTCAGCGCGGGGCCTGAACAAAAAAATCGCGAAAACAACCCTATGCACAGTAGGATTGGCGCTCTCGCCAGGCCGGGACGACGATCATCTGTGACGCGGAACTTTCGCTTGGCTGAAATCCTCCAATTTTAACCGCATTGAAATCATTCTCAATTTCGTCCCGAATGTTTCGTCGCGCGCGCTCTGACGAAACAAATCTTTCGCCCACGAAACCATTTTCCGCTTCTCGCGCAGACATCCCGAAACGTGGATTAACTATCAATCTCCCAACGAAACGCCGCGCAAACGGCGAACTGGGAGCTAGTCATGCCGAACGTGATTGCCATCAACGCCGCAGCCCGCAAGCACATCGCCGATGCCCGTGCGACATCGGACGAAATGCTGCTGGAGACCATTGCGACCGGCGGTCGTACGGCAATGCATGTGCTTTACTCCCGTCATCACGTACGGGTTTACCGCTTCGTGCTGCGCATGGTGCGCGACGCCACGATGGCGGAAGACCTCGTCAGCCAGGTGTTTCTGGACGTCTGGCGCACCGCCAGCCAGTTCGAAGGCCGTTCCCAGGTTTCCACCTGGTTGCTGTCGATCGCCCGCTTCAAGGCGCTGACCGCGCTGCGCCAGCGCAAGCACGAGGACATCGATCAGGACGACGTGCTGGAGATCGCCGACGAATCCGATACGCCGGAAGCCTCATTGGACCGCAGCAACACCAGCGCCATCCTGCGCGCCTGCGTCGCCAAGCTGTCGCCGGCCCATCGCGAGATCATCAACCTCGTCTATTACCATGAGAAGTCGGTGGAAGAAGTCGGACAGATCATCGGCATTCCCCAGAGCACGGTGAAGACCCGGATGTTTTATGCCCGCAAACAATTGGCCGATTTGCTTAAGGGCGCCGGCGTCGACAGCATCGCCGCTTAAAGATCAACAATTTCAATAATTTAACTAGGTATTGGGAGCAAAAACCGGGTCGATTTCGAAGCCAAAGATTAATGGCGACGAAACAAATGAAACAATCGGCGACATCACCCGGAAAAACTCGACCCCTATACCTATCGTCAACAACGCAACACCAACGCCGAACAGGAGAGCGAAAATGCTGAAGCCGTCCTTCCGCTTTTTCATTATCCCGCTCGGCGCGGTCTGCACCCTCGCCTCGCTGTCCGCTCAGAACGTCTCGCCCCGCGCCCAGCGCGATGCAGGCTCGATGATCGTGCGCGAAGTGGTCGATTGCAGCACCAAGAGCGCCGCCGAGGTCTGTGTGATCCCGAACGAGGCTCGCTGAAACAGTTTCTGACCAAGCCGACTTTTCTTCTCAACCTCCCAAGAACCTCCAACGACCCGGCCGGGATGCCCCCCAGCCGGGTCGCTCTGCGTTTGGGGATCGTTTTCAAGCGGAGGGACGACCGATTCGCGTCAAGGAAGTGCGTCGAAAAGAAGACAGGGTCCGGAGTTCCTGAGATCAAGCATGAAGGGGCGCGGGTACTATCGTCGTGCCTGGCATGATAGACTTCATGCCAGGTTGAACTGCGACGGGTGATGCGATGTTCGAAGGCTGGGATGCGGTCGTTTTGGCCCGGGCGCAGTTCGCATTCACGATGTCGTTCCACATCGTATTCCCGGCATTCTCGATCGGGCTCGCCAGTTATCTCGCCGTCCTTGAAGCGCTCTGGCTGTGGACCGGCCGCGAAGTGTTCATCAATCTGTTCAATTATTGGCTGAAAATCTTCGCGGTCTCGTTCGGCATGGGCGTGGTGTCGGGCATCGTGATGTCCTACCAGTTCGGCACCAACTGGTCGGCCTTTTCGGACAAAACAGGCCCGGTGATCGGCCCGCTGATGGCCTATGAGGTATTGACCGCGTTCTTCCTCGAAGCGGGCTTTCTCGGCGTCATGCTGTTCGGCCTCGAGCGCGTCGGCCACAAGCTGCATTTCTTCGCCACCTTGATGGTTGCGGTCGGCACGCTGATTTCGGCGTTCTGGATCCTGTCCGCCAATTCCTGGATGCAGACCCCGACCGGCCACGCCATCAACGCCGAAGGTCAGTTCATCGCCGCCGACTGGTTCAAGGTGATCTTCAATCCATCGTTCCCCTACCGCCTGGTGCACATGGTGCTGGCGGCCTATCTGACCACGGCGCTCGTGGTCGGCGCGGTCGGCGCCTGGCACCTGCTGCGCGACCAGCACCGCGCCGGCCCGCGCGTGATGTTCTCGATGGCGATGTGGATGGCAACCCTGGTGGCACCGATCCAGATCATCGCCGGCGACCAGCATGGGCTCAACACGCTGGAACATCAGCCGACCAAGATCATGGCGATGGAAGGCCATTTCGAGAGCCACAAGGACGGCGCGCCGCTGATTTTATTCGGCTGGCCGGATCAGGCCGCCGGCAAGGTCAAATACGCGGTCGAAATCCCCAAAGCCGGCTCGCTGATATTGAAGCATTCGCTCGACGCGCCGATGGCCGGGCTCGACACCGTGCCTCGCGAAAACTGGCCGCCGGTGCCGATCACGTTCTGGTCGTTCCGGATCATGGTCGGCCTTGGATTGCTGATGATGGGGCTCGGCCTGCTCAGTCTCTTATTGCGCTTCCGCGGCGCGCTCTACAGCACACGGCTGCTGCACATGTTTGCCATCGCAATGGGCCCGGCGGGCTTCATCGCCGTGCTGGCGGGCTGGATCACCACCGAGACCGGGCGGCAACCGTTCACGGTGTATGGACTGCTGCGGACGGTCGACTCGGCTTCGCCGCTGGCAGCGCCTGCGGTCGCCTCGTCACTGATCGCCTTCATCATCGTCTATTTCGCCGTGTTCACGATGGGCGTGATCTATATCCTGCGGCTGATGGCGCAGCCGCCGCATCATGGCGAACAAGGGCCGCGCAGCCACGTCCCGGCCCGCGCCGCCGGCATCACGCCGGCAGCAGGTGCTGCCGCCGAGGGAGGTGCGCGATGATTCCGATCGACCTTCCGACCATCTGGGCCTTCATCATCGCCTTTGCCGTGTTCGTCTATGTGGTGATGGACGGGTTCGATCTCGGGCTCGGCATCCTGTTTCCGTTATTTCCCCGGAAGGAAGATCGCGACGTCATCATGAACAGCGTCGCGCCGGTCTGGGACGGCAACGAAACCTGGCTGGTGCTGGGTGGCGGCGGCATGATGGCGGCGTTCCCGCTGGCCTATGCGGTGCTCATGCCGGCGCTCTACACGCCGATGATCGTGATGCTGCTCGGCCTGGTGTTCCGCGGCGTCGCCTTTGAATTCCGCTGGCGCACCCAGTCTGAACGCAACCGCTGGGATGTCGCGTTTGCCGGCGGTTCGCTGCTGGCGACGCTGGCGCAGGGCATTGCGCTCGGCGCCATCCTGCAAGGCATTCATGTCGAAGGCCGTCACTACGCCGGCGGCTGGTGGGACTGGCTGACGCCGTTCTCGATCCTGACAGGCGTGGCGCTCGCGATCGGCTATGCGCTGTTGGGAGCCACCTGGCTTGTCATGAAGACCGAGGGGGAATTGCGCGACCGTGCCTATCATCTGAGTTGGGTGCTGCTGATTGCGATGCTGGGCGCGATCGGCGCGGTCAGCATCGCGACCCCGTTCCTGCATGTGCAATATACCCAGCGCTGGTTCGCCTGGCCCAACATCATCCTGACCGCGCCGGTGCCGATCGCGGTCGCCGGCGTCACCGTGTTGCTGTTGCGCAGCCTCGCCAATAAGTTCGACTACCAGCCGTTCTTCCTGACGCTGGCGCTGTTTGCGCTGTCTTATGCCGGGCTCGGCATCAGCATGTATCCCTACATCGTGCCGCAGAGCATCACGATCTGGCAGGCGGCCTCGCCCGAGAACAGCCAGATATTCATGCTGTTCGGCGTCGCCGTGCTGATCCCGCTGATCCTGGTCTATACCGCCTGGGCCTATTGGGTGTTCCGCGGCAAGGTCACGCACGGAAGCGGCTATCATTGATGACCAAAGCGTTTTCCAGCGAAGTGGGCACCGGTTCGCGTCAAGAAAACGCGTCAAATCAAGAATCCAGCGAGCCCACACCGCGTTCGCTGACGCAGCGCCTGCTATGGTTTGCAGCCCTGTGGCTTGGCGGCGTCGGCACGGTGACGCTGATTTCTTACGGCCTGCGGCTCTGGATTGCGCCGAAATAGCCCGTTCGTCACAATCGACCAAGATTGAGATGAACGAAAATAGAAGGCATTCCAGCGAGATACCGGTGGCGCTGCCCTAAACTTGCCATCAAGCTGGCCCTGAGATTTGATGGTTCCGCTGATTTGGCGAAAGCCCACCAAGGAGAGCTTGCATGAGGAAGTTTCGGCACCCGATCTGGATGTTGATTGCAGCAGCCGGTCTGATCCTCTCAGCCTCGCAAAGCCACGCGCAGAAGCCCGATGTCGGCGACCAGCCCGGCCTGCTTCCGGACGAATCCGTGCAGCTGGATCCGGAGTGGCGGAAGACGGCGGTGCTTTATCGCACCAATGAAGCGCCGGGCACCATCATCGTGGTCACGGCCGAACGCCATCTCTATCTGATCCAGGGCAACGGCCGCGCGCTGCGTTACGGCATCGGTGTCGGCCGCGAGGGCTTCACGTGGCAGGGGCTCGTCAACATCACGCAGAAGAAGGAGTGGCCGGACTGGACGCCGCCGCCCGAGATGATCGCGCGGCAGCCCTATCTGCCGCGCTTCATGGCCGGCGGCCCCGGCAATCCGCTCGGCGCGCGGGCGATGTATCTCGGCACCACCGTCTATCGCATCCACGGCACCAACCGGCCTGATACGATCGGCACGGCCGTATCCTCCGGCTGCTTCCGCCTGGTCAATGGCGACGTCGCCGACCTCTATGAGCGCGTGCCTGTCGGCACCAAGGTCATCATCCGGCAGAAGCCCGAATTGTAACCACGACGCCGTCTCCCACACCCGATCATTTCCCCAAAATTGGTGAGTTGAAAAATGCTACGTACATTTCGAGGCGGCCTCCTGATTGGGCTGGCGGTCGCGGTCGCGGTTGCGGCTGGCGCGATCACCTATGAGCGCTACGACACCAAAACCCTGAAGCGGACGATCAAGCGCGGCGAAGTGCTGTGCGGCGTCAACAAGGGCCTGCCCGGCTTCTCGATCCCCGACGACAAGGGCGACTGGACCGGCTTCGACGTCGATTTCTGCCGCGCGGTGGCCGCGGCCATCTTCAACGACCCGAAGAAGACGCAGTTCGTGCCGCTCGATGCCAGCGAGCGCTTCAAGGAACTGCAGAGCCGCAAGGTCGACATTCTCTCCCGCAACTCGACCTGGAGCATGTCGCGCGAGACCAACTTCGATCTCTATTTCCCGGCGGTCGCCTATTATGACGGCCAGGGATTCATGCTGCCGCGCTCGCGCAAGATCGAGTCGGCGCTCGACCTCAACGGCAGCAAGGTCTGCGTGCAGGAAGGGACGACAACCGTTCTCAACCTCGCGGATTATTTCCGCGCCAACAACATCAAATACACGGAGATGAAGTTCCCCAAGCTGGAAGAGGTGATGAAAGCCTATGAATCCGGCAAGTGTGACACCTTCTCCGCCGACATCTCCCAGCTCTATGCGCTGCGCCTCAACCTGACCCAGCCGGCCGACCATGACATCCTGCCCGACGTCATCTCGAAGGAGCCGCTGGCTCCCGTGGTGCGGCAGCGCGACGACGACTGGATGATGCTGGTGAAGTGGACGCTGTATGCGATGATCAACGCCGAGGAACTCGGCATCACCTCGAAGAACATCGACGAGGCGCTGAAGTCGAAGAAGCCGGACGTGATGCGGCTGGTCGGCACCGAGGGCGCCTACGGCGAAGACCTCGGCCTCACCAAGGACTGGGCCGCCCGCATCATCCGCCACGTCGGCAATTACGGCGAGGTCTATGAGCGCAATGTCGGCGCCGAATCGAAACTGAAAATCCCGCGCGGCCTGAACTCGCTCTGGAGCGCCGGCGGAATTCAGTACGCGCCGCCGATTTGGTAGAGAGTCTTTGCGCAGCACATCCTTCGAGGCTCGCTGCGCTCGCACCTCCGGATGACGTCTCGAACGCCGCGAGACCTATCGTTTCCGTCACCCTGAGGTGCGCGCCCTTGCGCGCCTCGAAGGGCGACGGAAACCTCAATAACTCTTCATCCGCGCCAGCTGATCCGCGTGGTAATTGCTGTCGCCGAACAATTCCTGGCAGACCCGCGCGCGCTTCATGAAGAAGCCGATGTCGAACTGGTCGGTCATGCCCATGCCGCCGTGCATCTGCACGCCTTCCTGCACCGCACGCGTCGCCGTCGTTCCGGCGCGTGCTTTGGCAACCGCGACCGCGGCAGTCGCATGATCGAAATCGCCATCGAGCGTCTGTAGCGCCTTCAGGACTGCGGCGCGGGTGATCTCGATATCGATATAAAGCTCGGCCGCGCGGTGCTGTAGCGCCTGGAATTCGCCGATCAGTTTTCCGAATTGCTTGCGCTCCTTCAGATAGGTCACGGTGCGGCCGAACACTTCTTCGCTGAGGCCGACCATTTCGGAAGCGACCGCGCCGCGGCCGATATTGAGCACGCCTTCCAGCAGTGCTGCGCCCTGATCGACCTCGCCGAGCACATGATCGGCATCGACCTCGACATTGCTGAATTCGATGCGGGCCGCGTTGTGCGAATCGACCATCGCGGTGCGCTCGACCGCAATACCTTTGGCCCTGGGATCGACCAAAAACAGCGTCAGCCCGTTGCGCTCGCCGGCCGAGCCGCCGGTGCGAGCAGCGACGATCAGGAGATCCGCGGTATGGCCGTCGACCACGAACGCTTTCGCGCCGCTGAGCTTAAAGCCGTTGCCGGAGCGCACCGCCTGCAGTTTGGTCTGTAGCGGACGATGTTTTGCGCCCTCGTCGATCGCGAGTGCGGCCAATAGCGAGCCATCCGAAATTTTTGGTAGATGCGCGGCCTTCTGCGCCTCACTGCCACCGCGGGTCAGCGCCGACGCCGCGAGCACGGCGGTCGAAAGAAACGGCGACGGCATCAGCGTGCGGCCGATTTCCTCCATCACCACGCCGGCCTCGACACAGCCGAGCCCGCTGCCGCCGAAGTTCTCCGGCACCAGCAAACCCGAAAAGCCCATCTCGGCAAACGCCTTCCAGAGCTCGCGGGAAAATCCCGTCGCGTCTTTCGCATCGCGCAAGCCGCGCAGATGCGACACCGGCGCCTTGTCGCTGATAAGCCCGCGTGCGCTGTCACGCAGCATGGATTGTTCTTCGGTGAGGACGAGTGCCATTGGATGAGGATTCCGGTTTAGAAGTAACGATGATTTTGTTGGTCGTCATTCCGGGGCGCGGCCACAGGGAGCGAACCCGGAATCTCGAGGTTCCGGGTTCGACGCTTCGCGTCGCCCCGGAACGACGGCTAAGCCCCCGGCAGATCGAGGATGCGCTTGGCGACGATGCCGAGCATGACCTCGGAAGTGCCGCCTTCGATCGAATTAGCCTTGGTGCGCAGCCAGCCGCGCGGGCGGGCGCCGCCTCTGGAGCGCTCGCTTTCCCATTCCAGCGCATCGGCGCCGCCGGCCGACATCAGGATTTCGTAGCGGCGCTTGTTCAACTCAGTTCCGTAATATTTCATCGCCGAGGAAAACGCCGGATGCGACTGGCCGGCCTTGGCGAGATCAACCGCGCGCTCGGCCGCCGCCGACAGCGCCGCCTCGTCGATCTCGAATGTCGAGATCTGGCCGCGCAGCATCGAATCTTCCAGCCGGCCCTGTTCGTCGGTACCGATGGAATCAGCCGCGACCTGGCCGAGCGGCCGGCCGACGCCGCGCTCACCCATGCCCGAAATCATTGCGCGCTCATGCTGGAGCAGATATTTCGCCACGTCCCAGCCGCGGTTGACGGTGCCGACCACATGCGATTTCGGCACCCGCACGCCATCGAAGAAGGTTTCGCAGAACGGTGAGGCACCCGAGATCAGCAGAATCGGCTTTGTGGTGACGCCCTTCGACGTCATGTCGAACAGGATAAAACTGATGCCGTCGTGCTTCTTGGCGGTCGCGTCGGAACGCACCAGGCAAAAAATCCAGTCAGCGTAGTTCGCATACGATGTCCAGATCTTCTGGCCGGTGATGACGAAATCATCGCCATCGCTTTCGGCGCGGGTCTGCAACGAGGCGAGGTCCGATCCGGCGTTCGGCTCCGAATAGCCCTGGCACCAGCGGATCAGCCCCGCGGTGATCTTCGGCAGATGTTCCTTCTTCTGCGCCTCGGTGCCGTATTGCAGCAGCGCCGGCCCGAGCATGGAGATGCCGAACGACACCAGAGGCTGCCGTGCGCCGATCGCCGCCATCTCCTGGCGCACGATCTTGGCCTGCTCGCCATCGAGGCCGCCACCGCCATATTCCTTGGGCCAATGCGGCACGGTCCAGCCCTTGTCGCGCATCCGCTCGAACCAGACGCGCTGCGGCTCGGAAGAGAATTTCGCATTGCGCCCGCCCCAGAAGGTATCGCCATCCGAGGTCATCGGCTTGCGCATCTCCGGCGGGCAATTGGCCTCGAGCCAGGCGCGGGTTTCACGGCGGAATTGATCTAGATCTGACATGGTGCGTTTCCAATAGGTGCTGTTGGAATCGACCTTAGCCGCCATACTGCGGAATTCAATATATCTCTGGCGCATGCGTCCGCATTGCGGAATATAGTAATGCTACGGGGACCGGCGTCACCGGCGCGGCAACGATTGAAAAACAAGAGGAAACCGACATGCGGCTGAAGTTGCTTTCGCCTGGCGAAATGAACGCCGACCAAAAAGAAACCTATGACGAATCGATTGCCGGCAAGCGCGGCGCCCCGCCGGCGCCGATGATGGCCTGGCTCAACAGCCCCCAGATGGCCAAACACGCCACGCGCCTTGGCGAGCAACTTCGTTTCAACACGATGTTTCCGGCAAAACTTTCCGAGATCGCGATCCTCGTCACCGCTCGGCACTGGACCTCGCATTACGAATGGTATGCGCATAAGCGGCTGGCGCTCAAAGGCGGGATGGACCCGAAAATCATCGACGACATCCGCGATCGCCGTACGCCCAGTTTCGACGATCCCAAGGGCCAAATGATCTACGACGTCGCTAAATCGCTGCATGAGGGCCACGGCGTCGCCAAGCCGCTGTATGACGCCGCGGTCGAACTGCTCGGCGTGCGCGGCGTGACCGAGATCATCGGCCTGTGTGGTTACTACACCATGGTGTCGATGACGCTGAACACTTTTGAGTTCGAACTGCCGGCGGGGGAAGTGTCGGATCTTGCATAGGGCTTGCGTCGATTTCGGAAACGCTGGGTTTCCGGACAAGCGGTACCCTCAGCGGGATTGTTGACTACTTCAAGGACGAACTCTCCCTGCAAGCGGGGCGAGACCAGAACGATACGGAGATAGAACCATGCCCGACAACCCACCCATCATTGCAGGTACGCGGATCGGGCATGTTCATCTCAAGGTCGCCGATCTCGATCGCGCGCTCGGGTTCTACTGCGGCGTCCTCGGCTTCGAGGTGATGCAGAAGATGGGTTCGGCCGCGGCGTTCATTTCGGCCGGCGGCTATCACCACCATATCGGCCTCAATACCTGGGAGAGCAAAGGCGGCCATCCGCCGCCGCCGGGCACCACCGGCCTGTTCCACACCGCGATCCTGTATCCGACGCGGCCGGCGCTGGCGGATGCGCTGTACCGCGTGGTCCAGGCCGGCATCCAGCTCGACGGCGCCAGCGACCACGGCGTCAGTGAAGCGCTTTATCTGCGCGATCCCGACGAGAACGGCGTCGAACTCTATCGCGACCGGCCGGAGGCCGAATGGCCGCGCGCGGCCGACGGATCGCTGTCGATGTTCACGAAGCGGCTGGATTTGGACGAATTGCTGCGGCAGCGGGAAGCCTAGTCCCTCCACCGTCATTGCGAGGAGCACTTGCGACGAAGCAATCCATTCTATCTTTTTGCGGCGAGATGGATTGCTTCGTTACGCTCGCAATGACGGCGTTTTCCCGCGCAGCATGATCAGCACGGCCGCGATCAGTTCGAGGCCGATACAGCCGTGGAACGGCAGCGAATAGCTGCCGGACATGTCGCGCAGCAGGCCGATCACGCCGGGACCGAACGCGTAGGTGACCTGGTTGATCGCGGTGATCAGGCTGATCAGGACGCCGAAGGATCGCGGGTCGAACTCGCGCTGCACGATCAGCGCGGGCAGCGTGATCAGATTGCCGACCGAGAATCCGAACAACGCGCAGGCCGCTATCATCACCACGTCGTTGTGAATATTGATGATGATCACGAGTGCCACCGCCTGGCTGACGAACGAGATCGACGACGCCAGCCGCTGGTTGAGCCGGTCGATCACGGTCGAAAACAGCACACGCCCGACCACCGCCATCGCGGTCAGCAACGCCACCGCAACGGCGGCACGCTCGCGCCCGATCACCGAATCCAGGAACGAGATCAGGTGAACGATGAAGCCGACCTGCGCGAACAGCACCAGCGCGAACGCAATCGATACCGACAGGAAAGCGAGATCGCGAAACGCCCGGCCGCGGATTTGCGTCGGCGACGGCGCATCGGCGGCGGCGACAGGGCCTAACCCTGGAAGGATCGGCGGGGTGCCTACGAACAGCAGGATCACCGGCACCATCAGCACGACCAGCGCTATCGCCGAGGCGATCATCGCGCCGGCGAAGCCGAAATGGCCGATCGCAGCCACGAGCAACGGCACCCCGACGATACCACCGAAACTCGCGCCATTCAGCGCCAGGCTGATCGCCATGCCACGCTTTTTGTCGAACCATAGCCCCAGCGTGTTGGTGATCATGCTGAGGCTGGTGCCGGCCCAGCCGAACGCCAGCACCGCATTGGCCGCGTAGAGCTGCCAGGGTTCCCTAACCTGACCCATCGCGATCGCACCTGCCGCCATCACACAGGTGCCGGCGATCAAGCAATTGCGGGCGCCGAAGCTTCGGATCGCCTCGCTGACAAAGGCCACCAGCAAGGCCCCCGACAGATAAAAAAACGTGGTGCCGCTCGAAATCAGCGAGGCGGGCCAGCCGTGCAGCCGCTGCAACTCGGCGACATAGACGCTCTGGCCGTAGAAGCCGAGCCCCCAGCCGAAGGTCGCGAGCAGGAAGCAGACCACGACGATGCGCCAGCCGTCGTAGCGGAGAGCGGATTCGTCGATGGAGGTGTGAGGGGAAGCGTCCAATGTTTTTTCTTTTGCTTTTTTGCACCATCATGGCCGGGCATAGCCGTCTGAAGGACGGCGTCGCTTCCGCTCGCCTATGCCCGGCCATCCACGTTCTTGTCTTCCGCGATAACAGGACGTGGATGCCCGGCACAAGGCCGGGCATGACGACGGTTAGCAGATAGCGAAGCGCGAAGCTTCGGCGCAGACCGAACTGTCAGCAGCTGTCATCAGACCTTGTTCGGTGGCTCGTAGAAAAAGCGCTCGCGGAAAATGCGGTCGCCGCGCCATTCCTGCCACGCCACTTCGTCGATCCGCCCGGTCCTGCCGGAATGATAGATGAAGTCGAAAATCCAGTGAATCGCGACGCGGTCGCCTTCGAGGATCGAGGAGACGCAGGTCGAAGTCACGCTTTTGGTCCGCTCCAGCGTGGCGCGCTCCTGTGCCACCAGAAGATCGCGGCCGACCCGGAGCGGTGCTGCGTTTTCCTGCATGGTGGCGTCTTCGGTGTAATAGCGCTCGATGGCGCCGGCATGGTCGCCGGAGACGACGGTGGCGATGAATTCGTCAAGACGGGCGCGTGTCGGCATGGGGCCTCCCCGATAAGCAAAATGTGAGACAATGATATAGATCACCGGCGCGCCAATTATGGTATTCCCGTCATCCCCAGGAAAAGAGTTCAAGCCATGCGCGTCGACGACCGGCCCACCCTCGCCGCCCCCGATGACGACCCGTATCTATGGCTGGAAGAAGTCGACGGCGGCCGCGCGCTCGACTTCGTCGAGCAGCAGAACCGCAAAACGCTGCAACAATTCGGCGGCGCGCAATTTGCCGCCGATCGCGACATGCTGGCCGCCATCTACGACCGGCCGGACAACATTCCCTATGTTACGCGCCATGGCGGATTCCTCTACAACCTCTGGAAGGATACGAACAATCCCCGCGGCCTCTGGCGGCGAACGACGATCGAAGAGTTTCGCAAGCCAAATCCGCGATGGGATGTGGTGCTGGACATCGACAAACTCGCCGCCGAAGAGAACCAGGACTGGCTGCTGAATTGGACCCAGCCGCTTGCGGGAAAACGCCCGCGAACGATCGTGAGCCTTTCGCGCGGCGGCAGCGACGCCGCCACCCTGCGCGAATTCGACCTCGACACGAAGACCTTCGTCACCGACGGCTTCGTGCTGCCGGAAGCAAAAAGCAGCGTCGCATGGATCGATGCCGACACGCTTTTGCTGTCGAGCGCCTATGGCGAGGGCATGGCGACAACATCCGGCTATGCCCGAACCATCAGACGATGGCGCCGCGGCGAGGCGATCGATCGCGCGCCGGTGGTGTTCGAGGCACCCGCCGACCGCATGGGCGTGTACTGCGAAGTTGACCATACCGGACCTGTACCGCGGGTCTGGTACGTCGATCGGATTGATTTCTTCAACTTCCACACATGGCTCGGCGATGAGTCCGGCCCCCAGGTGAAACTCGACCTGCCGACCAGCATCTGGTTCGAAGCGCATCAGGACTGGTTTGTCGTCAAGCTGCGCGCGGCATGGACGGCCGGCGGACGAACCTATGCGTCGGACACGGTGCTCGGCATGTCGCTGTCGACGTTCCTCGCCGGCGGCCGTGATTTCACGATCGTTTTCGAGCCGGGGCCAAGGCGGGCCCTGCAGGGCTTCTTCTGGACCGCCGGCAAGCTCCTGCTGTCGATCCTCGACGAATTGCGGCCGGCGTTCGAGATCTGCACACCGTCTGCGAGCGGTTGGAACCGCGACCGGTTGCCCGGAATTCCAACCGTCGGCGTCGTCGATGTCTGGCGTCTCGATCGCGATGAGTCCGAAAGCAATGGCGATATGCTCGCCAATATACAGGATCCGCTGACGCCACCTTCACTGATGCTCGTTGAAGGCTTGCACAGCCCGACATTGCTGAAGCAAGCGCCCAAAACGTTTTCCGCTGACGGCCTCGTCATCACGCAGCACGAGGCAATCTCTGTCGACGGCGAACGGATTCCCTATGTGCAAACCGGGCCTGCCGCCGAGACCGGGGATGCGCCCGTCTATATGACCGCCTATGGCGGCTTCGGGCATTCGGTAAAACCCTATTACAGTTCGGCAATCGGCAAGCTCTGGCTCGAACGTGGCGGCACTTTTGTTCAGGCCAATATCCGCGGCGGCGGCGAGTTCGGCACGCGCTGGCACGATGCCGGCCGCTATGCCGGCAAACGGCTCGCGCATGACGATTTCGCCGCCATCGCCGCCGACCTCGTGCGGCGTAGCGTGACACGGCCGGCGCGGATTGCGGCGGAAGGCGGATCGAACGGCGGCATCCTGATCTCCAACATGCTGACGCGCTATCCCGAACGCTTCGGCGCGCTGTTCTGCACGATTCCGCTGATCGACATGCGCCGCTACACAAAACTGTTGGCCGGCGCGAGCTGGATCGCCGAATATGGCGATCCCGACAAGCCGGAGGAATGGGCCTGGCTGCAAACCTATTCCGCCTATCACATGGCAAAACCCGGCGAAAAATATCCGCCGATCCTGATCGCCACCACCCGTCGTGACGACCGCGTTCATCCCGGCCACGCCCGCAAGATGGCGGCCAAACTACAGGCGATGGGATATGAAGCGTATTTCTACGAACCCGCCGCCGGCGGTCACGGCTATGGAAAGGACAACAAGGAGCGCGCCGCCTTCACCGCGCTTGGCTTTACTTTCCTGCGGGACAAGAATCGGTTGGACCGTTAGCGGCGCGTAAATTTCCTTATCGCTTCTCGAACACCAGAATGAGATTGTTGGCGGGCATCGGCACCGTTTCGATCAAAGTGAAGCCAACGCCGTTAGCCAATTTCTCGACATCGGCGATGTCGCGCACGCCCCATTCGGGATCGCGGTCGCGCAGGCTGGTGTCGAAGATCGAGTTGCTGAGCGCGGTGTGCTTGCCGTCGCGCTTGAACGGCCCATAGAGAAACAACCGCCCGTCACTGCGCAGATAGCGCGCCGCGCCCGCAAACAGCCCCTCGGCAACGCGCCACGGCGCAATGTGGATCACATTGGCGCAGAACACTGCCAGCAATGGAGGGGGACCGCTGCCGTCCTGCATCGCGGAACACCAGACGGGATCGGACAGATCGATCCGCAACGCGGGCGTGATGTTGGCGAGCCGGGTATGCGCGCGCCACGCGGCGATACTCGTCAGGTGCGCCTCGTTGAGATCGCTCGGCCACCAAATGATGTCGGGGCTGGATTGCGCGAAATGCACCACATGCTGTCCGGTGCCGCTGCCGGCCTCCAGCACGTCGCCGGATTTACCGGCGAGGAACTTCTCCAGCACCGCCCAGATCGGCGCATGGTTGCGGTGGAACGCCGCGGCATCGAGCCGGCCGTCAGGCTCGACCGGCCGGCCATCCTTGCCGAATTCCACCACAAACTCAGCCACGACACGCTCCTTTGACCGGCCTTGTTTAGCCAAGCTTGAATCCGCTGCCTAGACCGCCGCGGCGCCTGTTGCAAAGCCATGGCGAAGGGCCTGCAAAAACCTCGCCGATTTGCGGCAAACCAGGGGACATCCGGGCTATTCTGGGTGCAGCGCGAGAAAGCATTCCCCCCGGAATTGCCGCGCCGATTGTCCACATTGCCAGCCGATGGCCTTTATGCTTTTCACCTCCTATATTCGTAAGGAAGATCGCCATAATTTCCGGGAAACGCCCTTGATCGCCAAATTTTCCAACAAAACGGCCCTGGTTCTGGCACTGCTGATGGGTGCTGCCTTTGCGGCACCGGCGCGTGCGCAATCCGGCCCTTCCGACGGGCAAAAACTCGCATTCGACCGCGGCAAGGGCAATTGCCTGACCTGCCATGTCATCAAGGGCGGCGAATATCCGGGTTCGCTCGGCCCGGAACTTGTCGATATCAAAAGCAAATATCCCAGCCGCGACGAACTCGTCGCCATTGTCTTCGACGAAACCAAGCGCAACCCGCTGACCGTGATGCCTCCCTTCGGACGAAACCGGATTTTGACCGAAAAGGAAATCAACGCGGTGGTGGATTTCCTGCAAACACTCTGACCGCGCGCCTTCAGGAGACTTTCGAATGACAACGACCGGCAACGAGTTTTTCGCCACGCGGCGCCTGATCCTGCAAGGCGCGGGCGCCACGGTCCTGATCGGCCTCGGTAACCTTCCCTTTGTCGCGCCGGCGCTTGCCGCCGCCAACGACAAATACCCGGAGGAAGCGTTCAAGGCGAAAAGCGAAGCCGACGCGATCAAGTCGCTTTACGGCAAGACGGCGGAGGCCTCCGACAAGGTGAAGATGGACGCGCCTGAAATTGCCGAGAATGGCGCGGTGGTTCCGGTATCGGTCACGACCACGCTTGCCGACGTGACCTCGATCTCGTTCCTGGTCAGTGAGAACCCGGTCGTGCTGGTAGCATCCTATAAAATTCCGGCGGGCACGATGCCGAGCGTCGCCAACCGCATCAAGATGGCGAAGACCAGCAATGTGATCGTCGTCGTCGAAGCCGGCGGCAAGCTCTACAGCGCCGCCAAGGAAGTCAAAGTCACCGTCGGCGGCTGCGGCGGCTAACGCGCAAATTGGCGCATGATCCGGAAAAGTGGAAACCGGTTTTCCGACAAGATCATGCGCAAAAGATAAGGGAATAAAAAAATGGCATCGACCATTCGTGTGCGCGCCACCGCCTCAGGCGAGACCACCGAAGTGCAGGCCCTGATCCAGCACCCGATGGATTCCGGCTTCGTCAAGGACGCCAAGGGCGATGTCATTCCGCCGCATTTCATCCAGCAATTGACCTTCGAATATGACGGCAAGCAGGTATTCGCCGCCGACTGGGGCGGCGGCGTCTCCAAGGACCCCTATGTCAAGTTCGCCTTCAAGGGCGGCAAGAAGGGCGACGATCTGAAAGTGAGCTGGGTCGACAACAAGGGTGCGACCGATACCACCACGGCGAAGATTCAATGAAGCTGCGATCCGCGATCCATCTTGCTTCCGCAGCCCTCGCGCTGGCCGTGCTGGCGTTTGCAGCCCCTGCCGTGATCGCCGCCGACACGGTCGATCCGGTGGCCGACGCCAAAGCGTTTCGAAAATTCTTCACCGACAAGTTTCCCAAGCTGAAGCTGGAGGATTTCGTCAACGGTCCCTATTCGATGAATGAGGACCTGCACAAGCAATGGGAAGAGAAGGAACAGTTCCCGCCTTACGAATTCTCGCTCGAAATGGGCAAGGAGTTGTTTTCGAAGCCGTTCAAGAACGGCAAGAGTTTTGAGGACTGCTTCCCCAACAAGGGCATCGGCATCCGGCAGAATTATCCCTATTTCGACGACAAGGAAGGCAAGGTCATCACGCTGGAGCTGGCGCTGAACCGCTGCCGCGAGGCCAATGGCGAGCCGCCGTTCTCCTATGTGCGCGACGAGATGGCGGCGCTGACCGCCTATATGGCCTTCACTTCGCGCGGCAAGCCGTTCGACATCAAGATCCCGAATGATCCGCGCGCGCTGGACGCCTATCAGAAGGGCAAGGAATATTTCTACACCCGCCGCGGTCAGCTCAACTTCTCCTGCGCCACCTGCCATGTGCAGAGCCCGGGCGAGCGGGTCCGCACCGAAGTGCTGGCGCCGGCGCTCGGCATCCTCAACGCGATGCCGATCTACCGCTCGGAATGGAGCGGCATGGGCACCACCAGCCGGCGCTTCACCACCTGCAACAGCCAGATCCGCGGCGTGCCGTTCAATCCGCAGGACGACGAGTATCGCAACGTCGAATATTATCTGTCCTATGTCAGCAACGGCTTGCCGATATCCGGTCCGGGAGCGCGGCCATGAGGATGATCCGCGCATCCCTGATGTCGCTGGCGCTGCTCGCCGCAGCCACGCCGGCATTGGCCGCAGGCTCCGAGGACGAGTACAAGGCGGCCTATGCCGCGGCAGAAACCGCCAACAAGGAGGCAGGTTCCTTGCGCAATCAATGGACCACGACGGCGGCAACGCTGGCGGCGGCGAAGAAGTCCGCCGATGCCGGCGAGTTCGACAAGGCGACGGCTTCGGCGAAGGAAGCTGAAGCCTTGGCAAAAGCTTCGATCTTCCAGGCCACCAGCGAGAAGGAACGCTGGAAGGAATTGGAAATTCGTTGAGCAGCGCTGCTGCGACGCGCGGAGATTTGGGTATGACGATCCGCCGCCGGGACTTTCTGAAATTCGCCGGCGCCGCCACGCTTTCCGGCAGCCTGCCGCGCCTGGCACGCAGCGCCGACAATGCCGGCGTCTACGATCTCGAGCGCTTCGGCAATGCGCGCATCCTGCACATCACGGATACGCACGCGCAGCTGAAGCCGGTCTATTTCCGCGAGCCCGGCGTCAACCTCGGCATCGGTTCGATGCAGGGCAACCCGCCGCATCTGGTCGGCAAGGCGTTTCTCGATCGCTTCGCTATCCGCCCCGACAGCGCCGATGCCTATGCCTTCACCTGCATCGAATTCGAGAAAGCGGCGGGGAGATTCGGCAAGCTCGGTGGTTTTGCGCATATCAAGACGCTGGTCGATCGCCTGCGTAGCGACGTCGGGCCCGGCCGCTCGCTGCTGCTCGACGGCGGCGATCTCTGGCAAGGCACCGGGCTTGCCAATACCCTGCACGGCGCCGACATGGTCGAGGCCGCCAATCTGCTCGGCATCGAAGCGATGACCGGCCATTGGGAGTTCACCTATGGCGAGAAGGTGCTGCGCTCTAACCTTGAGCGCTTCAAGGGCGAATTCCTGGCGCAGAACGTCTTCCTGACCGAGGAAGCCGCCTTCAACGACGCCAAGGCGTTCGATCCCGCATCCGGCCGCGTATTCAAGCCGTCCATCATCCGGGAGATCGGCGGCCATCGCATAGCCGTGATCGGGCAAGCCTTTCCCTATGTGCCGATCGCCCATCCAAAGCGCTTCACGCCGGACTGGAAGTTCGGCATCCGCGACGAGGAATTGCAGAAGCTGGTCGATACCTTGCGCAACAACGACAAGGTCGATGCGGTGGTGCTGCTGTCGCATAACGGCATGGATGTCGATCTCAAGCTGGCGAGCCGCGTCACCGGCATCGACGTCATCCTGGGTGGCCACACCCACGACGCCGTGCCGCAGCCGATTTCAGTAAGTAATCCCGGCGGCGTCACGCTCGTCACCAATGCCGGCTCGAACGGAAAATTTCTCGCCGTGCTGGATCTCGATATTACCAAAGGCAAGGTCGCGAACACGCGCTACCGGCTGTTGCCGGTATTCTCCGAACTGTTAAAACCCGATGCGGCGATGCAGGCGCTGATCGACAAGACCCGCGAACCGCATGCCAGCGACTGGGGCGACAAGATCGTCACCGCCGATCGCCTGCTCTATCGCCGCGGCAATTTCAGCGGCACCACGGATCAGCTGATCTGCGACGCGTTGCGCAGCGAACTCGACGCCGAGATCGCACTGTCGCCGGGCTTTCGTTGGGGAACGACGACGCTCGCGGGCCAGCCGCTGACGATGGAAGATTTGCTGGCGCAGACCGCGATCACCTATCCCCAGACCTATACGCTTGCCATGACCGGCGGCCAGATCAAGGACGTGCTCGAAGACGTCTGCGACAATCTCTTCAATGCCGATCCCTATTACCAACAGGGCGGCGACATGGTCCGCGTCGGCGGCCTCATTTATGCCTGCACGCCGGCCGAGTCGGTGGGAAAGCGGATTTCCGACCTTAAATTCGAAGACGGCCGCACGCTGGAAGCCGGCAAGAGCTACAAGGTGGCGGGCTGGGCGTCCGTCAACGAACAGGGCGGCACGCCGGTCTGGGACGTCGTCGCCAAACATCTCAAATCGGGCAAGCCGCCCAATCGGTCGGCGCCAGGCGTTACGCTGAGGGGCGTTGACGGCAATCCCGGCATCGCGGGGCACGGATGATGCAGCACTTCGCCGGCATCCGCGCCATCGCCGTGGCGCTGTTGATCGCCTTCGGCGCAGTGTCGGCGCGGGCCCAGCAGGCGCCGCTGCAAGACAAGCCATTCGCCGAGCACAAGATCGTATTGCAGCTCTCCGACAACGACCCGCGCAAGCAGGGCATGGTGATTTCGGTCGCCAACAATCTGATGAAGTTCTACGATCCCGACAAGGTCGCGGTCGAGATCGTGGCGTTCGGTCCCGGCATCGATCTGCTCAAGCCTGACAATCCGATCCGCAAGCAGGTCGAGAGTCTGGTGGCGCAGGGCGCGCGGGTCGATATCTGTCTCAACACCGTCGACACGCTGGAACGCGAGACCGGCAAGCGACCGGAATTCATTGCCGCGGCCACGCCGGTCCAGGTCGGCGTGGCACAGATTCTGTTTCTTACCGAGAATGGTTACACACTGGTCAGGCCTTGAATGCCGTCATTGCGAGCGAAGCGAAGCAATCCATCGCTCGGCCGCAAAGAAAGAATGGATTGCTTCGTCGCTTCGCTCCTCGCAATGACGGGTGAGTTGGTCCAGGGAGTTTCACTATGTTCCGCCGTCTCGCTACCGCCGCCCTGCTCTCGCTCGCGCTTGCCGCGTCTGGTTTCGGCGCCGACACCAAACCGCACCGCGTCGCCCTCCAGGTCAACCAGAACGATCCGCAGGTGATGAATCTGGCGCTTAACAACGCCACCAACGTGCTGGAATATTATCGCGGCAAGCACGAGGAGGTCGAAATCGACATCGTGACCTATGGCCCCGGCCTGCACATGCTGCGCGCGGACACCTCGCCGGTGCAGGACCGCCTGAAGCGGCTGAAGGAAATGGCGTTCCCGGGCAAGGTGCAGTTTTCGGCCTGCAACAACACCAAGCAGGGGATGGAAAAGACCGAGGGCAAAGCGATTTCGGTCATATCCGACGCCACCATCGTGCCGTCAGGCGTGGTGCGCATCATGGAATTGCAGGAGCAGGGCTGGAGCTACGTCCGGCCTTGAGGGAGTGAAACTCGCCCGAAAAAGCCGGCCTGTAGAGAAGAAAGCCGTTTGAGAAGGCCATCGAAATAGAATAATATCCTTCGCGAGTCTCAAATCGAGAACGCGGCAGCGATCATGATCTTTCGACAGCTCTTCGACAGTGTCTCCGGCACCTACAGCTATCTGCTGGCCAGCCGGGCCGGCGGCGAGGCGCTGATCCTCGATCCCGTGCTGGAAAAGGCCGACCGCTATTGCCAGTTGCTGCGCGAACTCGATCTGCGGCTGGTCAAGGCGGTGGACACCCATTTGCACGCCGACCATGTCACGGGCCTCGGCGAGCTGCGCGACCGCACCCAGTGCATCACCATCATGGGCGAGCAGAGCAAGGCCGATGTGGTGTCGATGCGGGTTTCCGACGGCGACAAGGTGATGATCGAGGGCCTTAGCCTCGACGTGATGTACACGCCCGGCCACACCGACGATTCCTACAGCTATTTGATGGGCGACCGCGTCTTCACCGGCGACACGCTTTTGATCCGTGGCACCGGCCGCACCGATTTCCAGAACGGCAGCGCGCGGGCGCAATATGATTCGATCTTCAATCGGCTGTTGAAGCTGCCTGACGAAACCATGGTGTTCCCCGCCCATGACTACAAGGGCGACACGGTTTCCACCATCGGCGAGGAGAAGCGCTACAACCCGCGACTGCAGGTGCGCGGCATCGACGAATATGTCGAGCTGATGGGCAATCTCAACCTGCCCAACCCGAAGCTGATGGACGTGGTGCTGCCGGCCAATATGCATGTCGGCCTGCATCAGGACGATCTGGCCAAACAAGGCCTTGCGCTCACCGCATGTGACGCCATTGCGAGCCTCGGCCGGCCCGACATCCTGCTGGTGGATCTGCGCGAGAACAGCGAGCGCGCCAAGCACGGCATGCTGGCCGGCGCGCTGCACGCGCCCTACCCCGGCATTTCCGAAAGCCTAAGGCCGGGCGGCATGCTGCGCGAAGTCGCGGCCGCGACCGGTCGCCGTGTGGTGTTCTTCTGCGCCTTCGGCGAACGCTCGGCGATGGCGGTTTCCGCCGCCAAGAGCGCGGGCCTTGCCAACACCGCCCACATCGAAGGCGGGATCGATGCCTGGAAGAAGGCCGGTGGCCCGGTGGTGATGGGCTGAGACCCGGCAACCGCGACGCCACTCTTCACCATGAGGGCTGATTCCGCCCGATATCGGGGCTTTTTCCGCTGAAAATCGCGCCCTTATCGATCCGATCCATGGTAATACCGCCGAAACACCGCCCGACGGTATGCGTCGCGGCTCCAGAGGGTACCAGATGAACGACGAGCCGAAGAGCCCAGCCGAAATGAAGGAGCTGCGGCTGCACCGCAAGCGCACCCAGGAGGTCGAGGGCATCAAGGCGATGGCCGAGATCGCGGCCAGCGATATCGCCATTCGCAAGCGAACCGAAAAACTGCGCGCGCTCCGCCTTGCCAAGGAAGCCCACGACCTCGCCAACCCGCCCGAACCGAAAGCCAAGCCGAAGGCGAAAGCCAAGGTTGCCAAGAAGGCTGACGTGAAATGACGAAAGAGGATCGCGACCGCGCTCAAGCGCGTCTGGACAAAGCGACACGGGCAACGCAGGACGCCCGGTCAGGCAAAGCCGACCGTGACGCCACCTCGAGAGCCGTACTCGACAATATGGCGAAGCTGAAAGCGTTGCGGCTTGCCCGCGAAGCGGCGGCGCCGCTGGCTCCCGTCACGGTGAAGAAGGCCCGCGCGAAATCGAAAACACCAGGCGAGAAAGGCCCGGCACCCGCGTTGGGCGATTGGCTGGCGAGCCAGCAGAGCGGCGGGCGGAGGACTTAAGTCGGATTCTGTCTTGGCGCGTTTTCGTTACGCGAACCGGTACCCGCCCCGGATCAAGTCCGAGGGCATGCTTCGCTTGAAAACGCTCTATTTATGCCGGCGGCCAATTGATCAGCGATCGCGTCTTGGTCTCGGCGTCGTAGACCTGCACTTGCAGCATCTGGTATTTGTTCTTCAACGCCGTGCCTGCCTCTTCAGCGGCTTCGACAGTGTCGTGATGCGACTTGAAGTGACCGTCGACGACCAGCGAGTATCCTTCGGTCGGTGCTTTATCGGCGCGAATGATTTTGCGAGGCTGCTGTTCTTCGGCCTCGATGCGTGGCTTCTTCATATTTGCTCCATGTTGCGCCCCGTTTGATCAATATCGGCAAAAAGGGCAAGGAAATTCGTCCGGAAATTCGACAAGAAAGTTGGCGTCGCCGGCGCTAATATGCCGCGAAAACTCGGTCGGATTGAGGTGAATGCACCATTTCGGTCAGATAAAGCCGCTTCATGCGGCGAAAAGGAATGATATGGGCGGAAGCAGCAAGAACAACGCCCCTCCGAAGCAGGACAACGACAAGTCGAAAAAGCCGAAAGGCAAGCCTGTCGCGGACGACGATTATGAGGATGGCGACATCGCCACGCCAAAGCGCGACCGCGATGGCAATGACGACGAGCCGTTGTGATCTCTGTCGTCCCGGCGAAGGCCGGGACCCATAGCCACCAACAGCAGTTATTTTGCACGCCAATCGTTATCTTTCTTTTCCAACAAGACCGGCCGCGGCGTATGGGTCCCGGCATGCGCCGGGACGACGCAAAATAGAAAGCGCCGGGGCAGCCATGCAGCGGCATTCATGGACAAATAACGCCTAGCCACTATTTTTGACGGACCTTTGCAGAGCCCTTGCCGGGCCGTGAATCGAGACGGGTTTGGAATAGCGATGGTTGACGTCCTCGCCGCACCGCAAAACGTGAAAGCAGACACCGCGCTGCGCACGCTGACCGGGATTTCGGTGGCGCATTGGGTCAGCCATTTCCATCTGTTCGTGCTGCCGATGCTGTTCCCGTTCCTGAAGGCGCAGCTTGGGGTCGGCTACATCGAACTCGGTTTCGCGCTCACCGTATTCGGCCTGGTGTCGGGCCTCACGCAAGCTCCGATCGGCTATCTCGCCGATCATATCGGCGCCCGCAAGGTGCTGCTGATCGGGCTCTCTGTCGGCGGGCTGGCGCTGATCATGCTCGGCCTGCATCTGAGCTACACGTCGCTGGTGCTGTGCGCCGCGCTGCTCGGGCTTGCCAACTCGGTCTATCACCCCTGCGACTACGCGATCCTGTCGGCGCATATGGATGTCAGGCGGATGGGCCGCGCGTTTTCGATTCATACGTTTGCGGGATTTGTCGGCGGCGCGGTCGCGCCTGCGATCATGGCCGCACTGGTGGCCTCTGTCGGCGGCCTCGGCGCGCTGATCGTGGCCGGTGCGGTCGGTCCGGTGGTGGCGCTCGCGCTGTTGGTCGGCGGCATTCCCGATGCCAGTTCCGCCGATCGCAGGGCCGATGGCGGATCTGCGGCAAAACAGAGCGTGATTACACCCGCGATCATCATGCTGACGTTCTTCTTCATGCTGCTCGGCCTGTCCAATGCCGGCATCAGCAATTTCGGCGTCGTCGCCCTGATGAGCGGTTACGGCGTGTCGTTCTCTGCCGCCAATATCGCGCTGACCGCGTTCCTGGGCGCGAGTGCGGCCGGCGTGCTGGCCGGCGGCTATCTCGCCGACCGCACCACCCGCCACGGCCAAGTCGCCGCCGCCTGCTTTGGCGTCAACGCGATCATCATGCTTGTGATTGCGACGACCGGCCTGCCACAGGCGCTGCTGACGTCGGCGCTGGGGCTCGCGGGCTTCCTCGGCGGCATGATCGCGCCCTCGCGCGACATGCTGGTCCGCAATGCTGCGCCTGCGGGCGCTGCCGGCCGCGCCTTCGGCATCGTCTCCACCGGCTTCAATTTCTCGGGCATTTTGAGCCCGCTACTGTTCGGCTGGATCATGGACCAGAACATGCCGCATTGGGTGTTCGGCGCCTCCGTCGCCTTCATGGTCCTGACCGTGCTGCTGGCACTGGTCACCGACCGAAAGCCGCAAGGCCGGGCCCCGTCACCATAGCTTTTGTTTGACGCGTTTTCTTCACGCGAACCGGGGTCCACTTCGCTTGAAAACGCTATGTTTGCATTCCTGAGCCTCATCCCTGGCGGTTGACTGCATCTGACGACGCCCGATGATGCCTCAACAAAACCGGAACCTGGGATGAACGCCATGACCTCCACCCCCGATCTCGTGATCCGCGGCGGCAACATTGCCGATGGCAAGGGCGGCGACCTCTATGAGGCCGATGTCGCAATCACCGCCGGTCGCATCACCGAAGTCGGCAAGGTTTTGGGCAAAGGCAGAGAAGAGATCGACGCCAAGGGCAAGCTGGTCGCGCCGGGTTTTGTCGACGTCCACACCCATTATGACGGCCAGGTCACCTGGAGCCAGGATATCACGCCGTCGTCGCAGAACGGCGTCACCACGGCGATCATGGGCAATTGCGGCGTCGGTTTTGCGCCATGCCGGCCGGTCGATCATGTCAGGCTGATCCAGTTGATGGAAGGCGTCGAGGATATTCCGGAGCCGGTATTGAGCGCCGGCATTCCCTGGGCCTGGGAAAGCTTTCCGGATTACATGGAGTGGCTGTCCAAACGCAGCTTTGACATGGATGTCGGCGCGCAGCTGCCGCATGCAGCGCTGCGCGTCTATGTGATGGGCGACCGCGGCGCGCGCCGCGATCCCTCGACGGCTGAAGATAACAAGGCGATGGCGGCGCTGGCCGCTGACTCCGTGCGCGCGGGGGCGCTGGGGTTCTCGACCTCGCGCACGCTCAACCATCGCACCTCGACCGGCGACTACACGCCGACCCTGAAAGCCGGCGAGGACGAACTGACCGCGATTGCGGCCGCGATGCATGGCCAGGGCCGCAGTGTGTTTCAGTTCGTGCTCGACCTTGCCACCATCGGCGAAGATTTGCCGATGATGCTGCGGGTGGCCGAGAACACCGGGATCCCGGTGTCGTTCTCGATCACGCAGAACGACAAGGCGCCGCAGCGCTGGCGCCAGACGCTGGACACCATCCGCGATGCGTCCGCACGGGGCCTGTCGATCACGGCGCAGATCGCCGCGCGCCCGGTCGGGCTGATGCTCGGACTGGAGCTGTCGCGCAACCCGTTCCAGACCCATCCGAGCTATCAGGCGATCGCACACCTGCCGCTTGGGGAAAGGCTCGCGCGCCTGCATCAACCGGAGGTGCGCGCCGCGATCCTGAGCGAGCACGCCACCGCGACTGATGACCCGCTGTTCTTCCGTCCGAACTACGACAAGATGTACCTGCTCGGAAACCCACCGGACTACGAACAGCCGCCGGAAAACACCCTGGGCGCGCAGGCCCGCCGCCACGGCCAGCAGCCGGAAGCGCTGGCCTATGACGCGATGCTGACCGATGAGGGCCGCGGCATGCTCTATGTGCCGTTCCTCAACTACGCCGACGGCAATCTCGACGCCACGCGCGAGATGCTGCGCGATCCCAACTCAGTTCCGGGACTGAGCGACGGCGGCGCGCATTGCGGCATCATCTGCGACGCCAGCTTCCCGACCTATCTGCTGACGCACTGGACCCGCGACCGCACCCGCGGCGAAAAGCTCTCGATCCCCTTCGTGGTGGCGGCGCAGTCGCGCAAGACCGCGCTGTCGGTCGGGCTCTATGATCGCGGCGTCATCGCGCCGGGCTTCAAGGCCGACGTCAACGTCATCGACTACGACAAACTACATTTGCATCCGCCGAAGGTGCATTACGATTTGCCGGTCGGCGGCCGCCGCCTGATGCAGCAAGTCGACGGCTATGACTTAACCATCGTCTCAGGGGTGGTGACGCAGCGTGGCGGCAAGGCGACCGGTGCCCGCCCCGGCAAACTGGTGCGGGGCGCGCAGGGGTCACAGCCGAAATTCGGGGCGGCGGCGAGCTAGCTAGTTCCCGTCATTCCGGGATGGTCCGAAGGACCAGACCCGGAATCTCGAGATTCCGGGTTCGCGTTTTCAACGCGCCCCGGAATGACGCCACGGCGCGGCGGCGGGCTGAAAACAAAAACTACGAAAACAACCCCATGCACCGTAGGGATGGTGTGCCCGCACCATCCGAAACCACAAGCTCTGGTATGTCCGGGCCTCAAAAAGCGGCCGATCTCGCGCGGCGACCAACCTCAGCTCAACTCGCTCCAAATCAGATCAGGACATGTACTCACAAGAGCTCGGCGTCGTGATTGGCCTGATGCCGCAAGCATCAAATCATGTCACGATCCGCCGGCATGGAAGCATTCGCGCAGTTCCTCTCTCCCACCGGCCGCATCGCGCGCAATCCGTTCGCAATGGGGGCTGTGCTGATCTATGTCGTGATCGTTGCGTCGTACCTGTCGCAGCCGCTGGAAATGCGCTCGGGGGTCGCGCCGTTCGCGCTCCTGCAGGTTGCGCTGACCTATGCCTGGTATGTGCTCCACGCCAGGCGCCTGCGCGATGCCGGCTACGGCACCGGCTGGGCACTCGTGATTGCGCTCCTGTATTGCCTCGGCGCCGCGCTGTTCCTGCTGCTTGCTCAATTCGTGAGCGCCTTCCAAGCGGACAAGCCCGGCAGCGCCCTTGTCTTGATCCTGGTCGTCCTGTTCCTGATCGCGCTCGTCACCGGAAATCCCAGCCCCCTCGTCATTGTCGCGTTCGTCGTCCTGTTCATGATCGTAGCACCGGTCCTGATCGCGCTCGGCTTCTCGATCTGGGCCGGTACGCTCCCGCCGCTGCCAGTCGAGAACGCACCGGCGGCGGGCTAGCACCCGCAGGGGCTTGGACAAAAAACTGCGAAAACAACCCCATGCACAGTAGGGGTGGTGCCGCCCGCCGCAGTGCCCTGCCGCGCGAGCGGTTTAGTCCGTTGATCCATTGCGGAAGTCGCGGCTTATTGATCCACTCCTGCCATGCAGGAGAGACGCGTTAAGGCATCGTTTTGCGCGGGGTGCGAATGAAAAAAGCTTCAAGTGCGATCGTGCCTTTGCTTTTCCTGTCGGCAGTCGCGTTTGCTGACGGCCCAATGACAGCCAGCGATCCGGAGAGCCTGGGCTTTTCGACGCTACAACTCGAGCGGATCGCGTCCTGGTATCAGGCGCGCGTGGACGGCGGTGATCTGCCGGGCGCTGTCGTGGGGATCGCCCGGAACGGCAAGCTCGCTTACCTGAAGGCCATAGGCTTTCAGGATCGCGGCAAGACAATTCCTATTAGATCTGACGCGATTTTCTGGATCGCTTCGATGACCAAGCCGGTCACCAGCGTTGCCGCGATGATCCTGGTGGAGCAGCGGAAGCTCGACCTTGACGCTCCGGTTTCCCTGTACTTGCCGGAACTCGCCGACATGCAAGTCGCGACCGAGAAGACCGGCACGACGGAACTTGCGCTCGCGCCGCCAAAACGTCCGATGACCGTGCGGGATTTGCTTCGCCACACATCCGGCCTCGTTTATCCTCCCCAATTCACCGACAGCGGGATTCACAAACTCTACGGCGAGAAGGTCTTATTCACCCGCTACACGACCTTGGCCGAATTCGTCGCCAGCCTCGGCAAGCTGCCGCTCGCGCACCAACCTGGCGAGGTGTGGGAATACAGTTGGGGCGTCGACGTTCTGGCACGCGTCGTCGAGGTCGCGTCGGGACAACCATTCGATCAGTATCTGCAAGCGCGAATCTTTGGCCCTCTGCATATGGTTGACACCGGCTTCTACGTGCCGGAAGCCAAGCTCGGCCGCCTCGTTGATCCAGCCCCCGAGGGGCGACATGCGTTGTGGGACGTCACCAAACGGCCGCGGCTTTTCTCCGGCGGAGGTGGGCTCGTGTCCACGGCTGCCGACTACCTGCGGTTCTGCCAAATGCTGCTCAATGGCGGTGAACTCGACGGCGCGCGAATTCTGTCGCCGGAGACCGTCCAGTTGATGACCGCGAATTCTTTGCCGCCGGATATCCGCTTTGCGCAAAATATGATTGGGCCGGCGACGGGAGCAGGCTGGGGATTAGGGTTTGCAATCCGTACCAATCCCGAAGCAAGCCAAGTGCCGGGGTCGGTTGGCAGCTTTACCTGGGGCGGAGTCTGGGGCACCTTTTTCTGGATCGATCCTGCCGAGAAGCTGATCGGGGTGCAGATGATTCAGGTGAACGGCGATCCATATCGCAGCGCTTTCCGCAATCTGACGTATGGCGCGTTACTTGTCCCCGAGCAGCCCGTCCTCGCGGTGTCGGCGCAACCTGTGGCCGTTGATACCAAAATGCTCGCTGACTATGTCGGCACATACGATTTTGGACTGACAACGAGTTCGAGTGACAGGCAGGGGCCTCCCAAAGATACCGGACGCCGCGTTGGGATTCAATTCGAACCGGAAGATCGCGGGGCTCGCCTTACCTGGGTGCTCGATGGCGCGCCCGCCTCCAAGGCCGGCGTGCGCGTGGGCGACGTTATTACCCACGTGGACGGCATGCCCACCAAGGGCCTCACTACCGGTCAGCTGAACGGCAAGATAGGAGGGCCGGCGGGAATGGAGGTCCATCTGACGATCGAGCGCAAGGACGTGGACCGCCCGCTCCAAGTCACCGTCATGCGCGAGGTGATTTATGGACCGACGGTCAAGCTCCAGGTTCGGCTTGCAGCCGACAAACTCATGATCGAGTCGACGGGAGGATGGCCAATCCTCGACTTCGAGCAAGGAAAGCCGGTCGCCGTGGCCGCAATGTCGAGCACCAAATTCCATGTTGATAACGGCGACCACACGCGGATCGCCTTTGTCAGGGACAAAGCGGGCAAAATTTCCGGCGCCGTTCTAAACCCGGGGCCGCGGCAACAAAGCGGGGTGAGGCTTGATTAACGCAGTTGCGGCGAAGTCGCTAACTGGTCCATCTCTTCGTCATTGCGAGCGAAGCGAAGCAATCCATAGTTCGGCAAGCTGCGAAATGGATTGCTTCGTCGCTAACGCTCCTCGCAATGACGTGGGGCGAGTTAGGCCGCTTTCGCCATCACCGACGTCACGAAACGATGGCCGACCCACCACACCGGCTGGCGGGGATTCAGGGCCTCATGCAGCATGGCGTAGCCGCAGGCCTTGAACACGATCTCGCTGAGTGCTGCGGTCAACAGCTTGCGTTCGTCCTTGTGCATGTCGATGATTTTTTTCGACGTGTCGTGCATCAATCCCATCTGCTCGGGGGCATTGTGCTGCGGCCATTGTTCGAATTTGGTCCAGCGCTGGATGATGTCCGAATTGAAGTAGCTGTCGGTGAGATCGAGCAATGAATCGAGCGTGTATTCGGGCTTCAGGAGATCGGCACATTCCGCCAGCAATTTTTTGGTGACGGGATGATCGGGGGCTTCTTTCCTGAAAGCGCCAAGCAGCGGATAGAGCGCCACTTCGACGCCCTGGAAGATCGAGCTTGAATTGGTCAAAATCTCCGGCGCGTTGAACACGCACACCTTCACGCCGGCTTCGGACGCGCGGCGTGAAATATTCTCGAGTTCAATTTTCGCAAACCCTTGCAGATAGGGTGAATAGCTCTGCCAGTGATAGTCGCCGGCAATGAAGATCTCGGCGCCATGATAACCGTAGGCGACGTAGGAAACCTGGCCGCCTTTTTTCGCGACGCTATCGCGCAATCCGGAACTGAGCTCGATCAGATCCTCGAGGCTGTTCGCCGTCACGTCCATGAAACTCATGGCGCAAAGCTGGCCGAGATCGCCTTCCCAAAATTCCTTCGACGAGGTATCGCGCCCCTTGAACACCCGGTTCATCACCGGCATCAGGATTTTCGCGCGGGGCACGCCACCTGCCATGGTGTGCGCGATCAGGACTTTTGCGCCATCCGGAATCTGCTTTTGCAACTCGGCCAGATATTGCGTCACGCGCGCGCGAAAATCTTCGCGGCCGGCCTTGCGCGACTCCTCCGCCTGCGCAAGGTCGAGGGTTGCCTTGTTCCATTCGCTGAGCTTGAGGCCCTTGAGCTGGTCGCAGGGGCTGACGCCCTTGCTGGATTTCGCCATGTCGAATCCGCATTCCAGCGGAACGTTCACCAGCGGCTGATCCTTGGTGGCCAGCTCTTCCGCGGTCAGGGGCCGCAGTTGCTCGTTTTCATCGCGGCGTCCGACCGTGCCGTAGATAACCTTCATCCCGGCTTTTTTGGCTTCGTCGATCAAGCCGTTGACATAACCCCGCGCGAACACTTCGCCGAAAACGACCAGAACGTCGTTTTCGCCGTAGCCTGAAACCGGGTTGACCTGACGAAGCGGCTCGAACTTTTGCACGCGGATATCCTTGAATTAGGGAGGCTTTGACCCTGTAGTATACGCAAGATACCCAACGCAAGCGAGAATCCCATGGATCGACCAACTGTCCGGCTCCCGCTGCACGGGGGTTGCCTCTGCGGTATCACGCGCTACCGATTGGATGCCGCCCCCCTGCTTGTTTACGCGTGTCATTGCCACGATTGCCGGATTCGCTCTGGTTCGGCCTTCAGCCTCAGTATTCTTGTCCGAACCGCCGACCTGACCGTCTCGGGTTCCGCAAATGTGACGCGGCGTACGACCCCCAAGGGCCGTGAGGTCGAGGACAATTCCTGCCCCGCCTGTGGCACCTATATGTTGGGTCATGCTGTGGCGACCCCCGATTATGCCAGCCTGCGCGCGGGGACGCTTGACGATGCGAGTTGGGCGATCCCCATTGCGCAAACCTGGGTCAGTAGCGCGCTCCCGTGGGCCGTGATTCCGGGCGTTGCCAAATTTGAGCCAGGGAGCTTCGATTTTGCCAAGATGATCGACGCCTGGCGCGCGACGGCCCCGACCTTCGCGAAGGCCTGAGCGCCTAGAGCGAGATGACTCTTGGTTGAATCGGTCTGGCAGCGGACTCGGTGCACCTCTCCCGCTTGCGGGGGAGGTCGGATCACATCGCAGATGTGATCCGGGTGGGGGCTCTCTCCACAGTATGAACTCGCGGTGAGACCCCCCACCCCAACCCTCCCCCGCAAGCGCGGGAGAGGGAGCGCAGCTCCGTCGTGGACGCAATTCAACCTAACTTCATCATGCTCTAGGCACCCGTCGTCATATCATACGCCAGCAATTCGGCGCCGGTTTCTCCCGCATCCATGATCCGCTTGCCGATGAGATCGCGCAACGTCTCCGAGGTGCCGCCGCCGAGCGTTCCGTAGCGCGCGCCGCGATAGAGCCGCGACACCGCGTACTCGTCGGTGAAACCGAACCCGCCATGCAACTGGATCGCCTCGCTGGTGACGCGGTTGGACATCTCGTTGCAGGTGATTTTTGCAACCGCCGCCATGAACGGATCGGGAAACGGATTGGCTGTCATGCAGGCGCGATAGAGGATGCTGCGCGCGGTCTCGATCTCGCGGTACATCTCGGCGAGCTTCCAGCGTATGCCCTGAAAGTCGCCGATCGCCTTGCCGAACACGGTGCGGTCCCGGACATAGTTGCGGGCTTCGTCAAACGCTCCCTCGGCGAGGCCAAGCGATATGCTGGGGTTGAGGCAGCGCTGGGTGTTGAAGGCGTTCAACAGTTTTCGAAAGCCGTCCTCGCGGATCACGAGATTCTCCAGCGGCAATTCGCAATCGTTGAACTGGATCTCGTGCAGGTTTTCGCCGCCCATGGTGTGGTAGGTCCCTGTCACCTCGAACCCCGGCGTGTTGGGCTCCAGCAGCACGCAGCCGATGCCCTCGCGGCCGGGCCTGCCGTCGATCCGGGTGAAGATCACGAACATGCCGGCCTCCCTCGCCCGGCTGATCAGCGTCTTGGTGCCGTTGAGAATGACGCGGTCGCCTTTGATGACGGCGTTGGTCCGGTAGTTGGCCACGTCAGTGCCGGCGTGCGGCTCGGTCATGCAGACGGCCAGGATGCAGTCGCCGGAGACGACCTTTGGCAATATCCGCTCGCGAATGGTAGAGGGAGCGTAGGTCGCGATCACACGGGTCTGGACCCCGGCCTCGCCGAGCGTGGCCATCGCGGTGACGTAGCAGGTCTTGGCAATCTCCTCGAGCAACAGCGCGGTATCGAATACCGGCAGGCCAAGGCCGCCATATTCCTCGGGCACCGACATGCCGAGCACGCCGATCTCGGCGAGCTTCTTCATGTTGTCCCAGGGGAACGTGCCGTCCATGTATTTTTGCGCGTTGGCCTTGAATTCTCCCTGCGCGAGCTCGCGCACCGTATCGACCATCCGCCGTTGCAGTCCGGTGAGTTGGAAGTCCATTTTCTGTCCTTGAAGTGAGAAAGCCTTTTTGAAGTCAGGAAACCCTGCCCCGCCAAAATGTCGGTCGCGTATGTCAGGATTATAGGTCATTTTCGCTTGCGCGCTGGCGATAAGATCAGCCCGCTTGGGAGAAACCGACATGATCAGGGCTGCAGCATTCCTTGTCGCGGCATTTGTGCTCGCAAGTCCGGCGGCCCATGCGCAAACCTATCCGGTGAGGCCGATCACGCTGATCGTTCCGTTCGCGGCCGGCGGCTCCAACGATCTGGTCGGCCGCGTCATCGGCAAGAAGCTTTCCGAGGTCTGGGGCCAGCCGGTCCTCGTTGAAAATCGCGGCGGCGCGGGTGGCGTGATCGGAAGTGCTGCGGTCGCAGGCGCGCCAGCGGATGGCTACACGCTGCTGCTGGTATCGGTCACGTTTACGATCAATCCGGCGGTCAAGAAGACCATGCCATTCGACACATCAAGGGATTTCACGCCCGTCGCCTTCATTGCCCGCTCGCCGCTGCTGGTCACCGCATCGAACAAGCTGCCGGTCAAATCGGCAAAAGAATTGCTCGATCTGGCGAAGAGCAAACCGGGCCAGATCACCTTTGCCTCATCAGGTCCCGGCAGCATCAACCAGATTGCGGCCGAACTGATCGCGCTTTCGGCCGGCGTCAAGCTCATGCACGTTCCCTACAAGGGCGGCGCGCCGGGGCTCAACGACCTCGTCGGCGGCCATGTCGATCTCTACGTATCCAGCCTGCCGCAAGTGCTGCAACTGGCCAAGGACGGCCAGGCGCGTGCGCTGGCGGTGACCAGCGCCAGAAGAACGCCGCTGCTGCCGGATGTGCCGACGCTCGAGGAAGCCGGTATTCCGGGCTTCGACCTGTCGTCATGGTGGGGAATTGTCGGTCCGGCGGGAATGCCCGCGACCATCGTGAATGCGCTCAATACCGAGATCGGCAAGATGCTGACTTCGCCCGAACTCTCGACCATCCTCGCCAACGAAGGCGCCGAAGCCGCAACCATGACGCCGCAAGCGTTCGGCGACATGATGCGGAGCGAGACCGAGCGCTGGATCAAGGTCGCGCGCGAGGCGAATATTTCGATCGATTGAAGTTAGATTGACTGAGTCGCGCGGCGTACGCGCTGCACCTCTCCCGCTTGCGGGGGAGGTCGGATCACATCGCAGATGTGATCCGGGTGGGGGCTTTCTCCTCTAGGTGACTCGCGGAGACACCCCCACCCCACCCTCCCCCGCAAGCGCGGGAGAGGGAGCGCACTTCCTACGCGGTTGCTTGCTCGATCTAATCTCATAGCGCAGGCGTCATCTTGAATTGTGACCTCAGTCACAGCGGCAACCAACCGCTCGCGCGTATCCCTCCCATCATGGGCTGGCGGGGATAGTCCCTCCCACAAACAGGAGCGACACATGCAGAACGAATTGATGATCGACGAACTGGACTCAGTGACCGGCGGCGAAATCAAGTGCAACCGTCACACAGTCGCAATTGAATTGGACAAGGGCACGCTGACCTTCACCTCATTCACTTGCAACGGCCAGCTGCTGTCGTTCGGCACCACCTGGACACCGACGGCGCCGAAATAAGTTCAACTCAAGCCGGCCGCTGCACGGTGAGCCACAGGCGTTCGGCGACATGATGCGGAGCGAGACCGAGCGTTGGATCAAGGTCGCGCGCGAGGCGAATATTTCGAGTGATGAGAAGCACACGATGTCGTCCCGGCGAACGCCGGGACCCATACGCCGCGGCCCATCCGTGGTGCGATGGAGCAAATAGCCACGTTAACAACCAGCATCGGTGGTTATGAGTCCCGGCGTTCGCCGGGACGACGATGAAATTGTTACACCGGCCGCCGCATCGCGAGCCGCAAATCCGATCCGACCGGCATCATTTCATACGGCGGCTTCCAGCCCGGCAGGGCTGCGAGGCGCTGGCACCAGGCGTGCAGCGCCGGAAATTCGGTCGTGATGTCGAAGCCGGTTTCTTCCGCCGGGTAGTACACGTAGCCCGCCATGGAAAAATCCACGATGGTGGGCTTGTCGCCGAGCATGAAGGCGCGGTTCGCGAGATGCTTGTCGGCGATCGCAAAGCTCGCTTGCGTGCGGGCGCGCAGGAACGCCAGCACCGCCGGATGCACCGGCTCCGGCATGAATGATTTTTGAAACCGGTGCATCGCGTGGTTGTTGGTGAATTTGTGGTTATCGAACATGATCCATCGCAGCGCCTCGTAACGCTGGTCGACGTCGGGCGCGAATTGGCCGGTGGTCTCCGCCAGCCAGACCAGGATCGCGCCCGACTGCGACATGAATTTTCCATCGACTTCGAGCACCGGCACTTCACCCATCGCATTGGTGCCGGCGCGCCAGTCCGGATCGCGGGTTTCGCCGCCGGCAAAATCGACGCCGACCGGCTCCCAATCGAGGCCGGCGCAATTCATGTAGAGCGCCAGCTTGTAGGAATTGCCTGACGCGCCGATGCAGTAGAGCCGGTAGCGGGCCATTTTGCCTACGCGAATTTCGGCTGCGTTGCCTGCTGTCCCATCAACCGCGCGCGTTCGGTGTTGGGCCACAGCAGGAGAAGGCCGAACAGGCCCGATGCGACCATAATGACGGCGTTGATGGTGAAGCCGGTCATGTAGCCTTCCATGGGCGTTGCGGCGTGCTTGATCACGCTGCCCATCACCGTCGGCGCGATGATGCCAGCGAGCGTGTAGATCGCGCCATAGATCGCAATCACGGCGCCGCGCTGCGACACCGGGGTGAATTCGCCGAGCATCGGCGGGCAGACCACATAGATCGCCCCGCACAGTCCCGAGCCGACCACCAGCAATGCGATCATCAATCCGCCGGGCTGCACATAGGACAGCGTGGCGAGAATCAAACCGCCGACGACCAGCGGGACCGAGCCCAGCACGCCGCGCGCGCCGCGGGTGGTGAAGCCGCGCGCCAGCATGACCTGCGACACCCAACCGGCCGTCAGCACAGTCACCGCGCCGAACAGCCAGGGCAGCACCGAAATCCACCCCGCATCCTTTTGGCGGAAGCCGAGCCCCTGCACGATGAAGGGCGTGAACCAGGTCAGCCCGAGCGACAGCGCCCAATAGGCGCCGAAGGTCGCCGCACAGCAGCCGATGAAGGTTCGCGAGGTCAGGAGTTGGAAATACGGCACACGGGGATCGGCGGCGGCCATCGCCACCGTCTGCACCAGCGGGCCTTCCTTGCCCATCACCAGCCACGCTACCACCCACATCAGGCCAACCACGCCGAGCGCGCCGAACGCATAGTGCCAGCTATGATTGACGATCACCCAGTTCAGCGCCGGCACCGCCAGGATCACGCCGAAGGCTGAGCCCTGCGACAGGATCGCGGTCGGCAGCGTTCGCTTCTCGTCGGGAAACCATTTGTAGACCGCATGCGCCGCCACCGAGAATGCCGGGCCCTCGCCGGCACCGAGGATGACGCGGCAGATCAGCAGTGTTGTGAAGCTGACGGTGCCGACCATCGGAAATTGCGCCACCGACCAGATCACCGCCATCGCCAGCAGCACCCAGCGGGTCGGAACGCTGTTGACGATGAATCCGACGATGATGGCCGAGATCGAGAACAACAGGAAGAACGAGGAGCCGAGCTGGCCGAATTGCTCAGCATCGAGCTTGAGCTCGGTCATGATCGGCACCCCGGCAAGACCGACCACGATCTTGTCGGCGAAATTCACCAGCATGAACAGGAACAGGAGAAACGTGATTTTCCAGGCGCCTTTGGGCGTTGCTGCTGCGGTCATGGCGGTTTCCCCCGTTTTGTCGTTGCCGGTTCTGTGACTTCGGCGTTTCCCGATGCTAGCCAAGGCGCCCCCGGCAAGGCAACTGCGCATTTTTACGGGAAAAGCGTGCACTGCAACTCGGCGTTGGCTGCGACAGGCCCTCGCGCGGCCGTCCTGCACCCGCGACAACCGGATCACGATCGCGTCGCTGCCGGATTCTTCACCTCTCCCAAGGGGAGAGGTCGGATCGCCCTTGCGATCCGGGTGAGGGGTTGCAGCCTAACGATAGACCGTACCCCCTCACCCCAACCCTCCCCATGGGAGAGGGGGCGCACCATTGGTGCGTTGTCGATCACGATCCCATCGTCCCTATATTGAGGCCGTGATCTGAACGCGTGGCCCTGATATGTTGCCGCGAAATGAAGGGAAAGCTCATGATCGGAACGGTATTTCGGCGCGCAATGCGCATCGGCGCGATGGCAGCCATTGCAATGCTCGCCGTCTCGGGCGCGCGGGCGCAGCAGGCGCCGGACTATGAGGCGATCGTGGCCTCCCCCGACCGGGCCGATGGCGACCGCCAGGCCGATGTGCGGCGGAAGCCTGCCAAGATGCTGGCCTTCATCGGCGTCAAGACCGGGATGAAGGTGCTCGATATGGAAGCCAGCGCCGGCTACACCACCGAACTGCTGGCGCGCGCGGTCGGACCTTCAGGCATAGTCTACGCGCAGGATTCGGCGGCCGTGATCGAACGCTTCGTCAAGGACAAGTTCGACATCCGCGCCCAGAAGCCGGTCATGAAGAACGTCGTGCATGTTGTCAGGGATTTCGACGATCCGATCCCGCCTGACGTGGCGAATCTCGACATCATCACCTTCTTCTTCGCCTATCACGACATCACTTATATGGAAGTCGATCGCGCCAAGATGAACAAGAAGATGCTGGCGGCGCTGAAACCCGGCGGCTTCCTGATTATCGCTGATCATTCCGCGAAACCGGGCGCCGGCATCAGCGTCGCCAAGACGCTGCACCGGATCGAGGAAAGCGTCGTGCGGCAGGAGCTCGAGGCGGCCGGCTTCAAGCTGGTCGAGGAAGCGAACTTCCTGCGTAATCCCGAAGATCCGCGCGAGGCTGCGGTGTTTCGTCCGCAGCAGCCGAACGACGAGTTCGTGCTGAAATACCAGAAGCCGATGTGAGGCGCGGTCGTCTTCACTCATGACCAGCGGCAAGGCAACCGTGCTCAGCGTAACCGGCCTGACCAAGAGTTACCGCGCGGCCGGCGAAGATGTCGCGGTGCTGCGCGGCGTGAACCTCATCGTCGCCGCGGGAGAGAGCGTCGCCCTGACCGGCAAATCCGGCAGCGGCAAGAGCACGCTGTTGCATTTGATCGCCGGCCTCGACGCCGCCGATGGCGGCGCGATCCGGCTCGATGACGCCGTGGTTTCGGAGCTTTCGGATTCCGGCCGCGCTGAGTTGCGCCGGGATCGGCTCGGGCTGGTGTTCCAGCAATTCAATCTGATCCCGTCACTCTCGGTCGAGGACAATCTTCTATTCCAGTCGCGCATTGCCGGGCGCGATGATCCCGCCTGGCACCACGAGCTGGTGGAGCGACTGGGCCTCGCAAATTTCCTCAAGCGCTATCCCGAGCAATTATCGGGCGGTCAGCAGCAACGCGTTGCGATCGGCCGCGCGCTGGCCACAAAACCGTTGCTGCTGCTCGCCGATGAACCCACCGGCAATCTCGACGAGGCGACCGCCGACGAGGTGCTGGCGCTGGCGCGTGATCTCGTGGCGCGAAGCGGCTGCGGTTTTCTGATGGTGACGCACAGCGCGCGGCTCGCCGCCACGCTTGATCGACAAGTCAACCTGCACAACGGAGTGATCGCGTGAAACGCGCGCTCTGGACGCTGGCCGTGCTGCTGAGCCACTGGCGGCGGCATCCGATGCAGCTTGCGACGCTCTTGATCGGGTTGATCTCGGCAACCGCGCTGTGGAGCGGCGTGCAGGCGCTGAACCAGCAGGCCCGCATTTCCTATGACCGCGCCGCGGCCACCTTTGGCGGTGCGCGGACGGCCATGCTGGTCGGCCGCGACAGTGTGAGCTTCCCGCAACAGCTTTTCGTCGATCTGCGGCGCGCCGGCTGGCCGGTCTCGCCGGTGCTGGAAGGCCGGATCCAGATCGGCGGCCGTTCGTTCCGCCTGCTCGGCATCGAGCCGGTCACGTTGCCGCGCGAGATCGGCAACGCGCCGACGATCGAAACCGCCAATCTGCAAACGTTCATGACGCCGCCGGGGCAAATGCTGGTGTCGCCGGAGACGCTCGGCGATCTCAAGCTCGCCGAAGGCGCTACGCCGTCGGCCAACGGCGGCACAATGTTGCCGCCGCTGCGCGTGCAGCCGCAACTGGTGCCGGGCGTGCTTGTCGTCGATATCGGCATCGCGCAGAATTTGTTGAAGATGCCGGGGCAGGTTTCGCGGCTGCTGGTCGGCAAGGCCAAAGATAAATCCACGCCGCTCGAAACCGTCGTCGGCGACAAACTGCGCCTGGTCGCCCCCGACGCGGAGAGCGATCTCGAACGGCTGACCGATAGTTTTCACCTGAATCTCACCGCATTCGGGCTGCTGTCGTTCTTTGTCGGTCTCTTCATCGTCAATTCGGCGATCGGGCTCGCCTTCGAACAACGGCTGCCGACCTTGCGCACCTTGCGCGCGTGCGGCGTCTCGGCGCGGATGCTGAACAGCGTGATGGTTTTCGAACTCGTGTCGCTGGCGCTGGTCGCGGGCCTGATCGGCCTCGTCTGCGGCTATCTGATTGCAGCCGCACTCTTGCCCGACGTCGCGGCCTCCCTGCGCGGGCTTTATGGCGCTCAAATTCAGGGGCAATTGACGCTGAAGCCGGAATGGTGGATCGCCGGCATCGCCATCAGCATCGTCGGCGCGCTCGCGGCAGCCGCCGTCAGCCTGACCAAGGCGCTTCGCATGCCGCTGCTGTCAGCCGCGCAACCCTATGCCTGGCAGCAGGCGCAGCGGCGCTGGCTGACCTTCCAAAGCGCGGTTGCGCTCGCCGTGTTCGCGGCTGCCGGCGCGTTTCTGCTGTTCGGTGATTCCCTTGTTTCGGGCTTTGCCGTGCTCGCAGCGTTGCTGCTTGGTGCGGCGCTGATCCTGCCGATGTTTTTGGAACTGGTGCTGTCGTTCGGCCAGCATCACGCGCGAAAACCGCTTGCCGTCTGGTTCTGGGCCGACAGCCGTCAGCAATTGTCCGGATTGTCGCTGGCGCTGATGGCGCTGTTGCTTGCGCTCGCCGTCAATGTCGGCGTCGGCACCATGGTCGAGAGTTTTAGCCGCACCTTTCTGGTCTGGCTCGACGGACGGCTGGCGGCGGACGTCTACATCAGCGCCGCCAATGATGCGCAGGCGACGGAAATCAAGGCGTGGCTGCGCGACCGTCCCGAGGTCGAGGCGGTGCTGCCCGGCGCCCGCGCCGACACGCAACTATCCGGCGCGCCGATCGAAGTGCTCGGCCTGCCCGATCACGCGACCTATCGCAGCAACTGGCCGCTGCTCGAAGCCGCACCAAACGGCTGGATCAGGCTGCGTCCCGGCGATACCGCGCTCGTCAGCGAACAACTTTCAAGGCGCCTGAAACTTTCCGTCGGCGACCGCATCGACGTGCCGGCATCCGGCGGCAACTGGCCGCTGGAGGTCGTCGGCATCTATGCGGATTACGGCAATCCCAAAGGCCAGATCGCCGTCAATTTTGCCGCGCTGACGCGGCGCTTTCCGCAAACGCCGCTGACGCGGCTGGGCCTGCGGGTCGAGCGCGGAAAGATTCCGGCGCTGATCGCGGCATTGCAGGAGAAGTTTTCACTCGACGACCGCAGCGTCGCCGATCAGGCGACGATG
Organism: uncultured Alphaproteobacteria bacterium; assembly: GCA_963802535.1. Lineage (GTDB taxonomy): Bacteria > Pseudomonadota > Alphaproteobacteria > Rhizobiales > Xanthobacteraceae > Bradyrhizobium. Next base: position 77,889 of record CAWDJI010000017.1, on the reverse strand, counting down.
AAAGCGGAATCCCGACGCATCTTCGCCCGCACGTTTTCGGTCACCTCCGCGCTCAACGCCTTCACGCTCGGTGTTGCCGGTGTAGCGCTATTGACCAGCCTGTTGACGCTGAGCAATTCGCGGCTGCCGCAACTGGCGCCGCTCTGGGCGATCGGCATCACGCGGCGGCGATTGGCGGCGATCGAACTTCTGAAAACGATGTCGGTCGCATTGGTCACCGCGCTGTTTGCGCTGCCGCTGGGACTCTTGGTGGCGTGGTGCCTGCTCGCGATCGTCAATGTAAAAGCCTTTGGCTGGCGGCTGCCGTTTCATGTCTTTCCATCGCAATTGCTGTGGCTGCTTGGCGTTGCGATGCTGGCCGCACTGTGCGCGGCAGCGCTGCCGGTAGCGCGGCTGGCGCGGATGCAGCCAGCCAGCCTGATCAGGATCTTTGCCAATGAACGGTAACGGCCTGATCTCGCGCCGCGATTTTGTCGGCGGCGCACTGCTCACCTCGCTCAGTGGCCGCGCGCTGGCGCAAGGCTTTGCCGGGCTCGGCGAAACCGCGGATGGATTTGCCGCGGTTACGCCCGGCAAAACATTTTCGTTTCCCGAAGATCATGGTCCGCATCCGGAATTCCGGATCGAGTGGTGGTATGTGACGGCCAACCTCGTCGATGCCGGCGGTACCGCCTATGGCGCGCAGTGGACGCTGTTCCGGCAAGCCACCAAGCCGGGCGCGCAAGCCGAGGGCTGGGCCAACCAGCAGGTCTGGATGGGCCACGCCGCGGTGACCCGCGCCGACACTCACCGCACCAGCGAGACCTTTGCCCGCGGCGGCGTCGGCCAGGCCGGCGCTGAAGCCAATCCGTTTGTCGCATGGATCGACGCCTGGGAAATGCGCGCGCTTAGCCCGATGAGCGCGAACAACATGGCGCCGCTCGAACTGAAGGCGTCAGGTACCGATTTCAGCTACGCGCTCCGTCTCGATGCCGACCGCCCGCTGCTGTTGCAGGGCGACGGCGGCTACAGCCGCAAATCGCTGCGTGAACAGGCTTCTTATTATTACAGCCAACCTAATTTTGTCGTGAAGGGCAGCCTCACCCTCGACGACAAAGCGGCCGACGTCACCGGAAAAGCCTGGCTCGACCGCGAATGGAGCAGCCAGCCGCTGGCGTCCGACCAGAACGGCTGGGACTGGCTTTCGCTGCATTTCAAGGACGGCGAAAAGCTGATGCTGTACCGGATGCGGCAAACCGACGGCCGGCATTACGGCTCCGGCAAATGGCTGGCGCGCGACGGCACGACCGAAACGCTCGCTTCATCCGACATCACCATGATGCCGCTTGTTTTCACCGAGATCGCCGGCCGCAAGATTCCGACATCATGGCGTATCGCCATTGCGAAGCTGGCGCTTGCGATCGACTGCACGCCGCTGAATGCCAGGAGCTGGATGGGGACGAATTTTCCATACTGGGAAGGTCCGATCAGTTTTAGCGGCAGCCACACGCGGATTAGGATATCTGGAAATGACAGGTTACTAGGGGACGACGCTACCGCGCGTTCAATGGCCTCGTGGTTCGAGACGCACGGCGTTGCCGTGCTCCTCACCAGAGGATTCACGGCTTCATCCTCGGCTAGTAGACCTCTCCGAGGAGCGGCCCCTTGGCCGCGTCTCGAAGGATGACAGCCACCGAACCATCAAACGCGTTCAATGGGGACTCCTGCAATGTATCACTTCACCGCTCTCGTCACCTGCCTTGCGCTTTTGTTCTATCTCCTCACCGGAGTTGCCGTCTCGAAGGCGCGCGTCAAGTTCGGCGTCAAGGTGCCGGCAACCACGGGCAATGCGGATTTCGAGCGCGTCTTCCGGGTGCAGATGAATACGCTGGAATGGATGCCGTTCTTTCTGCCGTCGCTGTGGCTGTTTGCGATCTATATCAGCGACGCCGGCGCCGCTGCGCTCGGGCTGGTCTGGATCGCCGGCCGCATCCTTTATCTGATCGGTTATTCCGAGGCCGCCGCCAAGCGCGGCCGCGGATTTGCGATCCAGGCGGGGGCGGCGATCATTCTATGGATCGGCGCGCTGGGTGCGATCGTGTGGCGGCTGGTGCATGGGTGAAGCTAACCCCACGTCGTCCCGGCCTAGTGCGCAATTGCGCACGGGCGCCGGGACCCATAACCACGGGAGTAGTTTTGCGAAAGGCGACTACCAAATTGCCTTACGGATCGATTCCGCGGTATGCGGTGCCCGGCGTTCGCCGGGACACAATCTCTGATTCATTTCACTTCACCAGCGGACACCCACTATCCTTCGCGGCTGGAAACGCCTTGTCGCCGGGCACCACGGCGAGCTGCTTGTAGTAATCCCACGGCTTCTTCGATTCCGACGGCTTCTTGACCTCGAACAGATAGAGGTCGTGCACCATGCGGCCGTTTTCCAGCACCTTGCCGCCTTGGGCAAAGAGATCGTCGACCGGGAGCTCCTTCAGCTTTTTGGCGACGGCTTCGGTGTCCTTGCTGCCGGCCGCCTTGACTGCCTTCAGATATTGCAGCGTCGCCGAGTAAGTGCCGGCCTGGATCATGTTCGGCATCCGCCCGGTGCGCTTGAAGAAGCGGTTGGCGAGGTCGCGGCTCTTGTCGTCGCGGTCCCAGTAATAGCCTTCCGTCAGCACCAGGCCTTGCGAGGCTTCAAGCCCGAGGCCGTGCACTTCGGCCAGCGTCAGCAGCAGGCCGGCCAGTTTCTGGCCGCCCTTGACGATGCCGAACTCGGCCGCCTGCTTGATCGAGTTGGTGGTGTCGAGGCCGGCATTGGCGAGCCCGATGATTTTTGCTTTCGAGCTTTGCGCCTGCAGCAGGAACGACGAAAAGTCCGACGAGTTGAGGGGAATGCGGACCGAACCCAGCACCTTGCCGCCCTTGGCCTTGACGTAATCGCCGGTGTCTTTTTCCAGCGCGTAGCCGAAGGCGTAGTCCGCGGTCATGAAGAACCAGCTGTCGCCGCCGGTTTCCACCAGCGCACCGCCGGTGCCGACCGCGAGCGCATGGGTGTCATAGGCCCAGTGGAAACCATAGGGCTGGCAGGCGTCGCCGGTCAGGCGCGAGGTCGCGGCGCCGACGACGATGTCGATCTTCTTCATCTGCTTCGAGAGATCGTGGATCGCCAGCGCGACCGAGGAAGTCGTCAGCTCCGTGATCATGTCGACGTTCTCGACCTCATACCAGCGCCGCGCGATCGCGGTGGCGAGATCCGGCTTGTTCTGGTGGTCGGCGGAAATGACTTCGACCTTCTGGCCGAGCACCTCGCCGCCGAAATCCTCGACCGCCATCTTGGCAGCCTCGAACGACCATTTGCCGCCGTAGTCGGCGTAGACGCCGGACTGATCGTTCAGAATCCCGATCTTGACGCCCTGCGCCGACGCCGGCGCCGCCATCAAAAGGCCGCCCAATGCGACGGCCGCCAACAAAACCGATTTCATGTGCTCTCTCCCCAGCAGTTTTTGTTCGGAAAGTTCCGCGCAACAATATTTTATAACGCTGCGTCTGCCCATCTATTTCAGATCAGCCAATAGTATTGGGGCGCCGACAGCCGATCCGTCACCCTGAGGTGCGCGCTCTTGCGCGCCTCGAAGGGCGACGTCCACCGGCGGGGCCGCACACCCTTCGAGGCTCGCTGCGCTCGCACCTCAGGGTGACGGAGACATACCACGCGCGATCACGGCGCAACGACCGCCTTCGCCTTCTTCGGATCCGCCAGCCCGCGCACCAGCATGTAGAAGATCGGCGTGAAAACCAGTCCGAACAGCGTGACGCCGAGCATGCCGAAGAACACGGCGACGCCGACCGCCTGGCGCATTTCGGAACCCGAGCCCGACGAGACCACCAGCGGCAGCACGCCGAGGATGAAGGCGAACGACGTCATCAGGATCGGCCGCAGCCGCAAGCGACACGCTTCGATCACGGCTTCGAGCCGGTCGCGGCCCTCGTTCTCGATGTCGCGCGCGAACTCGACGATCAGGATCGCGTTCTTGGCAGCTAACCCCACCAGCACCACAAAACCGATCTGGGTCAGGATGTTGACGTCCTGCCCCATGATCCGCACGCCGATGGTGGCGGCCAACAGGCACATCGGCACGATCAGGATGACCGCGAACGGCAGGCTCCAGCTGCCATATTGCGCCGCCAGCACCAGGAACACGAACAGCACGCAGATCGGGAAGACATAGAGACCGGAATTGCCGCCGGTGACCTGCTGATAGGACAGATCGGTCCATTCATAGGAAAAGCCGCTCGGCAGCGTTTCTTCCGCCAGCCGCTTCATGGTGTCGATCGCGGTCGCCGAACTCGTGCCCGGCAGGGTGTCGCCCTGCAACTCGGACGCCGGATAAAGATTGTAGCGCGCGACGCGGTCGGGGCCGGAAATGTCCTTGAACTCCACCACGCTGCCGAGCTGCACCATGTCGCCGGCGGCGTTGCGCGTGCGCAGGCGCGCCAGATCGGAGGTTTCTTTCCGGAACGGCAGGTCGGCCTGCGCAGTGACGTGATAGGTGCGACCGAACAAATTGAAGTCGTTGACATAGGTCGAGCCGAAATAGGTCTGGATCGCTTCGGTGACACTCGCAATCGGCACGCCGAGCTTTTGCGCCTTGACGCGGTCGATATCGACGAACACCTGCGGTGTGTTCGCGGTGAACGGCGAAAACACCGAGGTCAGGCCATGCGCCTTGCGCGCGGCACCCACCAGTTCGTCGGTGGCGGAGGCGAGCAGTTCGGGCCCGCGGCCCTGACGGTCCTGAACCCGCATGGCGAAACCGCCGCCGGTGCCGATGCCGGGCACCGCGGGCGGTGGGATGACGATGATGAAAGCGCCCTCGATCGAGGACAGCCGCTTGCGCAGGTCGTTGGTGATCGCGGTCGACGTCAGTCCCCGCTTCAGCCGCTTTTCCGGCTCTTCGAACACCGGAAACAGGGCCGCGGCATTGCCGGCCTGGGTCCGGGTCGCGCCGGAGAAGCCGGCGAACGCCGCCACGCGGATGATGCCGGGCGTATCCAGCGCGATCTTCTCGATCTCGCGCACGATCTCGGTGGTGCGCGCCAGCGAGGCCGCGCCCGGCAATTGCGCGGATACGATGACATAGCCGCGATCCTGCGCCGGAATGAAGCCTTGCGGCGTGGTGACGAGCAGCCAGCCGGCGCTGCCGATCAGCGCCACATACAACAACAGCATCACCGCCGAATGCCGGATCACGAAATTGGCCAGGCTGGCATAACCGTGCGATAGCCGGTCGAAGATGCGATTGAAGACGCCGGTGAAACTATCCCATCCGCGCCCGATGAAATTCCAGCTCGCCGGCGGCCGCTTGTCCGCATGCGGCACCAGGATCATCGAGGCCAGCGCGGGAGAGAGCGTCAGCGAGCAGAAGCAGGAGATCGCAGTCGCCACCGCGATCGTGACGGCGAATTGCTGGAAGAACTGCCCGGAAATTCCGCCGAGAAACGCGGTCGGCACGAACACCGCACACAGTACCAGCGCGATCGAGACCAGCGCGCCGCCGACCTCCTCCATGGTCTTGAGCGCGGCATCGCGCCGGCTCATGCCATGCTCGAGATGCCGCTCGACGTTTTCGACCACGACGATGGCGTCGTCGACCACGATACCGACTGCCAGCACGAGGCCGAACAGGGTCAGATTGTTGATCGAGAACCCAAGCGCCGCCATCACGGCGAAGGTACCGACCAGCGATACCGGGATGGCGATAATGGGGATGATCGCCGGCCGCCAGCCCTGCAGGAATACCAGCACGACGATGACGACCAGCACCATCGCCTCATAGATCGTCTTGATCAGCTCGCTGACGGATTGCGCGATGAACTCGGTCGGGTTGTAGCCGATATTGTAGTCGAGCCCCTTCGGGAAGCTCGCCTTCAGCTTTTCCATGGTGTTGGAAATATTCTTGGCGGTCGCCAGCGCATTGGAGCCGGGCCGCTGGGTCACCAGCAGCGCGACCGCGGATTTCCGCAGCAGGAAACTGTTGGTGGTGTAGGCGAGCGCACCCAGTTCGACGCGCGCCACATCGCGCAGCCGCACCGTGCGGCCGTCGGCGCCGGCCCTGACAACGATGTCCTCGAATTGCCGGGGATCCTTCAGCCGGCCGGTGAAGGTGAGATTGGGCTGGAACGCGCGGTCGGCGATCGGCGGCTCGCCGAGCTGTCCGCCGGTGATCTGCAAATTCTGCGACCGGATCGCCGCCAGCACTTCGCCCGAGGTCATGCCGAGTGCTGCGATCCGGTCCGGATCGAGCCACAGCCGCATCGAATAATCGCGCGCGCCGAACATCTGGATGTCGCCGATGCCATCGACGCGGAGCAACTGATCGCGCACCTGGAGCAGCGCGTAATTGCTGATATAGAGCTGGTCGAAACTGTCGTCCGGCGACAGCATGAACACGACCATCAGAATGTCGGGGCTGTTTTTCCGCGTGACGACGCCGTTGCGCTGCACTTCTTCCGGCAGTCGCGGCTGGGCGATGGCGACGCGGTTCTGCACCAGCACCTGGGCCTTGTCCAAATCAGTGCCGAGCTTGAAGGTGACGGTGATGGTGAGATTGCCGTTCGATGTCGCCTGGCTGTAGATATACAGCATGTCCTCGACGCCGTTGATCTCCTGCTCGATCGGAGCGGCGACGGTGTCGGAAACGGTTTGCGCGGTGGCGCCGGGATATTGCGTGGTGACCACCACGGTCGGCGGCACCACTTGCGGATATTCCGAGACCGGCAACGTGGTGTAGGCGAGCGCGCCGATAATCAGCAGCACGATCGACAGCACCATCGCCAGGATGGGCTGGTTGATGGAGAGACGGCCGAGATTCATGTCTTGTCACCGCTCTTGGCCGCGGTCGGCGCGGGATGCGGACTGACCTTGGCGCCGACGCGGGCGCGCTGCAGGCCGTCGACGATCACCTTATCCTCCGCCTTCAGCCCCTCGCGGATCACGCGCAGCCCCTCGTCGAGCGGGCCGAGCGTCACCGGTTTTGCCTCCACCGTATTGTCGTCCTTGACGACGAAAACGATCTTGCGCGATTGATCCGTTGCGATCGCCGTATCCGGAAGTAACAGCGCCTCATAGGGCGCACTGCCGATCAGCCGGACGCGGCCGAACTGCCCGGGAAGAATCGACATGTCCTTGTTCGGGATGATGGCGCGGCTGCGCAGCGTGCCGGTCGAGTTATCGAGCCGGTTGTCGAGGAAATCCATCTTGCCGTCATGCGACGGCTTGGTCTCGCCGGTCAGCGTCACCTGCACCGGATTCGGCGTATCGCGCGAACTCGGCCGCCTGCCTTCGAACCACAGCCGGTTGTTCCGTAAGTAAGTCGCCTCATCGACATCGAAATAGAGGTAGATCGGATCGAGCGAGACGATCGAGGTCAGCAGGGTCGAGGCGCCGTCGCTGCCCTGCACCAGATTGCCGGGGGTGACGAGGCGGCGGCTGACCCGGCCGGAGATCGGCGCCATCACATGGGTGAATTCGATGTTGAGCTTGGCGGCTTTCAGCAGACCTTCGGCCTGCATCTCGGCGGCGTGCGCCGCCTGCAAGGTCTGGCGGCGCTGATCGACGATGGAGTCCGAGACCGCCTGGGTCTGGTTCAAGGTCAAGGCGCGGTCGAGTTCGCGTTTTGCCAGTTCGGCCTTGGCGCGGGCATCCGAGAGCTGGCCGTCGGCCTGTTCGGCCACCGCCTCGAACGGGCGCGCGTCGATCACATAGAGCAGATCGCCGGCATGAACGAAGGCGCCATCGCGGAATTCGACCGACGTGACGAAGCCGCCGACGCGGGCGCGGACTTGCACCTCCTCGACCGCCTCGAAGCGTCCGGTGAATTCGTCCCAATCGGTGACGGTTCGCTTCACCGGCTGCGCGACGGTGACCGGTGGCGCCGCGGGGGCGGCCTGTTGCGGCGGCTTGTCACCGCAGCCGGACAGCGCCACGGCGAGGCCCAGGATCAGCGGCGTGAGGCTGCGGAACACAAGGCCCCGCGTTTGAGCCGGATGTTTCCGTTTCTCGGTCGCGCTCAACGCCATCTGCCCCATCTCCCCTGCATTTCCAGACATCGTGATCGATGGAGGCGCTGCCGTGGAACCCGGCGGCGGAGGTCACAGATGTGACCTGCGCTCAGTCTGTTCAAGACGGCGGCGGGATCAAGCACAATAGTTATGCATTTCGGGAACTTGCGTCTTGCATCGACGTCCGCTTGCAACGCGATGTGGCGCGATGGGTCAGCAGGACTGGCCGGCCCCCGGACGTTCGCTTCGCCGACATATGACGAAAACGTGACGTCAGGCTGGAGCTCCAATCCCTTTCGTGAGTAACATCGGCCGGGACGACATCGGAACGGGGCCCGCCATGGACGCGCTTTCACCCAAGACGCCGCCGGACGCGAACGCGGCGGCCAATCCGCGCCGCGGCGCCGATCACATCGCACCCGATTGTTCGGGGCAGAATTTCTATGCCATCGACCGCGGCCTGCGCGATTTGCTCGGCCATTACCTGACGCCGGAAGATTTTCGCCGGCTGGCGCCGCATTTCGACCGGCTCGGGGCCCTGGCCGGCGGCCGGCTGGATGAGCTGGCACGGATCGCCGACAGGCATCCGCCCGTTCTGCACCCGCGCGACCGCTTTGGCCGCGACGAGGATTTTATCGACTATCACGCCTCCTATCGCGAGATGGAGCAAATCGCGTTCGGAGACTTCCAGTTTCACGCCATGAGCCACCGCGCCGGTGCGCTCGGCATGGATCGCCCGCTGCCGGCGGTCGCCAAATATGCGCTGCAATATCTGTTCGTGCAGGCCGAGTTCGGCCTGATGTGCCCGATCAGTGTCACCGACACCTCGATCCATCTGATCCGCAAATTCGCGAGCAAAGACCTTCAGGAATATCTGCTGCCGAAAATGCTGTCCGGCGACGTCGCCACGATGTGGAAGGGCACGCAGTTCATGACCGAGCGCGCCGGCGGCTCCGACGTCGGCACCATCGAAACCACGGCGCGCCAGCAAGACGGCGCGTGGCGGCTCTATGGCGATAAATGGTTCTGCTCGCACGCGGACGCCGATGTCGCACTGCTGCTCGCGCGCCCCGAAGGCGCGCCCGCCGGCACCAAAGGGCTCGCACTGTTCGCGCTGCCGCGCCGGCTCAAGGATGGAAGCCGCAACGCCTATCGCATCGTCAGGCTCAAGGACAAGCTCGGCACCCGCTCGATGGCGTCAGGCGAGATTTTGCTGGAAGGCGCGGTCGCCTATCTCGTGGGCCAGGCCGACCAGGGCCTCAAGCAGATGATGGAGCAGGTGAATTTGTCCCGGCTGTCGCATGGCGTGCGGGCATCCGCGATGATGCGGCGCTGCGTCAACGAGGCGATGATGTGCGCGCGCACCCGAACCGCATTCGGCAACACCATCATCGACTATCCCCTGCTCCGTCGCCAGTTGCTGAAGATCACCCTTCCGGCTGAACAATCGCTGTCGATGTTCCTGTTCGCAGCCGACGCGATGGACCGCGCCAATGCCGGCTCGAACGACGCTGCGAACTGCCTGCGGATCCTGACGCCGCTGCTGAAATTCCGCGCCTGCCGCGACAATATCCCGGTAGCGACCGGGGCGATGGAGGTGCGCGGCGGCAACGGTTATATCGAGGAATGGGTGCAGGCGCGGCTGGTGCGCGACGCCCATATCGGCGTGCTCTGGGAAGGCACCAGCAACATCAACGCGCTCGACATCATCACGCGGGCGGTCGGCAAGAGCCGCGCGCATAAATCGCTGCGGATGGCGCTGATGAAAATGCTGGATGATGCAGCTGTGATCCCTGTAGCGTTCCGTGACCGCCTGCGGCAAACCTGCGACCGCGCATTTGCGTTTGCCGAAAGCGTCGCGGCCGATCCCGCGAGCGAACAAAACGCGCGGCAGGCAGCAAGCGCGCTCTATCACATCACCAGCGCCGTGCTGATGACGGCCGAAGCCGCCCGCCCCGGCGCCGACGCCCGACGCGCGCTCCATGCCCGGCTGGTGCTGGAGCATCGCCTGAGCCCGCAGGATCCGCTGGCACCAAGGGAGCAGCCGTGGGAACGCGCGGCTGCTGAGATCCTGTTGTCGGAGCGGAGCGTTGCGGCTGACGAGATTGCGGAGCTGCTGATTTAGTTCGTCATTCCGGGATGGTCCGAAGGACCAGACCCGGAATCTCGAGATTCCGGGTTCGATGCTGCGCATCGCCCCGGAATGACACTTGGACTTCAGACATGACGTCCTGAAATTCCTCCGCTAACCTGTCTCCCAACAAAACCAAAAGTCCGGGGAGGACAGCGTGCACAGAGGCCGTGTGGTATTCGGCGCCATGGATGAGGTCGTTTTCGGACGGCCGGCATCCGAGGTGATCGTCGAGCAGATGGACCGGATCGGCGCTAACAGGGCGTTTCTGATGGTCAGCGGCACGCTCAACCGCGAAACCGACGTGATCAGGAATATTCGCAGCGCGCTGGGATCGCGCTGCATCGCAATCTTCGACGCGATGCCGGCACACACCCCACGCGCGGCCGTGATCGCGGCCGCCAACCAGGCCCGCGCCGCCAAGGCCGATCTCATCGTCACCGTCGGCGGCGGCTCGATCACCGACGGCGCCAAGGCGGTGCAACTCTGCCTCGCCAATGATGTCAGCGATGTCGAGGGCATCGACAGACTTCGGGCCGTAGGCGGCACGGCGCCGGCAATGAAGCCGCCAACCGTGCGCCAGATCAGCGCCCCGACCACGATCGCCGGCGGCGAGTTCACTTCCATCGCCGGGGTCACCAACGAGCGGACCAAGGTCAAGGAGGCGTTGCGCCATCCCTTGCTGATCCCGCGCGCGACGATTCTCGATCCCGCGCTCGGTGCCCATACGCCGGAATGGCTGTGGCTATCGACCGGCATCCGCGCCGTCGATCACTGCGTCGAGGGCATCTGTTCGCGCGAGGCGCATCCCTATGCCGACGCCCAGGCGCTGAAAGGCCTTTCGCTGCTGACGTCGGCGCTGCCGCGTGTAAAAGGCGATGGGCGCGATCTCGACGCGCGGATGGATTGCCAGATCGGCACCTGGCTTTCGACCGGGCCGCTGGCCTCGGGCGTGCCGATGGGCGCCAGCCACGGCATCGGCTATGTGCTCGGCGCCGAGTTCGGCGTGCCGCACGGCCACACCTCCTGCGTGATGCTGCCGTTCGTGATGCGCTGGAACAAGCCGGTTAATGCCGAGCGTCAGGCGCTGGTGGCCGCCGCCATGGGGCATCCGGGGGCGGACGCCGGCGACGTGCTCGACGATTTCATCCGTGGCCTCGGCATGCCGCGCAGCCTGCGCGAGGTGAACGTAGGCCCCGAGCATTTCGACCGCATCGCGAAGCAGGCGATGGGAACGCCATGGGTGCCGCGCAACCCACGCAAGATCGAGGGACCGGCGCAGGTGCGCGAAATCCTCGATCTGGCGGCCTGACGCAAGACACCAAAAGGCCGAACCCGGTTTGCTCGGCAGATGATGCTCAATCTTGGGAATGGGTGAGAGACAAATATGTACACCGGCACGCATGCTCGTCTTCGCCCGCTGCAACCCGCCTTCATCATGGCGGCGACCGGCGAGACCGTCACCTATCGCGAACTCGACGCCCGCTCCAACCGGCTGGCGCATCTGTTCCGCAACCGCGGCCTGAAGCGGCTCGACCATTATTCGATCTTCATGGAGAACAACAGCCGCTATCTCGAAACCTGCGGCGCCGGCGAACGCTCCGGGCTGTATTACACCTGCGTGAACTCGTATCTCACCGCCGGCGAACTCGCCTACATCCTGACCAACAGCGAATCGCGCATCCTGATTACCTCGAAGCTGAAACTCGACGTCGCGCGCGAAGCGTTGAAAGAATGTCCCAACGTCGAGCTCTGCATCGTCGCCGATGGCGAGGGCGAAAGCGATCGTATCGTCGGCCTGCAAGAAGCCACGGCGCGCCTGCCGAAGACGCCGATATCGGACGAAGCTGTCGGCACCGCGATGCTGTATTCGTCGGGCACCACCGGCCGGCCGAAAGGCATTTTGCGGCCGCTGCCGGAGCAGCCGGCGACGTTCAACCTGCCACTGTTCGATTTCCTGGTGAAGATCTGGCACTACCGCGAGGGCATGATCTATCTGTCGCCGGCGCCGCTCTATCACTCCGCGCCGCAGGCCGCCGTCAACCTCACCATCAAGATGGGCGGCACCGTCGTCATCATGGAGAGTTTCGATCCGGAAAATTACCTCGCTTTGATCCCGACAATGGGGCATCACGCATACCCAACTGGTGCCGACGATGTTTTCGCGGATGCTGAAGCTGCCGGAAGAAGTGCGCAAGAAGCACGATCTGTCGTCGCTCGAATTTGCGGTCCATGCCGCGGCGCCCTGCCCGGCCGCTGTCAAGGACGACATGATCAAATGGTGGGGACCGATCATCCACGAATATTACGGCGCCACCGAAGGGCTCGGCTTCACCGCCTGCAACAGCCAGGAGTGGCTCGCCCATCACGGCACGGTCGGCCGCGTCCTGCTCGGCGATCTGCATATTCTCGACGAGAGCATGAACCCCTGCCCCACAGGCACGCCGGGCACGGTGTGGTTCAAGACCGCGACGCCGTTCGAATATTTCAACGATCCGTCAAAGACGAGCGAAGCCCGCTCGGCCGACGGCAGCATGAGCACGGTCGGCGATGTCGGCTATGTCGACAATGACGGCTTTCTCTATCTGACCGACCGCGCGACGTTCATGATCATCTCCGGCGGCGTCAACATCTACCCGCAGGAATGCGAGAATCTGCTGATCACCCATCCCAAGATCGCCGACGCCGCGGTGTTCGGCGTGCCCAATCCGGATTTGGGCGAGGAAGTGAAGGCGGTGGTGCAGCCGATGCCGGGCGTGACGCCGGGACCTGATCTGGCCGAAGAGCTGATCGCCTTCTGCGCAAAGTCGCTGTCGCGCCAGAAGGTGCCGCGCTCGGTCGACTTCGAGGCCGAACTGCCGCGGCTGCCGACCGGCAAACTCTACAAGCGCCTGCTGCGCGACCGCTATTGGGGCAACAAGACTTCGCGGATCGTGTGAGGCAAAGTCGTCGGGTGAGGCATTATGGCGCGACCCCTGTGTGCACTGCGACGCCTGCGCGGCAGGTAATCAACCATTTCCCTGCAAATAGATCGAAAAGCGGCGTCAAGTTCCGCCGTGCGGAGTTTGCTTAGTCCGAATTGCCAATGCCTGCACGGGCTTGGCTGGTTGCCCGGCAGCCCGGTCATGGTATCGTCCGCCAAAATCGGCCATTCAGACCGAACACTCCAGGAGGAGACACCATGCGGAGCGTGCGAACGCTTGCCGCCGCGGCATTGTTATTGCTGCCGGCCTACCAGACGGCATCGGCCGCCGAGCCCAAACAGGGCGGCATCCTCAGGATGTATCACCGCGACAGTCCGGGCAACGCCTCGATCCACGAGGGCGCGACCTTCTCGATCAACGTGCCCTTCATGCCGGTCTTCAATAACCTCGTGATGTTCGACCAGAGCAAGGCGCAGAACAGCACCGACACGCTCGTCCCCGATCTCGCCGAAAGCTGGGCCTGGGGCGACGGCGGCAAGAAGTTGACGTTCAAGTTGAAGCAGGGCGTCAAATGGCACGATGGCAAGCCGTTCACCTCGGCCGACGTCAAATGCACCTTCGACATGGTGATGGGTAAATCCGAGCAGAAGTTCCGGCAGAATCCGCGCAAGTCCTGGTACGACATGGTCAGTGACGTCACCACGAATGGCGACTTCGAGGCGTCGTTCAATCTGAAACGGCCGGAGCCGGCCTTGCTGTCACTGCTCGCGTCCGGCTACACGCCGGTCTATCCCTGCCACGTCTCGCCCGGTGACATGCGCACCAAGCCGACCGGCACCGGCCCGTTCAAATTCGTCGAGTTCAAGGCCAACGAATCCATCAAGCTCGTCAAGAATCCCGATTACTTCAAGAAGGGCCTGCCGCATCTCGACGGCATCGAGTTCACCATCATCACCAACCGTTCGACGGCGATCCTCGGATTTGTCGCCGGCAAGTTCGACATAACGTTCCCGACCCATATCACGATCCCATTGCTGAAGGACTTGAAATCCCAGGCGCCGAACGCGGTTTGCGCGGTCGAGCCGACCAACGTCTCGACCAACATCATCGTCAATTCGTCATCGCCGCCGTTCGACAATGTCGACGTCCGCCGCGCCATGGCGCTGTCGCTCGACCGCAACGCGTTCATCTCGATCCTGTTCGAGGGCCAGGGCGACGTCGGCGGCACCATGCTGCCCGGACCGCAAGGCCTGTGGGCGATGCCGAAGGAAATGCTGGAAACGATCCCGGGCTACGGCCCCGACATCAACGCCAACCGCGAGGAAGCCAAGAAGCTGATGCAGAAGGCGGGCTACGGCCCGGACAAGCATCTCGCCGTAAAGGTGGCGACCCGCAACATCGGCGAGTATCGCGACCCTGCCGTGATCCTGATCGACCAGCTCAAGAGCATCTATATCGACGGCGAACTCGACGTCGTCGACACCGCGCAATGGTTCCCGAAAGTCGCCCGCAAGGATTACATGCTCGGCCTCAACCTCACCGGCAACGCCGTCGACGATCCCGACCAGTCGTTCTACGAGAATTATTCCTGCGGCTCCGAGCGCAACTACACCAATTACTGCAACAAGGAAATCGAGAAGCTGTTCGACCAGCAATCGGTGGAGACCGACGTCGCCAAGCGCAAGAAAATGGTCTGGGATATCGACAAGAAACTTCAGGAAGACGTGGCGCGGCCGATCATCTTCCATGCGCGGGCCGGCACCTGCTGGCAGCCCTATGTCAAGGGCGTCACCGTTATGGTGAACAGCTCCTATAACGGCTATCGTTACGAAGACGTGTGGATGGACAAGTAGCGTCCGTCCACCGCGACCGAGGCGAAGCCAGGGGGAAGTCGGGTGTTTGCTTATATCGTGCGACGCCTCGCCTTGATGCTCGTGACCCTGATCGGGATCTCGATCATCATCTTCGTGCTGCTGCGCGTCGTGCCCGGCAATATCGTCGACATCCTGTTCGACGCCGCTGGATTCGTCGATCCCGCCGACAAGGCCAATCTGGAAAAGGAACTTGGCCTCTCGGACCCGATCGTCGTGCAATATCTGCGCTGGATCGGTGGCCTGCTGCAAGGCGACCTCGGCTATTCCTATGTGTCGGAGAAGCCGGCGTTACAGGAAATCCTGCCGCGGATTCCGATCACCGCGCGGCTCGCCGGGCTGGCGCTGCTGTTCTCGGCCTCGATCGGCATTCCCTTGGGCGTCATCAGCGCCGTCCACCAGGGCACAAAGCTCGATTATGCCCTGCGTATCGTCAGCCTGAGCGGGCTGTCGCTGCCCTCGTTCTGGCTCGGACTGCTGATCCTGATGGCCTCGGTTTCGCTGTTCGGATCGATGCCGATCTTCAATCCGAATCCAAAGACCTGGGCGGAGGCGTTCGCCATCTATGCCGTGCCGGCGATGGCGGTCGGCTTCCGCAGCGCCGCGCTGACCATGCGCATCACCCGTTCCTCGATGCTTGAAATCCTGCGCCAGGATTTCATCCGCACCGCGCGCGCCAAGGGCGCTTCCGAGGCGTCGGTGAACTATCGCCACGCGTTGAAGAACGCCGTCCTGCCAGTCATCACCGTGATCGGCATCGAGGCCGCCTTCCTGATCGGCGGGCTGATCGTCACCGAGACCGTGTTCAACATTCCCGGCATCGCCCGCTTCCTGGTCGAGGCGCTGCGCTGGCGCGACTATCCGATTGTGCAGAATCTGGTGATGCTGATCGCCGTCGTGGTGGTATTCGCGAATTTCACCGTCGACATGCTCTACGCCGCGATCGATCCGCGCATCCGCTTCGGGGATTAGGAGAACTCTGGTTTGGCCGTGGTCAATTACGATAGCGAACTGAAGCGGGCCGGCGCGCATTCGACGCATGGCTGGCGCCGGCTCGCGTTCCTCGCGCAGCGCTATATGCTCGGCACCATCGGCCTGTTCATCATGGTGATGTTCGTCTGGATGGCGATTTCGGCCGACCTGATCTGCCGCTTCTCACCGCTCAGCATCGATTCCGCGCACCGCCTGGCGCGCACCCAGCGCCGTGCACTGGATGGGAACCGATTCGTTCGGCCGCGACGTCTGGAGCCGGATCGTGCACGGCGCGCGGATATCGCTCGCCGTCGGCATTGGCGCCACCGCGCTGGGCTCCTCGATCGGCGTCATCGTCGGCCTCACCTCGGGCTATCTCTCCGGCTGGGTCGATCTGCTGTTCCAGCGCGTCACCGACATTTTGCAGGCGCTGCCGCTTTTGGTGCTGGCGCTGGTGATGACCGCAGCACTCGGCCCGTCGCTGCCGAACGTGATCATCGCGATCGCGATCCCGCTGATCCCGACGGTTGCCCGCGTCATCCGCGCCAATACGCTGGCGCTGCGCGAACTGCCGTTCGTCGAGGCCGCCAAGTCGATCGGCATGAGCGAGACGCGGATCGCGCTTCGCCACGTGCTGCCGAACACGCTGGCGCCCCTGATCGTGCTGGCGACCGCGCAGCTCGGCTCCACCATTCTCACCGAAGCGTCGCTGTCGTTTCTCGGCCTCGGCATTCCCGAGCCCTATCCGTCCTGGGGCCGCATGCTGTCGGAATCGGCGGCGGAATATGTCCGCACCGCGCCATGGCTGGTGATCTTCCCGGGCGTTGCGATCAGCCTTGCGGTGTTCGGCACCAATCTGTTCGGTGACGCGCTGCGCGACATCCTCGACCCGAGGCAGCGCGGCTGATGACCGGGACAGGGGCGGACGAGACGGTTCTGGACGTCAAGAACCTGCAAACGGTGTTCTTCACCAATTCGGGGCTGTTTCGCGCGGTCGACGACGTCTCGTTCACCGTGCGCCGCGGCGAGACGCTGGCGATCGTCGGCGAATCCGGCTGCGGCAAGAGCGTCAGCGCGCTGTCGATCATGCGGCTGGTGCCGGATCCGCCGGGCCGGATCGTCGGCGGCTCGGTGACGCTCGAAGGCACCGATCTGCTCGGCGTCAGCGACGCCGAGATGCGCAAGATCCGCGGCAATCGCATCTCGATGATCTTTCAGGAGCCGATGACCTCGCTCAATCCTGTGATGCGGATCGGCGACCAGATCACCGAAGTGGTGCGGCTGCACCGGGACATGACGGCGAAGGAAGCCTGGAAACAGGCGGTCGAGATGCTGCGTCTCGTTCGGATTCCCGAGCCGGAGCGGCGCGCGCAGGAATATCCGCACCAACTGTCCGGCGGCATGCGCCAGCGCGCGATGATCGCGATGGCGCTGGCGTGCCGGCCGGCGCTCTTGATCGCGGATGAGCCGACCACGGCGCTGGACGTCACCATCCAGGCGCAGATCCTGGCGCTGATCGTCGATCTGCAAAAGACACTCGGCACCGGGCTGATCCTGATCACCCATGATCTCGGCGTGGTGGCGCAGACCGCGCAGCGCGTCATCGTGATGTATGCCGGCAAGAAGGTCGAGGAAGCCTCGGTCGAGGCGTTGTTCGAAAATCCCAGACATCCCTATACGCGCGGCCTGATGGCCTCGATGCCGGCGGTGATATCGCTGGGTGCCAAGGAAGATGTGCGGCTGAACGAAATTCCCGGCATGGTGCCGTCGCTGACCAATTTGCCGCCAGGCTGCGCCTTCGCGCCGCGCTGTCCGCTCGCGATCGACCGTTGCCGCGCCGAATATCCGCCGCTGCGGGATTTTGGTGACCTCCATTTTGCCGCCTGCTGGCGCGCGGCGGAACTGGTGGCGGCGCCATGACCGACACGCCTCCCCTGCTCGAGGTCACCGATCTGGTCAAGCATTACCCGGTGCGCGGCGGCATCCTGCGCCGCCGCATCGGCACCGTGCATTCCGTCGACGGCGTCAGTTTCTCGGTAGACAAGGGCGAGACGCTGGGGCTGGTCGGCGAATCCGGCTGCGGCAAGTCGACAGTCGCGCGCAGCGTGCTGCGGCTGGTGGAGCCGACCAGCGGCGCCATCAAGCTCAACGGCACCGACATCACCGGGCTGAGCAAATCAGAGATGCGGCCGCACCGGCGCTCGATGCAGATCGTGTTCCAGGATCCGTTTGCCTCGCTCAACCCGCGCATGACCGCGGGCGACATCGTCGGCGAACCGCTCGGCGTGCACGGCCTTGCCACCGGCGCCAAACAGCAGGAACGGGTCGCCGAACTGTTCGCGCAGGTCGGCCTGCGCGCCGACCAGATGAAGAATTATCCGCATCAATTCTCCGGCGGCCAGCGGCAACGCATCTGCATTGCGCGTGCGCTGTCGCTCGGGCCGAGCCTGATCGTGTGCGACGAGCCGGTCTCGGCGCTCGACGTCTCGATCCAGGCCCAGGTGATCAATTTGTTGATCGACCTGCAACGCAAGAACGGCTTCTCCTATCTCTTTATCGCGCACGACCTTGCCGTCGTCGCCCATATCAGCCACCGCGTCGCTGTCATGTATCTCGGGCGCATCGTCGAGATCGCCGACAAGGCCGAACTGTTCGCCAACCCGCGCCATCCCTACACGCAGGCGCTGCTGGCCTCGGTGCCCGTCGCCAATCCCAAAATAAGGAATCTGGCGCCTGCCATCGACGGCGACGTGCCGAGCCCGATCAATCCGCCCTCCGGCTGCGCGTTCCATACCCGCTGCCGCTACGTGATGGACCGCTGCAAGGTGGAGCGGCCGGGGCTGGCGGAGGCCGGCGCGAAGCATCAGGTGGCGTGCTGGCTCAATGAGGGGACGGGTCGGGCGGGGTAAACTCCACCGTCGTCCCTGCGAACGCAGGGACCCATACGCCGCGGCGGTTGTTGTTTAGCAAGGTCTCTAACGTCGGCGCTTTCACCGATGGGCCGCGCGCGTTTGGGTCCCGGCTCAAGGCCGGGACGACAGCAATTATGTGGCCGCAGCCTCGATCTCTACCACGACCTTCCCTGTCGTCACCTGCTCGCCGTCAACTACGTCGATCGCGGAAACCGTGCCGGCGATGCCTGCCGTATGCACATGCTCCATCTTCATCGCTTCCAGCGTCATGACAGGCTGACCGGCGGTAACTTGCTCGCCCGGTTTGACCAGCACCGCCACGACACGGCCGTTCATCGCCGCGCGCACCTTGCCGTCACCGCCGCTGGCGGCGGCCGAGACCGGCACGGCAAGCGTCAGATCGCGCACCGCGAGCGTGACGCCGCGATACAGGAAATAGAGCTGGTCGCGAGTCGCGCAGGAATGTGACGGACTCCGAAAGGCCATCACGGCTGAAGCGGATGGTATGCCCCTCGACTGCGTGGATTTCGACCCGATACAGTGTATTCTCAAGTCCCCGATAGCTGCCGTCGCGCTCGCGCACGATCTCGATATCGTGGATTTTGCCGTCGAGCTCGAAGCGAACCGGAACGGGGAACGTCGCCGCCAGCGACCGGCCGCTCTGCCATTTCGGCGCAGAGGGATCGGTGACGTACAGCAGCAGCGCCGCAAGCTCCGCTTCCGACGCGGCGTTCTCGCGCGGCGCCAGCAATTCGTCGCGATGCTTGCCGATGAACGCCGTGGTCGCCTCACCCGCGGCAAAGGCTGGATGGCGCAGGCAGGAAAGCAACAATCCCTGGTTGGTGGTAACGCCGAACGCGGCCGTCTGCTCCAGTGCGCCAATCAATTTGCCGCGCGCCTCGTTGCGGTCAGCGCCGTGGCTGATGATCTTGGCGATCATCGAATCGTAAAACGGCGGAATCTCGGAGCCGGATTGCAGCGCGTGTTCGACGCGGATGCCATCCGGCATCTGCCACAGCGCCATCCGGCCCGATTGCGGCATGAAATCATGCCCGGCGTCTTCGGAGCACAGCCGCACCTCAATGGCATGGCCGGAGAATTTGATATCTTCCTGCACGAGGCCAAGCGGCTCGCCGCTGGCGACGCGCAGTTGCAGTTCGACCAGATCGAGGCCCGTGATGGCCTCGGTGACGGGATGCTCGACCTGCAGCCGCGTGTTCATTTCCATGAAATAGAATTCGCCGCTGGAATCGAGCAAAAACTCCAGCGTGCCGGCGCCCTCATAGCCGATCGATTTCACCGCCGCGACCGCAACCGCACCCATTCGCGCCCGTAGTTTCGGCGACACCGCGGGTGACGGCGCCTCCTCGACTAGCTTCTGGTGCCGCCGCTGCACCGAGCAATCGCGCTCGCCGAGATGGACGGCGTTATGGTAGCGGTCGCCGAACACCTGGATTTCGATGTGGCGGGGATCTGATATGGCCCGCTCGAGAATCACATTGGGGTCGCCGAACGCGCCCTGCGCCTCCGAGCGCGCGCTGCGCAATGCGTCGGGAAATGCCGCGGCATCCGCCACCAGCCGCATGCCGCGGCCACCGCCACCGGCGACCGCCTTGATCATCACGGGGAAGCCGATCTTTTTGGCCTCCGTCAGCATCACCGCGTCGCTCTGGTCGGCGCCCTGATAGCCGGGCACGCAGGGCACACCGGCCTTTTGCATGATGTCCTTGGCGCCGGCCTTGTTGCCCATTGCGCGGATCGCTTCCGGCGACGGCCCGATGAAAACCAATCCGGCATCGCGGCAGGCTTGCGCAAAGTCTTCGTTCTCGGCGAGGAAGCCGTAGCCGGGATGAACGGCGTCGGCGCCGCTGGCTTTGGCGGCGGCGATGATCGCCTCGATCCGCAAATAGGATTGCGCCGGCAGCGCCTCGCCGATCCGCACCGCCGATCGGCCTCGCGAACATGCCGCGCGTCGCGGTCGGCATCCGAATAGACCGCGACCACGCCATAGCCGAGGCGGCGCGCGGTGCGCATAATGCGCAGCGCGATCTCGCCGCGGTTGGCGATCAGGATTTTGGAGAACGGCGTCGGCTTCATCATGCTCATGGCCGCGCCACCGAGAACTGCATGCGCTGAGGTGTGCGCGCCTCGGCCTCGCGGCAGATCGCCAGCACCTCGCGACAGAATGCTTCTCGTATCGCGCGGATCGATCACGCCGTCGTCGAGCACGCGCGCCGAGGTCGAGAACACGTCCATCTGGCCGTCGAACACGCCTATTATCTGCGCCTTCATGGCCTCCAGCTTTTCCTTCTCGACCGGCTTGCCGCGCCTGATGGCAGCAGCCTCGGTCACGATCGCCATGGTTTCGGCGGCCTGCTCGCCGCCCATGACCGCGGTCTTGGCGTTGGGCCAGGAGAAACAGAAGCGCGGATGGAAGCCCCGGCCGCACATGCCGTAATTGCCGGCGCCGAACGATGCGCCGCAATAGATCGTGATCTGCGGCACGGTCGCCGACGTCACCGCCTGGATCATTTTTGAGCCGTGCTTGATCATGCCGGCCTCTTCATAGGCCTTGCCGACCATGTAGCCGGTGGTGTTGTTGAGATAGAGCAGCGGCGTGCGCGACTGGCAGCAGGCCTGGATGAAATGCGTCGCCTTGTTGGCTCCGTCAGGATCGAGCGGACCGTTATTGGTGATGATGCCGATCGCCTGGCCCTCGATGCGGGCATGGCCGCAGACAGTGGCGGGGCCGTAATTGGCGCCGAACTCGGTAAAGTCGGAATCGTCGATGATGCGCGCGATCACCTGCCGCATGTCGACCGGCCGCTTGTGGTCCATACCCATGATGCCGAGCAATTCCTCGGAATCATAGCGCGGCGGGCGATAGGAAACCTCGGCCGGCTTCGGCCGGTCCCATTCCAGATTGGCCATAATGTCGCGCGCAATGCGGAGTGCGTCGCGGTCGTCCTCGGCGAGGTAATCGCCGAGCCCGGAAATCGACGTGTGCATCTCGGCGCCGCCGAGTTCTTCTTCGGTGGCGATCTCGCCGGTCGCGGCCTTGAGCAGCGGCGGACCTGCGAGAAACGCCCGCGTGCGGCCGCGCACCATCACGATGTAATCGGATAGGCCGGTCTGGTAGGCGCCGCCCGCCGTCGACGAACCATGCGTCACGGTGACGACGGGCAATCCCGCCGCCGACAACAGCGCGAGATTGCGAAAGATATTGCCGCCGCGGACAAAATCCTCGACCCGGTAGCGCAACAGATTGGCGCCGGCGCTTTCGACCAGCTGCACGTAAGGCAGCTTGTTCTCCAGGGCCAGCTCCTGCACCCGCAGGGTCTTGTCGATGCCGTAGGGTTGCAGCGCGCCGGCATCGATGCCGGAATCGCTGGCGCTGACCATGCAGCGGATGCCGGCGACAAAACCGATGCCGGCGATCACGCCGCCGCCGGGCACGCTCTTGTCGGCATCCGGCACGTCGAACATGTAGCCGGTCAGCGTCGACAGTTCGATGAAAGGCGAGCCTGGATCGAGCACCAGCGCCACGCGCTCGCGCGGCAGCAATTGTCCGCGCTTGTGAAAACGGTCCTTGGCGGCGGCGGACGCCGTTCGCGTCCGCTCTTCCAGGGAGCGCATCCGCACGATCAGCGCCAGCATGCCGTCGCGGTTGGCGTGGTAGGCGGCGCTGGAGGGCGCGATGGTGGATTCGAGGATGGCCATTCGCTCCTACTGTCTCCCAGCTACTTTGCCCAGCGTTCCGTCATTGCGAGGAGCGAAGCGACGAAGCAATCCATACTTTCTCTGCGGCACGATGGATTGCTTCGCTGCGCTCGCAATGACGGCGTGATTGGCGCTAATGCCTGACCCCAAAAATCTGCCGTGCCTCGGCGGGGCTCGCAATCTCGCGCCCGGCGCGGCGGGCGCAGGCGGCGATGGCTTCGATCAACTGGCCGTTGGATGTCACCTTCTTGCCGTCGCCGAGATAGAACGTGTCCTCCAGCCCGGTGCGCAGATGACCGCCGAGATCGGCGCAGCGCTGGTGCAACGGCCAGATTTCGGCGCGGCCGATCGCGGTGACCTGCCAGCGTGCCTCGGGCAGTTTCAGCTTCAGCAGGATCGGCAGCAGGTCCGGATCGGCCGGCATGCCGGACGCGACGCCCATCACGAAGTTGTATTCCAGCGGTCCCTCATACATGCCGGTCTGCCGGTACATGCCGACACAGCGGACGATGCCGACGTCAAAACATTCGAATTCGGGAATCGTGCCCGCCACCTTCATGACGTCGAGATAGTCCTGCACCTTCTCGACCGAATTATCGAACATCATCGGCGGCCAGGCCCAGCTGTTGTCGGACTTCACCTTGAGATAATTCAGCGAGCCTGCGTTGCAGGCGGCGATTTCGGGTTTTGTCTCGCGCACGCAGTCGAGCGCACCCTGGTAATTCGGGCCCGAGGTACCGGTGGTGTGGTTGATGATGACGCCCGGGCAGGCCTCGCGCACCGCCTGCTGGATTTCGCGTGAGACCGAAACCTCCCACGACGGCAGATGGCCCTTGTTGGGTTCCTGCTGGCGCAGATGGATATGCATGATGCTGGCGCCGGCATCGAAGGCAGCCTTGGCCTCGCGCGCCATCTGCTCGGGCGTGACGGGGACGTTGTGCTGTTTCGGGTCGGTGAGCACGCCGTTCAGCGCGCAGGTTATGACGGCCTTGTCGCTCATGGATCAGCAGCCTTCGATTTGGCGAAAATCTCCGGCGCGATCATGCGTGGCGCATCAGGACGCTTCTTGCGTCAACCCGCTATCGGCGCCGACGCCGCGGCTACTATAGATCGCCAGATCGCGCGAACCGGAAAAGATCGCGCGCGGCTTCAGGCCATAGAAGCGGCGGATCGAGTGGCTGAAATGCGTGGAGTCGGGATACCCGATATCCTGCGCCAGATGCGCGAGGTTGATGTCCTGGTTGGCAAAATGCAGCAGATGCCGCGCCCGTTTCCAGGCGCGGAACGAACGGAACGAGATTCCGGTCTCTTCCTTGAACAGATGCAGGAAGCGCGACGGCGATAATCCCGCTTCCGCCGCACAACTCGCCGCCGTCACCGGCTCGCCGCAGAATCTTCCGATCTGAATCATCGCGCGCGCCACGCGCGGATCGAGCACCCGCTGCGGCAACGCCTCGCCAAGACACAGCAAATCAAATTCGGCGCTGGAGAAATCGTCACACGAATGATGCTCGCGCAATTTGCAATAGGCGGCGCGAATGCGGCGGATGAAGGCTTCGCCTTCAGGGCCGGTAAGCCGTCGTTCGAGGTCTTCGAGCACGCCGGGACACACACTCTCCGGCTCGATCACGATGCTGAGCACCGAACGATAATCGCTGGCGATGGTGTGTCTGACGTTCGGCAGCACCGCGGCCATTTCGCCATGGCGCTTGCGGCCATCGGCGGTGGTGAGCCAAAGCCCGCCTTCCATCGCGACATAGATGTTGAACCCACCCGAGCAGCGTTCCCGCGGACGGCCGAGCAGGCCGGCGTAGAACACGCGCTCCGGCATGATCAGCATCAGATGGCCGGATTTGCGGCTTTTGTCGTCCAAGATACCGTCCATGGCTCGTCCTCCGCGTGCGGCTCTTGCGGCCGCTGCGTGGGGTCAACCATAGCGCAAAATGAGGGGCTGTCACGGACGAGATTCGGCCGGACCTGACGGAAAACGCTGATGAAACCGTCATTGCGAGCGCAGCGAAGCAATCCATTAAGCAGCAAAGAAAGTATGGATTGCTTCGCTGCGCTCGCAATGACGACGAAGCTCGAAAATCAGCCCCTCACCCGCGGCGCCACATTCTGTTCGACGCCCGCCTTTTGTTCCGCCGCCACCGCGCGTTGATAGCCCTCGCGCGCCTGCAACCGGGCCCAATAGGCTGCGACATTGGGGCCGAAATCCTTGGCGAGCCCGATATTGCCGGCCAGCCGCAGCGCATAGCCGTTGGCGATGTCGGCGGCGGTAAAGCGGTCCGCGCACAGCGTTTCGGCCTTGCCCGTGGCGGCCTCGACCGCCCGCAACCGGCCGAGGAACCATTTTGCATAGTCGCCGGCGACCTGCGGATTGCGGCGTTCTTCCGGCTCGAGCTGGGTGTATCTGAGCACCAGCGTCTGCGGAAAGGTCAGGGTGGCGTCGGAAAAGTACATCCAGTTCAGGAACGCGCCGTAGGCCGCCTCGTCGGGACCGACGATCAGCGGCGTCGGGCCATATCTGGTGCCGATGTAATGGCAGATGCCGGAGGATTCCGTCATCCTGGTCTCGCCATCGACCATGAAGGGAATGGTGCCGAGCGGATTGAGCGCCAGATATTCTTTTGCAAATACGCGTGGCGGGAACGGCAGCATCTTGAGTTCATAGGGCAGCCCGAGCTCTTCCAGCATCCAGAGCGGCCGGAACGAGCGCGCGCCGTCGCAGTGATAAAGCGTGATCATCGGCGTTCCCTTTTGTCCGGGCAGCGTGCCCATCATCTTGCACAACACCGTCAGCATCACCTCGTCGGCGCCGCCGCCGATCGAGGTCAGGCGACTGTCGCGATAGGCGCGGCTCACATGCGTTTCGTTCATGAAACCCATGCCGCCCCAGAACTGCAAGCAGGCATCGGTGAGTTCGCGGCCCAATCGACCTGCCTTGAGCTTCGCCATCGTCGACAAGCGCGTCACGTCCTCGCCCGCGACCAGCGCCTCGGCGGCGCGATAGACCAGTGCGCGCAACAATTCGACCTCGGTCTGCATTTCCGCCAGCTTGAAATGAACGATCTGGTTGTCGAGGATGGTCTTGCCGAAAGCCTTTCGGTTACTTGTGTACTCGATGGTCTCAGCAATGATGGTCTCATGCGCCTTCAGGCAGGCGGCCGCGCCCCACAGCCGCTCCTCCTGGAACTGCACCATCTGGTAGGTAAAACCCCTGCCCTCCTCGCCGATGCGGTTGCGCTTCGGCACCCGGACATCGTCGAAGAAGATCTGCGCCGTATCCGACGATCGCATGCCCATCTTGTCGAGCTTTCGCGCGACCTGCACGCCCCTGGCTCTTCATCGGCACGCAGATCAGCGACTTGTTGCGATGAACCTGCCCGTCGCTGGTGTTGGCGAGCAGACAGATCCAGTCCGCCTTGACGCCGTTGGTGATCCACATCTTGCCACCATTGATGACGTAATCGTCGCCGTCGGAGCGCGCACTGGTCTTGATCGATGCGACATCGGATCCGGCGCCCGGTTCGGACACGCCGACACAGGCCACCGCATCGCCCGCGATCGCAGGCGCCAGGAATTCGCGCCGCACCTCGTCGGAGCCGAAGCGCGCCAGCGCCGGCGTCGCCATATCGGTCTGCACCCCGATCGCCATTGGTACGCCACCGCAATTGATGGCGCCGAGTTCCTCGGCCATCATCAGCGCATAGCTGTAGTCCAGCCCCTGGCCGCCGAACTCAGTGGGCTTGTTGAGGCCGAGGAAGCCGAGATTGCCGAGTTTCTTGAACAGTTCGTGCGAGGGAAACTGCTCCGCTTTCTCCCATTCATCGACGAAGGGATTAATTTCCGCCGCAATGAATTTTTGCAAGGCGCGGCGCGGTTCGTCGTGGTCGGCGGTGAAGAGCATTTTTGTTCCCTGTCGTTCCGGGGCGGCGCGGAGCGCCGAACCCGGAATCTCGATGTCGTTTGACTCACCTCTAGATTCCGGGTTCGCGCTTACGCGCGCCCCGGAATGACGGCGCCGCTCACAACCCCATCTGCCGCGACGCCAGATCCTTCATGATCTCTTCCGTCCCGCCGCCGATGGCGTTGACCTTTACTTCGCGATAGATGCGCTCGACCTTGACGCCGCGCATAAAACCGGCGCCGCCAAAGATCTGCACGGCCTCGGAGGCGCAGAACGCCATGGTCTGCGTCGCCTGGTTCTTCATCATGCAGATTTCGGCGACCGGGCTCTCGCCCTGCCCGAGCCGCCAGGCCAGCAATTCCAGCATCGCCTGCGAGGCTGCGATGCGCTGCGCCATGTCGACCAGCTTGTGACGGATCACCTGATGCTGGGAGATCGGCTTGCCAAAGGTCTGGCGCTCTTTGGCGTAGGCGATCGCTTCCTCGAGGCAGACCCGCGCATAGGCCGTGCAGCTTGCCGCCATGCCAATGCGTTCGCTGTTGAAGTTCTGCATGATGAGCTTGAAGCCCTGACCCTCTTCGCCGATCAGGTTTTCGGCAGGCACCCGGCATTCGTCGAAATGCAGGGTCGCAGTATCCGACGCCCACCAGCCCATCTTCTTGAGTTTGGTGCGCGACAGACCCGGCGTATCGCCCTCGATCAATAGGAGACTGACACCGCCGGCCCCCTCGCCGCCGGTGCGAACGGCGACCGTCAGATAATCGGCCCGCATGCCCGAGGTAATAAAGGTCTTCTCGCCGGAGACGACGTAATGATCGCCGTCTCGGCGCGCTTTGGTCCGCAGATTGGCAACGTCGGAACCGCCGCTCGGCTCGGTGATCGCGAGTGCCGAGATTTTTCTGCCCGACAGCACCTCGGGCAACACCCGCGCCTTGATCTCAGGGTCGCGCGGCGCGCGCGATCGGCGGCGAGCCGATGGTGTGGCTCATCAGGCTGGCGCTGATGCCGCCGGCGCCGGCGCGCGCCAATTCCTGCGAGACCACGATCTTCATGAACTGGTCGACGGTCGTGCCGCCATACTCTTCGGGAAAACCGAGCCCCAGCAACCCGATCTCGGCAGCCTTCACGTAGAGCTCGCGCGGAAATTCGCCTGCCTCGTCCCATTCATTGGCATAGGGCTCGATCTCACGCGCCACGAAGCGGCGCATGACTTCGCGGAACGCGTCATGATCGGGCGTATAAAACGGGCTTTGCGCCTTGGTCCATTCCGGCATTTCGGCCTCCGTGCCCACGATGCCCTGATTTGGCTCCGGCAAACTTGCGTTGAGCGGCTGACGGACCGGAGCTCGGCAACTCGACCGGCTTGTCAGGCCGACCAGAAGCTGGCCGTCGCCCGGCCGCCATGGCCTTGCGCAGGCCCCTCAGAGAACGAAGGCAGCCAACTGATAGAGCGCGTAAATGACCTCGAAACCAATGAGAGCGAGCGCTGCGATCATCAGATAATAGCTTACATGCATGAAAGACTTGAAACCAAATGCTTTACCCGGACGGGCGCGGAATCGCGAGCCGAACTCCGAGGCGTTGGAAAGGACGAATGTCCGGCAAACTCTCTGACAAACTCTTGGGCAATTGAAACAGAAGGCCTCCGCCGCCGCGGAAGTTACACCATTGTCGCGAACCTCTTGTTGACCAGAGGTCTCTTGTTCGACGCAAGTTTCCCTGTCTGTCTACGCGCCGTGGAAAATCCTGATTCCCCACAACACGACGACGATGGCCAGTACCAGCGTGGCCGCCGTCAACGCACTTTCTATGGAAGCGACTCTCATACTACTCTCCGCTTCCCAGCCCCATTAGCGGTCTAGTTGATTCGTTAATCGGACCGCAATTGCCTGAGCCGCCCTGGCTTGAATGCTGTTGATGGTTGTGGTTTGCGGGCCACACATTGGAACCCCGGATATGCATCGCGGCAGGCGTTGCCCGCGAAAGACAATTGGAGGATTTTTCGATGACTGACGCGCGATGCGGTTGCGGTGCCGTCACGCTCCGGCTTCCAGCACCATCCAGGCTGGTCGTCGCCTGTCACTGCATCGATTGCCAAAGGCGGACCGGCGCGCCGTTCGGCGTCGGCGCTTTTTATGCCGCCGAGGCCGTCACCATCGAAGGATCTCCAAAACAATACACCCGCGCCGCCGCAAGCGGCGGCAAGGTCCATAGCTATTTTTGCACGAACTGTGGCTCGACCGTCTACTGGAAGGCCGACAACCTCCCCGCGATGATCGGCGTTGCCGTCGGCGCGCTGGCAGACCCAAACCACCCGGCCCCCGTCAGATCGGTTTTCGAGCAGTCGAAACATTCCTGGGTTCAAATCGATGGAGCCGTCGAACACTTCCAGCAAGGCAGCGTGGCAAGGAAGCCGAACTGAGACGCTATCCGCGAAAGAATCTCGCTGCTGCGCCGCAGCAGCGGTCTCCCGGCCTATTCCAAGTATCGGCCGAATACCGGTACACTGTGACTTCTGGTGGAGGTGGGCATGCGGCGACGCGAGTCCGCTTCGTTCGCCGCGGCGCGTTTGCGGCATGGCCGCTTGGCGAGGTGATCGTGGAGAAAGGAAAATGGGTATGACCTATTTTGATCTTGGCCCGTATAGCCGCAAAATCACGACGTCGTCGCCCGATGCCCAGCTCTGGTTCGACCGCGGACTGAACTGGCTGTTCGGCTTCAACCATGCCGAGGCGATCAAGAGCTTTCAGAAGGCGCTGAAGCACGACGGCGAATGCGCCATGGCGCACTGGGGCGTCAGCTATGCCTCGGGCCCCAACTACAATTTGCCCTGGGTTCGCTACGACCGGAATGGCCGGCAGATGGCACTGTCGGCATCTTACGATGCCATGCAGGCTGCGCTGGCGCATGCCGGAAAGGCAAGCGCGCTCGAGCGGGCGATGATCCAGGCGCTCACCGCGCGCTATCCGCAGCGTGAGGCGATCGAGGATATGTCGCCGTGGGACAAGGCCTACACAAAGGAAATGCGAAAGATCTTCTCCGCCCATCCGGACGATCTCGAAGTCCGGGCGGTGTTTGCCGAGTCGCTGATGAACGAGACGCCGTGGCAGATGTGGGACCTGCCCTCTGGCGCGCCTGCGGGAGCGGGCACCGAGGAATGCAGGAAGGTGCTGGAAGATGCTCTCAACAAAATCCCGGCGGCATGGGATCACCCGGGCCTGCTGCACCTCTATGTCCACCTGATGGAGATGTCGCCTTTTCCGCAGATAGCACTGCGGGCCGGCGACCGGTTGCGCGAGATCGTCCCCGATTCCGGTCACCTCATCCACATGCCGACGCATCTCGACGTGTTGTGCGGGCACTACAATGACGTTCTGCTCTATAACCAGAAGGCGCTGGCGACCGACCGCAGGTTCCTCGCCTATTCGGACGATCCGGGTGTCTACCTGGTCTACGTCATCCACAACTTCCACTTCGCGATCTACGGCGCGATGTTTCTCGGCCAGTATAAACCCGCAATCGCCCTGGCCGAGGAACTGATCGCCACGATTCCGGAGGCGGTGTTGCGCATTGCGTCGCCGCCGATGGCGGATTTCCTCGAAGGCTATTTGACGATGAAGCAGCACGTGCTGGTGCGCTTCGGCAAATGGCGCGAAATCATCGCGCAGGAATTGCCTGATGATCGCGACCTCTACTGCTCGAATGTCGCCATGATCCACTACGCCAAGGCGGTCGCGCATTCGGCGCTTGGCAACGTCGCCGAAGCCGAAGCCGAGAAGGCGTCGTTCATGGCGGCGAAAACCCGCGTGCCCGAGAGCCGCCGCGTGCATAACAATCTCGTCGTCAATCTGCTTGCTGTGGCCGAAGCGATGCTGAACGGCGAACTGGAATATCGGAAGGGCAACCATGACGCAGGCTTCGCGCATCTGCGCAAGTCCGTCGAACTCAGCGACTCACTTCCCTATGACGAGCCATGGGGATGGATGCAGCCGACCCGTCATGCACTCGGCGCACTTCTGCTCGAGCAGGGACGGATCGCGGAAGCCGAGGCGGTGTATCGCTCCGATCTCGGCCTCGACGGCAAACTGAGCCGCGCCTGCCAGCACCCCGATAATCTCTGGTCGCTGCATGGGCTGCACGAATGCCTGGTGCGCCGCGGCGAAAAAGTCGAAACGGCTTTGATCAAGCAGCGGCTCGACCTGGCCCAGGCGCGGGCGGAAAATCCGATAAAAGCATCCTGCTTCTGCCGCCGGATGGATATCGCGGCCGCGTAATCGGTCTCGGTGGGGCGACGCACCGGCCGACACAGCTACTCCGCGCAAGACAGCGTCCTCGCAGGCGCTTTCATCTACTGGAAACGCCATCAAGCCAGATCAGCCGAGCATCGGGAGAAAATCTTGTCCGTTCGCTATTACGACTGGATCGCCCATTTCGGCCGCCGTACGCCCGACAAGATCGCGGCCATCGATCTCGGAAGCGCGCGCCGGCTGTCCTATGCGGAGTTCGACGCGCGGATCTCGCGCCTGGCCACGCATCTGCGCGACAGGCTCAAGCGTCGCACGTGGCGACCGCGTCGCGGTGCTGGCGCTGAATACGACCGATACGCTGGAAGTGCAGTTCGCCTGTTTCCGGATCGGCGCCGTGTTCCTGCCGCTGAACACCCGTCTCACCGTGCCCGAACTGCAGTTCATCGTCGGCGATGCCTCGCCCACGGTGATGATCCACGATACCGATCTGGCCGAGGTCGCACTGACGGTCGCAAAGCTGTGCAACGTTGCTTCCGCGCTGCTGTTTGGAGACGGCGGCTCCTATGAAGCTGCGATCGCGGCATCGAAGCCCCTCGACAGGGCCGAGACCGTCACGCTCGATGACATCTCGACCATCATGTACACTTCGGGCACCACGGGCCAGCCCAAGGGTGCGATCATCACCCATGGCATGACGTTCTGGAATTGCGTCAATCTCGGCGGTCCGTCTTTTATCTCGCCCTCCTCGGTGCTGCTCACCGTGCTGCCGCTATTCCACACCGGCGGGCTCAATTGCTACACCAACCCGGTGCTGCATGCCGGCGGCACCGTGCTGATCATGCGCGCGTTCGATCCGGGTGCCGCGCTGCAATTGATCAGCGATGCGTCGGTTGGCATCAACCAGTTCTTCGGCGTGCCCGCGATCTACCAGTTCATGTCGCAGCACCCATTGTTCGCCACCGCAGATTTCAGCCGGATCGCGATCGGCGGCGTCGGCGGTGCGCCGATGCCGGTGCCGTTGTTGAAAGTATGGGAAGGGCGCGGCGTGGCGCTGCAGCAGGGTTACGGCATGACCGAGACCAGCCCCGCGGTGCTGATGCTCGACAAGGAAGACGCCGCGCGCAAGGCCGGCTCCTCCGGCAAGCCGGTGCTGCATACCGAAGTGCGGATCGTTCGCCCTGATGGCACCGACGCTGCGGTCGGCGAGCTCGGCGAACTCTGGGTTCGGGGGCCGAACGTCACGCCCGGCTATTGGAACCGGCCCGACGCCAACGCTTCATCCTTCAGCGACGGCTGGCTGCACACCGGCGACGCCACGCGTATCGATGAGGAAGGCTTCTACTACATCGTCGACCGCTGGAAGGACATGTACATCTCCGGCGGCGAAAACGTCTATCCGGCCGAGGTCGAGAGCGTGTTGCATCAGCTCGCCGCCGTGGCCGAAGCCGCCATCATCGGCATCCCCGACCCGCAATGGGGCGAAGTCGGCATGGCGATCGTCGCGGTGAAGCCCGGGCACACGTTGCAGGCGGAAGAAATCCACGCGCATTGCCAAGCCAATCTGGCGCGCTTCAAATGCCCGCGCCGGATCGAATTCGTCGACGCGCTGCCGCGCAACGCGACCGGCAAAATCCACAAGCCGACCCTGCGCAAGAATTTCAGCGCAGAAAAGCCGACCGACACGCAGGCGATCGCTTCGTAAGCAAACCGCAAACAAAAAAGCCCGCAGGCTTGTGGCCAGCGGGCTCCTGCATCAGAGGCCGATCAGAGGATCCCAGTACGTCCGTGGTAATCCCAATATCGGCGACGTCAAATTTTAGTCGACGCGAAGGTTCTCAGCGCTGGTCTTGCCACGCGCGGTATCCGTCTTCGCTTCGTACGAGACCTTCTGGCCTTCGTTGAGCGAGCTCAGACCTGCACGCTCGACGGCCGAGATGTGAACGAAAATGTCCGTTCCACCAGCGTCCGGCTGAATGAAGCCAAAGCCCTTGGTCGCGTTAAACCACTTAACTGTTCCGGTAGCCATGTAACTATCTCCAAGATGCGCAAATGCGCTGTGCCTGCACGACCTCCGCGCAAGCTTGATCCGATCTAACGATGTCTTGGGGATGGGCCGGTGTCGGCGTAGTCAACAAGGCAAACGACAATTCGAATAGGCGGCATATAGGCCATCTACGCAGAAATAGCAATGGCTGTAGTTAGCCGGGCACAAACATGGCGAACGGCTCCTCGATCGTACGCCGCAAATGGCCGCGATAGGCGGAATAATTGGCATTATCGGGCGAAATCCGCCCAAAAGTCGGGTTTGGGATCATTTTGATCGGCACATAGGCGATCGGGGCGGCGATCGGAGTCAGCAGCGAGCCGCGCCCCGCCAGCAACGTGGTGATGATGCCGTACATCTCGTTCGATATCGCCAGCCGCGCCAGCGTGATCAGGCGGTGCTGACCGTGCCGGTTGGTGACGAGGTAGATGTGGCCGGACTGGTTCGGCACCGCCACTTCGCCGAACTGGGTATACAACGCGTCCTGCCGGTCGCTTTCGTGGAACACGAGCGATGACGCAGCCTCGTCCCAGACGATTTCGGTGCGGTAGGCGAAGATCGCATCCTTGTCGCCGCCGAACGAGGGCCGGATCGTCACATAGGTGCCTTCGATCCAGGTCACCGCGCGGCGCGAATAGGCGCCAAGACTATCGGGTGCGATGTCGCCGTTTACTGGTGTTACGGGAGCCGGCGCGTCCACCGCCTTGCGCAGGGATACACCGAGCGCCTGCTCGAGCCGCACGGTGGTGGCGAGCGTGAACGGGCGGCGGCCGCCGAGCACTTTTTCCAGCGTCGAAAGGCTGAGCTTGGCAAGCTCGGCCAGCGATTGCCGCGAGATGCGGCGGCGCGCGATTTCCTCACGGATCGTCTCGGCAATCTGCCGGCTTTGCTCGGCGGAAAGCTGCTTGTCCGGCGTCGCCATCGTCACCCCTGTTCAGCCTGTTTGGGTATCCTAGCAGACGCACAAACCATCACAAACCCGCACAAAACAGCCAGCCCGGTGGCGTTCCTCGGCTGGCCTGTGGCTGAACAAGGCCGATCATTCCGCTCGCGCCACCTCGCGCGATGCCGGAGATTTTCCGGACGACGAACACGTCGCACGGGAGTGTACGGAAATGACGATTTGCGGTGAGACCGAGACCTACAGGCGAACGCGCCTGTCGCGCAAAATGCGAATAGTGCTGTTTTTTACCGTCGAAAGCGCCGCCGCACTCCTGATCGGATTTGCGGCATTATTTTTGAGCTTCGATCCCGCCTGGTCGGCAGAGAAGCTTCAGGCCGCCTTCGTCAAGCCCGGCGATGCCCGCTCCGGCTCGTTGCTGTTGAAGACCGAGGACGGTTATGCCGATGCCTCCAGGCTCGGCGTCGATGTCGATCTCACCGTCTCCGGCCCCACGGTCCGCGCCCGCGTCACGCAGATTTTCCGCAACCCGACGAAAGATTGGGTCGAGGCGGTCTACGTCTATCCGCTGCCGTCGGGCGGCGCGGTCGACACCTTGAAGATGGTGATCGGCGATCGTGTCGTCGTCGGTGACATCAAGGAGCGGCAGCAGGCCCGCATCATCTACGAACAGGCGGCGCGAGCCGGGCAGAAGGCGGCGCTGACCGAACAGGAACGGCCGAACATCTTCACCAATTCGGTTGCCAATATCGGCCCCGGCGAAACCGTGCTGGTGCAGATCGAATATCAGGAGCCGGTGGCGCAGACCGGCAACGAGTTCTCGCTGCGGCTGCCGATGGTGGTCGGGCCGCGCTACAATCCGGCGCCGGTCGTCCAAAGCGTCGACTTCCGGCCCGATGGCGGCGGCTGGGGCGCCAGTAAATCCGATCCGGTGCCGGACCGCGACCGCATCTCGCCTGTGGTCCTCGACCCCGCGACCAACGCACCGGTCAATCCGACCAGCATCACAATTCGGCTGCAAGCGGGCTTCCCGCTCGGCGAGGTCAAGAGCCATCACCACATCATCAAGACCGAAAGTCCCGACGCGAGTACGCGCATCATTAGGCTTGCCGAAGGCGTGGTACCGGCGGACCGCGATTTCGAGCTGACCTGGAAGCCGGCCGCGGAGAAAGCACCGTCGGTCGGCCTGTTCCGCGAACATGTCGGCGACAGCGACTATCTGCTCGCCTTCGTCACCCCGCCGTCGGTCGAGCAGGCCGAGAAAAAGCCGCTGCCGCGCGAGGTGATTTTTGTGATCGACAATTCCGGCTCGATGGGCGGCGTCTCGATCATCCAGGCCAAGGCCAGTTTGATCTATGCGCTCAGCCGCCTGCAGCCCGCCGATCGTTTCAACGTGATCCGTTTCGACCACACCATGGACGTGCTGTTCCCGACATCCGTGCCGGCCGACCGCGAACAGCTTGGCCAGGCCACCTCGTTCGTCGGCGCGCTGCAGGCCAATGGCGGCACGGAAATGGTGCCGGCGATGCGCGCGGCGCTCAGCGATACCAGCGGCGACGATACCAACCGTGTTCGCCAGGTCGTATTCCTGACCGACGGCGCGATCGGCAACGAACAGCAATTGTTCGAAACCATCAGCGCGCTGCGCGGCCGCTCGCGCGTCTTCATGGTCGGCATCGGCTCGGCGCCGAACACCTATCTGATGACGCGCGCCGCCGAACTCGGCCGCGGCGCCTTCACCCATATCGGTTCGGTCGAACAGGTCGAGGAGCGCATGCGTGGGCTGTTCGCCAAGCTCGAGAACCCGGCGGTGACCAATCTCACCGCAAAGTTCTCCGACGCCGCGGCTGACATTACGCCTTCGGCGATCCCGGACCTCTATCGCGACGAACCGCTGATACTTGCCGCCAAACTCGACAAGCTTGCGGGCTCGGTCGAGATCAAGGGCCGCATCGGCGACCGTCCCTGGGTCGTGACGCTGCCGCTCGCCAATGCCGCCGAAGGCAAGGGCCTGTCAAAGCTGTGGGCGCGGCGCAAGATCGCCGACGCCGAGGTCGCGCGCACCACGCGGCAGCCGCGGAGCCTGCGGACGCCGACAAGACCATCCTCGCGCTGGCGCTGGAGCATCAGCTGGTAACGCGGCTGACCAGCCTGGTTGCGGTCGACAAGACACCGAGCCGTCCCGAGGGCGAACCGCTGAAAGTCTCGGAACTGCCGATCAACCTGCCGGCCGGCTGGGATTTTGCAAAAGTGTTTGGTGAGCGTCAGCGGCTGCCGGCAACACCAAACGAACGGCGTGCGGATGCCAATGAGGCCAAGGTTCAGGTCGCGGCATTGAAGCGCCCGCCGGTTCCGGTCACGGCCGCGCCCAACACGGTCCAACTGCCGAAGACGGCGACCGATTCCGAGCTCCGGATGATCGTGGGTGTGATCTTCATCATGTTCAGTTTGATCCTGTTCGCGTTCAATCGGCGCCAGGCGTTGTTCCCCCCGACGCCATGAGACGGAGGAGGCGCCCCAACCTCCTCCTGAAAAGCGCGCGCGGTCCCCCGTCCCCCAGGGCCGCGCGCGCGACTTTTCCAGAGCCGTCATTGCGAGCGGAGCGAAGCAATCCATCTCGCGGCATAACGGAAGAATGGATTGCTTCGCTTCGCTCGCAATGACGAAGGTATGGACTGCCCCAATGCCCCGTTTCGTCCTCCCGCTCCTCTTCGCGCTTGCAGGCCTCATCCTGCTCGGCCAGGGCAGCTACATCCACGCCAAGGCGATGCTGGCGCAGGTCCTGCTGGAGCGCGCCTTCACCGAGACCATCGCGACCGGGCGCGTTACAAAACCGTGGTCATGGGCGGACACCTGGCCGGTGGCGCGAATTGAAGTGAAACGGATTCATGCCAGCACCATCGTGCTTGCGGGCTCAAGCGGCCAGGCGCTGGCCTTCGGCCCCGGCCATGTCGAGCACACCCCCGATGCGGGCGAGCGCGGCGTGGCGGTCTACTCCGCGCATCGCGACACCCATTTCCGCTTCCTGCGCGATGTCGCCATCGGCGATGAAATCGACGTCACGCGAAGCGACGGCAAGATTTTCCGTTATCGCGCCGATGCAACCTCGATCGTGCGCTTCGATGCCTCGGGCATCGATCCGCTGGCCGGCGGATATGAGCTGGTGCTGTCGACCTGCTGGCCGTTCGACGCGCTGACGCCGGGACCGGATCGCTATCTCCTGCACGCCACCATGATCGGAGCAGGTTCCTGAGAATATCGCTCTGAATTCTCCGTATGCCGGGATATCGTGCGCTAAACGATGGGCGCTCCCCACCCAGCGCGTGTTGCCACCCTCCAAGAGTCTCAATAAAAAGAATGAAAATCTTGGCCGAAGACGATCATGCACGGTCGTCGCGGCCAAAGGAACAAGCGGGATAGAGGAAGTCCATGGAAGCTCAGGCAGGTCACGCGTCGCATTCGGCCGCAAAATGGTCGCCTTCGTCCAGCGCCAGCGACATCGTCAAGAATATCCATGCGATGCTGCACCCGCGCAACATCGTGCTGGTCGGCGCCACCGACAAGCCCGGCAACTATGCCGAGCGCATCTGGAATAATTTGATCAAGTACCAGTACAAAGGCGGGCTCTATCCCGTAAATTCCAAGCGCGAAACCATCTGGGGCGTGCCCTGCTACAAGGATTTCGCCAGCCTGCCGGACAAGCCCGATCACGTGCTGGTGCTGGTGCCGGCGCGTTTCGCGGTGCAGGTGATCCGCGATGCCGCGGCCGCCGGCGCCCGCTCCGCCACCATCGTCACGTCAGGCTTCAGCGAATTGCAGGACGCGGAAAGCCAGCGGCTGGCGGAGGAGTTGAAGCAGGCGGTCAAGGAAACCGGCCTCGCCGTTACCGGACCGAACTGCCTCGGCAATCTCAGCGCCGGCGAAAATCTCTTCACCAATATCGACGACCGCATCGTCACCATGGAAGCGGGACCCGTGGCGATCGCCGGCCAATCCGGTGCGATCGTGATGGCGATCCGCCAGGCGCTGGAAGATCGCGGCGTCGGCGTCGGCTACATGGTCACGACCGGTAACGAGACCGGGCTCGAGACGCCGGACCTGATGGCCTATTTCGCCGCGGATCCGAGCATTCGCGTGATCGTGGTCTATCTCGAAGGCGTGCGGAACACCAAAGTATTCCGCGAAGCCTGCAAGGCCGCGCGCGCCGCCGGCAAACCCGTGATCGCGCTCAAGCTCGGCGCCTCTGAGGGCGGACGTGCGGCGGCGATGGCGCATACCGGCGCGCTTGCCGGATCCATTCAAACTTTTGATGCGATCTCGACCCGCGAAGGCGTGATCCGCGTCCGCGGCCTCGATGAACTGATCGAGACCACCGAATGTTTTGTGCATGCCGATCCGCCGAAGAGCAGTCGCCTCGCCGCGGTGTCGTTGTCGGGTGGCAAGCGTGGCCTCTTGATCGATGCGTTTGATTCCGCCGGATTGAGTTTTGCACCGCTCAGCGCCAACGCCACCGAGAAACTTGCAAAGATGCTCGGGCCCGGCAGCATCGTCGGCAATCCGCTCGATGCCGGATTTGCCGCGGTGGTCGATCCCTCCGTCTACATGCAGTCGATCAAGATCTTCATCGACGACCCCGACACCGATATCGTCATCATCGACGCCGAACTGCCGAAGGCGCCGCATGAACTGCGCGAACGCAATCTGCGCATCGTCAACGACATGGCGGGAGCCGCCTCAAAGCCCGTGGTCTATATCAGCGCGATGTCGATCGGATTTACCGAGTTCACCAAAGGCCTGCGCAAGTCGCTGCCGAACATCGCGGTCATGCAGGGCCTCGACCGCGCGGTCGGCGCGATCAAATCGCTGATCGATTATGCGTCGCTGCGCAAGGTCGTGCCGGAGATCACGTCGAGTTCGAAGGCCTCGGCGAGAGCGGTGCTGGAGAAGACGCTGAAAGGCGCCAATGGCGCCGCCGCCCTCGACGAAGTCGCCTCGAAGAAGCTGCTGCGCGCGTACGGCATTCCCGTTTCAAAGGAAGAGATCGCGCAGACCGCGGCAGAGGCGGTGAAGATCGCCAAGTCGATCGGCTTTCCCGTCGTCGCAAAAGTCGTCAGCGCCGAGATCCTGCACAAGTCCGACATCGGCGGCGTGGTGCTGAACATCAATAGTGCTGCCGAGGTGAAGAAGGCGTTCAACGACATCACGGCGCGCGTGAAAAAACTCAAGAACAAGCCGAAGCTCGAAGGCATTTTGATCGCGCAGCAGGTCAAGGCCGACCTTGAACTCGTGGTCGGCGCCTCCCTCGACGCGGAAATGGGGCCGGTGGTGCTGTTCGGTACCGGCGGCGTCGACATCGAACTGATGAAGGATGTGGCGCTGGCCGGCGCGCCACTCGATGCCGACGAGGCCAAACAGCTGATCGCCAAGACCAAGGCCGGCGTCAAGATGAAGGGCTATCGCGGCAAGCCCGCGCTGCATGAGGCGTCCGCGGTGAAGGCGCTGGTCGGATTGTCCAATCTGATGGCGGATGCCGGAAATCGCATCGCGTCGATCGACGTCAATCCGTTTTTGATCAACAGCAAGGTCGGCGTCGCCGTCGACGGCCTGATCGTGCTCAACAACGCCGCTGCGAACAAGGCGGCGGGGCATTAGTCGATCAGCTCCGTGGTTGTCGTCCCTGCGAACGCAGGGACCCATAGCCACCGATGACAATTGTTAAGAAGGCAACTGCCACCATCACCTTCCCGATGGTTCACGGCGTATGGGTCCCTGCGTTCGCAGGGACGACGGATGTGGCTAAAACCCCGCGCCCCATTGCCGCGCGGTTTGCACCAGCCAGTCGCGGTAGAGCGTCAGCGGCGTGACGCCGGTGAGCCCGCCGCAGCCGGCTGAGCCGTTCGGTCCGGTCGACCAGCTGACGACGCCGATGATGGCAGGGCCGCTCTGCTTGTCCTCGAATACCGGCGCGCCGGAATCTCCGGTGCAGGCGCCGAGACCATCGCGGGTGCCCTGGCCCACGGGATCGACCAGACGAATCTGCAACGTGCCGGGCTTGCCGGTTGCAATCAATCCGGCGCGCGGATGGCGCCGCCGCTCTTGCCGTCGCCCCGCACGGTGACGCCGATGCCGGCAATGGTGAAACGGCTGCCGACTTGAATCGGAATATTGGGCGCGCCGAGAACGGCCGGCGCCTTCGCCTTTGGCAGGCGCGTCCAGTTGCAGCAGCGCGACATCGGCAGTGGCGCGATGCGCCAGCATCGTCTGCATGTTGAAGCCGGGATGAATCGCGACCGCCTTGACGTCCTGCAAGGACGGCTGCTTGTCCGCGCCATAGTCGACGATCTTGTAATCGGCCCCCGGTTGCACGCAATGCGCCGCGGTCAATACGATTTTTGGCGCGATCAGCGCACCGGTGCAGAAATTGCCGCGGGAGCCGACGATGGTGACGACCGAACGAGCGACACCGTCAACCGACGGCGCGCCGCCGCCTACGATCGCGTAGGTCGGCGTTACCGCCAGCAACGCGAGGCCTGCGCAAATTCGAACCAATCGCTTCATGGCCGAAGCAATAGCCTGCGCCGCGCAGCCCGCCAAGCCACGGATCGGACTGGTTCCAGACCGGCATTCCGTGTTAGCCGCTCCCCAACACGTGCTGATATGGCAGGAAATAATGATCGAGGCAGTGATCTGGGATTTCGGCGGGGTGCTGACCACCTCGCCGTTCGAGGCCTTCACGCGGTTCGAGACCGAGCGCGGGCTGCCTGCCGACATCATCCGCCGCACCAACGCCGCCAACCATCTGGAAAACGCCTGGGCGAAATTCGAGCGCGCCGAGATCGACATCGAAGCCTTCGATGCGCTGTTCGCGACGGAATCCAAGGCATTGGGTGCGGAAGTCCGCGGCAAGGAGGTGTTGCCGCTGCTGTCGGGCGATCTGCGGCCCGAGATGGTCGAGGCGCTGAAGCGCATCAAGGCCAAATTCAAGACCGGCTGCATCACCAATAATCTCCCCGCCAATGCGATCGGCAGCCACAGCGGCCGCTCGCTCTATGTCGCTGAAGTCATGGTGCTGTTCGATCATGTCATCGAGTCCGCAAAAATTGGCCTGCGAAAACCCGACCCGCGCATCTACCGGATGATGGTCGAGACGCTGAAGGTCGACCCGAAGCATTGCGTCTATCTCGACGACCTCGGCGTCAATCTGAAGCCGGCGCGCGAGATGGGCATGACCACGATCAAGGTCGTCAGTGCCGCGCAGGCGATCACCGAGCTCGAAGCCGCAACCGGGCTAGCATTGCGCTAGGCGGAAAATCGTCCGAATTTGCCGCCTCCGTATGACCAAACGAGGCTTGTTCTTTGCCGGGAACGGGGGCAGAACACTCTGAAATCTCGTGAATTCGGAGTGGAAACCCTTGGCTGAACATCGGCCGTTGGCCTCGATCGAGGCAGTGGAAAGCGGACTTGCCGCGCAAGGCTATATTGCAAGCCGGCAGATCGCGACCGCGGTCTATCTGTCGCAAGCAATCGAGAAGCCGATCCTGGTCGAAGGCCCTGCCGGCGTCGGCAAGACCGAGCTTGCCAAGGCCATCGCTGCATGGCGCGGGCTGAAGATGATCCGCCTGCAATGCTATGAAGGGCTGGACGAAGCCAAGGCATTGTATGAGTGGAAATACGCCAAGCAGCTTCTGTACACCCAGATCCTGAAAGACAAACTCGGTGAAGTGCTCGGTGGCGCCGAAACGCTGCATGACGCGCTGGCGCAATTGCATGATTTCGGCGACGTCTTCTTCTCCAAGGAATTCGTCGAACCGCGGCCGTTGCTGCAGGCGCTGGAGCAGCCGGCCGGTTGCGTGCTGCTGATCGACGAAATCGACAAATCCGACGCCGAGTTCGAATCGCTGCTGCTCGAAATCCTCAGCGATTTCCAGGTTACGCTTCCGGAACTCGGGACCATTACCGCCGTCGCAGCACCAACGGTGATCCTGACCTCGAACAGCGAGCGCGACCTCGGCGACGCGCTTGAAGCGGCGCTGCCTCCACCTGCACATCGGCTTCCCCGAGCAGAAACTGGAAGAGCGCATTGTCGAAAGCCGCGTGCCCGGCATTTCGCAGACGCTGCGCAAGCAGATGGTCGGCTTCATCCACGAGGTCCGCACGCTGGACCTGAAGAAGTTGCCGTCGGTGAGCGAAACCATCGATTGGGCCCGCGTGCTGGTGCTGCTGCAGGCGTCCGAACTCGGCCACGAGATCGTCAAGGATACGCTGAACGTGCTGTTGAAGTACGAGGCGGATATCGAGGCGACCTTGCCTCAGGTCTCGAGCTTCATCGCCAAAGCCTCGCGCCAGAACGTGTTCGGATAGGCACAGTATGCGAGAGAACCTGCATCGCTTCTTTCGTGCGGCGCGGGGCGCAGGGGTCAGGCTCTCGCCGGCCGAAAGCATCGATGCGATGCGCGCGGTCTCCAAGATCGGCTTTGCCGACCGCACCATCCTGCGCGATACGTTCCTGCTGACGCTCGCCAAGTCGCAGGACGAGAAGAAGGCGCTCGGCGATTGTTTTGACCTGTTCTTCGATCAGCCGGAACCGGCCCCGCCGCCTCCGGAAGAAAGCGAAACGGATAAGTCCGACACGCCGGAATCTGGTGCAGCGTCCGAGACGCCCGACGATGCCAGCGGCGGCGACGAAGCCCAGGATCTCGGCCAGCTCGCGCAGATGCTGTTGTCGCAGGACCGCAACGCGATGGCGGCCGCGATTGCCAATGCGTCGAATGCCGCCTCGCTGTCCGACATCCGCTATTTCACCCAGCGCGGCATCTTCTCCGGCCGCATCATGGACCAGATGGGCGTCCAGCGCCTGCGCGACGACCTCGACGCGCTGGTGGCGACCAATCCAGCCCTGGCCGAGCGGCTACAGGCAGCACTTGATGGACTGCGCGACACCGTGCGCGAGACCGTCGCGCAGGCGCTGATGCTGTACGGCCGCGAGGAGGCCGAAAACCTCCGCAACGAGATCCTGCGCAACGCGCCGCTGTCGCGGATCGAGCCGCGCCAGGTCGAGCAGATGCGGCTCCTGATCCGCCAGATCGCCCGCCGCCTGCGCGAGCGCTACAGCAAGCCGCGCAAGCGCCAGCGCCGCGGCCATCTCGATGTGCGCCGGACCATCCGCCGCAACGCCGCCTGGGGCGGCGTGCCGTTCCTCACCGCCTGGAAGCGGCGGCACCGCGACAAGCCAAAAATCATCGCGATCTGCGACGTCTCGGGCTCGGTCGCCAAGGTTTCGGACTTCTTTCTGCTGCTGATCCACAGCCTGCATGAGGTCGTCTCCGACGTCCGCTCGTTCGCGTTTTCGGGGCACCTGATCGAAGTCAGTGACATCCTGGAATCCAAATCGCCGGAAGAGGCGATGGCCGAGATCATGTCCAAAGTCGGTTTCGGTTCGTCGGATTACGGCAATTCCTTCTCCGATTTCGAACACGGATGGATGAACGCGATCACGCCGCAGACCACGGTGATCGTGCTCGGCGATGCCCGCAGCAACAACCTCGATCCGCGCGCCGATATCCTGCGCCGCATCGGTGAACGCTCGAAGCGGCTGGTCTGGCTCAATCCCGAGGGACGCATGGCCTGGGGCTGGGGCGATTCGGAAATGCCGCGCTATGCAACCTTCTGCACCGTGGTGCGGCAATGCGCGACCGCGCAGCAGCTGGAACGCGCGGTGTCGGATATCGTGGCGAGTTATCAGTAGTTCCGCCCTTTGGGCGCCCGAAATCCTGATATTGTTCACCCCCGAGCGCCCCGATTCCCGCCTACCTCCGTTTGAAATCGATATGGAAGCAGCCTTTAACCGCAAGCCGGACGAAACCCCCGACGCGCTGTCCGTCCTCAATTCCGTGTTCGGCCTGCCGGCGTTCCGGGGCGAGCAGGAAACCATCGTCCGCCACGTTGCGGAGGGCGGCAACTGCCTGGTGCTGATGCCGACCGGCGGCGGCAAGTCGCTGTGCTATCAGCTGCCGTCACTGTTGCGCCGGGGCTGCGGCATCGTGGTCTCGCCGCTGATCGCGCTGATGCGCGACCAGGTCGCGGGCCTGCTCGAGGCCGGCGTCAAGGCGGCGGTGCTGAACTCGACGCTGTCGTATGAGGAAGCCAACGCGGTCGAGCAGCGGCTGTTGGCCGGCGATCTCGAACTGCTCTA
The DNA here is from genome assembly GCA_963802535.1 of uncultured Alphaproteobacteria bacterium. Lineage (GTDB taxonomy): Bacteria > Pseudomonadota > Alphaproteobacteria > Rhizobiales > Xanthobacteraceae > Bradyrhizobium. The sequence goes on along the minus strand of CAWDJI010000017.1, from coordinate 34,028 downwards.
CGTCGCGCCCGAGCGGCTGCTGACGCCGCGCTGCCTCGCTCTGCTCGGCTCGCGCGAAAATCGCATTGTTTGCCATCGACGAGGCGCATTGCGTGTCGCAATGGGGACATGATTTCCGCCCCGAATATATCGGCCTGTCCGTGATCGCGGAGCGTTTTCCCGATGTGCCGCGCATCGCGCTGACCGCCACCGCCGACGACCTCACGCGCCAGGAGATCGCCGAGCGGCTGGGGCTGACCGATGCGCCGCGCTTTGTCGCAAGCTTCGATCGCCCGAACATCCGCTATGAGATCGTCGACAAGCAGAACGCGCCGGCGCAGCTCAAGGCCTTCATCAGCGAGCGCCATGCAGGCGATGCCGGCATCGTCTATTGCCTGTCGCGCGCCAAGGTCGAGGATACAGCGGCTGCGCTGACCAAGGCCGGCATCCCGGCACTGCCCTATCATGCGGGCCTCGATGGCGGGCAGCGCGCCCGCAACCAGGATCGCTTCATCAACGAGGATGGCGTCGTGATCGTCGCCACCATTGCGTTCGGCATGGGCATCGACAAGCCCGACGTGCGCTTCGTGGCGCATCTCGATCTGCCGAAGAGCATCGAGGCCTATTACCAGGAAACCGGCCGCGCCGGCCGCGACGGCAAGCCCTCCAGCGCCTGGATGGCCTATGGCCTGTCCGACATCGTGCAGCAGCGCCGCATGATCGACGAATCCACCGGTTCCGATGCCTTCAAGCGGGTTTCGATCGGCAAGCTCGACGCGCTGGTAGGGCTGGCCGAGACCGCGGGCTGCCGCCGCAGCCGCCTGCTCGGCTATTTCGGCGAAGCCGTTTCTCCCGGCAATTGCGGCAATTGCGACAATTGTCTCACGCCGCCGCAGCTTCTCGACGGCAAGGTGGCCGCGCAAAAAGTGCTGTCCTGCGCCTATCGCACCGGGCAGCGTTTCGGCGCCATGCATCTGATCGACGTACTGGTCGGCCGCCTGACCGAGCGCGTCACGCAATTCGGCCACGACAAGCTCTCCGTGTTCGGCATCGGCGCCGAGCTCAACGAGAAGCAATGGCGCGCCACCATCCGCCAGCTGGTGGCGATGGGCCACCTCCACGCCGACAGCGAAGCCTTTGGCGCCCTGAAGCTGACGGAAAGCGCGCGCGGCGTTTTGAAGGGCGAAACCGCTGTGATGCTGCGCGAGGCGCCCGCCGGCACGCGGGTTCGCGCCAGCCGGACCAAATCACGCCGCGGCGATCTGGCGCCGCGCGACAACGGACAGAGCGGGACCGCCGATGCCGGCCTGCAGGCGGCGCTGCGGGCATGGCGCTCCGAGATCGCGCGCAAGCGCGGCGTGCCGGCCTATGTGGTGCTGCACGATTCAACCATCGACGGCATCGCGGCTTCCCGCCCCGCAACGCTTAACGAGCTGCGCAACATTCCCGGCATCGGCGACAAGAAGCTGGAGCATTATGGCGACGAGCTGATCGCGCTGGTTGCTGCAAGCGGCTGACGGACGGGCTAGGAGTTTTTACGTCGGCACGCTTGAAAAATCGTGCCGTCATGCGAATTCTAGATGTATTCGATTACGCTTCAGCCAAGGACGCCGCGGCCCATGGACATGCTGGTCAAGCTCTACAATCTGCCGAACTCACAGCCCGCGTTCGAGCGTCTGAACGAGACAGGCTGTGTCGTGCGGCGCGCGCTGGCCCCGGAAAAGCACAAAATTGTCGACTGGGTGCGGAAGGCGTTCAGCGAGGCATGGGCCAGCGAGACTGAGGTCGCGTTCAGCCGGCAACCCATCTCCTGCTTCGTCGCCATCCAGAAAGGCAAGATCGTGGGATTTGCCTGTCACGACGTGACATGCCTGAACTTTTTCGGCCCCACCGGCACAGATCCGACGGTGCGCAAAAGCGGAATCGGAACCGCCCTGCTGTTCGCCTGTCTCGAGGCCATGAAACAACAGGGTTTTGGTTACGCCATCATCGGCGGCGTTGGGCCGGCAGATTTCTACGCGAAGTCGGTTGGTGCGGTGATGATTGAAGGCTCCTCACCCGGAATCTATCGCGGCCTGCTCTGACCAGCATCGATCGAGCGGCACACTCCGCCATCAGCCGTTGCGGAACGTGTAGGCGTATCCGTTGAGCGCCGGCGCACCACCGAGATGGGCGTAGAGCACTTTTGAACCCTTGGGAAAATAGCCCTTCTTCACGAGATCGATCATGCCCTGCATGGATTTCCCTTCGTAGACCGGATCGGTGATCATGCCTTCGAGCCGCGCGCACAGCCGGATCGCCTCCTTGGTCTCCTCCGAGGGAACGCCATAGGCCGGATAGGCGTAGTCTTCGACCAGGACGACGTCGTCCGCGACGATCTCCTTACCCAACTCGACCAGCTTGGCGGTGTTGCGGGCGATCTCGAGCACCTGGGCCTTGGTTTGAGCCGGCGTGAAGGAGCCGTCGATGCCGATCACTTTTCGCGCACGGCCGTCTTTGGCAAAGCCGACCAGCATGCCGGCATGGGTCGAGCCCGTGACGGTGCAGACCACGATGTAATCGAACGCGAAGCCGAGTTGCTTCTCCTGCGCGCGAACCTCTTCGGCGAAGCCGACATAGCCGAGCCCGCCATATTTGTGCACGGAGGCGCCGGCCGGAATTGCGTAGGGCTTGCCGCCCTTGGCCTTCACGTCCGCGATCGCATCTTCCCAGCTTTGGCGAATGCCGATGTCGAAACCTTCATCGACCATCTGCACGTCGGCGCCCATCACGCGGCTGAGCAGGATGTTGCCGACGCGGTCGTAGACGGCGTCTTCATGCGGCACCCAGCTTTCCTGCACCAGACGGCACTTCATGCCGATCTTGGCGGCGACCGCGGCAACCATGCGGGTGTGATTGGATTGCACGCCGCCGATCGAGACCAGCGTATCGGCATTGGAAGCGATCGCATCGGGAATGATGTATTCGAGCTTGCGCAGCTTGTTGCCGCCATAGGCGAGCCCCGAATTGCAGTCCTCGCGCTTGGCGTAGAGTTCGACCTGGCCGCCGAGATGCTGCGTCAGCCGCTCCAGCTTTTCGATGTGGGTCGGCCCGAAGGTCAGCGGATAGCGTTCGAATTTTTCGAGCATGCGTCATCCCCGTTGATGTCTGATCTGGCGCAAACGCCTATCACCGGACGTGCGAAAGGTGCTCTCTAATTTTGGCTGCAGATTTTGGCGTGAGCGTTGCAGATTTGGCCAAAACTGTTAGTTTTCATCCATCTATTCGCTCAGTTATGAAAGATTCTTCCGTGAGCAGCCGACTGGACCGCATCGACCTCAAGATGTTGCGTTTGCTGCAGAATAACGGGCGGCTCAGCAATGCGGAGCTCGCGGAAACCGCCGGCGTCAGCCCGGCCACCTGCCATCGCCGGACCCAGCGGCTGTTCGACGAAGGCTTCATCGCCCGCGTCCGCGCCATGGTGGCGCCGCGCAAGGTCGGCATGGGCACGCTGGTCATGGTCGGCGTCGTGCTCGACCGCTCCACGCCGGAAAGTTTTGCGTCGTTCGAGCAGGCGGTCGCAAAACTGAAATGCGTGCTCGACTGCCATCTGGTGGCCGGCGATTTCGATTATTTCCTGAAGATCCGCGCCGGCGACGTCGATGATTTCAAGCGCATCCATGGCGACCAGCTGATCGCGCTGCCCGGCGTGCGGCAGACTCGAACGTTCTTCGTCATGAAGGAAGTCGTCGACAACGCGCCGCTGGAGTTTTGATTAAACCATCCCCTTGCCGGCGTCCGAGCCGTGACGTCGTTGCCGGGCCTGGAGAATCAGGATGACCACCAGCGCCGTGAAGATGACGAGGAACGAAACGGCGCTCGTCAGGGTGCCCAGCGCATAGATATCCGGGTTGGTCACAGTCGTCGTGAGCCCCTGCAAATCGAGCGGCAGCGTATTGACCGAACCGATGGTCTGGCTGGAGCGTGCGAGTTCGTCCCACGACAGCGTAAAGCCGAACAGGCCGATGCCGACGACCGACGGCAAGATGATCGGCAACACGACATGACGGAAAGTCTGCCACGGCGTGGCGCCGAGATCGCGCGCGGCCTCTTCGAGCCGGCCATCGAACCGGTTGAAGATCGCAAACATGATCAGGAGGCCGAACGGCAGGGTCCAGGTCAGATGCGCGCCGAGCCCTGAGGTGAACAGTCCCATCGCGGTCGTCCAATTCTTGGTCCCACTCAATATGATCAAGTCGTCGAGCAGCCGGAATTCGAGCGCGATGCCGAGCGACGTGATGATCGACGGCATGATCAGGCTGGCGATCGCCACGTAAAACAGCAGCGTCGCGCCGCGGAACGATTTGCGGAAGGCAAGACCGGCGCGACACCGAGAGGACGACCGTGAATACCATAACGACCACGCCGAGTTGGAGCGACCGCTTGAACGCGGCTCCGATGTCGACGATCCCCGAGCCGGAGAACACCCTGCCGAACCAGACCAGGGAAACGCCGTTCATCGGAAAGGTCAGGCCGCCATCGGGCCCCTGAAACGACAGGATGTAGATCGCGAACATCGGCCCGTAGAGAAACAGCACATAGGCCGTGAAGAACGCCGCGAGCACATAAAAGGATCGCGACCGCTTCTCGCCCATCACAGTTCTTTCCGGATATCGACGACCCGCGTCAGCGCCGAGATGATCAGGATGGTGATGCCGAGCAGGATCACCGCATTGGCGGCGGCGGCCGGGAACTGCAGCGCGTTCAGCCGCGCCTCGATGATCTTGCCGGCGGACGCGATCTGCTGGCCGCCCATCACGCCGATGGTGATGAAATCACCCATCACGATGGTGATCACGAAGATCGAGCCGATGACGATGCCGGGCTTTGCCAAGCGGAATGATGATGTTCACCAGCGTCTGCCAGCCGGTGGCGCCGGCATCATAGGCGGCCTCGATCAGGCGCTTGTCGATGCGGATCATCGAATTGAAGATCGGCACCACCATGAAGAAGGTGAAGAGGTGCACGAGCGCGAGCACGACCGAGAATTCGGAGAATAGCAGCCACTCCACCGGGTGCTGGATCACGCCCATGTGCAGCAGGCCTTTGTTGACCAGTCCGTTGCGGCCGAGCAGCGGAATCCACGCGATCATGCGGATCACGTTCGAGGTCCAGAACGGGATCGTGCAAAGCAGCGATGAGCACGATCTGCCAGGTCTTGGAGCGGACGTGGAAAGCGAGGAAATAGGCGACGGTAAAACCGATGAGAAGCGTCAGGGCCCAGGTCAGCAGGCACAGTTTCAGGGTCTTCAGATAGGTCTTCAGGATGGTGCAGAGATTGGGCAGGTCGGCGATGCAGCCTTCGAACGTGTCACTGTAGCCACGCAGGCTGAAGGCCGGGATCATTTCATATTCGTTGTAGTCCCACGCGCTGACGATCGTCACGAACAGCAACGGAAGAAGGAAAAACACCGCGAAAACCAGCATCATCGGCGCGGCCTGAAGCCACGCAACGAAGGATTTGCTGTCTTTTACCATTGCAAGGCTTGCATCAAGAGTGAAGACCGATCGCGGCGAAAGCGAAGAAGAACCTGCCGGGCACTTGGCCCGGCAAGTCCGTCAGGTGACGTCAAGCGGCGATGAATTCATTCCACTTGCGGACCATGTAGTCGTTCTCGTCCATGACGGCGTTCCAGCAGGCGACGCCGCCCATGCGGTCTTCATAGGAGCCGCCGTCCCGCTTGGAGCCGGCTTTCTCCAGCAGCGTGCCGTCGGGTGCCTTGATGTCGCCGACGCCGGCCTTGCCTTCCATCCAGTAGCCCCATTCGTCGGGCGTCATGTTGGCCTTGGCGGTGGAGAGCACGGCGGAGTAATAGCCCTGGCGGTTGAGATAGGCGCCGGCCCAGCCGGACAAATACCAGTTCACGAACTCATAGGCCCAGTCGAGCTTCGCTCCCGAGACCCCCTTCGAGACGCAGAAGCCCGACGCCCACGAGCGATAACCTTCCTTGAGCGGCTGGAACGTGCAGGCGATGCCCATCGAGCGCACCTTGGTGACCGCGGGCGACCACATCGACTGGATGACGGTTTCGCCTGATGCCATCAGGTTGACGGATCTCGTTGAAGTCCTTCCAGAACGCGCGGAACTGGCCGGCCTTCTTGGCTTCGGTCATCACCTTCATGGTGAGATCGATCTCGGCCTTGGTCATATTGCCCTTGTCGGCATATTTGTACTGGCCGCTGGCTTCGACCACCATCGCGGCGTCCATGATGCCGATCGAGGGGATGTTGAGGATCGAGGCCTTGCCCTTGAATTCGGGGTTGAGCAATTCCGTCCACGATTCGATCGGCCGCTTGATCAGATCCGGCCGGATGCCGAGCGTGTCGGCGTTGTAGACGGTGGGGATCAGGGTTACGAATTCGGTCGGCGTCTTGGAGAAGGTCTTGGAGTTGGCGCCGTCGAGATAAAGCACCTTCATCGGCGCGGTGCCCTGATCGCCAATTTTCTTGCCGTTCGGCAATTGACCCTTGGTGAAGACCGGCGTGATGTTGTCGAATTCCTTGATCTTCCTGGCGTCGAGCGCAAAGATATTGCCTGACGGCACCAGCTTCTTCAGCGAGAAATATTCGGTATCGAGCACGTCGAACGAATTCGGCTGCGTGATCACGCGCTTGGTGACGTCATCGGTCGTCGCCGTAATGTATTCGATCTTGATCCCGGTATCGGCGAGGCACTTCTTCGCAATCTCGTCGCCTTCGTTCACCGCGGTCCCGAGATAGCGCAGCACTTTCGGATCGGCGGAATGGACTGCGGGGAATCCGGTGATGGCGCCGGAGCCCGCGGCCAGGCCGACCGCGCCGGCGGCGCCCTTCAGCAGCGAGCGACGGCTGACGCCATTGTTGAGTTTCGAACGATCTTTCATGGTCACCTCCAAAAGTGTCAAGCCGCCTTTTCAGGCGACTGGACGGTTACAGAACTGCGGTTCAACAGACTTGCCTGCGCCTCATCCCAGCTGGCGAGCACGCGCTCGCCGACACTGAAATTGGCAGCATCGAATTGGTTTTCCGAGAGCTGGGCCGAGATCTCGGCGCCGCCGTGGATGGTGATGGCGACGCGGACATAGGTCCCCTGGTATTCGACCTCGTTGACGGTGCCCTCGACCGAAGGGCCGATGACGGTTTCGCCCGGTCGTTTCAGCGTCAGCTTGTCCACCCGAACGGCGTAGGTCTTGTCGCCGACGCCGATGACATTGTGGCCGCCGATGAACTTCGCCGTGAATTCCGTCCGCGGGTGGTTGAAGATCTCGCGCGGCGAACCCTGCTGTTCGATCCGCCCGCCATTCATGAGCACCACGATATCGGCCAGCGCCATCGCCTCATCCTGGCCGTGCGTGACGTGGATGAAGGAAATTCCGAGCTCGCGTTGCAGCCTTTTCAGTTCGGCCCGCATCCGCAGCCGCAAAAATGGATCGAGCGCCGAAAGCGGCTCGTCCAGCAGCAGGATCTGCGGCGACGTGATCAGCGCCCTCGCCAGCGCCACGCGCTGCTGCTGGCCGCCGGAAAGCTGACCCGGCAGCCGCGCCGCATAGGCCTGCATATCGACGAGATCCAGCAGCTTCCTGGCCTCGGCATGGCGTTCCGGCTTGTCGACGCCCTTCATCTTCAGGGCAAAGGCAACATTGTCGATGACGGAAAGATGCGGGAACAAAGCGTAGGACTGAAACATCATCGCCGTGCTGCGGGCGGCAGGCGGCAGATTGGTGACGTTTTTCGGCCCGACGATGATGTCGCCTGACGTCGCCGATTCATGACCTGCAATCATGCGCAGCGTGGACGTTTTGCCGCAGCCGGACGGACCCAGCAGGCAACAATAGCTTCCCGCCGGGATCTTGAGGTCGATCGCATCGACCGCGGTCGTGCTGCCGTACTGCTTCGTCAATCGCACCAGCTCGAGCGCCGCCGCCGTACTCGTCATCCGCAACAACCCGCATGTTTACCCGGGCGACGTTGCTCGCCCCCGCGACTACGCGAATGTATGCAACAGATGTGCCAAAAAGGAAGGCAGTTCTAGGCGAACTCTGTTCCCGGTCAGCATATTTTTTCGGCAGCAAGGTGCCGCACAAAGTGTCATCGGCGCGTCACGCGGGGTCGGTGGCGCCCCCAATGGGTCAGGCCGCGGAGGCCAAACACAAAACTACGAAAACAACCCCATGCACCGTAGAAATATGACTGACGGCATTGGCATTTCTGTTATCCCGAAAAAACAATTGACACGTCGGGCAAATCAGGGGCACAGATACATCATCCGAAATCTGTAAGCCGCCCGCGCCCTCCGGTACGCAGCCTTGTACTGCCTGGGCTAGTTCTTCGCGCTCTCGGCCGGCAGCTTCGTCTTGCAGGAAACCAGCAGGGTGTATGCCCTTGCGTTGCGGGCAATGTCGGCCGTCTTCAATTCGGTCTTGGAATCGGCCGTCTGGTACGACACCGCGCTGTTATCGAGGAAATCCCTGAGCGCGCCGGTCTTGATGGCGAAATTGATGTTCTCCGGGATATTGCCCGTCGCCTTGACGAACTTCAGCGCATTCAGCTTGGCCGCTACCACGCCGACCACTTCGCCGCTCGAGGCCAGCAGCGGGCCGCCGCTGTTGCCGGGCTGCACCGCGGCGCTGATTTGCAGGAAGCGGGTGTCGTTCAGGATGCCGCTCAGCGAGCTGACGATGCCGGTGGTGACCGTGAAATCGGACGTGAGCAATCCGTGATAGGGATAGCCGATCGCCACGACGCTGTCGCCGGACCGCACCGCCTTGTCCTTGATGATGGCGACTTCCTTGAACGTCCCGGGCGCCTGAAGCAAAGCGAGGTCGTTGGTTTCATCGCTGGAGACGACGCGCAGCGTGACCGGCGCCTCACCGGTCAGGCTGCCCTGGATATCCCCGACACACCCCTCGATGACGTGCGCGTTGGTGACGAGGTGACCGCTGGTCGAGACCACAAAACCGGTCCCGGTCTGATTGCCGGTTTTTTCAGGCTTGCCAGGTGCTGTGCCCGTCCCCGGCGGCCCCGCCGCGGCCACCTGCTTTGGCGCCGCCACGGAAAAATCCCCGGCTGCGGCGATACCGAATTGCTTCACCTTGGCCACGCAATTCGCCAGGGATGGAAGTAATTGCGCCGTCTGGTCGAGCTTGAACTGGAACAGGTGCCCCTGAGTATAGGCGGTCATCCCCTTGGCTTTGCGGAATTGCGCGATCAGGGCAGAATTGTCCGGCATCGGCACCTGGAGTAATTTGTCGGCGAGCGGCACGCCATGCACATTGAACGGCGCCTGACCGTCGAATGTCAGCACGATCGGGAACGCCCGGTCGGTCTTGAACTCCCATTTTTCGTGGGCAAATCCGAGGGTCCATCCCGCCTTGTCGTTGATCGTGACGACGAAATAAACGCCGCTCTCATATTGGGCGCCGGCCGCACAATGCGTGAAGGCGCCGCTCTGATCGTTGGTGTAGGCCCCGCCCTTCCAGTTACCGACATTGATGGAGCCGTAGGGCCCGCGCGCGCTGGCGGTTGAAGGCGCTGCAATCAGGCACAACGCCGCTACTACCGCTCCGATTGCACTTCTCATACCCGTCTACCCAAATGAGTGGCCATCATAGGAGGCTTTGAAAATAGTCCGCAAGTGCCGCGCGAGGCCGCGAACGAGCGGCCTGCATCCGCGAGCTCACTCGCGCTTCGACTGACATGTTCCTATTTTGTTCTCGCGACACGATCGAGTCAACCCGGAAGATGGCGCACGGCCGAAATCGCGCCACGCAAAAAAGCTGACGCATGTCCGTCCATGGACTTGGCGGACCGAATGACCGGTCCCAGTCAAATGGAGGCGATCATGTCCCGCTTCTCGAAGCTCTCGGCGGCGCTGGCCGCCACGTCCATAATCGTGCTTTCCGCTTCGGCGGCGCACGCAACCGTCAATATCCCGAAGCCGATCATCAACATCCCGAAGCCTGTCGTCAGCATCCCAACCTGTCATCCCTGTCGCCGTGCCCAGGCCTCCGGTGTCTTTCGTCTCGACCCCGATCAGTTCATTGGCCAAGCCGGGCACGTTCGCCGGCAAGCCCGCTACCGTGCAAAACACCGTGTCGAACTGGCGGGGCGGCACGCAGAGCACGTCGATGATCTACCAGAACGGCAAGCTGGTCGCCGCCATTTCGTCGATCTCGAGCTATCCGGCAACCACCGCGCCAAAGCCGGGCACGGTGCCGGTTGCCAGCAACAATAATGGTCCGATCAAGCCGGGCACGGTTCCGATCGCCGATCAACCGGCCCCGTCGAAGCCCGCTCCAGTCGCGAGCCAGCCAGCCCCGGCCAAGCCCGCCGCCGCCTCGCCCGCAAAACCGAAGATCACGTTTACGCCGGTCGAATATCCTGCGTTCACGGTGAACGGCGCGATCAAGGGCTATTACGTGAATGGCAAACTGGTGATGGGCCTGACCGGTCCCTCCGGCAGTTCCTGCGGCGTCGGGACAGGCTACCAGATTCCCGGTAGCAGCGGTGTCAGCCCGAACTACAGCTCCGGCGCCATCTCTGTTCCGGTCGTGAAGTGCATGCTCAGGAGCTAAGCGCCGTCACCACGGGCGTGAATCCCGGAGCGAGAGGGATCGACGATCCCTCTCGCTTCCCGCGTCGCCGAAACGCCGTACGCAATGCAGGCCGTATCCCGATCCCATTCTGAAAATTTATTTACCCGGGCAACCGAAAAAATCCCGGCAGGTCCGTCCATGGACCCAGCGGACCGAATGGTCGGTCGCGTCATATGGAGGAGATCATGTCTTTCGTTTCGAAGCTCACCGTCGCACTGGCCGCGACGTCCCTGATTACGTTTGCCGCATCCGCGGCACACGCCACCGTCATCATTCCCAAGCCCGTCATCAACATTCCCAAGCCCGCGCTCCACTTGCCGGCCGTCAGCGTCAAGCCGATCGTCAATGTGGCGCGTCCCATGCCGGTCGTGACGCCAAAACCTGTTGTCAATGGTCACCCGGTCGCGCCGGTACCAGCCGTACACCAGAGCCACCGCCACCACCACTCACCGCCGCCGGCCCCTGCCAAGCCGCCGGTCGTCCTTGCCAAGTTTGAAGTGTTTGCCGCCTTCACCGACCAGTACCGCGTCGTGAAGGGTTATTACGACAAGAGCGGCCAGATCCACAGCAACCTGAAGAGCCCCTCCGGTCGCAGCATCTGTACTGCAACCATGGGCTTCTCGGTCCCCGGCAGCGGTACCGTCAGCCGATCACCCGGAGCGGGCGCAATCGCCGTTCCCGCCGTGATGTGCAACACCGCCGCCTGATGGCCGAACCACGCGCAGGAGGGAGGGATCGGTGATCCGCTCCCTCCTCGCCACCGCCAGAACCGCTCACGCGATCGCGCATGATCTGGATCGAGATGCGGCGATACGGTAATATTGCCAACCCGAGGCAGGGCAGGCTTCAAGCTCCCAGGAGCGTCCCATGTTCGACGCACGATCGGTCAAACGTCTCGTCATCCTGTTACTGGTCCTTGCTGCCGGCGGCATCGCCGTGCCATCGATGGCACAGATGGGAGGGGGGATAGAGCGCTCGATCGTCAGCAATGCCGTCCAGAACGCAACGCAATCGGCGCGCGACCAGCAGAAGGGCGGTGCTGCCAGCAAGACCGCGAAGGCCGACACCAAGGCCAAATCGGCACCGGAGCTCGCCGGGGTGAAAAGCAAGGAGGCCAAGAAACCCTCTTCCAGAGCCCCGCAGCAGACAACACGCAATCCGAGCGGCATTCCGCCGGCCGGCGAACAGCGTTACGAGCCGAACGAAGTCGTGATCGAGGTTACGAGCTCGATGACGAGCCAGCAGATCGGCGCGCTGGTGCGGCGATTCCGGCTCACCAACCTCGAGCAGGTGAACTTCCAACTCGGCGGCACCACGCTGGTGCGTTTGCGCGATTCCCGACCGCCGCTCGGTGACGAATGTGGTGCGCGCGCTCGAGACCGATACAGGCGTGCTGTTTGCGCAACCGAACTATCTCTACGCGTTGATCGAGGACAAGCAGCAGGCCGCGAGCTCAGGCGAAGCCGATCCGCCGGAGTACATGCCGGCGAAGGTGCGGCTCAAGGAAGCGCATCAACTGGCGCGCGGCAGCAAGGTTCTGGTCGCGGTGATCGATTCCGGCATCGATGTGACGCATCCCGATCTCGCCGGCGACATCGTCAACACGTTCGATGCGATCGGCGTTGGCGAGAAGGTCCACCTCCATGGCACCGCGATCGCGGGCGGCATCGCCGCGCACGGCCGCCTGCTCGGCGCGGCACCGGACGCGCAGATCCTGGCCGTCCGCGCCTTCTCCGGCACCGGACGCGCCGAGAATGGCACCACCTTCGCGATCATGAAGGGACTGGACTGGTCCGTTTTGAATGGCGCACGCATCATCAACATGAGTTTTTCCGGCCCGCAGGATCCCGGCGTAACGCGCGGCATCGCCGCGGCCTATGCCAGGAACGTCATCATGGTGGCTGCCGCCGGCAACAAGGGGGCCAATTCACCGCCGCTGTTTCCCGCGGCCGACCCCAACGTCATCGCCGTCACCGCGACCGATGGCGACGACCAGTTGCCGCTGTTCGCCAATCGCGGCCCGCATGTCGCCGTCGCCGCCCCCGGCGTCGACCTGATCCTGCTCGCCCCCAATAATGCCGTGCAGAAGAATTCGGGCACCTCGTTCTCGGCGGCCTTTGTCACGGGGACGGTGGCGTTGATGCTCGAACGCAAGCCCTCGCTGACGCCGACGGCCGCGCGGCAGGCCCTGATCAAGAGCGCCAAGCGTCTTGACCCGGTCAACGACCAGTCCGGTGGCGGCCTGATCGACGCCTACCAGGCGCTGCTCACGGTTGCGCCGCTGGAGGCGAGCGAGACGCAGCTGACGCCGGCCACGAACCGGCAGTAGGCGAACAGGTCTGATGAATTTTCTCGTTTGATGGCTTCATCCTTCGAGACGGCGCTAACGCGAACTCCTCAGGATGAGGTCCGTTTGCTCGGGATGAGGCTAGCCAAGAACACAGGCGTCATCCTGAGGTGCGAGCACTTGCGAGCCTCGAAGGATGGTTGGTTAGCCCTCCTTTGGCCGCCCGCCACGCCGACGAGACAAGTCACTCACCTTGTCCCAATCCGAGCACATCAACGCTTCTTTCTTGGCACGGCTCCAGCCTTTGATTTGGCGCTCAGCTGCAATTCCGTCGGTTATCCGATCGAAATATTCAGACCAAACGAGTACGACCGGCCGCCGAGTGAAGGTGTACCCCGGATATGATCCGGCGTTGTGTTGATCAACGCGAGGACCGAGGTCTTCTCCGGTTGCGCTTCCGACATCGTAGGATCCGTCGGCGCATCGAAGCATGTATACATGCACACCCATCGCCGTCGTCCTTCGAGGCTCGCAAGTGCTCGCACCTCAGGATGACGTCGATTGATCAGCTGTCAATTTGGTTTCTAAGAACTAGGACCCTCATGGTGAGGAGCGCGGCAGCGCCGCGCGTCCCCTTACTTCTTCTTCGCGCCGTCTTTCTTCAGCTCGGCCGGATCGCAGGGATCCTTTGGCTTGGAGCCGTCGGCGGTCTTCGGTGCGGCGGGCGCCGCGGTCTTGGAGGCCTTGGCCTGTTCGGCCTCCTTCGCCACCTTGTCCTTGCACGCCTTCACCCGCGCCGCTTCGAGATCGGCATCGGAAACGCCGCTCAGTTCAGGTTCACCACCGCCACCGCTTTTGAACATCATGCCCGCGGGGATGGCGAGGACCACCGCCAGCACCGCGACCGCCGCAAGCGCGACGCGCTGGCGCGGCAACAAATCGGCAAACGAGAAACTCCAGCGCGACCGGGTCTCGACAACACGCGGCGGCTCCGGCGCGAACTGGGCGGCTGCCTGCGTCATCAGATGCTTTGGCACCGGCACCGGACTCTCGCCGACCGAGCTGACGAGATCGGCCGCCGATTCCATGTCGGCGCGCAAGTTCGGCTCACGCGCCAGAGCGCGTGCAAATTTCTCCCGCGCCTCGCCGGTCAACCGGCCATCGATGAAAGCCGCAACCAATGCCGCGGATTGCCGGCGTCGGCATCCGATGCCGCGACCGAGGCATTCTCAAGTCCCTCCGACAGGGTCGCCGACAACCGGGCGCGCAACCGGTCCGCTGGCGCTCCGGCCACGGGCGCCTCGTCCGGCTCGTCGAGCAGGCGTTCGATCTTGTTTTTGAAATCGTCGGTCATGGTTTGTTCATTTCGTTCTTGCCGTCATGGCTTTGATATTCCAGACGGACAAAGTCGATTTCTTGCCAGCGGAACTGTCATTTTCTCGTTCATTTTTTTGTTCATTTTTTTGCTGGCGCCCCGAGTTTGGCCGCAACCTCCTTCAACCAGCGCTGCGACCGCTGTTTCAGCCGATACACCTCCTCCACCGGCACCTGCATTGCGCGTGCGATCTCGCGCGCCGGCATCGGATCGGTCGCCGAAAACACGATCTGGAGATAAAGCCGATCCTCCGCCGGCAGTTCGGCGGCGGCAGCCTTGACCGCGGCCAGCAGCGAAGCTCGGGTTTGCTGCTCCTCGCTCTCCAGTAACTGCTCTTCCGGGCTTCCACCGGAATCCGGAACCAAGAACCCCTCTCCTTCGTCGCCCGAACTGTCGAGCGAAACCATTTCCTTCCGGGCCGACACCGCCGGTGCCAATGGCACGAGCTCGGCAAGGCGCGCTATCGCCGTTTTGATTTCGGCGGCATCGGGATCGCGTTCGAAGCGACCGCGCATCGTGGTGGCGAGCCGGTCGGCATCGACCGGATGCGCGTTCCAGACCACCGCCGCGTAGATATCCTGCTCGAGTTGCGGAAGACGCGCGACCGCGGCCGGCAGCCGCCGCCGCGGCGCATCCCGCCGCACCAGATCGATCAGGATGCGTTCGGCAACCGTGAGGATGAATCCGGTGAAGCTGCCAAGTCCGTCATAGGCGCGGATGCGGCGATAATCGTCCTCGATGAATCTGAGGCAGACTTCCTGATAGGCGTCGTCGCGCTGACCGCTAGCTCGCCTCGCGCGGAAATCGCTGCGTCACGCGACGGCGGATATCGGCGCCGAAGAAGCGCTCGAAGCGCGACCAGCTTTTGCGCGGAGCTTCGACAAAGCCGCGGGCAAGCCGGTCGGCCAATATGTCGCGGGCAACGATGGCGAGATAGGTGGACAGCCGGCTCTGCCCGTCGAACGCCCTTAAGCGTGCATAGCCGTCGGCCTTGAGGCCTTCGACCACCCCGAGAAAGGCCTCTTCGCCGTCGGCCCCGTCGCCTTCGAGCTTGACCACGACCGACCAGAGCGTGGCGGCGGTGGCGTCGAGAAAGCGTTGCGCGGCAGCCGAATCCCCGGCCAAAACCGCTTTGACAAGCTCAAGTTCAGGCCGCGGATTTGCTTGAAGCATTGGGCCAATCCAGGGGGATGCTGGTTTTAAAAAGCTAATACAGGACAGCCTGCCTGCACAAAGGAAAAAGGGGAGTTTTCAGCCGCAGAGGGACGGCCCGCCTCGGTCAAAACCGGGGATTTCCGGGGCACCGGGACTTTCATTTCGCGGTGTGTCTTTGGCGCACTAGCCAATTTTATGGGTTGTGGACCAATAGCCAAACTAATTCCGGTGAATACCTCTCGCGGCGGGGGCGCACGTGAAAATTCCGGTGACGGCATCCAGAAATAACATCGTTGCGACGCTGGCTATCGCGGGCCTCGCTGGCCTCAGCGCGACACCTGCCAAGGCTGACAGGATCATCGAGCAGGAAATCGTCCGCAACGCCGTTCAGAACATTTTGTGGACGGTGCGCGATCAGATTCAGAATCGACAAGATCACACCACCGGCAGGCATGATGCGGTTCACCGGCGAGGAATCCGAATTCGATCCGCGCCGCCCTTTCGAGCAAAGCGCCCGCCACGCTTTTGACGCGCTCGGCTATGCCAAGTCGCCGGCGATGGCACCGGCGGCGGCACCGAGCTGGCTGTTCGGCGTCAACGCGATTGGCGCCGCTTGACGAGACCAAAAACGTGTTTGCGTCCACGACGGCCGTCAGCGGCACCGGCGCGATCGACGTCACCAAGATCGGCATCTTCACCGCCAGCGACACACTGACCTTCGTGGCGACGGGGACCGGAATTTGGGCCCACACATTTGGCCTCGACATCGAGACCAGCTCCGGCGCCGGAACGCTGGCCTACACCAATGGCGGCTTCTCCGCAGACTTCACCACGGCGGCGACCTGGTCGCGCCCCAACTCGCTGATCGCAGCGGTCATCGCGCCGCCCAACAGCAGTTCGGTCAGCTATACCGGCAACGTCCAGTATCGGCACGATCTGCCGTACACCGTGTATTTCGAGCCGACGATCGGCGTGACCTATATGGAAACCTATACCGCAAACTTCGGCACCAAGACGGGTGACGCCACCGAACTCCATGTCGGCGGCCGTATGGGCGGGGAATGGAACTGGATCGGCTACAAGGTGCAGCCGCAGATTTCCGGCCAGGTGTTCAAGAACGTCAGCCAGTCCGGCGTCCTTGCCGGCGCCGCGCCCGGTCTGCCGGGCGCGCTCGCCGGCACCGATGCAGGGCTGGGCGCCCGCGGCGCCGTGCGCTTCAACGTGATCTGGTTGCCGAACTTCTCATCCTTCCTGGATATCCATGGTTCAACCGTGGGCTCGACGCTGACGTCCAATACTCTTGTCGGCACGCAAACCGTCGGCGGCTCCGTCGGCATGCGTTACAGCTGGTAGGGATTTCCCGTACCCAACGCTTGACGGCGCGGCCGATGACGCATCCCGGCCGCGCGGCTGGCATTTGAGCCGACGAATGCCCCCGGGTGGTGCGAACTTCCACCAAATAATTTTCCTGAAAAAACCGGACCGGTCCGTCCCTGAGAATATCGGGTCGGACTGGCTGGCCCATTTCAGGAGAATGACCATGTTTTCTTTCGCAAACCGCAAATTCGCTCTGGCCATCAGCGCAACCGCCCTGCTCGCCGGCGCATCCACATTTTCCGCGCCGGCTTCCGCAATGGATCGCTATGTCGGCGGCAAAATGTGGGAGCGCGCGGGCACGGCCCATCGCTATGTCGGCAACGGCATGTACGAGCGGGCCGGCACCGGCGACGGCAACCGCTATGTCGGCGGCGGCATGTATGAACGCGCCGGCACCGGCATGACCGCAAACGGCGACCGTCCGGTGGGTGGTGGCATGTCGCGCGCCGGCACCGGCACCACGCCGAACGGCGATCGTCCGGTTGGTGGCGGCATGTACGAGAAGGCCGGTACCGGCACCGCGCCGAATGGCGATCGTCCGGTCGGCGGTGGCATGTACGAGAAGGCCGGCACCTCGACGGCGTCCGCGCCCGCCGGCAGGTCGTCCGGTACGGTCGTTCACACCACGGTCGGCGCCGTGAAGATCACGACCAAACCCACGATTGCGATGGTGGTTCGTCCCACCGGCCCGGTGCTGCGCACCCCGACGCCCGCGGTCACCATGGTTCACACCACGGTCGGGGCGGTGCGGATCGCGACGGCGCCGACACCGGTGGTCCGCATGCCGACCATCCCGATCCGCCGCTGACCCCACAGAAGCCGCCGGAGAAATCCGGCGGTTTTTCTCGCGGCGGCGCGGGTTCAGTCGAGCTTGATGAAAACGCCCTTGGTGTTCAGGTATTCGTCGAGCTGTTCGGCGCCGCCTTCGCGCCCATAGCCGCTCATCTTGTAGCCGCCGAACGGCACCGCGGGATCGATGGCGTGATAGGTGTTCACCCAGACCGATCCGGCGCGGAGGCTGCGCGAGAGGATGTGCGCCTTGCTCACATCGCGCGTGAAGACGCCTGCCGCCAGCCCGTACTGCGTCGCATTGGCGCGCTTGACGGCCTCATCGAGCGTGTCGAAGGGAAGTGCGGAAATCACCGGTCCGAAAATTTCGTCGCGCGCGATCTGCATCTTGTCGGAGACGCCGGCGAACACCGTGGGTTCGACGAAGTTGCCGCCCGCAAAGCGTCCTTCGCTCAACCGCCGGCCGCCTGCCACCACGGTCGCGCCCTCGTCGCGTCCGCTCCGCAAAAATCCCTCTACCTTGTCGAGTTGTCGCCGGGAGACGAGAGGTCCGATCTCGGTCGAGGGATCGGCGCCATCGCCGATCTTCAGCGCTGATGCGAACCTGCCAAGCCGCTCGACCAGTTCGTCATGAATGGTTCGCTCCACCAGCAGGCGGGAGCCGGCGATGCAGATCTGGCCCGAATTGGCGAAGGCCGCCATCGCGGCAATCGGGACCGCCTTGTCGAGATCCGCATCGGCGCAGACGATAACCGGCGATTTTCCGCCGAGCTCGAGCGAGACCCGCTTGAGGTTACCGGCAGACGCCCGAATGATCGCCTGCCCGGTTGCGGTTGATCCCGTGAAGACGATCTTGTCGACGCCGGGATGTTCGGCGAGCCGCGCGCCGGCCTCCACCCCGGTGCCGGTCACGACGTTGACGACGCCAGGCGGCACGCCCGCCTCGTGCATCAGATCCGCGATCAGCAAGGGGGTGAGCGGCGCCTCTTCGGAAGGCTTGAGCACGATCGTGCAACCGGTCGCGAGTGCGGGTCCGATTTTCCAGATCGATGCGGCCGTCGGCGCATTCCACGGAATAATGGCGCCGACGACGCCGATCGCCTCCTTCCGCGTGAACGACATCACGTCGCCCGGAAGCGAATTCTCGATCGTCTGTCCATGCAGCGAGGTGGCCATGCCGGCGTAAAATCGCAGCATGCCGATCACGCGAAGCCTGTTTGCCCGGGTGCGCACGATCGGCATCCCCATGTCTGTCGTGTCGGACTGGCTGATCTCTTCCCAGTGCTTCTCGAACAGGTCGGCAATCCGCAGCAGCAGCGCCTGTCGCTCGAACGGCTTGAACCGGCTCCACGGTCCTTCGAACGCACGACGGGCGGCGTCGACCGCAAGATCGATGTCCGCAGCAGCACCGCGCGGGACATGACCGATCACCGCACCGGTTGCGGGATTGCTTGTCTCAAGAGTTTGCCCGGAGCGGGCTTCCGCCCAGTTTCCGTCGATGAACATCCGGCGCAGGCGGCCATCCAGCGGAAAACGAATTGTTTGCGTAGTCATGGAACGGGCTCTCCTTCGCCGATCACGATCCGGTATTTTGCGTGACACCTACGTGTGACCGCCGCCATTGTGACGGGATCACACACTAGAACGATCTGTGTAACCCCCCAAGCCCGTGATAACATCCTGGTGCGGTCGAAGCGGATGGTCCCTTCGTCTCGCCACCAGGAGAGGACAGATGAAGGATTCCGAGACGAAGTCCCAAAAGTCCGTCGGTGAGAAACTCGAAGCGCCGATCAAGCTCACGCCGGATGAACTCGAAAAAGTTGCGGGCGGAATGGCGGCGCGTACACCCAAGGGCCCGACCACTACGACGGGTCCGAATCCGCGAATCCGGTCGAGATCGGGAAGTTGACGTAATAGCGCAGACCAGGACACGAGATGGCGTTCGGCGTGCCGAACGCCGTCTCGGATTGCTTTCGTTCCAAATCAAACCTCCGATGAAGCAAGACGAATTGAGCGTCGATCAAGACAGACCTATTGGCGCCTCACGCGATACACGCAGCGAATTTGAGGGTTTCATGTCCAAAGGATCAAGCGCGCAGATCGACTGCCCCAGCGCTCAGGCAACCGCCGACAACGCCCGGGTGTTCGGCGTGATAACGGGCACTCAGGAGACGCACAGGGTTGGCTATCTCACCGAGACGCAGCCGGTTTCAGAGAAACTGCTCGCGATTGCGGGCTCGGCCAAGCCAACGCAGCTGTTTCGCATCGCAGCTCCCTGCGTGGGCGATGGCTGCAAACATTTCAAGGAAAACGCCTGTAGCCTCGCAAAGAGGATCGTTGACGGCTATCCGGCTGTCGTCAACGGGCTTCCCGCCTGCCTGATAAGGTCTACTTGCCGATGGTTTCGTCAGGAAGGCAAGGAAGCCTGCTTTCGCTGCCCCCAGGTCATGACCGACAAGGCAAATGCGTCCGACTATGAGAAGTACATAGCCGACGTCGACTAGGTTGCCGCGCCGCTAACAAGCCCCTCGCCGATCTGGTCGAGACGCCACTGCTGACATCACGCCTCGTCACGAGTCCGTCACGAGCCCGCGATGCAGAGTTTACCAAGCGAACCTCAACTTTTTGTACAGGGTTGTACGGGTCGTACAATGATCGTGGCGCTCCAGGCTCAATCTTCAATAACAAGAAACGGAGGATTCAAATCATGCGACTTCTCATTTTGGCCGCGGCAGCCACTCTCGCCGTCAGCGGCGCCGCCATGGCTCGCGAGTCAGTCCACCACCATCACCATGTCGTGCACCACCACTACCACATCGTCAGCGCTCCACCCGCCGAAGGCTCCATCCCCGCCGATAGCCTCGGTGCTCACGACGCGTACATGAAGAATCTGCACGACTCCGGATACAATCCTCACGGCGATCTCGATGCCTACGGCAATTTAAGGCAAAACTGATCACCGAAGGGCCAAAGGAAAACCGGGGCCGCAACCCCGGTTTTCTTCATTCATGACTGAGCCATCTGTAGATAATATCAGTCCAGCGGCACGTTCAGAATCGTACCCTTGGTAACGATGCCGCCACGGTTGCCGATCTCGATCGAGCCATAGCGCTGCCTGAAGCAATCAGGCAGTGGCCGATCACCTTCCATGCACAGCCAAAGCCGCAACAAATGCCGCTTCTGGTTTGCATTCGGCCAGTCGCGAAACCCCGTTCGGTCATGCAGCAAAGCGTGATTGTAAACGAACTGCATGTCGCCCGGCTGAAGCTGCATGCCAAGATGAAGGGCGGGATCGTTCGCGAGCGTATCGAACAGATCGAGCGCCTCGACGCGCGCCGTCGTCAATCGCGGCGCCTCGGGAAAACGCTGTGCGCTGTCGATATACTGGCGCTGATAGAAACCCGTCAGGAATCCCGCATGCCAACTCAGCACCGGGATTTCGAGGTATGGCTTTTCACCCTCCGGCACCTCGCCTCGCCGGTCTGTCCCGATCGGATCAAACATGAGAGCGGCAAGATCCGGGCGCGTGCGCAGCATCTCGTTGTAAATTGTCGTCGTACTGACAAGCAGGGATTTGCCGCCCTCCATCGCCTCGCGAATGCACAATAGCCCGACGACGTCGGACGAATCGGTGTGGAAGGTTTGTCTTTCCGAGGTCTGGTAAATCCGTGTGTTCGGATTATTCGCGTCGGCGCCGATGTCGCGGACGTGACCGAG
This sequence comes from uncultured Alphaproteobacteria bacterium, assembly GCA_963802535.1. Taxonomy (GTDB): domain Bacteria; phylum Pseudomonadota; class Alphaproteobacteria; order Rhizobiales; family Xanthobacteraceae; genus Bradyrhizobium. The sequence continues at coordinate 12,736 of CAWDJI010000017.1, read as the reverse complement.
AATGTGGCCAGCCGCGTTTTGCGATCGCGCGAATCCGAGATGCGCGCCGACGCCGCAAAAGATCGCGGCGGCGATTTCCTGGCTGTAATTGGCCACCGGAAGACCGCGGATGACCTCGAAACCAAGGCCATTCATCAGCGTCTTCTTGAGCTTCTCAAGGTGAGCGCCAAAGCGCGGAAGCGGAAACCTTTCTTTGGTGATCTCGGCTATTTTGCCACCCGCGGCGAGGTATGACCTGGCGACGTTCTCAAGCTCGGCCACGTCGCCGGCTCCAAGAAATGTCAGCCAACGGTCGGAATTGGCTCCCAGCTCCTCGCCTCGCCATGCCGATGGAATGTCGATTTTCCCCGGAGGGCGATCCACGTTGCTGGGCATCGAGGCTCTTTCACCTTGGCCTTATCCCTGGAAACAAGTTCGACGGCCGGCCGATCGTTCATAAAGTAGGCAATCTACGGCGGAGAGAGTGTCAGTCAACTCCCATTGAAAGACGACGCGCTCGACCCCTCGAGCCGTTCATCTCATGCAGCCTTCATCCGGGCGGCTAACTTCCATTGTTGAGGAGGCGAAGAGCGTCCGCATGCAGGCCCGCCGTCGCCGACGCGATGACCGGGCCGCCCTCCTCGGCCCGTCCGCCGTCAATCCGCGTCACCACGCCACCCGCTCTTTCGATGATCGGGATCAACGCGACGATATCGTAGGGCTGGAGCGAAGGTTCGACAGCGAGATCAATACGGCCCGCCGCGAGCATGGCCATGGCATAGCATTCGCCGCCGTAGCGGGTCATCCTCACGGAAGCGGCCAGGCGATCGAAGCCTTGCTTGAGTTCACCATGATAATGCTCAGGCGACGTCGTGTGCAGGATGGCGCGCGACAATGCGCCGACGTCTCGGGTGGACAGTCGCTCGCGCTTGCCTGCACGTTCGCACCAGGCTCCATCGGCGGTGGCCCAGAAGCGCTCACCCGTGAAGGGCTGGCTCATCATTCCCTGTTCGGCCCGGCCATCGACGGTGAGACCGATCAGCGTGCCCCAGACAGGAAGCCCGCAGATGAAGGGACGCGTCCCATCCACCGGATCCAACACCCAGCGATAGCGGCCGCTACCGGTCTGACCGAGTTCTTCACCCAGAATCGCATGGTCGGGATACTCGGCTTCGATGACAGTTCGAATCGCAATCTCGGCTTCCCGGTCAGCCTCTGTCACCGGATCGAAATAGCTCTCCCCGGTCTTGGAAACGACAGCGAGGTCGGTTCGAAAACGCGGCAAGGTTTCGCGATCGGCGACATCCGCCAGTCGGTGAAGAAAATCGGCGCTCGGCAGTTTTGGCATCAAATATCTCCGTTCTTGCATGTTCAGCGCTGTCTAAGCCTGACTACGGACATCTGGAGTTCCATAAACATGCATAAACGTGCATTTACAAGATAAAATGTGCATGTTAGAGCACCGACCATGAACAGTCCCCTGCCCCTCGCTCGCCGCGACGTCATTGCCCGCCGACTGGATGATGGAAACTCCGTGGTCGCCACTGACCTGGCCGCGGAGTTCGACATATCCGAAGACGCGATCCGGCGTGATCTGCGCGCGCTTGCGGCCGAAGGACGCTGTCGCCGCGTCTATGGCGGCGCCTTGCCGCTTTCGCCGGCCTCGACGCCGATCGAAGTGCGGATCGGCGAGAAGCAGGAGCGCAAGCGCATGCTGGCCGCAGCCGCGATCCCGCTCATTCAGCCCGGCGAACTGCTGTTTATCGACAGCGGCAGTACAAACCTGGTGCTGGCGAACATGCTGCCCACCGGAATCGGCATCAGCGTTGCCACCAACTCGGTCGCCATCGCTGCCGCCGTGCTGGCGCGTCGCGGCATTCCCCTCACGCTGGTCGGCGGCACGGTCAACGCGGAAATCGGCGGATGCATCGACCTTGCCGCCGCGCGCGCCGTCCAACAGCTCAACATCGACCGCGCCTTCCTCGGAGTGTGTGCGGTATCCCTTGGCGAGGGCGTTGCGGCGTTCGACGCCGACGATGCCGCCTTCAAACGCATCGTGATGGAAGTGAGCCGCCACATCGTCGCGATGTCCACGACCGAAAAACTCCAGACCCGCGCGCGGTACCGCGTCGCGCCGCTCGACAGAATTCGACGCGCTGGTCGTTGAGCATGATGCCGCCCTCCACGCCCCCGATCTGATCGCCGAAGCTGAGACGACGATCGTCACGGCATCGGCGAGCAATTGACGCGCTGCCGTCCCGGCATCCCCCAATGAATGTTTCCCCTGAGCACCGGATGAAACGCGACGATGCCCCCGCGCGGCTTGCCACGCGCCTTGCTTTTCTCGTCGCCGGCTTTGGCATGGCGTGTTGGGCGCCTCTGGTTCCCTACGCCAAAGCGCGCCTGGCTGTTGATGACGGCGTGCTCGGGTTGCTGCTGCTCTGTCTTGGAATAGGCTCGGTCGTGGCAATGCTGGCGACGGGCATGCTGAGCTCAAGGTTCGGCAGTCGTCCTGTCATCCTGGTGGGCGGCCTCGGGCTTGCCGCGATGCTGCCCGCACTGGCCGTCGCATCGACGCCGGTCACCCTTGGCCTGTCGCTGCTGTTGTTCGGTGCATCGCTGGGGTCGCTGGATGTCGCGATGAACATTCATGCCGTCGAAGTGGAACGCGACGCCGGGTATCCGGTGATGTCCGGTTTTCACGCGCTGTTCAGCATCGGCGGATTTGGCGGCGCCGCACTCATGACGCTGCTGCTGTCCGCAGGCACTGCGCCAATTCACGGTGCCCTGATCGGTTCCGCGCTGATGGTGGTGGCTATCGTGCTGGCCTGGCCACGGCTGTTGCGAACCAAGGCGATCGAGGGCGAGCCGCACTTCGCGCTGCCACATGGAGTTGTGCTGGTCCTCGCCGGCATGACCGCGATTACCTTTCTGGTCGAGGGCGCGTTGCTCGACTGGGGCGCTTTGCTCATCAGCCACGATGGTCTCGTCGACGTGAAGCAGAGCGGCGTCGGCTACATGCTGTTTTCCATCGCCATGACGATCGGGCGCCTGACGGGCGATGCCTTGACGGCCCGCATCGGCGATCGCGCCAGTGTGTTTTGGGGCGGCGTGATCACGATTGGCGGATTCGTCGTGCTGTTGACGGCGCCGATCGCTGCCGTCGCACTGGCCGGCTTCATCCTGATCGGACTTGGCGCGGCCAACATCGTGCCTATTTTGTTTCGTCAGGCGGGGAATCAGACCGTCATGCCGGCGGGTCTCGCCGTCGCGGCCATCACGACGATGGGCTATGCCGGTGTTCTCGTCGGTCCTGCGGCGATCGGCTTTGTGGCCAAGCTCGTTGGGCTTCCGGCGTCGTTCTGGATGCTGGCTGGACTGTTTTGCTTCGTTCCGCTCTACGCCGCACTGATGCCGCGACGCGTTTGAACGCTAATTCGTCGCTTCTCCGATCGCGGGATTGATGGCCAGCGACGCTCCGGCGACGCCGCCGGCTTCATAGGCCGTCAGCGACACCATACGGCCGGCGCCGCGGCGCGTCCGCAAATTCAGATCGAGCTTGCCGAACTCGGCATCGACGATCGAAGCCTTGATCACAACAAGCCCGCGGCCGGTCGAGTGGTTCACCTGATCGCGGCCGGCCTTCATCGCCGTCAGCTTGTCCGCGATCGACGCGACCATCCCGAGCGCAAAGGAGGCGTTTGCCAGATGCCGCTCATTGTGCCGGAACCGCCGATAGTCTGACGTGGTCTTGTAGCGGCCGAGCTCGGAGCGGACGGCGCTGTCGAGCAGTTCGGTCAGATAATGCGCGACTTCGATATCCGAGCGAAGACCGAAGAAGACATAGCGGCTCTCGCCGGCCTGGTTCTTCTCGCGCCAGACCCGGCAGTCGCAGAAATTCGCGATGGCGCCGACGCAGTCGTCGAGCGGGATCCGCTTCTTGCGGTGAGTCTCAAACACGCGCCGCTCACAAGGCGCCTCGCGCATCTCGACGTCGGTCAGCGACAGGTCGTAGCGATCGAGCAGCTCGGCGACCTTGGCAGCCGCAGACAGCGCCTCGTCCTCGGTGCAGCCATTGTCGATGGTCTTTGCGCGCAGCGCCTGGATGCGCAGCTTGAGCTTGTCGAGCGCAGCGAGATTGGGGTTCTGGTCCACTGATGCGTTACCTTAGGGAAGATCGGCTGGCGGAGAAGGACCCCAACATAAAAACATGAAAAACAACCCCATGCACCGTAGGAATTGTGGTTTCACGCCATCTGAAGACACAAGGTATAGCGTGCCTAACGTCACCGTTCATCCTTTTCTCGCTTCGAGATCGTCGCGGCTCCCACCAAAAACATCGAAACAACCCCATGCACAGTAGACAAGCGGTTGCCGGCATTGGCATTTTCGATTAATCCGAATATTGACTTGACCCGTCGGGCAAATCAGCGGCACAACGCCAGCATCCCAAAATCCGCTAAACCGCCACCGGCACGCAACGGATGCTGTCTGGTAACAGCGCGTCGATCACCGTGGCTAGCGACAAGCCGTCGTTCAGCATGACCCGCGCGATGTCGTCGCCATTGGCCTGTCGTAAGGCGTCAATAATCGCCGCGACAGTGTTCGGGTCTCGCATTCAACTTCTCCGCCCCCGAAAGACTACGACCATTCCTGTGGTCGGCTAAAGCCACTTTTTGGCCTCCGCTGCCGTTCCCCAACCACCAATCCATCACGCCTAGAGACCTTGCCGGAATCTGCCTTCCTTGCCGAACAAGGTGGCGTCTTGAGTGTTACGTCCGACGGCAAACCACCGAGATATTTTTCGACTGTTTTGTCCCCCATTGTCCTATAGGACAATGGAAAATTCGTCACGGGAGGCGCATCAAACACGGAGGAAATATCGACGCTTGTTCTAACGCGAGGCGTCGAATTTTAACATCGTAACAAGGATCAACTTCAGCCCTCGATGGATCAGCGATGAACCACACTTGGTATGTCACTTTTGAAGTGCCGAGGAGTGTCACCGTCGTGCAGCGGCGGAACCCGCGCTTGACAAAGACGTTTGGAACCGAAGCGGAGGCGAGGAATTTCACGCGACTGAAATTCGATGATGGACTAATCGTCACCGCTGGCACCCTCAACCCCCACCTGCCGAGAAAGTCAATTCCATCGGTTGAAATTCCGGCGTGGCTTGAAGCCGCCCAAGCGTTGGAACCGCTCGCTTAGGTCGGTGAACAGTAGGTCAGGACGGGTCCGATGATAGATGACGCCATTTTGATCGTGATGATGATCGTCGCCGCAGGGTTTGCGTGGTTGTGGCTGATCGAGCAGAAGAGAAAGCGAAAGAGAAAAGACGCGCTCCAGCAAACGGAAATCGAGCGATAGCGTGTAAACGCTTCAGTAGGGCCGAAGGGTCGAGGAACCGCCAAGCTTGTGACGAAGATGCTGCATGACGGTGTCCAGTCCCTGCTGCCATTCTGTCATGCTGCCGAGCTCAGTCCTCGTCGTCGGCCCCGCGCATCACGACCCTGAGCGCGTCGTCGGGCAACCACCGAAGTTGTCGCAACGGAAATTTCCCAACATTCGATTTGCGCCTGACGTCAGCCGCAGCTTCACGATATCGGATCGGAGGGTGGGGGCCTCCGGGGGAAGTTGGCCGGGCTTTGAGAAATGCGGGCAAAAGAGTTTTCGTGGAGACGACGTGACCGTCGTTGTGAGACTTGACGCGACGCCGAAATCGGAAGGCAGTTTTTGTCGTCGATGACGGCCCCGCGATGCTGCGGAGTATAGCGCGACTGCTGCGGCAGTTCGGCTACGATAGCGTGTTGTTTCCGTCAGCCGAAGCTTTCGCGAACAGCAGCGATTTTGGAAGCGCGGCTTGTGTACTCCTCGACATCAATCTGGGTGATGTTTCAGGCATCGACCTACGATATCGTCTCAAAGTAGCAAACGCATCGTTGCCGGTCATCTACATGACTGGGAACGACAAACCCGCCGTTCGCGAGGTTGCGCTTCAATCCGGCTGTGTGGCCTATATTACGAGGCCGTTCTCGGCGGAAGCGCTGATCGAGCCCGTACATAGGGCAGCGGCTTGGCTTGCATAGCGTCTGAATGCGACTGTCGCAGCTTGACCCAGGTCAACGCCGCCGCTCGACTGCCGCTAAAAGTGGCGCATGGCAAAACCGCTGACCAGCACCGAAGTTGTGGCGTTGATTGCGATCAACGCTCTCATCGTGGCTGCACTCGCCTACATCGGGTTCGCCATTTGGGCAGAACCAATTGCCAAGGTTAGTACCAATCCTCCTCGCGCTCCCGCCGAACGGCATCGCTCGCCGGGTTCTTCGTCTTGACCCAGACCTTGCTCGGTCCGCTGCGGTACGGCGCATCCACCCGCTTCGAGACGACGCCTTCCAGCCCCATGCGGCAGACGTGATCGAACACGGTCGGGCCGTTGCGCGTAAGATGTTCGCTCAACCGAATGGCGCGGCGCTTCACCTGCCGAGCGGCTTGGCGAGCCGTCTAATCACTTAGTGTCACACTTTCGAGAAATCGTTGTTTTTCGCCGGGTGCGTAACCTTGGGAGGCCCCATAATACGGTTCATTGAATTGATTGGACAGTGCGGCCCGGTAGTGGATCGGAGGTCCCGTTCGTGCGTACGATCTGGTCTGAGCGGGCGCGGGCGATCTTGCGCCTTGCCGATAATAACGCCGATTGGTCCGTCTCACCGGCGCGTTCGCACCAGCATAGTATGGGTTGAGGCTGCACATCTGACCGTTAGCAAATGCCCTGCATTGGTCCATCGTATTGTAGCTGCATCTATAGTAAGGGCTCATTCCGTAAGAGACGACGTACAAGCAAACGGGATATGCCGGATCATATGTCGAGCCTGGGCGTGCCCTGCTGTTAAAACGATACCCGTCGTCAAAATCGTCAAAGCCAATGAGCGCACTGGAACTTCCTCCAAGTTGGCACAACACCGCCGCACTTAGTGTCTGTCCGGGAAGAAGTTGAATCCTATGAGTCATATGTGATTCAAGAAAGGTGGCCTGATTCGGAGGGGCCGCCGATGTGGACGAATGAAAACCGCGCGCGATATGACCGCAGCCGTTTGCGCTATCCCAGCGACCTCACCGACGACGAATGGAAACTGGTGGAACCGTTGATCCCACCAGGTAGGCGCGGCGGCGACAAACGCACCGTGATCCTGCGCGAGGTTGTGAACGGTCTCATGTACATTCTCTCCACCGGTTGTCAGTGGCGGGCCATCCCCAAAGACCTGCCGCCCCGTTCGACGTTGTACGATTATTTCGACCTGTGGAGTTGCGATCGTACGCTCGATCTCATTCATCATGAGCTTTATGTAAAATGCCGCGAAGCGATTGGCCGGGAAGCCAGTCCTACCGCCGCTGTCATCGATAGCCAAAGCGTCAAGAGCGCTGAAAAAGGGGGGCTTCGATCGATCCGCCGGGCTACGACGCGGGAAAGAAGATTAAGGGCAAGAAGCGGCACATTCTCGTCGACACGCAAGGCCTGTTGATTCACGCCATCGTTCATGCCGCTGATATTCAGGACCGCGACGGCGGCGCGTTCGTGATGGCGACCATGTTCGGCTTGTATCCGTTTCTGATGAAACTCTACGCCGATGGCGGCTATCAAGGCCCGCTGTTTCGCCGCGCCGTGGCAAAAGTAATGGCGCGGGTGAATGTGGAGATCGTCAAGCGTTCTGATCACGCAAAAGGATTTGTCGTCCTCCCAAAGCGCTGGGTCGTCGAACGAACGTTCGCATGGCTCGGGCGGTGCAGGCGTCTCGCCAAAGATTGGGAGAATCTCAATCGAAAAGCGCTCGCTTTTCTGCGCCTCGCTTCAATCAGGCTCATGCTGAGAAAACTATGCAATCCAGCATGATCTCTCCGGACAGACTCTCAGACCGTAGGCAGTATTGATCCAAGTCAATGTTCTCGGAACAGGTTTCGCGCGTGCCGTGAGCCGTCGCAGCGCACCCGGTCGCCATCCCGCCACACCATCAGCCGGTACTCATCGTGTTTGATTTCGTGAACCGACAGCGGACCGGCACGGTGGCCGCGCTACCTTCGACGGTCGGCACGGTTCGATGAAGCCGGAGGGACGCCGCCGTTGCAAGACCATAGCCGGGGGATAGAGCAGCACGCCAGACGGCGGTTTCATTGCGGAGATCGATGCGTCTACAGTGGGTTCATCGCGGCGAACACAGTATAGGCTGGCAGCTAAGTTCTGGCAGTAATTTGATTTGGGGACTGCGTCGGGGACCGGGCGCGGCAGTCCCTAGAAATATCTCTACGTTATCAGTGCGATAGGCGCACCCCATGGCGGTGGAAGCAGTCAGCTGCGAACCCGTCTCGCTGTTATTTGGCTCAATAACAGGGTGATTTTCGAAAAAAACAGCGAGCCGGCCGCCGAAAATACGAAAAACGCCTGCGGCACAGCCATTTCCTCAATCCTGCGCCAAGTCGATAACAGGGAGGAACAGGGAGCGCGAATTCACGGCAACACCGAGTGAGCGGTTTACGAACAGGGAGTCCACAAGCCGGCTCGTTGCCATATCGTGCAATATCACCTATTGAGGTCTTATCTGCCCGTAGGATATTCGCCGTGCCCCACTCCGCCATCGCCGTATTCACAGCAAACAGTCGGACCGAGATCCTCGAGATAGGCGGATCGTCGTCATGGGTCGTAGCTGAGAAGCAGGCCCGCCGCCGGGAATTTCTGGTCTGCATCCGTAATGCGCGCGACGTTGATTTCCACGATCACGAACCGCACGGAACGGCGTTTCTGGTCGGCCGCATCAGCGGGCTTAAGCCCTTTGGCTACGATAAAAAGGGCATGCAGCGCTGGATTATCGAGATCAGCGAATATGCCCTGGTCGACTTTCCCGAGAGATGGGGCGAGTGGCGCAACCCGGTCAAATACACCACGCTTGAAGAGCTCGGCATCGATCCGAAGAAACTGAAATTCAAGCCAATGCCGGCACCGACGAGGTTCCTTGAACAACCTCCTCCACCAGATCGATCAAAAGCTGGCGCACTGACGATCGCCGAAGCAAAGGCCGGACTGGCGCTCCAGTTCGGCGTGCCTCCAGAGGCGATAGAGATTTTGATCAAGGGCTAAGCACCTGGAATCGCTCGATCAATTGATTACACGTCAACTCTGTTAGGCATACTTTCAAGGAAGTATTGATAGATATCTATGATGAGCCTATACCGATGACTTGTTCATCGGTTTAGGACGTCCGCCATGGAAAACCTCTCAGTCCAATACGTCTCTCCCGACCGACTTGCGGCCCTACCCCGGCAACGCCCGCACGCACTCCCGCAAGCAGCTCAAGCTGATCGAGAATTCGATCAAGCGCTTCGGCTTCACCAATCCCATTCTCGTCACCGGCGATTTCGAGGTTGTCGCCGGCCATGGCCGGCTGCAGGCGGCGAAGTCCTTGGGCCTGCAGCTCGTGCCGGTGGTCGCACTCAGTTCACTGTCGGCGGCCGACAAAAAGGCGCTCATCATTGCCGACAACAGGATCGCTGAACTTGCCGGCTGGGACCGCGACATTCTCGCGATCGAATACCAGGGTCTGCACGACCTGCAGTTCGACGACATCGAAGTCACCGGCTTTTCGCTGGGCGAGATCGATACAATTCTGGACGAGGCGTCCGAGAAGAAGCCGATCGAACCGGGTCCGGAAGACGACCTTCCGCCCGTCGTTGAGGCCCCGGTTTCGCGAAAGGGCGATCTCTGGATTCTGGGCTCGCACCGCCTTTTGTGCGGGGACGCCCGCTCCGACGCAGATTACGCCCGCTTGCTCGACGGCGAGACCGCCGATCTGGTCCTGACCGATCCGCCGTTCAACTGTCCGCATTGACGGCAATGTGTCCGGCCTTGGCAAGGTCCGTCCACGAAGAATTCGCGATGGCGTCCGGCGAGATGTCGGAAGCCGAATTCACCGCGTTCCTGTCGACTTTTCTGCGGCTGCCAAGGTCCATTCCAGGGACGGCGCCATCCTGTTCGTGTTCATGGACTGGCGGCACCTGTTCGAGCTGACCTGCGCGGGCCGCGAGCAGGGCCTGATACAAAAGAACCTGATCGTGTGGGCCAAGGACAACGCCGGCATGGGGACGTTTTACCGCTCCAGGCACGAGCTGGTGTTTGTCTTCAAGAACGGCGACGCCGCCCACACCAACACCTTTGAGCTCGGCCAGCACGGCCGCTACCGCACCAACGTCTGGGAATATGCGGGGGTCAACACCTTCCGGACCGGCCGTCTCGACGAACTGGCCATGCATCCGACGGTCAAGCCGGTGGCCATGCTGGCGGACGCGATCCGGGACGTCACCAAGCGCGGCGCCATCGTGCTCGATCCGTTTGCCGGCAGCGGCAGCACGCTGATTGCTGCCGAGAAGACCGGCCGCCAGGCCCGGTGCATCGAATATGAGCCCAAATATTGCGACGTGATCGTGCGGCGCTGGCAGGCCTACACCGGCAAGGCTGCCACGTTCGACGGGATCGACCTCACCTTTGAGGATTTTGAGAGCGCGCGGGCATCTTCCCGCCGGCCGTCCGTGCGACGGTTCTCGCAGCCGATCCGGCCAAGGAGTAACCGCAATGACCGAAAAAGCACGCGAACCGCGCGATCCCACCGACATGGACCATCCCCTCTACGACCCGACCGAGGACCCCACCCATCCCTTCTATGAGGGCGACAAGGCGGAGGCCGAGCACTGCCGCCATCCGACGAAGATGGATACAAGGTCGGTCCGGGCTTTCCGCCGAAGCAGCACACGTGGAAGAAGGGTGGTCAATCGCCTAATCCGACGGGGCGGCCGAAGAAGATTCCGTCGATGAAGCCCGACCTGAAGAAGGCACTTGAAAGCTGCTCTCAACGAAAAGGTGGTGATCACCAAGGACAAGAAAGAGGTCGTGATGACCAAGGCCATCCTTGGCATTCAGCAGCTCGTCAATCAGTTCGCCAAGGGCGATCGCCATGCTCGTCGCGATCTGTTTCAGTACGCCGTCCTGTTGGGCGTCGATCTGCATGCCAGGGAGGCCATCGAAGAGGCGCTTGGCCTGGATGCCCAGGCAATCGTCGATGCCCATCTGCGATCGGCACTTGCCGACCGCCAACGAGGCGTCGCCCGAGACCCATGTCAAGGCGCCGCCTGACCTGGTGGACGACGACGTTCCCAAGCCGGAGTCTGAACAGACCGCCACCGATATCCCCGCACAGCCTCGCCGGCCCACGAAGATGCCGATCGAACCTGTGTTCGATGAGAACGGCGTCCCGCTGCCCGTGACCGACAGAAGGTATATCCGGACCCAGAACGAGCGTCTATATTGCCTGGCAAAAGAAACAGGGCGGAGTCATGAACGCGCCCATTCGCCGTCCCTCCCCCGAAGACGCTTCAGCCCAACAGGTATATCAGGCCATCCTGGCCACGGATTTCAGGGCATTCGTGGAGTATGTGTTTGGCCTGCTTCGTCCGGGCGTTGAGTTCAAGCCGAACTGGCACATCGATGCGATGGCGCACAAAGTCGGCCAAGTCGCGTCTGGCGAGGTAAAGCGGCTGATCATCACGGTGCCGCCACGCCATCTGAAGTCGATTATCGCTTCGGTCGCATTGCCGGCCTGGTATCTCGGTCACAACCCCTCGGAGCGCGTGGTTTGTGTTTCCTATTCCGCCGAGCTCGCAAAGACCCACGCCAATGATTTTCGCCGCGTCGTCAACGATCCCGTTTATCAGGCGGTGTTTCCGAAGATGCGCGCTGGCACGCGAGACCGACAGCGAAATCCACACCACGCTGCGGGGACGGCGCTATGCCACCTCGATCGGCGGGACGTTGACCGGAAGGGGCGGCAATCTGATTATCATTGACGACCCGCTCAAGCCGGCCGACGCCGTATCCGATATCAACCGCGAGCGCGTGATCGAATGGTACCGCTCGACCCTGGTGACCCGGCCCGACGACAAGCAGGCCGCCCGTATTCTGCTCGTGATGCAGCGGATCCATGTCGACGATCTCGTCGGCTACCTCCTGGAAAGCGACGCCGGCTTCGAAGTCTTGAATCTTCCCGCAATCGCACAATCGACAACCACCTACGATCTCGGCGGCGGCCGCACCCATATCCGCGAAAAGGGAGACCTGCTTCATCCCGCCCATGAGCCGGCCGAAGTGCTGCGGGAAATCAAGAAGAGCATGGGGTCGATGCTGTTTTCGGCCCAGTACCAGCAGGCGCCCGAACCCGCCGGCGGCAAGATCATCAAGCGGAAGATGCTGAAATACTATTCCACAGTCGAACGCCTGCCGACCGACCGGATCGTTCTGAGCTGGGACATCGCGCTGAGCGAGAAGGAGGCGGCCGATTATTCCGCCTGTGTCGTCCTGCTCAACCGCGGCGATCTGTACTACGTGCTTGAAGTCATTCGCGGCAAGTTTCCGTTCGACCAGCTCAAGGACAAGATTATCGAGGTGAAGGAGCGTTACGGGAAGGCCTCGCTCGTTATCGAGGATGGCGGCATCAGCTACGGCCTGATCCAGTCGCTGCGCGAAAAGCACATCAACGTCGTCGACTTACAAGCCCAAGGGCGACAAGCAGGAACGTCTCATTTCTCAGATCGACCTGTTCGAGGGCGGTTCGGTGCTGCTGCCCAAGGACGCCCCCTGGTTCGACGCGTTTGTTTCCGAGTTGCTGTCATTTCCCGGCCGCCACGACGACCAGGTCGATGCGCTGGCCCAGGGCCTCGCCTG
>CAWDJI010000016.1:0-13539 GCA_963802535.1 uncultured Alphaproteobacteria bacterium | reverse complement strand
CACCGTCCTTGACCTCGATATCGGGCCTGAAGTCGCGGTCGGCGCCGGATTCCGGATTGTGCTTCTCGCTCTCGAAGCGCGGCCGCGAGGCGCGATGCGGCCCCTCCGCATAGACGGGCGCGCCGGTGGCGGCCTTGATCCGCGCGGTGTTCGGCGAGTGATCGCGATGGGTATGGGTGACGAAAATATGCGTCACGGTCTCGCCACGCACGGCATCCAGCAGCGCCTTGGCATGCACCTCGTCATCAGGGCCGGGATCGATGATCGCGACCTTGCCCTGGCCCACGATGTAGCTGACCGTGCCGGTGAAGGTGAACGGGCTCGGATTGTCGCAGAGAACCCGCCGCACGCCGGGGCGGGCCTCATCGATGACGCCGGGCAGAAGCGGAAAATCGCGGTTGAACGGGATGTCGTCGTTTTCGGCCATGGGAAGTTCCTAAGCGGCGAACCGGTCAAACGACCTCAGTCGTCATACCCCGCGTAGGCGGGGTATCCAGTAATCGCCGACGTTCGAGATGAAACGAGATTTCCCGGAGTACTGGATCGCCCGCCTTCGCGGGCGATGACAGCGGAAAGTGGGTCACGGCCAGGCTTCCTCGCGACCTACTTACGAAAACGCCTGAATGCCTGTGATCGCCCTGCCCAAAATCAGGGCGTGGACGTCGTGGGTGCCTTCATAGGTGTTCACGGTTTCCAAATTCGCGGTGTGGCGCATCACGTGGTATTCGATCTGGATACCGTTGCCGCCGTGCATGTCGCGGGACACGCGTGCGATGTCGAGCGCCTTGCCGCAATTGTTGCGCTTGACGATCGAGATCATCTCAGGGGCCATCTTGCCCTCGTCCATCAGGCGGCCGACGCGCAAGCTTGCCTGCAGCCCGAGCGCGATCTCGGTTTCCATGTCGGCGAGTTTCTTCTGCACCAGCTGGGTGGCCGCCAGCGGCCGGCCGAACTGCTTGCGGTCGAGCGTGTATTGGCGGGCACGGTGCATGCAGTCCTCGGCGGCGCCCATCGCGCCCCAGGAGATGCCGTAGCGGGCGCGGTTGAGGCAACCGAACGGGCCCTTCAGGCCGGACACGTTGGGCAGCAGCGCGCTCTCCGGCACCACCACGCCGTCCATCACGATCTCGCCGGTGACCGAGGCGCGCAGCGACAGCTTGCCGCCGATCTTCGGCGCCGACAGGCCCTTCATGCCCTTCTCAAGAACGAAGCCGCGGATCTGGTTGTCATGCGCGGCGGATTTCGCCCAGACGACAAAGACGTCGGCGATCGGCGCGTTGGAAATCCACATCTTGCTGCCGGTCAGCCGGTAGCCGTCCGAGACCTTCTCGGCGCGGGTCTTCATGCCGTTGGGATCGGAGCCGGCATCCGGCTCAGTCAGGCCGAAGCAGCCGACCCACTCGCCGGTGGCAAGCTTCGGCAGGTATTTCTTGCGCTGGTTCTCGTCGCCATAGGCGTAGATCGGGTACATCACCAGCGACGACTGCACCGAGTTCATCGAGCGATAGCCGGAATCGACACGCTCGATCTCGCGCGCCACCAGGCCATAGGCGACGTAGCTGGCATTGGCGCAGCCATATTCCTCCGGCAGCGTGATGCCGATCAGGCCGAGTTCGCCCATCTCGTTGAAGATCTCGCGGTCGGTCTTTTCTTCGAGATAGGCCTTGACGATGCGCGGCTGCAGCTTGTCCTGCGCATAGGCGCGCGCGGTGTCGCGGATCATGCGCTCGTCTTCGGTCAGCTGCTCGTCGAGCAGGAACGGATCGTCCCATTGGAAACCCGCCGCGGTCGGCTTGTCCTTGGTCTGAGGGCGCACGCTCATGAAAATCCCTTTCGCCTTGCTGTCCTCAAGGAAGTTGTTGACAAACTAATGCGCTATCGGCCGAAGCGCAAATGGATTGGGGTGACGCTATCGCCATCGTCATTCCGGGGCGTCCGATAGCACGAACCTCAGATTTGCAATCGCAAATCGGGGAATCTCGAGATTCCGGGTTCGATGCTGCGCATCGCCCCGGAATGACGAACGCTATCCTTCCAACTTTTCGTTGGAGACGATCTCGATGCCGAAGCCGGACAGTCCCTTGTAATCGTGTACCGACGACGTCAGGTGGCGGATCGAAGTAATTCCGAGATCGCGCAGGATCTGCGCTCCGACACCGACTTCGCGCCATTGCCGGTTGCGATCGGCTTCCGCCGATTTCTGTTCGCCGACCGGCTCGACGGGAACCCCGGCCGCACCATCGCGCAAATACACCAGCACGCCGCGGCCGGCATCCTTGAAATGGTTCAGCACGATCTGCATCCGCGCCTGGCCGGTGAAGAGATCCTTGACGATGTTGGGCTTGTGCAGCCGCGTCAGCACGTTCTTGCCGTCGCCGATGCCGTTGTAGACGAATGCCGCATGCGCGATCTCGTCGAACGGCGAACGATAGGCATAACCCTGCAACGGGCCGATCGGGCTGTCGGTGGTAAACGTCGCGACCCGCTCGATCAGCTTCTCGCGCGCCTGGCGGTAGGCGATCATGTCAGCGATCGTGACGTGCTTGAGCTTGTGGGTGGCGGCGAAGCGCGCGACCTGCGCGCCCTTCATGACGGTGCCGTCGTCATTCATCAGCTCGCTGATGACGCCGACCGGCGGGAGCCCTGAGAGCTTGCACAAATCGACCGCCGCCTCGGTATGGCCCGAGCGCAGCAGCACGCCGCCGTCGCGGGCGATCAGCGGGAAGATGTGGCCCGGCCGGGCGAAATCATTGGCGCCTGCATTGGGGTTGGCGAGCGCACGGCAGCAGGAAGCGCGCTCATCCGCCGAAATGCCGGTGCCGCCATCGGGCTTGTAGTCGATCGAGACCGTAAAGGCGGTGGTGTGATTGGACTCGTTGTGCGCCACCATCGGGTCGAGCCGCAGCCGGCGCGCGTCCTCGGTGGTGATCGGCGCACAGACGATGCCTGAGGTATGGCGAATGATGAATGCCATCTTTTCCGCCGTGCAGAGCGAGGCCGCAACGATCAGATCGCCCTCGCCCTCCCGGTCGTCGTCGTCGGTAACGACGACGAGTTCGCCGTTGGCAAAGGCTTGCAGAACTTCCTGGATGGTATCGGCCATTTTTTCCAAAATCTCGCTGGGTGCACCAAGTGCATTAGCCGGACTTAATCGTCTGCGCCAGCATCAATAGGCAGAGCCTCGCCAGCGGGCATGACGGAAACGCAATGCTACCACCGGGCCGAAAAACGAAAAATCATTGACGACGTCAGGTCCCAATCGCCATGGTCGCCCGCACAAAAACAAGAAGCAGCCGTTGGGGAAGAGACATGATGCGTTCTCAATCGAATTTCCGCCGCATGGCATGGGCGGCTCTCGCCCTGGCGGCGTCGATTTCCGGTTTGCCGGACGCCTCCCGCGCCGCCGACGAGTGGCCAACCCGCGACATCACCTTCTACGTACCCTACGCGCCGGGCGGCTCGACCGACCCGATAAGCCGTAAATATGCCGAGCTGCTGGAAAAGCAACTCAAGGTCAAGGTGATCGTCGAGAACAAGCCGGGCGCATCCGCGACCATCGGCACCGGCGCCGTGATCCGCGCCGCCCCTGACGGCTACACGATCGGGCTCGGCTCCAGTTCGTCGCTGGCGTACCAGCCGCATGAAATGAAGGGACTGGTCTGGAAATCGGCCAACGACTACCAGTCGATCGCAAAACTCTCGGACCTGCCGGTGATCCTCGCGGTGCCGGCAGACGCGCGCTGGAAGACGCTTGACGACTTCCTCGCTGAAGCCAAGGCCAACCCGCGGAAGCTGAAGGTTTCGGTGTCCGGCCTGCGTTCCGTCAACGACATCGCGATTCAGCAGCTCAACAAGCTGGCCGGCCTGCGCATCGCGACCGTGCCGTTCACCGGCGGTGGCGGCGAGGCGACGCTGGCGGCGCTCGGCGGCCGGGTCGACGGCACCGCCGGTTTCGCTCCGGGCATGAAGGGGCAGATCGATGCCGGCAAGCTGCGCGTGCTCGCGGTTTTCCAGGAGGGCAAATACGATCTGCTGCCGGAAGCCAAACCGATCGGCGAAACGCCGTGGAAAGACACCTTTCCGGTTGGCTACTACGTGATCGCGCCGAACGGTCTGCCGAAGCCGGTGCTCGATAAACTGCTCGCGGTTTCGAAAATCATCGTCGAAAGCGAGGAATTCAAGAACTTCCTCAAGGCCAATGGCTACACTTGGGATCCTAAATTCGGCGACGACATGAAGAAGGAACTTGCCGCCTATGACGGCAAGTTCCGCGACGTCATCAAATTCCTGGACGACGACAAGTGACGCCGGAGCGAAGTTTCTCGCTTCCGGCGGCGCGGCGGTATGCCGCCCTGCTCGCGCTGCTGCTCGCCGTGGTCTACATGACGGACGCCTGGCAGACGCTCTCGTTTGGGCGATGGCACAAGCCGGGCGCGGCGATTTTTCCCATCGCCATCGGCGTTCTACTGGCGATCTCGGCCATATCCGTGCTGCTTGAAAAGCATGGCGCCGATCAATCCGTGCCGGCCGCCTTCTCGCTCCCTACCGGCGCCGACCTTCGCCGGCTGCTCCTGCTGCTTGCCGCCTTCGCGATCTACTTCCTCGTGATGCCCGTCATCGGAAACATGGTCGCCTCGGCGCTGTTCCTGGCGGCCAGCATGTGGCTGCTGTCGGATGATCCCCACAGGTCGATCGTGCGGCTTTCGATCTACGCCATCGCGATCGCGATCGGTTTCGAGTGGTTCTTTGTCCGGCTTCTGAAGGTGCAGATGCCCGGGGGATTGTTCCGGCAATGGCTGTTCTGACATTCCGTCATTCCGGGGCGCCGCGAAGCGCCGAACTTTGGTGCGCAATTGCGCACCAGAGAATCTCCCGCAACAACCTCTGGATTCCGGGTCCACGCGAAGTCGCGTGTCCCGGAATGACGGTGCAAGAATGAACTCCCTTCAGGGCCTGCTTTACGGATTGAGCGTCGCTGCGACGCCGGCCAATTTGCTGGCGGCCTTTGCAGGCGCCTTTGCGGGCACGGCGATCGGCGTGCTGCCAGGGTTGGGCCCGGTCGCGGGCGTGGCGCTGATCCTGCCGCTGACCTTCTCGCTCGATCCGACCGCGGGCCTGATCATGATGGCCGGCATCTTCTACGGATCGATGTATGGCGGCTCGACCACGGCGATCCTGCTCAATATTCCCGGCGAGTCCGCCTCCGTCGTGACCGCCATCGACGGCTATCAGCTCGCCAAGAAGGGCCGCGCCGGCGCAACGCTGACCATCGTCGCGGTCGGTTCCTTTGTGGGCGGCACGCTCGCCGTCATCGGCGTCATGATGTTCTCCTCGTATCTCGCCCAGGTCGCGATCCTGTTTGGACCGGCGGAATTCTTCGCGCTGACCGCGGGCGGGCTGATCGTGATGTCGCGGATTTCGGGCGGCACGCTGGCCTCCGCGCTGCTGCCGATGACGCTCGGGCTGATGTTAGGGACCATCGGCCAGGAAGCGGTCACCGGCGAAACGCGCTTCACCTTTGGCATTCCGGATCTCGCCGAGGGCGTGTCGCTGGTGCCGGTCGTGGTCGGGCTATACGGCTTTGCCGAGCTGATGCTGCTGGTCGAAGACAGGGCGCATGCCGCGAACCGGCCGGAGTCGGTGAAGATGCGCGACCTGCTGCCGACGCGCACCGAATGGCGACGCGCCGTGCCGTCGTGGCTGCGCGGCACGTCGCTCGGGTTCCTGTTCGGTCTGGTGCCGGGACCGGCAGCGACGCTGGCTTCGTTCGCCTCCTACCGGCTGGAAAAGGCGACTTCGAAATACGCTCACGAGATCGGCAGCGGCGCGATCGAAGGCGTCGCGGGGCCGGAAGCCGCCAACAATTCCGCCGCCACCGCCTCGCTGGTGCCGCTGCTGGCGCTCGGCATTCCCTTCACGCCGATCGCGGCGCTGATGATCTCGGCCATGCTGGTGCAGGGTATCCAGCCCGGGCCATTGCTCATCACCCAGCACCCGGAAATCTTCTGGGGCCTGATCGCCTCGGCCTATATCGGCAACGTCATGCTGCTGGCGCTGAACATCCCGATGGTCGGCGTCTGGGTCAGCCTGCTCAGCGATTCCGCACTATCTGTTCATTCCGTTATTGCTGGTGCTTTCCGTGATCGGCACCTACAGCGTCCGCAACAGCATTTTCGACGTCTGGGTGCTGCTCGCCGCCGGCATCGTCGGCTACGCTTTCAACAAGATGAAGTTCCAGCTCGCGCCGCTGGTGGTCGGCCTCATCCTCGGGCCGAATATCGAGAAGCACTTTCGCGAGGCGCTGTTCCTGAGCCAGGGCGATCCCTGGATCTATGTCGAGAGCCCGATCGCGGTGACCGTCTGGCTGCTCGTCGCCGCGATCCTGATCGCCGGCTTCATCGCGCGACGCCGCGCCGCTTTCGCCGACGCTATGGCGCAGGAAAGCAGCCTGTGAACGCTACGGCAAGACCTCGCGCCGCTCGCTGAGCAGGGCGTCGGTCTCGGCGCGTTTGTCTTCCAGCAGGCCGGCCTGCGCGGCCTCGATCACCTTGTAGAGTTCGTGGGCGTCGCTGAGCCGGGTCACCGTCACGTAATCGGCCCCGGCCGCATAGAGATCGTCGACGCTGGCCAGCATCTCCGCGGTCGCCACGATCTTGGCCGTTGGATTGAGCGAGCGGACATGCCGGACCAGCTTTTCATTGTCGGCGCCCTTCAACAGCGAGTCCGGGATGCTGAGGATGATCAGTTCGGCGTTGCCGACGCCGGCATGCACCAGCGTATCCACATTGCTGATATCGCCGTAGACCACGTGCATGCCGCGGTCGGTCAATGTCCGGAACACCGTGGGGTTGAAGTCGATCACGGTGATCTGCTCGAGGACCGCGGGACTACGACGTTCGATCTCGCTCAGCAGCGCGCTGGCGGCGCGGAAGAAGCCGAGGATGACGACCCGGCGCGCCTCGCCGTGCCCGCCCTCATGGTCGGCGTCGGCGTCATGGCTGTGATCGAGATCGCGCAAGCCGATCCGCTTCAAGGGACCGATCAGGCCGCGCGTGACCTGATCGCTGCGCGCCATCACGAACGTGCTAACGACCGCCAGCACCACGAAAGCAAACGACGCGGCGCTCGACGTCTCGGTGCTGATATGGCCTGCCGTGATACCGGTCTGGATCACCACCAGCGAGAACTCGGATATCTGCGCCAGGTTGATCGCCGGCAACAGGCTGGCGCGCAGGCCCTGCTTCATCAGATAGAGCGGTGTAAACGTCGTCAGCACCCGGCTGACGATCGTGAAGGCCGCAATCAACAGCGCCAGCCCGATCACCGACAGGCCGGGAATCGGGATCGTCATGCCGAGTGCGACGAAGAACAGCGTGATGAAGAAATCCCGCAGCGTCGTGACCTTGGCGGTGACGTCGAGCGCATAGGGGAACGTCGACAGCGAGACGCCGGCCACCAGCGAGCCCATCTCGCGCGACAGATGCAGCTGCTCGGCGATCTCGCCGATCAGAAAGCACCAGGCCAGCGCGCCGAGCAGGACCAGTTCCGGCCGGCGCGCGATGTGGTGAAACAGCCATGGCAGCACGTAGCGGCTCAGCACCAAAGCGGTCGCCACCAGCACGCCGACCCGGCCGATCGAGATCAGGACCACGCTGATCTGCAGATTATCGAGGCTCGGCTGCACCGCGAGAAACAGGATCGCAAAGATGTCCTGCAGCACCAGCACGCCGAGCGTGATGCGGCCGGGCAGCGTGTCGAGTTCGCGCTTCTCGTACAGCACCTTGACGATGATGACCGTGCTCGACAGCGCGCAGGCGACGCAGAGATAGAGCGCGTCGAACTTGCCGCCGCCCATCGACAGCCCGATCGCCATAAAGAACAATATTCCGAGCAGGACGCCGCCGATCAATTGCCCGCCCGCCGCAAACAGGATCACCTTGCCGGCGCGCACGATCTTCTTCAGGTCGATTTCCAGCCCGATCATGAACAGCATGAAGATCAGGCCGAGTTCGGAGATGACGGTGATCGATTCCTGCGACTTGACCCAGCCCATGCCGAATGGACCAATGAGGAACCCGGCGATAAGGTAGGCCAGGATCAGGGGCTGCCGCGTAAAATGGGCTAACAGGCCAAGTCCCCAGGCGAACAGGATACAGAAAGTGATATCGCGAATAAGCTCGTGCATGGTTCCGGACTTTCCCCTCCTGCAACCTAGAGGTCCCGGCGCAGGGGTCAAACAAACAATGCGTCGCAGCCGCAGAATGGGGCCTTTTTTCGCGATTCTTGGCCGTGCTGTCGATCCTGCACAGCCCTCCAGCCGGCGCGCAAACCGCAGGTCACATCGAACAAAATTTTGCCGGCTCTCTCACCGCAGTTCCCACCGAGAACCTCGCCGTGTCAGGCGCGTTCTACGTGCCGGTCTATTCCAGCGTCTTGATGAGCCAGGGCAAGTTGCGGGCCGATTTTTCGGTCACGCTAAGCGTCCACAACGCCTCCGAAACCCGCCCGCTGGTGCTGAAGCGGATCGCCTATTTCGACACATCAGGCAAGATGGTGGAGAGCTACCTCAAATCGCCGGTTGCGCTAAAACCGTTCTCGACGATCGAGGTCTTCATCGCCGCCAACGACGTGCGCGGCGGCACCGGGGCCAATTTCGTGGTCGACTGGGCGGCCACAAGCGAGATCGCCGAGCCCGCGGTCGAGGCGCTGATGGTCGGCAGCGTCGGACCCGGACATTATGCCTTCATCAGCCAGGGACGACCGATCAGGATCGTCAGGAACTAGCCTGCAAGAACCAGCCTGCAAGAAGGCCGCGGGGCCTTCTCAACGAAAAACAAAACGGGAGTGAACATCCATGTCTACCGCAACCCTCTTCGACTTCGCGCCATTGCTATCAGCCGGTTTGCCGGCGCCGGCGGCGCGGTGGACGGGCCTTGCCAAATACAGCTTCGTCGGCGGCAACAATGATCCGGACCAGGTTCCGGTCGACGGCCTGATCGATGCGATCAATGCCGTGCTCAAACGCGAGGGCAGGACGCTGGCGACCTACGGCCTTGCCAGCGGCCCGCAGGGCTATCGTCCCCTGCGCGAATTCCTCACCGCAAAGCTCAAGCGCGATGCCGGCATCGCCTGCACCGCCGACGACATCATGATCGTTTCGGGTTCGCTGCAGGCGCTCGACCTCGTCAATCAGACATTGCTTGCGCGTGGCGACACGGTGCTGATCGAGCAGGAAACCTATCAGGGCTCGCTGAACCGGCTGACGCGGCTCGGCGTCAAGGCGGTCGGCATTCCCCTGGACGAGGACGGCATGCGGATGGATGCGCTCGCGGCCGCGCTTGCCGACCACAAGCGGCGCGGCGTCACGCCGAAATACATCTACACCATCCCGACCGTGCAGAACCCGACCGGCACGATCATGCCGCAGAGGCGGCGCGCGGAGATGCTTGACCTGTCGCGAGAGTATGGCGTGCCGATCTTCGAGGACGATTGCTACGCCGACCTGATCTGGAGCGGCGAGCGCCCGCCGGCGATCTACGCCATGAGCCAGCACGGCGGCGTCGTCCACATCGGCTCGTTCTCGAAGTCGATCGCGCCTGCCCTGCGCGTCGGTTTCATCGTCGCGCCCTGGGAAATGATGTCGCGGATGCTGGCGCTGAAGACCGACGCCGGAAGTGGCGCGCTGGAACAGATGGTGCTGGCGGAATACTGCACGCCGCATTTCGAAACCCATGTACCGAAGCTGACGCGCGGCCTGCGCGCCAAGCTCGACACGCTGATGGAGGCGCTCAACGAGCAATTCGGCACCTCGGCCGAATTCGATGACCCCAAGGGTGGCATCTTCCTGTGGGTCAAACTGCCCGACAATGTCGATACGTTGAAACTCTATCAAGCGGCGCTGGCCGCCGGCGTCGCCATCAATCCCGGGCCGGAATGGTCGACTGACAAGGCCCATGCCGGCAGCCGGCTGCGGCTGTGTTTCGCTAGCCCCTCGCACGAGCAGATCCGCGAGGGCGTTGCCCTGCTCGCCGAGGTCTGCCGCAAGGAGTTCGGCGTACCGGAGCGGAGTGCCAACGTGGAGAAGCGGGCGCGGACCTGAGCGCCGCAAACCCCGGTCATAGGCGGAGATCGATCCGGAGATGACCGAGCCCCATTCGCAGCATCGCATCGGGATTGCGCTCGTGGTGGGCGCTTCCATTGCCTGGAGCACCGCGCCGTTCTTCACGCGGCTGCTTCCCTTTAATTCCTGGACCATCCTGTTCTGGCGGGGCTTGTTCGGCGGCGCGATGATCACAGCGATCATGTTGCTATTGCAAGGCCGCAGCGGCTTGCGCGATCTGGCGGATATGGGTAGGGCTGGCTGGCTGGTTGCATCGCTGTCGACGCTGGCGATGGTGGCGTTCATCCCGTCGTTGCAATTGACTGATGTCTCGAACGTCGCCGTCATCATTGCCACCGGTCCGCTGGTGACGGCCGCGATCGCGTGGGTGTGGCTGCGGGAAGCGATAGCGCTGCGCACGGTCCTGGCCATCCTTACCGCGCTCGCCGGCGTCGCGATCATCGTTGGCACGGCCCGCATCAATTCCGACGTTCTCGGCATTGCGCTGGCCTGTCTCACCACCGTCGCCATTGCCGTCATGACGGTCGCGGTCAGGCGCTACAAGAACAGGTCGATGGTGGCCGCCGCGGCCGTTTCCAACATCCTGGGCAGCATCGTCAGCTTCCCGTTTGCCCGGGGCATGGCGGCCGTGACCGGCCACGACCTATTAATCCTCGCGATGTTCGGGTTCTTCCAGGTCGCGCTCGGTCTGACGCTGTTCTTCCTCGCCTTGCGCCTATTGCCGTCCGGCCAAGCTGCGCTGATCTCGACGCTGGAAACACCGTTGATGCCGTTCTGGGTGTGGCTGGCGTTCCACGAGACGCCGAGCCTGCGGACGCTTGCCGGCGGCGCCCTGGTGATGGCGGCTGTCATCGCCGACATCATTGGCGACAACCGCACGCGGAAGCAGCCGGCCTGAACTGCTGCAATTCACCCGCCGACGTGAAACTCGACGTTGACCTGGCCGCTGCCGCTCGACGGAAAATAGTCGCAAAGCTGTTCGGCTTCGCCATTGAAGTCGTCCCAGCCCAGCGCCGCGAACAGCATGATGGTGTCGGCCATGCCGCCCTCGCCGTACGGACGCCCTTGAGCTGGCTGCCAAGGACTTCCGACAGCATCAGCGACGGGACATGGCTGACCTTGGCGGCAAGAACGAGTTCTCCCATGGCCATCGCCTCCCCTCGGACGTTCTGTGTCAGGCAGAGGGCTCGTCGCAGCGGAACACCAGCGCGATCCGCAGCAGCCGCACGATCGACACGTTGCCCTTACCGGCCTCGATCTGGGCCACGTAGCGCTCGGACATGCCGGACCGGCGCGCCAGCTCCCGCCGCGACATGCCGCGCGACGCGCGGGTCTCGCGCACCCGTTCGCCAAGCTGGGTGAGAAATTCGCTCTCGTGCGGCAAGCGGCCATAATCGTCATGCGACAACGCCCCGACACGGCGGCCCGGGGATGCTTCGGTATCGGATAGGCTCCCGCTGCGTGCCACGCTCAACCCTTTCGTTTGCCAATGATCGCGAGGCAACAAGGTTGGCGCATTGATCAGGATCAAATGCGGTGCGGCCCCTCAGCGTACCGCGAACGGCGACTGATACGGCCGGCCGAACGGCACGCCGTTGATCACGGTCTGCACCGGCTTCAGCAACAGTTTGCCCTCGCGCTTGTTGTTGCGGGTGTCGACGAACGAGGTCTGAGCCTCGATCAAATCCATGA
This sequence comes from uncultured Alphaproteobacteria bacterium, assembly GCA_963802535.1. Taxonomy (GTDB): domain Bacteria; phylum Pseudomonadota; class Alphaproteobacteria; order Rhizobiales; family Xanthobacteraceae; genus Bradyrhizobium. The sequence goes on along the minus strand of CAWDJI010000016.1, from coordinate 1,727 downwards.
TCGCGACATCGCCGGGGGCGCCGATCTGCAGCGTGCCGATTTTTGGCGCGCGGTTGATGATCCTGGCCGGCGCCGTGGTCGCCATCGCCACCACCTGCTCCAGCGTATATCCCAGAACGATAAACTTGCTCATGACGTTCGGCAGATACGGCATGCCCGGCGTGTTGCCGGAGAAGACGTGGATATCGGAAGAAATCGTATCCGGTCCGCAGCCGCCGGGGATTGCCACCTCGGCCACGGTGAAGTCAAAGCTGCCGCCGCCATGGCCGACGTCGAACATCACGCCACGCTGCTTGGCGGCGAGCGCCGCCGGCAACAGCTTGCCGTCCTGCACGATGTTGGTGAAGGCGCCGGCGATGTTCGGCGCGCCCGAATAGGCGTGGGTCAGCACGTCGCCCGGCCGCAGCAGGTCGAGAATCTGCGACATCAGTTCTTTGTTTTCGACGCCGCCGATATGCACCATCATCCTGGCCGGCCAGCCGCACATCTCGCAGGCCTGAATGCCCCGCTTCAGCGGCTCGAGCCCGTGCTTGTAGATGACGTTCTCCGACATCCGCACCTTGACCCCGAGCAGGAAGTCCGGATTTTCGGCGAGCGCCATGGCACAGGCCTCGACCTGCGCATTATCGATATTGTAGAGCTCCGCTATCGGGAAGGCGGACAAGCCGTTATTGGCGATATGAACGAAGGCGTAAATCCGCGCCCGCGATTGCGCCACGATGTAGCGGCGCAGCGCCGCGAGATTGTTGACGCCGGCGTCGCCGGCCGACACCACCGTGGTGGTGCCCTGAAACTGCACGAGTTCGTCGGCGGGAATGCCGATCGCCGAGCCGTAGGGGTAGACGTGGGAGTGCAGATCGATCAGGCCGGGCGTGACAAGTTTGCCTGATGCGTCGATGGTTTTCGATGCGCGCGCCGCCGGGATCTCGGTTTCGACCGCCTCGATCACGCCCCAGCGAATGCCGATATCGCGCTTTCCGCGCAGCGACTGGCTGGGGTCGAGCACGTCGCCGCCCTTGATCACGAGGTCGAACTTGTCGTTCGGACCCATCGCGGCGTTGGCGCGTCCGGCGATCCCGGCCACAGCGGCCGATCCGGTCAGGCTCAGAAAGTCACGGCGTGAAAACCCGCTCATGGCAGCGCTCCCCCAATATGATTTTTATGGGGAGATGATGCGCCGGGTGCCAGCATTGCGCAAGCAAGCGGAACTCATCGGCCGACGCAAAAAAGAGCGACCGCGCTGCAGCGCTCGGCGTGGGCGTCATGCCCAAAAACGCCAGCGGCCTCACTGTCGCCGGCGCAAGGCGCGTGCCGAATACAGAGATGACCGCGGCTGGGATCGCGGATGGCGGCCCGGACATGGCGACAGGGTCGTGGTCATCAAGAAGCATCGTTACTGAGCTTTGAGCGCGTAAACGGAAAATGGCTCCTCGCGGAGCCATTTTCTTTGTTTCGATCCGCCGGTTTGCGTGAAGCGCGGGAGCGCTCAGCTGTAGATCTCGAACAGGCCTGCGCCGCCCTGGCCGCCGCCGATGCACATCGTGACGACGCCCCACTTGGCCTTGCGCCGGCGGCCTTCCTGCAGGATGTGGCCGGTCAGACGCGCACCGGTCATGCCGAAGGGATGGCCGATCGCGATCGAGCCGCCGTTGACGTTGTACTTCTCAGGGTCGATGCCGAGCTTGTCGCGCGAATAGAGGCACTGGCTGGCGAAGGCTTCGTTGAGC
>CAWDJI010000015.1:0-35106 GCA_963802535.1 uncultured Alphaproteobacteria bacterium | reverse complement strand
CGGGCAAGGTACCTCTTAGCAGTGAGCCGCACCGCCAAGAGGAGAACACTGGCGCAGTTTCGCCAGTTCCCGACTTGCCGAACGAGATACCTCCCGTTTCGAGGCACTGGCCCACCGATAACACTGAGAGCGCTCAGTTCCGCGCTTCCGATCCATGATGAGCAAGTTCGGGCGAGTTCCAGCAAATGAGAGGCTAGCTAGTTCTCGTTGCCTTCCCGGGCACTGCGACGAAGCACATCCTCCGGCAAAGCGTGCACCACGGCGGCGGCGACAGCCGGAGGATCGGTGCCGATCTCGCGGCCGCGGCCGCGGATCAGCCGTTCATAGGACGCGATCAGGGTGGTGTAGGGGTTGACCCAGATCCAGCCGTCGCGCGTGAACACCTGGATGTCGAAGTGAAGGTGGTACGAGGTGCCGTTCGGGAAATCGAGATAGTTGGAGACCACGCCGATCTTTTCGCCCTCGGCGACCCGGCGGCCGTTGAGGATGCCATCCGCATCCATCGCTGACGGGTTCATGTGCATGTAGCGAAAGCGGATGTGCTCGTTGCTTGAGTTGATCTGCAGCGTTGCCGCCTGCTGCTTCGGTGAGCGGATCAGCATGCCGTCGCGGACAGCGACGACGACCTGCTTTCTCGGATGGCAACTGCTTTCGCTGTTGCTGTTCGGCGGGCAGGGTGCGGGGCGGATATCCTGGCCCTGGTGCCCGAAACCGGCGGCGCATTGCCCGACCTGGAAGCTGCGCGCTTCGCAAAAATTGTCCCGCCACGGATAGACGCCGCGGCCCACCTCGGAATTTTTCCTGCCGAAGGATTGCGAGCGGATGGCGGTCGGAGCTCTCTCGAGCGGAAAACGGATTTGCGAATAGGCGGCGAAGTCGGCGCGTCCGCCGCGCCGGCGCACGCTGCTGCGGGCGATGATGTCGCCGCCCGGGTGATAGGTGAAGTCGGGCGAAACCGCCGTCGGGCGTTCAGCGATCTCGGACGAAATGTCGTGGCGCGGTTGCGCCGGTTGTCCGCCCGCGATGCGCAAGGCCTTCAGAAAACGCTCGGCAATGGGATAGGCCTCGCGGCAGGCCAGCCGCCGCGCCCGTGGCGCTGAATCGAGGCACTGGATCGACACCACATAGGGCACGCCGAAGCGCGTGAAGGCGTAGCGCACATAGCCTTCACGGATGAAGCGGCGCATGTCGGGGAACTGCGCCGCCAGCGCCTTGACCGGCTCGCCCTTGCCGCCAAGCGGATCGGCGAGGTCGTAGATGAGGATCGAGCCCGTGATCTGCACTTCGACCGGCTTGGCGAAGGTCCGTGACGCAGCCGCCTGCGCCTGATAGCAGCGAAAACACCGCGTCGTAGCCGGCCGGACCGGCGTGAAACAGGTCTGCGCGGCTGAAATCGGCCTGGTAGCGCGACAGCGGCAGCGGCGTGCCGTCGGCCTGGTCTTCGAGGTAGCCCGCGGTATCGAACGGCAACAATACCGGCACCGGGCTGCGTCCGATCCCGGCGAACAGGCTTGCGTTGATGGCGTTCAGTTGCACCAGCGCAGGCGTCGCGCGCGGATCCCATGCCGGCACGCGCCGCTGGCCGGCGAACGTAAATCGGGAAGCGATCGCCGGCCGGGTGCCGATCTCGGTGCGGAGCTGATCGACAACCGCCCGCCATTCGACGCGGACGGCCGTGATCGACGGCGTCCTGAACTCTTCGGCGGCAGCGCCGCCAAGCCCGGCTGCGAGCAAACAAACGGCTGCCAGCCAACGCCTGAGCAAGCGGACAGCCCTGGTATTCAATGCAATCGCCCCCCGGCGTGCCCCTTAATTCCAGTGCGCGACCTTAATCCTTTGCGCGCTCGACGTAAGAGCCGTCCTCGGTCATGACCACGATCCGCGTTCCCGTTCCGACGTGCGGCGGCACCGCGGTGCGCACGCCGTTGGAGAGGATAGCAGGTTTGTAGGAGGAAGACGCGGTCTGACCCTTGGTGACCGGCTCGGTATCCACGACTTCCAGCGTCGCGCGCTGCGGCAGCTGGATCGCGACCGGATTCATGTCGTGGAGCGACAGCTTCACGGTCATGTTCTCCTGCAGATAGGGCGCGGACGAACCGACGATTTCCTTGGAGACCTGGACCTGGTCGTAAGTCTCGGCATTCATGAAATGGAAGCCGTCGGCATCTTCATACAGGTAATTGAAATTGTGATCCTCGACGGTCGCCTTCTCGACCTGGTCGGTGGTCTTGTAGCGCTCCGAAATCTTCACGCCATCGCCGATCCGGCGCATTTCGATCTGGCTGACCGGAGTTCCCTTGCCGGGATGGATGTTTTCGGCGGTGAGGACGACGTAAAGCCGGCCGTCCTGCTCGATGATGTTGCCCTTGCGAATAGAACTGGCGATGACTTTCAAGGCTGTTTTCCTGAATTTCTGGCCTTCGGCCAATCCGGACATGGGCGTCCGCGGGGCCGATCGGGCGGTTTCGGGCTGCAACATACTGATTTTGCCCGTCGATGCCAGCGTTTTGCCGCCATTCCCAGAGGAATGCCTGAGGCCGTAACGGCCCTATTTTGCTGGGCTTATCGGCGGCGCCGGTCGGGGAACTCGACCGCCTTGGCGTTGTGGTCGGCGAAATCGGAGGGAATCGAGAATTGCCCGGTTTTCGTATCGAAGACACAGCGCCAGCCGTCGATCCAGGGTTTCGGCTTGTCCTCACCCTGTGAATCGAACGAAAGGGTAAGCACGATATAGCGGCTGTCAGGCCAATGCTTTCCCATCCCGGCGTAATTATCGTCCATCCCCTGGACCAGATGTACCTGCAAGTGATTGAGCGAATCGCGATCCCTGGATTTCCGATGCATCTTCCTGGACACCGGCTGGCTGAAGAAATAGTCCCAGGCCATGTCGCCAAAGGGCTTCCGGGTCGCCGATGAAAATTGATCGCCGGTCCGCCGGTACAGAAACAGCGTGTGATAGCCTGCGCCGAGCTTCTGCATCCGCACCAGCCATTGGCTGTTGCGGCTAAATCGAAATCCGGCGGGGTATCCAGCAAGATCGGGGTCTTCGTCGCGGTTCAGCAGCGCGCCGTTCTGATGCTTCTGGTCGAAGGTCCAGAACTGGTACACGCGATCGTATTCGTCCTTTTTCTTCGAATATTGTTCAACGCGTATCTGGCCATCGGGCGAAGTGAACGTGTCGTCCGGCAGCAGTGTCAATTCGCTGCCAGGGCCGTCGGCGTTGGCCGGCATCACCGTGCCCAGTGCGATTAACAAGAGAATTGCAGTTCTTCCCAACCAGCCGCCAGACATGCTCGTATCCTGTTGTAAATTCTGGCCATTGGACTGCGGAACGGACCAGAAGGTTCAGCACCCGGGCCTCGGCTATCGAGCGGAATGGACAAGGTGAGCTGGTTTCGCCATGAGAAGATGGATTAAGCGCCGGATGTTGCCGCCTCGTGGTGGCAGGACAGAGAAAGTCGAACAATTTCAATGGTATTTGTCTGTTCCTTGAATGCCTGTTTGGGCTCTGCGGAGAGCGCTCCGTGGCTGAGCAAGGATCGTGGCTGATGGTTGGGACCGACCAGCCGTCGCCATGGTGGTCGCCCGCGCGGCACGCCGACCGAAAGCCGTTCCTGATGGCGCGAAGCGCGATCACGAAGGCGGTGCGGGCCTGGTTCGACGAGCAGGGATTTGCCGAGGTCGAGACCGCCATCCTCCAGGTCTCGCCGGGCAACGAGACGCATCTGCATGCGCCGCGCACCGAACTGACCCGCGGCGATGGCTCGCGCGCGACGCGCTATTTGCGAACCTCGCCGGAGTTTGCCGCCAAGAAGCTGCTTGCCGCCGGTGAAACCAAAATATTCGAGTTCGCGCGCGTGTTCCGCGACCGCGAGCGCGGCGATCTGCATCTGCCCGAATTCACGATGCTGGAATGGTATCGCGCCGACGCAAGCTATGACGCTGTGATGGCCGACACCATCGTCGTGATCGCGCATGCGGCGCAGGCGACCGGAATCGGCCGGTTTTCGTTTCGGGGCAGAACGGCCGATCCCTTCGCCGAACCGGAATTGCTAACGGTTGCGGCGGCGTTCGAGCGCTTTGCCGGAATCGATCTGTTGGCCACGATCGCCAATGGCGAGGGCGATCGCGCGGCGCTTGCGGCGGCGGCGAGCGCGCGGGTGCGGATCACCGATGACGACACCTGGTCGGACATTTTCAGCAAGGTGCTGGTCGAGCATGTCGAACCTGAACTCTGGGGCAGGGGCGTTTGACCGTCTTGTTCGAATATCCGTCGCCGGAAGCAGCCCTGGCGCGGACGAAGGCGGCCGATCCGCGCGTCGCCGAACGGTTCGAGGTCTATGCCTGCGGCGTCGAGCTTGCCAACGGGTTCGGCGAACTGACCGACGCGGCCGAGCAGCGCCGCCGTTTCGCCGCTGACATGGACGAGAAGGAGCGGCGCTACGGCGAGCGCTATCCGCTCGATGAGGATTTTCTCGCAGCGGTTGCCGCGATGCCGCCGTCGAGCGGTGTCGCGCTCGGTTTCGACCGGCTGGTGATGCTGGCAGCCGGCGCGCTGCGGGTCGATCAGGTGGTGTGGACACCACCGGCAGGAGAGCCATGAACAGGATCGATCCGAAACTGGCGGCAACGCTGCGGCAGCCCGCCGAGCTCGTCGAGCGCGGGTTGGCGAAGGCTGCCGACCTCGCCGACCTCGAACGGGTCGCCGCGCGCTATGCCATCGCCGTGACGCCTGATATCGCCGGCCTGATCGACACTGAAAACCCCGACGATCCGATCGCGCGGCAATTCATTCCGAGCGCGCTGGAACTGGTGAGCGCAGCAGGCGAAAACGCCGATCCGATCGGCGACGACGCGCATTCGCCCGTTCCCGGCATCGTCCACCGCTATCCCGACCGCGTGCTGTTCAAGCTGGTGCATGTCTGCGCGGTGTATTGCCGGTTCTGCTTTCGCCGCGAGATGGTCGGGCCGGGCAAGGCAACGGCGCTGTCGGAGGCCGCCTATCGCGAGGCGCTGGACTATATTCGTGCGCACACGGAAATCTGGGAAGTCATCCTGACCGGCGGCGATCCGCTGATGCTGTCGCCACGGCGGCTGGCCGAGATCATGGCGGACCTCGCAGCCATCGATCACGTCAGGATCGTCCGCATCCATACCCGCGTGCCCGTGGCGGCGCCTGATCGCATCGACGGCGACATGGTCGGGGCGTTGCGCGTTGACGGCGCGACGACCTGGATCGCCGTTCATGCCAACCATCCGCGCGAACTGTCGGGCGAGGCGCGCACCGCCTGCGCCCGGCTGGCGGATGCCGGCATTCCCCTGGTCAGCCAGACGGTGCTGCTGCGCGGCGTCAATGACGATGCTAAAGTTCTGGAAGCGCTGATGCGGGCCTTCGTCGAAAACCGGATCAAGCCGTATTACCTGCATCATGGCGATCTTGCGCCGGGAACGGCGCATCTGCGCACCACGATCGCAGAGGGCCAGGAACTGATGCGCCGTCTGCGGGGCCGCGTCTCGGGCCTGTGCCAGCCGGATTATGTGCTCGATATTCCCGGCGGCCACGGAAAGGCGCCGATTGGGCCGAATTATTTGTCGCATGCAAGTTCCAGGGAATGTGATCTATCCTCGGAAACGCGGTATCGTATCGTCGACTATTGCGGCGACGTTCACCTCTATCCGCCAAAGCCGTGACCTGCGATGGCGGAGGACGGCGAGGGGAAACGGGAGCCGCCGGAAGATGAGGGCAATCGCGGCGTCGAAAACGCCGTGATGCTCGGCTTCTTCGTGGTGCTGGTGGCCGCCGGAATCTGGTTGCTTGCCACCATGGCCGATGTACGAAAGGCGCAGGACTGCGCCGCCCAGGGACGCCGCAACTGCGCAACGATCGACGCGCCGGTGCGATAGGAAGAAACAGAAAGACGGGAGAACCAACATGCGAAAAACAATCCTCTCGATGGCGCTGATGGTTCTGATCGGCGGGGCAGACGCGTTCGCGCAAGGGTCGTCGTCCGCTTCGAAGAATTCGGGCGGAGGCGGAAGCGGCGGCGGCGGAGGGACGGTCCAGGCGCCTGTCGGTCATCGCCAGCCGCGCGCCAGCGACGTGCCCAACGAGAAGAACCTGAGCGATCCGAACGATCCGCTGAGCAAGGAAAACGCAGCACTCGACCGCAAGATCAAGAGCATCTGCCGCGGCTGCTGAGGCGCTTCCTCAAATCTGACATGGGAGATCGCAATGCCCGCCAAAATGTTGCGGATGATCGCGGTTGCCGCTGTCTGCTTCTGCGACGGCGCATTTGCCGCCGCCGCCGGACAGCCGCGTCATGCGCCGGAGTCCGTTCAGGGATCGGCTGGCTCTGCTCAGTCCATGGATATGCTCAAGGCAACCCGGCGTGCGAAGCAAGGCGCCGTACGGACGCCGGCAGCCCGCCGCGATCCCTATGTCGACCCTGCGGCGCCCTACAAGGCCAATCGCCTTTCATCGCCGCGGGCGACTGAACCGATCCTCAACATTCCCGGGCAAACCACCGTCCTGACGCGGGAAGTGCTCGACGACATGAAGGCCACGAGCGTCAGGGACGCCTTGCGCTCAACCGCGGGCGTGACGGTCGGAAGATAAGAGAAGCGGCCTTGCTCCGGTCGCTTTCGACGTCGTCACCGCAGCTAGTAATCGAGATCCGACAGGAATGTGGTGTTCACGATTTCGAACTCGGACTCTCGCCAATTTTTAAATAATTCCGCGCGCGCCAAACGATGCGTTGCCAAATCTGACGTGCTGCATTTCACGGCGAGGTGATCGATGCCTGAAATCTCGAGCAGCGTATCAAAGCTTGCCTGACGATCCTCGCGATTCTCAACTTCGGCGAAGTAGATGGTATGGTCGTGCTTTCCCATCGCCCAGCAAAACTGAACGCGATCCTGGTCGGCGGCGTGTGCCAAATTTGGGGCAAGCAGAGCTGCGGTCAGCAGCAATCGAATGACCGGGGCAAACCTGTTCATGATTCTTGGCGTCATTGCGCGATTCCAAACGTTGTTTGAGGTGTCCGGGCCCGAGGCCGCTACGGCTTGGTGACGGGCCTGACCTTGGCCGCAACCTATATTTCGGCGTGCGATTTCTTCATGTGAGGTACGCCACAGGCTGGTCGATTTTTGCCAAGTGTACGACGTGTGCGTGCGAGGGTAGTCATCCATTTGGGGGAGAAGTAACCCGGATTTATGCCGCGTACTCATGGAATTGACACCAAAGTTGCAGCGAAAGCCGATGTCGGCCGCCACCGGTGGATTTCGTTCAACATTTCGCGCACATTCCCCGGCCATGAACACCGCTTGTCTGATGGCGAGGTCACTGGGTCATGGAGCCAACGACATGGATGAAGTCGAGATCGTCGATTACGATCCCCGATGGCCGCTCTTGTTCGACGAAGACGCCAAGCGGTTACGGGCGGTCCTTGATCCGTCGCTGATTGTGGGCCTCGAGCATTTCGGAAGCACTGCGATTTCCGGCCTGTCTGCCAAGCCCATCATAGATATCCTGATCGCGGTCCGGTCATTGGCTGCCGCGCAGGCCACCTTCGTCGAAGCGCTCCGAAATCTTGATTACGTCTATTGGGCCGACAATCCGAGGAAGGATCGAATGTTCTTCGTCAAGGGGATGCCGCCCTTCGGCTCAAAGCGCTCCCATCATGTGCATGTCACGGAACCAGATGGAGAGATGTGGCGGCGGTTGGCGTTCAGAGACTATTTGCGTGCCCATTCCGAGGAAGCTGAAACTTACGAGCGGCTCAAAAAACGACTCGCCGCCGAACATCGGACAGATCGCGAGGCTTATACCGACGCTAAATCTGTCTACGTGGAAAGTGTGATGCGGAAGGCAAATAAGTAGGGATGTCAGTTGTCGGGCACTTGGCGGACATGCTCGCCGAGGGACGTCTGCTTCGGGGGGAGCGGACATTTGGCCGGACGCAGGAAGTAATCCGGATTTGCGAGCACACTCCAGATCGTGCCGTGCCGGCGCCTCCATGAAAACGGGAGCAGGGCGCGCAGATGCGTGCCCTGCTCCACGATCATTCTTGCCGCTTGGCTAGGCCGTCCGCTCCCGAAATTGCGACTGCGCATTCCTTCGCGTCGCCACCGCATCGGCCAGCACGTTCAGCGCGGATACCGTCGTCTCCCAGTCGATGCAGCCGTCGGTGATGCTCTGGCCGTAGGTCAAAGGCTTGCCCGGCACCACGTCCTGGCGGCCGGCGACCAGATTGCTCTCGATCATGACGCCGGTGATGCGCTGCTCGCCGTTCGAGATCTGCTGGGCGATGTCGGCCACGACCAGCGGCTGGTTCTCCGGCTTCTTGTTGCTGTTGGCGTGGCTGGTGTCGATCATGAGCCGCGGCGCCACGCCGGCGCGGGCAAGTTCGACGCAGGCGGCATCGACGCTGTCCCGGTCGTAGTTCGGCGCGTGGCCGCCGCGCAGGATGATGTGGCAGTCCTCGTTGCCGGTGGTTGCCGCAATCGCCGAGCGTCCGCCCTTGGTCACCGCCATGAAATGGTGCGGATGCGAGGCCGACTTCACGGCATCCGCTGCGATGCGGACATTGCCGTCGGTGCCGTTCTTGAAGCCGACCGGGCAGGAAAGCCCCGACGCCAGTTCGCGATGGATCTGGCTTTCGGTGGTGCGCGCGCCGATCGCCGCCCATGCCATCAGGTCGGCAATGTATTGCGGCGTCGTCATGTCGAGGAATTCGGTCCCGGCCGGCAGGCCGAGATTGTTCACCGCCGACAGCACGTTGCGCGCCAGCCGCAGGCCCCTGTTGATATCGAAGCTGCCGTCGAGGTTGGGATCGTTGATCAGCCCTTTCCATCCGACCGTGGTGCGCGGCTTCTCGAAATAGACGCGCATCACGATCTCGAGGCGGTCGGCAAGCTGTTCGCGCAAGGCGGCGAGGCGCTCGGCGTATTCGACGGCGGCGACGGGATCGTGGACCGAGCAGGGGCCGACGACGACCAGCAGGCGGTCGTCGGTCCCGTTCAGGATGGCGTGGATGGCGTTGCGCGCCGCCATCACCACCCGCGTCGCGGTCAAGGTGCGCGGGATCTCGCCCATCACCTCCTGCGGCGTACTCAGCTCTTTCAGTTCGCTAATTCGAAGATCGTCGGTGGTGCTCAACACGGCTATGGCTCCTGTTCGTTGGGAACCTGCCGGCCAATAAAAAAGCCGCCAGGTTTGGCGGCTGTTCGGACTTCTTGGCTTCAATTCGTCAGATTGAGCACGATCCTCCCACCGCCAGCGAGCTGTCGTAGCTAAAATACCAATAGCTGTTGGCGGCGATCATGATCATGGCGGGCTCTATAGCGCACCCGTCCGGCCTTGTCATCCCATAATCGGCGTCAGGATTGGCGCGCGGCGAGCGCCATGCCGACCAGCGATGCGCCGCCGAGCACGAGATTGATCCCGACCAGGAGGCCGATCGCCCATTCCGCCGAACCCGGCAGCCCGGAAACGATGATGAACGCGATCAGCAGGTCCATCACGCCCGAGATCAGCAGCCAGGACCAGCGTTCCGACAATTCGCGGCGGTGCTCCAGCGCGTACATGATGGTGATGACGCCTTCGGCGAGAAAATACGCGCCGACCACGATGGTGAGCGTGAGGACGCCCTCCACGGGTTTTGCGAGCAGGATACCGCCGGCGAGAACCGCCAGCGCCGCCGAAAACAGCGACCACCAGAAGCCCGGCATCTGCCGCGCCCAGTACGTGGCGAACAGCCCGGCAATGCCGCTGATCAGGAACATCCAGCCGAGGAAAATCGCGACGGCGAGGCTTGCCAGCGGCGGCACGATCATCGCCGCGAGACCGAGAAGGGCGAGCACGATGCCCTCGAACAGGAACGCCTTCCAGTGCGCCTTTACCGCGGCGTTCATTTCGGACTGCAGTTTGCCGATGTCCGGGGGGATATCCTGGGGAAGGGTCATTGGAAACTCCCGATGCCTGCCGCGCCGATGGCGTGTCCAATATAGCCCGTGCGCCGCCTGCGGGTAAAATTTGTTCGCAGGCCTTTTTGAGCGAGATCAACGACGGAAGGATGACGTTCAGCCGGGCTCGGGCGCGGACGAAAAGCCTTCCGAGGACGTCCTGATGCGGTTGCGGCCGAACACGTAGACCGCCGACGTCGCCAGCAACAGCCCCAAGCCGATCAGAATGGAGGTCAGGCCGAGCGGAATCAGAAGCAGCGACGCGTTGCGCTCGGGATTGACGAACCAGTGATGGAGCGAGGTCAGCACGAAAGCAGCCCCGGCGAAGCCGGCCCCGCTGCCCACGAGCAGCAGGGCCCACATCCGCCGCAACTGGCTCAGCCGCTCACGCGCGATCTCGGTGCGCGGCGCATGGTGGCGGCCGACGCGCCGCACCAGCCGGATGGCAAATCCGATCGAGCTGAAGCCGATCAGCAGGCTGGCCGCCCCGAGCAGCATTCGCGTGGTGGGGCCGAGATCGGGATGTTTCTGCAATGTCAGCAGCGGAAAATCGAATGCGGCATGCAACGCGACCGGCGCGAACAGCGCCAGACACCAGCTTGAAATCCGCGCCCAGTCGCGATGATGGCGGTGTGCGCCCAGCGCCGTTCCGGCGCGCGCGATCGCGATATAGGCGCCTGCGATAATGCCGAGCGCGCCGTGAAACGGCACCGTCAGCACGCTGCGCAACGCGGCCAGCGATCGCCACATGTCGGAGTGCTGCACGAGATAAGCGAGGTTTTCGTAAGCCGCGAAGCCGAGGCCGGCGGCCGCGCCGTAGACCACGGTATCCATCGGGTCGGCAAACGTGCGCCGCCGCACCGACACCGCGATGATCACGAGGACCTTTACGATCTCTTCGGGCGCGGCGACGCCGAACACCGAACGCAGGCCCTGCGTCATCCAGGGGTTTCCCGGCACCGCGAGGATCGCGGCAAACGGGGCGCGCGCAATTCCCAACAGAGAAATGCTGGCGGCCCCGAGTATGAAAGCGAGCCATACCCGCGTGGGCGGGCCGGGGCGCTCGTCGGCGGCAATGACGAGCCAGAGCACCAGCAACGCCGGCGCAATGGCGGCAACGCCGATCGATGTGGGGAGGGCCTGCAGCAGCAACATGTGGGGAACTTTACCTCGTCAGATGTTCAAATGGCCGCAAATTCAGTTGTTTGCAAGAAAAGCCGAACGCGACTCGTTGTCGCCAACAGCAATTTGAAATCCGGGCCTTCCGGGCTATGCGGCGGCCTTGCCGCCGATCTTGCCCTGCACCATCAGCAACCCCGCCAGCGCGACCAGTGCGAAGCCGGCGCCGGCCAGGAATGTTCCCTGCGGCCCGGCGATGTCCCAGAGGCTGCCGGCAATGATGCTGGCTGCGAGCATCGCCAGACCGCCGAGCAGGTTGAAGAATCCATAGGCCGTGCCGCGCAACTCGGCCGGCGCGGTGTCCGCCACGAGGGCGGCCAGCAACCCCTGCGTCAGCCCCATATGCAGGCCCCAGAGCACGACGCCCAGCGCAACGCCGCCGATCGACGGCAGCAGGGCCAGCGCGATATCGGCGGCAACCAGCAACAGAATGCCGCCCGCCAGCACGGCCGTGCGGCCGAGGCGATCCGAGATGACGCCGGCGGGATAGGCCGCGACGGCATAGACGACATTCATGGCCACCAGCACGGCGGGCACGAGCATGATCGGCAGCCCGACATTCTGGGCGCGCAGAACCAGGAATGCCTCGCTGAAGCGCGCCAGCGTGAACACGCTCGCCACCGCCACCACCCACCAATAGGCCGGCCCGAGGTTTTTGATCTCGGCCAGGCTGATCGGATTGCGCACGGTGCGCAGCGCTTCCGGCCGGTCCGGCTCGCGCACGGCGAAGACGATCAGCGCCAGCGCCAGGAAGGCGGGAATCACGGCAAACCAGAACACCGCCTTGAAGTTGTCTGATGTCCACCACATCAGGGCGATGGCGAGCAGGGGGCCGACGAAGGCGCCGACCGTGTCGAGCGATTGGCGCAAGCCAAAACTCGCGCCGCGCAGATCAGGCGGCGAGAGGTCTGCCACCAGCGCGTCGCGGGGGGCGCCGCGAATGCCCTTGCCGATCCGGTCGACGAAACGCGCCGCCACCAGCCAGGCGATGGTCGGCGCCAGCGGAAACACCGGCTTGGTGAAAGCCGCGAGACCGTAGCCGGCGGCCGCGAGCCATTTGCGCTTGCCGAGCCGGTCCGAGAGCGCGCCGGAGAATATCTTTGTAATGGAGGCGGTCGCCTCGGCGATGCCTTCGATGATTCCGACCGTCACCATCGATGCGCCGAGCACCGTAACCAGGTAGATCGGCAGCAAGGCGTGGATCATCTCCGACGAGACGTCCATCAGCATCGAGACGAAGCCGAGGACCCATACGCTCGGTGGAATATCCCTGATCGAATAGGTCGGCTTGGTGCCAGCAGCCATGTCGCCTCTCGCGCTGACTTATCGCGCCAACAGCCGCCGGCACGCGTCGACAAAGACCTCGGCCCCCGTGACGATGTCGGCGTCAGCGGTGTTCTCGGTCCAGTGGTGCGAGATGCCGCCGATCGAGGGCACGAACAGCATGCCCGCCGGCATCACGGTCGCGAGAATCTGGGCGTCGTGACCGGCGCCGCTCGGCATGCGGAGCGACCTGCCGCCGGCACAGGCTGCGCTGGCTTGTTCGATGGCCTGCTGGAAGGAGACATCCATCAGCGCGGGCGTACCGGTGCGAATGCGCTCCACCGCGACGCTGCAGCGGCCCTGCTTGTCGACTTCCGCGGCCATGCTGCGCAGGAGATCCTCCAGCCGCGCAATCACGGCCGGATCGTCGTCGCGAATCTGGAACAGCATTTCCGCAGCTCCCGGGATGATGCTCGGCGCGCCGGGATCGAGGGTGATGCGGCCGGTGGTCCACACCGTGCGCGGACCGCAGGCTGCGGGGAAGCGGTCGTCGATAGCGACGCAAAATCTGGCGAGCGCGAGGCCGGCGTCCCTGCGGATCGCCATCCGCGTGGTGCCGGCGTGGTTTTGTTCGCCCGTAAACGTGATGCGGTATTGCCAGATCCCGACGATGGACGTGACGACCCCAATCTTGAGGCCGCTGCTTTCGAGCGTCTCGCCCTGTTCGATATGGGCTTCGAGATATCCGATATGCCGCCCGCGTTCGCACCGCGCGCGGGCGCGGCCGGCGAGGCCGGCGTCGCGCAGCGCGTCACGCATGCGTCTTGCCGCTGTTGCGGTCGCGGGCCGCGTCGATATCGGCTTCGGTGACGCCGCCGACATAGGAGCGGCTGCCGAGGAAGTGTCCGAAATGCCCTTCCTCGTCGCACCAGGACGCAACTTCGACCGCGCCGTTTGTGTTCGGATCGCGATTGATGACGCGGGCGGCTTCGAGCGCATAGACCACGCCGAGCGGTCCATCGAGCCAGCCCGCGTGGTTCTGGCTTTCGAGATGCGACCCCGCCAATAATTTCGGCCCGGGCTTCGCGCTGGTGCCGAGGACGTTGCCGATGCCGTCGATCTCGCCCGTGAGGCCGGCCTCGGGAAGGCGCTGCACCAGCCACTGCAGCGAGCGCAGATGCGGCTCCGAGAATGTCGGCTTGTGAACGCCGGTCTTGTAGGTGCCGATGGCACGCAGCGCGTGGAGATCGGCGAGGACGCGGGCGCCATCGACGCGTGAGAGATTGTCAGTCATGGATTCACATACCGGTCCGTAGTTCTCCGGGGGAGAACAAAGTTCCTGATGTGTCCGGAATAGAACAAAGTTCCGGGAACGTCGCCAGCCGCGTTGATCTATCCCCCCGACAGCAGCGCCAATGCGATGATTGCAAGCCATGCCACGATGACGAGCGCCGCCACCGCGCCAGCGGTTATCTTCGCCTTCTCCTTTAACGTGTAGTCGCGCATTTTTCCCGCAAACGTGTGAGGGGGCGTTCAGGCCCTTGCGGAAGGATATTCAATCACTCAGTCGCATCAAAGGAAATAGTTCGCGTCATGCGAGCGGAAGTGCGTGCGACATGAAATGGCCCAGCGCCGTGGGAGCGCCACGGCCGCCGTTTCGGCCGGTCGTCGGCCGCGGCTGCGCGCGAACCGAAAGGCCTTGCTTCAGGTGTGATGAAAGCCGCGTTGGCGGCGCCAGGAGAGTTCGCCTCGCCGCATGCCGACCATGGCGCGATCTTCGGTCAGACGGTTCTTCATCGCGGCGCCCTTGCGGCGGCCTCTCCACAGCAAACAACGCGACGTCATGCTGGACCTAGGCCAGGCGGACGCGGCCTTGATTCCTGCGCCGACAGGTGAGCGACTTGAACCCCTCGCTGATCAATTCGACTTTGGTCAGGTATTCGCCCGAATTGGCAACAGCGATAACGCCAAACGGCGCGAAGTCCTGACTCTTCGGCGCACTGAACGTGAAGATGTCACCGAAATTGTCGGTGACTTTACCGTGATGTCGCCGGCCGCCAACAACTGGCCGCGGAATGGAACTGGGTCGGGTTTGTTACGATCGGATCAACGATAAAGAAAATATCGATGAGTTCGTTCACCGGCTTGATGGTGGCGTTACTTGCCGAAGTGAAGGTCTCCACATTCCGCTACCGACTGTGGTTATCGTAATCGTCGTGCTGCCGACGAGGCCGGTGGTTGTCGTCATAGGGTCGTTATGGGTGGAAGCCGCGACGACAATGACGACGCGATGATGCGCCGAAAATTGCGGCGCCATGATTTTGAGAGGAGCACCCTATGCGACCTCGGGCTCGACCCCGCTCTCCCTTGCCGACGCGCCGCTCGAATTCACGTTCCTGGTCGCGATGTACATCGGCGTCGTTGGGCGCATTCTTGGCTGTCCCCCTCATCTCATTGCCAGCAGATGGTGTGCCCGCGGGCGGTCACGCAGAGGCGCGGCCCAAGGAGAGCAAAGTTCGCCTGATGCCGCCAGCCGGCGTGATCGCGTCGCCGGCAACAGTGGAAACGTCAGAATATCCCTGCTTGGTCGAGAGGGTGTTTTTGAGAAGCCGCTGGCGGGTCAACGCGCCTGGGCAACGTTCATTCCCCGCACATATGACAATCCCGAGCGACGTGAGGTCCGTCAGGTATCCGGCGGAAAGTAGACCCGCAACGTCAGGCGGAGTGCGAGGTAAAGCCCCACGCAGGTTGTGATCGCAATGGCGGCCATATCCATTTCCCTGTCCCCTCATTCTTACGCACCAATGTCCGTTTGCCGGACGACGCAGCGGATGGAACTTGGGCCGGGAAAGTGGTTCCCTTAAGCCTTGAAAATGGTCGCCTTGGGCCTGGAACGTGTCTGCAACGTGATGGCGTGTGCTGGCCTCGTGTGCGGGCACATTTTTGGTCCATTTGTTGGACGGCGCAGCCGGTAGGGGAGGCAAGTCATTGAAACTGTTGGCGCTCCCTAGCGGAATCGAACCGCTCTCTCCACCGTGAAAGGGTGGCGTCCTAACCGATAGACGAAGGGAGCAAAACAACCGGAAAATCAATGCGTTAGGCGCTTGATAGGCCGTGTTGGCCGCCGGCGGCCATGTTCCATGGAGGCGGCGACGGGCGAACGTATAGTGGCGTTTGGCCGGGTGGGCAAGCCGCTCGAAAACCCGTTTTTTGCGGCCGTTTGCGGGTCTCCATCGACGCCCGGGGACGGCGGGATGCAACGGATTTTAAAGCCGCATGGCGTAAGGCTTTCATTGGGGGAACTTCCGACATGGCTTTGCTATCGAAACTATCGAGCAAAAAGCGCGAGACGCGCAAATCGTTGAGTCAGCCCGGGTGGATCACGCTCGAGGGCGGTTTTGCCGCGCGCCAATGCGTGGTGCAGGATCTGTCCACGACGGGGGCGAAGGTCACGATCGACGATCCCAACTCGCTGCCGGCGAAATTGCGGCTGGCGTTTTCGCGCGACGCCAGGACCGGACGCCGCTGCGAGGTGGTCTGGCGCCGTGGCAAATCGGTCGGCGTCAAGTTCGTCCGTTAGATTCTTGTTTTGACGCGTTTTCTTCACGCGAACCGGTACCCACTTCGCTCGAAAACGCTATGGTCTGGCACTGATCCGCAAGCAGCGATAAAAGGCGGGATGCGAAAATCCCTCCTGGTCATGATGGCTGTGCTGCTGGCTTCGGTTGCCGCCGCTGCCGAGCAGCCCCGTCCCCAGAAGCCCGACAAGGCCGCAGCATCGGGCAAGCTGCTTCCGCTGAAGCGCTCAAATTCCGCCAACGCCTGCGCGGCGTACGGCGCGGGCTTCGTCAAGGTCGAAGGCACCAACACCTGCGTGAAAATCGGCGGCGCGGTGAGCGTCGGCGCCGGCGTGTCCGGCGGCTCGCGCTAGCTCACGTCATCGGCGGCGCGATGAACTGCGCAAAGCCGGGGCGGGCCGCGAACTGCGCAAACCAGCGATCGAGGTTCGGCAGTTTTGGCTTGGTGACGCCCTCGACGCCGAGCCAGCGCCGCGCATAGGCGCCGAGCGCGATGTCGGCGATCGTGAACTGGTCGCCTTCGATGAAGCGCCGCGTCGCCAGTTGCGCCTCGACGATCCGCCACACCACGGCCTCGGCGTCGACATCCTTCTGGATCGCGACCATGTCGCGCTTTTCGACCGGCGTCCGCACCAGCGCCCAGAACACCGGCCGGTCGACCGGCTGCAGCGTCGACAGCGTCCAGTCGAGCCAGCGGTCGACGCCGGCGCGCGCCTTCGGCTGCGAGGGGTAGATCGGCGAATTCTCGCCATAGGCCATGCAGAGATAGCGCATCACCGAATTGGATTCCCACAGCACGTAGTCGCCATCGACCAGCGTCGGCACGCGGCCGTTCGGGTTCATCGCCAGATACGGCGCCTCGTTGTTCTTGCCGAACTGCATGCCGGCGTCGATGCGCTCATAGGCGAGGTCGAGTTCGGCCAGGCACCACAGCACTTTTTGAACATTGACCGAATTGGCCCGGCCCCAGATGGTGAGTTGTTGTTTCTTGTTGTCGGCCACGCGTTGTCGCTCCCGCTGATCTTCGATTGGCCGTTAATAGCCGAAGATCAGCGAAAAAGCGCGCGTCTTGCGCGGGCTCGAACCCAACAAAAATCAGGCTCCGCCGCAGTACGACAGAGCCTCGATTCTCGTGCAACGCGTTGGCTGGCTGCAGCCGGTCAGCGGCCGAAGAACAGCCACAGCAGAATGATCACCGGAATAGGCACGCCCAGCAACCACAGCAGAATTCCTCGTCCCATCATTTCCTCCTCAAACTGTATCGAGGAGAAAACGCGCGATGTCGTGGCCGGTTCCTGCGCGGAAAAGAAGCTGGCGCGAAGGAACGTTTTATGATCGTCGGAATTTCCGCGAGCGACAATCCGATCCGAAACAGCGAATAGCCTTCGCGGTCGACCGCCTCGCGCACCTCGGCGTTGACGTCGTCAGAATGGCGGCTGCGCGTCAGCCGCCATTCGCTTTCACGCGTCTGGTCAGAAAACGCGCGAGGCCTACCAGTGGCCGGTGTTCGGCATCGAGGACCACGGCTCCGCCGGCGGCTTCGGTTCGCCCTTCTGCAACAGCTCGATCGAATGCAGATCCGGCGAGCGCACGAAGGCCATGTTGCCGTCGCGCGGCGGCCGGTTGATGGTGATGCCGGCCTTCATCAGGCGGTCGCAGGTCGCGTAGATGTCGTCGACCTCATAGGCGAGATGGCCGAAATGGCGGTCCTCGCCGTATTTCTCCTCGTCCCAATTGTAGGTGAGCTCGACCAGCGGCGCGCCGCGGTTCTGCGGCGCCGCCTTGAACAGGCCTTCGTCCTCGGGCGCGCACAGGAACACCAGCGTGAACCGGCCCTTGTCGTTGTCGATCCGGCGTACTTCCTTCAGCCCCAGCGCGTCCTGGTAAAACTTCATCGCGGTATCGAGATTGCGGACGCGCAGCATGGTGTGGAGATAGCGCATGTTTGTTGTCCTCCTTGAGAACAGTTGGAGATTCTGTTTTGGTTGGCGCTCGAGGGCGACAAATAGCAGCAAATTGCAGCGAGGGGCAGGGGGCGCGTATCACTCAGCCCTGTTTGCGTGAAATCCAAACAAAGCGCGTGTTGTGAACTGGAAACTTGATGATTGAAGCGCCTCTCGAACGTGTTGTGGCCGGTACCGGACTTTGGATACCCCAGCTATTTGGCAGGAAGGACCTGGTGAACTTGAATCAATGCTTGCAGGGCTTGCGCTCTGGATTTTGGTCGGCCTCGCGGAAGGTCGTTTTGAGCGTCACCTGGCGCGTCAGGGCAGGGTCAATGCAGGTATCAGACTCTCGAACAGCGCGACCAGCCTTTGGCCGGTCATTCCGACGGCGGCGATAATGGCCAGGGCGATAAACCCGGCGATGAGGCTGTATTCGATGGCGGTGGCGCCGGACTCGTCGCGCAGAAACTTCCCAAACATTTCATGCTCTCTCGAACTTTGACGAAAGCGTTGTGGCACGCGCAAGTTGCTGTCTAAACAACCAAAAGCGTAAAATTGCAAAGATTTGCTGGAGCTGCGGTCCCGGGCTGACGGCGTGATTTAATCGCGTTCGGCCGCGGCCTTGTTTTCAGACGGACGTCTTTTGGCGATCCAGCACGCCGCGTCACCGGCGTGATCCCCCACACATACGCGATTGGCTCCTCCGTCCATCGTGGTGGCAACGGAGGATCAACCATGTACCTGATTTACGGCGTGCTCATTCTCGCGATGATCTTCTTTTTCGTGCTTGCCGATTACCGACGCCAGGACGGCGCGGATGAAATTGTCCGTGGTGAGCAGCCTCGGCGTATTGCTGGCGGTATCGGTTGTCGTGCCGCGCCTGTTGCACTAACAAAAGCTGCCCGCTTCACTGCGCAATGACGGGCGCCCGCGACGGCGGGCGGTCGGCTGACGCGCGGTAGCAGGGGCGTCGACATGATTATCGTGACTGGCAGCATCCTGGCGCGCGAGGACACTTTCGACGACGTGCTCCGCTCCTGCCTGGAGCATGTCGAGCGCTCCCGCAAGGAGCCGGGCTGCATCTCGCATGACGTGCATGTCGACTGCCAGAACCCGATGCGGCTGTTCTTCTTCGAGCAATGGGCTGACGAGGCGGCGTTGCGCACGCATTTTGCCGTCGAAGGCTCGAAGGCGTTTGTAAGATCGCTCAAGGGCCGGATCGTCGAGACATCAGGGACGAAGATCTATCGCGCGGAGGCGATACCGCGATAAGCAACCGCTGCCCCGCGCGGAAAGCCACCGCGACGGATGCTAGAGCAGGGGATTGTACATCCACTCTTCGGGCCAGAACCTGTTTCCGACCCAGCCGAGGCCCGCCGCCACGGCAAAAAAGACGATCGCGGTCGGGATCAGTTCGTGGATCGCAAAGGCTGTGGCCAGCAGCGGGCCGGCCAGATGCGCCGTGAGCATGGCAATGCCGATCCCGATGCCGAACAGCACGGCTTGAATGGTCCAGATCATGATTTCCCGAAGCGCCATCATGCCTCGACGATAGCGCCAGCGCGGGCGGGATGGATGTGACCGGACGCACAGTGTTGTTCGGACGGCACGCTAGCTTTCGCGCATCCGTTTCACTTCGGGAGGTTGAAATGCTGGCGTGGGTTTTATTGGTCGCGAATATGCCGACGATCGTGTGTACGATTTGCTCGGCCTTCCTGGCTTACAAGGAAAGGCCGCAATGGGTCTGGTTCGCAGGGTTGGCGGTGCTCGCCGGCATAGGCGGGCTGCTGACGCTCGGCGTCGTGCACGCACAACAGCTTTCATTCGCTTGGCGCGCGTGAGCGAGGAGGGCCGGACGCAGTCTGGCCCTCGGCGCAAGATTGGTATTCGTCAGGTCAGACCTTGACGTCCAGCAGCGCCGGTTCGTCGGGCGGCTCATTCGCAAGGGCCGCTTCCACGGCGGCTGCCTTGGCGTGATAGACGGCCTGAAGATCCTGGTTGATCGTCGTCGGTGGCGCCTTGGCGTTCTGATCGACGACGAGTTGTATTCTGGCCTGCGTCACTTCAACCGGTATTGGATAAATGACCATGGGATTGACCCTCCTGGGCCAAAGCCTGTCAGGTGCGTATTTACGCTTTGTAAAGAGGTTGGGTTAACGGCGCAGCATTTCAGGGAGGCTCGGTAAATGGAGACTTAAGTTTCCATGACCGGCTTCGAAATAATTTATAGCGTTTTCGAGTGAAAGCTTGATCCGGGGGACACGGCGCGCGCATCAAGCGCACGCGTCAAACGAGACTCTGTAGCCCGGCGCTGCTTCAATCGGAACCGAAGGGTCCTAATGCGTCTCTTCCAGCCGTTCGGCGTAGAGGCGGAATTCCTCGGCCATCTCGATCAGCTTCTTCGAGGCTTCCGGATCCTTGACGGCTTCGGCGAGCTGCCGGGCTCTGTTGGACTGGTCTCGATAGTGGTCGGCTTGGGTCATCGCAGCACCTTTTTGGATAAGTACGAGCTGCGCCAAAAAGGTTCGACGTCCGGCACGCGATCGGACATGCGCGGGATGAAATCCGCTGCGGGATCGGCCGGATAGGTGAGAGGACGAAGTGGCGAGGTAACGGTATCTTAACACGGCAACGGTGCCGGAAAACGCGCCCCCTGTTCGTTCCAGGAGAACAAAAGGAGTCTGGCTCCGCGCGATCGATGCCGGATCGGTTTCCTCACGGAAACGCAGATAACCCTATTCAGTTAGGTTAAAACCCAAATCGCGTTGTGTGTATCCGACGTTGCGATAGGGATGGCTTTCAGGAAAACAGGCCATGGTCCCTTCGTTTCACAACGCGGACAAACCGACCCACCGGCGCGTCATGGTGGTCGGCCTGCTGTTCTGCCTTGCCTTCGTCGTCATCAGCTTTTCATTGCGGCCGCAAGCTGAAAGCGGCCACGCACTGGTCAAGGCCGACAGGCTGGTCCGCACCGCGGGTGAACCGCACAAGGCGAACTAGCGCGCGGGACGCCAGCGCTCAACGGTCCGGCAATTTGTTGCTTGGCGATCGGTGATAGGTCGCGATGGCGATGAAGCCTGCATAACCGATCACATTGATCAGAATTTCCAACCACGCGGGCATGACGCACCTTTCCCCATAACTAAACTCCACAAGGGCGATGTTAGTTCCTGCGTAATCCGACGATCAGACCCGCCCGATCGCATGGCTCGCGGATCGCGTGCGGCCGCTCCAATAATGAAAAACCCCGCCTACATTCGAAGATGCAGACGGGGTCTTTCATGCTTTCACCTCTCGCAAGGTTGCTGCACTTGAGAAAAAAACGTCGAGGCGCCGGCTTCGTTCCAGCCGTTCGCTGAATTCTCTGCAATTCGCTTGTGGTGCAATTCGCGTGCGGTTCCACGCGCCATACTCGGTCGGCGATAACGCGAAGGCCGCGGGGAGCTTCTGCCGGTTCCGCCTCAACGCCAGAACGAGGGCCGGCCGGATCCGTTCAGCGCGTTGGTCAGGGTCGTCTCGTAATACTCTTCGCGCTCGCGTTCGAACTTCTGCTGGGTTTCCCTGAAGCTCGCGACACGCGCTGCGATTTCGGCGCGGTCGCGCGCGAGTCTTTCTTCCTTCTCCGTCATCGCCCATCCGTGTTCTGTTTGATTCGCGCCCCGCCATCATTGGCGCGCGCGAATGGGGCATGAATGGGGAAGCGGGGTTGCAGCATTGCGATTGGCTGCTGCCTTCGAAGCGAAGGCGGTGGATAAGGTGTGGCGCATTCTTGTCGCTCACGCGGGTTCCCGTTAGCGAAAGGCACAACGGGAGGTTCCAATGGCAAAGATTGATCTGGATTCACTTGGTATCGAAGAACTCGCTGGTCTGCGCGAGAACGCGACCGACAAGCTGTTCGAAAAAGTTGCCGCGCGCCGCGCCGAACTCGAAGCGGAACTGGAAAAGCTGGCCCAGTACGGCAAGCCGGTGAAGAAGGTAGAAAGCGCGCCTGCGCCGAAGGCGAAGAAGACCGAAGAAGCCAAAGAGCCGAAGGAAGCCAAAGAGCCGAAAGAACAGGTCTCCAAGGCAGCGTGATCAAGGCAGCCGTGACATGGCAGCATGACAAGACGACTTCGCTATAAGGCGGCCTGATAAGGCCGCCTTTACGATTCCAGCGCTGCGCGACCGGGCAGGACGCATCGATCTGGCAATCCGAAGGGCCGTGCTATAGTCCGCACGGGCCAACATTCGGAACCAGCAGCGGTGATCGCCAAGGATTTGCGCAGCGGCGTCGAGCAGCTCGGCAACATGATTGCCGAAGCGTCGTGTATCGTTCCCTTTACCGGCGCCGGCATTTCCACCGAATGCGGCATACCGGATTTCCGCTCGCCCGGCGGCCTGTGGACCCGTAACCGCCCGATCGCGTTCGACGAATTCGTTTCCAGCTCTGAGGCGCGGGCCGAGGCCTGGCGGCGGCGCTTTGCGATGGAAGAGACCTTTGCGGCGGCCAGGCCCGGCCGCGGGCATCGCGCGCTGGCCTCGCTCTACAAGGCCGGCAAGACCCCGGCGATCATCACCCAGAACATCGACAATCTGCATCAGGCGTCGGGCTTCAAGGCCGACGACGTCGTCGAACTGCATGGCAACACCACCTATGCCCGCTGCATCGGCTGCGGACATGCCTATGATCTTCCTTGGGTAAAAGCGCGTTTCGAAGAAACCGGCAATGCCCCCGACTGCACCATCTGCGACGAGCCGGTGAAGACCGCGACGATCTCGTTCGGACAGGCGATGCCGGAAGACGCGATGCGCCGCGCCACCGAACTGGCCCAGCAATGCGACCTGTTCCTGGCGATCGGATCGTCGCTAGTCGTTTGGCCTGCCGCAGGTTTTCCGCTGATGGCCAGGAATTGCGGCGCCAAGCTGGTCATCATCAACAATGAGTCGACCGAACAGGACGATGTCGCCGATCTGGTGATCCGTTTTGACATCGGGGAAACGCTCGGACCGTTTGTAGGCAATTGATCGCCAACTGATTCGCAGTTGTGCAAGCCTGTTCATAGCCCCCGCAATTTTGTTTTTTTTAGCTATGCGCCGCAGTCCGGAGTGTTATCTTTTGATTTGAGAGATTCGCGCGGCGTTGTCATGAGTGGTCATGGATGAGCGCGTGTTCCGGTCCCGCCAGGGCGATGGCGGACCGCTTTTAGAATGTGTGAGGTCCGGGGTCATGGGGTCGGACGAATTTGGGTCCAAGAAGCTCGGGGGGCCGCCGTCAGGCGGGACAGAGCAAAACAGACTTGGACCGAGTGAATACACAGCCGGCGCGCAACGCGATCCGGCGGTGGATGCGTTTTCGGGGCTCGGCGATGCCGCCGCCAACCTTGTCGAAATATCCGGCGTCATCAAATGGTTCGACGCTTCGAAGGGTTATGGCTTCATCATTCCCGACAATGGCTCGCCCGACGTGCTGCTGCACGTCACCGTGCTTAGGCGCGACGGCTATCAGACCGCCTATGAAGGCGCGCGGCTGGTGGTCGAATGCGTGCAGCGCGCCAAGGGCTATCAGGCGTTCCGGATCGTCTCGATGGACGAGTCCACCGCGATCCATCCGGCGCAAATGCTTCCGCCGCGGACCCATGTCAGCGTCACGCCGACCAGCGGGCTGGAGCGGGCCCAGGTCAAATGGTTCAACCGGCTGCGCGGTTTCGGCTTCCTGACCTGCGGCGAGGGCACGCCGGACATTTTCGTCCATATGGAAACGCTGCGCCGCTTCGGCATGACCGAGCTGCGTCCGGGCCAGTACGTGCTGGTGCGCTTCGGGCCCGGGTCCAAGGGCATGATGGCGGCCGAGATCCATCCCGAGACCGGCCCGTCGGCGCTGTCCTCGCACTAATCCCGCTGACGGAAACGTGAGCCGGACGCCGCGCACCCGCGCGGCGGCCTCTGGCATTTGCCGCAATCATCGGGTTAGGGTCCCCGGCAATTCCCAGATATCCGGCATGAGTGCATTGATGAATTTCGCTTTGATGGTTGCGCGGCTTCGCATCGGCGGCCGCCTGATGACGTCGCTGGCCGCGGCATCCGCCGTGCTCGTCATCCTCTGCGCCAATCCGGCCGCGCGGGCCGCGAGCGTTCAGCCGCTCGAGATCGTCACCAAATCGGGCGTGCAGGTGTTCTCGGTCGAGATGGCGACGACGGAGGAGGAGAAGCAGACCGGGCTGATGTACCGGAAGGAGCTGCCTGACGGTAAAGGCATGCTGTTCGATTTCTCGCCGGAGCAGCAGATCTCGATGTGGATGAAGAACACCTACATCTCGCTCGACATGATCTTCATCCGCGCCGACGGCCGCATCCTGCGCATCGCCGAGAATACCGAGCCGCACTCCACCAAGATCATCTCCTCAGGCGGTCTCGCCAAGGGCGTGCTGGAAGTGATTGCGGGCACGGCGCAAAAGTATGGAATTCAGCCCGGCGACCGGGTGGCGCACCCGCTGTTCAACAAGCGCTGAGCCTTCCGGATCGCCTTGATGGCCGGGGGTTTAAGCGTGTATCGACGCATTTCCCAACATCGGATCGGGGTATAGCGCAGCCTGGTAGCGCGGCAGTTTTGGGTACTGCAGGTCGTTGGTTCGAATCCAGCTGCCCCGACCAATAAAATCAATGACTTGCCGCGTCTTTTTCGGATTAAATTGTCCCAGCGATCCCAATTGGGCAGGGCGGGGGAAAAATTGTGACGGGTACGAAGACAGTCATTCTGGCGCGGCAGGCTCTGCTGCTGGGGCTCGTGCTTTGTTTTGCCACCGCCGTCCTGGGCCAGACGGCCGCGGCCGATCCGGCGCAGATGATTTCTGACTTTCGGCTAAAGCACGGGGAGAAGCGCGTCACCCTGGATGCGGCGCTCACGCGGATTGCACACGATCAAGCCCAGGCGATGGCCGCAAAGGACCAACTGGATCACGATGTCCTCGGCCATTTCAATACGCGTGTCGGTCCGGCGGGCGCCGGCCGGGCCGCAGAGAACATTGCGTACGGCTATGACGGTTTTCCCAAAACCCTCGACCAGTGGATCAATTCGTCAGGGCACCGAAAAAACCTGCCTGCTGCCCGGCGCCACGCGCGTGGGTGTTGCCAGCGTGAAAAGCGCGAAGACCGGGCGTATGTATTGGGCCATGGTGATCGCAGGCGACTATGAGCGTCCCAAGATGCCGAAGAGTTCGCCAAAGAGTTCGCCGAAGGATTCGAAGCAGGCAAACGCTGCGAAGCCCAAATCGCGCGCGGCTGAGGCCTGCCGACTGAAGATTCTCAGCATCTGCTTCTAGTGAAGTCGCAACTTTGCGGCTTGCAATATTGTTCTTGTTATGTTCTCTTTGGTCATTCCTTCGGAGGTGACCAATGGATGTCGAGAAGCAACGGGAAATCATCCGGCTCTGGAATCGCATGCGCCAGGTCGAGGGTCCGGTCGCGGAGGAAATCCGTATCCAGATTCTGGAATGCTTTGCGCAGCCGAGCTCGCCGAGCGCGCGCATGAACGAGCGGCGCGCCGTGCTGGGTCGCGTGCCGGTGCGGACCGCGCAAATTCATCGCATCGGCGAGCGCGGCAACAACGCAACGCTTTGACGGCTTCGCGCTGACTTTCATCTCGGCGAGGTTGATTCGGTGGCCGTCAAGATTGACGGAATCGACGCGTGGTGCATGCTGCACGCATGTTGTCGCGTGTGCGCAATCATTTTCAAGGTGCGAAGTTCGCCCGCATGAGCAGCGGGACGTACTGCGTCATCCGCGATCTCGGGCTGGTCAAGGGCGGCAAGGGGATGCGGCACCACGAGGTGCTCGTCACCTTCAGTCTCAAAGCCGCCTGGCGGTGGATGGGGCACGTTCGCAAAGACGTGGACAGGACAAAGACTTCCGCCTGGCTTGAACGGATGCCGGAACCGGTGTCGGAGAATGCGTCGCAGCCATAGCTGCCCGGTCAGCGCTGCGCGGCCTGCCACGCCAATAGCCGATGCTCGGCCAACGACATCGCCACCGACGTCACGTAGCCGGTGACGCCAAGCAGGATGACGCCGGCGAACAGGTCGGCCGAGCGGAACGCGCGGGCCGACAGCAGCACCCAGTGGCCGAGCCCGTCGAGGCCGGCCAGGATTTCGCAGACCACCGAGAGAATCAGCGCCACCGTCAGGCTGAGGCGCATGCCGGCGAGAATGTCGGGGCTGGCGGAGGGCAGCGCGATCTTGAAGATCACCGCGAGCCGCGACATCTGCAGCGACCGCGCCACCTCGTAGAGCCGGGGCTCGACCGCGGCGAAGCCGTGGATGGTCGCCAGCATGATCGGCCAGATCGCGCCGAAGGCGATCACGAACAGCGCCATCGCCTGCGTCAATCCAAGCATGGCGATCGCAACCGGAATGATCGCCGAGACCGGCAGCGGCCGCAAAAACTCCAGCGAGGGCGCGACATAGGTCCGCATCGTGCGCGACGATCCGATGATGGCGCCGATCGCGATGCCGGCGATGGAGGCGGCGAGCCAGCCATAGGCCATGTGTTCGAGCGTGCCGGCGAGCTTGCTCCAGAGGTCGCCTGTGGAAAATCCGCGCACCAGCGCGGCCCAGGCCCGGTCCGGTCCCGGCAGGAACACCGGCGAGACCAGTTTCAAATTGGCGATCAGTTGCCAGAGCGCGATGAAGCCCGCCGCGACCGCAAAGCTCGCCACCCGCCACATGATGACAGCCCGGTTCATTGGCCGTCTCCGCTCAACGCGGCGCGGCCGAACAGGCGCTGTTGGGCCACGGTCAGAAGGATGTTCAGCGCGTAGCCGATGATGCCGATCCAGACCAGATAGGCCAGCATCAGGTCGGGGCGCAGCGCCTGCTGCGCCAGCATGATGCCGGCGCCGAGGCCGAGCGGATTGATCGCGATTTCGACCGTCACGGCGACGATCAGCGCGATGCCGGCCGACAGCCGAAAGGCCACGAAGATCCGCGGCAGCGCCGCCGGGATGATGATCTTCCAGACCCGTTGCGCCGGCGGCAGCCGCAGCGCCCGCGCCACCTCCATCAGCCGCGGCTCGATGCTGCGCACGGCCGCGCGCGACAGGATCAGAATCGGCCAGACGCAGGCGAACGCCACGATCACGATTTCCATGCGGTAGCCGAAGCCGAGCGCGATCAGCGCGATCGGCAACAGCGCGATCGAGGGGATCGGCCGGATCGCCTCGACCGTCACTTCCATCAGGCGGTTGAGGGTATCGAAAATTCCGAACGCGATGCCGAGCGCAAGGCCGATGATCGTGCCGATCGCCAGTCCCGTGAAGGCCGAAAACAGCGTGTCGCGGGTCGCCGCCAGGATCGAGAAATCGGCGAAGGCGCCCACGAGCGCCATGACGATCTCGCTCGGCGGCGCCAGGCTGTCGCTTTGCAGATGGATGGCGCGCGCCCACACTTCGAACGCCAGCAGCACGGCGAGCGGCAGCGCCAGCGCCTTGGCGGAATTCGCCGTCACTGCTCGGTCGCCTTGATGAAGTCGAACAATTGCCGCCGCAGCCGCAGGAATTCGGGATGCTCGCGGGTCGATAGCTGGTCGCGCGGGCGCGGCAGGTTGACCGCCAGTTCGATCCCGATCCGTCCCGGATGCGGCAACAGGCCGATGACGCGGTCGCCGAGATAGATCGCTTCGTCGAGGTCGTGGGTCACGAAGATCACGGTGGCGCCGCTGGCCGCCACCAGCGACAGCACCTCGTCCTGCAATCCCTGCCGCGTCATCGCATCCAGCGCGCCGAACGGCTCGTCCATCAGAAGCGTCTTCGGCTCCTGCGCCAGGCAGCGGGCGATCTGCAGGCGCTGCTGCATGCCGCCGGACATTTCGGACGGATATTTGCCGGCGTGGCCGGGCAGGCCGACGGTGCGCAGCAATTCCTCGATGCGGGCAGGGCGCTCGGCCGACGGCATGCCGCCGGCTTCCAGCGCCAGCGAGACGTTGCCCGCCGCGGTGCGCCACGGCAGCAGCGCCTTGCCGTAGTCCTGAAACACGATCGCGATCTCGCGGCGCGGCTCGCGCATCGGCTGGCCGTCGAAATTCACCTTGCCGCCGGTCGGCTGGTAGAGACCGGCCGCCAGACGCAGCGCCGTGGTCTTGCCGCAGCCGGAGGCGCCGACGATGCAGAGGAATTCGCCGGGCCGGACGCCGAGGCTGAGATTCTCGATGATGGTCTTGCCGCCGAGCTGCAGCGTGACCCCGTCGAACGCGATCTGAGGCATTGGCGATGTTGGGACGGATTCGAGACGCTTTGCGGCGCTTGCCATGGTTCAGCTCTCGCTCGATGGAGGATAGACGAAGTTGAGGGTCGAGCGCAGATGCGCTTCCAGCATCGCCTGCGAGCCTGGAACGTCGCGCGCGATGATGCGGTCGGCCAGCAATTGATGCGCGCGCACGAAGTTCTTGCCGCTGTCGATCGAACTCATCATCACCCGGCGATAGCGATAGGCCTGGTCGTAGAGATCGGAATGGGCTGCCAGCAGGCGTTTTGAGCCGCAGCCGGTCAACAGGGCGGTATGAAAGCCCTTGTGCAGCCGGTCGAAATCCTCCGCGCCCTCGCGGAATTCATCGCCGGTGCGTTCGATATGCCGGCGCATCTGGTGCAGCGCGCTGACAATGCCGGCCTCCCAGGCGTCATCGCCGTGGGCGATCGCCAGCCTGATGGCCTCGATTTCGATTGCGGTGCGCATGGTGGTGATGTCGAGCAGATCCTCGCGGCTGACATCGGCGACGCGAAAGCCGCGCTGTCCGGTGCCGACGATCAGTCCGCGCGACATCAGCCGCGACAAGCCTTCGCGCAGCGGCGTCGCGCCGATCTCGTAGCGTTGCACGAGGTCGACGATGCCGAGCCGCGATCCCGGCGCCAGATGCCCGGCCAGGATGTCCTGCTCGACCAGCATCGCCGCGCGCTCGGTCAGCGTGGCGGCCTCGGTCACCGGTCGGTTCGGTTGGCGGTCGGAAGCCTGCATCGACAATCCCTTACTTCAGGACCAGCTTTGAGGTGTCGAGCTTGGATTGCAGCATCTTTTGCGTCGACATCACTTCGATCCACCAGGCCAGTTGCTCGGGCTTCAGCACCGGTTCGGAGCGGTTGGGCGGCGTCGCCTTGACCAGCTCGATCGGCTGCTTGGTGAACTTGGCAATCGAGTTCGAGGCCTTTTCGCGGTCATTGTTGACGATGACGGCGGATTCGGCGATCGCATCGCGGAATTTCTTGATCGCCGCGGCGTTCTTTTCCGCCCATTCGCGCGACGCCGCATAGAAGATGATGGGATCGGTGCGCGCCAGTTCGACCGCGTAGCGTGCGCCGACCGAGCCGAGTCCGGCATTGGTCATGCGAGTCACGAACGGTTCGGCGGTCAGCACGGCGTCGACGCCGCCGGACTTGATGATATCGGCCATGGTCGGGAAGGTGACCTCGACGAAATTGACGCTCTTGGGGTCGACGCCTTTTTCCACCAGCCATTTCACGAACAGCACGTGCAGGAAGGCGTTCAGTCCGGGCGCGCCGACTTTCTTGCCGACGAAGTCCTTCGGCTCCTTGATGGTGATGCCGTTGCGGACGAAGGCGGTGATGTTGCCTGGTTCGTCGGGCTCATCACGGTCGCACCGGCGATGGCGACGAGATCGAGGCCGCCGTCGACCGCCTGCAGGAACACGGTCGAGGTCGGACCGCCGATCTGGATCGAGTTCGACAGGATCGCGGCCGGGATATTCGAGTTGATGCCGATCGGCGTCATCTCGACCTCGAGCCCGTGCTTTTTGAAAATGCCTTCGTCGATCGCCACCATCGCCGAGGCGCAGTCCGAGGTCGCCGTGCAGCCGACCTGGATCTTGGCCTGCGCAAAGGCGGTGCCGGTCAGCGCCATGCTGACCGCAAGGGCGGCAAGGACCTTTTTCACGACATTCTCCCCATGACACATTTTTCTGTCTTGTTTATCGATATTTTTTTTGATCATATATTTCATCGGAAAACAAGGGGTCATCCAGTGAAACTCGCAACATTCAAATCCGGCGGACAGGAAAAGATCGGAATCGTGCATACGGGCGATACGCTTCTGTTCGATCTCGCAGCCGCCGCTAGCCGGAGCGGCAAGCGCCAATCCGGCCTTCGCATCGATGCTGGCATTGATCGACGCCGGCGAGAGCGCGCTCGAACAGGCGGCAAAAGTGTTCGACAAGCACGGCAAGGACGAGAGCCTGTCCATCAAGACCGGGACGACCGAGATTCTCGCGCCGGTCCCGGAGCCGCGGCAGATGCGGGACGGCATGTCGTTTCCGCTGCACATCCTGCAGGCCCCGCGCGGGCAGCTCAAGCTCGCCGCGCGCGCCAAGAACGACATGGCCGAGCTGGCGCGGATCGAGGCCGAACCGCTCGGCGAACTGCCGGAGGTCTACCGCAAGCAGCCGATCTACTACATCACCAACCGTTTCAGCGTGCGCGGCACCAACACCACGGTGAAATGGCCGCGTTACAGCCAGGTGATGGATTACGAACTGGAATTCGGCATCATCACCAAGAACAAGGGCGCCAACATCTCCGCGGCCAAGGCCAAGGACCACATCTTCGGCTATACGATCTTCAACGATTTTTCCGCGCGCGATGCCCAGCGCATTGAAATGGAGGGGCGGCTGGGCCCGGCGAAAGGCAAGAGTTTTGACGGCGGCAACGTGATGGGGCCGTGGATCGTTACGCCGGACGAGATCGGCGATCCCTACAAATTGAAGATGGAAGCGCGCGTCAACGGCAAGATGCGTTCGCAGGGCGTGACCGAGGGCATGCTATTCTCGTTCGAGGAGATCATCGCCCATGTCAGCCAGGACGAGACGCTAATGCCCGGCGAATTCATCGGATCCGGCACCGTCGGCAATGGCTGCGGCCTCGAGCTCGGCTGGTATCTCGAGCACGGCGATACCATCGAACTCGAAGTCGAAAAGATCGGCACGTTGAAGAACCGGGTCGAGCGGCAATAGCTGCCTCCGGACACGTCAAGCACAACAAGAACACCAGCGAGGAAACGCCATGGCGCGCAAATTGATCGATATCTCCGTTCCCCTGCAAAACGACGTGCCGGCCGATCCGCCGGGCGGACATCCGACCATCCAGTACATCGATCACCAGCAGGGCCTGCCGCGGATGCTGCAGTTCTTCGACGGGCTGAAGGCGGAAGACCTGCCTGATGGCCAGGGCTGGGCGGTCGAGCAGGTATCGCTCTCCACCCACAACGGCACGCATCTGGACGCGCCCTGGCACTTCCATCCCACCATGAACCGCGGCGAGCGCTCCTGGACCATCGACGAGGTGCCGCTGGAATGGTGTTTTCAGCCGGGCGTGAAGCTCGATTTCCGGCATCTTCCGGACGGCTATGTCGCGACCGCCAAGGATGTCGAAGCTGAACTGAAGCGCATCGGCCATACGCTGTCGCCGCTGGAGATCGTCGTGGTCAACACCAGCGCCGGCGTCAAATATGGAAGGCCCGATTACGTCACCTCCGGCTGCGGCATGGGTTATGAGGCGACGATGTATCTGTTGGAGCGCGGCGTGCGGCTGACCGGCATCGACGGCTGGAGCTGGGATGCGCCGTTCGTCTACACCGCGAAGAAATATGCCGAGACCAGGGATGCCAGCCTGATCTGGGAAGGCCACAAGGCCGGCCGCCACATCGGCTATTGCCACATCGAAAAACTGCACAATCTCGAGCAGCTGCCGTCGACCGGATTCGCGGTGTCGTGCTTCCCGGTGAAGATCGAGCGCGCTTCGGCCGGCTGGACGCGTGCGGTCGCCATCCTCGACGGCTGAAGGCTGCTCGCAACAACAAACAAAAGCAGGGAGAGAACGAATGACGGACTTGCGTACGCCGCGCTTGCGGGGATGCTTCTGCTGTGGCCCATCAAGTCCGTCACTCTCCAACCCAAGCCGGCGCGGTTTCATGCTGGGCGCCGGCGCGCTGGCGCTGACAACGGCGGCGGGTAGCAGCCGGGCAACGGCACAAAGCGCCGACACAAAGCCGTTCCGGATTGACGTTCATCATCATCTGTCGCCGCCGACCTACGTGACCGCGTCGAACGACAGCGGTTTTGGCGATCCGCTGATGAAGAACTGGACCATCGAGAAATCGCTGGCTGATATGGACAAGGCCGGCATCGCTACCGCGATGCTGTCCGTCACCACGCCCGCGGTCAATTTCACCAAGGGCGATGCGGCGCGAAAGCTCTGCCGCGAGTCGAATGAGTATGGCGCTAAACTGGTCGCGGATTATCCCGGACGGTTCGGCAATTTCGCGATGCTGCCGCTCACCGACGCCGAAGGCAGCCTGCGCGAACTGGCGTATGCGCTCGACACGCTCAAGGCCGACGGCATCGCGTTGATGACGAGCTACGGCGACAAGTGGCTTGGCGATCCATTATTTCTGCCCGTGATGGAGGAGCTCAATCGACGCAAGACGCTGGTCTACACCCATCCGACGGCGGCCAATTGCTGCGTGAACCTGGCGTCGACGCAGCCGCCGGTCATGATCGAGTTCGGCACCGACACGACGCGCACCATCGCCGACATCGTCTTCTCCGGCAATGCGCGGCGGTTTCCCGACATCCGCTGGATATTCTCCCATGCCGGCGGAACGATGCCGTTCCTGATCGAGCGCTTCGTCCGCCATCCGCTGCTGGTGCCGAAGGCCAAGGAGACGGTGCCCGACGGCACGCTCGCCGAGCTGAAGCGCTTCTTCTACGACACCGCGCAGACCTCCAACCGCGGCTCGATGTCGGCGCTCGCGGCGATCATCCCGCCGTCGCAGATCGTGTTCGGAACGGATTTCCCGTACCGGACCGGCATCGATCATGTGAAGGGGTTGCGCGAGGCGGGTGTGTTTACGGAAGAACAGATCGCGGCGATCGAGCGGGGGAATGCGCTCAAGCTGTTACCGCGGCTCGCAAGCTAGTTTGGGAGCAGGCCGGTCCATCTCGTCACGTCGCGGAGCGATCCCCCAAAAGGAAAAGGCGCGCCGGACTGTCCGGCACGCCTTCGATCTTGTCTCCGATCCCCGCCTCAGGCGACGACGAGCAGGCCTATATCACCACCTGCAGACGCGGACGCCGTAGGCATTCCACCAGCAGCGGGGACCGACGACGACGGGAGCGCCATAGATGCCATAACCTCGACCATAACCATAACCTCGGCCGCGATAGAAGCCTCGGCCGCCGCCGCGATAAACGCCGCCGCCGCGGTAGCCACCACGGCCGCCTCGGTACGCCTGCGCTGGCGAGGTCGTCGCACCTACCAGAATGGCAGAGGTGCTGGCCACGTAGACGAACAACAAAGCCAACGCTGCGAGGCAGCGGGTCAGGATATTGTAGCGTTTAGCCATTCGGGGATCTCCGGGTCACTTCCAAGACATCTGGACTTCGGCACTATCTCACTTAGACGCGCGAGACAGCTTTCGGTTCAGATGCGCTAAGATAATATTTTTACTAAGGTTCTTTCGGGCTCTTGAGACTTTATTAAGAAGGGCAGGTAAGGTCAAGTTACAGCCGGTCTGTCGAGGGTTTTTGCATTGTGCCGTTCATCTTCCTGAATGCATGCTGAACACCCGATGATTGTGCCCTGCAGAATTTCGAGAGAAGCTGCGGCAAGGCCACGCCGGCAACTTGATCTCGACACGATTTCCATTTTTTCAGCATAAGACCACCTCGCCTTAACGAGTACCCATGCCCAAAAAACACACTTATGTCCTTGGCCTGAACACCTACGACCATGATGTCAGCGCCTGCCTGTTGCGCGACGGCGCCATCGCGTTTGCGATCGCCAAGGAGCGGATCACGCGGGCCAAGCACGCATCGGGCTTCTACAAGGAAGTGATCGACTATTGCCTCGAAGCCGAAGGCATTACGCTCGACGACGTCGATCTGATCGTCCGCAATTGCTACATCCTGCCGGTCCCGGAAATGGAGGAGCGGCTGGTCTATTTCGACGCGCCGGGTTTTCTCCCGGATTTCGAACGGGGCGACGCGGCCAAGCACCCGCTGTATCTGTCCGCGTCAGGACAAGGTGGTCACGATCTCCCATCACCTGGCGCACGCCTACAGCGCGTTCGCGGTGTCGCCGTTCGAGGATGGCGTCGTGATGATCGTCGATGGCGTCGGCAGCTACCGCTCCGACGTCATGGAAGCCTTTCCGGCCAGCGACACGGCGACGCCGCTCGCGCGGAAGTCGGAGAGCTATTACAAGTTCAGCGGTGCGACGCTGGAATGCCTGAAGAAGGTCTGGATGGAGCCGGACCGCGGCTTCCTCAGCGACGAATTCTACAACATGCCCGGTCTCGGCGCGCTCTACAGCCGCGCCTCCACCTACATATTCGGCGACTGGAACAAATGCGGCGAGCTGATGGGACTGGCGCCCTATGGCCGCCGCGACCAGGTCAAGCATCTGCTCGAACTGAGCGACGGCAAGCTGCAGGTGCCGCACTGGACCGCCGAATTCAAGCAGCCTTACGTCTTCGACGGCAGCAGCAACTGGGAAAAGAGCCCGGCGATGCGGCACTGGGAGGATCTGGCCTGGCGGACGCAGGACGACACCGAGAACGTGCTGCTCGCGCGCGCCCGCTGGCTGCGTGAAACGACCGGCGCAAAAAACCTCTGCATGGCCGGCGGCGTTGCGCTGAACTGCGTGGCGAACGGGCGGGTCGCCCGCGAAGCTGGATTCGAGAACGTCTGGATCCAGCCCGCGGCGGGCGACGACGGGATTGCGATCGGCTGCGCCTATTACGGCTGGCTCGAAATCCTGAAGCAGCGCCGTGACTTCGTGATGGATCATTCCTATGTCGGCAAACGCTACAGCGACCAGGAGGCCGCGAAGGAGCTGCAGAAATTTCTGGTGCGGATCCAGGTTGATGCCGTCAAGAGCGAGAACGTCTGCCGCGACACCGCCAAGCTGCTCGCCGACCAGAAGGTGATCGGCTGGTTTCAGGACCGTTCGGAATTCGGACCGCGCGCGCTCGGCAACCGCAGCCTGATCGCCGATCCGCGCAAGCCCGAGATGAAGGACATCCTCAACAGCCGCGTCAAGCACCGGCAGGCGTTCCGCCCCTTCGCGCCGATCGTGCTGGCCGAGCGCATGAAGGAGGTTTTTGAAGGCGACGAAGACTCGCCCTTCATGCTGATCGCCAAACCGG
>CAWDJI010000014.1:0-210966 GCA_963802535.1 uncultured Alphaproteobacteria bacterium | reverse complement strand
CTCCGAGCGCACCACACAATCATGCGGTTACATCGTTCGCGTAGACCAGCGGGGCATCGCCCGGTTCCCGGTCCGATGACCCAGTTCGGCGCTTCCAAGGCCATCCGGAGCACATGAATGACGTTTCTGAGCTACGCCTACCGATTCGTGTCGAACTTCGTGTTCCTGGCGCTGGTCTATTTCAGCCTGAATTTTCTGCCGAAATACGAACACCGCGTGATCGTGTCGGTGCTGGTGCTGGTCTATGCCGGCATGCATGCGGCAACGGCGCTGCGGTCGTTCTATTTCTTCCAGCGAATTGAGCGGCTGGAGGCGGAGGCGCGGCGGCTGGCGGTGGCCGCCGGCGAAGGGCCCGGTGCGCAGGCCTCGCGCAAGATGATCGTCAGCGAGGTCAGCGGGCTGCGCCATGCCGGCGAGATGAAGGCGTATATCGACCTGTTGTTCCTCGCCCTCGTGATTCTCCTGTGCATCGCCAAGATCGTGACGAACTAGGACCAAAAGGGCCATACCTCACACGGTTGCTCAGTTGGGCAGCGCCTTGGCGATCAAGACCAGTGCCTCGGGTCGCCATTTCTCGTTGATCGAATCGGCGATTCGGACCATTTGCGACGCCGTCAACGCGATCAGTTTTGTGTCCTGTGGTTGGCCCGGCCATGATCGGATCAACATGAACAGTGAGTTGGCCCTCTGCGAACGGCCCTGAACATCTTCGGCCGTATCCAGGGCATCCAGTGCCTCCGTATAGGTCGCTGCGCCGTCCTGCAGGCGTCCCGCGTTTTGCTGTGCCTTCGCGATCCTCTGCAACAAGAGCACGCGTGCAAACTTGTCCGGGATTGATCGCGTGGCCGCCAGGGCTTGAATCAATATGGGAATGGCGTCATTCGTCAGTCCGAGGTCGGCCTTGGCCTGGACGACGCCCAACAATCCGTCGGCCCGCTCGAAAGACTTTTCAAGACCCCGCGCCAACGCCAACGCGTCGTCAAATGTGCCGGCAGCATCCGTCTCGCGGGCCTTGTACCGTGCACGTGCCAGTCTGGTGAGTGCCATCACGCGATGCTTTGGCTCCCGGACCTCGGATGCCATCTGTGCGGCCCGTTCGAACGTCGCTTCCGATTGCGGTTTGAGACCCACTTCACTCTGTGCCTCCGCGATCGCGGACAGTACAAGGCTTCTGGAGACTTCCGCCTTCCACAGCGCATCATCCTTGATGGCCGGAATAGATTGCAGGGCCAACTCAAGAGTGCTGGCAGCATCCTCTGTCCGGCCCGTTTTTGCCTGCGCTTCAGAAATCATGCAAAGCGCTTCCGCATAGGACTCCGGACTGGTTACGAAGCGCATACCCGGACAACTCGGCCAATTTTCTCGCGGCATCTGTGCGGCGCGTGCCGCTTCCATGGCTTCCTTCAAAATCTGGCCGGCCTCGCTTTGTCCTCCACTTCGTGCCTGAACCTCGCCGATCGCGCGTAGCGCCTCGGCTCGGATAATCGGATCATATCTGATGGATCGCGCGATCCGAAGCGCCTCGGAGATATTTCCGGACATTGCTTGTTGTTGAGCCAAAGCCTTTAGCAAGCTGTCCAGTTGCCGCTCCGGAAGCCGGCTGATCTCACACGTGGGACCTGCCCGCATTTTCACAGCTTCTGCTCGTTGCAAACTTTCGGCGAACGTCGCCTCAGCCGCCATTCCCGTCTCAGCTTCGGCCTGGGCGATCGACAGCAGCGCTTCGGCACCATCCAGTTGATCCACCAACGCGGCGGCGAGCTGATGGGCCTCGATGAAGGTTGCCTTTGCCTCATTCGCCAACCCGACGCTTGCTTGCGCGCGGGCAATCGAACGCAATGCCGTCACTCGCGGCCTTTGGTTCGACGGAATCGAATGCGCTATCCGCAAGGCGGTTTGGAGGTTGCCCGCGGAAGCCTGCGCTTCGGCAATTTCACCGAATTGTCTCGATGCAGTAGGCCCGATTGAAAGCGCACGCAGGAGAGCTTCATCCAGAATGCAGGCGCGTGTCGGGGCTTTGACACACCTATCCCAATCCGCGTCGCCTGCAGGGCCCTGTGCCAGGCTCGCCGGACAAAAGGCGAGCGCGAGAACCAGCAATGAAACGCCACCGACAAAGGCTGGACGCATGAGAGCCTCCGCACCCGCGTTATCCGCAGAATTCTACACGCATCAATTGAACGCAATTGCAGTGCAATCTATATTCGTGGCCAAATTGCGTTTCGCGATACGGCCGATGAAGACGCGGGCTCCTCAACGGCTTCCTGTCGTAGCGCTGCGGCTGAGTGTAGGATGCAAGAAAGTGGAAGGCGTTTCGTCACGTTCGGCTTCCGCTCATCAACAAGAACCGGAGCTCAATCCCCATGACAGGCCTACCCAACTCGCTGGCAGCGCGCGACATCGCTTCCCTGATCCATCCCTACACCAATCTCGAGAAGCACAAGGTCGACGGTCCGCTCGTCATCGCGCGCGGCGAGGGGGTCTATGTCTATGACGAGGCGGGAAAGCGCTACCTCGAAGGCATGGCCGGGCTGTGGAGCACCTCGCTCGGCTTCAGCGAGAAGCGCCTGGTCGAGGCGGCGCAGCGTCAGATGGAGCAATTGCCGACCTACCACATCTTCGGCAGCCGCTCGACGGAGCCCTCAATCGAGGCCGCCGAGGAACTGCTGAAGATCGTGCCGAAGGGGCTCGGCAAGGTGCTGTTCGCCAATTCCGGCTCGGAGGCCAACGACCAAGCGGCGAAGCTCGTCTGGTTCTACAACAATGCGCTGGGCCGGCCGCGCAAGAAGCGCATCATCGGCCGCGTCCGCGGCTATCACGGCATCACCGTGTTTTCCGGCAGCATGACCGGGCTGCCGGCCAACCATAATGAATGGGATCTGCCGGTCGGCGGGGTGCTGCGAACCGACTGCCCGAGCCATTATCTGTACGGCCGGCCCGGCGAGAGCGAGGCGCAGTTCACCGACCGCCTCGTCGCCAATCTCGAGGACATGATCGTGCGCGAGGGGCCGGATACGATCGGCGCCTTCATCGCCGAGCCGGTGAACGGGGCCGGCGGCGTTATCGTGCCACCGGCCGATTATTTTCCGCGCATTCAACAGGTGCTGCGCAAATACGACGTGCTGATGATCGCCGACGAGGTGATCTGCGGCTTCGGCCGTACCGGCGAGATGTTCGGGTGCGACACGTTTGGCATCGAGCCCGACATCATGACGGTGGCCAAGGCTTTGTCCTCCGCCTACATGCCGATCTCGGCCACTGTGATCACCGACACCATCGCCGAGGTGATTTCCCGCCATTCCGGCAAGCTCGGCACCTTCGGGCACGGCTTTACCTATGCAGGCCACCCCGTCGCCGCGGCGGTCGCGCTGGAAACGCTGCGCATCTACAAGGAGCGCGACATCGTCGCCAAAGTGAAGGCGGTGGCGCCGCATTTCCAATCGCGGCTCCGGGCCTTTGCGTCGCATCCGCTGGTCGGCGAGGCGCGCGGCGTCGGGCTGATCGGCGCGGTGCATCTGGTGGCCGACAAGGCGACACGCCGGCCGTTGCCGCCGGCCGAGGGCATCGGTCCGCTGGTGCAGCAGGCCGCCATGGCGCGCGGCGTCATCGTTCGCGCCGGTCCTGATGCGGCCTTTGTCTGCCCGCCGCTGATCATCACCGAAGCCGAGATCGACGAATTGATGGATGCCTTGGGCGGCGCGCTCGACGAAGCCTATGCGGCTGCCCAGCAACGCGGGCTGCTCGGCCAAAAGTCGGCGGCCTAACGCTTCTTCAGGCCGGCGACGCGCACCGCAGGCTTCTTGCCCGGCTTGCCGGCGGGTTTGGCTTGGGCTGCATGTTTCGCGGCGCCTTTGCCTGATTTGCCTGCGCGTGCGGGCTGGTGCGCGGCGTGCTTCGCCGCGGCCGGATGCCGGCCCGCGGCGGCACGGGCCAGACGGCTCGGCCTGCCGGCGCGCACCGAGACCGGTTTCACTGGCGCTTCGACCTCACGTGCGGCTTCAGCGGTCCGTTCCACCCGTCGCGCAGATGGCGGCGAATACAGCATGGTGACGCGCACGGACTCCGGAAGCTTGAACACGTTTGCCGCAGGCACCGGCAGTGCCGGCGGATCCAGCACCAGCGTCACCTGCCGCGACCATTGCGCGTCACGCCAGGCGCGGCGCTGCGCGCGATCTTTCGGCGCGGTATCCTGCCAGGCGAGGTCCGCCAGATCAGGCGCGGGCAGGGTGGTGCTCTTCGCATAAACAAAATTCGGAATTTTCGGCCAGCGCGACGTTGCCACCAGTTCGGAGGCCGGGTTCAATTGCCATTGCTGCGGCTCGGTCGGCGTTGCCGGCCGCTCCGGTGTCGCCGGCACCACATGAACGATGCGGTAGCCCCGCGCCTTCAACTCGCGCAGGATCCGCGGAAGTGCTGCAACCGTGCGCGCCTGGATGTCGTGAAGCAGCAACACACCTTTGCCCTTGGCCTCGAGCCGCTGGATCGCGAGATCGTAGACGCGCTGGGAGGAGACGTTGCGCCAGTCGTCGGCCGGAAAATCAGCGCTCCAGACCTGGAGGCCTTTGGACTCGGCATATTCCTCGATGATGTCGGAACGGCCGAGGCCGGGAATGCGGAAGAACGGCGCAGGCTGAGTGCCGTCGGCAAGTGCTGCGGTGACCGAGGCAATGCCGTCCTCGATCTCCTTTTGGGCGCGATCGAGCGGCAGCCGGTTCATGTTGCCGGGGTGGTTTTGGGTGTGGGTGGCAACGGTGTGGCCGGCATCGCGCACCTTGCGCACGCCTTCGGGATTGGCGTTGGCCTGGCGTCCGACCAGAAAGAAGGTCGCCTTCGCGCAATGGGCGGCGAGAATGTCGAGGATCTGGTAGCTGTATTTCGGCAACGGGCCATCGTCGAAGGTCAGCACCACCTCATGGTCTGCCAGCGGCAGCGTCTTGGCATACTGCATGGTGCCAATGATCGGATATTGGTGCGGATCGACCACCAGCGTGCGCGAGGTGCCGATGGCATCGGGATGGCCCGGACAATCGGCGGCGGACGCGGGCTGCGCGGTGACACAGGTCAGCAGGCCAAACACCAAACCGGCCCACAGCGCGGTCGATGGCCGCCCTGAGAGCTGCGAACATACGCTAGCGATCATAAAACCCCGGCTTCATTCCAAATCAGGCTTCGGTTCAAGCAAAAATCGGAACCGAAGTCTTAGTCTTAGTCGCAACTTGGCGCGATTTGTTCAAGCGAACAGCTATCCCAGTGCAATCAGGCTTTCGTCTGACATCGCGACGTTGGCAATCATTATACGCGGTGGCATGAATGCCGCCTTAATCCACGGATTTCCACACTTATTTCGGCCTCTCGGGGCCGGTGGCGGTGGCCGCCCGGGCCCGGGGAACCAGATGGACGACGCGGTAATTGTTGTCACGGAGGTAGCGCAGGAAGGCCGGCAGCATGGCCGCGGTTTGCGCCTTCGGATCGTGCAGCAGGATGATGCCCTTGCGGGCGGATTGCAGCCGCTCGATCAACAGCTTCAGTTGCGCCTTCGGCGCCATCGGATTCCAGTCGCTGGCCCAGAGGTCGGCGCCGAACACCACGATGTCTCGCTTTTGCAGGAGGTCGAGGGTGGCCGGCGTGGATTCGAAATAGGGAAAACGGAAGAACGGCGTCGTCGGCGTCGTGCTGGCGGTGCCGTGCAGTGCGGCCTCGACCGCGGCGATGCCCTTGTCGATCTCGGCTGTGGCCGCATCCGGCTTCAAATATTTGATATTGGGGTGGCCGTAGGAGTGATGGCCGATGGTGTGGCCGAGGGCTGCGATCTTCCGCACCATTTCCGGATGGGCGGAAGCGCTCCGGCCGATCAGGAAGAATGTGGCGAGCACGCATTCATGCGCCAGCGCCGCCAGCACTTTTGGCGTGGTGCCGGGCCAGGGCCCGTCGTCGAAGGTCAGCACCACCTCGTGGTCTGCGAGCGGCAGCGTCTGCGGAAAGCTCTTCAGGCCGACGCGCGGCGAGGTCGCGGCATCGACGGTGAGCACGCGT
This sequence comes from uncultured Alphaproteobacteria bacterium, assembly GCA_963802535.1. Lineage (GTDB taxonomy): Bacteria > Pseudomonadota > Alphaproteobacteria > Rhizobiales > Xanthobacteraceae > Bradyrhizobium. The sequence continues at coordinate 204,933 of CAWDJI010000014.1, read as the reverse complement.
GAGGTGCCGAGCGCGTCCTTGCGCGGGCATTCGGCGGCCTCCGCCGCGCTCCAGGCCATCGCGGCGGCAAGGGTTGCGCCGATCGCGCGGATGAACTTTGAGGCCATTCGCCGTTCTACATCTTTGGCATTGCGCAGGGCGTTGCCGATTGGGTAATGCGTGCAGCGATAACTCACAAGTTCTCTCAATCTGTCAAACCGGCGAGGCGCGGCATGGCCGAGGATATCGACGTTGCCAAAACCGCCGCCCGACCCGGTGACGGGACCGTGCTCGATCACTCCCCGATGCGGGATGAAGAGGGACAAATCCGTCACGAATTCGTCGACGAGATTGCCCGCGCCATCAAGGCCGCCGACGCGCCGCGGCTGCGCGAAGTCGTCGCCGAACTGCACGAGGCCGATCTCGGCGACCTGATCGGCGCGCTTGAGGCCGACGACCGCGTCCAGCTGGTCGAACTGACCGGCGCCGATTTCGACTTCTCGGCGCTGAATGAGGTCGACGACAGCGTCCGCGAGGAAATCCTCGAGGAACTGGAGCCGGAGACGGTCGCCGAGGGCGTTCGCGAACTGGAATCGGACGACGCCGTCGAGCTGCTCGAAGGCCTCGACGAGGAGGACCAGGAAGAGATCCTGGAAAAGCTGCCGCAACTCGAGCGCGACGCGCTGGAGCGCAGTCTGCTGTATCCGGAAAATTCCGCCGGCCGCCGCATGCAGTCCGAGTTCATCGCGGTGCCGCCGGACTGGACGGTCGGCCAGGCCATCGACTACATGCGCGACACCCCGGACCTGCCGGAGCGGTTCTACGAAATCTACGCGGTCGACGCCGACAAGCACTGGCAGGGCGCAGTCTCGCTCGACACCCTGCTGCGCGCCCGCCGTCCGGTCCCGCTTGGCGATCTGATCGATGAAGACCGCCGTCGGGTTTCGGTGCTGGACGACCAGGAAGAGGTCGCCCGGATGTTCGGCAAATATAACCTCGTTGCGGCCCCCGTGGTCGATACTACCAACCGCCTCGTCGGCGTCATCACCATCGACGACGTCGTCGACGTCATCGAGGAGGAGGCCGAAGAGGATCTGAAGGCGCTCGGCGGCGTCACCAGCGACGAAGAACTCTCCGACACGGTCTGGACCATCGCGCGCGCCCGCTTCAACTGGCTTTTGGTCAACCTCGCAACCGCGTTCCTGGCATCGTCCGTGCTCGGCCTGTTCGAAGGCCAGCTCGAGAAGATGGTGGCGCTGGCGGTGCTGGCGCCGATCGTGGCGAGCCAGGGCGGCAATGCCGCGACCCAGACCATGACGGTGGCGGTGCGGGCGCTGGCGACCCGCGAACTTAATTCCAACAACGCCTTTCGCGTCGTCATGCGCGAGGGGATGGTCGGCCTCGTCAATGGCCTTGCCTTTGCCGTGATCACGGGCGTGGCCGCGGTGGCCTGGTTCAAGATCCCGGGCCTCGGGATCGTGATCGGGCTTGCGATCATGTGCAACCTGATCGCCGGCGCGCTCGGCGGGATCCTGATCCCGATGGCGCTGGAGCGGGTGCGCGCCGACCCTGCGGTGGCGTCCGGCACCTTCGTCACCACGATCACCGACGTGGTCGGCTTCTTCTCGTTCCTCGGCATCGCCACGCTGTGGTTCGGGCTGAAATAGGCGAGGGGACGTCGAGCCCGGTTATCGTTAATCGGGCCTTAACGGGCTTGGCCGATGATTCCCTTTTTGGGAATCGACCATGCAGCGCTTGCGCCTGAAGGCAGACGGACGGATCGTGGAACTGCGCGACGGGCAGGAGTTTCCGCTCGCGCCCGGGCTCGCCCTTGCGATGCCGATACTGCCCGTAACGGCTGACCCAGCCCAGCCGCCAGCGGTGCGCGACCTGCGCCGCCGCGCCCGCCTGACCCAGCTCGAATTCGCCGCCAGGCTCGGCGTGCCCGGTCGAGACCATCCGCAACTGGGAGCAGGGCAAGCGCGCGCCCCGCGGCCCGGCACGGGCGCTGCTCGCCGTCATCGCCCACTCGCCGGAGACGGTTTTTGCGGCGCTCGCCACCGAGCCCACGCCCGCCTAAAACAAAAACATCGAAAACAACCCCATGCACCGTAGAACCGGCTTCGGCCGGTTTTCTGCATACCGCCCGATAACGCAATGAGTTGGCAGCGCTTCTTCGGCGGGCCATAATGCGGCCATGAACTTCATCGAGGCCAATGGCGCAAGGATCCCGGCGATCGGGCTCGGCACTTGGGAACTGCGCGGACGCACCTGCGCGCGGCTGGTCGAGCAGGCGCTGCGGCTCGGCTATCGCCACATCGACACCGCGCAGGTCTACGAGAACGAACGCGAGGTTGGCGACGGCGTGCGCGCCTCGGGCGTCAAGCGCGACGAGGTGTTCGTCACCACAAAGATCTGGACCACCCATTTCGCCGCAAGAGACCTCGAGCGGTCGGCCAAGGAGAGCCTTGCCAGATTGCGCCTGACCGAGGTCGATTTGCTGCTGCTGCATTGGCCCAATCCGCAGGTGCCGCTGGCGGAGACGCTGGGCGCGCTGGCGCGGGTCAAGCAGGCCGGCCACGCGCGCCATATCGGCGTCTCGAATTTCACCGTGGCGCTGATCGAGGAGGCGGTGGCGGCCTGCCCGGAGCCTTTGGTGTGCGACCAGGTCGAATACCATCCCTATCTCGACCAGACCAAGGTGATCGAAGCCTGCGCGCGCCATGGCATGGCTGTCGTGGCGTACAGCCCGGTCGCCAAGGGCCGCATCAAGAACGACCGCGCGCTGCTCCGGATCGGCGACCGCTACCGCAAGAGTGCGGCGCAGGTCTGTCTGCGCTGGCTGGTGCAACAGAATGTGGCGGCGATCCCGCGTACCTCGAAACTCGAACGGCTCTCGGAGAATTTTGAAATCTTCGACTTCGAATTGTCTGATGAGGACATGCGGCTGATTTCCGAAATGGCAAGCCCCAAAGGCCGGCTCAACGATTTCGGTTTCGCGCCGAAATGGGATTGAGCGCCGGTCTCTCCGGGCGCTATGCTCTCAGGCAGGGACGGCCTCGTAACTCGTTTTGGCGCGATGAATTGGCGGCAGATCATACCGACGGATGTAACGGCATCGGCGCTGGCCCATCTGTCGCTGCTGGCGCTGGTGTTTGTGTTCTCCGACGTGCATCCGTTCGGCGCTGTCACGGCTGAGCCGATCGCGGTCGATATCGTCGCCCCGCAGGACATTGCCGAACAGACGCCGCCGGAAAAGGCCGAGCCCGAGAAGGCGCCCGAACAGCTTTCGATACCACCGCTGCCGCAGCCTTCGCTCGAGAAGAACAACGTGGCCAGCACGCCTCCGCCCGCGGCCAAACCAGCGCCGCCGGCGAAGCCGCAGAAGCAGGCCGCGCTGTCGGCGGCACGTCCCCCGGCTGCGCAGCCACAGCAGCAGGCACAGGCTCAGCCACAGGCAGCTCCGCCAACGCAGGCGGCCCCGCCACCGCAGACGGCTGCGGCGGCGCCGGGCTATACGCCGCCCGAGCCTGATATCACCCTCAAATATGGCGTCCTGCTCGGTCTGCCGCCGGCTATCGCGCTGGCGCCTTCAGCGTCCGGCGACAAGAAGGGCGGCGATTTCGATGCGGCCGCCACCCAGGCCGCCGATGTCGGCTCCAGCGTGGTTGCGGATTTCCGCCGTCATTTGCGGACCTGCTCGAAACTGCCGGCCGCGCTCGCGGCCTCTGACGAGGTCAGGGTCAAGCTGCGCGTGATGATGACCCCGCAGGGCGAGCTCGCGGCCGAGCCGATCCTGATCGAAGGCAGCGCGTCGGAGAAAGGCGTGCTGTTGATGCAGGGCGCGATCAAGGCGCTGCAAGCCTGCCAGCCGTATGCGATGCTGCCGGTCGACCGTTACGGCGAGTGGAAGGTGCTGGATCTGAGTTTTACGCCGAAGGATTTTTCGCAGTCGTGAAATGGAGGTTACCTCGGCTGCTTTTCCCGACGCGAACAGGTAGTCGCAGTGGGCAATGGTGACAGGCGTGACTCGATTTGACCTCAACCCCGAGTTTTCGGCCGATTGCACGGTCGCGGAAAAGTCGCGATCGGGCCAAATCTATTACGTGCGTCGTCACGCGACGGGTAGTGGCGCGATGTTGACCGGGGTCGCGCGTTACTTCGCCTGGCGGCCTGATTTTATTGAAGGATATAATCGCTATTGGCGCGTGGACTGCTTTGTCACGAGACATCCGCTCGCCCCTGGCGAACCCATGGCACTCGGTCAGGCGCGGTAGCGGCTTTGATCCGCGAGAATTTATGCGCCGAACCGATTTGGCTTTCCACGCATCGGAGCGAAGAAGAAAAAGGCCAGGCCTATGGAAATGTATTTGAGGATTGATAGAGTACGCGGCGTCTAGAGGACGGCCGAATGCAGCAGCCCGTAGGGCGTGTGTGGACGGCCCTTTGAATGCAAGGGGGTATGAGGAAAAAATTTGATCTGGTGCGAAAAGCGGTCGTGTGTCCGGCCTGTTTGACGCGGCACTTTGACCGCTGGCCCAGATGGGTTCCGCGATCCACCCCCAAACGGATTAGTGACCTCGAAGGCCGCCACCCTACGCGGGTTCTGTGGATCGTCGGTTCGACCGATCAGCATCTTTTCCTGTCTGCCCTTACACCTGCGACATGACGAGCGGAGTTACGCAACTACCGGCTTTGCGAGCCGGTAATCTTCCCCTCTCGTCAGCATGGCCCAGATAATCCGGGCCATCTTGTTGGCCAGAGCGACAGCCGCGAGCTTGCGCGGCTTGCGCTCCAGCAAAGCGAGTAGCCATGCCGATACGCCGGGACGCCCCGGCCTGGCAAAGCGAATGACGGCGGTGGCGCCAAGCACCAGCAACTGACGCAACCGCTCGTTACCGGCGCGGCTGATGCCGCCGAGGCGTTGCTTGCCGCCGGTTGAGATCTCGCGCGGCACCAAGCCCAGCCAGGCCGCGAAATGCCGCCCCAATTCGAACTGCGTCGCATCGACCATGCGAGAAAAGCTGAGTGCGCTCATCGGCCCAACCCCTGGAATGGCTGACAGACGGCGGCTGTCGGGATCGGCCTTGTGTTGCGCCAGCAGATTCTTGTCGATTGCCGCCAACCTTGCTTCCAGCTGATCAACCTCCCTGCCGAGTAGCCGCAAAGCTTCAGTTGCCGCCTCCGGCAATGTGGCGTCGGCCTCGATCTCGGAGCGCAGCATGGCAAGCCCTTTGCCACCGACAGGTGCCACCAAACCCATCTCCGTCGCATGACCGCGCAAGGCGTTGACCAGTTGGGTCCGTTGGCGCACCAGCAGTTCGCGTACCGTCAGCAGCATTGCCCGCGCCTGTACGTCCGCCGATTTAACAGCGACCTCCTGCATGCCCGGTCGCGCCGCGGCTTCGCTGATGGCTTGCGCATCGTTGCGATCATTCTTGCTGCGTTTGACGAACGGTTTGACATATTGCGCCGGGATCAACCGCACCCGATGGCCCAGGGCCTGAAGCGTACGGCCCCAATAATGCGACCCGCCACAAGCTTCCATCGACACAGTGACGGGAGGCAGCTTGGCGAAGAAGGGCACCAGATCCTGCCGCCTCAGATTGCGGCGCAGAACAGGTTGGTCTCGCGCATCGACCGCGTGAAGCGTGAAAACAGATTTTGACGTATCGATGGCAACCCGCGTAATCTCGTTCATGGACGGCTCCTCAGTTGGGTGTTGACAGCGCAACTATGGCACCAGATGCCGCGGGGGCCGTCCACCCCAACGGATTACGCATGGCTCAAAATCGCCCTACGCCCTCGGGACTGCGCTCAAGTCAAACGCCCACGGCATCGCCGATGCGCAAAAGCCCTGCCGCTTGGGGGGCAATTGCGCGCGTTGCCGTATGATGCCGAGCCGCAGATTTACGAATTTCGGATCGTCGCCGGCCCACGAAAGGATCGGCGAGCCGCACGTTTCGCAAAATGTCGTTGTGATCCTGGCGCCGCTTGAGCCGGTCTTCATGTAGCGCCTCGGTTCACCGGTCATGTTCAACTTCTCGACCAGCACGGGAACGTTGACGCGATAGGCGCTGCCGGACATCGCCTGGCAATCGGTGCAGTGACAGAGGACGACGTAGTCGGGGTTGACCTCCGCTTCGTAGCGGATGCTGCCGCAGTGACAGGCGCCATCGATCTTCATGGGTTTCCAAATCCCCCTGCGAGCAGCATCGGCACCGGTTCACGAGCTGACGTCTGGACCATGCTGCATCATATCACCTATTCCCCCGGGCTGGCGCGACCTGATATCGTATGCCCTCGGGGCAGGGTCAGCCCGCGCAAAAATTCGAAACATCCGGGGGAGTTTTAGCCATGGCAGTACAGCGGAATGCAGAGGCGTCAACCGTTGCGGCGGATGCGGCTGATGTGTTGACCCAGCCGCTCACCCAGATCGAAATCGATCAGGGCGTGTTCGATCTCTATGACGAATATTGCCACGGGCATATCGACCGCCGCGAGTTTCTGCTGCGGGCCGCCGCCGTGACAGCCGGTGGCCTCGCCATGGCCCAGGCGCTGCTGCCGCGCTACGTGCAGGCCCAGACGATCTCGTTTACCGACGAGCGCATCAAGGGCCGCTACGTCACCTATCCGTCGCCGGGCGGCACTTCCGGCACCATGCGGGGATATCTGGTGCAGCCGAGCGGGGCGGGGCCGTTCCCCTCGGTCCTCGTCATCCATGAGAACCGCGGCCTCAATCCCTATATCGAGGACGTCGCCCGCCGGGCTGCGGCCGAGGGGTTTTTGGCGCTCGCCCCCGACGGATTGTTTCCGGTCGGCGGATATCCCGGCAATGACGATGACGGCCGTACCCTGCAGGCCGGCCTCGACCAGGGCAAGCTGCGCACCGACATGCTCAACAGCGCGCGCTTCCTGAAATCGCATGCGCTGTCGACCGGCAAGCTCGGCGCAACCGGCTTCTGCTGGGGCGGCAGCACCACCAACTTCCTCGCCGTCAGCCTCGGCGCCGATCTGAAAGCAGCCGTGCCGTTCTATGGTGCGGCGGCCGAGACGGCGGCGGTGCCGCAAATCAAGGCGGCGGTACTTGCCCAGTTCGCCGAGAACGACGAGCGGGTGAATGCGACGTGGCCGGCCTACGAGGCGGCTTTGAAGGCGAGCGGTGCGCAGTACGAAATGTACACGTATCCGGGTACCCAGCACGGCTTCCACAACAACTCGACGCCGCGCTACCAGGAGGCGGCGGCCAAGCTCGCCTGGGAGCGAACGATCGCGTTGTTCAAGAAGCAACTCGCGTGAGTTCGTAGGGCTGCGGGCTACAAACGCCTTTGCAGAACCCACTCACCGCCGCGCGTCGTCTCGTTGGTTTCGATGAAGCCGAGCGAGAGGTAAAACCCGAGGGGGCTGTGTTCGCCTCGAACGATGCTGGTGGTCAGCATGTCACAGCCGCGCGCCCTGAGCTCTGCGAACATCAGGAGCAGCGCTGAACGCGCATAGCCCATTTTCTGGTGCGCCTTGTCGATCATGAAGCGCCAGAGATAGGCGGCCTTGGGCCGATCGCCGTCACGCCACAGGATGAATCCCACCAGTTGATCATCGGCGTAAATCGCCCGAAATATCGCCGACGGTTCAAAATGCCCCTGCGGGATCGAGACGGCGACCGGCGCCACATAGGCCTGTTGATCGGCGGAAACTTCGAGGCGGCAAACCGCGCGGACTGCTTCGGCAGTCACTTCCCGCAGCTCCACGTTCATTCGATCCTCGTGGTCACTTCGATGGCTGGTGCATCCGGCGGACTGGACACCCTTCAATTTTAGAGCCTGTCCGAGGGCTGGCGAGAGCCGCGTACACAATTTGATGGACGCCGCGAATATGCCGAGCGGCTACGGTCGCGGCGGTGCCGCCTTTCGGCGGTTCGAAGCGTCAAAGGCAATCGAGGGAATATCAAAAGCATGTCCAGCGCCAGTCACGACGATCGGGACAACCGGGATCAAACCAAGATCGGGACCAATAAAGACGACGTGTTGAACGGAAGCAACCGCAGGGATGTTCTCTACGGATTGCAAGGCAATGACACGCTTTACGGCCTCGATGGCAGCGACCGGCTTTACGGCGGCGACGGCAATGACATGCTCGACGGCGGCTCCGGATCCGACTGCCTCGATGGCGGCGCCGGAAACGACGTCGCGATCTATCGCCTCGCCGAAAATAACGGGGCGCACGACAGATATGATGGTGGATCCGGCACGGACACGTTGCGTCTCGAGTTGACCCGAAATGAATGGTTGAACAGTTCGGTCCAATCGGACATCGCGCGTTTCCTTTCCTTCCTCGAGCGTAACGACTGGCGTTGCGGAGCCGACACGTTCGACTTCCGTGCCTTCGGTCTCGAAGTGCGCAATTTCGAAGCCGTCAAGATCATCGTGGACGGGGTGGAATTGTCGGCGCAGGACGACCGGGTCGACGCGCGCGACGATGCTTTTTCGATTGCGGCGACCGCGAAGCTTTCGGGTCAGGTCCTGGCCAACAATTCCGTGCCGGATCTCGTTCGTGCGGTCAGCCTCGTGAAGGGACCGGCGAAGGGCGTGCTCGTCTTGAATGCAGACGGCACCTTCAGTTACGACAGCAAGGGCGCCTTCAGCAGCCTGCCGGCCGGCCAGACCGCGACGGTGACCTTCACCTATAAGGTGGTCGATGCCGACGGCGATTCCGATACGGCTACTGCGACCATCACGATCACGGGTGGTGCTGGCGGCAATAGTGCGCCGGTCGTCACGGCTGCGATCACCAGCGGCACGGTCACGGAACGCGCCGACCATGCGGTTGACGAAAACACGGCAGTGCATACCGCCGGCGGCACGATTGCTTTCACCGACGCCAATCTCGGTGACAGTCACACCGTGTCAGTCACGCCTGCGGCCACGGGTTTCCTGGGCACACTGACCGCAACCGTGACCAACGCGGCGACCGGCGACGGCGCAGGTGTGGTGACCTGGTCGTATCAGGTCTCGGACGGCACGCTCGATCACCTCAAGCAAGGCGAGACGCTGTCGCAGAGCTATACCGTCGCAATATCGGACGGTCATGGCGGGGTTGTCATCCGGCAGGTTGCGGTGACGCTTACGGGTGCGAATGACGGTCCGGTGGCACATGCGGACGCATTTGTTGTCAACGAGGAGCAGGCCGTGCCGGCGACCGCCAAGGGCGTGCCGATCGACGGCCTGACCGACCTGCAATTCTACTTGTCGGGCGGCGCGGCCGTGACGCTGGGCGATCTCGGAACCAACATGGTCCTGGTCTCGGTCTGCGCCGCGTGGTGCAGGCCGTGCGAGGCGTTCGCGCATGATAGCGGCCCCATCCAGTCCGATCTTGCCAGCCTCGGCGTCATAACGATCGAGTGGCTGCTGGACGATCTGAACCTCATTCCAGGCGTGGCGGCCGGCGCATCGGAAGCTCAGCGCTGGGCTTCGCGGTCGAGCGCACCGGTGTGGCATACCGGCGGCGACGTCGCGATGGCCAATGCCGTCATCCCGTTCATCGAGGGATTGCCGGGCGCGGGCGGGTCGTTCGCATTTCCAACTTACCTGCTGCTTGATCTGTCGCAGGGGGTCGTCGTCGATGCCTTCGTCGGCTACACCAACAAATCTGTATTCGTCGACCGGATCGAGGCCGCGCTGAACGACTATGGATTTCAGCCGTCGGCCGTCCCGCTCGAAACGCTCAATGTCTTCGCCGACAATGGTGCGGGTGCGGATAGCGATGCCGATGGCGACGCATTAACGGTGATTGCAGTCGATGGCGCGGCGGCCGGAGTCGGTGCCGTCGTGACGCTGGCTTCCGGCGCCACCGTGAAACTCGATGCCAATGGCGATCTGTTATTTCACCCCGCACCCTCGGCAAAGGCGCTTGCGGAAGGCGAGAGCACGACCGAGACCATCACCTATACCATATCGGACGGACACGGCGGCGCCTCGACATCAGCGGTGACCGTGACGGTGCAGGGCGACAACGACCCGGTGATCGCCCGGAACGACGCCTTCGAGGTGAACCAGGATGCAACGGGGATCGTTGGTTCCGTCCTTGGCAATGATTCTGACCCAGATGCGACCAACACCCTGCGCGTCGTAGCGATACAGCGTGACGGATTGCCGACGTCTGTCAACGGCGCGACCACGATCGCTCTGAACGACGGTGGCAGCCTCACGATCAACGCCGAAGGCGAGTTCAGCTTCGACCAGCAAGATCAATTTCGCTTCCTGGCCGCAGGCGAGACCACAACTGTCGTCGCGCACTACCTCGTGGCCGACGTCAACAGCGACGGCACCCTGGCCGGCACGCGCGACGATGCCGATATCAAGATCGAAATCATCGGGAGCAACGATCAGGTCGATGCCGTGGACGATGGTTTTTTCGCCGACGACTCGGGATTCGCGCTCGAAATCACCAACGCTGCCTTCGGGCTGTTGCGCAACGACACCGACATCGACAGTTCCGATGGGCGCGTCGTTACGAGCACCGGTACTTTCACGACGAGCCTTGGCGGCAGCGTTACCATACTCGCCAACGGCACATTCTCCTACGTCGCCAGTGAAGCCGCTTACGCTTCTGTTCCCCTTGGCGAGATGCGCGAGGATACGTTCACCTATGCCATCAAGGATGTGTTCTCCTTTGACGGCAGCGATGCCGGCTCGACCGATAGCGCTATCGCCACGATTTTCCTGTTTGGCGTCAACGATGCGCCGAAGGCGGCCCCCGACGTCAACGAGGGGGCCCCAATCGTGAAAGCGAAATTTGGCGACCACGGCAACACGGTCGCGACCGGCAACGTGCTGGCCAATGATACCGACGTCGACGGCGATGCAATAAGCGTCACTGGCGTTGCGGTCGGAACGGATCCTGGTCCGATCTCTTCCGGAGATTTTCAGTTCGGCACATACGGATCCCTCGTCGTGCAGACGGATGGCAGCTGGAACTACTTCCTCGACAATTCCGACCCGGACACGATGGCGCTGGCCGAGGATGAAACCGCGGAGGAGGTCTTCAGCTACACGATCAGGGATCCATCCGGAGAAACCTCAACTTCGACGCTGACGATCGAAATCAAGGGCGCGATTGACGATCCGGCCGGCTTCCAGTTGCTGGTGTAAATTGCTGCGATCAACGCCAAGGAGGGGATTCCCGTTGTCGTGACGACGAAGGCTTCGTCCGCTTCCCCTCAACCTCCATGCACCAGCGATGGCGCGAGGCCAAAATACGTATCCGGCATGATTTCCTTCATGCGCTGCTTGGTCGCGGCGTCGACGAATTTTTCGTCGAGACCGTCGACGAAGGCATGCAGGTCGGCGATCGTGATCTTTGCGCCGCGCGACAGCGATTTGAGCGCGTCGTAGGCGTTCGGATAGCCCTTGCTGCGCAAAATCGTCTGGTACGCCTCGGCGAGCACTTCGGGGTGCTCAAGCAGTGCTAAGCGGATTTTTTCGGCGTTTGGCGAGACCTTGTTCATGCCCGCGCGCAGATTCTCGTAGCCGACGATGCAATGGCCGAAGATGGTGCCGAAGACGCGCGCCACCGTCGAATCCGAGAGATCGCGCTGCATGCGGGAGACCGGCAGTTTTCGGCAACAGCCCTCCATCAGCCAGTTGGCGATCTGCAGATTGCCTTCCGCATTTTCAAAACTGATCGGATTGACCTTGTGCGGCATCGCCGACGAGCCGACTTCGCCCGCGACCGGCTTCTGCACGATCCAGTCGTCGCTGATGTAGCGCCACATGTCCTGCGAAAAATCCACCAAAATGGTGTTGAGGCGCATCAGTACCGCGAACAGCTCGGCGTAGGTGTCGTGCGGCTCGATCTGGGTGGTGAGCGGATTGAACGCGAACGAGAGGTGCGAGCCCTTGCGCAAGTGAGTGCCGCTCTCGATGAACGCCTGCGCGAATTTCGGCCAGTCGACATTTGGGAACGCCGCGTGCATCGCTGCGTAATTGCCGGTGGCGCCGTTGAGTTTGAGCGACAGCTTCTGTGCGCCGACCTGCTGCATCTGCCGGCGCAGGCGCGCCTCGAACACCGCGAACTCCTTGCCGAGCGTGGTCGGCGTCGCCGGCTGGCCGTGGGTGCGCGCGAGCATCGGCATGTCGGCGCAGCGCGTCGCGGAATCCTGGATCCACGCCACGGCGGGTTCGAGGCTGCCCATCAGCGCATCGACGCCGTCGCGCAGCATCAGCCCGTAGGCGATGTTGTTGACGTCCTCCGAGGTGGATCCGAAATGGATCCACTCCACGATCCCGCCGAGGCCGAGCTGGTCGAATTTCCACCGCAGCCATAGCTCGCACGATTTCACGTCGTGGTTGGTGGCGAGGATGCCGTTCCAGCCTTTGGTCTCGAGTTGCTTGATCGCGGCGGCGTCTTCCGGCGCGAAGGCGCGGAGGATGCCTTCGAGTTTTTCAGTATCGGCCTTGCCAAGTTGCAGCGGAATGTCCGCCTGCGCGCCGAGCGCCAGCACGTAGCGCACCATGACCTCGACCCGGTATTTGATCAGGCCGTATTCGCTCATGATCTGGCGCAGCGGCTTGGTGTAGCGCTCGTACCGGCCATCGACCGGCGAGATATTCATCAGGGTATCGGACATATTGTTTTGCTCCCGTTCCACAACGCGCAGAACTTCAACTTCCCATGGCCTTCCACGCATTGGAGGCGAACTGCCGCCGCCAGGTGACGATCACGACCGCGGCTGTGGTCGCGAACAGCACCCAGGGGCTGACGAACCAGCCGAGATAGCCGAGCGCAAAGAAGAACGCGCGCTGGCCGCGGTTGAAGTGCTGGCCGGCGGCTTCGAACAGTCGGGTGGTGCGCATGACATGCGCTTCGGCCTGCGGCGTGTCCTTTTGGGAGGCCGGCGGCATCGCGCCGATCAGGATTGCGACGTAATTGAACAGCCGGTAGGCCCAGGCGAATTTGAAGAAGGCGTAGATGAAAATCAAAATCAGCCCGAGGCATTTGATTTCCCACAAAGCGGGCGAGGGGGTGAGATCGACCGGCAATGCGCCAAGCACGTTGAGAGCATCGCCGGTTGCGCGCAGCAGCGCCAGCCCGCCGCCGATCGCGAGCAGGCTGGTGGAGGCAAAGAACGCGGTGCCGTTCTGCAGGCTCGCCATGATCTGCGTGTCGACCATGCGGGTTTCGCGGTGGAGCAGGTTGCGGATCCACACCTCGCGGTAGCCGTGCATGCGGGCCGACAGGCTGTCGCGGCCATAGGCGGTGTGCTCGAGGGTGACCGCGTACACCGCCCATTCCAGCACGAAGAATCCGACGGCTGAGATGTCGACCCAATAGGCACGCATGTTCGATCCCTCGTGGACCCCATAAGATATCGTCGCGGGCGCGCGACGGCGGCGGGCCGCTATCAGGCTGATGTACAGGTTGAATCGCTGCGGTGCACTATGGCAAGATGACAATTCCAACAGGATTCCCCGACAAATGTTGAAACTCGTCATCGGCAACAAGAACTATTCGTCATGGTCGATGCGGCCATGGCTGGCGCTGCGCGCCAACGACATCCCGTTCGAGGAAGTCGTCATTCCGCTCTATACCGACAACAAGGCGGACAAGGATCGTATCCTGAGCTTCAGCGCCGCCGGCAAGGTGCCGGCGCTGGTCGATGGCGACGTAACGGTGTGGGATTCGCTGTCGATCATCGAATATCTCGCCGAAAAACTTCCGCAAGCGAAGCTGTGGCCGGAAGACCGTGCCGCGCGCGCCCATGCGCGCTCGATCTCGGCGGAAATGCATTCCGGCTTCTTGGCGCTGCGCAACGAGTGCGGCATGAACCTGCATCGGCCGATCCGCGCGGTTTCGTTGTCGGACGACGCCAACGCCAATGTGACGCGGATTTAGGCGATCTGGGCCGAGTGCCATCAGCGCTATGGCAAAGGCCGGGCCGTTCCTGTTCGGCAGCTTCTGTGGCGCGGACGCGATGTTCGCGCCCGTGGTGCATCGCTTCCGCACCTATGCGGTTCCGGTGGAGGGCGATGCCCGGCATTATGTCGAGGCGATGAATGCGCTACCGGCGTTCCAGCAATGGACCCGCGAGGGGCTGGCCGAAACGCTTGTCATCGAACGGTTCGAGACGGCGTGAATTGTGGGTCTGGCGACGGGGAACCGCGCCGGGCGACGGGAGCCCGCGCGGGGGCGACGGGAATCCGCGCCGGGAATAGCGGCTATGCGGATTCCCCCGGGGAGCTCGCGAAAAACATCTTATCTATCTGATAGATAGCCGAAATAGACGGATTTGACCTGCCTCAATCCTGCTGGCTTTTTGGGCATGCGGTGTGCTAGGTTGACGCAGGGTTCTCAGGTCTGCCGAAGCTCAGCGGGACGTTAAGCGCGGCCGGCCTTCTTGCGTGATGGAGAGGGCGTTGAAGCATAAGTACTCCGTTGGAGAGACTGTCTATTTTACTGCCAGCAACGTTGCCCGACCGGCCGCCACCGGCACCTATGAGGTGATCCGGCTGCTCCCGACCGACGGCGACGACTGCCAGTACCGCATCAAGAACTCGACCGAAGCCTTCGAACGCGTTGCCAAGGAAAGCCAGCTCGCGATCTCCTGAAACGAGTTGTGCTTTAAGCAGGCGGTTGACGCGGTTCCGTATCGCTCGCCGTCAAAAGGCCCGGTTCGCAGAAGCATTGTGCGACATGTGAATGCGGGAGGCGCATTCGCGGCGCTGATGGCGTTTTATGCTGCGTGAGGGACACCGCGCATGAACTGGGCTTGGGCTACTTCGCTGGATCACGTCTGGCGCTCGCCGACCTTTCCGATGTGGCTGACGCTGGCCGCGGCGGGATTTTTCGGAATTGTCGTGCTGATCACGCTGTTGCGCGCGGAGAAATCCGTGGCCAATGGCGCGCTGACCGTGATCACGCTGGTTGCGATCGGGGTGGCGGTGGCCGCAACCCTCCGCGGCACCGGGCCAAGCGGGCCGACAGCATCGGCTGAGACCCGCGCAATTGCCACGGCGAATGCGGCGCTGCCGCAGCTTTCCTGTATCGACGACCTCGCCGGCGATGCCGTCCTCAATGCCTGCGAGAAGGCGCTGTTTGGTTCGGCCGAATCGACCGCCTCGGCGGTAGCCTATGCGGCGTCCCAGATCAGCCGCCTCACCGGATCGGGCGATGTCGCCGCCGCCGACCAGAGCGCCAGTTCCGAATTGCTTGCGGTGCGCCGCGCCGTCGAACGCGACCGCTACGGGCTGATGGCGTATGTGCTGATGGCGCGCGACCGTTGCACGCCGTCGTCCTGCGCGGCATTCCGCGCGCTCGCCGACCATCATCAGATCGTGGCCAACATGGACGAGCGCGTCTACGAGAACCTGATCACGCGCTATTCGGCCGCCTGGAATGCGCCGCCGCCGGCGGCGCCCGGGCTCGTGGCAGCACTGCCGGCCTCGGTTCCGACCGGCAAGCCCACCAATGCCGACTTCCCGTCGGCGGCGTCCACCCCGCCGGTCAACATCATGACCCCCGAGCCCGGCAGCGGGCCGACGCCACCTGCGGGCCGCGCGGCGGCAGCGCCGGTCCAACTTGCACCGGTGCCGACGCCGCGTCCCGCATCGGCTGCAGCCACCACGGCGGCGGCTGCGCCCGCTCCGGCGGCAGCCAAGAAGCCCCCGGCGCCGAAGCGGCCGCCGGCTGCACCCGTGCAGATCTCGCCGGCACCGACGGCGTCATCCACAGCGCCTGCGGCCACGACCGAATGATCGTTTTCAAATTGGTCGCGGCCCGCTAAACCGGCTCCATGCCGCTTCATCTCATCAAGCTCTGCGTTGGCTGCGAATCCATCAAAGACCTCAAGGGTTGGGTTGCCGAACGCATGGCGACCGCCAAAAAGAAGGGGCTGCCGCTCCATCACATCCACGTCACGCGGATGACGCCGAAGCGCGACGAGGAACTGCTCGCCGGCGGCTCGCTCTATTGGGTGATCAAGGGTGAAATCGCCGCCCGCGAAAAGCTGATCGCGATCGAGCCGTTCCGCGACAAGGACGGTATCGGACGATGCCGCCTCAAGATGCAGCCCAAGGTGATCGCGGTGTCGCCGCGGCCGATGCGCCCGTTCCAGGGCTGGCGCTATCTGACCGAGGATTCCGCGCCGCCCGATCTGACCAAATCCAGTGCCGCCAGCGTCGCCTCGATGCCGGAGCCGATGCGCCGGGAATTGCGCGATCTCGGGCTGCTGTAGCGGGCCTGTCAAAGCGACGTTTCGGTGACGAGGTGCAGCCGCGTCCATTCGGAGGGCGGCAGTTCGACGCGGCGGCGGACGTCTGAGGTCCTGTCGACAATGTCGAGCAACTCGGTGTCGACGCCCATGTCGCGCAGGTAGATGCGGAACAGTTCGTCAAATCGTGCCGTCGCGCCCGTGCGCTCGTCCTTGGAGACGTTGGGCGCCAACCGGTTGTTGATGGACATGCCGGTCAGCATCACCTTGGCGCCCGCCGGCAGGCTGCGGTGGACGCCACCGGCCAGGATCAGCACGCAGGCGAGGTCGCAAGGGTCGTCCGGGACCTTCACCCTGGCGTCGAGCGGCCCGCCCGGACGCTTGAGCGCAAAACATTCCGCGTCGGTCTTTCCATTGCAGGCTTCGACATCGGTCGGACCCATCGTCGCATCGATGCCGCGGCCGCGCAGGATCCGGCCAAGACTGGTCGCGACGTTGAGATTGGACTCGCCCCAGCTGTGAATGACGACCGGAAGCTTGCGCCCCGCCTGCCGGTCGAGAATGTTGATCAGCCGCTTGTGGGTATCCCACTGCACGGCGCCTTCGGCGGCGATCCATTCCGAGCAACCCGGCCCGCAAGCGCCGGCTGCACCGCGCGCGACATAGAAGATCATGGCGTCGGGCGCCGAACCGATGCCGCCGACCGCCGGCCGCTGCGGCGCCTGCGCCTGAACAAATCCGACGGCGACAAGGCCGATCAGGCCACCGAGCATGGCAATGCGTACGGACAAGGCGCGCGCTCCTCCGGAAAACCCTTGTCCCGGATATATTTCACCCTGAGGCATCGCCGTAGTGCAAGCGAAGGTTGCGGAGAATTCCCCTATCCACAGGACCGCTACCCGCATCGACTCGGATGACGAAGATCGAGACCACGACTTTGCGCGGTGCCGCGCCGGATCAGACACACAGCCGTCATGGGACGCTCCCATGGTTGGGGCGAGGGGATTGCGACGGTCGCTCGATGCGGCCGGCGGACCTGAAGAGGCGCCGGCATTGCCGCTGGGGTAAGCAGCCAAGGTAAAACCACCCGGCAGTCACCAACGTAGCTTTGACGATCAGTACGGACCACGTCCGGCCGGTCTGGTCGGCGTGCGCGGGATCACAGACATCAGCGTTCTCAGCTGGATTCATGATTAAGGCAGACAGGCAACGATCGATGAGCGCTGTGACGCATTTCACTTGACCGCAGACGCGCGTGATTTGAAGATATCGGCGGGGGTTGCGTAATGTTGGTTCAGGCTAGTCAGGGTCAATCCGGCTCGGCGCACGTGGTCGTGCTGGGCAATGAGAAGGGCGGTTCGGGTAAATCCACCACGGCCCTGCACATTGCTGTGGCCCTGATGAAAGCCGGTCAGCGCGTCGCCACCATCGATCTCGACTGCCGCCAGCAGAGTTTTACCCGTTACATCGGCAACCGCCGCGCCTGGGCGCGCCGTACCGGGCTCGGTCTCGAAATGCCCGTGCATTTTTGCATCAGGCTCGGCGAGACGATGCAGATCGCCGACAATGAAAACTCCGAGTTCCAGCAATTCATGGAAGCGGTCAGCGCGGTCGAGCATGCCTATGATTTCATCGTCATCGACACGCCGGGGTCGGACTCCTATCTGATGCGGCTGGCGCATTCGATGGCGGACACGCTGGTGACGCCGATCAACGACAGTTTTCTCGATTTCGACGTGCTCGGCACCGTCGATCCCGCCACCTATTCGGTGACCGGCGAGAGCCATTATGCCGAGATGGTGCGCGACGTCAGGCGCAAGCGCCGCCAGCTCGACGGCGCCTCCACCGACTGGATCGTGGTGCGCAACCGCCTGTCGATGATCGGCTCGCGCAACAAGCAACTGGTCGCCAGCAGCCTGAAGGATCTGTCGCTGCGGCTGGGCTTCCGTTCGATCGACGGTTTTGCCGAGCGGGTGGTCTACCGCGAATTCTTCCCGCGCGGGCTCACCGCGCTCGACGACCTCGACGAGGCGACGCTCGGTACGCGGCCGAGCATGGGCCATGTCACCGCGCGCGAGGAGGTGACGAGCCTGTTGCGCCAGTTGAAGCTGCCGCTCGACGAGCGCGGCCGCAGGCGTGCCGCCAACCGTGCCGAATGGTTCACCCAGGTCGACAAGCCGCTCGAAGTCCACGACATCATCGGCGCATAAGCGCTCGATCATTGGCGCCTAGGCGCTCGATCATCGGCGCGCTTGTTGCGGCTGGATCACCGTCATCCTGAACGGGCCGCTGTCTTTCGCCGCATGCGCGACCGCCGCGTTGGCGTCGTCGAGACCGAACGACGTGACCGCGAATTGGTCGAGGCTGACCAGGCCCGCGCGAATCAGGGCGGTCATCAGGATGGTCGCGTGCGGCGGATACATCCATTGGCCGTGCAGGGTGATGCAGTTTCGCATCATCCAGGGATAGGGCAAATCGAGGCCGGCGCCGCCGAGCATGCCGACGCCGCCCATCAGCACCACGCGGCCGTAAGGCCGCACCGCCAGGATCGCGGTCCGCACCTGGGTCGTATTCGCCGCCGGCGGCAGGATGTCGAGCACGCAGTCGATCGGCGAGGGGGCGGTTTGCAGGATCCGCTTGCGGTCGTCGGCTTCATCGCCGCGCATCGTAACGGTGCGGACCCGCGCGCCGAACCGGCGCACCAGATCGGCCAAAGCCGTTTCGTTGCGGCCGGTGGCGATGACGCAAGCCGCACCCATGCCGAGCGCCACCGCGACGGCAGCACTTCCGAAGGCGCCGGTGGCGCCATTGACCAGCACGGTTTCGCCGGGCTGCAACCGCGCCGCCAGGAAGCCGCCATAGGGCACCAGCAGCGTGCCGAGCGCGCACCAGCGTGCGGCGTCGGCCTCGTCGATGGCGCCGATCGCAATCGCGTTTTCCGTCGGCACACGCATCTGTTCGGCCCAGGCGCCGTCGCGGTAATAGCGCTGCAGCGGCAGGGCGGCGTCGCTGCCGGCGGTGAGGCCCTGCAGGATGATGTCGGGGGAGCGCGCGTCGTCGCGCGAGCGCACCGTCGGGTCGCAATAAACGAAGTCGCCGACCGAAAGATGGGTCGCATCCGGTCCGGTGGCGCGGACCCGGCCGATCGCGCCGGGACCGGGCACGATCGGCAATTGCAGAAGATATTTGCGCTCGCCGCTGAAGACCTCATTGGCGTAGGCGAGAACCCGGCTCGCCAACACGTCGACGATCACCTCGCCAGAGCCGAGCACGGGTTCGGGAATTGTTTCGATCGCAAGCGGCGATCCGAAGGCTTTTAACACTGCGGCTTTCATGGCGGGCTCCTTGTCGCAACGGGGTAACGCCATTCTGGCAGGCTTCATTTCGCCAACAAGACCTGGTATTATCCTAGGATTGAAAATACCCACCTTGCGGGGCGGCTTCCGATGAATCCGAGGCAAAGCGAACTTGGCGATTTCCTGCGCTCGCGGCGGGAGAAGCTGACGCCGAAGGCGGTCGGGCTGCCGAGCGGGCGGCGGCGGCGAACGCCGGGGCTGCGGCGCGAGGAAGTGGCCGAACTCGCCGGCATCGGCGTCGACTGGTACATCAGGCTCGAGCAGGGGCGGACAGTTAGCCCGTCGGCTGCGACGATCGACGCGCTGGCCCGTGCGTTGCGGCTCGGCAAGGCCGAACACAAGCATTTGCGGGCGCTGACGCAAAACACCGACCGCCGCGTCTTCGCGCCCGAGTCCGTGCCGCCGGCGGTCCGGCGCACCGTCGAGCGCCTCAATTTGCCGGCCTATGTCACCGGCCGGCGATGGGACATTCTGGTGTGGAATGCCGCCGCCGAAGAAATATTTGCCTTCAGCCGGCTGCCCGAGAGTGATCGCAACGTTCTTCTCAACGTGCTGACCAACCGCGCGACGCGAAAACTGTTCGGCGCCTCATGGGCGGAAGAGGCGCGGCGCATCCTGGCGCAATTCCGCGCCACACATGATCTGTGGGCCGGCGACCCCGCGTTCCGCGATCTCCTGGCGCGGCTGGAGCAGGGGTGCCCGGAATTTAAGGGCTGGTGGGAGACCCACGACGTCAGCGGCACCGCGGCCGGCCAGAAGTCGCTGAGCCATCCCAAGAAGGGGCGCCTGAAGCTGGAATATGCGAGTTTTCAGGCCAATGACGATCCGGCGCTGAAACTGGTGATTTATACCGTCGCCTGACCCCGTGCTACTACGGGCTGCGCGCATGGCAGGAAACCACCAGGGACCGGGAACGAAAGGCCCGGAATCCTGTTTTCATTAGAGTTTTATCGATTGCTCGAACCGAAGCTTGGCAGCGTCCGTCCTAATGAGGAATTGGGAGGTGATTGCCGGGGACTGAGCAGGTGCACAATGACTGTGTGCATCGCACAACAATCAGGCGGTCAATTCACAACATTTGGACTTTATGTCACGCCGCTGTGACATATATCATCAACAACGAGCCGCAGAAGTCTCGAAGTCAAAATTGCCCTTCGATAGCAGGGGGCCGAGGACGCCGATGAAACGTGGAATTGCAGTTCTGCTTTCCCTAACCGTGCTGCTCGTGGTCGGTTACTTCACCGCGAGCAAGTGGGCGATCAAGCATGAGACCATCGCGTTCCATGATCCGGAGCGCGGCAATCGTCTCGTTGCAGTGGAGGTCGCTGTTCGGCGCGACAAGGAAATGCAGGCCAATGCCGGCATGATCACGCTGCCGGTTGCGATCATCAATCACGGCAATACCGTCAAGCACACCGAATACTCGTTCCTCGCCAACGCGTTTGCGGCGCGCGGCTATTTGACCGTCAGCCCGCAGCACGATTTGCCGACCGATCCGCCGATGGTGACCAAGCCCGGTGAACTCTATGTCGGACGCTTGCCGCAAATTCAGCGCGGCGTAGCCAACATCCGTTTCGCCATCGCCGAAATGAAGAAGAGCCAGCCCAACGCCGACTACGAAAAGGTGACGATGGTCGGCCACTCGATGGGCGGCGACATCTCGATGTATTTCGCCAAGGAATATCCCGAAGAGATCAAGAAGGTGGTGACGCTCGACAATCTGCGCGTGCCGTTCCTGACCGAGGGCAAGTTCAAGATCCTGTCGTTCCGTTCGAAGGATACGCAGTTCAAGCCGGATCCGGGCGTCGTTCCGGATGACGACCAGTGCGAGAAGTCCGGCATTACGGTGGTGAATACCGGCTACCAGCATAACGACATGCGCGATACCGGGCCGGACGCGGCGAAGTCCTCGATCAGCACCATGCTCGACAAATTCCTCGAAGACAGCGACTCCAGCACGCTGCGGCCGGTGCCGACCAAGGTCCCGGATCTGCTGCTGAGCAATCCCGGACCGGTGCCGCTGGCGAGCAACAGCAAATCGGTGACCAACTAGCGGTTCGTCACCGCAGTCTCAGCGAAACGCGATCGGGCGCATTGACGCTCCATATTTCCGGCCCCACATAGAGCCTGCTGCAACATTGCGAGCGCTCATGGCCGGCGACCCCACCAAACCGAAATCGGCAGGCGACGTTTCTCCGGCGCCAAAGACTGAAGCGCGCAAGGCTGACGCGAAGGCCGGTCCGTTGCCGGAAGCACGGTCGTCGGCCGCCGCCGATATCGCAGCCTTCGTCGCCAAGGCGCGCGCGATGTCGCCGCACCGCGACGGCGCCAAGGGACGGCTGGTGTTCGCGCTCGACGCCACCATGAGCCGGCAACCGACCTGGGACATGGCCTGCGCGCTGCAGGCCGACATGTTTCGCGAGGCGGCTGCGCTCGGCAGTCTCGACATCCGCCTGGTCTATTACCGCGGCCTCAATGAATGCCGCGCGACGGGATGGATTTCCGACTCCGCGCAACTCGCCAGGCTGATGAGCAAGATCGACTGTCAGGGCGGCAATACCCAGATCGGAAAGGTGCTTTCGGAGGCGCGCCGCGAGGCGGTCGCTTCCGCGGTGCGCGCCGTGGTGTTCGTCGGCGACGCCATGGAGGAGGCTGTCGACGATCTCTGCGCCAAGGCCGGCGAACTCGGCCTGCTCAAGGTGCCCGTGTTCATGTTCCAGGAAGGACACGACACCGTGGCCGAGCAGGCGTTCCGCGAGATCGCGCGGCTCACCGGCGGCGCCTGGTGCCGGTTCGATCCGGGGGCGGCGGCCCAGTTGCGCGAGCTGCTGCGCGCCGCTGCAGCCTATGCCGCCGGCGGCCGCGAGGCACTGCTGCGGCTATCCCGGACCGATGGCGGCGGCGCCGCCAGGCTGATCGGTCAGATGAAGTGATCGCAGCCATGTTTCTTCCCCTGGCCCTTCACGGGCAGAGCGTCATGCTTTTTGCCGCCAAGGCGACTATATAGGGCGCATGCCAACCCTGATCGCCGGCGTCGTCGCCGTAATCGTCCTCTACTCGCTGCTGCAGATGTTTCGTGCGGCCAACCCGGTCGTGCTCGCGCGCGGGATCAAGCTCGGCGGCGGCGTGATCGCCCTTGCCGTTGCGGCCTTCACCGGCCTGCGGGGCGAACTGGCGGTGGCGATCCCGCTCGGCATCTTCGGAGCGGGCCTGTTGGGGTGGTCGCCGTTCGGGGCGTCCGGCTTCAGCAGTATCGGCGGACTGTTCGGTGGCGGCAGGCAGCGCTCGCAGGGGCAGGCCTCGCGTGTGCGTTCGCCCTACCTCGACATGAGCCTCGATCACGACAGCGGCGCATTGACCGGCCAGATCGTGGACGGGCCCCATGCCGGCCGGTCGCTCGATGAGTTCGACCTGGCGCAGCTGACGGCGATGAGCGCGACCTTCGATGCCGAGAGCGTCGCGTTACTTGAAAGCTATCTGGACCGCCGGTTTCCCGCCTGGCGTCAGAACGCGCAGGGCGACGCGGCAGGGGGGCAGCGCCGCGCGACGGCGAGCGGCAAAATGACGGACGAGGAGGCTTATCAGATCCTTGGCCTGCAGCCGGGGGCGGGGCGGGACGACATCAGCCGGGCGCACCGCGCCCTGATGAAGAAACTGCATCCCGACCAGGGGGGCTCGACGTACCTCGCTGCCCGTGTAAACGAGGCCAAGGATACTTTGCTTCGCGCGCATCTCAGCTAACTCCGGCTTACGCTACCAAACGCCACAAACCGAAAGCTGCCTCTGTTCTCTGGTTGATGCCCCGTGTCGCCCGCCGTTAGCCGGCGTGGTCGATCGTTCATTCCGGAAAACTTAACCGTAAATTCTTGACGAGAAGTTTGCGCCAGAAGCTTTCGATTGCGATTAGCCGCGATCGATCAAAGCCGTTGCCAACTGTGCCCCGAAAACAACAAAGCCGGCGCTTGCGCGCCGGCTTTTGCGGTTTCGATCAGGGAAAGCTTAGTTGCGAACGGTGATGCAGGAGATATCGGCGCGCTTCAGCGCCTTGCAGACCGCTTCGGCCTGATCACGCTCGAGGCCGGCGAAGCGGGCGCGGAACAGCTTGCGGTTATCCTTGGCAACGACCGGCTCGGTGAACGGATCGGCCTTGCTCAGAAGGCCGCGGGCCTGGTTGCGCGCGAGATCGATGCGGGCACGGGCTTCGGTTTCGCTTTCGAGCGCACCGACCTGGATGATCCATCCGCTGTGGGCGGCGGCCGCAACGGGCTTCTGCTGAACGGCCTGCGGTTGGGCGCGGGGCGACGGATCGGCATAAGCGAGCGCCTGCGAATTGGCCTGGGACGAGCTCGCGGTCGGCGCGTTTGAGGCGGGCAATACGCCGAGTACGCCATGTCCGGTGCCATGGTTGGCCGGCTGCGGCGGCAGCTCGACCCGGGTCACCTCAGGCTTGGTTTCCGCCTTCGCGACGACGGCGCTGGAGGTCTCCGCCACTTCCGCGCGGGCCGGCGGGATCGCATTGGTGATCGGCGGGGCAGGCTGAGAGGGACCGGCTGAAGCGAGCTTCATCGGACCGGCCTTGACCTGCACGGTCCTGACCTTGACCGGCTTCATCGGCTCGGCCGAGCCCGGGATCGCCGAGATCGCCTGGGTCTGGATCACACCGCTGGTCAGCGGCGCGGGTTCGGGCTTGGCCTGCGGCTCGAATTTGGACTGTTCCGGCTTGGCCTGCGGCGCGGGCAGGGCGGCAGCCGCCGCCGCCATCAGTGAGGGCTTTGCCGGGGCTGCCGGGCGTGAAGCCGCGGCGAGCGCCGGCTCGGAAGCCGAGATGGCGCCATAGCCCTGAGCCGGTTCGGCCGAACGGGGAGCGGTCGGGGCTTCGGCGACTTCGGTGTTGGCTTCGCCGGCGTTGCGTTCGGTGATCGCCGCGACCGTGCGCGTGCTCGCGCCCTTGTCGAGGTTTTCGGCGAGCAAATTGCGCATGATGGCATCGCGCGAACCGCCGCTGCGGCCGCCCAGCACCACGCCGACCAGATGGCGGTTGCCGCGGCGCATCGAGGTGACGAGGTTGAAGCCGGAAGCGCGGGTGTAACCGGTCTTGATGCCGTCGACGCCTTCGACATTGCCGAGCAGGCGGTTGTGGTTGCGGATCGACTGGCCGCGATAATTGAACACGCTGGTCGAGAAATAACGGTAGTAGCGCGGGAAGCGATCCTGGATCGCGCGACCGAGCGTCGCCTGATCGCGCGCGGTGGTGACCTGCTCATCATTGGGCAGGCCGTTGGCATTGCGATAGACCGTCTTGCTCATGCCGAGCGCGCGCGCCTTGCGCGTCATCAGCTTGGCGAAATCGTCTTCATCGCCGGCAATGGCTTCCGCGATCACCACGGAGGCGTCGTTGGCGGAGCGCGTCACCAGTCCCTTGATGGCATCTTCGACCCGGATGGTCTGGCCGGGCTTGAGGCCGAGCTTGGTCGGCGCCTGTTCGGAGGCGTGCTGCGACACGTCCAATTCGGAGTTGAGCTTGAGCTTGCCGCGCTCGAGCTGCTCGAACAGCAGATAGAGCGTCATGATCTTGGTCAGCGAGGCGGGATGCCGGATGCCGTCGGGATTGTTCGATGACAGCGTGGCGCCGGAATTGCCGTCGACGATGATCGAGGAGAATTGCGGGCTGTAGCTTTCGCGCGCCACGTGGTGGGTGACGTGGTGCCGCGCATAGTGACGATGGCGATAGCGCCGCGCTTCCGCGCTGTCGCTGGTATAGATGATCGCAGTGGTGAAGGTGATCAGCCCGAGAACGCACACTCGCAAACTGCGCGAGGAAGCCAAGGTTGTACGAAGCATTTACTTCCCCGTCCCAATTTCTATCTTGATCACCGGTTCGTGAGGCGAAATTGTGCCCATCGGACCGCCGATATTTCCCTGTTCGACGCGCCTAACCAGGCTGCGATGGCCGCCCGGCTGGCCGATCAGGTCGCTATTCTAGCTAAGGTGCTGTTCACAAACAGCTTTCAGGCTGCCTGTCGGAAGGCGAACAAGTCCAAGAATCAGGTTAGGCGGAGCGAGTTTCCAAAAGATTAACGAACCGTTGCGTAACACTCCGGTGTTTGGCGCTAATCCGACATATTTGTGCGTCGCACAATTTTCCTTGACTTCATTGTGCGGTGCGGCATACAAGGAGGATGTCAGGGGGCCGGGAACTCCCGGCATTTTGCAAATGCAGTCTGGGAAAGGACGCCATCATGGTCAAGGTTGAAGACATTCAGAGTTACGGAAAAGAGCATCTCGAAACGGTCGCTGCTTCCGCGAGCAATATGCAAAGCGGTGTTCAGGCGATCGCAACGGCTTACGGCGACTACGCCAAGAAGTCGTTCGAAGACACCAAGTCGTTCGTTGAAAAGCTTTCCGGCGTGAAGTCGCTGGACAAGGCGGTCGAAGCGCAGACCGAATTCGCCCGCTCGGCCTATGAGACCTTCGTTGCCGAGTTGCAGAAGATCGTCGGCCTCTACAGCGATCTCGCCAAGCAGACCTTCAAGCCCTACGAGGGCCTGGTTTCGAAGTTCACGCCGGCCGCGCATTAGAGCCTTTTCCGTTCCGATTGCATCGGAACGGGGCTCTATCTTTTGTTTGACGCGTTTTCTACCGCAGATAAGTCTACGCAATCTGCGTAAACTTGATTGCTATGCGAACCGGTATCCACTTCGCTTGAAAACGCTGTAACTGCGCCACCCGCCGAATAGAAAATGAAAAGCCCGGCCATTGCGGCCGGGCTTTTTTGTTGTGCCGATTTTACTGGCGTCTATCGCGCGACGCGCAACTTCGAAAGTGAGGTGCCGATCGAGCTGAAGGCGCTCGCAATCTGGCTTGAAGAGGTCACGGTTGAGAATTTGTCCGAACTGCTTGCGCAATATTGCAGGACGGTGGAAGTCGGATCGCCGTCAGTGTTGACGTGCATCGTATAGATGATGATGCCATCAGCCTTGATGTTGTCGCACTGGATCCGCTGACGGGCGTCGATCTGGCCGCCGAACTGGGTTCGGCCGTCTCCGTATGATGGCCAGCGATCCTGCGTGTTCAGACCGTCGGACATCACGATCAGCACCTTCCTGTAGGTGTAGTTGGGATCCTCGGCCGGGGCATTGAGCGGCGCACCCTGGGTGAGCGATTGCCATCCCCAGGCGATGCCGATCGGCTGATTGGTGCCGCCGTCCGGATCGAGCGAGTCGACCTTGGCCTTGAGCGCGCCGAAGTCGTAACTCAGCGGCATCAGCTGTGCAGGGCATGAATTGTACTGTTCGGCGTAAAACTGGGTCGAAGCGCTGCCGGTCGGGGTCGTGTTCTTGGTATCGTAATTCTGGTCGCGGTCGGTGACGCAGCCGTTCCAGGTGTCGTGGTTCTTTGGCGAACAATTTGCGCCGCCGCCCTGGCCGTTGCAGGTCCGGTTGTCCTGATCCCAGTCGCTCCAGTTGATCCAGGACTGATTGTAGTTGGTGGCGCCCACGTTGACGTCCTTGGCGAAGGGAACGACCGAGATGTAGACGTCGCCAGGGTCCTTTGCGAGCGCGCCGAGCTGGTCGATCAGCGCTTTGGCGGCGGGTTTCATCGCGGTCATCTTGCCGTCATCTTTCATCGAACCGGTGACGTCGAGCACGAGGGCGACGCGCATCCGCACAGTGCCCCAGGCTGCGGTGGAACTGGTGTTGAAGTTGACCTTGGGGTAGCCGGCGACCTTCATGAAGGTGGTCGTGAC
Source organism: uncultured Alphaproteobacteria bacterium (assembly GCA_963802535.1). GTDB lineage: Bacteria > Pseudomonadota > Alphaproteobacteria > Rhizobiales > Xanthobacteraceae > Bradyrhizobium. Next base: position 177,647 of record CAWDJI010000014.1, on the reverse strand, counting down.
GTTGCCGGTGCCGTTGACCTGGATGGTCGAGCCCTTGCTGGTGCTGGCCGTGTAGGTCGTGCTGATCGCGATCGATTTGGCGTCGTTATAGGTATAGAGCGCGGTGAAATAGGCCTGTGCCCTGGCGTCGATGTCCGAGGTCTTGATGGTGCCGTCGGAGAGGTCCTTGGCGACCATCAGGGCGGTGGAGTTGAGGGCCGCCTGCATCGCCGTGCGGGCCGTGTTGGCGCGGGAATAATCGATCGCCGCACCCACGAAGGTGAGGATCGGCACCGCGGCGATGCCAAACAGCAGCGCGATATTGCCCTGGTTGTCCCCGGCAAAACGCCCGGCGGCGCTACGAAAACGACTGAAAATGACTTTGTCGAGCATGGCTGTCACCGACCTGTGGTTTCTACGGGTATTTCGGCTCAGGCCGCTAAACAGGTGGTAAAGGGGATCCGCTAAAAGCGGGTCAAACCAGATGCAAAGGCGAATCATCGGCCAAAAAGCCGTGACCATGCTCAATGACCGCTAAACGGGCAGCCCCGTTCCTTTGTCAAATCAGATGGAAACGATTAACCTTCCCGGGATGGCCGAACCGGGAATCGGGCCGGTTACGGAGTGCGGCAGGGCAGCGATGATGCGCTTGCGGCGGTCCGAAACCGAACCCATATTCAGATAGCCGATCCGCCGCTGGATCGGACCGGGAGCGGCGATCTGGAAAGCGTTGCTTGGTATCTGGCGATGGCCGGCTTGCGGTCGTCGTCGGCCAGTCATGAGCGCTGTCCGGTTTTTCCTAAGCTTTTAGATCCGGATTTCGAACGCCTGAGCCATGTTGCAGTTGACCTCCAAAGCTTGTTCGTCCGCGTCGGCGGCGTCAGCCATTTCTGCTCCGCGAATGAGCAATGACGAAAACCGCAATGCGGGGACTTCGGGTCCGTCGACCTCGGTCATCACCAAAGTCAAGCCGAAGACCAAGCGTCCGAATCTCTATCGCGTCCTGATTCTCAACGACGATTACACGCCGATGGAGTTCGTCGTTCACGTGCTGGAGAAGATTCTTCCAGAAGGACGCCGAAGCCGCCAAAACGATCATGCTCCACGTCCATCACCACGGGATCGGCGAGTGCGGCGTCTTCACCTATGAAATCGCCGAGACCAAAGTGACGCAGGTGATGGATTTTGCGCGCAAGCACCAGCACCCCCTGCAATGCGTGATGGAAAAGAAATAGCCACGCATGACCTCGCGATCCGGCCAAAAAAGGGGAACGGGTCTTGCATCGGTTATCGTGACGGGAGCAGGCGGCACCCTCGGTAGTTTTGCGGAGGGGCGTTTCGGAGCGCGACGGCGCTGGAATTTAGAGGAAAACTACGTTTACGGAACCGGCCTTTCGCCATGATCGTGCGTAACTATATGACTGGGAATGACGAAGGTTGTTGTTGCCTGACCGGGTAATGGCGATCATGATGACCCGGGGGCCTTAGAGGACGCGAATGCCAACTTTTTCCCAAAGCCTTGAACAATCCCTGCATCGTGCGCTGGCGATTGCAAACGAGCGCCATCATCAATATGCGACGCTCGAACACCTGCTGCTGTCGCTGATCGATGACTCGGATGCGGCGGCGGTGATGCGTGCCTGCAGCGTCGATCTCGACAAGCTGCGCACCAGTCTCGTCAACTATCTCGAGACCGAATTCGAAAACCTGGTGACGGATGGTGGCGACGACGCCAAGCCGACTGCCGGCTTCCAGCGCGTGATCCAGCGCGCGGTGATCCACGTCCAATCATCCGGTCGCGAAGAAGTGACCGGCGCCAACGTGCTGATCGCGATCTTCGCCGAGCGCGAAAGCCACGCCGCCTATTTCCTGCAGGAGCAGGACATGACGCGCTACGACGCCGTCAACTACATCAGCCACGGCATTGCCAAGCGTCCGGGCGTCTCCGAAGCGCGCCCGGTGCGCGGCGTCGACGAAGAGACCGAGACCAAGGGCAACGAGGATTCCAAGAAAAAGGGCGAGGCGCTCGAGACCTATTGCGTCAACCTCAACAAGAAGGCGCGTGACGGCAAGATCGATCCGGTGATCGGACGTAATGCCGAGATCAACCGCGCGATCCAGGTTTTGTGCCGCCGGCAGAAGAACAATCCGCTGTTCGTCGGCGAGGCCGGCGTCGGCAAGACCGCGATCGCGGAAGGGCTCGCCAAGCGCATCGTCGATTCCGAGGTGCCGGAAGTGCTGGCCGCGGCCACCGTGTTCTCGCTCGACATGGGCACGCTCTTGGCGGGCACGCGCTATCGCGGCGATTTCGAAGAGCGGCTGAAGCAGGTCTTGAAGGAACTGGAGGCGCATCCGAACGCCATCCTGTTCATCGACGAGATCCACACCGTGATCGGCGCCGGCGCCACCTCGGGCGGCGCGATGGATGCGTCCAATTTGCTGAAGCCTGCGCTGGCATCGGGAACGATCCGCTGCATGGGCTCGACCACCTACAAGGAATACCGCCAGCACTTCGAGAAGGATCGCGCGCTGGTGCGCCGGTTCCAGAAGATCGATGTCAACGAGCCGACGGTGGAAGACGCGATCGCGATCCTCAAGGGCCTGAAACCCTATTTCGAGGATTACCATCGGCTGAAATACACCAACGAGGCGATCGAGGCCGCGGTGCAATTGTCGTCGCGCTACATCCATGACCGCAAGCTGCCGGACAAGGCGATCGACGTGATCGACGAGTTGGGCGCTGCGCAGATGCTGGTGGCCGAGAACAAGCGCAAGAAGACCATCGGCATCAAGGAAATCGAGACCACGATCGCGACCATGGCGCGGATTCCGCCCAAGAGCGTGTCGAAGGACGATGCCGAGGTGCTCAAGCATCTCGAGCAGACCCTGAAACGCGTCGTGTTCGGCCAGGACAAGGCGATCGACGCGCTGTCGGCATCGATCAAGCTGGCGCGCGCCGGCCTGCGCGAACCGGAAAAGCCGATCGGCTCCTATCTGTTCTCGGGGCCAACCGGCGTCGGCAAGACCGAAGTCGCAAAACAGCTCGCGGCCTCGCTCGGCGTCGAACTGATTCGTTTCGACATGTCCGAATATATGGAGCGGCACACGGTGTCGCGCCTGATCGGCGCGCCCCCCGGCTATGTCGGCTTCGACCAGGGCGGGCTCTTGACCGATGGCGTCGACCAGCATCCGCATTGCGTGGTGCTGCTCGATGAAATCGAGAAGGCGCATCCGGATCTCTACAACGTGCTGCTGCAGATCATGGATCACGGCCGGCTCACCGATCACAACGGCAAGCAGGTCAATTTCCGCAACGTGATCCTGATCATGACCACCAATGCCGGTGCCGCCGACCTGGCGCGTCAGGCCTTCGGCTTCACGCGCAACCGGCGGGAAGGCGACGACCATGAGGCGATCAACCGGCAGTTCGCGCCGGAGTTCCGCAACCGTCTGGATGCGATCGTCTCGTTCGCCCATCTCAATGCCGACGTGATCGGCATGGTGGTCGAGAAGTTCGTGCTCCAGCTCGAGGCGCAGCTCGCCGACCGCGACGTCACCATCGAATTGTCCGACCCCGCCAAGGCCTGGCTGATCGAACATGGTTACGACGAGCAGATGGGCGCGCGTCCGATGGCGCGTGTGATCCAGGAGCACATCAAGAAGCCGCTGGCCGATGAAGTGCTGTTCGGTCAGCTGAAGGGCGGCGGCCATGTTCGCGTCGTGCTGCTCAAGGACGAGGCGAACGCTGAAGACAAGGGCAAGATCGGCTTCGAGTTCGTCGAAGGCCCGGTGACGCCGAAGCCGGAAAAGCTGCCGGGCGCGCGCAAGCGCAAGCCGAAGCCGGGCGGTCCCAATGGCGGCGGCTCCAAGGGGCCGGCGACGCGGGGGCCACTGGTCAAGGTCTGACCGGCCAAGCGTTAACGAATTGAAGAAGCCGGCGCGTCGAAAGACCGCCGGCTTTTTGCTGGGCAATGTCCTGACCCGCATCGGCCCGGCAGGTGAGCGCGTTAACGGCTTGTTAGCGATCCGCGCAGAACCAGCCTCCGTGCAAGTGCCGTCTGATGCCCCTGATTAAGCCCGTCTAGACCATCCAATGGCTTAATCGGGCAAGGTACACTTGGAAACGCGCGCTCATGTCCGTACAGAAACCCACGCCTCGCGGCCGGACCTTCCTGGCTGGCAAGGTCATCTCCAATTACGGCCAGTCCACCATCGATTGCGTGGTCCGCCGGATTTCCGATGATGGTGCGGTCATCGAGGTGGAAAGCGTGCTCGGCGTTCCCGAGCACTTTCATCTGCTGATTTCGGGCGAGGGCGAACCGCAGCCGTGCCGACGCTCCTGGCAGTCCGAAAAGCAGATCGGCGTCGTATTCGAGAATGTGGATGCCGCCGCGCAGAGCGGGCCCGATGAGGAGAGGGCGCCCGATCAGATCGTGCGTAACCAGATGCTGGCGCTGCGTGCAGCACTCGATGTCATGGATGTCGGCGTGTTGCTGCTCGATGCCAACCTGAAATCCCAGTTCATCAATCGCGCCTTCCGCCGCATGTGGGCATTGCCGGACGCGGTCGCCGACCGGAATCCGGCCTTCGTGGCGCTGATGTATCACGGCCGCGACACCAAGGCCTATGAAGTCGCGCCAGCCGAGATCGACGCCTATGTCGCGAACCGCGTTCGGCTGGTGAAGGAGGGCGACACCACGCCGCTCGACCTGCGCCGCACCAATGGCGACGTGGTGCGGATGCAATGCGCCAACCTGCCGAACGGCGGCCGCATGATCAGCTACACCTACGTGACCGACATCGTCCGCCACATGGATGAGCTGGAAATATTGCGCGCCGCGCTCGACAATGTGTCGGAAGGTGTCGTGTTGCTCGACAGCAATCTCAACGCCCAGTTTGTCAATCGGAAGATGCGGCAGCACTGGGGCATCACGGAAGAGCAGGCCGTCAGCCGTCCGGCTTATACATCGCTGATCAGAAATGCGCCGCAAGCCAATGATCGCGGCATGACACCGGCGGAGCTCGACGCCTTCTTCGCGACCCGCGAGGCCGCCGTCCGCGACGCCAGCGAGCCGATGCGGGATTTGCAAACCCCCGACGGCCGTCACATCAGGGCGCATTGCTCGGTGCTGAAGAACGACGGCCGGATGCTGACCTACTGCGATGTCACCGATCTCGTTCGCAACGCGCAACAGATGGAAGAGCTGGCGACGATCGATTCCCTGACCGGTCTCGCCAATCGCCGGCATTTCCTGGCGCTTTCTGCAGCCGAGTGGAGCCGGTTTCAGCGTTACTACCGGCCGCTATCCGTGCTGATGATCGACGTCGATCACTTCAAATCGGTCAACGACCGCTACGGACACGCCGTCGGCGATCAGGCGCTGATCGCGGTCGCCAACGCCTGCATGGAGGGCAAGCGCTCGTCCGACATTGTCGGCCGGCTCGGCGGTGAGGAATTTGCGATGCTGTTGCCGGAGACTGATCTCTATCAGGCCCGGATCGTGGCGGAGCGGGTCCGCAAGGCGGTTGCCGCCAGCACGGTGGCGGCGGGCGGTGCGCATTTCAACGTGACGGTGAGCGTCGGCCTGGCCGCCGCGGCCGTCAGCATGTCGGGGTTCGAGGCGCAATTGAATGCGGCCGATCAGGCGCTGTATCAAGCCAAGGACGGGGGCCGCAATCGCGTCGTGGCATGGTCGCCGCCGCCTGCGGCCAAGCTTGCCGCCGAATAGGGCGGGGCGCAACGGCACCCACCCGAGCGCTCAGCGCTCGCCGAGCAGTTCCTGGATCTTGCGCTGCAGCTGACGTTTCTTGATCTCGCTCTTGCGTAAGCGTTCTTCCAGATCGGAAACCGGCTCCGACGGCGGCTCGGCCTTGAAGGCGAGGCCGACGAAATTGTCGCGCCACCACACCACCTTGGCGAGGAAGGAGCGGCCCTTGCGGGCCACGCGCAGTGACATCTGCTCGCGCGGGAGGTTCACGACGTTGCTGAATTCGACGCTGGCGCCCTTGTCGGAGATGTTGCGCACGATGCACTCACGGGTCCCGCCGCGATCGTCGAGTTCAGCGACACCGCCGTAAATCACCTTGTCGCGCACGCTCTCGCGTCGATCCCGCATCGATAGTCTCCTGATTAAGAAGAAGACTATTACGCCGCTTTTTTGCGCACGTAAGGCCAGGCAGGGCAAAATGCGCCGTTAACGTAAATTAACAACGGCCGTGACCAGGCGGATTTCGGGGCTTTGCGCTCGTCTATGGCGTTGCGACGGCCATCGGGGCCACCAGTGCTGCCCGGATCAGGGTCGCGAGATCCGAGCGCCGGTAGGGTTTGGCGAGCAACAGGACGCCGGCGTCGAGCCGGCCATGGTGAATGATGGCGTTTTCCGTGTAGCCGGAGGTGTAGAGGACCCGCATGTCGGGCCGTCGCCTGAGGGCCGCTCCGGCGAGTTCGCGTCCGTTCATGCTGCCCGGCATGATGACGTCGGTGAACAGCAGGTCGATGTGCTTGCCGCTGTCGATTACGGCCAGCGCTTCCGTGCCGTTGCTCGCCGACAGGGTGGTGTAGCCGAGGCTCTGGACCTGGGTCAGGACGTATTGACGGACCAGCGGGTCGTCTTCCACCACCAGGATGGTTTCGCCGCCGCGCTCGGGGTCGCCGCCGCTCTTGACGACGGTGTCGGCGGGCGCAAAGCCGATCGCATGCGGCAGATACAGCTTCACCGTCGTGCCATGGCCGACTTCGCTGTAGATCTTGATGTGCCCGTTCGACTGTTTGACGAAGCCGTAGACCATGCTCAGGCCGAGGCCCGAGCCCTTGCCGACCTCCTTGGTGGTGAAGAACGGTTCGAACACCTTGTCCAGGAGCTCGGGCGCCATGCCTTCGCCGGTGTCGCTGATCGCGATCATGACATAGTCGCCCGAGGCGACATCGTTGATGCGCGCGTAGTTTTCGTCGAGGACGACATTTCTGGTCTCGAGCGTGAGCTTGCCGCCGTGCGGCATCGCATCGCGGGCGTTCAGCGCAAGATTGAGGATTGCGGTGGAGAGCTGGCTTGGATCGATCAAGGCGGGTGCCGTCTGGCGATCGAGCATCGGCTCGATATCGATGTGTTCGCCGAGCGTTGGCTTCAGTAATCTCGCGGAGTCAACCATCAGCGCGTTGACGTCGACGCTGCGCGGTTGCAGCGGCTGCCGGCGGGCGAAGGCGAGCAGATGCTGGGTGAGGTCGGCGCCGCGGGTTGCGGCGCTGTCGATCATGTTGGCGATCGAGGCGAGTTGCGGGCGATCCTTCAAGGCGTCGGCAAGGATCTCGATCGTGCCGGTGATGACGGTCAGGATGTTGTTGAAATCATGGGCGACGCCGCCGGTGAGCTGACCGATCGCCTCCATCTTCTGGGCCTGCCGTACCTGCGATTTCGTCGCCTCGACGTCGCGGAACTTCTGCAGCATCTCTTCCACGCCGCGGCGCTGCCTGCCTTCGCGCTCCAGCGCGGCATGGGCCTGCTGAAGCTGCGACGGCGAGGGGATTGCGAGCAGTTTTGGCAGCAACGGCCACAGCATGGCGGCCGTCAGGATCGACGCCATGGCGGTGAGCGCCTTGGCAATCCCTTCGATTCCGTAGATCGGGACCCACAGCGTGTAGATCGACATCACATGGGTGACGCCGCAGGCCATGATGAAGATGGCAAAGGCCCAGAACACCCAGCCGAACTCGACGTCGCGCCGTTTCGACACGAAAATCGCCAGCGCGAACGGGATCGAAAAATACGCCAGCGCGATCACCGCATCCGACACCACGTGCAGCCAGATCAGTTCCGGTTCCCACAACAGACATATTCCATGCGGAGAATACATCGACGTATTCAGGAGACGCTCGAAGAATGCCATCATGCCTGTCACCGCGATTTGCAATTGTCCGTCATTGGCTTTGGGGATTGAAGCTTTCGGGATTGATGCCTCGGTCCGGCTTCGCCGCCGGCCGGGAGGACTGAACGCTTGCGACAACGCGTCTGCGCAAAATGCGCTTGATTGGAGTCTTCCGCGAATCACTCAATCTGCTTGAAATATTAGGTCGAAGTTCCTCAATTGTCAGGACAATACCTGTTATGCGAATGCGTCATGGTCTGCGCATCGGGGTGTGCATGGTGGCGACGCTGGCGTCGTTTGGGCAGGCGCCGTTGGTGAAGGCGCTAGCGGACGACACAACGTCTGGGATGGGCGAGGTCGCGCGGCCGAGTGTCGAGGAACTCGCGGTTCCCCAGCCAAAGCCGACCGAGACCGCGCGCGAGAGCGAGGCCCGCGAGGCGATGTGCCTGATGGTTGAATCGGCGGCACGGGCGGCCAATCTGCCGCTGGAATTCTTCGCGCGCGTGATCTGGCAGGAGAGCCGCTTTCAGAGCGATGCGGTGGGGCCGGTGACGCGCAGCGGCCAGCGCGCGCAGGGCATTGCGCAGTTCATGCCGGGAACCGCCAGCGAGCGGCGGCTGCTCGATCCCTTCGATCCGGTGCAGGCCTTGCCGAAATCCGCCGAGTTCCTCGGCGAATTGCGTGACCAGTTCGGCAATCTCGGGCTTGCGGCCGCCGCCTATAATGCCGGCCCGCGCCGGGTGCAGGAATGGCTCGCAGGCACCGGCTACATGCCGCAGGAAACCCGCAACTACGTGTCCGCCATCACCGGCTCCACCGTCGAGGAGTGGGCGAGCGCGGGACGCAGCGGCAAGATGCCGGATCGTGCGCCGACGTCCACATGTCGCGATCTGATGGCCTTGCTCAAGCGCGCGCCGAATCCGTTCGTGGCCGGCCTGGAGCAGCACATCACGCTGTCGGCAGCGAAATTGTGGGGCGTGCAGCTTGCCGCCGGCTTCAACCGCGACAAGGCGCTGGCGATGTATGCGCGCGCGATGAAACGGCTGAGCGCCGTGATCGGCGATCAGGACCCGAGCCTCCTGAGCTCCGTGATGCGAACGCGCGGCACCCACGCCTTCTATCAGGTGCGGATCGGCGCCGACACGCGGGGCGGGGCGGACGATCTCTGCAACCGCATCCGAAAGGCGGGCGGGGCCTGCTTTGTGTTGAAAAACAGGGGCGTGCCGGGATGAATTCGTCAGGCGAATGGCGATTATACAATCGATCGATTGGACGAATAGACGGGACGTCAGGCATCACCGTTGCACCGACAACGGAGTTTTCAAAATGGGTACCATCGAGAACAAGGACACCATCCGGCGCATTTATCAGGCGCTGCAAACCGGCGATCGCAGCGTCTTCAGCGCGTCCGTGCATCCCGATTACGTCTGGCGTTTTCCCGGCCACTGCAGCTGGTCGAAATGCTTCACCGGACAGGACGAGGTGCGCACCAAACTGCTGAAGCCGTTATTTGGGCTGTTTGCGACCGAGTACCGGGCGCACGCCATCAACCTGGTCGCCGAGGGCGATTACGTCGTGGCCGAGGTTCGTGGCGACGTCGAGACCAGGAGCGGCAAGCGCTACAACAATGAATACTGCTTCGTGTTCAAATTTCGCGGCGACAAGATCGCCGAGGTGGTCGAATATTGCGATACCGACCTCGAGGAGCGCGTGCTGGGGAATTACGACGAATTGGTCAGTCAGATGGCCTCTTCGTAACGGGGGCGACGAATGGCGGGCCGCATGCCAGCCCTGAGCACGGCCTCGCTTGACGCGGCCTTGTTTCATCCCCGTTATGACCGGCAGCACTCATTCCCGGCCGGCTGCACGTGGCGCTTCCTCCGCTCGACTCTCCAAGATGGCAAAGCCCGTTACGCGCCTTCGCATGGGGCATGCGTTCGGTTGCGACCACCGTTCTGACGCTGGTGCTGTTTGCGACCTATCTCGGCATCGGCGCGCTCGCGCATGACAGCCATTTCAGTCTCGGCTGGGTGGTCGGCAGCACGATCCTGGTCTGGGCGGGACCGGCGCAGATCATACTGATTTCGACGCTGGGCTCGGGGGCGACGGTGGTGCAGGCGGCGATCGCGGTCGGTGTCAGCGCGGTCCGGCTGTTTCCGATGGTGGTGTCGGTGCTGCCGCTGTTGCGCAAGCCCGAGACCAAACGCCGTCATCTGGTGCTGGCGGCGCATTTCATCGCCGTGACGCTGTGGGTCGAGTGCTACCGGCTGTTGCCGCAGGTGCCGCGCGAACAACGTATTGCGTTCACGCATGGACTTGGTTGTGGCCTCGTCATCGTCTGCCTGACTGCGACCACGCTCGGCTACGGCCTGGCCGCCAATCTGCCGCAGCTGTTTGCCGCTGGGATCCTGCTGCTGACGCCGCTGGCGTTTCTGCTCTCAACCGCGCGCAACAGCCGGCAACTCTCCGACGTGCTGGCGCTCGTGCTGGGGCTCGCGCTGTACCCGCTTGCCGCCAAACTGCACACCGGCGTCGATATTCTGATCAGCGGGATTACCGCTGGAACGATTGCCTACGGCGCGCACTGGTGGCGGGAGCGCGCATGAATTGGCTCAGCAATTTCTTCGGCGATCCGCAGGCGCTGCTGGTGCTCGTCTTCGCGGGCTTTCTGCCCAACGAGGTCTGGCGCATGCTGGGGCTCTGGTTCGGCGGCGGCGTCGACGAAGGTTCTGAGGTGCTGGTCTGGGTGAGGGCGGTGGCGACTGCGATTCTCGCCGGCGTCATCGCGCAGATCCTGGTGCAGCCGCCGGGGGCGCTGGCGAGCGTGCCGGACTGGCTGCGCTTTGGTGCGGTCGCCGCAGGCTTTGCGGCGTTCATGCTGACGCGGCGCTCGATCTTTGCCGGCGTGGTCTGCGGCGAAGTCGCGATGGTAGCCGGAAAATGGTGGCTCGGTTGATTGCAGCCGCCGCATAATCCGGTACTCTCCGGTAACGCAGAAAAAAGCGAGGGAAAACGGCATGAACCGTCGCGCATGGGTGGCCCTGGTTTGCGGTCTTGTTCTGGTCGCACCGCAAAGCCGGGCGGCCGATTACCCGAGCCGTCCAATCAGGCTGGTCGTGCCCTATGCCGCGGGCGGCCCGTCCGATGTTCAGGCGCGCATGGTTGGTGAGTATCTTGGCCGCGACCTTAAGCAGAACGTCGTGATCGAGAACAAAGCCGGAGCGCAAGGCGCCATCGGTGCCGAAGCAGCGGCGCGGGCCGATCCCGATGGCTATACGCTGGTCTTCTCGGCATCATCGGTGTTCGTGCTCAACCCGCTGCTTTACAAGAAACTGGCCTACGATCCCCCAAGAGATTTCCGCATGCTGGCCGTGGTCACGGACCAGCCGCAGATCCTCGAGATCAACCCGTCAGTGCCTGCGAAAACGGTGGCGGAGTTGGTGGCCTACGCCAAGAAGAATCCCGGAAAAATGAATTTCGGATCGGCCGGCACTGGCGGCAGCACGCATCTCGCCGGTGAAATGTTCAGACAGATGGCCGGCCTCGATATGGTGCATATTCCGTACAAGGGCATGGCCCCGGCGCTGACGGATCTGATCTCCGGCAACATCCAGGTGCTGTTCGATTCGGTTGGCACGGCTTTGCCGCCGATCAATGCCGGATTGGTGCGAGCCATTGCGGTCGGTTCAGCGAAGCGCATCGATCAACTGCCTGATTTGCCGACCATCGCCGAGAGCGGCTATCCCGATTACGTAACCAGTACCTGGTACGGGTTCGCCGCATCGTCGAACGTGCCTGACGATGTCCTGCAAAAACTCAAGGCCAGCATCGACCGCGTCTTGAACGATGACGCATTCCGCGCTTCCCTCGACAAGATGGGCTTCACGCCGCTGCGCCCGAAGAGCCAGGCGGAGATTGATCAATTCGTCGCACGCCGACAGCGCGCGCTGGGCGCGCGTCATCAAGGCGCTCAACATCTCCCTGGATTAGCGCTTTCGGGCGAAAGCCTGCCCCGCACTTGATGTGGGGTAAGCCGGTTGGCGCGAAGAAAATGCGTCAAAACGAGAATCCGGAGCGTCGTTCCGATTCCATTGGGGTGGAAACGGCTCTAGTGTCCGGCAACGCGAAAAAGGCGGGGGGACAGGCATGAACTGGCGCGCATTGGCGGCGGCTTTGGTTTGCGGCCTCGTTGTGGCCGCGCCTGAAAGCCGAGGGGCCGAGTATCCGACCCGTCCCATCAAGCTCGTTGTACCCTATCCGGCGGGCGGTCCGACCGATGTGCTGGGCCGCATGGTAGCCGAATATATCGGCCGTGATCTGAAGCAGTCGGTCGTGGTCGAGAACAAGGGCGGCGCGCAGGGCGCGATCGGCGCAGACGCTGTCGCGCATGCCGAGCCGGATGGCTACACGTTGCTGTTCACGGCGTCGTCGGTCCTTGAACTCAATCCGTTGCTGTACAAGAAGCTCTCCTACGATCCCGAACGCGAGCTTCGGGTGCTCGCGGTCGTCACCGATACGCCTGCGGTCATGCTCGTCCATCCCTCCGTTCCAGCGCAATCGATCGCCGAATTCGTCGCTTATGCCAGGCAGAACCCCGCGAAACTCAATTTCGGTTCGGCCGGCACCGGCGGCGTCGGGCACCTCTCCGGCGAGATGTTCAAGTTGATGGCCGGCATCGGGATGACCCACGTGCCCTACAAGGGGGCAGGCCCCGCGCTGGCCGACCTGATCGCGGGCCACATTCAGGCGACATTCGAAACGCTTGGAACGGCGCTGCCGCCGATCAAGGCTGGACTGGTGCGGCCGCTGGCAGTAACTGCGGCAGAGCGCATCACCGATTTGCCTGATTTGCCGACGATCGCCGAGAGCGGCTATCCCGAATATCGGGCCACGGTTTGGTACGGTGCGGCAGCACCCATCGGGGTGTCGACACAGGTCGCGGATACGATCCGCGCAAGCTTCAACCGCGCGCTGGATGACGAAGTGTTCCGTGCTTCGTTGGCCAAGGTTGGCTTTCCGCCGCAGCGCTCGCGCAACCAGGCCGAGATCGATAAATTCGTTGCCGCCGATCGTGCGCGCTGGGCTAATGTGCTAACGGTCCTCAAAATTTCACTGGATTAGGAATGGTTCGAGAAAGCGAAATTCGTGACGGCGAACTCACCGTCGACATGCCACAGGCGCGCGACGCCGGCCTGGTCTTCATCGGCCGCATCCGCACGCCCTGGACCTCGCGGCTGATGACGCCGCGGCAGGGCCGCCACGACGGCCCGGTGTGCCGGCTGGAGATCTTCGAGCCCTGGGTGCCTGCGATCAAGGGCGTCGATTTCTACTCGAACCTCGAAGTGATCTACTGGCTGCATCTGTCGCGCCGCGATCTCGTGCTGCAAAGCCCGAAGAACAACGGCAACACGCGCGGCACCTTCTCGCTGCGCTCGCCGGTGCGGCCCAATCCGATCGGCACCTCGATCGTCAGGCTGGTCGGCGTCGAGGGCAATGTCGTGCTGGTGCGCGGCCTCGATTGCCTCGACGAGACGCCGCTGATCGACTTGAAACCCGACCGCTGCGAGTTCACGCCGCTGGCGCCACCGCAGGCCGGCGATTTCGAGACGGAGTAATTTTTCGCTTTCAAGACGGACAGAGGGTGACGATGTCATACGCCGCCGATCGCCGTAATTTCTTGACGTTTCTTGCCGCCAGTCCTTTGTTGGCGACCAGTGCGCTGGCGGAAGGGGCGCGCTGGTCCGATCCGGTCGATTGGGCGCCACGTGACCCCAGCAAGGTGATTACCGATCTGAACCAGGCGCTCGATGTCTTCGACTTCGAGCCGGTCATGAAGGCGAACGTTCCGCCTGCGCATTTCGGCTATATGGCGACCGGCGTCGACGACGAAATAACGCTGCGCGCCAACAGGGACGGTTTTCAGAAGTTCGAGCTGCGGCCGCGGCGGCTGGTCGATGTCAGCAAGGTCGATATGAGTGTCGAAATCTTTGGCGCCAAATTCGACAGCCCGATTGTGATCGCGCCGACGGGGAGCAACCGGGCCTTTCATCCGGACGCGGAAATTGCCGTCGCCAAGGCCGCCAAGGTCGGCAACCATTTGCAGATCCTTTCGACGGTGGCCACGATCTCGATCGAGGATGCGATCGCCGCACGCGGGGCGCCGGTCTGGTTCCAGCTTTATACCACGCAAAAATGGGAGGTCGCCGAGGCGTTGATCAAGCGCGCCGAGACCGCGGGCGCGCCGGTCATTGCGGTGACGCTCGACGTGCGGTCGTCGGCAAAGTGGGAGACTTTTGTCCGCTTGCGCCGCGTGGACACGCGCGACTGTGGCAGCTGCCACGGCCTGTCGGATTATCTGAGCCGCAAGCCGAATTTCTCCGGTATCGAACTCGGCGGTGTTAGCGGCACCGCCGTCACCAATTTGACCTGGGACACCGTCAAACGCCTGCGCGACCGGGTGAAGGTGAAGCTGGTGCTCAAAGGCATTCTTACCGCCGAGGACGCAAGACTTGCGGCCGAGGCCGGGATCGATGGCATCGTCGTCTCCAACCATGGCGGCCGGACCGAGGACGGCGTTGGGGCGACCATCACGGCATTGCCGGAAATCATCGAGGCGGTCGGCAGCCGCATGCCTGTTCTGGTCGATAGCGGTTTTCGCCGCGGCAGCGACATCATCAAGGCGCTCGCGATAGGGGCCAGCGCAGTCTGTATCGGCCGGCCGTATCTCTGGGGGCTCGGCGCCTTCGGCCAGCCCGGCGTCGAGCGCGTGCTCGGCATTTTGCGCAGCGAGACCCGCACCGCGATGCAGCAGCTCGGTGCGCCATCGCTGAAGGATATCACGCCGGCCATGGTGCGGCGGGTTTGAGCGGGTAGTCTACCCCCAATGCGGCGATCGGCCTGGTCGCGTTGTCTTACAGCACCTTGACGATTTCTTGCGAAATCTGACGGAAGTTCATGGCGCGTATTTTTGATGACGAGAGACCGAGTCCAAATGCTTGTGCGCTTCGTTCTGCCGCGTTCTCATCCCGACGCGGGTGTCGAGGAAGGCATCTTCGGCGCTGCTTATGACCTGCGCGACGGCACCCTCATATCGATTTCGGATCGGCAGTCGCTGGAGGGCCTGTTGGCTTGGTTCCGCGCCAATCTCGCGATACCGCAACGGTTCAATGCCAGTAAATCGAAGGGTTACTACCGCAGAAAGACCGCAGGAGTATCCTGGCTCAAACCTACTGCCACCGAGCACATAGCCAGGATGCGTGAGTTGATCGGCATTCTCGAGAGGAATGGATATCAAGTATCCCAAATTACTACTGACAGGCCGGGGTACGTCGTCTTCGAAGATGACTATCAAGTGGTCGCAGAACCGTTTCGCGGCGACCAAAAATAGGACCGCAATTTCGCTCCGTCATTGCGAGAAGCGAAGCGACGAAGCAATCCACTCTTTCTTTGTGCGGCGACATGGATTGCGTCGCTTCGCTCGCAATGACGGTGCTCGTCATCCTGAGGCGCGAGCCTCTTGGCCGAGCCTCGAAGGATGTGCCACGTCGTCGCCCTTCGAGGCGCGCAAGGGCGCGCACCTCAGGGGGACGACTGAAGCATCATCCGCCCGCTAATGCTGCGATCAGCTTGGTCGCATTGTCCTCCAGCACCTTGACGTCTTCCTTGCGGCTTGCGGGCGGCAGCATGGCGACGCCGTCGTGGCGCGGCAGTACGTGCATGTGCAAATGGAACACGACCTGACCGCCGGCGGCCTCGTTGAATTGCTGGATGGTGATGCCGTCGGCCTTGAACGCCTTGATCGCGGCGGCTGCGATCTTGTGCGCGCCGCGGGCGACGTGGGCGTAGTCGTCGGGCTTGATGTCGAGGATGTTGCGGGCAGGGGCTTTCGGGATCACCAGCGTATGGCCGGGCGCGCGCGGCATGATGTCGAGGAAGGCCAGCACGTGCTCGTCCTCATAGACCTTGTAGCAGGGGAATTCGCCGCGCAGGATTTTTGCGAAGATGTTGTTGGTGTCATAGGCGGACATGGCTTCTCCTTGGCGGCTCCCTCAGTTTCGTCTAATTCTCAAGCCTCGTCGGCGCCCTTGCGGAACGGCCCGGCGTCGGTGAGTTCGCGTCCGACCTCGGCAACATAGGCGCGCTCGCGCTTCAGATAGTCCGCGATCGCCCTGCGCAGATCGGGGTCGGCGATGTAATGCGCCGAATAGGTGGTCTGCGGCAAATATCCGCGCGCCAGTTTATGCTCGCCCTGCGCGCCGGCTTCCACCGTTTTCAGGCCGCGCTCGATGGCAAAATCGATGGCCTGATAATAGCAGACCTCGAAATGCAGGAACGGATGATGTTCGACCGCGCCCCAGTTGCGGCCGAACAGCGTGTCCGATCCGATGAAATTGATGGCGCCGGCGATCCAGCGGCCGTTGCGCCGTGCCATGACCAGCATGACGTCGGAACTCATGCTCTCGCCGATCAGCGAGAAGAATTTCCGCGTCAGATACGGCCGGCCCCATTTGCGCGAACCCGTCTCCATGTAGAAGGCGAAGAAGGCGTCCCAGGCATCCTCGGTAATGTCGCTGCCGGTCAGGCGGTGGATGGTGATATCGGCGGAGATGGCTTCGCGCCGTTCGCGCTTGATCGCCTTGCGGTGACGGGAATTCAGCGAGCCCAAAAAATCGTCGAAACTCTTGTAGCCGTCATTGTGCCAGTGGAACTGCTGGTCGTTGCGCAGCAGGAATCCCTGTTCGCCCAAAAACTTCGCTTCCGCCTCACGTGCAAAGGTCACGTGTGCGGAGGAGGCGTTGGTGGCCTCGCAGAGCGCCATCAGCCCGCTCGCCAGCGCCGTGCCGATCCGTTCGCGGTCGACGTCGCCGCGGATCAACAGCCGCGGGCCGGTCGCGGGCGTAAAGGGTACCGAGGCCTGTAGCTTTGGGTAATAGCGTCCGCCGGCGCGTTCATAGGCGTCCGCCCAGCCGCGGTCGAAGACGTATTCGCCCTGTGAATGCGATTTCAGATAACAGGGAACGATGCCGGCGATCTTTCCGTCGAGCCTGGCCAACAGATGCCGTGGACCCCAGCCGGTGCGCGCGCAGGCCGAGCCGGAGGCTTCAGCCGCGGCAAAAAATGCATGGGAAACAAAGGGGTTATAGCCAATCTTTGAATCGGGGCACGAATTGCCTGCCGCACTGCTTGAACCCAGCGTGTCGAGGTTTTCGAGGCTGTTCGGGTCAAGCTTCGGATTGGCGCAGGCGTCCCATTCCGCAGCCGGGATATCGCTGGCGGAGGGCACGGCTTCGAGGGTGATTTCGGATGACGCCATCGATGAATTCAGACCGGTCCCTCATTGCGATCAGCCATCGCGATGGTGACCAACGCCTCCAAAGATCGTGCATTGCACGCGCGACTTCAAGGCCGCGCGGCGCGGATCAGGTTCCCGGCTGGTAAGCTCGAGCCCTGGCGAGAAGCCACAGGCTTCAGGGCGTAAAATTCTCAAAGATCATCTGGTCGGCATGGCGCGCGGCGCGGGCGCGCTGTTCCGGCGTCTTCACCGTCCAGGTCAGGAGCGGCAGGCCAAAAATGTTGCGCGCGATCCAAGGCGCCGCCGCCGGTAGTTCATTGACCCAGTAGGCGACGAAATGCGGCCTTGTGCGGAAGGCGTGGCGCAAATGCGTCATGCCCCGGCGCTGCGCAGCTGAGGCTTCCGGCCATTCGTCCTCGGTATATTCGCGCTCGGCGACGATGCCGCGCGGACGTTGCGGGATCAGTTCGCGCAGCGCCATCACCTGGTCCGGATCGAACGACATGCCGACCGCCGGTCCCGAATAGGCGCTGAGCACCTCCGCCATCCGCGAAATCAGTTTGCGGTCGCCGTCAAAATGGCTCTTCACCTCGATCACCAGCGGCACGCGGCCGGCGACGAGATCGCAGAGGTCGCCCAGCGTCATCATCCGTTCGGCGGTGTTCTTGAACTTGACCGCCTTGAGTTCGGCTGCGGTCTTGCGGAGCAGGGCGCCGGAACCCTCGGTGAGGCGGCCGAGCGCATTGTCGTGATGCACCATCGCCTCGCCATCCGACGTCAGCTGGATATCGCATTCGATGGCGAAGTTGCCGTCTACAGCTGCCCGCGCCGCCGCCGGCATGTTTTCGAGAATGCCGCGGGCGGCATCATGCAGGCCGCGGTGGGCGACCGGCCGCGCTGTCAGCCATTCAGGTGCGCGCATGGTTTTCAGGAAACTTCGAACACGCCTTCGACCTCGACCGCCGCGTCCGCGGGAAGCGAGGCGACGCCGACAGTGGTGCGGGCATGACGGCCCTTGTCGCCAAACGCTGCGACCATCAGGTCGGAGGCGCCGTTGAGCACTTTTGGCCCGTCGAGGTAATCCGGCGCCGAATTGACGAAGCCGCCGATCCGCACCACGCGCACCACCTTGTCGAGGTCGCCGAGCGCGGCCTTGATCTGGGCCAGCAGATTGACGCCGCAGGTCTTGGCCGCCTCGTAGCCCTGTTCGGTTGTGACGCCGGCGCCGAGCTTACCTTTTGCCACAAGCTTGCCTTCGGCATTGGCGCAAATCTGGCCCGAGATGAACAGCAGATTGCCGGTGCGTACGAAGCCGACATAGTTCGCCATGGCGGCGCGGGGCTCGGGCAGGGTCACGCCTTGTGCCGCCAGCTTTTGTTCGACCGTGCCCGCCATGTTTCGTCCCCGTTTGATGTGATCAATGCCTGAACGTTCTCAGGCCGGCATTGTTTCGCGCATCACGCTCCCCGTTGCAAGCGAGGGTGGGTGGCGTGAACCGGCGCTGAATCGCGGAAAACTGCCGAAAAACATGGCATTCCGGCGTCAAATTCCTGCGTTTTCGTGACACCGCCCTAGTTGCGACGCAATAGGGCCGCCAGTAATGTAGCGAATCTTCCCACGGCTTAAGGAAAACACATGGCCCGACCGTTCCGGACTCCGCCTCGTGCCCTGGCGCTGACAATTGCAGCCGCAGCAGGTGGATTGGTTTTCCAGAACGGACCGGTGATGGCGGCGGCCAGCGGGACGTTTCTTTCGCATCAGGCGCTCTACGAACTGAGCCTAGTCAAGTCGCGCGGTTCGAACGCCATCAGCAACGCGCGCGGCCGCATCCTCTACAATTTCTCCGGCAGTGCGTGCGAGGGCTACACCTCGGAATTCCGCCAGGTATCCGAACTCGACAGCGGCGAGGGCAAGCTGACGCTGAGCGACCTCCGCTCGTCCTCGTGGGAGGATGGTGCCGGGAAGAGCTACCGGTTCAAGATCGACACCCGCATGAATGATGCGGATTCCGTGCCGGTCGACGGCGTTGCCGAACGGACCGGTGGTCATATCACGGTGAAGCTGAAGCAGCCGGAGGCAAAGACGTTCGAGCTCGACGGCAACATCGTGTTTCCGACCGAGCAGATCCAGCACATCATCGCCGCCGCCCGCGGCGGAAAATCGGTGCTGGAACTGACGGTCTATGACGGCTCGGACAATGGCGAGAAGGTCTACAATACGCTGTCGGTGATCGGGCAGGCGATCCCCGGCGACAAGAGCATCGCTACCCCCGATCCCTCCACCGCCAACGACCAGATGAAATCGCAGACGCGCTGGCCGGTCACGGTGAGCTATTACGACCGCGACGCCAAGGCCAAGGACGGCGAGCAGACGCCGGTCTACGCGATGTCGTTCGAACTGTTCGAAAACGGCGTCTCCCGCGCGCTGGTGCTGGATTACAATGATTTTGTGATCTCAGGCGCGATGGGCAAGTTCGACGTCAAGGATTCCAAGCCGTGTAAGTGACGGGCGAGGGGGTTTCTACGTCATTGCGAGGAGCGCAGCGACGAAGCAATCCATCTATCCGTTATGCCGCGAAATGGATTGCTTCGCTCGCAATGACGGGGGAGAGAGCGGCTACTCCTCCTCTTCCTCCTCATCCTTCTCCGGTCCCTTATACGCAATGCCCCGGATCACCGCGGCATTGCCGAACTTCTTGCGCAAATCATCGATCGCGCGTTCGGCATGCGCGGAGCGGCGGTCGAGCATGTCGCTGTCGTCGGCCTGCGAGCCCGGGCGGAGCGCGCTGACGCCGGTGCCCATCAGGCGAAACGCGGTGCCGTCGATTTCCTTCGCCAGCAACTCACGGGACACGGCAAAGATCTTGGCCGCCAGTTGCGTCGGTGAATGGATCGATTGCGAGCGGGTGCGCTGGCGGAAATCGGCGGTTTTCAGTTTCAGCGTGATGGTCAATCCGGAAAGGTCGCTGCTCTTCAGACGCGACGACACCTTCTCCGATAGCCGCCACAGCGTGCGTTCCAGTGTCGCAAAATCGCGGATGTCGGTCTCGAACGTGGTCTCGTTCGAAATCGTCTTGGCGCCACGGTCGGGCACCACCTCGCGGTCGTCGATGCCGCGCGCCAGCCGCCACAGCCTGCGGCCTTCGGTGGCAAACGCTTTCATCAAATCGACTTCGTCGGCGCGCTGCAAATCGGCAATGGTGCGGAAGCCGCGCTGCAGCAGCTTTTCCTGGGTCGCGGGGCCGACGCCGTAGATGAACCCGACCGGCCTGTCCGCCATCATCGCGCGGGCTTCCTCCTGGTCGAGGGCGGCAAAGCCGCGCGGCTTGTCGAGATCGGAGGCGATCTTGGCCAGGAACTTGTTGCAGGACAGGCCGACCGACACTGAAATGCCGATGTCGCGCTCGACGTCGCGGGCAAAGCGCGCCAGCACTTTTGCCGGGATCATGCCGTGGACGCGCTGGGTGCCCGCAAGGTCGAGAAACGCCTCGTCGATCGAGAGCGGCTCGACCAGCGGCGTCAGCGTCTGCATGGCCTGGCGCACCTCGCGGCCGACCCGGACATACTTTGCCATGTCCGGCCGGATCACGACCGCCTGTGGGCAGAGTGCCAGCGCCTTGAACATCGGCATCGCCGAGCGCACGCCAAACGTCCGCGAGACGTAGCAGGCGGCCGACACCACGCCGCGCTTGCCGCCGCCGATGATGACGGGCTTGTCGGCCAGCTCCGGATTGTCGCGCTTCTCCACCGTGGCGTAGAACGCGTCGCAGTCGATATGCGCCATCGAAAGCGACGGCAGCGCGTGATGCCGAACCAGGCGAGGCGAGCCGCACTCGCCGCAGCGTCTGGCCTTGATGTCGAGGTCGCCGAGGCAATCCCGGCAAAAGCAGCGCGGCCCGTCGCTTGCCTGGGCCAGCGCGCTCACGGCACGTCGCGCTCCCAATCCGGATCGCCCAGTGCCTGCCGGGCGGCGGCGATGTTGGTCGGGTGCAGATCGGACTGGGCCGCAAACGCTTTCACGGTTGCGTCATCCCTGAGCACGAAATCGAGCACATGGGCCAGAAATTGCGGGTTGGCGGCAGCCGTCCGCAGCGTCTCCGGGCCAATTCCGCTTTCGGCCAGAAACAGGCCCAAACGCTCGGGATCGGCGGCAATGAAGGACAGCGCCTGAATCGCAACGATTTCAGCCACTTCCCGGGGGTTGTGAACAGGCTTTTTCAACAGACGGGTTTGCCTTTGCGTTAACTTATGGTCTCTAATTTGGGACCATCATGCCCGAGTCTGCGGAATGTGTTCAAGCAAGTGGAAACCGCTTCGCGACAAAGATGGCACCTGTTTGCAGAAAAACGGGACTCGGATTTAACGGGTTAGAGCGAATCTGACGCTAGTTTGATTTCACTTTTCGACAAGTCCGGAGGCAGTGCCGATGCACCGCAAGACCGGTCTGTTTCTTGAACGAGTTTTTTGGACAAGGGAGGGACGGGATGGCCAAAACCGTCCTGATCGTGGAGGACAACGAGCTCAATATGAAGCTCTTTCGCGACCTGTTGGAAGCGCATGGCTATCAGACCTCGGGCACCAGCAATGGTTTCGAGGCGCTCGATCTCGTCCGCAAGCTGCGGCCCGATCTGATCCTGATGGACATCCAGCTGCCGCAGGTCTCCGGGCTCGAAGTCACCCGCTGGATCAAGGATGATCCGGAGCTGCGCGCGATCCCGGTGGTCGCGGTCACGGCGTTTGCCATGAAGGGCGACGAGGAACGCATCCGCGAGGGCGGCTGCGAAGCGTATTTGTCCAAACCAATTTCAGTCGGCAAGTTCATTGAAACGGTGCGGCGCTTCATCGGGTAGTGATAGTAGGAGTGAGTTCGGATGTCTGCGCGTATCCTGGTTGTCGATGACGTTCCCGCCAACGTCAAGCTGTTGGAAGCCCGCCTGTCGGCGGAGTATTTCGATGTGCTGACCGCGACCAACGGCGCTGAAGCGCTGGCGGTCTGCGCGCGCGCCGAATGCGACATCATCCTGCTCGACGTCATGATGCCCGACATGGACGGTTTCGAAGTCTGCCGCCGGCTGAAGTCCAATCCGGCCACCCATTTCATTCCGGTCGTGATCATCACAGCACTCGACAGCCCGGCCGATCGCGTGCGCGGCCTCGAGGCCGGCGCGGACGATTTCCTGACCAAACCGGTGTCCGACGTCGTGCTGATCGCGCGCGTCCGTTCGCTCACCCGGCTGAAGATGATGACCGATGAGCTGCGCATGCGCGCCATCACCTCGCTCGAGATCGGCATGGAGGCGCCGGAGCGCACCGCCGTGGCCGACAAGGGCATCGGCGGTCGCATCCTCTTGGTCGACGACCGCCCGTCCTCCTACGAGCGGCTGGCGCCGCTGCTTTCCGCCGAGCACACCGTCGACGTCGAATCCAATCCGGCGGAGGCGCTGTTTCACGCCGCCGAGGGCAATTACGATTTGCTGATCGTCTCGCTCAGCCTCGAAAATTATGACGGCCTGCGGCTGTGCAGCCAGGCGCGCTCGCTCGAGCGTACCCGGCAGGTGCCGATATTGGCGATTTCCGACGCCGACAACAATGCTAGGCTGCTCCGCGGGCTCGAGATCGGCGTCAACGACTATCTGCTGCGCCCGGTCGACAAGAACGAGTTGCTGGCGCGCGCGCGCACCCAGATCCGCAAGCGGCGCTATACCGATCATCTGCGCGACAACGTGCAGAACTCGATCGAAGCGGCGATCACCGACGCGCTGACCGGCCTGCATAACCGCCGCTACATGGAAAGCCATCTGGCAACGCTGGCCGAGCAGGCCGCGACCCGCGGCAAGCCGCTGGCGCTGATGATCCTCGACATCGATTTCTTCAAGAAGATCAACGACAATTACGGCCACGACGCCGGCGACGACGTGCTGCGCGAATTCGCCGTCCGCATCCGCAAGTCGATCCGCGGCATCGATCTCGCCTGCCGCTATGGCGGCGAGGAATTCGTCATCGTGATGCCGGAGACCGATCTGCATGTCGCCGGTATGGTGGCGGAGCGGCTGCGCCGTTCGATCGCGAGCGAAACCTTCGCCGTCAACAAGGGTACAAAACGCATCGAGGTCACGATCTCGATCGGGCTCTCGACGCTGGAGCGCAAGGGCGAGCCGGTCGGCGACGTGCTCAAGCGCGCCGACACCGCGCTCTACCGCGCCAAGCATGACGGCCGCAACCGCGTGGTGGTTTCGGCGGCGGCTTGAGCCGTCGTCCCTGCCTAGTGCGCAATTGCGCACGGGAGCAGGGACCCATAACCCCCGGCCGTTATGGTCGAACGAGATGATGCGACGGCCACCTGTCTTACTCCGCTCCGCCGCGGCGTATGGGTCCCCGCGTGCGCGGGGACGACGATAGAGTCTTCGTCTTCACCGCCCGCGCTTCACCGCGTCATAGGCCAGCCGTTTGAACTCGAATGAGAACGGGTGGACGAACGACATCTGCCGCTGCGCCATCATCACACCAGCCATATTGTGCCGCGGCGAAATCCACCATTGGGTGCCGGCGACGCCGCCCCAATAGAGTTCGCCTGACGCATCGGGATGGTCGAACGGCGTCGGCTTGACGATCAGGCCGCCGGCCAGTGTGTGCGCCTTGCCGACCTGTTCGCCCATCAAGGCAAAGCGGATCCACTGTCCGTCTGGCAATTGGTTGGTCATCATCTGCGCAATCGTTTCCGGCTTCAGCAGCGTCTTTCCACCAGGCAGCAGGCTGCGAATCAGCGCCACCATGTCGGGCAAGGTCGAGACCAGGCCGCCGCCGCCGTTGAGGCGGGCAATGGGGTGCAGATAGGCGCCGGGGAAGGGCGCGTTGTCGGTCCGGGTCAGGCCGGGCTTCATCGGCTCCATCATGTCGGCACCGGCGTAATAGGCGACCAGCCGTCCCTGGTCCTTCTCCGGCACGACAAAACCGGTATCCACCATGCCGAGCGGATTGAAGATCCGCGCCTGGATGAATTGGTCAAAACTCTGGCCGCTGATGATTTCGACGAGCCGCGCCACCACGTCGATGGCAAGCGAGTACTCCCACGACGTGCCCGGCTGATAGATCAGAGGCAGGCCGGCCAGCACATCCACCATGTCAGCCAGCGTCGTCATTGGATTATGGACGCCCCGCTCATTGAGGGCCTTGAAGATCAGGGTACCCGGATCGAAAAAGCCGTAGCTCAGTCCCGAACTGTGGCTCAGCAGCTGGCGGATGGTGATCGATGATTTGGCCGGCTCGGTCTCGTCCAGCGAAGCGGCGTTGGGAAGCAGAACCTGCCGGTTGCCGAGCTGCGGAATATACTTCTCGATGGGATCATCGAGTTTGAATTTGCCTTCCTCGGACAGCAGCAGTGCGGCGCACGATGTTACCAATTTCGTATTGGAGAACACGCGAAAGATGTGATCGGCGCGGAGTGGCGTCTGCGCTTCCTTGTCGGCCCAGCCGGCGTAATTGACATCGACCAGTTCTCTGCCGACCATCACCGCGGACGAAACGCCGGACAGGAGGTTGCCGTCCACATAGCGCTGCATGGCGGCGTGGGCCTCGGTGAAGTCGTAACCCTTGGCCGTCACTTTCAGGTCTTCCATTGTCGCTCCCATTTTGCCGGTACGCGTTTTTTGTCGTCCCTGCGAACGCAGGGACCCATAACCACCGGCTTCGATTGCAGCAGAAGGTAGCTACCATATCGCCCTATTGAAAGGCCACGGCGTATGGGTCCCTGCGCCGGAGCGCAATTGCGCCCTAGGCAGGGACGACGATAGTGAGTGATTATCCGACCTGCACGCCGGCATTCTTCAGCAGCACCTTTGCGGCTGCCTTTGCAGCCCGCGCCATCGCCGGATCATTGCGGACCAGATCCTGCGCAATCGAGCCGTCGACCAGCAACACAAGCTGGGTCGCGAGGCCTTCCGCATCTGATGCGCCGAGCTGCACCAAGAGATCGCGAAACCAGAGCCGGCGGCTTTCCTTGAAGGCGATAGCGATCTTGCGCACCGACTGGTCTTCGCTGCCGAGTTCGGCCACCGCGTTGACGAAGGGGCAGCCGCGGAAATCCTTGGCCGCAAACCGCCGCTCCAGCGAATCGAAGGTGCCGAGAATCTGTTCGACCGGCGATTTGTCCGACGGGCGCGGCGCCACGAAGCGGCGTTCGAGATAGGCCGCGATCAGCGCATCCTTGGACGGGAAGTGGTTGTAGAGCGTGCGCTTGCTGATGCCGATTTCGGCCGCGATGGTGTCGACGCCGACGGCGCGAATCCCTTGCAGATAGAACAGCCTATCCGCGGTTTCGAGAATCCGGTCTTTCATCGCCGGTTTGGCGGGCAGGGTAGCCATGCGCGTGCGCGATATCCTTGATGCTTGACAGCACGGCAGCCTTATACCCTAATTACACAGGTCTGTGTACTCCAAATCAGACCGCAATTGCAGGACGCGGATTTCGAGCCGCGGCCAAAAGGGAGAAGAAAAACAATGCCGTCAAAGGCGATGCCCCTTTTTCAAATCCTGCGCCCGACACTGCCCATCCTGATCGGCGCCTCGCTGATGCTGACGCTCAGCATGGGGCTGCGGCAGAGTTTTGGCATCTTCATGCAGCCGCTGACGCACGACATCGGAATCTCCGTGTCGCAATTCACCTTGGCGCTGGCCGTGCAAAACCTCGCCTGGGGATTTTTGCAGCCGGTCGCCGGCGCCATGACGGTGCGCTACGGTTTTCGTCCCATCATGATCGTGGGCTCGCTGATGTACGTCGTCGGTCTTGCCCTGATGGCGACCGCGCAGGGGATGATCCCGATCCTGATCGGCGCGGGCGTGTTGATCGGCATCTCGCTGGCCTGCACGGCCAATGCGATCGCGATGTCGGTCTCGGCGCGCGCGGTGCCGGCCACCGTGCGCAGCACCGTGATGGGCATGGTCTCCGCGGCGGGATCGCTCGGCGCATTGGTGTCGGCGCCGCTCGGGCAGATGTTGAACGAAGGTTTTGGCTGGCGCGTCGGCGTCGCCGGCTTTGTGATCCTGTCGCTGTTCATGCTGCCGGCGGCCTGGTACGCGGGCAGGGCCGACAAAATTCCGCTGCCGCCCAGGGCCGCCGACGACATCGCGGATGCTTCGGCCGCAACGGCCGCCAAGATCGCTTTCGGCAACGCATCTTTCGCCGTGATGACCTGCGCCTATTTCGTCTGCGGCATGCAGCTCGTGTTCCTGACCACGCATCTGCCGTCCTATCTTTTGATCTGCGGCCTCGATCCGATGCTGAGTGCGCAGACGCTCGGCATGATCGGCGGCTTCAACGTGCTGGGCAGCCTGTTCTTCGGCTGGGCCGGCCAGCGCTGGAACAAGCTGGCGCTGCTCGGCGGCATCTACATTGTCCGCTCGATTGCGCTGGCCTGGTACTTCATGCTGCCGGCAACGCCGGCGACCACGCTGCTGTTCGGCGCGATCATGGGCTTCCTCTGGATGGGCGTCGGGCCACTGGTTGCGGGCGCGGTGGCCGAAATGTTCGGCCTGAAATGGCAGGCGATGATCCAGGGGCTCGCCTTCATGAGCCATCAGCTCGGCTCGTTCCTCGGCGCTTACGGAGGAGGGCTGATCTACAACTCGCTCGGCTCCTACACCATGGCATGGCGGATCGGCGTCGCACTGGGCCTGGCCGGCGGCATCATCCAGGTCACGTTCGCGCTGATAAGGCCGAGCGAGCCGCCGGTGTTGAGGGCCGCGTAGGGCGTGGCTCGCGGTTGTCGTTCCCCGGATGCTGCGCAGTGCGCCGCGCTTGCGGCGTAGTGCGCTGCTGATCCGGGGTCCACTGCCTCGTGGGTCCCGGCTCTGCGGAGCAGCGTTGCACGCTGCACCGCGTCCGGGACACGGAGACTGGAATCAAAAACGGGGCCCGTAAGGCCCCGTTCAAAATCAAACCAGCAGCGCTAGACCGCTTACTTGATCTTCAATTCCTTGAACTCGACGTGCTTGCGCGCCACCGGGTCGTACTTCTTCTTGACCAGCTTGTCGGTCATGGTGCGCGAATTCTTCTTGGCGACGTAATAGAAGCCGGTATCCGCCGTGGAAACGAGCTTGACCTTGATGGTGACCGCTTTGGCCATGTTGCGAACCCTTAGGAGTGTGTGAAAATCGGGTGCCGGCCAAATCGGCCCGCATTTGCCGGGCAACCTAGCTTCTGATCGCTCAAAGTCAAGGTTTTGAAGACGAAAACCGACCCGAATTCGAGGGGATTAACCCTCAAAGAACCGGTTTTTCGGCCGCGGCAGCCCCAAATTCTCCCGCAGCGTCCGGCCCTCATATTCTTTGCGGAAAATCCCGCGCCTTTGCAGTTCCGGCACGACCTTGTCGACGAAATCGTCGAGGCCGGCGGGCAGGAACGGGAACATGATGTTGAAACCGTCGCTGCCGCGGCTGTTCAGCCATTCCTCCATCTGGTCGGCGATCACAGCCGGCGTGCCTACGAACGAAAGCCCGCCATAGCCGCCGACGCGCTGGGCGAGCTGGCGCACGGTGAGCTTGTCGCGCGCAGCGACATCCACCAGGCGCTGGCGGCCGCTCTTTGAGGCGTTGGTCTCGGGGATCTCAGGCAACTGGCCGTCGGGATCGAAGCCGGATGCATCGGTGCCGAGCTGCACCGACAATGAGGCGATGGCGCTGTCGTAATGCACCATGCTGTCGAGCTTTGCGCGCTTCTCTTTGGCTTCCTCGACGCTGTCGCCAACCACGACGAAGGCGCCGGGCAGGATCACGAGATGTTCGGGGTTGCGCCCGACCTTCTCCATCCGGCCCTTGATGTCGGCATAGAGCTTTTGGCTGTCGGCAAGGCTGCCGCCGCCGGTGAACACGGCTTCCGCGGTCTCGGCCGCGAGCTGCCTGCCGTCGTCGGAAGCGCCGGCCTGCACGATCAGAGGCCAGCCCTGCACGGGGCGGGCGATGTTGAGCGGCCCGCGCACGCTCAGATATTTTCCCTTGTGGTTGAGCACATGCATCTTCGCAGGGTCGAAATAGAGCCCCTGTTCGACATCGCGCACAAAGGCGTCGTCGGCGAAGGAATCCCAGAGCCCCGTGACCACGTCATAGAACTCGCGCGCCCGCTTGTAGCGCTCGGCGTGCTCCATGTGGTCGTCGAGCCCGAAATTCAGCGCGGCGTCCGGATTGGACGTGGTGACGATGTTCCAGCCCGCGCGGCCATTGCTGATGTGGTCGAGCGAGGCGAAGCGGCGCGCGACGTGATAGGGCTCGTCGAAGGTGGTCGAACCGGTCGCGATCAGGCCGATATGCTCGGTGGCGCCGGCCAGCGCCGACAGCAGCGTGAACGGCTCGAACGAGGTCACAGTGTGGCTGCGCTTGAGCGCATTGACCGGCATGTTCAGCACGGCGAGGTGGTCGGCCATGAAGAAGGCGTCGAACTTGCCGGCTTCGAGTTTCTGGATCAGCTGCTTGATGCGCGGGAAATTGAAATTGGCATCCGGCCAGGCCCCGGGATAGCGCCAGGCGCCGGTGTGGATGGAGACCGGTCGCATGAACGCGCCGAGCTTGAGTTGCCGTTGTGCCATTGGCCCCGTTCCCGTGCTGGTTATTGTTGGGGAAGAGATAGGGAGGCTATGGCGCCATCGCCATTGGGGTAGACCGAGAAGAATTTTGCGATTTAATTGGCGTCGGGAGCATATTTCCGCGTCATTGCGAGCGAAGCGAAGCAATCCATCTTTCCCCGTGCGGAGGCATGGATTGCTTCGCGGAGCCTGTCATCGGGCGCGCGTTCGCCCGTTGGCTCGCAATGACGGTGAAGAGCGGGGGCCTCGTGGCGCAAAGGGCCGGTGGCCAGGGCTGCCATCTCTCCGAAACACTATGGACATGGCCAAAGCCGTGAGAGAGAACGCGAACCTCCGTGGCAATTTCAGGAAAACGCAACAATGGAATTTGATGACGTCATTTTGGGCCGGCGAAGCATTCGCGGTTACAAGCCCGATCCTGTCCCGCAGGAATTGATCAAGGAGATCCTGGCGCTGGCGATGCGCGCGCCGTCTTCGATGAATACCCAGCCCTGGAATTTCTATGTCATCTCCGGCGCACCGCTGGATCGCATCCGCCAGGGCAACACCGAGCGCAATCTGGCGGGCGTGCCGCATTCACGCGAGTTTCGAATCGGCCAGCCATTCGACGGGGTGCATCGCGAACGCCAGATTGGCGTTGCCAAGCAGTTGTTCAGCGCCATGGGAATCGCGCGCGATGACAAGCCGGGGCGGCAAGACTGGGTGCTGCGCGGCTTTCGCCAGTTCGACGCGCCCGTATGCGTGATCATCACCTATGATCGCGTGCTCGCGTCCAGTGACGATACGGCCTTCGACTGCGGCGCGGTGGCGACCGCACTTGTCAACGCGGCCTGGTCGCGGGGGCTTGGTGCCGTGATCAACAGCCAGGGGATCATGCAATCCCCCGTGGTGCGCGAGTGTGCCGGGATCGCGGCCGATCAGGTGATCATGAAAAGTATCGCTCTGGGCTGGCCGGATCACAGTTTTCCCGCCAACGCCGTTGTATCCGAGCGCAAGGCGGTCGATGAAGCGACGACCTTCGTGGGATTCGAGGGTGGAGCCTAGGCGCAGCTCGAACGTGACGGCACCAACAGAGTTCGCTGTCTAACCGTGGAGCTGCACGTTGAGACCGTCCCATTTTACGGCGCGCCGGGTTGCCTCGAGGGCACCGCTCTGGGAATTACGCCGAAACAGAAGGCCCTTCTGGCCCGAAAGTTCTTTGGCTTTCACAACTCGGCCGTCTTCCAGAAGGATGCGGGCACCCGCTGTGACATAGCAGCCGGCTTCGACCACGCAATCATCACCCAATGAAATGCCGATACCTGCGTTCGCTCCGATCAGGCAGCGCTCGCCAACTGTAACTCTTTCTTTCCCGCCTCCGGACAGGGTGCCCATGATCGACGCCCCGCCACCAACGTCGCTGCCGCTACCGACAACCACACCTGCGCTGATCCGACCTTCGACCATGCAGGGACCGAGCGTGCCTGCATTGAAATTGCAAAAACCCTCATGCATGACGGTCGTGCCCGGCGCGAGGTAAGCTCCGAGCCTGACACGATCGGCATCCGCAATTCTCACGTCTGCGGGCGTCACATAATCGGTCATGCGCGGGAACTTGTCGATGCCGGTCACCTCGAACGCAAGGCCGCGCTTTCGTGCCTCCATTTGCGCTTCCGGTACGCGAGAGCATTCGCAGGGACCGAGGGTGGTCCAGGCAACGTTAGGTAACTGGCTGAAAATTCCTTCAAGGTTCAGGCAATTGGGCTGGACGAGCCGGTGGCTCAGCAGATGGAGTCGAAGATACGCGTCGTGCACACCAGTCGGCGCGGACGCCAGGGACTCTGTTCGGGTATGGATTGGAACGATGTCGACGTCGCGAA
Organism: uncultured Alphaproteobacteria bacterium; assembly: GCA_963802535.1. Lineage (GTDB taxonomy): Bacteria > Pseudomonadota > Alphaproteobacteria > Rhizobiales > Xanthobacteraceae > Bradyrhizobium. Next base: position 147,082 of record CAWDJI010000014.1, on the reverse strand, counting down.
TACTGTCGAATCGCGCATATCCATCTGCCGAACCACCCAACGAGCTTACGATCTCCTGCGCGGTCAGCTGCGCCGTTACTGCCTTGTCCGCTTCCGCGGTCAGGCGCAGCTGAAGAAACCACGAATCCAGCACGCGACCGTCACGGGTTATTGTGGCAAATCCCTCGCCACTCGCGCCTTTGAGCTCCATCGCCATTTGAATTACTCACGCTCGATGTTCCTGCACAGAATAGATACGTGAACACCGTTGGAATTGGCAACCACCGCAGTCGTGCGCGGTCCGCTTTGGGTCCAGGCTGTGTGAAAACCCCCGCCGATGGTATGATTTCCCTGCTGAAATCGCGGGGAAAGTGATGCGAGGTTTCGTTCAAGGGGTAGATCGCCAGCAGGCGACGCTGTTGCCGGAGTGCCTTGATGATTGGGTCGACGAGAACAATCCTGTTCGAGCGGTAGATGTATTCGTCGATGCGTTGGAACTGCGCGACCTGGGGTTCGATAGCGTCAACCCGGCGGCGACCGGCCGGCCCGCGTATCATCCTTCGGCGATGCTCAAGCTGTACATTTACGGCTATCTCAACCGGATCCAATCGAGCCGGCGGCTGGAGCGTGAGGCTGGCCGCAATCTCGAGGTGATGTGGCTAACCGGACGGCTCGCGCCGGATCACAAAACTATCGCCGACTTTCGCAAGGACAATGGTCCCGCGATCAAGAAGGTTTGCGCGCGTTTCGTCGAGTTGTGCCGCGAGATGGGCCTGCTGGCGAAGGCCAGCGTTGCCATTGACGGCAGCAAGTTCAAGGCTGTGAACAGCCGCGACAACAACTTCACACAAGGCAAGATACAGCGCCGCTTGAAGCAGATCGAAGAGAGCGTGGCGCGTTACATGAGCCAACTCGATACCGCCGACCGCCAGACGGCCGCAGGAGAAGAGGCATCGGAAACGGTGCTTCTCACCAAGACGCGCCTTAAGGAAAAGCTGGCGAAGCTGGAAGAAGAAGTGAAACGGCTGGCGGCGATCGAAAAGGCATTGCTCGCCTCGCCCGACAAACAGATATCGCTGACCGATCCCGATTGCCGCTCGATGGCGACGAGCGGGCGCGGCTCCGGCATGGTCGCCTACAACGTCCAAAGTGCGGTCGACACCACGAACCATCTGATTGTGGCGCACGAGGTCACCAACATCGGCTCCGATCGATCGCAACTGGCGACGATGGCGCAGGCGACGAAAGCTGCGCTGCACAGCGATAGCTTGGACGTCGTTGCAGATCGGGGTTACTTCAAAAATGAGGAAATCTTAGCCTGCGAACAGGCTGGCGTCACGGTCACGCTGCCCAAGCCACAAACCTCGGGCGCCAAGTCGGCAGGCCGCTTTGTAAAACCTGATTTTGTCTATTTGGCCAAGGACGACGTCTATCGCTGCCCGGCCGGCGAGAAGCTGACACACCACTTCACCGCTGATGAAGATGGTCAGAAAATGCGGATTTACTTGACGAAGGCGTGCCGCACGTGCCCGCTCAAGGATCGCTGCACGACGTCCAACGAACGCCGCATTAAACGATGGGAGCACGAACACGTCGTCGAAGCCGCGCAGACGCGGCTCGATCAGAACCCACAGGCCATGCGTGTACGCCGCGAAACCGCCGAGCATCCGTTCGCCACGCTGAAGATGCGGATGGGGGCGACACACTTTCTGATGAAGACGCTGCCGAAAGTCGCGACCGAGATGGCGCTGCACGTGCTCGCCTACAACCTCACGCGCGTGATGAACATCGTCGGAATCACCCCACTCCTGGCCGCGATACGCGCTTAAGAAGCGCGTCATGGCGCCCGCCGCGAGATCGTTAGGGCCGCTCTGCATGGCCCGAGGCTGCGCCCGGATTGACTCCAGGCCCGATACAGCAAAAATGGGCTCAGCCGATCGCGTCGAGGTCCATTACGCCCGATTGCCTCCAGTTATTGGGGTACGAAAAACGTTTCTACACGGCCTGGGTCAAGCCGGGAAGTCCCCGGTGCTGCTGGGAAGTCGGTTTTGCCCTCAAAAGCGGAAATCGTCAGTCCAGCCTGTCAGGTCCGAAAAGCGCCAAACCAGACTTGCGGGCGCGAGGGCATGCCAGGAAGCGCGGATAATTGAAGCCGAGACGGCTCGCCGACATCATTGCCGGCGAGCCAATCTGACCAGATCACGGCCTGGGCAGGCGCCGATGGCTGACTTCCGTCACGGTCGTGGACCCGTTTCCAATGGAGGCAATATTGCATTTGTTGCGTTCAGTCAGACATCCCTGGAAACACGCCTTCGATCTGGAAGCATCCCAAAGGCCGACGCCAAAATCCTTGCCTCCCGCGCTGTAGTTCCGACAGGTCTGCTGACAGCTCGCATAGGCTGGCGCGCATCCGCCAGCGGCGTTGGCCGATGCGATACCTGCCAACAATTGGATCCCGAACGCGATTGAAGCGACGGCAAGAGTATTGAGTTTGCTCACGGTGTTCTCCTGTTGAATTGGGTGAAAGAATAGGGCGACAAGATTTTCAATCTTCGAGCGCCTTGCGTGAGTTGCAATCTGGAGAAACAACGCCTCCGACGCAGTGATGTGCATCACACCACTCGCGAATGCCGTCGGAGAATCCCTTGCGCATGTCGTCCTGCGCAACGGCTCGACGATCGGACAGCACGCGACAAAATCTTCGCACGCGCCTACAGCCTACAGCGGCAAGACTAATGCCGTTGTTTCCGCATCCCGGAGACGGAAGTTCGAGTCATGGAGCAAAGGCTATCAGAGCCATCAGCACGATTTTCGCTCTATCACGAGACGTATCGCAAGGCCGGATCCAGCACTCTGGACGAACGGCAAATTACAGCTACCTTTGCAAAGGCGCTATCATGTCCTGTTTCGGTCAAAACCGGACGAGCTCAATGACAGCAAATGTCTTCAGCTATTCCTTCGTAAGCGGACATCGCATCAGGGCTAATGAGTACACCGCCTGATTCATCGCGATCACGCCCCGAGCACGTCCTTCTGCATCTTGCCGCCGTAGAAATGGAAGAACGGCACCGGCGCGTCGTGGCGCAGCGGGCCGGTGGCGAGGCGGCGGTCGAGTTCGGCGAGCACGTTCTTGGTCATGCCGTGCGCGTCGGCCAGTGGTTCGGAGCCGATCTCGACCCAGACCAGTTTCACCAGTTCGGCATCGGCATGAATCACGCCCTCGACGCGGTGGGCGATGGCGGAGGCGTCGGCGGTGAAGAAGCGGGTGTCGAAACGGCGGACGCGGCCGGGCGGGGTGATCGCGCGTGCGATCAGAAACAGGCTGGACGGGTCGGGCAGCAGGCCCGCTTCCGAAAACGGTTTCCAGGCGCCGTCGAGCTTGACTGACTTTTCCACCTTGCGCCCGAGGCAGAGCCCGGTTTCCTCGCAGGCCTCGCGGATCGCGGCGACCGCAAGCGCGCGGGCGCGGGAAGGGATGATCTTCGGGCTGCCCTTGAGCAGATTGGCTTCGAGCTCGTGCGTGATCGGCGCGGCGACGGGAACGCGGTTGTCTGTCTTGTCGACACGGCCGCCCGGGAAGACATATTTGCCCGGCATGAACACCACATTGTCGTGGCGCTTGCCGACCAGCACTTTTGGCTTGTCGCCACTCCGATCGATCAGGATCAGGGTGGCGGCATCCTTCGGCCGGAAATAGGGATGGTGATCGGCTTCTTTTTCTTCTTTTTGCGCGGTCGCGGCTTCCGTCATCCCATCCCCACTGATTTTCTGTTTCTTCTGCTTTAGCTAGACCGGTGGAATCTCGCTAGGGGCATTTTCGTCAAAGCCGTGCATGCGCAGCGCCCATTGGAAGCCGACCACGGCGCCCTTGACCGGTTGCAGCAGCAACAGCGAGGAGAGGAAGGTAAAGGGCAGGTAGATCGACATTTGCAGCCAGATTGCCGGCGAGTAATTGGTTTCGATCCACAGCACGACAGGCACCACGATGTGGCCGACGATGATGATCACGAGATAGGCCGGCAGATCGTCGGCGCGGTGTGGCGTGTAGTCGAGCCCGCAGGCCGAGCAGTTGCTGCCGACCTTGAGGAACGCGCTAAACAGCTTGCCTTCGCCGCAGCGCGGGCAGCGGCAACGGAAACCGCGCTTCATCGCGGTCCAGAGGTCGCGCTTTTCGCCCTTCACGGAATCCCGGGCCCAGACTGTCGCCGTGGTGTTCACCGTTTCCATGACTTGCCTTTCTTCGGTTTGCCGGGCTTGCCTTTGCCAGACTTGCCTTTACCAGATTTGCGATCTCTCGGGTGCGGACTGCGCCCCGGATGGGCCTTCGACGTTGTGACCGGCGCTTTCGCGCCTTCGCGCGCGCCACCCTGTTTTCTGCCGCGCGGAATGACCTTGCCTTCAGATAGTAACTCGAACCGCAGCGCGCCAGCTACTGGAGCTGCTTCTACCAGACGAACGTCGACAACGTCCCCCAGCCGGTGCATGGCACCGCTGCGTGTGCCGACGAGCGCGTGCCGGGTCTCGTCATAGTTGAAATATTCCGTGCCGAGCGTGCGGATCGGGATCAGCCCGTCGGCGCCGGTATCGGAGAGTTTGACGAACAGCCCGGCGCGGGTGACGCCGGAAATGCGGCCCTGGAAGGTAGAACCGATGCGGTCGGCAAGGAAATGCGCGATCAGCCGGTCGGCGGTCTCGCGCTCGGCCTTCATGGCGCGGCGTTCGGTGACGGAAATCTGCGCCGCGACTTCGGCCAGCGTCTCCAGCGTCTCGGTTTCCGGCAGCGCGCCTTCGCCAAGCCCGAGCGCGCGGATTAATGCGCGATGTACGATCAGGTCGGCGTATCGCCTGATCGGCGAAGTGAAATGCGCGTAGCGCCGCAGGTTGAGACCGAAATGGCCGTAATTCTCCGAGGCATATTCCGCCTGCGCCTGCGAGCGCAGCACCACCTCATTCACCAGCGGCTCGGAATCCTGGCCTTTGACCTGCGCCAGCACGCGATTGAACAGCGCAGGCCGCAAGGCGCCGGCTTTTGCGAATGGCAGATCGAGTGTCTTCAAGAACTCCTGGAGGTTATGAACCTTCTCCTGGCTCGGCTCGTCATGCACGCGATAGATCAGCGGCAGCGACGCCTTTTCCAGCATCTCGGCGGCGGCGACGTTGGCGAGGATCATGAACTCCTCGATCAATTTATGCGCATCGAGCCGTTCGGGCACGATGACGCGATCGACGGTGCCGTCCGGCTTCAGCAGGATCTTGCGCTCGGGCAGATCCAGATCGAGCGGATCACGCTCGTCGCGCGCCAGTTTCACCAGTGCGAAGGCGGTATACAGGGGTTTGAGGATTGGCTCGAGCAGCGGACCGGTGATGTCATCCGGCCGGCCGTCGATCGCGGCCTGCGCCTGCGCGTAGTTCAGTTTGGCGGCCGAGCGCATCAGCACGCGGTGAAAGCTGTGCGAACGTTTGCGTCCGTCAGCGCCGATCACCATGCGTACCGCGAGCGCGCCGCGCGGCTCGCCCGGCACCAGCGAGCACAGATCGTTGGAGATCCGCTCGGGCAGCATCGGCACCACGCGGTCCGGAAAGTACACCGAATTGCCGCGCGTCAGCGCGTCGCGATCAAGTGCCGAGCCCGGCCGCACATAGAACGCGACGTCGGCGATCGCGACATCGACGATATAGCCGCCTTTGTTGTTCGGATCATTGTCGGGCGCGGCATGAACCGCGTCGTCATGGTCCTTGGCGTCGGGCGGATCGATGGTGACGAGCGGGAGTTCGCGCCAGTCTTCGCGGCCCTTCAAAATCGCAGGCTTTGCCTCCTCGGCCTCGCGCAGCGCGGACGGCGAAAACGCCTGCGGAATGTCGTGAGAGTGGATCGCGATCAGGCTGACCGCTTTTTCGGTCGCGAGCGATCCGAGGCGTTCCTTCACCTTGCCTGACGCGAGGCCGTAGCCGCGGCTACGGACGAGATCGACGCTGACGAGATCGCCATCCTCGGCGCCGCCGGTATCGGAGCTTGCGATGTTCAGTTCGCGCCCGGCCTGCTTCTTGTCGACGGGAATGAGCCTGCCGCCGCCATTGGGCGATTTGCGGAAGATGCCGAGCAGCCGCGTGCGGGCGTGATCGACGACCTTGATGACGCGCCCGCGATAGGGTGTGCCGTCAGTCGCATCGGTCTTCTCGACGCGCAGCAGCGCGCGGTCGCCGACGCCGGCCGCGGTGCCCGGCTGCGGGCGGCGCGGCACGTGGATGCGGATTTTTGGCGCTGCGCCGAACTCCTCTTCATCCCATTCGGTCGGGGTGGCGAGCAGTTCGCCGTCGGTATCGCGGCCGGTGATGTCGGCCATCACAGTCGGCGGCAGGGCCGCGGGCTCGAGGATTTTCTTGCCGCGCTTGGCGATCGTGCCGTCGTCTGCGAGTTCGCGCAGGATCCGCTTCAGCGCGATGCGGTCGGCGTTCTTCAGCCCGAACTCGCGCGCGATCTCGCGGGTGCCGATGTTGCCGGGATTCGCACGGATGAAGGCGACGATGGCGTCCCGGGCCGGAAAGCCATTGTCGGGTTTCTTCTTCACTTATCCCCGCGCCTTGCCCGCGCTTTTCTTCGCAGGCGTTTTGGGGGCGGCCGCAGGTTTTGCCACCGACGTCTTGGCGGTCGATGCGACAGGCGCGCGGGCCTTGCTGACGGCGTCCGATTTCGGTTTTGCCGCGGCCTTCTTCGCTGGCGCCTTTTTGGCGGGCTTTGGCGCGTCTGGATCGGTGGGCGCCTTGGCTTTGGCGGCCGCTTTCTTTGGTGCTGCTTTCTTGGCGCCGCGCTTCGGCTTGCCGCCGCCCTTGGCCGCGCGTTCATCGATCAGCATGATCGCTTCGGCGAGCGTGATGGTCTCCGGCGTCTTGTCGCTCGGGATCGTGGCGTTGACGCCGCCGGCGGTCACGTAAGCGCCATAGCGGCCGTTCTTGACGGCGACACCACCCAGACTCGGATGCTCGCCGAGCGGCTTGCCGGGATCGGCGCCGAAACGGCGGCCGCTCGGGCCCTTCAGGATCTTTTCGGCGATCAGCGTCACCGCGCGGTTGAGGCCGATGTCGAACACCTCGTCACCGGCTTCCAGGCTCGCATAGGTCTTTTCGTGACGCACGAACGGGCCGAAGCGGCCGATGCCGGCCGTGATCGGCTCGCCGGTTTCCGGATGCTTTCCGATTTCGCGCGGCAGCGACAGCAGTTTGAGCGCAAGCTCAAGCTCCATGTCGCCGGGCGACGTGTTTTTCGGGATGCCGGCGCGCCGGGGCTTTTCGCCCTCGGCATAATCCTTCTGCTCGCCGAGCTGGATGTAGGGGCCGAAGCGGCCGGCCTTCACCGTGACGTCGAGATCGGTCTCGGGGTCCTTGCCGAGGACGCGGTCGGCGCTGGCTTCGCCGTCGGCTGCAAGTGGGCGCGTGTGGCGGCACTCCGGATAGTTCGAGCAGCCGACAAAGGCGCCGAACTTGCCGGCCTTCAAATTGAGCTTGCCGGTGCCGCACGTCGGGCACTGCCGGACATCGCCGCCATCCGTGCGCGGCGGGTAGATGTGCGGGCCCAGCATGTCGTCGAGCGTATCCAGCACCTCGGAAACCCTGAGGTCCTTGATGTCGTTGACCGCGCCGATGAAGCCGGTCCAGAAATCCTTCAGCACCTGCTGCCAGGAAATCTCGTTGTTGGAAATGCGGTCGAGCTGCTCTTCCAGATCGGCGGTGAAGTCGTATTCGACGTAGCGCGCGAAGAAGTTTTCCAGGAACGCGACCACGACGCGGCCCTTGTCCTCGCCGTGCAGGCGCTTCTTCTCGAGTTTGACGTAGCCGCGGTCCTTCAGCACTTGCAGGATCGAGGCATAGGTCGAGGGACGGCCGATGCTGAGCTCTTCCATCCGCTTGACCAATGAAGCTTCCGAGAAGCGCGGCGGCGGTTCGGTGAAATGCTGGGTGACGGCGAGATCCTGCCGCTTCAGCGCCTCGCCCTCGCTCATGGCGGGGAGGCGGCGTGAATCGTCGTCGTCGCCGTCGTCGTCGCGGCCTTCCTGGTAGAGCGCAAGGAAGCCGTCGAATTTAACCACCTGGCCGCTGGCGCGCAGGTCCAGCACGCGGGAGCCGGCCTTCGCGGCGATATCGACGGTGGTGCGTTCGAGTTCGGCCGATTCCATCTGGCTGGCAATGGTGCGGATCCAGATCAGTTCGTAGAGTTTGGCCTGATCGGCATCGAGGCGGCGGCGCATCTCGGCCGGGCGGCGCGACATGTCGGTCGGGCGGATGGCTTCGTGGGCTTCCTGGGCGTTCTTGGCCTTGGTCTGGTACTGGCGCGGCGCGTCCGGCACATAGGCGTTGCCGTAATCCTCGCCGATCACCTTGCGCGCCTGCGTGATGGCGGAGCCGTCGATCTGGACGCCGTCGGTACGCATATAGGTAATGAGACCGGTGGTCTCGCCGCCGATATCGATGCCTTCATAAAGCCGTTGCGCGACCCGCATCGTATGCGCGGGCGCAAATCCCATCTTGCGGCTGGCTTCCTGCTGCAGCGTCGAGGTGGTGAAGGGCGCCTGCGGATTGCGGCGCGCCGGTTTGGCTTCGACGGTCGAGACCGTGAAGTTGGCGGCCTCGATCGCCTTTTTGAGGTCCTCGGCTTCAGCACCGGTGCCGATATCGAGCCGCTGGATCTTCTTGCCGTCGGCGCCGACCAGGCGCGCCTCAAAAGTGTCGCCGCGCGGCGTCGTCAATGTCGCCACCAGCGACCAGTATTCGCGGGGGACGAACTTTTCGATTTCGAGTTCACGGTCACAGACGAGGCGAAGTGCGACCGACTGGACGCGGCCCGCCGAGCGGGCGCCGGGCAGCTTGCGCCAAAGCACCGGCGAAAGGGTAAAGCCGACCAGATAGTCCAGCGCGCGGCGCGCCATATAGGCGTCGACCAACGCGCCGTCGATCTGGCGCGGCGACTTCATCGCATCCGTCACCGCCTGCTTGGTGATGGCGTTGAACACCACGCGCTCGATCTTGTGGTCCTTGATCGCGCGCTTCTCTTTCAGCACTTCGAGCACGTGCCAGGAGATCGCTTCACCCTCGCGATCGGGGTCGGTTGCGAGAATCAGGCGGTCGGCGCCCTTCAGCGCCTTGGCGATATCGTTGAGCCGGCCGGCCGCCTTGGGGTCGATCTCCCAGATCATCTGAAAATTGGCGTCCGGATCGACCGATCCGTTCTTGGCGGGAAGGTCGCGAACATGGCCGAAAGAGGCCAGAACCTCGTAGGAGGCGCCCAAATATTTGTTGATCGTCTTGGCTTTCGCCGGCGACTCCACAATGACGATATTCATGTCATTCCAATAGCTTATGGGAAAAGATTAAGGTTGGTGCTGCGAGAACTCGCGAGCTACCGTTTCGACCCGAACATGGGTGGTGAGGCGGCCCCTGTCAAATCGACAGATATTGAGGAGGGGCTTTGGGGGTACGGCTTAATATCCAAAAAGTTGTGAAATGCCTCCTAGAGTTGCGCTGCTAAAGCGGTTATTTCTAAAAGATACTACTGGGGATTGGGTCAGGTTTATTGAGCAAGGCAGGGGGCGGCCGGAAGCGCACAGCTTCGGGCAGGGATCGGCGATCGCTGACGGATGAATCGATTGGAGAGGGCGGCCCGGACGAGGCCGTGGCCTTCATCGCGGAGACCGTTGTCGAACTGGTCAAACTCGCCAGGCGGCACCGGCTCGAAATCCTCGATCATCTGCTCGGCATGGCGCAGCTCGAGGCGGAGGAACGCCTGCGGCTGCGGAGCAAGCGCAAGCTGTCGTAAGCACAACACCCAATCCGTCATCCCCGCGTAACGGCTTCGCCGTTATCGCAGGAGGTGCGAGCGGAGCGAGCCTCGAAGGATGCACGGCCCGGGCCGTCGCCCTTTGAGGGCCGCGCTTCGCACGGCCACCTCAGGGTGACGGATCACGTCGTCGGCTTCGCAATGGGCCTAGGCTTCAATCCGCCTGACAGCCTTTGAACCCTTCGACCCCGGCCGTGGCTTGAGCGCGGTATCGGCGGCAGTGAGCAGCCGACCGTCCTGCGAACGGAGTTCGAGCTTGCGGACGGGGCGGCCTTTTTCCTTGTCGACCAGGATGGTCGCGATCTGCTCGGGGTGATCGTCGAACTCCTCGCTCCATTGCCGCAACGCGACCAGAACCGGGAATACGCCGCGGCCCTTCGGCGTCAGCAGATATTCCTGATAGGCGCTGCCGTCGGAGGCGGGGGCCATTTTGAGGATGCCTTGATCTACCAGCGTTCGCAGCCGCACCGTGAGGATGTTCTTCGCAAGTCCCAGGCTCTTCTGGAACTCGCCGAAGCGGCGGCTTCCGAACAATGCGTCGCGGATGATCAGCATCGACCACCAGTCGCCGATCGCGTCCAGCGACCGCGCGATCGGGCAATCGTCGTGCTCAAAACTGGTCCGTTTCACCATGGCGATCCCTTGGAGTGCGATCACGGCCTTGTGTGGTTGCATTATAAAACTAGATGCCCTAAATGGCAACTTAGTTTAATAATGCAACCACTGGAGGCTCCCGTGCGACTGGCGAACAAGACGGCATTCATTACCGGCGGTAACAGCGGCATCGGTCTGGCGACCGCAAAACTGTTCGTGGCGGAGGGGGCGAAGGTTGCCATCACCGGGCGCAACAAGGAGACGCTGGAGGCGGCGGCAAAGGAACTCGGGCCGAACGCGCTGGCGATCGTGGCCGACGCGAACGACATCGCCGCGACCGAGGCGGCGATCAAGCAGGCTGTCGCAAAGTTCGGCAAGCTGGACGTCGTATTCGCCAATGCCGGCATCCCAGGCGGCACCCCGTTGGGAGATACCGCGCTCGAGGCCTTTGAAAAGGTGATCCAGACCAATCTCACCGCGGTGTTCTTTACGGTGCAGGCCGCGGTCCCGCATCTCAATGACGGCGCCTCTATCATCCTCAACGGTTCGGTGATTTCGGTGCTCGGCAATCCCGGCTATTCGGCCTATGCGGCCAGCAAGGCCGGCGTCCGCGCGATGGCGCGGGTGATGGCGTCCGAACTGTCGCCGCGCAATATCCGCGTCAATTTGGTCTCGCCGGGCGCGATCCGTACCCCGATCTGGGGCGCAGCCCTTGCCACCGCGGAAGCCGAAAAGGCATTCGAGAAGCGGATCGGCGCCACCACGCCGCTGGGACGCATCGGTGAACCCGATCACATTGCAAAGACGGTGCTGTTCCTCGCCTCCGATGATGCAGCCCATGTGCAGGGCCAGGAATTGTTCGTCGATGGCGGCGCGACAGCCTCGCCGGCCGGCGCGCCGATCTATCGAGGGTAGTCCGATACTGAAAAATAGAGTCCGGTCAGCGTCTTCCGATGAGAGCCTACATCATTGGTTGCGCTGGCCGGTTCGCTCGTCTGTTGGACGTATTTTCGCACTACGCGCGAAATCATTGAACCTTCGTCGTAGCTGCCAAGACCTCCCTCTAGGGCCGGGATTTTTTTCCCTAGAAATTGGAGGGCAATCATGCCGAAAACCGCCCGCATTTTACCGTCAGTTTCCAGAACATCGTCGTCAACGAATTCAGATAGCGCTCAATTTATTTCAGTTGCCTTGTTTTCCGGTATCGGCCTGTTGATCTCGCTCGTTGCCGTATTGGCGGGCGTCAAAGGCTATTGGTTTTAATAGTCGAGAACCCGCCTGCCGCTCCCAATTGCGGTGGCAGGCGGCGAGGACACCCTAAACCAGCGACACCAGCCCGCCGCCGTGACGTTCCAGCCGGCCGGCGAGTTCGAGTTCGAGCAGCACCGAGCGGACGATGGCCGCCGAGGCGTCCGACATCCGGATCAGGTCGTCGAGGCTGATCGGGCTTGGTCCGAGCAGATCGATGATGCGCGCGCGTTCGCTGGTGCCCGCCTCGAAGTCCAGCGGTTCGCCGTCGGGCTCGCGGGCACTGAGCCCGACCGGTCGCTCCATGATCGGCGCTACCGCGTTGATCACGTCGGATGCCTCCGTGGTCAGCGTCGCGCCTTGCTTGATCAGATCATTGGTGCCGGCGGCGCGCGGATCGAGCGGCGAGCCGGGGACGGCAAAAACCTCGCGGCCCTGTTCGGCGGCCATCCGCGCCGTGATCAGCGAGCCTGAGCGATGCGCGGCTTCCACCACCACGACGCCGAGCGCGGCACCCGAAATCAGCCGGTTGCGCCGGGGAAAGTCGCGGGCCCGCGGCACGTGGCCGAGCGGCATTTCGGAAATGGCGCCGCCCTGTTCGAGCAGCGCGGCCAGCAGATCCTCATGCTCGGGCGGATAGATTTTGTCATGCCCGCCGGCCAGTACCGCGACGGTGCCGCTTGCGACGGTAGCGCGATGCGCGGCCTGGTCGATGCCCCGCGCCAGCCCCGAGATGATGACAAACCCGGCGTCGCCGAGATCGCGCGCCAATTGGCCGGCGAATTTAAGTCCCGCGCCGGACGCGTTGCGGGAGCCGACGATCGCGATCATCGGCCGCGCCATCAGTTCGGGTGCGCCGCGGACGCCAAGCAGCGGCGGCGCGTCATCGAGGGTGGCGAGCCGAGGCGGGTAGGCGGCTTCCTCCGGTGCGACCAGTGCGACGCCGATCTTTCTGGCGGCGGCGAGTTCGGCCTTCGCGTCTTCCTCGCTGCAAATCCGCCCCGGACCCGATGCCCCGCCCCGCCGCGCCAGGTCGGGCAATCGCTCCAGCGCCACGCGGGCAGTGCCGAAATGGCGCAGCAGCGAGCGGAAGGTGCGCGGCCCGACATTGTCGGAGCGGATCAGCCGCAGCCGGTCGAGCCGTTCGGCATCGGGGAGGTGGGGTGTGCTGGGGGTTCGCTCGTGCATGCGGCTTCAGCTTTGCCCAACCGGAGATTGCGATCAACACCTGTTCTCGCGGCTGCCATGCTTGGCATCGGCTTGCTCCACGCCGGCCCACTCCGTAAAACCGGTTCGTCCGCCACAAGGAGCAACGCCATGATTTCGCTCGCCGACCTTCAACGCCGCATCGCGCAGGGCGATCTGTCCGCGGATGCCGCGATCGCCCAGTCGAGGGAGGCGATCGCCGCGCAGGAAAAGACCATCGGCGCCTTCGTTTGCCACACTGACAATGTCCGCGCGCAAAATGCCGGGCCGTTGCGCGGCATCGCGGTCGGCATCAAGGACATCATGGATACCGCGGACTTTCCGACCGAGATGGGCTCCGTCATCTATAAGGGCCATCGCTCGCGCGGCGATGCGGCTGTCGTGATGGCGCTGAAGGGCGCGGGCGCCAGCATTATCGGCAAGACCACGACGACGGCGTTCGCATCCTCCGACCCGACCGCAACGCTAAATCCGCGCAACACCGCGCATACGCCCGGCGGATCGTCGGCGGGTTCGGCCGCGGCGGTCGGGGCCGGCATGATCCCGCTGGCGCTGGGGACGCAGACCGGCGGCTCGGTGATCCGGCCGGCGTCGTTTTGCGGCTGTGCGGCGATGAAACCTTCCTACCGCTTGCTGCCGACAGTCGGCGTCAAATGTTATTCCTGGACGCTGGATACGGTCGGGCTGTTCGCCGCCGGCGTTCGCGATGTCGCGCATGGACTGGCGGCGATGACCGGCCGGGACGAGTTTCTGCCGCATGCTTCGGTGCCGACGCCGCGGATCGGCGTGGTGACGCAGGATTTTGCCGGCGACCCGGAGCCGGAAGGCGCCGAGGCGCTGCGGATCGCGGCGAAGGCTGCTGAGCGCGCCGGTGCCTCAGTGCGCACGTTGGCGATGCCAAAGATCGTCGCCGAAGCCTGGACCGCGCATACCGATCTGCAGGAGTTCGAGGCGCACCAGGCGCTGGCCTGGGAGTACCGCGAGAACTACGCCGCGATGGCGCCGAACCTGCGCGGACGCCTCGACGAGAGCAAGGGCACGACGCCTGCCGCCTATGATGAGGGGATGCGGATCACGCGCGAGGCGAGGCTCGCGCTGACTGGGGTATTCCAAGAGGTCGACGTGCTGCTCGCCATCTCGGCGCCGGGCGTGGCGCCGAAGGGATTGGGTTCGACGGGCGATGCACGTTACAACCGGCTGTGGACCTTGATGGGGACGCCGTGCGTCAACGTCCCGGCCTATGTCGCCAGCGGCGGACTGCCGGTCGGAGTGCAGATCATCGCGCGGTATGGCGATGATGCGAAGGCACTGGCGGCGGCGCGGTTCGTCGAGGACGCGCTGGCGCGGTGATGAACGTCTCGCCTCTCAACGCTTGTTGGCAGGGCAGGCGGCACGCACACCGCAGGTGGCGATAGCCGGGCGATTGCCGTTTTGGCGGCAATTGGCTTCGCATGCAGCGATTGAAGGAAATGTGGATTTGCCGGCGTTGAAGCAAATGCTGCATTTTTGGATGCAGGGCAGACAATCCTGCGCCGCGAGCGCCGAACTGCCGAACACTGAAATGAATAGAGCCGTCAGCAGGCATCGCATCGTCAGTCCCCATTGGTGAGCAGGTGGCTATTTCTCCCCGATCCTGCTCTCGGTCCCTGCCTGCAGCCGTTTGATGTTTTCACGGTGCGCGTAGAACAGCAGCATCGTCATGATGACGAACAGCGATGCCAGCGCCGGGTGGCCGAACCACCACAGGAACAGCGGCGTCACGAACGCTGCGATCAGCGCCGAGAGCGATGAATAGCGGGTGGTGAAGGCGGTTGCGAGCCACATCAGGCAGAAGATGACCGCCGCCGGCCAGAACAGGCCGATCAGCACGCCGATATAGGTTGCAACACCTTTGCCACCCCTGAATTTCAGCCAGACCGGGTAGAGGTGGCCGAGAAAGGCGCCGAAGGCCGCCAGCATCGCTGCATTGGGGCCGCCGTAATAACCCGTGATCACCACCGCGACCGTGCCCTTGAGCGCGTCGCCGAGCAGCGTCCCCACCGCGAGCGCCTTGCTTCCGGTCCGGAGCACATTGGTGGCGCCGATGCTGCCGGAGCCGATCGAGCGAAGATCTTTGGTGCCGGCGAGCCTGGTCAGGATCAACCCGAACGGGATCGAGCCGAGCAAATAGCCGAGCAAGAACGCAACGACGAGGAAGGCGTCAGTGAACATCGGTGTTGGTCCCGTACCCGCGCATTTCGCGCGCCTCAGACACGCCCGTCAATGGATTGTTAACCATAATTCCCCATCGTGCCCAGCATTGCAGGAGGTCCAACCCATGCCGTTCACCCGCAAGCAGCTCGAGCTGATCTGCTTTGGCCTTTATCTCGTGGCCACCCTGGTCGGCATGTCGATGGAAGCAATCGCCCAGATTTACCCGGGCTGACCGTTCGCGCCTTTACACATGCTCATAGACCGTCCGTCCGCCCACGATAGTGCGCACGACGCGGCCTGAGAAGCGGGCTTCGTCGAACGGCGTATTCTTGCATTGAGATTTGAGATCGTCGCGGTCGAGCACCCACGGAATATCCGCATCGATCACCACGAGGTCAGCCGGCGAACCTGCGCGCAGCGTACCGCCTGATAGCCCCAGCAGTTCCGCCGGGCGGGTCGACATCGCGCGGATCAGCGTCTTGAAATCCATCTCGCCATTGTGAATGAGCCGCAGTCCCGCCGGCAGCATGGTCTGCAGGCCGACCGCACCCGATGCGGCTTCCGCGAACGGCAGCCGCTTCACCTCGACGTCCTGCGGATTGTGATCGCTCATCACGACGTCGATCAATCCGGAAGCGACCGCCGCGACCAGCGCGAGGCGATCCTCCTCGGTACGCAGCGGCGGCGACAGTTTTAAGAAGGTGCGGTAGGGGCCGATATCGTTTTCGTTCAACGTGACATGGTTGATCGACACCGAGGCCGAGACCGAAAGCCCGGCGTCGCGGGCGCGCTTGAGGATTTCCAGCGATTCGATGCAGGACAATGACGCCGCGTGATAGCGGCCATCGGTCAGCGCCAAAAGCCGCATATCGCGCTCGAGGATGACGGCTTCCGCAGCGTTGGGAATCCCGGCGAGGCCAAGACGCGCGGCGAACTCGCCTTCGTTCATGACGCCTTCGCCGACCAAATCAGGGTCTTCGGTGTGGTGCACGATCAGCGCGTCGAAATCCCGGGCATAGGTCAGTGCGCGGCGCATCACCTGCGCATTGGTGACGCTGCGGTCGCCATCGGTGAAAGCGACGGCGCCGGCGGCCTTCAACAGGCCGATCTCGGTCATCTCCTCGCCGCGCATGCCCTTGGTCAGCGCCGCCATCGGGTGGATGTTGACGATCGCGGTATCGCGGGCGCGGCGCAGCACGAAATCCACCGTCGCCGAATTGTCGATGACCGGCGACGTATCCGGCTGGCAGATGATGGTGGTGATGCCGCCGGCAGCCGCCGCCTGGCTCGCCGAGGCAAAAGTCTCGCGGTGGCTGGCGCCGGGTTCGCCGACGAAAGCGCGCATGTCGATCAGCCCGGGGGCGACGATCTTGCCGGCGCAATTGATGATGTCGGTTCCCTCGGGCACGCCGGCGGCGCCGATGCCGCGCTTCGAATCGCGGATCACGCCGTCGGCGATCAGGACGTCGCCCGGACCGTCGAAATCGCGCGAGGGATCGACGACGCGGGCGTTGGCTAGCAGGATCGGACGGCGGTCGGTCAGCATGGCGTCACGCGTTCGGCAGGTTGCGGGCGAGCGCTTCGAGCACCGCCATCCGCACCGCCACTCCCATTTCCACCTGTTCGCGGATCAGCGACTGCGCACCATCCGCCACGATCGAGTCGATCTCGACACCGCGATTCATCGGCCCCGGATGCATCACCAGCGCGTCCGGCTTGGCGTAAGCCAGCTTCTTCTGGTCGAGCCCGAAATAATGGAAATATTCCTGGGTCGAGGGTACGAACGAACCGTTCATGCGCTCGCGCTGCAACCGCAGCATCATCACGATATCGGCGCCGTTGAGGCCCTCGCGCATGTCGCGCGCCACCTCGACGCCCATCCGCTCGATGCCGCGCGGCAACAGCGTGGAGGGGGCCACCACGCGGACGCGAGCGCCCATCGTATTGAGCAGCAGGATATTGGAGCGGGCGACGCGGGAATGCATGACGTCGCCGCAGATCGCGATTACGAGGCCTTCCAGCCGGCCTTTATTACGGCGGATGGTCAGCGCATCCAGCAGCGCCTGGGTCGGATGCTCATGGCTGCCGTCGCCGGCATTGATCACGGAACCGTCAACCTTGCGCGCCAGAAGTTCCACCGCGCCTGACGCGTGGTGGCGCACCACCAGGATGTCCGGGTGCATGGCGTTGAGCGTCACCGCCGTGTCCATCAGCGTCTCGCCCTTGCGGATCGAGGACTGCGACACCGACATGTTCATGACGTCGGCGCCGAGCCGCTTGCCCGCCAGTTCGAACGAGGACTGGGTCCGGGTCGAGGCCTCGAAGAACAGGTTGATCTGGGTGCGCCCGCGCAGAGAAGTGCGCTTTTTGTCGACCTGGCGGTTGAGCTCGACATATTCCTCGGAAAGGTCGAGCAGGCCGGTAATGTCGGCGGCGGAAAGCCCCTCGATTCCCAGCAGATGCCGGTGACCGAGGACGAAGGTCGATTTCGATACAGGGGTCATTAAAGCGAGAGCTATAGGCAGAGACCGTGCGGGGGGCAAGCCTCAATTCGCCCGCGGCGACTTATCCACTAGCGCTTCGGCAACAGGGTAAAGCACAATCGGCGGTGTCCCCGGATCGGCCTTTCCGTTAGGCTGCCCGGCATCGGCGCGCGACGCATCCAGGCCATGGAAAAGACAGGACATTTCACCGGGCATTTTACTCAATTGCGTCCGCACAGGCTTGAGCGCCGTGCTGGGCCTTGGGTGCGTCGCCGGCGCTTTTGGCATGGTGGCGACGCCTGCCTGCGCGGAAAAGCGCGTCGCGCTCTCGATCGGGAACGATCTCTATCCCAATCTTCCCGGCGACCGGCAGCTCAAGAAGGCCGTGAACGACGCCGGAACCGTCGCGGATTCGCTTCGGGCGCTGGGCTTCGAGGTGATCGTCGGCACCAATCTTGGCCGCCAGGCCATGATCGATAAATTGGCCGAGTTCACGGCGCGGCTAGAGCCGGGTGATACCGCCGCGTTGTTCTTTGCCGGCCATGGCGTGGCGATTGCCGGCGTCAATTACCTGATCCCGAGCGATGTGCCGACGGTTACCGAAGGTGCCGAGGCCCGTGTGCGCGGCGCATCGATCGCCGAGCCCGATCTGATCGCCGAGTTGCAGGCGAAATCGGTCCGCGTGGCTTTGCTGGTGATCGACGCCTGTCGCGACAACCCGTTTCCGCGGGCCGCGGGCCGATCGATCGGCAACACCAGGGGACTGGCCGACGCCAAGCCCGCGCGCGGAATCTTCAGCCTGTATTCCGCAGGCATCGGGCAGACCGCGCTCGACCGGCTCGGCGGCAACGATCCCGCGCATAATTCGGTGTTCACGCGGGTGTTCGCCGAGCAGCTGAAACGGCCGGAACTGCATCTCGGTGATCTCGCGGTCGAGGTTCGTGAGCGTGTTGCCGAACTGGCATTGCAAGCGACCGACGGGCGCGGCCAACCGGCGCCGCATGAACAGACGCCGGCCTATTATGATCAAACCCTCGGCGGGCGGATTTATCTGGCGGCGCTGTCGCCTGCAAACCGTGTCGAGCCGCCTGTCGGCAAACTTGCGAGCGCCACCACGGAACCCGGGCCTGCGGCACGCCCGTCGCGGCCGGGGGCATCAGGTGAAAGCTGCGCGCGCAACGGCTACCAGACCTATTGCGTCAGTTCGGTGCTGAAGCCACAGTTCGGCAATTCCTATGGCGCGCAAAACCTGTTCAGCACGGCCACGGGTACCGCGTGGGTCGAGGGCAGGGACGACAGCGGCGTCGGTGAGTGGATCACGATCGAATTCGAGACGTTGCGCCTGATCAAATCCATCAACGTCCAGAACGGCTATCAGAAAAACAACGACATCTTCCAGAAGAACAACCGGGTCCGCCAGTTGCGCGCGGTGTTTTCGCAAGGCGAGACTCAGACGTTTGTTCTGAAGGATCGCCTTGGGTCGGAACTGTTCGATCTGCCCAAACCGGTGAAGGCCTACTGGGTCAAATTCATCATCGACGATGTCTGGGCCGGCAAGAAATACACCGACACCGCGATCACGAAACTGCTGGTCAGTTCGGAGCGTGTGCAGTGATCCGCGCACGGTCGGGCGCGGCAAATTGTGGACATGCGGCGCTCGCCGCGATTGTCGCGACCGCCTTGTGGACCGGTTCGCCGGCGCACGCGCAAAAGCTGCCCGGCGACTTCGTGTTCCTGCGCGATATTGATCCGTCGATCATTCAGGACATCCGCTACGCCGGCTCGAACAACTTTGTCGGCCGTCCGCTGGCGGGCTATGGGGCGGGCGAATGCGTGGTCAGGCGGCAGGTCGGGCTGATGCTGAAAAGCGTACAGGAGGAGCTGGCGCTCCAGGGGCTGTCGCTAAAAATGCTGGATTGCTACCGGCCGGCGCGGGCGGTTGCCGACATGGTGGCGTGGTCGAAAGACGGCAACGAGACGCCGGCGCAGCGGCGTTATAATCCGGCGTTCAGCAAGCAGGACCTGTTTCGTCTGGGCTATATCGCCGAACGCTCCGGTCATTCCACGGGGGCTGCCGTCGATCTCACGCTGGTCGATCTCAAGGCCGACAATTCGGCCACCTTCGATCCCGCCAAGGCGTACGCCGACTGTACCGCGAATGTGAACCTGCGAGCCCCGGAAGGCAGCGTCGACATGGGCACCGGCTATGATTGTTCCGACGTCAAGGCGCACACCGGCGCGAAGCAGATCAGTTCGAACCAGCGCCGCTGGCGGGACAAACTGGTGCTGCTGATGGCCCGCCGCGGCTTCGTGAATTATTCAAAGGAGTGGTGGCACTTTTCGCTGCCGGGCGCGGGCGGGCAAGCCTATGATTTCCCGATTCAGAAGACGCAATTGATTCCCGGAGTATACACACTCGTCATGGCCGGGCTTGTCCCGGCCATCCACGTTCTCTTGTGAACACAAGGACGTGGATGCCCGGGACGAGCCCGGGCATGACGAAGCGAGCGTAAACGCCCACCAATCGAAAGTCTGTTGATGGATTCACTCAACCCCGAACATCCGCCCGTCGCTACCGTAACGCCGCCGCTGCCACCCCGGATCTGGAAGTTCTGGGGCACCGCGTTATGGGGCCTCTTCATCTTTGGCGGCATGTTCATCGGCCAGGCCGCGGTGATCGGCTATATCTGGTTGCAGAAGGGGGGCTCGATCGATATCGCCAGCGTCGTCGGCGGCGGCCTGACGATTTCGCTGTCTGTCATCATGGGTTTGCCGACGGTGCTGCTGGCGGCCTGGATCGCGATCCGCGTTTCGCGCACGCCGTTCACCGATTATCTCGCGCTGCGCTGGACCTCGTGGCAGAATTTCCTGCTCGGTGCCGTCAGCCTGGCCGTGCTGGTCGGCGGCTGGGATTTGCTGTCGAAATCGCTCGGACGCGAGGTGACGCCCGGCTTCATGGGCGAGGTGATGAAATCGGCGCAGTCCGACGGTGCGCTATGGCTGCTGGTGGTGGCGTTTTGCATCGCTGCCCCCATTTCGGAAGAAATCCTCGCGCGCGGTTTTCTCTACCGCGGCTGGTCGGAATCGCGGCTAGGCGTGGTCGGCGCCATCATCCTGTCGTCGCTGGCCTGGACTTCGCTGCACCTGCAATATGACTGGTTCTTCTTCGGTGAGATATTCTCCATCGGCCTCTTGCTCGGCTATCTCCGCTACCGCAGCAATTCAACCTGGCTGACGATCGTGATCCATGGCCTCAACAATACCGCGGCGACGATACAGACGTTCTGGCTGGCGGGCAGTTAGGTGATCGAGGGGCAATTCACGCCAGCGCGTCCGATTGGGTTCTTCGACTTCTGAGGAGCGGCAGGCCCAGCAGCGCCAGCACAAAAAGCCCCGTCAGCAATTTGAGATCGGACGGTTGCATGCCGAGCGCCAGCGCAAAACTGACCACCTGGTAATAGACCACGGCGCCGACCAAAGGAGCCGCCAACTGACGCGCCAGCGTTTGCCGGCCGATCAGCTGCTCGCCGACGATGAGGGAGGCGAGGCCGTTGACGAGGACGCCGAAGCCCATGTTCACGTCGGCAAAACTCTGGTTCTGCGCGAGGATCGATCCGCCAAGCGCACTCAGCGCGCCGGCAATCCCGATGCCGAGAATGACATAGTAGGACGTCGACAGGCCTTGTGCGCGGGCCATGCTTTGGGAGGCGCCGACCGCGCGCAGCGCAAGGCCCATCTCGGTTTTCAGGAAACAATAGAGCGCCGTGGTGCAGATGATCGCAATCGCGCTGACAAACGCGATACGCGCCGCGAGAGACCGCGACGCGTTGCCGAGGAAGATTGAAAACAGGTCGTCATAGGTGAACATCGGAATGTTGGGCTTACCCATGATGCGGATATCGATGCTGTAGAGCATCGTGACCACAAGAATGCCGCACAAGAGGGTATTGAGGCGGAAGAGGCGGTGGATCAATGCGGTCGTGGCGCCGGCGACAAAGCCCGCGGCGATCGCCAGGATGGTCGCGGATACCGGATCGGCTCCGGCGGCCAGGATCGCGGCGGTGACGCTTGCCCCAAGTGGGAACGAGCCTTCGGCGGTGAGGTCGGGGAACGACAGCAGTCGGAACGGGATCATGATCCCGAGTGCGACGAAGGCATAGATCACCCCTTGCAGAAGGGTGACCGGGATCAGATTGGTGTAGGCCTGAAGGATTGCCATCGGGTCAGCCCAGCACCATTCGATCGCTGGTGATGTGGAAGCGCTTGACGAGATGTTCGATGGTCAATGCGGTCTTCTCGGCGCCTTCGGCCTGATAGACGATCCGGCCCTCCATCATCATGATCAGCCGGTTTCCGAATTCGATCGCGTGCTGCATGTTGTGGGTGACCATCAGCGCGGTGAGTTTTTCGCTGTCCACGGCGCGCACCGTTTCCTTCATGACGAGCTCAGCCGTCTTCGGATCGAGCGCGGCGCAATGTTCGTCCAGCAGCAGCAGCTTTGGCGAGGTGAGCACCGCCATCGCCAATGCAAGCGATTGCCGCTGTCCGCCGGAAAGCGAGCCCACCTTTTGATCGAGCCGGCTTTCGATCCCGAGCCCCAGCGCTGCGACCCGTTCCCGGTAGCGCTTGCGGTTCCCGGCGTTGAGCCCCCAGCGCAGCCCGCTGCGCTTGCCGCGCCGTTCGGCGATGGAGAGATTTTCCGCCACCGTCAGCGTGCCCGCGGTGCCGGCCAGAGGATCCTGAAACACGCGCGCGATCCAGGCCGCGCGGATATGCGTCGGTTTACGGGTCACATCGACGCCGTCGACCGACACCGAGCCTTCATCCGGCATCACCTCGCCGGCAATGGTGTTGAGAAGGGTCGATTTGCCGGCGCCGTTGCCGCCGATCACGACGGCGAAGTCGCCGGGCCGAAGCGCAAGCGACACGCCATCCAGCGCGGCGCGCCGGTCCGGCGTGCCCTGGTGGAAGGTCTTGCGCAGCCCATCGAGTGCCAGCATCGACGTCGTGATTGGCGCTGTCACTAATCAACGACGCATTTGCAGTCGGCGAGGGCGGCGGGCAGCACCTTTCCAGCCTGCTTCAGCCGCCGTCCGCTGATAACAGGCGTGTGATCTTCGGCCGACGGCTTGTAGTTCGACAGCTCCGGCGGCTTCTTGCCGCTCAAGATGTCGGCTGCACGCAGGCCGGCCTGATAGCCGACCTTGGTCCATGACACCGACATGGCCCCCAGCACGACATGTTCCTGCGCGCCTTGCGGGGAAGAGCTGATCACCGGGATTTTCAGGCGGTCGGCGGTCGAGGCGATCGCGGGCAGAGCCGGCATCAGCAGGCTCGACGGAATGGCGAAGATGAAGTCCACCCCTTCCAAAGCTGCTGCGCGCGGTCCGATGTCGCCGACCGCATCCACGGCAATTGCCTTGAACTCGATACCGGCGGCCTTGGCGGCGCTTTCCGCCAGGTTCTTGTTGGCAACGTCATTGGCGTCGCCTGGATTGTAGAGCATCCCGAATGATTTCACGCTGCCGAGCAGCTTGCGCGCGAAGTCGAACACGGCCTCGAACGACTGCATGTTCGAGGCGCCGACGAAGCGGGCCGAACCATGCTGCCAGTCCGGGACGAGGCCTGCGGCAACCGGGTCGGTCACCGGCGCAAAGACGATCGGGATCGACTGATCACGGACGATCTTCACCGCGGCCTGGGTCATCGGTGTCGTCACCGTCAGCATCACGTCGGGCTTGCCGGCTTCGAGCTTGCTCAGAACCTGCGGCACCAGCGACGGGTCGAAATTGCAGTGGCTGTAGTCGTAGGCGACATTCTTGCCATCGACGAAACCCTTTTCCGCCAGCGCCTCCTTGAAGCCGGCAATCACCTGTTCGAGCGAGCCGTGAGGCCCGAAATTGGCGATCGCGACCTTTTTCGTCTGCGCGAACGCACTGGTCGTGGCCAGTGCGGCGCCCGAACAGGAATGCGAGCGAAAGGGCGGTCTTGCGCATCGTGTTTCTCGGGGACCGTGGGGTGGACGCGATCATTGGCGAATCCTTTTGTTAGACGAAATCCAGAGTTTGCAAGTTTGCTGTCGCCTTCTGCACCGAGCGCAGCGTGGACGCGAACATTTCTGTTCCGGACACGCCGATCGCCGGCTGGCGCTTGATGGTCTGAAGATATGAGCCGTCGGTGCCGACTGCCTCGACCTCGGCGACGGCATGATCGAGCCGGGGATCGGCAACCAGGCGGGCACGGCAGCGATCGAGCCCGATGGTCGCGAGCGCGCAGGTGACCATGGTGTTGACGTTGCGCGGATAGTCTTTTGCGATCCCGCGCACCGGCCCGTCATACATCACAAGCTCTTCGGTGATGCTCTCTGGCGTGCGGCCGACGCGGCTGAGATCGAGATTCTTCGGGTGTTTGCGGAAGGTGATGGTCACTTCGCGCCACATGTGGCGCCAGGAGAACAGGCCGTCCATACCCACCAATGCGCCGCGTGGCAGCAGCATGTGATGGCCGCTCGCGCGGGCGGTCGCCGTCAGCGTCTCGCGGAGGCCGTCGTCGGCAAGGGCGGTGACCGACAGCGGCATGTAATCGCAATGCGAGAGGAAAGTAGCACCGTATTCGATACTGATGTCGGGATGGGAACATTCGACAATCAGGTCGGGCCGGCATTCCCTGGCCCTGGACAGGTCCTGGAGCACCAGGTCGGCCGGCACGCCTTCGAGTTTGCCGGGGCTGCGGTTGAAGACGAACGCGACCTCGAGGCCGTCAATCTCGTGTTTCTCGATGGCGCGATAAAGCGAAGCGCCGATGAAGCCGAAACCGACAATGCCAACCCGTTTCATCTGCAGCTCCGGTGCGGCCTCAAGACAGAACGAGTGCCGCCTTGCATCTTAGCTAGCACATCGCCGCGAGAGCAATGGCGACCGGCATCGTGATCGCTGCCAAAATAGTTTGCAGCGTAATGATCTGCGCCAGCAAGGGCGCATCGCCGCCCATCTGCCGGGCCAGCACATAGGCGCTCGAGGCGGTCGGTACCGCCGCGCAAATGGTCACGATTGCGAGGCTGGAGCCGGTGAGGCCGAACCAAAGACCAAAGGCGACCGCGATCACGGGCATCAGCACGAGCTTGAGGAACACCGCCACGCTCGCTGCCAGGCTGGGTCGGAAGATGCCCTCGAGCTGCAGGCCGGCGCCGGTGACGAGCAGGCCGATCGCGAGCGACGAGCGGCCAAGAGCGTCAGCGACTTCGTGCCATAGTCGGGGAAGCGGAACGTGAGTGATGTTGAGCACGAACCCGATCACACAGGCCCAGATCAGGGGATTTTGCACCACGGTCATGACGATCGATCCGATCGAGCGCTTTTCAGTCGAGGCATATTTTGCGAGCACCCCGACGCTGAATACGTTGCCCAGCGGGATGAGGGCGATCATCGCGACCGACGCCAGCGCCAGTCCAAGGTCGCCGAAGAGGTTATGGGCGACGGCGAGCGCGACATAGGTCTGCCAGCGGATTGCGCCCTGGAAGATCGATGTGAAGGCCGGGCCGTCGACGGCACAGCGGACGAGCAGGGGACGCAACGCCAGGCATAGCAACGACATCAGGAGGGCAGAGAGGAACAGTGCGCCGCCGACGCCGGCGACCGGCACCTTGGTGAAATCGGCCTTCACCAGCGTCTGGACCAGGAACACAGGAAACAGCACGTAATAGGTCAGCCGCTCCAGCCCGTGCCACTGCGTCTCCAGCCGCATCAAGGTCCGCTTCAGGATGAAGCCGAGCACGATCAGCAAAAACACCGGCAGCAGCGCCGCGATCACCACCGCCATATTCAGCGGTCTCCGCGCAGGTTCGAAAGCCGGTCCAGCGCGCCTTGCAGGATGAAGATCGCGGCGTGCTCGTCGATCACTTCGGCGCGGCGGGCGCGGCTGACATCCATTCCGATCAGCTCGCGCTCGACGGCCGCGGTCGAAAGCCGCTCGTCCCACAAGGCGATCGGAACTTCCGTGAGTTTGGAGAAATTGCGCGCAAACGCCCGGGTCGATTGCGCGCGCGGTCCCTCGCTGCCGTCCATGTTGATGGGAAACCCGAGCACGAAGCCGACCGCGTTGCGTTCGCCGGCAATGGCGAGCAACCGCGCCGCATCGGCCTTGAACGCCTTGCGATGGAGGGTTTCGACGCCGGTCGCAAGCCTGCGATCGGCATTGGACACGGCAACGCCGATGGTTTTGGTGCCGAGATCGAGGCCGACCAGGGCGCCGCGTTCCGGCCAGTATGTGGCGGCTTCGATCAACGGGAGGATGAGAGCAGGCATTGCTTCGCTTAACACGCGGGCGATATTCTCTGCAAAGCGGGAACGGCGATGCTGGAACGTCAGGCGGCGATGACTTCGCCGTTTTTGTTCAGACAGGCGTTAAAGCCCTGCAACGCACTATATTGATGCGCGCTGCGACGCTGGATGAAGAGGGTGTCGACCCCTGACTGAGTGGCACTCAGTTTGTGAGCCCTGACGGTGTCGTTCTTTCCAACCACGGCGCGGGGCAGCATCGTGACGCCCATGTCGGCGGCGACGCAGCCGATCATGCCATCGAGGGTTCCAAGTTCGAACCGCGCCGCCGACGGCCAGCCGAATTCGGAAAACACCTGTTCAAGCCGTTGCCGGTAGGTGCAGCCGGTGCGGAATACCAGCGCAGTGGGGCCTGACTCCGGCGTGCCCGCGCGCAAGGCGGCGAGGCTGGTCCAGCGCCGCGCGGAGACGAGCACCAGCTCTTCCCTGAAGGCGATCGTGGAAGAGAGCTCCGCGTGATCGATCGGGCCGGCGACGAAGGCGCCGTCCAATGTGCCGTCGAGTACCGCGGCCACGAGATCGGCCGTCGTCGACGTTCTCAGCGTCAGCCGCACCGCCGGAAACCGCTTATGGAATTCGGCGAGCAACGCAGGCAGGCGCACCGCGGCAGTCGTCTCCATCGAGCCGATCGACAATGGTCCTTTCGGCTCGCCATCGTCGCGCGCGGCCAGCACCGCCTCGCGCGTCAGCGCCGCCATTCGCTGCGCATAAGGGAGCAGACGGCGTCCGGCGCCGGTCAAATTCATGCCGCGGCTGTGTCGCTCGAACAGCGCGGTGCCGATTTCGGCCTCCAGTGCCTTCACCCGTTGGGTGACGTTGGATTGCACGGTGTTGAGTTCATCGGCGGCGCGGGTGATGCCGCCGAGGCGCGCCACCGCCGAAAAGGTCACGAGATCGCTGAGTTCCATCGGATGCGCCCGTTTCTTTTTAGAGATGGTAACGTTCTCTAGTATTCATTATTAGAGAATGATAGTTCGGCCTAGATTGTCTGTCCAGACTGCAGCGCACGGGCCGTCGGAGGGGTGACATGTCGATCAGCACGCCATTGACGGCTCTTCTGGGCATCACCCATCCGATCCTGTCGGCGCCGATGGATACGATTGCCGGCGCACGGTTAGCCATGGCGGTCAGCGCCGCCGGCGGTTTTGGGATTCTTGGCGGCGGCTACGGCGACAAGGCGTGGCTGGAGCAGGAGACCGCCAAGCTCAGGGACGTAGCTCAGCCATTCGGCATCGGCTTCATCACCTGGAGTTTGGCCAAGCGGCCTGAACTGCTTGACATCGCGCTCGCCGCAAGGCCGTGCGCGGTCATGCTGTCGTTCGGCGATCCCAAACCGTTCGCGCCGCGCATCAAATCATCCGGCGCGCTGCTGATCTGCCAGGTGCAGGATGAATCCATGGCACGCCAGGCGCTCGATGCCGGCGCCGACATGCTGATCGCCCAGGGCAGCGAGGCCGGCGGCCATGGCGCCTCGCGCACCACCATCGACATCGTGCCAGCGATCGTCGATCTGGTGGCCGGCCGGTGCCGGTCGCGGCTGCGGGCGGCATCGCCGATGGCCGCGGAGTAGCGGCGATGATGATGCTGGGCGCGTCCGGCGTGCTGCTCGGCACGCGCTTCTATGCCAGCCAGGAATGCGACGGCGCCGACGAAGCCAAGAAGCGGATCTGTGCTGCGACCAGCGGCAGCAGTATCCGCAGCATCATCTTCGATCTGTCGCGGAACAATGTCTGGCCGGCGCCGTTCGACGGCCGCGCTTTGATCAACGATCACGCACGGCGCTGGATGGGACGCGAGGTCGAACTGCTGCAAAACGTCGGCGCGGTCGCGGCCGAATATGCCGCCGCGAGGGCGGCCGGAAATTTCGACATCGCCGGCGTCTTTGCCGGTGAGGGCGTAGGCCTGATCCATGACATTCCGCCGGCGGCCGAGATCGTTGACCGGATCGTCACCGAAGCCGACCAGATCCTCCAGGGAAGGCGTAATTCTTCCGCAGCCTCGCGAGGCTGATCCGAAAAGTCATCTCTCCATTCACGCAAGCGAGCAAAACCATGTGGCCAGACCGCCGACTTCTCGATCTCTTCAAGACCGAATTCCCGATCGTGCTGGCGCCGATGGCGGGCATCATGGACCATGAACTGGTGATCGCAGCCGCACAGGGCGGGGCGCTGGGCTCGCTGCCCTGCGCGATGATCCCGGTGGAAAAGGCGCGCGAGCAGATCAATATCACCCGCCAGCGCGTGTCAGCGCCGATCAATCTCAATTTCTTCTGCCACACGCCGGTCGCGGCCGAGCCTGCGCGCGAAGCCGGATGGAAGGCGCGGCTCACCGCCTACTACAAGGAGTTCGGCCTCGATCCGGCGGCACCGGTCAACGCCGCCAACCGTGCGCCGTTCGACGAGGCGATGTGCGCGCTGGTGGAGGAGATGAAGCCGGAAGTCGTCAGCTTCCATTTCGGCCTGCCGGACGCAGCGCTGGTCAGGCGCGTCAAGGCGGCGGGTGCGATCGTGATGTCGTCGGCGACGATCGTGAAAGAGGCGATCTGGCTCGAGCAGAACGGCGCCGACGTCATCATCGCGCAAGGCGCGGAAGCCGGCGGCCATCGCGGCATGTTCCTGACCGAAAATATCGCCGAGCAGCCCGGCACCTTTGCGCTGGTGCCGCAGGTGGTCGATGCCGTGAAGGTGCCGGTGATCGCCGCCGGCGGCATTGCCGACGGGCGCGGGATCGCCGCGGCGTTGGCGCTGGGTGCGTCGGGCGTGCAGATCGGCACCGCCTATCTGCGCTGCCCGGAATCGACGGTGATCGCGCCGGCGCGCCTCGCGTTGGCCCAGGCGCATGATGATTCCACCGTCATTACCAATGTCATGACCGGGCGGCCCGCGCGCGGTGTCGCCAACCGGGTGATGCGCGAGGTCGGGCCGGTTTCGCCGGACGCGCCGGCGTTTCCGCATGCGGCCACCGCGCTCGGGCCGCTGAAGGCAGCGGCCGAAAAGCTCGGCAAGGTCGATTTCACCAATCTTTGGGCTGGGCAGGCGGTGCGGATGGGCCGCGAGATGCCGGCCGCCGAACTGACCCGCGCGTTGGCGGGTGCGGCACTGGCTAGACTTCAGGCCTTATCCGGTTAATGCGCCGGTTCGTCGCGGTTGACGTCCATATGCTCGACCGCGAGTGACCGATAATGCGCGGCCATTTCCTTGTAGTGGCGCTCCGAGATCGGGTCGGCGGCATTTTCGGCGCGCCGCTCGAACATGTCAGCCTTTTCCTGAAGCTCTTTTGCTTTGGTCATGATCTGGCCTCCTGTTCACTAGACCAGGCAGGCGACATACAGGATCGCGGCAGCAACCGCGGTACCGATCGACCAGATGGCAGGGTCCCAAACGTTGGATCCGGCGTTGTCGTGTTCCATTGTCCACATGACACGGCCTCCAAAATGATTAACCGAGTACACGCCGCTTCTGTTTCAAAACGACTGCGTGAACGGCCCAAAATGGTTTCGTCGGGGGTTTTTGCCCGCCCAATTCACTGATCCGGGCGCCGGCTGGCGCGGCGCTGCCTCCTGACCGGGCAACCGCCCCGGTTTTGGCGGTAATCGGGCCCGAAATGGCCGGCGCGGCGGTTCCCGCGGTTGCGGCGCAAAAGCGGCGTCTGCTATACGGCGGAATGAAATTTCCGTTCGAGGCCCTATATAATGTCCGTTGATGCCGCCACCGTTCGCCGCATCGCGCATCTGGCGCGAATTGCGGTCACCGAGGCCGAGGTTCCCCATTTGCAGGGCGAGCTGAACGCCATGCTGGCTTTTGTCGAGCAGCTCTCGGAGGTGAATGTGGACGGCGTCGAACCGATGACGTCGGTGACGCCGATGGAAATGAAGAAGCGCCCGGACGTGGTCAATGACGGCGAGATTGCCGACGATGTGGTCAAGAACGCACCCGACGCCGTGAACCAGTTCTTCCTGGTGCCGAAGGTCGTGGAATAAACTCTATTCTTGTTTCTTGTTCGAGATCGGAAGTCCGATGTGCATGCTCTGCGACGATGAAAAGGCCTACCAGGCCTACATGAATTATGTCGATGCGATGGAGCGGCAGGGCAAGGCCGCCGATCCCGACAAGGCGATGGACGCCGTGCTCGACATGCTCGAGGCCTCCGACAAGACGCGGGCCAAGGACGACCCCGCCAACGACAAGACCCTGTCTCCGTTCTTCTGTAGCCCGATCAATAAATGACCGACCTGACATCGATGACGATCGCCGAGGCCAGGAATGGCCTCGCGAACAAGTCTTTCACCTCGCTTGAACTGACCGACGCGCACCTTGCCGCGATCGAGGCGGCGCGCGCGCTCAACGCCTTCATCCTGGAAACGCCGGAGCAGGCCCGCGCCATGGCGCGTGCGGTCGACGCCAAAATCGCCAAGGGCGAGGGCGGGCCGCTGGCGGGCATTCCGCTCGGCATCAAGGATCTGTTCGCGACCAAGGACGTGCGCACCACCGCGTGCTCAAAGATCCTCGGCAATTTCGTGCCGCCTTACGAATCCACCATCACCTCGCAGCTCTGGCGCGACGGCGCCGTGATGTTGGGCAAGCTCAACAATGACGAATTCGCGATGGGCTCGTCGAACGAGACCTCGTGCTTCGGCCCCGTGGTCAATCCGTGGCGGCGTAAGGGCTCCAACACCACGCTGGTGCCGGGCGGCTCCTCCGGCGGATCGGCGTCCGCGGTGGCGGCGCTGTTGTGCATGGGCGCAACCGCGACCGACACCGGTGGCTCGATCCGGCAGCCGGCGGCGTTTACCGCGACCGTCGGCGTCAAGCCGACCTATGGCCGCTGCTCGCGCTGGGGCATCGTGGCGTTTGCCTCGTCGCTCGATCAGGCCGGACCGATCGCGCGCACCAATCGCGATGCCGCGATCCTGATGCGCTCGATGGCCGGGCACGATCCCAAGGACACGACGTCAGTCGATCGCCCGGTGCCGGATTACGAGGCGGCGATCGGAAAATCCGTCAAGGGCATGAAGATCGGCATACCCAAGGAGTATCGCCTCGACGGCATGCCGGCTGAAATCGAAAAGCTCTGGAGCGAGGGCGCGGCCTGGCTGAAGGCGGCCGGCGCCGAAATGGTCGACATCTCGCTGCCGCATACCAAATACGCGCTGCCGGCCTATTATATCGTTGCCCCCGCCGAGGCGTCGTCGAATCTCGCGCGCTATGACGGCGTGCGCTACGGCCTGCGCGTGCCCGGCCGCTCCATCGGCGAGATGTACGAGAACACCCGCGCCGAAGGTTTTGGCGCCGAAGTGCGCCGCCGCGTCATGATCGGCACCTATGTGCTCTCGGCCGGCTATTACGACGCCTATTATCTGCGCGCGCAAAAAGTCCGCACGCTGATCAAGAAGGATTTTGAGGATTGCTTTGCCAAGGGCATCCACGCGATCCTGACGCCGGCAACGCCGTCGGCGGCGTTTGGCGTCGGCGAAAAGGGCGCTGATCCCGTCGAGATGTATCTCAACGACATCTTTACGGTGACGGTGAACATGGCGGGTCTGCCGGGCATTGCCGTTCCTGCCGGCAAGGATGCGCAGGGGCTGCCGCTCGGCCTGCAACTGATCGGCCGTCCGTTCGACGAAGAGACGCTGTTCTCGCTCGGCGAAGTGGTCGAGCAGGCGGCCGGCCGTTTCACGCCCGAGCGGTGGTGGTAGGATGAGTGACTTCCGGGCCAGCCTGTCGGGAACTGCTCCGGCATCCAGCGTGGAGCCGCCGCTGGCCGCGTTGTGGTGGGCGGCCAAGGGCGAGTGGGACCGAGCGCACAAGATCGTCATGAACGAAGAGACGGCTGATGCCGCCTGGGTTCATGCCTATCTGCATCGGGTCGAGGGCGATCTCGGCAATGCCGGCTACTGGTACCGCCAGGCGGGCCAGCCGGCAGCACAGGATTCTCTGGAAGCCGAATGGGAGCGGATCGTCTCCGCGCTGCTCGGGGGTAGAAAAGCATGAACGCACCAGTCAAACCGGCAAAACTGATCAAGGGCCAGACCGGCGACTGGGAAGTCGTGATCGGGCTCGAAGTCCACGCCCAGGTCACCTCGCAATCAAAACTGTTCTCGGGCGCTGCGACCGAATTCGGCGGCGAGCCGAACACCCATGTCTCGCTGGTCGATGCGGCGATGCCGGGCATGCTGCCCGTCATCAACGAGGAATGCGTGCGGCAGGCGGTTCGGACCGGGCTCGGCCTGAACGCAAAAATCAATCTGCGCTCGGTGTTCGACCGCAAGAACTATTTCTATCCGGATAGCCCGCAGGGCTACCAGATCAGCCAGTACAAGTCGCCGATCGTGGGCGAGGGCGAGGTCGTGGTCGAGCTCGACGGCGGCCACACCGCCACCATCGGGATCGAACGGCTGCATCTGGAACAGGACGCCGGCAAATTGCTGCACGATCAGTCACCGACCATGTCCTATGTCGACCTCAACCGTTGCGGCGTGGCGCTGATGGAGATCGTCTCCAAGCCCGACATCCGCGATGCCGAGCAGGCCAAGGCCTATGTGACAAAACTGCGTTCGATCCTGCGCTATCTCGGCACCTGCGACGGCGACATGGAGAAGGGTTCCCTGCGCGCCGACGTCAACGTCTCCGTGCGCAAGCCGGGCGGGCCGCTCGGCACCCGCTGCGAGATCAAGAACATGAACTCGATCAGCTTCATCGGCGATGCGATCGAATATGAAGCGCGGCGCCAGGTCGAGATTATCGAAGACGGCGGCACCATCGATCAGGAAACCCGCCTGTATGACCCCAACAAGGGCGAGACGCGCTCGATGCGCTCCAAGGAAGAGGCGCACGACTATCGTTATTTCCCCGATCCGGATCTGCTTGCCGCTGGAGTTCAGCGAGGCCTATGTCGCAGGCCTGAAGGCGGACTTGCCGGAATTGCCGGACCAGAAGCGCGCGCGCTTCATCGAAGGTTTTGGACTGTCGCCCTATGACGCCAGCGTGCTGGTGGCGGAGCGCGAGAGCGCGGATTTCTATGAAACCGTGCTGACCGGGCTCGCCGACAAGGCGCGCGACGGCAAACTCGCCGCCAACTGGGTGATCAACGAACTGTTCGGACGTCTCAACAAGGAAGGCCGTGATATTACGGACTCTCCTGTGTCGGCGGTACAGCTTGCCGCGATCGTCGATCTGATCGGCGAGGGCACGATCTCCGGAAAGATCGCAAAGGACCTGTTCGAGATCGTCTGGCAGGAAGGCGGCGACCCGCGCGCGCTGGTCGAAACGCGCGGCATGAAGCAGGTCACCGATCTCGGCGCGATCGAAAAGGTGGTCGACGACATCATCGCGGCCAATCCGGACAAGGTCGCGCAGGCGAAAGCCAAACCGCAACTCGCCGGCTGGTTCGTCGGCCAGGTGATGAAGTCGTCCGGCGGCAAAGCCAACCCGCAAGCCGTCAACGATGTTCTGAAGGCGAAGCTCGGCATCTGAATGCGTCCCGTAACGGGACGCTTTCGCCGCTGATCGACGCACGCAAGCGTGCATCGATCGCTCATCGTGCCCGCGAATCGCGCAGCTGCGATTCGTCCAAAAAATCGGTTTTGGCGAGCGCCGATGAGACGCGAAGGCTGTGACCATGAAAATAATTTCATTGCCAAAATTTGCGACTCAGAAGTCCGCGCGGACGGCTTTTGAACGCCATTGGTGAGTCGCGATGAGGTCGATTGCACATCGATCGGCGACATCGTGAATTGCGAAAACATCTGTAGCGCAAGCGTTTCCTTCAATATTGACAAACGTCGATGTCGGCCGCAGCGAGACTTTTTGCATCGCTGCGCGATGCCGTCGATGTGTCGCCGATGATGCCGCCGCGCGTGCTCTCACATCGCCGCGTCAACACTTCCTTAAGCGGGACGCTGTTTTTTTGAATGTGTTGGTGTATTCGGGATGTAGTGCATTTCGATTCCCGAGTGCACACAGCGAACTAAGCCATCTCACTTACATTAGGAGGGCAACATGGCCAAGAAAGCTAAGAAGGCAAAGAAGGCGAAGAAGGCGAAGAGCGCAGTGAAGAAGACTGCGAAGAAGACCAAGAAGGTCTCCAAGAAGAAGTAACTTCGCTTCTCCAAGAATTGCCGGCGGCTTGATGCCGGCACGTCACACGAGCCGTCAGACCGTTCACTCCTCGGAGCGAACATAATTCAGACGGCTCTGGTCGACGAAAGAGGGTGTCGGCGAGACATCAGGTCAAACGGCTGGATCGACTTTCGGAAGGGTTCGCCCTTTCAAAACCGGTCCGGCAGAAGAAACTGGTTTTCTTCGTTCGGTGCGGAATCTTTGCTCCGCAATTTCGTCGGGCCCCAAAGCCCGGTTGAAATCTGGTCCTGACGTGTTCGCCGACGCCCTCGTTCCCCGGAACGCTATCCCGTTCCCCGGAACGTCTCGTGCTCCCCGGAGCTCTCGCGCTCCGATCGCCGCGCCTTTAGAGCGCCTGGCGCTTTGATCTTCCCCAATCGCTTACACGCTTATCCTGATCGCGCTCGGCTTTGCCGGGTCCGTTGCATGGGAGGCCTTCCTGCGCCGCGTGCCCCAGCAATCCATCACCTGGAACTTTTGCGGCATGCAATCGGCCGCGCTCGCGAAGCCGGACGACGTGCGCAAGCGATTGCCGTCGCAATGGTTATCGTTGTGCGAAGCCGCACGGTAAACCGAACTTCACGAACTTGCCACTTATCCCTGCAACACAGGCACTTCTGCGATTTCGGTGCCGGTGAGCGCGCTAGCGCGTTTACACCCCGTTCATCGCGAACCTTAAACTGAATTTCAAATTTGACCGGTCATGATCATCCCAACAAGCCGGCAAACGGCGAGCAGGATAACGGGACGTTTTGAACAGTGGACAGGGGCCGCGCTCGGGGGAGGGCGGCCAACAATAAAAAGGGGAGACTTCGATGTTTCAGGGACAATTCGATCTGGAGATGGCGACACCGGTGGAGACGGCGATCCCGGATCTGCTGTTCGAGCGCGGCCTGTATTGGGCGAGCGGCCGTTCCGGCGTGGTCAATCTGGTCGCGGCCCACAAATGGTTCAATCTCGCCGCCCTCAAGGGACGCGCCGATGCGATCTCGATGCGCCGTGAGGTCGCCGAGATGATGTCCGACGTCGAGATCGCCACCGCACAGCGCGAAGCCCGCGCCTGGATGACCACGCACTGAGCCGTTCAGGGCTCCGCCACCGGAGCGCCGGGTATCGATGTATCCGTCGCCGATGGCCTCAGTGTCCGCTCAGCACCAGCGTCTTGATCGGAAGCAGCAACGCCTGAATCCGCAACAGAATCGCGTGCACGAGGCCGGTGGCGTCGACGACATGCAGCCAGAAGCTCTTGAACGTACCGAGTTTCCCTGACGATATCAGTTCGTGATTGCTGGTATAGGCGTTGGCGACACAAGAGCTGCCGGGCGTCACGCCTTCCAGGCCGCCCTTGTAGATCGGCTCCATGAAAACGAGAATGGTGCCGGGACGCACGGTGTTCTGCGCTTCGAGCAGTTGTTCGCCGCCCCTGAACTGGCCCGCCGCGATGTAGTCCTGCACGCTGGTCACCACCATCGGAATGATGGTCCACGGCTTGGAAATGCAGGTGGCCTCGGCCACCATGCCGACCTTCATGACCTGAGCCTCGATCTGCCCAAACCCTGCCGTGAGCGCGCGTCGGCCGGCGCCGTCGGGGATCAGGACGCCGGCAGATCGCATGATGGGATTGACGATATCCCCCGGTCGCAACAGGAACTGCTCGACGCGTCCATCGACGCCGGCCCGGATGAAGGTCTTGTCCAGATCGACCTGCGCTTCGGCCTGAGCGGCCTCGGCGCTGGCTTTCTCGGCCGGGAGGAGCGCGGTGACGCGGACCGACGCGGATTGCTTTGCAGCATTGGCGGCATCGAGCGCGCCCTGCCGACCCGTCAGCAGCACCTCGAGCTTTTCGATGTCCCGCTGCGGGACGATGCCGGGATTGCGCTTCTGCAGCTCGCGCTTGACGTCGAGCTCATCGGAGGCCTGCTGATAGTCGCCCTTGGCTTGCTGGATCTGCCCTTCCGCCTTGAGAACGTCCGCCTCCGCCGCCAGCATGGCGGCATCGACTTCGGCGATCTTGCGCTTGGCGGTCAGCAGCGACGCCTCCTGCTTGGAGCTGTCGAGCCTGAAGATCACGTCGCCCTTCTTGACGGGGGCGCTGTAATCCACATGAACCTCCGCCACCCGGCCGATGGTCTCGGGGACGATCGGAACGGTGCGATAGTACAACGTCGCCGAGTTGGTCGACGGATGATAATAGAAGATCATCGTGATCAGCGCGACCGTGAGCATCAGGCAGGCGATGATGCCAAATCGCAGCTCGAACCACACCGAAAACAGCGTGATTTCGTGGCCGAAGCGCTTTCCCTGCCGATAGCGGCGATAGAGATAGTCCGGCAATATCGTTACCAGCGAGCAGAGGATGATCTCAAGCATGAGCCTGTGCCTCGCTCTTGGCGGTGGCGCTGGTCGTGCTGGCCGTGTGACCTGCGGTTTCAGGAGGCGCCTCGGTCGAATCCGGATCGGGCGGCACGCCGGCCATCTTTTCGACCCCTCCGGCAATCCGGCGCAGCGGTGTGGTGAAATCCGGTAGATCGATCATGGCGAGAAACAGCCCGATCACCCAATACAAATGGTTGTGGGTAAACAGCGACAGCAGGCCGAGCACAGCCACGACTTCGAACTGGAGCTTGTGCGTCCGGTGTGCCATCCGCTCCGGCAGGGTGTGCAGGTGCAGATAGAAATTGCCGACCCCGAGAATCGTGGCGATCAGGAAGATGCCGACTCCGATCATGACGACGTCGGTGTCGCCCGGCGCCGTGATGAAACCCGGCAGATGATGCGGGGCAAGTGGATGCAAGGCTTCACTCACGCAACTCTCCATTCCGAAACTAAAATGCCTAGCAGCGAGCAAAGCGTCAACGAAGCCAGCCCGGCAGCTCCATCTTTGCACAATGCCGGAACTTGGCAAGCGCAGCGGGTAAAGCAGGCGGAATTCAGATCACTTACTATCTGGATACAGCGAAAAACTTTTCATTGCGGAGATCGACGTCAATTTCGAAAACAAGATGTTATTTATCCCGTCGGGCTGAAGCCCTTGCGACGGAACGTCTCGCCTGGCGGAAATGCACTCAGTTCGATCGTCTATTTGTGGTTGACGGACGAAGCCTGACGCAAGAGATTAGCTGGGTCCAACGTTACGTAAGGCGTGCCGACAAGCCAACGCCGCCATATCAACGACGCTGCGAGACTACAAGCAACAACAATAATAGGGATAGCCGCCATGCAATCGGCAAAGCGTGCTCCGCTCGGTCCCTTGGCCGCGCACCAAAGCCGCCCCCCGACACGACCTGGATCATCCGAATCCTGGCTGACCTGTTGTCCATGGCGCAGCGACAGGCAAAGCCATGATTTCGGTACCGACAAACATCGCGCAGAACGATCGGAGAAGTCCCATGACGATGATCGCACGACGGGTTGGCGTGATCGCACTGCTCGCACTTCCAGCGTCTGCCTTCGCGCAGTCACCGTCCGGCAACACGGTTCCGGTTACCGTCGAGAATTTTACCCGTGCCGAGAGCGACGTCTATTTCGCCAAGCTGGTCAAGGAAAGCAGCGGTTTGGCGAAGTATCACCATGCCCGCGAGCCGACCTCGATCGACAATCAGACCGTGATCCGGATGAACCGCGACACGCTGTATTCGACTGCGGTGTTCGACCTCGATGCCGGCCCGGTAACGATCACGCTCCCCAATACAGGCAAACGCTTCATGTCGATGCAAGTCCTGAACGAGGACCAGTATACGGCAGAGGTCGTATATGGCGCCGGGTCCTACACACTAACCAGGCAGAAGGTCGGCACGCGCTACGCCGCGACCTTCCTTCGAACTCTGGTCGATCCTGCGAACTCCAAGGATGTGGAACAGGTCCACGCACTGCAAGATGGCGTCAAGGTCAGTCAAAAGGACGTCGGCAAATTTGAAATCCCCAACTGGGAGCCTGACAG
The DNA here is from genome assembly GCA_963802535.1 of uncultured Alphaproteobacteria bacterium. Taxonomy (GTDB): domain Bacteria; phylum Pseudomonadota; class Alphaproteobacteria; order Rhizobiales; family Xanthobacteraceae; genus Bradyrhizobium. The sequence continues at coordinate 109,157 of CAWDJI010000014.1, read as the reverse complement.
CCACAAGAAGGTGCGTGAAGCTTTGCTGGTCCTCGCCGCGACCCTGCCGGATTACAAGAGGGCGTTCGGCACCAAGCAGGCCGTGGACCCGATCCGCTTCATTCTCGGAGCCGCTTCGGGTTGGGGAGGCAATCCTGACAAGGACGCAACCTATGTCTCGGTCATACCACCCAAGAACGACGGCGAGAGTGTCTACAAACTCACTGTCAAGGACGTTCCGGTCAACGGCTTTTGGTCCATCAGCGTCTATAACGGCCAAGGGCTACTTCGAGAAGAATCCTTACAACGCCTATTCGATCAACAACATCACCGGACAGAAAAATTCTGACGGCTCGATAACCATTCAATTCGGCGGTTGTGACGGCAAGGTTCCCAACTGCTTGCCAATCATGAAGGGCTGGAATACCCCCGCGCGGCTCTATCGGCCGCGGGACGAGATATTGAAGGGAACGTGGAAGTTTCCTGAGATGAAGCCGGCGAGTTAACGACGGCCTGACACCCAGAGTTTTCCATGGCCATCGTCGCAGTCCTTTACGTCCTGATCGTCTGGCTCGTTTTCGCCAGGCTGAAGTGGCTCCGTTGGGGATGGGGCACGGGTACGACGACGATTTTGCTCGGGCTTGTTGTCGCTGCGGTCTTTTCCGGCTTTCTCAGCTACCTCGCGCCGACCGGGCGGGTGGTCGTGATCAGCCGCGTCGTCGAGGTGACGCCGAACGTTTCGGCCAGATCACGGAAATCGCGGTGAAGGCCAACGAACTGGTGAAGGTCAACGCGGTTCTCTTCAAGATCGATCCGACGCCTTACGACGCGCAAGTCCGCAGCATCGAGGCCCAGCTCGGCTTTCAGGAGCTTCGGCTTGCGCAAATGAAGCAGCTTCAGGCAAGCAGCGCCGGCCGGGCGTTCGACGTGGAAGAGCGCCAGTCCGAAGTGGATCAATTGAAAGCCCAGCTGGACAAGGCAAAATATGATCTCGAACAGACCACCATCGTTGCTCCCGCCGATGGCTACGTCGCAAATCTGGCGCTGAGCAAAGGCGACCGGGCGACGTCGTCAAAGGCGGCCATGTCGTTTGTGGTTTCGGATGCGATCCAGCTTGTCGGCATATTCTCCCAGAACGGATACCAGACCATCAGGCCGGGAACGCGCGTTCAGTTCGCGCTCTCGAACAATCCGGGCCACTCTACAGCTCGACGATCGGCAATATCGTCAGCGGCGTAGGCGAGGGGCAGATCGCTTCATCTGGAACGCTTATGAAGGTCACGTCGCTGCCGATGACGACGGAATATCCGGCTCTCATCAACCGGCCAAAGGAAATCGACGCCGCGTCGCTGCGGCCGGGAATGTCCGGCACGGCAACGGCCTATGCGCCGAATTCGAGCCCGTTCGATTTCTTTGGCTGGGTGTTGCTGTACGGAAGAGCGCTGGCGCTCTATCTGTAATTACTTCGGCTGCAGCTACAGTAGGCGCCGGGCTGTGTTTGGTTACATGCGCGATCGGTGACGCGGGCGTGAAATTGCCGGCTTAGTTGCGATGGCCGCCCTCAAACACCTGTCCGAGCCGCTCCACTTCGAGACTGGTGCAGAACAGCGCGAACAGACATCCCCCGAAAACCACGCCGCGCCTTGCCATCAGGAAAAAATCGACGCCGTGGTCGAGTTCGGGAAGATGCCTGAACACGGCGACGCCGAACAAGGCGCTGCCGAAGATGAAACTAAGCTTGCCCAGAAACAGAAATAGATGCTGCAGGAATGCGTTCGGATCAAAGACCGGCATCGGCATGAGACGCATGCGGCACCAGAACGCGCCTTGCATCACCAGGAGCACACCGACCAGCAGAATATCCGAGAGATCGTCACGCGGAATTTGCTCGCCCGGATTGCTGGCAACCTGCCTGAACTCGGGAAGTTCCTGCCAGATAAAGGTGATCGCTCCCATTATCTGCAGCGCGAGCAGCAAGCGATACAGGCGGTTTTTCGTTGCGCGTTTTTTGCTTTCATCCAGCCGATGATATCCGCTCGATCGGCGGCAGTCTAAAGCAAGTGAATGAAACTAGTGCAACGCTGTTGAGCTGCGCGGCGCCGGCTATTCGGCCGGCGTTGTCAAGAAACGCTTCCTGGCAAAGGCTTTTCCGGAGCCGGACTTGAAATATCGCTCAGCCTGCGGGCCGTCACTTCATCTCCGACCGCGACATACGAGCGAAGAACGACCGGCAAATACTTGCTCGTCGAGACGACGTGCCCGCTCTGATGCGACGCCACGCGACGTCGAAGATCATCGGTCGAGCCCTGTAGATATCGCCATTGTTGAGTTCGAGAAAGTAGACGTACCACAAGGGAAACAGTCTCCCTGCGCTCCTGACCTCCGGGTGGCCTGCCACCCGAAGCCCAAGAAAAAATCAAAAATCGATATGCTGCAAGTGGCGGATTTGCTGCAGTGACAGTCTCCCTGCGCTCCTGCGGAGCTTCGGGAGACACCCTTCGCCCTGCGATCTCCGGGTGGCCTGCCACCCGAAGCCCGAAGGGCGAAGGGTGGCGGAGCCGGAGGGATTTCGAACCCTCGATAGGGCTTTACAACCCTATAACGGTTTAGCAAACCGCCGCCTTCAGCCACTCGGCCACAGCTCCGTGGGGGCGGATATGCCCGACGATAGCCTGAGCCGCAAGCGGCAGATTGAGGTTACGCCGTGGCCATTTGATAGCGCTGTCGCCTCGAACACACGCTACGTGCCCCAGCTGCATGCGGGGAGTGTCACACGAATGCATTTTGATCCCTGAAAATAAGGGCTTTTGCGATTTCCGCCGGGTGTTCCGCGGCACCTTTGATGGGTGTGGCGCCCCCGGACGTAACGGCCGAGTCTGTGAGCCTTTAATATGGTCGCGATCGGGCGCCGTCATGCCTGTCGGATCTGTGCACGGAATTGCGCCAGCCAAATCCCCGCACTTCTCTATGCGTGCGTGATCGTCTGGCCTGGATTTGGTGTTTAGGCCGCGCGATTCTCTGAGAAGAGGCGCCCGGAAGTGGAAAACCCGCGGGTGAGGGCTTTGAGGTAACCATTCCCGCGCCAATTGGAACTATTCAAAAATAATCATATGAAACAATATCTTGCCGAGAAAGTTCGATCACGGTCGCGTGTTATTTGTGCAACACCCATCGGAAAAGGCGCCGAGTTCAGGCGCTTCGGAGTGGTTCCTTTGTTGCGTGTGCAGAAGTCCTCGGTAATTGTGATCTTGCGACGGAGGGGGGCATCCCGAGGTCGTCCCGTTAGGTGGTTCGCTTAAGTCCCTCGCGTTGAAGCGGGAGTGTCCGAAGGCGCGAAGCGACTAAGCGGGTTTCATGGGATTAAGGGAACCAACCTTAAGGGTGTTCGCACCCGGCGGATCCGGAACCTTCCCTACAGAGCAACTTGGAGGTTAACATGAAGATGGTTAAGAGCCTTATCCTCGGCTCAGCGGCGGGTCTGGTCGCCATGAGTGGAGCACAGGCTGCCGATCTTCCCGTCAAGGCCAAAGCGGTCGAGTACGTGAGGATCTGCTCCCTGTACGGTGCTGGTTTCTACTACATCCCGGGCACTGACACCTGCATCAAGTTCGGTGGCTATCTGCGCGCCGACACGGCGCTTACGCGGCGGCGACTATGGTTTCATGTACAGCAGCGGAACTGGTAACCGGGGCTCGAACAACCGTTTGAGCAACTACTATGATACCCGCGCTCGTTTTGACTTCACCGTCGATACGCGCACCGCGACCGAGTATGGCGTGGTTCGCACCTTCGCCGATCTGGTCTTCTCCGTTGACTTCTGCGACTGTCTCCGGCAGCGCGCCGTCGACTATCGCGAACGCCGGTACCGCCGGCCTCGGCATCTACCATGCGTTCATCCAGTTCGCTGGTTTCACCTTCGGCCGTACGACTTCGGACTTCGACACGCCGTGGAAGAGCTATCCGGCTGGCGGTCCCGATACCATTCCGGGCGGTTCCAACAAGGTCACCGGTGTCAACCAGGTCGCCTACACGGCCGAGTTCGGCAATGGCGTGTCGGGATCGATTGCGCTGCAGGATCATACGACCGCTGGCAATGGCCAGTCGAACCTCTGGAACACGTCGCTTCACGGCCGCCGGCTGTTAGTGCCTGGCGACTACTTACCACTGCTGCTACGGCTGCCGGTAGCCTATCGGCGATGCCAACGATTGGGGTGGTACGCGGGCTCCTGACATCGTCGGTCAGCGTCCGCGTCGACCAGGCTTGGGGTCTGTTCCAGTTGTCGGCTGTCGCGCATGACATTCACGCTGCCTACTACGGCGCGACCGAGCCGACCGGTCATCCGGGCGACAAGTGGGGCTGGGCTGTCCAGGCTGCCTTGTCGATCAAGAACATCCCGACTGGACCGGGCGACTCGATCAACATGCAGGCCGTCTATACCGACGGTGCGACCCACTACAACTTCCAAATCTCGTGGCCGCAGAACTTCTCCATGTACAGCGGTACCGGCCTGGCTGGCGCGTACCAGAGCGTCGGTTTCGCGGCGTCTGGCTGACGGCGTGTTCGGCGGCTGGGACTGGCATCGAGACCGTCAAGACCTGGGGCTTCCGCGGTGGCTATACCCACAACTGGAATCCCAACTGGGCCAGCGCCATCTACGGTGGCTATGCTGGGTTGCAGTATGGCGATACGGCCAAGGCGCCTGATCTGCGCCAACTTCGCTGCTATTGCCGTCTGCTGGTTCGACTTGTAACCCGGACTTCACCGTCGGAGTCATCGGTGTCAACACCGTGTGGACCCCGGTCAAGAACCTGGCGTTCACTGCGGACGTCGCCTATACGCGTCTGGACCAGAAGTACTCTGGCGCGATTGCGGCCAGCCGGCAGTTGCCGCCTTCGCCAAGCCGGCAGCTGTGTACGAGCTGAAGGACCAGAACTCGGTCACCGGGCTGCTCCGCGCTCAGCGCAACTTCTAAGATCACTCACCTGATCTAACAGGCCCCCGGCGGGAAACTGCCGGGGGTTTTCTTTTTGGAAGAACTGGAGTGGGGTGAGACAAGGTTGGTGGCCGCGCGCAGATGGCCGCTTTTCTCTCCTGTCCAGGATGCACCCAGTCGACGCTAGATCTTGCGTCTTCGGATGGTGCGAGGCCCCATTTCTACTTTGCATGGGGTTGTTTTCGCAATTTTGGGTCCTGGCATCAGCGATGCACCGCGTCCAGGGCACGAGGCCGTCAGCATGTGGCATGTCCGGTGAGGCCGCGCCGGAACTGCCGGGTTCAAGCGGTCCGGCGCCAGAGCGGGGCCTCATCGGCATCCCGGCTCGCGTCATTTTTCGAAGGCGTCGTAAACCAGTTTCTTGAAGATCGGCAGGATGCGGCCGCGCTCGGTCTGCGTCTGCTCCATCAGGATGTAGAACATGTCGAGCTTCGGATCGACGCCGAAATAGGTGCCGCTGCCGCTGTCCCATTTCAGTTCGCCGATCGAGCCGGCCGGCGGCGGTTTCGCATTGCCCGGATCGGTGCGGACCGCCAGACCATAGCCATAACCAAAGCCATCGCCGGGAAAGTAGAAGTAATCCCGCTCGACGCCGGAGCCCGGGCCGATATGGTCTGATGGTCATCTGCTTGAACGCCGTCGGGCCGAGATATTGCTTGCCGTCGAGCTTTCCGCCGTTGAGCAGCATCTGCGCAAATCGCGCATAGTCGGTGATGGTCGAGACCAGGCCGCCGCCGCCCGATTCCCATTCCGGATGCGGCGCGCCGCTCGCTCTCCGCGAGACGCAGAATGCCGTCGTCGGGAGAGGCTCCGCCATGCGCGCCCATTCGGCCTTGCCGTGAAGCACGAACTTGGTGCTGGTCATCCCGAGCGGGGAGAGGATGCGCTGCCTGAGAAACTGATACAGCGATTTCCCGGACACGATCTCGATGATGCGCCCGAGAACGTCGGTGGAGTGGCCGTAGCGCCAAAGCGTGCCGGGCTGTCTGGACAAGGGCAGCCGGGCAATGCGTTCGGCAAATTCCTTGTTGTCGAAATGCCCCTCGAAAATATCGGCGTCCATATAGGCCTTCTTGATCAGGTCGCCGCCGATATAGTCGTAGGTGATGCCCGAGGTGTGACGCAGCAGATCCTCGATGTTCACCGGCCGGTGCGGCGGCTCGAGCTTGAGGATTTCGGTGCCGCTTTCCGTCTTGGTATCGACGCCGACCTGAACCTTGGCAAAGGACGGAATGTATTTCGACACCGGATCGGCCAGCGCCAGCTTGCCCTCGTCGATCAGCATCATCGCCGCCAGGCTGGTGATCGGCTTCGTCATCGAATGAAGCGCAAAGATGGTATCCGGCGTCATCGGCTGTTTGGTGGCGACGTCGCGAACGCCGAAGCATTTGAGATAGACCGGCCGCCCGTGCTGCTGAATCAGCACGATCACGCCGGCAAGCTTTCCGGTCGCGACTTCATTCTGGAAGAATTCGGTCAGACGCTCCAGCCTGGCGGCGCGACGGTCGCAGGGATGACGCGCTCTGCCTGAGCGGGCGCGGATAGCCCGCATCCGGCCATGATCAGGGTTGCTGCGGTCAAGGCCTGAGCTTGTCGTGTCGCGGCAAGACTTCGGCACGTCGCATTTCCCGGGCAGGCGTCAGTAGGCTGCCTGGAAGCTAGCTGATCCCCGTGCCGGAGTAAATACGGGAGTGTGCCGCAGACGTTCGACCGTGCCGCGGATTAATCTAAAGTTGCATGATGTTGCAGCCGGCCGATCCCGCCGTGGCGCGCGCTACTCGACGCTGGCGCCGCGGTGCAGGTCGGCTTCGATCTGGAGCCTGCTGCCGCCGCCGAATCGCGAGCGGTAGACCTGCAAATTTTCCATGATCCGCTGCACGTAATTGCGCGTCTCGGAGAACGGGATCTGTTCGACCCAGTCGACCGCGTCGACCTTGGGATCGCGGGGATCGCCGTAGCGCTCGATCCATTTCTTGACGCTGCCGCGGCCGGCATTGTAGGCGGCGAAGGTCAGGATGTAGGAGCCGCGATAATCCTCGAGCAGCCCGCCGAGCTCGGCGGCGCCGAGCGCTGCGTTATAGACCGGGTCGGTCTTCATCCGGGAGAGGTCGAAGCCGACGCCGGCCCGTTTGGTGACATAGCGGCCGGCGTCCGGCGTCACCTGCATCAGCCCATAGGCCTGCGCCGGCGAGACCACGGCCTGGTTGAAGGCGCTTTCCTGTCCGGCAGATCGAGTAGACGACGCTCTGCTCGACCTCGGGCCCGAACTGTTTGAACGACGGAATGCCGTTGACGGGATAGGCGTAATGGTCGAACGGCAGGCCGCGGTTGAGTGCTGCCTTGCCGACCAGCAGCATGCCGCGGGCGTCGCTGTAGCGCGACGTCAGTTCGCCGAGGCCGGCCAGCGCGTCAGGGTCGCCGTTCTCGCCCATGTCGGCGAAGATCGGGATCGCGATCTCGCGCTCGTCGAGTTCATAGAGCAGTTGGACCGCGCGCACGATCTCCAGCCGCTCCGATCCGCGCCCGCGCGGGACGCCATTCAATTCGAGCTGCGGCAGTCCGAGCTTGGCGCGCGCCAGCTGGCCGTAATAGCTGGTCGATTGCTCGGCGGCCGCGGGCATAGGCTGCGCGCGCCTCCTGGCTGCGGCCGGCGGCTTCCGCCGCGCGGCCCTGCCAATAGCCGGCGCGCGCCAGCGCGGTCGGGTTGACGCTGCCGACGCCGATTCGCGCGAAATGCTGGGCGGCCACCGCCGGGTCGTTCAGGAAGCGCAGCGCAATCCAGCCCGCGGTGAATTCCTGCTCGGTCTTGTAGATGTCGCGCGACGGCAGCGCCGCGTCCCGCGCGATCAGATAGGCGCTGCGGTGTTCGCCGACGTCCAGCATCTTGCGCGCCAAGCAGCCGCCGCTCGATCCACCATTCGTCGAGATTGTGCAGGCGGTTCGGATCCTTCGGCGCGCTCAGCATGAGCTGGGCGGCTTCGTTGAATTTCTCCTCGCGGCGCAGCAGCTGGATCTTGCTGAAGATGTAGCCGGGATCGCCGTGCAGTTCGCGCGGCACCGCCTCGAGCAGCGCCCTGGTGTTGGAGGCCTTCTTGTTGGCGGCGATCCGCGCCTTGGCCAGCGCGAGATGACCCGCGCCCAGCCGCTTGGCGGCGCGCATCCCGGCGGCTTCCTGCTCGGTGCCATAGAGCAGAAAATCCATCCGCGCCTTGTGATCGCCCGCGGTCAGCAGCGCGCCGAACAGATCGAGTGCGGTGGTCTCGGTGTCTTCCGACATGCCGTCGCGGCGCCAGGCATCGCGGACCAGCCGCTCGGCATTGGCGCGATCGCCGCGCCCGATCATCACCTTCGCCAGCGCGAATTTGCCCTTGGCCGAGATCGGCGATTCGTTCTCGAACCACGACCACACCGTGGCGTCGTCGCGATGGTCGTCCCAGAGCGCGGCCTCGATGCGCCGGCGCAGGAAGGTCTGCGACGGCCAGCTCGGATTGGCCGAAACGAAGGCGCGATAGCGTTCGACCGAAGCGCCATTGTCGTCGCTGCGCAGGATCAGCCATTCGGCGAGCTTGCGGGCGACCGGATCCGATATCGCGGCCTGCGCCTGCGTCGCATCGGCAGGCTTGCGCTTGCGCACGAGCTCGATGACGCTTTCCAGCGCATCCTTGTCGGATTGCGGCGTCGACGATGTCGCGGCCACGGCTGCTGGCGTCACCTGTTTGCGGGCCGCGGGCAGCGCCGCATGCTGGCGCGTCGCCGGCGCCAGGGCTGGCGCGGCTGGAGCTGTTGCCGCGGGGCCGGCCGCTTCGCCAGGTGCGGAATTCCGCGCGGCGGCTACCGGCGTCGTCACTTGAGCGGTCGCTTGAGTCGTCTTGGGAACGACGTTGCGGGCAATCGGCCGCGGCTTCGGCAATGGAACCTTCGGCTTGGCCCAGGCGTCCACCGACAGGGCGGACAAGCCGACCGCCAGCGCCAGACTTGTCGCCAGTGCGGTCGATCGCAATGCGGCTGCGCGGGCGGAGCGGGTCACGGCTTTCCTCTGCGGCGGCGAATTATTCAATCGCTTAAGCCTTAGGTCTATTTGATTGAATATGTGGACAAAATGCTAAAATCGTCGCGGCTCGCGGATGTTTGCGCCATCACCGCGGCAAAATCGCGGCTGGGGGCGGCTCTTGCAGTGGGGTGCTGCGTCCCAAGGGCGCTTCCGCGTTGCGGTCGGAAAATGCGTCAAAAACAAAGGCCTGTGGCCATATCCTTCGGCCCTTTCGCCCGTCGCCAGACCCGATATGAATTGCTTAGGTCTTTTTAGCAGTGCCGTCGCTCGCGCGTTGGGAGGTAGTCCATGGCAGCCAAGACAAAATTCCGGGGATCATTCACCGCCTTGGTCACGCCATTCAAGAACGGTTCGGTCGATGAGGCCGCGCTTCGCGGTCTCGTCAGCTGGCAGATCGAGCAGGGTTCGCACGGTCTCGTTCCCGTCGGCACGACAGGCGAAAGCCCGACGCTGAGCCATGACGAGCATCACCGGGTGGTCGAGATTTGTATCGATGAGGCAAAGGGGCGCGTGCCTGTCATCGCCGGCGCGGGCTCGAACTCCACGCGCGAGGCCGTCGATCTGGCGGTCCATGCCGAGAAGGCCGGCGCCGATGCCGTGCTGGTGGTGACGCCGTATTACAACAAGCCGACCCAGGAAGGCATGTATCAGCACTTCAAGGCGGTGAACGACGCGATCGGCATCCCGATCATCATCTACAACATCCCGCCGCGCTCCGTCGTCGACATGTCCGTCGAGACCATGACCCGGTTGTTCGAGTTGAAGAACATCGCCGGCGTCAAGGACGCCACCGCCAATCTCGCCCGGGTGTCGCAACAGCGCCATGCGATGGGACCGGATTTTATCCAGCTGTCCGGTGAGGACATGACGGCGCTGGCCTATATGGCGGCGGGCGGACATGGCTGCATTTCGGTGGTCGCCAATGTGGCGCCAAAACTGTGCGCCGATCTGATGTCGGCCGTGCTGAAGGGCGACTACGCGACCGGACTGAAGATTCAGGATCGCTTGACGCCGCTGCATGATGCGATCTTCAAGGAGCCGGGGCTCGCCGGCGCCAAGCACGGCCTCAAGCTGCTGGGACGGCTGGAAGAACAGGTGCGCCTGCCGCTGATGAATGTGACGCCGCCAACCGGCAAGGTGATCCGCGACGCCATGGTCCATGCCGGCCTGATCAACTGAGCCTCGCGCCCGCGGCTGTCGTCGCCCTGACGAACGAAGAAGGAAATCGACCATGCTGAAGGAATTCCGCGACTTCGCGATGAAGGGCAACGTCGTCGACCTCGCGGTCGGCGTCATCATCGGCGCGGCCTTCGGCGCCATCGTCACCTCGCTGGTCGGCGACATCATCATGCCGATCATCGGCGCGATCACCGGTGGTCTCGACTTCTCCAATTACTTCACCGGCTTGTCGAAGGCGGTGACGGCGACCAATCTGGCCGACGCCAAGAAGCAGGGCGCCGTGCTGGCCTGGGGCAGTTTCCTGACCCTGACGCTGAATTTCGCAATCGTCGCCTTCGTGTTGTTCCTGGTCATTCGCGCCATGAATACGTTCAAGCGCAACGAAGAGGCTGCGCCCGCGGCGCCGCCGAAGCCGACGGCCGAGGTCGCATTGCTGACCGAGATCCGCGATCTCCTCAAGAAGAGCTAAAGTGGCCGAGAAGAACGAGCGCCCGATCAAAGTTGTCGCCGAAAACCGCAAGGCCCGGTTCAACTACGCGATCGAGGACACCATCGAGACCGGCATTGCGCTGACCGGCACCGAGGTGAAATCGATCCGCAACGGCAAGACCACGATTGCGGAGTCGTACGCCGACACCAAGGATGGCGAGATCTGGCTGATCAACGCCAATATCCCTGAATATCTCCAGGCCAATCGCTTCAACCATGAGCCGAAGCGGCCGCGCAAGCTGCTGCTGCATCGCAAGCAGATCAACAAGCTGATGGGTGCGGTCGATCGCGACGGCATGACGCTGATCCCGCTAAAGCTCTATTTCAACGAGCGCGGCCGCGCCAAACTGTTGCTGGCGGTGGCGAAGGGCAAGAAGCTGCACGACAAGCGCGAGAGCGAAAAGAAGCGCGATTGGGGCCGGGAGAAGGGCCGCCTGTTGCGGGCGCGGGGGTAACGGTACCCGATGTCTTTCCGTCGTTGCGAGCGAAGCGAAGCAATCCATCGTGCCGCAAAGCAAGTATGGATTGCTTCGCCATGTGCTCCTCGCAATGACGTTGGATGGAGAAAGCAAAAAAAGATGAACCAGAAAAACCTGCTCGAAGTCGACTGGAGCAAGATCCCGGCACCGACGGACGATGGCGCGGCGGCTCATCTGGTCGGCATGACGATCCCGGAGGTCAGCCTGATCGCAACCGATGACAGTGCGGTCACGCTGTCGGCGCTGCCGGGACGCGTCGTCGTGTTCGCCTATCCCCGCACCGGCGAGCCCGGCAAGATCAGCCTGGTCGACGATTGGGACATGATTCCCGGTGCGCGCGGCTGCACGCCGCAGACCTGTTCGTTCCGCGATCTCTTCGCCGAACTCAAGGCTGCCGGCGCCAAACACGTGTTCGGCCTGTCGACGCAAAGCAATGTCTATCAAACCGAAATGGCGTCACGGCTGCATCTGCCGTTCCCGGTGCTCTCAGACGAGAAGCTGGCGCTGACGCGGGCCCTGAAGCTGCCGACGATGGAGGTGGCGGGGCTGACGCTGATCAAGCGGCTGGCGCTGATCGTCGATAATGGCCGCATCGGCCACGTGTTCTATCCGGTGTTTCCGCCCGACCGGAATGCCGGCGACGTGCTGGCGTGGCTGAAGGAAAACCGGGTCTAGCGGGCTGCTCGCGCGGCATATGCTGCCGTCATCCCCGCGCAACGGCAAAGCCGTTGTCGCTGGAGGTGCGAGCCTCTTCGGCGAGCCTCGAAGGATGAGTGATTTACGCCCGCGGCCCATCCTTCGAGGCTCGCTATCGCTCGCACCTCAGGATGACGTCGTGCGCGTTGCGCGAGCAAGAAGCTACTTTTCCAGATCGCTGCGCACCTTCGCGAACACATTGCGAAACATGTCCGGTGTCAGCACCCGCGTGTTGGTGTTGTAGCGGGAGCAGTGATAGCTGTCGTAGAGTTTTAGCTTGCCCGCCATATGCACCGCGCCGTGCGCAAAGGGTGCAGCGGCGTTGCGCAATCCCAGTGCCTTCAGCGTCGACTCATGGGCGATCCGGCCGAGCGCTACGATCGCGCGAAGTTTTGGCATACTGGCGATGGTCGCGATCAGGAACTGGCGGCAGGTGTTGATCTCGGCCGGCAGCGGCTTGTTCTGCGGCGGCAGGCAGCGCACCGCGTTGCTGATCCGGCAATCGACCAGTCGCAGGCTGTCGTCCGGTCGCGCCTGATAGACGCCCTTGGCAAAGCCATATTCCAGCAAGGTGGCATAGAGCAGGTCACCGGCGTAGTCGCCCGTGAACGGCCGCCCGGTGCGATTGGCGCCCTGCATGCCCGGCGCGAGCCCGACGATCAACAATTGGGCTTTGGGATCGCCGAACGAGGCCACCGGCGCATTATGCCAATCCGGTTCGCGGGCCCGAATTTGCTCGCGAAACTCGGCAAGCCGCGGGCAGAGCGGGCAGTCGCGGTCGGGTGCGGTCGGTGAAGTGGCAGCGCCAGCCATGTCCGTGACCAGCAATCTACCTGCTCATCCCTAATCGTCGAATTCTTCGTCGTCCGCGCCGCGTGGCGCCATGGTGGTCGCACGTTGCAGGAATTGCGGTGCGTGGTGACGCGGCTCGCGCGGGGCGGGGCGCTCGGAGGGATCACGGCCGAGCTTGGACTGCAGTTCGACCAGATCGGTGAACACGTCGGCCTGGCGCCGCAATTCGTCGGCGATCATCGGCGGCTGGCTCGAAATCGTCGATACTACCGTGACGCGAACGCCGCGCCGCTGTACCGCTTCAACCAGTGAGCGAAAGTCGCCGTCGCCGGAGAACAGCACGATCTGATCGACATGCTCGGCAAGCTCCATGGCATCGACGGCAAGCTCGATGTCCATATTGCCCTTCACCTTGCGGCGGCCGCTGGCATCTATGAATTCCTTGGTCGCCTTGGTGACGACGGTGTAGCCGTTGTAGTCGAGCCAGTCGATCAAGGGACGGATCGAGGAATATTCCTGATCCTCGATGATCGCCGTGTAGTAGAATGCTCGAACCAGCGTTCCGCGGCTCTGGAATTCCTTGAGAAGGCGCTTGTAGTCGATGTCGAAGCCGAGTGTCTTTGCAGTTGCATAGAGATTGGCGCCATCGATAAAGAGCGCGATCTTGTTGGAAACGGGTGACATCAAAGGTTTCTCGCGTTGTTGTTAACGTTTTTAGCGCAGCGGCAGTCGACCGCGCGCACTTCCAGTTCGGCTTGCCTAAAGTTCGGTGAATCTTTCCCCACGACAATCACCACCGCAATTATGGTGAGGCGAGGGCAAAAAACCTAGACTTTTGACGATTCAAGGAGAGATTTCTTGTCCCTGACGGTGTCCCGCCGTCTCTGGACGCTCCGGCCTTCTGGCCCCGGATATTGAGTTAGCAGAGCCCATTAAGAAGGCAAATCACAAATTTAGTCTTGCGAAACGCCATCCACCCCTATAACTAGCCCTCATAACCAACATATTAGCCCCCATATAACGGAGCGACAGTCTATGGCGCGCGTCACCGTGGAAGATTGCATTGATAAGGTCGACAACCGGTTCGATCTGGTTCTGCTGGCAGCGCATCGCGCCCGTATGATTTCGTCCGGATCGCAACTCACGGTTGATCGCGATAACGACAAGAATCCGGTGGTTTCGCTGCGGGAAATCGCCGAACTCGTCGATCTCCCCGGAAGACCTCCGCGAGGAACTGGTCCATTCCCTGCAGAAGTTCGTCGAAGTCGACGAGCCAGAACCCGACACCGTGCCCTTGATCGGCTCGGCTGGCGCCAGCGTCGATGCCGATGACACCGAGGTCGCGGTCGAGCGCATGACCGAGGAAGAGCTTTTGAAGGGCCTCGAGGGCCTGGCGCCTCCGGAAGAGCAGCCCGAAGAGGACGAATAGGCCGGTCACACCGGACCGAACGGTTCGAATTCCCGATTTGTTGAAGGCCCGGACAATTTGTCCGGGCCTTTGCTTTTGTTGACATTTTTGTCGTTACGATGCGTCTTGGCGGATGGTCTGAAATCGGCCGGCTGTAAGCTTGGTCATGGCGCCGGCGCAAGATTTGACCCAAGCCGCGCGAAATTGAACGTTTGGTGGTCCCAATGGGGTGCAGCTTGGTTCGAAATCGCATTAGATGTTGTTTCAGCGGGCCCATCAGGCCGCGCAAATGAAGGCAGTGTTCCGATGGCGTTCTGGCGCCGCAGACCCCGGCAGATGGAGGCCGCCACCGATTCGGTCGCGGTGGCACCTGGCGCGCCTGTTGCGGAGCGGGCCAAGTCGCCGCGCTCGCGCATGATGCGGCAATACGATCTGGTCGAGCGCGTCCGGTCGTATAATCCGGACACCGACGAAGACCTGCTCAACCGCGCCTATGTCTACGCCATGAAGGCGCACGGCACCCAGACCCGCGCCTCCGGCGATCCCTATTTTTCGCATCCGCTCGAAGTCGCGGCGATCCTCACCGGGCTCAAGCTCGACGATGCCACCATCGTCGCAGCGTTGCTGCACGACACCATCGAGGACACCGAGGCGACGCGCGCCGAGATCGATCACGTCTTTGGCCACGAGATCGGTGCGCTGGTCGAGGGGCTCACCAAGCTGAAGCGGCTTGAACTCGTCTCGCGCGAGGCCAAGCAGGCCGAAAATTTGCGCAAGCTGTTGCTGGCGATCGCCGACGACGTCCGCGTGCTGCTGGTCAAGCTCGCCGATCGCCTGCACAATATGCGCACGCTGGAATTCGTGGCCCACGCTTCGCGCCGGCGTATCGCCGAGGAGACGCTGGATATCTACGCCCCGCTTGCCGGCCGCATGGGTATGCAGGAGATGCGTGAGGAACTCGAGGATCTGTCGTTCCATACGCTGGATCCGGAAGCCTATTCGGTGGTGATGCAGCGGCTCGACGCGCTCGCCGACCGCAACCGCAACCTGATCGGCGAGATCGAAAACCAGCTCTCGAAGAATTTGCAGAAGAACGGCATCAGTGCCCGCGTTTACGGCCGCCGCAAGCAGCCGTTTTCGATCTGGACCAAGATGGAGCGCAAATCGGTCGGCTTCGAGCAACTGTCCGACATTTACGGCTTTCGTGTCGTGATGGCCGACGTCGAGGCCTGCTATCGCGCACTCGGCGTCGTGCACACCACCTGGCCGGTGGTGCCCGGGCGCTTCAAGGACTACATCTCGACGCCCAAGGTGAACGACTATCGCTCGATCCACACCACCGTGATCGGTCCCGGCAAGCAGCGCGTCGAACTGCAGATCCGCACCGAGGAGATGAACCAGATCGCCGAATTCGGCATCGCAGCCCATGCGTTCTACAAGGAAGGCGAGGGCTCACCGACCGAACGGCTCAAGCACGAATCCAACGCCTTTGCCTGGTTGCGCCACACCGTCGGCGTTCTCTCCGATAGCGCCAATCCGGAAGAATTTCTCGAGCACACCAAGCTCGAACTGTTCCACGACCAGGTGTTCTGCTTCACGCCGAAGGGCAAGCTGATCGCGCTGCCGCGCCAGGCCAATGTGATCGACTTCGCCTATGCCGTGCATACCGACGTCGGCAACAGCGCGGTCGGCTGCAAGATCAACGGCAAGTTCGCACCCCTGTCGTCGGAGTTGCAGAACGGCGACGAGGTCGAGGTCCTGACCTCGCAGGCGCAGTCGGCGCCGCCCTCGGCCTGGGAATCGCTCGCCGTTACCGGCAAGGCGCGGGCGGCGATCCGCCGCGCCACCCGCACCGCCGTCCGCGATCAATATGCCGGCCTTGGCCGCCGCATCGTCGATCGCCTGTTTGCCCGCGCCAAGATCGAATATGCCGACGACAAGCTGAAGGGGGCCCTGCCGCGCCTGGCGCGCGCCTCGATCGAGGACGTCATGGCCTCGGTCGGACGCGGCGAACTGAAGGCCTCCGACGTCGCCCGCGCGATGTATCCGGACTACAAGGAAGAACGGATGGTGCGCTACGGGGCCAGGAAGGGCCTCATTGGCAAGCTGAAGTTGCAGTCGTCGCCGCATCCGGCGCGCAGCGCGTCGGTGATTCCGGTCGGCGGCATCAATTCCGATCTGCCGGTGAAGTTTGCGCCGAACGGCGGCGCCGTGCCGGGCGACCGGATCGTCGGCATCGTTTCGCCGGGCGAGGGGATCACGATCTACCCGATCCAGTCGCCGGCGCTGAAGGATTTCGAGGAAGAGCCGGAGCGGTGGCTCGACGTCCGCTGGGATATCGACGAGACGATGCCGCAGCGTTTCCCGGCGCGAATCCTGGTCCACAACGTCAATGAGCCCGGCAGCCTCGCCCAGGTCGCCACCGTGATCGCCGAACATGACGGCAATATCGACAACATCAGCATGTCGCGCCGCTCACCGGATTTCACCGAGCTCACCATCGACCTCGAGGTCTATGACCTGAAGCATCTCAGCGCTATCATCGCCCAGCTGCGCGCCAAGGCCGTCGTCGCACGGGTCGAGCGCGTCAATGGGTAACGTCACCCGAAAGATACTTACGAGTTTGCAATGCCCAATCCCCCGTCGCTGCGTCTCGGAGTCAACATCGATCACGTCGCCACCTTGCGCAACGCCCGCGGTGGCGCGCGGCCGGATCCGGTCCGCGCCGCGCTGATCGCGATCGAGGCCGGCGCCGACGGCATCACCGCGCATCTGCGTGAGGACCGCCGCCATATCCGTGATACCGACATGTCCCGCCTCAAGGCCGAGATATCAAAACCGCTGAACTTCGAAATGGCGGCAACCGAAGACATGCTGCGGATTTCGCTGGCGACCAGGCCGCATGCGGTCTGCCTCGTTCCCGAGCGCCGCGCCGAGCTGACCACCGAAGGCGGCCTCGACGTGGTCGGCCAGCACAACGCGCTTGCCCCCGTCATCGCCCGGCTGAGCGACGCTGGGATCCGGGTGTCGCTGTTCATCGCCGCCGATCCGGCGCAGATCGAGATGGCGGCGCGACTGCGCGCGCCCGTGATTGAAATCCATACCGGCGGCTGGTGCGACGCCGTGGTCGACGGCCACGCCGACAAGGCCGCGGCGGAATGGCAGCGCATCGTCAAGGGCGTTGACCTTGCGCGTTCCGCGGGGCTCGAGGTTCATGCCGGCCATGGCCTCGACTATGAGACCGCCGAGACGATCGCAGCCTTGCCCGGGATCGCCGAACTGAACATCGGCTATTTCATGATGGGGGAGGCGCTGTTCGTTGGTCTCGGCGAGACCGTTCGCGCTATGCGCGCGGCGATGGACCGCGGGCGCCAGCGCGTCGGCCAGAAAAACTAAAGAGAAACCTGAAAAGAAAGCCAATCATGATCATCGGCATCGGCTCCGACCTGATCGACATCACCCGCGTCGCCAAGGTGATGGAACGCCACGGCGACCGCTTCCTGGAGCGCATCTTCACCGACGCCGAGCGCGCCAAGGCGGCACGGCGTGCCAACAACGAGAAGATGGTGGTCGCGACCTACGCCAAGCGGTTCGCCGCCAAGGAGGCCTGTTCAAAGGCGCTCGGCACCGGGATCCGGCAGGGCGTCTGGTGGCGGGACATGGGGGTGGTGAACCTGCCGGGCGGCCGTCCGAGCATGAAATTGACCGGCGGAGCACTGGCCCGGCTCGAGAAACTGACGCCCGACGGATACGTGGCCCAGATCGACCTTTCGATCACCGACGACTGGCCGCTGGCGCAAGCTTTCGTCATAATTTCGGCGGTCGCTGCGGCCAAATAAGGGGCCGGCCGCAGTTCGCGCCGGGGAACCGCGTAAAAACTAAAAATCGTTGATTTATCAATGGATTGTAAAGTTTTTACGAGGCGCTTGATTGCACGGCCGCAAACAACGGTCTAAAACGCCGCGACGACACTACTAGCCAGGACAAATTCGGGTTTTGCGCCGAATTTGCCCTCAATATCAGTAAGCAAGACCATTTTCTTGACGCGAACGGAACTCTCGATTCGCGTGAGGAAAACGTTCTGCCACCATCTGGGCAAGCCTTGTTAAAAAAGCCCCTGCGGGAATTGGGAAAGCGATGAGCGTGACATCCGGGACAAAAACTGAAAGCGGCTTGGGTGAAACCATCCGTGTGGTCATCCACGCTCTCCTGATCGCACTCGTGATCCGCACCTTCCTGTTCCAGCCCTTCAACATCCCGTCGGGCTCGATGAAGGCGACGCTTCTGGTCGGCGACTATCTGTTCGTCTCGAAATATTCCTACGGCTACAGCCACTATTCGATCCCGCTGTCACCGCCCTTGTTCTCGGGCCGCATCTTCGGCTCTGAACCGTCGCGCGGCGACATCGTCGTGTTCCGCCTGCCGAAGGACGATTCCACCGATTACATCAAGCGGGTGATCGGACTGCCGGGCGATCGCATCCAGATGCGGGAAGGGCTGCTTTACATCAACGATTCCCCGGTCAAGCGCGAACGGCTGAGCGATTTCATCGGCGAGGACCCCTGCGGTTCCGATGCCACCGCGCGCGTCAAGCGCTGGAAGGAAACGCTGCCGAACGGCGTGACCTACGAATCGCTCGATTGCGTCGACAATGGCTTTTACGACAACACCAACGCCTACACCGTGCCTGCCGGGCATTTCTTCATGATGGGCGACAACCGCGACAATTCGACCGACAGCCGGGTGCTGTCGGCGGTGGGCTACGTGCCGTTCGAGAATATCGTCGGCCGTGCCCAGATGATCTTCTTCTCCATTGCCGAGGGCGAAGCCGCCTGGATGTTCTGGCGCTGGCCGACCGCGGTGCGCTGGAATCGCATATTCACATTCGTGCGATGAACGACGAAACGCCCGGCATCCGGGATTCCGCGACACAGGGCGAGAGTGCGCAGCCTGATGCCGGCCGCGAACCCGCGGCCAAGAAGAAGCGCGCCAAGGTCTCGGCCAAGGCGGCAGCCGCGGCGATCGAGGCGCGCATCGGCCACAAGTTCGGCGATCCCGCGCTGTTGGCCACCGCGCTCACGCATGTGTCCGCGCTCAAGGCGGCGCGCAACCGCGCCGAGAGCTACCAGCGCCTCGAATTTCTCGGCGACCACGTGCTCGGTCTGATCGTGTCCGACATGCTGTATCGTGCGTTCCCGAATGCCGACGAGGGCGAATTGTCGAAACGTCTGGCCGATCTCGTGCGCAAGGAAAGCTGCGCCGACGTCGCGAAATCGCTCAGCCTGGTCGATGACATCAAGCTTGGCCAGGTTGGCGCCAGCGCCAGCGCCAGGTTGCGCAAATCCGTGCTCGGCGACATCTGCGAAGCCGTGATCGGGGCGATCTTCCTCGACGGCGGCTATGCTGCCGCCGCGCAATTCGTCGAGCGCAACTGGACCGAGCGGATGCGCAAGCCGCGCCGGCCGCTGCGCGATCCCAAGACCGTGTTGCAGGAATGGGCGCAGAGCAAGGGGATGCCGACACCGGTCTATCGCGAGGTCGAACGCACCGGGCCGCACCACGATCCGCAATTCCGCGTCGCCGTGGATCTGCCGGGCCTGGAGCCGGCCGAAGGTCTCGGCGGTAGCAAGCGCGCGGCCGAAAAGGTCGCAGCTTCCGTGATGATCGAGCGCGAAGGTGTTGGCGGCAGCAATGACAGTTGAATCGCAAGACGAGCGTGCACCGGCTGCGACCGCTTGCGGCTTCGTCGCCTTGATCGGCGCGCCCAATGTCGGCAAGTCCACGCTCGTCAACGCACTGGTCGGGTCCAAGGTCACCATCGTCTCGCGCAAGGTGCAGACCACCCGCGCCCTGATCCGTGGCATTGTGATCGAGAACAACGCGCAGATCATCCTGGTCGATACGCCCGGCATCTTTTCGCCGAAGCGACGCCTCGACCGCGCCATGGTGTCGACCGCCTGGAGCGGGGCGCATGACGCCGATCTCGTCTGCGTGCTGCTCGACGCCAAGGCAGGGATCGACGAGGAGGCCGAGGCGATCCTGAGCAAGGTTGAAAGCGTCAAGCATCCGAAGATCCTGGTGCTGAACAAGATCGACCTGATCCCGCGCGAGAAATTGCTGGCGCTGGCGCAGGCCGCCAATGCGCGGATGAAGTTCGAGCACACTTTCATGGTCTCGGCGCTGTCCGGCGACGGCGTTGACGACCTTCGCGCGACGCTTGCGAAAATGGTGCCGGCGGGGCCGTTTCATTACCCCGAAGACCAGATGTCGGACGCGCCGATGCGGCATCTGGCGGCCGAGATCACCCGTGAAAAGATCTATCGCCAGCTGCATCAGGAGCTGCCGTACCAATCCACCGTCGAGACCGACAGCTGGACCGAGCGCAAGGACAAGTCGATCCGCATCGAGCAGACGATATTCGTCGAGCGCGAGAGCCAGCGCAAAATCGTGCTCGGCAAGGGCGGCGCCACCATCAAGTCGATCGGCGCGGATTCACGTAAAGAGATCGCGGAGATCGTGGGTGTGCCCGTGCATCTGTTCCTGTTCGTCAAGGTGCGCGAGAACTGGGGCGACGACCCCGAGCGCTACCGGGAAATGGGACTGGATTTTCCCAAGGAATAATCGAGTAATAGTCGAGGAAATCGAGCAATCGTCAGGCCATAAGACCAACAGGATAACCGGCGCCTTCGATGACTTTGCCTAAAAACGTGTTGTGGTTTGAAGTGCTGCTGTATTTGTCGCTGACGCTGGATGCGCTGTCGGTGGCGTTCCAGGACCGCACGCCGAATGCCGAGATGACCGAGCAGATGGTCTCGATCTCGACCATGATGGCGGCCGGCCTGATCCTGCTCCTGGTCTATTTCGTCCGGCTCGCCGCGCAGCACCGCAAGAACTGGCCGCGCTGGGTGCTGGCGGCGGCCCTCGTGCTGTCGGTGATCTCGCTGGTGCAGGTGATCTCGCGCCAACGGCGTGCAGATCGACAGCGCCATCGAAATCGTCTCCTGCGCGCTGACCGCGGCGGGGCTGTATTTCTCCTTCACCGGCGACGCGGTGGGATGGTTCAACGCGTGATCGTTTGGCCGGGTAGGGTGGGCAAAGGCGCGCACTTCGCGCCGTGCCCACCACGTTTGTGCGACACTGTTTGTTGATCGTTGGTGGGCACGCTGCGCTTTGCCCACCCTACCGGCTTCGGAATCCTGTAAACTCTTCCCATGGAATGGACCGACGAAGGCATCGTGCTCGGGGTGCGGCGGCATGGCGAATCCTCCGCCATTGTCGAACTGCTGACGCGCAGCCACGGCCGGCATCTTGGGCTGGTGCGCGGCGGGGCGGGCAAGCGGATGCGGCCGTTGCTGCAGCCCGGCAACAGCGTCACCACGGTGTGGCGGGCGCGGCTCGACGAGCATCTCGGCTATTACGTGGTTGAAGGCACGCGCTTGCGCGCGGCGACCTTGCTGGGTTCGGCGCATGCGACCTATGGCATCACTCATCTGGCCTCGCTGGTGCGGCTGTTGCCGGAGCGCGATCCGCATGAGGACATCTACGAGATGTTCGAGCGCACGCTGGATGATTTCGACGATGCCGGCGAGGCCGCGGCGCATCTGATCCGGTTCGAGCTCGCCATGCTGGCCGAACTCGGATTCGGGCTCGATCTGGAAAACTGCGCGGCGACGGGGGCTACCAGCGAGCTGATTTACGTCTCGCCAAAATCCGGCGGCGCGGTGTCACGGCTGGCCGGCGAGCCGTTCCGCGACCGGCTGTTGCGGCTGCCGGCATTCTTGCGTGAAGGCGAGGGCGGCACGAACGGCTGGTCGGACCAGGACCTGCAGGACGGTTTCCGGCTGACCGGTCTTTTTCTACTGCGCCACGTGCTGGAGCCGCGCGGGCAGGGCCATTCCGACGCCCGGGACGGGTTTATCAACGCGGTGACTAAATATCGGGCGCGAATCAGCTCGGCGGTTTGACCGCACTATCTCAACACGTCGTCCCTGCGAACGCAGGGACCCATACGCCGCGGCCCATCGATGGAAGCTGTGGCGCCAGCCGTTTTTTCTCATAAAAACTTGTGGTTATGGGTCCCTGCGTTCGCAGGGACGACGGTGCGAACGGGAAATGCTCCGATTCGCGTCTTGCCCGATTCAGCACGAGAGATTAACCCCTCCCCATGGGAAAACGAACGCTACCGCCGGAAGAGCCGGCCGAAATCCACGAGGTCATGCTGCGGGATGCGCTGGAAGAGCGCTATCTCGCCTATGCGCTCTCGACCATCATGCACCGCGCGCTGCCGGACGCCCGCGACGGGCTGAAGCCGGTGCATCGTCGTATCCTCTATGGCATGCGGCTCCTCAATCTCAATCCCAGCGCGCCGCTCAAGAAATCCGCAAAAATCGTCGGCGACGTGATGGGCTCGTTCCATCCGCACGGCGACCAGGCGATCTACGACGCCATGGTGCGGCTGGCACAGGATTTTTCCACGCGCTACCCGCTGGTCGACGGCCAGGGCAATTTCGGCAATATCGACGGCGATAACGCGGCCGCCTACCGCTACACCGAAGCGCGCATGACCGCGGTCGCGCAGCTGCTGCTGGAAGGCATTGACGAGGACGGCGTCGAACTCCGTCCCAATTACGACGGCCAAACCAAAGAGCCGGTGGTGCTGCCCGGCGGCTTCCCGAACCTGCTGGCCAATGGTTCACAGGGCATCGCGGTCGGCATGGCGACCTCGATCCCGCCCCACAACGCAGCTGAGCTGTGCGACGCGGCACTGCATCTGATCGACAAGCCGGACGCCAAGTCGAAGGCGCTGCTGAAATGGGTCAAGGGACCGGACTTCCCGACCGGCGGCATCATCGTCGATTCCAAGGAAAGCATTGCCGAAGCCTACATGACCGGGCGCGGATCGTTCCGCACCCGCGCGCGATGGAGCCAGGAAGAGGGCGCACGCGGCACCTGGGTCGTTGTCATCACCGAGATCCCGTACCTGGTGCAGAAGTCCCGCCTGGTGGAGAAGATCGCCGAACTGCTCAACGAGAAGAAGCTGCTGCTGGTCGGCGATATCAGGGACGAATCCGCCGAAGACATCCGCCTCGTGATCGAGCCGAAATCCCGCGCGGTCGATCCCGAATTGATGATGGAATCGCTGTTCCGGCTGACTGAGCTCGAAAGCAAGATCCCGCTCAACCTCAACGTCCTGATCAAGGGCAAGATTCCGAAGGTGGTCGGGCTTGCCGAATGCCTGCGCGAATGGCTCGACCATTTGCGCGAGGTGCTGCTGCGGCGTTCGAACTACCGCAAGACGCAGATCGAAAACCGGCTGGAAGTACTCGGCGGTTACCTGATCGCCTATCTGAACATCGACAAGGTCATCAAGATCATCCGCACCGAGGATGAGCCGAAGCCGGAGTTGATGAAGGCGTTCAAGCTGACGGAGGTCCAGGCCGACGCCATCCTCGATATGCGCCTGCGTCGTTTGCGCAAGCTCGAGGAATTCGAGATCCGCACCGAGGACAAGAACCTTCGGGGTGAATTGAAGGGCATCAAGTCGCTGCTCGGCTCCGAGACCGAACAATGGGCCAAGATCGGCGACCAGGTCCGCAAGGTCCGCGACATGTTTGGGCCGAAGACGCCACTCGGCAAGCGCCGCACCACGTTTGCGGACGCACCCGAGCACGATCTCGCCGCGATCGAGGAAGCCTTCGTCGAGCGCGAGCCGTGCACGGTGGTGATTTCGGAAAAGGGCTGGGTGCGTACCCTGAAGGGCCATGTCGCCGATCTATCGGGCCTTGTCTTCAAGACCGACGACAAGCTCGACCATGCGTTCTTTGCCGAGACCACCTCGAAGCTGCTGGTGTTCGCGACCAACGGAAAGTTCTACTCGCTCGATGTTGCAAAACTGCCGGGCGGCCGCGGCCATGGCGAGGCGATCCGCATGTTCATCGACATGGAGCCGGAAACCGCGATCGTCTCGCTGTTCGTCAACAAGGGCGGCCGCAAATTCCTGATCGCGAGCCACGAAGGCCAGGGCTTTGTCGTCAACGAGGACGATTGCGTCGGCAACACCCGCAAGGGCAAGCAGGTACTCAACGTCGAAATGCCGAACGAGGCCTGCGCGATCGCGACCGTTTCGGGCGATACCGTTGCGGTGATCGGCACCAACCACAAGATGATCCTGTTCCCGCTCGACCAGGTGCCGGAGATGGCGCGCGGCCGCGGCGTGCGGCTGCAGAAATACTCCAGCGCCAAACTGTCCGATGTCGCGGTGTTCGAATCCAAGGCGGGGCTGACCTGGAAGGATTCGGCCGGCCGCGACCAGAGCCTGAGCGGCAAGGAATTGGCCGACTGGCGCGGCAACCGCGCCGACGCCGGCCGCCTCGCGCATGGGCTGCCGAAATCCAACAAGTTCTTGCGTGGCGTGGAGTAGGGCACGCCAGGCTCAACCGAAGTCAGTGAGCCGCCGTTGACGAAGGCCTCAGCAATGCTGAGGTTAATCCTGTCCGTGAGGCTGGATTGGGCGGCGGCTCGCTGGCACTCTCAGATCGAATCCCCTTTGACTGTATCGTCCTTCTCGCCGATGCTCCCCGGAAACGAGGGAGGCGGCGATGTGCGAAGCCAGATGGCATCCGTGGGCGAACCTGACATTCCTCGGCCTCGCGTTGGTGCTGTTCGCGAGGCCCGTCACGCTTCACGCTCAATCCATCCCCGGCGCGCTCCCCGAATCCGCCAAGGCGCTCTCGCAGGGCGAGTGGCCGGCCTATGCCGGGACCTACGCTGCGGCGCGCTATTCGCCGCTGACGCAGATCGATCGTCACAACGCCAAGAACCTGCACATCGCCTGGCGCTGGACGTCGCCGGACATGGCGGTCAAGGAGGCGACCGGCGTCGGCCCGAGCGCGGTGAATGAATCGACGCCGCTGATGGTGGGCGGGATGCTCTACACCTCCACCTCGCTGTCGCAGGTCGCCGCCATCGACGCCGCCAGCGGCGCGACCAAATGGGTTTACGATCCGAAGATTTACGAAAACGGCTTGGGCATTCCCCCCAACAATGGCTGGCTGCACCGCGGCGTCGCCTATTGGCGCAACGGCGACGACGAACGCATCGTGATCCTGACGGCGTTCGCGCAGATGATCGCGCTCGATGCCAAGACCGGAAAGCCGGTGGCGTCTTTCGGCAAGGATGGCCGGATCGATCTCAACCAAAACCTGCGCCGCCCGGTCGATCCCGGCTACTACACCATGACCTCACCGCCGGTGATCGTCCGCGGCGTCATTGTGGTCGGCTCGTCGGTGTTCGACTGGTGGGGCCAGCGGCCGTCACCTCCCGGCGATGTCAGGGGTTTTGACATCGCAACCGGGCGTCTGCTCTGGACCTTCCACACGGTGGCGCAAGGCGAGGAGGCCGGCGCCGAGACCTGGGAGAAGGATTCCTGGAAGGAAGCCGGCAACGCCAATGTCTGGGCGCCGATGAGCGCCGACGAGGAGCTCGGCTACGTCTATCTGCCGGTCTCGACGCCGACCAATGATTATTACGGCGGCCATCGGCCGGGCGACGGGCTCTTTGGCGACAGCCTCGTCTGTCTCGATGTGACTACCGGCAAGAAGGTCTGGCACTACCAGCTGATCCATCACGGACTCTGGGATTACGACCCGCCGGCCGCGCCGAACCTGATCGATATCAACGTGGCGGGAAAGCCGATCAAGGCGGTCGCGCAGGTGACAAAGCAGGCGTTTGTCTACGTGTTCGACCGCGTCACCGGCAAGCCGGTGTGGCCGATCGAAGAGCAGCCGGTGCCGGCCTCCAGCGTGCCCGGCGAACGCGCCGCGAAAACCCAGCCGTTTCCGACCAGGCCGGCCCCGTTCGATATCCAGGGCGCCACCGATGACAATCTGATCGCGCTGACACCTGAAATTCACAAGGAGGCGATCGACATCGCGCGTGCCTATGATCGCGGCGGCCTGTACACGCCGCCGAGCCTGCGCGGGGTGCTCGCCGTACCCGGCAATACCGGTGGTGCGAGTTGGGCGGGAGCGGCGGTCGATCCCGAAACCAACATGCTCTATGTCGGCACGCAGCGGATTCCGTCCCTGATCATGATCAGCAAGCCGGAGCCGTGGCAGGGGTCGTACGACTTCATCGGCATTCCCGGTTACGTGCCTGGCCCGCGCGACCTGCCGCTGCTCAAGCCGCCGTTCGGCAGCATCGTCGCCATCGACATGAACAGCGGCGAGCACCGCTGGCGGATTCCGGTCGGCCGCAGCGTGGCGTTGCCGGCGATCCGCAAGCTCGGCATCACCGAGCAACTGGGACTACCGAGCCGCAGTTGGGCGCTCGTGACCAAAACGGTGATGGTCGTGGTGCAGATGGGATATGTCGGCCCGGTGCATCACGATCCCAGCCTCAACATGCCGACCAGGGAGCTTTTCAACCGAGATCCGCGTCTATGGGTCTACGACAAGGCCTCGGGGGAGATGCTGGCCGAGATGGAGTTGCCGGCCAACGCGACCGGTGCGCCGATGACGTACATGGCCGACGGCAAGCAGTTCATCGTGTTTCCGGTCGGCGGCGCGAAATTTGTGGAGGAACTGATCGCGGTTTCGCTGTAATAGTATTCCAATGCTCGTGCGCTATATCAGCGGCATGTCGCACGACCACCATCATCACGACCATTCCCATTCGCATGACCATGCCGGGCACAGCCATACGCCCGAAAGTTTCGGCTGGGCGTTTGCCATCGGCGCCTCGCTCAACGCCGGCTTCGTCGTCGCCGAACTGGTGTTCGGCTATGCCGCCAACTCGCTGGCGCTGATTTCGGATGCGGTTCACAACCTCTCCGACGTGATCGCGCTGCTGCTGGCCTGGGGCGCGGCGTGGCTTTCGCAGAAGCAGCCGACGTCGCAGCACACCTATGGCTACCGGCGGGCCTCGATCCTTGCGGCGCTGTTCAATGCCGGGCTTTTGCTGGTCGCGGTCGGCGGCATCATCGTCGAGGCGATCAACCGGCTGCAGCAACCGGCCGCCGTATCCGGCTGGACCGTTGTGGTGGTCGCCGCCCTTGGCATTCTCATCAACGGCGGCACCGCGTTGCTGTTCATGCGCGGCCGCCATGGCGACCTCAACATCCGCGGCGCCTATCTGCACATGGCGGCCGATGCCGGTGTTTCGTTCGGGGTGGTGGTTGCTGCGTTGGTGATCATGCTCTCGGGATGGCTGTGGGTCGATCCCGCGATCAGCCTCGTCATCGCGGCCGTGGTGCTGGCCAGTGGCTGGGGCCTGGCGCGCGACAGCGTCAATCTGGCGCTCGACGGTGTGCCGCGCGGCATCGAACTTGCCAAGGTACGGGACTATCTCGCCGCGCTCGAAGGTGTTTTGGAAGTGCACGATTTGCACATCTGGGCCATGAGCACCAACGAGACCGCACTGACGGTGCATCTGGTGCGGCCCGGGGGCACCGACGACGCGTTCCTGCATCATGTCTGCGAAGAGCTTTCGCACCGCTTCAACATCCACCACGCCACGCTGCAGATCGAGGCGAGCGGCGAAGTCTGCAAGCTCGCGCCGGCGGAGCGGGTGTAGGGTGGAGCGATCCGGGCAGGATTCTTGAACCGCCTTTATCGACCGGATGGACTCCGCCGACGATGTCGGATTGTTGCGGTGCTGCCAGCAGCTGCACGGTGCCCCCGAGCCCGTGACTGTCGTGGCGTCATTCCGGTCCAGCGCTTGAAGGCGTGGGTAAACGCGCTGACCTCGCTGTAGCCGAGCAGCCAGGCAATCTGGGAAATCGGCAGGTCGCTGCTCCCCAGATAATGTCTTGCAAGGTCGCTTTTCAGCTGCTCGGCGATTTCCGAGAAGGTGAGAGCTTCCGAAGAAAGCTTGCGCGCCAGCGTGCGGTGGCTCATGCCGATCCGGCGCGCGACTTCGACAGCATTGGCCTTGCCGTGCGGAAGCAACGGCGCCATCGCATTTTCCACGCTGGCGCGCAGGCTGGTGCGCGGCGGCGCCCGGTGGGCAAGGGCCTCTTCGCAGTACTTCATCAGCAACCGGTTGAGATAAGTGTCGGCGCTGACGATGGGCATGGCGGCGACGGGTCCGGCGAAGACCAGTTCGTCCACCGCGGCCCCGAACTCGATGTCGCATCCGAACAGCGACCGAAACTCGGCAGGGGTCTTCTTGCGGTGATGAACCACCCTGATCCGGCTTGGTATCAACCGGCGATTGGTCAGCTGGCGGCACAGGCGAACGAGGGAGACCAGCCAGAACTCCATATGATGGTAGTCCGATCGCCGCTCGACGCCGGTATGCTCAAACGTGATCGCGACTTCCTTGCTGGCGCGAAGTTTGAGTGTAACTCCCTCGTTGGTGATCCGGCCGTAGCGCGCAGCCTTTTGCAACGCATCGTTCATGACATCGGAAGATGCCAGCACGTAATAAAGCAGGCCAATTTCGCGCAGGTCGTATTCGCCAGCCAGATGGAATCCCAGGAAGTCGTCTTGCAGCGCGTCAGCGGCCAGATCGAGAATTCTGACCTGGCTCCGTGCCTCGACTCGGACGCTGCTATTGTCGATTTGCTCGGCGCTCAATCCCGCCTTCGACAGCAGCGGCGCCAGCGGGATAGCCTCTTCGCGCAGCCGTTCGCACACCAGGCGGGCAAGACCACCCGAAGCGCTCGGTATCGAATCGATACGCCTCGGTCTGGAAGCAGGCACGACGCAATATCCTCCGTGGCTGGGTCCGTTTGCGTTCTGTTCGTCGCGACGGAACCGCCCTGGCGTAGAAGATCAAGTTATTGGCGCACGATAGCAAGTCAGGCGCGGAGTGTCTGCTAAATCTGGATTGCCGCTTCCTGCCAGCCGGCTTTCGGCTGCTTGATTGGCGCTGCGGTATTTCCAGCGTTTCAGAACGGGCGTGCGGTTGCCACGGCGCTGCACCGAAGTCCTCGTCCGATACACCCTTTTCCCAGGACTTCTTGATGTGCACGAAATTAAGCCGAACGTCTGGCAGATTCCGAACAACGCAGGCGTTCATTGCCCTTTCAATTATTCCGGAGGGTGGCGTCGCGTCGAAAACCATTTCGATCGCGAGGATCGGGGGCCTACGAAATTCGCATGTTCAGCGGTCTGCCGAGCTGGCCAGGCGGCGTACCGCTGATCTGGATCGAGTTGTTCGATCACGGCGCCCGGCTGTCCCTCGACAGTTGCGGGTGCCACGAGATCGATGACGCCATGGCGGGATTCGATGCGTTGGTCGCCCAGGCGGAAAACCCGAATCAATCCTGCGGCCCGGAAACCGGCGACGCGCAGGCTTGAGCGAATTTTCTCACCATTTTCTTTTGCAAAGATGATCATATGCCCCGATCGGAATCTGGCCGGATCGCGCTCTTCATCGACGGCCCCAATCTCCAGGCGACCGCGAGGACGCTGGGCTTCGACATCGATTACAGACGCCTTCTCAGGGAATTCGAGAGCCGCGGTACCCTGCTGCGAGCGTTCTACTACATCTCGACCATCGAGGATCAGGAGCACTCCTCGGTTCGTCCCCTGATCGATTGGCTCGATTACAACGGATTCACCGTTGTTACGAAGGCAGTCAAGGAGTTCATCGACGCCGACGGCCGCCGCAAGGCCAAGGGCAGCATGGATATCGAACTCACGGTCGACGCGATGGAATTTGCTGATCGTGTTGACCAGATCGTGTTGTTCTCCGGCGACGGCGATTTCCGCTCGCTGGTCGAGGCGGTGCAGCGCCGCGGCGTCCGCGTCACGGTGGTTTCGACGATTTCGCGGCAGCCGCCGATGATCGCGGACGAACTGCGCCGACAGGCGGACGACTTCATCGATCTCGTGGAACTGCAGTCCACGATCGGCCGCCTTGCCCGGTGACCGCACGAGCGACGATGCCTAGATCATCCCCGTCAGCCGCAACGCCACGCCGGCGGCGCAGGAGCCCGCCAGCACCCAGAGCATGCCGATGTTGAGGCGGAAGATCGCGGTTGCTGCCGCCGCGGACAGCACGAAAGCGGCGATATCGATACTCGACAGCACGGGCATGTCGAACGACAGTCCGAACGATCGAACCGGCGTCGTTTCCCTGAACAGCGTATGCAGCGCAAACCAGATCGACAAATTGAGGATTACGCCGACCACGGCTGCGGTGATCGCGGTCAATGCGCCGGCAAGGCCCTTGTTGCCGCGCAGGGTCTCGATGAAGGGCGCGCCGAGGAAAATCCAGAGGAAGCAGGGCGTGAACGTGACCCAGGTCGCCAGCAGGCCGCCGAGCGTTGCCGCCAACATCGGCGACAGCGTGCCGGGATCGCGGTAGGCGGCCATGAAGCCGACGAACTGCAGCACCATGATCAGCGGGCCCGGCGTGGTCTCGGCCATGCCGAGGCCGTCCAGCATCTCGCGCGGCTGCACCCAGTGATAATGTTCGACCGCCTGCTGCGCGACATAGGCCAGCACCGCATAGGCGCCGCCGAACGTCACCATCGCCATCTTTGAAAAGAACAACGCGATCTGGCTGAACACGTTGTCCTGGCCGAGGCCAATCAGAAGGGCGGCCACCGGCACCAGCCACAGCAGCAGCCAGATGGACGAGACTTTCAACGCCTTGGCGACGCTGGGGCGGACATGCTCGGGCAGTTTCTCGCCGAGCAGGCTGTCGACAACGGCGGTCTTCTTGCCGCCGCCGCCATGTTCGACGGCGGCAAACTCGGGGCGTCCGCTTCGCGCGCCGAGATAGCCGATGATTCCGGCGGCGATGATGATGATCGGGAAGGGGACGTTGAAAAAGAAGATCGCGACGAAGGCAATGCCCGCCAGCGCGATCATGATCCGGTTGCGCAACGCGCGCTTGCCGACCCTGACCACGGCCTGCACCACGATGGCCAGCACCGCGGCTTTCAGCCCGAAGAACAGCGCCTCGATGAAGCCGACATTGCCATAGGCCGCATAGACATAGCTCAAGCCCATGATGGCGACGACGCCGGGCAGGATGAACAGTCCGCCGGCCATGATGCCGCCGGCGGTCCGGTGCAGCAGCCAGCCGATATAGGTCGCCAGCTGCTGTGCCTCCGGTCCCGGCAACAGCATGCAATAGTTCAGCGCATGCAAAAACCGGCTCTCGGAAATCCAGTTCTTTTCCTCGACCAGGATACGATGCATCACCGCGATCTGCCCGGCGGGTCCGCCGAAACTCAGCAGTGCGACCCGCAGCCAGACCCGGAACGCTTCACCGAAGCTGATGCCATGGCCGGATTCTCCGGCGGCACCGGCTTCGGTGGTCTTGTCGAGGGTGGCGTCCATTTACGGTTTTGCCTTGTTGGTCGGCCAATTGTGGGTTTCGCCGGTGGCGTCGCGGCACCAGCGATAGAAGGCGTCGTAAAGCAAAATGCCGGCCTCGAGCTGTTTCAGATCGTCGTCGAACATCCGCGACAGGCCGAGCGAGGCTGCGAGCAAACCAGCCGCTTCCGGCGAGAGATCGAGCCGGCCGGTATCGGCGGCGCGGACCATTGTCGCCAGCCGTTCTAGCGGCGGGGTGGCGAGGCCGAACTCCTCGATCATCACATCGAAGGTGCAGAGCTCGCCACGGTGGCTCCAGAACACGTTCTCGACGTCGAACGGGGTGGCATTAAAGCGTTCGCCGACCGCGAGCACTTCCGACGGCGCGACGTAGAGGAACACAGCGCCGGGATCGATGAAGCGGCGGATCAGCCAGGGGCAGGCGATACGGTCGATCTTTGGCCGCGCCCGGGTCACCCAGACAGTGCGCCCCTGCGCGTCGCGGGGCGGCAGTTTGGATGCATCGATCAGGGGAAGTTTCGCTTCCTTCCAGCCTTCGAAGCCGCCGTCGAGCGTCTCGGCTTCGACGTTGGCGTTCCTCAGCCACGCTGCCGTGCCTTGCGCCAGCTTGGCACCGCGCAGGCAGACGATGACTGCCGAATCGCCGGAAAATTTTCCGCTCCAGTCACCGGCGTCCTCGTGACTGCGCCTGATAGCACCCGGAATGAGCCGCGGATCTGCGGCGAAGTCGGCCTCGGTACGGACGTCGATCAGGGCAGGCATATTCGCCGTGCCGATCAAACGTGCAAGTTTGTCGAAAGATATCGTGGTGAAGGTAGCCATGGTGCGCCCTCGTGAGAAAACGGGACGCGATACTTGGGCTTGACGCCTCGTGGGGAGATCGCATGGTCCCCATGACCCCGAAATACCGATTGCCGGTTCGGCTGTCAACCTTGCCGATATGCAATTTCCGACCTAGCTTCTCGCATGGGGGACAATGCAGACTCCCCATCAGACGGTCCCCGTCCAAGCTCTGCGCACCGCTCGACGTGTCGAGTTGCGCATGAAAGCATGGATAGATGACAAATATCCCTCCGGAATCGAAAGCTTCATCGGCGACCTCGCTGATCGCGTTGCTCTATGTCGCCCGCGGCTTGCGCGGCTTCGGCGACGGTTTTGCGATCATCATCCTGCCGGCCTACATGACACTGCTGGGCTATGATGCTGTCGCCGTCGGCATGGTCGCGACCGCGTCGCTATTGGGAACGGCGCTGCTGACCCTGATCGTGGGCCTGATCGCGCCGCGCCACGATCTGCGCCCGCTGTTGATGTTCGGCGCGGCCTTGATGGCGGCCACCGGCATCGCGTTCCCGGCGGTCGAGCATCTTATCCTTATCTTGCTGGTCGCCTTTATCGGGACCATCAATCCGTCCGGCGGCGATCTCGGCGTGCTGGTGCCGCTCGAGCACGCAGTGCTGGCGCACAGCACCACGGATGCGCGGCGCACGCAGATCTTTGCGCGTTACAGCCTGATCGGGGCGCTCTGCACCGCGGCGGGCTCGCTGGCGGCATCCTTGCCCGATTTCCTCGTTGCCACCGGAAGCTCGCGCCTCGGCGCGTTCCGTCTGATGTTTTACGCCTATGCCGCGCTCGGCATTCTCTGCGCGGTGCTGTATCGCCGCGTGCCGCATACCAAAGGCGAGGAGCGGGCGCCGCAGGCGCCGCTCGGGCCCTCGCGCGGCACCGTCTACAAGCTCGCGGCACTGTTCAGCATCGATGCTTTCGCAGGCGGCTTCGTCGCCCAGTCGCTACTGGTGCTCTGGCTGTTCGAGCGCTTTGATCTGTCGCTGTCGGCGGCGGCCTTGTTCTTCTTCTGGTCGAGCACGCTCGGCGCCTTCTCGTTTCCGGTCGCGGCCTGGATCGCCAAGCGCATCGGACTCGTCAACACCATGGTGTTCACGCATATCCCCTCCAGCGTGTTCCTGATCCTGGCGGCGTTCTCGCCCAATCTGTATCTGACGCTCGGGCTGTTGCTGCTGCGCTCGGCGCTGTCGCAGATGGACGTGCCCACCCGCACTTCGTATGTGATGGCGGTGGTGACGCCGGCCGAGCGGCCCGCGGCTGCCAGCGTCACCGCGGTGCCGCGCAGCCTCGCGTCCGCCATCAGCCCGGCGATTTCTGGCGCGCTGCTGATGACGACATTCTCAGGGCTGCCGCTCGTCATCTGTGGCGCACTGAAAATCGCTTACGACCTCGCGCTACTGTTTTCGTTCCGCCACATCAAGCCGCCGGAGGAATCTTCCTGACGCGGATTAGTCCTCGCGTACCGGCAATCGCCGGATCTGAAAGCCGGTCTTGTTCTGTTCAAATCCGACGTCGGTGTAGAACTTAAGCGTCGCCGGGTTTTTCGATCCGGTCAAAAGCATGATCTTGTAGCAACGCTGTTTCCAGGCCTCCGCAAACGCGTGTTTGAGAACGGCGGCGCCGTGTCCCTGTCTTCGAAATCTTGCGCTGGTGACCACGTTCTCGATCAGGCCATAGGGCAGGCCGCCGCGGGTCAAGTTGGGTACGACGACGAGCGTGCAGGACGTGACGAGCACGCGCTCCAGCACACCTGCGAAAATAGCGATGCCTGAATGGTTCGAGATCTGCTGCCAGATGGATGTCGCGTCCGGCAAAGCGAGCGCGGGATCATCAGGATTCAAGTCGCGATACAATTCCAGCAGCGCGGGAAGATCGGCTTGCTCGACGGCGCGGATAGACAACTCGCCGGCCATTTTTCACCTCGTGGGATCGGATTGAGGATTCTTATACACAACGGCCGGGCGCAACAATCCTGACATGCCTGACATCGGAAGGTCAGCGGCGACGCTGCTGACACTTGCCGCCACACCATAAAAAGATTCGCGACGAGGGCGTTTTGACTCGCGCATGCGATCCACCACGCTCATATGTCTGGTCAAGCGCTGCAATCGACGGCGCGGCCGATGCGGGAGGTAGATGTGGGCGAGTGGGTTGGAGTCGCGATCGCATTGGTCTCGAGTTGCCTCGGCGGCACCGCGGCGGCGATCACGCGCTATCTCGCCGGCAATACCGATCCGATCACGCTGGCGATCCTGCGCTGGGCGATCGGCTTTTGCTGCGTGCTGCCGGCGGCGCTGCTTCTGAAAGCGCGTTGGCCGCAGCGCCGGGACTGGCCGGCAGTGGCGGCATTGGGCTTCTGCTTCTTCGGCGTGTTCTTCGTGCTCTACAACATCGCGATGTCGTACACGACAGCGGCGCGCGCCAGCCTCGCGCTGGCGACGCTGCCACTGCATACGATGGTCGTCGGCGCTTTGCTCGGCATCGAGCCGCTGACAATGCGCAAGTCGGTCGGCGTCGGCATCGCGGTGCTCGGCGTCGCCGCGGCGTTGGCGACGGGGCTCTCGGCGGCGCCGCCGGGCGCCTGGCGCGGCGAATTGATCATGACGGCGGCGGTCTTGTGCATGGCCTTCTACAATGTCTGGTCCCGGCCATTCATCAGGCGTTCGAGCGCGCTCGGCTTCCTCACCGTCGGCATGGGCACCGGCGCCGCCGCCCTGATCCTGGTCGGAGCGTTCACCGGGAGTGTCGCGACACTGAGCCAGTTCACCACGCCGCAATGGATCGCCGGACTTTATCTCGGCGTCGCCGGCGGCGCGCTGGCGTTCATCCTGTGGGTGCTGGCGCTGGAGCGGGCGTCGCCGACACGTGTCGCCAACACCATGACCGTCAATCCGATCGCGGCGGCGTTGCTCGCGGCCCAGCTGGTCGGCGAGCCGATCACACCCAATCTCGTGTTTGGGCTGGTCGCGGTGTTCGCCGGCATCTGGATCGCGACGTCGCGGGTCAAGCCTGCGCAGCCTTGAACGGTCGGAAAGGGGTTACCTCCGGCCGTGCGGCCGGGTAGCATCCGGTATTGCTGTTGTGAGCTGGTCCGGAGCCGGGCGATGACGATCGAGGTCCGTCAGATTCGCGAGGAAGATATCGCGAGCTTCCACGCCGCCATCGATGCGGTGGCGCGCGAACACAAATATCTGGCACTTCTGGAAGCGCCGCCGATCGATCGCGCGACGGCCTTCGTCCAGCGCAATATCGAGAAAGGTTACCCGCAGCTCGTCGCCGTCGGCGATTCCGAGGTGGTTGGCTGGTGCAACATCCCGCCGGCGGCGCGTGAGGTGATGGCCCATGTCGGCGATCTCTTTATGGGGGTGCTGCCGGGATGGCGCGGCCAGGGATTGGGTGCGCGTCTCTTGCGGGAAGCGCTCGCGGCGGCGGATGCGTTTGGATATCTGCGCATCGAGCTTGGCGTCTTCGCGACCAACACGCGCGCGGCAGCGCTGTACCGCAAGGAAGGTTTTGTGGAAGAAGGGATCAAACGGCGCGCAATTTTGATCGATGGCGTGTTCCACGACGAGATCATCATGGCCCGCTTCAGGGATTAAGTGGCAGCGATCGCCTCGATCTCGATCAGGAAGTCAGGGCCGTAGAGTTTCGACACCTCGACCAGCGTCACCGCGGGTGCGGCCGGCGGCGTGACGGAGGCAAAGAAGCGGTTGCGGGCCTCGCGGTAGCTTCCCGAGATTGTCCATGTCGGTCAGAAACACCGTCAGCTTGACCAAATTGGCGGCCGTGCATCCGCTCGCCCGTAGCGCGATGCCGAGGTTTTCGAACACCTGTTCCGCCTGCGCTGCGAAATCATTCTTGCCGACGACATTGCCGTCGCGATCGAGCGCGGTCTGGCCGGCGATGAAGACGAGCCGGTTGGTGCTGACATCGACGATCTGCGAATAGCCGGGCGGGTCGCCGAGTTCGGGCGGATTGATGCGCCGGATCGAGGGTGTTCCGTCGGTCATTTGGAAATCCTTGCTCTCTCCCGTCATGCCCGGGCATAGCCGTCTGAAGGACGGTGTCGCTTCCGCTCGCCTATGTCCCGGGCATCCACGTACCTTCGTTCGTCGAAGAAAGACGTGGATGGCCGCGACATCTAGCGCGAAGACGCGCTTCGCGCTTCTGCCCGGCCATGACGAATAAACATCAGTTACGCGGCGCGGAAGGCGTGGAGATCGGTGGCGGATCGACGCTAACCGCCTTTTTCGGCTTCAGCGTGCCGACGTAAAATGACCCTCCGGCCACCAGGAACAGGGCGACCAGATAGACCACATAGGATTGCGGCGGCGTGATCGCCCATTGCACGAGGCTCTTGCTGCCTGTCGGGCCGGTTTGGTTTTCCATGGCGTGTTTTTGCGCGAAAGCCGTTCTGAATGGAAGTCTAAAAGCGCACGCTCGCAATCACGTCTCGGGTGGGGGCGGATGATCTCGCACCAGGAACAGCGCCAGCAATGCAGCGAGGCTGAGTGCGGAGGAGACAATCAGCACGCGGCTGCCCATGGTGTCGATCAGGAGACTGAACAGCAGGGGCGCCGCAGCCTGCGCCATCCGGGCCGGCGCGCCGATGATGCCGAGGCGATAGCCGTAGTTCAATGGGCCGAAAATCGCGAGCGGCAGCGTGCCGCGGGCAATCGTCAAAATGCCGTTGCCCGTGCCGTGGAAGATCGCGAACACGCTGGCCGCACCGCCACCGGCGAGGCCGAGGATCACAGCGCCAATCGGATGGGTGAGGCAGGCGAGTTTTGTCGAAACCAGCGGATGAAAGCGGCTGAGGAAGCTTGCCTCGAAGATCCGCGCCGCCACTTGGGCCGGACCGATCAGCGCGCCAGCGAACACCGCCTGCGCCGAGGTCGCGCCCGCCGCTTCCATGATGCGCGGCAAATGCGCGGCCATCGCGCCGGTGACGGTCCAGGCGGCGGCGAACACGAACGCCAGCAGGATCATGGTGCGGTCGAGCGGGATGTGCGGCTTGACGGCGGAAGCGACCGCCGCCTTCGCGCCTTTGACGGCCGGCAACATCAGCAAATTGATCGGCAGCCCGATCAGGATATGCGCCGCCGCCCAGGCAAAGCAGGTGTTGCGCCAGCCGATGGTTTCCAGTCCCCAGGCCGACAGCGGCCATCCGACGGTCGAGGCAAAGCCCGCAATCAGCGTGATGCCGGTGATCGAGCGCCGCGCCTCGGTGCCATAGATGCGCCCGAGCGCTGCGAACGCCGCATCGTAGAGGCCGCCGCCCATGCCGATGCCGAGCACGAGCCAGGCTGCGGTCATCACCGGAAGGGACGTGCTGAAGCCGAGCAGCGCAAGTCCCGCGGCGAATATCAGATTGGACATCGACAGCACCGGCCGGCCGCCGACCAGATCGATCTGCCGGCCGATGCGCGGGCCGAGCAAAGCCGAGATGACAAGCGAGGCCGAGAAGGCGGCAAACACCCAGTTCGAGGACACGCCGAGATCGCGCGCGATCGGATCGGCCAGGATCGCCGGCAGATACATGCTCGACGCCCAGGCCAGCGTCTGCGTGGTGCCGAGCGCGATGATGATGGGGAGGGGACGCGTGGTCATGGCTGAACCGTCACCCGTCTCGACCAATAGAGCGCGATGGGGCCAAGCAGGATACCCGCCGCCAGCACCGAAAACGCCGCCGTCCAGGCGCTCGCGTTCGACGGTCCTCCGGCGGCATCCAGCGCGACGCCTAGCGCCCAGGCGCCCAGGGCCGAGAGGCTGAAGCCGACGGTCGAATGGACCGCCATGGTCGCCCCGCGATAACTGGGATCGGCCGCCATCGTCATGCCCGATGTCAGCGCGCCCGAGTCGGCCGGTACCGTGATCGCGTACACCAGGATCAACGGCAGCAACAGCCATGGCGATTTGTCCGCGAATGCGCCGATCAAGAGTGCCACGAAAGCGGAGGAGAACATGACAGCCGTGATGGCGCGATGGCGGCCGAACCGGAGCGCGCATTCGTTGCCGAGAATGCTGGCCGGCATCGCCAGCACCGAGAACACCACGCTGACGACGACGGGCGTCAGCAGCGAGGCGTCCGAATGCTTCATCGCCACAAAGGTCCAGAACGCGACCAGCCAGGTCCTGATGCCGTAGAGCTCAAAACAATGTGCGCCATAGCCGAGCACAAAACCCATCGCGTTGGTGTTGCGGAACACCGGCGCGAAATCCAGCAAGCGGCCTTGGGCGGGTTTTGGCGTGACCGGCCGCAGCAGGAAACAGACCGCCAGCATCACCAGTGGGCCCAGCGCGGTCACCAGGAACGCGGCGCGCCAGCCCCACGCCTCCGCGACGAGCTGCGCCACCAGGAACGACAGCCCGACGCCGAATGAAAAGCTCGACGTGTACAGCGTGACCGCGCGCGATGAGTCGCCGGGCGTAAGCCGGTCGGTCAGGGCCTTGAGGCCGGGCATGTAGGCACCGGCAAAACCCATGCCGGCGATGGCATTGAAGAATGCCCCGGACCACAGGCCGGTGGCAAAAAGTGCCGAACAGCAAAGTGCCGAGCGCGCTGACCGCCGAACCCGCAATCAGGATTTTTCGCGCGTCGATGCGATCGGTCAGCGTCGCCAGCACCGGCACGGTCAGCATGTAGCCGGCGGCACCGGAGCCCGCGAGCAGGCCGGCCTGCGCGCCGCTCAAATGCCATTCCGGAATCAGGAACGCGGCGAGCACCGACGGCACGACGACGTGGGGGAGCAGGCTGCCCAGCTGCCCCACGCACATCGCGGCGATGATGGATCGGCCACTTAAGGAAATGCGCCTTACCCCGGTTCGTTCAAGACGCGCACCCGCATCCGGCTTTGCCTTGTTGCTTGGCATTTGCATCCGCTACGCAACAGGCGTCAACAGCCGAGGGCGCCGGTCCACCGCAGCACTGGCTTGCGCTGGGCGCGGCCGAGCGGCTGCATACGCCGGTTTCCGGCAGCACCAGTTCGACGCGCCGCGCGGCCTTGTGGTCGCCGGCGATCTCGGCGGCGATCGAGCGGACCTGTTCATAGCCGGTCAGCATCAGGAAGGTCGGCGCACGGCCGTAGGACTTCATGCCGGCGAAGTAGAAGCCGGGCTCGTCCTGCGCCAGTTCGCGCGCGCCATGCGGCCGCACGGTGCCGCAGCTGTGCTCGTTCGGATCGATCAGCGGCGCCAGCGCCACCGGGCATTCGATCGCGGGATCGAGCTGGATGCGAAGCTCGCGCACGAAATTCAGGTCCGGGCCGGAAGCCGGTCGCCACAATCAGTTCATCGACGGCGAGCTGGCGGCAGCAACTACCTGAGCCGGTCGCGACGACGAGGCGATCGGTGTCCGCCGTGATATTGGCAACGCGAAACTCGCTCTCGACCCTGATCCGCCCCGTCGTGACCAGCGCTGCAAAGGCGGCACCGAGTTCGCCACGGGCGACGAGCTTGTCATTGGCGCCGCCGCCGAATGCCTTGGCAGGATCGCTTCCCCGCAACAGCCAGATTGGCTGTGTATCGGGCTCTTCGGTTGCGAGCCGTGCGAGATCGGTGAGGGTGCCGATCGCCGAATGTCCGGCGCCGAGCACGGCGACGATCTTGCCGGCGTAGCGCGCGCGATCCTTTCCGAGAACGTCGGGCATGCCGTAGGCGATCTTGCCGGCCGCCTGCGCTTCGCCGATGGCGGGGAGGCCGTTGGCGCCGGCCGGATTGGGCGAGTGCCAGGTGCCGGAGGCGTCGATGACAGCGTCGGCCTTCACGACCTTCGGGCCCTGGCCGTTCTGATATCGGATTTCGAACGGCGCGGCCTCGCGGCCCTTGGTCTTGAGCTTGTCGAAGCCGGCGCGGCTGATGTCGGTGACACGGCTCGAAGTATGGATGTGATCGGCGAGGCCGGTCTTGGTCGCAAGCGGCTCGAGGTAGCGTTCCAGCAATTCGGCGCCGGTCGGATACTGCTGGGGATCAGGCGAATTCCACCCGGTCGAGGCCAGCAGGCGCTCGGCCGCGCGGTCGATGTTGTATTCCCACGGCGAGAACAGTTGCACGTGGCTCCATTGCCGGACCGAATGCCCGACGCTGTCGCCGGCTTCCAGCACGATCGGGCGGAGGCCGCGCTCCAGCACATGGGCAGCGGCAGCAAGGCCGACCGGGCCGGCGCCGATGATCGCAACGGATTTTGTCTCGCTCATGCTATTCTCCCATTAAACTAGAAATATCGAAATTAACGGCGGCACAAAGTCATGCCGCGGTCTTGGCATCGTTGCTTTCCGCAGTCCCGGTGCAGCATTCCGCCACCAGGAACGCCACCAGTCCGCGCATCACGTCGTAATTGGCATGGCAAACCAGCGTGGTCGCGTCCCGCACCTGATTGATCAGCCCGACCACCATCAGCGTCTTGATGTGATGGGAGAGGGTGGACGGCGCGATCTTCAGCTTGTCCTGCAGGCGGCCGACCGGCATTCCGGCATCGCCGGCACGCACCAAAGCGCGATAGATCTTGAGCCGGGTCGGATTGCCCAGGGCTTCGAGATGTGCGGCGGCGTCATCGAGTTTCATGACGGCAATGTGACACCGGAATTGTGGGATGTCAACCGTATTTCTAGAATGATGGAAATAGTCTGTCGTTCTGGCGATGGCCAGTATGGAATGCGAGGAATAGCTTTCCAACAAGGCAGGCTCCTTCCTTTGTCCTGGTAACACGCGATCGAGGCGCCACACTCCGCTGTCGTCCTCCGCGACCTGTCCGCCGAAGCTCAACGAGCGAAGGCGGAAAAGCGGGGGACCCAGTACGTCGTGGCCTTTCCACGTCATTGCGAGCGACGCGAAGCAATCCAACTCTCGGCTTGCGGCGGCATGGATTGCTTCGTCGCAAGCGCTCCTCGCAATGACGGTTGATACAGTTTTGCCTTCTCGCGGCACAATTCGCCCGAGGTTTTCAATTTCGTTTCGCGACCCCCCAATTCAGAGGGCGCAGGGAATGCCGGATGCGCGCTGCACCCGAGGTCTCATGCGCAAGTGTGCACAAGAAGTGCGCGCACGAGCATACAGGGCAGCGGAGAACATCCGACATTCCCTGCGCAATGGCTTTACGGCTTACTTCGAGCTCTCCCCGGTGACCGGCTCTTTTGCCACCGTCGCTTGCGCGCATTCGTCCCATTGGACCCCATGCGATATCGCTAAGCTTGACGCCAGCACCGGGGCGTCAGGACCACACGACTTCACCGTACGCTCTCATGCCGTTCGTTTTCGGCACTGCCAGCGTCCACCGCGACCCGTCTCACGTTCGTGGCGATCATGATACGCCCCTCTGAGCGGGACGGGATGGCAATTCGTATAATCCAATTTTTTATTCTGATAAAGCGAAATATTTTTGATTTTGGGGCTTGACGCGACTTTCCGTAAATCGGAAGTGATTTGCCCGTCGGGCCAAACGGCCGCCAGTTTGCTGTCAGCAAGGGCCATCGCCAGGGCGGTGGCCGATCAAGGCCGATCCAACGGGTCTGCCAGCGGATGCCACAAGAGAGCCCGGACGATAAGGGTGACCCCGATAGCTGCCGGGACCAGCCAATATGCGACGGGAGGAAGGTCTTTCCAGAACGGCAGGCTCCTTCCGTTGTCGACGTAAAATGCGATCAGCAACAAAACGTAGGATGTCCCCATTCCGGTGACGTGTAGTCTGACCCAATGGTGCCAGCGACGCCGTCTGGCCCGCCGCCCCAGATAGGCGGCTGCAAGTGACAACGCTCCGAGGATAAACAGGTGATAATCCTGAGCCCAGCGCACCGCAGCAAGGCTGGCCGCGGTGACGAAGACCCCGGTCAAGCACCAAAAGTAGATCGACCCGTATCGGGGATGGCGGCCGGGACGCTTGTGACTCAGCATCGCAACGACGCCCGTGATCGCACAGGTAAGTCCGAGCAGGATGTGAATTCCCACAACGGTCAGAAACACCGGGTTCGCTGGAGGGGATTTCGATTCCCGCCAGGTTCGTGG
Organism: uncultured Alphaproteobacteria bacterium; assembly: GCA_963802535.1. Taxonomy (GTDB): domain Bacteria; phylum Pseudomonadota; class Alphaproteobacteria; order Rhizobiales; family Xanthobacteraceae; genus Bradyrhizobium. The sequence goes on along the minus strand of CAWDJI010000014.1, from coordinate 66,954 downwards.
TTGCTTCACCCATGCCATGTCCCATGCGGGGAAATATTTAGATCCAGGAGAACAACGTATGTTGCTAGCTCACGGCTGCACCGTCTGCGTGCGAACCGAACGGGCGCGGAATGGCCGTCCGACCAAGCGCCAACGCAATTGCGACGTAGGCCACAAAGATCACGTAACCGGCTTCGGGAGACCACAGCGCAAACAGGAGCGGTCCGGCAGCCGCGCCACTGATGCCAAACACCGAAATTGTGCCTCGCAGGGTGCCCAAATGACGCGTACCGAAATGCTCGGCCAGTCCGGCGCCCTGCACGACGTGTAAGATGCCTAGACCGGCGCCAAGGGCGGCGGCGTAGATCGAGCCTGCAACGAACGCCGGCGCGGCCATGACGCTCACCACCGATAGCGCCAACAGTACCAAGCCGAGTAAACCAACGCGGCGGGTGCCGTATTTGTCGACCAATAAGCCCCCGCCGAGCACGCAGACGGCCTGTGCGACGGTTACAACGCCAAGAAGGCCGATGGCGGCGGCGCGCCCCATGCCCGCCACCTGCAATGCGCGGACGTGATCGAGCAGAAGCGCTGTTCCCACCGCATTGGCCAGAACGGAGATCGAGAGCAAATACCAGAACATCTGCGTCCGGGCTGCCTCGCCGAGCGTCAGGTCTTCGCGATCCAGTGCCGCGCTGGCCGGGCGCGCTTTGCCGAAGTCCGGCGTCAGACCGTAGGCTTGGGGCCGGTTGCGGAAACACGTCAGGCCGACCGGCAGCATGATCGCGACCACCGCCGCACCGAGTGTCAGATAGGCGACCCGCCAGCCATACGCGGCGGTGATCTGTTCGGCAGTGCCGGGAATGACAAGGCCGCCGAGCGCCAGCCCGAGCATGGCAATCGCGGTTGCCCGCCCGCGCAGCCGGTCGAACCAGAGATTCACCAGGTTGAGGCTTACCAGATACAAGCCGCCGATGGCGCTGCCGCGCAGCAGCGTGAATCCGATTGCGAGGCTCCAGGGTCCGTGAGCCCATGCGACCGCCGCGCACGCGAATCCCAATGCCGGTGCGATGAATGCAATCGCGCGGCGTGGCCCATAGCGATCCACCAGGCGTCCGATCAATGGCGCTGGAAGAATGCCGAGCAGGGTGCCAACGCTGTAAAGCATCACCACCTGTTCGCGCGGAATGTTGAGGTCAACCGCAATGTGATCGACGAAAGCGGAAACGCCGACGGTCTGGCCGGGCGTGGTCATGAAGACGCCGATCGCTCCAGCAACGAGCACGATCCAACCCAGCGTCTGTCCGCTCCTGTTCATGTCGCCTCGGCTTCGAAGGCTACTTGTCGGATTTAGCTCGCCCGGCGCGTCGTCGCGGCCGGCTGCTCATCAAATCCCTTGCAACATTCTTCGAGCAGAAATTCGATCACGGTGGTGAGTTGACGGTGCTTCACGCGGCAAATCACCTCGCGGCCGATTTTCTCCTGCGAGAGCAGGCCGACATTGGTCAATCCGCGCAGATGAAAGGCCAGTGTCGAAGCCGGCACATCGAGCCGCGACTGGATGTCGCCGACATTCAGGCCGTTCGGCCCGGCCCGAACCAGCAGCCGGTAAATATCGAGGCGCGTCAGATTACCGAGTTCAGCCAAACAGTTTGCGGCGAGCTTGCGATTCATGCTGGTCAACGGCTCACCTAAAGAAACTACATTACTAGTTTTATAGGTTATTTAGATGTCATGAGCAAGCGGGTTTCCCGGTTGATGCCGTCGCGCTCCATCGGTTGACAATTCTCAATGAATCGATAAATCTCGATATATGGAATCAGAACAAGCCATTCTTTCGCTGGCCGCACTGGCCCAGCCAACCCGGCTCGACGTGTTTCGCCTGCTGGTGAAGGACGAGCCGGATGGGCTGGCGGCTGGTGACATCGCCAAGGCGCTGGCGGTCCCGCAAAACACCATGTCGTCGCATCTGGCGATCCTGTCGCGTGCAGGGCTGGTGACGGCGCAACGCTTCAGCCGCTCGATCGTCTACCGCGCCGATCTCGGCGCGTTCCGGGCGGTCATGTTGTTCATGGTGAGGGATTGCTGCGACGGCCGTCCGGAAATCTGCGCGCCGCTGATCGAAGACCTCACGCCGTGTTGTGCTCCCAAAGTGAAGGGGAAGAAGGCCCATGTCTGAGCGCATCTACAATGTTCTCTTCCTGTGTACCGGAAACACCGCCCGTTCGATCCTGGCGGAGGCGATCCTGCGCAAGGATGGTCATCGGCATTTCCGCGCCTTCTCCGCGGGCAGCCAGCCGAAGGGAACGGTAAATCCATTGGCGCTCAAGGTCCTCGGGAGCCTCGACTATCCCACCGACGATCTGCGCTCGAAGAGCTGGCAGGAGTTCGCTAGCCCGGGCGCGCCCGCGATGGATTTCGTTTTTACGGTTTGCGACAACGCGGCGGGCGAAGTCCTGTCCGGTGTGGCCGGGCCAGCCGATGACGGCGCATTGGGGCATTGAGGATCCTGCCGCAGTCGAGGGAACGGACATCCAGAAAGAAGCTGCCTTCGTTGAGGCGTTTCGCTATCTCAAAAATCGCATTGCCGCTTTCACGAGCCTGCCGTTGGAGGGCATCGATCGCCTGTCGCTGGGAACACGGCTGCGCGATATCGGCCGCAGCGAGGGAGCAACGTCCAGCCAGGAAAAGGCCAGCTGATGTCCGACTTCGATCTCCCGCGCCGCCTGACCGCGGAAGCGCTCGGCACCGCGATCCTGGTCGCAACCGTCGTCGGCTCCGGCATCATGGCGGAGACCCTGACCAAGGACGTCGCGCTGGCGCTGCTCGGCAACACGATCCCGACCGGTGCGATCCTCGTGGTGCTGATCACGATCCTTGGTCCGATCTCGGGCGCGCATTTCAATCCGGCCGTGACACTGGTGTTTGCGCTCCGGCGCGAACTGACGCCGGGCGAGGCGCTGTCGTATGTGGCCGTGCAGATCGCCGGCGGCATCGCGGGGACGATTTTGGCGCATGCGATGTTCGCGCTGCCATTGCTGGATGCCTCGCTCAAGATCCGAACCGGCGGCGCGCAATGGCTCGCCGAGGGTGTCGCCGCGTTCGGCCTGGTCGCGACCATTTTGGCCGGCATCCGTTTCAAGCGGCCGGCGATCCCCTGGCTGGTCGGGCTTTACATCACGGCAGCCTACTGGTTCACGTCGTCGACGTCGTTTGCCAATCCGGCCGTTGCCATCGCGCGATCGCTGACCAACACGTTCTCCGGCATTCGGCCCACCGATCTTCCCGGCTTCATCGCAGCCGAACTCTGCGGCGCGATCGCGGCGATGATGTTGATGGGCTGGCTGCTGCGCGGGGCAGGCCGCCACACCCGAGGAGGCTCCGTTCATGAGCGTGACGATCTATCACAACCCGTCCTGCGGCACCTCGCGCAACACGCTGGCGATGATCCGGCAAAGCGGCGAGGCGCCCGAGGTGATCGAATACGTGAAAAATCCGCCGAGCCGGGCCCGGCTGCTCGAACTGATCAAGGCGATGGGCATTTCCGCCCGCGCGCTGTTGCGCGAAAAGGGCACGCCCTATGCCGAACTCGGCCTGGCCGATCCGAAATGGAGCGAGGACGAACTGATCGATTTCATGCTCGCGCATCCGATCCTGATCAACCGGCCGATCGTGGTGACGCCGAAGGGCGTGCTTCTGTGCCGGCCGTCGGAATTGGTGCTCGAACTGCTCGATCACCCGCTCGAAAATTTCGTGAAAGAGGACGGCGAAGTCGTTGTATCAGCGAAATCATAGAGGCGCTTCCGTCCGCGACAATTGCGCGGCATAATGGGCTGATGGAACTTGAACCCCGCCTGCGCCTGATGAACTGGCTGGTCCACCAGGGCCTCACTGGATTACCAGGAAACGACCTGATCCGCGGTTTCTGCGAGGGCTGCCGCGCCGAAGGCATCGAGATTTCGCGCGCGCTCGTCTTCATGGACACGCTGCACCCGGTGTTTGAAGGGCGTGGCTTCCGCTGGACCGACACCGAGAGCAACGAGAGCGACAGTTTCGAATACGGTTCGACCGAAACCGGTGATGCCGAGGCCAACTGGCGGCGGACGACCTTCTACCACCAGCTGGAAAACGGCCTGGATGAGCTGGTGATCGATCTCGGCGATTGCGACCATCTTGATTTTAATTTGATCAAGGACGTCTCTGCGCAAGGCCACAAGCATCTCGTCTCCTACGTCAATCGATTCGGCGAGGCCGGTTCGATGGGCCTGATGGATTGTTTCTATTCCTACTGGACGACGCGGCGCGCCGGGGGATTTGGCGCCGAAGGCCTGGCGGCGTTGCGCGACCTGGTGCCGGTGCTGGGGCTTGCGATCAAATCCGCGGCGCAAATGGACGTGGCGCGGACGCTCGGCCGGGTCTATCTCGGCCGCGACGCTTCCGAGCAGGTGCTGCGCGGGCGGATCGCGCGCGGCACCACCGAGCGCATCAACGCGGTGCTGTGGTTTTCGGATTTGCGCGGCTCGACCGCGATCAGCGAGAGCATCGAGCCCGGCGCCATCATCCCGTTCCTCAATGATTATGCGCAGGCGTCCATTGACGCCATCCATGACGCCGGCGGCGAGGTGCTGAAGCTGATGGGCGACGGCGTGCTGGCGATGTTCACCCACGACAATCTCGCCGTCGCCAAACGCGCCGCGCTGCGCGCCGAGCACCGGTTCCGGCACAACATGGCTGATGTCAATGCGCGCCGCGCGGCCGACGGGGTGGTGGTGACCACGGCCCATGTCGGCCTCCACGTCGGCGAAGTCTTCTACGGCAATATCGGCAGCGAGGACCGGCTCGATTTCACCGTGGTCGGGCCCGCCGTCAACGAGGTCAGCCGCATCGCCTCGATGTGCCGTTCGGTCGACCGCGAACTGCTGACTTCGCAGGCGTTCCGCGCCGGGCTCGATGCCGCCGGGCGAAATTACCTGGTCTCCACCGGCCGCTTTGCGCTACGCGGCATCGGCGGGGCGCAGCACCTCTATACGCTCGATCCCGATATCGCATCCGATGAAGTCGTGGCCGGAAAATACGCGCGCTATCTCGCGACTTGATTTGCTCTGGCGCGCAGGGTGTAGAGCCCGACCGCAACCAACGAAAACACAGTCAGCACCACGCCGAGCGCGAACAGCGCCTGATGCGAGATCGTGGCCGCGAGCCAGACGCCGATCGCGGCGGTCATCATCTGCCAGAAGCCGACCAGCGCCGAGGCCGCGCCGGCTTTCTCGCCGAACGGGGACAGCGCCTGCGCGGTGCCCAAGGGATTGACGATGCCCATGCCGAGCAGGAACACGCTCATGGCGCCGAGGAACGGCAGGAAGGTCGGGGCTGTACAGCGAGACCAGCAGCATCGCGATGCTGCCGGTGGCGGCGGCGAGCAGGCCGCCGCGGATCGAGCGGTCGAGCCCGTAGCGCGGCGCCAGTTTTGTCGCCAGCATGCCGGAGGCGAACACGATCATGACGGTGCCGGCGAAGAACAGGCCGAGCTGGATCGGCGAAAAGTGCATCGCTTCGATCAGGATGCGCGGTGCGGCCGAAAACATCGCGAACAGCCCGCCCATGATCAGGCTGACGGTCGCGGCCGGCACCACAAAACGGCGGTCGGCGATCAGGCCAAAATAGTTTTTGGCGATCGCAAGCGGATCGAGCGGCGTCCGCGTCGCATGATGGGTTTCGCCGAGCACCGTGCCGTAGGCGAGCAGCGCCGAGCACGGCAAAGGCGGCGACCAGCGCGAATTCGGAACGCCAGCCGAAATAATGATCGAGCGCGCCGCCGAGCAGCGGCGAGAAGCCGGGGGCTGCCGCCATCGCGATCATGATCAGCGCCATCGCGCGCGCCAGCGCCGCACCGGAGAACAGGTCGCGGGCGATGGCGCGCGACAGCACCGAGGTGGCGCAGGCGCCGGCGGCCTGGATCACGCGGCCGGTCAGGAGATTGGGCAGGTCGGTGGCAAGGCCGCACCAGACGCTGCCGGCAAAGAACACCGCAAAGCCTGCCAGCACCGGCCAGCGGCGGCCAAACCGGTCCGAGATCGGCCCGACCACGAGCTGGCCGACCGCGAATACCGCCAGGAAGATGGTGATGGCCGACGTCACCGCCGCGCTGGTCACGTTCAGCGAAGCCGCCATCTGCGGCAGCGACGGCAACAAGATATTGGTCGCCAGCGTCCCGGTGGCGGCAAGGCCCGCGAGCACCGCGATCTGCGCGACGGTGGAGGAGGCCTCGGGGCGGCGGCGAGGCGTCGATCGCGAGGGTCTGGTCGGCCATGGCGGGTGTTCCGGTTTTCTATGAAATGATACGTATCATATAAAACGGGATGGGGAAGCCAAAAGAGGCCATGGCAGTCGATTTTGGAACAAAGTGGCCGCCAAGGCCGTCATTGCGAGCGAAGCGAAGCAATCCATGACCGAGACGAAGAATGGATTGCTTCCGCCTTCGCTCGTTGAGCTACGGCGGACAAGTCGTCGCTATCGCTTCTCGCAATGACGGAACGGCCTCAGCACGCCCGCAGGACAGGCCCGTCGCCGACCATGTCCGGCTGCCGCGCCAGCGACACCGCCGGTGACATCAGGATCACCAGCGCCTGCGCTGCGAAGATCGCGGCCGCCAGATAGAGGCAGGCTTCCGCGCTGTAGAGGCCGCCGACGACCGCGCCGAGCGCGGAGCCGAGCGGGCGGGCGCCGTAGCTCATGATGTTGATGGCGGAGACGCGTCCCAGCAGCGACGGCGGCGTCACCGACTGGCGCAAGGTCGTGGTCGAGATCACCCACAGGATCGGGCCGACGCCGAGCAGGAAGAAGCTCAAGCCCGCCAGCAGCGGCGTCGGGCACGATCGTGGTCAGCGCCATCACGGCGGCCGCGACAAAGCCGGTCACCGGGCCGAGCCCGATCACGGTGCCGAAGGCGAGCCGCTTCATCACGCGCGTCGCGAGCAGCGCGCCGACCACCATGCCGACGCCGTACATCGCCAACGTCGTGCCGACGCCGGTGGCGGAGAGGCCGAGATGGCGCACCGCATAGGGCACGAACACCGCGAGCAGCAGGAACGACGCGGTGTTGAAGATGAACTGCGTGATGAACACCGGCCGCAGCAGCGGATGATGCAGCACGAAGGCGGCACCCTCCTTGATGTCCTGCATCGGATGGCGGCGCGGCGCGGGCGCGCGGGCCGGCTCGTAGATGCCGGACAGCAGCACCACTGCGATGACCGACAGTGCCGCGGCAAAGCCGAAGGCGGGCGCCGCACCGACCCATCCGACCAGCACGCCGCCGAGCGCAGGGCCGCTCGGCGAACGCCACGGTGCGCGCGAGTTCGATCCGTGCATTGGCCGCGGGCAGTTGCTGCGGGCGCCACCAGCGAGGGCACCAGCGCCGGTGCGGCGACGCTGTAGGCGACGGTGCCGCACACCGCGATGAAGCCGAGCAGCGCGAGCAATGGCAGCGTCATCCAGCCGAGCCAGATCAGAAGCAGGATCGCCGCCAGTGCCGCCGCGCGCAGCGCTTCCGCGCCTGCCATCAGCCAGCGCCGCGAGATGCGGTCGGCGAGCAGGCCGGCGGGGATCGCAAACAGGATGAAGGGCAGCGTCAGCGCGGTCTGCAACAGGCCGGTCTGGCCTTCGCCGACGCCGAGCAGCAGCACCGCGACGATGGGGGCTGCGGCGAGCGCGATCTGCTCGGCCGATTGGGCGGCGAGGTTGGACCAGGCGAGGCGGTTGAAGGTCGGCGGCAGCGGCGTTGCGTCGGTGGCGGACATCTGTGATTCCTTGACGTGATTCCGGGCGGGTTCGATTGATCGGCATTGTCCGACTGCAAGACGCGCAAACCCACCCGTTTCCCGACAAGGTCGTGGCACAAGAAAAAGCCTCCACGCGCAAGAGCGCGGGAGGCCATCTCACTCTCCGTCATGGCCGGCGCTTGTCCCGGCCATCCACGTCTTGCATTGTCGCGGACGCAAGACGTGGATGCCCGGGACAAGCCCGGGCATGACGACTTAGATATTAGCGTGTAGCGACTTACGCCATGGCGGTGGTGGTCAGGACTTCGGTCCGAGCGAAGCCTTCCCGGTGCCCGAGATGCTGTTCGGTGGCGCATCGGTGGAGGCAGCCGCGGGCGGCTCGGTCGGCATTGGCCAGTTGCTGCGCCGCCAGTGCGTTGGTCAGGCTGGTCAGCGCATCCGGACCGGCGGCAAAGCCGGCCTCGGTGAGGATCTTGTCGATGATCGGCTTGAACGCCGAGACCGACAGCAACTGGCTGGCAAGGCCGTCGCCGAGACCGAGATTGCCGCCGCCACCGCTGCCACCGCCGATACCGCCGCGGCCGAGCAGGCTGCCGGTATCGAAGATCCTGATGTCGGAGATCTTCTCGATCGGCTTGACCGCTTCGGCCAGCGCGTCCGGGATGATGTTGATGCGGGCGAGGTTGAGGTCGTAGTCGATCATCGACGGGCTGAGCTTGTTGCGCGCTTCGGCCTTCAGCGTTGCGACTTCGGCTTCGGCCTGACCGAGCGCCTTGACGCCGGTCGGCGCGGGTGGTCGCGGCGTTGGCGTCGGCCTTGGCCAGCACGTTGATGGCTTCGGCCTTGTTGGCGGCGGCCTGCTTTTCGGCTTCCGCCATCACGGTGATCGGCATCGCGTTGGTTTCGGCGGCCTTGCGCGCCGCGATCACGTTGATGATCTTGTCGCGCTCGGCGATTTCGGTGGCGCGGGCGGTGGTGACCTTTTCCTCGGCCGCGATCGCCAGCGCACGCGCGGTCTCGGCGATGGTCTGCGCTTCGGATTGCTCCTTGTTCTTGGTGGCGACGACGATCGCGGCTTCCTGCGCCACGATCTGCAGATCACGCTCCATTTCGGTGGTGCGGCGCTTGACCGCGAGATCGGCCTCGATCTTTCTGGTGTCGCGGCCCTGGTTGGCCTCGGTCTGCTTGTTGGCGACCGCCAGTTCCTGCTGGATGCGATATTCGGCCTCGTTCTGCAGCGCGGTCTGTTCGACCTGCGCGGTCTGCGCGCGCATCGCGGCGGTCTTGTTGGCGATGTCGCGCTGCTGCGCCAGTTCGGCCTCGCGCTTGGTGCTCTCGATCGTCAGCGTGGTCTGCCGCGCGACCAGATCCTGCTGCGCGATGTTGACCTCGGTGGTGCGGACGATCTGGTTGCGCTCCTGCTCGCGCTCCTTGGTGATCTTGGTCAGCGTCGTCAGACCATGCGCGTCGAAGAAATTGCTCGGATTGAAATGCTTGATGTCGCTCTGGTCGAGCCGTGTCAGCGACACCGATTCAAGCTCGAGGCCGTTGTTCTGGATGTCGGCGCCGACCGCGTCCTGCACCGACTTGACGAAGGTGGCGCGCTGCTCCTGCAGCTCCTCGAGGTTCATGGTGGCGGCGACCGAACGCAGGCCGTCGACGAATTTCGCCTCGATCAGTTCGCGCAATTCGGCGGCGTCGTTGGTGCGGTTGCCGAGCGTCTGCGCGGCCAGCGCGATCGAGGACGTGTCGGGTTTGACGCGGAGATAGAATTCGGCGCCGATATCGACGCGCATGCGGTCCTTGGTGATCAGCGAATCCGGGCCGCCGCGGGCGACTTCCAGCCGCAGCGTCTTCAGATTGACCGCGGCGGTGGAATGGAAGACCGGAAGCACGAGCGAGCCGCCGTCGAGCACGACCTTCTGGCCGCCGAGGCCGGTGCGGACATAGGCTTCGTCACGCGTCGAACGCCGGTAGAGCGTCGCGAACATGAAGCCGATGACGAAGACGACGATGACGCCAATGGCGACGGGTACTGCAAGTTCCCACATATTTTATGCCCTGTCTGATGATTGTTGTGGTGCAATGAGGTCGGCGGGTGCGGAAATGGCGATAAAGCTTCTGGCGTCGCGGTCGACCAGCAGGACGCTGGCGCCGACCGGGAGCGCTTTCGAATCGGGACTGGCGCGTGCCGGCACGGTGTGCCAGTTGCCGAAGACATCCTTGAGACGAACGCGGCCGGGCAATCCCTGGTCGAGCGGTCCGATCGAAACCACGGCGACCTTGCCGACGAAATCGGCGTCGGTCACCGCATAGGTCTCGTCGCGCGGGATGATGCGGGCGATGCCGCGGCTGGTGGTCCTGATCACGGGAATGCTGCCGGCTGCGGCCGCAAGCGCTGCGATCGAGACCGGCACGGTGGTGCCGACGCCATGCGCGATGCCTTGCAGCAGAAATCCTTCGATCGAGAACACGCCGAGCGCCAGCATGATCAGGATCAGCAGCGGCAGGCGTCCGGCGTTGATCCAGAGAAACAGGCCGCCGAGGACGTTGTGGCTGTCGGCTTCGAGCGCGATGTCCTTGCCGACCAGTTCGCCGATCGAGAAGCCGACCAGGCATCGTCAGCAATTCGATGCCGCCGAGTGCGACCATGATCGCGGCCGCAACCGCGAACGGCCGCACGTCCGGCGCCAGCAGGATGTCGCCAACTGCACTCATTGCTGCGATTTGATCCTTTCAAGCCGTGCCGCGATTTCCTTTTCGCGATGCAGGCGGTCGAGTTCATCGAGCTCCTTGTCCGCCGAGCACGCTGGAAGCGGGAACGCCGGTCACCCGCGCGATCGCCGCCATGGCCCGATCGGTACTTATGGTGTTAGTCGCGGCAGGCCCCGGTTGGTTTCGGTTAACGCGTGCTGGACCAGGCTTGCCTCGAGATCGGCGAGGCGGCTTTCGGCTTCACGCCGCGCTCCAAGCATCGCCTGCAAGGCCTTGGTCTGCTCATCGATTTCGAGTTCGATGAAATCCATCGCGCGTTCGAGCGCGATGCCCTGGGATTCCAGATCAATTTGCCGTGCGACGCCGGCGCGCGCGAGATCCTCGCGGTTTTCCGCAATGTGCGAGACGGATCTTTTCGGTCAGGCTGGCGGCTTCGGCATCCAGTTCGTCGCGCCGCCGCTTGAGACGGAATTCCTCGGCGCGCGATTTGCCGAGCGCGTAGCGCGCTTCGTCGGCGCCGGCGTCGATTTCGCGGATCGCCTGTTTGACCAGCGCGACCTTGTTGCTGTTCTCGGCGTTGTCGATGGTCTGGCTGGCGATGGCGGCGAGCAGCCGCCCCATACGTGCAAGGATGCCTTCGTGAAGCATGGTCTTCTCCTCCGGTTGGGTTGATTTCGATTTGACGGCGATATGGATTTCGTAAGCCGTGGCCGTCCGAGACCAAATGAGCCGGGAAGGGACTATCCCAGCCGGCAAGATAGCCCGGGACGTCGAACGGCACCAAGACGCGTCCCCTGACCGTGCTGATGGTCAGTGACGTCGGTCCCTTGATCGCGAACAGCTTGTCGTCGAGCGGAATTCGGCGCGGCGTGGCGCCCGGCGACGTAGCCGGCGCGGTCGCGCAGGCCGAGCGTCACCAGGCGGGCCGGCAGGTCGGTTTCCCGGCGGATCGTCTCGTAGGCCTGCGCATGGAGCGAGACGAGATTGGCGCCGACGGGGGCGACTTCGGCGAGGATCGCCATCATCCGGTCATAGGCGGCAAACGTCGCCTCGATCGCCTGCGACGCCCGCTTCATCGGGGGTGAGGGCGTAGCGCAGGGTCGCGGTAGGCGTCTCGACCGGCAATTTGATCATGCTTCTAACGTAAAGCACTTCCTCAGTACTTTACAAGATGAGCGCGCGGTATCATTTTCGTGATGGCTAGATGCAGTTGCAAATGAGTTGCAATAAGGATGGATATCGGTCATCTTGTTGAAATGGATGCACGAACGCCCCAACTGACCCCGGAGAGCATGCCTGTGACCGCTCTAGAGACCGCCGCCGGCTGGCGTGCAGATGCCGCAGCGCGGGGCGCAGCGAAGCTTGCCCGAGGTAAACGCGACCATCGTCGGTCCCCTTGCGGCGGCCACTGGTCGCGGCGGCTGCTGGCCTTCCTCGGGCCCGGTTATCTCGTCTCGGTCGGCTACATGGATCCCGGCAACTGGGCGACCGACCTCGCCGGCGGTTCGAAGTTCGGCTACACGCTGCTGTCGGTGATCCTGCTGTCGAACCTGATGGCGATCCTGCTGCAGGCGCTCGGCAGCGCGGCTCGGCATCGTCACCGACCGCGATCTCGCGCAGGCCTGCCGCGCCACCTATTCGCGCCCCGTCAATTTGCAGCTGTGGCTTGCCTGCGAAGCCGCGATCATCGCCTGCGACCTCGCCGAAGTGATCGGCACCGCGATTGCGCTCAAACTGTTGTTCGGCATTCCCCTGATCGGCGGCGCGCTGATCACCGCGCTCGACGCCTTCCTGCTGCTGCTGCTGATGAACAAGGGCTTTCGTTTCCTCGAAGCTTTCGTGATTGCGCTGCTGATCGTGATCGCGGTCTGCTTTGCGATCCAGATCTTTGCCGCAGCGCCGCCGGTGGCCGCGATGCTGCGCGGCTTTATGCCGTCGACCGAGATCGTCACCAATCCCGAGATGCTCTACATCGCCATCGGCATCATCGGCGCCACCGTGATGCCGCATAATCTCTATCTGCATTCGTCCATCGTGCAGACCCGCGCCTATCGCGCGCACCAATGAGGGCCGCCGCGACGCGATCAAATGGGCGACCACCGATTCCACCATCGCGCTGATGCTGGCGCTGTTCATCAACGCCGCGATCCTGATCGTCGCCGCCGCGACCTTCCATTCCAGCGGCCATGCCGATGTCGCCGAAATCGGTCAGGCGTTCGAGCTGTTGTCGCCGCTGCTCGGTCTCGGCATCGCCTCGACGCTGTTCGCGATCGCGCTGTTGGCCTCCGGCCTCAACTCGACGGTGACCGCGACGCTGGCCGGCCAGATCGTGATGGAAGGCTTTCTGCACCTGCGCCTGCCGAGCTGGGCGCGGCGGCTGATCACGCGCGGCATCGCCATCGTTCCGGTGGTCATCGTGACGGCGGTCTATGGCGAGCACGGCACGGCCAATCTTCTGGTGTTCAGCCAGGTCATGCTGTCGATGCAATTGCCGTTCGCGGTGATCCCGCTGGTGCGGTTCGTGTCCGACCGCCGCAAGATGGGCGACTTTGCGATCTCGCGTTCGGTGGCCGCAGTCGCGTGGATCGTCGCTGCGATCATCGTGACGCTGAACGTGAAGCTGCTGTACGAGACGTTGGTGGGGTAGAGGGCGAGTAGCGAATGGTGAGTAGCGAATGGAAAAAATCCATTCGCTATTCGCTACTCACCATTCGCCATATTCAATCCTGCGGCTCGACCAGCACTTCGCCGGTCGCATCGATGCGGAGCCAGCCTGAGGGCGCCAGCCGCTGCTGCGGCAGGAAGCGGCCCTTGTAGTCCATCTTCTTGGAGCCTTCGATCCAGTAGCCGAGATAGACGTAAGGCAATCCCAGCCGCCTTGCGCGCGTGATGTGGTCGAGGATCATGAAGGTGCCGAGCGAGCGGGCCTGCTCCGACGGCTCGAAGAACGAATAGACCATCGACAGCCCGTCGGAGAGCACATCCGTCAGCGCCACCGCGATCAGATCGGCGCCGCGGCCGGTGATGCCGGTGTCGATGTTACGCTTGCGGTATTCGACGATGCGGGTTTCGACGTGGCTGTCTTCCACCATCATGGCGTAGTCGAGCACCGTCATGTCGGCCATGCCGCCATGGCGGTGGCGGCGGTCGAGATAGGCGCGGAATACCGAATATTGTTCCGAGGTCGGCACCGCGCTGCGCTGTTCGCCGACGATGTCGGCGTTGCGCGCCAAAATCTTGCGGAAATTGCGCCCCGGGCGGAACTCGTTGGCGACCACGCGTACCGAGACGCAGGCGCGGCACTGGTCGCAGGCCGGCCGGTAGGCGATCGACTGGCTGCGGCGGAAGCCGCCATGGGTCAGGAGGTCGTTGAGATCGCCGGCCTTTTCGCCGACCAGATGCGTGAACACCTTGCGCTCGTGCCGGCCCGGCAGATAGGGGCAGGGCGAAGGCGCGGTCAGGTAGAATTGCGGGGTGTCACGCGAATGCTGGGTCACGTCGGGTCGTCAGGCCTCCGAAACAATGGACGATAGCTCTTTCCGGTGAAGAAGTAGCTAAACCGCTCGCGTGAAGGTCGGCACTGATCCGTATCAAGGCCGACCGGCTCCAGCATCGCGCTCCCGCAGGCGACGGTCAATCCGTTTGAGTACTTCAATAGCTTCTGGCCACCGGGGCTACCTGGGTACGCACCGAACTGTTGATAATTACGGTTCCCAGGATGACGTCGTGCAGCAGCCGGCGGCGGCCGTTGAACAGGCCGACCAGCACAACCAGCGGCGTCAGGAACGAGATCGACACCCAGAACAGCACGGCGTGGGTTGCGCCAAGCACGAAATAACCAGGCGCGCCGTACCAGGTGCGCAGTTCCAGATCCATCACGCGCATGCCGACGGTCGCCGAATGCGGACCGCCAAGCGAAGCGCCGTAATAGACGATGGCCCAGACCACCGAGGCCGGCCAGGCCAGCCAGAACAGCGTCCAGCCCAGCCCAAGCGTGATCAGGCCGAACACCGCGATGAAGAGGTAGCCGAGGATCACCGGAACCGACAGCACCACGAGGTCGATCAGAAAGGCAAAGAACCGCCGCGTCAGCACGCCGCGAAACAGTTCCGGCTGCAAATAGGGATCGAACGCATGCGGCTGCACCCCGCCATCGTTACGCCAGGCGCCGCCAGCACTTGGAGGCCGCCAGCACTTGAACCTCTATCCGACATGATCAGTCCTCCAGACCGTGCATATTCCCAGCCGAGACATGGGAACCGGCCATGCCCGCGCAAGCCCTGCGAGGGTTACGAAACGGCAATATTTAGGCGATTTGGGGGCTGGACCTCCGCTCTCACCCCGTCATTGCGAGCGAAGCGAAGCAATCCATCTCACGCCCACAAGGAAAGTATGGATTGCTTCGTCGCAAGGGCTCCTCGCAATGACGCGGAGCGACGGCAATATTCAGGCGATTCCACGGCCAAGGTCTTGCCAACGGATGGGCGAGTTGGGAATGGAGTGCAATTGTCCGGGCACAATTCGTCGCAGTCTCAGGGGAGGGCAGATGAGCACGCAAGCGGAGTTACGATGCCGGTGCGGCGAGGTTGTGGGGGCGGTGACCAACGCGTCGCCGCAGACCGTCAATCGCGTGGTTTGCTACTGCGATGACTGCCAGGCATTTGCGCATCAAATCGGGCGCGCTGACCTGCTCGATGCCAAGGGCGGCTCCGATATCGTCCAGGTCGCACCGGCGTCGCTGACGTTTGTGAAAGGGCATGATCGCATTGCGGGCGTACGGCTAAGCGCAAAGGGGCTGTTCCGGTACCACACGACCTGTTGCAACACACCGGTCGGCAACACCCTAAGCCCTGCGATTCCGTTCGTCGGGATCATGGCCCAGGCGTTCAATACCGAAACGCAACGCGCCGATCAGGTGTTCGGCGCACCTGCCGGTGCGATTTTTGGAAAGTGCGCGATCGGCGAGCCGCCGCCGGGCTCCACGGGATTGAACCTGCCGCTGATGCTGCGCGCGATTGCAAAAGTGCTCGGCTGGCGTCTGTCAGGCAAGGCGTGGCCGCATCCCTTCTTCAGGCCGAACACGCGCGAGCCGACTTTTCCGCTGAGCGTCGTATCGGTCGAGCGCCGCGATGCACTCCGCAAACAATGCGGCCCGCATCCCACAAAGGTGTCGTCCCGGGCTTGACCCGGGACCCATAGCCACCGGCGGCAATTATCTTGCACGCAGGTCGTTATCTTCATCTTCCTTCCGACAATGCGGGCCGCGGCGTATGGGCCCCGGCGTTCGCCGGGGCGACGCGCTAGCTCTCCGCCTTGATCTTCTCCGCCACCTTCGGCGCGAAGTACGTCAAAATCCCATCGGCGCCGGCGCGCTTGAAGGCGAGCAGGCTTTCCATCATCGCGCGGTCGCCGTCGATCCAGCCGTTATTGGCGGCGGCTGCGATCATCGCGTACTCGCCCGACACCTGATAGACGAAGGTCGGCATCGCAAAGGTGTCTTTGACGCGCCGCACGATGTCGAGATAGGGCATCCCCGGTTTGACCATCACCATGTCGGCGCCTTCGGCGATGTCGAGTTCGACTTCGCGCAGCGCCTCGTCGGAATTGGCGCTGTCCATCTGATAGGTGCGCTTGTCGCCGGTCAGCGTTTTCGCCGAGCCGATGGCGTCGCGGAACGGGCCGTAGAAGGCGGATGCATATTTCGCCGCATAGGACATGATCTGCACGTCGACGAAGCCGGCATCGTCAAGCGCCTCGCGGATCGCGCCGACGCGGCCGTCCATCATGTCGGATGGCGCGATGATGTCGCAGCCGGCTTCGGCCTGCACCAGCGCCTGGCGCACCAGCACCGCGACCGTCTCGTCGTTGAGGATCCTGCCGTCCTCGATCAGCCCGTCATGGCCGTGGCTGGTGAAGGGATCGAGCGCCACGTCGCAGAGCACGCCGAGATCGGGAAACTCCTTCTTGATCGCGCGCACCGATTGGCAGACGAGGTTGTCCGGGTTCAGCGCCTCGGAGCCGTGTTCGTCGCGCAGCGAAGGCTCGGTGTAGGGGAACAGCGCGATGCAGGGGATGTTGAGCTTAGCTGCGCGCTCGGCATCACGGACCGCCTGGTCGACGGTGACGCGGTCGACACCGGGCATCGAGTTAACCGCGGTGCGTTTGTTGTGGCCGTCGACCACGAACAGCGGCCAGATCAGATCGTCCGCGGTCAGGATGTTTTCCCGCACCAGCCGGCGCGCCCAATCGGCCTTGCGGTTGCGCCGGGGGCGGATGGCGAGGTCAAGCGCGGGTGAGGCGAGGGCGGTCTGCCGCCGGGGCGCGTCGCGCATTTCGATCGGACGCCCGAATTTGATCGCCATGTGATGAACCTTCCCGGCGGAAGCCTGATTTGGACCTGTTCCAGTTCTAGCACCTTGGGCCGGGCCCGTCACCGCAACCTTGATTTGCCGCTGGCGGCATTGATTTTATGGGCCGCCGCGGGCCAAGACTCCGCCGATGAGGACCTATTCGTTACCCCAGGGCACCGATTCCCAGGTGAACTTGAATGTCTGACACCTCCGCGCGCGACCCGTCGCGGGACAACCGGGACAATGCGATGTCGGTGGCGGCGATCTCGTCCGAGCGGATCGAGCCGGACGATAACGCCTGGACCCGGCGGCTGGTGCTGTTCCTGCGCATCATGGCGGTGCTGTCGATCCTCAAGGGCCTTTACCATTGGGCCCAGGTGACCGGCTTCATCGGCGGCGAGGAAGAGGCGTTCGAAAACCAGTCGATGGCCTGGCAGACCGCCACGATCTATTTCGCGGTCATCGAACTCGTCGCCGCCGTCGGCCTCTGGCTCGCGACGCCGTGGGGCGCCGTGGTGTGGCTCACCACCGTGGTGTCGATGGCGGTGATCGAACTGATGTTTCCCGGAATCTACGGCGGCAGCCTGACGGTGGTCGGCATCGAAGCCGTGATGCTCGCCGCCTATCTCGCGCTCGCCTGGATGGCCGCGCGCGAACGCCCGCCATAGCGGCGGCGCATGGTTCGAGCATGCGGCAGGCCGTTGCTCGCTGCACCGTGCGCGTCTTGACGGCCTTGAAAGCTGCTTGCCCGCGACTGGCAGACCTCATCCTGACGAGGCCGCTAACGCGCGCGTCTCGAAGGATGAAGCCACCGAACTCTAACTTGCACTAGCGCGGCGGCGTGCAAAAATCGGCCGCCGATCCCGTACAATTTTCGATTATTTTCGCGGTAACTTTTCAGTCACCGTAAAGGGTTCCATCACACCTGTTACGCAGGCGTTTCGAATTCAAACGAACCTGTTTTGGAATGCGACACCCGCCTCAGACGAAGCGTGAACAGGGGCCGTGCCACCGTCAACGAAACGTTGCGAAAAGCCCTTTATCCATGGGCTTAATCCGCGATTCACTGTCTTAAATTCATGATCTCTTTATTGTCTTATTTAAGCTGATCTTCAAACGCCTCCCCTAAGTTGAAGCTATCAGGCGGGACACAAGTTTCGTCGAATAAGTCGATAAAAACGACAACAGGGGAATGTCATGATGAAAGCCGTTGCAACGGCGGTGGAAACCGCTGAACGCTCTGCCGGTCAAGCTCCGGTGCAGCCGCTCTATCTTGAAGCATTGACTTTGGTGGAACGGCTGCATCGCCGGCTGCTCGACGTCATCAAGGATGAATTCGATCGCCGCGGCCGCGCCGACATCAACTCGGTGCAGGCGCTGCTGCTCTACAACATCGGCGACAAGGAATTGACCGCGGGCGAACTGCGCACGCGCGGCTACTATCTCGGCTCCAACGTCTCCTACAATCTGAAGAAGCTCGTCGAGCTCGGCTTCCTCGATCATCAGCGCAGCCGCGTTGATCGCCGCTCGGTCCGCATCCGCCTGACCCCGCAGGGCCAGGAAATCCGCAAGATCGTCGACGCGCTCTATCAGAAGCACGTCAAGACGGTGGAGCAGGTCGGCGGCATCTCGAACGAGGAGTTCGCGACCCTGAACAAGTCGCTGCACCGGCTCGAGCGGTTCTGGACCGACCAGATCCTGTATCGGCTCTGAGAATTTCGTATCCGCGGCCAAGCCGGCCACTCAAAAGACCGGCAGCCAACAGCGGATAATGAACTGGCAAGGCAGTAAGCCCTGCTCAAGACGCATCGGCTCCGGTCTACCGGGTCCGGTGCGTTTTGTTTTTTGCGTGCTCAAGCTTCGGTGGCCACATCCTTCGAGACGCCGCTTCGCGGCTCCTCAGGATGAGGTGTTAGACCCTCATGGTGAGGAGCGCGGCAACGCCGCGCGTCTCGAACCACGAGGCCCGGATATCGCGACTAATTCCGTGGCGTCAGCCGATCGGTGCCGTTGCCGTTCTGGCCGCGGATCGCCCACAGGCCGTTCAGCACGCCGCCTTCGCCGACCTTGTAGATGATCAGCCCGGGCTGGCCGTTGACCATGTAGGTCGCCGCCAGATTGTCGTCCCGGCGCATGCCGAAGCCGCTATAGACCGTGCTGCCGATCTTCCAGCGGATCGAGAACGTCGTGTCCGAGATGATCTCGACCGTGGCGGTCCCGGTATATTTGGAGCCGTCGGGATTGGTGCCGGTCTCGTCATAGGTCGAGGCCAGCTTGAGCGTTTCGCCAAACGCCGGCATCGCGGTGCCAAGCAAAAGAACTGCGCAAATCGTCCGGATCATGAGTTTGCCCCCCAATATGGTCCAAAACACGCGGTGAACGGCTTCTTGCCCCAATCCTTTTCTCACACACCGCGATTTTCAAGATCCTAATACTCAGCGTCGCGAACTCTCAGTGACCAATTCCCTAACTTTGTAAATAGCGTCGCGTACAGTCATCATCAACCAATAAGCTTCTGTGTTTAGAACTATGCGAACTTGATTTGCGAGCTCCGAACTTCAGCTTGTGCGATCTTATGCGAGCTGCGTCTTATGCAGCTTGATCAGATTTTCGCTTTTCCGCGCGCGCAATACATACTGTCGTAGATCCACTCTCCGATCCTACATCGAACTGGTTACTACTAAGCGAATGTCGAGACCGAGCATCGTTGCCTCAATACGTGCGACGTGCGCCGTTCGCGATCCCAGAACTTTCCTTGTGGTGCGTCTCTGTATATCCGCGCAGAACAGCCATATTTTCACTGCGTGTCGTTGCGAATGTCGTCGCACTTCGTCACTTTTCTGCGATAAACTTAGTGCCGTACAGACCGAAGATGTAGTCGATTCCGTTGTTCTCGCACCACGTCATCGCCTCCGTCCGAGCATAGTGCCGTCCCACGGAACGTAATTCGCGTCTTGTGCCATCGCGTGCGAATGTGCCGTACCAGCACGCAGATGGCACGCACCTCACGCCGCCATGCGTCTTCCGCCGCAGCACGACCGCCACGCCGCTCATCTGCGTGTCGTAACGTATCGCAGTAAGCAGCGTTCGTCATAATGAGCGTTGAACAGCGAGAGCTGCTGATGCCGTGACACATCGCAGGTATCATCGATGTCCAGTACATGCCGCTCGCGCGTAACTATCATCATGCGTCACCAATGTATCACATCCTCGCATCCCGCATTTCCGCACACTTTACAATTTTAAGGTAGCAGAAAAACCGGTTTCCCAAAATGGAACCGGTTCCGGGGGCTGTGCATTACCACCCCTGACACGGAGGCGTCCGAATATGCTGGTCGAGCGCGGAATGCAGGTGCTGAATGTCGAGGTGGTGGGCGACGCCTACGCCATCGCCTCGAACTATCTGCGCAAGGCCGGCGCGATCCCTGACACTTTCGCCCCCGACGAGCGGCTGCTGGAGATCATCGTAAAGATGTTTCAGCGCGGCGAATTCAACAGGCTCCGCCTCGCCAACAAGGCGATCGCCAAATTCGAAGCCGAAACCTTCATCGCCTGACCTTTGACCGGAGACATCAATGCAAGCCGCCATCGACCGCATCATGCAGACCTACGACATGCTGCTCAATCGCTCCGCCGCTGCGAGCGATGAGGCGCGCGAGAAGGTGACGGACTATGTGAAGACGCTGTTCGAGGCCGGCGAAAAGGACACCCACCGCCTCACCGTGTGCGGCCTGACCTATCTGCGCCAGCTCGACGGCTCGACCGATCCGGTGAAGGCGGGCTTTACCGGGATGTGAATTTATCTCAACCCGTCTTCGCGTCGAACTTGCGCAACGCCGCCGATTGCTGGTTGGCGCCGGCCATGATGTAGGCGTGATCGGACCCCGCCAGGATAAGCTTCGCCCCGAGCCCGATATACTGCTTCATCGCGTCCGGCACGTAGACGCCGCCCATGCCCAAAAATTTGCCGGCCTTGGTGCAGGCCGCGCCGACGGCGCGGTAGGCTTCCTCGACCCGCGGATGCAGGATCTGGCCTGAAATCCCCATCGAGGCTGTCAGGTCGGAGGTGCCGATCAGCAAGGCGTCGATGCCGGCGACCGCGGCAATGGCTTCGGCGTTGGCGACGCCTTCCGGGCTCTCGATCATCGCGACCACGAGGATTTGCGGATTGAGGGCGGCCTGCGCCTCGGCGTTGCCGGGCGCCTTGTAGCCGAACAGCGCCGGCGGTCCGCCCCAGCTTCGCGAGCCCAAGGGCGGGTAGCGGAAGGCGCTCGCGATGCGGCGGGCCTGCTCGACGGTGTCGACATGCGGCACCACGATGCCGGCCGCGCCATTGTCGAGCGCCCGCGTTCCCTCATCAAGCGCGTCGGCGCAAATCCGGACGACCGGGGTGATGCCGGTCGGGATCGCGGCGATACAGATCTGCGAGATATCATCCTGCGAGAACGCGCCGTGCTCGAGCGTCGATGAACAGCCAGTCGTGCCCGGTGGCCTGGGCGATCATGCCGACGCCTGCGGTGCGCAAATGGTGCACCCCGAATCCGAGCGCGAGCCCGCCGGCGCGCAATTTTTTGATCGTGGCATTCTCGACGAGCGGCATGTGTTTCTCCGTGATGTCGCCTCAGGCAGGCTTGCCCATGATGTACGGCTTCAGCATCGCATATAGCAGATTGTGCGTCGGCGTCGGCACGCCGAGTTGTTTGCCGAACTCGACGACCTTGCCGCTGAGCCAGGGCAGTTCCAGCCGGTTGCCGCGCTCGAGGTCGAGCGCCATCGACGGCCGCTGCGGCGGGGGCAGGTGGTCGGTGAGACCCATCACGGTCTCGATCGCGTTGTCCGGAATTTTCACGCCGCGGGCGCGCCCGACCGCCATCACTTCATTGGCGGCCGCGATGAACAGCGGACGGATGTCCGGATCGTCGCGCAAACTGCCGATCGGCTGGCGCGCCAGCGCCACCATGCTGGCATTGGTGGCGAGCAGGATGAACTTCATCCACAGATCGGTCTGGATCTGATCGCTCAGCGTCGCCTCGAAGCCGGCCTTCAGGCACATCGCGTGAAGTTTTTCGCCGCGCGCGCTGCGCCGGCCGTCGAGTTCGCCAAAGATCATCCGCATAAAAGTGCCGACCTGCTGGATCAGGCCGGGGCCGGCGATCGAAGCCGAGATCTGCGCCACGCCGCCCATCACGGCGTTGGGGCCGAGGATCGGGAGCAGCCGGTCGGCGGCGTCGACGCCGTTTTGCAGCGGGATCACGGCCGTGTCAGGCCCGATCATCGGCTTGATGGCGTGGCCCGCGCTCTCGACGTCCCATTGCTTGACGCAGAACAGCACGAAGTCGACCTGGCCGACCTCGGCGGGATTGTCGGTTGCCTGCGTCGGCACCAGATGAATGTCGCCGCGCGGGCTCAAAAGCTTCAGGCCCTGGCTCTTCATGGCAGCCAGATGCGCGCCGCGCGCGATGAAAGTCACGTCTGCGCCGGCTTTCGCCAGCGCCGCACCAAATCCGCCTCCGACACCGCCGGTGCCGACAATCGCAATCCTCATGGGTTTTCCCTCTTATTGATGAGTTATCTGTTTCGACTGGCCTATCACTTTCGGATCGTCCGCGGCAACAGAATGGTAAATTCCGTGAACTGCCCGGGTTCGGTCGCGACATCGATCCGGCCGCCGTGCTGTTTCACGATGATGTCGTGGCTCATCGACAGGCCGAGCCCGGTGCCTTCGCCCGCCGGCTTGGTGGTGAAGAACGGATTGAACATCTTTTCCTTCACTTCGGCAGGGATGCCGGTGCCGTTGTCGCGAATGCGGATTTCGACCTGGCCGCCGAGGTCTTTGGTGGCGGCGATAAGCAGCGGTTCGAAACCCGCTTCGCCATTGTCCGCCTGGCGCTTGGTCGCGGCATAAAATCCGTTCGAGATCAGGTTGAGAAAGGCGCGGGTGATCTCCTGCGGAAACCCCTCGACCGAGCCGGCGCCCGCGTCAAAATCGCGTTGCAGGGTGATGTTGAAGCCCGGTTTTTCGGCGCGCGCGCCGTGATAGGCGAGGTTGAGGCTCTCATCCAGCAGCGCATTGATATCGGTCGGCCGCTGCTCGCCCGAACCCTCGCGCGAATGCAGCAGCATGTTCTTGACGATGGAATCGGCGCGCTTGCCGTGCTGCACGACCTTTTCGAGGTTGGCCTTGATCAGCCGCGTCAATTCGTCGAGTTCGCTCCGCATCTTCGCGTCCAGCGGGGCGGGCTTGAGCAGATCGTTCAGCTCGTCGGTCAGTTCCACCGACAGCGCCGAGAAATTATTGACGAAATTGAGCGGGTTCTTGATCTCGTGCGCGATGCCGGCGGTGAGCTGGCCGAGCGAGGCGAGTTTTTCGGTCTGCACCAGGCGATCCTGCGCGGTGCGCAGGTCGTCGAGCGAAGCGGCAGTTCTTTGGTGCGGGCCTGCACCTCGTCGAACAGCCGCACGTTGTCGATCGCGATCACCGCCTGGTCGGCGAAGGTCTGAGACAAGCTCGATCTGCTGATCCGTGAAGGCCGGCCGGTTCCGGTGTCACGACGCAAATCACGCCGACTGGACCCTGTCGTGCATCAGGGGAACCCCCAGCGCTGCGAAATCGCCCGATCGCTGGCGCTTCGACGAAGTGATCCGGGATCGGTCGAGCACGTCCGGCATGTGCGCCGGTTCCGCCGGTCAGGAACCGCCCGCCCGCAGCAACTTTCCCCGGCCGTGCAATCGGATGCGCGCCGCAAGAAGTTCGGAATGCGTTTCGGATCAGCCCCATTGGGCCTGCGAGCGCCGAACGTCGCCATCGCTGAAGCCAGATGTATGGTCTGGTGCGTGTCGCAGAGCTTGCGCGCGGACTCGGCTAGCGTGCCTCGAGCACCGTTTGTAGATCGAACGCCGAGCGGCTGATCACCTTGAGCACGTCGGCGGTGGCGGTCTGCTGCTGAGCGATTCGGAGGTCCCGTGTCTTCACCTGCACCTCGTCGAACAGCTGCACATTACCGATCGCGATCACGGCCTGATCGGCGAAGGTCTGAGAGCAGGCTGATTTGCTTGTCGCTGAAAGGATGCACTTCGATACGGCGGAGCACGATCGCGCCGATGCTCTCGCCCTCGCGCAGCAAGGGTACGGCCAAAATGGTGCGAAGTCCGAGGTCCCCCCACGGCGCGACAGTTCCTGGCGTCGGGAAAGTCGTTACCCTCGTCTGACAAGAGATCGCGAACATGCACTGGGCTTCGTTCAACGAATGCGCGTCCGGAGGTCCAGTTGCGGTTGATCGGCCATCTTTCCGCTTCCAGCATTAGCGGCCCGTGATGGCGCGCTAAACCGGAGATGGTCGCCGTCTTTCAAGAGCACGATGGCATCATAGGCCTGGCAGAGCCCGCACGCACTCTCGACAATGGCCTGGAGAACCGGCCCGACATCGGTCGGCGAGGAAGCGATCACACTCAGAATGTTACTGCTCCCGGTCTGGTAGGTTAACGCCTCCGTCAGGTCCCGCGTCCGCGCCTGCACCTCGTCGAACAGCTGCACATTGCCGATCGCGATCACGGCCTGATCGGCGAAGGTCTGGAGCAGCTGGATGTGATGGGCGGCGAACCTGCCTGTCTCCCTGCGTGTGACGCTGATCTGTCCAATGGTAACCCGATCGCGCACCAACGGAACGAGGA
Source organism: uncultured Alphaproteobacteria bacterium (assembly GCA_963802535.1). GTDB lineage: Bacteria > Pseudomonadota > Alphaproteobacteria > Rhizobiales > Xanthobacteraceae > Bradyrhizobium. Next base: position 42,461 of record CAWDJI010000014.1, on the reverse strand, counting down.
GCAGGCTGCGGAAGCCGCGTAATCGCGCCAGCTCCAGCAGAGCGGGCTGCTCGGCCCAATCGACTTCAGCATCGATGACCTCGCCAATTTGGCCGCGGCGGATTTGATCGGCCCAGATGGCCTCGGACATCGGTCGCGGAAACGATGCTTGCAGCGCCGCATCCGCCTCGGGACTGGCTCGCGTGAAGGCCATCAGGTGCAGGGTGTCGTCAACGATGCTGTAAACCGCGGTCGACAGGCCATCGACCAGCCGGTTCGACCGCTCCGCAATCGCCTCGAACACCGGCTGCACATTCGAGGGCGAACTTGCGATCACCTTGAGGATGTCAGCCGTAGCCGTCTGCCGCTCCAGCGCTTCCTGCGTTTCGTTGAACAGCCGCGCGTTCTGGATCGCGATCACCGCCTGATCGGCGAAGGTCTTCGAGCAGCGTGACTTCCTTTTCGGAAAAGGTCACATTCGGTAGGCGGGAGACATTGATCGAGCCGATGCCGCGACCTTGCCAGATCATGGGCACCTGAAGCATCGAGTAGCCTGCGACCTTTTTCGCCGCGAGGCGTACGGCATCAGTTGTTCTTTCGCTTTCGGCCACGTTAGCGGTGTACAGCGGCTGCAGTCCGGAAATGGCCTGGCCGAAGATCGAATCGAGGGGCTGCGGGAACAGTGACCACAGAAGTCCTTGTCCCGGGGCCGCGAGTGGCCTGAAGTTGGATCTGATTATTGCTGTCGACATAAGCGCGATCCCCGCGGAGGTAAACGGAAACAGCTTCTCACAACTATCGAGGATACTCTCGAACACTGGCGCCGAGTCGGCCATCGACTCGCTGATCACCTGCAATACCGATGCCGTCGCGGTCTGCCGTTCCAGTGCTTCTTGCGTCTCATTGAACAGCCGGACGTTTTCGATGGCGATCACGGCCTGGTCGGCAAACGTCTGGAGCAACTGGATGTGATGCGCCGAGAACGAACTCGGGTTCGTCCGGCTCACGACGATGACCCCGATCGTCGTTCCCATGCTCATCATCGGCAGGGACAAAAGGCTTCGAAATTCGCGCGCACGGGCTATCTCTCTCAGCCGCAGATCGTCTGAAGTCTCGGTGTCGGGGATCTCCATGACCTTGCCGGCTTGGGCCATTTCAAAATGCGGAATGCCGGCAACCGGACGCGGGAATTGGCCTCTCAGCATTTCATCAGCAACCGGATTTCGCGGCGTAAATGCCTCAAGATAGGCCACGCCGTCGACATATCGGTACACCCCCGTCGAGAGTCCGCCGACCAGCCTGTCGGCATTGGCGACGATGGCATCGAAAACCGGTCGGACGTCCGACGGCGAACTCGCGATCACCTTCAGGATATCGGCGGTTGCAGTCTGCCGCTCCAGCGCTTCCCGCGTCTCGTTGAACAGCCGGGCGTTTTCGATCGCAATGGCGGCCTGGACCGCAAAATTCTCCAGAAGGCCAATTTCTTTTTCGGAGAACGGTTTCATCTCATGGCGTGCCGCGGCGATCATGCCAAGCAAACGACCTTCCTTTCGCAGCGGCACCAGGAGCACGGTCCGGATGCCTTCGACTTCGGCGGCCGCGCGGACCACCGGAAAATCGACCTTCAGGGTGTCGTGGATATGGCTGATACGGTGGCCGGCGAGAAGCGGCAGCGTCGCCGGCGACTCGGCCGCGACGTAGCCCTCACGCAACATGTTGACAAAGGTATCCGACATGCCGTGCGCTGCGACGGCAAAAAAACGCTCGCCGTCATAGATTTCGAGGCTACCTGATGCGACGCCGCACAATGCATGCGCCTTGCGCAGGATCGCGTCGAACACCGGCGTCAGATTGCCTTGTGACGAGTTGATGACCTCCAGCACGTCTGCCGTCGCTGTCTGCCGCTCCAGCGCTTCCTGCGTTTCGTTGAACAGCCGCACGTTCTCGATCGCGATCACCGCCTGATCGGCGAAGGTCTGGAGCAGTTGAATGTGGTGTGAGCTGAATTCGCCGGCCTTTGCCCGCGGAACGCCGATAGTGCCGATCGCCGTGCCCTCGCGGAGCATCGGGACAACGATCACACTGCGGAAGCCCATTGCGGCGGCAGCAGCCTTCGCCGCAGGAGAAGCGCGGGGATCGTTTGGAATATCGTTTCGAATGATCGCGCGGCCGCTCGCGGCGGCCCGGCTATGGGCATTGGAGCCCGACACAGGTGTCGGGTAAAGGCCCAGAATGGCCTTGGTCACTTCCGGGGAGCCGGCGGTGATGGCAACTGCGTGAAGCTCGTCTCCGACAACGCGCGTGACCAAACCTCCAAGGCCATCCAGGAGACGCTTAGCGCTTTCCGCGATGGCGTCGAGAACCGGCTGCACGTCCGCCGGCGACTTGCTGATGATGCGCAGGATTTCGGACGTTGCGGCCTGCCGGTCGTGCGCGAGCATGAGTTCGCGTTGAAGATCCGCGATGCCAGACTTGGGCTTTGCTGCGGGTTTGGGCTTGCGGGTCTTTGCCGCTGCCTTGGCTGGCTTCGACTTCGCAAGCGGGCGCTTGCGCGGTGACGCCGCTGGACGTTTCGTCGTTTTTCGAGCGCGCTTGGCCATGCTTCCTCCGGTAGAAGTCTAGCCAATCGAAACCGAGCCGCCTAGCCGTCATCGGAGGGCGAGGGGCGATGCAATGCGCCTTGCGCCGAAAGCCGTTATGTATCAGCGCATTCCGTCCGTCGGGCAAATCAATTCTGATTTACGGAAATCGTGTCAAGCGAAAAATCAGCGCGAACCGAAGATATTTCGCTTTTACAGAAATGCGAAACGTGGCATACGATCGTCATCCCGTCCCGACCAGAGGGGCGCTCGCGAACGTCACGAACGCGGGACGGGGAGCGATGGACGCGGAGGTGCCCTTGACGAAAGGTACGGAAGCGTACGGCAAAGACGTGTGGTCCTGACGCCCCGATGCTGGCGTCAAGTTCTTGCGTAAGTCCGCAAGGGCGACGGTGACAACGAGCTCGGCCCGACCGGGGAGATCACGTTATAAGCCGTAAAGCCATTGCGCAGGGGATGCCGGATGTTCTCCGCTGCCCTGTATGCTCATGCGCGCATCTTCTACCCAACTTGCGCATGAGACCTCGGGTGCAGCGCGCATCCGGCATTCCCTGCGCCCTCTGGATTGAGAGGGCGAAGAGATACTCGCAAACCTCGGACGCAATGCGTCGCGAGATCGTGAAACTGCATCTGCCGTCATTGCGAGCGTAGCGAAGCAATCCATTGCGCGGCATAACGGAAGCATGGATTGCTTCGTCGCTTTGCTCCTCGCAATGACGATGTTAGAAACTTCGCGAGAACAACAAAAACCCGAGGAACCGCCCCATGCTCACCCTCCATCATCTCAACAACTCCCGCTCGCAGCGGATCCTGTGGCTGCTGGAAGAACTCGGCACGCCCTATGAGATGAAGCGCTACCAGCGCGATGCCACCACCCGGCTGGCGCCGCCGGAGCTCACGGCCGTGCATCCGCTCGGCAAGTCGCCGGTCATTACCGACGGCGATGTCAAAATCGCCGAGTCCGGCGCGATCGTCGATTACATCATCCGCCGCTACGGCAAGGGTGCAATGATGCCGGCGGCCGGCAGCGCCGATTACGAAGCCTACAATGAATGGCTGCATTATTCCGAAGGCTCGGCGATGCTGCCGCTGATGCTCAACCTCTATGTCTCGCGGCTGAAGGAGGCCGGCGCGCCGCTGCATCCGCGGATCGACAGCGAAATGGCCAATCACCTCGGCTATGTCGAGGGCGCGCTGAAGGGCCGTGAATTCTTCGTCGGCCAATCGCTGTCGGGTGCCGACATCCAGATGAGCTTTGTCGGCGAGATGGCAAAAGTGTTCGAAAAACTTGGGCCGTATCCGAACCTCGCCGCCTGGGTGAGCCGCATGCATGCCCGGCCGGCGTTCCAGCGGAGCGTCGAGAAGGGCGGGGCGTATAGGTTTGCGAAGTAGCCGTCGCCCCGGCCTTGAGCCGGGGCCCATACGCCGCGGCCCTTGTAAGGGGCACCCTGGCAGACGCCTTTCCTACCCACCGGCATTCGTGGTTATGGGCCCGGCTCAAGGCCGGGGCGACGGGGAGGGCCCTTGGCTATCCCCGCCATCCCCACCATATCTGGCATAATTATCAACCGCATACCGCAAGCGCTTGGCCGGGCCGGGCCGATGTGGTATCTCGCAAACGCAGCTTTCGACCGCCACACGTGACCGACCGTTATGCCCCTAAGGGCTTGCGGCGGTGGAGATATTTCGACCCATGACCTCCAGCACCAAAACCGCTTCCGCGCCCGACTCGTTCTTTTCGGCCACCTTGGCCGAGGCTGATCCGGAAATCGCCGCCGCCATCAAGGGTGAACTCGGCCGGCAGCGCCACGAGGTCGAGCTGATCGCGTCCGAAAACATCGTCAGCCGCGCCGTGCTGGAAGCGCAGGGCTCGGTGATGACCAACAAATACGCGGAAGGTTATCCGGGCGCGCGCTACTATGGCGGTTGCGAATGGGTCGACGTCGCCGAGAATCTGGCGATCGAGCGCGCCAAGAAACTGTTCGGTGCGAAATTCGCCAACGTGCAGCCGAACTCCGGCAGCCAGATGAACCAGGCGGTGTTTTTGGCGCTGCTGCAGCCCGGCGACACTTTTATGGGCCTCGATCTCGCCGCCGGCGGCCATCTCACCCACGGCGCGCCCGTCAACATGTCCGGCAAATGGTTCAAGGCGCAGCACTACACCGTGCGCCGCGACGACCAGATCATCGATATGGACGACGTCGCGCGCCGTGCCGAGGAGGTGAAGCCAAAACTGATCATCGCCGGCGGCTCGGCCTATTCGCGCGCCTGGGATTTCAAGCGCTTTCGCGAGATCGCCGACAGCGTCGGCGCCTATCTGCTGGTCGACATGGCGCATTTCGCCGGCCTCGTTGCCGGTGGCGTGCATGCCTCGCCGGTGCCGCATGCCCACATCACCACCACCACCACGCATAAATCGCTGCGCGGTCCGCGCGGTGGCCTGATGCTGTGGAACGACGAGACGCTGACCAAAAAATTCAACTCGGCGATCTTCCCGGGATTGCAGGGCGGCCCGCTGATGCACGTGATCGCCGCGAAAGCCGTGGCGTTCGCCGAGGCGCTGCGTCCGGATTTCAAGATCTATGCGAAGAACGTCGTCGAGAATGCCAAGGCGCTGGCGGAGTCGCTGCGCGCGCAGGGTTTTGACATCGTCTCCGGCGGTACCGACAACCATCTGATGCTGGTCGATCTCAGGCCCAAGGGCCTCAAGGGCAACGCGTCCGAGAAGGCGCTGGTGCGCGCCGCGATCACCTGCAACAAGAACGGCATTCCCTTCGATCCCGAAACGCCGTTCGTCACCTCAGGCCTGCGTCTGGGCACGCCGGCGGCGACCACGCGCGGCTTTGGCGTCGCCGAATTCCAGCAGGTCGGCGGCATGATTGCCGAAGTCCTGAATGCGCTCGCGCAATCGCCCGACGGCAAGGCGCCGCTGGTCGAAGCCGCGATCAAGGAACGCGTCAAGGCACTCACCGACCGCTTCCCGATCTACTAAGGTCGTCCAACAGCAAGGTCGCTTTAACAGTAAAGGTTTCTTGGGATGCGCTGCCCCAGCTGCAACAGTCTCGATACGCAGGTGAAGGACTCGCGCCCGACCGAGGACTCCGCCGTGATCCGGCGGCGACGGGTGTGCATCGCCTGCAATTTTCGCTTCACCACCTTCGAGCGGGTGCAGTTGCGCGAACTGACCGTGATCAAGCGCAACGGCCGCCGCGTGCCGTTCGATCGCGACAAGCTGGTGCGCTCGTTGCAGATCTCCTTGCGCAAGCGCCCGGTCGATCCGGATCGGGTCGAGACGATGGTGTCGGCGATCGTGCGCGAGCTCGAAAGCGGCGGCGAGGCGGAGGTGTCCTCGGAGGCGATCGGCGAGATCGTGATGGAGCATCTGCGCCAGCTCGACGACGTCGCCTATGTGCGCTTCGCCTCGGTCTATCGCAATTTCCGCGAGGCCAAGGATTTTGAGGCCGTGCTCGGTGAGCTGTCCGGCGAGGAAGACGCACGGGTCACCGCGTTACGCAAATGATCTTCCGCATTCTGGAAGACCAGTTCGCGCAGAAATCCAGGGATTCCAAGGCCGCTGACGCGCGCTTCATGCAGCTTGCTTTGGCGCTCGGGCGGCGCGGGCAGGGGCGCACCTGGCCGAACCCCGCCGTCGGTGCGGTCGTCGTGAAAGACGGTGTCATTGTCGCCCGCGGCTGGACCCAGCCCGGCGGCCGTCCGCATGCCGAGCCTGACGCACTGAAGCGCGCTGGTGAAGCCGCGCGCGGCGCCACGCTCTATGTGACGCTGGAGCCCTGTTCACATGTCGGCAAATCGCCGCCCTGCGTCGATGCCGTGATCGCCGCCGGCATCGCCCGCGTGGTGTCGGCGATCGAGGATCCCAATCCGGAAGTGGCCGGGCAGGGCCACGCCAAACTCCGCGCGGCGGGCATCGTCGTCGATGTCGGCCTCAATGCCGCGGAAGCCGCGCACGATCATGCCGGGCATTTCCGGCGCATCCGCGACAAGCGCCCGCATGTCATCCTCAAGCTCGCCGTCTCCACCGACGACAAGATCGGCGCCGCCGGCCACAAGCCGGTCGCGATCACGGGCGAGTCCGCCAAGACGCGCGTGCATCTGCTTCGCGCGCAATGCGACGCCATCCTGGTCGGGATCGGCACCGTGCTCGCCGACGATCCCTCGCTGACCTGCCGCCTGCCGGACATGGAAACCCGCTCGCCGGTGCGGATCGTGCTGGATCGGAGTTTGCGGATTCCCGGCACCAGCCGTCTGGTGCATTCGGCACGCGAGACGCCGCTCTGGGTGATGACGTCGGATCTGTCCGAGGCGCCAGCCGCGATGAAGCTCGGCGCGGCCGGCGCACAGGTGATCCGCGTCGCCGCCACCGCCACGCCGCCCGGGCTGGATCTGCCGGCGGTGCTGCACGCATTGTCCGAAAAAGGCATTTCGCGGTTGATGGTCGAAGGCGGGGCGCGGGTGGCGTCGTCATTCGTTGCCGCCGGCCTGGTCGATGAGGTCTGGCTGCTGCGCGGATCTAGCGCGGTCGGCGCCGACGGCGTTCCCGCGCTGGACGCAATGCCGCTGTCGGTTCTCACCGGGTCGCCCGCGTTCAAGGTCCGTGCTAGCGAAAGCCTCGGCAAAGACACCCTTACCATCTATGAGCGGCGACCATGATCCGGAAAAGTGGATACCGGTTTTCCGACAAGATCATGGTCAACTAAAGAACTCTAATGTTTACCGGAATAGTCACCGATATCGGCGCGATCGTCGGCTTCACGCCGACGGCGCAGGGGCAGTTGCATCGGCTGCGCATCGCCTGCCGCTACGATCGCACGACCATCGCCGACGGCGCCTCGATCGCCTGCAACGGCGTCTGCCTCACGGTGGTTGCCTCCGGCGTCGAGGGCGGAAAAACCTGGTTCGATGTCGATGCGGCAGCCGAGACGCTCGGCATGACAACCGCAAAGCATTGGGCCAAGGGCACAAAGCTCAACCTTGAGCGCGCGCTGAAGATTGGCGACGAACTCGGCGGCCATATCGTGGCCGGACACGCCGACGGCATCGCCGAGATCGTCAAGCGCGACGATCTGCCCGGCATGGCGCGGTTCGAACTGCGCACCACACGGGAACTGGCGCGTTTCATCGCCGCCAAGGGCTCGATCACGCTGGATGGTGTGTCGCTGACCGTGAATACGGTCGAGGATGTGGTGTTTTCGGTGCTGATCATTCCCCATACGTTGAGCGTCACCACGCTCAGTGGCTGGCGTGCAGGGAGCGAGGTTAACATCGAGGTCGATTTGATGGCCCGCTACGCCGCGCGGCTCACGGAAATGAAATAGGCGCAGGCCTTGGCTTTGGCGGCTGCGGAGCCTAAAACGCCCGCCAAATCCTCATGGTGAGGAGGCGCTTGCGCCGTCTCGAACCATGAGGCCACAGATGGGCCTACATCCTTCGAGACGCGGCCAAGCGGCCGCTCCTTAGGATGAGGGATGAGAACGGATTGACGAATGGCAGACGCACGGCGCGCACCGCTGAAGGACCAGACCGACATCTCAGGCGCGCGCGCCCTGATCGTCGAGGCACGTTTTTACGACGACATTCAGGATGCGCTGCTGGAAGGCGCGGTCGCCGAACTGAAGGCGGCCGGCCTGACGCATGACGTCATCACGGTGCCCGGTGCGCTGGAAATCCCGGCTGCGATCGCGATTGCGATCGATGCCGCCGAGAAGAGCGGAAAGCCATACGATGCTGCGATCGCGCTCGGCTGCGTGGTGCGCGGCGATACCATCCATTTCGAGATCGTCTCGATCGAATCCTCGCGCGCGCTGATGGATCTCGCGGTTACCCGAAAGCTTCCGCTCGGCAACGGCATCATCACCGTCAACACCGAGGCGCAGGCCTGGGCGAGGGCGCGTGCCAGCGAGCTCAACAAGGGCGGCGACGCCGCGCGCGCCGCCCTCGCGATGCTGCGGATCAAGCGCCGGCTGGCAAAGGCCTGATGATGGCAGACAGCAAGAAGCCAGCCCCCAAAAATCCGGACAAGAAAGCCAACCGCCGCGGTGCGGCGCGGCTCGCCGCCGTGCAGGCGCTGTACCAGATGGACATCGGCGGTGCCGGGATCAACGACATTTTTGCCGAGTTCGAGAGCCACTGGCTCGGCGGCGAAGTCGAGGGCGAAAAATATCTGCCGGCGGAAGCGGCGTTTTTCCGCGACGTCGTGTCCGGCGTGGTCCGCGATCAAGCCAAACTCGATCCTTTGATCGACGACGCCTTGTCAAAAGGCTGGCCGCTGAAGCGGATCGACGCCATTTTGCGCGCGGTGCTGCGCGCCGGGTCCTATGAGTTGGAGCATCGCAAGGACGTACCCGGCCGTGTCGTGGTGTCCGAATATGTCGACGTCGCGCACGCCTTCGTGGAAAAGGACGAGACCGGCATGGTCAACGCCGTGCTCGACCAGATCGCGCGCCAGTTTCGCGCCGACGAGTTCGCGCGTGGCTAGCGCGCTTTCAGCGTCCGGCGAGGACTCGCTGATCGCGCGCTATTTCAGGCCGCTTGCGACCGACCCGGGCGCATTCAATCTCGACGACGACGCAGCCGCCATAACATCGACCGGCGACGACATCGTGGTGACGACGGACGCCATCGTCGAAGGCGTGCATTTCCTGGCTGACGATCCGCCCGACACCGTCGCGCGCAAGGCGCTGCGGGTGAATCTCTCGGATCTCGCCGCCAAGGGGGCGGTGCCATCAGGTTTTGTGCTGACGCTGGCGCTTCGCAACGCTGAAGAATCCTGGCTGAAGGCGTTCGCGGCAGCGCTGGGCGAGGACGCCAGACAGTTCGGTTGTCCGCTGCTCGGCGGCGACACCGTCTCCACGCCGGGTCCGCTGATGATCTCGATCACCGCCTTCGGGGGCGTGCCCTCGGGCAAGATGGTTCATCGCAGCGGCGCAAAACCCGGCGACCGCGTCGTCGTGACCGGAACCATCGGCGACGCCGCCCTCGGCCTTGCCGTGCTCAGTGGCGGGAAGGTCCATGCTGGCTTGAGCGATGGTGCCGCCCGCGACCACCTGATCAGCCGTTATCGCGTGCCGCAGCCTCGCGTGGCACTTGCGAGAATCGTCCGCGAATACGCCAGTGCTGCGATGGACGTGTCCGATGGCCTCGCCGGCGATCTCACCAAGCTCTGCGGCGTCTCCGCCGTCTCCGCCGTGATCGATCTGGACTCGATCCCGCTGTCGGAAGCTGCACGCGATCTGGTGTCGCGCGGCATTGCCGGGATCGAAACACTGGTCGCCGGCGGCGACGATTACGAGATCCTGTGCACGGTTGCGGACGACCGTGCAGAGGCATTCGCGCAGGCCGCAAAACGTGCCGGCGTGGCGCTGAGTTCCATCGGCATGGTGGTCGCGGGCAATGCCGTTCCCCAGTTCCTTGACGCGCAGGGCAGGGAAATCGTGCTGAAACGGCGCTCCTACAGCCATTTTTGAGCGTAAGGCGTTCCGCTTGCGGGCCTTTCTATCAGGGCTGCCATTGCATTTTCCCGGGAAATCTATAGTTGTGGCGCCATTCGAATTCCGCCGTGCCTTTTTGAACGCGCCTGTTAGGGCATCTTCCAGAGACATCGTCGAGATTGGATTGAATCCGCGCGATCGCCGTGCGGAACGCGAATGTGCTTTGGAGAAGATAAAATGGCTACGGGAACAGTGAAGTGGTTCAACGGTCAAAAGGGTTTTGGTTTCATTCAGCCGACCGACGGCAGCAAGGATGTGTTCGTTCACATCTCGGCCGTTGAGCGCGCTGGCCTGACCGGCCTTGCCGAAGGCCAGAAGGTCGAGTTCGAACTCAAGACCGACAAGATGCGGGGCAAGGTCAGCGCAGAGAACCTGCAGCTGGTCTAAGGCCTTCGAAACGGTCGTTTCACGGATGTACTGAAATGGATCGCGGGCCCGCTCGACCTCTCAAAAGGGGTTGGGCGGGCCCTTGTATTTCGGGGCCCGGCCAAGCCTTGGGGCCCCGGCCGATTTCCCGCCGAGCGGACTACCCGCCCTCCGGCGCGGAGGGGCTTCCGCTCTTGTCGGTGATTCCTTTCAAAAATCGACGTTTTTTGCCCTTCGCGGCGTTGCGCCGGGAAAGCCTTTTTGGCATGGTCCCGCCGATTTGAGGCCGCCCTTTTGGGCAGGGAAGGCCTCCTTTTTATGCGCCTGCCGCGCTCGCGGTGCGGCGGGGGTAGACCAAAATCTGAGGCAGAATTCTATGACAGCATTATGGATGATTGTGCTCTGCGGAGCGCTTTCGATCGTTTACGCCATCTGGGCGACGGCTTCCGTCATGAAGGCGGACGCCGGCAATCCGCGCATGCAGGAGATCGCAGCTGCGGTGGCCGAGGGCGCGCAGGCTTACCTGAAGCGCCAGTACATGACGATCGCCATCGTCGGCGTCGTGATCTTCGCACTGCTCGCTTACTTCCTCGGCATGCTGGTCGCGGTCGGCTTCCTGATCGGCGCAGTGCTGTCGGGTGCCGCCGGCTTCATCGGCATGAACGTTTCGGTTCGCGCCAACGTGCGCACCGCGCAGGCGGCGACCACCTCGCTCGCCGGCGGACTTGAGCTCGCCTTCAAGGCGGGTGCGATCACCGGCATGCTGGTGGCGGGTCTGGCGCTGCTCGGCGTCACCATCTACTTCGCCTATCTCACCCACGTCCTGGGCCTGAAAGCCAATGACCGCGTCGTGGTCGACGCGCTGGTCGCGCTGGGCTTCGGCGCTTCGCTGATCTCGATCTTCGCCCGTCTCGGCGGCGGCATCTTCACCAAGGGTGCGGACGTCGGCGGCGATCTCGTCGGCAAGGTTGAAGCCGGCATTCCCGAGGATGATCCGCGCAACCCCGCCACCATCGCCGACAACGTCGGCGACAACGTCGGTGACTGCGCCGGCATGGCCGCCGACCTGTTCGAGACCTATGCGGTGACCGCGGTTGCCACCATGGTGCTGGCCGCGATCTTCTTTGCGACCTCGCCGCTCTTGGTGAACATGATGACGCTGCCGCTCGCCATTGGCGGCGTCTGCATCATCACTTCGATCATCGGCACGTTCTTCGTCAAGCTCGGCGCCAGCCAGTCCATCATGGGCGCGCTGTACAAGGGCCTGATCGCAACTGGCGTGCTGTCGATTGCGGGCGTCGCCGGCGTCATCTACTACCTGATCGGCTTCGGTCCGCTGGCCGGTGTGCAGTACACCGGCATGGCGCTGTTCGAATGCGGCCTCGTCGGCCTCGTCGTTACCGGCCTGATCATCGTGATCACCGAATACTACACCGGCACCGACTATCGCCCGGTGAAGTCGATCGCGGCGTCCTCGGTCACCGGTCACGGCACCAACGTGATCCAGGGTCTGGCGATCTCGATGGAATCCACCGCCGGTCCGGCGCTGGTGATCATCGCCGGCATCCTCGTCACCTATAGCCTTGCCGGCCTGTTCGGCATTGCGATTGCAACCGCTACGATGCTGGCGCTGGCCGGCATGGTCGTCGCACTCGACGCCTTCGGTCCGGTCACGGACAACGCCGGCGGCATCGCCGAAATGGCGGGTCTGCCGAAGGAAGTCCGCAAATCGACGGACGCTCTCGACGCCGTCGGCAACACCACCAAGGCGGTCACCAAGGGCTACGCGATCGGCTCGGCCGGTCTCGGTGCGCTGGTGCTGTTTGCGGCCTACAATGAAGACCTCAAATTCTTCATCGCCAACGCCGCGAAGTATCCGTACTTCCAGGGCGTGCTGCCCGACTTCTCGCTCAACAACCCCTACGTCGTGGTCGGCCTCCTGTTCGGCGGCCTGCTGCCGTATCTGTTCGGCGCGATGGGCATGACTGCGGTCGGCCGTGCAGCTAGCGCGATCGTCGAGGAAGTGCGGCGTCAGTTCCGCGAAAAGCCGGGCATCATGCAGGGCACCGACAAGCCGGATTACGGCAAGGCGGTCGACCTCCTGACCAAGGCGGCGATCAAGGAAATGATCATTCCGTCGCTGCTGCCGGTGCTGTCGCCGATCTTCGTCTACTTCGTGATCTTCGGTATCGCGGGCGGCGGTGCGGCCGGCAAGTCGGCGGCGTTCTCCGCCGTCGGCGCCATGCTGCTCGGCGTGATCGTGACCGGTTTGTTCGTCGCGATCTCGATGACCTCGGGCGGCGGCGCCTGGGACAACGCCAAGAAGTACATTGAGGACGGCCATTACGGCGGCAAGGGTTCCGACGCCCACAAGGCGGCGGTGACCGGTGACACCGTCGGCGATCCCTACAAGGATACGGCGGGCCCCGCCGTCAACCCGATGATCAAGATCACCAACATCGTGGCGCTGTTGCTGCTGGCGATCCTGGCGCACTGAACCAAAGACACATCATTAACGACAAACCCGCGGTGCAAGCCGCGGGTTTTTTGTTGGCGAGAAGGTGGGTCACCATGAAGTTCGAGATGACCAGGTGCAACAAGTGCGGCAGCGAAATGCTGATGGGTGCCGACATCTGTCCTGGCTGCGGCCAGTCGCAAAGCCGTTCTTCGCGATCAGCTAATCTCAATCAGCCGCGGACGATACTGGCGGTCGGTCTGGCCGCGGCGGTGCTGCTGTTCTTCAACTGGATCAATCCCCGGCCGCCGCATGCGAGCCAGGTCGGTTCGCCTCCGGCGGTGAGCGTTCCTTCGAGATGATGCAAGCTGGGGGATTGCCCTCAGTTCACGTCCATCTGCAGGCCTTCCTGCTTGATGATCCCGGCGAATTTCACCGTCTCCGCGGATACGAAATCGGAGAATTGCTGCGGCGTGCCCCAGTCGGTGCGCGCGCCCATCGTAGCGATGGTCTTCTTGATGTCCTCGCGCTCCAGCATCACCTTGATTTCCTTGTTGAGGGCGTCGACGACCGGTGCGGTTGCGGCCTTCGGCAGGAAGATGCCGAACCATGAGGAGACGTCGAATTTTGCCAGTTCAGGCGCGCTTTCGCGCATGGTCGGGACATTTGGCGCGATGCCGCTGCGTTCCGGCGTGGTGACCGCGAGCGCGGTGAGCTTGCCGTCCTGAGCTTGCGGCAGCGACGGGAACAGATTGTCGAACAGGATCTGGATATCGCCGGCAAGCGCTGCCTGAAGCGCGGGACCCGCGCCGCGGAACGGCACGTGCACCATCTTCAAGCCGGTGAGTTGCAGGAACCAGGCGCCGGTGAGGTGAGGGCTCTGTCCGACACCCGAGGACGCATAATTCAGCTTGTCCGGGTTGGCCTTGATGTAGGCGATCAGTTCGGCGATCGACTTGATGCCAGTTGAAGGGTGAGCGGACACGATGTTCGGCGTCCGGATCAGATTGGAAACCGGCTGCAACTGGTCCGCCTTGTAGGTCAGATTGCGGAAGATGCTGAAGGCGATGGCGTTGGGGCCGGGATTGCCGACCAGGATGGTATGGCCGTCGCCCTTCTGGCGGATCACTTCGACGGTGCCGATGGTGCCGCCGCCGCCGGAACGGTTTTCCACCACCGCCGACTGGCCCCAGGCGGTCTGGAGATGGGCCGCGAGCAGGCGTCCCATCACGTCGGTGGTGCCGCCGGCCGCGGCCGGAACGATGATGCGGACGGTCTCGGTCGGCCGCCAGTCGGCGCCGAGACTTGTGCGCGGCAGGATCGCGGCGGTGGAGAGTGCTGCGGCTCCGGTCAGGACACGTCGGCGGGAAATAATTCGGCTGGTCACAAGTTCACTCCCTGCTGGGTTGTTGTTTTGCAGGCGAGCGTAGGCAGCGCGCGGCCTCAGGGCAAGCGGGCGACTTGGCGCAGGAAGGGGGCCTTTAGTTGAAGCTCAGCAGCTTGAACAACGGGGTCAGGTAGCTCATCTCCTGACCGGAGGTCGGCGTCGTGCGGCTGATGAAGTCGAAGATCTTGCCGTCCTGCAAGCCGTAATTGGCGAGCCGCTGCACCTGGCGGTTCTTGTCGAAATAAACCGCGATCACCCGCTGGTCGACGACCTTCTGGTTCATGAAGGCGACTTTGCGCTCGGAGCGCTGCGAGATGTAATAGAACACTTCGCCGTTCAGGGTGGCGACGGTGGAGGGCGTGCCCATCACGATCAGCACCTGGTCCTGGCTGGCGCCGATCGGGATTTGCTCCAGCGCGCCGGGCGGCAGGATATAGCCCTTCTGGAATTGCTCGCCGGTGCAGCCGCCAAGAACCGCGCAGATCAGGGCGGCGGCCGCAAGGCTGCGAAACCCGGGCCAGCGCGCGGAAGGACGGCGCGGTGAGGGCGCGCAGGTTCTTGATTGGGTCGTCTCGGTCATCGGCGGAACTTACCCGTCCCCTTGCATCGCGCGAAGCGTTGACGTACCGGGCAGCACGCAGGATTGCAACATGCGCGACCGCCCCATGAAGAGACCTTGGGGGCTCGCGCGCGGAACCCACAATGCTTTGGCCGTTCAATCACTTCAGGAAACCCCGGCTCGCCCCGCGCGGCACCATTGAAGCCATCTATGGCATGATCGTGACGCAGGCGCGAGAACCGTTGTTTTATCGGGACTTGGGGGTGCCGGACACGGTTAACGGCCGTTTTGACCTGCTTCTGATGCATTTGTGGCTGGTCCTGCGGCGGCTGAAATCGGCTGCCGGCGCCCAGGAGCTTTCGCAGGCGCTGTTCGACCATTTCTGCAACGATATGGACGATAATCTGCGCGAATTGGGCGTCAGCGACCTCAAAGTGCCGAAGCGCATGCAGGCCTTCGGCGAGGCGTTTTATGGCCGCACCGCCGCCTATGACATGGCACTGACCGACGGCCGCGAGGCCCTGGCGCAGGCCCTGTGCAAGAATGTCCTCAACGGCGAGAACATCGAAAAGGCGCGCCGGCTCGCCGCCTATGCCGAGGCGGCGATGGCGGCACTGGACAGGCAGGACGCCGCGACGCTGTCGAGCGGCACCTTCAAGTTTCCGTCGCCAGAGCAAGCGGACACTGGAACATGAGCAGGGACAGCATGATCGAAAAGCCGGATCCGTGGCGCGTTCCGCTCGCGGTGGCGCAGATACCGGACACCGGGCTGCACCGCGACCTCGAAGCAAACGAGGCCATTTGCGCTGGGATCGCCGATGTCGGAGGCCTGCGCGAGGTTCTCTCGGCAAGTGCATCGCTCGACGTGACGCCGATGAGCGGGGGCCGTTATCATGTCGTGGGCCGCGTGCAGGCGCGGATCGGACAGACCTGCGTGGTGACACTCGATCCGATGGAGACGGATATCGACGAGACGATCGATCTGATTTTCGCGCCGCCGGATCAGATTCCGCAGATGGCTGACCTGGTCGACGAAGCCGAGCAGAGCGAGGCGGAGATACCGGATCCACCGGAGCCGATCGAAAACGGCATCATCGATCTCGGCAGGCTCGCCACCGACGCGCTGTATCTCGCCGTCGATCCATATCCGCGCAAACCGGACGCGGTTTTTGAACCCCTGGTCGAGGCCCCCGATCCCGAAGACCACCCTTTTGCGGCGCTGAAGGCGCTGAAGGTCACACCGAAAAAGCCCGGCGCGAAGAAGCCCAAAGGCAAGTGACGGGCCGTTAAAGTGGATGATCCCAAGGGATTCCGCTTGAGGCGGCTGCGATTCCACGCCAGAATTATCGTATAAGATGTTGAATTTACTTAATTTATAACCTATTCACGCCTCCGTGCGGTGCCGATCCGAGTTGCCAAAAGACCGTGGTCAAGAGGTTGTGTCGGGACGGGGACACGCTATTGTCGCGGCCCGGCGGGGACGTGAGCGACGCGTTCCGCCGAGCGCCGCTATCGGCGGATGCTTTCAGCGCGCGGCCGGGCTCGAACAGGGCCGCTAGAGATCAGGTTTCCGGGACGTTCATGCCTCAAAAGGTTCGAATCGCGCTTGACGCCATGGGTGGCGATGTCGGCGCATCGGTGGTCATTCCCGGCGCCGCGACGGCATTGACCCGGCATCCCGACACCGAATTCCTGATGTTTGGCAACAGCGCGCTGATCGAAGCGCAGCTTTCGAAATATCCGGCCTTGAAAAAGGCCTCGCGCGTGACCCATACCGACGTCATCGTCGCCATGCACGACAAGCCGAGCCAGGCGCTGCGCCGCGGCCGCAAGAACTCGTCGATGTGGCTTGCCATCGACGCCGTGAAAAAGGGCGAGGCCGATGTCGCGGTCTCCGCTGGCAATACCGGCGCGCTGATGGCGATGGCGCGCTTCCATCTGCATACCATGCCGGGAATCGACCGGCCTGCCATTGCCGGCGTGTGGCCGACGACGCGCGGCGATTCGGTCGTGCTCGATCTCGGCGCCAGTATCGGCGGCGACCATCATCATCTGGTGGCGCTGGCGGTGATGGGCGGCGCGATGGCCAGCGTCCTGTTCAACAAACCGCGCCCGACCGTCGGCCTGCTCAATATCGGAACCGAGGAAGTGAAGGGCGGCGAGGAAATTCGCGCGGCCTCCGAACAGCTCCGCGCCATGAACCTGCCGGAACTCGACTATATCGGTTTCGTCGAGGGCGACGGTATTGGCATGGGCGCCGCCGACGTGATCGTGACCGAAGGCTTCAGCGGCAACATCGCGCTGAAGGCCGCCGAGGGTACCGCGCGCCAGATGTCGGAATTTTTGCGCAGCGCCATGGCGTCGAGCTGGCGGTCCCGGATCGGCTATCTGTTCGCCCGCAACGCCTTTGCGGCGCTGCGCCACAAGCTCGACCCCAATAAATCCAACGGCGGCGTGCTGCTCGGCCTCAAGGGCGTGGTGGTCAAAAGCCACGGCGGAACCAGCGCCGAAGGCTTTGCCTACGCGGTCGATGTTGGCTATGAGATGGTCCGCTGCGATCTCCTTACCAAGATCAATCAGATGCTTAATCGCGACGGCGGTGCGCTTGTCTCAGCGCAGACCCCGCAGGAGGCTGTCTCGTGACTGCGAAACGTTCGGTCGTGCTCGGCTGCGGCTCCTATCTGCCGCGGAACGTCCTGACCAATGCCGAACTGGCGGCCCGGTTGGATACTTCCGACGAGTGGATCGTGCAGCGAACCGGCATCCGGCAGCGTCATATCGCGGCCGAAGGCGAGTTCACCTCGCATCTGGCGATCAACGCCGCGCGCGCCGCCCTCGACCATGCCGGCATCGATGCGCAGCAGATCGATCTGATCGTGCTGGCGACCTCGACGCCGGACAACACCTTTCCGGCGACGGCGGTCGCGGTTCAAAACGCGCTCGGCATCAATCATGGCGTCGCCTTCGACCTGCAGGCGGTATGCTCCGGCTTCGTGTTTGCGCTGGCGACTGCCGACAATTTCCTGCGCAGCGGCAGCCACAAGCGGGCGCTGGTGATTGGCGCGGAGACGTTTTCGCGGATTCTCGACTGGACCGATCGCGGCACCTGCGTGCTGTTCGGCGACGGCGCCGGCGCGGTCGTGCTCGAGGCGCAGGACCAGCCGGGCAAATCGAGCGACCGCGGCATTGTGACCACGCACCTGCGCTCCGACGGAAGGCATAAGGCAAAGTTATATGTCGACGGCGGCCCGTCCTCGACGCAGACCGTCGGCCATCTCCGGATGGAAGGCCGCGAAGTGTTCAAGCACGCCGTTGGGATGATCACCGACGTGATTGTCGACGCGTTCAACGCCACCGGTGCTACCGCGGAGGATATCGACTGGTTCGTCCCGCACCAGGCCAATAAGCAAATCATCGATGCTTCGGCGCACAAGCTTCATATTGCGCCGCAGAAAGTGGTGTTGACGGTGGACCTCCACGGCAACACATCGGCCGCCTCGATCCCGCTGGCGCTCAACGTCGCGGTCAAGGATGGACGCGTCAAGAAGGGCGATCTGGTGCTGCTGGAGGCGATGGGCGGCGGCTTTACCTGGGGTTCGGCGCTCGTCCGCTGGTGATCGCCTACATAAGATACCTTTCAAATTTGCCCGATTGATTCATGCGCATGCATGATGGTCGCTGTTGACCATTGCGTGCTAACCTCATAATTTCAGAGAATAAATTGTTCGCCGAGAGTGCGGGGCAAGGCGATGACCGGGACAGGCAAAACAGTCACACGCGTCGATTTGTGCGAGGCGGTCTACCAGAAGGTGGGCCTGTCGCGAACGGAGTCGTCTGCGTTCGTCGAGTTGGTTTTGAAGGAAATTACCGACTGCCTCGAGAAGGGCGAGACGGTAAAGCTGTCGTCGTTCGGCTCGTTCATGGTGCGAAAGAAGGGTCAGCGTATCGGACGTAACCCCAAGACCGGCACTGAAGTACCGATCTCGCCGCGTCGCGTGATGGTGTTCAAGCCGTCCGCTATTTTGAAGCAGCGGATCAATGGCCACGCCGTCACCAATGGCGACGCCAAGGACGATTAGTCGCGTAACGCCTAGATCTCTACGAGTCTGTTGCCCTTCATGATTCTCATTAGCTGAGAGGAGCTGGCATTTGGACAAGTCGCCGGATGCGTTCCGCACCATCAGCGAGGTCGCGGACGATCTCGACATTCCGCAGCACGTGCTGCGATTCTGGGAAACACGATTCACCCAGATCAAGCCGATGAAGCGCAGCGGCGGCAGGCGGTACTACCGCCCCGACGACGTCGACCTGCTCAAGGGCATCCGCCGCCTTTTGTACGGCGAGGGCTACACCATCCGCGGCGTGCAGCGGATTTTGAAAGAACACGGCATCAAATCGGTGCAGGGCCTGGCCGACCAGAATTCGGCCGTCTCGTTCGGCGCGGTCGAGGAGGCGATCGGCCTCAGCCTCCAGGAGCCCGAGGAAGGCGAGGCCATCGGGCTCGATGGCGATGACAATGATTACGAGAACGACAAGGGGATCGATTATCGCTTCGTCGAGACCGATGAAGACGGCTTGCTGGCGCCGTTCGGCAAGGGCAAACCGGCACCGGCAGCTCCCGGACCGGTTGGCGGTCCCGACCGCGAACGCCTCGAACGCGTGCTGGCCGACCTGGTCGCCTGCCGCCAAATGCTGGATACCGCCAACAAGGACGGCTGAGGGTCGGAACCGGTATTTTTGGCCGTTCGCCGGCCGTTTTCGGACCGGATCGCGCGCCTTGCGCCGCCCGCCGATCGCAGCTAATGGAACGGCATCGGAGCGTGGCGCAGCCCGGTTAGCGCACTAGTCTGGGAGACTAGGGGTCGGAGGTTCAAATCCTCTCGCTCCGACCAATAACCAAATGTAAATAAAAGAGAAAAAATAAAGGAGCGCTTACGCGTGAGTCAGCACCCTTCGCTGTGGGTTCAGGATGGGTTCAACTGCGGGGAAGTGGGTCACCTCGCGAAATACCGAGAATGATCCGATCCAACCCGGCGTCTCGATCATTCGTCGCCTAATGACCGACTGTTTTTTTCGTCGCCGCGAAAATAGAATGAACGGCCCTGATTGAGGCGAGGCTTCCGCCAGGCCGTCGCGCCGACCTGCGCGAACTGCTTGATGGTGTCGCGGATTTGCTGGTCAAGGATTCGGCGGTCGGTGATGACGATCACCGAGTTCGACGACCTGGCGGGTGGTATTCACGAGCCTCATGAGCTGATGCGACAGCCACGCGATGGAATTCGATTTGCCCGAACCGGCCGAGTGCTGGATCAGCACCCGCCGTCCTGCGGCTTTGTCCTTCGCATCGCTTAGCAGCTTGCGAACCACATCCAGTTGATGAAAGCGCGCGAAAAGTTGATCCCGCTTGGTTCCGATTGGTCTTCGGGCCCTTGCGTTCGACGATCTGGGCGTAGTTCTCAATGATGTCCGTCAGGTCGGCCGGCGTCAGAATGTCGTTCCGGAGGTAGTCGGTCTTGATTCCGGCTGGGTTCGGAGGATTCCCGTCCTTCCTCGAACCCAGTCGTGCTCGTCGAGATATATTTCGCGCGAAGGCCCGGAACGGTGAACGCAAGCATGTTTTCCTGATTGAGGGCGGGCGGGGAAAAGATGACATTGGGCAGCGCGAACGCTAAGGTTGCAAATCGGCCGGGCCTTATGCGCATTGAGGGTAATCGATGATCAACTTGTATTTCGAAGAGGCTGAGCAAATCGCTTACGACTGACCCGTGCTTGTAGCGTTCCGGCTTAGAAAGATTCTCAGCAAGTAAGGTGATGCGATGGATTTCATCGAAAGATGGTTTGGTCTCTCGCCTGACGGTGGCGACGGTACCACGGAAGTCATGTACATCATCGCTCTCGGGGCGATTATCGTTGCAGTGTTTTGGCGGCCGGTGTACCGGCGATACTTCAAGTCGAAGTAAAATCGCTGAGACGGCTCACAGATATACCACGCGGGCACAGAAGTGGCGGCTGTTGAGCACGATATCGGCGACCGTAGCGCCGCTGAGTTCGGCCGCAGTGAGTGGATCGCTAGACGAGGTCATGACGGCCAGCAGCAGATAACGCTGACTGACCGCGGCGCCAGCCATATCGAGATCGAAGGCGGCAGCGCGCGGCATGCGGGCCTCGACCGGGCCTGAGGGGTGGCGCATCGTGTTCGCCGGGTTCGCGGCGTTGGTCGCCGGATTGCTGTTCTCGTTGGCGCTGGCGCGCTTCCAGCGGTCGTCGAACGTCACGTTTTGACCGTTCACTAAGAGATTGACGACGGCTGTTTTCCAGGCGGCTGAAAGGGCGATTCCGCCGCCATCGCCCTCAGGCACCGTCATGCGCCGCTTCAACAATACAACGCCGACTTCAGCTGCCGGCACTGGCCTGGTATGACGATGATGTACCAGCACGAATGCCGAATGCGCCGCCGCCGTGACACGCTGTGCCATGATGCGATTTGCCGGCGGACCGATCAGATTTTCGTTGGGGGTAAGCGCGACTATGTCGGCTTCGGTCGGCGTGCCGCCGCTCCATGAAGCGGGGATGGGCCTTACGACGGCAATATCGGGACTGAGACAGCGCGGATACGGGGTGGGCGCCGCGCTTTCATCGGTCAGACTGGTAAGGCTAGTCGGCTTGATGCGGCGGGTATCGAGCGGATGGACGCGCAGGAAAGACTTGCCGACGAAGTCCGGATTGGCGCTGATATCGACTTCCCAGACGCCACGCGACTGGATCGCGGCGCGCAGAAGCTTGAGCCCGCCGTTGGGCGCGGCGGGATTCCAGTGGATCGAGAGATCCTGTACGAAGGCTTCCGGCAGGCCGATCGAAAACATCACCCAGGTCCAGGCCGGGGCAGCCGCGCCAAGCTGGGTGAGGGTGCCTCGCCAGACGCCCATGGCTGTGCCGGCATAGACGATGTCCGGGTTCTCGGGATCGCAAATGACGGAGAAGGCTGGCGCCTTGGTGCCGCTCCCGCGCAGTCCCGACGGATAGAATTTATCGTGTCCGTCGAACCACCATAGCGTATCCATGCGCACCGCCTCGGTGATGCCGGTGTTGGTAAGTGTCGAGGCGCCGGTTGTGGAGACGTAGAACGAGCCCTTGAACGAGGCGTCGCCATCCCTGGTGGATCGGTGCACGGCGATTTCCGACCAGGCGCCGAGCCAGGGCAACTTCTCGCTGGGCGCGCCACCGGCCGGGATGTCGGAGTCCTCGTTGATGCGCTTCTTCTTGCTCCAGGCGAGGATTTCGTGGTCCCACTTGTCGATGCCATCGACCTGATAAATTCGGACGATGGCGCGTTCGTAGAGCACCAACAGCTTGGAATTCTGGAACTGGGTGCCGTTGACGGTGCCTCGATCGAGCCACTTCACCGAGATGACGTTGCCTGCGCTCTCATCGATCTTGTCCTGATCGAAATTGAGCTGCGCCGGCGTAGCATAGGGATCGCGCGCACTTGGCAACGTGCGCCAGGACATCAGCGGCACGGCGGGCGACAGCGGATCCCAATCGTCGGTCAGCCACAATCGATAGGAACCGATCGCCAGGCGTGCCTTGCCGGCGGTGGCGCCCGGCACCGTGGCGGGCCCCGAATAGAACAGCGAACGCTTGCGTTCGGGCGCGAAGGGCGGTGGACTGACATTGCCTGGAAAGGCGGCGCGCTCGATTGGCGGATCGAAATGGCCGTTCCCGCTCCAATCGACGTGGGTGTACTGGCCCATCAGGAAGGCGTCGCGGCCGGCTTGCGGATGGAAGCAGACGCCGCCGCCATCACCGCCCCAACTCTGATACTGCCAGACCGTGTCGCCGACCCGTCGGATGACGCCATTGTCCTGCGTGCCAGCCGCAACCGGGCCGGCATGGCCTGGATGCGAGGCGACGAAGCCGCATTCGGTGACGGCGAGGCCGGTGTTGCGCGCGGCAAACGACAGCGATGCGCCGCTCGAGGCGGAGGCGAAGATGCCGCCATCGCAACCGACCCAGACATTGGTGCCATCATCGGAAACACGGATGACGTGCACATCAGCATGCACGCCCCGCCCGATGAAGCTGGCATCGGCATTGGGCGTCAGATTATTGGCGGCGAGGAAGCCGAAAGAGAAATTGTCAGCCGCCGCGCTGCCGGTGACCGTGCCGCGATAGAGCGAGGCGTCCCAATCGGTTGTTCCGTATTCGACGCTGCCGCCGATGAAGACCTGCTGCGGGTTGCTGGGATCGACGGCGACGGCCATATCGTACCAGGATTGATCGTTGGTCTCGCGGGCATTGGCGCCGATGTTGCGGGTGCCGCCGAACAGCGGGGGCGGCAGGTTTCGTACCACTTTCGCCGTCGTTGCATCGACCCGCCATAGCTGCGGGCTGCTTTTTGCTCCGCTCAGCACATACATGATTTGTGGATGCGTCGTCGGTGTCGCCGCAACCGGCATTACCGGCGCGAGTGCCAGACGCTTTCCGTTCACGTAACCCGGCAGGATGATCTCGCTGAAGGAAAGCGGCGCCCCCGGTGCGGCCTGCGAAACGTAGATGCCCGATTTACGGTTGGTGTCGCCGAGATTGACCATGGCGACGAAGAGGCGGGCAGGTGCCGCGGCGGGTGCCGTCGCCGCCGGAACCCACGCGGCATCGGTAGCGAAGACGCGATCGGCATTTTGGACGTCGAAGGGCGGCACTGCTACGCGCGTCCAATCGGCGTTGGCCGCAAAAGCGCCGTTGCGCTTGAACAGGCCAAAGGTCGTCGCAGCGAGCAATTGCTCATGGGCTGGATCGGGATCGCGCACGATGCGGTAGATGCCGGCACCGGTCAGATTGGGCGCCTCGCGATCCCAAGGGTTGCCGGAGGGGTCGGCGAGCGCCGCCGTCACGGTGCGGTTGAGCTTGAGGATTCCAATACCGCCGCTTTTGAAACCGGGGATGCCTTTGTCGGAATAGTTGTAGGCGGGCTCGCCGGTGCCGGCATAGACCGTGTCGGCATCGGCATTGGCGCCGAACTCCACATAGAGACAGCCGATGACCAGCGAATTGCCGGAGCGGCCGCGGGCATTGCGGTCGGGCGTCGTCGCCATGCCGCCGAGCGGCGCCCAGCTCAGCCCGCCGTCGCCGCTGAACCACACGCCGCCATTGGCGCTCGCCGCGTAGATGCGGGTACCGTCGGGGCTGCGCTTGATATCGCGGACCCGGCCGGCGACGCGGGGTTTGCCGCTCGCCTGGCCCTTGAGGATGACTGAGGGGCCGATCGGCAGCCAGCGCTTGCGATCGATCTCGGCCTCGGTGATGGCGGCTTCGGCGAGCCGCGCCAAGGCATCGTAGAAGCTCGCCCGCCGCTCCGGTCAGGAATCCGTCGGCGACGGTGCGCCAGAGCCGCTGGAAGTATGAGTTGCGCAAAGCCAGCCTGTCGTCCGATGTCGCCGGCGGCGAGCCTGGCCAGTCATAGCGCCCCATATCGCTCCTCCGTGCTCATGTCTCGCCGCCGCCCTTGACCGGGGCAATTCGAATGTAACCTTCCTCGACGGTGGCGGGATTCTCGGGCAGCAACGCAGCCTGCGTTGCGGCAAGGATCGGGTCGTTCTTCCAGGTGAAGTTGCTGTCTCGGCGCGTCCATAGCTGCTCGGTGCCGAAAGAGGCGATCAGCGGCAAGCGAACCTTGTCGAGATCGATCAGCACCGGACCGATGCGCGCCGAGGGAGCGATGGCAGCGAGGCCGTCATGAATCCAGTCGCGCGACAGTTGAAGCGATTTGCGCGGCAGGATGCCGGAGGTCAGATGGCACTTTGCGCCGGGATGCATGAGGATGGTCAGGCGCAAGGTCTGGCCGGGTCGCACCAGAATTTCGTCCTCGGCGATGATGTAGGGATGGGTAATTGGGCGCACGGCAAGCGCAGGCGGGTTGGAGCCGAGAATGCCGAGCTGACCACGGCCGCGGCCGGCATCGCGAGCAGAGTCGCGCACCACCTTGTCGACGATGTGGAAGCGGCTGAAATCGTCGTCGACGAAGAAGCCAAGCACGCCATCATCGTCGCGGGTGATTTCGCCGAGACGGACCGGAAAGGCGCGGTCGGCGAGAGCGGCGTAGGCAGCTTCGCGCGCTGCCTGCTGCGCCGGATCGGCAAAGCTGAGTTCGCCGATATCGTTCCGGATATCGAGGCGCAAGGTGGAGCGCACGACGGCGATGGGCCGGCCGACCAGGCCCGCGACATGCGTCGCGCCGAGCACCGCGAACGTGTCGACCGTCCACAGCGTCGTATCGATGGCGCGCAGCAAGGCCGAAAGCGCGCTTTCGTCCTCGGGCTTGGCGGCGAGGCCACCACGCACTTCGGCGTCCTTGGCGACGACCGCCGCCGACATCAGGCCGAGCAACTGCTGGGCCTGGGTCAGGCCGTGAAGCGGGCCCGCATCCGGCGGACCGTCGCGGCCGGGTGCGATTTCCCAGGTGACGCCGCCGCTGATAGGCTCGTGGAAGAGCTGGCCGAGCGGATTTCCCGCCGCATCGAACACTTCGAGCGCTTCGTCGATGTGATCCGGCAAGAAGAAGCCGGCGACGGGATTCACCATCGATGCCGGCTCAAGTTGGTCGATTGTGGCTTCGCGCGAGGTGGTGGCGAGATCGCCGGGATCGACAAGGCGGAACATCCAGCGGGCGGGCCGCAGCACGCGCGGCCGCAGCGTCGCGGCTTTGCCTTCAATCGTATCGCGGGCGGGATAGGCGACCTTGTCGGCCGGCAGATCGAGCGTGCGCCCAAACGCATCGACGATGCGTGCACGGCCGACGCGCAGGCGGCCCGAGATCAGAAGCTGTGGGATGCTGACGGGAATCGGCTTGGCGATGCCCGCTGCGGTTCGTGGCTGCAGCACGCCATAAGGGCCAATCGGCAGGCCGAGCAGTTCGTCATGCAAGCTGTCGAGGGTGGCGGCGAGGATATCGATGCCGCGCACTGCGTCGGCGATATGGGCGAGTTGGTCTTCGACAGCTTCATCCGCTTCACCCTCGTTGTTCTTGTCGCGCTCGTCTTCGTTGCGCAGCCAGGTCTGGATAGCATTGGCGAGCGTCGCGGCGACGCCGGTATGCAGCGGGCTGCGGCCGGCGATCTTCCGCGCCGTCCCCCGTGGCGGCTCTTTGTCGTCGACGGTCTGTAGATCGACGGGGCCGAGTCTCCAGCCGTCGAGCCGGTCCGTGGTGTCGATTTCGACTTCCCATTCGAGCCACATCGGCACCCAGGGTTGCGACCAGGCGGTGACGCTGACCGGATCGGGATCGACGCCGGCGATCAGGCTAAAGCGGTTGAGGCTCGAGGCGATGAGCGCTTCGCGATAGGGAGAGCGCTTCAATTCGCTCCCTGTCGTCACGCCGCCGGCGCTGAAGCTGCCATCCTTCTTGAAGCGCAGCGCGGTCTCGGCGAACATGCGATTCTTGACCGAGGTGGCGTCGAAGTTATGGGCCTTCGCCGCTACCTCGCCGCGCCAGGGCGCGATGTAGGGATCGAGAATCATGGCGTTTTCGACCAGCCGCACGACTTCCGGCGGCATGCCGCCCGCGGGGAAGGCGGCGACGAGATCTGCGCCTCTAACCAGTCCCTCGATCTCGGTCGACACTTGTGAAGGCCAGCGGCATTGCAGGCGGCCATCGGGCGAGCGGTGACGGTCGAAGCGATGACGCAAGCTGCGCTTGACGCCTCGCACCGCAAGCATCGGCTCCATCGGCTCGAAATAGCGCGGCGTCGGGCGACGCACGAGTCGCGACGCCGGCGGTTTGACCTCTTTGACGGTGTCGCGCAGTTCGCGCGTCATTCGCATCGTGTCGGTCGTGTGCGACTTGACGTTCGACTTGCGGTCCTTCGACCAGTAAAGCTCGGTGTTCAACTGGGCCATCGCCTTGCTCGACCGCGTTCCGGCCGCGGCCGAGCGCGCCGCCCGCGTGCCGGGCAGGTCACGGCCGGCGCCGGACGCGAGCACGCGTTCCGCCGGGCCCGGCTCGCCGGGCCGCGACGAGAAGGCCGAGGCATGTTCGCTCTCTTCGACGGTGACAATGCCGTTGCTGGTCGCCATGCCGGAGAGCAGGTCGTGGGTGAAGGCGGAGAGCAGACGTTCCACATCACGACGGTCGTCCGGCTTGGCAATGCTCAAGGTCAGCGGCGGCGAACACGGCGGCGAGATCGTCGCTATCCTGACCGTAGGCGAGCGTCATCTCATTGGCCGCAGGACGCTGGTCGGCGACCACGCCACCCGTAACCGGCACGCCGTGCACCACGCCATGCAGCAGCGATGAATATGGTTCGTGCACGAACGCGCCGCCGAGCCGCGACGCGCTCTCCGTGAAGAGCCCGCCGATCGATGCGGCGGCGCCCGATTCGACCTGCGTCGCGGCGCTCTTGGCGTCAAAGGCGAAGGCCTGGTGGCGTGGTTGTGAGGTCAGCGTGGCGGTGCTTTGCCTCTGGAGTTTGGCTTCATTCTTCTTTGCGGTGGAGCCCCGATCCTCGAGATCGTCAGTGAGGCGCCATCTCAATTCCTCGAGCCTGGCCTGCAGCCCGGCATTGCTGGTAGCGACATCGAGCGGATCACGGTTGGGCTCGGACCACCAGCCGCACACGAGATAGGAAGCAAAATCGCCAAGCACGCCTTCGGTCGGCAGGGCGGTCAACGGATCGTGCAAGGAGAAACGATTGGCGACCGCGTCATAGCAGCCGCTCCAATTGAGCGTGCCGCCAGATGTGCCGGTGAGCGTTGCAGCGGCGATCGTCTTGCCGGTTGCCGGTCGCGCCTTGTCGGGCGCCGGCCAGTCGGCAAGCGCCGTGACCTTCGTCGTGTCGGCTTCGACGATCCAGCCCGCGACCGCGGCGCGGCTGGCGCCGCGCGGGATGAGGAGGCGAAGTATCGCCCAGCGGTCGGGCAAGGGCGCAAGCGCGAGCCGGTTCGCCGCGCCGGGGTCGCGATCGTTCATCGTGCCGTTCAACAGCGAGTCCGGCATCGCCCAGTGTAGATGGACGCCCGCCGGCCGCTTGGCGCCCTTGCTGAAGGGCTCAGGCATCGGCTCGGGATCGGCGCCGTCCGGCGTCGTCGTGGCGAAGGGCAGGCGGACGAAAGTCTCGGCACCGGTGGCCGGCACGTAGAGGGCCTGGACATCAATCGGCACGAGCACACGGGGATGGCGCATAAGCCGGCGATCCCAGCCGGCGATCGAGATCAAAGGCTCGTCGGCGCGCATCAGCGCGCTCCAGCGCGGATTGGTGGTGAGCGCCTTGACGACCTTGGGTTCAATCGGGGGACTCATCAGATCCTGTCCTTGAACTTGGTGAAGAGACCGGCGAGGTTGAAGGCGACGGTTGGACGGAAGACATCCTTTTTCTCGGTGGCGTTGGGGCTATTGGGATCGCCGAACACCTGGCGATAGGGAAATCGGATCATCTGCAGCGCGAATTCCGCACCGTTGAGCTTGCCGTCGTCATTCATGTGGGTGCTCGCCTCATGAAGAAAATCCTCGGCGGTGGCGCGCAGGTCGAGGACGCCGGGCGCGCCAGCCCTGAACGAGATCGGCATGTGCTTCAGCGGTTTGACATCGGCTGCCTCCCGCACATCGCGGGCGCGGACCGTGGCGCGGAAGGTATTGCCGCCCTGCGGATCGAGTTCGACGCCGAATTGCACCCCCTGACGCGGCTCCTCGATGTGGACGACTTCCGGCACACCATCGAAGAGCGCCAGCAGTACGGCGGGAGCCAGACGCTCAAGGCGCAGCACCTTGAGCCGGTCGGGGCTCGATTCGGGAATGATGTCCTCGTCATTGCCGACCTCGCGGCGGTAGGCGCGGACCTGCAAGGCGGGCCAACCGGAGACGGCGCGCGAGCGCAGCAGGAGACCGGTGATCTGCGCGGCCTTCCCCAGTTGCAGGGCTTCGCTGCCGGGCAGCCGCACCAGGCGTTCCTGCGCGTCGATCTCGTCGCGGATGACGGGATAGAGGGTTTGCAGTTGCGCTCGATCGCCACTGTTAACGGTGCCGACGCTGAGAGCGCCTTGCACGAGGGCGTCGGTCCAGGCGCGATCGAGATAGAAGAAGCGGATCGACTCTTTCGGTAGCAGTTCCGAATCGGCAACGATGGTGTTGAACGGCACGCCTTCGAGCAGGCGCAGTCGCGCCAGCCAGTCGCGCACGGCGAGCGGTGTGATGCGGTCCTGGCCGGCGTCGCGGTCACGCTCGGCGACAACCGCCTTGTAGTTGAATGCCATCGCCGTGATCTCGGCGACGATATCCTTGGCTAGAAAGTACTTCACGGCCATTAGCGCACCTCCCGCCGGGCAGCGACCAACTCGGATATGATGTCGTCAAGCGCATCGGGCTCGGGCGCCGCGGCTTCCGCACGCCCGGTGGGCCGATCGGGTGCGCGGGCGATAGCGTCGGTGGCGACACGCTGAACTTCGTCGGCAAGGTGTGCCCTGAGATGACCAAATTGGCCGCTGGCGCCAAGATCGCCACCGACGGGCACGGCGGCGGTATCAAGCTTCCGCGTCGAACCGGAGCGTTGCAGGTCCTTGAGGACGGCGGCATCGATCGCCAGGCCGGTCGCCAGAATATTCGGAACATTCTCGGCGAGGAAATCGATTGGCCGGCCGGGATCGACGTTGGGCCGGAACGGGCCCAGCACGGTTTCCGTCTTGACGGAGGTCTCGAGCACGAGCGTTCGTCCGATGAGGGGCCCAAGCGTCGAGACCACGCCGCCCTTGAGGATGTCGCCGAGTTTGCCGATCGATTTGGCGGCAAGCCGGGCAAGACGGCGGGCGCGCTCGGCACCGAACTGCTCGCGCCGCCATTGCATCAGTGCGCCGACGAAGGCAGGCCGCGAAAGCGCGAGCAGCCGACCGATCTCGAAGGCGACGGCCAGCGACAAGTCTTCGCGGCCGTCGGGAACGACAGCGCGCAGCTGATCGCTTGCATGGGCCAGTGCGGGACCTTGTGGTGTCGTCGCCACCTCGCGCGTCGTCGGCGAGGCTACGAACGGGCCGCGATACCAGGCGCGCACCGAATCGCCGGCGCGCGTCGTGTGGGCGAGGCCGACATGGCCGGTCTCGGCGACTTCGGCCGCAGGACGCGGCGGTGGCGGATCGGGCGGCGCCGTGCCGGCGGGGGGCGGGGCGCAATCGGGACGTTTCTTCTTTGCCGCCGCGCCAGGCAATGTGCCGAGCAAGCCGACATCGATGCCCTTCATCAGCGATTCGAACGAGCCAGCGCCATCGCAGGTGAAGGACCAATGGGCGAGGATCGGAAAGCGATAGACCTTTTCCAAGACAATGCCCTCGATGGGCAGGCGAAAGCCGCCCTTCATGGCATCGCGCACCGCGAAGGCGACATCGGCCGTTGCTGTGGTGAGGGCGACGTTCTCGATGGTCTTGGTGGTGGTCCGCCAATCGGCGGCGGCGCCGGCGCGAGGCGCCGTTGTTCGTGCAAGACGGACGTCCGGAGACTTGATGCCTGTGGATGACGCCGCTTGCACCGCGGCGGGTGCGGCGGAGCGCTCGGGCGCCGAGAACGCACCCACCGCGGTCGCCATCACGGCGATGTCGGGTGAGCCTCCAACGGTGTCGGTTTGGACATAGTAATCCCGGATATCGAAGACCTGCGCCATCGCGCCGAAATCGCGCAACGGCACCGAAGGTGGCGGCAGTGCGGGAAGCTGCCCTTCGAGATTGATCAGGCAGGCGGTGTAGCGCACCGGCTTGCACGCGACACGATCATATTGCGGCAGGCGGTTGGCCATGACGACGGCCAGGAAGCCGTCGTCATCGCCGATCGCCAATTCGGTGTCCTCGAGATCGACCTCGCGCACATGGGCGAGAAGCTGCAAATCCTTCTTGGTGGGGAAGACTTTTGTCACCGTGGACTGCGGCACGGCGAGATAGATGCCGCGTGCCACATCGTTCGGCCCGTCGAGCTTGATGCCGGCGGTAACACATTGATCGACCGGCGACTCGGTCGAAATCTGGCCCTCGCCTTCAGCGATGACGACGAGCGCGAGCCAGGGAATGGTTCGGTCAGCGGGATCGGGAGCGCGCTCCCAGGGCAGCGTGCGACGCTTGATGACGATCTGCGGCAGCCGCGCTTCGTAGGCGCCCTCGGAATTGGCCGGCGGAAAGACAGAGAGGATCTGATCGGGCGGCAACTTGAAGCGCGCCGAGGTGACGCGGACGTTGGCATTATGGACAGCCGTCGGGCGATTGCCTCCGGCATCGATGGTCTGGGTGCCTTGCAGGACGTAGTCGCCCGCGGTCAACGGCGGCACGGCGCGGCTATGGATGACGAATTTTCCGCGACTTACCATGTCAGCGCTCTCCCTTGACGAATTTCAGAACGACCCCATCGCCGGGGTTAGCGAGTGGAGCGTCCAGCAAACCTTCGGCGGGTGTTTCCGTCAGTCGCGCGGCGGTAACCGAAGCCGCGGCCGCCGAGGCCATCACGCCGGCAACCGTCACCGCGCCTTCGCGCAGTATTTCAACCGTGAAGTCTGCTTGGCCGGACGTCAGCGCATAGACCAGGATGCGCCGCGCGCCCTGCGCGAGCAGAACTGGCGCGATCTCTTCACCGCGGTCATCGCGCGCGATCGCGGCGCCGCGCAGCGAGAGCGAGAAATCAGCCGTTGCGCCAGAAAATTCGTCGAGCATCACGACGAGCGTCTGTGCCGGTTTGGTGAAGCGTGTCGTCACCAGGCGCGAGTCTGCGAGGAATTCCTTCGCGGCGGTCCAGCCGGTGGTGAACGACTCGGGCCCGCGCCGCAGTCTGGCAGCCTCTGAATAGACCGAGCCGCCGCTACACAGGCAGGTCGACCAGCCGACGTAAGCGAGGCTCTGACCGGCATGCCAGCCGGATAGACCGGAGATGGTCGCGACCGGGTCCGCCGGCCCGGCCCACACCGCGATACGCTCGGTGCCCCGTGGAATCGCCGCGGCGCCACTCTCGGCCGTAGTATCCGTCAGGACACTGCCGCCGGCGCCCAGCATGGTGACACGCGCGAGGCCCTTGAACTGAAGCGATGGACGGGCATCGAGGCCACTGTCACGGCGTGCGTTCGGCATTGCCAGAATTGCAACTTCTCCAGGCGCCATCACCCGGTCGCCCGCCGTTGCACGCGGGCCGGCCAGATCGGTCGTCAAAGCCCTGAGACGGCCCAATGCGACGATGTCGGCACCACGTCCGCCGGCTGCTGCAGGCGCCATGCGAGCTTGCTGGGTCAGCGGCACACTGCCTCGCGCGATTAGCGTGCGTTTGACTGAGGCCGGCGCGGGGCGCGACACGCAGGAGTTTTGCCGGCAACCCTGCAGTGAGCATCGCATCGGCATCGCGCATGGTCGGCGGGAGCACCCGCGGCGACTCCTCCTTGACAGTGGTGCGGCGCAGTTTCGTCTCGCGCCGTGCGAGCGGCGCCAGGATACCAATGGCGCGCGGCGGCTTGACGGCGCGGTCGACTGTCTTGGCAGGGTCCGGCTTGGCGAGCTTGATCGTGGCTGTCGGTGTTTGCGCAGCCAGCCGTTCGCCAAGCGCACCCAGCATCGGCGGCGCGGCGCGATCGCCTCGCAGCGAGGCCAGCGCCAGCGGGGTGTTGCCGGCATCGGCGAGCCAGGGCGTCACCTTGGTGTAGATTTCCGTTGCGGGGGGATTGGCAGGGAGAAGATCAACCAGCTTTTTGGCACCGAGGAGGACCCGCGCACGGTCATCCTTCTCGGTAACGAACGGCAGCGGATGGCGCGGGCCGGCCTCGACCTGGTTGTAGGCGATCTCCTTCGGGATCGGGTCTTCGAGCTTGGCTTCGGCAACGAACAGCGCGCCGTTAAGCGCATCGATGACCTCGCCCTGAGGGACCTTCTTGTCTTCGCGCGATTGTACCGGACCCCAGGCGCCGATCGGGAACGAGCCCGCCGAGGTCGAAGCGAGACGCAGCGTCCCGATTTTTTCCGTCGCCGCATTGCCGACGCTCGCCTTGGGAAAGAGGCCGAGCGCGATGATCGAGGACATCGCGGCGGCTCCGACCGGGGCCAGACCCAGGATGCCGCTTGGCGCCACGTCCCGCGTCGTGGGACCGGCGATGAGGCCCGTGGCCGGGGCGATCGTGGTGACCGTCAACTCGAATTCGCTGAAGACCTCAAATGGTTTTTCCGGCGAGCCGTCGGCTGTGCCCTTCTCCTCGCCATTGGCGCCGGTGCCGGGCGGGATCGAGCCCTTGCCGGTGATCGATGTCAGCACGCGCGCAACACCGGGGCTTTCGGCTTCCAGATATTTGTTGACGAAAGCTTCCCAGGAGATGGGTTCGTAGCGGTTCTGATCGGAGCCGCCGAACTTGACGGTCAGTTCGACCGGGCCAACCTCGAACGTCACAGAGCCGTGGAAATCGGGCCCCGCGACCACGATCGTCGCACCCAGATGTACCGAGATGGTGATCTCGCCGAGCCACAGGTCGATGGTGATGCCGGCAGCGACGCGGGCATGAGCATCGCCCTCGTAGCGGAACGGATCGAAATAGATGATGACGTTGGCTGCGAACGAGATGCTGGCCCAGGCCGGCCCAAGTGTGGCTGAGGCTTCGAGCGCGCCGCCGGCCATCAGGGCTTCCGAAGTAAGTGCGAAGTAGTTCTCGCCTTTGATCGAAATGAAGTCGCTAACTTGCCAGCGGAAGCCGAGGCGCGGCACCTGCGGATAGCCGTCGCGATGGAAGTTCGGGTGATAACCCCCAAGCGTCAGGACGAATTCGCCGGCTCGCTCGCCGGCGAACCACATCACATAGGCGAAGCCGCCGGTAAGGCGGACGGACTCGTGCAGCAGCCAGGAATTCTCGGTGAGCTCGGCTTGGATCCACATCACGCCGTCGCGGGTCGAGAACCGAACGATGAGGCCGAGCTCGATTGAGACGAGGCGCAGCTGCGGGCGCGGCAAAGCCATGCGGGCGAGCCCGAGCAGCGTCAGTTCGAAGCCGCCACCGAAGGATATGGCGACCACCGCGACGCCATCGACGAGGGCGAAGCTGGTGAAGCTCACGCCGGCAGCGAACCAGAAGCGGTCGCGGCGCATCGGGAAGGTGTTGCGGACGTTCACGAGCTCCTGCATTGGATCGGAACTCGCCGAGGCCGCCGGATCGAGCGCCCGGATCATGACGAAATCGGCGAAGGTCGCGAGGCTCGAAGGGAAGATCAGGTCACGGTTGATGCCGAATCCACCGCCGATGCCGGTCAGGAAGAAGGCGGGCGGGCCGCCGATCGGCCCTGTAACGGCACCGAAGGCGAAGAAGGCGGTGAAGCGCACGCCGTCGCTGACACCGGTGCCGTAGCCGCCATAGATCGACAGGCCATAGGTGGCGACGCGCGCCATCAGCATGCCGACATATTCGATGTTGGGCTCGGTGCCGAATTTGCGCAAGCCGCCGCTTAACGTGACGCCCGCAATATCGGCGCTCACCGCGAGGCCGCCGAGATCGACGGCCCAGCGCGAGGCATCGAACAGCGAGGCGCCCGAGGTGACAGTGAAGGTGATCTGCAGATCGTCGACCGAGGCGACCAGGCCAGCGATCGAGACACGGCCGTCGAAGAGGATCGAGATTTTCTCCAACTGATCCTGGCGCACGGTGACGCCGAAGCCGACCTGCTCGACGTAGAGCGGGCCAAAGCCTTTCTGGATCGACAGCCACCAGGGGCCATCACCTTCGCCCGCGCTCAGTGAGACAAGCACCGGGCCGCTGCCATGCTTCTGTACCGCAAGCGCCGGACTGAAGGCGGGAGCGAGCGCGTTGCTGCCCGAGCCGGTATCGCCCATGATGCCCTGGGCCACCGCGTTGCCGCCGCCGCCCGCACCGCCCGCGCCGACCGCCAGGTCGCTCAGTTGCAACTGCACGCCGCCCGAGAACTGGGTCTGCGAGATATCGGCATAGAAATGTGCCGCGACCGAGCCGAGCTTGATCACGCTGTCGAGCAAGGGGCCGGATGCCTTGCCGATGCGCAGGCCGATGCCGTTCACCGACAAGGATGGCCGGAAGGCCGGTGCTGGACCGGAAATATCGACAAATCCAATAGCAAGGCCCGCCGGCGGCGCACCTTGTATCCAGCGTGAGTCAGCCTCGATCGAGACCCGCACGTCGCCGGTCGGCAGATCGACGCGGCCATTGACGCCGAGTGTCATCTTGACGATCTGCGTTTCGAGACGCATGCCAATGGCAATGCCGCCGCCGACATCGATCGACGGCCCAGCCTCGGCGATGTTCCGGAGCAGTCGTATGAAGCGCGCGAGCAACTGCGCGGGGTCGAAGAGCGTGGGATCGAGCGCCGCGGGATTCAATACGTCTTCCAGAAAAACGCCGCGGAACAGCGTCCTGATCTTGGTACCCGGCGCGGTGGTGTGCGGCACAGCATTGTCGAGCAGGGTCTGAACCGCCGCCTCCTGGAAGGCGAAGCGCGTCACCAGGTCGAGCGCGATGCGCACCAATGCCAGTGCCACGTCTGCCGGAGTGCCGGATTCGGTGGCGCCTACCCTGGAGACCAAGGCGAAGTTGCCAGCCGTGATGTTCCAGCGCGCGAAGACCGCATTGGTTCCAGCCGCATCGGTGGCGCTGCCGGTCTCGATGCGCACGCCATTGAAGGGATTGTTGCCGGCAGCAAAGCTCACGAACGGATGCAGCGCGATGCCATTGACCGGGATCGACGCCGGACCTGCGGTGCCGGTGAACGATCTCAGTCCCGTGCCATCGAAAGTGATCGTCGAGGCGATGTTTCCGGCAAAGGGAACGCCGGCGGCATTGACCCGAACCTCGACACTGAATGGCGCGGTGGTGAAATCAATGGCGACCGGGCCCGCGGCGAGCAACAGATGATTGGCGGGCGCCGAGATGGCGAGACCGGCAGGCAAGGCCGGGCCGATTGCACCGGCGAGCTCGGTCAACAGCGATTGCAGCATCAGCGGCAGACGATCGGCGAAACGTTGCGCGGGGTTCGCTGCCCAGGCCTGGAGCTTGACGCCATCGAAATGCAGCGGCGAGCCTGACCGCAAGTCGAGCGCATCGCCGATGGCGCGAACGATCCGCGCCGCCGTTGCACCGGCAGGTGGCGTCGTCAGCTTGGCAATTTCGTCGAGTGCGAACGGCAACACCTGCAGCGCCGCGCCGGCCACGCTGCCGAGGCCGGGTGGATCGGGGTAGAGGCTGATGTCGCTT
Source organism: uncultured Alphaproteobacteria bacterium (assembly GCA_963802535.1). Lineage (GTDB taxonomy): Bacteria > Pseudomonadota > Alphaproteobacteria > Rhizobiales > Xanthobacteraceae > Bradyrhizobium. The sequence continues at coordinate 6,413 of CAWDJI010000014.1, read as the reverse complement.
CCGGCCAGCGGACGGATGAACAGGCGCATCGTGTCCGCGACGCTGAGATGGACGGCTTGGCGTCCGGCCGTGGCGCCGGGAAGCCCGGCGAAGATTTCGACGTTTGGGCGGTGCGCGCCATTGGCGGCGATGTCGAGACCGAAGGTGCCGCCGAAGGCCAGCCGCGGCGGACTGCCGGGTGGCGTTGTTAGCGCAGCGCCATCGAGCGTCACGCCGAGACGCAATGATCCGGTGCTGCCCGAGACGCTGATCGCGGCGCCGGGAGCAAGCTGAATTTCGCCCGGACCTCCCGCCACGCCGAGCAAGGGCCTCAGCGCATCGAGGAAGGCGACCGCTTTGGCGGGCGCGAAGCTGCCGGCTCCTCCCCCGAAGGCGGCCGGGCTGACGAAATAGGCAGCAGGATCGGAAAGGAAGGCGAGGGGGACGCGGACACTGCGAACCTCGTCGCCCAGCGATCCCGACAACAATCCGAGTGCATCGAGCGCCGCATCGATGATCGGCTTGGCCGTGACATCGAGCTCACGAAGATAGTCGAGTCCAAGACGGACTGCGCTGGCGACGAGAATGGAAGGCAATTCCGCGACAAGGCGTGAGACGTCCGGCGCGGGCCATGCTGGAATGATCGCGGGCATCGCCTGGCCGAGGCGCGGACATTCGATGGTCGCGGTTAGCGGATCGAGATTGAACCGCAGGCAGGAACCGGGCTCGCCCAGGCGAAGCTCGCCGCCAAAAGCGCCGCCCGCCGTGGTGAAAGCGGTGAGCGACCAGGACAGCAGGCCCAGCGTTCCCGGCGTGCCGGATAGCGCGAGGTCAAGGCGGCGCCGCGCCAGATCGATGGTAAGGCCGGAGATTGGCGCGGCAATCGTATTGATTGCCGTCTGCAGTGATTGGCGCGACGGCGCGGCCTCAACCAACTGGCGGAAATGCACATCCGGCTGATGCAGGATGCTGTCGAGTGCGGCCGGCACGAAGCCATTGCCGGCAGTGGTGCGCGAGAAGACGCCGCAAACAGCGAGGAGATTGAGCGTTGCGGCGATTTGCGGATCGGGATCGAGGGACAGTTCGCGCAATACGCCGGAGAGGAGCACGCCGACTTCGGGCAGGGCGGTGGTAACGATCTCATCGCCGATAGAGGCCGATCCGGCATGGCGAATGATCCAGCGATCCCGGCGGATCGAGAAGATGCGCGGTTCGTGCAAGATCACTTCAGCTTCGGCCGCGCCGCCACTGCCGAGCGGCAAGGTCATGTTGAATTCGAGCCAGCGAAGGTCCTGACCCGACGTGCTGCCCGGGCCGCCGATCAACCAGCCATCGATGCGGCGGATCTCGAGATGCACCGAGAGCGGTCGCGACTGGCGGACGGCGGCGGCGCCCGTGAGGTCGGCGCCAAAGAATTCCACTGCCGCATGGCCTCTGACGCTGATGCCCGCGGTGCCCAGCGAAAGCGGGAGACGAATTCCGGCGCCGAGACCGGTGACGTTGAACGGCTGCGCGGTGCGCGTGGCGGCCCGTGTGCTGAGACCGGCGGCGAAGATGGCGGTCATGGCACGGCTGATATCGGCTGCGGTCAGGCTGCCGAAAACGGCATGAACCTCGAGGCCGGCGCGAGGTGCGACAAGTGGATCGGCGGGTGGCGCCAATTCGTCGGCGAGCGCGGGCGTGTCGGCTAGTGTCACAAGTCCGCGCACCAGGTCGCGGCCGAGGGCCAAATCTTCGTCGAATGGATCGCCTTCTGTCTCGGCCGGTATGAGCGTGTCGAGAAGCCGCACGGTGCTGGCGGCCGGCTCCGACGTCAGTACCGAAAAAGCGACGGCACCGAACGGTGTACCAATCGTCACCAGCGCGGTGATCTCGGCGATGGCCTCCGCGGCGCGACGGGCGGCGTGGCCGGCGCCGCCCTCGGCGACGAGGGCAACCCCGCCGGCAAGAGCGCGGAACGGCTCAAGGACGCGTTGCAGTCGTGCGGTCTGGCCGGCGACGCCATCGACGTCGCCCGAGGCGAGGCGGCAGGCGTTGCGGGACCCAAGCACGACGAACCACTCGCCCGTCGCGGCGACGGGCTGCACGAAGGCGTCGGGGACGAGGGATGGTGTTGTTAGATCGATGACGCGGTTGCCGGGAGCGGCGCGCCATGGCGCATCCGCAATCGCGTCGGTGATAGCGATGCGAATGATGGTCGCCGCCGGCGAGGCGAGCGTATTGGCGAGATCGAGTGTGGCAAAGAGCCCAGCGAAGGCTGTGTCCGCCAGATGTACGGTAATGCCCGCAGGCTCCGATGCCGGCGCAAGGATGCGGCCATCAGTGTTGGTCCAGCGTTCTGTCAAATCGCTAAGGCCGACGCCGAGATCGGCGCGTCCGGTGACAAATGCCGCGATCTCGGGCGCGGCGCGGGTCTCGCGGATCAGTGCTTCGGCGAGCTCGGACGGCGACAACCCGCTCATGCCGGGGCGCCAGGCGCGCAGCCGTTCGGTAACGGCGGAGATGAATTCGAGCGGCGGCCCGTCAGGCTCGACCCATACCGTCAATTCGGGCGTGCCGACAATCGCGCTGAGCGGCACGCGGTAAGGATCGCGCGGCCGGCCAGTGCCGTAGAGGTTTCCCGTCATGCCGGCGGCCCCGGTGAGCACGCGCGCGAGCGGGCCGAGCAGTCTCTCGATCCGCGAGGCCCGGCGCAACAGCACCGTATTGGCCCAGTCGAGGATGGCCGCCTGTGGATTGGTGACCAACGCGGCAAGCCGCAGCCGGTTCGACGCCGGCGTGCCGGGCACATTCGGCGCCCAGCCCAATGCGTCGGCGAGATCGGCAACCCAGGAGGATGGCGTCAACCGCGCCAACTGTCCGGCAAGAAACTCGATCGCATCCCACTGCAGATCGCTCAAGGCTGCGAAACCGGCAGAGAGATCGGGAATCTCGAACGGCAGAGGCAACGTCGTTGATGGCGACGGCAGGATTGGGTGCCGCGAAACCGATCTTCAGGCCCGCTGTGGGGGTCCAGCGCGCAGACAGGCCGACATTGTCGGCCGAGATTTGTAGCGGCGGGAATTCAATCGCCGCGCGCCGCGCGCCGCGTGGGCGGCCGCTGATGCCGGCAGAAATCGAAGAGATGAAGGAAGTAGGGCCGCCGTCGAGATCAATGGCAAGGAGGCCGACGCCGATGCTGGCATCGAGCCGCGTGCAGCGCTCTCCCAACGTGTCGTTCATGTATGCGGCGGCGAGCGCGATTTCGATGCGATTGGCACCCGGCACTTTCCACAGTTGCAGCCTGAGTGGCCCGACAAGCGCGGTGGTCCAGGGATCGACCGGGGTGCCGGTGCCGGTTATCGCTGTCGCAATGGCGCCATTGTCGGCGATGAGATCGCGCAGCGGTGCGAGCACGAGGGGTACACCGGCGGCGTGATTCAGGATCAGATCGCGCCAATAGCTGCGCACGGCGCCCAGGGGATCGCCGAGGAAGCTCGCGATGCTGGTCGGCGTGATTCCAGGAATGCCGGCCGGAACCGAGAGCCCGAGCACCATGCGCAGCGATGCCTGCACGGGCCCGAGTGCGCCGAGGACTTGATCCAGGACGTCGTCGATCACCTGACCTGCGGCCTCGATGACGGCGCTCGGCGACGACAGGTCAAGCACCGGATAGACGGGATGCGTGCCAATTCTGACATTGATCAGAGCGAGCGTCGCGGCGGGTCTGCGGTTCTCATCGAGACTCAAGCCGAAGCGGATGGCATCTACGGCGGGATCGCCGGTCAGTAGTGCCGCACCGCCCGATGGGGTCCGGCCGAACAACCCTTGCGCTTCAAGCGCAGGGAGTGCCACTGCCGTGCGGGCGCCAAGATCGAGACGGAAGAGTTTCGCTTCGAGACGCGCCAGCGCCTGGCCGGCGCCAGCCTCGATTCCGAGAACCGGCGTGATCGCCGGAAAGCCGCCGCTGCTATCAGCGACATCGACACCGATGGTGACGCGGGCGATACCGAACGGCAATTCGACGCGGCTGGCGTTCAACGCAGCGCCGTTTTGCAGCAGGTCACGCAGCTCGCCTAGCCACGCATCGCGCGCCGGCGGCGAGCGGAAAATCGATGCCGCCCAGTCGGCAATGGCATTCAACCCATGTTGCGCCAATTGATCGAGCGGCAGCGTCGGGATCAGCGTTCCGGCGGAAATGCCTATCAGCCGCGCGAATGCGCGCACCGCGCCGCCAGCCTGGCGTGCCTGTGCCTCGACGAGGCCGATGACGAGATCGAGCACAATATCGTCGAGTTCGGCGACGTTGGCGAGCGACAGCGTGATGTCACGCGCCGTTGTGGCGCCGGGCAATTGCAAGCCGCGAACGGCGATGCCGAAATCCGGCGTGGTGCCGTCGGTCGGCACTTGCAGCATAAGTCCGACGCCGCCCAGATGCGCCTGGCCGGGCGACGGCGGCGCGGTTTCGAGGGTAATATCGCAGGTGAAGTCGATGATACCGCCCGGTTGGCCGAGCAGAATCGGATTGGCGACGCTATGGCTGGCGCGGGCTGCCTTGAACAGCGGCAGGTGCAGACTCGCCGAGGCCTGTGGCGACTGCGCGGTGAGCTTTACGCCGAGTCCAATGCGGACGTGATCGGCGGGCTGGTTGTCGACGACCGCGTAGAAAGATACCGGCGGATCGCTGCTCTCGAACAGCGGTAACCAGATTTGTCCGCGTGCATCAGTCTGGCGCGCACTGCCGCCGAGCAATTCGTCGATGACGGCGAGAAGCGCATCGCGCTGGGCATCCTCTGCCAGAACCGAACCTAGATAGTGACCAGGCCGCGAAAGCCAGTCGTCATTGAAGCCCGTGGCGGTGACGAGACCAATCGCGCGGGCAAGTTGTTCCACTTCGCCAAGATTTGAGACGGCGAAGCTCATTTGACCACCCGGTCCATTTCATGGCGCGCCATGACGAGGAGCTTGACGCCATTGCCGCTTGCCGCGAGCCCCACTGGAATGAGGCCGGCACCATCGTGATCGGTGCCCGCGACATCGGCCACCGTCGTCACCGACTTCAGCAGCGATGTCCAGGCAAGCGCAACCAAAGCTTCGCCCCAGATTTCAACGATTTCGGATGGTCCTCGGGGAGCCGTGTCGGTTGAGAAGATCAGTCCGGCGGGGTCAGCCTCCGATCCAGTGGCAAAAGAGACGCCTATGGTCTGCGGCCCGGTCTCCTCGCAGGCGACGGGAATCTGCACATGCACGAGGCCCTCCTCGATCTTGATCGCAATCTTGGCGATCTCAACCAGGAGCTCGTTGGTGCTGTCTGACCAGACGGTGCGCGGCGCGTTCGCGGCGCCTGCGGCCATGGTCAGGATCCTGCGAAAGTCATCAGGATTAACGGCAATCTCGCCCGCGACTTCACTCGGCTTGAGAGGACGCCCAACGATCAGGTCGGGGCAAGTTTCCCTCAGTTTCGCGACCAGGGCGCGGCATGCGCTCGCGAGTTTCGCTTGCTGGACTTCACGCCAACCGGATCGCTCCAGAACCTTTCGGGCGTCATCAACGAGCGTCCGGCGTTGATCCTGCGCCTCGGTGCCTTGCCTCGTCGGCGCGGCGGCGCGTTTCGCGGCTGCGGATTCCAATTGCTGGGGTTTGAGCGAAGGGGGCCGCTTCGAATTTCGCGCGGCCACGCCTTTAGGCGAACGGCCTCTCCCGCCAGGCACCGGTCGCTTCGACTTTGCCAACACGCCCTCCCTCGCAGGAGTCACGGCCGAGAGCGAGACTTTTGCGCAATTCCCGCGTGTTGGCAAGATTGAACTCTAGCATGGGTGGCTTTGTCACATTAGCGAAGGTGCCTACTTGCTGACATGCGTCGGCGGTCAGGCCAATCTTGCGAGCAGCACCAAGCTTGGAACGTGCCATCAGATGCGGACTGCCCCACCCATGCGGCCAGTTCGTTAATTGCGTACGATGGACCGGCCTTGTCGTTGTTGGTCTTCCCAACCGCTACCGCGATCCCCAAATCGGGTTTTGAAATTGGAAGAGACTAGCCGAAAAACTACTTTGGACCGGCTGAGAGACTAGGGGTCGGAGGTTCAAATCCTCTCGATCCGACCATTTTACCTGAACGCGATCGGTACCGTTGGGCAGTTGGCGATCCGCGCCGGCTTCGCTGCTTCGTTGTCAGGCCATCAGGTGGCTGGCCCGCCATCCCTGCAATCGTCGCGTGGCATTATTGAAGGCGAGCCAGGCACTGCTGCAATTTGCTGGGTGATCAACATCACGGTCCGTCGACTTCGGTTGGGGCAGAGTAGGGGCAGGTGATCGGGCGCAGATACCCGAAACCATCAACCCACTCCAGCTAACGGATCGGATGACCCATGACCAACCTGAATCAGAAGACGGACGTCCTCACCTGCGAGCAGCTTGACGGCGTCAACGGCGGTCTTATCCACGATAAGGTCGTT
>CAWDJI010000013.1:0-11113 GCA_963802535.1 uncultured Alphaproteobacteria bacterium | reverse complement strand
GCGAGGCCGACATAGGCGATCCAGCGGTGCTTCTCCAGCAGGCGCGCGATGAAGCTGGCGGCTAAGCCCATGAGCGCGATCGACAACGTGAGGCCAAAGATCAAAACGACGGGATGCTCGCGCGCGGCGCCAGCGACCGCGAGCACATTGTCGAGCGACATCGAGACATCGGCGATAACGATCTGCCAGGCCGCCTGGGCGAAGGACTTATGGGGCGCTGAAGCCGCCACTGTCCCGTCAGCGTGGGGACTCTGATCCGTCAGGGCGTTGGCCGCATTCTCCTCGTCGCGATGCGATATGCGCAGCTCACGCCACATCTTCCAGCACACCCAAAGCAGCAAAATGCCGCCGGCGAAAAGCAGGCCAACAATCTGGAGAAGTTGGACGGTGAGGCCAGCGAAGACGATACGAAGGACCGTTGCCGCCACGATGCCGACCAGGATCGCCTTGTTGCGCTGCTCGCGCGGGCAGACCTGCTGCGGCTAAGCCGATGACGATGGCATTGTCGCCCGCCAGCGTCAGATCGATCATGATGACCTGGAAAAGCGCTGTCAGGTGTTGCGAGGAGATTAATTCCAGCATTCGGGCCACTCCGTTCATGGTCCAATCCGACATCGCAGTTCGCTTGAACTGCCAGAGGGGCCCGGGCTTGGACGTGCGTAGAAAAAGACGCAGTCAGACTGCGGAAAAATGCTTTCCCTTACTCAGGTTGATCCGAGAGGGCGAAGAGCCTGACCATCTGGTCCGGCTCGATCAGAACGGAGAGGACGACGCCGATGAACGTCAGGCTCCCGGCGAGGTCGAACCACATGAAGCGGAATTGATCGCGCCGGCAGAGCAGCGCGAAGCCGGCCGTCACGGCGCCGACCGCAAACAGCAGGGTGACGACAGCGGGCGCCAGCGCGTCCGCCGGCACCATGTTCCGGATTCCAAGCGTCGCGATCAGCGCCATCAGCAGAATGGCCGCGAACAGCTCCGTGCCCCGCGCCCCGGTCGCCCGGTCGCTCGTTCGGACAGTGTGGCTGCGGTCCAGGAAGGCCATCGGATTCTTATTCGCGAGCTGGAATTGTGGTAGGGAACATGACCTACCCAGCAATTCAATTTTGATAGTTTAGTAATCATGAAACGAGGAAAACATCAAGATGTTTTCACTGAACGGCCCCCGGCCAAGACCGCGCCGGATGCCAAGCAATTGCGCAAACTGGCTGGGGATTGGCTGAAGCTGCGAAGGGCGGATGCCGAATTGTCGCAGGCGGATCTCGCAGCACGCCTCGGCCTGAAATATTACACCTTCATCTCGCAGGTCGAGAACGGGTTCAGCCGTGTTCCAATCGAAATTATGGGAGCGTGGGCTCGCGAGTTGGGCCTTGAACAGGCCGCCTTCGCTAGGCATCTGTTAATGTACTACGAGCCGGAATTGTACCGGCTGCTGTTCGGAGCGGAAAGCAAATGAGCGTGGTTGCGTTCGAGCGCAAACAAGACAGCGGCGAATGGAGCGAAAAGGAACTCAACACCCTTGTCGCGGCGCTCTGCGCAGCGTCCGGGGACCGGGCGCGAATGGGAAACCGGCATGACAGAGAAGGGCGACGCCCAGTTCTATCTGCTGGGTCCGCTGCCGGATCAGGCCTGCGAGGTGTGCGTATCCCGGATCGGCGGGCGTTACATCCTGGAAGACGGATCGGGCCGGCTGCTGTTCGAGCATCGGAACCTCGAACTCGTGGCGCTGCATGCCAAGGCCGCGGTCCCGTCGACGTCGTGGCTCATGGTACGTGCGATCACATTGTGGTGTGCTATCCGCAGTACGATCCACGAAAAGGTCGAGCCGCTGCTCGTCGAGGGCGAAGAGCTGTTTGTCCAGTTTGTACCGCAGCTTGCGGCTTTCGCCTGATCTTCCCGCCCATTTCCTGATCACCTCCCAATTTTGAAAGTGCCATGAGCGTGAAATCTGCGACCTCCCGAGCCGGCAAGACGTCCCGCAAATCAGCCACGGGCAGCAAGGCGGCCACAGCCAAATCCAAAACCGGCAAATTGCCGGAATGGAACCTTGCCGATCTTTATTCCGGCATCGACGCGGCCGAAATCGCGCGCGATCTGCAAAAGATGGATGCTGACTGCACAGCGTTTGAAACGGATTACAAAGGCAAGCTCGCGGAAGGCGTTGCCCGCGACGACGGCGGAAGCTGGCTCGCCGAGGCCGTCAGGCGCTACGAGGCGATCGACGATCTCGCCGGCCGGCTCGGCTCCTATGCCGGCCTCGTCCATGCCGGCGACAGCGTCGATCCCGTGATCTCCAAATTCTATGGCGACGTTTCCGAGCGGCTGACGGCCGCCTCGGTGCATCTGCTGTTCTTCGCGCTTGAACTCAACCGCATCGACGATGCCGTGATCGAGCGCGCGATGCAGACGCCGGAGCTCGCGCATTACCGGCCGTGGATCGAGGATCTGCGCAAGGACAAGCCGTATCAGCTCGAAGATCGCGTCGAGCAGTTGTTTCACGAAAAATCCCAGAGCGGCTATGCCGCCTGGAACCGGCTGTTCGACCAGACCATCTCCGGCCTGCGCTTCAAGGTCGGCGGCAAGGAACTCGCGATCGAGCCGACGCTCAATCTGCTGCAGGACCGCGCGCCGGAAAAGCGCAAGGCCGCGGGGCAGGCGCTGGCAAAGACCTTCAAGGACAACGAGCGGACCTTTGCGCTCATCACCAACACGCTCGCCAAGGACAAGGAAATTTCCGATCGCTGGCGCGGTTTCCAGGATGTCGCGGATTCGCGCCACCTCAACAACCGCGTCGAGCGCGAGGTCGTCGATGCCCTGGTCGGCTCGGTTCGCGCGGCCTATCCGCGGCTGTCGCACCGCTACTACAATCTGAAGGCCGGCTGGTTCAAAAAGAAGAAGCTCGCGCATTGGGACCGCAACGCGCCGCTGCCGTTTGCGGCGACCGGCACCATCGGCTGGCCCGAGGCGCAGAAGATGGTGCTGACGGCGTATCGCGGTTTCTCGGCCGAGATGGCCGCGATCGCGGAACGTTTCTTCACCGATCGCTGGATCGACGCGCCGGTGCGGCCGGGCAAGGCGCCGGGCGCGTTCTCGCACCCGACCACGCCGTCGGCGCATCCCTATGTGCTGATGAACTACCAGGGCAAGCCGCGCGACGTGATGACGCTGGCGCATGAACTCGGTCATGGCGTGCACCAGGTGCTGGCGGCCAAAAACGGAGCGCTGATGGCGCCGACGCCGCTGACGCTGGCCGAGACCGCCAGCGTGTTCGGCGAAATGCTGACCTTCAAGCGGCTATTGTCGCAGACCAAGAACGCCAAGCAGCGCCAGGCGCTGCTCGCCGGCAAGGTCGAGGACATGATCAACACCGTGGTGCGGCAGATCGCGTTCTATTCGTTCGAGCGCGCCATGCACACCGAGCGCAAGAACGGCGAACTGACCGCCGAGCGCATCGGCCAGATCTGGCTCAGCGTGCAGGGCGAAAGCCTCGGGCCGGCCATCGACATCCGCCCGGGCTACGAGAATTTCTGGATGTACATTCCGCACTTCATCCATTCGCCGTTCTACGTCTACGCCTATGCGTTCGGCGATTGCCTGGTGAACTCGCTGTACGCGGTCTACGAGAACGCCTCCGAAGGTTTTGCCGAGCGCTATCTCGCGATGCTCGCGGCCGGCGGCACCAAGCATTATTCCGAACTGCTGAAGCCGTTCGGGCTCGATGCCAAGGATCCCAAATTCTGGGACGGCGGGCTGTCGGTCATATCAGGCATGATCGACGAGCTGGAAGAGATGGGCTGACGGGGCGCCCTGCGGCCACGAAACGGATTTGTGATGGGCGCGGACACAATTTCAGCCGCCGTCGCCCGCCATGATGACGGTGACGACAGGAGGGGAGTGCCCCATGATCGACACCCCGACGCGGCGCGTTGTACTTGGAGCGGGAGTCTTCGCGCCGGTTCGCTGCTCATGATCGATGGCAGCGTGGCTCAGGCCCCGCTTGCCGCCGACGCCCGCATGCCACGACGGCGACGACGCCACAGTGCCGCAAACCGAAGGGCCATACTTCAAGCCGTCGTCGCCTGAGCGAACCGAGCTGTTCGAAGAGGGCATGGCAGGGCAGCCGATCGAACTGGTCGGCTTCGTGCTCAGTCGCGCCTGCAAACCGCTCGCCGGCGCCTTGCTGGATTTCTGGCAGGCCGACGATAAAGGCCGCTACGACAATTCCGGCTTCCGCCTGCGCGGCCATCAATTCTCCGATGCGGAAGGGCGTTATCGATTGCGCAGCGTCGTGCCCGGCCTTTATCCCGGCCGCACGCGCCACATCCATGTGAAGGTGCAGCCGCGCGACGGCCGCGTGCTGACCACCCAGCTCTATTTCCCCGGCGAGTCAAAAAACCGCTCCGACAGCCTGTTCCGCAAGGACTTGCAGATGCGCACGGCCAAGAACGCGGGATGGCTGGCCGGGCGTTTCGACTTCGTGGTCGGATAAAGCCGACTGGGACGGCTCCCTTCCGCCCGAGCTGTCAGGTCCGGAACGGCTTCGTTGACGTCGACGAAGGCCAGCATCGCGCCGAGACGATTCGTGGCGGGCTGATCGAATCCGACCGCGCCTTCGAAATCCCGCCGGATTGCGGAAGGTGCCGAACAGCATGTCCCAGATCGGCAGGTCGCCGTAATTGTAGGCGTGCACGTCGCGCTGGTGGTGGATGCAATGCGCTTCCGGCCGCTGGATGATGTAGCCGAGCCATCGCGGCGTGCGGATGTTCATGTGCTGGAAGTAGCCGTAGAAGGCGGCGATGTAGCCCGTGAGCGCCGCTGCGACCGGATCGAGCCCGAGCACCAGCGTCGTCACGAGCGCGCCGATCACGAGAAACGCCACCGTCTCCAGCGGATGGAATAGCGCGGCGCCTGACATGTCGACCCGCTGCGGGCTGTGGTGGATCTGGTGGAACAGCCGCCACATCGGCGAATACGTGTGCGCGCTGCGGTGCCAGGCGTAGCTCGCCGAGCGAGACCACGGCGTAGCCGAGCACGGCGCCGCCGATCACGCCGAGACCTTCCAGATTGATCAGCCGGTGCGCCGCCAGCCAATGCTCGGGGATCACCAGCGGCGTCAGCGTCGCGAGCAGCCCCTGCACCGTCAGGAAGCAGAAGCCCTTCAAGCGCCAGTACGGAATTGGCGGAAATTGTGCGCGCCGGAAACAGCGCCTCGATCCCGAGCATGAGCAGATAGGTCACCGGCACCAGCAGGCCGAAAATATCGATGGCCGACATGGAAACGTCTCCTGCCTTACAGTGTAAGTCCGATTTCCTCATACAGCCTTCCAGTGTAAGGTTGCAAGAGATTCGAGGGCCGCCGCTTGATCACAAAGCTGAAATCCAAAGCGCGTTCAAAGCCGCCCGCCAGCCCAAGCCGAAGCGCGCCGCCGGTGCCAGGCGGGGCAGGGAACAGGCGAGGCCAGGGGCGGGGCTGTCGCGCGAGCGGATCGCCGCGGCGGCGCTGGCCCTGGTCGATCGCGAGGGGCTGGCCGCGCTCTGCAACGCGCCGGCTCGGCGACGAACTCGGCTGCGAGGCCATGAGCATCTATCACCACTTTCCGAACAAGGCGCATCTGATGGATGCGCTGGTCGATCTGATGCTGGCCGAGGCGCGCGTGGCAGAGGCCGACGAGGGGGATTGGCTCGAACGCCTGCGCCGGACCGCGCACAGCTTTCGCGCGATGGCGCTGAAGCATCCGAAATTCTTTCCGTTCTTTGCCGTGCACCGGCTCAACACCCGCGCCGGCGTCGCCTTCGTCGACGGCGTCATCGGCATCCTGCGCGAGGCCGGATTTTCCGACGGCGACGCGGCGCGGTATTTCCGCGAGATCGGCTATTACCTGACCGGGCGCAGCGCTGGATGAAACCGCCGGCTATGCCAAGGGACCGTCGGCGGCCGAGCCGGTGTCCGGACGCGACGATCGCCGCCGACTTCAAGCACCTCGCGGCGGCGGCGCCTTACTTTCAGCCGGCGCATTTTCAGGCGACGTTCGAGACCGGCCTGGAAATCCTGCTGGAGGGGATCCGGCGGGCGCGACAAGGGGGCGGGTAGGGTTAGCCGGTGACGTAAAACATTTGTTGAACGGTCCGGAAAGGCGTGTTATACATTCTGTATAACGGAGCCTGTACGATGACCAAAACCCCTCGCGGCATGGAAGAGGCCTCTCGCGAATACAAGCTTGAGGACACCGCCCTTCAAATTCGGAAGATTGGCAATTCGGTTGGTGTGATCCTGCCGAAGGAGCTTCTTGCCCGGCTCAATCTCAAGGAGGGGGACAAGTTCTATCCGGTCGAGCAACCGGATGGCAGTCTGCGGCTTTCGCCATTCAACCCCAAGCACGCGCGGACCATGGAAATCGCGCGCCAGGTCATGCACGAATATCGCGATACGTTTGCCGCGCTTGCAAAATGAGTGAGCCAATTTGGCTCGATGTCGATGAAGTCATCGACATGCATGCCGAGCAACTGGCGATATTCGGTGGACCGGAAGGCATTCGGCGATCATGGCCTTCTCGAGTTGGCGGTTTTGCGGCCAGCTCAACCGATGGAATGACGGGCAGACGGATATGGCTGCACTCGCCGCAGCCTATGCGTTCGGTCTTGCCCGCAACCATGCCTTCGTGGACGGCAACAAGCGTATCGCGTTCCACGCCATGATGGTCTTCTTGCGCGGCAACGACATACCCTTTGCGCCCGACCCGGCGCACGCCACGGTCATCATCCTCTCCCTCGCCGCCGGCGAGGTCAGCGAGGAAAGCCTGACCCGCTGGATCCGGGATAATTGGCCTTCCGAATGACCCGATAGGCAGGGGGCCGTTGCCCTCCCAAACGCTTTGCGGTAATTGCACGCGAGAAACGCGGATTTTGACTGGGGATACCGATGGCAGACCATAACGAAGTGGCCTACACGACCGCTGACGGCAACGACTATGTGGCCCATGAGCAGACCTATGAAGGGTTCATCATGCTGGTCAAATACGGCACCGCCGCCGTCGTGCTCATCGTCGCCCTGATGGGCTACTTCCTGACCTGACGCGTCGCTGCCTGCACCGCCCACGCCGGCGGTGACCAGAAATTAGCACGCATGCCGGTTACGAAACCGGTATCCAACTAAGCGAAAAAGACGCTAGTTTGCTTGCGCGCGCGCCTGCCGCGCCGGGAGGCCCCATGAAGATTGCCGTTGCCAAGGAAATCGATCCGTCCGAACCGCGGGTTGCCGCTTCCCCGGACACCGTGAAGAAATTCAAGGCGATCGGCGCCGAAGTCGCGATCGAGCCGGGTGCGGGCATCAAGTCGGGCCTGCCGGATTCCGAGTTCACCGCCGTCGGCGCCACCGTCAGCGCGGACGCGCTGAAGGACGCCGACATCATCATCAAGGTGAAGCGGCCGGAGGCCAGCGAGCTTTCGCAATACAAGCGCGGCGCGCTGGTCATCGCCATCATGGACCCCTACGGCAACGAGGCGGCGCTGAAGACGATCGCGGATGCCGGCGTCTCGGCCTTTGCGATGGAATTGATGCCGCGCATCACCCGCGCGCAGGTGATGGACGTGCTGTCCAGCCAGGCCAACCTCGCCGGCTACCGCGCGGTGATCGAGGCGGCCGAATCCTTTGGCCGCGCCTTCCCGATGATGATGACCGCGGCCGGCACCGTCCCGGCGGCGAAGGTGTTCGTGATGGGCGTCGGCGTCGCCGGCCTGCAGGCGATCGCGACCGCGCGGCGGCTCGGCGCCGTCGTCACCGCGACCGACGTGCGCCCGGCCACCAAGGAGCAGGTCGAGAGCTTGGGCGCCAAGTTCCTCGCGGTCGAGGACGAGGAATTCAAGAACGCCCAGACCGCCGGCGGCTACGCCAAGGAAATGTCGAAAGAGTACCAGGCCAAGCAGGCCGCGCTCACCGCCGAGCACATCAAGAAGCAGGACATCGTCATCACCACGGCGCTGATCCCGGGCCGGCCGGCGCCGAAGCTCGTCACCGCCGAGATGGTCAAGTCGATGAAGCCGGGTTCGGTGCTGGTCGACCTGGCGGTCGAGCGCGGCGGCAATGTCGAGGGCGCCAAGGCCGGCGAAGTCGTCGATGTCGATGGCGTCAAGATCGTCGGCTACACCAACGTCGCCGGCCGCGTCGCGCAGTCGGCCTCCAGCCTTTATGCCCGCAACCTGTTCAACTTCATCGAGACGATGGTCGACAAGACGAACAAGGCGCTCGCGGTCAACTGGGACGACGAACTGGTCAAAGCCACCGCGCTGACCAAGGACGGCGCCGTCGTCCATCCGAACTTCCAGCCGAAAGCCTAAGGAGAGAAGCCATGGAGCATGTCGCGCAGGCCGTCGATCCCTTCGTCTTCCGGCTCTCGATTTTCGTGCTCGCGATCTTCGTCGGCTACTTCGTGGTCTGGTCGGTGACGCCGGCGCTGCACACGCCGCTGATGTCGGTGACCAACGCGATCTCCTCGGTGATCGTGGTCGGCGCGCTGCTCGCGGTCGGCGTCCCCATGATCTCGAGCGGCAGCGGCTGGGCGCGCGGCTTCGGCTTCATCGCGCTGATCTTCGCCTGCGTGAACATCTTCGGCGGCTTCCTTGTCACCCAGCGCATGCTGGCGATGTACAAGAAGAAGGTGAAGTGAGCGGCGTGCACCTCGTGGTGACGAAGGCAAATGGGGACCTGAGATGAACGCCAATCTCGCTGCACTTCTCTATCTCGTCGCCGGTGTGCTGTTCATCCTGGCGCTGCGCGGCCTGTCGAGCCCGGCATCGTCCCGCCAGGGCAATCTGTTCGGCATGATCGGCATGGCGATCGCGATCGTGACCACGCTGGCCAGTCATCCGCCGGCGGATGGCGTCGCCTGGCTGCTGGTCATCCTCGGCATCGCCATCGGCGGCGGCGTCGGCGCCGTGATCGCGCGCCGGGTGCCGATGACCGCGATGCCGCAGCTGGTGGCGGCCTTCCACTCGCTGGTCGGCCTGGCCGCGGTGCTGGTGGCGGCCGGCGCGTTCTATGCGCCGGAAGCCTTCGACATCGGCAAGCCCGGCGCGATCCACGGCTCCAGCCTGGTCGAAATGTCGCTCGGCGTCGCCATCGGCGCGCTCACCTTCACCGGCTCGGTGATCGCGTTCCTCAAGCTGTCGGCGCGCATGAGCGGTGCGCCGATCATCCTGCCCGGGCGTCACGTCATCAACATCGCGCTGGCGGTCGCGCTGGTGGTCTTCATCGTCGGCCTGGTCATGACCGGCAGCGCGCTCGACTTCTGGCTGATCACCATCATCGCGCTGGTGCTCGGCGTGCTCATGATCATCCCGATCGGCGGCGCCGACATGCCGGTCGTGATCTCGATGCTGAACTCCTATTCCGGCTGGGCCGCGGCCGGCATCGGCTTCACGCTCGGCAACACCGCGCTGATCATCACCGGCGCGCTGGTCGGCTCCTCGGGCGCGATCCTGTCCTACATCATGTGCAAGGCGATGAACCGCTCCTTCATCTCGGTCATCCTCGGCGGCTTCGGCGGCGAGACCGCGGCGGCCGGCGGTGGCGGCGGCGAGCAGAAGCCCGCCAAGCTCGGCTCGGCCGACGACGCGGCCTTCATCATGAAGAACGCGCAGAAGGTGATCATCGTGCCGGGCTACGGCATGGCGGTGGCGCAGGCGCAGCATGCGCTGCGCGAAATGGCCGACATGCTGAAGAAGGAAGGCGTCGAGGTGAAGTACGCCATCCACCCGGTCGCCGGCCGCATGCCCGGCCACATGAACGTGCTGCTGGCCGAAGCCAACGTGCCCTATGACGAGGTGTTCGAGCTCGAGGACATCAACTCCGAATTCGCCCAGGCCGACGTCGCCTTCGTGATCGGCGCCAATGACGTCACCAACCCGGCGGCCAAGACCGACAAGACCTCGCCGATCTACGGCATGCCGGTGCTGGAGGTCTGGAAGGCCGGCACCGTGATGTTCATCAAGCGCTCGCTGGCCTCGGGCTATGCCGGCATCGACAACCCGCTGTTCTACCGCGACAACACCATGATGCTGCTCGGCGACGCCAAGAAGATGACCGAGAACATCGTCAAGGGGATGTAATCCGCCTGCAGGAAGTCATGACCGCGCTGAAATGGCTCCTGATTGTCGTCTCAGTCGGCTATCTCTGCGGTCTCGTTGTGCTGTTCTTCGCGCAACGCTCGTTCCTGTTTCCGGTTCCGACAACCGCGCGCACGGCGCCGCAGGCGGCCGGCTTTCCGGAAGCGCGAAGAGCATGTCCTGACCACGGCGGACGGTGAAAAAGTCATCGTCTGGCATGTCCCGGCGAGGCCCGGCCGCCCCGTCATTCTCTACTTCCACGGCAACGGCGATTTTCTCGCCGGCTTCTTTGGCCGCTTCCGCGACATCATCGCCGACGGCACCGGGATCGTTGCGCTGTCTTATCGCGGCTATGCCGGATCGAGCGGGCAGCCGAGCGAGCGCGGGTTGCTGCAGGACGCCGCTGCGGCCTATGCCTTCACGACGGCGCGATACAGCGCGGATAGCATCGTCGTCTGGGGCTTTTCGCTTGGCACCGGCGTTGCGGTGGCGCTGGCGTCGGAACAACCGACCGGAAAGCTGATTCTGGAAGCGCCTTTTACGTCGACCGCGGATGTCGCCGCATCGCTGTTCTGGTTCATGCCGGTGCGGCTGGTGATGCGGGATCAGTTCCGTTCCGACGCAGCGCATCGCGCGGGTCACCGTTCCGCTGTTGATCATGCATGGCAGTAACGATCCCGCAATTCCCATCGTCTTTGGCGAGCGGCTGTTTGCTCTCGCCCATGAGCCAAAGCAGTTCGTCCGGTTTCCCGGGGGCGGTCACGAGAATCTCGGCAGTTTCGGCGCGATTGAAACGGCGCGGCAATTCATCAACGCCGCAGGAGGCTGACGACGGCGGTTGTTTGCTGCATAGTCGGCCCGCAGTGATTTTC
The DNA here is from genome assembly GCA_963802535.1 of uncultured Alphaproteobacteria bacterium. Classification (GTDB taxonomy): domain Bacteria; phylum Pseudomonadota; class Alphaproteobacteria; order Rhizobiales; family Xanthobacteraceae; genus Bradyrhizobium. Next base: position 143 of record CAWDJI010000013.1, on the reverse strand, counting down.
GGGGATTTGCAAGGACCTAATCGCATGAGCGCGCACGGCCCGATGCCGAAATCGGCGTGGATTTACCCCGCATTGGCGGTGATCCTCTTCGCGGTCGCCACCGCGCTGGGACTGACGTTCACGCCGTCGGCCGGTGGATTGCT
>CAWDJI010000012.1:0-17064 GCA_963802535.1 uncultured Alphaproteobacteria bacterium | reverse complement strand
GCTCCGATCACCGTCGCGTCCAGCGAGGGAATTCGATGAATCACCTGCTGGCCTTTGTGCTCTGCTTGGCAGGTTTTATCGCGTTGGCGTTTGCCATGCGTCGCCAGCAGCGCGACATCATCGGCAGGTCCCTGCGGTCGGGCACTACATACGTTCTTCGCGCTGCCGGTGCCTGCGCCCTGCTGTTTGCGCTCGGCATTCTTGTCGCGCAGAAAGGCTGGAGCTTTGGCCTCGTGATGTTCAGCGGTCATACCAGTATAACTGCCGGTATCGTGCTTTGTGGTCTTATCGGATATGCGAGGTTTTACGCTCGCACATTGCGGCACCGATAGACCGTGTTGCGATGCTGCGCCCGAAGACGAAGCCCGACCGGTTGCTGGTACCCAAAAGAAGTCGCGCAGCTGGACCCTGGCTGGTCTAGTTATTAGTCGGCGGGAATTCGATCGTGTTGTTCGGCTTGCCGGTGTTGAATTCCATGATCTTTCGCGTCACGCCCGGAAAGATCGCCGAAATCGGATTGACGCGCAGTCACCGGCTGGCCCGGCGTGCCCACCACCTCGTAGGTCACGCCGATCAGCCCTTCATTGCTGCCGCCGCCAAGGAACAGGCCGAGCGATCGGAATCTGGCCGAACATGTTGTTCAGGCCGTACAGGGGCACGAAGGTGCCGCTCATGCGCACCTGGTTGCCGGGGTCATCGATGGTGCCCTCGATGGTGCCGCCGATCATTGGTCCGGCCAGCACGCCCTCGCGAACGGTGAGCCGGCCGGTCTGCCGGACGAACTCCGCGCGCGCCTGCGAAAAGTCGACGCTGTTCCGAGTTCGGCTGGGGACCGCCGACGATGAGACGATCGAACGCGGCCTCGCCCTTCACCGTGAAGTCGCGAATTCTGATCAGGCCTTCCTTGGCAACGGGTTCGACCGTCGGTGGGTCCATCGCCAACGACAACTGTCCCCCGGACATCCTGGAATAGGTATCGGTGAAGCGGAGGAACGCGCCGGCATCCTTGGTTTGGAGATGAGATGACCTCGCGTTCGCCCTGCCCGCGGCCGCGCAGAGCCGCAGTCACAGGCGCATCCCGCCCGATCTTGCCCGAGAGCGCGAGGTTTGTAATGACGCCGTTGCGGCGCGATAGCTTGCCCATCGACGCTGCGCAAGGCCTGCCATTGAAGCCCATGACGGCGCTGAGCTCGAGATCGACATCGATGTCTTTCTTCGTCGTGCCCTTGCTGTCGTCAACCTTGCCCAAATTGCCCGCTATCGCCGATGCCAGGAGGCCGCGCCCGTCGAACACGTCGCCGCGCATGGTCGACCCTCAAACACACCGTCGCCGCCGCGCTCGGCCCACAGCGACGCCTTGTCGCCGTCGGACGGCGAATAGATCGGGAAGTTCGCGGTGATGAGATCGCCGTTCTGGTCGACCTCGAGCGATCCCTTGATCGACACACCGCCGCCCTCGATGACGATATCCTCGAAGCGGGGTCGATCGTAGCTGCGGCACCAGGTTGAATGTCGCCTTGCTCGCTTTGCCCGGCAGCTTGACCCAGCCCGGCAGGATGTCGTCGAGCTTCAAACGCGGTGAGATCGGCCTCGATGCCGACATCCGGCTGTCGCGATCGCCGATCTTGCCGATCAGCTTGATCGGAATCGAACCGGTGACGGCCGGACCCGAGATCGAGGCCGAGGCGTTGCGCGGCTCGCATCATCCAGCGTCGCCTGCAACTTGATGTCGGCGTCGCCGTCGGTCGGCTTGCGATAATCCAGCGAGGCCGGCTGTCCGTTGATCTTGACGTCGCCCTTGACCTGATAGCCCTGCGTTGTTGGCGACCACCTTCAGCGCGTTGGCCTCCAGCTTCTGGTTCATCACCAGCTTGTCGGCGGCAAATCCGCCGAGATCGGCCGTCACGGAGTAGGTCGTATCGGCCTTGGTCAAGGAGCCCTTGACCGGCATGCCGAGCGTGATGATCGCGGCAACCGTTCCCTTGCTGGAATTCGGGTCGATCAGCGTGCCGGAGAGATCGCTGATGCGGTCGGAAGCGAGAATTTCCGCGGCGGCCGGTACCGGAGCATCGACCCTGAACCTCACCTTCGACGGCGAGGGCTTCGGCGCCATGTCCGGCACCTCAAAGACGAAATCCGAAATGTTGATCTTGCGGCCACCCGGCGTATCGGCAATGCCCTGCCCGATAGTCACCGTTGCGGTTCGCCCGGTAACCCGCGCCTTCAGATCCGCATCGCGGACCGAGGGCATTTCATCGACCGGACGCACGGTAACGCCCGAGGCTACGATGTTGACGGCCAGGCCATCGTCCGGAATCGGCGGACCCTTGCGCGACAAATTGCGTACCGGCGAATTGACGCCGACTTCGATGCGCTGGAGCGTCCCCTTCTCGATCCGCTCGATCACCCATTCGCGCACCTCGGGCACGATCAGGACCGGCCACATCCGCTTGAGCGCAGACGCCGACATCGGCGTGCCGGCAAAACCGAGTTGGAGGCGCGCCTCGTTCGCATAGTCGATGCTGCCGGTGCCGGCGACACCGATCTCGCCATTGCTGATATCGGCCTGGGTGAGCAGCACGCGCTTGCGGTCGGTGTCAAAGCGCAAGGCGATGGCGATGCGGTTGAAGATCAGCGGCTGCTCTTTGTCGTTGCCGGCCAGCACGATCGTGCCGCCGCTAAAGCCCAGTTGCCAATCCGCGATGTTGCCGTTCGGCGGTTCGAGATGCGCCAGCAGCGTGATGCGGTTGGTGCCGGAAACGATCTTGAAGGGGGCGACCAATACGCGCCGTCCCGAATCCCATTCGACGCTCATTTCCGCCGAATCGATTGCCATCGGATAATCGGGCGTATCGCTGTCGATGAGATGCCCGGCGCCGGCGCTGACCTTGCCGCGGAAATAGGTCGGCAGCCCGTCACGGCCCAGTTCACCCTTCAATTCGCCTGACAGCGGCAGGTCCGCGCCGTAGGTGAGATCCTTCACCCGCATCGCCAGCAGAATGTTGGCGGCCGGCACCTTGTCGGCGCGCAGATCGACCGACCGCACGCCGTTCTGCTGCGGCCCGACCACGACCCGCAGCGACCATGGATTGGCACCCTCCTCGCCCAGCCGAACCGCGACCCCGCCGCCGCTTGGCCGGCGCATGCTGAGGCTGATGTTTTCAAACGTCCATTTGTTGCCGCGCTGCTGGTCGTCGACGACGAGATTGCCGTTTTTGAGGCCGATCTCGTTCAGGTTCTGGCCGTCGAGCCCGGTCAGGCTGAGGCTGTCGAGCCAGTCGAGGCCGGCGAGCAATCCGTTTTGCGTTGGGTCGGGGGCCGCCACCGCGACCCCTGGTGCCGGGGCCGGCGCCGGGCGCGGGAATGTCGGGGCAATGCCCGCATCTCGCTTCGAGGCGACGCCGGTCGCCAGCGGTTTGGCGGTGTCGCCGGCGGACACCGTGACCTGGCCATCCGGCGTAATCCGCACCGCGAGTTCCGCATCGACCAGGTTGAGGCTCTCGGCGCGCAGCCGCCCCATCAGCAGCGCGGTGCCGGATAGTTTCACCTCGGCCTTCGGCGCGGTGGCAACGACGGCATGGTCGCGGTCGCGGACCACGATGTCACGGATACGCACCGCAATCCTGATGCGTCCCGCCCGCTCGATCTGTGTGCCGCCGACTTCGACCGTATTGCCGTGGCCGATATTGTCCTCGATGGCGGCCGCAAGCCACGGCGTCGCCAGGTCGAGATTGATCGGGCCGGCGCCGAGCCGCCACCACAGCCCGCCGAAACAGCTCACGAAGATCACCGCCAGCACGGCGATTACGACGGCCACGCGCTTGACCCAGCGCCCGCCGGTCAACCGCCGCTGCAGCGCTGCAAACTTGTCGCCGAACCGATCAAATCCGGAACTGGGACGCGACAGCAGCCGGCGCGCGCGGGAGCACGCCGCCTCGTCGTTCTCCTGGTCCCAGCCGGCCGTATCATCCCAATTCGGGATTTGAGCCTCGGCACGCGGATTCGACCCCTTGGGCGAAGTATTCCTAGCCATTGCCTCTCGGTGAGGTTGATCGCCGTCAAGGAGACGCCCATCGATCGGTATCGAGCGCTCCTGTGCCGGCATCGCTGCCAATCCTCGATTAATACTGTTACTCGTGGTCGGGCCCAAGGATTGATTGGGTACCCCCGTTAACGAGCGGACGGGTGGTGCGTCGAAATCCTTGTATCCATACTCCGCGGTCATCAAACTTGCCTGGCCGCCGGAGCAAATCCGACGATTAGGGACAAGATCCGCAATACCCTAATGGTTGATCCGCGGAAAGCGACGAAAGGAAGGCGTATGTCCAAGAAAACGCGCAAGAAATCCTCCAAGGCTTCCCCCGGGAAATCCGGCCGGCCGTCGGCCGCAAAGCCATCGGCGGCCAGGACCGCCCGCGGCGCGAAGGCAACGGCCAAGAAGCCGGCAGCCAAGGCTGGCAAGACCGGGGTCAGCAAGACCGGGGCCGGCAAGGCAGTGGCCAAGGGAGCTGGCAAGAAACCGGCCCACGCGTCCAAAACCGCTGCGGCCAAAGCGTCGCACAAGGCCACATCGAAATCGTTAAAATCCGATACATCGGTGCCGGCCAAAGCAAAGCCAGCCGCCAAGGCGGCTCGTACGTCGGTTCCCGAGACGGGCGTAGTTGAAGTCGCCATCCAAGGCGCGGTGGCCCCCGCCTTCCGGTTGCCGCGCGACGGAGGCGACAGCGTCTCGCTCGCCGATTACGCCGGCAAGAAACTCGTGCTGTTCTTCTATCCGCGCGCCGACACGCCAGGCTGCACCCGGGAGGCCATCGACTTCACGCGGCTGAGCAGCGCGTTCGCCGACGAGGGCGCCGCCGTGCTCGGCGTCTCGGGCGACAGCGTCAAGGCGCAGGAAATCCTTCCGCGACAAGCACCAGCTTTCGGTTCCTCTGATTTCAGATGAGACACATGAGATGCTCGAGGCCTATGGGGCCTGGGGTGAAAAATCCATGTATGGCAGGAGCTTCATGGGGATTATTCGGACCACGGTGCTGATCGGCGCCGACGGCCGGGTCGCCAAAATCTGGCGAAATGTCCGGGTCGACGGTCACGCCGACGAGGTGCTGGCTGCGGTTCGCGAGGCATGATTTGGTGCCATTTCCCAAAAATTAACCATGAGAGGGTCAAATCGGCAGCGTAAATTGAGCCGTACGGAACTCATCTCCGACCGGCGCGGGAGTGCCGATGTCGTACCGTTCCGGTCATCGTTCCGACCACCACTATCCCCATGATCACGGCCGGGCGCCGCCCCGGCGCCCCGCCCCACATGCCGCCGCAGCCGTCCTCGACCGTGACGGCTACGCGATCGTCCATGCCGGCAAGCAGGTCCGATTCGGCCCCGTGGTGTTCTGGATCGTCGTCGGCACCATCGTCGTGCTCGGCATGTGGTCGGCGGCGACTGCCACTTATTTCGCGTTTCGCGACGACGTCCTGACCCGGCTGATCGCCCGCCAGGCCGAGATGCAATACGCCTACGAAGACCGCATCGCCGAACTGCGTTCCAAGGTCGACCGCACCACCAGCCGCCAGCTGCTCGATCAGGAACAGTTCGACCAGAAACTCGACCAGATCATGCGCCGCCAGACCGCGCTCGAATCGCGCGCCACCGCGCTCGGCGCGATCCCGGATGCGGCCGCCACCGGATCAATTCGTTCCCCGGCCCGCGGCGCCGCCGCAGATACGCCCTCGTCCGGCATCCCAAAACCCTCCCCGATCAGCGACACCGTGATCTTCGTGGCGCCGCCGGATCGTGAGGCACGCCTGGAATCGCGCGCACCCACGGCCATCAAGGCGCAGCCCAATCAGTTTGCCAAGGTTCAGGGCGTCGACAACGTGCTGGTCCGGCTGCAGACATCTCTCGATAGCGTCGAACGGCGGCAAATGGCGGCCCTGAGCGCGGTCGAGGATGGTATGGAATCGCGCGTCCGCCGCATGCGCGGCGTGTTCTCCGATCTCGGGCTCGACATGGCGCAACTGGAAGCGGCAACGCCGCGTTCCGCCATCGGCGGCCCGTTCGTGCCGGTGAAGCTTTCGGCCGATGCCGGCGCGTTCGAGCGCCAGCTCTACCGGATCAACATCACCCGTGCCCAGATGCAGCGTCTCAACGCGACGCTGACGCTGGTGCCCTATCGCAAGCCTGTTATCGGCGAGGTGGAGTTTACCTCCGGCTTCGGCGTCCGCAGCGATCCCTTCCTCGGCCGCCCGGCCATGCATACCGGCCTCGACTTCCGCGCCGCGACCGGCGATCCCGTGCGCGCCACCGCGAACGGCAAAGTCGCGTCATCGGGATGGATGGGCGGCTACGGCCGCATGGTGGAAATCGACCATGGCAATGGATTGTCGACCCGCTACGGCCATCTGTCCGAGATTCACGTCAGGGTCGGCGATGTCATCAAGATCGGACAGGTGATCGGCGCGGTGGGCTCGACCGGCCGCTCCACCGGTCCGCATCTGCATTATGAAACCCGGATCGACGGCGACGCGGTCGACCCGCAGAAGTTTTTGCGCGCGGGCGTCAGGCTCAGTTCGGGCTAGGGCGGAACGGTACGCCGCACAAAATCGCGAAAACAACCCCATGCAAAGTAGAATGGGGCACGGAAACCGGCGCGTACCCGCGTCGGAAATTCTTTTTTTGCCCATGTCGGCTCGCAGGGAGGCCGGGCGTCCTTGGGGCAGAGACTGGGCTGACCCAACCAAATCCTGCGATATGCTCCGCTCAGTCATGGAGAAAATAAAACCATGTCCCAAGGCAATACCGTTCGTTTGCATCGTGTCTTCGCCACCAAGCCGGAGAAGGTTTTTCGTGCCTTCCTCGAAGCTGACGCGATGGCCAAGTGGCTGCCGCCCTACGGTTTCACCTGTAAGGTCCATCATTTCGAGGCAAAGGTCGGCGGGACCTTCCGGATGTCGTTCAACAACTTCACCACGAACACAGGCCATTCGTTCGGTGGCGAATATCTTGAGATCGTGCCCAACGAGCGTATCCGCTACACCGACCGCTTCGACGATCCCAATCTTCCTGGCGTCATCGAGGTCACCGTCACCCTGAAAGCGGTTGCCTGCGGAACTGAAATCAACATCGAGCAGGCGAACCTGCCGACCATGATCCCGGTCGAATCCTGCTATCTCGGCTGGCAACAATCGCTCGCGCAGCTCGCGCTGCTCGTCGAGCCGGACATTCCGGGATAGTCACGGCCACAGAGGCGCCGCACCGTGGCGCCTCCGTTAGCTCTGGTAGGATGGGTAGAGCGCAGCGAAACCCATCAACTTCATCGGCTGCACGATGATGATGGGTTTCGCTGCGCTCTACCCATCCTACGAACCAGGTCAACACCGCGCTTTAGTGGCCGACCTCGCCGGTGATGACATCACCGAACAATTCCCACGCCTCGCCGTTGAACTTTATCAACTGCATCTGCTCGATCGGAAAATAGTCGTCCGGCGAGGTATTGACCATGATGCCGGGTAGCATCAGGTCGGAGTGGAAATTCTTCAAATTGGTGGCCTGCTTCATGACATTCTCGCGGGTGAGATTGTCGCCGCACTGCTTGAGAACCTGCAGCATCGCCTCCGACTGCACGTAGCCATAGAGGTTGTTGGCGTTGGTCTTGTCACCGTCCGGATAATATTTGTCCATAAACGCCCGCCACTTCACGACCGCCGGATCCTTGTCCCAGGTCGGATCGGTCGGATCCTTCAGATACGCCGTCGAAATGATGTCCTTGGCATATTGGAGACCGGCCGGCTTGAGCACCGAAGCCACCGATGTTGCGGTATTGGCCAGGAAGAATTTCGGCTTCCAGTTCAATTCACCCACTTTGCGGATTGCCTGCGCCGATCCCTTGGGCGCGGCCCAGGAGAAGAAGATGTCGGCGCCGGAATCGTGCAACGCGACGATCTGCGAATCGATGCTCGGATCGCTGACTTCGTAGGACTTGTCGGCGATGATCATGCTGACCTTGTCGCCGAGACCGTCCTTTAGGCCCTTGAACTGGTCCTTGCCTGCGTCGTCGTTCTGCCAGAGCACCGCGATCTTGCTGTTGGGAAATTTGTCCTTGATGTATTTGGCGTAGATACGTCCCTCGCTCTGATAGTTGGGCTGAAAACCCATCGTCCAGGGGAAGTTCTTGGGATCGCCGAACTTGGTTCCGCCGGAGGCGACGAAAAGCTGCGGCACTTTCTTTGCGTTCATGTACTTCATGATCGCCGAATTGGACGGCGTACCGAGCGGCTGGAAGATCAGCAGGACCTCATCGCTCTCCACCAGTTTGCGCGCCTGCTCGATTGCCTTCGGCGGACTGTAAGCGTCGTCGTAGGTGATGAAATTGATCTTGCGGCCGTTAATGCCGCCCTCGGCATTGATCATCTTGAAAAAGGCTTCTTCGGTCTTGCCGATCACGCCATAAGAGGATGCCGGGCCGCTATAGGGCATGATATTGCCGATCTTGACTTCGGTATCGCTGGCGCCGGGATCGTATTTCTTCTGCGCACTGGCCGCGGTTGCGGCCAATGCGGCGACGGTGAACGCGGCCAGGGCCACAAGATTCTGCATACGGACCGGCATCGATTTCTCCCATCGCATTTTTTTGATCGAGACTTGTTCTGACCAAGTTTCGCAAGCCGCTGCAACCCTTGCAAGCATGTGCTTGTTCCGCGTAACGAAACAGGCGGTTGTTGGGCGGTACCAATTGTGGTCATCTCCGGCGATATCTCGCCTATTGGCACTCTGGGGCAGGCTGATTGGAAACGCTGAAACTACGCGTCGGGCCACGGCATCCCCGACTTGCGAAAGCGGGCTACCGTCTCACGCGGCGGCTCGCCGAAGCCGGCATGGCGCGCGTCGGCTTTCACCGCATCGACAGCGAACTCGCACGCCGGACGATCGAGACCATCAGGGGGTGCCTGCAGCGCGGCGAGACCGTTTATGTCCTGGGCTTCGCCGCGTCAGGTACGCACAACACCGGCGTCGCGCTGATCGAGGTCACGCAGGCAGGCGGGCCGCGCATCGTCGTCAACAACGAGGAAGAGCGCTTCTCCGGCGAGAAGCACACGACGGAATATCCGCGGCGGTCGATCGATGCGATGGTCGAACAGCTGCGTGCGATCGGGCGCGACGTCGGCGATATCGCGGCGATCGTCACCACGTGGGATTATCCGGTCCTGCTCGCGACCCTGGCGCGAACGGTGCTTGAGGAAGCCCCCGGCAGCCTGAGGCTGCTGCTGAACCCGCCGGCACCGGCCATGGATCGCCGCCGCATGGATCAGATGCGGCGGACACCGCGGCTGCTCGCCAAGCAGTTCGGCCTCGCCGAACACGTTCCGCTGATCTGCATGCCACATCACGACAACCATGCCTGGTTTTCGTTTGCGGCCTCGCCCTTTGCCGACAGCACGGAGCCGGTCGCGATCGCCGTGATCGACGGCACCGGTGACCAGGGCTCGGTCTCGCTCTATGTCGCGAAGGATGGCGCGATGCGCCAGCTCTACTGCAATGACAGCGTTTTCGATTCACTCGGCGCTTTCTACAGCGTGATTTCATCGACCCAGGGCGGCTGGACCTGGCTGTCCAGCGAGGGCCGCTACATGGGCGCGGCAGCGTGGGGCGACATGGACCGCGCAACCAACCCCTATTATGCGCGCCTCAGGCACGTGCTGCATTTCGGCGCCGATGGCGAAATCAGGCTCAATCGCGCCATGGGCAATTGGGCCTGCGATCCCTATCGGAACCCCTACCACCCCGCGCTGATCGAAATTCTGGGCGAGCCGCTCAAGCCCGAACAATTGTGGAATCCCGATGCGGTGCTGCGCGTCGAGGATATCCATCACCGGCCCGACACCAGGGATCGACTCGACAAGGCCGCCGCGACGCAACTGGTGTTCGAGGACGCGTTGATCCATATCGTCGACCATCTGTTGCGCGCCACCGGCGCCGGCCGTCTGGTGCTGACCGGCGGCGTCGCCCTGAATGCGCTGGCCAACATGCGGCTGCTGGAGCATTTCGACGAGGCGTGGTTTGCAGCCGCGCAGCAGCGCAAGGCGCGCCTGCATCTGTGGGTGCCGCCGGTGCCCGGCGATCCCGGCGTTCCGATCGGTGCGGCATGGCTATTGGCGCAGATGGCGGGAGCGCCGCGCGGCGCACCGATGACCCACGCATTCTATTGCGGCACGCCGCCGTCGGCGGCCGATATCGCGGCGGCGCTGGACGTCGATGACGTCGCCTCCCAGCACATCGGCGATGTCTCGACGACCGAGGGCCGCGAAGCCATCGCCGACCTGATGGCCTGGATGGTTTCGCAGAACGGCGTCATCGCGCTCTATCAAGGCGCCGCGGAAACCGGGCCCCGCGCGCTCGGCCATCGCTCGATCCTGGCCAATCCCTGCAATCCCGACGCACGGCAGGGCTTGAACGAGCGTGTCAAATACCGCGAGGCCATCCGCCCGCTGGCGCCGATGGCGACGCTCGAAGCGGCCAAGCAATATTTCGAGTTGGAGCCCGGGGCGTCCGACGCCGATTACAACGCCTACAATTACATGGTGCTGACGGCGCATTCGAAGCCGGGGGCGCGAGAGAAGATCCCTGCCGTGATCCATGCCGACGGCACCGGCCGAATCCAGATCGTGCGCGCGGAAGCCGATCCCCTCACCTACGCCTATCTAAAGGCGCTCGGCCGCCGCATCGGCGTCGAGATGTCGGTGAACACCTCCTTCAATGTGGCTGGCCCCATTGCGCAGACCCCACAGCAGGCGATCGACACGCTGCGCCGCTCCAAGGGCCTCGACGTCGTGGTGCTGGTCGCCAGCGACGGCACAGTCACCGCGGCCTGGCACGGCGGCGAGCGCGACAGCGGAAGGTTTTCGGGCTGGTACGCGGCGTGGAAGGCCAGAGGTAGGTAGGCAAAGCGCCAGCACGCCCATCATTGATCCCGTCGCGCGTCCCCATCGCTGCCTGAATTGCAGCGAAGGCAACCGGCCCCGTCGTGCTACAGATAGGCCGCGGCGTATGGGTCCCTGCGTTCGCAGGGACGACCAGTGATAGAGAGCGCTCACAACATCTCAGCGTCGTCCCGGCCTTGAGCCGGGACCCATACGCCGCGGCTTCCCGGTTCGGCACAGGCGTCAGATACCTTCCATAAACAACAACCGCCGCGGCGTATGGGTCCCTGCGCCCGTGCGCAATTGCGCACTAGGCAGGGACGACGTGGAAAGTCATTGCAACGCGCGGAAGCTCCGTCACCGCTGAAACAGCTTCAACACGCGCCCATCGATCACGAGCAGCGCACTGCCGATCACAAGCGCGCCTGCGATCTCGCGCGGCGAAATCTGTTCACCCAGCACGAGGACTCCGAGCAAAATCGCCGTCACCGGAATCAGCAGCGTCACCAGCATGACATTGGTCGCGCCGGAGCGGCGCAGGATCTGAAAGAACACGATGTAGGCGAGCGCGGTCGACAGCGCGGCGAGACCGATCACGGCGAGCCACGTCGTTGCCCCCGGCATCGGCAGTTGCCACGGACGCTCGACTATTCCGGCGACGACGGTCATCATCGCGGCCGAGGCCAGCATCTGAAACGTCGCGGTGCCGAGCGGCGGCGAGTTCGACAGCAGCCGTCGCGCCAGCAGCGCCGACAATCCGTAGCTGAACGCAGCCGCAAGACAGAGCAGAATGCCAAGACCCTGCCCGCTCTCCAACCCAAACCCGCCGCCCTGTAGAATGATCACGCCGATCAAGCCCGCGACCACGCCTGCAATCCGCCGCGCGTGCAGTGCTTCCTCGCCTGCCACCGCCATCACGACAACCGTGAACAGCGGCGTCGTGGCGTTCAGGATCGAGGCCAGCCCGGACGGGATATAGGTCTGCCCCATCACGATGAGCGAGAACGGCAGCACGTTGTTGAGAAGCCCGATTGCGATAAACGGCGCCCAGCCTGACAAGCTGTTCGGGAAACGCACCCCGTAGAGCCGCAGCAACGGCAGCAGCATGATCGCGGCAAGCGTCACGCGCAGGAACACCACCGTCAGCGGCGGCAATTCCTTCAGCACCACACCATTCAAGAAGAACGACCCGCCCCACAGGATCGAGAGCAGGCCGAGCAGCGACCAGTCGCGGGCGTCGATCGAAGTGTCAGTTGCGGTCATTGCGGTTCATATCTGCGAACGCACAGATTTATTCCACCGCGCCGGCCTTTCCCACCCGATTCCCGGGCAAGCTTATTTCGGCCGCGAGACGATCTCGATCATCCTGCCTTCGTCGTCGTCAGGCAGCTCGGCTTTCGCGCGGGCATAGGCCTCGACCGCGGCTCGCCCGAGCAGAGGCGCGTCTGCCAGCAGGGTCTCGGCCAGTTTCACCGCGTAGGCCGCATCCTTGTGGCGCAGCGCTGCGGTGAACGACGCGCCGGAGAAATCGCGCGCCACCATGCGCCTGGAGTGACGGATCACCTGCGGGCTTGCCACCGCGCCTGTTGCCATCGCTTCCGCCACCAGGTTCATGTCGAGCCCGGCCTGCTCGGCCATGGCGATGCCTTCGGCGAGGCTTGCGATCTGCACCGCGCCCATCAGATTGTTGATCAGCTTGTAGACCGTGCCGGTACCGACCGCGCCAAAATGCCTGACAACATTGCCGATCGGCGCGAGGTAAGGTTTTGCGCGATCGAGATCGGCGGCATCCGCGCCGACGAGCAAGGTCAGCTTTCCCGTAGCTGCCGCTTCCGGCAGGCCGGTGACGGGACAATCGATATAGACGAGGCGACGGCCGCGCAGCTCGCGCGCCATGTCGAGGGCGTGCTGGTGCGACACGGTCGAACACTCGATCGCAAGCGCGCCGGGCTTCATGGTTGTGGCGGCACCATCGTTGCCAAGCCATACGGCGCTTGAGGCTTCGTCGTCGGCGACCATGGTCACGACCGCGTCAGCGCCGCCGGCCGCCTCCGCCGGTGAGGAGGCCCAGCGCGCGCCGCGCGCGATCAGGTCTTCCGCCTTGGCCTTGCTGCGATTGAAGACGGCGACGGTGAAGCCGGCGTCGAGATAGCGACCGGCCATGCCGTGGCCCATGCGGCCGAGTTCGATGAAGGCAACGTTCGTCATGCGTTAGTCCACATCCTCGACTTCGCCCGGCGCGGTGCCGAACGCGCGCTGCGCCAGCGTTGCCGCCATGAACTCGTCGAGGTCGCCGTCGAGTACGCCTGACGTATCCGAGGTCTGCACGCCGGTCCGCAGGTCCTTCACCATCTGATAGGGCTGCAGCACGTAAGAGCGGATCTGGTGGCCCCAGCCGATATCGGTCTTGGCGGCCTGATCGGCGGCGGCCTGTTCTTCACGCTTCTTCAATTCGATCTCATAGAGCCGCGCGCGCAGCATGTCCCAGGCTTGCGCCTTGTTCTTGTGCTGCGAGCGGCCGGCCTGGCAGACCACCGCGACGCCGGTCGGAATATGCGTGAGCCGCACCGCGGATTTGGTCTTGTTGACGTGCTGACCGCCGGCGCCGCCCGAGCGCATGGTGTCGGTGCGCACGTCCGATTCCTTGATGTCGATCTTGATGCTGTCATCGACGACAGGAAAAATCGCAACCGATGAGAAGGACGTGTGCCGGCGCGCGTTGGAATCGTACGGCGATATCCGCACCAGCCGGTGCACGCCCGCCTCGGTCTTCAGCCAGCCATAGGCATTGTGACCCGAGATCTGGATGGTGGCGGATTTGATGCCGGCTTCTTCGCCCTGCGTCTCTTCGAGGTATTCGATCTTGAAGCCGTGCTTCTCGGCCCAGCGCGTGTACATGCGCAGCAGCATCTCGGCCCAGTCCTGGCTCTCGGTGCCGCCCGCCCCGGCATGCACCTCGAGATAGGAATTGAACCGGTCGGCCTCGCCGGACAGCAGCGCTTCGAGCTCGCGGCGGGCGACTTCCTTCTTCAGCGCCTTCAACGCGTTCTCGGCTTCGGTCACGACACCAGCATCGTTCTCGGCCTCGCCGAGTTCGATCATCTCGATATTGTCGCTGAGCTCGCGCTCGACCTTGCCGATGCCCTCTAGCGCATCCTCCAGCGAGGTGCGCTCCTGCATCAGCTTCTGCGCCTTCTGGGGATCGTTCCAGAGATTGGGATCTTCGGCGAGCTTGTTCAGCTCGGCGAGGCGAGCCGTGGACTGTTCAACGTCAAAGATGCCTCCTCAGCAGCCCGACTGACTGCTTGATCTCTTCAACGAGGCGTTCGACTTCGGCGCGCATGGTCTCTCTTCTGCGGTCGGAACCGCTACCGGTGGTTTCTTGTCGGATGTAGCGGCGTACGCCGCAAAGTGCAATCGGCTAGTAAAGTCCGCCGGTTCCGGGACGCATGAAATTGCCGGCGTCGGGCGGGATTCCCTGCGGGACGCGTCCATCCGCGTCGGCAACGCCAATGGCGGAGTAATTATCCGGCGGCGCGGTGCCCGGCTTGAACGCTTCCAGGATGGTGCGGCCGCCCTCGCCCGGACTGGCCCGCATGCCGGTCTTGGCATCGATGCGGACCAGCCTGATACCGGCCGGAATCTTGAACGGGGTCGCCGGCTTGTCGGCGAGCGCGAGCTTCATGAAATCTCTGACGATCGGCGCGGCGGTATGGCCTCCCTGCGCGGCCCTGCCCAGACTGCGGGGCTTGTCATAGCCAAGATAGAGACCGACGACGAGATCGGCCGAAAAGCCGATGAACCAGACGTCTTTTCCGTCACTGGTGGTACCGGTCTTGCCGGCGATCGGCTTGCCCACCTCGCGCATGACCGCCGCCGTGCCACCCTGCACCACCCCCTCCAACATCGAGGTGATCTGATAGGCCGTCATCGAATTGAGCACCTGCTCCCTGCGGTC
Source organism: uncultured Alphaproteobacteria bacterium (assembly GCA_963802535.1). GTDB lineage: Bacteria > Pseudomonadota > Alphaproteobacteria > Rhizobiales > Xanthobacteraceae > Bradyrhizobium. The sequence continues at coordinate 2,192 of CAWDJI010000012.1, read as the reverse complement.
GACAAGCTGGGGCTCGGGTTGGTTCTTCCAGCCGCCCGGCGCGTCGCAGCCGCGACACTCGCGCGCGTCATGCTTGAAAATCGTATGTCCGTAGCGGTCCTGGATGCGGTCGATCAGCGTCGGCTTCACCCGCCGCCCGCCATTGGCGAACATCGAATACGCGGTGACCATCCGCATAACAGTGGTTTCGCCCGCGCCAAGCGCATAGGAAAGGTAGTTCGGTAATTCATCGTAGACGCCGAAGCGTTTGGCATATTCGCCGATCAAGGGCATGCCGGTATCCTGCGCCAACCGCACCGTCACGGTGTTGACCGACCATTTGAGGGCTTCCCGGAGGGTAATGGGGCCGCGGTAATGGCCAACCGAAAAGTTCTCCGGCCGCCAGACGCCGGCGCCCTGGCCCTGATCGATCTCGATCGGCCCGTCGACCATGATGGTCGATGGCGTGTAGCCATTGTCCATCGCCGCCGAATAGACCAGCGGCTTGAACGTCGATCCCGGCTGACGATAGGCCTGGGTTGCGCGATTGAACTGGCTTTGGTCGAACGAGAAGCCGCCCACCATGGCCAGCACGCGGCCGGTCCACGGATCCATCGCGACCATGGCGCCGGACACTTCGGGCAATTGCCGCAGGCGATACTGACCTTCGACCGTGTTGCCGTCCTTGATCAGCGGATCGGCGTAGATGACGTCGCCCGGGACAAGAATTTGCGAGACCGCGATCGGCCCCTTGCCCCGAGCCGGCACGGAAGCCGCCCTCGTCCATCTGACGCCTTCCAGCGTGATCAGGCCGGTTTGCCGCTCCTTGGAGATCGCGCCGCCCAGTTCGCGGCCGGGCTGAAAACCGATACGGGCCGACTGGTCGGATGATTTCCAGCACCACGGCCAACCGCCACGGCGAGATGTCGCCGAGCGATTTGACGTCGGCGAGCTTGACGCCCCAGTCGCCTGATATGTCGAGCTTGCTCATCGCTCCACGCCAACCCTGGGCCTCGTCAAAGTTCACGAGCCCGGCGGCCATGGTTTTGCGCGCCATCACCTGCAGCTTCGGATCGAGCGTGGCGCGGACCGACAAACCGCCCTCATAGAGTTTTTTCTCGCCGTAGCGCTCGAAGATGTCGCGCCGGACTTCCTCGGCAAAATACTCGCCGGCGAAGATATGCGCGCCGTTGCCGCGGCTGGCGACGGTGAGCGGTTCCTTGCGCGCCTTGTCGGCATCGGCCTGCTTGATCCAGCCGTTTTCAACGAGGCGGTCGATCACGTAGTTGCGCCGCTCCACGGCCCGATCCCGGTTACGGACCGGATGCAGCATCGCCGGCGCTTTCGGCAGCGCGGCGAGATACGAGGCTTCGGCCACCGTGAGTTCGTTTACCGACTTGTCGAAGTAGACCAGCGACGCCGCCGCGATGCCGTAGGCGCCGAGGCCGAGATAGATTTCGTTGAGATAAAGTTCGAGGATGCGGTCCTTGGAATAGGCGCGCTCGATGCGCATCGCCAGCAAGGCTTCCTTGATCTTGCGGGTGAAGGAGACCTCGTTGGTCAGAAGGAAGTTCTTCGCGACCTGCTGGGTGATCGTCGACGCACCCTGCGGGCGGCGATTGGAGCCGAAATTTTGTACATAGACGACGGCCGCGCGCGCCATGCCGGTGAAGTCGATGCCGCCGTGCTCGTAGAAGTTCTTGTCCTCGGCCGCGAGGAACGCGTTGGTGACGAGTTTCGGCATCGCCTGGATCGGGAGGTAGAGGCGCCGCTCCTTGGAGTATTCGCCGAGCAGCGCACCATCGGAGGCATGGACGCGCGTCATGACCGGCGGTTCGTAATCCTGAAGCTGCGAATAATCCGGCAGGTCCTTGGAGAAATGCCAGATCGCGCCCGCAACGCCGGCAACGCCCACCAGGAACACCACCGTTCCCGCGGCGAACAGGAAACCCAAAAACCGCACCAGCAAGCGCATTATCGACGCTCCGTCCCAACCCTTGCACCGTAGCAGCCGGCGCTTGTGCTTGTGTCCGTCGGACATTCCCTCTTCCGCGACACGAATGGCTCAGATCCACCAGATCCAAACATTCGCATCACGCAATGTCCGAGGATACGTCTTGAGGTTGTGAACGCTTCGTGCGGATCAGTAAAGCCCGCCGGGACGCATGATGTTGCCGCCGACGTCGGGCTGGTACCCTTGCGGGTATCCCTGC
>CAWDJI010000011.1:1480000-1575861 GCA_963802535.1 uncultured Alphaproteobacteria bacterium | reverse complement strand
ACACCGCGTCTGTCGCCACAATTAGCTTGGCGGGCCCTCGATCTCACCTCTTTCGATGGTGAGCGTCACGTCTGCAAATGTCTCGAGCAGCTTTGGATTCGAACTCGGTGATCAGCAGCGTAATGTCCTTGTCCTGCGAACGAAGCCGTCGGAGTGCTTCCGCGTATCGCTGCGCCAAGACAGGCGCGAGACCCTGAAATGGCTCATCCAGGATAAGCAGCCGGGTACCAAGCATAAGCGCCCGGCCAAGCGCCACCATCTTGCCTTGTCCGCCCGAGACCGATCCCGCCGGACGTTTGGCAAGCTCTTTGAGTTCCGGCAGCACCGAATAGGCTCGCTCCAGCCGCCGCCGCGTCTCGTCTGGATTCAGCTTGGCGACACGACCGGGAAGCAGGATATTTTCTTCCACGGTGAAGGCGGAAAACAGACGCCGGTCCTCAGGCGCGTAGCCAAGACCCAGCGACGGCCGGCGATGCGGCGCGATCGGTCCAAGATCTTCGCCGCCCAGACGAACGGTGCCGCTCGCCTTTGTGAAGCCCATGATAGTGCGCACGGTCGTGGTCTTGCCGGCGCCGTTTCGCCCGATAAGCGCAGCGCTCACGCCGGGCAGCAGCGAGAAACTCACATTGCGCAACACAGGCGCGTCCGCAATCGCGACGTTGACATTCTCGAAACTCAGCATCGGTTTCATATCCCGATCACCTGTTCACGAACCTTCGGGTCAGCGAGAACCTCCGCCGGCGTGCCGACCTTCTGGATCTTGCCGACATTCCACACGGCGACGCGGCTGGCGTAGCGCTCTACCATGTCCATGTCGTGCTCGACGAAGACTGAGGTAACTTTCTCCTTTGCGAGCGCCGTGGTGAGAATGTCCATAATGGCGAGCTTCTCGGACGACGCAACGCCCGAGGTCGGCTCGTCCATCAGCAGGAGCTTTGGCTTCAGCGCGAGCGCGAGCGCTATATCGACAAGCTTGCGTTGTCCCTCGGGCAGCTCCCGCGCTGTTCGTTCGGCGTACGACTTGACACCGACGAGATCCAGCAGCCGCTCCATTTCCGGCACTTCCGGCATGCGCGAAAGAGCCTGGAAGCCGGACGGACGCCCTCGCAGGGAGGCGGCCGCGATCAGCATGTTTTCCATCACGGTCTGATCGAGGAACAGCTGTGGAATCTGGAAGGCGCGGGCGATGCCGAGCTTGGTGATCGTGCGCGGAAGCTGCGCTGTAATGTCGTGGCCGAGAAAGCTTACGGTGCCAGCTTGCGGCCGCAGATAACCCGTCGATATGTTGAGAAACGTGGTTTTACCGGCCCCGTTCGGCCCGATGATGGCGAGGTTTTCGCCTTCGAGGACGTCGAGATCGATTCCATCGGCAGCGATGACGCCGCCGAACCGGATCTTGATGTTCTTTGCGGAAAGCAGGACGTTGGCCATCAATGCCCTCCCCGCCTGGATTGACCGTAGCGCTGCCGGAGGCCGATCAGGCCGTTCGGCGCGTAAAGGATGATGACGATCAGCACGACGCCGAGAATGAGCTGCCAGGAGTCCGCCAGGTGCGCCGCGGCGTAGAACCGCACGCATTCGAACATCGCAGCACCCGCAAACGCGCCGAAAGCATGGGCGCCGCCGCCGAGGATCGCGATGAACACGAACTCGCCCGACTTGGTCCAGAAGCCGAACTCGGGCGTCGCGATCTGCTGGATGATCGATACCAGCGTGCCGCCAATGCCGCCTAGAAACGCGGAGATCACGTAGCCGATGAGCAGTACGCGCCGCGCCGACATCCCAAGATATTCGAGCCTAGTTTCGTTTGATTTCATTGCCCGCAACATGTGACCGAGCGGGCTGTCGAGATAGCGTTGCACGCCGTAGAACGCAGCAATCGCGACCAAAAGGCTTACGTAGAGAATAACGTATTGGAACGTCTCCGGCGTGAACGAAAATCCAAGCAAGCCAGGACGGGCGACCCGGATGCCGTCAGCGCCGTTGGTGTAGTGGAACATTTTCTCGAGCAGCGACCACAACACCATGGAGAATGCCAGGTTCAGCATTCCGAAGAAGATTTCCCGGTAGCGAACCACGAACAGGCCGACGATCAGGCCAAAAACGGTAGAGGTTATGCCTCCTAGCGCGAGAAAGATCAGGATATCGCCGCCGCCGATGTACTTGCCCCAGAACGCCGCGGTGTAGGCGCCGGTGGCGAAGAACATCGCGTGTCCGAACGATACTTGTCCCGCCTGCAGCAACAGGACGATGCCGAGCACCACGATGCCCTTGGCGAGAATGAGCGCGAATAACGTCGCCCAGCTCGCGACGAAGAGCGGCAGTACCGCGCTGGCCAGAAAGAAGATGATCGCGACTGCCGTGATCGGCTTGATACGGCCCGCCATCAGATTTTTCTCACCTGCACCGCACCGAACAGTCCGAACGGACGCACCAGAAGCACCAGCACCATCAGCAGATAGGGTACGAGAACTTCGAACTCCGGCTGCAGATAGATGACGAAGGCGCGCGTCAAACCGATCATGAGGGCCGTAAGGGCGGTGCCCTCGATCTGCCCCAGACCCGCAGTGGCTGCCACCGCGAAAGAGAGCACGATCATGTCGGCGCCCATGCCGGGCACCAGCGATGTGGTCGGCGAAGCAAGCGCGCCGCCGAGCGCCGCCAGGCTCGCCCCGATGATGAACGTAATAGAGTAGACGCGTTGGGCGTCGATGCCGATGGCGGTTGACGCCTCCCGATCCTCGGTGACCGCCAGAATCACGGCTCCCGCAAGGGTTTTCCGCAGGAAGTAACGCAGTCCGAACAGCGTCGCGACTGCCACGCCCGGAAGCAGGATGACCTGGTAGGACGTATAGTTCACGCCGAATACGCTGATGTTCGGCAACAGCTTTAAGGGCTCAGCAGCGAAGATTGGCTGCACGCCCCAGATCAGACGCTGCAGATTGTCCATGATCATGAAGGCCGCGAAGGTGATCAGGAGCTGCAGCACGTCGTCCCGTCCGTAGAGCGGCCGCAACAGGAAGCGCTCGATGAAACCGCCGCACACGACGCCGATTACGATGGAGGCAACCAGCAGTGCGGGATAGGTAAGCCACGGCGACACCTGCGCAATCACGAGGCTGAACGTCGCGGCGAGATAGGCGCCAAAGGCGTAGAGCGAGCCGTGCGCGACATTCACCACGCGCAGCACACCGAAAATCAGGCTCAGCCCGACGGAAACCAGGAACACCAGGGCGGCGTAACTGATCCCGTCAAGGACGGCCAGTATGGCGAGGGTCGAATTCATGGAGACCTTCAGGAAAGCCGTCCTCCGGGCAAAAACCGGAGGACGGTGATCGGGACTACTGCTTGAAGGTCGGAACGTCCATTTTAACGAATTCCGGCTTGAGCGTCTTCAGCCACTCGACCGAGCGCACGCCCGCCGGATTGGTGATCACCTTCGGATCGAAGATCATCATGTTGTCGAGCAGTTTGAAGTCATAGCCCGGGAAAGACTTGGTGACGCCGACGAGCTGCGCTTCCAGACCCTGGTTGTCCTCGGGCCTCAGCGTGATCGGCCGGCCGAAACCGGTCGCGAACTCGGTGCCGGAGGTTGCGTCCACGACCTGCTCCCGCGTCGGCCAGTTGCCGCCATTGGCCTTGATCGCCTTGTCATAGGCAGTCTGCAGCGCCGTGAAGGCCTGCGCCATGTGGTAGACCGGGTAGATCGGCCAGGCGCCGGTCTTTGCCTTGAATGCCTCGGCAAAGGCCTTGAAGGCCGGATCGTTCTTCTTTTCGGGATGCAGGAACCAGTGGTCGCCTCGCGCACCAACGATCAGGCCTTCCGGCAGATCCTTGCCCAGTCGCTGGATCGAGGATTCGCCGATGCCCAACACGAAGGTCGATTGTTGCAGCAGGCCGCGTTGACCGGCCTGACGGACCAGCGTGTCGAGATCGCCGCCCCAGGAGGTGGTCAGAACGACATCCGGCCGCAATGCCAGCAGGCGCGAAACTTCGGTGGAATAGTCAGGCGCGCCGAACTTCGGAAAAAGCTCCGCCACCACCTGAACGTCGGGCTTCATCGCCTTCAATGCGGTGGAGAAGATCTCCCAGCTTTCGCGGCCCCACGCGTAGTCCTGATTGACGACCGCGATGGTCTTGAAGTCGGGCTTTGTCTTGAGGAGATAGACGAGCACCGCCAGCATCTCCGGCGTGCCGTTAGCCTGGGTGCGGAAATTGTAGCGATACTTCTTCGTCTCCAGAATTGAAGCTGCACCGCAATCCCACATGAAGTTCATGACCTTGAGGTCTTCGGCGACCGGGACAAGCTGATTGCAGCTGCCCGAGGAGATGGAGGCGAAAGTCGCGTCGACCTTTTCATCCTGAACCATGCGCCGGTAGTTCGAGACCAACGCCTCGCCGCCGGCGCCTTCATCGATGAAAGACAGTTTTACCGGTACGCCGCCGATTCCGCCCTTCTTGTTGAGGTCTTCTGCAATCATCTCGGCCGCGGCCTTTGCCGGTACGCCGAATACGGAAGCCGGTCCCGACAGGAAAGTGGTGATACCGATCTTGATTTCCTGAGGTTTGGTTTGCGCAAGCGCTGCGTCCGTAAGCGTTGCGATAGCAATAACGGCCGCAACCGCAGCCTTCAAGCAGCAATGCATTGAATCTCCCCTTTTTTAACTTGCGTTGACCGGGCGGCCATCGCGATTTTTCTTGCCGCGACGCTACTTATAATTTTGGAATATTGCCAGCACTTACTAGTTGCCGGTGGCGCCGCAGGAAGGCTTTCCGTCGCTTGACAAGTTCTCATCATGAGATTGGTCAAGCATGCTCATGAAGCTTACCGATCGTCCCACTAGCCCGCACTCGGAGCGGTTAGCGACTGCGACACGTGGAATGCGTCGCTTCGCAACGTATGCCTGTGGAAGAGAAGCGACGGATCTGAAGGGGGTGGTTGCACTAGCCTTCAATGCGAATGCGCTGTCGCATCACCACTGCCCCCTGTGATACCTTGCCGCGCCATCCGATAGAGCAATCGTTCGACAAAATAGACTTCGCAAATTCGATGTCCCGTTGTCCGCTCCTGCAAGAAGAACAGCCATCGCATAGCCCATCGTCGTCAAGCGGTTTGACCCGGTCCAAATTCACTGCCATCCCCACCGTCCAGTGGCGATCGAACCAGTCTCCGCCGATCGTCTCCACGAAAACGGGAATTTCGGCGGTTTGGTCAAAGCCAACTATTCCATCACCTTGGATAAATCACTTACCCGAACGAGGCCATCTTGGCTGGTAAAAGTCAGCGTTTGGTCGGTGCTCTGTGCTTGGGCGATGCCGAAGATGCGATGGCTGCCGGTATCATAAATCTGGACGCGGCCATTGTCGTTGATCGCCAGCCGCCGAGGAAACACGGCGTACCTCAAATCATTTTGTCCGCCGACTGCACTGGGCGTTCCGAGACCTGCAGGCCACCAATCTGAAGGCTTAGACCTGTAACTAGCCTCTACGGCTTCGCGGTTCCGGCCCCGAGACGCGGATGGAGTCTCTGCCACGACATAGGCCGCCAATTCAGTGCAGACGGCATCAAGCTTTGATTTGAGGGCATTGTTGAACATGTCGCCCACCATCGTCATACCGGGCGTCCACTGCGACATACCGCCAAAGTCTGAATGTGAAAATTGTGCCATGCTGCCGCCGCCTGAACGAAGAGCGCGCAGGATTGTTCTGACGGCATCCGGCGAGATTGAGTGCCGGAGGGAGACTCGTGAGACAAAACTGTCTTCGTTCAACGACACGGTGGTTTCCTAGCGTCCCACTCAAAGAATTAAGGCCATACGGGCGTTACACCGCATGGCCTCAATTGGGACTGCCGGGGGTTCGGTGCCGTCACCAGGAAATTAATGCACCTACCAAGCGCGCGTTCCGGCTGTCCGCAAATATTTCACGGATGGTTGTTGCGTGCGTCAGCATCATTGGCAGAGAAAGCCACTGGCAAATTGGTGTTCTGAGAAACGACCGACACTGAATGTGCAAAGCGCAAGGAATTCGCTCTCTCAGTGGGCAACTTGGGCACTTGCTGCCGCTAACCCGCGGAAGTCTCGCGAGAAAACTTGATATGACGTTTTCTCTCGTAATATCAGTGACTTGCTGGCGGAGGGAGGGGGATTCGAACCATTGATAGGGAAGCGAATTCCAGCCCGATCAAGCAACTATCTTGCTCAGAATTGACTGGCTTTCAGGCTTGATTGGAGCGTTGCTGTGGCGACCGGGCGGGCCGAGGCGCGCTTCGGGGTCCTTGCCCTGCCGGCGGTTGCCTAGGTGGGGCTGAGGTGGTGCGGCCGATAGGGTCGCGCAAACTTCAGAGGATCCCATGACCAAGCCCAAATCCAAGCCTAAGGCCGGCGTCCGCCCGGCCGCACGAAAAACCGGCAAGTCCAAGATACCCGCCCGATCCAACGCGGGGTCTCGCAAGAGCACGGCGCGGCCTGATACCAAGCACGCACGCATCATCGCCATGCTGCGGGCACCCGCTGGCGCGACGATTGCCGCCATGATGACTGCGACGGAATGGCAGCCGCATTCCGTGCGCGGCTTTCTCGCGGGTGTCGTACGCAAGAAGCTCGGCCTCAATCTGGTTGCCGAACAGACCGACAAAGGCCGTGTCTACCGCATCAGGGATGGAAAGGCTTCGTCGGTCGCTGCAGAACGAGCGAAGAAGGCGGCGTGACTCGATGCGGAAGAATCTTCGCAACGGTCGTACCTCGACCAAAGCATCCATCGAAGACGAGATCGCGCATCTGCGCGGTCTCGATCTCAAAGGGCTCCGTTCACGGTGGCTAAGCGAATTTCAGAGACCGCCGGGCGAACACCTGCCGCGGCATTTGCTTTTCGCGATTATCGCCTATCGGATTCAGGCCACACGCCTCGGCGATTTGGATCACGCGACCATGCAAGTGCTGGATCAGACCGACCCGAAGGAAAGCGGAGCCGCAATGTCTGCGCGCCTTGTCAGTTTCGACCAGAAGCGGACTGAACTGACACCGGGTACGGTGCTGGTCCGGGAATGGGACCGTCGGTCACAACGGGTGATGGTGATGGCTGATGGCTTTGCCTGGAATGGCCAGACCTACGACAGTCTCTCCAAGGTGGCCTTCGCGATCACCGGTACAAAATGGAATGGTCCGCGCTTCTTTGGCCTCAGGGATAAGGAAGATCGGTTAGACCCAGGAGTTCGGTCGTGAGAGCCTCCTTCGATCAAACCCGTCCGCTGTGCCATCTACACCCGCGTCTCCACCGAACATGGACTTGATCAGGAGTTTAATTCGCTGGACGCCCAATACGACGCCGCGTCAGCTTACATCAAGAGCCAGGCCCATGCCGGCTGGACCTTGATACCGGTCGCGCTATGACGACGGCGGCTATTCCGGTGGCTCGACCGATCGTCCCGACCTGCAAAGGCTGCTGGAAGATATTCGATCCCGGAAGATCGACGTGATCGTCGTCTACAAGGTGGATCGCTTGACGAGGTCGCTGGCGGACTTCGCGAAGCTGGTCGAACTGTTTGATGCGAACGGGGTGTCGTTCGTCTCGGTCACTCAGCAATTCAACACCACGACTTCGATGGGCCGATTGACGCTCAACGTGCTCCTGTCCTTTGCCCAGTTCGAGCGGGAGGTCACGTCTGAACGGATTCGCGACAAGATCGCAGCCTCCAAGCGAAAGGGGCTTTGGGTCGGGTGGCCCCCTCCCCCTCGGCTACCAGATGAAAGACGGCAAGATCGCGGTCGTCGAGGACGAGGCCGAACGGGTCCGACTGATCTTCCGGCGTTACCTCGAACTCGGCGGCGTCAATGCGCTGGTGCGGGACCTTCGCGAGCGGAACATTCGCTCCAAAACCCGACTGCTGGCGACCGGTGCAACCCGGGGCGGCGTTCTCTTCGGCCGTGGCTCCCTGTTCTATCTACTGCGCAATCGCTTCTATATCGGCGAGGTCAAATACAAAGACGAGATCCTGCCCGGCGAGCAGCCGGCAATCATGGACCGTGCATTGTTCGATGCAGTTCAGCAGAAGCTCACGGATCAATGGAGCACTCGATCTACGATCCGGAACGCGAGCGAACATCTATTGACCGGGCTTCTGTTTGACGACGCGAACCACCGGATGGTCCCGACCCACGCGACCAAGGCCGGCATCCGCTATCGCTATTACGTCTCGTTGCCACTCCTCCATGGCGAGTTCAAGTCCGCATCGGTGGGATCGGTCTCACGCATTTCAGCTGCTGGCATCGAAGAAACCATCATCAAAGCCCTCAATGAGCACCTCATTGCTCAAAAAGAAAAGCCATCATCAGGCTCCGCGCAGGTTGGAGATCGTAAATTCGTCCTCGAACATGTCGCGCGCATCGACGTGAATAAGGATTGCCTGACCGTTCGCCTTAGGTCCGAAGATGGAGAGGAAATGATCAACTCCGCAACCGGACTGTCGCTATCAATTCCATGGCAGAAGCCGTCTTCCAAGAAGTCCCGGCAGATCCTTGTCCCGCACGGTGTAGCTCCAAATGAAGTTCGTCCGACCAGGATCGAGCGACGGGCACGACTGGTCAACGCGATCGCACGAGGCCGTCGTTGGCTTGATGAGATCGTGTCGGGCTCGGTAACCGACGTTCAACAGATCGCGGCTCGTCAAAAATGCAGCGTGCGCCAAGTCAACATGACGATCTCGCTCGCGTTCCTCGCGCCAGATCTGGTCAGGGCAGCGGTCGAAGGTCGCTTGCCACGCGGTCTCGGGGTCGAGCGACTTCGCGATGCGCCAGCGGAGTGGAGTCGACAGTTTGAAGCCCTCGGACTGAAGCCAGGATAAGTTACAGGCTGGCCGCTTTCGCCTTCCCAAAGACTCCAGATTTTGACGGGCACCGAGCGTATTGGCCCGTGGAAATCCCGCCGCCGGGAACGGAATTTTTGAACGCGGAGACTGGAGCCCACAATAGGCCCATGAGACCGCTAGTTTCTCCGGAGACCGAAAAAGCCGAACAATGCCGTCGAAAATCCCCGCAGAAACGGCCTCTTTCCGAGCAAGGACAGTTTCGCCGGTTTAGGACGACTGAATGGTGGGCACGACAGGGATCGAACCTGTGACCCCTACCATGTCAAGGTAGTGCTCTCCCGCTGAGCTACGTGCCCTAGATCGGGATGGGTATTCCACGAATACGCTCCTGATCTAGTTTTTGCCAGGGCATGATCCCTTCGGAAAACCGGTAGCCGGCATTCCGAGATGCCCCAGATCGTATTGGGTGGGGTCCGTATATCGGCTCCAAAGCGCCCCTGCAAGGACGCTTGGAGGAATAATGCGCCCGAATCAGGCCGCCAGCATCTTGTTCACTTCGCTGACCAATTCGCGAAGATGAACCGGTTTGGACAGCACCTTGGCGTTTTTCGGCGCTTCCGAATCGGAGTTCAGGGCGACCGCGGCAAAGCCGGTGATGAACATGATCTTGATGTCGGGATCGAGTTCCGAGGCGCGGCGCGCCAGCTCGATGCCGTCCATTTCCGGCATCACGATATCGGTCAGCAGCATCTCGAACGGCTCCTCGCGCAGCCGCTGATAGGCCGACATGCCGTTGTCGTGGGACGAGACCTGGAATCCGGCGTTTTCCAGCGCCTTGACCAGGAAGCGGCGCATGTCGTTGTCGTCTTCGGCGAGGAGGATTTTGTGCATGGCGGTCAGTCGTCGAATCCGGCTTGGAGGATTGCTCCGCACACTAAGCCCGACAGAGGGTAAATATCGGGTGAAAGGTCGTGAAGCCGCGGGCGGTCGCGTGAGGTCATTTCTGTGCCGGAATGCGCCACAGATCAATCAAGACAGGCGTTTTCGGCATTTGAGATACGTTCCAGCAGGTTTGCGGCTTTTTTCACGCTTTTTCGCTTGGCAGAATGGCTGTGATTACCGACAATGCGCATCTATAAAACCTCCGCTTTTCCGGCAGAATCGGCTGGCTGATAACTGGCCAAGGAAGCGCGGACTTGAGGGACGGCGCCCGACGATGACCCAGTTTGATGGCGAACTGTCGCCTCCGTTCGAGATCGTGGAGCCGGCCGACCTGGCGGGCGCCGATCATCTTCAATTCCCCCCATTCCGGCTCGGTCTATCCGGCCGAATTCCTCAACGCCTCGCGGATCGATCTGGCGGCGCTGCGCCGCTCCGAGGATTCGTTCATGGACGAATTGATCGCCGATTTGAGCGATCGCGGTTTTCCGACGGTGCGGGTCAATTTCCCCCGCTCCTATGTCGACGTGAACCGGGAGCCGTATGAGCTCGATCCGCGCATGTTCACCGGCCGGCTGCCGAGCTTTGCCAATACGCGTTCGATGCGGGTCGCCGGCGGGCTCGGCACCATTCCGCGCGTGGTCGGCGACGGCCAGGAGATCTATCGCGAGCGGCTCAATGTCGACGAGGCGCTGGGCCGGATCGAGGCGCTCTACAAGCCCTATCACCGCGCGCTGCGGCGGCTGATCAACAAGGCGCATCAGGCGTTCGGAACCGTGATCCTGGTGGATTGCCACTCGATGCCCTCGATCGGCGTGTCGCGCGACGAGCCGCGGCGGCCCGACATCGTGATCGGCGACCGCTACGGCACCAGTTGCGCCAGCCTGCTGCCCGAAATCGTCGAGGAAATCATGAGCGGGCTCGGCTATTCGATCGGCCGCAACAAGCCCTATGCCGGCGGCTTCATCACCGAGCATTACGGCAACCCGGCGAGCGGATTGCACACCGTGCAGCTCGAACTCAACCGCGCGATCTACATGGACGAGCGCCGCCGCGAGCGAAGCCCGCGCTTTGCGCAAGTGGTCGCCGATTTCGCCACGCTGGCGGACGCGCTCGCCACGGTGCCGCTCGGCGATCTCGGGCCGTTCCAGGCGGCGGCGGAGTAGCGGCCAGCGCCCACAAGTGCGTTCTCGCGCGTCTTCGACGCGCTATGGGGCCGGACTCAAAATATCGAAAACAACCCCATGCAAAGTAGAGATGCGCCTCGGCGCGCCTCACGGAAGCGCCCCAAAAGAAAAAAGGGCCGCTTGAATGAACAAGCGGCCCAAGTCTAGGGAGGAAACGCCCAAGGAGGGCAGCGATAGCGCGAGGCGCTACCGCACCGCAACAATATGCGACCGCGCTGCACAAAACGCAAGTGTTTTTGAAACATTTCCCGCGCAATATTTGCCAGGCTGGCGATTATGCAACAGGCTGGTTAAATTCAATTTTCTATCATTATATTCAATATCTTATGAGAAAAGTTCCGTTGCAACCCGGTGTTACGGAGCGGCCACAATCCACAAAATCTCGATTTCGTGAATAGCGCGTGTCATCGAAAATGCATGCCTAAACGAAGCGTGATTCGAAAGCATCGCAAACCTGCCCGATGAGAGTTGGGATAACGCTTCGTTAATCGTGCGCCTGACGCGGGATTGAGCTAGGCAAGAGCGCGAATTCGCGAACGCCCTTTCGCCCAAGGAACAGCCGTGACGGTCATCGATTTCACAGCCTTTATCGGCCGCCTTGCGACCGCCTCCGGCGAGACCATCCTGCCGTTCTTTCGCACCTCGCTCTCGATCGACAACAAGAGCGCCAGCGATTTCGATCCCGTCACCGAGGCCGACCGCGCCGCCGAGGCGGTGATGCGCCGCCTGATCAAGGCCAACTTTCCCCAGCACGGCATCGTCGGCGAGGAATTCGGCAGCGAGCGCGAGGACGCCGAATATGTCTGGGTGCTCGATCCGATCGACGGCACCAAATCCTTCATCGCGGGCTTTCCGATCTGGGGCACGCTGATCGCGCTGATGCACCGGGGCACGCCGGTGTTCGGCATGATGCACCAGCCCTATATCGGCGAACGCTTTTCCGGCGACAGCGGCTCGGCGCAATATTCCGGGCCCTCCGGCGAGCGGAAGCTTTCGGTGCGGCGCTGCGCCTCGCTGAAGGAAGCGACCTCCTACACCACCAGCCCGCTGTTGATGAACGCCGCCGACCGTGCCGCGTTCGGCCGGGTCGAAGCCGCGGTGAAGCTGACGCGCTACGGCGGCGATTGCTATTCCTACGCGCATGCTGGCGGCCGGTCATCTCGACCTCGTGGTCGAGACCGAGCTGAAAACCTATGACATCGCGGCCCTGATCCCGATCATCACCGGCGCCGGCGGCATCGTCACCACCTGGGACGGCAAGCCTGCGCAAGAGCGGCGGCCGCATCATCGCCGCCGGCGACGCCCGCGTGCACGAGGCGGCGATGAAACTGCTGAACAGCTAGAGCGGCACGCGCACGGGTTATCTCGATGGACGCCATGCTGATCGTCGATATGCAGGTTGGCCTCCTCAACGGCGACCCCAAGCACGATCTGCCTGGCGTCATCGATCGCATCAACCGGCTCGCCGCGCGGGTGCGCGAACAGTCGGGCATGGTCATCTTCATTCAGCACTGTGGCGGCAAGGGCGACGATTTCGAACCGAAGACGCCGGGCTGGGCGTTTCTTCCCGAACTGGTGCGCGATCCCGCCGACCTTGTCGTTCAGAAGCAGATGAACGACCCATTCGCCGGCGCCGAGCTGCAGGCGCGCCTCGACAGGATCGCGCCGGATCGCGTGCTGGTGACCGGCTGGGCGACTGACCTTTGCGTCGATGCCACCGTCCGCTCGGCCGTCTCGAACCATCACAACGTCGTCGTGGTGACCGACGCCCACACGCTGAGCGACCGCCCTCACCTCGACGCGGCCAGCGTTATCCGCCACCATCATTGGGTGTGGAGCAATCTGATCAGCACCAAAGCCGATCCGGCTCGTGCGCCACCGACGAATTGCTGATCTGACCCGCGCGATCGACGCAACCCGTTCGCTGAAAATTGCTGTACAAGATTGAACGCGACAGACGCACAGACATCTGCGCAGGGAGGTTTGCATGAGGATTTTGGGGGCGCTGGCGGCCGCATTGTCGCTGCTGCTGATGCCGATATCGGTTGCCGCACAGGATTTTCCGACCAAGCCGATCAAGCTGATCGTGCCGTTCCCGCCCGGCGGGCCGAACGACATCATCGCGCGCGTGGTCGGCCAGCGCATGACGGAACTGACCAAACAGCCGGTCGTGATCGAAAATCGCAGCGGACAGGCAGGCGTGCTGGGAACCGACGCGGTCGCAAAGGCCGCGCCTGACGGCTACACCATCGGGATCGTCAGCGCGAGTTCGCTCGTCATCAACCCCTTCATGGAAAAGACCCCGTACGACGTCGCCAAGGACATCGCGCCGGTCACGCTCAACGTGACGGTGCCGGAAATGCTGGTGGTCGCGAGCAACGTTCCCGCCAACAACATGGCCGAGCTGATCGCGCTCGCCAAGGCGCAGCCCGGCAAACTCAACTTTGCCTCCGCCGGCATCGGCGGCCTGCCGCATCTGGCCGGCGAACTGTTCAAGCTGACCGCCAAGATCGACATCGTCCACGTGCCCTATCGCGGGGCGGCGCCCGCGATCAACGACCTGCTCGGCCAGCAGGTGCAGATGACGTTCCTCGATCTGCCGGTGATCCTGCCGCAGATCAAGGCCGGCACGCTGCGGCCGATCGCGCTCGGCGCCCGCACCCGCTCGCCGCTCGCGCCCGACGTGCCGACCACCGCGGAAGTCGGCATGCCCGATATTCTGATCGAAAACTGGTACGGCATGGTCGCGCCTGGCGGAACGCCGGAGAAGATCGTCAACGAGCTCAACCGGATCGCCAACGAGGCGATGGCCGATCCGGGCGTCAAGGCGAAGCTTGCCGATCAGGGCCTCACGGTTGCCGGCGACACGCCGGAGCATTTTCGCAGCTTCATCGAAACAGAAAGCAAGAAGTGGGCGAAGGTGATCAAGGACGCCGGGCTGCAGACGGCGTTGAAGTGAGGTCTAGCACGACGCCGTAAAAGACTTCGCCTCCCTTGGGGCAAGGGAGGCGAGATCAGCAACGCCCGGTTTTCAAATCCGCTGCGCGGGGGCGGGAAATTGATGCCGATCGAAAGCACCTTCTCGATCTGCTGCGGCGTCAGCAGGTCATGATCCCGGGGAATGTGCGGCAGCGTAATGGTGCTGGTGCGAATCAGGGAGGTGACGCCACCGGTGGCGCTGTCGAGGTCGGCGTCGTTCAGAAGTGCGGTATCGCGGGTCATCGGTTCTGCTCCTTCGTTTCCGACCGGGGCGATCATCGCTCCGTTTCATCGGTGATCCCGACAATGCCCTCGCCGGCCGCAACGCGCTGTTCCCGGGGGAACAGGTTTTGCGTGATCTTGCGCATGTGGCGCTTCGTTGGCGCCCTCAGTAATCCAGCCGCCCAAACAATTCGCCGAACGGAATCATGATGTGGGTCCGGTACGCCTCGCGCTGTTGCAGCGTGCGATACCAGCGCTCGACCTGCGGCAGTTTTGGCCGCTCGATCTCCAGCTCGAAGTAACGATAGAGCGACGTGCCGGCCGTGATGTCGGCGAGCGACAAGGTCTCGCCGAGCAGGAAGGCGCGGCCTTCCAGCAGCCCGTCGAGCTTGGCAAAATCCCTGGCGCAGCGCGCCAGCGCTGCGTTGATCGCCGGCCAATTTCGCTTGTCTTCCGGCGTCCGGTAAAATCCCCAGAACACGCCGGTCAGAAAATCCGGCTGCAGTGCGGTTTGCGACCAGTCCATCCAGCCGTCGACGCTTGCGCGCGCGGCCGGATCGTCGGACCAGAAGCGACCGGCGCCGTGGCGCGCGGCGAGATACCGCAAGATGGCGTGCGATTCCCACACCATGGCGTCGCCGTCCGCGATCACGGGAACGCGGCCATGCGGATTCATCGCCAGAAAGGCCGGCGCATCGAGCCCGCCGGCCGGCCGCCGGCGTCGATATGCTCATGCGCGAGCTCGAGCTCGCCGATCAGCCACATCACCTTCTGGACGTTGAATGAACTGCGGCGTCCCCAGACTTTGAGCATTGCGTGTTCTCCTTTCATTCATCGCGGCGCCATCTTTTTCAGATGCTCGACCAATTGCTGCGCGGGTTTTGGCAGCGCGCGAAAATTGCGGGCGCAGATCGCAAGCCGCCGGTTGGCCCAGGGATCCCTGATCCTGACGACATTGATCTTCATCGACCGTGCGCAGCGTTTTGCCGCGACCTCGGGCATCACGGCAACGCCGATGCCGGCGGCAACCATCTGCCCGATCGCGTCGAAATTATTGAGCCGCGCGCGAAACCGCAAGCGGGCGCCGAGCCGCGCGGCGTGTCCGGTGACATGGGCGTGCAGCGCGCTCGAGGTGATCAGGCCGACGAAATCGCGCTCCACCACCTCGCGGAAATCGACCTGCCGCCGGTTCGCCAGTTCGTCCTGGCGCGCGGTGACCAGCACCAGGCGGTCCTCGCTGAAGGGTATGCGCTCGATGCCCTCGGGCAGCGCGTGTTCGGCGGCGAGCCCGAGATCGGCAGCACCGGTGACGATGGCGTGCGCGATGTCGCCGCTCTCGCGCTCCTCGACGTCGATCGAGATGTGGGGATGCTGGCTGAGAAAGGCCGCCAGCGCCTTCGGCAGATATTCCGACAGGCCGGAAGTGTTGGCGAGGAAGCGGACGGTCGCCTTGACGCCGCGGGAGAACGCGACGAGATCGCCGCGCATCGCCTCGACATTGTGCATGACGATGCGGGCGTGATCGAGCAGGCTTTCGCCGGCCGGCGTCAGTTCGACGCCGCGGCGGCCGCGCTTGAGCAGCGAAACGCCGAGCGCCGCCTCCAGCCCCTTGATCCGCGCGCTGGCCGAGGCCAGCGCCAGATGGACCCGGTTGGCGCCATTGGTGATGCTGCGCGTCTCCGCCACCGCGATGAAGAGCTGAAGATCGACCAGGTCGAAGCGCATCTCATCAGGAAGCGTTCGCCGGACTATGCCTGCCTTCGGCAAGCAGCCGAATGCTGTCTCCGTAATCTCCAGATTGTGCCGATACGCCGCGATCGGTCAATGTGGTCGCATGATCGATTCCTTCCTGCTTCTCATCGCGGCCGTCTTCCTGCTCGCCGGCTTCATCAAGGGCACGCTCGGGCTCGGCCTGCCGACGGTGGCGATGGGCCTGCTCGCGGTGACGATGCCGCCGGGACAAGCGATCGCGATCGTCATCGTGCCGGCGATCGTCACCAATATCTGGCAGACCTTTGTCGGCGGCTATCTGCGCGACATCATGCGGCGGCTGTGGCCGCTGATGGTCGGCACCGTGATCGGCATCTGGCTGAACGGCGGATTGCTGACCGGTCCCTACGCTGCCTACGGCACCGTCGTCCTCGGCGTGCTGCTGGTGATCTATGCCATCGTGGGCTTGAGCAAATTCAGCTTCAAGGTCGCGCGCCGCGACGAAAAATGGATCGGCGGCATCGTCGGCCTCGTCACCGGCGTGATCTCGGCCGCCACCGGCGTCCAGGTCATCCCGTCGATGCCGTTCATGCAGGCGATCGGCATGGAAAAGGACGAACTGGTGCAGGCGCTCGGCGTGTTCTTCACCACCGCCACGGTGGCGCTCGCCTTCAACATCACCGCGGCCGGCCTGCTCACGGCGGCGACCGCGCTGCCGGGCGCGGTGGCGATGGCGGCGTCCTTTGCCGGCATGTTCATCGGCCAGGCGCTGCGGTCGCGGATGCAGCCGGAAGTGTTCCGCCGCTGGTTCCTGATCGCGATGATCTTTCTCGGGCTCTATCTCGCCGGCGAGGCGCTGGTGAAAATCTGGTAGCATCCGCGCCTGAGATCGGCAGTCCGGGAGAAACAGACGGTGCGCAGAGCACGTCACGGCGTCGCTTGCCTCTGATCGTCGCTGGCCACATTCGCTGTGCGCAGACGCCGTCGGCCGAGGAACTGGTCCGGTTCGAGAGCGTTCCGTTTCGCGCCGCCGAGATCCAGCAGCGCGAGGAAATCGAGCGCGGCAAAACCCCAAAACCGCCGGATACGGTCGAGGCCTATCTGTCGAAGCCGGAAGGAGGCGGCCCCTTCCCCGCCATCGTCTATCTTCACGGCTGCGGCGGGCTGTCGAAGAGCACGCGCGATGCCATCGCCGGGCTGATGACCGGCTGGGGTTATGTCACGCTGGCGGTGGACAGCTTTGCCACCAGGGGGCTGACGCATTCCTGCGATAATCTGATGTCGGCCCGGGAGGGCGATGCGCTGGCGGCCTTGCGCCATCTGTCGGCGCAAAGCTTCGTCGATCCGCAGCGGATCGCGGTCATCGGATCGTCGCAGGGCGCCATCGTTGCGCTTCAGCTGGCCTCGACCCGGCCGAATTTCTTTGCCGTTCCGGATGATCTGAAGTTCAAGGCCGTCGTGGCCTACTATCCCGAATGCAGCTTTGCGACCGAACAACTGACCCTGCCGACCGTCATCCTGATCGGCGAACTCGACGATTGGACCCCGGCTGCGGATTGCGAACGCTGGATGGCGCGGCGCGCGGGCAAGGGCGCGCCGGTCAGACTGGTGGTTTATCCCGGCGCCTACCACGGTTTCGACAACCCGAATTGTGGGCGACGGGCTGCGCGTGTTCGGGCATTGGATCAAATATGACGCCGATGCGACGCAGCGCTCGGTTACCGAAATGCACGATTTCCTCGCCGCGCAATTTGCAAAATAGTTCCCGCCTCACATTCAGCGCGTCTGCAGCATCGCCACGCGACACCCGAGATAGACGAACATCCCGCCGAGCACGCGGTTGATCCAGACCATCACGCCGTCCGACTGCCGGATCCGGGAGGCCGCTTTCGCCGCGAAAGCCGCGACGCCAAGGCACCACAGCGTACCGTTGCAGATGAAGATCAGGCCGAGAGCCAGGAAGGCGAGCGTCTTGTGCGGCGAATCGGCGGCGACGAATTGCGGCAGGAACGCCAGGAAGAACAGCGCCACCTTCGGATTGAGCACGTTGGTCAGCGCCCCCTGCCAGAACACGCGGCGGAGCGGGATGGCTTCGCCCGGCGCGGTCATGTCGGCCATCGGGCGCGGCCGCGACAGCAGCATCTGAACGCCCGAGAACAGCAGATAGGCCGCACCGGCCAGCTTGACGACCGCAAACGCGGCCGAGGACGTCATCAACAGCGCCGACAGGCCGATCGCCGCGCCAAACACGTGAACCAGGCAGCCGCAGCTGATCCCGATCGCGGCCGCCGCCCCGCCGCGCCATCCCAGCTGGATGCTGCGCCCGATAATGTAGGCGGTGTCCGGGCCCGGCGTGACATTCAGCAGCAACCCCGAAACGACGAAAAGCCAGAGTTCGTTGATGCCGAGCATATCGCCCATGATTTTGACCATTTCCTTGGGAACCGTCCGTTAATCCAGCGCATGCCAATCCGCTGATGCGGGCCTTCCATCGGATTCGGACGCATATTTTATAATCATTGGAATCGCACGGCCGACCACGTAGTGCTATCTACACAAGGGAATATCAAGGGAAAATCAAGGGGACATGGAGAGACGGCTCGCTGCCATCGTCTGCGCGGATGTCGCCGGCTATTCCCGAATGATGGGAGCCGACGAGGCGGGTACGCACGCCACGTTCAAGGCCCATCGAACCGCGATCTACCCGATCATCCTCAATCATGGCGGCCGCCTGGTGAAAAATACCGGCGACGGCTTCCTGCTGGAGTTTCCGAGCATCGTCGGCGCCATCGAGGCGGCGGTCGCGATGCAGATGCTGATGGCTGAAAGAAACCATCATTTGCCCGCCGACCGCATCATGCAATTCCGTATGGGCATCCATATGGGCGACGTGATGGCCGACGAGGACGAGGTGTTCGGCGACGACGTCAACATCGCCGTCCGCCTCGAATCGGTTGCCGCGCCCGGCGGCGTGGCGGTTTCGGGCAAGGCCTATTTCGAGGCCGGCAAGCGCCTCAGCGTCGCCCTGGTCGATGCCGGTCCCCACCGCTTCAAGAACATCGAGGAGCCGGTCAGCGTCTGGACCTGGGAACCCGCCGGCGCCGAGGCCCGCAGCCGCGAGACCAAGGACCATGCGAACCTCCCGGCCCAATACCGGACCGCGATCGTCGGCGTGCTGCCGTTCGCCAATTTGAGCGAAAGCGCCGACGAATATTTCTCCGACGGCCTCACCGAGGACCTGATCCACGCGCTGTCGCTGCAATCGTTCTACCGGGTGCTGAGCCGCAACTCGACGTTCTCGTTCAAGGGCAAGAACTTGAGCACGCGCATCATCGCGCGCGAGATCGACGCCAGCTACCTGATCCAGGGCTCGGTGCGGCGCGCCGGCAGCAAGATCCGCGTCACCGCCGAGCTGATCGCGCCTGAAAACGGCGAGCAATTATGGACCGGCCGCTATGACCGCGACATGGGCGACCTGTTCGCGATGCAGGACGAGATCACCACCAGCCTGTCGGCGGCGATCGCGTCCGAGATTTACCGGGCGGAGGCTTCCGCCCCTCCGCGGCCTCGTCGAACGACCTCACCGCCTGGGATCGTTTCCTGAAGGGGCTCTCCTATTATTACCTGCAGACCAAAGCGGATTTCGACACCTCGATCGGCCTGTTCAAGGAAGCCATCGCGCTCGATCCGACGCTTTCGATTGCGCGCGCCTATCTCGCCACCATCATGATGCAGAGCATCCAGTTCGGATGGATCAAGAGCACGCGCGAATTGTGGACCACGGCGATGGATCTGGCGGAAAGCAGCGTCCGGCTCGATCCGCGCTCGTCCTTTGCCTTTCAGATTCTTTGCCTATCCTGCACGCCGTCGAAGGGCATTACGAGGCGGCCATGGACGCCGCCAACCGGGCGGTCGGGCTGAACCCGTACGACATGGGCGCCCGCGGCGTTCTTGGCATGTGTTACTTCGTCTCCGGCGAACATCGGCAGGCCATCGAGCTGTTTTCGATGGCGGCGCAGCGCGGCAACTCCGACCCCCGCTATCAATGGGCGGCATTGAACGCGTTCAGCCATTACCTTGTCGGGCAATATGACGCGTCGCTGTCCTGGGCGCGTGAGGCAGCTGTATCTCAATCCCAATCATCTTCAGGCGCTCGCGATCCGGGCGGCCGCGCTCGCCCAACTCGGGCGCGCCGAGGAAGCGGCCAACGCGACCGAAGTCCTGCTCAGCAACTATCCGACCTTTACCGTCGAACGGCATTTGAGCAATTTCCACTGGAAAATGGCCGGCCGACATCGCCCATTATCGTGACGGCCTGATGAAGGCCGGCGTTCCCTCCAGCCGACTGACGCTTGTCGAGTCTTCGCCGAAGCTCGCCGCGGATAGCTGAAGGCCGCGACCGGCAAGCAGCCTGCCGGCATTCCTTGCCTTCGGTTGACACGGCTTCGAATTCGGCGAAAACTCGTCTACACCCTGAAGTAGTATGCCGCCGCGCGGATTCTGCCTATCGAATCCTCATCCCTTCAGATCGAGGCCGATTCTCTTTTTCATATTCGCTGCCTTTTAGGATTTGGACCCATGCCAGACACGCCGCAGATCGCCGTTTCGCCTAACAATCCCTGCCCGTTCCTGCGCGCGCTGGTCGCGAACGGCTATGTCGGCGGCCATATCGTGCCGCTGTCAAAGCTCGCCGAAACCATCGAGCTGGCGAGCGGCGAACAGGGGCTGAAGGAAATCAATGGTGAAGCTGGAAACCTAAATGGTTGCCGTGATCGCCAACGGCCTCAACCCCTTCCGCCTGGTGAAAAGCGCCACCGAAGGCGCGGTGCTCGACGAATTGCGCAACGGCCCGCTCGACAAGCACGGCGCCGGTTCGCGCATCCTCGGCGTCGACGCGCAGGTGCATCTGGACGAGATCGACCGTCTCGCCAGCTTCGGCAAGCCGTGCAACGACCCGGCCGGCGGCACCGAGACGCGGACTGACGGCGCAGGAAATCGACACCTTCATGGCGGCAAACCTCAAGCGCGCCGGAGATGCGGCGCACTGGTACTACCCGATGCTGATGAAGGGCGAATGGCCGGTGTTGCTGAACATCCTGGGCAAGGGCGAAGGCGAGGCGCGCTATCTCAGCGTCGCCGAAGTCCGCACGCTGTTCGTCGAGCGCAAACTGCCCGACCGCATCACCGCGCGCCTGCCGAAGCCAGGCTAGTCGCTTGTCTTGACGCGTTTTCTTCACGCGAACCGGTATCCACTTCGCTTGAAAACGCTCTGAAGCGCATCCATCACTTGAACAGCGGCGTGCCCGGCACGAAGGCGTCGAACGCCGCCCAGAACTGCGCGCGGTAGCGATCCTGCTCCTGCAGGATCTCGTGCCTGGATCCCGCGATCACCAGATGCGAGCCGGCGCGCAAATGATAGGCGAACTCCTCGATCGCCGCGGTCGAGACGATGGTGTCGTTGCTGGCGGCCAGCATCAGGATCGGCTGGCGGATTTCGGACGGATAATTCGACGCGCGAAAGCCGTGCATCGCGCGGAACGCGGTATCGGCCCAGGCCACCGTCGGCGAGCCGATGCCGAGCGTCGGGTCTTCCTCCAGGATCGCGGCGTTGCGGGCGAAGCGCACGGGATCGCTGGTGAAGGGATTGTTGATGAAGGATTCCGAGCCGGTCAGCGCGTCGCTGCCGCCCGGCACGTAGCGGCCGCCCTGCCCCGCCAGCCGCATGATCCGTAACAGCGCGCGCGCCGGAAACGAGGTCCGGCGTCCCGGCAGATCGATCATCGGCGCCGACAGCACCATGCGGTCGAACCAGCGTTTTCCCGCATGCGCGACCCGCAGCATCACCGCGCCGCCCATCGAATGCGCCAGCGCGAAATAGGGCGGCGGGCAATCCGGCAGCACCACCTGCTGCACGAAGGTTTCGACGTCGACCTCGAAATCGGAGAAATCGCGCACATAGCCCTTGCGCGGATCGCGCAGGCGCCGCGACGAATGACCCTGGCCGCGCCAGTCGATCATCGCCACCGCAAAGCCGCGCTCGCGCAGATCGCGCACGGTCTCGAAATATTTCTCGATCTGCTCGCTGCGCCCGGTGAAGACGCAGACGGTGCCCTTGCGCCCCGCCGGCGGCGCCCAGCGCGCAAAGCGCAATTCGGCGCCGTCGGGGGTCTTGATGGTGCCGCTGACGACATCCTCCGGAACCGGATTGGCGGGGATGGAGACGAGCGTCATGGACAGGGAACCGGCTAGGTGAAAAGGGCTGGAAATCAAGGCGTGGCCGGCAAAAAGAGGCCGGTTTTGGCCCCTCTTGAACGGTGTTCGGCCCCTCCCATATCATTTCTGTGCAGGCCGCTACCAGTGTTTCGGAACCGGAACCGGACTCCGAAACATAAGGCTGCACATCGACGAAAGCCCGGCCCGATGGCGGGCGGGTTAACTGCAACAGTCGCTCAATGGAGGACTACCCTATGCGTACCTACGATCTCACCCCGTTTTATCGTTCCACCGTCGGCTTCGACCGCTTCTTCTCCCTGCTCGATCAGGCGACCGCCGACGGCAGCCCCGGTTATCCCCCCTACAACATCGAGCGCACCGGCGAGAACGCCTACCGCATCAGCGTTGCGGTCTCCGGCTTCTCGCAAGGCGAGCTTTCGATCGTCGCCAAGGAAAACACGCTGACGATCAAGGGCGAGAAATCCGCCAACGAGAACGGTGAGGCCAAATCCGAAGTGCTGTACCGCGGCATCGCCGCGCGCGCCTTCGAACGCGCCTTCCAGCTTGCCGATTTCGTGCAGGTGAAGAACGCCTCGCTCGAGAACGGCCTGCTCCATGTCGATCTCGTCCGCGAGATCCCCGAGGCCAAGAAGCCCCGCAGCATTCCGATCTCGTCGGGCGTGCAGGCCCCGCAGGTCGTCGACGCTTCCAAGGTAGCCGCGTAACGCGCTCCGGCTTTCAGCAGATATTGGCTGAATGCGAAAACGCCCCGGGAAACCGGGGCGTTTTTTTCGTGCGAGTCTCGTCGGAATTCACAGTGCCGTGAGGGTCTGTAACGTCGCAGCTCCGCGAACCGAAACTCCAATGAAGGGCAACGCATCACGCAAGCACAGAAACTACGGAGTTGGTTCGATGAAGATGGTTCAGTTTGTAACGGCACTCGCGGTCACGGCTTCAGCGGGAATGCTCGGCGGATCCCAGGCGCGAGGCACAGACGGCAGCCCCCGTCGTCGCGCGCAATGTCGTGCTGGTGCATGGCGCGTGGGCGGACGGCTCGAGCTGGGCGGAAGTCATCCCCTATCTGCAGGCCGCCGGGCTGAAGGTCACCGCCGTGCAAAATCCGCTGACGTCGCTGGCCGATTCCGTCGCCGCGACCCGTCGCGCGCTGGCGCTGCAGGACGGCCCGACCGTGCTGGTGGCGCATTCCTGGGGCGGCACCGTCATCAGCGAGACCGGCACCGATCCGAAGGTGTCGGCGCTGGTCTATGTCGCCGCGCGCGGCCCCGACGCCGGCGAGGATTTCGTCGCGCTGTCCGGAAAATTCCCGGCCGGGCCGGTGCGCGCCGGCATCCGGGAGCATGACGGCTTCACCAAATTGTCGGAAGATTCCTTCCTGAAATATTTCGCCAACGGCGTCGAGCCGAAAAAGGCCGAGGTGCTCTACGCGGTGCAGGAGCCGACGGCGGTTTCCCTGTTCGCCGGGCGAACGACGGCGGCCGCCTGGCGTTCCAAGCCGTCATGGTACGCGGTCTCCAAGCAGGACCAGACCATCAATCCCGACCTCGAACGATTTCTGGCCAAGCGCATGAATGCGACCACCGTGGAACTGGACGCCGGTCATCTGTCGCTGGTGTCGCATCCGAAGGAGATCGCCGACCTGATCCTGGCGGCGGCCGGGCACAAGGAATGATCGCGATCGAGCCGTAGTCCCTCGCTCGTGGGAACGCCCCGGAAAGCCGCGGCGTCTTACTGCCGTCATTGCGCGGAGCCCTTGCACCTTCGGCATGTCCTGGGTCGGGGCGATCTGCGGCGCGGGCTTCGGCTGGGCCGCAGCCGGTCGTCAGCCGGCCGCGGCATGCCTGGGTTGTGCGCTTCGGCGCCGATTTCGGCTGGCGGCGCCGATTGACGGCCGCGTTCAGACGGTTTCGGTTGGGCTGCGCTGATTCGCCGGCGGCGGCGTTTGTGGCTGCGCCGGTTCTGCTGCGCCTGTTCGGGCGCGGGCCTGGCGGCGAGCGGGTTTGCCTTCGGCACCGGCACCGTGCGGCTCGCCACATGCGGGATCGTCCGCGGCGGCCGCGGCGCGCCCCTGACATGGGTCATCGGCGGCAGCGTTCCCGGCGCGCCGTAGATGACGGCCGGATCGTCGTTGAAATTGTCGCCCATGCCGTGGGCCGACACCAAGCGAAGGATGCGCCCGTTGCGCGCGTCGATGACCAGTCTTCCATCATTGCCGCTGCGATCGATCACCGCGATCGTGTAGATGAAGCCGCGCTAGATGCGGGATGCCGAGCGGCGAAAACCCGGCCTCGCGCACCACCGTGTAGACCTCGGTCGACGGCAGCAGCGTCGGGCCGTAGCCGTAGCCCGGCCGGGGCGCTTCCGGCGGCATCGCCGCATAGGGCCCGCCCGAAGCGGGACCGCCCACGTCGGACACCGGCGTACTGCCGAGCGTCGGCCCCGTCGGGCGCCACCACCTGTGCCTGTGCCGCCGCGGCCGCGAGCACCAGCCCCGCCGCCAAAACCCATCCTGTGAACAACTTCATCGCCCATCGCTCCTGTTAGCCCCTGCCCGGAGCGTTTTCGCTCCCTTGACCGGCCGTCCCGGATCGCAATTTCATTGCGAAATCCGGCGGTCCTTGGGCCGGATCGCGGCGCGTTTGCGGGCGCCGTGCCACGCACCCCGCCACCGGGACGGATCAGCCATGCGGCGAGGACTTTCACGCGCTTGTATGATAGAGAAAAATTTGGCATGGTCGGGAGTTAGGACAGTATCACTGTCTCAAATTACGGGGCATTCCCGGCACAGGGATTGCAACGAAAACCTGGCGGCTTCGAGCTCCAGGAAGTGCAGGCAAGGCCGTTCCTCGGGGACGTTGAACGCCCAGGCCTGAATTTAGGAAATTGCGGCTCGCGGAGGACGAGCGGTGGCCCGGTGGGTGCCGCAAACGCCCAAGGTGCGCCGATGACGGTTGAGGCCCTTACCTGATTGAGAGGAATGAGATGAGCGGGTCGGAATTCGAGCGCGAAAACATCGTGACAGAAACGCTGTCGGCGACCGCGGCTTCGAAACCGCCGACGTTCAGACCACGAACTCTGTTCAGGAAGCCGGCGCGCGAGCATCAGCTGGCGTCCGCCGGCCGAGGGCACTGTACGACCCTCGGCCTGGAAAAGGATTCCTGCGGCGTCGGCTTCATCGCCAACATCAAGGGCAAGAAGTCGCATCAGATCGTCTCCGACGCGATCAACATTCTCTGCAACCTCGAACATCGCGGCGCGGTCGGCGCCGACCCGCGCGCCGGCGACGGCGCCGGCATCCTGGTGCAGATCCCGCACGCCTTCTTCAAGCGCAAGGCCGCCGAGATCGGCTTCCAGCTGCCGAAGCCCGGCGACTATGCCATCGGCGCGCTGTTCATGCCGAAGGAAACGGCGTGGCGCAAAGTTATCCAGAGCATCATCGCCGAGCAGATCAAGAACGAAGGCCTGATGCTGCTGGGCTGGCGCGACGTGCCGACGGACAATTCCTCGCTCGGCGAAACCGTCAAGCCGACCGAACCCACCTGCATGCAGGTGTTCATCGGCCGCAACGGCACCGCCAAGACCGAGGACGATTTCGAGCGCCGGCTCTACATCCTGCGCAAGTCGATCTCGCAGGCGATCTATCAGCGCCGCGAGCGCGGACTGGCCGGCTACTACCCGGTGTCGATGTCGTGCCGCACCGTGATCTACAAGGGCATGTTCCTCGCCGACCAGCTCGGCAAGTATTATCCCGACCTGCACGAAGCCGGATTTCGAAAGCGCGCTGGCGCTGGTGCATCAGCGCTTCTCGACCAACACCTTCCCGGCCTGGTCGCTGGCGCATCCCTACCGGATGATCGCCCATAACGGCGAAATCAACACGCTGCGCGGCAACGTCAACTGGATGGCGGCGCGCCAGGCCTCGGTGCATTCGGAACTGTACGGCAAGGACATCTCCCGGCTGTGGCCGATCTCCTATGAAGGCCAGAGCGACACCGCCTGCTTCGACAACGCGCTCGAATTCCTGGTGCAGGGCGGCTACTCGCTGCCGCACGCCGTCATGATGATGATTCCGGAAGCCTGGGCCGGCAATCCCTTGATGGATGAGCAGCGCCGCGCCTTCTACGAATATCACGCCGCGATGATGGAGCCGTGGGACGGCCCCGCCGCGATCGCGTTTACCGACGGCCGCCAGATCGGCGCGACGCTGGACCGCAACGGCCTGCGGCCGGCGCGCTATCTCGTCACCAGCGACGACCGCATCGTGATGGCGTCCGAAATGGGCGTGCTGAAGATCCCCGAGGACCAGATCATCACCAAGTGGCGGCTGCAGCCCGGCAAGATGCTGCTGGTCGACCTCGAACAGGGTCGTCTGATTCCCGACGACGAGATCAAGGCAGACGCTCGCCAAGAGCCATCCCTACCGCGACTGGCTGCACCGCACCCAGATTCAGCTCGAGGAATTGCCGGACGCGGCCGAGCAAGGGCATGCGCTCCAATCTGCCGCTGCTCGACCGCCAGCAGGCGTTCGGCTACAGCCAGGAAGACGTCAGCATCCTGATGACGCCGATGGCCTCGACCGGCGAGGAAGCCGCGGGCTCGATGGGCAACGACACGCCGATCTCGGCGCTGTCGGACCGGCCGAAGCCGCTGTTCACCTATTTCAAGCAGAACTTTGCGCAGGTCACCAACCCGCCGATCGATCCGATCCGCGAAGAACTCGTGATGAGCCTGGTCTCGATCATCGGGCCGCGGCCGAACCTGTTCGACCTGCAGGGCATGGCGTCGACCAAGCGGCTCGAAGTGCGCCAGCCGATCCTGACCGATGCGGACCTGGAAAAGATCCGCTCGATCTCCGACGTCGCCGACAGCCCATTTCAAGTCGCGCACGCTCGACACCACCTTCCACGCCGGCTTTGGTGCGGCGGGCTGGAGCAGGTGCTCGACGAACTCTGCGCGCGCGCCGAAGGCGCGGTGCGCGAAGGCATCAACATCATCATCCTGTCCGACCGCATGGCGGGCTCGGACCGGATTCCGATTCCCTCGCTGCTGGCCTGCGCCGCCGTGCATCATCATCTGATCCGCACCGGCCTGCGCACCTCGGTCGGCCTCGTGGTCGAATCCGGCGAACCGCGCGAAGTGCATCACTTCGCCTGCCTGGCCGGCTACGGCGCCGAGGCGATCAACCCCTATCTGGCGTTCGAGACCATCATCGCGATGAAGGATCGCCTGCCGGGAGCGCTGGACGATTACGAAATCGTCAAGCGCTACATCAAGTCGATCGGCAAGGGCCTGCTTGAAGGTGATGTCCAAGATGGGCATCTCGACCTACCAGTCCTATTGCGGCGCGCAGATCTTTGACGCCGTCGGCCTGAAGGCCGACTTCGTCGCCAAATATTTCGCCGGCACCCACACCCGTATCGAAGGCGTCGGCCTGGCCGAAATCGCCGAGGAAACCGCGCGCCGTCACTCGCGACGCGTTCGGCGACGCGCAGGTCTACAAGACCGCGCTCGATGTCGGCGGCGAATATGCCTACCGCACCCGCGGCGAGGATCACGCCTGGACCGCCGAATCCGTCTCGATGCTGCAGCATGCCGCGCGCGGCAATTCGCTCGAGCGCTACAAGGCGTTCGCCAAAATCCTCAACGAGCAGTCCGAGCGGCTGTTGACGCTGCGCGGCCTGTTCCGGATCAAGACCGCCGAGGACGAGAAGCGCAAGCCGATCAAGCTCGACCAGGTCGAATCCGCCAAGGACATCGTCAAGCGTTTCGCCACCGGCGCGATGAGCTTCGGCTCGATCTCGCGCGAGGCGCACACGACACTTGGCGATCGCGATGAACCGGATCGGCGGCAAGTCCAACACCGGCGAAGGCGGCGAAGAGTCCGATCGCTTCAAGCCGCTGCCGAACGGCGATTCGATGCGCTCGGCGATCAAGCAGGTCGCCTCGGGCCGCTTCGGCGTGACGACGGAATATCTCGTCAACTCCGACATGATGCAGATCAAGATGGCGCAGGGCGCCAAGCCCGGCGAAGGCGGACAATTGCCCGGCCACAAGGTCGACGCGATCATCGCCCGCGTCCGGCATTCGACGCCCGGCGTCGGCCTGATCTCGCCGCCGCCGCATCACGACATCTATTCGATCGAGGATCTGGCGCAGCTGATCTACGATCTGAAGAACGTCAATCCGGACGGTCAGGTTTCCGTAAAACTGGTCTCCGAAATCGGCGTCGGCACGGTGGCCGCGGGCGTTGCCAAGGCGCGCGCCGACCATGTCACCATCGCGGGTTTCGAAGGCGGCACCGGCGCCTCGCCGCTGACCTCGATCAAGCACGCAGGTTCGCCCGTGGGAAATCGGCCTTGCCGAAACCCACCAGACGCTGGTGCGCGAGCGGCTGCGCAGCCGCATCGTGGTCCAGGTCGACGGCGGCTTCCGCACCGGGCGCGACGTCGTGATCGGCGCGCTGCTCGGCGCCGACGAGTTCGGCTTTGCCACCGCGCCGCTGATCGCGGCCGGCTGCATCATGATGCGCAAGTGCCATCTCAACACCTGCCCGGTCGGCGTCGCCACGCAGGATCCGGTGCTGCGCAAGCGCTTCACCGGCCAGCCCGAGCACGTCATCAACTACTTCTTCTTCGTCGCCGAGGAAGTGCGCGAGATCATGGCGCAGCTCGGCTACCGCACCTTCAACGAGATGGTGGGCCAGACCCAGATGCTCGACCAGTCGACGCTGGTGGCGCACTGGAAGGCCAAGGGCCTCGACTTCTCGAAGCTGTTCGTGCGCCAGAAGGAGCTGCCGGGCCAGAAGATCTATCACGCCGAAAAGCAGAACCATCATCTGGAGGCCGTGCTCGACCGCCGGCTGATCGAGAAGGCGCAGGCCGCGATCGACCGCGGCGCGCCGGTGAAGATCGAGGAAGAGATCAACAACACCGACCGCTCGGCCGGCGCGATGCTGTCGGGCACGGTGGCCAAGATCTACGGCCATACCGGCCTGCCGCTCGACACCATCCAGGTCAGCCTCAAGGGCACCGCGGGCCAGGCGTTCGGCGCCTGGCTGACGCGCGGCGTCACCTTCGATCTCGAAGGCGAAGCCAACGACTATGTCGGCAAGGGCCTGTCGGGCGGACGCATCATCGTCAAGCCGCCGCGCAATTCCGGCATCGTGCCGGAAGAATCCATCATCGTCGGCAACACCGTGATGTACGGCGCGATCGAGGGCGAATGCTATTTCCGCGGCATCGCCGGCGAACGCTTCGCGGTGCGCAACTCCGGCGCGGTCGCGGTCGTCGAAGGCGCCGGCGACCATTGCTGCGAATACATGACCGGCGGCATCGTCGTGGTGCTCGGCAAGACCGGGCGCAACTTCGCGGCCGGCATGTCGGGCGGCATCGCCTATGTGCTGGACGAGGCCGGCGACTTCGCAGAGACTCTGCAACATGGCGATGGTCGAACTGGAACCGGTGCTCTCGGAAGAGATGATCAACCAGAACACCTATCACCACACCGGCGATCTCGAAGCGCATGGCCGGGTCGACGTGTTCGAGAACCTGCTCGACTCCGACGTCGAGCGGCTGCACGTCCTGATCACGCGTCACGCCAAGCTGACCGGCTCGAAGAAGGCCGCCGAGATTCTGGCGAACTGGAAGAGTCTGGCTGCCGAAATTCCGCAAGGTGATGCCGGTGGAATACCGCCGCGCGCTGAAGGAATTGAAGGCGAACGCCGACGCCGAACCGAAAATCGCGATCGGGGCGTAGATTAGCAGGCGTCATCGTCCGGAGGCGCGCGTAGCGCGAGCTCGGACCATCGAAGCGACGGTGAACGGGACTCATCCTTCGAGACGCGCAAGACGCGCGCACCTCGGGATGACGGCGGGAAGTAACGAGACGACGAAGCTTTAGTTGGCAGGGACGTTGGGTTTAATGGGCAAGATCACAGGTTTTCTCGAGATCGACCGGCATGACCGCAAGTACGCGCCGGTCGCCGACCGCGTGCAGCACTATCGCGAATTCGTCATTCCCCTGAGCGAGAAGGACACCCGCGACCAGGCCGCGCGCTGCATGAATTGCGGCATTCCCTATTGCCACGGCACCGGTTCGGTTCAGCCGGGCACGCCGGGCTGCCCGGTCAACAACCAGATCCCCGACTTCAACGACCTCGTCTATCAGAACAACTGGGAAGAAGCCTCGCGCAACCTGCACTCGACCAACAATTTTCCGGAGTTCACCGGCCGCATCTGCCCGGCGCCGTGCGAGGCCTCCTGCACGCTCAACATCGACGACAACCCGGTCACCATCAAGACCATCGAATGCGCCATCGTCGACCGCGCCTGGGACAATGGCTGGCTGAAGCCGGAGATCGCCGCCGGCAAGACCGGCAAGAAGGTCGCGATCATCGGCTCCGGGCCCGCGGGCCTTGCCGCCGCGCAGCAGCTCGCGCGCGCCGGCCATGACGTGCATGTCTACGAGAAATTCGCCAAGGCCGGCGGCTTGCTCCGCTACGGCATTCCCGACTTCAAGATGGAAAAGCACGTCATCGACCGCCGCGTGGCGCAGATGGAAGCCGAAGGCGTCACCTTCCATTACGGCGTCCATGTCGGCGGCACCTCGCCGGACGCGATCGATCCGCGCGAGCTGCACCGGCAATACGACGCGGTGGCGCTGACCGGCGGCGCCGAAGCCGGCCGCGACCTGCCGATCCCCGGCCGCGACCTCGACGGCATTCACTTCGCGATGGATTTCCTGCCGCAGCAGAACCGCCGCGTCTCCGTCCGAGCCGCTCAATGGCGTCAAGGACATCCTCGCCGACGGCAAGCATGTGGTGGTGATCGGCGGCGGCGACACCGGATCGGACTGCATCGGCACCTCGTTCCGGCAGGGCGCGAAGTCCGTCACCCAGCTGGAAATCATGCCGGCGCCGCCCGAGCATGAGAACAAGGGCCTGACCTGGCCGAACTGGCCGCTGAAGATGCGGACCTCGTCGAGCCAGGCCGAAGGCGCCAAGCGCGAATTCGCGGTGCTGACGCAGAAATTCTCAGGTGCCGACGGCAAGGTGCAAAAGCTGCATTGCGTGCAGGTCGACGACAAGTTCAAGCCGATCGCCGGCACCGAATTCGAACTCGACGCGCAGCTCGTGCTGCTGGCGATGGGTTTTGTGCATCCGGTCCATGACGGCATGCTGAAGACGCTCGGCGTCGATCTCGACCAGCGCGGCAATGTCCGCGCCAATCTGACCGACTATCAGACCTCGGTGCCGAACGTGTTCTCCGCCGGCGACATGCGCCGCGGCCAGTCGCTGGTGGTGTGGGCGATCCGCGAGGGCCGGCTGTGCGCCCGCGCCATCGATCAGTATCTGATGGGGACGACGACGCTGCCGAGGTAGAGCCGCGACAGCTCGCGTCGACGGAGTAACGCAGTGCGCCGCAGCGCACTGCATCTTCAATGCTCAAATCTCATTACGGGCAGATTCGTACACCGCCAACCCAGTAGCAGACAGGCGTGACGTAGTACGCCGCCGCCATAGCCATAACCGCGGCCGAACCATAACCGCGGCCGTAACCACGGCCGTAGCCGCCGACCGCCACGAACCACGACGCCGCCGCCGCCGCCAACGCCGCGACCGACACCGCGTCCACCGCCACCGCGGCCACCGCCGCCACGTCCGCCGCCGCCGCGCGCAAACGCCGACGTGCTGGATGCGCCCACCATCAGCGTCGACACGCCGATGATGCTGAAGCAGTAGAGGCCGACCAGGATTATCGCGGCCAGAGTACGTGATAAAATGCTAGCGGTGCGCAGGTTTGTTATGTGCCATTAAGTCTCCCTTCTGTGAGAACCCGACAGAGTTGGCTGCTTTGCCCCCGCGGTCAAGCAATACCGCTGCGAACGTTCGGCAAATGACCGATTGACAGTCTGTCGCACGGGGATGGCCGGACGAGCGTCCGAAGTGCCAGTGGAATTACCGCCCTCGGAATGACGGCACCATCCGGCATGCAGTGGCAATGATCGCGGATCCGGCGCTTGCTGACCTGGCGCATCTGGAGCACCGACTTTGACGAACTGAGCGATCAGTTCTGCAACCGCACGCCGAGCATCACGACGGTCGAGGCGGTGCTGTTGCCGGGCAGGTTGGAATCCAGCCAGTCGCGGCGCAGCGTGCCCTTGACCCAGAGATTGCGGTTCAGCTTGTAGATCAGATCGCCGGACACCGTGTAGATCTTGTCCTTGCGATTGTCGCCCTGGTAGTCGAGCGTGCCCCAGGTGAACTTGCCGATCGCCGGTCAGCCAGCGGCGGAAATCGTGATCGACCTCGACGGTGTAGATATGCGTCAGCACGCCGGAGGTGCCGGGCAGCGTGGTCTCGCGACGATCGTGGTGTCGGAATAGAATTTGGCCGTGGTCAGCGGCGTCGCGGTCCAGGTCAATGAGGCCGAGGTCAGCAGGCCCTCGAGGCGGTTGAGCGCGGGTGTCGACATAGTCGCGCGCGGCGTAGCCGACCGCGATCTTCGCCGGTCAGCAGCCGCGAGAATTCGAAACTGGTGCCGGCCTTGACGTAGCCGCCGGTGGAATCGCGCGCATAGCCGTTGCGATCGAGCTTCTGGTCATGCACGCGGCTGTCGGCCTGCGCTTCGACGAACGGCTTCAGGCCCGGCATCAGATCGTAGCTGACGCGGCCGACGCCGCCGAACTGGTTGAAGTTGCGGTCGTCGTTGCTGGTCGAGGTGCCGTCGGTGAGCTTGCGAATTCGGTGATAGGCGGTGCGGTCGACGGTGGCGCCGCCGGAAACCTGCAAGCGGTTGAAATTCTGGTCGAAGCCGAAGGTGCCGCCGAACGTCGCATAAACCGGATATTTGGCGAGGCCGGCCTGGACGTTCGGGCTGCCGGGATTGTCGGTGGCGACCCGCAGCCGCGTCTGGGCCAACAGCCGCGTGTCGCGCGTGACGTCGAGGCGGCCGTCGACATGGCCGGTGAAATCCGGACGATCGACATTGACCGGCGCCGACGAAATCGTGCCGTCGGTCGGCGGCGGAAAGGTGTTGCCGTAGCCGGTGAACGATCCCCGGAGATCGGCGACCAGCGCATGGCGCTCCCAGTCGGAGACCGCGAGGAATTCCGGCGCGACCACATAGAACGGCGAGCCCTTCGGCACATCGGGTGCGGCGCGGGATTGGTGTCGTAGCCGCCGCGAGAGTTCGACCGCCGACTTGATCAGGAAGCTGCCGGCGTAATCGCCGACCGCGCCGAACGGATCGTCGTCGACCTTGAGCCGCTTGCGGGCGGGCTGGCCGACCACCGTGCCGGCCATCGCCGGCGGGATCGGCGTCTTGTTGGCGGTTTGCGACGGCGGAATCGAAAGCCGCAGCGGCGCGTTCGACAGGATCGGCGCGGGCGTGCCGGGGCCCGGCGGCGGTTTCGGCTTGGCCTGGCCCGGATAATATTTCGGCTTCTTGAGCTTGCGATTGAGCGAGTCGTAGCCCGAGCTCGACGCGCCGCTGGCGGCGGGCAGGCCGTAGCGCGGGATCTGCCCGATGCGCGACGGCGCCGGCTTGTCCTTGTCGCGCAGTCGCGCAGCGCTGCGGATCGTTGAGGTGGATCGTTGGTCTCGGCGGCGGTCCGGCGCAGCGGCGAATCCGGCGCCGAGATCTGGCTGCTGCGGGTCGGGCTGAACAGGTCCGGCGTGACGGTTTGGGCGTGCGCTGACGGTTCCGGCTCAGCGCAGATCAGCGCAAGGCATGGCAAAGCCGCGCGGAGGATCGTCGCGCGCCTGGATCGGCCCCTTGCTGGACCCGCCATCACGATGAAAATACTCCAACAACGTCAGATACTTACTGGACGAGCTCCGAGCACGCGCGGAAAACGTCGTTAATGGAGTTAAAACAATTATGGTTAATGAGCCGTTGAGAGCGGACGGGCCGCGTCGCATCGCCGGATGGGCCGTGCTAAGGGAGGGGTCCGGGGCCTGGACAAAGATCGGCCCCTCCTCCCTGGACTTGAGACATGGCCAATCCGAAACCGCTGATGGCAAAATCATCCGGCACCGATCACGCGAACGCCGCCATCGAGTCGGCCCTGCGCACGCTCGATGCCGAGGCCGGCGGCGTCGCCGCGATCACGGCGGCGCTGCAGTCGGACCTCCGCGCGCCGTTTGCCGCGGCCGCCGATCGGATCCGCGAACGCCAAGGGACGGCTGATCGTCACCGGGCTCGGCAAGTCAGGCCATATCGGCCGCAAGATCGCGGCGACCTTTGCCTCCACCGGCACGCCGGCCTTCTTCGTCCACGCCGCGGAAGCCAGCCACGGCGACCTCGGCATGATCACCGCCGACGACGTCATCCTGGCGCTGTCATGGTCCGGCGAGCAGCCGGAGATGAAGAATCTCATCACCTATGCCAAGCGCTTCCGCATTCCGCTGATCGCGATGACCGCGGAGCGGGAATCGACGCTCGCCAAGGCCGCCGACGTCGCGCTGACGCTGCCGAAGGCGCGCGAGGCCTGCCCGCATAATCTGGCGCCGACCACCTCCTCGCTGATGCTGCTCGCGCTCGGCGATGCGCTGGCGATCGCGCTGCTGGAAGGCCGCGGCTTCACCTCGGTCGATTTCAGCGTGCTGCATCCCGGCGGCAAGCTCGGCGCGCTGTTGAAATACACCCGCGACCTCATGCATTCCGGCGACGCCGTGCCGCTGAAGCCGCTCGGCACCCGGATGTCGGACGCGCTGGTCGAGATGTCGTCGAAGGGTTTTGGCTGCGTCGGCATCGTCGATCGCCGCGGACACGATCGTCGGCATCGTCACCGACGGCGATCTGCGCCGCCACATGCGGCCCGATCTGATGACGGCCACGCGTCGACGAGGTCATGACCAAGAATCCGAAGACGATCGGCCGCGACATGCTCGCCAGCGAGGCGCTGGAGATCCTCAACTCCTCGAAGATCACCGCGCTGATCGTCACCGATGCCAACAAGCCGGTCGGCATCGTGCATCTGCACGATCTGCTGCGCGCGGGCGTGGCGTAGCTCGCGTCCCGGCGATACGCCGGGACCCATAGCCACAGGGCGTCGTAAGTCGAGCAAGTCGTCAACCACCGTCGTTCATTAGCACGGCCGCGGCGTATCGGTCCCGGCGTTCGCCGGGACGGCGAGTGAGTTGAATTTCACTTCGGAAATCTCGCCGCATTTTCCTCCAGCGGCAACGCCAGCCCGTTCGCCAGATACGACACCGTGCGATAGAAGCCGCAGAGCTGGATGATCTCGAGGATTTTCGCGTCGTCGTAATGCGCCGACAGCGCCTTGAATTCGGCATCGCTCAAGCGTCGCGCGCTCGTGCAGGGCATCGACGGCCGCAATCAGCGCCTGCTCGGCCGCCGACCAGCATGGCGGCATCGGCATCGCCGAGCACGGTGGCGCGGACCTGTTCGTCGGTCAGGTGGGCGGCTTCCGCGAACGCTCGCGACATGCACGCCCCATTCGTACTCGCAGCCGGTCCGCGCGCAGGTGCGGTCGATGACGATCTCGCGCTCCCGCAAGCTGAGCGGTCCGCGGTCGAGCAGGCTGCCGGCGCGGAATTTCTCCCAGGCGCGGGCGTGGCCGGCCATCACCCGGAACAGCACCAGCGGCGGCGCGCCGCGCATGATGCGGTCGAATTGCTGCCTGAATCTCGGGTGGATAAGGCGGCTCGCAGCGGCGCAATGCGCGGCGCGGTCTGGGACATCGGCTGCTCCTGTGCTACAATAAACGTAGCAAACGCTACAATATCTGTAGCAAGCACGCAAGAGGGTTTCCGATGCCGAAACAGGCCCCAGCCATGAAGAAACGCGCCGTCCGCGGCTCCCGGACCGGCCGGCCGATCATGGCGCTGCTCGACCTGTTGGGGCGGCGCTGGACGTTGCGGATCCTGTGGGAGCTGCGCGAGGGACCGCTGACCTCGCGCGCGCTGCGCACCGCCTGCGACGAAGCCTCGCCGACGGTGGTGCAGACCCGATTGACCGAGCTGCGCGAGGCCGGCCTGATCGAACTGGTGCCGGGCGATGGCTATCGCCTCACCGAGCTGGGCAAGGAACTGAGCGAGACCTTCCTGCCGCTGCACCGCTTTGCCGAGCGGTGGAGCAAGCAAACTGGCGGGCTGAGGCTCACGCCGCCGCCACCGTCAGGCTGGCGCCGTCGGCCTGCACGATCTTGACGCGGCTGCCGGCCGGCGTATCGGGGCCGGCGACGCGCCAGATGGTGTCGTCGATCCGCACCGTGCCTGAGCCGTCGACGATCGGCTTCTCCAGCGTGAACACCCGGCCGATCATCGCTTCGGTCCGCTTGTTGAGGAACGGGTTGCTGACGCTGTGGCTGGAAGCGCTCTTGGCAAAATATCGCCACGCCGGCACGGCGGCGGCCGCGAACACCGCGAACATCAACAGTTGCGCCTGCCACGACGGATTGATCGCAAACGACACCAGGCCGACCAGCAGCGCGGCGAGCCCGAGCCAGAACAGGAAGACACCCGGCGCCGTCAATTCGAGCGCCATCAGGATGAAGCCGAAGATCAGCCAGTTCCAGGTGCCCAGGGTAACAAACATATCGGCCATGACACGACCTCTAGAGTTTTAAAATCGAACTCGACAACAAACCGGCGAGCCCCCTCTCCCGCTTGCGGGGAGGGTTGGGGTGGGGGCTCTCCGCGATACGACTCGTTGAGAGAGCCCCCACCCGCCTCGCTTCGCTCGGCACCCTCCCCCGCAAGCGCGGGAGAGGGAAATCTACTCTACCGCTGCGGCGTGACCGGCGGCGGCGTGGGGCCGGCTGCTCGGCACCGAGCCGCGGCGCGCGGCGGCGGCAGCGGACGCCGCACTTTCGCCGAAGGTGGCCTTGGCGATCTCGCCGATGCCGGCGAGCGAGCCCAGAATGCTGGTCGCCTCGATCGGCAGCATGATGATCTTCTGGTTCGGCGAGTCGGCCAGTTGCCCGAACGCCTTGATGTATTTGTCGGCGATAAAATAATTCAGCGCGGCGACGTCGCCCTTGGCGATGGCCTCGGACACCATCTGCGTCGCCTTGGCCTCGGCTTCCGCGGAACGTTCGCGCGCCTCGGCGTCGCGGAACGCGGCTTCCTTGCGGCCTTCGGCCTGCAGGATCTGGCCCTGCTTGGCGCCCTCGGCGCGCAGGATTTCCGATTGCCGCTGGCCTTCGGCCTGCAGAATGTCGGCGCGCTTGACGCGCTCGGCCTTCATCTGCCGGCCCATGGCTTCGACGAGGTCGGCCGGCGGCACGATGTCCTTGATCTCGATGCGGTTGACCTTCAAGCCCCATGGCGACACCGCGGCGTCGACCACGCGCAGCAGCCGCTCGTTGATCTCGTCGCGATGCGACAGCACCTGGTCGAGATCCATCGCGCCCATCACCGAGCGGATGTTGGTCATGGTCAGCACGATGATCGCCTGGTTGAGGTTGGAAACCTCGTAGCTGGCTTTCGCGGCGTCGAACACCTGGAAGAACGCGACGCCGTCCACCGTCACGGTGGCGTTGTCCTTGGTGATCACTTCCTGCTCGGGAATGTTGATCACCTGCTCCATCATGTTCATCTTGCGGCCGACGCGGTCGAAATAGGGCACGATCAGGTTGAGGCCCGGCGCCAGCGTGCGGGTGTATTTGCCGAACCGCTCGATGGTCCAGTCAAAGCCCTGCGGCACCGTCTTGACGCCGGCGAACAGGGTGATGATGACGAGCAGCAAAAACGCAATCGCGAAAATGTCGAAACCAGTCATGAATTCCTCCAAAGCCGGCAAAACCGTTGCCGGGCGCGGTCGTCTGTTGGTCTGCGCGCCCGTGGCGCCGGTTCAGCCGGCCGTTCTCAAACCATTACGTAGGGAGCGGTTTGCCGGCCGCCAGATGCATGGCGTCTGAATGCCGAACAAGTGGCTTGTTTCGTTCGGAAAAACGCCTGCTTCAAATAGCCGTGTAACTGACCAATTCGAGGCCGGCGGGATGGGCTCCACCGCTGATCGTCAAATCCAGCCCTGCAGTTCGCGCAGCACCAGCTGGCGGATCACGTCCATGCCGGGATCACTGTCGTTCAGGCAGGGGATGAAGGCGAACTGCTCGCCGCCATTGTGCTCGAAAATCTCGGCGTTTTCCTGCGCGATCTCTTCCAGCGTCTCCAGGCAATCGGCGGAGAAGCCCGGCGTGATCACCGCGATGCGGCGCACGCCTTCCTTCGCCAGCTGCTCGATGGTCTTGTCGGTATAGGGCTTCAGCCACTCGTCGAAGCCGAAGCGCGACTGGAAGGTGAGCAGCAGTTTTGAGGCATCGAGCCCCATGCGCTTGCGCAACGCTTCGGTGGTCGCGACGCACTGCGCCTGGTAGGGATCGCCCTTGTCGACATATTTCTGCGGCATGCCGTGGAACGACGCCACGATCAGCTCGGGCTGGAACGGCAGGGTCGCCAGATGCGCGATGATCGAGACCGCCAGCGCCTCGATATAATCAGGATCGTCGTAATAAGGCGGCGTCACCCGCAGGATCGGCTGCGCGCGCATGTCGGCCAGCACGCGAAACACCTCGTCGCACACGGTGGCCGAGGTCGCGGCGGAATATTGCGGATAGAGCGGCACCACCAGCAGACGGTCGCAGCCCTGCGCGGTCAGGGCATCGATGCGCGAGCGGATCGACGGATTGCCGTAACGCATCGCCCAGTCGACCACGACGTGGTCATGGTCGGCGATCGCCTCCGGCGAGCTTTCTCGGCCTGCGCGCGCGTGATCGTCTTCAGCGGGGATTCGTTCTTCTCGATGTTCCAGATCTTCCGGTAGTCGCGCGCCTTGCGGCGGGGACGGATGCGCAGGATGATGCCGTTCAGGATCAGCTTCCAGAGCAGGCCCTGATCCTCGATCACGCGCGGGTCGGAGAGGAATTCCTTGAGGTAGACCCGCACGCCCCTGGCGTCGGCGGTATCGGGGGTGCCGAGATTGACCAGCAGCACGCCGACGCGCTCCGGTCTGGCTTCCGGCGCGGGCTTTCGCACTTCCAATGGGAACGACCACCGATCATGATTTCAGTGGCTTCGCGCGTTGCACCATCCTTGTCAAGATAATGGCCGGTTCGATACGCTGTCGTGATCGCGGGGTCGCGGGAGGAACCATGACGGTCGCCGAATGGTGCGTTTTCGGAACGCTGATGCTGTATCTGCTGACGATCGCCGCCGGCCAAGTGGACCGCGCTTCGCCGTTTCGACAATGCACAGGCCGCGCGACCCCGACTTCTACGAGGATCCGATCCGCGCCCGCGCGCTCGGCGCCCATCAGAACGGCATCGAGGCCTTTCCGTTTTTTGCGGTCGCCGTGCTGCTGGCGGAATTTCGCCTCGGGCCGCTGCACCTGATCGACGAACTGGCGGTGCTGTTCCTGATCGTGCGGATCGCCTACGTCTTCACCTATCTCGGCAACCGCCCGACGCTGCGCACGATCCTGTGGAGTCTCGGCTTTGCGATCAACGTCGCGATCTTCTTCCTGCCGGCGGTGCGGGGGTATCTGCCGGTGTGAGGAAGATTTGGTTGTCATACCCAGGTCTCTCCACGTCATTGCGAGGAGCGCAGCGACGAAGCAATCCATACTTCGGTAAGCGGCGACATGGATTGCTTCCGCCTTCGCCAAGGCTTCGGCGGACAAGTCGCTTCGCTCGCAATGACGGCGGATACAGTTTCGCATTCTCGCGGCGCATTGCGCCCGAGGTTTGCTAGGAATTCTCTCGCCCTCTCGAAATCAGAGGGCGCAGGGAATGCCGGGTGCGCGCTGCACCCGCGGTCTCGTGTGCAATGTGTAGAAGAAGTGCGCACATGAGCATACAGGGCAGCGGAGAGCATCCGACATTCCCTGCGCAATGGCTTTACGGCTTATAACGTGCTCTCCCCGGAGAACGGCTCTTTTGCCTCCGTTGCGCCCTGAGAGGCTGTTGCCTCCAGGTGCATTGACGCCAGCACCGCGACGTCAGGACCACACGTCTTTGCCGTACGCTCTCATGCCGTTCGCTATCGGCACTGCCAGCGTCCACCGCGACCCGCCCCACGATCGTGGCGATCATGATACGCCCCTCTGGTCGGGACGGGATGGGTGTTGATGTAGCGCTGATTTGAATTCGGATAAAGCAGAAATATTTTTTATTTCGGGGCTTGACACGATTTCCGAAAATCGGAAGTGATTTGCCCCGGCTTCGCCAACCGCCTACGTCCGGAGGCGGACTTCGGCGCGTCAGGAGGCTACGCCGGGCCCGGCCGTCGGGCTATTTTGCCGCAGCCATGGCTGCCCACCCCGGATGCCCGGCATCGCCGGCTCGCATTGAACCTTCGAGGGGCCGGAGCGCACCAAGGCTGCATCAGCGCGTTTCGCCCGCTCCGGGCGGCGCAGAGATTTCACGTGATGGATATTGTCAGACAACCCCGCCGGCTCGGCATCATCGGAAGCGTTACAGGACTGTTGGGGCTGCTGGTCTCGGCGCTGACGAAATTGGCGCCGCGGCCTATCTTTCCGGGCCCGTCGGTCAGCTGACCTGGGATGAAGTACTTTCGACGGGCGCGGCCGCGCTGGGTGTGCTCGCGATCGCGATCGCGGTCCTTGCGGTGATTTTCCGGGAAGAAAAACTGCTGGCCGGTATCGCGGCGGTGCTCGGCGTCGCAGCCATCGCCGTCCAGGTGTGGTGGGCCTTGATCCTCGTGGCAATCGCGATCGTGATCCTCAACGGCATCGTATCCTAGGGCCCGCAGGGCGGCCCAGCCGCTGGAAATATCCCGTGTTGGAAGTTTCGCAGATGGTGCGCGTTGAACACGCCTCACCGTCAAGTTCGCAATTCGCACCCGTCAATGAAGGCTCGGCAAAATTCTCTCAGTCAGCACGCGATTGGGCGGCACGCCCTGGTCGCGCTTGTTGTAGTTACCGGCCGTGATGACGACCAGCAAATCGAGCCGCGGGAAGACATAAAGCCGCTGGCCGCCATTGCCGAAGGCGGCGATCCAGCGCTCCGCGCGCGGTCCGTCCGCGCTGTTGAACACTATTTCACCGAGATACCAGTGCCAGCCATATTCGCGCCGGTCGCGGATCGTCACCTGCGGCTTGAACGATTCCTCCAGCCAATCGGCCGGCGCTATCTGCCGGTCGCCGGCCTTGCCGCGCTCCAGCATCATCTGCCCGACCCGCGCCAGATCGCGGGGCCGCATGCTGATGCCGGAGGCGAAGTTTCGTTCGCCGTTGGGACCGATGCGCCATACGGTCGGCCCGAGCCCAAGTGGGTCGAACAGGACCGCACGCGCATAGTCGGGCAGCTTTTGTCCGGTGCCGTTCTCCAGAATCTTGCCGATCAGCGCGGTCGCGCCGCCGCAATAGATCCATTTCTCGCCCACTGCCGCGACCAGCGGCTGGCCCAGCACATGGCGATAGGGGTCGGCCGCCCGGTCCATCGCGGTCTGTCCGTTGCGCGGATCGTCGTAGGAAAGGTTCTCATTCCATTCAATACCGAGCGTCATTGACATCGCGTGCCGGACGGTCCAGCGGCGGCGCTGCTCGAGGTCCGGCAGGTCGGTATATTGCGGAAACTGCGCCAGCAACGGCGCATCGAGCGGCGGCACCTTTCCCTCGCGCAGCGCGATCCCGTAAAGCAGGCCGACGATGCTCTTGCTCACGGACCGCAGCTCGTGGCTGCGTTCGGCCGAGAACGCGACGCGTTCGAAATGCGCCCTGCCTTCCGCGTCCCGCAGCTGATCCTCGCCCTCGAAATAGTTCTCGAAGGCCACCTTCCCCCGCCGCACGATGATGACGCCGTGGATGTTCGGGGCCTGGCCGCTCTGAATGAACTGATCGAGCCGCTCGCCGAAACCGGGGACGAACCCCGCTTCGGCCGGCGAGGCCGTCTGCCACTCGTAGGGCGCAGCGGCCCGCGCCAGTGCCGAATATCCGGCGAGCGCGGTGGCACCGACCAGAAGCTTGCGGCGATCGAGCATGGAAGCCTCCCAGCACCAAGCCAAAAATCTCCGTCGCCAATGTGACCCGATCAAGGCAGCGTTTTCCGCCGGGTCAATTTTTGGCGCCGCTCTCTCCTACATCGTCATTGCGAGCCAACGGGTCGCGCGAATGCGCGCCCGATGACAGGCTCCGCGAAGCAATCCATGACGCCGGGTACGGAAAGATGGATTGCTTCGTCGCTGCCGCTCCTCGCAATGACGAAACTAGTCTTTATCCTCGACCGGCGTCAGGCCAGATGCCGTTCGCGCGCGGCGATCAA
This sequence comes from uncultured Alphaproteobacteria bacterium, assembly GCA_963802535.1. GTDB lineage: Bacteria > Pseudomonadota > Alphaproteobacteria > Rhizobiales > Xanthobacteraceae > Bradyrhizobium. The sequence continues at coordinate 1,533,540 of CAWDJI010000011.1, read as the reverse complement.
TTCCCTGATCGATGCCGGTATCGGGACCGGACGATGCGTCTTCTGGTCGGTGTAGACCCACACGATCTCGCCGGTCACCAGCGCGTCGGTGTCATCCTTCAGAAAGATCGCGAGTTCGAACACGAGGCTCGAATTGCCGATCCGCGCCACCCGCACGCCGACGTCGATCTCCTGGTCGAACAGAACCGGCGCCTTGTATTCGATCAGCGATTTGACGACGTGGAAGTCGATACCGGTCTTGCCTGGAGTCGGCATACTGGTCGTAGCCGAGCGCCCGGAAATATTCGGTGATGGAGGTATCGAAATAGGTCAGATAATGCGCGTTGAACACCACGCCCTGACCGTCGATCTCGGAATAGCGCACCCGGAACGGAAAGAAGAACCAGAACTGCTCGCGTGACATGGAGTATGAACTCGCAAAATTTCGGGACGCTGGCGGAGTATTCAGGGTGACGTGCTTTTCCCCGTCTGGCTCGACAAGATGCGCACGCGAGGGCGCGGGGTCAAACCGATCGGCAAAATACTGCGTTTCGCTGGCCACCAGCCCTTCGCGGAATTCCATGATGCTGACCGCGTAAGACGGTGTGCCGTCATAACTCAGTACGAATTCGGTGACCCAGAAATCGCCGCCGCCGATCATCCGCCGCACCGTAAAGCGCTTGTTGTTGGGCTGGACGGTTCGGCTCTCCTGAATGTTGCGGCGGCCGCGGATCCGCTCGCCCGATTGCGGATAACAAAGCACGGCGTCGTCGCGGTAGATTTCATGTTCGGCCTCGAAGTCGCTGGCGTCCGAAGCCTCCCAATGGCGCTGCAGCGCCGCCCGCACGGTTCGATCGTCCATCTCAAACTCCCACTGTGGCGCGCATTCGCGCGCCGGCGGCTCCATCCCGTCCGCATCCGGCCTTTACAGACACGGTATGCGCTCGATGGCAAGGTAGCCGTGACGACGCCCGACCGCCCTCTGTCGGGGACCCGGCGCCCGCCATCATCGCAATACAAATGTCGCCAGCTGTTACCATTCTGTCACGGGTTCGGGCGCTGCCTGCGCCCTAGTATTGCATGCCCGTCGTGACTTGAGACCTCACGGCTCGTGGACTGCCTTGCAGCAAGCCGCCACCGCCGCCCAAAGGTTTGCAATGGGAACGAACAAGCCAGCAAGCCGCGTCATCAACCATGTGGCAGCAGCTGCGGTTCTCCTGCTTTGCCCCCGGGTGTCGCATGCCGACCAGGGCGGCGGCTCATTCTGGTTTCCGGGTCAGTTTGCGAGTCTCGCCGCCGTGCAGCAAACACCTGGCTGGGCGCTCGGTGTCATCTATTACCATTCCAGAATCGCCGCAGCTGGAAGCGCTGCTGCGGCCAGAGAGATCCTGACCGGCAGAATTCCAGCGACCGTCAGCGTTGACTTGAATCTGAGCTTGAGGGGGCGGGCTGACCTGGTCGCCCTCGCGCCATCATATACTTTCGCGACGCCAGTGCTTGGCGGTCAGTTGGTCGCGGGCGTGTCCGGCCAGTACGGCAGAACCGCCGCCAGTATCGCCGGAACACTGACCGCGATAGCCGGACCGATGGTGGTGACGCGCAGCGGAGTGCTCGAAGGCTCGCTTGTCTCCTACGGCGACCTCGCACCCTTCGCCGAACTGCTATGGAGCCATGGCGTCAACAATTACATGGCTTACGTCACCGGCAATATTCCGGCCGGCGACTATAATCCGCTGCGGATTCCCAATATCGGGCTCGGACACGGCGCGATCGACGCTGGAGGCGCCTATACCTATTTCGACCAGACGACAGGGAATGAATTCTCGGGCGTCGCCGGCTTTACCTACAATTTCGTGAATCCGGACACCCAGTACCGGAGCGGCATCGATTTCCACTTCGACTGGAGTGCATCGCACTTCCTCACCAAGCAACTTTTCGTCGGCATTGCCGGCTACGCCTACCAGCAAATCACCGACGATTCCGGCCAGAATCCGATCCTCGGTGGCTTCAGGTCACGCGTTTTCGGCGTCGGTCCGCAAATCGGATTCAGCTTCCCGGTCGGAGACATGCAGGGCACCCTGAGCCTGAGGGGGTACGGCGAATTTGGCGCCGCCAACCGTCCGTCGGGATGGAATACGTGGCTGACGTTCAACATTTCCCCGACCGCCCCTGCCGCGATAGCAAGAACGAAACATCCGGTCGTGAAATGAGCCAATCCGAACCGGATGGGGTCATTCGCGCCGGTGTGCCCCCTCTGCCGATCGCTTCCGGCGGCCTATCTCGACAAGCGGACGTCGAGCCGCTTGATCCATGTCAAACGCAGCGCCGCAACAAATGTCCGATAGGAATGCGGCAATATTCGCGGCGGGGCGTCCGCCGGCGATGGGTCGTGTTCCGGGTGAAACCCGGTCCGGTCTGATGAAATGACGACCTGTTGCGAAACCGACGGAGGACACGCTCATTCAGACCGGCCTGAAGACTCCGAAGTCGGCCGCCGTCGCCGGGATCGTCTTTTCCGTGCTCATGTTCACGATCTTTGGGTTGCTGCAACGTTCCATTCCGGCCGACCCGCTGGAGCCCGGCAAATGGCTCGCCACCGAGACCAAGGCCATTGCGCTCGCGTTGAACCTGATCCCTTTTGCCGGCGTTGCCTTCCTGTGGTTCATCGGCGTGCTGCGCGATCGGCTTGCTCAGCAGGAGGACCGCTTCTTTGCCACGGTGTTTTTGGGCAGCGCGCTGTTGTATCTGGTCATGTTGTTTGCCGCGGCTGCGGTGATCGGCGCGGTTATGCTTCTGGCCTCCACGACTGACGTCAGCGAGCTGGCAAATTCCACCATTTTTCGCTACGCGCGTGCCGTCGCGTACATCCTCAACAACGTGTACGCGACCAAGATGGCGGCCGTCTTCATGGTTTCAACGTCAACCGTCGTGATCCATACCGGTATCGCGCCACGCTGGCTTGCAATAGCCGGATACTTGCTGGCGCTGGGGCTGTTGATCGGCAGTTACTATGTCGGGTGGGGTTTCGTGGTATTGCCGGCTTGGGTCTTTGTGATGAGCGTGCATATTTTGATCGATAATTTACGCAGACACGAGAAACCGGACGCCGCGGCACCCCGTGGCCCTGTTTCAGAATGATCGGCGGCCCGGAGCCATGCGATACGGTGCTGGATGCCGGCTCAAATCGGGGAACGTCGGCAAGCGGCAGGGAGAGCTGGCCATGGTCAATTCGGGGATAGCAGCGATTTGGATGCGGGCGCTGATGGCGGCGTTGATGTTGGCTATGGCCGGATCAAGCCTGGCGGCCGAGATCGTTGTGACCGACGGCGATACCCTGCAGCTGGATCGCACTATCTATCGGCTGGACGGCATCGATGCGCCCGAAATCGACCAGGCGTGCCTCGACCAACGCGGCGACGTCTGGCCGTGCGGGATTACCGCGCGCGATCGATTGAGCGCGTATGTGGGAAATCGCGCGCTTCGCTGCGACGACAAGGGGCCTGACCCGGTCCATAAGAACCGGCGGCTCGGGATCTGTTCGGTCGAAGGCGAGACCGCGACGCTCAATGAGTGGCTCATCCGCGAAGGATGGGCGATCAGGTCCGACCCTGCCGCAGCGGGCCGATTCGCGGCAGAGGAAGCCGACGCACGCGAGAGCCGGCGCGGATTGTGGAAAGGATGCTTCGCAGAACCGCGCGACCTGCGAGCATGGAATCACAACGGGGCACGGCTCATCGGCGGCGGTTGTCAGGCCGGCCATGAAAACCGGACACGTGACAGGCTGTTCCGCGTCGATACCGCCATGCCGCCGGGATGCCCGATCAAGGCCAAGCTGGCGCTGCGCGCCGTAGGCTTCGAAGGCATCTATCACCTGCCGGGTTGCGGGAGCTATCGACGCCTGAAGCAGGCGAACCGGTGGTTTTGCTCCGAGCAAGATGCCGTGGCGGCGGGATTTCGCAAGGCGCTGACCTGCCGATAGATGATGCCGCACGGGCGGCACACACCCTGATCCCCCCAACTGTCATCGGGCATTCGCGCAGGTTCGGCGTCTACAAACACGTCACCCGCTCGGCGGCGAGATAGCCGAACAACAGGCCGAGGCCGAACAGCAGCACCAGTCCCGCGGCGCCGAATTCGATGCCGCGCATGATCAGCGTGCCGCCGCCGTCGCGGCCGGCGGACAGGCGCTGGGCGAGGCCCCGCGCGGACACCGCGAGCACGGCGATGGTCGCGACCGTGATCGCGGTGCCGAGCCCCATCACGAAGGTCGCGGCGATGCCGGCCCAGAACAGGCCCTTGCGCGAGTGCGAACACCAGCACCAGGATCGCGCCCGAACAGGGACGCAAGCCGACGGCGAAGATCGCGCCGAGACCGCGCTGCCAGCCGCCGGGGCCGGCGAGTTGGTCCGGCGTCGGGCCGTGGGAGTGGCCGCAATGCTCGTCATGGACGTGGTCGTCGTGATCGTGTCATGATCGTGATCTGATCATGGTGGTGATGACCGTGGTCATGGTTATGACCGTGGTCATGGTGGATGCGCCGCCGCCATCGCGGGCACCGGCTTCGCCTGCAGCGCGCGCATAAAACCGCCGCCCTTGGTCCAGACCAGCCGGGCGCCGAAGGCCGCGATCAGGGCGTAGCTTGCGATCTCGATCGCCTTCTCCGCCCCGCACATCGTCTTCGCGGTGGCGTTGAGCAGCCAGGCGCAGATCCCGACCACGACCACCGCGACCAGCGCCTGCAGCAGCGCCGAGGCAAACGACAGCACGATGCCGCGCCGCGCGGTCTCCTGGTTGGCGACGAGATAGGACGAGATCACCGCCTTGCCGTGGCCGGGGCCGGCGGCGTGAAAGATCCCGTAGGCAAAGGAGATCGCGAGCAGCGTCCAGACCGCCGAGCCGTCGGACTTCGCGGCGCGAATCGTCGCCGACATCTCGCGATAGAATTCCGACTGCTTTGCCAGCAGCCAGCCGACGATGCCGCCGACCTGCGGCTCGGCTGGCGGCCGGCCGCGGGCCGCCGAACGGGTTTTGCGCCACGCAGGACGTGCAAGGCGCCGTCGAGCCATGACGATGGCGGCCAGCGCCACCATCGCCGATCGCGAGCGCTGTGTGCCAGAAGTCTGTACGTCGGCCTCACGGGCAATCCACCATGATCTTGTTGGCGAACATCGCGCCATAGTTCGAGCCGTCGCCGCCGCTCATGAAATTCTGCTCGCCGAGTTTTTGCGCGCCGGCGGTGCCGTCATTCGGCCGCTGGAAGGCCATCTTGCAGTCGGCGGGCGCGCCGACCAGTTTGACCGGCTCCTTCTCGGCGAATTTGAAGTCGATGAAGAAGGCGGGATCGAACACTTCCAGCGCCGTCTGCTTGGCCTTGAACGGCGCCTTCGCCGGCAGCGTGAAATGCAGCGTCAGCAGGCTGTCCTTGTACTCGAGGAAGTAATCGACCGGCTCCAGAAACCGCTCCTTGCTGGCCGTCGGCGCGGGCGAAGGTGAAGTAGCCGAACTCCTTCAGCGACTCGACATTGGTCTGCGCCAGCGGCGCCAGTTCCTCGCGGCTGTAGACGCCCTTGGTCTTGGTCTCGATCCCCTGCAGCGCGTAGGTCGAGAACATGTCGTCAAAGGTCCAGGCGTGGCGCACGCCGGAGATCGAGCCGTCGGGGGCGTAGATCACCTCGCTCTTCGCGGTGATCCAGACATGCGGATGGGCCTCGGCCGCGGCCGCGCCGAGCGCGACGCCGCCGGCAAGCGCGAGCAGTCCAAGCAGGCGGCGCAGCGTTGATCTCACCTCAGGCCGCCTCTGGCGCATCGAGCAGGCCGCGGCGGCGCAGCAGCGCGTCGGGCTCCGGCTCGCGGCCGCGGAAGGCGACATAGGCATCCTCGGGGTCGCGCGAGCCGCCCGAGGAGTAGATGTCGTCGAGCAGGCGTTTTGCGGTGGCGGGATCGAAGATGTTGCCGGCCTCCTCGAAGGCGCCGAACGCGTCGGCGTCCATCACCTCCGACCACATGTAGCTGTAATAGCCCGACGCATAATGATCGCCGGAGAAGATGTGGCCGAACTGGGTGGGCCGGTGCCGCAGCGCGATCTCGGCGGGCATGCCGATCTTCTCGAGTTCGGCCTTCTCGAACGCTCCGACATCGCGGCTGGCCGCGGCCGGCTGGGTGTGGAATTCGAGATCGATCAACGCCGAGGAGACGAACTCCACGGTGGCAAAGCCCTGGTTGAATTTGCGCGCGGCGAGGAAGCGCTTGAGCAGATCGTCCGGCAGCGGCTCGCCGGTCTGGTAGTGTTTTGCGAACTGCCGCAGCACCTGCGGCTGCTCCTGCCAGTGCTCGTAGAGCTGCGAGGGCAGTTCGACGAAGTCGGTGAACACCGAGGTGCCCGACAGCGAGGGATAGTTCACGTTCGACAGCATGCCGTGCAGGCCGTGGCCGAACTCGTGGAACAGCGTCCGCGCGTCGTCCGGCGACAGCAGCGACGGCTCGCCGTCGGCGCCCTTGGAGAAATTGCAGACATTGATCACCAGCGGCGCGATCTCGCCGTCGAGCTTCTGCTGGTCGCGCAGCGAGGTCATCCAGGCGCCGGAGCGCTTCGAGGGCCGGGCGAAGTAGTCGCCGTAGAACAGCGCCTTGTGGCGGCCGTCGCGGTCTTTCACCTCCCAGACCCGGACGTCCGGATGCCAGAGCGGGATATCCTTGCGCTCGGCGAAGGTGACGCCGAACAGGCGGGTGGCGCAGTCGAAGGCGGCCTCGATCATGTGGTCGAGCACCAGATACGGCTTGATCGCGGCGTCGTCGAAATTGGCCCGGACCTGCCGCAGCTTTTCGGCGTAGTAGCGCCAGTCCCACGGCGCCAGCGCGAAATTGCCGCCCTCCTCCGCGATCAGCGCCTGCAGCGCGTCGCGATCGGCGAGCGCCCGGGCCCGCGCCGGCTTCCAGACCCGCTCCAAAAGGCTGCGCACCGCCTCGGGCGTCTTGGCCATGGAGTCTTCCAGGCGGTAGGCGGCATAGGTCGGAAAGCCCATGATCTTCGCGCTCTCCTCGCGAAGGCTGAGGATCTCGACCAAGGTGGCGTTGTTGTCGTTGGCGTTGCCATTGTCGCCGCGGGCGGTGAAGGCCTTGAACACCTTCTCGCGCAGGTCGCGGCGATCGGAGCTCTTCAGGAACGGCTCGACGGAGGAGCGCGACAGCGTCACGATCGCCTTGCCGGCCATGCCCGCGCTCTTCGGCCGCGGCCTTGGCGGAGGCGACGAACGCCTCGGGCAGGCCGGCGCGGTCGTCCTCGCCGAGCTCCATGAACCAGTCCTGCTCGTCGCCGAGCAGATGGTGGCTGAACGAGGTGCCGAGCTCCGCCAGCCGCTCGTTGATCTCGGCCCGGCGCTTCTTGGCGGCCTCGTCGAGGCCGGCGCCGGCGCGGTGGAAATTGGTGTAGGTCCGCTCCAGCAGCCGCATCTCCTCGCCCGTGAGGCCGAGTGTGGCGCGATTGTGGTGGAGCATGGCGATGCGGCCGAACAGCACCGCGTTCATCATGATCGGATTCCAGTGCCGGGCCATCCGCGGCGACACTTCCTTGTCGATCTCCAGGATCGCCGGGTTGGAGTGCGCCGACACCAGGTCGTAGAACACCGCCGAGACCTTGGACAGTAGTTTCCCGGAGCGCTCCAGCGCCGTGATCGTGTTGGCGAAGTCGGGCGCGGAGGGATCGTGGGTGATCGCCGCGATCTCGGCCGAGTGGTCGGCAAAGGCCCGCTCGAAGGCCGGGAGGAAGTGCTCAGGGAGAATTTCGGCAAACGGCGGCGTCTCGAACGGCGTCGTCCACGGCTTCAGCAGCGGGTTTGCCTGAGCTTCGGAAGTGGCCGCCTGTTTGCTGGGTTTCTGACATTACAAATTCCCGTTTCTTCGCCTCTGGAAAACGCTTGAAAACTGCGTCAATCTATATCACGCGATAAGGCATTTTTGGGCCTTTTACGCTTGATAGTGGGGGCCTTTTCGGAGAGATTGCGCCCCCTAACAGGACACTTTTTCATGAGCATGCAGCCCGCCTCCCGAGGCAAGAGCGAGATCATCTGGCCGAGCGTCGTCACCGTCATCTCGGCGGCGATCCTGATCGGCGCGGAGGTGTTCGGCGCGGCGTTTGCCGGCGGCTGGGCGCTCGCGATTCTGTTCGGGCTCGACGACACCTCGGCGCACATCCTGCAGGCGGTGCTGTTTGCGATCGGCGTCCTGATCATGGTGGCGTTCATCCGCGCCGCCCAGCGCATCGAGCCGTTCTGGAAGCGCGGCTGACGCGCGAGCTCAAGAAACCGCTGCGGCACAGGCGCAAACGCGCTCACGCCTCTCCCCGAAATTCTTAACGTCTGTTCATGTTTGGCGTCGCGCGGCGTTTTTTGGCGTCGCGCGGCGCGCGATGAAAACCAATCTGTAAGCACGCGCGCAGAAAATTTGTCCCCAGCCTAAAAAAAATGTTGCGAAGCAGAATCAAAAGCCTTATTTCCAGCCTTGCCCAATTTCGCACGTGCCTGTGGTCGTGTGTCAGTCGGTAGGTATCCGGACAAGAGGCCGGACAGCCGCCAAGGGATGAAGAACCGAGGGTCGCTCTGTCTATCGACTCAAGGAGGCCAGCATCTCTCTCAAGAGATGCCGTTGAAGGTCTCTGCATCCTTTGCAACCGTGACTGGCAGCCGGAGGCGAACCGGCGCACCCCGCTCTCAACGGGGGACGCGACTTAAAGCAACGACGGATCGGGCTTTTTTGGTCTCTACCGGCATTCCAACGCCGGCGCGGGCTACTGAAAAGGCTTGTCCTTCATTGCCAGGTGTGCGGGCGGGAAATTCCCAACCAATCCACGGCAGCACAATTCGGTCTGAGTTCGAGGCTGTCGTCGCGTCTCCATCGTGCGACATCGCCGAAGCACTCATGTCCGAGATCACATTTGAACGGGTCCCGTCGCTGGGCCGTTTGGAGGGTGCTATGACCGAACGTATTCAGGAATTCCTGCGCAACCGCCGCAGCGAGGGCCAGGACACCGAGCCGTGCCTCGTGGTCGACCTCGAAGTCGTGCGTGACAACTACCAGACCTTCGCGAACGCCTTGCCGGACAGCCGCGTGTTCTACGCGGTGAAGGCAAACCCGGCGCCGGAAGTGCTGTCACTTCTGGCCTCGATGGGCTCGTGCTTCGACACCGCAACCGTTGCCGAAATCGAAATGGCGCTGGCTGCCGGTGCGACGCCGGACCGCATCTCCTATGGCAATACGATCAAGAAGGAGCGCGACATCGCGCGTGCCTTCGCGCTCGGCATTCGCCTGTTCGCGGTCGACTGCGCCGCCGAAGTCGAGAAGATCGCCCGCGCCGCCCCCGGCGCCAAGGTGTTCTGCCGCATCCTCTATGATTGCGCCGGCGCCGAATGGCCGCTGTCGCGCAAGTTCGGCTGCGACCCGGAGATGGCGGTCGAGGTGCTCGACCTCGCCAAGCGTCTGGGCCTGGAGCCGTGCGGCATCTCGTTCCATGTCGGCTCGCAGCAGCGCAAGGTGAAGGCGTGGGACCGCGCGCTGTCGATGGCCTCGACCGTGTTCCGTGACTGCGCCGAGCGCGGGATCAACCTCTCCATGGTCAACATGGGCGGTGGATTCCCGACCAAGTACCTCAAGGACGTTCCTCCGGTCGTGCAGTACGGCCGGTCGATCTTCCGTGCGCTGCGCAAGCATTTCGGCAACCAGATCCCGGAGACCATCATCGAGCCGGGACGCGGCATGGTCGGCAATGCCGGCATCATCGAGACCGAAGTCGTCCTGATCTCCAGGAAGAGCGACGAGGACGAGGTGCGCTGGGTGTATCTCGACATCGGCAAGTTCGGCGGTCTCGCCGAGACGATGGACGAGTTGATCCGTTACGCCATCCGCACGCCGCATGACGGCGCGGACATGACGCCGTGCGTGCTCGCAGGTCCGACCTGCGATTCCGCCGACGTGCTGTACGAGAAGATGCCGTATCCGCTCCCGGTGACGCTCGAGATCGGCGACAAGCTGCTGATCGAAGGCACCGGCGCCTATACGTCGACCTACTCGTCGGTGGCGTTCAACGGCATCCCGCCGCTGCGGACCTACCACATCTGAACCGGCCTTTGAGGCCTGACTAACCGGGAGCCGGTGCGCCGGCTCCCACCCCCTCATTTGCGATTTTTCCGACAACGCTTCCCGCGGCTTGAACAGCCGCTGCGAGCGAGGACTGACGTGCCATGACTGCTTTGCGGAAGACCCCTGTCGCCCTCACCCCTGACGCCGCTCCGTTCGCGATCCGTGCGGAGCGGGCATCGGACGTCGTCGCGCGCGAAGCGCTGCTGGATGCCTGCTTTGGCGAAAACCGCCATACGCGCACCTGCCAGCGCCTGCGTGACGGACGTACGCCCGCCGAAGGCCTTGCCCTCTCGGCCGTGGCACGAGGGAAGCTCGTGGGGACGCTGCGGTTGTGGCACGTCAGCGCCGGCGGCAAGCCTGCGCTGATGCTCGGCCCGCTGGCGGTTGAGGACACCTGCCGCAAGCTCGGCGTCGGGGCCGCGCTGATGGACCACGCGCTCGCGGCGGCCGCCGCGCGTGGCCATCGCGCGGTGATCCTGCTCGGCGACGCGCCCTATTACGCCCGCTTCGGCTTCTCGGCCGCGAAGACCGGCGAACTGTCGCTGCCGGGGCCGTTCGAGCGCGACCGCCTGCTCGGCCTCGAGCTGCGCGACGGCGCGCTCGACGGCGCCTGGGGCATGATCACGCCAGCCGCACCGCGTGCCGAAAACAAAGGCAGCGCGCGCGGCGAAGGTGCTGCGGCCCGTGCCGCACGCGCGCCTGAGCGTGCCATGACCTCGAGAGCCTGCCAGAGCCGCGCCGATGCGGCGCGTTCCCGCGTCCGCAGCCTCGATCACGACGATCCTGTTGATCCTGATCTCGGTCATGATCGTCAGGGACATCTTCGTGCGCCGCTGGGGCGCGGCCCCGCCGCCCGCTTCCGACGTCACCCAGCAGTCCCGCTAGAGGGGTTGCGCGGCCAGGCGAAAAGCCCTTAAACCGCGCCAATCCCGCTTCATTCGGATCATGCCCTGAAAACGAGGTCCAGATGCCCCGCCGTCTGATTTCCACCGGTTCGCCGTTCGAGAAGACCGCCGGCTACAGCCGCGCCGTGATCGACGGCGATTTCGCCTTCGTCGCCGGCACCACCGGCTACGACTACGCCACCATGACGATGCCGGCAGATGTCACGAGCCAGTCACGCAACTGCTTCAAGACCATCGAGGCCGCCCTGAAAGAGGGCGGCTTCGCGATGGCCGACATCGTCCGCGCGACCTACTACATCACCGACGCCAAGGATGCGGACGCCCATTTCGCGGTCTGCGGCGAAGTCCTCGGCGACATCCGCCCGGCCGCGACGCTTCTGGTGGTCGCAGGCCTCTACAAGCCCGAGATGAAGATCGAAATCGAAGTGACCGCGAAGCGACGCACCGCCTGATCCACCCCTCACCATTTGCCCGACAGCACTCTCCGGAGACTATTCATGAGCCCCGCCTCGCAGATCTACGCGAAGATTACCGGCCCCATCGTCATGGTCGGCTTCGGCTCCATCGGCAAAGGCACGCTGCCGATGATCGAGCGGCATCTCGATTACGACAAGTCGCGCATCACCGTGATCGATCCCAAGGACGAGGGCCGCAAGGCGCATTGCGAGAAGCACAATGTACGCTTCATCCAGCAGGGCGTGACCAGGGACAATTATCGCGAATTGCTGACCCCGCTGCTCACCGAAGGCGGCGGCCAGGGTTTTTGCGTCAATCTCTCGGTCGATACCGGCTCTACCGACATCATGGAGCTCTGCAACGAACTTGGCGCGCTCTATATCGACACCGTCAACGAGCCCTGGCTCGGCTTCTATTTCGATTCTTCGAAGGGCCCGGAAGCGCGCTCCAACTACGCCCTTCGCGAAATGACGCTGGCCGCCAAGAAGGCGCGCCCGGCGGGCTCGACGACGGCCGTCTCCTGCTGTGGCGCCAATCCCGGCATGGTCTCGTTTTTCGTCAAGCAGGCGCTGCTCAATGTCGCCGCTGATCTGAAGCTCAATGCCCCCAAGCCGAAGACCAAGGCCGAATGGGCGGACTTGATGCGGCAGGCCGGTGTCAAGGGCATCCACATCGCCGAACGCGACACCCAGCGCTCCAAGTCGCCGAAAGAGCCTGATGTCTTCGTCAACACCTGGTCGGTGGAAGGTTTCCTGTCGGAAGGCGTGCAGCCGTCCGAACTCGGTTGGGGCACCCATGAAAAATGGATGCCCGAGAATGCGCATACCCACCAAGCCGGCTGCGGCGCCGCGATCTATCTGATGCAGCCCGGCGCCAACACGCGCGTGCGCACCTGGTGCCCGACCCGCGGCGCGCAGTATGGCTTCCTCGTCACCCACAACGAGTTCGATCTCGATCGCCGATTACTTCACGGTGCGTGACGCATCGGGCACGGCGATCTATCGGCCGACCTGCCACTATGCCTATCATCCGGCCGACGATGCCGTGCTGTCGCTGCATGAAATGTTCGGCCGCGCCGCGAAGATGCAGGAAAAGCACCACATCCTCGACGAGAACGAAATCGTCGACGGCATCGACGAACTCGGCGTGCTGCTGTTCGGCCATGACAACAATGCCTACTGGTACGGCTCGCAGCTCTCCATCGAAGAGACCCGCAAGCTCGCGCCCTATCAGAACGCCACCGGCCTGCAGGTGACCTCCGCCGTGCTCGGCGGCATGGTGTGGGCGCTGGAAAACCCGAACGAAGGCATCGTCGAAGCCGACGAGATGGATTTCGATCGTCTGCTGGAAATCCAGCTGCCCTATCTCGGCCCGGTCAAGGGCTACTACACCGACTGGACCCCGCTGACGGACCGGCCGGGCCTGTTCCCGGAGGACATCGACACCCAGGATCCCTGGCAGTTCCGCAACGTTCTGGTGCGCTGAGGCTTCTGGCAGCGCTCCCCGGGTACTCGTACGCATGCCGGGGAGGCGCACCCGCCGTAACGTTCGATTAACGAAATCGGGACATCCTGAAGGGTACCTCTTTGCGGCCTTGAGCCGTCGCAGCCGCTGCGTTGAAGCGATGGCCCCCGGTGGAGCGTGACCATGCGTGCCATCATTGCGATTGTCCTGTCGGCGACGGTTTTGGCCGCCTGCAAGCCCGAGAGCAATGACGTCACGGGCTCGGTCGACAACTGCGCCCGCAATCTCTACAGCCCCTACAATCCCAAGGACATGAAGCAGTGCGTCGCCGTCTGCATCGCCTGCGAGCGCGGCGTGATCACGACCTGCTCGACCTCCTGCACGCTCAAGGGCGCGCAATGAGCGGCGAGGAGACAGCGCTTCACTTCGCCAGTAATCGAACGCCACCGTCCCCAGTCCCAGCGTCAGATCCGCCTTGAAGTGCAACGCCGAGACCACTTCGCGCACCGGCAGCCGCGCCACGTCGGCGAGCGCGTGCGGGAACAGGCCGAGCGCGGCGGGACCGGTCCAGGCTTCCTTCAGCGTGATGTCCTCGAGATAATAACGCACCAGCTCGCAGATCCGCGGGCTGCCGTCGACATGCGGAATGATCTTGATCATGAAGTTCGGCGCCTTCATCGCTTTCAGCACCGCGTCGTGATCGACCTGGCGGTGCTTGTAGCCCATGGTGGCGGAAGCGCAGAGCACCGAGCCGTAATGCAGCGTGCCGACCAGCACGTCGCTCTCGACCGCGATCTTCGGCGACGCCAGCTTTTTCGGAAAGCCCCAGAGCTCGCGGCCGCCGGCGATCGGCCCTTCGTCGTCCAGATACATCGAATGGACGTAGGCGCCCTCCTCGCCCTTGAAGCGGACCGGGATCACCTGCCCGGTTTCGGTGTAGTCGCCGAAACCGGTCGAGTCGGGCATGCGGATGAATTCGTATTTGACCAGCGGCTCGGTGACCTCGAGCGGCTCCGGCACCACGGCGGCGAGCGCCTCGGGGTCGGTGCGGTAGGTGATGATGAAATATTCGCGGTTGAAGAAGCGATAGGGCCCCGGCGGAAACGACGGGTTGGTCAGCGGCATCGAATAGGCGGTTTTCCGGACGTCGTCGATCTTCATGGCTCGCCCCATATGTCGCCAGCGCGGTCGCGCGATGACGGGATTATGGGGCAGACGGATGACGCGGGCGAGACCGTAAAATCGGCAGCGCAGTCAAAACGGCGTCAGGGAGGCGATATGGCGCCACGTATTTCACCCTCCGTCATTCCGGGGCGACGCATCGCGTCGAACCCGGAATCCATAACCACCATCGTGAGATGGATTCCGGGCTCGCGCTGACGCGCGCCCCGGAATGACGAGGAAAAACTACCTCTGCCTAATCGGCTCGGCCGTCTTCTCCGCCGGCGCCGGCGGCAGTGCGGGCTGCGCGCCGGCCTTCTGCGCCTCGGCATCGGGCCGCGCCGGTTCGGGCGGAACGCTCGGACGGCCGGGTCCCGGTCGTCACCGGCTCGGCAGGTGAAGAGGGTTTGGTTTCCGCGCCCGGCGTCGATTGCAGCGGTTGCGTCGCCTGCGCCAGTTGCTGCGGCGCGCGGGCGCGGAGTTCGGCCAGCGACAGGCCTGAAATGACGAGCCCCGTCGTGACCAAAGCGGCCGCGAACAGAAAATCCCTCGTAACGCTGCGCTTGCTGTTATCGGCAGACATATCGTTCACCGCGAAATTGTTCGCGATACCAACGGCCGGCGCGACGCATGGTTCCCCCGGGAACCTGCGTCAAAAGCCGCGAAAGGTGGCCTACAACTCCACCATTCCCGCGTCGCCATCCTCGGTGGCGAACGCCAGCAGCGCGCCCTTGGCGCTCCAGGCGAGCCCTGCGACCGCCGCGCTGCCGCGCCGGCGCACCAGGATTTCCGCGCCGTCCTCGAGCCGCACCATCAGCACGGTGCCGTCGCCGTAACCCACCGCCATGATGTCCTGCTTCGGATGGCAGGCGACCGCGGAGACGCGCGCCTGCAATGGCGCCAGCATCGCCGGCTCCTTGCCCATCGGGCCGTCCTTGCTGGCGAACGGCCAGACGATCACGGTATCGGCGCCCGAGGTCGCAAGCCCCTTGCCGCCGGCGCTCCACGACATCGAGCGGACGCGGCCGGGATAGCCGCTCATGCGCATGTGGCGGTTGTCCGCGAGCCGCCAGCCATGCAGCGCCGGCTCGTGCATCGCGGTGACCAGGAATTTGTTGTCCGGGCTGAAGGTGACGGCGAGATGCGAGCCGGCCCATTCCAGAAATTCCGGCTTCGCCGCCATGTTGGGAAACCACAGCGTCACGCCGTTGTAATGCGCGACCGCGACCCGCAGGCCTTTCGGCGCAAACGCCAGCCCGCCGACGGTCGAGGGCGCGTCGAAGGATTTCTCCTCGCTCTTGCCGCTGCGGACGAAGGCGGTCTTGCCGGCCGACCACGCCACCGCGCCGTCGGGATGCAGCGCGACATTGTCGATCCAGCGCCGCTTTGCGTCGGTCGCGAGCACGCTCGACCTCGCCCTTGGCGTTGAGCGCGACCACCTTGCCGTCATCGCCGCCGGTGACGATGCGCGCGCCGTCGGATGCCGCGCACAGAATTGCGCCGCCGTGGATATCGACGCGCGAAATCTCGGCTCCCGCGCCCACGATCGCCGCACTTTCCTCGGCGCCGACAAAGACCGCGGTCTCGCCGAGAAAATGCACCGACGATACCGGCATGCCGACCGCGAGCGGCCGCACCTTGTCGGTGACCGAAACGATGGAGGCGCCCTCGCCGGGATCGAACTGCTTCATCACGTGGTAATACAGCTCTCGAAGCCGTCGCGGATCATCTGCTCCGGCAATTCGCGACCGATGAAGACGAGGCGGCTTTCGCGCGCTTCGCCGTCCTTCCACTTACGCTGATGATCGCCCTCGAGCATCATGTGGACGCCCTGGAACACGTAGCGGTCGTCGTCGCCGGTGAAGGCGAGGATGCCCTTGGAGCGCAGGATCTTCTGCCCCTCGGCGGCAACGAGGTTCTGCAGCCACGGCATGAATTTGGTCGGATCGAGCAGCTTGTCCGATCGCAGCGACAGCGATTGCATCTCCTCGTCATGATAATGCTTCAGCCCGCCATGGCTGTGGCCGTGATCGTGGCCGTGGTGGTGATCGTGGTCATGGTGATGATCATGGTCGTCGCCGACTTCGAGGAATTCCGGCTCGATCTCGAGGATGCGATCGAGATCGAACGCGCCGCGCTCGAGCACGTCCGAGAGCCCCACCTTGCAGCGCTCGGTGCGATGCAGCTTGGCGTAGGGGTTGATGCCGCGGATCCGCGCCTCGACTTCGGCGAGCTCCGCCTTGGAGACGAGGTCGGTCTTGTTGAGCACGATGACGTCGGCGAACGCGATCTGGTTCTTGGCTTCGGGCGCGTCCTTCAGCCGGTCGCTCAGCCATTTGGCGTCGGCAACCGTCACGACGGCATCGAGCCGGGCGTGCTTCTGCACGTCCTCGTCGACAAAGAAGGTCTGCGCCACCGGCGCCGGATCGGCGAGCCCCGTGGTCTCGACGATGATGGCGTCGAACTTGCCCTTGCGTTTCATCAGCCCGTCGAGGATGCGCACGAGGTCGCCGCGCACGGTGCAGCAGACGCAGCCATTGTTCATCTCGAACACTTCTTCGTCGGCGCCGATGATGAGGTCGTTGTCGATGCCGATCTCGCCGAATTCATTGACGATGACGGCGTATTTCTTGCCGTGGTTTTCCGACAGGATGCGGTTGAGCAGCGTGGTCTTGCCGGCGCCGAGATAGCCCGTCAGCACGGTCACAGGAATTTTTTGGGACGTCAGTTCAGACATAGTCACTCCGGAACGGGATTTTAGCGCGGGGTCGGCAGTGGGACTGCTGGCTCAAGCGCGTATCCTAGGGCCTTTATATTGTGCCTGACCATCTCAATGTAAGTGGGGGCGTCGCCCTTTTCATCGGTCAAACTGTCCGAATAAAGGGTCCCGCCGACCTTGGCTCCGGTCTCGGCCGCGATCCGTTCGATAAGCCGGGGATCGCCCATATTTTCAAGAAAAACAGCCGGGATTTTTGCTTTCCTGATCTGGGTTATGATCTCAGCGACATCGCGGGCACTGGGTTCGGATTCGGTGGAAACGCCGACCGGCGCGATGAATTCGACGTCATAGGCTTTGGCGAAATAGCCGAAGGCATCGTGATTGGAAATCACCTTGCGGCGTTCGCGCGGAATTTGGCCGACCCACTGCCGTATTTCACGCTCGAGCGCATCGAGTTTTACCAGATAGGCCTCGGCGTTTGACTTGAAGACTTCCGCGTCCGCCGGGGCCGCCGCGCTGAGCGCAACGCGGATATTGTTGACATACGTTCGCGCGTTGACGACGGATTGCCAGGCATGGGGATCGGCATGGGAGCCGAGCTTGAGCGGCGTAATAGAGGTGCTCGCCGTCACGACGTTTGCCTTGCTGCCGGAGGATTGCACCAGACGCGGCAACCATCCCTCGAAACCGAGGCCATTGATGAAAATCAATCTGGCATCAGCAATCTTTTTCGCATCCCCCGGTGTCGGCGAGTAGACATGCGCGTCGCTGTCGGGACCGACCAGCGTCGTGACGCTGACGCGATCGCCGCCGACATTGCGGACGAAATCGCCGAGGATCGAGAAGCTGGCGACGACGTGGAGGCGTTCCTCGGCGCGCGCCGGAAACGCCATCGCGATCGACAGCAGACAGATGAGCCCGAATAGCCGCCGCATCGCCGCTACGCCTCGAGATGGCGGCCGGGGAACAGCTGCCTGACCAGGCCGCTGACATTGCCGAACAGCACGGAGACGATGTAGATCCCCGCCGCCACCAGGATGATCGCGGGGCCTGAGGGAATCCGGGTCTGGAACGACAGCACCAGGCCGGCATAGCCCGAGACAACAGCGCTTGCGACCGCGATGCAGATCATGCCGGTGATGTCGCGCGACCAGAACCGCGCGATGCCGGCGGGCAGGATCATCAGTCCGACGCCGAGCAAGGTGCCGAGCGCGTGAAAGCCGTTGACGAGGTTGATGACGACCAGCGCCAGGAACGCCAGATGCGCGGGCGCGCCGGCACGGCTCACCGTGCGCAGGAACACCGGGTCGACGCATTCGATCACCAGCGGGCGATAGATCACCGCCAGCACCAATAGCGTGATTGTCGCGTTGAACGCGATCACCAGCAGCGTCTGGTCGTCCATGGCGAGGATGTTGCCGAACAGCACGTGCAGCAGGTCGATATTGGTGCCCTTGATCGAAACGATGGTGACGCCGAGCGCCAGCGACACCAGATAGAAGGTCGCGAGCGACGCGTCTTCCTTCAGTTCGGTGGTGCGCGCGACCACGCCGGCCAGGATCGCGACCGTAAAGCCCGCGATCAGGCCGCCGGTGGTCATCGCGAACAGATTGAGCCCGGAGACCAGGAAGCCGATCGCCGCGCCCGGCAGGATCGCATGCGCCATGGCGTCGCCGACGAGGCTCATCCGCCGCAGCATCAGGAACACGCCGATCGGCGCGGCGCCGAGCGACAGCGCGATCACGGCCGCGAGCGCGCGGCGCATGAACTCGAATTCGGTGAACGGCGCGATCAGCGCATCAGTGATCATGGGACGTCAGGCCGCCCGCGACGGCAAATCGTCGACGGCGCAGGCCGCGGCGCCATCGTCGAACGCCTCGCACATCCGCCGCGCCTCGGTGAGATTTTCCGCCGTCAGCACCTGCGCGGTCGCGCCCCACGCCACCGGCCCGCGGGCCAGCAGCAGGGTTTCGGGGAAATGATGGCGCACCAGGTCCATGTCGTGCAGCGCCGCCAGCACGGTGCGGCCCTCGCCGTGCCAGCGCTGCACCAGCGCCAGCAAATCGGCGGAGGTCTTGGCGTCGATGGCGTTGAACGGCTCGTCGAGCACGATCAGGCGCGCGTCCTGCAGCAGCACGCGCGCGAACAGCATGCGCTGCATCTGGCCGCCGGACAGCGTGCCGATCGAGCGGTTCTCAAAACCGTTGAGGCCGACGGCGGCGAGCGCCTGCGCGATTCTTGCCGCGTGCGTCGCGGCCCATGCCGCCGAAAAATCCGGTGGCGCGCCACAGTCCCGTGCCGACGAAATCGAACACCGAGATCGGAAAGCTGCGGTCGATATCGGCGGTCTGCGGCAGATAGGCGATATCCCTGATATCGAGACCGCCGAGCGCGATCGATCCCGCCAGAGGTTTCAGGATGCCGGCGAGCCCGCGAAACAGCGTCGACTTGCCGGCGCCGTTCGGGCCGATCACCGCCAGCAGCGCGCCGGTGGCGACCTCGCCATTGAGGTGATGCACCGCCGGATGCCGGTCGTAGCCCAGCGTGACGTCGCGGAATTGGATCTGGGCTTTGCGGTTGGGCCTGCATGCTCACCTCATCGCCACCAGCACGACCACCCAAAGCCCGGCGCTGACCACGAGCGCGGCGCCCAGCCGGGCCGCCACCGTCATGCGCAGGATCGACCACGGCGCCGGCTGCGCCGGATGCGGCGTCGACGGGCCGTGGCTATGGGCGTGGCCGTGGTGGTGGCCATGGTCGTGGGAATGAGCCATCCAAATATGTTATATTATAACATAACGCGAGTCTATCGGGCGCCCGCGCCTCACGGCTTCCCGATCGCCATCGCCAGCGCCGCGGCCAGGAACGGAAACGGCAGCGACACCGCGGCGCGGAACCAGACGAAACGGGCCGGCATGAACGGGATTTCCCACAAAATCAGCCGCTGGAAGGCGAACAGCGCCCAGGCGACCACATAGGCGATCACCTGGGGCGGGCCGCCGCCGACCTTCAATGCCACCGCGCCGATGGAAAAGCCGACCACCGGGCCTCCCGGCGTCGCCGCGCCCGCAATCACGGCGGTGAGGACGCCGAGCCAGCCGGAATCCGGGCCGAGCCAGCCGGTGATGACTTCAGGGGGAATGACGGCGGCGATATAGCCCGAGCCGATCACGCCGAGCGCGATCCGCGGCACGATGTTGATGAAATCCATCGCGCCCTCGCGCGCCGCCGAAACCGACGACGACGCGGCCGCGCTGGAAGGCGATGAAGCCGAGCACCAGCACGGAGCCCCACAGCGTGATGTCGATGATGAGCGCGCTCATCGTCATGACGGCTCGCCCTTCGGATACATCCGGACATAGACGAAGCGGCCGAGCGCGCCGGCCAGCACCGGGATCGGCAGCGAGATCACGGCGCGCCAGAACGTGAATTCCGTCCCCAGGATCGGTATTTCCCAGGCGACCGCGCGGCCGTAGCCGATCAGCGTCCAGCTCACCACCATGGCGATGGTGGCGCCGAAATCGGCGCCGACCGTGAGCAGCGCCGCCGCCACCGGATAGGCCGTGAACGGCCCGCCCGGCAGGATGGCGCCGAACGCCGTGCCGATCAGCAGCCCCTTCAGGCCGGAAGTCGGCCCGAGCGAACGCGACACTTTCTCGTGCGGCAGGATTTCGGCGATGAAGGCGCCGAGCAGGCAGCCGGCCAGCACGCGCGGCAGGATGCCGCCGAACAGCGTGAGATCGCTGGTGAGAATTTCCAGCACGCCGCCGAGGCCGTCGCGCCGATAGACCAGCGTGGCGCTGACCGCGACCAGCACGCCGATAAAGATCATCGACCAGCCGACCGGCTTGCGCTTGCGTCGCGGGGCCTGTTCGGCCTCCGGCGTTCGTCGGCGGGCGCCGGCTCTTTCAAAGGAGGTTCTGACAATGCGATGAATCGGGCCGGTGATAAGTCTCAATCCTGCTTAGTCCCGGCCGCAGGCGTACGCAAACGGAACGACGGAGCCATCCATGCGCCGCTCAGGGATGGCCATGCGAAGCGCGTCACGCAGTCATCGGTTCAGCTCAGATGGCGCACCAGCGCAAGGCCGGCAAACAGGCCGGCGATCGACAGCACGACCGAGCCGAGCACGTAAGCCGCCGCCAGTCCCAGTTCGCCGCGCTCATAGAGCACGGCGGTATCGAGCGAGAAGGCGGAAAACGTGGTGTAGCCGCCGAGGATGCCGGTCATCAGGAACAGCCGCCAGGGCTGCGAGGCCTCGCCCTTGAAGGCGAGATAGCCCGCGATCAGCCCCATCACGGTCGATCCCGTGATGTTGATGATGAAGGTGCCCCAGGGAAATCCGGTGCCGATGACAGCGGGCGCAGGTGAGGTTGACGAGATGGCGCAAGCTCGCGCCAAGGCCGCCCCCGAAGAAAACCAAGAGATAGCTCATCGCATATTTCCCACGTCAGCGAAGTCACCCGGCACAGCGGTTCTGCCGCAAGCCTGCGATCCCTGCAAGGATCGCCCGTGGGACGCAAACGAAAAGGGCGGCAGTTTTGCACTGCCGCCCTGAATACTGTCCGAGTCATCACGTCATTCCGGGCGCGCGATAGCGCGAACCCGGAATGACGGACTCAATCAGCAACCTTGGAGAACAGCTGGTCGACATATTCCCAGTTCACGAGATGATCGACGAACGCCTTCAGATAGTCCGGGCGGCGGTTGCGATAGTCGATGTAGTAGGAGTGCTCCCAGACGTCGCAGCCGAGGATCGGGGTGGCGCCATGGACCAGCGGGCTTTCGCCGTTCGCGGTCTTGGAGATTTCGAGCTTGCCGCCCTTGACCGACAGCCAGCACCAGCCGGAGCCGAACTGGCCGACGCCGGCGGCGGCGAAATCGGTCTTGAACTTCTCGAGCCCGCCGAGGTCCTCGTTGATCTTCTTTTCCAGACGGCCGGGCAGCTTGCTGCCGCCGCCATTCGGCTTCATCCAGTTCCAGAAGTGCAGATGGTTGTAGTGCTGGCCGGCATTGTTGAACACGGCCGGGTTCTTGCCGAACGATGCCTTGACGATCTCCTCGAGGGACTTGCCCTCGAATTCGGTCCCCTTGATCGCGTTGTTTCCGTTGGTCACGTAAGCCTGGTGATGCTTGTCGTGATGGAATTCCAGCGTTTCCTTGGACATATGAGGGGCAAGGGCGTCGTGGGCATAGGGCAGATTGGGCAGCGTGAAGGTCATGGGGTGATGTCCGAAAATGATGGGAGACGTGGTCTAACGGGAACCCTTATAGAAGGTTCCATCGCGCTTAAACACCGCAATTTGACAAAACGGGCGGCTTCTTCGGTAACGATGCTCCGCGTCCAGCGTATGACGGATGCATCGTGCGACGGGGCAAAAAATGAGCATCGAAATCGACGTCCTGAACGGGGACGCATCATGGCCGAGGGTCGAACCGCTGATGGATGCGGTCTGGCCGGACCATGTGATGGCGAAGCTGTCCTGGAAGGACGTCAAATGGGCCCATGCCGACCTGCGCGTGCTGATTGATGCGCCGGAGGAACTCACCGCGAGGCCGGATCTGGCCTGTCATGTCGGTATCTACTTCCGCACCGTCACGTGGAACGGGCGCAAGGTCGACATCGGCGGCATCGGTGGCGTTGCGACCCGCGAGGATTGCCGCGGACGAGGGCTATGCCGGGCTGGCGCTCGGCGCCGCGATCCAGACCATGCGCGACCACGAAGCGGTCAGGTTCGCGCTGCTGTTCTGCGAGCCGCACAATTTCGCCTTCTACCAGACGCGCGGCTGGCATCCCTTCACCGGCGAGATCTACGCCGAGCAACCGGAGGGACGCATTCGCTTCGAGGCGATGGCGCCGTTCGTGTTCGACTTCACCCGCGCCCCGCGCGACGGCACCATCGACCTATGCGGCCTGCCATGGTGACCCCTGCGCGGGCCGCGGGTGGCTTGCGCCCGCGGCGCCCAATAATATGTCAGTCATAATATATCCGGACCTCAGGCCGACCAACCGGTGCCGCATGACCATCGACGCCCCGCTCGACGCGCGCCCCGCGGCCGTTCCGACCGCGCCGGTCAACAGCCTGCTGACCTCCCCGATCCTGCCGACGCTGCTGAAGCTTTCGCTTCCCAATGCGATCGCGATGTTCGGCACCGCGCTGGTCGCGGTCGCCGAGACCTCCTATATCGGCCGGCTCGGCACCGAGCCGCTGGCCGGGATCGCGCTGGTGTTTCCCTTCGTGATGCTGACGCAGATGATGTCGGCGGGCGCGATGGGCGGCGGCGTGTCGTCCGCCATCAGCCGCGCGCTCGGCGCCGGCAACCGCGACCGCGCCGCGACGCTGGCGCTGCATGCGGCGATGATCGGCGCCTGTGCCGGATTGTTCTTCACCGTGATGATGCTGGCGTTCGGCCGCACGTTCTATGCGCTGCTCGGCGGCCGCGGCGGCGTGATCGAACAGGCCGTGCAATATTCGCAGGTGCTGTTCTCCGGCGCGATATCGATCTGGCTGGTCAACACGCTGGCCTCGGTGGTGCGCGGCACCGGCGACATGCGCATCCCCTCGGTGACGCTGATCGGCACCGCCATCGTCCAGGTCGCGGTCGGCGGCGGCCTCGGTCTTGGACTGTTCGGCCTGCCGAAGCTCGGCATGCGCGGCGTCGCCGCGGGCCAGCTCACCGCCTTTACGCTCGGCGCGATATTCCTGGCCTGGTATCTCGTCGAGCGGCCGCAGCCGGCTGAAGCTGAATTTTGCCGCCTTCACATTCCAGCGCGACATGTTCGTCGACATCCTCAAGGTCGGCGCGGTCTCCTGCCTGTCGCCGCTGCAGACCGTGCTGACCATCCTGATCTTCACCAAGATCCTGGCGGGCTTCGGCACCGAGACGCTGGCCGGCTACGGCATGGGCTCGCGGCTGGAATTCCTGCTGACCCCGATCGCGTTTGCGTTCGGCGTCGCCTCGGTGCCGATGGTCGGCATGGCGATGGGCGCCGGCCTCGTGGCGCGGGCGCGACAGGTGGCATGGACCGCGGGCGCCGCCGCCGGCCTCACCGTCGGCCTGCATCGGCCTCGTCGTTGCGATCTGGCCGGCGCTGTGGGTTTCGCTGTTCACCAGCGATCCCGGCGTGACGGCCGCCGCCTATTCCTATTTCGCGCTGGCGGGACCGGCGTTCGGCTTTTTCGGCATCGGCGCTTGCCTCTATTTCTCCTCGCAGGGTGCAGCGAAGGTCGGCGGCCCCGTGCTGGCTGGAACCGCCCGGCTGTTGCTGGTCGGGATCGGCGGCTGGTGGCTGGCGTCCTCGGGCGCGCCGGCCTGGACCTTGTTCGCGCTGGTCGGCGCCGCGATGGTGGTGTACGGCCTCGGCACGGCGCTGTCCGTTCGCCTGACGCGCTGGGGCAAATGATCGGCCTGCGGTCAGCGCTTCTACGGCGTTGCAGAAATCTGATTTGTTGATATGCAAGCCTGTTTTTTCGGGGAAGTGATTCATGGCTTGCAGATCTGGTTTCATCGTCGCCATCGCCGCGGCATTGCTGGCCGCACCGCCGGCCCGCGCGCAAGGCGCCGGTGAAGCGACCGGCATCTGGCTGACGCAGGCCGGCGACGCCCGGGTGCGGGTCAGCAAATGCGGCGGCGGCATTTGCGGCGTCATCGTCGGATTGAAACAGCCGATCGATCCCGCCACCGGCAAGCCGCAGGTCGACGACAAGAATCCCAATCCGGCGCTGGCCAAGCGCCCGATGATCGGACTGCCGCTGTTCAGCGGCATGCACGCGACCGGTCCCGGCAAATGGTCGGGCCAGATCTACAACGCCGACGACGGCAGCACCTATGCGAGCAACGTCTCGGTGACGGGGGCGGATACGCTGCGGGTCGAAGGCTGCGTCGGCGTGCTCTGCGGCGGCGAGACCTGGACCGCGTCGGGCGCTCGGGGCGTCTCGAAAGCGCATGGCTCTCATGGCAACTCAGGCCGCGGTCGCTTTCAGCGCGGTGGCCGCCGAGGCGTAGCCGCCGCGGGCGCCGTCGATGAAATGGACGTGGTCGCTGCGCATCACCGACGGCGTGAAGCAGGTCATCATCGCGGCGTCCTGCCGGTGCAGGCCATAGCGCACGATGCCGTTTGACGCAGCCGCCGCCAGCCGCTGCGTCAGCTCGCGCTCCAGTTCCGGCGTGCAATCGAGGATCATCCGCAAGCCGTCGTCATATTTTCGGAAGTCGGAATTCTCCACCACCTGCTGCATGTAGGTCTTCGGCACGAAATTGCCGACCTTGATGCCGAAGCGCAGCACGACATAGGCCCACAATGAGGTGGCGAACACGACGCTGCGCCGCCGCAACAACGAGCCGCCGCGCGTCGCGCGCGCCTCGAATTCCATGCCCTTTGGCGGAAAGCGGATCTCGGGACCGCCCGCCGGCACCGGCCGTCCCGCATCGGGGCTGCGTTCGACGAGATCGATGATGTCCTCGATCGCCTTGCGGAAGGCGCGCGGATCGGCGCCTTTCGCCGGCACCACCAGCACGGAAAGAATGAGGCCGCGCGTGGAGGGAATTTCCTCGAACCGGCACGACAGGCCGGACAAATCCGGCTGCTCGCCCGGGGGCGCTGGCGGCAACCGCGAATTCGCCGCGCTTCATCGCGGCTTCCGCCCAGCCGAGCCCGCCGCCGGAAAACATCGCATAGGACAGATTGGGCGACGGCCCGAAGCGGGCGACGCGAATGTCGAGGCCCTGTGCGCGCACGGCCTTGACCGGCACCAGCGCCACCCGCATCGACAGATCGAGATCTTCCCTGACCCAGGTCGCGGTCGCCGCCAGCGCTGCGCGCGCGGCTTCGAGATCGCCGGGCGCCACCGCAAAGCTCGCGCCGTCGCCGCCGAACACGAACGGAAACTCGCGTCCCTCCAGCGCATTGGTGACGGCGGCGATGACCGCCGCACCCGCCATATTGACCGCCTTGTAGCGCTGGTTGGCGATCGCCTTGGTCGATTCCACGATGTCGGCGACGCCGATCGGTCCAGTCGTCCGGCAACGGCGAATACAGCGCCGGGTCCATCAGGCGGTCGAAGCCGCGAAAGACCGGAATGCTGCCGTAGAAAATGTCGGTGCCGTCGGGCGTGGTCATTGCGATGCAATCTACCCCGTTTCCGAAACGATGTAACAGATACGGCCTGCCCTGTATTCGGGTTCGCGCCCGCTACAGTTTGACGCCGCGCAGCACCAGCCGGTTGAGCCTGGTCGGCAAACCCCGCCGGGTCTTCCGGCAGCTCGCCGTCGAGGATTTGCGCCTGCTCCAGCAGCAGGAACGACAGGTCCCGGGCTTCGTCCTGGGCGCCCGCGATCGTCGCCACCAGCGGATGGCGCATGTTGATCTCGAGGATCGGCTTGGTCAGCGGGCCCTTGTTCTGCATCGCCAGCAGCCGCTCGAGCTGACGGTCGCGGCCGTCGCCGCCGGCCACCAGGCATGACGCGCTCGATGTCAGCCGCTGCGAGGCCCGCACATCCGAGACGCGGTCGCCGAGCGCGTCCTTGATCACGGCAATGGTCGCGGCCTCGTCGGTGGCGGACTCATCCTTCTTGTCGTCGGTCTTCTCTTCCAATAGCGGGATCAGTCCGAAATCGATGTCGCCCTGGCTCAGCGACTTCAGCGGCTTGCCGCCGAAATCGAGCGGCGCCGACGTCCAGAACGCATCGACCGGATCGGTCAACAGCAACACCTCGATGCCGCGGGCCGTGGCGGATTCCAGCTTCGGATTCGACTTCAGCCGCTCGATGCTGTCGCCGGTGAGATAATAGATCTCGGTCTGGTTCGGCTTGAGATTCTCGACATATTGCTTCAGCGAACGCTTCTCGCCCGACGTCGTGGTGAAGCGCGACAGGCCCAGCAATTTCTCGCGCCGCTCGAAATCCTCCCAGAGGCCTTCCTTGATCACGGGACCGAACGCGTCCCAGATTTTCGCGAACGCCTCCGGCTCCTTGTCGCCGAGGCTTTCGAGCTCGGAGATGACCCGGCTGGTGACGGCCTTCCGGATTTGCGCGAGCTGCGGATTGTTCTGCAGCATCTCGCGCGAAATATTCAGCGGCAGGTCCTCGCTGTCGATCACGCCGCGGATGAAGCGCAAATAGGCCGGCAGCAGATCGGCATCGTCGGCAATGAAGACGCGGCGGACATAGAGTTTGACCTTGCCCTTGCGCGCCTGGTCGAACAGGTCGAACGGTTTTGTCGACGGCGCAAACAGCAACACCGCATAGGACTGCCGGCCCTCGGCGCGGTAATGCAGCGTCATCGCGGGCTCGTCGAAGGCGCCGGCGATCGACTGATAGGCGCCCTTGTAGTCCTCCGGCCGTCAGTTCCGATTTCGAGCCGCTGCCACAGCGCGCTGGCCGAATTGATCTGGCGCGGCTCGCCCTCCTCCGGCACCAGCTCAATCGGAAACTGGATGTTGTCGGAATAGGCGCGGACGATGCGCTCGATCTCGTAAGTCTCGAGATATTTCTGCGGCGTCCTTTTTCAGATGCAGCACGATCTCGGTGCCGCGCGTGACGCGTGCGGCGTCTTCCTCGCTCGCCGGCGCGATCTCAAATCCGCTGCCGCCCGAGGACGACCAGGTCCATACCTGATCCGAACCGGCACGCCGGCTGGTGACGACGATGCGCTCGGCGACCATGAAGGCCGCATAGAAGCCGACGCCGAACTGGCCGATCAGATTGGCGCCGTCCTTGGCCTCGGTGAGACGCGACAGGAACGATTTGGTGCCGGACCGCGCGATGGTGCCGAGATTGTCGATCAGCTCCTGCCGGTCCATGCCGATGCCGCTGTCGATCACGGCAAGCGTGTTCGCCTTCTTGTCCGGCGCGATGCGGATGGCGGGCGGCGCGCCGTCGGTGATCAGCTCGGGGGCGGCGATCGCCTCATAGCGCAGCTTGTCGCAGGCATCCGACGCGTTCGAAATCAGTTCGCGCAGGAAAATGTCGGTTTCCGAATAGACCGAGTGCACCATCAAATGCAGGAGTTCGGCGACCTCGGCCTGGAACGGCTGGGATTCGGGGGCAGTCGTGGTGGTCATCAGGGGGCTCGCGAGATCAAGGCGTGGGATGGGAAAGCCCTGATATAGCGATGCCATCTGCGGTGGCAAGATCCGGGCCGGAGTTCCCTCGGCTCCGGGCCGGCCTAATCCGAAATCGCGGCCAGATATCGCCGAACCGAGGCATCGAACGCCGCCTTGGCGCCTGCCTCGATGTTCTTGCCCCACCACGCGCCATAGACGCGGTCGAACGCCAGCGGCGCTACCGCATGCGCGATGCCCCGCACCGCCCTCGCATTCAAGGGAATGTAGTTCGGAAAGCTGTACATGAAACTCAGCGAACGCCGGTCCTGCCCGACCATAGCGACGTCGCCGGTCAACAGCGCGCCCTGCCCTCCCGCGCCGGCGCGCCAATGCAGGATCGTGCCGCCGGTAAAATGCCCGCCGGTGCGGACGAGGGTGATGTCATCGGAAATCGGACGGCTATCGCCCGTCCACGGCACGATCGCAGGATGCGGCCGCGTCACCCACTGGCGGTCATCACCATGAAGATAGACCGGCACCCCGCCGAAGGCCTCGCTCCAGTCGGCGACCGCGCCATAATAATGCGGATGCGAAACCGCGATCGCCTTCAGGCCACCGAGCGAACGGACATGGTCCACCGCCTCGCGCGTGGCGAGCGGGATGCAATCCCACATCACGCAGCCATCGCGGCTCCGGGACGAGTCAACGCGCGCTGCCCGATCGCAAAACCCGGATCGACCCCCAACCCGGTAAGGCCGAGGTCGTCGCGCCAGACGATCCTGTGGCGCTCAGCCAGCGCCTCGCGCGTGAGCCATTGCTGGCCCTTCCAGTTCACATATTGCCGCTCGTCCTCGCAGATCGGGCAGGATGCCGGCGGCGAAGCGGTTTCGGGAAACTGGGCACCGCATTGTTCGCAGGTCCACAGGGGCATGGGTGTTACTCCAATCCGGTAGCAGGATGATTCTGACAAATACGCAGATTTGGATCAATAACGAGAAAATTGGCGCTTAGAGATGCGCGACAATACCGGTCCGGCAAGCAGCGAACCAATCATAGCTGCCGTCCCGACATGCGAATGTCTATTCATGTTCATAGCACGCCACACGCGCCCATTCCGTTCAGGGCGCGTGCAAAAAATGACAGGTCATGAGTGGGACTCGATCGAGGCCGAGCGACTACTTGAGTGCCACGACTACCTCGACTTCGACTGCAGCACTTCGAGGTAACTGGGCAACACCAACGCTGGTGCGCGCATGAGCCCCGCGATCCTTGCCGAACAATTCGAAGATCAACTCTGAGGCGCCATCAGCCACTGAGCTCTGTTTATCGAAGTCGGTCGAGCTATGAACAAAGACTGTCAGCTTCAGCACTTGATCGACGCGTTCGAGCGTTCCCAACGTCCCACGCAGAGCCGCCAAGGCGCGAATGAACGCGATGCGAGCCCCTCGCTTGCCTTCCTCCAATGATACATCCCGCCCGACTTGACCCACGACATGAACATGATCCCCATCCCGTGGGAGCTGTCCCTGACATAGGCAACGCGCTCGTGGATTACGACGGGAGTGTACGCGGCCCCTGCAGGTGCGGACGCTGGCAGATCGATACCGAGGTCCTTTAGGCGATTCTCTATGCTCATCTTACTCTCTCGAAGGTTGGGCCGAAGCCGTTGATCCACGGGCCAGCGGAAAGCTGGACCGCGATTGCAGCGTGCGAGTACCGTGTCTGCGCCTTCGTGCGGCGCCCTTGCACAGTCGCGCACGAAAGGTCATTTGACGGATTCGCGCCAGGTCATCGTGCCTGATCGAACTCATTAGACCGCGAACCAATTCACCGTCGGGCCGAGATTGTGGACCGGACATTCGCCGATCACGCCGGACGTCCCCCAGGCGTGATGGATATGACCGCACAAATGGAGCCGCACCTTCGAAGACACGATTGTATCGCGGATTGAACGGCTACCTTCGTGGACGCCTGTCGTTTGTATGTCGGCGACCCCAAACGGCGGAGAATGGGTGACGAGGACAGCGCCATGCGGGCAGGCATGCAGCAGACTTGCGGCCTCTGACTCATCGAGTCTCTGGTTCCACGGTTCATCCCTCCGCGCCGGGACTTCGAATCCAAGTCCGAAGAAGGAAACTCCGTCAATGACCACGCCTTCGCCGTGAAGAATATAGATGGCCTCGCTGTCACGGCAGGCGTCCCGCAGTTCGTCCAGACGGTCATGGTTGCCCGCGACCAGAATGGTCGGAACCGCGACGGCGCGGAGCAAGCCGACGGTCTCGTGCAGCCCGATCCCCATGGTTGCGAAGTCACCCGCACCTATCACGACGTCGGCCTCTCCAGAGGCATCGACGATTGCCCGCGCGATATCCCGGTTTCGGTGCAGGTCGCTGAAAGCCAGGATTCTCATTGGTCCCCTTGTTGTCGCTCTTCGCTCATCTCAGGAACCGCTTTTCGTCGGCCTTGACCCTGTCCATGCCCTGGAGGCGGAAGATTTCCTCGACCGAGACGATGTTCTTGTTGACGTTCTGGATACCGCCATCCTGCAGAATCGCGGCGAACACTTCTTTCATCGCCGTGACGGCGGCGCGGACGGCATGGTTGCCGTAGATCACCATCTTGATCTTTCCGAGCGCGCGGATGCGCTCCGCGGTCATCTCGGGATAGGCGGTCGGAACGATGAC
Source organism: uncultured Alphaproteobacteria bacterium (assembly GCA_963802535.1). Taxonomy (GTDB): domain Bacteria; phylum Pseudomonadota; class Alphaproteobacteria; order Rhizobiales; family Xanthobacteraceae; genus Bradyrhizobium. The sequence goes on along the minus strand of CAWDJI010000011.1, from coordinate 1,502,996 downwards.
GATCGGCGACCTTGCCCTTCCAGGCGCGCACGAAGCTCTCCACCTCATCCGGCGTCTTCTGCTTGGAATGGATCAGGATCATGTCGGCGCCGGCCTCCTCGTAGGCCGCGGCGCGCTTGAGGGCTTCGTCCTGCCCGAGCCCCGCGATCAGCGCCTCGTCGCGCGCGATCACCAGGAAGTCGGGATCCTTGCGCGTCCGGCACGCCGCTTCGATCTTGCCCTGGAATTCCTCGATCCGCAGCAGGTCCTGACGGCCATCGGCGACAAGGCTGGTGACCTTCGGAAACGACTTGTCCTCGATCACGACCGCCGAAGCGCCGGCGCGCTCATATTGCTGGACGGCGTAGATCACGTTGATGGCGTTGCCGAACCCGGTATCGATGTCGGCTACGATCGGCAGGTCCATCTGCTCGGCCATGGCGCGCATCATGTCGAGATGCTGCGTCATCGAAATCAGGCTGACATCGGCGAGACCGTAAAGCGCCGAGAGTTCGAAGCCGCTGGCCCAGATTCCGTCGAAGCCTGCTTCTTCCGCCAGCCGGGCCGACAGCGGGCTGTGCGCCGCCATGATATGGACGAGGCCGGAATTGGCCATCTTGTCCCTGAGTATGCGTCCCTTGCCGTTCATCGTTTCGGTCTTTCCTGCTGGAGCTCAGGGGTAGGAAATACGGATATGACAAACAAGAAAGCCGCCCGAAAGGGGCGGCTTTCCAAAACCTCGGATATCAGAGGCTTGTTTGGTTGCGGGGACAGGATTTGAACCTGTGACCTTCAGGTTATGAGCCTGACGAGCTACCGGGCTGCTCCACCCCGCGTTAAACCGTTGCTTGGCCTTTCGAAAAACCGGACTGGAAGTGAAAGCGGCCAACGCTTTTGGCGCCGATCGGTCCCGTCCAGAGGCTTCCTGAGAAGGCAACCCGGGCAAAGCCCCTGGGTGCGAGGGGTATGTATCAACGCAAGCCTGCTTTGGAAAGGCCCATGGTGCGGTTTTTGAGGTTTTTGTGACGCCCAAAATGCGCCAAATCCACCTCGCGGAACCGGCCTTGCCATCGGAAGCGTAAAAGCGGAGCTTTGGCGCAACAAAAGCCCGAAAGACGGTGTGGGCGACCGCTGAAAAAGCCCGGGCCATCGAAGGACAAATTGGGGGGACAGGCGTGAGCGATACATTCGATTTCGTGGTGGTGGGCGGCGGCTCCGGCGGCTGCACGGTGGCGGGGCGGCTGTCGGAGGATCCAAAAACCTCGGTGGCGCTGCTCGATGCCGGCGGCAAGAACGACAATTGGGTGGTCACGACGCCGTTCGCGCTGGTGCTGATGGTCGCCGGCAACGTCAACAACTGGGCCTTCAACACCGTGCCGCAGAAAGGCCTCAACGGCCGCATCGGCTATCAGCCGCGCGGCAAGGGGCTCGGCGGCTCGTCGGCGATCAACGCCATGGTCTATATCCGCGGCCACCGCAGCGATTACGACCAATGGGCCGCGCTCGGCAATCCCGGCTGGTCGTTCGCCGACGTGCTGCCCTACTTCAAGCGCGCGGAAGACAATGCCGATTTCGACGGCGAGTATCACGGCAAGGGCGGCCCGCTCGCCGTCAACAAGCTGCGCACCGATAACCCCGTGCAGCAGATCTTCCTGCAGGCGGCAGAGGAAGCGCAGTTTCGCCTGCGCGAGGATTTCAATGCCGAGGACCATGAAGGCCTCGGCGTCTACCAGGTGACGCAGCGAAACGGCGAACGCTGGAGCGCGGCACGGGCCTATATCCACCCATACATGAAGGGCCGCGCCAATCTGCGCGTTGAAACCGGAGCGCATGCCACCCGCATCCTGTTCGAGGGCAAGCGCGCGGTCGGGGTCGAGTACCGGCAGGGCAAGGAGCTGAAGCAGATCCGCGCCCGGCGCGAGGTGATCGTGGCTTCCGGCGCGTTCCAGACCCCGCAACTGCTGATGCTGTCCGGGGTCGGCGACGGCGCGGCATTGGTCAAGCACGGCATCGACAGCGTGCATCATTTGCCCGGTGTCGGACAGAATCTGCAGGACCATCCCGATTTCGTGTTCGGCTACATGTCCGACAATCCGAACTTCAACGGCATCTCGCTGAAGGCGCTGCCGCGCCTGTTGCGGGCGATCGGCCAGTACCGGCGCGAACGCCGCGGCCCGATGACCTCGAATTTCGCCGAATGCGGCGGCTTCCTCAAAACTCGCCCCGACCTCGACGTGCCCGATATCCAGCTCCATTTCGGCATGGCGATGGCCGACGATCACGGCCGCAAGCGCCACAGCGGCACCGGCTTCACCTGTCACGTCTGCCTGCTGCGGCCGAAGAGCCGCGGCCACGTCGCGCTCGCCAGCGCCGATCCGTTTGCCGCACCGCTGATCGATCCGAATTTCTTCGGCGATCCGGCCGATCTCGAAACCATGGTCGCCGGCTACAAGACCACCAAACGGCTGATGGACACGCCGGCGCTGCGCGCGCTGCAGAAGAAAGAGATGTACACCGAAGGCGTCCGCACCGACGACGACATCCGCGCCGTGCTGCGCGCGCGCGTCGACACCGTCTATCACCCGGTCGGCACCTGCAGAATGGGCGTCAACGATTCCCAGGCGGTGGTCGATCCGAAGCTGAAAGTATACGGCGTCGAAGGCCTGCGCGTGGTCGATGCCTCCGTCATGCCGACCCTGATCGGCGGCAACACCAACGCGCCGACCATCATGATCGGCGAGAAGGCCGCCGACATGATCAAGGCAGAGATGCGGGCGGGTTAGCCCCCGTCATTGCGAGCGAAGCGAAGCAATCCATTCTTTCTTCTTGTGGCGACATGGATTGCGTCGCTACGCTCGCAATGACGTGGAAGGGTCAGTGGCCGCGCTCTGGTTTAGTGCGTAGGGCGGGTTCTCTTTAACCCGACATCTCGCAGGGGCGGCGGGTTAAAGAGAACCCGCCCTACGCAGCTGACGTTGCACGCCGGGGCGCATGAGGCCATAGTTCACATCCGCTGCAACGCACCTCCGAGAAATGCTGAAGCTCGACCACATTACCGTGATCGCTCCGTCCCTGGCCGAGGGGGTTTCGCACGTTCGAACCTGCCTTGATCTCGATGTGCCGTTTGGGCAGCGCCATGCCTACATGGGCACCTACAACCACCTGCTCCAGCTCGGAGACACGGTCTATCTGGAAATCGTGGCCCTCGACCCGGAGGCCGACGGGCCGGGCCGCCCACGCTGGTTCGGTCTCGACGATCAAAATAAAGTCAGGTCCGATTGGGAAGAAGGCCGGCGCTTGCGAGGTTGGGTCGCGAGAACCGACGCCATCGAGATCATCATTGCAGGCCATGGCGGTATCTTCGGCGAGAAGGTCCCGCTTCCGGCGGTCAATCCATCTTTCGATTTCGCCATTCCGCACGACGGCTCACTTCCGCTCGACGGGGCGGCTCCCTCTATTATCGACAGGCGTGGCAAGCCTCGCTCGATGGCCACGATGGCCGATCTGGGGGCACGGCTGCGATCCTTCACGCTCGAACATCCGGACCCTGCCGCCGTGGAGGCGCTGTACGGCGCAATGGTCGTGGACCGCCCGCCTGCAATCGTTCGAGGTCCCAGGCTTCGTTATCGCGCGCAGATCGAAACACCCGCCGGACCGAGGGAATTGACCTGAGCGTTCAGGCTCGTCGGTGCCGAGAATGATTTCTTTACCGACATCGAATAGGTCAGACATGGCGACGTCGCCGGATGCAGCGAGTTCCCTGATGCCTACGATTTTAGCGATCGCAAACCCGTTTCATTGACCACACCGCGGCGCGGGGAACCGGCAGAGAAATTCAGTCCATGAACAGTTTCGATGCTCGTCGTCTATCTCGCTCTGGTCATTGCCGTGGTCATCGGCTTCAACACCGGCCTGTTGCGCAGCGCGATCACGATCCTTGCCTATCTGTTCGCGATGCCGATCGCGGTGGCGGCGACGTCGTTGCTCGCGCCGCAGATCGGCGGCAAGCTCGGCTCGCCGCTGGTGCAGAATTCGCTGCTGTTCTTCGGAACCTTCCTGATCGCCGGCATGGTGCTCGGAAAGGTGGCGCGCATGGCGCTCGACGACACCATCGGGTCGGAAGCCGGCATCGGCGACCGGCTCGGCGGTGCGGCGCTCGGCGCGGTGCGCGTCGGCCTGGTCGCGATCACGCTGGTGCTGGTTTTCGACCAGCTCGTTCCGGGCGACCGCCAGCCGGCCTTCCTGACCGGCTCGCAATTGCGGCCGCTGCTCTCGACGGCCGGGCAAAAAGGCTTCGGCTCGCTGCCGCCGGATGTCGCCGCCACCGTCGACTCGATTGAAGCAGGCGCAGCGGATTTAGCTGGACGCCGGCGATCAGCCGTACGCAGCTGATATGCATTTCGCGCAGCGAACAGCCACTTATCATGGCCGTTGCGATTGGCTACAGTGACGCCGTCCGACTTCAAAAAATCACCTGACATAACGGGAGTGAAACAGTGGATCTTGGGATCAAAGGCCGTCGCGCCATCGTGTGCGCATCCAGCAAGGGTTTGGGGCGCGCCTGCGCCATGCAGCTCGCCAATGAAGGCGTCCACGTCACGCTGACGGCGCGCGGCGCCGAGGCGCTGAAGAAGACCGCCGACGAAATCCGCAAAGCCCATCCCGGCGTCACCGTCACCGAAATCGTCGGCGACATCACCACGCCGGCGGGGCGCGAGGCCGTGCTGAAGGCCTGTCCCGATCCGGACATCCTGATCAACAATGCCGGCGGCCCGCCGCCCGGCGATTTCCGCAACTGGACCCGCGACGACTGGATCAAGGCGATCGACGCCAACATGCTGACCCCGATCGAGCTGATCAAGGCGACGGTGGACGGCATGATGGCGCGCAAATTCGGCCGCATCGTCAACATCACCTCGGCCGCGGTGAAGTCGCCGATCGAGATTCTGGGCCTCTCCAACGGCGCGCGCGCCGGCCTCACCGGCTTCGTCGCCGGCATCTCGCGCAAGACCGTGATCAACAACGTCACCATCAACGGCCTGCTGCCGGGACCCTTCGATACCGACCGCCTGCGCGGCACCGGCAAGGCGGAAGCCGAGAAGCGCGGTCTTTCCGTGGAAGCAGGTGATGGCGGAGCGCGCCAAGCTCAATCCCGCCGGGCGCTTCGGCACCCCGGAAGAATTCGGCGAGGCCTGCGCGTTCCTGTGCAGCGCCAAGGCCGGCTTCATCACCGGCCAGAACATCCTGCTCGACGGCGGCGCATTTCCGGGCACGCTGTAGATGAAGGCGGTCTGGTACGAGCGAACGGGCGCTGCGCCCGAGGTGCTGACCTTTGGCGAGATGCCGACGCCAGTGGCCGGCCCGGGCGAAGTCCGGGTGCGGCTGGAGGCGTCCGGCGTCAATCCCGCCGATGTCGGCCGCCGCGGCGGCAGCTATCGCGCGATGGAATATCCGCGCGTGATCCCGAACAGCGACGGCGCCGGGATCGTCGATCAGGTCGGCGACGGCGTGACGCGGTTTGCGCGTCGGCCAGCGCGTCTGGCTGTTCAACGGCCAGCGCAACGGCCGCGCCTTCGGCACCGCGGCGGAATACATCGCGCTCGCCGAGCATCTGGTGACGCCGCTGCCGGACAATCTCTCCTTCGCCGCCGGCGCCACGCTCGGCATTCCCGGCATGACGGCGTGGTGCTGCCTGTTATGGCGACGGACCGATCACCGGACAGACCGTGCTGGTCACCGGCGGCGCCGGCGCGGTCGGCCACTATGCGGTGCAATTCGCCAAATGGGGCGGCGCGCGGGTGATCGCGACCGTCAGTTCGGACGCAAAGGCCGAACAGGCGCGGCTCGCCGGCGCCGACCTCGTCGTCAACTACCGGACCGAGGACGTCGTCGCGAAAGTGATGGCCTTTACCGGAGCAGCGCGGCGTCGACCGCGTGGTCGATGTCGATTTCGGCGGCAACATCGCCACCACGCTGAAAGCTGATGGCGATGAATTCGACCATTGCGGTCTACGCCACCAACGGCAACCGCACGCCGGTCGTGCCGATGCGCGAGCTGATGGAAAAATGCATCGCGTTGCGCGCGCTGGTGCTGTTCGCGCTGCCGCCGCCGCTGCTGGCGGCAGCGCAGGCCGACATCACGAAATGGCTCGCGGCGGGCAAGCGCATCCACAACATCGCCGCGCAGTTTCCGCTGTCGGACACCGCGCAGGCGCATCTCGCCGTGGAGAAGGGCGACAAGCTCGGCACCGTCATCGTCGACTGCGCGCGGTAGAGCAACACCAATCAAACGGGGAACGCCGGATGCACTGGAACGTAGGCAAGGTCAAAATCACAAAAATCGTCGAACTGGAGACGGTCGGCAGCACCCGCTTCATCCTGCCGCTCGCGACCAACGAGGAAATCCAGAAACTGCCCTGGCTGATCCCGCATTTCGCCAACGAGGAAGGCCGCCTCAAAATGTCGATCCACTCGCTGCTGGTGGAGACGCCGTCGCGCCGGATCATCGTCGACACCGGGCTCGGCAACGACAAGCAGGGCCGCAACGTGCCGACCTGGAACAACCGCAAGGACCCGTTCCTCGACAAACTGACCGCGGCGGGCTTTGCGCCCGACAGCATCGACACCGTGCTGTGCACGCATCTGCATGTCGACCATGTCGGCTGGAACACCAAACTCGTCGGCGGCAAATGGGTGCCGACCTTCGCCAATGCCCGCTACGTGTTCGGCAGGACCGAATACGAGCACTGGCGCGACCACAGCGACGAGCCCGACAAGATCGCCGTGTTCGACGATTCCGTGAAGCCGATCGCGGACGCCGGCAAGGCCGACCTGGTCGCCAGCGACCACAGGCTAACGGACGAGATCACCCTGATCCCGACGCCCGGCCACAGCCCCGGCCATATGAGCATCCACATCAAGTCGGACGGCCAAGAGGGCCTGCTCACCGGCGACGTCGCCCATCATCCCTGCCAGATGGCCCATCTCGACTGGTCGTCGACCGCGGATTCCGACCCCAAGGCAGTCGGCGGTGACGCGGCGCGAGCTGTTCTCGCGCTTTGCCGACACGCCGACGCTGGTGATCGGCGGGCACTTCAATGCCGGCCATATCAAGCGCGAGGGGGATGGCTTCAAGTTCATCGCGTTGGGCTGACCGTAGGTGGGCAGGCGCATGCGCCGTACCACAGCCCTGCTCGGGATGGGCACGGCGCTGCGCCTGCAATGCAGGGACCGCATGCGGCGTCCAGTTGAATTTCCCCGCCCGCTGTTCCATGAAGCATCCCAAGTCAAGTACAAGAAACCCCTGAGGGAGAGTAAAATGAAGCTTGTTCGTTACGGCGCGATTGGCCAGGAAAAGCCCGGCCTGATCGATAAATCCGGCCAGTTGCGCGACCTTTCCGCGCATGTGAAGGACCTCAACGGCGAGGCCTATGCGCCGGCCTCGCTGGCCAAGCTCGCCGCCCTCGACGCCTCAAAACTTCCCGCCGTCGACGGCAAGCCGCGCTTCGGCGCGCCGGTCACCGGCATCTCGAAATTCGTCGCCATCGGCCTCAACTATGTCGACCACGCCAAGGAAACCGGTAACCCGATTCCGCCCGAGCCGATCTTCTTCCTGAAGGCCAACACCTCGCTGAGCGGCCCGAACGACGCGGTCGAAAAGCCGCGCGACTCCAAGAAACTCGACTGGGAAGTCGAGATCGCCGCCATCATCGGCACCCGCGCCAAATATGTCAGCGAGGCCGACGCGCTCAATCACGTCGCCGGCTATTGCGTCTGCAACGACGTCTCCGAGCGCTACTTCCAGCAGGAGCGCGGCGGTCAATGGACCAAGGGCAAGTCGCACGACACCTTCGGTCCGGTCGGCCCGTGGCTGGTCACCAAGGACGAAATCGCCGACGTGCAGAAGCTGTCGATGTGGCTCGACGTCAACGGCCAGCGCCGCCAGACCGGCTCGACCTCGACCATGATCTTCACCATGGCGAAGTGCATTGCCTACGTCTCGACATTCCTGACGCTGCTGCCCGGCGACATCGTCACCACGGGCACGCCGCCCGGCGTCGGCGCCGGCATGAAGCCGCCGAAATTCCTCAATGTCGGCGACGTCGTCACGCTCGGCATCGAAGGCCTCGGCGAGCAGCGCCAGGAAATCGTCGCGGCGTGAGGTCGCACCGCCGTCATCCTCGACGCGAGCGCGTCATCGCGCGAGCGTACGCCGAAGGCATCCAGTGCTCACGACGCAACCGCCATCGACGTTGGATGGCTCGCGGATGCACGCACCTGCAATGACGACGAGACATTCCAGTATGCCCAAGGGAATTCAAAACATGAAACTCACCTTCTCTCCCGCCTCGCCGTTCGCCCGCAAGGTTCGCATCGCCGCGATCGAGACCGGGCTGATCGACAAAATCGAATTCGTGCCGACCACGGTCGTGCCGGGCCAGCCCAACGACGAATATTCGAACATCTACCCGCTGAAGAAGCTGCCGGCGCTGATCCTCGACAATGGCGACGTCATCGTCGATTCCTACGTCATCGTCGAATATCTCGACGAACTCGCCGGCGGCGGCAAGCTGATCCCGGCCTCGGGCCCGACGCGCTGGAAGGTCAAGAGCGATCACTCGCTGATGCAGGGCATGCTCGATTCGATGCTGCTGTGCCGCTACGAGAAAATGGTGCGGCCGGCAGGCCTGCAATGGCAGGCATGGTCCGACGATCACTGGAACCGGGCCTGGAAGGGCATGGCGCATTTCGAGAAGCAGCCCGAGATGCTGTCGCGGCCGTTCGACATCTCGCAGATCGGCCTCGTCTGCGTGCTCGGCTATGCCGATTTCCGCTTTGCCGATTGCGGCTGGCGCAAGGCCTATCCGAAGCTCGACGCCTTCCATCAGAAGATGCTGGAGCGGCCGTCGGTGAAGATCTCGGTCCCGCCGCCGGCGTAACCCAATCGGAGACGGCAGCATGCGCGAGGGCAGCAGACAATTGCGGCGCCTCGGCCTCGCTGCCGTGTTTCTGCTCGCCGCATCCGCGACCGCGCTGGGCGCAGACCAGCCCGGCTTGCGGAACGCCGACGGCGCTCGACGATGGCTGGACCATCGCTTCTCCCGAAAGCGTCGGCCTCGACAGCGCGCGGCTCTGCGCCATCGCGGCGCGGATGAAGGAAACCGACGCCAACGTTCACGCCGTGGTCATCGTCCGCCACGGCAAACTGGTATTCGAGCAGTATTTTGCCGGTCCCGACGAGCGCTGGGACGTGGCGGGACGGTTCGACCATGACGCGACGACCAGGCACGACATGCGCTCGGCGTCGAAGAGCGTGATCTCGCTGCTGGTCGGGATCGCGATCGATCGCAAGCTGATCGCCAGCGCCGACGAGCCGGTCGTCAAATTCTTTCCGGAATATGCCGCGGTCAAATCGCCGGGCTGGGACCAGGTCACGCTCCGCCATCTGCTGACGATGTCGTCGGGGATGCAATGGGACGAGAACCGCGGCTGGAACGATCCCAAGAACGACGAGCCGCATCTCGGCAGCGAAGCCGATCCGATCCGCTACATCCTGTCGAAGCCGATCGCAACGCCGCCGGACACCGTGTGGACCTATAATGGCGGCGGCACCGACCTGCTCGGCAACATCCTCGAACGCGTTTCCGGCAAGCCGCTGGAAGCGTTCGCGCGCGAGGCGCTGTTCCAGCCGCTCGGCATTACCGATTTGGAATGGAGGAATTATCCGAAGCAACGGCAAGATCGCTTCCGCCATCGGCCTGCGCATCCGGCCGCGCGATGCCGCCAAGATCGGCCAGACTCGTGCTCAATCGCGGCGCGTGGGATGGGAAGCAGATCGTCTCGCCGGAATGGATCGAGCAATCGGTCCGGCCGCGCTTTCAGGCGATCGGCTATTTCAGCGGGCTGTTCTTCTACGGCCAGCAATGGTGGCTGGGGCGCTCGATCGCGCGCGAGCAGGAAGTGAAGTGGATTGCCGCGCAGGGCTCGGGCGGCCAGCGCCTTTTCATCGTGCCCGACCGCGACCTCGTGGTGATGACGACATCCGGGCCTCTATTTTCAGCCGCGCCAGGGCGACGGCGCGCTCGACATGATGGCGAACTTCATCCTTCCATCCGTTCGCGACGACATAAAACAGGGAATAAACCATGAGCCTCAAATTCACCGTCGGCGACCTCACCATCCACCGCATCATCGAGCAGGAAACCACCTTCCTGCCGGCGCTGGAGATGCTGCCGGGCCTGACGCCGGAGGTGCTGGCGGAGAACCGGGGCTGGATGCAAAAGGCCGGCGCGCTCGACGCCAACGACGTGCTGATCCTGTGTTTCCAGTCCTACATCGTGAAGACGCCGCACCACACCATCCTGATCGACAGCTGCATCGGCAACGACAAGCCGCGGCCGCTGCGTCCGAAATGGAACATGAAGACCGACGACACCTACGTGCGCGCGCTTGCCGCGGCGGGCTTCTCGGTCGGCGACATCGACTATGTCATGTGCACGCATCTGCATGTCGATCATGTCGGCTGGAACACGCGGCTGGAAAACGGCCGCTGGGTGCCGACCTTCCCGAAGGCGCGCTACGTGTTCGGCAAGACCGAGTTCGACTACTGGACCGAAATGCACGCCAAGACGCCGGTGCCGCCGTTCGGCGACAGCGTGCTGCCGATCGTCGAGGCCAAACAGGCCGAGATCGCGCGCGACGAATATCAGATCGGCGATCACACGCGCATCCTGCCGACGCCGGGCCATACGCCCGGCCATGTCGCCTTCACCTTCGGCCGCGGCAAGGACGACGCGGTGTTCTCCGGCGATCTGATGCATTCGCCGCTGCAGACGCGCTATCCGGAAATGTCCGTGAAATTCGACGTCGATCAGGCGCAGGCCGGCGACCACGCGGCGCAATTTCCTGGAGCGCTATTGCGACACCGACACGCTGTGCTGCACCGCGCATTTCCCCTCGCCGTCGACCGGCAAGATCCGCCGCGCCGGCAACGGATTTTCCTGCGAGGCGATATGAGTCGGCACGGCAATGCCCGGCTTCGAAACCCTGGCGCTGGAACAGGTCGACGAGCACGTCACCATCGTCCGGCTGAACCGGCCGGATGCTTCCAACGCGCTCAACACCCAGATGGGCCGCGATCTCGTGCGCTGCTTTCGAGGATGTGGCGCTCGACCCGGCCGATCTGCGCTGCATCGTCCTGACCGGATCGGGCGACAAGGCGTTTTGCGCCGGCGGCGACCTGAAAGAGCGCCGCGGCATGACCGACGAGCAATGGACGCGCCAGCACGTCATCTTCGAGCGGATGGTGCGGGCGCTGATCGACTGTCCGGTGCCGATCATCGGCGCCGTCAATGGCGCGGCCTATGGCGGCGGCTGCGAGATCGCGGCGCTTGCGATTTCCTCTACGCCGCCGACAGCGCGCGCTTTGCGCTGACCGAGGTGACGCTCGGCATCATGCCGGGCGGCGGCGGCACGCAAACCCTGCCGCGCGCCGTCGGCGAGCGCCGCGCCAAGGAACTGATCCTGACCGGCAAGCCGTTTACGGCAGCGCAAGCCCGCGACTGGGGCCTGGTGAACGAGGTATTTCCGCAGGCCGAGTTGTTGCCGGCGGCGCTGGCGACCGCATCGCGGATCGCCCGCAACGCGCCGATCTCGGTCCGCCAGGCCAAGCTCGTCGATCCACCGCGGCCTGCAATCCTCGCTGCGCGACGGCCTCGCGCTCGAGATCGAGGCCTATAACCGGATGGTGCCGACCGAGGACCGCCGCGAGGGCGTGCTGGCGTTCAACGAGAAACGGCCGCCGAACTTCAGGGGCGTGACGGCCAGATTCTGTGACGCGTTTCTTCACGCGAACCGGTACCCCTTCGCTCGAAACGCTCTAATCGAACAGGTTCGGCGTGTGGTTCACGACCGCGCCTTCGATCGCCAGCATCTTCAGCTTCGTCACCACGCCGCCATTGGCGGAGAAACCGCCCGGCTTGTTGCCCGCCGCCAGCACGCGGTGGCAGGGCACCACGATCGGACAGGGGTTGCGCCCGAGCGCCTGGCCGACGTCGCGCGACAGTTCGACGCCGCCGAGTTTTTTGGCGATATCGCCATAGGTCATGGTCTTGCCCGGCGGAATGGTGCGCGCGATGTCGTAGACGCCGCGGTTGAACTCGGGCACGCCCTCGAGGTCGAGCACGACGTCGGCGAGGTCGTTCGGCTTGCCGGCCAACAGTTCGACGATCCCCTCGATCGCGGCCTGCACCTTCGCCGGCGGCGGCGCCTCGGCGATGTCGCCATGGCGCTGGTGCAGGCGGGTGCGGGTCTTCTTCTCGTCGCCCATCGGCAGTTGCACCGAAACAATGCCGCGCGCGCCCCACACGATGCCGCAGCGGCCGATCGCGGTGTCGAATATCGCAAATTGCTGTTCGGTCATGGTCTCGCTCCAGATCCTCTCGCTCCGATATTCCGAGCTTGATGCTGGCCCCAAATCTAGGCTTGGAGATTGTTGCTATCCACCCGAATTCTGGGGGAACTTGACGGCATAAACAAGTTCCGGTGATCTAGGGATATCGCGGCGCCATTCAATGGCCCCTGCCCGTCCCACCGCCTTCACGAGCCCCCATGCAAACCCTTCCCGTCAACGGATACGACATGGCCTATCTCGACGTCGGCCAGAGCCGTAGGCCCGCCGCTGGTGTGCGTGCACGGCTCGCTGTGCGATTTCCGGATCTGGTCGTCGGTGCTGGGTCCGCTGTCGCGACAGCACCGCGTGATCGCGCCGTCGCTGCGGCATTTCTTCCCCGAGCATTGGGACGGCGTCGGCGACACCTATTCGATCGCGCAGCATGTCGACGACGTGATCGGCTTCATCGAGAAGCTCGACGCCGGGCCGGTCGACCTGATGGGCCATTCCCGCGGCGGGCATATCTCGTTTCGGGTCGCGCAGCGGCGGCCGGATTTGCTGCGCAAGCTGATCCTGGCCGAGCCCGGCGGCGAACTCGATGCCACGCTCGATCCGGCTACAAGCCCGGCCCCTCGCCGCTCGCGGCCCGGATTGCCGCCTCCGCCGCGGTCATCGCCAAGGGCGATATCGATGGCGGGCTCGAGATCTTCATGGATGCGCTGGAAGGTCCCGGCGCCTGGAAGCGCCTGCCGGCCGCGCCGAAGCAACTGCTGCGCGACAACGCCACCACGCTGATCGGCCAGACCCGCGACGCGCGCCCGCCGTTCTCGAAAGCGGATGCCGAGGCGATCAAGACGCCGACGCTGTTCATCGGTGGCGCCAACACCAAGGGCACGCTGCCGCAGGTGCTGCACGCGCTGGCAGCGCAACGTTGCGGGTTCGCGCACCGAGATGATCCCGGGCACCACGCATCCGATGTTCGAACAGGCGCCGCAGAAATATTGCGAGATCGTGCTGGCGTTCCTGGCGGAGGGCTTGAGCAGATGCAAACGCTTCCGCGTCAACGGATACGACATGGCCTATCTCGAGGTCGGCCGGAGCTCCGACAACGGCCCGCCGCTGGTCTGCGTCCACGGCACGCTCGGCGATTTCCGCACCTGGTATCCGGTGCTCGGACCGCTGTCGAAAAAGCATCGCGTGATCTCGGTCAGCCTGCGCCGCTTTTTTCCCGAACACTGGGACGGCGCCGGCGGCGACTATCTGATGGCGCAGCACGTCGCCGACGTGATCGGCTTCATCGAGAGACTGAATGCCGGGCCGGTCGACCTGATGGGCCATTCCCGCGGCGGCCATATCGGGTTTCGCGTGGCCGCAGCAGCGGCCGGATTTGCTGCGGAGACTGGTGCTGGCCGAGCCGGGCGGCGATCTCGACGCCACGCTCAGTCCCGGCGGTGCGGCGTCCGGTCCCTCCCCGGTCGCGGCGCGGATTCCGACGGCGGCGGAGAAAGTCAGAAGCGGCGACATCGACGGCGCGCTTGAACTGTTCTTCGACATGATCGACGGCGACGGCGCCTGGAAGCGGCTGCCGGCCGCGCCAAAGCAGCAACTGCGCGACAACGCCTTTACGCTGATCGGCCAGGTCGGCGAGAACCGCAAGCCGTTTGCGCGGAGCGAGGCGGAATCGATCCGGACGCCGACCTTGCTGATCGGCGGCGGCGATACCAAGGGATCGCTGGCGACGAACTGGCGCGTGCTGGCGCAGCATATTCCGGGCGCCAGGACCGCGGTGATCCCGGGCGCCCGCCACTGGATCTTCGACCAGGCGCCGCAGGAGTTTTCCGACGCGGTGATGGAATTTCTGGCGGCGTGAGCGCGCTGCAGATACCCGATCATTTCTGATCGAGATGCCATGCGCCGTCCCAATCGTCGGCCGGCGGATTTGCCTGCAGGTCGCCGATGCGCTTGACCATCGCCATCGACGGCCCGTCGCCGGGCACCGCTTCGAGCGCCGCGCTGAAGGCGTGACGCGCCTCGTCCCATTGCGGGCGCGATAGGCGGCCAAGCCTTCCGAATACCGGCTCTGCAGCAACGCTTGCTCGCGGCGTCAGTTCGTCCTTGCGGCCCATGATCTCGAACACCGTCTCGGCATGGTTCTGGCCGACGACGACCAGCCGGTCGATCTCGCGAAACTCGATCGCATCGCCGGCCGCCGCGATCGTCGGCGCCGAAACCAGGCAATGGCTGCCATAGATCTTGTTGGCGCCCTCCAGCCGCGAGGCCAGATTCACCGCGTCGCCCATCACCGTGTAGCTCATCATGAATTCCGAGCCGATGCTGCCGACCAGCACCTCGCCGGTCGCAACCCCGATGCGGACGTCGCAATCGCTCGGCACCGTGCGCACGCCGAGCAATTCGGGCAGTTCCGTCCGCAGCGCCGCCCCGCGCGTCGCCATGTCGATCGCGGCAAGGCAGGCCAGCTGCGCCTGTTCGCCGTCCTCGTTGAACGGAGGGCCCCAATAGGCCATGATCGCATCGCCGATATATTTGTCGATGATGCCGTGATGGTTGCGGATCGGCCCCGACATCGTCGACAGATAATGGTTCATCACCTTGACCAGCCCCTGCGGCGTCATGCCCTCGCTGAGGCTGGTGAATCCCTTCATGTCGCAGAACAGCACCGTCATCACGCGGCGCTCGCCGTCGGTGGCGGTCTGCGACTGCCGGTCGATCAACCCTTCGACGACGCGCGGGTCGATATAGCGGCCGAACGTCTCGCGCATCTTCTCCTTGTGGCGCAATTGCTCGACCATGTTGTTGAACGCGGACGTGAGCTGGCCGATTTCGTCCCTGGTGGTGACGTCGATCGACCCATCGAGACGGCCGGCCTCGACGGCGCGGGTGCCGTCCAGCAGCCGCCGGACCGGACGGGTAATGCCGGTGGTGACGAAGATCGCGAATATCAACCCCAGTATGGCCGCGAGCACCGTCAGGATCGTGGAAATGACGATGGCCTTTTGCTGGTCGCGCATCGTCACCACGGCGTCGCTGCGGACCTGCGCCATCATGTCCGTGCGGATTTCCTCGACCTTCTGGTTGAACTCGTCGCGCAGCGTGTCGGCCCGGGTGAGGCTTGCCCTGACTTCCGCGAAATTGCCGGCCGTCAGCAGCGGCATCAGCCGCTTGTTCTCCTCGCTCAAATGGCGGCGGAGGTCGCTGATGACGTTCTCGATCCGGTCGTCGATCCGGCCGAGCCTGGCATTGTCCGAGTCGGTGGAGGTATCGTCGATGATCGCATTGATCAGCGCTCGCGCGGCCTGCGCCTCCTGATCGATTTCCTGGCCTTTCGCCTCGTAGACCTTCTGATGGTCCGCAAAAGCCGCATCGTCCGGCGGCGACTGCATTTTTGCGATCACCATCCGGCGAACGGCCAGCGCCTGCTCCAGCGAACGGACATTCATCCGCGCCAGATGGCCATAGGCCTCGACGTATTTGGTGCTGAGTTCGTCGAGCTGATGGGCGACCTTTCGCGTCATCACCGTCGACAGCACCGAGGTGATCGCCATCAGGACGATCAGCCCGACGGCGATGGCGAGGATTCGTTTCCGGATGGTCGGTCGCAGCATGGATCGGGGCTCTGGCGTGACGGACGGGCGGAAGGACGGCAGCAATGAGAAAGCCGACGGAGACGGCCGGGCTTTATCTTTAGCTGCCGCCGGTGAATTTAGCACGGCCCGGCCTCCCTCTCCGCCGCACCAGCAATGCCGCCCGGAGGCCCTTGACCGCCGGACCCTGCCGGCGATATCCATAGCGAATACGGAATTCCGTATTCCAACTGGACGGCCGGCATGATCCCGTTAGACCCGCTCCCCAACCTGATCGACCAGGTCTATGCGCGGATCCTCGAGGCGATCATCGACCGCACGCTGCCGCCGGGGCAGCGCATCCGCCAGAACGAACTCGCCGAGAAGCTCGGCGTGTCGCGCCAGCCGGTTTCCCATGCGCTGCATCTGTTGCACCGGCAGGGCCTGGTGGCCGAGAGCGGCCGCCGCGGCTTCGAGGTCACCGAGCTCGATCCGGCGCGCATCCGCCAGCTCTACGAGGTCCGCGGCGCCATCGACGCGCTGGCGGCGCGGCTCGCGGCCGCGCGGGTCAAGACCGACGCGGCCGGGCGGGCGGCGCTGGAAGCCGCGCTGGAGGCCGGGCGCGCCATCGGCAAGAACACGCCGCTGGCGCGGCTGATCGCGCTCGACGTCGATTTTCACAGCGCGATCTATCGGCTGTCAGGCAATCCCGCGATCGAGGAAATGATCGCGCCGCAATGGCCGCATATGCGCCGCTCGATGGCGACCGTGCTGGCCGAGCTCGATTACCGCGACAGCGCCTGGAGCGAACACGAGGCGATCGCCGGGCACATTCTGGCCGGCAATGCCAAGGCGGCGGAGGCCGCGGCATTGGCGCATGCGCAGACCGCGGGACGAATGACCGAAGAACGACTGAAGGCGACGACAAGGCGGCGTAGAAGCGCCGTCATTCCGAGGGCGCAAGCGCGTCCGAATGCCAGAGCCCGGGTTCGAGCGCGCGCCCCGGAATGACAAGAATAAACAAAGGAGGAACGATCATGAAACTGACCCAGCAGCAGATCGACGATTTCAACCGCGAAGGCTGGCTGTTCCTGCCCGAGCTGTTCAGCCCGGAGGAAGTGGCCTATCTCGCGCGCGAGGCCGTGGGCATCTACGACGCCAACCGGCCCGAGGTGTGGCGCGAGAAGAGCGGCGCGCCGCGCACCGCCTTTGCCGCCCATCTCTACAACGAAGGCGTTCGGCGCGCTCGGCGCGCATCCGCGCATGATCGACCCGATCGAGCAGATGTTCGGCGAGAAGGTCTACATGCATCAGTTCAAGATCAACGCCAAGGCGGCCTTCACCGGCGACGTCTGGCAATGGCACCAGGATTACGGCACCTGGAAGCGCGACGACGGCATGCCGGAGCCGCGCGCGATGAACATCGCGATCTTCCTCGACGAGGTGATGCCGATCAACGGCCCCTTGATGCTGGTGCCGAAGAGCCAGCACGCCGGCGACCTCAAGGCCTCGCACGATCTCGAGACCACGTCCTATCCGCTGTGGACGCTGGACGAGGCGACGGTGACGCGGCTGGTGAAGGAAGGCGGCATCGTCGCGCCGACCGGCAAGGCCGGCGGCATGCTGATGTTCCACGGCAATCTGGTGCACGGCTCGGCCGGCAACATCACGCCCTATCCGCGCAAGATCGTCTACCTGACGCTGAACGCGGTCTCGAACTACATCCGCACGCCGACGCGGCCGGAATACATCGCCCATCGCGATTTCACGCCGATCCAGACCGTGGACGACGACGCGCTGCTGCGGCTGGCGCGTGCGCATCGCCAGGCGGCGGAGTAGATGTCAGCTCGTCATTCCGGGACGCGCGCAGCGTGGAGCGGGCCTGGAATCCGGGACCACGATCGTGAGTCATGGGTTCCGGCTCTGCGGATTGCAGCGTCATAGCACGCTGCACGCGCGTCCCGGAATGACGGCTACGATACTGAATCGGATCCCCCATGAACCTCTCCCACCTCCTCAACGCCCGCCACGCGGCCGGCAAACCGGTTCGCGTCGCGCTGATCGGCGCCGGCAAGTTCGGCTCGATGTTCCTGTCGCAGGTGCCGCACACGCCGGGGCTCGAGGTGCCGCTCATCATCGATCTCGACCGCGACCGCGCGCGCGAGGCGTGCCGCACCGTCGGCTGGGACGAGGCGCGGATCGCACGCACCGCCTTCACCGACGATGGCGTGCGCGCGATCGCGGGCGGCGCGATGGACGTGGTGGTGGAAGCGACCGGCAATCCCGCCGTCGGCATCCGGCATGCCCGCGCGGCGATTGCGGCCGGCAAGCATGTCGTGATGGTCAATGTCGAGGCCGACGTGCTGGCAGGCCCCCTGCTCGCCGAGGAAGCGCGCAAGGCCGGCGTGGTCTATTCGCTGGCCTATGGCGACCAGCCGGCGCTGACGGCCGAAATGGTCGACTGGGCGCGCGCGACCGGTTTTCGCGTCGTCGCCGCCGGCAAGGGCACCAAATATCTGCCGGCCTATCACGACGTGACGCCGGAAGGCGTCTGGGGCCATTACGGCCTGACGGCGGGCGAAGCGCAATCGGCCGGCATGAACCCGCAGATGTTCAACTCGTTTCTCGACGGCACCAAATCCGCGATCGAAATGGCGGCGATCGCCAACGCCACCGGGCTCGACGTGCCCACGGACGGCCTGCTGTTTCCGCCCTGCGGCGTCGACGACCTGCCGCATGTGATGCGGCCGCGCGAGCACGGCGGCGTGCTGGAGAAATCCGGCGTGGTGGAAGTGGTGTCGTCGCTGGAGCGCGACGGCCGCCCGGTGTTTCGCGATCTGCGCTGGGGCGTCTATGTCGTGCTGGAAGCGCCGAACGACTATGCCGCCGACTGCTTCAGGCAATACGGGCTGAAGACCGACGCCATCGGGGCGCTATGCCGCGATGTACAAGCCCTATCATCTGATCGGGCTGGAATTGAACATCTCGATCCTGTCGGCGGCGCTGCGCAACGAGCCGACCGGGCAGCCGCACGGCTTTCGCGGCGACGTCGCCGCCGTCGCAAAGCGCGACCTGCGCGCCGGCGAAATGCTCGACGGCGAAGGCGGCTACACCGTGTGGGGCAAACTGATGCCGGCAGCCGCCAGCCTCAAGGCCGGCGCGCTGCCGATCGGGCTTGCCCATCGCGTCAAGCTGAAGAACAACGTCGCCCACGGCGCGGTGGTGCGCTGGAGCGACGTCGAGGTCGACGCCGACAACGACACCATCAAGACGCGCAAGGCGATGGAAGCGAGGTTCGGCGCGCGAAGCGAAGGCAACGCATAACCCGGGCTCTACGTCTGCTTCCGGCGGCATACCGCCTCGATGTTGTGGCCGTCGGGATCGAGCACGAACGCGCCGTAGTAGTCTTCGTGATAATGCGGGCGCAGCCCCGGCGGTCCGTTGTCGCGTCCACCGGCTGCTAGCGCCGCCTGGTGAAATCGGTCCACGGTTTCGCGGTCTTCGGCCGCGAAGGCGACGTGGCTGCCGGTTTGCGAAGCGTCTCTCAGGCCGATCCAGAAGAATGCCTTCCTGCCGGCGCCATAGCCGGAGGCGGTTTCACCTTCGGCATAGAGCCGCTCGATGCCGAGCGGACGAAGCGCCTGGTCGTAGAACTTCCTTGACCGCTCGATGTCGCTGACACCCAGCGAGACGTGATCCAGCATCCCTGTCTCCCAATTTCATCGTGGTATCTGTTTGCGCTCACGGCAGCAGCCGGCTTGCGCGCGCCTGCCCGAACCATTTCCGGAACATCGCTTCGGTATCCATCATCTCGGTAAAGCCGGCCTGGTTGATCTTCACGGTCGAGACGATCGAGGGCGGCCCCGATTGGGTCTGGCCGTAGCGCATGCTGTAATCGGCATACTGGAACGACAGGCCGACGAACGCCTCGAGGCCCGGTGAAATCAGATCGTGCTTGCGGCGCAGATGCGTCCCAGGGCGCGATCCATTTCGGATATTCCTGCGCCAGCGACAGCGGCACGGCGTTGCCCGGCTTCATCTCCAGCGCGTCCGCAATCGCCGGCCAGACATTCTCCCAGGTGAAGACGTCGCCATTGGTGACGTTGAAGGCTTCGTTGCGCGCCGCGGCCGCCTCGCCGGCCCAGGCGATCGCGCGCGCCAGCAGATCGACGTCGACCGCCTGCGACACCCGCGCCGCACCGCCGGGATAATCCAGCGGCCGGCCCTGCTCGCGCAGCATCGCGGCATAGACGCCGAGCGGCGGGATCAGATCCATCGCGCCGCCCATGGCCTCGCCGACGATCAGGACCGGGCGCAGAATGCTCCAGTGCCAGGCCTTGCCCTGCTGCAGCTCGCGCAGAAAATTCTCCTGCGCCCAGTAGAAATTCGGCTGCTCGTACATTTCCGAGCGGCCTTCGCGCGCCGGCACCGTGAGCGGCCGGACGTGGACGCCATAGGCCTTGGTGCCCTGCAGCAGCGCGACGTGCCTGAAGCTGCGGCGCGGCCGGCTCGAGCGCGGCCATCAGATTGCGCAGCATCAGGTCGTTGGTGCGGATCTGGTTCGGATCGCGCCAGCCGTCGACCAGATTGGGCGCTTCATAGAGCGCGGCATAGACGAGATGGGTGGCGCCCTGCAATTCGGCGGCGGCGCGCGCGCATTGCGCGGCGTCGGTCAGATCGACCGGAACGTGGCGGGCGCCGTGGAGCTCGCGCGGCTTGCGCCGCGACAGCGCCACGAACTTCGCATCCGCCCGATGCGCCGAAGTGCCGCAATGCGGCATTTCCCACCAACCCGGTCGCGCCCGCGACCACGACTTTCTTGCTGTGCCATTTCCGGCTCCGGCGGCGATTACCCGCCTTTCCTAGCAGATGACGGCCGACCGCGTCAGCTTGCGTCTTAGCCTTTGGTCGAGTGTGGCCGGTTCCGATTTGCACAGGCTTGTTGCAGCCCATTCGCAACTGCGGTCGATCCAGAACCCTTGATTATCGACCCCCGATTGGTCATCCTGCCGCTACGGGTTTGAAAGGCTTGATCTCAATCACCAATCGAACGTCGGCCACGTCGGACAAAAACGACAATCAAGATCGTTGTCCCGTGGTCGGCAATGGGAAAACAAAAGGGGAAGCGCATGAAACGTCGTGATTTCTTGAAAGTGGGCGGTGTCGGTCTGGCCGCGACCGCGGTTGCTGCACCCGCGATCGCGCAATCGAATCCGGAAATGAAGTGGCGGCTTGCGGCGAGCTGGCCGAAGGCGCTCGATACGCTCTACGGCGGCTGCGAATATTTCGGCAAGCGCGTCGCCGAGATCACCGACAACAAATTCCAGATCCAGCCGTTCGCCGCCGGCGAAATCGTTCCGGGCCTGCAGGTGCTCGACGCCGTCTCGAACGGCACCGTCGAGATGGGCAACACGGCGCTGTATTACTACTGGGGCAAGAATCCCGCCTTCACCTTCGGCACGTCGCTGCCGTTCGGTCTCAACACGCGCGCGCATATCTCCTGGCTGCTGTTCGGCGGCGGCACGAAATGCTCAACGATCTCCTGAAGGAATACAACGTGCGTCGGCTTCCGACCGGCAGCACCGGCGCCCAGATGGGCGGCTGGTTCCGGAAGGAGATCAAGTCGATGGAGGATTTCAAGGGCCTGAAATTCCGCGTCGGCGGTTTCGCCGGCACCATCATCGCCAAGGTCGGCGGCGTGCCGCAGCAGATCGCGGGCGGCGACATCTATCCGGCGCTGGAGAAGGGCACCATCGACGCCGCCGAGTGGGTCGGCCCCTATGACGACGAGAAGCTCGGCTTCGTGAAGGTCGCGAAGTACTACTACTATCCGGGCTGGTGGGAAGGCACCGGCCAGGGCCACAACATCATCAACATCGGAGAAGTGGAACGCGCTGCCGAAGCACTATCAGGCCGCGATCGAGACCGCCTCGCACGACACCTTCACCTGGGTCACCGGCAAATACGACTACGTCAACCCGCCGGCGCTGAAGCGGCTGCTGGTGGCCGGCGCGATCCTGAAGCCGTTCCCGCAGGAAGTGCTGGAGGCCTGCTACAACGCCGCCAACGAGATCTACGCGGATCTCTCCAAGACCAATCCGCACTTCGACAAGATGTACGCGAGCCTGACGGCCTTCCGCAACGAATCGCTGGCGTGGATGCAGGTCGCCGAGCTGAGCTACGACAGCTTCATGATGCGGATGCGCACCCGCACCTGAAGCCGTTACGCGTCAAAACGACGAAAAGCCCCGGAGAAATTCTCCGGGGCTTTTTTATTGATCCGTTCAACGACGTTTATTGCTGATCGTCGCCGAGCGCGTCGGCGAGCTTGTCGTAATATTTTGCCGACCAGATCGATATTGCCCTTGTTCTCGATCGCCGGCTGCGGCGACTTCAGCGCGTCGTTGAGATCGGCGAGCGCTTCCTTCTTGTCCTTGGCCGG
Organism: uncultured Alphaproteobacteria bacterium; assembly: GCA_963802535.1. Lineage (GTDB taxonomy): Bacteria > Pseudomonadota > Alphaproteobacteria > Rhizobiales > Xanthobacteraceae > Bradyrhizobium. Next base: position 1,480,603 of record CAWDJI010000011.1, on the reverse strand, counting down.
CATCTTCTTGTCGGCCTGGACCTGGGCGATCTGCGCCTTGATGACGGCTTCGGCGCCGACATATTTCTTGGTCGCGGGATCGAAGCCGCCGAGCACCAGGCTGATGTTGTCGACGACGTTGTTGTAGTCGTCGTAGCTGGCAAAGCCGTTCTTCTTGGCGATGCCGTCGAGCTGCGCGGTGACCTTCGGATCCGGCTTGGCGTTCTCCGGCATCTTCTCGGTGATCGGATCCATCTCCTTGGCGGCCGCAAGCACGCCCTGGACCTGGCTTCGGTCAGCGCGATCTGCTTGAGCGGCGCTTCCTGCTGGGGCGGCGGCGGAGCTGCCTGCGCGGGCGCCGTCTGCTTCGGCGGCGCCTGCTTGGCCTGCGCCAGCACATCGCCGCTGGAGAGGGCGACCATCGCAAGCGCGAGGCAGGCCATCGCAAGCGCGAGGCAGGCAATGCTCAGGGCACGGGCGAGGGGGCGGACGATCTCACGCATGGAAGTCTCCTCAGGGGTGGTTGGGCTGCTGGTTCTTGAATGGGTCAAAAGCGACCCGGGGACGGTTCAAACGAATGGCGCCAGCGAATCTGGCGGCAAATCATGGCGGAAACAAAATCGG
>CAWDJI010000011.1:0-1477500 GCA_963802535.1 uncultured Alphaproteobacteria bacterium | reverse complement strand
AGACACCCGTTCGGTCCTCCAGTGAGTGTTACCTCACCTTCAACCTGCTCATGGCTAGATCACTAGGTTTCGGGTCTAATACAACGAACTTGACGCCCTATTCAGACTCGCTTTCGCTGCGCATACGCCTATCGGCTTAAGCTTGCTCGTTAAATTAAGTCGCTGGCCCATAATACAAAAGGTACGACGTCACCCAGAACGTATCTTGGGCTCCGTCTGTTTGTAGGTGTCCGGTTTCAGGTCTATTTCACTCCCCTCGTCGGGGTGCTTTTCACCTTTCCCTCACGGTACTGGTTCACTATCGGTCGCTGAGGAGTACTTAGGCTTGGAGGGTGGTCCCCCCGTGTTCAGACAGAATTTCACGTGTTCCGCCTTACTCAAGGATACATCATCGCATTACCCGTACGGGGCTATCACCCTCTGAGGCCCAGCTTTCCTGACTGGTTCCGGTTGTCTTTGATGTATCACTGGCCTGGTCCGCGTTCGCTCGCCACTACTAACGGAGTCTCGTTTGATGTCCTTTCCTCCGGGTACTTAGATGTTTCAGTTCCCCGGGTTCGCTTAAAACCTCCTATGTATTCAGAGATTTCATACCTTCACTTGATAACTGGAAATCCAAAACCTTACGGCTTGGTCTCACACATTGCTGTACTGACCCCAAGATACGAGATCTTGGAGTTCCAGCTATCGAAGGTGGGTTTCCCCATTCGGAAATCCGTGGATCAAAGCTTCTTCGCAGCTCCCCACGGCTTATCGCAGCGTAGCACGTCCTTCATCGCCTCTCAGCGCCAAGGCATCCACCGAACACCCTTAAGGCACTTGATTGCTCTCATTATCAATGTCCACACACTCGGCAGAATGTAGTCCGCACAATTGTCGTGAGGTCGAAACCCCGAAACGCGCACCCTCGATGAATGCTATTGCAGCGGCCGGACAATGATTAGAAAGACCAGCTTGCTTCGTAAGATCGAACCGATAGCGAGGCGGTCAAGCTTCGCTAAAAAGATCATTTACAACTCACTCATCTCACTCATCTTGCGATGAGCTCGATGAGCGAGCGCCGAAATGATCTGGAGATTATGAATTGGTACCCGCAAATTGCTTTGCAGATCCAAAACTCGGATCGATCTCCTCTTTACGATGTCAGAAATCCCGCAAGCAAAGTCTGTGAAGACGTTGCATGCGAAGTGATGTTTCGCGGACGATTGTTCGAGGCGCCTTGTCCAGGCACTGCATCGATCTTCGATTCCATCTGGTGGAGCCAGACGGGATCGAACCGACGACCTCATGCTTGCAAAGCACGCGCTCTCCCAGCTGAGCTATGGCCCCGTACCAGAAGACGAATGCTGTTGCCGGCTATTGAGACGCATGCGCTCGATCAAGGTGGTGGGCCTGGGAAGACTTGAACTTCCGACCTCACGCTTATCAAGCGCGCGCTCTAACCAACTGAGCTACAAGCCCCTAACACGAGAGGCCTTGCACTGGCGCGCAACCGGCTTGACGCCAGATGCATCGCACAAGCGCTAAGCCCCTGGCGCGTGTTCGTCCGCGAAGAAAGAGAAACGTAGACGGCGAAATCCCGCCAATGCAGCTCAACAATCCTGACGATCGTTGGCCACTGATGTTTCTAAAACGGTTCGATAGAAGCAAGCTTCTGAAGAACCATCCTTAGAAAGGAGGTGATCCAGCCGCAGGTTCCCCTACGGCTACCTTGTTACGACTTCACCCCAGTCGCTGACCCTACCGTGGCCGGCTGCCTCCCTTGCGGGTTAGCGCACCGTCTTCAGGTAAAACCAACTCCCATGGTGTGACGGGCGGTGTGTACAAGGCCCGGGAACGTATTCACCGTGGCGTGCTGATCCACGATTACTAGCGATTCCAACTTCATGGGCTCGAGTTGCAGAGCCCAATCCGAACTGAGACGGCTTTTTGAGATTTGCGAAGGGTCGCCCCTTAGCATCCCATTGTCACCGCCATTGTAGCACGTGTGTAGCCCAGCCCGTAAGGGCCATGAGGACTTGACGTCATCCCCACCTTCCTCGCGGCTTATCACCGGCAGTCTCCTTAGAGTGCTCAACTAAATGGTAGCAACTAAGGACGGGGGTTGCGCTCGTTGCGGGACTTAACCCAACATCTCACGACACGAGCTGACGACAGCCATGCAGCACCTGTCTCCGGTCCAGCCGAACTGAAGAGCTCCATCTCTGGAGCCCGCGACCGGGATGTCAAGGGCTGGTAAGGTTCTGCGCGTTGCGTCGAATTAAACCACATGCTCCACCGCTTGTGCGGGCCCCCGTCAATTCCTTTGAGTTTTAATCTTGCGACCGTACTCCCCAGGCGGAATGCTTAAAGCGTTAGCTGCGCCACTAGTGAGTAAACCCACTAACGGCTGGCATTCATCGTTTACGGCGTGGACTACCAGGGTATCTAATCCTGTTTGCTCCCCACGCTTTCGTGCCTCAGCGTCAGTATCGGGCCAGTGAGCCGCCTTCGCCACTGGTGTTCTTGCGAATATCTACGAATTTCACCTCTACACTCGCAGTTCCACTCACCTCTCCCGAACTCAAGATCTTCAGTATCAAAGGCAGTTCTGGAGTTGAGCTCCAGGATTTCACCCCTGACTTAAAGACCCGCCTACGCACCCTTTACGCCCAGTGATTCCGAGCAACGCTAGCCCCCTTCGTATTACCGCGGCTGCTGGCACGAAGTTAGCCGGGGCTTATTCTTGCGGTACCGTCATTATCTTCCCGCACAAAAGAGCTTTACAACCCTAGGGCCTTCATCACTCACGCGGCATGGCTGGATCAGGCTTGCGCCCATTGTCCAATATTCCCCACTGCTGCCTCCCGTAGGAGTTTGGGCCGTGTCTCAGTCCCAATGTGGCTGATCATCCTCTCAGACCAGCTACTGATCGTCGCCTTGGTGAGCCGTTACCTCACCAACTAGCTAATCAGACGCGGGCCAATCTTTCGGCGATAAATCTTTCCCCGTAAGGGCTTATCCGGTATTAGCACAAGTTTCCCTGTGTTGTTCCGAACCAAAAGGTATGTTCCCACGCGTTACTCACCCGTCTGCCGCTGACGTATTGCTACGCCCGCTCGACTTGCATGTGTTAAGCCTGCCGCCAGCGTTCGCTCTGAGCCAGGATCAAACTCTCAAGTTGGACTTGAAACTTTAAACCGGCTGATCACAACGTTTGACGAGGTCCCACCATTATTTATCAGCCGAAGCAACAAGCTGCCTACGATTCACATCGCTGACGACGATGGTGTAACCTATGTAAACGTGTACCGCCGAAGTCTTTCGTCCAGCCTCAACACTTCAATACTTGCGTATTCAAGTAATCGAGACCTCGCAAGGACTCCGCCGTCCACGTTTCTCTTTCTTCATCTTCACTTGTCAAACAGCCCGGGACCCCTGGGATCCCATCTCCCATCTGCTGGGAGGTCCGGAAGGCACCTTCATCGGACGGCAAATAACAACCGACTTGTATCGGCTGTTGATTCACTCATCATAATGAGGAGCTTCACGGGCACGAAAACATGCCTTGGCCTCGGGGCCAAGACAGCGCCGCGCTCAGTGGTCGGGTTATAAGCCCACCCGATCGGACCTGTCAACGCTCTTCGTCAACAAATTGTCGCACGATGGGGAAGAATTTTGCGACGCAAAGAAGTCCAGATATTTGGGGGCTTTGCGCCGTACTTGAGCCACAATCCTGCGACGTTCTGACTATAAGCTAAGCATTGAATAGCCGGATGCCAGAGGGGGCTGCCGGTGTTCATCTACCGGGGACCGGCGATCTCAATGAACCCGTCGCCTTTCCCCACGCGGCCGAGAAACATCGAGAGATCTGCACATCATTGACGTTCGAGATTCCGGCCGATCTTCTGGCCTCTGATTCCCGAATATCGATTCGTGCGGCGCGCGATGCACCGGGATCCTCCTTGAACAAGGAGGATGGGAACCGGGGTCTGGATCGAGCGAAGGTCTTGTCGAATGTTGATGGAATTTGGGGGGACACAGGGTTGAGCCAGAAGGCGTCACGCGGGAGCGGCTACGGACGCGAGACCGGGATCATTGATCTCGGTCACGAGCCGCCGCTTTCCGTCGATGGCTCCGAGGCCGCGGTGATCGACCGCCGCCGCGTCTCCGTACAATGGTTTAGCGGCACCATCCTGACCGGTCTGTGCGGCGCAGCTCTCATCGGCGGCGCCGTTTTCGCGTCGCTCGACGGCGAAATGACCTTTGCCAAGGTGCCGGAGCGCGTCGAAGGCGCGTTGCGCGGCGCGTTCGGCGCCAATGATCGCACGGCCAGCCTGCACAAGAGCGACCGCCTGCCGCCGCCCGGCGAATCGACCGCCGCGCGCAACGTGGTGCGGGTCTCGACGGTCACCCGCGTCGGCAACCGCGACGTGATGCGGGTGCGGCCGTTCATCCGCATCTCCGGCAATCTGTCGATGACGACGAGCGACCTTTCCGCAAAGATCCCGCCCTTCAACGCCCAGCGCATGCTGACCGATGTCGGCGCCGCCGCGCCTGCCGCCGCCGACGATCCGAACAATCCCGATGCCGTCGAACCCGACGCCGAGGTCTCCTTCGTCACCAAGGATCTCGCGCCGGTGCTGCCGAAGGCGAAACTCGCCGCCGTGGTCGCGCTCGACGAAGTCCTGATGCGGGTGCGCGACGCCGCCAACTGGCGCGGCAACACCGGCGGCGTCCGCTATACGACGCTGGCCAACGCCACCGCGGACGCCGGCGGCACCCAGTCCGACATGAAGCTGGCCTATGCCACCGAGGGCACCGTCTCCGACCCCTATGCCGGCTTTGAAACCCGCGTGGTGCCGGAAAACGTCACGCTGCTGCCGAAGACCAAAGAACAGGCCACCGGCGGCAATCCTTCCAACGAGCGCGTTCACGTCGTCAAGAAGGGCGATACCGCCACCTCGATCCTGCGCGACCAGGGCGCGACGCCGGATGAGGCCAAGGCGATCGCGGCCATGCTCGGCGCCCGCGGCCGCGACGGCGGCCTCAAGGAAGGCCAGAAACTCCGCATCCTGATGGCCCCGGCGGGCCCCGGTCCCGGCGTGCGGCTGCAGCCCTACCGCGTGATCGTCGCCAACGAAACCACCATCGAGGCCGTCGCCGCACTCTCCGATGTCGGCAAATATGTCGCCGTCGACGTCCAGAGCATGAATACCGTCGCCGAGGCCACCGCCGACAAGGACGACGACGATGATGATGACGGCAGCGGCGTCCGGCTCTACCAGAGCATTTACGAGACCGCGCTGCGCAACAAGGTGCCGGCCAGCGTCATCGAGGACATGGTCAAGATCTATTCCTACGACGTCGACTTCCAGCGCAAGGTGCAGCCCGGCGATTCCTTCGACGTGTTCTTCGCCGGCGAAGACGAAGGCGCGACCATCACCGAAAAGACCGAAGTGCTGTTCGCCTCGCTGACCGTCGGCGGCGAGACCAAGAAATACTACCGCTTCCAGACCCCCGACGACGCGGTCGTCGACTACTACGACGAGACCGGCAAGAGCGCGAAGAAGTTCCTGGTGCGCAAACCCGTCAACAACGCGATCATGCGCTCGGGCTTCGGCGGACGCCGCCATCCGATCCTCGGCTACGTCAAGATGCACACCGGCGTCGACTGGGCCACGCCCTACGGCACGCCGATTTTCGCGTCCGGCAACGGCGTCGTCGAGAAGGTCGGCTGGGAAGGCGGCTACGGCAAATATGTCCGCCTGAAACACAACAACGGCTACGAGACCGCCTACGGCCACATGTCGGCCTTCGCCAAGGGCATGGAGCCCGGCAAGCGCGTGCGCCAGGGCCAGGTGATCGGCTTCGTCGGATCGACCGGCATGTCGACCGGCGCCCACGTCCACTACGAAATTCTGGTCAACGGCCGCTTCGTCGATCCGATGCGCGTCAAGCTGCCGCGCGGCCGCTCGCTCGAGGGCCAGGTCATGGCGGGCTTCGAGAAGGAACGCGACCGTCTCGACGCCCAGATGAGCAATCGCGGCAACCCCGCGCGCGTCTCCGATGCCGCCGGCACCGCCGGTGCGCCGCCGGTACGCCAGGTCAGCAATCGCTGAGCTGTTTCGTCTCCGGGACTTCCTGCTTCAATCGTGGAACCTGAACGTCGCGCCGTTCCGCGCTGCGGAATGTTGTGCGTGTTCACGCGTAAGCTGCTTCCGCGAAAAGGTCGCATCGCACGCGCGCGATAATGCTTGCGGGCGTTTCGGATGCGGTCCACTCTTGTTGCAGGGAGAAGACGACGGGGCGCGTAAACCATGCAGGCATATCTGGCACGGCGATTGTTGGCGCTGGTCCCGGCGCTGTTCTTTGCCAGCCTGATCGTCTTCGTCATCGTCCGTCTCGTGCCCGGCAGCATCATCGACATGATGCTCGCGCAGAACGACGTCGGCGCCGACAAGCTTTCGCGTGACCAGCTGATCGGCGACGCTCGGTCTCGACCGGCCGATGTGGCAGCAATATTTCACCTGGATCAGCGGCATTCTCCTGCACGGCGATTTCGGCCGCTCGCTCTGGCAGAACACGCCGGTGCGCGAGCTGTTGGGCGCGCGGCATGCCGGTGACCTTCGAGCTCGGCTTGCTGGCGATGATCGTGGCGCTGCTGCACGGCGATCCCGATCGGGATCTATTCGGCGATCCGGCAGGACACCGCCGGCGACTATCTCACCCGCTCGTTCTCGATCCTGATGCTGGCGGTGCCGAGCTTCTGGATGGGCACCATGGTGATGGTGTTTCCCGTCGATCTGGTGGGGCTGGTCGCCGCAGGTGAATTTCGTCGCCTTCACGCATGGACCCGGTACAAAACCTCAAGCAGATGATCCTGCCGGCGCTGATCCTCGGCACCGCGCTCTCGGCCATCACCATGCGCCTGACCCGCACCATGATGCTGGAAGTGCTGCGCCAGGACTATATCCGCACCGCCTGGGCCAAGGGCCTGTCGGAACAACTGGTCGTCGTTCGCCATGCGCTGCGCAACGCGCTGATCCCGGTGGTGACGCTGATCGGCCTGCAGGCGCCGATCCTGATCGGCGGCGCGGTCATCGTCGAGCAGATCTTCGTCATTCCCGGCATGGGGCTGTTGCTGCTCGATGCCATCAGCCAGCGCGACTATCCGATCATCACCGGCGTCAGCCTGGTGATCGGCGCCTGCGTGATGCTGATCAATCTCGCCGTCGATCTGAGCTACGGCGTGCTCGATCCCAAGGTGAGATACCGCTGATGACGCTGGCGATCGACATCCCGGCCACCCGCCCGGCGCCGAGCGTCATGGCGTCATTCGCTTCATTGTGCGCCTGTTCCGCGACAAAGCCGCTGGGTGCGGCCGGCGGCGTGATCTTCATCCTGTTCCTGCTGTGCGGGCTGTTCGCCGACGTGCTGGCGCCCTACGGCATGAACCAGATCAGCCCGCGCAACCGCCTGATGGCGCCGTCATGGGCGTCATCTGGTTCGGAACCGACAATCTCGGCCGCGACATGCTCTCGCGCTGCCTGTATGGCGCGCAGATATCGGTCATCATCGCGTTTACCGCCGCCACGCTGGCGACGGTGGTCTCGATCGTGATCGGCATCCTCACCGGCTATCTCGGCGGCAAGATCGATCTGATCACGCAGCGCTTCGTCGACGCCTGGATGAGCTTTCCGGACCTCATCATCCTGCTGGTCGTGGTGTCCGTGCTCGGTCCGGGCCTGCCGCAGATCATCGTCACGCTCGGCTTTGCTGCTCGGCATCGCCGGCTCGCGCATCATCCGCTCCGCCGTGGTCTCGGTGCGCGAGAACATGTATGTGCACGCCGCGCAATCGATCGGCGCCTCGACGCGCCGCATCCTGTGGCGGCACATCCTGCCGAACATCATGCCGCCGATCATCGTGCTGTTCACGACCCGCGTCGGCACCGTGATCCTCGCCGAGTCGAGCCTGTCGTTCCTCGGTCTCGGCGTGCCGCCGCCGACGCCGACCTGGGGCGGCATGCTGTCGGGATCGGGCCGCACCTTCATGTTCCAGGGACCCTGGCTGGCGCTGGCGCCGGGCCTCTGTCTCACCGTCGTCGTCTACGCCACCAACGTGTTCGGAGACGCGTTGCGCGATCTGCTCGATCCGCGCATGCGCGGCTCGAGATAAGTCGCTGAATAAGAGATCAGGGAGGGAAGCATGAGTGTTATCCGCACCGCATGGCGCCTGGCCGCAGGATCCGCCGCGATCATCGTTGTCGCTGGCTATGCCGGCATCCGCGCAGACCGAACCGAAGCCGCAATATGGCGGCACGCTCGAGATCGGCACCGTCTATGTGACGCTGTCGGCGCTTGTCGTTCGATCCGGCCGACTGGAACTGGAAGCTCAACCACGATACCGGCAACTATCTCGAGCAGCTGTTCGCCGCCGATCTCTCGAAGTCGAAGAAGAACGGCGGCAAGCATCCGTTCTATGCCGACGCCTATCTGCCGTCCGACGCCATCCGCGGCGAACTGGCGGAAAGCTGGGAATGGAAGAAGGATCCGCTGCGCGTCGAGGTGCGCCTGCGCAAGGGCATCATGTTCCCGGAAAAGCCGGGCGTGATGGCGTCGCGCGAACTGACCGCCGAAGACGTCGTGTTCAGCTACTACCGCCTCGCCAAGAGCCCGAAGGCCCAGAACGGCTATTTCTCCTATGTCGACAAGGTCGAGGCCACCGACCGCCACACGGTCGTGTTCAACTTCAACTCGTTCCACGCCGAATGGGACTATCGCTTCGGCTGGGGCTACTACTCCCCGATCTATCCGAAGGAAATGGCCGACGCCGGCGCCACCAACTGGAAGAACGGCAACGGCACCGGGCCGTTCATGCTGACCGACTTCGTGCAGGGCAATTCCAACACCTATTCGAAGAACCCGATCTACTGGGACAAGGAGAAGATCGGCGGCAACGAATACAAGCTGCCCTTCGTCGACAAGGTGATCTATCGCACCATCAAGGACGAGGCGACGTTCCTGACCGCGCTGCGGACCGGCAAGCTCGACATTCTCGAGAGCATCCGCTGGTCGGCGGTCGATGAACTGAAAAAGAACGCTCCGCAATTGCAGTGGTCGAAATGGCTCAGCATGAGCGGCACGTTCCTGGCGATGCGCGTCGACACCAAGCCGTTCGACGACATCCGCGTCCGCCGCGCGCTCAACCTCGCGGTCAACAAGCAGGAAATCGTCAAGGAATATTACGGCGGCAACGCCGAGCTGTTCGCCTATCCGCAGCATCCCGACTATGCCGGCTATTTCGAGCCGCTGGAGTCGATGCCGGACTCGGTCAAGGAGCTCTTCACCTACAATCCGGAGAAGGCGAAGAAGCTGCTGGCCGAAGCCGGCGTGCCGAAGGGATTTACCTTCAAGGTGCAGGTCTGCTCCTGCTCGCCCGATCACATGGACCTGCTGCCGCTGGTCGCGGCCTATCTGGAGCAGGTCGGCGTCAAGCTCGACATCCAGCCGATGGAATATGGCGCGTTCCTGTCCGCCATGACCACCAAGACCAACGCGGCCGGCTATTTCATGAGCAACGGCCACACCAACCCGACGCGCTCGATCCACAAGAGCTTCTACACCAAGGAGGTCTGGAATCCGTCGCAATGGTCCGATCCGAAGCTGGACGCCAAGATCGACGAGATGTACCGCACGCCGGACGAGGAAAAGCGCGTCGAGATGATCCGCGAGATCACCCGCGAGATCGTCGACAAGGCGCCCTATATCTGGCTGCCGACGCCCTACATCTTCACGGCCTGGTGGCCCTGGGTGAAGAATTACGCCGGCGAGCTGCGCGCCGGCGCCGTCCGCCCGGGACCGATCTACGCCCGCATCTGGGTCGATCAGGATCTCAAGAAGAAGATGGGCCACTGAGCGGGACGCGGCGATGACGCGCCCGCTGCTGGAGGTCAAGAACCTGACGACGCGGTTCCGCACCGAGCGCGGAACCGTGACCGCGGTCGATGGCGTGTCGTTTCATCTCGATCCCGGCGAGACGCTGGCGATCGTCGGCGAGTCCGGCTCCGGCAAGAGCGTCACCGCGCTGTCGGTGCTGCGCCTGATCCCGAACCCGCCGGGCCGGATCGAGAGCGGCGAGATCCTGTTCGACGGCGTCGATCTGTTGAAACTCGACGATCCCGGCATCCGCGCGGTTCGCGGCAACAAGATCGCGATGATCTTCCAGGAGCCGATGTCCTCGCTCAATCCGGCGCTGACCGTCGGCCTCCAGGTGGCGGAGCCGATCAACGTCCATCGCGGCACGCCGTGGGAGAAGGCCTATCAGGCCGCGACCGAACTGATCGGCCGCGTGCGGATTGCCGATGCCGCGAGCCGGCTCAACTCCTATCCGCACCAATATTCCGGCGGCATGCGCCAGCGCGTCATGATCGCGATGGCGCTGGCCTGCGCGCCGCGCCTGATCATCGCCGACGAGCCGACCACGGCGCTCGACGTCACCGTGCAGGCGCAGATTCTCGACCTGTTGAAGGAAGTCACGCGCGAGACCGGCTCCTCGCTGATCCTGATCACGCATGATCTCGGCGTCGTCGCCCGCTACGCCGACCGCGTCGCGGTCATGTATGGCGGGCGCATCGTCGAGGTGGCGCCGGCGCGCGAGCTCTACGCCCGGCCGCAACATCCCTACACGTCGGGCCTGATGGCCTCGGTCCCGCGGCTCGATGGCGGCGGCGGTCGCCGCCTGATGCCGATCGACGGCCAGCCGCCTGATCTCGCCAGCCTGCCGCCCGGCTGCTCGTTCGCGCCGCGCTGCCGCTCGATCCTGGAGCAATGCAAGACCGCGCGCCCGGAACTGGTAGAGGTCGCCGATCGCCACGCCAAGGCGTGTTTCGCCAATGTCTGACGCGCTGCCCGAACGCCAATGGACGATCACATCCTCAAGGTCGAGGATCTGAAGGTTCATTTCCCGATCACCAAGGGCATCATCATCCAGCGCAGGGTCGCGACCGTCAAAGCGGTCGACGGCGTTTCCTTCACGATCCGGCGCGGCGAGACGCTCGGCCTCGTCGGCGAAAGCGGCTCCGGCAAGTCGACGACGGGACTGGCGGTGCTGCGCATGCTGACGCCGACCGCGGGGCGGATCGTGTTCGAGGGCCAGGACATCGCCCCGCACCGGGGCGCCGAATTGCTGGCCGTGCGCCGCCGCATGCAGATGGTCTATCAGGACCCTTACGGCTCGCTGAACCCGCGCATGACCATCCGCAGCATCGTCGGCGAGCCGCTGGCGGTTCATGGCCTCGACGCCGACAAGGCGGCCACGCGCGACAAGATCGCCTCGCTGATCGCCTCGGTCGGCCTGTTGCCCGACATGGCCGACCGCTATCCGCACGAATTCTCCGGCGGCCAGCGCCAGCGCATCGGCATCGCGCGCGCGCTGGCGCTCGAACCAAGTCTGCTGATCGCCGACGAGCCGGTCTCGGCGCTCGACGTCTCGATCCAGGCGCAGGTGATCAATCTGTTCATGGACCTGCAGGAGCGGCTGGGGCTGACCTATCTGTTCATCGCGCATGATCTCGCGGTGGTCCGCCACATCTCGACGCGGATCGCCGTGATGTATCTCGGCCGTCTCGTCGAGATCGCCGACCGCGACGATCTCTATCGCAATCCCCTGCATCCCTACACCGAAGCCCTGATGGCGGCGGTGCCGGTCGCCGATCCCGAGGTGGAAGCGCGAAGGCCGCGGGCGGTCATCTCGGGCGAAGTGCCGAGCGCGCTGCGGCCGCCGCCCGGATGCAGCTTCCACACCCGGTGTCCCCGCGCCATGGCGGTCTGCAAGACCGACGCGCCGCCGCTGCGCGAACTCGGCCCGGGACGCGCGGTCGCCTGTCACCTTCACGCGGGTTGAACGACCGACTTCCCAGGCGTTGACACTGCACGCCTTGGCGCATGTCATTTTTGTGGCGCCGAGGCCACGCCGCCGCGACAAGTTTCGTTTGCCAAACCGCACCCGTGAACGAATACTCATCGCCATAACAAAGCGGGAGGTAGCGTCATGACGAGCAGGCTTGCATTCGGTGCGACCGTGGCTGCGGCAGTGTTTCTGGCCACCGGCGCTTCGGCGCAGACATATGAGGTCACCAAACTCGTCCCCGGATCGGCGTTTCACGGAGTCCATGGGCTCGGGATCGACAAGGCCGGACGATTGTTCGCCGGCAGCGTCGCGGGTGCGGCACTTTATGAAGTCGATCGCAATAACGGCACGGCAAAGATCGCAATTCCGTCGCCGGTAGGGATGGCCGACGACATCGCGTTCGCGCCCGACGGCACCATGGCATGGACCGGATTCCTCACCGGCGACCTCTACTCCCGCAAGGGCGACGGCCCGATCAAGAAACTGGCCTCCGGCCTGCCCGGCATCAACTCGCTCGCGTTCCGCAAGGACGGCCGGCTTTATGCCACCACCGTGTTCCTCGGTGACGCGCTCTATGAGATCGACGTCGAAGGCACAAAGCCGCCGCGCAAGATCATGGAGAAAATGGGCGGCCTCAACGGTTTTGAATTCGGGCCGGACGACATGCTGTATGGCCCGCTCTGGTTCAAGGGCCAGGTCGCCAAGGTCGACGTCGACAAGGCCGAACTGGCTGTCGTCGCCGAAGGCTTCAAGATTCCGGCCGCGGTCAATTTCGATTCCAAGGGCAATCTCTGGGTAGTCGACACCGCGCTCGGTCAACTGGTGAAGGTCGATCCGAAAACCGGCGCCAAGAAAATGGTCGCCCAGCTGAAACCCTCGCTCGACAACCTTGCGATCGACGACAAGGACCGCATCTTCGTCTCCAACATGGCCGATAACGGCATCCAGGAGGTCGACCCCGAAACCGGCAACGCCAGGCAGGTCATTATCGGCAAGCTGGCGCTGCCGGGCGGCATCGGCGTGGTTTCCGACGGCGGCAAGGACACCATCTACGTCGCCGACGTGTTCGCCTACCGCACCGTCGACGGCACCACCGGCGAAGTCTCCGAACCGGCCCGCATGCATGCCGACGGCGTGACGCTGGAATATCCGATGAGCGCCACCGCCAAGGGCGACGACGTGATCCTGTCGAGCTGGTTCACCGGCACGGTGCAGGTGATCGACCGCAAAACCGGCAAGACCAGGGAAATGCTGCATGACTTCAAGGCGCCGCACGACGCCGTCAAGCTCGACGACGGCAGCATTCTCGTCAGCGAACTCGGCAGCAAATCGCTGGTCCGCGCCAGTGGCGAGCATGGCAAGGAGCGAACGGTGGTTATCGGCGGCCTCGAAGGGCCGGTGGGCCTCGTCGCAGCCAGCAAAGGCGACGTCTATCTCACGGAGGCCTTTGCTCGGGACAGGTTTCGAAGGTTGAAGCCAACGGCGAGAAGACCGTCATCGCCAAGGACCTCAAAATGCCCGAAGGCATCGCGCTCGGCCCCGACGGCAAACTGATCGTGGCCGAAGTCGGCGCCAGGCGTCTCATCCAGATCGATCCTGCAAGCGGAACCGTCACCGAGATCGCCGGCAATCTGCCGATCGGCCTGCCGGCCGCCCCGGGCGGATTGCCAAGCAATATCCCGACCGGCGTCGGCGTCGGTGCGACGGGGGTGATCTACTTCTCGTCGGACGTGGAGAATGCGATCTACAAGGTGGTGAGGAAGTAGCGGCGCTATTGCCCGCACCGGGTGTATCAGTGCCTCAGCGGTGCTATAGTCGATTCAGGGAAAGGATCGTGACGTTGCGTAAAGCCCTCCTCGTTGCAGCGTGTTTGCTCGCCTTGCCGATGCAGGCACAGGCGAGCGAGATCGAGTGTAGAGGCATTCGCTATGGGATGAGAGTCCGAGACGTGGTTAGGCCGGACACCAACGACCAAAAAGCACGAGCATGCGAAATTTCCAACAAAGTATTGTTGGACATGAAGAAAGACACCAAGAAGAAAGACATCGACGAATATTGCAACGTCGATCACTACTGCGCGTTCCGGGCCCACTTCAAGCGGCGGAGTGGAAACCGATACATCATCGACCGGATCGTCGGTCCGGTAAATGATTAGCCCCTTGCGCTCGCCTCCCTTGAGGCCTTCAAGTGCGCCTCACCGAAGAATCAGCTCGATTGAGAAATGACCGGTATCTGGATTGTGCCAGTTCTCGCCGCCGCTCAATCCCCACCGCCGCTCCAGCTTTCTGAGCAGGTCGCGATGACCATCTATCCAGTGCTGCACATCGGCAGTAACAACGTTGCGCTTGGTTTGTTGCCAATCGATCGCATACCCGCGGGGATGCTCTGAAGGATTCCCTCGGACTCCGAAGCCACCAAGGCCACGGACGGGCGCCCCCTGTTTAATGAGGTCATTGAAAAATCCAAGGAACTGCGCGGAGATCGCCTTATTGACCGTTACCTTTTCGCCATTGCTCAGCGTGATCGTCTGGCGTTCGCTCGGCGGAGCGATCGACGTACCGGAAGGCACATTGAACTTGCCTCCAACAGGCCCGCTGCCTTCGGTGTCGCCATCCATAAGCTCGGGAGGCTCGCCGTGATCGGATGATCCGGTCGATGCTGATGACGACGGTCCGGTTGGCAGTTGTATGGATTCTCCGCCCTGAAGACGCACGAATTCCTTCCTATGTGGGCCCTCGTCGAAATAGCTTTCCGGATGATGTGGAACCGCCGTCGGAAGATCTGCGCCTCGTGTCCCCCTTGCAAACTGCGCCGTGGACGTTGGCGGTGAAGCGTTGCCGGTCGCGATGAAGCCGAGTAAGGCTTCCGACCTGTTCGAGCCCGCGACCAATTCCGGCAGAAAGTTCTTCTTGAAGTCATCGAACTCTGCGGTGGTTACCGGGCGCGAATAAGTCCCGTTCGAGCCGCCCTGGTAATAGCCGCGCGTCCTGTCTTCCGATGTTGACAGCAACGCCTGCGCAAGAGAATGGCCACGCGCCATGGCCCGATTGAACGCCGTTTCGAGTTGAACGATTTTGGTGTCGTGCGGCGCGCTCCAGCCTACTTCGCCCTTCACCATGTCTGCCAACTTCTTGACGATGGCCGGATTTCTGAGTTCATCGAGAAACTGCCTGCGATCGATTCCGTTGGCCGTGCCGGTGATTTTCGTTGTGTGACCGGGATCCGCGGGGCCATCGCCGCCTCCCTTCGGAATCGGATCGGTCGGATTCTCGGGGATGCCGTCGCCAAATACATCCGAATCGGCCTCGCCGGCCAGTTTTCGAACCTCGTCATAGCCCGCGCCCATTTTGCTCGCGCACTTCGCCAGCGCTTGTTCGATGGTGGCTGATCCGTCCGCGTTGAAGATGCCCGCGTTACGCTTGAAGAACGCCGTACGTGCCATCGGATTTGGATAGACCGCCGTGAAGACGGTGTCGGCCGTCTGGTTCTTGTTTACCTCCTCAGCCTGACGGACCATTGCCGTCGCCACCGAGCCAAAGCCTTTGGTGTCGGCGCATAAATGCGCGAGGAGAAGGTCGACACCATTCAATCCGCGATCCGCAATTGTGGCTGTGAGCAGATCCGCTGCCTTCGCCGCGACAATCGCCGCCACGATGCATTGAATTTCCGGAAACTTGATCTGCTCAGGCAGAATGTTCGTCGCTTCAGGTTCCGAAATCAGGCTTTGCCAAGCCTCCGGCGTGAAGCGATACACACCAATGGCCGCCGCGCCGGCGGGATCATTGGTCTGGACATCGGTATCGCTCCATTGATCGCCGCTCAACACGAAAGCCAGGGCATAGAGATAGGCCGGATTTGTCCCGTTCAGCGCGGCCTGCAGATAGCAGGTACTCGCAAAATCTTCCCTGTCGACATGTGTGGGGAACGGATTGAAGGGTTCCACAACAGGAATACCGGTCCCGTCTGCGACGAGAAAATTGTCGTCGACGAAGCCCTTTCGCTTGTCGACATTGGAGCCGCTGGTTGCCTCGACGAAGACCCAATGGACCAAGTTGTCGCCGACCTGCTCGGTGGCGGATTCCTTTGCCCCCGTGTTGACCTTCTCGCCGCCAAACACCCGCAGCGGAACGTTTTTCAGCACAACCTGGTCGGAAGCGTCACGCGGCTCCATGAGGAGCGGCTGACTCGCCTTAACCGTCATCATGACTGTATCGGGCATGTTCGTTTCCTGCGGTTACGTTGAACACCTTGTACGCGAAATCGCGTTGTACGACCTGTCGTTAAGTGTATTAGTATCGGCATCAGTGATCGGAAATTTTTTCTCCAGCTTCACCTTGGCCTTAGCGGTTGTGATTGCAGCGCGCGTCGGTCCATCAAATATCCCACTAAGCTTTCCATTGATTTTTGGGACGCACAGCGTTTCCTGAAGCGACATCACTGCGGCCGCATTTGCGAAGGTAAACTTTTCAAATGCGGTGCGGTATCCGCGGTCCGTCCCCGACACATCGAGGCTGCAATCCTTCGCACGAAGAAAGGTCTGGGCTTCCAACGCACTCTCGATTCGATTCGTGGTATTAGCGAACAACGAATCGTCAGGCCCACTTTGTTTGGCCCCGAGTTTCGCTTGCTCGATTGCATCCCTTACCGGGATTTTGGGGTCGTCGAAGTTTTTCGATGGCGTAGTAACACACAGGTTCCTTTGGATATCCTGGCCATCGGATATGGGCATATTCTGTTCGATCTTGGTTTGGCCCTTCATAGTCGTTTCAACCGGGGGCGGGGGCGGGTTCTTGCCGACGCCCGGTACTGGATCATTCCCTCCCTTCGGAGCCGCACCGATCAGGGCGCGACTTACCAGCGACCTGCGAATCTGATCCGCGTTCCCCTTGTCCGGCGGGGTATTGCCCGCGACGCTGTCGCGAGTCCGCTGGTTGACAAGATCCTCGATGTAGAACGGCGTACAGATCAGCATGTATTCACGCAGCACGTGCACGGCGTCCGGTTGATACATGATCTGCACATTCAGCGTGTTGCGATATTGCAGGCGCTTTTCGCGGACCAGAAGCGAGACGGTTGATTTCTCGATTTCGAAGAGCAATCGAGAGTAGTAGTTTGTGAATGAATTGCTGGCGAGGCCGAAGGCCAGGCCTGCAATGGCTATCGGCGCGGCGCCAACGCCAGTCGTGTACAACAGCGCTTCGGTGAATGTCCTCGTGTCGTGAATTTGGCTCAAGATGGCGTTTCGATCACGACGTCGGCTGGCAAGCCAGGCGAGATAAGAGTCGCAGCGACGATCGATATCGTTGAATCCGGCACTTACCAAAGCCGACCACTGAGCGTTGCCGTACCGACTTATGTCACAGGTGGTGGCCGCATCAGGCGTATCGGCGACAAATTTGGCCCCTCCAGCCTGCACGCACAGGTACGATAGATAGACCTCCAGTCGGCGGGTCGCTTCCGCCATGTCTTCCACCGGCAGCTCAGTGCCAATACCTTCCTGGATCAGCTTCTCTTCAAGAGAGCTACAGCCACTCACCAGCAGCGTAACCGCAAGCCAAATCGCAACGATACCCGCACGCATCGCACGCCCCCACAACCCGTTTCATGATTGTGACGACGACGCCGGTGGTTGTTCAAGGATTTTCTACAGCCACAGCGTTAAATCGCTAACCGTGTCTCTTTTCAAACACACCCGCCTTGGGTGTGGCTACACTGCCACACGTTGCGATTGCGTGTCGAATCCGCAGCACCCGGTATCGTATGCACGCGAAGCAGCACAAAGCTCTCCCCGGGTTCGCAGGGAGAGCTTCACCGCCAGATCAAATCAAACCAGGTCAGTTCAATTTCCGTTTCGGCACCGGCGCTTCGAACTGCGCGATCTCGGCGGTCTGCGGCGCCTTGCCGTTGAAGGTCAGCACATTGCCTTCGCTCGAGATCACCACGCGATCTCCGTCGGCGACTGAGCCTTCGAGGATCATCTCGGCCAGCGGATCCTGCACATTGCGCTGGATCACCCGCTTCAACGGCCGGGCGCCATAGGCGGGATCCCAGCCTTTTGCGGCGAGCCAGTCGCGCGCCGGAGCATCCAGCGTGAGGGTGATCTTGCGCTCCTCCAGGAGCTTCTGCAGCCGCGCGAACTGGATCTCGACGATCCTGCCCATTTCGCTCTTCTGCAAGCGGTGGAACAGGATGATCTCGTCGACGCGGTTGAGGAATTCGGGGCGGAAATGCACCCGCACCATCCCCATCACCTGCTCGCGCACTTCCGAAGTGTCCTCACCTTCCGGCTGGTTGACCAAGAATTCCGAACCGAGGTTCGAGGTCATGATGATCAGCGTGTTGCGGAAGTCGACGGTGCGGCCTTGGCCGTCGGTCAGCCGGCCGTCGTCGAGCACCTGCAGCAGCACGTTGAAGACGTCCGGATGCGCTTTCTCGATCTCGTCAAACAGCACCACCTGATAGGGCCGGCGCCGCACCGCTTCGGTGAGCGCGCCGCCCTCGTCATACCCGACATAGCCCGGAGGCGCGCCGATCAGCCGCGATACCGAATGTTTTTCCATGTATTCGGACATGTCGAGGCGGACCATCGCGGTCTCGTCGTTGAACAGATATTCGGCCAGCGCCTTGGTCAGCTCGGTCTTGCCGACGCCGGTGGGCCCCAAGAACATGAACGAGCCCATCGGCCGGTTCGGATCCTGCAAGCCGGCGCGCGAACGGCGCACGGCGGTCGCCACCGCTCGCACGGCTTCGGCCTGGCCGACCACGCGGTTGGCAAGACTGCCCTCCATCTTCAGGAGCTTGTCCTTTTCGCCTTCCAGCATCTTGTCGACGGGCACGCCGGTCCAGCGCGACACCACTTGCGCGATGTGGTTGGCGGTCACCGCCTCCTCCATCATCTCGCCGGGGTTCTCCTTCGCTTCGATGTCGGTGATCCTCTTCTCCAGCTCGGGAATCCGGCCATAGGCCAGTTCGCCCGCGCGCTGGAATTCGCCGCGGCGCTGCGCATTGGCAAGCTCGATGCGCAAGCCGTCGAGCTCGCTCTTGAGCTTTTGCGCATTGGAGAGCTTGTTCTTTTCCGCGCTCCAGCGTGCGGTCAGCGCCGCCGACTTCTCCTCGAGTTCGGCGAGTTCTTTCTCAAGCGTCTGCAATCGGCTCTTGGAGCCGGCATCGCTTTCCTTTTTCAGCGCTTCCTGCTCGATCTTCAGCCGGATGATTTCCCGATCCATCGTATCGAGCTCTTCCGGCTTGGAATCGACCTGCATCTTCAGCCGCGCCGCCGCCTCGTCCATCAAATCGATGGCCTTATCAGGCAGGAAGCGGTCGGTGATGTAGCGATTCGACAGCGTGGTGGCGGCCACCAGCGCGGAATCGGTGATCCGCACGCCGTGGTGCTGCTCGTATTTGTCCTTCAGGCCGCGCAGGATCGAAATCGTATCCTCGACCGTCGGCTCCGGCACGAAAATCGGCTGGAACCGGCGCGCCAATGCGGCGTCCTTTTCGACGTGCTTGCGATATTCGTCGAGCGTGGTGGCGCCGATGCAATGCAGTTCGCCGCGCGCCAGCGCGGGTTTGAGCAAATTGGACGCATCCATCGCACCGTCGGCCTTGCCGGCGCCGATCAGCGTGTGCATCTCGTCGATGAACAGGATGATGGAGCCTTCGGCCGAAGTGACCTCTTGCAATACGGCTTTGAGCCGCTCCTCGAACTCGCCGCGGTACTTGGCGCCCGCAATCAGGGAACCCATGTCGAGCGACAGCAGTTTTTTGTCTTTGAGGCTCTCCGGCACGTCGCCGTTGAGGATGCGCAGCGCCAGGCCCTCGACGATCGCGGTCTTGCCGACGCCGGGTTCGCCGATCAGCACGGGATTGTTCTTGGTCCGGCGCGACAGCACCTGAATGGTGCGGCGGATTTCCTCGTCGCGGCCGATCACCGGATCGAGCTTGCCCTCGCGCGCGGCCTGGGTCAGGTCGCGGGAATATTTCTTCAGCGCGTCATAGGCGTTTTCGGCCGTCGCTGAATCGGCCGTGCGGCCCTTGCGCAGCGACTCGATCGCCGCATTCAGGTTCTGCGGCGTGACGCCGCCCTTGCTGAGGATGGCGCCAGCCTCGCTGCCCTTCTCGAGCGTTAAACCCAGCAACAGCCGCTCGACGGTGATAAAGCTGTCACCGGCCTTCTCGGCGGCCTTTTCCGCCGCGTCGAACGCCCGCGCCAGCTCGGGCGCCAGATAGACCTGGCCGGCGCCGCTGCCGGATACTTTTGGGAGTTTGCCCAGCGCATCCTCGGTAGCCTTGAGGATGGCACGGGAATTACCGCCGGCGCGGTCGATCAGACCGCTGGCAAGCCCTTCGCTGTCGTCCAACAGCACTTTGAGCATATGGAGTGGCGAGAACTGCTGGTGACCGTCTCGCACGGCCATCGATTGCGCAGACTGGATGAAACCGCGCGCACGCTCGGTGTATTTCTCAATATTCATCGTTTTACTTCCCTCAGCCTGCCGCTCAGCCCCGAAGGCACTGCTGCGGCATCTTCATTGGGTTTCCGCAAGGCCGCGTTGACATTCCTCAACTAGCCGGCGGTCGTCGCCATCATTTTGTAGGCTTGATGCAAATGTGGGCATCGACAGCCAAAACGGAAGAGGCCGATTTGCAATTTTGGCGCTGTGGCGCGGTTCAGCGGAATCCATTAATAGATACCGATGTCCCCGCCCTCCCCTGAAATCACCGGTATCTACCGCTATCCCGTCAAAGGCCTCACCCCGGAGCCGCTCGATCGCACGGCCCTGAGCCCGGGCCAGACGCTTGCGGCCGACCGCCGCTACGCCATCGAAAACGGCCCTTCGGGCTTCGATCCGGCGGAACCCAAATGGCTGGCAAAACCGCATTTCCTGATGTTGCAGCGGGACGAATGGCTGGCGCCGTTGCAGACCCATTTCGACGATGCCAGCCACGTGCTGACCATCCGCCACAACGGCACGGTTGCAGCCCAGGGCGACCTCGAAACCGCCGCAGGCCGGGCCGCGATCGAGCAGTTCTTTTCCGTCCGGTTCGCCGGCCAGATCAAGGGCCCGCCAAAAGTGCTGACCAGCCCGGGCCACAGTTTTTCGGACGTCGCCCACAAGGTGGTCTCGATCATCAATCTGGCGAGTCTGCGCGCCATCGAGAACATGGTCGGGCACCCCGTCCACCCCTTGCGGTTCCGCGCCAACCTCTATGTCGAGGGCTGGCCGGCCTGGCATGAATTCGACCTGCTCGACCGCACGCTTGCGATCGGCGATGTCAGGATGAAAGTGGTCAAGCGCATCGTCCGCTGCGCCGCCGTCAATGTCGATCCCGACACCGGGGAGCGCGACCTCGCGATCCCTCACGCGCTGCAACGCCGGCTCGGTCACGGCGATTGCGGGATTTACGCCGAGGTGACCACCGGCGGCAGCATCAGGGTTGGCGATGCGATCCTGGCGGAGCAGCCGGAACTGTTGTGACGACTCTCTCCGTCGTCCCGGCCTAGTGCGCAATTGCGCACGGACGCCGGGACCCATAACACCAGCGGCAATTGTTTTTACGCGCTGGTCGTTTTCTTCCTTTTCCAACAACATAGGCCGCGGCGTATGGGTCCCGGCGTTCGCCGGGACGTGGATAGATATGAGGCTGCATTCTCGCGACGCATTGCGCCCGAGGTTTGCCAGTAACTTCCCGCCCTCCAAATCCAGAGGGCGCAGGGAATGCCGGATGCGCGCTGCACCCGAGGTCTCATGCGCAAGTTGGGTAGAAAGTGCGCGCATGAGCATACAGGGCAGCGGAGAACATCCGACACTCCCTGCGCAAGGGAGAGTGCGGGCGTCGAAAGCGTAGATAATTCAACACTATGCACCCGTTGTGTTCACATTTGTGTCGCGATCCACAAGTGATTTAGCCGCGGAAAGAAACATGGGGACATATTGATGCCTATAGAGCCCTGTGGAGTCTTTACCCGGCCCGTCGCTGGCCGCCGCGACGCTGACGCTCCTTCCGGCAAAGCGGGCCAGCCAGCCTTGTTGGTCGGCGGCGGCGCACAGACAACGGCGGGACAAAAACTCCTGCTCGCGATGATGAGCGGCGCAGCGTCGGCGCTAGTGCCGGTAGAGGAGCCGTCCACAGCATCAAAAACGGAAGCGCAAAACCGGAAGCGCACGACCTATTCACAACTATTCGATTGTCTCATTCGTTCGAGCGTTGATTGATCGCGCGACCGAGCGTGCTGCCAGTCTTAAGATTAACCGCCAACCCTAGCGCCAATTCGTTTGCATCGCGCTCATAACGGTATCCAACTTGTGCGTCTTGCAATAATTTCCTACGACCTTCGCATTCCGTCTCACATAACGGAAGTCCAGCTCGTTGAGGTTCTTTGTCGCGCTGAAATAACCGCTCATCCACGAGCTGATCAGTATCTGCCTTTCCGGATCTGACTCGAGAAGCTGCTTGCATGTGATCAGCGAAAGATCGATCACCACCTGCGCCTGGACAGGCGCAATAGACGTGAAGAGCAGCACGCAGATGCTAGCGATGGTATTTCGTTTCATGAGGAACCCCGTATTTGTCTGTGATCGCCTATCGAGCCGTCGCGCGCTGAAGGCCCGCCATGACAGTTTGCGTCGGGTTAGAGGCGCACCACGACTTCACATTCGCGACGTTTCGCGCGTAGGCATTCAAATCCACGAACACATAGCCGGTCTTCTGATTGAACCACCCGCTCATCCATGCAGAGACGACTGCAGAGTCTTCCGCTGAAAGCGCCAGATAATCTGCGCAGCTGACCCGAGCCATATCGATGCTTACCTGGGCATACGTTACAGACGGCAACGTCGCGCTTGCAAGTATCAGACAAAATGCGGATTTCTTCATGGTCAAATTCCCTCGCCACTGACCCGGCATTGAGGAGCCAGGGTCGGCTGGTCGACATTGATGCAGATCAATCTCACGGTGATGACGCCTGCGATTGCCCTCAGCGGCCAAAGAAATGTCTCCAGTAGATACGTTAGCTCACCCCAGATCCTGGGCTAGACTAGAGCGGAACCTCCGAAATGAGTCAAAAGCGCCGCGAGTTCTGTGCCGGTCGTCTACACGATTGCGAACGCTACTAGGCTCTCGGCGCGACGACTAGCGCGCTATATCCGGTCCAGAGGACCTGAATGCCGATACAAAGGAGAATGAAGGCGGACAAGCGTATTATGACGTTGACACCGTTCTCGCCTAATAGGGCGAGTGTACGCTCGGCGAAGCGGTAGCAAACATAGACGGTAAACGTGAGCGCGACGATCCCCGCAAGAACTGAGCCCCCGAGTAGCGCCAACTGCCACAGCTTAACGGGGCCTTCCGGCCGCTGGCTTCCCAAGCCAATAGCGACCGCGATCGACCCCGGGCCGACTGTGAGCGGCATCGTTAGTGGATAGAAGGCATCGATAGCCGTCGAATGGCGTGTCGCCCCAATAGAACGCTTATCCTCAAATTCGACACCGCTGTGCAAGAGCTTCCAGCCGAACGCGATCAGGACCAAGCCGCCAGCAATGCGGACAACAGGGAGCGTGATGCCGAAGAACACGAGCAGATACGAACCGATGAACATCGAACCTGCAAGTAGCAGAACGCTGTTGATTGCAACACGGCGAGCAAGTGCACTACGCTCACCCTCCGTGCAGGACGACGTAAGGCCGAGAAAGACCGGCGCGATCCCGATCGGGTTCAGGATCGGAAATAACCCGGCATAGACGAGCAGGAAGGCGTTCGCGTAAGCCGTCATCGCCGGAAACGTGGATACGGCCCTGCAAGGGCGATAATCCCGCAGCGCAGGATCAACTTTTTTATGATCATTGAATCGCCTCTTTGCTGCTGCAAGCGCGAAGCGCGCTCGCGCAGCACTGCTACAGCGACCCTAAACCTCAGTGGTGTTATTGATTCAAATCAACGCCACGTGACGATTGAGCCATCCCCGACGGCCACCAATCGTCGACCTGCCGCACCACGCCTGTATCAGATCAGCCTCTGGCGGCATCTGAAGCCCGGCTGCTCCGACCACCCGATAGACCTTCTTATCCCCGACGATGCCTCTAACTAGAAACGAATCTGAGGCCGTTTTTAGAAAAACGTCCGACCGAGGGCTTGGGGGCTTGAAGATCGGACGCGCCTAATCATCCACGCTCAATCTGTCCTAACTTTTGACGGCGCGGTTTGATCTGGCCGTGGGTCCTTGGCGCGACACCTGGGCACCCCCAGCCTCGCACTATCTTTCCCGCACGCCCCCGCCGCGCATAGGCCGGCGGGGTTTTTGTTTTGATGGTCGCTGAACGCCTGGCGCAAGATCGCAATTCATTGGCCTCCAATAACAAGACCGCCTCCAAATGGCCGACTAAGCGGCGACGGCAATGGCCAATACAGATTACTACCTAGTCACCGCCAGGCGAGGCGAGCATCCTGAGCGATGGAGCTGGGAAATACGCCGCAAAAGCAAGCCGTTGGGAATCAAGCTCAGCGGTGACGGATTTCAGTCTGACTCAGCCGCAAAATTTGCCGGAAAGCGGGCGTTGGACGATTTTCTATCCGAGCTCGCCAAGGAAGAGCAACGGAACCTCATTCAACTGCACGAAGCTAAGAGACGGCCCAACGCGCCGTGAGTGGTGAACGACATGCGTCGGGCCGCCCCTCCCCTTGGGCCAATAGACATGGAAAAGGTTTTACGTAGTTGTGATCCGTGGAGGAAACCCGCCTGCGCTACCGGCCCATCAACTCGTTGTCCCAGCACCTTCCGAAATGCCCGTGCCTAAACGCACGATTTGGAGAAATAATGATACTTGTCCCGCTGATGTTATTGGCCCTGGAATCCAGCGAAGTAATCGCACTACGAACAATCAAGCTCATGTTCGGGGGTGAAGGTGCCGCCAGGGAAGTCAACCTGATGATCGGCGAGAAATTCGATGCGGCTTTTCAAACAACCGCGGACCTTTTCAGCGGTGTCACCGGAAGTGAAATTATCGAAGGGTATCGCCAACAAGTCGCAGCGAACGCGGATCGATTGAGCAACAGGTAAGCTAAAAGGATTGGGGCGCCCGGCGCAGTATGCCGGATTGAAAATGTTAGCATTTGAGTTATAGAAGGCATCCATTCCGATCCTCGAAACGACTTCCCCCAAACATTAAGATTGACGCAATGAAACGACCGCACAGTATCGCGGATAGGTCGCGCGCTCTTCGCGACCAGCGCAACGATGACGGCGTGGCACATGAAAACTTCAGACTGCCTCTGCAAGAAGCTCGGGCTAAAGCCCGCCAAGTCCTCAATGAAGGTCCGGCCGGCGGCTATATGACCATTATCGAAAATTGGCGCCAGCTCTCCGACGGTCATATCGAATTTGCTATCCGACGGTTGCCGGCCGTTGATTGATGGATAGCCTTAGGCTGGATGCTTAAAAAGCAAATGACTGTCAATAAAACCCGTTTGCGGTGGACCGATGAGGACATCCGCCGCCTGCGCCTCTTTGTTGGTGCAAACGTCAGCGTCGACACCATCGCGAAATCGCTGGGCCGCACACGCGCCTCAGTGAAGTTGAAGGCCTATTGGTTGAACCTATCCCCTCGCTCAGAACGCGTCGCCATCCTTCCCGAGTTTTCGCAACCCGATCGATGTGCCGCATTCGAGTTCCCTTCGATGCCGTCAGCCGCGAGGGCGAGGAGGACTGGCGGTAGCGTTCATGCCGTCGCCAAAAAGGAAAACAGTACGTAGGCGAAGTAGCCGACCAGACCGATACAAAAGCCGGTTGCGATAGTTCTGATGATCGACGCCTGTCTCGGATCAAGTTCCATGTGCCATCGTCGGCGGCAGTCGAACGGCAGCGTTGATCTGGATCATCCCCCCGGACCGCCACTGACGTGATGCCGATCATCTTGAATGATCCGGCATCTCGCTTCAATGGCCTGGCAAATCAGGAGACCTCCGTCAAAGCCGCTTGCAACTAATCCTCGTCGCTGTTCTCCGCGCTGGTGTTTGGCAACCCCCGTGTCGCGATGGAGAAAGATCAAGAAACTGAGGAATTTGGAAATGAAACTGTTGGTTTTGTGCGCTGCTGTATTCTTACTTTCCGTGATAGCGGCCGAAGCTGCATGTGATGCGCAATGTCGGGCGAGATGCAAACAAAGCCCAGGCGGCGTGACTGTCGCGACGTGCATTAAGCTTTGGAGTTGTATCAACGAAAAAACCAAGGGCCGTCCGGGAAATGAACCGCCGCCAGAATGCGCTTACCTTTATAAATCTAAATAAGCCTTAGAGCCGCCTCTTGACGCAGCAGCTACCACGTCGACAGAGGCGCCGACGGATGGGCCGATGACGTCAGGCTGTCGGACATCGAGGACAGGTTTGTATGTCAGGTCTGCGGCCGCCGCCTTCGGATGTGCGGCCCACCTTCGGGCCACGAAAAGGTGCGCGGGAGCGTGAGGAGGAGTGGCGCTAGTTCTGGAATTCAATTGTCCCGTTTGATTTAGCTCAACGGTCGCCTTTGGGACGGTCCGACCGTTGTGACATGAAACCATCCGACAAGCCGTGCTTGGGTAAGGATGAGCCGTCGACGAAACCGTCACGCTCAGAGGAGGCCCGCCGGATCATCGAAGAGTACGCCCACCACCTTCGGGAGATCATTGAGAAACTGCGCCGTCGCCTGCATTAAGGGCGAAAACCCGGGTTGATGACGAGCCCACCCATTGTCCTTTGGGACAGGTATCAGCAGACGAAATCGGGTGCCATGGTCGCAACTGCTTTCTTGGATGCCCGGAAGCTAAGGCGATTTTGATGTTCAACAATACGGCCCCCGCGAACAAGCCTCGGTTTCTGGGTGAACTTGGTGACCTATCCCACACAAAGGTCAGTTCGAGCGAGTTCAAGTACAGCCAAGGCACCGAGATTTTTGGACAAGCAGAGGCTGCGGATTATATTTATCAAGTGGTTGAAGGTGCGGTTCGGACCCACAAAATGTTATCGGACGGTCGCCGTCAGATCGGCGCATTTCACTTGCCCGGCGATATTTTCGGCCTCGACAATGGCGCTTGCCATCGCTTCACAGCCGAAGCCATCATTGACACTACTGTTTTGCTAATTAAGCGACAAAGTCTGGAGCGTGCAGCCAAGGCCGATCCTGCGATGGTTCGAAGCCTCCTGACCATGACGACCGACAATCTTGAGCACGTGGAAAACCACATGCTCCTTTTAGGGCGTCAAACAGCACGAGAACGCGTGGCAGCGTTTCTTCTTGAGATGAATGGCCGTGTGATTGCAGGAGGGATCATAGCTCTTCCGATGAACCGCCGTGATATTGCTGACTATCTTGGCCTTACCTTGGAGACCGTGTCGCGTGTGCTTTCTGAGCTTCAGCGCCGAGGTTTGCTCAAGCTCGAAGGATCCCTGCACCGCCAGATCGTTGTAACCAATTCCGCGGGCCTCACCCAACTAACCCGCTGAACCTCCCGTTAGGAACCGGCACGAATGCGCTCTATGGCCGAGCGTCGTCGGTAATATGAGGCCGATGATCCATCACCCGGCTGAACGCCGGATGCTGCCGGTTCTTGACCAACCGGCCGCCGCGATAGGCGCCGTCCCGGTGCTACGGATTTCAATGGTGGAGGAAACTCAGCTGGACGTTATCAGGGACCCCGGGCGGGGTGTCCAAAAACTCCTCAACCATATGCCGCGCGTAGTCGAGAACCAGCAACGCCTCGGCCCTATTGCAAGGCAGTTGGCTTGCGATCACCACGGCTTGGAACCGCAAGTGAATGTGTTCCTTTGGTTCGGACACTCCATCACTCCCTATCGGTACGGCCCCGGTCCTCTTAACCGGGGCCGTGTCCGTTGCGTGTACCCTGACTGTCCGGATGGGGAGCCACGGTACCCAGCGATCTAAATCCAAGAACCCAGTCAGGGACAGCTGTCCTGAAGTGCAATGTCCTGAGGTGCAGTGTCCTGACTGCAATTCCTCGCGGGTGATCTCCGCCTGGCCGTCGATCAGGAACGACGATGGGCGTCTGAGGTTTGCTTATTGTGGCATCGCCGACCGATGGAAGTGTACGATTTTCCAATCGGGGCCGCGCTTGGCGATAACGAATGTAACACGTCCCGGATTGCTAAAGGGCTTGCCATCCGACACGCCGGTTGAGTTGTTCAACCCCGCGATGACGACGGCGGTGTCTGACAGAACCATAACCTCCGATGAACTGATCGGGGCTGCACGGGGCTTTCGGGTGAGGAGTGCGCCCTCAAAATATTTCCGGATTGCGGCAGGGTCGGTCACGACCGTCTGACTTCCGGTTCCCATGAATAGCGCATCTGGCGCGTTTAGTTTCACGATGGCATCGACGTCTGACGCCGCAAATGCCTTTGTCCATTCGTCCAAAACTGCGAGGGCTTCCTCTTTCGGGCCAGCAATCGCTACTGATGAAAATGATGCCAGAATGCAGACGGCAGACAGAGATGCGCGCATGTCTCCCCCCAAAGATCGCACGGAACCCGACCCCGTTTTAACAGATGAGTGACCCGTGCCACAATCCGGGAAGCGGTCGGCCCAGTCCATGGCCGCTCGAAGCAGCGGATGCGCGCACCGTCCCGGCGCACCATCAGCCGGTGGCCGTCATGCTTGAGTTCATGGACCCATAGCGAGCCGGAAGGCTCTCATGGTTTGATGAAGAGAAGGCAAGGCCATGACCGGAGCCTGTGCCTTGACGCTAGGTGGCCCGGTGGTACTGGGCCTCTTGCTGCGGAGCGCTGCATAGCCTTCCTGGGATCCGCCCTGCGGCGGCTCCGTTGCCGTTGTCGGCGCGAACTAATGATTACTTTGCTGGCTCGGCGGTGGTGCCTTGGCGCGCGTTCCGTCGCTCATCACGTCCTGTGCGCCGCTCCTGACGCCGCTCTGCGCGTCCCGTGCGTCGTTCCTGTCGCCGTTCCGCGCGCCCGCTTCGCCGGTCCTGTCGCCGCTCGGTGCCAGACTTCACAGTATCCGTGGGCGGCGTCGTGGGCGTGGTCGGTGTGGTAGTGGCTTGAGCTTCCGCCTCTGACGCCGTCAGAACTGCTGACGAGGCGACAACTCCAAATACCGCTGCGCATCCAAGAAAAGCGAGAACGCTGCGCCGACAGACCTGCTTGCCTTGATCCATTTTCTTGCTCCGGTTTCCTGGCCCGGAGCATGTCACTCATCGTTGAGGGTCGGGTTATTGATCTGGATCAACTTGCCCGCGCGCGCTTCCGAGCCATGCAGGAATTTCCACCGACGGGATCACTACCCTTGGCAGATGGGGGAGGATGGTCCCCGCAGTGACGATCAGTCCTTCGTTGAATTTGGCCCGCGCAAAACCTTTGGCCGCTGCCTCGGCTTCAAACGTCTGCGTCAAGCGCGGATGTCGCCGTCTGGGCAGGGTGCCATCGGTCGAGACTTCAAAAGTGACATACCAACTATGGTTCATGCCGAGATGCCGCCGATCTCGCTCGCCTGTCCTCCGCGCCGGGACGATAAAAGCCCGGGAAGAAACCATCGATCCTTTCTCGCTCGGGTTCCGCAGGCATATGGCTGGTCTAATCCAGTGATCAATGCCCCGCCGCTCCGAAATGGAGCGGGCCTTGAAAACCGCAAGATATTAAATGAGGCCTACCTCGTCTGTCCGATATTCGCCGATGATTAGCGACGGACCTTCTTCAGCGGATGACTATTTAGTCTTTCTAGAATGTCGCGAAGGTCGCAAAATGTTTCAGCGCGATTGGCCAGCCGATGGCGCGTCCAAGGCCCGCCGCCCCCCAACACAAGAGGAACGTGTTTGAGTTTTGCAACTTTTGTTATCGCATTCTGGTAGATCGAGACTGACTTGCTCGAGCTTGCAGACGACGCAGATACCACGAGGATTGCCGGCTTTGTCTTTTCGACGAGATCATTGAGCTCCTCCATCGGCGGTCCTTCGCCAAGCCAGATTGCACTCGTTCCGGCTTCCGCAAGAACAAGCTCTGCTAAGGTCAGTCCTAGCGTGTGCTGCTCGCCTGCGACCGTAAATAGGGCTGCACGTGGCGCTCTTGCCCCAACATCCATGTGCTCGACGCAGCCAGCTGCAGCGCGCCGTAGTTTCTCGCTCGCCTCGTGCTCCTGGAAGACGCTGCATAAGCCGGCTTCCCATTTTCGACCAAGTTCAGAGATTGCCGAAGCGACTTCGTCGGCGCCGGCAGCCCAGCTACCCGTCCGCTGCCTGACGGCAAAGAGTGCAGCCTTGATTTCGTGTGGTCGGCCAGAGAGCAGGACGTCCAAAAACGCTGCTGCCGACCCTGTCAAACTCGTCGGCCGATTAGATGCGAGCAGACGTCGAACTTCAGCAATGGGGATACGACGATGCCCGCCCATTGTCCGTTCAGCAATAACCAAACCGGCATTGACCCACCGTTGAATGGTGGCTGGTGCAACTCCGAGGCGCTCCGCTGCTTCGCCCGTTGTGACCGTTTGCTGGGCCATTTTCCTGCCGCCATCCCCCCAAATGAGCGATTTTAGCTTGTCAAAATCGCACATATCGACCAATCTGACAACAAGGCTTTTCCATAGCTGCCTCTTTTGATTTTTGGGACAGATGATGCCGGGGCGTGTGCACGTTGTCGACGATGATGCTTCCTTCAGGACAGCGATCGAACGAAGTTTGAAGCACGCCGGCTATGAGGTGGAGACCTACGCATCGGCCCAGCAATTGATGGACTGCCCGCCCGTCGACGGCGTGCCCGGCTGCATCCTTATCGACGTGCGAATACCAGGAATAAGCGGCCCCGAGCTGCAAGTGCACCTAAGAGAACTCGGGTCGACGTTGCCCATCATATTCTCAACTGAATCTCCCGATATCCGCACCACGGTGCGAGTTATCAAGGCCGGCGCCGAGGACTTTCTCGTCAAGCCAATTTCCTCGGACGAGCTTCTTCGGTCCGTCGACCGAGCTATCGCAAAGCACCGTTCGAACTATCGTCAGAAGATGATTCTCGACGTTAATCGCTCTTTGTTATCGACATTGACGCCGCGTGAGCGGGAAGTCTTCGAACTCGTCACTCGCGGCAATACCAGCAAGCAGATAGCCCACGTTCTTGGCTGTACGGAACGGACCGTGAAGGCCCATCGGCAGCGAGTGATGAAGAAAACGAGGGCTCGGAGCTTGCCGGATCTTGTATCCCTTGCGGAGCGGGTCGGCATGGCGTTGTCTGAGGATCGTGAAGCCCGTCCAGTTCCTTTGACTGGCTCGACCGGCGACCTCTCCGACATTGGCACTGTCACATAGCGAGAAGTTGGCTTAGCACTACAGTTGCGCTTTTGGGAAATGTCTGAATCCATGGGCAACCATGATTCGGATGTCGTGGACGCGGGCAGCGTCGATTGAAGAGACGCTTGCGTTGTGGGCGGCGTCGCTTCGGGAAATCAAGAAACGGATACGTCCGTTGTTCACGCAAGAGCGTGTTGCGACGAATGCAGGTCTGTTCCTGGAAGGTCTGCTCGGAGAGGAGCAGCGTAAGACCGGCTGGATGCGCGCGGAGGCGGCTGGCGATCCTGGCCCATGGCGGCAGCAGGCAATTCTGGGTCGTGGGGATTGGGACGCTGATGCCCTGCGCGACATCGTCCGCGACTATGTCATTGAGCACCTGGCAGATGACGATGCGGTGCTCGTGATCGACGAGACCGGCTTTCTCAAGCAGGGCAAGGCATCGTGCGGAGTGGCGCGGCAATACACTGGTTCGGCGGGTAAGATCACGAACTGTCAGATCGGGGTCTTCGCTGCCTACGTTTCGTGCCACGGTCATGCGTTCATCGATCGCGCGCTGTATCTTCCGAAGGAATGGACCGACGATCCGGATCGCCTAAAAGCTGCCTATGTGCCTGCCGATGTCGGCTTTGCGACCAAGCCAAAGCTTGCGACGAGAATGATCGCACGCGCGATAGCCGCGTCTGTACCATTCAAGTGGGTTGCCGGTGATACAGTCTATGGTGTTGGCGACATCGAACAGCAGCTACGTCGGGCAGGCAAAGGCTACGTGCTTGGGGTCAGCAGTGCTCATGTGTTCCGATCCTGGGGCAAGCGACCGCCGGTCGCCGGTACGGCCGCAGACATCGCCCGGACACGGCGCTCATCCGACTGGAAGCGCCTGTCGGCGGGAGCCGGAACCAAAGGACCGCGGCTGCACGATTGGTGTTATCTCGAATTGGCCGATCTCGAGGCCGAGCAGTTCAACAGTGCAAATGACGGCTTGTGGACGCGCGGTCTACTGATCCGTCGTCGCATCGCCGATGATGACCTTGCCTTCTTCACCACCTGGTGCCCAGCGGGAACAGCCATTGAAACGCTGGTCGCGGTTGAAGGCCATCGATGGGCGATCGAGGACAGCTTTGAAACCGCGAAAAACGAGTTCGGGCTCGATCACAACGAGAGCAGATCCTGGCATGGCTGGCACCGTCACGTGTCCCTGGTGATGCTCGCCTTCGCCATGATGGCTGCGATCCGACATCGCGCTAACCCGCCACCGCCCAAAAAAACAAAACGTCGCCCCCTGGCAAAAGCCAAAACATTACCACACCGCCACTGATCCGTTGGTCAATCCAGGAAATCCGCCGCATTGCCATCAGACTCGCTCGAAAGCGGATTCAATCCGCACACATCATCGCATGGTCTTGCTGGCGCAGAGCTCACCAGGCTGCCGCTCAACGCGCCCACTTCAAATCAAGAAAGCAACTGTAATGCTAGGGCGCAGCCCTCTCAAGCGGCTCAATTAGCGATTTCGCGGAGAACGGCTTTGTAAGATAGGCGAGGCATCCAGATTGATCTGCCGCCTCGCGAACGGAGGCGCCGTCATTTCCCGTCATGTAGATGACCGGAATTGAATTGCCAGCCGCATTGAGACTGCGGCGCAGTTCGATGCCTGAAACATTACCCAAGTTAATGTCGAGAAGGACGCAAACCGCCTCGTCGAAATCACGGTGGTCTGCGAAAGCCTCCGCTGAAGAAAATAGCAAGCTGTCGTAGCCGAACTGTCGCAACAGTCGGGCTACACTCCGCAGCATTGCGGCATCGTCATCGACGACAAGGACGACATTCTTTTTCTTTTTGGACAAAATTCTTCCCTTGGCCAGTGGGGCCAATGCACGCTTGTCGCTATGACTGAACAACTATCCG
Organism: uncultured Alphaproteobacteria bacterium; assembly: GCA_963802535.1. GTDB lineage: Bacteria > Pseudomonadota > Alphaproteobacteria > Rhizobiales > Xanthobacteraceae > Bradyrhizobium. The sequence continues at coordinate 1,444,429 of CAWDJI010000011.1, read as the reverse complement.
AAGGTTAAACCGGCCCGGCGGCCTGCCTAACGTACATTCCCACCGCTCGGTTTGCTATTGTACCAAAGCTCAACGGTAAAATACTGCTATCAGGCCGTGTGTTCGCTGTCGGATGCACCACGCAAGACACCGGTCCGCTCGGGCAACGGAGACGAGTTCGGCCATGGTTCGAACCTGCATTTTCACCATCCGGGTCGGCGTCAATCACGGCAGAGACCGACTCAGACGACGAGGACACAGCCGCGGCCGCCTGAATGGTGCAGCCCGGCAGTAGCTCGTACAACCATCAACACCAAGTCGCCGGTCCTGATCGGCCAATTGTCGTGCCGAACCCTAGCGGCCTTTGCCACTCTTCTTGGCGTTCTCCAGCCCCATGTCGACCAGCCTCCGGACGGCCTCCGATAGATTCGGCAAATCCGGCTCGCGCCGCCGCCAGTCATCGATCTTCTTCACCCATGCGGCGGGCGCGACCATGTTTAGCCGCTGGATTTCGTCGTCCAATTTTGTGGGCATTTGCTGTCCGATTTCTCTTGCGTATTTGACTATTATATGTATAATGCAGCTCATAACACGATACATATGAACAAGCAAGAGCTTGGGAACAGGAAGGAGGTATCGATGACCCCGTTTTCCCTTAACGCCGCGCGCGGTGCCCCCGTGGATGCGGTCGCCCTGATGCTCGCCGACAAGGCCGAGTCATTCGCGGAATGTTACCTGCACGGCGCTGCGCCATCCCGGTCAACCGATCCGGAACCGCGCGACTTCATCCGCGAGATGGCGGACGACGCTCGCGAGATTGCAGAGGCGCTGAGTAAACCGGTTGGCTCCGTTGCACTGTCCATGGCCGCCAAGCGTCTCGCCAAGCACTGCTTGGCAGTCGGTGACGTCAGGATGCACGGCGAAATGGTTGCACTGGCAAACAGCCTCGTCGCGCGGGCGGCGTAGACGGCGAACCCTTACCCCCGGCGGACCTCTCAGTCCTACCGGGGTTGAGGTGTCAGGAAACACTGACACCGGAGCAAGCCAATGAAAGTCACTTTGTATTTGAGCAGCCTGATGGCCAACCATGTGTTGGCCGTCGTCACTGTCAGGTACCGGGCGGATTTGATCATGCCCATGCTTACAACCTGACACCGAGCGCTCGCGATCAAGCTCAAGCCCTCAACACCCGGCGGCCCTTCGGCCTACCGGGGTTGCGGTGTCAGTAAAAACTGACAACGGAGCAAGACCATGAAACCTATGACAGACGCCTGCCATGATCGCGACAACGCCGACCTGTCTGTCGAACAGATCGTTGCGCGCATCCGGTGGCTGGACGCGACGTTGGCGGACCTGCAACGCGCAATGGCGGTCGCAGCGAACCGGGACGACCCGGGCTCGTCGGCGATTTTCCGCACCCACTAACGCTCACCCCGGTGGCTTCGGCCTACCGGGGCTGGGTGTCAGAGAAAACTGACAAAGGAGGCATCATGACCAACAATATGCAGGCCACCGCGCAGCCTTTGCTTGCGCCCCAAGCACGCCAGCTCGAACAGCACATGGCGGAGCTGGACTCGCAGCGCCATTTCCGCTGCCAAAAAGCGCCAAGCCGCGCGCGGCCAACACGGTGTTGCTGTCACCATGACAAGTGACGGCCTGATGGCCAAGCTGCGCGCCGCCAGTTTTCGCTGCGTCCTGTCGGGCACGGAATTTCGCAACGACGGTCGCGGACGGTTCGGTCCGACCATTCCGACCGTCGAACGCATCGACCCAGCCGGCCCCTACAGCGACGACAACACTCGCGTTGTCTGCCTCGGCGTCAATGCCCTGCGCGGCCATGGCTCGGTGGACGACAATGTACCGGCTCGCCAGCGGGCTGCTTGAAAACCGGATGACGCACTGCCGTGTGCGACTATCGCTTCAACCTCGGCGGCTCCGGCCTACCGGGGTTGAGGTGTCAGGACAATCTGACAACCGGAGCACTAAGATGACTAACTTTCTAAAATTGGCCTTCGTCGCCCTGATCGGTGGTGGCATTGCCGGTGACCTGGCCATCCACCACGGGAAAATGCACTCGTACGGAATAAGCTTCACCGTGGTTGCGTTGGCCTTGGTTGCGGTATTGTTCGTTGCCCTCCTGCCAGCCTTGGTGGCCAGCCATCGGAGACATCAGCACACGCTGGCCATTCAAGTCCTTAGCGTGGTCAGCTTCCTGATCACTCTTCAGGATATCGCGATTGCCCTGCAGAACAAACCGGTGGATGGAGTCATGGGAGTGATCTCCACCGTTGGCTGGATCGTGGCGCTGGTCTGGGCTTGCACGCCGGTACGGGCCAAGCGGTCTCGAATTAGGCTGGCGCCGCCGACCGATGACTACTTCGACAAGTATCACCGCAATGGAGCGGCACAATAACCCTTACCCCCGGCGGCCTCAGCCTACCGGGGTTGAGGTGTCAGTAAAACCTGACAACGGAGCAAGCAAATGAGGATTGGTAACAAGGTAATCAAAGGCAAACTTGGCAGTTGGCTGGTGGATGTCCATTGGGACGACGGCCGCAAGGCTACGCTGCCGACCGCCCACCACCGTTTCTTCGATAGCGCCACCAAGCGCTACGCGCACAACAACACCGGCATGTTGAAATACCCCGGCAAGTTGAAGGCTTGGAAAGACGCCATCGTCAAGCACGGCGCAGTCGTGATGACCGACGACAACTGGATCGGAGATAAGCCGAAACGGATCGGATTTTCCGATGTGTTCGCCATCACCGACCTGCAACTGGACGACCACGGTTCTAACCACAGCTTCACGGTTGCCCGGTGGTTGTAAAAGCAAGCGATGACCTTAACCCCGGCAGCCTTGTGGCTTGACCGGGGTTGAGGTGTCAGGAAATCTGACAAAGGAGATGGATAATGACAATCGCCCACGAGCGCTGTGAGGACTGCGCTGAAGATCGGGTCGAAGTAATCAAGGCGTACATTCGCTCGCTGAACGAATTGCTCAAACAGCTACAATTCAAAGCACCAGCGAATGAGACCAAACACTGACCTCCCTTCCCCGGCGGCTTCGGCCTACCGGGGTTGAGGTGTCAGGACGTCGTGGTGTTGGCGACCCGATTCGCTCGTCGCGGACTTAGGGCTTCAATGAGCCTCGCCGCAGCTTGCATGGTCTTCAGTGCGTTGGACTTGCGATCAAAACTGATCAGTTTCGTTTGTTCAAAACAGACGATCCATTCATTCTCGATATGAATAATTCGGTATCCGGCCATCGATCCCATCCTATATTCGAACGGTCACTGCCCAACTTCAGTCTGCCGCTCGACTATTAAGGGAATGCCGAGATGATCAATGAAATTTGGTCAGGGGGCTTTACGTGAACTGTTCTCGCGAACCGTGGTCGCCCCAACCATGGTCGGGGTGTCAAGCACCCGCCACCTCTCGTGTCGGGCGGTGCGACAAAGCGGATCAGGCAGCGGCGTGAGGGGCTTCGTCGGAAAATCTACACCGCAAGTATTTCCGTTCCGCCATAGCACACGGCAATGCCTTGTCGTTTCAAAGCCATCTAGTGAAAACGTGAAATCCGGAGCAGCAGCGTGATGCGTAGATGAATGAAGCATGGCTCCGTCCCGATGGCAGTTCAGCACCATGCAGGGATAACAGCCACGAACACCGTCAATGTGAAGCAGCCCAAGCCCATTGATTTCATTGCGCTTGAGGTTTCGACGTTCACGCATCGGAACATCTCCCCCAGTGGGTTGGATCAAGAAACTTCGAAAGGCAGCAACGAAGATTAACGCATCGAGCAACCTTTGAAAGTCAGGCCACCTAACTTTTTAAAATTGTCGCTAACGGATGGGGGGCAGTGCGATATTTTTGACGGCAGTTGATCTGGATCATGCCCTCGGATTTCTCCGGGTTTGTCGGCTGACGCTGACGCTACCGCGCCCACCGATGCGCTGGCAGGGAGCGAAGTTATGATCGGCCGTTCTGCATTAGCGAGTCCCGGTGCCAGGTCCGTTTGGTTGGCTAGCCTGGTTGACGCCATGGAGTCGGCCAACCCTTCTGGGACGCCATCTGATCCGTCGGTCAGCAAGGCACTGCAAAGCCGATTGGCCCTGCCAGCGCTACTTCAGCCTCGGGCAACCCGGCGTTAGCCGCCGGCAGCTATTTTCTTAGCAAGGAAGCACAAAACAGAGTGAACTGAGATCGCAGGGTTTTGCCGGTCCGAGCGTCAGTTTGCTCATTGAGCTCAACCTTCAACAGGCGGGAGATTTCTTCCGCGTTGCTCATGCTGCCGCGCGCAAGCAAGCGCGAAAGTTGCTCGATTTCACAGTCCTGCAGCATTGACATCGGAAGGGCCCCGTTCCCCGTTCGCCCTATTGTCGGGGGCCCGTCGTGATCGGCCAAGTGAACGTTTTGCAATGTTTTCCCCCGCTGTCATCCTCGAGGCGGCCCGATCACCCGAACGACAGCTTCTCCTGACCCTCGTACCAATCTACGGCTTCCGAACATCATGCCGCGCTTGAGCATCTCAGCCTCGAGATCGGCCGCGTGCTTCTTCCACTCCGGCGTGTCTCTAACCCTAAATTTGGGTTCGCCGCCCTGTCGCTCGATCGCATCGTCGGCGGCTAACGCGCCTCGAACGGCCTCGTACATCATGGTGAGGCTCTCGTTCGTAAATGCCTGGTAGTCCATCCAGCTACCCCTACGAAAAGGCCGTCGCAAGATTCCCAGCGACGGCCTTGTACTCAGTACGCGCGACCATCCAGAGGTCAGGTTGGAGAGTGAGCCGCAGGCTCTGCAGAACCGATACGAGCGTCAGCGGTCGCTTTTGTGTAATTCGATGTAGTCCCTCGCATCGCAGCGCGTGAGACGCACGAGCGGTCCTGAGAATTTTCAGTCATCAGCCAAAAGGACTTTTTCAACACTATCGGTCAAAAGCTGCCCTGGCACGCTCAAAATCCAACTTCCGCTTTAGCCCTGAAAGCGGACTCAACTCGCATGTGGGTAAGCGGATTGCGAGCGTCTCGGCGGCGCTTTTCTGGCCCAGGCGGATGAAGAATCGGTCCTAGTACCTCGGCACCGTGATTATGACTCTTTGGCCACGAGAGGATAGGCGCGGCCCATTTTGGCTCGGGCTTTCTCGGTTGTGAACATCCATTTGATGCGAGCGCCGGCGGCATTTCGTTGTCGTTCCCATGCTTCGATTTCGCGGCAGAGCCAATTTGGATCGTCGATTCTGCGATCCAGGCACTGGCCGCGCAGCACGCCGATCTCGATCTCGACCATGTTGAGCCAACTGGCGTGCTTGGGGGTGTAATGGAACTCGATGCGGCTCAAAATTCGGCGGGCCTCGGCCGGCGCGAATGCCTCGTAGAGAGAGCCGGCCGAGTGGGTCGACAGGTTGTCCTGGACGACCCGGATGCACGCAGCATCGGGATAATGGACATCGACGAGTTCGCGCATGCATTGGGCATAGTCTTCTGCCGCCCTCCGCTCAGTGACCTTGACCTTGCGCCAAGGCCTGTTCACGTCGATGCAGACGAAGAGATTGACGGTGCCATTGCGGCGGTACTCGCAATCGTAACGTTCCAGTTGCCCCGGCTCGGCCGGGATCGGCTGGCGCACCTCGCCGATCAACTGGACCGGGCTCTCGTCGAAGCAGACCACGGGCCGCGCGGGATCCGGCGCCTCGGCATAGAGGTCGAGCACGTCTTCCATGCGGGCGACGTATTCGCCGTCGACCTTTGGAATGCACCACATATCCTTGCGCCAAGGCTTGAGGCCGTTTTCGGCCAGCCGTCGGCGCACGGTTTCGCCCGACAGGCTCTCATGGTCGGTAAGCTTGACCATGGCGTCGGCCAAGAGCTCCAGCGTCCAGCGGGCGCGGCCCTCGGGCGGGGTTGCGCAAGCCGTTGCCACCAGCAGGGCTTCCTCCTTGCCGGAGAGCTTGCGCTCCGCCCCAGGGCGCGGCTCCTCGCTCAGCGCCCGTTCCAGATTGCCTTCCACGAAGCGCCGCTTGGTCCGGTACACGGTGGAACCGCTCAGCGCCACCGTGCGAGCGATCTCATCGTCGCTGCATCCAGCATCGGCCGCCAGCAATATCTGGGCGCGCTTGAGCTTGCGAGCGGCCCGCTTGCCCTTGCTCAACATCGCGGTGAGTTCGCAGCGTTCGGCTTGGCTCAATTCAACCCGATAACGTACATTCATCTCGACCTCCTTGTCGGAGGACCGGACGAATTGACAAATGAATTAAAAATCAGGCGCCGCCCGCCACCTCAGCGCTCACAGCTTCACTGAAAAGCAAGGCCAGTACCTCGCCTTCATCTACACCTACTCGCACATGTTCCGGCGCCCACCCGCCGAGACAGACATGCAGCGCCACTTTCAGGTCAGTCCGCCCTCGGTCCACCAGATGGTCGTGACGCTCGAACGAAATGGTCTGATCCGGCGTCAACCAGGCGTACCCCGAAGCATCGAGATCCTCGTGGCTCCGAAGGACATCCCCGTCCTGAACTGGCTCGGAATTGACCAGTCAAAACCTCTGTGACGAGCTACTAGTGGCGAACCCTGTGGCGCCGGTGGTGGCGCGGAGCAGGAGCCATGGCCATCGTGGATCCGAACATTCCCAACGGACCCAAGACGCCCTCGGTCGGCTGAAACAACGACGGCACGGCCGCCGCAACGACAGGACCTCGAGAGCCTCTATTGGCGACGACCGTCCCGCCGGACCCCATTTGAACGACCGTCGCGGTCACGTTGCGATGGGTGCAGCGGCAGCCGAGCGCACTCGCTGCTGCCGGCGATAGATCCAGGAACGCGCCGGTGAACGGACCGCGATCGTTCACCGTGACCTGGATCGACCGGCTGCCTTTCTGGACGGTCAGTACCGTGCCGAAGGGCAGCGTCCGATGGGCGGCCGTCATTGCGCCGCAGTTGAACCTCGCCCCGGAAGCCGTGCGGCTTCCGCACAAGCGGTCGCTCCCGCCGTAGTAGGTAGCGCTCCCGGAGAGGCGATGCGCCTCAGCAATGGAGCAAAGTGAAAGAAGAACGATGCCAGTAGCGACGATGCGTTTCATGCTGGATCCTCGGGTGTTGTGAAAGAATGGCGGCGACACCCGCGTTGCCGCCGGGTCTTTTGGACTTCACCAAATGCGGTTGCCAAACCAGCCAAATTGCATTTGCCGCGCTGCCAGGCGTACCGGCGGGGCGACGCGTCTCTTTGCAATTTTGTGGTGACGTTGCGGCTTCGGCTCTATCTTTTTAGCGTCGGATAGTTGGCTGGGCGGTTGCAGTTGCGCAAATGCCTCCTGCTCTGCGGTGGAGGCGACTATTTCGGGGGCCGCGACGTTGGCCTCGATGTTTGCGATCTGTGTGGGAACGACGGTTGGGGGGCTGGTATCGTAAACGATGCGCTCAGGCCATTTGTGGTCGGAATGAATGTGAATTATAGCCGAACGAGAATTTCCCCAATCTGTGGCCGCCAATTTCGGAAGGTTTGCATCCGAAATAAAGAGCAGCGCGAGCAATGCTCCGCCAACATATAAAAAATATCGCGCCAGGGGCATTCCTCACTCCATTGTCCCCCCGCCCGCAACAACTTAATCGAGCCGCCAGCAAGCGCCGAACGTGCTCGAAAGTTCCCACACGGCGAACTTACGACAGAGCTCGTTCGCGGCACTATTGTCCCGATGGGCATTGTCCCGATGGGCATGGGACATTGACTTCAACTAGATAGCGCGCGGATCGCTTCGGAAGTCCCGTGGCGCGTCGCAGACATTTCGCATGGTCAGCGCGGTGACAGAAAAATTACGCACAGGCGACCTGCGGTGAGTCAGGACAGGCGGTCGCTGATCGAGTCGGCAACACACCTGCATGATCGAGCGCGGGCCCTTGCGGGCCACATCGTCGTGCCACCGTTGCCGGTCTAAGGCTGGTTGGCGGGGCCATCAGGCCCTCTCAGGATGCAGGCCGTTGATATCACCGGCGCTCGAGAATGCGTGGAACAAAAAGCCGTACAGGAGGCCCAATCGAAATTGTCTTCTTCCCTGGGCCCGATTTGTAATAGTATTCGCTCTCGAAAGTGTCCTAGAGAAGCCTTGAAATTGACCGGCGAGAGGGGTTCACTGGCACGACGATGGGGCAATTCGGCAGCATGACAGCAACAATGGACATCGGAAGGCGGCTTTGCCGGCTGCCGCTGGTCCTACTGGTGACTGTCAGCCTGCTGTTTTCGTTGCTTCAATGCGTTACCTGCGACCTAGATTTTTCCAAGACCGATGGCGCGATAACAGTCGCAAGCATAGACCAGAATTCGACGCCCGAGACGCCCGAGCATTTCTTGCCCTGCCATCACTGCCTTTCTCACGTCACCGCTCCGCAATTGAGCGCGTTTGCGGAGCCGCCTGATCTCATTCCGGCTGCACCATCATATCTCCGAGAGCAATTTAGCGCCTCGTCTTCCGCCCTTCTGCCCTTCAAGCCACCCCGCGCCTGACACGGCCTTTCGGCCCGTTCGCTGCGGCCGTTGCGTTGAGCAACGCCGCGGCTTGCAACGTATTCAAAATGATTTGGCGAATTACGGGCCTCAGCGCCCGTTGTGGGACAGAGAAATGATCAGGATCTGGTTGCTGGCCGCCGGCCTTATGCTCGGCGCCACGTTTACTGCCGCAGCGCATGATGAGAAGAAGGCTGCATCGGAAGGCCATGACGATGCCTTGGTGAAACTATCCGAGCGGCAGGTTGCGGCCGGCAAATTTACCGTGACCGAGGTTGCCGGCGGCGCCGTGAGCAAACGCATTTTCGTTCCGGGCTCGATCGTGCCGAGCGGCGACCATGTCGCGCGCGTGGCCGTGCGGCTATTGGGAACGGTCGCCGAACTACGCAAACGGCTGGGCGATCCCGTTGTTGCAGGCGAGGTGGTTGCTGTCATTGAAAGCCGCGAAGTGGCCGATGCCAAGAGCGAGTATCTTGGGGCACGCCTGGTTTTCGAGCTGCAGCAAACCCTGTTCAACCGCTCGACTCGGCTGTTTGAAGGCAAGGTTCTCAGCGAGAATGATTTTCTGCGCGCCCGCACCACGTTCGAGGATGCCCGCGTCAAGATCGAAACCGCACGCCAAAAACTGTTTGCTCTCAGCCTTACGGCGGAACAGATCGAGGCGCTGCCGCAGCAGCCGGTCGAGACGCTGCGACGGCAGGAATTGCGCGCGCCACTCGCGGGGCGGATCGCCGAGCGCCGTGCCGAACTGGGCTCGCTGGTTGGCCGCGAAGGCCAGGAAAGCGAGTTGTTCGTCATCGTCGATCTGAGCGTAGTGTGGGCCGACCTGTCGGTGTCGCCCTCAGATCTGTCCGACATTCATGAGGGACAGAAAATCATGCTCACAGGTGGCGGCGAGAGTTCGCCGGCCACAATTATGTTCGTCAGCCCGCTACTCGACAAGGAGACACGCGCGGCTCGCGTCGTCGCCTCCGTTGACAACGCGGCACGCAAATGGCGGCCGGGATTGTTTGTCACGGCGGAGATACCGACGGACGAGGCGCCCGCCGCGATCGTCGTTGCCAAGACCGCGCTCCAAACCATCAAGGGCGACGCCGTCGTGTTTGTCCGCACTGAAAACGGCTTCGAGGCGCGCAAGGTCGGTGTCGGCCGGCAGGACGCACGGCTGGTCGAGATAACCCAAGGGCTCACCGCCGATGAACGCATTGCGACGACTAATACGTTCGTTCTCAAGGCTGAACTCGGCAAGGCCGAAGGCGAGCATGAAGATTAGAGCGTAACCATGATCAGTCGTATCCTTGTTCTGGCTATACAACATCGCTGGATCGTCGTCGTATTTGCGGTGATTGCCGTCGTTCTTGGCGCCTGGTCGCTGGCGCAACTGCCGATCGATGCCGTTCCCGACATCACCAACAAGCAGGTGCAGGTCAATACGGTCGCACCTGCGCTGTCGCCAGCCGAAATTGAAAGGCAGGTGACGTTGCGGATCGAGACGGCATTGACCGGCATTGCCGGCCTGCAAAACACACGCTCGATTTCGCGAAATGGCTTTTCGCAGGTGACAGCCGTATTCACCGAGCGCACCGACATTTATTTTGCACGCCAGCAGGTCAACGAGCGGTTGATCGAACTACGCCCGAACCTGCCGCCCGGCGTCGATCCAAAAATGGGTCCGATCTCGACCGGTCTCGGCGAAATCTACATGTGGACTGTGGATTTTGCGCCCAACGTCCTCAATGCGGCCGAGTATGTAACGCCAGAAGGAGAGCGGCTAACCACTGAGGTTGAACGGGGCGGGTATCTACGCACAGTGCAGGACTGGATCATTCGGCCGCAAATTAAGGGCGTGCCCGGTGTTGCCGGCATCGATTCGATCGGCGGCTACATCAAGCAATACCACGTCCACCCGGATACAGCGAAGCTGATCGCCCTTGGGCTCTCGTTTGCCGACGTGGTAAAGTCCATCGAAGCCAACAATGTCAGCCGGGGCGCCAATATCATCGAACGTAACGGTGAGGGCATCGCGGTTCGCACCGGCGGTCGGCTTGAGACGCTGGCCGATGTCGGCGAGGTGGTCGTCAGCACACGCGGGGCAGTACCTGTCCGTGTCCGCGATGTCGCCAGCCTGGACATCGGCGGGGAAATTAGAACCGGCAGCGCCAGCGAGAACGGTCATGAAGTCGTTGTTGGTACGGCGTTGATGCTGGTTGGCAGTAATAGCCGTACCGTGGCAAATACGGTTGATGCCCGACTTGATCAGGTTCGTCGGACGCTCCCGGCGGGCATCGAGGTCAAGACCGTGCTCAACCGGACCCAGCTCGTCAATTCGACGATCGAGACCGTTGCCACCAACCTCGGTGAAGGCGCATTCCTCGTCATTTTCGTGTTGTTCGTGATGCTCGGCAATTTTCGGGCGGCGTTCATTACGGCGCTAGTCATTCCGGTCACGATGTTGCTGACGGCGACAGGAATGTTGCAGGGGCGCATCAGCGCGAACCTGATGAGTCTCGGTGCGATCGATTTTGGGTTGATCGTCGATGGCGCCGTCATCATCACCGAGAACGCCTTGCGGCACCTGGCTGAGCGGCAGGCGGCTGCCGGCCGCCTGCTTTCCACCTCAGAGCGATTGCAAACGGTTCAGAACTCGGCCGAAGAGATGATCGGACCGAGCGTCTACGGTCAGGCTATCATCATCCTGGTCTATCTGCCGCTGCTGACCTTCACGGGTGTGGAGGGCAAGATGTTCGAGCCGATGGCACTGACGGTGATATTTGCGTTGATCGCTGCGTTCGTCCTTTCGCTGACGCTGGTGCCGGCGCTGATCGCGATCTTCGTCACCAATCGCGTACGCGAAGGCGATAATTTCGCGGTTCATCGCCTGAAAATCGCCTATGCGCCGTTGCTCAGGCGCACCATCGCGCATCCGCTCCCGGCCATCGCCACGGCCATCCTGTTATTCGCCGGCGCGATGCTTCAGTTCGCTCGGTTGGGGCAGGAGTTCATCCCGACGCTGGACGAGAAAAATCTGGCGATGCATGCGTTGCGGATACCCAGCACCAGCCTTACGCAGGCCCAGACCATGCAGCTCGATGTCGAGGAGAAAATTAGCGTCTTGCCGCAGGTCGCGTTCGTCTTTTCAAAAACCGGCACGGCCGAGATCGCCAGCGACCCGATGCCGCCGAACGCTTCGGACACTTTCATTATCCTGAAACCGCAAAAGCAATGGCCGGATCCCGGCCTCTCCAGGGAGGCGTTGGTCGAACAGATCGCCACCGCAGTGCGCGAATTGCCGGGCAACAACTATGAGTTCACCCAGCCGATCCAGATGCGGTTCAACGAGTTGCTGGCGGGCGTGCGCGGGGATGTCGCGGTGAAAGTGTTCGGCGACGATTTCGAGCAGCTTTTGCGCGCCGCCGGCCAGATTTCGGCGATCCTGCAAGCCACCAAAGGCGCAACCGACGTCAAGGTCGAGCAGGCGAGCGGTCTTTCAGTGCTGGAAATCAAGGTAGATAAGGCTGCGATAGCCCGGCGAGGCCTAAGTCTCGCGGCCGTGCAGGACGTCATTGGGACGGCCATTGGCGGCCGGGACGCCGGTATGGTGTTTCAGGGTGATCGCTATTTTGAAATTGTGGTGCGGTTGCCTGATCTGGTTCGCCATGATCTCGACGCGCTCAAGAACCTGCCTGTCTCGCTTCCACTGACCGGGGCGGGGACCACACCGCAGAGCGTTCCCCTGAGCCAGCTTGCCGCATTCGATTTCAGCGAGGGCCCAAACCAGATCAGCCGCGAGAACGGCAAGCGGCGAGTGGTGGTAACGGCCAACGTGCGAGATCGCGATATTGCGTCAGTGGTGAATGAGGCGCGCTCAAAAATTGATGCCGAAGTGAAGCTGCCGCCTGGCTACTGGCTGACTTGGGGCGGCCAGTACGAGAACCTGGTCGCCGCGCGCCAGCGTCTCGCCATCGTCGTCCCGGCCTGCTTTGCGCTGATCCTGATGTTGCTGTTCAGTGCGCTGGGGTCCCTGCGCGAGGCTTTGCTGGTATTCAGCGCGGTGCCGCTGGCACTGACGGGCGGTGTGCTGGCCTTGTGGATCCGTGGCATGCCATTTTCAGTCTCGGCGGCGGTAGGCTTCATTGCGCTGTCCGGTATCGCTGTCCTCAATGGGCTGGTGATGCTGACCTTCATCAAGCAATTGATGGCTGAGGGCCGTGACAGGCGCGTTGCCATCTACGAAGGGGCACTGACCCGGCTGCGGCCGGTTGCGATGACGGCGCTGGTGGCCTCGCTCGGCTTCGTGCCGATGGCACTCGCGACCGGGACGGGCGCGGAGGTCCAACGGCCAATCGCAACGGTGGTGATCGGCGGATTGATCAGCGCGACCCTGTTGACGCTGTTCGTGCTGCCGGCGCTGTACACGCGGTTTGGCCGGGAGCGGACCAAAGTAGATGGGCTGGATGAACCGATCAGGAGGGCAGCTGAATGATCGTACGTGGCATTGCGACGGCGTCGCTACTGATTTTTCTTTGCCAGGTTTCCACAGCTGCTGCCCGTGGCGGCGCGGCGACACAGTGCCGAGGCGCGGTTTATGGTTGCCGGCGATAAACAGCGAACTGATTCTTGCGGCCACTTGAAGTAGACGTGGCGGCCGCGAGCGGTGATGACTTCGACGGTTGCGGGCAAGGCGCCATACTCAGCCTCGAACCGGCGCAGTGTGGCTTCGGCGTCGAGACCGTCTACGTCGACGACGAAGATGCCGGACGCCGGTCCGGTCGCAATCGCGATGTTGTTGTCAGGGTGTTGCCGCCACCAGGCCCGGATGATCTCCGGGTCAGTGATGGCGTCCTTAAGACCGTTGGCAGTTGCCGGCCGCTTGTCGCGCGGCCGGCATGGAAAGATGTAGAATCCCCGTCCCGCGAGAGCCAAGGCTGAATGGATCACGGCGCGCCTCCTTTAGAACGGGATATCGTCGTCCATGTCGCCATCCTTGCCTTCACCCTTCTGGCGCGGTGATCATGAAGCCGTGCGCGAACCAGTGTCGTCGCTCGCTCCAGATGCCGATATTCTCGATCAATGGTAGGAAGTCGCCCGCGTAGGCGTTGAGCGGGCCTGAAGCCTCCGCCATGGCTTTGGCGGCGTTGATGCGCTTTTCGAGTGCGTATCGAAATCGGTTGTCCACCTTTACCGAGAGGTCAGCGAGCAAAAATTCGCATTGGGCGTAACTGGTCAGATAGCGACCGCGCAAGTAAGTCGCTCGGTCAAGCAGATCGATGAAATGTCGGTCTGGAAGTTCCGGCGATGTTGTCATTGTTCCCCCAGCCACCATGTCGATGACGGATCGCTGGCGAACTTCATGCGCGCGCCTGCTGCGACGGAAACCGTTCACCGCGCTCCCACATGGCGCACTTCCTCTGCGTCCAGTCACGCTGATCGCGCCACGCCTGATAGTCGGCTTCGGTGCGCTTCGACGAAAACTCCCGCCATGCCACCTCGAAGTCGGCGCGCGCCTGATCGAAGGTCAGCGCGGTGCCGCCGGTTTGTTCGCCGGGGTTTGAATCGGGATAGAAGCCGCACAGCCATTGCCATGGGTCTTGATCGTGCGGCTGGCCGACGCGGCGCGCGATGGTACCGACATGGACATCGCCGAAATAGATGTGCCAGCAGTCTTGGCGTTCCGGGTAGCGGCGGCGGGTGAGCATGGGCATCGCGCATTGAAGCGCGGCAGGTCCGCTATCAGCAAGCCGCTACGGATAGCGGCTCCCGGCGTGTCGGGCACAACGGGGCGGCTTCGGTCTCGATTTGGCAATGGCGGCGGATATAAGTCCTTAGCCGGTCGATTTCGTGAGGCGGCTTGACGGACCGTACTGCCGGACTTCCTTTTTCTGACGAATTCTGTCGGCCTCGAACCGAAGTCGACCAGCTTGCTTCAGCGCTTCGATGCGTTCGGCCCCGCAGGGCAAACGGCGGGCTTTTTCTAAAGCCGCTTCCGCGACCTTCCATTCGTCGTCACCGTCCATATTGTTGATCCCCCCAGACCAGCCGCTATCAAACCGCAATCGATCTATGGGAGCAAGGCTTACGGTGATCGAACAGGCACCGGACTGGAAAACGGGGGCCACCGGAGCCGCCATGGATGGATAGCGTTTGGGTTACCGGTTGCCTACGCTGCGCGGCATGGTGTCAGCGCAGGTGCGCCGCAGACCTGTGCCGCGACTGCGTCGGTCATCATGCTTCTTCGTTCAGGAGCGGCTCGCCACACTTGTCGGCCATCTCAAGGCAGACCTTGGCCATCTCGGTGCGCACCTCAAACACGACCCGCTCGATATTACGCCGGGTCGCAAGATCGCCACGCGGTGCACAGCGCACAGGCAGGCTCGACAACGCGGTCAGCGTGACACCCGCAATGCCGTCGATCAGTGCATCGAGTTCGTCACGCCGAACCAGTTCTTTCCGCTTCTCCAACAACCGCAGTTGCAGCAGCTCGGTCTTGACCTTGAGATGATCGGCGTCAGCCTCCGCGCGCGGCGATTGCTGCCGTTCGCGCCTCAGGTGTCGCAGTTAGGCAACGCGGCTCTGATCGAGCGGGAAGCCGCTACCTTGCCGTTGGATCACACCTTCGGCCTCGAGCTTGCCGATGTGGGGTCCGGCTGCAATCGAGGTGCAGCGCCAGTGCTGACGCGCTGACGGTCGCGGGCTCGGCGGATCGTCGTCTAGAGACCGTCGCCCTGGCGACGGGCGGGCAATCATTGGCAACGCTCTCGGTCATCAGCGTCATTCCTATTGCGTCGCGACAGGATAGCCTACTTCCGCTTTCGACGGCATCGCGACCATAGAGCCCATAGGAGTGCGCGCTCTCCTGAGCCATGATAGACAAATTGCCGCGCGGCACGCTCGATTTTGGGACGTGTCAGATCTTGACCGCATTCGCAAAGAGCGTGTCACCCCACTCGTATAGGGGCCGCATGAAGTCGGATAGGGTGTGGATCGCTCGACCCTTGCGGTCGCTCCATTTTCGTCCATAGGTATCGAACGGAAAGTGTCGCATGTAGTAATCGCAGGTCTCTTCCCAATGCTCGACCGACAATGACTTACCGTAGTGTTGGCAGTGGAGAGCAGTTTCCACGCGTTCGACGCCGCCGGGCACTCGCCCATGGTGCTTCGCGAAAATGACCTCCAACCGGTTTCGCCACAGCATTAGAATGTCTCGCTGTTCGGGCCCGAAGAAACGACGAAAGCCTAACAGTTCGCGATTGGCTTGATAGGGAGCCTGATCGTCAGGTGTCAAATAGGCGTCGAACAGTTGAACTCGTACGCCGTCGCAATCGCTAGAATGCGTTCGTTCCATGAACCCGCGTAAATCTCCAGTAACCCGCTCGTCCGGATCGAAGCAAAACATCCACTCGAACTGAAAATGTTCGCGCGCGATCTGCAGCAGGAGACCGCGATGTCGCCCCTCGGCGATCCGGCGTGCCTCAATATCCGCTTCCCACGACCGATTTGCAATAATCAGTGCGACTTTTGGGTGTCCGCTAAGGATTTCGAGCGTGCGATCCGTACTCGCGTCATCATAGGCGACGATGGCATCGACATGCTTGCCGACGTAGTCCAGCGCGTCTTGGAGAATAAGCGCCTCATTGCGAATGCGGGTAATCCCAATCAAAAAGTGCCTACGGCCCAATAGGCTTTTATTGCAAGTAATGATTTGCTCGCCGTCCCGGAGCTGCCAACCACTCGTGCCCGGCATAATTACCACCTGTCCGATAACGAATTAGCCAATGATGGAGTGAAGGCGCAGTAACGGCAAGAGCTAAGAATTTGTAACGAAGAATGTTCGCCCTTAGAGGGCGCACCCCATTCTTGATCCATGAGAACGGTCTTTAGCAGAGGCGTTACCTTTCTGTGTAACTGCAACCACGGATTTTCTCAAATCAGATACCCTCGATGGGTCCGGTCGCGCGGTCCCGGCACGTTGGGCGCTCTCCACAGTACCTTGGCAAGCATGATGCCGGTTACGGACGGTCCTCCATCGCATCGTCGCGAGCATCGTGGACACGTTCGGCATCGATGCGATGCGGGCGTCGAGCGGCCATCGTCCCGTCAGTGGCCCGGCTGCTCGGCGCGGATCAGCTTCGGCACGTAGCTGATCGCCCAAGCCGTGAGAACCCCGATTATCGTCTCGATGAAGCGGAAGAAGGCGTAATGCAAGGGCGCGCTGGCATGTTCGAACACGACTAGACCGCATATGTAGCCTGCGACCTTCGCACCTTCGGGTGCGCGGATCAGATGGCAAGCCAGCATGGCGAGAACAATACCCACGCCAACCGTCACGGGACCGGGAGGAAACGTGGCGCTCAGCGCGGTCCCGACAAGCGCCCCAACCACGGTAGCGACGAGGCGAATGAAGCCAAGTTCTCCGCTTCGCTTCGGGTCCAGATCGCTGACGATGACGGCGGCGATGAAGGCGTAGATCGGATATTCGAGCTTGAAGAACTGCGCTATCGCGATTGACAGTCCCGCCGCCAGACCCGCCCTCAGGGCCAACTGCAAGCCGCTCATAGGAATTCCGAGTTTCATGTGAGTTCCGCCCCGATGAGAGAAGCAGAATAGCACATTTCAGACAGGCAACTGGACGGCTGGCAGCGGGCAGTAGGAGCGCCACCATCGCCAGCGCCCGCGCGCATCGACGAGGCGCGGCACGACATCGGGCGTCATTCCGAAAGATAAGCTCCAGCTGTTAAACCGTTTTAGACGGCCCTACAGCGCGCCGACGCAGCAGGGCTTAGGACGGCGGGACAGCCGCGCCATCGCCCAGGGGCTAACGCCGCGCGATCCGTCCGGCCATCGAGCGCAGCCCGACCGGACCAAACCTCGCCGGGCGCAGCGCCAACTCTCACTCAAACGGCAGGATGTGAAACTAGGGCCTAATAGGGCCCGGCGCGGTTTCGCGAGCCGCGCGGCGCAGGCCACCAAATCACAAAAAACCTTATGTAGCAGGGGTTTCTAGAGTTTCCCCCAACACCAAAAAACCACTAGACGTCAGGACCACACGTCTTTGCCGTACGCTTCCACGCCGTTCGTCCAAGGCGCTTCCGCGTCCATCGCGACCCGTCCCTCGTTGGTAACGATGGCCGACGCCCCTCTGAGCGGGACGGGATGCAACTCATATAGCTTGATTTCTACTTCTGAGAAAGCGAAATATTTTTTATTTAGCGGCTTGACACGATTTCCGTAAATCGGAATTGAGTTGGGCGTCGGGTTAATTTGTCGCGCCCGCTCTCTCCACACCGTCATTGCGAGCGCAGCGAAACAATCCATCGAGCGGCAAAGTAAGTGTGGATTGCTTCGTCGCTTCGCTCCTCGCAATGACGATGAGGAAGTGCTTCGCCCTTACGTCACGCAGCGGCCCGGCTGAAGCAGCTTGGCGACCTCGGTCAAAACGCTGACCGGGGGCTCGCAGGCAACGGCGGTTTTGGTATCGCGGGACTTCATTCCCGACGGCGCCGCCGGGCGGTTCCGCGCTTCCTTCGGCACGGGCACGCGGACCAGCACCGAGGTGTCGTCGAGGCCATCGGGTTGCAGCGCAATGGTCCGGGTCTGCCCGGGTGACGATGGAACCGGCGCGCGATCAGCCTTGGTGGCGCGGTTGATGCCGGTTCCAGCCGCAACCGGGGCACCGGGCTTGTCGACCATCAGGTCGTGCCCGAAGGCGAGCTGCGCTGCGCCGAACATCAAGGCGATGGCGAGCGCGCCGAAAATTCCCTTATGGATCTGTGACATCTGGATTGTCCCTCGCCCCATGGCGATCAGCGAGACAACCCGCGCCGAGCCCTCCCGGTTCGGGCTAAGTGCGATCACTTAACCGTGTACAAATTATTTTGCACCGGAGGGAACGACTTCCTGGCTTCGGAGTCATCCAGAAAGCCGGTTATTCCCCCTGCCCCATTGACCGGCGATGTAGGGCGCGACCGTGGTGATGCCGGTCGCGCCCTGCTTTTTGTTTTTTGTCCGGAAATTCAAAAACATTCCGAGCCTCCGCCCCTCCACATTGACCTGGATCAATATTGCCTGTGCTCTATGTGCGGCGGTGTTGTGCCGACGTGGAGGAAATTCCAATGCGCTCATTGGCATTGACGATTTTGGCGATGGGTATCGCTTTAACAGCAGGGCACGCTCAGGCTCAGACCTATGATCCGGCTTATCCCGTTTGCCTGCATATCGTCTCTTTCGGAACCAGCCCTTACTATCGATGCAGCTTTGCTACGATGGACCAATGCAGGGCGTCGGCCAACGGTCAGATGTGCAGCCTCAACCCGTATTACGCCGGCACGACCGCGGCGGTGAGACGGAACAATCGGCGTTACGATCGGCAACCCGGATCGGGATCGTACGCGCCGTCGGGACCGCCGACCCACTACCGGACCGCGCCGTACAATCACTTCAATGAACCGTATTTCGGAGCTTCCAGGGTTATGCGCCGGGCGAAAAGCAACAGTTTCTCGACAGTGTGAGACGGTTCATGTGACCGGCACAAATGAGGCAGCGCAGGCCTGTGTGGTTACGCCGCAATGGCTACGGGGCGATGGGAGAAAAGCGACGCGAACAATTTTGGCCTTGAGCCTTTTGATCACCCTGTGTGATTTTGCGAACGCGGCTACGGTGCATCAAGCACACCGGCGGCACGTTGTTGTTCGTCCCAACTACGCGCCGGCGGCGCCGCCGGCCCACTACCGGGCCGCACCGTACAATCATAACACTGAACCGTATTACGGGGCTTCCCAGGGCTACGCGCCGGGCGAAAAACAACTGTTTATCGACAGTGTGAGACGAAGCCTTTAGAGACCGCCTTGCTTTTGTTTTAAGCCGACTTAAACAACCCCCACGCCGCCTGCCGCGATCGTGCCCACAGCACCATCAGCGTAACCATCACCAGGGCTGCGTCCGCGATCGGCAGCGCCAGCCAGATTCCTTGTTCGCCGAGACCGAGCGGCAGGACAAAGATCAAGGGAATCGCGAACAAATAGGTGCGCGCGAGCGATAGCAGGGCCGAACGCCCGACGTCGCCGATGCTCTGGAAGTAGTTCGCGATCATCATCATTGGGCCGAACGAGAAATACCCGGCCACAAAAACCGGCAGGATCCGCGCGACTTCCGCGATCACCACCGGGTCCGAGACGAACAGCCCGCCGAATTGCCCGCGGAGCAGGATCAGGCCGGTCTCGGCAATCGCCGCATAGGCAAAACTCCAAAGTAGCGCCAGCTTCAGCGTGGCGTTCGACCGCGACCAAAGCGCGGCGCCGGCATTGTTGCCGACCATGGCTTGCAACGCGAGCGCCATGCCGAGCAGCGGGAAATAGGCAAAGGTCATCATCCGGCTGATGACGCCATAGGCAGCGATCGAGGCGTCGGTCTGCGCGCCCCCGAACAGACGGAGCGAGGCGATGGTCGCCGCCGCACCTGCCGCGATGCCGACAAAACTGAGGCTGCGCGGGATGCCGAGCGCCAGCATCTCGCCCCAGCCGGCGCGCCAGCTTGCGGCATCGCGCAACGTCAATGTCAGCCGCGCTTTGCCGCTCGCGCGATAGAGCACCACGACGGCGAGTGCGATCGCCTGCGCCAGCGCCGTACCCCAGGCCGAGCCGGCCACGCCGAGCTCAAAACCCACGATCAGGAGATAATTGAAACCGGCATTGGCCAGCGTCACCAGCAGGCCCGCGATCGCCATGAAGCCGACGCGGCCCTCGGTGCGCAGCGCATCCGAATGCACTGACAGCAGGAACAGCAGCGGCGATGAGTAGATCGTGATGCGCAGAAAGCTGTGGCCCATGTCAGCCAGTTCGGTCGAACCGTGCGCCGCCTGCACAACGAGCGGCCAGCCGAAAGCTGCGAACAGCACCATCGTGACGGCGCTGATAATCAGCGACAGGCCGTGAGCGCCGGCGAACACCTGCCGCGCCTCGCCGAGTTTGTTGGCGCCGAGCAGCCGGCCCAGCACGCTCGCCATCCCGGTCGAGATCATCGTCGCCAGCGCGAACATGAGCATCGAGACCGGGAAAACCATGGTGACTGATGTCAGCGCCTCCGGACCGACAAAAGCGCCGAGGAACATCGCGTCGACCACCGTCAGCAGCCCGTTGACGCTGGTGAGCAGGATGATCGGCAGCGCGGTCCGCGCGAAAGTCGCCGGGATGGAATCGTGCGTATAGGCGTTGCGATGTTCGGGCATGGCGGCTCTCGACAAGGAGCGTCGGAAATGGCGATTTGCCTCTATTATACCCGGGTAATATATCTGTCAATATCACCCGGGTAATATCTGTAACCGAAATTCGCGCTGCGAAGGTTCTGCAAAAATGAATGCTATGGACGGGCTCTTGGTGCTTCCAGCAAAGGCGACTTGAGCAATGACCCCCGATCCCCAGCAGTTCGCGAGCGACAATTACGCCGGCATTTGCCCCGAGGCGTGGGCGGCGATGGCGGAGGCCAATCAGGGGCACGCGCGGGCCTATGGCGACGATGCCTGGACGCAAGCCGCCTCCGACGCCTTCCGGGATTTGTTCGAGAAGAAGGATGCGGAGGTGTTCTTTGCCTTCAACGGCACCGCGGCCAATTCGCTGGCGCTGGCGTCCTTGTGCCAGTCCTATCACAGTGTGATCTGTTCCTCCTCGGCGCATGTCGAAACCGACGAATGCGGCGCGCCGGAGTTCTTCTCCAACGGCTCGAAACTTCTGATCGCCACCAATGAAGACGGCAAGCTGACACCCGACCTCGTGCGCGGCCTCGCCACCGGCCGCTCCGACATTCATTTCCCAAAACCGCGTGTGGTGACGATCACGCAGCCGACCGAAACCGGACAGGTGTATTCGCTGGACGAGATCCGCGCGTTGTCGGCGGTCTGCCGCGAACTCGGCCTGCGCCTGCACATGGACGGCGCGCGCTTTGCCAACGCCTGCGCCTCGCTCGATTGTTCGCCGGCTGACATGACCTGGAAGGCCGGCGTCGATCTGCTGTGTTTTGGCGGCACCAAGAACGGCATGGCGGTCGGCGAGGCGATTTTGTTTTTCGATCCCGCTTTGGCCGAGGATTTCGACTACCGCTGCAAGCAGGCGGGGCAACTGGCCTCGAAGATGCGGTTCCTCGCCGCACCCTGGGTCGGCATGCTCAAAGGCGGCGCCTGGTTGCGCAATGCGCGGCACGCCAATGCCTGCGCGAAGCGGCTGGCGGCTGACGTGGCCGATGTCGCCGAATTCAGCCTGATGTTTCCGGTGGAAGCGAACGCGGTTTTCCTGCGCGCCTCGGAAGCGCGGCTGGAGGCGCTGCGCCAGCGCGGCTGGCAGTTTTATACCTTCATCGGCGGCGGCGCGCGCTTGATGTTCGCCTGGGACTCCGATGACGCGCGGGTGGATGCGCTGGTACGGGATATCAGGGAGGTGAGTGCGGTGGCGTAGTAGCCCGGATGGAGCGAAGCGCAATCCGGGAACGTTTCTCCGCATTCGCAGCGGCCCCGGATTTCGCTTCGCTCCATCCGGGCTACGCTTCCCAACAACAAAAACGGCGCGCCTCGCAGCGCGCCGTCTTCGATTCAATGCGAACGATACCGAACCTAGCCCGTCGCGGCCCGTGGGGCGCGGTTGCGGGAGTTGCGCTGGAAGAACAGTGCCTGGCTCGCTACGGCCGAGACCATCGCAGGCTGGAACGGCTTTGAGATCAGGAACGCCGGCTCAGGACGCTCGCCGGTGAGGAAGCGTTCGGGATAGGCGGTGATGAACACCACCGGCACCTCGAACACCTTCAGCAATTCGTTGACCGCGTCCAGGCCGGAAGAACCGTCGGCCAGCTGGATGTCGGCGAGGATCAGCCCCGGCTTCTTGTTCTTGGCGAGCGCCACCGCATCGGCATGGGTGCGGGCGACACCGATGACGTTGTGGCCGAGATTCTTCACCAGGCTCTCGAGGTCCATCGCGATGAAGGTCTCGTCCTCGATGATCAGGACATCGGTGGCGATTTCGGCGGCCATCTCGCGGCCGGCGGTATCGGTCAGCTTTCGCGTCTCGGCGATATCGGTGCCGAGGATGTAGCCGACTTCCTCTTCGGAAAAACCTTCCAGCGACAGCAGCAGGAAGGCCTGCCGCGGCAACGGCGTGATGTTCGAGAGCCGCCGTTCCGACGGCAGCGCCAGGGTGGCGACGTCAGGATTCTCGTTCACCGAGACCGAATTCCAGATCTGCGTAAACAGCCGGAACAGTCCCGCGCGCGGACCATGCTTCTCGTCCAGCAGCGAGCCATCCTGCAACAAGGCTTCCAGCATGGCGCCGACATAAGCGTCACCCGACGACTGGTTTCCGGTCAGCGCGCGGGCATAGCGCCGCAACAGCGGCAAATGTTCAGCAACGACCTGTGATCGGGACATCCCCACTCCATCCTTCTGGCCCACACGGGGCCGCATCCTGGGTCAAAACCTGAAAACGCCTGGTAGCGTATCCGTGGACGGGGCGACCCGGTTCCCCTTGTCATCCCCCTCTACGCCTGAGCGGCCAAAAAGTTCCTGCAAAAAGTTCCCTCATTTCGGAACTTTTCGGGACCCTTCGCATTAGCATCCGACCAATAACGCGGGCGGCCAAGACCTGATTTCAAGACCCAATTCGAGAAAAAGCTTGAAATACAGGGACTTAACACTCGGGGAAGCGTGGATGACATCATGAAAGAAGTAAAGAAGGCGGGCGGTCTCAACGCCGAGATCCAGTCCAGAATCGGCCACCAATTGCGCGCCATGTATGATGACGTGGTGCGGCAGGGGGTGCCCGACCGCTTTGCAGAGCTGATCCGGAAGCTTGATGGGCCGGAGGCTGCGGCCCAGGCGGCCGGGGGCGATCCTGACAAAAACAAAGGAGGTAGCTAATGCCTCTCACAGATTCCCTTCGCGACGACATCCTGGCGTCGGTGCCGTCCTTGCGCGCGTTTGCGATCTCGCTGAGCGGTAATGGCGACCGCGCCGACGATCTGGTGCAGGAAACCTTGCTGCGCGCGATCGCCAACATCGACTCGTTCCAGGTCGGCTCCAACCTGCCGGCGTGGCTGTTCACGATCCTGCGCAATCTGTTCCGCTCCGACTATCGCAAGCGGCGGCGCGAGGTCGAGGACGCCGAGGGCAATTACGCCAAAACCCTGAAGACCCAGCCGGCGCAGAACGCGCATCTGGAGTTCGAGGAGTTTCGCGTGGCGCTGGAAAAACTGCCGCAAGACCAGCGCGAAGCGTTGATCCTGGTCGGCGCCTCCGGCTTCTCCTACGAGGACGCCGCGGCGATCTGCGGCTGCGCGGTCGGCACCATCAAGAGCCGCGTCAACCGCGCCCGATCGAAACTGAGCGCGTTGCTCTATGTCGACGGCGCCGAGGACTTCGGCCCCGACAACACGGTACGTGCGGTGATCGGCGGCAGCGGCGGGTGATCGCGATTGACAGCGTGAATTGGAAAAGGCGGCCCGATCGGGCCGCCTTTTTCGTTTGCATCGTAGGGTGGGCAAAGGCGCGCTTGCGCCGTGCCCACCATCTAACTCCGCATTATTCCGTGGTGGGCACGCTTCGCTTTGCTCACCCTACGAAGGCGATTCAGTGCAGGCCGCCGAAGGCGTAGATCAGTACTAGGATTGGAAGAGGGATGCCGAGCATCCAGAGCAGCAGATAACGACCCATGATATGCATCCTCCATTTTGCGATATGCGGATAAATGCGTGGGGGATGGCGGTTGTTCCCAACCGTCATTGCGAGCGCAGCGAAGCAATCCATCTATCGGCAAGGAAAGTATGGATTGCTTCGTCGCTGCGCTCCTCGCAATGACGGGAAGGCCGCCCGCTCCTACCTCACCGGCCGCAACGGTGCGGAGAGTTGTTCAGTGCGGTCGCGTTCGGTCATGTCGACGACGGTGAGCATCGGTGCGGTCAATTCGTAGACGTAACTGACGTCGGTGAAATAGCGTTTTGCGGTGCCGCCGAGCGCTTCGGGGGCCACGCGGTCGAGCAGGATCAGGCCAAAATCCGAATCTTCGCGCCGCGTCGCCGCACTGGTGTTGAACTCCTCCCAGCGGAAATGAAAAACCGTATCGGGCTCTTCGCCCGATATTTCCCAGTTGGCGACGATGTGCGGATGCTTGCCGACCAGCGACAGGCCCTCGTCGGAATGCGACGCCAGTTCGAAGAACAGCAGCGACAGCGATTGCGCGGCGCGGGCCGAGACCGCGATATCCGGACCGTTGACCGCGATGCGGTCGGCGTGCGGGATCGCGCGGGATTCGAACAGTCCCTTCAGCTTGACGCCCTGCCACTGGCTCTCGCTCAAGAGCGTCACGACGTTGGACATCGCGTGGATGCGGCCGATCAACAGCTCGCGCGAGACGTCGATGTCGGAACCGTGGCGCAGCGTCCGCGTCACGATCGACTGGATCACGGCGAGGATGTTCTTGACCCGGTGGTTGAGTTCGTCGATCACGGCGGTGAGCCGCCGCTCGAAGCCGATCCTGACCTGGATCTCGCGGCTGAGCCTCAAGTTGTTGTAGGCGACATAGCCGAACAGGCCGCAGACGATGCCGGTCAGTGCGAGGCCAATCGCCGCCACGATCGCCGCCGTCTGCTGCGCGCGTGCCACAGCACTGGTCTTGGCGTAATAGCCGAGCGACCAGTCGCGGCCGCCGAACGTCACCGTCCGCACCATCGACGGCGCCGGACCGGAGACCTTGACGGGTTGCAGGGTGACGGCGCCCTGGTCGTTGGCGACGAACTCGTCATTGGCGTCGCGCGGATCCTTCAGCACCACCGAAAACAACGAGCGGTCGTCATTGGTCAGCATCAAGGGCGCCAGCTCGTAGGAAAAGGTGACGAAACCCGCGGCCTCGTTCGAGTCTTCCTGCAACACCGGGGCCGCGAGCGCGATGCCGACCGGGCCATCTTTCCGCAACAGCGGGATCGGGTCCGACGCCACCGGCTTGCCGTTCGCCATCGCCTGCGCCAGCATCGGGCCCACGATCGAGTGCCGGTCGTAGGCGCGGCCGGGAAAGCCCAGCGTATCCGGACTGCGCGGTTCGAGATCCATCAGCACGTTGATCGGCTGCTCGATCGCCTTGATGTCGAGCGGCTGGTCGTCGAAATCCCTGATCGTCGGGTTGGTGAAGCCGGAACTCTTCAGCACATCGCGCGCGGCATCGAGTTCGCCGGGCTTGAGCCGCGCGATCCAGGAGGCGACGACGAAATCGGTCTTGAAGGCATAGATCGACGCGCGTAGCGGCTGGAGCATGTTGGCCTTGACCACCGAGGGCGCGCGAAACAGACCTGACGCCACCCGCGCCAGCAGTTCGCGCTCGGTCAGCCGGTCCTGCACCAGACTGGCATGCACGTCGATCGCGCGCGCCAGCGCGATGCCGTCCAGCGTCAATTCCTGATCATGAACGCGATAGGCGGCGAGACCGGAGAGCAGAACTCCGATCAGCGCGATAAAGCCGACAATGAAACCCAGCCGAACCACTCGCTTACTCGGGAATGTATTGTTGTCGAAGGCGCAAAGGATGCATTTTGGGTCCGCCGCGGCAGCAACAAATAGAAACCGGACCAAGGCCGATCGCGGACGAATATGGCGGAGTGATCATCAGCACGCAACTAACGGGTTTGGCAGCGGGCAACGCGACCACCGTTAACGCTGATTTCGCGGGGGCCAGAGAATGCTAATCGGCCAGGCCCGGTTTGGTTCCACAGGTCAGGAAAGATTATGGCAACGCGCCCGCCACAAAGATTAACGTGCTGGACGCCAATCCGTCATCCCCGGGATGAACGCAATCGCGTTCACCCGTAGGTGCGCGCCCTTGCGCGCCTCCAGCGACAACGGCTTTGCCGTTGCGCGGGGATGACGGGGAGAGATTGGCGCGCCTAACCCGCCTTGGCCTTCGCCGGGCGCAGCCCGCCCTTGGCTTCGATGAAGCCGATGATGCGATCGAGCCCCTCGCTCTTCTTCAGATTGGTCATCACGAACGGCCGCTCGCCGCGCATCCTTTTCGCATCCGTGTCCATCTTCTCCAGCGACGCGCCGACATAGGGCGCGAGGTCGATCTTGTTGATGACCAGAAGATCCGAGCGCGTGATGCCCGGCCCGCCCTTGGACGGGATCTTGTCGCCCGCGGCGACGTCGATGACGTAGATGGTCAGATCCGCCAGTTCCGGCGAGAAGGTCGCGGCCAGATTGTCGCCGCCGGATTCGATCAGCACCAGATCGAGATTGGGGAATTTCGCGCGCATGTCGGCCACTGCGGCGAGATTCATCGACGCGTCCTCGCGGATCGCGGTGTGCGGACAGCCGCCGGTCTCGACGCCGGCGATGCGGTCCGGCGTCAGCGAGCCCGAGCGCACCAGGAATTCCGCATCCCATTTGGTGTAGATGTCGTTGGTGATCGCGGCGATGTCGTAACGCTCGCGCATCGATTTGCAGAGCAGATCCATCAGCGCGGTTTTGCCGGAACCGACAGGGCCGCCAATGCCGATCCGCAACGGGCCATGAGAACTGGACATCTAGAACATTCCCTCAATTGTCGTCCCGGCGAACGCCGGGACCCATACCGCGTGATCTTTGGATGAAGCACGATGGCCGATACCTTCCGCATAACCACCGCCGGTGGTTATGGGTCCCGGCATTCGCCGGGACGACGAGAAAGTGTCGCTCCTCATGACCGGAACAGCCTCGTATACTGCGTCTCGTGACGCAGGCTGGCGAGATCGGCGCGAAAGGTCGAGCTGCCGAGATCGTCGATTGAAGCTTTGAGTGCGCGCTTGGCGGTCGCGACCACCACCGGCTCGAGGGCCGCCAATATGCGCTGGCTGTCGGTCTGCCCGAGCGGCACCAGCCGCGCGCCCGCTGAAATCCAGTTCGAGACCACCGCATGCAGGAAGGCATGCATCGCCGGCGCCAGCGGAATGTTGTGCGCGGCGGTGACGAGGCCGACGGCTGTGGGATAGACCATGGCGCCGCCGCAAGCGGCCACCAGCGCATCCAGTCCGTCATGCGACCAAGCCGCGCGCGCGATGTCTATGAAGGCGCGGCCCTGCGTCGACGTCTCCAGCTGCCGTTCGCGCGACGGAACGAACGCCGCCGCGAGCTCGGCAATGTCGCGCAGCACAGCGTCGTCACGCGCGGACGCCGCCCGATGCGTCTGCGCCAGAAACACGCCGTCGCAAAAGCCCGAACCATCCGCCAGCATCGCCGCCAGCCAGTCGCGCAAGGAGGCGGCATCATTGATGTCACCGGCCTCCACCGCCCATTCGATGCCGCTGGAATAGGAGAACGCGCCGACCGGAAAGGCCGGCGACAGCCAGGTCATCAGCCGGTATAGCGTCGCCGCCTCGTCGTCCGTCATCCCGCTCCGCTCATCGGGCGGGGCAGGCTCACTTGTGGTCATGAGCATGGGAATGATCGTGATGATCGTGGCCGCAATGCTCGTCATGATGGTGACGATCATCATGGTGGTGATGGTCATGATCGTGCGCGGCGTGATCATGCGCAGCGTGATCATGTCCGGTGTGCGCATGCGCGGCCTCGGGCGCGTGGGCATGTCCGGCATAGGCGCCGCCTTCGGGATCGAACGGCGCCTCGATCTCGATGATGCGCGCGCCAAGCCCCTTCACCATCGCCTCGATGACATGGTCGCGGCGGATGCGTAGCCCCTTCGGCATGATCTGGGTCGGCAGATGGCGGTTGCCGAGATGCCAGGCAACGCGGACCAGATGCAAGGGATCGGTGCCGCGGATCTCGAGCAACGGCTCGGCTGCCGCGACCACCTCGATCAGGCGGCCGTCTTCCAGCACCAGCGCGTCACCGCCGCGAAGTGCTGTGGCATTTTCCAGGTCGAGCAGGAATTCGAGCCCGCGCGTGCCTGTCATCGCCATCCGCCGCCGGTGCCGATCGTCGAAATCGAGCACCACGGTGTCGGCGGCGGCTTCCGTCCAGCGACGCTGGCCCTGAACCTGGATAGCCCGGATCATGCCGCCGCGAGCGTCGGTCATCGCACGTCGACCTTTTCCGGCGTGATGATCTCGATCTTGGTTGGCGCGGTCATGCATTCCTTCACTACCTTGCGCCACGGCTTCATGTGCTCGTTGCCGCCGTGCGCCATCAGGTCTTCCATCGTCTCCCACTGTTCAACGAACACGAAGCGCGCCGGATCGGTCGTGCTTTCGTGCAGGTCGTACAGGATGCATCCCTTCTCCTTGCGGGTAATTCCGATGCAGGTTTTAGCGGCGGCAATCAGCTCCGCGCGCGTTTCCGGCTTGATAGTCAATGTTGCGACGACGTAGATCACGAGATCCTCCCGGCTTTTGTTGTGGCTTCAGATCGCCCGGGAGAAACCCTAGTACATGAAATAGCGCTGCGCCATGGGCAGCACCTCGGCCGGCGCGCAGGTCAGAAGCTCGCCGTCTGCGCGCACCTCATAGGTCTCGGAATCGACCTCGATTTTCGGGGTGGCGCCGTTATGGATCATGCTCTTCTTGGAGATACCATCGCGGGTATTTTTCACCGGATAGAGTTTTTTGGCGATGCCGAGCTTGCGCGCCAACCCGCCCGTGATGGCGGCCTTGGAGGTGAACACCACCGAGGACGCCGTCAGCGACTTGCCGTAGGCCGCAAACATCGGCTGGTAGTGCACGGGCTGCGGCGTCGGGATCGATGCGTTGGGATCGCCCATCGGGGCTGCCACGATCGAGCCGCCCTTGATGATGCAATCCGGCTTGACGCCAAAGAAAGCCGGCGACCACAGCACCAGATCGGCCATCTTGCCCTTCTCTACCGAACCGATCAGTTTCGAAACGCCATGCGCGATCGCGGGGTTGATTGTGTATTTGGCGATGTAGCGCTTGACGCGGAAATTGTCGTTGTTGCCCTTGTCCTCGGGCAGCGAGCCGCGCTGCTTCTTCATCTTGTCGGCGGTCTGCCAGGTGCGGATGATGACTTCGCCGAGCCGGCCCATCGCTTGCGAATCCGACGACATCATCGAGAGCGCACCGAGATCGTGCAGAATGTCTTCCGCCGCAATCGTCTCCTTGCGGATGCGGCTTTCGGCGAACGCGAGATCTTCGGCAATCGAGGGATCGAGATGGTGACACACCATCAGCATGTCCAGATGCTCGTCGATGGTGTTGCGGGTGAACGGCCGCGTCGGATTGGTCGAGGACGGCAGAACGTTCTTCAGCCCGGCAATTTTGATAATGTCAGGCGCATGGCCGCCGCCGGCGCCTTCGGTGTGGAAGGCGTGAATGGTGCGGCCCTTGAAGGCCTTCACCGTGTCCTCGACGAACCCCGACTCGTTCAGCGTGTCGGAATGCAGCATGACCTGGACATCGTAATCGTCGGCCACCGAAAGGCAGTTGTCGATCGCCGATGGCGTGGTGCCCCAATCCTCGTGCAGCTTGAGCGCACAGGCGCCAGCCTTGATCATCTCCACCAGCGCCGCCGGGCGCGAGGCGTTGCCCTTGCCGGAAATGCCGAGGTTGACCGGGAAGGCGTCGAACGACTGGATCATCCGGCCCATGTGCCACGGCCCTGGCGTGCAGGTGGTGGCAAAGGTGCCGTGCGACGGGCCGGTGCCGCCGCCCAGCATCGAGGTGACGCCAGACATCAGCGCGTGCTCGATCTGCTGCGGGCAGATGAAATGGATATGGCTGTCGAAACCGCCGGCGGTGAGGATTTTCCCCTCGCCCGCGATAACGTCGGTGCCGGGCCCGACAATGATGGTGACACCGGGCTGGATGTCGGGATTACCGGCCTTGCCAATGGCCGCGATCATGCCTTCCTTGATCGCGACGTCGGCCTTAACGATGCCCCAGTGATCCACGATCAGCGCGTTGGTGATGACGGTATCCGCCGCACCCTGTTTGTTGGTGACCTGCGACTGGCCCATGCCGTCACGGATCACCTTGCCGCCGCCGAATTTAACTTCCTCGCCGTAGATCGTAAAATCCTTCTCGACCTCGATGATGAGGTCGGTATCAGCCAGCCTCACCCGGTCGCCGGTGGTGGGGCCGAACATGTCGGCATAGACGGAACGTTTGATTTTTACGGACATGAGGTTCGCTCCCAGGAACAGGTCGTCATCCTCGGATGAGCGCAATTGCGCTCACTCGGGAGGTGCGAGCCCACTTGGGCGAGCCTCGAAGGATGACTGGGTTGGTGCGTGTGGCCCATCCTTCGAGGCGCGCAAGAAAGAACGCGCACCTCAGGATGACGGCGGTATGTGCGGCAGGTAGTGGTGCAAACGCTGTTCACAGCTTGCCCTGCACTTCACCGCGAAAGCCGTAGATCACGCGCTTGCCCGCGAGCGCCACCAGTTGCACATCGCGGGTTTGTCCCGGCTCGAAACGCACCGCGGTACCGGCGGCGATATCGAGGCGCATGCCGCGGGCTTTTTTGCGGTCGAATTTCAGGGCCGGGTTGGTCTCGAAGAAATGGTAGTGCGAGCCGACTTGGATCGGGCGGTCGCCGGTATTGGCGACCGAGAGCGTCACCGTTTTGCGGCCGGCATTGAGTTCGATCTCGCCGTCCTGGATAAAGAGTTCTCCGGGGATCATCGTGTCTTCCCTTTCTCCGTCATTCCGGGGCGCGCGCAGCACGAACCCGGAATCTCGAGATAAATAACTTCTGGATTCCGGGTTCGGCGCTTTGCCCGCCCCGGAATGACGAATTCTACCTGATCGGCTCATGCACGGTGACGAGTTTGGTCCCGTCCGGAAACGTCGCCTCGACCTGGATGTCGTGGATCATCTCGGGGATTCCGGGCATGCACTGCGCGCGGGTGATCACCTCCGCGCCGGCCTGCATCAGATCGGCGACGGTGCGGCCGTCGCGCGCGCCCTCGACGATGAAGTCGGAAATGATCGCGATCGCTTCGGGATGGTTGAGCTTGACGCCGCGCTCCAGCCTTCGGCGAGCCACCATGGCCGCCATCGAGATCAGGAGCTTGTCTTTTTCGCGGGGAGACAGGTTCATGAAAACCTCTTGTCAATTCGAACGATCTAGTTGAGCCGCCTAGTTGAGCCATAACCGCGGCAGCGGCACGCCGGAGGCGCGGCCGAGCACGGATATCATGTCGGCGCGGAGCCGGGCCGCATCTTGGGCACAGAAACGCGCCATTGCAAATCCATTCCAGGCGGAGATTCCGACCTCGCCGCCGAAGCCGTCGGCGGCTTCGCGGATCCGCTCGACCAATGCCTCGTCGCCCGGCACGATCAGCGCGGTGCCGATGGCGACGCCGCCTTTGGCAATGGCTGACTGCGCCAGTTTTGTACCGATATCGCCGTCGAGCCGGATGGTTTCGGCAAACACCAGCTTACCCGCACGGCGCAGCCGCCAGCGGTCGATGAATTCGCCGTGCAGCATCCGCTCGCCCATCGCCGCACGGCCGAACACCACGATTTCGCAGAGCAGAAGATTTGCGTCCTCCGCCAGATCGATATCGATGCGCCGCAAAATCCGCGCCCGGTCGAACAGGATGGTCTCCTGCGGCAGCCAGGAAAGCCGCGCACCGGCCTCGGCCTTCAGCGCGATGTTGAGTTGGGCGGCAGGTCCGCCGGCGCGATAGACCTTCTCGGCCGCCGCCGTCGTCATCGTCAGCGCCGTGCCTTCGCCAGCCCTGATGTCGATGTCGAAACGGTCACCGCCGGCAATGCCGCCGGCCGTGTTGACGAACACGCCAGACAGCCCGTGATCCTCGGGCGAAGGAAACCGCACGCGAAGCGAGCCGGATTCATGCAGGACCCCGCGGCGGGTGACGCCGCCCTCGTGTTTGACGTCGAATTTGACCGCGCCCTGGGCGCGGTTGGCCGCGAAGGTCGCCGATGTCGCGCGCGTGGTATCGGTCCGCATCCGTCCCCCAAGCCCCGCCGCGCAGACCTTAGCGACTACAGCGCCATTTGGCGGCTGATCTCGGCGGGATCCATGGCACTGCGGTCGCAGGCATATTTCACCGCGCCGCGGTCCATGACCGCGAAATTGTCGCCGAGCTCGCAGGCAAAGTCGAGATATTGTTCGACCAGCACGATCGCCATATTGCCGAGGCTGCGGAGATAGGAGATCGCGCGGCCGATGTCCTTGATGATCGACGGCTGGATGCCTTCGGTTGGCTCGTCGAGCAGCAGGAGCTTTGGCCGCATCACCAGCGCGCGGCCGATCGCGAGCTGCTGCTGCTGGCCGCCGGAAAGGTCGCCGCCACGTCGCCCGAGCATGGTGTTCAACACCGGAAACAGCGAGAACACGTCGTCGGGAATGTTGCGGTCGTCGCGCTTCAGCGGCCCAAAGCCGGTCTTGAGGTTTTCTTCCACCGTCAACAGCGGAAAGATCTCACGGCCCTGCGGCACGAAGCCGATGCCCTTGCGCGCGCGTTCATACGGCTTCAGGCCGGTGATGTCGTCGCCCAGAAGCGTGATCGAGCCCGACGCGATCGGATATTGCCCGACCATCGCGCGGAGCAGCGAGGTCTTGCCGACGCCGTTGCGCCCGAGCACGCAGGTCACCTTGCCGGGTTCGGCCTTGATCGAGACGCCGCGCAGCGCCTGGGCCGCACCGTAGTAAAGGCTGATGTTGTTGACGTCGAGCATGCGGCGCGTCCTCAGTATGGCGAGTAGCGAATGGCGAATAGCGAATAGTCAGAAGAAATTTCCATTCGCCATTCGCTACTCGCCATTCGCCCGCTCATCTTCCCAAATACACTTCGATCACCCGCTCGTTCGACGAGACCTGATCGATGGTCCCCTCGGCCAGCACGGTTCCTTCATGCAGGCACGTCACCTTGACGCCAAGCTCGCGCACGAACGTCATGTCGTGCTCGACCACCATGACGGTCTTTTCCTTGTTGATTTCCTTGAGCAGTTCCGCGGTCTGATGGGTCTCGACGTCGGTCATCCCGGCGACGGGCTCGTCGACCAACAACAGTTTCGGATCCTGCGCCAGCAGCATGCCGATCTCCAGCCACTGCTTCTGGCCGTGCGACAGGCTGCCGGCCAGCCGGTCGCGGGCGTCCTTCAGGCGGATGGTCTCCAGCACGCGCTCGATGCGTTCGGCCTCGGGCTTGCTCCCGCGCCAGAACAGCGTGCCCTTGACGCTGTGATCGACATTGAGCGCCAGCAACAGATTGTCCTCGATGGTCTGGCTCTCGAACACCGTCGGCTTCTGGAACTTGCGGCCGATGCCGAGTTCGGCGATGCGGGTCTCGTCGAGACGGGTCAGATCGGTAACACCGTCGAACAGCACCGTGCCCTCGTCCGGCTTGGTCTTGCCGGTGATGATATCCATCATCGTGGTCTTGCCGGCACCGTTCGGGCCGATGATGGCGCGCATCTCGCCCGGCGCCAGCGTCAGCGACAGATTATTGATGGCGTGGAAGCCGTCGAACGAGACGTGCACGCCGTCGAGATAGAGCAAGGCCGAAGTCGCGCGATTATCCATGACGTTCATGCGCTCACTCCGCCGGGTTCGGTTCGCTGACGCCGTCTTCGCGCGCAGCACTTTCGACCATCAGGCGCTTGGCACTCCACGGCTCGTACCAGGCGTTGAAGGTACCGATGATTCCCTTCGGAAGCAGCAGCGTCACCAGGATAAACAGCGCGCCCAGCATGAACAGCCAGTACGGCGCCAGCGGGCCCGAGGTGAACACGGTCTTTGCGTAGTTGACGACAATGGCGCCGAGCGCTGCGCCAATCAGCGTGCCGCGGCCGCCGACGGCGACCCAGATCACCGCCTCGATCGAATTGCCCGGCGCGAACTCGCCGGGATTGATGATGCCGACCTGCGGCACATACAGCGCGCCGGCGACGCCGGCCATGCAGGCCGACAGCACGAACACGAACAACTTGTAGGATTCGACGCGGTAGCCCAAAAATCGTGTACGCGATTCGGCGTCGCGCACCGCGATCAGGACCTTGCCGAGTTTCGAGGTCACCACCGCCCGGCAGATCATGAAGGCGATGATCAGCGACAGGCAACTGAGCACGAACAGCGCCGCACGGGTACCGTCGGCCTGGACGTTGAAGCCCAGAATGTCCTTGAAGTCGGTCAGGCCGTTGTTGCCGCCAAAACCGAAATCGTTGCGGAAGAACGCCAGCAGCAGCGCATAGGTCATCGCCTGCGTGATGATCGAGAGATAGACGCCGGTGACGCGGGAGCGGAACGCCAGCCAGCCGAAGCAGAAGGCGAGCAGGCCCGGCACCACGAGCACCATCAGGGCCGCGAACCAGAACATGTCAAAGCCGTACCAGTACCAGGGCAGTTTTGGATAGTTCAGGAACACCATGAAGTCGGGCAGGATCGGATTGCCGTAGACGCCGCGGCTGCCGATCTGGCGCATCAGATACATGCCCATGGCGTAACCGCCGAGCGCGAAGAACGCGCCGTGGCCGAGCGAGAGGATGCCGCAATAGCCCCAGATCAGGTCGATCGAGAGCGCCAGGATGGCGTAGCAGACATATTTGCCGAACAGCGCCACCAGATAGGTCGGCACCTGGAACATCGATCCGGCAGGCAACAGCAGGTTGGACAGCGGGATCAGCACGCCGAGGCCGGCTACGATCAGCAGGAAGACGGTGGCGCTGCGGTCCAGCGAACGGGTGAGAACGTGC
Organism: uncultured Alphaproteobacteria bacterium; assembly: GCA_963802535.1. Classification (GTDB taxonomy): domain Bacteria; phylum Pseudomonadota; class Alphaproteobacteria; order Rhizobiales; family Xanthobacteraceae; genus Bradyrhizobium. The sequence goes on along the minus strand of CAWDJI010000011.1, from coordinate 1,409,331 downwards.
GGCGTCATGCTTCGATCGCCCGTCCCTTGAGCGCGAACAGGCCGCGCGGCCGTTTCTGGATGAACAGGATGATCAGCACCAGAATGGCGATCTTGCCGAGCACGGCGCCGGCGACCGGCTCCAGGAACTTGTTGGCGATGCCGAGCGTGAAGGCGCCGACCAGCGTGCCCCAGAGATTTCCGACGCCGCCGAACACCACCACCATGAAGCTGTCGATGATGTAGCTCTGGCCGAGGTTGGGGCTGACATTGTCGATCTGCGACAGCGCCACGCCGGCGATCCCGGCGATGCCCGAACCGAGGCCGAAGGTCAGCGCGTCGACGCGCGAGGTGGCGATGCCCATCGACGCCGCCATGCGACGGTTCTGCGTCACCGCGCGCATTTCGAGCCCGAGCGCCGTATAGCGCAGCATGGCGAGCAGAATGGCGAACACCGCCAGCGTGAAGCAGAGGATCCAGAGCCGGTTATAGGTGATGGTGATCTGCCCGAGCTCGAACGCGCCGCTCATCCAGGAGGGATTGCCGACTTCGCGGTTGGTCGGGCCGAACGCGGTACGCACCGCCTGCTGCAATACCAGCGAGAGGCCCCAGGTCGCCAGCAGCGTTTCCAGCGGGCGGCCGTAGAGGAAGCGGATGATGCTGCGCTCGATCAGGACGCCGATCGCGCCAGCCACCAGGAAGGCGAGCGGCACCGCGATCAGCAGCGAATAGTCGAACAGGCCGGGATAGCGGGTGCGGATCACCTCCTGCACCACGAAGGTGGTGTAGGCGCCCAGCATCACCATCTCGCCATGGGCCATATTGATGACGCCCATGACGCCGAAGGTGATGGCAAGCCCAATCGCCGCCAGCAGCAGCACCGAGCCCAGCGACAGGCCGTACCAGGCGTTCTGCACCATCGACCACATCGCCAGATTGCTCTGGATCGACGCGGTGGCGTTGGCCGCGGCCTGCGCAATCAATGGCGGCTGGTCGCTGCCGAGCCCGGTCAGCAGCGCCATCGCTTCCTGATCGCCGCGCGCCTTGACGGTGGCAATGGCTTCCAGCTTTTCGACGTCGGTGGCGTCGGATTTGTAGAGCAGGATGGCGGCGCGCGCCTCGGTAAAGGCCTGCTTTGCGGCCTTGTTGGTTTCCTTGGCCAGCGCGCCATCGACCACCGGCAGCATGGCCTCATCATGGGTCTTGAAAACCGACTGCGCCGCTGAAATGCGCTTGGCGACGTCGGGCGACAGCAGCGTCAGGCCGCCGAGGGCAGCGTCAACGACGCGCCGCAGTTTGTTGTTGAGGCGCACCGCGGCTGCGCCATCGGGCAGCTTCGCGACCGCCGCGCCGGTTGCGGCATCGATGATCTTGCCGTCGGTTTGGGTGACAAAAACCTGCTTGGATTCCGGATCGGCCGACAAGCGGTCATCCCCCAGCGCGCTGATGATCGGAAAGGCCAGCGGATTGCCAGAGGTTGCGACCGTGCCGATCGCCTCTTCGGTGTCGGAGAATTCGTCATTGGCAAATTTGGCAACCGCGTCCTCGAACGGCCCCGCCAGCGCCGGGACCGCGAACGAAGCGATCAGGAAGACGGAGAGAACAAGCGCGCGAAGACGATCAAAAACATTGGAAAACACTTTAGCGACCCCGGCGGGAGTAAAAGGAAGGCGGCGACATCGCCGCCTTCCGGTCTCATTACTCTTGGAAGTTTCTTCTGGTTAGAGCGAGATCAGGAACCCTGACCGCCGCACTTGTTGGTCTTGGTGTTGTAGTTGCCGCACTTCTTGCCAACCCAGTCGCCGATCAGGTCCTTGGAGCCATCGAGCTCCTTCGACCATGCATCGCCGGCCACCAGGCCCGGGGTCTTCCACACCACGTCGAACTGGCCGTTGGCTTTGATTTCGCCAATGAACACCGGCTTGGTGATGTGATGGTTCGGCAGCATCTTGGAGGTGCCGCCGGTCAGGTTCTTGGCTTCGATGCCGGGCAGCGCGTCGATCACCTTGTCGGCGTCGGTCGACTTCACCTTCTCGACCGCCTTGACCCACATGTCGAAGCCGATGACGTGTGCTTCCATCGGATCGTTGGTCACGCGCTTCGGGTTCTTGGTGTAGGTCTGCCAGGCCTTGATGAACTTCTCGTTGGCCGGATCCTTGATCGACTGGAAGTAGTTCCAGGCGGCCAGATGGCCGAGCAGCGGCTTGGTGTCGATGCCGGCGAGCTCTTCTTCACCGACCGAGAACGCGACGACCGGAATGTCCTTGGCCTTGATGCCCTGGTTGCCGAGTTCCTTGTAGAAGGGAACGTTGGCGTCGCCGTTGATGGTGGAGACCACGGCGGTCTTCTTGCCGGCCGAACCGAACTTCTTGATGTCGGCCACGATCGTCTGCCAGTCACTGTGACCGAACGGCGTGTAGTTGATCATGATGTCTTCCTGCTTGACGCCCTTCGACTTCAAGTAGGCTTCGAGGATCTTGTTGGTGGTGCGCGGATAGACGTAGTCGGTGCCGGCCAGCACCCAGCGCTTCACCTTCTCGTCCTTCATCAGATAGTCGACCGCGGGGATCGCCTGCTGGTTCGGCGCAGCTCCCGTGTAGAACACGTTGCGCTCGCTCTCCTCACCCTCGTACTGCACGGGGTAGAACAGGATGTTGTTGAGCTCCTTGAACACCGGGAGCACGGACTTGCGCGACACCGAGGTCCAGCAGCCGAACACGACGGCGACCTTGTCCTTGGTGATCAGCTCGCGGGCCTTTTCCGCAAACAGCGGCCAGTTCGACGCCGGGTCGACCACGACGGCTTCGAGCTTCTTGCCGAGTACGCCGCCCTTCTTGTTCTGCTCGTCGATCAGGAAGAGGACGGTGTCCTTCAGCGTGGTTTCGCTGATGGCCATGGTGCCGGAAAGCGAATGCAGCACGCCGACCTTGATGGTGTCGTCGGCAGCCTTGGCATTGGTGAAAGCTGCGAGGCCCAAAACCAGGCCAGCGGTCGCTGCCAGCCAACGGCGGCGGCTCAGCGGCGCTATATCGTGAGTAAGTTGTGTAGGCATGAAATGTCATCTCCCTGACGCAGGCGTGAAAACGCTGCGAAACGGCCCCACGGCCGCCTGCGTTAACGGAATCGCAAGAACCATGCCACGGCCCGAAAACAAGCTAAGCTGATACAATCATTTGGGAATCTCTCGCGAGCGACGAGAACGTCAGGAATTCTGCCTAATTTTTGGACCACAAAAATGTATTCTTTTACGGCAAACGATCTATTTTTTAGGCAAATATAGCCCTTTGGCTAATTTTCCGGCACGGAATTCTGGCGCTGGCGTGGCAGTGCTGCGGCGGGGCGTCGCAGATTTTCGCCGGTTTCTTAACCGCGCCGCGCCTATTCTTGACTACGACAAGCCTTTGCTTGCCGAATAACCTTGAAAGCGCCGTGTTCATGTTCCATATGAGCCCGGTGACCTTGAGAATCATAAGGTCCTTGCGAGCCGCGTGTTCTGAGCCCGTCCAACGGTTTCTGGCTTGCCCCTTCAGCTGACCAAAACCGACGCCCCAAACACGCGGGTGTCTCTGACACCCCCTCGCGCGTTCCTGGCTGTCCCAGCCGGGCGCCTGCCTTTTTAATGGAAAGAACCAACTTTTGACCTCCTTTCAGGATTTCGGCCTTGCCGATCCCATTTCGCGTGCACTCAAGGAAGAAAATTACCTTACCCCCACGCCCATCCAGGCCCAGACCATCCCACTCGCACTGACCGGCCGTGACGTCGTCGGCATCGCCCAGACCGGCACCGGCAAGACCGCGGCCTTCGCGCTTCCGATCCTGCACCGCATCCTCGAGAACCGCATCAAGCCGCAGCCGAAGAGCTGCCGCGTGCTGGTGCTGTCGCCGACCCGTGAATTGTCGGGTCAGATTCTCGAAAGCTTCAACGCCTATGGCCGCCATATCCGCCTGACCTCGACGCTGGCGATCGGCGGCGTGCCGATGGGCCGTCAGGTCCGCTCGCTAATGCCCGGTGTCGAAGTGCTGGTGGCCACCCCCGGCCGCCTGCTCGACCTCGTGCAAAGCAACGGGCTGAAGCTCGGCCAGGTCGAGTTCCTGGTGCTCGACGAAGCCGACCGCATGCTCGACATGGGCTTCATCAACGACATCCGCAAAATCGTCGGCAAGCTGCCGATCAAGCGGCAGACGCTGTTCTTCTCGGCCACCATGCCCAAGGACATCGCCGAACTCGCGGAAGCCATGCTGCGCGATCCCGCCCGCGTCGCGGTGACGCCGCAGGCGACCACGGTCGAACGCATCACCCAGCGCATCATCCAGGTCGATTTCGCGGCCAAGCAGGGCGTGCTGGCCCAGCTCCTGAAGCAGGAGCCGGTTGACCGCGCGCTGATCTTCACCCGCACCAAGCACGGCGCCGACAAGGTCGTGAAGGCGCTGGCCAAGTCCGGCATCGACGCCATGGCGATCCACGGCAACAAGTCGCAGAACCACCGCGAGCGCGTGCTGGCGGCGTTCCGCACCGGCGAGATCCGCACTTTGGTCGCCACCGACATTGCCGCCCGCGGCATCGATGTCGACGGCATCAGCCATGTGGTGAATTTCGACCTGCCGAACGTGCCGGAAACCTACGTCCATCGCATCGGCCGCACCGCGCGCGCCGGCGCCGAGGGCGTTGCGATCTCGCTGATCGCGGGCGCCGAGGAAATGGGTTATCTGCGCGACATCGAGCGGGTGATCCGCGTGGCGCTGCCCCGCGAAGACCGCCGCACGCCCGGCACGCGCGATACCGCACCCGCGCCGTCGCAGAACCGGGGCGCCCGGTCTCCGCGCGGCCACGGAAACGGTCATGGCCATGGTCATAGTCACGGTGGCGGCCGTTCGCATGAAGCCGCCCCGGGCTCAAAAGGCCCTCGCCGCCCCCGCCGTGGTGGTGGTAATAATGCCGCGCCGCAGCCGACCCGGCATGAGTCGCCGCGTCCGGCGCAGCAGGGTCAGGCCGGCAAGAGCGAAGGCATTCAAGGCGTCGCCTTTTTGCATCGCGAGAGCCGTCCGAATACCCAACCCAACCGTACCCATCGGCCGCAGCGTTAAGCCTCGATCGATCTGGAGAAAAATATGGCTAAAGAAGAGCTGATCCAGTTCGAAGGACTGGTGACCGAAATCCTCCCCGACGCGCGCTACCGCGTGCAGCTCGACGCCGGGCATGAGATTGTTGCCTACACCGCCGGCAAGATGAAGAAGAACCGGATCAAGACGCTGGCAGGCGATCGGGTCACGATCGAAATGTCGCCCTACGATCTGGAAAAGGGCCGCCTGATATTCCGTCACAAGGACGAGCGTCCCTCGACCGGTGCGCCACGTGGCGGACCGCCGCGCGGCGGCCAGTTCCGCCGCCGGTAACGGCCTTCCAAAACCCTTTCGCCATCGTGCCGACACCAGATGTCGCCCGCGCGATGGCGGCAGGCTGGCCTCGGTTCAAAAAATCGTGCACGTCAGGATTGTTTTGGACCTTCCGATGGAATAATATTGCCCATCGATTTTCGGCCGGACGACATTAGCTATCCACCGGTACAGCCGGTTTAGACGCTGACGACCCTTCCAAAAATTCGATCTCACCAGCCCATCGAGAGATGGACTACGACTTGTATATCTGAGAAGGGACTACCCCCGTGAGCATGGGAACCGTGAAGTGGTTTAACGCAACCAAGGGCTATGGCTTCATCCAGCCGGATGACGGCGGCAATGACGTGTTCGTGCACATCAGCGCTGTCGAACGTGCCGGCCTCGGGACGTTGCGTGAAGGCCAGAAGATCTCCTACGAGATCGTTGCCGATCGCCGCTCTGGCAAATCCTCGGCCGATAATCTCCGCGCCGCCGGATAAGCGATTTTTCAAGGCACCAACGGCGCGCCTTGAAAAATTGCCTCGAAATAGCGAAAGGCCGCACTTCTGGTGCGGCCTTTTTCTTTTCGCGGGCTTTTTGTTGCCGAGCGGTCTTAGAAATTATGGTTCAGGTCGGCGTGCAGTCGCTGGTGTTGTACATCACGCAGGTCGACTGGCGCGGGCGGGTATAGGTGAAATCGCTCATCGTGATCCCGGTCTTCGTCATCACGAAGCCGATCGCCGGCGTGTATTTGTAGCTGACCTCGCTGAAGATCAGAAAGGTGCCGCCGACCTGCAGCGCCGTCGGGATCGCGACCGTAGTTCCGTTTGCGCGCGCCGACGATCCCTTGCTCCATTGCACCCGGGCAACCTTGGACGTTGGATCGACATAGAGTTCGGTGATCGTGGAATTCACCGGCGTCGTCGAATACGGCGTCATGATGCCGGTACTGGCGTTGAAGATGTTGGTCAGCATGGTGTCGGTGACCGAGATGTTCTGCGAGGTCAGGTCGGACAGCGTTCGCGCCATGATCGTCACCTTGCGGTCGACCGCGATGCCGGAGGAGAATTCCACCGTGCCGAAGAACAGCACCAGCATCAGCGGCACGATCATGGCGAACTCGACCGCCGCAAGGCCGCGGCAATCGCCGGACAGGTCGCGCGCCGAGCGCCGCATGCGAAGCCACATTCTGGTCATCGGTTTCATGGCCTTGCCCTAGTAAGGTTCGTTCTGGAACGCGGCGGTCGCGACCAGCAGCCGCTGGCTGCCGCTCAAATTCGAGATGTCGTAGCCCATCTTGGTGACCAGGATCGGCCATTTATAGAACAGCCGGACCACGACGATGTCGCCGGCGCCGCCGGGACTGTAGTTGTTCGGATTGGTGAAGTTCTTGCTGGCATCGATCGGATTGGTGACGTTGACCGAACTGAACGAGGGATAGTTCTGCACGTCGATGTAGATGCCGCCCGCGCAGTCGAACATCGTGGTGAGACGGCTGCACACGCTGGTCTTGAACTGCGCCTGGGTATAGGCCGCGCTCTGCGCCTGACCGGTCATGATCAAGCGCGCGGAATCCTGCACCGCGGTCTCCAGCACCTGGCTGGCAAAGAACATCAACGCGGTCTCGATGATCGCAAACAGCAGCGCAAAGAACATCGGCGCCACCAGTGCGAACTCGACCACCGTCGAGCCGCCGCGGTTGCCGCGAAACCGGCTCAGCAAATTGCGGAACGAGCGGATATGCGATGGCATCGAAACGACCTCAAGCCCGAGTGCAATTGCCACAAAAATTACCTGAAACTGATTGTGGAAGTGTTTCGCCCGATCGAGACAGAACGGCCCGCCCTGTTAAGGAGATGTTAACCATGTCCCGGAACCGCGCGGCCTGATCAGCCGCGATGGGTGCGAACGCAGCGGCGCCGACCAGGCGCCGTCTGTCTTGCAAGGGGCGTCAGCGTCGGCTGCAAGTCGGCGTACAGCTCATCACTTCCGAGCCGCCGGCGCCGCGAAAGATCGTGATCAACTTGTTGTCGACGTTGGAGGCGACGGCCGTGGCCTTGCTGTCTGCGATGCTGCGCAGCGCCAGCGACAGCGTCCCGCTGAGCCGCGCCTTTGCCAGCACCTCGACATCGTCGGGCGTCATTTCCAGCGTCGCGGTCTTGCCGAGTACGGCGTTTTGCCCCTCTTTTTCCTTGGGCGCCTGATCGATGGCGAGCACCCGCACATTTTTCACGACGACCTGGGAGGAGACGATTTCGGTCGGCGGACCATCGCCGGTGCCCTGTTGCTTCTCGCGCTTCGACAGCAGCACGTCGACGCGATCGTTCGGCAAAATGAAGCCGCCGGCGCCGGTTTCCGCCGAGATTTCGGTCGATACCGCCCGCATGCCCGTCGGCAGGATCGCCGCCATGAACCCTGAACCGTTGGCCTTGACCAGCTTCTGCTCGCGGATCGGTTCGCCCGCGATGAACGGTGCACGGGCGATCGAACCGACGATATCCTTGATCGCCTCGGGCCGGTCCTTTTTGCGGATGAAGCTGCCGCTCGAACTGGATTCGGTCCAGGTCTGCCACTGCATGTTTTCGGCAGTGACGGTCTGGCCAAGACCAATGTCATCCTTGGCCACCAGCACGTCCATCGTCGGGATTTGAGGGGCGGCTGCGACGGGCGCGGCAACTTCCTTGTCGCTGCCGCTCGCAAGATAGGCGGCAATGCCGCCCGCACCAATGGCGATAGCCAGAACCACAATTCGGGCAGTGTTCATACGCTTTTACTCATACATGACGCAGCGACGCTTCCGTCGCCAAAGCTACACTAGTCAGACATAGGTCAAAGCAAGGTTAAGGTAGTGGTTGGTAATCGCGCTAAGTGTCTGTCCGGGAAGAAGTTGAATCCTATGAGTCATATGTGATTCAAGAAAGGTGGCCTGATTCGGAGGGGCCGCCGATGTGGACGAATGAAAACCGCGCGCGATATGACCGCAGCCGTTTGCGCTATCCCAGCGACCTCACCGACGACGAATGGAAACTGGTGGAACCGTTGATCCCACCAGGTAGGCGCGGCGGCGACAAACGCACCGTGATCCTGCGCGAGGTTGTGAACGGTCTCATGTACATTCTCTCCACCGGTTGTCAGTGGCGGGCCATCCCCAAAGACCTGCCGCCCCGTTCGACGTTGTACGATTATTTCGACCTGTGGAGTTGCGATCGTACGCTCGATCTCATTCATCATGAGCTTTATGTAAAATGCCGCGAAGCGATTGGCCGGGAAGCCAGTCCTACCGCCGCTGTCATCGATAGCCAAAGCGTCAAGAGCGCTGAAAAAGGGGGGCTTCGATCGATCCGCCGGGCTACGACGCGGGAAAGAAGATTAAGGGCAAGAAGCGGCACATTCTCGTCGACACGCAAGGCCTGTTGATTCACGCCATCGTTCATGCCGCTGATATTCAGGACCGCGACGGCGGCGCGTTCGTGATGGCGACCATGTTCGGCTTGTATCCGTTTCTGATGAAACTCTACGCCGATGGCGGCTATCAAGGCCCGCTGTTTCGCCGCGCCGTGGCAAAAGTAATGGCGCGGGTGAATGTGGAGATCGTCAAGCGTTCTGATCACGCAAAAGGATTTGTCGTCCTCCCAAAGCGCTGGGTCGTCGAACGAACGTTCGCATGGCTCGGGCGGTGCAGGCGTCTCGCCAAAGATTGGGAAGAATCTCAATCGAAAAGCGCTCGCTTTTCTGCGCCTCGCTTCAATCAGGCTCATGCTGAGAAAACTATGCAATCCAGCATGATCTCTCCGGACAGACTTAAGAGACGCACCGGGAGCTATTTGCGGAACGGGTAGGCCAGTTGCCCGGCTATCTCGGTCGGGAACGACGACTGCTCCTCGATGCCGTAATGGTCCGGCAGCCGGCCTTCGGGGAGCCGGAAGGTGCCGAACAGGATGTCCCAGAGCGGAAAAGTGCCGGCGAAATTGCTGTTGCCGCCCTCGTGCGGCGAGGTGTGATGCCAGCGGTGGAACACCGGTGTCGCGATCACATATTTGAACGGCCCGAGCGTCCAGTTCAGATTGGCGTGGACGAAGGCCGAATGGAAGATGTTGAACGGACCGAGCCACAGCATCACGTTCGGCGAAATGCCGGCCATCAGCAGCACGACATCGACGCCGATGGTGCCGAGCAGCAGGTTGACCGGATGAAAGCGTGCCGCCGAGATCCAGTCCACGTCCTCCGAGGAATGATGGATGGCATGGTATTTCCAGAAGCCCGCGCCATGGAACATGCGGTGCAGCCAGTACATCATGAAATCGGCGGCGACCAGAAACAGCACTGCCTGCAGCCATAGCGGCAGCGCCGACAGCGGCCCATGGCCATTGTCGTAGAAAGCGATCAACTCGTCGGCGTCGTGGATCCGGAACATCAGGCCGGCGCCGAGCACCAATAATCCGATGCGGAAGACGCGGGCAAACAGCGGCACCAGGAACCAGTAGCAGAGATCGGTGACGAGCTCGCGCTTGCGCCACCACGGCTTGCCGGGATTGCAGGCCCAGAAATGCGCCAGCACCGAGAACAATAGCGCCAGCCCGATCGTCACCGGTACCACCTTGGCCATCGTCTGGCCGAGCATCTCGACGATTTCCAGCCCTAGGGACATTGCCGCCTCGCAGCGATAAGCGCCTCGCAGCAGAGGAAGTCCTGCAAGGCCGGAGGCGCAGCGTGCCGCGATCGGATTGGGTGGTCAACCAATAGCGAAATTGCGCAGTCGCACTTCACAGCGCGGACGCCGTCACCGGGCGATATCGTCGAGAAGCGGCCCGTCCGCCTCGGCATCCAACTCGGTTTGCAGCGGCTCGAATGGCGAGATGCCGGGACTCTTGTGGCGGGGCGGCAGATCGTGCGGCAGCCCGTCCGGCAAACGGGCGCGCCGGTGGAGATGGGAGATCACGAACAACGGCCGATGCTTCGATTGGATATAGGTGCGGCCGACATATTCCCCGATCAGGCCGAGGACCAGAAGCTGTATCGAGGAAATCATGACGACCAGCAGCGTCAGGCTGGTCCATCCGGGTACGGTGCCGGAGAGGATCCAGCCGAACACCGCCCAGATCCCCACGAAGGCGAGGACCGTCGTCAGCAACGCGCCGATATAGGTTGCGATCCGCAGCGGGACCATGGAAAAGCTCACCAGCGCATCCGCGGCAAAGCCGATCATCTTGGTCAGTGGATATTTGGTGGTGCCGGCAAACCGGGCGTTGCGGTCGTATTCAAAGGCGACCTGCTTGAAGCCGAGCCAGGCGACCATGCCCCGAATGAACCGGTCATGCTCCGGCATCTGCACGACCTGATCGGAGATGCGCCGGCTCATGAGCCGGAAGTCGCCGGTATCGACCGGGATATTGACGCGCGTCAGCTTGGCGAGCAGGCGGTAGAATGCTTCGGCTGACTTCTTCTTGAAGCCGCTCTCGCCGGCGCGGCTTCGTCGCTGCCCATAGACCACATCGGCGTCTTCCTGCACCATCAGGTCGTACATTGGACCGAGCAGTTCCGGCGGGTCCTGCAGGTCGGCGTCGATAACGAGGACCAGGTCGCCGCGCACGGTGGAAAGTCCGGCCGTCAGCGCCAGTTGGTGACCGTGGTTCCGCGACAGACGAACCGCGACGACGTTGCGGTCTTGCTCCGAGAGCTCGTTGATGACCTGCCAGGTATTGTCGGTCGAGCCGTCATCGACCAGGATGAGCTCGAATTTCGCGCCGAACAGGGCACGTGCAGCGGCGGTCATCTGACGATGAAATTCGCGCAACCCCTCTTCCTCGTTGCAGCACGGCACGACGATCGAAAGGAACAGTCTTTGGGGGCGCGGCATCCCGTCGTGAATTTCCATGACTTTGACAGTCTGCAAGACCAGGGGAAACGAATTCGATTGGTCGTGACACAGTCGGTGAGCCCCGGTTAATTATTCACCAATCCGTGATTCCCTAACCTTTGTGGGTTAATTGACCTGCCGGTTCCCGGCGCGCACATGTCATTAAGTTTTGCGGCCGATTGTAACCGTTCGAGCCCTCGGAGAAGCGGGAAACTGCCGGTCCTGCCGGGCGGAATTCTACGATTGAGTGTGAAACGGTAAGCTCGATAGCAACATGGATCAGGCCGAATTTGATCGCTTCGCTGATGAATACCACGACCAGCACGTCAGCAACGTGGCGGTGACCGGGGAGCGTCCGGAGTATTTCGCGGAATACAAGATCCGGAAGCTGAGGCAGATCGTCGATCGCGGCGGCATCGACGTGGCCAAAATCTGCGACTTCGGCTCCGGTATCGGCAACTCGATTCCGTTCTTCAGGGCGCATTTCCCGCAGGCTTCGCTGACCTCATGCGATGTGTCCGCGCGCAGCCTCGCGCTCAGTCAGCAGCGCTATCCGGATTCCACCAATTATCTTCTGATCGAAAATGACCGCATACCCGCCGGCACGGATGCTTTCGATCTGGTGTTTTCGGCATGCGTATTTCATCACATTCCCCATGACGAGCACGCCATGTGGCTGCGGGAACTCTACCGGATCACGAAACCTGGCGGACTGATCGCGATCTTCGAGCATAATCCGCTGAATCCCCTTACCGTCCACGCGGTAAACACTTGCCCGTTCGACGTGAATGCGAAGCTGCTCCTGGCCCGCAATCTGGCGAAGCGGCTGGCTGAGGCCGGTTGGGCGTCCCCGCGGATCAGATATAATCTGTTTTTTCCGCGCGCGCTCGCCCTGCTTCGCCCGCTCGAGGATAGACTAGGCTGGCTGCCACTTGGCGCACAATATGTTGCGCTCGGACGAAAGCTCTAACCTGTTGCGGCCAGACCGGCCGATCCGGCTTCACGAACAGTGCCTCGCACGGAAACCGTCGGCTGCGTCGGCCTTTCGCTTTGAAAGCGCCGATAGAGCACGCCAAACCACAGCAATAGGGTGAGGCAGGCAAAGGGAATATGCGTACCGACCGCGAGCAGCTGTGCGTAGGGCAAGATCACGAGCGGGATCAACGCGGCCAGTTCAATCCCGTCCCACCCCTCGCGCCAATTGCGCGCAAGCAGCGGAATAACGGAGAGCATCAGCAGCGGGGTGTCGTAGGACAATGAGTAAGGGGTGATGAGCAACGTCCCGGCGGCCAGCAATGCCAGTCGAAGATCGAGCCTGCCGTCCTCCTTTGCTATTTGCTGCCGATTTGAGTTCCACCGCCAGAAAGCGTGGATCGTCGCGGCCAGTACCGCCCCACTCACGGCCACGTGGAAAAAGCCCGCCAGGGCGGCCGGCATGCCTGCACCCTGCAACGACACATAGGGACCGACGGCGAGTTGTCGTATCTGATCGTAGCCTGCGCCGATCAGCTGGCCGAACAACAGGCTCATGCGGAAGTAATCCGCCCAGATCGCGATGCCAAGCCAAAGCGTCGAGAGGACGATCAGCGAGAGCACGGTTGCCGCTGCTGCCGCGATGATCCGCCACTGACCGGATGCCATCAGCGCGAATGGCATCAACAGCCCCATTTGCGGCTTGATCGCCAACAGGCCGATGCAAACTCCAGCCAGCACTGGACGCGTCGGCCAGAAATATGCCGCCCCCAGAAAGAACACCGCGATAATCGTGCCAGTTTGCCCGCTGAACAGATTGGCGCCGACAAACGGCAGCGAGAACGCGATCAGCACGGCGTAAGCCTGCATTCGCGACCCGCCAAACGCGTCGGCAGAATTGGCGCCGATGCCGAGCCCGGAGCGCTTCGCCAGCAAAACGACCAGGACAAAATACAAGAGCAGCGGAACGAGCGACCAGGCCGCGACCGCCTCGTTGTATGTCGCATTCCCCAGCGGCCACAGGCCGAACAGGCTGAACGGCGGATACACGAACCACGAGATCGAGACGGGACCTGTCGTGGTCGACAGTATCCGCTGCCATGTGTCCGGATCATAGATGGCGGCGAAGTCACCGTGCCGCACCCGATGCGCCGCGTTCCAGAAGCCGATGAAGTCGCCGCCAAAGCGCGAACCGTCAGACAGTTCGTGGAAATACTTGATCAGATTGGCGCCGGCCTGCACCGTGAGGCACATCGCACACAACACCAGCAATGTTTTCTGTAATGGGCGCATGGGACTGGCGTCAACGTGGATCGAAGCAAGACCGGATCGGAATAGACTCGGGAATAGGCCTGGATTTTGCCGGCTACTGACGAAACGGATAGACTAGTTGCCCGCCGAATTCCTGCGGCACCGGCTGATCGTCGACGCCGTAATTGTCCGGCATCTTGTTTTCCGGCATCCGGAACGTTCCGAACATGATGTCCCAGAGTGGAAAAGTGCCGGCGAAATTGGTGTTGCCGCCCGCTTCGAGCGAGGTGTGGTGCCAGCGGTGGAACACCGGCGTGGCGAGCACATATTTGAACGGGCCGAGCGTCCAGTTCAGATTGGCGTGAACGAAGGCCGAGTGGAAGGTGGTGAACGGGCCGACCCAGAGCATGATGTTCGGCGAGATACCCGCCATCAGCAGGATGACGTCGACCATGATGGTTCCGATGAACAGATTGACCGGATGAAACCGCGCCGCGGAGATCCACTCGAGCTCTTCGGAAGAATGATGGATCGCGTGGTACTTCCAGAAGCCGCCGCTGTGAAACATGCGGTGCAGCCAGTACAGCATGAAGTCGGAGGCGACCAGGAACAAGAGCGCCTGCACCCAGAGCGGGAGCTCGGCCAGCGGCCCATGACCGTTGTCGTAGAAGGCGATCAGGTCGCTGACTTCGTGAATATTGAAGACAACGCCCGCGCCGAGCACCAACAGCCCGATACGGATCACCCTGGCGAATACCGGAACGAAGAACCAGTAGCAGATGTCAGTGACGAGTTCGCGCTTGCGCCACCACGGCTTGCCGGGATTACAGGCCCAGAAGTGCGAGAGCACCGTGAACACCACGGCGAGCCCGATCGTGACCGGCACCACCTTCGCCATGGTCTGGCCGATCATCTCGATGAGTTCCATGGGAAAACCTGACATGACGGCCTCGCGTGATCGGGGATATCAGGGGTATCCCCTCACGCTTAAGGAGCCGTGAATCCGCAACCGCCGGCCAACCGCGCGAGAGGGCTGCTACAGAGGCGGTTTTGAGATGTGTTTCATTTTATGAATGGCCTTAATTCCACGTTTACTCTGCTCAAGAACAGCGGGTTCCCGGCGTTTTTGCGCGATCGAATTAACTGCGCCGCAATGGTCGGCTTCTAGGGTGACGCCATGGTCACGGTGCTGAGAACGCCGGTGAGACCAAACGATAGTTCGACCAGCCACGTGTACACAGGAGTTATCTATTATGAAGAATCTCGTTTCGCGTTTCGTCAAGGATGAGTCCGGCGCGACTGCCATCGAATACGGCCTGATAGCCGCCGGCATTGCCATCGCGATCATCACCGCCGTCCAGGGCGTTGGCACCAAGCTCTCCGCCAACTTCGGCACGATCTCGACCTCGCTGAAATAAGCGATCGTCGCAATCTGCTTCAGGGGCCCCGGTCATGCCGGGGCCTTTGTCGTTTGCGCCAGGCTCGGGTTCCCTGGAGCCTTTTCCGTTCCGATAGAATTGGAACGGGGCTCTAGCTTTTTGTTTTGACGCGTTTTCTTCACGCGAACCGGTATCCACTTCGCTTGAAAACGCTCCAAAGCCGCCCGCCCGCTGTTTTCCGATTGTTCATTTCTGCCCGATAGGCTCGCCGGATGATCCTCGATATTGCCCGCCTCCTGCTGTTTCCGGCCCTGATGGCGTTCGCGGCCGCGAGCGACCTTTTCACCATGACGATCTCGAACCGGGTGTCGCTGGCGCTAGTGGCCGGCTTTCTGGCTCTGGCGCTGCTGGGCGGCATGGGCCTGCACGATTTTCTGATGCATCTCGGCGCCGGAGCCGCCGTGCTGGTCGTGGCCTTTGCATGCTTTGCAATGGGCTGGGTCGGTGGCGGCGACGCCAAGATCGCGGCTGGCGTGGCGCTATGGTTCGGTTTCGACCATCTCTTCAATTATCTGCTCTATGCGTCGCTGTTCGGCGGCGCGCTGACGCTGTTGCTGCTCCAGTTCCGGCAATGGCCCCTGCCCTACCCGCTCAACGGCCAGGCCTGGCTGCTTCGCCTGCACGACAGGCAGAGCGGAATCCCCTACGGCATCGCGCTCGCGATCGGCGCGCTGATGATCTATCCGGAGACCGAGTGGATCAAGGCGGTCGACCTTGCCCACCTTGCCATGCGCTGATCCAAGCGACTGATCTTGCGCCGGTAACACTCCGTTAAGGCAATTTACACACGCCTCATTAACCATGCTTTGACGAATAGCTGGTCAACTCCCATCACGGCGGCGGAAGCGTCGCGGCGTAATGTGGAAAGTGAAGCGTATGAATACCGCTCGCATTGTCGTTTTGACCATCGCCATTGGCGCTGGCGGCATTGCCGCAACCCTCGCCAGCGGACCCATTAGCCGGTTTGCGGTGCCCGCCGCGCCGATTGCGCAGCTTCAGACGTCGCAAGCGCAGACCTCGCGGCAGCAGACCTGGCCGGCCATGACGGCCAACAACAATTTCATTGACCCGCGCGGTGAAGGCCTGCGCGCCGTTCTTTACGGCGTCGCCAGCCGGCAGGCGATGCAGACGTGACAAAGAGGACCGACGATATGCAGTGCAGGGAAAATCAGTCGATGATGCGGGCCTTTCTGGCCCGCGCCCTGTCGTTTTCAGCCGTCGCAGCGCTGACGCTCAATCCGGCGCTGACGCCGGTGCTGGCCGGCGATTATCGCACGCCGCGCGCCGCAGCCCCGGTTGCCGCCGACGGGCAGATGAACGCGCGCCCGATGGCGCTCGGGATCGGAAAATCAGTCGTCATCGACCTGCCGCGCGACATCAAGGATGTGCTGGTGGCCGATCCCAAGATCGCCAATGCCGTCGTCCGCTCCGCCCAGCGCGCCTATATCATCGGCGCCAACGTGGGCCAGACCAACATCGTGTTCTTCGATTTCGGCCGGCCAGCAAATCGCAGCCTATGACATCGCGGTCACGCGCGACCTCAATGGCGTGCGCGCCGCGCTGAAGCAGTCGCTGCCGAATTCGGACATCCAGATCGAGGGCGTCGGCGACGGCGTGATGTTGACCGGCACGGCCGCGAGCCCGATCGACGCGCAGCAGGCCGGCGATCTGGCCGCCCGCCTCGCGGGCGGCGCCGACAAGGTTGTCAATTCGATCGCCGTGCGCGGCCGCGACCAGGTGATGCTGAAAGTCACGCTCGCCGAGGTCCAGCGCTCGATCATCAAGCAGTTGGGCATCGACCTCTCGGCCAACCTGACCTACGGCACGGCCGTCATCAATTACAGCAACACCAACCCGTTCACCGCCAACAATGCGCCGCTGGTCGCAGGCAACGCCGCGACCGGAACGTTCGGTGGCACCGGCAACATCCCGTCGGTGACGGCGACGTTGCGCGCCATGGAGAGCGCCGGTGTGGTGCGAACGCTCGCCGAGCCCAATCTGACGGCAATCTCCGGCGAGTCCGCGACGTTCATCTCGGGCGGCGAATTCCCGATTCCGACCGGCGTGAGCTGCCAAACCTCGACAAGCGGCGCGGTCGGCAACTGCGTTCAGACCGTCGCCTTCAAGAAGTTCGGTATCTCGCTCAATTTCACGCCGGTGGTGCTGAGCGAAGGCCGCATCAGCCTGCGGGTGATGACCGAAGTGTCGGAAGTCTCGACTGAAAACTCCCTGACCGGCGGCATCGCCGGAACCACGATTCCTTCGATCAAGACCCGGCGAGCGGAGACGACGCTGGAAATTCCATCCGGCGGTTCGATGGCGATGGCAGGCCTGATCCAGGATCAGACCAAGCAGGCCATCAACGGCATGCCCGGTCTGGCGCAATTGCCGGTGCTCGGCACGCTGTTCCGCAGCCGCGACTTCGTCAACAAGCAGAGCGAGCTGATGGTTCTGGTGACGCCCTACATCGTCCGTGCGGTCGCGCAGAAAGACCTGTCGCGCCCGGACGACGGCTTTGCCAGCGCCTCCGATCCGCAGAGCGATCTGCTCGGCAGCATCAATCGCATCTATGGCGTTCCCGGCCGCAACGAGCCGGCACGGAATTATCGCGGCACCTACGGCTTTATTACGGACTGAGGCGGACGATGACATCCACAACACAAATCGATCGCAAGCGTGCGCTCCGCCTGGCCGGAGCGCTGATCGGTCTCGCCGTGGCGTTGGGCGCCTGCAAGCATACCGGCGACGAGGTCACAACAACCGCGAGCGTCCCCGACGATTTCCGCTTGCGCCACCCGATCGCGATCCAGGAAGCCGATCAGTCGATCGTCGTCTTCGTCGGCCGCGGGCGCGGCGGCATTTCCGCACCCCAGCGCGACGACGTGACGGGAATGGCGCAGACCTGGCTCAAGGAAGGCACCGGCGGCATCTCAATCGACATGCCGGTCAATACGCCGAACGCGCGGGCCGCCCAGGAATCGCTGCGCGAGATCCAGGTGACGCTGGCTGCCGCCGGCGTGCCGGCGCGTGCGGTCACCGTCCGCCAGTATCGTCCCGAAGACCCCAGGCATATGGCCGCGATCCGGCTGACCTATCCGAAGAATCTCGGCGACCGCCGGCCCTTGCGGCCTGTGGCCCGAAGACATCGGGTCGTCGATCAACAACAAGGGCTATTTCGAAAACAAGCCCTATTACAATTTCGGCTGCGCCAACCAGCGCAACGTGGCGGCGATGATCGACAACCCGTCGGACCTCGTGCAGCCGCGCACGGAAACGCCCTCCTACACCGCGCGACGCACCATGTCCTACGAGAAATATCGCAAGGGCACCTCGACTGCGACCATCTATCCCGAGTCTGACAAGGCCAAACTCAGCGACACAGGCAAATGATCAGCTACGCGCGCCAGACCCCCGAACAACAGCCGGACGGCTCACCGCCGTCGACGGAAGAGCATATTGCGCCGGCGCCGCGGGTGTCGATCCAGGCGTTTTGCGAGACGGTGGAAACCGCCGCGGCCGTGCAATCGGCCGGCGAGGACCGCCGCCTCGGCAAGGCCCACCTCAAGATCCAGATGGGCGGCATGGCCGCCGCCATCGAGGCCTATCGTTCGGCGCCGACGCCGAACGTCATCATCCTGGAGACCGAAGGCCGCAACGACATCCTGCTCGGCCTCGATCATCTGGCCACCGTGTGCGACGCCGGAACCCGCGTGATCGTGATCGGCCGCGTCAACGACGTCACGCTCTACCGCGAGCTGGTACGCCGCGGCGTCAGCGATTACCTGATCGGCCCGGTCGGGCCCATCGACGTGGTGCGCTCGATCTGCAACCTGTTCTCGACGCCGGAAGCCAAGGCGGTCGGGCGCATCATCGCGGTGGTCGGCGCCAAGGGCGGCGTCGGTGCCTCGACCGTCGCCCACAACGTCGCCTGGGCGATCGCGCGCGATCTGGCGCTGGATTCCGTGGTCGCCGACCTCGACCTCGCCTTCGGCACCGCCGGCCTCGACTACAACCAGGATCCGCCGCAGGGCATAGCGGACGCGGTATTCTCGCCGGACCGGATCGATACCGCCTTCATCGACCGCCTGCTGTCGAAATGCACCGACCATCTCAGCCTGCTGGCCGCACCGGCGACGCTCGATCGGGTCTATGATTTCGGCGCCGACGCCTTCGATTCGATCTTCGATACGCTTCGCACCACGATGCCCTGCATCGTGCTCGACGTTCCGCATCAATGGTCGGGCTGGACCAAACGCGCGCTGATCGCCGCCGACGACATCCTGATCGTCGCGGCCCCCGATCTCGCCAATTTGCGCAACACCAAGAACATCTACGACCTCCTGAAGTCGTCGCGGCCGAACGACCGTGCGCCGCTCTATTGCCTCAACCAGGTCGGCATCCCGAAACGCCCCGAGATCCCGGCCAGCGAATTCGCCAAGGCGATCGAAAGCCCGCCGATCGCGTCGATACCGTTCGAGCCGCAGATGTTCGGCTCGGCCGCCAACAACGGGCAGATGATCGCGGAAATCTCCGCCAATCATCGCACCACCGAGATGTTCCTGCAGATTGCGCAGCGGTTGACAGGCCGCGGCGAGACCAAGAAGCCGAAGGGGTCGTTCCTGTCGCCCCTGTTCGATAAGTTGCGGGCCAAGAAGTAAGCCGCCTGCCTGGAGTACGATTGTGTTTGGTAAGCGTAGCGGAGAAAGCGACACGCGGCCGTCGAGGCCCGCCGTCAACACGCCGGAGCCTTCCGGCGCGGCCGCGGTTTCGCGCGAGGTCGCCACACCCACGGTTGCTTCGCCGCCGATGGTTCCCTCCAAGCCGCCGCCGACAGCCCTCCATGGAAGCGCGGCGCTCCGACAATTATTACCAGGTCAAGGCGACGATCTTCGGCGCCCTGATCGAGGCGATCGATCTCGCCCAGCTCGCCAAGCTCGACGGCGAATCGGCGCGCGAGGAAATCCGCGACATCGTCAACGAGATCATCGCGATCAAGAATATCGTGATGTCGATCGCCGAGCAGGAAGAACTGCTCGACGACATCTGCAACGACGTGCTCGGTTACGGCCCGCTGGAGCCGCTGCTGTCGCGCGACGACATCGCCGACATCATGGTCAACGGCGCCGGAACGGTGTTCATCGAAGTCGCCGGCAAGATCCAGAAGACCGGGATCCGGTTCCGCGACAACCAGCAGCTGCTCAACATCTGCCAGCGCATCGTCAGCCAGGTCGGCCGGCGCGTCGACGAATCCTCGCCGATCTGCGACGCCCGCCTCGCCGACGGCAGCCGCGTCAACGCCATCGTGCCGCCGCTGGCGATCGACGGCCCCTGCCTCACCATCCGCAAATTCAAGAAAGACAAGCTCACCCTCGAGCAGCTGGTCAAGTTCGGCGCGATCTCGCCGGAAGGCGCGGAAATCCTGCAGATCATCGGCCGCGTCCGCTGCAACGTGCTGATCTCCGGCGGCACCGGTTCCGGCAAGACCACGCTGCTGAACTGCCTGACCCAGTTCATCGAACATGACGAGCGCGTCATCACCTGCGAAGACGCCGCCGAGCTTCAGCTGCAACAGCCGCACGTGGTGCGGCTGGAAACCCGCCCGCCCAACATCGAGGGCGAAGGCCAGGTCACCATGCGCGAACTGGTCCGCAACTGCCTGCGTATGCGGCCCGAACGCATCATCGTCGGCGAAGTCCGCGGACCGGAGGCGTTCGACCTGCTGCAGGCCATGAACACCGGCCATGACGGCTCGATGGGAACGCTGCACGCCAACAATCCCCGCGAAGCGCTGTCGCGCTGCGAATCGATGATCACGATGGGCGGCTTTTCGCTGCCCTCGCGCACCATTCGCGAGATGATCTGCGCCTCGATCGACGTCATCGTGCAGGCCGCGCGCCTGCGCGACGGTTCGCGGCGCATCACCCACATCACCGAGGTGATGGGCATGGAAGGCGACACAATCATCACCCAGGACGTGTTCCTCTACGACATGATCGGCGAGGACGCCAACGGCAAGATCATCGGCAAGCATCGCTCGACCGGTATCGGCCGTCCGCGGTTCTGGGAACGTGCGCGATATTACGGCGAAGAGAAGCGGCTGGCGGCCGCACTCGACGCCGCCGAAGTCGCGACAGAGCCTGGAGCCCGCTGATGAACATCCAGATGAACATCCAATTGCTCGCACTGGCCTTTCTCGCCTTCACCGCCATCGGCGGCCTGGCATGGGTCTTCATCTATCCGATGCTGTCGGGAGAGAAAAAGGCCGAGTCGCGCCGCGCCTCGATCGCGCGGCCCGAACCCGCAACCGCGCGTCAGGCCGACAAGAACCAGCGCTCGCGCCGCGAACAGGTCGAGGGGACGCTGAAGGACCTCGATGCGCGCCGGCAGAAGGAAAAATCCGTTCCCTTGCACATGCGCCTCGCGCAGGCCGGGCTGAACTGGACGACCGACAAATTCTGGATCGCATCCGGCATTTTCGCGGTCGCGGCTTTCGGCGCCGCGTACTGGATGGGCGGCGGACTGCTCGGCGGCGTCGGCATGGCGTTCGCAGCCGGCTTCGGGCTGCCGCGCTGGCTGTTGAGCTATCTGAAGACGAAGCGTGAAAAGGCGTTCCTGAAGGCGCTGCCCGATGCCGTCGACGTCATCGTACGCGGCATCAAGGCCGGCCTGCCGCTGTTCGAATCGATCAAGGTGGTCGCCGCCGACGCGCCGGAGCCGCTGAAAAGCGAGTTCCTGGCCATCATCGAAACCCAAACCATCGGCATGCCGCTCGGTGAAGCCTGCGCGCGCCTGTTCGAGCGGATGCCGGTGCCGGAGGCCAATTTCTTCGGGATCGTGATCGCGATCCAGCAGAAATCGGGCGGCAATCTGTCGGAAGCGCTCGGCAACCTCTCCAAGGTGCTGCGCGACCGCAAGAAGATGGCAGAGAAGATCCAGGCGATGTCGATGGAAGCCAAGGCTTCCGCCGCCATCATCGGCTCGTTGCCGCCGGTGGTGATGGCGCTGGTCTGGATCACGACCCCCGATTACATCTCGCTGCTGTGGATCCATCCGACCGGCCAGTTCATGCTGGTGGCGTGCGTCTGCTGGATGTTCATCGGCGTGATGGTGATGAAGAAAATGATCAACTTCGATTTCTGACGGTGCAGTATGATTGATTTTATGATCACCAAGATGCACGACCCGCGGTTCATGACGATGTTCATGGCCGCGATCGCGGCGGCCGCGACCGCCTACACGCTGGTGATGCCGCTGTTTGCCGGCGAAGGCCTCGCCAAGCGCATGAAGGCGGTCGCCAGCGAGCGCGAACGGATCCGGCAGCGCGAGCGCGACCGGCTCGCCAAGTCGGAGAAGGTATCGCTGCGCCAGACTCCCGAAACAGCTCGTTTCCAGGGTGGTGGAAGACTTCAACCTGACCAAATGGCTGGCGCAGGAAGCCGCGCGCGACAAGCTGACCATGGCCGGCTATCGCGGCCAGGCGCCTTACATCACGTTCCTGTTCGCCCGCGCGGTGGCGCCGATCGTGCTTTTCATCGGTACGGTGATCTATGTCTTCGTGATCAGCAACATGGACAAATCGCTGCCGATCAAGCTCGGCATCTGCGTCGGCGCCGCCTATCTCGGACTGCAGGCGCCGATGCTGTTCCTGAAGAACGCGATCGACAAGCGCCAGCTCTCGATCAAGCGGGCGTTTCCCGACGCGCTCGATCTGCTGCTGATCTGCATCGAATCCGGCATGTCGGTCGAAGTCGCATTCCGCAAGGTCGCCGTCGAAATCGTCTCGCAATCGGTGGCGCTGTCGGAGGAGTTCGCGCTGACCACGGCCGAACTGTCCTATCTGCAGGACCGCAAGGTGGCCTATGAAAACCTCGCCAAGCGCACCGGCCTCGACGGCGTCAAGTCGGTCTGCCTGGCGCTGATGCAATCGGAACGCTACGGCACGCCGCTTGGCCAGAGCCTGCGCGTGATGGCGCAGGAAAACCGCGACATGCGAATGAACGAGGCCGAGAAGAAGGCCGCGGCACTGCCGCCCAAGCTCACCGTGCCGATGATCCTGTTCTTCCTGCCGTGCCTGTTCATCGTCATTCTCGGGCCGACCTACATCAAGCTCCAGATCACGCCGATCCTGTAAGGAAAAATGGCCTCGCCGCGGCGCGACGCACGCGGGGCATCGCCGAGGCCGGACAAAAAAGTCGAAAAACAACCCCATGCACCGTAGGGATGGGGTCTCGCACCATCCGGAAGACACAAGATATAACGTAGCGGAACCGGGCGTACGCCCGGCGCGAGACGCCCTGAAGCGGGATCAGGTCAGTCGGGCCGGTTGAGGGCGGCGACCGGGACGGTCCTGGGGCCGCTGCGCGGATTGTCCTTGCGGCTCAGCATTTCGCGCAAATACGTCACGTTCGCCTGCGCCTCATCGGCCGGCAGGTCGCCCTTGGCGATGCTCTCGGCTTCGGCGAAGCGGCCTTGCAGGCCGACCACCAGCGCCAGATTCTGCCGCACCCGCCCATCCGCCCGCGGATTGCCATAGGCGCGCCGCAACGTCTGCTCGGCGCTCGGCAGTTCGCGCGTCAGCATGTAGGAGAGGCCGAGATTGGACAGCACCGACGGTTCGTCGGGCACGATCTTCAGCGCGGTGTTGTAATAGCGGCGCGCTTCCTCGTGCTTGCCGAGTTTGTCCAGCGCAGTCCCCTGCACGGAAAGAATCCGCCAGTCCGGCCGGTCGGGCGTATGGGCGCGGCTGAGCACGTCGAAGGCGGCTTGCGAATTGCCATTGTCGGCGAGCGCGCGGCCGTAGGCGGCGAGCAGCGGCTGGTTGCCGGGATTTGCGATCGTCGCCTGTTCGAGCACGGCGACGGCCTGGGCGCGCTGGCCGGTGGTGCGCAGCGCCTGGCCATAGGCCAAAGCGGCGTCGGCATCCTTGGGGTTGGCACGATAGCGCTCGCCATAGACCTCGACGGCGCGGCGCGGATCGTCAGGCGTGGCGTCAGATTTTTGGGTGATCGCGCCGGTCACATCAGACATGGTCTGGCAGCCGCCGAGATGCGCAGCCAAAACCGCCGTCACCGCCGCGGAGGCGAGAAGCCGGGCAAGTCTTGACCTGACAAGGCTGGACTGTCGACGCATGGCACTTCAACTCACGGATATCGGACAAATGGAGCCGAACGCGCCAGCAATAGACTGTTAACCCTAATGGTTGGTTAATCGGGGCGTGGGCAGGCCGGTCTCCCTACCGGGCGTACCGGGTCGCTTTCACGAACAATTTGCGGCTTCGCCATTGAAGTCGCACGAATATCCTGCAACCTCGGCAGTTCCTGACCGCGCCCCCTGCTCGTGAGACCGACATGCCATCCCCGTTCGAGACCGCGCCCACCGACGCAGCCATTCCGATCTATTTCGCCACCAAGTCGACCTGGGCCGGGATCGCCAAGGAGTTGCCGGCACTGGCCCAGCAATTCGCGCTGGCCAACGATTTTACCGCCAAGCCCGGCAAGTGTCTCGCGCTGCCCTCGGCGGACGGAAAGATAGCGCTGGCCGTTTTCGGGCTCGAAGACGAGAGCAGCAAATCCCGCGACCTGTTCCGGCCCGGCGCGCTGCCGGGGCTGCTGCCGCCGGGCGTCTATCGCTTCGCCAATGCGCCGCATGATACGCGTCTCGCCGCGCTGGCCTTTGCGCTCGGCAGCTACCGCTTCGGCCGCTACCGCAAGGCGGAAACGCCAGGCGTGCGGCTGGTGCCGCCCGACGGCGTCGATATCGCCGACATTGCGCGGATGGCGGAGGCAGCCACCCTGGCGCGCGACCTCATCAATACGCCGTCGAACGACATGGGCCCGGAGGAACTGGCCGCGGCCGCGCAAGCGCTGGCGACGCGTTATGGCGCCAGCTTCAACGTCATCGCCGGTGACGAACTGGAGCAGAATTTCCCGCTGATCCATGCCGTCGGCATGGCCTCGACGCGCGCGCCACGTCTGATCGATTTCAGCTGGGGCGATCCTGCCCATCCCAAGGTGACGCTGGTCGGCAAGGGCGTCTGCTTCGACACCGGCGGGCTGGACCTGAAACCTTCCAGCGGCATGCTGATCATGAAGAAGGACATGGGCGGTGCCGCCAACGTGCTGGCGCTGGCCCAGATGGTGATGGACGCCAAACTGAAAGTCCGCCTGCGGGTGCTGATCCCCGCGGTCGAGAATGCGGTGGCGGGCAACGCCTTCCGTCCGCTCGACATCTTCAAGTCGCGCAAGGGACTTAACGTGGAGATCGGCAACACCGATGCCGAGGGCCGGCTGGTGCTCGCCGACGCGCTGGCGCTGGCCGATGAAGAAAAGCCCGATCTGCTGGTCGATCTCGGCACGCTGACGGGTGCGGCGCGGGTCGCGTTGGGGCCGGATTTACCGCCCTTTTACACCAATGATGAGACGCTGGCCGAGCACGTCGCACGCAGTGCAAGGCAGGAGAACGATCCGTTGTGGCGCATGCCGCTGTGGCCGCCTTATGATTCGTGGCTGGATTCGAAGGTGGCCGACATCAACAACGCACCGTCCGGCGGCTTTGCCGGCTCGATCATCTGCGCGCTGTTCCTGCAACGCTTCGTCACCGACGCCAAGAGCTGGCTGCATGTCGATATCTATGGCTGGACGCCGTCGGCAAAGCCCGCACGCCCCGAGGGCGGCGAATGCCAGGCCGCGCGCGCGATCTACAAATTGCTGAGCGAACGCTATGGATGATCCGCGCCTGACGCCGGCACGGCCTGACCTCGCCGCCAAATATCTCGAAGGCAAGGTCAAGGCCGCGCGCTTCGTCGAAGGTGAGGTATTCGAGGTCTTCGCAGCCCTCGCGCCGATGCGCGAAGCCCCCTCCCCGGAAGCGATGCTTTCGACCGAGGCGCTGAAGGGCGAACGCGTCACGATCTATGACCGCAACGGCGAAGGCTTTGCCTGGGGCCAACTGAACAACGACGGCTATGTCGGCTGGATCCCCGACGCTGCGCTCGGCAAACCCGCAGCTGCGCCGACGCACAAGATCGCGGCGCTGCGGACCTTTGCGTTTCCCGGACCGTCGATCAAATTGCCGCCGATCGATACGCTGTCGATGGGCGCTGCGGTTGCCGTCGCACGCGACGACGGCGCCTTCGCGGTGACGCGCGAAGGCTGGTTCCTGCCGCGCCGGCATGTCGAAAACCTCGCGGCGATGGAAAAGGATTTCGTCGCGGTCGCCGAACGCTTTGCCGGCACGCCCTATCTGTGGGGCGGCAAGAGCAGCCTTGGCATCGATTGCTCCGGCCTGGTGCAGATCTCACTCACCGCCGCCGGCACCGGCTGCCCGCGCGACAGCGACATGCAGCAGGATGGATTGGGCCGGACGTTGAGCGCCGCCGAGACCAAGAAATTGCAGCGCGGCGATCTGATTTTCTGGAAAGGCCACGTCGCGATCGTGCGCGACGCCGAGACCATGGTGCATGCCAATGCACATCATATGGCAACCGTGATCGAGCCGACCGCCGAGGCCATCGCCCGCATCAAGGCCGCCGGCAGTGAAGTGCTCGCGATCAAGCGGCTGGACTGACCAGGCGTGGACTCGCGATAGCGTCGTCAATGCTCTGATTCTACTTCCGCTTTCGGCGGGATAGTAGACATGCCCAGACTTGCCGCTGGTTCAGCCCTGTAGCGAATGAACCCATATGCGACATGGGTGAGGCCGAAAATCGCCGAATAATATCTCGGGCGTCTCCGGATCAGACTGCCCTGATGCCCGCGAACTTGATCACCTTGGCCCACTTATCGGTTTCATCGACAATGTGCTTGGCGAACTCGTCAGACGAAGTCGCAAACACGCTGACGCCCACGTCCGTAAGTCTCGCCTTGATCTTGGGATCGGCGAGGCCTGCATTGATCTCGCTGTTGAGCTTCTCAATGATCTCGGCTGGCGTGTTCCTTGGAGCGACGATGCCGGACCATCCGCTCGCCTCGAAGCCCACCACCGTTTCTCCGATCGTTGGAACTTCCGGAAGCTGTGCCAAGCGCGCCGCAGTCGCCACACCCATCGCGCGCAGTGTGCCGGCTTTGATATGTTCGAGGGCCTCGGACATGCCGCCGAAAGCGACCATCACCTGACCACCAAGGAGGTCGGTCTGCATGGGGCCGCCGCCGCGATAGGGCACTAACACCACGTCGATGCCGGCCATCATTTTTAACAGCTCGGCGGCCATGTAGGGTCCAGTGCCTTTCGGGGGTGTCGCCAAATTTGCCTTGCCCGGATTGGCCTTGGCATAAGCGATCAACTCGGAGACCGTCTTGGCCTGAAATGAGGGATGCACTTCCAAGATAAGCGGGATGCGATTGATACTGGCGACCGGCGCGGTGTCGCGAACGAAATTGAATTTGAGATTATCGTACAGGGTTGCGTTGATCGCGTTCGTCGCGCTGGCCATAAGCAGCGTATAGCCGTCCGTTGGCGCACGCACGACCGCCTCTGTGCCGATATTCCCGCCCGCTCCCGGGCGGTTGTCGACGATGAACTGCTGGCCAAGCCGCTCGGACAGCCACTGACCAATGATGCGTCCGACGATGTCGATCTGGCCGCCGGCCGCAAACGGCACGACCAGCCGCACCAACTTATTCGGGTAGGCTTGCGCCCTCGCAACCCGCGATAAGGCCGGCAGCGCGGCAGCGCCGGCGGCCAAATGCAAAAAGGCTCTACGGGGAAGTTTCATCGGAGCCCCTGTTGGTTCGGTCAACGCGTTCGTGGAACTGCCGAACCTGGATTGCCGCGTCACTCGGGCCAGGCCGGAACATTTCACTTCCTTTTTGGCACCCTGAGCACTCGCTTGTATCGCAAGATGTCATAAGGCGATAATAGTATTATCCCATGACCTCATAACCTCATGGAATGGAGGCCCGGCCGTGCCCTGGGATGAACGCATCAGGCGTCGCCTCAAACTGCGGGACATCGATATTCTGATGGCAGTCATCCAGGCGGGCAGCATGGGGAAAGCCGCCGGCCGCTTCAACATGACCCAGCCCGCCGTCTCGAAGGTAATTGCGGAGCTCGAACAGACGCTGGGGGTGCGTCTCCTCGACCGCTCGCGGCAGGGAGTCGAACCGACACCGCACGGCCTCGCCCTGATCAAGCGCGGCGTCGCGGTATTCGATGAGTTGCGGCACGGCATCCAAGACCTCGATTTCCTCTCCGATCCGACGGCGGGAGAAATCCGGATTGCATGCACCGAGCCGATTGCTGCCGCGATAGTTTCGCCCGTTATCTATCGCCTCCTGCTGCAGTATCCGCGGATGACCTTTCACGTCGTTGCCGGCGACATCGCGTTGCTGCATCGAGAGCTGGCGGAACGCAACGTCGACCTAGTGATCGCTCGGTTGACCGGTCCCATTGGAGAAGAGCATTCGACTGAGGTTCTTTTCCATGACCATTTGGTCGTGGCCGCAGGGGCGAAGCATCCGCTGACTCGCCGCCGCGGCAAGTTTGGACTTGCCGACCTGCTGAACGAGCCTTGGGTCCTTTTACCGTTCGACAGTGCTTTCGGCTCATTGGTCGCGGAACGCTTCCACGCGTGCGGGCTTAGGCCGCCGCGACTTGCCGTGACGAGCGTGTCAATCAACCTGCGCAATGAACTGATCGCGACCGGGCACTTTCTCACGGTGGTCCCCGGCTTCGCGCTCAGGCTCCCCCGGAAACACCCCTTCCTAAGAGCCTTACCTGTGGAATTGCCCAACACGCGAATGCCGATTGCCATCATCACGTTGAAGAATCGATCGCTCAGTCCAATCACAAGGCTTTTCATCGAGCGCGTGCGCGCAGTCACGAAGCCGCTGGCGAGAAGCACTCCCTAACAACGCGCCATGTCGGCTCGTGGGCACAAAGCAGACATGCCGAACGCCAGTGCGAATGTCCGCTTCCAGCGCAGAGTGGACCTCGCAAGCCGCCCGCCCGACAGATTTATGGGTTCACGGCCTAGGCGATCTTACTTCACCTCTCCCATCGGGAAAGGTGTCACGGGGTCCGTGGCGGCTCAAACCCCCGGCACCGCCTCGATCCGGAACGCCGCCGCAAACAGCGCCCGCGTGTATTCGCTCTTCGGATTCTTGAACAGCTCGGCCGCCGGACCTTCTTCCACCACCTTGCCGCGGCGCATTACGATCAGATGGCTGGCCAGCGAAGCGACCACGCGCAGATCATGCGAGATGAACATGTAGGTCAGGTCGTGCTTGCGTTGGAGTTCGCGCAGGAGATCGACCATCTGCGCCTGGAGCAGCATGTCGAGCGCGCTGGTCGGCTCGTCCAGCACGACGAAGTTCGGCTCCAGCACCACCGCGCGCGCGATCGAGATGCGCTGCCGCTGGCCGCCGGAGAATTCATGCGGGTAACGAAACCGCGTCTTGGGATCGAGGCCGACGTCCTTCAGCGCCTTGACCACGCGGGTATCGCGCTCCTCGTAAGTCAGCTTGGGCTGATGCACCGTGAGACCTTCGGCGATGATATCGCCGACCGCCATCCGTGGTGAAAGCGCGCCGAACGGATCCTGGAACACGATCTGCATGTCGCGCCGGAACGGCAGCATCGCCTTGAAGCGCAGACCCTGGATGTCGTTGCCGAGGAACACGATCGGTCCTTCGGACGAAATCAGCCTTAGCAAAGCGAGTCCGAGCGTGGTCTTGCCGGAACCGGATTCGCCGACCACGCCCAGCGTCTCGCCCTTGCGCACCTTAAGGCTGACGCCGTCGACCGCCCTGATATGGTCGACAGTCCGGCGCAGCAGGCCGCGCTTGACCGGAAACCAGACTTTTAGATTATCCGCCGCCATCACCACCGGTTCATTGGGGCGCGGCGGCGCCGGATCGGGTTTTGGTTCGGCCGCGAGCAAGTCACGGGTATAGGAATGCTTCGGCGCCGTAAAAACCTGCTCGACCGGCCCCTGCTCGACGATCTTGCCGCTGTTCATGACGCAGACGACGTCGGCGATGCGGCGAACGATGCCGAGATCATGGGTGATGAACAACAGACTCATGCCGAGCCGCGCGCGAATCTCGGCCAGCAGCGCCAGGATCTGCGCCTGCACGGTGACGTCGAGCGCGGTGGTCGGCTCGTCGGCGATCAGCAGATCCGGCTCGTTCGCGAGCGCCATCGCGATCATCACGCGCTGGCGCTGGCCGCCGGACAATTGGTGCGGATAGCTTTGCAGTCGCGTCTCGGGATCGGGAATGCCGACCTGGGTCAACAATTCGAGCGTGCGGGAGCGCGCCATCGCGCCGCGGATGCCGCTGTGCAGCAGCAATATCTCGCCGATCTGCGCCTCGATCGTATGCAGCGGATTGAGCGAGGTCATCGGCTCCTGAAAGATGATCGAAATGTCGTTGCCGCGGATCTCGCGCATTTCGTTCTCGGCCGCCTGCAACAACTCGCGGCCGCGGAAACGGATGCTGCCGGACGGATGCGAGGCGCTCGGATAGGGCAACAGCTTCAGGATCGACAACGCGCTGACGGATTTTCCGGAGCCGGATTCACCGACCAGCGCCACGCACTCGCCGCGCTTGATGGAGAACGAGATTTTGTCGACCGCAAGCGTCTCGCCGAACGCCACCGAGAGGTCGCGGACATCGAGCAGAGGCTGGTTGATGGCGTCCATGCGATCTTTACCTGCGAATCCTATCTGAAAGTCTTGCGCGGATCGAAGGCGTCGCGCGCGGCTTCGCCGATGAAGATCAAGAGCGACAGCATGATCGCGAGCGAGAAGAAGCCGGCGAGGCCGAGCCAGGGCGCCTGTACGTTGGCCTTCGCCTGCGACAGCAACTCACCGAGCGACGCCGAGCCGGGCGGCAGGCCGAAGCCAAGGAAATCCAGCGCGGTCAGCGTCATCACCGACGACGACACGATGAAGGGCAGGAACGTCATGGTCGCCACCATCGCGTTCGGCAGCAGATGGCGGAACATGATCACGGCGTTGGAGACGCCGAGCGCGCGGGCCGCCTGGATGTATTCGAAATTGCGGCCGCGCAAAAATTCGGCGCGCACCAGACCCACCAGCGATACCCATGAAAACAGCGTCAGGATGCCAAGCAGGATGAAGAATCCCGGCGGCAGCACCGCCGATATGATCAGCAGCAGATACAGCGAGGGGATCGCGTTCCAGACCTCGATGAAGCGCTGAAACAACAGATCGATCCGGCCGCCGAAATAGCCCTGCACCCCGCCCGCGGCAACCCCGATGAGCGAGGACACGATCGTCAGCGTGAGACCGAACAACACCGAGATGCGGAAGCCGTAGATCAGGCGCGCCACCACGTCGCGGCTTTGGTCGTCGGTGCCGAGCCAGTTATATTCGAGATCGCTGCAGCCGTTGAGTTTCTTCTTGGTCACCACTTCCTTGCACTGCGCTTCGGTGAGCATCCAGGTCGGCTTCGACGGCGCCGGCGTCGGCAGATCGAGGTTGTGGGTGTCGTAGGAATAGCGGATCAACGGCCAGATGATGGTGCCGCCCTTGTCGGCGATCTGCTTTTGCAGATAAGGATCGCGATAGTCGGCGGCGGTCTCGAAGTCGCCGCCGAAAGTTGTTTCGGAATAGCTGAAAAAGGCCGGCCAATAGAGTTGGCCGTCATATCTGATCAAAAGCGGCCGGTTGTTGGCGATCAATTCGGCTAACAGCGACATCCCGAACAGCACCAGGAAGATCCAGAGCGACCAGTAACCCCTGCGGTTGGCCTTGAAGTTCTGCCAGCGGCGCTGGTTGAGCGGCGATGGCGCAAAGCGATGACGGGTGACCGGGACGGCTTCGCCGAGCGGCGATTGCGTCGTGGTTTCGACCGGCTGCGGTGCTGTGATCGTCATCAGACCTCGCGCGCCTCGAAATCAATCCGCGGATCGACCCACATATAGGCGAGATCCGAGATCAGATTGACGACGAGGCCCACCAGCGAAAAGATGAACAGCGTTCCGAACACCACGGGATAATCGCGATTCAGCACGCTTTCGAAGCCGAGCAGGCCGAGCCCGTCGAGCGAGAAGATGGTCTCGATCAGCAGCGCGCCGGAGAAAAAGGCGTGGATGAACGCACCCGGAAAGCCCGCGATCACGATCAGCATCGCGTTGCGGAAGACGTGATTGTAGAGCACCTGCCGCTCGCTGCAGCCTTTGGCGCGGGCGGTCATGACATATTGCTTGCGGATCTCGTCGAGGAACGAGTTCTTGGTCAGCAGCGTCATGGTGGCAAAGGCGCTGAGCGCCATCGCGGTCAGCGGCAGCGTCAGATGCCAGAAATAATCGATGATCTTCCAGTACCAGGGGAAGTCCGCCCAGCCGTCCGAGGTCAGACCGCGCAACGGGAAGATGTTGAAGAACGAGCCGCCGGCGAACAGGACGATCAGGAGGATCGCAAACAGAAAGCCGGGAATCGCAAAGCCCACGATGATCACCGCCGAGGTCCAGGTATCGAACCGCGACCCGTCCGTCACAGCCTTGCGGATGCCGAGCGGGATCGAGATCAGATAGGTCAGGAGCGTCATCCAGATCCCGAGCGACATCGAGACCGGCAGCTTCTCCCTGATCAGCTGGATCACGCTGGTATCGCGAAAATAGCTCTTGCCGAAATCGAAGCGCGCGAAATTCCACACCATCAGCGCAAAACGTTCCGGCGCCGGCTTGTCGAAGCCGAACTGCACTTCGAGTTTCTTGATGAATTCCGGATCGAGCCCCTGCGCGCCCCGGTATTTCGAACTGACGGCGGCATCCGCGTGCGCGCCGGTCTGGCCGCGGGCGCCGAAATCGCCGCCACCGCCTGAAATCCGCGACGTGCCGCCGGTATCGGCGCCGGTAAGCTGGGCGAGGACGCGCTCGACTGGCCCGCCCGGTGCGAACTGCACCACCGCGAACGACACCAGCAGGATTCCCAACAGCGTGGGCAGCATCAAGAGAATGCGGCGGGCGATATAATTGGCCATGAACTATTTTGCCTGCTCTGACTTGGCGGCCTTGGCGGCGTCGTACCACCACAGAATGCGCTCGCCGACGCTGGTGACGTAATTTTCGATCTGATAGCGCGGCAAGGTTTTTGGGTGATCGAACATATCCCAATAGGCCACGGGATGGGTGGCGCGGTACCAGTGCGACACCCAATAGCGGCCGGCGCGGAATACCCGGTCGAAGGCGCGACAGGCGGTCGTCAGCTCGGTGCGGGTATCGGCCGCCAGAATCTTTTCGATCAGCGCATCGATCACGGGATCGGCGATCCCAGCCAGATTGTAGGAACCTTTGGTGGCTGCGGCCTGCGAGGAGAAGATCGGACGCATGGAATCTCCCGGCGTCGCCGATATCGAGGGCCGCTCGGTGGTCATGTCGAAATCGAAATCCTCGACGCGGGCGCGATACTGCACGGCATCGACCAACCGGAGCGTCGCCTCGATGCCGAGCGTGCCGAGATTTTTGAGGAACGGCGCGTGGTGCGGCTGGAACGAGGGCTCTTCGAGCAGGAATTCGATTTTGAAGACATCGCCGTCCGGCAACCGCCGCTTGCCATCCTTGACGACGAGACCGGCATCGGTGAGCAGTTGCGAGGCCTTGCGCAGCAGAGTTCGGTCCTGCCCGGAGCCATCGGACACCGGCGGCACGAAGGGCTCGCCGAACACCTCGTCCGCCACCTTGCCGCGGAACGGCTCGAGCAGCTTGAGTTCATCCGGCGACGGCAAGCCTGTCGCCACCATATCCGAATTCTGGAACGGCGAGATGGTGCGCGCGTAGGCGCCATACATGATGGTCTTGTTGGTCCATTCGAAATCGAACGCACAGATCACCGCCTCGCGCACTCGCGGGTCCTTGAACTGCTTGCGGCGGGTGTTCATGAACCAGCCCTGCGCGCCCGCCGGCGAATCGTCGGGCAGCACCTCGCGCTTGACGCGGCCATCCTTGATGGCGGGAAAGTCGTAGCGCGTCGCCCAGATCCGCGAGGTGAATTCCTCGCGGTACAGATAGTTCTTGCCGGTAAATCCCTCGAAGGCGACGTCGCGGTCGCGGTAGAACTCCAGACGCACGGTATCGAAATTGAAATGACCGCGGCTGGAAGCAAGGTCGGCGCCCCACCAGTCCTTGACCCGATCGTATTCGATGTAGCGGTTGGCCTCGAAGCGGCCGACCTTGTACGGCCCCGATCCTAGCGGAATATCGAGCGTCGATTCGTCGAACGGCCGGGTCGCGTAATAGGCCTTCGAGAAGATCGGCAGCACCGCGACATAGAGCGGCACGTCGCGCGCGCGCTTTTCGGCAAAGGTCACGACCAGCGTCGCGTCGTCGAGCGCTTCGGCCTTCACCATGTCGCGCATCTGCGTGATGACGAGCGGATGGCCCTTCTCTTTCAATGTCGTGAGCGAATACGCGGCGTCATGCGCGGTCAGCTTCGAACCGTCGTGAAAGCGGGCTTCCGGCCGCAGCGCAAAGCGGTAGGTGAGCTTGTCCGGCGAAATCCGCACGGATTTCGCGACCTGGCCATACATCGCGTCCGGCTCGTCGCCCGCCCGCGCCATCAGCGTCGCAAAGGTCAATTCCATACCGCACGCGCCTTCGCCTTTCAGGATGAAGGCGTTGAGCGAGTTGAACGTATAGTAGGACTGATTATTGAGACGCGCCGTCGGGATGGTGGAAAACAGCCCGCCCTTCGGCGCGGCCACGTTCGCATAATCGAAGTGATGGAAGTCGGCCGGGTATTTCAGGTCGCCGAACACCGACAGCCCGTGCGTCTCGGTGCCGGTCGCGGCGGCGGCCGGCGTAAGTCGGGCCGCGCAGAGCGAGCCGAGGCCGAGCCCCAGCACGTGCCGGCGATTGAATAGCGCCATGCGGCTGTCCTTCAACTGCGTTTTCCGATTTTGGCTGCCTTGTCGGCGTCGTACCACCACAGGTCCGGAAATGCGGCAATGCCGTATTTGGGCAACGGCTCGGGATGGCTGAAGCGGTCCCAGCGCACATAGCGCTGGAATCCGTAGTTGAAATGCGGAACGCAGTAGGCGTTCCACTGCAATACCCGGTCCATCGCCTTGCAGGCCGCGACCTGCTCGGCCCGGTCCTTGGCGAAGATGATGCGCTCGATCAGCGCATCGACTGCGGGATTCTTGATTCCGCCCAGATTGCGGGAGCCCGGCTTGTCGGCGGCCTGCGAGCCGAACCAATCGCGCTGCTCGTTGCCGGGCGACAGCGACTGCCCCCAGACGACGGTCGTCATGTCGAAGTCGAAATCCCGCGTGCGGTTCTGGTACTGCACGTCGTCGACCCTGCGGATGCTGACGGTGACGCCGAGACGTTCAAGTGAAGGCTTGTAGAACAGCGAGATTCGCTCATTGCCTTCATCGGAACCCAGGATCTCGATGCTGACCTGCTTTCCTGCGGGATCGACCAGTTTGCGGTCACGGATTTCGAAGCCGGCCTCCTTCAACAGCCGCGTCGCTTCGCGCAAATTGTTGCGCACATTTTCGGGGCTGCCACCGACCGGATCCTTGTACGCCGTGGTGAAAACCTCCGGAGGCACCTGGTCGCGCAGCGGCTCCAGCATTTTCAGTTCTGGGCCCTCAGGGAGTCCTGACGCCATGAAGTCGGGGATGCCGTCGAAATAGCTTGTGTTGCGATGGTACTCGCCGGTCGACAGCGTCCGGTTCATCTCCTCGAAATCGAAGGCGAGGTTGAACGCACGGCGCAGCCGGACATCCTTGAATAACGGACGGCGGAGGTTGAAAGCCCAGCCCTGCATCCGTCCCACACTGCGGACCGGAAACAGTTCCTTGATCACCCGCTTGTCGTTCACCGCCGCAAAATCGTAGGCCACCGACCATTCCTTGGCGCTGCGCTCGGCGTACCAGTCGAACTGGTCGGCCCGGAAAGCCTGGCGGCCGACGACGTCGTCGCGGAAGAATTCATAGCGCAGTTCGTCGAAATTGTTCTGGCCGACGCTCGACGGCAGGTCCTTGCCCCAATGATCCCTTACCCTCTCCAGCACCAGCGAGCGGCCGGCGACAAAATCCTTGACGCGATACGGCCCCGATCCCAGCGGCGTCTCCAGCGTGGTCGCGGACACGTCGCGCTTGCGGCCTTGCGCGTCGGTGCCCTCCCACCAGTGCTTCGGCAGCACGTTGAGCTGGCCGGTGATGAGCGGGAGCTCGCGGTTGCCCGGGCTGTCGAAGGTGAACTTGACGTCGTGCTCACCGACGCGCTCGGCCTTGACGATGTGCTGGTAGTAAAAGCCAACCCGCGGACTGTGCTTCTTGAACGCCTCGAACGAAAAAATCACGTCGTCTGGGGTAATCGGCTTGCCGTCATGCCACCGCGCCGCCGGGCGCAGACGGTAGATCACGTAGGAGTAATCCTCGGGGTAGCTGACGAGTTCCGCCAGCGTGCCATAGTAGCTGTCCGGCTCGTCGGAGGCCCGGTCGAGCAGCGATTCGTAGATGCGCGCGATACCGGCGGGGATGGATCCCTTCAATCCGTCGATCACGATGTTGAAGCTGTCATAGGTGCCGAGCTCGAACAGGCGCGCCACGCCGCCCTTCGGCGCATCCGGATTGACGTAGTCGAAACGCTTGAAGCCGAGGGGATATTTGATGTCGCCGAAGGTCGAGACGCCGTGGCGCCATTTCAGTCCGTCGGACGCGGCTTGCGCGTGGGCTGGTTCGATCGCGGGAAGGACGGGGTTGAGGCCCAGCGCCGGGGCCATCGCAGCAGCGGCGCCGCCTTGCAGGAGATGTCGTCGGGTGATCGCCAAGGGCAGAATTCCTGTTGCTGAGACGGCGCTACTGAGGACCCAATATAAGGCAAGGGTTCGGCAAATTACGTTGCTTTTTCCTCATGATATCAACCGGAGCAACGTACCGGTGCGGCGAAAGGTCCCGGTAACGACATCGCGATCTATAGGATACGCAAAGGGCGTATCCGAGATACGCAAGCGACGTATCCGATAACGCAAAACGGCCAGGCAATGCCTGGCCGCCGTGTCGATCGATAAGTCCATGACGGACTGTCGAAATGTTATTTCGCCGCCGTCGGCAGCGGAACGGGCTTGTCCGCCAGCGTGGCCAGATACGCAATCACGTCGGCGCGCTCGCTGTCTTTCTGGATACCCGCAAAGCCCATCGCGGTACCGGGAACGAAAGCCTTCGGGTTGGCGATGAATTTGTTGAGGTCGTCAAAGGTCCATTCGCCGCCCTTGGCCTTCATGGCGGCGGAGAAATTGAAGCCGCCTTTGCCGGCGCCCTTCTTCTCATTGATGGTGCCGAACAGGTTCGGGCCGACCCGGTTGGGGCCACCCTTGTCGAAGGTGTGGCAGGCCGCGCACTTCTTGGCGGCGGCGGCACCCTTCTCGACCGAGGCGGTCTGCAACAATTTTTCGATCGGCTCGGACGGTGCCGCGGCTTCGGCAGGCCCGCCATGCGCGGCTTCCTTGACGGCGATCTCGAAGCCCGGCTTTTCCGGCATCTTGGGCGCGAACATTGCGCTGGCGGCAAAGCTGGTGACCAGGACGAGGATGCAGGTGCCGAGGATGGCGCCGATAATCTTGTTGAGTTCGAAGGAGTCCATATTGGCTCAGGCTCCAGACCTTGAAAGCAGGCCTAAAAGATCGATGTCAGGCCGGCAAAACGGCCGCGGATGCGCGTCAGGAATCAGGCTTTCGCGCTGCACCCTCAGCAGGGTTGAGATATCGGTTTGCCCGGGCTCTGGCAACCCGTATAAACGCCCCGACTTTCCGCCAACCCCCATTATTTCCGGCCTGTTTTCGCTAGAATGTGATCCCGCGTCCAATGACCGAAAACCGCACCCTCGTGCTGATTCCCGCCCGCATGGCGGCGACCCGGCTGCCCGGCAAGCCGCTGCTGGACATCGGCGGGGTGCCGATGATCGTCCATGTGCTGCGCCGGGCGGAAGAAGCGCGGATCGGCCGGGTGGCAGTGGCGACCGATACGCCTGAGATCGCGGCCGTCGTGAAGGCCCATGGTGGGCTGGCGGTCATGACCAGCCCCGACCACCCCTCCGGCTCGGACCGGATCTATGAGGCCATGAAAACCCTCGACCCCGAGGCCAGGGCCGAGATCGTGATCAACCTGCAGGGCGATTTCCCGACCATCACGTCCGACACCATCCGCGCCGTGCTGCCGCCGCTCGACGACCCCTTGGTCGACATCTCGACACTGGCATCGCAGATCCACACCGAAGAGGAAGATCTCGCTCCGAGCGTGGTGAAGGCGGTCGGCGCGCCGATCGGCCCGCGACGGTTGCGTGCGCTGTATTTCACGCGTGCCACGGCGCCATGGGGCGACGGGCCACGCTACCATCACATCGGCCTTTATGCCTACCGCCGCGCGGCGCTGGAGCGTTTCGTGCAGCTGCCGCCGTCACCGCTGGAAAAGCAGGAAAAGCTCGAACAATTGCGGGCGCTGGAAGCCGGGATGCGGATCGACATCACCATCGTGGACACGGTACCGCGCGGGGTCGACACCCCGGCCGATCTCGAAACCGCCCGCCACATCATTTCAAAAGCCTGAGTGGCTGGTAAAGACGCCAAGAGAGACTGCAAGAAAGACCCCATGACAAAAAAGCTGAAAATCGCATTCCAGGGCGAGCCTGGCGCGAACTCCCATATCGCCATCGTCGAGGCCTTTCCGGACGCCGAGCCGTTGCCCTGCCCGACCTTCGAGGATGCGCTGGCCGCGATCTCCTCAGGGGAGGCGGATCTCGGCATGATCCCGATCGAGAATTCGGTCGCCGGCCGCGTCGCCGACATCCACCATCTGTTGCCGCAGTCCGGCCTGTTCATCGTCGGCGAATGGTTCGTGCCGATCCATCACCAGCTGATGGCGCCGCGCGGCGCCAAGCTCGCAGACATCAAGACCGTCGAGAGCCACGTCCATGCGCTCGGCCAGTGCCGGCGCGTCATCCGCAAGCTCGGCATCAAGCCGATCGTCTCGGGCGACACGGCGGGAAGCGCCCGCATCGTCGCCGAGCGCGGCGACAAGCATTGCGCGTCGATCGCGTCGCGGCTGGCCGCCGAAATCTACGGTCTCGATATCCTGGCCGAGGATGTCGAGGACGAGGCCCACAACACCACCCGCTTCGTAGTGCTGGCGCGCGAGGAAAAATGGGCCGAACAGGGATCGGGGCCGCTGGTCACCACTTTTGTTTTCCGGGTGCGCAACCTGCCCGCCGCGCTCTACAAGGCGCTCGGCGGCTTTGCCACCAACGGCGTCAACATGACCAAGCTCGAAAGCTACATGGTCGACGGCGAATTCTCCGCAACACAGTTTTACGCCGATGTCGACGGCCATCCCGCGGACAAGGGCCTCGCCTTTGCGCTGGAGGAATTGAAATTCTTCTCGCGCGAATTCCGCATCGTCGGCGTGTACCCGGCGCAGCCGTTCCGCCTGACGTTCAGCGAGACCGAGGGATAGCGTTATTTGTCGTCCCGGCGAACGCCGGGACCCATACCGCGTGACCTATCGATAAAGAAGGGCGGCTAATACCGTCCACAAAACCAAAGCCGGTGGCTATGGGTCCCGGCGTTCGCCGGGACGACGTTAGGCCGCAACCTTCTTGCCCAACCCAAACGCATCCGCCAGCAAATCATACGATTTCTTGCGCGCGTCGTGGTCGTACACCGCGGTGATGATCATCAATTCATCTGGCTGGCTGGCCGTGATCATCGGCTGCAGTTTCGCCATCAGCGTTGCCGGGCTGCCGACGAACAGCCGCGAGCGGTTGCGCATGATTGAGGCGCGCTCGGCGTCCGAATAGGGATAGGCCAGCGCTTCCTCGACGCTGGGCAGCGGCAGATACTGGCCGCGGTCGCGGCGCAGGCGATTGAGGTCCATCGAGGACGCCAGCTTTTCGGCCTCCGCGTCGGTTTCGGCGGCGACGGCCGCAATCGCCAGAATGCCGTGCGGCGTACTGCGCCAGCCCGACGGCTTGAAGCGCGCGCGGTAATGCGTCATCGCCTCGACCGCATCATAGGAGGCGAAATGATGCGCGAAGGCGAAGCCCATGCCGACCTGGGCAGCGAGTTCGGAAGAGTAATCGCTGGAGCCGAGCAGCCAGATCGGCGGCAGCGGTGAGTCATCCGGCATCGCCACCACATTGTTGTAGGGATGGCCGGCGGGGAAATCGCGGGTTTCCCAAAGTGTGAGTTCATGCAGCCGTTCAAGGAAATCGTCGCCCTCGCGGCGATCGAGCCGGCTGCGCAACGCGTGCGCGGTCGCGCCATCGGTGCCCGGCGCGCGGCCGAGCCCGAGATCGATCCGGCCGGGAAACAACGCCTCCAGCATCTTGAAGCGTTCGGCCACCACCAGCGGCGCGTGGTTGGGCAGCATGACGCCGCCGGAGCCGACGCGGATGTTTTTCGTCACCGCCGCAATCTGACCGATCATCAGATCCGGCGCCGGGCTCGCGACGGAGGCGAGGTTGTGGTGCTCGGCGAGCCAATAGCGGACATAGCCAAGCCCATCGACATGGCGCGCCAGGTCGATGCTGTTGCGGAGCGCCGCGGCCGGCTTGGTGCCAGTGGTGACGACGGAAAGGTCGAGAACTGAAAGTGGGATCATGGCGCTAAACTAGTGCGGCAAAGGAAGGTCACAAAGGCCCGGGCCGTGCAGATCAGGTGCGCGCCGGCGCGGGCAGACCTGCCTGCTTGCGCCCTCGAAAGTGGGACATCATTTTATACTTTCGATATCTTTACCTTTGCCCACCGACGATATCTCGAACCATTAATGTCCATATTGTAAAATACGTGTTTTATATCAGTGAGTTACTTTCAAAGAGCAGCGATCCTCTCTTCTGCCCACACCTCCAAAGATAGGATCAAATTTCGCCGATGATTCGATCACATTGGGCCAATTCCCACCATTGATGGGCTGTTTGAGTGGCTGCGTTTGGCTTATTTTAGCCCACTGCCGCTAGGCCTGTCCCGTCCGTATCTGTGGAGCTTTGTGAGTGCCATGTCTGAAGTGAAGTCATCCGACGGCCACCGCGCACTCAATTCCCCAAAAATCTCCTTCGAGTTCTTCCC
This sequence comes from uncultured Alphaproteobacteria bacterium, assembly GCA_963802535.1. Taxonomy (GTDB): domain Bacteria; phylum Pseudomonadota; class Alphaproteobacteria; order Rhizobiales; family Xanthobacteraceae; genus Bradyrhizobium. The sequence continues at coordinate 1,368,426 of CAWDJI010000011.1, read as the reverse complement.
GCCGAAAACCGAAGAGATGGAGCGCTCGCTCTGGGAAACCATCAACCGGCTGGCGCCGCTGACCCCCAATTTCGTGTCGGTGACCTACGGCGCCGGGGGATCCACGCGGGAGCGCACCCATTCGACCATCGCCCGTATCCTGAAAGAGACCAGTCTCACGCCGGCGGCGCATCTGACCTGCGTCGGCGCACCGAAGGGCGAGATCGACGACGTGGTGGCGCGCTATCATGAGGTCGGCGTCCGCCACATCGTGGCGCTGCGCGGCGATCCGACCACCGGCATCGGCACGGCTTACCAGGCGCATCCCGATGGCTATCAATCCTCGCCCGAGCTGATCGCCGGCATCAAGAAGCGCTATCCCGACTTTGAAATTTCGGTCTCCGCCTATCCGGAGAAGCATCCCGAAAGCCCGGATCTCGATGCCGACATCGACACGCTGCAAGCCAAGGTCGATGCAGGTGCGGCGCGCGCTATCACCCAGGTGTTTTTCGATAACGATCTCTATCTGCGCTACCTCGACCGGGTCCGCGCCCGCGGCATCAACATTCCGATCGTGCCCGGCATCATGCCGATGCACAATTTCAAGCAGGCGCGCAACTTCGTCACCCGCGCCGGCACCACCGTGCCGTCCTGGCTCGCGGAAAAATTCGAAGGCCTCGACGACGATGCCGAGACGCGGAAGCTGGTGGCCGCGACGGTAGCGGCTGGCCAGGTGCAGAAGCTGGCAAAACAGGGCGTCGACACCTTTCATTTCTACACCATGAACCGCGCGGACCTCGTGTTCGCGATCAGCCATTTGCTGGGCATCCGCCCCAATGGCGCACAGAAAGCCGCATGATCCGATGACCGTGCCCGTGTCCCCCAAGCGAACCGCCCTGCTCGTGGCTGCCCGCGAACGCATCCTGGTGCTCGACGGCGCCATGGGCACCATGATCCAGGGCCTGCAATATGACGAGGCCGCGTTCCGCGGCGAACGCTTCAAGGATTTCCATCGCGACGTCCGCGGCAACAACGATCTCTTGATTCTGACCCAGCCGAAGGCGATCGAGGATATTCACGCCGACTATTTGCGCGCCGGCGCCGACATCGTCGCCACCAACACCTTCTCCTCGACCTCGATCGCACAGGCCGACTACGACATGTCGGATCTGGCCTATGAACTCAACCGCGACGGCGCAAGGCTCTGCCGCAATGCCGCCGCGCGCGTCACCGCCGAGGACGGCAAGCCGCGCTTCGTCGCCGGCGCCCTGGGCCCGACCAACCGCACCGCCTCGATTTCACCCGACGTCTCCAATCCCGGCTACCGCGCCGTCACTTTTGACGATCTGCGCAAGTCCTACGGCGAACAGATCAACGGCTTGCTCGACGGCGGCGCTGACTTGCTGCTGGTCGAAACCATCTTCGATACGCTGAACGCCAAGGCAGCACTCTACGCCATCTCCGAAATCTGCGAGGAACGCGGCATAGACGTACCCGTGATGATCTCGGGCACGATTACCGACAAATCCGGCCGTCTGCTCTCGGGCCAGTTGCCCGAAGCGTTCTGGAATTCGGTGAAGCATGCCAAGCCGGCGACGATCGGCTTCAACTGCGCGCTCGGCGCCGAGGATCTGCGCGCCCATATCGCCGATATCGGCCGCGTCGCGGATACTTTGGTGTGCGCCTATCCAAATGCCGGCCTGCCCAACGAGTTCGGCCAGTACGACGAGAGCCCGGAATTCATGGCGGGCCTGATCGGCGAATTCGCTTCAGCCGGCCTCGTCAACATCGTCGGCGGCTGCTGCGGCACTACGCCGGACCATATCGCGGCGATTGCCGCAGCCGTTGCCCCGCACAAGCCGCGCATCGTTCCCGAAATCGAACCGCGCCTGCGGCTCTCCGGCTTGGAGCCATTCGAACTGACGCCCGCAATCCCGTTCGTCAACGTCGGTGAGCGCACCAACGTCACCGGATCGGCGAAATTCCGTAAATTGATCACCGCCGGCGATTACACCGCAGCCTTGGCGGTGGCGCGCGACCAGGTCGAGAACGGCGCCCAGATCATCGACGTCAACATGGACGAGGGCCTGCTCGATTCCGAAGCTGCGATGGTGACGTTCCTCAACCTCGTCGCCGCCGAGCCCGATATCGCCCGCGTTCCCGTCATGGTGGACTCCTCGAAATTCACCGTGATCGAAGCCGGCCTGAAATGCGTTCAAGGCAAGCCGGTGGTGAACTCGATCTCGATGAAGGAAGGCGTCGAAAAATTCATCCACGAGGCCCGTATCGCCAAGCGCCACGGCGCTGCCGTCGTCGTGATGGCGTTCGACGAAGCCGGGCAGGCGGATACGTTTGCGCGCAAGACCGAAATCTGCAAACGCGCCTACGATATCCTGGTCGACCAGCTCGGCTTCCCGCCGGAAGACATCATCTTCGACCCGAACATTTTTGCGATCGCGACCGGGCTGGAAGAACATAATAATTACGGCGTCGACTTCATCGAGGCGACGCGCTGGATCCGCCAGAACCTGCCGCATGCGCATATTTCCGGCGGCGTCTCCAATCTGTCGTTCTCGTTCCGTGGCAATGAGCCGGTGCGTGAAGCGATGCATTCGGTGTTCCTGTATCACGCCATCAAGGCCGGCATGGACATGGGCATCGTCAATGCCGGGCAGATGATCGTCTATGACGACATCGATCCCGAACTGCGCCAGGTCTGCGAGGACGTCATCCTCAACCGCGACCCCGGTTCGTCCGAGCGGCTGCTGCAATTGGCGGAGAAATTCCGCGGCAAGGAGAAGCAGACCAAGGAACAGGATCTCGCCTGGCGCGAATGGCCGGTCGAGAAGCGCCTGTCCCACGCGCTGGTGCACGGCATCACCGAATATATCGAGGCCGACACCGAAGCGGTGCGGCTGACGGTGGAGCGGCCACTCAACGTGATCGAAGGCCCGCTGATGGACGGCATGAACATCGTCGGCGATCTCTTCGGCGATGGCAAAATGTTCCTGCCGCAGGTGGTGAAATCCGCCCGCGTGATGAAGCAGGCGGTGGCTTACCTGATGCCGTTCATGGAAGAGGAAAAGGCGCGCAACCTCGCCAATGGCGTCACCACTACCGGCGGCCGCAACGCCGCGGGCAAGATCGTGCTCGCCACCGTCAAGGGCGACGTCCACGACATCGGCAAGAACATCGTCGGCATCGTGCTGCAATGTAACAACTTTGAGGTCATCGACCTCGGCGTCATGGTGCCGGCATCCAAGATCATCGAGACCGCCAAGGCCGAGGGCGCCGATATCATCGGGCTGTCCGGGCTGATCACGCCCTCGCTCGACGAGATGAGTTTTCTCGCCGGCGAGATGCAGCGCCAGGGCATGAACATGCCGCTGCTGATCGGCGGCGCTACCACCAGCCGCGTCCATACCGCCGTCAAGATCGACCCCAACTACAAGGGCGGCCCGGTGGTGCATGTCAACGACGCCAGCCGCGCCGTCGGCGTCGCCTCCTCGCTGCTGTCGCCCGACCGCCGCGAGGCCTATGCCGCCGATATCCGCACCGAATACGCAAAAATTTCGGCGGCGCATTTCCGTGCCCAGGCCGACAAGAAGCGGCTGAAGCTGGACGCGGCCCGCGCGAACGCGGTTCAGATCGATTTTGCCAAGACGCCGCCGAAGAAGCCGGCGTTTTTCGGCATCAAGAGTTTTGACGCCTATGATCTGGCAGAGCTCGCCGAATATATCGACTGGACGCCGTTCTTCCAGACCTGGGAACTGACCGGACGATACCCGGCCATCCTCGACGACCCCAAGATCGGCGAAGTCGCGCGCTCGCTCTATGACGACGCGCGCAAGATGCTCGACCTCATCATCAAGGAGAAATGGTTCACCGCGCGCGCCACCATCGGCTTCTGGCCGGCGAATGCGGTAGGCGACGACATCAAGGTCTACGCCGACGAGGGCCGTAAAAACGAGATCGCGACCTTCCACACGCTGCGCCAGCAGCTGGAGAAGCGCGAAGGCCGTTTTAACGCCGCGCTGTCGGACTTCATCGCGCCGGTTTCGTCGGGCGTGCCCGACTATATCGGCGCCTTCGTGGTCACGGCCGGGATCGGCGAGGACGTGGTCGCCGACCGCTTCAAGAACGCCAATGACGATTACTCCTCGATCCTGTGCAAGGCGCTCGCCGACCGTCTCGCCGAAGCCTTTGCCGAGCGCATGCACGCCCGCGTGCGCCGCGAATTCTGGGGCTACGCGCCCGATGAGACGCTGGCGCCGGATCAGCTGATCCTCGAGCAATATGCCGGCATTCGCCCGGCCCCCGGCTATCCGGCACAGCCCGATCACACCGAGAAGGCGACGCTGTTCCGCCTGCTCGACGCCGAGAACACTTCCGGCGTAAAACTCACCGAGAGCTATGCGATGTGGCCGGGCTCGTCGGTGTCGGGGCTCTATTTCAGCCACGCCGAGAGCTTTTATTTCGGCGTCGGCAAGATCGAGCGCGACCAGGTCGAGGATTACGCCAGGCGCAAGGGCATGAGCATTGCCGAGACCGAGCGCTGGCTGGCGCCGGTGCTGAATTATATTCCGACGCAGGATCAGCCGGCGGCGCCAGTGGTCGTGGCAGTTCCCGCCAACGACGTCACCTCGCATCCGCCCGGCTGCACTTGCGCGGTGCATCTGGCCTACCGCAAGAAGGCCGTGGGAGCTTAAGTCTCTTCCTTCCCTTCTCCCCTTGTGGGAGAAGGTGGCTTCGCGCAGCGAAGCCGGATGAGGGGTCTCTATCCGCGGAGAGAACCCCTCACCCGTCCGCGATGCTAGCGCATCGCGTCCACCCTCTCCCACAAGGGGAGAGGGGAAGAAAGACGGAGCCCTCTCCATGAAATTCTTTTCCTTCTGGCGATCGCAGGCGAGTTTTCGCGTTCGGATCGCGCTCAACCTGAAAAAACTGCCGACCGAGGTCGTGTTCGTCGATCTCGATACCAATGCGCACCACACCGATGAATTCCAGAGGGTCAATCCACAGATGGCGCTGCCGGCGCTGGTCGAGGATGACGGCACCACGCTGTTCCAGTCACTGGCCATCATCGAATATCTCGAAGAGACCCATCCGACCCCGCCGCTACTGCCAAAAGATGCACGCGGCCGCGCCCGGGTGCGGGGCCTGGCGCTGATCGTCGCCTGCGAGGGCCATCCGCCACTGGTACCGCGGATCCGGCGCTATCTCGATCGCGAGCTGAATTTGCGGGAATCTCAGCAGACCGAATGGCGCCGCCACTGGACCCTGGAGACGCTGACCGCGCTGGAGAAACATCTCGCCCGCGACAAGGAGACCGGCCGCTTCTGCCATGGCGACACGCCGACACTCGCCGACATCTGCCTCGCCGGCCATGCCACCGTGGCGGCGATGCTGCAGATCGATCTGAAGCCCTGGCCTACGGTGAAGCGCATCTACGAGACATCGATGGCGATGCCGGAATTCGCCACCGCACATCCGCTTGCGCAGCCCGATACGCCCGAGGCGATGCGGCCGAAGAAGTAGGTGTTTCCGCGTCATTGCGAGCGCAGCGAAGCAATCCATCGCGCCACACAAAGAAAGTATGGATTGCTTCGCTACGCTCGCAATGACGGGTAGAACTCCCCATTTCCGTCAAGTTTGAGCGCCATGGGTTGGATATGCGAATGAAGCACGCGACATTCTTTGCCATCGGATGCTTGTCGGTCAGTCTTGGGCTGCCTGACAGCGCCAGTTGCCAGACGTCGCGCGCCCCTCCGCTTTCGCTGGCCCGGCCGGCGCCATCGCCGGACGAGACGGCGCCGCCTCCGGCCATCATCCGGGCTTCACCGCTACCGGAAGAGGATGCGCCATCGAAGCCGGCCGCCAGGCGTTCGGCGCCACCGGTCGCCGCAAAAAACGCAACAAGGGACGCAGCCCCGCCAAAACCGGCCACCGACTATGACGGCTTCTCCGTCAGTGTCGACGACGATCCCGTTGCAAAATTGCCGTTGAGCCCGCGCACCGCCAATCGATCCAAATCGCGGAAGGAGCCTAACCCCGGCGAGCTCACCGATCCAATCGAGGACGAGCAGTTGAGGCGCAAGCTGACGATCTGCCGCGACTGCAAATAGCTACCCCTTCGGCGGATCGAGCCGCTGCACGATTTCGATGAACGGCCGCAGCGCCTCGCATGTTGCGGCATGCGCCTGCAACGCCGGATAGCGCGCATCGAACAGCGCTGGATGCGCCTCACCGACAAAGCGCAAGGCGCAGGCGACCATGATGTCGGCGTGGCCGATCGTCTCGCCGAACCAGTACGGCGTCTTCACCGCGGCGCGCTCCTTTTCCAGCATGTCGAGCACGCCGCCGATCTGGGTCTCGCAGCGCTCGACCCACAATTGGAGCTGATCCTTGCGCAGTACCCGCTCGTAAATCAGGCTGACGCCCTTGTCGGCGAGACCGCTGCCAAGCGCGCAGATCCGCAATTGCCGGCGCCGCACCTCGCCGCGCTCCACCATCATCGCCTTGTCCGGCCCGACCAGTTCATCGAGATAGTCCAGCATCGCCGTGCTCTCGATCAGCGCCTCGCCACCGTCGAGCAGCAGCGTCGGCACCCGCCGCAGCGGGTTGTAGGGCGCGATCTTGTCGGCATCGCCGAAGGTCGACCACGGCCGGTGCTCGAACGGCAGGCCGTAAAACCGCAGCGCCAGCGCGACGCGGCGGACGAAGGGGGAATCGTATTGGCCGATCAGGATCATGGTGTCGGTCTCGCTCTACTCGTCATGGCCGGGCTTGACCCGGCAATCCATCCTCTTCAGAGATGATTATTATGAAGCGTGATGGATGCCCGGATCAAGTCCGGGCATGACGTTCTCAAATCGGAGGGACTGATATGCGTCTACTCACCATCCTCGCGCTGCTGTTCCTCGCCGCCGCCGCCAATGCCCAAAACGGCCCCGCCGGTTTCCAGTCGCCGTCAAAGAACATCGCCTGCGCCTATTTCGACTACGACAAGCAGAACACGCTCCGCTGCGACATCATGGAAGCCAATGTGACGGCGCGGCGGCCGGCCGACTGCGATCTCGAATGGGGCAAGGCGTTCGAGCTGAACGCCAAGGGCGGCGCGACCCGCCTGTGCTACGGCGACACGGTGATGGACCCGAAGATGCCGGTGCTCGCCTATGGCGAGGTCTGGCAGCGCGGCGGCTTCACCTGCAAATCGGAACAATCAGGCGTCACCTGCTTCAACGCCGACCGCCGCGGGTTTTCATTGTCGCGGGCGAAGCAGGAAGTGTTTTGATAGCTTCTCCGTCGTCATGGCCGGGCTTGACCCGGCCATCCACGTTCTTTTCCAAGTAAAGTAAGGACGTGGATCACCGGGACAAGCCCGGTGATGACGATTGAAACTACGCTCTCCCCCACGGCCTGCGCCACTTCGCTTACCTTCGACGTAATTGAGCCCGGTCATCGCGATCGGCATGGTCACGGCATCCAATGTGAGGAGGCCATGCCATGCAACGAAGAGACTTATTGTTGACCGCTGCCGCCGCGACCGTCGCGGTTGCCGCTGGAACGACAGCCAAGGCTACCGACAACAAGGCTACCGACAACAAGGCTGCCGACAAACCGCCGCGAAAAATCCGCACGCGCGATGGGGTGGAGTTGTTTCACCTGGATTGGGGCAGTGGCAAGCCCGTGGTCTTTGTGAGTGCGTGGGGACTATCCAGCAGGATGTGGACGTATCAGGCGGCACATCTCGGCAGCCACGGCGTCCGGTGCATCGCGTTCGACCGGCGCGGACATGGCCGGTCGGACATTCCAGGCTACGGCTATGATCTGGACACGCTCGCCGACGACCTCGCCACCGTGATCGAGCAGCTGGATATCAGCGATATCGTGCTGGTTGGCATGTCGAACGGCGCCAACGAGATTTTGCATTATATCGGCCGGCACGGCACCAGCCGGATTTCCAGGATCGTCCTGCTCGCGCCGACAACGCCGTTCGTGCTCAAGACGGAAGACAATCCCTACGGCGCGCCGAAAGAATATTTCGAGCAGCTGTGGCAGACCTGGTCGAGCGATTTTCCGAAATGGATCGAGGACAACAAACTGCCGTTCTTCACCCCGGAGACTTCGCCGCAGATGATGCAATGGGTCGCCGACATGCTGCGCGAGGTGCCGCTACCAGTCGCGCTTGCCACCAGCCGCGCGGCGATCTCGACCGATCTCAGGCCCGTGCTGGCGAAGATCGATCGGCCGGTGCTGATCCTGCACGGCGACAAGGACGTCTCGGCGCCGCTCGAGATCACCGGCCGGCGCACCGCCGCAGGCATCAAGGGCGCGGTGCTGAAGGTTTATCCGGGCGGACCGCACGGCCTGTTCGTGACACATATGCGCGAGGTGAACACCGATTTGCTGGCGTTCATCAAGGCATAGCTACTCGATGATCGGCACGTGCCGCGCGGCATCGCGCGGCGCGCGGCCGTCGAGCCTCGGATCGTCGGCGACTTCGACCTGACGGCGGAACGGGCGAAATCCGGCGCGCTGATAGAAGCCGAGCGCGGAGGGATGATCGAAGGTGCAGGTATGCACCCAAAGCCGCTTGATCGGCCGCGACCACGAAAGCTCCAGCGCGCGGTTCATCAGCCAGCGACCGGCACCGCTCCCGATCAATTTTGCGGTGACCCCGAAGAAAGCGATCTCGCATTGGCCGGCGTCGCGAAAATCGAGCTCCAGCAGGCCTTCATCGCGACCGTCATGGACCAGCGCGTAGACTTCGACGAGCGTTGCCTGCACGATCGCGGCGAGTTCGGCATCCGTCATCTGCGTCCGCGAGAACCACAGCCATTCCTCGCCGACGCGGCGATAGAGCTCGCGATACCAGTCGAGCGCGGGAGATTCGACGCGGCGGAGCGTCCAGTCGCCCTCGGGATCGGACGGCGGCGCCGGGCGTTCGGTCATTTCCAGATGCGTAACGACGGCGGCGATCTTGCCAGCGGGGACGTCGGAGTAGCCGTCGGGGAGGATCATCGCGCGCTGCCTCTCGAAGACGTGGATCGCCGGGTCAAGCCCGGCGATGACGGTTGGGGTTACCCCTCCCCCTCATCGCTCGCCAGCAACCCCTTCACCGCCCGTGCCCATCCCGCCAGTTTCCGCTCGCGCGTCGCTGCGCTCATCGCGGGCTTGAAGCGACGCTCCAGCCGCCAATTGTCGGCGAACTTTGACGGCTCAGGATAGACGCCGGCCTGGAGGCCTGCGAGATAGGCGGCGCCCAATGCGGTGGTTTCCTGGATCATCGGGCGGTCGACGGGGGCGTCGAGCAGGTCGGCGAGGCGCTGCATGGTCCAGTCGGAGGCGGTCATGCCGCCGTCGACGCGGAGCACGATGTTGGCGGCCTTGGCATCCGGCCAGTCGGCGCGCATCGCGGCCCAGAGATCAAAAGTCTGGTAGCAGACGCTCTCCAGCGCGGCATGCGAGATTTCGGCGGGGCCGGTGTTGCGGGTCAGGCCGAACAGCGCACCGCGCACGCGCGGGTTCCAGTAAGGCGCGCCGAGGCCGACGAAGGCCGGCACCAGATAGACGCTCTGCATCGAGTTCGGATTTGTCCGCCAAAGGCCCGGTCTCGGCGGCCTTCTTGATGATGCCGAGCCCGTCGCGCAGCCATTGCACCGCGCTTCCTGCGACGAAGATCGAGCCTTCGAGCGCGTAGGTGCGCTTGCCATTCAATTGATAGGCAATCGTGGTGAGCAGCTTGTTCTTGGAAGCAACTGGCGTGGCGCCGGTGTTGAGCAGCGCGAAGCAGCCGGTGCCGTAGGTCGACTTCATCATGCCGGGCGTAAAGCAGGCCTGGCCGATGGTGGCAGCCTGCTGGTCGCCGGCGATGCCGGAGATCGCGATCGGGCCGCCGAACAGTTCTGCGACGCTCTCGCCGAATTTCGCGGAGGAGTTTTTCACCTCCGGGAGCATCGAGCGCGGCACGCGCAACAGCTTTAACAGCTCATCATCCCATTCGCCGGTGTGGATATTGAACAGCAGCGTGCGCGAGGCGTTGGTGGCGTCGGTGGCGTGCACCTTGCCTCCGGTGAGGCGCCACAGCAGATAACAATCGATCGTGCCGAACATCAATTCGCCGCGGCCGGCGCGGTCGCGCGCGCCCGGGACGTGATCGAGGATCCAGGCGACTTTGGTGCCCGAGAAATAGGGATCGATAATCAGGCCGGTCCTGGCCGAGATCATAGGCTCGTGGCCTTCGTTCTTCAGTTTGGAACAAACATCGGCGGTACGGCGGTCCTGCCAGACGATGGCGCGATGGATCGCCTGGCCGGTGGCGCGGTCCCACACCACGGTGGTCTCGCGCTGGTTGGTGATGCCGATCGCTGCGATATCTTTTGCCTTGAGGCCGGCTTTCTCCAGCGCGTCGCGGCAGACCATGATGGTCGAGGTCCAGATGTCCTCCGGCTCATGCTCGACCCAGCCCGAGGCCGGGAAATGCTGCGGAAACTCCTGCTGCGCGGTGGCGGCGATCGAAATATCGCTGCGAAACACGATGGCGCGCGAGGATGTGGTGCCCTGATCGATGGCCAGCACGAATGACATGGCGGTTCTTCCCGAGAGGTTTGTTGGTGAGGGCAAGGCAAGCGGATTGGGATGAGAACGTCAATATCTCACCGTCGTCCCGGCGAACGCCGCGACCCATAACCACCGCCGCGGGTTTTGCAACGGGTGTCAGCTACCTTTTTCCAATCGAGAGCACAACGCGGTATGGGTCCCGGCGTTCGCCGGGGCGACGCGGAATGCTACGTCGCAGCCGTCGTCACCCCACCATCGACCACGATGGTCTGGCCGGTCATGAAGCTCGAGGCGTCGGAGCCGAGATAGGCTACCGCGCCGGCGATCTCATCCGGCTCGCCGATGCGGCGGAGCGGCGTGGAGGCGGTGCGGCGCTTGAGGTTGTCGGGGTCTTCCCACAATGCGCGGGCGAAATCGGTTTTCACGAGGCCCGGTGCGACGCAATTGACGCGCACGCCTTTCGGGCCCCATTCGCCGGCGAGGCTGCGGCACAACGAAAAGTCCGCCGCCTTGGAGATGCCGTAGGCGCCGATCACGGTCGAGCCGCGAAAGCCGCCGATCGAGGACACGATCACGACCGAGCCGTTGCCTCGCGCCGCCATCTGCGGGATCGCCTGCGCACAGAGCCAGATGTTGCTCTTGACGTTGGAGTTCATGATCTTGTCGAAGGCTTCGTCCTTGATCTCGAGCAGCGGCCCGTAATATGGGTTCACCGCAGCGTTGCAGACGAGGATGTCGACCTTGCCGTAATGTTTCGTCGTGCCGGAAATCAGCGCGTCGACTTCCTCGCGGCGCGAGATGTTGCAGGGGATGACATGGGCATCGCCGCCGGCCTTTCTTGATGCCGTCGGCGACTTCATGACAGGCATCCGCCTTGCGGCTGGAGATCACCACCTTGGCGCCGAGTTTGCCAGCAGTTCGGCGGAAGAGCGGCCGATGCCGCGGCTGGAGCCGGTGATGACGGCGACCTTGCCGGTGAGATCGAACGGGGTGTTTTTCATTGTTGTTTATTCCTTCGCTCTCTCCCCGTCATTGCGAGGAGCACTTGCGACGAAGCAATCCATGCCTGCTTCGCGGCACGATGGATTGCTTCGCTTCGCTCGCAATGACGTTGATAGGCCCTAAATCAACCCGCCCGCGTCCGTCACGCGGCGCAAATGATAATCCGTATCCCCAAACGTGTTCTCGATCATGGTCAGGCGCTTGAAGTAGTGGCCGATCTTGGCTTCCTGGGTCATGCCGATGCCGCCATGGAGCTGGATCGACTGCTGGCCGACGAATTTCAGCGACTTGCCGATCTGCACTTTCGCCGCCGCAACCGCAGTCGCGCGTTCCTTGGCGTTGTCGAAGTCGGCCGCCATGGTCGCGAACATCGCCATGCTGCGGGCCTGTTCGACGGCAGACGAACATGTCGGCGGCGCGGTGCTGCAGGGTCTGGAAGCTGCCGATCGGCACGCCGAACTGTTTTCGCGTCTTGAGATACTCGACCGTGGACTTCAGCGATTCATCCATCGCGCCGACCGCTTCCGCGCACATCGCGGTGCGGGCCTCGTCGACCACTCGCTCGATCAAAGCGAGACCATTTTCGGGATCGCCGATCGCAGCGTCAGCGCCGACCTCGACGCCGGTCAGCGTGATGTCGGCGGCATGCAGGCCGTCCTGGGTCGGATAACCCTTGCGGCTGACGCCTTTTGCACCCGCCGGCACCAGGAAGGCGCCGACGCCGTTGTGGTCACGCCTCGCGCCTGACGTGCGCGCAGTGACGATCAGGGTGTCGGCGTTCTCGCCATTGACGACGACGAACTTTTCGCCGTCGATGACCCAGCCGGCGCCCTTTTTCTTGGCCGTGGTCGCGACGTCGGAGAGATCGTAGCGCGAGTTCTTCTCGAGCTGCGCGAAGGCAAAGGTCTTGCTGCCGTCGATGATGCCCGGAATGTGCGCGGCCTTCTGTTCGGCCGACGCCGCCATGGCGCAGAAAGCCGCCGGCGATCACGACGGTCGCGAGATAAGGCTCCAGCACCAGCGCCTTGCCCATCGCTTCCATCACGATCATGGTCTCGACCGCACCGGCGCCGAAGCCGCCGTCCTCTTCCGAAAACGGCAGGCCGAGCAGGCCCTGCTCGGCAAGCTTGCTCCAGACGGCCTTGCTCCAGCCGCCCTTCTCCGCGCGGTATTTCTTGCGCGCGTCGAAATCGTAGGAATTGTTCAGGAGACCGTCGACGCTTTCCTTGAGAAGCCGCTGCTCCTCGGACAAATCAAAATCCATGTTGTTTACTCTCTCAAGTCATGCCTGAACCCGTAGGATGGGTAGAGCGAAGCGAAACCCATCGCACTGTTCGATTTTGTTGTAATGGGTATCGCTTCGCTCCACCCATCCTACGAACTGAATTTGCGGTGAGAGCCCCTCACCCCAACCCTCTCCCCGCAAGCGCGGGGCGAGGGAGCGCACCGTAACTACAGCCCCAGCACCGCCTTGGTGATGATGTTGCGCTGGATCTCGTTGGAGCCGCCGTAGATCGAAACCTTGCGGTTGTTGAAATAGCTCGGCGCGATCTGGGCGGTCCAGTCCATGGTCTCGTTGGAGCCCTCGTCACCATGCTCGTCATAGGGGGCGGCGAACGGGCCGATCACTTCCATCAGCAATTCGGTGGTGGTCTGCTGGATCTCCGAGCCCTTGATCTTCAGACCGAGGAGGCCGGATTGGGCTTGCCCTTGCCGTGCTTGCCTTCGTCGGCGACGACGCGGAGCTGCGTCAGCTCGAGCGCCTTCAGCTCGATCTCGCAGGCCGCGAGTTTTTCGCGGAAGCCCTGGTCCTCGATCACGGGCTTGCCGTTCGATTCGACCTTGGAGGCAAGGTCCTTGATGCGGCGCAGCCGCTCCTTGGAAACGCCGACCCGGGCGATGCCGGTGCGCTCGTTGCCGAGCAGGAATTTTGCGTAATCCCAGCCCTTGTTCTCCTCGCCGATCAAATTCTCGACGGGCACCTCGACGTCATCGAAGAACACTTCGTTGACTTCGCGGCCACCGTCGATGGTCTCGATCGGGCGCACCGTGACGCCTTTCGACTTCATGTCGAACACGATGAAGGAGATGCCCATCTGCTTCTTGGCATTGTTGTCGGTGCGGCAGAGGCAGAAGATCATGTCGGCGTGCTGGGCCAGCGTGGTCCAGGTCTTCTGGCCGTTGATGATGTATTTGTCGCCCTTGCGCTCGGCTTTGGTCTTCAGCGAGGCGAGGTCCGATCCGGAGCCGGGCTCAGAGAAGCCCTGGCACCACCAGTCGTCGACATTGGCGATGCGCGGCAGATACTGCTTCTTCTGCTTCTCGTTGCCGAAGGTGTAGATCACCGGGCCGACCATGCTGACGCCGAAGGCGAGCGGCGCCGGTGCGGGGTGCATCTGCAGTTCTTCGTTGAAGATGTAATGCTGCACCGAGGTCCAGCCGGTGCCACCATATTCCTTCGGCCAGTGCGAAACGCCCCAGCCCTTCTTGTTCAGGATGCGCCACCAGGCGACCATCTCGTCCTTTGACAGATGGCGGCCCTCGACCAGCTTCTGCCGGGTCGCCGGCGGCACGTTATCCCTGAAGAAGGTCCGCACCTCCTCACGAAACGCCATTTCTTCCTTGCTGAAAGCGAGATCCATCGGATCCTCCTGTGAGCGAATGAACTTACTCATTGTCGTCCCGGCGAAGGCCGGGACCCATAACCACCAAACTTAATTATTGCGACAGCCGTCTCCCAATGTGCCCTAAGCAAAGCCGCGGCGTATGGGTCCCGGCCTTCGCCGGGACGACGGGATTGCTGCTCATGGCCGGCCTCCAGATGCGAGTTGCTGCTTGTGCGGCGAAGCCTGCTGCAGACGCAATTCATGACGCGACAATTTGCCGACCGGCGTGCGCGGCAGTTCGTCGACGAACTCGAGCGCGACCGGCAGTTCATGCTTGCCGAGCTTGCCGGTAAGAAACGCACGCAATTCATCGACCGTGAACGGCTTTGCGTCCGCGCGCAGCTTGATGAAGGCTTTTGCCGCCTCGCCACGGTAATCGTCGGGGATGCCGATCACGATCACTTCCTGCACGGACGGGTGGGTGTAGATCGCCTGCTCGATCATCTGCGGATAGACGTTGAAGCCGCCGGAGATGATCATGTCCTTCTTGCGGTCGACCAGGATAGAAGTAACCGTCGGCATCGACGTAACCGATGTCGCCGGTCAGGAAGCGGTCGCCGACAAAGGCTTCCGCGGTTTCCTGCGGCCGGTTCCAGTAACCTTTGGTGACGTTCGGGCCGCGGATGCGGATTTCGCCGACTTCGCCGACCGCCATCAATTTGGTGGAATCCTCCAGCGACACCACGTCCATCTCGATCCCGGGCAGCATCAGCCCGATCGAGCCCGGCTTGTCCGGCCCTTCCTTCGGATGCGCGGTGCCGGGCGAGCAGGTTTCGGTCATGCCCCAGCCGCTCTTCAGCTTCATGCCGACCCGCTGCTCGAGGATCCGCGCGACCTCGACCGGCAGCGGTGCGCCGCCCGAGCCGACGCTGACCAGCGAGGAGAGATCGCGCTTGTCGAGATCGGGCAACGACGCGATCGCGATCCACATCGTCGGCACGCCGGGAGAATACGGTGGCGCGCTTGACCTCGATGTCGCGCATGACGGCCTCGACGTCAAAACGCTGGTGCAGCGAAATCAGATTGCCGCGGCGGATCGAGGACAACAGCACCACCGTCAGCGCATAGATGTGAAACAGCGGCAGCACGCAGATCACGCGCTCGATCGCGTTGCGTTCGAGCGCGCGCGGGCTTGCCCCAGACGTCGTAGACCGACACCGCCGAGGTCAGATTGCCGTGGCTGAGCATCGCGCCCTTGGGCAGGCCGGTGGTGCCGCCGGTATATTGCAGCAGCGCGACATCGTCGGCGCTGATCTGCGGCCATTGCGCCGGCCTGGTCGCGCCGTCGGTGAATTGCCGGTAGGTGATGATCTTGGGATTGTCCGGCAGCGCGGTCTGCGGCGTGCCGACCTTGCCCCAATCATCGTCCTCGCAGACGATCAGGCGATCGAGCAGGCCCTTGTCGAGAAATTTCAGCGCCGTCGGCAACAGCGCCGACAGATTGCTGGTGACGAGCACGCGCGCGCCGGAATCCGACAGCTTGTGCGACAGCGCGATCTCGCCGTCGAGCGGCGACAGATGCACGATGCGGGCGCCGGCCTTCAGCGCGCCGAAGAAGTTCGCAGGATGATCGGGCGTATTGCCGAGGAACAACGCGACCGATTTTTCCTTGCCGTAGCCGGCGCGCAGGAAGGCGGCTGCCGCCGTCTCCACCAGGGCTTCGAGCGCCGCATAGCTGATCGGCCGGTCGCGGAATTCGATCGCCGGCCGCGAGCCGTACTCTTGGGCCGCCGCCGACAACAGGTCAGGCAGCGTGCCGCGCGGAAGCGGATCGTCCCAGTGAACGCCTGCCGGATAGAATTTTTCGCCGGGGTGAGTCATCGGTATCCCTGCAAGCCGATCACGGCCCCACATCTCCACACGTCGTCCCTGCGAACGCAGGGACCGATCACCCCGGGCGTCAAGGTTGAAAAAAGGCCGCTGCACTTGCGCCGAAACGTGAGGCCGCGGCGTATGGGTCCCTGCGTTCGCAGGGACGACACATTGAGACCCGGAGCCAGAACACATCCGGTTCATTGCCATCAAGCCGCCTTCGACTGCGCCAGCGACGCGAAGGTCTTGCCCTCCGCGGCGAGACGCCTGAGCAGCGGCGACGGTTCGAGCGAGGGATCGTTGGTCTCCTTGGCGTAGTAGGATAAGCGATCCGCGATGTGCTTCAGCCCGACCAGGTCGGCATAGAACATCGGGCCGCCGCGATAGATCGGCCAGCCATAGCCATAGAGCCAGATCACGTCGATATCGCTCGGCCGGGCAGCTACGCCCTCTTCGAGGATGCGCGCGCCCTCGTTGATCATCGGGTACATCATGCGCTCGAGGATTTCGTCGTCGCTGACGACGCGGGTCTTGCGGCCCAAGCGCAGCAGCGTCTCCGATATCAGTTTTTCGACTTCCGGATCGGGCATCGGCGAACGCGAACCGCCTTCATATTTGTAATAGCCCTTGCCGGTCTTCTGGCCGAAACGTCCGGCTTCGCACAGCGCATCCGCGATTTCCGACTTGAGGCCGCGGTCCTTGCGCGAGCGCCAGCCGATATCGAGGCCGGCGAGATCGCCCATCGCGAACGGGCCCATCGGCATGCCGAATTTTGTGACGACAGCATCGACCTGCTGCGGCAATGCGCCTTCGAACAACAGTTTTTCCGACTGCTTGCCGCGCTGCGCCAGCATGCGGTTGCCGACAAAACCGTCGCAGACGCCGACCACCGCCGGAACCTTTGCGATCTTGCGCGCGATCGAGACCGCCGTGGTCAGGGCATCCGGTGCGGTCTTTTCCGCGCGCACGATCTCGCACAGCTTCATGACGTTGGCCGGCGAGAAGAAGTGCATGCCGAGCACGTCCTGCGGCCGGCTCGTCACCTTCGCGATCTCGTCGATGTTCAGATACGAGGTATTGGAGGCCAGCACCGCGCCCTTCTTGGCGTATTTGTCGAGAGCGGTGAACACTTCCTTCTTGACCGCCATGGTTTCGAACACGGCTTCGATCACCAGGTCAGCGTCCTTGACGTTCTCAAGGCCGACCACGCCGGTGATCAGGGCCATGCGCTTGGCCGGCGCATCGGCGGGGATGCCGCCGCGCGCGGCGGTGGCCTCGTAATTCTTCTGCATCACGCCCATGCCGCGCTTCAGCTGTTCCTCGCCGGTCTCGATCAGGGTGACGGGAATGCCGGCATTGGCAAACGACATCGCGATGCCGCCGCCCATGGTGCCGGCACCGATGATGGCGACGCGCTCGACGTTACGCGATTTGGTGCCTTCGGGAACGCCGGCCACCTTTGCCGCCTCGCGCTCACTGAAGAACGCATAGCGCTGCGCCTTCGACTGGTCGCTCGAAACCAGTTTCAAGAACCCTTCGCGCTCCTTCTTCAGCCCTTCGTCGAACGGCAGCTCGATCGCGGCGCGCACGGCGTCGGCCGCCGCGAAAGGCGCTTCCAGTCCGCGGGCCTTCTTGGTCAAAGCGGCAACTGCGTTGGTGAAGATCGAAATATCGGCTTTGGCCGCGGCGAGTTTTGAATCATCGTCGCGCAGCTTGCGCAGCGGGCGCTTCTCGACCAGCACCTTGCGGGCAAAGGCTTCGCCGCCCGATGCCGGACCTTCGACGATTTCTTCGATCAGGCCGTTCTTCAGCGCTTCGGCGGCACCGATCGGATCGCCGGTGACGATCATCTTGACCGCCATTTCGGGGCCGATCGCGCGCGGCAGGCGCTGCGTGCCGCCGGCGCCCGGCAACAGGCCGAGCTTCACTTCGGGCAGGCCGAGTTTTGCCTCTTTGGTCGCCACGCGATAGTGGCAGGCCAGGGCTACTTCGAGGCCGCCGCCGAGCGCGGTGCCGTGGATCGCGGCAATGATCGGCTTCGGCGAGGTCTCCATCGCCACCAGCACTTCAGCGAGGCCCGGGGGCTTCGGCGGCTTGCCGAATTCGGTGATGTCGGCGCCGGCGATGAAGGTGCGGCCGTCGCAGGTCAGCACGATCGCCTTTACTTCGGGATCGGCGATCGCGCTCTTCATGCATTCGAAGATACCGCCGCGCACCGCGGCCGAGAGCGCGTTGACTGGAGGGCTGTTGACCGTGACGATGGCGATGGCGTCATGACGTTCGAGTTTTACGACTTCGTTCACGGGACTCTCCCTTGATCCTTGTTTTTGGATAGCCGCACCAACTTGCGTCGAGTAGCTACGGCGTTTTGTTGATTTCGCACTGCGAAATTTAATTCCACATCTTGACACGGAGGGTTATTTTGAAGCACGTCCCTTGTCAACGCGCTCGACACAGCAGCAGGCAATGAAACGTCCAGGGAAGAAAGTGGCGACTGATCGCAGCTTCGTCGTCGCGCTTTCTCGCGGGCTCGATGTGTTGCGCGCATTCCATCCCAACGACGGGCTTCTCGGCAATCAGGAGATCGCCGCCCGTACTAATTTGCCGAAGCCGACGGTTTCCCGGCTGACTTACACCTTGACCAAGCTGGGCTATCTTACACCCGTTCCGCGGTTCGAAAAGTATCAGCTGGCGCCATCAGCCATGGCCCTGGGGTATGCGGCGCTGGCCAATCTCGGCGTTCGTCATTTGTCCGAACCCTACCGTGAAGAGCTGATGCGCGAGACCGGCGGCGCGGTCGCGGTCGGCGGGCGCGACCGTCACAGCATGATCTATTTCGGCCAGTGCCGTACCGGTCTGCTCGGCGTGCAGCTCGACGTCGGTTCGCGGGTACCGATCGCGACCACCGCGATGGGCCGCGCCTATATCTGGGCGCTGCCGCCGGAGGATCGCGCCGCCTTGTTGCGCGAACTGCGCGAGCATTATGGTAGCCGCTGGGCCCAGATGCGCGACGGCATCGAGCGCGCCGGCGAGACGGTGGCGCGTCATGGCTTTACGATTTCCGCCGGCGAATGGCAGGACGATGTCGCCGCGGTCGGCGTCGCGCTCAAGCTCAGTGATGGAACCGGTCCGTACGCCTTCAATTGTGGCGCGCCGGCATTCCGCTTTACGGAAGATCGGTTGCGCCACGATATTGGACCTCGTCTTGTCGCGATGGTAAGGAACATCGAGGCGGCGCTGGGCGGCGTAGCCCCGCAATCCAAAAAAGAAGAAAGCAAGAAGTTGAAAGCAGGAGGGAAAGTTGCACGTGTGGTCGAGGGGATCAGGTAGCCTTCATCATGACCGGCGAAGTTTTTCGCGCGGCCATTTCCGCACCGTGATCAGCGCGGGCGGGACGAGATGACGCAGGCACAGCTCGCGCAGGGAAATTCTCCCCTGCTCGCGGTTCGCGACGTCAGCGTCGTGTTCGGCGGCATCATCGCGTTGAACGGTGTGTCCTTTGACATGCACAAGGGCGCCATCCTCGGCCTGATCGGACCGAACGGCGCCGGCAAGACGACGCTCTTCAATTGTCTCTCAAGGCTCTATCAGCCGAGTTCCGGCGACATCCTGATGGAAGGCCAGAGCATCCTGACCCGCCCGCCGCACCGGATCGCCGAAATCGGCATCGGCCGCACCTTCCAGAACGTGGCGCTGTTTCCCAATCTGTCCGTCATGGACAATGTCCGCGTCGGCACCCATGCGCGCACCAACGGCAACATCATCTCGGACTCGCTGAAGCTCGCCTCGGTTCGCCGCGGCGAAGCGGAGGTCAACAAGAAGGTCCATGAGATCCTCGCTTATCTCAACCTCGAGGACGTCGCCCACACCGTGGTGTCCGGACTGCCGTTCGGCACCCAGAAGCGGGTCGAACTGGCCCGCGCGCTCGCCGCCGATCCAAAAATCCTGCTGCTCGACGAGCCCGCCGGCGGCCTCAACCACGAGGAAGTCCACGTGCTCGGCGATCTGATCCGGCGCATTCGCGACGAGCGCCACATGACCGTGCTGCTGGTCGAACATCATATGGGTCTGGTGATGTCGATCGCCGACCACGTCGTCGCCCTCAATTTCGGCAAGAAGCTCGCCGAGGGAACACCGGCCCAGGTCCAGGCCGACCCTGATGTCATCAAGGCCTATCTCGGGAGCAAGGACCAATGACCGCGATGCTCAATGTCAAGGATCTGCGGGCCTATTACGGCCAGGTCCAGGCGCTTCACGGCCTTTCTTTCGCGCTCGACGAAGGTTCACTGACCACCCTGCTCGGCGCCAACGGCGCCGGCAAGACCACGACCTTGCGGGCGATCTGCAACATGGTGCGCTCCACCGGCGCGATCGAATTCGACGGCAAGCCGCTGTCCGGCAAGTCGACCGAAAACGTCGTCCGTCTCGGCATTGCGCATGTGCCGCAGGGCCGCGGCACCTTCACGACAATGACGGTGGAAGAAAACCTGCAACTCGGCGCCATCACCCGCAACGACAAGGCCGGCGTGATCTCCGACATCGAGCGGATGTACGACCATTTCCCGGTGCTGAAGCAGCGCTACACGCAGCAGGCCGGCACGCTTTCCGGCGGCGAGCAGCAGATGCTCGCGGTTGCCCGGGCGCTGATGCTGCGGCCACGGCTGATGCTGCTGGACGAGCCGTCGTTCGGTCTCGCGCCGCTGATCGTGCGCGACCTGTTCAAGATTCTCTGGCAAGATCAATCGCGAGGACAAGGTCACGATTTTGGTGGTGGAGCAGAACGCGCAGCTGGCGCTGGAACTCGCCGACCAGGCCTATGTGATCGAAACCGGTCGGATCGTGATGTCGGGCAACGCCAAGGACATCGCGACCAACGAAGACGTCCGCAAATCCTATCTCGGTTATTGAGGAGCCGGCCATGGAGCTGTTTACCAACCAAGTCCTGGCCGGCATCGCCACAGGCGCGATCTATGCCTGTATGGCGCTCGCGGTCGTGATGATCTACCAGGCGATCGACCATCTGAATTTCGCGCAGGGCGAAATGGCGATGTTCTCGACCTTCATATCCTGGCAGATGATGCAGTGGGGCGTGCCGTATTGGGGCGCCTTCATCCTGACGCTGGCGATATCTTTCGCCGGCGGCATCCTGATCGAGCGGCTTCTGTTCAAGCCGCTGGCCAAAGCGCCTGTTCTGACCAACGTCGCCGGCTTCATCGCGCTGTTTGCCATCGTCAACTCGGTCGCAGGCCTGATCTGGGACTTCACCATCAAGCAGTATCCGACCCCGTTCGGATCCTCGCCCTTCCTCGGCAGCCAGCTGATCTCGACCCACCAGGCCGGCATGATCGGCGTCACCGTGCTGCTGCTGATCCTGCTGTTCGTCTTCTTCCAGTACACCCGGATGGGCCTGGCAATGCGGGCGGCGGCCTCGTTGCCTGAATCGGCCCGCCTCGTCGGCATCAACACCTCCTGGATGATCGCACTCGGCTGGGGCATGGCGTCCGCCATCGGTTCCATTGCCGGCATGCTGATCGCACCGGTGGTGTTCCTCGAGCCGAACATGATGGGCGGCGTGCTGATCTACGGGTTTGCCGCGGCCGTGCTCGGCGGCCTGACCTCGCCGCTGGGCGCCGTGGTCGGCGGCTTCCTGGTCGGCGTGTTCGAAAACCTCGCCGGAACCTATATTCCCGGCGTCGGCAACGAACTGAAACTGCCGATCGCGCTTGCGCTGATCATCACCGTCCTGGTCGTCAAACCCGCTGGCCTGTTCGGCCGGCCCATCGTGAAGCGAGTTTGATCATGAGCGCAGCTGAAGAAGTCGTCACCGAAGCCCCCGCCGTCGAAGCCGTTCCCAAGCGCGCGATGACGCTCGGCCTCGGCACCTCGCTGGTGGTGCTGGCCGCGCTGTGTCTCGTACCGCTGTTCGTCAAGAACTTCATCATCTTCCAGATGACGATGCTTCTGATCTACGGCCTTGCCGTGCTCGCGTTGAACATCCTGACCGGCGGCTCCGGACAGTTCTCGCTCGGCCAGAGCGCGTTCTACGCGGTCGGCGCCTATACGTCGGCGATCCTGATGGAACACGCCAACATGAATTACGCGCTGACGTTGCCGATCGCGGGCGTCATCTGCTTTGGCTTCGGATACCTGTTCGGCAAGCCGGCGCTGCGGCTTTCCGGCGTCTATCTCGCGCTGGCGACGTTTGCGCTGGCGACCGCGATGCCGCAGCTCCTGAAGCTCGGCTTCTTCGAGCACTGGACCGGCGGCGTGCAGGGTCTGGTCGTGACCAAGCCCGACGCGCCGTTCGGCCTGCCGATGTCGCAGGACATGTGGCTGTATTACTTTACATTGGCGATCACGATCGGGATCTATATCGCCTCGGTGAACCTGCTCCGATCGCGATCCGGGCGCGCCTTCATGGCGATCCGCGACAACGAGATCGCGGCCTCCGCGATGGGCGTCGACGTTGCACTTTACAAGACGCTGGCGTTCGGCGTCTCCGCCGGCATCACCGGCGTAGCCGGCGGCCTCGGCGCCATCGCCGTGCAGTTCGTGGCACCGGACGGCTACACCATCGTGTTCGCGATCTCGCTGTTCCTCGGCATGGTGGTCGGCGGTGTCGGCTGGCTGCCGGGCTCGATCGTCGGTTCCGCCTTCATCATCTTCGTTCCGAACATCGCGGAGGGAATTTCCAAAGGCCTTTCCGGCGCCGTGTTCGGCGTCCTGCTGTTCCTCGTCATCTTCCTGGTGCCACACGGTGCAAGGCAGGTCGCGATGATCGCCCAGGGCCTGATCGGCAAACTCAGGAAGAACTGAGCCTTTAAACTCGAACCCAGAAACCCAGGAGAAATGATGCTCTCGCGACTAACAACAAAAAGCGCCGCATTCTCGACGGCGCTGATCGCGTCTGTTGCCATCAGTGGCAGCGCCCTCGCCCAGAAGAAATACGACACCGGCGCCACCGATACCGAAATCAAGGTCGGCAACATCATGCCCTACAGCGGACCCGCTTCCGCCTATGGCGTGATCGGCAAGACCGAAGAGGCCTTCTTCAAGAAGATCAACGCCGAGGGCGGCATCAACGGCCGCAAGATCAACTTCGTCACCTATGATGACGGCTACAGCCCGCCGAAGGCGGTCGAGCAGGCCCGCAAGCTGGTCGAGAGCGACGAGGTGCTCGTCGTGTTCAATCCGCTCGGCACGCCCTCCAACAGCGCGATCCAGAAGTACCTGAATTCCAAGAAGGTGCCGCAGCTGTTCGTCGCCACCGGCGCCACCAAGTGGAACGAACCGAAGGACTTCCCCTGGACCATCGGCTGGCAGCCCAGCTACCAGAGCGAAGCGCGCATCTACGCCAAGTTCCTGATGAAGGAAAAGCCCGATGCCAAGATCGCCATCATGTATCAGAACGACGATTTCGGTAAGGATTACCTCAAGGGCCTGAAGGACGGACTCGGCGCCAAGGCGTCGATGCTGATCGCCGAGGAAAGTTACGAGACCTCGGAACCGACGATCGACAATCACATCGTCAAGCTGAAAGCCACCGGCGCCGACGTCTTCATCAATATCTCGACGCCGAAATTCGCGGCGCAGGCGATCAAGAAGATCGCCGAGATCGAGTGGAAGCCGATGCACATCGTCTCCAACGTCTCGGCTTCGGTCGGCAGCGTGATCAAGCCGGCCGGCTTCGAGAACTCGCAAGGGATCCTCTCTGCGGCCTACGCCAAGGACGGCGCGGATTCGCAGTGGGACAACGACCCCGGCATGAAGAAGTTCTACGGCTTCCTCGAAAAGTATTATCCCGAAGCCAACAAGCTCGACGGCTCCGTGGTCTACGGCTACGGCGCGGCACAGACACTGGCGAAAGTGCTGGAGATGTGCGGTGACGACCTCACCCGTGCCAACGTCATGAAGCAGGCGGCCAGCCTGAAAGACTTTACGACCGACACGCTGTTGCCTGGCGTCAAGATCAACACCTCGGCCACCGACTTCGCCCCGATCGAGCAGTTGCAGATGCAGCGCTTCAAGGGTGAGAAGTGGGAGCTGTTCGGCGACATCATCAGCGGCGAACTCAGTCATTAATATTCCGCGTCGCGGGCAGTTCGCCCGCGACATCAGACTAAATGCCGCCCCCCGCGACATCGTCGCGGGGGGCTTTTTGTTGCCCACTGCTGCCGAAAGGTATTCAATGCTGCCAACAGCCGCCAAGCGCTGAAGCTTCAATAACAAGACACATTCATCGTGGTCCCAGGGAGATAAAAATGCTCGCTATCCATTCGCGATTGGGGGCCTTTTCGGCTGCCCTCGTATTGCTTGCTGCCGCCTCGAGCGGCGCGCTTGCGCAAAAGAAATACGACACCGGCGCCTCCGACACCGAAATCAAGATCGGCAACATCATGCCCTACAGCGGACCGGCGTCCGCTTACGGCGTGATCGGCAAAACCGAAGAAGCCTATTTCAGGAAGATCAACGCCGAGGGCGGCATCAACGGCCGCAAGATCACCTTCATCAGCTATGACGACACCTACAGCCCGCCCAAGACCGTGGAGCAGGCGCGCAAGCTGGTCGAGAGCGACGAAGTCCTGATGGTGTTCAATCCGCTCGGCACACCGCCGAACTCGGCGATCCAGAAATACATGAACCAGAAGAAGGTGCCGCAGATTTTCGTCGCCACCGGCGCCACCAAATGGAACGACCCCAAGGAATTCCCGTGGACGATCGGCTGGCAGCCGAACTACCAGAGCGAGACCATCATCTACGCAAAATACATTCTGAAGAACAAGCCGGACGCCAAGATCGCGGTGCTGTATCAGAACGACGATTACGGCAAGGATTACCTGAAAGGCCTGAAGGACGGGCTTGGCGCCAAGGCGGCGTCGATGATCATCATGGAGGAGAGCTACGAAGTCTCCGAGCCGACCATCGACTCCCACATCGTCAAGCTGAAATCGACCGGCGCCGATGTCTTCCTGAACATCACGACGCCGAAATTCGCGGCGCAGGCGATCAAGAAGAATATGGAGATCGGCTGGAAGCCACTGCATTTCCTCAACAACGTCTCGGCCTCGGTCGGCAGCGTCATCAAGCCTGCCGGCTTCGAAAATGCGCAGGATATCATTTCCTCGAATTACCTGAAGGATCCGACCGATCCGCAGTGGAAGAACGACAAGGGGATGATCGCCTGGAACGAATTCCTGGATAAATACTATCCGGAAGCCAACCGCGCCGACGCCTCGGTGATGTATGCCTACACCGTGGCTCAGGGCCTCGTACACGTGCTGAAAGCCTGCGGCGACGACCTGACGCGCGCCAACATCATGAAGCAGGCGGCCAGCATCAAGGATCTCGAGCTTGGCGGCCTGCTGCCCGGCATCAAGGTCAACACCTCGGCGACCGATTTCGCCCCACTCTCGCAATTGCAGCTGATGAAGTTCAAGGGCGAGGGCTGGGATCTGTTCGGCGAGATTCTCAGCGGCGACGTCGGCGGCTGACCCGTTAAGCCTGACTACTAAAGAAGCAGCCCCTGCGGCCCGGCCGCAGGGGCTTTGTCTTGATGGTTATCGCCAAATGGTATTCAATTCCGCCGCGCCGCGAGCAAATTCCGATCAACAAGAGAACATGGCGCGCGCAAACGTTTAACAAAAAAAGGGAGATCAGGAATGCCTATTGCCACCAGCAGAGCAGCCATTGCCTCGGCCGCGTTCATCATGTTCGCAGCCTCGAGCACCGGCGCGCTCGCTCAAAAAAAATATGATACCGGCGCCACCGATACCGAGATCAAGATCGGCAATATCATGCCGTATAGTGGACCTGCTTCCGCCTATGGCATCATCGGCAAGACCGAGGCGGCCTATTTCAAGAAGATCAACGACGCCGGCGGCATCAACGGCCGCAAGATCAACTTCATCAGCTATGATGACACCTATAGCCCGCCGAAGACGGTGGAGCAGGCGCGCAAGCTGGTCGAAAGCGACGAGGTGCTGTTCATCTTCAATTCGCTGGGAACCCCGCCGAATTCCGCGATCCACAAATACATGAATTCGAAGAAGGTGCCGCAGCTGTTCGTCGCCACCGGCGCCACCAAGTGGAACGATCCGAAGGATTTCCCCTGGACCATCGGATGGCAGCCCAACTACCAAAGCGAAACGCAGATCTATGCAAAGTACATTCTGAAGAACAGCCCGAACGCCAAGATCGCGGTGATGTATCAGAACGACGATTACGGCAAGGACTACCTCAAGGGCCTGAAGGACGGCCTCGGCGCCAAGGCGGCCTCGATGATCGTGATCGAGGAAAGCTTTGAAACGTCCGAGCCAACCATCGACAACCACATCGTCAAGATGAAATCGACCAATGCGGATATCTTCATCAACATCTCGACGCCGAAATTCGCAGCCCAGGCGATCAAGAAGATGGCCGAGATCGGCTGGAAGCCGCAGCACTTCCTCAACAACGTCTCGGCGTCCGTCGGCAGCGTGATCAAGCCGGCGGGATTCGAAAACTCCCAGGACATCATCTCGGCTGCCTATTTGAAGGACGCTTCCGACAAGCAGTGGGACAATGATCCCGGCATGAAGGAATTCTATGCCTTCATGGCCAAGGATTTTCCGGAAGGCGACAAGCTCGATGCCGGCACGGTGGTGGCTTTCGGCGTCGCGCAGACCCTGGTTCAGGTGTTGAAGCAGTGCGGCGACAACCTCACTCGCGAGAACATCATGAAGCAGGCCGCGAGCCTGAAGGATTTCCGTACCGAAGTCCTGCTGCCCGGCATCAAGATCAACACCGGCCCGACCGACTTCGCCCCGATTTCCTCGCTTCAGCTGATGAAGTTCAAGGGCGACAAGTGGGAACTGTTCGGCGACGTCATCAACGCGGACGCCGGCGGCTAACGATCCGGAAACCGGATCGGCCGATTGCGCCTCAACATCACCCCCGCGGGCCCGCCCGCGGGGGTTTTCTTTTGCGGCGATTGGATGGATAACCGCATCCCCACATCTTCAGTCAGGCTGCGACCCGATGACCGACCGACGTCCCCTCCTGCGCTCGATCTTTGACGCGGCGGTTGCTGCCGCCCATCCCGATGTCGTGCTGTCGGCGCATCTGCGTCCCGCCCCCAAAGGCCGGGTGATCTGCCTGGCCGCCGGCAAGGGCGCTGCAGCAATGGCTGCGGCCGCGGAGCGGCACTATCTCGATACGCTTTCGCTCGATCCCGAACGGCTGATCGGCATCGCAACCACCCGCCACGGCCATGGCGTGCCGACGCGGCGCATTCGCGTGGTCGAAGCCGGCCATCCCGTGCCAGACGAAGCCGGCCTGAAGGCCGCCGACGACACGCTGCGTCTCGCAGGCGAGGCCACCGCCGACGATCTGTTGCTGGTGCTTTTGTCGGGCGGCGGCTCGGCGAACTGGATCGCGCCGGTCGAGGGCATTTCGTTCGTGCAGAAGCAACAGGTCAACCGTGCGCTGTTGCGTTCCGGCGCACCGATCGGCGAGATGAACATTGTCCGCAAGCATTTGTCGCGCATCAAGGGCGGCCGGCTGGCGCGCGCCGGCAGCCGTGCCGCCGAAATCGTCACGCTGGCGATCTCGGACGTCCCCCATGACGATCCGTCTGCGATCGCCTCAGGTCCCACGGTGCCGGATCCGACCACGCTCGCCGACGCGCGATCCCTCGTTGCCAGATACAACCTCGCCATCGACGACGCCGTTCGACACGCGCTGGACGATCCGAAAAACGAGAGCTGCAAGCCCGGCGACCCCGCTTTCGCCCGCGCGACATTCGAACTGATCGCAAGGCCGAAGGCGTCGCTGGATGCCGCGATCAGGATTGCCAGGGATGCAGGTTACGCCGTGATCGAACTCGGCGCCGATCTCGAAGGCGAGGCGCGCGAGGTCGCGGCCGCGCACGCCGGACTGGCGCTGAAGGCGCGGGCCGAAGGCAAGCGCACCGCGATCCTGTCGGGCGGCGAACTAACCGTGACCGTGCGCGGCAACGGCCGCGGCGGTCCGAACCAGGAATACGCGCTGGCGCTGGCGGACCTGCTCAAGGAGACATCGGACATTTCGGCGCTGGCCGGCGATACCGACGGTGCCGACGGTGGCGCCGGCAGCGCCAGCGATCCCGCGGGCGCCGTGATCGACCAAAGCACCTTTGCGAAGGTGAAATCGCTCGGCCTCGACGCAAAAGCCTATCTCGCCAACAACGACGCCACCGCGTTCTTTGCGGCGACCGGCGATCTGCTGCTGACCGGTCCAACCCTCACCAATGTCAACGACGTCAGGGTGATCCTGGTGGAGTAAGGCCCGCAGGGACCTCGGCAGGAAAATTAACGCCTTGTTGAGGATATTCCCGGGAATTTACGGGCAGATACCGCCTCTCAAAGATGCAATTCACCACCCTGGTCCTTAATGGGACCCGCCTGATTGCCGGGTGCCGCAAAATGCGGCGGGGGAACGCGGATATGGTGGGTTCTATTGCGGGGGACATCCGTCCCGAGTCAGCGCCTTTGAGTGCGCGGCTCGAAGAGGCTATCAATCATTTGTCACTTGGCATTGTCGTCTTCAACGAGAAGCGCGAAGTCGTTTTCTGCAACAAGCGCTACGCGGAGATGTACGGGCTCTCGCCCGAACAGATCAAGCCGGGCACGCCGACCAGCGAGTTGATCCGGCACCGGCTGAACCTCGGCCTCAAGGTGTCGGTGGCGCATGATGACTACGTGCGCTCGCGCGTCGGGCAGGACGTCGCCCTCGACACCACGGTCCAGCAATTCACCGATGGTCGGATCATCGCCTACACCGTCCATCCGATGCCCGGTGGCGGAGGGATGGCGACCCACGAGGACATTACCGAACGCGAAGAGCTGAATGCCCGCCTGAAGACGCAGTACGAACTGGGCAGGCAGCAGGAAGAAGCGCTGCGGATCCGCAACTTTCAGTTCGATACCGCGATCAACAACATGTCGCAGGGACTTTGCTTCTTCGATTCCGATCACCGCCTGATCGTGGCCAATGACCGCTTCGTCGAGATGTACGACATCCCGCGCGACCGTGTCGGCCCCGGCACAACGGTGGCGGAGATTGTTGACCTGCGTTTCGCAGCCGGCAGTTTCCCGGCGATGACCCGGGATGAATATCTGCACTGGCGCACCAATGTGGCGATTTCCAACGAGGCCAAGGACAGCCTCGTCGATTTGCAGAACGGACGCACCTTCAAGATCCGGCACCGGCCGATGCCGGGCGGCGGCTGGGTCGCCACCCACGAGGACATCACCGAGCAGCGGCAATCCGAGGTCAAGATCGAACACATGGCGCACCATGATGCGCTCACCGATCTCGCCAACCGTGTACTGCTCAACGAGCGGCTCGAACGCACGCTTGGCGCCGAGCAGATGGTCGCGGTTCATCACCTCGATCTCGATCAGTTCAAGGCAGTCAACGACACCTTTGGCCATCACGCCGGCGACAAGCTGCTGAAGACCGTCGCCGAACGGCTATCTGGGGTGGTTCGCGACACCGACACGATCGCGCGCATGGGCGGCGACGAGTTCGTCATCGTGCAAGCCCCGATCTCGGATCCCGCGGACGCCACCTCGCTGGCGCAGCGCGTGATCAGGCTATTGAGCGAGCCCTACGACATCGACGGCCACCAGGCCGTGATCGGCGCCAGCGTCGGCATCTCGGTCGGCCCCGGTGACGGCACCTGCCCCGACAAACTGCTGCGCAATGCCGACCTCGCGCTCTACCGCGCCAAGGGTGACGGCCGCGGCACGTTCCGCTTCTTTGAGCCGGTGATGGATTTGCAGATGCAGACCCGCCGCCTGATGGAGCAGGATTTGCGCAAGGCGCTGCCTGCCGGCGAGTTCGAGCTGCACTACCAGCCGGTGGTCAATCTCGCGAGCAAGCAGATCAGCGGGTTCGAGGCGCTGATCCGCTGGAACCATCCGACCAAGGGATTGATCTCGCCGGCCTCTTTCATCCCGCTGGCCGAAGAGATCAGTTTCATCGTGCCAATGGGCGAGTGGGTCATCAAGCAGGCCTGCGCCACCGCGGCCCAATGGCCCGACCATCTCCACATCGCTGTCAACATTTCGGCGGTCCAGTTTCGCAATCCCGGCCTGATGCAGGTGATAACCGGCGCGCTGGCGGCCTCCGGCCTGAACCCGGCGCGGCTGGAGATCGAAATTACCGAGACGGTGCTGCTGCACAACAAGGAAGCGACGCTTGCGGTACTGCATCAGTTGCGGGCGCTGGGTATCCGGATCGCGATGGACGATTTCGGCACCGGATATTCCTCGCTGACCTACCTGCAGAGTTTCCCGTTCGACAAGATCAAGATCGACCGCTCCTTCGTGAAGAACATCACGGAGAACTCAGGCTCGCTCAACATCGTGCGGGCGGTCGCAGCGCTCGCCAACGGCATGGGCATGACGGCCACCGCTGAAGGCGTCGAAACAACCGAGCAGCTCGACCGCATCGCGTCCGAGGGATGCACGGAAATGCAGGGTTTTCTGTTCAGCAAGCCGCTTCCCGCCCACGAGATCGAGCGGCTGTTCCTGGCTGGGCCTGAATCAGCGCCCGGCCGCATCGTCGCGGCGTAATCCATCGCCGTCATTCCGGGGCATCGCGCAGCGATGAACCCGGAATTTCGAGATTCCCCGATGCGCAATTGCGCATCGGGGAATGACGACCAAACTAAAACTCCGCGGCGATCTTCGACAGCATGTCGAGCAAGGCGACGCGGCCGTCGGCACCCAGTAATTCGTTGAGGCGCGCTTCGTGCTTGGTGGCGACCAGCTTCTTGGCGCGCGCCAGCACCGCGCGGCCCTTCTCGGTCAGCATCAGGATGTGGGAGCGGCGGTCGTTGGTCGAACGCATCCGCGTGCAGAGATCGCGGCTCTCCAGCGCGTCGAGCATCGACACGAAATTCGGCCTGAGGATGCCGAGCGTATTGGCGATCTCGGTCTGATTGCGGCCCGGATTCTTGTCGAGCAGCAGCAGCACGGAGAATTGCGCCGGCGTCAGTTGCAGCGGAGCGACGCAACGCAGAAAATCCTCGAACACCTTCAATTGGGCGCGCTTCAGCGAATAACCGAGCAGGTCGGACAGTTCGCCCATTTGCAGGGCGGCATTGTCGTCCGCCCCATCGACGGATTCCTTGGCCGCGGGGCGGGAGGGCTTGACGGCATCGGTGGCCGCCTTGGAAACTGTCATCGCTCGAAGCTCGCAATCCCGGCCATCAAGGGCCCGCCAAGGGTGGGCCTTGAGATTATATTTGATAATCGTTATAGACTATACCAAATATCGGCGCCGTTTCAACTGCCGATATCGGACTTGCCGGCTGACCTCCCAGAGGTCGAGACCGGCGATGCGTGAGGGGGAGCGCCAAGTCTTGAACACGACGATCATGCTGTTCCTGCTGCAGGACGGCATCACCAATGGCGCGATCTATGCGTTGCTCGGGCTTGCACTGGTGCTGGTGTTTGCCGTCACCCGCGTGATCCTGATTCCGCAGGGCGAATTCGTCACCTATGGCGCGCTGAGCTACGCCATGCTGGCGACCGGCCAGGTGCCGGGCACGGCGCGGCTGGCGGTGGCGATGGGCGTGGTGGCCTTCGCCCTCGACCTGTTCGTCGCGCGCAAATCGCTGCGGTTGCGGCTGATCGCCCGCTCCGCCGCGCTCAACATCGTTTTCCCGGTCGCGATCCTGGCTCTTACCTATTCGCTGGCCGGCCCCAAAACCCCGATTGCGGTCAATATCGCGCTGTCGCTCTTGATCGTCGCGGCGATCGGATTGTTTCTCTACCGGATCGCCTTTCAGCCGATCGCACACACCTCGGTGCTGGTGCTGCTGATCGCTTCCGTCGGCTGCCATCTGGCGCTGCAAGGCCTTGGCCTCGTGTTCTTCGGCGCCGAAGGCCTGCGCGGCCCCGCACTGTCGGACGCGGCGCTGACGATCGGGCCGCTGCGTTTCACCGGCCAGAGCCTTGCGGTCTATGGCCTGACCATCGCCTTCATCATCGGGCTCTGGCTGTTCTTCGGCTTCACGCTGATGGGCAAGGCGCTGCGCGCCACCGCCGTCAACCGCCTCGGTGCCCGCCTCGTCGGCATCCGCACCACGCTGTCGGGACAGATCGCCTTCCTGCTCGCCTCCGTGATCGGCGCTATCTCGGGAATCCTGATCGTGCCGATCACCACGCTCTATTACGACACCGGCTTCCTGATCGGCCTCAAAGGCTTCATCGCCGCCATCATCGGCGGGTTGGTGAGCTATCCGCTGACCGCGGTCGCGGCGCTGATCGTCGGCAGCGTCGAGGCCTTCTCGTCGTTCTATGCCAGTAACTTCAAGGAGGTCATCGTCTTCACGCTGATCCTTCCCGTACTGGTGCTGCGGTCGCTCGCGGCACCCGCGGTCGAGGAAGAGAAGGACTGACGGATATGACGCAGCGGCTTCCTGTCATCATCTTCGCGCTTCTCATGGCCGTGATCCCGTTCATCCCGGGCATCCCGCCGTTCTGGATCGTGCTTCTCGACAATATCGGCCTCGCCGCTTTGGTGGCGATGGGCCTCGTGCTGCTGACCGGCGTCGGCGGCCTCACGTCGTTCGGCCAGGCGGCGTTTTGCGGTTTTGGCGCTTACACCACAGCTGTGCTGACGACCGGCTATGGGCTGTCGCCCTGGCTGACGCTGCCGTTGTCGCTGTTGGTCAGCGGCGGCGCGGCCGTGCTGCTCGGCATCATCACGGTGCGGCTGTCCGGCCATTATCTGCCGCTCGGCACCATCGCCTGGGGCATCGGGCTGTTTTATCTGTTCAGCAAGCTCGAATTCCTCGGCCGCAATGACGGCATTTCCGGCATTCCGCCGCTGAGCATCGGTAGTTTACGGATGCTCGATCCCGGCACGATCTATTTCGCGATCTGGATCGCGGTGCTGATCTCGGCAATCCTGACCATGAACCTGCTGGACTCCCGCACCGGCCGCGCCATCCGCGCGCTGCGGCGCGGGCATGTCGCCGGCGAAGCCTTCGGCGTGCAGACGCCACGCGCCAAGGTTTTGGTGTTCATCTATGCGGCGGTGCTGGCCGGCCTGTCCGGTTGGCTCTATGCGCATTTCCAGCGTGCCGCCAACCCGACGCCATTCGGCGCGCAGGCCGGCATCGAATATCTGTTTATCGCCGTGGTCGGCGGCGCCGGTTATGTCTGGGGCGCGGTGCTCGGCGCGGGCATCGTGGTGATCCTGAAGGAAGTCTTGCAGAGCTATCTGCCGTATGTTTTCGGCGGCCAGAGCCAGCTCGAGACCATCGTGTTCGGCATCCTGCTGGTGGTCCTGCTGCAGCTGGCGCCAACCGGCGTCTGGCCCTGGCTGATGGCGCGGCTGCCGTTCAAGCCCGGCCGCAAGGTTGCCGATACATCGCTGACCCTGCCGGCGCGCGTGCGCGCTGCCTCCACGCCGTCGGTGCTGCTGCATCTCGACAAAGCGCGAAAGCAGTTTGGCGGCGTTATCGCCGTCAACGACGTCTCGTTCGACGTCCAGGCCCGCGAGATCGTCGCCCTGATCGGCCCCAACGGCGCCGGCAAGAGCACGACCTTCAACCTGATCACGGGGGTTCTGACCTCGACCGGCGGCGCGATTTCGGTGCTCGGCAACAAGGTCGACAACGCCCCGCCGCAGGAGGTCGTCAAGCTCGGCGTTTCCAGAACCTTCCAGCATGTAAAGCTGGTGCCCGACATGACCGTGCTGGAGAATGTCGCGATCGGCGCCCATCTGCGCGGGCATGCCGGCGCGATCTCGAGCATGTTCCGGCTCGATCGGGCCGATGAAGCCAGATTGCTGGCGGAAGCTGCGCGCCAGATCGAGCGCGTCGGCCTCGGCGACCAGATCGGCCAGCTGGCGGGCAGCCTTTCGCTCGGCCAGCAGCGCATCGTCGAGATCGCACGCGCGCTGTGCGCCGATCCGCTGCTGCTGCTGCTCGACGAACCCGCCGCGGGACTGCGCCACATGGAGAAGCAGCGGCTCGCCGCATTGCTCCGTCAATTGCGCGACGGCGGCATGTCGGTGCTGCTGGTCGAACATGACATGGGTTTTGTGATGGATCTCGCCGACCGCATCGTGGTGCTCGATTTCGGCACCAAGATCGCTGAGGGCACACCCGCTGCGATCAAGACCAACCCCGACGTGATCAAGGCCTATCTCGGAGCCACCACATGAGCGCGCTCCTGAAGGTCAGTGACGTGCATGTCGCCTATGGCAAGGTCGAGGCGGTGCGCGCGGTGTCGCTGGAGGTCGCCGACAACGAGATCGTCACCATCATCGGCGCCAACGGCGCCGGCAAGACCACGCTGTTGAACGCCATCATGGGCATCCTGCCGCTGAAAGGTTTTTCCGCTTTTGCCGGCGCGGACATGGCGGCGCTCGACATCGAGGACCGCGTCGCGGCGGGACTTTCCTTGGTGCCGGAGCATCGCGAGTTGTTCGCCACCATGAATGTCGAGGACAACCTTCAACTCGGCGCGTTCCGGATTGCCAAGGCGACTGCCGCGAAATCCTTCGAGCGGGTCTACACGCTGTTTCCGCGCCTGAAGGAGCGGCGCAAGCAGTTGGCCGGCACGCTCTCCGGCGGCGAGCAGCAGATGCTGGCGATGGGCCGCGCGCTGATGGGCGCGCCGAAACTTCTGATGCTGGACGAGCCGAGCCTCGGTCTCGCCCCGATCATCGTCGCCGACATCTTCCGCACCATCGGCGAACTGCGCGCCGCCGGCGTCTCGGTGCTGCTGGTCGAGCAGAACGCACAGGCCGCGCTGAAGATCGCCGACCGCGCCTATGTGATGGAGCTCGGCGAGTTCATCCTGAACGGATCGGCCAGCGATATCGCAGAGAACAAGCGCGTCGCCGCCAGCTATCTCGGCTTTACGCATGAAGGCGAGAGCGCGGTTTAGGTCGCGCTATGTAAAAAAGTAGGGTGGGCAAAGGCGCCCTTGCGCCGTGCCCACCCCTTACTTTCAGCTCAGCATCGAGTTCGCTGGTGGGCACGCTTCGCTT
Organism: uncultured Alphaproteobacteria bacterium; assembly: GCA_963802535.1. GTDB lineage: Bacteria > Pseudomonadota > Alphaproteobacteria > Rhizobiales > Xanthobacteraceae > Bradyrhizobium. Next base: position 1,333,369 of record CAWDJI010000011.1, on the reverse strand, counting down.
TGCCCACCCTACGAAGCCCTACTTCGCCAGCACGTACTTCCCGTCCTTCACCGTCAGCAGGATGCGCGAGCGGTCGTCGAGGCCGTAGCGGTCCTTTTCGGTGAAGTTATAGACGCCCTGGCTGGCGGCGATGTCGCGTTCGGTCAGCAATGCCTCGCGGATCGCTTCGCGGAATTCCGGCGTACCCGGCTTGGCTTTTTTCAGCGCGACGGGAATGACGCGTTCGAGAATCAGGAACGCATCGTAGGAGTGGCCCGCGAACTGGCTGCGGCTGTTGGGGCCGTACTTGGCTTCATAGGCTTTGTTCAGCGCCAGTCCCGGTTTCTTGGTCAATGCGCTGTCGGGCTGGTCTTCGGGATCCATCACCGGTCCCGACGCCATCAGCACGCCCTCCGCCGCCGCGCCAGCGATGCGGATGAAGTCCATGCTGGCCGCGCCATGGGTCTGATAGATCAGGCCCTTGTAGCCACGCTCGCGCAGCGCCGTTTGCGGCAGCCCCGCCGCGGTGCCGGAGGCACCGACCAGAATCGCATCCGGATTGGCCGCAACCAGTTTGAGCACCTGTCCCGTGACCGAAGTATCGGTGCGCGCAAAGCGCTCCTCGTCGACCAGGCTCATGCCCATCGGCACGGCCTGGGCCTTGAAGTCGTTGGCCCAGAGGTCGCCGTAGGAATCGGAGTAACCGATATAGCCGACGGTCTTGATGGCGTGCGCCTTCATGTGCTCGTACAGCACCTTGCCCATGATCGGAATCGGCTGCGGCATGGCAACCGACCACTTCATACGCGCTTCGTTGATCGGAAACGGTGCGAGACCGAAATGCGGAATGCCGGCCTCGTTGGCCACGGTGGAAACCGCAATGGTGGGGGGCGTCGTCGACGACCCCATGATGATATCGGCCTTGGATTCGGTGACGAAGCGCCGCGCGTTGGTGGTCGCGGCGGTCGGGTCGCCGCCATCGTCGAGCACGATCACCTTGAGCGGCACGCCGCCGATTTCCTTGGCGACGAATTCGAGCGAGTTGCGTTCGGGAATGCCGAGCGCCGCCGCCGGTCCGGTCGTGACGACGGTAATGCCGATCACGATTTCATTGGCCTGCGCCAGCGCCGGTGAACCCTGCAGCGCAAGTACCGCTGCAAGTGCCGCGGCGGACATAAAAGTCTTCTTCATTCATTCCTCCCTTGATTATCTTTTTATAAAGCAAAAACGGACCGTCAATTCAGCCCCTTCTTTAGGTCATAAGGGCCAGGTCAGGCCCCCCATGAATCGTTCGATGATCTCCTGCGGCATCGGAGCCGATTTCAGCCGCGCCGGGTCGTCCGGATGACGGCCGACCAGCACGCGGGTCTCAAACGCCTCGATCGCCAGCGCCTCGCCCTTGAACACCCGATGGATGACCTCGAAGCTCGAGCGCTTGAAGCTCTCGATCCGGCTTTCGATCGTGATCCAGTCGCCATGGGTCGAGGGGATATGGAATTTCGCCCTTGTATCCACCATGGGTATGCCGACCAGGCCGTATTTGTGGATGATGTCCTGCTTCGAAAAACCGGCCGCTTCAAACATGATCGAGGTCGAATCGTCGAACATCGCGAAATAGCGCGGGTAATAGACGATGTTGGCGGGGTCGCAATCGCCCCACTGGATCTGCACGTCGCGGCGATGAACGAACATTACTTCACTCTACCTCGATATTGCTGCAATCGGGCCTTCTTCCCTTCTCCCCTTGTGGGAGAAGGTGGCGCGCGTCGCGCGCCGGATGAGGGGTCTGCATCCGCGGAGAGAACCCCTCACCCGTCTTCGCTTCGCGAAGCCACCCTCTCCCACAAGGGGAGAGGGGGAAGAACCAATCGCATTTTTGCGGACCATACTCAGCGCGGCGCCATGCGGAGCGCGGCATCGAGACGCACCACTTCGCCGTTCAGATAGGGGTTGTCGATCATGTGCAGCGCCAGCGAGGCAAATTCGTCGGCGTGGCCGAGGCGGCGCGGGAACGGGATCGAAGCGGCGAGCGAGTCCTGGGCTTCCTGCGGCAAATTGGCCAGCAGCGGCGTCAGGAACAGGCCCGGCGCAATCGTGAGCACGCGAATGCCGAACTGCGCCAGTTCGCGCGCGATCGGCAGCGTCATCGCGACGATGCCGCCTTTGGAGGCGGAATAGGCCGACTGGCCGATCTGGCCGTCATAGGCAGCCACCGAGGCGGTCGAGATCACGACACCGCGTTCACCGTTCGCCAGCGGCTCCAGCTTCGACATCCCTGATGTTGCGAGCCGCAGCATGTTGAAGGAGCCAAGCAGATTGACCTTGATGACACGCTCGAAATCGGTGAGCGCCATCGGGCCTTCCTTGCCAATCACGCGCTTGGCAACGCCGATTCCGGCGCAGTTGACCAGCACGCGGGCCGGGCCATGCGCCTTGGCGGCGGCGGCAATCGCGGCTTCCGCCGAGGCCGCATCCGAGACGTCGCAGACCACGGCAACACCGCCGATTTCGGCGGCAACGGTTTCGGCAAGTTTCGCATTGAGGTCGCATACCGCGACCTTGGCGCCCAAGCCTGCCAGCCGGCGCGCGGTCGCGGCGCCCAATCCGGAAGCGCCGCCGGTGACGATGGCGGCCTGGTCTTTCATCTGCATGACATTCTCCCTGACAAAATTTTCTTCGAATTCGGTTACAGCGTGATCACCTGCGCGGGCGGCGTCGGTGCATAAATTTCTTCAATCAGGTCGTTGCGATGCTCGATCACCGCGCGCTGGTTGATCGATCCCTTGTCGGTGACTTCGCCGCGATCGATCGACAGCGGCGCATCGAACAGCACCGCGCGCTTGATCCGGGTCGATGAACCCGTGGCGCTCGCCAGCAGATTTTGAAACCGTTCGCGGAAGGCGGCGCGGATCAGCGGGTCGGCCGCCGCAGCCTGGAGATCGTTGGGCGGAAGGTTCGGGTTGATCAGCCGGCAGCCGTCGAGATCGAGCATCACGAGCGCCGATAATTCGTCGCGGTTGATGCCGGCGATGACGAGGTCGCGCACCAGCGGCGCACAGGCCGCAACGAAGCGCGCCCGCAAAGGTCCGACGCTGACCCAGGTGCCGCTGGCGAGCTTGAAATCCTCGCCGATGCGGCCGTCGAAGTCGAAGCCGGCGTCGAAATCGTCGGGGTCGGCGGGCCTGAGCGCATCGCCGAATTTGTAAAAGCCTTCCTCGTCGAAGGCGGCCGCGGTCAGTTCAGGCTGGCGCCAGTAACCCGGCGTGACGTTCGGCCCCTTGGCGCGGACTTCCAGCTTGCCGTTGTTAGGCAGCAATTTTGCGTCGTTGCCGAGCACGGGAAGGCCGACATGGCCGGAACGGCTGGTGTCGGGGCGCACCGACATGAAGAACGGCGAGGTCTCGGTGGCGCCAAGCCCGGTCAGCATCGGCACCCGGAAGCCGGTCTCCTGCACCGCGAGTTCGTCGAGGCTGTTCCAGACAAACGGCGACAGTGCCGCCCCCGAGAAGAACATCGCATGCAGTCGCCCGAAGAATTTTGCGCGCAGCGCGGCATCCTCGCGCAAATACGGCAGCAGCGATTCATAGCCCTTGGGGACGTTGAAATAGACCGTCGGCGAGATCTCGCGGAGATTGCGCACGGTCTCCTCGATGCCGCCGGGCATCGGCTTGCCCTCGTCGAGATACATCGAGCCGCCATTGTACAGCGTCAGCCCGATATTGTGGTTGCCGCCAAAGGTGTGGTTCCACGGCAGCCAGTCGACGATCACAGGCGGCTCGTCCATCAGGAACGCCAGCGTCTCGCGCAGCATCACCTGGTTGGCGCAGATCATGCGCTGGGTGTTGATGACGGCCTTGGGATTGCCGGTCGAGCCTGAGGTCAACAGGAATTTCGCGATCGTATCCGGACCGATGGCGTCGTGTACCGCGTCGAGGCGCGGATGTTCCGGCGTCGCCAACAGATCCGACAGCAGCGTCACATCGCGGCCCGGGAGTGCTCCGCGCGATGTCGCGATCTCGGTTCCAGAACTCACATTGGCAACCAGCGCATCGGCGAACTTGGTGGCGTCGTCGGCGAACACCAGCCCCGGCGTCAGCAGCTTCATCAGAAAACTGAGCTTGCCGTAATCGCGCGACACCAGCGAATAGGCCGGCGACACCGGACAAAAGGGTATCCCGGCATAGAGCGCGCCGAACGCGACCAGCGCGTGATCGACCGAATTGCCGGAGAGAATCACGACCGGCTTCTCGGCCGAGAGGCCGCGTGCCAGCAACGCCGAGGCGATCGAACGCGTCGAATTCAATAACTGCGCGTAAGTGACCTTGCGCCAACCACCGCTGGCATCCCGCTCCGCCATGAAGACGCGCTCGGGTGCTGCCTTGGCCCAATGATGCAGGCGATCAGTGATCCGCACCGGATAGTCGGCGAGTTTGGCTTTCGGCCGCAGATAGATGGTGCCGTTGTCGCGGCGCTCGATCGTGACGGCCGGATTGCCGAATGAAATCGCGCGCAACGGATGCGCGCTGCCGGCGCGGGCGGTGCTTTCGGTTGATGTGTCGGGCTTGGCGCTCATGTCAGGTCGGCTTCACCTTGGCGGTCTTGCGATCCAGAAATTCACGGATCCGGCGCTTTGCTTCCTTGTCGCTCTGGGCGACGGTGGCCATCAGCGATTCCATCAGCAGACCGGCCTGCGGATTGGCTTCCGCGATCATCGGCAGCGCCTGCAACACCGCAAAGTTGGTCAGCGGCGCATTGGCGGCAACGCGCTCGGCGAGTTCCATTGCCTTCGGCAGCGCGCCGCCGGCTTCGGTGAGATATTGCGTGAACCCATAGGCCGCGCCCTCGGTCGCCGAATAGACCCGGCCCGTGAGCATCATGTCGGTCATCCGCGCCACGCCGATCAGCCGCGGCAGCCGGACCGATCCGCCACCGCCGACGAAGATGCCGCGCTGGCCCTCGGGCAGCGCGAAATAGGCCGATGGTTCGGCGACGCGGATATGCGCCGCGCAGGCAAGCTCCAGCCCGCCGCCGATCACCGCGCCCTTGAGTGCGGCAATGACGGGCACGCGGCTATATTGAATGCGATCGAACACCCGGTGCCACATCTGCGAGTGCAGCAACCCGCCGGTGGCGTCGTGCTCGGTGAGTTCGGACAAATCGAGGCCGGAGGAGAAGTGATCGCCGATGCCGTGGATCACCACCGAGCCGATATCGTCAGGCAGATTGGAGAAGCAGTCCTGGATCTCCAGGATGATGCCGTCGTTCAGCGCGTTGCGCTTGGCCGGCCGGTTGAGCCCGACCGTCAGCACGGCGCCGGACTTTTCGATTGTGAGCAACCCGGATTGGTCTGCTGGTGCAGCTGAGGCGGCGTTTCCCATCGGCTTTATTGCTTCCTGTCCAGAATAGTTATATTTTATAACTATTGGGGCGAGAGTCAAGAAGGTGGTTGTCGCCCGGCCTTGAGCCGGGGCCCATAGCCACCGGCGGAAGTTGTTTTGCAAGCTGGTAGTTGCCGTTCTTTTCCAACAATACCGGCCGCGGCGTATGGGTCCCGGATCGGCGTTCGCTGCGCTCACTTGTCCGGGACGACGAGAATTATTCTCGCGACGCATTGCGCCCGAGCTATGAAAGAACTTCCCGCCCTCTCAATCCAGAGGGCGCAGGGAATGCCGGATGCGCGCTGCACCCGAGGTCTCATGCGCAATGTAGGTAGAGAATGCGCGCATGAGCATACAGGGCAGCGGAGAACATCCGGCATCCCCTGCGCAATGGGTTTACGGCTTATAACGTGATCTCCCCGGCGAGCCTTGTACTGTTGCCACCGCAGACGCCAACCATGGGACGTCAGGACCACACGTCTTTGCCGTACGCCTCCGTGCCTTTCGTCAAGGGCACTTCCGCGTCCATCGCTCCCCGTCCCGCGTTCGTGACGTTCGCGAGCGCCCCTCTGGTCGGGACGGGATGCACCGGATATAGCCCGAGTCGAACTTCTGATAAAGCGAAATATTTTCGATTCGCGGTGATTTTTGCTTGACACGATTTCCGTAAATCGGAAGTGAATTGCCCCGGCTTCGCCTACGTCCGGAGGCGGACTTCGGCGCGTCAAGAGGCTACGCCGGGCGCGGCCGTCGGGCCAATTTGCAGCGCTTCGAGACCAGCGCCGGGCAGCGCCCGATCGTTCCCAGCGTATCTCAAGGAAATCTTGACGATAAATCGCCGTTCTCTGAAAGTCTTCAGAGACGGCTATGTGCATATTGAGCGTTAAGCGATTTCGACCACAATCATTGCCAGATCGGCGAAGGACTGGCAGAAGCGGCGACAGAAACAGCGGACTTTTGCACGGTGCCTGCCGTCACCTGAACTCAAGGCGAGATAACGATTTTGCGAGATACGTAAATGTTGAGAATTGGATTTCTTTCAATTTTATTGCTGACAGGCTGCGACAACCAGCAGGTCAACCAAAGCCAGGCGACGGTTGGACAAACTCAGCAAATCGAATCCCCTCTACAAAATACCGTAGAGGGAATGGCTGCGGCCAAGGCTCCGATCGTAGCACCCGTTCCGTCGGGCGCGGTGAGCCATGCCGGCATTTCCGGCACGACGGCGGGCCCGGCGCAGACCGTTAGATAAACCCGGCACCGCCTTCGCGGAAGGTGATCCCGACATCGAGCAAGTTTGCAGCCGGATTTGCCGCTGCCCGATCTGAAGTCCTCCAAGACGGTCAAGCCCACATCGTCCAGGGTCGCGCCAAGGTACGAGACCAAGGTGGACATTGTAATCCCCGGAACTAGGGCTATAGGCTTGGCAACAAGTCCGAGTGAGGTTGCGTGTATGGGCGGGGCGACATCCAGCGACTTCCTGGCGGGCGGCGGCGAGATGGGCGCCTTGACCAGAGCATTTGACTGGTCAAAAACGTCGCTCGGCGCCCCCCAGACATGGCCGCAAAGCCTCCGCGTCACCGTGCGGCTCGTTCTCACCTCGGGACACCCGATGTTCATCTGGTGGGGACCGGAACTCATCCAGTTCTACAACGATGCCTACCGCCAGACGATGGGGCCCGAGCGGCATCCGAGCGCTTTGGGCCAGCGGGGCCAAGCGTGCTGGGAGGAGATATGGGACATCATCGGCCCCCAGATCGAATACGTCATGGCAGGCAAAGGAGCGACCTGGCATGAGGACCAGCTGGTCCCGGTAACGCGCCACGGCCGCCGCGAAGACGTCTGGTGGACGTACAGCTTTGGTCCGATCGATTTCGAAGGCAAGGTCGGCGGCGTGCTTGTCGTCTGCAAGGACGTCACATCAGAACATATGACACGGGAAGCGCTGAGCCTGATCAATGAGGAGCTGAAGCACCGCGTCAAGAATACGCTGACGGTGCTCGGCGCCGTGGCAACCCAGACCTTTCGCGACGCATCGAGCAAAGCCGATCTCGAAAAATACCAGGGACGGCTTGCGGCGTTCGGACGCGCGCACGATCTGCTGACCGCCGCCAACTGGGCCGCGGCTCCCCTCCCCGATGTGATCAGGACCGCGCTGGCTCCTTACCGGATGGGCGAAGACCGGTTTACGACCTCAGGTCCGCCACTCATCGTCAAATCGCGGCAGGCGCTTGCATTGTCCCTGGCCGTCCACGAACTCGCAACCAACGCCTTGAAGTATGGGGCGCTGACTGCGACAGGCGGCCAGGTGTCGCTTGCGTGGACGTCCGAAGATGAGAACGGCCAGCCCAAGTTCGTTTTCGTCTGGCGGGAGTCCGGTGGCCCGCCGGCATTAGAACCCACCAGTGTGGGCTTTGGTTCGCGGCTCATTTCCCGGGTGTTGCAGGACGATTTCAGCGGCACCGTTGAAGTGTCGTACGAAACGACCGGGCTGGTTTGCCGCCTGACCGCTCCGCTGGAAAATCTGGCGACACCTGCATGAAATCCCTCAGCCCGTCGGCATGACGTAGGCATAGATCCGACCGCGCGAGATCGGTGCTTCCTTGACGCGGTTGCCGTTATTGCCGGAGATCATGATCGGATTGCCTGACGCATCGATGCCGGTGATGATGCCGACATGGCCGCCGCTGCGGCCGCGCGACATCACGGCGATGGCGCCGACCTGCGGGCCGGAGATGCGCTGGCCGTAGCTGGCGAACGAGTTCGCCATGTCGGAGCCGGTGCCGCGATAGCCGGAATGCTCCAGCACCATGTTCATGAAGCGCGCGCACCACAGGCTGCCGCGGCCGGTCGGATTGCCGCCGATGTAACGACGCGCTTCGGATACCACTCCGGACGAGCCGAAATTGACAGGCCCGGCCACGCCGCCAGTCGGCGTCAGCGTTGAATTGGGATCGACAAAACTTGCGTTGGCGTCGGCAAGGCCGCCGGCCTGCATCTGCGCCACGCCGCGCTCCCAGCGCGATGCGCGCGCGACGTGCCGATGCCTGACGTGAGCGTAGTGCCGCTTGGCGTGATGCCCGGCATGATAGCCGCGGGCGTGACGCCCTGCGCCATGATGCGGCCGTGCGGAGGCCGGAGTGACGGAGACGACGATCGCCGCCGAAAACAGCGACAGCGCAATCAAACGAAGCGACCGGCGGAACGCAAGCAACTGAACCATATTCTACCCTCTATGACACATACCCATTCTCCAGAGCGGAAAGGTCTTTCCGTTCTGTCTTTCTGCTTGCGCATGACCTTGTCGGAAAACCGGTATCCACTTTTCCGGGTCATGCACTTCGCACATGCAGCAACGAACGCAGCGGTGCCTTTTGCGATGGGGGTTGTGACCAGAGGAAGATTTCGTGCGGCAACGCGGAAACGATTTCGGGGTCATTCCGCGATCATTTGATGACGAAAAAGAATCAGGCCTGCCGCATTGCAGCCGCGAGCATTAACTGCAATTTTCGCAAACGAAACGCGTGCCAAACAACAAGAGGATTCCAATGCCCCATGCTGTGACGAAAGATAATGTCCGCCTGTATTTCGAGGAGGCGGGCTCGGGAACGCCGATCATCTTCCTGCATGAATTCGCGGCCGACCACACCAATTGGGAACCGCAGATGCGGTACTTCTCGCGCGGCCATCGGTGCATCGCCTATTCGGCGCGCGGCTACACGCCCTCCGACGTGCCGCTGAGTGCCGATGTCTACACCTACAAGCATTTCTACACCGATGCGCTTGCCGTGCTCGATCATCTCGGCATCGCCAAGGCGCATTTCATCGGGCTGTCGATGGGCGCTTATTCATCGCTGCAGATCGGCCTCAACGCGCCGGAGCGCGCGCTGTCGATGACGCTGGCCGGCGTCGGCTCCGGCTCCAGCCTGGAAAATCTCGACGCCTTCCGCAGGCAATGCGTCGCCAATGCCGAACAGTACGAGGCGATCGGATCGGTCGAAGTTGCAAAAGTGACGCGCGAGGCTCCGAGCCGGATTCCGTTCCTGGTGAAGGACCCGCGCGGCCACGCCGATTTCTACACCGCACTGGCGCGCCATTCCGCACAAGGCTCGGCCAACACCATGCGCAGCTTTCAAGGCGGCCGGCCCTCGATCTACACGCTGACCGAGGAAATCCGCAAAGTGCCGACGCCGGCGCTGATCATCTGCGGCGACGAGGACGACAATTGCATCGAGCCGAGCATGTTTCTGAAGAAGCACTTGCCGGCGGCTGGGCTGACGTTCTTCCCGAAGTCAGGCCATGTGCTCAATCTGGAGGAGCCGACGCTGTTCAACGAGATGGTGGAGCGGTTTATCGCGCTGGTCGAGGCTGGACGATGGCCGGTGCGGGATGCGAGGTCGATGGGATAACCGTCATTCCGGGGCGCGCGTAGCGCGAGCCCGGAATCCATTCCTCTACGCAACTTGCCGCCCGATGGATTCCGGGCTCTCGCTGCGCTCGCCCCGGAATGACGGCGGTGGCTATTTCGAGTCCCCGCCCCTGCTCAGCAAAAACACGCCCTGCTCGCCGAACATGTTCCAGAACCACCAGGGCAGGTTCAGCCGCAAGCGGACGGCCGTAGAGATCGAGCGCCACCGCGCGCTCCATCTTGACGTTGATCGCCTCGCAGAGCTGCACGAAATCCTTGATGGTGCAGAAATGGATGTTCGGCGTGTCGTACCAGGTGGCGGGCAGGTTTTCGGTGCGCGGCATGTGGCCGCCGACCAGCAATTGCAGCCGCATCCGCCAGAAGCCGAAATTCGGGAACGAGACGATGGCGCGCTGGCCGATCCGCAGCAGGTTTTCCAGCACCACTTTTGGCTGCCGCGTCGCCTGCAAGGTCTGCGACAGGATCACATAGTCGAAGGCGTCGTCGGGATAATTGACCAAATCCGTGTCGGCGTCGCCCTGCACCACCGCAAGCCCCTTGGCGACGCAGCGGTTGACGCCCTCGCGCGACAATTCGATGCCGCGGCCGTCGATGCCGCGGCTTTCGAGCAGTTGAAGCAGTTCGCCATCGCCGCAGCCGACGTCGAGCACCTTTGAGCCACGCTCGACCATTTCGGCGACCAAGAGATGATCGCTGCGCAAATTCTCGGTGCGGTGCGGCTCGACGCCGGTCAGCGGTAAGGTCTGTTGAATGCTCATACTAGTTACCGCTATTACCCAGGCCCCGCGCTTTGCCTGCCGATTGCAGAAAAGCACGGGAAATTTCGAAGAATTCGGGCACGTCGAGCAGGAAGGCGTCGTGGCCGCGATCGGTTTCGATCTCGGCGAACGACACCCGCGCACTCGAGGCGTTGAGCGCATGCACCAGCGCGCGCGATTCCGAGGTCGGGAACAGCCAGTCCGACGTGAACGACACCACGCAGAAGCGGGTCTGGATGCCGGTGAACGCCTTTGCCAGCACGCCACCATGGTCGGCGGCGATATCGAAATAATCCATCGCCCGCGTCAGATAGAGATAAGCGTTGGCGTCGAAGCGCTCGACGAACGACGATCCCTGATAGCGCAGGTAGCTCTCGACCTGGAAATCCGCGTCGAACGAAAATGTCGGCAGTTCGCGGTCCTGCATCCGCCGCCCGAACTTGCGGTGAAGTGCTGCGTCCGAGAGATAGGTGATGTGCGCGGCCATCCGCGCGACGCCGAGGCCGCGATGCGGATGGGTGTTTTCGTCAAAATAGCGGCCGCCGCGCCAGTCCGGATCGGCCATCACGGCCTGGCGGCCCAATTCATGGAAGGCGATGTTCTGCGCCGAATGGCGCGTCGAGCAGGCGATCGCCAGCGTCGAGAACACGCGCTGCGGATACGCTGCGGTCCATTGCAGCGCCTGCATGCCGCCCATCGAGCCGCCGACCACGCAGAACAGCGTGTCGATGCCCAAACGATCGATCAGCATGGTCTGCGCGCGCACCATGTCGGGAATGGTGATGATGGGGAAATCCAGCCCCCACAATTTGCCCGTGGCCGGATTGGTCGAGGCGGGGCCGGTCGAGCCCATGCAGCCGCCGATCACGTTGCTGCAAATGATGAAGTAGTTGTTGGTGTCGAGCGGCCGGCCGGGTCCGACCAGGGTGTCCCACCAGCCCTGCTTGCCGGTGACCGGGTGCACATTATTGACGTGCTGGTCGCCGGTCAGCGCATGGCAGACCAGGATGGCGTTGGAACGGTCCGCATTCAGTTCGCCATAGGTCTGGTAGGCGATCTGGAACGGCGCCAGATCGATGCCGCAATCGAGCTTCAGCGGCTGGTCGATGCCGAACTTCGCGACCTGCGACGTCGGATGATCCGCCTCATGGGCCCGGTCCTCGGTATGGATCGAGGGACTTGGTATCGACTGAACATTTGTCATCTCGGCCACCGACCTCCCAAAAGAGGTCCTCTCGGACAGAAATCAGGCCATAAAAAACCCGGCCTGAACAAAGGTTCGACCGGGATCACTGCTGTCCCCGGCCTGTTTAGCGAGTTGTTTAACGTGGCTGCAAGCCGGCCGGCTCAAATGACCACGAAGTAGGCGAAAGCTAGTCCGAAGGAGGCTTTCCGTCAAGGCGGCCCTATGGTTAACCCGGCGGGTCCGGCCCATGCCGAGCGGTGCCCTTGCGCCGTCCCGAACCATGGGGGAGAACGGGCCTTCATCCTTGGAGACGCGGCGCAGGCGCCGCTTTGCGCGTCAGGTTACCCAGCATGTCCAAAGCCCCCCCGGCCCCGCCCTCGCTCGAGGTGCTGCGCAAGGAGATCGACACCATCGACGGTGAGGTCCATCGCCTCTTGATGGCGCGTGGCGAGATCATCGATCGCCTGATCCAGGCCAAGCAGACCCAGGAAGTCGGGTCCGCGTTCCGGCCGGCGCGCGAGGCCGAGATGATGCAGCGCCTGGTGCAGCGCCACCGCGGCATCCTGCCGCTCGACACGGTGGAAAGCATCTGGCGCGTCATCATCTCGACGTTCACCTACGTCCAGGCGCCGTTCTCGGTGCATGCGGATGTTTCGGTCGGCGAAGCCGCGATGCGGGATTCGGCGCGGTTTCATTTCGGATTCGTCGTGCCTTATGTGGCGCATTTCAGCGCGCAGGCCGCGGTCGAGGCGCTGGCGACATCCAAGGGCGACCTTGCACTGGTCTCCGCGATATCGAGCCGGACGCCGTGGTGGATCGGGTTAGAGGCCGAGGGCGCGCCAAAGATCATCGCGCGGTGGCCGTTCCTCGAACGCGCCGACCATCCGGCGGCGCTGCCGGTGTTCGTGATCTCGCGCGTGGCCGACAACGCCATGGTGACCGAGGTCGAGACCTGGAGCGTGCGCGTCTCCGGCTGGAACGCCGAGATCGCCCGCGCGCTGGCGCCGCTCGCCGATATCGTCGCCGTGCCCGACACCGCCTTCGATGGCGCAGCCCTTCTGGTGTCGATCACAGGCATCGGGCTCGAGAAGATCAAGACCGCCCTGATCGAGGCCGGCGCGTCGGTGCGCTCAACGGCCCTCGTCGGCAGCCACGCAACACGGTATACGGTGCCCCCGAACGGGGCGGCCAAATCCCGATAGACGCCCCTCGCCATCCGGAGCTTTGATAAAGATGTCCCGCCCCGTGCCGAACCCCGGCATCCTCGATATTGCGCCCTACACCCCCGGCAAGAGCCCGGTGCCGGAGCCGGGCCGCAAAATGTTCAAGCTGTCCGCCAACGAGACGCCGCTGGGCGCCTCGCCGAAGGCGATCGCGGCGTACAAGGACGGCGTCGATCATCTGGAGGATTATCCGGAAGGCACGTCGCGCGTGCTGCGCGAGGCGATCGGCCGCGCCTACGGGCTCGACCCGAACCGCATCATCTGCGGCGCCGGCTCGGACGAGATCCTCAATCTCCTGGCGCACACCTATCTCAAACAGGGCGATGAGGCGATTTCGACCGCCCATGGTTTTCTGGTCTACCCGATCGCGACCATGGCGAACGGCGCCAAGAACGTCGTGGCGGCGGAGAAGAATTTCACCGCCGATGTCGATGCGATCCTGAAGCTGGTTTCGCCGCGGACAAAACTGGTGTGGCTCGCCAACCCCAACAACCCGACCGGAACCTATTTGCCGTTCGACGAGGTCAAGCGCTTGCGCACCGGACTGCCGGGGCATGTGCTGCTGGTGCTCGACGCCGCCTATTCCGACTACGTGTCGCGCAACGATTACGAGCTCGGCCTCGAACTGGTCGCTACCACCGAAAACACCGTGATGGCGCATACCTTCTCCAAGATCCACGGGCTGGCGGCGTTGCGGATCGGCTGGATGTTCGGGCCTGCGAACATCATCGACGCCGTGAATCGTATTCGCGGCCCCTTCAACGTCTCGACGCCGGCGATGCTGGCGGCGGTGGCCGCGATCGAGGACACCGCGCATGTCCAGATGTCGAAGGCGTTCACCGAGCAGTGGCGCAGCTGGCTGACGGAAGAAATTACAAAACTCGGCCTGAAAGTGACGCCGAGCGTGGCGAATTTTGTTCTGATCCATTTCCCGGAAACCAAAGGCAAGACCTCGGATGAGGCGGATGCGTATCTGACCAAACGCGGGCTGGTGCTGCGCGCGTTGAAGAATTACGGCCTCTCGAACGAGTTGCGGATGACGGTTGGTACCGAAGAGGCCAACCGCCTCGTCGTCGATGCCTTGCGCGACTTCATGGCGGGCAAGTGAGCACCGAGCCCCTCTTCAAGCGCATCGCGCTGATCGGCTTCGGCCTGATCGGCGGTTCGATCGCGCGCGCCGCACGGGCCCAGGGGCTCGCAGGCGAAATCGTCACCACCGCGCGCTCGGCGAAAACCCGCGCACGGGTCACTGAATTGGGCATCGTCGATGCCGTGCTGGAGACCAATGCGGAAGCGGTCAAAGGCGCCGACCTCGTCATCCTCTGCATTCCCGTCGGCGCCTGCGGTCCGGTCGCCGAGGAAATCGCGCCGTTCCTCGAGCCTGGCGCCATCGTCTCCGACGTCGGCTCGGTCAAGGGCGCTATCGCCCGCGACATGGGCCCGCATATTCCGCACGGCGTGCACTTCGTGCCCGCCCATCCCGTCGCCGGTACCGAGCACTCCGGTCCGGACTCCGGCTTTCCTGAACTCTTCATCAACCGCTGGTGCATCCTCACGCCGCCTGACGGTACCGATCCAGCCGCGGTCGAAAAGCTGCGCGCGTTCTGGGCCGGCCTCGGCGCCCGGGTCGAGATCATGACGCCGGATCATCACGATCTGGTGCTGGCGATCACCAGCCATCTGCCGCATCTGATCGCCTACACCATCGTCGGCACCGCCGACGAACTCGAAGCAGGTTACGTCGTCGGAAGTGATAAAGTTCTCTGCCGGCGGTTTTCGCGACTTCACCCGTATCGCGGCCTCGGACCCGACGATGTGGCGCGACGTGTTCCTTGCCAACAAGGAAGCGGTGCTGGAGATGCTCGGCACCTTCAACGAGGATCTCTCAAAGCTCACCCGCGCGATCCGCCGCAACGACGGCGAAGCGCTGTTCGAGCATTTTACCCGCACCCGCGCCATTCGCCGCGGCATCGTCGAGATCGGCCAGGATTCAGCCGCAGCCGACTTCGGCCGCCCGCATGCGAATTTGACCAAGAAGGCGGAGTAACAGGGCGGGAAAACCGAAGCATCAATGCTGAGTTATTGCGATATGATCCGGCGAGCGCGTCGATCTCGCGCGGGTGACGTGCTCTCGCCTCAAATATTTTGCGGCCCTCGTCGCGTCTCCCCTGCCGTCGTAGAAATTGAACATCGCCTGCTCACATTCCACCACGGCTAGACCGAGACCAAGTCGCCTTGCTTTTTTGTAGGCGCGCCTGATGAGAATTACAGGCCGCTTGCCCGGACCATCTTCGCCGCATATCTCGGCCAATGTCAGAAGTGCGTGCAGTTCCGACTGCCCTTCGCCCTGCTCTTGAGCTGCCTGAAGCGCGGCCTCGGCAAGCTCCATGGCGAATTGCTTTTTCCCAAGGGCAAACTCCGCGCGCGCCAAATACGACATGCGAACCGGCTGGAAATATAACAGCTTCATCTTGGCTGCTTCCTCGACGGCCTCCCTGAGCAGCAGAGCGGCTGCTTCCGGATCTCCGGCGGCCAGATATGCCGCGCCCAGATATGTTTGTGCCACCGGCACCATCAGCCGAACGCGAGAGGCCCTGGATAATTCATATGCGTCGCGCAAGGCGTCCAGCGCCGCCTCCATATGGCCGCCTGTTTGATAGAGATAACCGATGCTGACCTTCGTAATAATCGTGGGAAGCGTCCCCTCCGAATTCAGAAACTCTCATTGCCTCTGCCACGAGCGCTTCTGCGGATTCGGACCTCCCCAAATCCACAAGCACACGAATGAGGTAGCCTAACGCCACCCCGGCCAGAGCTCCGAGGCCACGGGATACTTCTGCCGGTCGGGCGCTGAAGTAATCCGCCGTGTCACGCATGCGCACCGCGGTTTCTTCCAGCTGCCCCATCCCCATGCAAGCCAGCCCAACGAAGAACTTTGCACGCGCGACCATGTCATTCTGCTTGAGCTCAAGTCCCAAACGCGCGCTACTTTCGCCGTACGAGACCGACGCCTCGTGCCGCCCGGTAAGCCATGAGATGTGACTGAGAAAGGCGGTTACCTGAGCCTGGCGGCCGCGATCATCGAGCGCTAACGCCACGGCTTCCGCTTCGAGCATGAGGTCCTGCACCCGGGCAAGTTCACCAAGCTGGAAAAGTGGATACCGCATCTCAAGCAGGAGATCGACTTCAAGCCCGCTTCCATCCTGTTTTTCGCGCGAAGCTTTTGCAAAACTGAGGGCCTCGCCATAGTAGGTGACGGCTTCCAGGCACGCCGATCGCGCTGCAGACTTGCGCCCGGCGGCCCGGGCGTAGGTGATGGCCTTCTCGGGATTCCGGCTCGCGATAGCGTGATGCGCGAACCGTTCCGCCAGCTCAAACTCTCGCTGGGAAAATTGATTCTGCATCGCCGTCAGGATTTTCAGGTGAAGCAGTCTGCGTTGCTCGCGAAGCAGGCCATCGTAGGCAACGTCGCGCAATACGACGTGGCGAAATGCATACTCCGGCTCCGAAATAAATACCGTCTGATCGATAAATTCCGCACGACACAAGCGCTCCAGAGATTGCCTGAGTAGTTCGCTTGGTAATTGCACAACTTCCGCCAGCACCGAAACCGGGACTTGAACGCCGATTGCAGAGGCGGCCTGAAGCACGTGTTTGGCGGCCGCATCCAGAAGGTCAATTCGTTGTGACACGACCAGGGCTATCGTCGACGGCAGCACGATCTTGCTGATCTCCTTGGCCGGGTAAAAGGCCCCGGGCGAGCCCAGGAGCACCCCTTCGTCAGCCAAAGAACGCACACACTCTTCAAGAAACAGCGGATTTCCTTCGGCCCGCTCAATGATCAGATGGCTTGTGGTATCCAAGTCTGAAGAGGTACCCAGGATGTGCTGCAGCAATCTGCCGGCTTCCAGCGGTGGCAATGGAGCAAGCCGTATAATCGCTCCGCTCGGAGACTCCTGCCATCCGAAGCTGACCTCCGGTCGGGACGTTACCACGCAGAGAAGTTGCGCCGTCGGAAGGGCGCCGACGAGAAGGTCAAGCACCTCGCGGGTTCCGGCATCAGCCCAATGCAGATCCTCCAAGACAATACAGAGAGGGTGACGCTGCGCTTCCTGAAGAAGAGCCTGGCTGATTGCGGCGACAAGCCGTTGTCGCCGCTCTGCGGGAGTAAGAAGAAGCCACGCGTCGTCCAGCGGATTGGCGCCAAACAGCACAAGCAATGGCGACATGAGCGAGGACAGATCTGCGTCGAAGGAATTTATCCAGTCCAAAAGTGCAACCCGCAACCGCTCGGCGTCATACTCCAAATCCAGGCCCAGGTGACGCCTCAACAGATCCACAAATGGTGCGAAGTCTGTCGCGCTGTCGTATGACAGGCAGGTTGCCTTGGCGAGACGCCAGGCCGGAGTGACCTCCAATCCAAGAAACTGTTCAATGAGCCGCGACTTGCCGGTACCTGCCTCCGCCACGATGGCAGCTATCCGCCCGCCTCCTTCTCTTACCGCATTGGTCAGGCCTTGAAGAACCGCAACTTCGGAAGTTCGATTGATGAAAGGACTTACGCCGCGGTACGATAGCGAGCGAACCCTTGGCGCGTTGGGTATGGCGCCCAGCAATTCGTAAACCTCAATGGGCTCCGGGAGTCCCCGTACAGTCATCCATCCAAGGGCGGAGGCGCGCAACATTCCTTCCGTGGCCTTGAAGGTATCGGCCGTCACCAGGGCCGTTCCCGGTTTCGCCAGTTTCTCCATGCGTGCTGCGAGATGCACGCTTTCTCCTACGGCGTCATACTGAGTCGAGAGGTCGAAAGTACTGGCCCGAACGATAACGTCACCTGAATGGATTCCGACACGGACGACCAAACTGTGCCCACGCCGGTTTTCGGCCGCAGCAAATTCGAGTATCGCCAGTGCCGCCAGGCATGCTCTCGATGCGTGATCCTCCCGCGCGACGGGGGCTCCGAACAGCGCCAAAATCCCATCGCCTCGGGCTCCGCTCACGGTCCCGCCATATCTGTGGACGGCCTCCGACATCCCGCGGATAGCGTTGGAAAGGAATGTGTCTGCCCATTCGATATCTTTGCTGGCAATGGCATCGAACGACGCGACGATATCGGCAAAGAGAATGGATACGTTTTTTCTCTCGGCATCGCGTGCGCTTTGCCACGCGGGAGGCAGGCCAACTGCTGCGTGCGGCTGATCCACGAGAATTAAATCAACCGGCGACCCGCAGGCCGTGCAGAAACGAGCATTTTGACTGACGTCATTGCCACATGCCGTGCAACGCAAACGCAGCTGGACGCCGCACTTGGCGCAAAAGGCGGCGCGTTCTTCGTTCTCCGAGCTGCACGACAAGCAATGCATGGAAATACGCCTAGAACGGTTGACCGCCGTGGCGCACAACCTAATTGAACTGCATGAATGAACAGGTTAAGCTTACGCCTCTTTTTGAGCAATACACTAGGGGGTTGTGGTGGCAAAGAAGGCATCAGCAAAGGTCATCTACAAGGGCGGCGGCATCGCAATCGTATCTCTCAGCATGCCTGCCAAGTCGTCGACAGGCCGACACATCGAGAGCAAGCCATATGTGGTCGTACCTCTGACCGCCGGGACCTTGGACAGGCAGACCCATGTTACCGTCAAGGGCAAGCAGAGCGTCATGAAGGACAAGATCCGACTCAAGCCGCACCGGACTTACGAACGAAAAACTGGCCGTGGGGTCGATCACGAGTTGTTCAACAATGGTAGCGCGCCGGTAGTCCTGCTGAAAATCTACAAGAAGTAGCTTCGCCGGCCAGGTGCTGCCACGCTTTTCGGGGCAGCAGCAGCCGGATTCACTGAAGCAGAGCATTCCAGCTCGCGAAGCGACGTTCGCACGAGTTGGAATGATTTTATCGACGGGCAGCCGAGGCGCGCAACTCAAGTGCCAGGGAGGCACAGCGTGCTGAAATCGATCGATCCAATTCTGAACGCGGACGTCCTTTACGCGTTGCGGGCCATGGGCCATGGCGACGACCTCGTGATCGTTGACACGAATTTCCCGGCGGACGCGGTCGCCCGTCAGACCGTGATGGGGCGACTGCTGCGGATCGACAACGTCACCGCCGCCCGGGCGGCACGCGCCATCCTTTCGGTGCTGCCACTCAATTCCTTCGTCGACCATCCTGTCCTGACAATGCAAGTCGTCGGCAAACCCGACGAGGTTCTTCCCGTGCAGATCGAGGTGCAGCGCGAAATCGACGCGGCGCACGGTGCGCCTCTGGCCATGGGCTCGGTCGAACGGTTTGCGTTCTATGAACTGGCGAAGAAATCCTATTGCATCATCCAGACCGGGGAACGGCGCTTCTACGGCAATTTCGTCATCAGGAAGGGTGTCATCGCCCCCGACGCGGTTTAGCCACATATCGCGCGCATCCAATCGGAGGAACGGCAATGCAATTGCGGAACTTTGGACGCACCGGAATGCAGGTCTCGGTGCTGGGATTCGGCTGCGGCGCAGTCGGCGGCTTGATGGTGCGCGGCGACCCTGCCGATCAGGAGCGGACCATCGCACGCGCGCTCGCCGCTGGCGTGAACTACTTCGACACCGCAGTGATGTACGGCGATGGCCAGTCGGAAACCAACCTCGGCCGCGTCTTGCAGAAGCTGAAGCCGGCCGGCGCCATCGTCGGCACCAAGGTCCGGGTGCCGCCGGAAGAGGCCGGCCGCATTGCCGACGTCATAACGACGTCGCTCGAAGGCAGCCTGGCGCGACTGCGGCTCGACCGGGTCGACATCTTTCATCTGCATAATCCGATTACCGAGACCGGCGGCGGTTCGTCGCTGAGCGTCCGTCAGGTGCTCGACGAGGTGGTGCCGGCGTTCGAACGCCTGCGCCAGCAGGGCAAGATCCGCTTCCTCGGCATCACCGCGCTCGGCGAAACGGCAGCGCTGCAACAGGTGATCGACGCGCGCGCCTTCGACAGCGCGCAAGCCGTCTACAACATGCTCAATCCGTCCGCCGCCGAGCCATTGCCGAAAAGCTATCCAGCGCAGGATTACGGGCGGTTGTTCGATCGCACCCACTCGGCCGGCGTTGGGGTCGTCGGCATCCGCGTGCTCGCCGGCGGCGCGTTGTCGGGCTCGGCCGAGCGCCACCCGATTGCGGGCGCGGCACCCGAGCCGATCGGTTCGGCGTTGAACTATGAGAGCGATGTCGATCGCGCGCACCGTCTGATGCCGCTGATAAAGGAAGGCTTCGCCGAGAGCCTGACCGAAGCCGCCACACGGTTTGCGATCTCGCATCCGGCGATGGGCACGATCCTGGTCGGCATGGCGACACCGCAGCAATTCGAGGACGCGCTTGCCGCGGTTGAGAAAGGTCCCCTGCCACAAGCCGCCCTCGATCGGCTGTCGGCGCTGCGGCAGGCTTTCGCCGGCGAACCGCGTTGATCGCTTGAAGGGTCCGTCCTCATGGTCGTCCTGGCCTAGTGCGCAATCGCGCACGGGGGCCGGGACCCATACGCCGTATCGCTTGTTTTGAAGGACGCAGTTCGACGACCTTACCCAACCACTAACTCCTGTGGTTATGGGTCCCGGCCCCCGTGCGCAATTGCGCACCAGGCCGGGACGACAAATCAGAACAGCGGCGGGACCTGCGCCACTTTCAGCGGGCCGAAAAACACCGCGCCGTCGACGAAGCGCAGCGGGAAGGCGCGCGCCTTCTTGCCTTCCAGCTCCGCTTCGATGCCGAGCGAGTTGATGCCGGCGGCGACGCCGACATTGGCGTTTTGCTGGACGGCCTTGCCGAGGCCCGGAATCGCGCGATCGAGCGCGCCGAACAAATTCGCGAGATCCTTCGATTTCACGCCGGGCGCGACGCGATCGAGCGTTGCCTGCGGCACGCCCTGCTCCAGCATTTTATCGATACCCAGCGCCGGAATCACCTTTTCGATTCCGGTCACCGTCATCTGCAACTCGCCGTCGATCCGCCCCGAGGCGGTGAGCCCGAGCGTTCCCGCCGCCACCGCGATCAGGTCACCCTGCTGGATCCTCGACCGCACGATCTCGACCTTGCCACCCGCGGCCTGGAGTTCACGGAATCGTTCGGGCCACGGCTTTGGCGAAAAATCCTTCAACCCGCTGAGCCGGGTCTGGATGTCGGCGGCGAACGACGCCGCCAGCAGCGGATGCAACTCCTGCACGCTGCCGCCGGCAATCTGCAACACGGCCTCGATCACGGGATTGGCGATCGTCGATCCGTCTGCAAGGCGGCCGTGCAGCTCGACATGGCTGGCGCGCGCCAGCGGCGTCTGCACCGGCCCGTTGACGCGGTCGATCGAGGGATTGTCGAACACGATCGAAGCGCGCTGCGGCACTTCAGGGAGGCCGAACACGCTGCTGCGGCCGAGCGTCCAGTTCACCTTCAGCGACGGCGGCTGGCCGCGCTTCGGCAAGACTGGCCGGCGCCTTGAATTCGGCGATCAGCCGGTCCGGCTGGTAGATTTGCGCCACCACCAGGATTTCGCCGAGCCGCGCGGTGAACGGCGCCGCTGCACCCGCGGTCTGCGACACCAGCGCCACGCTGGCGTCGTCGCAGCGGACTTCGAGCCGGAACGGGTAGCCCGCGACCGATCGCTTGCCGCAATCATAGACCCGGCCGGCCTTGGCCTCCTGCGCCCGCCAGGCATCGGCGCGGACGCCGACCTCGGACGCCGCATAGAACCAGAATCCGCTCCAGGCGATGGCTGCGACCACAAGGAGGGCGGGCATGATGAAAAGGCGCCAAAGCGAACGCCGGCGCGGCGCGGGGGATATGTCAGGCATGCGGCGACCTTTGGCGGAACATTTTGTCAAATGTAAGCGACCGGGGCCCATAACAAAAGACGCTGAATTCGCTTCGCTTCTCGCCAATGTTCTGATAGCCCTCCTTTGTTTGGACGGGTTTTCACCGCAGATCAGTCTACGCAATCTGCGTAAACTTGATTGCGGTGCGAACCGGTGCCCACTTCGCTCGAAAACGCTTTCGCAAATGTCCGCGATCACCCTTCCCGACACGCATTTCCCGACAGGCGACCTCTGGGTGTTCGGCTATGGCTCGCTGATGTGGCGGCCGGGCTTCGAATTCGAGGAGCGGGTGCAGGCCCGGCTGATCGGCGAACACCGCGCGCTCTGCGTCTATTCGTTCGTGCATCGCGGTACGCCGGAAAAGCCCGGCCTCGTGCTCGGGCTCGATCGCGGCGGCGCCTGCCGCGGCATCGCGTTCCGGGTCGCGGAAAAGAACCGCGCCGCCACCGTCGCCTACTTACGCGAGCGCGAACAGGTCACGTCGGTCTATCGCGAGGTGAAGCGGTCGGTGTGGCTGGAGAACGAGGCACGGCAGCGCGTCAGCGCGCTCGTCTACGTGGTCGATCGCGGCCATGTGCAATATGCCGGGCGGCTGTCGCCGGCCGACCAGTTGCGTCATGTGCTGCAGGGCCACGGCCAGTCCGGCGTCAACCGCGATTACGTGCTGGCCACCGTGAAGGCGATCGAGGCCGAAGGGTTTCGCGACGCGCCGTTACATCAACTGGCGCTGATGCTGCACGATTCGCATCCGGCGTCACACCGGCCGCGATGAAGGCAGGCCCGACCGCGCTTTGTTGACGCCGCCGGTGATCGCATCCCTCAACGCCTTTGCCACGCGTTCCGTGACCCAGTCGCTCTGGTGCAACCTCGTCTCATCCCTCGGATCGACCATCCGGTCGAACGAGACCTGCTCGACCTCATTCAACCCCTTCATGAACGCGAAGCGGCGGAACACGTTGACGCCTGCGTCCCGCGCCCGATCGCTGACCGCCTCGACCATGGCGATCGCGTTACCCTTCTTGGCCGGGGTCAGCACGGCTGGCAGATATTGGAGGTCCATCAGGATAACGTCGGCTTGGGTTTCCTTGCCCAGCTTGACGAGCCCATCGCGGATGGCACCGGTGGTTTGGTCGAACGTGGGAGGATGGTCCTGCGGGGGTTGCCAGATTGCATTCGTTCCGACCTGCCAGATCACCAGGTCCGGCTGCTCGGCGATGACGTCGCTATCGAACCGCTGAAACTCCTTCGGCGCTTCCTGACCGCCGATGCCCTTGTTGACCATGGCGATGTTCGCGTTCTGATATGCCTTTTGGAGCAACGACAGCAGGCGGCCCGGATAGGGGGTGATTTCGCCTTCGCCCTCCGTCGTCGACGAGCCGATCGCGACGATCTTGGCGTGTCCTCGGTCGAGACTTTGCGTAAAGCGGGTCGGCCGTGCTCGAAGGGGATCGGCTCAACCGGAATCTCGAGGAGTCGCTTTCCATGGGTTCACCGATCCGTTGCAGCGACACAATTTCAGGTGGAAGAATAGCGCACCACCGCGAAAACGCCTAGCCAGCGGGCGCGGAACGCCGCGTGATGCAATCAATTCGCCTGCGCGGTCGCAGGCCGGCGCGGCGTCAGTGCGCCGGTCGGCTGCTCGGCGAAGTCAGGCACGAGGTCGATGCCGATATCCGCCAGCCGCACCCGCATTTCGGCCGCGACATATTTCGCATATTCCGACAACAACAGGCGGAAGGTCACCCCGCTGGTCCACCACGGCTCTTCGCGCCATCTGTCGCCGACCACCGAAAACGGAATCAGAGCGATATCCGGCATCGCATGCGACAATTCGACGATCGCGCGCGGCATGTGGTAGTTCGAGGTCACCACGATCAGCGACTTGAAGCCGCGCTCTTTCGCCCACCGCCTGGTCTCCGCCGCGTTGCTGCGCGTGTTGACGGCGGAGCGGTCGAGATCGACGCAGCAGTGCAACAGCTGCTGGTTGTCCGGCAGCGAGCGGGAAATGTCGCTGGCGGCATTGGTCGGGTGCACGCCCGAAATCAACAGCCGCTTGCCATAGCCGGCGGCCAGTAATTCCATCGCATCCGAAACCCGCGACGAGCCGCCGGTCAGCACCACGATGCCGTCGGCGTTGCGGGCCGGCTTGACCTCGACGCCGCGCAGTTGCGACAGGAAGCCGACAAAGCCTACCGCCGCGCCGACAAAGGCGATCGCCAGCGTGGCGACGATGGTCGCGCGCAGCCATCCCCGCGGCCGCGCGGCCGGCCCATGCGGCGACGTATCGTCGAACGGCAAACTCATCTGGTTCTGGTGGTCCTCTCCCCCGTGCAATTCTAGAACGTTTTTGGGCGAAGTGGAGTCCGGTTTGGTGGTTTGAGGGCTACTCGATATCATCCAGCGTGGCGAACAGCGTTCGCCGCGAGGCCCAGGCCGTGATCGCGGCGATCAGCACCGCCTGCGCGGCGAGCGCCAGATAGCCCGACGGGCGCAGCGAGAACGTGCCCGAGCAGGGCTGCGAACTGATCGCCGACCGGCGTGCCCGAGAACCAGCTCGCAATCGATTCCGAGAAGCCAAAACCCAGCATGGCAACGCCGCCGCCGATCACCCCGCCTTCGAGGCCGAGTCTCAGGAAATGCCGCAGGAAGCGGTTGGCGATGTAGGTGTCGCCGGCGCCGACGAAATGCAGCACCTCGACGATCGGGCGGTTCGCCGCCATCGCGCCCCGTGTGGCAAACGACACCGAAATGATCGTCGCCACGATCACCAGCGCAAGAATGCCGATGCCGGCGAACACGGTGGCGCCGGTCATCGAGCGCATGCGCTCGATCCAGGCGCGGTGATCGTCGACGCTGGCGGACGGCGCCACCTGCATCACACGGGTGCGCAAGGCGGCGAGATCAGGCGTGGCGCCGGGCTGGACGCGCGCGATGATGACGCGCGGCACCGGCAATTGCTCGATCGACAAACCGGTGCCGAGCCAGGGCTCCAGCAGTTTGGCGGACTCATCCTTGCTGAAGGGGCGGACCTCGATGATGCCGGCCTGCGCCCGCAGCGCCTCGGTGGCGGCGGCCGCGTCGCGGTCGAGATCGCGTCCGGTTTGCGGGCGCACCTGGATGGTGATTTCGCTCGCGACTTCCGACTGCCATTCCGCCGCAGACGCGCTCACCAGCAGCACGGCGCCTGTCGTGATCGAGGCGAGGAACGTCATGATGGCGACGACGGCGACCAGCGCGCGGCCGGAGATCGAGGCGCGTGGCACGATCGGCGACAGATTGCGCGCCCGCGCCGGGACCTGCGGGCGTTCGTGCCCGAGATCCACCAGCGGTCCGTGCTCGTCTCCGGTCCTACTCATAGATATGCAACCGTCCCTGATGCAGCACCAGCCGCCGCGCCTCGTACTGGTCCATCAGCGTGATGTCGTGGGTCGCGATGATGACGGCGGTGCCGGATTTATTGAGCTCGATGAACAGCCGCAACAGCCGCCGGCCGAGCGTCGGATCGACGCTGCCGGTCGGCTCGTCCGCCAGCAGCAATTGCGGCCGTGAGATCACCGCGCGCGCGATCGCCGCGCGCTGCTTCTCGCCGCCCGACAGGATCGGCGGCAGCGCATCCATCCGCTCGCCGAGACCGACCCATTTCAACAGATCGATCACCTCGCGGCGGTAGCTGGATTCCTCGCGCCCCATCACGCGGAACGGCAGTGCCACGTTCTCATACGTCGTCATGTGGTCGAGCAGGCGGAAATCCTGCAACACGATGCCGATGCGCCTGCGCAAGGCGGCAACCTGGTCCTTGCCGAGCAGCGAGACATCATGGCCGAACAGATTGACCAGTCCGCGCGTCGGCCGCATCGACAGGAACAACAGCCGCAGCAGCGAGGTCTTGCCAGCACCGGAGGGGCCGGTGAGGAACTGGAACGAATGCGCCGGGATCAGGAACGAAAGGTCGCGCAAAATCTCCGGGCCGAGCCCGTAGCGCAATCCGACATTTTCGAACCGAACCAAGCTCAGCTCCGCTCGATGGTGGTGCAGATTTGGGCGCCGATCTGGACGCCGATGAGGGCCCCGACCCTGACCCCTGCTTGGATCTCGGCCGGGAACCCGGTCTTTCGGTCGCGCAGCCCGCGGGCCTGGGTGCGAACCGGACAAAACTCTTGTGCGACCGTTATGGTTTCCGATTCGTTAACGGTCGCTATGTAGCATCCAGCCAAAGATACTGCGGAAATGGGTCTCCATGCACATCGTTTGCCCCCATTGTACAACATCCTTCGCGATCAAGCTGGCCACCCTCGGGTGCCGCCGGCCGCAACGTCCGCTGTGCCCGTTGCAAGGAGATCTGGCTGGCGCGGCCCGAAGACGCGGTCGAGATCGCGCCTGCCATGCCCGCCATGGCCGAAGCCGCCGGCGGCAATTCCGAGGCTGACGCCGCCGCGGAATGGGAAGCCCTCGCCCGCGCGGAAGAGGCTCAAAACACCCAGGACGCGCCGGTGGTCGACAGTCCGTCGATTTCGGCCGACTGGCCCGCCGAGGGCGAAGGCGCCAAAGGTGGCGAGGCGCGACTGGCCGTCGATCGCCCAGGCCGATGCCGACGCGCATGAAGAGGCGGTTTCCACCCACCGCTCGCGGCTCGCCAGCCTGTTCAGACTGCCGAAGCTGCCCCCGATTCCGGGCATGCCAAGGGTGAGCCTGCCGATCGCCTGCGCTGCGATGGGCGCGCTGGCGCTGGCGCTGGTGATCTGGCGCGCTGACGTGGTGCGGCTGCTGCCGCAGACCGCGACGTTCTACAAGATGGTCGGTCTCGACGTGAATCTGCGCGGGCTGGCGTTCAAGGACATCAAGATCACCAACGAGACCGTGGATGGCAAACCGGTGCTGGTGATCGAAGGCGTCATCGTCGGCGAGACCAAAAAGCCGGTCGAATTGCCGCGGCTGCGCTTCTCGGTTCGCGACGAGCAGGGCGCGGAGATCTACGCCTGGAACGCGGTTCTGGAACAGCCGGTGCTGAAGCCCGGCGAACGCGCCTTTTTCAAGTCGCGCCTCGCCTCGCCGCCGCCCGAAGGTCGCAATATCGATGTACGCTTCTTCAACAAGCGGGATCTGGCCGGCGGCCGCGCCTGAGCCTGGTTTCGCCTAGCGCGTAAACGAGCCAGCCAATGCCACGTGTACTGATCGCCGATGACGAAGAATCCATGCGCATGCTGGTGGCGCGCGCCATCGCCATGGATGGCCATGCCACCACGACCGCGCAGGACGGCGCCGAAGCGCTCGAGATACTGACGCGCGAACAGGGCCGGTTCGACCTGCTGCTCACCGATATCCAGATGCCCGTGATGGACGGCATCGCGCTGGCGCTGGCGGCGGCGCGCGATTTTCCCGACGCTGAAGATCTTGCTGATGACCGGATTTGCCGACCAGCGCGAACGCGCCTCCGGCCTCAACGCGATCGTGCATGACGTGGTGACAAAACCGTTCTCGGTCGCCGACATCCGCACCGCGGTGGCGGACGCGCTGGCGGCGAAGAAGGGGTAGGACCGGCCAGTCATTGCGAGGAGCACTTGCGACGAAGCAATCCATCACTTGCTTTGTTGCGACACGGATTGCTTCGCTTCGCTCGCAATGACGGCGAGAGAACCCGCTCAATAATCCTTCAGCAGCCGCTCGATGTAATCGAGTTCGATCTGCGGGCGGGCCGGGTCGGCGAGGCGGCGGCGCAGTTCTTCGAGGATCCGGCGCACCCGCTGCACGTCGATCTCGCCGGGAATCTTCACCGAATAGTCGTCCTGGAAACCATCCCGGCTAAGCGGCCGTCCGAGCGGATCGGTGCCGTTGGGGCCGGCCTGCTGGCGGTTCCGGGCATTGCCGGGGCCATCACCCGGCTGGTCGCCGTCGCCCGGCTGCATGGCGTCGGCCAGGGCCTGCGCGCCCTTGCGCAAAGCTTCCAGGGCTTTGCCTTGCGAATCCACCGCGCCATCGGCGTTGCCCTCGCCAAGCCGGCCTGACGCATCGCCCATCGCGGAATCGGCCTGCTCCAGCCCGTCCTCGCCATCGCCCTGGTCGCCGCCTTGCTGGCCTTGCTGACCCTGTTCGCCGCGTTGTCCTTTTTCGCCGCGCTGGCTCGGGCCCATGCCGCGCTTGGCGAGCTCTTGCTGCAATTTCTTCAGCCGGTCGCGCAGGCCCTGCTGGTCCTGCTGCAGGTCTTCCATGCTCTGGTCGCCCTGCTTGCCGCGGCTGCGATCGCGCCGTGAATCCTGGCCCTGCTTGAAGGTCTTGTCGCGCAATTGCTGCTGCTTGCGGATCATGTCGCCGAGTTCGTTCAGCGCCTGCTCCATGTCGCCGTCGCCGGACTGGCCGGGCTGCGCCATCTGCAGATTTTCCAGCATCTGCTGCAGCTGCTCGAGCAATTGCTTGGCGGCTTCCTTGTCGCCGGAACGCGACATCCGCTCCAGCCGGTCGAGCATGCTCTTGAGATCCTGCTGGCTCAACATCTTGGTGTTGGGATCGAGCGGCCGCGCCAACTGCTGCGGATTGTTACGCAGCTGCTCGGCGAGCTGGCGCAGGAAATTGTCCAGTGCTGCGCGCAGATTGTCGGTGAGCTTCTTGATCTCCTCGTCGCTGGCGCCGCGTTCCAGCGCCTGCTTGAGCGCCTCCTGCGCCGCGCGCAGCGCCTTGTCGACGTCGCTGATATTGCCGTCCTCGATGGTGACCGCGAGCGACCACAGGCTGGCGACGACGTCGCGCAACGCAGGATCGGTCCGCGCGGCCTCCAATTGGCGCGCGACGCTGTAGAGGCCGAGATAATGTCCGGCTTCCGGCGTGAACAATTCCGGCGCGATCATCAGCGCGTCGAGCGCGGCATAGACCTGGTCATTGCGGTTGGCGTCGAGCGCCAGAATACGGCGCTGCTCGATCAGCGCCCGCGCCAGCGGTTTTGTAAACAGCCGCTCGGGCAGCCGCATGCTGAACGGCTCGCTCTTGCCTTCATTGCCGGCTTCGTCCTTGGCCGTCAGCGTCAGCGTGACGTCGGCGCCGGCATAGGGGTCTTCACTGAGATCTTTTACGGTCTGGCCGACGCCGTTGCGGGTGCGCGCATTGGGCAGCACCAGCGCAAACTGCGGCGCCTCGAACAGCGGCCGCGGCTCGACGGGCTTGGTGGTGGCAACCTTTCCGCTTTCCTTGGCCGGTTCCTTGGCGAGGTCACGCGCAAACTCGGCGCGGGCTTCGGTGACGCCGTAATCGTCCTCGATCTTGTAGGACATCTGGAGCGAGCCGCGGGCCTGGCGCTCCGGATCCTTGGCCAGCGCAATGGTCGGCGGACGATCGGGGGTCGCAGCGAACTTCCATTGCGGCTGGCCGGCCGGCGCGCGGACATGGGCGGTGCCGTCGCCGGTGATCTTGAAATGCCGCTCATTGGTGCCCTTGGGCGCCTGCTCGCTCGGCGCGACTTCGCTGACGCCGCCGCCGACCACGACATCGATGGTGCCGCCGCTCGAGCGCACCAGCAGCGTGCTGCCGGCCGGAACCGGCAACGGCGCGCTGTCGGGCGCGCCGGCGTCGCGGTTGGCGGCGGAAAGGATGATCGGCGGCTTGCTGGTATAGACCGGCGGCGTGACCCAGGCGTCGACCCGGATATTGGCCGGCGCCAGCACGCCGTTCCAGTCGAAGGCCGCGGCGATGCGCATCGCGCGCTCGTCACCGGCGGCGACATAGGCTGCGACCAGCATCACCATGACCAGTGCGCGCAGCGCCCAGGGGTCGTGGATCGGAAGCCGCGGCGAAGGTAAACCGGCGCGGATGCGATTGATCGAGGCCAGCGTGCGTTCGCGTTGTTCCTGCCACAGCGCCAGCGCGACCGGGTCTTTCGAGGCCAGCGTGTCGGTGAGCGCGGTCGCCGGACGATGGCGAATGCCGGTACCGCGGTCGAGCCGGCCGAGCGCCTCTTCGCGGCTCGGCCAGCGGAAGCGCAAAACCGGAAACAACGCGCCGAGCGCCAGCAATACGAACAATGCCGGCGCCGATCACGCGCGCGACGAACGGCAGCGCCAGCCACAATCCGGCCCAGGACAGCACCAGAAACAATCCGATGACGGTCAAAAGCCGGGCAAGAATCGGCCAGGCACGCTCCCACGCGATCGCATATTGGGCCCGTTGCAGGGCCTGCGTCAGCTGCAGCCGCGCGACCGCATCAGGCTCGCGCGCTGGCTTCGCGGGGTCAGGGGTGGCACCGTTCAATAAACTCTCCGGGTTGCCGGCAAATCAGCCTAGCACAACGGCGGCATCGAGGCACCCATTCCCGGGGGTAACCCACACCCGGAAATACGCATAACACGAAGGCGTGACTGCGGGACTGCGACCCCGTAACGTCGGCCTCGAAGCCGTAAAAACACGTAAGGAAACGCCATGGACAAGAAGACCTACGACAAGGGCCTGGAAGTGCGCAAAGCCGTGCTCGGCGAGGCCTATGTCAACAACGCCCTGAAGAATGTCGACGACTTCAACCGGCCGTTCCAGGAACTGCTCACCGAATATT
The DNA here is from genome assembly GCA_963802535.1 of uncultured Alphaproteobacteria bacterium. Taxonomy (GTDB): domain Bacteria; phylum Pseudomonadota; class Alphaproteobacteria; order Rhizobiales; family Xanthobacteraceae; genus Bradyrhizobium. Next base: position 1,303,061 of record CAWDJI010000011.1, on the reverse strand, counting down.
GCTGGGGCGCGGTCTGGGGCCGCGACGAACTGCCGCGCAAGACCCGCAGCATGCTCAACCTCGCCATGATCTCGATCCTCAACCGGCCGCATGAGCTGCGCACCCACATCAAGGGCGCGCTGACCAACGGCGTCACCCGGGACGAGATCCGCGAAATCTTCATGCAGGTCGCGATCTATGCCGGCGTGCCCGCCGGCGTCGACAGTTTTAGAATCGCGCGCGAAGTGTTCGCGGAGTTGGACAAGGCTTGAGGGCCGACTGACAATCTTATCCGTCATTGCGAGCGAAGCGAAGCAATCCACCTCGCCGCACCAAGAAAGAATGGATTGCTTGCGCTGCGCCTCGCAATGACGAGTTAGAGGATAAATCATCATGGAAATCGGATTCATCGGCCTCGGCAAGATGGGCACCCCGATGGCGCGCCGCCTGATCGAGGCCGGCCATCAGCTCACCGTGTTCGACACCAACAAGGCGGCCGTCGACAAGTTCACCGCGCTCGGCGCGCAGGCGGCGTCATCGCCAAAGGACGTCGCCGACCGCTGCGAGACGGTGCTGGCGAGCCTGCCGTCGCTGCAGGCCTCGCTCGAGGTCGCAACCGGCCCCGGCGGCGTGATCGAAGGCAAGCGCGTCAAGCGCTTCGTCGATCTCTCCACCGTCGGCTCGCAGATGGCGGTACGAGATTCATGGCCTGCTCGCGAAAAACAACATCGTGCAGATCGACTGCCCGGTCAGCGGCGGCGTCGGCGGCGCCGAAAAGGGCACGCTGGCGGTGATGGTGTCGGGCCCGCGCGGCGATTTCGAACTGCTGAAGCCTGCGCTCGGCGTGATCGGAAAACTGTTCTTCATCGGCGAAAAACCAGGTTCGGCGCAGACCATGAAGCTCGCCAACAACTTCCTGTCGGCGACCGCGATGGTGGCGACGTCGGAAGCGGTCGTGATGGGCGTCAAATCCGGGCTCGATCCCGCCGTGATGATCGACGTCATCAATGCCGGCTCCGGCATGAACACCGCCAGCCGCGACAAGTTTCCGCGTGCGGTCCTGCCGCGCAGCTTCGACTTCGGCTTCGCCACCGGTTTGATGGTGAAGGACGTGCGGCTCGCTTTGGACGAGATGAAATCGCTCGGACTGTCGATGGAAGTCGCCGAAGCGGTCGGTCGATTGTGGGAAGTCGTGATCAAGGATCAGGGCGCGGACTCCGATTTTACCGCGGCAATCAAGCCGATCGAGAAGGCGGCGGGCGTGATCGTCGGCGGCGCCAAAGGCGGCAGTCACGCGGCGAAGTAACGACGGCACTCTCCGCGCGAGCGCTGTGCCGCTGCCAACTGACTTTGTCAGCCCGAGGAGGCTTTGCCGGTCTCTCCGGCCCCCACCGGGTAGTTAACCGGACTTTCCGACCCGGCCGATCCGCCGGTATGATGGTGGTCGCGCCAGGGGGGCCGGCATGTGAGTGGATCTCGAGCTGCGGTCTGGTTTGTTGTGGTCTGCACGACCATAGCCACGTTTGCCCCGACGCGAAGCAGCCTTGCAGCTGACGAGCCCAAAACCGTCTTGATCCTTCGATCCTATGGACAGAACTTCAAGCCATGGAGCGAATATTCCAGGGCGTTTCGCCAGCAGTTGGAGCGCCTTTCGCCTGGGCGGCTGATTGTTCAGGACTTTTCCGTGATCACGGCGGGTACGGCGGAGAAGAACGTCGAAGATGAGCTCGTCGATTACCTTCGCGCGCTTTTTACCCGGCGGCCGCCCGATCTGATCGTGACGTTCGGAGCCCCTGGCGCCGCCTTCGCTCAAACTCACAGACAGGCGCTTTTTCCTCGCGCCCCGCTGCTATTCGCTGCAATCGAGGAGCGTTTGGCGCAATAAGCTGGTTCTTACGGAGAATGACACCGTAGTCTCGGTTCGACAGAACATACCGGTGCTGTTCGGCAATATCCTGGAACTGCTGCCTGACACGAAAACCCTGGCCGTGGTGATCGGCGACTTTCCCCCTGAGCGGTTCTGGAGGCAGCAAATCAAACGAGAATTGGAGCCACTGAACCTGGCCACACTGCGCTTCTACAACGAGCTGTCCTTCGACGAAATTCTCAAGCAAGCCTCATCTCTGCCGCCGAATAGCGCCATCTTCTGGCTCAGCCAAAGGTCGACGTCCTCGGCGCAGTGAACGAAGGGGATCGAGCACTGAAGGAACTCTCCAAAGTCGCCAACGCGCCGATTTTTTCTTATGACGACGCCTTTTTGAGCGGAGAGATCGTAGGCGGCCCGATGACTTCGGTATCCGTCACTTCCAGAACCACGACCGATGTCGCACTTCGCATTCTTGAAGGCGAGAAGCCTGCCGCGATAACAACGCCCGTTCTGCAATATGGCCCAGCCAAGTACGACTGGCGGCAGCTCCAGCGCTGGGGCATCAGCGAGAGCCGCCTGCCCCCGGGAAGCGAAATCTAGTTCCGCGAGCCGACCCTGTGGGACAAGTATCGCTGGCAGATCGTCGCGTTTGTGGCCTTGGTCTTCGCGCAGGCTGCGCTTATCGGCCTTCTGATCAATGAGCGCCGTCGTCGTCTCTATTTCGAAGTTCAAGCCAGCCGCCGTTCGGCAGAACTGGCCCACGTCAGTCGCTATTCGACGGCTGGTGAACTGACCGCTGCAATTGCCCACGAACTTAACCAGCCGCTTGGCGCCATTCTGATCAACGCCGAAACGGCGGAGTTGCTGCTGAAGTCTTCATCCCCAAATCTCGATGAACTCCGGGAGATCGTTGGCGATATTCGGCGCGATGATCAGCGCGCCAGCGATGTGCTGCTGGGCCTGCGCAACTTGCTGAAAAAGGCACCATCCGACGTCAAGGACGTCGATCTGAACGAAATCGCAGGCGAGAGTATCCAGTTGCTTTCTTCGTTATCAATTGCCCGGAAAGTCAAGTTGAGCGCACTCACTACACCGGTGTCGCTGCCATCGGGGCCGACCCCGTTCAACTCCAGCAGGCGATTGTGAATCTGATCGTGAACGCGATGGATGCGATGTCAAAAATGCCAAGCGCCGAACGCAGGATTACCGTCCGTACCGCGCGTGCCGACCATTTCGCCGAGGTTTCGGTATCTGACACCGGGCCAGGAATTCCATCCGAGAAGACCAAGGAGGTCTTTGAGCCGTTTTTCACAACAAAGGCCCACGGCATGGGAATTGGATTGTCCATCGCCCGAACGATCGTCGAGGCCCACAACGGTCGGATATGGGCAGAGAACGGAACCGGGGGTGGCGCAGTGTTTCACATCAGTCTGCCGCTATCGGCAACGTAATAACGTCCGCTTCGCGGCCCGCGTCGATCGGGCAGTTCGACCTAAAAGTGTGCCCGCCTCACAGCCACGGCGCTTGCTTATCCATCGCGATCAGTTCCTCGACCTCGATGCGCGGGCGCACCACGGCGTATTGGTCGTCCTTGACCAGCACTTCCGGCACCAGTGGGCGGGTGTTGTAGAAGCCGGACTGCACCGCGCCGTAGGCGCCGGCGGTCATGATCGCCAGCAGGTCGCCGGGCTTCGGCCGGGAAGATCGCGGTCGAGCGCGATGTAATCGCCGGTCTCGCAGACCGGGCCGACCACGTCGGCGATGATGCGCGGGCGCGCCGCGGGCCGGCTCGCGGACCGGCATGATGTCATGATGCGCCTCGTACAGCGTCGGGCGGATCAGGTCGTTCATCGCGGCATCGACGATGATGAAAGTCTTGGCGTCGCCCGGCTTCACATAGATCACGCGCGCGACCAGGATGCCGGCATTGCCGACGATCATGCGTCCCGGCTCGAACATCAGCGTGCAGCCGAGATTATGCGTCACCCGCTTGACCATGGCGGCATAGGCCGACGGCAGCGGCGGCGCGTCGCGGTCCACGTGATAGGGAATGCCGAGCCCGCCGCCGAAATCGATATGCGAGATGTTGTGGCCGTCGGCGCGCAGCGTGGTGACGAAATCGGAGAGGATCCGGAACGCGGTCTCCATCTTGCTCAGATCGGTGATCTGGCTGCCGATATGCATGTCGGTGCCGGTGACCTCGATCCCCGGCAATTTCGGCGGCGCGGCCATAGACCTCGCGGGCGCGATCGATCGGCACGCCGAACTTGTTCTCGGACTTGCCGGTGGCGATCTTGGCGTGGGTGCCGGCATCGACGTCCGGGTTGACGCGCACGGAAATCCGCGCGGTTTTGCCAGCTTCGACCGCAAGGCGCGACAGCAATTCGAGTTCGGGCTCGGACTCGACGTTGATGCACAGGATGTCGGCGGCGAGCGCGGCGCGCAGCTCGGCCTCGGTCTTGCCGACGCCGGAAAACAGGATTTTGGAAGGCGGGATGCCGGCCGCCAGCGCCCGCTTCAACTCGCCGCCGGAGACCACGTCGGCGCCGGCGCCGAGTTTGGCCAGCGTGCGCAGCACCGACTGGTTGGAATTGGCCTTCATGGCGTAGCAGACCAGCGTCTTCTCGCCGGCAAAGGCCTCGGTGAAGACCCGGTAATGGCGCTCCAGCGTCGCCGTCGAATAGCAATAGAACGGCGTGCCGACGGCGTCTGCCAGCTCGATCAGATTCACCGCCTCGGCGTGCAATACGCCGTTGCGATAGTCGAAGTGATTCATGGCGCGGCTCAGTTGCCTAAAAGCGGGTCGAGGATGAATGGCTTTTTCTTGCCTTTGGCAGCCGTCGGCGGGCCATCGACGCCAAAGCCCGGATTGAACACGCCGGGCTCGCGGGCGCGCTCGGCTTCCGAATCGGCGGTCGCGCCTTGCGCGGACGCATTCGCGGCGTTCGGCGGCAGATCGAGGCCACCCTTGCGGCCGCAGCCGGCGAGCGCCAACGCAGTCACGCTCAGCAGGATGATGGCCCATCCCGACGATGTCAGCCGATAGTTACTGGTCACGACGAAATCCCCAATACGCGGGCCGCACCATACAAAGATTGCCTCTGTCTGGCGAGTGCTGACGACCCTTGGATAACCCAAGAAATTGCTGCGAAATTTTTGCACTCAGCCCAATTTTCGCTCTTTTTCCAGCCGCTTCAGCCAGGCTTTGGCCTGTGCTGCGACGTTCTTCGGCGCGGTTCCGCCATAGCTGATGCGGCTTTTGACGGAGGCTTCCACCGACAGCACGTGCAGGGCCTCCGCCGTGATCTTCGGTTCGACCTCCTGCATCGCCTTCAGGGGCAGTTCATGCAGCGCCACGCCCTGCTTCGACGCCAGGCCGACGATACGTCCGGTGACGTGGTGGGCGTCGCGGAACGGCATTTTCAAGGTCCGCACCAGCCAGTCGGCAAGGTCGGTGGCGGTGGCATAGCCCTCGCCGGCGGCGGCCTTCATCCGGGCTTCATCGGGCACGAGGTCGGCGACCATGCCGGTCATGGCGCGGACCGCGAGCGACAGGGCGGCGAAGGCTTCCATCGCGCCTTGTTTGTCCTCCTGCATGTCCTTTTGGTAGGCGAGCGGCAATCCCTTCATCACGATCAGCAAGCCCCGTGAGCGCGCCGATCACCCGCCCGGTCTTGGCGCGCACCAGTTCGGCCGCATCGGGGTTGCGCTTCTGCGGCATGATCGAGGAGCCGGTGGTGAACTTGTCGCTGAGCCTGACAAGACCGACCAGCGGCGAGGTCCAGATCACGATCTCTTCGGCAAAGCGCGACATGTGCGACGGCCGCGATCGAGGCCGCCGCCAGCACCTCCAGCACGAAATCGCGGTCCGAGACCGCGTCGAGCGAATTGGCCATCGGCCGGTCGAAGCCGAGCGCTTTCGCCGTCGCGGTCCGGTCGATCGGAAACGAGGTGCCGGCCAGCGCCGCCGCACCGAGCGGCGATTCGTTCAGCCGCTTGCGCGCATCGGCAAAGCGGCCACGGTCGCGCGCGGCCATCTCGACATAGGCCAGCAGATGATGCCCGAACGTTACGGGCTGCGCGGTCTGCAGATGGGTGAAGCCCGGCATCACGGTCGACGGCATGTTCCAGCGCCCGCGTCGCCAGCACCTGCTGGAACGCGGCAAACGCGGCATCGGTCTCGTCGATGGTGTCGCGGACATAGAGCCTGAAATCGGTCGCGACCTGGTCGTTGCGCGAGCGCCCGGTGTGCAGGCGCCCGGCCGCAGGCCCGATCAGTTCCGACAGCCTGCTCTCGACATTCATGTGAATGTCCTCGAGCGCGCGCTTGAAATCGAACGAACCGCCGGCGATCTCTGACAGGATCGTGTCTAGACCTTTACCGATATTTTTCGCATCACCCGCGGTGATAATGCCTTGTTTGGCGAGCATCGCGGCGTGGGCCTTGGACGCGGCGATGTCCTGGGAATACATATGGCGATCGACGTCGATGGAGACGTTGATTTCCTCCATGATCGCATCGGGACGCTCCGAGAACCGGCCGCCCCACATCTTGTTGCTCATGACTTCTCGCTCACGACTTCTTATTCAGGCTCTGGCGTTTATCGTCGAAACCGGCGAAACGCGGGTCAGGTTCCGGCCGTAACATGAGCACTGCATAGCCGTATCTGATACAGGATGACAAACGATATGCCTGAGACGCCAACCCCTCGCCCGGCCACGCGCCGGATCCCCATTGCCATCGGCTGCCGTCCTGGTCGGCGCCGTGATCGGCTTTGCCGGGGTCTACGGCTTCGGTGGCCTCAAGCGCGGCTCGGCGGGCGATTCGGCCTGCGCCGGCGCGGTCGAGCTGGCGCGGAAGATCGGGCCGTTGGCCCATGGCGAGGTGGCGGCGCTGACTATGGCCGCGAGCCCGCTCCGGCTGCCCGACCTCGCCTTTGAGGATGCCGAAGGCAAGCCGCGAAAACTGTCGGAATGGCGCGGCAAGACCGTGCTGGTCAATCTGTGGGCCACCTGGTGCGTGCCATGCCGGAAAGAGATGCCGGCGCTCGACAGCCTGCAGACCAGGCTCGGCGGTAAGGATTTCGAGGTGGTCGCGATCAATATCGACACCCGCGACCCTGAAAAGCCGAAAAACTTCCTGAAAGAGGCCAATCTGACCAAGCTTGGCTATTTTACGGATACAAAAGCCAAGGTCTTTCAGGACCTCAAGAACATCGGCAAAGCCCTGGGCATGCCGACCTCGATCCTGGTGGACGGCCAGGGCTGCGAGCTCGGCACCATCGCAGGACCCGCGGAATGGGCCAGCGACGACGCCATTGCGCTGATCAAGGCGGCGGTGAAGCCGGCGACGGCGGGGTTCTAGCGCACCCGCCTCACTCAAATACTACGAAAACAACCCCATGCACCGTAGGGCTTGTGTCTCGGACCGGTCCGAAAACACAAGATCTGGTGTGTCGGCGCTCTCAACGAGGTCTCGCGCAGCACCCCCACCCCACCCTCCCCCGCAAGCGGGAGAGGGAGCCGAGCACCGTCGTGGGCGCAGTTCGATCTAATCTCATCGCGCTCTAGTAAAGCCCGGTGCCGAAGCGTGAGCTGCGGTCAGCGTCTGGCGACATGGTGAGCGGACGATCGGCATCGGCCACGCCAACCGCCGAATAATTGTCCGACGGTGCGGTGCCCGGCTTGAAGGCCTCGAGGATGGTGCCCGCGGTCTGGCCCGGGGCCGCCCGGGTGCCGCTCTTGGAATCGACGCGAACGAGCTTGATGCCGGGCGGGATCTTGAAGGGAATTGCCGGCTTGTCGGCGAGCGCCAGCTTCATGAAATCCCGGGCGATCGGGGCTGCGGTGTGCCCTGCCTGGGCTGCCCTGCCCAGACTGCGGGGCTTGTCGTAGCCGACATAGAGACCGACCACGAGATCGGGCGAAAAGCCGACGAACCAGAGGTCTTTTGCATCACTGGTGGTGCCGGTTTTGCCGGCGATCGGTTTTCCGACCTCGCGCAAGACGGTCGCCGTGCCGCCTTGCACCACGCCTTCCATCATCGAGGTGATCTGATAGGCCGTGGTGGCATCGAGCACCTGCTCGCGGCGGTCGGCGAGTTGCGGCTCGGGCTGGTTCTTCCAGCCGCCCGGCGCGTCGCAGCCGCGGCATTCGCGCTGATCGTGCTTGAAGATGGTGTGGCCATAGCGGTCCTGGATACGGTCGACCAAAGTCGGCCGCACCCGACGCCCGCCATTGGCGATCATCGAATAGGCCGTGACCATCCGCATCACAGTCGTCTCGCCGGTGCCGAGCGAGTAGGAGAGATAATTCGGCAGCTGTTCGTCGTAGACGCCGAACCGCCTGGCGTATTCGGAGATCAGCGGCATGCCGATATCCTGCGACAGGCGCACCGTCACGGTGTTGAGCGACTGCTTCAGCGCATTGCGCAGCGTCACCGGACCCTGATATTTGCCGACCGAAAAATTCTCCGGACGCCAAACTCCCTGCCCCTGCCCCTGATCGATCTCGATCGGGGCATCCATCAACACCGTCGACGGCATATAGCCGTTGTCGATCGCCGAGGAATAGACGATCGGCTTGAACGCCGAACCCGGCTGCCGGTAGGCCTGGGTGGCGCGGTTGAACTGGCTCTGGTCGAACGAGAAGCCGCCGACCATCGCCAGCACGCGGCCGGTCCATGGATCCATCGCCACCATGGCGCCGGAAATCTCCGGCAATTGCCGCAGACGATACTGGCCTTCGACCGGATTGCCGTCCTTGAACAAGGGGTCGGCATAAATCACGTCACCCGGCGCCAGCAGCTGCGCGACCGTGGTCGGCGTTTTGCCACGCGTGGCGCCGGAGGTAGCCCTCGCCCATCGCACGCCGTCGAGGGTGACGATTCCGGTTTTGCGTTCCTTGCTCAGTCCGCCGCCGAGATCGCGCCCCGGCTGGAAGCCGATGCGGGCGGATTGGTCGCTGGTTTCCAGCACCACCGCCATCTGCCACGGCGAGATGTCCGAGAGCGATTTGATGTCCGCGAGCTTGACGCCCCAATCGCCCGATATGTCGAGCTTGCTGACCGGGCCGCGATAGCCCTGCTCTTCGTCGAATTTGACGAGACCGGTCACCATTGCCTTGCGCGCCATCACCTGCAACTTCGGATCCAGCGTCGCGCGGACCGAGAGGCCGCCGCCATAGAGTTTCTTTTCGCCGTAGCGCTCGAGGATGTCGCGGCGAACTTCCTCGGCAAAAAATTCGCCGGCGAAGGTGTGCGCGCCATTGCCACGGCTGGCGACGACCAGCGGATCCTTGCGCGCCTTGTCGGCGTCGGCCTGCTTGATCCAGCCGTTTTCCAGCAGGCGGTCGACCACGTAATTGCGCCGCTCGATGGCGCGCTCGCGGTTGCGCACCGGGTGCAGCGAAGAAGGCGCTTTCGGCAGTGCCGCCAGATACGAGGCTTCCGCGACCGTCAGTTCGTTCACGGACTTGTCGAAATAGACCAGCGACGCGGCGGCAATGCCGTAAGCGCCTTGGCCGAGAAAGATCTCGTTGAGATAGAGTTCGAGGATGCGGTCCTTGGAATAGGCGCGCTCGATGCGCATCGCCAGCAAGGCTTCCTTGATCTTGCGGGCGAACGAGACCTCGTTGGTCAGCAGGAAATTTTTTGCGACCTGCTGGGTGATCGTGGAGGCGCCCTGCGGCCGGCGGTTGGAGCCGAAATTCTGGGCGTAGACCACCGCAGCGCGCGCCATGCCGGTGAAGTCGATGCCGCCATGCTCGTAGAAATTCTTGTCCTCGGCGGCCAGGAACGCGTTGATGACGAGTTTCGGAACCACCTGGATCGGCAGATAAAGCCGGCGCTCCTTGGAATACTCGCCGAGCAACGCGCCGTCGGAGGCGTGCACGCGGGTCATGACCGGTGGTTCGTAATCCTGGAGCTGCGAATAGTCAGGCAGATCCCTCGAGAAATACCAGATCCCGCCCGCGACCCCGGCGACGCCGACCAAAAATACAATAGTTCCGGCAGTAAAAAGGAAGCCGAAAAACCGAACGAGCAGCGCCATGAATCCTGCCAAAAATGAGCCTGCTACGGTGCAATGCTAAGCGTAATCCATGCCGCGGCCGCGCCCGTGTACCAATAGCCATGGTTAATGGCAATTGCGTGGAACAAGCCCCGGAATCTGAGGCTAACGCAGCTACTGCTCCGCAGGCGTGCGGATCACCAAATCTGACTTATGGGGACGCGACTAAGCCGTAATGTCGAGGTTGCCACCGACCCCGGCGCCGAGATTGGCGGCCGAGGTTTGCCCGCCCAACAGGGTCTGGACCGCGAATTTCTCCGCGTCCGAATTGGATTTCATGATCGAGGCCGCAACCTGCATCTGCGTGTTGCCCGCCTTGGCAGCCAACAGGCTGCTCACCATCGCCATCATATCCATACGCAAAACTCCCAACGCGGGGAGCCTAGCCGAGGGTGGTTAATGAGAAATTGAGAAGTAGGGTGGGCAGAGCGAAAGCGTGCCCACCATTCAAGACAACGGTTTGGATAGGTGGTGGGCACGACGCAAGCGCGCCTTTGCCCACCCTACGAAGTAGCGCCTAGCGCGTCGGGACCGGCTTCTCGCCGCGGTAGTCGTAGAAACCGCGCTGGGTCTTGCGGCCGAGCCAGCCGGCTTCGACGTATTTCACCAGCAGCGGACAGGGGCGGTATTTCGAATCGGCCAGCCCCTCATGCAGCACCTGCATGATCGACAGGCAGGTATCGAGGCCGATGAAATCGGCCAGCTCCAGCGGCCCCATCGGATGGTGGGCGCCGAGCTTCATCGCCGCATCGATCGCCTCGACGTTTCCGACGCCTTCATAGAGCGTGTAGATCGCCTCGTTGATCATCGGCAGCAGCACGCGGTTGACGATGAAGGCCGGGAAATCCTCCGACACCGCGATCTGCTTGCCGAGCTTGGTGACGAATTCCTTGGCGGTGTCGAAGGTCGCGTCATCAGTGGCGATGCCGCGGATCAGTTCGACCAGCTCCATCAGCGGCACCGGATTCATGAAATGAATGCCGATGAATTTTTCCGGGCGGTCGGTCGAGGCGGCGAGCCGCGTGATCGAGATCGACGAGGTGTTGGAAGCGACGATCGCTTCCGGCTTCAGCACCGCGCAGACGTCGTGGAAGATCTTGCGCTTGACCTCTTCCTTTTCGACCGCGGTTTCGATCACGAGATCGCAGTCCGACAATCCGTCGAACGTCTCGGCGGTTCCGATGCGGTCGAGCGCTGCCTTGCGCGCGTCCTCGGTGATCATCTTCTTGACCACCTGGCGCGACAGATTGCCGTTGATGGTCGCCATCGCCGACTTCAGCCGCTCGGCGGACACGTCGTTGAGCACGACGTCAAGGCCGGCAAGCGACGCCACATGCGCAATACCATTGCCCATCTGGCCCGAGCCGATCACGCCGATCTTCTTGATTGTCACCGCCATCTCGCTTTTCCACCGGAACGGCGCGCATGTCGCGCCTGTTCGCCCTTATAGAGAAACCAACACCGGCCGGAGCTTACGCGTCCGGCCGCTGTTTGACTGCGTTTATTTTCCGAGCTTGCCGAGCGCCTCGGTCAATTCCGGAACCGCCTGGTAGAGATCCGCGACCAGGCCGTAATCGGCGACCTGGAAGATCGGCGCGTCCTCATCCTTGTTGATCGCGACGATCACCTTGGAATCCTTCATGCCGGCGAGATGCTGGATCGCGCCGGAGATGCCGATCGCGACATAAAGCTCCGGCGCCACCACCTTGCCGGTCTGGCCGACCTGCCAGTCGTTCGGCGCATAGCCGGCATCGACCGCGGCGCGCGAGGCGCCGACGCCGGCGCCGAGCTTGTCGGCGAGCGGCTCGATATATTTGGCGAAATTTTCCCGGCTCTGCATGGCGCGGCCACCGGAGACGATGATCTTCGCCGACGTCAGTTCGGGACGGTCGCTCTTGGCGACTTCCTCGCCGACGAAGCTGGAGAGGCCGGGATCGGCCGCGGCCGCGGCGTTCTCGACCGGGGCACTGCCACCGTCACCGGCGGCGGCAAAGGTCGAGGTCCGCACCGTGATGACCTTCTTGGCATCCTTGGACTTCACGGTCTGGATGGCGTTGCCGGCATAGATCGGCCGCTCGAAGGTGTCCGGCGAAACCACCTTGATGATCTCGGACACCTGCATCACGTCGAGCAATGCAGCGACGCGCGGCATCACGTTCTTGTAGCGCGAGGTCGCGGGCGCGACAAAGGCGTCGTAGCCGGGCGCCAGCGCCACGATCAGCGCGGCCAGCGGCTCGGCGAGGTCGTGGGCATAGGCGGCGCCATCGGCGAGCAGCACCTTCTTGACGCCGGCGAGCTTTGAGGCGGCATCCGCCGCGCCCTTGGCGTTTTCACCGGCGACCAGCACATGGACTTCGGCGCCGAGGGCTGCAGCCGCCGTCAGTGCCTTGTTGGTGGAGTCCTTGATCGACGCATTGTCGTGTTCGGCAATCAACAGCGTGGTCATCAGAGAACCCCGGCTTCGGTCTTGAGTTTCGAGATCAGTTCGGCGACGTCCTTGACCTTGACGCCTCCCTTGCGGCCGGGCGGTTCGGTGGTCTTGAGCACTTCGAGATGCGGCGTGAGATCGACGCCGTAATCGGCCGCGCTCTTGTCGGCGATCGGCTTCTTCTTCGCCTTCATGATGTTGGGCAGCGAGGCGTAGCGCGGCTCGTTGAGACGAAGATCGGTGGTGACGATCGTCGGTCCCTTCAGCTTCACGGTCTGCAGGCCGCCATCGACTTCGCGCGTCACCTTGAAGTCAGAACCATCGACTTCGAGCTTGGAGGCGAAGGTCGCCTGCGACCAGCCGAGCAACGCGGCCAGCATCTGGCCGGTCTGGTTGGAATCGTCGTCGATCGCCTGCTTGCCGAGAATGACGAGGCCGGGCTTCTCTTCGTCGACGATGGCTTTCAGGATCTTGGCGACCGCGAGCGGCTCCACATTGCCTTCGGCCTTGACCAGGATGCCGCGGTCGGCGCCCATGGCCAGACCGGTGCGGATGGTCTCCGAAGCCTGCGCGGGTCCGATCGACACCACCACCACTTCGGTCGCCTTGCCGGCTTCCCTCAGCCGCAGCGCTTCCTCGACGGCGATTTCGTCGAACGGATTCATCGACATCTTGACGTTGGCGAGTTCCACGCCCGTTCCGTCGCTCTTGACGCGAACCTTGACGTTGTAATCGACCACCCGTTTTACCGGCACAAGAACCTTCATCGATCCTCTTTCGCTTGAATTCTGGGACTAATCGGCTTGGGCGCGGAACCTAAAGGTCCCGCTATCGGCGGTCAACGCGCGAAAGCCAAAAAACGCCCTTTCGGAACGGCCAGAGCCTGTTCCGTTTCGCTTGCGAAACGGGGCTCTGGATTCCTTTTTTGACGCGTTTTCTGCACGCGAACCGGGTCCACTTCGCTGGAAAACGCTATGGTTTAGCGGTTCTGGCCGGGCACCCACAACACGTCCCCGGCGCCATTATCGTTCGCCGCGCGGCTGGCGACGAACAGGAAATCCGACAGGCGGTTCATATATTGTATGGCAGGCTCGCTGACCGGCTCGTCGGGCCTGGCGGCGAGTTCCACCATCATCCGTTCCGCCCTGCGACATATGGTGCGGGCGAGGTGCAGGTATGCCGCCGCGGGGGTGCCGCCCGGCAGCACGAAAGAGGTCAGGTCGGCGAGATCGGCGTTGAGCGTATCGATGTCGCGCTCGAGCCGCTCGACCTGGCTCGACAGCACCCGCAGCCGCTCGGCCTTGCCCTCGCGCTGGGGCACCGCGAGATCGGCGCCGAGATCGAACAGATCGTTCTGGATCAGGCCGAGCATCGCATCGAGGCCGCTATGTACCTGCCAGATGCAGCCGCACCACGCCGATCGCGGCGTTGGTCTCGTCCACGGTGCCATAGGCTGCGACGCGCAGATCGTATTTCGGACGGCGCTCGCCGCTGCCGAGCGCCGTGGTGCCGTCGTCGCCGGTCCGCGTATAGATGCGATTGAGCACGACCATTTCCAGCTCCAGTCTTTCTTCACCTCTCCCATCGAAGTCGGATATATCCGACTTCGACAGATTTTAATGCCCAACTCGGGTAAACCCGAGTTGGGTGGGAGAGTAGATTACGGCGCGTCCGGTTCCCTATTTGCTCGTCGCCCAGACGACGATCATGGTGATGACGATCGCGACGAACTGCAGCAGCACCCGCAGCCGCATCAGGTTCTGCGAACGGTTCGGCGAGCCGCCCCGCATCATGTTGATGAGACCGAGCAGCAGCACAATCGCCACGGCCGCGACCGCGATGGGCAGGATAATCGAACTGAGAAAGGATGCCATTGGCGCTACATAACACCGCCCTGAGCGGACCGCCACACGTTCACAAACACCTCAACGATCTGGCTTTTAGCTCAATAATATCAGAAGCTAGAGGCTCGAACCGTCAATCGCCAGAACAGGGTGGCATGTGAGGCAGATCGCTACGTCTATCACGTCGTGATGGATGCGTTTTACACGTTCCTCGCCGACGACGGCTGGGCGATCGCCAGCCATATCGCGCTGTCGACGCTGATGGCGCTGTTTCCGTTCCTGATCGTGCTGACCTCGCTGGCCGGCTTCTTCGGCTCCAAGGAGCTCGCCGACCAGGCCGTCGGGCTGATGCTGCAGGTCTGGCCGCAGCAGGTCGCCGATTCGCTGTCGGGCGAAATCCACGACGTGCTGACCACGACCCGCGGCGACATCCTGACCATCGGCGCGGTGCTGGCGGTGTATTTCGCCTCCAACGGCGTCGAGGCGCTGCGGGTCGCGCTCAACCGCGCCTATTCGGTGATCGAGCCGCGGCGCTGGTACTGGCTGCGGCTGGAATCGATCGGCTACACGCTGGTCGCCGCCTTCACCTCGCTGGCGATGGCGTTCCTGATCGTGCTCGGTCCGCTGATGCTGGAGGCGGCGCGGCGCCACATTCCGTTCTTCGTCGAGACCAACGAGCGCTTCCTCAACATCACCCGCTACGGCATCACCATCGGCGCGCTGATCGTCGCGCTGTTCATCCTGCACGCCTGGCTGCCGGCGGGACGGCGCGGCTTTCTGCAGATCCTGCCCGGCATCATCTTCACCATGGTGGCGTCGCTGATGTCGGGCATCGTGTTCGGCCAGTATCTGACGCGCTTCGCCAACAATTACGTGACGATGTATGCGGGGCTCGCCTCGGTGATCATCGCGCTGGTGTTTCTGTATTTCATCGCCGCGATCTTCGTCTATGGCGGCGAACTCAACGCCGCGATCATCAAGTCGCGGCTGCCGCACGGCGTGTCGCTTCAAGCAGCGCAGTCGCTAGAGCACGCGGAGACACAGGCTTGACCAGGAAGGCGTCGGCGCCGGCCGCGCGCGAGGCCGCCTCGTCGTCGCCGCGGCCGGACACGCCGATGATCGCGATCCGGCCGAGCGGCGGCATCGAGCGCGCGAATGCGCCTGATCGCCTCGATGCCGTTGATGCCCGGCAGCACCATGTCCATCAGCACCGCATCGAAGCCGCCCTGCGCGATCCGCGTCCGGCGCGGCCTCGCCGCGGCCGATGAACTCGGTCTGGTGACCGAGTTCGGTCAGGATGGCGTTGAGCACGACGCGGCCGAACGGATTGTCCTCGACGCTGAGCAAGCGCAGCGGCCGCGTCGCGCCCATCCGACGCTCGCCGTCGGCCCCTGACGTCTGCCGATACCGGCGCCTTGGCCTGCGACAGCACGACATCGAGCGTAAAGGTGGTGCCGCCGCCGCGGCGTGGGGTGACGATGATGTCGCCGCCCATGGCGCGCGCGAGTTGCTTGACCGACGACAGCCCAAGGCCGGCGCCGCCGAAGCGCGAGGCGATCGAGACATTGGCCTGCGAGAACGGGCGGAACAGCCGCTTGACCTCGGCCAAGCGTGAGGCCGATGCCGCTGTCGGACACCGCGAAGGCGACGCCGACCTTGCCCTTGCGCGCTGCGCAGCGGCGATGACCGTCGAGCGTGACGCTGCCCTGCTCGGTGAATTTCACGGCATTGTCGATCAGGTTCTCCAGCGCCGCGCGCAGGCGGACGGGATCGCCGACCACGAAGGCCGGCAGTTTTTCGGAAATCTCGACCGCCGACTGCAGGCCCTTGGCCGCGGCGCGCCCGGCCAGCGAATCGCCGGCGTTGCGCGCGAGCGTGCGCAGATCGAACAAATCCTGCGCGCACCTTGAGCCGGGACCCTTGCTGCGCGCGGCATCGACGAACAGGGTCGCAAGGCTCGCCAGATGCTCGGCACCGGCCTTGATGGTGTCGACCCAGCGCCGCTCGCGCTCGTCGAGATCGGAGGTCGCGAGCAGATTGCTGATCGCGAGAATGCCGGTCAGCGGCGTGCGGACCTCATGGGCGAAGGCGGCGAGCGCGGCCTCGACCATGCCCGGCGCCAGCGCTCGCGGCTTTCTTCGCTGCCGCGCGGCTTCGCCGCGGCACCGGAGCCGCGCTTCTTCTTCGGCTGCTTTTTGGCCAGCCGTGTTGTACGCCGTACGCGCGGTTTTGCCGCCATGATCCCCGTGCACCCTGCCTTGGCTCAGCATGGCATGCCACGGCGCCGGAGTCACGATGGCCTTTGGATCAACCCCCAGAGAACTACGGAAGCCCACCAGCTCGCGGATGTCGGCCGGCGTGGCGCCGCTGCCGCGCAATTCGCGCAAGCCGGTCGCCTTGGTCGATTTCGACAGCTTCTGCCCGGCGTCATCGAGGATCAGCCGGTGATGGCGGTAGGCCGGTTGCGGAATACCGAGCAGGGATTGCAGCAGGCGGTGCACGCTGGTCGACCAGAACAGGTCCTGCGCCGCGCACCACATCGGTGACGCCCTGCAGCGCGTCGTCGATCACGACCGACAAATGATAGCTGGTCGGCGTCTCCTTGCGCGCCAGGATGACGTCGCCCCAGGCCTCGGGCCGCGCGGCGACGATCCCGGTCTCGCCGTCGGGGCCCTCGCCGTGCTCGATCCAGACTCAGTTCGCCGGCGCCTGCGCGACGGCCGCCGCCATGTCGAGCCGCAGCGCGTAAGGCAGCGCCCTGCTGCGATCAACTGCCGGCGCGCTCGTCCGCCGACAGCGATTTCGCCGCGCCCGGATAGAGCGGCGCGCCGTCGGGATCGCGCGGCCAGGGCGCGTCGGCTTCGCGCTCGGCCACCAGACGGGCGATCTCCGCGCGGCTTTCGAAGGCGGGATAGATCAGGCCCAGCGCCGACAGTTTCTCGACCGCGGCGCGATAAGGCCGAAAAATGCTCCGACTGCCGCCGCACCGGCGTTTCCCAGGAGATGCCGAGCCAGGCGAGGTCTTCGTAGATCGCGGCCTCGAATTCCGGCCGGCAGCGCGTCGCGTCGATATCCTCGATGCGCAGCAGCAACCGTCCACCGGCCTGCGCGCGCCAGATCGAAATTCAGCAGCGCCGAATAAGCGTGGCCGAGATGGAGGTAGCCGTTCGGGCTCGGCGCAAATCGGAAAACGGGTGGCGGCATTGTCAGGCTCCGTCATGGCCGGGCTTGTCCCGGCCATCCACGTGCCTTGCCGACCATCGCACGATGTGCGGATCGCCATGTACTTTCTGTCCCGTCGGTTCAACGATGCCATGCTCGACGTGTATACCGTACGAAGACGTGGATGGCCGGGACAAGCCCGGCCATGACGAAGAAAGTCGCAATGACCATTCACCTCAACTCCCAGTCCGACCTCGAAGACGCCATTGCCGCGCTGGTCAAGCAGGACCAGCGGCTGAAGCCGATCCTCGAGCTCACCGGCATGCCGGCGCTGCGGCAGCGCGAGCCGGGCTTTGCCGGGCTGGCCCACATCGTCTGCGGCCAGCAGCTCTCCACCGCGAGCGCCGGCGCGATCTGGGGGCGGCTGACGGCCGCGTTCGATCCGTTCGATCCCGAACCGATCCGCAAGGCGCGCGCCGACCGGCTCGGACGGCTCGGTCTGTCAGCCGCCAAGATCAAGACGCTGAAGAACATCGCGCGCGAACTCGCCGCCGAGCGGTTGAACCTCGACGTGCTGGCGGACGAGGACGCCGACGCCGCGCACCACACGCTGACCGCGCTGCACGGCATCGGCCCGTGGACCGCCGACGTCTATCTGCTGTTCTGCCTCGGCCATGGCGACGCCTGGCCGGCCGGCGACATCGCCATTCAGGAGGCGATCAAGGTCGGGCTTGGCCTGAAGGCGCGCCCGACCGCCAAGCAGATGGCGCCGCTGGCGGAGCCGTGGCGTCCCCTGCGCGGTGCGGCGGCGCATCTGTGGTGGAGCTATTATCGCGTGCTGAAGAAGCGCGAGGGCGTGATTGCCAAATAAAACCGCGAACCCAGCCCTCAGCACTAAGAACGTGCACCGCGTCCGCGGACTCGGACTTACCCGCGCAGCCGCACCCGGTCCTCGCGTGCGCATGCCGTGACGAAGTCGATCACCGCGCGCACCGCGGGGAGATCGACGAGGTCCGGATGCGCCAGCAGCCAGAGATCGGCGACGCTGACCAGTTTTTGCGGCGCGACCCGCACCAGATCGGGATCGCCGGCGGCGACAAAGCAGGACAGCGCCGAGATCCCGAGGCCGGCCCTCGCCGCGGCCAGCATGTCGCCCTGCGACGAGCAGCGCAGCACGACCGATCCCTGCCGGGTGATGACATCGCTCCAGCGCGCCAGACGCTCGTTCGACATCCGGTCGGCAAAGCCGATGACGCTGTGCCCCTTCCATTCGTCGCGCCGTTCCGGCAGCCGCCGCCGCGCCGCGTAGTCGCGCGAGGCGTAGAAGCCGGTGCCGAGCCGGCCGATCTTGCGGCCGATCAGATTCTCCTCGCCGCTGTCGACCGGGCGCAGCACGACGTCGGCCTCGCGGCGGCGCACGCTGGCCGGAAACGGATGGGTGATGATCTCGAGCTGGATATGATCGTGCGCGCGCAGGAACGGCCCAAGCCGCGGCATCAGCCAGTGCGAGGCGAACGTCGCCCCGATCGACAGCTTGACCACGCCGCGGGCCTGCGCGCCGGTCGCCGAGACCGCGGCTTCGGCGCGCAACGCCGCCAGCTGCCATCGCATCGACATGTTCGCGGAATTTGCGCCCCTGCGAGGTCAGCGACAGGCCTTCGTTGGAGCGCGCAAACAAGGGAATGCCGAGCTGGCCTTCCAGTATCGGCGATCTTGCGGCCGACCGTCGGATGGCTGGAGCGCAACTGACGCGCCGCCGCGGCGAAGCTGCGGGTCTCGGCCACCGCGACGAAGGTCTTGCAGAGGTCCCAGTCCATCGGCGCTCAGGCCTCTGTGTTCATTATTGAATATCTACCTGTTCAATATTGAACATGCAGCGACCGCCCGTCCAGCCCTATAATGGATCGCATAGGGAAGCCGGCTGGAGCCGGAACTCGCTCGCCGGCCTCGAAACCCCAAGGGAGGATTGAATGCCGTTGCCCGCGTCGCTTGCCGATACGCTCGAACTGCCGGTGGTCGGCTCGCCGCTGTTCATCGTGTCCGGGCCCGAACTGGTCATCGCCCAATGCAAGGCCGGCATCGTCGGATCGTTTCCGGCGCTGAACGCGCGCCCGGTCGAGAAGCTCGACGAATGGCTGACGCGGATCGAGAACGAACTCGGCGAATACAAGGCGCTGCACCCCGACGAAGAAGGTCGCGCCCTACGCGGTCAACCAGATCTGCCACGCCTCCAACGACCGGCTGATGAAGGACATGGAAACCTGCGTCAAGCACCAGGTGCCGATCATCATCACCTCGCTGCGCCCGCCGCAGGAAATCGTCGAAGCCGCGCATTCCTATGGCGGCGTCGTGTTCCACGACGTCATCAACGTCAAGCACGCGCGCAAGGCCGCCGAACAGGGCGTCGACGGCCTGATTCTGGTTTGCGCCGGCGCCGGCGGGCACGCCGGCACGCTGTCGCCGTTCGCGCTGGTGCGCGAGGTGAAGCAATGGTTCAAGGGCACCATCCTGCTGTCGGGCGCGATCTCCGACGGCTGGAGCATTGCGTCCGCGCTCGCGCTCGGCGCCGACCTCGCCTACATGGGCACGCGCTTCATCGCCACCGAAGAGGCCAATGCCGACCTCGCCTACAAGAAGGCGCTGACCGAGCACGCCGCGCACGACATCGTCTATTCGAACCTGTTCACCGGCGTGCACGGCAACTATCTCGGCCCGTCGATCGTGGCCGCCGGTCTCGATCCCGACAATCTGCCGGTCGCCGACAAGACGAAGATGAATTTCGGCTCCGGCGGCAACATGAAGTCCAAGGCGTGGCGCGACATCTGGGGCTCGGGCCAGGGCATCGGCCAGATCGCGGACGCGCCGCCGGTCGCCGAACTGGTGGAGCGCCTGAAGGCCGAATTCGACCGACGCCGGCGTCGAGTTTCTCAAGCGGGCGCGCGCTTGAAGCGCGCCCGGTTTCAACAACAATCAAGCAGCGGGAGTGGGACAATGAGAGTATCGCGACATGCCTTGGCCATCGTGCTCGCATTTGGCGCGGTCGTAACGCGCCGCCGCCGCCGACGAGCGCAAAGCGAAATCCGCATCGGCCAGACCCTGCCCTATAGCGGCCCGGTGTCCGGCTTCGGCATCATCGGGCGGGCGCAGGAAGCCTATTTCGAGAAGGTCAACGCCGAGGGCGGCATCAACGGCCGCAAGATCAAGTTCATCACGCTCGATGACGCCTACTCGCCGCCCAAGACGGTCGAGCAGACCCGCAAGCTGGTCGAGCAGGACGAGGTGCTGATGATGTTCGGCTCGCTCGGCACCGCCACCAACAACGCCGTGCATCGCTACCTCAACGGCAAGAAGGTGCCGCAGCTGTTCGTGCTGAGCGGCGCCACCAAATGGGCCGACCCGAAGAATTTCCCGTGGACCATGCCGGGCATGGCGGCCTACGAGTCCGAGGGCGTGGTCTACGCCAAGTACATCCTGCAGACCAAGCCCGACGCCAAGATCGCGATCCTGTCGCAGAACGACGATTTCGGCCGCGACTATGTCGCCGGCTTCAAGCGCGCGCTGGGCGAGCAAGGCCGCGACCATGATCGTCGCCGAGGCGAGCTACGAGACCAGCGCGCCGACCATCAGCTCGCAGCTCGCGACGCTGAAGGCCTCCGGCGCCAACGTGCTGTTCGGCGTCGTGCTCGGCAAATTCACCTCGCAGATGATCAAGGGCGTCGCCGAGCTGAACTGGAAGCCCGATCTGTTCTTCGTGCCGACCTCGGCGTCGTCGATCTCGTTCCTGGAGCCCGCGGGACTGGAAAACGCGGTCGGCCTGATCTCGTCCAGCAACCAGAAGGACACGATCGACGCGCAATGGGCCGACGATGCCGGCGTGAAGGAATATCTTCGCCTTCATGAAGCAGTATCTGCCCAATGCCGACCTGAACAATTCGAACTACGCCGCCGGCTATCACTATGCCACCCTGCTGATGAAGGTGCTGACGGCCTGCAAGGACGATTTCAGCCGCGACAACATCATGCGCCAGGCGGCCTCGCTGCGCGAGGTGCCGCTGCCGCTGCTGCTGCCGGGCATCACGGTATCGACCGGTGCCGACGACTATCTGCCGTTCCAGCAATTGCGGCTGCGCCGTTTCAACGGCAAGAGCTGGGTCGGCTTCGGCGAAATTCTGGACGACCGCTAGGAGAGACGATCGGAACGGACATGATCATCAGCGGCGAACGCACGCATCAGCTATCCCGAGATCCACGCCCGCATCGCGCGCGCGGCGACGGGATTTCGCAGCGCTCGGCCTGCGCGGCGGCACGCCGGTCGCCATGATGCTGCGCAACGACTTTGCGTTCTTCGAGGTCTCCGGCGCCGCCGCAGCGCTCGGCAGCCCGGTGGTGCCGATCAACTGGCATCTGAAGGCCGAGGAGGTCGCCTACATCCTGG
This sequence comes from uncultured Alphaproteobacteria bacterium, assembly GCA_963802535.1. Lineage (GTDB taxonomy): Bacteria > Pseudomonadota > Alphaproteobacteria > Rhizobiales > Xanthobacteraceae > Bradyrhizobium. The sequence goes on along the minus strand of CAWDJI010000011.1, from coordinate 1,281,277 downwards.
CCGACAGCGGCGCCGAAATTCTGGTCTGCCACGCCGATCTGCTGCCGCAGATCAGGCGACGGCCTGCCCGGCCATATCAGGCTGCTGGTGGTGACGACGCCGCCGGAAATCGCCGCGGCGTTCGACGTCGCCGCCGCGCTGACGCAGCGTCCCCGACGGCATGACCGACTGGGACATCTGGCGCGACAGCCATGCGCCGTCGCAGGAGCCGCCGATCGGCAGCGCGCCGATGTTCTACACGTCAGGCACCACCGGCCTGCCGAAGGGCGTGCGCCGCAAGCCGATGCAGCCCGAACAGCAGGCGGCGTCCGAGCGCGGGTCGGCGCCATCGCCTATGGCATCAAGCCGAACGATGACCAGGTCATCCTGATGAACGGGCCGATGTACCATTCGGCGCCGAATTCCTACGGCATGCTGGCGTTCCGCAGCGGCTGCAAGATCGTGCTCGAACCGCGCTTCGATCCCGAGGACATGCTGCAACTGATCGCGCGCCACCGCGTCACCCACATGCACATGGTGCCGACCATGTTCGTGCGGCTGCTGCGGCTGCCGGACGAGGTGAAGCGCCGCTACGATCTGTCGTCGCTGCGCTTCGTCGTCCATGGCGCCGCGCCCTGCCCGCCGCAGGTCAAGCGCGCGATGATCGACTGGTGGGGACCGGTCGTTCACGAATATTTCGGCTCGACCGAAACCGGCATTCCGGTGTGGCACTCGGCCGCAGGAAGCGCTGGCGAAACCCGGCACCGTCGGCCGCGCCATCGAAGGCGGCATCGTCAAGATCTTCCGCCCCGACGGCGAACTGTGCGACGTCAACGAACCCGGCGAAATCTTCATGCGGCAGATCGCGATGTCGGATTTCGACTACCACGGCAAGGCCGAGGCGCGCGCCGAAGCCGGCCGCGACGGTCTGGTCAGCGTCGGCGACGTCGGCTATCTCGACGCCGACGGCTATCTGTTCCTGTGCGACCGCAAGCGCGACATGGTGATCTCGGGCGGCGTCAACATCTATCCGGCGGAAATCGAGAACGCGCTGATCGGCATGGACGGCGTGCGCGACTGCGCGGTGTTCGGCATTCCCGACGACGAATTCGGCGAACGGCTGTTCGCCTGCATCGAGCCGGAGCCGAACGGCGGCGCTGTCGCCCGCCGCGGTGCAGGATTTCCTGCGCGCACGGCTTGCCAATTTCAAGGTGCCGAAGGACATCCAGTTCCTCGACGCGCTGCCGCGCGAGGCCAGCGGCAAGATCTTCAAGCGCAAGCTGCGCGACCTGCATGCCGAGGGGACTGCGCGCGATCGCGTAACCGGTCTCCGCGTCATTGCGAGCGAAGCGAAGCAATCCATATCGCGGCATCGGATAGATGGATTGCTTCGTCGCTTCGCTCCTCGCAATGACGAAGAGTCGAACAGCGTTTTAAACAACACTGGCTGTTGCAAAACGGTCATCGATGAGCGCAAAGATCGCGGCACGCAAAGCGCAGGGATCGAACCCATGCAATCCACCGACTTCGTCGTTGCCCGCAACGATCTGCAGCAATGCAAGATCGATCGAAACGCAACTGCCCGACGCCGCCGCGCTGCCCGACGACGCGCTGCTGGTCAAGGTCACGCGCTTCGCCTTCACCGCCAACAACATCACCTACGCGGTGACTGGGCGATCAGTTGAAATACTGGCAGCTGTTTCCGGCGCCGAAGGATTTCGGCAACATTCCGGTGTGGGGCTTTGGCGAGGTGATCGCCTCGAAGCATCCGAACATCGCCGTGGGCGAAACCCTGTTCGGCTATTTTCCGATGGCGACGCATCTCGTGATCGAAGCCGCCGACGTCAGCAAGCGCGGCCTGCGCGACGGCGCCGCGCACCGGCAAGGCGTGGCGCCGGTCTACAACGCCTATGCCCGCGTCAGCGGCGATCCGGCGTTCGCGGGCAAGCAGGGCGACTATCAGGCGCTGCTGCGGCCGCTGTTCATGCTGTCGTTCCTGGTCGACGACTTCCTCGCCGAGAACGAGTTTTTCGGCGCGCGGCGCGTGATGCTGTCGTCGGCCTCCAGCAAGACCGCGTTCGGGCTGGCGCATCTCCTGCACCGGCGCGACGGCATCAAGGTGATCGGGCTGACCTCGGCCTCCAACGTGCCTTCGTCAAATCGCTCGGCTGCTACGACGAGGTCGTGACCTATGATCGCGTGACGTCGATGCCGGCGGACTCGCCGGTCGCCTATGTCGACATGGCCGGCAACAGCGACTTGCGCGAAAAGCTGCACCGGCACTTCGGCGACCAGATGAAATATTCCGGACGCGTCGGCCTCACCCATCGCAGCACCTCGCCCGACGAGCCGGAACTGCCCGGCGCCAAGCCGAGCTGGTTCTTTGCGCCCGACCAGATCCGCAAGCGCGCCAAGGAATGGGGACCGGGCGGCGTCGACGCGCGCTTCGGCGCGGCATGGTCCGGCTTCGCGCCGAAGCTGGATCAATGGCTCACCGTGACCGAGGGCCGCGGGCCGGCGGCGGTGCAGCGAGGTCTATCTCGATACGCTGAACGGCCGCGTGCCGCCGGATCAGGGGCATATCCTGTCGCTCTAGCGAATAACCGCTATCTCCTCGCGCCCTTTCTGCGGCCTCCCGAATGGGTATAGGCTCGGCAAGCAGGGAAACCGCCGCACAGACGGCCGGTGACGAGAAACGCGCATGCTCGACAAGACGGACGATATTGCGGTCGCCGCCGACAACTGGCTGGCGCGGTTCGAAGACGCGCTGGCGAAGTCCGACGATGGCGCGCTGAAGACGCTGTTTCATCCCGACAGCTATTGGCGCGATGTGCTGGCGCTGAGCTGGAACATCCAGACCATCAACGGCGCCGACGCCATCCTCGAGGAGTTGAAGCTGCACGCGCCGACGGCCGCGCCGAGCGGCTTTGCCGTCGATCCCGATCGCGCGGCGCCGCGCAAGGTGATGCGCGCCGGCACCGACGCGATCGAGGCGATCTTCAAGTTCGAAACCAGGGTCGGTCGCGGCAACGGCATCATCCGCCTGATCCCCGATGCCGCCGACGGCAACCGCCTGAAGGCCTGGACGCTGCTGACCGCGCTCGGCGAACTCAAGGGATTTGAGGAACAGCTCGGCGTCTCGCGCCCGCGCGGCAACGCCTATTCGCGCGATTTTCGCGGGCCGAACTGGCTCGATCTGCGCAAGGCCTCCGCCGACTATGCCGACCACGATCCGACCGTGCTGGTGATCGGCGGCGGGCAATCCGGCCTCTCGATCGCCGCACGGCTGAAGCAATTGAATGTCGACACGCTGATCGTCGACCGCGAAAAGCGCATCGGCGACAACTGGCGCAAGCGCTACCACGCGCTGACGCTGCACAACCAGGTGCAGGTCAATCACCTGCCCTACATGCTGTTCCCGCCGAACTGGCCGACCTACATCCCCAAGGACAAGCTCGCCAACTGGTTCGAAGCCTATGTCGACGGCATGGAGCTGAATTTCTGGACCGAGACCGAATTCGAAGGCGGCAGCTACGACGAACAACGAAGAACGCTGGACCGTGACGCTGCGCCGCGCCGACGGCAGCAAGCGCACCATGCATCCGCGCCATGTCGTGCTGGCGACCGGCGTCAGCGGCATTCCGAGCGTGCCTGAGATTGCCGGCCTGAAGAAGTTTTCCGGCACGGTGATGCATTCCAGCCAGTATGACGACGGCGAGAACTGGAAGGGCAAGCGCGCGATCGTGATCGGCACCGGCAACAGCGGCCACGACATCGCGCAGGATCTGCATTCGAGCGGCGCCGAGGTGACGCTGGTGCAGCGCTCCTCGACGCTGGTCGTCAGCATCGAGCCGTCGGCGCAGCTGGTCTACACGCCCTACAACGAAGGCACGCTTGACGACAACGATCTGATCGCGACCTCGATGCCGCTGAAGGTGGCGCGCAAAAGCCACGCGCTGACCTGCGCGAAATCGAAGGCGCTCGACAAGGACCTGCTGGACGGGCTGGAACGCGTCGGCTTCAAGCTCGATTTCGGCGAGGACGATACCGGCTGGCAGTTCAAATATCTCACCCGCGGCGGCGGCTATTATTTCAACGTCGGCTGCTCCGATCTGATCGTGAAGGGCGAGATCAAGCTGAAGCAATTCGCCGACCTCGACAGCTTTGTTGCCGAGGGCGCCAGGATGAAGGACGGCGAGACCATCGCCGCCGACCTCGTCGTGCTGGCGACCGGCTACAAGCGGCAGGAAGAACTGGTGCGGCTGTTGTTCGGCGACGCCGTCGTCGAAGCGCGTCGGCACGATCTGGGGCTTTGGCGACGGCCAGGAGCTGCGCAACATGTATGCGCGCACCGGCCAGCCCGGCCTGTGGTTCATCGCCGGCGGCCTCGCGCAATGCCGCATCGGCTCGAAACATCTGGCGCTGCAGATCAAGGCGATCGAGGAAGGGCTGTTGCCGCGCGGGGCGAATGCCTGCTGTGGCATCCACGTGAACCCATCAAATCAACGTCGTCATTCCGGGGCGTGCACAGCACGAACCCGGAATCTCGTGAGATTCCGGGGCTGGTCCTTCGGACCATCCCGGAATGACGACCGAACAGGAGAACCAAACATGCCTTCCATTCTCGGCTCGGGCGAGCATCGCTACCGCGTGGTGGAGAACTGGGCGAAGCTGCCCGACGGCTGGAACCTGACCGACGTCGCCTCCGTCGCGGTCGACAGCAAGGACCGCATCTATGTCTTCAACCGCGGCGCCCATCCGATGGTGGTGCTGGATCGCGACGGCAATTTCATCACCAGCTGGGGCGAAGGCCTGTTCAACCGCGCGCACGGCCTGCACATCGACGCCGACGACAATCTCTATTGCACCGATGACGGCGACCACACCGTGCGCAAGTGCTCGACCGACGGCAAGGTGCTGCTGACGATCGGCATCCCGAACAAGCCGGCGCCGTATATGAGCGGCGAGCCGTTTCACCGCTGCACCCACACCGCGCTGTCGCCGAAGGGCGAGATCTATGTCTCGGACGGCTACGGCAATGCCTGCGTCCACAAATACACGCCCGACGGCAAGCTGATGAAGACCTGGGGCGAGCCCGGCACCGATCCCGGCCAGTTCAACATCGTCCACAACATCGCCACCGATGCCGACGGCTGGGTCTATGTCGCCGACCGCGAGAACCACCGCGTGCAGGTGTTCGACGGCAACGGCAAATACGAGACGCAGTGGAACAATCTGCACCGGCCCTGCGCGCTGTGCTGCTGCGGCGGCAAGCAACCCGACCTTCATTATCGGCGAGCTCGGCCCCGCCATGCCGGTCAACCGCAAGGTGCCGAATCTCGGGCCGCGGCTGTCCATCGTCGATGCCAAGGGCAAGCGCATCGCACGGCTCGGCGGCGAGAACGGCCCGGGCCTCGAGGCCGGAAAATTCCTCGCGCCCCACGGCATCGCGCTCGATTCCAAAGGCGACATCTATCTCGGCGAAGTCGGCGTCACCGACTGGAAAACGAGTTATCCGGACACGCCGATGCCGCCGGAAGTCGGCCGGGCGCGCTGTCTGCAAAAGCTGGAAAAACTGTGAGAGAATTGTAGGGTGGGCAAAGGCGCACTTTCCGCCTTCGCTCGTTGAGCTTCGGCGGACAAGGCGCCGTGCCCACCATGACAACCTCGCTCTTGATGGTGGGCACGCTTTCGCTTTGCCCACCCTTGAATATCCGCCCTCAGTCAGCCCTTCATCCGGTCCAGCATAAGGGACATCACGGCGTTCCAATCAAGTTCGACCTTGACGACATTGTTATCAGGTTCTTTCGAGCGCTCGAAATAATCGAGCTGCTCGCCGACCGTGGATTCCGTGCCTACCGCGCTCCGAAACTCGACACGATCGGGCGTGTACTCCGTGACGTAGAAAAGGCGCTCGCCGTTTCGGTAACGATCCATGATCTCGGGCTTGCTGTATGGCCCCAGATTCAGAAAGACGTTTTCGCGGCCCTGCGCGCTTAAGCGCGCGATTTCATCAGCGGAAATCCTGTCCGCGTGAAAATGGAAAACGCCGCGATCGTTTTCGAAGCGCGACAGGCGATCCGGCAATGGCAGTTCGCGCGTGCCTGAGGGAAACATTTGCACGTCCCGCCTCCCAGCCTTTAGCTGTTCCTGCTGCAGCTCAAGAGTTCTTCTGCTCTCGGGAAGGCACCGCTCGGTCTCGGTGAATGTACGACCATCTGAGGGGCCCATCTCTGGAAAAATCCTCGGTTTGCGAATATGAACGCACCTTATCACGGCACCCTGATCATGTAATCGCGGACCGGATGCGCGCCTCGCCCGGCCCGGCGCCGAGACCGGCCCGGGGCCTTGAGGTGGAAATCCTTGCCGGCAACCCCGAGCGCCCGCTCACGCCGGATTGAGGCCGAATGCCGGCATTTGTCGGCTGCGGAACCCCGCCTTCTGGCCGATAAGGCCAGCCTCACCTTGCCCGCCCTGTGCTGGATAAGGCCCGGAACGCTCTTCACAATCCCGTCACGCTGCCTGTAGTATGCAGGGCACACGCTGCTTCGCAGCCAGCATGGGAGTCAGGAGCGTTACTTGAACGCACACGTCTCGCAAGGCGGTTGGCCGGTATTGGTGCTGAACGCGGATTTCCGGCCGCTGAGTTACTACCCGCTGTCTCTCTGGTCGTGGCAGGACGCGATCAAGGCGGTGTTTCTCGATCGCGTCAACATCGTCGAGCACTACGACCGCGCGGTGCACAGCCCGAGCTTCGAAATCCAGTTGCCGAGCGTGGTGTCGCTGAAATCGTTCGTCAAGCCGACGACGCATCCGGCCTTCACACGGTTCAACGTCTTCCTGCGCGACCGCTTCGTCTGCCAATATTGCCACGCGCATGACGACCTCACCTTCGATCACATCATTCCGCGCAGCAAGGGCGGCCAGACCACCTGGGAAAACGTGGTCGCGGCCTGTTCGCCCTGCAATTTGCGCAAGGGCAATCTGACGCCGCAGCAGGCCCGGATGTTTCCGCGCCAACACCCGTTCGCCCCGACCGTGCACCAGCTGCATCGCAACGGGCGACTGTTTCCGCCGAACTATCTGCACGATAGCTGGCTGGATTATCTTTATTGGGATACGGAGCTGGATCCGTAGGCGTGGGATTTTGTAGGGTGGGCAAAGCGAAGCGTGCCCACCAATTCAATCCGAACTCGGAATGGTGGGCACTGCGCTTTGCCCACCCTACGCATCCCGCTCACCTCTCACCGCTTCAACCGGTCGGCCATTCGCTCCGCGATCGCCACCGTCGTCAGATGGGTGTTGGCGCGCGGCACTTCCGGCATGATGGAGGCGTCGATCACGCGCAAGCCGGTGCATCCGATCACCCGGCATTCGGGATCGACCACCGAGCGCGGGTCGTCGGCGGCGCCCATGCGGCAGGTGCCGCTGGCGTGCTGGGCGTCGCTGCATTCGGCGAACATCCAGTCATCCAGTTCGGCGTCTGAGAGCGCCTCATCCATCGAGCGCCCCGTCGCGCCGTATTCGACGCGATGCGCGATGTCGGTGATCGCCGGTTGCAGGCATATTTCCCTTAAGCGCCGCACGCCGTCGCGCATGCGGACCAAATCGCTGCGATCGGTCAGCATGCGTTCCTCGACCGCCGGGTCGATCGTGGGGTCGGTCGTGGTGATGCGGACATGGCCCTGGCTAAAGGCCTGATAGACCGACACCGCGATGCGTCCGCGCGCGGCGACGACCGTCTGCTGCGGGTCGCGGGCAAGGTTGCCGGCGATCATGATCATGTCGTTTTCGCCTGCCCCTTCGAGGCCGGAAGAGTAGCGCAGGCAGCAATTGGTGTGGCGGTGCATCAGCGTATTGACCTGGCCGTGCTCGCGCAAATGCAGCAGCGCATCCATGATCGGATGATCGAGCAGGTTTTCGCCGACCGGTAGATCAGCGAGGACAGGGATGCGCAACGACTCCAGCAACGCTGCGGGACCGATGCCGGAGCGCTGCAGAATCGCCGGCGAGTGGATCGCGCCGGCGCAGAGGATCACCTCGCCCTTCGCCGTCGGCGCATAGGTCTTGCCGTCAATGCGGACCCGAACCGCACGGGCGTGCAGCCGGTTGCCTTCGAACTCGATTCCTTCGACCAGGGCGTGACCGACGATCCGCAGGTTGTCGCGGCCGCGCGCGGGCTCCAGATAGCCGTCATTGGTGGAAACGCGACGCCCGGCCTCGCTGTTGATGGCGTAAGGCGAGACCCCGGTGCCCGTGGGCGCATTGTGGTCGTCGTTCCAGCCGTAGCCGAGACCAAGCGCTGCCTGGCGCAGCGCGCGGTCGACGTTGCCCCAATCCGGCACGGCTGCGCGATAGACCGGGATCGGGCCGGAATTGCCGTGCCAGGCGGCGTCCGGAAAATTCCTGTCGGTCTCGAGCTTGCAGAAATACGGCAACATCGCCTGCCAGCCCCAGCCCTCGCAGCCCTGCGCTTCCCAGCGATCGAGATCGTCAGGCACCGCGCGGATCGCGATCTGGCCGTTGATCGTGGAGCTGCCGCCCATGGCCCGGCCGCGCCACAACAGGCGCGGCGCCTGCCGTTCGGTTCGCCGTGCCAGCAGCTTAGGCCAGCGAAAATTGTCGTCGCCGATCGCGCGCATCGGATTCGGAATCTGGATGTGCTCCGGCGTGTCTGCGCTGCGAAAATCCTGCCCGGCCTCGAGCAGCAGCACGCGATGGGCGGGATCCTCGCTGAGCCGCGCCGCCAGCGTGGCGCCGGCGGAGCCGCCGCCGATGATGATCGTGTCGTATTCGGAATCGATCATGCGAGATTTGCTTGCCGATCAATTCACCGACATATCCAGCGGCGGCGCGACGTTGTCGGGCAGCGGGCTGACATAGGGCGTGCGGGCGGTGCGCTTTTTCAGGTCGGCTTTGGCGGCTTTGATCAACTCCGGTTCGTTCAGCGCCTTGACGCCGAGGCCGGCCATCGCTTTCGCAGCCTGCACCATCGCCTTGTGGGCGGCAGGGGTCTTGCCCTGGGCTACCACCTGCCAGGTGTGGAACGGCGTGCCGATCGCAACCGTCGGGGAATGCACCTGAACGGTCGGGACCACCCAGCTGACGTCGCCGACATCGGTCGAGCCGATCTGCGGGTTGCGCTTGGCGTCGAGCGGCACGATGAAATCGGCCAGCGGGCGCTCGGTCGGGTCCATGCCGATCGCGTGATAGACGGACGCGATGTCCCGCTCGGTCAAAGTGGAGCGGATTTTCGTGGCGAATTGCTGGTCCGCCTCGTCGAAACTGGGCGGCCCGAGATCTTCCATGATCCGGTGCAGGGTTTGCTCGAGCGGGGTGTTCGGCAAGATATTCGAGACGGCGGAAATGATCTTCATCTCGACGCTGGTTTCGGTCATCAGGGCGGCGCCTTGCGCGATCTTGTGCACGCGCGCCACCAGTTCGTTCATCCCGGGCAGATCGCGGGCGCGGATCGAATAGCGCACGCGGGCGTGGGCCTGCACCACGTTGGGGGCGATGCCGCCGGTGTCGAGCAGCGCATAATGCACGCGGGCGTCGCTCGGCATGTGCTCGCGCATGTAGTTGACGCCAACATTCATCAGTTCCACCGCATCGAGCGCGCTGCGGCCAAGATGCGGCGAGACGGCGGCATGCGAGGCGCGGCCGGTGAAGATGAAATCGGCGCGAGTGTTGGCCAGCGACGGCGTCACTGATACTTCCCAAAAACTGTTCGGGTGCCAGGTGATGGCGATGTCGGCGTCCGCAAACGCGCCTGCGCGCACCATAAAGGCCTTTGCGGCACCGCCCTCTTCGGCCGGGCAGCCATAATAGCGCACCCGCCCCGGAACCTTGCTGGCAGCAAGCCAATCCTTGACGGCGGTGGCGGCGAGCAATGCGGCCGAGCCCAGCAGATTGTGGCCGCAGCCATGGCCGTGGCCGCCCGCCTCGATCGGGCGATGCTCGGCCACACCCGCTTCCTGGCTCAAGCCCGGCAGCGCATCATATTCACCCATAAAGGCGATCACCGGACCGCCCTCGCCCCATTCGCCGATCACGGCGGTGGGAATGCCGGCGACATTCTCGGTGATGCGAAATCCCTGATGGCGCAGTTCGGCGAGATGTTCGGCCGACGAGCGCGCCTCGGTGTAGCACACCTCCGGCATCGCCCAGACCCGGTCGCTCAAATCGACGAAACGCGGCTTGATCGCGTCAACGCCAAGCCAGATGTCGCTGCGGTTGTCCATATTGCGGTCCTTTAGGGGTCGAAAGCGGGAGCGAAATTGTTACCAGCTTCGCCGAGCCCCGCCTAGCATCGACGGGGTGATCTGCCATGCGCGCCTATGCGGCCAGCTTCCCTTAGAGGGCCAGCATCTTCGTGGCAGGGGATTATTGTAGCCAACCTGGCAGTCACAATGTCCGCGAACCAATACGCGGCGACGACGCCTGGGGGAGGCAACCATGACGGTTCTGAAAAGCACCATCGTTCCGATCGTGTCGGCGACCATCGCGCTGGCCGTGTTGGCGCCTACAGTTTCGCAGGCACGGATCGTGCGCCTGGAGATCACCGAGACCAAGCCGGCCTTTGGCGGCCGCAACTTCGGCGAAGTCGGAGTTTACGAGCGGGTGATCGGCAAGGCTTACGGCGAGGTCGATCCTGCGCAGGCCGCGAATGCCATGATCCAGGACATCGCACTGGCGCCGAAAAATGCCAAAGGCATGGTCGAGTATTCCACCGACATCGACATCCTGCGGCCCGCCGATCGCAGCAAATCGAACGGCGTGCTGTTCTTCAACATCATCAATCGCGGCAACAAGAGCGGCCTTTCACTCATCAACACCGATATTCCCGGCGGTGCGGCGAATACCGGCAACATCAATGCGCTGACCGAGGCCGGCGACGGCTTCATGCAGCAGCAGGGCTACACCCTCGTCTGGTTCGGCTGGCAGCCGGACGTCACCAGCGGCAACAACCGCATGACGATGCAGGTCCCGGTTGCCAAGAATTCCAATGGCTCGCCGATCACCGGCGTGGTGCGCAACGAATTGATCGTGCCCGCACCGACGAAGACCATTGCGCTGCAAAGCGGCTGGTTTACGCCGGGCAGCAAGCCGTACCCGACGGTGAGCATGGACAACAAAACACCGCTCGCTGACGGATTCCTGCCGACGCTCACGTTCCGGGTGCGCGAGAACGAACCGCGTATCGTCATTCCGAACACGGAGTGGTCGTTCGCATCGTGCGAGCCGGGCAAGCCGATCGCGGCGAGCGAAACGCAGCTTTGCTATCAGGCCGGTTTCAAGCCGGGCTACCTCTACGAATTGATTTACCGCGCCAAGGACCCGCTGGTGCTTGGCTTAGGCTTTGCCGCCGCGCGCGACCTCGGCGCATTCCTGAAGACGCAGGCCAGGGATGACGGCGGCATCGACAATCCCGCCTATGTGGCCGGCGCAAAAGCGATCGTGATGGGATCTTCCCAGAGCGGACGGTTCATCCGGACCCTGATCCATCTCGGCTTCAACCGCGACGAAGCGGGCAAGATTGTTTTCGAGGGTGCGCTGCCCCATATCGGCGGCGGCCTGATGCCGCTCAACATCCGGTTCGGGCAGCCCGGCCGCGCCACCACCAATGCGGTCGATCATCTGTTTCCGGGCGCCGAGTTTCCGTTCGCCTATCCGAGCGTGACCGATCCCCTGACGGGACGCACGCAAGGCATCCTCGACCGCTGCCTGACAAATTCGACGTGTCCGAAGATTGTCCATGCCGCAACCGCGCTGGAGCTGGGAGTTGCGACAGTCGCTCGGCTTTACCGATCCGTTGGGTGTGCGGGATCTCGACGAACCGGCCAATGTCCGAAGCTACATCATGGCATCGACCCAGCACTCGCAGGCGCTGCTGCCGCTGCCGGTGAAGGAGCCGTTCCTGGCCTGCCAGCAACAGCCAAATCCAAATCCGCATAACTGGACCATGCGCGCGCTGCTCATGCATCTGGCCGCCTGGGTGAAGGATGGCACCGAACCGCCGCCGAGCAGCCGGCCGACGATTGCCGCCGGCAATCTGGTTGCACCGGACCAGGTGCATTTTCCGCGCATTCCAGCCAACGGCTATGGCGGCGTGGCACGCCCTGCCGTCAAGTTCACGGCCGACAATGATCCGTTGCACGTGCAGGATTACGGCAGCGCGTACAACGCCGCCGACGCAACAGGAATCATCTCCGGCGATCCGCCAAAACTGTCGACAGGCCGCTATGGCAATCTCGTCGCCCAGGTGGACGATGACGGCAATGATCTCGGCGGTATCCGCAACGTCTTCGTTGCGGTCCCGATCGGGACCTAGACCGGCTGGAACCTGTTCAACAAGAACTACTTCGAAGACGGATTCTGCACATTGAGCGGCAGCTTCATTCCGTTCGCCCCAACCAAACAGGAGCGCCTTGCGATCGGCGATGTGCGGCCATCGATCGAGGAACGGTATCCGACCAAGGAGGCTTATGTCGCAGCCTTCAAGAAAGCCGCCAACGACCTCGTCGCCCGACGCTTCCTGCTGGCCGACGATGCCGCAAGGCTGATCGCGGAAGCGGAGCGTGACGGCATTCGCAGCGGGCCGTAGGTCCCGACACAAAAAAATCTCGCCTCCCTTATCTCGCCTCCCTTGGGCCAAGGGAGGCGAGATTTCATGCCATTCGTTCCGGTCGCGACGCTCAGAATTTCGGGGCCGGCGGATTGAAGCCGCCGCCGAACGACAGCAGCTTTTCGATCTGCTGCGGCGTCAGCAATTCGCTGTCGCGGGGAATGTGCGGCTTCGCAATAGTGCCGGCGGTGCCGATCAGGGAAGTGACGCCACCTGCGACGTCAGCAAGGTCGGTGTCGTTGAGAATTTCGGTTTCGCGGGTCATCGATCTGCTCCTTGTTTCCGACCGGGGCGATCATCGCTCCGCTTCATCGGTGATCAGGACAATGCCCGCGTTTGCCGCCGCGCGCTGTTCCCAGGGGAACAGGCCTGATGTGAACTGCCGCACGCCATTTCGTGGCGGCGCACTTCTCAATTCCTGCCGGTAATTTCAGGATATTTCGTGCAGAAGCGGAGCGCCGCGGCGGTCTGCGCAGCGGGCCGTGTCCTACCACCAGCGCGGCTGCGGTTGCACCTGCTGATAGTATTGACCGCCCTGATAATACTGGCCGCCCTGGATCTGGCCACCGCTGCGCCGGCGTGGGTTGCCGCCCTGAGGATTACCGCCCTGGGGATTACCCACTTGCGGATAGCCAGCTTGGGGGTTGCCGGTCTGGCGATAGCCAGCTTGCGGATTCCAGTTCGACTCGAAGAACGAGCCGAAGCCGTCATTGCCGTTCGTCGCGTAAACATCGACCGTCGGCTTGCGCGTGATGAAGCCGCCCTGCGGCTGGTTGCTCAGCACTGCTACGAACTCGGTGCGGTAGTTGGTCTCCTTGCTCAGCGGTTCGTCCGAGATCACGATCGAGGATCGCGGCAACGCCGTCGGCGCGATGCGATCGAGCACTTCCTGCGGGATGGTGATGCGGTCGAGCGCGTCCTTCGCGTCGTCGGCGCCGTCGATCGTGACCGCGGTCCAGCGCAGACCCTGGTCGTTGCGCGCCACCGCCGTGAACACATGCGTGCCGATCGGCCGGTCGGGATTGCGGATCGTGACCGGGAGTTCGATGCTGGTATCGAACACCTCGCCGCCGCCGTCCGGCGCCGGCTTGTGCGTATTGCGCCGCACGTAAAGCTTCTGCGTCGCACGGCTGATGTAGATCGAGGCCGGCTCGAGCGCGAGTTTTGCTTCGGTTGACGCCTTGGCGGTCTCAGCCTTCTGCTTCTCGGCCGGCTTGACGGCGTCCTTTGCGGCGGCCGCGGCGTCGAGCTTCGACTTCGCGTCGGCTTTGGCGGTGTCGAGCTGCGTCGCAAGCTCGGCGGCCTTGGCGGCCGCCTTCTGCTTCAGGTCTTCGGCCTTCGCCCTGGCTTCGTCCGTCCTGGCGGCGGCCAGCGTCTTGTCGGCCAATTTGAGGTCGGAATCGGCGCGGCTCTTCAGTCCCTCCAGCTTGCGCAATGATGCGGCGATCGTCGCCGTCTCGCGCGTTGCCGTCGCGGCCGCCTTCTTCGCCTCGTCAAACGCCCTGGCAGCCTCGGCCGCTTCGCGCGGAGCGACCTCGGCCCTGGCAGGTGCTGCCGCGATCGCCTCCGCTTTCGGCACGAACAGCGATGGATGCGAGAATTCGACCGGCTCGGCGTCAAGAGGCGAGATGATCACGCGCATCCCGATCCGGGTCTTTTCGAACAGTTTTTCAGCAAAGCCAAACGGCATCCGGACGCAGCCATGCGAGGCCGCATAGCCGGGCAGCGGCCCGCCATGCATCGCGATGCCATTCCAGGTGATGCGCTGCATGTTGGGCATCTCGGCATCGTCATAGAGGGTCGAGCGGTGTTCCTTTTCCTTCTCGATGACGGCGAAGATGCCGGCCGGCGTCTCGCGGCCCGTGGTACCGGTCGAGACCGGCGCGCGCAGGATCCAGCCGTCGGCGTCGTAGAAGGTGATGCGCTGGGACTTGATCGACACGATCGCCATGATCGGCTCGCCGGCATCGCGCGGCGCCGTCGTCTCGACGGGCGCCGCGGGCCGCGCCGGTCTCGCCGTGGCGCCGGTGGCCGGCGCCGCCAGTGCGGTCATCGCTGCCAGTGCCGCAAGGGCGGGAGCGGCCCAACGTCGCGTCGCACCGGTGGACCCTGCCGTCGTCAATCGAATTGCCATGCCCTGCCTCGGTTGAAATGCCTGTCCGCGATTCTCGTCAATCATGTGTCAGCAGAACGTAACATTGGATGAACGAACTACCGTCCCGTCTGAACCGCCAATTCGCCCCGTAGGGATTCGGCTCGTTCGGGTCGCTTTCGTCTCATATACGACAGCTTGGGCAGGAGGAAGGCCGCGTGAAAACCTGCGCGGCTACGCCGCGGCCGGCGGTCCGAACCAGGTGGTCAGCGCACCAGAAAGCCCCAACTGCGTGATGTCGCCGACCCAGGCCACATATCCGTCCGGGCGAACCAATACGGCGCCGGGAGCCATGACCGCGCCAAACGCCGGTAGTTCCCACACGCCGTCATATTTGGCATCGACAAGCTGAACCCGGTCCACCCAGGACGCGATGTCGAAGCCGCCGGGCCGACCGAAATTGAGCAGCACCGGCCGGGCATGATGCAACAGGGTGAACACCCGAAGCGGGCCGTTGGCGGTGACGAGATCGAGATCGGGCATGCGGCGTCCGAGCAATGGATGTCCCTCGCCGAGGTCGTAATGGATATCGAGACCCGACATCGTCGCGGCTAATCGTTTGCGCGGCTCGTCCATGGCCAGCAGCTCGGCCATGGTCTCACGCAGGGCGTTGGTGCGATCATCGGTGCGCAACAGGGCGACTTGCGCCATCGTATTGCGCAATACTCTGGCAGCGACCGGATGCCGCTCGGCCTGGTAGGTATCGAGGAGGCTTTCCGGCGACGTCTCCTTGACGATCTGGGCCAGCTTCCACCCCAGATTGACCGCATCCTGCACACCGATATTGAGACCCTGCCCGCCCATCGGGTAATGGACGTGTGCGGCGTCGCCGGCCAGCAGCACCCGTCCCTTGCGGTAGGAGTCTGCCTGCCGCGCCATATCGGTGAATCTCGAAATCCAGACGGGACTGTGGATCCCGTAATCGGTCCCGCATGCGGCGATCAGCGCCTCGCTGAGATCGCGCAGACTTGGCTCGCTCATCGATCCGACATGTACTTCGGTCACCATGACCCGTAGCGGCCCCCCTTCCAGATAGACCACCTTGCCATCGCGGATTTCGTATTTCTCCTTGCCGAAGGAATGGACGCCGAGGGCCGTGCGGTGGATGCCCAGTTCCGGCGGCTCTGTCGTCTCGACCTCGGCGATCAGGTGGCTGATGGTCGGATCCCACCCGGGGAAGGCGATGCCGGCAGCCTTGCGGACCAGGCTGCGTCCGCCGTCGCAGCCGACGAGGTATTGCGCGCGTATCGACCGGCCGTCGGACAGCGCGACATCGACGCCGCTTTCGTCCTGCTCGAAACCCGTCACCTCAATTCCGCGATAGACCGGCACCGCCAGTTCGCCGACCCAGCCGACCAGTAACCGTTCGATGTGATTCTGCCACAGCCCGAGGCCATAATTGTGCCGGGTGGGAAAGTCGCTGATGTCCAAACGGACCGAGGCGAAGCCCGCGACCTGGGCCCGCTGTCCCTCCGACAGGAACCGATCGGCGATACCACGCTGATCGAGAACTTCGATGCTGCGCGCGTGCAGACCGCCGGCGCGCGAGCCGGCGAGTTCCTGGTTGGGACGCCGTTCGACAATCGCGACATCGACGCCCGCCAACGCCAGTTCGCCCGCCAGCATCAGTCCAGTCGGACCGCCGCCTGCGATCACCACCGCATGCTCGGATGTATGCATCTTTTCTCTCCGTAGGTTCGCGCCTGGGCGGGCGTTCTACGGGATGAACGGGGTCTTGAAGCAAGCCCGTTGCGCGCTACATATTAGAGTGGGGAGAGATAGTGTTCTGCTGTCACTGCGTGACCGCCGTCACTGTCCGCCGAGTCTTCCCGCGACATCCTCGCTCCAGATCAACGGTGAGCCATCGCCGGAACAGGGAGCGGAACAGATGAACAAGCAGACCTCAACCCTCAACAACGCCGAACCCAAAGCCGTCGAAATGTCCCTCGACGAGCTGGACGCCGTGAATGGCGGCGGCAAAGTTGGCGATATCATTGACAGCGTCGTCGACCGCGTCGTCGCCATCTATCATTTCGTCACCGGCACGATCACGTCCCACGCGACCACCCTGCCGTAATCTCGCAGGGCGGGTTGAGCCGACTTGTCCGCTACGTAAACGAGGCCGGCGATGAATTACATTCTCGGCCTCGATGGTGCGTCTTTGCTGACGAACAGATGGCGCCGATGAAAGACCGTTGGACTCTCGGCAGTCAACGCTCCCTTGAAGGGATTGCAGACCACCCGAGAAGAACGGTTCTATCGGCTTGGCAACAAGGCAAAATTGAGAGTCTGGTCGCGAAACCTCGCAAATTCCCGTGAAATCGCTTCGCCTTGCGGGAATCGGAACGCGCGCCACATAATGACGTGCGGAAGCCGTTTGCATGCGACCAATTTTATCTTTCCTGCCGGCCAAAGCTCGGATTTACTTGATGGGTGCCACCCGCACCCATTTACTTGATGGGTGCCACCCGCACCCTTGGGCCAGGAGATTTTCGATGTCCTCTTTGACCGAATGGAAGGTACCGCCGGCGAACCAGCCGCGGCAGAACGATTATGCATTCGACCTCGACCGTGCGCTGGCATCCGTGGTCGGGCTGCATTCGATTGTTCCCTCCGACGCCTCCAGCGCTGAGACGCTGGGCACGGAACGCGCCGGCAACGGCGTGCTGATCGATGACGGCCTGGTGCTGACCATCGGCTATCTCATCACCGAGGCCGAAACCATCTGGCTGCATCTCGGCGACGGCCGCGTGGTGCCGGGCCATCCGCTCGGCACCGATTTCGAATCCGGCTTCGGCCTGGTGCAGGTGCTCGGCCGGCTCGACCTCGAGCCGTTGCCGCTTGGCTCGTCCGGCGACGCCAGGATCGGCGACCGCGTCGTGGTCGCCGGCGCCGGCGGACGCACGCGATCGGTCGCGAGCCAGATCGCGGCAAAGCAGGAATTCGCCGGCTATTGGGAATACATGCTGGCCGAGGCGATCTTCACCCTCCCCGCGCATCCGAATTGGGGAGGTGCTGCGCTGATCTCCAACCGCGGCGAGCTGCTCGGGATCGGTTCGCTGCAGCTCGAACGCGAGCGCGACGGCAAGGCCGAGCATGTCAACATGGTCGTACCGATCGACCTGTTGAAACCGGTCATCGACGATTTGCGCAAATTCGGCCGGGTCAACAAACCGGCGCGGCCGTGGCTCGGCATGTACTCGACCGAGATCGACAACCGCGTCGTGGTGGTCGGCATCACCGGCAAGGGACCGGCGGCGCGCGCCGAAATCAAAACCGGCGACGTCATCCTCGCCATCAACGGCGACAAAATCACCAGCCAGACCGATTTCTACCGAAAGCTCTGGTCGCTCGGCCCTGCCGGCGTCGACGTGCCGCTCACCGTCTATCATGAAGGCGTCACCTTCGACGTGGTGCTGACCTCGATCGATCGCAACAAAATGCTGAAGGCGCCGCGGCTGCACTAGCGCGGACTTCATTAATCAGAGAGACGCCGATGAGCGAGGCCGTGGTGGACGACATCGTGGCCGTGCTGCCGCCGCTGTTGCAATCGCTCGAAGCACTCGGCTTCGTCGCCCGCTACCTGAACCCTCCGGATTTCGGTCGCGTGATGGAGGAAGCCGGCGAGCCGGACGAAGCGTTGCGCGCCGAGCGGCCGCGGCTTTCTGCATGGCCGGCGGAATTCAGCGAAATCAGAACTGCGCTGGAAGCCGCCAGCGATGCGGCGCTCGCCGCTTTCGACGGCCTGCGCGAGGTGCAAAACGGCAATGGCGATCTGATCAGCGTGTTCAAGGCGTTGCGTTATGCGCCGCGCGCGCAGGAGGCGCTGTATCCGCTGGTGGCAAAACTGCCGCCGGTCAGCCAGTTCTTCGTCGAGCCGACGCTGCGCGAGGACGCTGCGTTGCTGGAACGGCTGGCGCAGCCGGCCAACGACAACACCGGCATCTTCCACGACCACAATGAGCCCGGCAGCCGCGGCGGCTTCTCGCTCTACGTGCCGGAATATTATACGCCCGATCGCGCCTGGCCGCTGGTGATGGCGCTGCATGGCGGCAGCGGCAACGGCCGCGGCTTTCTGTGGAGCTGGTTGCGCGATGCGCGCAGCCACGGCGCCATCCTGGTCGCGCCGACTGCTGTGGGGAGTACCTGGGCGCTGATGGGCGACGATATCGATACGCCGAATTTGCTGCGCATCCTCGAACAAGTGCGGTCGCGCTGGAATGTCGACGCCACGAAAATGCTGCTGACCGGCATGAGCGACGGCGGCACCTTCAGCTATGTCAGCGGACTGGAAGGCGCCTCGCCCTTTACGCATCTGGCACCGGTGTCGGCGACCTTCCATCCGCTGATGGCTGAAATGGCCGATGCCGATCGCTTGCGGGGCTTGCCGATCCATCTCGTGCACGGAAAGCTGGACTGGATGTTTCCGGTGCAGGTGGCGCGGCAGACCCGGCAATTATTGTCGGCCGCCGGTGCGAACGTCACCTATCGCGAAATCGACGACCTCAGCCATACCTATCCGCGCGAGATGAACGCGCCTGTCCTGGAATGGCTGCGCGGGAATTGATCGAACCGTACCGCGGTTCCGGACGAATTCCCATTCATGGAACCATCCCCTCCTCACCACGTTGTCGGTGATCACTGGAGGATGCCATGCGAACGTTTTTTGGAATGATCCTGGGCGCACTCCTGCTGGTCGCCGGCGTCTATGTCTATGATTCCATGAACACGTCGAGCGTCGCCAACGGCCAGGTCGCACAGAACAGCCGCACCATCGTCAATTGGGATGTGGCGGCGACCGATTGGAAGGCGCTGAAGACCCGTGCGCATGAGGAATGGACCAGGATCGCGTCAAAATAATTAGCGATCAATCATACGGCTTCAGTGGCTTCATCCTTCGAGACGCGGCGATGGCGCCGCTCCTCAGGATGAGGTCTTAGAGTCTTTCAGACTGAGGTATTAGACCCTCATGGTGAGGAGCGCGGCAACGCCGCGCGTCTCGAACCATTAGGCCTGACAAGCTGAGTTCGCCTAATTGCTCGCTTTGGCCTTGCGGGCGTCCTTGATGACCATTTCGAACTCGGCCATGGTCAGGATGCCGGGCACGCGGAACTTGCCGACGATGAAGGACGGCGTCCCCTTGAAACCGAACGCTTCGGCTTGCGCGCTGTTGCGCGCGAGGATGGTGTCGATCGCCTTGGCGTTGGTGGCGAGATCGCGGTTGAGGCGATCCATATCGATGCCGGCGCCGGCCAAAAGCTCGCCGATGCGCGGCTCGGTCAATCGCGACGCGACGCCGATCATCGCCTCATGCGCCTGGACGAACTTGTCCTGGTATTTGGCGGCAAGCGCCTTCCGCGCGGCAATTTTCGAGACTTCGCCCAGAATCGGCCAGTCCTTCAGCACCAGGCGGACCTTGCCGTCGTCCTGCACCACCTGCCGCAGTTCAGGATCGATCTTGCGGCAATACGGGCAATTATAGTCGAACCATTCGACGATGTTGATGTCGCCATCGAGATTGCCGGCGGCGGGAATGTCGGGGTCGCGCAGCACCAGGGCTTCGGTCAGCACACCTTCATCGGCCTCCGCGAAGGCCGAACGCGACAACGCGCTGGCGCCGAGGAGGGTCGCGCCTGCCCCGAGCAGACCTAGCGTTTCACGCCTTGTACGGTTGGTTCCCACTGGATCTCTCAAATTGGCTGATTTCTGGCCGGCGACATCATATCTACGCCCAAGGCCAGGATATGTTACGCGCCAGCATATAGAGCGCCACCGCAATAATGACCACCGCGAACACAATGTTGAGCGCGCCGCGGCGTTCCGCGAGATGCCTAGCCGAGCGCGTCCCGGCCAATCCGCCCAAAATGCCGCCGGCCACGAACAACCCCGCCAGCGCCCATGAGACGAGCCCGGACCAGGCATAGCTGGCCGCCGTGGTCATGCCGAAGGCGGTGACCGCGACCAGCGAGGAGGAGACCGCGTTCATGATCGGCATCCCTGTCGCCAGCATCAGGGCCGGCACGATCAGGAAGCCGCCGCCGATGCCGAAGAAGCCCGACATCGTCCCGGTCAACAGCCCAAGGCCTGTGATGGCCGGCATGTTGGCCATCGAGATCTTGACGTCGGGCAGCCCGATCCGCGCGCGTGTTTTCAACATCAAGAGAGCGATCACGATCATGACCAGTGCAAACAGCGCCAGCAGTTTTTGGCCCTCGACCATCTTGCCGAGGATCGAGCCGCCGAACGCGCCGAGCATGCCGGCGGCGGCGAACACCAGGGCGCACGACCACACCACGGTGCCGCCGCGCGCATGATTGGACAGATTGACCGCGGCATTGGCGGCCACCGCGATGGCGCTGGTGCCGATCGCGACATGGGGCTCGGGGACGCCGACGACATAGACCATCAGCGGCACCGCCAGGATCGATCCGCCACCGCCGACGAGGCCGAGCGAGAACCCGACCAGCATCCCCGACGCCAGTCCCAGCACGCTTTGCGTCGTGGAGATGATCAAGATGGAAGACTCGTTTGCACGGAGCGATGGCTTCTTGTTTGACGCGTTTTCTTGACGCGAACCGGAAATCCACTTCGCTTGAAAACGCTATAGAAGGAAATTCCGCAAAACGCCATGGCCGCAGCACAAAGCTGCACTGCAACAGCGCCGGACAGGCCAGAATTGCCGGGCCGGCGTTCGAACCCTGGTTACGCGCCGTCGCGGCGCTGCAGCGCCATCAACGTGCCGGTCATGGTCGCGACCAGGGTTTCGGCGCCCTCCTGCTCGGCGTATGCGCGGGCCTCGCAGAAGGTCAAGGTGCGGCCGGGTTTTACGACGGTGGCGCGGAACGCAAAGCGTTCGCCGCGGGCCGGCGCCAACAGATTGGTCTTGAACTCCACCGTCAGAATGTCGGATCCCGCAGGCATCAGCGTGAATGCGGCAATGCCGCAGGCGCTGTCGAGCCCGGCCGTGATGATCCCGGCGTGCATAAAACCATTTTGCTGGCTGAAGTCGGGCGAATAGGCCATCGACAATTCGACCTCGCCCGGCTCCAGCCGCGCGATCGAAATGCCGAGTGTTCGCATCGCGCCCTGGCGGTCGAACGTGTCGGTCGCGATCGCGCGATAGTCGGGATTTTTCGGCTCGAAGCGGTGCATGTCGACTATACCAGTGCCGGTTCGGATGGGCTGAGATGTGTCATCGCGACGTTGCGGATCGCAGGCGCAAACGGCGCCGATTTGCGCGCCTGCCGGTCCATATGGACGCCGGTGATTTCGCAGTTGGCCGTGATCTCGCCGGTTTCGGCGTTGCGCATCTCGTGCAGGAAGCGGATCGATTTTTCCTTGATTTCCAGCAGCCGGCTGGTGACCTCGACGATGTCGCCGGCCAGCAACTCGCGCTTGTAGCTGATGTTCTGCTGTACGGCGGCCATGCCGCGGCCGGATTCACGCAAATAGGGCGGGGTCAATCCGAGCCGGGCGAACAGATTCCAGTTCTCCTCGTCGAATTTGCCGACATACCACATGATGTTCATGTGCCCGACGTGATCGCATTGCCACGGATAGACCGTGCCGCGATAGGTCGCGTCCGTCTGCATGGTTCGCTCCCGCTATTGATTCTTGATACGGTAGCGTATCAGGAGGCATCCGGGTTAGCAATACGGCACCGTATCAAGAATCGGTGAGGCCAGGACAATGACCGAGATCAACAGCGAGACCTGGATCGAGGCCGGGCTCATGGAAATAGCCCGCTCCGGTGTCGAGGGCGTGCGGGTCGAGGTGCTGGCGAAGAATCTCGGCGTCACCAAGGGTGGCTTCTACCGGCGCTTCCGCGACCGCGCGGCGCTGCTCGAAGGCATGCTGCAAACCTGGAGCAAGGGCCGCATTGCCGCGATCGAGAGGCAGACCAGTCTTGATGGGGCCAGCGCGCGCGAGCGCTTGCGGGCGCTGATTGCGCTTTATTCGGAACGGATGAACACCGAGGGCATGGCGGTCGAACTGGCGATCCGGCAATGGGCGCGGTCCGACGGGGTAGCTGCCACCGCGGTCGCCGGCGTCGATGCCGCGCGGCTGCAAAATGTCGGGCAGCTCTATCGCGCAACCGGCCTGCGAGACGAGGAAGCGGATGCGCAGGCGTTTTTGTTCTACTGCTTCATCTTCGGCCAGAGCCTCTTGTTCCTCGAACGGGGCCCACGCAAGCGCGCGCAGCTGATCGCAAAGTCGGCCGAGAAACTGCTTTCAGAAGAAGAATAGGCGCGGCCGAACCAGCCGGCCGCGCCCCAAAAGATTCAAAGATGGCTCAGGCCGCGCCCTTCAGCTTCTTGGTGCACTCGCTGTAATAGCCGCCGCCCTTCTGGATCCACTTCAACCCGCCATTGGCGTTGCCGGCCTTGTTGGCGTTGTACTGATCGACGCAGGTGTGCATCCGCGCCTTGCCTTCGCTTTCCTTGGAATATTTCGGATCGACCGCGGACGGGAAGATCGCAGGCCCGGACGGCGCCGCGGGTGCCGCGGCAGGCGCAGCCTCTTTCTTGGCTTCCTTCTTGGGCGCCGCGGCGGATGCTGCGGCCGGAGCGGGGGCGGGAGCTGCGGCTGGCGCAGCGGCCGGTGTCGCCGCGGCGGCGTCCGTTCCGCATTGCGCCTTGCGGAAGTCGTTCCACTTCTGGCCGGCGAGCGTGCCGGCGGTCTTGGCGGCCTGGTATTTTGCGCTGCATTCCTGCGCGGTCAGGGCCTGCGCCGGCGACATAGCTGCGAACGCCGCAAAACCCGACAGCGCAATTGCACAGACTATTTTTGCTTGAATGGTCATCCTGAAGTCTCCCTGGGACAGTCATCTGCAACCCCATCCTAGCGCAACCGGAGCTTGCGACAACGCGAAGGCCAATTCTGCGTTCAAAATATTGTGGCGGCGGCCTTGGCCAAAACTCCGATCCATTCATCCGCGGTTCAGCATTGCGGCGCGACGGTCGCGCCCTCGTTTTCAATCCGGGGTGCCCCATGATGAAGATTTCTTCCCTTGCCACCGCGACCGCCATTGCTGCGCTGCTCATGATGGGTTCGGCATCGGCGCAAACCGCTGCGCCCGCCAAGACCGAAGCGCCCAAGGCCGAGACCAAGGCGCCGGCGGAAAAGAAAGCCGAGAAGCCGCGGACCGCCGCCTCCCTCGAATGCTCGAAGGAAGCCGACGCCAAGGGGCTCAAGGGCAAGGAGCGCAAGAAATTCCGTTCCGAGTGCAAGAAGACCGCGGCCGACAAAACCGGCGCGGACAAAGCGAAGTAACCGCCTTCCGCCTCCGTTCCGGAGGCCACCGCCTCATTGCTGATGTTGTCGTTTCTTGAAGTCGTCATGGCGCCTGCGCTTCCCCGCGGGCGCCATACGCATGCCCGCGCGGCACCGGCAAAACTTCTGCCTGCAGCCACTTTCCCGGCTCCCCGCCATCCCTGACGAACAGAATCCAGCCGTTCACGCTGCATGCTGACCATTCGACGCGTGAGGACGGTCACATATCGTTCTATTTACCTCTGAACCTTATTTAATTCGGCCACGACCGATAATCATACGGCAGTTGAGCCGATGAACCCGGTCACCAGAGGAGTTAGACCATGAGAAAGTCACTTGCGATCGGCGGCGCGCTGTTGGCGCTTGCTGCCTTCGCGTCCACCGCGGACGCCCGCATGGGCGGCGGAGGCGGAATGAGCATGTCGCCATCGATGTCCCACGGCACATCTATGTCGTCGTCGATGGGCTCGCCCCGCGGCTTCAGCCCCGACGGCCGCAGCTTCAGCGCCAGCGGACGCACCTCCAGCCCGGACGGTCTCGCGACAAAGGTCAAGGGCTCGAACTGGAAGAAGCCGATCGATTCCGATGGCGGCGGCAGCGACGATCCGCAGCCGAAGCCGCCGAAGACGCCGACCCAAACCAGCGACGGTAGCGGCGGCCACTATCCGCATGGCGGCTGGTACGGACCGCACCATCAAAGTGGCGGGTGGTACGGACCCTATCATCCCAACCGGATCAGCGACGGCAACGTACCCCAACGCACCTGCAAGGGCGGCTGCTGAACAGCCCTGCCCCGAACCATCCGAATGCACATCGAATACTCGAACCCATTTCATAAGGAATTGAAGCCATGAGAACGTCACTCACCATCGGCGGCGCGCTGCTCGCGCTTGCCGCCTTCGTATCCACCGCCGACGCCCGCATGGGCGGCGGAGGCGGAATGAGCATGTCGCCGTCGATGTCGCACGGCGCGCCCATCTCTTCCATGTCATCGTCGTCGATGGGGTCGCCCCGCGGCTTCAGTCCCGACGGCCGCACATTCGGCGCCGGCGGAACTCGCCACACGGGTCAAGGGCTCGAACTGGAAGCACCCGATCGATTCCGACGGCGGTGGCCCGAGCGATCCGCCGAACAAGCCGCCGAAGGGTTCGACCCAAACCGGCTCGAACGGCGCTGGCCAGGTCGATCCGCACGATCCGTACGGCTTCCATGGCCATCACAACGGATGGTACGACCGGTATCATCACTACCATCCTGGCTCCGGAGACGGGAGCAAGAGCGGAAACAACAGCGGCGGCAACAGCAGCGGCAATCGCACCGAACCTGCACCCGCCTTTCGCACGCCGCGGTAACGCCCGCAACGGTGGCTAAACGACCAACGACTAAAAAATCCTCGCAGCAACCTTCACCCTCCCGTTTCGGGAGGGTGAAGTCTTATCTCGCAAGCCAGATAACTGGCGCGCATTGCTGCATCGCGGAAACGCATTTGTCCCGCTTTGCCGGATTTGCCATAAGGCGGCGTGACCCTGATCCCCGCATCGATGGCCTCTGCCATTCCCGACCGCGCTCATCTCCTCGCCACCCTGGAGACGCTCGCCATCGGCGGCGCCGGCGGCTTGCTGTTTCTGTGGACGGGGCTGCCGGGCGGGCTGATTTCCGGGGCGATGTTTGCGGTCGGAGGTGCTGCGCTGGCCGGACGGCCAATGGCGCTGCCGCCGATCCTGACACAGACAGTATTGCTGCTGCTCGGGATCTCGCTGGGCTCGCTGGTGTCGCGGCAACTGATCCAGCACATGAGCGCCTATCCGCTGACCATCGGCCTGCTTGCGCTCGCCACCTTCTGTTCGACCTTCGGCTCCAGCTTCTATTTGCAGCGCATGCATGGCTGGGACCAGACCTCGGCGCTCCTGGCCGGCAGCCCCGGCGCGCTGTCGCAGATCGTCATCCTCGCCGCCGAAAAGGGCGCGGATGTCGCCGGCATCGCCATGGTTCAAACCATGCGGGTGATCATCCTCACCGCCGCACTGCCGCTGATACTGGCGATGACCGGAATTGCGCCATCGGCGCCGCCAACGATCGCCTCGATCATCGCCTCGCCGCTCGAACTGGCGGCGCTGATCGCCGCGTCGATCGCCGTTGCGCTGGTGCTGCGGCTGATAAAATTTCCGGCGAGCTGGATGTTCGGCGCGATGATCGCCTCCAGCGTGCTGCATGGCACCTCGCTGATCGAGGGCGGCTTGCCGAACTGGGTGCGCGGCGTGGCGCTGGTCGGGATCGGCGCCCTGATCGGCACCCGGTTCGCGCGGATGAAGGCTTCGACCATGCTCGGCCATATCAACGCCTCGCTGGGCTCGTTTGCGGTCGCCATCGTCATCTCGGCGATCTTCGTCGCGATCATCGTGGCTGACGACCCATGTCCGCTTCGCCGACGTGCTGGTGGCGTTCGCACCGGGCGCGATGGACGCCATGCTGGCGCTGGCGCTGACGCTGCATATCGACCCGATCTTCGTCGGCGCGCACCATCTGTCGCGCTTCGTCTTCGTCACCATCACCACGCCCGGCATCATCCATTTGTTCGGACGGCCGCAGGATGATGTGGACGATTGAGCTCAGGTGGACGATCTGGACGTCTTCGCAAGCCCCCACGCCGCGAGCGCCGCCATCAACAGCGAGATCAGCACGTTGTAGCCGGCGAGCGAAAGGCCGAGGAAGCGCCACTGCACCTCGTCGCAGCGGATCACCTTCACGGTGTCGAGCCGCTCCAGCAGAGAGCCGGCGCTGCCGAGATTGCCGACCGGACCGGTGCAATCGGTCGGGCCCTGCCAGAATTTCCACTCGACGCCGGCGTGGTAGGTGCCGAGCCAGGCATTGGCCAGCGCCGCGATCAAAAGCAGCGCCAGGCCCGCCAGCAGCACCGGCCGCGGCGCGTCTTTGGCGGCCACGAACGCCACCAGCAAGCCGAGCGGCAGCGCCAGATAATAGGCATAACGCTGTTCGAGACAGAGCGGACAGGGGCGGATATCCAGCACCAGTTGGAAGAACCAGGCGCCCGCCAGCGTCGCGGCGGCGATGATGGCAATCGCCAGCGCCGCCCTCAGCGCCGGATTGGGCCCAAAGCCTGCGTGCGACGGATTGGCGGCAGCATCGAGCGTCACGGGCGTTCTCCTGCAATAACAGGGTCCTATCCGGCTATAATGACGCTGTCGAGACGCCGCATAATCACTTCCGCGCGGGTTGACCCAGAAAAACCGCCCGCTATATTCCGCCGGCTTCGCGACGGCGGCTCAAACCGGCGTCCCGAGGGCCCCTGTGGCGGAACTGGTAGACGCGCTCGAACTCAAAATCGAGTTCCGCAAGGAGTGCTGGTTCGATTCCGGCCAGGGGCACCACGCTTCGCCCTTCGGGCTTCGCGTGGCGCAGCCACGCCCGACCGAAAGGCGAAGCGTGTCCGGCGAAGCCTCTTGGCGAAGACGGACGCCGAGTTGACAACTAGCTTGGCGCGGCCAACCGGTGCAGTAATTGCTCCTGCCGCCTTTCAGGCTTAGGTTAGTGTGATGAAGCAGCACATTCTCACTTGCAGTCCCGATGTGATGGGCGGTGCACCGGTTTTCGCCGGCACCCGTGTGCCGGTGCAAACGCTGCTTGACTATCTTGAGGCAGGCGAGTCGATCGACGATTTCCTCGAAGGCTTTCCGTCGGTCACCCGAGCACAAGTCGTCGATTTCCTGGAGGAAGCCAAGGACCGGCTCGTCGAATCGGTCTCGTGAGAATCTTTCTCGACGAATGCATCGATTGGCGTTTGTCGCGGGACATTACCGGTCACGACGTCAAAACCGCGCGTCAAATGGGCTGGACGGCCATCAAGAATGGAGAGCTGCTCGCCCTCGCATCCGAGCAGTTCGACGCATTTGTCACGGTCGATCGAAATCTGGCGGCTGCGGATCGCAGTTGTGGTGCTGCAGGCGAAAAGTAACCGCCTCAGCGACATCAGACAGCTCGTGCCGGAATTGCTGTCCAATCTCGATTCAGCGCGGCCGGGTGCAGTGACCATTGTTGGTTGATCCCGCGACGGCCATCATCAGATGATCTACGATCATACACTCAAATCAGGAGCTCGTTTCCGTGCCGAATATTCGTCCCTTCTCGCCTGCAGACAAAACGGCGTTGACGAGCTTGTTCGAGGAAATGCAGCGGCACTATAACGTCCCCTGTCCGCCGCCCAGCGTCATCGAAAGCAATCTTGCCGCACTCCCGGCAGGCGTTGAGATCATGGTGGCCGAGACCGACACGATCATCGGCTTTGCCGCGTTCTCGGCGATCTATCCAGGCCCTGGTTTGCGGTCCGGCCTGTTCATGAAGGAGCTGTTCGTTACCGCAGGCTCCCGAGGACACGGTGTGGGAAAAGCGCTGATTCAGGCAGTTGCACGCGTGGCGGTCGAGCGCGGGCACAGCCGCGTCGATTGGACCGCCGACCGGACCGATGCTGGATTGCTGGACTTCTATTCAGGTCTGGGGGCGCTGGCGCAGCACGAAAAGGTCTTCTACCGCCTCACGGGCGATGCGCTCGCAGCGTTGGCGTCGCGGGACTCCTGATATTTCAACGCACATCGCGATCAGCTGAAGGCGCCCGTAGTTTGCCCGTCTTGCCGGAATCTGATTCGCGTGACGTTGTGATGCTTCCACTTTGAACGGAGCGCAACATGCTCACGACGGTCCTTATCCTGGCTGCGGCCGCGACCGCCACTTGCGGCATCGTCATTATCATCGCAGGGATCGTGGCGGCCCGATCGCCGATCCGGGCAACACCGCGGCGCAGGGCTTTCTAGAGATTACCTGTCGCGCGGGTAGATCAGCGGACGAGACCATCGCGCATCGTGACGGCCTGCAGGAATTCACGCGTGCGCGGGTGCCGGGGGTCGTCAAAGATCTGCGCCGGCGGCCCGGACTCGAGCACCACGCCGTGATCCATCACCGCGACCGTATCGGCAACCTGGCGCGCGAATCCCATCTCGTGGGTTACAACCATCATGGACATGCCTTCGGCCGCCAAATCTTTCATTACCTGCAGCACCTCGCCAACCAACTCGGGATCGAGCGAAGAGGTCGGCTCGTCGAACAGCATCACCTGCGGTTCCATCGCGAGCGCCCGTGCGATCGCAACCCTCTGCTTCTGCCCGCCCGAGAGCGTCATCGGATAGGCGTCGGCCTTGTGCGCGAGCCCGACCTTGTCGAGCAGCCGGCGTGCCGCGGCCTCGGCAGCCGCAGGCGAGAGGCCGCGCAGCTTTCGCGGAGCGATCGTGATGTTGTCCATAACGGAGAGATGCGGAAACAGGTTGAACGATTGGAACACCATGCCGACTTGACAGCGCAAATTGTTGAGCGCTGCCTCCGGCAGCATCCGGCCGCCGTCGACCAGCGTCTGGCCACAGATCCGGATCGTGCCGCCGTCGGCGGTCTCCAGCCCGTTGCAGCAGCGCAGCAGCGTGCTTTTTCCGGAGCCGCTCGGCCCAATCACGACGCTGACCTTTGACGGCATGACGTCGAAATCGACGCCCTTCAGCACGGCAACCGGGCCAAAGCTCTTGGTCAGGCCGCGTGCGCTGACGATGGGCTCAAGCGCCATCAGACGAGTCCTCCGGCACGCAGCCGGCGCTCGACCAAGCGCAGTCCGAGACCCGTGAGATTGGTCAGCACGAAATAGACGAGTGCAATTGCCAGATAAACCTCGAGCGAGCGGTAGGAGGTGCTGATGATCTTCTGCCCTTCGTGCATCAGGTCGGCGATGGTGAGCAGTGAGACAAGCGACGAGTTCTTGATGAGCGCGATGAACTCGTTGCCGAGCGGCGGGATCATGCGCACGAGCGCTTGAGGGACCACGATTTCGCGCATCGCCATGCGGTAGGGCATGCCGAGCGATCGCGCCGCCTCCATCTGGCCGCGCTCGATCGACTGGATGGCGCCCCGCACGATTTCCGAGACATAGGCACCGCTATAGATGCCCATGCCGACGATGCCGCAGAAGAAGGCCGGCAAGTTCAGCCCGAAATGCGGCAAGCCGAAGAACCAGATGAACAGCTGAACCAATAGCGGCGTGCCGCGGATGAAGCTGACATAGGCGGTACAGAGGCCAAAAACGACCCGCCGGCGCGGATCGAGCCGACCGAGGCCGATCACGAGCCCGATCAGGCAACCGAGGATGATGGCGCCCAGGGTTATCTCGATCGTGACAAACGCGCCGTGCAATAGCTCGCGCCAGCCTCCCCATACCGGCGAGAAGTCGAAATCCATCCTGGGCGCCTTGAGCTAGGTATCTTGGGCTAGATATGCCGGACTACAGGTATTTGGCGACCAATTTGTCGTAGGTGCCGTCGGCCTTGAGCGTCTTCAGCGCCGCGTTGAACTGCTTGATCAGCTCGCCGTCGGCCTTGCGTAGCGCAAAGCCATATTCCTCGACCGTCAACGACGGTTCGACCACTTGCAGGGTACCGCGCGCCTTGACATAGACCTTGGCGGCAGGCTTGCCGGTGACGGCGGCGTCGGCTCGGCCAGTCTCGACCAGCGCGAACATTTCCTGGTTCTTCTCCACCTCGACCCGCTCGATGTTCGGATATTTTTCCTTGAGATATCCTACCGACTTGGTGCCGACCTGGACCGACACCTTCTTGCCGGCCAGATCGTCCGGTCCCTTGATGGCGGTATTGCCGGTCTTGGTCATGATGACCAGCCCGCCCGGATAGTAGGAATCGGTGAAATTGACCACCTTGAGACGCTCTTCGGTGATGTAGATCGCCGACGCCGCGACGTCGAAGCGATTGGCGATCAGGCCCGGCACCAGCCCCTTGAAATCGATCTCGGTCCATTCGATCGGCCGGTTCAGTACCTTGCCGATCGCCTCGATAAGCTCCACGTCGAAGCCGGTGCGCTTTCCGGCCTCGGTGTACTCGAACGGCGGAAAGGTCGCGTCGGTGCCGACCTTGATTGGATCGGCGGCGCGCGCCGCGCCGGCGAAGGCCGACATGGTGCCGGCGACGAGCACGAACAGGTTACGGCGATTGAGGGCCATCATCGCGTTCTCCATTGGAAGGTTCTAGACTTGCGGCGAGCCCGCACGGACGAAATCGTAGCGGATCGAGCGGCGAAGGCAACTCGCCATTCGGAAACCATCCGCTGGCGCTTGCGGCCAAGGCGCGACGTCGCGTCGAACCCTAGCCTCAATGAAAGATGCGCCCGGAGTCGATGACCACGGTCTGGCCGGTCATGGTCTCGGTGCGGCACATGGCCACCACCATGTCGGCGCAGTCGTCCTTGTCGGCCGGCTTCTTCAGCAGCGAGGCCGATGCGGCGCGCTCGACCTGCTCAGGCCGGAGATTGCCTGTCGCGCGGGTACCTTCCAGGAGACCGGGTGCCACGCAGTTGACCAGCGTCTCGGGCGCCAGCGCCACGGCCATGCAACGCGTCAGATGAATAAGCCCCGCCTTCGATACGGCATAGGCGATCGAAGATCCGGTCGGGCTGAGCCCTGCGACCGACGCGATGTTGACGATGCGGCCTTGGCCCTGGGCCTTCATCACGGGGGCCACCGCCTTGGTCAGGCGCATCGGCCCCGTCAGGTTGGTGGCCATGATCCTGTTCCAGACCTCCATCGAAAGGCTGTCGAGGTCACCAAAGGGTATCGAGAGGTTGTAGGCGGCGTCGTTGATCAGAATATCAAGACGGCCGAAGGCTTTTGTTACCTCGCCGACCAGCCGATTCACGGCCGCGTCGTCGGTAATGTCACAGCCGAAAGCGTGAGCGTTGACTTGATAACGCGACGTCAGTTCATTGGCGACGCTTTCCGCCTGGTCGCGGCTCTTCGCGTACATGACGGCGATATGTGCGCCCTCCTCCGCGAGCGCGTGGCAAATGCGTTGCCCCAGTCCGCCATTGCCGCCCGTCACCAGTGCAACCGTGCCCTTGAGGTCCATCGCTTCTCTCCTGTGATGCGAGTGCGCGGTCGTATTGCCGCCATTCCACTCAGCCCGCCTGCCCTTCCAGCAACCGTTCACTGTAATGGCAGGCGACGAGGCGGCTGTCGAGCGGACGCAAAAGCGGACGCTGCGTGCGGCAGAGATCCGTCACATAGGGACAGCGGGTCGAGAACACGCAGCCTTTCGGCGGATCGAGCGGCGAAGGCAGCTCGCCTTTTGGTACGATCCGCTGGCGCTTGCGGCCCAGCCGCGGCGTCGCGTCGAGCAAGGCCTGGGTGTAGGGATGCAACGGCCGGGCAAAGATGCGCTCCTTCGGCCCATGCTCGACGGCGATCCCGAGATACATGATCATGACGTCGTCGGCGAGGTGACGCACCACGCCGAGATCGTGCGAGATGAAGAGATAGGCCAGCCCCAGCTCGCGCTGCAGATCGACCAAGCAGGTTGAGCACCTGCGCCTGCACCGACATGTCGAGCGCGGAGACCGGCTCGTCGGCAACCAGCAGCTTTGGCCGCAGCATCAGCGCGCGCGCAATCGCGATACGCTGGCGCTGGCCGCCCGAGAACATGTGCGGATAGCGGCCATATTGCTCCGGCCGTAGGCCCGACCTTCGCCATCATGTCGAGCGCCTGCGCCCGCCGCTCCGGCTTCGACAGCTTGGTGTTGATGATCAGCGGCTCTTCGAGGATGGCGCCGACGCGCTTGCGCGGATTGAGCGACCCATAGGGGTTTTGAAACACGATCTGCACGGTGCGGCGCAACGTTTTCACGGCGCTGGCCGGCGGATTGACCGCATCGACGCCGTCGAGCATCAGCGTGCCGGCGCTCGGCGGCTCGATCAGGGTCACGAGGCGTGCGAGCGTCGACTTGCCGCAACCGGATTCGCCGACCACCGCCAGCGTCTTGCCGGCTTGCGAGCGTGAACGAAACCCCGCCGACGGCCTGCAGATTGCGCTGGCGGACGAAACCAGCCCTGCTTGATCTCGTAGCTTCGCTTGAGATCGGTGGCGGTGACAAGTGCCGTCATGACACGGTCTCGCGGCTTGGGATCGCCGCGCCGCCCCGATCGGCGGCGATGCGCGCGTCGCGCGATGGGATCACCGAGCGGATAGTGGCAACGGATCAGGCCATCCATCCACGGGCGCAGATCGGGACGCACGTCGTCGGTCAGCGGCGTCGCATAAGCGCAGCGCGGACTGAACAGGCATCCGCGCGGCCGATCATGCAGTCCCGGCACCACGCCCGGAATGGTGGCGAGCCGCCCGCCATCGCTCGCCTCCGGGCGCGCCGCAAGCAATGCCGCCGTATAGGGATGCTGCGGCGATGCGAACAGGCTTTGCGGTCGGGCGCTCCTCCATGATCTGGCCCGCATACATCACGGCGACGCGCTCGGTGGTGTCCGAAACCACGCCCATATTGTGCGTGATGAGGATCAGCGCCATGCCGCGATCGCGTTGCAGCGACAGCAAGAGATCGAGGATCTGCGCCTGAATGGTGACGTCGAGCGCCGTCGTCGGCTCGTCGGCGATCAGGAGTTTTGGATTGCAGGCGATCGCCATCGCGATCATGACGCGCTGGTTCATGCCGCCCGAGAGCTGATGCGGATAGGCCGACAGCCGGCTCTCCGGGGCCGGAATGCCGACTTGCTCCAGAAGCTCGATGACGCGGCGTCGCGCGGCCTTGCGATCCATGCCTTCGTGGATGTGCAACGTCTCGGCCAACTGATAGCCGATCGTGAAAGACGGATTGAGCGATGTCGTCGGCTCCTGGAAGATCATCGCGACGTCCTTGCCGGTGAGCGCGCGGCGCTCGCGCTCGGACAGGGTCTGCAGATCCCGCCCCTCGAACAACAGCCTGTCGGCCTGGACGCGGCCGGGAAACGGCACCAGCCCCATCAGGGCCAGCATGCCGACGCTCTTGCCGGAGCCGGATTCGCCGACGATGCCGAGCACCTCGCCTTTTTCGAGCGTGATGCTGACGCCGTCGACGGCGCGCACCATCCCGCTCTGGGATGGAAACGCGACCGACAGATTCTCGATCTCGAGCAGCGGCATCAGATCGACTTGCTATCGCTTGAGCTTGGGATCGAGCGCGTCGCGCAATCCGTCGCCCAGAAGGTTGAAGGCCAGCACGGTGACGAGGATTGCGAGGCCCGGAAGTGTCACGACCCACCAGGCCCGCAGCACGAATTCGCGCGCGTCCGCCAGCATGGTTCCCCATTCCGGCAAAGGCGGTTGCGCGCCGAGACCGAGAAAGCCAAGCGCTGCCGCGTCCAGGATCGCGGTCGAAATGCCGAGCGTCGCCTGCACGATCAGTGGGGCTGCGCAATTCGGCAGCACCTCCTTGAACATCAACCGCAGCCGGCCGGCGCCTGCGACCTTGGCGGCTATGACGTAATCCTTCGAGACTTCGGTGATCACGGCGGCGCGCGCGATCCGCACGTAGTGCGGCAGCAGCACGATCGCGACCGCCAGCATCGCATTCATCAGGCCGGGCCCGAGGATCGCAACGATCACGATCGCGAGCAAAAGGCTCGGCAGCGTCAGCGTGATGTCCATCAGCCGCATGATGGCGATCTCGGTCACGCCGCGGAAAAAACCCGCGACCAGACCGAGGATCGTGCCGACGATGACCGACAACGTCACGACAGCGATGCCGATCAGAAGCGAAAGTCGCGCCCCATGAATGAGGCGGGACAGGATATCGCGGCCGATCGCATCGGTGCCGAGCGGATAGGCGATCGATCCGCCCTGCTGCCAGAACGGCGGCTTGAGGAAGGCCGCGTTGTTGGTGAGAATCGGGGAATGGGGTGCTACGACATCGGCAAACAGCGCGAGCAGAACCAGAACCACGATCACGACGAGGCCCGCCACGGCGCCGAAATTTGCCTTGAAATAGGTCCAGAATTCCAGCAACGGATGCGGCGGCGCACTCGGCTGCGATACGACGGGGGTTTTGAGAACCTCGGCGGTCATCTGGTGTACCGGATGCGGGGATTGATCAGCCCATAGGTGACGTCGACCAGGAGATTGACGATCATGACGATCGCACCGATCAGAAGCGTGCCGCCCTGCAGCACCGGATAGTCGCGGCGGTTGATGCCCTCGATCAGCCATTTGCCGACGCCCGGCCAGGAGAAGATGGTCTCGGTCAGGATCGCGCCGGTAAAGAGCACGCCGACCTGCAAGCCGATCACCGTCACGACAGGGATCAACGCGTTGCGCAACGCGTGGATCGCGATCACCCGCCAACGCGGCAACCCCTTGGCACGGGCGGTGCGGATGTAGTCTTCACCCAGCACCTCGAGCATGGCGGACCGCGTCATGCGGGCGATGACGGCGAGCGGCACCGTGCCGAGCACGATCGTCGGCAGTATGAGATGCGACAGCGCCGAGCGAAACGCACCGAAATCACCGGCCAGCAGCGCATCGATCGTCAGGAAGCCGGTCACCGGTTCGACGAAGTATTTGACGGCGATCCGGCCCGACACCGGCGTCCATCCAAGCTGCACCGAAAAAAGCAGGATCAGCAGCAATCCCCACCAGAAAATCGGCATCGAGTATCCGGTCAGCGAGACCCCCATCACGCCATGATCGAAGATGGAGTTGCGCCGGACCGCGGCGATGATGCCGGCCGGCAAGCCGAGGCACAAAGCAAACAGGATCGCGCAGAACGAAAGCTCGATCGTCGCCGGGAACAAGGTCTGGAATTCGGAAATCACCGGCTCATGGGTAACGATCGAGCGGCCGAGGTCGCCATGCGCCAGCCGCGACAGATAGAGGCCGTATTGCACCAGCACCGGTTTATCGAAGCCGTATTCCTTGCGCAGTTGTTCGTGCCTGACAGGATCGATGCCGCGTTCGCCCGCCATCGTCTCGATGGGATCGCCGGGGATCAGGCGGATCAGCACGAACACCAGCAATGTGATCCCGATGAAGGTCGGGACCACGAGGCTCAGCCGGGTAAAGACGAACCGGAGCATGCCGTTCCCTATCACCCTCCCCGAAGAGGAAAGGCTGAATGAGCGGAGCAGCGAAAGCCACTCCTATTGAGCCCTCATGGTGAGGAGCCGCGAAGCGGCGTCTCGAACCATGAGGCCCCTGATTGGCCTGCATCCTTCGAGACGCGCGCAAGCGCGCTCCTCAGGATGAGGGAGTTAGAGCTGCCCTGACGCAGCAGGGCTACTCCACCCCTGTCTTCCGTCAATCCTTCACGTCGACGCCGTAGAAGGTGTGGCGTCCGAACGGCGACAGCTTGAAGTCGATCACGCGCTTGCTGACGGGCTTCAATTGCACCGCATGCGCGATGGTGAACCACGGCGCCTGCTCCTTGAAGACCACCTGCGCCTGTTCGTATAGCTTGGTCCGTTCGGCCTGGTCGCTGACCGTCTTCGCTTTCAAGACCAGTTCGTCGAACGGCTTGTAGCAGAATTTGGCGATGTTCGAACCGGACGCCGTTTGCGCCGAGGCGCAGCCCAGCAATGTGTGCAGGAAGTTGTCGGGATCGCCATTGTCGCCGGTCCAACCAAGCATGCCCATCTGGTGCTCGCCGTTCTGCATCCGCTTGCGATATTCGCCCCATTCGAACGATTTGATCTCGGCCTTGACGCCGATCTTGGCGAGGTCGGCCTGCATCAGTTCGGCAATGCGCTTGGCGTTCGGATTGTAGGGCCGCTGCACCGGCATGGCCCACAGGTCGGTTTCCATTCCGTTCGGATATCCCGCCTCCGCCAGCAGCTTCTTGGCGGCCTCCGGATCGAACGGATCATCCTTGATGCTGTCATTGTACGACCACATCGTGGGCGGGATCGGGTTCTTGGCCGGAATGCCGGTCGACAGATAGACGGCGTCGATGATCGCCTTCTTGTCGATCGCCATGCTGATCGCCTTGCGCACGCGCACGTCGTCGAACGGCTTCTTCTGGGTCTGGAAGGCCAGATAGCCGACGTTGAGGCCCGGCTGTTCCAGTACCGTGACGTTGGGATCCTTCCGGATCGCGTCGAGGTCGGCCGGGTTCGGGTAAGGCATCACGTCGCATTCGCCCTTTTGCAGCTTGGCCCAGCGAACCGATGCATCCGGCGTAATCGAATAAACGAGGTCGTCGATTTTCGCCTTGCCGCCCCAGAATTCGGGAAACGCCTTGTAGCGGATCACGGCGTCCTTCTGGTACTGTAGCAGATAGAACGGGCCGGTGCCGATCGGATCCTGATCGATCTTCTCGGGCGTGCCGGCCTTCAGCATGGCATCGGCATATTCCTTTGACTGGATCGCCGCATACGCCATCGCGAGATCGGCGAGGAACGGCGCTTCCGGCTGATTGAGCGTGATCTTGATGGTGTAGTCGTCGACCTTCTCCACCGACTTCAGCAATTTCGGCATACCCATGTCGCCGAAATAGGAATGGTTCGGACTCGTCACCTTGAAGTACGCGTTGTCTTCCTTCCATTGCCGCTCGATCGAGAATACGATGTCGTCGGCATTGAAGTCCCGCGTCGGCTTGAACGACTTCGACGTCGAGTGCCACTTCACGCCCTTGCGCAGGTTGAATGTATAGATGAGGCCGTCCGGCGAGATCGTCCATTTCTCGGCGAGGCCAGGCCCCACTTGGGTGCCGCCGCGCACGAATTCGACAATGCGGTTGTAGATCGGCTCATTGCCGTCGAACGAGGTGCCGGTCGTATTGACGCCGGGATAGAAGTTTTCCGGACTGCCTTCCGAACAGAAAACCAGGGTTTTGGCTGACGCGGCCGAGGCCGCCACGAGCGCCGACGCGCAGACGGCGGCGAGCAGGAATGATCTTTTCACGGTTGGAACTCCCGGTGAATTCGCTCGGCGCGGTTAACAGGCTGCGCCAAGGGTGCCTGGGACGAGATTGCGATTGGGTGTTGCAGCTGTCAATGCGGATTCGAATTCAGTTTACCAATCCCGTCAACGTTACGAAAACCAGCTTTGCTAGGCTGAACGAAAGGGTTCGCAGGTAGCTTCTCGCCAACAAGACGAGAGGCAGTCAATGTCCATTATCTTTCGATTCATCATCCTGATCGCCTGTGCCTACGCCGGCTCGCATGCTGCGGAGACCCAGTTCGCCGCGCTGCCGGACGCAGAAATCGCAGCACCCCTCGATTCCGCCAGCCGTTGAGGGTACAGCGCGATGCCCTTGTTACGGTATTTCGGCTTTGTCGGCACCGCGCTCATGACGCTGCTATGGGTATCGCACTGGCTGCTGCCCGGATCCACGGCGGAACCTGTTCGCAACGATATCGACAGGACCTTCATCAGAATCAGTTCGATCGAGAAACTTCCTGAAAAGGTCGTGTTCGATACAAGCGTGCCATATGTTGCGCCGACGCCAAATGTCGCTCCGCCGCGGACCGTCGCAGCGGCCGCCGCCGCTCCGGTCCACGCCCTTCCGATTAATGCCCCTCGGATCCAATCCGCATTTGCCTTTGCGCAGATAACGCCGGGTCCGTTACCCGGATTTACGAAAGCCAGTTACGCTTTCCTAAACAAACCCGGGACCGACAAGCACGATGTTCCGACGCTCGATCATGACAAGGTCAAAACTGCGAAGAAAATTGCCAGCCACCGGACGTTGCCACCGGTGACCGCGACGCGGGCACAGCCCGTACGGGCGCCGGAACCGGTCACCCGGCTCTCGTTGTTCGACGCCATCAAGGACCGGCTCTCACGCGGCCTGTTCAAGAGTCTGTAAAGTTCTCAAGCCCGCACCGCGAACACCCCGCCGGCGTCGAGCATGACGCCGGCTGCCTCGCCCACTTTCCGCAGAGCGCTCGCTTCCGGCGCGATGCAAAACAGCGGGCCGACCGGCGTATCGAGATTGTATTCGGCGTGGGCGCCCATATAGGTCGCGGTCCGAACCGTGGCGCGCAGACAGCCGGCGCTGTCGGCGGCAACGAGGCGGATCGCCTCGGGACGAATGACGATATCGACTTCGCCTGCGGGCAGATTGCGATGGGGAATCTCCATTTTCAGCGTGTCGAGACTGACAACTCCGCTCGACGCCGAGGCCGGCGCGAGCACGCCCTTGACGTGGTTGGCTTCGCCCATGAACGTCGCCACGAAAACATTGTCGGGCGAACCGTAGAGCTCGCGCGGCGTGCCGACCTGGGCGATTTCGGCTGATCGCATCACCACGATGACGTCGGAGACGGCAAGCGCCTCGGATTGGTCGTGGGTGACGTAGACCACGGTCACCCCGAGATCCTGCTGGAGCGCGCGGATCTCCTCGCGCATCGAACGGCGCAGACGGGCATCGAGATTCGAGAGCGGCTCGTCGAACAGCAAGACATCAGGCTTGAGCACCAGCGCGCGCGCCACCGCGACCCGCTGCTGCTGGCCGCCGGACATCTCGGACGGCAGACGCGGGCCAAACCCCTTCAGGCCGACGAGGGCGAGTATCTCCTCGGCCCTGGCGTGCGCTTCCTTCTTGTTCGTCCCGCCGGAAATCAATCCATAGGCGACGTTTTCCAGCACGCTCATATGCGGAAACAGCGCATAGGACTGGAACACCATCGATACGTTGCGCTCGCCGGCGGAAAGCTGCGTCACATCCTGACCGCCGATCAGGATCTCGCCGTCGCTGACACGCTCCAGGCCCGCGATCATGCGCAACAACGTGGTCTTGCCGCATCCGGATGGGCCGAGCAGCGTCACCAGACTTCCGGCGGGGATCGTCAGATCCAGCGGCTTGACCGCGGTCACGTTGCCATAGCGCTTGGATACGTTGCGCAACCGGACTTCGGCCGCGCGCGTGGCGCCCGCCGGGTTCATTGTCATGCCCGTGTCCCCGTCGCTGGTGTGGTCTGAAGCAAAGCAGGCGAAGCGCCGCCGGTGGCGCGGCGGCCGAGTTTTCGTTCGCCGACCGCCAATTGGATGATGCCGATCGCGATCATCATCATCGCAATCAGCGCAGTCGAATAGGCGATCGCAATACCGTAGTCGCCGTTGATCGCGCGATTGATGATGAACACGGTGGCCATCTCGTGCTGCGCCGAAGTGAGGAAGATGACCGCCGACACCGTCGTCATGGCGCGGACAAAGGAATAGACCAGCGCTGTGACGACCGCCGGCTTGATCAGCGGCAGCACCACGCGCGTCAGGGTGCGGAAGGTCGAGGCCCGCAAGGTGGACGAGGCCTCATCCAGCGATTTGTCGAGCTGACTCATCGCCGCGAGGCCGGAGCGGACACCGACCGGCAAATTGCGGAACACGAAACAAACAACGAGAATGACCGCCGTTCCCGTGATCTCGATCGGCGGAAGGTTGTAAGTCAGAATGTAGGCCACGCCGATCACCGTGCCGGGCACGCAGAAGGTCAGCATCAGCGCGAATTCCAGCAACGTCCGGCCGGCAAACTTCTGGCGCGACAGCACCCAGGCCGCGAGCAGGCCGAGCAATGCCGTGATCGGCGCCGCCACCGCCGACAAGGTCAGCGTCGTAAACAGCGAGCCCCAGGCGCCGCCGGTCCAGATCAAGCCATTCGGGGTCCATTCCACCGAGAAGGCGCGGCCGAAATGCGAAAGCGTCGGCGTCCAGTCCCGGCCCCAGACTTTGACGAAGCCGCCCGCGAGCGCCAGCAGATAAACGAAGATGGTCAGCGCCGCCCACGGCATGGCGACCGCAAACGCCGCGTATTTGACCCGCAGCGGCAGCGGCGTCGGCAGGCCGCCATCGCCTTTGCCCGTCATCGACACATAGGACCGCTTGCCGAGGATGCGGCGCTGGGCGAAGAAAGCCACGAGCGCGAACATCAGCAGGACGATCGCAAGCGTGCCGGCGCGGCCGAAATCGGCCTGGGCGCCGACCACTGCAAAGAATATTTCGGTCGAGAGTACGCCCATCGAACCGCCGAGCAGGATCGGATTGCCGAAATCCGCCAGACTCTCGATGAAGACGACGAGCCAGGCATTGGCCAATCCCGGCATCATCAGCGGCAGCGTGACACTGGCAAAGGTGCGCCCCGGACTGGCGCGCAAAGTATGCGATGCTTCTTCCATCGTCGGCGATATGCCCTGGACCACGCCGATCAGGACCAGAAACGCCGTCGGCGTGAACGAAAATACCTGCGCCAGCCAGACGCCGTTGAAGCCGTAAATCCAGCGGCCGAGCTCGAAGCCGAACAGGCTGCCTGCCCATTGATTGATCAGGCCGGAACGCCCGAAGATCAGGATCAGCCCGAGTCCGATCACGAAGGGTGGCGTGATGATCGGCAGCACCGTAAGCAGCCGCAGCATCTGCTTGAAGCGGAAGCCGGTGCGGGTCACGATGAGGGCAAAGGCAAGGCCGAGCAACATGCAGGCGGTTGCCGTCGTGATAGCGAGCATCAGCGTGTTCAAGGCCGCGCCGCAGGAGGATTTGGAGTAAAAGCAGGCGAGGCCCCAGATCTTCGGCTGAAAAAACCGCTCCAGGAACATCGCACCCATCGTCTGGCCTGCAGGCGCGGACAAGGCCTGGCCTAGAATCGTCAGCACCGGCCAAACGGTGAAGAGCAGGATCGAAGCCACCAACAGACCGACGGCGCCGGCGACAAAACGGTCGCCTCCGAACCGTCCGCGGAACGCAAGCCCCGTCGTGGTCAGCACGACAAAGCTTGCGAAAGCCACGCAACCGCCCCAGCCAATGCCGAACTGACGGTCGTCCAACTCGCCGAAAACTTGCGTCAGCCAGTCATAGCTCCAGCCGCGGACACCGATGAACCAGCCCTGGGCTGCGATCGCCACAATTCCAAGCAGGCCGGCCCAGAGCAACACGCGACCACGCGCGGGCTTGCTCAGCGATGGGATGAACGAGGCGGCAGCGATCACTTGCGCCGCGACGACCGGCCATAACCACCAATGCCGGTGGAACAGCGCCTGGCCGAGCGCACTGGCGTTATCGGCCTCGGTTGCGAACAGCGCCAGCGCGCTGCCCGCCGTCAATCCGTCCTGGAGCATGTTCCAGGGCAGCAGGCAGACGGCGACGAGGCCTGCCATCCACCACCAGAAGCTGACATCGAGGCGGTGCCGCATCACGTCAGCGCGGCAGCGAGCCGATTTCGGAATCCCACTTCGCGAGCAGGCGCTGCCGTTCCGCCGAGCTGCCGTATTTCACGAAGTCATAGTCAACCAGCTTCATCTTGGTGAGATCCGGCGCACCGGGGGGAAGCGGCGAAGCCTTGTTGGACGGCATCTGGAGCTGCTTGCCGGCATCGAATCCGAGTTTCTGGGCCTCCGGCGTCAACGCCCAATCATAGAAGCGCTGCGCCTGCTTCAGATTGCGCGCGCCCTTGAGGATCGACATCGATCCGATCTCGTAACCGGTGCC
The DNA here is from genome assembly GCA_963802535.1 of uncultured Alphaproteobacteria bacterium. Classification (GTDB taxonomy): domain Bacteria; phylum Pseudomonadota; class Alphaproteobacteria; order Rhizobiales; family Xanthobacteraceae; genus Bradyrhizobium. The sequence goes on along the minus strand of CAWDJI010000011.1, from coordinate 1,238,955 downwards.
TTCGCAGGGCGTGGTGTAGGCAACCGGAAAACCGGCGTTCTTTTCGGTGACGGCGTCATGCACAAAGGACAGCGACACCGCGGTCTCGCCACGCGCCACCGCCTTGACCGGCCCGGTTCCGGAACGGGCGTAGGCGTTGATGTTCGGGTGCAGCTGCTTCATGTACTCGAACGCCTTGTCTTCGCCCATCAGCTGGATCACCGTCGCAATGAATGTGTAGGCGGTTCCCGACGAGGAGGGATTGGCGACCTGGATTTCCGCCTTGTAGATCGGCTTGATCAGATCGGCCCAGCATGCCGGGGCCGGGATATTCTTCTTTGCGAGCAACTCGGTGTTGTAGCCGAAGCCGATCGCGCCGGAATAAATCCCGACCGAGCGACCCTTTGAACTCTGGTATTGCTTGATCGCCCACGGCTGCAGCTCATTGAGCGCCGCCGGCTTGTACTCGATCGAAAGCCCGGCCTCCGCCGCCGCCAGATGCGGATCGCCGGTGCCGCCGAACCAGATGTCGCCGCGCGGATTCTGAGCCTCGGCGCGCACCTGCGCCAGGGTCTCGCCGGAGCCCTTTTGCGTCATGTTCACGGTGATCCCGGTCTCGCGCTGGAAATTCGTCGCGATGCCCTGGCACCATTCGACCTGAACAGAGCAATAGATGTTGAGCTGGCCCTGGGCCGAGGCCGGAGCGCTGTTGGCCGCCGACATTGCCACCGCCGCCATGGCGCCCAGAATTAAACTGCGAACCGAAAACATAAGAAACTTCCCCCCGGAATATTTTTTGGTTTGTTGGGCAATACCTTAGCCAAGGTACGCGTGAAGTCCACCGCCAAAACATGATTCCGGGCGAACAAGCTGTTGGCGTCCAACCGCCTCCCCTCACCCCAAAAGATTCGGCAGCCAGGTCGCAATCGCCGGAAATGCGATGATGATCAGCAGAAGGATAACGCTCATCGCGATGTAAGGTACGACCGCTCGAAAGATGTGCGCCATCGTCACTTCCGGCGGGGCAACGCCTTTCATCGTCATCAGCAGAAGCCCATGTGGCGGCAGCAGCAATCCAAGCTGCATGCAGATCAGATAAAGCACGCCGAACCAGATCAGATCGATCTCGAGCCGCTGCACGATCGGCATGAAGACCGGCAACGTAATCAGCATCATGCTGACCTGATCGACGAAAATTCCAAGAAAAATCAGCAACAGCATCATGCCGGTCAGAATGGCGAAGGCAGAAAGCCCCTGGCCGAGGATGGCGGACACGATGCCTTGCGTCGCGCCGGAAAAACTCAGGATCTGCGAGAACGTCGTCGCACCGAGGATGATGAACAGGATCATCCCGGAAATGGCGACCGTGCCGCGCAAGGCCTGCAGCAGGTTCTTGAAGCTGAGCGCGCGATAGAAGGTCGCCAGCGCCATGGTCGCCAGCGCGCCCAAGGCCGCTGATTCCGTAGGCGTGGCGATCCCGGCCGACATGGCGCCGATCACGACGACGAAGATCGAAGCCAGCGGCAGGACGTAGAACAGCAGCAATTCGTAGCGCGCCCAGCCGGTTTTCCGTTCGATCGGCGCGGCCGGCGCGAGATCCGGCCGCAGCATGACCCGAACGACGATGTAGCCGACAAAGGCCACACTGAGCATCAGGCCCGGCACGACGCCGCCGATCAAGAGCTTGGAAATCGAAATTCCGGAAAGGCTGCCGAGCAGGACGGTAAGCGCGGACGGCGGGATCAGCATATCGACCGCGCCGATCGCCATGATCGGGCCGGTCGCCAGAACCGGATTGTAGCCGCGCGACAGCATGACCGGCAGCATCAGCGAACCAAGCATCGCCGTCGTTGCAATCGTCGAACCCGAGATCGCGGAGAAAACCGTTCCGGCGACGATCGCGACCACGGCGAGCCGGCCCGGCACCTGGCTGATCAGCCGCTCCACGCCGTCGATGACTTTCAGCGCAAGGCCGGTGTGGAACAGCACCTCGCCCATCAGCACAAAAAGCGGGATCGGCGTCAGCGAGAAATTGAGTGCTGCGGCGACGCTGTTGCGCGCGACCTGATGCAGCCCGGCATCGCCGCCGAGAAACAGGATGGCGCCGATCACATTGATCGCGATGAACGATATCGCAACCGGCATCCCGACAAACAGCAGAACGGTCGAGCCGCCGAGCAGCAGCAGCGAGGCCATTTGCCAGGACATCACGCGCGGCCCCTCTGGTGCAACACGGATTTCACGCCGCGGAAACCGCGTCGTCGCGCAAGCCGATTTCGGCCACGGCAAGCCGGTGCATGCGGAAGATGAATTCGATGCCAAGCAGGACAAAGCCGATTGGCAGTGGTGCGAGTGTCCACCATTCCGGCGTGATCAATGTCTTGATGATGATCGAGCCGGCCGAATAGCTCGCCACCGTGACCAGGGTCCCGTACCAAACGAAATAGAAGCAACAGAGCAGACCGACGATGTCGCCGACCCATTCCAGCGTCCAGGCCATTCGTGTCGGCAGCGCGCGCAGGATGATGTCGACGCGGATATGCTGCCCCTGACGAAGCAGCCAGGGCGCGGCCAGCAGCGTCATCAGATAGAGGGCGTCCTCGGAGAGTTCATTGCTGACGCCAATACCGCCGGCGCCGACATTGCGCGACACCACATCGGCGCCGATCATGACGGCCATGCCCAACAGCAACAAGCACGCCACCAGCATCAGGCCGTCGAGCAGGCGCCCATACCAGCCGGACAGAAGCTGCATGACGGAGCTACCTTCGGCGAAACCATCGCGCTTCATTTTGTTGTCGCGAAAAAATCCCTGATCTTCGGACCGTGTTCGGGGCTTTGCTTGATGATCCCCTCCCAGCCGGCCTGATACGCCTTGGTCCGGTAAGCTGCCGTCGCCGCTGCATCGAACGTGATGGTCTGAATGCCGGCGTCAGCCTGCCGCTTGGTATCCTTGGCGTTCTCGGCGACGAAATCCGCCGCCGCCTCGGCTTCTGCGCGATCCGCCGCGTTGCGCAAGATCGCCTTTTGCTTGTCGTTGAGCTTGTCCCACGCCGTCTTGTTGACGAGGACCGACACCTCGGCGGTGTAGAATCCGGGATCGACGCGATATTTGGTCTTTTCATGCCAGCCGAGATCGAAAATGCCGGTGATCGGCCAGCCATAGCCATCGACCACGCCGCGCTCGAGCGACGTATAGACTTCACCCGGCGGGGTCTGCACCACGGTAGCGCCGAGCGCCTGGAAGAAGTCGCGATACACCGGCGTGATGCGGATCTTCAGCCCGGTGAGATCGGGCGACGTGATCGGCTTGTTCAAATAGAGATGAAACGGGTTGTTGTCGACCAGACGCGCCAGGAAGATGGCATTCATCTTCTGCGCATAGATCCCGGCCATGTAGTCGTAGCCACCGTTCTTGCGCAGCTCCGACATCGGACGCTCGGTGAGCTTCCAGGCATCCGATTCCGGCATGACGTTGGTGGTGAACGCACCTGTTGTGTTGGCGATATCGATCACGCCGGTCTTCAGCGCGTTGCCGACTTCGAATGGCGGCATCGCCTTGGGTCCGCCGATATAATTGATCTGGATGACGCCCTTGCCGTCGGCATTGACCTGGTCGATGAATTTTTCAAAGCCGCGCGAGTAAGTGGTCTTTTCCGCGAACGCCGAGACGGCGCGGAGCGTGACTTCCTGGGCCCAAGCGGATGAGCAAACGAGCAATGAGCCGAACGTTGTCGCGACCAGACCGAGCGTCAATTTCCTGCTCATGGTGATCATGCTCCGCGCTGCCGGGTTCGAAGGCCCGGTCGTTTGTTATGAAATATATTTCCAGTCCATTTTTTGTTTAAGAGAAGCAGGCTGGAGAGTCAAAGGGCCCCCCTCACCCGATCTCCTTCGGCGCGACGTTCTCCACCTGCGGCTGGCCCTGCACCAAGGTCACCGCGAATGCGCGCGGTTGCGTCAGCACTTCCGGTTGCAGGATCTGGTCGAGCTGCTCGCGCGTCAGCAGCTTTTTGGCCAGCACGAGGTCGTAGACGCTTTGACCGGTGACCAGCGCTTCCTGTGCGATCTCGGTGGCGTTGGCATAGCCGATATAGGGATTGAGCGCGGTGACGATGCCGATCGAGTTTTCGACGCCGCGGCGCAGATGCTCGCGATTGGCGGTGATGCCGTTGACGCATTTCGCCGCCAGCGTCAGGCAGCCGGCGCGCAGATGATTGACGCTCTTGAACAGCGAGTGCGCGATGATCGGCTCGAAGGCGTTGAGCTGCAACTGGCCGGCCTCGGCGGCAAAGCTCACGGTGATGTCGTTGCCGATCACCTCGAAGGCGATCTGGTTGACGACCTCGGGAATGACCGGGTTGACCTTGCCCGGCATGATGCTTGATCCCGCCTGCATCGGCGGCAGGTTGATCTCGTTGAGGCCGACGCGCGGCCCTGACGACAGCAGACGCAGGTCGTTGCAGGTCTTCGACAGTTTGACCGCGACGCGCTTGAGCACGCCGGAGAGCTGCACGAACGAACCGCAATCCTGCGTCGCCTCGACCAGGTTCGACGCGGTCACCACGGGAATGCCGGTGACCGACCGCAAATGCCGGCAGACCAGCGCGGCATAGTCCGGGTGCGAATTGATGCCGGTGCCGATCGCGGTCGCCCCCATGTTGATTTCGCAAACCAGCAGCACGGCTTCCTTCAGCCGCTGCTCGTCTTCGCCGAGCATCACCGCATAGGTGGAGAATTCCTGCCCCAGCGTCATCGGCACCGCATCCTGCAACTGGGTGCGGCCCATCTTGATGATGTCCCGGAACTCGTCGGATTTGTGCTCGAACGCCTCGCGCAACACCGCCATCGCCTCGACCAGCCGCATGATGCCGGCATAGGCCGCGAGCTTGAGCGCCGTCGGATAGACGTCGTTGGTGCTCTGGCTCATGTTGACGTGTTCGTTGGGGTGCAGGAATTTGTAATCGCCTTTGGTACGGCCGAGCAGTTCCAGCGCGCGGTTCGCGATCACCTCATTGGCGTTCATGTTGGTCGAAGTGCCGGCGCCGCCCTGGATGACGTCGACCACGAATTGTTCGTGCAAGGCGCCACCCCGCACTTCCTCTGACGCGGCGACGATGGCGTCGGCGAGCTTGCCGTCGAGCAATCCCAGCTCACGGTTGCTCTTGGCAGCAGCCAGCTTGATCGACGCCAATGCCGCGATCAGGTCCGGATAGATCGAGATCGGTGTCCCGCGAGATCGGAAAGTTCTCCACCGCCCGCAGCGTGTGGACGCCGTAATAGGCCTCCGCCGGCACATCGCGGTCGCCCAATAGATCATGCTCGCGTCGTGTCGTCATCGGGGTACCCTTTCGCAGCCGTGATCGTGGGGTGATAAGAGCAGGACGCGGGCGATTTTCATAGGGGGCGCGGAGCACCAACCTGCCGTCATTGCGAGGAGCAAAGCGACGAAGCAATCCATTCTTTCTTTGCGTTGCGAGGATGGATTGCTTCGCTTCGCTCGCAATAACGTGGATGGTGTGGCGCCACACCCTGCTGTCATTCCCGCGCATGCGGGAATCCAGTACGCCGAGGCTCATCGGTTCTATCACTGACGCCTCTGGAATACTGGGTCACCCGCCGGAGCCTGTCATCGGGCGGCCAGATTTCCGCCTCCGCGCCCGGTAATCCGCGACGACGGCGCGGTAGGTGGTGCGGATCAAACCATCCACGAGTGGTGGCGGCGGTTCGCCGCGGACGAGGTGTTGACGCACGGCGGCAATCGGCACCTCGGAGATCAGGAACTGCGCCAGTCGCGCCTCTTCGCGGCCTTCCTTGCCGAAAATCACCCGCGCCCGCCGCAGTGAGCCTGCTTCCATGCGCTGCGTCATGGCGGCGACCCGGGCGCGCAATTGTCGTGGCCATGCGCCCTGGACGAAATCCTTGCGGTCGTACAGCAGAAGCAGCCGGGCGCTGTCGAGATGCGCGCGCGCCCAGGATGGCGTATGCAGCGCGGCCTTGAGCCCGTCGCCGGCGTCGAGTGCCGCGCCAATGCCTTGCTGGAAGTCGAGCACGGTCTCGAGCCACAGCTCTCCCAGCAGCAATTCGCGCGAGGCGAAGCGATGGTAGAACGACCCGGTCGGCGCCTTGAGCCGCCCGGTGATCGACGCGATCGTTACCGCCGCCGGTCCCTGCTCCGAACTGATCGCGCGCGCGGCGGTGAAAAAGTCCGCATGGCTGAACTTTGCGTGTCCCATCGATCTAGAATATAGGTTCTAGATCGGACAGTCAAAACCTGTATTCTCCGGCGCGCGCCCCTCGTCCGCACGCGCCAGGGATCGTCAGCGCAGGCATCACGGAGTTCGTCATGGCCGTTCAAAACGCAATCAACGGTAACGCCTATCCGATCGAGGATCACAGCTACGATGTCGTCGTCGTGGCCGCCGGTGGCGCCGGCCTGCGGGCCACAATCGGCTGCTCTGAGGCCGGCCTGCGCACCGCCTGCATCACAAAGGTGTTTCCGACCCGCTCGCATACGGTCGCAGGGCAAGGCGGCATTTCGGCGGCGCTCGGCAACATGCACGCGGACGATTGGCGCTGGCACATGTATGACACCGTCAAGGGATCGGACTGGCTCGGCGACCAGGACGCGATCGAATATCTGGTGCGCAACGCGCCCGCCGCGATCTACGAACTCGAGCATTGGGGCGTGCCGTTTTCGCGCACCGAGGACGGCAGTATCTACCAGCGTTCGTTCGGCGGCATGACCACGGACTATGGCAAGGGCCAGGCTCAGCGCACCTGTGCTGCCGCCGACCGGACCGGGCATGCCATGCTGCACGCGATGTACGGACAGGCGCTGCGCCATGCCGCCGAGTTCTACATCGAATATTTCGCGATCGACCTGATCATAGACGAAGAAGGCGCCTGCCGCGGCGTCATCGCGCTGAAACTCGACGACGGCACGCTGCATCGCTTTCGTGCCCAGAAGGTCGTTCTGGCAACCGGCGGCTATGGCCGCGTCTACGCGTCCTGCACCTCGGCGCATAGCTGCACCGGCGACGGCGGCGCGATGGTGCTGCGCGCCGGGCTGCCGCTGCAGGACATGGAGTTCATCCAGTTCCACCCGACCGGAATCTACGGACCCGGCTGCCTCGTCACAGAGGGCGCGCGTGGCGAGGGCGCCTATCTCGTCAATTCCGACGGCGAACGCTTCATGGAACGCTATGCGCCATCCGCAAAAGACCTCGCTTCGCGCGACGTGGTCTCGCGCGCGATGACCATCGAAATCCGCGAGGGCCGCGGCGTCGGCCGCAAGAAGGATCACATCCATCTGCACCTTGATCATCTCAGCCCTGAAGTGCTGCATGAACAACTGCCGGGCATTTCCGAATCCGCACGCATTTTTGCCGGCGTCGACGTCACCCGTCAGCCGATTCCGATCGTGCCGACCGCGCATTACACCATGGGCGGCATCCCGACCAACCTGCATGGCGAGGTGATCACCCGCCGCAACGGGGACGATGTCGTGGTGCGCGGCCTGATGGCGGTCGGTGAGGCCGCCTGCGTGTCCGTGCACGGCGCCAACCGCCTCGGTTCCAATTCACTGGTCGACCTCGTGGTGTTCGGCCGCGCCGCGGCGCTGCGTTGCGCAAAAGAATTGGAGACGAACGCGGCGCAGGCCGAGTTACCACGTGACGCCGCCGACCGCGCGCTTGGCCGGCTCGAGGCATTCCGCCACGCCAGCGGTGGCACGCCGACCGCAAAACTGCGCGACAACATGCAACGGCTGATGACCGGGAATTGCGGGGTGTTCCGCACCGGCTAGATCCTGAACCAGGGCGTGGCCGGGATCGGCGCGGTCTACGCCGGCGCGCGTGACATTGCCGTCACCGACCGCTCACTGATCTGGAATTCGGACCTGATCGAGACGCTCGAATTCGACAATCTGATCCGTCAGGCCATGGTGACCATGCACGCCGCCGCCAACCGCACCGAAAGCCGCGGCGCGCACGCCCGCGAGGATTTTCCCAACCGCGACGACAAGGGATGGATGAAACACACGCTTACCTGGCTCGACGATTCCGGCAAGGTGACGATCGGCTATCGCGGCGTCCACGACTACCCGATGTCGAACGACATCGCCTATATCGAACCGAAGGCACGGGTTTATTAGGCTGTACTGCACGCTATCAAGGCTTCAGCGAGATATCGTACTGTGTTGGCTCGCCCTCATCGATATTGTCATACAGCACCAACACTTTCAGCCGATCAGGCGTCTCGTCCAGGACGGTAACCGTTTCCGCTTTCGCCCGCTTGCCATCCTTACCTTGCGTTGGCGTCGTAATCGTCACGTTCAGATCCCGCGCCTTCCCTGAGACAGGCTTGTCCAGCAGCCACAGCTTGTAGGCCACGTCGGCCTGCTCGTCCGTCGGACCGGAGAGGATCAGCATCCGGCCGTTGCGCAGCGCGGCGAGATCACGGATTCCAGTGTTCGCGCCGAGTTCTACCTTGATTGGTTTTATCGCTACTCCATCCTTGAGACCCTGGGGATGATCCTTTGGATCGGCCGCAAACAAATCGTCCACGGGAGCGCCGACGATGAACGACTCATTCGAATTCACCGGTGTGCGCAGCCCCGCGTAGAGCCGATCGCCGATGACCGCGATGCCCTCGATGTTGGTGCCTTCGCCTTTCGGTTTGCCGTAGAACGCCTTGAGTTCGCCGGCGAGCAGAACGTCAGCGAGGCGCCAGCTCCGCTCGACGAGCGTTTTTCCCTTGAAGGTGCCGCCCTTCACCTTGAACCGCACCAGCAGGAAGCTCGACGGCTTGTACTTGCCGCCGCCGGAGCAGGAGTGAGAGCTCGCGACATAGGCCCAGTTACCGGCAATTGCGACGCCTTCTCCGTCAAGCTCGTCGAATTTGCTGGCTTCCTCGACCCCGCCGCACATCGGATTGCGCGCCACACCCCGCACACCCTTGCCCGTTTCGCCTTTCTCAACGAAGTCTATCGTCTTGCCCGTGGCGACAAGTCCGTCCTTTGTCAGTCTCGCAATCTCGCCGAAGCGCTCTTCGTCGTTGATGACGAAACATTCCCGGCTGGCGTCCGACGCTTTACCGAGACATGCCATACCGCTAATTCCGCGCGGCTTGCCATCCTTGTCCGAAGACGGCGCCTTGAACTGACCAGTCATCTTGACCTTGGTCACCACGACCGGTTCTGCGGCCGAGGACTCGCGCGGGACGGACGTGCCGAGCATAATGACAAAAAGGGCCAAGGATGCGCCTGAGAACGTGGATTTTCCGGGCAATGTTATTCCTCCAAAAGTGAGGCAATCTGCGCAATTCGCGTAAATTACTTTTGGTAGTAATTGTACCTTATACTACCTTTTGGCGCACGCCAATTCCCGGATTTCCTGCTCAATTGAATTGTCTTGCCAGGGATTTCGCGCGATTGGCAGGTCTCAGCCCGGGGCGCGCGCTTTGCGCTCACCGCGACAGCGAAGTCTTCGCCACGTCTCGAAGCGTGAAGCCCAGCCGCCGTTACCTTTGCGGTCCCGACAGATTCACCTCGCGCTCGGCGCGGAACACGTTGCTGTGCAGATTGGCGATCCATTGCCGACCGCTGGAGGTGACGTTGAGATAGCCGATCGCGAGCTGAATCTGCGGCGCGACGTTGGTCCAGTAGAATTGCGGGAACTTGTAGACGATGTCGGCCGGCGTCGCGTAACCGAGAATCTTGTTCAGTCCGGTCTCCTCGAATTCGTGGAACAGCCGGTTCGACTTGCGCATGTAATTGGGATCGCCGAGCTGGCCGATCAGATCGGCCGCGCGCAGCAGCAAACCTTCCTCCTCGTTGAGGTCGTCGATGTCGTCCTTCGGCTTGTCGGCGTAGGGAAAGCGCGTGTATTCGATGGCCCGGGCAATCCGGCCAGCATCGACTTCATCCGTGGCGTCGAAGCGTTCGACGACGAACAGCTTTGAGCGATCGACATGGTAGGGCCCAAGTGCGGCGTCGGATGATCCGACCGGCAACTTGACCTTGCGGCCAGAGAGATCGGCGACATAGGTGCCATCCCTGTCGTTGTCGCCCTGGACGATGCCGCGAACATAGCCGATGTCGTGTGCCAGGCAGGCCAGAATGAAATTCATGTAGTCGGTAGCCGTGGTGGTTCGTTGCAGCGCCCGCCCGGCCAGGATGTCGTGCCCGACCAGCGTCACCAGCATGGTGTGCTCGATATCGTGATAGAGGGCATCGCTGTTGCCGATGCACTCGAGCGTCAGCCTGGCGGCAAACGGCAGCAACTGCGTCACTGCGGCATGGGAGGAGCCGAACCGGCCTTCGGTTTCCCGCGACAGGAACGCGGCCAGCGCTTGCGCGGTCAGTTGAGGAATTGTGATCATCTCGGCACCCGCTCCAGTCCAGCTGTGGTTTGCGCCATGATCGACGGGAGCCGTTGCGACGGCTCCCGCCGGCTTCCATCCGTCACTCTATCGGGGCTATCCTATCATCAATTCCTGGATGTTGTCGGGCGGCGCGGGACGGCGCGCCAAACGTCGCACGCGCTTTGCGCAATGATCGATCAATCTTGCTACCTCAACGAGTTTGTGCGCAGAATGCACCCAATGCAATCATCGCCCGGCATTTTGAGGTAACGGGCGACGCGGCAAAGCGCCGCCGCCGGAATTGCGTCCGGCACTGCTTGAAAAAACCGGTTGGGGGAACTGATGTCAGAGACCCAGGTGGAAGCGCTTGTCGAGCCGCACGCGCCGGACGATCAACCGCTCGTTGAAGGCAACGGCCGCACGCCGCGACCGCCGCGAAAATTCGTACTGTTTGCCGACGGAACCGGAAACTCCTTCACCACCCAGGAATCCAATGTGTGGCGGCTCTACGAGGCGCTCGACCGCACCAACCCCGATCAGGTCGCCTATTACATCAAGGGCGTCGGCACCTCGGGCTGGCGGCCGTTCGCAGCACTCGACGGCGCCACCGGAATCGGCGTGCCGTCCAACATCCGCAAGCTCTACCGCTTCCTGTGCTGGAACTGGCATCCGGGCGACGAAATCTACATTTTCGGCTTCAGCCGCGGCGCCTTCACCGCGCGCACCCTGGTCGGGCTGATCGCGTCGCAAGGACTGGTGCCGCCCGTGATCGACGGCATCCCGATCTCGCACGGCGAGATGGAACGCAACGTGATGTCGGCCTGGCGGGAATATCGCCGCGACACCGTGCCGCTGAGCAAAAGCCTGCCGACGATCTGGGTCACGCGCCTGATCCGCGACATCCTGCTTCTGCTTTATCACGGCATCATGCGCCACCGTTCCTACAAGAAGGTGCGCGCGGCGATGGACCAGGGCGAGCGCGAAAACGCGGGCCTGGGCCGCAAGGACGTATCCATCAGGTTCCTCGGCCTGTTCGACACGGTGGAAGCATTCGGCGTTCCGGTCGAAGAGCTGCGCACCGCGGTCGATTGGGCGATCTGGCCGATCTCGTTCCGCAATCGCAAGCTTTCGGCCAACGTCGTAGCGCGCAAGGCATGCGCTGGCGCTCGACGACGAACGCACCACCTTTCATCCGATCCGGATCGATCATCCGGAAGACACGACCAACAAGAAGGATGCGCGGATCAAGGAAGTCTGGTTCGCCGGCGTTCATTCCGACATCGGCGGCGGCTATCCGGACGGCACGCTGTCCTACGTGCCGCTGGTCTGGATGGCCGAGCAGGTCGAGGACCAGCTCCGGTTCCAGCAAGGCCGGATCGACGGCTTCAGGGCCTACCAGTCGCCGATCGGCCCGATCCACGATTCGCGCAGTGGTGCTGCGGTGATGTACCGCTACGGCCCGCGCCCGATCGGTGAGGACAGGGAGACCGACGGCGGCCCGCCGATCGTGCATTTCGGCGTGGTCGAGCGCATGCTGCACGGCTGCGACAATTATGCTCCCATCATGCTTCCCGCCAGTGCGCAAGTCCGCATGCCCGACGGCACGGTGTGGCCGCTGATCGAGGACGAGACGCGGCGGGCGATGAAGTCGGCCTACCAGCAGAAGACGCAGGGCACGCAGAGCGATGCTGCCGCCGACGCGTTCGAGCGGATGGCGAAGCCCGACAGCGCCATGGCCGAACTCGCGCTCGACACCGTGTGGTGGCGCCGGTTTGCGTATTTTTCATTGCTTGCGATGATCGGGATGCTTGCCGCCTGGCCCTGGATCGCCGTGAAGGTGGTCGACCTTTTCAAGGGGCCGACCAAAGCGGTGCAGTTCGGCGACAGCGACAACGCCCTCGACCTCATCCGCAAGCTCGACTACGCCACCGGCGCCGTGCTCGGGCCGATCGCCGACCTCTTGATGAGTGTTCTGCCGTCCTGGGCCGCACCCTGGCTGAAGATCGCGGTGTTCTATCCGTTCGCAACGACGCTCGTTCTGCTCGTGCTGCTGTTCACGTGGCGCATGAACAGCTATCTGCGCGATCGCATCCAGGAGCGCGCCCGCCTCGCCTGGAACCGGCCCAAACGCGTCGCCCCGGACAATCTCGCAGCCAGCGCGTTGCTGCCGCTCGGCCGCTGGATGCGGCAGAATGCCGGACCGGTACGCAAGCTCTTCACCAACATCCTGCTTCCCGGCGCCTTCCTGATCGTCATTTTCGGCGCGGCGCTGCTCGCCACCAGCCGCAGCTATTACAACTGGCGCGGCGGCACCGGCGAATTCTGCACGGCAACGAAACCGCTTACGCCGGTGGGCGACCAGCCGGTCACGGTGACGAATTTGTTCGAGACCAGGGATCCGTGCTGGGCGAGCGGGCTTGGAATCGAGAAGGGCCGGAAATACCGCATCTGGATCGACGCCAGGGACAATGCCTGGTTCGACCGCACCATCATGTCCGGCGTCAACGGATTCGAGCTGTACGACGTCAAGCATCTGGCAGGGCTGCCCTTCCGCCGCTGGTTCAAGGCCGACTGGTTCCAGCCGATTCTGCGTATCGGCGCCAAGGGCGATGCCGAACTGCCGCTGGAAGAAATCAACGTGATGCCGGGCGACAAGCTGCCGCGTCCGCTCGAGCCGACCAACCCCGAGGACGAGCATAAGCGGCCGGTTCATATCGAGGACACCGCCGAATTTGCCGATGCGAACAGCGAGCTGCGGCGCAATTGGCGCGACTTCGGAACCTTCGAGCCGATCCCGAAAGCCGCCCTTGCCGCGGCGGGCGAGGTCTGGCGCAAACAGGGGCTGGCCGACCTGATGGTGGCGGATTTCGTCGCAGGCGCGTCCGGCGAGGTGTTTCTCTATGTCAACGACGCCGCCCAGATCCTGCCGTTCCTCGGTCCGTTGAGCTCTTTCTACAAGAACAACAGCGGCACCGCGAAAATAACGTTGCAGCGCATGCCGCTACCGCTGTCGCCGTCCGGCAAATGAGACGGCGCGCGCCTCAGATGCGCGCGTCGAGGAAGCGGGTGACACTGGAAACGAACGCCTCCGGCGTTTCCAGGAACGGGGTGTGACCGGCGTCGAACTTTTCGACGGTGGCGTTTGGTACCGCGCGGATCGCGCCAAGGCAGAGATCATAGCGGACAAACCGGTCGCGCATCGCCCAGGTGAACAGCACCGGGCAGGACAGCCCGGCTGCCGCGGATCGCAGGTCAGACGACGGATCGGCAAATCCGCGCCAGGCTTGCGCCAACAGCTGCGCGATCTCGAATCGCGCGGCGATGATGGCGCGGCGCCGCGCCCGCGCCGGAGGTTTTGGCAGCATCAGGCGATAGTAGGCGGCGAAGGCCGGCGTGAACCACCATCGCTTCGAGACGCCGGCGACGAAGAACCGCGCCATGAACTGAACGGCGCGTCGATTGCGCGGTGTCATCTCGATCAATCCGGCCGGATTGGCCAGCACCAGACCGGCGACATTGCCGGGCGCAAGGCTCGCGTAGTGGATCGCCGCGCCGCCGCCGATCGAATTGCCGATCAGGACGACGTTCTTGAGTTCCTGATTCGCGATGAAGGCGGCCAACAATTCGCCATAACGCACCACAGCGGGCGGTTGGGTATCCTCACTCGACCAGCCATGACCGGGCCAATCCAGCACTGTGACGCGATAGTGTGGCGCCAGCACTTCGACGAACGTTGCAAAATCGCCGCCGCCATGACCGATCGCATGCAGGCAGACAATGTCGCGGCCCTCGCCAACCTGGCGAAAGGCCAGCCGGACGCCATCGATCTCGCACAGCCTGTAAGGCGGCGGTACCCCGAGTTGTTGACGCACCGTCGGCATGTCCGTCACGCCGTCTTGCGCGGCTCGGCGATAAAGGAAGCAATCAGCCCCGAAAGCTTTTCCGGCTGGTCCTCAGGCGTGAAGCTGAAAGCATCTGATATCTCTTCGATCCGCGCATTCGGCAGGGCGGCGGCGTAGTTTTCTGCATGGGCGAGCGGGAACACGCCGTCCTCGACCGCCCAGGCCAGCAGCACCGGTTTCAGGAAGTCTGCGACCAGAGTTGCGGCGGCTTGCTTCACATGCATCTCGGACGCGGTGCGCATCGCCTTGGCGATATCATGCAGTATCGCGTCGTCCTCGATCACCGGCAGCGCATAGGAATCGGAAATCCTGTCCTCGATTGGATGTTTGGCCAGCAGACCGAACGCTTCGGGCCGTAACCTGCGCTCGCGGCTGCGCAGGCCCTGTAGCGCCGATTTCAGGAACTCGACCGACTGCGCCGCCTGACGCAACCCCGTGAATGGCGGCGGCGGAAACACGTCATCCGGCGTTTCGCAGGAAGCAAGAACCAGCCTTGCAATGCGTTCGGGGCGCGCGGCAACGCCGATCTGCGAATAGGCGCCGCCGGAATCATTGCCGACCAGCGTCACGTCAGAAAGCCCGAGCGCCTCGATCACATCCATGATCAGCGCGCCGCAGCCAGGCGGGCTGAGGTCGGCGCCGGGATCGACCGGCGTGCCGTGTGCACCCAGCGGCAGGTCCAGCACGATGCAACGATGGGCCTCCGACAGCCGCGCCACCACCTTGCGCCAGAGATTGGCGTTGGCGAGCCAGCCATGCGCGAACACGATCACCGGGCCATCGCCACGCTCGAAATACCTGATCTCGCCAGCCTGGACCTTGACCGTCCGGGCAACGCCCAGGAGCGGCGAGCGGTAAAGATGAGCCGCGACTTCAACTTCAGCCATGGGGCACTCTCTTTATTAATATACATACTGTCGGTATGTTTTATGCACGTCCCGCTCCCCTGTCAAGACCGGCAGGGAGCCGCTATCCTCGCTGGCCATGACCAAATCAGACAGCCCACGCAAAAAAACCAGGAAGACCCAGGAGCAACGCTCGGCCGCCACGACCGGCGGATTGCTTCGCGCCGCGCGCGAGCTGTTCGCCAAAAAAGGATTTGCCGACACCGCGACCGAGGACATTCTGGCCGCTGCCGGCGTCACGCGCGGCGCGCTGTATCATCATTTCGACAACAAGGCCGCATTGTTCCGGGCTGTATTCGAGAACGAGGAAGCCGCCCTCACCGTGCGTCTGATGAAGGTGGCCCAGGCACAGCCCGACGCCCTGTCCGGGCTGCATGCCGGCTGCCGGGCATTCCTGGAAGCGTGCCTCGACCCGGTGGTGCAAAGAATCGTGCTGCGCGACGCGCGCGCGGTGCTGTCGCTCGACGAGCTGCGCGAGATCGAATCGCGCTACACGCTGGCGGCGCTGCGCAACGGCCTCGCCAACGCCATCGCCTCGGGTGCGATGGTGGAACGCCCGGTCGACATGCTGGCGCACATGATCCTCGGCGCGCTGTCGGAAGCGGCGATGGCGATCGCACGCGCGCCGCAGCCAAAGAAGGTGCTGAAAGACGCGTTGCGCGAATTCGATGCCTTGATCGAGGGCGTGACCAGGCGGCCGGAGAAGGGTTGATCGATTAGCGAAGATGATCCTTGAGGGGGTCGATCACTCCGGACCGAACAGTCTGATCCGGGGCGTCTCAAGCCGCACCGGTTCGGTCGCGAACGCTTGCCGCGGCTCGGTCTCTTCCCTGATCTTCTGTTCGACCTCGCGAAGCTCGACATCCTGCCTCGGCTGATGCCGGCGCCGCTCAGCCCATTGCTGACGGCGCTCGGCCCTGCGCCGCTCTTCGGCGCGCCGTGTCTCACGGCGCGTGTCCGCATCACTCTGCCTCACGAAAGCAGCTTCGGAAACCTTGGCCTGTTCAGTCTTGGCCTGTTCAGTTCTGGCCTGTTCAGTTCTGGCCTGTTCAGGTTTGGCTTGTTCAGGCGTTGACGGCTGCGTCACGGACGCTGCGGCTTGGATCCCTTCCGGCTGCGCCGGTTGTTTTCCAGATTCCGGCTGGTTCTGCGCTTCGGTCGCAGGAGCTGACACCGCTGCGGCACGATAGGGAACCGGTTCCGACGGCGCGGTGCTCGCCGGAATTGGCTTTCCCGCCATACGCAGCTCCAGCCTGCTCATCTCGGTCCTGGGCGCGTGCGGGCTGACGATGTTGGAAAACAGCAACCCGCCGCCGAGACCTACGACAATAGCTGCCGCCACGGTTCCCGCGCCTGCAAAATAGGCTGTTGATGTGCGCATGGTTCGGCTCCTTACATCGATGCGGATAAACGCATGGATGGGAGCGATGTTCCGATTTGGGAAAGCGTGGCAGGCGACGGAACCGCGCCCGCGCCGCCAGCAGCGATAACTCAGATCATCGAGGCAACTTTTTCCAGCCCGATGATACGGGCGAGCGAGCGCACTTCGCTCTTCTGGTCTTCACGCAGCTGGAACAACAGCGGCATCGCCGCCGATTTCAACTGCTGGACTTCTTCTGCTTCGGGATCGATCGGAATGCCGGCCGCATTGGGATTGGCCTGCCGGCTCGAATGTATTTTGCGGGCGACTGCACGCAACGCGGTCTCCACCGGTGGCCAGTAGGATTCCTGCGACGACGAAAGTTTCAGGCGCTCCTTGATCCCGGCGATCTGTATGTCGCTGAGCAGCGCGTAATTCTTTTGCGGCTGCGGCTTGGCCGCGGCCTTGATCTGAGCAGTGTTCGGCTGAGCGGTGCTGGGCTTGGCCGGCGCGGTCACCTTGGGCATTCCGAGATCGGTCGGCGCGGTCGACGCATAGGCCTGACGCAGCGGCTCGCTCAGCGTGGCGGTGACCTCCTGCGGCGCATAGGCGGCCAGCGCCAGCGCCGCGACCGCGAGCTTGTCCTTTTTTGCTTCCCTGTTCGAAACCGGATTTGAGACCGGATTTTTGACGGCGGAGGCGGAGGCCAATGCAAAACCCGCAGCGGGGACGCTGTCGCGGCCGAGGATCGCGGTGGCGGCGGCGCCGACCACGAGGAAACAGCTCAGCGCAACAATCGTGATGGCTCGCGTCAAAAAGGTCTCCATTTCCGCCGACCGGCACTTCTTTTCTTGACGCGTTTTCTTAACGCGAACCGGTACCCACTTCGCTCGAAAACGCTATCCCCAAAAACTGGATGGTAATTAAGGCTTTACCATGCCGCCCGAGGCGATACGGCCCGTGAAAACACCTGGAAATCGCGCCGAAACCACCAAAAATCAGGCCGCGGCGGCCAGATCATAGGCTTCCTGGATATCGGCTACGATATCGGACGCCTCCCAGAGCGCGTCGGGCGCCACCGAGCGCAGGCTGATGGTCCAGTTGCTTTTGCGGTTGCGGGGCATGCTGACGATGTCGAATTCGACGTTGCGGCAGAGCGGATGCCGCGCGAGCGCGCGGGTTACGCGCCATTTGATCTCGTCGATGGTTGCCGGGGTTTTCGCATAATATTGATCGAAGTCCATTTCGCGCCCCCTTATTGCGGCAGGCCCAACCGTGGCGGTGGACCGGCCTGTGGGGTTATTGTTGGGACCGATTTGGTTAACGACCCGTTAAGCCGGATAGAGCGGCAAGAGCAGACCTGCATGGCGGAAACGATACAAGAGACGACCCTGGTCGCGGCAAAGCCTTCGGTCCGCGCCGCATTGGTGGCGGCCACGGTGGTTTGCACCGGCACGCTGTTGCTGGCGACCTTCGAATTGTCGCTTGCCGACTGGCCTTCCGGCCTGGTGCTGCTCGGTATCCTGCCGCTGACAGCGCTCTCGTTCTTGGGCTGCTGCGTCTGGGCCGCAACATTGCTGCTACGGATTCGGAAAGGCGGCGTGAAGTTTGCGCTTCCGTTGCTGATCTGCGCGGCGACGCTGGTACTCCTGCAATACGCGCCGCTACATGCGATAGCCCTGCAACAAAATTTCTACTGGCACCGCGCGGATCGCGAACGGATCGTGGCTCGAATCGAGGCAGGCCAACTCAAGCCCAACGTCAGCTACAACGAGAATCTGATCGCGCTCGGCGACAACGAGCCCAACGTTTCCGTCGGGGGTAACGACGTCGTCATCGACCAGGCCAAGGAAGGCACCTATGTGCTGTTCCTGACCTCGCGCAGCCTGAAACACTATTTCAGCGGCTTCCTGCACGTGCCAGCGGGCGGCGATCCCAACAATTTCTTCGAGTTCGAGGACAAGGCCCCGAGCCAGCTCGTGCCATATGACAAGGATTGGTATTTCGTGGCGAACTAGAGCGTTTTCAAGCGAGTGGATCCCGGTTCGCGTGAAGAAAGCGCGTCAAAACAAAAGATAGAGCCCCGTTCCGATTCCACCGGAACGGAAAAGGCTCTAGCAGTCTGCTGAAAAAGCCCTCGCAAAGGCCCACGGTTGATGATTCAATTGTATATCATGAATTGTGGGGGCTCGCATGCGGGGCGCTTTTGCGGATCAGG
Source organism: uncultured Alphaproteobacteria bacterium (assembly GCA_963802535.1). Lineage (GTDB taxonomy): Bacteria > Pseudomonadota > Alphaproteobacteria > Rhizobiales > Xanthobacteraceae > Bradyrhizobium. Next base: position 1,220,226 of record CAWDJI010000011.1, on the reverse strand, counting down.
GCGGGTTGTTTTCGTACATCTCGCCGGAGGCGCGGGTGCCTGCCAACCACCCGCTGAGGAAGATCCGGGAGCTTGTCCGCGATGTTTTGAGTGAGCTGAACCGTAGCCTTGGCAGGCTTTACGCGAGCGAAGGACGGCCCTCGATCCCGCCGGAGCAATTGCTGAGCGCGTTGCTGCTACAGGTGTTCTACGGCATTCGGTCGGAACGCCAGTTGATGGAGCAACTGGACTACAATCTTCTGTACCGCTGGTTCGTGGGGCTTTCGCCTGATGACCCGGTCTGGGACCCGACCACCTTCACCAAGAACCGCGACCGGTTGCAGAACGGCGAGGTGTTTACGAAGTTCATGACCAGGCTTCTGAACCATCCGCAGGTCAAGCCGCTGCTATCGGACGAACATTTTTCAGTGGACGGAACGCTGATCGAAGCCTGGGCTTCACAGAAGAGCTTTCGTCCCAAGGATGGCAGCGGTGACGATGACGACGGCGCGAACTTCCACGGCCAGAAGCGCAAGAACGACACCCATGCCAGTACCAGCGACCCCGACAGCCGGCTTTACCGCAAAGCCGCCGGGCGGGAGGCGAAGCTTTGCTATATGGGCCACGCCACCATGGAGAACCGACATGGGCTGGCGGTGGCCGGCATGGTCACGCACGCCAATGGCACCGCCGAACGCCGAGCCTCGGAGATCATGCTGAAGGCCAAAAGCAAAGCTGCCGGCCGCCGCATCACGGCCGGTGAGGACAAGGCGTACGATACCGCCGATCATGTCGCCAATCTTCGCGCCATCAACGTGACACCGCATGTGACGCAGAACCAGGCCGTCACCAAAACCGGCAAGACCCGCAACAGTGCCATCGACGAACGAACCACGCGGCATCCGGGGTACGGCATGTCGCAATCTCGCCGGGCGATGACCGAGTGCATCTTCGGTTGGGGCAAGCAGCACGGCACCATGCGCAAGACCAAACATCGCGGCATCGCTGGCGTCGCTGCCGACTTCATGCTCAATTTGATCGCCTATAACCTGATCCGCATCCCCAAACTGGTTGCAGCGTAGCCAACCTGGCGTCCAGGCCACCAAAAGCGCTTCAAACTCTCGAACAAATCATCCCAACAATGGGACCTGCGACAGAACAAACGTCCAATTCTTTGGGTTTTTCAGCAGACTGCTAGACCAATTCCATGCGCAGATGGCGCCCGACTGCCTGTGCTGCCCGCGCCAATGTACCGAGCGTCACGGAATCGTTTTCTGGATCGAGCAGACGATCAAGCTGCGCGCGGCTTGTCTTCATCCGCGTCGCGAGCTGGGTCTTGGAAATTTCCTCACGCTGCATCAGGTCGTCGAGCTGCCGTACCAGTACACGCTTGATCGCCCGCGCGGTCACGCCTTCGTAGCTTCCATCCTCTTTCAGGAAGTCATCGAAGGACGATCCGATCTTGCCCTTTTTGCTGCTTACCTTCTTCATGCGATCTCCTTCATTCGTCTTGTCGCCAATTCCAGATCGGCTGCAGGCGCCTTCTGCGTCTTCTTGATGAAGGCATGCAGTAGGACCATCTTGCCCGCCTGCTCACAGAACAGTGTCCGAGCGATGCGGCCTTGCGTCAACGTGCTGCGCACTTCCCACAAGCCCTTCCCCAATGGACGGCAGAGCGGCATGCCAATCGGCCATGCAAACTCCACATCCTTGATGTCCTCGCCGACGATCCTGCGATCATCAACCGACAAACTCTTCAGCCATTCCCGCACCGGCTCACGGCCGGACGGCAAAGCATGGAAATAGGCGGGCAAGCGCTTAATTCGGGAAGAATTTGTACCATTTTTGGTACATCCAGGGCAAGTCCAAAATCAAGCCTGATCGTGGATCACTCGCTCCGAAGCCGCGCTGTATTCCTCCATCGTCCGCGCCACCAGCTCATCGACGGAAAGCACTTCCGTCACACCCGAGGTGGAATGCCCGGCGCTCCAGATGTCGTTCCAGCGCTTCGGGCGGCTTTCGCGGGCGCCGATGTCGATGTCCTTGCCGATGTCGATAGCGCCGCGCGCCGGCAGATCGTCGGGATCGAGGCCGGCCGCCGCGATCGACGGCCGCAGCATGTTGGTCTGCAATCCCGTGAACGCCGTGGTCAGCAAGATATCGTCGGCGCTGCTCGCGACCAGCATGTCCTTGTATCTCGCATCGGCCAGGCTCTCACGCGTGGCGATGAATTTGGTGCCCATATAGGCGAGGTCGCAGCCGAGCGCCTGCGCCGCGCGCAGCGCGTGGCCGTCGCTGATGCCGCCGGCGAGCACCAGCGGCCCGTCGAAGAAGGCGCGCACCGCGCGGACGAACACGAAGGGATTGAGCCAGCCGGTCTGTCCGCCGGCACCTGCGGTCAGCAGCACCAGCCCGTCCGCGCCGGCCGCGACCGCGCGTTCGGCGTGGCGGATCGTGGCGACATCGGCAAACACCAGCGCGCCGGCATCATGCAGCGGCGCCAGCACCGGCGCCGGCGATCCGACCGAGGTGATGACGATTTCGGGTTTGTGCCGCAGCAGCACCGCGAGATCCTGCACCAGCCGCGCATTGGAGCGATGCACGATCAGATTGGGGCAGATCGGCGCAGCTGGTTTGCCGCTTTCATCCGAATGCCGGCGCAACCGTTGTTCGATCTCGCCGAGCCAGGCATCGAGCTGTTCGGGGCTGCGGCAATTCACCGTCGGGAACGAACCGATCACGCCGTTGCGGCAGGCGGCGACCACAAGCTCGACGCCGGAGACGAGAAACATCGGGGCTGCGATCAGCGGCAGGCGGAGGCGGTCGCGAAAGCGCGCGAGCGGATCGGTTTTGTTCAAAGTCATTGTCCCGACTTCGGCACTGGTGCTAGCGTTACCAACAACATTGGCACGTCAAGAAGCCAAAGACAAAAGTTCGGGAGGATGAGAGATGAGCAATCCGCTCTACGCGTCTCCGATCGGTTGCGAGCAGACGCTGCGGGCGCTGGCGCGTTATCCCGAGCGCACGGCGTTCAGCTGGCCCGGCGGATCGATCACCTATCGCGGCGCCACCGACCTGATCGGCCGCATCCAGAGCGTGTTCATGCGCCTCGGCCTGACGCCCGGCACCCGCGTGGCGTTCCTGACCGCCAACCGCGCCGACACCTGGTGCGCCGGCGTCGCCGCGCAATTGTCGCGGCTTCCGATCACCTGGCTGCATCCGCTGGGCTCGCTCGACGACCAGCTGTTTCAGCTCGAGGATTCCGAAGCCGAGATGCTGGTGGTCGACGGCGCGAGCTTTCGCGATCGCGGCGGCGAACTCGCGGCCGGGCCACCGGCCTGAAGACCGTGTTCACGCTCGGCCCGGCCGATTACGGCGTCGACCTGCTGGCCGCCGTCGAGGCCGCCGGCAGTGCCGCGCCGCGCTGTTTTGCCGGTCCCGACGATATCGCGACGCTGAATTACACCGGCGGCACGACCGGCAAATCCAAGGGCGCGCTGCGCCGTCACCGCGAATTGAGCGGCGTCGCCAGCGCGATCCTCGCCGACTTCGAAATTCCGGATACGCCGCGCTATCTCACCGTGGCGCCGATCAGCCACGTCGCCGGCACCAAGGTGCTGCCGACCCTGATGCGCGGCGGCACCGTGCACATGCAGAAGGGTTTCGATCCCGAGGCTGTGTTCAAGACCATCGAACGCGAGCGCATCAATTTCACGCTGTTCGTGCCGACCATGATCTACGTGATGCTCGACCATCCCGCGCTCGACAAGACCGACCTCTCCTCGCTCGAACTGCTGCTGTATGGCGCGTCGGCGATGTCGCCGAGCCGGCTGGTCGAGGGCATCGAGCGGATCGGCCCGGTGTTCTCGCAGCTCTACGGCCAGACCGAATGCTATCCGGTGTCGGTGCTGCGCAAGGCCGACCATGATCCCAAGACGCCGGAACTGTTTCTGTCCTGCGGTTTCCCGATCGCAGCCTGCGAGGTGAAAATCCTCGACGACAACGACCAGGAGGTCGAAACCGGCGAGGCCGGCGAAATCTGCGTGCGCGCGCCGCATGTGATGGCCGAATACTGGAAGCGGCCGGAACAGACCGCCGAAACCCTGAAGAACGGCTGGCTGCATACCGGCGACATCGCGCGCGCCGACGAGCGCGGCTACATGTTCATCCTCGACCGCAAGAAGGACATGATCGTCTCCGGCGGCTTCAACATCTTTCCGCGCGAGATCGAGGACGTGCTGTCGCAGCACGCCGATGTCGCGATGGTCGCCGTGGTCGGCGTGCCCGACGACAAATGGGGCGAAGCCGTCACCGCGATCGTGGTGGCGCGCGAAGGCGCAAGGCCGAACGAGGATGAACTGATCAATCTCGTGAAAGCGAAAAAGGGCTCGGCGCATGCGCCGAAGCACATCAAGTTCGTCGACAGAGCTGCCGATGACCGGCGTCGGCAAGGTCGACAAGAAGGTGCTGAAGGCCGGCTTCTGGACCGGCCGCGAGCGGATGGTGGGGTAGCGGCTTTCGCGTCTTCGTCGCCGCCGAGCAGCTGATCGAGCCGGTCGCGCAACTGGTCCTGGTGATAGCGGTTTTGCCAGCCGCGGCAGATCGAGCTGCGCGCCCTCGGGCAATTCGGCATAGCCGGTCGCGAGCAGGATCGGCAGCGACGGCCGCACCTCGCGTGACGCCGCCGCGAGTTCAATACCGGTCATGCCGGGCATCACGTGGTCGGTCATCATCAGGTCGATCGGCTGCTCGCTCCTGAGATGTCGAGCGCATGCAGGCCGGAACTGGCGCCGATCACGTGGTGGCCGAGGTCTTCCAGCATTTCGGTGGTCGACATCGCGATCAGCGGATCGTCGTCGACAAACAGGATCACCGCCGAGCGGTTCGACCTTGCGTCGGCTGCGCCGGGCTTCGGCCTTCGGCGCTGCGGTCGCGACCGGCAGCACCAGCGTCGCGGTGGTGCCTTTGCCGACCGTGCTCGTCAGCTGCAGCGCGCCGCCGAGCTGCACCGCAAGCCCGTGCACCATCGACAGGCCAAGGCCGGTGCCCTTGCCGAGCGGCTTTGAGGAGAAGAACGGTTCGATCGCCCGCTTCAGTATCTCCGGCGTCATGCCCGTGCCGGTGTCGATCACCGACAGTTTCAGATAGCCGCCGGACTGTCAGCGCCGGGTCGTTGCTCGAGCTGATATTCGCGACCTTGATGTCGATCGAGCCGCCGTCCGGCATCGCGTCGCGCGCGTTGATCGCGAGATTGAGGATCGCGAGCTCGAGCTGGTTGGCGTCGATGCGCGCCGGCGGCAGCCCTTCCGGAATATCCAGCCGCAGCGCGACGCGCGGCCCGAGCGAGCGCTCGAGCAGATCGTCATGCCCTGGATCAGGGCGCGCAGATCGACCGACACCGCGCGCAGATCCTGCTGGCGCGCGAACGCCAGCAGGCGCTGCGTCAGCGACGCGCCGCGCTCGGCGCCCTGCAGCGCGCCGTCGATCAGGCGGTGCAGGCGCGGATCGTCGGGCATGCGCTTGCGCAGCAGATCGAGATTGCCCATCACCGCCATCAGCAGATTGTTGAAATCATGCGCGACGCCGCCGGTGAGCTGGCCGATCGTCTCCATCTTCTGCGCCTGGCGCAATTGCTCCTGCGCCTTTTCGCGCGCGGCGACTTCCTTCATCAGATCGGCGGTGCGCTGCTCGACGCGCTGCTCGAGCGTCGCCGTCAGTTCCGCCAGCGCGGTGCGCTCGGCCGCCAGCTGCGCCAGCAGATTCTCGCGCTCGATCTCGGCAATCTTGCGCGCGGTGATGTCGGAGGAGACGCCGACCAGCGACTTGATGCTGCCGTCCGGCCGGCGCACGGCGCGGCGCGGACGTCGACCCAGTGCTGCGAACCGTCGGGCCAGATATTGCGGTATTCGATGCTGTAGTCCCTGCCGGTCTTGATCGCCTCGATCCAGCACCTCGAGGCGCCGTTCCGCGATCGTCGGGATGAACCGGCCGACAGCAAGTCCTGATACGAGAACGGCTCGCCCGGCTTGCGGCCGAAAAACTGCCTTGCAGGTGTCGGAGGCTTCCAGTTCGAACTCCGGCAGATGCAGTTCGAGCGCGCCGAGATGGCCGGCGTTGAGCGCGGTCTGCAGCAGGCCTTCGCTTTCGGTGAGATCCTCGAGAATGGCGCGGGTCTGGTACTGGCGGCGCCGGCCCCGGACCGCCGAGCCGACGATGCTCACCAGCGTGGTCGGATGAAACGGACGTTCGATGAAGGTGACGTTGCCGAGCACCTGTCCGAGCCGCGCGGCGTCCGGATTGCGCTCCGGACCGCCGCCCTGATGCGTCAGCAGCACGATCGGAAAATCCGACCATGACGGCTGATCGTTGAGCCAGCTGCACCAGGCCGCGCAGATCCGCGGTCTTGATCGCCTCATCGGCGATCACGGCAAGGCCGGCGCCGCCTTCGATCTCGTGCATCAAGCGCCGCGAGATCGCCGCAGATGTTGGCGTAGTAACCCGCCTCCTTGATCAGCGCCGCGGCCACCGCGGCGTCGCGTCCCGTCGGCGCGAGGATGACGGCGCGCTCGGAAGATGCGCCCGGTTTCACTGCGCCCTGCATCCTGCAGCAACGGCTGGCCCTCGCCGACATAGACCGGAACGCCGCGCAAGAACGCCCTGGAAACCGTCGAGCGGTTCGCCGATGGTGAGGCCGCGATTGTCGATGCGATATTCGCGAATCGTCGATTCATGCGCGCCGGTGCGCTTCTTGATGATCGACATCGCGCGCCGCACCGTGCCCGAGCGCCTCGAAATAACGCAGCAGGATCACGGTGTCGGCGAGATAGGTCACGTCCACCGGCGCCTTCATGTCGCCGACCAGTCCATGCTGCGCCACCGTCATGAACGTCGCGCGCCCTGGCGGTTCAGATATTGCAGCAATTCGTGCATGTGCAGGATCAGCGAATTTTCCTCGGGCATCGCGGCCTGATAGCCGTTGAGGCTGTCGATCACCACGGTCTTGATGTGGTCCTCATCGACCCGCTTGCGGACGCGATGGGCGAATTCGCCGGGCGACAGCTCTGCGGCGTCGACCTGCTCGATGAACAGGTTGCCGCTGCGCTGCATCTCCTCGAGATCGATGCCGAGCCCCTTCATGCGCGAGAACAGCAGGCCGAGTTCCTCGTCGAACACGAACAGCGCCGCCTTTTCGCCGCGCGTGATCGGCCGCGACGATGAAGATGATCGCGGCCAGCGATTTGCCGGTGCCGGCGGGCCCGAGAATCAGCGTGCTCGATCCGGCTCTCGACGCCGCCGCCGAGCAGCTGGTCGAATTCGGCGATGCCGCTCGACATCGTGGTTCGCGCGAAACTGCTGCGATACTCCGACGCCACCAGCCGCGGAAACACGTTCATCCCGCCGGTGGTGATGGTGACGTCGTGATAGCCGCCGCGAAACTTCACGCCGCGATATTTGATGACGCGAGCGCGCCGCCGCTCCGCGCCATAGGCGGCGCCAATTCCTCGAGCCGCAGCACGCCATGCGCGACGCTGTGCACGGTCTTGTCGGCGACCTCGGCGGTCAGATCGTCGAGCAGCATCACCGTCGTGTTGAACTTCGCGAAATAGTGCTTGATCGCCAGGATCTGCCGCCGGTAGCGCAGCGAACTTTGCGCCAGCAGCCTGATCTCCGACAGGCTGTCCAGCACCACCCGGCTCGGCCGCGCGCGCTCGACCGCTTCGAAAATCTGCTTGGTGGTCTCGCCGAGTTCGAGATCCGAGAATAGAGCAGGCTCTGCTGCTGCTCGGCATCGAGCAGGCTTTCCGGCGGCAGCAATTCGAAGACCTCGATGCCGTCGTCGAGCGTCCAGCCATGGAGGCCGCCCCGTCGCGCAATTCGCGCTCGGTCTCGGACAGGGTGATGTAGAGGCACTTCTCGCCGGCCCGCGCACCCTCCATCAGGAACTGCAGCGCGATCGTGGTCTTGCCGGTGCCGGGCGCGCCCTCGACGAGAAACACGATGTCCACGCGAAAATCCGCCCGACAGGATGTCGTCCAGCCCCCAAATGCCCGTTTTCGCCGTTGCCGCAGATGTTTCAACTGAGTTCATACGACCCCCTAACCGCGGTTAACCCCGAGCAATCGGCCGAGTTCCCGCGAAACGGAACTATTTCTGCGGAAAAAACTCCGGCCACATCGCGCGCCACTTTTCGGCCAAGCGGCCCGAAATCGCTCGGCCCGATCTCGTGGCATTCGGCGTTGGCGGCGGGCTGCACCCATGGCTGCGCGCTCTTCATGTACATCTGCGCGACCGGCGCCAGCCATGAGGTGTCGTCGAGCGTTCCGGCGCGGACGTTGACGATCTGCTCGCGCCCGGCGCGGTCGCCATAGATGCGGCCGCCGCAATCGGCGCAGAACCAGGAGATGACGCGCGACGCCCATCGGCGAAATGTGGCGCCACGGCTTCGGCTCGCCCTTCAGGATGTGAAAATCCTTGGCCAATACCGGCATGTTGAGCGCAAAGGCGCTGCCGGAGGCGGTCTGGCAGTCCGTGCAATTGCAGGTGTAGAGCAACAGCGGAAACGACGCGATCTCGTAGCGGATCGCGCCGCAGGAGCAGCCGCCGGTGAGGGGAAGTACGGGTCGCGTTGTTCATGGTCGAGCCTGATCGCCGGTGATGCCGCATCCTATCGGAAAAGCGGCAACGAGGCGACCTCACCGCGGTTCGATCGCGCGCTACGGCGCTATCGAACCGCCGCCGCCCGCCTGACGGCGCGAGCGCTGTCTGCTCGAAATTGTTGGGCACTTCGATATCGACCTCGAGCGTCGAGACGGTCGGGCCCCGGTCCAATCTCACCGTCACCTTGTCGGGATCGAGCTGGATGTGCTTTGAGACCACGGCGAGAATCTCCTCGCGCAGCGTCGCCAGCAGGTCGGGCTGGCCGCGCAGGCCGCGCTCATGCGCCAGCAGAATCTGCAGCCGTTCCCGCGCCACCGGGGCGGATGCCTTGCGGCTGCTGAAGAGCCGCAACAGATTCATGCTCATGCCGCCCTCCGTCCGAGCAACCGGTTCATCAGGCCGCTGCGTTCGGCCGGCACGATCATGTCAACGGTTTCGCCCATCAGCCGGCGGGCGGCGTCGATATAGGCGCGGGCCGGCGCGCTGGCCGCGTTGTTCAGGGTGACGGGCGAGCCGACATTCGAGGCGCGCAGCACGTCCTGGCTCTCGGGAATGATGCCGAGCAAGGGCGTTGCGAGAATCTCGAGGATGTCATCGATGCTGAGCATCTCGCCGCGCGCGGCGCGCGCCGGATCGTAGCGCGTGATCAAGATGTGCTTTTCCACCCGCTCGCCCTGCTCCGCCTTCACGGTCTTCGAATCGAGCATGCCGATGATGCGGTCGGAGTCGCGCACCGAGGAGACTTCGGGGTTGGTGACGATCACGGCCTCGTCCGCATAGCGCATCGCCAGCATCGCGCCGCGCTCGATGCCTGCGGGGCTGTCGCACAGCACCCAGTCGAATTTGGTCCGCAGTTCGGCGATGATCCGGCCGACGCCCTCGTCGGTCAGCGCGTCCTTGTCCCTGGTCTGGGAGGCCGGCAGCAGCCACAGATTCTCCAGGCGCTTGTCGCGGATCAGCGCCTGTTGCAGCTTGGCGACGCCCTGCACGACGTTGATGAGGTCGAACACGACGCGCCGTTCCGCGCCCATCACCAGATCGAGGTTGCGCAGGCCGACGTCGAAGTCGATGACGACGACGCTCTCTCCGCTCAGGGCAAGCGCCGCGCCGAGGGCGGCCGTGGACGTCGTCTTGCCAACGCCGCCTTTGCCGGATGTAACGACCAGGACTTTGGCCATAGGTGGTCTCCTTAAGCCCGTTAATTCAGCGGGGTGATTTTCATGGTGGCGCCTTGCAGCCAGGCCTGGGCCGGCCGGTTGCGCAGCGAAGCATCGATGTCTTCAGCGGTCTGGTAGTAGCCGTCGATCGCAAGCAGTTCCGCTTCGATCTTCTGGCAATAAATTCGTGCCGACGAATTGCCGTTGACGCCGGCCATCGCCCGGCCGCGCAGCGTGCCGTAAACATGGATCGATCCGCCGGCGACGATTTCCGCGCCCGATCCGACCGAACCCAGCACGGTGACGTCGCCGTCGGTGAAGACGATCGACTGACCCGATCGCACCGGGCTTTCGAGCAGCAGCGAGTTCGGCTTCGGCTTCACCTCGGGCTTTTCCACGGGCTCGGCAGGGGTCTCGACTCGCGTGATGACGCAGGAACGTCCGCCGGTCAGCAGCGGCGGCATGCTGGTGGTCAGCCTGTCCGCGTCGACGCCCTCGATGCCGAGCACGCGGATGTTGCGCTCTTCGAGGTTGCCCACGAGGTGGGTAATGGCCGCGCGGCTGAGGTCGAGCGCCGACAAATCGAGCACCACGGGCTTGCCGACGAAGAAGCCCGGCGAACGCGCCAGGGTCGCATCGATTTCCTCGAGCCAGCCGACGATCGGAATCTCCGGGGTAAACACGAAGGCGACATACGAGCGGCCCCGCATGCGAACCAGTTGTCGCGTTGCCTCCGCTGTTGCGCCCATGATCGATCCACCCAGTCTTGGTTACTGAATGTTAAAGAATGGGTCTGATTTGGTTAACGAGTGATTAATGTTCAGCCGACCGAGCGTTTCTCGATCACCAGACTCTGCACCGCGCGGCCGAAATAGCCGCTGATATCCGCCAGCCGCGCCATCGCGAGGCCGGCGCCGTCGGGGCCGATCCAGGATTCGGCATCGAGCAGGATCCACTCGCCGACCGGCTGGCGCGCAAAATTCACGGTGAGGTCGGCGTTGAGAAACGTCCATTGCCGGAAATCCAGCACCGAAGAGGTGCCGTTGCAGAAATCCGCCGCGACCATCGCCCGCATCGCCTGCGACACCGCAAAGCCTTCGACGATCGGCCGGTCGACGCGGTACCAGATCGCGCCGGGACCCGGCACGCCGAACTGGCCGCGGGCGGCGCGCAGCGACATGCCGGTCACGAACGGGCTCGAGGAAAAATCCGCAGCCTCGACGCGCGATTGCTCCGGCCCTGGAAGATCGACCGGCAGTATCGCGGCCTCCGGCGGCAATTCGTTCTCCTGCAGCTTGATCTTCAGCACGGTGGCGCCGACCACGACCACGCCATCGGCGCGAAGTTTTACCGCGCAAAGCTGGATCTTGCGGCCCTCGCGCAAAATTTCGGTCTCGATCGTCAGCGGCGCCACCGGCACCGGGCGCATCAGATCGACGCTGACCCGCGCGATCCGCATCGGCACCGATGTCGGCATCGCCTCCGCCGCCCACGTCACCAGTGCTGCCGGCGGCGAACCGTGCTGCATGCTGGGGTCCCATGGTCCGGCGGCGTAGGGGCTGGTGATGACGCGGTTGTCCTCCACGCGAAAAATGGCGTCCATCAAAAAGCTTTCTTGAAAGTCATTTGGTCCCGAACATGCGATCGCCGGCGTCGCCGAGGCCCGGCACGATGTAGCCGTGATCGTTCAGCCGTTCGTCGACCGCGGCGGTCCAGATCGGAACGTCGGGATGCTCCGCCGTGAAGTGCGCAATTCCTTCCGGTGCCGCCAGCAGACAGACGAAGCGGATATCGCGGGCGCCGCGCGACTTGAGCAGGGTGGCGGCCGCGCAGGCCGAATTGCCGGTCGCCAGCATCGGATCCACCAGGATCACGGTTCGATCCGACAAATCATGCGGCGCCTTGAAGTAATATTCGACGGCCTGCAACGACTGCGGATCGCGGTAGAGTCCGATATGCGCTACCCGCGCCGACGGCAGCAGCGCCAGCATCCCGTCGAGAAATCCGACACCGGCGCGCAGGATCGGCGCCAGCGTCAGTTTTTTCCCGGCGATGACCGGCGCGGTCATCGGCGCAACCGGCGTCTCGATATCGATCATCTCGAGCGGCAGATCGCGCGTGACTTCGTAGCACAGCAGCATCCCGATCTCGTTCAGGAGCTCGCGAAAGCTCTTGGTCGAACATGCGCGCTCGCGCATCAGCGTCAGCTTGTGCTGGATCAGGGGGTGGGTAACGATGTGGGCGGTGCTCTGTGTCATGCCGATCCTTGTGACACAGGGTTTGCCTCGTCATCAAGGGTTTGCGGGACAGCATGCGGGTCGCATGCTGCCGCTGCCCATCAAATGAACGCCATGCCGCTTTTCACAGCGGCGGATCGATCGCCTCGGCGTATTCCTTTTTGAACCGCGCGATCAGTTCGGCCGCCGGCAAAACCTTGGCGACGCTGCCGACGCCCTGGCCGCTGCCCCAGATTTCCTTCCAGGCTTTTGGCTTTGCCCGTTCGCCGGATGCGTCGGTGCCAAAACTCATCTTGGTGGGATCTGACGTCGGCAGGTTTTCCGGATCCATGCCGGCGGCGACGATCGATGGCTTGAGATAATTGCCGTGCACGCCGGTGAACAGATTGGAATAGACGATGTCTTCGGCGCCCGAGTTCGTGATCATCTGCTTGTAGCCCTCGACCGCATTGGCTTCCGCGGTAGCGATGAAGGCCGAGCCGATATAGGCGAAGTCAGCACCCAGTATTCGCGCCGCACGAATCGCCCGGCCGTTCGCAATCGCGCCCGACAATGCGATCGGGCCATCGAACCATTGCCGTGTCTCCGCTACGAAGGCCAATGGCGAGATTTCGCCGGCATGGCCGCCTGCACCCGCCGAGACCAGGACCAGGCCGTCGGCGCCCTTCTCGACCGCCTTGTGCGCGAATTTCTGGTTGATGACGTCGTGGAAGACGATGCAGCCCCAGCCATGGGCGGCCTGGTTCAGTTCCTCGCGCGCGCCGAGCGAGGTGATCATCATCGGCACCTTGTGCTTCTCACACAGTGCCAGATCCTGATCGAGGCGATTGTTCGACTTGTGCACGATCTGGTTCACCGCGAACGGCGCCGACAGCCTGTCGGGATGCGCCCTGTCGTGAGCCGCGAGTTCTTCCTTGATCCGCGCCAGCCATTCGTCGAGCAGCGCCGGCGGCCGCGCGTTGAGCGCCGGAAACGAGCCGACCACGCCCGCCTTGCACTGCGCGATCACCAGATCCGGCACGGAAATAATGAACAGCGGCGCACCGATGACGGGGATCGACAGACGGCCCTTGAACAGAGCAGGCATGGACATTCGAAGCAATCCTTATGGGTTCTCAAGCATTGGATTAAAGATGCCAGACATCATACCAACATGGCAATCAGTCCAGTGCTGTGGTCTTGCGTTTTGACGCTGGCGTTGCCCTGATCGCGCGCTACTGGCACAGCGCGCGGGTCACGTAATTTTCGGTCTTGCAGTCGCCGGGCTCGCGCTTGCGGCCGGGGATGAACACTTTTGGCGAACATTTCTCGGCGGCATCGGTGTCGAGGCTCTTGCCTTCCTTGTAGCCCTTGCTCTGGCAGAGCTTGTCGGCGCCGGCCTTGCAGTCCGGTGCGCCGTTGGCCGCCACCGGGCAGGCCGCGCGGCCGGTGACCATCAGGGATGGCCGCGCGATGTTCGACAGGCTTTCGCCGGCGTCTTTGGCGCGGGCGTTGAAATCGTCGATGGTTTCGCCCGGGCTTTTCAGCGGCGGCAGCAGCGATTTGGATTTCTCGAACAGCTTTCCGATTTCGTTGATCAGGCCGGGATTTTCCGGCTCCGCCGCTGGCGCCTGTTGTGCCGGCGGTTCGATCTGGCTGCGGCGCCGGCCCTTGCGGCACGCCCTGCTGGGCCGGCGACTGCACGCCGAGCGAGGGCTGGGCTGCCTGCGGCCAGCCGGTGCCGGGAAAGGTCACCAGCACCGACATGGCAAGACCCGCGGTGACGAGTTGCGTCACGAAGTGCAGGAAGGGCTGGCCGATTCGATCAGGCATGGGGCGAGCGTAGCCCGAAGGCCCGGGCCGGCAAAGCGCGCCAGGCGCCGGTCAGATCAGCTTGAATGCAATGTAGAAACCGAGCACCAGCACGGCGGCACCGATCCCGACCCACAGGCCGAGCCGCTTTTCCAGTTCGGAGCGAATGAGGTCGCCATAGCGGTTGAGCAGGATGGCGACCACGAAGAAGCGCCCGCCGCGCGCCACGATCGAGCACAGGATGAACAGCCAGATGTTGTAGCCGGCAAAGCCCGAGGTGATGGTCACGAGCTTGTAGGGGATCGGCGTCAGCCCCTTCAGCAGGATGATCACCGCACCCCATTCGGCATAGGACTGACGAAACGCTTCGACCTTGCCGGAGAGACCATAGACGTTGATCAGCCACTGCCCGACCGAGTCGTAGAGCAGCGCGCCGATCGCGTATCCGACCACGCCGCCGGCCACCGAGGCGATCGTGCAGACGGTCGCGAACCACCATGCCCGCTTCGGCCGCGCCAGCGACATCGGCAGCAGCATGATGTCGGGCGGGATCGGGAAGAAGGAGCTTTCCGCGAACGATACGGCGGCCAGAATCCAGAGCGCGTAAGGCTTGTCAGCGGCGTCGATGCACCAGTCGTAAATCCGTTTCAGCATGGCCGCATGAACCATCATGGAGCGGATTTGTCCATGCCGGCAAAAGAGGGAATTTTGAGGGAATTAATGCCGCTTGCGCAGGCTGCGGCCTTCCAGCGCGACAATTCGCCGCCGAACCGCCGGGGTCGCGGCCGCTTTGGGCGGCGCCTTGCCCGCGACGGCCTTGCCGGAACTTGCCTTGGAATTTCCGGAAATTTCCTTGGGCAGCTTGACCGCCGATTTCGGCAGCTTCTCGGCAATGCCGAGCAGATGCTCGCGCCGCTGCCATCTCGCGCCAGACGTCCTCGGGCTTCACGCCGGCTGAGGCCCATAGAACGGTCAGATTGTAGAGCAGGTCGGCGCTCTCGCGGACCACCGCGTCGGTCTTGCCGTTGACGGCGTCGATCACGACTTCGATGGCTTCCTCGGCCAGCTTCTTGGCCATCTTGGCCGGGCCGCGCTGAAACAGCCGGGCGGTGCGCGAAATTGCCGGATCGAGATCCTTGGCCGCGATCACCGCCTGATAAAGCCGTTCGAGCGAATCACTCATTCTGTCGAACCTAATGGAAAGCCGTCGCCAGCGTGTTAACGGCCGGCTTGACAACCCAAAAAAAGCCACCGGCCAAAGCGGCCGGTGGCTGGTCTGTTCGAAGCTGTCCTGAGCAACTACCAGGCGCTCGCGGATTGGTGTAGCCGCCCGAGCGGTAGTGAGGGCCGCCGATGGCCGCCATAATAATACGGGCCACCGCCATAGTAGGCGGGGCCGCCGCCGTAATAGGCCGGCGGGGCATCGTAGTAGCCATAACCGCTGTCATAATAGTCGCGGCGGTTCTGGGTGGCTGCAATCGCGAGTACCGGTGCCGACGATGCCGGCGAAGGCTGCTGCGGCTGCTGCACCGCCGCCACCGCGATAATACCTGCCGCGGGAGCTGAAATCGGTCGCGCCGCTGGTCCCGGTCGTGGCCGTCATGCCCTTGACCGGCGCGGAGCCCGCGAAGGCCATCGACGGCGGGACCGCCGTCAGCGCCACCGCCACAACCGTCGCCACCGCGCTGGCGCGGCCCATCGATGAAAACACCCCTTTTCGCGTAAACATCTCAATATCCTCCGTGGTCGCCTGGCCTGTATAGGCCTCGGGTAGCTAACCACCGAGCGCATATTGGGTTCCCCAATCCGAATGCAAGCTGAACGATCTCTGGCGAAATCGTGGCAGTCATCACCCGTTCAGGTTGGATGCGACAGAATGCCTGCGCTTTCAGGCTTGTCATGGACGTAGTTCTTGTCCTGAAACGGACATCGAAGAATTCCAGCCGACGCGGCAACTTGTCTCATCTCCTGCTGACGTAAGCTCCATGCGTGCACGACGGACCAACGCCATCCGCTTCATCCTCGCCTCGCTGGCGGGCCTTTGCGGGATTGCGCCGTTGGCCGTGGATGCGTTGGCCGCGGACGAGGCGCGGCCGCCGCTCGCGATCCAGTTCTCGCTCGATCGGCCGATCGATGCGGAGGCAGCCCCGTTCGTGATGGCGGCGACCGGCGGCCTGTTCAGCGCCGAAGGACTTGCGGTCACCATCAATATCGCCAGCGGATCGCCGGACGCCATCGCGCGCGTTGCCGCCGGCACCAGCGATTTCGCGCTGGTCGACATCAACGCGCTGGTGCGCTTTCGCGACAAGGACAAGCAGGGCGTGCCGCCGATCAAGGCGGTGTTCGTGCTGTTCAACAGAGCGCCCTATGCCATCATCGCCCGCAAGAGCCGCGGCATCCAGGCGCTGTCCGACATCGAGGGCAAGAATCTCGGCGTCGCCGAGGGCGACCTCTCGATCCGGCTGTGGCCGGCGGTGGCCAGGCAGAACGGCATCAAGATCGCAAGCGTGAAACAGAGCAGCATCAGCGCCGCGGTGCGCGAGCCGATGCTGTCGGCGGGCCAGATCGACGCCGTCACCGGATTTTCCTATCTGTCGGCGATCAACCTGAAAGACCGCGGCGTGCCGGCCGACGATCTGGCGGTGCTGCGCTTCGCCGATTATGGCTGCGAGGCCTACGGCTTTGCAATCATCGTCAATCCGGCATTGGCGGCCGCCAAGCCGGAAGCCGTGAAGGGATTTGTGCGGGCGGTGATCGGCGGCATGCATCTGACCGTCAAGGACCCGGTCGGTGCGGTGGACGAAGTCGTCAGCCGCATGGACGGCGGCTCGCGCGACCTCGAACTCGAACGGCTGCACGCCATCCTGCGCGACAACATCCTGACCGGCGAGGTGAAGCGCAACGGCCTCGGCGGCATCGACGCCGGCGAGGTTCGAGCGCTCGATCGATCAGCTCGCGGAAGGCTTCAAGTTCCAGAAGCGGCCGCAGCTTGCGGATATTTTCGACGACCAGTTCCTGCCCCCGGTCAATGGCCGTCTGATCAATTGAGTAAAGATCCAGCGGACGCTGGCCCTTAGCCGCGATCCCTGATTAGAATGCGGTCCGACCGATCGCCGCTGTCCCCTCGAATCCTCCCGGCCTGTCCATGCTGCGCCTTTACACCCGCGTCCTCGAATTGCTCGGCAAGGAGGCGCGGCTGGGCTGGATTCTGGCCGGCGCCAATCTGCTGCTGGCCGGCGCGCAATTCGCCGAACCGGTGCTGTTCGGCCAGATCGTCGACGTGCTGTCCGGCAAGCCGACACCCGGCCCGCTGTCCTCGTCGTCGGCCTGGCCGCTGCTGGCGGCCTGGGTGGCGTTCGGGCTGTTCACCATCCTGTGCAGCGCCGCAGTCGCGCTCAACGCCGACAAGCTGGCGCATCGCCAGCGCCAGGCGGTGCTGACCGACTATTTCGAACACATCATGCAGCTGCCGCTGACCTTCCACACCGGCACCCATTCCGGCCGGCTGATGAAGGTGATGCTGAACGGCACCGACTCGCTGTGGCGGCTCTGGCTCGGCTTCTTCCGCGAGCATTTTGCCGCGATCATGTCGCTGGTGGTGCTGCTGCCGCTCGCGCTCTACATCAACTGGCGGCTGGCGATCCTGCTGTTCGTGCTGTGCGTGGTGTTCACCGTGCTGACCACGCTGGTGGTGCGCAAGACCTACGGCATGCAGAGCGAGGTCGAGGCGCATTACAGCGACCTTTCCGCGCGCGCCTCCGACGCGCTGGGCAATGTCGCGCTGGTGCAGAGTTTCGTGCGCATCGACGCCGAGGTGCAGGGCCTGCGCTACGTCGCCGACAAGCTGCTGGCGGTGCAGATGCCGGTCTTGTCGTGGTGGGCGCTGGTGACCGTGATCACCCGCGCCTCCACCACCATCACCGTGCTCGCGATCTTCACCGTCGGCATCATCCTGCACGAACAGGGGCTGACCACCGTCGGCGAGATCGTGATGTTCGTCAGCTTCGCGACCATGCTGATCCAGAAGCTCGAACAGGTGGTCAGCTTCATCAACAGCGTGTTCATGGAAGCCCCGCGCCTGCAGGAATTCTTCGACGTGCTGGACGCGGTGCCCGCGGTGCGCGACCGGCCCGGCGCGATGGATGCGCGGGCGGCTCTCCGGCCTCGTCGAATTCAACGACGTGTCGTTTTCCTATGACGGCAAGCGGCCCGCGATCGAGGACCTTTCCTTCACCGCGCTGCCCGGCCAGACCATCGCGCTGGTCGGCCCGACCGGCGCCGGCAAATCGACCGCGATCGCGCTGTTGCATCGCGCGTTCGATCCGCAGTCCGGCATCATCAAGATCGACGGCATGGATATCCGCGGCCTGAAGCTGACCGCGCTGCGGCGGAATATCGGCGTCGTGTTCCAGGAGGCGCTGCTGTTCAACCGCTCGATCGCCGACAATCTGCGCGTCGGCAAGCCGGATGCGACCGAAGAGGAAATGCGCATCGCGGCGGCGCGCGCCCAGGCGCTCGAATTCATCGAACGCAGCGAGAAGAAATTCGAAACCCATGCCGGCGAACGCGGCCGCATGCTCTCCGGCGGCGAACGGCAGCGGCTGTCGATCGCGCGCGCGCTGCTGAAGGACCCGCCGATCCTGATCCTCGACGAGGCGACCAGCGCGCTCGATGCGGTCACCGAGGCCAAGGTCAACGCCGCTCTCGATGAAGTGATGAAGGGCCGCACCACGTTCGTGATCGCGCACCGGCTTTCGACCATCCGCAACGCGACCCGCATCCTGGTATTCGACAACGGCCACGTGATCGAAAGCGGAACTTTCGATGAACTGGTGGCGAAAGGCGGCCGTTTTGCGGAACTCGCACGGGCCCAGTTCATGGTGCAGGAAAATGCGCGGGCCGGCGTCGAGGCAAAGTAGCCCTTGATAGCCCCTGATAGCCCTTGGGGATCGCCGAACGGATTGAATTATCGCCGAAATTGCGCGCTATTTCGTCCACGATTTAATTGGCCGGCCTCTGTTCTGGACCGGCAAGCCGGTATAGGTTTGCAGCCGCCGTGCGCTGCGGCACAAAACAGGTTCCAAGATCGCACGCTTGAAACCCGAACGTTAGATCTCAGGACCTCCTTCTTTGCGAAGGCGGGTCTCAAAGGACCGGAACGCAATAGTGCATTTTCTTCGCCCGCTGCTTCGCCATCCGTCGTTGAATCTGATCCTGCTCGTTGCTGCGCTCGCGCTTGTCGCGCCGCGCGCCGTGCATGCCGAAGCGCTGCTGGTGGTCGAAGCCGACACCGGCAAGGTGCTGCAGGCCGACAATGCGACGATGCCCTGGTATCCGGCGTCGGTGACCAAGATCATGACGGCCTATGTGACGCTGAAGGCCGTCAAGGAAGGCCGCCTGACGCTCGAGAGCACGCTGACGGTATCGCCGGTGGCGGCCTCGCAGTCGCCGTCGAAGATGGGTTTCCGGCCGGGCACGCAGGTCACCGTCGAAAACGCGCTGGCGATGATGATGGTGAAGTCGGCCAACGACATGGCCGTGGTGCTCGCCGAAGGCGTCGGCGGCTCGATCGACGGCTTCTCGGCGCATGATGAACCAGACCGCGCAAAAGCTCGGCATGACGCAGACGAGCTACGTCAATCCGAACGGACTGCCCGCCGACGGCCAGATCACTTCGGCGCGCGATCTTGCGATCCTCGCCCGCGCCGTCATCCGCGATCTGCCCGAATACGAATATTTCTACCACATCCCCGCGATCCGCTTCGGCCGCAGGGTCACCAACAATTTCAACCATCTGATCGGACGCTATCCCGGCGCCGACGGCTTCAAGACCGGCTTCATCTGCGCCTCCGGCTACAATCTGGTGGGATCGGCGACGCGCAACGGCAAGCGGCTGATCGCGGTCGTGCTCGGCTCGACCTCCGGCCATCAGCGCGCGGTGCGCGCCGCCCAACTGCTCGAGCGCGGCTTTGCCAGCAACGGACTGGGCTGGCTGCGGCCCTCGCTCGGCACCGTCGACAATCTGGTGCCGATCGACGCATCGCCGCCGAATTTGCGCGACGAGATGTGCGGCGGAAAGCGCAAGCGCCCGGCCAGCGACGAGGACGACGAGAGCAGCGTCTCCGCGAGCGCGAGCGGTCCCGGCGGCGAAAACGCGGTGACGTTCTTCACCGCCGGACTGCAGCCGCCGATGGCGAAGCCGTCGGAACTGCTGGCGGCAGGCCCCGCGGCCGACGAACCCATGGTGGTCTACACCGGACCGAAGAAGACCGGTCGCGGCCTTGATCGCAGCGGTTGCCACCGACTCCGAGAAGCAGGCGACGCCACGCCGCGGCAAGAAATCGCGGGTCGCGGCGAAAAAGCCGGATGCCGCAGCGCCCAAATCCGAGGCAAAATCCGACAGCAAGCCGGCGGCCAAACCGGTTGTCGTGATCGTGAGACATGCCAACGCCAAGCCGGATGGCGCCGCCAAGCCCGCTGACAAGCCCGCTGCCGCAGCCGAGAAGCCGGCCGCGAAACCGGCCAAGCCCAAGGCCGCCGCCAAGCCCAAAAGCGAAACCAAGCCGGCTGGTTAATAGCGCCGCGAAGCCATGCAATCAGGCGGTTTTTCGACCCCTTCGGGCTATTTCCTGTTTGCTTCCCAATGCGTCGATAGCGCGCAGCCGCTTGCCATCGGCAGCGGCATTCTCAATACTGCCGAAAACAAGGCGTCCCGGCCAAAAATCGTTGAGAAATCGGGAACTAACCAGAGGGGAAATACCATGGAGCGGATCTGGCTCAAGCAATATCCGGCCGGCGTGCCCGCCGATATCGACGTCACCCAATACTCGTCGCTGGTCGAGCTGCTGGAAGAGAGCTTCAAGAAGTTCGCCGACCGCAAGGCGTTCATCTGCATGGACAAGTCGATCAGCTACCGCGACCTCGACGAGATGTCGGCGGCGCTTCGGCGCCTATCTGCAGAGCAAGGGCCTGCAAGAAGGGCGCGCGCGTCGCGCTGATGATGCCGAACGTGCTGCAATATCCGGTCGCGACCGCCGCCGTGCTGCGCGCCGGCTATGCGGTGGTGAACGTCAACCCGCTCTACACCCCGCGCGAGCTCGAGCACCAGCTCAAGGATTCCGGCGCCGAAGCGATCGTGGTGCTGGAGAATTTCGCCACCACCGTGCAGCAGGTGATTGCGAAGACCGCGGTCAAGCATGTCATCGTCGGCAGCATGGGCGACCTGCTCGGCTTCAAGGGCGTGATCGTCAATCTGGTGATCCGCAAGGTGAAGAAGATGGTGCCGGCCTGGTCGATCCCGGGCTCGGTCTCCTTCAACGACGCGCTGGCCGCCGGCCGCGGCATGAAACTCAACAAGCCGCAGCTCACGCGCGAGGACGTCGCCTTCCTGCAATATACCGGCGGCACCACCGGCGTCTCCAAGGGCGCGACGCTGCTGCACCAGAACATCCTCGCCAACGTGCTGCAGAACGACGCCTGGCTGCAGCCGGCGCTGAAGAAGCCGCCGATCGTCGACCAGATGATCATCGTCTGCGCGCTGCCGCTCTATCACGTCTTCGCGCTGACCGCGTGCTACCTGCTGGGACTGCGTGCCGGCGGCACCAATCTCCTGATCCCCAACCCGCGCGACATGGCCGGCTTCGTCAAGGAGCTGACGAAGTACCAGGTCAGCTTCTTCCCGGCCGTCAACACGCTCTACAATGGCCTGTTGAACACGCCAGGATTCGACAAGCTCGACTTCTCCAAGCTGAAGATCTCCAACGGCGGCGGCATGGCGACGCAAAAGCCGGTCGCCGAGAAGTGGCTTGCGGTGACCGGCTGCTCGCTGTCGGAAGGCTATGGCCTGTCGGAGACCTCGCCGACGCTGACCTGCAACCGCGCCGACATCGACAAGTTCTCCGGCACGATCGGACTTCCCGTGCCCTCGACCTATCTCTCGATCCGCGACGACGACGGCAAGGAATTGCCGCTCGGCGAAGCCGGCGAGATCTGCGCCAAGGGTCCGCAGGTGATGGCGGGCTACTGGAACCGGCCGGAAGAGACCGCGAATGTGATGACGGCGGACGGCTATTTCCGCACCGGCGACATCGGCGTGATGGACGCCGACGGCTACACCAAGATCGTCGACCGCAAGAAGGACATGATCCTGGTCTCCGGCTTCAACGTCTATCCGAACGAGATCGAGGAAGTGATCGCAAGCCATCCGGGCGTGCTGGAATGCGCCGTGATCGGCGTCCAGGACGCCAAGTCGGGCGAGGCGGTCAAGGCCTTCATCGTCAAGAAGGACCCCAACGTCTCACGCCGGAAGAAATCATCAAGTACTGCGGCACCCAGCTCACCGGCTACAAGGTGCCGAAGCAGATCGAGTTCAGGACCGACCTGCCCAAGACCAATGTCGGCAAGATCCTGCGCCGCGAACTGCGCGACGAGAAGAAGGCCGCGGCCTGAGCCAAACTGCACGCGCGAGCGTCCGATCATGACTGACGCTCGCGACACGCTTCCCAGCCGACATCCTCATCTTCTGGCGCGAGGCCGGCCGCGACCGCTGGTACCGGCGCGACGACGCGTTCGACGCGGCAAGTGCGCGAGCGCTATCTGGCGCTGTGGCGGACAGGCGTCGGCCGGCGAATTGTCGTCCTGGGAAGCGAGCGACGACGGCGCGCTGGCGCTGACCATCGTGCTCGACCAGTTTCCCCGCAACATGTTTCGCGACGACGCGATGACCTATGCGAGCGACCCGCTGGCGCGCGAGGTGGCCGGGCGCGCCATCGACCGCGGCGTCGATACGCGCATCGATCCGGCGCTGCTCGAATTCCTCTATATGCCGTTCATGCATTCGGAGCACCTGCCCGACCAGTTGCGCTGCGTCGAACTGTTCCGCGGCACGCCAAATGCCGAAAATCTGGGCTATGCCGAGCAGCACGCCGACATCATCCGCCGGTTCGGGCGCTTTCCGCATCGCAACCGCATTCTGGGACGCCCGACCACGCCCGATGAGCAGGCCTTCCTCGACGCCGGCGGGTTTTCCGGCTGATGACAGAACAGTGAACGCACGGCATCATTGCCGTTTCCGTGTCACCCAATATTGTGCCGGCCATCCGCCCGGTCTAAGACATATCCGCACATTGAGGGAGAATTGACGATGACGATCCAAGTTGGCGACAAGCTGCCGGAAGCCAAGTTTCGCGTGATGACGGCGGAAGGTCCGCAGGTCAAAACCACCGACGATATTTTCAAGGGCAAGAAGGTGGCGCTGTTCGCGGTGCCCGGCGCCTATACCGGCACCTGCCACAAGATGCATCTGCCGAGCATTTTCCTCAACGCCTATGCCATCAAGGACAAGGGCGTGAACACGATCGCGATCGTCTCCGTCAACGACGCCTTCGTCATGAACGCCTGGAAGCGCGACACCGACCAGCGCGACGAGGCGATGTTCCTCGCCGACGGCAATGCCGACTTCACCAAGGCGATCGGCATGGAGCTCGACGCCTCCGGCAACGGGCTCGGCATCCGCTCCAAGCGCTATTCGATGCTGGTGGAAGACGGCGTGGTCAAGAAGCTCAACCTCGAGCCGGCCCCCGGCAAGGTCGAGGTTTCCGGCGGCGATACGCTGCTCGGGCAGCTCTGAGATCGTCATTGCGAGGAGCGAAGCGACGAAGCAATCCATACTTGCTTTGCCGCACTATGGATTGCTTCGCTTCGCTCGCAATGACGGGTTGATGGTGTAACCGCACACACAACTGTCATCGCCCGGCTTGACCGGGCGATCCAGTACGCCGCGGCCTCTCGGCTCTATCTCAACCGCCTCTGGAATACTGGATCGCCCGCTTTCGCGGGCGATGACAGTTTACCCCTTCAACCTCGCCATCGCGACGCCGTCGCGCGCCAGTTGATCGGCGCGTTCGTTTTCGTCGTGGCCGGCGTGGCCCTTGATCCAGTGCCAGCGCAGCTCATGCGGTTTTAGCGCGGCGTCGAGGCGCTGCCACAGATCGACGTTCTTGACCGGCTTCTTGTCCGACGTGCGCCAGCCGTTTCGCTTCCAGCCATGGATCCACTCGGTGATGCCCTTGCGGACATACTGGCTGTCGGTGGTGAGGTCGACGACGCAGGGTTTTTTCAGCGCTTCCAGCGCCGAGATCGCCGCCATCAGCTCCATGCGGTTGTTGGTGGTGTGCGCCTCGCCGCCCTTCAATTCCTTTTCGGTCTCGCCGAATTTCAGGATCGCGCCCCAGCCGCCGGGGCCGGGATTGCCCGAGCAGGCGCCGTCGGTGAAAACAGTGACATGCGGCCTGGAATCGCTCACGCAGCACATCCGGGCTGCGTCACGCCGTAATCGCGCGCGCTGGAAACGCTCTGGTGGAAGCGCAGCTTGCGGACATATTCCAGCGGATCCTTTCGGCTTCACCAGCGCGCCCGGCGGCACGTTGAGAAAATCGACCAGACGCGTCAGCAAAAAGCGCAGCGCCGAGCCGCGCGCCAAAAGCGGCAGCGCGTCCTGCTCGGCGTCGGAGAGTTTGCGTTCGCGGCCATAGGCGCCGAGCAGCGCGCGAGCCTTGGTGACGTTGAAGGAATGATCCGGCTCGAAACACCAGGCGTTGAGGCAGATCGCGACGTCGTAGGCCAGCATGTCGTTGCAGGAAAACGGGAAATCGATCAGCCCCGACAGTTTGTCGCCGAGGAAGAACACGTTGTCCGGAAACAGATCGGCATGGATGACGCCGTGCGGCAGGTCGGCCGGCCAGCATTTCTCGAGGTGATCGAGTTCGCGGGCGATGAAATCGCGCAAGCCCGGCTGCACGCTGTCGGCGCGCGGTGCGGCCAGATCGAACAGCGGCCGCCAGCCTTCGACCGACAGCGGATTTTTGCGGACAAGCGGGAAAGTCGCAGCCCGGCCAGATGCATTTTGGCGAGCGCCTCGCCGACGCCGGTGCAATGCGCCGCGTTGGGCCGCCGCGGCCACATGCCTTCGAGGAAATTGATGATCGCCGCCGGCCGCCCGGCCAGCTGGCTATAGACCGCGCCCTGGCGATTCTTGGCCGGCTGCGGGCAAATGACGCCGCGCTCGGCCAGATGCGCCATCAGCGACAGGAAGTACGGCAGATCGTCCACCGCCACGCGCTTCTCGTAGAGCGTGAGGATGTAGGCGCCCTTGGTCGTGTGCAGCAGGAAGTTGGAATTCTCGACGCCTTCGGCGATGCCCTTGTAGGACGTCAATTCGCCGATGTCGTAACCTTTGAGGAATTCCGCGAGGTCTTCGGCGGCAACATCCGTGTAAACCGCCATGGCAGACCTTACGCTGCGTCGGGCCGCAGCGAACGCGGCAGCGGGAAGAACTCGTTCTCTTCCGCGGCCGAGACCGTCTCCACATGCAGATTATAGCGCTCGGCGAACGCGCCCATGATCTCCTCGACGATCACTTCCGGCGCGGACGCGCCTGCCGTGATGCCGAGGCTCTTGATGCCCTCGAACCGCGACCAGTCGATATCGCTGGCGCGCTGCGCCAGCACCGCGATCGGGCAGCCCTCGCGCTCGGCGACTTCGCGCAGCCGCTGCGAGTTCGACGAGTTCGGCGCGCCGACCACGATCACGGCGTCGACCACCGGCGCCACCTTCTTCACCGCGAGCTGGCGGTTGGTGGTGGCGTAGCAGATGTCTTCCTTGTGCGGGCCGGAGATGGTGGGGAAACGCTCCTTCAGCATCGCGACGATCTCGGCGGTGTCGTCGATCGACAGCGTCGTCTGGGTCACGAAAGCGAGGTTGTTCGGATCCTTCGGCGTGAATGTCTTGGCGTCTTCGTTGGTCTCGATCAGCGTCACCGCGCCGACCGGCAACTGGCCGAGCGTGCCGACCACTTCCGGATGGTGCGAATGCCCGATCAGGAGGATTTCACGGCCGCGCTTGAAATGGATCGCGGCTTCCCGGTGCACTTTGGTGACCAGCGGGCAGGTCGCATCCAGCGAGAAGAAATTGCGGGCACGGGCATCCGCCGGGACCGATTTCGGCACGCCATGGGCGGAAAACACCACCGGTGCGTTGGTATTGTCGGGGATTTCGGCCAGTTCCTCGACGAAAATCGCGCCCTTGGTCTTCAGGCTGTCGACCACATAGCGGTTATGGACGATCTCGTGGCGGACATAGACCGGGGCGCCATAAATCGTCAGCGCGCGTTCCACGGTATCGATGGCCCGGACCACGCCGGCACAGAAGCCGCGGGGGGAACAAAGCACGATTTTGAGGTCTGGTTTTGCGGACATGAGGCCATCTCAGGGCCGAATCACCCCTCGCCGGCGGGCGGGGAACGGCCAATTCGAATAAGGACTTGGGGCTGCTTTTGGGCCCTGTCAAGGCACTTTAGCAGACCATTGCGCCAATAGCCCTGGAAGGCGTATATAGCGCCCTAATTCCCGTCATCACCGATGACCAAAGACTTCGCCTCCGAAAGAGGTGGGCGAGGCCCAAAGGAGATTTGCCATGAGCAATGCACCGCTGATGCCAAAGGCGACTGCCGTGTGGCTGGTTGATAATACCGCGCTGACCTTCGACCAGGTGGCCGATTTCACCAAAATGCACCCCCTCGAAGTGCGCGCCATCGCCGACGGCGACGCCGCCCAGGGCATCAAGGGCATGGACCCGATTTCGACCGGCCAATTGAGCCGGGACGAGATCGAAAAGGGCGAAAAGGACCCGAATTACCGCCTCAAGCTCGGCGAGAGCAAGGTGGCGCTGCCGCCGGCCGCCAAGAAGAAGGGCCCGCGCTACACCCCGGTGTCGCGCCGCCACGAGCGCCCGAGCGCGATCCTGTGGCTGGTGCGCAACCACGCCGAATTGAAGGACGCCCAGATCATGCGCCTGGTCGGCACCACCAAGACCACTATCGCCAGCGTCCGCGACCGTACCCACTGGAACGCCTCGACCCTGACCCCGATGGACCCGGTGACGCTCGGCCTGTGCTCGCAGATCGAACTCGATTTCGAAGTGCAGCGCGCCGCCAAGGAAAAGCCGGTCCCCGCCGCCTACGGTGGCGCCACCCTGCTGCCGGCCTCCGAGACCACCAAGAAGGAGCCGGAATTCGAGCCGACCGAAAAACAGCGCGACGACCTCAATGTCGACGCGGTGTTTGCCAAGCTGAAGACGATCGGCGGCAAGAAGCAGGACGACGAGGAATAACGCTTCTTCGTTTTTCGTTGGATCGATTTCGAACGCGGCGGGGTGACCTGCCGCGTTTTTGTTTGGGAGTGGCCCAGATGGCGCTCTCGATGAATTTCTCAATTCGATTTTCGATCTAGCCACCGTCATTGCGAGCGAAGCGAAGCAATCCATCGAGCGGCTAAGAAAGTATGGATTGCTTCGTCGCAAGCGCTCCTCGCAATGACCACTATCAAACCCGTCACCCCCGGATGAGCGCTTTGCGCTCACTCGGGAGGTGCGAGCTCTTGCGAGCCTCGAAGGGCGACGGCCCGGCTGTGGCCGATTCATCCTTCGAGGCTCGCCGAAGCCGGCGAGCACCTCAGGATGACGGGTAAGCACTTGCGTTCTCGCGAACGCATTGCGTCCGAGGTTTGCAAGAAACTTCCCACCCTCCCCGAATTCAGAGGGCGCAGGGAATGCCGGATGCGCGCTGCACCCGAGGTCTCATGCGCAAGTTGGGTAGAGAATGCGCGCATGAGCATACAGGGCAGCGGAGAACATCCGACATTCCCTGCGCAATGGCTTTACGGCTTATAACGCGCTCTCCCCGGTGAGCCTTGCATTGTTGCCACCGTCGACGCCAACTTTGGGGCGTCGGGACCACACGTCTTTGCCGCACGCTTCCGTGCCTTTCGTCAAGGGCACCTCCACGTCCATCGCTCCCCGCCCCGCGTTCGTGACGATCGCGAGCGCCTCTCTGGTCGGGACGGGATGCAACGGATATAGCCCGAGTCACGATTCTGATAAAGCGAAATATTTTTTGTTTTGGGGCTTGACACGATTTCCGTAAATCGGAAGTGATTTGCCAGTCGGGCAGTTGTGAGTTCCGTGAGCACTCGCCATCAGATCCGGCTCGATACTTCGACAAGTATGTTGCCGGGGGCCGTAACGTAAAACGCCCAGCCGCCACGCATCGCCCGCGGCGCTGCGGCAAGCTCGACATTCGCCACGACCAGCCGCGCGTATAATGCATCAACCTCGTTGCGCGAGGGCAGCAGGAAGCCGATGTGATAGGTAACGCAACCGAGCGCCGTCTGATCCGTACCGCCCAGTTTGGCGATCGGGCGGCTGATGACGAGCTCAAGCCCGGCATTGTCTTGCAGAATGGCCAGGCCATCATCGCCTCTCGTCTCCAGGTGACGAAGCCCGAAATGGGTCACGAAGAAATTGCGGGTCTTGGCTACATCGGCAACGTGAAGATCGAGATGATTTAGTCGCATTGCAGTCTCCTTCGAGTAAGGCTCGAACGGATCGCAAAGCGGATTGTTGCTTTGTCATAACCCGGACGAGCCGCGACACGATGCGTGTCCGGTCTCGTCGTGGGTTCACGCGCATGAGCGCGGAGCAGAGCTTCCAATGGAAGGGACCGGGCTTACCTTATCCGGTCCTGCCTTTTTCGACGCGCGATCTGTAGAAGGAAATGCCGTTGCTGGCAACCTGCCTCACGCCTTCTTCAGAAACTCCGTGCGCAGAACCAGGCCCTTGACCTTGTCGGTGCGGCCTTCGATCTCGTCGGCATTGTCGGTGAGATGGATACCCCTGATCACGGTGCCGCGCTTGAGCACGGTGGACGAGCCTTTCAGCTTCAGGTCCTTGATCAGCGTGACGCTGTCGCCCTCGGCGAGCAGCGCGCCGTTGGAATCCCTGACCTTGATGTCCATGTGATGCTTTTCCTTTGTAATCCGTGAGGCAGTCACTTTTTCCTTCTCCCCTTGTGGGAGAAGGTGGCGCGAAGCGCCGGATGAGGGGTCTGTATCCTCATCTCAAAATCTTGCCGTGGGGGGAGGACCCCTCACCCGTCTTCGCTTCGCGAAGCCACCCTCTCCCACAAGGGAGAGGGGAAAAGGCTCTTAGCCCAGTTCGATCTCGCCCGAAATCTCGTGGGTGAAACTCACGCCGCCCAGCGTCAGCGTCATTTTCGCCGGTAGTTTTTCGTTGCCCTTGAGTTTGCCGGCAGCGACGGCGTCGCGGACTACCTTTTCGATCTCGCGCTGCGAGGTGATGCCGACCTTCTTGAGAAAGCCGCGCAGGCTGGTGTTGAAGACATCCTCGTTCATGGCCGTCTCCTCATTTTGGAACGCTCGGGTTGTTCAGCATGTATTCGCCGAGATTACGCTGGCGGCGGTCGGTGCGGTCGTTGAAATTGGCGCGCGCAACATCGCGGTCCTTGCGGCAGGCGACATAATCCGGCGAGCCAACCGCGAAATTCCTGCCGCGGCAGGTCGCATCGTCATCGGCGCTGGTGTCGACCATGGTCGGCTGGCCGCGCTCGAGGCAACCGGCGAGGAGTGGCGCGAGGAGGAGCAGCGCGATGGGGAGTCTACGTCGCATGAGAGTCCAATCGTCCGATTTCGTCATTGCCGGGCTTGACCCGGCAATCCATCGAAATCAAGGCATTTTGCCTGATCGAGGACGGAAAGTCCCTCCCCGTCGTTGCGAGCGAAGCGAAGCAATCCATCTCACCGCGTAAAGAAAGAATGGATTGCTTCGTCGCAAGCGCTCCTCGCAATGACGGCAGGGGAATTCACACCCTGCCCTTCAGCGCGTCGCCGATTTCGTCGAGCACTTTGGGGTCCTCGATCGTTGCCGGCATGGTCCAGGAATCGCCATCGGCGATCTTCTTGATGGTGCCGCGCAGGATTTTCCCCGAGCGGGTCTTTGGCAAACGCCCGACCGTGATCGCGAGCTTGAAGGCCGCGACGGGCCCGAGTTTGTCGCGCACCAGCGCCACCACGTCCTTTTCGACGTCGGCAGGGCTGCGCGCCACGCCGGCCTTCAGCACCAGGAAGCCGCAGGGCACCTCGCCCTTGATCGCATCCTTGATGCCGAGCACGGCGCATTCGGCGACGTCGGGATGCGAAGCCAGAATTTCCTCCATGCCGCCGGTGGAGAGCCGGTGGCCGGCGACGTTGATGATGTCGTCGGTGCGGCCCATCACGAAGACATAGCCGTCGGCATCCTTGTAGCCGGCATCCGAGGTTTTGTAATAGCCGGGAAACTCGTTGAAGTAGGCTTCCTTGCAGCGTTGATCCTGCTCCCACAGCGTCGGCAGGCAGCCCGGCGGCATCGGCAGTTTGATGACAATCGAGCCCATGGTGCCGGCGGGAACAGACTTCGCGGCTTCATCGACCACATCGACCTGATAACCCGGCATCGGCACCGTCGGCGAGCCGTGTTTCACCGGCAGCATGCCCAGCCCCATCGGGTTGCCGGCAATGCACCAGCCGGTTTCGGTCTGCCACCAGTGGTCGATGACCGGCACCTTCAATTGCGCTTCCGCCCATTCCACCGTCGGCGGATCGGCGCGCTCGCCGGCCAGAAACAGCGTGCGGAATTTCGACAGATCGTATTTGCGAATGAAGGTGCCTTCGGGGTCTTCCTTCTTGATGGCGCGGAACGCGGTCGGCGCGGTGAAGAACGCCACCGCCTTGTGTTCACTGATCACGCGCCAGAACGCGCCGGCATCCGGCGTACCGATCGGCTTGCCCTCATACATGATCGAGGTCGCGCCATGGATCAGCGGCCCGTAGACGATGTAGCTGTGGCCGACCACCCAGCCGATATCGGAGCCGCACCACCAGACCTCGCCGGGCTTGACGCCGTAGAGGTTGAACATCGACCATTTCAGCGCGACCAGATGCCCGCCATTGTCGCGCACCACGCCTTTGGGAATGCCCGTGGTGCCTGACGTGTAGAGGATGTAGAGCGGATCGGTCGCGAGCACCGGCACGCAGGGTGCCGCTTTGCCGGCATCGAGTGCCGCGCGGCGCAGGCTCGCCCAATCATGATCGCGGCCGACCGTGAGATCGCAGCCCTGTTGCGGCCGCTGCAGGATGATGCAGGAATCCGGCTTGACGCTGGAGAGCCTGATCGCCTCGTCGAGCAGCGGCTTGTAGTGCACGATGCGGCCAGGCTCTAGCCCGCAGCTGGCCGAGAAAATCAGTTTCGGTTTGGCGTCCTCGATCCGCGTGGCGAGTTCTTTCGCGGCAAAACCGCCGAACACCACCGAATGCACAGCACCAATACGCGCGCAAGCCAGCATTGCGACCACGGCCTCCGGCACCATCGGCATATAGAGGATGACACGGTCGCCTTTTGTCACCCCGAAATCCTGCATCACGGCCGCCAGCGTCTGCACTTCGCGCAGCAGCTCGGCATAGGTGAATTTGGTGACTGTGTTGGCGAGCGGCGAATCGTGGATCAGCGCGACCTGGTCGGCGCGGCCGCCGGCGACATGGCGGTCGAGCGCGTTGTAGCAGGTGTTGACGACGGCGCCGGTGAACCAGCGGCCGTAGAGTCCCATCGCGGGATCGAAGATCTTCTTCGCCGGCTCGATCCAGTCGATCTCGCGCGCGGCTTCGGCCCAGAAACCCTCTGGGTCGCGGAGCGAGCGGGCGTGGATCTCGTGGTAGCGGCTATTGTTTTGGATGTTCATGGCGTGCTCCCGTGATGCCCATTGTCACAGGAAGCGACGCCAGATCAAGCCGGAACACGCTCGCCAGGCTTGGCCAGGCTGCGACCTGTAGCCCGGATGAAGCGCAGCGAAATCCGGGGCAGTCTCAACCGCCGTCGCAAGTCCCGGATTGCGCTTCGCTCCATCCGGGCTACGTGTCCGGCGTAAAACGCTTTAGAGCCTACTGCCTCGCAATCGTCTGCAGCTTCTCCAGCCGCTCTTCCATCGCCTGGCGCAGATCGTAGCCGCGGCGGCCGAAGGAGGCGTTGCGGGTGCCGATGAAGTCGCGCTGCTGCTTGGTCAGCGCCAGCGCGGCGCGGTGGCTGTCGGACTCGGCGCTCGCAATCACGCGCAGGAAGATGTCGTTGATGTTGCGGTCGAGCTGGGCCAGACCGGGATCGGCGCAGATCGCCTTCTCCACCTGGCGCTTCGCGGTGGCGCAATTGAAGCTCGGCAGGTTCTTCTGGTAGGTCAGCGAGCCCAGCCGCTCCATCTCGACTGCGATGTCGTGGTGGTTCTCGGCCGCGGTCTTGTCGCCGGGGTTGAGGCGGACTGCCTCCGCGTAATCCTGCAACGCACGGCCGCGGTCGCCCTTGTGCCGCCAGGCCGCACCTCGGTTGTTGTAGGCGCGCGAAAATTTCGGATTGAGTTTTAACGCCGCGTCATAGTCCTCGATGGCGCGGTCGTAGTTCTTGCGGGCCTGATAGGCGTCGCCGCGGTTGGTCAGGAATTTCGCCTCGGGGCGGATTTTTATCGCCTCGTTATAGTCGGCGATCGCGCCCTGATAGTCGCCATTGGCGGCCAGATCCAGCCCGCGATTGTCAAAAAATTCCGGCTCGGTCGGATCGATCCGGATCGCCGAGGTCGAGTCCTGCAGCGCGCGGTCGGTGCGGCCCATCTTCTTGTACGCCGCGCCGCGGTTGGTATAGGTGCGCGCGTTGTTCGGATCGATGCGGATCGCCTCATCGTAATCGGTGATTGCCTTCGCATATTCGCCCTTGAAATACCAGGCGGCGCCGCGATCGGAAAACGCCTGCGCGAAATCCGGCTTGAGCCGAATCGCCTCGTTATAGTCCTCGATGGCGCGGTCGTATTTTCCGGCAGCGTTGAAGACGTTGCCGCGGTTGGCATAGGCGTTGGGATTTTCGGGCGCCAACTGAATGGCGCGGTTGAGCGCCTCGAACGCAGCTTCGGTCTTGCCGAGCTGGCGCATGATTTCACCGCGGGCGCGGAAGGCGCGGGCACGCTCGGGGTCCTTGGCGATGACGGCGGCGATTTCGGCCAGTGCCTTGTCGGTCTGCCCGCTGTTATGGAGTGCGACCGCGCGCGTAATCGTGGCATCGAGGCGATCGGGCTCCGGCGTCGCAGCGTTTTCGATCAGCACGGTGCAGCTTTGGATCAGCAGCGCCGGGGCGGCACCACTCAGGGGCGCGCAAATGACGGGTTCGGCCGCCGATTGGGCGCTGGCGCCGGAAGAACTCAGGATGGCAAGGGCAAGTACCGCGCTCGCGGCAAGCGGGGAAACGAATGATCGCATATGGGCTCTCGGAAATGGGGTGCGTGCCGCGGAAAAGCCGCGTTCGAGGCTTTGTCGCGCCGGCGCGCCCGGAGGTTCGAAGGTCCCTTACCTCTCCCATCGGGAGAGCATAGGCCGCCTACGGCGGCCGTTCTTAAGAATACGCCGAAGCGAAGCTTCGGCTACGGCGCAGCGTCGGGTGAGGGGTTAAGCACCATCGGGGGACCGTAACCCCTCACCCGATTTGCTGCGCAAATCGACCTCTCCCGATGGGAGAGGTGAAGGGAAGACCTCGCTACTGAGCGGTCAGTATCCGTCGACGCCCACGATGTCGGTTAGCCGCCGCTTCATGGCCTTGCGCAAATCGTAGCCCGGCCGGCCGAACTCGGCATTGCGGCGGGCGATAAACGCCTCCTGCTCGCGCTGCAGCTTGCGGGCGTCCTCAAAACTCCTGGCATCGCCCATGACCCTGACAGCCATCGCATGGATCTCGCGATCGAGATCGGCAAGCTCGCGGTTGGCGCAGATTGCCTTCTCCACGGCGCGCCGAACGGTCTTGCAATGGAAGCTCGGCTTGCCGGCGACCGCGATCAGCGCGCCAATGCGCTCGATCTCGTACGCCAGCGACTTGTAATTGGCACGCGCAGCCGCGTAGTCCGGCTTGAGCTTGATCGCCGCACCAAAATCGGCCAGCGCCTTGGGGAAGCTGCCGCTCTTGCGCCTGACCTCGCCGCGCGCGTTGTACACATCGGCCCGCGTCGGATCGAGCTGCAAAGCCGTTTCATAGTCGTCAACGGCCCGGTTGGCATTGTCCTTACGACCGAACGCGGCCGCCCGCGCGATCAGCGCCTTGATGCGGTCGGCCTTGGCCGTCTTCTCATTTTCGATCAGCTCGCCGCAGGCGCTGATGGTCTTGTCGTCGTCATCACCAGCGGCGGCCATGGTGCAGGCTGAGGTATCGACCTGCACATCCTTGGCCGGCTCGGCGCCGGTGGCGAACGCACTGTGCGAAAGCATCAACAGGAAGAACGCGACCAGGATTTTCAAGCGAACTCGCATGGATTTGTCGGAAGTACTATGGACGGGACCCATCGTAGCAAGCGATCTGCCATCCTGACAGCGGCGGATTTGCGGCAAATTATCCATGTCGTACCCGCGAACGCCGGGACCCATACCGCGTTGTGCCCTCGGTTGGAGCAAGTGGCCGATTCCTTCCGCAACCACAACGGCCGCGGCGTATGGGTCCCGGCGTTCGCCGGGACGACAAAAACTAACCACCCGACTTCACCGTGAGGCCGCCATCGATGATCAGCTCCAGCCCGGTGACATATTTAGATTCATCGGAGGCGAGAAACAACGCCGCGTTGGCGACGTCCCAGGCGTCGCCCATGTGCCCCATCGGCACCTGCGCATCGCGCGCCCGCCACATCGCCTCGACGTCGCCATTGGCATAGCTCGCCGCCAAGCCTGCGGAATGCTCGACCATCGGCGTCTTCATCAGGCCGGGAAGGATGCAGTTGACCCGGACATGGTCGCGCGCGAACTGCACCGCCGTCGTGCGCGTCATCTGGTTCATCGCCGCTTTTGAGGCGCCATAGCTGACATAGGAAATGCCGACATGGCGGATCGAGGCGATCGATGAGATATTGATGATCGAACCGCCGCCCTGCTTCTGCATCACGGGAATGACGTGCTTCATGGCGAGGAACGCGCTCTTGAGATTGACCGCGAACACGCGGTCCCACTCGGCTTCCGTCGTCTCGACCACGCTGCCCATTTCGGCGATGCCGACATTGTTGTCGAGCACGTCGATGCGGCCGTAAGTCTTCAGGCACGCCGCCACCATCGCCTCGACATCTCCGGCGCGGGAAACGTCGGAGGTGAAGGCGACAGCTTTGCCGCCCTCGCCCACGATGATCTTGGCAGTTTCCTCGGCGGCGGCGCCGTTGCGGTCGACGCAGAACAGCTGCGCGCCCTCGCGCGCAAAGGTCACGGCGGTCGCCTTGCCATTGCCCCAGCCGGGACCGATCGAACCGGCGCCCACCACCATCGCAATCTTGCCCTTGAGCCGTTCCATCGGTTTTTCTCCCTTGCAGTTTCTTTTTTGTAGCCCGGATGGAGCGAAGCGCAATCCGGGGCAGGTTGTTCCCGGATTTCGCTTGGCTTCATCCGGGCTACGCATCGTTACTACAGCTCCTTGCAGGTACCCATGGTCGTGACATTGGCACCGATTGGATGCCCGAAAATCTCCGACAAATTTCTGCAATTTCCATCATGGCACAGCCGCCATTCGCCGGCAGCCCCGGAATTGCCCAGCACCACTTGCGGCATCGGCCCGCGGTCGGGCCGCCATTGATACCAGCCATTGATCAGCTGCGCCCCGGGAGGAGGCTCCATGCCGGCGCCCGAGCCCTTGACGCGCGCCTGCGTCATCAGCAGTCCCTCGGGCGTGACGCGCCAGTCTTCCTGCCAATCGACCTTCTCGATCGAATGGGTCCACACCAGCGTAAAGGTTGCGATCGACAGCGCCTTCACAATTCCGGCCGAGGCGAGGCAGAGGCTCAAGCCGCCGCCACCGCGTTGCGCGACCGCTGCCGCCATTGCCAGAGCAGAACGAGCGCCGCGAGCGCAAAGCCAGCCGTATCGCTGAACGGGAAATCGCCAAGCAGGCAGAGTGCGGCGACCGCGGCGAGCGCAATCTCGGCAAAATTCAGCCGCGTGAACAGGAAACCGATCGCGACGATGCCGAACAGGCCGATCGCCACCAGCGCCTTGAAGGTCGCCAGCGCCACCGCGCCATAGAATCCGAGTTTTGCGGCCATGGGATCACCCGCCTGAAGCATCAGGGCCGGCGAGTAGACGAAGATGAAGGGGATGACGTAGCCCGCGAGCGCGATGCGCATCGCCTCCCAACCGATCTTGTCGGGGTTCTCTTTCGCGATCGGAGCTGCCGCCAATGCCGCCAGCGCCACCGGCGGCGAGAGATCGGCCATGATGCCGTAATAGAACGCGAACATGTGGCTCGCGATCAAGGGCACGCCGAGTTTCGCCAATGCGGGTGCCGCGAGTGCTGCGGTGATGATGTAGGTCGGAATGGTCGGAATGCCGGTGCCGAGCAGGATCGACAAAAACATGGTCATGATCAACGCCAGGAACAGGCTCTTGGCGCCGAGCCCGATGATCCAGCCGCCAAAAATGGTGCCGACGCCGGTCTGCGTCATCATGCCGATGATGGTGCCGACGATGGCGCAGGCCATGCCGACTGTCAGAGCCGACTTGGCGCTGTCGGCCAGCGAATCGCGGCAGGCCGCCAGCGTTCGGCGGCCGCCGCGCGTGATCGCGGCCAGCACGATCAACCCGCCGACGACGCAAGCCACCGGCACGATTTCCAGCCCGGTGCGCGACACCGCGCCGACCACCAGCGCCAGCCCGATCCAGAAGATGTAGCGGATCGCGGTGTTGGAGAAACCAAGCGTGATGCTGGCACCCAAAATCAGCGCCACCGTGAGCGCCAGGCCCATGCTGCCGGCATAGAGCGGCGTAAAACCTTCGAACAGCATGTAGACCAGGGCTGCCAGCGGCAGCACCAGGTACCAGCGTGTCACCAGCGCCTTCCAGGCGCTCGGGATTTCCGAGCGCTTCATCCCGACGAGGCCGTGCTTGCCGGCTTCCAGATGCACCATCCAGAACGCGGAGGCGAAATACAGGATCGCCGGAATCACCGCGGCCTTGACGATCTCCGAATAGGGCACGCCCAGCGTCTCCGCCATGATGAAGGCGACCGCGCCCATCACAGGCGGCATGATCTGTCCGCCCATCGAGGCGGTGGCCTCGACGCCGGCGGCAAAGGCGCGGCGGTAGCCGAACTTGATCATCAGCGGAATCGTGAACTGGCCGACGGTGACGACATTGGCGACGCCGGAGCCGGAGATCGTGCCCATCATGCCCGACGCAAACACCGCGACCTTGGCCGGCCCGCCGCGGGTGCGGCCGAACAGGCCGAGCGAGACATCGGTGAACAGCTGGATCATGCCGGCGCGCTCGAGGAACGAACCGAACAGGATGAACAGGAAGATGTAGGTCGCCGAGACATAGATCGGCACGCCGTAAAAGCCCTCGGTGCCGAACGACAGATGGGTGATGACCTGATCGAAATCATAGCCGCGATGGTTGAGCGGCGACGGCAGATACTGGCCGAAGAACCAATAGAGCAGGCAGGCACCGCACATCAACGGCAGCGCCAGTCCCATCATCCGCCGCGTGCCTTCGAAGATCAGCACCGCCAGCAGCGTGCCGACCGCCAGATCCGTGCGGGTCGGATCGCCGTCGCGCGCGATCAAATCGGCGTAGAAGATCCACTGGTAGAGCCCGCAGAGAAATCCGGCGCCGCCGATCAGCCAGCCGACCGCGCGGCCGAAATCGCTTTTGGCGGTGAAGTTGCCGATCAGGCCAAACGTCATCAGCAGCAGGAAGCCGACATGGATGCCGCGCACCACCTGGCTCGGCAGATAATTGAAGGCGGCGACATAGAGCTGGAACACGGCAAAGGCGATGCCGATGACATAGGCCAGATGACCCCAGCCGCCGGGGCCGAAGCCTTCCGGAAACCCGTGCTCGAAATTGTCGAACTCGACCTTGATGGGCTCCGCGCCCTCGGCTTGCAGCATGTGAATCGTTTCCCGCCCGTGAGGCTTATACCATCAAGCCGCGTTCCGAAAAGGCGCGTCCGAGGCCCAAAGCCACTGTCATTGCGAGCGAAGCGAAGCAATCCATGGCGCCACAAGCGGAGGGATGGATTGCTTCGTCGCTTCGCTCCTCGCAATGACGGCGTAGGAGCCCTACTTGATCAGCCCTTTTTCCTTGTAATAGCGGATCGCGCCGGGGTGCAGCGGCACCGGGCTGCCGGTCGCGGCCGGTATCGAGCTTGATCTCCTTGCCGGCCGCGTGCGCGTTGGCCAGTTCCGGCAATGATTCGAAGATCAGCCTGGTCATCTGATAGGCCAGATCGTCGGAGACCGCCGAACTCGTCACGAGATAATTCACCACCGCCGCGGTCGGGACATCCTTGTCCTGGCCGGTATAGGTGTTGGCCGGGATCATGACGGACACGAAGGGCGGACCGATCTTGTCGACGGTCGCCTTGGGTACCGCCACCACGGTGATTTCAGTCGAGGTCGAGAGATCCTTCAGCGAGGCGACGCCGAGGCCGGCCGATTGCAGCGTCGCGTTGAGCTGGCGGTTCTTCATCAGGTCGACGGATTCGGCGAACGGCAGATACTCGACCTTGCCCATGTCCTTGTAGGTCATGCCGGCGGCGGCCAGGATCGCGCGCGAATTGAGTTCGGTGCCGGATTTCGGCGCGCCGACCGAAAGGCTCTTGCCCTTCAGATCCGCCAGCGTCTTGATGCCGCTCTCGGCGGTCGCGACGATCTGGATGTAGTTCGGATAGATCGCCCCGATGGTGCGCAACTTGTCCAGCTTGGTCTTGAAGCCGGCCTCCTCGTCGCCTTCCCATGCCGCCTTCAGCGAATCGCCGAGCGTGAACGCGATCTCGCCGCGGCCCTGTTGCAGCAGGATCAGATTCTCGACCGAGGCCTTGGTGGCCTGCACCTGGGTCTTCACGTTCGGAATCTTGTCGCCGTAGATTTTTCCGATGGCGACGCCGAGCGGATAATAGACGCCGGATGTGCCGCCGGTCAGCACGTTGATGAATTGCTGGGCCTGGGCTGCGGGTGCTGAAATGAGCGACACTGCCGCAACGGCAGCCGCAATCAATTTTGAATTCATGAGAATTATTCTCCCTTAAACTTCGCCGGGAAGTTGAACGGGCGCGCGCCTGCGGTCAACCCGCGCAAGCAGACTCCGCGATGCAGGTTTCGCATAGTGGTCATCATCCCAAAGTCTGACTTTATACCCTTGCCACGATTGCCCAAACCGGCATGAATGCGCCGCCATCGAGGGGCCCCGGCGATCACGCCGGGCGGTATAAGAGCGTTCCGGGGAAAGCATGGCCGCACCGAGTCCACCACCAGACAATTCGTTGCCCAATGACGACGTCGTCGCCGTTTCCGACGAGGCGCTGCCAGAAGGCCGAATCCTTCGTCGAGGCCGAGGAAGGCGCCGCCAACCGTCTGATGGGCTGGGCGGGGCGGATATCGACCACCATCGCCGTGGTCATGAGCCTGTTCCACCTCTATGCGGCCTACGCGATCGTTCCGACCCAGGAACTGCGCTACACCCACGTCGCCTTCACGCTGGTGCTGAGCTTCCTGCTGTTTCCGCTGGCGACGCGGTTTCGCAACCGCGTGCGCTGGTGGGACATCGTGCCGGGCATCGTTGCGGTGGCGACCATCGTCTATGCGCTGTGGGGCGGCGACGATTTCACCGACCGCGCCACCTCGCCCGACCGCTGGGACGTCATCGTCGGCGTCGTCTTCATCGTGCTGCTGCTGGAGGCGACGCGGCGCACCACCGGGCTGATCATGCCGGTCGTTGCGGTGCTGTTCATCGCCTATGCGATGCTCGGTCCGCATCTGCCGGCGCCCTGGACCCATCGCGGCTACGACCTGCCGCGGCTGGTCGGCCACCTCTTCATCACCCTGGAGGGCATATTCGGCGTCGCGGTCGACGTGTCGGCGACCCTGATCATCCTGTTCACGATCTATGGCGCATTCCTGCAGCAATCCGGCGCCGGCAAGTTCTTCATCGACTTCTCGCTGGCGCTGATGGGCGGCAAGCCGAACAGCGCCGGCCGCACCGTCGTGCTGTCGTCGTTCCTGCTCGGCGGTCCCTCGGGCTCGGGCGTCGCCACCACCGTGATGATCGGCACCGTGGCCTATCCGATGCTGGCCAAGGCCGGCTTCGAGAAAAACGCCGCCGGCGGATTGCTGGCGGCCGGCGGCCTTGGCGCGATCCTGTCGCCGCCGGTGCTGGGCGCAGCCGCCTTCCTGATCGCCGAATTTCTCAAGATCAGCTATCTCGACGTGATCTGGATGGCGACGATTCCGACCTGCCTTTATTACCTGTCGCTGCTGTTCATGGTCGAACTGGACGCCAAGAAATTCGGCGCCAAGGACGTCAACTTCACGCCGGAGATGTCGCTCGGCCAGATGACGAGGCGTTACGGCTTCCACTTCATCTCGCTGCTGGCCGTCGTCGTGTTCATGATCGTCGGCTACTCGCCGTCGCTGTCGGTGTTCTACGCCACCGTGGTGACCTTCGCGCTGAGCTTCCTGCGCAAGGAGACCGCGCTGGTGCCGAAGAAGCTGGTGAAGGCGCTGGCCGACGGTTCGATCGGCGCGCTGAATGCCGCGACCACCTGCGCCTGCGCCGGCATCGTCGTCGGCGTCGTGACGCTGACCGGTCTCGGCCTCAAATTCTCGTCGATCGTGATCAGCTATGCCGGCGGCAGCCTGTTGCTGACCGCGATCTACACCTCGCTGATCGTATGGATCATCGGTCTCGCGGTGCCGGTGACCGCGTCCTACATCATCTGCGCCGTGATCGCCGCACCCGCCTTGATCAAGCTCGGCGTGCCCGATTACGCCGCCCACATGTTCATCTTCTACTACGCCGTGCTGTCGGAGGTATCGCCGCCGACCGCGCTGTCGCCGTTCGCAGCCGCCGCCATCACCGGCGGCGATCCCTACAAGACCACGCTGCAATCGTGGAAATATACGCTGCCGGCCTTCCTGGTGCCGTTCGTGTTCGTGCTCGATCCGCAGGGCGTCGGCCTGCTGCTCGCGATCCCCAAGGGCGGTTCGTGGGTCGACATCCTCGAAATCACGATCAAGACAACCCTCGGGCTGCTGGCGCTCGCCGCATTTGCCCAGAACTGGGCGCTGCGACAAAATACGCCGATCGAACGCGGCCTGCTTCTGCTATCCGGATTGCTGCTGGTGTTTCCGAGCCTGATCGAGGCGATCATCGAATGGATCATCGGCCGCGACATCAGCTACACCTACGTGCCCGGCCTGATCATCGGCCTCGGCGTGTTGCTGTGGCAGGCGAGAACGCGGGCGCCGCAACGACCGGCGCTTACAACTTAGTCAAGGGAGTGATCGAGATGACAGAGAACAAAAAAAGCCGTGGCGGTGCTGGCCGTGACGCTTTCGGCCGGGCTTGCCTTCGCCGGCATCGTCCATGCCCAGCAGAAGACCATGTCGATCGGCACCGGCGGCACCGGCGGCGTCTACTATCCGCTTGGCGGCGCCGTCGCCAACGTGCTGTCGAAAAGCCTGCCCAACGTGCAGGCCACCGCCGAGGTCACCGGCGGCTCGATCGATAATCTCAAGCTGATCGGCACCGGGCAGAGCGAGCTCGGCTTCACCATGGCCGACGCCGCGCTCGACGCGATGCAGGGCCAGGACAAGTTCAAGAGCGGCAAGGTGCCGCTGCAGGCGCTGCTGGTGGTCTATCCGAACCGCATGCATGTGGTGACCGTCGAAGGCACCGGCATCGAGACCATGGCGGACCTCAAGGGCAAGCGCGTCTCGACGGGATCGCCGGGCGGCGCCACCGAGGTGATGGCGTTCCGCGTCATCGAGGCCGCCGGCCTCGACAAGGACAAGGACATGAAGCGCGAGCGGCTCGGCGTCGCCGAATCCGTCAACGCCATCAAGGACCGCAAGATCGACGCGTTCTTCTGGGTCGGCGGCATTCCGACCGCGGCGGTGACCGACCTTGCGGCAACGCCGGGCATGAAGATGAAGCTGATCGACCACGGCGATCTGGTCGAGAAGATGAACGCCAAATACGGCAAGCTCTATACTTCGAGCAAGATCAAGGCCGGCGCCTATCCGGGCTACGACAAGGACAACGCCATCGCCGAGGTCTGGAACCTGATCGTCACCGGCGACAAGATGAGCAACGACGACGCCTATGCGATCGTCAAGACGCTGGTGGAGAAGAAGGCCGACATCGTCGCCGTGCACAAGGAAGCCGAGAGCTTCTCGCTCGACAACCAGGTGCAGGACCGCTCGCCGATCCCGTTCCATCCCGGCGCGCTGAAGTACTTCAAGGAAAAGGGCGTCGGTGGTTAACTGCCGATATCGATGGATTGAAATCGACCGCGGTCCGGCATGGACTGCGGTCATTTCTTTTGGCTTTGCGGAACCCGACCGCTTGAGAAGGGTTGTCTGAACGACCGAACCGTGAGAGACCATTGGCGCGCGCCGAGACGCCTGACCTCAATGGCCCCCTGGATGCGCTGAATTTCTTCCTCGCCGATGTGCGGGATGGCCTTGGTCCCTATCTCGCGATTTACCTCCTGACCGAACAGAAATGGGACGAAGCCTCGACCGGCGCCGTGATGTCGGTATCGGCGCTCGCCGGTATCGTCGCCCAGACGCCCGCGGGCGCCCTGATCGACCGCAGCACCGGCAAACGTGCGCTGATGGTTGGAGCCGCCGTCCTCGTCACTCTGGCCTGCCTCACTTTGCCCCTGATCCACCGGTTTGAACTGGTGGCGGCAACGCAGGCAGTCGCGGCCGCCGCCGGTGCGATTTTTGCGCCGGCGGTCGCCGCCGTAACGCTCGGCATCGTCGGCCCAAAAGCGTTCGCCCGCCGGACCGGCCGCAATGAGGCCTTCAACCATGCCGGCAACGCCGTGGCTGCCGCCATTGCCGGCATTTCCGCCTATTCGTTCGGGCCGATCGTGGTGTTCTGGCTGCTGGCCGCAATGGCGGTTGCGAGCATTTTTGCGACGCTGTCGATCCCATCAGGCGCAATCGACGATCATGGCGCGCGCGGGCTCGACGGACTGACCGCGCGCGACGTGGATGATCCTGACAAGCCGTCGGGCTTACAGGTGCTGCTGACCTGCAAACCACTGCTGGTCTTTGCAGTCGCGACAGTGGCGTTCCATTTTTCGAACGCGGCGATGCTGCCGTTGGTCGGGCAGAAGCTCGCGTTGGTGCATCGGCGCCGGAATCTTCGGCGCGCTGTTTCCGCTTGTCGTCGCCGACCTGACGCGCGGCACGGGCCATTTCAATATCAGCCAGGGCGCGATTGCGACCGCCGCAGGATTCGGCGGCGCGCTGAGCACGGCCGTGGCAGGCCTCATCATCGTCAGGAGCGGATACAGCGCGGCCTTCCTGTTTCTGGCCGCGATCGCGGCCATCGGCCTGATCGGATTTTGCGCCATGATGCCGGAGACGCTGAGGCGTGAAACTGATGAGACGACTAGCCGTCGCGCCGACTAGCGAATGGGATGGACCAGCCGGCTGCGCCGGAGTGACGATCATAATCGCCACGCGGCACTCACGTCGAAGCGATTACTTTGTTCGATGGCGGACATAGAGCGTAACGACGCCGACAAACGACCACAGATATTAACGCGCTTCGACTATTAAACATCACTACAAGCACGACGGCAGTTGCGTTTCGCACGAAACGATCCCGCAACAAGCAATCGTTGCGCATGTGACGGCTCAAACCTTGCCCAATTCATTACAATTTTATTTTCAGTCGTGGCTTTAACCCTACCGAAGCATTCATGGGGGCATCCAAAAAATTCCTTCTTTGCGACCGCCGCGCGGATGTACGACATCGCGCGCATCAGTCGAAAGGGGCAGCCATGAACCAATTCAATCCCAAAGAGGACACGCGATCCACTGGCTTTGGTGATCGAAGGATCATGCCACGGGCCTGCGTCGCCGATAGCAAAAAGCACCTTCGGACCTTTCTTTCTGAAGCTCTCGAGG
This sequence comes from uncultured Alphaproteobacteria bacterium, assembly GCA_963802535.1. Classification (GTDB taxonomy): domain Bacteria; phylum Pseudomonadota; class Alphaproteobacteria; order Rhizobiales; family Xanthobacteraceae; genus Bradyrhizobium. Next base: position 1,176,544 of record CAWDJI010000011.1, on the reverse strand, counting down.
ACCTTGGTTTCATCACCAGCGAGTGCGGCCGGGCCAGTGAACTGGCCGGCATTCTGGACGAGCAACAACCAGACCTTGTCGTGCTCGGCGTGTCTTTCAACGGGACCGAAATCGGCGACATTCTCGAGATTCTCGTCAGGAAGCATTTCAACGGCAAGGTTCTCGTCATCGGGCAACCTGCCTCGATTATGGTAAAAGCCGTTCGACAAATTGGCGATGAATACGGGATCGCGATGCTGCCTCCCCTGCAGACGCCGTTCAGCGCCGGGACGCTGCGCGCCAGCTTGGCGGCGCTGCTGCCCGTAGAGCCTGCGCCGAGCCCTGCGGTCGATGTGGCCGAGGCGCTGAAGGCCGGTTGGCTCGAACTATGGTATCAACAGAAGATCAATGTCCGTACCCTGGCGCCCAGCGGAGCCGAGGCGCTGGTGCGGATGCGTCATCCTGCCTGGGGTGTGGTTCCCCCGGCCTATTTCATCGCCGATGACAAGGATCCGCATTTTCGTAACCTGTCCGCATTCGTGATCGCACGCGCCGTCGAGGACTGGCGCTACCTTCTTGAACAGCAGGGGCCGGTTGATCTCTCGATCAACATGCCCGTTTCGTTTCTCGGCGATCCAGGAGCAGTACGCGACCTGTGCCGTGCGCTACCCGAGCATCCGGCATTTAGCGGTTTGCTGATCGAGATTGACAGTACCGAGGTCATCGACAATCTGGACCTCGTGATCGATGTCGCAAAGCAGGTCCGCCTTCATAATGTTGCGATCGTGATCGACAATGTCGGCGCGGAGTGGCCGCTCCTGATGGGACTTCGGAGCTTTCCGTTCGTCGAGCTGAAGGTGGAACATCAATATGTCACCGGCTGCGCGGATGACCGATTGAAACAGACCGTGTGCCGTCGAATCGTCGAGCTGGCCAGGGATCATGGAGCGCGAGTGGTCGCCCAGGGCGTCGAGACCCGCGCCGATTTTATCACCGCGCACGGCTTGGGTTTCGACCTGATGCAGGGCTACCTGTTCAGCAAGCCGATGGGGGTCAAGAAATTTTCCCGCTCGCACCCTTTATTGATGACCGGCCCGAACCAAAAGCGATGATCGACGGCCGGCCGAGCCGGCCAGGGCTTACTGGAACGCCATGTCGAGGCATTTCGAGATGTCGGAGCCGAGGCCGGACGAGATGATGATGCAGCCGCGCACCTTCAGCGCATTATTGTCGCTGGCCCACACCGCATAGCCGCCCGGACCGAAGAACGAATTGGTGTTCGGCGGCTCGGTTTCGGTGGCGTCGAACGAGTAGCTGGAATCGGTCTCGAAGATCCGGGCTTTCTTGGTGCAGCTGCCGTCGGTCTGCACGTTGATGACTTCCTTGTTGTCACGCGTCAGCGCCAGCGTGACCTGGCAGCGGTAATATTCCGAGGTCTTGATGTTGAAGACGTAAGCATAGGATTTGCAGGTCGCGGTATTGAGCTTGCCGGCGCTCAGGCCCCGGCTGCAGGAAATCCGCTGGTTGTTGCTGAGCTTGAAATCATCGGCCTGTGCTGCGGAAGCCAGCGTCATGAGCGACAGCGCAACTCCGAAACCGATCTTCATGACGAGGTTCATCCGAATCATCCCTGTAACGTTTCTGGCAATAGCAGCGTATGTAACCGGAAAGGCGAACATAGTCGCGAAGGCGGAAATCACAAAGTGGCTGGGCACGCGTGATGCGGCGAAGGTGGTAATTGACGGGGCAATATCGTTCGTGATTTGTTCAAAGGTGATGGGGCAAAGGCCGGATTGGCCGCCGGGAGGGACGACGATGACGAGATTTTTGGGCAAGACCTTTTTGATGGCGGCCGTGGCGACGGGGCTGGCGTCATCCGCTTTCGCACAGGCTGCGGCACCGACGCCGTGGGAGCTGAAGGCGGACATGGGCTATGGCTACGGCAAGGACGGCAAGACCTTCGCGTACAAGATGGGCACCAACAACGCCGGCACCTTGCTGAAGGGCGCCAAGAAGGTGCCGAAGGGCACCCTGTTCTTCCTGGGCGAGAACGGGCAGCTCTACATCCGCACCGGCCCCTATCTCGAGGGCGACGGCAAGTTCATGTTCGGGACGAATTGAGCCGCGCGTATAACCACCGGATGTCGTCCCGGTGAACGCCGGGACCCATACTCCGCGGCGCGAGTAATTCAAAGAAGGTGTCTAACGCCCTGCCCGAACGATGGGACACGGCGTATGGCTCCCGGCTCAAGGCCGGGACGACGAAGACTATCTAAAACGCCGCGGCCATTTCCCGGGCGCCGGGCTTGTTGCTGTTGCTGTCCATTTGCCCGTCCATGTTGGCGAACAGTTTCGCCACGGTGTTGTGGCGGATCGCGACCGGGTTGCGCTCGTAGCCGCCGCGCTGGAAGACGTTCGAGGTCGGGACCTGCTCGCGGAAAGCCTGCGGCATCGTCACCATGTCGAAGCCATTGCCGTCGCCGGTCAGGTTCATCATCTCGACTTCGGCCCCGGTCAGCGGCCGGTTGAAACCCTTGGTGCGCGCAAAAATCACCGAGGTCAGCAGCTTGTGGGTCTGGAGCATCGGCCCGACATCGATGTCGAGCACCATGGCGTGCACCGCCCAGCCCTGCGCCGTATTGGCGAGTTTTTCGTGGGCGGACCATTCGTCCGGCACCGTTTTGGTGAACGCTACCATCCTCTTCAGGACGCTGAGCTTGTGGTCCATCGCCTTGCGCGCCGGCCCCGACAGGATCGCGGCCTTCGCCGTCAATTGCTTGATGAACTCGTGGCCCTGCTCGGCCATCAGCTCGACGCTGTTGGCGGTGAGGAGTTGATTGTAGCCCATCGCGGTGGAAATGGCGCGTTTGCCGCCATGCTCTATTCCCGCCTGCACATCGTAATTGCCGGTACCGCCGGTCTCGAACGAATAGACCCGCACCGCCTGTTCGCGCGTCAACCCGGAGGCCAGCGCGTAGCGGGCATAGGCGCGCTTGAAGTCGATTTCGGAGGCCGGGCGCTGCGGCGCGAACTGGAATTCCTCGGCCGCCGCCTTGAGCAGATCCGCGACCACCGGGATCGGCTTGCGCTCGCGCGGCTCCGACGGTTCCGGCGCCGGATCGACCGGCCGCTTCGGTCCGCTATAGACCGGCGGCTGGGTCAACACGTAATCATCGAGCGTGATCGTCTGCCGTTCGCGTCGCTTGGCGTTGCGGCCTCTTCGTTTCTCCGTGACCGAGGTCCAATAGGGGCCGGCCACCGCCTCGAATTCGGCGCGCGCTTCCTGATATTCCTGCAGCTTGCGGCGATATTCGGCGATCGCCTGCGGCGAAGCGGCCTGCGCCATCGCAGCGGCTGTTGCGGCGGGTAGCGCGTCCATCGCCATGACTGGCGCGATGACCGGCGGCGCGCCCGCTGACAACGCGAGCGCGGCAAAGCCGAAATAAAACCGAATCAATTGCGGGCGCATCGCTCCGTTGTAGCAACTGCGCCGCTCAAGTCAGCCCCGAAACGCCGCGACGCTGTGACTCACTCCTGCTCGACGCCGGCTACCTTGAGCAGCTGTGACCACTTCTTTTCATCCTTGTCGATGAAATCCGCGTAATTCTCCGGCGTGCCCGGCGTGATCTCGGTTCCGTCATTGCCCAACTGCTTCTTCACCTCGTCGGAGCCGAGCGCCTCGCGTAGCACCTTGTTGAGCTTGTCGATGATCGGCCGAGGGGTGCCGGCAGGCGCGGCAAGGCCGTAATACAGCGAGGCGTCGAAACCAGGCAGGCCCGCCTCGATCATGGTCGGCACGTCCGGCAACAGGCCAGAGCGCGTAATGCTGGTCACCGCCAGCGCGCGCAACTTGCCGGCCGTGACGTTGGGGTGCGAGGCCGGGATCGGCGCGAACGCCATCGGGATGTGGCCGCCCAACAGATCGGTCAGCGCCGGGCCCGTCCCCTTGTAGGGAATATGCACCAGCGTGATGCCGGCGGCGCGGGCGAAATATTCGCCGGTGATGTGGCTCGCGGTGCCGGCCCCGGCCGAGCCGAAATTGACCTTGCCGGGATTGGCCTTGGCATAGGCGATCAATTCGGCGACGGTTTTTGCGGGAAACGACGGATTCACCACCAGCGAGTTCGGCGCGTTGCCGATCAGGCCGATCGGCGCAAAGTCCTTGCGCGGATCGTAGCCGACGCTCTTGTACAATGAAGGCCCGATCGCGAGCGTGCCGGTGTAGCCGAGCACCAGCGTGTAGCCGTCCGGTTCGCTTCTGGCGACCGCCTTGGTGCCGACGGTGCCGCCGGCGCCGGGGCGGTTATCGACCACGACTTTTTCGCCGAGCAGTTCGCTCATCTTGTCGGCGATACCGCGGCCGACGATCGAGGTCGAACCACCCGGCGCAAAGGGAATGACGAGCGTGATCGCGCGCGTCGGATAGTTTTGCGCGTACGCGGTGGTAGTGACGGCAGCGACTGCTACCATGGCGACGACGGTGGCGGCTAGAGCGTATCGGATGCCCATTGGCTCCTCCCTGGCTTCTTGTTGACCGCATGGTCGTCGAAACAGTCGACGTCCGCAACCCGACTTCCGGACCAGCCGTCATTGCGAGCGCAGCGAAGCAATCCATGCCTCGGCAAAACGGATGGATGGATTGCTTCGCTGCGCTCGCAATAACGCGGCGAGTCCTATTTCCACGCAAACACCGGCTGTTCCAGTTCGGCGACCCGGGTGATGCGGCCGGCCAGCACTTCGCGGAATTGATAGATCAGCGCCGCCGTCGGCGCGTGGATATGCATTCCCCCGAGGTGAAAGCGGATCACGCGCCGCGTGCTTTCGGGGATCGTGGTGAAACTGAACGCATCGTCGTGTTCGATATCGGCAAGCGGAATGCGATGCGCGGAGGCGACCTCGGCCGGGTTCGGCAGAATCGGACTATCGGTGCGGACCCAGACCACGACCGGCGTGATCAGATAGCCGGAGCGGGTCGGATAATCATCGAGCAGACCGAGCACGTCGCCTTCACCGAGCTCGAGGCCGAGTTCTTCGTGCAGCTCGCGCAGCGCCGCCTGCGCCTGGGTCTCGCCTGCATCGCAGCGGCCGCCCGGCAGCGCCCATTGCGCCGAATGAGAGCGCAGCCCCGCCGCGCGCCGGGTCAGCAGGAACGACGTCCCCGTGTCGGTCTCGCTCTGGGTCAGCGCAACGACCACCGCGGCCCGCTTCAGCGCCGGTGCGTGATCCAGTGGCAGGCGGGTGAAGGCCGCGCAGAGCTCTGCGATATTCCGCCTTGTGGCATCGTCAAATGGCCTGACCATCCCGCTTGACTACAACACAAGCGCGACCGATGAAATGTCTGTCACGACATGGCCGCTGGCAGGGAACGGAATACAGCGATGACGACCAAAAACTCTGCGGACCGGCTGAAGTCCGACGGCTGGAAGATCGTCGAGACCACCGGATTCCTGCACCTGATCGGCCCGTTGTGGCAGCGGACCACCGATGCCGAGCATGAATATGCGCTGATCACCGAGGACAAGCACCACAACCGCAGCGGCCTGGTGCAGGGCGGCGTGCTCATGACCTTCGCGGACCGCACCTGCGGCATGACGGCCCGCTTCGTCTCCGGCAAACCGAAGCTCGCGACCGTGCAGTTCGACACCCATTTCGTCGAGGCCGGCAAGATCGGCGAAATCCTGGTCTCGAAGCCGCATGTGGTGCGCTCGACCCGCAGCCTGATTTTCATCACCACCGAAGTCACCGTCGACAAGCGCTGTATCGCGATGGCGAGTGGTGTGTTTAAGATCATGAAGAGTGATGCTTGAGCCACTGGCGTCATTGCGAGGAGCACTTGCGACGAAGCAATCCATTCTTCCTTTGCGTGGCGAGATGGCTTCGCTCGCAATGACGGCTAGCACCTGAGAGGACCTCACCCCCATGCAATACCGCCAACTCGGCCGCAGCGGCCTGAAGATTTCGCCGATCTGTGTGGGCACCATGATGTTCGGCGGACCGACCGACGAGGCGACCTCGTCGCGGATTATCGCAAAGGCGCGCGAGGCCGGGATCAATTTCATCGACAGCGCCGATGCCTATAATGGCGGCCAATCCGAGCAAGTGGTGGGACGCGCGATTTCCAACAACCGGCAGAACTGGGTGCTCGCCACCAAGCTCGCCAACCCGATCGGCGATGATCCGAACCGCGGCGGGCTGTCGCGGCGCTGGGTGTTGCAGGCGGCGGAAGAAAGCCTGAAGCGGCTCGGCACCGACTACATCGATATTTATTATCTGCACAAGGAGGATCATGCGACGCCGCTGGAGGAGACCGTGCGCGCGATGGGCGATCTGATGCGGCAAGGCAAGGTGCGCTATTTCGGCGTCTCGAACTACCGCGCCTGGCGCGTCGCCGAGATCTGCAACATCTGCGACAAGAACGGCATCGATCGGCCGATCGTCAGCCAGCCCTATTACAACGCCATGAACCGCATGCCGGAAGTCGAACACTTCCCGGCTTGCGGCTATTACGGCCTCGGTATCGTGCCCTATAGCCCGCTGGCGCGCGGCGTGCTGACCGGCAAATACGCCCCCGATGCCGCGCCCGACAAGGACAGCCGCGCCGGGCGCAACGACAAGCGCATGATGCAGACCGAGTGGCGGCCGGAGTCCTTGCAACTCGCGCAGCAGATCAAGCAGCACGCCGAAGCCCGCGGCATCACCGCCGGCCAGTTCGCGGTGTCGTGGGTGCTGAACTCGTCGTTCGTTTCCGCGGTGGTCGCAGGCCCCCGCACCGAACAACAATGGGACGATTACCTGAAGGCACTCGACTATCGTTTCACCGCCGAGGATGAGGCGCTGATCGACAGGCTCGTGATCAGTGGCCATCCCTCGACGCCGGGGTTCAACGACCCGGGCTATCCGATCGAGGGGCGGCGGGCGCGGACGTAACCGCCGCGACCCAGACACACCTTTAACAGGCATTGTTTCGATGGTACAATCCCCAGTTCAGAGAACTGGGAGACTGCCATGTCTGAAAAAGTTCTGCTCGCCAGCAAATCGGCGCTGATCACCAAATACGGACGGCCGGGCTTCAAGAAGGTCGTTGAGGCCGCTGCACTGATGAAGGCCGCCGACAAGAAGCGCGGCTTCAACACGTCGCTGGTGTTCCTCGACGACGAGCCAACCATGCGGCGCTACAAGGGCCGCGCCGTGACCGATCCCAGGAGCGGCCAGCAGCACAAGGAAGCCATCGACGCGATCTACACGGCTTCGCCGTCGGAGCCCGAATATCTCGTTATCCTCGATGCACCCGACGTCATCCCGCACGTCTCGATGATCAACCCCGCCATCGGCGACGGCGACAACGACGTGCCGAGCGACCTGCCCTATGCCTGCGATACGCCCTACAGCCGCGACCCCGCCAAGAATCTTTCCATCACCCGCGTGGTCGGCCGCATTCCCGGCATCATGGGCGCCGCGCACCCCACGCATTTGACCAATGCGATGAAAGCGTCGGCGGAATTCAAGCCGCGGCTGCGCAAGGATTACACCGCCTGCTTCGCGATATCGGCCGAGCCATGGCAGAAATCGACCACCAGGAATATCGACACGATCTTCGGCAAAGGCAGCGGCAACCGGATCCACATCAGCCCGCCGACGATCAAGTCCGCCGCCAATCGCTTCCTCCCGCCATTGCTGCACTTCATCAATTGCCACGGCGCGCCGCACAGCCCGGATTTCTTCGGCCAGCGTGGCGATGACTACCCAACGGCCCTCATGACCGAGGGTGTCGCCAAAACTGTGAAGCGCAACACCGTCATCGCCGCCGAATGCTGCTACGGCGCAAGCCTGTACAATCCGGCGGATGAGAAGAGCCAGCGGCAGCCGATCGCGAACTCCTATTTCGACCGCGGCGCGATCGCCTTCTTCGGCAGCACCAATACCGCCTATGGCGACGCCGCGCGGCTTTCCGCCGCCGACTATCTGACGCAGTACTTCCTGCTCAATGTGCTGGCCGGCGCCTCGCTCGGGCGCGCCTGCCTCGAGGCGCGGCAATTTTTCGTCAACGACAAGGATTTTGACAATTACTGCAAGAAGACCATCGCGCAGTTCATCCTGCTCGGCGACCCCTCGCTGCATCCATGCCTGGAGGATGACGCGGCGGATGATCAACTCAGGCAGATGGCCGACCAGAAAACCGCCCGCCGAATCCGCCGCATGGAGCTTGCAGCGCTCGGCAAATCGGCCGGCGAGGCGGCGGCGTTCGGCGGCAAGAAGGGCCGCAAGCCTTCAGGCAACCTCGCCAAACAGGCCAAGTCCATCGCGCGCAAGCTCGGCGTGCGGCCGCAGAATATCGACAGCTATGACGTCTCCGGCGGGCCGCTGTATCGCGGTGCGATGAAGTCGCAAAAATTCCAGCCGCGGATGATCGAGGTGTCGCAGGCTTCACGGCCGATCAAAGAGATGGTGGGCGGCAAGGAGCATATCCGCCATCGCGTCAAGGCCGTGGTGGTCCACACCCATGAGGGTGGCATCGCGCGCGTCGCCCATTATATCAGCAAGTCATGATATCAGTGGTTCATGGAAACCGAACGCGTAACGATCTCGGGCAATGTCAGGCGCCAGCGCATCGGCGCCGGCTCGAAAAGCGACCGCGTCGGCGTCGTGCTCGACGATGGCGCCGGGCGGATTCTCGCGCTGCGCCGCGCGGGCGGCAATCCGTTCAGCGATGCCGCGATCGACGAGTTGGTCGGCAAGACCATCACGGGCACCGGGATCGTGGCCGATGGCCATTTCATCATGGATCGCTGGGATGTCGGCCCGAAGCGCTGATTGAACAGGTTTCCAGGTTTAGTCGGGAACAAAGGGCTGAACGGGCGGTTGAGTCCGTTGGTGCGCGGTGACACAGCCGCTGGCGCCGGCGGAGAATTCCGATGGAATTGATCCTGGTTATCGTTCTCGTGGTGCTGTTGTTTGGTGGCGGCGGATATTGGGGTCGCCGGCGCGGCCATTGGTGAAGTCAGCTATGATCGATTTTCCAAACCACAGCCGTTCGTATGACGCCACGCGCCACGCCGTGCGGTTCTGGGGCTATGACAGCGCGATCGAGGCCTCGTTCTATGTCAGCGAAGGCGCGCTGGCACGGATGCAACCGGGTGTCGCGCTCGATGAACCGGGCTGCCTGAGCGCCTTCGACGCCAACCGCGACAAGATCTGCGCCGCGGCCGCGCGGGTTTACGTGCGCGGCAGCCGTGGCTCCTACGATCTCGGCGCGGCGAACTTTTAATCCGCTGGGCAGAGCCCCTCTTCGATCGCGGCCGATTGCAATTTGCCGGCATCGGTGACGCCTGCGGCCGCGGTCGCCAGGATGCGCGACGCCATCTTCGCCTTGGTTGCCGGCGTGGCGGGCTTGCCCGACGCGCTGCCTATATGGGCCGACGCCTGCTCCAGCACCGATTGCATCGTCGAAACCAGTTCCGGCTTGAAGTCGATCGGCGAAATCTTTGTCATGCGCACTCCCGTTGGCTGCCGACATAGCCGGGCATCGTGACCCCAGTGCGACCTTGGTGTGAACGATTGCCTTGGAAATTGCCTTGGAGGTTAAGGAGGAACTCAGTCCCTACCGTCATTCCGGGGCGTGCGGAAGCACGAGCCCGGAATCCATTTCGCTGCATAGTTTGCGGGCCAATGGATTCCGGGCTCGCGCCAAGTGGCGCGCCCTGGAATGACGGCAAATCGATTTCAAATTCACCTGCTGCAGAGCGGCAAGTCCTCAACGTAAATTAATATTTGGCTCTCTCCTTCGCACGACTGTGTGGCGCAGGCGCTACAGACGCGGAGTCGCAACTCGCATTATTGCTCCCTGAGTTGTCGGACAGGCGCACCCGTTAGACGCGCCAAAAACCAGAGCGCGAAAAGCGGATCGGAAAAAACCAGATGAACAAACTTTTGCTTGCTGCAGTCAGCGTGATGACGGTGGGACTTTCAGTGCAGGCCAGTGCGGCCGATCTCGCAGCGCGGCCCTACACCAAGGCGCCCGCGATGATCGCTGCCGTCTATGACTGGAGCGGCTTCTACATCGGCATCAACGGCGGTGGCGGCTCGGCGCATCAATGCTGGGACTTGCTGACCCCGGGCCTTACAATTCCGCAAGGCTGTCACAACTCGACCGGCGGCACCGTCGGCGGACAGATCGGTTATCGCGTGCAGTCCGGCGGCTGGGTGTTCGGCCTCGAAGGCCAGGGCAACTGGGCCAACTTCTCCGGCAGCAATCTGACGCCGGTCGGCGGCAATCCGTTCGGCGGCTTGACTGACCGCACCCGCATCGATGCGTTCGGCCTCATCACCGGTCAGATCGGCTATTCCTGGAACAACGTCCTCGGCTATGTGAAGGGCGGTGCTGCGGTCGTCAGCAACAAATACGACGCGTTCACCCCCGGCGTACCGTTCGCGGCCACCAACGACACCCGCTGGGGCGCCACGCTCGGCGCCGGCCTCGAAGTCGGCTTCGCCGGCAACTGGTCGATTGGCGCCGAGTACAACCACATCTTCCTCGACGACCACAACGTCACCCTGGTGACCCCGGCCGGCGCCGTCGGCGGCGTCGTCCGCGTTCGTCAGGACGTCGATATGGGCCTGGTCCGTCTGAACTACCGCTTTGGCGGCCCGGTGATCGCGAAGTACTGAGCATCACGAAATAGAATGCAAAAGGCCGGCTCCTGGAGCCGGCCTTTTTTGTTACGGGTAACCAATGCGCCCGCCTTAAGGCGTCAACTTGCCGCTCCCCTTGCTATGACGGACGTACTCTGGCTGCCATTTCACGTCGACCTGAAAATTCCTGCCGCCCGTCACCGCTTCGAGCTGGTCGAATTCCAGTTCGCGAGACGTCGTCTTGATGTTCTGACCGGTCATGGCGGGCTCCTGTTGTGGCGACATGTGGGCTGTTGATCGGGAGCATGCCGGACGACGGCCCACCAAACCGTGATCATTGTCACACAGGAAGATCAGGGACGCCTCCGCGCGGCGTCATTGAGGCTTGTTCCTCAGGGAACAGCGCGCGCCGGCGAAGGCAGGCAATCTCCAGCCATCGACGGAGCGATGTCGCTCCGATCCCAACCAAGGAGAGAAGCCATGAATACCTCCCTCAAGAACGAAATCCTCGGAGATCTCGAACTCGACACCGTCACCGGCGGCCTGCTGGCGCTGGTTGTCGCCGCGGTGGTTGTCATCGTGGTCATGGGCTCCGGGACCAGCAACCAGCAGGATCACAAGGGCGCCCGCCCCGACGGCAATGGCACCCGCGGCTGAGGCGGCGGCAAGGGAGGGGCGTATCATGATCGCGAGGATACCGAACGACGATCGCATGCCGCTTGGGGATCACGAACTCAATTCCGTCAACGGCGGGTTTGTGCTGATCGAATTGCTGGTAGTCGTGAAGGAAGTGGCGATCCTCATCGGCATGCAGCCTCCCACCGTCCAAAAAGTTCGCAACGCCTGAGACGGCAAATTCGCTTCAGGTGACCGCACCGCGCGCCGCGATCGGCCACAGCGCTTCCACGCGCGCCGCCGGCGTATCGAAGCCGCGCACGCCGACATACCAGTCGTAGAGATTGACGGTGGGATCGCAATGGCCGGGGATCAGCGTCAGCCTGTCGCCGACATCAGGCTTTGAAGCTGCGTTGTCGAATTCGAGTACGCCGTGCTCGTCGGAGGGCCGATGGTAGCGCAGGTCGGGCCGGCCGCGGACAGACGGAAATCCGCTGTCGTTCGACAGCGCCTTGTGGCCCGCATCGACCACGGCGCGTTCGCCGGAGGCGGTGCTCATCACGGTTGCGAGAACAAAGAGCGCATGCTCGAACGGGCTGGCATTGCGCGCCCCGTCGGCGACATTTTTGGCGTAGTCGGCGTCCATGAAAATGTAGGACCCGGCCTGCAACTCGTTCCAGATGCCGCTGGCGCCTTCGAGTTCGAACGTCCCCGTTCCCGCGCCGCCGATGGTGCGACAGGTAAAGCCGGCTTCATTGAGGAAGCGCATGGTTTCGGAGGTCCCATTCGCCGCATTGGCGATGGCCGCGCGGCGCTCCTCCGGCGTGCGCAGATGCTGGGCGGAGCCGTGATAGGCCTGCAAACCGCCGAACGCGAGAAAGCGTGAACCCGTGATCTGTCGCGCCAGCCCGGTCGCCGCCGGCCCCGGCCTGACGCCGCACCGCCGCGCGCCGACATCGATTTCGACCAGCACTTCGATCTGCGACCCGGCCCGTTCCGCGGCCAGCGCCAATTGCTCGATCATGATCGGATCATCGGCGCAGACACTGATCCGCGCGTGGCGCGCGAGGGCGGCGAGCCGTTCGAGTTTCCGCGCGCCCACCACCTCGTTGCTGACGAGTACGTCGGCGACGCCGCCCGCCACCAGGATCTCGGCCTCGCCCACCTTCTGGCAGCACATCCCGACCGCGCCACGCGCGATCTGCTTTGCTGCAATCACCGGCGACTTGTGCGTCTTCGCATGCGGCCGCAAGCGGACGCCGAGCTTGCCCACGGCAGATGCCATCGCATCGAGATTGCGCTCGAAGGCATCGAGATCGATGATCAGGGCCGGGGTGTCGATCTCGGAGAACGGTGCGCCGATTTGGGCGGGTGGAGGTGAAGACATTGATAATCCGGAGGTTGCGGTTGGGGTCTGTAGCGAATGTACGGCAGCACTGGTCGCCACACCAGTACGGTTGGTCGGTACAGACGTTTGACGCTCATAGACCGTGATGTCATGTTTCGAGCGGCAGAAAATTGCCTGCTGATGGATGCGCCTCATCAACGAGGCTGGAAGGGGTTTTCGTGAACAGAATCATTACGCCTGCGGCGGGGCTCGCGCTGGCAGTGTTCGTTGCCATTTCGTCGGCGCACGCCGTCTCATGCACGCAGCAGGCGGGAGTGTGCCGCAATTGGGCCGCCGGCCAGGGCGCACAGGCAGCGTCGTATGCCGCCAAGTGCAATGCCGAGATCTCGCGGTGCGTCGCGCGATGCAAAACAGGAAACAAGGTTTACATCGGGGTCGCGAGCGGACCTGGCGGCGGCCAATCCTATCCCATCGACGAGTGCAAGTAACGCAAGGCGGCGCGCATTCGGGAGTTACCCGAATTCCTGAGGGCGTGGTCGACTTCGCTCTGCGAGCTACGGCGGACAAGTCGGCTCAAATCCGCGGCCTATCTCTTCTCTGCACGATCCCTCAGGATGACCGCTAACGGATTGGGTGCCGGCGCCGCAACAAGCTGCAAGGTGTTGGTGTCGTGATGATTGAATGGCTGGTCTCTGCCCTTCACCTGAAGCTCGGTTGCAATGAGGTAGGTCCAGCTTCCGTCGTCGTTGAAGGTGATGTCGCAGCGATAATTGTCCGTGCGGAACGCTTCGTCGAGGAATTCCGTCGAGCAGATTCCGTAACGCGTATCGCCGCGCTTCGCCGTGACGGAGATTTTCCTGTCATCGGGCTTCGCGCGGCCCGATGCGAGCAAGACCTGGCCTCGCGGAATCGTCACGCTTTGCATGATCAAGCCGGTTGCCGGCTCCCAAAGCCAATAGCCGACCTGATCGTGGAAGGTGATGTCTTCCTCTGAAGTGTTGATGTGAATGTGATAGCGCAAGCTATAAAACAGCTGTGGTCCATTGGCCTGCGGATCGATCGGGTCCATCCGGATATGCTCGCGGAAAATCCGACGCTCCGGCCCCTGGGCTTTGGGGTTGATGTCGACGCCCTAGTCCGCCTGCCAGACACCCGCCAGATGACGCAGCGGTCCGAGATTAGCCAGACCGTCCGGCGATACGTCGTCGGGCTCAGTGAAGATGTCCGCGGGCATCGGCAGCATGGGAAAACCTCGGGTGATCGTGGCCTCAGCAATCGTATGCTGGCCGACGGCGTGGAGTCATCGAAATCGCGGTAACGAGGATGTTTGGTGCAATGTCATCGCAGTTCGCAGACAGCAATGGCGAGCCATAAAACCTGTCCACTGCACTCACATTTACTTCAATCTTTTCCATAAATCATTGCGGGCCAGATTGGTGCCCATTCATCATAACCCAACGCTGGGTCTTGTCATGCAGGCACGCCAAGCGGAAATTGATCTGCATATGTGAAGGATGCTTGAGAAGAGTATTCCCATGAAGGACGTCTCTCAGTTGCGAGAATTGGAATCTAGTTGCCGGCAGCGGGCGCTGAGTGAGCCTGAAAGAAAGTGGTACTGGCTCGCGCAAGCCGCCAAGTATCACACACAGGCTGATTGTGAAGTTTGCGATGAATTTTCAGACGCTCCCGAAGTCAAACTGGCAAGCTGGCTAGGAGGCGATGCAAGACAGCCGCAGGGAAGATAGCCGTTGGGCATGGCTGTCAGGGCAATCCCCAGCGGTTGCGGCGATACTTGGCATAGCGGATACTTGCCGCCCGGGGGCGGGATCGAACCATCCGCCTTCGCTCTGCGAGCTACGGCGGGACGAGCCTTTGCGGGGCGGGTCCTGTTCGATGCGGCGTCACTGAGCTGAAATGGTGCCCGGGGGCGGGATCGAACCATCCGGCTTCGCCCAAACGGGCAACGCCGGGACGAGCCTTCACTTGGATAGATCTTTGGATGCGGTGAAACTGAACTTGATGGTGCCCGGGGGCGGGATCGAACCACCGACACTGCGATTTTCAGTCGCATGCTCTACCAACTGAGCTACCCGGGCATGTCCCGGCGCGGAGCAGGGAGCGCCGGTTTATAGTCAGGCGGGGCGGCTGTGTCCACCCAACTTCGCCTTCGGCTTCGCTGGGCGCGGTCCGCCTTCGCGGCAAGCGTCAAACGATTGATATTTATACATTATTTTGGACGACCAGAGGAACCGCACCCCAAATGCCGCAAGCAGGATCGGCTTGGCGGTGAGAGTTCGATCCTACGGTGCATGGGGTTGTTTTCGTGGTTTTGTGTCCGGCCTTCCGGAACACCTGCAAAGCCGCCGACCGAGCCTGCCCCTCAATTCTCCACCCTGATCTTCGCTTCCTTGATCAGCGGGCCCCATTTGGCGATCTCGGACTGCAGGAAGGCGGCGAGTTCGTCGGGGGTCGAGCCTTTGGGGGTGGCGCCGAGTTCGTCGAAGCGGGGTTTGACGGAGGAGTGCGCCAATGCGGCGTTGGTGTCGGCGTTGAGTTTGGCGATGATCTCCTTTGGCGTCTTTACGGGCAGGAAGAAGCCGAACCAGCTCGAGACGTCGAAGCCGGGCACGCCTGACTCCGCGATGGTCGGAATATCCGGCACCACGGAGACGCGCTCTTTCGTCGTCACCGCCAGCGCGCGCACGGCGCCGGCCTTCGCATGCGGCAGGATCGAGGGCATGTTGTCGAAGGTGACGTCGACGCGGCCGGGAATGAGGTCGTTGATCGCCATCGCGCCGCCGCGATAGGGGATGTGGATCATCTCGACATTGGCGAGCCGCTTGAACAGCTCGCCCGACAGATGCAGCGTGGTGCCGTTGCCGGACGAGGCGTAGGTCACCTTGCCCTTGTTGTCGTGGCAATAGGCGATGAACTCCTTCACCGATTTCGCCGGCTTCGATACCGGCACGCACATCAGATTGGGCTGGGTGATCAAGAGCGTTACGGCTGCGAAATCGCCGACCGGATCGTAGCTCAGCGACGGATAAAGGAACTGGTTGGTGGCAAGGCCGGGGCCGACGATGAAGATGGTGTAACCGTCGGGATCGGAATGCGCGACCATGTCGGAGGCGATGTTGCCGCCGGCGCCGGGCTTGTTCTCGATCACCACGGACTGGCCCCACACCTCCTGCAAACGGTTGCCGACCAGGCGCGCGGTGGTGTCGGTCGATCCCCCCGGCGTGAACGGCACCACGATGCGCACCGGCCGTTGCGGCCATTCGACGCCGGCGGCGCGCGCTCTGAGTATGGGTGGCGCTGCGATGGCAGCGGCGGCGAGGCCGACGAAGCGACGGCGATTGAGCATGACGCACTCCTCCACGGATGAACGCCCGATTGGTTCGGGTCGTCGGTTGGAAGCGAGTGTGGAGAGCGGTTTTGGCAAAAGCAATGCGGCGAAGGTTCGATACTACTCTTCGTCTTCTGCCTGATTTTCCTTGCCCGGAATAACGTAGCGGCCGGACAGCCAGCGATTCAAGTCGACGTCGCGGCAGCGCGGCGAGCAGAACGGCAGGGTCTTGGGATTCGCCGGCTTGCCGCATTCCGGGCAAGGCTTGCCCGCGATCTTCGCGTCCGCATCCTTGTCCGCATCCTGGGCGGATCAGCTGGCATTCAACCAGCCGAAGCGAATCGGAAAACCCTCGCCGCCGAGCAGCGTGACCGTCTCATAGAGCGGCAGGCCGACGATGTTGGTGTAGGAGCCGACCATCTTGACCACGAACGATCCGGCGATGCCCTGCACCGCGTAGCCGCCGGCCTTGCCGCGCCATTCGCCGGAACCGATATAGGCCTGGATGTCGTCCTCGCTGAGCCGCTTGAAGCGCACGCGGGTTTCGATCAGGCGCTGGCGAAAGGCCTCCTTCGGCGTCACCAGGCAAATCGCCGTGTAGACGCGATGGTTGCGCCCCGACAGCAGCCGCAGGCACTGCGCGGCCTCGTCGACCAGATTGGCCTTCGGCAGGATGCGGCGGCCGACCGCGACCACCGTGTCGGCGGCGAGGATGAAGGAACCGCGCAACTCGTCGTCGAGCTGGACGGATTTCAGCGCCGCGTCGGCCTTGGCGCGCGCCAGCCGATTGGCGCAGGCGCGCGGCAACTCGCCCCGCTTCGGGGTCTCGTCGACGTCGGCGGGACGCAGCGCGTCGGGCTCGATGCCGGCCTGGTTGAGCAGGCTGAGCCGTCGCGGCGAACCGGAAGCAAGAACGAATTTGGGACGGCCAAGCATGCTGATGTATCGGGGAATGAAGATTCGGGGGCGAATGCGCGCGGAACCTATCGGAAGGGACCGGTTTTCACAACCGGGGGGCAAGTGTTTGAGGTGACGACGAAATCCTGTCGACGCATGCACAGTGCGCCCCCTCTCCCGCGCTTGCGGGGGAGGGTTGGGGTGGGGGCTCTCACCGCGAAACGACTCGTGGAGAGAGCCCCCACCCGCCTCGCTTTGCTCGGCACCCTCCCCCGCACGCGGGAGAGGGAAGGTCAGACCGTCACCCGCTCGCCGCGGTCACCTTGGAAAACCGCCGGCGGATCCGCAGAAGCAGCCCGTCGCAGACCTCGCGATAGGCTTGCAGCTTCTGCTCGCGAGATCCTTCCGTGGTGGTCGGGTCCGGCGTCGGCCAGTATTCGACATCGGCGGCGATGGTGTGCGTCAGCGCCAGCGCCTTGTGATGCGCCTCGGGCGACAGCGTGATGATGAGATCGAAATTGAGCCCTTCCCAATCCTCGAGTTCCTCGAACGTCTGCGGCTTGTGGCCGGAAATGTCCTGGCCGAGTTCGGCCATCACGGCGACCGCGAACGGATCGAGCTCGCCCTTCTTGACGCCGGCGGACTTTACGTAGAGCGCGTGGGGGAACATCTGCTGCAGCAGGCTTTCGGCCATCGGCGAACGCACGCTGTTGAAGCCGCATGAGAACAATACAGCTTGCGGATTGCGCGCGTTCGGCGACGCGACCATGCGGTCACGCTTCTCTAGTTTGGAGCGTGGCCCTCTCCGAGCACCGTGCGGACACGCGATCATGCGTCCTGCCCTTTCCAGTGCAGGACGCAGATCAGCGTGAACAGCCGCCGCGCGGTTTCGAAATCGATCCGCACCTTGCCCTTCAGCCGCTCCTGCAGCGTGCGCGAGCCCTCGTCATGGATGCCGCGGCGGCCCATGTCGATGGCCTCGATCTTGTCGGTGGTGGCGGTACGGATCGCCTGGTAGTAGCTGTCGCAGATCATGAAATAGTCCTTCACGATCCGCCGGAACGGCGTCAGCGACAACAAATGCGCCACGACAGGCGCGCCGTCCTCGCGGCGGATGTCGAACATCAGCCGGTTGCCGGTGATCGCCAGATGCAGCGTGAACGGCCCGTTCCCCGCCGCTTCCGGCGCGAATACATTCTGCTCGATCAGATCATAGATCGCGATCGCCCGCTCGTGCTCGATATCGGGACCGGAACGCCCGATCAATTCCTCGTCGAGCGTCACCGCGACGATGCGGTTGTGCTGGTCCTCGTCTGGGGGCGGCTTGGTCATGGCAGGTTGAGACGCAATCCGATCGAGCGTGAATGGGCATCCAGACCTTCGGCCACCCCTAAGGTCATCGCGGCCGGCCCCAGCGCGCGCAACTGGTCCGGGCCGCATTTGAGAATCGACGTGCGCTTCATGAAGTCTAGCACGCCGAGCCCTGACGAGAACCGCGCCGAGCGCGCCGTCGGCAGCACGTGGTTGGAGCCGCCGACATAGTCGCCGATCGCCTCCGGCGTATGCGAGCCCAGGAAGATCGCGCCGGCGTTGCGGACCTTTGTCGACAACGCTTCGGCGTCCGCCGTCATGATTTCCAGATGCTCGGCCGCGATCGCGTTCGCCAGCACCACGGCGTCATCGAGCTTTTTCACCATGATGATGGCGCCGAAATCGTTCCACGAGGTCCGCGCGATTTCCGCGCGAGGCAAGGTGGTCAACTGCGATTCCACCGCCGCCTCGACCTCGGCGGCGAGCCGCGGCGAGTCTGTGATCAGGATCGACTGCGCGCTGGCATCGTGTTCGGCCTGCGCCAGGAGATCAGCCGCGATCCAGCCGGCGTTACCGGTGTCGTCGGCGATGACGAGCACTTCGGACGGACCGGCGATCATGTCGATGCCGACCTTGCCGAACACCTGCCGCTTGGCGGCGGCGACATAGGCGTTGCCGGGGCCGACGATTTTTGCCACCGGCGCAATCGTCGCGGTGCCGTAGGCGAGTGCGGCCACCGCCTGCGCGCCGCCGACGCGGTAAATTTCCGACACGCCGCCCAAATGTGCTGCGGCCAGCACCAGCGGATTGAGCTTGCCGTCCGGCGACGGCACCACCATCACGACGCGCGGCACGCCCGCCACTTGCGCCGGCACCGCGTTCATCAGCACCGAGGACGGATAAGCCGCGGTGCCGCCGGGCACATAGAGGCCGACCGCATCGATCGCACTCCAGCGCCAGCCGAGTTCGACGCCGAGCGCGTCGGTGAAGCGTTCGTCCTTCGGCAATTGCCGGCGGTGAAAGGCCTCGATCCGGTCGCGCGCGAATTTCAGGGCGTCGAGCGTCTTTGTGTCGCAAGCCTTGGCCGCGGCCTCGACCTCGGCAGCGGTTACCCGCAGACCGGAGGCTGCGATATCCAGCCGATCGAACTTCCTGGTCGCCTCGATCAGGGCAGCGTCGCCGCGCGCGGCCACGTCATCAACGATGGCGCGGGTGGCCCGCTCGACATCGGCCGAGACCTCGCGCTTGGCCGCGAGAAACGCGCCAAAACGCTGGTCGAAATCGGCACTGTCTCTGTCCAGGCGAACGGGCATGGTGGCTTTCTTGACGGGTTTCTTGACGGGTTTCTTGGGGCTCAATTCGAGGCTTATGCAATGGCGCGACGGTCCGTGGAGGTCAACCCTGACGAAGCCCAAATCCTTCGTCGTCCCGGCGAACGCCGGGACCCATAACCACCGGAGCCCCTTATTTAGAACGCTGGAGAGCCACAGCACGGGATAACGCCAATATCGGTGGTTATGGGTCCCCGCGTTCGCGGGGACGACGATAGAGGCGTTCTTACGCCTCCAGCCCGGACGGCGCGGTGCTGACGTCGCTGGTGCCGAGATCGTCGGCGCCGAGGTCGGTCAGCTCGCATTCCAGGCATTCGACGTCCAGCCGCAGCGCCCCGCCATGGCTGAACAGCAAAAGCGCGCTGCCGCCGGGGGCGTCAGCGGGGTGGAATTCGATCCCGACCAGTTCCAGCACGGCTTCCGGCCGGTCCAGGTCGATGTTGCGCGACTTGCACGCCAGCACCCGGTCGAACCGCAAGGCCGCGATCATCCGCCGCGGGGCGGTGCCACCCGACAGGGTCTGTTCCCAGTCGAGCCGGTTCATGCCGACCACCAGGCGCCTCTCGTCCTGCCGCCAGACGATGTCGGAGACCTGGATGCGGGCGTCCTGCACGTGCGCCGAGATCACCGAGAGATCATCGGGGTCGAGTGCAATCAGTTTGAGCTGTTCGGGCGTCCCCATCGAACAAACCTTACCTTAAATTGGCGCGTATCCCGATCGCAAAACCGGTTCCCACTTTTGCGGGATACGCGCTTCAGTCGCTGATGCGCTGGATCGAGGCGCCGCAGGCCGACAGTTTTTCCTCCAGCCGCTCGAAACCGCGGTCGAGATGATAGATCCGGTTGACCATGGTTTCGCCCTCGGCGGCAAGCCCTGCGATGACCAGCGACACCGACGCGCGCAGATCGGTCGCCATGACCGGTGCGCCGCGCAGCTTTGCGGTGCCGTCGATGGTGGCGGTCTCGCCGTCGAGCGAAATCCGTGCGCCGAACCGCGCCAGTTCCTGCACATGCATAAAACGGTTCTCGAAAATCGTCTCGGTGATCCGTGATGAACCGCCGGCGCAGGCCATCAGCGCCATCAACTGCGCCTGCAAATCGGTGGGGAAGCCCGGGAACGGTGCGGTCGACACCGTCACCGGGTGGATGCCGGCGCCGTTGCGGGCGACGCGGATGCCGTCAGGATTGACGGTGATGATGGCGCCGGCTTGCGCCAGCACGTCGAGCGCCGATTGCAGCAGTTCCGGCCGGGCGCCTGATAGCATCACCTCGCCGCCGGTCATCGCCACCGCCATCGCATAGGTGCCGGTCTCGATGCGGTCGGGCAGCACGGTATGCCGCGCGCCGTGTAGTTTCTCGACGCCCTCGACGACGATGCGCGGCGTGCCGGCGCCGCCGATGTGCGCACCCATCTTGTTCAGGCAATCGGCGACATCCGCAATCTCGGGCTCGCAGGCTGCGTTGTTGATGATGGTGGTGCCCTTGGCGAGCGTTGCCGCCATCAGGGCTACATGGGTGCCGCTCACCGTCACCTTGGGGAAGTCGATGGCAGCGCCGCGCAGGCCGCCCGGCGCTTTCGCCACCACATAGCCGGCGTCGATGGAAATATCGGCACCGAGTTTTTCCAGCGCCATAATAAGAAGGTCCACCGGCCGCGTGCCGATCGCACAACCGCCCGGCAGCGAGACCTTTGCGACGTGCATGCGCGCCAGCAGCGGCGCGATCACCCAGAAACTGGCCCGCATCCGCGACACCAGATCATAGGGCGCCGTGGTGTCGATGATATCGGCGGCCGAAATATGCAGGGTCTGGCCTTGATACTCGCGGTCGCCGGGGCGTTTTCCCGCGGACATGATATCGACGCCGTGATTGCCGAGGATGCGCTGGAGCTGCGCGACATCGGCGAGCCGCGGCACGTTGTCCAGGATCAGCGTCTCCTCGGTCAGAAGACCTGCGATCATCAGCGGAAGTGCTGCATTCTTGGCGCCCGAAATCGCAATGGTGCCGTTGAGCGGCCTTCCGCCGACGATGCGAATGCGGTCCATCCCAAACCCTTTTTATTGCTTATAAAGTACCGAGGGCGCGGGGCCCGGCTGGCAAGAGGCTCTGATATTTGCGGCTATTTGATGGGGTGGACCCCACACCCACCACCGTCATTCCGGGGCGCGCGCAGCGAGAACCCGGAATCCATCGTGCGGCAGAGTTGGTGGATCTATGGATTCCGGGCTCGCGCTGCGCGCGCCCTCAGATGCGCAATTGCGCATCGGGGAATGACGATCAGAGAGAGTTGATATCCTCGCTCTCCAGCACCGGCTTCGGATAGCCATCGCGTGCCACCTTGATCATGGCGCGGCCGAGCTGTTCGCTGGTGGTCATGAACTTCGGCGCATTGCGGGCGAGATAGGACAATAGCGGTGCGGTGACGACGTAGATCGCCTGTATCCACGAAACCTTCGATCGCACCCCGTGAAGCGGCTGGATGCCGGCGGGGCGGAACATGTAGGCCGCCTTGAACGGCAGCTTGAGCAAATCGTTCTCGGTCTTGCCCTTGACGCGCGCCCAGCGCACCGGGCCCTGCTCCGTCGAATCCGTGCTGCGGCCGGTGACATAGGTGAACACCATGCCGCGGATTGAGTGCGACCAGCGTGTTCGCCGCTGATAGCGTGATGTCGTAGGTCAGATGCCGGTAGCGCTCCGGGTCCATGCCGACCGAGGAGACGCCGAGACAAAAAAAGCAGGCGTCGTATCCTCCAAGTTCGGATTCGATGGCCGAAAAATTCGTGAAATCCTTGTGCAGGACTTCAAGCAGCTTGGCATCATGCTGGCCGGTCGGACTGCGTCCAACCACCAGCACGCGCTCGACACCGGCGTCGAGCAGGCATTCGCGCAGCACGCCCTGGCCGACCATGCCGGTGGCGCCGAATAAAATCACTTTCATGATTTGATGAACGCGAGCAGGTCGGCGTTGATGGTGGCGGCTTCCGTGGTCGGCATGCCGTGCGGAAAACCCTTGTAGGTTTTCAGCGTGCCGTTCTTCAGAAGCTTCGCCGATAATGGCGCGGAGTCGGCGTAAGGCACGATCTGATCGTCGTCGCCATGCATGACCAATACGGGCACGGTGATCTTCTTCAAATCCTCGGTGAAATCGGTCTGCGAGAACGCGACGATGCCGTCGTAATGCGCCTTCGCGCCACCCATCATGCCCTGGCGCCACCAATTCTGGATGATGGCTTCGGAAGGTTTGGCACCGGGCCGGTTGTAACCGTAGAACGGACCGGACGGCAAATCGCGATAGAAGTTCGAGCGATTGGCAACAAGTGCCGCCTGCAATCCATCAAAGACTTCCTTTGGCAAGCCGCCGGGGTTGGCAGCCGTCTTCACCATCAAAGGCGGCACCGCGCTCAGGATCGCGGCCTTCGCC
This sequence comes from uncultured Alphaproteobacteria bacterium, assembly GCA_963802535.1. Lineage (GTDB taxonomy): Bacteria > Pseudomonadota > Alphaproteobacteria > Rhizobiales > Xanthobacteraceae > Bradyrhizobium. Next base: position 1,153,667 of record CAWDJI010000011.1, on the reverse strand, counting down.
ACCCGGCTCTCGCCATGCCGGGCAATGTAATGCACCACCTCGCCGCCGCCGGTGGAATGACCGACATGGACGGCGTTCTTGAGGTCGAGATGCGCCGTCACCGCCGCAAGATCGTCGGCGTAGTGATCCATGTCGTGGCCATCGGCGACCTGGCTGGAGCGACCGTGGCCGCGGCGATCATGGGCGATGACGCGAAAGCCATTGTTGAGGAAGAACAGCATCTGCGTGTCCCAGTCGTCTGACGACAGCGGCCAGCCATGGCTGAACACGATCGGCTGACCTTTGCCCCAATCCTTGTAAAAGATTTCGGTGCCGTCCTTGGTCGTGACCGTGGGCATGGAAATTCTCCTGTTACATCGTGACTGCGCGCACGCGCTCTCGCGTGCGCCCGCAATTGCGAAGCTCAGCTATGGTCTATTTTGCTTCGATCAAGGCGGCTTCACGCCGGCCGGAAGCGCCGCAATGCGCCGATGATCATCAGTACGAAGAACACCAGCACGATGCCCTGCACCACGCCAAACACCGGCCCCGACGGCGGCACGCTCGGCGCCAGTGCATGCAGCGCGGGCACTTTGAGGAACGACTGGATCGCCAGCACGAACACATTGAGATAAAGCGCCAGCAGGGCGGTCAGCGCATAGATCCAGCGCCACGCACCGGACAATTTCATGAAGTAAAGCGCGACGCAGGCGAACAGGAGCAGCACCAGCGAGAGAAGGCCGACAATATGCGACGGCAGGGTCTTGTCGAACAGAAGCGGCGGAATCAGAAATCCGGTCGCGCTGGTCAGGATGGTCGTCAGCAGGAAGATCGCGGTGAGGCCGGGCTGGCGCTTCGAGCCGAGCATGCCGAACATCACGACAATGCCTGCGACGATCCCGATCAGACTGATGACGACATGCACGAGAACAAATGTAGCCGTACTCATACCCAAAATCATGATGCGCACCCCTCTTCCTGAAACCCATGAAACGTTATGGCGCGCGGCCGACAATTTCCACTCACCAAACCGTGCATTTGATATGCAAATCCCGCACCGAATAGCGCCAGTCGCGTTTTATCGATTGAGAAACTCGACCAGTTTCGGGATCACCTGATCCGGCGCCTCCTCCATCAGCCAATGGCCGCGGCCCTTGACCAGCACGCCTTCGACGTTGGTCGCAACCATCCTGCCCTGCTCGATCAGGAACGGGCCGCCGGCCTTTTCCCCTGACAACACCAAAAGCGGCATCGACAATTTGGTCTTTGCAAGACCTGCAAAATCCTCGGCGTCTTTCGGAAAGGCACGGAAAACCTCCATGCCGGCCTTCATGTGGCCGGGCCTGGCATATTCCTTCGCATAGAATCTGCGGTCGGCTTCGGGGACCGATTTAGTGGCATCAGCGGCAAAGTCGTTCCAGAAATGTTCTAGATAGATCCGCTCGCGCCCGGTCACCAGCGCCAGCGGCGTCTTGCCGAAGAAATGGAAATGCCAGAGATCGCGCAACAGAAAAACATTATTCCAGTCGCCTACACCGGGCAGAAACGCCTCCATCAGCACAAGCCGGTCGACTTCATCGGGATATTGCGCCGCATAGGCATAGGCGACCATCAGCCCGATATCGTGGCCGACGAGGCGGATACGATCGTATTTCAGGCTTTTGACCAGCGCATGGACGTCCTGCGCCATCGCCTTCTTGGTGTATCCGTCTTCCGGCGCCGCGGACTGACCGAAGCCGCGCAAGTCCGGTGCAATCACGGTGTGTTTGTCGGAAAGTTTTGCGATCAGCGGCAGCCACATGTGGCTGGTTTCGGCATAGCCGTGCAAGAGCACGACCGGATCGCCCTTGCCGGCCACAAGATAGTGCAGCCTGACGCCATTGACCTCGGCAAATTTGCTTTGCGGCGCCTGCGCGAATGAGGGCTGTGAGACGAGCAGCACGACCGATAGGGCCATCAACACGATATAGACGACGGCACGAAACATTCTCGGCACGCGTTGCATTCGAACTTCCTCATTCGTTCGTTGAAAGAGGAATCAGTAATAACGGGGGATCGGACCGTTGTCTGAAGTCTTTCGTCTAGACAGCTCACACGGCACCGCAGCCGTGCGCTCGGTGAGATATCCCTGATATCGTCGGGTTGACCACCGCCATGGCGGCCACGACATCAAACCTCGGCGGTTTCGGCGAAATGCATCTCGACGCCGCCGCTGGCGAAGTTTGGCACGTCGGCTGCGGTGGCCTGGCCCTCGGGGCTTGCGAAAGCCGCCGCGATGGCAGCCATACTGTCAAAACTCAGGGTCGCGATCAGATGCAGGCCGGAGGGTCCGGCTGGCGCCGCGATCGGGCCCTTGGTGACCCGGTATTTCCGCAGGCCCGGAATTTTCCTGGCGAGCGGGATGTGGTTCTCGAAATAATATTTGTCGAAAGCTTTTGCGTCCTGGGGCGTCTTGTAGAGCACGATGAGGTCGGCCACGGCGTCTTCCCTTTGTCCACGAGCTGGTAATATAGCTGTTACGCGCGATTACAGCGCCGGTTTCGAGCCGTCGGCGAGAAAGCCGTGCAGCGCCGCCACCACCTGCGCGCCCTCGCCGATCGCGCCGCCGACCCGCTTGACCGAGCCGGAACGAACGTCGCCGACCGCGAACACGCCGGGCACGGAAGTTTCCAGCGGCGGCACCGGGCGCTCGCCATTCTCGCCATCCTGCACGCCGGTCAGGACGAAGCCGGCGCGGTCGACCTTGACGCCGCAACCGTCGAGCCAGCCGGTCGCGGGATCCGCGCCGACGAACAAAAACAGATTGCTGCTATCGAAGCTCTGCACGTCATCGGGCGACAGCCGGCTGCGCCAGCGCACGCGGGCCAGCGCAGCGTCCGCGTCACCTTCGAGGCCCACCACCTCGGCGTTGAAGATCAATTCGATATTGTCGGTCGCTTCGATGCGCTCGATGAGATAACGCGACATGCTGGCCCCGAGCCCGCCGCCGCGGATGATCATGTAGATTTTCCGCGCGTGGCCGGACAGGAACACCGCGGCCTGGCCAGCGGAGTTGCCGCCGCCGACCAGCACGATGTCCTGATTGGCGCACAGTTTCGCCTCGATCGGGGAAGCCCAATACCAGACGCCACGGCCCTCGAAGGCGTCGAGGTTTTCGATTTCCGGCCGCCGGTAGCGCGCGCCGCTCGCCACCACGATCGATTTTGCCTTCAACGACTGCCCGCATTCGGTCGCGAGCGCGAACAGACCGTCGGGCTTCGAACAATCCAGCGACCTGATCGAGACCGGGATCAGCATCTCGGCGCCGAATTTCTGCGCCTGGTTGTAGGCGCGCCCGGCCAGCGCCTGGCCGGAAATGCCGGTCGGAAATCCCAGATAGTTTTCGATGCGCGCACTGGCGCCGGCCTGTCCGCCGAACGCGCGGGAATCGAACACCGCGACCGACAAGCCTTCCGACGCCGCGTAGACCGCGGTGGCGAGTCCGGCCGGACCGCTGCCGACCACGGCGACGTCGTAAAGCTTGTCATGCGCATGGTTGGTGATCATGCCCATGGCGAGCGCGAGCGAGGTCTCGGACGGATTGCGCAGCACGGTGCCGTCGGGGCACACGACCAGCGGCAGGTCGCTGCGCGACGGCCGAATAGCGCTCGACGAGGTCGGCGGCGTCCTTGTCGGTTGCGGGATCGAGCAGATGATGCGGCTGGCCGTTGCGCGCCAAAAAATTCTGCAAGCGTGCCATGTCGCCGAGCGCGGCCGGACCGATCAGCACCGGGCCGCCGGCGCCGCCCTGGATCAGGCTGACCCGGCGCAGGATCAGCGCGCGCATGATGCGCTCGCCAAGATCGGCTTCCGCCATCAATAGCGCCCGCAATCGCTCCGGCGGGATCAACAGCGTCTCGACATCGCCCTCGGCATGGCCATCGACCAGTGCGACGCGCCCCGAAAGCTGGCCGATCTCGGCCAGAAATTGACCGGGCCCCTGTTCGAGCAATGGTGTGACATGACCGAGGCCGTCGCGCAGCGTCATCGCGACATGGCCCGACAGCACCACGAACATGCCGGGCCCCGTCTTGCCGGTTTCGAACAGCGCCTCGCCATCGGCAAAACGGCGCAATTCGCCGAACCGGCGCATGCGCTCGATTTCGTGCGGCGTCAGCGCCGGAAACGTCTGCTCGTGGCGTGGAAACGTAGGGGAATCGGCGCCGGCCGCCGGACCGGCTGTCGTATCTGCACTCATCTCGCCACCCAAAAAAAGAAAACCGCATCTGTTGCGGGAAGCGTGTTCCGGGTCACCCGGCGAGCGGCCGGAAATTTTCCCGACGGCTAGCGATCCGGCTTTTCTCCGCCTGAATCATCTAGGAACTCGACATCCCCTTCGGAAGATGCGGCAGCCTCGTCGCTGCGCCCGCGCGCCTGCGACTTTCGCCGCTTTAGATTTTCGCGCAGCGCCTGCTTCAGCCGCGCCTGTCGCGAATCCTTCACGTTCGGCTTCCCGTCCGCTTTGGATCTTCCGGCGTGCCTGGCTTGATCGTCCTGCATCCCCGTCCTGCATCCTTGTCCTGCATCCCTGGGCCTCGGTATTCTCAAAACATATTGTGTTTCACCCGGACGCCGCGCAATCGCCGATTGCCGGCCTCTCCGCGGCCCAAGGCCATGATTCGCAACCAGCCTGACCCCGACCGGAGGAAATGGGAACCGGATCGGCGCGGACCGCCCGGGTTGCAGCCGGAGACCGGCCACTTATGCCAATTTTGGCCGTTTTGGACCCTTTCCGGCCCGGCCAACTGCTTGCGCCAGCGGGGGCCTTGTGGCAAGAACCGGCCGCCTGTAGCGCCCTTTTGGGCCAATTCCCTGGAATACCGGGCATGCTGCCGTAGCTCAGTGGTAGAGCACTCCATTGGTAATGGAGAGGTCGACAGTTCAATCCTGTCTGGCAGCACCATTCATCTACTTGACCTTTATACGTTTATTCTGATCGATTTGGATTGGCCTTCCAACACCGAATTGAATTGGAACCACCACGTAACCACGCGCTCCTCTTTCGCGGTACTGCCCGATTTGTCTCATCCATAGGCGCAAACGGCTCCGCCCGGAATGACCGCGAACAGTTCACGGTCGGTAAGCGCCTTCCACTCGAACGTCGCCGCGCTCGATTACCTGCGCACACTTGCTGTCCAGCCGGTCCCCACCTCCTTGATGGCTTCCAAATCCACCTCGGCCCTCGGCCATCTCGATCAGCTTTCGGGGTGAGAGCAGCAACGGGAACCCGAGTTCATGTTTTGTAAACCATGTTCGATCATATGTTGGTCGCTTGTTGAATTGGTCAGCCGAGATCGATCATGGGAAAATCCAATGAAAAAAATTCTACTCAGCATGATCGGCGCGGTTGCAATGGCAGCGCCTGCCGTCGCCGCCGACCTTCCAGCGCAAACCTATGCTCCGCCTCCGCCTCCGATGGCGGTCTTCATCTATGACTGGACCGGCTTCTATATCGGCGGAAACGGGGGCTGGGCCTCAAGCCCAAATTGTTGGGGTATTGTCCAAGTAGCGGGTGCGGTCATTGCTGACGGTTGCGCGGATCGGTCCGGCGGCTTCCTCGGCGGCCATATCGGCTACCGCTGGCAAACCGACCACGTAGTCTTCGGTCTTGAAGGACAGGGCGATTGCGGCCAATCTCACTGGCTCGCGCCTCAGCGCCTCGAACCCGGCCTTTTCGACCGGCACGAGGGTGAATGGCATAGGTCTATTCACCGGCCAGATCGGTTACGCGTGGAACGCGGGGCTTTTGTACTTCAAGGGCGGCGTGGCGGTGACGGGCAACAGCCTCATCAACCCGACGCTTGGCGGCGTCGGCGTAGCTTCGCCAAGCTCGAACCGCTGGGGCGGCACGATGGGTGTCGGCTACGACTACGGCTGGTCACCGACCTGGACGGTCGGGATCGGATACGATCACCTCTTCATGGGTAGCTCTGACAACATGGTCTCGGTCAACCCGCTGCTTCCCGGTCCGACCTACCGGATCAGTCAAGACGTGGATATGGTCACTCTGCGCCTTACCTACAAATTCTGCGAGACGCCAATCGTCGCGCGCTACTGAGTTCTCGCCAATCTCCAGCGAACTCAAAGCCCCGGCATCGTCCGGGGCCTTTTTATTCCGGCAGTCGGTCGCTCGATGCGAGTTTCGATGACCTTGGGGAGCGACCGCTTAGACCATGTGACAGTCGCATTTCAACGAGGTTGAGTTCGGTTTCCTTGGTCATGTTACTTCTCGAGCCGATCCTATCCCAAGGCCATGCCGGTGATCTTGACCACCGACGAAGAGCGGGATGTTTGGATGCACGCGCCGTTGGATGAGGCGAAGGCGTTACGGCGACCACTGGCGGATGACGCGATCAAGATCGTCATGCGCGGCGCGGAGCAAGGAGGATCGCGCGGCGGCGACATGATCATGACGGCCCCTCGCCGTGGATTATGCTCGGGGCCTGACTGTCTCCAGAAATACTCTCTTCTGTGCCATGAGACCCCTATCCCGTGGGCAGCCCGCCGTGCATTGTTTTGCATGGCGACCACGCGGATCGCAGGGGACTTTTGGATGACCGCCGAGCGGGTAGGACGGCGACTGGCATCGGTTTTGGCGGCGAGTGTGGCGGGCTACCCCGGCGGGGGTCGCATTGCCGCGCCGCTGAAGCGGCTCATCTATATGTGGGTCGCCGCCGTCGTTGTTTTTTTGGTTTCAGTTGGCGGGACGGCTGCTCAGCCCAAGTCCGGCGAGACTGCTGTTCAGCCGAAGAAAATTCTTCTCCTTCATACGTTTGGCCCGAATTTCGAGCAGGGAGCCGCTTGGAGCAGGGAAATCCAGAGAGAACTGAACAAACAGTCGCCGTGGCCGCTAAATATTCAGGAACAATCCCTCGTTACGGCTGTGGATGGCGACGACACAGCTGAGGCCAAATTTGGCGAGTATCTCAAGGCGCTCTACGCTCAAAGGCCGCCCCAATTTGATCGTCGCGCTAGGTGCGCCCGCCGCTCGCTTCGTCCAGCAACACAGGCCAGACCTCTACCCGACAACGCCTATGCTGCTCGCGGCAGTCGAGGTGCGGCGGGTTGAGCCATCCATGTTGTCGGAGCAGGATGCCGTGGCCGGGGTGCGATACGACGATGTTGCCGCTATGGAAAACATTCTGCGGCTGTTGCCCGAAACGAAATCCATCGCGATCATCATAGGGAACTCCCCCGGTGAGCGCTTTTGGGTTGGCGAGCATCAGCGGATAGTCGGTCCCCTGCTGAAGAAGAACAACGTTGAATTGATCTTTTACGGCGAGCAGCCGTTAGCGGATGTACTGAAGGCGGTTGCGACTTTGCCACCTCACACTGCAATCTTTTTTCAACAACTGGCGGTGGACGGCGCAGGTGCCGTCTATGGAGACAAGGAGCCGTTGAAACGCATCTATGAGGTCGCCAACGCTCCCATTTTTTCGTTCGATCAGACTTATTTTGTCGGTCAGACTGTCGGCGGCCCGATGTTTTCACCGACTGAGGGTGTCCAACCGATGGCTGCTGTTGCTATCCGAATGTTGGGGGGAGAGAAGACCACCGGCATCGATCCAGTCGGTTTTCTCAACCCCGAAATACGATTGGCGAGCTACTTCAGCGCTGGAACATCAGTGAGAGCCTCCTGCCGCCGGGGAGCGAAGTCTTGTTTCGGGAAGTCACGGTGTGGGAGCGGTATTCTTGGCAAATCGCGCTGATCACGGCAGTCATTCTCTTGCAAGGCGCGCTTATCGCGGCTCTGCTACGCGAGCATCGTCGGCGTCAGCGTGCCGAAGTGCAGTCGGCGCGGCGTACGAGAGAACTTGCCCTCGCCAGCCGCTTCGCGACGGCTGGCGAACTGACCGCCTCAATTGCTCATGAAATCAACCAACCGCTTGGGTCTATTTTGACCAACGCCGAAACTGCACAGGCAATTCTGAAATCTCAAAGCCAAGACATTGCTGAACGGTCCGATATCATTGAACTCAGGGCGATTGTGGACGATATTTTGCATGATGATCGACGCGCCAGCGAGGTCATCCGGCGAATGCGGAGCCTGTTGAAAAGAGCGCCTTTCGATCCGAAAAATTATGACTTCAACGAAGTGGTACGAGAAACAGTCGGTCTTTTTTCAACAGTTGCCGCCGGACGGAAAGTCGAACTGGCCAGTCTCCTTACGCCGATAGCACTCCCAATCATCTGCGATCAGATCCAAATCCAGCAAGTCATAATTAACTTGGTCGGCAATGCGATTGAGGCGATGAACGATACGCCAGCCGAGAACCGCATCATCAGCATCCGGACTTCGCGGGTCGAGAACTTTGCCCAGCTAACCGTGTCGGATCGCGGACCGGGCATTCCCGAAGACAAATTGAACGAGGTCTTCGAGCCGTTCTACACCAGCAAGACCGAAGGCATGGGCATGGGGCTGTCCATCTCGCGCACCATTGTCGAGGCGCACGATGGGCTGATAACGGCAGAAAATAGGGATCACGGCGGCGCGTCGTTCAGGATCAGGCTTCCTCTTGTCTCATAGGCGAGCGAGGCGGTGCGCGAGGAGGACTGGAATTAGCCTCGTCGTTCACAAAGTGGAAAGCAGGACCGCGAGTGCGACCACGCTAAGAACGAGAGTGGCGAACCCGACCCCTTGGAGGGTGAAGACCTGTTTTGGGTCAAATCGCATGCGACACCGTGGGCTGCAATCGAACGGCGGCGTTGATCTGGATCATGAGCGGGCAAATCGGCCAATTACCGGTAGCAGTACCTGCCGCGATCAAATCCCGATCGACCGCGCCCCCGAAGACCCCCACCCCGCTGGCGATTTCGCGAGACACTGGAGGCGGGCACGGTTAGGTCGATTTCCTGATTGCGAGCCACGTCGATTTGCAACAGTTGCGGCTTGGGGGGCCAAGCGACGGCCCTGACGCCTAAGGTGCCCGCGTGAGAACACGGGCACCTTAGGAAAGTTCAACTTAATTGAACCTCCAATCAATACCCGCGCGGACTACGTTTGTCGAAGGCTTGACGCTCATAGATGTCGTAGTCGTGAATGTAGAAGGGGGGATGCCAAAGGAACTGGCGATTTGAGAGTTTGAGACAATCTAACACAAAAGGCGCACGCGCGTTGCACAACGCTTAGATTTCCGGAGGCTCTTTGGTGGGCAGAGCATAGTATCGTCCGCGATGGATGCGGATTGGCTCGCGCGTCCCGTTCTTCACCCCATACCTGCGCCACTCATCCCCATCCGGCCCGTCGGCTTCCACGAGAACTTTATCTGAAATCCTTTTCTTGAAAGCCGTCTTAGTAGTTCTGGATAGTTCAATAGATAGTTCGTGGGCAGTCTGCTTCACCCCTTTGGTGCAGTCTACTTCACCCGTCCCGACATTTTCTGCACCAGTGCAATCTGCTTCACCGGTGCAATGAACTGCACCCGTGCCCATGAGCCGAAACTCATAATCGTTGGTGTTGTCCTTCGAGCCACCACCGGTTCCCTTAACGATCAGCCGCCATTGATCATTGCCCGACTTGAGTTCATTGATTGCGTTGATCACCGTGCGCCTACATCTGCCGACCGCCGTACCAATCGCATTGAGCGACGGGTTGCACTGCCCCGTCTTGGTGTTGAGGAAATTAAGAAGCAGAGCGTCGGCCACCAGCTTAGCCGTAGAGGACAGCACGGGATCAGCCATGACGGCTCGCCTGATCTGATAGTGAATTGGTTCGGCTGTTTTCCTCATGCGTTTAACTCCGCAGAGGTACTGTCATCCGTCACGACGGATTTTCGGATGGCTTTTCCAAGCCCGGCTGTCGGCGGCCAGTTCAAGCGTGTCATGTCGGCCTCCATTGCGTCGGAAAGGCCGGTGCTTGCGCAGCTGTCAGCGGACGCGTAGATACGGAGCCTTCGATGTTCCGTACTGCTCCCGGTCCTGTGCTTCAGCCGCGCAGGACCGGTCTATTTTTTGACTGAAAACTTTTCCTGCGGCCGCTTTTCCGGGAAGCTTCCGTACTCCGCAGTGTTTTTCACCGCTGGCGATAGCCGAGAGGTCGCCCAGTTATCGAGATCCGTTGGCGCGTACAATGGAATACGCCCCGCCAAGCCGATAGGATGGGCCTCCACCCACGCAAGCCAGCTTCGCCAGCCAGCTCTCGAGCGCAGGGTATGCCAAACTTCTCCCGTACGTAGATTGCAGCGGCTTCGCGACGCAGCAACGCTTGTGTGCTCGACATGATTGCCGTCCTTCTCCTTTCGACGCCGGAAAGCGCCGGGAACGGCTAATCAATTACAAGGCATTCAAGTGAGGGTCACAGTGCAAGTGCTGGGCAATATTTTCAATCTTGCACCGTAGGTTTCGGTGCGCGGCGTCTGCCTGCGCCCGGCACATTCATTGTTCGGTAGGATGAGGCCACGCGTTTCGGGAGAAGGTGCTTTTTTGCCTGCGATTTGTCGCGCGGCTTCAACTGCAAACCTGACAAATGGTGTGTTTGGGGTTCGTGCGCTGTCCCGGACCGAGATCTTGATTTTGAAACATTTGCGAAAGATCTTCGGAAGCATCGAACCTAATAAAAAATCCATTGGCGATCCCCTGTCGATCCCCAATTCGACAAGAATTTTTTGGGTCGCCTGCTTGTTCGCCTCGTTTTGGTGAAGCGGCCGCATGCAAGCCTCGGCCTCCGTCACAACGTCATCTAGCGCTTTGGTATTCAGCCAAGACGGCAGCCTAAACGGCAAGGGAATATCTTGGGCACGCCTCTGAATAGGCTTTGAGCGCAGCGCGATAACGTTCTGTATCCGTGATAAAGCGGCCGACAATCTTTTCTCGTTTTGGCCATTTGTCGAGCTTAGAGCGGGTCTGATACCAGCTCTTAGCCTTGCCCAGCTCGGAAGCAAGAATTGCCTTGTCGAAGTTCGCCGGAAGGTCGGCGCGCATTACCTTCAGGATCTTTCGACGTCGATCATCGCTGGGCCTTTGGTGGCTAGAACGACCGTTCGAGTGGCGATGTAAGGCAACAATATCTGCGCCTGAGCCACTTCTTTCTCCCATTGCCGACGCCAGTTGGCTTCCGATACGCTCCGATGCCTTTCTCAACGGATCAGCATCCAAATGCGCGTAACGTTGGGTCGTCACCGCTTGCGTGTGACCCAGCAACTTGCCGATGATTGGCAAACCCAGTCCGGCACCGGCACCTACCGACGCATGGGTATGCCGAAGGTCGTGGATGCGAACGCCTGTCAGGCCTGCCCGGTTCGACACTGCCTTCCACGGCTTCTTGAGATCGGCGCGCGGCTGGTCAGGAAATGTTCCGGCAATGACGTAATCACTCGCGCGCGGGAGGCGTATTCAAGATCGCCAGCGCAGGCGCGTTCAACACCACCGTTTTCTTCCCCGTTTTGGAGGTCGGCAGCAGCAGCAAACCACGCTCGAAATCGATCTGGTCCCATTTGAGGTGCAGAATTTCTCGCAGTCGCGCGCCCGTGAAAATCAGCAATCGGATTGCGGCGGCGGCGTGCGGGCCGATGATGGTGCGGCGGTTGGCCTCCTTAGGGGCGTGCTTGGCCTTCGGCTTCGATTTATCCACCGCGTACGGCAGCCCGATAGTTTCGGCTTCCCGGATCGCTTCTCCGATCCGCGCCAATTCCGGTGTTGTCAGATACCGCTCGCGTCCTTCTTCCCGGAAATGTTCGATACCTCTACAAGGGTTGAAACCGATGGGTACGGCGTGGGTCTCGCCCGCGAAAGTGAACAGACTGCTTAAGACACGCAACAATCGGTTGGCCTGATAGGGGGTATGGCCATTCTTGCTGTGCAATCGCTGAATTTCGGCGATCGTGATTTTGCCCGCTTTGCGCTTTCCGAGTTCCGGCCAGCACCAACCGCTCCAGCAGATCGCGATATGATCGGGCAGACGACGCCGACCGCTTGGCCTCCACATGCTCGGTGAGGAATTGCTCGGCTACCTCCGCAAGGGTGGATGCGCGCTTGTCAGCGGCCCGCTGGGCGGCTGGATCGGCGCCGTGGGCAATAGACCCGACCATGCGTTTCGCGAGCGTACGGGCCTCATCCGGCGTGAGGGTGCCGACCTTTGCCAGTGTGAGCCGCCGGGTCGGGGCAGCGCGACCGCTACCAGCCCGGTATTTGACAACATAGGACATAGCGCCAGTCGTTTGGACGCGCACCCCGTATCCGGCCAGCGAGCCATCCCAGACGAAATATTCGCCGGAACGGGGTTTCAAGCTGTCGATCAGCCGTTTCGTGATCTGTTTGCTTGCCATCGTTTTCAGGAACCACGGAACCACCGCGTAACCACCAATTGGCTATCTGGGGTAAACATGGGTGATCACGATAAAGCAGAAAACCCTTACAGCAAAGGCTCTTTCGTCTTTTGGTAAAGCCGAGTAACCTGGGGAAATGATAAGCCATCAAATTGGTAATGGAGAGGTCGACAGTTCAATCCTGTCTGGCAGCACCATTCCCAGCGCTGATCGCGCCATCACTTTCATGATCGATTGTGTCGTTCGGCGTCCACTTCGCCACCCCCTTGTCCAATTCGGACGTATGATACGCCCTCATCCGAGGAACCTTGATCAGCGTGGGATTCGATGAAAACGAGGACGCCTGCATTTCGCTTGTTTCAAGTCGCTACTTTTGCGCTTGTCGTTGCAGCCACAAGCTTCATGCCTGTGTCTTCAGCGCGGGCCGCTTCTGACTGTTCGGCATCAACCACACTGGCGAATTGGGGCGAGAACTCGACCGGCGATATTGACCTCCCGTCCGGGGAAAGTTGCCTGTTCTCGATCAAGATCCGCGGCACGGTGAGCAACTCTGAAATTTCGCAAAAGCCGGCACACGGCAAGTTGAAGAAGCTGGACGCGTCTTCCTACCAATACACGGCGAAGGCCAAATACAGGGGAAGCGATACGTTTGCCATCAAGGCTACGGGCAAAGGACCAACGGCCTCAGGCACGTCGGTCATTACCGTGAACGCGACGATCAAATAGCCGCATCTGTTTCGATTCCGCGATCTGCTTTATCCTTCAAACTTTGACGTCTGCGCATGCGCGAAACGGAGATCAAAGGGTTGAGGCCGCACACTCTCGCATTGATCGCCTGTCTTTTCGCAGCCGCCCCGGCGCGGGCGCAGAGCGATCCCACCCTTGCGCCGGCACAACTCACCTTAGCCGCGCCGACCGACATCCTCGGCGACCAGTGCCGCAAGATCGAGGCGCCGAATTCGCCCATGCCGGTGTCGCTGCATCGGACTTTCCACGACGATTTCGACACCCATCCACTGCACGGCGATCGATGGGTGCCGCATTACGCCGGCGGCGCGGCGTGGCCGGAAGCACAATATTGGGGCGGCGTCGGCTCCGACTTCAAGCGCAAGACAAGCTGGAACGGCGAACAGCAGATCTATGTCGACCCGCGCTATGGCGGACGCGCGACCATCCCGCTCGGGCTCGATCCGTTCAGTGTCCAGGGCGGCGTGCTCTCGATCGTCGCCAGCCGGACCCCGCCCGACCTTAAATCGGTGCTGTTCAACAATGAATATGTCTCCGGCATCCTGACGACGCAGAGCAAATTCACACAGAAATATGGCTATTTCGAAATCCGCTCAAAGATACCTGTCGGCACCGGGGTGTGGCCGGCGTTCTGGATGCTCGCCGATGACGGCGGCTGGCCGCCGGAAATCGATGTGATGGAGGGCCGCGGACAACGGCCCGGCGATCTCGTCATGACCACGCATTGGCGGATTCCGGAGACCGGCTACGTCGAACATTGCGGGTTCGACTTCGCGCTGGCCAACACCGCGACCGAATTCCATAATTACGGCGTGCTGTGGCTGCGCGACCGCATCATCTATTACATCGATCGCCAGCCGGTGTCGGAGATCAAGGTCCCCCGGGGGTTTCACGACCCGATGTACATGATCGTGAATCTGGCGATGGGCTCGAAGAATTTCGAAGGCGTCGGCTTCGTCGACGGCGAATCGCCCAACGTGGTCGAATTCGAGATCGACCGGATTTCCGCCTGGCAAATCGATACCTACTGATGATGGCGGCCCGCGCCACTGAGCGGTAAGCTTATGCCGCTGCGGAGGGCATTAAAGCACTAATGCATTAGTATTGACGCACTAATGCATTAGTGCTTAATGCAGACCAAAAAAACGGCGCCCAATACCGCAAGAAAATGTGCGCAAATTGCGCGAAACCCAGGGAGAACTATCCATGTCATTCGATCTGACGCGTCGTGCGGTTGTCGGCGGCCTCGCAAGTTCCGTGGTGCTTCCGGCGTTTGCGCAAAATCTCCCGCTGCCGACCTCGCCGGTCACGCTCAATTTCGTCGACGTCGCCGGCAATCTGGCGCTGACGCAGAAGGCGATCGAAGCCTATCGCGACAAGAATCCGAAGCTGGTCTCCAAGATCAACTTCACCAAGGCGCCGGCGCCCGAACTGCCGGGCAAGATCAAGGCGCAGCAGGACGCCAACCGCGTCGACATCGACGGCGTGCTGACCGGCATCGACGCGCTGTCGGCCGGCGTCGACCAGAAGCTCTGGATCCCGATCGCATCCGAATATGCCGCGAAGCTGCCGAAGCTCGACGACATCTATCTGCCGGGCGCCAAGCAGATGCAGGGCCTCGCGGCAAACCAGGGCGTCTGCGTCGTGTTCTGCCCGGCCGGCCCGGTGATCGAATACATGCCCGACAAGGTGAAGCAGGTGCCGACGACGGCCGAGGAGCTGCTGGCCTGGGCCAAGGCCAATCCCAACCGCTTCATCTATGCCCGCCCGGCCAATTCCGGTCCCGGCCGCATCTTCATGATGGGCCTGCCCTACATCCTCGGCGACAAGGATCCGAAGGATCCGATGAATGGCTGGGACAAGACCTGGGCCTATCTCAAGGAGCTCGGCCAATACATCGAATACTATCCCGGCGGCACCGGCGCCGGTGATGAAGGAACTCGGCGAAGGCTCGCGCGACATGGTGCCCTCGCAGATGGGCTGGGACATCAACCCGCGCGTGCTCGGCGTCGTGCCGAAGGAAGCCAAGGTCTTCTTCCTCAAGGGCTTCCACTGGGTCCTCGACGCGCACTATCTCTGCATCCCGAAGGGCGTGTCGAACGACAAGCTCGCGGTGCTGCTCGACCTGATGAACTATCTGCTGTCGAAGGAAGCGCAGGCGACCACCTACGACGACGGCTATTTCTATCCGGGTCCGGCGGTGAAGGACGTGCCGCTCTCGATGGCGCCGGAGGAAAGCCAGAAGGTCATCAAGGAGTTCGGCCGTCCCGAATACGAGGCGGCGATCACCGGCAACAAGCAGGAGCTGCCGCTGCTGCCGGACAAGCTCGTGCTAGCCTTCAGCCGCTGGGACGAGCAGATCGGCGTCGCAGAAGAAGAAGTAACTGCCGAAGGCAGAGCAGACCGGCCGACCACGTCGCCGGTCTGCTCGTCTCGGGCGCGCGTTCGGACGGGAGCGACCAGACTATGGCTATCGCCGCACGTGATTTCCGCGAGTTGCGGCTCGACGGGATGAGCCGCAATTTCGGCATCGTCAACGCGCTCAAGGACGTCAATCTGACGGTCACGCCGCGGCGAATTCATCGCCCTGCTCGGACCGTCCGGCTGCGGCAAATCGACGGCGCTCAACTGCCTGGCCGGCCTGCTCGACGCTGTCCGGCGGCAGCATCTGGCTCGACAGCACCCGCATCGACCAGCTGAAGCCGGAAGAGCGCGGCTTCGGCATGGTGTTCCAGAACTACGCGCTGTTCCCGCACATGAGCGTGCGCCAGAATATCGGCTTCGGTCTCGCCATGCAGGGCCGGCCGAAGGCGGAGATCGCGCGCAAGGTCGACGAGGCGCTCGCCATCGTCCGCCTCGGCGACCAGGGCGACAAGCTGCCGGGCAACTCTCCGGCGGCCAGCAGCAGCGCGTCGCCATCGCGCGCGCCATCGTCATCGAGCCGCCGCTGGTGCTGATGGACGAGCCGCTTGTCCAATCTCGACGCCAAGCTGCGGCTCGAGATGCGCGCCGAAATCCGCCGCATCCACGAACTGATCGGCTCGGCGACGATCTACGTCACGCACGACCAGGAAGAGGCGCTGTCGCTCGCCGACCGCATCGTCGTGATGCGCGACGGCGAAGTGCGCCAGGTCGGCACGCCGGAGGAGCTCTATGCGCGGCCGGCCCATCCCGACGTCGCCGAGTTCATGGGCTTTCGCAACCAGATCCGTTCGCGCGCCACCAAGGCCGGCAATCTGCTCAGCATCAGCATTGGCGGCGTCGGCCTCCAGGGCACGCCGATCGATGGCGCTCGACGATGGCGACGTCGTCGCTGCGATCCGTCCCGACGATCTGACGGTCGACGTCCGACGGGCCGCTCGCGGTCAAGGTGGAATCGGCGCAATATCACGGCCGCGAATTCTATTGCTCGGGCCGCACCGCCGACGGCACCGAGCTCTATTTCCGCTCCGAGACGCAGGTTCGAAAGGCGACACCGTCCGTCTCGACGGCCGATCCAAGCCGCGTGCTGGTCTATGCGGAGCGCGCCGTCATGACCGAGCGCCTGCTCAACGCAGCCCGGCGAACGCCTGCCGCTGCGGGCGCGGCTTGCGCTCCGCGAACTCGACGGCGTCACGCTGCTGATCGTGCCGGCGGTGCTGTTCGTCGTCGGCCTGTTCGTCTATCCGTTCCTCTACGGCTTCGTGCTGTCGTTCCAGCCGAAGGCCGGCGGCTGGCTCGCCAACTACCCGAAGTTCTTCTCCGACCCGTTCCTGTACGACACCATCGCCGCGACGCTCTGGCTCGCGGTTCCGGTCACGCTGATCAATGTGCTGATCTCGATCCCGATCGCCCTGCGCGTGCGGCGGATGCAACCGGCGCCGCTGCTGACGACGATCCTGGTGCTGCCGATCACGCTCGGCACCGTGCTGGTCGCCGAGGGCCTGCTCAATTATCTCGGGCCGCAGGGCTGGTTCAACCGCACGCTGATGCTGTTCGGCTTCGGCCAGGTCCGGCTCGTCCACAACTACTCCGGCGTGATGCTGTCGCTGATCCTGTCCGGCTTTCCGTTCACCTTCCTGCTGACGCTGTCCTACATCACCGGCATCGATCCGTCGCTCGAGCAGGCGGCGGCGACGCTCGGCGCCAAGCCGCGGGCGCGCTTCCGGCACATCCTGATGCCGCTGCTGGCGCAGGGACTCGCGATCAATCTCTGCCTGTCCTTCGTGCAGACCTTCTCGGTGTTTCCGTCCGCGGTGCTGCTCGGCGCGCCGGCCGGCGCGACCCGCGTGATCTCGATCGCCGCCTACCAGGCGGCCTTCGAGCAGTATGACTACTCGATGGCGTCGGCGATCGCGATGATCATGGGCTTCTGCCCAGCTTCTCGTCGTGGCCTCTGATCCTCGTCCGCGCGCAGTTTCGTCTATCGCGGCGCCGTCAGCGGCGGGAAAGGCTGAGCGCCATGGCGACACAGACATTGGACCGCGAAATCAGCCGGAGAGCGGCTGTGGGCGATCGCGATCTGGGCGCTGGTGATCTTCTTCATCCTCAATCTCGTCGCGCATGATCGCGACCGTCGTCGTCAATTCGTTCGGGACGCGCTGGCTCGGCACCTGGCTGCCGGCGGGCTACACCACGCGCTGGTACGCCTCGGCCTGGCAGGAATTCCAGCTCGACGACGTCCTGATCGTGACCTTCGAGGTCGTCGGCGCCGTCGTGCTGCTGTCGGGGCTGCTCGGCGTGCCGGCGGCCTACGCGCTGGCGCGCCGCAATTTCCCGGGCAAGCGACTCGTCATCCTGCTGTTCCTGCTGCCGATGCTGATCCCGCCGATCACCTTCGGCATTCCGCTGGCGACCGTGCTCTATCAGTCGCATCTCGGCGGCACCATCTCCGGCGTCATTCTCGCCAATCTCGTGCCGACCGTGCCGTTCGTCGTGCTGGTGATGATCCCGTTCATCGAGCAGATCGATCCGCGCATCGAGGCCGCGGCGCGGGTGTTCGGCGCCGGCACCGGCCGGCTGTTCCTCCATGTGCTGCTGCCGCTGCTGGCGCCCGGCATTCTCGCCGCGCTGCTGCTGGTGCTGGTGCGGACCATCGCGATGTTCGAGCTGACCTTCTTCACCGCCGGTCCCGGCAGCCAGACGCTGGTCGTGGCGCTCTATTATGCGGTCTTCGCCGCCGGCGTGCGCGCCGGGCAGTCGATCGACGCGATGGCGGTGATCTACATGATCACGACGCTGGTCTGGCTCCTGATCGCGCTGCGCTTCGTCAATCCCGACCCAGATCGTCACGCGCGCCAAGAAGTCTTCGGAGTAGAAGAGCCCGGCTGTAACCGGCAGAACTTGAAACAATCGCCGGATTGGACGACCCTGCACTGCGGCCCATTGACCTCCACCTGGCGGCCGCAGAAGAGGGACGATGTCCGGAACATTCTCGCGCCGGCAATTTGCAAAACTTGCGGGCCTTGCCGCGCTCGGAATGGCGGCGACGCCGGCTCATTCGGCCAACACCAAGCGGAAGCCTGCCGCCGATCCGCACGCCCCTGCCCGCTTTCCCAAGGGTTTTGCGTGGGGCACCGCGACGTCGTCCTATCAGATCGAGGGCGCCGTCGATGAAGACGGCCGCGGCCGCTCGATCTGGGACACTTTTACGCACACGCCGGGCAAGATCGAGGACAAGTCGACCGGGGACCGCGCCAACGATCACTACCATCGCTACAAGGAAGACGTCCGCCTGATCAGGGATCTCGGTGCCAGGCACTACCGGTTCTCGATCGCGTGGCCGCGGATATTTCCCGACGGCACCGGCGCGCCAAATCCCAAGGGCCTCGACTTCTACAACCGGCTGGTCGACGAACTGCTGGCCAACGGCATCGAGCCCTATGCCACGCTGTACCATTGGGACCTGCCGCAGGCGTTACAGGACCGCGTCGGCGGCTGGCAATCCAGCGACACTTCAAAGGCGTTCGCGGATTACGCCGGCTACGTCGCCGAGCGCCTGACCGACCGCGTGAAAAATATCTTCACGCTGAACGAAGCCGGACGTTTCCTCACCTTCGGCTATGGCTGGGGCATCGACGCGCCCGGCCTGAAGCTGCCGGCGGCCGAGTTGAACCAGGCGCGGCACAACGTCGTGCTCGGCCACGGACTTGCCGTGCAGGCGATCCGCGCGCACGGCCGCAAGGGAACCAAAGTCGGCCCGGCCGAGAACATCGCCGCCTGCATACCGGCGTTCGATACGCCGGAAAACGTTCGCGCCGCCGAGATGGCGACGCGCGAACTGAACGCCGGCCTGCTCGGCGTCATGCTGGAGGGCAAATATACCGACGGCTTCCTCGAATATGCCGGCAAGGACGCGCCGAAATTCACCGCCGACGAGTTGAAGATCATCGGCTCGAAGAACGATTTCGTCGGGCTCAACATCTACGCGCCGCAATTCTATATCGCGGCTTCCGACAAGGCGCCCGGCTGGTCCGTGCTGCCGATGCCCGGCTCGTTTCCGCACATGAACTCGGAATGGCTGAAGGTCGGTCCGGAAACCATCTACTGGGCGCCGCGGCTGGCGGCGAAGGTGTGGAACATCGAAAACATCTACATCAGCGAGAATGGAACTTCATCCGAAGACAAGGTGCATGCCGACGGCAAGGTCTACGACCTCGATCGCATCATGTATCTGCGAAATTATTTGCGGCAGTTGCAGCGTGCGGTGGCCGAGGGCGTGCCGGTGCGCGGCTACTTCCTGTGGAGCCTGATGGACAATTTCGAATGGATCTTCGGCTACGAAAAGCGTTTTGGGCTTTATCACGTCGATTTCGAAACCCAGCGCCGGACGCCGAAACTCAGTGCGGCCTTTTATCGCGACGTCGTCGCGCGCAACGCCATCGGCGGCTAAAATCCGATCAATAATGCAGCATGGCCTGCCGTGCCGGCATCGAGGCCTGGTGCGACGGCGCAAGGCTGCGGTCGATTGCCACAGTCGCGGCACCTTCATGCGCGAGTTTGCGCGATGATTCGTGGCGGATGAACGTGGCGGCGGCGGCGATCATCACCACGACGTACAGGCCGAACATGCCACCGACCCATCGCCAGTAGATGCGGCGGTCGTTGGGGGCAAGGCTTTCAATGATGCGGCGCATGGCGACCTCCTCAGGGAACGAATGCACCGCGTATTACTTGCACCCCGGCTCCCGGAGTGTGACTTAACTCACAGATATCTTTGCAACGGAGAACAAGTGACCGGTTCGGAACTGAAGAAACTTCGCGAAGACCTCGGCGAGGCCATCGGTCGGCCGCTGACGGTCGCCGACATGGCCAAACTCTGCGGGCTGCCGGACGCCGACGGCGCCAACACCATCCGCAAATGGGAGGTCACCGGCCCGAGCGGCCCGGTGTCCGAACTGCTTCGCATCCTGGCGATGGCCAGCGACCGCTATCCGATCCTGGAGATGTTCAACGTGTTCGAGCGCCACGACGTGCCCGTGAAGGACCGGCCGGCCCGGCAGCAGGCGTTCCGCGAACAGATGCGCGGCGATGTGCGGCGGCGCATTGGTTAAGCAAAGCTTTCGAGGGAGGCGTTGTTAAGCCTTCCTTAAGTGCGTTGATTAGGCGGGTCGTTAAGCACAAAAAACGTTTACCCTCCAATGGGTTGGGTTATCAATCGGTGTGCCCGGCAAGTGACAGCATTTTAGATAAATGCCGTCTAAATGCGTCTCATGGATGGTGCCCTCATGTGGCGCCTCGCAGCGATTTTTCCGGAGACCGACAAATGAAGAAGTTCCTGCTCGCGACCGTCGCCCTCGTTGCTCTCGCCGCGCCGGCGCTGGGCGCCGACATGGGCGCACGGTCCTACAACAAGGCGCCGGTCTATGCCGCGCCGCTCTACAACTGGACCGGCTTCTATCTCGGCGCCCATCTCGGCGGCGCCTTCTCCGGCAGCAACAATTTCAACGGCCTGGTGCTCTCGGACTACTCAGCCCGTCTGCTGGGCGGCTTCCAGGCCGGCGCCGATTACCAGTTCGCGCCGAACTGGGTTGTCGGTGCCGAAGGCCAGTACTCCTGGCTCGGCAAGAACAACCTCAATGCGACCTTCCCCAACGCCATGATCTTCAACAACGACCAGCGCGCGATCGCCTCGATCACCGCGCGCGTCGGCTACACCTGGGGTCCGGGTCTCGCCTATGTCAAAGGCGGCTACGCTTATTCCGACAACAAGGACACCCTGACGCTCGTGGGCGTTCCGGTCGCCTTCACGCTCGATAAGAACCATCGCGACGGCTACACGGTCGGCGCCGGCGTCGAATACATGTTCGCGCAGAACTGGTCGGCCAAGGCCGAGTACATGTACTACAATTTCGGCGACACCCGCTTCGTGACCCCGGCCGTGCTGGTGCCGTTCGGAACCTTCCACAATGACGAGCACACGCTGAAGCTCGGCGTCAATTACCGCTTCAACTTCGGTGGCCCGGTCGTCGCGCGCTACTGATCGATTTTACAGGGAAGCTGCAAGGGGCCGGCGTTCGCGCCGGCCTTTTTGTTTGTTCCATTCAAACAATGTTCGGTCGCGCACTGCGCGCAAAAATCGCGAAAAGCCGCCGCATTTTCCAAGAATGTTAACCGGGTACCTCGATACTGCCGCGCGAGGATTCATCTGGGGCAGCGGGTACGGGGCGGCGGATAAATGGCGTTACGTTTAGGCATCGGCAAATTTCGGCTGAAGGGATTCAGCTTTCCGAAATTCGGCGTCAGGGGCAGCCTGTTTGCTGCCTTCGCTGTTATCGCCGGCATGGCGATCGTGATCAGCGCCGGCGCCGGCATGGTGCTCGGGCATCTCGGCGGCGCCATGGTTGACCTGAGCGGACGAGACATTCCGCGTCTTGCCGCCAGCCTGCAATTATCAGCACAGAGCGCGAGTCTTGCGAGCCAGGGCCCGGCACTCTTGGCCTCGCGCACCGAAGAGGCCTTGGCCGAACGTTCCAAGAAGATGCAGGAGACCCAGACGGTCGCGCTGAAGAAGCTGAGCGAGATCATCGCGCTCGGCGCCGACAAGAATGTGGTCGCCAACCTGACCGAGACCGTGAAGAACATCGAGGACATGATCAAGAGCCTCGGCTCCGCCGCGCGCGAGCGGCTCGAGGTCGCAGCCCTGCACGAGAAGCAATATACGGCGCTGCGCAAGGCGCAGACCGACTTCGTCGCAGCCTCGGCGCCGGCGATGATGGACGCGCAGAGCCAGATCAACGCGATCCTGGGCTCGGCCAACCTCTCCCACGACGACGCCACCGAGGCCGCGCGCACCGTCGAGCAGCTCGGCAACGTCGTCGCCAGCACCAATCTGATGGCGTCCGACATGACGGCGGCGCTGTCGGCCAACAACAGCGATATCCTCGAAGGCATCGAAAAGGAATTCAAGGAGACGCAGGCGCGCGTCAAAGCGAGCCTCGAGCAGTTGCCCAAGAACGCCGGCACCAAGGCGCTGTCGGACGCCGCGCTGAAATTGCTGGCGCTCGGCGAAGGCAAAACGCGGGTTTTCAAGATCCGCCAACAGGAACTCGACGCCGACGATTACGGCCAGACCATTCTGGAGGAAACCCGCAAGCTCAATGTCGGTCTCGGCATCAGCGTGCAACAGCTGGTCGACGGCGTGCAGAAGGAAACCGACGCCTCGACCTCGCAGGCGCGTGAGGAGATTTCACTGGCGACCAAGACCATGCTCGGGCTCGGCGCGGCGACCCTGGTCGGATCGATCCTGTTCGTCTGGCTCTATGTCGGCGGCAACATCCTGCGCCGGATCCGCAGCCTGCAGCGCTCGATGCAATTGCTGTCCGACGGCGACCTCGAATCCGATATCTATCAGTCGAGCCAGCGGGACGAGATCGCGGCGATGGCGAATTCGCTGCATGTGTTCCGCGAGAGCATGATCGAGAGCCGCGCGCTCACTGCCGACCAGGACAAGGATCGCGTCGCCAAGTCGCGAGCGCGCTTCCCGCATGGAAGGGCGCATCGTCGAGTTCGAAACCACGGTACGCACCGCGCTCGACAGCCTGCAAGGCGCAGCCTCCTCGATGCAGACCACCGCGCAGAGCATGTCGGCGACCGCCGATCAGTCGAGCGCGCTGGTCAGCGCAGTGGCCTCGGCCGCCGAGGAAACCTCGGTCAACGTGCAGACCGTGTCGTCGGGCAC
The DNA here is from genome assembly GCA_963802535.1 of uncultured Alphaproteobacteria bacterium. Taxonomy (GTDB): domain Bacteria; phylum Pseudomonadota; class Alphaproteobacteria; order Rhizobiales; family Xanthobacteraceae; genus Bradyrhizobium. The sequence continues at coordinate 1,130,480 of CAWDJI010000011.1, read as the reverse complement.
CGAACAATTGTCCTCGTCGATCGAGGAGATCAGCCGCCAGGTCGTCACGTCAGCGGAAATCGCCCGCAAGGCGGTCGAGGAAGCCGGCGCCACCGATGCCACCATGCAGGGACTGGCCGACAATGCCGGACGCATCAGCGTGGTGGTCGATCTGATCCAGACCATCGCCTCGCAGACCAATTTGCTGGCGCTGAACGCCACCATCGAAGCCGCGCGCGCCGGCGAAGCCGGACGGGGATTTGCGGTGGTCGCCTCCGAGGTGAAAAACCTCGCCACCCAAACCGCAAAAGCCACCGACGAGATCCGTCAGCAGATCGTCAGCATGCAGACCGTGACGACGACGGCGGTGGCCGCGATCCGCAGCATCGGCAACACCATCGGCGAGATCAACGACGTCACCACAGCGATTGCCGCCGCCGTCGAGGAGCAGGGCGCGGCTACCCGCGAGATCGCCCGCAACATCCAGCACGCCGCCGGCGGCACCAGCGAGGTCTCCAGCAACATCGTCGGCGTCTCCTCGGCCTCGACCGAAGCCGGCACCGCGGCCACCGAGGTCCTGACCGCCTCCGGCGCGCTCCGCCGCGAAGCCGACGTGCTGCGCGCCGAGATCGACGCGTTCCTGGAAAATATCCGGGCGGCGTAAGGGCGCGGCCAAAAAAAAGTACGAAAACAACCCCATGCACCGTAGGGATGGGGTTTCACGTCCATCCGAAGACGCAAGATCTAGTAGGTTCAGCCGGGTCCCGACCGCGCGACGGTCTGGACTCGCTCCTTCAGTCGCGCCGATGGCGCCCGTTATGCGCTTCTGGCTTCGAAAGTCGCCTGTGCTATCGTGGATGGAATGAACCCGCTTACGAGTCTTCTTCCTCAGCCACTGACCCCTGCCGATCAGAACTTCATGCTGCGCCTGCGCGAGGCGTTAGAGGCCTCGTGGGACAAGCAAACGTCCTACCAAAACGTCGAACAGGCAGGCAATCGGGCCTACGGCCAATGCTATCCGACCTCACGGGTGATCCAGCACTTCTATCCGGCGGCCGAGATCGTCAAAGGCAAGGTCTGGACCGGCGAGCGTGAAGAGGTCCACTTCTGGAACGCTTTGCTGGTCGGCGATGCCTGGTTTCACATCGACCTGAGCTGGCAGCAATTCCCCGCCGGGTCGGTAGTGCGGGAGTTCGTCATACTTGATCGCCGAAACGCGGGTGACAGCGAAGCCACGGTCCAACGCTGCGCGCTATTGCTGACGCGCGTCGAGACTTATCTTGCACATAGAGAGGTGCAATGAATTCACTCCCTGAAGCAGCTCGCAGGGCGGGTTCTCTTTAACCCGCCATCTCGCGTGAAACACTATAGCCAAGACGGCGGATTACGCTTCGCTCAATCACGCCCTACATTCCAGGTCATTCCGGGGCACGCGCAGCGTGAACCTCAGGTGCGCCATTGCGCACCGGGGAATCTCGAGATTCCGGGTTCTATGCTTCGCATAGCCCCGGAATGACGGAGCAACGAATACCCATTCATTTTGTCCAGCCCGGCACCCATTTTTTCAACTGGCGCGACGCCGCTTGTGCGGTTATGCCGGTAGCATGAATTCGAAATCAGACACGGTTCAATCCTCCGCCGAAGCCCTGCGATACCCCTGGGAAAATCATCCGGGCCACGATCAGGTGGTCGAGGTGATGCCGGGCATCCTGTGGGTACGGCTCAAGCTGCCGTTCCGGCTCAACCATGTGAACATCTATCTGCTGGCAGACGGCGACGGCTGGGCGATGGTCGATGCCGGTTTCGGCAATGAGGAGACGATCGCGGCCTGGACCACGCTGTTCGAGGGACCGCTCAAACATGTGAAAGTGTCCCGGCTGATCGTGACCCATTCGCATCCCGACCATGTCGGCCTCGCGGGCTGGATCACCGAGCGCTTCGACTGTCCGTTGCAGATGTCGCAGGTCGAATATCTGCAGTCGGTCTATCACCAGAACCGCGGCACCGAGGAACGCCGCAACGCACAGCGGCTGTTCTTCCGCCGCCATGGCATGGACGAGAGCCTGACCGACAAGCTGCTCGGACGCGGCCAGGATTATCTGAAGCGGGTTTCGGTGCTGCCGCCGTCCTACAGCCGCATCTCCCATGGCGACGAGATTTCGATCGGCACAAGGCGCTTCAAGGTCATCACCGGCGGCGGCCATGCGCTCGACCAGGTGATGCTGTATTGCGCCGCCGACAAGCTGTTCCTTTCCGCCGACCAGGTGCTTGAGCAAGATATCGCCCAATGTCAGCGTCTGGGCGGTCGAGCCCGACCAGAATTCGCTCGGCGAATATCTGGCCTCGCTGGCAAGCCTCACCACCACGCTGCCCTATGACGTCGTGGTGCTGCCCGGCCATGGCGTGCCGTTCTACGGGTTGAAGACCCGCATCAAGCAGCTCGCGGACCATCACGAGGACCGCTGCCGGCTGATCGCGGAAGCCTGCCGCGAAATCCCGCAGACCTCGAAGGAGCTGGTGCCTATCGTGTTCCACAAGCACGTGCTCGACGAGCACCAGATGGGCTTTGCCGCCGGAGAACTGGTGGCCCATGTCAATTACATGCTGGTCGAAGGACGCCTGACCTCGGAAGTGACCGACGGCGTGCTGCGGTTCCGGACCACGTGACCGCAACACGCTGACCGGAAGGGCCGATGCAGATCGCGCCCTCGGTCTTTTTTCCAGGTCCAGTACGTGTTTTCAGGAATGATCAGTTCAGGCCGTATTGCGCCATCAGCGCGCGCACGTCCGGTCGATTGGTGAGCCGCTTCAGCTGCGTGCGGATATCGCGATCAGCCAATTCGACCGCACGTCTTTGATGGGGCGCCGCAGAAGTATTCGCGACCCTCGTCGGCGCGGTCGTCTTCTTTGCGGCCGGCTGTACCGCAACCTTGCTCTCGCTGGCGAAATTGCGACCGGTCTCACTCCTGGCTTCCGTTTTGGGTGGGAACGTGCTGCCTGCCGTTGCCTGTGCCTCGGGTTTTGCCAAAGGCGTCTCAATGATCGTAGGCTGCGCCATCGGTGTGGGAGCAATGATCGGAGTATCGTGCGATGTCGCGGCTACCGCCATCGTGGCGGCGACGGGAGCCGCCACCTGCGCAGTGTCAGCCGCGGTTGCGGGGGCTGGCGACGTTACGATGGAAGCGGCGGCATCGACCAGACTTTGCGACGTTTCCAAGCGCGCAATACTTGCGACCTGGTATGCCGGCGCACGCGCGGCGAGCGGCGGTTCCGTAGTGGTCGTCGGCAAGACTGAGAAGCTGTCATCGCGCAAGGCGGTCAGAGTCGGCTCGCTCGGCAGGTCAATTCGGGCTTCAGTTGCCGAAGCGCTGACGGGTGAGACCGCACCGGGCTCCCGAAGGTTCGTCGAGAAGGACGTCGCCGCCGGCGTCTCCGTCAGGATCGGACCGCGCGCCATGATTTTCTTGACCTCGCTTTTCACCTGATCCTGCGCTCGCGTCTGGGCCTGGGTCAGCATTTGCCGCGCAGTATCTGCGGGCTCCGCAAGCAACGGGCCCGGTATCAGGACCGCCGCCAGCAGGACGGTCCGCATCGTGTTGGAAAGAGATCCGATCCCGGTCATAGCCTAGCTCCTGATCTATCGCTGAAGTTTTACGCGGCGGTCGCCCGGTCGTGGGCGAGGACAACTTTCTGGCCGCGCATCCTGGCGATCACCTCGTCGCGCGGGCCGCACGCCAGCGCCTTCCCGAACGACATCACCATGACCCGATCAACATGGGCCAGAATTTGCGGACGGTGCGTGACGACGATCACAGTTCGGCCTGCCGACTTCATTGCGGCCATCGCCTGAGCAAGCGCCTTTTCGCCTTCCTCGTCGAGGTTCGAGTTCGGTTCGTCGAGAATGATCAAGCGAGGGTTACCATGAAGGGCGCGGGCAAGACCGACCCGCTGGCGCATGCCGCCGGAGAGGGCAACGCCGCCTTCGCCGATCGGCGTGTCGTAACCGTTGGGCAGGCGGAGAATGGCGTCATGCGCGCCGGCGGCCGTCGCGGCTGCGATCACGGCAGCGTCGTCGACATGACCGAGGCGAGCGATGTTCTCCGCGACTGTGCCCGAGAACAGCTCGATGTCCTGCGGCAGGTAGCCGATATGCTTGCCAAGGCGGGTCTGATCCCACTGGCTGTAGGCTGCGCCGTCGATCCGGATCACGCCCTCGCGCAACGGCCAGACACCGGCCAGCGCGCGGGCAAGGCTCGACTTTCCGCTGGCAGACGCACCCACGATTGCGATGCTCTCACCCGCGTTCAGCGCGAAGCTGACGCCCTTGACCGAGGGGCGATTGGCGGCCGGCGGCCACACGATGGCGTTCTCGACCTCGATCTGTCCCTTCGGCACCGGCAGCGCCGTGGGAGCCTCCTCCGCCGGCAGCGCCTCAAAAAGATCCTCGAGCCGGCGATAGGCGGAGCGGAACGCAACCACGCGCTTCCACTGCCCAACGGCCTGCTCGACCGGCGCCAGCGCGCGGCCCATGATGATCGAGGCCGCCATCATCGCACCAGGCGAAATCTGGCGATCGATCGCAAGCCATGCCCCGACGCACAACAGCGAGGTCTGAACCGCGAGGCGCGCGAACTTGGTGACCGCATGCATGGCGGCGCCGCGCTCGATCACGATGCTGTGGGCCTCGACGAGGGCCGATTGCGCGCCGCTCCAGCGGTCGAGCACGATGTCGCCCATGCCCAGACCCCGCACCACCTCGCCGTTCCGCAATGCGGAGGCGGCGAAGCGCGAGGCCTCGTTGGCCAACGCGTTGCTGCGATCGACGCCGACGCGGGTAAAGAGTTCGGTGAGCAGCGCAATCGAGAACAGCACGGTCGCGCCGATCAGCGCGACAATGCCGAGATAAAGGTGCTGTATGAAGCAGAGCGCGACAAACACCGGCGTCCACGGCAGGTCGCAGGCAATCGCGGCGGTCCCGCCGGCGATGCAATCGCGGATCGTCTCGGCATCGCGGATGACCTGCTGCCCAAACCGGTGACGCGGTGACAATTCGGCCCGCATCATGGCTTCGAACAGCGGGTGGCGCAGCGTGCCTTCGAACTGCAGGCCGGCGCGGGCCAGCACGCCCGAGCGAGCGAACTCCAGTACGCCGTACAGAACGAGGAACATGACGACCACGAGGGTGAGCATCGTCAAGGTGCCGACGTTGCGACTGGTCAGCACGCGGTCGTAGATCTGCATCGAATACAGCGGTGAGGCGAGCATGCTTGCGTTGATGAACAGGCTGAGCACGAAAGTGGCGACGAAAGCCGGGTAGCAGGCGCGAAGCGCCGAACCGAGTGGGCTACGGTGAGATTGCCTGGTCATGCCACTTCCCCTGAAATCGTTTTGGCCCTTGGCGCAACACCGTGGGTCCTGACCTCTTGTCTCAGGAACCGGGCTTTGCGGATGTGACGGACATCACGTAGCCAGGCAATGCGCGGCACCCCAATAACACCATGATAATGTTGTAGAAATTTAATCTACCGGCGCCGTCCGGGAGGCTGGGCAGTGGTCCTCGCATTGGATGGATCCGACCAGTTGAAATCGGAGGGCTTCGGTGAAACTCTGCCCCGGGGCGGGCGCATGCGATTGGCGGCTGCGGTCACACGACAGCAATTCGAACGGGCGGTCATGCGCGGCGGCATCTCGCGAAATCTCAGCCTGATTTCAGGGCTGATCCTGTTTGCATTCGCGGCGACACATTTCCTAAATCACGCGATCGGCCTGTTTCAGCTCGAAACGATGGACGAGGTCCAGCAGTGGCGCCTGGCGGTGACGCGGTCGTGGCCGGGATCGCTCGTGCTTGGCGCCGCCCTGCTGACCCATGTCGTATTCGGACTGCTCAAGACCGCCCGCCGCGGCACCTTGCGTCTGCCGGCGTGGGAGTTGGTGCAGATCGTGCTCGGGCTCGCCACCCCGTTGCTGCTGCTGCCGCACATCATCGATACGCGGGTCGCGATGACGGCGTTCGGCGTTCAGGACAGCTATCTCTACGAACTCGCGCGATTGTGGCCTGCGGCCGCGTTGACACAAACCGCGCTGCTGCTCGTCGTATGGATCCATGGCTGTCTCGGTATCCATTACTGGCTGAAATTTCGCGGCGGGTATGCGACGTTGCAGCCGATCCTGCTGCTGCTCGCCATCGCGCTGCCGCTGGCGGCGCTGGCCGGCTTTGCGGTATCGGGTCGTGCAGTGGCAGGCCTGATCAGCGATCCGGCGGTCGCGGACCGTGTCAAGGCCGTCACGCATTGGCCTGACGCAAGTTCCGACGAGCGGCTGGCATGGTACCGGCTGCTGGCGCGGATCGTTTTTGCAAGCCTGCTCGCGCTGATGGCGATCGTCATCATGCTGCGTCGCTTCGGCATGTTCGCCGCGCCGAAACTGACCATCGCCTATGCCGGCGGACCGAAAGTCCAGAGCGCGATCGGCCCGACGCTGCTCGAGATCAGCCGCGCCAACGGCATGGCCCACGCCTCCGCGTGCGGCGGCCGCGCCCGGTGCGGCACCTGTCGCGTCCGCATCGATGACGGCGCCGCAACCTTGCCGCCGCCGGGCTTTGCCGAGCGTTTCACGCTGGCCCGCGTCGGCGCGCCCGACAACGCCCGCCTCGCTTGCCAGATCCGGCCGCGCGGCTCGTTGAGCGTGACGCGGCTGGTGCGCCTCTCCGACGAGGGGCCGCCGCTCGCCTTGGCCGCGGGCACGGATGATGCCGGCGTGCACAAGCCGCTGTGCCTGCTCTATCTGCGGATCAGGGACATCGACGGGATTTCACGCGACCGGCTGCCCTACGACGTCATGTTCATCCTGAACGAGTTCTTTGCCGCCTCGGGTGCCGCGATCGACCAGAACCACGGCTGGGTCGACAAGTTCCTCGGCGATGGGCTGATGGCCGTGTTCGGACAACAGCGCGGGCAGGAACTGGGTTGCCGGGACGCCTTGCTGGCAGCGCGCGCGATCGACACCGCGCTGGACCGGCTGAACGAAAAGGTTGCGGCGGAGATCGGCCATCCGATCGCGGCCAGTATCGGCCTGCATACCGACTCGTTCTTGCTCGGCCGCATCGGCCTCGGCAAGATATCGGTGCTGTCGGTGGTCGGCGCCGGCACCGAGGTGCCGTTACAACTCGCCGGCGCGGCGCAGGAAAATGGCTGGCAGATGGCGCTGTCGATGGAGGCCGCACGGCGTGCCGGCGTCACCGATCTCGGCCAACCGCATGCGCTGGCGATTTCGGGCAGTACGCCGCGATCGATCGACATCATCGGCGTCGCGCGGGCGCGCGACATCGCCGTGCCGGAGCCGGCCCCGCCGGAACTTAAGATCGGCGCCTGATCGAACCGGTCGCCGCGGAGTGCACCGCTCCGCTCACTTCTCGCGCAAGGTTTTCGCCAGCGAATTCATCAGCGGACCAACCAGATATTCGAGCACGGTGCGTTCGCCGGTGGAAATCAGCACGTCGGCCTGCATGCCCGGCAGGATATGCTGCGAGATTTCGGGTGATACGGTACGGTAGTCGATCACGATCTTCGCCGAAAAATATTGCTGCTTGGTCGCGTCGTCCGTCATCGAATCGGCAGAAACGCTTTCGACCCGGCCCAGGATGATCGGGGTCTGGCGCGACGAAAAGTTCGAGAAACGCACCTCCGCCTTCTGGCCGACCATCACGCTCTCGATGTCGCGCGGCGAGACCCGCGCCATCACGTTCAGGCCCTCACCGACCGGAACGATCTCTGCAAGAGTCTCCCCCGACTTGACGACCGCGCCGATGGTGTGGACCTTCATGTTCATGACGATGCCGTCGCGCTCTGAGCGCACGTCGATTCGCCTCAGCACGTCCTCTGCGATCAGGAGCTTTTCGCGCAACTCGGAGAGCTTGCCGCGCGCCGTGTCCAGTTGCTGCGAAATCTCGGTTTGGTACTTCTGCCACACCTGACCGATCTGTAACCGGCTTTGCTCGATCAATTGCCCAAAACGCGCGACGTCGGCCTCGGCAGCGCCGAGCTCGCCCGTGATCCTGGCCCGATCGCGCTCCATCTCGAGAAATCTGTTGCGGGCGTAGAGGCCCTTTTCGAGCAACGGCCGCACGGCATTCATCTGGCCGTCGAGGCTCTTGATCTGCTCGACCTGCGAATTGCGCTGGCGGTCGCGCCCGGCCAGTTGCTGCTGCTGCTGGGCGATCTGCGAATTGAGGATGTTGACCTGGCTGGCGAGCGAATTTCGCCGCTCCACGAACTGCCGCTGCTGGTCGGCGATGGCGGTCGCGGTTTCCGGCACGTTCCCGCGTGCCAGCACGCTGGCGGGAAACGCGATGGCTGTGGCGTTGGACTGTTCGGCGACGAGGCGGGCCTCCTCGGCAAGCGCCGCATCGATCTGCTTGCGGAGAATATCGGTGTTGGCCTGGGCCTGGGTCGGCTGCAATCGGAACAGCAAGTCGCCGGCCTTGACCTGTTGGGTCTCCTTGACGAGGATCTCCCGGACGATGCCGCCTTCCAGATGCTGCACGGCCTTGTGATCGCTTTCCACGGCGACCTGGCCGGGGGCGACCGCCGCACGGTCGAGCGGCGCCATCGAGGCCCACAGGCCGAAGCCGCCGAACACCAGCGCGATCGAGACATAGCCGAGCATCGCATAGCGACGAAAATCGACCTTGGTCGGTAAAACACGGCCTGTCGTCGTCATGGCCAACCTCTTTCGCGCAACATAATAGCTTGCTTAAGGTCAAACCGCAAAATCGGCGGTGGCACCCGACACCAGACCGCCGCGGCTTGCGCCGCGGCGGTCCCTTTGCCGAATCCGATCGTAGCCGATCAGATGTGCAGATGGGCCGCGAACTCACCACCCGCGAACGAAGGCGTTTCATAATGCGCCATCGACGCGAAGTCTCCATGAACCGCGACGACGCTGACATGTGTCGCCGCGCCGTGATCGAGGGCGACGCTGCTGAAGTCGTGCGCCGACGTCGTGGAGGTCTCGATCGCCGCCGCATGCGCCGTGGCGCCTGCGATCAACCCGGCCGCAGAGCTCACGCCCACCGCCGCTTCGGAGCCGGCGTGCGAGGCCGCCTGATCCCAGAAGCTGCCACCATCCGGCGATGCGGAATTCCCGCTGACGATGATGATGCCGACTTCTGCACCGTGGCTTTGCACGCTGTCCGACGAGACCGCCGCCGCTTCCGACACCGCGCCGCCAAAGGCTACGTTGCTGATCGGGCTGCCATGGCCGTCGCCGTTCGGATCAGGCATTTCGTCGCCGAAATGCGGGACCACACTGCTTCCGCCGCCGGCGGCCTCGTGGGAGCCGACGCCTGCCAGGATGCGACCAACATCTCCAGCAAGATTCCCGGTGCCGTCGCCGTCGCCTTCCCTCTCGCCGTCACTTTGGCCGACGCCGTTTGCGTTGATGGGACCATGGATACCTCTGCCAGTGCCATCGCCATCGCCGTAATCGCCACCGTCTCCGTCGCTGCCACCGCCGCTGCCGCCGACGCCGACGATTTTTCCGATGATCAGTCCACCGTGATTGCCGGTGCCATCGCCGTCGCCCTCACCGTCACCACCACCGCCGCCGCCGAAAACGCCACCACCGCCATGTCCGCCGCTGAGGTCGATGGTGGGACCGCGATGACCGCTGCCATTGCCGTCGTCGCCGCCATCGCCATCCGGGTCAGGCATGCCTGCAACACCACCACCACTGCCGCTGCCGTCCGGATCGGGCATGCCGGATTCCTCGCCTTCGCCGCCGTCGTCGCCATCGCCGCCATTGTCACCGTCGTCGCCGTCGTCGCCGTCGCCGCCATTATCGCCGCCGTCGCCGTCGCCGCCGCCGTCATCACCGCCACCGCCACCGTCGTCGCCGCCTCCGCCGCCGCCGGAAGGCGTGCCGCCACCGAACTCATGGCCGATGCCGAAGAAGTCGCCGATTGCACCCACGGCATCGCCAATGGCATCGCCGATTCCACCGAAGAAGTCGCCGATCGCGCCGGCTGCGTCGCCGATTGCTCCGCCGATTGCGCCAAACGCATCTCCGATAGCACCAACCGCATCGCTGACCGCTCCTCCGACAGCGCCGGCAGCATCGGAGAGAGCACCACCAACGGCGTGGCCGGCTTCGCCGATCGCGCCACCGACGGCGTGGCCGACTGCGCCGATACCGTCGCCGAGGCCTGAGATCGCGTCACCGACCGCTCCGAGCCCGGCACCAAGCCCTTCGATGCCTGCGCCGATGCCGCCGATGATCGCGCCGCCGACGCCGCCAACGTCGTCGCCGAGGTTTTCGAGCGCATGGCCGGCATCGCCAAGCAGGCCACCCGTAGCACTAGCGACACCTCCAGCTGCACCGAGTGCACCGTCGACGGCGCCGGTCACGCCTTCGACGGTGCCTTCGGCCGCGCCAAAGACGCCTCCAACGGCGCCTTCGACCGCGCCAAACACGCCGTCGACGACACCATGAGCCGCTTCGCCAGGGCTTTGCGCGCCGGTCACGGCGCCAACGACGGCGCTGCCGATTCCGGCAAGGCCTTCAATCGCACCATCAACGGCATGGCCGACCGCGTCGCCAACGCCTTCCACGGCGCCAATCGCGCCTTTGGCCGCGTCGGCCGCGTCGCCGAGCGCACCGATGAGAGCGCCGACGTCCTGACCGACTTCGCCGCCGATGGCGTCGCTGAGGGCTCCCGCGCCTTCCTTTGCGAGATTTTCAGCGGCGCCGAGCACTGATTCCGCTGCGCCAGCCAACGCCGACGGATCGCCGAGCGCAGCACCGATGACTCCGCCAATGACGTCACCGGCGACATCGCCAATCTGGTCCGCGGCACCGCTGATGGCATCGCCGATTTTGCCGCCGACGGCATGGCCAAGTTCATTGATACCGGCACCGATCACATCGCCGGCCGCATCGCCGACGCCGGCGGCGCCGCCCTTTGCGACATCGCCGATGGTGCCAAGTGCATCGCCGGCATCGCCACCGACTTCATGACCGATGGCGCTTAGCGCATCGCCGGCCGCACTGACGGCCCCGCCAACTCCTCCGTGCGCCACGCCGGCAATATCGCCCGCCACGCGTTCGGCAACGTCGCCGCCCTGGTCGCCAGATTGATCGAATCCCGAAAGAGGTCCGTTATAATCCTGTCCAGCCTGATCACCGGAACGGTCGTCTGAAAGTTCATCAAAGCTGCTCATGATCTTCATCCATGTGTTGGGTCAAGCGCTGCGTGATTGCAGGGCTTTCGAAATCGTTTGGTGCTCGCGGGCGGGAATCCACTTCGCGCCGACACTTGACGATGTCGAAACCGGGGGCGGAGCACAGTGATGGGCGTCACACGGGTGCGCAAACGCACCCACGACCTTCCGCACCGGTGCTCGAACAATTTCCTTGCGATCAACGTCCGGCTGCTTCGCTGCAGTCAGGATGGAGACTGGCGCTACAAAAGCTCGGAACTCATCAGTTGCGGGGGCCCGCCACGCGCAGCGTTCTCGTCGCAATAAGTGTTGAATCCATCGATGCTGCCATGGCGCAGCTGGTTTAGGCGCAACGCGCGTATTGGCTTTCGATGAGGCCTGCAAAGGAGCGGTAGCATGTAAACGACGCGGGAACCCCGCGCGCGAGAATACCGGCAAGAGCTTCCGAACTAATCCATAGCTTTTGGGTCCGAAAGGGCGCACGGTCGCGACATGCAAGTCCTGACGCGCTCGGCGCTGCTTTTTGAGAACGGACTGCCTGATATTCCGGCGCTGCTCGTCGAAGCGCATCGAAACCCCGGCGGCATTTGGCGCATCAAGTTCAGTTATGAGACGAACGAGCCGCTCTCGATGAGTGCGGTACAGGCATCGGCGATGGCGGCCTCTCTGCATGAGATCGGCGAGGCCGAACTGGCTGGCGAAATTGACGACGCTTTGAAGTCCGCGGCTCGCTATTCATCGATGTGAGCTTCCGCAGGCCAGATCGATTTTCGGGCAATTTCGCCCGCAAGGAAAAATAGATGAAAATATTTATCGCCATACTGGCGCTGTGCGCCTTCGCACCAGCCGCGCGCGCCGCCGGCGCGGATTGCCGCGCCGTCGAAAGCACCAGCGCCCGGCTCGCCTGCTACGACGCGGCGTCGCCGCCGAAAATCGAAAAGACCAAGGCGACTGAGAAGGCAACTGGGAAGTCAGCTGCGAAGGCGCCCGAGGACGACCCGATGCGGCCTGAATACAAGGATCCGTTTCTGGCGGAGGAGGCTCGCACCAATGCGAAACTCAAGGGCATCTGCCGCGGTTGCTAGAGCCATTTCCGTTCCGATTGAATCGGAACGGGGCTCTAGTTTTTTGTTTTGACGCGTTTTCTTTACGCGAACCGGTATCCACTTCGCTTGAAAACGCTCTAAAGGCGCGATCGTCGCCGCTGGTGCGAAGGACCAAGGAAAATAATGGCGAAAGCGTCCGACTACAGGATCATCACCTTTCAGCGGCAACCCGGACTTTGGCGCGCCAACATGACGCCGATCGTTCAGCCGGCCACCATCACGCGGGGCGCGGCGATCCGGGGCTTTGTGACGGCGGAAGACAGCAAGTCCGAGGCGGACGCCGTCCTCGCCGCCAATCGCGCGATCAGGGAGCTGGATGCTTGAGCCGGGCCGGCGGCAAACAGTCGCCGCTTCATTCGATGACCCGGTCGGCCATCGCAAGCAAAGTCGGCGGAATCTCGATGGCGAGCGCCCTTGCCGTCTTGAGGTTGATGAACAGTTGAAACTTGGTCGGCTGCTCGATCGGCAGATCGGCCGGCTTGGCGCCCTTCAATATCTTGCCAACGAACACCGCCGCTGTCCGAAACACTTCCTCGTAGTCGGGCCCGTATGACATCAGGCCGCCCGCCTCGACGTAAGAACCGTCCTCGAACATCGCCGGGATCTTGTTGCGACCGGCAAAATCGAGAATGCGGGCGCGATGCGCCCGCGTGAAAGCCTCAGTCGTCACCAGAAGCGCATCGGGCCGTCGATCGAGCAGTTCAGCGAACGCCGCTTCCAGCTCGTCGAGGTTTCTTGGCCCCACCGTCTGAAGCACGACGTGCGACTGATCGGCGGCAATTTCGGTTTCGCGGACCCGTTGCGCCATGCCGGGATTCGACGAATCCCAAAGGATCGCAAAGTGGGAAATTCCCGGTTGGAGTGCGCGCAGGATTTCGAGGCGCTTGGCGCTCAGTTGCGGCGACATCAGGGAATTGCCGGTCGCGTTTCCCCCGGGCCGGGCGAGACTCACGACCAGACCGACACCAACCGGGTCGCTCATGGCGCCGAACACGATCGGAATCGTGCTGGTGGCCTGCTTGGCGGCAAAGCCGGCAGGCGTTCCGATCGTGACGATGACGTCGACATGCTGCCGTACCAGGTCCGCCGCGAACTCGTTCAATCGCTGCGAATTTCCCTCGGCGAATTTGCGCTCGATGACGATGTTCTTGCCTTCGAGATAGCCGAGCTCCGCCAGTTTTCCCGATGAAGGGCGCGACGAAAAAGGCGTCCGCGCCCGAATTGAGAAGCCCGATCCTGAACGGCTGCTGTGCCCGCGCCGCGCGCGGCCAGGCGACCGCCATAAAGCCAAGCGCCGAGATGAACTCGCGTCGTCGCATGGCGCCTCCAGGGGCCGGCCGGTGCGGACAACCTAGCACCCTCCAGGGACGCCCAAGCATAAATCGGTCGCGCGGCCGTTCGGCATCTGAGCTGTGTCCGGCCAGATCAGCGAGATGATTATCCCTCGAATATCGCGCTTGCCGTGTTGTGCCCGAAGCCCGGCTTCCGACCGCCATCGCGGCAGCCAGCGTGATCGCAAATCGCACCTAGCGCCTTGATCCAGATCAAGATTTTCCCGGCCTCAGTAGCATCCCGGAGGCCCGTGCGAATGTGGCATTTCACATAGACACCAAAGCTGGAAAAGCTCTAAAAAGGCTCAGCCGCTCCGGCCGGTTCGGTCCCAGGTTTTTTGCCAGGTTTTGCGATGGATTACAGCCAATTCTTCTCTGCCGCCCTCACCCGCCTGCATGATGAGCGGCGCTACCGGGTTTTCGCCGACCTCGAGCGGATCGCGGGCCGGTTCCCGCATGCGATCTGGCACTCGCCGAAGGGCCAGCGCAACGTCGTGATCTGGTGCTCCAACGACTATCTCGGCATGGGCCAGCACCCGAAAGTCGTCGGCGCCATGGTCGAGACCGCAACCCGCGTCGGCACCGGCGCCGGTGGCACCCGCAACATCGCCGGCACCCATCATCCGCTGGTGCAGCTCGAGGCCGAACTGGCCGATCTGCACGGCAAGGAAGCCTCGCTGCTGTTCACCTCGGGCTACGTCTCGAACCAGACCGGCATCCCGACCATCGCAAAGCTGATTCCGAACTGCCTCATTCTCTCCGACGCGCTCAACCACAATTCGATGATCGAAGGCGTCCGCCAGGCCGGCTGCGAGCGCCAGATTTTCCGCCACAGCGACATGGCGGATCTGGAAGCGCTGTTGATCGCCGCAGGCCCCGACCGGCCCAAGCTGATCGTCTGCGAGAGCCTTTATTCGATGGACGGCGACGTCGCCCCGCTCGCCAAGATCTGCGATCTCGCCGAGAAATATGGCGCCATGACCTATGTCGACGAGGTCCATGCGGTCGGCATGTACGGCCCGCGCGGCGGCGGCATTGCCGAGCGCGACGGCGTCATGCATCGCATCGACGTGCTCGAAGGCACGCTGGCGAAGGCGTTCGGCTGCCTCGGCGGCTATATCGCAGGGAAGGCCGACATCATCGATGCGGTCCGCTCCTATGCGCCGGGTTTCATTTTCACCACCGCATTGCCGCCGGCGATCTGCTCGGCCGCAACGGCCGCGATCCGCCATTTGAAGACCTCGAACTGGGAGCGCGAACGCCACCAGGACCGCGCCGCCCGCGTCAAGGCGATCCTGACCGCCGCGGGCCTGCCTGTGATGTCGAGCGAAACCCATATCGTGCCGCTGTTCGTCGGCGACCCCGAGAACTGCAAAAAGGCCTCCGACATCCTGCTCGAAGAGCACGGCATCTATATCCAGCCGATCAACTACCCGACGGTAGCCAAGGGCACCGAGCGGCTGCGGATCACGCCCTCGCCCTACCATGATGACGGCCTGATCGACCGGCTGGCGGAAGCGCTGTTGCAGGTCTGGGACCGCCTTGGCCTGCCCATCAAGCAGAAATCGCTGGCGGCCGAGTAACCCTACCCGGCTGAAACCCGACAAATCGGGCCGGTAGCGCGATGCGTTGCCGGCCCAATGCGTTTATACTGCTCGCCCCGGCTTGAAGCGCCTCCGAATACCGGCCGGAAAGGGAGACAGGCAGCAATGCTGCACGACTGGGGCGTCATCGCCGCCGCATTCGCCTATATCGGACTGCTGTTCTTCGTCGCCAGCCATGGCGACCGCCTGTCGCCGAGCCAGCGCGGCCGCGCCGGCATGATGATCTATCCGCTGTCGCTGGCGATCTACTGCACCTCCTGGACCTTCTTCGGCTCGGTCGGCTTCGCCACCCGCACCTCTACCGATTTCCTCGCGATCTATCTCGGCCCGATCCTGATGATCGGGCTGTGCACGCCGCTGCTCCGCCGCGTGATCCAGCTCGCCAAGTCGCAGAACATCACCTCGATCGCCGACTTCATCGCCGCGCGCTACGGCAAGAGCCAGGCGGTCGCAGCAACCGTGGCGATGATCGCGATCATCGGATCGGTCCCCTATATCGCGCTCCAGCTCAAGGCGATGTCGTCGTCGCTGGAGACCATCCTGAGTGAGGACAAGGCCTTCACCTCGATCCCGATCATCGGCGACATCGCGCTGGTGGTGATGCTGGCGATGGCGGTGTTCGCCGTATTGTTCGGAACCCGGCAGACCGATGCCACTGAACACCAGCACGGACTGATGCTGGCGATCGCCACCGAATCCATTGTCAAGCTGGTGGCCTTTCTCGCCGCGGGCCTGTTCGTCACCTTCTGGATGTTCTCGCCCAATGAACTGATCGAGCGCGCGATGAAGACCCCGGAAGCGGTACGCGTGATCAATTACACGCCCTCGATCGGCAACTTCCTGACCATGACGCTGTTGTCGTTCTGCGCGATCATGCTGCTGCCGCGGCAATTCCACGTCAGCGTGGTCGAGAATTCCTCCGGCGCCGAGGTCAGCCGCGCGCGCTGGCTGTTCCCGCTCTATCTGGTCGCCATCAATTTGTTCGTGATCCCGATCGCGATCGCCGGCCTCATCACCTTCCCGTTCGGCGCGATCGACAGCGACATGTATGTGCTGGCATTGCCGATCGAGGCCAATTCCCACTTGCTGAGCGTCATCGTCTTTGTCGGCGGCCTGTCGGCTGCGACCGCGATGGTGATCGTGGAATGCGTGGCACTTTCGATCATGGTCTCGAACGACATCGTGCTGCCGCTGGTGTTGCAGCGCAGTCCCGCGACGCAGCCTAGCCAGAAGGATTTTGGCGACTTCCTGCTCAAGGTACGGCGCTTTGCGATCTTCGCCATCATGGTGATGGCGTATTTCTATTATCGCGCGCTCGGCAACACCCAGCTGGCGGCGATCGGGCTGTTGTCGTTTGCGGCGATTGCCCAGCTCGCGCCGGCCTTCTTCGGCGGCCTGTTCTGGCGCCCGGCGACCGCGCGCGGCGCCATGGGCGGCATGCTGATCGGGGTTGCGGTGTGGATCTACACGCTGTTCTTGCCGAGCTTCCTCGAGACCTCTACCGCGGGGCTGCAATTGCTCCAGAACGGACCGTTCGGCATCGCAGCGCTGCGTCCGCAGGCGCTGTTCGGCGCCGACCTGCCGCCGCTGCTGCACGGCGTGCTGTGGTCGCTCTCGCTCAACATCCTGACCTATATCGTGATGTCGCTGGCGCGGCAGCCGTCCTCGATCGAGCGCCTGCAGGCCGACCTGTTCGTGCCGAACACACTGACCCCGATTGCGCCGACCTTCCGGCGCTGGCGCACGACAGTGACGGTGCAGGACATCCAGAGCACGGTGGCGCAATATCTCGGCCCGGAACGCGCGCAGAATGCGTTCGAGACCTTTGCGACCGACCATCCCGGCCGTCTCGATCCCCAGGCGCCCGCCGATTTCGAGCTGTTGCAGCACGCCGAGCGCCTGATCGCCTCCTCGATCGGGGCCGCCTCCTCGCGCCTCGTGATGTCGCTATTGTTGCGCAAGCGCACCGTCTCGGCCAAGGCCGCGCTGAAGCTGCTCGACGATTCGCATGCCGCGCTGCATTTCAACCGCGAGATCCTCCAGACCGCGCTGAACCATGTGCGCCAGGGCATCGCGGTGTTCGATGCGGATCTGCAGCTGATTTGCTCGAACCGGCAGTTCGGTGAAATCCTGGCACTGCCGCCGCATCTGGTGCAGCTCGGAATTCCCTTGCAGGAAATCCTTGAATTCATGGGCGCCGTCAGCCCGCCCAGCGCCGGCGACGCCGATACCCAGTTGGCGCGGCGGCTCACCGCCTATACCACCGAGGGCGAGCCTTATCTCGAACGCGTGCCCGACCGTCACATGGTGATCGAGGTCCGCGCCAACCGGATGCCGGGCGGCGGGCTCGTGATCACCTTCTCCGACGTCACGCCGAGCTTCGAGGCCGCCGAAGCGCTGGAGCGCTCCAATGCGACGCTGGAAAAACGCGTGCGGGACCGCACCGAGGAACTCACCCGCCTGAACTCCGAACTGGCGCAGGCCAAGAGCACGGCCGAGGACGCCAATATCTCGAAGACGCGGTTTCTCGCGGCAGCCTCCCACGACATCCTGCAACCCCTGAACGCAGCGCGGCTCTACGTTACGAGCCTGGTCGAGCGCCAGAGCGGCGGCGAGGATTCGCGCCTGGTCGAGAACATCGACAACTCGCTGGAGGCGATCGAGGAGATTCTGGGGGCGCTGCTGGACATCTCGCGGCTTGATGCCGGGGCGATGACGACCTCGATCACCAGCTTCAAGATGGCCGATCTGATGCGCTCGCTCGAGATCGAATTTGCGCCGATCGCCCGCGCCAAGGGGCTGGAACTGGCCTTCGTGCCCTGCTCACTGCCGGTCGAATCCGACCGCGCGCTGCTGCGGCGGCTGTTGCAGAACTTCATCTCCAACGCGATCAAATATACCCCGCGCGGGCGGGTGCTGGTCGGCTGCCGCCGCCGCGGGCAAAGCCTGCAAATCGGCATCTACGACACCGGCGTCGGGATTCCCGTGATGAAACGCGGCGAGATCTTCAAGGAGTTCCACCGCCTCGAACAGGGCGCGCGCATCGCCCGCGGCCTAGGGCTGGGGCTTTCGATCGTCGAGCGGCTGGCGCGCGTGCTCAACCACTCTATTGCACTCGACGCCAATGCCTCCGGCGGCTCGGTGTTTTCGGTGACGGTGCCGATCGCCAAGGCGATCAACTATACCGCCGCCGTCACCAGTGCGACGCCGCTTTCGAAGACGCCTATGAGCGGCGCGCTGATCGTCTGCATCGAAAACGATGCAGCAATCCTCGACGGCATGAAGACGCTGTTGACCGCCTGGGACGCCGAGGTGATCGCGGTGGCCGATCCGGAGGCGGCGATCGCGGCGATCGAGGTTTCGGGGAGCAGCGTCACGGGTCTTCTGGTCGATTATCACCTCGACCGCGGCAACGGCGTCGCCGCGATCCGCGAGATCCGCCGCCGCTTCGGCGATAATATTCCGGCGATCCTGATCACGGCGGATCGCAGCCCGAATGTGCGGGCGGCCGCGCGTGAGGAAAACATCGCGGTGCTCAACAAGCCGGTCAAACCGGCAAGCCTGCGCGCGTTGCTCGGCCAGTGGCGGACCCAGCAGATGGTCGCGGCGGAGTAAAAACGGCTTAATTTGTCACTGCTCCGACTGATGGAGATTCCTGAGTTGACGGAAACCCCGTCGGCAAAACTAGGCCGACTGCCACTTGCGAGGGTGTAACCCATGGGTTACATTTAAGACGGAGACAATCCGGCAGTGCGCAAATGATCGAAATCCACCCGCAGCAAATCACTGGTAATTGGAAGTCCGGCGTTGCGCTGGATTTCCACACGACTAGCAGCACCCCGCTTGGCTATAACGAAGCGGGGCATATGCAATTCGACACTGTGCGTCCAGAAATCGCTGAACTGCTCTACCAATTGAAGTACCACGCCAAACAAGAGGCCGCGCAGGGCATCGCTGCAGCGGCGGCAACTTTCCTTGAACCGCACAAAGAAAAGATTGATCTCATCGTTCCTGTGCCACCCTCGACGGAGCGAGCAGTTCAGCCAGTCATTGGTCCTAGCGAATGGGATCGGCACAGCGGTTAATTTACCCGTCGTCCAATGTATTACTACCACACGTGCAACCACCCAGCTCAAGGGCGTCACTGATCCGGCGCAGCGCAAGGAACTGGTAGACGGACTATATGCGGTCGATCCGCAATACACAGCGGGGAAGAATGTGCTGCTGTTCGATGACTTATTTCGTTCTGGCACGACCTTGGGCGCCATCACGGACGTGCTGCTGAAAGAAGGAAAGGCAGCCAGCGTGCGTGTCCTGACAATTACCAAGACGCGGAGCAATCAATGAATTCCGTTTTCCTCGGCGGCTCTCGCCACGTGTCGCGCTTGTCCATCGAAGTTAAAGAACGCCTGAACAACGTCATAGAGCACGGCCATCGTGTACTCGTTGGCGATGCGAATGGTGCTGACAAAGCGGTACAGAAACATTTGAGTGAAGCCGGCTATGACAAAGTGACGGTGTTTTGCTCGGGCGACCATCCCCGCAACAATGTCGGAGACTGGCACATTCGCCACGTTATGCCGCCAAAAGATGCAAAAGGCTTCCAGTTTTACGCGGCAAAGGATCGCGAAATGGCGCGTGAAGCTGATTTCGGTCTCATGATTTGGGACAGTAAGAGCGCAGGCACCGTTTTGAACGTACTGCGTTTGGTTCGCGCTGGAAAAATTGCAGTGTTGATCAACGTCCCCGACAAGACCACTCTCAACATTAAGTCGCTGGAGCAGTGGAATGTGTTCCTGTCGAAATGCGACGTGAAGCTGCGTAATGATCTGCGTGAACGCGCGACACCAGATGAATGGGAGCCGTTGGTCGAGCCGAACCTTTTCGAGCGGCAGGTCTCGCCCACGCTAGAGACATCCGCCGGGGCGTCCGAGGAGGAGCTGACCGCCACTCTCAATGAAGCTCTTGCGACGGGAGATTTGTCATTGATCGTCGATGTTCTTGGAAGCATTGCGCGGACTCGTGGCATGACTCAGGTTGCGAAGGAAACAGGGCTCGCGCGGGAAAGTCTCTACCGTTCACTCGTCAACGGGGGCAATCCCGAGTTTGCTACGGTGCTTAAGGTGTTAGCCGCAGTCGGGCTACGCTTGGAAGCCAGCAAGGCCCAAACGGGCAAGGCCGCCTAGCTAGCCTTCGTGCGCTTGCTGTCCATCAGCCCCGTCGCGTGTACCTGGCGCCGCTGGCCGCTCGCAATTGTCGCGACCACGATCACGGCTTGCATTCGGCTCTCAATACATCTCACCAGTTCATCGCCGCCCCGACAATTCGAACCAGTTCCGGATCCTCAAAGGACTTGGCGGTCATGACGGCGCCCGCGGCAACCAGGTCGGCATGGGCAAGGCTCGTCCGCATTCCAATGGTCGCAATGCCTGCCGCGGCAGCGGACTGAACTCCGGAACGGGAATCCTCGAACGCAACAGACAAAGCGGGCGTAGCGTTCACCGCGCGCAGTCCCTCCAGATACGGCATCGGATGCGGCTTGCCGTGGGCGAGTTCGTCGCCGATGACGAGCGCCTTGAAGCGGTCCATGATGCCAAGTCCGGTCAGCAGCATTTCGGCATTCAGCCGTGGCGCGTTGGTCACCGCGACCATGGGAACGCCGGCGCGATCGGCAAGCCCCAGCAGCGTCATCAGGCCAGGCACCGGCTGAATTTGCCCGGCCACGAGTTCTCGAAAAGTTGCTTCCTTCGCGTCCATGATTGCCGCCTGGCGTTGTGGCGGTTCACCGGTCAGAAATCGCGCGCTGATCGAGGCGTTGGAAAATCCCTGAAGCTCTTTGGAGAAGCGCGCGTGATCGAAGCTATGACCGCGCGGGCCCAAAATCCGATTGAAGGCTTCCAGATGCAACGCGTCGGTGTCGGCCAGCGTGCCGTCAATGTCGAACAGCAGCGCTCTTCCTGATCCCAGCATTTGGGTGTTGATCCGGATGCGCGATTTAAGTAGTCGGCGTGCCCTGGCGCCACTGGCCGCCGGCGATCTTGGCGGCCGCGATCACGGCCTGGGTCCGGCTCTCGACGCCGAGCTTTTGCAGGATCGCCGAGACATGGGCCTTGATGGTCGCTTCGGAGACGCCGAGCTCATAGGCGATCTGCTTGTTGAGCAGTCCCTCCGACAGCATCATCAGCACCCGCACCTGTTGCGGCGTCAGCGTCACCAGCCGGTCGCGCAGCCGCGTCATGTCGGGATCGTTGGCCGAGGTCAGATCGGTGTCCTGCGGAACCCAGACGTCGCCCTCCATCACCTTCATGATGGCGTCGCGCAGCGTTTCGACGCCGAAGCGCTTGGGGATGAAACCGGAGGCGCCGAAATCGAGCGACCGCCGGATGGTGGCGCCGTCGTCGCTGGCGGACACGATGACCACCGGGATCGCCGGATATTGCGCGCGCAGATAAATCAGCCCCGAGAAGCCGGAAATGCCCGGCATGGTCAGGTCGAGCAGAATCAGATCGACGTCGGAATCCCGCTCCAGCAGCGCGGTCAGTTCGTCGAACGAGCCGGCCTCGCTGATGACAGCCGAACTCACGACGCTCGCGACCGCCTGCCGCAAAGCGTCGCGGAACAATGGATGGTCATCGGCGATGACGAGATGGGTGTTGGCAGCGGTCGTCATTCATTTCTCGCTAGAGGCAAGTCTCGCTAGAGGCAAGTCTCGCTAAAGGCCAGTCTCGCTAGAGGCCAGCGGTAAGCCCGTACTCGCTTTTCTCCCGTCGGGCCATCGCGTGCAAGTGCGCAATCCTATCACGTTTGAAAGCAGTTAACCCGCCCGCTTGTGCGCCGCAATACGCATGTCCCGACCGGCATGCTCCGAGGCTTTGGCTACCGTGGGATACAAGGACGCCGGGACACACGCAGCCGTGCAAAGGGCCAAAAGTCGTATTGGGGCGGGTTTCACGGGGATGTTACCTTGTAACGAAGCCCATAGCGTAATCCGGCCAGGCTCGCTGGCGAGTGTGGCACCAATAAATTCGGGGGGACGACCACGATGTCTACAATGACTGCAACATCCGCGCGCGCGGGGGGAATGACGAAGGACGAACGTTTCGTCATTCTTGCTTCGTCACTCGGTACCGTCTTCGAGTGGTATGATTTCTATCTCTACGGGTCGCTCGCCAGCATCATCGGCGCGCAGTTCTTCTCGGCCTATCCGCCGGCCACCCGCGACATTTTCGCGCTGCTCGCCTTCGCCGCCGGCTTCCTGGTCCGTCCGTTCGGCGCCATCGTGTTCGGACGCGTCGGCGACATCGTCGGACGCAAATACACCTTCCTCGTCACCATTCTGATCATGGGCCTGTCGACCTTCATCGTCGGCCTGCTGCCCAACGCGGCCACCATCGGCATCGCGGCACCGATCATCCTGATCGCACTGCGCCTGTTGCAGGGCCTGGCCCTCGGTGGCGAGTATGGCGGTGCGGCGACGTACGTGGCCGAGCATGCCCCGATGGGCAAGCGCGGCTACTACACCTCGTTCATCCAGACCACGGCAACGCTTGGCCTGTTCCTGTCGCTGCTGGTGATCCTGTTCACCCGCTCAGCACTGGGCGAGCCTGAATTCGCGGCCTGGGGCTGGCGCATTCCGTTCCTGGTCTCGGTGCTGCTGCTCGGCGTCTCGGTCTGGATCCGGCTCCGCCTCAATGAATCGCCGATCTTCCAGAAGATGAAGGACGAGGGCAAGGGTTCGAAGGCGCCATTGACCGAAGCCTTCGGCAACTGGAGCAATGCCAAGATCGTCATCCTGGCGCTGGTCGGCGGCGTGATGGGTCAGGGCGTGGTCTGGTACACCGGCCAGTTCTACGCGCTGTTCTTCCTGCAATCGATCCTCAAGGTCGACGGTTACACCGCCAACCTCTTGATCGCCTGGTCGCTGCTGCTCGGCACCGGCTTCTTCGTCGTGTTCGGCGCACTGTCCGACAAGATCGGCCGCAAGCCGATCATCCTGGCGGGCTGCCTGATCGCGGCGCTGACCTTCTTCCCGATTTTCCGGATGATCACCACCAACGCAAACCCCGCGCTGGAGAAGGCGATCGAAACCGTGAAGGTCGAAGTGGTCTCGGATCCCGCAGGTTGCGGCGATCTGTTCAACCCGGTCGGCACCCGCATCTTCACGGCGCCATGCGACACCGCCCGCGCCTACCTGGCAGGGCAGTCGGTCAAATATTCGACCAGCTACGGCGCGGCCGGTTCCGGCGTGAAGGTTGTCATCAACGGCAAGGATGTTCCTTACACCGCGGCGGCGGCTTCGAACCCGGCAGTGCTGGCGGCGGTGCAGGCGGCCGGCTATCCGAAGCCCGGCGAAGCCAGCATCGTGAAGATGTCGCATCCGTTCGATATCTTCCGTCCGCAGGTCTCGGCGGTGATCGGGTTGTTGTTCATCCTGGTGCTGTTCGTCACCATGGTGTACGGGCCGATCGCAGCGATGCTGGTCGAGTTGTTCCCGACCAGGATCCGCTACACCTCGATGTCGCTGCCCTATCACATCGGTAACGGCTGGTTCGGCGGCTTGCTGCCGGCGACCGCGTTCGCGATCGTGGCATCGACCGGCGATATCTATGCCGGCCTCTGGTATCCGATCATCTTCGCCTCGATCACGGCGGTTGTCGGGTTCTTCTTCCTGCCCGAGACCAAGGACGTCGATATCACCAAGACCTGATACTAAACCCGGCGGCGGCGGCCGCCGGATCAGTCAAGCAAATCGGCCGCGGAGCGATCCGCGGCCGATTTCGTTTTGGCTGACATCGGCGCCGCTCTATTGCGTGCTGACGCTTCCGCCAATGAACTGCAGCACGATCTCGCGCCGGTGCGGCCGCGCGCGGTGCTCGATCAGGTAGATCGCTTGCCAGGTACCGAGCGCCAGCTCACCGCCCAGCACCGGTATCTGCAGCGAAGTCGCCGTCAGCATGGTCTTGATATGCGCCGGCATATCGTCGGGTCCCTCGGTGTCGTGCCGCCATCCGGCGTTTTCAGGCGCTACTCGTTGCAGCGCCGTCATCAAATCGTCGAGCACCGTCGGATCGGCATTTTCCTGGATCGTCAGCGACGCCGAGGTGTGCCGAATGAACAGCGTCGCAGCACCTTCCCGCGCACCGGCCGAGCGCAGGAACTTTGCGACTTCGACGGTGAGATCAGTAAAGCCCGCGCCCGGCGTCTGCACGGTGAGCTGCGACGAAGCAACGATGCCGGCGCCGACCGTAGATGGCATCGTGCGGGAGAGTATTTTGGCGGCGGTCACGAATCATCTCTCCACACGTCGTCCCTGCGAACGCAGGGACCCATAACCACCGTCGTTAGTTGTTCGCAAAAGGTATCAACTTCGACTACCCAAATCGCGCGGCCGCGGAGTATGGGTCCCTGCGCCCGTGCGCAATTGCGCACTAGGCAGGGACGACAAGAATATCAAATCCTGCCGTTGACGTCCTTCTGCACCCGGTTGGCCATTTCGATCAGCCGCCGCCAGGCCTGCTCCAGGAACGACATCATGCGGTCCATGTCGCGGTCGCTCGGCAGCGGAATTTCGATCTTGCGTTCGCGCTCCGCCACCTTCGGCTCGCCCTTCTTCAGCGAGTCGGATTTCGGCAGCGGCTCTTCGATCTTGCCGGTCACGACGGGCCCGCGCTCGGCGAGATCTTTTTTGAGCTTTTCATTGTCGGCCTGCAGCCGGCCGATTTCGGCATCCAGCGCCGCACGCTCGTCGGGCACGGCGTAACAGGCCCAGCCCGCACCGTTATTGTTGCAGGTCGAAACCGCTCCGGTCCGCGTATCGAGCCGGAGCACGCCATCCGGCGTGGTCGACAGCGCGTAGCGGCCGTTGTCGGTGTCCGGCATCACCGGCCCGGCCGCCACGCTTGCGCCGGCGAGGCCAACCGCCAGCAGGATCGCAGCAATCGCGGGCAAATATTTCGAGGACGATTTCGCTGTGCTCATCGGTTTGCTCCCGCCTCAAGGACAACCACCAGGGCGCACCACAAAATGCGCCCTACGCCTGTGAGCTATAGGGTGCGCGGCCGGACTTCAACGCGTCGCCCAACAATTCGATCCGGTCCTGTCCCCAGAACACCTCGCCATCCAGCACATAGACCGGCGAGCCGAATACGTCGGACGCCAGTGCATCCTGGCGGTTCTGCTCATAGGCCGCGCTGATCGCCTCCGACCCCGACCGCTCCACCAATTGCTTGCCGGGAAGCCCGGATTCGTCGGCCAGTTGCGCGATCGTGGCGGGATCGGCCAGATTGAACTGGTGCTCCCAAACGGCGGCAAACGCCCGCCGCAGATACCGATCGGGGTCGAGCCCCGCCTCGATTGCCGCGATCACGACGCCGTCGGCGAGCCGCGCGTTGAACGGCCAATTCGTCGGCTGAAGATTGAATTTCAGCCCGCGCTTGTCGCGCCAGCGCTGCAACTCGACCATGCGGTAGCGCTGCCGGACCGGGTGACGCTTCATCAGCGGTAACCCGCCGGTCTCCGAGAACAGATCGACCAGCACCACAGGCTTGTGATTTACCTTGAGATTGTAGGTACTTACGAGATCGCGAAAGGGCTGATGCCCGATATAGGCCCAGGGCGATTGAAACGAGAAATAGTAGTCGACCTGGCGCGGCATGCGGGCTCCGGGCAGCGGATAGGCGAACGGCTTGCGCATCCCAACAGAGCGGCCCAGCCGGCGCAAGATCGGCTCTCAACGCGATCCTCGTTGCATAACCTGCTGCACTGCGATGGCGGGTCCACAGGGTCGCGGAATATCTTCGAATAAACCCAGTTGAATCAATGCACTAACTGGTTACGGCGCAATCTTGACTTGATTAGACACGATAAGTATGGTCCGCGCGGCTTTTAAGGGTGACGGGCGTAATTTCCATCAACCGCAGCATCGTTTAGTGTCTTGGGCATGGCCGAAGACAGAAGCGACAACGCAAATGGAAATCGCGATCAATCGTCGTCCGACGAAGCCGCGCTTTCCGCAAGGCTCGGAAGTCTCGATCACCGGTTGTCCGAAATTCGTGACAGCCGCAAAATCAGGACTGATCAACCCGGCACAGAAAGCGGAGATCCTGCTGCCAGGGCTTCGGCGATGGCGCTCGGTTTTCGGCTTTCATCGGAGTTGGTTGCGGGCGTTGCCGTCGGGGCAGGGATTGGCTGGGGGTTCGACCGTCTATTGTCGACATCGCCGTTCGGTTTCATCGTGTTTTTGCTGCTCGGCTTTGTCGCCGGCGTGGTCAACGTGGTGAGATCGGCAGGCGTAATCTCAGGCAAACGCTGAGCGCCGACGGGAAGTCACGACATTTGAAATTCGATTGCCGGCACCAGAGCCGGCGGACCAAGGCCCGCGCGGATGAAAATCGACCCGATTCATCAGTTCAACATCGAGCCCCTCTTCACGATCGGCCATATCGGCAAACAGGCGATCGTCTTCACGAACTCGTCGCTCTACATGTTCGTGGCGGTGGCGCTGACCGCGGTGCTGATGCTCGCCGGCGGACGGCAGCTGGTCCCCGGCCGCTTCCAGTCGATCGCCGAAATCTCCTACGAATTCGTCGCCGGCATGATCCGCAGCAACACCGGCGCGGAGGGCATGAAGTTCTTCCCGCTGATCTTCTCGCTGTTCATGTTCATCTGCGTTTCGAACCTCGTCGGCATCATCCCCTACACGTTCACGGTTTCGAGCCACATCATCGTCACCGCCGCGCTGGCGATTTTGGTTTGGTGCACGGTGCTGATTTACGGCCTTTATAAAAATGGCTTGAAATTCTTCAAGATTTTCCTGCCTTCCGGCGTCCCGATCTACATCCTGCCGCTCGTGATGTTCATCGAAATCCTGTCGTTCTTTTTTGTGAGGCCGGTCTCTCACGCCTTGCGCCTGTTCGCCAACATGCTGGCCGGCCATATTGCGCTGAAGGTGTTCGCGGGCTTCGTCGCCATGCTCGGCGTCTCGCTCGGCACGATCGGGTGGGTAGGCGGCATCGCGCCGTTGGCGCTGACCACCGCGCTGACCGCGCTCGAACTGCTGGTCGCGTTCCTGCAGGCCTACGTGTTCGCGATCCTCACCTGCATCTACCTCAACGACGCCATTCATCCGGGACACTAAGCGGTCCGGGGAATTTCCACCCACACTTCGTCTTATCTCTCAAGGAGCTCAAGGAAATGGAAGCATCAGCAGCAAAACTCATCGGCGCGGGCATCGCATGCATCGGCATGGGCGGCGCGGGCGTCGGCGTCGGCATCATCTTCGGCAACTACCTCGCCGCGGCCGTGCGCAACCCGTCCGCTGCCCAGGGCCAGTTCGGCAACCTGATCTTCGGCTTCGCCGTGACCGAAGCGCTCGGCATTTTCTCGCTGCTGATCGCACTGCTGCTGCTGTTCGTTCCGCTCTGAGCTGCACCCCGTCGCGCCGTCATCAGGCGGCGCGCATGACAGCAACAGGAGAACACCGTGGCTGAAAAAGTCATGGCGCGCCCCCCAAGGGCCAAACCAGCGCCCATACCGATGCCGGTGGCGGCCACGGCGGAGGATTCCCTCCGTTCGAGTTCGTCCACCTTCGCTTCGCAGTTGGTGTCGCTCGTCATCGCGTTCGTAGCACTCTATCTGATCGTGTCCCGCATTGCGTTGCCGCGCGTCGGCGGTGTGATCGATGCACGCCAGAACGCGATCGAGGGCGATCTGGCCGCCGCGCAGAAGCTGAAGGACGAGTCGGACGCGGCGCTGAAGGCGTATGAAAGCGATCTGGCTTCCGCACGCTCACGGGCCCAGGCGATCGGCGCCGAGACCCGCGAGAAGCTGAACGCGGCCGCGGAAGCCGAGCGCAAGACGCTGGAAGACCAGCTCTCGGCCAAGCTTGCGCAGGCCGAGAAAACCATCGCGGCAACGCGCGAAACCGCCATGAGCAACGTCCGCGGCATCGCCGCGGACGCGGCTAGCGCGATCGTGCAGCGGCTGACCGGCGTGCTGCCCGACGGCGGCGCGGTGAACAGCGCCGTCGATGCTTCCTTGAAGGGATAATTGATGTTCGCCGAACCGGAAACCTGGGTCGCCATAGCCTTCGTCATCCTGATGGGGGTGTTTGCCTATCTCGGCATCCACAAGACGGTGCTCAAAGCGCTCGACCACCGTGCCGAACGCATCAAGGCCGAACTCGACGACGCCCGCCGTCTCAAGGACGAGGCTGCCAAACTGCTCGCCGAGTACAAAAACAAGCGCTCCAGCGCGGAGCGCGAGGCCGCGGAAATCATTTCCAACGCCAAGGCGGAAGCCGAGCGGATCGCAGCCGAAGCCAAGACCAAGATGGAAGATTTTGTCACGCGGCGCACCAAGACCGCCGAGGGCAAGATCGCGCTCGCCGAAGCTCAGGCAATCGCCGACGTCCGTTCTGCCGCGGCCAATGCCGCGGTGGCGGCGGCCTCGACCATCCTATCGCAGTCGGTCAAGGGTTCGGTGGCCGATGACTTGCTGACCAAGGGCATTGCCGAGGTTCGCGCCAAGCTGAACTGAAGCGGTTTCAAATCCAAAAACAAAAACCGGCGCGATCATTTCGCGCCGGTTTTTTATTGCTTCTTCTTCGGCGCCCGCGGCGCGGGGCGCTCCGGCTTCAGGGCCTGCGGGTCGAAGCCGATATAGAACACGTAAGCGTCGCCGAGCGCGCCGGGAGGGGCCGGATAGGCCAGCCCTTCCGCCACCAGCGTAAACGGCTCGCTGCCCTCCTCGGTCATGGTGACCGTGGTCTGGTAGGCCTTGGTCGCGATGACCTTTTCCGAGACACCGCCCTGCACCACCGCAACCCGCAGCGGCACCTGGACCGTCGACGGCGCGCCGGCGGGACCTGCAATGACCCGGCCCTGAATGCCGATCCGCGCGGTGATCGTGCCCGCATTATAATCGCACTCGCGCGCGGTCTTGGTGATCGTCGCCTGAAAGCGCAAATCGTTGCCGACCGCCTGCTTGCCGGGCAACCCGACCGCATAGGTCGAGGCGCCGGCGCGGATCTGAACCGGCGGGCAGAACAGATCCTCCGGGACCTGGCCTTTCGGCGCGCCGGCCGGTGCGCCTTGATCCGTGCTTTGGGTCGGCTCGTCCGATTTGCCGCCGA
This sequence comes from uncultured Alphaproteobacteria bacterium, assembly GCA_963802535.1. Classification (GTDB taxonomy): domain Bacteria; phylum Pseudomonadota; class Alphaproteobacteria; order Rhizobiales; family Xanthobacteraceae; genus Bradyrhizobium. The sequence goes on along the minus strand of CAWDJI010000011.1, from coordinate 1,101,113 downwards.
ACAGGCTCTTGAAGCGGTCGCCGATCGACTGCGCCGACGCTGGCCCAGCAACGCCGCAGCCGAGCCCGGCCAAAACCACCGCCGCGATCGCAGATCTCACCAACCGATCCTTACCCATGCAGCGTCCCTGACATCCCCGTCATCTCATCGTCATTAGCGCCTGCGGCCTTATAACAGGCCAATGGCGGCGAACCCAAGGCACTGAAGGACACTTAATCGGCACCCGAAAAGCCAGGTGAAAGTGAAGGATCAGCCGCGGAAATCCTCATGCAGCAGGCCGAACAGCAGATGGTCCTGCCAGACGCCGTTGATGCAGAGATAGCGCCGCGCCAGCCCCTCGCGGGCAAAACCGCATTTCTCCAGCACCCGGATCGAAGGCGCATTGGTCGGAATGCAGGCGGCCTCGATGCGGTGCAGGTTGAGTTCGCCGAACAGCGACGGCAGCAGCACGCGCAGCGCTGCCGTCATGTGGCCGCGATGGGCATGGGGCTGGCCGACCCAATAACCGATGGTGCCGGCCTGGACGATGCCGCGGCGGACATTGGCGAGCGTGATGCCGCCGATCATGGTGCCATCAAATTCGCGGAATACGATGAATGGATAGGAGCGGTCGGCCGCGATGTCCTCGGCGTAACGGCGCAACCGCCGCCGGAAGCCGGCCCTGGTCAGATCGTCGGACGGCCAGATCGGCTCCCACGGTGTGAGGTAAGCCCGGCTCGCTTCACGCAAATGCGCCCATTGCAGGAAATCGGACATCTGCGGGGCGCGCAGCAACAGGCCGTGGCCACGCGGGACCAGCGCGGCCGGTCCGCTGGATGGCAAACGAAACAGGGCCATGCCCTAACTCCCAAGCACCCTTTTTGAAAAGCACCCTTCTCAAGGCAGCAGCTTAACGCAACAGCGTCCTAATGCAGCAGCGTTTTCGCTTTCGCCTTGGTCAAACCTTCGGCAAAAGCCACCGCATTGTCCAGACCCCGGCCCGAGCCCAGCGCCACGACCGCCGGCCGGCTGCGCGACAACAGTCCGCGCGCGGCGTTGCGGGTCGATTCGACGCTGACCGCATCGATGCGCGCCACCAGTTCTTCCACCGTCAGCGGCCGGCCGTACGCCAGCACGTGACGGGCGAGTTGCTCGGCCCGCGACGAGCAGCTTTCGAGCGCCATCAGGAGCCCCGCCTTCATCTGCGCCTTGGCGCGAGCGATCTCGGCCTCCGACAGGGTTTCGACCGCATCATTGATGACGTCGACGATCACTTCCATCATTTCCGGCGCATCGTTCGGATCGGTGCCGGTATAGAGGCCGAAAAAGCCGGTGTCGCTGTAGGGCGCGTGGAAAGTGTAGATCGAGTAGCACAGCCCGCGCTTCTCGCGCACTTCCTGGAACAGTCGCGACGACATCCCGCCACCGAGCGTGTTGGTGAACACCTGCAATGAGAACAGCGACAGATCGGTCTGCGGTACGCCTTCCAGCGCCAGCGTCAGATGCGCCTGCTCGAGGTCGCGATGCACCACGCGCGAACCGCCCTTGCCGAACATCGCCGGTTGCGGTTTTGGCGCCGCCGTTCCCTCGAAGCTCGCAAACTTCTGCGTCACTTCCTCGACGACGCGCTTGTGATCGACCGCGCCGGCGGCCGCCACCACCATGTCAGGGCCGCGATAATGCTTCGACAGATAACCGCGCAGCGTATCGCGATCGAATTGCTTCAGCGTCTTGGTGGTGCCGAGCAGCGAGCGTCCCATCGGCTGGTCAGGATAGCAGAGTTCGTTGAGGTGCTCGAATACGACGTCGTCGGGCGTATCCTGCGCCGCCCCGATCTCCTGGGCGATGACGCCCTTCTCGCGCTCCAGCTCATCCGGCACGAAGGACGGATTGGCGAGGATGTCGGAGAGCACGTCGAGCGCCAGCGGCACGTCGGCTTTCATCACCCGCGCGTAATAGGCCGTGGTCTCGGTCGAGGTGCCGGCGTTGAGGTCGCCGCCGACCGCCTCGATCTCTTCCACGATCTCGCGCGAGGAGCGCTTTGTCGTGCCCTTGAAGGCCATATGTTCCAGCAGATGCGAGATGCCGTGCTCGTCCGGCTTTTCATCGCGACCGCCGACCCCGGCCCAGACGCCGAGCGCTGCCGTCTCCAGATGCGGCATGGTGTCGGTGATGACAGTGAGGCCGGAGGGAAGCTTGGTGACGTCGACGCTCATCCGGCAACTCCTTGCTTCGCGGCCCGGCTTACCGAGCGCACGAATCGCTCCACTTCCGCGGCATCATTCTTCATCACCGTGATGTGTTCGGATTTGGTCATCAGGCCGTCAAGCCAGGCCGGCAATTGCGGCCGCACGCCGCAGGCGGCCTCGACCGCATCGGGGAATTTGGCCGGATGCGCGGTCGACAACACGATATTGGGTATTCCCTGATCCGAAGTGTCACGGTCGGCCACCGCCAGCGCCACCGCGGTATGAGGGTCGACGAGGTCGCCGGCCTCGCGCCAGGCGGCGCGGATGGTGGCCGCGGTCTCGGTCTCGTCGGCACGGCCGGCGTCGAATTCCTCGCGGACGGCAGCAAGCGTCGCATCCGGCAGCACGAAGCGCCCGGACTGTTTTAGCGAACCCATCAGCCGGCGCACGCTGGCGGCATCGCGGTGGCTCGCTTCGAACAACAGCCGCTCGAAATTCGACGAGATCTGGATGTCCATCGAGGGCGAGGCCGAGGCGTGCACCTGGCGTACCTCATAGATGCCGGTTTTCAGCGTGCGCGGCAGGATGTCGTTGATGTTGGAGGCGATGCGCAACATGCGGATCGGCAGACCCATCTTCTTGGCCACGTAGCCGGCAAAGATGTCGCCGAAATTCCCGGTCGGCACCGTGAAATCCACCGTGCGGGCGGGCGCGCCGAGCGCCACCGCGGACGTGAAATAATACACCACCTGGGCGACGATGCGGGCCCAGTTGATCGAGTTGACGCCGGACAATGCGACCGCGTCGCGAAAGCCGTGGTGATTGAACATTTCCTTCACGATCGCCTGGCAATCGTCGAACGTGCCCTCGATCGCCAGCGCATGGACGTTGGCCGCACCTGTCGTCGTCATCATCCGCCGCTGCACGTCGGAAATGCGGCCGTGCGGAAACAGCACGATCAGATCGACGTTGTCGAGACCGGCAAACGCATCGACGGCGGCACCACCGGTATCGCCCGAGGTTGCGACCACGATGGTGGTGCGCTGAGCGCGCTTGGCCAGCACGTGGTCCATCAGCCGCGAGATCAATTGCATCGCGACGTCCTTGAACGCCAGCGTCGGCCCGTGAAACAGCTCCAAAACAAATTGGCTGGCGCCGGTCTGCCGCAGCGGCACCACCGCCGGATGGCGGAACGTCGCGTAGGCCTCATTGGCCATGCGGCCGAGATCGGCGTCGGAGATTTCACCGCCGGCGAAGGGACGGATCACCTCGACCGCAACTTCCCAATAGGGTCTACCGAAAAAGCCGGCGATGGTTTCATGCGAAAGCTGTGGCCAGACCTCGGGCACGTAGAGGCCGCCGTCGCGGGCAAGCCCGGTCAGCATCACGTCGCAAAAACCCAGGGTAGGGGCTTCCCCCCGCGTCGAAATATACCGCGTCAAACCGCCCTCCAAAGGCCAAAGCTCCCGCCAAGCCTTTGATGTTAATGAATTATTACCACTCGCCGAGTGCAGAGCGCGCGGCACCATAGAGCGTTTTCGGGGGATGGGAAATGCCGAAAAGGAAGCATTTGGAGGGCGTTGCGGGGTGGGCCCCCGTCATTGCGAGCGGTCGTGGATGGTGTGGCGCCACGCTCTACTGTCATTTCCCGCGCATGCGGGAATCCAGTACGCCGCGGCTTTTCGGTTCTACCACTGGGGTCTCCGGGATACTGGGTCCCCGCTTTCGCGAGGACGACACCGAATGTGTGTCCGCATTCTCGCGACGCAATGCGCCCGAGGTTTGCTAGAAATCCTTGCCCCCGCACCCGAGGTCTCATGGGCAATGTGCACAAAAGAGTGCGCGCAAGACATGAATTTCGTAGATCAAAATCAATCTGCCCGCCGGCAAAAAATTCCATCGTCGTCCCGGCGAACGCCGGGACCCATAACCACCAGCGGAAATTGTTTTACGCGCCGGTCGTTATCTTTCTTTTCCAACAGTGCCCGCCGCGGCGTATGGGTCCCGGCGTTCGCCGGGACGACGAGAAGGAGCCGAATGTGCTATCGCTTGGCACATATGCCGCAAGGATTTCCCGCATGACCATCCCGTTCAAGACCATTCGCGCGCGCGCCGAGAAGCGCAAGGGCGGGCCAAAGGCGTTTGCCAAATTGCTGCCGCCAAAGCCCGACCCGAAGGCGCTCGCCAAGCTCGGCGACGACCGCATCCTGGCCGAGATGAGCAAGCGGGTGTTTTCCGCAGGCTTTGCCTGGAGCGTGATCGACAACAAATGGAGCGGATTCGAAAAGGCGTTTCTCGGCTTCAAGCCCGGCCCGCTGACGCTGCAGCCGGACGAATTCTGGGACGCCTTGATGAAGGACACGCGCATCGTGCGCAATGGCGCCAAGATCATGTCGGTGCGCGCCAATGCCGGCTTCGTCCGAGAGATCGCCAAGGAGCACGGCAGCTTCGGCAAATTCCTGGCAAAGTGGCCGTCCTCCGACCAGACCGGTCTGCTTGACCTGTTGTCCAAGCGCGGCAGCCGGCTCGGCGGCAACACCGGGCAGATGATGCTGCGCTTTCTCGGCTGGGACGGCTTTGTCATCTCGCGAGACATGGTGGCGTGCCTCCGCGACGCCGGTCTCGACATATCAGAGACCGTCACCTCGAAGCGCGACCTTGCCAAAGTGCAGGCGCAGTTCAACGAATGGGCGCAGGAAACCGGCCTGCCCTACGTCCAGATCTCCCGCATCTGCGCGATGTCGATCGGGGAGAATTACTCGAACGAGACGCTGGCGCGGTTTGTCGGCGGGGAGGAGTGAGGGTTGGAATCCCCTCGCCCTTCCAAGATGGCGCCGAAACCCGCTATCCTGTGCTTCCCAAAGGGAGCGGGGCAAGACATGAGCCGTCGCGAATTCATCGCGCTGCTGGGTGCCGGCTTGGCGGCGGCATTTTCGCCGACTGCCATCGCGCAGCCAGCGGGCAGAAAGTGGCGGATTGGCTATCTCTTTCCGGGCAGCAGCGACAGCTCTGCAATGTCTGTCTTCGACGGATGGAAACGCGTGCTGCGCGAAAAGGGATACGCTGAAGGCCAGAACCTGACGCTGGACTGGCGCTTTGCCGAAAACGACTTCAGCCGCCTTCCACAGCTTGCTCAGGACATGGTGGCGGCGAACCCGGATGTGATTGTCGCCGTGACGACCCCTGCGGTTCGCGCTGCGCATGCTGCCACAACCACTATTCCCATCGTGATGGGAAACATCGGCGATCCCATCGGCTCGGGTTTCGTCAAGAGCCTCGCACGGCCCGGCGGCAGAATCACGGGCACGGCGAACATGACCGTCGACTACATGCCGAAGACAATCGAACTGCTCCGCGAAATGCTTCCTGCAGCCCGGCGCGTCGCCGTGCTGATGTCGGACAATCCGGTTCATCCGCTGATGTATCGCGCCATCGACACCATCGCCGTCACGACCGGCATCGAGCTGTTGCCCGTGATCGCGCGGACGGTCGCCGACCTTGACGATGCCTTTGCCACCATCGCGGGTCAGAAGGCGGATGCCGTCATCGTTCTGACCGATGCGGTTCGGTTGCGGATCGTGGCTCTGGCAGCGACGGCCAAGGTGCCGGTCATCTATCAAATCAGCAGCTTTGTGGACGCAGGTGGTCTGATCAGCTATGGCGCGAATGCGGGCGCCCTGGTCGCCCAGACCGCCGTCTATGTCGACAAGATTTTGAAAGGCGCCGACCCCGCCGAATTACCGGTCGAGCAGCCCACACGATTCGAACTCAAGATCAATCTCAGGACCGCCCGGGCACTCTCCCTCTCCATCCCGCCCACGCTCCTGGCCCGCGCGGATGAAGTGATTGAATGAGAGCAATTCATTCGCGACTATTCCTTGGTCCTCCCGCGTTTACTCGCTAACTATCTTTGTCATATGGCTGAGATTCACCGATGCCCGATCAGCGCCACGTCAAACTCTTCCGCAATGGCCGCAACCAGGCGGTCCGAATTCCCGTAGAATTTGAACTGCCGGGGGACAAGGCAATCATGCGTCGTGACGGCGATCGCCTGGTGATTGAGCCGGTGCGCAAGCGCGGGCTGGTCGCCTTGCTCAAGTCGATGAAGCCGCTCGACGAGGCTTTTCCTGAAATCAACGATCCCGTACCGGCGGCTCATCGCGTGTAAGGCGCTACCGCGTGCCTTCGCTCCGTCGGCGGCGCGGGCGCGTAGAGGCGGACCAGCGCCTGCACCGTCGCAACCAGCCGCTCGCGCAATTCGGCGGGTTCGACCACCTCGACATCCGCGCCGAGGCCGATCAGGCCGGACGCGGCACGCTCGATCGATTCGATCGGGATCGTGACGCTGGTCCAGCCGCCGGCATCGGCAGGCGTTGCCGTCTCGGCGGCCGCCTGCGCGACCAGCGACCCCAGCACATCGAGCCTGGCAAGACCGCGCGCGGTCACGCGCAGCGTGGCGTTGGAATGGTAGACGCTGGTTTCGAACGCGCGCGATGAAGAGACCCAGAAGCGCGTGAGATCAAAATCCTTGCGCCGCTCGAACGACTCTTCGGTCACGGCAAGGTCGATGAAATTGGAGATGCGATAGGTGCGCGGCTGATCGCCGACCTGGGCGACGAGATACCAGATGCCCGCCTTGAGCACGAGGCCGAGCGGTTGCAGCCGGCGCGCGACCGCGCCCTCGGCGCGCCGGTAGCGCACGTCGAGGCATTTTTCGTTCCACACCGCATTCGCAATGGCCGGCAGCAGTTTGGCGTCATCGGCACTGCGGAACCAGCCGACGGGATCGAGATGAAAGCGCGCGGCGACGCGGCCGGCATTGGCGCGCGCCCGCTCGGGCAATGCCGCGCTTAGTTTCAATTGCGCCGCCGTGAGCACGTCGGCGAGCCCGAGTTGTGCCGCGGGGCCCGGCAGGCCGGCGAGCGACAGCGTCTCGGCCTCGGCCGGCGAAAGCCCGGTGAGCTTGGTGCGGTAGCCGTCGAGCAGCTGAAATCCGCCGCTCGGGCCGCGATCCGCATAGATCGGCACATCAGCGGCGCTGAGCTGATCGACGTCGCGATAGATGGTGCGAACCGAGACCTCGAACTCAGCCGCCAGCGCCTCGGCCGTCATCCGGCCGCGGGCTTGCAACAACAACAGGATCGATAACAGCCGGCTCGCGCGCATGTGAAGAGCCTAGCAGAAATACCTGACACGTGGTGTCAGGTAGGGCGGCGCATATTCGGGATCAGCGATCGCCGACGCCGTCATGGGTCGGCAAATTCGAAATAACATATTGAAAATACAGCAATATTTATCTCGTCGAATCGCGGAGAAAACAGGAGACGATCATGTCGACTTTGGTGTCAGAGCGCAGTCCGATCACCACGCCCCAGCTTCGCGACCGGGTACCGGCGCAGCGCGCCACCCCGCGGACCCCGGCCACGCCGGCGGCCGCGGCTCCCTCTCTCCCGCAGGCGGCGCCGCGCGCGAACCTGATTTTCCGCTTTATCGCGACGCTGCTCGAGTGGCACCACCGCCGCGTCGTGCGCCGCGAACTCGGAAGCCTCGATGCGCGGATGCTCCGCGATGTCGGCCTCGATGCCGGCACCGTCGATTACGAGATGCGCCAGTGGTTCTGGCAGCCCACGCGCAATTGGCGGGATTGACCGCGGCGGCGGGCGGCGGCGACTGAACCGCTGCCGTCGCGGCGGCGGCCGGGCCTGTCACCCAGGGAACAGCGCGGGCTTCGGCCGTCAGTCATTGTCCGGACACACAAGTTCAGTGGAGATTTCAAATGCGCAAGCTCATCCTGATCGCCGTGATCGCGACCATGTCGTCATCGGCCTGCTACGCCAATCTGAGTCTGGCCTCCAACGAACCGCTGCCGGAAACGACCGCCCAGCCGAGCGCGCAGGCGCTCGAAGCAAGGGCTGAAGTTCCGGCGACGACGGCCAGGTCTTCGGCTGTCTCACGGCCGAAACCGAGGCACCTGTCGAGCCCGGCCTCTGTGATCCGCCGGTCGTATGGACACTGCCTGTAAGAAAGCAATCATGCAGGCGCATCCGGGGCCGCCTAAATCAAAAGGCCGCAGCAAATTCGCGCTGCGGCCGCCGGAAGAAAATTGATCGGTGATGAAATCGCCGTGCCCCGGCAGATGCTTTTAAGCACATCAAGGTGCAAATTCCGATTCCGGAAGTCTACGGTATGGAACCGTGCAACTCTGGAACCCGCGGAACTCCGCATCGTACCACCGCGCGCGATTCAAGCCTTATGCGTTCCAAATAAAAAGCGCCGGCGGATTGCGCCGGCGCTCTCTCGTTATATCCCTCAATAGCTAACGTCTCAGCCCGGCCCGGCGCCTTGCGTTGCCGTGTACACGGCGTAGAGCGACTGGCTCGCGGCCATGAACAGGCGGTTGCGCTTCGGGCCACCGAAAGTGACGTTGCCGCAGACTTCGGGCAGGCGGATGCGGCCGAGCAGCTTGCCTTCCGGCGACCACACGGTGACGCCGCTATAGCCCACGGCGCGGCCGGCATTGCTCGCGCACCAGACATTGCCCTGGACGTCGCAGCGCATGCCGTCCGGTCCGCATTTGACCCCATCTACCATGAAGTCGGAGAACCGCTTGCCGTTGGAGAGCTTGTTGTCGGTGCCGACGTCGAACACGAACATGTCGCCCTTGCCGCCCGGGCCGGTATCGCCCGGCCCCTTGCCGGTGGAGGCAACGTACAGCTTCTTGTAATCGGGCGAGAAACAAAGCCCGTTGGGATCCGGCACCTGGTCTTCGGTCACCACGAGGTCGACGCGGCCGGAAGGATCGATCCGGTAGCAGTTGGTCGGCAACTCACGCTTGCCCGGCACGAAGCCGGCCGGTTGGCCGATCTTCGGATTGAGCTTGCCGGCAGGATTGGTGGCGCCGCCCGAAACGTCCGGCTCGCCCTCATAGAGCTGGCCGCCATAGGGCGGGTCGGTGAACCAGTAGCTGCCGTCGGGATGGGCGACGACGTCGTTCGGCGAGTTGAGTTTCTTGCCGCCGAAATTGTCGGCGAGCACGGTCGAACTGCCGTCATTCTCGTAGCGCACCACGCGGCGAGAGAGATGCTCGCAGGAGAGCTGGCGGCCCTGGAAGTCGAACGAGTTGCCGTTGGAATTGTTGGACGGCGTGCGGAACACACTGACGCGGCCGTCATCCTGCAACCAACGCATCTGCCGGTTGTTGGGAATGTCGCTCCACAAGAGGTATTGGCCCTGCGCGCTCCAGGCCGGACCCTCCGCCCACAGCACACCGGTGTGGAGACGCGTGATCGCGGTATTGGGCTGGGCGAGGTCGTTGAAGGACGGATCGACCGCGATGATGTCGGGGTCCCAGAAATAGGTGGTCGGCGCGCCGCGCGGGCTGAAATCGCGCGGCGGGGTTGTTATCACCGACGGCGGCGCCATCGGGGCGGGCGCGGGCTGAGCCAGCGCGGCGCCGGTCCCGGCCATCGTGGCGCCGGCGGCAACTGCCAGGCCCTGGACCAGTGTGCGTCGCGACAACATTGATTGCGGATCGCGTTCCACTTCGCGTGTCATCGTATCCTCCCAAGATAACTGCCGGCCGGTTGATCCGGCCAATGGCACGCGCAAGCTAATCTGTTCCGCGTCCGGTTGCGAGCGCCGTTTCTATTCAAGCGTGCAATGCAAGATGGCATTGCCTCGTCGAAATGATGTCGATCAAAAGGCGCGCCTGCCAGGCCTGCGACATTGCGTCCCGATGGGCGCCGGCCCACACGGGCCGGTTGTATGACCCAAGTCACCCGGGCCATTGGCGGGACATGCTACCAGCGCTCACCGCAACGTCGAATGCCAGGGAGAATTGGTTGACCGTCGAATTGAAAAACGAAAACCGGAATCAATGCGCCTGTCTTGGCGACGCCGAGCTTGATGGCGTGGTCGGCGGCGCCCGCGACCTCGGTCGCTACAACAGGATGTTCGAGCTGATGTCGAAGATCATCCAATCGGCGTCGGAAACAAAGAAGGCCATCATCGCCAACATCCGCTGACGTTACGTCCGCGCCTCACTCCGACTTGTCGACGTTCCAGAACACCGGCGTGGCCGGACCGTCGAGGACGCCGGAGAGCGATTTGCGCCATGCGGCGGTCGTCAAATACTGGCCGAGCGGAATGTAGAGCACCTCATCATAGACGTGCTTCTGGATGTCGACCGCGATCTTCTTCTGCGCCTCGGGAGAGGACGCGCGCGCAAAGGCATCGCGCAAGGCTTCAATCTTGCTGTCTTCCGGCCAGCCGAACCAGCCGCCATTTCGGCCCTTGCCGCTGATGGCCGTCAGGCCCATGGGATTGACCGCATCGGCGGCGGTAAAATTGGTGAAGAACATGTTCCAGCCGCCCTCCTTCGGCGGCTTCTGGCTGGCGCGGCGGGACACCACCGTTTGCCAGTCCGCGGCCTGCACATCCACCTTGAAACCGGCATCGCGCAGCAATTGCGCCGCGATGATCGGCTGCGCTTTCAGGGTTACGACATCGCCGGGCGCCAGCACCACGATCGGCGTACCGTCATAGCCGGATTCGGCGAGCAGTTTCTTTGCCTCCGCCATGCCGTTGCCCTTCACCAGCGTTTCCGAGCCGGTGTCGCTCGCCAGCGGCGTGTCGCAGATGAACATCGCGCCGCAAATCTTGTATTGCTTGGGATCGCCGACCAGGGCATCCAGCACGTTCTTCTGGTTCATCGCCAGAAACGCCGCGCGCCTGACCTTGACGTTGTCGAACGGCGGATAGAGGAAATTCATCCGGCCGACGGTCTGGAAGCCGAGCTTGCTCAGCACGTCGACCTTCAGATCCTTGTTGGCGGTGAGCACGGGCACCAGATCGAACGGCGTGATTTCCAGGAAATCGATATCGCCTGACTGTAGCGCGTTCACTGCGGTCTGCGCGTCCGGCATGGTGATCCATTCGACGCGATCGACCTTTACGATCTTGCCACCGGCGGTCCAGCTCGGCGCTTCCTTGCGCGGCACATAATCCTTGTTCTTTTCGTAGACCGCCTTCACGCCTGGCTGGAATTCGGCCGTCACGAACTTGAACGGCCCGGAGCCGATCTGTTCCTTGATCTGCTGGGTGTGCGGCGTCTCCGCCATCCGCTTCGGCATCATGAACGGCGTGTAGGACGACGGCTTGCCGATCGACTCCAGCACCAGGCCGTAGGGTTCTTTCAGTTTCAGCGTGATGGTTCTGGCATCAGTGGCTTCGAGACTGGCGGTGAATTCCATCAGCTTCTGGCCCATGGCATCCGGCTTGGCCCAGCGCTGCAGCGACGCCACGCAATCTTCCGCGGTGACCGGCGCGCCGTCATGCCATTTCAATCCGTCGCGCAGCGTGAAGGTGTAGGTGAGCTTGTCATCGCTGACCTTCCAATCGGCCATCTGCGGCTGGATCTTGAAACTGGAATCGGTCGCCAGCAGCGTGTCGAACACCATGTAGCCATGGTCACGGGTGATGTAGGCGGTGGTGAAACCGGGATCGATGATGCGCAGGTCGGAATGCATGACCGCGGTGATGGTTTTGCCCGCAGCAAGCGCCGGTGGCGCGGCCAGGCCGACGACGAGCCCAAGCAGCGTGAGATAGGAAGCTATGGCAGTATTTTTCCAGCGCACGGTGCGAAACATTCGATATCTCCCGACATGAACCGGTCAATCAACGATCAAGCGTGTGGCGTGTCTGGCGGCCTTCCAAGCAAAGGCCATTCCAGTTTCAAGGTGCTTGAAAGGTGCACGGTTCCGCGCGGGGGTTCAAGTGTCGCGGCCAAAGCCGGACTGCGTCAATCCGCGCGCAGGCTCACGCTGGCTGCGGTTTCGCTACTGCCGCGCCATTGAGCAGTTTGCCGATCTCCGGCTTGCAGGCGCCGCAATTGGTGCCGGCTTTCAGCCGCCGGCCGATGGCCTCGACATTGCCGGCGCCTTTGCGGATTTCGGCTGCGATCTGATGTTGCCCGATGCCGAAACACGAGCAGACGATCGGCCCAATGTCCTCGCCGGCTTCCAGCGGCTGCCCCGTCAGCAGCGACATCCGCGCCTTGGCGGAGAGTTTGTCTTCCGCGAAAAGACTGGTCAGCCATGAACGCGACACCAGCCGGTGGTCATTCGCGATGAAGACACAGCCTTCGAGGCGGCCGTCGCGCATGCTCGCATAGCGATAGCGGCCGATGCTGGGATCGCGATAGGCGATCCATTCGATGTCAGGCTCTTCGGCACGGAGTTGCGCGCGGGCCCAGTCGCGCCAGCTCGCAGGGCGCGCCTCGATCGCCAGCTCCATGCGCCAGCACGTGCCTGCCCGTCCCGATACCCAGTAACCCTTTTCCGGCCGTTCGATCTCGTGGCGGCTGAGGATGAAGGCATGCCATTTCGGCAAATATGGCTCGGCCTTGACCGGCGTGTGCTTGGATTCCGGCTGGCCGGAGATCGGATCGGTGGCGGGATTGACCAGCGCGTTGATCAGGCCGTCGCCGGCAAACTCGCCATTCCAGTGCATCGGCACGAACACGCAGCCGCGCCGCTGCTCAGGCGTGACGGTGACGCGCGCCACCATCGTGCCCCAGGCGCTCGACAACCGCGCCAGCGCGCCATCCTCGACGCCGATTTTGCGGGCATCGTCCGGGTGGAATTCCGCGCACGGCTCGAACATGTGCGTCATCAGCCGCGGCGATTTCCCGGTCCGCGTCATGGTGTGCCACTGGTCGCGAATGCGGCCGGTATTGAGCACCAGCGGATAGTCGCGGCTGGTCGCATTTTTGGGCGCGCGCGGCACCACCGGAATGAAGCGCGCCTTGCGGTCGGGGGTGAAGAAACCACCGCTCTCGAACAGCCGCGGCGTGCCGGCCGGATAATCCGGCGTCACCGGCCACTGCACCGGGGCCAGCGATTCGTAAGCGCGGTCATCGAGCGTGCTCAGCGCCGAGAGATCGAAGTCGCGCGCGCCATGATTCTCGAAGCCGGAGAGACTGGCGTGCTCGCGAAAGATCTCGGCGACGTTGGTATAGTCGAAGCCGGAAAATCCCATGCGGCGGGCGACGTCGCAGACGATCCGCCAGTCTGGGCGCGCGGCGCCGGGCGCCGGCAGGAACGGCCGTTGCCGTGAAATCCGGCGCTCGGAATTGGTGACCGTGCCGTCCTTTTCGCCCCACGCCGTCGCCGGCAGCAGCACGTGGGCGTGGCGCGTCGTATCGGTATGCCGCATGCAGTCGGAGACCACGACGAGGTCGCAGGTATCGAGTGCGGCGCGCGCGCGATCCACATCCGGCAGGCTGACCAGCGGATTGGTCGACATGATCCAGACCGCCTTGATGCGGCCGATCTGCCATCGCCTCGAACATCTCGACCGCCTTGAGTCCGGTCTTGTCCGCGATCACAGGCGAACGCCAGAAGCGCTGCACGAGGTCGCGATGCTGCGGGTTCTCGATCTCCATATGGGCGGCGAGCTGATTGGCGAGGCCGCCGACTTCGCGGCCGCCCATCGCATTGGGCTGGCCGGTGAGCGAGAACGGCCCCATGCCGGGTCGTCCGATGCGCCCGGTGAACAGATGGCAGTTGATGATCGCATTGACCTTGTCGACGCCGCTGGTCGACTGGTTGATGCCTTGCGAATACAGCGTGACGACGCGCTCGGTTTTGGTGAACCAGTCGAAGAAGCGTTCGACCGCGCCACCGGTCAGCCCGCAGACGGTCGGCGGTGTGCGTGATGGTCTGGCCGGCGACCTGCGCAAGCGCTGCCTCCGCGCCGGTGGTGAATTCGCCGACGAAGGCGCCGTCGACCGCGTTGGTCTTCGCGCAGATGCGCCAGCAATCCGTTGAACAGCACGGCATCGCTGCCGGAGCGCAGCGGCAGATGCAGATCCGCGCCCTCGCAGGTCGCGGTCCGGCGCGGGTCGATGACGACGATGCGGCAAGTCGGGATTTTGCGCTCTTGCCGCCAGCATGCGCTGATGCAGGATCGGATGGCACCAGGCGGCGTTGGAGCCGACCAGCACCAGCAGATCGGCCTGTTCCAGATCTTCATAGCAACCGGGAACCGTGTCGCTGCCGAAGGCGCGCTTGTGGCCGACCACGCTGGAGGCCATGCACAGCCGCGAATTGGTGTCGATATTGGCGGTGCCGACAAAGCCCTTCGCGAGCTTGTTGACGACGTAATAATCCTCGGTGAGCAGCTGGCCCGAAACGTAGAAGGCCACCGAATCCGGCCCGTGCTCGCGGATCGTCTTGCTGAATCCGTCGGCGACATGCGCCAGCGCGGCATCCCAGCTTGCCGCCTGTCCGTCGACCATCGGCTCGAGCAGGCGTCCTTCGAGACCGATGGTTTCGGCCAGCGCCGATCCCTTCGCGCAGAGCTTGCCGAAATTGGCGGGATGCAAGCGGATCGCCGCGGACGGTGACCGCGCCCGCCGCGTCCCTGCTCGGCCACGACGCCGCAGCCGACGCCGCAATAGGGACAGGTGGTCTTGACTGCCACGCGCGGTTACCCTCACTCGGCGGAAGCGGCCGCGGCCTGACGAACCGACAGAAACACGGTGCCGTTCTCCACCTTGGTCGGATGCGAGTGCGCGCAGCCCTCGTCCGGCGCCACCGCCTCGCCGCTCGCGAGTTCGATGACGAAATTGTGCAGCGGACAGGTGACGCGCTTGTTGTGGACGATGCCCTGCGACAGCGGGCCGCCCTTGTGCGGGCAGCGGTCGTCGAGCGCGAACACCTCGTCGTCCTCGGTCCGGAACACCGCGATGTTGCCCGACGCCGTGCGCACCACGCGCGCGCCGAGGCGCGGGAATGTCGTCCAGGGCGCCGATTTCAATCCAGTTGGTCATGCGATTTCCGGTCATGCGAGTTCGAGCTCCGCCATCGGCGCGAACTCGTTGCGATCGACGCCGTGCTGGGCGCGTTCCGCCCAGGGATCGCTTTGCGAGAACTGCTGCGAATAGGCAAAGCGATCGTACAGCGCCTTGCGGTTGGCGACATCGTCGACGACCTGCTTGCGGATGGCATCGAGGCCGACGCGGTCGCACCATTTGTACATGCGCTCCAGATACCAGCCCTGCTCGCGATAGAGCTGCGTCAGGGCGGCGATCACTTCCAGCGTCTCCTCCTCGGTCGCCACCTTGGCCGAGGAACTCGGTGCCCTTGATGTGCAGGCCGGCGGCGCCGGCGAAATGGATCTCGTAGCCGGAATCGACGCAGACCACGCCGACATCCTTGCAGGTCGCTTCCGCGCAGTTGCGCGGACAACCCGACACCGCCAGCTTGACCTTGGCCGGCGTCCATGAGCCCCACATGAATCGTCTCGATCTTGATGCCGAGGCCGGTCGAATCCTGGGTGCCGAAGCGGCACCATTCCGAACCGACGCAGGTCTTCACCGTGCGCAAGCCCTTGGCATAGGCATGGCCGGACACCATGCCGGCGTCGTTGAGGTCGGCCCAGACCGCGGGCAGATCCTCCTTCTTGACGCCGAGCAGATCGATGCGCTGGCCGCCGGTGACCTTGACGGTCGGAATCTTGAACTTGTCGGCGACGTCGGCGATCGCCCGCAATTCGTTCGGCGTGGTGACGCCGCCCCACATCCGCGGCACCACCGAATAGGTGCCGTCCTTCTGGATGTTGGCGTGGACGCGCTCGTTGATGTAGCGCGACTGCTGGTCGTCGCGATATTCGCCGGGCCAGGTCGCGAGCAGATAATAGTTCAGCGCCGGCCGGCAGGAGTGGCAGCCGTTCGGCGGTCTTCCAGTCCATGAACTTCATGACGTCGGGAATCGTCTTCAACTGCTGCTCGACGATGACGCGGCGCGCGTCGTCATGGCTGTGGTCGGTGCACTTGCACATCGGCTTGACCTTCGGCGCGGCCGAATAGTCGCCGCCGAGCGTGAACGCGAGCACCTGCTCGACGAGGCCGGTGCACGAACCGCACGACGACGATGCCTTGGTGTGGGCGCGCACGTCGTCGATGCGTGAACAGCTTCTTTTCGGCGATCGCCTTGACGATGGTGCCCTTGCAGACGCCGTTGCAGCCGCAGATCTCGGCCTCGTCGCTCATGGCGGCGACCGAATTCTGGCCGGCGTGACCGCCGTCGCCGAGATTGGCGGCGCCGAACACCAGCCGCTCGCGCATCTGCGAGATGTCGGTGCCGTCGCGCAGATGCTGGAAATACCAGGGGCCGTCGACCGTATCGCCGTAGAGCACGGCGCCGACGATCTTCTTGTCGCGCAGCACGATCCGCTTGTAGACGCCGCGCGCGGCGTCCTGCATCACGACTTCTTCCTTGTCGGCGCCGGGCGCGAAATCGCCGGCCGAGAACAGGTCGATGCCGGTCACCTTCAGCTTGGTCGAGACCACCGAGCCCGAGTAGCTGGCAAAGCCCTTCATGGCGAGCTGATTGGCGCAGACCTTGGCCTGATCGAACAGCGGCGCGACCAGACCGTAGGTCTGGCGGCGGTGCTGCACGCATTCGCCGACCGCGTAGATGCGGCCGTCATAGGTCTGCATGGTGTCGGAGACGACGATGCCGCGCTCGCAATGGATGCCGGCCTTCTGCGCGAGTTCGATATTCGGGCGGATGCCGACGGCCATCACGACGAGATCGGCCGGCAGCTCCGTCGCCGTCGGCGAAGCGCACGGCGGTGACGCGGTCCTCGCCCAGGATCGCCTGCGTCTGCGCCGGCATCTTGAACACCATGCCGCGCTCTTCCAGCGACTTGCGCAGCATGCCGCTGGCGACCGGATCGAGCTGGCGCTCCATCAGGCAGTCGAGCAGATGCACGACGGTCACGTTCATGCCGCGCTTCATCAGGCCGTTGGCGGCTTCGAGGCCGAGCAGACCGCCGCCGATCACGACGGCGTTGCTGCTGGCTGGTCGAGGCCTCGACCATGCTGTTCGACGTCCTGGATGTCGCGAAAGCCGATCACGCCGGGCAGATCCTTGCCCGGCAGCGGCAGCATGATCGGGTTGGAGCCGGTCGCGATCAGCAGCCGGTCGTAGGGAACGCGCGCGCCCTCGGCGGTGACGACCTCGCAGGTGCGCGCGGTCGATCATCGACGATCGTCTCGCCCTTGCGCAGCGTGATGCCGTTGTCGTCGTACCATTGCTCGGTGTTGAGCATGATGTCGTCGACGGACTTCTCGCCGGAGAGCACCGGCGACAGCAGGATGCGATTGTAATTGCCGTAGGGCTCGGAGCCGAACACCGTGATGTCGTAGAGATCAGGCGCGCGCTCGAGCAGCGTCTCCACTGTGCGGATGCCGGCCATGCCGTTGCCGATCACCACCAGCTTTTGCTTGTTAATCTTCTCGAGCATGATCTGCCTTTCAAATTCCGACGACACCGCGCGGCGACGCGACAGGCGTCGTCGATCGATCGGATAGAGGTTGGGAGTTTTTGGGGAGCCCAGCTGCGGGCGGCTGACCATCATCAATGACGATCGATATTTCACCTAATACAAGACGCATGCCAACTCGGCGGCGGCGATTCCATGAGCGATATCAATTGGTTTGCCGACTGGCACAAATCTGCCCTGACGAGGGCACCGCACAAAAAAGCACCAGCCTGCGCGTTTGAGTGGCGTGCATTTGCTGTCACGCGGCAGCACAACGGATTTTCTCCAGCGGCGGCGGAACCGCGTCAACGCCTTGCGATTACTGGCGAACGTGCGCGCGACGATCCGATGGCACGGTTATTGCTGCCTTTTCTGGCAATCGAGACCGTCTCAATGACGAGAACGACTCTCGCTTTCACCCATATTCCATCTGTTTGCGCCGAGACCTGCCGCACCCGCGCGTCGGTATCGGCTGCATGATCGCGAGGCTATCGCAATGAAGTTTGCTGAATTCAAGAAAGCAGGCCATTGGCCGACGCTGCTGGCCGCGTTCCTGTATTTCGACATCAGTTTCATGGCCTGGGTCGCGCTCGGCCCGTTGATCGTCTACATCGCGCACGACATGAATCTCGCGGTCAGCGAGAAGTTCACGCTGGTGGCGATACCGGTGCTGGCCGGCGCGCTGCTGCGCGTGCCGATGGGCATCCTCGCCGATATCATCGGCGCCAAGCGAACCGGCATCATCGCGCAGCTCATCGTCACCGCGGCGACGGCCTGGGTGTGGCGGTTCGGGCTCGACAGCAAGCTCGCGATCGAGATCTTCGGTCTCGCGCTCGGCATCGGCGGCGCGTCCTTTGCCGTCGCGCTGCCGCAGGCGAGCCGCTGGTATCCGCCGCAATATCAGGGCGTGGTGATGGGCATCGCCGGCGCCGGCAATATGGGCGTCGTCATCGACACGATGCTCGCACCGACGATCGCCGAGCATTTCGGCTGGCAGGCCGTATTCGGCTTCCTGCTGATTCCGATGGTGCTGGTGTTCGCATTTTACGCCTTCGCGGCCAAGGACGCGCCGGGCGAACGCAAGCCGGTCTCGCTGAAGGCCTATGGCACGCTGCTGCGCGATCCCGACAGCCGCTGGTTCATGTTCTTCTACTTCATCACCTTCGGCGGCTTCGTCGGACTCGCCAACGCGCTGCCGCTGTATTTCACCGTGCAGTACCATGTGTCCGGCGTGGCGGCGGGCCTGCTGGTCTCGCTGATCGTCGCCTTTGGCTCCGGCTTCCGCCCGGTCGGCGGCCTGATCGCCGACCGCATCGGCGGCATCCGCTCGCTGTCGGTGCTGTTCGCGGTCGTCGTCGCCGCCTATCTCGTCATCGCCTTCATGCCGGAAGGACCGGCGGCGCCGACCGCGGCGGGCTGGTCGCTGCTGCAGATGCCGCGCATCGCGTGGATCTCGGTGCTGCTGTTCTCGATCGGCGTGCTGGCGCTCGGCATGGGCAACGGCGCGGTGTTTCAGCTGATCCCGCTCCGCTTCCGTCAGGACATCGGCCTGATGACCGGCCTGGTCGGCTGCGCCGGCGGCGTCGGCGGCTTCTTCCTGGCGCAGGCGCTCGGCACCGCCAAGGCCGCGACCGGCGGCTTCGGCGCCGGCTTCCTGTTTTTCGGGGCGCTGGCATTGCTTGGCTTTATCGGACTTGCCATGGTCAAGGTCCGGTGGCGCACGACATGGGGCGCGGTCTCGGGAGCGCGCGTCTGACGACGCGCGCTTCTTTGGGCTCGGCAGGTCTCTGACGTGACGATCGGCTCGCAGAGAAATCTTCAGGTTCGCGTCGGTTTCGTCAGCGAGACCGGCAAGCGCGCCGCCAACGAAGACTACGTCGCGGCCTGCCTCGGTCAGACCGGCGCATTCAACCGCGACATCGTCGCCGCCGTGGCCGACGGCGTCGGCGGTCACAAGGGCGGACGCGAAGCCGCCGAACTGACCGTCCGTTGTTTTCTCGACGCCTATTATTCCCTGCCCGAAACGCTCGGCGTCCGGCGCATCGCCTCGCGGGCGCTGGAGGCCGCCAACAGCTGGATCTACGCGCAGGGCCGCGTCGACTCCCAGCTGAGCGGCATGAGCTGCGCGTTCTCGTCGATGATCCTGTCGCGGCGCACCTGCCATGTCATTCACATCGGCGACACCCGCGCCTACCGTTTGAGCGAGGGCCGCCTGGAACGGCTGACCAAGGATCACGTCGCCGGACGCGGCGACCTCGCGCATCTGCTCAACCGCGCCATCGGCTTCGAGGATTTCGCGCGCGTCGACTATACCGCGGTCGGCCTGCGGCAACACGACCGGCTGCTGATCTGCAGCGACGGCGTTCACGGCGTGCTCGACGACGACCGCCTGCAGGTGCTGCTCGATGCGCGCGCCTCGCCGGAGGAAACCGCGCGCACGCTGGTGGACGCGGCGCTGGCCGCCGGCAGCAGCGACAACATGACCGCGCTGGTGCTCGACGTCGTCGACCTGCCGCCGGCCGACCGCAACGAACTCACCCATGCGATCGAGACCCTTCCGATCCTGGAGCTGCCGTCGTCCGGCGAGACCATCGACGATTTCGTGCTCGACGAGATGCTGTCCGACGGACGCTACAGCCGGCTGTTCGTCGCCATCGACAAGCGGCAGAGCCGCAAGCTGGTGCTGAAATTTCCGCATCCGCGCGTCGCCAGCGAAGGCTCATATCGCCTCGCCTTCGTGCGCGAAGCATGGGTCGCGGCGCGGGTGCGAAGCCTGTGGATCGGCGAAATCATCGAGGTTCCGGCCGGACGCCAGACGCGGCTCTATTCGGTGATGCCGCTCTACGAAGGCGAAACGCTGGAGCAGCGCCTGAACCGCTCGCCGCAACTCTCGCTCAGCGAAGGGCATCGGGATCGCCACCAAGCTGGCGCGTGCGGTGGCGACCCTGCATCGCGCCGGCATCATTCATCGCGACATCAAGCCCGACAACGTCATCCTGCTGGCGGGCGGCGGATTGCGGCTGGTCGATCTCGGCGTCGCCCGGGTGCCGCTGCTCGAGGATTTTCCGGCGCAGGACATTCCGGGCACGCCGAGCTACATGGCGCCCGAACTGTTCGGCGGGCGCGCCGGCGACGAATTTTCCGATCTCTATGCGCTCGGCGTGACGGTCTATCGCATGTTCACCGCCGCCTATCCCTATGGCGAGATCGAACCGTTTTCGCGGCCGCGCTTCGGCAAGCCGGTTTCGCTGTCGCGCTATCGTCCCGATCTGCCGGCCTGGCTCGATGCGGTCATCGGCAAGGCGCTCCCCGTCGATCCCACGCAACGCTTCGGCGACGTCATCGAATTCGCCCACGAACTGGAAAACGGCGCGATGTGGGCCAAGCCCGCGGCCGTCGAAGCGGCGAGCGCTCTATGATCGCAATCCGCTGATGTTCTGGAAGGTATTGTCGGCGAGCCTCGTCATCCTCGTCGCTGATCCTGCTGGCGTGGCGCTGAGCGCGCGGCCGTAGCAACCCCCTTCAGGCTTGTCGCGACCGAGGTTCAGGAGCAAACTGCCCTTTTTGCAGATGACGTTGGGAACAGCGATGCAGCGCCGGTTGGCGGCAATTTTGGCTGCGGACGTGGTTGGATACAGCCGCCTGATGGGCGCCGACGAGATGGAACTCTCACCTCGCTGAGGTCGCACCGGCGCGAACTGATCGATTCCGGCATCGCCGAGCACCACGGCCGCATCGTCAAGACGACTGGTGACGGGATGCTGGTGGAATTCGCCAGCGTCGTGGATGCGGTTGGCTGTGCGGTCAATATTCAGCGCAGCATGGTCAGGCGTAACGCCGGTATCCCAGCGGAAAAGCAAATCGTATTTCGAATCGGAATCAATGTCGGCGACATCATCATCGATCGCGGCGGCGATATCTTTGGCGACGGCGTCAATATCGCGGCGCGCCTGGAAGCGCTTTGCGAGCCCGGCGGGGTCTGCATCTCAAGGGCGGCGAACGACCAGATCAGGGACAAGCTTTCGATGGCCTTCGCCGATCTCGGCGAGCAGGCGGTGAAGAACATCGCGCGCGCGGTGGGCGTGTTCGGGTTGACCGCCAGGGACATCGAGGCCATTCCGGAAGCGGCCGTCCCCTCATCCGCGCAAAACGCCGCGGCGAAAACCGCCGGCTACGAACAGGAAATCCATTTCTGCCAGACCGGAGACGGCGTGCAGCTTGCCTATGCGCGGATCGGACAGGGTCCCCCGCTGGTCAAGACCGGTCACTGGATGACCCATATCGAGTTCGATTTTGAAAGTCCGATCTGGCGGCATCTCTACCAGCAATTGTCGCACGATCACGCCTTCTACCGATATGACGCAAGAGGCAACGGGCTGTCGGATCGCGACATCCCGGACGTGACCTTCGAAAGGTTCGTCGACGAGCTCGAAGCGGTGGTCGATGCCGCGGGCATCGATCGATTCGCGCTGCTCGGCATATCGCAGGGCTGCGCGGTTTCGATCGCTTACGCCGTCCGGCATCCGGAGCGGGTATCGCATCTGGTACTGCTCGGCGGTTATGCCGTCGGCTGGAAGAAGCGCGCCAGGACCGAAGCGGACAAATCCTCCGGTGACGCCATGCTCACCCTGATGCGCCTCGGATGGGGTCAGGAGAATCCGGCCTTCAGGCAGATGTTCACGTCGCAATTCATTCCGGACGCCAACAAGGAACAAGCCGACTGGTTCAACGAACTGCAACGAATCTCGAGCTCACCGACCGACGCCTCACGCAATCTCCTGGCCAACGGCGAAGTGGACATCAGTTCGCTGCTGTCACAGGTCAAGGTGCCGACCCTGGTCATGCATGCGCGTCATGACGCCAGAGTGCCCTTTGAAGGCGGCCGCCGGATGGCTGCGGGAATTCCGGGCGCGCGCTTCGTCCCGCTTGAAAGCCGAAACCACATCATGCTGGAAGGCGAACCGGCATTGGCGCGTTTCCTGGAAGAGTTGCACGCATTTCTCGGCACCGATGTGAAGCGCTGAGCCGGCGCGCATCCTGATCGGGTTCAATTACGTCTCACCCCGCGGTCGAAATCGTCCTCGAAGCGCAAATGCTTGACGCTGCGGCCGCGGCGACGCACCAGCTTCAGGGCTTCTATTCCGATCTTGATATGCCTCTCGACGTAGTTCTCGGTCACCGATCCGATCCGACGCTTCGGTCTTCACGCCCTCGGGGATCATCGGTTGATCGGACACCAGCAGCAGCGCGCCGGTCGAAATGTGGTTGGCGAATCCGGCCGCAAAAATCGTCGCCGTCTCCATGTCGATCGCCATGCTTCGGGTCCGGCGCAATTTTTCCTTGAAGCGATCGTCGTGTTCCCAGACCCGGCGATTGGTGGTGTAGACGGTGCCGGTCCAGTAATCGTGACCGAGATCGCGGATCATGGTCGACACCGCGCGTTGCAACTCGAACGCCGGCAGCGCGGGCACCTCCGGCGGCAAATAATCGTTCGAAGTGCCCTCGCCCCGGATCGCCGCGATCGGCAGAATCAAATCGCCGAGGTGGTTCTTGCGCTTCAAGCCGCCGCATTTGCCGAGAAACAAGCACGGCCTTCGGCATGATGGCGCTGAGCAGATCCATCACGGTGGCGGCATTCGGGCTTCCCATGCCGAAATTGATCAGCGTGATGCCCATCGGCCGTCGCGTTGGGCATCGGCCGGTCGATGCCGTTCACCAGGACGCCGTTGCCGGTCGCGAACCATTCGACGTAATTGTCGAAATTGGTCAGGAGAACATAATCTCCGAATTCGGAAAGCGGCGTGCCGGTGTATCGCGGCAGCCAGTTTTCCACGATGTCCTTTTTGTCTCGCATTGCCCTTCGACTTATTTGGAGGCGCCCAGCAACGCGAGACTATCACGCCGGAAAGAACCGTGCCGCCGGGTTCGACATCAAATCACGAAGAAGCCGTGGCTGCCGTCGCGGCGGAGCTGCTCGACCAGGCCGTATTCCCAATCGAGATAGGCCTGCATCGTTGCGCGTCGACACGTCGGTGCCCTCATAGGGCCGCCGGTAGCGATGCGCGGGATCGGGTTTTGGCAGCACGACGCGGCGGCGCCGACTTCCAGCGCGCCGTCATAGCCGCCGTCGAGCACGTAGACTTCCCAACCCATCTGCGCGAGCCAGGACGCCGTCATGTCGGCGCGGACGCCGTGTCGTCGGTCAGCACGATGCGCGCGCCGCGCACGGGTGCGGCCATGTCGATCTCCTGCACCAGCTGGCCGCCGGCGTAATGGCGAAAACCCTTGAGGTGGCCGGCGGCGTATTCCTCGGCGTCGCGGACGTCGAAGCGATAGAGCGTGCGGTTGGCCTGCGCCGCAGCGCGCGCAAATCCTCCATGCCGATCCGGCGGACGCCGGCGCGATAGGCGACGTCGCGGGCGTTGGCCTTCGGCGTCCTCGAACGGCGCCGATCGCGCCGCGCCGGCCGGCGCCGTGTTCGAGCGTGTGCTTGGCCAGTGTCCAGCCGATGGTGCCGTTGCGCAGCGCCACCACCTTGTTGGGCACGCCGGCATTGATCAGCGACTGCGTGCCGATGATCGAGCGGGTGCGGCCGGCGCAGTTGACGACGATGGTGGTGTCGGGATCGGGCGCGGCTTGCGCGGCGCGCAGCACCAGTTCGGCGCCGGGCACGCTGATCGAGCCCGGGATGTTCATGGTGGCGTATTCGTCGAAGCGGCGGACGTCGAGAATCGCGATATCGGCGCCGGCGGCGATCAGCGCGGCGACGTCGTCGGCCGGCAGCGACGGCGTGTGGCGGCGATGACTCCACCAGCTCGCCAAAGGCCTTGGCGTAGGAATTGACGTCCTGGAACAGCTCGTAGCCGGCGTCGCGTCCAGGCCTGCAGCCCGCCTGCGAGCGCGCGGACGTTGCTGTAGCCGAGCGCCTGCAAGGCGCTCGCGCGCCGCGGCACCAGGCCTTCGCCGTCGTCGTAGAGCACGATCGGCACATCCTTGCGCGGCAGCCGCAGTCTCGGCCTCGAGCGCGATGCGGCCGGCCGCCATGTTGGCGGCAAACAGCGGATGGCCGGTGGCGAAGGCCGCCTCATGCCTGACATCGAGCAGCGCGATTTCCTCGCGCAGCAGCAGCGCGGTGCGGACTTGTGAAGGCGGTGATGGTGATGCGGTCATGCGAGCTCTGTCTGGATGAGGTCGAATTGTTCGCCTGACGCATAGCAATGTCATGAACAGCACGCCATACCGGCGCCTGTCAGCCGGCCATCGGCGCGTGATGCTTCTCGAATGCCAGCCCATGGCCGAGCGACCAGTCGATCACGGAATTTTCGGTGAGGACAACGGTGATGTCGTCACCTTGAAATCCGGCATCGACCGCAAGATCGGCAATCATCCGGAACAGCCGGCGCTTTTGTTCGACCGTCCGTCCCTCAAGGAACAGGATCTCGACAATCGATGCGTCGGCGGTTCGCCTGACGTCCGGAAAGGTTGGATCGATGATCATCATCCCGGTTGGAAACACCGATATCAGCTGAAAACGGTCCTTGTCGGGGACGTTGCAGGTCGCGACCAGCCCAGCGTGGACGGCGTCGGCCAGGGCGGAAATTCGCTGCGCCGGGAGGGATGACGGGACGGAGATACGGGCGAGCGGCATGAGGTCAGATCCTTCGCGGGGGTATGGGAGATGCGAGGGGCTTGTATTATGGCCAATAAGTCCGATAAATATCGATATCTTATATTCATTCATACCAATTTGTATGGAATAGATGCATCCAACGTCTGACATCGCCTTCTTTGCGCGGACGGTCGATCTCGGGACCTTTGCCGCTGTCGGTGCCGAGGCCGGACTGACGGCCTCGGGCGTCTCCCGCATTGTCACGCGGCTGGAAAGCCGCCTCGGCGCAAAACTGCTCCATCGAACGACACGCAGACTTGTACTGACGCAGGAGGGCGAGACGTTTCTAGCCCATGCGAGAAACATATTGAGCGCCGTCGAAGCCGCCGAAGCTGCGGTCGCCTCCGCCCACGGACGTCCGCGCGGACATCTCCGCCTGAATACGGGGACCGCATTCGCCCGGCACCGGCTGGCAAAGCTGTTGCCTGAATTTTCGGAAGCGCATCCCGACATCACAATCGATCTCTCGGTCAGCGATCGCCGCATCGACCCGATCGCGGATCAGATCGACGTGACGATCCGCGTGGGGCCGCTCGTGGACAGCGAGCTGATTGCCGTGAAAATCGGCGAGGTCAGGCGGATTATTGCGGCAAGTCCGCTTTCTATCTGGAACGCCACGGCAAACCTCGTAAGCCCACCGATCTACTGCAGCACAATTGCCTGCTGCTCTCGGGCTTCTCGCGCCTGGCGCAATGGCCGATGTTCGACGGCGCCAGCCGGATCATGATGACACCGAAGGGCAACATCACCTCCGATAGCGCCGAAGTATTGCTCGATCTCGCGCTGGCAGGAACGGGAATCGTCCGGCTCGGCGATTTTCTCGGCGCTCAAGCTTTGGCGAACGGACAATTGGTATCCTTGCTGTCGGACTGCCACGATGACGATCCGCAGCCGATGACGGCGCTGATCCTGCCCGGGCGCCAATCCTTGCCGCGCGTCCGGGCGTTGCTCGACTTCCTGAATTCGCGGCTCTGAGCCGTCGCGCGCGAGGTTGCACCGCTGCTATTGCTGCGCGTGGATGCGGACGCTAGGCTTGGCCGAAATGGTGCAGGAGGCTTCCGTGACCGAATTCAACGACCGCAAGATTGCCGACGACAACAAGATTTCCGAAGATCGCCGCGACGCGTTGCGTTACGCGCTGGCGCTCGGCAGCGGTGCGGCGCTCGCTGCCGCCGTCTCCAGTCCGGCGTCGGCGCAGGCCGCGGACAACACGCTCGATCAAATCCGCGCCACCAAGGTGCTGCGGATCGCGGTGCTGCCGGGCGAACTGCCCTATTTCAACAAGGACCTCGCCACCGGCACCTGGTCCGGCATGTGCATCGAGATGGCCGACGACATCGCCAAACTGCTCGACGTCAAGCTCGAATACACCGAATCGACCTACGGCAATTCGATCCTCGATCTGCAGGCCAACAAGATCGACCTCGGCTTTGCGCTCAACCCGACCCCGCAGCGGGCGCTGGTGGTGGATTTTTGCGGCGCCGTATTCCATCATCCGTTTGGCGCCATGCTCAAAAAGGGCCTGGAAGCGAAAACCTGGGCCGACATTTCCAAGCCCTCGATCAACATCGCGGTCGATGCCGGCTCCGCCAATGAAACCGTGGCGCGGCGGTTTGCGCCGAATGCGAACATCAAGTCGCTGAAATCGCGCGACGAGGTGATGCTGGAAATGGCATCCGGCCGCGTCGACGTCGTGGTCAACGCGCTGATCCTTGGGCTGACCGCGATTGCCAAGAACCCGAATCTCGGCACCTACAAGATCCTGCAAACCCCGTCCGTCGCCATACCCAGCAGCATGGCGGTGCGGCGCGAGCCCGACAAGCGCTGGCGCGATTTCCTGGCGGCGTGGGTCGAATACAACCGCGGCATCGGCCAGATGCGCGAATGGTTCGTCAAGGGCATGACGATGAGCGGCGTCAAACAGGAAGACGTGCCGGTCGAGTTGAATATTTGAGGTCTGCGACGCGACGAGTTCAGACCTCATCCTGAGGAGCTTGCGAAGCAAGCGTCTCGAAGGATGGCGGCAACACACGGACTCGCGGCCATCCTTCGAGACGCGGCGAAGACGCCGCTCCTCAGGATGAGGTCTGTGTGTTGTTGAGGCCTAGTCCTCCCTCACGCCTTGTCGTAGGAGAGGCCGCGCTCGAACCTTCGCGCGACCAGCGTGGCCGGGAACAGGATCGCAAAATAGATCAGCGCCACGATCGTATAGACCTCCAGCGGCCGGTAGGTGTCGGCATTGATCAGGGTGGCGTTGTAGACCAGATCAGGCACGGCAATGACCGACACCAGCGAAGTGTTTTTCAGCTGCGTCACCGATTGATTGACGTAAGGCGCCAGCATCGGTTTAAGCGCCTGCGGCAGGATCACTAGCCGCAGCACGCGCCAGGGGCTCAAGCCCAGCGCCCGCGCCGCGTCCCATTGTCCGACATGAATGCTCTCGATGCTGCCGCGGACGATCTCGGCGTAGAACGCGCCGCCATAGAGCGACAGCACGCTGATGGCCGCGACATGGGCGGGGATGTTGACCCCGAGCACGACCGGCAGCGCGTAATAGAACCAGATGATCTGGACCAATAGCGGCGTGCAGCGAAACAGCTCGATATAGGCGACCAGGAGCCAGTCGATCACCGGCAACCGCCGCAGCCGGAGGATACCGACGACGAGGCCGATCAGGGTCCCGAGCACGATGGTGCCGATCGTGTAGGCCATGGTCCAGCCAATCCCGAGCCAGAACAGATGGCTGTATTTGCCGAGGATCGCAAAATCCCAAACGTAATTCATGCTGGCTCCGCCGCTACAGGAAAGCTCCTGTTTGCGATCATCACATCAGAGGTAGCGGCTCGGTGCAAACGCTGTCGTATCGAAAGATGGAGGCGTGCCGCTGATCATGGCGGCGATCGCGGCACCGGTCGCAGGTCCGGTGGTGAAGCCGATATGCTGGTTGCCGAACGCAAGCCAGAGACCTTGATGCCGCGGCGCCGGCCCGATCATCGGCAGGCTGTCGGGCAGCGTCGGCCGCGACCCGCGCCAGGTATCGCCGACGGCGGCGCCGAATTCGACGACACCACGCGCCATCGGCTCGACCTCGTCGATCTGCGCAAACGACGACGGCGCATCGCGGTCGGTCAGTTCGACGCCCGAGGTGACGCGGATGCCGTTCTCCATCGGCGTCATCAGGAAAGCACCATCGGAATCATGGATCGGACGCTGCAAGGTACGTGCCGGATTCGGCGTGTATTCGCGGTGATAGCCGCGTTCGAACGCCAGCGGCACGCGATAGCCGAGCGGTCGCAGGATATCCGCCGACCACGGCCCAAGCGCGACCACGACATGGCGCGCCGCAATCGCGCCATCGGCGAGCTGCACGCGCCAGCCTTCGCCGTCTGGCGTGATCGCCCTGATCTCGGATTGACGGATCTCGCCGCCGGCGCCGGCGAGCATTTTTGCATAGGCCTTGACCACATTGCCCGGCGAATCGACCGAGGCGGTCTGCGTGTGCAGCAGGCCAACCTTGTAGACCGGCACGATCGTCGGTTCGAGCGCGGAAATGTCCTGGCGGTCGAGCAGTTGGCTCTCGATGCCGTATTCGGTCAGCAAGGCCTGCTCCGCTTTCGCCGCCGCAACTGCGTCGCTGCGCCATGCCTTCAGCCAGCCGGTCTCGCGGATGCGCGCCGCAGCGCCCGCTTTCACGATCCATTCCCGATGCAGTTTCAGCGATGCGCCGATCAGGCCGTGCAGGGCCGTCGCGCGCGGCCTGAGACGCGATTCCGTCGCATTGGCGAGAAACCGGATCACCCAATCCGGGTTGCGCATGGCCCAGCCGACGTTCCAGCGCAGCGCCGCGTGCCGGTTGGTCAGATATTTCGGCAGCGCGCTCCACAGCGAGGGATTGTTGAGCGGCGAGATCGAGCCACTACTGAGAATGCCGGCATTGCCGTAGGAGGTCTCGCTGCCGGGCTCGCGCCGGTCGACCAGCACGACCGACAATCCCCGCTGCCGCGCGGCAAAGGCGGCGGACACGCCGACGATGCCGGCGCCGAGCACCACGACATCCGTCTTTTTATCTGACATCGATTTTTCCAGCCAAGAGAGATTTCACATCAGGGTCAGCCCGCCATCGACCGGCAACACCGTGCCGGTGACATGGGAAGCCTCCGGCGACAACAGAAAGGCGACCACGGCGGCGACCTCATCGGGTTCGGCCAAACGCGTCATCGGATTGGCCGCGGCAACCGATTGCCAGGCCTTCGGGTCCAGCGCGCCCAACAGGCCGGCATCCTTGCGCGTAAAACCGGGGGCGACGACATTGGCGGTGGCGCCTGATGGCGCAAGCTCGATCGCAAGACAGCGCACCAGCACTTCGAGCGCGGCCTTGGCGGCGCCCGAGCCCGGATAGGTCAGATCGGGCGTAAAGCGATGCGCGGCAAAACTGCTGACGGCGACGACGCGTCCTTGCGCGCCGCGCGCCAGATCCGGCAACGCCGCGGCCGCCATTTCGTGGAACGCGGCCGCCATCACCGCAAAAGCCCGCTCCAGCCCGGATCGGCGGCAATTGAGCGAATTTGCGCTTATCGGCAAAGCCCGCGGCATGCACGATCGCATCGACCGGACCGAACGCGGCACGCGCGGCGCTGACGAGTTCGGAGGCCGTGCCTTCCCTGGCGAGGTCGCCGTTACGCCACTCGACTTTGGCGCCGGCATGCTGACATTCCGTTGCGACCGTCTTCAATCGTTCGAGCCCGGCCGCGTCGGCGCCCTGTCCGTGCAGCATCAGGCATTGACCGTCTGCCGCCAGCCGCCGCGCGACCGCGGCGCCGATACCGGATCCGCCGCCGGTGATGATTGAAACGCGCATGGGATGAGTGTGCTCGATCGCTGCTGATCGAACGACTATAGGTTCGGTCATTTCAAATGCCAATTATCGAACCTGGCGGGAAGTGCAATGCCTGGCGCGCGTCACGTCGGCTTTTCCGGGATACCGCCGGATTACCGGTCTACAACCGCCACCTGATACCCTTTGACCGCGAGACCAAGCTTACTTACTATCCCAGCGTGTCGCTTGCATGGTTGGGAGGCGTAGCATTGGCCAGCCTTGTCTTTGTTCACGGGATCGGCGTTCGCGCGCAGGCCCCTGCCGCAGGCGGTGAGCACCCTTACAAGGCGACTTGTCGCGCCATCCGCTTTGAGCTCGTACTCAAGCAGATCGACTGGACTCTCGTCGAGTGCGCATGGGGCGATGACCTCGGCGCCAGGCTACATGCCGAGGGCAAATCCTTTCCACCGGTCAAGGGACAGCTGGGCGTGGCGGCACGACCGACGGATCCAGCGCGGCTGTGGGAATTGTTGCTCGAAGATCCCGGCTTCGAACTGCGTGCCCTTGCCGCGATGCTCCCCGAGCTTCCTCCGCAGCCAGGCGTGGCGCCTGGGCAGCCCTCGGCGTCGGCCGTGCTCAAGGCCAAACTCGACCGGCTCGTGCCAACACCAGAACTCGCCGACAAGCTCAGGGCGCTCGAACTCGAGGCCGCCTTTGCGAAAGCCGTCAAATATGTGCAGGGCTCCCAAGAGGTCAAAGACGCCATCCGCCACCCCAGGCCGCGCGGGCCATCGCGCGTTCGATCGTTGCGACCACCCTGCAGATTGCGCTCGATGAGGGTATTCCACCTCCGCCAGCCCTCGCCCAACTCGATGACCTCGCCGCCGATATCGAGGCGATCCTACGCGAGAAGCAGCTTGGGGAGCGTGCAGACGCAATTCGGGATTACGCAGCGTCCGCGTTCGTCGGCGCCGGTTCACGGCTTGCGACCTGGTGGGGCGTCGGGCAACGCAAGACGCTCCCACAGGGCGTAACGCCGATCGCCGGTGACGTGATCTACTACCAGGCGCATGGCGAGCGTATCCGTGCGCGCATTCACGAGAAGGTCGCCAAGGCGCCGCCCGGTCCAGTCGCACTGCTGGCACACAGCCTCGGCGGCATCGCGGCGGTCGAGGCGATGTGCGAGAACCCCGACACGCGAAAGCGGGTGACGAAGTTCATCACCGCCGGCTCGCAGTCCGGTTTCTTCTATGAGATCGATGCGCTACGGACACTGCCGTTCGGGCAGGCGCTGCCTGAAGATTTTCCGGACTGGCTGAATTTCTGGGATTCGCGCGATTTCCTCAGCTTTGTCACCAAGGGCGTATTTTCCGGTGGCCGTTCCCGCGACGACGTTGAAATCCAGAGCGGGTTGCCGTTCCCGGCCTCCCATTCCGGTTATTGGCGCCAGCCGCTAACGTGGGAGCGGGTCAAGACCTTCCTTGCGGGTTGAGCAATGACCGATCTCGTCGCACTCGTCATCGGTGTCTCCGCATATCCGAAGTTGCCGGCGGCGTGGAGTGTTCGCGGCGACCGCACCGTCCGCGACGCAATCGCTGTGACGGAAGCGCTGGTGCAGCGGGGCGTCGACCCTAAGAAAATCAAGCTGCTGCTCAGTCCAGCCGCGGGCATGCCGGCCGAAGTCGCCGGAGTTGTTCCGGAGCGCATGCACAGAACCGCGCTGGAGGATTTTCTCGGCGAGCAGCTTGGCAGAGGGGATTTTGCCGGTGACCAATTCTTCTTCTTTTGCAGCGGCCACGGTGTTGCCGCGCTGGAGCACAAGGAAACGCTGATCGTCTCGCCGGACAGCTATCTCGTGGATGGCAAGACCGTCTTCTTCTGTCTCCCCGTCGAGAAGCTCCAAATTCAGCTCGAGGGCATGCCCGCGTTCGCCGACCAGATCTTCTGCATCAACGCCTGCCGCACGCCGCAGGAATGGGCGATGACCGGAGAGGACCAGGTCAGGCCGGTGTTGACGCTGATCCGCGCGCGGCCGGAGAAGCCGATCCCGCAAGCGCGTTTCTTCTCGGCCAAGGAGCTGACGCCGGCACCGGTCGAGGAACTGGCGGAGGGTTACAGCAACGGATTTGCAAAGGCGCTGGTCGAATGTATCGGCTCGACCGTTTGGCCGCCCCGCGCCAGCGACTGGAGCTGGCGCCTCGAAAAGGCGTGGAGCGCGACCGACGCCTCCGGCGTTCACGGCGGCGGCCTCAAACTGTTCAAGAAGCTGGACGACGCGCGGTACGACCTCGATCGCGACAAACAGCACACGCTTGCCGACACGGCGCTCAAGCTCGCTGGAAAATGGAGAGATCGGCGCGACAATGCCGGCCTGTGGCAAAGCACGCTGATCGACCTACACGCCTGCCCGACCGATCGTCTCGGCATGCTGCTTCAGCGCCTCGAACGAACGGTGTTCAAGGACGCGATAGGAAAAATTCGGCTCGCCAGCCGCTGGCCTGATCGCACCCGCTCTCCTGAACGGCGCAAGCGGGACCTACGCGAGCAACTAGCCTTCTGCCTGGTTGATGACAGCAGCATCACGGAACCAAAGGATATCGCCGACGAACTCTTTCATCTCGGGAACGGCGCGCGCGTGACCTATATCGAAATCGACGGCCCGTGCGATGACGACAAGGACCGCCCGCTGGTCGAGGACATGGTCACCTTCTGGCGCCAGATCATCGGCGCCGCGGCGAAGGGCGCGCGGTCGCTATCCCATCTGCCGATTCTGCTGGTCGGCCACAACAATCCGGAGCTGACCGCAGGGACGCTGTCCACCGTCGATACCACTCGCTTCTATCGCGACGAAGCCCTCACCGAGGATAACGAGCGCCGGCTCAACCGGATTCGCGGCCCCGATGTTCATCGCTGGCTCGATCCGATCATTTCCAGGGAGAACCCGGGACGGGGGGACGTCGAGCGCGCGCTGGCGCGCGGCCTGGGCGTCCGCTTCGTCGACGATATCGACGCGCGCATGGACCATATCCTCAACTTCGTCAACCAGCAGGTATCGTGACGACGAGGCAAATGCACCGCACGGAGCAAGACATGAGCGATACCATCGAATTTTACTCCGGGTCTCCCGGACGCCGCTGGGAAACTTCGCCGAAATTTCCGCCGTCGATCCACGACCTGTTGCGGCGAAACGAAACCTATGTGCCGGACGAAGGGCTGAGGAGCGCCGTCAACGTCGCCATCCTGCTCGGTCTGCCGCTGTTGCTGACCGGACCGCCCGGCAGCGGCAAGACCCGGCTGGCGCATGCGCTCGCCGCCGAACTCAATCTCGGCGAACCATCGGAGGTCATCGTCAAGTCCGACGCATCGTCGCGCGACCTGCTTTATCTCTACGATGAGCTCGGCCGATTTCAGGACGCGCAGGCAAGCGGCCGCGATGACGAGGAAGGTGCCGAGGCGGCAGTTCGGCCGTTGCGGGCCTATTTGCGCTTTCAACCGCTCGGCCGCGCCATCCTGCGCGCCGGCGGCGCCGACGCACCGGTCGAACTACTCGACGGACACGCGTTCCGAGGCCGGCACCGGAACGAAGTGCCCAAGACCTTCAAGGATCTTGCGCCCGAGGTGTTTGCCGACGGCAATGATCCCGCGGTCAGGCTGGTCCTGATCGACGAACTCGACAAGGCGCCACGCGACCTGCCCAACGACCTCTTGCGCGAGCTCGAGGACATGGCGTTCGAAATCAAGGAACTCGGCGTCCGCATTCAGGTGCCCCGCGATGTGGAAAGCAAGGCGCCGATACGGCCGATCCTGGTCATCACCAGCAATGCCGAACGCAGCCTGCCGGAACCCTTTCTGCGACGGGTTGCCTTCTACGACATCCCCGACCCCAGCAGGCAGCGCTTGATCGAGATGCTGACCCTGCGCTTCACGGAAATGAAATCGCCTGAAACCGTCGCAACCGCCGTCGACCTGTTTCAGAAAATGGCGGACGGATTGCCGACCGGAGAGCGCAAACCCGGCACCGCCGAATTCCTCGCCTGGTTCTCCTATCTCCACAACAAGGGGCTCGGCCGAGACAAGACGCTGGCGACCGACCTGCCGGAAGCGCTGCGCGCCAGTCTGGTCGTGTTGGCCAAAACGCGCGAGTCGCTTGCCGCCATCACCGACGTGGTGAACGCAACGCTGAAGCCCAACGCACCCGCCGAAAAGTGACGACGCCATGATCGGAGTCGAAGCCTGGCTCTCCCGCTCGCAAGGCCTGCTCGCCGACTTAGGCGATGCGGGCCTGCCGACGGGGCTTGGCGAACAGCTCAAGGTGCTGCGCCTCCTGCAACTCCTTGAGGAGCGGGGCGGCGCGCCCAACACGCCCGACGAACTGGCGCGCTGGGTCGCGCCCGTCATGTGTTCGCGCTCCGACCAGTTCGAGCCGCTTCGACGGGTGCTGAGTACGCATTTCGTCGAGACCCGCCGCGTCTTGCCGTTCCCGTCGTCTACCGCGTCGACCACCCCCGCCGAGCAGAAGCGCCGCTACAGCCTGGCATGGTCCGCGGCCATCGCAGTCGCGATCGTCGTCATCGGCGCGGCGATCTATTATCTGCTACGAAACTTCAAGGTGCTTCCGAATTTCGGCAGCCAGGTGCCCTTGGACGTGCCGGAGCAGAACATCCAGGCGACGACGTTGGTCCATCCGGGAGTGGCGGCGACCTTGCTGACGGTGGTCGTCGCAATTCTGCTGTGGCGCAGGATCAACCTCGCCGTACGTCACGGCCGCGTCACCGGCGAAGGGACGGCGAGGCAGGTGCGGCTCGACGCGCCGGAGCAGGACAAGGACAATCCGCTGCTGCTGCGCGCGGCGCGGATGCTCAACCGGCCACAGCTCAGGCCGACCGGAAAACTCGACGTCTCCGGCACCGTGCACGCAACCGCGGAAGCCGGCGGACGCTTCTCGCCCACTGAGCTGATCCGGCGCGTCCCGGCCACCTGGATGCTGCTGGTGGAACGCGGCGGCGCGCACGATCCCACGCCGGAATTCGGTGCGCGCTTGTCGTTGCTGCTGACCCGTTCCGGCGTGCGCCACACCTTCTACGAATTTCGCCGTTCGCCGGAATGGGTGCGGCGCAAGGGTGCGCGCGACGGTCCGCGCGGGCTGCACATGCCGCTCGAGCGCGCGCTCGCGACAGACCGGCCAACGCGCACGCTGGTGCTTGCGGAGGCGACCAGCGTCGTCGACCAGAGGACCGACGGGCCGGCGCGCTGGTTAAACGACCACGACGTTCCGTCGCCGGTTCTCTTGACGCCGAACGCCATGGAGAACTGGAGCGCGAAGGAGGCGGCCGCCGCACAAGCCGGCGTGCTGGTGCTGCCGGCCGACCCCGGTGGATTGACGAGCCTCGCGCGGCGCATCCAGGCCGACGATCTGACGCCGACCCCGTATGCACCGGGCAAGGACGCGCAGTTCGAGCAATGGCAGGCGGAACGATTTACCTGGCTGTCGCAGACCCCGCCCGCCGCCGAGGTGCGAAAAAAACTCGTGGCCACGCTTCAGGCGCAGCTCGGCACCAAGGAGTTCCTGCTGCTGGTCGGCGTCGCGGCGTTTCCGGAAGTGCGCCTCGACCTGATGGCGACCCTCGATCGCAAGCTTCACCCGCGCGACAGCGCAAGCGAGCAGCGCTTCCGCCTGCTGACACTCGGCCGCATGGTCTGGCTGAAAGAGAGCATCATCCCCGACTGGCTGCGGCACGACCTGATGGGCGCCTTGCCGCGGCCCGAGATGCGCAGCGTGCGCGAGGCGTGGATGGTTTTGCTCGCCGACAAGCCGAGGCCAGGGAAAGCCGGTTCGACATTGGCGATCCATCTCGCCGAGGGTACCGCGGAGGCGGGCGCGCTCGGCGACGGCCTGTTTCTCGGCTTCATGCGCGGCCAGTATGACCTCCCGGCGCCGCTGCGCTGGGGAGGACTCGCAGCGCTGTGGCGCGCGCCTGATCGAACGGAACTGGTGATCGCCGGAGCGGGCGTCGCCGGCGCAATTGCGGCGTTCATCGGCAAGATCGACATTGGCGCGGAGCTGGAGCGGTTTTTGCGCGCGTGGCATGGGTTCATGCAACAGCTGCAGACAGCGGTACCCCCGCTGCTGGAATTTCGTCCATTGATGCAGTGGGCAATTTTTGGGGGTACGGCCGGAGCCGTGTATCAGTTCCATCGTATTCTGCTTTCCAAGCCGGAATATCCCGAATTCCCACGATTCCTGATACCGCAATTCTACCAGAGGTTTCTGCAATCCTACCGATTGCCTCGACCGGTGGAAGCGATCTTCTCGACCCTTGTCATCGTGACGGCGGGTTGGCTCAACGTCGACTTCGGACACGCCTATCAACTTCCCAATGCCGCGCTGGACTTCAGCGCACCGCTGATCCTCGCCGTCGGGCTTGTCCTGTTGCGCTTTTGGCCGCTGCGGCCGGCCAAACAGGCGACCGTCGAACTGGGCACGATCGTGCAAAACGGCCGCGGGACAGGCTTGTCCGATCACGCCACCATGCTGGCGCTGCTTTGGCTGTTCTCGGCGGGGCTATTACTCAACCTGATCAATCCGGGAGGCGGATCGCCACAACTTGCGAGCGGGTGGCTGATTGCAATTGCGGTGCTCGGCCTCGCGAGGGCGCTGCTGATCTGGTGGTCGGACGCGCAACTGCAATCGTCTCTCGCGGTGCCCGGCGGTGCCGCGCGCGACGCAGCGATCGGTCTGGTACTCGGGCAATTGTCCGGTGTGGCGCTGGCCTGGATGTTCCTGACGAGTGTTGCGTCAATCATAGGCGTACGGCAGGCTGATCCGTTTCTCTCGTGGCACCTCACTTGCGGCCTGACGCTGCTCGGTTCCGCTGTTGGTATTTCAGCGGCGCTCCGACCGCACGGATTGATCAAGGACACCGCGATGCTTTGGGCAGGCGTGGCGGCGTTTGCGGGAA
The DNA here is from genome assembly GCA_963802535.1 of uncultured Alphaproteobacteria bacterium. Classification (GTDB taxonomy): domain Bacteria; phylum Pseudomonadota; class Alphaproteobacteria; order Rhizobiales; family Xanthobacteraceae; genus Bradyrhizobium. Next base: position 1,064,171 of record CAWDJI010000011.1, on the reverse strand, counting down.
GCGTTATCTATGCAGCGTTGTTCCTTCTGGTCGGGACCCTCCGATATGCATCCTTTACCCACGCACTCGGGCTATTGCCGTTCACGCTGCTGACGCTGCTGGTGGGCACCGGCTTGCGACGAATTGCGGCTCAGGCGCGCACCCTGTTCGTCGCATCGACCATCTTGTGCCTGCCGGCCTGTATCTACTTCGCACGGGCATGGTCGGGCGTCCTGCTACCCAGCGATGCCGGATGGCTGTACGCACTTCCGCTTGCTGCCGCAGTTGCCATGACATGGCCGCTCATCCAGCGCCTGATCACCAACGAGCCATCACTGACGAGCGAGCCCCCCGAATGGCGACCGCGGCCAGTGCACCCGTGGCTTTGGGTACTGGCACCATTGCTGCTGCTGACCGCCTTGCAACCTTCGATCGGAACAATCGCGCTCGACCTGCCGAGCCTCGTCATTCCGCTCGCGATCGTGCTGGCATGGCGCTTCGGATTGCGCGGATACCGCACGGCACTCCTGATGGCGCTGCCGGCGCTGTGGTACTACGTGCCGTACCTGCTGACGTGGGTCAATTTTGCGCCGCTGCAGGCCATCCTGCCCGCGCCATCGCAATACGCCTTGCCGTCATGGGTTGTACCGCTCACGCTCGATGCCGCGGCGAGCGCGCTTCTGATTGCCGCCCTGTTCGCCCGCCCCGCGTTGTTTGCGCAGATTCGCACCACGTCGCAGCTGCCGTGGTGGGGCGTCGGCGTGCTGATCCTCCTGCTGTGCGTTCAGGTTACTGTTCCCGGCATAGAGCAGGTGTCGTTCGGGGGAGCCGACTTAACCAGGACTGGTCCAGGACCGGCTCCGCCCCAGCAGCAGGGCCTTCGGGCTGAACTGTTCAAGGATCCGACTCTCGCCAAACTCAGGGATATTTCGGGCAAGGCTGATACCCCTTCGGGCACGTCGAATGTCGCGGCTCCTTCGAATACATTGAAGCGCGACACGGCATCGGGAAAGACACCGGTCAGCGCCAGCGGCGGTGGGAACTATCCTGATACGTCAGGTGTCTCCAGTTTTGGCTTCCGCGTCCCGCTCGGATGGTCGTCCGAAACGTTGCTTGTGCTGACGCTGTTCCTATTCGCAATCAGCCGGGCCCGCGCAGAATCCATTTTGGTCATGGGGGCGATCGGGGCTGCTGGATTCGTTTCATTTGCATATAGCGTTAGTGGGGTGCCCTCCGGGATGATTCGGCCGCTTCCGGTCAGTACGCCGGTTGTAGCCCTGATCGCCTACGGCATAGGCCGCTACTTCGAACGCATCTCGAGCCAGAGCGGGAGAGCAGCACAGCCCCTGAAGTCAGGCGACAAATTCGCTTTATTCCTAATTTTGATCGGAGCTGTCACCTTTCCGGTTTTTCTTGCCGCCCCGTGGATCCTCCAGTTCCAATTCTTTGCAGCCGTAGAACTGAATCTGATCAACGGAAGCGCCACCTTTATCTCGCTTTTCCTGTTATTGACGTGGACCCTGGGAGTTCGCATCGGTACCGCCAGCAAGTTGCAGTACGGCATCCTCGCCAGCTTCGGGTGCAGCACCATGCTGGTGCTGGCAATCGCCTTCTTTTTTGGATCCGACATCACGGCATTGGGGATCGAGCCGCCCCTCCTGGCAGCGTTCCTGCCGCTGACGCTGTTCTTCGTGGGCACGCGCTGCCGCGAGGCCGTCGCAACATCTGCACAAGAAACCGCAGCTACGATTCCGGTGCCCGAACTGCAATGGCTCGCACCGCTGCGTCGATGGATCGCTTCGATCAGCGAGCGGGTGCGGCCGGCGGTGCAGGCTGAACGTGCGAAGCCCGACGAAGCTGCGCCCGGAGGTACCGGCTCCGAACAGCCTATGGAAGAGGCCGTACAATCCGAAACCCTCAATTCCGGCAACGCCGATCGGCCACCGCCGGAATTCGGTCCGCGCGCCAGAGCCGATCAAGGAGACCGCAGCGCCGCGCGGACGCGACGACTGGAGCTTCACCCTCGCCGTGTCGCACTATCCGTACTATCCGCAAGCCGCAGCCTTGCCTGGCGCCGAAGCGGGAGCTGTCGCATTCAACAATTGGGTCACGGATCCCCTGGGTGGTCGGGTCCCGGTGCAGCAGGCGGTGCTCTACGCCGGCGAGAAGACCTCGGCAGAGGATGCGACGAAGAGATTAATGCACTTGATCCAACAGGCGACCGAGAGGAACGCGCAAGGCCCTGCGCTCCGCCGGCTCTATTTGTACTTCGCCGGCTATGTATCCGGCACGCAGGATGATCTCGTCCTCGTTGCGGGCGACGCTGGGCCGGATGGCAATCCCGGTTCCTTCATCCTTGTAAACGATTTGGTCGACCGCATACGCGCGAACGGCCTGTTCAGCGAAGTGATCCTGTTTATCGATGGAAGAAGCCTGCCCATCGAGGCCAGCATGTCGTTTAGCGTGGAGCGGCACGCGCCTACCTTGATCTCCAAACTCACATATTTCTCTATTGCCGTCGTTGATCGTAGCGGACCCTCGGCCAACGAAGGACGAAGCGCGTTTGCCATGGCCCTGATCGATGGCTTGCGCGGTGCCGCAACCAATACATCCAGCCGTATCACCAACCAGTCGCTGGGCTCGTATGTGACGATGCGATTGTCGGAGTCACAAACCAAACCCTGGATCCGCTACCATGGTCAATCTACCATGGTGATCGCGGAAGCCCCTGCTTCCGTGGCCTGACGAGCGGTTGCGCGGCATCTCGCCATGCCGGGAGCATGCAATCCGCCCTCAGCTCAATCCGCCCTTCACTTCAGCTTCGGCAGGGTCTCGACGATCTTCTGCTTGCCGTCGACGATCTCGGCGAGAAAGCTGGCGCGGTCGATGTCGCCGTTCTGGTCCCAGCTTGCTTCCATCAGCATGCCGGGCGCCTTGTCGGGCGTCAGCGTCAGGCCCTTCATCGCCGCGCCAAAGGCCTTGCTGTCGAACTTGCCGATTTTCTCGGTGACGTATTTGACGAGATAGACCGCGGTGTAGCCCTTGATGCCGTTGTGATCGGGCCGGTACTTGTAGCGCTCGCTGAATTTCTTGGTGAACTCCTCGATCGCGGGCACCGGCGCATCCGCGCTCAGGCCGACATGGCCGCGCACGCCGTTGGCGGCGGGGCCGGCGAGCTCGACCACCTTCTGGCTCAGCAGCGTGGTCTCGCCGAACAGCGGCGTCGTCAGTGCCCTGCCGCTTCGCCTCGATCAGGAAGCGGGCGCTCTCCTCCTCGTTGGTATAGACGAAGACGGCGTCCGCCTTGGCGCTCTTCAGCTTGATGACGTCGGAGCCGAAATCGACCTGGCCCTGCTCGGTCGAGATATCGGCCACGACCTCGATGTTGCGCGTCTTCATCTCCTTGACGAAATTGTCGTGGCCGCCCTTGCCGAAATCATTGTTGACCCAGACCACCGCGACCGATTTCACCTTGAGCTTGTCGTGCAGATAATTGGCGATCTTCGGCATCGATAATCTGCTGGCCGAAGGCGGTGCGGAACACCCAGGGATTGCCCTGCGTGGTGATGTCGGCGGCCTCGGCGCCGACGATCTGCGGGACCTCGGCCTGCTGGGTCAGCGCCATGTTGACCTTGACCGAGCCGGAATAGATCGGCCCGAGCACGACATAGGGATCCCTGTCCAGAACCTTCTGGATCTGCGCGCGCGAAATGCCGGGATTGCTCTGGGTGTCGAGATGCTCGGTCTCGATCTTGCGACCCAAAATGCCGCCGGCCTTGTTGATCTCGTCGATCGCCAGTGCGACGCCATCGCGCCAATTGGTGCCGGAGACCGCGCCGGGTCCGGACAATTCGACCACGTCGGGGATGATAGACCGTCGATCTGCGCGTGGACTGGGCTCGTCCACAACGATGCGGCAATGGCGGCGCAACCCAGATAACTGAAAATGTCTCATGATGTTCTCCCTCTCGTTTTTTTATGTCTATTTCGATTGGTGTTCTGCAAAGCCGAGCAGCCGCGCGGGCGTGCGCCACAACAGCCGATGCCGATCGTCCTGATCCGGAAACAGCCGTGGCAGCACCGCAAGCAGCGGTCCGTAATCGAGCCGTTCGGCGCGCGCGCAGGAACGGATAGTCCGAGCCCCAGACGCAGCGGTCGAGCGTGAAGGCGTCGACCAGCGCCATGATGAACGGCCAGGTGTCTTCGTATGGATGCGGCTGCTGCGAGAATTTGTAATAGCCGGACAATTTGATCCAGGCGTCGCGCTCGCGGCCGATCGCGAGCAGCGCCTGGAACGCCTTCTGCCGCAAGCCGTTGCGCGACCGAAGGCCGGCCGCAATGATCGAACACCAGCCGCACGTTCGATTTTTCGATCAGCGGCAGCAGCGCGAGCAGTTGATCCTGCTCGACCTGGACCTGCAAAAACAATCCGAGATCAACCAGTTTTTCCAGAAGCGGCGCGGTGTTGCGATAATAGTCGGTGCCGTAAAACGGCACGTTGAAGGCCACGCCGACGACACCGGCCGCCTTCAGCCGTTCGAGTTCGCCGATACCGACGTCATTCTCGACCACCGCGACGCCCTTGAAGCGGCCGTTACCCTGCTTGAGCGTATCGAGCAGAATGCGGCTGTCGGTGCCGTAGCCGGAATTGGTGCCGACGATCGAGCGCGTGGCTGACATCGAAGGCGTCGAGCACGCGGATGAGCTGCGCGGCGGGCGCGATCTCCTGCCCGCTCGGACGATAGGGCGTATCGTCCGCATAGGGAAAGCGAACCGGATCGATCGCGTGGATGTGGCAGTCGATCTTGGGGCCTGCCGGTATCGTCATCGCCGCAAAACTCCTTCGACGACGCCTTTAGAACGTGGCCTGAACGGCCTTGATAAGCTCGGGCGTGACGTCGGGCATGGACGCCGAACCAGGCCTTGAATGCCAGCCTCGCCTGATTGAGCAGCAGGCCGAGCCCGTTCACCGTCACGCAGCCGCGCTCGCGCGCTTGTGCCAGGAACGGCGTTTCCAGCGGCGTGTAGATGAGGTCGGCGACCATCGTGGCCGGCGCCAGCCGCGACAGGTCGACATCGAGCGCGGGCTTGCCGACCATGCCGCGGTCGGTGCAGTTGATCAGCAGCGCGGCGTTCGGCCATCGCGGCATTGCGGTCGGCCCAGGCGATGGCGGTGACCGAAGAGCCGAATTCCTTGGCGATCGCCTGCGCCTTCTCGGCGGTGCGGTTGGCGATCTTGATCTGCTGTCGCGCCGTTCTCCAGCAGCGCCACCACCACGGCCCGCGCGGATCCGCCGGCGCCGAGCAGCAGGATCGGTCCGGCATCGGCGCGCCAGTCCGGCTTGACGTCGCGCAGGCTTTGCACGAAGCCGTTGCCGTCATTGTTGAAGCCGCTCAGCGTGCCATCTTGCTTCGACGACGATGGTGTTGACGGCGCCGATGCGTTTGGCGGTGTCGTTGACACGGTCGCAGCAGCGCCATCGCGGTCTGCTTGTGCGGCATGGTGACGTTGCAGCCGCGAAAGCCCAGCGCCACCAGCCCCGGCAGCGCGTCCTTCAACCGCTCGGGCGCGACCGCAAGCGGCACATAGGCGCCGCGGATGCCGTGCGCGTTCAGCCAGTAATTATGGATGACCGGCGATCTTGAATGGGCGACTGGCATTCCGATGATGCCGGCGAGGCCAAAGCCGTTTGGGATGGACATACTGCGAAACAATCCTTCAACCGGTGCGGCGCACGCCCCCGATGAGAACGCCGGGCGGCTCGACTATTAAGCAGAATGGTCACCGCGCGCAATGCCATTCCTGTGATGGCACAGTTCATCTCACATGGTGAAATGATCGGCGACTGCGCGCCCAATCGCAGCGTGCCGGATGGCACGAATCTCCGGCACGACTAGAATGACGTGAACCTCTGTTGACGTGAGCCACATCGCATGAACATCGACGCGCTCGCCCGCGACATCCGCGCAGGCAAATCTGTCCGGTCCCTGCAACTATCCGACGATCACTGGCCGGAGCTCGATTGCGAGGGCATCTCGTTCGTTGACTGCGTGTTCGAGCGGGTTCAGTTCATCGACGCTCAATTCGCGGACGCGCGCTTTGGAAACTGCCGGTTCATTTCATGCCGCTTCGCCAGTGCCGAGCTTCCGGGCGCCGAATTCGAAGGCTGCGCTTTCACCGGCGAAGACCGCAAGGGCTGCAGCTTTGCCCTGAGCAATTTGCAACGCGCCGTCTTTGCCAGTTGCGACCTGTCGCTGGCGGCCTTCGATCGGACAGAGCTTTTTGGCATCGAGATGCGCGATTGCAATCTCACAGGGGCCAAATTCAACAAGGTCGATTTCAGCCGTGTCCTCAGCCGCAAGCAGATCGAGACGCGCGCCCGCTTCCTGGCCTGCAAGATGGATTTCGCCGACCTTGCCGAGTTCAGATTACCGGGATGCTGCCTCGCAGGCACAAGGCTTCGCGAAGCCGACCTGTCGGGCGCCGACCTGACGGATGCCGACCTCACGGATTGCGACCTGTTTCAGGCGGTGCTCGACGGGGCAAAACTAGCGGGCGCGGATCTCGCCGGCGCCGAGGTCAGCGGATTGAACCTGACGACGCTGACAGGCTTTGCCGGCCTCAAGATCAACGACGACCAGATGTTCCGGCTGCTGGATGCCATGGGCGTCAGGGTGCGCGTGCGGGAGCGGTAACGACGGGGATGCGCCGGATCAGCCGGCCTCAGGCTCGGTCCGGCGCAGCGTCGTCACCCAGATGACGCGCGCCACCTTCTGCGTCGGGTTGTCGAACATGTGCGGCACGATGCTCGGAAAACGAAAACTGTCGCCGGCCTCGAGCACATGGGCCTCGTGGTCGAGCCACAGCCGCAGGCTGCCGGACAGGATGTAGCCGGCCTTTTCACCGGTGTGCTGGAAGAAGTCGGTGCCCGACGAGCCGCCGGGATTGAGCGTGAGCTCGTAGAGTTCGAGTTCGCCCTTGCCCTCCGGCGTCAGCGCTTCCTTGACGACGCCGCTGGCGGTGAGCCGCAGCAGCCGCCGATCGTTCTTGCGCACGATGTAGCGCTGCGGCTCGCCGGCGTCGCTGGCTTCGAAGAAATAGGAGATCGGCACGTCGAGCGCGATGCTCAGCAGACGCAGCGTGCGTATCGAAGGCATCGCGAGCGCGCGTTCGAGCTGGCTGATCATGCCGGTGGACAGGCCGGTGCGTGTTGGCGACGTCCTGGATCGAGAAGCCCGCGCGCTGGCGCAGCAGCCGCACGGTCTCGCCGAGACGCCGCTGATCGACCGCATCATCGCTTTCGATCGTCTGGGCGTTCTTCGGAACGCTCGCGCCGCCGCGGCCACCCATGTCGCTCTCCCATCATTTCGTCGCCCAACCGCTTTGCGTCGGCACCAAAGGAAATCAGTCCTGTTGAACTGACACGTCATAGCATCAATATGATTGACTCGCTTATTTAGCTGTGATGAAATTTCAGTGCAAATATTTAGAAGCGCTAAAGCTCAATCATATCCCCTTGCCGGTCTCGCTGGGCATGCGGACACCGCGGCCGCGGCGGAAACGAGACGTCATGGCGACGAAAACGGCAGAGTTCGGCGTTGGCGGACTGAACATCTCGGCATTCCGAATCGCCGACAGTTCATGCTGCTCGGCGCAGGCGCCGCAGCGGGACTGAGCGTTTCAGACTTCCGCCTTTGCCCAGACCGAGCGTCCGGGCAATCCGCCCGACAAGCCGACGCGGGCAGGTGATCGCGGCGCTGTCGCAGGAGCCGACCGTCTTTCATCCCTTGATGCCCGGCATCGAAGTCGATCAGGGCGTCTGGTGGCAGGTGTTCTCGCCGCTCTGGTTCATCGATCCGGACGGCAACTTCGTTCCCGACCTCGCCCGCGAAATCCCGACCATCGAGAATGGCGGGCTGTCGGCCGACGGCCTGACCTGGAAGATCAAGCTGCGCAGCGACGTGAAATGGCACGACGGCACGGCGTTTACGGCCGACGACGTCAAGTTCTCGCTCGAGCTGATCAACAATCCCGATTTCCGCGCGCGCAACCGCGTCGGCCACAGCCTGGTCAAGGACATCAAGGTCGTCGCGCCCGACGAGATTCATTGGCGCATGGAAGCGCCCTATTCGCCCTACATGTCGATCCTGTCGCTGACCTTCATCGTGCCCAAGCACATCCTGGAGAAGGTGTCGGATCCGAACAGCTCGCCGTTCCACAACGCGCCCGTCGGCACCGGACCGTTCCGCTGGGGCGAGCGGGTGCCGGGCGACCATATCCTGTTGCATGCCCATACCGGCTACCACGGCAAGGGACCTTATCTGGAGCGCGTGGTCTTCAAATACATTCCGGATCTGACCGTTCTCTACACCCAGTTCCGCACCGGCCAGGTCGACTACACCGGCATGCAGGGCATCCTGCCGAACTTCGTGCAGGAGGCGAAGACGCTGCGCGGGCCGCAAGATCTTCGTTTCCTCGACCGCCTCGGTGGAGCACATCGCGCCGAACCTGGATTTCGGCCCCTTCACCGACCGCACGGTGCGCGAGGCGCTTTATCTCGCGATCAACAAGAAGGCGATCATCGACGCGCTCAATTACGGCCTGCCGACGCAGACCGAGAGCTTCGTGCCGCAACAGGCATGGTCGTTCCAGCAGGGCCTGCCGCAGCACGTTTATGATCCGGCGAAGGCCAACACGCTGCTCGATGCGGCCGGATGGGTTCGTGGCGCCGGCGGCGTGCGCGAAAAGGGCGGCGTCAAGCTCGAATTCACCAATTCGACCACGTCAGGCAATGCCGTGCGCGAACAGACGCAGCAGCTGCTGATCCAGGACTGGCGCGCGATCGGTGCCGCGATGCGCGTCAACAACATGCCGGCGGCGGTGATCTGGGGCGAATACTGGCAGCAGTCGAAGTTCAACTCGGTGATCGTCGGGGTGAACTTCATGCTGGGCAGCGATCCCGACGTGACGCCGCGCTTCGGCTCGGGCGCGATTCCCGCCAAGGGCGGCCGCGGCTTCAACACCTATCAATACCAGAACCCGGAGGCCGACCGGCTGCTCGCCGAGGGCGCCAAGCAGTTCGATCTTGCACAGCGCAAGGCGATCTACGGCGACCTTCAAAAGCTGATCCGCAACGACCTCGCCATGCTGCCGCTGTTCCAGGGCTCCATCGCCGAGGGCGTCAAGGAAGGGCTGCAAGGCTTCCGGCCCAACATCAACTCATCGTCGAACTGCTGGAACATCCGCGAATGGTACTGGACCGCCTGACGCGTCCGACCTGAGGGACCGCCTGAGATGGCCCGTTACGTCGCCAATCGCCTGGCGCAGGCGATCATGCTGCTGGTGATCGTCTCGGCGCTCGGCTTTGCGATCCTGCATCTGGCGCCGGGCGGCCCGCTGTCGCAATTCGCAGCGTCCGCGCAGATGACGCAGGAGGACCTCGACCGCGTCACCAAGCAGTTGGGCCTCGATCGGCCGTTGCCGATCCAGTATCTCGACTGGTTCGGCCGCATGCTCAAGGGCGACTGGGGCCGCTCCTATCGGGACAGCGAGCCGGTGCTGTCCGTGATCGGCTCGCATCTCGGCGCCACGCTCGAACTGATGGCGACCGCGACCGTGATCGCGGTTCTGCTCGGCTGCTGGATCGGCGTGCTCGGCGCCGTGCGCCGCTATTCGCTGTTCGATTCGCTGGCCACCGTCGGCGCCATGATCGCGCTCTCGATTCCGACGTTCTGGTTCGGGCTGGTCACGATCTACATCTTTTCGGTGAACCTCGGCTGGTTGCCGTCGGGCAACCGGCAGACCATCGGCGACGGCTCATTCCTCGATCTGCTGCATCATCTGATCGCGCCGGCCATCGTGCTGGCACTGGTCGAGACCGCGATCTGGGGACGCTTCATGCGCTCCTCGATGCTCGAAGTCATCAACCAGGATTACATCCGCACCGCGCGCGCCAAGGGGATGCCGGAGTGGCGCATCCTGACGCGGCACGCATTGCGCAATGCGCTGCTGCCGATGATCACGGTTGCCGGCCTTCAGTTTCCAACGCTGCTCGGCGGCGCGCTGGTCACCGAGACCGTGTTCACCTGGCCCGGCATGGGGCGACTGTTCCTCGATTCCATCGGCTACCGCGATTATCCGGTCGTGATGGGCATCCTGATGTTTTCGGCAATGATGGTGCTGATCGGCTCGCTGCTCGCCGACATCCTCTATGCCGTGGTCGATCCGCGGATCCGGGTGGGTTAGGCGATGAACACCGCGGCCTTGCAAAGCGTCCAACTCGCGCCCGGTCAAGCCGCCTGGCAGCGCTTCCGCCGTCACCGGCTCGCGCTGGCGGGAGCCGTGACGATTATCGTCCTGATCCTGGGTTCGGCGTTCGGCCCTTATCTTCTGCCGTTCGACGACACCTATATCGATATCATGAAGCGGTTCGCGCCGCCTCTGTCGGGCGCGCACCTGCTCGGCACCGACGAACTCGGCCGCGACGTGCTGGCAAGGCTGATGATGGGCGGGCGCGTGTCGCTCTCGATCGGCATCGTCGCCATGACCATCGCCATGGCGGTCGGCATCCTCGTCGGCGCTTTCGCGGGCTTCTATGGCGGCGTGGTCGGCGCGGTGCTGATGCGGTTCGTCGATGCCGTGCTGTGCTTTCCGGCGATCTTTCTGTTGCTGGCGCTCGCAGCCCTCACCGAGCCCGGCCTGATGACCACCACCCTGCTTGATCGCGGCCACCGCGTGGATGAGCGTCGCCCGCGTCGTCGAAGCCCAGGTCCGCTCGCTGCGCGAACGCGAATTCGCGATCGCCGCCGTCGCCTTCGGCTCGTCGAACCTGCGGATCATGTTCCGCGAACTGGTGCCCAATGCGACGGCGCCGATCGTGGTTGCGGCAACGCTCAACGTCGCCAAGGCGATCCTGCTCGAATCCTATGTCAGCTATCTCGGCTTCGGCATCCAGCCGCCGGCCGCGAGCTGGGGCAACATGCTCAACAACGCGCAGATCTACATGACCAGCGCGCCCTGGCTTGCGATTGCGCCGGGCGTCGCCATCACGCTCGCCGTGACCAGCTTCAACTTCCTCGGCGACGGGCTGCGCGACGCGCTCGATCCGCGCATGAACATCCCATGAAGCGCGCTTTCGATCAATTTCACCTTCAGGAGAGTCGCATGTCCCCGCCGCTCAGCCGCATAACAAGCGACGAACGATTGCCGGCGCAAGCCGATGTCGTCGTCATCGGCGGCGGCGTCATCGGCGTCTCGGCGGCCTATCATCTGGCGAAGAAAGGGCTTTCCGTCGCGCTGGTCGAGAAGGGGCATGTCGGCGCCGAGCAGTCGAGCCGCAATTGGGGCTGGTGCCGCCAGCAGGGCCGCGCGCGCGCCGAAATTCCGCTGGCGCGCGAGGCGCTGCGGCTGTGGGAGGACATGCAGAACGACGCCGGCGTCGATGCCGGCTTCCGGCGCACCGGTGTGCTGTTCCTGACCAAGAACCCGGAGGAACTGGCCGCATGGGAGAAATGGGCCGAGATCGCGCGCGAGCAGCAGGTTCATTCGACGGTCCTGTCGCCGGCCGAGGTCGCCGAGCGCATGCCGGGCAATGCCGATAAATGGGTCGGCGGCCTGCACACGCCGAGCGACGGGCGCGCCGAGCCTTCGATGGCGGTGCCTGCGCTCGCGACCGCCGCACGCAAGCACGGTGTGACGATTCATCAAGGCTGCGCCGCGCGCGGGCTCGAGACCCAGGGCGGACGGGTCAGCGCTGTCGTCACCGAGAAGGGCACCATTCGCACGCAGTCGGTGCTGCTGGCGGGAGGCGCGTGGTCGTCGCTGTTCTGCCGTCGTCACGGCATCGAGCTGCCGATCGGCCTCGTCAACGCCACCGCCTGCCGCACCACGCCGGCGCCGGAAATCACGATGGGCGCGCTCGGCACCGACTTCTACTGCATCCGCCGCCGTCTCGATGGCGGCTTCACGCTGGCGCTGCGCGGCCGCGGCACGGTGGAAGTGTCGCCGGATCTGTTTCGCTATGCCAAACCTTCTGGCCGACCTACCGGCAGCGCCGCAAGGGGCTGAAACTGTCGTTCGGAAAGTCGTTCTTCGACCAGTTCATGCGCGGCACCAGCTGGAGCCTCGACAAGCCTTCGCCGTTCGAGACCGAGCGCGTGCGCGATCCCGCGCCTGACATGTCGCTGGTCAACTCGGCGCTCGCCGCGCTGATCGCGTCGAATCCCGAGTTGAAGGGCATCGAGTGCGCGGAGGCCTGGGGCGGCACCATCGACTACCACGCCCGACACCATTCCGGTGATCTCCAAGGTCGATGCACTGCCGGGCTTCTTTCTCGCGACCGGCTTCAGCGGCCATGGTTTTGGCATCGGGCCGGCGGCCGGCAAGCTCGCCGCCGACCTCGTCACGGGCGATACGCCGCTGGTGGATCCTGCGGCCTACAGCCACACGCGCCTGATCGACGGCCGGCCACTGGCGCCGGTCAGCCTGTTCTAGTGGATCTGGGCCGCGCCATGACATTCCTCTACAAGGCAAACGCGACCCGCGGCCTCGAATGGGCCAGCCTGTTTGCGGCGCGCGCGCCCGAACTGCCGTTCCGGCTCTGGCCCGACGTCGGCGATCCCGCCGAGGTGCGTTATCTGGCGGTGTGGGCGCCGCCGGAAAACATCGCGCGCAACCTTCCGCAATCTCGAACTCGTGTTCTCGGTCGGCGCTGGTGTCGATCAACTCGATTTCTCGCAGCTGCCGCCGCATGTTCCGCTGGTTCGGATGCTGGAGCCCGGCATCGCCGAGGGCATGGTCGAATATGTCACCATGGCCGTGCTGGCGCTGCATCGCGATCTCCTGCACTTCATCGCCCTGCAGCGCGAGCAGACCTGGCGCGAGATCCGGATTACGCCGGCCGCGAAACGGCGCGTCGGCGTCATGGGCCTCGGCCTGCTCGGTCAGGCCGTGCTCGATCGGCTCAAACATTTCGGCTTCCCGCTGGCAGGCTGGAACCGTTCGCCGCGCACGATCGAAGGTGTCAGCTGCTACGCGGGCACGCAGGCCTTGCCGGAGTTCCTCGCGCAGACCGACATCCTGGTCTGCCTGCTGCCGCTGACCGACGAGACCCGCGGCATCCTGAACGCGCGTTTGTTCGACGCGACTGCCGCGCGGCGCCCAGCTCGTCAATGTCGGGCGCGGCGGGCATCTGGTCGAGACCGATCTGCTCGACGCGCTGGAACGCGGCGCACTGTCGAACGCCGTGCTCGACGTTGCCGAACAGGAGCCGCTGCCGGCGGGTCATCCGTTCTGGAACCATCCGCGAATTCTGCTGACGCCACACATCGCGAGCATGACGACGCCGGAAACGGCGGTTGAATTCGTGCTCGATGTTATCGCTCGCCACCGTCGCGGCGAAACCTTGCCGGGTCTTGTCGATCGTCAACGCGGCTACTGAAACCGAGCTTTTGGATGAGTATTGGCCCAAACGCACTTGACCAACTCGCTGCCGGCGCGAAGCCCGGGGGCGCCGGTTCGCCGGTGCTGTCGATCTCGGGCCTGACCACCTCGTTCATGCGCGAGGGTCAATGGATCCCCGTCGTCCGCAACGTATCGTTCGACATTGGCGCCAAGGAAACGGTGGCGATCGTCGGCGAATCCGGTTCGGGCAAGAGCGTCACCGCGCTCTCGGTCATGCGGCTGATTCCACAGGAGAACGGCCGCATCGAGGGCAGCATCAAGCTCGCCGGCCGCGATCTCCTGACGCTGCCCGACCAGGCGATGCGGGAAGTGCGCGGCAATGACGTCGCGATGATCTTCCAGGAGCCGATGACCAGCCTCAACCCGGTGCTGACCATCGGCTTCCAGATTGCCGAGGCGCTGATCTATCACCGCGGCCTGTCGCGCGACGCAGCCGAGGTGGAAACCATTCGCCTGCTCGAGAAGGTGCGGATTCCGGCGGCGAAATCCCGTTTCCACGAATATCCGCATCGCTTCTCCGGCGGCATGCGCCAGCGCGTGATGATCGCGATGGCGCTGGCCTGCAAGCCGAAGCTCCTGATCGCCGACGAGCCGACCACCGCACTCGACGTCACGATCCAGGCGCAGATCCTGGAGCTGCTGAAGGATTCTGCAACAGGAAGAGGATATGTCGATCCTCTTCATCACCCACGACATGGGCGTGGTCGCCGAAATCGCCGACCGCACCGTGGTGATGTATGACGGGCAGGCGGTCGAGGCCGACGACACCACGCGCATCTTCGCAGCCCCCGCCCATCCCTATACGCGCGCGCTGCTCGCCGCCGTGCCACGGCTGGGTTCGATGACGGGGCGTACGCGTCCGATGCGTTTTCCGATCGTCGACAAGGTGACGGGGACCTCCGACGAGCCGACCGAGACGCCGGATACAGCGGCGATGGCCGAGCGGCCGGTACTCGAGGTCGCCAATCTGACGACGCGCTTTGCGATCCGCTCCGGCCTGTTCGGCAAGATCTCGGGCCGCGTTCATGCCGTGGAGAATGTCTCCTTCAGCCTGCATGCCGGGGAAACGCTGGCGCTGGTCGGCGAATCCGGCTGCGGCAAGTCGACGACCGGCCGATCCATTCTCAAGCTGATCGAACCGGACAGCGGCACCATCCTGGTCGATGGCCAGGATGTGCTCGGCGCCTCGGCGCGCGCTTTGCGCGAGTTGCGCAAGCGGATGCAGATCGTGTTCCAGGATCCGTTCGCGAGCCTCAATCCGCGGATGTCGGTGGGTACGGCGATCGCGGCACCGCTGCATGCCTACGGGCTCGCTTCGTCGTCGCAGGCCCGCGAAAGGGTTGCCGATCTGCTGGTGCGTGTCGGACTGACCGCGGACATGGCTCAGCGCTTTCCGCACGAATTTTCCGGCGGCCAGCGCCAGCGCATCTGCATCGCTCGCGCACTGGCGCTTGGGCCCAAGCTGATCATCGCCGACGAGGCGGTCTCGGCGCTCGACGTCTCGGTGAAGGCGCAAGTCGTCAATCTGATGCTCGACCTGCAGGCCAGCATGGGCCTCGCCTATCTCTTCATCTCCCATGACATCGCGGTGGTCGAGCGGATGAGCCATCGGGTTGCGGTGATGTATCTCGGCGAGATCGTCGAGATCGGGCCGCGCGCGGCGGTGTTCGGCAATCCGCAGCATCCCTATACCAAGAAGCTGATGGCCGCGGTGCCGATCCCCGATCCCGCGCTCCGTGACAAGAAACGCGGCGTATCGAACGACGAAATCAGGAGCCCGATGCGCGCCCCCGACTATCAGCCGCCGGTCCGGCAGTACCGCGAGGTCACGCCGGGCCACGTCGTCCAGCTTTGGGGCGAGGAATGGTCAGGCTAGACAACATCTGTCATCGTGATCTCTGTTCAAACATTCAGCGGAGATCGGTGTGAGCGGCCCCGTCATCGAGCGCATCAGGCTTTTCCTGATCGAGAGTCCCATCAAGATGGCGCGCCTGCAGGGCGTCGGAAACGTCAAAGGCACCGTCAAGCGGGTTCTGATCGAGATGACGGCGAGCGATGGCATCGTCGGATGGGGCGAAGCCGCACCATGGGAGGTGTTCACCGGCACCGCTGAGGGCGCGTTCGCGGCCCTCGACATCTATTTGCGGCCGGTGATCATTGGAAAGCCGGTGCGGCGGGTTCGCGCCCTGATGGCCGAACTCGACAAGGCGCTGGTCGGGCATATGGAAGCCAAGGCCGCGATCGAGATGGCCATGCTCGATATTGTCGGCAAGGGCGCGGGGCTTTCGGTCGCCGACCTCCTTGGCGGTCGGGTGCGCGACCGGATTCCGCTGTCGTTCTCAATCGCGGATCCGGATTTTTCTGCCGATCTGGATCGGATGCGGGCCATGGTTCCGGCCGGCAATGTCATCTACAAGGTCAAGACCGGCGTAAAACCGCATGCCGAGGATCTGGCGCATCTGGAGGCGATCCGCAGCGAGTTCGGCGCCGCGATCGATCTCAGGCTCGATTACAATCAGGCGTTAAAACCGTTCGGCGCCATCAAGATCTTGCGCGATGTCGAGCGCTTTGCACCAACGTTTATCGAGCAACCCGTGCCACGCGACAATCTCGACGCGATGGCTTCCTTTGTCGCTGCGCTGGACACGCCAATTCTGGCCGATGAAAGCTGCTTCGATAGCCGCGATCTCATGGAAATCATCCGGCTCAAGGCGGCGAACGCGATTTCGATCAAGCTGATGAAGGCCGGCGGGATCTTCAAGGCGCAAGGCATCATGGCGATCGCGGACAGCGCCGCACTTCCCGGCTATGGCGGCACGCTATGGGAGGGCGGCATTGGCCTCGCCGCCGGCACGCAGCTGATTGCGGCCACACCCGGCATCTCGCTTGGTTGCGAATTCTATATGCCCCATCACGTCCTCACCGAAGACGTTCTGGAAGAGCGGGTGCCGAACGAGAACGGACACGTCGTGGTGCCCGACGGGCCCGGCCTCGGCATTCGCGTGACCGAGCATTCGGTGCGATCAAACGCCCGCGTGATCGCAGAGCGCTGATCTTTGAATTTTGGGTCAGTTCAGCGCAGCCGTCATCCTGAGGTGCGAGCGTAGCGAGCCTCAAAGGATGGGCCACGGGCCCTATTCATCCTTCGAGGCGCGCAAGAGCGCGCACCTCAGGATGACGGGAGAGAGAAGCTCAGGCGATGGCCGGGCTTGCCAGCGCGTCCAGTTTCGCCTTGAAGGCCGCGCCATCGGCACACGCGCGCAGCGGCGGGCGCACCCGCAGCCAACCGGCGTCGCCGCTTCGCGCAGCGAGAATGGCTTTCAACGAAGCCGGGAACGACGGTCCGCTGGCGACGACATCGATGGCAGCCTTCATGCGGGCTTCCGAGCCCGTGCCGCTGAGCATGGCCTGGACCAGATCGGGCACGACGTTGGCCATGCCGCAGATCGTGCCGGCGCCACCGCTGGCGACGGCGCGGGTGATGTCGGTTTCGTTGCCGACCGTGATCGCGAGATCAGGCGCCGCGGCGCGGAACGCCTGGAATTGCTTGAAGTCGCCGCTCGAAGTCCTTGAGGCCCGCAACGACTACGCCGTAGCGCTGGCGCAGGTTGGCCGCGACCGAAGCCGGCACGGCGACGCCGGAGACCTGCGGGATATGATAGAGCGTGGCGCGAAGACGATCGTCAGCGACCGTGTCGAAGATCGCAGCGAACGCGTCCTCGATCCCGGCAGGCGTGACGCTGCGGTCGAAAAATGGCGGCAAATACAGCACGTGATTAGCCCAAGGCCCAGCGCCGCACGCGTCAGAGCGATGCTGTCGGTGATGGCGGGAAAGCCGCCGCCAAGCCCGATCTTCGACGCCGGCACGCCGGCCTTGAGCAGCGCTTCGACGGTCGCGATCCGCTCGGCAACATTGAATGAGGTGCCCTCGCCGGTGGTGCCGAACACCACGACGCCATCGAGGCCCTGTTTGAAGAGACCGAGCGAATGGCGCGCCAGGCTGGCATGATCCACGGTGCCGTCGGCCGTCAGCGGCGTCGGCGTGGCGACCCAAAAACCTTTGAATTGGCGCCGGTCATGACATCTCCCTTTGCTGGTCCCGCCGGATCGGCGAGAGCCGCTTTGCTGCTTCCTTGACTATTCTTGTATCTTACATACAAGATAGACTCAATCGCTTGTGCAGCGATCTGCCCTGCCAAAAACGCACGGCAGGCCACCAAATCTACAGGCCCCGCCATGGACGCGACCGTGCAACTCGAACCAATGGATGTGCTCGACGCCTTGCGATCGACGCTCGGTCCCGCAGGCCGTGCTTGATCGGCGCCGACATTCCCGCGCGCAATTGCAACGACTGGAGCGCGAGCCTGCCGCAGACACCGCTCGCGGTGGTTCGGCCGCTCGATGCCGCCGGGCGTATCGCTGGCGATCGCGACCTGCCACAAGGCGCGGCTGCCGTTCGTGCCGCAGGGCGGACTGACCGGACTGTGCGGCGGCGCTGCGCCCGAGCCGGGCTGGGTCGCTATTTCGCTGGAGCGAATGGTCGGCATCGAGGAGATCGATCGCGCCGCGTTCGACCATGACCGTCAAGGCCGGCACGCCGCTGGAGACGATTCAGAAGGCCGCCGATGAAGCCGGCTTCTTCTTTCCGCTCGATCTCGGATCGCGCGGCTCCTGCGCGATCGGCGGCAACCTCTCCACCAATGCCGGCGGCAATCGCGTGATCCGCTACGGCATGACGCGCGAACTGGTGCTCGGTCTCGAAGTGGTGCTGCCGGACGGCACCATCGTCACCAACCTCAACAAGCTGATGAAGAACAACGCCGGCTACGATCTGAAGCATCTCTTCATCGGCTCCGAAGGCACGCTCGGCATCATCACGCGCGTGGTGCTGCGGCTGTTTCCGAAGCCGCGCTCGACCATGGCCGCGCTCTGCGCGCTGAGCGGACTATCCCGCGGTGCTGGCGCTGCTCGACGCCGCGCGCAGCGGGCTCGGTCCGCTGCTGTCGGCGTTCGAAGTGATGTGGCCGGACTATTGGGAAGTGATCACGGAACGCGCCGGCGTGCGCTCGCCGGTCGGCAGCGGTCACGGCCTCTATGTGCTGGTGGAGGCGCAGGGCACCGATGAGAGCGTCGACGCGCCGCGGTTCGAGGCCTGGCTCGAAGATCTGATGGAGCGCGGACTGCTGGTCGATGCCGCCGTTTCGCAATCGGTGGCGCAGACGCAAGGCATTCTGGGCGGTGCGCGACATCTGCGCCGAATTCGGCCAGGTGCTCGGTCCGCACATCTCCTACGACATCGGGCTTGCGGTCGCGCGCATGGACGAATTCGCCAGCCGCTGCAAGCGCGCACTCGCGGCAGGCATTCCGGGCTGCGAGAGCGTCTATTACGGCCATATCGGCGACGGCAATCTGCACCTGATTTCCTGGGTCACGGGCCTGCCGATCGAGCGGCAGCCGAAGGAAGAAATGGACGCGATCATCTACGGCCTGGTGCGCGACATGGGCGGCAGCGTCTCCGCCGAGCACGGCATCGGCACGGTGAAGAAGAAATGGCTCGGCCATGCGCGCAGCGAGGCGGAGATCGCGCTGATGCGCCTGCTGAAGACCGCCCTCGATCCCGAAGGCCTGCTCAATCCCGGCAAGGTGATCTGATGAAGCCGTTCAAGCTCGACACGCCGAAATCGCTGGCGCAGCGGGTCGTGCTGCGGCTGCGTGAGGCCATCATCGATGGCGAATTCGCGCTCGGTGCGGTAATTTCCGAGGAGATGATCGCCCAATCATTCGGCGTCAGCCGCACGCCGGTGCGCGAGGCGATGGGCCAGCTGCAATTGCAGGGGCTCGTGGTGATACGGCCCCAGGTCGGCAGTTTTGTCTTTACGCCCAGTGCTGACGACATCCAGGCCTTGTGCGCGTTCCGGATCATCATCGAACCGAAGGCCGCCGAACTCGCCTATCATCATGACCGCGCCGGCGCGCTCGCGGCGATGGACATTGCGATTGCGGCAAATGCAGCAGGCGCTGGCGGCAAAGGACAACGTCGCCTATGGCCGGGCCGACACCGCGCTGCACGACGCCTTCTTCGCCCACTGCGGCAATCGCTATCTGGTGGAATCCTACCAGCTGGTATCGGGGCGCGTGGCCGCGCTGCGCACCAATCTGACTTCCCCGATCGACGTGCAGAGCCCGGCATCGTTCGAAGAACACCGCAAGCTGTTGCAACTGTTCGCACGCGGCGAGTTCGAGGCTTACGGAAAGCTGATGACGAAGCACATCGCCAATTCGGGCCTGACCTACGCCCGCGCGCTGGAAATCGCGTAGCTATCCGCCGGGTGCGTCAGCCGAACTTCCAGGGCAGCAGTCGCTCGCCAAAGGCTTCGCCGCGCCAGATCAATTGCAGGCCGGCGACGATCTCCGCGCCGTAAACCGCGTAGGGAATTTCGATCGATTTCAGCCAGGGCGCGACCCAGGCGTTGAGCGGCGTGCCGTCGATGCTGACGAGATCGCAATCGCCTGGGATTTTCAGGCCGCGTTCCAGCGCGCGGCGGTTGACGCCGTAGGCGATCTGGTCGCTGACGCAGAGAATGGCGTCCGGAATGTTGTGGCGGGCGAAAATTTTTGCGCCGGCATCGTAGCCGACCTGGAGATGCGATCGGCCTTCGCCGTCCGCCTGAATGATCGCATCGTCGGACCATCCGTGCTCGCGCAGCCGCTTCAGAAAACCTGACACGCGGTCGCGCGATGCGGATGAACTTAATTGCGGAAACACAACCGCCGGGGCGCGTCGTCCAAGACCGATGAAATGATCTGCGACGGCGGCTCCCGCCGCACTATCGTCGATTCCGACGAACGGGCCTTTGCCGGTCGGATCGCGCCGGCCCACGAACACCGACGGGACACCCGACGAGGAAAGCTCGCTCAAGCCCGGACTGGGTACGACAGCGACGAGGACGTAGGCGCACACCATCTGGGCCCGCATCGCGTGGAGATATTCGTCCTGAAGCTCGGGGCGGTCGTGCGTATCGCACAACACCATCACGTAGCCGGCCTCGCGCAGCGCGGCTTCAGTCGAACTTGCGATCGTCGCCATCGCCGGATTGTCGAGATTGGCCGCGATCATCGCCACCAGCTGGCTTTGGCCACGCTGGAGCGCGCGCCCCACCGGATTCGGCCGGTAGCCGACCGCCTCGATCGCATCGAGCACTCGCGCCACCGTGACCTTCGAGGCGCGGCGCATCTCGCCATTGACGATCCGCGATACGGTCGAAACCGAAACCCCGGCCCGGGCCGCGACGGTGGCAAGTGAGACGTCGTCGGACATCTTCTGCATCGGTCTCCCTAGGGTCTGGTCCGATCGCATTCTCAATAGTCGTCCGCATTGCCCGCGGTCGAGCCCCTCAAGGGGCGATAATTCGGTTTATACAGGGATTGACACTTTGGCAAACGTTTGCCAAAGTCATTTTCGTCGTTGTGAGCGGCTGTGGAAAACCACTGCCCAAACACGCGGCAAACGGCATTCGAGCCCCAGGGCGCGGATACCGGTGTGGAAGGAAACGTCTGCGCTGAGGATGCCGTCTTAAGAACGGACCCGTGCGCTTGATCT
Organism: uncultured Alphaproteobacteria bacterium; assembly: GCA_963802535.1. GTDB lineage: Bacteria > Pseudomonadota > Alphaproteobacteria > Rhizobiales > Xanthobacteraceae > Bradyrhizobium. Next base: position 1,043,130 of record CAWDJI010000011.1, on the reverse strand, counting down.
GAGCCCGGAGGAAAAAACCATCCATGCGCGCCGTCACGCCCATCATCACGTCTGTTGTGCTGTCCCTCCTCGCCGCCACCGCGTCCGGCGGGCCGGCCGCGGCCGAGACCACCAGGCTGCGAATGGCCTGGTATTCGGACGGCAACGAGGGCGAGGTGATGGCCGACCTGCTCAAGCGATTCGAGGAGCAGAACAAGGACATCAAGTCGTCCTCGACCAGGTGCCGTACAAGGCGATCAACGAGAACCTGCCGGTGCAGCTGGCCTCCGGCCAGGGCCCCGACATGGCGCGCGTCGTCGATCTGGGCGGCCTGTCGCGCTACGCGCTCGACATGCGGCCCCTTCTCAAGGACCCCGCCTATTGGGAAAAGAATTTCGGGCCGTTCCTGCGAATGGATGCGTCCTGCCGGCGACACCAAGTCGATCCCGGGCTTCATGACCCAGCTCACCGTCACCGGCCCCTTCGTCAACAAGACGCTGTTCGAGCAGGCCGGCATCGCGATGCCCGGCGAGAAGGCGACCTGGGACGACTGGGCCAAGGCGGCGAAGGCAGTCGCCGACAAGGTCGCAGGCGCCGTTCCCGATCGCGATCGACCGCTCGGGTCACCGCTTCTTCGCGCTCGCGATCTCGCAAGGCGCGCAAGCTGTTCGACGACAAGGGCGAACCCGACGTCGTCGACGACGGCTTCAAGCGCGCGGCGCAGCTGGTCTACGACTGGCACAAGTCCGGCGTCATGTCGAAGGAGCTGTGGGGCTCGGTCTCCGGCACCGCCTATCGCGGCGCCAACGACGAGTTCAAGAACGCCCAGGTCGTGATGTATCTGTCCGGCTCGTGGCAGATCGGCCAGTTCGACAAGACCATCGGCAATGCCTTCGACTGGGTCGCGGTGCCCAACCCTTGCGGTCCCGGCGGCTGCACCGGCATGCCGGGCGGCGCCGGCCTCGTCGCCATCAAGACCACGCAAGCATCCCAAGGAAGTCGCGCGGGTGATGGAATATCTCGCCAGCGAACCGGTGCTGGCGGAATTCTATTCAGCGCTCGCTGTTCGTGCCCGGCCATCTCGGCCTGGCGAAGAAGGGCATCGACTATCCAACCGCGAGCCCCGCGCCGCCAAGGCCGCGCTGAAGGTCTTCACGGCGAGCGTCGCCCAGCATCTCCCCGGTCGCCTACCGGGCTGCAGGGCTATGGCAACAACCGCATCATCTTCAACGCGGTCATCAGCCGGCTCGGTCAGGCGATCTCCGGCGAGACGACGCTGGACGAGGCCTACAAGCGCATCGACGCCGACATCGCGCAGCAGATCGCCGAGCGCAAGAAGAAGTGACGACGACTGGGCCCTGAAGCCAAAGGATCGCCGCGATGTCGGAAATGTCGCCCGTCGCCCCAGCGGGACGCGCCCGGGATAACGGCGCGCTCGCACGGCTGGCGCAGATCGCGCTGCTGCCGGTTGGCGTCGTGCTGCGATTGCTCGACTGGCCGATGCGGGCCCTGCAGCGCGCTCATCGGCGCAGCGGCACATGGCCTATGTGTTCCTGCTGCCCAACTTCGTCTTCTTCGGCCTGTTCGTGTTCGCTGCCGATCGGCATCAACGTCGTGTTCTCGGTGACCGGCGGCACCGCGCTGTTTCCCTCGCGAGCGGCCCTATGTCGGCGGCGACCAGTACGCCTATCTGTTCGACTGCGGCTCCTATCTCGATCCCGAGCTCCTGCCGCGAGGACCATTTCTGGCGCGGCGTCGACAACACCGCGATCTTCGTCGTGTTCCAGGTGACCGCGATGGTGCTGTTTTCGCTGGTCACCGCCTGGTCCTCAACCTGAAGATCCGCGGCCGCGGCTTCTTCCGCGCCGTCTATTTCTTCCCCGTGCTGCTGTCGCCGGTCGTCGTCGCGCTGATCTGGAAATGGATCCTGCAGCGCGACGGCGCTGCTCAACGCCGCGATCACCGCGCTTGGCGGCCAGAAGATCCTGTTCTTCGTCGATCCCGGCTGGGCGATGTTCTGGGCGATCTTCGTCTCGATCTGGGCGCATATGGGCTTCTACACGCTGATCCTGCTCGCCGGCCTGCAGGCGATCCCCGCCGATCTCTACGAGGCCGCCGAGATGGACGCGACGCCGCGCTGGCGCGTGTTCTGCGCGCATCACGCTGCCGCTGCTGTGGCCCAACATGATCGTCGTCATCGTGCTGGCGCTGATCCGCGGCGTGCAGACCTTCGACGAGGTGTTCGTGCTGACCGGCGGCGGTCCCGGCACCGCGACGCTGATGGTGGTGCAGTACATCTACGAGACGGCGTTCTCCAACCAGGTGCAGAATTTCGGGCTCGCCGCGGCCGCCTCCGTCGTGCTCGGCGTCGTGCTGTTCGTCCTGACGCTGCTGCAACTCGCCGCCGCGCGGCGAAAGGAGGCTGAGATGGCAGCCATGCGCCTTGACCAGCCTGCTTCGCCGCGCGCCGCAGACCCGGCCGGCCGCTGCATTGGACCGACATCGCGGCCTACGTCTATCTGCGCTCGGCGTCGTGCTGATGTTCGGCCCGGTGCTGTGGCTCGTGCTGTCGTCGTTCAAGACCCAGGCGCGGCCTGCTCGAATTTCCGCCGTCGCTGCTGCCGATCGCGCAGAGGCGAGGTCGTCGGTGCCGGGCTAGCCACAACCGCTGCCGCTGTTCCGCGTCACGCTGGACGACGGTACGATGCGCGAACTGGCGCAGGTCCGGCGCATCGGCTCATCGCCCAGATGATCGATCCCGCCGATCCGACGCAGCAGTTCCGCGTCGCCATCGACAAGCGAGAGCCGGTGCGCCAGTTCGCGCTCGCGACCGAGAACTACACCGAGCCGCTGCAGCGTTTCGCCTTCCTGCGCTTCCTGTCCAACTCGGTGTTCGTCACCGTGGTCGCGACGCTGATCACGCTGCTGATCAACTCGATGGCCGCCTATGCGCTGTCGATCTACGAGTTCCGCGGCAAGCAGCGCCGCGATGCTGGCTGTCATCGGCACGCTGATGATCCCGATCACCATCATCCTGGTGCCGGTCTATCTGGTCGTCACCGAGCTCGGCCTCGTCAACTCGCTCTGGGCGGTGATCCTGCCGGGCGCCGCGACGCCGACCGGCGTGTTCCTGCTGCGGCAATACATGCTGACCCTGCCGCGCGACCTGATCGAGGCGGCGCGCATGGACAAGGCCTCGGAGTGGCAGATCTACTGGCGCATCGTGATGCCGCTGACCCTGCCGGCGCTGGCGGTGCTCGCGATCTTCTCGATCATGTGGCGCTGGAACGAATTCCTGTGGCCGCTCGCCGTGCTGACCAAGACCGAGGTCTACACGCTGCAGATCGGGCTCAACGCCTTCCAGGGCGAACTGCAGACGCAGTGGCACTATCTGCTGGCGATGACCGTCGTGACGCTGACTCCGATCGCGCTCGTCTTCGTATTCCTGCAGCGCTTCATCACCACCGGCATCGCCGATACCGGAATGAAATGATCGAACGGAGTTTCGACCATGGCTGAACTGAAACTCACGGCGTCACGAAAGTCCTTCGGCAACGATCGACGTGCTGCATGGCATCGATCTCGAGGTCGAAGGACGGCGAATTCGTCGTCTTCGTCGGTCCCTCCGGCTGCGGAAAGTCGACGCTGCTGCGCATCATCGCCGGCCTCGAGAAGGTCACCGGCGGCGAGATCCAGATCGACGGCGAGCGCGTCACCGATCTGCCGGCGTCCGAGCGCGGCCTTGCCATGGTGTTCCAGTCCTATGCGCTCTATCCGCATATGAGCGTCCGCAAGAACATGGCGTTCGCGCTGGAGAATATGGGGCTGAAGCCCAAGCGACATCGACGCGCGGGTCGACCGCGCCGCGCGATGCTGCGGCTCACCGACTATCTCGAGCGCAAGCCCAAGGCGCTGTCCGGCGGCCAGCGCCAGCGCGTCGCCATCGGCCGCGCCATCGTGCGCGATCCCAAGATCTTCCTGTTCGACGAGCCGCTGTCGAACCTCGACGCCGAACTGCGCGTCGCGACGCGCAAGGAGCTCGCCGCGCTGCATGCCGAGATCGGCGGCACCATGATCTATGTCACCCACGACCAGGTCGAGGCGATGACGCTGGCCGACCGCATCGTCGTGCTGCGGGCCGGCCGCATCGAGCAGGTCGGCACGCCGCTCGAACTCTACAACCGCCCCGACAACCTCTTCGTCGCCGGCTTCATCGGCTCGCCGCGCATGAACCTGCTGCCCGCGACGCGTGATCGCCGACGACGGCACGCTCGCGCGTCGCCGTTGGCGAAAGTGAAATCGCATTGCCGCGCGCGGCCTCCGGGCTCGCAGCCGGCGCGGCGGTGACGCTCGGCATCCGCCCCGAGCATATCGACGTCGCCGACGGCAAGCCGGCATGATCGCCGTCACCGTCGACCTCGTCGAGCAGCTCGGCGGCGAGACCTATCATCTACGCCTCTGCGCCCGGTCTGCCGCAGATCACGCTGCGCCAGGATGGCCAGTCGCCATTCCACCGCGGCGACGCGCTCGCCATCCGCTTCCCCACAGACCATCTGCACCTCTTCGACGAAACCGGCGCGGCCCTCGCCCGCGCCCTGATCAACCCCGGAGCCTGACTTCACGTGAAAGCCCTGACCTACGGCCGCTTCCGCGGCCGCGACGGCGATGCCGCCCTGTTCGACCTCGCCACCGGCCCGGCGGCGGCCCCGCTCGCGACACTGCGTGTCGCAATCCTCGAACGCGACATCGGTCGCGTCACCCTGCAGCGCGCGGCGGTTATCGCCTCGATCGCGGCTGGGCGATTGCGCCTGGCCGCGCCGAGCCGCCATTCGAAGGCCGGCCGCGCGACGATCTTTCCGGCTTTGCCTGCCCCGACACCATCGGCCTCGGAGGCCGGCGGCATCGTTACGCTCACTGCCGATGGGCTCGTCGCGCGCGGTGCACACTCGATCCGTTCGGCATCGCCTGGCACCGCGACGGCGAGGACAAGCCGTTCCTGCGCGACCGGCCGACCCAGGCCTATTTGATGTCGCGCAAGACCGGCGCGCTGCTGCACGCGATGGACGCGCGACGAAGACGAGCGCCATTACGGCCTCGGCGACAAGGCCGGCCCGCTCGATCGCACCGGCCGGCGCTTTGCGATCGATGCCGTCGATCCCTGCGGCTTCGACGCCGAACTGTCCGACCCGCTCTACAAGATGCTGCCGTTCTTCATCGTCGACGGCGCCACGCGGCGCGCACGGCGTCTTCTACGACAATCTCGCGACTCGGCTCCGTCGATCTCGGCTGCACGCTCGACAATTATCACGGCCTGTTCCGCAGCTATCGCGCCGAGGACGGCGACCTCGACTACTACGTGCTCGCCGGTCCGACGCGTGCCGCAGGTGACGCGGCGCTTTTCCTGGCTGACCGGCGGACAGGCCTTCGCGCCGCGCTGGTCGCTCGGCTTCGCGATGACGACTCGATGACGATCGCCGACGCGCCGGACGCGGACGCGCGCATCAGCGGTTTCATCGCAGGATTGCAGACGCCACCGCATTCCCTGCGACAGCTTTCACTTCGGCTCGGGCTACACCTCGATCGGCAACCGCCGCTACGTCTTCAACTGGAACCGCGACAAGTTCCCCGATCCGGCGGCGACGATGGCGCGGCTGAAGGCGGCCGGCATGCAGCCGGTCACCAACCTCAAGCCGTGCCTGCTCGACGATCATCCGCGGCTCGCGGAAGCGCACGAGCGGCGGCATCCTGGTGCAGGACGGCGAGACCGGCGAGCCGGCGGTCGCGCAATTCTGGGACGGCCTCGGCTTCCATGTCGACTTCACCAACCCGAAGGGCCGGCAGTGGTGGCGCGACGGCATCCGCAACGGCGCTGCTCGACTACGGCGTCACGTCGGTGTGGAACGACAACAACGAATACGAGATCTGGGACGAGGACGCGATCTGCGACGGCGACGGCCGTCCCTATCCGCAGGCGCTCGCCCGGCCGGCGCAGCCGCTGCTGATGACCAAGCTCTCCTATGAGACCGCAGGCCGCGCGCGACGCCGGGCAAGCGGCCCTACGCGATCACGCGCGCCGGCGGCGCCGGCATCGCCCGCTACGGCCAGACCTGGTCCGGCGACAACGAGACCGCCTGGAAGACGCTGCGCTACAATCTGACGCAAGGCCTCAACATGAGCCTGTCGGGCCTGTTCAACATCGGCCACGACGTCGGCGGCTTTCATGGGCCGACGCCGGGCCCGGAACTGTTCTGCCGCTTCGTCGAGTTCTGCGCGCTGTGGCCGCGCATGGTGATGAATTCCTGGAAGACGAACGGCATCGTCAACCTGCCCTGGATGTACCCGGAGCGTCCTGCCGCAGGTGCGCGCGGTCATCGACCTGCGCTACCGGCTGATGCCCTATCTCTACACCCAGATGTGGCGCGCCGCCGCGGACGACGAGCCGGCGGTGCGTCCGCTGTTGTAGGATTTTCCTGACGGATGCGACGGCCGGCGACGTCGAGGATGCCTTCATGCTCGGCCCCGATCTGCTGGTCGCGCCCGTGCTGGAAGAGGGCGCTGCGACACGCGCAGGTCTATCTGCCCGCGCATCCCGGCGGCTGGTACGACTGGCATGACGGCACGCATTTCGAGGGCGGGCGAGATCGTCACCGTCGCGGCCCCGCTTGGGCCGCCTGCCGCTGTTCGTCCGCGCGGGCGCGATCATCCCGGTCGAAGACGAGAACGGGCTGACGGCGATCGCGTTCGGCACGCCAGATCATGCTGCGTCCAGCCTTCTCTATCTCGACGATGGCGAAACGGCGGATTGGCGGAAAGTTGGCAAGGCGATCGAACTGCGCCTGCGCCGCGACGGAGGCGGATTCGTACTCGATGTCGACGGTGAGTTGCCGACGCCGATCCGTGTCCGCAGCGTTGGTGTGACGAATGTGCGGGTTGGCGGCGCGGTAAAATGAGCGACGCTCGTTTCTGATTCAATTATCAAACCGCGATATCTCAAGTCCGTCATCCTGAGGTGCGCGCTCTTGCGCGCCTCGAAGGACGACGGCCCGTCTGTGGCCAATTCATCCTTCGAGGCTCGCTGCGCTCGCGCCTCAGGATGACGGGACACACACCTTCACCTTCTCGCGGCACGAAATGCCCGAGGTTTGCGTTTAGCTCTTCGCCCTCCATTAAAATCAGAGGGCGCAGGGAATGCCGGATGCGCGCTGCACCCGAGGTCTCATGCGCAGTGAGTAGTAGAAGTGCGCGCATGAGCATACAGGGCAGCGGAGAACATCCGACATTCCCGGCGCAATGGCTTTACGACTTATAACGCGCTCTCCCCGGTGAGCCATGTACTGTTGCCACCGAAGACGCCAACATCGGGGCGTCAGGACCACACGTCTTTGCCGTACGCTTCAGCCGCGCGCGTCATTCGCAGCCTCCACGTCCATCGCAACCCGCCCCTCGTCGTGACGACGGCCGACGCCCCTCTGAGTGGGACGGGATGGCGATAGGCATACACCTGATTTGTGCTTCTGGAAAAGCGAAATATTTTTAAATCTGGGGCTTGACACACAATTCCGTAAATCAGAAGTGAGTTGCCCGTCGCGTCAACTTGTCACGCTTTCCGCAACCATCCGTTTAGGTTGAGTGACTCAACAGATCTTAACCAATGCTTGCCAGAGTGCCGGGGTCGGAATGGAAGGGCGACGGATGCTTCTTATCAAGAGTGCAGGCTCGCTTCTGGTGACCGTTGTATGGGTGCTCGCTTACACATTCTGGCCCGAACAGGCGCAGGTATTTCAACGGCCTGTGGCCGAAGTGCGCAACCTCCTTAAAGAGGTGGGCCTGCCGCCGCACGTCTTCGGTTCGGTGGAGAAAACGTTCAAGGTGCTGACACCATCGCCGGAGCGAATGGTGTGGTCGATTACCGAGAACGTCGACGAAGAGATACGCTATGTGGTGACGCTTACCGCCGAGGGGGCCAACGCGACGCGCGCGAGGGTGGATTTCACGAGACCGAACGGCGCCCCTATTGGCCCTGTGACCGCCAATGCCCTGCAGAGACGAACCGTCCGCAACGTTTATATCAATGCGATGAACGAACACATTGCAGCGTCACTCGAGCGGCGCGAATTTCAAATGTATAAAATCATGCTGCCGACAGCGATCGCCGTGCTCATCAACATGTCGGCGCTGGCGGCGTCCTGACCTGATCGCGCGCTATCGATATCCGGTTCGACCGGACCACAACGATGCGGATCGCGTTCACTTAACCGCCATCAATTGCCGCCGGAGGCAGGCGGCGAATACACTATTTCGGCTCCGGCGCGATCGTCGTCGCTTTCAACTCCAAAGGCCCGGGATTCAAAACGAGCCCGGAAACTTTGCCTGCCGCATTCCTGACGAAAGCGAGCCTGGTGCGGTCTTCGTCGTCGACGGTGAATTCGTTGCTTGATGTCGCGACCAGCGGCGTCGCGTTGCCTTTCTCGAATTCGAGAATCGGCCAGGCCCCAATCGCTTCCGCGACGAGCCTGCCTTGCTCGACGCGAAACTGAAGCTGGACTGAATTGCCACGGCGGGCGGCCCGCACGAGGCTGAGATCGCTTGCACCGGCTTCACCCTTGTGGACGATCTTCATCCTCATCGTCGTATTGGCCGGTCCTCGCAGCCGGGCCAGGACATCGGCGAGCGCGAGACCCTTGAGCGGCGCGTCGTCGAGTTCGGTGATGAGATCGCCGACCGTCACGCCGGCTTTGGCTGCGGGGCTGCCAGGAGTTGACCTGTTGATCCGCAGGCCCTCCTGCTCCATGGCGACGAATTCTCCGATTCCAACCCATCCGTTTTTGCCGTCAGCCGGGCCCTGTCTGTCGCGCGAGCTCACCGAGCCGCCGAAATCATAGGTCCCGGCGTAATCGGCCAACGCTTCGGGGCTCGGGACCGTCGGCGCTGCCGGCACAGCGAGCGAGGACGGCCCGGCAACCGTCAATGCGCCATAAGCCAGATGGTTGATGCCTGCGAACGGCACCGCTTCGCGGCCTTTGCCGGGCGCCGCCTGAATCATCTGCACGCCGATCAATTTCTCTACCGGATCAATCCAGAAAGACGTGCCCCAGTGCCCGGCCCAGGAAAAGCTTCCGACCGCGCCCGGCGTCCAGCTGAAAACAGGATTGGTGCGAATGGCAAAGCCAAGTCCGAAGGTTCTTCCGGCAAGCGGGCCGATTTCGTTGCCATAGATGCGCGTATCCGACGGCAGCGCGTTGGTCGTCATCGCCTTCACCGTTTCGGCCTTCAGCACGCGCACGCCATCAAGTTCGCCGTCATTCAAAAGCATCTGGCAGAAGCGGACATAGTCGGGCGCGGTCGACACCAGGCCGCCGGCGCCGGAAAACAGCTTTGCCGGCTTCGTCACGTCCCAGATCCGCGGCCGTTCCCGCATCGGCAAATCGACGAGGCGGCCGAGCTTCTCTTCCGGCACATGGAAACCGGTATCGACCATACGCAACGGCGTGAAGATGCGGCTTTGCAGGAATTGGTCGAGAGGCTCGCCGGAGGCCACCTCGACGACCCGGCCAAGGACATCAGCGCTCAAGCCATATTCCCAGACTTCGCCCGGCTGATGGGCGAGCGGCAACTGCGCCAGAGCGGAAACGAAATCCGCGATTGTCGTGTCGCGTCGGTATGCGGTCGAATCCGTCCAGCGGTAAAGCATATGAACATAGCGGATGTTGGCCTCGGCGGTGGCGTCCGCAAGACCCCGCTCCGGAAACGCAAAATCCAGTTCCGGATCGACGATACCGGAAGTGTGGCGCAACAGATCGCGAACCGTCATCGGGCGTTTTTGCAGTTCGAGCCCGCGTTCGATCTTGCCGGTCGCCGGGTCGGTCTTTTCGACCGCGACGCGCATCTCCCCAAGCTTTGGCAGATACCGGGCGACGGGGGCGTCGAGCTCGAGCCTGCCGTCTTCGACCAGTATCATGGCGGCGACGCTGGTCACCGGCTTCGTCATCGAGGCGATCCAGAAAATGGAATTCGTCTTCATCGGAATCGTCTTGGCGCGGTCCTGGAACCCGATGGCTTGCAAAAAAGCGAGCTTGCCGTCCTTTGCGATAGCGACGACGGCACCGGGCAGAAGACCGTCCGGCAGCGCGAACGACTCGAATCGCGCCTGATACCATGGCGCGATCCGCGCCAGCCGCGCGGCCGAAAATCCGAGACTCTTTGCATCGCCCGGTGTCGTGAGTTCATCGGCGAACGCCGCTGGCCCCGACAGGCAAAGCGCAATGGCAACCGTCCCCATCGATGCGATCAGCCTCATCCCGACATCTCCGTATCAAGGCACCTGCCGAATCGAGCGTTGCACATCTCAAACTCTGCCGCGCGCCGATTCCCGCGCGAGGACCCGCCGAATCCTGCAATCAGCCCGTCGATTTCGGAATCGGCGTCGGCTCGCGGCCTTCGCCCCCGTGCGCCCGTCGATATTCCGTCGGCGTCAGCCCGGTTTGCGCCTTGAAGGCCCGATTGAAAGGCCCCATCGAGCCGAAGCCCGCGTCGAGCGCGATCGTCAGGATCGGCACTTCGGCTTGACCGGGATCGCCCAGCGCGGCCTCGGCTTCCGCCAGGCGGTAGCCGTTGACGAAAGTACTGAAATTGCGGTGGCCGAGTTGCCGGTTGATCAGATGGCGCAGCCGGTACTCGGGAATGTCGAGCTTTTGTGACAGCGAGGCGACGCTGAGATCGGGCTCACGATAGACCTTGTCGTGCTCGATCAGCTTGCGCAGCGCCTCGGTCAGCGCCGCATCGGGCCCGGTTGCGGACAGTGCTTTCGGCAAGTCGTTGCTGATGGAAGGCGTCGGCCCGGCCCGCGCTGCGGCTGGCATCAATGGCTGTCCGGTCGATGGCAGCGAGGCCAGCGACGCGGAAAGGAAGATCAGGATCATCAGACCGCCCGCATTCAAAAGACTGAGCGGCGCAGCCGACAGGTGACCTGGCCAAAGCCACTCCGAGGCGATCACCAGCGCCGTGTAGAGCGCGGTCGCAACGGCAAGCACGACGCGAAGCCGGCGTCGCCCTTCCACGAGGTCGGTGGCTCGACCGGCCAGCGCATGCCAGATGCCGAGCAAGACACAAAGCAGTGATATTGCGGAGTGTACCGCACTGGTGAACGACGTTGCGTGACCCAGCGTTTCCGCCACGCCGAGCATGGCAAGCGCGAGCCAGGCGAGCGCGTGGTACCAGCGCGCGCGGAATTCATCGTTGAATATCGCGCCCATCGTGATCCAGAACGCAGCCGGCGTGCCGCAATCGACGATGTTGACCGGGAGTCGCCAGCCGAGATCCAGCGCGCCGAAACCGGGCGCCGACTCGACGACGTAAGCTGCGATACCTAGCAGGAACAGCGCCGAATAGCGGCTGGCTTGATCGCTTCGCGCGTTTTGGGCGTGGGCTACGACGCGGAGCAGGAGCACGACGATTGCCCCTCCCCGCAACGCAGCTTCCAAGGTCGACATTCGATGGTCCGCCAAAATTGTCTTGCGCGAAAGAGAATCCCACCGAACTGGCAGTGTCAACGGCGCAACACGCGGGCCACTGCAGAAGCGCGCGCCGTGCTGTCATTCGATGAATTGACCGCACGTCACCGCGTCGGCACAATCAGACCAACATTTTGGGAGTTCATTCGACATGCGCACATGCGAGGTCGCGGTCATCGGCCTTGGCCTGATGGGAAGCTCGGCACTGCATTCGCTGGTGCGCCGAGGGGTCGATGTGCTCGGCTTCGATCCCCTGACGGTGGGCGAAGCGCGCGGCTCCTCGCACGGCTCATGCCGGATCTACCGGCGTTTCAACTTCGAGAATGACGCCTATACCGATCTCAGTGACCAGGCTTTTGCGGGTTGGCGCGCGCTGGAGGCGGAAAGCGGAAAAACCATCCTCAAGCCAAGCCGCGTGCTCGAGGCAGGCCCGCCCGGCTCGACGATGGTGGCCGCTTCCCGCGCCGCCGCAAAGCAGAAGGGCGATGTCACCGGCCCCCGCAACGGCGCCGAGGCCAACGCGGCCTTTCCCGCTTTCAATCTGCCCGATGATTGGGACGTCGTGGTCCAGGAGAGCGGCGGCATCCTGATGGCGGAGACGGCGATGCGCGCCTTCCAGCACGGCGCCGAAGACCGGATCATCCGGGCCAAAGCGCAGATGCAGCGGACGCCGGACGGCATTTTCATAGTGACGCCGAATGAAAAGGTCGTGGCCGAAAAAGTCATCGTCGCCGCCGGCCCATGGATCGCGCCGTTCGTGCCAGGCCTCGAATTTCATCTCAAGGTGACCAGGCAAGTGGTCGGCTGGTTCGCGCCTGCAAGGGCCGAAACCGTCCGCTATGGCGAGTTCCCGATATTCCTGGTCGAAGGCCGGCGCGGAATGGTCTATGGCTTCCCCGACTTCGAGGGCCGTGGCGTCAAAGCCGCGTGCCACGATCATGGCCCTGTCGCGGGCGCCGATGAATGGCACAACCCGCCAACCGACCGGGAACTGGAAGCGGTGGGTGCTACGCTCGCCGAATTTCTGCCCGGCGCCGCAGGACCGATCAGGGAACGCGACGTCTGCCTGTACACCAACACGCTGAAAGCCGATGCGCGCGCGGACAATGGCGACGAGTTCATCATCGATCGGCTGCCGGAAGACCCACGGATCATCGTGGCCTCGCCCTGCTCCGGTCACGGCGCGAAATTCGCCAGCGCCATCGGCAGCATGCTGGCGGACCTGGCGCTCGATGCAAAAGTGGCGCAGCTTCCCGCCTTTCGGCTGGACCGGTTCTCACGGTTTGCATCGCGCTGAAGGTGCGGCGATCTAGCGGGGCGCGCGAACGAGGTCGAACTGCGAAGCGTTCGACAGCGAGGGCGACGGCGTGTCGGTGCCGGTGCGCCCGGACTGCTGGTAGCCGACGCCGAGCGACAGGCTGAATTCGACGTCGGTTTGAATTCGACTCCCGCATGCGCGCCATAACCCGGCGTGCTGGTCGTCGAATCGAACGGCGAAAACGCGCTTCCGATTCCGGAATTGTATTTCAACGAGTCGAAACCGGCATAGAACGAGACCGGCGCGTTCTTGAAATTGTAGCCGAACTGCACGCTCTCGGAATAACGCGAGCCGAACGCGCCAGCCTGGTTGATGCCGCTCAATCCCATGCCGCCGCGTTCACTGCCGACAAACCAGCCGTTCTGAAAATTGGTGCGCGTCGAGGCAAAGCCGCGAAAGTCGCCGTCAGCTTTCGTACCCTCGCCGGCATTCAGATTGCCGCCGAAGCCGATCCAGCCCGGCGTCCAATAGGTCACCGGGGCGGATTGGGCATGCGCCGGGCGTCCGCCGAGGACGAGCGCCACTACCGCGAGTGCAAAGCCAAATCTGACTGCGAAAATCGACATCCGCGCGATCACCCAATTGCCCCGAAATTATAAGGTCCGCGTGCCCGGAAGTCGACGCATGGGAGAGACCAACAGGCCAGCTGTCCGATCGCAGAAAGTGACCAAGCGAAGCTGTTGAAAGAATGGCGCGCCCGAAGAGATTCGAACTCCTGACCCCCAGATTCGTAGTCTGGTGCTCTATCCAGCTGAGCTACGGGCGCGTTTTTCGCTAGGCCATCATGGGCCTGACCGGCCCGATGCATCCGAATGGTTCGGAAACGTCGCGAAAGAGCGCTTTAGCTACCCGCTCCGGCCCGGATTGGCAAGGTCCGGAAAGCGGCTTTGGCAATCGATTTGGCCGGGCAGACCGGCGAAAATCGGCCGCAAAACGCGGACAGAACCGGCAAATTACGCCCGCGCCCGCTCGTTGCGGACGCTTTGCAGTTCCACCGGGCGGTCGGGGATCGAGATCCGGAAGGTGGCGCCGATGGTGCCCTCGACCAGATGGATGTCGCCGCCATGGGCGCGGACCAGTTCGGCGGCGATCGCAAGGCCCAAGCCCGCTGCCGCCGGGCCGGCCGGAGGTCTGGAACGCCTCGAACAGATGCTCGCGCGCCTTGCGCCGGCACGCCGGGGCCGGTGTCGGACACCTCGATGATCGCGACCGCGCCTTCGCGGCGGCCGGTGATGCGGATCTGCAAGGCGGCCGCATCGCCCTTCGGCTGGCTTTCCAGCGCCTGCGCCGCGTTGCGCACCAGATTGAGCAGCACGCGGAACAGCTGGTCGGGATCGGCGTCGATCGCAAGCCCGCGCTCGATCGCGCTGACCCAGGCGATCGAGGCATCGGCGGCAAGGCCTGCGGATTCGCGCACCTCGGCCACCACAGGCTCGACCAGGATCATGCGGCGGTCGGGCGCGGCTTCCTGCGCGCGGCCATAGGACAGCGTCGACTGGCAGAACGCGATGGCGCGCTCCAGCGAGCGCATCAGTTTCGGCGCAAAGCGCTGCACCCGCGGATCGGGCACGCTGGCGAGCTGGTCCGACAGCAATTGCGACGACGCCAGCAGATTGCGCAGATCGTGGTTGATCTTGGAGACCGCGAGCCCAAGCGCGGCGAGCCGGCTCTTCTGATGCAGCATCGACACCAGGTCGCGCTGCATGTCGCGACAATTCGCGCTCGGCGACGCCGATCTCGTCGCCGCGCTGGCTCGGCACGATGATTCGCGCCGAGCTTTCCGGGTTTTCGTGGAAGCCGACCAGGTTCGCGGTCAGCCGCCGCATCGGCCGCACGAACAGATAATGCAGCGCGAGATAGACCAGCAAGCGCGGTCAGGGCCGCGATCACCAGCGACACCACCAGCAGTTGCGCGAGAAGCGATACATCGCCTGCCGCAGCGGCAGCTCGTCGATCACGACCTCGATGAATTGCGCCGCCGCCGGGCGCGGGCCCGACCACGCGGATGGCCTGGTTGCCGGTCTCCAGCATGGTCTCGAAGGAATCGACGATCGCCGACCACACCGTCATGGTCCGCATGTCGATGTCATGGTCGATCGCCGCCGGCAGGTCGGCGCTGGCGAGCAGGCGGCGCTGCTGCCCCATCTTGATGGCGACCGCGCGGGCGCCGATGCTGTCGAGAATCTGCCGCGCCAGCGAATCCGGCACCATGCCCGAGGGCGCGGCGTCCAGCACCAGCGCGGCGGTATTGGCCGCCGCGAGGCGGTCGTTGAGCCGGTTCATGCGGAAATTGGCGATCGCCGGCACGTAGATCATCAGCCCGGCGATCATGACCAGCGGGATGGTGAGCAGCAGCAGCTTGCCGGACAGGCCGAGCCGGCGCGGCGCGGACCTGTTTGGATCGGCCGCGGCGCTGGAATCGTCGGCTGGTCGTCGGTCACTGACACGAAGTTCGCCCTGATATCTTCCATTTGGCGCGCGACCGGCCCAAAACCAGCCTCATCGCCGCTTGATTGGTACTTGCCGCCTGATTTGCGAGGATGCGTTCCGCCCCGGAGCCGGTCAAATTACCGATCGCTAATGTCGGCCGGTTCCGATGTAAGCTCGGGCGAGTCGCCTTCCTGCCCGTAAAAACCCCGCGAAAACAGATATATTCGTCCCAATTGTGCCGTTTCGAAGAAGCCCGATTGCGGCACCCCGTGACATTGACGAAAACAGGGCGCCTCCCGTATAAGCCGCGCAATTGTCCGCGATGGCCCGGTTCTCCCGGGGGCGGCTCATTTGGGGCCGTAAATGGCCCGTTTTGGGCCGGCCAGCATCACCGGACTTACCTCAATTCAACGGCAAACTTGCAAACGGCAAATTGCCCGGTCAGCGGAGAACGACCCGTGAAGCGGACTTATCAACCCAGCAAACTGGTGCGCAAGCGCCGTCACGGCTTCCGCGCCCGTCTCGCCACGACCGGCGGCCGCAAGGTTCTCGCCGCGCGCCGTGCGCGCGGCCGCAAGCGTCTGAGCGCCTGAACCGGGCTTCTCCGGAGATTCCATTATGGATCGGCTAAGGCAGCGGGCGGACTTCCTCGCCGTTGCCAATGGCGCGCGAGTCAACAGCGCTGCCTTCGTGGTGCAAGGCCGCTCGCCGCGACGATGCCGGCCCGATCCGGGTCGGCTTCACCGTCACCAAGAAGAACGGCACCGCCACCGAGCGCAACCGCATCCGGCGCAGGCTTCGCGAACTGGTGAAGCGGCTGGACGTCATACCAATGCGTCCGCACCATGATTATGTGCTAGTCGGCCGGCGCGCGGCGCTGCACGCGACTTTGCGACCATGCTCGACGATCTTCGCCCGGCGCTGCTCCGGCTCGACCGGCAGGCGCAAAAACGCCAAGAGCGTCTTCAAGCGAAGTGGACACCGGTTCGCGTCAAGACAACGCGTCCAAAGAACATGCTTACGCGAGCCGTAACCCGAATTGAATGACGAGACCTTGAAACGATGACCGATAATCGCAACACCATCCTCGCCGTCATTCTGTCCGGCCTCGTGCTGATCGCCTGGCAATATTTCTACAACGTGCCGCAGATGGAAAAGCAGCGCGCGCAGACCCAGACCCAGGCCGAACTGGCGAAGCCGACGCAGCCGGCAAGCCCCGGGCGCCACGCCCGGCAGCACAGCCCCGCAGGCCGGCTCGACGCCGGCGACCGCCCGCCACCAATCAGCCTGCCCAGGCCGCCCCCGTCGTCAGCCGCGACGCCGCGATTGCCGCCACCCCGCGCGTCAAGATCGACACGCCGCGCCTGATCGGCAGCATCTCGCTGAAGGGCGCCCGCATCGACGATCTGGCGCTGGTGCAAATTCCGCGACACCGTCGATCCCGACCTCGCCGGCGATCGTGCTGTACTCGCCGTCGAACACCGCAAGCCCCTATTACGCCGAGTTCGGCTGGGTTCCGGCAGCGGGTTCGACCGTGCGCATTCCCGACCAGAACACGATGTGGCAGCAGGAAGGTTCCGGCGCACTGTCGCCGAGCAACCCGGTGATCGCTGAAATACGACAATGGCGAAGGCCTGACCTTCCGCCGCACCATCGCGATCGACGACCGCTATCTCTTCACCATCAAGGATGACGTCAGCAATGTCGGCGCCGCGCCGGTCACGCTGTATCCGTTCGCGCTGATCTCGCGCCACGACACGCCGCAGGTCTCCGGCTACTACATCCTGCATGAAGGCCTGATCGGCTATCTCGGCACCGAGGGCCTGCAGGAATACGGCTACAAGAAAATCGAGGACGCCAAGTCCGGTCAGCCTTCAACGTCACCGACGGCTGGCTCGGCATGACCGACAAGTACTGGGCGTCGGCGCTGCTGCCCGACACCAGCGCGAAGCTGCAAGCGCGCTTCTCGTCCAACCTCGTCAATACCGTCCGGACCTACCAGACCGACTATCTGCAGGATGCGCAGACGATCGCGATCGGCGGCACCGGCAGCGCCAATGCGCGGCTGTTCGCCGGCGCCAAGGAAGCCAGCGTCGTCGGCATCAACTTTCCGCTCGTCGGTCTCGGCGGCTACAACAAGCAGCTCGGCCTCAACCATTTCGACCTGCTGATCGACTGGGGCTGGTTCTACTTCATCACCAAGCCGATGTTCCTGGCGCTCGACTGGTTCTACCATCTGGTCGGCAATTTCGGCATCGCCATCCTGCTGGTGACCGTGCTGGTGAAAACGTTGTTCTTCCCGCTCGCCAACAAATCCTACGCCTCGATGGCGAAGATGAAGTCGGTGCAGCCGCAACTCGCCGCGCTGAAGGAGCGCTATCCCGACGACCGGCAGAAGCAGCAGCAGGAGATGATGGAGATCTACAAGAAGGAGAAGATCAACCCGATCGCCGGTTGTCTTCCCGTCGCCTTGCAGATCCCGGTGTTCTTCTCGCTCTACAAGGTGCTGTTCGTCACCATCGAAATGCGCCACGCGCCGTTCTACGGCTGGATCAAGGATCTCTCGGCGCCGGATCCGACCAATCTGTTCAACCTGTTCGGCCTGTTCAGCTTCGACCCGACGGCCTTGCCGGTGTTCGGACATTACCTAGCGCTCGGCGTCTGGCCGATCATCATGGGCATCACGATGTGGTTCCAGATGAAGCTCAACCCGACGCCGCCGGATCCGACCCAGAAGATGATCTTCGACTGGATGCCGCTGATCTTCACCTTCATGCTGGCGGGCTTCCCGGCGGGCCTCGTGATCTACTGGGCCTGGAACAACCTGCTGTCGGTGCTGCAGCAGAGCTACATCATGCGCAAGAACGGCGTGAAGGTGGAATTGTTCGACAATCTCAAGGCGACGTTCGCCAAGAAGGCCGATTCGAAGACGTGATGTCTCCTCGTCATTGCGAGGAGCAAAGCGACGAAGCAATCCATTCTTCCTTTGTCGGTCTATGGATTGCTTCGCTACGCTCGCAATGACGGCTGAGATGCGGCTTCGCGCGTCCTCAATAGAAAGCCTTCGCATGACCGACCGAACCCGATGCGAAGCTGATCGAGCAAGGGCGAAAACTGTTCGCCGGCGACTGGCAGTTCATCTGGGCCTCGCCCTCGATCGAAACCCTGCCGCCGATGGCGGGCACGGAAGTGGCGTTTGCCGGCCGCTCCAATGTCGGCAAGTCGAGCCTCATCAACGCGCTGACCGGCCGCAACGCGCTGGCGCGCACCTCGCACACGCCGGGCCGCACCCAGGAACTGATCTTCTTCGAAGGCCCCGACAAGGCCGGCCTGCGGCTGGTCGACATGCCCGGCTACGGCTACGCCTCGGCGCCGAAGACCAAGGTCGCGTCATGGACCACGCTGATCCACAAATTCCTGCAGGGGCGCGCCACCCTGGCGCGCGTCTATGTGCTGATCGACGGCCGCCACGGCCTCAAGGACGTCGACCAGGACGTGCTGAAGACGCTGGATAAATCGGCGGTGAGCTATCAGGTGGTGCTGACCAAGGCCGATCAGGTCAAGCGCGCCGAGCTCGACAAGCACATCGAAGAGACGACAGCGGCGCTGGCCAAGCATCCCGCCGCCTTTCCGGACGTGCTGGTGACCTCCTCGCGCGACGGCACCGGCATGCCGGAACTGCGCGCCGCGATGGTGCGCCTGTTGCACGAGCGCAGCTGATGACCCGCGCCGCGCGCATCCTGATCGTGCTTGCCGCCATCATGGGCGCCGACGGCGTCATGCTGGCGGCAGCCTCCGCGCATCAGGCCGACGCATCGCGGCTGGCGTCGGCCTCATCGATGCTGCTGTTTCACGCCTGCGCGGTGCTCGCGACGGTGGCGCTGGCCGAGCGCGGCATCATCCGTGCCGGAATCGGCCTTGCGGCCGCCTTCGGCTTTGTCATCGCCGCCGGCCTGTTCGCCGGCGACCTGACGTTGCGGCAATATGCCGGGCACGGCCTGTTTCCGATGGCCGCGCCGACCGGCGGCACGCTTCTGATCGCAAGCTGGCTGCTGCTGGCGGTGGCCGCGGCGTGGCCGAGGCGGGGATAGCTCCATCGTGTCCCGGACGCGGTGCAGCGCCCTTACGCTGCTCCGCAGAGCCGGGACCCATCTTGGCCTCTCGATGGACCCCGGATCAGCAGCGCACCACGCCGCAAGGGCATAGGGCGTCGAAGACGCGCGTAAACGCGCTTGTGGGCGCTGCGCAGCATCCGGGGAACGCCGGTGCGAAAAGAGTGGCATGACCCACTTTGCGCCCTGCCCGCCAATCGGATAGAACCCGGCCCGACATCTGGAATGGCGAGACCGCTTCATGACATCAGCGCAAGATATCAGCCCGCTCGATCAGGCCCGCATCCTGTCCGAGGCGCTGCCGCACATGCAGGAATATGACGAGGAAACCATCGTCATCAAATATGGCGGCCATGCCATGGGCGACGAAGAGCTCCGCCAGGGCGTTCGCGCGCGACATCGTGCTGCTGGAGCAGACCGCGATCAATCCGGTGGTCGTGCATGGCGGCGGGCCGCAGATCGCGACCATGCTCAAGCGCCTCGGCATCAAGTCGGAATTCGCCGCCGGCCTGCGCATCACCGATGCCGCCACCATCGAGATCGTCGAGATGGTGCTGGCCGGCTCGGTCAACAAGCAGCTGGTCGGCTACATCAACGAAGCCGGCGGCAAGGCCGTCGGCCTCTCCGGCAAGGACGGCAACATGGTGAAGGCGTCGAAGACGACGCGCACCATGGTCGATCCGGATTCCAATATCGAGAAGGCGATCGACCTCGGCTTCGTCGGCGACCCCGACAAGGTCGACCTCACGCTGCTGAACCAGCTGATCGGCCATGAGCTGATCCCGGTGCTGGCGCCGCTCGCGACCTCGCACGACGGGCAGACGCTCAACGTCAACGCCGACACCTTTGCCGGTGCGGTGGCCGGCGCGCTGAAGGCCAAACGCCTGCTGCTGCTGACCGACGTGCCCGGCGTGCTCGACAAGTCCAAGAAGCTGATTCCGGAACTGTCGGTCAAGGATGCGCGCAAGCTGATCGCCGACGGCACCATTTCCGGCGGCATGATCCCGAAGGTCGAGACCTGCATCTATGCGCTGGAGCAGGGCGTGCAGGGCGTCGTCATCATCGACGGCAAGATGCAGCACGCCGTACTGCTGGAACTGTTCACCAATCAGGGCACCGGCACGCTGATCCACAAGTGACCCGCGCGATCTCCCCGCCCCCGATGATCCAGCGCAGCTTCCGCGCCAGAATGCGGCGCTATGCGGCGCGCACGATGCTGTCGCTGCCGGCGGCAGCGATCTCGCTGTTCGTCTCGGCCGCACCGGCGCTTGCCGACCTGAAGCTCTGCAACCGCATGAGCTATGTGGTCGAAGCCGCGATCGGCATCGACGAGAAATCGGCGACCGCCACGCGCGGCTGGTTCCGGATCGATCCCGCCGCCTGCCGCGTGGTGGTGCAGGGCACGCTGACCGCGGACCGCATCCTGCTCAATGCGCGCGCGCTTGGCGTCTACGGCGCCTCGCCGATCCCGCAGAGCGGCACCGACACGCTGTGCATCGCGCAGGAGAATTTCGTCATCGCCGCCGCGCGGCAATGCCGCACCGGACAGACACCCGCGCCGTTCACCCAGATCACGCCGACCCAGACCGATGACGGCAACCTCGTCGCCTATCTCGCCGAGGACAGTGAATATGACGACGAACAGGCGCGGCTGGCCGGCATCCAGCGGCTGCTGGTGATCGCGGGCTATGACGCCGCGCCGATCGACGGCGTCGACGGCCCGAAGACGCAAGGCGCGCTGAACGCGTTCCTGAAGAGCCGCGGACTGCCCGCCGACGTCGTGCAGTCGCAAAGCTTCTTCACCACCATGATCGACGCGGTGCAGTCGCCCTCCTCCACCGGGCTGACCTGGTGCAACGACACGCCGCACAAGATCATGGCCGCGGTCGCCACCGACGACGGCAAGGCCGTGACCAGCCGCGGCTGGTACCGCATCGATCCCGGCAAGTGCCTGCATCCCGACGTCACCGGCCAGCCGAAGCAGGTGTTCAGCTTCGCCGAAGCCGTCGACAACGAAAACCGCACCATCAGCGTCAAGGACAGGCCGCTGAACTGGGGCGGCACCACGCAGCTCTGCACCCGCGAGAGCAAGTTCGAGATCAACGAACAGGGCGATTGCGGCACCCGCGGCCTCAGCCCGATCGGCTTTGCCGCCGTCGACATGACCGGCGGCGGCAAGACGCTGCGGTTTGCGATGCCATGATGAAGCCTCGCTCTACCGTCGTCCCGGCGAACGCCGGGACCCATAACCACCGATCTGAATTTTGGTCACTGACGGCGCCGCAACAAAGGCAACTCACATCGTGCTCACCAATGACATTCACGGCGTATGGGTCCCGGCGTTCGCCGGGACGACGGGGTGAGCGCGATGACAACTCCCCGCACCTTCTCCCACATCGAAACCTGGGTGTTCGACCTCGACAACACGCTGTACCCGCATCACGTCAATCTGTGGCAGCAGGTCGATGCGCGGATCGGCGAGTTCATCGGCACGTTCCTGAAGATATCCGCAGAAGAAGCGCGCGTGCTGCAGAAGGACTATTACCGCCGCTACGGCACCAGCATGCGCGGCATGATGACCGAGCATGGCGTGCATGCCGACGACTACCTCGCTTACGTGCACAAGATCGATCATTCGCCGCTGGAGCCGAACCCGGCGATGGGGGCGGCGATCAAGAAACTGCCGGGGCGCAAACTGATCCTGACCAACGGTTCGACCGATCATGCCGGTGCTGTGCTGGAACGGCTCGGCATCGGTGAACATTTCGAGGCGGTGTTCGACATCATCGCCGCGGACCTCGAGCCGAAGCCGGCGCTGCAGACCTACCAAAAGTTCCTCCGCGTGCACGGCGTCGATCCAACCAAAGCGGCGATGTTCGAGGACCTCGCCCGCAACCTCGTGGTGCCGCACGACCTCGGCATGACCACCGTGCTGGTCGTGCCTGATGGCGCCAAGGAAGTGGTGCGCGAGGACTGGGAACTGGAAGGCCGGGATGCGGCGTTCGTCGATCACGTGACCGATGATTTGACGGGGTTTTTGCAGGGGCTGAGGTAATCCGTCGCCCCGGCGAAGGCCGGGGCCCATACGCCGCGGCGGATGTTTGAGGCGCTGTGGGTAGATGCCTTCTTCAAATCATAACTCCCTGTGGGTATGGGTCCCGGCATTCGCCGGGACGACATTTGAGCAAGCCTTGACTTCTCCCGCTTCAAATCCCGAAAAAGCCTCTCAATTCACACCCAACTAGCCCGATTATCCTAAGGAAATCCCGATGTCCCTGTCCGCGCTGGAATCCACTATCAACACCGCGTTCGATGCTATTGGCAGCATCTCGACGTCGACCCAGGGCGAGGTTCGCGACGCCGTCGATCAGGCGCTCGATTTGCTGGACAAGGGCGAGGCCCGCGTCGCCGAGCGCGGGGCCGACGGCAAGTGGAAGGTCAATCAGTGGCTGAAGAAGGCCGTGCTGCTGTCGTTCCGCCTCAACGACATGGGCCGGATTCCGGGCGGACCCGGCATGGCCGCGTGGTGGGACAAGGTGCCGTCGAAATTCGAGGGCTGGGGCGAGAACCGTTTTCGCGACGCCGGCTTTCGCGCGGTGCCCGGCGCGATCGTGCGCCGCTCGGCCTTCATCGGCCGCAACGTCGTTCTGATGCCGTCCTTCGTCAATCTCGGCGCCCATGTCGAGGAATCGACCATGGTCGACACCTGGGCAACCGTCGGCTCCTGCGCGCAGATCGGCAAGCGCGTGCATCTCTCCGGCGGCGTCGGCATCGGCGGCGTGCTGGAACCGCTGCAGGCCGAGCCCGTGATCATCGAGGACGATTGCTTCATCGGCGCGCGCTCGGAAGTGGTCGAGGGCGTCATCGTGCGCAAGGGCGCGGTGCTGGCGATGGGCGTGTTCCTCGGCGCCTCGACCAAGATCGTCGACCGCGACACCGGCGAGATTTTTGTCGGCGAGGTGCCTGAATATGCCGTCGTGGTGCCCGGCAACCTGCCGCCGCGCCCGCTGAAGAACGGCCAGCCCGGCCCCTCCACCGCCTGCGCAGTCATCATCAAGCGCGTCGACGAGCGCACCCGCTCCAAAACCAGCATTAACGACCTGCTGCGGGACTGATTCCAGCTCTGGACGCCTCGAACCCCGGGGCGTCCTGGTGCGACAAATAGCCGGATGACGGACTTGCGCCGTCCGGAGATCGCGCCATGGACTACGCTCGAACCCTGTTCAGCTTCAAAGGCCGTATCAACCGCGCCCGATACCTCGTGATCCAGCTCGCGCTGCTGACGGTCTGGTTCCTGTTCTGGGTCAAGGCCCCGTTCCAGCAATGGGAGATGGGTCTGGCCGCCGCAATCCCGATGATCTGGATCAACCTGGCCACCACGGCCAAGCGGCTCCAGGATCGCAACCGGCACGGCTGGTGGGCGGTTGCAATTGTCGTCATCAATCGTCTCTCGCTCCTGTATTACGGCCTTTTCTTCGGGCTCTCGTTCGGCGTCGATATTTCGATCGCCCAGGAATTGCTGCTGGTGATGGGGGCTGTCGGCCTGTCCGTTCTGCAAACCTGGATCGTGGTCGAACTGTTCTTCCTGACGGGAACCGATGGCGCCAACCGCTTCGGGCCTGATCCGACGCGCACCGCGGCCAAATCTCTCAGCGTTTCGCAGGTGCAGTCGTTTGGCGTTCCGGATTTCCTGCTGCATCGTGCTGATCCGGCCCCGCGTAGTTGATGCCCGGCTGATAACCCCGAGTTTCGACCATGGATTACGTCTGGTACCTGTTCCGCTTTAATGGCCGCATCACCCGCGCCCGCTGCTGGCTGGCGGGGCTGATCATCATTTGCTGGATGATCGTCCTGTCGCTGTTGCTCTTTGGCGTCGCCTATCTGTTCGGTGCGACCATGCCCGATCAGTTCAACATTAATCCGAACAGGATTTTCGCCCTGATCGACCCAGCGGCCTGGCGGTCGTTGCCGTCGGCCAATCTCACTGCCCTGTTCGTCAAGGGGATAGAAACGCCGTTGTTCCTGTGGATCTATCTGGCGACTTCGGTCAAGCGGCTGCATGACCGTGACAAGAGTGGCTGGTGGATTGTCCCGTTCTTCGCGCTGCCCTGTCTCTACAGCCAGTTCGGCGATCGGACCGGCGACTGGCTTGGCGAATGGGCTGCCATGCTGTTGGGCCTCATCGCGTTCGTGTTCAGCGTGTGGGGCTTCGTCGAAATGTATTGCCTCAGGGGATCGCGCAAGACCAACCGGTTCGGCGCCGACCCGCTGGCGCCGATCGATACGCGGCCCGGCTGGGACCAGCAGTCCGAGACCGAGCCCGTGCCGTACACAGCTAGCCCGCCGCCGGTTTGGCGTGTTAAGCCGGGCTATGAATGACGCCGTTTCCATTACCCGCGACCTCGTCCGCTGCCCCTCCGTCACCCCGGCCGATGCCGGCGCGCTGGGTGTTCTCGAGAACATCCTGAAAGCCGCCGGCTTCGACGTGCACCGGGTCACCTTCGGTGAGCCCGGCACCGCCGATATCGACAACCTCTATGCCCGCATCGGCGACAGCGCGCCGCATATCAGCTTCGCCGGCCATACCGACGTGGTGCCCGCGGGCGACGAAGCCGCCTGGAGTCTTGGTGCGTTCTCGGGCGAGGTCAAGGACGGCTTCCTCTATGGCCGCGGCGCGGTCGACATGAAGGGCGGCATCGCCTGCAGCGTCGCTGCCGTATTGCAATATCTCGCCGACCATGGCGGCAAGCCACGGGAAGACGGCAAAGGCTCGATCTCGTTTCTGATCACCGGCGACGAGGAAGACATCTCCGTCAACGGCACCATCAAGCTGCTGCAATGGGTCGCGGCGCGCGGCGAAAAATTCGACCATTGCGTGCTCGGCGAGCCCTCCAATGTCGAAGTGCTCGGCGACTGCATCAAGATCGGCCGCCGCGGCTCGCAATCCGGCACGCTGATCGTCGACGGCGTGCAGGGCCATGTCGCCTATCCGCATCGCGCGGCCAATCCGGTGCCGGATATTTCACGGCTGATCGTGGCGCTCAGCGACGAGCCGCTCGACCATGGCAGCGCGCAATTCCAGGCGTCCAACCTCGAATTCACCTCGGTCGATGTCGGCAACACCGCGAGCAACGTGATCGCCGCGCAGGCGCGCGCAAAATTCAACATCCGCTTCAACGACAACCACAACCACGAGACGCTGCGCGCGCTGGTCGACGAACGGCTTGCGAAAGCCTGCGGCAACCGCATTCGTGCGCGGATCGAATGGCAGCCGTCGAACTCCAACGTGTTCGTGACAAAGCCCGGCGCCTTCACCGATCTCGCCGTCAGCGCCATCGAAGAGGTGACGGGACGCAAGCCCGAATTGAGCACAAGCGGCGGCACTTCCGACGCGCGCTTCATCTCGAGCTATTGCCCGGTGATCGAGTTCGGCCTGGTCGGCCAGACCATGCATCAGGTCGACGAGCGCACGCCGGTGTCCGATCTGGAGCAGCTGACGAAGATCTATCGCGGCGTGCTGGACCGGTATTTCGCGTGAGGTGCTTCTGCTCCCTCGCCCCGCGCTTGCGGGGTCGAGACGAGCGAAGCTCGCTCTTAGAGGGTTGGGGTGAGGGGCTCTCTCGACGATCGTGATCTATCGATAGACCTGTACCCCCTCACCCGGCGCTACGCGCCGACCTCTCCCGCAAGCGGGGCGAGGTAAGAAAAAAACTGCAAAACAACCCCATGCACCGTAGGGATTGTGTCCGCTAATAATCCACAGCTACCAGATATAGCCCGTCGGGCGGGGCTACCGGGCCGCAAGCGGCGCGGTTGGCTGCGGCGAGCGCTGCGGCCAGATCATCGGCGCTCCAGCGGCCTTCGCCGACCCACACCAATGAGCCCACCATCGAACGCACCTGGCTGTGCAGGAACGAGCGCGCCGAGGTCAGGATCGAGACCGCGTCGCCGTCTCTTACGACGTCGAGCTGGTCGAGGGTTTTCTCCGGCGATTTCGCCTGGCACTCGGTATCGCGAAACGTCGTGAAATCATGCTTGCCGAGCAGTTTTTGCGCGGCGATGTGCATCTTGTCCGTATCGAGATGCCGCGGCACCCGCCAGGTGCGCCCGATGTCGAGCGCGAGATTGGCGCGGTGGTTGGTGATGCGATAGCGGTAGTGACGCTTGATCGGCGGAAAACCGCGCCTCGAAATCATCGGCCACGATCTCGGCCGAGAGCACGCCGATCGGATGCGGCCGCAGATGCGCATTCAGCCCGTCGCGCAGCCGTCCCGGCGGAAACGGCTTTTCGATATTGCAATGCGCGACCTGCCCCAGCGCATGCACGCCGGCATCGGTGCGCCCCGCGCCATGGACGCGAACCTGCTCGCCGCAGATCGCCTTGACCGCGGTCTCCAGCGCGCCCTGCACCGTCGGCGCGTTGTCCTGGATCTGCCAGCCCGAGAAGGGCGTGCCGTCATATTCGATGATGAGTTTGTAGCGGGGCATCAGCCGAGCCGCGCCGGCGGCTTCAGCGGCGTACCGCGCAAGAAGTCCGCGGCCTTCATCGGCGCCTTGCCGGCGCGCTGCAATTCGAGAATGCGGATCGCGCCGTCGCCGCAGGCAATGGTGAGGCGATCGTCGAGGACGTCGCCCGGCGCGCCTGCGCCCTTGGCCGGCTCGCAGCGCAGGATCTTGATGCGCGCCTGCTCGCCGTCGATAGCAGCCTCGCACCAGGCGCCGGGAAACGGCGACAGCCCGTGGATGTGCCGCAGCACCGCGTGCGCCGGCTTGCTCCAATCGATCTTCGCCTCGGCCTTTTCGATCTTGGCGGCGTAGGTGACGCCTTGTTCGCTCTGCTTGGTCAGTTGCAGGCGGCCGCGCTCCAGGGCGCCCATCGCGCGCACCATCAGGTCGGCGCCAAGCGGCGCCAGCGCATCATGGAGGTCGGATGCCGTCATCGTGTCCGTGATCGGAAGCCGTTCCGCCATTGCGACGTCGCCGGTGTCGAGGCCGACGTCCATCTTCATCACCATGACGCCGCTCTCGGCATCGCCTGCCATGATGGCGCGGTTGATCGGCGCAGCCCCGCGCCAGCGCGGCAGCAGCGAGCCGTGCAGGTTGAAACAGCCGAGCGGCGGTGCATCGAGAATGGCCTGCGGCAGGATCATGCCATAGGCGACGACGACGGCCGCTTCCGCCTCGTGCGCGCGAAATGCGTCGAGCGCTTCAGGTGTCTTCAGCGTGGTCGGCGTCAACACTGCTATGCCGAGCCGCCGCGCTTCCTGCTCGACCGGGCTCGGTTGCAGCTTCATGCCGCGCCCGGCCGGCTTTGGCGCACGGGTATAGACGGCCGCGATCTCGTGGCCGTGGGCCACGAGTTCCAGCAGCGTCGGCACCGCGAAATCGGGCGTGCCCATGAAGATCAGACGGAGCGGCATGTCGGCGAGCGTTTCCCTAACTCGGCATCCAGGTAAGGAGCGTCATCCTGAGGTGCGAGCCCTTGCGAGCCTCGAAGGATGCGCAGGAAAGAAAGAATGTCGCTTGTGTCTGCCGTCGCCCTTCGAGGCTACGGCGCCAAGAGGCGCCTTCGCACCTCCAGCGATTAGCTTACGCTAACGCGGGGGTGACGGCATACCTAGCCTACTCCCCCGCGCGTTTCGCGATCTTGGTAAACTTCTTCATCACGCGGTCGCGCTTCAGCTTTGACAGATAATCCACGAACAGCACGCCGTTGAGGTGGTCGATCTCGTGCTGGATGCAGGTGGCGAACAGCCCTTCGGCGTCTTCCTCATGCACCTTGCCGTCCAAATCCATGAAGCGGATGCGCACCTGCGCCGGCCGCTCGACTTCCTCGTAATATTCCGGGATCGAGAGGCAGCCCTCCTCGTAGACCGACAGTTCCTCGGACGACGAGATGATCTCCGGATTGATGAAGACGCGCGGCAGCGGCTTGATCTCGCCGTCCTCGGTCTTCTTGGCGAGGTCCATGGTGATCAGCCGCAGCGGCTGGGCGACCTGGATCGCGGCCAGGCCAATGCCGGGCGCGTCATACATGGTCTCGAACATGTCGTCGGCGAGCTTGCGGATCTCCGACGTCACCTTTTCGACGGGTCTGGAGACGAGCCGCAACTGTTTGTCCGGCAGGATGATGATTTCGCGTAAGGCCATGATGGGGGCGATTTAAGCTGCTGATCTGCCGGGGTCAATGCATGGCGGAACCGGTTAAGGCGGCCTTAACCATGATTTTTAAGGCGGCATTAACCATGAATATTTACCGCTGATTAACCATAAATGTTCCCTCTTCGTTCGTGCTTGCCCGCGAATCGGCTACAAGCAGGCCATGAACGAGATTCTTTTTGTGCTCGGCGACCTGCCGATTCGTGTCAGCGACGCCCTGATCGGCTTCGG
The DNA here is from genome assembly GCA_963802535.1 of uncultured Alphaproteobacteria bacterium. GTDB lineage: Bacteria > Pseudomonadota > Alphaproteobacteria > Rhizobiales > Xanthobacteraceae > Bradyrhizobium. The sequence goes on along the minus strand of CAWDJI010000011.1, from coordinate 1,014,391 downwards.
CGCGCTGGCGCTGGTGCTGCTACTCATCATTGCCGTCGTCATCGCCCGCTCCGGCCGCCGTGGCGCGGAACTCGCCATGGCGCAGGCGATCCGCGCCGACGAGCTGGAAGAGCGGCTCTCGGAAATGCTCCGCGCACAGAGCGAGTCCTCCGGCCGGGTCCATGAAATGGGACAGGCGCTCGCCGGCCGCCAGGCCGAGATGGCGCGCGCGGTCAACGAGCGGCTGGATTCGGTCACTCATCGCGTCGGCCAGTCGATGGAAGCGACCACGCGCAACACCATGGACAGTTTGCGCGCGCTGCATGAGCGGCTCGGCATCATCGACAATGCGCATAAAAATCTCACGGATTTGACGTCGCAGGTGACCACGCTGCGTGACGTGCTCGCCAACAAGCAGTCGCGCGGCGCCTTCGGCCAGGCGCGGATGGAAGCGATCGTCCAGGACGGCATGCCGAAGGGCGCCTACGAATTCCAGTACACGCTCTCATCAGGCAAGCGGCCGGACTGCGTGGTGTTCCTGCCCGACCAGCGTCCGCTCTGCATCGATGCGAAATTTCCACTGGAGGCGATGACCGCGCTGCATGACGCGCGCACCGACGAGGAAAAGAAGTACGCGACGGCGCGGCTGCGCGCCGACGTGATGAAGCATGTCAGCGACATCGCGGAAAAATACCTGATCACCGGCGAGACCCAGGATACCGCGTTGATGTTCGTGCCGTCGGAATCGGTCTACGCCGAAATCCATGACGGCTTTGACGACGTGATCCAGAAGGCCTACCGCGCCCGCGTGGTGCTGGTGTCGCCGTCGCTGCTGATGCTGGCGATCCAGGTGATGCAGCAGATCCTGAAAGACGCGCGGATGCGCGACGCCGCCGACCAGATCCGCACCGAAGTGCTGAATTTGGGCGACGATCTCGGCCGTTTGCGCGACCGCGTGCTGAAACTGCAAAAGCACTTTGGCGACGTCAACGAGGACGTGCGGCAAATCCTGATCTCCGCCGACAAGATCGAAAAACGTGCGGGCCGGATCGAAGAGCTCGATTTCAGCAAGAGCGAGCCGGCGGTCGAAGCCCCGCGTATCGTCAAGCCGGGCGCGGCGGAGCTGTTTCCGCTACAGCGCAAGCTGCAGGCGGGAGAGTAGCGTCTTCCCTTCTCCTCTTGTGCCGGAGTCGATGGAAAAATTCTACGCCGCGACTGTTGCCAGAAAAAATCCTCCAAGACCTGCGCATCTGGAAGACTATTCCACCTGTTGTTGCCCGTGCGGGCCACATCGTCGTTGCCAGCGTTGCCCAAGGCTGATTGGCAAGGCCGTCAGGGCCCTCTTGGGATGCAATCTCAATTTTGGGATTTTGGCTGCCAATGGCAAGACCGCGGGCGTTGATTGCCGCGCTCTGCTACAATGCTGGAATGACGTACCTGGAAAAACTCACTTTCGGCGAACTGCGCGAATCTGGCGTGCGCGAGGTGTTGGCTCCGGAACACCACGTCACTGCCCTGCTAACCGAGCTGCCGCCGACAAGGCGTCAAACGCGGGCGGCAATCGCCGTTGCCTTGATATTGATAGTTGCTTTTGCGGTAGTAGCCCCGTTTTCCGGCAAGCAGGCGGTGACGCTCAATGCAATCTTTCCCTCACTCGACGCCATTGTTCTGGTCACTGATCTGATTACAGCCGTTCTTTTGTATGCCCAATTTTCGATATCCCGCTCACGCTCGCTCCTGGTGCTGGCGAGCGGCTATTTATTCACGGCATTCATCGTCATTCCGCATGCCCTGACATTTTCGGGCGCCTTCTCGCCGACAGGCCTGTTCGGTGCAGGCCTGCAGACAGGATCATGGCTTTTCATCTTCTGGCACATTGGCTTCGCGGCGTCTCTGTTGGGTTACGCAGCATCGAAGGAAATGAAGCGCGGCAGGCTCGCCGCCGAGACTGACATTGTGCGTGAGATCCGCTGGAGCGTGTTCACCGTCGTAGCGCTGGTCGGCGGAATTGCCTGGCTAACTACAGGAGGCGAGGCGCTGCTACCGCCAATCATTCTTGATACATCCCGCCTCAGTCCCTTCGTGATTTATCCGATCTGGTTCACCATTCTGACCACTGCCGCCGGGCTTGTCATTTTGGTATTCCGCCGGCGCTCGGTGCTCGATCTCTGGCTCATTGTGGTGGCGGCGGTGTTCATTGGGGAACTGGCCTTCAGCGGCCTGCTGCCAACTGTTCGCTTTAGTGTCGGTTTTTACGCGGGACGCGTGTTCTCGCTGGTTACCTCAAGTATCGTCCTGATCATATTGCTTGCAGAGACGACGTTACTTTACGTCCATTTGGCCAGGTCGAACGATCTGCTGCAGCGCGAGCGACACAACAAGCTCATGAGCATGGAAGCGATGGCCGCCTCAATCGTCCACGAGATAAACCAGCCGATGGGAGCAGCTCTGTTGAACAGTGAGGCAGCGCTGATGTGTCTTAAGGCAACGCCGCCGCAAATTGACGACTGCACGGAAGCACTTGAAGGCGTCGTCGAGAGCACCATGGACGCCAAGGCAATACTCGACAACCTTCGCACCCTGTTCGGAAAAGCGAAGCTGAGTAAGGAACGTGTTGATCTGAACAGAGTCAGCCTTGACGTACTGAAAACACTGCGGCCGGAATTGCGAAGCACTCTCGATATCAAAACTGAATTGGCAAGCGAGTTGCCCCTCGTCCTCGGTCACAAAGGTCAATTGCAAGAGGTAGTTACGAATTTGATCCACAATGCGGTGGACGCAATGAATTCAGAAGTCGGGCCTCGGGCACTGATTGTGCGCACAGAACGGGTAGGCGATAACATGATCGCAATCGCCGTCGAAGATTCCGGTCAAGGTGTCAGCCCGCAGGACGCTGAAACAATTTTCGATGCTTTCGTTACGACGAAGCCAAGTGGAATGGGTCTGGGACTCGCCATTAGCAAGATGATTGTCGAGCGTCACACGGGTAAGTTGTCTGTTTCGAGCGCGATTCCGCACGGAGCCATCTTCCGCGTAACTTTGCCGGTGGGATGAGGCGCTAAGCCGCCTGACTGGCAGCCGGCGTACCACCGATCCGCTCGGCAAGAAGCGGCTTCAACACCGGTGTCATCGCCCGGCTTGCCGCCTTCGGCGCGCCGAGCGAGTTCGTGGCCTCGTCGTAGCCTTGGCGGAGACGGGACCGGGCTTCTTCCCTTCCGCCCGGAGACAGACCCCTCACCCGTCTCCCACAAGGGGAGAGGGAAAGAAGCCCGAATCTGCTAACACGTCCTCATGACCTCAATGCCTGACAGCCAGCCCGAAGCACCCGTTCGATCGTCCTCCTGGCGCGACGCCTTTGCCGTCTACACGCAACGGCGGGTCCTGATCGTGCTGTTGCTCGGTTTTTCGTCCGGGCTGCCGCTGGCCCTTTCAGGCTCGACGCTTTTGGTGTGGATGCGCGAATCCGGCGTCGATCTCGGCACCATCGGGCTGTTTGCGCTGGTTGGGACGCCCTACACGCTGAAGTTCCTGTGGGCGCCGCTGGTCGATGCGCTGCATGTGCCGCTGTTTACGCGGGCGCTGGGGCGCCGGCGCGGCTGGCTGGTGTTTTCGCAATTGCTGCTGATCATAGCGATCCTGCTATTGGCGTTGACCGATCCGGCGCGCTCGCCGCTGTTCGTGGCGCTGGGCGCGCTATTGGTCGCAACCATGTCCTCGACGCAGGATATCGTGGTCGATGCGTTTCGTGTCGAAAGTCTGCCAGAGAGCGAACAGGCCGCCGGCATGGCGTCCTATGTGGCGGCCTATCGGATCGGCATGCTGATCTCGACCGCGGGCGCGCTGTTCATCGTCAGCGGTTTTGAAGGCGCGCTCGGTACGCGCGGTGCGGCCTGGATGTGGGGCTATGTGGTGATGGCGGCACTGGTGCTGATCGGCACCGTCACCGCGCTCGCCGCAACCGAGCCCGAACAATCGGCGCGCGCGGAAGCCGCAACCCGCACCGAGTCGGCGTTCACGCGGGTGCTCAACGCCGCGGTCGGCGCGTTCACCGAATTTCTGACCCGGCGCGATGCCTGGGCCGCATTCGCCTTCGTCGTGCTGTTCAAATTCACCGACGCGTTTTCCGGCACCATGACCGCGCCGTTCGTGATCGACCTCGGCTTTACGCGCAACGACTATGCCGCGATCGTCAAGGGCGTCGGCCTCGCCGCCACCCTGATCGGCGGTTTTGCGGGCGGGTTCGTGGCGCGGCGCTATTCGCTGGCCACCAGCCTGTGGATCGGCGGCGTGCTGCAGGCGGTCGCCAATCTTTCATTCTCGTGGCTCGCAATCGTCGGCGTCAACCAATGGGCGCTGGCGTTTGCGATCACGGCTGAGAATTTCACCAGCGCGATCGGCACCGTGATCTTCGTCGCCTATCTGTCGGCGCTGTGCCGCAACCCGCTGCACACCGCGACCCAATACGCGCTGCTCACCGCGCTCGCTGCGGTCGGACGGACGTATCTCTCCTCCGGCGCCGGCTATGTCGCGAAGGCGATGGGATGGCCGATGTTTTTTGCGATCTGCATGCTGGTGGCGATACCGAGCCTGATCCTGCTGGCGTGGCTACAGCGGCGCGGACATTTCGATGCGATCGGGCCGGTGAGGGTTTGACCTCCGCTGTCGTCACCCGGCGGATGACATCGAGGGTTCCGTCATTGCGAGGAGCACTTGCGACGAAGCAATCCATCTATCCGTTATGCCGCAACATGGATTGCTTCGCGGAGCCTGTCATCGGGCGCGCATTCGCGCGACCCGGTGGCTCGCAATGACGTGGATGGGTCCGCACACCAAGCCGGGCGATGACAGCTAGGGCTTCCCCAGCAACACCCATTCCGGCACCGCGACGTCGCCGATGTGCCAGGCGGTCTGGGCGCAGAACAGCTTTACCGCTTTCACCGAGACCTGCTTGCCGAGCCGCGCCTTCAATTGCTTCCTGGCAGCGTCGGTGATCGCGAACAGGTGGAACGTGGTCGCGCCGTTCTCGGCGGTGCAGAAGCCATCGTCGGCTATCGCCCGCGGCTTGCTGACGATCTGGTAGGCCACGATCTTCGTGCCGTTGTCATGGCGGGTGTTAACCACGCGCAAGGTGCCGGTCAGGATATCGCCATCCTTGATCGGCACTTGTGCTTGCGCTGGAGTGCAGAAGCAGAGCGCGGCGAATGCAGCAATGATAGCCAACCGAACGACGCGCATCGCGATCACTCCTAATGCTTAGTGACGACACTCCACTTGGTAATCACCGCTTCGCTCATCTGGCCGGCATCCTGGGCGCAGGCGACTTCATCGACCTTCACCGAGATTTCCTTGCCGATAAAACCCTTCAGCTGCGCGGCCTGCGCGTCGCTCGAGGTGATGAGCTGGAAGGTTTCCGGGCCGGTCTCCAGATTGCAGAGCCCGTTCGGCGGCGGAAGACGGCGCGGCTCGCTGGTGAGCTGATAGGTGGGAGCAGTCTTGCCGCGCTTGCCGCCGCGCGTCTTCATGGCATTGAGTTCCCCCGACAGCACGTCGCCGGTGTTGATCAACTTGCCGGCCTTCGGCGGCGCGGGTTCGGCCTCGCGCGCCTGCTGCGCCGGCTGGGCCTGCGCGGACGGCGCGGCAAACGCCACCGCCATGATGGCCGCAAAGCCCAAGCGCTTGCCGAATCGTGGTTTCGTCATGTCGATCAGTTCCGTTTGATTTGGTTAGAACAGCGTTCGCTGCCGCATGGCAGCCGATAGCGTACCTTCGTCGAGATAATCAAGCTCGCCGCCGACGGGAACCCCGTGGGCCAGCCGCGTTACCTTGACATTGGCCTCCTGCAGCAAATCAGTGATGTAATGCGCGGTGGTCTGGCCATCGACCGTTGCATTCAGCGCCAGAATAATCTCACTCACCTGCGTATCATGCGCGCGTGCCACCAAGGCATCGATGGTGAGATCCTGCGGGCCGACGCCGTCGAGCGGCGACAGCGTGGCGCCCAGCACGTGGTAGCGGCCGTTGGTCGCATTGGCCCGCTCCAGCGCCCAGAGATCGGCGACGTCGGCGACCACGACGATGGTCGTGGGATCGCGCCGCGGATCGGTGCAAACCGTGCAGGGATTTTGCGTATCGATATTGCCGCAGGTCTTGCAGACCTGGATTTTCTCGATCGCGACCTGGAGCGCGCCGGCCAGCGGCGTCATCAGCGCTTCGCGCTTCTTGATCAGATGCAGCGCCGCGCGCCGCGCCGAGCGCGGCCCAAGCCCCGGCAACCGCGCCAGCAGCTGGATCAGACGTTCGATTTCGGGGCCGGCAACCGCAGAAGCCATTTCAGGTGAGACCAAGTCCCGGGGGCAGGCCGAGACCGCCGGTCAGCGCCTGCATCTTTTCCTGCATCGCCGTCTCCGCCTTGCGCCGCGCGTCATTATGCGCGGTGACCAGCAGATCCTCGAGGATTTCGCGCTCGTCGGCCTTGATCAGCGACGGATCGATCTTGACGCCCTTCACTTCCATCTTCGCGGTCATGCGCACGGCGACCAGGCCGCCGCCGGAGATGCCCTCGACTTCGACATTGCCGAGTTCGTCCTGCATCGCCTGCATCTTCGATTGCAGCTGCGCCGCCTGTTTCATCATGCCGAGAAAATCAGCCATCGTGCATCCTTCCGGGAATGTCGATCAATCGTCGTCGCTGTCGGAACCCTCGGTGGGGTCTTCGCCTATCGCATCGGATTCCGGCAGCTCGGCGGCAAGCTTGCGCACCTCCACGACCTTGGCGCCGGGAAACCGCGCCAGCACTTCCTGCACGCGCGGATCGGCTTCCGCAGTGCGCGCATGCTCGTTTTTGGCATGCTCGTTCTGCGACCGCAGCGTCGGCTGTCCGGTCTCGTTGGAGACGATCACGGTCCAGCGCCGGCCGGTCCATTGTTCCAGCTTGCGCGAGAGATCGCTGACCAGCGATCGCTGGGCGTGGCGCTCCAGGGCCACTTCGAGCCGGCCGTCCTCGAAACGGACCAGCCGCATATCGGCTTCCAGCGCCGCTTTCGTCATCAGGTCGCGTTTTTCGCCGGCAAGCGCCACGAGCTGCGGAAAGGTCGTGATCCGCAACGCGGGCGCGGATTGCGGCTCCGGCGCGGGCGCCGACGTCACCATCTGCGGACGCGCGGATGCCTCGGCGCCGTTTCGCGACAAAGTGGGCGCGCGCATCGGCGAGGATTGTATCGACGACATGGTCGAAGAAGAGACAGTCGCGGCAGGCGCAGATCGCGACGGCGCTGCGCTGCCTGATATCACCGGCGACCCGCCGCCATTCTGTTCGAGCATCCGGATTGCTTCATCCGGCGTCGGCATGTCGGCGACATAGGCGATGCGCACCAGCACCATTTCGGCGGCGGCCGCCGGCCGCGTCGCGGTCTGCACCTCGGTGATGCCCTTGAGCAGCATCTGCCACATCCGCGACAGCACCCGCATCGAAAGTTTCGACGCAAAATCGCGCGCACGCACGCGCTCGGTCTCGCCATAGGCGACATTATCGGCCGTCGCCGGCACGGCTTTGACGCGGGTGACGAAATTGACGAATTCGGCCAGATCGCTCAACACCACCACCGGATCGGCGCCGACGTCGTATTGCTCGCGAAATTCCTTGAACGCGCTGGCGATATCGCCGCGCGCCAGTGAATCGAAGAGGTCGATCACCCTTGTGCGGTCGGCAAGGCCGAGCATCTGGCGCACCGCATCGGCACGCACGTGGCCTGCGGCATGCGCGATCGCCTGGTCGAACAGCGACAGCGAATCACGCACCGAGCCTTCGGCCGCACGCGCGATGATGCCGAGCGCTTCCGGCTCGACCTCGACGCCTTCCTTGCCCGCGATGTTCGAAAGATGCGCCATCAGCACGTCGGCTTCGACCCGGCGCAGATCAAAACGCTGGCAGCGTGACAGCACCGTGACCGGGACTTTGCGGATTTCGGTGGTGGCGAACACGAATTTGGCGTGCTCCGGCGGCTCCTCCAGCGTCTTCAGGAACGCGTTGAAGGCCGCGGTCGACAGCATGTGGACTTCGTCGATGATGTAGACCTTGTAGCGCGCGCTGGCCGGCGCATAGCGCACGCTGTCATTGATCTGGCGGACGTCGTCGACGCCGGTATGGGACGCGGCGTCCATTTCCAGCACGTCCATGTGCCGGCTTTCCATGATCGCCTGGCAATGCACGCCGAGTGTCGGCATCTGGACGGTCGGACCCTTTACCGAGCCGTCGGCCATTTCGTAATTCAGCGCGCGGGCGAGAATTCTGGCGGTGGTGGTTTTGCCGACCCCGCGCACCCCGGTCAGGATCCAGGCCTGCGGAATTCGCCCCGTCTCGAACGCATTCGAAACGGTGCGGACCATGGCCTCCTGGCCGATCAGATCGTCGAAACTGGAGGGGCGGTATTTGCGCGCCAGCACCCGATAGGGCTTGCCGGCCTCCGGCCCGCCGCCAGGCGCGAACCCGCCCTGATTGGCGCCATCAGGTTTGGCTTCAGGCTTCGGGGAGCGCCAGCATCACTCATCGGTCGATCCGCAATTGATTGTCTCTCAAGGCCGGCTTGCGGAAAGGAGTAGAATCCAGCGCGAGAGGCGGCCATGGCCGCATCTTGCGCGATTCGCTCGAAAAACAGGTAGGAGACTGACGAGCGACCCGATCCGGACCTCGTTAGGGCTGCTTCCTTCCGGACCTGACCCGGTTGGCGAGTGGCTCGTCCACCGCCAATCTCCCGGTCCCTATTTGGGGCCAAAAGGGCCGGAAAGCAAGCGGGCCCTCGGCTGCCATACCCCGCGAAAGCGGGGTATCCAGTACTCTGCGGCCCGTCTGCTGGACCGAGAGGCCGCGGGGTACTGGATCATCCGCTTTCGCGGATGATGACAGCTTGATATGAAGCCAAACCGGTGCCTGGAGAAGGCACTTATGAGCCCGACGCGCATCGGGCATTCGGGAACCCTCATGTCCGCTGACGCCTCCGACTGGTCGCTGCATTCACAGCTCAAGAAAGACACCATCGACATCGGCGACCTGCCGCTGTGCCGGGTGCTGGTCATCAAGGACGCGCATTATCCCTGGCTGCTGCTGGTGCCGCGCCGCGCGGGCGCGGTCGAGATCATCGACCTCGACGAGGTGGCGCAGGCGCAGTTGATGACGGAAATTTCGCGCGTCTCGCGCGCGCTGAAAGACATCACCAAATGCGACAAGCTCAATATCGCGGCACTGGGCAATCTGGTGCCGCAGCTCCATGTTCACGTCATCGCGCGCCGCACCAGCGATGCGGCCTGGCCGCGGCCGGTCTGGGGCGTGATGCCGCCGCTGGCGCATGACGCCGAGGAAGTCCAGAATTTCATCAGCGCGCTCCGCCGCAAGATCTGGTTAGGTTGAGTTCATGTCCGCATTCGATTCGTTTCCGCTCGGCCAGCCGGCCTTCGTCACCCACGTCCTCGACCGCGCCGCGCATCTGCGCAGCAATGACGAGAAACTGATGGCGCTGGAGAGCCATCGCGACGCCCGCGCCTATGTGATCTACCGCGACTCGCTGCTGGTGCGAAAGGAAGCCGACGGCACCCGCGTGCTGCTCGGCGTCGACGAGGCGCTGAAATTCGGCGCCAATCCCGGCACGATCTTTCTGGGCCTGCGCGACGGCGCGCCGGTGTTCGGCATGGGCATTGCGGCGCAGGCGGTGGAAAAACTGCTGACGCGCGACGATGTCGCCGTCACCGAACTTGCGCGGCATGGCGATGCAGGGCGTGGTGCCGCCCGATCAGCTCTCGGCGATCGCGATGGCGAAATCGATGGTGAGCTGGCATCAGCGCCACGGCTTTTGCGCCAATTGCGGCACCCGCACCGCGATGAAGGAAGGCGGCTGGAAGCGCGACTGCCCGAGCTGCAAGGCCGAGCATTTTCCGCGCACCGATCCGGTCGTGATCATGCTGGTGACCTCGGGCGACAAATGCCTGCTCGGCCGGCAGAAGCAGTTTCTGCCGGGGATGTATTCCTGCCTCGCCGGATTCGTCGAAGCCGCCGAGACCATCGAGGACGCGGTCCGGCGCGAGATCTTCGAGGAATCCGGAATCCGCTGCACCGACGTGAACTATTACATGACCCAGCCCTGGCCCTATCCGTCATCGCTGATGATCGGATGCACCGCGCGCGCCACCAACGAGGACATCGTCGTCGACCGCGCCGAACTCGAGGATGCCCGCTGGTTCGACCGCGCCGAGGCGACCCTGATGCTCACGCGGCAGCATCCGGACGGCCTCGCCGGGCCGCATCCCTTCGCCATTGCCCATCATTTGCTCGGACGCTGGGTGCATGGCGGAAACGATGCAGGCGCATAGCGGGAACCCATCCATGGACCAATCCATTAACCCCGGAACCAGGTTCCGACGCAGGGCGGAACCGGCATGACGGATTCCGGGATGAACTTTCACGACAAAGCGCCGAAAATCCCGCCGCGCATCCTGTGCATCGGCATGCCGGTGCGTGACCTGACGTTCCGCGTCAACGCCGTGCCGGGACGCGGCTCCAAGGAGAACGCCACCCATTTCGACGAAATCTGCGGCGGCAACGCGCTCAATGCCGCGATCGGCATCGTGCGGCTCGGCGGCCGCGCCTCGCTCTGCGGACCGATGGGCGATGCCCGCGAAACCTCGAGCCGGTTCATCTTCGAAAAGCTCGCGCATGAAGGCATCGAGACCAAGCACCTCGTGCACATGCCGGGCCTGGTGACGCCGATCTCGGCCGTCATGATCGATCCGCACGGCGAGCGCACCATCGTGACCTTCCGCGATCCGGAACTGTGGAAAGTGCAGCTGCCCGACACCGACACGCTGCTGGACGACTGCGCCGCCATCCTGACCGAGAGCCGCTGCGCGGAATTCTGCACCGATCTCTGCGCCGAGGCGCGGCGGCGCGGCATTCCCGTGATCGTCGACGTCGATCGCGCGATGTCGCTGCGCGACGGGCTGCTCAACGCCTCCTCGCATCTGGTGTTCTCGAGCGAGCCGCTGCAGGAGACCGCCGGCGTCGCCGACGACGGCGAGGCGCTGAAGAAGATCGCCAAACTGACGCCGTCGTTCCTGGCCGGCACCCGCGGGCCGCACGGCACGATCTGGCTCGACGAGCACGGGGCGATCCAGGAGACGCCGGCCTTCCCGGTGCAGACCGTGGATACGCTGGGCGCCGGCGACGTCTTCCACGGCGCCTTCGCGCTCGCCATCACCGAGAAGCAGGAGCTGCGGCAGGCGCTGCGGTTCGCCTCCGCCGCCGCGGCGCTGAAATGCACCCGCTTCGGCGGCGCCTTTGCCGCCCCGCAACGTGCTGAAGTTGAAGAGCTTTTGAGCAAGAGCCAGACGCGCCGGCGCAGCCCCGGCTGGTCAATAGATGGGCTTGCTATAGAAGATTTTTCTATATATGAGGGATGAAAGCCTCATATATGGAACAAATTCTTCTCATGACCGATCTCGCCGTTCAACTTCACGAACCCAACCGCCGCCTCGACGCCATCGACCGCAAGATCCTGACGGTGCTCCAGGAGGACGCCTCGCTGTCGGTCGCCGAGATCGGCGACCGGGTCGGGCTGTCGTCGACGCCGTGCTGGAAGCGCATCCAGCGGCTGGAGGCCGACGGCGTGATCCTGCGCCGGGTCGCGCTGGTCGACCAGAACAAGATCGGGCTCGGCATTTCCGTGTTCGTCTCGGTCGAGAGCGCCGACCATTCCGAGGCCTGGCTGAAGACCTTCGCCGACGCCGTCAGCGCCATGCCCGAGGTGATGGAATTCTACCGGATGGCCGGCGACGTCGACTACATGCTGCGCGTCGTGGTCGCGGACATGCAGAGCTATGACGTGTTCTACAAGAAGCTGATCAGCGCCGTGCCGCTGAAGAACGTCACCTCGCGCTTTGCGATGGAGAAGATCAAGTCGGTCACCGCGCTGCCGGTGCCGGCGGCCTGATCGGCTTCGCAGCCGATCTGTCTTAATAAATAACTGCATCGGCTCCGTAGATTTACGGAGCAATTAGCGTCCCGTGTCCTATTGTCGCGGGATGGAGCGGCGAACAACCATCTCAGCCGTCGCGATGGCCCGCCTGGCTCAACGCTGCTGCATTGCTGGTCGCGAGCTGGATCGCGATCGCAGCGCTGTCGCTGCAGGTCCGTCCGGGCGCCGAAATCGTCGCCGTGGCTTTTCCGCCATGGTGGAGCGCCCAGGAAGTTTTCCTGGCCGCCGCATCCGCCAACGCCGCCATCGTCAGGATGACGGCGCTTCCGGCGCTGCTGGTGGTGCGGCCCGACGACCGCGACGGACTGGCGCGGCTGCGCCAGGCCGGCGTCTGGCTCGCCATCGATCCGCAGGCGATCGCCGCCTGCTTTCGAAAGAGAACGGCTGATTTTTTGAATTTTAATGGGGAATGGGAATGACCGTCGAAAGCGATGATCTCGGCGTTTTGCGCGAAACCACCAGCAAGACCCTGCTCGCCGTGCTCTGGCTGCATGTTCCGATCGCCTTGCATCATCGGCATGGCGCGCGGCGCGGATTGGCTGATGCCGACGGTGGTCATGGTCGCGACTGGCGCTGGCCGCGACCGTGTCGTGGCGCATGGCCGGCAACGGGCTTTCGACCCGCCTGATCGTCGCCGTCGCCCTGATGGGCGGCGTTGTCGGTGTTTACCTTTCAGCTCGCCGGGCATGCCTGGCAGATCGACGTGCACATGTACTTCTTCGTCGGCCTCGCCTGCCTCGTCGCCTATTGCGACTATCGGCCGATCCTCGCCGGCACGGTCGCGGTCGCGCTGCATCATCTGGCGCTGAATTTCATCCTTCCGGCCGCGATCTATCCCGGCGGCGCCGATTTCGGCCGCGTCGTCCTTCACGCCGTCATCCTCTCGGTCGAGGCCGGCGTCCTGATGCTGGCTCGCCCTCACGCTGTCGCAACTGTTCGAGACGACCGCGCAGAAGACCGCCGAAGCCGAAGCGGCGAGCGCCGCCGAGGCCCGCGCCAATGACGATCGCCGAGGCCGAAGCGCAGGCCAAGCAGGATCGCGACGCGGCGCGGCGCGAACTCGCCGCCGGCTTCGAGCGCAAGATCGGCAGCATCGTCGAGGCGGTCGCGGTCGCCGCCAGCGAAATGCAGGGCCTGTCCTCGTCGATGAGCAACAGCAGCGCGGAAGCCGCGCGGCAGACCGCCGCTGCCGCCGCCGCCTCGACCCAGGCCTCGTCAACGTCGAAACGGTGGCGTCCGCGACCGAAGAACTGACGGCGTCGATCAACAGCATCGCCCAGCAGGTGACGCGCTCGGCCGAGATCGCCGGCAAGGCCGCCGACGAGGCCCGCCGCACCAACGCCGTGGTCGAGGGACTTGCCGCCGGCACGCAGAAGATCGGCGAAGTGGTGACGCTGATCCAGAACATCGCCAGCCAGACCAATCTGCTGGCGCTGAACGCCACCATCGAAGCGGCGCGCGCCGGCGAGCATGGCAGGGGATTTGCGGTGGTGGCGAGCGAAGTCAAGGCGCTGGCCAACCAGACCGCGAAGGCGACCGAGGAAATTTCGGCGCAGATCCAGGGCATCCAGGCCGCGACCGGCGAAGCCGTCAGCGCGATCCAGGCGATCGGCGGCACCATCGCCGAGATCGACGAGATCTCCAACGAGATCGCCGCCGCCGTCGATCAGCAGGGCGCGGCGACGCGCGAAATCGCCGGCAATGTGCAGCAGGCCGCCAACGGCACCCGGGACGTCAACAACAACATCCTCAGCGTCAGCCGCGCTTCCGAAGAAGCCGGCCAGGCGGCCTCGAAGCTGCTCGATGCCGCCAACGGCCTGTCGTCGCAATCCGAGCGGCTGAAATCCGAGGTCGACAGCTTCCTGGGCTCGCTGCACGCGGCGTAGAGGCGCGTGTGCAACACTGCAGCGTCATCGTGCGCGAGAGCGGGTGACCCAGTATCCCGAGACGCTCGTCATGGAACCTTCGATGCGCCACGGCGTACTGGATTCGCCGCGCCTATTCGCGGCGGCATACTGCGCAGCGCCTGGACACGTGCGAGCATCCCTCAAATCTTCTGATTGTACTCGCCGACTTCGGGATGGGTGCGCAGCACCGAATCCATCGCCTCGAACATGTCGCGCATGCGCTGCTCGGACGACCGGGCTCTCGACCACGACCACCAGTTCCGGCTTGTTGGACGACGCCCGCACCAGGCCCCAGCTGCCGTCCTCGACGGTGACGCGCACGCCGTTGACGGTGACGAGATCGCGGATCTTCTGGCCGGCGACCTTCTCGCCCTTCTTCTGCATCGCCTCGAAATGCTTCACCACGGCATCGACGACGCCGTATTTGGTCTCGTCGGCGCAATGCGGCGACATGGTCGGCGACGACCAGGTCTTCGGCAGCGCGTCCTTCAGATCCGCCATCGACTTGCCGGGCGCGCGGTCGAGCATCTCGCAGATCGCGATCGCCGAGACCAGGCCGTCGTCATAGCCGCGGCCGAACGGCTTGTTGAAGAAGAAGTGGCCGGATTTCTCGAAGCCCGCCAGCGCGCCGAGTTCGTTGGTGCGGCGCTTCATGTAGGAATGGCCGGTCTTCCAGTAGGTGGTCTTGGCGCCCTGCTTTTGCAGCACCGGATCGGTGACGAACAGCCCGGTCGATTTCACGTCGACCACGAACTGCGCGTCCTTGTGGATCGCCGACATGTCGCGCGCCAGCATCACGCCGACCTTGTCGGCGAAAATCTCCTCGCCGGTATTGTCGACCACGCCGCAGCGGTCGCCGTCGCCGTCGAAGCCGAGGCCGACATCGGCCTTGTGCTCCAGCACCGCGTCGCGGATCGCGTGCAGCATCTCCATGTCTTCGGGATTCGGATTGTATTTCGGGAAGGTGTGATCGAGCTCGGTGTCGAGCGGGATCACCTCGCAGCCGATCGCCTCCATCACCTGCGGCGCGAACGCGCCCGCGGTGCCGTTGCCGCAGGCGACCACGACCTTCAGCTTGCGCTTCAGCTTCGGGCGCTTGGTCAGATCGGCGATGTAGCGCGCCGGAAAATTCTCGTGGAATTGATAGGAGCCGCCGGCCTTGTTCTTGAAATCGGCGTTGAGCACGATCTCCTTCAGCCGCGTCATCTCGTCGGGGCCGAAGGTCAGCGGCCGGTTGGCGCCCATCTTGACGCCGGTCCAGCCATTGTCGTTATGCGAGGCCGTCACCATCGCGACGCAGGGCACGTCGAGATCGAACTGCGCGAAATAGGCCATCGGCGTCATCGCACAGGCCGATGTCGTGCACCTTGCAGCCCGACGCCATCAGGCCCGAGATCAGCGCGTATTTGATCGAGGCCGAATAGCCGCGGAAATCGTGCCCGGTGACGATCTCCTGCTTGACGCCGAGTTCCGCGATCAGCGCGCCGAGCCCCATGCCCAGCGCCTGAATGCCCATCAGGTTGATTTCCTTGCCGAACAGCCAGCGCGCGTCGTATTCGCGAAAGCCGGTCGCCTTCACCATCGGCTCGGATTCGTAGGCATAGGTATTCGGAACCAGCACGGATTTCGGCTTCGGAAACATCAGGGATGGCCTCGTGGGAATGGAGAGGAATGCGCCGCAGCCATAGCGAATGCGCGGCCGCAGCGGAAGGCGGGACAGCCGTCTTGTGGCGATTAATTGCGGCGGATTTGAAGGTCAGCGGCGGCTGGCGTCGCCCGCACGTTGCACGAAGGCATAGATCGCGATCGTCCGACGCAGCATGGCCGAACTGGATGGCTTCACGAAATATCAGCCGACTCCCGCGCGCTCCGCCTTCTCAGCGATCCCCAAATAATTTGACACGTCGGGCAAATCACCGGCATATCTTCATCGTCGCAAGAATTAAGCCCGCGCCGGAAAATCCGCTGCGGGCTTTTTGAATCAGACGATACGCTGTCAGGCAATACACTGCCGAGCGCGCCGAACCTGGCCGCCGCAGCGAACCGAATTGGCTGACAGCCAAGGCCGACCCCGCCGACAGACGGGCGCCCGGCGAAGACGATGGGCAAGCCGAACCGGAATCGACGCTTCCGCGCCATTGCGCAAGCCATCCTTCAAGCACTTGCCTTCAAACACTCTAAACACCAACCCAGCCCTCTCCGCGAGGGCGCGGTCACATCACGGGCTCACCCGAAGGTGTCCGCAAATACCTGTAGGTGATTTATCATGCCTGATTACTCTCTGGTGCCGGTGGACTATCAGCCGGATTTCGATGACTACTCGCTCGTTCCCGTTGACTACGATCCGTTCGCCGCGGATGGCGCTAGCTCAACAGGCGCAGATTCAACAGGCTCAGGCCCAGCCGCAAGGCCCGCCGCAGCAACCGCCAGCAACGGGAGCCGGTCAACCCGATGCCGGTGCGCCGGCTGCAGGCGGCGTTCTAGACTCCCTTGCGTGATGAAAACGATATGGTTGACAGCTATGTTTATAAAAAACTCTCCACTGGCACCCCGCCAGCAGGCCCTCAGGTTACTACTGCCGAGCGGCAATCGCACGATCACTGCCACTGACAACGCCAAACCGCACGAATTTCGGTGGGGTTTATGGACATACGCTGACGTTCTCAGAACCCGGTAGCAACAATTTGGCAACAATCACCGCTGCCGACCCGACTGGTTTGTTGGTAGCGACCCCGGTTGAAGGTGATCCAAGCCTCCTGAGTATCAGAGAGTACAAGGGCTACTAGGCCCTGTACTCATAACCCGGCGGCGCAACTCTACGAAGGCTAAGTCCGTCTGCCCTGTTGCCGACCAAGGCTATGCGGCAACGGGATATGTCGCCAAGGGCCACAACCTGAAATTCGCCTCCATTCAGCTTTACTATAACGGTCTATCGGCGCGAACTTTGGAATTTAGAGTCGCACGGACTGGCTTCGCCCAGGAGATGATCTTCATGGCTATCCGCCTCTTTAATGTCGTGTGTCTGGCTGCGCTGGTTGTCTTTCCTGCACATAGCCAGAATCTACCTGCACTGTTTGAACCCGGAGTGGTGGCCATAACAACCTACCTCCAGTTCATCACCGAGGATGACGTTGACCAGCGCACCAAGCTCAATTTGCTGCTTGCGCAAAAACAGGTCAGCAGGGAAGACGTGATCCGTGAGTTGTCTACAGACCTGTTCAGGATTGCAAAGGCCGAGAGAGCGGGTTTGCTATCGGATGCTCTCGTCGACAAAGCCTTCGCCGACATGTGCTCGCGACGAGGTGTCGCGCCGGCAGATCTGATGAAAACCCTGGAGGAGAAGGGCATCCGGCTCGACACTCTGAGAAAACGCCTCAGGTCTGATGTTGCTCGGGAACGTCTGGCGCAAATGCCAAGCCTGTTACGAAGATCGAACTCGATCACCCTCTCATTCCCAAATCGACAGTAGCGCCCTGAATTTCCGATGCCCGTCCGCATCTCGCTTCTTTCGGACCCATGCGGATTCCGCGCTTAGCGCGCGAATTTTGGACTGCCAGCCAGGGGCCCTTACTGCTCCAGCACCATCTTGCCGTTGGCGTATTCGAAGCGCTTCAGCTTCGACAGGAACGACAGGCCGAGCAGGTTTTCCGACAGCGCCTCGTCCGGCAGCACCATGGCGTCGACGTCGCGCACGATGAGGCCGCCGACATCGATCATGGCAAGCCGCGTGCGCGCCGCCTTGATGGTGCCGTTGGCGGTGGTGACGGTGGCGTTGTAGTCGCCGCGCGACGGACGCAGGCCGAACCGCGCCGCGGAGGTTTCGTTCAGCGCGACCACCGAGGCGCCGGTGTCGACCATGAAGCCGATGCGCTGGCCGTCGATGCGGCCGTCGGTCTGGAAATGGCCGCGGGCGTCGCGCGGAATGCTGAGGCTGCGGCCGCCGGCTTGCGCGACGGTCTCGGCTGGAGCGGCCTTGGCCTTGGGCGGCGCTGCGTTGGCGGATGCCGGCGCCGGCGTCATCTTGTCCGCCATCTGCGCCATGAAGGTGCCGAGGCCGACCATGAACGGCGGCAAAGATCATCATGTTACGCATGACGCCACACTCGATCCGAGACGCAGCCGATATCACCACGTCCGCCGGCCAAGCCGCGACTAACAGCGCCGGCGGAGGCTGCCATTTTGGCGAAAAGGATGAGTGAAGCGTTAACGGCGATCTTAGCCTCGCCATGCTTGCGGGCTTGACCACGCGAATCCATCAGGTCTTCGGGTACAGGTCTATCATCGAAATCGGATGGATTGAGCCGGGTCACCCCAGCCCTCTAGAGCAAGCGACGCTCGTCTCGACCCCGCAAGCCGGGCGAGGCGATGGACTCACGTTCCCCGCGGCTTGACCCGCCGCGTCGGCATCGCGCTGGCCGGATCTTCCGGCCAGGGATGCCGCGGATAGCGGCCGCGCAGGTCGGAGCGCACCGCGGCATAGCTGCCGCGCCAAAAGCCCGGCAGGTCGCGCGTCACCTGCACCGGCCGGTGCGCCGGCGACAGCAATTCCAGCACCAGCGGCACCGCGCCCTTGGCAATCGAGGGATGGGTGTTGAGCCCGAACAATTCCTGCAGGCGGACCGCAATGGTCGGCCCCTGCTCGGCCTCGTAGTCGATCGCGAGCAGGGTGCCGGTCGGCGCCTCGAAATGCGTCGGCGCCTCGCGCTCCAGCCGCGCGCGCAAATCCCAGGGCAGCAGCGTCATCAGCGCATCCGACAGATCGCCGGCCGAAAACTCCTTCAGCGAAGTCTTGTCGTAGAGCGCCGGCACCAGCCAGGCCTCGCGCTGCGCGGCGAGCGCGTCGTCGGACAGATCGGGCCAGCTGTCGCCTTCGGCCTTGCGCAGGAACATCACGCGGTCGCGCCACTGCTTTGAGGGTTTCGACCACGGCAATTTGTCGAGGCCGGCGGCGATCAGCCCGTCGGCGAACACCCGCGCGGTCTCCGCCGACGGCGGCAGCGCCATCGGCGCTTCCGACAGCGTGATCGCGTGCAGGGTCCTCTTGCGCCGCGCCCGCAACGCCATCGCGCCGCGATCGAACGAAATCTCGTCGGTGTTTTCGATCTGATCGGCGAAGCGCTGCTTCGATCTCGGCCTGCGTGATCGGCGCCGCCAGCAGGATGCGCCCCTGCGCCGCCGTGCCGGTCAGTTCGGCGACCGCGATATAGGGCGCGCGCGCCAGCGACGGAGGTCTGCTCGACGGCGGCGCCGCGGCCGTTGGCGAGCACAAAGCTGCCATTGCCGCGGTTGCGCGCGACGCGGTCGGGAAAGGCGAAGGCCAGCATCACGCCGGTGGACAATTCACTTTCCGCCGGCGAAGCCGGCCGCGCTTCGGCCGCCACCTGCGAGGCCCAGCGCTGCGCGAGACTGCGCGCGCTGCAGGCGCGCTGCGAGCGGTCGCGGCGGAACTGATCGAGCCTGTGATCGAGATCGACGCTGTCGCCGCCGAGGCCGCGCTCGGTCAGGATGGCGGCGATGTCGGCGGCCTCCTCGCCGGCGCCGAGCCGATGCGAATCCACGATCATGCGCGCCAGCCGCGGCGGCAGCGCCAGCGCGCGCAGGCTCTTGCCCTCCGCGGTGATCCGGCCGTCGGCATCGAGCGCGCCGAGTTCGCCGAGCAGGCTGTTCGCCTCCTTCAGCGCCGGCGCCGGCGGCGGATCGAGAAACGCCAGTGTCGCGGGATCGCTGACGCCCCATTGCGCGAGGTCGAGCACCAGCGAGGACAGATCGGCGGAAAGAATTTCGGGCTGGGTATAGGCCGCGAGCGACGCGGTCTGCGGCTCGTCCCACAGCCGGTAGCAGACGCCGGGCTCGGTGCGGCCGGCGCGGCCGCGGCGCTGATCGACCGCGGCGCGCGAGGCGCGCACGGTTTCCAGCCGCGTCAGGCCGATGTCCGGCTCGTAGCGCGGCACCCGCGCCATCGCCGGAATCGACGACGATGCGCACGCCCTCGATGGTCAGCGAGGTCTCGGCGATCGAGGTCGCCAGCACCACCTTGCGCTGCCCTTTGGCGCCGGCGCGATGGCGCGGTCCTGCACGGCGGCATCGAGCGCGCCGAACAGCGGCACGATTTCGACGCTGGCATCGTGGACGCGCTCGCCGAGAAAATTCTGGGTGCGGCGGATTTCGGCGGCGCCGGGCAGAAACGCCAGCACCGAGCCGGGATCGGCGCGCAGCGCGGTCGCGATCGCATCCGCCATCTGCCGCTCCAGCGGCGCATCGGCCTTGCGGCCGAGATAGCGCGTCTCGACCGGAAAGGCGCGGCCTTCGCTGGCGATCACCGGCGCGTCGCCGAGCAGTTTGCCGACCCGCGCGCCGTCGAGCGTCGCCGACATCACGAGGATGCGCAGATCCTCGCGCAAGCCCGTCTGCGCGTCGCGCGCCAGCGCCAGACCGAGATCGGCATCGAGCGAGCGCTCGTGGAATTCGTCGAACAGCACGGCGGCGACGCCGTTCAGTTCGGGATCGTCGAGAATCTGCCGCGAGAAAATGCCCTCGGTGACGACCTCGATCCGCGTCGCGCGCGACACCTTCGAGCCGAAGCGGACGCGGTAGCCGACGGTCTCGCCGACGCGCTCGCCCAGCGTCTTCGCCATCCGCTCGGCGCTGGCGCGGGCCGCGATCCGCCGCGGCTCCAGCATGATGATCTTCTTGCCCTTCAGCCACGGCGCATCGAGCAGCGCCAGCGGCACCCGCGTGGTCTTGCCGGCGCCGGGCGGCGCCACCAGCACCGCGGCGTTGTTGTCGGCGAGCGTGCGCGCCAGTTCGTCGAGCACGGCGTCGATCGGAAGGGGCGTGTCGAAGCTGCGGGGCAACTAGGGGCTCGTGTCTGGTTTCTTCCCCTCTCCCCTTGTGGGAGAGGGTGGCTTCGCGAAGCGAAGACGGGTGAGGGGTCTGTCTCCGCGGATAGAGACCCCTCATCCGGCGTGGACTATGTCCACGCCACCTTCTCCCACAAGGGGAGAAGGGAAGAAAGCGCTCTTGAGTTTACGCAATGGCCGGGTATGCGCTTCGGCAGGCTGATCGCGCTCGAATTGAGGACGCCCTTCGATATCACGCGACCGCCCGAGATTTTTTCAAGCTCCCGTCGGTCAGTCGTTCGGCGTCGATCGTTTGGCGAACTTTATGCGAGGTCATTGTACGCTCCTGCACCTGGGTAATCAGATGCACCGCAATACGCGGAGACAACGTTCCGGTCCGTGACCAACCTCACGCTTCGATCACAAACTACAGGTAAAGCGGAAGAAAGCGCCTCAAATCCGCGGTTCGGGCGCCCGCCCGACGCTGTCATAGACAAAGCCGGCGCCGCCATGTCCTCGGGGCGATAGATATTGCGCAGATCGACCACGACCGGCTGCGCCATCTCGCTTTTCAGGCGATCGAGGTCGAGCGTGCGGTACTGCACCCATTCGGTCACGACGACCAGCGCATCGGCGCCGCGCACGCAGGCGTAGGGATCGTCGCAATATTCGATATCGGGCAATTCCTTGCGCGCCTGCTCCATGCCGACCGGATCGTGCGCGCGCACTTTCGCGCCCATGTCGAGCAGCCCGGTGACCAGCGGGATCGACGGCGCCTCGCGCATGTCGTCGGTGTCGGGCTTGAAGGTGAGGCCGAGCACGGCGACCGTCTTGCCGCGCAGGCTGCCGCCGGCGGCATTCGAGACCTTGCGCGCCATCGCGCGCTTGCGGTTGTCGTTGACGCCGAGCACCGCCTCGACGATGCGCAGCTGCACGTCATGGTCCTGCGCGATCTTGACCAGCGCGCGGGTGTCCTTCGGGAAGCAGGAGCCGCCGAAGCCCGGGCCGGCATGCAGGAATTTTGAGCCGATGCGGTTGTCGAGCCCGATGCCGCGCGCCACTTCCTGCACGTCGGCGCCGACCTTTTCGGAGAGATCGGCCATCTCGTTGATGAAGGTGATCTTGGTGGCGAGAAAGGCGTTGGCGGCGTATTTGATCAGCTCCGCGGTGCGCCGCGCCGTGAACATCATCGGCGCCTGGTTGAGCGACAGCGGCCGGTAGATGTCGCCGAGCACTTTGCGGCCGCGCTCGTCCGAGGTGCCGACCACGATGCGATCGGGGAATTTGAAATCGCGGATCGCGGCACCCTCGCGCAGGAATTCCGGATTGGACGCCACCACGACGTCGGCCGACGGATTGGCCTCGCGGATCAGGCGCTCGACCTCGTCGCCGGTGCCGACCGGCACGGTCGATTTGGTGACGACCACCGTAAAGCCGGAAAGTGCGGTCGCGATCTCGCGCGCGGCGGCGTGCACGTAGCTCAGATCGGCGTGGCCATCGCCGCGCCGCGACGGCGTGCCGACCGCGATGAACACCGCGTCGGCCTCCGCGACCGGCCCGGCGAGGTCGGTGGTGAAATCCAGCCGCCTGGCCTTGACGTTGGAGGCCACCAGCGCGTCGAGCCCGGGCTCGAAAATCGGGATCTCGCCGCGGTGCAGGCTTGCGATCTTGTCGCCGTCCTTGTCGACGCAGGTGACCTGATGGCCGAAATCCGCAAAGCAGGCGCCGGAAACCAGCCCCACATAGCCCGTGCCAATCATGGCGATCCGCATGAAAACAGCCTGCTTTTGATGGTTAACGGTCGGTCAGATTCTGTGCGCCTCTTAAAGCATTTGGCGGCAAAGGGGAAACCGGAAATTGCCGGAAACTTGAAGAAAACGGCATGTCATTTGTATGAATAAAGGAGAAAGAAACCGATCCGGCCGATGATGCGGCGATCGCGCCGAAACAGGACATCGATGACACCAAACGGCACATCCGCCGGACACAACCCGCCTTTGGCGGGGCCGCCGGCGTGTCGACTGGGTCGACTACGCCAAGGGCATCTGCATCGTCATGGTGGTGATGATGCATTCGGTGCTGGGCGTCGAGGCCGCGCCGGCCAGACCGGCTTCATGCACTGGCTCGTGATGTTCGCCAAACCGTTCCGGATGCCGGATTTCTTCCTGATTTCAGGGCTGTTCCTGTCGGTCGTGATCGACCGCGACTGGCGCACCTATCTCGACCGCAAGGTCGTGCATTTCGCCTATTTCTACCTGCTGTGGGTGACGATCCAGTTCGGCTTCAAGGCGCCGTCGTTCGCCGCCGAGATCGAATTGGCACCATGTCGGCTATCTGTATCTGGAATCCTTCATCGAGCCGTTCGGCACGCTGTGGTTCATCTATCTGCTGCCGATCTTCTTCGTCGTCACAAAACTGACACGCAGGGCGCCGCGCTCGCGATCTGGATTGTCGCAGCGGTGCTGGAAATGGCGCATGTCGCGACCGGCTGGACCGTGATCGACGAATTCTGCGCGCGCTTCGTCTATTTCTATTCCGGCTATTGGCTGGCCGCTTACGTCTTCGCGCTGTCGGATCGCGCGCGGGCGCGCCCTGTGGCGGCGCTTGCGGGCCTGGCGCTGTGGGCCCTGGTCAATGGCGGCCTCGTCCTGTCGGCTTCAGCGAATGGCCGATGGTCTCGCTGGCGCTCGGGCTTGCCGGCGCCTGCGCCATCATCGTGATGGGCACGCTGCTGGCGCGCGCGCAGTGGCTCAATTTCCTGCGCTATTGCGGCGAGCATTCCATCGTCATCTATCTCGCCTTCTTCCTGCCGATGGCGGCGACCCGGACCCTGCTGCTGCATAGCCCGCTTGCGCCCGACATCGGCACGATCTCGCTGATCGTCACCGTCGTCGGCGTCGTCGGCGCGCTGGCGATCTGGCGCCTTGCGCTGGCGCTGCATGCCAACTTCCTGTTCGAACGCCCCGAAGCGTTCTGGATCGCGCCGAAAAAGGCCGGCCGCGGCTGCAGGCGGCGGAGTAGGTTTAGGAGGCTGATTTCCACCCGAATGGCAGCTGATGACAGCGTGGAAAATCGCCTCCCGAGGCTGTCAATCCCGCGCAAAAATCCCTAAATTTCGGCCATGCCGAAAACAGCCCCCAAAGCCGCCGCCAAACCCGTTCCCGCCAAAGCCGAGCCAAGGCCCCCGCCAAAGTCCGGGCAAAGGCGACCATGTCTTTCTGGTCGACGGTTCCTGCTACATTTTCCGCGCCTATCACGCGCTGCCGCCGCTGAACCGCAAATCCGACGGGCTGCAGGTCAATGCCGTGCTCGGCTTCTGCAACATGCTGTGGAAGCTGCTTGCGCGACATGCCGGAGGACAACCGCCCGACGCATCTGGCGATCATCTTCGACAAGTCGGAGATCACCTTCCGCAACAAGCTCTATCCCGACTACAAGGCGCACCGGCCGCCGGCGCCCGACGATCTGATCCCGCAATTCTCGCTGATCCGCGACGCCGTGCGCGCGTTCGACCTGCCCTGCCTCGAGCAGGGCGGCTTCGAGGCCGACGATCTGATCGCGACCTATGCCCGCAACGCCGGCGAGCGCGGCGCGACCACCACCATCGTCTCCTCCGACAAGGATCTGATGCAGCTCGTGACCGACAAGGTCACGATGTACGACACCATGAAGGACCGCCGCATCGGCATTGCCGAGGTGATCGAGAAGTTCGGCGTGCCGCCGGAGAAGGTGGTCGAGGTGCAGGCGCTGGCGGGCGATTCCACCGACAACGTGCCCGGCGTGCCCGGCATCGGCATCAAGACCGCCGCGCAATTGATCGTCGAATATGGCGACCTCGAAGCACTGCTGTTCCGCGCCGGCGAGATCAAGCAGCCGAAGCGGCGCGAGGCGCTGCTCGAGAACGCCGAGAAGGCGCGGATTTCGCGGCAGCTGGTGCTGCTCGACGACAAGGTCGAGCTCGACGTGCCGCTCGACGACCTCGCCGTGCACGAGCCCGACGCGCGCAAGCTGATCGCCTTCCTGAAGGCGATGGAATTCTCCACCCTCACCCGCCGCGTCGCCGATTATTCGCAGATCGATCCGTCCGACGTGGAAGCCGATGCCGGTCAAAAGAGTGCAGCAAGCGCGCCTGCCAGGGCGCCGGCCGCCGGTGGCGCCACCGGCGATCTCTTTGCGAGCCCGCCCACCGTTGCAAAGCCCGGCGCCGACAAACAGGAAAAGGCGGCGAGCCTGAAGGGCACGCCGATTTCGCTTGCCGAGGCGCGCGCTGAGGCGGCGCGAAAACTGCCGGTCGATCGGACGAAATACCAGACGATCCGCAGCCTCGATCAACTCAAGGCCTGGATCGCGCGCGCCAGCGATGCCGGTCTCTTCGCGATCGACGCGCAAGCCAACACCGACGATCCGATGCAGGCCGACATCATTGGCATCGCGCTGGCGCTGGCGCCGAACGACGCCTGCTATATCCCGCTCGCCCACAAGCAATCCGGCGGCGGCGCGGGACTGTTCGACGCCGGCCTCGCGCCGGACCAGATCAAGACCGCCGATGCGCTTGCGGCGCTGCGGCCGCTGCTGGAATCGGCAGGCGTTTTGAAGATCGGCTTCAACATCAAGTTCAACGCCGTGATGCTGGCCCAGCACGGCGTCACGTTGCGCAATATCGACGATGCACAGTTGATGTCGTATGCGCTCGACGCCGGGCGCAATTCGCACGGGCTCGATGCGCTGGCCGAGCGGGTGCTCGGCCACGCCGTGATCAGCTATGGCGACCTCGTCGGCAGCGGCAAGAACAAGCTGACCTTCGACCAGGTCGAGATCGACAAGGCGCCGGCCTATTCGGCCGAATATGCCGACGTGATCTTGCGGCTGTGGCGCGTGCTGAAGCCGCGGCTGTCAGCCGAGCGCATGAGCGTGGTCTATGAGACGCTGGAACGGCCGCTGGTCAGCGTGCTGGCGCGGATGGAGCGGCGCGGCATCTCGATCGACCGCCAGGTGCTGTCGCGGCTGTCAGGCGAATTCGCCCAGACCGCAGCACGGGTCGAAGCCGAGATCCAGGAGATCGCGGGCGAGCCGATCAATGTCGGCAGCCCCAAACAGATCGGCGACATCATCTTCGGCAAGATGGGAATAACCGGCGGCAGCAAGACCAAGACCGGCGCGTGGTCGACCTCGGCGCAGGTGCTCGACGAACTCGCCGAACAGGGCCACGAATTCCCGAAGAAGATTCTGGAATGGCGGCAGGTCTCAAAGCTGAAATCGACCTATACCGACGCGCTGCCGGAATATGTCCATCCGCAGACCCATCGCGTTCACACCACCTACGCGCTGGCCGCGACCACCACCGGCCGGCTGTCGTCGAACGAGCCCAATCTGCAGAACATTCCGGTGCGCACCGAGGACGGCCGCAAGATCCGCCGCGCGTTCATCGCCACGCCCGGCCACAAGCTGGTGTCGGCGGACTATTCGCAGATCGAGCTGCGGCTATTGGCCGAGATCGCCGACATTCCGGTGCTGAAGCAGGCGTTTCGCGACGGGCTCGACATTCACGCCATGACGGCATCCGAAATGTTCGGCGTGCCGATCAAGGACATGCCGAGCGAGGTTCGCCGCCGCGCCAAGGCGATCAATTTCGGCATCATCTACGGCATCTCGGCGTTCGGTCTCGCCAACCAGCTCGGCATCGCCCGCGAGGAAGCCTCCGCCTACATCAAGAAATATTTCGAGCGCTTTCCGGGCATTCGCGCCTACATGGACGCGACGCGGGATTTCTGCCGCGCCAACGGCTATGTCGAAACGCTGTTTGGCCGCAAATGCCACTACCCCGACATCAAGGCGAGTAACGCCTCGGTCCGCTCCTTCAACGAGCGCGCCGCGATTAACGCGCGACTTCAAGGTTCTGCCGCCGACATCATCCGCCGCGCCATGGTGCGGATGGAGGACGCGCTCGCGGAGAAGAAACTCTCGGCGCAGATGCTTTTGCAAGTGCATGACGAACTGATCTTCGAGGTGCCGGAAAAGGAAGTGGCGGCGACGCTGCCGGTCGTGCAGCACGTCATGCAGGACGCGCCGTTCCCGGCGGTGCTGCTGTCAGTGCCGCTGCAGGTCGACGCAAGGGCGGCGAATAATTGGGACGAGGCGCATTAGGCGCGGCTCGTTCCCCGGATGCTGCGCAGCGCGCCGCGCTTGCGGCGTGGTGCGCTGCTAAGCCGGGGTCCAAAACACGGCAAGAGTGGGTCCCCCGATGCGCAATTGCGCATCTGAGCTCTGCGGAGCAGCGTTACACGCTGCACCGCGTCCGGGACACGGGCCTCAATCCAGCTTCGCTTCCATGCCGCGCTTGGTCGCCGGCCGCGCCATCAGGGCGTTGTACCAGCGCTCGACATTGGGGAAATCGGCGAGGTCAACCTTGTGGCGCGGGTGGCGCCAGGCCCAGCCGAGGATGGCGAAATCGGCCACCGAGAGCGCATCCGCCACGAAGTCGCGGCCGGCGAGGCGGCGGTCGAGCACGCCGTAGAGCCTTCGGGTCTCGGCCATGTAGCGCTTCAGGCCATAGGCCCGGTCGGTTTCGTTCTCCAGCGCAATGAAATGGTGCACCTGGCCGGGCATCGGGCCGAAACCGCCCATCTGCCACATCAGCCATTCATAGACCGGGATGCGGTCGATCAGCGGTTTGGGCAGGAACTTGCCGGTCTTCTCGCCGAGATAGAGCAGGATCGCGCCCGACTCGAACACACTGACCGGCTTGCCGTCCGGCCCTTCGGGATCGATGATCGCGGGAATCCGGTTGTTGGGGCTGATCTTGAGGAAAGCGGGCGCCATCTGCTCGCCCTTGCTGATGTTCACTGGAAAGACCTTGTAGGGCAGGCCCATTTCCTCCAGCGCGACCGAAATCTTGCGGCCGTTCGGCGTGTTCCAGGTGTGCAACTCGATGGTCATTGACGGTTTCCCCCAAGGCTTTGACCTCCCGTAGCGCGGAAGCCTGTCGCCTTACAACCGGCGTTTCCGCGGGGGCGTCCCTGCGCGAGGCGGGGCCCCGACACATTGCCGCGCCCTGTTGACGGGGAAAGATCGGCTCTGGAATGTGCGGGAAAGCACCGATAGATTGCCGACCGCATCAAACCCGGAAAAAACCTTGTCCAAATCAGCCTCCCGCGCCCGCCTCGCCGAGATCATCCGCAAGCGCTCGTTTGGCCGCGGCGAGATCACGCTGGCCTCGGGCCGCAAGAGCGACTTCTACTTCAACCTCAAGCCGACCATGCTCGACCCCGAGGGCGCGGCATTGCTGGCGGAATTGACCTATGAGGCGCTGAAGGACGACCAGCTGGATTACGTCGGTGGCCTGGAGATGGGCGCGGTGCCGCTCGCCGGCGCGATCGCGCAGCTGTCGTGGCTCAAGGGCCATCCGATCGCCGCCTTCTTCGTGCGCAAGAAGCCGAAGGAGCACGGCGCCCGTCTCGCGGTGGAAGGGCTCGCCAAGGGCGAGACGCTGCAAGGCAAGCGCATCGTCATCGTCGAGGACGTCACCACGACCGGCGGCTCGGCGCTGAAGGCGGTCGAAGCCGTGCGCGATGCCGGCGGCGAGATCGTGCTGGTCTTCACCATGATCGATCGCGACGAAGGTGCGGCCGAGACCTTTGCCGAAGCCGGCATTGCGTTTCGCTCGCTCTACAAGGCCGGCGAGTTCTTGAAGGATTGATGGCTCTCTCTTCTCCCTCGCCCCGCTCTTGCGGGGAGAGGGTTGGGGTGAGGGGCTCTATCCGCGAACGCTGATGCTAGTTGATGCACCTGTACCCCCTCACCCGGATCGCAAGAGCGATCCGACCTCTCCGCAAGCGGGGCGAGGTAAGCAAGCATCCCCGCATTTCTTTCTTAGCCTCCACCGCCCGCTCATAGCTCGTTTACCATCCGCGATTATGGTGAATCCCGCTGACGCCCGTAGCGCGTCGGTGCGTAAGTGTTGCGTTGGGTGGAGTTAGCGTTGCGTACAGAGTTGGCTTTTTCGCGCATGCGGCGCCGCGCGATGTTTTTGGCCGCAGCTTCCCTCGCAGGATCCGTCGTCCTGGTGCCCGGCAGCGTTGCCGCCGAAGGCCTGTTCGACATGTTTTTTGGCGGCGGCCAGAAACAGCAAACGCGGGCAGCCCCCGCACAGGCGAATTTCTTTGCCGATCCGTTCGGCACCAATCCGCAACCGGCACCAGCACCTGCGTCTGCGCCGCGTGTCGCCGGCTCGGGACCTGCCTTCTGTGTCCGAAGCTGCGACGGCAAATATTTTCCGCTGACGATCCGCGGCAACGCGACGCCGGTTCAGATGTGCCAGGCGTTCTGCCCGGCGAGCGCGACCAAGGTGTTTTTCGGCAGCAACATCGACAGCGCCTCCGCCGGCGGCGAGCGCTATGCCGACAGCGAAAACGCCTACGCCTACCGCAAGGCGCTACGCGCCGACTGCACCTGCAACGGCCGCAGCCCGTCGGGGCTGGCGCCGGTCGATCTTGCGCTCGATAGTTCGCTGCGTTCGGGCGACGTCGTCGCCACCACCGACGGCCTGGTGGCCTATACCGGTGTGCGGCTTGGCGCCGACCAGACCGCCGAATTCGCGCCGGTTGCGTCTTTTCCCGGCCTCACCGCCGAAGTCCGCGCCCGGCTCGGCGAAATGAAGGTCGCCCCCGTCAGCGCCGAAATGGTCCGCTGAGACCGTGATGCCCGAGGCGAGCCGCGAGGTCACGACGACGGCCACCGTTGCGCCGAAGACGGTCGTGCCAAAAGCGGCGAAGCGCGCGGAAGTGAATTAGAAGCGGCCTAATCTCGTCATTGCGAGGAGCGTCGCGACGAAGCGAATCCATACCTCCATCCGCGGAGGAATGGATCGCTTCGCTTCGCTCGCAATGACGGAAAATGTCACCTTCCGACGATGACGCCGATCACGTTCGGCGCCGACAGATATTTTTCCTCGATCGCCGCGCGCGCCGCGGCGCGATTTTCCGGCGTCAGCAGCCCGCGCTTCTCGGCCAGGATCATCCAGCAATAGCCCCACCAGTCGGTCAGCATGCCGCTGTCGTCGACGAGGTCATAGCCCTGCTCGGCGGCAAAGATCCGCGCATGCGCCTCGTCGAGCGAATCGAGCCAGGCATGGTCCGCGATCGAAAACAGATCGTCGCTGAAATCGTCGGTCGTGTAGCCCCACACCGACATGCAGACGGCGTTGAACTCACGGTCGATAGTGTCGTCGTCGACCGCCTGGCGGCGCGAGGCCTGATGCAGCCGCGACAGCGAGCGCGCGAAGTCGGCGATACGGGTGAGCGCGAAGGAATCGAAGGCAATGGTGGACATGTAGTCCTCGAGACTGGCGATAGACCATAGATATTGTGTCGGCACTGCGCCGAATCACTATGATATATCAAAGACTTGCTAAAGTGTTCTTAATTTGTTCCAATGAACCAAATGGGTAGGATTGAGACAATGGACCTGCGGCAAGCCACCGACATTGCCAAACACTTGCACGATGCGGCAGACGCCATCGACCGGGCGAGCGCGATCATTTTGGCCCTCGAGCAGCAGGATCGGGCACCGCTCGCCGATCCCCTTTCAGAAATCGTTTCAGCATTGCATTTCCAGCTCTTGCGGGCGGTTTACGATCGCTATCCGGATTTGCGACCGCCGGCGGCAGACGACGAGCCCGTCATCGATTCGATATTGCGATGGGAGGACGTTGTGCTCCCCGCATCGGTGTCAGAGGCCGACCTGGACCAGTTGATCCTTTCTGCTCTGAAACCGAATTGGCTGAAGACCGCCCGGGTTGTCGGCGACCTTGTCATTCGCTGCGAAGCGCTGGCATGGCCCATCGACGCGGAAATGCTGGCTGCACGCGTCCAGGCATTGGCCGAAGCCGGAAGGATCGAGAGTGCGGGTGATCTTCGCGCCTGGCGGCATAGCGAGGTGCGGTTGACGGGTCGATGAGCGCCGCGATCCGCGGCCCATTCACTGCGACGAAGCGCTGGAAAACAGATTGATGACGACGACCCCGGAGACGATCAGGCCCATGCCGCAGAGCGCCGCCAGATCGAGCTTCTGGCTCTGGAACACCCAGGCGATGGTGGCAATCAGCACCACGCCGGCGCCCGACCAGACGGCATAGACCAGGCCGGTCGGAAGGCTTCGCAGCGTCAGCGACAGAAAATAGAACGCCACCGCATAACCCGCGACCGTCACCAGCGATGGCAGCGGTTTGCTGAAACCGTCAGACAGTTTCAAAAATGTCGTCGCCGCGACTTCCGAGAGAATCGCGATGCCCAAATAGAGATAGGTCATGCCGCCTGCTAGCAGAGGCATGTGATGTTTTGACGACTCAGCGCTGCACGCCACCCGTAGCCCGGATGAAGCGCAGCGTAATCCGGGAATCAGTTCATACGAGGTTCGGCCGGTCCCGGGTTGCGCTTCGCTCCACCCGGGCTACGGCGATCACGACGACCAATAATTCACATCGCCGACAGCATCTTGTCGCCGCAATAATTGGCGTAGAATTTTCCGCCGCACTGCCGCTTGATCGACGCGCATCGCGCCGCCGGCGAGGCGTTGGCGGGCACGCTGAACGAGCAGCTCAGCCCGTCCGCAGCACGGCCGGTCTTGCCGGCGGCGAAGGCGGCACTGGTGGCGCTGATGCAGCACACCAGCAGGGCGGCGGCGGCGATCTCGATCACCAATCTCATGGCGCGTCCTCCTCGAAACTATCGCGAATTCTCAGGCTTCGGTCGCTATAATAGCACCGAAATGCAGGCGCGGATGCCGCCAAATCGGCCCGGTCCTTGCATAAAAACATATCAGCGCAGTGCACAACAATCGCCCCGGTGGTTTCGATTGCGGTGCAAGGCGCGTATCCTCTGTTAAGTCTCAACTGTGGGGATTGACGCGTTGCAGGAACAATCATTGCCCGGGGGTTTTCCGGTGCCGGGCCAGCCGATCGACGAACTGGCGCTGACCGAAATCAAGGGCGCGATCCTCGCCAAGCTCCGGCTTGCCATCGGCAAGGACACCGGCATGGCGACCAAGCGCGACTGGTACAAGGCGGCGGCGCTGGCGCTGCGCGACCGCGTCGTGCACCGCTGGCTGACCGCCGAAAAGCAGAATTACGATGCCGGCCGCAAGCGGGTCTATTACCTCTCGCTCGAATTTTTGATCGGACGGCTGTTCACCGATGCGCTGAACAATATGGGATTGCTGCCGGTGTTCGAGGCCGCCCTCGGCGATCTCGGCGTCGATCTGGCGGACTTGCGCAAATGCGAGCCGGACGCAGCACTCGGCAATGGCGGCCTCGGGCGGCTCGCGGCCTGCTTCATGGAGAGCATGGCGACGCTGGCGATCCCCGCGATCGGCTACGGCATCCGCTACGATTTCGGCCTGTTCCGCCAGATCATCGCGCAGGGCTGGCAGCAGGAATATCCGGACGAATGGCTCGGCTTCGGCAACCCCTGGGAATTCCAGCGGTCGGAGGTGGTCTATCAGGTGCATTTCGGCGGCCATGTCAGCCATGTCGAAGACCGCGGCCGCGACCGTGCCAGCTGGCATCCCGGCGAAACCGTGCAGGCCGTCGCCTACGACACCCCGATCGTCGGCTGGCGCGGCCAGCACGTGAATGCGCTGCGGCTGTGGTCGGCGCGCTCGCCCGATCCGCTGCGGCTCGACGCCTTCAACACCGGCGACTATCTCGGCGCGGTCGCCGAGGAAGCGCGCGCGGAATCGATCTGCAAATTCCTCTACCCGAACGACGAGAGCGCGGCGGGCCGCGAATTGCGGCTGCGCCAGGAATATTTCTTCGTTTCTGCCTCGCTGCAGGATCTGATCAAGCGCCATCTCTCAGCCGACGGGCAATTGCGCAGCCTCGCGCAAAAAGCCGCGGTCCAGCTCAACGACACCCATCCGAGCCTCGCCGTCACCGAGCTGATGCGGATCCTGGTCGATCTGCATAATTTCCGCTGGGACGAAGCCTGGAAGATCACGGTCGCAACGCTATCCTACACCAACCACACGCTGCTGCCGGAGGCGCTGGAGACCTGGCCGGTCGAACTGTTCGAGCGGCTGCTGCCGCGGCATCTCGAAATCATCTACCGCATCAATGCCGCGCATCTGGCGCTCGCCGACGAGCGCTGCCCGGGCGACATCGATTTCCGCGCCTCGGTGTCGCTGATCGACGAACGCTCCGGCCGCAGGGTGCGGATGGGGCAACTCGCCTTCGTCGGCTCGCACCGCATCAACGGCGTCTCGGCGATGCATTCCGACCTGATGAAGGAGACCGTGTTCCACGATCTCAACCATCTCTATCCCTCACGCATCACCAACAAGACCAACGGCATCACCTTCCGGCGCTGGCTGATGCTGGCCAACCCGAAACTGACGAATCTATTGCGCGAGACCTGCGGCGAAGCCGTGCTCGATGATTTCTCCCGCTTCGAACGCCTGGAAGACCATTGCGGCGACCACGCCTTCCAACAGCGGTTCCGCGACGTCAAGCACCAGAACAAGGTGGCGCTGGCGCGCCTCATCGGCGAGCGCCTCTCAATCAAGGTCGATCCGACCGCGCTGTTCGACGTCCAGATCAAGCGCATCCACGAATACAAGCGGCAGCTGCTCAACATCCTCGAAGCCGTCGCCCTCTACCAGGCGATCAAGGACGAACCGCATCGCGACTGGGCGCCGCGGGTAAAAATCTTCGCCGGCAAGGCGGCGGCGAGCTATCGCACCGCCAAGCTGATCATCAAGCTGATCAACGACGTCGCCGAAATCGTCAACAACGATCCCGATGTCGCCGGACGGCTGAAGATCGTGTTCCTCGCCAACTACAATGTCAGCCTCGCGGAAATCATCATCCCCGCAGCCGATCTGTCGGAGCAGATTTCGACCGCCGGCATGGAGGCCTCCGGCACCGGCAACATGAAGCTCGCGCTCAACGGCGCCTTGACCATCGGCACGCTCGATGGCGCCAACATCGAAATCCGCGACCATGTCGGCGCGGAAAACATCGCGATCTTCGGCATGGAGGCCGGCGACGTCATGGTCCGGCGCAGGCAGGGGCTGGATGCTTCCGACGTGATCCGGCGCTCGCCACGATTGTCGCGGGCAATCACCGCGATCGAAAGCGGCACGTTTTCGCCCGGCGATCCCGCCCGTTTCGAGTCGATCGGTCACACGCTGCGCCAGTTCGATCATTACATGTGCTGCGCCGATTTCGATTCCTACTACGAGGCCCAGCGCGGCATCGATGCGCGCTGGCAGGTGGTGCCGGCGTGGACGCGGGCCGCGATCCTCAACGTGGCGCGGATGCCGTGGTTCTCCTCGGACCGCACCATCCGCGAATATGCCGAAAACATCTGGCACGTGCCGGTGCGGCCGGTGGCCTCGCAAGAGGAACCGGGCGCGCAGCGCGGGGCGGGTTGAATTCCGGCCGGCGAAAATCCATTACCTGTGGCGTCATTGAATTCAACCGAATTGCAGTGATACTGCGCGCTGCCAACCTCGTCATTGCGAGGAGCTCTTGCGACGAAGCAATCCATCTCACCGCGTA
Source organism: uncultured Alphaproteobacteria bacterium (assembly GCA_963802535.1). GTDB lineage: Bacteria > Pseudomonadota > Alphaproteobacteria > Rhizobiales > Xanthobacteraceae > Bradyrhizobium. Next base: position 980,094 of record CAWDJI010000011.1, on the reverse strand, counting down.
AAGAAAGAATGGATTGCTTCGCTGCGCTCGCAATGACGGACGATGGATTTAGGGATTTCCATGCTCACCAAAACTCCGCATCTGTTCGACGACGCCACAAAGGTCACCGCCGGCGACAGCCGCTGGCAGGGCAAGACCAGCGAGGATTACTGGGCCTTTGTTGGTCCGTTCGGCGGCGCCACGGCTGCGACCATCCTGCGGGCGTTGATCGATCATCCGCAACGATCCGGCGATCCGCTGTCGCTCACCGTCAATTTCTGCGCGCCGATCGCCGAAGGCGCGTTCGATCTCGACGTCCGCCTGGTCAAGGCCAACCGCTCGTCACAACACTGGTGCGTCGAGCTCAGCCAAGGCGGCGGCGAGGTGGCGACGCTTGCCACCGCCGTGTTCGCCGAGCGCCGGCCGTCCTGGTCGCATCAGCCGGTCGAGCGTCCGCAGGCAAAGCCGTTCGAGGAGATCCAGCCCTTTCCCAAGATCAAGCCGACCTGGGCCAACCAGTATGATTTCCGCTTCGTCGAGGGCTATGCGGATTTTGGCGGCGCGAAGAAGGATTCGCCGCCGGCCAGCGCCTACTCTAAACTATGGATCGGCGACCGGGTGCCGCGGAAGGTCGACGCGCTGTCGCTGATGTCGATGTCGGACGCGTTCTTCGGCCGCGTCTTCCACGCCCGGCGCGAATTGATCCCGTTCGGAACGGTGTCGATCACGACCTATTTCCACGCCGATGCCGACGATCTCGCCGCCGAAGACATCACGCACGTGCTGGCGGTGGCCGACGCAAAAATCTTCCACAAATCCTATGGCGACCAGAACGGTGAATTGTGGTCACCGAACGGGCGCCTGCTCGCCACCACGACGCAAATCGCGTATTTCAAGGCGTAGCGGAACATCAGCGTCCGAGCGGCGTAGGGTGGGCAAAGGCGCACTTTCCGCCTTCGCTCGTTGAGCTACGGCGGACAAGGCGCCGTGCCCACCATCGATCCACACCTTTGGCTTGAATGGTGGGCACGCTGCGCTTTGCCCACCCTACGATCTGTCCTAAGGTCGCGACCAATGTCCGACTCAGTGAAGCCTGCACACATCGCGCTGCTTGGCATCCCGATCGAGATCGGCGCATCGCAGGCCGGTGCGCTGATGGGGCCGGATGCGCTGCGAACGGCGGGCATCGGCCGCATTCTCGATCAGCTCGGATTTTCGGTCGAGGATCACGGCAATCTCGCGATACCGAAAGTCGCCCCGGACGGATCGCCGCCCGACAATGCAAAGTTCTACGACGAGATCAAGATCTGGGTGCGGCTGTTGAGCGAGCGCGCCTATCAGCTGGCCCACTCCGGCGCCCTGCCGATCTTCATGGGCGGCGATCACTCGCTCTCGATGGGATCGGTCAACGGCGTTGCCCGCCATTGGCAGGAGCAAGGACGGCCGCTGTTCGTGCTGTGGCTCGACGCGCATGCCGATTACAACACGCCGCAGACCACCCTCACCGGCAACATGCACGGCATGTCCTCGGCGTTTCTATGCGGTGAAGGTGGACTTGACGATCTGCTCGGCGATCAGCCGCGGGCTTCGATCACGCCGGACCAGCTCGATCTGTTCGGCGTGCGGTCGATCGATCCGCTGGAGAAAACGCTGGTTCACGAACGCCGCGTCGCGATCGCCGACATGCGGGCGCTCGACGAGTTCGGCGTCGGCGTCTTGATCCGGCGGGTGATCGAGAAGGTGAAGGCGAAGAACGGCGTGCTGCATCTCTCCTTCGACGTCGATTTCCTCGACCCGGCGGTGGCGCCGGGCGTCGGCACCACCGTCCCCGGCGGCGCCAGCTATCGCGAGGCGCATCTGATCATGGAATTGCTGCACGATTCCGGCCTGGTGCACTCGGTCGACATCGTCGAGCTCAACCCGTTCCTCGACGAGCGCGGCCGCACCGCGCGCGCCGCCGTCGAACTGATCGGCAGCCTGTTCGGGCTCCAGATCACCGACCGGCGGACGCCGACCAATGCGGTGTTGCCGGACAACAGCTAGAAACCCGCTGCGCTGCTTGAAACAGATCAATGTCACAAAAGAAAAGGGCGGCCTCGCGGGCCGCCCTCTTTGACTTCAGTGAATGATGCTAGCGCCTTACTCCGCCGCGAGCTTGATCTCGGGCGCGGCGGCGCGGACGTCGGCATCGACCTGGGCTTCGAATTTGGCAAAGTTCTTCTGGAACATGCCGACCAGTGCGCGTGCCGTCTTGTCGAACTCGGCCTTGTCAGCCCAGGTCTTGACGGGATCCAGGATATGGGGCTCGACGCCGGGCAGCGAAGTCGGCACGGCAAAGCCGAAATATTTGTCGGTGCGGAACTGGACGTCGCGCAGGCTGCCGTTCAGTGCCGCGGTGAGCAGCGTCCGCGTCGCCTTGATCGGCATCCGACGGCCGGTGCCGTATTTGCCGCCGGTCCAGCCGGTATTGACCAGCCAGCAATCGACATTGTGCTTGGCGATCAGCTCGCGCAGCATGTTGCCATAGACCGAAGGATCAAGCGGCAGGAACGGCGAGCCGAAGCAGGTGGAAAATTCCGGCTGCGGCTCGTTGCCGAGACCGCGCTCGGTGCCGGCAACCTTGGCGGTGTAGCCGGACAGGAAGTGATACATCGCCTGCGCCGGCGTCAACTTTGCAATCGGCGGCAACACGCCAAAGGCGTCGGCGGCCAGCATCACCACGTTCTTCGGCTGGCCGGCGCGGCCGGTGCGCGAGGCGTTGGGGATGAAATCGAGCGGATAGGCCGAGCGGGTGTTTTCCGTCTTCGAACCGTCGTCGAAGTCAGGCACGCGGGTGTGCTCGTCGAGCACGACGTTTTCCAGCACGGCGCCAAAGCGCTTGCTGGCAGCATAAATCTCTGGCTCGGCTTCGCCCGACAGCTTGATGCACTTGGCGTAGCAGCCGCCTTCGAAGTTGAAGATGCCGTCCTTGCCCCAGCCGTGCTCGTCATCGCCGATCAGCGTGCGCGCAGGGTCGGCCGACAGCGTGGTCTTGCCGGTGCCGGAGAGGCCGAAGAAGATCGCGCTGTCGCCGTCGGGGCCGACATTGGCCGAGCAGTGCATCGGCATCACGCCCTTGGCGGGCAGATAATAGTTCAGCGTGGTGAACACGCTCTTCTTCATCTCGCCGGCATAATAAGACCCGCCGATCAGGACGATCTTGCGGGCGAAATCGATCGCGACGACGTTCTCGGACTTGCAGCCATGACGTTTGGGATCGGCGCGGAAGCTCGGCAGATCGATGATGGTCAGTTCCGGCACGAAGCCCGGGAGAACAGCGGCTTCGGGGCGGATCAACAGCGTGCGAATGAACAGCGAGTGCCAGGCAAGCTCGGTGAAGACGCGGGTCTTGATCTGGAAGGTCGGATCGGCGCCGCCATAGAGATCCTGCGCGAACAGCGTCATGCCTTCGGCATGCTTCAAAAAGTCGGCATAGAGCACGTCGAACTGCTCCGACGTGATCGACTGGTTGCCGGCCCACCACATCTTCTCGGTGGTGGCGTCGCGCACGGTGAACTTGTCCTTCGGGCTGCGGCCGGTGAACTCGCCGGTGTCGGCGCACAGCGCCCCGTCAGCGGACAATACGGCTTCGCCCGCGGCCAGCGAATGCTGGTAGAGCTGCGGCGCACCGAGGTTCCAGTGCACCTGCTTGAGATTTCGTAAGCCGAATTTATCGGCGCCGAAGGCACCGTTATGTACGCCCGTCTCTTGCACGAAGAACCTCCTCGAACCCGCGTAAACTGATCGCGCGAATTGTCGCTAGACGCGCCTCTGTCGCGGTGACCCACTCAATATAGTAGCCTTACGGCTCCGGTCCGGCGACCTAATACTGATGAACGCAGCCGTTGCCAAGCCGATCCCGTAGGTTTTGGTTTATTCCAGTGGCGGCGTTGATCCGGATCAAACACGCGCTGCCGCGCAGGGCCGTTTTGCCGCGATGACAGCGCGACCATTGGTCGAAGATGCCTAATTGTTGCGCTGCATCATGTTAACGTGCCGCACCTTCTCCGATCAGCGCGAACGGCGCCCACAGCGCCGGATAGGCGTTTCGCGGCGAGGAAGCATCATTGAGATAGGCCAGCATGGCCTGGCGCAACGCCTCGGCGCGGCCGAGTTTCGGATCGGCTTTCAGCCGATCGAAGGTCGATGTCGCAAGCCGCGTGGCGGCTTCCGAATCCACCGCCCAGTGCGACACCAGAAGCGCGCGGGCACCCGCATAGAAGAACGATCGCGCCAACCCGGACAGTGCTTCCGCGCCTGGTTTGTCGCCGGCGATGGTATTGCAGGCGGACAGCACCACCCAATCGGCATTGAGTTTTAATTGTGCGACTTCGCTTGCGGTGAGCAGGCCATCATCGAATTCCGAAGGCTGTTTTGGAATGCTGAGCACCAGCGACGGTTCGGCAACGCCTTTGACGTCGCCGGCGACCAGACCATGGGTGGCGAAATAGACGATGCTGTAGTCGGCGAGGGCTGCGCGCTTGACCGTGGTTTCGCTGGCGTCCTCGCCGAGATGAATGTCGGCGGATGAAACGCCGAGGTCCTTTGCGACCGCGTTGAGTTCGTCGGCGGTGTCAGGCAGTTGCGGCAGCGCTTGCGCCAGCCGCGCGCGATCGACGCCGGCGCCTTTCCAGAAATCGGTATAGGCCGCATTGGTGACGCCGCGCGCGGCGGATTTGACCGTGCCGGGCCTGGTCGCGCCGCGTCTGTCGCCGCTATTTTCCTGCGACGGGTCGAACAGGGGATCGCCGAAACCGGTCATCGGTTTTGTACCCTGCTCCTTGCGGGCAAACACCCGCAGCGTTTTCAGGCTTGCGACCGACGGCAATACCGACACCGCCTGACGCTTGAGCAGCCAGGCCGCATCACGATAACCTGCGAATGTGTCGGGGACCGCGGCAGCCGGCTTCGACGTCACCAGAAGATGAAACGGCAGCGCCGTCAGCGATCCCGACGGCACCACCAGCAGGCTCCGCTTGTCCTTGACCAGCGTCTCGACCGGGCCCAGCAAATTTCCATAGAGTTCATGGGCGAGGGCGAGATCGAACAATCCGGATTTGGCGGATGAGTCGCTGGCCTTGCCGATGTCGAGCCCGCGGCGGAAGGCTGCGACCTGCTGCGACAGCGTGTCCGCGCCACGCGGGATCGGCTTCCAGTCGGCGCTCTCGCGCGTGATCGCGATGACGTAGCTTTCCTTGGGCGTGATGGCGAACAACACCAGCGCCTCATCGTCCGACAACAGCGCCTGGATTTCCTTTGTGGCCATCGGCAACGGATTCGACAGCGCGGCGTAGTTCGGAAATTCGCTCGTGAAGGTTTTTTGCAGGCCCGCGCGTTCGCCGGCTATGGCTGATAGCCGGGACCGGTTGCGCGCTTCGGTCGCGACGTCGCGCTTGGCGCGCTCCTTCGAGACCGCCACCACGATCGCCTTGTCCAGGGCTTCCGCTTCCGCCTGCAGATCCTGATCGCGGCGAACCAGTTCCGCGAGCCGGTCGCTGCCGGCGGCGAGCCGCACCGCCAGCTTGTTGACGGCTGACGCCGCTTGCGACCGGGTGCCGCGCTGGATCGTATTGAGCGCATCGTCGAGGGCCTTGTCGGCCGGGATCAATTGCTGGCGCTGCGCAGCCGACAGCACCGGAAGTGCTGCGCGGAGTTGCGCGCGTCCGCCTGCGATCAGCTTTTGCACCAGCGGCAGCCCATCGTCGGGGCGGCCTGACGCCTGATAGAACGCCGCCAGATTGTTCATCGATGTCGCAGTATCGGGATGATCGGGGCCAACGGCGCGTTCACGGATCGCCAATGCGCGCTGGAACAGCGGCAGCGCTTCGGCATAACGGCCCTGCCGCTCATAGAGGTCCGCCAGATTGTTCAGTGACCGCGCCACGTCGGGATGATCGGGGCCGAGTACCTTTTCGCGGATCGCAAGCGAGCGTTTGATCAGAGGTTCGGCTTCGGCGTAGCGCGCCTGAACCTTGTCGACCTGGCCGAGATTATTCAAGAGCGTCGCGACCGCGGGATGCTGCGGACCTGCCGCCTTCTCGTAGATCGCCAGCGCGCGCTTGAACAGCGGCTCGGAATCGGCGTGTCGGTCCTGCTTCTCGTACACCGTCGCCAGATTGTTCAGCGACTGGCCCACATCAGGATGATCGCGCCCAAGCGCTTTCTCGCGGATTGCCAGCGCGCGTTTGAACAACGGTTCGGCCTCGGCAAAGCGCTCCTGGCGCTGGTACAGCGCCGCCAGATTGTTCAACTCAGGTGCGGCTTCGGAAGAATCGAGGCCGACGGCCTTGTCGAGGATCGCGATCGCGCGCTTGAGCAGCGGCTCGGCCTCGACGTCATTGCCTTGATGGCCGTAGATCTCGGCGAGATTGTTCAAGGCGGCAGCGACGTCGCGATGGACGGGACCGTATTTCTTCTCGAGCGTTTGCAACTGCCCCTGCGCCAGCGGCAGCGCCTCCGAATATTTGCCGGCGCGGCTGAGTTCGTTGATCCTGGCGCTGAGCGCTGCGGTCTCGCCCTTTTGCGCCGACGACGGCGCGCTGAGGCAGGTGGTCGCAAGCAGCGCGAGCGCTGCCAGCAGGATCAATCGATTGCGGGAATTCATGTTGCGGATTTTACCATTGGCCACCTCTGCGCGGGCGTGAATTAGGTCGCGCGGAGGGTCGCCGCCGTTCAATTGATGCAGCGGATCGAGGCTCTCTATTCCTTGGCCCGCGCCTCGTTGGCCAGACGGACCAGCATCTTGCGCAATTCACCGCCGTTGGTGACCCGTTCCGGGAAATCCAGCCGCAGCGTCACGCTGCCAGCCTGCATATCCATGCCGTCGGGGTCGCAGCCGGTGCAGGTCCAGTCGGCGCTCTCAGCCCCCAGCAGCCGCGTGGCGTAGAGGTTCATCGCCTCGCGGTGATCCTCGTTCATGTGCTCCACGGCGCCCTGCTCGGCCTCCAAAAGCCCTGCGGCATCGCCAATCTCGGTCAGGAATTGGGACGGCTTGAGGTCGACGATCCGGCCAAACCCGGCGACCAGATGGGCGCCGGAGGGCACGATCCGGAAGAACGAAAAATCCTTAAAGTCTACAAAGACTTCCGCGGATGGATGGGCGCCAAGATAGCGCCGGCGCAGGATCGCGGCCGCCTCGCCGGCGGCCTCCTCGGCGCGGCCCGCCAGCATGATCCGGGAACCCTCCAGAGGATCGCCGGCGGCGCGCTCGTCCAGCATCAGCGAGACCCGGTTATCACCGAGAATGTTCTTCGTATGCAGCGCCAGCCGCGAGATCAGCAGGATCGGCGAGGCGTCAGAATGGCTCGCGACATTGACCAGCGAACAATAGGGATCGCCGCTGCCGGCCGCGAGCGTCGCCAGGGCGCCCTGCCGGCTCCGCCGCAGCAGCGAGCGGGCCAGCCTCGAGGGGTCGAAATCGGGGGTCGGTTGCATGGTATTTTCAAGCCATCTTATTGCAAAAGGGACCTTTTCTCAGGCCTTGAGGGTGCTATATGGGGGTGCTACGCATGGTCCGCACAAGCGTTTTTGCGGAACTCGGTCACACTTCAGCCCAGCTTGCATTGCTCGTTGACCGTGTACGAAGCCCATTTCTGCGGCGCATAGCTGGATTGCCCGCCGTTTAGGCCACTCTCTCTTTCGAAAGCAGGCTCATGCCCACAATCGCCTTGGTCGATGACGACCGCAACATTCTCACATCCGTCTCGATCGCGCTCGAAGCCGAAGGCTATCGCATCATGACCTACACGGATGGTGCGTCGGCGCTCGACGGTTTCCGCACCTCACCGCCGGACCTTGCGATCCTCGACATCAAGATGCCGCGCATGGACGGCATGGAGACGCTGCGCCGGCTGCGGCAGAAATCCGATCTGCCGGTGATCTTCCTCACCTCCAAGGACGAGGAGATCGACGAATTGTTCGGCCTCAAGATGGGCGCCGACGATTTCATCCGCAAGCCGTTCTCGCAGCGCCTCCTGGTCGAACGCGTCAAGGCCGTGCTGCGCCGTGGCCAGCCGAAGGATCCGACCGCGGCGCCGAAGGAGCCGGATGCGCGCGCGCTCGACCGCGGCCTGCTGCGGATGGATCCGGAACGCCACACCTGCACCTGGAAGAACGAGCCGGTGACGCTGACCGTGACCGAGTTCCTGATCCTGCAGGCGCTGGCGACCCGGCCCGGCGTGGTGAAAAGCCGCAACGCGCTGATGGACGCGGCCTATGACGACCAGGTCTATGTCGACGACCGCACCATCGACAGCCACATCAAGCGGCTGCGCAAGAAGTTCAAGGTGGTGGACGACGATTTCGAGATGATCGAGACGCTCTACGGCGTCGGCTACCGCTTCAAGGAAGCCTGATTCGAGGCCGATGGGACGGGCTTGTTAACTGACGCCTCGCTGCGTCTGGGGTAGGATTGATAGCGCGGCCTACGCGCATCGCACGGGATATTCGAGACAACCGGCAGTTTTAGCCATTGCTAGATCGAACGCAGCCTGATCCAGGCCTGAACAACGAGGATGCGTCGGCGTCCCTCGATCAGGACCGCGTTGCCGACGACAGGGTGCAGGGCTGGCGGCGGCCGCTCGGCTGGCTGCGCCGCGCCGGGCAGTTCTTCTTCGCGCTGTCGTTCTCCAGCCTCACCCGCCGCATCGTCTCGCTCAACCTCGCCGGCCTCGTCGCGCTGGTGGCGAGCATTCTCTATCTCTCGCAGTTCCGCGCCGGCCTGATCGAGGCGCGGGCGCAGAGCCTGCTGGTCTATGCCGAGATCATCGCGGAGGCGATCGCGACCTCGGCCACCGTCGAGGGCAACACCGTCACCCTCGACCCCGACCGGCTGCTCGATCTGAAGCCCGGCGAAAGCTATGGCGTGCCGGACGAGTATTCGGATTTCCCCGATCAATCCCGAACGTGTCGCGCCGGTCCTGCGCCGCCTGATCGCGCCGACCAAGACCCGCGCCCGCATTTTCGACCGCGAAGGCGGCCTGATCCTCGACAGCCGCAATCTGTTCGCCCGTGGCGACGTGCTGCGGTTCGAACTGCCGCCGCCATCGGCCGACAAGCCCAACATCGCCGAGCGCACGCTGACCGCGATCCGCACCTGGTTCAATCGCGGCGACCTGCCGATCTATCGCGAACTCGGCCCGGAGGGCGGCAAGGGCTATCAGGAAGTCGCCCAATCGCTCGACGGCCAGAAGAGCAGCATGGTGCGCGTCAACGAGCGCGGCGCGGTCATCGTCTCGGTGGCGGTCCCGGTGCAGCATTTCCGCGCCGTGCGCGGCGTGCTGATGCTGACGACCCAGGGCGACGACATCGACCAGATGGTCGGCGCCGAGCGCTGGGCGATCGTGAAGATCGGCGGCGTCGCCTCCGCCGTGATGATCGTGCTGTCGCTGCTGCTGGCGAGCACGATCGCAGGCCCCGTGCGGCGGCTCGCCGACGGCGCCGAGCGTGTCCGCCGCCGCATCCAGACCCGCGTCGAAATTCCCGGATTTCACCCGCCGCCGCGACGAGATCGGCCATCTCTCCGGCGCGCTGCGCGACATGACCAACGCGCTCTACAGCCGCATCGAGGCGATCGAGATGTTCGCCGCCGACGTCGCCCATGAACTGAAGAACCCGCTGACGTCGCTGCGCTCGGCGGTGGAAACGCTGCCGCTGGCGCGCAACGAAAACAGCCGCGCGCGGCTGCTCGCCGTCATCGAGCACGACGTCAAGCGGCTCGACCGGCTGATATCGGACATTTCCGACGCCAGCCGCCTCGATGCCGAACTGCAGCGCCAGGACATGGCGCCGGTCGATCTGCGCCGCCTGCTGACGACGCTGGCCTCGGTCGCCAACGAAACCAAGCTCGGCCACGACGTCGACGGTCGAGGCGCGCTTCGAGGGCCGCGGCACCGCCGACACCTTCTCGGTGCCCGGCCATGATTCGCGGCTCGGACAGGTGATCTCCAACCTGCTGTCGAACGCGCAATCCTTCTCCAACGCCGGCGGCAAGGTGCGCATCGTCTGCCGCCGCGTGCGCGGCGAAATCGAGATCGTGGTCGACGACGACGGCCCGGGCATCGGCGAGGATGCGCTGGAGCGCATCTTCGAGCGCTTCTACACCGACCGGCCGCATCAGGGCTTTGGCCAGAATTCCGGGCTCGGCCTGTCGATCTCCAAGCAGATCATCGAAGCCCATAGCGGGCGCATCTGGGCCGAAAATCGCGCCGGCCCGGTCGACGCCGACGGCAACCCGACCGTGGCCGGCGCGCGCTTCGTGGTCAGGCTGCCGGCGCCATGACGAGCGGCGCGAGCGTGCACGCCTCCGCCGTGCTGGTCGGAAACCGCGCCGTGCTGATCCGCGGGCCGTCGGGCGCCGGCAAGTCGCGGCTGGCCTTCGACCTGATCCTGGCCGGGCGCGCCGGGCAGCTTCCGCCGGCCGTTCTGGTCGGCGATGACCGTGTCCATCTCGACACACTGGCCGGAGAATTGTGGGTTCGGCCAGCGGCCGAATTGGCCGGCCTGATCGAGGTCCGGGGGCTCGGAATCCGCCGCTGCGACTTTGTGCCCGAGGCCGTAGTAGGCCTGGTTGTCGATCTGGCGGCCGAAGATGCAGAACGCCTGCCGCCGCCGGAAGCGCTCGAAGTCCGCCTTAATGGTGTTTTGATACCGCGAATTCCCGTAGGAATACGGTATCAACCCCTGCCGCTGGTTGTCGCCGCGCTGACGACAACTGAAAGTTCACCTTCCGGTAACCATTCGGCCGATTGTGTGAAGGGGTTTGGTAACCATATCAGTCCCACTATCGCGACCGAATAAGACCGGCGCAGGCTCCCATCTCTGCCACCAATTTCCGGGAGAATAGCCAAGATGCCCTCTTGCGCGGGGCCTCTGGATGGTCAAAGTGGCGCGTTCGTGCGGTGCACCAAAAAGCACCCGCGAGGAGTTTCCGATGATTGGTCTAGTGCTTGTGACCCATGGGCGCCTTGCCGACGAGTTCAGGGCAGCGCTCGAACACGTCATGGGTCCGCAAAAACAAATTGAAGCAATTACGATTGGAGCCGAGGACGACTCCGATCTGTGTCGAAGCGACATTATCGAAGCGGTCAACCGCGTCGACAGTGGCGACGGCGTTGCCATCCTCACCGACATGTTCGGCGGCACGCCCTCCAACCTTGCGATTTCCTGCATGAGCCGCCCGAAGGTGGAAGTGCTCGCGGGCATCAATCTTCCCATGCTGGTCAAGCTTGCCAAGGTGCGCGAAGAGCGCTCGCTTCCCGACGCCATCGCCATGGCCCAGGAAGCCGGCCGCAAATACGTCACCATCGCCAGCCGCGTTCTCGCCGGCAAATGAGCGACGAGGCCGCGCCCGAAAACGAAGTCGGGGCGAGCGTGCCTGACGGGCGCCATTTCCCGCGAACTCCTGATCATCAACAAGCGCGGCCTGCACGCGCGCGCCTCGGCGAAATTCGTCCAGATGGTCGAGCGCTTCAACGCCGAGGTCTGGGTGACGCGCGGCAACGAGACCGTCGGCGGCACCTCGATCATGGGCTTGATGATGCTGGCCGCCGGCCCGGGCACCAATGTGGTGGTCTCCGCCATCGGCCCCGAGGCGCAGGCCGCGATCGATGCGATCGCGGGACTGGTTGCGGACAAGTTCAACGAAGAAGGCACGTAGGTCGGTGGCCTTATGGTTCGAGACGCGCGGCGTTGCCGCGCTCCTCACCATGAGGGTCTAAAACCCCCTCGCTCAGCTACCAGACCTCATCCTGAGGAGGCGCGAAGCGCCGTCTCGAAGGATGAAGCCCCAGAACAAGATCCCATCAAAACGGATTGGTGACGATGCCGCCGTCGGCGCGCAGCGCGGCGCCGTTGGTGGCGCTGGAGGCCTTTCGAGCAGACGTAGCAGATCAAATTGGCGATCTCGTCCGGCTGGGCGTAGCGCTGCAGCAGCGACGCCGGCCGGCGCTCGGTGAACGTGCGCGAGGTGAGGTCGTCGACGGTCGTACCCGGCCGCCTTGGCGCGGGCGGCCAGACGCACCGGCGACATCTCGACCCAGGTCGGCCCCGGCATCACCGAATTGACCGTGACGTTGCTGCCCTTGGTGAACTCGGCGGCGCCACGGGCAACGACGAGCTGCGCGGCCTTGGAGAATCCGTAGTGGACCATCTCCTTCGGAATAAACATGCCGGATTCGCTGGAGACGAACACGACGCGGCCCCAGTCCTTTTTGTCCAGCATCCCTTTCAGATAATGCCGGGTGAGACGCACCCCGCTCATCACATTGACTTCGAACATCCTGGTCCAGTCGGAATCCTCGATATCGAAAAAGCCTTTCGGCTCGTAGATGCCGAGATTGTTGACGAGGATGTCGACCTCGGGGAATTGCGCCGTGAGCGCCGCGCAGCCCTCGGCGCCGCCGAGATCGACCGCCGCCGAATGCACCTCGGCATCCGGCGCGGCCTGCCGGACTTTGGCCGCGGCTTCGGTGACCGCGCGCCTGCTCGCGTCCGTTGACGATGACTTCCGCGCCCATCTGCGCGAGCCCGATCGCGGTCGCAAGCCCGATGCCGCGCGTCGAGCCGGTGACGAGCGCGGTCTTTCCTGTCAGGTCGAGATTCATGAATTGCTCCCCAATTTCTTTTTTGCAGTTATTTGGCCGGCGGCACGATGAAGACGTTCCAGGCTGTGGCGACGCCCGGCAGCCCCAGGAAAAACCGTCGCGTGGTGACCACGATGCGCTCGCCATTGGCGGCATGGGTCTTCATCCACGCCTCGCATTTTTCCAGCTTCCAGTCGCCGGTCTCGCAGATGCCGATGAAGCCCGATCGTTTGGCCTCCTCGAGCGAGGTCAGGCCCGACGACCACGGCTCGTCCGGCGTCAGCGCCGCCGGATGATCGGGGCTGTAGAAGGTGACGGGTTGACCGATATCATAATAGGCCGCGACCACCGGCCAGCTCGAGAAAAAGCGGCGGTGCCAGACCTCGGTCAGTTCGCGCGCAAGTTCGGAACGCGCCCGGTAGCTGCCACCCTCGTTGCGGTTCTGGCTCACCTCATAGGCGACGATCTTCGGTGACGCGACCAATACGACCAGCGTGAGCACGAGCCAGGTCGCCGTCAGCCGGAGCAGCGCGATCCCCCGCACGCGCAACCGCGGCATCGCGAGCAGCGACAGCGGCACCAGGAAGAACAGCGGAATGCCCCAATCGGTCTTGAGGTAGACCTGGAACAGCACCGCGCCGAGCGGCGGCCCGATCGCCACCACCGCCTGGATGATCCAGACATTGAGCGCCTGCGCCGTGTTCACACTGGAATTTTCGCCACGCGACCAGAACGCAAACGATTTTCGCCAGCGCGACGGCCACGCCAGCGCGAGCGCCGCCAGCACCACCGGCAGCGCCAGCAGCGCCAGATTATGGCCGATATAGCCGAGCGCGAGGTCGTCGCTGACACGGCGGTCGGTGAGCGAATAGGAATCGCCGGCATAGGTGAGCGGCGCGAAGTTGACATCCCTCAGCCACATGATGTGCGGGATCATCGCCACCACGAACACGAAGATCGCGACCCACGGCGCCGGCGAGCGCAGGAATTGCATTCGTTGCGGATGGATCAGCGCGGCGAGACCGATGGCGCCGATCATGGTCAGCACCCAGTATTTGGTCATCAGCGCCAGCGCGCCGGCCAGCCCCAGCATCCATCCGGATCTCACGCTGCGTTTCTCGAACGCATCGAGATAGGCCAGCACGACCAGCGGCAGCGTGACGAGCTGCAACAGATCCGGATTGTACTTGAAACCCTTGAAGTTGAAGATCGGATAGAGTGCCAGCATCACCACGACGAGGAATGCGCGGCGGTGGTCGACCACGCGCAGCGCCAACAGCCAGCAGATCACCATGCCGGCGCCGAGCGTCGCCATGGCCAGCGCATAGCTTGCCCAGTCGGTGACCGGAAACACCCTGAACCAGAGACCGGCGACCCATCCCGACAGCGGCGGATGCTTGCCATAGCCGAGCAGGAACTTCTGGCCCCAGCCGAACGCCTCGGCGACGTCCATATGGATGTCCTGCCCGGTCTTCAGACCGACCAGGACCGCCGTCCAGAGCACGGCGTGAAGCACGGCAAAGCCGCTCACCAGCCATAAAGCACCCGGGATCGCGGGCGTTGGCGGCCAGCCACGCCGCCCGCCGCCGGATGGAGAACCTGCGCTTGCCGCGCGCCGCGGCGGGTAAAATTGATGCAGTCGACATGGAGGAGTGCGTAGCGCGTTTTTCGGCGCAGTGGAATCAGCTTGCCGTGAAGAAAGCCCCTTAAAATACAGCAATATGGTTGCCGCACAGGGATGTGAATGCTATCCCGCGCCCCATGACCACCGCCCCCATTTCCAACATCCGCAACTTCTCCATTGTCGCCCATATCGACCATGGCAAATCGACGCTGGCCGACCGCCTGATCCAGAGCACCGGCGGGCTGACCGATCGCGAAATGGCGGGCAAGGAACAGGTGCTCGATTCCATGGATATCGAGCGCGAGCGCGGCATTACGATCAAGGCGCAGACGGTCCGGCTGAACTACCACGCCAAGGACGGCAAGGATTACATCTTCAACCTGATGGACACGCCGGGCCATGTCGACTTCGCCTACGAAGTCTCGCGCTCGCTGGCGGCCTGCGAAGGCTCGCTGCTGGTGGTCGACGCCAGCCAGGGCGTCGAGGCGCAGACGCTCGCCAACGTCTACCACGCGCTGGACGCGGGCCATGAGATCGTGCCGATCCTCAACAAGATCGATCTGCCCGCCGCCGAGCCCGACAAGATCAAGCAGCAAATCGAGGACGTGATCGGCATCAGCGCCTCCGATGCGGTGATGATCTCGGCCAAAACCGGTCTCGGCATTCCCGACGTGCTGGAAGCCATCGTCACCCGCCTGCCGCCGCCGAAAGGCGACCGCGCCGCGACGCTGAAGGCGCTACTGGTCGACAGCTGGTACGACGTCTATCTCGGCGTCGTCGTTCTGATTCGCGTCGTCGACGGCACGATGAAGAAAGGTCAGCGCATCCGCATGATGGGCACCAATGCGGCCTATGACGTCGAGCGCGTTGGCTTCTTCACGCCGAAGATGACGCAGGTCGACGAACTCGGCCCCGGCGAGATCGGCTTCATCACCGCGGCGATCAAGGAAGTCGCCGACACCAGGGTGGGCGATACCATCACCGACGACCGCAAGCCGGTCACCGAAATGCTGCCGGGCTTCAAGCCGGCCATTCCCGTCGTGTTCTGCGGCCTGTTCCCGGTCGATGCCGACGACTTCGAGACGCTGCGCGCGGCGATGGGTAAACTGCGTCTCAACGATGCCAGCTTCTCGTTCGAGATGGAGACCTCGGCCGCCCTGGGCTTCGGTTTCCGCTGCGGCTTCCTCGGGCTGTTGCATCTGGAGATCATCCAGGAGCGGCTGTCGCGCGAGTTCGATCTCAATCTGATCGCGACCGCGCCGAGCGTGATCTACAAGATGCATCTGACCGACGGCCGGGAGATCGAGATCCACAATCCGGTCGACATGCCCGACGTGGTGAAGATCGCCGAGATCCACGAGCCGTGGATCGAAGCCACCATCCTGACGCCCGACGAATATCTCGGCAGCGTCCTGAAACTGTGCCAGGACCGCCGCGGTTCGCAGAAGGAGCTGACCTATATCGGCGCCCGCGCGATGGTGAAGTACGATCTGCCGCTCAACGAAGTGGTGTTCGATTTCTACGACCGCCTGAAGTCGGTCTCGAAAGGCTACGCCTCGTTCGATTATCATCTCACCGACTACAAGGCGGCGGATCTGGTCAAGATGCAGATCCTCGTCAACAACGAGCCGGTCGATGCGCTCTCGATGCTGGTGCACCGGACCCGCGCCGAAGGCCGCGGCCGCGCCATGGTCGAGAAGATGAAGGAACTGATCCCGCCGCACATGTTCCAGATCCCGATCCAGGCCGCGATCGGCGGCAAGATCATCGCCCGCGAAACCGTCCGCGCGCTGCGCAAGGACGTCACCGCAAAGTGCTACGGCGGCGACATCACGCGAAAGCGGAAACTTCTGGAGAAGCAGAAGGAAGGCAAGAAAAAGATGCGGCAGTTCGGCAAGGTCGACATCCCGCAGGAAGCGTTTATTGCCGCGCTGAAGGTCGATAGCTGAGGCGCATAAGGACCGATGCCGAAGCCCATAGTCCTCACGGCGCACGCCCGGATCAGATTGCAAGATCGGCATATCGATCTTAGATGGTGGAAGACACCGCTAGTAAGCCGGACTGGATCGAGCAGGATCCGCGGGACGCCCTCGTTGAGCGGAGGTTTCGTGCCATTCCCGAGTTCGGCGGGCGCATTCTCCGCGTGGCGTGCGTCGAGACAAATTCAAGCATTCGGGTTATAAGTGCACTGTTCGACCGGAACGCGAGGCGAAAGCCATGACCGACATAACCTACGATGCCGAAGCTGACGCGGTGTATATCGTCGTCGGGCACGGCAAGGTTGACCGGACCGAAGAGACCGGGCCGTTCGTCTACGACGTCGACGCCGAAGGCCACATCGTCGGCATTGAAATCTTGTCCGCCAGCAAGGTTCTGGCACCCGGAGACTGGAAAAAAGCCGGCCCGCCAAGCGAAGCGCGGGTTAGCGCCGCCGAATAATGAGTCGCCGCACGCGCGGGGACTGCGGCTGGTGCAACATTGGGTGCCTGACCTGCGTGATCCCAATGTGCTCGCGGAGATCCGCAACGAGGCAAAGTTGCTGGCGCAGCATCCGGAAAACGATGCGATCGATGCATGGAACGAGGCCGCTTACGATTGGAGCGCCTGGAAGTGAAGCGTGGGGATAGTTGATCCGCGCGGCGCTCGTCCTGCAATTTCCCGCGACCGCTGCCTTGCGCCTACGCCGCCGCCCCCTCGCCCACCACCCTCTCCTCCGCCACCAGCCGCTCCAGCGCCGCCTTCGACGCGCGCTGATCGGCGATCAGTTTTTTCGCCATTGCGAGCCGGGTGATGGTTCGCACCAGCATCGTCGCGATCGCATTGGGCCCTTCGGGCAGCGCGCAACGCAGCGACAAATGGGTGCCGCCACCTTCGAGCGGAGTGAACTCCGCCGTCTGCCGCACGATGGCGCCCATCGGCAGCCGGATGTGCCAGGTGACGTAGTCGAACGGCCGCCAGTCGACGATGTCGTGGATCGTCGAATCCTTGCCATGGGCGCAATGCTGGGTCGATCCCTGCCCGATCCGCCCGCGCGCCAGGCCGCTCATGGTCATCTGGTCGATGCCATGCTGCCAGCGGATCTTCTTGTCGACGTCGGTAACATAGGCCCATGCTATCGCTGGCGGCACCGGCAGGTCGCATTCCATCGATTCGAACGCCAGCGGTTCATCCTTCTGCACCACGATGCGGCGCGAGGCGCGCCAGCGCGCATAGATCGGCGCGAGATCGTAGACGTAACAAACATTGTCGCCGAAATCGCCGGTGGCTTCGACATGACGGGTGGTGCTAGCGAAAAATTCCGGCAGGCCGATCGCCTCCGCCGCCTGCTCGGTCACCAGCGCATAGGCCTTGATGCCGGTTGCAGCCGTCACCGAATTCTTCATCAGCCGGTGCAGGCGGATCACCTCCGCGCCCTGCAATTCGGTGCGTCCCGCCATCTGCTGAGTGGCGTAGGGGCCGTGATGCAGGAAAAACTTGAGGTCGAGCTGATTCATATTTCGGCAGGCGTTGCAGGTGCAGGTGGTGTTGACGCGCATCGCGCCAAGCGCGTGGCTGAAGCTGCAATAGATCCGCTCGATCGCATCCAGCGGAAACTGGCGCTGCGGCAGGTTGACGTCGGGCAGATGGGTCAGCGCCGCATCGCCCTGCAAATTGGACAGCAGGATCGGCGCCTTGATCTCGGCGAAGATGCTCTTGAACAGCGCATCCAGAATGCCCTGCGCGTGGTCGAGCTCGGAGCGCGTCAGGAACATCGTGTAGCCGGTGATGTCGGCAATCAGCAGAAAGCCCGTTTGCGCCACAGCCCCACCTCCCGGTGACGACGCGAAATACGGCCATTCTAGCAGAAAGTTGCGGCCTTCGCGCTCCGACAAGTTGGGCAACTTCCCCATCCCGCCCGCCTTGCCCTGCGGCGGCGGATGGGTCACCATCCCGCCTGCTCAGACCATAAAATCGAAAAAAACGCTGAGGAAACGCATGAGCACGCAATCCGGTGTCGTCCAATCCGCATCGTCCTACGGCTGGGTCGTCGTTGGCGCCGGTGCGCTGATGACCTGCGTCGGCTTCGGCACGATGATGTCGCTCGCCGTGTTCCTGCAGCCGATCTCGACCGCGATGGGCTGGTCGAACAGCGGCATCTCGGCAGCGTCCACCATCGATTTCCTCTGCATGGGACTTGCGGCCTTCTTCTGGGGCACATTGTCCGACCGTTTCGGCACCCGCATCGTGGTGCTGGCCGGCAGCGTGCTGCTCGGCATCGGCCTGATCGGCGCCAGCCAGGCCGCCAGCCTGTGGCAATTCCAGTTCTTCTTCGGCGTGCTGATCGGGATCTCGGCCGGCAGCTTCTATGCGCCGATGGTTGCGGTGGCCAGCGCCTGGATCGAACATCACCGCAGCCTCGCGGTCGCGCTGGTCTCGGCCGGCATGGGCGTGGCGCCGCTGACGATCGCGCCGTTCGCGAGCTGGCTGATCACGACCTATGACTGGCGCACCGCCATGCTGGTGATCGGCATTGCATCCTGGGCGCTGCTGATCCCGGCCTCGTTTCTGGTGCGCCCGCCGCCGCGACAGCCCGCGACGCCGGCAGGCGCGGGCGCATCCACCGTGCCGGAAACGCAGTGGACCGTCGCGCAGGCGCTGCGGACCCCGCAATTCATCACGCTGGCGCTGGCGCATTTTGCCTGCTGCGCGGCGCATTCGGGGCCGATCTTCCACATGGTGAGTTACGCGATGGTCTGCGGCATCGCGCCGCTCACCGCGGTGACCGTCTACAGCCTCGCCGGCTTCTCCGGACTTGGCGGCCGTCTCCTGCTCGGCGCGTTGGCCGATCGGCTCGGCGCCAAGCCGGTGCTGGTCGGCGGCTTGTTCGTGCAGGCGATGTCGGTTGCGACCTATCTGGCGGTAGCCCAACTCGGCGAGTTCTATGCGCTGTCGGTCATCTTCGGGCTCGCCTATGGCGGCGTGATGCCGCTCTATGCGGTGCTGGTGCGTGAATATTTCGGCGCACGCATCATGGGCACCGTGTTCGGCGCCGTCTCCGCCTTCGCGAGCCTCGGCATGGCGCTGGGGCCGCTGGCGGGCGGATGGGTGTTCGACACCTTCCAGACCTACAACTGGCTCTACGTCGGTTCCTTCGGCATCGGCATCGCCGCGGTCGCCGTCGCCCTGAGCTTCCCATCGGCCAGGCGGCCGCCGCAGCCCTCGCTCACGCCTGCGCGTGTGGCAGCATGAGGCAACAGCCGCCGTCTTGATCGACGGCGGCGGATGGGCCACCATCGCGCCTCGCGCCAAACAAAAACAGACAATGCGAGGACGCGCATGAACAAGCCACCCGGCCTCGATCTCGTCGAGCGCGCGCGTGCGCTGCAGCCCCTGATCGTGCGCGACGCCGACGAGATCGAGCGGACGCGGCGCCTGACGCCGGCGGTGACCGCGGCCCTGATCGAGAACGGGCTTTATCGTTCGCTGCTGCCGCAAAGCCTCGGCGGCTCGGAGGCGCCGCTCGAAACCTTCATGCAGATGCAGGAGGAAATCGCCAAGGCCGATGCCTCCACCGCCTGGTGCCTCGGCCAGTGCAGCGTCTGCGCCATGACCGCGGCCTATCTCGATGCCGATGCCGCCAACGAAATCTTCAACGCCGCGCCCGGCATTCTGGCCTGGGGCGCGATCAACCATGAAGTGCAGGTGGTTCCCGGCGGCTACAAGGCCAGCGCGCGCTGGGACTTTGCGAGCGGCTCGCGGCAGGCCAGCTGGCTCGGCGCCCATGTCCGCGTCGTCGAGGCCGACGGCACCCAGCGGCGCAAGCCGGACGGCTCGCCGGAAATCCGCACCATCCTGTTCCCGGCGTCGAGTGCGACGATGTACGACGTCTGGGACACGATCGGGCTGCGCGGCACCGGCACCGATTCCTATTCGGTCGACAATCTGTTCATCCCCGATAAATTCGCAGCCCTTCGCGACGACCCCACCGCGCTGCGCGAAAAAGGCCCGCTCTACAAGCTCTCCACCAACATGGTGTTCAGCATGGGCTTTGGCGCGACCTCGCTCGGCGTTGCGCGCGCGACACTCGATGCCGCAATCGATCTGGCGCGCGGCAAGACTCCGCAAGGCCTCAAGGCGATGCGCGACAACAACGCCGTGCAGGGCCTGATCGGGCGCACCGAAGCGAATTTGCGTGCGGCGCGCGCCTATCTCTACGGCACCGCCGCCGAAGTCTGGCGCGACCTTGCGCGCGGCGACCCCATCACCGAACAGCACCGCATCGCGCTGCGCATCGCCTCGACCTGGACCATCCATCAATCGGCCGCCGTGGTCGACACCGCCTACCACATGGCCGGCGCCACCGCCGTGTTCAACGCCAACAAGCTGGAGCGGCGGTTTCGCGACATGCACGCCATCGCCCAGCAGCTCCAGGCGCGCGACACCCATTACGAGGACGTCGGCAAGGCGATTCTGTCCGCCAATCTCGCCACGCCGCCGACGGCGCGCTGATGCCGGCGAAGAAAACCAGCGCTGCCAAAAAGCCGCGCGCAGGAAATTCAAATCCTGCCGTCGATGCCGTTTTCGACGCCTATCCCAAACCGGTCAAAGCCAAACTGCTGGCGCTGCGCCGGCTGATCCTCGACACCGCGAAGGCGACCAAGGGCGTCGGTGCCGTCGAAGAAACGCTGAAATGGGGACAGCCGAGCTATCTCACGCCGGAGACCAAAAGCGGCAGCACGATCCGGATCGACCGGGTGAAGTCCGAGGCCGGACAATATGCGGTCTTCTTCCATTGCCAGACCAACCTGGTCGAGACGTTTCGCGAGCTCTATCCGGAGCTCAGCTACGGCGGCAACCGCTGCATCCTGCTCAACGCCGAGGACAAGGCGCCAGAGGCCGCGCTGCGCCACTGCGTGGGGCTGGCGCTGACGTATCATTTGCGGCAGCGGAAAAGCGCGAACGGGAAGTAGCTCCGCCGTCATTGCGAGCGAAGCGAAGCAATCCATCGGGCCGCAAAGGATTGCTTCGTCGCTTCGCTCCTCGCAATGACAATGAGAGTGCACCGCGTTTGACTAAGCCACCAGCGCCGCGTCCAGCGCGGGCCCCCCGCCGCGCTGCGCCTGCAGCAGGCTGACGATCTCGGCATTGGGCCGGGCGCGGCTGAACAGAAAACCCTGGCCCTCGTGGCAGCCCTCGGCGCGCAGGCAGCTCAGTTCGGCTTCGGTCTCGACGCCTTCGGCGGTGATGGTGACGCCGAGGCCCTTGCCGAGGCTGATGATCGAACGCACGATCGCCTGCGCGTCGCGGTTGGCGTCGAGGTCGCGCACGAACGACTGGTCGATCTTGATCTTGTCGAACGGAAAGCTGCGCAGATAGCTCAGGCTGGAATAGCCGGTGCCGAAATCGTCCATCGAGATGCGCACGCCGAGCGCGCGCAGCGCATGCAGCGTCGCCAGCACCTGGCTGCTCTTTTCCAGCAGCAGCGTTTCGGTGATCTCGAGCTCGAGCCGCTTTGCCGGCAGGCCGGACTGCTTCAGCGTATCCATCACCAGCGCCAGCAGATTGCCGACGCGGAACTGCAGCGGCGACAGATTGACCGCGACGCGGACGTCGTCGGGCCACTGCGCCGCATCCATGCAGGCGCGGCGCAGCATCAGCCCGCCGACGGCATTGATCAGGCCGGTCTCCTCGGCGACCGGAATGAATTCGCCCGGCGAGATCATGCCGCGCTCGGGATGCGGCCAGCGCACCAGCGCCTCGAAGCCGGTGATGCGGCCGGTCGCAAGATCGACCAGCGGCTGGTAATACGGCCGCAGCACGTCGTTCTGGATCGCGTCGCGCAGATCGATCTCGATCTTGCGGCGGCTCTGGGCGCGCGCGTCCATCTCCGCCTCGAAGAAGGAGAAGGTGCCGCGAAAATCGTTCTTGGCGCGCGACAGCGCCATGTCGGCGTTCTTCAGCAGTTTCTCGGACTCGTCGCCGTCGCCCGGCGACATCGCGATGCCGATGCTGGCGCCGATCACCACGGAATGACCGTCGAGCAGATAGGGATCGCCGATCGCCTCCAGCAGCCGCCTCGCCAGCAGCACCGCGTCCTCGGGACGCGTCACCCCGCTCTGGACGATCGCGAATTCGTCGGAGTTGAGGCGCGCCAGCACGTCTTCCTCGCGCAAGGTCGAGCGCAGCCGCTTGGCGACGCCGCGCAACAGCTTGTCGCCGACGCCGTGGCCGAGCGTGTCGTTGACCGACTTGAAATTGTCGAGGCCGAGCACCAGCACCGCCACCTTCTCGGCGCTGCGCCGCGTGTGCAGCAGGATGTCGTCCATCTGCTGGCGCAACAGGTTGCGGTTCGGCAGGCCGGTCAGGCCGTCATGCTGGGCCATGAAGGCGAGCCGCGCCTCGGCGCGCTTGCGCTCGGTGATGTCCATCAGCGCCAGCAGCACGGCCGGCTGCTCGCCGTAGACCAGCTGGCGCGAATAGATCGCCAGATCGATCAGCCGCCGTCGGCCCTGACATGCTTCCAGGTCCGCGCCGCCTGCTCGTCGCTGCTGTGATCGCCGGTCCAGGGCAGTTCGGTGTCGAAGGCCTGCAGGCTGCGGATCGTGAGTTTTTCGAATTCGGCGCGGCTGTAGCCGTAATGCTCGATCGCGGCGTCGTTGACGCCGAGAATGCGCTCGCCATCGAGCGAGCAGACGATCATCGGCACCGGATTGCTGTCGAACAGCAGCCGGAACGAGGCCTCGCGCTGCTTCAGTTCGGTGATGTCGACGCGCAGGCCGATGACGCCGCCGTCCTCGGTCAGCCGCTCGTCGATCAGGATGACGCGGCCGTCGGCCAGCGTCTGCTCGTGGCGCTCGCCGGGCTGATGCAGCTTCGTCAGCCGCTCGGCGATCCATTCCTCCTCGCGGCCGATCGCTTCCGGATAATCGCCGCGCTCGACGCCGATGCGGATGGTGTCGGCCAGCCGCGCGCCCGGTTTGAACAGATCGGAGCTGCGGTTGTAGATCTCGGCGTATTTCTTGTTCCAGAGAATGTAGCGGCCGTCGGCATCGAGGAACACGATGCCCTGCGGCAGGATGTCGATCGCCTCGCGCAACCGCTCATGGGATTTGCGCGCCTCGGCAATCGCGGCCTCGGCCTCGGCGCGCGTGCTTGCCATCTCGGTGGAAGCGCGCCGGCGCTTGGCCGTGAGCTTCGAGCCTGGTTTGGCCGGCCGGCCGAAGCTGCGGACGATTGCCGCCTTTGGTTTTCTGGCCGTTCCCGGCCTCATCTTGGCATTGCTTACGCCCACCCGCATTCTGCGTGCCGTGTTCTCCGATAAGTGTCTGAAAAAATGGTATCTCTTGCCGCATAGACGGACCCGCTCTCAACTCGGCCGTGCCTGCTAAAATGGCGGGTTCACGCTATGCGTGTATGGCGGCACTTGGCGCGCGCGCCTAAATGCAATTACACAAGGCAGAATCGCGGCTGACGCGTGATCGATGCGCGACAGGGGTGCGGCCTGCACACCGAATGCGCGAATAATCGCGTTCGCGCATCAATATTCGCCAATGATCGGCAGGGTTATCGAAGGGTTAAAGTGCACGTCGCCAAGGAGGAGCTTTACGATGACCATCACCATCACCGCCTTTGAACGGTCGCCCGATGGCGGCAGGGGATTGGCGCGTGATACGCGCGTTCGCTGGGCGCTGGAAGAAGTCGGCCAACCCTACGAGGTTCGGCTTGTTTCGTTTCGGGCGATGAAGGAGCCCGCGCATCTGGCGCTGCATCCTTTCGGCCTGATTCCGACCTACGAGGAAGGCGATCTCGCTCTGTTCGAGACCGGATCGATCGTCCTGCATATCGCCGGGCGCCATGCTGGCCTGCTGCCGGACGATGCCAATGCGCGGGCGCGCGCGATCACATGGATGTTTGCCGCGCTCAACACCATTGAACCGACGATCTTTGAGCTCGTAACCGCGAGGCTTCTGGAGGGCGACAAGCCCTGGAGCAAGGAGCGCCTGCCTCTGGTCCAGGACCGCATCCGCGACCGGTTGAAGCAGCTTTCCGCCCGCCTCGGCAGCGCCGACTGGCTCGATGGCTCCTTCAGCGCGGGCGATTTGCTGATGGCATCGGTGCTGCTCAGGCTGAGACCATCGGGCATTCTGGACGAATACCCGAACCTGGCCAGCTATGTCGCCCGCGGCGAAGCGCGGCCCGCCTACAAGCGGGCGTTCGCCGCGCAATTGGCAATCAACGCGGCCCCGCCACCGGCCGGCTGATTACGCTTTCGATTGCTGGCTGCTTTGCCCGAGCCGCGGCTCGGTCCCGGCCAGCAGCCGCTGGATGTTGGCGCGATGGCGCACGATCACGTAGAGGCCACCTGCGATCACCAGGATCCGATAGGGCAATGGTTGCTCCAGGCCGCAGACGAGCGCGATCGCCGTCAACGCGGCCAGCATCGAAGCAAGTGAAACCATTCGAAAAATCGCGAGCATAACGCCAAAGACCGCCGCTGCACCGAGACCGACCGGCCACGACATCGCCAGCAACAGGCCGAGCCCCGTGGCCGCGGATTTGCCACCTGTGAAATTCAACCAGATCGAAAGGCTGTGCCCCAGCAATACGGCAAGTCCGGCAAGGCAGACAGCCCAAGGAAGAAATGTTTGCAGATCAAGTGTTGTGCGTGGCGCGACCGTCGCGAGCCACGGATAGAACCAGCGGGCAAAGACAATTGCTGCCGCACCCTTCAGCACATCCACCAGCAGCACCACCAAGGCAGGCCATTTGCCCAGGGTTCGCAATACATTCGTTGCCCCGGTGGATTTGGAGCCATGCTCGCGGATATCGATACCCCTGAGCAGTTTCCCCGCCAGATAGCCTGTCGGCGTGGAGCCGAGCAGATAGGCGATCACCAATCCAACCGCGCTCGCAATCCAGAAGATCATGGGATTCACCTCGACGCTCTGACTGGATCAGAGAACGCGCCATGAAGGAAGGCGGATAAGCCCGCATCGCGCCAAAAAAGCCGTGCCCTAGAGCCTTTCCGTTCCGATGGAATCGGAACGGGGCTCTAGCTTTTTGTTTTGACGCGTTTTCTTCACGCGAACCGGCATCCACTTCGCTTGAAAACGCTCTAGTTGATCTCGATCCGCGTGTTGCGCGGGCCGTTGCGCTGGACCAGCGCGAACAGCGCCGCCGCATGCGACGGATGCAGCCGGACGCAGCCATGCGAGGCCGGGCCGCCGAGCCGCGAGATGTCGTTGGTGCCGTGAATGGCAAAGCCGTAATAGAAGAAGATCGCATTGGGCATCGGCGAATTGTAGTACTTGCGCGAGAACCAGCGCCGAGCCATCGATTGCGGCTCGAACACGCCGCTCGGCGTGCCGTAGCCGCTGCGGCCGGTCGAGACCGGCCAGCTGTAGCGCGCCGTGCCGTCGACGCTCACCGCCATGCGCTGGGACGATTTGTCGATCTGGACCACGACATCGGCGCGCGCCGGCGCGATGCGATTGCCGACATCACGATCGCGGCCGCAATCGCCAGCGGCCGGCCCGACAACAAATTCATGATTACGCCCTGCAGCCCATACTTCAATTCACCTCATGATGTCGTGAGCGGCGGCGTCTTGTAAAGAGCGGCGGCCGGTCCAGACGCGGGAAGCCGGAATTAATCTTAATCCGGCACTGAATTTGGCGCGCAGATGCTGTGGGAGATCAAGCAATTGCGATTGCCGCGCTGGTCCCGCCTCCGCCGATTCCATGCTACGGTCGGGCGATAGAGTGATCCGATGACCCCCCGCCTGATTCTGATCCCGCTTCTGATATCGCTGGGCCTCGCCGGTGCCACCGCCGCTGGCGCAGGACAAGGGCACCGTCGACCCAAAGCCGCTGCCGCCGCTGGCCAATCCCAACGATCCCAAGCTCGGCGCCAAGGAACTGTTCGGCCGCAAGGTGCTGCCGGCGGCGATGCCGACGCACGTGATCGGCTTCTACGCCCATGGCTGCATCGCGGGCGCGGAGGGGCTGCCGATCAACGGCGACACCTGGCAGGTGATGCGGCTGTCGCGCAACCGCTACTGGGCGCATCCCGACATGGTCGCGCTGGTGAAGCGGCTGTCGGCCAAGGCGCAAAAGGACGCCGGCTGGCCCGGCATCCTGGTCGGCGACATGTCGCAGCCGCGCGGCGGCCCGATGTTCACCGGCCATGCCAGCCATCAGGTCGGGCTCGATGCCGACATCTGGCTGACGCCGATGCCGAACCGGACCTTGTCGCGCAACGAGCGCGAGGAAATGTCGGCGGTCATGATGGTGCGCGACGACCGGCTCGACATCGATCCGAAGGTGTTCACGCCGGGCCATCTCGCCGTGATCCGCGCCGCCGCGCAGGAGCCGACGCGTGCAGCGCATCTTCGTCAACGCCGCGATCAAGAAGGCGCTGTGCCGCGAGGCCAAGGGCGACCGCAGCTGGCTCTCCAAGGTGCGGCCGATGTACGGCCACGACTATCACTTCCACATCCGCATCAAATGCCCGCCGGGCAGCGAGCGAATGCGAGAGCCAGCCCGATCCGGCGGAAGGCGAAGGCTGCAGCGCCGGCGATCTCGCCTACTGGTTCAAGGATTCGGTGCTGCATCCGAAGCCGCCGACGGAGCCGCCGAAGCCGAAGCCGCCGATGACGATGGCGCACTGCCGCCGGCCTGCAAGCGGTGCTGGCCGCACCGGACGCGAAGCAATAGCGCGGCATTCGGCTATTCCTGCCGCCTGCGATGGGCTAATGTCGGAACGCTCGCTGCCGTAAGCGCGGGCGGTCCTATCTGGGACGACGGTCCCGCCTTCTCATCTCAGACAATCACCAGCCTGTCGCGCGGCGTTGCCCGCGCGCAGCATCAACCCGTCATGAGGACCGTCATGCGCATCAGTGCACGCAACCAGATCAAGGGCACCGTCGTCGAAGTCAAGAAGGGCGCGACCACCTCGCATGTCCGCGTCGATATCGGCGGCGGCCAGATCGTCACCTCCTCGATCACCAACGAGGCCGTCGACGAACTCGGCATCAAGGCCGAGCGGCAAGGCGACCGTCGTGGTGAAGGCCTCCGACGTCATGATCGCGGTGGACTGACATGCGCGCAATCTTTTTTGATCGCGCTGGCTGTGTCTCGGCGCCGCCCCCGCCTATGCCGCGGAAGAACCGAGCGGCTGCGACAAGTTCAAATGGCCGATCGAACGCGAGCGCGCGGCGCTGACCGCGCCGGATCGCGTCAAGCTGCCTTCCGGCGGCGAACTCGCCGCGTTGCCGTCGACCGGCGTCACGCTCGCGCTGGTCGCGCCCAGCCGAGGCCAAGCTGCCGACGCCGCCCGAACGCGCGCCGAAGGAAGGCACCTTTGCCGGCTTCGCCAGCGTCAAGGCCGCGCCCAAGGCCGGCCTCTACACCATCAGCCTGTCCGCGGCGGCTGGGTCGACGTGGTGCAGGACGGGCATTTCCTGAAGCCCAAGGCCTTCAGCGGCGCCACCGATTGCGACGGCATCCGCAAGACCATGAAGTACGAGCTTTCGGCCAGCCCGTTCGTGCTGCAGGTCAGCGGGCACCAAGGAGAATTCGATCTCGATCGCGATCCTGCCGTCCGAATAGGCGGCTTCGGTGAGCCAAAGGTCGCCTTTACCCGGCCTGTCAGCCTGTTATTGTTTCCGCATGCGATATCCCGGCCGGCCGTAAGCCGTCGGGATCAGCCGGAACGGCGCTTCCGCCTGTCGCATTCCATACTTCAACCAACGCCTGATTTGCGCGCGCGAACCGCGCGCGCGAGCACGCATGGAGCGCCATCATGTATCGTCTTGCCGGAATTTTCGCTGCCTTCGTCATCCTGCTGCGGATGCGGCCTGTTCGCCCGCCTCGCCGCAGGACAAGACCCTCACCGTGTTCGCCGCCGCCTCGATGAAGAACGCGCTCGACGACATCGACGCCGCCTATACCGCCAAGACCGGCGTCAAGGTCACCGTGAGCTATGCCGCGAGTTCGGCGCTGGCCAAGCAGATCGAACAGGGCGCGCCGGCGGACGTCTTCGTCTCCGCCGACACCGACTGGATGGACTACGCGATCGGCAAGAAGAACATCAACGAGCCGACCCGGGTCAATCTGCTCGGCAACAGCATCGTGCTGATCGCGCCGAAGGATTCCAAGATCGACAACGTCGACGATCGGCGCCGGCTTCGATCTCGCCAAGCTCGCCGGCGACGGCAAGATCGCGACCGGCGACGTCAAGTCGGTGCCGGTCGGCAAATATGCCAAGGCGGCGCTGGAGAAGCTCGGCGCATGGACGGCGGCCGAGCCGAAATTCGCGATGGCCGAAAGCGTGCGCGCCGCGCTGACGCTGGTGGCGCGCGGCGAAGCCGTGCTCGGCATCGTCTATTCGACCGACGCCAAGGTCGAACCCGGCGTCAAGATCGTCGGCACCTTCCCGGCCGACTCGCATCCGGCCGATCATCTATCCGGTCGCGGCGACCACGACCGCGAAGCCGGAGACGACGGACTATCTCGCCTTCCTGCGCTCGACGGCGGCAAAGACCATCCTGGAGAAATACGGCTTCAAGTTCCTGGTCAGCCCGACCGACCTGAGTGTTCGAGATCTCGCCGACCGAATGGACGGCGATCCTGCTGTCGCTGCGGGTCGCCATCGTCGCGACGCTGGTGGCGACGCCGCTCGGCATCGCGCTGGCGTGGCTGCTGGCGCGGCGCGATTTCTGGGGCAAGTCGATCCTCGATGCGCTGGTGCATCTGCCGCTGGTGCTGCCGCCGGTCGTCACCGGCTATCTGCTGCTGCTGACCTTCGGCCGGCGCGGCCTGGTCGGCGCGTGGCTCGCCGACCATCTCGGCATCGTGTTCGCGTTTCGCTGGACCGGCGCGGCGCTGGCCTGCGGCGTGATGTCGTTTCCGCTGCTGGTGCGGCCGATCCGGCTGTCGATCGAGGCGATCGACCGGCGGCTGGAGCAGGCCGCGGAGCACGCTCGGCGCCGCGCCCTGGCGGGTGTTTGCGACCGTGACCCTGCCGCTGGCGCTGCCGGGCGTGCTGGCCGGCATGGTGCTCGGCTTTGCCAAGGCGATCGGCGAGTTCGGCGCCACCATCACCTTCGTGTCGAACATTCCCGGCGAGACCCAGACCATTTCGTCGGCGATCTATTCGCTGATCCAGACGCCGGACGGCGACACCGCGGCGCTGCGGCTGGTGGTCATCTCCATCGTGATCGCGATGGCGGCGCTGATCGCCTCCGAATGGTTCGCGCGGCGCGCCACGCAGCGCCTGCACGGGAACTGACCATGCTGCGCGTCGACGTCGCAAAGCAGCTCGGCGAATTCTCGCTTGCAGCCGCCTTCGACCAGCGAGGGCCGCGTCACCGGCCTGTTCGGCGCCTCCGGCGCCGGCAAGACCTCGCTGATCAACATGATCGCGGGCCTGCTGCGGCCCGACCGCGGCGTGATCGCGATCGACGGCGAAACGCTCGACGACATCGCCGCGCGACGTGCACGTGCCGCCGCATCGCCGCCGCATCGGCTATGTGTTCCAGGATGCGCGGCTGTTTCCGCATCTCGATGTCCGGCAGAATCTCGACTACGGCCGGCGCATGAACCGCCTCGCCGACGATCCGGCGCAGCGCAAGCGCGTCACCGACCTGCTCGACATCGGCGATCTGCTGGATCGCCGTCCCGGAAAACTCTCCGGCGGCGAGCGCCAGCGCGTCGCGCTCGGCCGCGCGCTGCTGTCGAAGCCGCGGCTGCTGCTGCTCGACGAGCCGCTGGGCTCGCTCGACGAGGGCCGCAAGGTCGGAGATCCTGCCCTATCTGGTGCGGCTGCGCGACGAGGCCGCATTCCGATGGTCTATGTCAGCCATGACGCCGCCGAGATGCGCCAGCTGGCGACGCAGATCGTGATGCTGCGGCAGGGCCAGGTCACCGCGCTCGGCGGCGTCAAGGTGCTGACGCGGTACGCCTGCCTGATCTCGCGCGCGAACGATGGCTGGACCGGCAATCGCGACACCGAGCTGACTTCCTGGGTCGTGCCGCGATGCTGATCGGGCTTTGCTGTCGCAGCCGCCTCGGTGCCGGAACGAACGCGATAGACCTGCAGGTTCTCCATGGCGCGCTGGACATCGTTTCGCGTCTCGGAATGGAATCCGTTCCACCCAATCCACGCGTCGATGTTGCGATCGCGTGGATCGCCGTATGGCTTCAGCCGATTGCTGGACACGGCCGCGGCCCGCATGTAGCCGGCGAAGGTCATGATGTCGCAGCCGCGATCTCGCGGCGGCGTCATAGCCGAGCGAGGCCAGCACCTCATCGGTGTGGGCGCTGAGCTCGGGCGCCATCGAATCGAGCCTGCCGCCGCCATGGGCGAGCTGGAAGCCGCTGCCGGCAAAGCGCAGGCGGCCATAGGGCGTGTCGATCTCCTGGATGGCGCCGCGCGCGGCGATCTGCGGATGATCGATCACCTCCTCGACCTTCCAGATGCTGGCGCAGGGCGCGCCGGCCGCATCGAGGATCTTCTCCCACTCGCGCGGATCCTTCTTCGACAAGCGCCTCCTCGATGATGGCGCGCAGCGCCGGCTCGTTTTCCTGCCGCGCGAACCAGTCGACGAAGCGCGGATCGTCCAACGACATCGTCGCGGCCGATCGCGGTCATCAGCGCGCGGTATTGCTTCTCGTTGTTGACGGCGAGCAGCAGATGGCCGTCGCCCGCCTTGAACAGATTGGCGGTCGGCTTGCGGCTCACCGCCTGATTGCCGGACAATTGCTGGCGATGGCCGGCGACGGAGTAATCCGCGACCTGGCCCGACAGAAACGCCAGCGACGCCTCCAGCATCGAGACGTCGACCATCTGCCCCTTGCCGGTATGGGTGCGCTGGAACAGCGCGCTGGAGACGCCGAACGCCGCGGTCGAGCCGGACAGCACGTCGCAGACCGCAAAGCCGGCGCGCGTCGGTCCGGTCTCCGCGTGGCCCGTGATCGCCATGATGCCGGACAGCGCCTGGATCTTGCCGTCATAGCCGGCGCCGTGGCGCTCCGGGCCGGTCTGGCCGAAGCCGGAGATCGCGCAATAGATCAGCCGCGGATTGATCGCCGAGAGCGCGGCGTAGCCGATGCCGAGCTTGTCCATCACGCCGGGACGAAAATTCTCCATCACCACGTCGGCCTGCGCGGCGAGCTGCTTGACGATCGCGATCGCCTCGGGTTTCGAGAGGTCGAGCGTCAGGCTGCGCTTGTTGCCGTTGATCGCCTGCCAGCCCGGCGCGAGGCCGCGATCGGCCCATTCGCGGCTGAGAGCGGCGTGCGGCGCATGTCCTCGCCGTCGCGCCGTTCCACCTTGATGACGTCGGCGCCGAGCAGCGCGAGCTGGTAGCTCGCATAGGGGCCGGCCAGCACCTGCGTGAAGTCGAGAATCTTCACGCCTTCGAACGGTCGGGTCACTTCAGTTTCCTCTCGATAAGCATGATTGAAGGAGCTGTCAACCGGCCTCCGCCCGTCAGTCGCGAGGAGCCCTTGCGACGAAGCAATCCTGATTCTTTGCTTTACGCGGAGAGATGGATTGCTTCGCTTCGCTCGCAATGACGACTGCGAGGGCCACAGCGCGTCACGCCGCGCGGTTGCCGCGCGCGATTTCTTTTTGCTTGTCGAATTCGGCGCGGCGGCGCGCCAGTTCTTCCGGGCTCATCTGCGCGATGTTGTTGTAGTCGAGCTTCCAGGACGCATCCTCGCTCCAGCGCAGCGGCGACTGCATCGTGGTGCGCGCGCCGGGCGCGGTCTCCAGCAGGCGGAGCGCCAGTTCCAGCGTCAGCGCCTGCGAGGCCGCATCCTGCGGCTTGCCGGCGGAATTGCCGAGCGGGAAATCCGAGAACAGGAAGCGCGGCACGGCGGCGTGCTCGACGATGTCCTTGGCGCATCCCATCACCACGGTCGGAATGCCGTTGGCTTCGAGATGGCGCGCCACCAGCGCCGAGGTCTGGTGGCAGACCGGGCAGTTCGGCACCAGCACGGCGACATCGACCTTGTCGGCGAGGCAGCGCGCCAGGATTTCAGGCGCATCGATGTCGATGGTGACGCGGTGGCTGCGATTGGTCGGCGCGCCGAAGAAGCGCGGCGCGACCTCGCCGATCCGCCCGGAGGCTTTGGCCTTCAGGAGCTGCGGCAGCGGAAACCAGGTGCCGCTGTCGGTCGCGGTGGTGTGCTTGCGGTCATAGCCGATATGCGAGATGCGCAGATCGTGCTGCTTCGAGGTGTCGCCGTCATAGACCTGGTAGAACTTGGCGCCGCCATTATACGCCGCGCCCGGTCCCTGATCGCCCTTGGCCGGATCGTAGGGCGCGGCGGTGGTGACGATGGTCACGCGCGATTGCGCCAGCGGCTTTTTCAGCGGCTGGAACGGCGCATCGACATAATGCGCCCAGCGATAGGGCGTGGTGTAGCCGATCGCGGTGTAGTAGTCGCGGGTCCGCTGCATATAGGGGATCGGGGAATCGTAGTCGGGCGCAAAGCCGAGTTGGTCGTCGAGCGGGCCGGACATGGTTGTGTCTCCTGCGTTTCCACCGGTAGGGCGCTGGGCCGGGCTTGGCTCAAGCTAGTCAGTGTCCGCGCATTCCTCAACAGCGGATATTCGATACCGTAGGGCGGACTTAAGCCGAAGGCGTAATCCGCCGTGTCGGCCGCAAACGGCGGATTACGCCTTCGGCTCCAATCCGTTGGGGTGGACGGCCCCCGCGGCATCTGGTGCCATAGTTGCGCTGTCAACACCCAACTGAGGAGCCGTCCATGAACGAGATTACGCGGGTTGCCATCGATACGTCAAAATCTGTTTTCACGCTTCACGCGGTCGATGCGCGAGACCAACCTGTTCTGCGCCGCAATCTGAGGCGGCAGGATCTGGTGCCCTTCTTCGCCAAGCTGCCTCCCGTCACTGTGTCGATGGAAGCTTGTGGCGGGTCGCATTATTGGGGCCGTACGCTTCAGGCCCTGGGCCATCGGGTGCGGTTGATCCCGGCGCAATATGTCAAACCGTTCGTCAAACGCAGCAAGAATGATCGCAACGATGCGCAAGCCATCAGCGAAGCCGCGGCGCGACCGGGCATGCAGGAGGTCGCTGTTAAATCGGCGGACGTACAGGCGCGGGCAATGCTGCTGACGGTACGCGAACTGCTGGTGCGCCAACGGACCCAACTGGTCAACGCCTTGCGCGGTCATGCGACGGAGATGGGTTTGGTGGCACCTGTCGGTGGCAAAGGGCTTGCCATGCTGCGCTCCGAGATCGAGGCCGACGCCACATTGCCGGAGGCGGCAACTGAAGCTTTGCGGCTACTCGGCAGGGAGGTTGATCAGCTGGAAGCAAGGTTGGCGGCAATCGACAAGAATCTGCTGGCGCAACACAAGGCCGATCCCGACAGCCGCCGTCTGTCAGCCATTCCAGGGGTTGGGCCGATGAGCGCACTCAGCTTTTCTCGCATGGTCGATGCGACGCAGTTCGAATCGGGGCGGCATTTCGCGGCCTGGCTGGGCTTGGTGCCGCGCGAGATCTCAACCGGCGGCAAGCAACGCCTCGGCGGCATCAGCCGCGCCGGTAACGAGCGGTTGCGTCAGTTGCTGGTGCTTGGCGCCACCGCCGTCATTCGCTTTGCCAGGCCGGGGCGTCCCGGCGTATCGGCATGGCTACTCGCTTTGCTGGAGCGCAAGCCGCGCAAGCTCGCGGCTGTCGCTCTGGCCAACAAGATGGCCCGGATTATCTGGGCCATGCTGACGAGAGGGGAAGATTACCGGCTCGCAAAGCCGGTAGTTGCGTAACTCCGCTCGTCATGTCGCAGGTGTAAGGGCAGACAGGAAAAGATGCTGATCGGTCGAACCGACGATCCACAGAACCCGCGTAGGGTGGCGGCCTTCGAGGTCACTAATCCGTTTGGGGGTGGATCGCGGAACCCATCTGGGCCAGCGGTCAAAGTGCCGCGTCAAACAGGCCGGACACACGACCGCTTTTCGCACCAGATCAAATTTTTTCCTCATACCCCCTTGCATTCAAAGGGCCGTCCACACACGCCCTACACGCCAGCTCAGACCCCCGCCACCTGCGACCATATCTCCGCGAGCTTGCGCCGGAACGTCTGCCAGCGCGTCAGCGGCACCGTCTCTTCCTCGTCCTCGGGCAGCCGCAGGCCGACGACGTTGACCCGGCCGCCACCGAGGCTGCGCGCGACCAGCACGATGGGATCGAGCACCAGCTCGGCGCCTTCCTTCGGCGCATAGTCGAGATGGACGTCGAAATAATCCGACAGCGTCAGTTGCGCCTGTTCCTCGTCGATCGCGACGCCGTAGATCGCGGCCAGTTCGCCCAGCGTGTGCTCGCCCGAGACCATGAAGTCGCCGAGCAGATGCGGATCGGGCGCCGTGCTCGGCGGCATGTCGACGAAGAAGCGATCCAGCGCCTCGGCCTTTTCCGGCGGCGCCAGCAGATAGATGTAATCGCCGGGCGCGATCGGATCGGCCTCGGCGGGCGAGAGGATGCGCTGGTCGCGGATCACCAGCGTCGGCTTCGACCAGGACGGAATCAGCCCGCGCCGGAAATACAGGCTCCTGGAGCGCACGGGATAGCCGACCAGTTGC
Organism: uncultured Alphaproteobacteria bacterium; assembly: GCA_963802535.1. GTDB lineage: Bacteria > Pseudomonadota > Alphaproteobacteria > Rhizobiales > Xanthobacteraceae > Bradyrhizobium. The sequence goes on along the minus strand of CAWDJI010000011.1, from coordinate 945,280 downwards.
TGCTCGAGCTGGCCGGGCAGATCCAGTTCGACGCGCCGCGGGCCGCGGTCGGCGCGCGGCAGCGCCACATGCAGCCGCCGCGCCGCCGGCGCCAGCGTCCAGCCCTGCAGCAACAGCGAGATGATGACGACGACAAAGGCGACGTCGAAATAGAGATAGGCCTTGGACAGGTCCACCAGCATCGGGATCGACGCCAGGAAGATCGCGACCGCGCCGCGCAAGCCGGTCCAGGCGATGAAGAGCTTTTCCCGCCAGTTGAAACGAAACGGCGCGAGACAGAGAAACACCGCGATCGGCCGCGCCACCAGCATCAGCACCAGCGCCACCAGCACGGCCGGAACGATGCTGCTGACCAGCCGCTGCGGCGAGACCAGCAGGCCGAGCAGCACGAACATCACGATCTGCGCCAGCCAGGTCGCGGCGTCGAGGAATGTCACCACCGAATTATGCGCGCGCGTCGGCCGGTTGCCGATGATGATGCCGGCGAGATAGACCGCGAGAAAGCCCGAAGCGTGCGAGATCTGCGCCGCGCCGAAAATCACCAGCGCCGCTGTCGTGACAAACGGCGCATGCAGGCCCTGCGGCAGCGCGACGCGATTGAGCGCGACCACCACGAGACGGCCGCCGATCACGCCGACGACGGCGCCGAGCCCGGCTTCCCGCAGGAATTCCAGCACGACATGTCCGAACGAACTTTGGCCGAGCGAAATGAATTCGACCAGCATCAAGGTGAGAAACACCGCAAACGGATCGTTGGTGCCGGATTCGGCTTCCAGCGTCGCGCCGACGCGGGGCCGCAGCCGCAGCCCCTGCGCATGCACCAGCAGGAACACCGCCGCGGCATCGGTCGAGGCCACCACGGCGCCGACCAGCAGCGCCTCGGTCCAGTTCAGATCGAGCACGTATTTGGCGAACGGTGCCGTGATCAGCGCGGTCAGCAGCACGCCGATGGTGGCCAGCACCATCGACGGCGCCAGCACCGCGCGGATGCTCTGAAACCGGGTCCGCAGGCCGCCGTCGAACAGGATCAGCGCCAGCGCCACCGAACCGACCAGATAGGTCGTGCGCACGTCGTCGAAGCGCAGCTGGCCGGGTCCGGAATCGCCCGCCAGCATGCCGATCAGCAGGAACACCAACAGCAGCGGCGCGCCGAAGCGCAGCGCGAGCAGGCTCGACAGGATGCCGGCCATCACCAGAACCGCACCGAGCAGAATCGCCAGACTGACGGAGTCGAGGGAAGCCATATCGAAAGAAAGTCCCGCGCTTCGCAAAATCGAGCAAATACTTGCAATTGCATCCTTATCGTCGCCACACTTGGACGCCAACCCATTTCTGCCGGAAAACGACAATGTGCCCGATTTACCGGCCTAACTCGCAGCAGCGACATGCTGCGGCGATGGCATAGCCGCCGCCTTGTGGGAATCTGCGCGCACTTCGAATCAATTTTGCCTAATGGGGCCGCCTGCTACGCCATCTGGCCTCGAATGAGATTTTGCCGATGGACCTGAATGACATCATCGAGATCCTGCACACCACCGCGCGCTCGGTCGGTGCCGAGCTCACCTCGCCCTGGTTCTATCTTCAGTTCGGCCTGATGCTGGCCGCCGCGGGGATCGCCTATGCGGTCGACGTAGCGATCCGCGCCCATGTCGACATGACCTCGTTCGCGATGCGCTGGCCGCTACCGCTGCGTCACCTCGCCCGCATGCTGGTCGTCACCGCCTCCACCGCGATATTCGCGATCGTGCTGATCGCGGCGCGCATCATCATGTATCACACGACCTGGCCGAGCCGCAGCTACATGCTGATGGTTGCGGCCAAGCTGGCGCTGGCCTGGCTGGTCATCCGCCTGATCACCTCGGTCATTCGCAACGAATTCATCGTCAAGCTGGTGTCGGTGGCGGCGTGGCTGATCGCGGCGCTGAGCATCGTCGGTCAGCTCGACCCGGCGATGGACATGCTGGATTCGGATTACGTCGCAGTCGTTCTCGGCGGATTGCGGCTGACGCCGCTGGTCCTGATCAAGCTCGGCGCGCTTCTGATCGTGGCGCTGTGGCTCACCAACATCGCCAGCAATTTCGCCGAAAGCCGGATCACCCGTTCCAGCGACCTGACGCCATCGATCCAGGTGCTGCTGGTCAAGATGATCCGGATGGGCCTGATGGTGCTGGCGATCGCCATCGCGCTCGGCGCCGTCGGCATCAATCTGTCGGCGCTGGCGGTGTTCACCGGCGCTGCCGGCGTCGGCATCGGTCTCGGCCTGCAGAAGATCGTCGCCAATTTCATCAGCGGTCTCATTCTGCTGCTCGACAAATCGGTCAAGCCCGGCGACCTCGTCACCATCGGCGACAGCACGGGCCGCATCAGCGCGATGAAGACGCGCTATATTTCGGTCGCCGCCGGCGACGGCCGCGAGTTCCTGATCCCGAACGAGGATCTGGTGACGCAGAAGGTCGTCAACTGGACCTATACCGACAAGAACACGCTGGTGAAGGTGCTGTTCAGCACCAACTACGACGCCGATCCGCGGCTGGTCTGCAAGCTCGCCATCGAGATCGCCGCCAGCGCACCGCGCGCCATCAAAAACAAGCCGCCGAACTGCCTCCTGACCGAATTCGCCGAGGCCGGCATGAAGTTCTCACTGACCTTCTGGATCGCCGATCCCGACGGCATGGACAGTGTGAAGAGCGAGGTGATGCTGGCGCTGTGGGACGCCTTCAAGCGCGAGGGCATCAAGGTTCCCTATCCGGTGCGCGAAATCCGGGTCCGCGGCGGCGCGCTGCCGGTCGAATCCGTGGTGGAGGTTTCGAGCTGAAATCAAGCCTTTTGATCGCCTGAAGCGGCTCATCCTTGGCTTGCACTGATCGCGCCGATCACTAAATTAGGGCTCCAAATCAGCCCGTTAACACCCTTAATTCCGAAGCATGACCCGACCATGAGCTATATCGAAGCAACAGATACCTCCTTGCGCAAAACCGGCCAGATCAAGCTGCATGGACAAAGCGGGTTCGCCGGCATGCGCAAGGCTGGCGCCCTGGTCGCCAAATGCCTCGACGAGCTGACCGACCTCGTCAAGGAGGGCCTGCCGACCTCGCAGATCGACGAATTCGTCCGCGACTTCGCCTTCAGCCACGGCGCCTATCCGGCGACGCTGATGTATCGCGGCTACCGCTATTCGACCTGCACCTCGATCAATCATGTGGTCTGCCACGGCATGCCCGGCGATCGCGCGCTGAAGGAGGGCGACATCGTCAATATCGACGTCACCTTCATCGTCGACGGCTGGTACGGCGATTCCAGCCGCATGTATGTGATCGGCCCGATCGCCCGCAAGGCCGAGCGGCTGATCGAGGTCACCTATGAGGCGATGATGCGCGGCATCGCCGCGGTGAAACCCGGCGCCACCACCGGCGACATCGGCCACGCGATCCAGAGTTTTGTCGAGCCGCAGGGCATGAGCGTGGTGCGCGATTTCTGCGGCCATGGGCTGGGGCGCATGTTCCATGACGAGCCGAACATCATCCATATCGGCCGGCCCGGCGAAGGCGTGACGCTAAAGCCCGGCATGTTCTTCACCATCGAGCCGATGATCAATCTCGGCAAGCCGCATGTGAAGATCCTGTCCGACGGCTGGACCGCCGTCACGCGCGACCGCTCGCTGTCGGCGCAGTTCGAGCACTCGGTCGGCGTGACCGCAACCGGCGTCGAAATCTTCACGCTGTCGGAGCGCAACGGCGAGAAGCCGCTGGCTACGGCATAATTGAGCCTCAGCATAACCCTGCCGCGCGAGCCTAAGGCCGTCGTCTTCGATATGGACGGCCTTTTGATCGACACCATCCCCGCTTATGTCAGCGCCATGGTGCTGGCCGGCGATGACGTTGGGTACGCCGATCTCGAAAGCCTACGTGCTCTCGCTGGTGGGCCTGCTCGGCACTGAGCTGGAGGCACAGCTTCGCGCCGATCTCGGTCCGGCATTTCCGCTTGCAGCCTACATGACCGCGGTGTTCGCGCGGCTCGGTCCGATCCTGGACGCGGGCGTGCCGCTCAAGGCTGGTGCTCGTAGAATTGCTGGAAGAGCTGGCGCGAATGGAGCATGCCGGTCGCGGTCGGCACCTCGATGAAACGGCAGGAAGCCCTGCATCATTTGAACCACTGCCAAATCGCGCATTTCTTCCGCGCGGTTGCGGCCCGGGACGATGTCGCACGCGGAAAACCGCATCCGGACGTTCATCTCAAGGCGCTGTCGGCACTGGGTGTCGATGCCTCCGATTGTCTTATCCTGGAAGATTCGTTCAACGGCGTGCGGGCGGCACACGCGGCCGGCGCCATGGTGATCATGGTGCCTGATGCCTTACCGCCGACGCCGGGGATCGCAGCACTTTGCGCGGGCGTGGCCGCCGACCTGCACCAGGTCGGGGAGATCATCCGGGCTGCCTTTCGCAATTCGTGATTGCAAAAGTTGACCGACGCGGCATGGTTGACGCCGATGCCAGGCAAGACCAGCAAATCTCCGGATGAAGCGGCCGAGACGCCGCACTATCACGGCCACCGCGAGCGGCTGCGCGAGCGTTTTTACAGCGCCGGCCCCGATGCGCTGAGCGATTACGAGCTGCTCGAGATGGCGCTATTCCCGGCGCTGCCGCGGCGCGACACCAAGCCGCTGGCGAAGGCGCTGTTGAAGAAGTTCGGCTCCTTTGCCGAGGTCATCCATGCGCCGGAAGCGCGCCTGCGCGAAGTCGAGGGCATCGGCGATGCCAGCGTCCACCAGATCAAACTGCTCGCGGCCGCAGCTCACCGGGTGGCCAAAGGTGAGATCAAGCGCAGTATTGCGCTATCGTCCTGGAACGACGTGATCGGCTATTGCCGCTCCGGCATGGCATTCGCCGACAAGGAGCAATTCCGCCTGCTGTTTCTCGACAAGCGCAATCAACTGATCGCCGACGAGGTGCAGCAGACCGGCACCGTCGACCACACCCCGGTCTATCCGCGCGAGGTGATCAAGCGCGCGCTGGAATTATCCGCAACCGCGCTCATTCTCGTGCACAACCACCCCTCCGGCGACCCGACGCCGTCGCAGGCCGATATCCAGATGACGAAAGCGATCGTCGACATTGCCGCCCCGCTCGGCATCTCCGTGCACGACCACATCATCGTCGGCAAAAATGGGCATTCGAGTTTGAAGGGGATGCGGCTGATCTGACCCTTCGGCTCGGAAATCTCAGCACGAACTGACGTTTACTCAAGGATCAACCCGAGCGGCGTTCCCCACGGCCGGGCACCCCAATTTGACAGCGCTGTCATTTTATTGACAGCGCTATCATTTGGGCCTAGCAATATTCCGTGGGAGAGAATGGCGGACAAGCCGACAACCATCAGCCAAAGAGCTGAGTTGGCTTGAGAAAAGCTGTCCTCCCTTCAAATGGATTTGGCATCCTTGGGAGGATCACACCATGCAAACCAATCTTGCGTTGAAATTGACGTTAGCTGTGACGACCGCTGTCGCTTGCTTCGCCGGCTCCGCCGCACAGGCTGCCGGCCCGGAGATCGTTTCCGGACCGTCTGCTGAAGCCAACTGCTACGTGCCGTGGTCGCAGGACACCAAATTCTTCAAATTCCCCGCCAAGAAGGGTCCGTACCGCGTGGCGCTCGCCAATGGCTACATCGCCAATACCTGGCGCATCCAGATGATCCAGACCGCCAAGGCCTATGCGGCCCAGCCCGGCGTTGCGGCCAAGCTGAAGGAATTCAAGGTGGTGTCGACCGGCGAAGACGTCGCCGCGCAGATTTCCGCGATCAACAATTTCATCGATTCCGGCTACGACGCGATCGTCGTCAACGCGCAAAATCCCAAGGCGTTCGCGCCGGTCATCAAGCGCGCCAAGGACGCCGGCGTGGTGCTGGTCGCCTTCGACAACATCCTCGACACCCAGGACGCGATCAACGTCAACGTCGACCAGAAGGGGCTCGGCGTGCTCTGGGCCAACTGGATCATCAAGCACGTTCCCAATGGCGGCAAGATGCTCGAAGTCCGCGGCGTGGCCGGAACGTCGGTCGATACCGATCGCCACAACGGCATCCAGGAGACCTTCAAGGCATCCGGCAAGAAATGGGACATCGTCGAAGTCGTCGGCAAATGGGACGACGCGACCGCGCAAAAGGCTACCGCGGATGCCATCGCGGTGCAGAAGAAGTTCGATGCCATCACCGCGCAGGGCGGCGACACCGGCGTGGTGCAGGCGATGATCGATGCCAAGCATCCGTTCGTACCGTTCGGCGGTGAGACCGAAAACGGCTTCCGCAAGTTCTGCGCGGCGAATGCGTCCAAGGGCCTGAAGTGCTCGTCCGCCGGCACCGGCCCCGCCCAGGTCGCCGTGGCGATGAAGACCGCGATCGATGCGCTCGCAGGGCAAGGTCATCCCGCAATCCGTGAAGCTTCCCTTGGCCGTTGCCGAGGATCCGAACTTCAAGGACGGCCAGGACTTCTATGCCGCACAATCCGACAACTTCTTTGTCGGCAACTCCTTCCCGACCTGCGGCATCAATTTCTCGGCCCAGGAGATCATGGGACAATCGAAGGACAACAAGTAAGTCTACAATCCTCGGACCTTGTCGCGGGGGCCCTCTCCCGCGACAACTTCCCCAGGGCCTTGCGCGATGGAACAAAAGATCCCGCCGCTCTTCCGGATGGAAGGTGTCTCCAAGCGGTATGGCGGCGTACGCGCGCTGGAAAACGCCGATCTCGAAGTCCGCGCGGGCCGTGTGCACGCCATTCTCGGCGAGAACGGCGCCGGCAAGTCGACCCTGATCAAGATCATGTCCGGCGTGGTGGCCCCCGACCAGGGGCGGATGCTGCTCGACGGGCACGAGCGTCAGCTTTCCCGATCCAGCGGCGGCCAATGCGGCCGGCATCGTCAGCGTGTTCCAGGAACTGTCGCTGATTCCGGACCTGTCGGTCGCCGACAACATCATCGCCTCAAACCCACCTGGCCGCTTCGGCCTGATCGACCGCAAGGCGCAGCGATTGCTGGCCGAGGCCGCGCTGGCGCGCGCCGGCGGCGAAGACATTCATCCGATGGCGCAGGTCAGGGATTTGTCGCTGTCGCGGCGGCAGATCATCGAGATTGCAAAGGCGCTCGCCCGCAAACCGCGCGTTCTGATTCTCGATGAAGCGACCTCGGCGCTCGCGGCGGCTGACGTGAAGCGGATCTTCGACGTTCTCAGGCGGCTGAAGGCCGAAGGCATCGCGCTGCTGTACATCTCCCACCGCATGCATGAGATCGCCGAACTGGCCGACGATTGCTCGGTGTTCCGCAACGGCAGGAAGATCGCGACCTACGAGGCCGGCACCAAATCCGACAATGAAGTGATCGAGATGATGATCGGCCGCGAATACAGCCACGTGTTTCCGCCCAAGGCCGCGGCGCCGGCCGACGCCGGAAACACCGGTGATCGAGGTCCGCAATCTGTCGTGGCCGCCGCGGTTCAAGGACATCTCGTTCAGCGTCCGCCGCCGGCGAAGTGGTCGGCCTTGGCGGCCTCGACGGCCAGGGGCAGCGCGAGCTGCTGCTGGCGCTGTTCGGCGTCCTGCGCGGCGTCGGCGGCCAGATTCTGGTCAATGGCAAGCCCGTGAAAATCAACTCGCCGCGCGCGGCGAAAGCCAGCGGCGTCGAAATGGCGCTGATCCCGGAGGACCGCAAGACCGAAGGCCTGATGCTGCAGATGTCGGTGCGGGACAATCTGTCGTTCGCGGCACTGCCGGAACTGGCGAAATTCGGCATCATCGACCGCGACGCGGAGCGCCGTGCGGTGGACGAAATGATACGCCTGCTCGCCGTGCGCACCGACGGCGTCGCGGTTCCGGCCAGCGCGCTGTCCGGCGGCAATCAGCAAAAGCTCGTGATCGCCAAGTGGCTGATGCGCAAGCCGCGCATCATCCTGCTCAACGATCCGACGCGCGGCATCGACGTCGGCACCAAGCAGGAAATCTATCAGTTGCTGCGCCGGCTCGCCGACGAAGGGGCTGCGATCGTGCTCTACTCGACCGACTATGACGAACTGATCGGCCTCTGCGACAAGGTGCTCGTGCTCTACAACGGCGCGGTCAAGCGCGTATTGACCGGCGCCGACATCAACGAGCGGACCTTGATCAGTTCAGCCCTCGATCTCGACGTGGCCGACGAGGAGGCGGAGCGAAAAGCCCCGGCGCCGGCATGAAGGACTGGCGCTTCCATCTCGCCGAGCAGCGCGGCACGCTGCTGGCGCTCGCGATCTTCGTGGCCATGCTCGGCCTCTATGTCATGAACCATCCGGCCGGATTGACGGCCAACGTGATCCAGACCGTCGCCAACAAGGGCGTGCTGCTGGCGTTCGTTGCGATGGCGCAGACCCTCGTCGTCCTCACCTCGGGCATCGATCTTTCGGTCGGCATGGTCTTCATCCTCTGTAACTGCCTGGCGTCCTATCTTGTCGCCGGCTCCGGCGTTGCGACCACGTTCGGCGTCATCGGCGTCATTGCCACCGGCGCGCTGTGCGGGGCCATCAACGCCGTCATCGTCATTTTCGGAAGGCTGCAGCCGATCGTCACCACGATCGCAACCGGTGCGGTGTATTTCGGTATCGCGCTCTGGATCAGGCCGTTCCCGGGCAGTTCAACAGAATTCAATTCGGATTTTGCCGACGCGCTGACCGGTAAGGTATTCAACCTCATTCCGGCGAGCGTTCTGGTTCTTCTCGGCGTCGTCGTCTTTGTGTGGCTGCCGTTTCAGCGCTCGGTGATCGGCCGGACCGCCTATGCCGTCGGCTCGTCGGAACTCAGCGCCTACATGTCCGGCATGCCGATCAGGCGCGCCAAATTCGCGGCCTATGTGCTCGCCGGCGTGCTGGCATCGATCGGCGGGACTGTTCCTGACGTTCTTCACCTTCTCGGGCGAAGCGTCGGTCGCGAACGGCAACACCTACACGCTGTATTCCATCGCGGCCGTGGTGCTGGGCGGGGTATCCCTGTTCGGCGGTCGCGGCAGCGCCATCGGCGCGATCTTCGGCGCCTTTGCGTTCCGCGCCATCGGCGATCTGCTGTTCGTGTTCGACGTCGATCCATTGTGGCAGCCGCTGTTCCAGGGTCTGGTCCTGCTGCTCTCGGTCGCGATCGGGTCGGCTCGCCTGTTCCAGGTGCGCAACCGTCTGGAACTGTTCACATGAAGATCGAAGTGTCACGACAGCCCCGGCCACGCCGGCACGCCGCGACCGGGACTGGCGGCAACGCATCGACGTTCCCGTCGCCACCGCGTTCGGATGTATCCTGCTGCTATTGGCGGTCGGCAGCATCTATTCCTCCAACTTCCTTTCGCCGGAATATCTGCTGCAGCAGCTCAAGGTCGGCGCATTTCTCGGCGTCATCGCCACCGGCATGATGCTGGTGATCCTGCTCGGCCAGATCGATCTCTCGGTGCCCTGGACGGTGACGCTGGGTGCGATGATGGCGTCGGCAACAGCGGCCCATGGGGTGGTCGGTGAGGTATTTGCGATTCCCGCCGGCGTGGCTTGCGGCGTCCTGATCGGGCTGGTGAACGGTGTCGGCGTCGCCTATCTGCGCATTCCCTCGATGATCGTGACGCTTGCGGTCAATGCCGTCGCGCAAGGTCTGATGGTTGCCTATACCGGCGGTTTTGCGCCCGGCGACAGCGCATCCTCAGCCATGCGCTACCTCGCGGCCGGCACCATCCTCGGCGTTCCGAACGCCGCGATCATGTGGGCCTTGACCGGCGCCCTCACCGTATTCCTGCTGACCCGCACGACATTCGGCCGCGCCATCTATGGAATCGGCAACAAGGAAACCGCCGCCTATCTCTCCGGCGTGCCGACGCAGCGCACCGTCATGATCGCGTTCGCGCTGTGCGGCGCGCTTGCCGCCTTCGGAGGCGTGCTGCTGGCGGGCTACGGCGGCAAAGCGGCCCAATCGATGGGCGACGCCTATCTGCTGCCGGCGATCGCCGCCGTCGTGCTCGGCGGCACATCGATCCTCGGCGGCCGCGGCAGATATCTCGGAACCATCGCCGGCACGATCCTGATCACGTTGCTGCAATCGATCCTTTCGGTGATGCAGATTGCCGAGTTTGGGCGCCAGATCATCTATGGCGTGATCATTGTCGTCATGCTGCTGCTGTATGGGCGCGAAAAACTCGTCCGGTAAGCGGCTGGAGAATCAGCCGCCCGGCTCGCTGTCGACCACAACGTCGCGGCCGTCGCGGTCCCTGCCGCGCAGATGGAGCCTGTCACCGTCGAACGACAGCGTCCATTTCTGGAGTTCGTCCATCCCTACCCATTGGCGCTCGACCTCGAGCGTGGAGCCGTTCACCCACTTGCCCTTGGTGGCAAATACTCCGGCGGCGGTCGACTCGCTCTTGCGATAGAGGCCGTCAAATCCGATCGGGCAGGTCAGCTTGAGCGGTGGCTGACTGCGATCCCGCCTGTGCATCTCCGCTTCATAGTGCGGATTTGGATCGGCGAGGTTCAGCGACAATGATCTCAGGCCGAGCGCATTCGCCGGGAATTTATATGCCTTCCCGGAAATTGCAGACGCAATCTCGGACGTCACGCCCACCTCGGTTGCCTTCTCGGTCGATATGTCGCGAAGCTTGTTCGCGAGCAGATCTGTGCCAGCGGGATCCGCCGGCAATGCCGTTTCCGATTTAACCGCGCCGGCAATCAGATCCGCCAGTCTGCCGAGCGGGCAAAAATCCCGGGCTGTCGTCACGGCGACGATGTCCAGCCGGGGCAGAACCATGATCAACTGGCAGTGATAGCCGTCCGCCATGTAGACGTGCTTGTCGGGAAGCGCCCAGAACAAATTCGAGTACCGCAAATCCGGCGACCGCGGCATGTTCATGTGGACGGTGGCGTGGTTGACCTTATCGATCCAGGCTGGCGCCAGCAGCGCTTTGTCCTCCCATTGACCGCCCCGCAAATACAGATAGCCGAACTTGGCCATGTCGCGGGGCAGCAGCGCCAGGCCGAAGCCGCCGATCGAGATGCCTTGCGGATCACGCCACCAATCCGAAACGTCGATCCCGAGCGGGCCGAACAGTTTCGCCTTCGCATAATCCCAGGTGTTCATTCCGGTGAGCTTGGCGATCAGGGCCGACAGCACATGCGTGCCGCCGCTGTTGTAGTTGAAGGTGTCTCCCGGCGCGCTCGCCATCGGACGGTCGAGGACGAATTTGGTCCAGTCCTGCTGACGGCTCATTTCGATCATCGAGTCCGGCCGCCCATCCAGCGGTTCCTGCCAGTTGATCCCGGATGTCATGTCGAGCAGGTTCTGGACCGTGATCGCTTTCTTCCTGTCGTCGAGGTTTGCGATGGTGCTGTCAGCAAAGAAATCCAGCACCGGATGGTCGAAGCGATCCAGCAGGCCATCCTTCTGCGCGATCGCCACCAGCGTCCCGATCACCGCCTTGGTGGCGGAGTTTATCCGGTGCGGAATGTCTGCCGTGTATGGCGCGTAATAGGCATCCAGCACGATCCGCCCGTGCCGCACCAGCAAGAGACTATCGAGGCTGCGGGTTGCCCCGAATTCGAGCAGGCCCGCGAGCGCGGCCGACTCCATGCCTTGCTGTTCCGGCGTGGACGTCTGCCATTGCAGGGTTGGCCAGACCGGTGCTGCAGTCTGGGCAAACGCAGCATGGTAGGCGAGGGACGCCGCGACGACGAGCACGGCTCCGGAGACGGCGGATCGCATGTTTGGCATGGGCGCTTCGTCAGTTGATTGCAGGCGCAATCTTCGGCGACCCAAGACCGGAATGTCAATCGCTGTGGCGTCCAATGTCGAACAGCACAATCGATCGGCCAGCTCGCGGAAACGATATTACACTTCGATTGAGGCCGAAGCATTCATGTCGCGATAATGGCCATGATGATCTTCAGTCGCCGGAACGAACCGGCGCTGAGTACACAGGAGAACAACATGGCAGCACCTGATAACGCCAACCAAAGCCTGGTCGTCACCGCGTTCTGGGAAGTCAATCCTGGCGAGGAAGCCGCGGTCGCCGGCCTTCTGAAGGAATTTCTACCGCAGGCGCAGCGCGAGCCCGGCGTGAAGGAGTTCCAGATCCACCAGAACCTGGCCGAGCCACGAAAATACTTCTTCTATGAGGTGTTCGCGGGCGAAGCAGCATTCGCCGATCACCAGCAAACCGCGCACTTCAAGAACATCATTGTCGGCCAGGCGGTTCCAAAGCTGGCGAAACGCGAACGCTCGCAGTTCCGCTTCATCTGACGTCAAGCCGGTTACGGCGCGTGGCTGGCGGCCTCAGCCGCGCGTCGTTTCATCAGTTCCTGTTCGCGCCTGTTGCCGGCGAGGCTTGCCGCCATCTCGAACGCCGCGCACGCTTCCGCGTAGCGCCCGAGCTTTTGCAGGAGATCGCCGCGAACGCCGGGCAACAGATGATAGGTCTTCAGCAACGGCTCATGTGCGAGACGTTCCACGATCGTGAGTGCGGCCGCAGGTCCCTCGGCCATGCCGACCGCGACCGCGCGATTGAGTTCGATCACGGGCGAGCGAACCAGGGCCGCGAGCTCCGTGTAGAGTTTTGCGATAGCCGGCCAAGGGGTTTCATCTGATGTGCCTGCAGTGGCATGGCAAGCAACGATGGCGGCTTGCAGCGCATAAAAGCCACCGGCGCCGCCGAGTTGGTGCGCGCGTGCCAGCGCCAGCATGCCGCGGCGAATCTGAAGCTGGTCCCACAGCCCGCGGTTCTGATCCATCAGCAGGATCGGATCGCCGGCTCTATCGGTCCGCGCCGCCATCCGCGAACCGTTCAGTTCCATCAGCGCCAACAGGCCGTGGGCCTCAGCTTCCCGTGGCGCGATCGAGGTGAGCACGCGGCCCATGCGCAATGCATCGTTGCAAAGCTGCGGCCGCAGCCATTCGTCGCCGCGCGCCGCAGTGTAGCCTTCGTTGAAGATGAGATAAACGACTTCCAGCACCGAGGCGAGCCGCTCGGAAAGCTCCTCGCCGCGCGGGGTCTCATAGGCGAGCCCGGATTCCGAGAGCGTGCGCTTCGCCCGCACGATCCGCTGCGAAATCGTCGCTTCCGGCAGCAGGAAGGCGCGGGCGATCTCGTCCGTGGTCAGGCCGCAGATCATCCGCAGCGCAAGCGCCGCGCGCGCCTCGCGCGACAGGCGTGGATGGCAGGCCGTGAAAATCAGCCGCAGCAATTCGTCGCCTATATCGTCATCGAGGGCTGAGTCGAAATCGGGCATCGCCTGCTGCTCCTGCTCCATGTCCCGCGCGACGATCTCGTGCTTGCGGGCGAGCATCTGGCGGCGGCGCAGCTGATCCAGCGCCCGCCGCTTGGCGATCGCCATCAGCCACGCGCCGGGCTTTTCCGGCACGCCCGTGACCGGCCAATGCTCGATCGCCGCCAGCAGCGCTTCCTGCGTCAGATCCTCGGCCAGCGGCACGTCGCGCAACATCCGCGACAGGCTGGTGAGCAGCCGCGGCTGTTCGATCCGCCAAACCGCGAGAACGGTGCGATGGATGTCGGCGGCGGTCATCGCCGCCGACGGTGCCAGCGCGGTGATCGCCTCAAGAGGCGACCTTGGCATTGACCTTGGCATCGACCTGGCAGCCCGCTTCCATCTCAGGCGAGGCAAACATCCGGACTTCGCAGGTGCCTTCCCAGCCCGGCATATGATCCTTGTGGAGCTGCATGAATTCGACCGCCGCGGCCACCGCCTCTTCCTTGTCGCGCAATTCGAAGATCGCGTAGCCGCCGATCATTTCCTTGGTTTCGACGAACGGACCGTCGACCACGCCGAGCTTGCCGTCGGTGATTTTGACCTGCGCGCCCATCGAGACCGGCATCAGCCCACCGCTGTCCAGCATGCGGCCGGCCTTGATTTCCCGCTCGGACAGCTTGTGCATGGCCTCCATGAGCGCCGGCGTCGGGCCTCGCATGGGCTGGGATGAGGTAACGATATACATGAAGCGCATGGCAAAACTCCTGTTTGAGGCGAGCCGCGGGTGCTTGCGGAACTGTCTCGCTATTGGGAACGACGAACGAGCTCCCGGCAGATCGACGTGCATTCTGAAAAAAATTTGGCTTGGGTAGCGACCCTGCCGGGCGCCGACGCCTACTGGCCCCGGATCATGATCAGCGGATCGGCGCTGTCGGGCACGCGGCGCCACTGCGCATTGTCGTCGGCCTCGAACTGCCAGCTCTGGCCGTTGGCCGACATCAGCACCATCTGGCCGTGATCGAGCCGCCATTGCGTCGGCGCGAACGCGGCCACCGCGGGATCGCATTTCGGCTTCAGGAAGACCTGGAAATTATCGCCTGACGCCTCGGTGTTGGTCAGCGTCAGGCCGCATACGGCCTGGCCGTTGCCACGCACCATCGACCAGTCGCCGATCATCTGGTCCATCGATTTGGCGAGCGAGCGGGCGGCCGCAAGATTTTGCAGGATGTAGACGCCCTCGCCGGTCCGCAGGCCCTCGAAAATGCCGCTCTCGACTTCGGTGAAGTCGATCACCGGCTGACCGGCGGCGTCCTGCATCCGCACGATGTCGCCAAGGCCCTTGATATTCCAGGCCGTGATCTCCTTGGTGAACGGCAGCGCCGCGGCACAGCTCGGCTCGAGTTCGAGCTTCATGCCTTGCGGCGTTGCGTCAGGCTTGAGCGTGACGACGCAGGTCTTGCTGCGCTCGGTAGTGGCAAGCTCCCACTGCCCGACCATGTCTTTCTTCAGGGTCGAGGCGTCCTGCGACCGCGCCGGCCACACGAGCGCTGACAGCACCGACAGTGCTGCGATAGCTGTGCCTGCGCGGCCGAGCGACATCAGCGACCCTTCACCGGGGTTTCGGCAACCGGCGTCAGCGGCGCCTTGCCGGCAAACCAGTTCTTCAGATTATCGACCACAAGCTGATCCATCGCATTGCGCGTGACCACCGAAGCCGAGCCGATATGCGGCAGCAGCACGACGTTCTGCATCGCCTTCAATTCGTCCGGCACGTTCGGCTCGTTGGCGAACACGTCGAGACCGGCCGCCAGAATGGTCCCGGATTTCAGCGCCGCGATCAGCGCCGGCTCATCGACGACCGAGCCGCGCGCCACGTTGATCAGCACGCCGCGGGGTCCCAGCGCCTTGAGGACGTCAGCATTGATCATCTTCGAGGTGCTGGCGCCGCCGGGCACGATCACGATCAGCGTGTCGACCGCCTTCGCCATTTCCATCAGGTCGCCATAGTGCTTGTAGGACACGGCCGATGACGGGTTGCGCGAGTGATAGGAAACCGGAACGCGCGAGGCTTCCAGCCGGCGTCCGATCGCCTGGCCGATGCGGCCCATGCCGACGATGCCGATTTTACGGTCGCGCAGCGAACCGACGGTCAAGGGATAGTTCTGCGTCTGCCACAGGCCGGAACGCAGATAGCGGTCGGCCTTGACGAATTCGCGCAAGGTCGAGATCAATAGTCCCATCGCGACGTCGGCGACTTCTTCGGTCAGCACGTCGGGCGTGTTGGTGACCACGACATTGTGTTCGCGCGAATAGGCGCAATCGACGTGGTCGTAGCCGACGCCGAAGCTTGCGATGATCTCGAGCTTCGGAAAATGCGCCAGCGCCTTCGCGTCGGCCGGCACCGTGTGGTAGGTGACCGCCATGCCGCGGGTCTTCGCCAGTACCTCCGGCGTCAGCCGCTCGAGGTCGGCACGGCTTTCCGCTTTGTGCAGCACATACTGGTCCGAGAAGCCATTTTCGAGGATCGGCCTGATTGGTCCGTAGACCAAAAGATCGATCTTTTCGGATGAAATATTCCCGGCAGCCATCAGTTTTCCTTTCGAAGCGCGCTTTCGTGCCAGCGCCGCAGTACCAGATGTGAAATTAGCGCCAGCAGCCCATAGATGACAATCCCGGCGACGGAGAGCAACAGCAGGGCGGCGAACATTCGGGGAATGTTGAGGCGATAGCCGGACTCGGCGATACGGAAGGCAAGGCCGGAGCCCGCGCCCGCCGTACCCGCCGCGATTTCGGCGACCACCGCGCCGATCAGGGATAGCCCACCTGCGATCCGCAATCCACCGAGGATATAGGGTAGTGCTGCCGGCAATTTCAGATACCGCAACGTCTGTAGCCGCGACGCGCCATAGAGGCCAAACAGGCCGGCCAAATTGCGATCAACCGAATTGAGCCCGAGCGTGGTGTTGGACAGCACCGGAAAAAAGGCGACGATCCAGGCGCAGACGACCACGGCGGTCTGTTGCTGGAGATAGATCAGAAGCAGCGGCGCAATCGCAATCACAGGCGTGACTTGCAGGATCACCGCATAGGGAAACAGCGAATATTCCAGCCATTTCGACGTATTGAACAGCAATGCCAGCGCGACGCCGCCCACGGCCGCGGCGATGAACCCTTCCAGCGTGGTCAGCAAGGTGACGCCCAAAGACTCCGACAGCACTGGCCAGTCGCTGACCAGGGTTTTGAACACTTCTGATGGACCCGGCAGCACATAGGGCTGGATGTCGTTGACACGGACCACGAGTTCCCAGATCGCGATGCCGGCGGCGAGGACTAGGACCGGAAGCAGGATGCGGACAAGATCGCGTGAAGCGTTCATGCGTGGGCGAGCCCGGAATAGGAGGGCAACAGCGCCTTCGACACTTCACGGCAGTGGGCGGCGTAGCCGTCCGACATCCGGAAATCCTCGCTCCGCGGCTCCGGCGTGTCGATGCGAAATTCGGCGTGGATGCGGCCGGGACGCTCTGACATCACGAGCACGCGCTGCGACAGGTAGACCGACTCGAACACCGAATGGGTGACGAAGACGACCGTCATATGCAGCTTGCGCCACAAATCCAGCAGGTCGTTGTTGAGCCGGAAACGCGTGATCTCGTCGAGTGCGGCGAACGGCTCGTCCATCAAGAGAATATCGGGATTGGTGACCAACGCGCGCGCCAGCGACACCCGCATCTTCATGCCGCCGGACAATTCGCGCGGATAGGCCCCGGAAAATTCCGTCAAGGCGACCTGAGCCAGCGCTTCACCGATGCGCTTATCGGCTTCCGCCGCCGGCACATGCGCGAGCTTCAGCGGCAGACGCACATTGTCCCGCACGCTGGCCCACGGCATCAAAGTCGGCTCCTGAAACACAAAGCCGATCGCGTGGCCGGCATGCGCTTCCTGTGCGCGATGGGACACGCTGACGCTGCCCGAACTCGGCGCGGTCAGGCCGGCGATCAATCGCAAGGCGGTGGATTTTCCGCAGCCCGACGGCCCAAGCAATGAGACGAATTCGCCGCGTTTCACCGCGAGATCGAGCGGCCCGAGCGCGGTCACGCCATTGTCATAGACCTTGGTGACGGCGCCGAGCCTCACCGCGATTGGATCGGTTTCAGCCAAAGCAATCTCGCCTAGTTCTTCGGCCGCAAGCCGAGGCCTACGCCCTTGTTGGCAAAGCGCAGCGTATAGGCCTTGCGGTAGTCGATGTCGCGGCGAACCACGCCGGCGCGCACCATCTTGTCGAAGAAGCTCGCCACCCGCGCATCGGTCATGGCGCCGATGCCATCCTTCAAGGTGTCGCCGGAATCGACGATACCGTATTCCTTCATCTTGGCGACCGAATAGGCCAGCAATTCATCGGTCATGTCAGGGTTGATCTTCTTGATCATCGCGTTGCCCGGCTTGTTGTCGCCGTAGAGATAATTGTACCAGCCAATCACCGACGCATCGACGAAGCGCTGCACCAGATCGGGCTTCTTGTCGACGATCTCGGTGCGGGTTTCGATCAGGGTCGAATAGGCGTTGAAGCCGTAATCGGCCAGCAGCGTGATATTGGGCTTGAAGCCCGCGGCCTTTTCCACCGCATAGGGCTCGGAGGTGACATAGCCCTGCATCGCGCTTTGCTTGTTCACGATGAAAGGCTGCGGGTTGAAGGTATAGGGTTTGACCTTGCTCTCGCTGAAACCATATTCGGATTTCAGCCACTGGAAATAGCTCGCGACGCCCTCCTTCGACACCAGCAATGTCAGCGGTTTGAGGTCGTCCAGCTTGCTGATTTTTGTCTCCGGATGGGTCAGGAAAACCTGCGGATCCTTCTGGAAGATGGCGGCGACCGTCACCAGCGGCACCTTGTTGCTGACCGCGTCGAAGGATTGCAGCGTGTTCGCGCTCATGAAGAAATCGAGCTTGCCCGCGATCAGCAGCATGCGGTTGTTGCTGTTGGGGCCGCCCGGGACGATGGTGACGTCGAGCCCGTATTTCTTGTAGGTGCCGTCGGCGACCGCCTGGAAGAAGCCGCCATGCTCGGCTTCCGCGACCCAGTTGGTTCCAAACGAAACCTTGTCCAGGGTCTGCCCGCGTGCCGGCCCCAGCAAGGCGGCGAGCGCCAGAACGGCTGCGGTTAACGTTCGCGGCAAAAAGGCCGGGCTCATGGTTGGACTCCGTTGATCGTTCTGGCCCATGATGGGAAGGAAATGGACGTGGATCACGTCCCCGGGGACGTGAATACCTCCCCGAGGAACGAAGATCGTCCCGAGAATGACTAACAAACTACCGCGCAAATCGACCTAAGGAAATGTTTCGCTCGATGACTTCGCCGACCCCGCCCCGTGACTGGACCGAGATCCACTGGCCCGATACCGAAATGGCCGGGCGATCGCGCTGGATCGCGGTGCTGCCGCTGGCGGCGACCGAGCAGCACGGCCCGCATTTGCCTCTCGGCACCGACGTCATGATCGGCGAGGCCTATCTGGCGCGGGTGCGCGAGCTGTTGCCCGCGACGCTGCCTGTCACGTTCCTGCCGCTGCAACCGGTCGGCATTTCCACCGAGCACATCGACTATCCGGGCACGCTGACGCTTCCAACCGAGGTCGCGCTGAAAGAGTGGATGGCGCTCGGCGAAAGCGTGGCGCGCGCCGGCGTCAAAAAACTCGTTGTCGTGACGAGCCATGGCGGCAACAGCGCTGCGATGACACTGGTCGCGCAGGATCTTCGCGCGCAACATGGGCTTTTGGTGGTGACGACGAGCTGGTCGCGCTTCGGCGTGCCGGACGGATTATTCTCGGCCGAAGAGCTGCGCCACGGCATCCATGGCGGCGCGGTGGAAACCTCGATCATGCTGGCGCGATATCCGGAAACGGTGCGCAAGGAAGCGATTGCCGATTTTCGTCCCAACAGCATCGCGATCGAAAAACAATATCGCTGGCTGTCGACGCAGCGGCCGGCGCCGTTTGCCTGGCAGGCGCAGGATCTGCACGCCAGCGGTGCTGCGGGCGACGCCACCAAGGCCACCGCAGAGAAGGGCGAGCAGTTGCTCGATCACGGCGCCCGCGCATTCTGCGAATTGCTCGGCGAGGTCGATAACTTCGACGTGAACAGGCTGGCAGCCGGCCCGAATAATCCGGCCAAATAACTGTATTAACTAACGAATAGCCTCCGGCCTGAATTCCTCGAACCGGCTTCGAACCGGAATCGAGAAGCCTCCGTCCAACTGGCATGCGGACCACAATGGCCGCTTACAACCGGATGGAGTTTCTCATGTCGATCAAGACCAAGATTGCCGCTGTTGCCCTCGCCGCCCTCGCCGTTACCGGCACGATCGCTTCCACCACCACCGCACAGGCCAAGCCGCTCGGCTGGGGCTGGGGCGTTGGAGCCGGCCTCGTTGGTGCTGCGATTGTCGGCAGCGCGATCGCCGCCAGCAACGACGGTTACTACTACGACGGCTATCGCCGCTGCGCGTTCGTTCCCCAGTTCGACGCTTACGGCAACTACATGGGCCGCGTGCGCTCCTGCAACTACTAAGACCGATCGACTGAGTTTTGTTTGAGTAGCGTTTTCTAAAAGAAGCAAACCGACCTTCAACTTTGCACTTCGACTGAAAACGCTGCTCTCGTGGATCCTGCGTCCGGCATGGGCGCCTCATCCACCCCGTGCCGCACCCGACCCGCCCGGTTGTCCCCCCGGGCGGGTCAACTTTTTTGGACTGGAGCAGGCCCCAAACCAAAACTCGCAAAACAACCCCATGCACCGTAGGACCGACCCTGCTTCCGTTGCAAAACTGTCACCCCGGAATGCCATCAAACGGCTGATATCGCCACCCTTCTTGCTATTGCGAATTACTTGCAATAAGGATTGGGCATGAGTAATGCGTTTTCCCGCTCTCGCCCCCGAAGGGGCTAATCGGGAAAATCCGACCGGGGGCGGCGGGGTTGATGACTTCATTTCTTGGGTGGCGGCAGGCGTTCAAATCAGTCATGAGGCGGGATCACAGCCAATTTGGCGCTGGACCCGTCCGCATCGTGAATGGCGACCGCCGATTCCTGAACCGTGTATTGGCCGGCGCCGCGGTCGGCGCGCTGACGCTCGCTCACCCGGTGCTTGCTGCCGATCTTCCGTTCAAAGCCCCCCAGTACCGGCCGGCGTTCGACTGGAGCGGGTTCTATATCGGCGGACATACCGGCTACAGCCGCGGTGGATCGAGCGCAGTGCTGACGGATCCCGCCCTCGCCGCTTCCAGCGGCAATTTCAGCGGCGTCATCGGCGGCGTGCAGGCCGGCTTCAATGTTCGATATTCCTCCGGTCTCGTGCTCGGCGCCGAGGCCGATCTCACCTTCCCGAACTATCTGCCGTCGAACTACATCATATCGCGGCTCATTACCGCGGACTCCGACGTCACCGAGCAGCTGGATTATCACGGCACCGTGCGCGGCCGTATCGGCTACGCCCAGGGACATTGGTTGGCTTACGCGACCGGCGGCCTGGCGTTTGCCGGTCAGCGCTTTCTCAGTTCGCCTGCGGTCGGCGACGAGGACAAGATCATTCACCGCAGGCACGGCTGGGCCGCCGGCGCCGGCATCGAATACGGCTTCGCGCCGCACTGGATGGTGCGGCTCGAATATCTCTACAGCCAGTTCGAACGCGACAACGTTCGCTTTGCATCGGGTGCGAACTACAATTCGACGCTCGACTTCCAGCAGATCCGCATCGGCCTCAACCGCAAGGTCGACTGGCTGGGATCGAGCAGCACGGCGCCCAAGAACGACTTGAAGACCGATCTCACGGACCCTGAGTTCAACCGCTGGGAAATCCACGGCCAGACCACCTATCTCGGCCAGGGCTATCCATCATTCCGCGCGCCCTATACCGGCACCAACAGCTTTACGCCGGCACCGCAGGCCAAGGCGACCTGGAGCAACAGCCTGTTCCTGAACGCCAGATTGTGGGAAGGTGGCGAGGTCTATTACAACCCCGAACTGCTGCAGGGATTTGGCCTCAACGACACCGTGGGTGCGGCGGGCTTCCCCAACGGCGAAGCGCAAAAATCCAACTTCCCCTACCCGCATTACAACACCTCGCGCCTGTTCCTGCGCCAGACGTTTGGCTTCGGCGGCGAACAGGAGGAGTTGGCGAGTGGCGCGACCCAGCTCGGCGGCAAGGTCGACGTCTCCCGGCTGACGGTGCAGGCCGGCAAATTCGCCGTCGTCGACGTCTTCGACGGAAATTCCTACGCCAAGGATACCCGCAAGGACTTCATGAACTGGTCGATGTGGGCGCCGGGCGCGATGGACTATTCCGCCGACAAGGTGGGCTTGAGCTACGGCGCCACCGCCGAACTCAATCAGAAGCAATGGGCGCTGCGCGGCGGCTATTTCCTGGCGCAGTCGGTTTCCAACTCCAACAGTTTCGACATGAACGTCGGTCAGCGCGGCATGTACATCGCCGAGCTGGAAACCCGCTACACGCTGTTCTCGCAGCCGGGCAAATTACGCACCATCGGCTGGATCAACAGCGTCAATTCCGGCAGCTACCGCGACACGCTGAACAACCCGGCGCTCAACCTCGATATTTCGCAGACCCGGATGGGCCGCATCAAATATGGCTATGTCGTCAGCCTCGAACAGGCCGTGACCGACGACATCGGCCTGTTCGGCCGCTGGAGCTGGAACAACGGCAAGACCGAGATCATGGCCTTCACCGACATCGATTCCTCGCTGTCGATGGGCACCTCGATCAAGGGCACCAAATGGGGCCGGCCCGACGACGTGATCGGCCTCGGCGGCGCGATCAATGGGCTGTCGCGCGACCATCGCGACTTTCTCGCCGCGGGAGGACTAGGCGTCCTCGTCGGCGACGGCGCGCTCAACTACCGCCGCGAGCGCATTCTCGAAACCTACTACGCCTTCGCGCTCAACAAGGCGCTGACGCTGAGCGCGGATTACCAGCTGATCACCAACCCCGCCTACAACGCCGACCGCGGCCCGGTGCATGTGTTCTCGGGGAGATTCCACGGGGAGTTTTAGGGCTGTCGTCACTGCCTGGTGCGCAATTGCTCACGTGCGCGGGTACCCATACGCCGCGGCTTATCGGCTCAGCGATGGAGGCAAACGCCTTGTTTCAACAACAAGCGCCTGTGGTTATGGGTCCCTGTTGCCACCTTCGGCTGACAGGTCGACGACCAGTGCTTTTGCCACCAACTTCAATTTATTTTCCCGATAAGGGTTGAGGTAAATCAATGCACCCGCGCCATCTGTGTCCCTTTGGTATGGGTCGGATCGATCACGGATTAGTGTGATTAAACCAGAGTATCTCTGGATTCTAGCGCAAGCGGGATAAGTCACCCCGGGTCAAACAGCGAGGAGCTGTGTGCCATGAAGCGGGTTTTTCTGTCGCTCCTTGCTCTCACCCTCGCGCAGGGGGCGTTCGCTGAGACTGTCAAGAAACCGGAGATCGACAAGTTGGCCATCGCGGAGCAGGCCAAGGTGTCGCCGAGTTTTCCCGCATTCCTTGCCGAGGCGACCAAGGCGTACCCCAAGCTCAAAGCCAGTGTGGCAGCCTACGAAAAAATGACACCGCTCGCCGGAGACGATCTCATTAACATCGGCCGCCTGCTCGGCCTGTACAATCGGCTGCATAACCAGAAGGCCGTGATCTCGGCGATTGAGGCGATGGTGGCGCTTCCCACCGTGCGTTCCGACAGCATCCCGCCGTTTGAAAGCAAGCCGATGATCGAGTTCGGTCGCTTGGTCGAGGCAATGGCCAAGGATTTCGAGTTGCAATACCGCAACGTGGACAACCGGATTTTTGAAGTCACCCTGCCTGGCAAAGGAAAAGAGGAATTTGGCATTCTCACCCATGCCGATGTAGTGCCCGTTACCCCAGAGGAGTGGGTACTGGAAAATGGCACGCGGCTCGATCCCTTCAAGCTCACCCGCGTGGGTGGCTACCTCTACGGCCGCGGCACAATCGATGACAAGGGCTCCGTCGCTGCTGTTCTATACGCAATGAAAGCTGTGAAGGAGAGTAGATTGCCAGTCGAGCGAACCATCCGCCTGATGATCGAGACCACCGAAGAAACCGGCGGTGACGGCATGAAGTACTACCGGGAAAAGACGTCTTTACCCGAGTACAACATCGTTCTCGACAGCAAGTACCCGGCGGTCGTCGCGGAAAAGGGTTCGGGTACGCTGAGGGCGTTCTTCCCGGTGGAAGCGGCAAATGACAAACGCACCATCATCACCGCGATAGCCGGTGCCGCGGTGGCCAATACGATCCCGCAGATCGCCACCGCCAACCTGAAGAGCATCGATCTCGCGGAGACGTTTACCAAACTGAACGCGGCCAAGACCGCCTTCGTGACGAAATATGAAAGCCGAGGCGGCAAGTTCGCCATCGACGTCGTCAAGGCCGCCGATAGCGTGCAGCTGAAGGTCACCGGCACCTCGGCCCACGGCTCGCGCCCAGAGGAGGGCGTCAATCCTCTGCCGCGCCTCACGCTGTTTCTGCAGGAATCCGGCATCGCGCTGGCCGACAACCACTATGCCAAGGCGTGAAGTACCTGAACGACCTGTTCGGAACCGGTTACCTTGGCGAAAGAATGGGCGTTGGCTACAAGGATGGCTTCATGGGCGCGCTGACGATGTCCCCCAACTTCATTGTTGAGAAAGACGGCAAGTTGGAAGTGACGGCCAATGTGCGGATGCCGCGCGGCAATACGCCGGAAAACCTGACTCAGGCGATAACCGGCAAAATCAATTCCTGGGCTGCGGTAAATATGGCCAGGGTCGAAATCGATTACCAACAGGGTAACTGGATGGCACGCGATCCGAAGGGTGCGTGGCTGGCGACGCTGCTCAATATTTTCGGCGACACTACGGGGCTGGAAGCCAAACCCGTGCCAACCGCCGGCAGCACCACCGCCAAGCTGATGCCCAACGCCATCAATTTTGGACCGGCCATGCCCGGCAAGAAGTACACCGCGCACAATGCCAATGAGTTCAAGGAAGTCGCTGACCTGGACACGGATATGCAGATGTTCACCGAAATGCTGGTGCGCATCGGTAACTTGAAACAGATGCAGTGACGGCGGGACTGAGGACGGAGCCCGGTTCACATAACTGGCCGGCTTAGGCGTGATCTTGGCTCTCAGAAACTGTCGCTCCAATTTCGAAATGATGATCTCGCCAGGAAGCCACCAGGCGCCGCCGACCAACGCGCTGACGCTGACCGCGGATTACCAGCTGATCACCAACCCCGCCTACAACGCCGACCGCGGCCCGGTGCATGTGTTCTCGGGGAGATTCCACGGGGAGTTTTGAACGTAGCCTTGGGCAAAGCGGCCACGGGAACCCCTCCTTGAGAGTCGATTACTATTTCATATGTTTACACGTGTCGTCTGCCAAAGCTCGGAGCCGCGCTGGAGGCCGCCGTTTTACGTGGCGAACTCGCCGTTGCGCGTGGCGAACCGAGGACCGCTTCCGCTTTTAGTTGTGCGATCCGCTGATCGACTCGGGCAAAGTCAAGCGGGGACTCAGAAAGTGCCTCCGCCGGGCGCGCACCAAACGTCGATGCCGATTCTTCGATTATCACCTTGTTGCCGCGCGTGACGAGAACCAGAATCCCAAGAATCAAATCCCCTAGCGCCCACAGAACCAAAAGCACGGTGACGCCGATGGTCGCACCAATGCCGGCACCTATCTGCTCTGCGGCAGAGAACGTTTGCATCTTCGATATCGAATGCAATCCACCAACGAGCCAAAGTGCCATCAGCAGATTGAACGCGATAAAGATCCACTTGATCACTTTCCCTATAGCGCTGCGTTCACGCTTTTCCGTGCGGACCATGTTCATCACAACCCTCATCAGTGGTTGTGTCTTCATACAACCGTTCTTTTAATTTGCTCTGATCCCCTTTGCTCGGATTATTCCGGGAAATTAACCGCTGGTTAGGATTGGCGCGGACCGCGGGGGGCGCTCAACAAGGCGCTGACACTGACCGCGGATTACCAACTGATCACCAACCCAGCCTACAACGCCGACCGCGGCCGGGTGCATGTGTTCTCGGGACGATTCCACGGGGAGTTCTGATCAGCTGTGAGCCTCTGCGAGGCATCAGCCGATCTCGTTCCTGCTGTCGGAGGGAGCCTCTTCGCGACTGAATTTGCCATAGTCCCGGATCACCGCTGCGACCCGAAGCCGATAGTCCCGGAACACTTCTTCCCGGCTCGCCGACTGAATGGCGCGATGCGCTGGGCGTTTGCGCCAGGCATTCACGGAATCTTCGTCGCGCCAGAACGAAAGCGCGACGAGTTTCGTGGGATCCTTTACGCTCTGGAAGCGCTCGATCGAGACGAAACCGTCGAGATCCTTCAGACGGGATTCCAGCGCTGCGCCCATGTCGAGATAGCGCTGCATCTTCCCCGGTTCCGGCCAGGATTCGAAGATCACCGCGATCATCGGATCGATCCATCGAAGCTGACGCCCGCCTCAGCCGGCCCTAGCCGGACCAACCGCGAATTGGCCACCGCAGCCTGGCGGTGAACCATGGCTTCGCGATAAACGGCATCGCGCACCATGTCGGCAAAGGCGGCAGTAGACGGATAGCGGGCGATGAAGCAGACATCCCATACCTTTTCCTTCGGACCGATCAACATCTGATCGAGCCGACCGCGCCAGACGATGCGGCCGCCGAGACGCGCAAACACCGGCTGGCTGATACGACCATAGGCGACATAGGCCTCCGCGCCGCTTGCCTGCCTCCCGTCAGCATAGAGCGCACGCTCGTGCAGGCGAATCAGGTTGAGCATATCGATCGCACCGCCGCTCACGTCGGCGCGAAGTGCGGCAAAGTCTTCCTTGCTGAAGCTCGTGTAGTCCATTTTTCGTCTCCGTCGCCTACAAGCCGCGATATTCCGGCCGGCGTCGCGCCATCCAGGCATCGAGCGCTTCCCGGATATCCTGTGTCGATACCATGCGGGCGAACTGGTCGCTCTCGATCGCAAGCCCCTCTGCAATCGTAACGTTGAGTCCGCGGGTCACCGCCGCGATGATGCGCGAGGCAGCAAGCGGCGAGTGACGCAGGATACGCGCGGCAAGATCGAAGGCAGCCGGCATCAGCTCATCGGGCGGCACCACGCGATTGACCAGGCCGATTTCATAGGCGCGCTGGGCCGTGAAGGCATCGCCGGTGAGCAGGTATTCCAGCGCACGCTTGCGCCCGGCGAGCCGCGGCAACCGCTGCGTCCCGCCAAATGTCGGTGGAATGCCGATATTGATCTCGGGCTTGGCAAACATCGCGGTCTCGCTGGCAACCGCCAGATGCACCGCCTCCGTGATTTCGCAACCGCCGCCATAGGCCAGCCCGTTCACCGCGGCAATGACGGGCTTGGCAAACGCCTCGAGGCGAGCGGTCAGCGCCTGTCCCCGGCGCACAAAGGCGCGCACCGCCACATCCGGTCCCTGACGGATGCTTTCGGAGAACTCCGGGATGTCGGCGCCCGCGGAAAACGCTTTGTCCCCGGCGCCCGTCAGGATCACCGCCCGCAAGGCCGCATCGTCTTCGATCGCGTCAAGGTGCTGCATCAGCCGGTCGATCAGGCCATAGCTCAGCGCATTGAGTTTTGCGGGACGGTTGAGGGTGAGAACGGCAATATTGCCGCGGGCTTCCAGCAGGACGGGGTCGGACATGGGCCTCAGCTCGGATCGTTGAATCGGATCAGGCAGCCTTAATGCCGGCGAGGCGCCGTTGTGTACACTCACTAGGCAGTATACATTCATGCCATGCCCATTGACGGCGCCCAAACCCGCGACCGGATCATCGTCGCCGCGACCAAGCTGTTCTACAGCGAAGGACTGCGTGCCACGAGCGTGGATGCGGTGGCGGAGAAAGCCGGCGTCACCAAGAAGACGCTGTACTACCACTTTCAAACCAAAGACGAGTTGATCGCCGCCTATCTCGCCTCGCGCGACCAGCCGACGCTGGCTTATTACGCGCGCTGGTTTGCCGAGAGCGACGGCTCGACCGCCGACAAGGTGCGCAGCCTGTTCCGTTCGTTCGGCAAGTCGGCAGACACCGCCAACTGGCGTGGATGCGGTTTCCTGCGCACCATCGCCGAATTAGCCAGCACGCCGGGCCACCCTGCGATCAAGGCCGGCGCCGCGCACAAGAAGAAATTCGAAGCCTGGCTGACCGAAATCATTGCGCGCGACGGCGTCGCTGAAGCCGGCAAGCTCGCGCGGCAGGTCGTGATCCTGCTCGATGGCGCCGCGACTGTCATGCTGATCCACCGCGACGTTGCCTATGTCGAAGCGGCCGGCGCGACCGCCGCATCCTTGATCGAAGCGGCGCAGGAACCGAAGCGACGCCGGCGCAGCGGCCAGAACGCAAAGAAAAAGGCGGGATGAGCATCAGCCCATCCCGCCTTTTCAACTTCGTTTTCGAGCATCGCAGCCCTTACAGCCAGGGACGCTCGGCGCCCTTTCGCTTCTCGTAGGCTTCGATCTTGTCCTTCTTAAGCAGCGAGAGTTCGATTTCGTCATAGCCGTTCAGAAGCATCTCGCGCGAGAACGCCGCGACGTCGAAATGGTCGACCTTGTCGTCCGGTCCGGTAACGGTCTGCGCGCGCAGATCGACGGTGATTTCGGCGCCGGGGAGTTCGGTCAGGAACTGGATCAGTTCGTGCACCCGCTTGGCGCTCAGCACGACCGGCAACATGCCGTTCTTGAACATGTTGTTGTAGAAGATGTCGGCATAGGAGGGCGCGATGACGCAGCGGATGCCGAAATCGAGCAGCGCCCAGGGCGCGTGTTCGCGGCTTGAACCGCACCCGAAATTCTCGCCGGCCACCAGGATTTTGGCTTTGCGGAAAGGTCCCTGGTTCAGGACGAAGTCCGCCCGCTCTTCGCCGTCGTCGGCGTAACGTCGTTCGGAAAACAGCGCCTTGCCGAGCCCGGCCCGCTTGATGGTTTTGAGGAATTGCTTGGGAATGATCGCGTCGGTATCGACGTTGGGAATCCCCATCGGGGCCGCCACGGCCTTCAGCTTCTCAAACTTTTCCATCACCGTTCTCCTCTCGCATCTTCTCAATCGAATTCGGCCGTCCGAGGCCGATCAAAACCACCGGCGTTGCCGGCGGCACGCCCGAAAGCTCGCTGTCCACGATCTTGACCGCATTGGAATAAAGGCTTTCGCCGGTCACGTCGAGCAGGTGGCTATCATATAGCAATACAGCGCCGAAAAAGGCGTTAATTGGATCCTCGGGCCCAAACAGGTTCATGGCCTCAAAGGAATGCTGCCAGTTTTCGACGGTCGTCCGTGCCACCGCCGCATGGCTGCGTTGCAAACGCACCGTGCCACGCCGGTCGACAATCCTCAGCGAATGTTTTGCGCCGGTTTTCGGCATGAAGACGAACGCACCCGGGCTTTGGGCTGACAGTTCGATCTCGTCCTCCGGCTGACCGAGCGATCGCGCCGCGATCCGGCGGGCCTGCCGCTCCGAGACGGTGTCGGTTTCACCGCTGCTGCGGAGCGCCACGGCGCCGGTGGCGATCGCCCGGATCCTGCCGGTCTGGCGGTCAATCTCCACCGAAATATCGACGCTCTTCGGATCGGCTCCGAGCCGGCCGATCGCTTCGAGTGTTTCGGCGCGAAGGTGCGCGATATCCTCGGACGACGGATCGGGATTGACCCGTTCGACGACTTCGCGAACCATCGCCAGCGCCGCCCCGATCGAGGAGATGATCTCCGCATCCTTCGCGATCTCGGACCGCAGACCCAACTCCGCTGCGACGGTAGGCAGCAAGGCGCCGATGCCGCCGCCGGTCCCGATCAGCACCTGCTGGTCCTCGTCGAGATGATAATCCCTGATCAGCGTTCGAATGGCCGGCGTCACCTTGCCCGCCGCCGAGGCGAGCACTTCCTTTGCCAGCGATACGACGTCTTTGCCCAAAGCTGCCGCGAGCGGCGCGAAGGCGGCACGCGCGGCTTCCGCCGGCGCGTAGCAATGCATTCCTTGCTGCGTCAACCCGGCTGCATTGGCTGCGCAGGTGGTCGTCAACGCAAAGCGACCATCCCGTTCGGTCTCGACCGCGACGAAGTCGTCGCCGTCTCCGGGCTTCGGTTCGAAGAAGACGATTTTGGCATTCTCGAACATCTCGGGCAGCGCGAAGCAGGCGTATCGAAGCCCGGCGATATGGGCGCTTCGCGGTCCGACCTCGCGCACGGCACCGTCGGCGATCCTGATCAGGCTGCCGCCGGCGACCCCCAACACGCGCACGTCGAGCGAATTGACGAACGTATCGTGACCGCCGACGTTCGCGTAGGTCACGACCGGCCGCCCGGCCTTGACGACGCCGAGGTTGGTCGAGGTGCCGCCGACTTCGAAGTAGATCCCGTCGGACATGCCCACATGCATCAGCGAACCTGCCACGCTTGCCGCGGGTCCGGACAGCATCGTCATCGCCGGCCGATGCCGCATTTCGCTGATGTCCATCACGCCGCCGTCGCCGCGCATGATCATCAGCGGCGCGTCGATGCCGGCGTTCTTCATGCTCGTTTCGGTCAGATTGGCAGTCGCGATCATCCGCGGCAGGATCGATGCATTGATGACCGCGGTGCGCGTTCTGGTGGTCAGTCCGTACAGCCTTGTGACCTCATGCCCGCACGTCGTTGGAAGACCGAACTCGTCGCCGACCGCTCGAACGAGTTCTTCGGTCGACGTATTGTCGACGCCGAACGCGGCCGAGGCCACCAGCACCTGGGCGCCCGCCGCGCGGAGCGCACGCACGGCGTTCTCGACCGCGCTTCGGTCCAGGCCGTCACTGAGCAGAAATTGGTTGCAGGTCTGCAGCACGCGCCCTGGTGCGAGTTCGATCGGTTCGATGCGAACCTGCGCCTCGGCGAGTTTCGCGGCCTTGGCGGCCGAAAGTCCCAAAATTCCGACCCGGGCCACGTCGCCTTCCAACAGCGCGTTGGTTGCTTGGGTCGTAGAGTGGGCGAGCAGGACGACATCGCCGGCATCGATTCCGGCATCGCCCAACACGCGCTCGAACACCTGGATAACGCCCGCCGCAACACCGTCCGGATGGTCATGGGTGGTGTGAACGGACGAACGCCCGACCACGCTGCCGTCGATGTTGTCGATCAAGGCGGCTTTGGTAAAGGTTCCTCCGACGTCGATTCCGATGCGATAGGATTTTTTGCTCAAGATTTTGCCCGTTATCCATCCGGGCCATCGGAAACGACCCGAACAACCGGTTGAACCGGTTTGCCTGCGTGCGCGGCTCCGCGCGCACGCAGCTTGTCGTACAAACTAGCGTGGAGTGTGGTCAACCCACAATCGACGCACGACGGAAGCGATCACCGTGCCGTCGCGGCGACAGAATCGCCGGTGCGGAGGCAATTCAGCTCATGTTCCTGATGTCGGTTGGCGTCGGCAATTCGACTCACCGGCAGCTTCTGCTAACGGGCGGCTGTGCGAATGAGACGATCGACGACGCCGGAGCCCTCATCCATCAGCTGTTGACCGCTCATCCAGATATCGCGGCCCGCGATCTTCCCGCGCATCTTTTCAGCCCAGGCTATGTTGACGCCGCGAATGCCGATGTCCTCATTGAACAACTCGTCCGTGGCGTTCGACTCGAATCTCTTGACGGCTTGCTTGAAGCGGGCCCTGTCGTCGTCGCTCAACTGTCGATTGATCCTCTGCGTCACGCCACCGCTCAGGCTGGCCTCGTGAAACATGAAACGGGCTTCGGGATCGGCCATGCGCTGGGTGCCCGAGAGATAAATCGGAACGCACATCGAGGCGCAGACACCGGCCTTCTGGACCAGCGTATTGACCGGGCGCTTACGCGCACGCATCGCGGCGACGACCTTGCGCCCGTGTTCGATCGAACCGCCCGGCGAATTGAGCAGGAGGACGAGCAGGCGCGGATCGGTCCTGTAACGCTCGATTGCCGCGGCGATACGCTCGCTCATCGGCTCCTGCACCGGCCCGCTCCAGGCGAGCACGACGCGCTCCTTGTCTTCGCTGACGGACAAGCTCTGCCGAGAGAGCCCATTTCCGGAGCCGGAAGATACCTGGAAATAGGCCCAAACGAGCAGGATGCCGCAGATGCCAAGAATTTTGACCATGATCTGTTTACCCAGACGAGAGTGCGCTTGCGTCGTCGCCCACCACCTAAGGGTGAAGCCTGTAAAACTTCGCTAAAACGAATCCGCCAATTATCGCGATTCAGATATCGTTAAGCGCTGTGCGGTGAATGTTTTCTCCGGGAGATTCCACGGCGAGTTTTAATCGTCGTCCCTGCGAACGCAGGGACCCATACGCCGCGGCTTCTCGGCATGGCGATGAGAGTAGACGCCGTCTTTCAACAACAAACGCCTGTGGTTATGGGTCCCTGCGTTCGCAGGGACGACGCGGAGAGTGTTATTTACCCCGCCGGTTTTGCTGGATCCGCTTCCGCGATCCGGCTCGCCAGCACCTTGTCGATGCGGCGGCCGTCGAGATCGACGATCTCGAAAAGCCAACCTTCCGCCTCGACGCGATCGCCGACACCGGGTATCGCGCCGAATTGCTGCAGCAGGAAGCCGGCCATGGTCTGGTACGGCCGCGCCGCCGGCAGGGCGATCTGGAGCAGCGTCGCGAACTCGACGGCAGGCATCCAGCCCGAAATCAGATACGAGCCGTCGTCGCGCTTGACCGCGGCCTCCTCGGGCGGGCCTTCCTCGGTGTGGAAGCCGCCGACGATCGATTCGAGAATGTCCGCACTGGTCACGACGCCCTGGAAGGCGCCGTATTCGTCATGCACCAGCCCCATATGCACGGCGGAATTGCGCAGGATCGCGACGACGTCCCGCGCATCGAGAAATTCGGGAATGATCGGCGCCTGACGGACCAGCTTGCGCATATCGGACGGTTGCCCCGACAGATAGCTGTCCAGCATGTCCTTGGCCTGGACAATGCCAAGCGCCACATCCGGATCGCCGTCGACGACCACGAAGCGGGAATGGTTGCTGCGCGCGACCGTCGCATGGATGGCTTCCGGCGTATCGGCAAGATTGATCATGCTCACTTCGCGGCGCGGCGTCATGACGGCGGCGACGGGCAGATCGCCGAGACGCATGACGCCCGCGATCATTTCCTTTTCCCCGGGCTCGAGCACGCCGGCATTTTCGGCTTCGACCACGAGGGTACGGATTTCGTCCTCGCTGACCTTGTCTTCGGCCTCGCCGCGCTGGCCGAGCAAATAAAGCAACGCCTTGCCGGAGCGGTCGAGCAGCCACACCAGTGGCGATGAGGCCTTCGCCAGCAGCATCATCCAGGGCGCGACGCGGACGGCCACCTGTTCCGGATCGCGCAGCGCAATTTGCTTCGGCACCAGTTCGCCGATGATCAGCGAGGCGTAGGTAATGACGGTTACCACCACGCCGACGCCGATCGCGTCAGCGAGACCTTGCGACAATCCGGAATCGACCAGCAAATTGGTCAGGCGCTGACCGAGCGTGGCGCCGGAAATCGCGCCGGACAACACCCCGATCAGCGTGATCCCGATCTGGACCGTCGAAAGGAATTTGCCGGGATCGGATGCCAGCGCCAGCGCGCGGCGGGAACCCGTGACATTTTTTTCGACCAGCGCCGCGAGCCGCGCCGGGCGCGACGAGACGATCGCAAGCTCCGACATCGAAAGCAGGCCGTTGGTGACGATCAGGACCGTGACGATCCCGAGTTCAAGATAAAGCATTGTCTCTCTTCTTGCGGATGCCATTTTGGCATGAAAGGACGCTTTATCAGGAAAGCGGCAGTCGCGGCATGCGATTTGCGCCGTCGTCCCTGCGAACGCAGGGACCCATACGCCGCGGCAGCGCCTTTGGCACAAATGGCAGAGGCCTTCTGAATCAACTGGCTCCGGTGGTTATGGGTCCCTGCGTGCCGCCTTCGCTAAAGCTTCGGCGAGCCTCATACCTACCCCGGCGTAGCCTTGGCGGAGTTGGGTCGCAGGGACGACACCGAGAGTTCGCAAGGACGACACGGAGAGTGCCGCCCTACCCCGCCGGCTGGAACGAATCCGCGCGCGCCATCTCCCAGGCGTCGCGAAAGCGCGGATCACTGGTGCCGTCGATCAATTCACCCGGGCGCAGCGACGGATAGAGTTTTGCGAATGTCAGCACCTCGGTGGTGGAGCTGCGCTGCGCAAAATGGATCGGCCGCAATTGCTCCGGATGATCGAGGCCCGCAGCGGCGAGCAGCTCGGCCAGCGCATGCAAAGTGGCGTGGTGATAATTATAGACGCGATCGACCTTGTGCGGCACCACCAGCGCGCGGGCGCGTGTCGGGTCCTGGGTGGTCACCCCGGTCGGACAACGGTCGGTGTGGCAGCTCAGCGACTGGATACAGCCCAGCGCGAACATGAAGCCGCGCGCCGAATTGCACCAGTCGGCACCGATCGACATCGCGCGCGCCATGTCGAAGGCGGTCGCAATCTTGCCGGCGGCGCCGATCTTGATGCGGTCGCGCGCATTGATGCCGATCAGCGCGTTGTGCACGAAATTGACGCCCTCGCGCATCGGCATGCCCAGATGGTCCATGAATTCCAGCGGGGCCGCGCCAGTGCCGCCCTCGTTGCCATCGACCACGATGAAATCAGGATAGATCCCGGTTTGCAGCATCGCCTTGCAGATCGCCAGAAATTCCCATTTATGACCGATGCACAGCTTGAAGCCGGCGGGCTTGCCGCCGGACAGCCGCCGCATCTCGCCGATAAAGGCCATCATTTCCAGCGGCGTCGAAAACGCGCGGTGCGAGGCGGGTGAGATGCAGTCTTCACCCATCGGCACGCCCCGGATCAGCGAAATCTCTTCCGAGACTTTTGCCGCCGGCAACACACCGCCATGGCCGGGCTTGGCGCCCTGGCTCACCTTGAGTTCGACCATCTTGATCTGGTCGTCGGAAGCGACCTTGGCGAACAATTCCGGGTTGAAGCTGCCGTCGCGGTTACGGCAGCCGAAATAACCCGAACCGATCTCCCAGATGATGTCGCCGCCGTTCTCGCGATGATAGGGACTGACGCCACCCTCGCCGGTGTCATGCGCGAAGCCGCCCCTCTTGGCGCCGGCATTCAGCGCGCGCACGGCGTTGGGGCTGAGCGCGCCAAAGCTCATCGCCGAGATATTGAACACCGAGGCGGAATACGGCCTGGTGCAATCCGGGCCACCGATGGTGACGCGGAATTCGGTGCCGGTATGCGCCTTCGGCGCCATCGAATGGTGCATCCATTCGTAGCCTTCCTTGTAGACGTCCTCCTGGGTGCCGAACGGCCGCTTGTCGAGCTGCATCTTGGCGCGCTGATAGACCAGCGCGCG
This sequence comes from uncultured Alphaproteobacteria bacterium, assembly GCA_963802535.1. Taxonomy (GTDB): domain Bacteria; phylum Pseudomonadota; class Alphaproteobacteria; order Rhizobiales; family Xanthobacteraceae; genus Bradyrhizobium. The sequence continues at coordinate 910,647 of CAWDJI010000011.1, read as the reverse complement.
GGTATCGCGGGAGAACGGCATGCCGTCCTTCTCGCTCTCGAAGAAATACTGCCGCATCTCGGGGCGGATCTCTTCGAGCAGGAAGCGGATATGCGCCGAGATCGGATAATTGCGCAGAACCGCGTGGCTCTTCTGCGTCAGGTCGCGAATGCCGAGAAATGTCAGTGCGCCGAAGATCACAATCGGGATCAGCACCACTTCCCATATCTTCGGGTTATGGTCGAAAACCCCGATGCCGAGCAGCAAGTGCGGTGACGACGGCGCAGATCGTCAGGATGATGTAGCGTGGCGAGAACGGAAGCAGAAACGTATCCATAGCGTCCCTCAGCCCGGTTACCGGATTATTCTTGTCGGCCAGCAGCTTAATCCAACCACTGGAGCAAGCGCCATACGATATACGGGCTGACATTCATTGTTGTGACAAGGATCGTCAAAAAATTTTCGGCGGCGGGCCGATCGATCGCGATTGAAATACCTTTTGCAGTGCAGCGTAACCGCCGCGCTGCGCGCTTTCAATGGGCGTGAGGCCGCATCTCGTGCGGAATCTTGCCCTGTTGCAGGCCATGCTGTGCCAGCCACGCATCGGTGGTCTGGATGGCGCGCGCGATGTGATCGGCGGTGCGCGAGAAATCGTAAGGCGATCCCACCAGCGGGCATAGCGGCGGCACCACGAAATACTCGATGTCGGGATCGAGGCTTTCCAGCTCAGAGACCAATTGCCGCGCGATCAGTAGCGTCAGCGCGTGCAGCGCGTTGGCGACCGCACCGATCGGTGGCGCTTGCGTGGCGCAGGCGTGCCCGGTCGGCAGGATGATCAGCCGCTTTGCGCCCTTGCGGACCGCGACCTGGATCGGCGTATTGCTGGAGATGGCGCCGTCGGCGAGATAGTAGTTCTTGTAACGGATCGGCGCGAACGCGCCGGGGATCGAGGTCGAGGCGACGATCGCGTCCGAGGTCGAGCCTTCCGACAGCACGATGCTGTCGCCGGAGATGATGTCGGTGGTGACGATGTGCACCGGCACTTTTGCGTCTTCAAGATTGCGATAGGGGATGTGGTCGTCGATCAGCTTGCGGATGCCGTCATGGGAAATCAGGAAATCGCGGCGCCACAGAAAACTCAGCACGGTGCGCCAGCTCATCGGAAACACGTCCTGCCGCGTCAGCGAGCGCCAGATGTCGCCGAGTTTTTCCACGCCCTGGAGCGTGGGGTCGCCGGCATAGAAGGCGCCGTTGAGGGCGCCGACGCTGGAGCCGACCACCATGTCCGCCGATATCCCGTGGGCGATGAGCGAATGCAGCATGCCGACCTGGATGGCGCCAAAACTGCCGCCGCCGGCGAATACAAAGGCGGTCTTCGCCTCACCGATCTGATCGCGTACCGACAACGCGCACTCCCTGATCGCCGCATCGGCAACAGGCCGCGCGGCGTTGGGAGGGATTATAGCAGCGGGGGAATGGCGTGGGCTACTCTATCGGCTGTCGTCCCGGACAAGCGAAGCGCGATCCGGGACCCATAACCACAGGGAGCAGTTTTGCGAAAGGCGTCAACCAAACTGCCTTACCGATAGATTCCGCGGTATGGGTCCCCGCGTTCGCGGGGACGACGGAAAACCTACCGCTCCACGAACGCCTTTTCGATCACGAAGTGACCCGGCGTGTTGTGGCTGCCTTCGAGGAAGCCGCGGGTCTCGAACAGCTGGCGCAGTTCTTCCAGCATGCCCGGGCTGCCGCACATCATGATGCGGTCGGTCTCGATGTCGAGCGGGGCCTGGTGGATGTCGTTGAACAATTGTTCCGATGTGATCAGGTCGGTGATGCGGCCGCGGTTGCGGAACGGTTCGCGCGTCACGGTCGGATAATAGATCAGCTTCTCGGACAATAGCGGCCCGAACAATTCGTCGTCGCGGAGCTTGGCGACCAGTTCCTCGCCATAGGCGAGTTCGGAAACCTGCCGGCAGCCATGAACCAGCACGATGCTGTCATAGCGCTCATAGACGTCGGGGTCCTTGATCAGGCTTGCGAACGGCGCCAGACCAGTGCCGGTCGACAGCAGCATCAGGCGCTTGCCCGGAATGAGATTGTCGGTAATCAGCGTTCCCGTCGCCTTGCGGCCGACCAGGATGGTGTCGCCTTCGCGGATCTTCTGCAGCTTCGAAGTCAGCGGCCCGTCGGCAACCTTGATCGAGAAGAATTCGAGCTCTTCCTCGTGATTGGCGCTCGCCATCGAATAGGCGCGCAGCAGCGGCCGGCCCTCGACCTCAAGGCCGATCATCGCAAACTGCCCGTTCTGGAAACGGAAGCCGGAATCACGGGTGGCGGTGAAGCTGAAAAGCGTATCGGTCCAATGCCGGACGGAAAGAACTTTCTCTCTATAGAACGCGCTCATGTCTTTCGTTTTTCCTGACGTCTCTTTAGTAGAACAATTCAGTTATTGGCCGGTTTTTCGGGTCTCGAAGTGCCGAAAACCCCCGAAATCATTGGCGATTTGACGTTTCATTTGCGCCGATAAGACAGATAGTCAAGATGCGATGGCGCACAATTGAGAACTTCGAATGGCAGTCGGTCGATTTTGCCGAAAGGTTCGATTGCGATCGTTAATAGAGTTCGCAGACGCAATTAACTTGCTGAAATCGTCGTCAATCTGGCAATAAATTACTGCGTTGGAATCTGGAACGCATCAAAAGAGACCACATGCGAAGCCTGCAAGATTTTCGACAGGGAAAGCCGGGCTTCTATCCGGACCAGTCGATCTATGCGGCATTCGCCTGCGCCGAATTCGGGCTTGAATTTCGCGATCTCGACAGCGGATCGGGGCTGCTCTTTAGCGTCACCTCGCGTCAAAAGTCGCTGAATTTCGGCGCCGGACGATGCGCATGGTATCCGCAGAACAACGCCACCGGCGCAACCCTGGCTTCCGACAAATATTTTACCAGCAAAATCCTCGAAGCGGCCGGCGTGCGTGTCATCGGCGGCGAATATTTCTTCCTGCACGACCGTCATCGCGCGCATCGCCCGGTGGGACATGAGCGCGACGACGCGCTGGCGCATTTTCGCAAGCTCGGCGCATCGGCTTTCGTCAAACCGCTGACGGGATCGCGAGGTGATTATGCGCAGGCGGTTCATGGCGAAGCCGCGCTCACGCGATATCTGGACGACGTCGCGCGATATTACGATGCGGTTCTGATCCAGCCGATCGTCGACGGCACCGAGTATCGAATCTTTCTGCTCGACGATGACGCGCTGTTTTGCGCGCGCAAACACCCGCCTTTTGTGAGCGGCGATGGCGTGCACACGTTGCGACGAACTGCTGGCAGTCCATAACGACGCCCTTCGCGCCCGCGGCCTGTCGCCGGTTTCGCCTGACGATAGTGACCCATCGCTCGATGCGGTGCTGGCAAAAGACGAAAAGCGGGATATTCCCGGGCGGATGAATCTGAGCGCCGGGCGGAACGATGGTGCTGGAGCCAGCCCCCTCCACGAAGGTGGTGGAACTGGCGCGCGCCGCCACACGCGCGCTCGGGCTACGCGTCGCCGCGGTCGATCTATTCGCCGGTGTCGGCGGCGAAGCCAGCGCCATGACGGTGATCGAAGTCAATTCCAACCCGTCGATCCGGCTGCTGGAGCAATCCGGCCGCGGCGATCTGATCCTGAAAATCTGGCATCACACGTTTTCCGCAATGGGATTGCTCGGTGTTTGACCTGCCGAAATATGGCGACGGTGTCTGCCTCGCACGCCTGGCCGAATTGCTGGAAGCGCTCGGCATCGACCGCGTTTGGTTGCAGCGCCGATCGGTGGTGGTGACCGGCTCCAACGGCAAGGGCAGTACGGCAGCGATGTGCGCCTCGATCGGCCGCGCCTGGGGCTTGCGAACCGGGCTCTTCACCTCGCCGCATCTGTTGCGTTTCAACGAGCGGATCCGGATCGACGAGGCCGAGATCGGCGACGATGATTTCGCTCGGCTGCAGCAAAGGATCGAGGCCGCGATCCCCGCCATTTCAGCTAAGCGCGGCGAGCGTTTCGGCGCCTTCGAGGCGCTGTTTGCGCTGGCCTGTCTTCATTTCCAGGAGAGTGGATGCGAGTTCATCGTGTTCGAGGCCGGCATCGGCGGCCGTTACGATCCGGTTCGCCTGGTCGGCGCGCTCAATACCTGCGTCACCTCGGTCGACTACGAGCATGTCGAACTGCTCGGCCATTCGCTCGAACTGATCGTATCCGACAAGAGCGACGCCTGCGCGCCCGGCGGCACGATCGTCTTCGGCGAAAACTGCAAAAACCTTCGTGCGCATTTGCTCGCCTATCACGGCCATCGCGGCATCGCGCTGTTGTTCGTGCGCGACGAGATCGGCATCAGCGGGGAATCCGCGACCGCTTCACGGCAGCGTTTCGACTTCCGGTTCGGCTACCACGACTACCGCGGGCTGGAAACGAGCCTGCTCGGCGCGGTGCAGTTCAACAATGCCGCGATCGCCGCCGCTTTGTTCCTGCTCTGGCTACAGCGCGCACAGCCGCGCCAGGCTGCCGGAGCGGGTCGAGGCCGCGATACGATCGGGCCTGCGCGACACCCAATGGCCGGGCCGGCTCGAGATCATCGCGCAGGATCCGCTCACGGTGATCGATGTCGGCCACACCCCCGACGGCATCCGACAATCGCTGGCAAGCCTCAAGGCGATCCACGGCGCGGAGGGATGGATTCTCGTCACCGGCGCCTCCGGCGACAAGAAGGCGGACGAGATCGTAGGCAGCCTGGCGCCGTCGTTCGATACCATCATCTGCACGGCGGCGTATCACAAGGGCGCGAAGCCGGAAGCCATTGCCGACGCTGCAAAGCGCGCCAATCCGGCCGCCGATATTCATATCGCCGACAGGATTGAGGACGCGGTGCGGCTGGCGCGCGAACTCGCCGCGGCGCGCAAGCGAAAGCTCTATGTGGCGGGCGGGCTGTTTCTGGCGATCGAATACGCAACGGCCGCCCAGGGCGGCCGTGCGCAGGATTTGAAGTTCTTTTAGAGCGATGCCTTCTCTTCGTCATTGCCTGCGACAAACGCAAAGCGTTTGCGCAAGGGAGCGAAGCGACGAAGCAATCCATTTTTTCTTTACGCGGAGAGATGGATTGCTTCGCTGCGCTCGCAATGACGGCGCGCGCCTAATTGCTCGCCCCCGCACTATCGTCGAGCACCTTGAACGCCTCCTCGAGCTGCGGCGAGATCGCAACATTGAGCTTTTCGCCGGTCGGCAGGCGGGCGACGAACCATTTGTTGTAGAGCGGGATCAGGTCGCGGTTCGAGCCGAGCTTGCGGAAGGTGCGTTCCACCACCGCCGCCAGTTGCGGCTCGCCCTTGCGGAACATGATGCCGTAGGGGTCGTAGGAGAGATATTCGCCGGTCACCTTGAACTTGTCCTGGGTCTTGTGCCGCGCGATCAGGCCGTAGAGCAGGATGTCGTCGGTGGCAAAGGCGTCGGCCTTGCCGTCCACCAGCATCTGGTAGGATTGCTCGTGGTCGGGCGAGGCCACGATGTTAAGGCCGAGCGAGAACTTCTTGTCGACATTGTGCATCGCCTGTTCGTTGGTGGTGCCTTTTGTCACCACCACCGTCTTGCCCTTGAGGTCCGTCGGCGCCGAGATCGTCGACGCCTTCGGCACCATCAGCTTGGTGCCGGCCACGAACATCAGCGGCGAGAACGCCACCAGTTTGGCGCGTTCGGCGTTGGCCGTGGTCGATCCGCATTCGAGGTCGATCTTGTTTCCGGTCACCGCGGGAATGCGGTCGTCGGACGTGACCTTGACGTGCTCGATCTTGAGATTGGCGTCGTCGACCTCGACGCCGATTTCGTCGACGATGGCCTCGCACAGTTCGAGGCTGTAGCCGATCGGCTTGTTGGCGTGGTCAAGGAACGAGAATGGCGGCGAGCTCTCGCGATAGCCGAGCCGCACCACATGCGTCTTCTTGATGTTGGCGAGCGTGGGGCTGAGCCCCTCGCTAGCGGTCTGGGCCGCCGCCGGCGTTGCCAGCAGACATGCTGCCAGCAACAGGCCAACAGCGATCGGCATGGAGCCTTTTCCGTTCCGATTGAATTGGAACGGGGCTCCATCCTTTTGTTTTGACGCGTTTTCTTCACGCGAACCGGTATCCACTTCGCTTGAAAACGCTCTAGCCGTAGGCCCCCTTATCGGGCCGGTTGGGAACTGATGCATGCATCCCTCCCATCAATGCGTGGCTGGAACGGCATCGCCGGGCACGGCATCCGCTGGAACCACGTCGTCGGGCCCGAGCTCATGCTCGGCCTTCAGCTCGCCCTCCCATTTCGCGACCACGGCGGTGGCAAGCGAGTTGCCGATCACGTTGGTGGCGCTGCGTCCCATGTCGAGGAACGTGTCGATACCCATGATCATCAACAGGCCCGCCTCGGGAATGCCGAACTGGCTGAGCGTCGAGGCGATCACCACCAGCGAGGCGCGCGGCACGCCCGCGACGCCCTTCGAGGTGATCATCAGGGTCGCCAGCATCGCGAGCTGGGTCCCGAGCGACATCTCGATGTGGTAGGTCTGCGCGATGAAGATACTGGCAAACGTGCAGTACATCATCGTGCCGTCGAGATTGAAGGAGTAACCGAGCGGCAGCACGAAAGCCGAAATCCGCGACGAGGCGCCGAAGCGATTGAGCCCCTCCAGCGTCTTGGGATAGGCGGCTTCCGAACTCGCGGTCGAGAACGCGATCATCAAGCGGCTCGCGGATCAATCGCATCAAATGGCTGTATCTGGCCCCGAAAACCAGGAAGCCCACCGCGAACAGGATGCCCCACAGGATCATCAGCGACAGATAGAAGCCGCCCATGAACTGAATCAGCTTCCACAGCACCCCGAGGCCGTTCTTCGAGACGGTGGCCATGATCGCCGCCCACACCGCGATCGGCGCGAACAGCATCACGTAGCCGGTGACCTTGAGCATGATATGGGCGAGATCATCGATCAGCCCCATGATCGGCTTCGACCGCTCCGGCATCGCGCCGAGCGCCACCGCAAAGAACACCGCGAACACCACGATCTGCAGGATCTCGTTCTGCGCCATCGCGTCCGCGATCGAGGTCGGGATCAAGTGTGTCAGGAACTTCTCGATCGAGAACGCCGATACCGGCAATCCCGTCGATTGCGCCTTGTCCGGCAGCGTGCCCGGGAAATTGGCGCCGGGCTGCAGCAGATTGACCATCACGAGGCCGAGCAGCAGCGAGACAAAGGAGGCAGATACGAACCAGCCCATGGTCTTGGCGAAGATGCGGCCGAGTTTCGAGCCGCTTCCCATATGGGCGATGCCGCCGACCAGGGTTGCGAATACCAGCGGCGCAATGATCATCTTGATCAGGCGCAGGAACAGCATGGCGATCAGGTTTACGCTTGACGCGATTTCCACCCGGCTGTCGGGCATGTAGTTGAAAACGATGGTCCCCATCACGATGCCGAGCGCCATCGCAATCAGGATGAATTGCGTAAACCTGTTGGACATTTTCTTACCCCCGTAAGTATCTGCAACCGAGAGTTTGGCAGATTTGAAGGGCGACGCAACAAGCTTGCGACGATTTACACTCTTGCCGAAATGTTCCGGTTGTGAAACGCGCGCGCGGCGACTAGCGTTCAATGCAGCGCACAATGTGTGCAATTGATCGCCTGATAAGCGATCAACTGCATCGAGAACAATCACGCCAAGGGGAAACGCCATGAACGCATCAGTCAATCGCCAGGTCCTGCTGGTGGAAAAGCCTGTCGGAAAACTCGGACCCGAGCACTTCAAGATGGTCGAGGGAGCGATCCCGGAGCCGAAGGACGGCGAGGTGCTGGTGCGGGCGCGTTATATCTCGCTCGACGCAGCCAACCGGGCCTGGATGCACGGCGCCACCTACCGTGCGGCGGTCGAGGCCAACACCGTGATGGCCGGCGGCGGCATCGCCGAAGTCGTGTCCTCGAAAGCGCCAGGCCTCAGCCCCGGCGACATCGTGTTCGGCGACACCGGCTGGCAGGATTACGCGGCCGTTCCCGCCAAGCACATGACCAAGATGCCCAAGATGGAACCGATGACGCATCTGCTCTCGGTCTACGGCATTGCCGGCCTCACCGCTTATTTCGGCCTGCTTCATGTCGGCAAGCCCAAAGAGGGTGAGACCGTGGTGGTCTCGGCCGCCGCCGGCTCGGTCGGCTCGATCGTCGGGCAAATCGCCAAGATCAAGGGATGCCACGTCGTCGGCATTGCCGGCGGCAAGGACAAGTGCCACTGGCTGACATCAGAACTCGGCTTCGACGCCGCGGTCGACTACAAGGACGGCGCCACCTTCAAGGCGCTGCGCGCGGCCGCGCCGAAGGGCATCGACGTCTATTTCGACAATGTCGGCGGCGAGATTCTGGAAGCCTGCCTCGCGCTGATGAACAACCGCGGCCGCATTTCGTGCTGCGGCGCGATCTCGCAATATGACGGCGTGCCGTCGGCGACCGGCCCGCGCGGCGTGCCCGGCCTGATCGTGGTGAAGCGGCTGATCATGCAGGGCTTCATCGTGATGGACTACATGAACGAGCGCGACCAGGCGTTGAAGGATTTGCAGTCCTGGGTGGCCTCCGGCAAACTCAAAGTGCAGGAAGACGTCATCAACGGACTGGAGAACACGCCGAAGGCGCTGATCGGGTTGCTCGCCGGCGAGAACCGCGGCAAGCGGATGGTGAAGGTGTAGCCCGAACTCCATCAGCCGTCGTCCCTGCGTTCGCAGGGACGACGAGATTGAGTCTGCTACGCCGCCCCCGGCGCTTGCGGCACCACCGCTGCGCCCGCCTTCTTCTGCTTCCTATCCGCCAGCCAGTTCTCGAACCGCTGCACCACCACGAAGAACGTCGGCACGAACAGCACGGCCAGGCATGTCGAAGCCAGCATGCCCGAGAATACCGTGATGCCGATCGATTTGCGGGCGTTGGCGCCGGCGCCGGTCGCCAGCACCAGCGGCACCACGCCGAGGATGAAGGCGAACGACGTCATCAGGATCGGCCGGAACCTTGCCCGCGCCGCCTCGATCGCGGATTCCAGCAGCGGCTTGCGGTCGCGGACATGCAGTTCGAGGGCGACCTCGACGATCAGGATCGCGTTCTTGGCCGACAATGCGATCAACAGAATAATGCCGATCTGGGTGTAGAGATTATTCTCGATGCGCAGGCCGGTGAGCACCAGCATCGGGCCGAGCAAGGATAGTGGCACCGCCAGAATCACGGAGATCGGCGCGTACCAGCTTTCATATTGTCCGGCGAGCACGAGATAGACCAGCAGCAGCGCCAGGCCGAACGCCCAGTAGATCTGGCCGCCGACGACCTTCTCCTGGTACGACATCGCTGTCCATTCAAACCCCGCGCCTGGCGGCAGCGTCTTGCCGGCGATCTCCTCCATCAGGTTCATCGACTGGCCGGAGCTGTAGCCGGTGGACGGCAGGCCGATGATGGTCGCCGACGGATAAAGATTATAGAGGCTGATCAGCGACGGACCGACCGCGGGCGTGATCTTCGCCACCGTGCCGAGCGGGATCATGTCGCCGTTGCTGTTGCGCACCATCATCTTTTCGATATCGCGCGGGGTCAGGCGATATTGCGCGTCAGCTTGCGCATAGACCTGGAAGGTGCGGCCGAACTTGTTGAACTGGTTGACGTAGGTCGAGCCCATGTAGGACGACAGGGTCTGGAAGATCTGGTCGGTCGTGACATGCAGGGTCTGGGTCTTGATCCGGTCCACCTCGACGTCGAACTGCGGCACCATCGAACGGAACGACGAACTGACGCGCTGCAACGCGCTTTGCGTCTGTGCGTTGGAGACGATGGCGCCGGTGATGGCCTGCAATTTGCCGAAATCGGCATTGCCGTCCCGCAGCTGCACCTGCATGGCAAAGCCGGCGGCATTGCCGATGCCTTGAATGGGCGGCGGCGGGATCACCAGAATCCGCGCCTCCTCGATAACAGACATCTTCTCGTTCAGGCCGACGAACAGCGAGCGCAGATCCTCACCCTTCCCGCGCGCGCTCCACTCTTTCAAAATCAGGTAAGCGACGCCTGCGTTGGCGAGGCTCGATGAACCATCCAGCGCCGAGATACCCGCGATAGAGATCACCTGATCGACGCCCGGATATTTCGCGGCGATATCGCTGACCCGGTCGAGCACCTTCTGGGTGCGGTCCAGCGCGGCGCCATCGGGTAATTGCACGGCCACCAGCAGATAGCCCTGGTCCTCGATCGGAATGAAGCCGGTCGGCACCCGCGACAGGCCATAGCCGGCGATGCCGATGACGATGAGGGCAAAGAAGACCGAGATGTTGCTGTGCCGGACGAGGCTGCTGATCAATCGCGTATAGCCACGCTCGACCCGGTCATAGACTGCATTAAAACCACGGTAAAAGAAGTTGCGCTGTTCCGGCGGCACCGGCCGGCGCAGCCAGAGCGCGCACTGCGTCGGTTTCAGGGTTGCGGCATTGACGGCGCTCAAGAGCGCGGTCGCGGCAATCACCAGCGCGAATTGCGAATACATCCGCCCGGTCAGCCCCGGCAGGAAAGCCGACGGCAGGAACACCGAGATCAAGACCAGCGTGATGCCGACGATCGGCGCAAACAGCGCGTCCATCGCCGATATCGCGGCGTCATGGCCGGACATGCCCTTTTCGATATTGTGCGCGGCGCCCTCGACCACGACGATGGCGTCATCGACCACGATGCCGATAGCGAGTACGATTCCAAACAGCGTCGACATATTGACGGTGAAGCCCAGCGCGGCCATCGCCGCGAAAGCGCCGATGATCGTCACCGGCACGGTGGTCGCCGGCACCAGCATCGCCCGCCAGTCCTGCAGGAAGATCAGGATCACGACCAGCACCAGGAGACCGGCCTCGATCAGCGTCTTGTAGACCTCGTTGATCGATTCGGAGACGAATTTGGTGGTGTCGAACGGGGTGTCGTATTTCACGTCCTGCGGGAACGCCTTGGCGAGCACTGCCATCTTGTCCTTGACGGCCTTTTCGACTTCGAGCGCGTTGGCGCCGGGCGACTGGAACACGCCGATGCCGGTGGCAGGCTTGTTGTTGAGCGAGAACATTTGGCTGTAGGTCTGCGCGCCGAGCTCGACCCAGCCGACGTCGCGCACCCGGGTGACGTCGCCATTGCTGCCGGTCTTGACGATGATGTCCTCGAACTGGCTCTTGTCGTCGAGCCGTCCGTTGACGTTCAACGTGTACTGGAACGCCTGCCCCGCCGGCGTCGGCGGCGCGCCGACTTGCCCTGCGGTGACCTGCTGGCTCTGCTGCTGGATCGAGGACACCACGTCTTGCGGCATCAGGTTGCGGACCTGCAGCTTGTTCGGATCGAGCCACACCCGCATCGAATACTGGCCGGCGCCGAAAACCGTGACGTTGCCGACGCCCGATAGCCTCGACAGTTCGTCGCGGATGTTGATGGTGGCGTAGTTGCTCAGGAACAGGCTGTCATAGGTCGCATTCGGCGACGTCAGCGTCACGAACAACAGGATCGCCGTCGATTTCTTCTGAACCGTGACGCCCTGGTTCTGCACCGATTGCGGCAGCTGCGACAGCGCGCTGGAGACGCGGTTCTGCACCAGCACCTGCGCGAAGTTCAGATCGGTGCCGATCTTGAAGGTCACGGTGAGCGAATAGGTGCCGTCGGCGCCGCTGTAGGACTGCATGTACAGCATGTCCTCGACGCCGTTGACCTGCTGCTCGATCGGCAGCGCCACGGTATCGATCACGGTCTTGGCGCTGGCGCCGGGATAGCGCGTCGTCACCTGCACCGTCGGCGGCACCACGTCCGGATATTGCGCGACCGCGAGGCGAAACAGGCACACCCCGCCGATCAGGATCATCAGGATCGCGATGACGTTGGAAAGGACCGGCCGCTCGATGAAGAATTTCGAAATCATGACCGGTCCTATTTCGCTGGTGCCGGTGACGCTTCGATCTTTTTGACCTGCGGATCGACCCTCTGGCCGGGAATCGCGCGCAACAGGCCTGCGGTGATCACGCGGTCATCGGGCTTCAATCCGCTCTCGATGACGCGCAGATCGCCTTCCAGCGGCCCGGTCCGGACCTTGCGCTGTTCGACGACATTCTCGCCGTTGACGACCAGCACATAACGGCCGGACTGGTCGCTGCCCAAGGCGACATCGGGGACGAGCAGTGCGTCCTTCTGCTGTTCAAAGGGAACGCGGACGCGGACGAAATAACCCGGCAACAGCACGCGATCGGGGTTCGGCAGCACGCCGCGCACCGGCAGCGTGCCGGTCGATTGGTTCAGGGTCGGCGAGGCATAATCGAGATTGCCCTTGTGCGGAAAGCCGCTCTCGGTCTGCAAGCCGACCTCGACCGGCAGCGACTTGAGATCATCAGCGGTCATGCCGCGACGGCGGGCCTCTTCCCGGATCCGCAGCACGTCCTGTTCGTTGACGTTGAAATTCACGTAGATCGGGTCGAGCGCCACGATGGTGGCAAGCTGCGTCGGCGACGAGACGCCGACCAGTTCGCCGATCGAAGCCAGATGCGCGCTGACGATGCCATCAAACGGTGCCGTGACGTTGGTATAACCGTAATTGACCGCTGCGATCTTGGTGTTGACCTGGGCCTGCTGCAGATTGGCCTGAGCGTTTTCGCGCGCTGCCGTCGAGGTATCGAGCGTGGACTGCGAGACCGCCTGCTTTTGCACCAGATCCGACTGCCGCTTGAAATCGGCCTCGGCCTGCTTCATCGACGCCTGCATACCGGATTCGGCGGACTGCGCCTGCTCGAGCTTCAATTTGTAGGTATCGGGCTCGATCGTGAACAGGGTGGTGCCTGCCTTCACGAAGGTGCCGTCCTGGTAATTGATCGATTGCAGGAAGCCCTGTACGCGGGCCACAAGATCGACATTTTTGATCGGGGCGGTGTTGCCGGTCGCTTCCAGGTAGCGCGTGATCGAGCGCTGGGCCGGCTGGGCGACTTCAACCTTCGGTGGCGGCGGCGGCACAAAACTATTTTGTTCGCAAGCACTTAAGACGCCGAATGCTGCAATGGCGAAGATCGCGCGGGATGCAACTGCACCCCTTGGCCCGACGACATCGTGCAATCTGTTGAGTGCTGGCGAAAGCGCAGGCTTCATTTCAGTGCCTCAATCGTTTTGTTCTTGAAAGGCTCTCTATCCAGAAAACAGCTCTCGCCGCCATCCCATAAAAATAGCAACAATCCACTTGCAGGGGAACCCGAAACCGAAAATGATGCCGCGCGAAATTTACTCGCGACCTCGTTCATGATTTCACTTCTGTTGCAGCGGCGGCTCCAGCGACAACAAAAAGGATTTAGTCAAATGATCAACACGTTGACACGTGCCGCGACGCTTGGCGCGTTGATGATGGCGGCGGCCCTTGCGGGCGCGGCACCTGCCTTCTCGCAAGCGCCAAGCCAGGCGCAACGTGACGCGATCAAGTCGCAGTGCCGCTCGGATTACATAGCCCATTGCTCCAGCGTCCCGCCGGGCGGCGAAGCCTCGCTGCAATGCCTGCAAAAGAACATGTCGAGCCTGTCATCGGGCTGCCAAGGCGCGGTGCGCGCCGTGGAAGCGCCAGCTGCCGCCGCACCCGCTGCAACCGCCAAGCCGGCCACCGAGACGGCAGCTCCAAAACCGGCAACCCCCAAGGCTGCGGCACCCAAGGCTGCGGCACCCAAGGCCGCGGGCAGCACCGCCGCGGCGGCCCCGGCCGGCGCGCCTGCAACGGCAGCACCCGCCGCACCGACCGTCATCGTGCTGCGCCCGATGCGGCCGCGTGAAGAATTGTTCGTGCTGCGCTCGGCCTGCGGTGCCGATGTCCGCTCGATTTGCGGCGGCGTCGCACCGGGCGGTGGCCGCATCGTGCAATGCCTTGCCACCAACGCCGCCTCGCTGTCGCCGGCATGCAAGGACGTGCTGGGCCAGTTCGCCGCGCAATAGGTCGCGAGATTGCCGGCGATCTCCGTCAACCGGGGTCGCCGGCTATTCGCCGCGAAAGGCGAGGATCAGCTGAACCAGCCGAGCGGACAGCGCGATATAGCAGAATGCCATCACGATCTGATACGCGGCGTGCCAGTTGAGCTTTGCCAGCTTGTACAGGCCGTCGAGGAAATTCAGGAGCAGGAGAGCGACCCCGAACAATTCGACGCCGCGGCCCACAAGGCCGTGGCGCAGATAGCCGAACAGGACGATCGCCGGCTCATTGCTCGAGACGTGCGCGCCTGCCGACACGATCAAGGTCCCGACGATCAGTTTCTCGACGTGCGAAAATATTTCCTTGGAGGCCGGCTCGACATGATCGGCATAGAACGCAAGCCATCTGGCTCTGATTTCCCCCATGGGGTCTCCTCTCAGCGATGGACGGGAGTTTCAATACAGCGGGTCCGCCTTCAAGAAGCAAGAAGCGGCCTGCGCGATGTTCTGGATAACGACATTCAACCGGTCACCACACGGAAAGGACCCATGATGCTACGCGCCATCCTGACTGCCGCCGCCCTGCTCTGCGCCTCGCAATCCGCCTTCGCGCAGGAACTGACGTCCGCCCAGCGCGACGCCTGCATGGGCGACTACGAGAAATATTGCAAAAGCGTCGTGCCCGGCGGCGGGCGCATCATCGCCTGCCTCGCCAAGGAGAGCGACAAGCTCGCCCCCGCCTGCAAGAAGGTGCTGGAGGCGGCCGAAAAGAAATAGGCCCGAAGAAATGGGCTTGCGTGAGATGGCGGGGTCGGCATGATTCCCCGATGAAGGACATTTCTGGTGCGTTGCCGTTCTGGGCCCGGGCGCTGCTGCTGGCGGGTATCGTCGGCATCGTGCTCGGAGCCGGACTCATTGCCTGGCGCGTCTCAACCGGACCAACCACGCTGAGCCTCGCGGTGGGATCGTTCGACGGCGAAGCCGCCAAGATCGCCGGAATCGTGGCCGACCGGCTGGCGGCTACCCGAGCCGCCGTCCGCCTGAAGATCGTGCCGACGGACAGCGTACTGGATTCCGCAAAGACCTTTGCCGCAGGAAAGACTGACCTCGCGATTGTCCGCGCTGACGTCGGCGACCTCTCGCAGGCGCGAAGCGTGGCGCTGCTCAATAAATCGATCCTGATGATCCTGGCGATGCCGGGATCGCCTGTGACGAGCATCGAGAAGATGAAAGGCCACACCGTTGGTGTCGTCGGTGGCGAGATCAACCAGAAAATCGTCGACGCCCTGAAGAAGGAATATGACCTCGGTGACAAGGTCAACTTCAAGAGCCTGAAACCTGAGGATACGCCGCGCGCGATCCAGTCGAACGAGGCCGCCGCGTTCCTGCTGGTCGTTCCGCTGACTGAAAAATACCTGTCGCTGGTCCGGCGCTACTTCCGCGGCAAGCGCGATTCCTTCCCCGCGCTGATCGCTGTCGATTCGGCCGGCGCCATCGCCGACGTCGAAGGCGCCTATGAAAGCTTCGACATTCCGCAGGGCACGCTGCGCGGCAACCCGCCGGTGCCGGATGCCGACCTGACCACGCTGCGAGTCGGGTCCTATATCGTGGCCAACAAGAAGCTCGATCCGGACACGATCACGGCGTTGACGCAGGCGCTGGTCAACGTCCGCAATGATCTGGTGCGGGACCAGCCATTGCTGGCGGGATTGACTGCGCCCGATACCGATCCCGATGCCTACATCCCGGTCCATCCGGGTGCTGCGGCGTATTACAACGGCACCCAGCAAAGTTTTATGGACAAATACAGCGACTGGATTTACCTGACGCCGATGGCGCTCGGCGCGCTGGCCTCGATCGTTGCGGCGGCATGGCGGTTCCTCGGCATCCGGCACGAACCGGAAGAAAATGTGTTGAAGCAGCTGTTCGCCTTGCCGCGGCGAATACGGGAAGTGCCTGATGAGGCCGAACTCACCAGGATCGAGAACGAAGTCGATCAGGCGCTGGATGCCGAGATGGCCACCGCCATCAAAAGCGAGAATGCGCAGGACATTGCAGCGCTGGCCTCACTGGCGCACCGGCTGGAAGATTCGATCCATCGCCGGCGGCAGATGCTGGCGGCCGGGGCTGCGGCGAGCCGGGGGTAGAGCGGGATGAAGTTAGCCTGAATCGGTCCGACGGCGAACTCGGTGCACCTCTCCCGCTTGCGGGAGAGGTCGACGCGCTCGAAGAGCGCGGCGGGTGGGTGCTCTCTCCACCCGATGACTCGCGGAGACACCCCCACCCCGCCCTCCCCCGCAAGCGCGGGAGAGGGAGCGCAGTTCCGTCGCGGTTACTATTTGTCCCCCGCAATTTTTCGGTGGCGCGGCTTTGTGACCCGGTCTAGTGTGGCTCCAATTAGTAAGTATACTGTCGATCTGGGAGGAGCATCGTGCGTATCGCCGTCATCGGCGGAGGCCCCGGCGGGCTCTACTTCGCCTATCTCTGGAAACGGCGCCACCCGGACGCCGAAATCGACCTGTTCGAACAGAATCCGGAAGGCGCCACCTGGGGCTTTGGCGTCGTGTTTTCCGAACAGGCGCTGGAATTTTTGCGCGCCGACGACCCCGAGACGGTCGACGCCATCACGCCGCGGATGGAGAGCTGGAAGAATATCACGCTGAACCTGCGGGGTGAAAGCGTCGAGATCGACGGCGTCGGCTTCTCCTCGATCGGCCGGCTCGAACTGCTGACCATTTTGCAGCAGCGCGTGCGCGCGGCGGGCGTGACCCCACGATATGACACGGTGATTCAGTCGGTCGATGATCTCAAGGGATACGATCTGATCGTCGCCGCCGACGGGCTGCACTCGCTGGTGCGCCGCACCTTTGAGAAGGACTTTGGCGCCTCGGTTTCGCATTCCACCAACAAATTCGCGTGGTACGGCACCACAAAACGCTTTGCCACGCTGTCGCAGACGTTTGTGAAGACCGGACTGGGCGCATTCAACGCGCATCATTACCGCTACGCGCCCGCGATGAGCACGTTTCTGGTCGAATGCGACGCCGCGACCTGGCAGGCCTATGGCTTCGAACACAAGACCATCGAGGAGTCGCAGGCGATCTGCGAACAGGCGTTTGCGGATACGCTGGGTGGCCACCGGCTGGTGTCGAACAAATCTGTCTGGCGCAATTTTCCCTGGATCTGGAACGAGAACTGGTCGCACGGCAACATGGTGCTGATCGGCGATGCCCTGCACTCGGCGCATTTCTCGATCGGCTCGGGCACCAGGCTCGCGATCGAGGACGCGATCGCGCTGACCAAGGCGCTGGAGGCGGAAGCCGACATTCCCGCCGGACTCGCCCGCTATCAAAGCGAACGCAAGCCGATCGTGAAAAAACTGGTGACGGCGGCGCGCACCAGCGCCGACTGGTACGAACATTTTTCCGAACACATGAAGCTCGACCTGATGGACTTTGGCTACAGCTACATCACCCGGTCGGGGCGGATTGACGATACGCGGTTGCGGGCGATGTCGCCGCAGTTCATGGCGCGCTACGAGGCAGCAAAAAGCGGGAGCCGGTCATGACCAATCGCCGATCAGGTACCTCCGGATAACCTCGGCGCACGCGAGATCGGGTTTACGATTCCCGAGCGCTACAATGCCAGCCGTATCCTGTTCGAGAATCTCGCGCTTGGCCGCGGCGACCGGCAGGCGCTGATCGGCCCTGCCGGCACGCGCAGCTATGCCGAATTGTGCGCCGAGGCTGCGCAATGGGGCCATGGTTTCCAATCGCTGGGGCTGAAGCGCGGCGACCGCATCCTGATGTTCCTCGACGATACGCCGGCCTACCCGGCCGCGTTTTTCGGCGCGGTGCGGGCGGGTTTTGTGCCGCTGTTGATCAACACGCTGACGCCGCCGGACCTATTGCAGTTCTATCTGTCGGACGCCGGCGCAGCGATCGCAGTCGCCGAAGCCGAATTTACCGCGCGGTTCGATGCGGTCGCCTGCAAGGACACGCCGCTGCACACGCTGATCGTCGTCAATGGCGAGGCCGCTGGGCACGCTGTGCCGAAGGCGCTGGCCGCGGATACATGGCTGCACGACTTTCCCACCGAGTTGCCGGAAGTCGACACCCACCGCAACGAGATGGCGTTCTGGATGTATTCATCGGGCTCGACCGGGCGGCCCAAGGGCATCGTGCATCTCCAGCACGACATGGCCTATAGCGAGGCGGCGTTCGCCCGCAACGTGCTCAAGCTAACGCCCGACGACGTCTGCTTTTCGGTGCCGAAGATTTTCTTTGCCTACGGGT
The DNA here is from genome assembly GCA_963802535.1 of uncultured Alphaproteobacteria bacterium. Lineage (GTDB taxonomy): Bacteria > Pseudomonadota > Alphaproteobacteria > Rhizobiales > Xanthobacteraceae > Bradyrhizobium. Next base: position 892,406 of record CAWDJI010000011.1, on the reverse strand, counting down.
TCGGCAATTCCATCACCTTCCCGTTCTCGGTGGGCGCGGCGACGTTGCTGTTGCCGGGGCAACCGAAGCCCGCAACAATCTTCGAGGCGATCGGGCGCTACAAGCCGTCCGTGTTCTTCGGATTGCCGACGCTCTACACCTCGCTGACCAAGGCCGAGGGCGCGCAGGCCGCGGATTTCTCCTCGCTGCGGATGGCGCTGTCGGCGGCCGAAGTGCTGTCGGCCGAAGTGTTCAATGGCTGGAAGGGGCTGACCGGCCTCGAGATCGTCGAAGGGCTCGGCTCGACGGAAGCACTGCACATCTACCTTTCGAACCGTCCCGACAGCAAGAAGCTCGGCGCAGCCGGCCTTCGCGTTCCTGGCTATGAAATCGCACTCAGGGATAAGGACGGCCGCGAGGTCGGCGACAACGAGGAAGGCATTTTATGGGTGCGCGGCGATTCCAACACGCCGCTCTACTGGAACCGGCCGGACAAATCGGCGGAGACGATCCGCGAGGGCGGCTGGATCTACACCGGCGACCGTTTTGTCCGAGACAGTGACGGTTTCCACTTCTTCCGCGGCCGCGCCGACGATCTGATCAAGATCTCCGGCCAATGGGTCTACCCGCTTGAAGTCGAGCTCTGCCTGGCCGAACACCCCGATATCCGGGAATGCGCGGTGTTTGCCGCCGAACTGCCTGATAGACGAATGACGTTGAAGGCCGTGGTGGTGATGAACAAAAGCGGCTTCGACGCCGACAGCGCGACCAAGAAACTGCAGGATTTCGTCAAGGCAAAGCTGTTGCCCTACAAATATCCGCGCGAGGTGCGTTTTCTTGATGAGTTGCCGAAGACGGGGACGGGAAAGATAGACCGGCAGGCGTTGTTGAAAATGTAACTCAGGTGTCGTCCCGGCGAACGCCGGGACCCATACGCCGCGGCCAGCGTTGTCGGAAAAGAAAGACAACGACCAGCGCGCAAACACAATTCCTGCTGGTGGCTATGGGTCCCGGCTCAAGGCCGGGACGACACCGAGCAACCCTCAGCCCGATTTCCCCAAATGCTCCAGCGCATCTTCCGCGCGCAGCGGCACCCGCGAGGACTCGTTGTTGAGATCGACGAGTTGCGTCATCAGCGCCAGCAGGGTTTTGCGGTCGGCGGGTTTCAGCGGTTGCAGCATCCGCGCCTGTGCCTGTTCGACCGAGGGCATGATGTCGCGCAGCGTGGCAGCACCTGCCCTAGTGAGATAAAGCAGTTTTACCCGTTTGTCCTCGCGCGCCGGCTTGCGCTCGATGAAGGCCTTCGATTCCAGCCGCTCGATCACACTGCCGAGCGTCGAGCGGTCGAACGCGATCACCGCCGACAGCCGCGTCGCGTCGATGCCGGGATGGGTGTGGATTGCGACCAGCGCCGCATATTGCACCGGCGTCAGGTCGAACGCCTTGCATTCCTCGACGAACAGCGCGACCGCGATCTGCTGCATGCGGCGAAACAGATAGCCGGGCGCCGCATAGACGGCGTCCATCGTGATCGGTGCTGGCTTACTCGGCATCGGGCTGCTTGTCCGGTGCGGCGTCGGCGAATGCTTTTGTCTCTCTTGCCGCGGCCTCGGCCTTGAGCAGGCGCGGATAGGCCGAGACGTCGACGCCGAAGCGCCGCGCATTGGCGAGCTGCGGCACCAGGCAGAGATCGGCGATGGTAGGCTGTGACCCGAAGCAGAACGGGCCGGGCTCATCTGCAATCAGGGTTTCGCAGGCCGAAAGCCCCTCGCGGTTGGCCCAGGCCGCCCACTCCGTCACTGTCTCTTCGGGAAGACCTAGCTGACGCAGCCGGGCGAGTACCTTCAGATTTTGCACCGGATGGGTATCGCAGGCGATGGCAAGTGCGAACGCGCGGACCTTGGCGCGGCGGAGCGAATCCTTTGGCAGTAACGGCGGTGAAGGATGGGTCTCGTCGAGCCATTCGATGATGGCGAGCGACTGGGTCAGTACCGTGCCGGCATCGTCCTCCAGCGTCGGGACCAGGCCTTGCGGGTTGATCGCGAGATAGCTCGGCGCGCATTGTTCGCCCTTGCGAAGGTGGTGCGACAGATGTTCGTGGCTCAGGCCCTTGAGATTGAGCGCGATCCTGACCCGGTAGGACGCGCTGCTGCGGAAATAGCCGTGCAGCTTCATCGGAACCTCCCCGTAAATTTGTCGTTTGGCGGCCTTGGCCACATTGACGCTATCTATATTGTAAGTATGCTGTCAATCAAGAGAGAGAGACAAGAATAACGGGAGGCCAGCCATGGAAGCCGTGCAGAAGACCCCGGAACGCGAGGCGTTCTACAAGAAGATCGACGGCGAGAACCTTTCGGCGCTGTGGAACGTGATGGGCGATCTGATCACGCCGGAACCGCGCAGCGCCTGTCGGCCGCATCTGTGGAAGTTCGATCAGATCCGCGACTACATGACCGAAGCCGGCAAATTGATCACCGCCAAGGAAGCCGAGCGACGGGTGCTGGTGCTGGAAAATCCGGGCCTGCGCGGCCAATCCAAGATCACGACCTCGCTGTTTGCCGGCGTGCAGATGGTGGTCCCCGGCGACGTCGCGCCCGCCCATCGCCACAGCCAGTCGGCGCTGCGTTTCGTGCTCGAAGGCAAGGGTGCGGCGACCGCCGTCGACGGCGAGCGCACGCTGATGGAGCCCGGCGATTTCGTCATCACGCCGTCGATGACCTGGCATGATCATTCCAACGAAACCTCCGAGCCGATGTTCTGGCTCGACGGACTCGACATCCCGATGGTGCAGTTCTTCGATGCGTCGTTCGCCGAAGGGTCGAACGAGGATCAGCAGAAGATCACACGGCCCGCCGGCGACAGCTTTGCGCGCTACGGCCATAATCTTTTGCCCGTGGATGAGAAGCGCAAGTCGAAGACGTCGCCGATCTTCAACTACCCCTACAGCTACACCCGCGAAGCGCTGGAACAGGCAAAAACGCGTAACGAGTGGGACGCCTGCCACGGGCTGAAGCTGAAATTCTCCAATCCCGAGACCGGCGAATTCGCGATGCCGACGATCGGCACGTTCATCCAGATGTTGCCGAAAGGCTTCAAGACCGCGCGCTATCGCTCCACCGACGCCACGGTATTTGCCGCGATCGAAGGCAAGGGCCGCACCCGGGTCGGCGACCAGACGTTTGAATGGGGCGCGCGTGATCTGTTCGTGGTGCCAAGCTGGCAATGGGTCACGCACGAGGCCGATGTCGATTCGGTGCTGTTCAGCTTCTCCGATCGCCCGGTGCAGCAGAAGCTCGATCTGTTCCGCGAGGACCGCGGGAACGCGTGAGGCGCTGACCTAAATTTCTCGTCGTCCCGGCGAACGCCGGGACCCATAGCCACCGGCCTTCGTTTTGCGGAAGGTATCGGCCACATTGCCTCACAGATAAATCACGCAGTATGGGTCCCGGATCGCGCTTCGCTTGTCCGGCACGACAGGAAGGTGACACATGAAGCACCAGATCGCACTCGCCACCCTCGCCGTCTCCCTCAGCCTCTCCCCCGCCCTCGCCCAAAAGGCCGATCCCGCTGTTGTCGCCGAGCACACCGCGATCGCCACCGCCGCGGCCAAATCCGACCTGCTCGGACCGCTGGCACTGTGCAAGACCGCGACGCCGACGCCGGGCCCGAGTTTCATGGACAATTACAAGGCGGCGGTGAGCGAGCCACCGCTGGAACCGATGCAGGTGATGGACGAGCTATATTTTCTCGGTTCGAAATGGAGCACGGCCTGGGCGATCAAGACGTCAGAAGGCATCATCATCGTCGACTCCATGGATAATGCCAAAGAGGGCGAGGACTATATCGAGGGCGGCCTGCGCAAGCTCGGCCTCAATCCGGCCGACATCAAATATGTCGTGGTCAGCCATGCCCATGGCGATCATTATGGCGGCGCGGCTTATCTGAAGGAAAAATTCAATCCGCGCGTTGTGATGAGCGAGATCGACTGGACCGTGCTCGACGAGGCGCAGAAGGATCCGCTGTTCGGCACCAAGCTCAATCCGCTATTCTCCAAGCCGCCGAAGCGGGACATGGCGGTCAAGGACGGCGACACCATTACGCTCGGCGGGACCACGATCAAACTTTACGTCATTCCTGGCCATACGCTCGGCACGCTCGCCACAGTATTCACGGTACACGACAAGGGCGAAGCGCACCGCGCCGTCGCCTGGGGCGGCACCGCCTATAATTTCGGGCCGCTGCCCGACCGGCTGCAACTCTATTCCGACACCACGGTCAAATACCGCGAGATCATGAAAAACGAGAAGGCAGACATCTTCCTGTCCAACCATGTCAGTTTTGACGATTCGATCCGGAAGATGGAGGCGCTGAAGGCGCGCAAGGCCGGCGAGCCCAATCCATACGTGGTCGGCCAGGATGCGGTGCAGCGCTTTCTCACCATTCTGGGCGAATGCGCACTGGCGACCAAGGCCAGCATCGGCGAGAACACGCCGGGGGTGAAGTGACGCAGGTGTCGTCCCGGCTTCGATCGTCGTCCCGGCCTTGAGCCGGGACCCATAGCCACCGGCCTTAATGTTGCGGAAGGCGTCGGCTACATTGCGTCAAAGATAGATCACGCGGTATGGGTCCCGGCTCAAGGCCGGGACGACGAAGAATTGCTTTCGCTTCGTGTCACCGCCAGTGCAGCAACCGTGCTTCCAGCATATTGATCAGCTTGCCCACCACCAGGCCAAACAGCGACAGGATGACGACGCCGGCCAGGAGCTGATCGGTCTGCATCAGATTGCCGGCTTGCAGCACGAAGGCGCCGATGCCGTATTGAGCGCCGATCATTTCCGCACTCACCACCAGCAACAGCGCAACGGATGCCGTGATGCGAAAACCGGCGAGGATCGAGGGCAGCGCACCCGGCCAGACCACGCGGCGGACGATCAGATCGAACGGCACGTTAAAACTCTGCGCCATCCGGATCAGATTTCGCGGCACCGCGTCGACGCCGCTATAGACCGATATCGCGGTGGAGAAGAACACACCGAGCGCGATGGTCGCGATCTTCGGCTCCTCGCCGATCCCGAGCCACAGGATCAACAGCGGCAACAGCGCGATCTTCGGAATCGGAAACAGCGCCGAAATGAAGGTGATGCCGACGCCGCGCGCCAGCGTCGAAAGCCCGATTCCGAAGCCGACGATGACGCCGGCGGCGGTGCCCAAAATCCAGCCCGAGCCGATCCGCATCACCGACCACGACAAATGCTGCCAGAGCGCGCCCGATACCGCGAGCTTGTAGATCGCCAGCACAATCGCCGCCGGTGCCGGCAGGAACAGCGGATTGACCCAACCGGCGCTGCCGGCGAGTTGCCAGAATGCAATCACCAGCGCCAGCGCGATCCAGCCGGAAGATCGACCCGCGCTCGGCGTAAAGCCCGCGCCGCGAAAAGCCACCGGCCGCGGCTTTGGCTCGTTGGCCTGGGTTTCCTGCGGTGCCGCGCGATCAAGCATGCTGAACCTCGCGCTCGGCATCGATCGCCTCCTCGCGGATCAGCGACCACAATTCATTCTGAAGCGCCAGCAATTGGCCACGCGCGTTGATGTCACCACGCTCGGCGCGCGTCATCGGGATGGTCACGACCTCACGGACGCGGCCGGGCCGGCGCGACAGCACCACGATGCGGTCGGCCAATCGAACCGCTTCTTCCAGATTATGCGTGACATAGACCGCGCCCATCGAACCATCGGCGAGCAAGCCGATAAAATCTTCCATCAGCAATTCGCGGGTCTGCGAATCCAGCGCCGACAGCGGCTCGTCCATCAGCAGGATCGCCGGTCGCACCGCCAGCGCGCGGGCAATGCCGACGCGCTGGCGCATGCCGCCGGACAATTGTTTGGGGTAGGCGCCGCGAAAATCCACAAGGCCCGTACGGCGCAGCGCGTCATCGATCACGGCGCGGCGTTCGCCGGCGCTGAGCGCGGTATGCACCAGCGGAAATTCGACGTTCGCTTCCACCGTGCACCAGGGCAGCAGCGCAAAATCCTGGAACACGAAGGTCAGCGGGTTGAGGCTGTTGGCCGGCGGCGCGCCGCGCAGTTCGGCAGCGCCCGCGCTCGGCCGCAGCAAGCCGCCCAATATCGACAACAGCGTGCTCTTGCCGCAGCCGGACGGACCGACGATCGCCACCACCTCGCCCGAGCGGACGGTAAACGACACCTTGTCGAGCACCTCGAGCGGGCCGAAGCGGTGGCTGATATGGTCGGCGATCAGGTCCATTGAGTGTCCAAATTCCTAACAGTCGTCATTGCCTGCGACAAACGCAAAGCGTTTGCGCAAGGGAGCGAAGCGACGAAGCAATCCATCTCACCACGCAAAGGAAGAATGGATTGCTTCGCTACGCTCGCAATGACGGCTTCAAATACCTTGCGTCAATCCGCCTTCACATATTCCTTGGCGATGATCGCATCCGCCGCAAAACCCTTGTCGACAAAACCCTGCTCCTGCAGCCACGCAATCTGGTTGTCGACGTTCTTGACGTCGAGCTTGCCGTCGGGATCGATATAGGCGCAATTGCCGACCACCTGCTCGACCGGCAGGTTGGTGTATTTGCCGATGATCTCGAGCAGCGGTTTTGTCTTGTCGGTGATCTCTGCCTTGCCGTCCTTCACGGAAGCGAGGATCACGTCATGATATTCGCGATCGGCGCGGGCCAGCGCGCCCAGCAGCTTCGTCACTAGCGCTGCGTTGGTCAGCGTCTTCGGCGAGACGAACACCGCGCCCAATTGCCAGGGTGTCTCGTCGCCGACCCAACCCAAAAATTTGGCGCCACCGGAATCGACCAGCGAGCGCGCGGTCGAAATCGGCAACAGTGCGGCATCGACGGTCTCGCCCTTCAGGGCCGCGGCAGCATTCGACAGCGATTGCAGCGGCAGCACTTTGACGTCCGCGAGCTTAAAACCGTATTTGTCGGCGAGCAGGCCCAGCGAATAATGGAAGCTGGAGCCGACCTGCGTCACCGCGACGCGTTTGCCGGCGAGATCCTTGGGCGTCTTCAGGCCGGCGGCATAGGCATTGTTGCTGGCGAAATAGCCGATCAGGGGATAGCCGGCCTTTTCTCGGCTCATGCCGCCGATCACCTTCAGCGTGCCCTTGCCGGCCAGATTATAAAGGCCCGCGGTGAACGCGGTGATGCCGAAATCGACGTCGCCCGAGGTGGTCGCCACCGCGATCGGCTGCGCCGCGTCGAAGAATTTCAGTTCGATGTCGAGGCCGGCCTCGCGGAAATAACCCTTGTCCTGCGCGATGAACACCGGTGCCGACGACGACAGCCTGAGCACGCCGATCTTCGCCTTCAGCGCATCCTCGGCCCGTGCGATCCCGCTTGCGGTCATCGCCAACACAAAAGCCAAAGCCAGCCGCGCAAATCCCGTCATTCCGTTTCCTCCGCCTTCTTCTTTTAAGTCCTTTAAAGCCCCTCAGGCACGGCCTGATCCCGGCCGATAAAGGCGCCCTGTTGTTGCAATGCTTGTTGCAACTTTTCTACCGCAATGTCGCGCGGAATCGTATTGCCCGATAGTGCAAGATCCGCAGCGGCGCCGGCCGCCTCGCCCATGACAAAGCAGGCGCCGGAGACGCGGGCCGCCGACTGGCCGTCATGGGTCATCGAGGCGCAGCGCCCGGCCATCAGCAGATTGTCGATTCCCTCCGGCACCAGCATGCGATACGGCAATTCGTTGTAGCCGCGGGATTCCGGGATCGGCGGGAACTTGAAGATCACGTCGCCGGCGACATGGGATTCCATCGGCCAGCCATTGACGCCGATGGAATCCTCGAACGAGGCGCAGCCGAGCACGTCCTCGCCCGAGAGCATATAGCCGCCGACCACGCGGCGGGTCTCGCGGATGCCGAGCTGCGGCGGCAAATCGACGATGTAGGATTTTTCGAACCCCGGCACGGTACGCAGGAATTCGAAGGCTTTTACCGCCTGACGGCGGCCTTCGATTTCGCCCCGCGTCATCTCGTCCGGATCGAGGCCGCTGACCGCGGTGCCGTCCTCGCGCGCGAGCTGCGTAAAATTCACCCGCCACTCGATCTGCGAGCGCTGCGGCCGCACGATCGCGGCCTTGCGCGGAAATTTGTGGGTGCCGGCGGCTTCGGCCTTTTCCATCAGGGCCGGTATCGTTCGCCAGGCGTCGCCGGCCCTTTCGGGATCGATGCCGTTGAGACGAAACATCATCGATGGATAGAGCATGTGGCCATGATCGTCGCCGACCTCGAACGGCGCGCCGGCCCAGGCCGCCAGATCGCCGTCGCCGGAGCAATCGATGAAGATGCCGGCGCGCACCGCCTGCCGGCCCGCCTTGGTTTCGACCATCAGCGCGTTGATGCGCTTGTCGTCATGCATCACCACGCCGGCGCCGAGCGCGTGAAAGAGAATGTCGACCTTGTGGGCAGTAAGCAGATCGTCGGCCGCGATCTTGTAGGCCGCGGTGTCATAGGCCTGCGCGAAGATTTTTCCGAGAATGAGATGCGGCTTGTTCAGCCCATCGAGCCGGTCGATCCGATCCAGCAGTTCGGTTGCGATGCCCTGCACCACCCGGTGCATCTCGCCATGGACGTTGGCGTGCAGCCCGCAGAAATTGGTGACGCCGGCAGCCGTGCCCATGCCGCCGAGAAAGCCATAGCGCTCGATCAGCAGCGTGCGCCGCCCTGTCCGGGCCGCAGCGACCGCGGCGGCAATTCCGGCAGGCCCGCCGCCGAGCACGGCAACGTCGTACTCGCCATAGATCGGCACCTGGCGTGCCGGTTCTTCGATCGAATTAGTCCGCACGGGCGGCGCTCCCATCCCTTTGAATCTTGTTGGGCGGCACTATCAATTAACGCGAAGCAGACTACAATCCAGCAAAAAGCACGAACAGCTTTCTCGAATCGCGAAAAGCGGATGGATACGCTCGTCAACCTTCAGGCCTTCCTCGCGACAGCCGATGCCGCGGGCTTCTCGGCTGCTGCCCGGAAACTCAACGTCTCGACTTCCGTGGTGGCCAAACGCGTCACCCAGCTCGAAGCCCAGATTGGCACCACGCTGTTTCATCGGTCGACCCGTCAGTTGCGGCTGACCGAGGCCGGGCAGCAATATGTCCATCGTGCGCGCGGCGTCGTGGCTGACGTCGGCGACCTTCTGTCACGCATGGGCGAGAAGGGTGGTGATCTCATCGATCACCTTCGCATCAAGGCGCCGACCTCGCTGACCATCGCCCGACTGGCTGATGTCTTCAGCGCATTTCAAACGCAGAACCCGCGGCTGAAATTAGAAATCGTGCTGATCGACCGACCGGTCGATCCGGTAACGGAAGGATTCGACATCGCCATCGGCGCATTCCCGCATTCCTTCGGCGGCGTCGTTGACGAGCCCTTGTGCCAACTCAAACGCCTGCTGTGCGCGTCGCCCGGCTATCTCAAGACACACGGCATGCCCCGGCACCCGCGCGACCTGGTCGATCATCGCTGCCTGAGTTTTCTGCCCACCGGGCCGGAGTGGATGTTCGACGGGCCGCGTGGCCGCATCACCGTGCAGGTTCGACCGCTGTTGAGTTCGAACGAGGGCCACGTTCTCGTCAAGAGCGCCATTGCGGGCAACGGCATTGCCTTCATCTCACACTATCTCGCGGCCGATGGATTGCGCGACGGCGCGCTGCAGGTGGTGCTTCCGGAATTCCCGATCCCCGACCTGTGGGTCAAAGCGACCATTCCCGAGCGCCGCGTCAACGCAGCGGCGATCCAGGCGCTGCTGAGACAGTTGAAGCACGCGCTATCACCGGTGCTATGATCGCGCGTGCTCCAGCGAAAGGTATAAGGACCTACCCATCTTGAAACTGCTCGTGCCCTCCGTGCTCGCCCTCCTGCTCGGCACTTTCGCCGCTTTGGCGGAAATGGAGCAATGCCGGTTCATCCAGGGAAAGGCCGAGCGCGAGGCCTGCTACGCGCGTCAGGAAGCGGCGCTGGCGGCGAAACGCAAGCCTGCGCCGGTCTCCGATGCCGACACGCGGATGTTCGAAACACTGGAACAGATGCGGCGGGAAGATGCCGAGGTCTACCGGAGCCTGCACAGCATCTGCCGGGGCTGCTGAGCAGTCTTTATCCCTTTGCCGCGCCCCAATTTGCCGCGCGCTTTTCGGCGAACGAGGCCAGACCTTCGGAAGCCTCCGACGTCTGGCGCCGGTCTGAATGCATCTGCACCAGCCGCGCATAATTTTCGTCGTCGACGGCCATGCCGCCAAACGAACTTTCCATCGCCAATGCCTTGGTTTCGGCCAGCGCCTCGGGCCCGTTGGCCAGCAATTGCTCGACCATTTTGGCGCCGGCGCTTTCCAGTTCCGCCAGCGGCACCACTTCGTGTACCAGCCCGATGCGGCGCGCATCCTCGGCGCCAAAGCGTTCGCCGGTCAGCGCATAGCGGCGCACCTGGCGGACGCCGATGGCATCGCAGAGCTGCGGGATGATGATCGCGGCCGTCAGACCCCACCGCACTTCCGTGATCGAGAACAACGCATTGTCGGCGGCGATCACCACGTCGCAGGCCGAAATCACCCCGGTGCCGCCGCCAAAACAGCCGCCCTGCACCAGCGCCACCGTCGGGATCGGCAGCGTGTTGAGCCGCTGCACCGCCTGATAAGTCGCCGCGCGACACCGCCTCGTTCTCTTCGGGCGATTTCGGCCGCACGCCGTTGATCCATTTCAGGTCGGCGCCGGCCTGAAAATGCCTGCCATTGCCCTTCAGCACGACGAGGCGCAAATGCGGCTTCTTGCCGAGATCATCCATCGCCGCGAGCACGCCATTGATGAGGCCGGCATCATAGGCGTTGTTCACCTCGGGGCGGTTCAGCGTGACCGTGGCGACGCCGCGTTGATCGAGGTCCCATAAAACCGGATTGGCAGACATCGGCGATCCCTTTTCGTCATTGTGTTGCCTGGCAATATGCCGAGGACCATCACGATTGATCCATCCCTTTCCGCCATGCCAGCGATGCAAATCGCTTCCGCGGGTTGCGCTGTGGCGCAAGCTTGTGGAAACTGGCCGCGCGTCGATCCCTTAAGCAGGACATCAACTCAATGCGGATATGTGTTTTCGGTGCGGGCGCCGTCGGCAGCCACTTTGCGGTGCGGCTGGCACAGGCCGGGCATGAGGTCTCCTGCGTGATGCGCGGGCCGCATCTCGACGCCGTCAGGAACAACGGCCTGACCTTGCGGGTCGGCGGCGGCGAATTCAAAGCCAAGGTCAGGGCTTCCGACGACCCGGCAGCACTCGGCCCGCAGGATATCGTCATCTCGACATTGAAGGCGACCGGGGTCAGCGCCCTCGCTGCGGGCCTCAAGCCATTGTTGCGCGACGATACGGCCGTGGTCTTTGCGCAGAACGGAATTCCCTGGTGGTACGATATTGGCCTTGCCGCCAACCACCCGCCGACGCCCGACCTCGGCTTTCTCGACCCTGGCGGCAAACTGCGCGCGGCGGTCCCGAGAGAGCGCATCATCGGCGGCGTGGTCTTTTCGTCCAACGAAGTTGTCGCGCCCGGCGTGGTCACGAATTTGTCCCCCGACCGCAACCGGCTGCTGGTCGGCGAATGCGACGACCGCCAGAGCGAGCGGATCGCGCAGTTGCGGGCGGCGCTCAATGGAGCTTCGATTGAATCGGCTGACGTCGCCGAAATCCGGGAGACGATCTGGTCAAAGCTCCTGACCAACATGTCGATGTCGGTGCTGTGTTTGCTCACCGGCCTGACCGCGCGCGCCGTGAGGGACGATTCGGCGCTGGCCGATATCATCCCGCGCCTGCTGGAGGAAGCCAACGGTATCGCGCAAAGCTGTTATTCAAGCGTTAAGCGCGTCACCCGTACGGGACCGGCACCCGACCACAAGCCATCGATCCTGCAAGATTACGAACTCGGCCGCGCCATGGAGATCGACGTGCTGGTTCGCGCGCCCGCCGCCTTTGCGCGCACCGCCGGGCTTGCGACGCCGATGCTCGACATGATGGCGGCGCTTGCGGTGCGCCAGGCGCGGGAAAAGGGATTGTATCAGGGTTGAATGCCAACCGGGAACGTTGGTGCCCCCTCTCCCCTTGTGGGAGAGGGTGGCTTCGCGAAGCGAAGACGGGTGAGGGGTTCTATCCACGGAGAAAGATCGCGCTGTGGATAGAGACCCCTCATCCGGCGCGCTTTGCGCGCCACCTTCTCCCACAAGGAGAGAAGGAACTCACTGCCGTTGCCGCGAAATCGAACGAATGCTTCAATCGTAATAGACCGCTAACAATGGAAACCGAAACATGCACGTCAAAGGCAAAGTCTGCGTCGTCACCGGCGCTGCGAGCGGGATCGGTGCGGCGGTTGCGCGGGCCTATGCCGAGGCTGGCGCGCGCGGCGTTGTCGTCGCCGACCTGAAGACCTCGCGCGACCGGCTGGCGGCGGTCGCCGGCGACATCGACGGATTGGCTGTCACCGGCGACGTCGGCATCGAAGAGGATATCAAGGCGCTGATCGCGGCGGCTGAGGATAAATATGGCCCGGTGGATGTGTTCTTTTCCAACGCCGGCCTCTCGCGCAAGGGACAGGAGAGCGCATCCGATGCGGATTGGGACGTCAGCTGGCGGGTCCATGTCATGAGCCACGTGTTCGCGGCGCGCGTGCTGGTGCCCGGCATGCTCGCGCGCGGCTCGGGCTATCTGCTCAACACCGCATCGGCCGCGGGCTTGTTGGCGTCGCTGAATTCGATGCCCTATGGGGTCACGAAAAACGCCGCAGTGGCACTCGCCGAGCATCTCGCCATTCAATATGGCGATCGCGGCATCCGCGTTTCCGTGCTGTGTCCGCAATCGGTGCAAACGGGAATGACGACGCCGGGGCCCAGTGCAGCGCGGGTCGACGGCGTGCTGCAGCCGCCGGAAGTCGCCCGCATGGTGATCGAGGCGATGGAAGCCGAACGCTTTTTGATTTTGTCGCACCCGCAGGTTGGCGAATACATGCAGCGCAAGGCTTCCAGCCGGGACCGCTGGCTGACGGGGATGCGGCGGCTGCGCGACAAGATCTACGGCGCGCCGCAATCAGCCTGAGTTTTTCGGTGCAAACGGCGCCAGCAACCCCGTGTAATCCTTGGCGCCGGGCAACGCATAGGCGCCGCGCCGCGATGTCGTGAGTTTTAGGCCGGCCAGCGCCTCGGCCTGTTTCACCGCGGCGGCGACGCCATCGACGACGGGAACGCCGAATTTCTGCGACAGTTTTGCGGCGAGATCCGCCATCCCGGCGCAGCCGAGCACGATGGCGTCGGCACCCTTCTCCAGCGCCCGCACAATCTCGGCATCGAGTTTGGCTTCGGCGCCGGAGCCCGACTTTTCCAGATCGAGCACCGCGACATTGCACGCGCTGACTGACGCGCGCTCGGCAAAGCCATAGCGGCGCACCAACTCTTCCAACGGCACGATCGAACGCGGCAGCGTGGTGATGACGGCGATGCGTTTTGCCAATTGCCCTGCCGTTACCAGCGCGGCTTCGCAAATCCCGACAACCGGAAACGGTGCTGCCGACCGCGCGGCATCGAGGCCGGTGTCGTCGAAACAGGCGATAATGCCGGCGTCGGCATCTGGCCCGCTGAGAAAAGCCTGGATCAGGCCGGGAACGGCAAAGGCTTCGTCATAAAATCCTTCGATCGAGACCGGCCCCATCGACGACGTCACGTCAGTGATTTCGGTCCCTACTGCGGCGACGGCGCGCGCGGCCTCGCCGATGATTTTGGTCATTGACGCTGTGGTGTTCGGATTGACGATCAGGATTTTTGTCATCGGTCTCAATTAGCATCCGCAAGCTTCGTCTGCCACCGCTATCCGGCCAATATCTTATCGGTCCATGCCGCAAACGCATCCAGCACCTCGGCCATCACCTCGCGGTCGTTGCGGCCCGAGCGGACCAGCACGTGGAAGGAATGATCGGCCTCCTTGACCAGATGCAGCCTCGCCGACTTGCCCAGATTCTTGACCATGGGTTCGAGCAGATCGAGTTCGGCCAGCGCATCGCGCGTGCCCTGCAGGAACAGCATGGGAATGCGGATTTTGCCGAGGTGCTTGGCGCGCTCGCTGGCGGGCTTGCCGGCCGGATGCAGGGGAAAGCCGAGGAAGGCGAGCCCGCGCACGTCAGGCAAGGCCTCGATCGCCTGCGCCTGCGACGTCATGCGGCCGCCGAACGATTTGCCGCCCGCGATCAATGGCAGTTTTGGGCAGCATCGCGCGGCTTCCACGACCGCCGCCCGCACCGCGGCGTGGGCTACCGCGGGCGAATCCGGCCGCTTGCTGCCTTTTTCCATGTAGGGAAACTGATAACGCAGCGTCGCAATGCCACGATCGGCGAGCCCGGTCGCAATCGTCTCCATCGACGCGTGCGCCATGCCGGCTCCGGCACCATGGGCCAACACGTAACACGCGCGCGCCTGCGGCGGATCGATCAACAACGCCGAGATTGTCGCCTCAGGCGCGATTTCGATCCGGAGCGGTTGTGCGGCGGCGGCTTTCAAATCAGCAATCCCAAGCTATGCTATCGCTTGATTCTACATTTCAGCTGCGGCACGCGCAAACGGACCCACGATCAGACACGACAAATAGACTCGGCAAACACATCTGGCGGTTCGAAATGGCGCAATTCCGCCCGGGTAACATGGCCCAACGCGCGAACCCGGATTTATGGACAGGCACCCGGCGCTGCTGTAAAGTAGCAAAATATTTCACTGCACGCCAAAGATGAATGATTCCCTGGCAGGCTTTTGATCATAGACGAATATTGCGCGCATGTGGCGCAACTGGAAAAGGGGCGGACCATGCGCGGCAGAACGAAGATTATTATCGCGGCATTGGTCGCAGCCGGCGTCTACGCGACGTTCAGGGACGACATCGCACAGATCTGGGACGCGTTCCACGTCAAGGTCGCCGAGTATCCACAACCGAAGAAAACCGTCTGGCTCGAACAGAATGTGAGCCGCGAACAGCTCAACTGGTTCTATCACGCCGACCAGGGCACGCGAACGCTGAACATTCCCTATGAATGGTTCATGAAGCTGGAGCAGCCGACGATTCCCTGGGCGATCTTCACGTCCGTCGCCCCCTTCAAGGATCCAATCTACCTCGATCGCTACGGCTTCATCCCCGTTCCCGAACAGAAGGATGTGCTTCCGATCGGCTTTGCCCATGGCGGCCCGATGCTGGATCCATCCGGTGCGCCCTGGCGCAATCCGTCCGACAAGAAGGACATGACTGGCCTCGGCCTGACCTGCGCCGCCTGTCACACCGGCCGCTTCACCTACAAGGACACCGCCGTCATCATCGACGGCGGACCGGCACTCACCAACCTGCTCAAGCTGAAACAGGGAGTCGGCGTCGCCCTGTTTTTGACGCGCTATTTGCCCGGCCGCTTCGGCCGGTTCGCGGACAACATCCTGGGCAAGGACGCGTCGCTCGCAGACCGCGAGACGCTCAAGGACCAGATCGACATGGTCCTGAAGGACTTGAAGGAAGTTCAGGCGCGCGAGAAGTCCGTGGCGTCCCAGAGCATCGAGGAAGGCTACGGACGGCTGGATGCGCTGAACCGGATCGGCAATCAGGTGTTTTCGCTGGACCTGAAGAAGCCCGAAAACTACCGCGGCTCGTCAGCGCCGGTGCATTACCCCCGGATCTGGAACACGCCGTGGTTCGATTGGGTTCAGTACAACGGCTCCATCATGCAGCCGATGGTGCGCAATGCCGGCGAATCGCTTGGCGTATCGGCGGAGCTCAACCTGACCGAGCCTGGGAAGGGATTGTACAAATCGAGCGTGGATGTCGACACCCTGCACGCGATGGAGCAGATGATCGCAGGCAAAGCGCCGAACGCGAAGGATGGCTTCTCGGGCTTGAAGTCACCGGAATGGCCGGAAAACATCCTGCCCAAGATCGACCGGAATCTGGCCCAGAAGGGCGGCGAACTCTACAAGGAGTTTTGTCAGGAATGCCACCGGCCACCGGTCACGAACAAGGCCGCGTTCTTCGATTTCGACAACAAGAAGGCGTGGCGGACCAACCAGATCGGTGAGCCGGTCATGGTCATGGAAAACATTCCGATCGACCATGTCGGGACCGACTCCGCCCAGGCGGCGGACATGCTGGCGCGGACGGTCGAGCTTCCAGCCAATCTCGGGATCAACCAGACCGGATTCGCCGATGCGCTCAAGGATCTGGTCGAGAAGACGGTGAATGTCATCTACGACCGCAAGGATCCGCCCTTGAACCAGAAGCAGCGCGACACCTTTGACGGCAACATGCCCAACAAGATCCTGGGCGAGCTTGCCTACAAGGTCCGTCCGCTCAACGGCGTCTGGGCAACGCCGCCGTACCTGCACAACGCTTCGGTGCCGACCGTCTACGACCTGCTCTCGCCGTATGACGAAAGGCCGAAGCAATTCTATCTCGGCAACCGCGAATATGATCCGGTGAAACTCGGTTACAAGACCGACGAACTCACCAACGGGTTCCTGTTCGACACCACGATCCGCGGCAATGCCAACACCGGGCACGAGTTCAACGACAAGCCCGCAGGCACCAAGGGCAAGATCGGCAAGCGGACGCTCGTACCCGACGAGCGCAAGGCGATCATCGAATACCTCAAGACGCTCTGAGGCGTGAGGCTGCGCGGGCCGGGCCAGGTCCGGCCGCGCTGCAACCCGCCCATGTCGGAGCGCGATTGACGATGCCTGCGCTTTGCGCTGATGTGAGCTACCCGCTTCATCAGGACAAGGCTTCGATGGCTGCGAGCAAGCAAGAACAACAACGGCCGCCGGAACAAGGCGAGATATTCGACGCCGTCATCGTCGGCTCCGGTTTCGCCGGCATGTACATGCTGCACCGCTTGCGCGGACTGGGCTTCAGCGCGCGGGTCTATGAGGCCGGTGGTGGCGTCGGCGGCACCTGGTACTGGAACCGCTATCCCGGCGCGCGCTGCGACGTCGAGAGCATGCAATATTCGTTTTCGTTCTCGGAGGAACTCGACCAGCAATGGGACTGGTCGGAGAAATACGCACCGCAGCCGGAAATCCTGGCCTATGCCAACCACGTCGCCGACCGCTTTGACCTCCGCCGGCACATTCTGTTCGACACCCGCGTCACCACAGCAGAGTTCGACGAGGCCGCCAAAGGCTGGCGCATCGAGACCGACCGCGGCGACAAGGTTTTTGCCAAATTCTGCATCATGGCGATCGGCTGCCTGTCGGCGGCGAACCATCCGCCCTTCAAAGGCCGCGAAGACTTTCGTGGGCCGGTGTATCACACCGGCGAGTGGCCGCATGAGGGCGTCGATTTCACCGGGCTGCGCGTCGGCATCATCGGCACCGGCTCCTCGGCGATCCAGTCGATCCCGATCATCGCGCAACAGGCCGCAGCGCTCACCGTGTTCCAGCGCACCGCGACCTATTCGGTGCCGGCCTGGAATGAGAAGCTTTCGCCGGAATACCGCCAGTCAATCAAGGCCGATTACCCGGCGCTGCGGGCGAAAGCGCGGGCGCGGCCGACCGGGTTTTATTTTCCGTTCAATATGCAGCCCGCGCTGGAGGCCTCGCCGCAAGCGCGCGAGCGGCAATATGAAGAGGCCTGGCAGCGCGGCGGGCTACCGTTCCTCGGCGCCTATGGCGATCTCCTGTTCGAAAAGGAAGCCAACGACACCATCGCCGAATTCGCGCGCAACAAGATCCGCGGCATTGTGAAGGATCCCGCGACCGCCGAGCTGCTATGCCCGGACAACGTGTTCGGCTGCAAGCGGCTCTGCGTCGATACCGGTTATTTCGAGACCTACAATCTGCCGCACGTCAAACTGGTCGACGTGTCCAAGACGCCGATCGAGCGCTTCACCGCACACGGCATCGAAGTCGGCGGCACCGAATATCCGCTCGACGCCATCGTCTCGGCGACCGGCTTTGCCGCAATGACGGGCTCGTTCGACAAGATCAAAATCACCGGTCGCAACGGCGAGACGCTGGCGGAGAAATGGCGCGCGGGTCCCCGCGCCTATCTCGGCGTGGCGACAACGGGCTTTCCCAATCTGTTCACCATCACCGGCCCCGGCAGCCCGTCGGTGCTGGCGAGCATGATCCAGGCGATCGAGCAGCATGTCGACTGGATGGCGGATTTGATGGCGCACATGCGCGACATCGATGCAGCCACCATCGAGCCGATCCAGACTTACGAGGATGAATGGGTCGAGCACGTCAATGAAGTGTCAAAAATCTCGCTGCGTTCGACCTGCAGCTCCTGGTATGTCGGCGCCAACATTCCGGGACGCCCGCGCGTCTTCATGCCCTATATCGGCGGCTTCCCGGTCTATGTGCAGAAATGCAACGAGGTCATGAGCAACGGTTTTGAAGGCTTTGTCATCGACGGCGCGGATGCCAGCAACGAAGCGCCGCTGATACGGCTGACCGAGCGCTGGCGCGTGCCGCTCGACATCGAAATCATCTCGCCGGCGGCCATCGCAGCACGGCGCGTGCCGGTGGTGTGACACCGGCCGCCGGGCCCAGACACAAAACTACGAAAACAACCCCATGCACCGTAGGCCGGATCCGTTCGACGGCGGCCTTTTAGGTAATAAAATACCTTTTTCATTAAAAACCCCAACCCGTCCGTCCATGAGGCTTGAGGGGTCGGAATGACCGTCCCCAAGACCTTTGGGGACAAGCATGATCACGACCGAAGCCTTTCGCGCCGGCTCACCGAACACGGCATTGCCCGCCGAACCAACCGACGCGGCGGCAAAGACCTTTCCGGTCGTCACCTCCCTGATTATGGCAACCATCGTTCTGGTCTTCCTCGCCGAGATGACGTTCGGGGTCGCGCCCGACCAAGGTTCGTTCAGACCCGCGGTATCGACATTGCTCGCTTTCGGTGGGCTGCAATACCCGCTCGTCGTCAGCGGCCAGTGGCACCGGCTGTTCTCCGCGCCGCTGTTGCATGCCGATCTCAAGCACGTCGCCCTCAACAGCGTTGCGTTGTGGTACGCCGGCCGGATGCTCGAAGGCATGATCGGGCGTTTGTGGTTTGCCGCGATCTTCATTCTTGGCGGGCTTGCCGGCTGTGCGATGTCGCTCGCCGTCAATGGCCCCAACATTGTTTCCGTCGGTGCGTCCGGCGCGCTGATGGCCGTGCTGTCGGCGACGATCGTCCTTGCCTGGCATGATGACGCCGTCACCACGCGCAGGGGAAAGCAAGGCCAGGCGCTGTTCCTGCTGATCCCTTCGCTGATCCCGATCGGGTTCAGTGCCGGCAAGATCGACTATGCCGGGCATTTCGGCGGCGCGATCGGTGGCGTCATCCTCGGCGGCATGCTGCTCGCGATCTGGTCGAAGCACGACGCCATGCCCGGGCTGCGGCGCGTTGCGGCCGCGATCATGGTGCTCGGTCTGCTTGGCACCGGCTACTCGGCCAGCGCCAACGCCGATGGCTACCGCTCGTTCGGCCTGAAGCGGCTGCTGATCCCGGCGGCGGAAATTCCGACGGATACCGCCGCCATCTATGCAAAATCCGCAGCGCTGCTGGAAAAATATCCGCGCGATCCGCGCGCCCGGGAATTTGCGGCGATGTCACTGGTCAAGTGGGGCGATCTCGCAGGCGCCGAGCAGCAGATGCGGATCGGCCTCGCGGAAGAAGACATCATGCGCATGATGCTGGTTCCAACCGCCAAGTCCTATTTCCAGAGCTATCTGGCGCTGATCCTGTACGATGAAAACCGCAAGGACGAGGCAAAGGAATTCGCCCGCGCCGCCTGCCAGAGCACCTCACCTGTCCTCGCTTCCAGGCGCGAGAAGCTGATCAAACTAGCGCTTTGCGAGACCGCAAAATCCTGATCCGCGAAACCGGACACCGGGCGAATTTCGTCGCAACGACCTCAGGTCGGCTACTTGCTGACAATCAGCCGCAGGCGCGGCTTGATGGTCGCCTTGAGTTCGGCCTTGAGTTCCTGCACGCGCGGATTGTCGGAGCGCGCCGCGCACACCGCATATTGGTTGACCGAACGCGCCAGCGCGCGCCGTTCGTCAGGACGCTTCGTTATCTCCGGACTGGATAGCCGCAGCACGATGCCGCCGAGCTGCACCAGCAATTCATCGATCGCCTGATCGATCCCTGCAAGTTCCTTCATGGCGCGTCTCCTTTCGAAAGGAGCAATCAACAGCCCGGCCCGCCGTTCCCAGCACTGACCTCTTACGGATAATCAACGGTAAACGAAGGGCGACTCTATCAGGCCGCGTGCTCCATCTGGCTTGAAGGAATCACTATCAATTTAGGAAACTCGGCGCCGTGCCCATGTTGCGCCGCCAAAAATATTCCGTGACCGCTGCAAATCATAGCAGCCATGTCTCGCCGCCAAGCGGCAAACATAATTGCGGCGATTGCGCACGCGACCTATGCTTCGGCATCTCTCACACGAGGCACCCCGCATGATCACGCCGCTTGATCCCATCATCGCCCAGATCATTCCGCTGCTTCCGCTGCGCGATCCCACGGCGATGACGCCGCAAAGCGCGCGCGACGCATTGAGTGCGCTCGCCGCCACCCGCGCCGCGGTGCCGCCGCCTGCGGTGACGAGCGCGGAAAACGTCAAGGTGAAGGGCGCCGCCGGCTTCCTGGCCGCCCGGGTTTACCGCAACGGAAGCGGCAAAGCGCCGACGGTGGTGTTCTTCCACGGCGGCGGCTGGGTCGCCGGCGATCTCGATACGCATGACCGGCAGGCGCGTCTGCTTGCGATCGAAACCGGCGCGGTGGTGGTTTCCGTCGACTATCGCCGCCCGCCCGAAGTGCGCTTTCCAGGTGCGTTCGAGGACGCCTTTGCCGCCACCAAAGACGTCGTCGGGCGCATCGCCGAATTCGGCGGCGACGGCACAGCGGATCGGCGTGGCCGGCGATAGCGCCGGCGGCAATCTGGCAGCCGTGACCGCGATCGCCTGCCGCGACGCCGGCATCAAGCTCGCGGCGCAATTGCTGGTCTATCCGGTCACCGACGTCGCCGGCAACTTCGCCGACGCCAGAGAGAACGCACGTTTTCCGTCGCGCTCGGAAAACGCCGAAGGCTATTTCCTGTCGCGCGCGGTGATGGAATGGTTTTGCGGTCACTATCTCGAAGACGTCGCACACGGCACCGACTGGCGCGTGTCGCCGCTGCGCGCGAAAAATCTCGCCGGGCTGGCGCCGGCGGTCGTCACCACCGCGTGGTTCGATCCGTTGCGCGACGAAGGCAAGGCCTATGCGGACGCGCTTTCCGCCGCCGGCGTTGCCACCAGATATCACCATGGCGCCGGGCTCATTCACGGCTATTTCGGCCTCGGCGAGGCGTCCGAGACCGCCAAACACGAGGCGCAACGCGCCCGCGCCGATTTCAAGACGATGCTCGACGCGGGCGCGTAAGCATCGATGCGGATGATCCGCCGCGTCGCTCGTCATAAAGAAAACGGCCCGCCGAAGCGGGCCGTTTTCGTCAGTTAAGTATCGGTGTCGCTGGTTTGATCGTGCGGCACTTTGGGATTCCTGTCATCCTTGGCGGGAGCCTGACTCTGCTGACCCGGCGCCCGACCGCCGCCCTGCTGTTGGCCGGGTTTCTGACCCGGCGATTGATTCTGCTGGCCGGGCTGGTTTTGGTTCGTCATGTTGTTTCCTTTCATGGGAACGTCTCAACAACGGCTCGGCCCTGGCCTCGTTCCGATAAAACAAATCGGCAGTTGGCGCTGCCGCCACGATCTGGCGAGCATCCGCGCCTCAAGTTCCGGAATCATCATACGAACACACAAGCAACGCCCAATGACCAAGCGGGAACTGCCGTTTTGGCGCAACCAATGGTGAGGCGAGCCATTGGTTCGCTGTCAAGGAAACAAAGGGACATCAAAAATGTCGAATTCAAACCGCAATAACTCGAATCAGAATTCCCCGCAGCAGGAAGAAGTCAAAGAGCAGATCAACGCCGCGACCACATCATTCGCGTCGGCCACCGCCTTCCCTGCCGGCTTTCAGGCCATTGCCACGGCTTACGGCGACTACACCAAGAAGTCGTTTGAAGACACGAGGTCTTTTGTCGAGAAGCTCTCTGGCGTGAAGTCGTTCGAGAAGGCGATCGAAATTCAAACCGAATTCGCCAAGACGGCCTACGAAACCTTCGTCACCGAGTCGCAGAAGATCGGCGCGCTGTACAGCGATCTTGCCAAGCAATCCTACAAGCCGTTCGGAAGCTTGGTTGCCAAGACGACTCCGACCAATCAATAGGTTTTGCCCGCGATGTCAGGGCAAGTCGCGCCCGTGCATCGCGGCACTTTTCCGATGATCGCTAATGCGTGCGGTTTTTCGGGCATCTCAGGGTTCGCGCTCGCGCCTGTTGCAGAGAGCATTATTATCCGGCCAGAGGGAGTCCTGCCCGGTGAATGCAGAACTCCCTCGCAGGTCGGACGAGGCACTGGCGGCAATCTGGCTCGCCCGGTTGGCACTTTGGATCGTCTCAGTGCTAAGCAGATGGCGCATTCGTGGGGTCCATCTCCTCCTCAGTGCGCCTGCCAGCCGCGATATGCATTTTCGGCGGCCGGATCGGAAATGTCTGTTCAATTTTGATCATGCGCGACATTTTTTCGTGCGTCGACACGGAGCGGTATCCAGGCTCCACGATGCGAAACGTGACAATTCTCACACATCCGGCGCGATCACCGAACCGGCGCGCCGGGACTGGCGACTACCTGACCGCACCTGGCTGGAAGAAAGGCAGGTAAATCACAGGAGAGCCAGATGGCACTGATTATTGGTACCAAGTTCACTGACATTCTCGTCGGCACCGGCGGCGACGATACGATCTTCGACCTGGGCGGCAACGACACCATCGTCGCCGGCGACGGCAATGACACGATCTTTGCCGGCCAAGGCAGCGACTTCATCAGCGGCGGTGACGGGGTCGACACCCTTCACTACGGCGCTTCGGACAAGGCCGTGCAGGTCAACCTCGCGACGCATACCGGTCATGGCGGCTACGCCGAGGGCGACGTGATCTTCGAGATCGAAAACCTCATCGGCTCGACGTTCAACGACACGCTGACCGGCGACAGCAACGACAATACGATCGACGGCGGCGAAGGCAACGACGTCATTCATGGCGGTGGCGGCGTCGACCTGCTCAAGGGCGGCGACGGCAACGACACGCTCTACAGCGACAACAGCATCGCGAGCTTCAACGGCGGCGCCGATACCGATACGGTCGATTTCTCCGGCCGCACGCAGTCCTCGTACTACGGCTACCACCCCGGCGGTGTGTACGTAAATCTCGCCTACCAGATCGTCGAATACAATGGCCCGTTCTATCACGGATGGGGCCCCCACGGTACGATCGTCGGCGTCGAGAACGTCAACGGCACCAACTACGCCGACACGATCATCGGCGATTACAGCAACAACGTGCTGAACGGCAATGGCGGCAACGACACGCTGTTCGGCGGAACAGGCAATGACACGTTCGTTTTTGCCAAGTCCGGCGGAGCGGTGGATTTTGGCCACGATACCATCGGAGATTTCGCGGCCGGCCAGGATCACCTGCAGATCGATCACGCGATCTTCGGAGACTTCGCCGCCGTGCAGCAGCACATGCAGCAGGTCGGCAACGACGTCGTCATCACCTACGACGCCAACAACAGCATCACGCTGCACGACGTCGCGATGGCCAACCTGCACGCGAACGACTTTTTGTTCGTATGAGGCAGACGTAGCCCGGATGGAGCGCTAGCGAAATCCGGGTGCCCTCTTTCCGAACTCAAAGTCGTATCGTGGGCGCGATCCCGGATTACGCTGCGCTTCATCCGGGCTACAAGCGCGATGCGACCTTAGGCCGCCCGCACGCCTTCGAGGAAGCGCGACACCTCGCCTTGCAGCGATTGCAGCTTGCGGCCGAGCCGGTCGCTGGACTCCAGCACCAGGGTAGCCTTCTGGCCGGTGTCGGTTGCCGCCGCGGTGACATCGCTGATGTTCTGCGAGACCTGGTTGGTGCCGGAGGCGGCCTTCTGGACGCTGGAGGCGATTTCCTGGGTAGCAGCGCCCTGCTGTTCGACAGCGACAGCAATCGAGGACGAGATCTCGTTCACTTCCATGATGGTCGAGCGGATGCTCTGGATGTTTTCGACCACCTGCTGGGTCTCGGCCTGAATGGCGTTGATCTGCGCGCTGATTTCCTCGGTGGCTTTCGCCGTCTGGCTCGCCAGCGACTTGACCTCGGAGGCAACCACGGCAAAGCCCTTGCCGGCTTCGCCGGCACGCGCCGCTTCGATCGTGGCATTGAGCGCCAGCAGATTGGTCTGTGAGGCGATGTCATTGATCAGGCCGATCACTTCGCCGATCTTGTGAGCGGCAACCGCCAGGCCCTGCACGGTCTCGTTCGTGCGCTGCCCGTCGCTGGCCGCCTTGTCGGCGATCTGGGCCGCCTGGCCGACGCGCTGGGTGATTTCAGAGATCGAGGCCGAGAGCTGTTCGGCGGCGGAGGCCACCGTCTGAACGTTAGCCGAAGCTTCCTGGCTCGCCGTCGCCACCGCCCTGGAACGATCGCTGGCCTGGCTCGCGGTGCGGGACATGCCTTGCGCGGTTTCCTGCATTTCGCCGGCGTCGCGGATCACTTCACTCACGACGGCCTGGATGCTGGCCTCGAACTTGCCGGCCAGATCCATCATCGACCGGCGCTTTTCCGCATCGGCCTGCGTCTTCAACTCGGCCTGCTCGGCATGCATCTTCGCCACGGCGCCCGCATTTTCCTTGAACACGGCGAGCGATTTCGCGAGGCCGCCGACCTCGTCCTTGCGCGCGGTATAGGGAACCTCGAAATCGGTGTCGCCGGACGCGAGGCGATTGGTCAAATTGGTGATGTTCGTGAGCGGGCGCGTCACGCTGCGGCCGATGAAGAACGCGCTGATCAGGACAAGCGCGAACACGGCGAGACAGACCAGCGCGAACATCTGCGCGGTCTGCTTGAACACCGCATCGACGTCGTCGAGATAGATGCCGGTGCCGATGATCCAGCCCCACGGCGCAAAGCCCTTGACGTAGGAGATCTTCGATACCGGCTGCTCGAAGCCGGGCTTCGGCCAGAGATAGCTGTAGAAGCCGGCGCCTTGCGCCTTCACGACGTCGACAAAACCCTGAGAACAGCCGGTTGCCGCTCGGATCCTTCATTTCGCCGAGTTCCTTGCCGTCAAGCTCGGGCTTGATCGGATGCATGATCATCTTCGGCGACATGTCGTTGATCCAGAAATACTCGACCTTGTCGTAGCGCAGGCTCTTGAGTCTCGGCGATCGCGGCCTTCTGGGCGTCGGCGCGCGGCAGCTTCGCGTCGGCTTCCAGCTTCTGGTAATGGGTCAGGATGCCGTAGCCGACATCGATCATCTGCTGGGTCTTGGCCTGACGGTCCGTCATCATCTGCGCGCGCATGGTGTAGAGCGCGATCGGCGCCATCACGACCATGCCGGCGAGGCTGATACCGATCATGACGGCAAGCTTGAAGCTGATGCGGGAAAAGAACATCGGGTCAAATCCTGGGCGTGAGGCGGAAATTTACCGCCTCAAACTACAGGAGACCTGTTAGCGAAGTTTTAAGTATGCCGCCGGAGCCGCGGGGAACCCGGTCGTAAAGCGGCCCTTTCAGCCCCGACCGAGCTTGGGGGCTCAGGCGATCCTAATCGAGCGAGTGCGCTCAGGCCGCGCCCTTGCCGCGCAGGCTCGCCCAGACGCCGCCGAGGATCAGCAGGCCGCCGAAAAAATGGATGATGGTCGGTGGCTCGCCGAGGATGGCGAACGACAACAACGCGCTCGCGACCGGTCCGACATAGAGCACGAGCGACGTTCGTACCGAGCCGAATTTGGCGCCAAGCCAGGCAAAGCCCGCATAGGCGATGAGACCGGGGACCAGTCCGGCAAAGACGGACGCTGCGAGCGCCTTGGTCGAGAACACCTGCTCGGGCGTAAGCCACATCTCCCGGATCGCCAATGGCAGCGAGAACAATGCGCCGGCCGCGGCGAACAGGCTGATGCGCGCCAGCAGCGATGCGGCGGGTGTGACGCGCGATTGCAGCAACGTGTAACCGGACCAGCCAAGCATCGCGAGCGTGGCAAGCAGATCGCCATAGGCCACGCTCAGTTCCGTCGACGCCTGCGAATGGCCGCCCAGGATAATGACCAGCGCACCGGCGAGCGCCAGGCCCGTGCCCAGCCATTGCAGCCGGCCGATATGCTCGATGCCGAGCACCGCCGAAATCAGCAGCACGGTGATCGGCGATAGCGCGAAAATCAGTGCAATATGGATCGCCGTGGTCGAGCCGCCCGCGACATAGACCGGGCCGCCGCAGAGGAACATGCCGAGGAAGCCTGCGCCCAGGATCGGCCAGAGATTGCCTGCCAGCGGAATCCGCCCCTGGCGGATCTCGGCAAGCGCAAGCGGCGCCAGCCCTGCCGCGATGATGCTCCAGCGAAAAAACGCCAGCGCGAAAGGCCCCACGGAATCGGCCAGCCCGCGCGCCAGGACCTGGTTCGACGCCTGTGCGGTCGCCACCAGAATGAACCCGGCCAATGCAATCGAGCCCTGCCAGCGATCGACGGATCGCGGGACCGCGGCCGCCGCTGGATCGCTGCCCTCGGGTGTCACTTTGGTCATGGAAAGACTGAATATCCCACACGCGCCGCAACGGACCGCCCGCGGGGAAGATGAACCTGCTTCGGCCGGGTTAAATCTTCGATGAGTGTTGGCGATCCCGGCATGACTCGAACATGCGACCTACGGTTTAGGAAACCGTCGCTCTATCCGGCTGAGCTACGGGACCGAAGCCCCGCGCGCGAGGCGCTAAGGGCTTGGCTGCTTCATATCAAAGCGGGCGCGTGATCGCCAGCCCCCTCGGAATGCGTCCTACGCCCTGATATTGTTCTCGCGCACGACCTGGCCCCAGACGCTGACCTGCTTGGCGAAGAACGTGCCGAAATCCTTGGCATCCGCGAGCAGCAGCGTCATCTGCTGGGTATCGCGCAGCTGCGCTGCGATCGCGGGCTCGCTGAGGATCTCGCGGACCGATTTCGCCATGTCCGCGATGAGTTCGGGCGCCATGCCCTTGGGCGCGAAAATGCCCCACCAGGCCAGCGTCTCGGAATCGGGAAAACCGGCTTCGATCCCGGTCTGCGTGTCCGGCAGCGAGGCCATCCGTTCGCGGCCCAATTGCAGGATGGGACGCAGCATGTTGGTTCCCAATTGTGCCGTGACCAGCGCCGCCGATCCCGCGATCAGATCGACATGGCCGCCGAGCACGTCGTTCATGGCGGGCCCGCCGCCGCGATAAGGCACATGGGTGATTTCCACGCCGGCCTGCTTGGCCAGCATCGTCATCGCGAGATGGCCGAGCGTACCGATGCCGACCGACGCATATTTGATCGAGCCGGGTTCCTTTTTCGAAGCCGCGACGATATCGGCGAAAGTCTTGTACGGTCGGCTGGCATTCGCCGCGATCACGTAAGGCGCAGTGCCGACCAAAAACACCGGCACCAGATCCTGTTCGACATCGACCTGCGGCTTTTCGAGAATGGAAGGAATCACCGCGTGCGAATCGAAAGTGACGAGAAACGTCGAGCCATCCGGCGGGCTCTTGGCGACCTGGGCGGCGCCGAGCGAACCGGCTGCACCCGACTTGTTTTCCACCAGCACGATGCGCCCGAGTTTGGTTTGCAAATTGGCCTGCAACAGCCGCGCCAGCGCGTCGGTGGAACCTCCCGGAGGAAACGGCACCACCAGTGTCAGGTTCTTTTGAGACTGCGCCAGCGCCGGCGCGATCGTGAAAGCGGCCGACGCCGCCAGCATGGTACGTCGTGTTATTTTCTGCATGGTTTCCCCCGATGATCGCGCGTTTGCGCGTTTTTGAAGATTTATTGATTACCGAAGCCCGATCCGGGCTTTTTGTATTCCGGCCGCGGCGGACTGAAGATATCGAGCACGCGGGCGCCCTCCGGCCCGGCACGCATGGTGTGCGGCACGTTGCCCGGCGTGCGCCAGAAATCGCCCTTCTTCACGGTAATCTCCTCATCGCCCTGCACCCGGACCGCCGAGCCCTCGAGCAACACGCCCCATTGCTCCTCGGGATGATGATGCAGCGTGCCTTGCGCATGCGGCGCCAGCGTCACCACCGACAGCATCGCCTGCTCGCCGGCAAAAATCCGCGTGGTGACGCCCGACGCGAGCTCGCGCAACAGGCCGTCATGCGGATTGTCCAGATTGTGAAACTCGTTCTTCTGACTCATCGTTCGTCCCTCGACGTCATCGCGCGTTGATCATGATGTTCCGCAACATCCCTGGCGGCGGACGGGTTTCACATCGGCAGGCCACGAAGATCAAATACCAATTTGTACAAATCGATATGCCCAATTTTGATGTCCTGCTTTTCCGCTATTCGAATCTCCCGCCGAGCGCCGCCTTGGCGCGGTCGATGAACAGGCGCGTTTTGAGCGGAAGATGACGACCCGCGGGATAGGCCAGATGGATCGGTATTGGCGGAGGTTCGTAAGCGGTCAACACACGACGAAGCAGCCCTGCCGCTTCCAACGGGGCGGACTGATACGACAACGGCCGCATCAGACCCGCGCCGGCGACGGCGGCATCGAGTGCTGCTTGCACGGTGCTGACCGCAAGTCGCGTCTTGACGTGAACGGTAATTTCGGAGCCCTGGTCGCTGAAGCTCCATCGCTCCGGCATCGCCTGGACGTTGGTGACGACAATCGTTTGACGCCCCTGCAACTCGTCAGGATGAGCCGGCTCGCCCTCGGCTTCGAGATATTGGGGACTGGCGCAGACCACGCGGCGGACCGCGCCGACCTGGGTTGCGCGCGTTCCCGAATCAGGCAGGTGCGCAATCCGCACGCCGAGATCTATCCCTTCATCGACGAACGACACGACGCGATTCAGCAACATTAGCGAGACGTCGATCTTCGGGTAGTCGCGCATGAACTTCAGCGCGATTGGAAGCACATGGATGCGGCCGAACATCTCCGGCGCGGTCAGCGTCAATAGCCCGCTTGGCTCGGCCCCGTCGCCGGAAACGACACTCTCGAGATCGGCAAATTCGGCAAGCGCCCGCCGGCCCTGGTCGAAATAGCGTTGCCCGGCTTCGGTCAACGTCATGGCGCGCGTTGTTCGCGTCAGCAACCGGGTGGCCAGATGATCCTCAAGTGCTGCGACGGCCCGGGTTACGGCGGTCGGAGACCGCCCAAGCCGGCGCGCCGCGGCAACGAAGCTGCCCTGCTCGACGACCGCCACAAACACCGACAGTGCGTCCAGGCGATCCATTCAATTATTCCGCACTTCGCAATAGAGATAACCGATTTTACGGCATTATCGCAAAAAAGAAAACAGCCTATTTCGGATCGAGTGATGCCGCGAAACGGCGACCGCGCGGATGCAGGCAGGAGAGCAGAATGACGACCGACACAAGGATTGTTCTTCACGGCTTCAAGCCATCCGGCCACTCCCACCGGGCGGAGCTGATGCTGTCGCTGTTGAAACTGCCTTACGAATTCCGAAGCGTTGATCTGAGACGCCTCGAGCAAAAGACGCCGGAGTTCCTTGCGCTGAACGTGTTCGGAACGGTGCCGGTGCTCGACGATGGCGGCGTCGTTGTCGCTGATTCCGTCGCGATTCTTGTTTATCTCAGCATGCGCTACGATTCAGAGCGGCGCTGGTTTCCCGCAGATCCGGTCGAGGCTGCGCGCGTACAACGCTGGTTGTCGGTAGCACAAGGGCCGGTCTTCAACGGTCCGGCAACAGCCCGGATCATCAAGCTGTTTGGCGGACCTGGTGATCACCCGCGCGCCATCACCATCGCCGAAAAGCTGCTGGCGGTGCTGGAAGCAGAACTCGTCCTTCACCCCTATCTGGCGGGTTTGCATCCGACGCTGGCCGATGTCGCGGTCTACTCTTACGTCGCCCGGGCGCCGGAGGGTGGCGTCTCGCTGGATGCTTTTGCCGCGGTACAGGCCTGGTTGAAGCGGGTGGAGGAATTGCCCGGATTTTTGCCGATGGCGGCCATGGTGGCAGGCTGAGGTTTGTGATGGCCGAGCTTCGATCGCCCTGGCATGACGGAGAACGCACGATCCAGCAGCGGCTGGGCGTCGCTGACCGCATGGAAGAGACGGGGCAGCGGGTCGTTCGCCCGTACATGCCCGACCAGCACCGGAGCTTCTTTGCTCAGCTACCATTCATCGTTGTCGGGTCAAACGACCGGGCAGGACAGATCTGGGCTTCGCTGCTCGCAGGCGCGCCGGGATTTGTCAGAAGTCCGGACCCGCGGCGGCTCGAAATTGCAGCCACGGCGTCGTCAGGCGATCCGCTGGCCGAAATGCTTCAGCCGGGCATACCGCTGGGCGTGCTCGGGATCGAACTGCCGACCCGCCGGCGCAACCGCGTGAACGGCCCAATCGTAAGTGCCGACGCGTCAGGTTTCACAATTGCCGTCGAGCAGAGTTTTGGGAATTGTCCGAAATATATCATGCGGCGAGACGCGCTGGTGAGCGAGGTGGAGAAGCCGAGCAAAGTCGAACCGCTATCCACGCTGGATCACGAGTCGATCAGACTGATCCGCGAGGCCGCGACATTCTTTGTGGCATCTTCCGCAGGTCCGACCGCCGCGACCGATGTTTCGCATCGTGGTGGACAACCAGGATTTGTCGTGGTCGGTGCCGATGGCGCCATCACCGTGCCCGACTATGCCGGCAATCTGTTCTTCAACACGCTTGGAAATTTCCTGGTGAATCCGCGAGCCGGGCTCATCTTTCCGGATTTCACGACTGGCGATATGCTGCAACTGACCGGCGCCACGGAAATTGTTTGGGAGGGTCCTGAAGTAACGGCGATGCCTGGCGCCCAAAGGGCGTGGCGGTTCCGTCCTGAAGCGGGGCAATGGCTGCGCGGAGCGCTATCGCTCCGATTTGCAGCAGGCGAGATTTCGCCTTTTTCGCCTGCGGTCGTCAAAACAATCTAGTCAACAGCTCGCTCCGCCTATTCGTGCGGCAATCGCCGCCGTCGACGCGAGCGTTGAATTTCCTCAGCAATTTCCGCACCACAAATCTGTGTTCCATCGGTCACAGCGGCAAAACAAGCGTGCAACCGGCGGGTGAAAAGTGACGAGTTCCGGGGTGACAAGCCCTGTCAAAATGGCGACAATCCGTTTAATCCGTGTCGACAAATCAGCTTCGGAACTTGAGCTGCGCGGAACTCGCCAAAGGAAACATCGTCCGTGATCGCATCACGATCATCGCTGCTTATTGCTGCCACCGTCGCCGGCCTAATTGTGCTGAGCCCGGTGCGCGCGCATGCGCAGTGGTGGCGCAGCACGCCGGTCGATTTCGAATCCTGCGCCGACACGGCCGAGAAGGCCAAGAGCAAGGAAGACAAGACCGCAGCGCTCGCCGAATGCAATGCGAAGTTCGCCGGCCGCCGCAAGCCAGGCGGCGGTTACACCTATTACGATTTCATGCAGGACCGCACCTTCGATATCGCGGGCCCCAATCCGACGCCGGACGAGCAGAAGCACATCGACCACCAATACACCGCGTATCTCGAGAACCAGCGGCGCAGCACCATCGTTGCAGCACTTGCGGCCAAGCACCATCAGCAGCAGGAATTGCAGCAAGGCGTGCAGCAGGTGGCGCTGCGCACCGAGACCGAAAAGGTGCCGGTGCCGGTGGCAAGCCCGGTCAAGCAGGCCGCGCGCATCAAGGCCTCGAACTGCGCGAAGAACGCCTTCTCCTGCGAATGGCCGCGGCTTTCGCAAGGCATCGATGATTTGAAGAAGCTGTTCGGTTCGCAGCCGAGCAAGAAGAAGGGCTGAACTCTTCCGTCGTCCCGGTGCAGCTTTCTCCCGTCGTCCCGGCGAACGCCGGGACCCATAGGCCGCGGCCGCAATTGTTTTAAGAAGGTCTCTAACGCCGTTGTTCTATTCGATAGAACACGGCGTATGGGTCCCCGCCTTCGCGGGGACGACGAGCTTACATCGGCATCAATGCACCGGAGTCCGCTTCGCTCGCCGCGGCGGGACCGGTTTGACGATCGGCGCAACCTGCTCATCAACCCGCACCGAATTCGTCCGCTGCTCCTGCAACCGCGCGTCATAGCCCGGCGATGGCGTCACCGTCGGCGGCGCGGCATGGGCCGGGATAAACCAGCCGACAAAGATGGCAATCGCCAGAGACACCACACCCGCTCGTTTCATAACGCTGCTCCCATCGCTCGCCCTGGAAGGTTCGGTGGCTTCATCCTTCGAGACGGCGCTTCGCGCCTCCTCAGGATGAGGTCTGAGTTCCTCATGGTGAGGAGCGCGGCAACGCCGCGCGTCTCGAACCACGAGGCCACCGAACCCACGCGACAACACGTGCTTCCGATCAAGACCGCCGAAAATCAACCACGTATCTGCTCCGGCGACAGCCCCGGCGAGCCCTTGCCGTCGGCTTCGGCTTTGCGGATCAGTGCCACGATGCGGTGCGACAGCGGCGCATCGAGCCCGCGCCGCTCGGCGATGTCGGTGATGACGCCCTGCAGATAATCGATCTCGGTGCGGCGGCCGCGCTGCAGATCCTCCCACATCGAGGAGCGCGCCTCGGGATCGATCTTCATCGTCCGCCCCAGCATGGCCTCGAAGATCATATCCGGCAGACGCAACAGCGGCGGCATCCAGCCGGCCGGAATCGGCGTCGGCGAGACCGGCCTGATGCCTTCGGCGCGGATCGCCGCCAATCCTTCCGCCATCTGGTCGGCAAACAACTGCCGCCACGGCCGCTGCGCCAGTTGCCGGCGCAGCGGCAGATCGGCCAGCGCATTGAGCGCGTTGTTGAGATTGACGAGCAGCTTGCCCCATTGCACGCCGTCGATGTTGTCGGTCGCGCGCATCTTCAGGCCCGGCACCGAAAGCTTTTCGGCGGTGCCGGCGTCGTCCTGCTCGATCACGATGTCGCCGGAGGTGGCGCGATGAAACCGCCCCTCGCCCAGCGCAATCACGTTGAACGGCACCATGCCGCCGAGCACGCGGCGTCCGGGCAGGCGGTTGCGCAGCACCGCGACATTGCCGACGCCGTTCTGCAGGCTGACGACCACGACGTCAGGCGGCGCGGATCGCGCGATGATATCCGCCATGTCGGCGGTATCGGCGCTCTTGACCGTGACCAGCACCACGCCGGCATCGGCAAAGATCGACGGATCATCCGACAGCGTGAACGCGTTGGCATCGATGGTGCGGTCGAAACCTTCAAAGCTCGTCAGCCGCAGGCCATCAGCCTCGATCTCCGCGATCACGCGCGGGCGCGCCAGCAGCGCGACGCGGCGGCCGCCCGCCGCCAGCATGCCGCCGACGAAACAGCCGATGCTGCCGGCCCCCGCCACGCCAATCGTTCGGCTTGTATTCATTTTCAATTCTCTATTGAGCCGCCTTCGATAGCAGAACGGGCGGACGGTGCCTATCGAACGCGCAAGCATGCGCCTGCATGCATGATCGCGCAAAAGCTGTGCCGCCCGCGCCTTGTAACCGTCATGGGCCACCGTTATGTTTCGACCGGGGCTGGACACGCGGCAGGAGACGACAATGGGTTTACTCGACGTACTCAACGGCATGCAGAACGGCCCGCGCGGCCCGAGCACTCCGAGCGCGCAATCCGACAGCGGCGGCGGGATGTCGCCGATGACCATGGCGATCCTGGCGCTGCTGGCCTGGAAGGCGGTCAAGCATTTCGGCGGCAGCCAGCCCGGTGCGGCGCCGCAGCGCCGTCGGCGCCCCCAAATTGCCGGGCAACGTCGCCGCGAGCCTGCCCGGCGGGTTGGCAGTGTACTGGGCGGTGGTGGTGGTCTCGGCGACGTGCTCAAGGGCGGCCTCGGCGGACTGCTCGCGGGCGGCGCCGCCGGCAGCGTCCTCAGCGGCGGCCTCGGCGACCTGCTCAAGCAGT
The DNA here is from genome assembly GCA_963802535.1 of uncultured Alphaproteobacteria bacterium. Classification (GTDB taxonomy): domain Bacteria; phylum Pseudomonadota; class Alphaproteobacteria; order Rhizobiales; family Xanthobacteraceae; genus Bradyrhizobium. Next base: position 858,425 of record CAWDJI010000011.1, on the reverse strand, counting down.
TCCAGCAGAAGGGCCAGGGCGACACCGCCAATTCATGGGTCGGCAACGGCCCCAACAAGCAGATCGCGCCGGGCGATCTCGCCAGCGCGCTCGGCGCCGACCAGATCGACTCGCTGGCGTCGCAAAGCGGACTGTCGCGCGACGAACTGCTGAAGGGCCTCAGCCAGTATCTGCCCGACGTGATCAATCATCTGACGCCGGACGGCACGGCTGCCGAACGAGAACGAAGTGTCAGGCCGGCTTTGATCGCAAGCGATCCGACATGCATTGAACATTGAAAAGGGACGACAGCCATGAGCGGCATCATCTGGATCATCATCGTCGGCTTTATCGCCGGCATCATCGCGCGCATGCTTTCGCCGGGCCCGAACAATCCGAGCGGATTCATCCTGACCACCGTGCTCGGCATCGCCGGCGCGTTTCTCGCGACCTTCATCGGCCAGGCCATCGGCCATTACGGCCCCGACCAGGGCGCCGGCTTCATCACCGCCACCATCGGCGCGCTGATCGTGCTGTTCATCTGGAACCGGCTGGTGGCGAGCGGCGTGATCTCGGATCCGGGGAACAAGTGACGGCCGCAAGCCGTCATCCCGGGCGCGATTAGCGCGAACCGGGATCGGAATTGCGTACGTCATGCGAGCGTGCGAGCGTCCATACCGCAGCGGCAAGTGTGATTGCTTCGCGCTTCGCTCCCGCAATGACGGCTACAGTAATCAAGATGCATGCCCGCATCCATGCGCACGAACTCGCCGGTCATGTTGCTCGACGCCGGCTGGCGCCAGGAAGCACACCAGCTGCGCGATATCCTCGGCCGATGAGGCGACCTTCAGCGGCACCTTCGCGACCACGGAATCGCGCACCTGCTTGGCGCCGGCCTCGCCGCGGCCCTTGGTGAACCAGGGCGTATCGATATAGCCGGGGCACACCGTGTTGACGCGGATCAACGGCGCCAGCGCGCGCGACAGCGATAGCGTCATGGTGTTGAGCGCGCCCTTGCTCGCGGCATAGGCGACCGACGAGCCGCCGCCGCTGATGCCGGCGACCGACGACACGTTGACCACGGCCGACGCCCGCCCCGACGCCTTCGCGCCGGCCTCGAGCAGCGCGCGCGCGGCGCGGATCATCTGGAACGGGCCGATGGTGTTGACGCGCATAGATGCGCTGGAAATCCTCCGCCGACAGACCGTCGAGATTGTCATGCGGCGACATGCTTGGTGGTGCCGGCATTGTTGACCAGCACATCGAGCCGTCCCCAGGGCGCCGCGGCCGCGACGATCTTCCTGCAATCCTCGTCGCGCGAGACGTCGCCCTGCACCACGACCACTTCGGCGCCGGCCTTGCGGCAGAGATCGGCGGTCGCTTCGGCTTCCGTCTTGCTGGTGGAATAATTGACGACGATGCGCGCGCCGCCCTTGGCCAGAATGGCCGCGGTCGCAGCCCCGAGGCCGGACGCCGAACCCGTTACGATCGCGCACAAACCATCCTTCGACATCCGCATTTCCTCTTGTTGTTTTGAGCTGAACTTGCTTCGTGCTTGGCTGGCGTCTACCATATCGCGCGGCAAAGTCCCTGCAAATCCGCGAAACTCCGCTGTGCGGAATTTATTCTTCGCCTGACGATCGCTTGCCATGCCGCCGCCTCGCAGGCGGCCCTGCGGACAGCGCTTGTCAGGGCTATGGCTTTTCCGCATCATAGAGCGCAAGAAAAGACCGCACTTGAGGCCCGGCGGCAACGCCAGGCCGGACCTGTGCCAATCAAAATCGAGGAACGCTGTGGCGGAGAGTGAGAACATCGTTGCCGAGACCGCGGAGAAGATTTTCGCCGATCTCGCCGATGCGCAGACCATCAACCGCGACAAGAAGGGCGCCTGGAAGGCGCCGCTCTGGCAGGCGCTGACCGAAGCCGGCCTGCCGCTGTCCTGGGTGCCGGAGGATTGCGGCGGCTCGGGCGCGAGCCTCGCCGAAGGCTTTTCCGTGCTCGAGCGCCGCCGGACGTTTTGCGATCGCGGTGCCGCTGGCCGAAACCATGCTGGCCGGCTGGCTGCTGGCGCAGGCCAAGATCGCCTCGCCCGACGGCGAGATGACGGTCGCGCCCGCAAGCCCGAAGGACCGCATCACGCTCAATGCCGACGGCAGCCTGTCCGGCCGCGCCGCGCGGCGTGCCCTTTGCGAAGGCCGCAAAGCACATCGCGGTGCTGGCGCGGCGATGCGAACGGCGACTTTCGATCGCGCTGGTCGATGCCGCCAAGTGCCGGATCGAGGCCGGGCTCAACCTCGGCGGCGACCACAGCGATACCGTGACCTTCGACAAGGTCGCAGCCGATCACGATCAAGCCGGCGCCGAAGGGTTTTGACCAGACCCATCTGATGCTGATGGGCGGCGTCGCGCGCTGCCTGCAGATCGCGGGCGCGCTGGAATCGATGCTCGACATCAGCGTGCGCTATTCCAACGAGCGCGTCGCGTTCGAGAAGAAGATCTCGAAATTCCAGGCGGTGCAGCACAATCTCGCCCGGCTCGCCGGCGAGTCCGCGGCGGCGCTGGCGGCCGCGACCTCGGCGGCGGACGCCATCGCCAACGCCACATCGTTCGACGACGAAGTCTTCCTCGAAGCGGTCTCCGCAAAAATCCGCTGCTCGGAAGCGGCCGAAAAGGGCGGCGCCATCGCCCATCAGGTGCACGGCGCGATCGGCTTCACCATCGAGCACATCCTGCATCGCTACTCGCTGCGCGCGCTGGCGTGGCGCGACGATTTCGGCTCCGAAAGCTACTGGGCGGTCGAACTCGGCAAGCTCGTCGCCAACCGCGGCGCCGACGAATTGTGGCCGCTGGTCGCCTCGCGCTGAGCTTTCAACGAATTGCCTGCATCGAAGTCGAGACCGACCATGACCGCAGCCCTCCGTTTCGATCCGATCCGCCTGCCGCCCGAATGCGAGCAAGCTTGCGCAAGGAAGTGCGCGCCTTCCTCGCCGAGGAAATCGCCGCCGGCACCTTCGATCCGCACAAGCCCAACCGCGAAGACACCGACGCGCCGGAATTTTCCCGCCGGGTCGGCGCCAAGGGCTGGCTCGGCATGACCTGGCCGAAGAAATATGGCGGCCATGAGCGCTCGTTCCTCGAGCGCTATGTCGTGACCGAGGAAATGCGCGTCGCCAACGCGCCGACGCGGCGCTTCTTCGTCGCCGACCGCCAGAGCGGCCCGGTGCTGCTGAAATACGCGCCCGAGCACATCAAGATGGACATCCTGCCGCGCATCTGCCGCGGCGAAGTCTGCTTTGCGATCGGCATGAGCGAGCCGAATTCCGGCTCCGACCTGTTCGCGGCCAAGACCCGCGCCACCAAGACCGACGGCGGCTATCTGATCAACGGCACCAAGATCTGGACCTCGTCGGCGCATATCGCCGACTACATGATCGCGATCTTCCGCACCTCGCCGCCGACCAAGGAAAACCGCCGCCACGGCCTGACCCAGTTCCTGGTCAAGATGAAGCAGCCGGGCATCCAGGTGAACCCGATCGGCCAGATCACCGGCCAGTTCGAATTCAACGAGGTGGTGTTCACCGACTTCTTCGTGCCCGACGATCACGTGCTCGGCGAAATCGACGGCGCCTGGAAGCAGGCGACCTGCGAGCTCGCCTATGAGCGCTCCGGCCCGGAGCGCTTCCTCGAAACCTATTACGTGCTGACCGAACTGGTCCGCGCGGTCGGCAACAAGCCGGATACCCGCAGCGCCGAAGGCATCGGCCGCCTGGTCGCGCAGCTGCACACCATGCGGCGGATGTCGGTGTCGGTCGCCGGCATGCTGCAGGCCGGCAAGGAGCCGGTGGTGGAAGCCTCCATCGTCAAGGACATCGGCACGGTCTGGGAGCAGCAATTGCCGCACCGGGTGCGCGACCTCGCGGCCTTCGTCGAGGAGAACGCCACCAACCGCGAGACGCTGGAGAAGCAGCTGTCGTTCGCGATCAAGACCGCGCCGAAACTGACGATCCAGGGCGGCACCACCGAAGTGCTGCGCGGCATCATCGCGCGCGGGCTTGGCTGCGCTAGGCGCGCGGCTGACTTGCGCTAATTCAAACGAGGAAACACCATGAGCAAACTACACAGATATCGGCGTCGAGAAGCACGGCCATGTCGGCCTGATCGAAATCCGCAAGCCGCCGCTGAACTTCTTCGACGTCTCGCTGATCAACCAGATCGCGGACGCGCTGGAAGAATTCGACAGCGACATCGAAATCCGCGCCTCGGTGCTCGCCGCGCAAGGCAAGGCGTTCTGCGCCGGCGCCAATTTCGGCGATCCGGCGCGGCAGGAGCAGGAAGAGAAGCGCCAAGACCGATCCGGCCGTCGAACCTGCCGATCAACCATCTCTACGTCCAGGCCGTGCGCATCTTCCGCAACAAGAAGCCGATCGTCGCCGCCGTGCATGGCGCCGCCATCGGCGGCGGGCTCGGGCTTGCGGTGTCGGCGGATTTCCGCGTCACCTGCCCCGAAGCGCGCTTTGCCGCCAACTTCACCAAGCTCGGCTTCCATCCGGGCTTCGGCCTGACGGCGACGCTGCCCGAACTGGTCGGCAAGAACAACGCGGAGCTGATTTTCTACACCAGCCGCCGCGTCACCGGCGAAGAAGCCACCCGCATGGGCCTTGCCAATGTCTGCGTGCCGCAGGACCAGGTGCGCGCCGAGGCGATGAAGCTCGCCGCCGAAATCGCCGAATGCTCGCCGCTCGGCCTGATCTCGACCCGCGCCACCATGCGCGCCGGCCTCGCCGACCGCGTGCTGGCCGCGACCAACCACGAACTGGTCGAGCAGACCAAGCTGCGCGCCACCGAAGACTTCAAGGAAGGCGTCAAGGCCACCGCCGAACGCCGCGTCGCGAATTTCAAGGGGCGGTGAGTTCTCTAAATCGTCGTCTCGCCCTTGTGGCAGCAGGTGGCGCGACAGCGCCGGATGAGGGGTATCCATACGCCGTGACCTCTCGGTGAGCTGCTACCGGCGTCAGCATACCTCTCACGACAACTACGGCCGCGGAGATGGGTCCCGGCGTTCGCCGGGACGACGGGCTAGTTAGCTCTTCCGCACCACCAGCGCATCCACAATCGTCACGCCCTGCCCCTCCGCGTGCACCAGCACCGGATTGAGCTCGATCTCCGAAATCTCGTCGCGCATGCCGCGCCGCCAGCACCGAGACCTGCGCGATCAATTGCGACAGCGCCGCAACATCCGCTTTCGCCGCGCCGCGAAATCCCTTGAGCAGCGGCGCGGCCTTCAGGCTCGTCCAGCATCGCGCCGCCTCGCCCGCGCTGACCGGCGCCGGGCGGTAGATCACGTCGCGGAACAATTCCGTGGTGATGCCGCCGAGGCCGACCATGATCATCGGCCCGAACGTCTTGTCCGTCAGCGTGCCGATGATGATCTCGACGCCCTTTTTCGCCATCGGGCCGACCAGCACGCCCTGGATCGCCGCATCGGGCCGGTGCTTGCGCGCGTTGTCGAGCAGCGCGCCGATAGGCCGTAAACGCCTCGCCCTTGGTCGTGATGTTGACGCGGACGCCGCCGACCTCGCTCTTGTGCGGGATGTCGCGCGACTGGATCTTCATCACCAGCGGAAAGCCGACGCGGCGCGATCGCGGCATCGAGCTCGTCCCGCGCCGTCACCAGCACCTCGTCCGGCAAGCGCAATGCCGGCATCGCGCAGCAGCGACTTGCTGTCGGACTCCGACAGCGTCGGCCGACTTGCAGATGCGCGGAGAGATCGCGCGGCGGCAACGCCGCGACATCGGCCGGCGGCGCCAGCCTGAACTTCGCATATTCGACCAGCCGCCGCATCGCGACGCCGACATGCGTCAGGCCCGACAGCACCACGACGCCGGATTTCGCCAGCTCGCGTGCGCGCGAAATCCGACGGCAGCGTGTAGGAATAGAACACGACCGGCTTGTGCTGCGCCGAGATCACCGGCTTCAGCTCGGCCTCCTTGAACGGACATCCGCATCTCGCTCGACAGCGACAGCACCACCAGGATGGCGTCGACCTCGTCGGAGGCGTCGAGCAGATCGATGCTCTTCTGCAGGCCGCCGCTGCTGACGCCCTGCGCGGTGACGTCGATCGGATTGCCCGCCGCGCCATAGGACGGCATCCATTGCTTGATCTCGGCCTGGATCGGCCTGCGACAGTTCCGGCACCTGCAAGCCCTGCATCGAGACGGTGTCGGCGCCCCAGATGCCGGCGCCGCCGGACACGGTGAGCACCGCGACGCGGTCGCCCTTCGGCAGCGGATTGGTCGTCAGCACCGCTGCGATCGTCACGGCCTCATCGAGATCGTTGGAGACGATGAAACCGTACTTTGCGAACACCGCGTCATAGGCCGCCGACCAGCCGGCCATGCTGGCGGTGTGCGAGGCCGCGGCGCGCTCGCCGGCGCCGGAGCGGCCGACCTTGGTCACGATGACGGGCTTGCCGATTTCCGCCGCGCGGCGCGCGGCGGCGAGAAACTTGTCGACGTCGCGGATGCCCTCGATGAACAGCAGGATCACGTCGGTGGAGGCATCCTGCACCATGTAGTCCAGAAACTCGCCGGCGCCGAGATCGCTTTCATTGCCGGCGCTGACGCAATAGCTGATCGCGACGCCGAGCGCCTTGGCGCGATGCTTGATGGCAAAGCCGATGCCGCCGGATTGCGCGACGATGGCGATCCGCCGCGTGGTCGCGACCAGCGGCACATGGCCCGGCTTGACGTCGACGGTCGGGCTGAAGGTCGCCGCGACCTTCTGCACCTCGCTGAAAAAGCCTTCGGCGTTGGGACCGGAAATCCGCATGCCGCGTCGTCTTCGCCAGCGCCACGATCGCGTCCTGCATCGCGGCGCTGTCGCCGCCCTCCTCGGCAAAGCCCGAGGAGATGATCACGGCGTTCTTGACGCCGGCGGCGGCGCATTGCTCGAGCGCGCCGAGCACGGCGCGCGCCGGAATGATGATGATGGCGAGATCGATCGGCGCGCCGACATCGGCGATCGATTTGTAGCATTTCAGCCCGTCGATATCGGCGTAGTTCGGATTGATCGGATAGAGCTTGCCCGGATACTCGTTCTTGCGCAGCATCGACAACAGCCGCCCCGGAATCTTCTCCTGATCGCGCGAGGCGCCGATCAGGGCGATGCTGTCGGGCGCGAAGAAACTGTCGAGCGGATGCGGCATTGGGAGAGTCCTCGTTCGTCATTGCGAGCGCAGCGTAGCAATCGTCATTGCGAGCGCATAGCGAAGCAATCGATGCTCCGCTCGCTGGTCAGCTACGGCGGACAAGTCGTCGCGGAGCTACCATCGGGAGCGCATTCGCGCGACCCGTTGGCTCCTCGCAATGACGGCGGAGCGGCGTTCACGCCGTGAGACTAAACCTCACCCCGCACGAGATCAAACCCGTCGCCCGCCACCTTGCAACCCTTCGCCTTCGCCGCATCGCGCACCTTGGCGACATCGGCGACCTTGAACGTCAGCCCGCTCATCAGATCGCTGGCGCCCTTGACGAAGCGGAAGCTGGCATTGGGCAATTTCAGCTCCGGCTCGCCGAGCCGGCTGCGTGCTGACGGCAACGCCGATGATCTTGCCCCAATGCGCGGCCAGCACCTCCGGCTCCGGGCTTTGCATCTCGACATCCGTCAGCGCCTGCGTCACATCCTTGCGGATCGATTTCTGCCAATCGGGGCCGGCCGGCGGATAGACGCCCGAGCACATCGTCGCTGCCGTCGGTGTGGTTGAACTCGATGAAGGCGGCGCGGCAATCGCGCGGGTGCAGCTGCACGCCGTGATAGGGCGCGTGCGTGATCACGTTGGCGGTGCGCACGCCCATCGCATTGGCGTGCTTGCCGCGTTGCGTCGGGATCGTCGCAGCAGAAGATCGCCATATAGCCGCCGCGGCCGCCGTTCTTGTCGATGAAGCGCCCCGCCGCGGTGCCCGGCTGGAACGGCGCCACCACTTCCAGCAAGATGGTATCGACCGGCAGCAGCGCATTCTCGAGGCCGTATTTGGCGACGTTGCCGTCGCGGTAGCAGACGCTTGAGCCCCATGATCGCGGCAATATCCGAGATCACGGGCTCGAGCTGCGGCGCCACCAGGCAGATCTGCCGCAGCCTCATATAGCCGGCCATGTCAGCGTCCCCTCAATGGTTCTGGAACACGGGCTTGCGCTTCTCGACGAACGCTTTTGCCGCTTCCTTGTGGTCGGCGGTCTCGCCCGAACGCGAGTGATGGATCGCCTCGGCGTCAAAACATTCTTCCAGCGACATCGTCTCGGCGTTGTTGATGTTGCGCTTGATGTAGCCGAGCGTGATCGACGGCCCCTGCGCCAGCGACATCGCGAGATCATGCGCGGCCGCTTCGACTTCGGCGTCCGGCACCACCTTGGTCACCATGCCGAATGATAGGCCTCCTGCGCCGTCAGCACCGGCGACGTCAGATAGAGCTCGCGCGCCTTGGCGCTGCCGAGCATCTGGGTGAGGAAATAGGTGCCGCCGTAATCGCCGGACAGTCCGACCTTGGCGAAGGCGGTCGTGATCTTGCAGGACGCGCTGGCGACGCGCAGATCGCAGGAGAGCGCGATCGAGAGCCCGGCGCCGGCGGCGGCGCCATCGACCTGCGCCACCACGGGCTTCGGCATCTGGTGCAGGATGCGCGACACTTCCATGCCGCGGCGCAGATTGACCATCTTGGCTTCGAACGACAGCGGCGCCCGCCCCTCCGCCATCGACTTGACGTCGCCGCCGACGCAGAACGTGCCGCCGGCGCCCTTCAGCAGCACCGCGCGCACCTCATGATCCTCGGCCGCGCGCCGCGCCGCCTCGACCAGCCCGCGCGTCATGTCCGGATTGAGCGCATTGCGCCGGTCGGGACGGTTCATGGTGATGGTGAGCAGGCCGTGAGTCGAGATTCTGGAGGACCATTTCGTTCTGGCTCATGTGGGGTTTCCTTTCGTTGTTGTTGGTTGCGATTCTCAACCGTCATTGCGAGACGAAGCGACAGCAATCCATAGCGCGGTTCGCGGGCGAAAGATGGATTGCTTCGCGCTATCGCTCCCGCAATGACGGCTATCAGTCTTACTTTCTTCACCAGCGGGCAGCGCGACAATTCCAGCGACTGGAACGCCTCGTTGCCGGGAATGGTCGCCAGCAGCTTGTAGTCGTCCCAGCGGCCTTTCGACTCCGACGGCTTCTTGACCTCGAACAGATACATGTCGTGCACCATGCGGCCGTCCTCGCGGATCTTGCCGTTCTTGGCGAACATGTCGTTGATCGGGGTGTCCTTCATGATCTTCATGACGGCCGCCGAATCGGTGGTGCCTGCGGCCTTCACCGCCTTCAGATAATGCGTCACCGACGAATAGACGCCGGCCTGCGCCGCCGTCGGCACCCGCTTGATGCGCTCCATGAAGCGTTTTGAGAACGCGCGGGTGTCGTCGTTGAGATCCCAATAGAAGGCTTCGGACAGCAACAGCCCCTGCGCGGTTTCGAGACCGACGCTGTCGATATCGGTGACGAAGGCGAGCAGCGGCGAGACCTTCTGGCCGCTCTTCATCAGGCCGAACTCGGCCGCCTGCTTGATGGCGTTGATGGTGTCGCCGCCGGCATTGGCAAGCCCGATCACCTTGGCCTTGGAGGCCTGCGCCTGCAGCAGAAAGGACGAGAAGTCCGAGGTGTTGAGCGGATGCCGCACGCTGCCGAGCACCTTGCCGCCGGACTTCAGCACCACATTGGTGGTGTCCTTTTCCAGATCCTGGCCGAACGCATAGTCCGCGGTCAGGAAGTACCAGCTGTCGAGGCCCTGCTTGACGGCGGCAAGCCCGGTCACATTGGCCTGCGCCAAAGGTGTCGAACACGTAATGCACGGTGTAGGGGCCGCAGGCCTCGTTGGAGAGCCGGATCGAGCCCGGGCCGTTGAACATGATGATCTTGTTGCGCGCCTTCGCGATCTCGACGGCGGCCAGCGCGGTCGCGGACGCCGCCACGTCGAACAGCATTTCGACGCCCTGGTTGTCGAGCATGTCGCGGGCGATGTTGGCGGCGAGATCGGCCTTGTTGAGATGATCGGCCGCGATGATCTCGATCTTGCGGCCGAGCACCTCGCCGCCGAAATCCTCCACCGCCATCTTCGCGGCCATCTCGCTGCCGGGCCCGGTGATGTCGGCGTAGAGACCGGACATGTCGAGGATGCCGCCGAGCTTGAGCGGCGGCTTTGCTTGCGCCAGCGCCGCGGTGGCCGACATCGCCAACGCTGCGGCGAAAATGCCTGTGACAACCCGTTTCATGAAGGCCTCCCTTCAGCGCCGCATTGCCTGCGGCTTCATTCCTGTTGCCGCGATCATGCCGCATGGCACCCACAGCGGCAAGGCGCGCGCCGAGCGTGGTCTCACATGCGTTTTTCCGCTAAGCGGAATGGCGATCTTGGCGTTCGGTGGCTTCATCCTTCGAGACGCCACGCTTGCGCGTGGCTCCTCAGGATGAGGTCTACAATCCTCATGGTGAGGAGCGCGGCAACGCCGCGCGTCTCGAACCATGCGGCCCATGTGCGTCACCCCAACAATCCCTTCCCCGGCACATGATTGAGCTCGAGCCTGATGCCATCGGGGTCCTCGAACAGAATCGAATAATATCCCGGCGCCCATTGGTCCTCGCGCGGCGCGCGGATGATCTTGGCGTCGAGCGTGCCGAGGAAGGCGTGCAGTTCGTCGATGTCGGCGCGCTCGCGGGCGCGGAAGCAGAGGTGATGCAGGCCGACGCGCTTTTGCTCGAACGCGGCGCCCTGATGCTCAGGCGACGGCGCGCTGATCCCGACCGCGGTGCGGCCGCCGACGCAGTAATACGTCGTCTCGGTATCGATGACCGGTTTCAGCCCGAGAAACGGCAACAGCTTGCGGTAGAATTCGCGGGAGCGCTCGTAATTCGAGGCGGTCAGAAAAATATGCGCGATGCCGTTGATTTCCATCGTCTCCCCCTTTCTGCTCCGCAATTTCGGAATCGCTCAATGTCCTCATCCTGAGGAGCTTGCGTAGCAAGCGTCTCGAAGGACGAGGCCGAAATCCGGTACCGCGGCCTCATGGTTCGAGACGGCGCCTCTCACCATGAGGGTCGATGATGCGGTATGATCAGCCGATTACACAAGGGACGGCATCGGCCACATGAGACACGTGATCCGAAATTACCGCGTCGCCATTCGTGCGTCGCGGCCATGCTGGCCTCGGCCCGATGCTCAACGCCGCTCCCGCAATCGCCGCCGGTTGCGCCTTCGAATCCCAGGGCGAAGGCCGCGTCGCCGCCGTGATCGACGCGCGAACCTTTCGGCTCGATGACGGCCGCGAGGTCCGCCTCGCCGGCATCGAGCCGGCCACACCGGACAAGGCCAAGGCCGCGGCGGCATTGTCGGCCATCGTCAGGGGCGCGACGTGACGCTGCACGGCGAGGACGACACGCCGGACCGCTACGGCCGCCAGCCCGCCTTCGTCTTCCTTGCCGGCGCCGAGACCCCGGTGCAGAGCGAACTGCTGCGCCGGGGCGAGGCGCTGGTTTCGACCGAGGTGACCAACAAGGACTGCGCCGCGGTCCTCGCCGCCGCCGAGGCCGAGGCGCGGCAGGCCAAAAAGGGAACCTGGGCGGAACCGGCGGCCATAAAAAACGCGGAAAGTCCCGGCGATATTTTGGCCGGGATTGGGCGCTTTACGGTGGTCGAGGGCAAGGTTTTGTCCGTGCGGCAGGCCGGGGCAATGACCTACCTGAATTTCGGCCGGAACTGGACACGGGACTTTGCTGTGACTATTTCAAGGCGCATGATGCCGGCGTTCGAGGCTGCCGGGACTTGGCCTTAAGTCCCTCGAAAATCGACGGATTCGTGTCCGCGGCTTTGTCGAGGCGCGGGGTGGGCCACGGATCGAAGTGCTCCGGGTGGGGCAGATTGAAGTGCTCGGCGGGAATTAGAGCGTTTTCGCGTGAAGAAAGCGCGGCAACTAGAACCAGGCATGTGTGCGGACGTGACTGAACGTGCAGGACGGCGCGAGGGAATGACAGGCCGCGGCCTTTTGGCTGCGCCGGCCTTGCTGTGCGTTGCCTTCACGCTGTCGGCCTGCGGCAATATGGGCCGGTTCGAGACCGCCTCGCCCTCCTCGGCGACCTCGCCCGCCAAGCCGGCCCGCACCGTGGCGCAGACGCCCGCCAGCGAGCGCGAGCATGAGCGCATCCTGTCCTCCTATGGCGGCGCCTATGACGATCCGAGGCTGGAAGCGCTGATCACCAAGACCGTCGACCGGCTGGTCGCGGCCTCCGATCGCCCGGACCAGGCCTACAAGGTGACGATCCTCAATTCCGGCGCGGTCAACGCCTTCGCGCTGCCGACCGGCCAGCTCTACGTGACGCGCGGCCTGATCGCGCTCGCCAGCGACACCTCGGAATTGTCGTCGGTGCTGAGCCACGAAATGGCGCATGTGCTGGCAAAACACGCCTCGATCCGCGAGGACCAGGCGCGGCAGGCCGCCGTCGTCACCCGTGTCGTCACCGACATGGGCAACGATCCGGATCTGACCGCGCTGGCGCTGGCGAAGACAAAACTGACGATGGCGAGCTTCTCGCGCGCGCAGGAGTTCGAGGCCGACGGCATCGGCGTCGGCATTTCGGCGCGCGCGCATTTCGATCCCTATGGCGCCTCGCGCTTCCTGACCGCGATGGAACGCAATGCGGCGCTGAAGGCCGGCAAGACCTCGCTCGATCCGCGCGCGCAGGACTTCCTGTCGTCGCATCCGGCGACGCCCGAGCGCGTGCAGAACGCGCAGAACTCGGCCCGGCAATTCTCGTCGCCGGAAGGCGGCGAGCGCGACCGCGAGACGTATCTGGCCGCGATCGACAACATCGTCTATGGCGAAGACCCCAGCGAAGGCTTTGTGCGCGGCCGCCGTTTCCTGCATCCGAAGCTCGGCTTCACCTTCCAGGCGCCCGATACGTTCACGCTGGATAACACCGCGCAGGCCGTGATCGGCGTGCGCGAGGGCGGCACGCAGGCGATGCGCTTCGACGTGGTGCGGGTGCCGGCCGAGCAGACGCTCGGCGATTATCTCAATTCCGGCTGGATGGAAGGCGTCGACAAGTCCTCGACCGAGGACATCACCATCAACGGTTTCCCGGCGGCGTCCGCGATCGCGCATGGCGACCAGTGGCAGTTCAAGGTCTACGCGCTGCGCTTCGGCAGCGACGTCTACCGCTTCATCTTCGCCGCCAAGCAGAAGACCACCGAGAGCGATCGCAACGCGCGCGAGACCGTCAACTCGTTCCGCCGCCTGACGCTGGAGGAAATCCAGGCCGCGCGGCCGCTGCGCATCAAGGTCATCACCGTGCAGCCCGGCGACACCGTGGAATCCCTGTCGCACCGCATGTCGGGCGTCGACCGCCCCACCGAGCGTTTCCGCATCCTCAACGGGCTTGAGGGACACGCCCAGGTGAAGACGCGCGATCGCGTGAAGATCGTGGTGGATTGACGCGCGAAAGCGCGTCATCCCGGAGCGCGCATTAGCGCGAATCCGGGATCTCGGGCATCCCCTCACTGTCGTCCCGGACAAGCGAGCGTAGCGAGCGCGATCCGGGACCCATAGCCACCGATATCAGTCTTGAAACAGGCTGTGGACACAGCCAATGTAACCACAAGCATTTGTGGTTATGGGTCACGGATCGCGCTTCGCTTGTCCGGGACGACGAATGATAGACTTGCGTAAATCATCAAGCAAAAAGCCCGGTCTTGCGACCGGGCTTTTCGTGTTTCAAACCGTCGAACCCTTTCAGGCAGCCTCATCGGCGACGGCTGTGTCGTCACCGTCGGCGTCGGCCTCGTCGCCTTCACCATCGGCCTCAGAGCCGGCTTCGGCCTTGGCGCCGCGGCGCGGGCTCTTGGCGAGCTGGCTCTCGATTTCCTTGACCGCTTCGGTCTCCGTCGAATGCTGGACGACGGCGATTTCGCGCGACAGGCGATCGAGCGCTGCTTCATAGAGCTGGCGTTCGCTGTAGGACTGTTCGGGCTGCGATTCCGAGCGATAGAGATCGCGCACCACTTCGGCGATCGCAACGATGTCGCCCGAATTGATCTTGGCTTCGTATTCCTGCGCCCGGCGCGACCACATCGTGCGCTTTACGCGCGCACGGCCCTTGAGGGTTTCCAGCGCCTTCTTCACCAGCGCCGGATCGGACAGCTTGCGCATGCCGACATTGGCGACCTTGGCGGTCGGCACGCGGAGCGTCATCTTGTCCTTCATGAAATTGATCACGAACAGCTCAAGCTTGGCACCCGCGATCTCCTGCTCCTCGATCGCCAGGATCTGGCCGACACCGTGAGCGGGATAGACGACGAATTCGTTGGTCTTGAAGCCCTGACGCTGGGTGAGCACCTTCTTGGGCTCCTCCACGCGCGGAGCGGCAGCCTTCGGAGCGACCACGGCGGCCTTCGGGGCGACCGGAGCGGCGGACTTCAGGACAGCAGCCTTGGGGGCGACGATTGGGGCTTTGGGGGCAACGGCTTTAGGGGCAGCTTTCGGAGCGACCTTCGAAGCAGCGGGCTTCGCAGCTGTCGCTTTCACGGCAGTTTTTGCAGTCTTATCTGGCATTGAGCTTCTTTTGTTTTTCGAGGACTTTGTGGCCGCAGCCTTCTTGGCATCCTTTACAGACGCCTTGGCACGGCCTTTGGTTGCGCTGCGGCTGGCCGGAGCGGCTTTTTTCGAAGTCTTTGAAACACTCTTTTTACGCGTTTTCTGTGACACAGCCTGCGCGCGGAACTGCCACGCCCCTGTTCGATGTTTTACGGGAACCCACCGGGGCCACAGATACGCATGGCCAGGTTCGGCTTATATAATGTGCCTAATATAGCACATTTTCCGCAAAAATCAATGATTTACGCCCCGTTTCGGACCTTCGCAGGGACCTTTCGGTCATAAGTCCGTCAACAGGGTTAAATCCGCAGGCTGGAATTGGCTCGGATGGCTCCAGATTAGGACCGGATCGGTCTTAATTCGTCTGAAACGGGGTGTGGCGCGAATCAGTCGCCGGTACCGGGTTCCTTGGAAAAATATTTCTCGAACTTGCCTTCCACGCCCTCGAATTCCTTCGCGTCGGACGGTTGGTCCTTTTTCTGGGTGATGTTGGGCCAGCTCTTGGCGTATTCGGTGTTGACCTCGAGCCACTTCTCCAGCCCGGGCTCGGTGTCCGGCTTGATGGCGTCGGCGGGGCATTCGGGTTCGCAGACGCCGCAGTCGATGCACTCGTCGGGATGAATGACCAGCATGTTCTCGCCCTCGTAGAAGCAGTCGACGGGGCAGACCTCAACGCAGTCGGTATATTTGCATTTGATGCAGGCTTCAGTGACGACGTAAGTCATCCAGGACTCCGAAAGTATTGGCTCCGAAACGATCCATTTTCCGGGGTTTGCGTAGCGCATGAACTGCGCAGCCGCAAGGGAACAGCCAAGAGAAGGGTAAGCAAGCGGAAGGCCCGAAAGCGCGGTTTTTCAGACCTCCGACGGGCTCGCTTGCAGATAGTTATTTTCAGGCGTTTCGCAAATCCTCGTACAGCACGCGCGCGGCGGCCGCATCGCCCCGCCGCTCGGAAAATCCGGCGACCTTGAGCACGCGCACGCTATTGTCGAGGGCGATGGTGAGCACGTCGCCGAGCTTGACCGCATGCCCCGGGGATCTCTCGCGCGTCCCGTTGATGCGGACGTGACCGGCCTCGACCAGGGCGGCCGCCGAGGTGCGGGCCTTCACCACCCGCGCATGCCACAGCCATTTATCGAGACGCTGCCGATCCAAAGAAGACCTTCAATAAAACGTAGCGTTTTCAAGCGAAGTGGCCACCGGTTCGCGTGAAGAAAACGCGTCAAAATAAACCGATCAGTCCTTGCGGTTGCCGGCGAGTTGTTCTTTCAGCGCCGCCAGTTTTGCAAACGGCGAGTTGGGATCGATCGGCCGGTCGCGTTCGCGCGGCGCGGCGCTGGTGGCGTATTGCCGGTGCGACGGACCGCTATCGCGCTTGTCGCGACCACCCTTGTCACGCCCGCCAAAATCGCGGCCGCCTTTGTCGCGACCACCACCCTTGTTGCGATCACCGCCCTTGTTGCGGTCGCCGCCGAATTTCTCCGGACGACCACCACCACCGCCCTTGTCGCGGTCGCGGCGATTCTCGTTGCCCTTGCCTTCGAAGCGTTCGCGCGGCGGACGGCTGTCGGGACGCGCTTCGCTGCGTGCGACCTCGGCCGGCGCGCCCTCTGCTGGCGGCGTGGCGCCGGCCTCGACAGGTGCACCCTCGCGGGGCTTGCGGAATTCATTGTGACGGCGACCGCGGCGATGGCGTTGCTCGCGACCGGGCGTGGCCGCCTCGCCGCCTTCGCCTGTGGCAGCAACAGCGGGCGCAGCACCATCGGCGCTGCGTTGCTGCGGGACGGCCATGATGCCGCTGGCGATTGCGGTCGTGATGCGGGCGGCGCTCTTCTGAGCGGCCACCGGGGCGCCAGACTTCGACCAATTCAGGCACCGCCGGCGCATCGGGCGCAGCTTCGGCGGCGACGGCCTCCGTGGGGGCAGCGTCGCTGGCGACAACCTCGGTTGCTTCGGACGCAACCGGCGCTTCAGCCGCCTCGGCAGCCACTGCCACTTCAGGCGCAGCCTCAACCGCAGGCGCTTCCGCAACCGGTGCTTCTTCCACCGGAGCAGGCTCGGGCGCGGCTTCGACCACAGCCACGGGCTCTTCCACAGGCGCCGGTGCCGGCAAGACTTCCGGCAGCAACGCCGCCGACGGTGCGGGATCGCCGGAGACCGGCTGCGCCACGGCTTCGGGTGCGGTTTCAGCGGGCGCTTCTGCGACGACTTCAGATAGTGTCTCAGCCGCACCTTCGGCAACAGCCTCCGCAGGGGCTGCTTCCGCAACCACAACTGGTTCAGTCGCCGCCACCGGCCTCGGCGGCAGCGGCGGGCGCTTCTCCATGCGGTAGCCGAGCGCGCGCAGGATCGAGGCGAAATCCTCGCCGGCCGATCCGGTCAGCGAGGTCATCGCCTGCGTCACCACAAAGCTGCGGCCATCGAACGCGCCGCCGGGCTTTTCGCCGGGTGAAGATTCGCGCCAGGCCAAAGCGGGGCGGATCAGATCGGCGAGCCGCTCCAGAATATCGACGCGCACCGCGCGCTCGCCGCATTGGCGATAGCCGAGCACGCGATAGGCATCGCGCGGCAGCGCCTTGTCGACCGGAAACGAGGTGCGGCCGGATGACGCCAGATGCTGTGCGCCGGACAAGGCCTGCATATCGACATTGTCCTGCTTCTCGGCCCACAGCAGCGAGGCCAGCGAGCGCGCCGCAGGCTTCAGCAGGCCCGGGAAATAGATGTGATAGGCGCCGAAGCGCACGCCATATTTGCGCAACGTCGCGCGCGAGGGCTGGTCGAGATCCTTCATCTCGGCGGTGATTTTTGCGCGCTCGAGCACGCCGAGCGCCTCGATCAATTGGAACGCGATGCCGCGCGCGATGCCGGTGATGTCTTCAGCCTTGTTGAGCCCGAACAGCGGCCCGAGCAGCTTTTCGATATGCGTCTTCAGCCACAGATCGAGCCGTGTCTGCACCGCTTCGCGCGGCGCACCGTTCAATCGATCGTCGGCGATGATGCGCAGGCGCGGATGCAGCGCGTCGTCGGCCGCAACCAGTTTTGCCACCGCATCGCCGGTCCAGCGGATGGTGCCGTCCGAGGTCAGCACGAACTGATCGTCGGGGGCGGCACTAAGCTTTTCGGCGCGCGCGTCGATCTCGCCGGCCAGCGCCTTTTGCGCGGTCGCCTGCAACGCCTTGGCGTCGCTTCCGGCTTCCGCCGCATCTGGCGCAAAGGTGAATCCGTCGAGGCGGCCGATCACATGGCCCTCAACGGTCACTTCGCCGGTCTTGCCGATTTCCGTATTCAAAACACTGTTCTCCCGCAGGCGGCGCATCAATACACTGGTACGGCGGTCAACGAAACGCTCCGTTAGCCGATCATGCAGCGCATCGGACAATTTATTTTCGACCTCGCGCGTGATCCCCTGCCAGTGATCGGGGTCACCCAGCCAGTCCGGCCGGTTGGCGACGAAGGTCCAGGTGCGGATTTGCGCGATCCGGCCCGACAGCGTGTCGATATCGCCGGTGACGCGGTCGGCCTGGTCGACCTGGGCGGCGAACCATTCGTCGGGAATTTTGCCCCTTTTCATCAGGAATCCGTACAGCGTGGTCACGAGTTCGGCGTGGGCGGCCGGCGCCAGCCGCCGATAATCCGGGATCTGACAGGCGTCCCACAGCCGTTCCACGGCCGCCGCGCCGTGGGCCATGTCCCTCACATCCGCGTCGCGTGCCGCATGATCGAGCACGCGCAAATCCTCGGCAATCGGGGCGCGGGTCAAAACCTCGTGCTGCGGCGTCAGCGCCAATGACACCTGGAGCGCGCCGAGCGAGGCGAAATCGAGCTTGGAATTGCGCCATTGCAGCATTTTGACGCTGTCGAACGTGTGGTTCTGGAGCGCGTTGACGAGTTCCGGCTCGAACGGCGCGCAGCGGCCGGTGGTGCCAAAAGTGCCGTTCCGCGTGGCGCGGCCGGCGCGGCCTGCGATTTGGGCAAACTCGGACGGGGTCAGGCGGCGGAACTGATAGCCATCATATTTGCGGTCGGAGGCGAAGGCGACGTGATCGACGTCGAGGTTCAGGCCCATGCCGACCGCATCAGTCGCAACGAGATAATCGACGTCGCCGTTCTGGAACATCGCGACCTGCGCGTTGCGCGTGCGCGGCGACAGCGAGCCGAGCACCACGGCCGCACCACCATGCTGGCGGCGGATCAGTTCGGCGATGGCATAGACTTCATCGGCCGAGAACGCGACAATCGCGGTACGTCTCGGTTGGCGCGTGATCTTGCGGTCGCCGGCGAATTCGAGCTGCGACAATCTGGGACGCGTGACGATGGAGGCGCCCGGTAGCAGCCGCTCGATGATGGGGCGCATCGTCGCAGCCCCGAGCAGCAGCGTCTCGTCACGGCCGCGGCGGTGCAGGATGCGATCGGTGAAGACGTGGCCGCGTTCGAGATCGGACGCGATCTGGATTTCATCGACCGCGAGGAACGACACATCGATATCGCGCGGCATCGCTTCCACGGTGGAAACCCAGAAGCGCGGGTTCTTCGGCTTGATCTTCTCTTCACCGGTGATCAGCGCGACGCTGTCTGCGCCGGCACGATCGACGACCTTGTTGTAGACCTCGCGCGCGAGCAGCCGCAGCGGCAGGCCGATGACGCCGGACGAATGCGCCAGCATCCGCTCGATGGCGAGATGCGTCTTGCCGGTGTTGGTCGGCCCGAGCACCGCGGTGACGCCGGCGCCGGGCGCCCGTTCATGAGAGAACGTGGAAGAGGTGGAGAAAGCCATATTTTGCAGGTGTTTCTTGAATTCTCGTCTGCGCGTCGCGCGGTTTGAATTGTGTGTCAGTTTGCGACGGTGATGCGGTCGCGGCTTAAGCTCTGGAACGAGTTCTAGAACGAATCGCGCCCGAATCGCTGACTCCAACCGAAACTGGCTTCGTTCACCGCAACATCTCGCGTGGACCCCATGAAGCGGCACTAGATCAAGTTTGAGTGGGCTCCACAAGGCGGGGGTTTGGGGTGGAATCCTTAAGGGCCGGAGTCGAATCAGATGGGGTGAAGAGTCAATGGGGATTCGGTGGCTCTCTGCTGCGATCGCGGTCCTCTTCTCCCTCGCCCCGTTCTTACGGGGAGAGGGTTGGGGTGAGGGGCCTCTCTCCGAGCAATGACTGCCGAGGGACCTGTACCCCCTCACCCGCCGCGTAAGAACGCGGCGACCTCTCCCCGCAAGCGGGGCGAGGTGAAGAAACCTACTGCGTCTTCGCCACCCTTGGCGGCGCGGCTGTGGTGACGAAATTTGTGGCTTCCAGCATCGCCGGGCCGAACGGGGTCGGGATCGTCATGCGGAATGGAACCAGGATGCGCGTGCCCGCGATCGGCACGAAGGCGATTTCGATGTTGCGCTGGGTGGCGAGCCATTTGATCACGGGGCGGTCGGGGATATAGCCCGCGACCGGCGTGAAATACACCGCGCACACCACGGCAGCGCCATGATAGCCGCGCTCGGCCTTCACCGTTTCCATGCGCTTGTAATCGAGCTTGAGGTCGTAGCGCAGGCGACCGTCGAAAATGCCGGCGCCGGTGCGGCAGGCCTCGGGCGAAAGCACTTCGCCATTGCCGGGCACGCGGATCATCGATCCGGTCATGGGATCGAGCACGTTTTTGCGGTGCGCGTCGGTGACGACGATGCGGTCGGCATCGACCGGCGGTTCCGGATCGATCGCAAATTCCTTCACGCCGCCATTGGCGAGCACGAGGCGGATGGTTTCGGCTTTCTTCGAGGTCACGGTGGTGGCGACATAGGAGGTCGCGACCATCGATCCATTGACGATGCGGCCCTGGCTGGCGCCGGTGCCGGTGCCACCGGAAAACGCCTTCAACAGGCCCGAGGTGCCGCCCTGGGCCGAGGCCGAGAACTGGTCGTCGCCGATTTCGATCGCCCAGGAGCCCTTGCCGACGGCAATGCCCGACAGCGAGGCCTCGTATTGGGCCTCGAGCCGGCCCTGCGCAAAGGCACCCTGCGGCGACAGCCACAGCAATGCAGCGGCAGCAAAGCTACCCAGCAGCCCCGCACGGGGCGAAATGGCGCTGAAAATGGTCACTTAACGGACGGTCCCTGCGACGCGTTCTTGTTCATTTAGGCAGAAAAATCCGGCAAACAACGGATCGATGGGCGCAAAGCCGCCGTCGATACCGCCTCGTCTATCGGGAACCCCTGATGTCGGCGGGGATTGCGCCCTTTATATGGTCCATAAAGCCTTGCCACAGCTTCCAAACCGGCTTTTCTGCAGACCATACGGGCCGCAAAAGCGCGGCCAAAACCTTGACGGACAGGGCCTCGCGCCCTATACGTCCGCGGTTCCTGGAAATGGACATGATTTTGGACCCCCGCGCGGCGCTCGATGTGCTGCCTGGAGCGGGGATGGAAGAGGATTTTTCGATGTCACGGCGCTGCGAACTGACGGCCAAGGGCCCGCTGGTGGGTCACAAGGTGAGCCACTCGAACATCAAGACCAAGCGCCGGTTCCTGCCGAACCTGGTCAACGTCACCTTCATCTCGGATGCGCTCGGCCGCAACGTGCGCCTGCGCGTCTCGACCAATGCGCTCAAGAGCGTCGACCACAATGGCGGCCTCGACGGCTATCTCTTGAAAGCCAAGGCCGACGTGCTGTCGCCCCGCGCACTCGATCTGAAGCGCGCGATCCAGAAGAAGGTCGGCAAGCCGGTGTTCGTCAAGAAGGCGAGCTGAAGCCTAGCTTCTCAAGAGGCATTAGAATTTTGAACGGCTGGGTCGAAAGACCCGGCCGTTTTTGCATGGCTGAACCGGCCCAAACAAAAAGTCGTAAAACAACCCCATGCACCGTAGGCGCGCGCTGGTTGTATCCGGGTAAAATGCCGCGTCGTCGCGGTTCGAGCCCGCTCTGGACGCATGAACGACCCGGCCGCTTTTATTTGCCGATCACAGATCGAACCAGGAATGCAGCAGCATCGGGGACCGCAGCAGCGCGCCAAGGCCGCCGCCGCCTTCAAAACTGATGCTGAGCGCGTCGCCATTGCCGAAATCCAGTTCGAGCGTGGCGCCGGAGAAGCTGATGCCTTGCCAGCCGTGAAAACCTGACATGTCGAGCCGGTCTTCGAACACGGAAAAATCCGTGATCGTGTCGTGGCCGTAGCCCGGCTTGAACACAAAACTGTCGCCGCCATGTCCGCCGGTCAGGATGTCGTTGCCGGTGCCGCCATCGAGCACGTCGCGGCCGTTTTCGCCGTCGAGCCGGTCGTTGCCGGCGCCACCGAGCAGCACGTCGTTGCCGTTGCCGCCGAACAGGAAATCATCGCCGCCGCGGCCGTCGAGCGTCTCGGACTGGTTGCTGCCGGTGATGATGCCCGGCAGATCGGCGCCGACCAGGCCCTTCGCCAGCACCACCGTGGTGCCGTTGAACGTCAGCGACTCGATCGTGCCGGTGGTGAAGTGATCTGAAATGGTGATGGTGCCGGTCGAAAGCTCGACGGTCAGATCGTTGCCGCTGCGCGAGGTGCCCTGCAGCGTGGTCGAGCCTGATATCACGATCTTGTCGGCGGTGCCGCTGTCGTCATCGATCGTGTCGGAACCGAAATTGCCCGAGAAGCGGTAGCTATCGCTGCCGCTGCCACCGAGCAGTTGGTCGTTGCCACCGCCACCGGTGAGATCGTCGTTGTCGCCGCCGCCAATGAGCGTGTTGCGGCCGGAATTGCCGATCAGCGTGTTGGAAAGAGCGTTGCCGGTGGCATTAATATTCGCCGTACCCGTCAGCGTGACGTTCTCGACATTGCCTTGCGTCTGCGCCTGGTTCAGCAGGCTGAACGTCACCGAGGCCAGCACGGTGTCGATGTCGGCGGAGCCGCCCGTGGTTTCGTCGACGCGGTCGTTGGAATTATCGACGATGTAGGTGTCGTTGCCGGTGCCGCCGAACATGGCGTCGCGGCCACCGCCGCCGTCGAGCCGGTCGTCGCCGCCATTGCCGGTCAGGATATTGTCCGCGCTGTTGCCGATGATGATGTTGGCCAGCGCATTGCCGGTGCCGTTGATCGCCGCAGCCCCGATCAGCGTCAGATTTTCCACGGCACCGCGCGTGGTCACGGTATTGGCGAGGTTGAACGTCACGGAGGACAGCACGGTATCGATATCGGCGCTGCCGCCGGTGCTCTCGTCGACGATGTCGCCGGCATTGTCGACGATGTAAGTGTCGTTGCCGCCACGACCGACCATCGTATCGGCGAGGCCGCCGCCATCCAGCCTGTTGGCGGCGCCATTGCCGGTGATGATATTGGAGACCGAATTGCCGGTGCCGTCGAGCGGTGCGCCGCCTGCCAGCGTCAAATTCTCGACGCCCGTCGGCAGCGTGTAGCTGGTGAAGGCGAACACCAGATCGACGCCCGACTGCGCAATCAGGAAGGCTTCGGAAACGATATCGCCGGCATCATTGACGAAATAGGTGTCGTTGCCAGAGCCACCCGTCATCTGGTCGGCGCCGAGGCCGCCGTCGAGTTGGTCGTTGCCGGGGCCGCCGATCAGGATATCGTCCTCGGTGCCGCCCTGAAGATTATCGTCGCCCTCGCCGCCTTCGAGCGTGTCGGCACCCTGGCCCCCGATCAGGATGTCGTCGCCGCCCAAGCCCCAGATATGATCGCCGTCGGCGCCGCCATCGACCGTGTCGTCGGTTTCGAAGGCCTCGAAGATGTCGTCAAACCGCGTCAACTCCCAGGCCTCGATCGAGTTGAAAGTGTCCCCTCCGATGTCTCCAAAAGCGTAAGTAACGCTGCCGGGCGGGGTGAGGCTGGGTATGTAGACGACGTTCCGGTTTACGGAATTGGCGTATGAAGCGGTATCGAAGCCGGCGCCGCCAACCAGGGAGTCGCCATCGGTGCCGCCTTCGAGAATGTCGTTGCCTGACCCTCCAAGCAGCGTGTCGGCATCGTCGCCACCGATCAACCGGTCGTTGCCGCTCTCCCCCATCAGAAGATCGCGGCCGGCGCCGCCTTCGAGGGTGTCGTCACCCCCGGCACCGAGCAGCTTGTCATCGCCGCCGTTTCCGACGAGCCGATTGTCCACTTCATTGCCATTGATGACGTCATTGCCGCCACCGCCGATGGCGTTCTCGATCACCGTACCGAAGGCGATCGCAATGTTGTTGCTGAGACCACTTTGAGCCGTGGTGAACGCGTCGACGCCAACGGATGAAAACTTGCCCTGCCTCAGATCGATGATCTGGTTCGGAAACTCGTTGTCGCTGCCGAAAATGGTAGGAGCCGGGTTCGGCAACGGCCCGGCTCGCGTCGATCGTATCGATGCCGCCGCTATCCCAAATCGTGAACACACCCTGGGAGCCGGTTCTCGTAGCGGTCAGGATACCATCGAGATTGAATTGCTGGTCGGGTCCGTTGAATCCATAGACGGTATTGCCCGTGCGCGTCGCGGTGTTGGCGCCATAGATGCTCTGGATCGCAGCGACATCGTGCAGCATCGGCGTCCACGGAAACGCAAAACCCCAATACGCCTCGTCGACGCCGGTCGCCGCACTGACGTCGAGCGGTGAAAAGTAGGACATGATCGTGAATTTATAAAAGTCTTCCGGATAGGTCGTATCCTCTCCGTAGACTGCGCTGCCGAATATGTCCCCGTTATACGGGCCTGGATGGCTGAGACCGAGCGCGTGTCCGATCTCGTGCAGGATTGTCTGGAAAGCGTCGGTACCCAGCAGCGGCGCAACATCAATGGGGTTAACGTTCCGATTGATCTGGATCAGCTTGTTGTGGATCAGCCCGGTAGGGTCGTACGTGGTCACGCCGCTGGAGCCAGTGAGATTGGCATACTGAAAGAAGATATCGGCCGTGATCGTCTGGACCTCGACGATCGGAATGTCGATCAGATCGCCCCACGCCTTGAATGCACCGCGCACGAATGCAACTTCGGTGGCGGTCATGCCGCCGTTTCCCGCCGAGTTCGATAAAGAATGTGATCTGCGACTGACCGGCGAAATTGGGTGGCCGGTGCGTCGTCGTGCCCCCCTCGGTCTGCAAGAATTCGATGGCATCGGCAAGGGATGTGGCCATGAAATCGGTTCCTTAACTCAAATGGATTGCGACAAAACAGCTCAGAGGTTAGCGGCGGCAATCGTTTGTCGCGTCCATCAAATTGTGTACGTTTGAGCGAACCGGGATCTGTCAAGCCGTGACGTCACACAAGGGGTGGTGGGCGCGATGAACCAGGATGCGTTGCTGGCGCTGGTCGGCCGGATCTACGACGCCGGCAGTGACCCCGCGCATTGGCCTGCCGTGCTGGCTGACATTGCGGACGCCTTCGGCGCCGGCGACGCCTCGGTCAGTGCGATCTCCTCATCCGCGCGTGCCCTGGCTGGTGGCGCCGCGCACCGATCCTGAGTTCCTGATCAGCTACGGCGCGCATTACCACCCCAAAAACCTGTTCTGGCAGCGCATGATTCAGGTGCCGGTCGGCACCGTGGTCACCGACCGCATGGTGCTGGCAAAGGATGTGTTGCGATCGAGCGAATTCTACAACGACTGGTCGCGCCCGCAGGGCTATCTCTCTGTCATGGGTGCGACGCTGCTCGCCGAAGACGACTGGCGCGTCGAGTTCGTGCTTCCCGGCAAAAACGAATTCGGCCCGGCGCACTTGAAACTCTATGAGGCGATCGCGCCGCATCTCAAGCGCGCCGTGCAGCTCAACCGCCGCCTGCAAACGTCATTGATCGAGCGGAGCTGGTCGCAGACAGCCCTCGACAATCTCGCGCAGGGCGTGCTCGTCGTCGACAGCGCGGCAAAGATTTTGCTCGCCAACCGCGCCGCCGATCGCGCCTTGGCCGACGGCTTAAAACTCAGCGACGGCGCGCTGTGCAGCCACCGCCCGGCGGAGACGGCAGCATTGCACGCCGCGATCGCCGCCGGCGCGAATTTGAGCGGCGCGTCCGACACGGTCAGCATCTCGCGCGGCCCGCTGCGCAGCCCGCTTTCGCTCCTGGTGATTTCGCAGGCGCGCGACAACGACTGGGGCGCCCGGCATCCGCCCGCCGCGATCATCTTCATCACCGATCCGGATCACGCCCCCGGCCTCGAGCCCGCGCGCCTGCAAAAGCGCTTCGCGCTGACCCAGGCCGAAGCCGGCCTCGTCGTCGAACTCGTCCGCCGCGGCAACCTTCAAGACGCCGCCGACCACCTCGACATCAAGATCGCCACCGCCCGCACCCATCTGCACCGCATGCTCGCCAAGACCGGGACGAGGAGCCAGGCGGATCTGATGCGGGTGATGTTGGCGCCGGGGGCAAAGGGTGGGAGGGGGTAGGCGAACTTCATTTTCGTCATGGCCGGGCTTGGCCCGGCCATCCACGACTTACTCGTTTGAGCCCTTAGCCAGCCCCGCTTCACGCAGCGCCGTGATCTGCAGGAATAACGAATCCGGAGCGACATCCGGGGGGTTGTCCGGCAACAAATCGAGCGCCATCACGGAAATCTTTTCCAGCAATTTATCGAGCGTCGGCGCATCAACGGCAGCCGGTATGTCGTCACAATGCCCGCTCCAAACCGACGCCTCGTAATCCCAGGCTGCGGAAATCGTGAAGATGATAGGTCGGGACATCACCACTCCGCTGCCTGCCGTGGCGCCTCTCAAGGCTTGCACGACACATTCACAGTATCACAAATCCGGTGGAGCATCCTGTGCTTCAAGGGTTGGGCTAGGCGGTCATTGCCGCCCCTTGGCTCGCAGGCTCGTCAAACGGAAGATGTAACTGCTCACGGTGTGCGAACAACGGTATCAGGCAAAGACGGAAAATCAACCAGCAAGCATAGATCGCGTTGTGACCGTAAGGATCTCCATCTCGCAATAGGCCGTGCGACAGAGCGTGCCGCAGGTGAGGTCCAGGTTTCGTTAAGAAGACATTCTCGATGTCGGTGGTGATAGCCACACCAAGCACCGCATCCAATTCACCCCTCATTTGATCAAATAGTGACGAGATAGTGCGATCTTCTTGAGTCTGCGTCGCATCGTCAAAGATCGTCACGTCGTGACCGTAAGTCTTGAGCACGTGGCGCAGTGAATTCTCCAACAGAGGCGTCAGAATATAGAGACCGCTTACGAAATCTCCCTGAAAGAAGCGCAAGAAGCCATGACTAAAAGTTCTGACCAAATCATTCGGCACAAATGGGCTATGCACCAATATGCGCGCAAAAATATCGACCGAGAGAAAATGGTCGCGCGCGATCACATGACGGGCGGCCTCGATATGTCCTGAAGCGGTGATCCGCCGTCGGATGTCTTCATCCTGCGCGATTTGGTTTTTAATCGCATTGCCGTCTGTTCCATCACCAAATCCAGCGCCCTCCGTCCGATGCAAAACTTTGCCCTCGCTGTCGTGATGTGAAGCTCCAAAGATTGAGGCAAGTGGGTGCTCCCTGATCGATTTGGACGCACTATCAACTAGCTGAGTGGGATCTGGAGACTGATCGAGCACCGCAAACAAAAACAATTTGTCTCGAAGGCCCAAATCACTCATGGCCCCTTCGATCCCCCTTACCATTTCCTCAAGGTCCAGGGGGATGGAGAACGGTGACATCTCTTCGGATATTCGCGACTGAACATCGATCAGGCGATGACGTAATTCCTTTCGTCGCTCCTTCTTTCCGGGTATGCCGTGAAGCTCTGAGATAGCGTCTGAGAGCAAGGAAGAAGCCATCATGGCCATTGGCTGCTGTTCCGCCATCAAGGCCAACTGCTCGGCGGCCGCCGACTGCGCGCGGTATTTGTCTTCGTCACGTTTCGCAAAATGGTAGGCGCGTGCGGTAAGGCGCAGAAGTTCGACGATCGTGTGCCCATCTGCCTCAGCGGGAAGACCAGCGATCAAGTCTTCGATGTCCTTGCCCACTAGGGCGGAATCGGAAATACCAAAATCCAGATCGAGTTCGCTAAACCAACACGCCGGGACGGGAAGCTTTTTCTGAATGGCGCGCGCGCGCAACTCAATTGCGGCTTCACGTGCGGCAATGGCTTCGGGCTTGTCCCAACCGACGGCCCGGCCAATCTGCAACGCCCGGCGAAGGAGATCGCGCGCATCATGCTTGAGGGCACCATCTCCTTTTTCAAAGGGGAATTCCAGCGTGCCCCTGTCAGCCCTTCTGACGATGTCGACATAAGCTGCGACGGCTGCAGCGGCCATCTTGCCTTTCCGTCTGTCGAGAACCCAACAAAGATCTGCGAGGCGCGCCTTCAAGGCTGGATGCGAAGCTCCTTCAGCCGCAGCAGCAATGACCTCAGCGGGGGCACCCCCGAAAATCGGAGGGAATCGGAGAGCGCCTGCCGTCCTCGAATACGACCATGGCACCAAACGGCTCGTTTCGTTCCCTAGGCTTGAACAACATCCCGGTGGCGGCAGAGAGCATGCGGAAGACCCGCGCAGCCGGCGTATCTTCAGTTTCACCCGCGGCTGCCCGAAACAGATCGCCCAGTTCTCGGCTGTCTGCACTTCTCGATTCAACAATCGGCGTTTCAAAATCAAGGCCCGCAAGATCAGCGGGGGTCGCACGCAGCCACGCCCGCGACGGAGCATCCGTCTGCTCCCGTTGCGAGGAATCGCTATTGTCAGTCTCCATAGTAAATCCTGTTCGTCGCGCGCGACGCTTCCGCCGTCCATCGCTTGGCCAGATCAAGCGGCGCGCAGTCTGGATTCCCCTATACCCCCTTCTTGGGTGGTGAAGGAGGTTTGTGCTGCATTGGAGGAATGCCGCTGGCTATCTTCGCGCCCAGCAGCTTTAGTTCACCTATCGTTTGCCAGATTTTCTTTTCTAGAGTTCTGCATATCACTCAGGGTCGCGGGCTTCAGTTCGAAGACAAGCGTGCGATCAGCCGTAACCTGATAGCGAAAAATCTCTCCGGTCTCCTCCTCTATGAACATTGGATCGTGCGACCACCTATTGCGCTCTCCAGCCATGGCCTGTGCCGCAACGGAAAACTGATTGATTGATTTTATCAGTTGGGCATTTCCACTGCGCTGTTTGACAAGAGCAGCTAAAGCCCTGAATTTTGGACCTGGTCCAACATATTGCGCGGTCAGACAGGCTCCAATGGGCCCTTCAACATTTGCAACCCACCAGATCAGCTGATTTATGTAGAATTCGAACGTTGCCCAGGCATTTGATACGCGCCCAACCGCTTCGTAGTGCTCTTTGCTGATCTCTGCATCGCTGGATGGATTGTCCGTCATGGGTGAGACACCATGGTGCGCTGTGATTCGTTTGAATAGTACGGACAGAATAAGCCCTCGTCCTGTGCATTCGTACGACCCTTGACCTCGCGATGAGGGATCGACTGCACCTCTCTCTGTTGCAACATCCCCGCACTTCCCCTCGCCACCCCCTCCCTTCCCCGCTAAACTTCCAGCTGCATCCCCCGCGGGGCACCCTCATGACCGCCAGAAACATCATCATCTGCTGCGACGGCACCGGCAACGAGATTTCCGAAAACATCTCCAATGTGCTGAAGCTCTATCGCTGCCTGCGCAAGACCGAGAAGACCGAGCCGCGGCAGCTGGTGTTTTACGATCCCGGCGTCGGCACGCTGGCGCGGCCGAATCCGTGGCGGAAGTTGCAGCAGGATTTTTCCGCCATTCTGGGGCTGGCCACCGGCTATGGGCTCGATGACAAGGTGCTCGGCTCCTATCGGTTTCTGGTCGAGCATTACCGCGAGGGCGACCAGATCTATCTGTTCGGCTTTTCGCGCGGCGCCTACACCGTGCGGGTGCTGGCGGGGCTGATCCACAAGGTCGGCCTGATCAGCCCCGAGCAGGTCAACCTCGCAGGGAGTGGCCTCACCTCCTACAAGCAGTTTTCTAGTGACAGTGCCGACGAGCCCGGCCTGAAGCAGTTCACCGACGGCGGCAGCGACGAGGACGGGCCGCTGCCGGCTGATCGAGACGACCAGGCGGCGCAGTTCGCGCGGATTCTCTCGATCGCGGTGGCCGACCGTGCGCTTCGTCGGCGTCTGGGATACGGTCGCCTCCGTGATCGTGCCGCGGCCGGACCGGTTTTACTGGCCGAGCTTCGAGGAGCTGGCGTTCACGCTGCACAATCCGAGCGTCAAGACGTTCCGCCAGGCGATCTCGATCGACGAGCGCCGCGCCATGTTCCGGCTGAAAAAATGGGACCAGCCGCAGACCTTCAACTTCAACCGCTTCAGCGCCACCAACAATTCCGAGCCGCAGGACATCTTGCAGGTGTGGTTCGCCGGCGTGCATTCCGATATCGGCGGCGGCTATCCGGAACGCGAATCTGGCCTGTCGAAATATCCGCTGCTGTGGATGATCGACGAAGCCGTGAAATGCGGGCTCAAGGTGGATACGCGCACCGTCAACACGCTGGCCTGGGGCCGGCAGCGCCGGAACAGCCCGTTTAGTTACGTCGCGCCGAGTTATGAGGCGATGCTGCACCATTCGCTGCACGGCGCCTGGTGGCTGCTGGAATTTTTTCCGAAGAACGCGAAGTATCGGGAGTGGCCGGACCGCAAGATCTATTTCGGCCGCTACATTCCGGACGCCGAACCGCGGCCGATCCCGGAAGGGGCTGTCGATCCATGAGTCGGTGGTGAAGCGGATGGATGCGGTGAGGGATTATCGCCCGGTGAATTTGCCGGCGCGGTTTGAGACGTGGCCGATGCCGGAGGTGGGGGAAGGGTACGTGTAGGATTCTCTCTCCCGTCATTCCGGGGCGCGCCACTTGGCGCGAGCCCGGAATCCATCGTCACTACAAAGCTTGCGGCCCAATGGATTCCGGGCTCGCGCTGCGCGCGCCCCGGAATGACGGGGGGAGGAGCTTGTGACCAAATTGCAACTCCGCCCCGACAAAAACCGCCGCGGCGCACGATCTAAATTGAACATCGATGTCGCCGCTGTAGGCTAAAGCCCAATCAACAATCGATCCAGCCGGGGGCGGGATGCAGCGCCGCAGACTTGTCAATCCATTCGACCTCGTGCCCGAGGCGCAGCCGCGGCCGCGCAGCGAGCAGCCGGCGTCCGGCGCCGGGCGGTCGACGCCGGTGTGCTCGAACTGCAGCTCCGACGACATCGTCTGCCGCTGCACCGCGCAGTGGAGCAACGAAGCGCAGGAATGGCAGCTGACGGAAACCTTTGGCCAGCCGGCGCACTGCAATGAGTGCAACACGGCGTGCGAGATCGTGTGGCTGCCGCTGAATTGAGGACGGGGGTACGCGCACTCTGACCCGTCATCCTGAGGTGCGCGCTCTTGCGCGCCTCGAAGGATAAATCGGCCACAGACGGGCTGTCGCCCTTCGAGGCTCGCTGCGCTCGCACCCTCAGGGTGACGGTTCGAGAGACGGGGCCGCCCCCAAATCTCCGTAGTTTCACTGAGTTTTTTGCACCGCAACGGCCGACATCGCCGCGGCCGGAACCTTCCGATTTTACAAAACCTTCAGCTATTCACCCTACCCTTTCCCGTCTGCCAGAACTGGCTTCAAACGCTCAGGATGAGCGATGTTAGAACGATCGATCGCCGATGAGGTCGAGGCGGCCATCAGGGCCGGTTCGCCGGAACGACATGTCGAGACCGCAAGGCGCGTGACCGAGCTGTTTCTGCTGTCGGCCGACAGCTATGGCGGCGAGCAGATCGAGCTGTTCGGCGACGTGCTGGAACGCCTGATCAAGACCATTGAGCTCCGCGCCCTCGCCGACGTCAGCGCGCGCGTGGCGCTGGCCGAAATGAGCAGCCAGCTCGCCTCCGTCAAGCAGGCGCCGCCGTCAGTCATTCGCCGCCTGGCGCGGCACGACGAGATTTCGATCGCAGCCCCGGTGCTGACCGAGTCCGCCCGGCTGACGCCGGAGGACCTGGTCGAGCTCGCTGAAACCAAAGGCGAGGCGCATCTGCTCGCGATCTCCGGGCGCTGGTGGCTGACCGAGATCGTCACCGACGCGCTGCTGGCGCGGCATTATCCGGCCGTCAGCCGCAAGGTCGTCAGCAATCCCGGCGCGCGGGTGTCGGCGCAAGGTTACGCCATCGTGCTGGCGCAGGCGGAGGCCGATCCGGAACTTGCGATCGAGACCGGCATCCGCATCGACCTGCCGCCGGATCTGCGCCAGCAATTGCTGCGCTCGGCCTCGGAAGCGGTGCGCTCGCGGCTGTTGTCGCGCGCGCCGCCGCATCTGTTCGAGGAAATCCGCGGCGCGATCGCCAAAGCCGTTGCCGGCGCCGACCGCGAAATGTCCCGCGTGCGCGATTTCGCCGCCGCCAAGCGTTACGTCGGACTGCTGGCCAGGAACAACCAGCTCAACGAGGCGGCGCTGCTGAGTTTTGCCAAACAGCGGAAATACGAGGAGACGGTGGCGGCATTGGCCGAACTGTCGCGCTCCGGCATCGACGTCATCCGCCCGCTGATGCAGAGCCTGCGCGAGGAAGGCATTCTGGTGCCGTGCCGGATCGCCAATTTGCGGTGGGACACGGTCGCCGCCATCCTCGACAGCCGCTTTGCCTCGGGCGCCACCAGCCCGCACGAACTTAGCATGGCCAAGGCGCAATATGTCCGCCTGACGCTGGACAACGCGCAACGCATGCTCAGGTTCTGGCAGGTGAAGCCGACGGACGCGCCGAACTGACGGCGGGCGCGCTTAATTCGTCATTGCGAGCGCAGCGAAGCAATCCATAGCGCGGCATAACGGATGGATGGATTGCTTCGTCGCAAGAGCTCCTCGCAATGACGGGGAGAGAGTGACGTGTGCTTACTTCCCTTCTCCCCTTGTGGGAGAAGGTGCCGGAGCGCAGCGTAGGCGGATGAGGGGTTCTCTCCTCGCGGCATGACTTAAGAACCCCTCATCCGGCGCTTCGCGCCACCTTCTCCCACAAGGGGAGAAGGAAGAAAGCATCACCGCGTCCCGAAATTCGTGGCACCGAACAGCGCCTTCTGCGTCGAGGGTTGCGAGCGCCAGTATTGCGGGGGCGCGAACACTTCGCCCCGAGTTCGGCCGCGGCGTGCCAGCCCCAGCGCGGGTCGTAGAGCATGCCGCGCGCCAGCGCCACCATGTCGGCCTTGCCGAAGGCGATGATCGCCTCGGCCTGTCGGGGTTCGGTGATCAGGCCGACCGCGATCGTGGTCAGTCCCGTCGCCTGCTTGATCGCCTCGGCGAATTGCACCTGATAGCCGGGGCCGAGCGGAATCTTTTGCAACGGCGACACGCCGCCGGAGGACGCATCGATCCAGTCGACGCCGCGCTTTTTCAGCTCATTGCAATATTGCAGCGTCTGCTCGAGATCCCAGCCGCCCTCGACCCAGTCGGTCGAGGACAACCGCACGCCGACCGGCTTGTCGCGCCGGAAACGCCGCGCGCACCGCGTCGAACACTTCCAGCGGAAAGCGCATGCGGTTTTCAAGCGAGCCGCCATATTGGTCGGTGCGCTTGTTTGCGATCGGCGACAAAAACTGATGCAGGAGATAGCCGTGCGCAGAGTGCACCTCGACGGCGTCGATGCCGAGCCGCTCGGCGCGCTTGGTCGCCGCCACGAACGCCTCGCGCACGCGCTTCAAGCCCGCCGCATCGAACGCAAGCGGCGGCGTCTCGCTTTCCTTGTGCGGGATCGCCGACGGGCCCTCCGGGAGCCAGCCGCCTTCGCTAACCGGGATCAACTGGCCGCCGTCCCATGGCGCGTGGCTCGAGGCCTTGCGGCCGGCATGCGCGAGCTGGATCATCACTGATGTCTTCGAGCGCTTGCGCACCGAGGCCAGGATCGGTTTCAGCGCGGCCTCGTTGGCGTCGCTGTAGAGGCCGAGACAGCCCGGCGTGATGCGGCCGCTCGCTTCCACCGCGGTGGCCTCGATGCAGAACACGCCGGCCCCCGACAGCGCCAGCGAATTGATATGCGTAAAATGCCAGTCATTGGCGTCGCCATCGACCGACGAATACTGGCACATCGGCGCCACCATGATGCGGTTTTGCAAAGTGAGGCCGCGCAACTTGATCGGGGAAAACAGACTGCTCATGAGGGAATTCCGGGCGAGAGAAAAAGGATGCTCGCCCCCTGTGTAGCGAGGCGTCTGCCCGGCCTCAACCCGCAGCCCGCGCAACCCTCCCCCTTACGGTTTGATCACTGTTTTATTCCTGCCGCCTTGACCAGTTCGATATTGGCCGCGATCTCGCGCCTGACGAGGTCGTCCATCTCAGCAGGCGTCAGCGGCATCGGCTCGACGCCGAGCTTTTTCAGGCTCTCCTGCATCGCCGGATCGCCCAGCACCTTGACGCCCGCCGCACGCAGTTTCTCGACAATGTCGCGCGGCGTTTTCGCCGGCGCCAATACGCCGAACCAGATCGCGCTGTCGGCATCCTTCAGGCCGATATCGACCGGGCTCGGCACGTCGGGCAGATCGGCGACGCGTTTGGCCGTCGACACCACCAGCGCGCGCACCTGGCCTTCGCGGATATAGGGCAGCGCGGTGGCGAGCGGACAGAAATAGAAATCGATCCGGCCGCCCATGATGTCGGCAATCACCTCGCCGCCGCCGCGATAGGGAATGTGGGTGGCCTCAAAGCCGGCGGCGAGGCGGAATTTTTCCGAACTGATATGCACCGCGCTGCCGATGCCGACCGACCCGAACGAAATCGACCCGGGTTTGGCTTTGGCGTCCGCGATGAAATCCTGGATCGTTTTCCACGGCCGCGCATTCGGCACGATCATGACATTGGCGCTGGAGCCGATCATCAGCACCGAAGCGAGGTCCTTGCTGACGTCGTAGGTCAGATTGGCGAAGATCGCCGGCGTAATGGTCAGCGCCGAGGAGTTGGCCAGGATGCTGTAGCCGTCGGGATCGGCCTTTGCGACCATGCGCGGTGCCGAGCGTGCCGCCGGCGCCGACGCGATTCTCGATCACGATCGGCTGGCCCAGTTCCGCGGCGAGCCGATCGAAGAACAGCCGCGGCACCACGTCGGCCGCACTGCCGGCGCCGAACGGAATGGTCGCCTTGATCAGCCGCGACGGCCAGGTTTCCGCATGCGCGGCGAAGCCCGCGAAAACGCATGGTCAGGAGGCAAATGGCGCGAATGGATTTGTTCATCGACGGCTCCGGTTCCTGATCCCAGAGCATTGCAAGAACCGTTCCGCAAGCGGCATTACTCGCCGAACTTTCCGACCCTGAGATCGACGATGCGATAGCGGTTGCCCGCAACCAGCACGCAATCGGCCTCGGCCGCAAACTCGATCAGCTCCCTGCCATCGACGAGTTTCCCCGTCACCTTGCCCCAGGGACCCAGCATGCGCGCAAAGCCCGGATCGGATGGCTGGAACAGGCGGTTCTCCCTCAGCACGAAACGCCGAGGCCCGGTCCAAGTGATCCAGGCAACGCTTCGCCAGCTGGAAGTCGTCCCTGCCGACGTCGCGGCTGGTGACATCCTTGAACAGGCTGGGGCCGGAAATCAGCCGCGCGCGGCGGCCTTCGATCGCATAGAGGTTCAGTTCGAGCACGTGGCGATCGCTGCGGAAATTGACCGCGACATGGCGCGAATCCGCCGACCAGAACGCGCGATAGGCATTCGGCCCGGTGTCGAGAAAGGCTTTTGGCCCGATGCCCGGCAGCCGGGCAAGCTTGCGATGCGCCGGCTCCGCCATCAGCCAGACATGGAAATTGTGGCCGATGCCATGCCCGTCGGATTCAGGGTCGGCATGCGAGGCCAGCGACATCTGCTTGTTGGGCGCAAGCCCGTCGCGGATGATGGCGTATTCGTCCCTGGCGTAATCGTGCTCGTCGGTGGCGCGCGCGGGGGTGACGGCGAGCGCGAGGATGGCGGCGAGCAGGACGCGGAGGGATTTCATGGGTGTTGGTCGA
Source organism: uncultured Alphaproteobacteria bacterium (assembly GCA_963802535.1). Classification (GTDB taxonomy): domain Bacteria; phylum Pseudomonadota; class Alphaproteobacteria; order Rhizobiales; family Xanthobacteraceae; genus Bradyrhizobium. The sequence goes on along the minus strand of CAWDJI010000011.1, from coordinate 822,923 downwards.
GCTGGAGCGGAGAGAGGTTCGAACTTGCACGCCCGTCATTGCGAGGAGCGCTTGCGACGAAACAATCCAGCTTTCCGCGGAGGCATGGATTGCTTCGCTTCGCTCGCAATGACACCTCACTCCACCAGCGTGAACTGCATCAGCAGATTGCGCTGGATCATCGAGAAATTGTCGTCGGAGACCAGGGTCAGCACCGTGTCGCCCTCCGCCGTGACATGGGCGTCGATGCCTTCCATGTTGTCGATCTCGTTGCCGAGGTCGGCGTTGAAAATCGAGGGGCCGTCGATCACGGCGCCGGGCGCCACCGAGGCAAGCGCGATGCGGCGGATCCGGATGCCGATGCCGCCGAGCAGGGAGAATTTCCGCTCCAGCAGCAGCAAATCGCCCGACGGCAGCAGCACCGCGTCGCTGACGTCGAAATTCTCGGTGCGGCGGACGCTGAACTGGCCTGGTGTCTTGCCGCCGACCAGAAAGCCGAGGATGTTGCCGCCGGCATCGAGCCCGCGCTCGGAGATCGCGATCAGCGTGCCTGCAAGCGCAAAACCCTTCGGCACCATCACCAGCGCCTCGAGCCCCTTGTTGAACGGCAGCTTGCGCGCCGCCGTCGGCAGCTGAACGATCTCGCCCACAGCGCGGGTAAAACCCTTGGCGAAATCGAACCGCAGCACCTGGTTGACGCGTTCCAGCCCGACATAGACCAGCGAGCCGTCGAGCGCGATCGACTCGGTATCGAACCAGCCTCGCGTCGTGATCGGCTTGCCGTCGGGGCCGAGCATCGGCGACGCCTCGACGTCGTCGAGGCCGGTCATCTCGCGGCCCTTGTAGACGATGCGGCCGGTGAACCAGCTGCCCTTGTCAGAGATGGCGATGAAGCGCTCGCCCTTGTTGTCGAGCCGCAGTCCCGACAGGCCGCCAAAACCGCGAAACCGCGAAGTCAAAATCAGCCCGCTGCGATATTCCAGCGACCCGAACCGCACGCGCGAACGGTCGCGGGTGTCGAACGACGGCAGCGGCCTTGCGTTGACCTCGATCGAGACCGGCGCAGTGACCGAGAATTCATCCGGCGCGGCTTGTTTGGGCGGCGGCTGAACGGCGGTCTGCGCCCGCGCGAGGCCTGATAGCGTCGCGGCCGAAAGCCCCGCCGCTGCAAATCGAAGCAAGCGGCGGCGGCTCAGGGGTAAGCGCATGCGCTCAGGAATGCAGACGGCGCGGCCGGCGGCTGGTGGTGGGCGCGGCGCTGGGGTCTCGCTGAACAATTCGGCGAGCTTTTCGGTGATCGCGCCGCCGAGTTCCTCGGCATCGACGATGGTGACGGCGCGGCGGTAATAGCGCGTGACGTCGTGACCGATGCCGATCGCGATCAGTTCGACCGGCGAACGGGTCTCGATCTCCTCGATGATGTGGCGCAGATGCCGCTCGAGGTAGTTGCCGGGGTTGACCGACAGCGTGGAATCGTCGACCGGCGCGCCGTCGGAAATCATCATCAGGATCTTGCGCTGCTCGGAGCGGCCCGAGCAGCCGCTTGTGCGCCCAGTCCAGCGCCTCGCCGTCGATGTTTTCCTTCAACAGCCCCTCGCGCATCATCAGCCCGAGATTTTTCGCGCGCGGCGCCAGGGGGCGTCGGCGGATTTGTAGATGATGTGGCGCAGATCGTTCAGCCGGCCGGGATTGGCCGGCTTGCCGGCGGCAAGCCACGCCTCGCGCGACTGCCCGCCCTTCCAGGCGCGCGTGGTGAAGCCGAGGATCTCGACCTTGACGCCGCAGCGCTCCAGCGTCCGCGCCAGGATGTCGGCGCAGGTCGCCGCCACCGTGATCGGGCGCCCGCGCATCGAACCGGAATTGTCCAGCAGCAGCGTCACCACGGTGTCGCGGAAGGTCGCTTCCTTCTCGTGCATGAACGACAGCGGATGATAGGGATCGGTGACCACGCGCGACAGCCGCGCCGGATCGAGGATGCCTTCTTCGAGATCGAACTCCCAGGCGCGGTTCTGCTGCGCCATCAGGCGGCGCTGCAGCCGGTTGGCGAGCCGCGCGACGATGCCTTGCAGATGCGCGAGCTGCTTGTCGAGATAGCTGCGCAGCCGTTCCAGTTCGTCATGGTCGCAGAGGTCTTCGGCCGCGATCACCTCGTCGAATTTCGGCGCGAAGGCGTGATATTCCGGCCCGCGCGGTTCGTTCTTGCCGTGCGAATTCGGCCGCGTCGCCTCGCCCGGCGTCTCGTCGTCGCCGAGTTCGCCGTCGTCGAAGGTGTCTGACGTCGAGGCCTGCGCGCTTTCCATCGCGCTTTCCGACATTTCGTCGGTCGAGGCCTGCGCCTGGTCGGCGCTCATTTCCTGCGCGGCGTCGCTATCGGGCGAGCCTTCGGCGCCGGACTGATCGTTCTCGCCGTCCTGGTTCTCGTCATTGTTCTCATCGTCATCGGCGTCGGCATTGCGGTCGTCGCCGAGATCGAGCGCCGTCAGGAGATCATGCACGAGGTCGCCGAACTTGGCCTGGTCCTCGGTGACGCGGCTCAACTGATCGAGCCGCGCGCCGATCTTGTCTTCCAGCGCCGGGCGCCAGAGGTCGACCATCTTCTTGGCGGCCGCCGGCGGCGCCATCCCGGTCAGGCGTTCGCGCACCAGCATCGCCAGCGCATCCGACAGCGGCGCGTCGGCGCGGTCGGTGATCTCGTCGAACTTGCCGCGGTGGAAATGATCGTCGAGCATCGCGGTGAGGTTTTTCGCAACGCCGGCCATCCGCCGCGAGCCGATGGCTTCGACGCGGGCCTGCTCGACCGCCTCGAACACGCCGCGCGCCTGCGGATTGCCCGGCATCAGCTTGCGATGCACCTTTGGATCGTGACAGGCGAGTTTCAGCGCGATCGAATCCGCATGACCGCGCACGATCGCCGCATCGCGCTTTGTCATTTTGCGTGCGGGCTCCGGCAACCGCGCCTTGCCCGGTGCGAGACCCGGGCGCTCGGCCGCGAAGGTTACTTCGAGCTCGGGAGCTTTTGCGATCGCGCGCAAACACGACGTCACCGCGCGCTTGAACGGCTCGGTCGGCGCTTCCTTGGATCCGGTGCGGAATTTCGAGTTCGACGTTGTCATGTCCACCTTCACCGCCGTCGTCCCTGCGAACGCAGGGACCCATAACCACCGGCGGTCGTTATTTTCTGATCTCTAGCACCATATTCTACCGAGAAGCCGCGGCGTATGGGTCCCTGCTTTCGCAGGGACGACAACGATTACGAGAGCGCGACGTTGACCGAACACTCCGCCAGCTCCGCATTGAAACAGCGCTGATAGAATTCAGCCACCAGCGGCCGTTCCAGTTCGTCGCACTTGTTGAGGAAGGTGACGCGGAACGCAAAGCCGATGTCGGAGAAGATGTCGGCGTTCTCGGCCCAGGTGATCACCGTACGCGGGCTCATCACCGTCGACAGATCGCCATTGGCGAAGGCGTTACGGGTCAGGTCAGCCAGCCGCACCATCTTGTTGACGATGTCGCGGCCTTCCTGCGTGCGATAATGCTTCGCCTTGGCGAGCACGATTTCGACTTCCTCGTCATGCGCCAGATAATTCAGCGTGGTCACGATCGACCAGCGGTCCATCTGGCCCTGGTTGATCTGCTGGGTACCGTGATAGAGGCCCGAGGTGTCGCCGAGGCCGACCGTGTTGGCGGTCGAGAACAGGCGGAACGACGGATGCGGCTTGATCACCTTGTTCTGGTCCAAGAGCGTCAGGCGGCCCGAGACTTCCAGCACGCGCTGGATCACGAACATCACGTCGGGGCGGCCGGCGTCATATTCGTCGAACACCAGCGCGATGTTGTGCTGCAGCGCCCAGGGCAGAATGCCGTCGCGGAATTCCGTGACCTGCTTGCCGTCGCGGACGACGATGGAGTCCTTGCCGACCAGATCGATACGGCTGATGTGGCTGTCGAGGTTGACGCGCACGCAGGGCCAGTTGAGCCGTGCGGCGACCTGCTCGATATGGGTCGATTTGCCGGTGCCGTGATAGCCGGTGACCATGACGCGGCGGTTGTGGGCAAAACCGGCGAGGATCGCGAGCGTGGTGGCGCGATCGAAGCGGTAATCCGAATCGACATCCGGCACATGCGGATCGACTTCGGAATAGGCCGGCACTTCGAGATCGGTATCGATTCCAAATACCTGCCGGACCGACACCTTCATATCGGGCAAACCGACGGGTTCCTTCACTTTGGTCATGGCGGCGGTCGTCATCAATCCTCCGAGGTCCCGGGCGCTTCCCGAAACCAGATTTGTTGAATGGCTGCGGATGGGTGTTGCTGGCGAACCTAGCAGAGAGCAACGGCCGGCAGAAGCCCGCCGCGCAATCAAAGTTCCGTAGCCTTATCATTGAGATAGGTACTGAACTCGATTTTTGGAGGGCTGCCCTGCGAATCACGCCGTACTTTTGCCCGCTGCCGGGCCGGCCCCGGAGGGCCGGTCGCCCCCGGATGGCACTTTCCACCCTTATGGCGAGTTGTTAGGTCTGACCCCCGCGCCGACCGCGTTATCATGACAGGAACTTTGTGACCTCATTTCTGGATCCCCTGATCGCGTTCGTTTCGGCGCATGCGTGGCTGGCTTATCTCACGCTGTTCCTGGCGGCCCTGCTGGAAGCCGTCCCCGTGGTCGGTGCGCTGGTGCCGGGATCGACCATTATCCTGGCGCTCAGTGCGCTGATTCCCGGTGGGGAATTGAAGCTTTGGGGCGTGCTGGCGGCGGCCATCACCGGCGCAGCCCTTGGCGACGGCACGGCGTTTTGGGTCGGCCACCGGTCGCAGCGCGACATCCTCAACGTCTGGCCGCTGACGAAATATCCGGGCGTGGTGGCGCAGAGCGAGGCGTTCTTCCACAGCCGCGGCTGGCTTGCGGTATTTTTTGCGCGTTTCGTGCCGCCGATTCGCGCCTTCGTGCCGATCACGGCGGGCGCGCTCGGGATGCCGCCGCTGCGGTTCTACGGCATCAATATTCCGGCGATCCTGGTCTGGGCGCTGGCGCATGTGCTGCCGGGCGTGCTCGCCGTGTCAGCGCTGCATGAATATGTCGGCCTGCCGCATCACGAACACACCGGCAAGCATCTCTGGATGCTGGCGGTCGCGGGCGGCGCGCTGATTGTCGCATTGGCGATCTGGACCATCCGCCGCCGCCATGGTGGCGGGGTGATCGAGCCGGCCAAGACGCTCAAGTAACAAGCCACTCAAGTAAACGGCCGGGCGCGGGTCGGCGCCGGGCCGACATAGCGCGCCCGCGGGCGGATCAGCCGGCCATGCTGCAATTGTTCGATCGCATGCGCGATCCAGCCGACCGTACGCGCCATCGAAAACAGCACCAGTTCATGGCCGGTCGGCAGCCCCAGCGTATGCACCAGCACCGCGAGCGCGTAGTCGATATTGACGAATTCGCCGGTCGCTTCCGCGATGCGTTCCGGAATCTCGTGGGTCAGCTTGCGCTCCGCACCCGAGCGCGCCAGCGCTTCCAGCAGCGCCTGCGCCCGGGGATCGCCGAGTTTGTAGACGCCGTGGCCAAAGCCGGCAAAGCGCTCGCCCAGCGCCACGCGCTCGCGGATCAGAGCTACAATATCGCCCTTCGCCAGCGTCTTGAACTGTTGCGCCGCCAGTACGCTTGCGCCGCCATGCTTTGGGCCTTTCAACGCGACCAGGCCGGCAATCATCGCGTCATAGAGATTGAGTTCGGTCGATGCCGCGCAGCGAACGGTGAAGGTCGAGGCATTCAGTTCGTGATCGGCCAGCAGCACCAGTGCGCGGCGGATCAGATCGGCGGCGTGCTTGTTGTCCGGTGCCCAGGCTTTGGCGATTTGAAGATGCAGCGGTTGCGGCGACGTCCTTGCGTTCAGCATGGTCGCGACCACGAGGCGTATGATGCGGCCGCCGACCATCGCGCGTCCCTCCTGCGCGCGGGTATAGGCGCGCGGATCGGCGGCGGCGGCCAGTGCCAAAACGGCGATGGTGCGGTCGATCGCGTTGGCGCCGCGCGTGGCGTCGGCGACCGCACGCATGGCCTCCGAGATCGACGGGCAATTATCCGGCGCGAAGGGATCGACGCCGCTGACATCCCACAACAGCGTCGCGGCATGTTCGAGCGTGTCGCGTTCCGCGAGATCGACGCAGTTCACCCCGCGATAGATCGGGCCGTCCTCGGTGATGGTCGCCACGCTTGAATCCATCACCGGCAGGTCGGCGTCGAAACTGCGCATCCCGCGCGGCTCCGGCGTCGGCGTCCGGCGGTCCTTCAGGGTGCGGACGTCCTCGGCCCGGTAGCGATGGCTGCGCGAATCCACCGACGGCTCGGAGCGGATCAGGCCGCGACTGACATAGGCGTAGAGGGTCGCCTGCGAGATCGCGAGTTCGGCGGAGGCCTCACGGGCGGAGAGGTAAAGCCCTGTGGATTTCTTCATATTGATTTACATAATCAAGATTGATCAATCTGTCGAGAGGGCCGATTTTTGCTGCGGAGCAAAAGGAGCCCGACCATGAACATGCAGATTTCAAAGACCCCGATCGGCCTGGATGGCGTCCCGGCCGCCGAAACCGTGCTCAGCCATGTCGATGGCGAGCGCGGCGAGCTGATCATTGCCGGCGAACGGGTCGGCGACCTCGCGCGCAAGACCGGCTTTGAGGGCGTCACCGCCCGGCTGTGGAGCGGTGGCACCGGCCAGCCGAATCGGCGAGGCCGCGGTTCGCGCCGCCCTCGGTGCCGGGCGCGAACGCGCCTTCGCCCGGCTGCCGGAGCTACTTGGAATTACGCGCGGGCTTTCGATCGTCGACGGCTTTCGCGCGGCGATCGCGGGCCTTCGCGCCGAAGCGGGCCTCGCGCATGAGGCCACGATTGTCGGCGCGTTTCCGGTGATCGCCGGCGCCCTGGTACAGCGCGCCAAGGGCAATGATCCGGTGACGCCCGACCCGACCGCCAGCCACGCCGCCGATACGCTGTCGATGATGCTGGGACGCAAACCCGACGCGCGCGAGGTCGCGGCCCTCGATGCCTACTTCGTCACCGTGTGCGACCACGGCATGAACGCCTCGACGTTCACGACGCGGGTGATCGCATCGACGCATGCCGATCTGTTCGCCTCGGTGACCGGCGGTTATTGCGCGCTGACCGGGCCGCTGCATGGCGGCGCGCCGGAGCCGGTGCTGGAAATGCTCGACGCCATCGGTTCGAGCGAACGCATCAAGCCCTGGGTCGACAGCGCGCTTGGCGCGCGGCGAGCGGCTGATGGGTTTTGGTCACCGCGTCTATCGCGTTCGCGATCCGCGTGCCGATGTGCTGAAGCATGCGATCGAGCAGTTCGCCGGTGGCGGCCTCGATCTGCCGTTCGCGGGCGAGGTCGAAGCCTATATCCGCGCCGCGCTGAAAAAGAAGAATCCGGAGCGGCCGCTCGACACCAATGTGGAGTTCTTCACCGCGATCCTGCTCGACGCGCTAAAAATCCCGCGGCAGGCGTTCACGCCGATCTTCGCGGTCGCGCGCGCCGCCGGCTGGACCGCGCATGCCCGCGAGCAGCAGCGCGGCGGCCGGCTGATCCGGCCGAGTTCGGCCTATATCGGGCCGATGCCGTAACGAGATCACGTAGCCCGGATGAAGCGCAGCGTAATCCGGGACCGGTCGATCAACAGTTGAGAGAATCCCGGATTGCGCTTCGCTTCATCCGGGCTACGAACTGCCGTCGTCCCGGCGTTCGCCGGGACGACAAACTACGCCCCGCGGACGACCGTCTTGAGATAATTATACGCCTTGATGATTTCGATCAGGCGATCCTCGGTGGAGCGGTCGCCGCCATTGGCGTCGGGGTGGTGCTGCTTCACCAGCGCCTTGTATTTCGCCTTCACCGTTTCCAGAGTCGCATCCGGACCAAGGCCCATCACCTGCAGCGCCTTGCGCTCGGCGTTCATGACCTTGCGGGTCTCGGGCTTGTTCTCGCCGGCAGCCCCACCGGGACCCGGCCGCCAGCGGCCGCGGCCGTTGAGTTCCGAGAACATGCTGAACGGATCGGAAGCGGCGTCGATATCGGCTTCGGCGCCGGCCTTGCCCTTCTTGCCGCCATTGGCGCCCATCTTCCAGGTCGGGCGATGGCCGGTCAGCGCATCCTTCTGGTAGCGCGCGACGGCGTCCGCATTCATGCCCTGGAAGAAGTTGTAACCCTGGTTGTATTCGCGGACGTGGTTGAGACAGAAGTGCCAGTACTCTTTCGAGTTCTCACGGCCCTTGGGGGCGCGGTGCGGGCCCTTGTTCTTGCACTCCGGCCATTCGCACATGGCGGATTCTTCGCGCGCCGCGGCCTGCGCCTTCGCGCTCAGCTTGTTGGGCTTGATGCGAATGGAGTCGAAGAATTTGGATGAATCAATCGGCATGGCTGACTTTGACTACGCAATGCCCGAGGCTTCAAGTCTTGACATTGCGAATACCTCTCTTCTGATCCGCCATTGACGGAAAACGGTCACGGACGTAATGCCGCAACCATGAGCACCAAGGACGATATCATAAACAAGTTGCGTGAAGCTTTCGTGCCCGAAAGCCTCGACGTCACGGACGAATCACATCTGCATGAGGGCCATTCCGGCCACAGGCCGGGCGGCGAGACGCATTTCAGGGTCTATATTGTGTCTCGGGCCTTCGAAGGGAAGAGCCGGATCGAACGCCATCGCATGGTCAATACGGCGCTGGAGGCGGAACTCAGGGGATCCGTGCACGCGCTGGCGATCAAGGCCAATTCACCCGGGGAAACTACGGGCCGGTGATTTACGCGTAGCTGGCCTGAACCAAACGGGCCGATGCGAAGATCGGTCGCGTCCGGAAGGTGGCAGGCTGCGGTGGCGGCATTTTCGACTTTGTGAGACAATCGCGCGCGCGGTGCGGGGTTGAGCTCACCCGATAGCATTGCCGTGACGGGGCGTCCGATGCGTTATTGGGCACACTCAGGCCTGACTGCGGCCATCATGGCGTTGATCGCCGCTGGTCCTTCGCAAAAGGCTCTCGCCCTCGACATGCCCGGCCCCTCTGCCCAGGAGGTGCTGGTCAAAAGCATCCTGGTGACGCTCAACGACGCAGTGGCGGCAGACAATTTCACCATCCTCCACGCCAAGATATCAAAACCGTTCCGCGATCAATTTCCCCCGGAAAAACTGCGGGCCGTGTTCAAGAACCTGGTCGAGAAACACGCCGTGTTCGACGCCGTGGTCGCGGAGAAGATGATTGCCGATGAGGCCGCCAAAATCGACGAAAAGGGCGTGCTGAGGCTGAAAGGCCGTTTCCAGACCTCCCCCAAGCAGGTGAAATACGAGCTCGGATTCATCGAGTCCGAAGGGGCGTGGAAACTCAGCGGTGTCCAGATCGACATCGAGTGAAGATTTCGCGGGGGAAACCGGAACTACATTCCCCGCTGCCGGCCTGACAATGTTATTCGGATCCGCACGATCGAATTCGGTGACGGCATCTTTCCCGAAAGGCCAAGCGATGGACGCGCCCTCATGGATCGAACTGGTTGAAAGCAACGTCGCCCGCTTCGGCGATCTCGTCGCCGGCATCGATCCCTCGCAGCCTGACGTTCCCGAATTTTTCGGCCATGACGCCGCGTGGATCGACCGGTTCGTCAGCTTCATGATCGAATCGATCGAGGGCCGCATCGGCTTCGTCAAATTCCAGTCGGCTTATTTTGAAGCGTGCGGGTTGACGGGCCTCACAGCACTTTCTTCCGGGATCAAGCAGGCAAGAGCGGCGGGGATCGGCGTCATTCTCGACGCCAAACGCGGCGATATCGGCGCCACCGCCTCAGCCTATGCCCGGGCCTATTTGACGCCCGCGTCCGCCGGCGGCAGCGGCGACTTCGAAGCCGACTGCCTCACCGTCAATCCGCTGATGGGACCGGATACGCTGGAGCCGTTCGTCGAATGCGCCAACCGCTTCGGCAAGGGGCTGTTCGTGCTCTGTCGCACCTCCAATCCCGGCGCCGGCTGGCTGCAGGACAAGATGACCGGCAATCGGCTGGTTTCCGATCGGCTCGCCGATCTCATTGCCGCGATGGGGACCAACGCCAACAGCGTTTCTGGGTTGAGCAATGTCGGTGCCGTGGTCGGCGCCACGGTCCCGCATGAAGGCCGGCGCCTGCGGCAATTGCTGCCGCGCTCGATCATCCTGGCGCCCGGGCTTGGCGCGCAGGGCGGCGATGCCGCGGCGATCCATTCCCTGCGCGGCAACATTCAAGGCGACCTCTTGATTCCGGTGTCGCGCGGTCTGACCCTGGTCAAAGACCGCGGAATTTCGGCTCAAGATTACCGGCAGCTCATCATCGACCGGATCGAAGGCTTCAAGGCCGCGGTCGCCTACGACTATCTCGGCAATCGCGCGATCCCGGCCTGACGCTTCTCCGGCTTTCAGCGCTCTACAGCGTGACGAAGTTGGGTTGAATGGCAACCGCGAAGGAAGTGCGCTCCCTCTCCCGCGCTTGCGGGGGAGGGTTGGGGTGGGGGCTCTATCCGCGAGTCGTAACGTGGAGAGAGCCCCCACCCGGATCACATCTGCGATGTGACATAGCCGAAGCCATGCTTCGGCGTCCTTAAGTGACGGCCGCCGAAGGCGGCCTATGCTCCCCCGCAAGCGGGAGAGGTGCAGCGAGCCTGCCGCCCGACCGATTCAACCTAACTTCATCCCAATCAGAACGCCGTGCCCGCCCGCTTCGGCTTCTTTTCCTCGGTTTCGGTCTCGCGCGGCACCGCGACGATCCGCAACGCCGTGATGCGATTGCGCTCGCGGCGCAGCACGCGGAAGCGGAAGCCGTGGAAGGTAAAACTCTGGCCGCGTTCGGGGATCGAACGCGCCTCGTGAATCACGAGGCCGGCAACGGTGGTCGCTTCTTCGTCGGGGAGATGCCAGTCCATCGCGCGGTTGAGATCGCGGATCGGCACCGAGCCGTCGACCACGACCGAGCCGTCGGGCTGGGCGCGAACGCCGGCCACCACGACGTCGTGCTCGTCGGAGATATCGCCGACGATTTCTTCCAGAATGTCTTCCAGCGTCACCATGCCCTCGACTTCGCCGTACTCGTCGACGACGAGCGCGAAATGGGTCTTGCGGCGGCGGAACGCCTTGAGCTGTTCGGCGACCGAGCGCATTTCCGGAACGAACCACGGCGGTAGCGCGATGGTCGAGACGTCGATGCTGGAGGTGTCGCCCTCGGACGCCCGGATCGCACGCAACAGATCCTTGGCGTGCAGCACGCCGATGATGTTTTCCGGCTTGTCGCGCCACAATGGAATGCGGGTGTATTCGGTCGCCAGCACCTCGCGCACCAGTTCTTCCGCCGGCAGATCGGCATTGATCATCACCATTTCGGTGCGATGGACCATGACGTCGGAGACCTGCAATTCGCGCAAATCCAACAGGCCGCCGAGCATGTCGCGATCCTGCTTTTCGACCTTGCCCTCGTGGTGCAGCAGATCGACCGCGCCGCGCAGACGCTCGGTCGGCGACAGGATCGGCTGGTTGGCGCCGATCTTGATGCCGAGCATTTTCATCAGCGCCACCACGATCGCCTCGATCACCGTCAGCAACGGCCCGAGCAGATAGACCATCAGCTTCATCGGGCGGGCGACCAGCAGCGAGACCCGGTCCGGCGCGTTGATCGCGATGGTCTTGGGCAGCACTTCAGCGAAGATCACCACCAGCACCGTCATCACGCCGGTGGCATAGAGCACGCCGACCTCGCCGAACCAGGCGGTGAAGATGCCGGTGGCGAGCGCCGAGGCGCCGATATTGGCGATGTTGTTGCCGAGCAGCAGCGCGCCGATCATCCGCTCGCGCATCGCAAACAGGCTGGAGACAACGCCGGCCTCGCGGTTGCCCTGCTTGGAGAGCCGCAACATGCTGGCGCGCGAGGCGCCGGTCAGCGCGGTCTCGCTCGCCGAGAAAAAGGCGGAGACGAAGAGACAGGCCAATACGATCGAGAATGTAATCCAGTCCACGTCAGGTCACCCGGACAGAGTTCAGCTTTGCGTCAGTTTGGCTTGCAGAAAATCGCGAACCCGCGAAGGCTCGACGTCGTTGGCGATGACAGCGCGGCCGACGGCCTCGAGCAGGATGAAGGTGAGCTTGCCGCGCTTGACCTTCTTGTCCTGCGCCATCAGCGCCATCAGCGCATCGGCGTCCGCGAGGCCCTCCTGGGCGAAGCCGGCGATATCCTGCAAACGGGTCGGCAGGCCCACTTTAGCCAGATGGCGTTCGACGCGCACGGCATCGGCCTGCGACATCATGCCGAGCTCGGCGGAGAATTCCGCCGCCAGCACCATGCCGACGGCAACGCCCTCGCCGTGGAACAGCCGATCGGAAAAGCCGGTGGCGGCTTCGAGCGCATGGCCAAACGTATGGCCGAGATTGAGCAGCGCGCGCTCGCCGGTTTCGCGCTCGTCGCGGGAGACGATCGCAGCTTTCGCCCGGCAGGAGGTCGCGATCGCATGCTCGCGCGCCGCACCGCCGGAAAAAATATCGGCATGATTGGCTTCGAGCCAGGCAAAGAAGGCTTCATCGCCGAGCACGCCATATTTGGCGACTTCGGCGTAACCTGCGCGGAACTGGCGCGGCGACAGCGTGTCGAGAACCGAGGTGTCCGCGATCACGAGCACGGGCTGATGAAACGCGCCGAGCAAATTCTTGCCCTGCGGCGAGTTGATGCCGGTCTTGCCGCCGACGGAGGAATCGACCTGCGCCAGCAGCGAGGTCGGCACCTGCACGAAATCGACCCCGCGGCGCAGGATCGCCGCGGCAAAGCCCGCGAGATCGCCGACGACGCCGCCACCGAGCGCGATCACCAGATCGTTGCGCTCGATCCTGGCTGCGACCAGCGCCTCGGAGACCTTCTCCAAGCCGGCATAGGTTTTTGAGCCCTCGCCTTCGTCGACGACGACATGGGATGCCGGGATGCCGGCCGCGGCAAGCGACGCCTGCGTCTGCTCCAGCCAGTGTTTGGCGACGGTATGGTCGGTGACGATGGCGGTGCGCACGCCCGGACGAAGGGCGGCGATACGCGCGCCCAATGAAGGCAGCACGTCGCGGCCGATGATGATGTCATAGGTGCGGTCGCCGAGTGCTACGTCGACGGTGATGGGATCGGAGTGCTTCAGTGGTGCCGTCATGGCGTGGGGTTCGTTCCGTCCGTTGTAGCCGTTGTAACCATGGTCGGTATCGTTGCCATCGCTTCCGGGATCGCCGGCGCAGCTTTTCGCGCACAGCCGGCCGTACAGGGCGTCAACGCATTCGTCGACGATACGGTCGTGCGGAACATCGCGCGACAGAATCGTGAGATCGGCGCCCTGATAGACCGGCTCGCGGGCTTCGAGCAGACGGTTCACCGTCGCAACCGGATCGGTGGTCTGCAACAACGGCCGGTCGGCGCGACGCCTCACGCGCTTCATGATCACGTCGATATCCGCCTTGAGCCAGATCGAGACCGCCTTGTCGGAAATCCGCTTGCGGGTCTCCTCGCGCTCGGTGAAGGCGCCGCCGCCGGTCGCGAGCACGGCCGGCCCGCTGTCGAGCAGCCGCGCGATCACCCGCGCCTCGCCGTCCCTGAAATAAGGCTCGCCATGGGCCAGGAAAATATCCGGTATCGACATGCCGGCCGCCGCCTCGATCTCGACGTCGGCGTCGAAAAACGGCAGTCGCAGGCGGGCTGCCAGCCGCCGGCCGATGGTGGATTTGCCGACGCCCATCATGCCGACCAGCACGACCGAACGCTTGCCCAGGGCAGCCGAAATCTCGGCCTCCTGGGGGCTGGTCACTGGTGTCGGGGCGGCGGTTTCGGGCATCTAAATCTCTACAGGCGACGGATTTTCCGCCACGATGCGCCACCTATACTACCCCCGCCGACATCGTTGCCAGACCCTTGCCAGAGACTCTTGCAACCCTGATCGGAACATGTAGGTAGTCGGGTTCGGCCACCCCCGATGATTTCAATGGTTAATTCGCTGCCTGAGGCGCCCTGATGCCCAGCCTGTTCCGCTTTCTGACGGTCGTCGGCATCATTGTCGGGGTGGTCTATGGCGTGATTTTCGCCCTGGCGAACTTCGTCAATCCGAAGCCGCGGGAAATGATCGTCACCATCCCGGCAGATAAGTTCCTCAAGAAATAGCCGCTATGGTCTTCGGATGCGTGCACCGAAGACGGCCTCCGACCTGAAACTGATCAACCTGTTCCTCGACATGATCGCGGCCGAACAGGGCGCGGGCGACAATACGCTCGACGCCTATCGCCGCGACCTCACGGACTTCTCCGAATTCCTCGGCCGCGCCGGCCACAATTTTGGCGGCGCCGAGACCCAGACGCTGCGCGACTACCTCGCCGATCTCGACACCCGCGGTTTCAAATCATCGAGCGTGGCGCGGCGGCTGTCGGCGATGCGGCATCTGTTTCGATTCCTGCTCAACGAGCGCATCCGCAGCGACGATCCCGCCGCGATCCTGTCGGGCCCGAAACGCGGCCGCGGCCTGCCCAAGGTGCTGTCGATATCAGACGTTGATCGTATGCTGACGCGGGCCAAGGAGCTGACGCAGGCAGGTGAGGTCTCCGCCTCGCAGCGGCTTCGCGCGCTGCGGCTGAATTGTTTGCTGGAAGTGCTCTACGCCACCGGTTTGCGTGTTTCCGAACTGGTGTCGCTGCCGCTCTCGGCGGCGCGCCGTGACGCCCGCATGATCGTGGTGCGAGGCAAGGGCAACAAGGAACGGCTGGTGCCGCTGAACGAGGCGTCCCGGCAGGCAACCGCCGATTACCTCGCCGAGATGGAAGCGCAAAAACCTCCGCAGAAGAAAAACGCTCCCGCCTCGAAATGGCTGTTTCCCTCCTTCGGCGAAAGCGGACATCTGACGCGGCAGCATTTCGCCCGCGACCTCAAGGAACTCGCGGCGGCCTCAGGGCTGGCGCCACGGCTGGTGAGCCCGCACGTGCTGCGCCACGCCTTTGCCAGCCACCTGCTGCACAACGGCGCGGATCTGCGCATCGTGCAGACGCTGCTCGGCCACACCGACATCTCGACCACGCAGATCTATACCCACGTGGTCGAGGAGCGGCTCAAAAGCCTGGTGCGCGACCTGCATCCGCTGGCGGAGAAATAGGCTCCAACAGAAGCCCCGCCTTGACTTCGCCGCCGTCTCCCCCGAAAGAGCCATCATCCGATCGCCTGCTCGGTGGACGCTGCCCCAGAATGCCCGCTAAATCGTTGAAGAAACTAATCTTCTCTCACGAAACCGAATCCACTTCGCCGTCAGCCAAGTTCCTCCCTATATTGTTTTGATGCCGGATCAGATGCGCAGCTATCTCGACTTCGAAAAACCCGTTGCCGAACTCGAGGCCAAGGTCGACGAGTTGCGCGCGCTCGCGGCAACCGGCAGCGACATCGGCGATGAGATCGCGCGCATCGAGGACAAGGCGTCGCAGGCACTGACCGACCTCTATGCCAGTCTGACGCCGTGGCAGAAGACGCTGGTGGCGCGCCATCCGCAGCGGCCGCACTTCACCGATTTCATCAACACGCTGATTACTGAATTCACCCCGATGGCGGGCGACCGCAAGTTCGGCGAGGACGAAGCGCTGATGGGCGGTTTCGGCCGCTTCCGCGGCGAGAGCATCTGCGTGGTCGGCCAGGAAAAGGGCGCCTCCACCGAGGGCCGCATCAAGCACAATTTCGGCATGGCGCGCCCCGAAGGCTACCGCAAGGCGGTCCGGCTGATGGAAATGGCCGACCGGTTCGGCATCCCCGTGCTGTCGATCGTCGATTTCGGCCGGCGCCTATCCCGGCATCGGCGCCGAGGAACGGGGACAAGCCGAAGCGATCGCGCGCTCCACCGACGCCTGCCTGTCGCTCGGCGTGCCCAATGTCGCGATCATCACCGGCGAGGGCATGTCCGGCGGCGCCATTGCCATCACCACCGCCAACCGCGTGCTGATGTTCGAACACGCCATCTACAGCGTGATCTCGCCGGAAGCGGCGTCCTCGATCCTGTGGCGGGACGGCACCAAGGCCCAGGAGGCCGCGACCTCCATGAAGATCACCGCGCAGGACATGCTGCGATTCGGCGTGATCGACCAGATCCTGAAGGAGCCCGCCGGCGGCGCCCATCGCGACCCCGCCGCCATGATATCGGCCACCGGTGACGCCATCGCGCAGGCCTTCAACGACCTCCGCAACCTCGACGCGGACGCGGTCCGCAAGCAGCGGCGGCAGAAATTCCTCGATATCGGCCGGAAACTGGCCTGATCGGCCCTCAATCGACCGGGCCTAAACGCCCAAAACGCCGCCCGACCCCAAAAGCGCCCGATTTTTCGCCAAATCATTGAATTCGGCCGCAATTCAGCCCAGAGCCCGGTCTTTATGGTCTGTTGACCATGCCCGGCATGGAACCGGCTGGCGCAGCCCGTTCGGGTTGCGACAAAAGGGACCAAAGGGTAAGATTTTATACATCGGCTTCAGGGCATGACGCTGTGGTTGGGGTGCGAAAATTGCGCATTGAATTGCCCTTTGAATTGCCCTTGGGGTGTGGAGCTTAGCCTTTGATTTATCGCTCGCTGGTTCGCGCGCTCATCACGTCGGCTGCCCTCGCGGCCAGCGTGCTGCTGACCGGCTGCAACAGTGACGAAATCTCACTCGCCACCAACGCCAAGGCCAACCAGCCGGTGCCGCCGAAACTGCTTTCGGACATGGTCGCCAAGGACATGGATCTGAACTCACCGATCCTGGTCCGGCTGTTCAAGCAGGAAGCCGAACTTGGAGGTCTGGAAGCAGGATCGCTCCGGCCGTTTCGCGCTCTTGAAGACCTATCCGATCTGCCGCTGGTCCGGCGATCTCGGGCCAAAAGTCCGCGAAGGCGACCGCCAGGCGCCGGAAGGTTTTTATAATATCTCGCCGGCCCAGATGAATCCGCAGTCGGCCTATTATTTGTCGTTCAACACCGGCTACCCCAACGCGTTCGACCGCTCGCTCGGCCGCACCGGCTCGCAGCTGATGGTGCATGGCGATTGCTCCTCGCGCGGCTGTTACGCCATGACCGACGAACAGATCGCCGAGATCTATTCGCTGGGGCGTGAGTCCTTCTTCGGCGGCCAGCGCGCGTTCCAGCTGCAGGCCTATCCGTTCAAGATGACGCCGATCAACATGGCGAAGCATCGCAACAACCCGAACATGCCGTTCTGGAAAATGATCAAGGAAGGCTATGATCATTTCGAGGTGACGCGGCAGGAGCCGAAGGTCGATTTCTGCGAGAAGAAATACGTGTTCGACGCCATGAAGGCGCCCAACGCCAGCCGCGAGCCGGTGTTTGACGCGTCGGCCAAATGCCCGGCCTATGTCATGTCAGATGAAGTCGCCGACGCCGTGCGCGAGAAGCAGCAGTCCGAAAACGCCGAAATCGCCAAGCTGATCTCGCGGGGCACGCCGGTGGCGCGAACCAACACCGGCATCGATGGCGGCATGAACAAGGTGTTCGCCGCACGCGTGCCCGACGGCAATACCGGCCTCTCCGAAGGTGGCGACGGCCAGAGCCTGTCGCTGCTCGCGCTGTCCCGCGCGCCCGGCACCATCCCCTCCCACGTCAATCCGCCCCGTGCGCCTTCCGACAATCTGCTGCTCGGCGCGCCGGAAGAACCCAAGCTCGTGGCCGTTCCGGCGGCGCCTGCGCCCGCCCCGACGCGGGTCGCCAACGCGGCGCCGACCGCGCAGAATGACGGCTTCTTCTCCAGCCTCGCCCGCAAAGTCGGTCTCGGCGGCAGCGCCGACGCGACCACCGCCAGCACCCAGCCGGCAGCACCGCCCGCCAAGCCGAAAGTGATCGAGGCCAAACGGTCCGAGCCGCCGCCGCGTCCCGAGGCCGCCGTGGCGAAACCCAAGACCGACATCAAGCCCGAACCCAAGCAGGCCGCCAGCCGTCCGCCGCTAAAACCGTCGGTCTCCGACACGCCGGCAGCCGCGCCCGCCGCGGCTCCCGCCCAGGTCGCCGGCTCGGCACCAATCGTCTCGTCGAATTCGTTCGACAGCCGTTTTGGGGCGATGAAGTAACGACCGTCGTCGTCCCGGCGAACGCCGGGACCCATAGCCACAAAATTTCGTTGTTTTGGAAGGCATCGACCACGATGCCTCAATGATAGATCACGCGGTATGGGTCCCGGCGTTCGCCGGGACGACGATGGTGACGTCAGCGCGCAATCACAAGCAGCCTAGCCGTACTTGCCGTGGCAGTGCTTGTACTTCTTGCCGCTGGCGCACGGACAATCCTCGTTGCGGCCGACCTTGCCCCAGCTTGCGGGGTTTTTCGGATCGCGGTCGGCGACGGCAACCGAAGGCACCAGCGAAGCATTCGCAAATGCCATTTCGTCTTCGCCAGTGTTCGGATCGATCTTGTGCGCTTCCATCGGCGGCAGCACCGGCTGCTGCTCCTCGGGCGGCACGATCTCGACGCGCATCAATTGCGCCGTCACTGCTTCGCGCAGATGCGTGATCATCGCCTCGAACAGGCTGAAGGCTTCCGACTTGTATTCCTGCAACGGATCGCGCTGGCCGTAACCGCGCAGCCCGATCACCTGGCGCAGATGGTCGAGCATCACCAGATGCTCGCGCCAGAGATGATCCAGCGTCTGCAACAGAATGGTCTTCTCGACGTAACGCATCACGTCGGGACCCCATTGCGCCACCTTGGCGGCCATGTGCTCGTCGACATGCTTCTCGATGCGCCCCAGCAATTCCTCGTCGGCGATGCCTTCTTCCTTGGCCCATTGGTCGACCGGCAGGTCGACGTCGAGCACGCGCTTCAATTCGTCCTTCAGCCCGGTGACGTCCCACTGCTCGGCATAGGCATGCTCGGGCACGTGCTTGGTGACGACGTCCTCGACGAAGGCATGACGCATGTCGGCGACCGTCTCGGCGACGCTGTCGTCCTTCATCAGGTCGATGCGCTGATCGAAGATCACCTTGCGCTGGTCGTTCTGGACGTTGTCGAACTTGAGCAAATTCTTGCGGATGTCGAAGTTGCGCGCCTCGACCTTCTGCTGCGCCTTCTCCAGCGCCTTGTTGATCCAGGGATGGATGATGGCCTCGCCCTCCTTGAGGCCAAGCCGCGTCAGCATGGTATCGAGCCGGTCGGAGCCGAAGATCCGCATCAGATCGTCTTCCAGCGACAGGAAGAACTTTGAGCGGCCGGGGTCGCCCTGACGGCCGGAGCGGCCGCGCAGCTGGTTGTCGATACGCCGCGATTCATGGCGTTCCGAGCCCATGATGTAGAGCCCGCCGGGCTTGGTCATGGTCTTGGCCGGCTTCGATCCCTTGGCGGGTTCGATTTCGACGATGTCCTCGGCCTTCAGCACGATCTCACGGAAGCGCTCGATGTCGGCCTTGATGCGCTCGATCTTGGCGGCCTTCTCGGCCTCGTCGGTGATATCGGCGGTCTCCTGCTGGATCCGCATTTCGAGCGAGCCGCCGAGCTTGATGTCGGTACCGCGGCCGGCCATGTTGGTCGCGATCGTGATCGCGCCGGGCACGCCGGCTTCGGCGACGATATAGGCTTCCTGTTCGTGGAAGCGCGCGTTCAGCACCGCGAACAATTTTGCCGGCTTGCCGGCGCGTGCCGCGGCATAGAGTTTTTCCATGCCGGATTCGGCGCCGAAATCGATCTGCTTGTAGCCGTGCTTCTTCAGATACTCGGCCAGCACTTCCGACTTTTCAATCGACGCGGTGCCGACCAGCACCGGCTGCAACCGCGCATTGGCGCGTTCGATTTCGGCCAGGATCGCGGCGTATTTCTCGCCTTGCGTGCGATAGACCTCGTCGTCCTCGTCGAGGCGCGCGACCTGCACATTGGTCGGGATTTCCACCACTTCGAGCTTGTAGATGTCGAACAATTCGTCGGCTTCGGTCAGCGCCGTGCCGGTCATGCCGGCAAGCTTGGCGTACATCCGGAAATAGTTCTGGAAGGTGATCGAGGCCAGCGTCTGGTTTTCCGGCTGGACCTGGACGTGCTCCTTGGCTTCCAGCGCCTGGTGCAGGCCTTCGGAGTAACGCCGGCCCTGCATCATGCGGCCGGTGAACTCGTCGATGATGATGACTTCGTCGTCGCGGACGATGTAGTCCTTGTCGCGGTTGAACAGCGAATGGGCGCGCAGCGCCTGGTTGATGTGATGGACGACCGAGACGTTCTCGACGTCGTACAGCGACTCGCCCTTGAGCTGGCCGGCGTCGCGCAGCAGCGTCTCGATCTTCTCCATGCCGGCTTCGGTCAGCGTCACCGTGCGCTGCTTCTCGTCGACGTCGTAATCGGTCTTGTCGAGCTTGGGCAGGAAGGTGTCGATGGTGTTGTAGAATTCGGAGCGGTCGTCGAGCGGGCCGGAGATGATCAAGGGCGTGCGCGCCTCGTCGATCAGGATCGAGTCGACTTCGTCAACGATGGCGTAGAAATGCGCGCGCTGGACCATGTCTTCCAGGCGGTACTTCATGTTGTCGCGCAGGTAGTCGAACCCGTATTCGTTGTTGGTGCCGTAGGTGATGTCGCGGGAATAGGCTTCCTTGCGTTCGGCATCGTCGAGGCCGTGGACGATCACGCCGGTGGTCATGCCGAGGAAGCTGTAGATCTGCCCCATCCATTCGGAGTCGCGGCGGGCGAGGTAGTCGTTGACGGTGACGACGTGGACGCCCTTAGCCGCCAGTGCGTTGAGATAGACCGCAAGGGTTGCCACCAGCGTCTTGCCTTCGCCGGTCTTCATCTCGGCGATGTCGCCCTCGTGCAGCACCATGCCGCCGATCAGCTGGACGTCGAAATGGCGCTGGCCGAGCGTGCGCTTGGCCGCCTCGCGTACGGTGGCGAAGGCCGGAACCAGGAGGTCGTCGAGCGAGGTGCCATTGGCGATCTTTTCGCGAAATTCGCCGGTGCGGGCCTTCAACGCCTCATCCGACAGCGCGGCGAGCTCGGGCTCAAGCGCGTTGATGGCGTTGACACGGGATTGATATCCCTTCACCCGGCGGTCATTGGGTGAGCCGAAAAGCTTGCGGGCGAGCGCGCCGATCATACCAAAATCCTGTCTTTGCCGTGTCTTGCTTTGAACGTGTCTTGCGTTGCAGCTGCGACGTGGTCCACCAAGTTGCCTATCAACTCACCGTGACGCATCGCGGCAAACGCCCCATACCGGGGTCATCCGCCAAATGAGTGGGAATTAAGCAAGCTAAGGTTCAACGGCAAAAAACGCAGCAAAATAAGCGCTATCGCCGTCGATACGCTCCGGCAGAGATATGGCTGGGCCAAGGCCTTGTCAACGTGGCCAAGATGTCAAGGAATTCATCATTTTGACAGACTTTTCGCGTTGCCAAGGTCCCATGATTGGGCGAGTGTCCCGCCGCCTTTCGCGTCCCCCATCTTCAAGACAAGGATT
The DNA here is from genome assembly GCA_963802535.1 of uncultured Alphaproteobacteria bacterium. Lineage (GTDB taxonomy): Bacteria > Pseudomonadota > Alphaproteobacteria > Rhizobiales > Xanthobacteraceae > Bradyrhizobium. The sequence goes on along the minus strand of CAWDJI010000011.1, from coordinate 801,499 downwards.
TTGCATGACCTTCCCGTTCCCGGAAACGAAAACCGGCCCGCGCTTCGGCCTGGCCTCCTCGCTGGCCTCTTTGGCCGTGACGGGCTGCCTGGCTGCGGTTCTGGCCGCTTCCTCGCCGGTTCGCGCCCAGGACAACCCCGTTCTGGCCAAGGTTAACGGCGTCGAGATCCGCGCCAGCGACGTGGCGCTGGCCGAAGAGGAACTTGGGCCCAGCCTCGCGCAGATGGACCCGGCCAGCAAGAAGGACAACGTTCTGGCCTTCCTGATCGACCTCAAAATCGTGGCCAAGGCCGCCGAGGACAAGAAGGTCGAGAATTCCGAGGACTTCAAGAGGCGCCTGGCGTTCACCCGCAGCCGGCTGTTGATGGACAGCCTGCTGGCCGCCGAGGGCAAGGCTGCGACCACCGAAGAGGCCATGAAGAAGGTCTATGAGGAGGCCTCCAAGCAGATCACCGGCGAAATGGAAGTTCACGCCCGGCACATCCTGGTCGAGACCGAGGACGAGGCCAAGGCGGTCGCCGAAGAGCTGAAGAAGGGCGCCGATTTCGCCGACCTCGCCAAGAAGAAATCCAAGGATCCGGGTGCTGCCGATGGCGGCGATCTCGGCTTCTTCACCAAGGAGCAGATGGTGCCGGAATTCTCCGCGGTGGCGTTCACGCTCGAGCCCGGCAAGGTCTCCGATCCCGTGAAGTCGCAATTCGGCTGGCATGTCATCAAGGTCGAGGAAAAGCGCAGCCGCAAGGCGCCCGAGTTCGACCAGGTCAAGGCCCAGATCGAGACCTATGTGACGCGCAAGGCCCAGGCCGACTACGTCGCGAAGCTGCGCGAAGTCGCCAAGGTCGAGCGCATGGACAAGCCGGCCGAGCCGGCCGCCAAGCCGGTTGAGCCTGCCAAGCCCGACGCGGCCAAGGATTCCAAGATGGCGCCGGCCAAGAAGTAAGTCGACTTCGCCGTCCAAGTTCAGTAATTAGACGTCATGCCCGGCACGCTTAGGTGTGCCGGGCATTTCATTGTCGATAAGGCGCCACCCATGTCCACAGCCGTCTCCCCCCTCGCCCCGACCGAAGTCCCCGACATGCCCGTGATCGCGGGCGTCAGGCTTGCAACCGCCGCCGCCGGCATCCGCTACAAGGGCCGCACCGACGTGCTGCTCGCCATCATGGACAAGGGCACCAATGCCGCCGGCGTCTTCACCAAGTCGAAATGTCCCTCGGCGCCGGTGGAATGGTGTCGCGCCAAGCTTGGCAAGGGCGGAGCCAAGGGAGCATCTGCCCGGGCGCTGGTCGTGAATTCCGGCAATGCCAATGCCTTCACCGGCAAGACCGGGCGACAGTCGACGGCATTGACGGCATCGATCGCCGCCAAGGCGGTCGGATGCAAGCCGGACGAGGTGTATCTCGCCTCCACCGGCGTGATCGGCGAGCCGCTCGATGCCACCAAATTCGACGGCGTGCTGGGCACGCTGGCCGACAGCGTCACCCCCGGCGACTGGATGAACGCGGCCAAGGCGATCATGACCACCGACACCTTTCCGAAGGTCGCGACCGCGACCGTCAAGCTCGGCAAGGCCAAGGTCACCATCAACGGCATGGCCAAGGGCGCCGGCATGATCATGCCGGATATGGCCACCATGCTGTCGTTCGTGTTTACCGACGCGCCGCTGTCGTCTTCGGTGCTGCAAGCGCTGCTCAAGAGCGGCGTCGAGGATACGTTCAACGCGCTGACCATCGACAGCGACACCTCGACGTCCGACACCCTGCTCGCCTTCGCCACCGGCACGGCCGCAGCCCACGGCGCGCCGAAAATCAGCCGCGCCAGCGATCCCAGGCTAAAGGCCTTCACCAAGGCGTTCCGCGCGGTGCTCGCCAATCTGTCCGAGCAGGTGGCCCGCGACGGCGAAGGCGCGCGCAAGCTGGTCGAAGTCGTGGTCGAGGGCGCGACCACCAAGATGTCGGCACGCCGGATCGCGATGTCGATCGCGAATTCGCCGCTGGTGAAGACCGCGATCGCCGGCGAGGACGCCAATTGGGGCCGCGTGGTGATGGCGGTCGGCAAGGCCGGCGAGCCCGCCAACCGCGACAAGCTTTCGATCTCGTTCAACGGCATCCGCGTCGCCAAAAGCGGCGCGCGCGATCCCTCCTACAACGAGGCGGAAGTATCCGAGGCGATGAAGAGTCCGACGATCCAGATCAAGGTCGCGCTGGGCCTGGGCAAGGGCCGCGACCGCGTGCTGACCTGCGACCTCACCAAGGAATATGTCGCGATCAACGGCGACTATCGGTCCTGAGGTACTTCGTCATTGCCTGCGACAAACGCGAAGCGTTTGCGCACGGGAGCGACAGCAACGAAGCAATCCATACTTGCCTTGTTGCGCGATGGATTGCTTCGCGGAGCCTGTCATCGGGCCCGCATTCGCGCGACCCGTTGGCTCGCAATGACGGGGTTACCAGTCGAAGCGGCTAACCGCTGATGCGGGCGTCGGCGACGGCCTTCTGGAACAGTGCGTTCATCGCGTCCGAGATGCCCTGGGTCGGTGAGACCTCGAAATACAGGCCGGACGATGCACAGCTCTGCATGTTCTGCGCGATCTGGCTGTTCGGCGACGGCCCATAAGGCCCGGCGTTGAACGGCGATATCCAAGTGTTGTACCAGGAATTGGTCGGCAGCGCGAGGTACGTGGTGTAGAGCACCGCGATCTTGATACCGCGATTTTTGATGGTCGTGCACAGCGAAGGGTCGAGCGGCGATTGGCATCGGTTGCCGCTGGCTTTCGGCTTGAGGCAAGCGGCATTGTATTCGTCGGCGACGCCGTCGGAGACGAAGAACAGATATTTGAGCGGCGCAGTGGATGTGCCGGCGCCGGGCGAACTGATCTCGGTGTTGATCGCGGGGAACACCGTGGAGAATTGCGTATCCTTGTCGGACGTGTAGGCGTCATTGTTGCCGTAGACGCCCATCAGGTCGATGTTGCCCGCCGCCGTCTTGGCGCTCGTCAGGCTGGACGACAGCGTATACAGCGCCCGCAAGCCGATCGTCTTCGACGAGGCGCCGAAATCGTAGATCGCCATCCGGAACTGGTTCGAATAGGTCTGCGTGGCGGTCGCGGTATCCATCAGGGACTGGGTCGCGGTACGCAGCACGTCGATCCGCGTGGTAACGCCGAGCGTTTTCGCAAGATTGTAGTAGTTGTTCGAGTCGTTGTAGTCGTGGCAGGCGAAGGCGCACTGGTCGGAGGTGTTGTTGACCATCTTGGTGACATCCGCAGGCGTCGCGCCGACGCCCATCGATGGCGAATTATCGAGCATGAGATAGAAATCGATATAGAGCGGCATATCGGTTTTCGAAGTCGACGTGCCGGTCACGGTGATCGAATTCCGGCCCATCAGGCCGAGAAACATCGTCGGCACGGTAGCCGTGAACTGAACGTTCGAGGTGATGAGCGTTCGAGGCCTTGGTCATGGTGGCGGTCATGGCGCCAAGCGTGTAGCCGGTGACGCCGTTCATGTTGGCGTTGAAGATATTGGTGGCATCGGTGACGCCGGCGGCAATCGGGCCGTCGCTGGTCATCGATCCCGCGGCGATGAAGCCGGGCGCGGCCTTGGCGACCGAGCCGACGGTGGCGGCGTCGCTGGCGGCCTGCAATTTGCTGCGGAACTGGGTGGCCCGCGAATAATCGACCGCGCATCCGACGGAATACAGGACCGGAAGCACCGCAATCGAAAAGATCACGGCGATGTTGCCGGACCGGTCACGGCGAAAGCGGCTGAGCAGGGAGAGAAACGCGCGCATCAATGGCCTGTTCTGGACTGGGCGTGCGCCTACCCTGCCAGACGGAGATTAACTTATGACTTATAAGCATTTTTGCGCCGGCAAGGTCACCCGTCCGGATTCGGCCACCGCCCGCCTAGAGCTTCGGTTCTGACTCGAATCAGAACCGAAGCTCTAGATTCTTGCTTTGACCCGTTTTCTTAACGCGAACCGATATTCACTTCGCTCGAAAACGCTCTAGTTGGTGATGCGAGCGGTGGTCAGCGCGTGGTTGAACATGGCATTCAGGGAAGCCGTGATGTCGTCGGGCGTGTTCGCGGTGTAGAAGAAATCGGGCGACGCGCAGCCCTTCAGGCTGGCTGGAATATTCGGGATATTCCAGTTGGCATAGGAGTCCTCGTTGTTGGCAAACGAGGTGTTCACCGGATCGATCGGCTGATAGGGAATGTAGAGCACGGAAACGATGATGCCGCGGCTCTTGAGCGCCGTGCAGATGCTGGGGTCGATCGTGATGGCGTGGTTGCTGCCGTTCCAGCCGCCATTGGGAACGCCTTTGGTTTGCGGGTCCTGCGCTCCGTCCGTCACGAGGAAGACGTAAGGCAGCGTGTTGTTCGACGCCGCGCCGGTGCCAACGCTGGTGATCGCGCTGTTCATGCTGGTGATCGCGGTGTCGATATGCGTGCCGCCCGAGCCGAGATTTGCATCCATGTTGGTATCGAGCAACGAGGCAAGGTTGGCGGCCGCATAGTTGATGGTCGAAGAATTGGTGGCAGAGCCATTGATGCTGGAAGTCAGCGGAAAATAGGTCGCATAGAGATCCTGGATGAACGGGTAGAGACCGATGCGGAATTGATTGGCGACCTTCATGCTGCTGTTGGCGGTGATGAACAACTGGTTGACCGCGTAACCGACGGCATCGAGCCGCAGCTGGATGCAGGCATCGGTGCCCGCCGTCGGGCAGTTCGCAACTGTCGAGAGGTTCGAATACAGCGAGTTCGGCAAGCCGGTCACGATCGAATTCGGCAGCTTCTTGCCGGCGGGATAAGTCGAATTCACCGCGGTGCTCGAAAGCAGGCCGGCATATCCGCTTTGGCTGACACGCGAGATCGCATAACCGAGACAATAGTTGTTCGTTGGGTATCCCTGGGTCCCGCTGTCGGTGCACGCACTGTTTTGCGGCGCAAAATGGCAGGCCAGCGTGCAGCCGGTCGGGTACTGTCTGAAATTGTCCGGATTGATGTTCTGCATCCGCACGGCCTCGGATGTCGTCGACGGCAACCCCATCGATCCCGAAACGTCCAGCAGGAGATAGAAATCGAGATAGGGAGGCAATGAGGCGGACGCTTTGGAGGTGCCGGTGACCGTGACCTTCTGGAAGCCGACCACTTTCATGAAACTGGTGGGAACTTCGGCGCTGAACGTGACAGTGGAAGCCAACTTGATCCCGGTCTTCGTCACCGTGCTGGTGCGCGTCAAATTGTTGTAGCCGGTGACCCCGTTCATGTTGCCGTCGAAGACGGCATTGGCATCGGTGACCCCGGCCGTGACCGAGCCATCGGTGGTCATGGCCGCGGCTGCGACAAAACCCGGAGATTTTTGGGAAATCGAAGCGACGGCGGCGCCGTCCGCCGCAGATTGCAGCTTTGCCCGCATTCTCGTCGCCATCGAATAGTCGACGGCGCAACCTACCGCCGTTAGCACGGGGACAGCGGCAATCCCGAAGATTACAGCGAAGTTGCCCGCTCGGTCGTGACGAAAACGGTTGAGCAAAGAGAGAAACACGCGCATGAGATGCCTAATTTGAGCTGGTCTCCCGAACGCTAGCCGCGGCGGATTAACTTTGTGTTCGCGAGTTCTCGGAAAACCGTTTGGCGGCAAGCACTTTGCTCGTTAATGAACGACCTGCGACGTCTCCGTAGTTTCCCTGATTAAATGCTGTGCATGGCTGACATCAAACTCACCCTCGTGGTCGCCTGCGCGCTGGTCGATGCCGACAAGCGCGTGCTGCTGGCGCAGCGCCCGCCCGGCAAGACGCTCGCCGGCCTCTGGGAATTTCCCGGCGGCAAGGTCGAGCCCGGCGAACGCCCCGAACAGACGCTGATCCGCGAACTGCACGAGGAGATCGGCATCGACGTCAGCGAGCCCTGCCTGGCGCCGCTGACCTTTGCGAGCCACGCCTACGAGACCTTCCATCTCCTGATGCCGCTCTACATCTGCCGGCGCTGGGAGGGCACGGTGATTGCCCGCGAGGGCCAGCAACTGGCGTGGGTGCGCCCCAACAAACTGCGCGACTACCCGATGCCGCCGGCGGATATTCCGCTGATACCGCATTTGCTGGATTTGCTGTTGTGAGGTGACGCAGTGCGTTCGCCTGTGTGAGCCCCGTCACGGCGCCGGCGCGCCTTGATCGCTACCTTGCTGTCGACGATCGGATCAGCCGGTCTGACGCAACAGGAGACGATCATGAACGAACTGAGCATGGACGAACTCAACACCGTCAACGGCGGAAAGATCAGCCTCGTCACCGACACGGGTTATATCGGCCTCGAAGTCACCATCGGCGGCTACGGCTTTGCGATCTGGGCGACGCAGGGATCGGTTTGCGGCGGCGTGATCACGCCGAAGAACCCCACCGGCACGCCCGGGCATTGCACGCCGTAAAGTCCTTATGTGATCGGCGCCGGGTTGAACAACGCCAGCGAATTGTGCAACCGCCACTTTTCGGTCCAGGTGCGCCGCCGGCCGCTGGCGACGTCGAGATACATCTGGAACAGCTCCCAGCCCATTTGCTCGATGCTGGTCTCGCCGGTCGCGATCCGCCCGGTGTCGACGTCCATCAGATCGTGCCAGCGGCGGGCAAGCTCGCTGCGGGTCGCGACCTTGATGACGGGAACGGCGGCAAGTCCGTAAGGCGTGCCGCGGCCGGTCGTGAACACATGCAGGTTCATGCCGGCGGCAAGCTGCAGCGTGCCGCAGACAAAATCGCTGGCCGGCGTCGCGGCATAGAGCAACCCCTTCTGGAGCGCGCGATCGCCGGGCCGAACCACGCCTGATATGGGGGCGCTGCCGGATTTGATGATCGAGCCCATCGCCTTCTCGACGATGTTGGACAGGCCGCCCTTCTTGTTGCCGGGCGTCGTGTTGGCGCTGCGATCGACCTCGCCGCGTTCGAGATAGCGGTCATACCAGCCGAGTTCGGCGATGATGCTGCGCGCCACGTCGGCATTGGCGGCGCGCGCTGTCAATTGCGCGATCCCGTCGCGGACTTCGGTATTCTCCGAGAACATCACGGTCGCACCGGCACGTACCAACAGGTCGCTGGCAAATCCGAGCGCCGGGTTGGCGGTGACCCCGGAGAAGGCATCGCTGCCGCCGCATTGCATGCCGACGACAAGCGCGGAGGCCGGACAGGTTTCGCGGCGGCGCGCGTCGAGCTTTTGCAAATGGCCTTCCGCCATCTGCATGATCGAGGTGATCATCGCCTCGAACCCGACATGGGAGGGATCCTGCAGGGTGACGAGACCGTAGGGATCACCGTCCGGCCCCGCGGTGGCCGGAACCCGCATCGGCAGCAGCCGCTCCGGCTGCAGCTTCTCGCAGCCAAGACTGACGACCATGGTGGTGCCGCCGAAATTCGGATTGAGGCTTATGTTGCGTAGCGTGCGGATCGGGATGTCGGCGTCGGGCGCGTCGATCGCAACGCCGCAGCCGTAGATGTGCTCGAGCGAGACGATGTCGTCGACGTTTGGATATTTCGGCAATAGCTGATCGCGGATGCGGCGAACGGCGTGCTCGACCACGCCCGACACGCATTGCACCGTGGTCGTGATCCCCAGCAAATTGCGGGTACCGACCGAACCGTCGGCATTACGAAAACCTTCGAACGTGTAGCCGGTCAGCGGTTCGCCGAGCGTCGATTTGCGCGTTGCAAGCGGAAGCCCTTCAAGGCCGGGCGGTTCCGGCATGGTGAGCCGGTTCTCGTTGACCCATGACCCCGCGGGCAAATTTTCCGACGCATAGCCGATCACGACGTCATAGCGCCGCACCGGCTCGCCCTTGGCGATGTCGGCGAGCGCCACCTTGTGCCCCTGCGGGACGCGCTCGCGCAGCCTGATGCCGCCTTCGCGTCTCGGCGCCGGCGGGAAGGCCAAAATCATTGGCGACGATCGCCACATTGTCGGCCGCCGTCATGCGGATCAGTCGCGGGGCTTCCGGCGAAATCGCGCTGGTCGTTTCCTGGTTCATGATCCCGGTCCTTCGGTCTGGCTGGTGAGCGTCATGCTGTTACGGTATCAATGCGGCCAAGTCATTGCGCAAGGTGGATCGATGTTCGACCTCAGCCAGGTACGCTGTTTCGTTGCGGTAGCGGAAGAGCTGCATTTCGGCCGCGCCGCGCGACGGCTCAACATGACGCAGCCGCCGCTCAGCCGCCAGATCCAGAATCTCGAGCACCGCGTCGGCGCGGCCCTGCTCGAACGCACCAGCCGGTCGGTCCGGTTGACGCCGGCCGGCAAAGGCTTCCTCGCCGAGGCCCGCGGCCTGCTGCGCATGGCCGACCGGGCGGCGCTGGTGGCGCGGCGCGTCGCAACCGGCAAGAGCGGTTCGCTCAAGATCGGTTATACGGCCGCATCGGCTTACGCTTTTCTGCCGCAACTCGTCACCGCGTGCCGGCGCGAAATGCCCGACATCGATTTGTCGCTCTCCGAAATGGTCACGCAGACGACAATACGATGCGCTGGCGGCGAACCAGATCGACGTCGCCTTGCTGCGGCCGCCGATCCGGCGCGACGAACTCGCCTCCGAACTGGTCAATCGCGAAGGCTTGATTGTCGCCCTTCCCGCCCGGCATCCGCTGACGCGCAGCGCCCGCATCGATATCGCCGACCTGCATGATCAGCCTTTCATCATGTATGACGCTATCGAGTCCCGATATTTTTTCGACCTCGTCACGTCGCTGCTGGTCGGGGCGAAGGCTGAACCTCGGTACGTACAGAACATCGCGCAAATCCACTCCATGATGGCCCTGGTCCGGTCCGGCCTCGGCATCGCGCTGGTGCCGGAAGCGGCCGCCACGCTGCGTTTTACCGGCGTCGTCGTGCGACCGATCAAACTGGCAAAACCGCCGACGGTAGAACTCCACATTGTCTGGAAACGCGACGGCGGCAATCCGCTGGTTCCGGTCCTGCTGGACGTGGTCAGGAAGCTAGCAGTTCGCGCCTGACTGATTGATGCAATTCGTGCATCGATCGATGCTCAATTGGGCTTGGACGCGAACCGATAATTGCAATACCCAGATCATGGTTGGGCAACGCATTCGCATTCACGCGATCCGGCCCAACGATCGGAGATGATCATGTCCTCCAAAATGACCCCAAGGGAACTTGCAACCACGATCGGCGCCGGACTGCTGTCGTTCCCGGTCACGCCCTTCACACCGGCTTTCGAATTCGACGAGGCGCGCTACCGCGACAATCTGAGCTGGCTTGCCGGCTACCGCGTTGCGGGCCTTTTCGCGGCGGGTGGAACCGGCGAGTTCTTCTCGCTGACGCCGACCGAGATCGAGCGTGTGGTCCGCACGGCCGTCGATCAGGTGAAGGGCGCCGTCCCGGTGCTCGCCGGCGTCGGTTATGGCACCGCGATCGCCCGGGAGATGGCAGAGAGTGTCGAGCGCGCCGGCGCTGATGGAATCCTGCTGCTGCCGCCCTACCTCGTCCATTCGGAGCAGGAAGGCCTCGCCGCGCATATCGAAGCCGTCTGCAAGGCGACGCGCCTTGGCGTCATGGTCTACAACCGCGACAACGCGATGCTGAACGAGGATACGCTCGCCAAACTCTGCGAGCGTTGTCCCAATCTCGTCGGATACAAGGATGGCGTCGGCGACATCGAATTGATGCAGCGGATCCGGCTGAAGATGGGCGACCGCCTGGTCTATCTCGGCGGGCTGCCGACCGCGGAGACCTTTGCGCTGCCCTATCTCGACATGGGCGTGACGACCTACTCCTCGGCGGTGTTCAACTTCGTCCCCGAATTCGCCACCCGCTTCTATGACGCGGTTCGGGCACGCGACCACGCCGTGATCGACCAGGGGCTGAAGGATTTCATCCTTCCTTTGATCGCGATCCGCAACCGCAAGAAGGGTTATGCCGTTTCCATCATCAAGGCCGGCATGAAGGTGATTGGCCGCGATTCAGGCCCGGTCCGCTCGCCTTTGACCGATCTGACGGCAGCTGAGTTCGAGGAATTGTCCGCACTCGTCGCCAAGCTCAAGAGCACAGGCGCGCGCGCAGCGGCCTGAAGCTAAATCCAGCGCCCCGCCGGGCGCCGGAAAGCAGTTCTATTGCGGGAGCCATTGGGCTCCCGCCAAGCCGCGATAACAGCGGCGACCGATCGTACCACGACAAATCGACGACGGTGCCACCCCGAAAAACGGGGCATGGCAATCAACCAATATCAGCACGGAGGAAGCCCATGTCGGAAATGACCGCCGAGATCGAAAGGCGTACCGTTCGCAAGGTGGCGTGGCGGCTGCTGCCCCTGATCGTGATCATCTACCTCGTCGCCTATATCGACCGCACCAATGTGAGCTTTGCCGCAACCGGCGGCATGTCGAAGGCGCTGGGCCTCGCCGCCACCGATTTCGGCTTCGGCGCCGGCATCTTCTTCCTCGGTTATTTCCTGTTCGAAGTGCCGAGCAATCTGCTGCTCGAAAAAGCCGGCGCACGGGTATGGATCGCGCGCATCATGATCACCTGGGGGCTGGTGGCCGGCGCCATGGCCTTCGTGACCGGCTCCACCAGTTTTGTCATCATGCGCTTCCTGCTCGGCGTCGCCGAGGCGGGCTTCTTCCCCGGAATCATCCTCTACTTCACCTACTGGTTTCCAAAAGCCTATCGCAGCCGGGTGGTCTCTGCGCTGTACGTTGCCGTGCCGATATCGAATGCGATCACCGCGGCGCTGTCAGGCTGGCTGCTCCAGCTCGACGGCGTGCTCGGTTTTGCCGGCTGGCAATGGATGTTCATGCTCGAAGCGGCGCCTGCGGTGCTGCTCGCCTTTGTCGTCCTGATTTACCTGACCGACCGGCCCGAAGTCGCAACCTGGCTCAAGGCGGACGAGAAGGCATGGCTGACATCGGTCATCGCCGCCGAACGCAATGCGATTGCCGAAAAGTCGGGCGGGCACATGTCATTGGGACGCGCCTTCTCCGACCTGCGCGTGATCTCGCTGGCGCTGATGTATTTCACTATCGTGACTGCGACCTATGGCATCACCTTTTTCCTGCCGCAGATCGTCAAGGGCATGAAAGGGTCCGACATCGAGGTCGGCCTGATCAGCGCCGCCCCCTACGTTGTCGGCACGATCGGGCTATTGGTCTGGAGCTGGTCGTCCGACAAGACGCGCGAGCGCAAGTGGCACTACATCATTGCCTGCCTGCTCGGCGCCGCGGGCCTGGCTGCCGCCGGCTTCCTTGGCAGTTCGATATTGGCCGTCGTTGCCGTGGCGATCGCGACCATCGGTCTTTACGGCTGCAAGCCGGCGTTCTGGTCCATGCCGAGCGAATTTCTGACAGGTACGGCCGCCGCCGGCGGCATCGCCATGATCAATTCGGTGGGCAATCTCGGCGGCTTCGTCGGACCGTTTGTCGTCGGCTGGATCAAGGATCAAACCGGCGGCTTCGGTGCAGCGCTCGGCTTCCTGGCGGCATGCGCGGTGCTCTCGGCCCTGATCGCCTATCTGGTGGCGCCATCCCGGAACGAGGTCACGGCAACGGCAGCACAAATGGCGTGATCGCGGTTTTGGGCCGCGTGATGAGGCTTACGTCGGCGTTCGCTTCACCGCGGCTTCCAAACTCGCTTTCGCCGAACCTCGCCGCAACGGTTTTGGCTGACTTTCATGCGGCGCCCAGCCGGACAGCCAGATGATGTCAAAACTGGCGCGGATGCGGCCGTCGGGGGCTTTTTGCTGTGCCCGAAGAGTGTGGCCGGCAAGCACCGCGCTTTGTCTTTCTTGATCCAGATCAATCTGGATCGGCAATGCTTGCCCAAGCATCGAGAGGACCGGAAATCCTTGCGGATACTGCGCGAGAGATGGCGCGAAACCCCTTCGCACGCGACGTGCCGGTTTGGGGAGTGCAATAGATGGCCATTGAAACGAAGGCCTCGCCGCATCATTCGAGGCAGAGCCTTTCCGCGCTGAGCCTAGCCGCCCTGGGCGTCGTTTATGGCGATATCGGCACAAGCCCGCTCTACACGCTCAAGGTCGTGCTTGGTGCCACGGGCAAGAATCCCGCGCCGGAGGCCGTTCTCGGTTCGCTGTCGCTGATCATATGGACGCTCATCATCATCACGACGGTGAAGTACATCATCCTTGCGCTCCGCGTGGACAATGAAGGCGAAGGTGGCGTTCTCGCATTGATGGCGCTGCTGAGCCGGAAGCCGGGACGGCGCTACGTCCTGTACATCGGCATGTTCGGCGCGGCGCTGGTGTACGGCGACTGCGCCCTCACGCCGGCGATCTCGGTGCTGTCGGCGTTGGAGGGGTTGGACGTCATAGCACCCGAGCTCGGCCGCTTTGTACTGCCCGGGACCGTGGCTATTCTCGCTGCCTTGTTTGCCGTGCAACAACGCGGGACGGCGGTGCTCGGTCGATTCCTGGGGCCAGTCATGGTGACCTGGTTCGCGGTGCTGGCCCTGCTCGGCCTGTGGGGGATCGCACAGAATCCGGCTGTCCTATGGGCCCTTAATCCGGCACTGGGCCTGGATTTCCTTTTTTCCGGTGGTGGCAACGTCATGCTGGTGCTTGGCGGCGTGTTCCTTTGCGTCACGGGGGCGGAAGCGCTCTACGCCGACCTCGGCCATTTCGGCCGGGCGCCGATCCGGTTGGGCTGGTGTGTGGTTTTCCCGGCGCTGGTCCTGAATTATGCCGGGCAGGCGGCGATCGTGCTGGCCGGTACGCCGGTCGAGGGAAGTCTCTTCTTCCATCTCTGCCCCGCGCCGGCGTTGCTGCTGCCGCTGGTCATACTCGCCACGATTGCAACCGCAGTCGCAAGCCAGGCGGTGATCACGGGGGCCTTCTCGATGACGCGCCAGGCGATCCAGCTGGGCTGCCTCCCGCGAATGCGAATCGTCCAGACGTCAGCCACGGGATTTGGCCAGATCTACGTGCCCGCGGTGAACTGGCTGTTGATGACTGCAACGCTCGCGCTTGCCGTCACCTTTCGAAGCTCCGAGAACCTGGCCGCCGCCTACGGAATTGCGGTCTCAGCGGACATGGTGCTGACGACCTTCCTTCTTTCGATTGCCCTGCGCGAGATTTGGAACCTGCCGCTGCCGGCCGTGGCTGCAATTGGCGTCGGGTTTGCCACGGTGGAGGGAGCCTTCCTGTCCGCCAACATGTTGAAGTTTGCCGACGGTGGATGGGTGCCTGTGCTGCTTGCCGCCATCCTCTTCGCGCTGATGCGGATCTGGCAAACGGGCAGCGCCGCGGTGCAGTCACAGGCGGATGAAATGCAGATTCCGATCGGCGATATCGTAACGCAGATCGACAAAGGTGAGATTCGGCGTGTGCCGGGCACCGCTGTGTTCGTGGCACGCATCACACGCGACATTCCGCCGCTCGTGGTCTGGCACCTCAGACACATTCGCGCGCTCCACGATTCAATCGCGATCTTGAATGTCGTCACCGAGATGGTCCCCTATGTAGCGGAGGACGACCGACTAGAGGTGCGCCAGATCGCCCCGAAGGTCTGGCGAGTCCATGCTCATTACGGTTTTATGGAGCAGCCCGATCTCCCGGCCCTGGTGGAGCGATCACGCGCGAGTCGCAACGCGGTCGATGCCTCCGACGTGACTTATTTCATCGGGCGGGAAACGGTCGTCAGGCGCAAGGATGGCAAGGCGCTGCCGTGGCTGGTCGAGTTCGTGTTCTCGTTCATGTTACGCAATTCGAGCGAGGCGATCGACTACTTGCAACTGCCGAGGGATGAGGTTGTCGAGATTGGACGGCAATTTGCGATTTGACCCCGGTTAGGCACGCCGATCTGATTTTCGATACCCGGCGTCCGCAAGGGCTCAGTACCAGCGGCGACAAACGTGCCCTGCACCCCACACTGCGCACCTGCGAATTTGGCGCTTAGCGACTCTGGACATGCAGACCCCGCCAACCAATGTCCGGCCCGGTCCGCAGAAGAAAGCGATTTGAGTGGTCATGTGGTCCGGCTGATGAAGCGGCGCTGGCGACATGGCCTGCACCGAGGTTACGATGGCTGAGGCAAAGGCAGCAACAGCGAACAACCTGATCATTGGCTTTCTCCTATGGCTAGCGATGGTCATTGTCATGTCCTGTCCCGCTCGACTTGGGTTGACCCAGATCAACAGCCGCGGCCGATCCGGAGCGTGCCCCAGGTCAACTCCTGACCTACTTCGGTCGATAGCCGGTTTCGGGCTTGTTCCGGTAGCGCACTCTTTCGCCGTCCTTCATCGTCTCCCAGACGACCTGGCCGTTCGTGTCGAGGCAGACGCGGTAGCTGTTGGCCGGCACGACGCCGGTCGCCCTATAGGCCTTCAGCTTTTTGGCAAGCTCCGGGCTTTCGATATAGAGCCCGGCTTCGGTGTTGATCACGGCAAAGCGCGGGTCGAGGTTGAAACTGCCAGCGCAAACGCAAACTCCGCATCGTCCCAACTTGAGAATGAGACGCAGTTGGCAATGGATCGCCTCTTGCGCGCATACCTCACACGCAAATCGAGCTGGGAATAAGCAGGGACTCCCAAGTCTAGCGCAGCGCAAGCGTTCAACTGAACCGGGTCACTTTGCGGGTTCAGTTGTTGCCACTGGCTTCAACGCCGACACATCCAACACCCGAATCGAATTATTCCACAGGTACAGGCTAACCATAAAGCAGGCGGTCGCGGCGGCCATGCAGATGATGGCTGCCCGTCGAGACCATGCTACCCGCGCCGCGCGGTCTCGCACTTGCTGGTCTTCAGGCGGTATCATGCCGAGTGCCCCATGGCTGAGGAACATCTCCGACCGTATCACCAATCTTGTGAACCGTCTTTCTTATTCGGCCAACGAGACGCGGCGTTTGCCTTACTTTATCGCCCGCTTCACCGCGGCTTCCAAACTCGCTTTCGCCGAACCCGGCCGCAGCGGTTTGGGCTGGCTTTCATGCGGCGCCCAGCCGGACAGCCAGATGATGTCAAAACTGGCGCGGATGCGGCCGTCGGGATCGGAAAAGCGCTTGGTGTAGATTTCCGCCATGCGCAGCAGCGTAGCGCGGCGCGTCGGTGTCCGCCGCCGCTCGATCATGACATTGGTGGCGCCCATCCGCCTGAGATCGGCCATCAGCGCGAACGCATTGTCGTACCGCACGACAAGTGAATCGACGTCCGTGACCGGCAACGCAAAGCCCGCGCGCTGCAACAGCGCGCCGACATCGCGCAGATCGGCAAACGGCGCGACGTGCGGCGACACCCCACCCTCGCATTCGGCCTCGGCCTCGGCGAAAGCCTGGCGAAGTTCAGTCAACGTATCTCCGCCGATCATCGCCGCCAGCAACAGCCCATCGGGTCTAAGCGCGCGCCTGATCTGCGCGAGCACGCCGGGAAGGTCGTTGACGAACTGGAAGGCGAGTGCCGAGATTGCGAGATCGATCGATTCCGGCGGCAGCGGCAGCGTTTCCGTATCATCGGGAACGATGCGCCTGAACGATTTGAAGCGATCCGCCACCGGCTTTTGCAGCGATTCGCCCGGCGTCCAGATTTCGGCGGCGTCGGAAAAATCGCGCGTCACCGCCGCCAGCCGGTCCGCCATGTCTTCCGTGACGCGATCGAGCAGGAAGGTCGCTGGTTCGCCGCGCCGCGCGCGATCCTGCCGCCCGCGCAAAAGAGCGCGGTCGAACAGGATGGGAGCAGCGTTCGGGTTTTGGGCCATGCCGGTTGGTTACGCCGGCCACCCCATCTCTGGCAATCCAGAGGCGGGAGCCAGAGCCTTTTCCGTTCCGATTAAATCGGAACGGGCTCTTTTTTGTTTTGACGCGTTTTCTTCACGCGAACCGGTATCCACTTCGCTTGAAAACGCTCTAACCTGCGCCCGGGGCCGTTGCCGGCGGAGGACCAAGCGGGGCGCCGCCGATCGAAACCGGGCCGACTGGTTTAGGCAGCGGCGGCGGACCCAAGACCGGAGGGGGCGTCATTTTCCGCTGCGTCAGGGCGACCCGGGCACGCGGCTTTGGACGCGGAATACTTGAAGTCGTCAATGGCGCTATCGCGCCTTGCAACGCGTCCACCTGGGTCGAGAGCGCGGAGAGTTGACGGGATATTCTTTTCAGATCCCCCTGCTGGTTGGCAGAACTCTGCGTCAGCGAGGCCAGTACAGTGGCGTTTTGCTGCTCCGACGACTGAATATCCCTTTGCGTTAACTCGATCTCCCTCAGTGCCGCACTGACGACGGGATCAGGTATCCGCACTGTGGCCGTCTCACGTGGCGGCGGCGCCTTCGCTACCTTGGAGCGGCTGAAATCCGGCCAAGAGAACGGCAATGAAAAATTCGGCAAAGAGAAATTCGGCAAAGCGACGCTGTTGAAATTCGGCAGCGAGATCTGACTGAATTTCGGCAAAGCGTTGAAACCCGGCAAACTATGGAGGTTGAAGTTCGGCAAGGCATTGGCGGTAGCCCCGCCCACGATCGCAAGCGCAGCTAATGACACCAGAATCGCCGGCATGCGGTTCGAAGGCGCCTGCTGCGGCACCTCAGGCGGCTTGTTGTCTTGCGTTGCCTTGTCCGCTGTTTCCGTCACCTAAAGTCCCCTACGTGTCAGCCCAGTCCCAAGACTTCCCCACCCCCGAAAAAATGATCAAAAAATGAGTCGTCGCGTGGACGATCCCGCGATACCTCGCGCGATTGCCCAGCCAAATCTGGCTTAAATCATGGGCTTACATGGTTAAGGATGGGTTATTCAGGGTTGCCCCACCGGTGTTCTACGGCCGGTCGGCGACCTGTATCTCGTGTCCCGGGCGCGATGCAGCGCGCAGCGGTGCTTCGCAGAACCGGGACCCACGCGTGCCGCTAGATGGACCCCGGCTCAGCAGCGCACCGCTATCGCGCTGCGCAGCGTCCGGGGAACGGGCACCGATTTCGCTGCTTGAGCCCCACGGGGCCCGGCGCTAGCCTCTCACCCATGGACGCCGAGGCATCACCACCACGCTCCATTGTCGGCCATTTGCGCGGCGCATTGGCTGCCGCGCGCGGCGCGTTTGCCCATCTTCCGCGGCTGGCGCTCGACATCGCGCTGCCGACATTGTGCGTTTCCTGCCGCGAGCCGGTCGATGGCGAGGGCGTCTGCGCCGAATGCTGGGCCAAATTGTCGTTCATCGCACCGCCCTATTGCCCACGGCTCGGCATTCCCTTTGTCTACGACCCCGGCCCCGAATTGCTGTCGATGGAGGCGATCGCCAACCCGCCGGCGTACCAGCGCGCCCGCGCCGCCGTGCGTTATGACGATGTCGCCCGCACGCTGGTGCATGCCTTGAAGTACCAGGACCGCACCGATCTGGCGCCCGCGATGGGGCGCTGGATGGCGCGGGCGGGCCAGGAATTGCTCGACGGGGCCGACGTGCTGGTCCCGGTTCCCCTGCACTGGCGGCGCGGCTGGAGCCGCCGCTATAACCAGTCCGGCGCGCTGGCGCGGGTGATTTCGCGCCAAAGCGGCGTCAAACTGGCCTCGGAGGCGCTGCGGCGGGTGCGGGCGACCGAACAGCAGATCGGGCTGTCGCGGTCGCAGCGCGCCAGCAACGTGCAGGGCGCATTCAAGGTCGCCCCTGATCGGTCCGCAGATATCGAGGGCCGGCGCGTGGTCCTGATCGACGACGTCCTGACTTCGGGCGCTACTACCGACGCCTGCGCCCGTGCATTGTTGCGCGCCAGGGCCGCGCAGGTCGATGTGCTGGTATTCGCGCGGGTTGTGGACACCCACCGCGCTCCCATATAATTCAAACACTTGTAATCTTTCGGACTTGCGAACCAGAGCGCGCCATGACCGCCATTGAAATCTACACCCGTCCAGGCTGCGGCTACTGCACCGCCGCCAAATCGCTGCTGACGCGCAAGAATGCCGCGTTCACCGAATTGAACGTGGCGACCGATCCTTCCTATCGCGAGCAGATGTACGATCGCGCCGGCGCCGGCACGACGTTTCCGCAAATCTTCATCGGCGCAACCCATGTCGGCGGCTGCGATGAGCTTTACGCGCTGGATCGCGCGGGCAAGCTCGACGCCATGCTGGCGGGAGAAAAGACCTCATCATGAGCGCTGACTCCACCTTCACCGCCGCCATGGTGCAGATGCGCACCGGACTGTTGCCGGAGCCGAGCCTCGAGCAAGGCACGAGGCTGATCCGCGAAGCGGTGGCGCAAGGCGCCGATTATGTGCTCACGCCCGAAGTGAGCAACATGATGCAACTGAACCGCAAGGCGCTGTTCGAGCATCTGGCGAGCGAAGAGGACGACAAGTCGCTGAAGGCCTATCGCGCACTGGCGGCGGAACTGAAGATCCATCTGCATATCGGCTCGCTGGCGTTGCGGTTTTCGCCGGAGAAGGCGGTCAACCGTTCGTTCCTGATCGGGCCTGACGGCAACGTGCTCGCCAGCTACGACAAGATCCATATGTTCGACATCGACCTGCCCGGCGGCGAGAGTTATCGCGAGTCCGCCAACTACCAGCCGGGCGAGACCGCCGTGATTTCGGACCTGCCATGGGGCCGGATCGGGCTGACGATCTGCTACGATGTGCGTTTTCCGGCGCTGTATCGCGCACTCGCCGAGAGTGGCGCGGCGTTCCTCACCGTGCCGTCGGCCTTCACCAAGAAGACCGGCGAAGCGCATTGGCACACGCTGCTGCGCGCCCGCGCCATCGAGACCGGTTGCTTCGTGTTTGCCGCCGCGCAATGCGGCCTGCACGAGAACAAGCGCGAGACCTTTGGGCACTCGCTGATCATTGCACCCTGGGGCGAGATCCTCGCCGAGGGCGGCGTCGAGCCCGGCGTGTTCCTGGCCAAGATCGATCCTGCCAGGGTCGAGACCGCGCGCAAGACCGTGCCGTCGCTCCAGCATGGCCGGCGGTTTGGCATTGCCGATCCCAAGGCCGGCCCGGAGCATCTGCACCTCGTCCGGGGTTCGGCATGATCCGCTACAATTTGCGCTGCGACCGGAGCCACACTTTTGAAAGCTGGTTCCAGAGCTCGTCGGCGTATGAGAGCCAGGAGAAGCGCAAGCTGGTGAGCTGCCCGTCCTGCGGCTCGACCAAGGTCGAGCGCGCCATCATGGCCCCGCAGATCGTCAGCAAGAAGGGCCGCGAAGTTGCGGTGCCGGAGCCGGCTGCATCCGCTGCACCCGCCGAAATGACAACGACGGAATCGACGCCGCTGCTGATGTCGCAGGAGCGCGAGCTGCGGGCGAAACTGAAGGAATTGCGCGATCACATCACCAAGAACGCCGACAATGTCGGCGAGCGCTTTCCCAACGAAGCCCGCAAGATGCATTACGGCGATATCGAGCACCGCCCGATCTATGGCGAAGCGTCCCCGGACGAAGCCCGCGCCTTGATCGACGAAGGCGTCGAGGTGTCGCCGCTGCCGGTGCTGCCGGACGACAGGAATTGACGCGCTTCCGGTAGCTATTTTCCGTCATTGCGAGCGAAGCGAAGCAATCCATATCGCGGCATAACGGATGGATGGATTGCTTCGTCGCAAGCGCTGCCTCGCAATGACGGCCGCAGCTACACCGACACCAGCAGCGCCACGCCGGCCACGATCAGCACGATGCCGGCCAGTTCACGCGCCGACAGCGGCTGCTTGAACGAGTAATACGCCACGGCCTGCGCGAACAGCACTTCCACCAGCGCCAGCGTGCGGACATTGGCGGCCGCCGTCAGCGCAAACGCCAGAAACCAGAATTGCGAGGCGAACGCGCCCATGAAGCCCGCCAGCATCGACGGCTTCCACAGGCCAAAAATTTTCTTGAGCACGTCGGGCGCGCGCAACAGCAGATAGATCGACAGCACCAGCGTCTGCACGAACAGGCCGAACACCAGCGTGTAGGACGCAGCCGTCACGAACGAGACGCCGGGCACCACGATGACCGCGCCGCGAAAGCCGACCGCCGACAGCGCGAACGCCGCGGCGGCGCCGAGGCCGAGCAGCGTCGGCTTCAGATCGGCAAAGCCCTTGCCGCCGGCCGGCCGCAACGCTGCGATGACGACGCCGGCGGTCGCGATCAGGATCGCGATCACCTTCAGCACGGTGAGATGATCGCCGAGAAAGACAAAGCCGAAGATCGCGGTCTGGATCGCCTCGGTTTTCAGATACGCCGTCGTCACCACGAACGAGCGGTCGTTCATGGCAAGCAGCATCATGCCGGTGCCGACGATCTGGCTCAGTGCGCCCAACAGCAGCCACGGCCAGAACACCGCCGTCGGCCACGGGATGTGGTCGCCGCTCACCGCCACCACGACCGCAAAGAACAGGATCGAGAACGGAAAGCCGAACAGGAAACGGATATTGGTCGCGCCCCAGGTGCCGAGCGGCCCCGTCAACGATCGCTGCATCGCATTGCGCGCGACCTGGCCGAGCGCTGCAACGATGGTGAAGGGAATCCAGAGCGAGGCGATGGAGAACATTGGGGTTACCGGCGGAAGGGTGCCCACCGTGCCGGGTGCGATGCGCGCGGTCAACCTAGGCGATGCATGACAGGATTGCGCAAGCCACAAAAACGGTGTCGTCCCTGCGAACGCAGGGACCCATAGCCACCGGCGGCAATTTTCCGGAAGGCCGCTGCCATCCTGCACTTCTCGATGGGACAACGCGGCATAGGTCCCTGCTTTCGCAGGGACGACGATCGAAACCGTGCCGAACGCAAGCTACGAGATCAACCTGATCGGCGCATGACAGGATTGCGCCAGCCACAAAATCAGCGTCGTCCCTGCGAACGCAGAGACCCATAGCCACCGGCGGTCGTTTTGCGGGAGACAACGCCATCTCGCCCTATTGATAGATCACGCGGTATGGGTCCCTGCGTTCGCAGGGACGACAGCGAGAACTAAGCGGGCGCCGATGCTAAGTCAGCAGATCGCTCAGATCGCGCCATTCGAGATTATCCCGCTCGATCAGATCGATCTTCCAATCGCGTTTCCAACGCTTCAGCTGCTTCTCACGCGCGATTCGCTTCATCAGCGCGCTCGAATGATTCTACGTAAACAAGCCGGAATACGCCGTACTTCTTCACGAATGACGAACCCTCACCGTTTCGATGCTCGTTCAGCCGCTTTTGCAGGGAGTTGGTGACCCCGATGTAGAGGGTCCCGTGACGTCGGCTGGCGAGGATGTAGACGTGGTACATGCTCGGAACGCTGATCTTGCTTGACCATCGCGGCCGGTGGTTATGGGTCCCTGCGTTCGCAGGGACGACGATAGATTATCTACATCCCCTCCGCCACCACCATGTAGTTCACGTCCATGTCGGACGAGATGCTCCATTTGTCGGCGAGCGGGTTGTAGACCACGCCGGCCTCTTCGGTGACGGCGAGCTTGTTGGTGGCGAGATGCTTTGCGAGTTCGTCGGGGGTGACGAACTTGTTCCATTCATGGGTGCCGCGCGGCAGCCAGCGCAGCACGTATTCGGCGCCGACGATCGCGAGCGCAAAGCTCTTCCAGTTGCGGTTCAGCGTCGAGAGCACCATCATGCCGCCGGGCTTGAGCATCGCGGTGCAGCGGTTGAGGAACAGGCCGACATCGGCGACATGCTCGACCACTTCCATCGCCAGCACGATGTCGAAGCGCTCGCGCACGTCCATCTCTTCGGCGGTGGTGCAGCGGTAGTCGATCGACAGATGGCCCTTGTCGGCATGCAGTCTTGGCGGCCGCGATGTTGGTGGCGGAGGGATCGATCCCGATCACCTGCGCGCCCGAGCCGCGTGAACGGCTCGCACAACAGGCCGGCGCCGCAGCCGATATCGAGGATGCGCAAGCCTGACAGGCAATTCAGGCTTTTGACGTTGCGCTCGAACTTGCGGCAGGCGGCGTCGCGGATATAGGTCAGCCGCAGCGGATTGATCTTGTGCAGCGGGGCCATCTTGCCCCTGGGGTCCCACCACTCGTCCGACAGTTTCGAGAATTTCGCGACTTCGGCCGGATCGACCGTGCTGCCCGAGGCGGCGGCGTGATTTGATTGCATGGCCATGATCTACGTACCGGCCGGTCGTGCCGTGATGGCATTGCGAAATGCCAACGGCGAAGCAATGGTGTCGAGGGTCTTGCCACCCTCGCCGACCCCCAGAACCGTCACATCGCCGTAGTTGAGGATGCGGCCGAGGATGCTCTGGTTGACGTCGACGCTCTCGACCTTGTCCACACTCATCTCGAACGTTTGCCGCTTAACAAAGCCGGTCTTGTGGACGACACGGAAATTGGTGACGTCGGTCTCGGTGGTCCAGCGATGGAACCAGGCGGTGACGGTTTTATACGCTGCGAAAATGGCAACGATCGCCGCCAGCGACCAACAGACCAAAATCATGGGACCGGCCGGGATCAAGCCCGAGACCACGAAGATCGCGATCGCCACACCCCAGCCCACGATCGCCGGCAGGAAGATATATCCAGTGCGCATTGGTGGAATACAGCACCTTCTCGCCGGGCTGCAGGATATCGTCGATATAACGTCCCATACGCCTGACCTGAATTAACCCGCTATCCACAGTATTTTACGCCAATTTTGGCCGAAAAACGTGCCCGGATGCTTGCTCCGGGACGCTGCCCTATGTATACGCCGCTTTCGGCCCGGGCGCTCCGATTTCCGCGCGGGTCACCTTACTTATCCTCACAGGGAATGCACGCGTCGTCATGGGCCGCCTCGTGATGAAATTCGGCGGTACATCCGTCGCCAATATCGACCGAATCCGCAACGTCGCGCGCCATGTGAAGCGCGAAGTCGATGCGGGGCACGACGTCGCCGTGGTGGTGTCGGCGATGTCCGGCAAGACCAACGAGCTGGTGGAATGGTGCCGCGACGCCTCAGCCGATGCACGACGCCCGCGAATATGACGCCGTGGTCGCATCCGGCGAACAGGTCACCTCGGGGCTGCTCGCGATTGCGCTGCAGGCGATCGGCATCCAGGCCCGCTCCTGGCAGGGCTGGCAGATCCCGATCAAGACCTCCGATGCGCATGCGTCGGCGCGGATCCTCGAGATCGACGGCGCCGAGATCATCAACCGTTTCAAGGACCGCAAGGAAGTCGCCGTCATCGCCGGCTTCCAGGGCATCAATCCGCAGACCGGCCGAATCACCACGCTGGGGCGCGGCGGTTCGGACACCTCGGCGGTGGCGATTGCGGCCGCTGTTCACGCCGACCG
This sequence comes from uncultured Alphaproteobacteria bacterium, assembly GCA_963802535.1. Classification (GTDB taxonomy): domain Bacteria; phylum Pseudomonadota; class Alphaproteobacteria; order Rhizobiales; family Xanthobacteraceae; genus Bradyrhizobium. Next base: position 778,335 of record CAWDJI010000011.1, on the reverse strand, counting down.
CTGCGACATCTATACCGACGTCGACGGCGTCTACACGACCGACCCGCGCGTGGTTCCCAAGGCGCGGCGGCTCGACAAGATCGCGTTCGAAGACATGCTGGAACTGGCCTCGCAAGGCGCCAAGGTCCTGCAGGTGCGCTCGGTGGAACTCGGCATGGTGCACAACATGCCGATCTTCGTCCGTTCCAGCTTCGACAAGCCCGAGGATATCGACCCGCACGCCAACCAGCCGCCGGGCACGCTGATCTGCAGCGAGGAGGAAATCATGGAAAGCCACGTCGTCACCGGCATCGCCTTTTCCAAGGACGAAGCCCAGATTTCCGTGCGCCAGATCGAGGACAAGCCGGGCGTTGCAGCCGCGATCTTCGGGCCGCTCGCGGCAGCCAACATCAATGTCGACATGATCGTGCAGAACGTCTCCGAGGACGGCAAGACCACCGATCTGACCTTTACCGTGCCGGCCTCCGACTATAATCGCGCCAGGGACACCATTACCGTCGTCCAAGGACAAGATCGGCTACAAGCGGCTCGACAGCGCCACCGACGTCGCCAAGGTGTCGGTGATCGGCAGCGGCATGCGCAGCCATGCCGGCGTCGCAGCGCAGGCCTTCACCGCGCTGGCCGCGCGCAATATCAATATTCGCGCCATCACCACCTCCGAGATCAAGTTCTCGGTGCTGATCGACGCCGCCTACACCGAGCTTGCGGTGCGCACGCTGCATACGCTCTATGGGCTGGACCAGGCCTAGAAGTATTTTCTCTTAGCGGTCGCAGCATTGGCCTGACGGAGACGTTATTGCTACTGGCAGGCGTTTTGCTTGGCAAAGCAAGTCTCGATTGGCTATACGGCCTGACAGGTGAGCTGCCGCAAACTGTGCCACAGTTTGGCGATCCCGATTCGGCCGGGATACGCTGATTTCGGTGGCGGCTCGCGGCGGCGCCGAATGAATAAAATTGTTGTTTTTCGTGAGTTTCACGCCAGCTGCCGGCCACCCGGCGTGCTGGCTTCGCGGGGGAGGATTATTGGACATGCGGAGCGCGTCGGGAGGCCCCCGCGTCTTGTTGAGACGGCTCCGCGAAACCATGGCGGAGCAGGTCTCCGCCCAGGAGCGGCTGGACAAGATCGTGGTCCTGATCGCGGCCAACATGGTGGCCGAGGTCTGCTCGACCTATGTGCTGCGCGTCGATAACACGCTCGAACTCTACGCCACCGAAGGTCTGAACCGCGACGCCGTCCACAGGACGGTGCTGAGCGCGCATGAAGGCCTGGTCGGCCTCGTCGCCAGCGAGGCCACCCCGCTCAACCTCTCGGACGCGCAGAGCCATCCGGCGTTCTCGTTCCGCCCGGAGACCGGCGAAGAAATCTACCATTCGTTCCTCGGCGTGCCGATCCTGCGCGCCGGCAACACGCTCGGCGTGCTCGTGGTGCAGAACCGCGCCAAGCGCACCTACGTCGAGGAAGAGGTCGAGGCGCTGCAGACCACCGCGATGGTGGTCGCCGAGATGATCGCCTCCGGCGAACTCGCCGCGCTGGCGCAGCCCGGCGCCGAACCCGCCGCGCGGCATTCGCTGCACAAGACCGGCGCCATCCTGTCCGACGGCATCGCGCTCGGCCATGTCGTGCTGCACGAGCCGCGCGTCGTCATCACCAACTACATCGCCGAAGACCTGCCGAAGGAAATCAAGCGAGCTCGACGTGGCGCTTGACCAAACTGCGCGCCGATCTCGACCGCATGCTGGAGCGCGGCGACGTCGCCGAAGGCGGCGAGCACCGCGAGGTGCTGGAAGCCTACCGCATGTTCGCCAACGACCATGGCTGGTCGCACAAGCTGCATGAGGCGGTCGCCACCGGCCTCACCGCGGAAGCCGCCGTCGAACGCGTGCAGTCCGACACCCGCGCCCGCATGCTGCGCTCGACCGATCCTTATCTGCGCGACCGCCTGCACGACCTCGAGGATCTCGGCCACCGCCTGATGCGGCAACTGGTCGGCCAGGACCACGCGCCGTCGCGTGAACAACTGCCCGACAACGCGATCCTGATCGCGCGCGCGATGGGCCCTGCGGCACTGCTCGACTATGACCGCAAGCGGCTGCGCGGCCTGGTGCTGGAAGAAGGCACCGCCAATTCCCACGTCTCGATCGTGGCGCGCGCGCTCGGCATTCCCGCCGTCGGCGAAATCCCGAACGCGTCCGGCATCGCCGATGCCGGCGACGCCATCATCGTCGACGGCACCTCGGGCTCGATCTACATTCGCCCCTCGGCCGAAATCGAATCGGCCTATGCCGAGCGGGTGCGGTTTCGCGCGCGGCGGCAGGCGCAATATTCGGCGCTGCGCGACAAGCCCTGCGTCACCAAGGACGGCCAGAAGATCGAACTGATGATCAATGCCGGGCTCGTCATCGACCTGCCGCATATCGACGACACCGGCAGCTGCCGGCATCGGGCTGTTCCGCACCGAACTGCAATTCATGGTCGGCCAGAGCCTGCCGCGCACCTCCGACCAGCTTGCGCTGTATCGCACGGTGCTGGATGCCGCGGGATCGAAGCCGGTCACGTTCCGCACGCTCGATATCGGCGGCGACAAGGCGCTGCCCTATATGGAGACCGTGATCGAGGAAAATCCGGCGCTCGGCTGGCGCGCGATCCGGCTCGGGCTCGACCGTCCCGGCCTGCTGCGCGGCCAGATCCGCGCGCTGCTGCGCGCCGGCGGCGGCCGCGCGCTGAAGATCATGTTTCCGATGATTTCCGAAGTCGCCGAATTCGACCAGGCCAAGGCCATCGTCGAGCGCGAACTGACTTATCTGCGCCAGCACGGCCATGCGCTGCCCGAACGCATCGACGTCGGCACCATGGTCGAAGTGCCGGCGCTGCTCTACCAGATGGACGAACTCTTGAAGAAGGTCGATTTCGTCTCGGTCGGCTCGAACGATCTGTTCCAGTTCCTGTTCGCGGTCGACCGCGGCAATGCCAAGGTCTCCGAACGCTTCGACACCATGTCGGCGCCGATCCTGCGCGCGTTGCGCGACATCGTGCGCAAGGCCAATGCGGCGAAGAAAAGCGCCTCGCTGTGCGGCGAGATGGCGTCAAAGCCGCTCGGCGCGCTGGCGCTGATCGCGCTCGGTTACCGCTCGCTGTCGCTGTCGGCGACCGCGCACGGCCCGGTCAAGGCGCTGATCCTCGACCTCGACGCCAAGAAGGCCGAGGCGATGATGACGCCGCTGCTGGACGCGCCGTCCGGCAGCGTCTCGATCCGGCAGAAGCTGACGGAATTCGCGGAAGCCGAAGGGTTGTCGTTGTAGCGAGGTTTTTCGCCCGACAACGCCACCCTCCACCTTCTGCCACCGAGAACTCCAAAATGTTACCCGAAGCCAAACTCGATATCCTGCTCGCCCACCACGCCTCGCTCGAGGCCGAACTGCTGAAGCAGCTCAGCTTCCGAGAAATACGTCCAGATCACGCGCGAACTCGCCGAGCTCAATCCGCTGATCGATGCCGTGAAGGCCTATCGCGCGGCAGCGGGCCGAGATCGCCGATACCGAGACGCTGCTGGCGGATTCCGCGACCGATCCGGAAATGCGCGGCATGGCGGAGGCCGAGCTCGAAACGCTGCGGGCGCGGGTCGACGAACTCGCGCAGAAGATCCGCGTCGCGCTATTGCCCAAGGACGCCATGGACGACCGCAACGTGGTGCTGGAAATCCGCGCCGGCACCGGCGGCGACGAGGCCTCCTTGTTCGCCGGCGATCTGTTCCGGATGTATGAGCGCTTTGCGGCCTTGCAGGGCTGGAAGGTCGAGGTGATCTCCGCCAGCGAAGGCACCATGGGCGGCTACAAGGAAATCATCGCCGAGGTGCAGGGCCGCGGCGCATTCGCCAAACTGAAATTCGAATCCGGCGTGCATCGGGTGCAGCGCGTGCCCGACACCGAGACGCAGGGCCGCATCCACACCTCGGCGGCAACGGTTGCGGTGCTGCCCGAGGTCGAGGATGTCGACGTCGACATCAAGAACGACGATCTGCGGATCGAGACCATGCGCGCGCAAGGCGCCGGCGGCCAGCACGTCAACAAGACCGAATCGGCGATCCGCATCACCCATATCCCGACCGGCATCGTGGTCATGATGCAGGACAGCCGCTCGCAGCACAAAAACCGCGCCTCGGCGATGAACATCCTGCGCTCGCGCATCTATGACGCCGAGCAGCAGCGCATCAATGCGGTGCGCTCGGCCGACCGCCGCGAAAAGGTCGGCTCCGGCGACCGCAGCGAGCGCATCCGCACCTATAATTTTCCGCAAGGCCGCGTCACCGATCACCGCATCAATCTGACGCTCTACAAATTGCCGCAGGTGATCGCGGGCGAAGCGCTGGGCGAACTGGTCGACGCGCTGACGACCGAGCATCAGGCCGCCCAGCTCGCCGCCCAGGGCGCGGCGGCGTGAATTGAATAAAGCTGTCGTCCCTGCGAACGCAGGGACCCATAACCACAGGCTTTCATTGTTGCGAAAGATATCAACACCCAGCACCCATATCGAGAGGCCGCGGCGTATGGGTCCCTGCTTTCGCAGGGACGACGTTGCTGTTGTGGCCCGATGACCGCCTCCTTCGCCGGACAAACCGTCGACACCGCGCGGCGCGCGCTCACCGCGCGCTTCAAATCCGGCGGCGATCGAATCCGCCGAACTCGACGCGCGGTTGCTGGTCGGCGCCGTGCTCGGCCTCGACCTCACCGGCCTGATCACGGCAGCGCATCGCTTGCTCACATCCGATGAATCAGCGCGGCTGGAAGCATTCGCGCAGCGTCGTCTGGCCGGCGAACCGGTCGCGCGCATTCTCGGCCACAAGGAATTCTGGGGGCTGCCGCTCGCAGCTTTCGCCGGAGACGCTGGTGCCGCGGCCCGACACCGAGACGGTGGTCGAACTGGCGCTCGAGCTGCTGCGCGCCGGCGGTGCAGTTGAGTCGCGATGCGCATCGCCGATCTCGGCACCGGCTCGGGCGCGATCCTGCTGGCGCTGTTGTCGGAGCTGCCGAAGGCGCAAGGATTCGGCACCGACATCTCGGCGGCGGCCCTGCACACCGCCGCGGCCAACGCCGCCAATGCCGGCCTCGCCGATCGCGCGACATTCATCGCCTGCGACTATGCGTCCGGACTGTCCGGCCTGTTCGACCTGATCGTGTCCAATCCGCCCTATATCCGCTCGGCAGATATCGCTGACCTGGCGGCCGAGGTCCGCGAATATGACCCGCCTGCCGCGCTCGATGGCGGCGCCGACGGGCTTTCGACGCCTATCGCGCGCTGATCCCGCAGGCCGCTGGTCTTCTGGCGCCGGGTGCCGCCCTGGTTGTGGAGGCCGGTGAGGGCCAAAGCGGCCAGATTGAGGGTTTGATGGCGGCTGCGGGGTTAACGCCCGCAGGCGCCCCAAAAGCCGATCTGGCGGGCATCCAAGGGCGGTCGCGGGCCGCAAAATGCCCCGATAAAGTCCTATTGGAACGTAAAAAAACCCCTTGGAATATTCCCCGGGAGCGACTACGTTCCGCCCACAACATCGGTCCAGGGTTGCTGGCCCCGTAATATGCGGGTGGGAGCCAGAGTTCTCGAAACGAGAGCCCGCCGAGTGAAAGGTTCCAAAACGCAGGTCCAATCGAGCGCAATGGCTGAAGCTGTGCCGCTCTCGACCGCAAAGCGAACGAAAGCCTGATATTGCGCTTGAAGACTTACGCAAGAAACCGTCACGCGAAGCCGTTACACAGGACCTGCCTCGGCAGGACCTGTCTTAACCGGGCTTGGTCGCGCGAGGCTCTTGGGCTGGTTTTGGCAGGCTGAATGATTTGGTCCGGCCGGCTAGAGCGTGCCGGCGGTTGGGGAACGCGTCTTTGTTGAACGCGATGGTTGGCGAAATCGACGACATGAATTGAACGGCATCGTGATTCGGTGCGCTTTAGCCGCGCGCCCGATCCGGTGAGGCGACAGACGGCAACTGCATAACTTTCAGGGCTGGAATAAAGGCGAGACATGAGAAACGGTCAGAACAACAAGCGGATGCGTAACCGGAATAACAACAACAATAATAGCAACAACAATAATAATAACCGGCGCGGTCAAAACCCGATGACCCGGGTGTTCGAATCGAACGGACCCGACATCAAGATCCGCGGTACCGCCTCCCACGTTGCGGAAAAATACGTCCAGCTGGCGCGCGACGCGCGCTCGTCCGGCGACCCGGTCGCGGCCGAGAACTACTACCAGCACGCCGAACATTATTTCCGCCTGATCGCCGCCGCCCAGGAGCAGTTCCGGCAGAACCAGCCGCAGCCGCGCACCGAAAACGAAATGCCGGCCGAGGAAGGCGAGGACGAGGGCGAGAGCTTCTCCAATTTCGGCCAGGAGCCCGGCTTCGTGCCGCAGCAGCAACAGCCGTTCGTGCCGCGCGAAAACAATCAGCAGCGCGATTTCCAGCCGCGCGAGGGTCAGCCCTTCCAGCGCGACCGCGACCAGCAGCCGCGCGAGCACCATCGCGAACAACGCGAGCATCGTCCGCAGCCGCAATATCAGCCGCAGCCCCAGCCGCAGCCGGTGATTGCCGATGCCGGCGGCGTCGATCGCCTGCCCTCCTTCATCACCGGCCCGCAGCCGCAGGTGAACGGCGCTCCCGGTTTCGAAGGCAATGGCGGCGGCGAACGCTTTCCCGCGCCGGCGCCGCCGGCCGCACGGCCCGCGCCCCGACAACGCCGCCGCGCCCGCCGGCCCGAGCGAAGATTTCAATCCGGGGAATGAGTAATTCTCGTCGCCCCGGCGAACGCCGGGGCCCATACGCCGCGGCCGTCCTGATGAGGCACGGTGGCTGACGACTTCCCTAACAATCACGACGCCCTGTGGTTATGGGTCCCGGCGTTCGCCGGGACGACGTGAGAGGTTAATCCCCGCGTCGCCGTCGACGACGGCACCAGCACCGGCTGCAGCGACGGAATCAGCCGCGTGCGTTCGCGGTGCGCGGGGATCGCGCGATAGACCTGCTTGGTCGCTTCCACGATATGCACGCCGGCAAACGGCAGCGACAGCGCCGCGCCGACGCGCTCCCACGCCATCGCCGAGCGCAGGAACCAGCCCTTGCCGACCGGCGGCACGAACAGCGCCTCGCCCCACGCCGTCGGCGTGAACCAGGTCTGCCGCAGCAATTGCGTGATCTGCGCGCGCGAATAGGGCCGGCCGTGACCGAACGGCGTGTTGTCGGTGCGGGTCCACACGCCGCGGCGGTTCGGGATCACCGCGATCAGGCGGCCCGACGGCGCCAGCACGCGCCACACCTCGCGCAGCAGCCGTTCCGGATCGTCGGACATTTCCAGCGCATGCACCAGCAGGACGCGGTCGACCGCGGCATCCGGCAGCGGCATCGAAAATTCATCGATCAGGGTCGCCAGCGCCGGCCGCGCCGTCGGCCATTTCAGCACGCCCTGCGCCGCCGGCATGAACGCGATGCAGCGCTCGCTGTCCTCGCGAAACAGGCCGAGATAGGGCGTCGGATAGCCGAGCCCGAGCACGCGCTGGCCGTCCGCGTCGGGCCAGCGCGCCCGGATGCCGCGGTTGATCAGCTGCCGCGCCACGATGCCGAGGCGCCGCGAATAGAAATCGCGGAGGTCGATGACGTCGATGGTCATGGCCGCAATCTAACACGCCGCAGTTCCCGTGGGCTTGTCGAAAATTGCATTGCCGCGGCAGCGTTAACGCCATATTTCCTGCCCATATGTGGCGTGTTAGAGCATGATCCGGAAAAGCATGCCCCGCACTTGATGCGGGGTGGGCACCGGTTTTCCCTCGCGACAAACGCGGAACGCGTTTGCGCGGAGATCATGCTCAAAAATAACACGTCACTCTTCATTCTGGTCGCGGAGATATCATGGCTGCGGAAATTCGCACTTTCACCTGCCTCAACGACAATTTCGGCTATCTGATCCACGATCCCGCCACCAAGGCGACCGCATCGATCGACGCGCCGGAAGCCGGGCCCATCATCAAGGCGCTGGAGCGCGAAGGCTGGACGCTGACCGATATCCTGGTCACCCATCACCACCACGACCATGTCGGCGGCGTCGCCGAGCTGAAGCAGAAATACAATTGCCGCGTCGTCGCCCCGCACGACAAAGTCGACCAAGATCGCCGATGTCGATCTGCGCGCCGCCCATGGCGACGTGGTCAAGGTCGGCGACCTGCTGGTGCGGGTGCTGGAAACGCCCGGCCACACGCTCGACCACATCTCCTACGTGTTCGACAGCGAGAAGGCGCTGTTCGCCGCCGACACGCTGTTCTCGATCGGCTGCGGCCGGGTGTTCGAGGGCACCTATCCGATGATGTGGGATTCGCTGTTGAAGCTGCGCGCGCTGCCCGACGATTTCAAACTCTATTGCGGCCACGAATATACCGCCTCCAACGTCAAATTCGCGCTGACGGTCGAATCCGACAATCCGGCGCTGCAGGCGCGCGCCGCGGAAGTGACGAAGCTGCGCGCGGAGAACAAGCCGACGATCCCGACGCTGCTCGGCGAGGAGAAGAAGGCCAACGTGTTCCTGCGCGCCGACGAACCGTCGGTCGCGGCAAAGCTGCACATGAAGGGCGCCAGCGCCGCCGACGTGTTCGGCGAACTGCGCGAACGCAAGAACAAGTCCTGATGGCGCTCCCGGCAACGCCGATAGCGCTGCCGAGATCATCGCGCGGCTCGAGCTGAAGCCGCATCCGGAAGGCGGGCATTATCGCGAGACGTTTCGCGATTCCCGCACCGATGCGAATGGCCGTGCGCGCTCCACCGCGATCTATTTCCTGCTGGCGCGCGGCGAGCGCTCGCACTGGCATCGCATCGATGCGGTCGAGATCTGGCACTATTACGCCGGCAGCGCGCTGACGCTGAAGATCGCCGACGATGACGGGCAATGGCGTTTCAAGCTCGGCCCGAACCTTGCGCGCCGGCGAACTGCCGCAGGCGATCGTGCCGCCGCATACCTGGCAAGCCGCCGAGAGCACCGGCGACTGGACCCTGGTCGGCTGCACCGTGGCGCCGGGATTTGATTTTGCGACATTCGAACTGGCGCCGAAGGATTGGGAGCCGACGTGACTTCGTAGGGTGGGCAAAGCGTAAGCGTGCCCATCATTCCTTGCTCGATAAGGATGGTGGGCACGGCGCAAGCGCGCCTTTGCCCACCCTACGAAGTTTTTTTCCACACCATATCCTTCGCCGCGATCAATCCGCCGCCGGCGATCAGGATCGCGGCGATCGCAATCGCAGCGCTCGGCTTGGCAAAGCCCGCCAGAATCAGGAACGCGGTCGAGAGCAGCGGCGTGGCGTAGGAGGCAGCGCCGAGCACGCGGATGTCGCCGCGCTTCATGCCGATGTCCCAGGTGAAGAACGCAGCGCCGACCGGGCCGATGCCGAGCGCAATGATGGCGAGCCATTGCCCGGTGGTTTCCGGCCAGACCGTGGTCTCGACCATGACATGCACCAAGGCGGCGAGCAGCGCGGTCGCAAGACAGAATCCGGCCACCGCGTCGGTCGGCACCGCCTTGAGCCGGCGCGACATCACCGAATAGGCCGCCCAGACGAAAGCCGCGACGAAGGCCGCCGCAAAACCGGGGATCTGGCCGGATGCAAAGCCGCCGCTGCTGTTGCCGCCAAGCAGCAGCACCGTGCCGACAAGCCCGAGCAGCGCGCCGATGATGTGATGCGCCGCCAGTCGCTCGCCGGCAGCAGCGAAGAGAACAGCACGATCAGAAGCGGCCAGAGATAATTCACAAGGCCGGCTTCGGCCGGCGGCGCAAAGCGCAGCGCCAGGAAATACAGCGCGTGATAGCCGAACAGCCCGCCGACGCCGACGACCCAGGCCAGCAATGGCTGCCTCAGCGCGCCGAAGGCTGCGGGCCGAAAGATGAAGCTGATGAAGGCGACCGCGGCGCCGATCGCGAACGTCATGGCGGCGAGCTGGAACGCCGGAATTTTCCCGGTCGCCACCGTCAGAACCGACAGCAGCGACCACATCAGGATCGCGGTCAATCCGATCAGCGTGGCGGTGCGGGGAGTCATGAGGCCGTCATTGCGAGCGAAGCGAAGCAATCCATCTCTCATCCTTAGCAAGAATGGATTGCTTCGTCGCTGCGCTCCTCGCAATGACGAGGAGGATGGCGATCACACCATGTACTGCCCGCCATTGATCGTCAGCGTCGAGCCGGTGATGGCGCCGGCCTCGTCGGCGGCGAGGAACACCACCGCGCGGGCGATTTCCTCGGGCTCGCCGAGGCGATTGACCGGGATCAGCGGCAGGATGCTTTTCTCCAGCACTTCCTTCGGCACCGCCTGCACCATTTCGGTGTTGATGTAGCCGGGGCAGATCGCGTTCACGGTGATGCCGCCCTTGGCATTCTCCAGCGCCAGCGCCTTGGTGAAGCCGATGTCGCCGGCCTTGGCCGCCGAATAATTGACCTGGCCGAACTGGCCCTTCTGGCCGTTGATCGAGGAGATGTTGATGACGCGGCCGAACTTGCGGGCGCGCATGCCCTCGATCACCTGGCGCGTCATGTTGAACAGCGAGCCGAGATTGGTGTTGATGACCGCGTTCCACTGCTCGAGCGTCATCTTGTGGAAGGCGCCGTCCTTGGTGATGCCGGCATTGTTGACCAGCACGTCGACCGGACCGAGATCGGCCTCGACCTGCTTGACGCCGGCCGCGCAGGCGTCGAACGAAGCTGACGTCCCATTTGTAGACGGGAATGCCGGTCTCGGCCTTGAACTTCTCCGCCGCGGCATCATTGCCGGCATAGCTCGCCGCAACCTTGTAGCCCGCAGCCTTCAGCGCCTTGCTGATCGCCGCGCCAATGCCCCGCGTTCCCCCCGTAACCAATGCAACACGTGCCATGTCGTAGTCCTCCTTGGTGGTCGCTTTTTACGAGCCGGAATTGTCCCGGTCTTTTGACGAAGCCTGGCTCTTCACGTTCGGTACGCCTTGCTGAAGCGCACAGATGAAAATGCCCGGCGCGAGACCGGGCATTTCAGTTTTATCGATTTGCGCCGCGGTTGACAGATGAAGTTTTCATCATGCAACGCATCCTCGTGCCTTTAGTTCAGTCGCGTGCAATGCACATCGCGATGCCCATGCCGCCGCCGATGCACAGCGTGGCGAGGCCCTTCTTGGCATCGCGCTTCTGCATCTCGTGCAGCAGCGTCACCAGCACGCGGGCGCCGGAAGCGCCGACCGGATGGCCGATCGCGATCGCGCCGCCATTGACGTTGACCTTGGAGGTATCCCAGCCGAGGTCCTTGTTGACCGCGCAGGCCTGCGCCGCGAAGGCCTCGTTGGCCTCGATCAGGTCGAGGTCGCCGATGTTCCAGCCGGCCTTCTTCAGCGCGGCGCGCGAAGCCGGGATCGGCCCGGTGCCCATGATCTTGGGATCGACGCCGGCCTGGCCCCACGACACGATGCGGCCGAGCACCTTCTTGCCTTCCTTGGCGGCCTGCTTGGCGGTCATCAGCACCACCGCGGCGGCGCCGTCATTGATGCCGGACGCGCTGCCGGCGGTAACCGTGCCGTCCTTCTCGAAGGCGGGCTTCAGCTTGGCCATCGCATCGACGGTGGCGCCATGGCGCGGATATTCGTCGGCGCCGACGATGATGTCGCCCTTGCGGGTCTTGATGGTGACGGGGACGATCTCGTCCTTGAACTTGCCGGCCTTCTGCGCGGCCTCGGCCTTGTTCTGCGAATGAACCGCGAACTCGTCCTGCTGGGCGCGGGTGATCTGGTACTGCCGGGCGACGTTCTCGGCGGTGTTGCCCATGTGGTAGCCGTTGAAGGCGTCCCACAGGCCGTCCTTGATCATGGTGTCGACCAGTTCGAGTCCGCCCATCTTGACGCCGCCGCGCAGATATTGCGCGTGCGGGGCCATGCTCATGGATTCCTGGCCGCCGGCGACGACGATTTCGGAATCGCCGTTGAGCAGCGCCTGATAGCCGAGCGCGACCGTGCGCAGGCCCGAGCCGCAGAGCTGGTTGACGCCCCAGGCCGGGCTTTCCACCGGGATGCCGGCGGCGATCGAGGCCTGGCGGGCCGGGTTCTGGCCCTGCGCCGCGGTCAGGATCTGACCCATGATGACTTCGGAGACGCGGCCCGGCTCGATGCCAGCCCGCTCCAGCGCGGCCTTGATGGCGATGGCGCCGAGATCGTGGGCCGGGGTGGTGGCGAACGCGCCGTTGAAACTGCCGACCGGGGTGCGGGCGGCGCTGACGATGACGACATCGTCTGACATGGACATCTCCTGGGGCTTGAGGTTTCTCGACGGCGGGCGGCCGGATGGCGGGCCTGTCTCTTGGGCCTATCCTGTTAACCTAGGCATCAGGTGTCAATCGGCCAGGGGTCAAAATTACGCCGCGGCGCATTCAAAATAGCGCGGCTGGCAGTTTCCGGAGCAGTGTCCATGCCTTGGAATTAACCGTGCCGCACAAAACGGTAGCCGAACCGCATTGAAAATGCTTACTTTGCTGCGTTGCGTTGCTCGTCTGCCCTTCGGCGATGCCGTCGGGTTCCCCGCTCTCGGTGTCGATGTGTGAGCCCATGGCGAAATCAGAACAACCCACCACGATCAAGAAATACGCCAACCGGCGGCTCTATAATACCGGCACCAGCACCTATGTGACGCTCGAGGATCTCGCGGCGATGGTGAAGGATGGCGAGGATTTTCTCGTCTATGACGCCAAGACCGGTGACGACATCACCCGCTCGGTGCTGGCGCAGATCATCTTCGAACAGGAAAACAAGGCCGGGCAGAATCTGCTGCCGACCACGTTCCTGCGCCAGCTGATCCGCTTCTACGGCGACAGCATGCAGATGGTGGTGCCGAAATATCTCGAGCAGTCGATCGACACGCTGACGCGCGAGCAGGAAAAATTCCGCAAGCAGCTCACCAACACGTTCAGAGGCACGCCGTTCGCGCCGCTCGAAGAACATGTCCGCCGCAACATGGAACTGTTCCAGCAGACCTTCTCGATGTTCAAGCCGTTCGTGCCGCCGCGCGGCGGCGTAGCATCAGTCGAACCGGAGAAGATTCCGGAGCCTGCGGCGGATGACGACAACATCGACGACCTGCGCCGTCAGATGAAGGACATGCAGGACCGCCTCGAGCGCATGTCGAAAGAGCCGAAGAAGGAAGAGTAGGCGCACGTCTCTCTCCGATGTCGTCCCGGCGAACGCCGGGACCCATAACCACTGACAGTTGATTGTTGAAGAAGGCGCTACCACAGCGCCTTGCATCGATAGGCCGCGGCGTATGGGTCCCGGCGCGCGTGCGCAATTGCGCGACTAGGCCGGGACGACGCAAGAGCCTCAACCCGCCGCCGGCAACACCGCTTCGGCCGCCACGCGCCACGGCCGCTGCGGCGAGGCGAGGCCGATCAGGCGGCCCTGGATGTAATCGCAGCCCCATTCGCGCAGCATGACCGCGGACTCCTCGTCCTGCACCCATTCCGCCACCGTCTTGATCTCGAGCCGGCGCGCCAGATCGATCAGCGTCTGCACGAAGGCGCGATCGTCGGCCGAGCGCGCGATGTTCTGCACGAAGGCGCCGTCGATCTTGACGATGTCGACGCCGAGCTTGCGCAAATTGCGGAACGAGGTGTAGCCGGCGCCGAAATCGTCGATCGCGATCCGGCTGCCGAAATTCTTCAGCCGCGTGACGAAGCCGCTGACGTCGTCGATGTCCTGGATCGCCACGGTCTCGGTGATCTCGACGATCAGCCGCTCGGCGACGCCGGGATGCGCCCGCATCAGCGATTCGATCGAGGCCCACCAGTCCGGATCCATCGTGGTGTCGGGCGAGATGTTGAGGCTGAGCTGCACGTTCGGCGAGGCCGCCAGTTCGGCGACCACGAGTTCGAGCACGCGGTGATCGACCAGGCGGATCAGGCCGAGCCGCTCCGCGACCGGCACGATATCGGGCGCCAGCAGCACCTGGCCGTCGTCCTGCTCCATCCGCACCAGGCATTCGTAGAACGCCGGCTCCCGCGAGCGCGCCTCGACCACCGGCTCGAACGCCGTCACGATCCGGCGCTCGTTCAGCGCGGTGACGATCTCGTCGGTGACGCGGATGTTGACGCGGCGCTGGGCGTCGCGCTCGACATTCGGACGCCACAGCGCGAACGAGCCGGCGCGGCGGCGCTTGGCGGCATCCAGCGTTTCCTGGGCGCGGTTGATGGCCTCATCGGCGTTGCGGGCATAACGCGGCACGCTGACCGCGCCGATCGAGGCCGTCACCGACACCGGGCCGGATTTGGTCGGCACCACCTCGTCGCGAATGCCGGCCAGGAACCGCTCGGCCGCGACATTGGTGTCGTCGACGGTGCAGTTCTTCAGGATCAGGCCGAACTTGTTGCCGGAGAAACGGCCGAGCACGTCGCCGCCGCGCAGCCGCGCGCGGATGCGCTTGGCGACTTCGGCGATCACGGCGTCCGCGACATCGAAGCCGAAGGCGTCGTTGACGCGCGCCAGATGATCGATGCCGATCAGCATGAAGGCGCAGGACGAGCGGAAGCGCGCGGCCTCCTCGATCGCTTCGGCGAGCGCGGCGATCAGATGGGTGCGATTGAGTTCGCCGGTCAGCGGATCGTGCCGCGACAGCTTCAGCAGCTGCTCGTCGCGGGCGTGGCGCTCATTGTTGACGCGGACGATGCCCTGCGCGCGCGCCGGCCGGCCGTCGGCGCCGGCGAACCAGCAGCCGGTCTCCTCGATCCAGATCACCGGCGGCGGAGGTCGAGGCCCGCACGCCATATTCGATCCGGTAAGCGACGCCTTCGTCGCCGCGCGGCGGCGCGGTCTGGCCAAGCGCGTCGGACCGGATCGAGCGCGCCGGCTCGATCAGCTTGGCGAACTCGGCGCCGCTCGCCAGCGCTTCCAGCGGGAATGTCGGGGAAGACCGAGGCCGCGTTGTCGCTCCAGGCGATGGCGTCGGTGGCGATATCCCAGACGAAAGCCGCCTGCCCGAGCGAGGCGAGGATGTTGGAGGCTTGCGGGACAGCGTGCATCAAGGTCGCCTCGTTTCGGGACAGCTCAGGTGATTCTGGCCGCCCAAGGATAGGGCTTTTTGCGAATCAGACGCTAGGCAAAGTTCATAAATAATCTGGAAACCACGTTTTGACGGGAAGCGCAAACCGGTCGGGAACGAACCGGCACGCATCGGCATAGGCCTTGCGAGGAGCAGATCGCAGCGGGGCGTAACGTCCCAAAACGTGACAGTTCAGCCAGTTACGGTTGTGCGATGCTCGGATACCGATCGATCAGAAGACATCCTGGACGGCGAGATCCTGGACGCCGACGAGCCCATCTGTGTCGAACTGGTGCCCGTGACCCAGCACGGTGCGACTGGTCGCCAAAGCGGCCCTGGCGCGGCCCGATCCGAGCTTCGTCACCCATCTGATCGCGACCGCCGAGCAGGCGCCGCAGACCCGCAGCCTGCGGCGCGGCTCGCTCGCGGATGCGCAGACCGCCTATGGCGCACAGCGTCAGGAACGCCGCAGCGTGACACGGCGGACGCGGCAGGTCGTCTAATCAAGTCATCTGAACGACGATCAGCGCGGCGGCGCTGTCCGGCGACGGCTGCGCGCCGCTGCCCGGGCTGCAGGCCCGGTGACGGGACTTCCGGCGAGGCCGCATTGGGGATGATGGCGGGTTGCGCGGGCGTCGGCTGCGGATGATCGGTCAGCACGGATTCGGCAACCGAGGCCGCCGGCGGCACTGCTGGTGCGGGCGACGGCTTCAGACGACTTGCGGCTCGGCTTGTCCGGCCGCTCTTCTTCGCGACACGCGGGCGCTGGCGCCGCCACCGCGCCGCGCCGCCTGCGCAGGGCGAGGCCGGACAGGAAATCCACCAGCGCCAGCACCGTCAGCAGGAAATAGGTCGAGGTGCCGAATTTCGGCCACAGCACGAATTCGGCCGCGGCCGCGCCGAACACGATCAGCGACAGCAGATGGTCGGTGAGATATTTCGCGCCGGGCCGCGCGCCCTTGATGACCTCGAACAGCAGCAGCAGGATGCCGAGCGCCAGCAGCATGTCGCTCAGCGTGACCGGCCATTCCGTCGCCCGACATCAGCGGCAGCTTGAACAACGGCTCGCCGAAGCGAACGTCGGGCATCAGGAAGACGATGATGTTGTAGATCGCGAGCGGAATCAGAAGCAGCGGAAAACCGATCATCGGCGAGGCCTTAGGCTTAAGGAAAACCGGAAAATTCCCGGGTGAAGCATGGTGCTTCGCCGCCGGGAACCGCTCACCCCACTCGTTGGCCGAATTCAGGCAGGCGCGGCAATTGCCGCGCCTTGTCCCGTGCCCGATCAGGATTCCTTCTTGGCCTTCAGAACCTGACGGCCCTTGTACATGCCGGTCTTCAGGTCGAGATGGTGCGGACGGCGCAGTTCGCCGGAATCCTTGTCCTCGGCATAGGTCGGCTTCTTCAGCGCGTCCGCCGAGCGGCGCATGCCACGCCGCGAGGGCGATGTTTTTCTTCTGGGAACGGCCATAACGGTCCTCTAGGGGTGTTGTCGGAGGCATCGTCCTCAAGGAGCGGACCGCCCGGCGCTGAAAAGCACGGGCTGCAATGCCGATAAGGCCGCGCTTATAGAGGATGGGGTGGCGTAAAGCTAGGGTCGGCGGCGGTTAAAATGGCCGAAAATTGGCTCAAAATGCACGATTTTCGCTCCAGCAGCGCTGCAAGGCCGCGGCATTGGCCCGCGCCATGTAGGTCCCGGCCAAACGCCGCACGCCGGGGCCGGGATTGCGGGCGCTGCGCCTGACCGGATTGGGCAGGATCGCCGCCAGCAGCGCCGCCTCGCGCGGCGACAGGGTCGCGGCCGAATGGCCGAAGGCGTAAGTGGAGCCGGCCTCGGCGCCGAACTGCCCGGAGGGGCCGAGTTCGGCGATGTTGAGGTAGATTTCGAGGATCCGCTGCTTGGGCAGCACCAGGTCGATCCACAGCGCCAGCGGCAACTCCAGCGCCTTGCGGACCACGCTGCGGCCCGGCCACAGGAACAGGTTTTTCGCCACCTGCTGGGTGATGGTCGAGCCGCCGCGGGTCACCTCGCCCTCCTCGGCATCGTCGATCACGTCGCGCAGCGCGTCCCAATCGACGCCGCGATGGCTGCAGAATTTGGCGTCCTCGGAGGCCACCACCGAGCGCGGCAGCGACGGCGAAATCGCCTTGAAATCGATCCATTGCCGCGACACCGGCGCGCCCTTCAGCCAGCGCCAGGCCATCAGCGTCGAGACCGGATGGCCGGCGCGATAGAACGGCGTCACCAGATAGGGCAGCAGCAGCACCGCCAGCAAAATCAGCAATAAAATGCGGACAATGCGCAAAATCGCGATGCTTCCGGTTCAGCCCAGCCGGCCCGGGGCCGATCAATAAGCCCGTCAGGAGATGACATCTCCATGATATTTCGCGGGTTTTCCAGCGCTTTTAAGGCGTTTCCGGCCGCCCGGCGGAATTGACGAAGGCGTGCCATCAACGATTGTCCGGCCAAATTGATCTGGAGCTATTCTTAATGACGACCGTGACTGCCGACTTTGCGAAGCGACTGGACCAGACCGCCGAGGATACCGAGGCCCTGCTGGCGAAGCTGCTGTCGGACACGCTGTTGCCCGACGAGATCGCGCGGCCGAAGCGGCTGATGGACGCGATGCGCTATTCGAGCCTCGGCGGCGGCAAGCGGCTGCGGCCGTTTCTGGTGGTCGAGAGCTCGGCCGTGTTCGGCGTTCCGCGCGACGCGGCGCTGCTCGCCGGTGCGGCGCTCGAATGCATCCACTGCTACTCGCTGATCCATGACGATCTGCCGGCGATGGACAACAGCGATCTGCGCCGCGGCCGGCCGACGCTGCACAAGAAGACCGATGATGCCACCGCGATCCTCGCCGGCGACGGCCTGCTGACGCTGGCCTTCGACATCATCACCCGCGACGAGATCCACAAGGATCCGACCGTGCGGCTGCTGCTGACCCGCGCGCTGGCGCGCGCGTCGGGCATCGGCGGCATGGTCGGCGGCCAGATGCTCGACCTTGCCGGCGAAGGCCGCTTCGGCGACCGCGAGCCGGTCGACGTGGCGCGGCTGCAGCAGATGAAGACCGGCGCGCTGTTGCGCTATGGCTGCATCGCCGGCGCGATCCTCGGCCAGTCCACGCAAAGCGAATACCAGGCGCTCGACGATTACGGCCGCGCGCTCGGCGAAGCCTTCCAGATCGCCGACGACCTGCTCGACGTCGAAGGCGATGCGGCGGCGCTCGGCAAGCCGGCCGGCGCAGGACGCGGCGCTCGGCAAGACCACCTTCGTCACCCAGCTCGGCATCGACGGCGCCAAGCAGCGCGTGCGCGACCTGCTGGCGCGCGCCGATTCGGCGCTGTCGATCTTCGGCGCCAAGGGCGACGTGCTGCGCGCGGCGTCGCGCTTCGTCGCCGAACGCAAGAACTGACGTGCCGGCGCAGAAGAAGGAAATCGACGAGCTCCTCGTCCGCTTCCGGAAAATGCCGGTCCCGGTCCGCGTCGTCTATGCGCGGCCGCGCACCTTCATCGCGATTGCGATCGGGATCGTCGCCTTCTTCCTGCTGCCGGGCTCGCTGCGGCTGGTGACGCGGCTTCTGGTCGGCTGGGACGTCTTCGTCGCGCTCTATCTCGTGCTGGTCTTCACCATGATGCTGCGCAGCGGCATCGCGCATATCCGCCGCAACGCCGTGCTGCAGGACGACGGCCGCTTCCTGATCCTGATGGTGACCGCGCTCGGCGCCTTCGCCAGCATCGCCGCCATCGTGTTCGAACTCGGCGCCTCGAACCGCAGCGCGCCGGGATTGATCCTGGCGACCGTGACCATCGCGCTGTCATGGGCGGCGGTGCACACCGCGTTCGCGCTGCACTACGCCCATGAATATTATCGCGGCGGCAAGCCGGGCGGCCTGCAGTTTCCGAGCGGCGACCAGCATGAGGACGCCGACTACTGGGACTTCGTCTACTTCTCGTTCGTGATCGGCATGACCGCGCAGGTCTCCGATGTCGGCATCACCGACAAGATCATCCGCCGCACCGCGACCGTGCACGGCATCATCTCGTTCGTGTTCAACACCGCGCTGGTGGCGCTGATGGTCAACATCGCCGCGAGCGCGATCTAGCCAGCGCGCCCGGATAAAAAACTACGAAAACAACCCCATGCACCGTAGGGATGGGGTCTTCGTATTATCCGAATACACAAGATGTAGGGGGTGTATTCCGCGCAAACGAGCGCTATCGCCCGCACACTTCCTCATTGCCGCCGCTGCCGCTGCGCGGTGAGCCACCCTGGTGGTCGATGCGGCAGCCGGGTCTGACCGGCCGGCAACCGGTTCCGTCGCAAATGATCTGGCCCGATCCTCCGCCTGCGGATGCGCGCGGCGTGGGCGCGCTGATCCCAGGCGGAATCTGCGGACGCTCGCGAACCGGACGCTCGGAACGCGCCGGGCGATCATCCTGTTCGCGGGTCGCGACCGGCTTCCTGGCGCGGCGCTTCTCGCATTCATTGTCGTCGTTGAGGAACGAGCCCTCGGCGCAGGTGATCCTGGTGCAGCGGTCGCCATCGGCCTTGAAGCCATGCTCGCAGACCAGCGGACAGACCCGCGACGGTTTCAGCTTGATCGCATCGAGCGTGTCGACGCTGGCGACCTTGGCGTCGAGTTTGGTGCCGGCATAGCGGTTGAACAGCGTCAGCGAACGCTGCGAGGTCGTATTCCAGTCGCCATCGGCAGCACCCGTCAGGCAGCCGACGCGGCGCAGTTCGGCCTGCACCGATTTGGTGATCTCGGCCGGCGGCGGGCCGGCGTTCAGCGCCGCCACATTGACCGCCTTGTCCTTGCCGGGCGCCGGCGTTTCAACCGCGGCGCGCTTCTGCTCGGCGGCCGCCGCCTGATCCTGCGCGACCTGCTTGGCCTTTTCGGCGGCAATGCGCGCCTGCTCGGCGGCCTTCGCATCGGCCTCGGCCTTGGCCTGCTGCGACTTCTGGGCGCCCTCGGCGGCAAGCCGCGTCCGCTCCTGCTCGGCCTGCCGCGCCTTTTCGGTGGCGGCGACGCGGGTTTCTTCGGCCGCGATCTTTTCGAGCTGAAGCTTTGCGAGGCTGGCGTAGAAGCCGTCGGGATATTGCGGGAGGAAGGCGTTCAGCGCGCCCTTGTTGCCGACCTGCAGCGCCAGTTCGTAGTCGCGGCGCGCTTCGGCCTGCGCACTGAGTGCGGGCGCTGTGGAGCGGCGGCCGCCGCAGGCGCGGCGCCGGCTTGGCCGCGGCCGGCACCAGCGGCACGTCATCGCCGCCGAGCGAACCATAGACGAACGGCTCCTGCTTGTTGCCGGTCGTCTTCAGCACGTCGTCGCGAACGAAGCCG
Organism: uncultured Alphaproteobacteria bacterium; assembly: GCA_963802535.1. Taxonomy (GTDB): domain Bacteria; phylum Pseudomonadota; class Alphaproteobacteria; order Rhizobiales; family Xanthobacteraceae; genus Bradyrhizobium. Next base: position 757,931 of record CAWDJI010000011.1, on the reverse strand, counting down.
AAGGCGCGGCGCACGTCGAGCCCGGGCGTTGCGATGTGGTTCGCCAGCGCCATCGTGAACGGGCTGTTCTTGCCGTCGCCATCGGCGGCGGTCGAACCGGCCTTGGCCGAATAGGCGATCAGCACGTTCGGGCTGGCCGGCTCGACCTTGGCGAGGCCCTGCCCGATCGCGCGCGAGGCCACCGTGCGTTTCATGGTCTTGGCGAACGGATTGTCGCGGCAGGCGTCGAGAATCACCAGCCGCAATTTCTTGGCCGGCTCGATCGCGATCAGCACGCGCTCCAGCGACAGCGCCTCGTCATAGACGTCGGTGTCGCGTTCGAGCTTGGCGTCCACCGGAATCAGATAATTGGCGCCGTCGACCTCGATGCCGTGGCCGGCGTAATAGACGACGGCGATATCGGCATCGCGGGCGCGGTCGGCGAAATCGCGCAGCGCGCGCCGGGTCTCGGCCGCCGGAAGATCATGGCGGGAATCGACGACGTCGAAGCCGGCATCCTTCAGCGTTGCGGCAATCCTGGCGCTGTCATTGACCGGATTGGTGAGCTGGGCGACGTTCTGGTAGGCGGAATTGCCGAGCACCAGCGCCACGCGCTTCTCGGCAAACGCCGGCTGGCCCGCCAGCAGCAGTGCTGCGGCAGCAAGAACCCATCGATGCAATTTCAACCATCCAGATTTCATCATGACGCTTCCGGGACCCACGCACTTTCTAACACATTGGCCTGCCTAGCATAAGGCGCTGGGCGTGCTTTGTGAGGTGGGTCACGAAGTCAGGGTCGAGCCGGTTCGCCGATTCCGGACAAAGAAAAAGCCGCCCGAAGGCGGCCTCTCAATTCAAAACTTGTTATCGTCGATCAGACCGCCGTTAACGTCGGCATTTATTCGTGGCGCCGCTCGCGCGCCGCCCGCTTTCGAATTCTGATCGGCTAAATTACTTCGGCGACGCGGTGATCGTCGAGCCTTCCGTGAAGACGACGAACCTGACCGGCTTCATGTCGATCTTGCGCTTACCGCCCGATACTTCGGCCAGATCCTTGTCCGTCAGCTGAACCGATTCCTTCGAGATATTGTTCATGGTACCCCTCCGTGTTGTGGCGACATGTGCGCCGTTGCAATGCGCAGACCATGCCTGATGGAGGGTGCCTTCACCGTGATCCGGATCACACGGCGAATCAAGCGCGCCAGGAGTCTGTGAACCCATCGCGTCGTTTCGGCGACGGCCAGATCACTTCTACCCGATCAACGGACGCCGTCAGGCCGTCGCCTGCTCCGCCGGGTCGGCGCCGTACTGGTTCGGCCCCCTGGTGCCCGGCAGAATGCCGAGCTCGATGATGCCAAACAGCGCGGGCAGCAGGCTCGCAAAAAGCAGGACCCCGCCGGTCGCGAAATCTCCGGTCCGGCCGGTCCTGGGGTCGTCAAAGAGGATGATGCTCATGCCGCCGCAGATCAGGACGAAGGGGAGCAGCCAGTACACCAGCAGCCACCAGCCGTTCTTGTCGCGGTCGTGCAGTCGCTTGGCTCCCACGGCCAACAGCGGCCACAGGCTCAGGAGCCATATGAATTGCGAGGTCAAGGCGAGGATCAGGAAGACCCACTCCTGGTTTCCGAGGAGAAAGGGGGCGATGGTCAAGACCAGCACCGCGACGATCATGCCGAGGATCGCCAGCCAATAAGTGCGGCGGCCGATGCGGCCTTCGAAGCTGAAAAGGATTTTCTTGGGGTTCATCGCATCCTCGCCAGCGGCGTCCTCTCGCGTGCCGTGATTGGTCGCACGGCGGCAGATTTGGTTCGCCATGGCGGGCAACGAGTTCGCACCGCTAGTTTCCGGGAACTAGCCGGTCAACGCGCGGGCGGCGATCCAGCCTTCAACGCGCCGACAATGGCTTCATTCCGGCCTTGGTGATGACAGCCGCAGCATCCGCAGAGGAGATGAAACGCAGCAGGGCGACCGCGGCGTCGGGCTGTTGTGAATTCCTGGGCAACGCGCCGACAAAAAGCGTCGGCGGCTGGACTTCCGACGGTACCGTGCCGACGAAATCGACGCCCGGAACATGGAGCAATTCGGGGACCTGCTGGAAACCGACTTCAGCCTCCCCGCGGGCGACGACGGCAGCCACCACCTCGCCCGATGGCGGACCGCGCACCTTGCGCGTCTTGCCGGCGACCTCGTCGGCGACCCCGAGCTTCTTGAATCCGATTGTCGACAGATAGGTGCCGCTCGAACTGTCCGAATAGGCAATGGATTTGGCTTCGAGCAGGGTCTTGCGCAGCCCGTCCATCGTGCTGATGTCGGGCTTGGGCTGACCAGACCGAACCACCATGCCGATAAACGATTCCGCGAGCGGAATCCGGCTGCCGGGGCGCGCCAGGTCGCGCTGGTCCAGGAGATCGACGCCGACCCCGTCCATGATCACGACGTCCGCCTCCTCGCCGCGGGCCAGACGCGTCGGTATCGCTTCCGGTGAATCGCCAATCGAAGGCCCGCGCGTGGTGACGAGCTTGTGCCCTGTCGCGCTCTCGAACGCGGGGCCGAGCTCCTTGTATACGCTGAAGAAGCCGGCCGAGATCATCACCTTGAGATCGGCAGCTGTCGCGCCGGGCGCCAGAGCAATGGATATCAGGCATGCAAACAGGCAGGCGATATAGCGCGGCATGATAACGGCTCCCGACGGCAGTCGATTTGCAATGTCCTACGAAAGTCAGCCCGCGTCCAGATCGCAAGCGCAGCCGGGAAGCATCGCGCGCTACTCTTTCGCGGTGATATGCCCCTGATATTGCGGCAGGTCGTCGGTGATCGCAAACCACGGCGCCTTGGAGCCTACGAAAATGTGCGCGCTCGGGCGGATCGAGGGAGCGTCGACCAGCGTGCCCATCGCGACGTGAGCGTAGGCGCCATTGCGAACGATCGAGTACAGCAGCGACCCGCAGCGGGCGCAATGCACGTCGTGGCTGGCCTTGGCATCGCCATGGATCATCACATTGTCGTCACCGGCGATGAGGCTGAGCCTATCGCGCGTTACGCCGGCAAACGGCTTGAACGCGGAGCCGGTGGTCCGCCGGCAATTCGAGCAATGACAATTGAGGGCATATTCGAACGCATCCGCGACGCTGTAGCGCACCGCGCGGCAAAGGCATTCGCCGGCAAGCATGCGAGCCTTCGAATTTTCTGATCCCATCACGATCTTCTCCCGCGAGCCACGATCAACTCAGCCATGGAATAATTGATCGGTTCGTGGCTTAATTCAATTCGAACAATACACATTTCCGGGAGGATTATCGTGAGCGAAGACCGATCGAGCGTCGAAGCCGTCGTCAAAAACTATTTCGACGGCCTGTATGAAGGCAATGCCGACAAGCTCGGCGCGATCTTCGATCCCAGCGCCGATCTGCGCTGGGTCGAGAAAGGCGAGTTGCAGGTGCTCACCGTACCGGCCTGGCTCGACCGGGTGCGCAAGCGGCCCTCCGCCAAGGCCGAGGGCAAGCCGCGCGAGGATTTTGTTGTCACCATCGATCGCTCCGACGACAACACCGCCTTCATCAAGGTACGCTGCCAATTGCCGCCGCGCTACTTCACCGACTATCTGGTGGCGATGAAACTTTCCGACGGCTGGAAGATCGTCTCGAAATCGTATCGTTACGATCTGCGCGAGTGATTCGATGCAAGGGGGATGATCGACCGTGAGTTACGACCGTTCAACCGTCGAAGCCGTGATCCAGCATTATTTCGACGCCGTCCATGAGGGCGACGCCGACAAGCTCGGCGCGATCTTCCACCCCAGCGCCGACCTGCGTTCGCTGGAAAAGGGCGAACTCAGAGTCCTCAAGCTGCCCGCCTGGCTGGACTATTTCCGCAAGCGCACTTCCGCAAAAGCGGAAGGCAAGCCGCGCGAGGATTTTATCGTCACCATCGATCGCTCCGACGACAACACCGCCTACATCAAGGTGCGCTGCCAATTGCCGCCGCTCTATTTCACCGACTATCTGGTGGCGATGAAACTCAGTGACGGCTGGCAGATCGTGTCGAAAGCTTATCGCTACGATCTGCGCGAGTGAGTCGGCGGCAGACTCGGTGCACCTCTCCCGCTTGCGGGGGAGCAGAGGCCGCCCACGGCGGCCGTCACTTAAGAACGCCGAAGCAAGGCTTCGGCTATGTCACATCGCAGATGTGATCCGGGTGGGGGCTCTCTCCACGTACCGACTCGCGGAGAGAGCCCCCACCCCGGCCCTCCCCCGCAAGCGCGGGAGAGGGGGCGCACTTCCGTTGCGGTTGCTATCTGACCTAATTAGGCCCGCGCCCCCGCCGGCGCGGCCTCCGCATTGCCTCGCATTCCGAGATTGCCTCTGATCACGCGCAGCACGATCGCCGGATTTAGCAATTTGGTCGGTGGCGACGCCAGATTGGCGACTTCGAGGAACGCGGTCGCAAGCTTCGCATCGTGCCGGGCGGCCATGTGCAGCTTGCCGATGTACCAGTTGACGAAGCGCACTTTTGGCGAACCAGCACCGTCACGACGGCATAGAAATCCGCCAGCGCCCGCGCGGCCAACAGGCCGCCCATGCTCGCGCCGATCACAATGGCATGCTGCCCAATCTGTTTCATGGTGATGCTCCCACTTCGCTTGAAAACGCTCTCCTCGCCTGCATCTCGCAGGGTTCCCGCTGGTACGGGAGCAGAAGCCGGCGGGTTTTGACGCGGCGGTCACAAATTTGTTCAGAGGCGGTTTGAAACCGGACCGGCTTTCGTCCGTGAGCAGGGTCCGGCGGCATTGACCTTGCAGAGGTTTCCCTGCGAATTGGGGCCATCATGGAAGCCAAATTTCAGATCTTTTTGATCCTGCTCGCCGTGCTGGCAGGGACCGCGCTGTGGCGCGGCGATTGAGCGTGGCGCCGGCCATCCTGCTGCTGCTGACCGGCATCGCGCTGGCCTTCGTGCCGGGCATGCCGCCGCTGGAATTGCCGCCCGAACTGGTGCTGCTGGTGGTGCTGCCGCCGCTGATCTATTCGGCGAGCGTCGCCATGAGCTGGCGCGAATTCAAATCCAATCTGCGCCCCATCATCCTGCTGTCGGTCGGCTGCGTGATCTTCACTGCGTTTGCGGTGGCGGCGGCGACGCATTATCTGATCGGGCTGCCCTGGGGCGTCGGCTTCCTGCTGGGCGCCATCGTCGCGCCCCCCGACGTGGTGGCGCCGCTGGCGATTGCCCGCAAGCTCGGCATGCCGCGCCGGATCCTGGTCGTGCTCGAGGGCGAGGGGCTCGCCAACGACGCCACCGCGCTGATCCTCTATCGTTTCGCGGTCGCCGCGATCATGACCGGCATGTTCTCGCTGCCGAAGGCGACCGGAACTTTTGCCGGCATCGTCGTCTGCGAATTGCTGTTCGGCGCCGCGATCGGCTGGCTCAGCCTGCGCATGCGCCACCGCGCGCGCGACCCGCAGGTCGAGATCACGCTGTCGCTGATCACGCCCTACCTCGCCTTCTGGATTCCACACCATTTCGGCGGCTCCGGCGTGATCGCGACCGTCGCCTGCGGGCTCTATATCAGCTGGAACGGACCGCTGCTGATTTCCTCGGCGACGCGCCTGCAGGGCATCTTCTTCTGGGACCTCGTGATCTATCTGATCGAGGGCTTTCTGTTCCTGCTGACCGGCTTCCAGATGCGCCTGCTGCTGGAGAAATCGAAGGCGTTTCCGCTCGACGACATCCTGTCCGCCACCGCGCTGGTCGCGGTCATCATCATTGTCGCGCGGTTCGCCTGGGTCTATCCCGCGACCTATCTGCCGCGGCTGATCAACCCGCGCCTGCGCGCGCGCGATCCGATGCCGTCATGGCGCACCGTGTTCGTGATCGCCTTTACCGGCGTGCGCGGCGCCGTGTCGCTGGCCGCAGCGCTGGCGCTGCCGTTCGCGCTGCCGAACGGCGAAGACTTCCCCTATCGCGACCTGATCCTGTTCGTCTCCTTTGGCGTCATCTTCATCACGCTGGTCGGGCTCGGCCTCGGCCTGCCGCCGGTGGTGCGATGGCTCGGCGTGGCGCAGGCCGGCCGCGACGAACACATCGCCGAACACGAATCGGAGATCGCGGCGCGGCGCGAGGCGCTCGATGCCGCGCTGAAATCGCTCGACGCCATCACCGACGACCGCGAACTGTCCGACGAAGTCGTCAAACTGTTGCGCTCGCGGCACGAGATCCGCGCCAACCAGCTGCCGGATTCGCTCGATCCCGACCGGCACGATGTCTCGGCGACCGGCACCGCGCTGACGCGGGAACTGATTTCGGGGGAACGCAAATTCATCCACGCGCTGCTGCGCGACGGCAAGATCACCGACGAGACCAGGCGGCGGATCGAGCGGGATCTCGATCTGGAGGAGGCGAGTTTGAGCAACCGGGAGTATCGGAAGATTCCGCTGTAGCGTCGTCCTCTCTCCACGTCGTCCCGGCGAACGCCGGGACCCATACGCCGGCGCTCGTTGTTGAAAAGGAAGATCGATCAGCCTGCAACAATGCCGCCTGTGGTTATGGGTCCCGGCGTCGCCGGGACGACGGGTTACTCCGCCGCCGCGTTCCGCCCTGGATGCCCCACGAACCCCGCAGGATCGCCGAACCGCTCGATCATGACCGCCGTCAGATCCTTGGCCTTGCTGGTGACGCAGGCGCCGGAACGCACCGTGTAGCGGTCCTGGTGTTTGACATGCGGCGGCGCCTCGCCCTGCTGCAACGCGCGGGCGGCTTCCATCACCAGCTTGCGGAAATGCATGATGCCGAGATCGGTCGGGCCGAGATGTTCGCGGGTGCGGTCGGCGATAAAACCCTGGCTGTCCTGCACGGCGGCGTCCTGTTCGGAGACGCCCTTGATGCCGGTGTAGCTTTTTGTCTTCTGCAGCTTGCGATCGATCAGATAGTCGTTGGCGCGGTTGCGCAGCGGGATGTAATTCTCGTCGACCTCCGACATCACGCCGTTGCCGCGGTCGTAGCCGTCGCGCTCGGCCTGCGTCAGCGGCCGCTCCGGATTCCACGCATAAGTGTAGATCCAGCACGCGGTATCGGTCACTGGAACAAAACTCTGGCCAAAGATATTCTCGCCCGGCATCGAGCTCGGCGCATAGGCATGCACCGGCATCAGGAACTGGGCGATGCGCCAGTAGATGTTGTCGGTGCCGGTGAGCCGTCCGCCGGCAACGGTCAAGCCCGCCTCGTGCGGACTGATCTTGATCACCGGGCGCGGGTCTTCGGCGATCCAGCGCATGTGGTCGGTCGCGACCCGCACCAGCGGATTGACGAAATGTTTCTTGATGTCGAGGATTTCGTTCTCTTCCTTTTCGAACGACAGATGCGCGAAGGTGAAATGCGCGGTGTCGATCGAGCCTTCCATCGCCTGCACCCAGTTGCAGTCCTGCCATTTCTTGGTGACGTAGCGGTGCGAGGACGGGACCAGCGCCATTTCCAGCGCCGGCAATTCCGGCATTGCATCCGCCGGGCCCATATAGGCCCAGATCATGTCGCCCCATTCGCGCACCGGATAGGATTTGATGCGGATCAGATCCTTGGCGTTGAGATCGGGATAGGAGGTCGGCATGTCGACGCAGGCGCCTGACGTGTCGAACTTCCAGCCATGATAGACGCAGCGGATGCCGCATTCCTCATTGCGGCCGAGCCAGAGATTGGCGCCGCGATGCGGACAATATTGGTCGATGACGCCGACCACGCCGCGTGTGTCGCGGAAGGCGAGCAGTTCCTCGCCGATGACGGTGATCTTCTTCGGCGTGCCGTCGGCGTCGGGCAATTCCGCCGACAGCAGCACCGGCATCCAGAACCGGCGCAGCAATTCGCCCATTCCCGTCCCCGCACCGCTCTCGGTGAGGAATTTGTTGTCTTCGGCGCGGAGCATGGCGTGTCCTCCGGATCTTGTTTTGCTTTTGGGCAAGATTGGCGCAGGCCGGGCGGGGCGTCAACGCCGCCGTTGCCGTCATTGCGAGCCAACGGGTCGCGCGAATGCGCGCCCGATGACAGGCTCCGCGAAGCAATCCATCGCGCGTCATCGGAAGACTGGATTGCTTCGTCGCAAGTGCTCCTCGCAATGACGGCAGACAGAGGGGTTTTCACCCTCACTTGCAGGCAAAATACACCGTCGTCGTCACCAGGCTCGGCGTGTTCTGCTTCTTGCCTTTTTCGTCGCGGTAGTCGGTCTGCTTGAGGCCGGTGACGACGACGACCTTGTTGCCGTCGATGGTCTGGACGTGCCAGATCTCTTTCGCGTTCCAGCGCGAGCCTTCGCCGCTGCAGCTGAGATCGGCTTCGGCGTTGACCTGGTTCTTGTCGCTGGGATCGGCGTTCGGCAGCCGCTTGACCGATTGCAGCGTGCAACTGGTTTCGTAGAAATTGACGGTGCCGGCTTCGACGCTCATGACGCGCGCGATCGGCGCGTTGTTCTTTTCTTCCTTGAGATCGGCCTTGCGACACGCATTGTTGGTGGGTTCCGTGGCGACCCAGAAGCCGGTGAATTCGGATGGCAAGTTGGCCGCGCTCGCAGCGACGGGAAGCGCTGCGGCGAGCGCCGCCACACAAACTAGAAAGGCAATCTTCATACCGGCCGCTCGCCCTTCACCGTCACCCGCGTGCCTGACCGGGTGTGCGGCCAGTAATCCCACATCGCGCGGTGCTGGGCGCAGCGGTTGTCCCAGAACGCGATGGCGTTCTCGGTCCAGCGGAAGCGGCACTGGAACAGCGGGTTTTCGGCGTGCTGGTAGAGATAGGCCAGCATCGCATCGCTCTCGTCGCGGGGAACGCCGATCAGGAAACGCGTAAAACCGCGGTTGACGTAGAGCGCTTTCTTGCCCGTCACCGGATGGGTGCGCACGACGGGATGTTCGGCGCGCGGATATTGCGGCCGGTCGGCGACGCCGTAATTGGCATAGAGCCCGCGATAGGTCTGCTCGCCGTCATGCAGCGCGGTGAGGCCGTCGAGATAGGCCTTCATCCGGTCCGACAGCGCTTCATAGGCCGCATACATGTTGGCGAACAGCGTGTCGCCGCCGCGCGGCGGGCACTGCTTGATGTAGAGGATCGAGCCCATCGGCGGCTCGACGTCGCAGGAGACGTCGGTGTGCCAGCCCTCGCCATTGGCGCGCGGCGAATCCTTGTCGGCATAGATCTTCATCAGCGCGGGATCGTCGCCCTCATGGGGCGCGGCGGGATGGATGTGCAGGTCGCCGAACTTGCGGCCGAAGGCCAGATGCTGCTGCGGCGTGATGTGCTGGTCGCGGAAGAAGATCACGAGGTTTTCGGCGAGCGCGCGATGGATCTCGTCCATCGGTGCGGTTCGACAGCGAGCCGGCGAGATCGACGCCGGAAATCTCCGCGCCGATGATCGGGGTCAGTTTTTCGACGCCGATGGTCTCATAGGGCTCGCTCTCGCCGGCGATGTGCCGATAGCGGGGTCCCTGCTTGCCGGACAGCGACGACATGGGCGGCCTCCCAATCATTGTTGATTGGGATCATCGTAGCCCGGGTGCAGCGAAGCGCAACCCGGGAACGAGCTATCGGCGTGTGAGAGACCCGGGTTTCGCTTCGCTCCACCCGGGCTACGAACTTGAGCCGATAGCACGACGCGGTATGGGTCCCGGCGTTCGCCGGGACGACGGAGAGATTCTACTCCGCCGCGGTCACCGGCGCCTTGGCGCCGGCGCCATAACGCTGATCGATATAATCGATCACCAGCGCCTTGAAGTCGGCGGCGATGGCAGGGCCGCGCAGGGTGCGGAATTTCTTGCCGTCGACGAACACGGGGGCGGCCGGGGCTTCGCCGGTGCCGGGCAACGAGATGCCGATATTGGCGTGCTTGGATTCGCCGGGGCCGTTGACGATGCAGCCCATGACCGCGACGTTGAGCGCTTCGACGCCGGGATATTGCGTCTTCCAGCCCGGCATCTCTTCCCGGATGAAATCCTGGATCGAGCGCGCCAGTTCCTGGAACGTGGTCGAGGTGGTGCGGCCGCAACCGGGGCATGCCGCGACCAGCGGCACGAAGGTGCGGAAGCCCATGGTCTGCAGCAATTCCTGCGCGACCTGAACTTCCACCGTGCGATCGCCGCCGGGCTCGGGCGTCAGCGAAATCCGGATGGTGTCGCCGATGCCCTGCTGCAGCAGGATGCCGAGCGCGGCCGACGACGCCACGATGCCCTTCGATCCCATGCCGGCTTCGGTGAGGCCGAGATGGATCGCGTAGTCCGAGCGCTCGGCGAGCACCTCGTAGACCGCGATCAGATCCTGCACGGCGGAAACCTTTGCCGACAGGATCATCTTGTTCTTGGGCATGCCGAGCTCTTCGGCGCGCGCCGCCGACAGCAGCGCCGACTGCACCATCGCCTCGCGCATCACCGCGCGCGCATCGCGCGGCTCCGGCAAGAGCGATGTTCTCGTCCATCAGCTTGGTCAGCAGTTCCTGATCGAGCGAGCCCCAATTGGCGCCGATGCGGACCGGCTTGTTGTTCTTGTTGGCGATCTCGATGATGTCGGCGAACTGCGTGTCGCGCTTGTTCTTGAAGCCGACATTGCCGGGATTGATGCGGTATTTGTCGAGCGCCTCGGCGCAGGCCGGATAATCCGCCAGCAGCTTGTGGCCGATGTAATGGAAATCGCCGATCAAGGGCGTGGTGATGCCGCGCTTGCGCAGGCCGTCGCGGATATGCGGAACGGCGGCGGCGGCCTCGTCGCGGTCCACCGTGATGCGCACCATTTCGGAGCCGGCGCGCGCCAGCGCTGCGACCTGCGCGATGGTGCCGTCGATATCGGCGGTGTCGGTGTTGGTCATCGACTGCACGACGATCGGCGCGCCGCCGCCGACGGCGACGTTGCCGACCATGACCTGGGTGGTTTTATGCCGGGCGCTGGGGCCGGCGATGTCGTTCTGCGGGGGTTTTTCGGGCTTGTTCATGGCGTCTCGAATATCAGGTTTTGGTGACATTCACCAAGGGGACGGCGGCGGCGCGGCCGCCCGGAATTGGCATTTTTACTTGTAAATTCAATGGCTTAATTAGCCATTTGGATCGAAGGTCAGGGCGCCGGAGCGCCGCCTTCCCTGCCCGCTATATTGGACAGGAATCGCTGGATTGGAAGGGCAGACCGCGCGCAGCCGTCGCCTTTTCATATCATGTGGTCCACCCTAGCATCGGGCAAATCATCAGGGAGGCACGCATGCCACGGCGCAAGGAGCTCATCTCCACAGCGGAACTCGCCGGGATCATCGACCAGCCCGATCTGCGGCTGTTCGATTGCACCACCTATCTCGAGCCTGCGCCTGCGGGCAGCGACGTTCCCTATATCGCCGTGCCCGGTAATCACACGTTCGAGGCCGGGCACATTCCCGGCGCGGATTTTCTCGACCTGCAGGGCGAGTTCTCCGATCAGAGCACCGAGCTTCGCTTCATGATGCCTGATATGGCGCAGCTTGCGGCCGCGTTCGGGCGGCACGGCCTCGGCACGGATTCGCGCGTCGTGCTCTATTCCATCGGCACGCCGATGTGGGCGACGCGGTTCTGGTGGATGCTGCGATCGCTCGGTTTCGAGAACGCAGCCGTGCTCGACGGCGGGTTCGACAAATGGAAGGCGGAGGAGCGCGCGATCGAGACCGGACCGGCAAAGGGATATCCGCCCGCGATCTTCAAGGCCAAGCCAAAGCCCGGCTTTTTCGTCGGCAAGAACGACGTGCTGGCCGCCATCGCCGATCGCAATTCGGTGGTCGTCAACGCGCTCGGCCCGCAATTCCACCGGGGACTGGAGCCCAGCCGCTACGGCCGGCCGGGGACGCATTCCCGGCAGCTGCAACGTGTCGGCGGCGACGTTGCTCGATCCGTCAACGCGGGTCTTCGTGCCGCTGGTCGACGCCGAAGCGAAATTCGCAACGCAGGGCCTGCGCAAGGACAAGCGCGTGATCGCCTATTGCGGCGGCGGCATCTCGGCCACGATCGATCTGTTCCTGCTGCACCAGCTCGGTTACGACAATCTCACGCTCTATGACGGCTCGATGGGCGAGTGGGCGAAGGACGAGGCGTTGCCGATCGAGACGGATTAGCGCGATATCTCTCGACGTCATTGCGAGCGTAGCGAAGCAATCCATCGCTCCGCACGCGCTGAAAGATGGATTGCTTCGTCGCTATCGCTCCTCGCAATGACGGGGACAGAGATCGATCACAGTCGTCACACATTCGGATCCGGCGCGATTTCCGCCCGCGCCGCTTCGGGGCGGTTGACGAGATAGAGCCCGGCGATCACCAGCAGCGCCGCGACACCAAACGCGATCGTCAGCGTGTCGTGCAGGATGAAATACGCCGCCACCACGCCGAACAGCGGCGTGATGAAGGTGAAGGCCGACAATTTGCTGGCCGAATAGGTCTTCACCAGCGCAAACCACAACAGGAACGTCAGGCCGACGACCCAGAACGCCTGATAGGCCAATAGCGCCAGCGACAGCGGCCCGGGCACATGGCGTGATGGTTTCGCCGGATATCCAGGCCGCCAGCGCCAGGATCGGGATCGAGAGCGCGACCTGATAGCCGAGGCCTTTTTCGGCCGGCGCCTTGATCAGCGCGGTGGCCTTGACGATCAGCGTCGTGGTCGCCCACAGCGAACCGCCGGCGACGATCAGGAGGTCGCCGAGCAGGACTTTCGCATCGACATTGGCCTGGGGCACGCCGATCGCGAGCGCCACGCCGGCAAAGCTCAAACCCAATCCGCCCCATTGCGAGGCGCGCAGCCGTTCGCCGAGAAAGACGTAGGAGCCGAGCGCCACGAAGAACGGCGCGGTGTAGAGAAACACCGCCGCGCGCGAGGCCGAGGTCAAGCAGCAGGCCGCGATAGATCAGCACGAACTCGATGCCGAAGATGACGCCCGCGATCAGGCCGGGCCACAGCGTGCCGTCACGCTCGAAGAATTTGACGCCGCGAAACCAGCCGATCACGAACAACACCGGCAACGCGCCAAGCGAGCGGGTCAAGGCCTGCAGCATCGGCGGCACCTCGGGCAGCACCAGCTTCACCGCGATCTGGTTGAAACCCCAGCTCAGGCACAGCATCAGCATCAAGGCGATGGCGCCCGGCGTGAGCGCACGCCCGGCGGAAGAGATCACGGAGTTCGACGACATTTATCCTCGTGGCCGGCTTGGCGCCGTGTTGTTTGATCATCTATTTCTTGGACAATGCGCGCAGGTGCCGGCGATCTCGACGACGGAGAGTTTTGGCGCAAAGCCGGAGGCGCGCGCCGCGGCATTGAGGCTCGCCGCCACCGGGGCTGCCGGAATTTCGCCGACCGAGCCGCAATGGTCGCAGATCAGGAACGCCACCATCGCGGTGGCGTCATGGTCGTGCGCGCAGGCGAGGAAGGCGTTGCGGCTTTCGATGCGGTGGACGAGGCCGTTTTCCATCAGGAAATCGAGCGCGCGGTAGACCGTGATCGGCGCCGGCCGCGGCATCGATCTTGGCGAGTTCGTCGATCACCTCATAGGCCCCGAGCGGCCGGTGGCTGGACAGCAGCGCCTCCAGCACCTGACGCCGGATCGGGGTGAATTTCTGCGCCCGTTTGGCGCAAACCTGCTCGGCATGCGCGATCGCGTCCGCGGTGCAGCGGCCGTGATCGTGATCGGGTGCGGGAAAGGTGGGTTTTGCCAAGGTCATGCCGTCGTTTTGTAGCATTTCGGCGCCCAATGCCAAAGCCCGCGGGGGCCCGGTTCCCAAGCCATGTGCGGCGAGCGGGGCTGGTACGTATTAACCTGCCATGCGGAATTCATAAGCTAGCTTATAATATCGAAAGCTTATGGAGACGACCCCTGATGCGCGGTTCCGTGGATATGAACTTGCTGTTTACGGTCGGCGAACTGGCGCGGCTGGTGCGCGCCTATGCCGACAAGCAGGCGGCGCGCTATGGCATCACCCGCGCGCAATGGGCGGTTCTGGCCAAGGTGGAACGGGCCGAGGGCATGAAGCAGACGGAACTCGCCGAACAGATGGAGATGCAGCCGATCACGCTGACCCGGCTGATCGACAAGCTCTGCGACAATGGCTGGATCGAGCGCCGCGGCGACGAGACCGACCGCCGCGTCAACCGCCTCTATCTGAAGAAGGCCGCGCGCCCGCTGCTCGGCAAGCTCTCGGGCCTGCGCTCGGAACTCACCGCGACCGCGCTGGAAGGCATCAATCCCGCCGACGCCCACCGCCTGCTCGCCCAACTCGACCTGATCAAGGAAAACGTTCGCAACGCGATCCAGAACGCGCCCGGCGAACCTCCCAGAAAGGAACAGCGCGTTGGCTGATCCCGTCCTCAAATTCGCGCCCGAACAGAAGGCCAGTCCGGCTGCGCCGGCGCGGCCGAAGCTGGCCGCGGAACCGCGCCGCCGGCTGATGGCCGGCATGCGCCGCTACCGCCGCTTCCTGCTGCTGGTGGTGCTGCCGCTGGTCGCCGCGATCGCCGGCTTCACCTTCTATCTCAATGGCGGCCGCTACGTGACCACCGACGACGCCTATGTCGGCGCGCAGAAGGTGCTGATCACCTCCGACGTGTCCGGCAAGATCATCAAGGTGACCGTGAAGGAAGGCCAGCAGGTCTCGACCGGCGACACCCTGTTCCAGATCGACCCCGTGCCGTTTCAACTCGCGCTCGCCCAGGCGCGCGCGAAGCTGGAAGACGCCAAGACCAGCCATGGTAATCTCGTCACCAACGTCGCGCTCTTCTCGCAGACCCTGGAAATCGTCAACGCCGGCATCGCGCTCAAGCAGAAAGACGTCGAGCGCAAGAATTCGCTGGTCAAGAGTCTGGCCGGTTCGCAGCTCGATCTCGACAACAGCGCCACCGCGCTCGTCACCGCGCAGGCGCAGCGGCAGCTCGTGACGGGGCAACGCTCCAACGCCCTCAATCAGCTGCTCGGCAATCCCGAACTGCCGCTCGAGCAGTTTCCGGCCTACATGCAGGCCAAGGCCGCGCTCGACGACGCCCAGCGCAATCTCGATCTGACCACCGTTCGCGCGCCGATGAATGGCGTCGCCACCCAGGTCGAGCAGATCCAGCTCGGCCGCTTCGTGATGGCGGGTGCGCCGGTATTTTCCGTCATCGACATCTCGAACCCCTGGGTCGACGCCAATCCGAAGGAAAGCGACTTCACCTATGTCGCGGTCGGCCAGAGCGTCACGCTCGACGTCGACGCGTTTCCGAACCATGTGTTCAAGGGCACGGTCGGTTCGCTCTCGCCCGGCACCGGCGCGCAATTTGCGATCCTGCCGCCGCAGAACGCCACCGGCAATTTCGTCAAGGTGGTGCAGCGCGTGCCGGTGCGGATCTATTTCGACAGCAACGACAAATTCGTCCGCAAGCTGAAGGCCGGCATGAGCGTCTACGCCACCATCGACACCAACCATCGCCGCTCGCTGGCGAACCTGTTCGGCTCGCCCGCGGTCGCGCAGCAGGACCAGGAATAGACTGACCATGCCGACGTCAGGTCCAGCACCTGCTGCGGTTCCCGGCCTGCGCCGGAACATGGTGACGATCTGCGCCATGACGGCGACCATCATGCAGGCGCTCGACACCACCATCGCCAATGTCGCGCTGCCCTACATGCAGGGCACGCTGTCGGCCTCGCAGGACCAGATCAACTGGGTGCTGACCTCCTACATCGTCGCCGCCGCGATCATGACCGCGCCGGTGGGCTGGATCGCCAACCGTTTTGGCCGCAAGCGCATCTTCATCATCTGCTCGGGCGGCTTCACCATCGCTTCCGTGATGTGCGGCCTCGCCCAGGACATCAACCAGATGGTGCTGTTCCGCCTGCTGCAGGGCGTGTTCGGCGCAGCCCTGGTGCCGCTGTCGCAGGCGGTGATGCTGGACACCTACGCGCTGCATGAACGCGCCAAAGCGATGGCGATCTGGGGCATGGGCGTGATGATGGGTCCGATCATGGGCCCCTCATTGGGGGCGTGGCTGACCGAAACCTATTCCTGGCACTGGGTGTTCTTCGTCAATCTGCCGTTCGGCATCTTCACCGTGCTCGGCCTCGTCATCTTCATGGACGAGACCAAGAAGGATCTCGCTTTGCGCTTCGACTGGTTCGGCTTCACCGCGCTCGCGGTCGCGATCGGCTCGCTGCAGCTGGCGCTCGACCGCGGCGAGCAGCTCGGCTGGCTGGAATCCAACGAGATCATCGCCGAGTTCATCATCTCGGTGGTCGGCTTCTATTATTTCTTCGCCCATTCGTTCACGACGGCGAAGCCGTTCATCCAGTTCGCGCTGTTCAAGGACAAGAATTTCGTCGGCGGCTGCGTGTTCATGGCGGTCATGGGCATGGTGCTGTTTTCGACCATGGCGCTGTCGTCGCCGTTCATGCAGAACGTGATCGGCTATCCCATCATCACCGCGGGCGTGATGCTGGCGACCCGCGGCTGCGGCACCTTCGTTGCCATGATGCTGGTAGGCCGGCTGATGCGCTATATCGAGGCGCGCAATCTGATCATCTCAGGCTTGAGCATCACCGCCTTCTCGCTGTTCTACATGACCGGCTGGACCGACCAGACCGGCGGCACCGAAATCGTCGTGATCAGCGTGCTGCAGGGTTTTGGATTTGGCCTGGTGTTCGTGCCGCTCTCCACCGTGGCGTTCCTGACGCTGCCCAATCATCTGCGCACCGACGGCACCTCGATGCTGACCCTGATGCGCAACGTCGCGAGTTCGGTCGGCATTTCGCTGGTGATCTCGCAACTGACGGAAGGGTCGCGGCGCGTCTACGCCAACCTCTCCGAGCACATCAATCCGTTCAACCACGCCATGCAGATGCCCAATGTGCGCGGCATGATCGACATGTCGCACCGACACCGGCCGCGCCATGGCGGATGCGATGGTCAAGGCGCAGGCGCAGATCATCGCCTTCTCGCACGACTACCAGCTGGTGATGCTGTTCATCCTGGTCGCGATCCCGCTGACGATCATGATCGGCTCGACCAAGGCAGCACTACGGGCGCAATCGGTGAAGCCCGAGCATGCGGTGATCGAGTAGTTTTCGCGCCGCGCCTGGCACAACCACATGCCATCGCGGCGCGCGTACTTGAGTCTCTTATCCCGTACCCGCTCTATGCGAGCAGCGTTCTGAGATCGTCGCAGATCAGATCGGCCGCGGCGGCGCTGGCCGGCGAGACCGCGGTGTAACTGAAAAAGCCGTGGTTCAATGTCGGGAACTCGCGATAAACCACGCGCACGCCCGCATCCTTCAAGGCGGCGTGATATTTCACGCTCTGCTCGTAGAGGAAGTCGTACGGGCCGACGCCCATGATCGCAGGCGCGAGGCCTTTGAGATCGGCGAGAATCGGCGATGCGCGGATATCGTTGAGTTTCGCTTCGACGTCGCCGCTGCCGAAGTACGGCTCGCGGATATCCGGATTGCGGTCCTTGCGCACGTCGAACGCGCCATAGAGCAGCACCTGAGCGGCGAGTTTGATACCGGCATCCCTGCACTTGATGGCCGTCACGGCCGCGAAATTGCCGCCGGCGCTGTCGCCGCCGACCGCCAGCGGCTTGCCCGCGCCGCCCAGCCGGTCAAGGTTGGCGTGCGCCCATTTGGCGCCGGCGATGGCATCCTCGACGCCCTGCGGGAAAGGATTTTCGGGCGCCAGCCGGTAATCGACGTTGACGACGACGACGCGCGAGCGATTGGCAAACCGGATCGCATGGGCCTGGTGGCTGTCGATATCGCCG
Source organism: uncultured Alphaproteobacteria bacterium (assembly GCA_963802535.1). Taxonomy (GTDB): domain Bacteria; phylum Pseudomonadota; class Alphaproteobacteria; order Rhizobiales; family Xanthobacteraceae; genus Bradyrhizobium. The sequence goes on along the minus strand of CAWDJI010000011.1, from coordinate 740,209 downwards.
AGGATGTAACCGCCGCCGTGGAAATAGACCAGCGTGCCGATCGGCGTGCCTTCGACCGGCTGCACGATCTCGATGGTGATCGGCCCGTTCGGACCCGTAATGCTGGTCCTTTCAAGCTTGCCCGTCGGCAGCTTCGGCTTGGGATAGAGAAACGCGCGAATATTGCGCGCCCGTTCGCGGCTGACCGGGCCGTTGCGTCCCGCGTATAGATCGGGAACGCCGGCTTCCTTCCATTTGCGCTCGATCTCAACGAGGGCGGGATCGAGTGGCTGTTTCTCTGTGGTCATGGGGTTCTCCCTCAGTTTGCGGGTTCGACGTCGGTCAGATCGATCACGACCGATTGGCCGATCGGCGGCGTCTTGATGGTGTTCGAGGCAAAATAGGCGACATGGATCGCCGCAACCGGCGCGAGCCACGCGAGCTCGACGACATGACCATACACCTTCTTCCAGGCATCCGCGGCCTTGTCGACCGGCAGGTTCGAGGCTTCTTCCATCAGCCTGGTCAGCGTGTCGTCCGTGCTGGAGTAGTAGTTGAAGCCACCCTTGGAATCGAGCACCTGGAACTTGGCGAGGTTCGGAATGCCCGAGTTCGAGTTGAGGACGGTGGCCGAGAACGCCTTGTTGTCCGCCATGCTGCGCATGAACACCGAAGTGCTGGGCTTCCATGCCCTTGACGGTAATGCCGACCTTGCGAAGCTGGGCACCGACGGCCTGTTGCAGGAACTGGCTCATGGAATTGTTGACATAGGCGACCGTCAGTTCGAATCCGTTCGGATAGCCCGCCGCCGCGAGTAATTCCTTGGCCTTGGCGGGGTCGTAGGGGTAGCGCTCCTCGAGCTTGGCGTCGTAGCCGACAAAGCCGCGCGCCTGCAGTTGCGCCGTCGGCTCGGCAAATTTTCCGAACAGCGCCTGCGACATCAGCTTGCGGTCGAGCGCGTAGTTGATCGCCTGGCGGACACGCACGTCCTTCAGATAGGGCTGCGGACCCTCGCCATTGCGATCACTCAGGATAAGTCCGGTCCAGCCGACCGGCTCCGACACGATACGCAGGGTGGGCGGCAGGTTCGCCGCATTCGAATTGGCGGTGAGCGGATCGGAGCTCAGCAGCATCAACTGGCCGGCCTTCATGGCCTGGATGCCGGCGTTCTGATCCTGAAACACCGAGATAACGACCTTGTCCCACTTCACCCTGCTCTTGTCGTAGTAATACGGATTTGGAACGTAGGTGTAGCTCTTGCCGAGAATGGTCGCCGCCGGATCGAGCTTGTAGGGACCGGCGCCGAATGTTTCCTTGGCGAGACCGTCCGGATTGTCGACGCCCTTGGGGCTGATCAGCATGCCGCCATTCCAATAGGCTTCGAACAGATTGACGAGGGCGGGTTGCGGTGACGACATGGTGATGCGGAACTGGTACGGCCCCAGCACGTCGATCGACGTCACGGTCTTCAGATTGGTCGAAAAGCCGCCGCCCGCTTGAAGCTGGAAATAGTCGATCGATTTCTTTGCCGCTTCCGCCGTGACCGGTTCGCCATCGCTGAACTTGGCGCCCTCGCGCAGCGTGAATGTCACCGACTTGCTGTCGGGGGACATTTCCCATTTGGTGGCCAGCGCCGGGCGGAACGAGCCATCGGCGGCGACCCGCACCAGCGGTTCGTAAGCCGGCCCGATCGCCATGCCGGCGCGGCCGTTACCGCTCAAGGCAGGATCGAGGCTGACAGGCACAAAGGCGCTGCCAACCGTCAATACTTTCTGCTGTGCGAAGGCGCTACCCGCCGCGGCGAGCGATGTGGTTGCGAGTACGGCGGCAAGAAAAAGCCGCCGGGTGGCCAATCGATTCTTCATAACTGGTTTCCTCCTGCCTCGGGTGCAATCATCTCTTTTTGACGGCGCCACGCCTCGCGACGCTGGCGTTGTTCTTTCGGGTCTGGGCACGGGCGCTGCGGACAGCAGTGCCCGCGTATACGAATGCTGAGGTGACTCGTGGATGGCCTGCGAATCCCCGTGCTCCACGATCTCACCCTTGTAAAGCACGACGGTACGGTGAGAGACGTGCCGCACGACCGTCAAGTCGTGCGAGATGAACAACAGCGACAAGCCCATGCTCTTCTGCAATTCGCTGAGCAGGTTCAGCACCTGCGCCTGCACCGAGAGATCGAGCGCGCTGACCGGCTCATCGCAGACCACAAGGCGTGGGCGGGCAATGACCGCGCGCGCAATCGCGATGCGCTGGCGCTGGCCGCCGGAAAACTGCGCGGGATAGCGCGTGGCGGCATCCGTCGGCATCCCGACGCGGGTCAGAACGTCGCTGATGCGGGCGTCACGCTCAGTGCGCGACAGCGCGCGGTCCATCAGCAGGGGCTCTGCCAGCGTGTCGCCGATCGTGCGTGTCGGATTGAGCGAGCCATATGGGTCCTGAAACACCACCTGGATTTCGCGCGCCAGATCGCGTCGCCGGCGCCGCGACGCATGCGTGATGTCCTCGCCGTCGAAACTGACACGCCCTGACGTGGCCGGAGCCAGACCAAGGATGACGCGGCCGATCGTCGTTTTGCCGGAACCGGACTCGCCGACCAGTCCGACCGTTTCGCCGGGCATCACGTCAAAGGACACACCATTGAGGGCGCGAAAAACCCGCGCGCTGCGCTGCGCGAAATGAACGTGAAGATCCGAAACGCTGAGAAGCGGCCCGCTCATCCCACACCTACCTCAATCGACCGCATCGTCTCTTCGATCGTCGGCAGCGGCTCGCCCGGCTTTGCGCCATGCGGATTGGCCTTGAGCAACGCCGCGGTATAGGGATGGCTTGGCTTCTCGAACAGATCGACGACGCTGGCGGTCTCGAGCGCGCGGCCCTGATAGAGCACCATCGCCCGGTCGCAGATGTCAGCCACGACGCCCCAATCATGCGTCACGATGATCACCGCCATGTTGCGCGAAGCGCTGAGCGCGCGGAGCAGTTCGAGGATCTCGGCCTGCACCGTGACGTCGAGCGCCGTCGTCGGCTCGTCCGCCAGCAGGATTTTTGGCTCTGCCGCCAGGGCGCGTGCGATGCCGACCCGCTGGGCCATGCCGCCCGATATCTGGTGCGGATAGCGACGGGCGACATCTTCAGGGTTGGCAATCCGCACCTGATGCAACAAGTGCGATGATCTGCTTTTCGATATCCGCCCTGGAGCCGCCTCTGTGCAGCCGGATCACCTCGGCGAGGTGGTGACCTACCGTGAAGCACGGATCGAGTGCCGCCATCGGCTCCTGGAAAATCATGCCGATGGTGCCGCCGCGCAGCGCCTCGAGCTGAGCTTTGATCGCCGAGATCGATGGTCTTGCCATTCAGGCTCATGCGGCCGGACGTCATGCGCGTTCCTGCCGGCAGCAGGCCAAGTATCGACATCACGGTCAGCGTCTTGCCGCTGCCGCTTTCGCCGACGATCCCGAGCGTTTCTGCGTGGCCAAGATCGAGATTGACATGGTCGACCAGCGTGCGTGCACTTTCACCCTGACCGCTCACAATGGTCAGATCGCGCAGCGCGAGGACCGTGTGCGGCCGGCGCGTCCGTAATCGGCTCGGGTACGCTCGCCCTTGCCGTGTGCCGGTGCGCGGCTGCGGCCCAGGTTTCAACCGCCGTGTCGCGGAGACTGTCGCCGAGCAGCCCGAAACTGAGAATCGTCAGCGCCAGCACGCTGCCGGTCGGAAGCAGCAGCCAGGGAAAGTCGCTGACCGATGCGGAGGCCTCGAACACCATGCCGCCCCAACTCGGCGCAGGTGGTGGAACACCGAGGCCGAGGAAGTTTATGCCGGTCTGGACGACAACCGTGATGCACGCGAACAGCGCGAGTTGAACCACCACCGGACCAAAAATGCGCGGCAGTATGTGCGTCAGGATGATGCGTGCATCGCCAAGGCCCGAGATCCGCGCGGCGGCGATGTAGAGTTCCTCGCGGACGCCGAGCACCACGCTGCGCACGACGCGCGACACACCGGCCGAGCCGAGAATGCCGAGCGTGACCATGGCGGCCGACATCGACTGGCCGAAGATGCTGAGTACAGACAACAGCACCACAATGACGGGGATGGCCTGCAGCAGGCTGACATATTGTACGACGAGGCGATCCCACCAACCGCCGAAATAGCCGGCGCTGAGGCCGAGCAGCACGCCGATCAGGCTGACGACCGCCAGCGCCTGAACGACGCCGACAAGGCTCGGCGTCGTGCCATGCAGCAGGCGGCTCAGGACGTCGCGTCCGAGCGCGTCGGTCCCGAGCAGATGCTCCGCGCTCGGCAGTTGCTTGATCGCGAGCAGATCCTGATCGAGTGGGTCATAGCTCGAGATCTGGCCCGCGAACAATCCGCCGACCACGACGATTGCGATCCAGATCAGCGCAAGGAGCGCAAGCGGGCGACCGAGCAGCCGCGCGAGGAAACCGGCCGGCGTCGGCAACGCTTTTGGCGCCTGAAGGGTTTCGAGTGCGGTCACACCCGCGATGGGAGCTGGAATTTCGGTCATGACAGCCGCACCCGCGGGTTGAGCCAGCCATAGCTGAGATCGACGAGCAGGTTGATCGCGACCGCCAGCAAACCGAAATAGAGCGTGGCGCCTTGCAGGACCGCGATATCGTTCTGCTGCGCGGCGTCGACGGCGAGACTGCCGAGGCCCGGGAGCACGAACACGCGCTCGACGAATACGGTTCCCGAAATGGCGCCGATCATGACCAGTCCGAGGACCGTGATGACCGGCAACGCCGCATTGCGCAACGCGTGCTTCCAGATGATCGAGCGTTCCGGCACGCCGCTGGCGCGCAAGGCCCGGATGAAGTCCCGGCGCAAGACATCGTTCATGCCGTCGCGGGTCTGCTTGGCGATGTTGGCGATCGGCAGGAACGAGACCGAAAGGATCGGCAAAACCAGGCTGGCCAGCCAGCCGGCGGGATTTTGCGAAAACATCACGTAGCCGGTGGCGGGGAGCCAACGCAGCCAGACCGCGAACACCATGATGAAGAGCAATGCGACCAGGAACGACGGCATCATCAGTCCGACCAGCGACAGGACGTCAATCGCCTTGCCGATCCAGCCACCGCGAAGCGCACTCAATACGCCGAACAGCAGTCCGAGCGACACACAGACCAGCATGACGCCGGTCATGATCGACAGCGTAACCCCAAGGCGCGGGTTGAGCATCGACAACACCCGTTCCTTGGTGAGGTACGACGCGCCGAGATCGCCGCTCATGGCATTGCCGAGCCACGATGCATATTGGACCAGGACCGAGCGATCGAGCCCCAAATCGTGGCGAAGCGCGAGGTACTGCTCCTGCGTACCGTCGGCTCCCAACATGGTCCGCGCGAGGTCGCTGGGCGACAGGCTGTTCAGGACGAACGACACCAGCGTGACGATCAGCAGCAGCGGTATCGACCACAGGAGTCGAGTCCGAATTGTCGCCAGCATTTCACCCTCCCCTGTTGTCGCTCTGTCGTCAGTCGAGCAGTAATTTGTTTTCGTTGGCTTAAGTGGCTGGTTGATCGATCGCTCCGCCCAGGAATAACTGGCCGACGCGGGGATTGCTGAGCACGCGGTCGGCCTTGTCGACGAGGCGAGTCTGGCCGAGTTCGAGCACGATGCCGAAATCCGAGATTTCGAGTGCGGAGCGCGCGTTCTGTTCGATCAAGAGGATCGAGACGCCGCTGTCGCGCAATTGCTGGAGGATGCCAAAGGTCTGCCGGATCAGGAGCGGCGAGAGGCCGATCGAGGGCTCGTCGACCAGCATCAATTGCGGATTAAGCAGGAGACCGCGCGCGATCTCGAGTTGCTTCTGCTCGCCACCCGACAGCGTCGAGGCCTGCTGCGTCGATTTCTTGCGCAGCACCGGGAATTGGTCGAGTGCGGCTTCAATGCGACCAGGCAGATCGGCGATATCGCGACCCGGCGACGACAGCGCCGAGCTCGATATTATCGCGCACGGACAATTCCGGGAAGATATTGCGGCCCTGCGGCACGTAGCAGATGCCGGCGCTCAGGAGTTCGCGCTGGCTCAGGCCAGTGACGTCGCGCCCCTTGAAAATGACCTTGCCTTCGCGCAGTTTCAATAGCCCGAAGATCGCCTTGAACACAGTGGACTTGCCGGCGCCGTTCGGCCCGATCACAGTCGTGATGGTGCCGGGCGCCACCGTGAAGGTGGTGCCGTTCAGGATGGTCATCTTGCCGTAGCCGCCGACCAGGCCTTGAACGTCGAGGATGGGTTCGCTCATTGCTCTGCTCCCCCTCCCCTCTCAATGACCAAGATACGCGTCGATGACGGCGCTGTTGGCACGGATCTCGGCAGGCGTACCGATCGCCAGCACCTTGCCTTCGGCCATGACCACCACCCGCGAACACAGCGACATCACGAATTCCATGTTGTGCTCGATCACGACGAAGGTGGCTTTGCGCTCGCGGTTGATCTCCGCCAGCCGCGCCTTGAGATCGCCGAGCATGGTCAGATTGACGCCGCCGGCGGGCTCGTCGAGCAACACCAGCCGCGGGCCGCCCATGAAGGCCATGGCGGCGTCGAGCAGTTTCTGCTGACCGTAGGACAGGCCACCGGCCTGTTCGCTGGCGAGGTGGCCGAGCTTGAAGAAGTCGATCATCTGATCGGCGGCTTTGCTCAGGCCCGCGTCCGACGGACCGAGCAGCCGCGTCAGCATGTTGCCCTGATGCTCCTGGCCGGCGAGGATCAGGTTTTCCCGCACCGACAACTTTGGAAATACCTGAAGCAGCTGGAACGTGCGGCTGACGCCGAGCCGGTTCAAATCCGACGGCCGGAAACCAGTCACGACCTTGCCGTCGACCTTGACCTCGCCGCCGTTCGGCGTGAGCTGGCCGAGGATGCAGTTAAAGAGTGTCGACTTGCCGCACCCGTTCGGGCCGATCAGGCCGAGGATTTCGCCCTCCTGGACGTCGAAGCTGACGCCATCGACCGCGGTGATACCGCCAAAATTCTTCTTGATGTCCCTGATTTCGAGAACCGCGGTCATGGCGCGGCCTCCAGTCCGGATTTTGCGACGGCGCGCAGCGCGGACGCCGCCTTGGTGCGGCGCTCGGTCAGATAGCGGTCGAGAATGCCCAAAATGCCGGTCGGCGAATAGATCAGGAGAATGATCACGGCGACCGCATAGATCATCAGATAATAGCCCTGCGTGAAGCGCAGCCATTCCGGCAGCAGCACCGCGATCATCGCGCCGAGGAATGGTCCGAAGAAGAAGCCGGCGCCGCCGACGATCACCATCATCAGGAGATCGAGCGAGAGCGAGAGGTTGAACGGAACCGGATCGATATATTGCGTCAGCGGCGCATACAGCGTGCCGGCGACGCCGCCCAGCGCCGAGCCGATCGCAAACGCCATCAGCGTGTAGCGCCGCGTGTCGATGCCGAGCGAGAGCGCGCGCACCGGATTTTCCCGCAAGGCGACGAAGGCGCGGCCCCAGGGCGAGCGGATCAGCCACCAGGTCGCCAGCGACACCAGGCCAAGCGAACCGAGGCAGACATAATAGAACGGCAACGGACGGTTGGTCGGATAGCCGAAGAAGTTAGGGCGCGGAATGTTGGAGATGCCGTAGATGCCGTTGGTGAGCCAGCTCTCATTGCGGAACACCAGGAAGGCGAGCGTGGAGAACGCCAGCGTCACGAAAGCGAGGTAGTGATGCTGCACCCGCAGCGCCGGATAGCCGAGGATCCAGCCGATCGCAAAACAAAGGATGATGGCGACCGCGAGCCCCGCGACCAGCGGCATGCCGTTCGCGGTCATGATCGCCGCGGCATAGGCGCCGATGCCGACGAAGGCGCCCTGCGCCAGCGAGACCTGACCGGCATAGCCGAGCGTGAGGTTGAGCCCCATCGCGGCGATGGTCATGACCGCCCATTGGCTCAGGATGAACAGCCCGTAGCGATTGAGCGACATCGGCGCGATGATCAGTGCTGCGATCACGACGATGCCGAGCGCAATACGCCAGTATTTGTGGATCACGCTCATACCGTGCGCTCCTCGGCCCGGCCGAGCAGGCCCTGCGGGCGCAGCAGGATGATGGCGATCAACAGGATCATCGGCACCGCCGCGCGGTATTGCGTCGAGACATAGGCCGCGGCGAGATTGTCGACGACGCCGATCAAGAGTCCGCCGGCGATCGCGCCGCGCACCTGGTTGAAGCCGCCGACGATCGCGGCGATGAAGGCCGCCTGGCCCAGCACCTCACCGCTCGAGAATTTGGCGAGATAGATCGGCGTGATCAGGATCGAGGCCAGCGCCACCAGGAAGGCGTTGATCAGGAACGTCAGCAGGATCATCCTTTCCACGGGAATGCCGATGATGCGGGCGACCGTCGGATTTTGCGCGGTCGCCTGCATCTGGTGCCCGATCGAGGTGCGGTTCAACAGCGCGGTCAGGCCGACCACCGCGGCAATGGCGAGCGCCAGCACGCCGAGGCTCTGCACCGAGACCACGCGGCCGAGGATCGAGATATCGCCGGCCGGCACGATCGAGGGGAACGGCGAGGCTTCGGCGCTGAAGAACTGCTTCACCGCTTCCTTGATGCCGATCGCCAGCGCCATCGTCGCGATCGCGAGCGGCAGCACGCCGTGACGAAGCATCGGATCGACCAGCAGCAGCTTGAAGCCGAGGCCGAGCAGCAGCATCGACAGCAGCATGCCGATGATGATCGCGAGCCAGAACGGCACGCCGACATGCATCGCCGCCAGCATCAGGAACGCCGGCAGCATGACGAACTCGCCTTGCGCAAAATTGATGGTTTGCGAAGTCTGCCACAGCAGCGTGAAGCCGACGGCGACGATCGCATAGATCGCCCCCGTCGCCAGTCCCGCTACTAATAGATCGAGCAGATTGGACATGCTTTGTCCTGGCCCCCTTTTGCTTCCGCCCGTTACTCCGACCTCATCCTGAGGAGCGGCCCGTTGGCCGCGTCTCGAAGGATGAGTTGTGCGTGTCGCCATCCTTCGAGACGCGCGCAAGAGGCGCGCTCCTCAGGATGAGGACCGTACTTCTTTCGAAAGCCTCAGTTACCGAGCTTCGGCAGCACCTGCTTGATGACCTGCTTGCCGTCGACGATCTCGACCAGGAAACCCTGACGATCGATGTCACCGTTCGCGTCGAAGGTGACATCCATCAGGATACCGGGCTCACTGGCCGCCTTGATGGTGAGGCCATGAAGATTGTCGGCGAACGCCTTGGGATCAACCTTGCCCATCTTTTCGGTGGTGGCCTTGATCATGTAGATCGCCAGATAGCCCTTGAGGCCGTTATGGTCGGGGACGTAATTATACTTCTTGACGAACCTGTCCCGGAACGCCTTGACCAGATCGACCGGTGCATCGGTGGTGAGACCGACATGGCCGCGCGCGCCGTTGGCCGCATCGCCGGCGAGTTCGACCACCTTCTGGCCGATCAGCGTGGTTTCGCCGATCAGCGGCGCGGTGATGCCCTGGCGCTTCAGCTCCTTCAGCATCCGCGCGCTTTCCTCCTCGTTGACATAGATGAAGACCGCATCGGGCGCGGCGGCCTTGATCTTGGTAACGTCGGCGGCGAAATCGGCCTGACCGGCTTCGGTGGAGAGGTCGGCGGCAACCTTGATGCCGTATTTGCCGAACTCCTTGGTGATGACGTCGCGCCCGCCCCTGCCGAAATCATTGTTGACCCAGACAATCGCAACCGACTTCGCCTTGACCTCGTCGTTGATGTATTTGGCGACCTTCGGCATCGACGATTGCTGGCCGAACGAGGTGCGGAACAGGAACTTGTTGCCAGCCTGCGTCAGTTCGGCGGCTTCGCCGCCCATGATCTGCGCGATGCCGGCCTCGGCCGCCAGCGGTGCGGTGACCTTGACCGATCCGGAATAGCCGGGTCCGAGCAGGACGTAGGGCTCGCCGTCGAGCGCCTTCTGCACCTGGGCGCGCGCGACGCCGGGATTCGATTGCGAATCGGCGTGGGTGACTTCGAGCTTGCGGCCGAGCACGCCGCCCTTGGCGTTGACTTCCTCGATCGCAAGATCAATGCCGTTTTTCCAGTTGGTGCCGACGGTGGCGCCGCCACCGGACAGCTCTGCCACATTGGAAAGCTTGATGGGCGCGCCGGATTGCGCAAACGCCGTTGCAGCTGCCACGGTCGCAAGCAGCATGCCTGCCAGAATTCCTGATTTCATTTCCATCCCCTTTGTTTTGTTGTGTCGTCTTGATCTTGCCGCGGCGAGCCTTGTGGCCGGCTACGCGGTCGATGGTGCAGCGTAGCGTTTTGCCATCACGGCGTCGAATGCATTTCCCATTTCGGCAATGGGCGGCACAAGCCCCGTGAACAGCTCGAACGCATCCGCGGCCTGATGCACTGCGAGGTCGCGCCCTGTCATGATTTCCGCGCCTTTGGCTTTGGCCGCGGTCAGCAGCGGCGTCCAGAGCGGCGTATAGACCGCATCAGCCACCCACAGGCCGCGGTGCAACAACGCATCGGGCACCGGCGTACCGCGATCCGGCAACATGCCGATCGGCGTTCCATTGACCACGCCGACCACAGATTGCAACGCATCCTCGACGCTCTCCGCAATCCGCACCGGCTGACGGCCGTGCAGCTGCGCGACGATCTGTCCGGCCTTGGCGCGGTCGGTGTCGAAGACGCTGAGTTCGGCGATGCCGAGTGCTGCCAGCGCATGCGCAATCGCCTTGCCGACCCCGCCGGCGCCGATCAGCGCCACCGGACCATGATTGGATGCCTTCACCAGACCACCGATCGCGCGTTCAAAGCCGGTAGCGTCGGTATTGTATCCGACCAGCCTGTTGTCTCTGACAACGATGGTATTGACCGCGCCGATCGCGCGCGCGGCCGGCGACAGATCGTCGAGCAGCGGCACCACGGCTTCCTTGTAGGGAAACGTCACGTTGATGCCGGCAAAACCGATGCGCTTGATGCTGTCCAGCAGGGCGCGCAACGCGGCCGTATCAGCGCCCGCGACCTCGATCAGTTGATAGTGACAGTGGATACCGAGCGCGTCGGCCGCCTGCCCGTGCATCGCCGGCGAGGCCGAATGGGCGATCGGCGCGCCGATCAGCCCGGTGAGAAATCGTTGATGACCCACATCCGGTATTGTCTCGCGCAATCCCATGGAATCATACCGTTTTGAACATCGGAGATGGCAAGACGATATCGTTCCGGGCAGCTAACACAATTACCCATTTGTTACACAAACATAACTTGATGTTATTTTTCTCAATTTACTTTTTTCGGGCCCGCGGTGCCGCCACAGCTTTTCGGCCCGGCTCGAGCGTTCGCATTTCCGAACGCAGGCACTCGATGAAGTGCTCGATATGCAGCGAGAGCGGCGCGCCGCGTTTCACGGCGATGTAGGTGTCGAACTTCGTCGGCTCGACAATCCGGAGCAGTTCGACGCCGGGAAAGCCGCCATGGGCGACGGTGAATTGATCGATCACGGCAATGCCGAGCCCGGCCTTGACCAGCGCGCAGACCGTGGTTCCGAACCGCGCCCGGATGGTGATGTCGTAGGACACTTTCTTGCGCGCGAACAGCTCGGCCATGATGCGGCCGTAGGGGTCGTTGGGGTCGATCCCGATCAGGGGATAGCGGACGATTTCCGCAGCGGAGACCTGCTTGCGTCCCGCAAGTTCATGCCCCGGCGGCACGATGCAGAACAATTCGCCCGACGCCAGCGGCAGGAAATCGAGGCCGGGATGGTTCAGCCGATAGGACATGGCGACGCAATCGCCCTTGTCCAGCAAGAGATAGTCGATCGCCTCCTCGATCTTGAGGATGTTGACGTCGATGTGCAGATCGGGGTAGCGCCGCCGGATCCGCTCGATCGCGCGCGGCACCATGATCTGGGCAATCGAGGGCACCGAGGCGATGCGCAATTCCGACAGGGCGCCGCGCCCGATCTTCGAAATGGTATCGGTGAGATCGTCGACCTTCTTGTAGACGCCGTTGATCTGCTCAAAAATATTCTGGGCTTCCGGCGTCGGAAAATACCGCCCGTGCTGACGCTGGAAAAAACGGATGCCGAGCGATCGCTCGGTGTATTTGACCAGCCGGCTGATGCCCGGCGCCGACACGTTGAGCAGCTTTGCCGCACCGCCGATCGTGCCCGTGATCATCACGGCCCTGATAACTTCGACCTGGCGCAGCGTCATCATGTGCGGGAACCCCGAAATTGAGCCTTGAGAGATACTCTCAAGTTCGGCCGGCGCAAATGACCTTGTCAGCGCTCAGCCCAGCCTTGTTAGTCAAGCCTTGTTAGTGAAGCCTTGCCAACAGATCTCCGGCAGCCTTCACGTCCGCCGTATCCAGGCCCTCCGTGAATTGCGCGAATACCGGCTGCAACAATGCACGTCCCTCGGCGAAGCGTCCCCGGCTGGCCCAAAATGCCGCAAGATCGGTCGCGGTTCGCAACTCCCAGGCGCGCGCGCCCTGGCGACGGCTCCATTCAAGCGACTGCGTAAAGCAGTTTTCCACGGCGTCGGTCTTGGGACGCGGCATCGACAGCACAAGGTTGGCCTTTACCCGGAGCAATTCCGGCATGTAACAGAAGTCGCCGTTGGTCTCGACGTGTTCGATCGTCTTGTCGATCTGCTTGAGACCTTCGTCGAACCGGCCGAGCTCTGCCAATCCCTGAGCCAGCGAGATTTCGAGCGCCGTCGTGAACACCTCGTACGTCGCCGCATGGAGTTTTTCGAGACATCCCCGCAAGGTATCGACGCCGCCGTTGGCGTCGCCCCGGCGGATGGCTATCTCCCCTCCAAAACCCCGACCGACAAAAACGTATGGGGACAAAGCGTGAGATTCGGCGCGGGAAATCAGCCGTTCGATATGCCCTTCTGCACCCGGCAGATCGCCGCTCCAGAGCGATACGGCAATCCCCCCGAGCAATGCGATGCACAGCGTCAGGGAATGGTCGATCTCATCGGCTTCATCGATTGTCTGGCGCGCACGTGCCGCGGCTTGCGCCGGATGGCCTTGCAGCCACAAATTCCGCGCCAGGATTCCGCCGGCCAGGTCTTTCCCCTGAAAGCCGTGATAGCTGGCCGCTATCCCGCTTAAGCGCGGCCCACTCTTCAGCGTCGCCTCGAGCTCGACACGGGCGCCACTGAGATCGCCGCTGAAATGCAGCGCGTTGCCCAGAATGAAATGCCCGAGCGCGACGGGGGCCGGATCCTCCGTATTTGCGGTAATGGCAGCGCAGCGCCTGGCGTAACGGAGGGCGGTCTTGAACTCCCCGGTACGCAGATGGAACATGTGCAGCGGGCCCAATATCCGCAATTGATCGCGGGCATCGCCAATTTGTTCGGCGATCTCAAAACCCCGGCTCAAGGCGCCGCGCGCCGCATCGCGTTCGCCGTGAAGGTACATCGACGAATTTCCCAAGCCCGCCTGGAGATGCATTTCCTCGATGCTGCCGCGGGACGAATCCGGCAGCACGGCAAGGGCGCGCTCCGACCAGCGGTGGCATTCCGACAAAAGCGACATCATCTGGAAAATCGGCATCGCGGCCGCCGCAAGGCGAATGCCGGCGCCGAAATCGCCGTTTTCACCAAAGCACCATTCCAGCGCCGCGCGAACGTTGTTGAGACCGACGAAATACGGCACCCGGTCCGGCCCCGGCGAAACCATCGACCATTCCGTATCGATCTGTTCGAGCCAGCGCTGATAATAGGCCGCGTGGCGCACGCCAAGGGCGGTGCGCTCGGCTTCGCTGGTTGGGATTTCATGGGCGTAGACGCGCGTGGTGTCCAAGAGCCGGTAGCGCATCATCGCGCCGACAGGAAAGGTCGCGACCAGGCATTTGGCGACCAGGCTGTCGATGGCGCCGAACACCGTCGATCGATCCAGCGAATCCTGGGTGATGACCTCGAGCGCGGCATCGAGGGTGAAATATCCGACGAAGATCGCAAGCCGGCGAAGCACGATGCGTTCCGGCTCGGTGAGGAGCCCGAAACTCCAGTCGAGGGTGGCTTGCAGCGTCTTCTGGCGCGGCGGCGCGGTGCGCGACCCCTGCCACCCCAGCGTCAAATGCTGGTCGAGCAGAGCTGCGGTCTGCGGCAGGCCGTAGGTTCCTATTCGTCGGGCCGCCAGTTCCACTGCGAGCGCTACGCCGTCGAGTTTTCGGCAGATGCCGGCGACGATGCGCGCGTCCGCGTCGCCGAGTTGGAGACGAACGCCACTGGCCGCCGCACGCTCCATGAACAATTGCGTGGCCGGAAACGCCAGAACGGCCTCGGCTTTCATGTCGGGATCGTCGGGCGGACAGCCAAGGGCGTCCAGCCGGTAGACGCGCTCGCCGTCGATGCGCAGCGCCTCGCGGCTGGTCGCGAGGATTTGGACCTGCGGCGCCGCCTCGATGATATCTGCGGCCAGCGTTGCGACGGCGTCGATCAGGTGTTCGCAGGTGTCGAGGATCAGCAGAATTTGTTTGTCGCGCAGATAGGCCATCAGGCTTGGCCGCACGTCGTCGGAGCCGACCGCCAAACCCACCATGGACGCAACGCCGGGGGCCACGAGGTTGGGATCGCTCAGCATCCCGAAATCGACGAACAGCACGGCGCCATGAAAGGTTTCGTCGAGATGATGGGCCACCGCGATCGCGACCGTGGTCTTGCCGATCCCGCCGGAGCCGACGATGCTGACAAGGCGCGAATTGGTGATCTGCTCCGACAGTTTGAGCACGTCGCCCTCGCGGCCGATCATGCGATCGGAGCGGCCGGGAAGAATGGCGTGAGGAAAGGCCACAACGACCGGCGCGACGTCTTGCGAACCACCGGCTTGCGCGACCGGTGCGACGAAGCAGTAGCCCCGCCCCGGCAACGTGGTGATGTATCGGGCGCCGTCCTTTCCATCTCCCAGCGCCTTGCGCAAATTGATCATGTGAAACCGCAGGCTGCCTTCCTCGACGACGACGTCGGGCCAGACTTTTGCGATCAGATCTTTCTTGCTGACGATTTCGTTCGGGGTCGCGGTCAGGACGATCAATATATCGAGGGCACGGGCACCGAGCTCGATCGGGACGCCGGCCTTGGTGAGGAGCCTTTCGCCCGTCAGCAAATTGAACGGGCCGAACGACAATCCGTCTCTCGGTTGGTTTGGCCTCGTCGCCATCGCCCCGTCATTCCCAGTCACATCCACCTGGCCCAAAGTGTAGAGCAAGCCCGGCCCTGTGTACCACAGGGGACGAAGGCGATCAGGGCCGGTTCCTGACCGGCCCGTCACCACCGCTAGCAACGACTAGCAGCATCTAGCAGCGCATAACGGGCTATTTCGACCCCCCGGGGCTAGGTTTTGGGGGCGCACACAAGTGCAGCTGACCAACACCAACCCCAAGGAGACAGCCATGAACGCCATCACCCCGATTGCAAAGACCCTCTTCACCGGCAAGACCCACAGCAAGGCCGGCCGCGACGGTTTTGCCCGCAGCAGCGACGGCTTCGTCGATCTGAAGCTCAGCGCGCCGCACCCGGCCGCCGAGCAGCTGTTCGCCGCCGCCTGGTCGGCCTGCTACATGGGCGCGATCGAAGTCGCCGCCGGCCAGCGCAAGATCAAGCTTTCGGGCAGCCCGGAAGTCGACGCCGAGATCGACCTCAATCTTGCCGGCGGTTCCTATTTCCTGCGGGCACGCCTGAACGTCACCGTCCCGGGCGTGGAGCGCGCGATCGCCGAGGAACTGGCCGAGGCCGCGCACGGCATCTGCCCGTATTCGAAGGCAGTGCACGGCAACATCGACGTCACCACCACCGTGATCTGAACGAAACCGATCGGGAAATTTCGGCGCGCGCCCTCAAGCGCGCGCCGAATTCTCTTCCCGCATCACCCCACGCCAAAGAGAATGCGCCATGAGCCAGGACGTAACGGTTCTGCACACCGCCAAAACTCACACGACCGCAGGCCGCAAGAGCGGTGTCTCGCGCAGTTCCGATGGCCTTCTCGACATCAGGCTTGCGATGCCCGGCTCCGCCAGCATCGGCGCCAGTCCTGAGCAGCTACTCGCGGCAGGCTGGTCTGCTTCCCTGGTAAGGACCGTCACGCTTGAGGCTTGCAAAAACGAGATCGCGCTGCCGACTGGCGTTGGCATCGACGCCGAAATCGATTTGTGTCTGGCGGAGGGAAGGCGATTCCTTCGCGCCCGTTTCGATGTCGGCCTGCCGGGCGTGGAGCCACGCATGGCGCAGGCGCTGGTGAACGAAGCGTTTGAATCGTGCTCCTATTCCAGGGCAACACGCGGCAATATCGACATTGTGATCAAGCTAACTCAGGACGCCTGAGCTTGGCCTAAGCTCGGGCCGCGGCGATCACTTTCTTCGCCCCGTCGAGCGCGCGCTGGGCCCGTGTCCTGGCATCCACGGTCCTGGCAAGCTCGACGGTCGGGACCTCGATGCTGACCACGATATCGGCGGGCATGGCGCGCGCCAGCGAAACCAGGTCGATGCCGCCTTCGCCGGGAAACATCCGCTCATGGCGGGCGGCGTGGATCAGCCCTTCCGTCGTCGCCGGCCGTTCGGCCGGGCCGTCGCATATTTGCCAATAATGCAGCCGGTTTACGGGAACGCGGGCGAGTTCGGCGGTCGAGCTGTTCGAGCGGTCGAAGTGCAGGGCGTCGATGAGCATGCCGCCATTCGGCTGGCCGGCCTGCATGACGACCTGGCTTGCCGTTACGAGGTTGGGGACGCATGTCCAGGGCATGAATTCGAGATCGGCAGTCAGGCCGTGGCGGGCGGCGGCCTCGCAAAATGATGCGAAGCGATCCGTGAACCGGTTCAGATCAGGATCGTAGCCGGCCACCAGGATGTTTTTGGCGCCGAGCCGTTGGCCGGTTTCGAGAAAGGCGGCAAAGGACGCGATGTCGGTTTCCGGCCTGAACGCGATGATCTCAAGATCGGCCACGGTGACGCCGGTTGCATCGAGCCGGGCCAGTGTTTCCTTCAGGCCGGCTGCATCGTCCATCAACGGATAAGCGGGGCCGCCGGCCGTGGCAGCCAGCAGCCGGAGCCCGACATGCTGATAGCCGCACGCCGCGGCGACATCGATCAGCGCCGGCGGCGCAAGGTCCAGGGCGGTCAGTGCGGCAAGCGAAAACGGCGGCATCATTCAAAATCTGCGATACGGGCGTCGAGTGTGAACATGGTTTGGTAGATTTCCGGCTCGATCGAGGCCGCCGAACATATCCGGCGCCATTTTCGTCGCCTGACGCAATGCGCCACGAAGCGAGGCCTCGTCAAGCGCTTCGATGATCACAAGGCCGGCAAAGATCCCCTCATCCTTTCGCATGCCCTTCTCGACCGTCGGCACCGAGGTGCGCGCCAAATCAGTCACGCCGATCTGCACCGCGGCGATCCCGTCCGATGCAACGATCGCGTCCGCCAGCGAATTGTGGTTGGGTCCGGCAGACGCTCGATCCGCAGCGCGACAATGGTCGAGCCCTCGCCCCGGCCGGTCCGAGTCGCCATGACGCCACCACCGCGAATGAAATTGCCGAGCAGCGGCATGATCCGTTGCGACCAGGGCGTCGGCGCATTGAGCCGCGCCATGTAAGCGGGCCCGTCGAGCACCTCAGGCGATTCCAGCTCATAGAGAATGAAGAAGCGATTGATGTCGGCGCGCGCGGCGCGAAAGACGCGAACGCCCAGAAATCCCTTCGTCGTTACCCGCTCCGTGGTGTGCTCGCGCGTCAGCCAGTGCCGGTAGTCGGTGAGGTTGCCGGAAAAGACGTCACTCCAGATCGCCAGAAAGCCTGCGCCGCGCATCGCGGTCTCCTAACTGGCCTTGAGGCCGTGCAGCGACGCCGGAACAGTATCCGGCAGCTTCCCGAGCTTTTGCACGGCGGCCAGGATCGCCGCGATATAGCCGTACGGGCCGAGCCCGCAGATCACCGCGGTGGACGCGCTCGAGGTGATCGAATGCCGGTGCAGTTCGTCGCGCGCGTGAATATTGGAGATATGAACCTCGATCTTCGGACCTTCGAATATCTTCAGCGCGTCGATCAGCGCGATCGAGGTGAACGAATAGGCCGCCGGGTTCATGATGATGGCATCGCACGTGCCGTGCGCCGACTGGATCCAGTTCACCAGTTCGCCTTCGAGATTGGACTGATGAAACGCAATCTCGACGCCGAGATATTTTGCGACTTCCTCGCAGCTGGTCTCGATCTGCTTCAGCGTGGTCGGGCCATAGATATGCGGCTCCCGGATACCCAGGAAATTCAGGTTCGGTCCGTTCAGGATCATGATCTTGGTGGCCATGGCGGCATCCTTCTATCGACGCGAATGAACTAGCCGCTGAACCACTTGGCCGGGACGGTCACCAGTTCGGGGAATATCACCATCAGGAACAACACGATCAGCTCGGCGATCATGAACGGCCAGACGCCCTTGATGATGTCTTCCATGCTGATCCTGGAGACGCCGCAAACGACATTCAGCACGATGCCGACTGGTGGCGTGATGAGACCGATGGAATTGTTGATGATGAACATCACCCCGAAATAGACCGGGTCGATGCCGGCCGCCTTGATGATCGGCATCAGGATCGGCGTCAGGATCAGGATCGTCGGGGTCATGTCGAGCGCGGTGCCGACGATGACGACGATCACCATGATCGCGAACATCAGCAGCATGTTGTTGCCCATGAAGGGCTTCAGGAGGTCAACGACCTGCGCGGAGATTTCGGAGACCGTGATCAGCCAGGACGACACCAGCGCCGCGGCCACCAGAAACATCACGATGCTGGTCGTTACCGCCGAAGACACGAAAATCGCGTAGAGCTGCGACCACTTCAGTTCGCGGTAGATGCAGGTCGCAACGAACAGTGAGTAGACCGCAACCACCACGCCGGCCTCGGTCGGCGTGAAGATGCCGAAACGCAAGCCCACGATGATGATGCCCGGCAACATCAGCGCCCAGAAGCCATCGATGATGGCGTGCAGGACTTCACGGATCGAAGCTCTCGGCGGCGGCGACAAATCTTCCCGTCGGACAACCCACCACCAGGCGCCGCAGAGGCCCAATCCGATCAGGAGACCGGGAAAAATTCCCGCGAGAAACAGTTTTGAGATCGATACGTTGGCGGCGACGCCGAAGATGACGAAACCGATGCTGGGCGGAATCACGGGACCGATGACGCCGCTCGCGGCCACAAGTCCCGCCGCGTTGGTCTTGTTGTGTCCGGCCGCGACCATCATCGGCACCAGCAACGCTGCCAGTGCTGCGGCATCGGCCGCGGCGGATCCCGACAGCGACGAGAGGATGCAGGCCGCGAGAATCGTCACATAGCCGAGCCCGCCGCGGAAATGTCCGACCGCAACCAGGGCGACGTTGACGATGCGCTTGGCGAGCCCACCCTTGTTCATTACCTCGCCGGCGAGCATGAAGAAGGGAATGGCCATCAGCGGAAAACTGTCGGCGCCATTGATGATGTTCTGGGCCACGATCTGGGAATCGAACATCCCGATCGTGCTCATCAGCGCCACGCCGCACACGATCAGGGCGAAGGCGATCGGCATGCCGAGCGCCATAGCGCCGAGCAGCGAGAAGGTGAAGACCGCAATGGTCATGTGCGGCGTCCCCGCGATGCCATCAGATTTCCTCCTCCTTGACGGCGACCAAATCGTCTTCGCTGGCCTGGCCGGAGACGACGCGGTACAGATCGTAGAGCAGCATGATGCCGGTGGAGACGCCGAAGACGACGCCGGCGAGATAGAAGATCGCCATCGACAAGCCGGTCGCCGGCGCGCGGTCGTCGATGTTGATGATGGTCTGGCGCCAGCTACCGCTCAGCAGCAGCCAGTCGGCAAACAGCATCAGGCAGTAATTGATGATGAAGCAGACCCGCTTTCCGGCGGGCCCGAGCATCCGGATCAGGCTGTCGACGCCGAGATGCGAATGCTCGCGGACGGCGACGATGGCGCCGAGGAAGGTCAACCAGACCAGCAGCCAGCGCGACAGCTCTTCCGAGATGGTAATTCCGGAGTTGAAGCCGTAGCGCAGCACGACATTGCCGAACACCAGCACCACCATGACCGCAAGGCACAAAGCGATGACGAATTTGAGCAACGCGCAATACAGATCGAGTATTCGTTCCATCGGCGCCGTCTGAAGCTGGAGGTCGTGCAGGGCCGGTTGAGACCTGCCGTACGTTATCGATTTGTTTCCGTCATGGCCTGGCATAGCCGTCCGAAGGACGGCGTCGCTTTCGCTCGCCTATGCCCGGCCATCCACGTCTTCTCGCTATCGAGTGAAAGGACGTGGATGCCCGGCACAAGGCCGGGCATGACGAGGAGTGCATCACTTGACCGTTTTGCGGATCCGGTCGAGCTCTTCGTTGAACAGTTTTACGGTTTCGGGCTTCAGGGCTGCCGAGACCTTCGTGACCACGGGCTCGACCGCCTTGCGCAGCCGCTCCAGCTCTTCGGGCGCCACCGCATTGTACTGCATGCCCTTGGCCTGCAATTCGCCGAGCGCTTTCTGGGTCTGAAGCACCGTCTGCTCCTTCTGGTAGCCGCGGCTTTCCGCGTAGGCTTCCTGCATCATCTTCTGCTCGGCCGGTGTCAGCTTGTCCCAGAAGATCTTGCTGACCAGGACGATGTTCTCGGTGAAAGTATGGTTGGTGGCTGAGACGAATTTCTGAACTTCATAGAATTTGTTGGACAGGATCACGGTGTAGGGATTTTCCTGGCCGTCGACCGTGCGGGTTTCCAGCGCCGAATAGAGTTCACCGAACGCCATCGGGATCGGATTGGCTTTGAAGGCGCTGAAGGATTCCAGGTAGACCGGGTTCGGAATCACGCGGAGCTTGAGACCGGCGAAGTCTTCCAGCTTCGTGATCGGGTGCTTGCTGTTGGTGACGTTGCGGAAGCCGAGCCCCCAATAGCCGAGCGCGACCAGCCCGCGCTGTGGCAGCGTATCCATCATCGCCTTGCCATAGGCGCCACCGACCAGCGCATCGGCCTGGTCGGTGGTGGAAACGATGAACGGGAAATCGAGCAGGCCGAATTCGGGGACGACGGTCGCGAGCGACGTGGTCGACGCCGAGAACATCTCCTGCGTTCCGCCGCGTAGCGCCGACTGCTGCTGCAATTCGTTGCCAAGCTGCGAAGAGGCAAACTCGCGGATCTTGAGCTTGCCGCCACTCTTGGCGAGCAGGATTTCGGCGAATTTCTGCACACCGGCGCTGACCGGATGGTCGGTGTTGTTGAGATGGCCCCAACGGATGGTCCGCTCTTCTTGCGCGGATGCGGCGCCGACCAGAAGCGACCCGCCGACCATTGCGGCGGACAGAATTGCAAACAGCCTCATTTTGATTCCTCCCTGAAAACGAACCGGCGCCACGCGGCTTGTTGCCGCGAATTCTTCTCTCAGCGCCCTCATTTCGGTGGAAACCATATAACGATACTATTGTCAAAGGATAATCGGCAAAATATATGATACTTTAGGTTTTGTCATACGATCGGCGCTTAGCGGCAAGGCCAACCGATTGCGGCTATGCTTGGCGCCGAGTCGCCCACAACCCAAAGCGGGATTGAGAATTGTCGATACTCGAGCAGGCACAGCCATCCATGTCGGCCGGCGACAGCGGCTATCGCCGCATTCGCTCCGACATCATTTTCGGCGTGCTGACACCGTCGGGACGGCTCAAGCTCGAACTCGATGAAGGAGGATTACGGGCTGAGCGTCAGTACGCTGCGCGAGATCCTCAACCGGCTGGCCTCGGAAGGCTTCGTCGTTGCCGAGGGCCAGCGCGGCTTTGAGGTCGCGCCGGTCTCGATCCAGAATTTGCGCGAGCTGGCGCAGCTCCGCATCCTGCTCGAACATCACGCGATGACCGAGTCGTTCCGTGCCGGCGACATGGAATGGGAGGGCCGCGTGGTATCGGCCCATCACAAGCTGGCGGCCACCGAGCGCGCGATTCTCAGCGAAGGCGACGATCCGGAGCTGCGCAAGCGCTACGACAGCGAATTCCACCAGGCGCTGATATCGAGCTGCGGCTCGCACGAACTGATGCATACCCATTCGGTCGTGTTCGACAAATATTTTCGCTACGCCCTGCAGTATCGCGGCAGTGCGACGGTCGCGCAGCACAAGGCGCTGCTGGATTGCGCGCTGAAGCGCGACGTCGAGGGCGCAAAATCGATCCTCACCGATCACATCAACAGCTGCGTGGCGCATGCGCTGTCGATCGGGACGCTGAAATAGCGCTCGCGCCGTATCTCGCGTTGAGAGTGATCGATGTCTCCAGAAAATCGCAAATGGGATCTGGAGACCGATCTCCTGGTGATCGGCGCCGGTGCTGCGGGAATGACGGCGGCGTTGGTCGGCGCACTCGAAGGGCTCGAGACCATCCTCTGCGAAAAATCCGGCATGGTCGGCGGCACCACCGCGACCTCGGCCGGAACGGTCTGGATACCCGGCAGCCGGCAGAGCGAAGCGGCCGGCGTGCCCGACAGCATCGCAGCAGCCAAAACCTATCTGGCGGCGATCCTTGGCGAGGACGCCAACGACGTGCGGCTCGCCGCCTTTCTCGCCACGGGTCCGATCGTGCTCGATTATCTCGCGCAACGAACCAGCGTGGCCTTTGCGCCGCCGCCGGTTCACCCCGACTATCTCGCGCTGCCGGGGGCTGCGACCGGTGGCCGGGCGCTCGGCGCGCTGCCGTTCGATGGACGAAAGCTCGGCGAGGATTTTGACCGGGTGCGGCCGCCGCGCCGTGAATTCATGGTGCTCGGCGGCATGATGGTCGGCAAGACGGATATACCGTCACTGCTGCATCCGTTTCGCTCCTGGGCGAATTTCAAGAATGCGACACACCTGCTGATGCGGCAGGCGCTGGACCGCATCAGTCATAAACGCGGCACGCGCCTGATCATGGGCAACGCGCTGGTGGCGCGACTGCTCGATAGTCTGAAACAGAACGCGGTCGAGATTCGTTACCAGACCCAGCTCACCGAGTTGATCGACGGCGACGGAAAAATCGCCGGCGCCGTGTTCACGACCAATGATGGCGACATCGCCATTCGCGCGCGACGTGGCGTCGTGCTGGCGACCGGCGGCATCGGCTGGAGCCGCGAGTTGCGCAAGCGGCTGTTTCCGGAAGGCACGCAGCGTTATTCGATGGCGCCCGACAGCAACACCGGCGACGGCATTCTCGCCGCCGAGCGGGCGCATGGCGACATCGCGCTGGATGGCAAGAGCCCGGCGCTGTGGATGCCGAGTTCGGTGATGCCGCAACCGGACGGGCACCTCGCGGTATTCCCGCACATCATGCTCGATCGCGCCAAACCCGGCCTGATCGCGGTCAACAGCGCAGGCGTGCGCTTCGTCAACGAGGCCAACTCGTATCACGACTTCGTCGAAGGTATGCTGCGATCGCATCAGACGACGCCGAGCATTCCGTCATTCCTGATCTGCGACCACAGTTTTATCCGGGATTTTGGTCTCGGCCTGATCCATCCCGGCACGCGCAACCTCATGCGGTTCATCAAGGCCGGGTATCTGCTCCAGGGCGAGAGCATCGCGAAACTGGCGCAGGCAATTGGCGTCGATGGCACCGCGTTGTCGAACACCATCGAGCGCCATAACGGCTTTGCCGAAACCGGCATCGATGAAGATTTCGGCCGCGGCACCAGCGAACTCAACCGCTTTAACGGCGACCCCGACAACAAGCCGAACCCATGCCTGCGCAAAATCGGTCCCGGTCCGTATTTTGCGGTGGCCGTCTGGCCGTCCGACCTCGCGAGCAGTGCGGGCTTGCGCACCGACATCAACGGCCGCGTGCTGGGATCCGATAAGCAGCCGGTCGCAGGTCTTTATGCGGTGGGAGCCGACGCCGCCTCGATTTTTCGCGGCACCTATCCCGGACCGGGCACCATGATCGGACCGGGAATCGTATTCGCGTGGCGCGCGGCGATGGACATCGCCGGGCATCTGGACACCACGCAGGCGCGGCCTATTTGATCGGCGGGCGCGGCAGCACGGCTTCGCCGGCTTCCATTTTGTAGATGTAATCGAGCGAATACCAGGGCGCGCTGACATCGGCTGCACTCGGATGCGGCTCGTCATGCCGCACGAAATCGCCGATCAGGGCCTTGGTGACGCCGAACTGCACGTCGCTGTCGATATGCGGATCGGCGGGATCGTAGACCTGCGAAATCAAAACCTTGAACCCCGGCTTGAAGATCAGCGCATGCAGATGCGCCGGCCGGTAGGGATGACGGCTTTGCACTTTCAACAACCGCCCGACCACGCCATTGGTCGGAATCGGATAGCCGATCATCATCACCGAACGAAACGCAAAACGTCCGTCGGCATCTGATGTGAACTTGCCGCGCAAATTCATGTCCGCCTGTTCGGGATCCTGGTTTTCGTAGAGCCCGACCGGCGAAGCGTGCCAGACATCCACTTCGGCGCCGGCAATCGGTTTGCCGGCGTGATCCACGACGCGTGCGGTGACGAACAACGCAGCACCCGGCGTGTCGGAGCGGACGATGGAGCCGCCGTTCTCGACCCGCGGCGAGTTCAGCCGCCAGAACGGCCCGAGCAGCGACTGCGATGTCTCGGTGTTGCCCTCATCGCCATTGTTGAGCAGGCACACCAGCGGCGAGACGCCGAGCGAGCCCGCCATCAGCACGACCTCGTTGTGGCTGTCGTTCGACTGCTGGCCGAGCTCGGCCACAATGGCGCAGGCTTCGCGGAATTCGGCTTCGGTCAAGCGAACGTCGCGAACGAAGCCGTGCAAATGCTTGACCAGCGACAGCATGATCTCGCGCAGCCGCGGATCGGACGTCCGCTCCATCACGGCGGCGCGCCACCGTGACAGTCCTGCTGATCAGTGAACTCCCAGCTCCCTCTCCCGCTTGCGACGCACCGAGTGGAGCTCAACCTCTGCTGAGCCCACCCCAGCCTCCCCGCAAGCGCGCGCACTTCCGGTGACGCCTCATCTCTCAGACGTCGAAGAACACCATCTCGTTGTCGCCCTGGAGATGGATGTCGAGACGATAGACCGCGTTGCCATTGCAATTCGCCTGCTGGGCGATCAGCGTGGCGCGGCGATCGATCGGTACCAGCGCCAGCACCGGGTCGTCAGCATTTGCGGGCTCACCGCCGAAATAGATCCGCGAATAATTCTGCAACAGCATGCCACGCGCGAACACCGCGAGCACGAGGTGCGGCGCCTGCGGCTTGCCGTCGGGATCGGGCACGCTGCCCGGCTTGATGGTGTCGAAGGCGTAACCGCCGTCCTTGTCGGTGCCGCAACGGCCGAAACCCCGAAACGAGGAATTGGGTTGTGCCCGCATATCCTGCGGATCGGCAAAGCGGCCCTGCGCGTCCGCCTGCCAGATCTCCAGCATGCAGTCCGGCACCACCTTGCCGTCGCCGTCGAACACCCGGCCCTCGACGCGAACGCGCTCGCCCGACGTATCGGCCGTCACCAGATTATTGCTGAAAGCGTCGTTCCATTCATACTGGCCCTTCGAGGTCAGGCCATAGGCGAAATACGGACCGACGGTCTGCGACGGGGTAACCCCTTGCGGCTTTGCTGGCACTTACTTGGTCTCCATCGGCGTGGCGTTGCGCCCGCGCAGCACAATGTTGAAGCGATAGCACAGCGCCCAATCCGGCCTGGTGTTTTCCAGATCGAAATCGGACACCATCCGGTTACGCGCTTTCTCATCCGTCACCGAATTGAAGATCGGATCGAACGGGAACAGCGGATCGCCGGGGAAATACATCTGCGTCACCAGCCGCGAGACGAAGGAATGCCCGAACACCGAGAAGTGGATGTGGGCCGGACGCCAGGCGTTGTGGTGGTTGCCCCAGGGATAGGCGCCGGGCTTGATGGTGACGAAGCGGTAGTAACCCTCGGCATCCGACTGGGTGCGGCCGGCTCCGGTAAAATTCGGATCGAGCGGCGCCGGGTGCTGATCGACGACGTGGATGTAGCGGCCGCAGGCATTGGCCTGCCACAGTTCGACCAGCGTGTTCGGCACGCCGCGGCCGTCCTCGTCGAGCACATGGCCGTGCACGATGATGCGTTCGCCGAGCGGCTCGCCCTTGTGCTGGAGCGTGAGATCATTGTCGTTCTCGCGCACGGTTTCGTGGCCGTAAACCGGTCCGGTCAATTCCGAGAGCGTGTGCCGCATCGGGATCAGCGGTTTTGTGGGCGAGCGCTTCACCGTGCTCTTGTAGCCCGGCGACAGCCGCGGCGGATGCGCATCCAGGCTTTGCAGCGGATAGACGAGTGTCATGACGAATTCCTCCTGGCTCAGCCGGTGCGCCCTGCCGCCACGCAGATCATTATATTATATAACTAATCCGGAAAAGCGCTTTTGAGCCGCTCCGGACCAGTCTTTTAGTTCAGTTTCTCGATCGCCATCGCGACGCCCTGGCCGACGCCGACGCACATGGTGGCGAGCGCGAGCTTGCCGCCGCGCTTTTCCATGCCGTGCACCGCCGTCAGCGCCAGCCGCGCGCCGCTCATGCCGAGGGGATGGCCGAGCGCGATCGCGCCGCCATGCGGGTTGACGAAATCGGCATCGTCCTTGACGCCGAGTTGCCGGAGGCAGGCGATGCCCTGCGAGGCGAAGGCTTCGTTGAGCTCGATCAAATCGAAATCGCTGATCTTGATGCCGAGCCGTTCCATCAGCTTCTTGGTCGCCGGCACCGGGCCGATGCCCATGATGCGCGGCGGCACCGCGCCCGACGCCAGCCCGAGGATGCGCGCCCGCGGCGTCAGGCCGTGCTTCTTCACGGCGGCTTCGGAAGCCAGGATCATCGCGGCGGCGCCGTCATTGACGCCCGACGCATTGCCCGCGGTCACCGTGCCGGGATTGCGCACGATCGGCTTCAGCTTGGTCAGGCCTTCCAGCGTGGTTTCCGGACGCGGATGCTCGTCCTTGTCGACCGTGATGGGGCCGGCCTTGCCGCCGGGCACCGAGACGGGCGTGATTTCTTCGGCGAAATAGCCGGATGCGATCGCAGCACCCGCGCGCTGCTGCGAGCGGATCGCCATCGCGTCCTGGTCGGCGCGCGACACCTGGAATTCCTCGGCGACGTTCTCGCCGGTCTCCGGCATCGCATCGACGCCGTATTGCGCCTTCATCAGGGATTGATGAAGCGCCAGCCGATGGTGGTGTCGTAGATCTCGGCCGAGCGCGCAAAGGCTTCCGGCGCCTTGCCCATCACGAACGGCGCCCGCGTCATCGATTCGACGCCGCCGGCAATGGCGAAATCGATCTCGCCGGCGCGGATCGCGCGGCCTGCGGCGCCGACCGCGTCGAGGCCGGAAGCGCAGAGGCGGTTCAGCGTCTGGCCGGGAACCGATTCCGGCATGCCTGCCAACAGCAGCGCCATGCGCGCGACGTTGCGGTTGTCCTCGCCGGCCTGGTTGGCGCAGCCGAAAAACACTTCATCCACCTGCGACCAGTCGAGACTGGGATGCTTCGCCATCAGCGCCTTGATCGGGAACAGCGGCCAGATCGTCGGCGCGCACTTTGGCGAGCGAACCGCCAAAACGGCCGATCGGGGTCCGCACGGCATCGCAAATAAAGACATCACGCATCGAATTTCTCCCTGAATGCCGCGTTTGGGCCCATGGACCCCTTGAATTGATGGCGAGTTTTAGGAGCGCCGCCGCGGCAGGTCAATTGACAGTCATGGTCGCGAGCCGTGCTTTGGCGCGAGGGCCGTCATGCTTCCAATGCCGGGATACCGGCTGACAGGGGTGGAAAACCCGGATGGCGCGGGCAAAGCGATAGGACCGCACGCCGAAATTCTGTAGTTTCCGCCGCAATGACGATCCAGCAATCCATTCCCGCACCCCCGCCCCCAGAGGCAACACCGGCCGCCGACGTCTCGCGCGTCACGCCGATGATGGAACAATACCTCGAGATCAAGGCCGGCCATCCCGGCCTGCTGCTGTTCTACCGGATGGGCGATTTCTACGAGCTGTTCTTCGAGGACGCCGAGATCGCCTCGAAAACGCTCGGCATCGTGCTGACCAAGCGCGGCAAGCATCAGGGCCTGGATATCCCGATGTGCGGCGTGCCGGTGGAGCGCTCCGAGGATTATCTGCACCGGCTGATCAATGCCGGCCACAGGGTCGCGGTCTGCGAGCAGACCGAGAATCCGGCGGCCGCACGCGCGCGCGGCAACAAGAGCGTGGTGCGCCGCGACGTGGTGCGGCTGGTCACGCCGGGCACGCTGACCGAAGACACGCTGCTCGATGCCCGCACCAACAATTACCTGCTGGCGATCGCGCGCGCCCGCGGCTCCGGCGGCGGCGATCGCATTGGGCTGGCCTGGATCGATATCTCGACCTCCGAATTCATGGTCACGGAATGCGCGACCGCCGAACTCGCGGCGACGCTGGCGCGCATCAATCCGAACGAAGTCATCGTCACCGACGCGCTCTATGGCGACCCCGATCTCGGTCCCTTGCTGCGCGAACTGCCGGCGGTGACGCCGCTGACCCGCGACGTCTTCGACGGCGCCACCGCCGAACGGCGGCTGTGCGATTATTTCGCGGTCGCCACCATGGATGGCCTGTCCGCGATGTCGCGGCTGGAAGCGACCGCGGCAGCCGCCGCCGTCACCTATATCGACCGCACCCAGGTCGGAAAGCGCCCGCCGCTGTCGCCGCCGTCGCGCGAGGCCGCCGGCACCACCATGGCGATCGATCCGGCCACCCGCGCCAATCTCGAACTGACGCGCACGCTGGCCGGCGAACGGCGCGGCTCGCTGCTCGACGCCATCGACTGCACGGTGACATCAGCCGGATCGCGGCTGCTGGCGCAGCGGCTTGCCGCGCCGCTCACCGACAGCGCCGCGATCGCGCGGCGGCTCGATGCCGTCGCCACCTTCGTCGCCGACAGCGCGGCGCGCGACGATATCCGCACCACCCTGCGCGCCGCGCCCGACATGTCGCGCGCGCTGGCGCGGCTGTCGGTCGGCCGCGGCGGCCCGCGCGATCTTGCGGGGCTGCGCGACGGCATCCTCGCCGCCGATCAGGCGCTGGCGCGGCTGGCACAGCTCGGAAACACCGCCGGCGGAAATCGCGGCCGTGATGGATGCGCTGCGCCGTCCCTCGCGCGATCTCGCGCGCGAATTCGACCGCGCGCTGGCCGAACAACTGCCGCTGATCAAGCGCGACGGCGGCTTCGTCCGCGAAGGCTATGAGCCCGCGCTCGACGAGACCCGCAACCTGCGCGACGCCTCGCGCCTCGTGGTCGCCGCGATGCAGGCGCGCTACGCCGACGACACCGGCATCAAGGGCCTCAAGATCCGGCACAACAATGTGCTCGGCTATTTCGTCGAGGTCACCGCGCAGCACGGCGACAAACTGATGTCGCCGCCGCTGAACGCGACCTTCATCCATCGCCAGACGCTGGCGGGCCAGGTCCGCTTCACCACCTCGGAACTCGGCGAGATCGAAGCCAAGATCGCCAATGCCGGCGACCGCGCGCTCGGGCTGGAGCTGGAAATCTTCGAGCGGCTCTCCGCCATGGCGCTCGCCGCCAGCGACGATCTGCGCGCCGCCGCGCATGCCTTTGCGCTGCTCGATGTCGCGACCGCGCTGGCGAAGCTCGCGGTCGACGACAATTATGTGCGGCCCGAGGTCGACGGCTCGCTCGGCTTTGCCGTCGAAGGCGGCCGCCATCCCGTGGTCGAAGCGGCGCTGAAGCGCGACGGCCAGCCGTTCATCGCCAATGCCTGCGACCTCTCGCCGGGGCCGGCGCAAAACTCCGGCCAGATCTGGCTGATCACCGGTCCGAACATGGCCGGCAAATCGACCTTCCTGCGCCAGAACGCGCTGATCGCGCTGCTGGCGCAGATCGGCTGCTTCGTGCCGGCGTCGCGCGCCCGGATCGGCGTCGTCGATCGGCTGTTCTCGCGCGTCGGCGCGGCCGACGATCTGGCGCGCGGCCGCTCCACCTTCATGGTGGAGATGGTCGAGACCGCCGTGATCCTCAATCAGGCCAGCGAGCGCTCGCTGGTGATCCTCGACGAGATCGGCCGCGGCACCGCGACCTTCGACGGCCTCTCGATCGCCTGGGCCGCGATCGAGCATCTGCATGAGAGCAACCGCTGCCGCACGCTGTTCGCGACGCATTATCACGAGCTGACCGCGCTCTCGGCAAAACTGCCGCGGATGTTCAACGCCACCGTGCGCGTCAAGGAATGGCAGGGCGACGTCGTGTTCCTGCACGAGGTGCTGCCGGGCTCGGCCGACCGCTCCTACGGCATCCAGGTCGCGAAACTCGCCGGCCTGCCGCCCGCCGTGATCGCGCGCGCCAAATCGGTGCTGGCAAAACTCGAGGCGCAGGACCGCGGCCAGACCGCGCGCGCGCTGGTCGACGATCTGCCGCTGTTCGCGGTGCCCTCGCGCGCCGCGCGCCGAGCCGGCGCCGCCGAGCGAGGCCGAGCAGTTGATGGAAGCGGTGAAGGCGCTGCATCCCGACGAGATGTCGCCGCGCGAGGCGCTGGAGGCGCTCTATGCGCTGAAGGCGAAACTGCCGAAGAGCGAACTCATCCGGAGGAGCGCGAGCGCAAGGATGCAGCGCTCCGGATTCGCCGCTGCACATCCGGCACGGCTACCAGGTCCACTAGTCCGGCCGAACGGCTCGATCAGCTTCAGGTGGCGGCGAAGCGGATGCTGCGCTTGCCGGCCAGCGCGGTTGCTTCCATTTCGGCGCCCTTGGCATCGCAGCGGCCGGAGAAGCCGATGCCCACCTCATAGCCGCCGAACAACGGATGCTCGCTCTTCGCCGGCGTGTGTTCCTGATTGACGAACTCGCCCTTCCAGCGGCCGTTCGCCGAAGAGTAGGCGCCGAGATAATAGAAGAAGGCGTCGCCGCCGAGAATGCGGCCGTCCGCAGCAGCATCACGCCGGTATGGCCGCCGGCAATGCCGTCCAGCATCCGGATGTCGATCGAGTAGAGTCCGCTGACGATGCCGCCGTCGCCGACCGCACCCGGCGGCGGAATGTCGTCGTCGCCGAGCGGCGTCATCACCGCGCGAAACACCGACCGGCGTCCTCGACCACCTCCCCCTCGAAGCGATAGAGCTTGCCCTGCGGCCTGCCGCGGATGTTGATGGTGACGGCGTCGGAACTGACCAGCGACCTGTGCTGCGGCGACGGGCTGTGGCGCTGCGTCCTGAGCCTGGCGACGATTTCGCCGTCCACATTCTCGTAGGTGCCGAAATGGGCGAATGCCGTGTTGCCGCCAAGCATTTTCCCGGCATGGGCGTACAGCACGCTGCGGCCGGAGCCGTCGCTGATGTCGTATTCGACCTTGTACAATCCCTCCACCGCGCGCCCCGATCTTGCTCTGCCGTCAATCTAGCGGGTCTGCCGGCAGCGGTAACTATCAATATTGTGTACGCAGCGCGTTAGTCACGATGACGGTGGCAGTCACTGCGCCGCCTTGCGCCGCCCGTTCCACCACAGCGCCAGGTTCCAGCCGATGCAGGTGGCGAGCGCCGAGGCTCAGCCCGATCGCCGAGCCGAATTGCAGCGCCGCGACATGCACGCACGGCAATCGCAAGGCCAAAGCCCATCAGGCCCCAGGCGCTGTTGGCGATCACGGCCGCGGTCGGCGGGCCGCCGATGCGCGGATGCAGGATCAGCATCATGCTGGTGAACACGATCGGAAACAGCGCGATGATGCCGGAGATCTTGGGGCCGACCCAGCCCGACGTCGTGACCACGGTCGCGACCAGCGTGGCGACCAGCGACGGCGCGCAACGGAATGTCGTACCAGCGCCGCGTGATCAGCGGCATTTTCACGTGGCGGTAGCGCGCGCAGCAGCGGCACGCAGATCGCAAAGGCGATGGCGTTGACGATCAGGCCGCCGATCAGCGTCCAGTGAAACGCTGCGGATGATGGAGGCGAGCACGATCCACACCGCGACCGCGGCCGCCGCGCTGACGCAACGCGCTGTGGCGCTGCGCCAGCACGACATAGGTCAGCCCCAGAAAGATCGTCGCGGCGTTGATCGGCAGGCTCGCCAGCGCGCCCTCGGCGATGAAGGCCGCATCATGGTCGAGCGCGAGGAAGACGTAAGACGGCCCCGCCGAAATCGGCAACGTCGCGACCAGCGCGCCGATCACCGGGCCGGAGCGCTCGGTGATCACGGACGCCGTCACCACGAACGCCGCCGTGATCGCCATGCGCAGGGCGAGCATCAGGAGGAAGGCGGGTTCGGGGGACATTATCTTGTCGTCCCGGCGAAGGCCGGGACCCATAGCCACAAATGTTCGTGTGGCGCGAAAGTCGTCGAACGGTGGTGCTTCGAGACGAGAGGCCGCGGCGTATGGGTCCCGGCGTTCGCCGGGACGACAGCAAGTCTCACACCCGCTTCATCGACACCGAAACCTTCGGGCCGTTCTTGATGGTCTGATAGACCACGCAATAGCGCTCGGTGAGTTTCAGCAGCAGATCGAGCTTGTCCTGCGGCGCGTCGGTGTCGACCTCGAAGCGCAGGCGGATTTCGGCGAAGCCGACCGGGGCTTCCTTGTCGACGCCGAGCGTGCCGCGGAAATCGAGATCGCCCTCGGCGATCACGTCGCCGGTCTTGAGCGGCATCTCGACCGCGGTCGCGA
This sequence comes from uncultured Alphaproteobacteria bacterium, assembly GCA_963802535.1. Taxonomy (GTDB): domain Bacteria; phylum Pseudomonadota; class Alphaproteobacteria; order Rhizobiales; family Xanthobacteraceae; genus Bradyrhizobium. The sequence continues at coordinate 707,589 of CAWDJI010000011.1, read as the reverse complement.
CCGATTTCAAGGTCACGCCGGCGCAGGCGACCAGCGCTTCCAGCAGCATGTCGCCGGAGCACAGCTCGAGCCCGGAGCCGCCGGTGGCCGGGATGCAGGCCGGCCATCGCCAGCGCGCGGCCGGTCTCGACCTTGCAGGCGATGCCTTCGCTGTCGATCGAGCCCTTGGCCTTCAGCGTGATGACGGCGGCGGTGGGATCGGTCTTGTAGCGTTCCTTGATCGGGGCCTGCATGGCGCGGAGTTCGGCGGCGTCCATTTTGTTCTCCCATTTGTTCTTATGGCCGGATGTAATGACTTATCGCGCCGATGTCACCACCACATCGCCTCGCCCGCGGTCGATTTGGGGTCGGCATCGGGCACGTTGCGGTCGAGCGAACGGTCGAGCGAGGTCAGCACGCGGCGCTTGAAATTGTCGAACAGCGGCGAATTGCGGTCGCGCGGCCGCGCCAGATTGATCTTGATCTCCTCGAACAGCCGGCCCGGCCGCGGCCGCATCACAAGCACGCGATCCGCCAGCACCACGGCCTCGTCGACGTCATGCGTCACCAGGATCAGCGTCGGCCGTGTGTCGGCCCAGAGGTCGAGCAGATGGTCCTGCAGGTCGCGCCGGGTGAAGGCGTCGAGCGCGGAGAACGGCTCGTCCAGCAGCAGCACTTCCGGCTGCGGCACCAGCGCACGCGCAATCGCGACGCGCTGCGCCTGCCCGCCGGAGAGTTCGCGCGGCCAGGCACTGGCCTTGTCGGCGAGGCCGACCCGGGTCGAGTGCGCGCGCGACCTTCTCGCGGCGCGCTCGGCGGGCAGATCGGAGAGGCCAAAGCCGATATTGTCGGCGACGCTGAGCCACGGCAGCAGCCGCGGCTCCTGGAAGATGATGCCGATTTTCGCATGCGGCGCCGTGATCGCGATCTCGTCGAGCGTCACCGTGCCCGAGGTGGCGCGGTCGAGGCCGGCGATGGCGCGCAGCAACGTCGACTTGCCGCAGCCGGAGCCGCCGATGATGGCGACGATCTCGCCGCGCCTGATCTCGGCGGAAAAGCGCTCCAGCGCATGAACGCCGTTGGGATAGGTCTTGCCGACGCGATCCAGCGCGAGCATCAGGCCGCTCCACCTCTGCCGCCGAACGCGTCCTGCCAGCGCAGCAAGCGGCGCGGTCGCGATCTCGATCAGCCAGTCGGTGGTCTTGCCGAGGATGGCGAAGATCACGATCGCGGCGAGGATCTGCGCCGGCTTGCCGAGCTGCTGGCCGTCGATCAGGAGATAGCCGAGGCCTTCGGAGGCGCCCATGAATTCGGCGGCGACCACGAACATCCAGCCGAGCCCAAGGCCGACGCGCAGCGCCACGACATAGGCCGGCAGCACCGCGGGCAACAGGATGCGGCGGATCATCGCCGGGCCGACGAGGCGAAAGATGCGGCCGACCTCGACGATCTTGCGATCGACCGAGAGGATCGCGCCCATCACGCCGAGATAGACCGGGAAGAACACGCCGACCGCGATCAGCGCGACCTTCGAGGTCTCGAAAATGCCGAGCCAGAGGATGAACAGCGGCACCCAGGCGATCGACGGAATCGCGCGCAGCGCCTGCACGGTCGGATCGAGCAGCCGCCGCGCCAGGCCCCAATAGCCGGAGATGGCGCCGAGCAAGGTGCCGGCGACCACGCCAAGGCCGAAGCCGGACGCGACGCGGCTCAGCGTCGCGATGATGTGACGCGACAGCTCGCCGCTGTGGGCCAGCTCGACGATGGTGGCGAAGACTTTGGTCGGCGGCGGCACCAGTCGGCCGTTGGACCAGCCGAGCGCGACCACGATCTCCCAGCCGAGCGCCAGCCCGACCGGCAGCAACAGCCCCAGCGCCGGCCGTGCATAGCGGCGCAGCCGCGACGGCGACGCGTTCGGCGTCGCGTCGGTCCGCTCCAGCGCTGGCAGTTCGACGGTCATGGCCATAGCAAGAACGCGTCTTTCGGGGGATTGCAAGGTAGCGGATGGGACGAGTGTCCCAATCCTCTACGTCGTCCCGGCGAACGCCGGGACCCATAACCACCAGCGGTCATTGTTTTGCACGCTGGTCGTTGTCTTCCGTTTCCAACAACGCCTCGCCGCGGCGTATGGGTCCCGGCGCAAGGCCGGGACGACAGCGTCGTCAATTCGTCGGCAGCGGGACCTGGTCGTCGATCAGCGCATCCAGCGTCGCCTTGACGTCGACCTTGGCGTCGATGACGCCGGCCTGCTGCAGCGCGAGGCCGGCGGCGAGGATGGAGTCGCGCTGCGGCGCGCCGATGCGGCTATGGGTCAGTTCGGTGCGCTCCTTGAGCTGCTTGTCGACGACGGTGTCCGGCAGCTTGGTGACGCCGATGAAGGTCTTCTTCAGCTCGTCGTAATTGGCCAGCGAATATTTGCGCGCCTCTTCGTACACCGCGAGCACGCGGCGGACCGCGTCCGGATAATCCTTCAAGAACTGCTCGCGCACATTGAGGATGCCCCAGGTGTTGGCGTCCGCCTTGCGGTAGAACAGTTTTGCGCCCTCCTCGACTTCGGCCTGCGCCATCATCGGATCGAGGCCGGCCCAGGCGTCGACGTCGCCGCGGATCAAGCGCGGTCTTGCCGTCGGCGTGCTGCAGCAGCACCGGCGTGATGTCCTTTTCGGTGAGGCCGGCGCCGAGCAGCGCGCGCACCAGGAAGATGTGCGGATCGGTGCCGCGCGTCACCGCGACGCGCTTGCCCTTGAGATCGGCGACGTTTGCGATCTTGGAATCCTTGGCCGTGACCAGCGCGGTCCATTCGGGGCGCGAATAGACATAGATCGACTTGATCGGGTTGCCGTTGATCTTGGCGACCAGCGCCGCCGAGCCCGCGGTCGAGCCGAAATCGATCGAGCCGGCGTTGAGGAATTCGAGCGCCTTGTTGGAACCGGCCGACTGCACCCAGACCACGCTGATGCCGTCCTTGGCGAATTCCTTTTCCAAAAGGCCCTTCTGCTTGAGGATCATCGACACCGGATTGTAGGTCGCCCAGTCGATGCGGATTTCCTTGAGCGCGTCGGCGGCGTAGGCCGAACCGGGCAGCAGGGTCGAGACCGCGATGAGCGCCGCAAAAGCGCGCCGTGAAATCCTTGGCATCGTCCGCCTCCCCATGTCTTGAATACCTTGAAAAACTGCTATTTATTTCAATTAGTTAGGCGGCAAGGTCAACGAGAAAATACGTACACCGAAGACACGGCCGCGAGAACAATTTTGCCCAAAGGCTACGAATCCAGCATAGAACTATCGTTGCCTTACAATGATCCGTGACAGCGTCTGCGCCGTCCGATATCGGGATAGACCATGGACAGCGTCGTGACCGAGGACCGCCCGCAAGCGGATGAGCGTTTCGATACCGCGCGGATCACCGCCGCGATCGACGCGCTGGCCGAAAAACATGCCGGCCGCGAGGACGTGTTTCGCCCGGCGATGGCGCAATTGCTGAAGGCCGAAATGATCGCGGCGCGCACGACCGCGCAGGCCGTGCTGCTGAAAGACCGTCACGGCCGCCGCTGCGCCGAGCGGCTGTGTTTCGTGCAGGACGAAATCATCCGCATCCTCTATTCGGCGGCGACGCGGCATCTCTATCGCTCGCATATCCCCTCCGGCGCCGAGCGCATGGCTGTGGTCGCCACCGGCGGCTACGGCCGCGGCCTGATGGCGCCGGAATCCGACATCGATCTGTTGTTCATCCTGCCCTACAAGCAGACCGCCTGGGGCGAGCAGGTCGCCGAAGCCATTCTCTATTGCCTGTGGGACATGGGGCTGAAGGTCGGCCACGCCACGCGCTCGGTCGATGAATCGATCCGGCAGGCGCGCGGCGACATGACGATCCGCACCGCGATCCTCGAGACGCGCTTCCTGACCGGCGACCAGCCGCTCTATGACGAACTGGTCGCGCGCTTCGACAAGGACGTCGTCAACGGCACCGCGGCCGAATTCGTCACCGCCAAGCTCGCCGAGCGCGAGGAGCGCCATCGCCGCGGCGGGCAGTCGCGCTATCTGGTCGAACCCAACGTCAAGGACGGCAAGGGCGGGTTGCGCGACCTGCACACGCTGTTCTGGATCGCGAAATATGTCTATCGCGTGCGCGAGACCGACGAGCTGGTCGAACGCGGCGTGTTCGACGCGCAGGAATACCGCACCTTCCGCCGCTGCGCCGACTTCCTGTGGTCGGTGCGCTGCAATCTGCATTTCGTCTCCGGCCGCGCCGAAGAGCGGCTGTCGTTCGACATGCAGCGCGAGATCGCGGTCCGCCTCGGCTATACCTCGCATCCCGGCATGCAGGATGTCGAACGCTTCATGAAGCACTACTTCCTGGTCGCCAAGGACGTCGGCGACCTCACCGCGATCCTGTGCGCCAAGCTGGAAGACGAGCAGGCCAAGCCCGCGCCGGTGCTGAGCCGCGTGGTGGCGCGGTTCCGGCCGGGCACCAAGCGGCGGCGGGTGCCTGACAGCGACGACTTCATCATCGACAACAACCGCATCAACCTCGCCGCACCCGACATCTTCAAGCACGACCCGGTCAATCTGATCCGGATCTTTCGCCTGGCGCAGAAGAACAACCTCGCCTTCCATCCCGACGCGATGCGCACGGTGACGCGCTCGCTGAAGCTGATCAACACGCCGCTCCGAGAAAATCCGGAAGCCAACCGGCTGTTCATGGAGATCCTGACCTCCGACAACGCCGAGACCGTGCTGCGGCGGATGAACGAGACCGGCGTGCTCGGCCACTTCATCCGCGCCTTCGGCAAGATCGTGTCGATGATGCAGTTCAACATGTATCACCACTACACGGTGGACGAGCATCTGCTCCGCTGCGTCGGCTACCTGCAGGACATCGAGCGCGGCGGCATCGAGGAATTTACCGTCGCCAGCGATCTGATGCGCAAAATTCGTCCCGAGCACCGCGCGGTGATCTATATCACCACGCTGTTGCACGACATCGCCAAGGGCCGGCCCGAGGATCATTCGATCGCGGGCGCCAAGGTGGCGCGGCGGCTGTGCCCGCGGCTCGGCTTTTCCGCCGCCGACACCGAGACGGTGGCGTGGCTGATCGAAGAGCATCTGACCATGTCGACGGTGGCGCAGTCGCGCGACCTGTCCGACCGCAAGACGATCGAGAATTTCGCTGCCGTGGTGCAGTCGGTCGAGCAGATGAAGCTGCTGACGATCCTGACCACCGCCGACATCCGCGGCGTCGGCCCCGGCGTATGGAACGGCTGGAAGGCGCAGCTGATGCGCACGCTGTATTACGAAACCGAGCCGGTGCTGACCGGCGGCTTCTCGGAAGTGAACCGCGCCCAGCGCATCGCAGTGGCGCAATCCGAATTCCGCGCCGCCTTCACCGAATGGCCGGAAACCGAACTCAACGCCTATATCGCGCGGCATTATCCGGCGTACTGGCTCAAGGTCGAACTGCCGCGCAAGATCCGCCACGCGCGTTTCCTGCGCGCCAGCGAACAGGCCGGCCACAAGCTCGCGATCAATGTCGGCTTCGACGAGGCGCGCGGCGTCACCGAACTGACTATACTGGCAACCGACCATCCCTGGCTGTTGTCGATCATCGCCGGCGCCTGCGCCTCCGCCGGCGCCAACATCGTCGACGCCCAGATCTACACCACCACCGACGGCCGCGCGCTCGACACCATCGCCATCTCAAGGGAATACGACCGCGACGAGGACGAGGGACGGCGCGCCACCAGAATTGGCGAGATGATCGAGCAGGTGCTCGAAGGCCGCCTGCGGCTGCCGGAAGTGGTGGCGCGCAAGGCGGCCAGCCGCGGCAAGGCGCGCCCCTTCGTGGTCGAGCCGGAAGTCACCATCAACAACCAATGGTCGGATCGCTACACCGTGATCGAGGTTTCAGGCCTCGACCGTCCCGGCCTGTTGTACCAGTTGACGACGGCGATCTCGAAATTGAACCTCAACATCGCCTCCGCCCATGTCGCGACCTTCGGCGAGCGCGCTCGCGACGTGTTCTACGTCACCGATTTGCTCGGCGCGCAGATCAACGCCCCGACCCGGCAGGCCGCGATCAAGAGCGCGCTGATCCATCTGCTCGCCAGCGAAGACGATGTCGCCAAGCCGGCGGCGTAGAGTATTGCCGTCATTGCGGAGCGCGCAGCGAAGCCCGAATCCATGGCTCGGCATCGGAGATAGATTCCGGATCGTGCTTCGCTACGCCTCGCAATGACGGGAATCGCGACGCATGCCTAAATCTCCACGCCCTCATGCCTCAGCAGCCACCGCTTCCGCTCCAGCCCGCCGCCATATTTGACCAGCGTGCCGTTGGCGCCGATCAGGCGGTGACAGGGCACGACGACGCTGATCGGATTGGAGCCGTTGGCGTGACCGACCGCGCGCATGGCCTTCGGCGCGTTCAGCTTCGCCGCCAGCGCGCCGTAGCTCATGGTGGTGCCGGCTGGAATGTTGGGCAGCGCGGTCCAGACCTTGCGCTGGAACGGCGTGCCCGCAACCTGCCATTTGATCGTCTCGAGGCGGTCGAGGTCGCCTTTGAAATAACCTGATAGCGCCGTCTTGAGATCGCGGGGAGCGCGCGCGTCCTTCAACGCCACCGAACCATATTGCAGCCGCAGCAACTCCCGCATCCGCGGCGCGTGCTCTTCCCAATCCAGCGCGCGCAGCACGCCGTCATCATCCGTGATCAGCAACGCCGTTCCGATCGGCGTCGCTAGCCGATCGAGGTTGAAAGCTTGCGTAGGCATGGCGCTCATGAACGATCGATCATTTCTGCAAAAGTATCGACGGGCCCGCCACTTTTCAATTTGGGCATGCTAGCGTCCACCCGAATTCCGATGTCGGTTTTGGGGGGCCGCCACATGATCCTGATCGCCAATTGCCTGGTTGCGGTGGTCGCCGCGCTGCATGTCTATTTTCTGGTGCTGGAGATGTTTCTCTGGACCAAGCCGCTGGGGCTGAAGACCTTCCGCAACACGATCGAGAAGGCAACGGAGTCGGCGGTGCTCGCCGCCAATCAGGGACTGTATAACGGCTTCCTCGCCGCGGGGCTGGTCTGGGGTCTGATCCACGGCAATCCGGGCTTCGCATTCCAGATCAAGGCGTTCTTTCTGCTCTGCGTGATCGTGGCCGGTGTCTATGGCGCCGCGACCGTCAGCCGGCGAATCCTGTACGTGCAGGCGGCGCCCGCCGCGCTCGCTTTGATCCTGCTTTGGCTGGCATAAATCGTAGATCCGCTGCCGACTCTGCGTTCGGTATCCTTTGCCGGCTCCATCGCCTGGAAGCCTGGGGCAAGATAATGGATTCTTTTTAGGCAGGCCACACGCGCTGCCTGCCGTTTGATCTTTCTGGAACTCAGACGGGACTGCGGCATTTCGCGGGCGCGCCTTGCAATGCAGCATTCATTCCGCCACAATCGCGGCAAGCGACGGCGTGCCCGAGGCCGAACATGGCCCGGGACAAGATCGTCGGCTCAATCATAACGCATGAGGAAATCAGCACTATGAGGCATGGTATTTTCCATCTCGTCACCGGCACGGCGCTCGCGATCGCGCTGTCGGCATCATCGGCCTACGCGCAGAAAAAATACGATACCGGCGCGACCGATACCGAGATCAAGCTCGGCCAGACCAATCCATTTTCGGGACCTGCTTCCGTCCTATGCCACCATCGGCAAGACGCAGGCGGCCTATATGAAGATGATCAACGATCAGGGCGGCGTGAACGGCCGCAAGATCAACCTGATCCAGTATGACGACGCCTATTCGCCGCCGAAAGCGGTCGAGCAGGTGCGCAAGCTGGTCGAGAGCGACGAAGTGCTGCTCATGTTCCAGCTGCTCGGCACGCCGTCGAACGCCGCCGTGCAGAAGTACCTCAATTCGAAGAAGGTGCCGCAGCTGTTCGCCGCCACCGGCGCGTCGAAGTTCACCGACCCGAAGAATTTCCCGTGGACGATGGGCTTCAACCCCAACTACTTCGTCGAGGGCCGCATCTACGGCACAGTACATCATCAAGGAATATCCGAACGCCAAGATCGGAATCCTCTACCAGAACGACGACCTCGGCAAAGACTATCTGAACGGCATCAAGGCCGGTCTCGGCGACAAGGCCGCCAAGATGATCGTGGCGGAAGCCTCCTACGAAGTCTCCGACCCGACCATCGATTCGCAGATCCTCAAGATCAAGGACGCCGGCGCGGACCTGTTCTACTCGGCGACGACCCCGAAACAGGCGGCGCAGGCGATCAAGAAGATCGCCGAACTCGGCTGGCATCCGGTGCACATCCTCGACATCAACGCCACCTCGGTCGGCGCCGTGATGAAGCCCGCTGGCCTTGAAGCCTCCAAGGGCGTGATCAGCGTCAACTACGGCAAGGATCCGCTCGATCCGACCTGGAAGGACGACGCCGGCATGAAGAAGTATTTCGAATTCATGGCGAAGTACTATCCCGACGGCGACAAGGATTCGAGCTTCAACTCCTATGGCTACTCGACCTCGCAGCTGATGATCCACGTGCTCGAAGAAGTGCGGCGACGACCTCACCCGCGAGAACGTCATGAAGGTGGCGACCAGCCTGAAGAACGTGCAGCTCGACCTGGCGCTGCCGGGCATCGTCGACAACACGACGCCGGACGACTACCGCGTCAACAAGCAGTTGCAGATGATGAAGTTCAACGGCGAGCGTTGGGAATTGTTCGGCCCGATCCTTGAGGACGCCGGCCCGGCCGGCTAGTCCTTCTTCCATCTCCAATCGACGAACGGCGGCCTGCGGGCCGCCGTTTTTTTGCCGGTGCCTGAAACGTAAGCTGTACCCGGACGAGATCGCTCGGTTCACGCTGTTTCTGGCTTCCGAGGACGCATCCGCCTGCACCGGCCAGCAATACGTCGTGGATGGCGGCTGGACGTAACGGCGCGCGGCGCGCCACCTGATTGCCTGCGCTATTCCGCGCTCACCCGCTCGGGCGATGGCTTGGCGCTGGCCGGTTGCGGCGCCTCCCTGGCGGGCGCAGCGCGAGCACGGCGCCGCACGAAATACTGGTCTGCGAGCACGCCGATCAAGATCACCGTCCCCATCACCGCAAAGTTGAGCGAACTTGGGATGCCGAGCAGGTTCACGAGATTCTGCAGCACCTGAAGCAGGACGGTACCGAGCACGACGCCGATGATCGATCCCTCGCCGCCGCGCAGCGAGCAGCCCCCGAGCACGGCCGCGGCGATCGCATAGAGTTCGTAGAACGAGCCGTGCACGGCCGGCGAGATCGAGCGGGTATACATCGCGATCAGGATCGCCGCGAACGCGGTCAACCCGCCACAGATGATGTAGGCGGCAATGATGACGCGATCGGAGCGGATGCCGGAATAGCGCGCCGCCTCTTCGTTCTTGCCGACCGCATAGAGATAGCGGCCGAACACGGAACGGTGCAGCACCACCCAGGCTACGATCGCGACGATGATGAGCGCTATCACGCTGTGCGGGAGCGGAAAGCCCAGCACATTGGTGCGGCCCGCGGTCAGCCACTCCAGCGTCGGGAAGCCGGCGCTGAAACCAAAGCCTGCGGTGGCGTCCTCGGTATAGTAGCGCGCGGCGCCGCGGTAGATCAGCAGCCCGCAGAGCGTGACCACGAACGCCTGGATCTTCATCTTGGTGACGAGCAGGCCATGCATGGCGCCAATCACAAGGCCGCCGGCCACGATCATGGCGAACGCGACGACCCAGTTGACGTCATGATTGACGATCATGTCGATGAACAGCACGCTCAATAGCGCAATCACCGAACCGACCGACAATTCGATCCCGGCGATGATGATGACGAAGGCTTCGGCGATGGAGAAAATGCCGAACAGCCCGACCTGGTTCAGCGTATTGGACAGATTGCCGACGTACAGGAAGCGCGGATTGATGATGCGCGACGATCGTGCCGACCACGAGGATCAGGATGAGCAGGCTGAGGTCTTTCTTGTGCAAGGGTCCCTCGCCTATATTTGATGGCCGACAGCCAGCTGAAGCACATTGTGCTCGCTGAACTGACCGCGGTCCAGGAAACCTGAAATTGCGCCCTCGTGCATGACCGCGATCCGGTCGCTCACGCCGATGACCTCTTCCATATCGCTCGATATCATCAGGACCGCAACGCCGGCGTCGGTGAGACGGCGCAGCATCTCGTAAATCTCCTGTTTCGCCCCGACGTCGACGCCGCGCGTCGGTTCGTCGAAAATCAGAACCCTGGGCCGCATCGAGAGCCATTTGGCGAGCACGACCTTCTGCTGGTTGCCGCCCGACAACGCGCCGACCGAGGTCTCGACATCGGGCGCCCTGATGTTGAGGCGCTCGCGCTGAAGGCGGGCGTTCTCGATCTCGCGCGCGGTATCCACCAGCCAGAAGCGCAGATAGGACGCTAGATCCGGCAGCGAGATATTCTGGGCGATCGAAACGTCGAGCAGCAGACCGGAACTCTTGCGGTCCTCGGGGATCAGATAGATGCCGTGGTCGATCGCTGCGCGCGGCGTCGGCACGCGGATCGGCTCGCCATCGAGCCTGATCGAGCCGCCACGCAGTGGATCGACCCCGAAGACGGCGCGTGCCAGCTCGGTGCGCCCGGAGCCGACCAGGCCGGCAAGGCCGAGAATCTCGCCGCGGCGCACCGACAGGCTGACGGCGCGGTCCGGATAGGTCGCGGTAACGGCGTCGACGATGTCGAACACGCTCTCGCCGGGAGGTGCTGCGGGCGGCATGTAGAGCGACTTGAGATCCCGCCCGATCATCAGCCGGATCATCGCCGCCGGCGTCAGTTCGGCGCGGGTGAGCGCGCCGACCATGCGCCCGTCGCGCAGCACCACGGCGCGGTCGGCGCATTCCTTCACCTCGTTGAGCCGATGCGTGATGAAGATGACGCTGACACCGTCGGCCTTGAGTCCCGCGATCACCCGCATCAGGCGGTCGGTCTCGGTCAGGGTCAGGCTCGAGGTCGGCTCGTCCATGATGACGAGGCGGGCATCGAGCGACAGCGCCTTGATGATCTCGACCAGCTGGCGCTGGGCCAGCGACAATTCGGCGAGCGGCGTATCGGGTTCGAAATCGACGGCGAGACGTTCGAGCAGCGGCCGAACTTTGGCATGGAGCTGCTTGCGGTCGATCAGCTTCAGCGGCCCGCCATAGACCGGCTCGCGGCCGATGAAGACGTTGCCGGCGACGTCGAGATTGTCGAACAGATTGAGTTCCTGATGGACGAAGGCAATGCCTGCCGCGAGCGCGTCCGTCACCGTGAGCGAACGCCGCTCGACGCCATCGACACGGATGACGCCGCCGCTCGGCTCGACGACGCCGCCGAGCACACGCATCAGCGTCGATTTGCCGGCGCCGTTCTCGCCGATCAGGCCGATCACCTCGCCTGGCGCCACAGCAAGGCCGACGTGGTCGAGAGCGACCACGCCGGGATAGGTCTTGCTGATGTCGACCAGTTCGAGGAACGGTTCTGGCATCTGGGGCTGCACCGCGAGCGGCGCTGACCCTTCCTTCTTACTTGCCGAGCATCTGCTTCATCGAGGCCATGAAGTCATCGACGTTCGATTTGTCGATGACCTTGCCGGGAACGATGATGATGCCGCCAGCCGGAACACCCGACTTGTCGCCTTCGAGATATTTCGCCATCAGCTTCATGCCCTGATAGCCCCACTCGAACGGCTGCTGCACGACGGTACCGGAGATGCTGCCCTCCTTGACGCCGCCCAGCGTGATCGGATCCTCGTCGAAGCCGATGATCTTGATCTTGCCGAGCTTGCCGGCTTCCTTGAGCACTTCATAAATGCGCGGCGTGTTGTAGGAGTAGAAGCCGACGAGGCAGGCGACGTCCGGCGTCGCGGCCAGCACGTCCTCGACATTGCGCTTGGCGCGGGTCTGGTCGATTTCGTCGCCGCGAACGTCGACGAGCTGGATCTTCGAGCCCTTGATCGTCTCCTTGACGCCTTCGATGCGTTCACGCGCATTGTCGGCTCCCAGCAGGCCGACGAAGCCCACGCACTTGCCGCCTTCAGGCAACGCCTTGAGCATCATCTTGCCGGCGTCCTTGCCAAGCTCGGTGTTCGACGAACCGATGTAGCCGACGCGCTTCGACGCCGGAGCGTCGCTATCCGTGGTGAAAAGCAGCGCCTGCGCGGCGATCTTGTCGAGATGCGGCGTCTGATTCTTCGGGTCGACGGCGCTGACCATGATTCCGGCGGTGCCGGCGGCAACCAGATCATCGAGCACGCGCTGCTGGACAGCCGCCGCGGCCTGCTCCGGATATTTTAACGAGAGGCTGTAATTGGGCAGTTCGCCCTGGGCCTTTTTCACACCGGCTTCGGCGATCTTCCAGAAATCGGACGCGCCGTTGACGACGAAGGCCAGGGCCTTCTTGTCGGCAGCCTGCGACGCGCCAATTCCAACCGCCATCATCACCGCAACGGAAACACCTGCAAGCAAGAGACGCTGCATCACACCACCCTCCCTTTAGCTTTTATGCGGTTGACCGTTCATTCGGCCAACTCATCATATTATCATACTATCGTACACGCCCCATGTCACGGCTGCTGAAGAAACGTCGCCACCATCCACAAATTCGCGGAATGGGATGCTTCGTCAGCATTGAGCAATCGAAGAAGAAATATGAGGTGCGTACCTCAGAATATCTATCAGAAATGCCGGCAGCACGCAACTGACGGTAGTTTGATCTGATATTGCATTGCAGCGGTGTGAGGCGGGATGACGCACCAGTCCGCCCGCTGTTATTTTGGGATTTCGCCGAACGTTTTGCCGACCGGCAGCGCCGCGTGCCGGATCAGGCGCGAATCTTCCACCGCGGCCTGGCGGTGTTTTACCGCTTCCCGGTAAATCGGATCGCGGATCATCTCGGCGAAAGCAGCCACGCTTGGATATTCGGCGATGAAGCAATGGTCCCAGCGCTCTTCCGCCGGACCGATCAGCATCAATTCGAACCGCCCCTGCCAGACGATTCGCCCGCCGAGCCGTTCGAACACCGAACCGCTTTCCCTGCCATAGGCCGCATAGGCTTCCGCGCCGCTCGCCTTGCGGCCGTCGGGATAGGCGGCCTGCTCCCGCAAGCGCACCAGATTGAGCATATGGATCGGACCGGGTCGGTCATTGGCCTTGAATTGCGCGAACACTTCTTTGGTCGGATCGATGTGGCCCATGGCGATTTCCTCTTTCATATGCGCGCCAATTTACCATGCGCCGCCGTACCTCCTAATCCCGCGTTAACCTCTGCGTAACCGACCCTTAAACTGCGGACGCTAGCTTGCGGCGGGCCGGGTGTGAGCAGCGTTTGCGTATGGCGTGGGGACGGAAAAAGAGCGGCGGCCGCAAGGAACCGCTATTCGGGCTTGCCGCCTCGCTGAGCGAGTTGCGTCTCGGCCCGCAGGACCGCGCCGCGGCCGACGAACGGCCGAAAAAATCCACCAAACGCAAATCCGAAGACGATGACGACGGACCGCCGCGCGAGCGCAAGCCGCGCGCGACGAAAAGCGGCGCCAAACGCCGTGCGAAATCGCGTGGGCGATTTGGTATCGGACGGTTGTTTTATTGGGGCGCGGTGCTCGGCCTGTGGGCGGCGATTGCGGTGATCGGCGTCATCATCTGGGTCGGCGCGCATCTGCCGGCGATCCAGTCGCTGGAAATTCCAAAACGGCCGCCGACGATCCAGCTCGTCGGCCTCGACGGCAGCGTGCTGGCGCAGCGCGGCGAAATGGCCGGCGCCAATGTGTCGCTGAAGGATCTGCCGCCGTACTTGCCGAAGGCGTTCATCGCCATCGAAGACCGTCGCTTCTATTCGCATTACGGCGTCGATCCGATCGGCATCGCACGCGCAGCGGTCACCAACATCCTGCATCGCGGCGTCTCGCAGGGCGGCTCGACGCTGACCCAGCAGCTGGCGAAAAACCTGTTCCTGACCCAGGAACGCACCATGGCGCGCAAGCTTCAGGAAGTGGAGCTCGCGCTGTGGCTGGAGCGCAAGCATTCCAAATCGGAGATCCTCGAGCTCTATCTCAACCGCGTCTATTTCGGCTCCGGCGCCTATGGCGTGGAAGCCGCGGCGCAGCGTTATTTCGGCAAGTCAGCCAAGAACGTCACCATTGCCGAAGCCGCGATGCTGGCGGGCCTCGTCAAATCGCCGTCGCGGCTGGCGCCGAACCGCAATCCGGAAGGCGCCGAGGCGCGCGCCCAGATCGTGCTGGCCGCGATGGCCGATGCCAAGTTCATCACCGATGCGCAGGCGCAGGCCTCGATCGGCCATCCCTCCTACAATGTGAAGCCGGCTGGCGCCGGCACCATCAACTATGTCGCCGACTGGATCGGCGAAGTGCTCGACGACCTCGTCGGCCAGATCGACCAGAGCATCGTGGTCGAAACCACCATCGATCCGAAACTGCAAAGCGTGGCGGAAGCCTCGATCATCGACGAACTCGCGGCCAAGAGCGTAAAATTCAATGTCACGCAAGGCGCGCTGGTGGCGATGACGCCTGACGGCGCGGTGCGCGCCATGGTCGGCGGCCGGAACTACGCCGAGAGCCAGTATAACCGCGCCGTCACCGCCAGGCGCCAGCCGGGATCGGCCTTCAAGCCGTTTGTCTATCTCACCGCAATCGAGGCCGGACTGACGCCGGAGTCGATCCGGCAGGACGCGCCGCTCGACGTCAAAGGCTGGAAGCCGGAAAACTACACCCATGAATATTTCGGCTCGGTGACGCTGACGCAGGCACTCGCGATGTCGCTCAACACGGTCGCCGTCCGGCTCGGGCTCGAAGTTGGCCCCAAGAACGTGGTGCGCACCGCGCACCGGCTCGGCATCTCCTCGAAACTCGATGCCAACGCCTCGATTGCGCTCGGCACCTCGGAAGTCTCCGTCATCGAACTGGTCGGCGCCTATGCGCCGTTTGCCAATGCCGGGCTCGGCGCCTCGCCGCATGTCGTCAACAAGATCCGCACCAATGAAGGCAAGGTGCTGTACATGCGCCAGCCGGATCAGCTCGGCCAGGTGATCGAGCCGCGCCATGTCGCGATGATGAACACGATGATGCAGGAGACGCTGCTCTCAGGCACCGCGCGCAAGGCGGAGATCCCGGGCTGGACGGCCGCCGGCAAGACCGGCACCAGCCAGGACTTTCGCGATGCCTGGTTCATCGGCTACACGGCGAACCTCGTCACCGGCGTCTGGCTCGGCAATGACGACAACTCGCCGACCAAGAAGGCGACCGGCGGCGGCCTGCCGGTGGAAGTCTGGAGCCGCTTCATGAAGGCAGCCCATCAGGGCGTGCCGGTCGCGAGCCTGCCGAAGTCGCAACCGGGTGGCGGCAGCGGTGGCCTGCTGTCGAACCTGTTCCAGTCGGCGTCGCAGGTCAGCGTGTCACCGCAGCCATCGTATCAGCCATCCGCGCAAGCGCCGGTTCCGATCGCGCCAATTCCGTCAGGCGGCGGTTATCGTCCGGCCCCTGTGCGCGCATCGGCGCCGCCACCGAACCCATCGGCGCGGCCTGAAGCGGATGCTGGGCTCGATGGCTGGCTGACGGACCGGTTGTTCGGCGGACGCCGCTAGATCAAAACAACGAAAACAACCCCATGCACCGTAGAACGGGCCTTGATTCCGCTCGGGAAATCCCAGCGGCTCAGTCCTCGATCCCGTAGCGATACAGGTCGCTGCCGTGGGTAATCCATCCACTTTGCGCCTTTTCACCTCCTCAAATTGACCCTGCCGCTACGTCTTGTCGAACCACGTCTCGAATCGCGTTCGGTGACCGACCAGATTCGCGCCATTCAGGGCGCCCTCTGCCCGTCGTCGACGGGCGTTATTGGCCACTGGGACAATATCGCGGACGGCCGTTCCGTCTAATTCTGTCAGCCGGGGAGAGCGGCCTGACGGCCGCGCGGGGCTGGATAATGAATATTGCAGCGAAGCCGGCAGTCGTGATCGTGGTCGACGACAATTCCGACTTCCTGAAGGGCGTGGCGCGCCTCCTGGCCGTTCACGGGCTCGCTGTCCGGATATTCAGTTCGGCCGAAGCACTTTTGGAGGACGGCGACGTGCCGGCCCGGAAGCGTCCATGACCAGGAAGCCAATATGCACATGGCTGATGATGATCGCTTCGCTGACCCTCGCGGCAGCGCATCCTGCCGCGGCGCTCGATGCCGTATCGATGCAGCTGAAGTGGAAGCATCAATTTCAGTTCGCAGGCTACTATCAGGCGCTTGAGCAGGGCTTCTACCGCGACGCGGGTCTCGACGTTACCATCCGGGAGGGCGGCCCGGAGATCGATGTCTCCGAAGCGGTTGTCGGCGGTAAGGCGAATTTCGGGGTCTGCAGCGCCAGCGTTCTGCGCGACTGGGCAGCGGGCCGCCGGCTGGTCGTGCTGGCCGCCATATTCCAGCGTTCCGCGGCCGTCATCCTGGTCCCGCGCCGGGCAGACATCAGCAGCGTAGCGGATCTGCGTGGCCGCACACTCATGGATACGCCCGGAAGCGACGAAATCGTCGCGATGCTGAAGCGCGAAGGGGTCGACTATCAAGCCATGCCGCGCGTCGCGCACGAGGGAAATCCGCGCGATCTGCTGGCGGGCCGGGCCGACGCGATGATTGCCTACAGCACCAACGAGCCGTTCGTCCTTCAACAGGCGGGAGCGGCCTACCGCACGTTCGCGCCTGCCGCATCCGGCATCGATTTCTATGGCGATAGTTTGTGTACCTCCGAAGCCGAGGTGAAGGCGCATCCGAGCCGGGTCGCAGCGTTCACGGCGGCGAGCGTGAAGGGTTGGGCCTACGCCCTCGCGAACAAAGGCGCGACAGTCGATCTGATCCTGCAGAAATACTCCGCGAAAAAGAGCCGGGACGCCCTGCTGTTCGAGGCCGTGCAGACGGCGACGTTGGTCGGTGGGGACGACAACCGGATTGGCGAGCAGGACCCCGCGCGCTGGCAACGCATCGCTGCGACCTATCGGCAACTTGGGCTGCTGACCGACGATGCGCTACCCGCGGCGCTGATCTGGGATGGAAATGACGGCAGCTTGCGCAGCCGATTGATCGTGCTGCTGCTCGCGACGGCGGGATTGGCGATAGTGGCGCTGTTCGCCTACGGAAGCCGCCGCACCCTGCGCCGCACGATAACCAGATTCGGCGCGATATCGCGGTTTGTCGTAAGGCGGCAGCCGAGACTGAGCCTGATCATGTCGCTGCTGTTCATCGCTCTCAGCATTCCCGTTCTCATCTTCATCCTGATCTACAATTACAACAAGAACTCGGCCGGCATCGTATCGATCCTGAATAATGGGGTCGCGCAAGCCAGCCAGGCCGGTGTCGAACGCACCCAGGATCTGATCGAAAGCACCGAAAGCGCACTTCGCTTTCTGGCTGAAATGGCAGCCAACGATCCCGGTTACTTCCGCACTGAGCAGAGTCGTGATCTGCTGTACCGCGCCCTGACTTCGGCCACCCATATCGACGGCGTCCACGTCAGCTTCGAGGATGGCTATCATCGGGTGGTCACCCGCATCGACGAGGACCGCAGGCGCTCGGATCCCCGGATTCCCGCGGCGGCCAACTGGCACGCCAGCCATATCGATGCAATCACCTATGCCGTGATGCGCGTGCGCCACCGCACATTCTTCGACATTTGGCCCCGTGAAGTCGGCAAATACGATGTCGCCACCGACGCCGACCTTCGCTACTTGCCCGGCTATCAGGCCGCCAGGAATACCCGGACGCTCACAGTGACCGAGCCATCTCTCAATCCCGACACCGGTTTCCCCATTGTCTCCTTGCGCGTCCCGATATTCCGTGGCGCCGACTTCCTGGGCTGCGCCTCAGCCAACATCACTTTGGACGTCCTGTCGCGCTTTCTTGACAAAAACCGGACCAGCGCGCGCAGCACCATGTTCGTCGCTGACCGCAACAACGGCAAGATCATTGCCTTCCCGGACAAGCAGAAGGGCGTTCACATCGAGAACGGAGCGCTCAAGATCGCGACCCTCGATGACATCGACGATCCCGTGGTGCGGGAGGCTCATCGCGAGCACGCTCGTACGGGCGCCGACCGGTTTGCCTTCCGGTCGCCGGCGAGCGGTGAGGAGTTTATCGCGGCCTTTGCAAGTTTTCCGGGCGGCTTCGGCCAGCCCTGGGAGGTGATCACGTTGACGCCGATCGACGATTTCGTGGGAACGCTGAAGAAAACCAATCGACTGATGATGGTTGTGATCATTGGCCTCACCATGATCGAGTTGCTCTTTATCTATTTTGCCGCCAGCCGGCTGTCGCGACCGGTCGAAAACGTGTCCCGGCAATTGCAGGCCATTGAAAGCCTCGACTTTGATGCACCGGCGAGTTGGCCATCGAATATCCAGGAAATCGCGAAGCTGGAATCGGCGGCTTCGCTGCTGCGGACATCGCTCAAATCGTTCTCCTCGTTCGTCCCGCTCGATGTGGTTCGCCAGTTGATCAAGTCCGGCATCCCGCTGACCCTCGGCGTCGAGCCGCGATTCCTCACCGTGTTCTTTTCCGATCTGGAGAATTTTTCCAGCCACGCCGAAACGCTGGCGCCAGATGACCTGCTGATCCAGATATCGACCTATCTGGAGGAAGTCTCGTCTGCGATCTCACAGGAAGGCGGCACCGTCGACAAGTTCATCGGCGATGGCGTCATGGCGTTCTGGAATGCTCCGGTTGAACGCCATGACCACGTTTTGCGCGCCTGCGCCGCCGCGGTACGGGCGGCGCGCCGCATGAAACGCGTCAACGATGCCTGGGAGGCGGAGGGGCGGCCGCGGATCCATTTGAGGATCGGGCTCAATTGCGCCAACGTACTCGTCGGCAATGTCGGCTCTTCGAGCAGACTGAGCTACACGGCCCTGGGGGACGGCGTGAACGTTGCCGCCCGCCTCGAGGGCATCAACAAGCTGTTTGGCACCACGATCTGCGTCAGCGACAGCATTTACGACGAGGCAAAAGCCGAGATACTCGCGCGACCGATAAAGCGGGTTCAGGTAAAGGGCCGCAAGACCGAATTCATGGCCTACGAGTTGCTCGCCCTTCGTGCGAGCCACGATCCGGAATTGAAAATTATCGACCGGCAAGACCTTCTGAGTGAGATGACGTGGCAGGCTTCGCAAAAGTTCGAGGCCGGAGAATTCCGGGCCGCAGAGCGTTCCTATCGGGATATTTTGAGAGAGTACCCGCAAGATTGCCTTGCCAGGTTCATGATCGCCGAAAGCGCAGCACAGGCTGAACTTGCTGCCGGGTCGCACGCGCTGGGCGCCCTTCCATAGCAACCTGGTTAGGTCGAGCGACCACCCCGAGCGCCGACCACACAAGCGGGAGCCCTCAGTCCTCGATTCCATACCGATGCAGGTCGTTGCCGTGGGTATCGAGCCAGCGCTTGGCGCGTTCGACGTGATCGCAGATCCGGTCGACCACGCGCCAGAACCGTGCCGAATGGTTCATCTCGACCAGATGCGCCACTTCATGCGCGGCGAGATAATCCAGCACGTAAGGCGGCGCCAGGATCAGCCGCCATGAGAACGACAATGATCCGGCCGACGTGCAGGAACCCCAGCGGCTCGATTGATCGCGCAGCGATACCCGCTTGACCTTGACGCCGAGCTCTTCCGCATAGGCGAGCGACGCCTTGTGCAGATCCTTGCGCGCTTCGCGCTTGAGGTAGTCGTGGACGCGGCGGTCCATGTGCTCGACGCCGCCGGCGACACAGAGGATCTTTTCGCCGCTATCGCGGGTTTCGGTCCACACCGTGCCGCGCTCACCGGCGCGATGCACGATACGGTGCGGAACGCCGCGCAGCGGGATCACTGTGCCTGATTGAAACGGTGCCGCCTTCGGAAGACGGCCAAGACGCGCGGCGATCCAGCCGCCATGCAACTGCGCAAAACCTTTGGCTTCCGCGAGCGTGCCGCGCGGCGGCATCGTCAGGATCGCCTCGCGGTCGGTCGGATGGATGCGCAAGGTGTAGCGCCGCGCGCGGCGGTGCCGGCGCAGCCGGATCGCAAAGACTTGCGACCCGTGCTTGACCAAAAGAGTCGCGGGTTCGGCAGGCCGCCGATAGAGGAGGGCGCGAGTAGCCATGTCTGACAGTCCAGGGGGCAGTAGTTCGCCCGGATTCTGCCATAACCGCTGCCACCCTAGCCGCCACTGAAATCGCTCGGCGCAAAAACAAATCATTTGCCCAATATACAGGGGCTGGAATCTATTCCGCCCCTACCGGCAGGGGTCGGAACCAAAAATTTTGGGTGGAACCACCCCCCGCCAGGGGCCTCAAGCGATGAGTCCGAACTCATCCTTTGAGGGACCGGCGAATCTGGGTTCTTTTAATTAATTCAGCAGCTTAGACGTGCCGCCGAATCGACGTCGAAACTGCCGCTATTCGGCGGCAGCGACCAGTTTCGGCTTGGTGTTGGCCGACGACAGCATGAAATCGGAAATGCGCGGCACGATTTCCGAACGGAACCGCGAACCGTTGAACACGCCGTAATGACCGACGCCCTTTTGCACGTAATGCACGCGGCGATGATCGGGAATCGAAGTGCACAGCGCGTGCGTCGCCTCGGTTTGACCGAGACCCGAGATGTCGTCGTTCTCGCCTTCCACCGTCATCAGCGCGACGCGGCGGATTTTTGACGGATCGACCGGCTTGCCGCGATGGATCATCTCGCCCTTCGGCAGCGCGTGCTTGACGAACACGACGTCGACGGTCTGGAGGTAATACTCCGCGGTCAGGTCCATCACCGCCAGATATTCGTCATAGAATTCGCGGTGCTTGTCGACCAGGTCGCCGTCGCCCTTCACCAGATTGCTGAACAGCGCCTTGTGGGCGTCGGTGTGGCGATCGAGATTCATGGTGATGAAGCCCGACAGCTGCAGAAAGCCCGGATAGACGTCGCGCATCACGCCGGGATGCGGGAACGGCACCTTGGTGATGACGTTGTTGCGGAACCATTCGATGCCGCGCTCGGCCGCAAGGTTGTTCACCGCGGTCGGATTGCGGCGGGTGTCGATCGGGCCGCCCATCAGCGTCATCGACAGCGGCACGAAGGGATCGTTGTTAGCTTCCATCACGGAAACCGCCGCCACGACCGGTACCGAAGGCTGGCACACCGCAACGACATGCATGTTGCCGCCGAGTTCGTGCAGCATCTCGATCACGTAGTCGACATAGTCGTCGAGATCGAAGCGGCCTTCCGCCAGCGGCACCATCCGCGCATCCGCCCAGTCGGTGATGTAGACTTCATGCGTCGACAAAAAGGCTTCGACTGTGCCGCGCAGCAGCGTGGCATAGTGGCCGGACATCGGCGCCACGATCAGCACGCGCGGCTGCGGGCTGCGCAACGGGCGGGTCAGCTTGCGATCGAAATACAGCAAACGGCAGAACGGCTTTTCCCAGATCGAGCGGACCTCGACCGGCGTGCGAACGCCATTCACTTCGGTGTCGTGGAGACCCCATTCGGGCTTGCCGTAACGGCGCGTGGTCCGTTCGAACAATTCACAGCCGGCGGCGATCGATTTGCCGAACTGGGTGTGCGACCACGGATTAAGCGGGTTTTGAAACAGGATCTTCGTGGCATCGGTTACGGCACGTGCCGGATTGAGCGATGCGTGGCCCATTTCGTACATCCAGTACATCGGCGTCGTAAGCGCCGGACTGCCTTCGGCCACCAGTGGCGGTGCTCCGCCAAACTCACCAATCGGCATTGATTTCAGACCCCTGTTTTGCGCCGCAGCATAGTGCCGAATGCGTAATAATGCGTCAATGCACAGATCGGTCCATATACCCGCTCAAAAGCCCAAAAACCCCCGTAAATCCACGGAAAATAGTGACTTATTCGCCACCCCCGAGCAGTGATCCCTGGCGCTTGGCGCTGCGCAAAAGGGCAAGAAAGATCGCGAATGACGCGATAAAGAGCACCGCGTTGATGGCCAGCGACCACGCCATCAGGTCGGCGCGAAACACGTGGTCGATCAGCAGCGAGCGCATCCCCTCGAACACATAGGTCGGGGGCAACGTCCAGGCGAGGTATTGCAGCCAGGCCGGCAGCACCGAGACCGGATAATAGACGCAGGCGAGCGGCATCAGGCCGAACATCAGCGTCCAGACGATGCTCTCGGCGCCGAGCCCGTTGCGCAGCACCAGGCCCGAGACAAAGATCCCGATCGACCAGCTGGTGAAGATCAGATTGCAGAAGAAGGCGATCAGCGGCAGGCCGATGGCGTAGAAGTTGAAGTCGAAGAAGAACAGCGCCAGCAGCGTCATCGGGATCACGCCGATCGCAAGCCGGATCAGGCTCATCACCATCAGCGAGATCAGAAACTCGATCGGCTTCAGCGGGCTCATCATCAGATTGCCGATGTTGCGCGCCCACATTTCTTCCAGGAACGAGATCGAAAACCCGAGTTGGCCGCGGAACAGGATGTCCCACAATATGACGGCGCCGATCAGCGAGCCGCCGGCGCGGGCGAAAAAGCCCGAGGTCTGCGAAATGTAGTTTTGCAGAAAGCCCCAGGTGATGATCTGGAGTGCCGGCCAGTAGATCAGCTCCAGGAGGCGCGGCCAGGACGACATCAGGAGATACCAATAGCGCAGCACCATCGCCTGGATGCGATGCAGCGAAATCCCGCGATGGGCGGCAATGGCGCTCATGACGCGCCCTCGCTGGAGTCTCTGTTTTGACGCATTTTCTTGCCGCGAACCGGTGTCCACTTCGCTGGAAAACGCTTTGGCTCGCCCGCGGGCGACGTCCAGAAACACCTCTTCCAGCGTCGCGCGGTTGTAGCGCGCCATGATCTGGTCGGGGCTGTCGTCATCCTCGATCCGGCCGCGCTTCATGATGATGACGCGGTCGCACAACCGTTCCACTTCCAGCATGTTGTGCGACGCCAGCAAAATGGTCGCGTCATGGGTCTTGCGGTAATCCTGCAGATGCTGCCGCACCCAGTCGGCGGTATCTGGATCGAGCGAGGCCGTCGGCTCGTCCAGCAGCAACAGCTCCGGCTGGTTGATCAGCGCCTTTGCCAGTGCGACGCGGGTCTTCTGGCCGGCGGAGAGTTTTCCATTGGCGCGGTCGAGGAAGTCATTGAGATCGAGATCGGCCGCAAGCTGCTCGATCCGTGCGTTCAGATTTTCCACCGCGTAGAGCCGGCCGAAAATAGAGAGGTTCTGCCGCACCGTGAGCCGCATCGGCATATCGACGTAAGGGCTTTCGAAATTCATCCGGCCCAGCACTGAGGCAGCTTGCTCCGGCATCGGATGGCCCAGCACCTGGATGCGGCCGGAGGTCGGCAGCACCAGCCCCATGATCATGGCAATGGTCGTGGTCTTGCCGGCGCCGTTGCCACCGAGCAGGCCGGTGATGCTGCCGCGCGCGATACGAAACGAGATATCGTTCACCGCGGCTGTGGTCTTGTAGAGCTTGACGAGATTCGCGACCTCGATCGCGGCCGGTCCTGTGGGATCGGCCGCGGAGGAATTCTCACCTATTGTCGGCTCATTTTTCATTTCGGTCCGTTCATTGAGCCATCAGGGCTGACAGCGCAAGGGTTCGGAGTGCCTGGCGGCGGGCGGGCCTGCATGGTTCGAGACGCCGCTTTCGCGGCTCCTCACCATGAGGGGACAGATTTTACCCTCATGGTGAGGAGCGCGGCAGCGCCGCGCGTCCCCGGACGATGCGAAGCATCGCCGGTCGAACCATGCAGGCCCCTGCTCCGGAAAGAAATGAACGCGCGAATTTGTGATCGCGGCGCCACGCGGGTAAACTTGGCGCATGACAGATATTGCCGCCACCGATCTTCGCCAGCCGCGCCGCCATGTCCGTCTGGATACGATATTGCGGCTGCGCTGGCTCGCAGCACTCGGCCAGCTGGCTGCGATCTTCATCGTGGCGCAGGGGCTGGAATTCGACGTTCCCGTCATTCCCTGCGTCGCCATTGTCGGCCTGTCGGCGCTGGTCAATCTCGCACTGCAAATCGCCTTCAACCCGATGCAGCGGCTGGAACCGATCTACGCGGCGTCGCTGCTCGCGCTCAACATCGTCGAACTTGCCGGCATTGTTGTTCCTCACCGGCGGCTTGCAGAACCCGTTCTCGTTCCTGTTCCTCGCCCCCGTGCTGATCTCGGCGACCGCACTGCCGATCCGGCTGACGATTGCGCTCGGTGTGCTCGCGGTCGCCTGCGCCTCGGCGCTGGTGTTCTACCATCTGCCGCTGCCATGGGATTCGGACGACCCGCTGGTGCTGCCGCCGATCTACCTGTTCGGCGTCTGGCTCTCGATCGTGGTCGCGATCGGCGTCACCTCGCTCTATGCGTTCCAGGTCACCGAGGAATCGCGAAAACTCTCCGACGCGCTGGCCGCGACCGAACTGGTGCTGACCCGCGAGCAGCATCTGACCCAGATCGACGGGCTTGCCGCCGCCGCCGCCCACGAGCTCGGCACGCCGCTGTCGACGATTTTCCTGATCGCGCGCGAACTGGAAAAAACGGTGCATGACAACGATCATATCGCGGCCGATCTGAAAACCTTGCGCGAGCAGGCGCAACGCTGCCGCGACATCCTGGCCAAGATCACCCAGCTCTCCTCGTCCGGCGCGCCGTTCGACCGCATGCCGCTGTCGACGCTGATCGAGGAAACGGTGGCGCCGCATCGCGATTTCGACGTCGCCATCAAGGTGCGGCTAGCTGTCGCAGCCGCG
Organism: uncultured Alphaproteobacteria bacterium; assembly: GCA_963802535.1. Lineage (GTDB taxonomy): Bacteria > Pseudomonadota > Alphaproteobacteria > Rhizobiales > Xanthobacteraceae > Bradyrhizobium. Next base: position 682,865 of record CAWDJI010000011.1, on the reverse strand, counting down.
CGCGAGCCGGTCGGCGCCCGCAACCCCGCCATTCTCTATGGCGTCGGCAACATCCTGGAGAACGCCGTCGATTTTGCCCGGACCACGGTCGAGGTTAACGCGTGGTGGAACGCCGACAATGTCGAGATCGTGATTTCCGACGACGGTCCGGGGATCGCGCCCGACATGCTGAAACGGATCGGCGAGCCCTATTTATCGCGGCGGCGCAGCACGGATGAGGACCAAAGCGGGCATACCGGGCTCGGGTTAGGCATTTTCATCGCCCGCACGCTGCTGGAACGCACCGGCGCCAAGGTGTCGTTCAGCAACCGCACCTTCCCCGATCACGGCGCCGTGGTGCAGATCGCCTGGCCGCGCGACCGCTTCGAGGCGGACGAAACCACGCCGGAAACGACATTTTGAAATAGTTCCAATCATCCGCAGTAACGGCCTGATCGACTTTAGGTGGCCTTGGCAGCACCATCCGGCCGCGCCATATGCTATGATTATGGAATTACCTCCGTAACCGGGGATACAAATCTTGAACGCCATCACCGAACTGAACGATCACACCGACCGCTCGCTGCTGATTGTCGAGGACGACAAGCCGTTTCTGGAGCGGCTGTCGCGCGCGATGGAAACCCGCGGCTTCTCGGTGAAGTCCTGCGATACGGTTTCCGACGGTCTCGCCGAAATCGGCCGTTCGGCGCCGGCGTTTGCCGTGGTCGATCTCAGGCTCGGCGACGGCAACGGCCTCGACGTGGTGTCGGCGCTGAAGCGCAAGCGCCCCGAGGCGCGCGCGATCGTGCTGACCGGTTACGGCAATATCGCCACCGCCGTCACCGCCGTGAAGATGGGTGCGGTCGATTATCTCTCGAAGCCCGCCGATGCCGACGACGTGGTCGCGGCTTTGCTCGCCAGCGGCACCGAGAAATCCGAACTGCCGGCCAACCCGATGTCGGCGGACCGCGTGCGCTGGGAACACATCCAGCGCATCTACGAGATGTGTAACCGGAACGTCTCGGAAACCGCCCGCCGCCTCAACATGCACCGCCGCACCCTGCAGCGGATCCTGGCCAAGCGCGCGCCGCGCTGAAGCAACTATAAGCTCGATCTCCCGTCGTCCCGGCGCAAGGCCGGGACGACGAAGATAATTTTCCGCGTCAAATCTAGAAACGCGCAGCCATTCACGCCCGTCCGCCATCGACGATATATTGCTGGCTGGTGCAGGCACCCGCTTCGTCCGAGGCCAGGAACACCACGACCTTCGACACGTCGTCCGGATAGAGTTTGCGCTTGAGGCATTGCGCCTTCATCAGATCGATCTCGGCTTGCGGCGTCAGCCATTTCTCGACCTGACGCTGCGTCATGATCCAGCCGGGGGCAACGGCATTGACGCGGATGTTGTATGATCCGTAATCGCGCGCCAGCGAACGCGTCAGTCCAAGGATGGCCGATTTCGAAGCGGTGTATACCGCCATCCCGCCTATCCCCATCATCCAGGAGATCGATCCGAAATTGACGATGGCGCCGCCGTTCGCGGCCTGCATGTCCGGCAGCACGGCTTGGGCTGCGAAGAACTGATGCTTCAGGTTGATGGCAATCCGGTCATCCCAATATTCCGGCGTGACGCTTTCGGTGGTGTGCCGCTCGTCATGCGCCGCGTTGTTGACCAGGACCTGGATGGGCCCGATCACGCCGCGGACGCGGCCGATCGCCTCGCGCAAAAGATCGATCTTGGTGACGTCGCAATATTCGTAATGGACCGAAAATCCCTTTGCGGTGAGCTCTTCGGCCAATTGCGCCGAAGGCTCCCGGGCGATGTCCAGAAAACCTACTTTTGCCTTCTGCTGCGCAAAGGCGCGCACGATCGAGGCGCCGATCCCCGACCCGCCGCCGGTGACGAGCACGGATTTGCCTTCGAGGTCCGAATAGATTGCAGCCATGGGAGGATCCATTGTTGTTGAGGCCGGCCGGAACGCCAGCACCGATGTCAGACTTTATTTCGCCGCGGCTTTCAAGCCCCGCCACGACATGGCGAGACGCGGCCAACGCATTCGTCATCCCGCCCGTTCCTGATCAAACGGAAAAGGACACACGCAGTTCGTAACGCCTGATGTCACCTGGCCCGAGAACGGCTTCCGGTCCCGGCATATCCAGGCGCGGGCTGGTGCAGGGCTCGATCGAGAGCACGCAGGCATGGGGGCGGAAATCGTGCCAGAGCTGAAGATGCGGCAGCGTGCCGGTGCGGAACGCGAACGATATCTTCAAGTGCCGGACCATTTTCGACAGGCGTTGAAACGTTGCAGACGGCGAATTCTTCGCTGCCTGCCGGGAAACTTCTCGAATACGAATGATCGGATGGATCGGGAAGCGCGTTGACGCGGAACAACTCCTTTGCCCCGAACTCGACGGTCGAGCCCGGCGCGATGGCGGGATGGCCAAGGTTGAAATGATAGAGGCTTGCCTGCGGCGACGGCTCCGCCGCGAGATTTTCCACGACGTCCCTGATCCTGAGTTCGCAGCCGCCGATCGGCACTTCGATCCGCCGGCGCAGGCGCAGCGCCTCGCCGCCGGCCCTGAACTGCATGACCTCGCCCTCGCAAAACAGCACCGGCTCGTCGCGATCAAAATCCTCGCCATAGGCGGTGACGCGCGCCGGCGTGAACGGAAGCCGCCCGTGCATGGGATGCCCATCGAGCGGCTGCCGGATGTGATCGAGCCCGCAGGTGACGAGGAAGCCGGAATTGGTCCGGCTGTAGCCGCGGCCGCCGTCTTCTTCCGGATCGTGCAGCGCCGGGCTGCGAAACCCGGCCATGCTCTGCCACGCCACCGGCATGCCCTTCCACCACAATGGGCCGATGTCGAGCGAGCGATCGGACAACGCCCAGAAATCGAGACCGCCGCCGCTCGAAAACGCCAGCGCACGCACGCCGCGTTCGACGCCGTCGTCGAGCGTGATGCGGCGGACGCTTGCGAACTGGCGGAGGTCGCCAACTTTGGCCCGGAGCTCTCTGCGCTGTCATCCGATCTGTCCCGTTCAAAGGTTCCTGGCCCGGTGACGAAAGCCCGAGCCGTTGAAACGCCTCCGGCGGCGCTTCGTTCGCCTGCATCAGCCGGGCCATCATGGCCTGCAAACGCAGCTCATGTTCGGAATTTTGCAGCGGCTTTGCCTGGCCGGGATCGGCCTTCAGATCGTAGAGCCGCGTGTCGTTCTCGAGCAGCGCGCCGGGACCGTAATTGTTGTACATCGGCGAGCGCTCCGTCACCGGAATCTTCAGGAGCTTGGCGCCCTTGGTGAACGGAAAACCGTCGCTGAGGCTGGCGCGCGACAGTTCCTCCGGCGTGAACGGGCCGAAGATATGCGTCGGCATCACCGTGTACTGGAAGATCTCCTGGCCCTTCAGGTCGGCCGGGAAGCGGTGATAGGTGTAGAGGCCGTCGGTGACGTTGACGGCGCCGCCGAAATAGCCAAACAGCGCGGCCTCGCGCAGCGCCGTCGCCGAACGCGCCGCCGCGAGGATGGAATGACCTTCCATCTCCTTGGGCGCCGCCACGCCGAACAGATCGAGGAAGGTCGGCGCCAGATCGATCGATTGCGTGAGCGCGGTTGAACGCGCGCCTGCTTGCGGATTCCGGGGATCGTGGACGAACAGCGGAATGTGCACGATCTCCTCATAGAGATTCATGCGGTTCTTGGCCCAGAAATCATGCTCGCCGAGCAGAAAGCCGTGATCGGTGGTCACGACCAGTGCGGTGTCCTTCCACAGATCGTGGCGGTCGAAATAATCGAGCAACTGGCCGAGCAGGAAATCGCACAATGAGACCACGGCATAATAATTGGCGCGCAGCTCCTCGCATTCGGCCGGCAATTCGTCGACGCGGCCGTAGCGCGGCCAGTCGCGGATCGGTCCGTTCCAGCCGGTATCGAACGGCGCCTTGAAGCGGGCGGGCGCGGTGAACGGCTCGTGCGGATCGAAGGTCTCGATCTGGAGCAGCCAATTGTCCGCCTCGCGGTTGCGGTCGAGGAAGTCAAAGCCGTGGGCAAAGCACTGCACCGACGGAAAGTCCTTTTCCTCCTTGATGAATTCGCGGTTGATGACGTTTTGCGCGCGGTATTGCGCGCCGCTCGGTCGAGAATTGCCGCGCATGATACTGCTCGCGCAGCCGTTCCCAGGGCGGCTGCACCATCGCCTTCCAGGGATCGCCTTCCTGGCCGCGGACGAACTCGAAAGTGTTGTAGCGGTTGTGATAGGTGGCGCCGCCATCCTCCCAGTAATGCGCATGGTCGGTGATCAGATGGCTGTAGACGCCGGCGTCGTTGAGCAGCTCCGGCATCGCGTTGTCGAACGGCTCCAGCGGGCCCCAGCTTCGGTGCAGAAACGTCAAACGCCCGGTCAGCATGTCGCGGCGCGCCGGCATGCACGGCAGGCTGCCGACATAATGGCGATCGAACGTCAGGCTGCGCGCGGCCAGCCGATCGAAGTTCGGCGTCGGGATGCGTTTCCCGCCATAGGCGCCGAGCAGATGACGGTTCAGCGAGTCGAACAGGACGAAGACAGTTTTCATGGCGCAACCTCTGGGCAAACAGAACGGCCGACTATTTCACGGCACCCTGGGTGAGCCCCGCAACGATGTAGCGCTGGCCGATGATCAGCAGCACCAGCGCGGGCAGGATCGACAGCGCGGCGGCCGCCGCCATCTGCGTGTAGAGAATCTCGTATTCCTGGGCGAATTTGGCGATCGCGACCGGCACGGTCGCGGTCTGCTTCATGGTCAGCGTCAGCGCGACGGCGAATTCGTTCCAGCTGAAGACGAACGTCAGGATGCCGGTGGCGGCAAGGCCGGGCGTGATGATGGGGACCACCACCAGCCACAGCACCGTCGGCGTCGAGGCGCCGTCGATTCGCGCCGCCTCCTCCAGTTCGATCGGAACATCCCGGATGAAGACGCCCATCAGCCACACCGCCATCGGCAGATTGAGCACGGCATGCGCCAGCACGACGCCGGTCAGCGAATTGTCGAGGCCGACCGTGCGCATCATCGTGTACCAGGCGCCGGCCAGCGCCAGCGGCGGGAACATGTGAAACACCAGCGCCCAGCCGAGGAAAGTGTGCACCACCCATTTCGGCCAGCGCATCCGATGCAGCGACCATGCGGCCAGCGTCGCGGTGACCAGGCAGAGCAAGGTCGAGGCGATGCCGACCACCAGCGAGTTGCGGTAGTTGACCAGGAAGTCCGAGGTCTTGGAAAACAGCACGTCGTTGAAATTCTTCAGCACCGGCGAAAACCAGAAGGCGCCGGTCAGCAGCGAGATCTGGGTCCGGAAGCTCGCGGTCACGACCCAGACCACCGGCACCACGACGATGATGCCGGCCAGCGATCAACGCGCGCATGCAGGGCGAGCGTCTGCGGCCTGATATTGGCTGAATCATTTCATGGCGCCGTCCCCGCGCGCCGTCGCGCCGACAGCGCAAAGATCAGGAGAATGCAGACCAGGAAGATGATCGACATCGACATCGCGGCGCCGTAGCCGGTCTTGTCCTCGCGGAAGAAGCGCTGATAGAGCGTGAAGCTCAGCACCTCGGTCGCCGTGCCCGGGCCGCCGCCGGTCAGCAGATAGACCTCGTCGAACACCTTGAAGGCGAGGATCAGGCGGAAGGCGAACGTCACCACGATGGTCGGCAACATCATCGGCAGCGTGACGTAGACCAGTTCCTGCCAGATCGTGGCGCCGTCGATCTTTGTCGCCTCGTAGATGTCCTGCGGCAGCGACTCCAGGCCGGCGAGAAACAGCAGGAAGCAGAACGGCGTCCAGTGCCAGATATCGACCAGGATGACGGACGCCAGCGCCGTCTCCTTGGCGCCGAGCCAGTTCATCGGGTCGAAGCCGAGCAAGGCCGATGATCTGGTTGACGAGGCCGAAGTCGAAATTGAGCAGCAGTTTCCACATCGCGCCGACGACGATGCCGGGAATCAGGATCGGCAGGATGAAGATGGTCCGGTACAGCACCCGGCCGCTGGTCACGCGGACACAGAGCAGCGCGAGGACAAAGCCGAGCAGCATCTGGCCGCCGACGGCAAAGACCGCAAAGATCAGCGTGTTGACAACGCCGGCCTGCAGCAGATCGTCGCGCGCGAGTGCGGCGTAGTTGGCGAGCCCGGCCGGCAGCCAGACCGCGCGGCCGTCGGACCAGGTCACGCGTGTAAAAACTGGTCAGGAACAGATTGGCGAGCGGCAGCACGCTGAGCAGCAACATCATCAGCAGCGCCGGCGACAGCGTGACCCAGCGCCAGAGCCGGATCGTCAGGCGCGCCGTGGGACGTATCGGCGCGCCCGGCTGCGGACGCCGCGACCGTTGATGCGCTGACGGAGGCGTCCATCGCCGTCCTCAGCGCAGCGCTGGCAGCTTGGCGGTCTGGTAGCCGTATTTGGTCATCACGCCGTGGATCTTGTCCGCCATGTCGTTGAGCGCCGCCGGCGCTGCGACGTTGCCGCGCCACCGCCTGGTTGAGGCCGAGTTCGAGAATCGCGATCACCTCGCTCGATTCCGGGAATTGATAGACGCTGACGGCGTGCTGCAATGAATCGGCGAGCGGCTTCATCCAGCGGAATTTGCGCTCCTGCGAGATCGGATCGCGATAGCTCGCCGCGTTGATCGGAATGCCGCCGAACTTGGCATTGGCGATCTGCGCTTCCCTGGTCTGGAACCATTTCAGGAATTCGAACGCGCCGCGCTTGCGATCATCCGGGATGTTCTTGGCGATGCCGCCGAGCCAGTGGCCGAGACCGGACGCGGTCGAAAATCCCGGCGCGTGCGGGGTCGGCGCGAACTCGACCTTGTCGATGACGGCCGATTTATCCGGATCGTCCATCTGCGACCAGGCCGAGACCACGGCCATGATGTGCGCGGCCTTGCCGGTCGCCATGTTCTGGATCACCTCGGCCTGATCCAGCGACGCGGTCTGCGGATGGCCGGCTTCCTTGGCCATGCGCAGATAATATTGCAGCGCCGTCAGGCCGGCCTCGTTGTTGAGCGTCACCGAATAATCGCCGGCGGCCTGGTTCTTGAAGATGCTGCCGCCGAAGCCGTAGAGATAGGGATAGAAGTCGAAGGACACCGACGCCGGCCCGCGCGCGCCGCGCTGCACGATGCCGTAGCGGCCGGGCGGCTTGTGAAACTTCCTGGCATTGGCCTCCAGCTCGGCGAAGGTCTCGGGCGCCTTGAGGCCGGCCTCCTTGTAGAGATCGCCGCGATAATAGACGCAGCGGGATCAGCGGCGAGATCGGCACCGACATCAGCTTGCCCGTCGGCGCCATGATCTTCTTGGCGGCATCGAAGTAGACGGTGTCGCCGAGCGTGTAGACATCGGGATCGAGCTTGAACGAGGGATCGATATCGTTGATCGGCTCGATGAAGCCGCCAAAATACATCTCGGCGAACCAGCCGCTGTTCATGATCAGGAGATCGTACTGGCCCTTGCTGGCGCGGACCGAATTGCGCTGCTTTTCCAGCGAGCCGGCAAACGGATTGACGTCGAGCTCGACCTTGTTGCCGGTTTCCTTTTCGTAGAGTTCGACCGTCTTGCGAAAACTGTCGAACCAGGGCGACTGGTTGATCACGACGGTGATCGGCGCGACGGTCGCTGCCGCTGCCGGATACGGCCTGCCGGACAGACCGGCGGCGAGCGCACCGATGCCCACCAGGGCATCCCGACGTGTCAGGCCATGCTTTGCGATTGGTCCACGCATGCTTCGTCCCCCCTGAACGGACCCGCTGTTTGCGGGTCTCTTTGGCTCTTGCTTAAGGGATCACGTTCCTGCCATGCTTACAAACAACTTATACGGCCAGAACCATAGCTAAAAGGAATGGATCAGCCTTCAATTTTGCGGCTCCGCGGCGCACACGATCTTCAACTCGTCGATGATGTGCTGGGCCGCCGGCGACAGCCAGCCACTCCGGCGCGTCACGATGCCGGCTTCGCGCGACAATGTGAGGCCGGGGACATTGAGCATCACCAGCCCCTTGCCATCGCGCGTCGCCAGCGTCTTCGACACCATGTAGGTGAGCGCGTCCGATTGCCTGACGACGTTGAGCAGCAGCGTCAGCGATCCGCTTTCGATCGTTCCGAGCGGCGGCGGCAAATCGTTGGCGACGAACAGCGCGTTGAGCCGGCTCTGCGCGCGCGTCACCCGTGGCGGCTTGAGCCAGGGGAATTGCAGGAGGTCGCGCATCTTCACATTGCGACGGGTCGCCAGCGGATGACCGACGCGGCAGCAGACGCCGAGCCTGTCCGCGGTCAGCGGCGTCACCACGAGATCCTGCCGATCCTCAGGTCGCGGGAATTTCGGCGACGACGAAATCGAGTTCGCTTTGTCTCAGCGCGCGAAACAGCGTCTCATCGAAACTGCCGTCGACCTGGACGCGGATGTCGGGATGCTTGGCGATCACTTTCGCCAGCGCCACCGGAAGATGGCGGCGCAGCCAGGTCGGGCCGGCGCCGATCCGCACGATGCCGAAGGTGCCGTTGCGGAGCGCGGCAACCTCGTCGCCGGCATCCTTGATCTGGACATGCACCGCTTCGGCATGCCGCAGCAGCGTCGTGCCATACAGGGTCAGCGCCACGCCGCGCGGCAGCCGGTCGAACAGCTTTACGCCGAGTTGCGTCCTCCAACAGCTTGATGCTCTTGGTCAGCGTCGGCTGCGTGATGTTGAGTTCGGCTGCCGCAGTCGAAATGTTCTTGCGCTGCGCGACTTTCAGAAAATATTCGAGCTGCCGGAGATCCATGGGCAATCCTTGGGCGCGGCCATTAGCGCTGCGACCGGAGCGTACTGTATCGCCCGCGCTCGATCCAGATAGGGCATGCACTGCTTCAAAGCACGGCGAGGAATTCCAGCAGCGCCTTGCGATCATCCGGGCTCAATTGGCGGAATGCGCGGGATGCGGCAGCGCCGTCGCCATCATGCGCCAGAATTGCCTCGGCGAATGTTACCGCCCGGCCATCGTGCAGGAAGCGCGTGCGCAGGCGCAGGCCCCAGAGCGGCGTGGTTCGCCATTCCGCAGCCGTGGCGCCGCCTTGAACAATGCCGTCATTGAGGGCGGGGCCCATGTCGTGCAGCAGCAAATCCGAATAGAGCGCCACCTGGCCGCGCCGGGAAGGCAGTGCCGGCGTATGGCAGGACACGCAACCAGCCGACGCAAACAAGACCTGGCCTTGAGATGATTTGCCGACAAGTTTTTCCGGCAACGGCGCGGGCAGATCAGCGAGATAGGCCGTCACGGCGCGGATGATCGATCCGTCATCGTCGAGACCGGATTTGGTTGGGCCGCAGCCGCTGTCGGCGGCGATTGCGACGTCTTGCGGAGCGAGAGGGCTGGTTATGCCCATCTCGTTGCGGAAGGCGTCGGCGACGAATTGCTGGAGATTTGCGACATCGCCTTTCCAGCCGAACCGGCCGATGCTTTCCCGGCCAAAGCGGTCCTTGACCAGATTCGGCCGGCCTTTGATCCCGGTCTGCAATGCAGCGTTGGCGAGAATGGCTTCATCGGCAATGTCTTCGATCAGGCCAAGTCCGTACAGCGGCGAGGCATTACGCAGCGAAATCACATTGGCGCCGGGCGGAGGCCCGTGCGTCAACCGGCAGGGAAAACCGAGTTCGGCGATGGTCTTGTCGCGCGCAACGGGAACGGCGGTGTCGAGTCTTGACGCGGATGATCCGCTGCCGATCTGGGCGATGCGCGTGACCAGCGCGAGGCCGTTCAAGCCGACGCCCCCCGACGTCGGACTTTGATGACACGCCAGGCAGGATCGGGCGTTCAACAGCGGACCCAATCCGTCCGCCGGTCCAAATTCCTTGCTGAACAGAACAGAACCAAGTTCCGCCAACCGGGCGGACGCTCCGCCGCCATCATTGGCGGCAAACTTGGTGGTCTCGGCGATGCCGGCGCGACCCGATCCAAAGGCAGGCACCTCGAGCAGAACGCCCGGCTCATTCGGGTGCGAAGCAACGGCGCCGCTGACCGTCACCCAGATGCGTTGCGCATCCGGCGATACTGCGATCCCGTTCAACCGCCCGGGACCGATCTCCTCGCCGCTATCAAGCGCAATCTTTCTGGTGGCGATGACCGTGCCGTCCTGACGCATCCGGACGACCGTGCCATTGCCGCGATTGAGCACATAGATATCCGAATTGCCGGCCAGCGTGGTGTTGCTGGCAAATCCCGGATTGGCGATTTCGGCAACCACCGGCGCCAAATCTACCGGTACGTTCAATTCCGGCGGCGTGAAGGTCCTGTTATCGCGAACGCGGAATATCTTTTCATCGCTGGTCAGCGTCAGTGCGACCACCGCATTGCGCTGCGGATCGGTGATGTACAAAATCCGCTCCGGCACCCAGTTGAAGATCATGCCGGCGCGGGTCAGCATCGCCTGCGTGGCGGCCGCCGGCGCCGGGACGGCGATCGGCGTGATGGTCGAAGGCGGCGCCAGACCGTCGAGCGCAAATTCGGTGTGGGCCTGCGCCAGCGAGCCGTCGGCCGTCAGCACGGCGAAGACCGCGCGCTTGCTGCCGTCGGGCGACATTCCGAGCAGCGCGCTGGCGACGGCGCCGGAATTCAGCGCGCCGGGCGCGAGCTGCGACGGACGGTTGGTGACATCTCCGGCAAATACGCCGCCCAGCAGCTTGCTCGGCGCATTGGCCAGCGGTTCGCCGGTTGGATCGGCAATCGATTCCGTTCCAATTCTTTGCGCGCCATACGGCGTGTTGGCAAACCAGAGCCGGCCAAAACCGTTGTTGATCGAGATGCCGATCGGGTTGCTGACGGTCGGATAGGCCGCACTCGCCGCTCCCGGTGTCCGGACGCTGTTGAGGAAATCTGGACTTTGGGCGGTGAAGAGCTGCACGCGCCCTTCCAGCGCGCGGGCCTGTTTGCCGCCGGTCGCAAACTGTTTTGGAATGATCAGCGTCGGGCCGTCGGGATCGAGCGACAGCACCGCACCTTCGGCCGCATCTGTCTGGGCGAGCGGTGCACCGAAATTGGAGTTGCTCGTCACCAAAATCCGTTTTGGATCCAGAACCTGCCCTGCTTGCGTGAACGCGGCAAATTCCGGCTTGTCAAAAATCGGCCCACCCTTGTGGAACGTTCCCACCGGCGCCACCGCGCCGGCACCGGGAATTCCGACGGCAAGGATTCGGGCGTTGAGTTTGCCGGAGGCCTGATTCTGGTCCTGCGCAAAACCGATGGAACCTGGGATCAAGAAAAGAACAAACAGTCCGAGCAAAAGGCGAAGCATTTCTCTTCTCCTACTGGTTGCTGAAATCTGTCTCCTCAACTTTGCTGCAAATCGGACCGACCGACGATCATTTTGATTAAGGCTAAAACGTTGATCGCTGTTGATATTATCGTCGGGCGGAAAAAGCCTGCGCGCCCCCTTGAGGACGCATTCCCGTAGCCATCCATTCTTCCGCTTGTTGATGGGTCGAGCTAACCGGGCTTTGGTTCAAAGCTGCCGAGACGTCGCGCCGCTTTCGATGTTTTTGCCGCAGCAAAGATTGGACACATTTCAGGCGGCACAATCAAACTCGCAGAGGTTGTATCCGGAAATTCCACTTTCAGCGCGGTGTCGGCCGCCAATGATCGTCAGATCCTGGCGGAAGTTCAGGTCAGTGATGCTGGCCGGTTCGTTGTGCGGAGGGCGGTCATGGCACACGTCGTGGATCCACATGCCTTTGCGTGGCTGCTGGATCGATTCGCCAAGATCTCCAACAAGCCGTCGCCGTTTCCGCCAAGGCCACGGCCCGAACCGCCGCCCGATTTCCAGGCCGACCTGATCCGTCCCGACGATCTACTGACGCTGCACGTCGCCGGCTACAATCTCAGACCGGCCGGTAAGGCCGCGCCGGTGCTAGAGCGGATCGACGTGACGAAAGACGCGGTGCTGGTGGTGACGTTCCCGCCGCAGAACATCGCCGAGACTGCGTATCCGGCATCCGCGCCCACCGAGCCGCCACCGGCGAAGCCGCCCGGCCAGACCGCAGCGCGGCTTTCCGGATTCACGCGGCTTGCCTTCCGGATCGCCGCCAACGCGGCGATGCCGGCGATCCCCTACAGCATTGAAGGCCTGCTCGACTGGTCCGGCTTCGAGCCTGCCGTCTCCGCGCTCGCCGATATCCCGCGGCAACCGAGCGCCGGCCAGATCGCCGCCGCGCCCGCGATTGCCGAACCGGGCGCGAAGGAAACCGCGATCGAGCTGCCGTATCGGCTGACGCTATCGCCGAACCACAATTTCGTCTGGCGTCACGCCAAGGCGCCGGTCACCTATTCGAGCCGTACCGAGCTGTGGCATACGCGCCTGACCGCGAAGACGGCGGATGGTATCATCGAGCTATCGGCGCTCAACACCGCGCCGCTGCGCGCGATTTGGTCGCCCGACTACAATCCCGCCCGTGCGGTCGATCCGGCGCAAGACCCGCAGCCGGGCGCGCCCAATCCGCCGCCGCTCGATATCACCGACATCTTGCCGAACCACCGGCATCAGATCGTGGTCCTGACCTCCGTATTCCACGGCTATCGCGACGACAACAACGCGCCGTTCGTGCCGAGCCCGGTCGAGGCGCAGATGCTGATGCTGTCGCCGCTCGGCGGCTGGCTGCGCTCGCGCGGACACTGGGATCCGCCGCAAGCGCTGCGCTTCATTCCATGGCCGCCGCTGGTGTTTGCGGCCGATTTGCCGCTGGTCGCGGCAGGCATCCGTCTGCCAGGGCGGAAATCCGACCAAGCCGCCGCGGAGGTCTCGAATCGCCGAGGCCAGTCTGCCGAAACGTCGCCGCCCGCCTCGGCGCCGTCGTCGACAACCGCTTCGTCAAGCCCGAGCTGGCGCGGCCGACGATACCGCCGATCTCGGCCGGCATTCCGGTTCCTGGCGAGCATCTCACGGTGTCGGAGTGGGTGCATATCGCGGCGCAAGGCCGCGACCATTATGTGCGCATCGTCGAGGAGGGACACCTCTACCCGTTCGGACATCGCGCCGCGATCATCACCATCACCGAGCGGAAGTTCGGCGACGTCGCGGTGCCCGAAGGCGGCACGACGCCGGTCGCGCACATGATCCTGCGCCAATACATTGTGGTGCGCGAGCCGGAGAAATCCTACCGACATCAGCTTTCAGGCCAGGACGACGTGCTCGCCGGCCGCAAGATGCCGCTCACGAAAATCGAACTCACTACCCTGGTCACGCCGGACCTGCATCAGCCGGTCGAGAATGTCCCCGGTGCCCCGAAATCGTTCTGGATCCAGACCGGAACGACGGCGCAGGATTTCCTGTTCCACGCCATCGCCGCCGACGCTTTCGGCCACACGGTGGAATTCAGTACGCCGCTGATCTTTGCCTCACTGAGCGACAACGTCCCTCCCATCAGGACAAACTATGCGGCGTTCGGCAACCGGCGCGCCTGCCCCGTCCCGAAGCAGAAGGTGACCTTCGCGGAGCCTGATCCGGCCGCCGCCACCGACAACACCACGCTGGCGACCAGCGCGCTCTTTTTCGACACCGATCTGCATCCTTCCCTGACAGGTTTCGGCGGATATATGCCGATCCTCTACAAGGCGCATGTGCACATTCCGGCGATCGAGCAGTTGCTCGGCACCGACACCGACACCACGATCCGGCTCTACGATCCCTACATCCAGGGCGGTTTCGATGCGCATGCCGGCGTGTTTGCCGAGGTCGTCAAGGAAACCGGCACAGGGCTCGGTCCGGACGGCATGCCGGTCACCATCCCGGCCAACAAGGCCGGCGGCATGGCGACGCCTAACCTCAACATGACTACTCTGACCCGCGCCCACGGGCCGCTGGCGGGCAAGGCCGACAAGGCTGCGCAGGATGTGTTCGACGCCGGCGACTTCTTCGGCGGGCTGCCGACCGAGTCCCTCCCGCAGCTGTTCGGCTCCATCCCGCTGGCCAATCTCTTGACCAGCGGCGCCGGCGCATCGGCCGCCACCAACGCGCCGAAAACGCAAATTTCCGTCGAGGGCAACACCGTCGTCGTCAAATTCGACTGGAAGCCGGAGGTCAAGAGTTTTTCGGACCCCAGCGGGCTGATTACCTTCACGCCGAAAACTCCCAAGACCACCCTCCAGATAACGGGCAACATCAGCAAACCCATCGCGGTCCCTCCCGCCGCGCCGCCGCCCGGCAGCTTCGCCTTCGACGGCCAATTGACGGACTTCGACCTCGAGATCCTCCGCGCCATCGTTCTCCACTTTGAAAAGTTCACCTTCAGCTCCGGCAGCAACAAGAAGCTCGACGTCAACGTCTTCCTCAAGGACCCGGCGTTCGATTTCGAGGGCGACCTCGCTTTCGTCCAGGACCTCGTCAACATCATCCCACCGGGAGCGTTCGGAAACGGTCCCAGCATCGACCTGACCGTGGCGCCGCCCGGCGTCCATGTCGGATACGCGGTGACGCTGCCGCCGGCTCCGCTCGGCGTATTCTCGCTGGAGAATATCAAGCTCGGGGCAGGCCTCAGCCTGCCGCTGATCACCGGCAAGCCGGTGATCGATTTTGCATTCTGCGAGCGCGCGCATCCGTTCCTGCTGACGGTATCGCTGCTCGGCGGCGGCGGTTTCCTGCACGTGCAGCTCGACACCGAGGGCATGAGGATGCTCGAGGCGGCGCTCGAGTTCGGCGCCAGCGCCAGCATCAATCTCGGCGTCGCCAGCGGCGGCGTCCACATCATGGCCGGCATCTATTTCTCGATGCAGATCGACGACGGCAAGACCAAGGCGACGCTGCAAGGCTATCTGCGCATGGGCGGCGAATTGTCCATCCTCGGCATCATCTCGATGTCGCTCGAATTCGTGCTCTCCTTCACCTATTCGGAAGGCAAGGCGACCGGCCGCGCAACGCTGACGGTTGCGGTGAAGGTGCTGTTCTTTTCCAAGTCGGTCGAGATCTCGGTCGAGAAGCAGTTCGGCGGCAGCAAAGGCGATCCCACCTTTGCACATCTCATTGCGTCGCCGGGCGTGTGGACGTCCTACGCCAATGCCTTTGCCTGAGGGGGAAAGATCATGGCCAGCCCGACCCAGACCATCCTGTTCACCGCGATGGCGCGCGGCATTGCGATCGACACGCCCACGCTTCCGGTCTCGGTGCTGGTATCGCCGCGCTTGACCGGCGCGCCGACGCTCGATGCATTTCCCGACTGGTTGAACTGGACCAGACATCTCAAGGACAGCGGGCTGAAACTGACGTTCGCGGCGAACGGCCATTCGCACACCGCAACGATCGACCCGAAGCCGCTGCGGCCTGAATTATGGGACGCCATCTTCGACAAGAAGACCCATGTCGACGATTATTCGTTCGACGATTATGGCGAGCGGATGGTCGTCTCCTATCCGACCCGCGCAACGCTGACGGTCCTGAAATCGATCTTCCAGGTCGGCGGCCTGCAACTGGCGCTGCCCGGCGAGGTCAGCGACGAAAATCAGGGCAAGCGGCGCCAGCTGCTGCAACTGATCGACGGCATGGCGGTGCACTGGAACATCGATCGCGCGATCCAGCTGCGCAATCGGCTGCGCGAGAACCAGCGAACGCAGATCGAGCGTGCCGGCACCAATCCATCTGCGGGTGCGTTCAACCCGTTCCGGATCGCACCGGGTTCACAGGGACCGTTTGCGGCCGGCGAACTCGGCAGTGACGGCCTGCCGAATGCGACGCTGATGCAGGCACTCGACGGACCCCAGCAGCAGAAGGTCCGCAACGAGACCGCCGAACAATTCGCGCTCTATCATCACCAGCCGCAGCCGGAAAACTTCAAACCTTCCGATCCCGACAGGGTGCTCGACTTCCACAAGGCGATCAGCGCGCTGCAATCCTATCCGGCGCTGCTGCGGGCACTCGGACTGGTGTTCGACCTGGAACTGCCGAAGGATTTCCTGCCGTTCTCCTCGCTGGGTGCGCCAATCGCATCGCATACGAGCTTTGGCGTAACGAGCGTGTCGCCGGGATGGGGATGGTCGCTGCGGCCGGCGCCGATACCGTCGCTGATGACCGCCTACGAATATCTCGACTTCGGTTCGCATCGACTGTTCATGGCCGCGTCGCGCCTTGCCCCTGGTCTCGGAGACAAGAGCGGCGAAATCCTTGGGCTGCTCAATCTCGACCCGCGCGATTTCGGGCTCGCCCAGGTCGACATCGACGGCGCCATGCACAAGACCATTATCGTCGCCGAAAGTGCCGCCAATCAGGCGCCGCCGCTGCACCCGGAGGTGTTCGATCCGACCTCGACGCTGCCCTCGCTGCGCTCCGCCGGGCTGGCGCTGGTCAGCGACGGCAGCGCGCTGGCGCTGCTCAAGGGGTTCAAGGACGCCAAGAAATTCAACAACGCGCTTGCCGGCGGGCAGCCGCCGTCGCCGCCGTTCTTTGCCGAGGATCTGGTCCGCGGATTCCGGCTCGACGTGTGGGACTCGCACAGCACGGCCTGGCATTCGCTGCACCGGCGCGATGCACTCTACAAAATCCGGAACCAGAGCCTCGTCAGCAAGGACGAGGAAGGTTTTACCGAGCTTGCGGTAACCGGCGGCGCCCCGGGCTCCGACCCGGCGCAAATCAAGGATTTCTATTTCCAGGAAGCGATTGCGCGCTGGGCTGGATGGAGCCTCAGCGTGCCGCCAGCCGGCAAGCACCTCACCCGAAATCCCGATCCCGCCAAGGCCGTGCCGACGGACGATCCGAACGACGAGGATTTCGATCCGGAGAATCCGCCGGCCACGCCGTTCAAGATGACGACCGAATTCACCGTCGTCGGCGCCAGCCTTCCTTCGTTGCGCTTCGGCCGGAGCTATCGAATCCGCGCCCGCGCCGTCGATCTCTGCGGCAACAGCCTGGGGCCGGCCGATCCGGTGGCGGACGCGCTGGCCACGATCTTCGCCACGCCGCCCGAGCCGGAAGGATTTCCCTATCTGCGCTTCGAGCCGGTGGTCGCGCCGGCGATCGTGCTGCGCGACCAGGAAGGGGCCAGCGGGCTCGGCTCGGCGATCGATCGCCTCGTGCTGCGCACCTTCAACGACAGCGACGCCAAGGACGCCGATGCCGCTGATCTGACGGGCAGCGAACGTCACATCGTGCCGCCGCGCACCTCCGTCGAGCTTGCCGAACGTCTCGGCATGTTCGACGACGCGACCGGAAAATTACGCGGCGATGCCGCAACCTACGCCCTGATCAAGCATCGCGACGAGGGCAAGTTCAAGACTGAGCCGGTGCCGAACCAGATGGAGATGCCGATCGACCGCAACGACCAGGCGACGATCCCGTACCTGCCCGACCGGTTGGCGCGCGGCGCCGCACTGCGTGATTTGCCCGGCAGCGGCGAAGGCACCAGCGCCACGGCCGATCCCGCCACCGATGCCAACCCGATCGATTACACGCCGCTCGCCGACGCCAATCCGCGCGCCGGCTCCGTCACACTGGTCGATTTCGCCGGCGCCGACGACTGGACCAAGACAAAACCGTTCCGGATTGCGCTGGCCGACGGATCGGGGCCGCCCGCATGGGATGCGGCCGGCCGCGTGCTGACCGTCAGCCTGCCGAAAGCGATGACGAAGGTGGTTCCGCTATCGAGCTACATCGCACCGCTCGATCTCCGGCTGATGGGCGTATGGCAATGGATCCGGGAATATATCGACGCGCTGGCCCGCACCACGCCGATCGGCGAGGATCTCTGGCCGGGCAACAATGCCGACGTGATCGCCCATATCATCCAGCGCGCCGCGGAAGGCGGCCACTGGATGCTGACGCCGCCGCATCTGCTCACGCTGGTTCACGCGGTTCAGCAACCGATCGGGCATCCCGAATTCATTCAACTCGACACCCAGCATCGTCCGATCGACCTCGACAGCAAGCTGCAATCGGAGGACATGACCGGGCCGACCGCCGCGGTCGCGCTCGATACGCTGACCGGCTGGCGTACGCCGAAGGCGCTCGATGCCTTCATCATGGGCGGGCTCAAGGTCGACGGCGCCAGCACCGCCAAGATCGACCTGCTCGCCGAATGGGAGGATCCGGTCGACAACGGCATCGACCCGCCGAGCCGGCTGCATCAGCAGGCCCATGCCGACGAAATTCCGCTGCCCGACCTCGACGACGGCTATCTGATGGTTGCAGCCGGCAAGGACAAGTTTCGCGCGGTCGGCTTCTACAACTCCACCCACGACCTGATCTGCTTCGCGCGCCAGGGCGACGTGCTCTCGGCGACCTTGAACGGTGTGGCGATCAGCCAGGATGCGGCACCCCGGCATCATTTCAACGACACCAGGCATCACCGCGTGACCTACAAGGCGGTGGCGACGTCGCGCTTCCGCGACTATTTCGACCCAAACCTCGACTTCACCCGCCCCAGCGAAACCACCGTCGTCGACATCCCGGCCTCCGCCCGTCCCGACGCGCCCCGCATTCTTTATGTGGTGCCGACATTCGGCTGGGAACGGCAGACCAGCACCAATCTCAAGCGCAGCATGCGCTTCGGCGGCGGCTTGCGGGTCTATCTCGACCGGCCCTGGTATTCGTCGGGCGACGGCGAACTGCTTGGAATCGTGCTGTACGGCGAAGGTTTTCCGATCGACCGCGAGGCCTGGAAGCATCTGATCACGCAGTGGGGCCTCGATCCGATCTGGGATGCGGACCGGCTATCGTCCGCCCCCGAACCGTTCAATTTCCCGCTGCAGGCCGCGGAGGAATTCGGTTTGAGCCTGGAAGAGCCGACACCTGCGGGCGCCCAAGGCAAGGGCCGCGTCAACGTCGTCGGCCATGAGGTCGCGTTCGACGGCACGCGCTGGTATTGCGACCTGACGGTGGAAACCTTTCGCGACGACTACAGCCCGTTCATCCGCCTTGCGCTGGCGCGTTATCAGCCGCACGCGCTCGATGCCGCAAAATTGTCGCGCGTGGTGCTGGCGGACTTCGCGCAACTGACGCCGGACCGCGCGCTATTGGTGACGTCGGATCCGTATCATCCGCGCAGCCTTAACGTCACGATCTCCGGGCCGACGCCGCTTGGGCCGAGGCCGGTCTATCCGGATTTTCCTCCGCTGCGGAACCCGCCGACCAAGCCGACACGCATCGTGGTCACCGTGCAGGAACGCGATCCGGCGATCGCGAGCGATCTCGGCTGGCGCGACGCGGCGGCAGGCACAGCCGTCGTCAGCGTCGACACCGACGAGCAATTCCGGGAAGCGCAATTCCCGAATTCGAAATATCTGGCGCTGTGGGCCGGCCGCGTTCAGTTCACAGCGGTACCAAAGCCGCAGCAGCACCGGCTGCTGATCCGCGAATATGAGTACATCTCGGCCGATTGGGCGGTCGTCCATCCCGGCGGCGAGGCGCTGCCGGCCTGGAGCGAGGCCCCCGGCCGCCTGATCTACGCCGAGACCGTCGAGATCGACGAGGCGCTGGTCGGCGCGTCCTGACGCCGCTGCTTCCCATGACGCCGCCGCATAGGCCACACCGTTCCATCGGTGTGGTGCGGGTGGCGCATTGATGTAGGCTCGCCGCAAACGATAAACGGCTCGGGCAGGAGACAGCACAATGGCAGGCATCCTCGATCGCAAGGTGGCGCTGGTGACCGGCGGCGCCTCCGGCATCGGACGGGCGACGTCGCTGGCCATGGCGCGCGAGGGCGCTCGCGTCGCGGTCGCCGACCGCACCGAGGAGAGTGCTGCCGGAACCGTCGCCTTGATCAACGCGGCCGGCGGCCAGGCGATCGCGATCGGCGGCGACGTCACCGTGGAGGCCGATGTCGCCGCGATGGTTGCGCGCACCGTCGCCGCCTATGGACGGATCGACTGCGCCTTCAACAATGCCGGCGTTTCCGGACGGCAGGTTGGCTCGGGGAAGCAGCGCCTGCACGAACTCAGCCAGGACTCGTTCGACACCATGCTCGCAGTCAATCTCCGGGGCGTTTTCCTGTGCCTGAAGCACGAGGTGGCGCAAATGCTGGCACAAGGCGGCGGTGGCGCCATCGTCAACACCGCCTCGATCGCCGGATTGATCGGGCTTGCAACGTCAGGGCATTACGTCGCTGCCAAACACGGCGTGGTGGGACTGACCAAGTCAGCGGCAATCGAATACGCCAAGGACGGCATCCGCGTGAACTGCGTCAATCCCGGCTACATCACCACGCCGATGACCGAGGAAATCGTCAAAACGCGCTTCGACGAGGTGATGGCGAAGGTACCGATGAACCGCATGGGCGTGCCCGAAGAGATCGCCGAAGCCGTGGTCTGGATGTGCTCCGACAAGGCGTCGTTCATGACGGGCGCCTCGCAGGTCGTCGACGGCGGATATTTTGCGGCTTAGGTCTGACGTGACAGGGCTGGAAAACCAGTGACCTAAGCTACGTTACACGCTAGATGTCCCGCATGGGCAGCGCATCAAGCCGTTTCGACGGCTTCTTCAAGAGCGAATTCAAGGTCAATGAGACCATCGGGCGCAGCGTCAGCTACGTCCGCGACGGGAAATTGCTGGGCGGCAATTCCGGATTTGCCCATATCGGCAGCTACAGCTTTGACGGCGACACCATCGCGGTCGAGGTCACCAGCCGCCGGCATAATTTCGGCGCCGCTCATCAATCGCTGCTCGGGCAGGATATTGCGTCGATACAGGTCAAGGGACAGGCCGTCGGCGCCGCCTTTCATTTCGAGGGCGGTTCCCCGCAAATGCCGACCGCGGTGTTTCGCTCGGTGATGACGCCACTGGACGAAAGCGAACTGGCGCCGCCCGGCACCGTGGCCGATGACGGAATTTCCAACGGCCTCTACTCGATCCACCTCAAGGTGCTGGACGGCATGGCCGGCGGGCTGACCGGCGTCATGCTGTTGAAGGACGGCCGCATCTTCGGCGGCGATGCCTTCTTCTATTATCTGGGCTCCTATTCATCCTCGAACGGCCGCTGGAAAGGCCAGATGGTCAACCAGGAACACACCCCCGCGCGAGGTGAGGATCCGGTGTTCGGCGGCCATGAAATCGGGATCGGATTTTCCGGGACCTGCGATGCGCAAGGCGGCACGCTCGAAGGCACCGCGCTGGCGGGTAAGCGCAGCATCCGCTTCGACGCCGAACTCAAGCTGATTTGCGTCGTCTAGAGACTTTTCCGTTCCGATTGAATCGGAACGGGGCTCCAGATTCTTGATTTGACGCGTTTTCTTGATGCGAACCGGCACCCACTTCGCTTGAAAACGCTCTGGGTGCCTCCAACAAATCAGGACAAATCCTCAAGCCCGGTGTGTGGGACGCCGAGGCCATGGCGGCTTAGTGTCCGCAAAACGGATACCAA
This sequence comes from uncultured Alphaproteobacteria bacterium, assembly GCA_963802535.1. Lineage (GTDB taxonomy): Bacteria > Pseudomonadota > Alphaproteobacteria > Rhizobiales > Xanthobacteraceae > Bradyrhizobium. The sequence goes on along the minus strand of CAWDJI010000011.1, from coordinate 661,554 downwards.
CAGTGGTGAGGAGCCGAGATGTCCATCAACCAGGGCGGATGCCTTTGCGGCGCGGTACGGTACGCGACCAGCACGCAGCCGGTACGCGTGACCTATTGCCATTGCAAATTCTGCCAGCGCGCCACCGGGTCGGCCTACATGGTCGAGCCGGTCTTCCTCAAAGCGGATTTTGAGATCGTTTCCGGCGAACCCGCGACCTACACCCAGGCGTCCGCAGGCAGCGGCAAGCAGGTCACCATCCATTTCTGCGCGACCTGCGGCACCAAGCTATTCCTCAGCTTTGAGCGATTTCCGCAAGCCTACGGCGTTTACGGCGGGACTTTTGACGATCCGAACTGGTTTGAACGCAGCCCGGAAATGTCGAAACACATCTTCCTCGCCTCTGCGCAGAATGGCACGATCATTCCCGCTGGTATCAGCAGCTATTTCGAACACGCCATACGTATCGACGGAACGCCGATCGAGCCCACGACCTTCGAACGACCCCATATCATCGATCAGCGGCGCTGAGCTTCGCACCGCCCTGATCGTATGTAAGGAAGCCATGGTTGATACCGCCTATCCCGTCACCTTCCGCCGCTACCGGATTGCGGATTATGACGCCGTCGCTGCGCTGTGGACGCGCATCAACCGGGAACTGGCACCGGCCGGGATGGAAGAATTGTTCGAGCAGTACATCGCGACCACCATCAATGGCGAGCTCAAGCAGCTTCTCGAGGTATTTTCGGAAGAGAAACGTAACGCTTTCTGGGTCGTCGAGAACGCCAATGAAATGGTCGGTTGTTTCGGCATCGAAAGCCACGGCACCGACGATACCGAGCTGCGCCGCATGTATCTCGACAAAGGCTACCGCGGCGTCGGCATTGCACAGCGCATGATCGATCAGGCGCAAGCCGAAGCCCGCGCGCTTGGATTCAAAAAGATGATCCTGAGCACGGCCGAGATTCAGCGATCAGCGGTCAAGTTCTATCGAAAGAACGGATTTCGGCAACTCCGCACCGAAATTGCGGATGCCATGAACCCGAAGCAGGCCGGCGGCGGCCTCACCCGATTCTATTTCGACAAGGAGCTTTGAGCGGGCACTCCCGGCATGTCGTCCCGGCCTAGTGCGCAATTGCGCACGGGCGCCGGGACCCATACGCCACGGCCCCTCGATTTTGGGCAGTCGGAGTTGATACTTCTCGTAAGCAATAAACAGCGGTGGCTATGGGTCCCGGCTCAAGGCCGGGACGACGGAGGCCACAGCAGCCGGCTGGCTGACCGTCGCCACCGTACGATAGCGCGGCAGCTGATCTTCCATCGAATAGAACACGCATAGCGCCAGACTCGACCACACCGCCAGGCTGAAATACAGCGACATCCAGACGATCTCTTCCTTCCATTCGGCAAGGTCGTGCGTCACGATCCAGCGCGTTGAGACGTCGCGCAGCCCCTCGCTCGGCTTCATGAGCGGATTTCCGCCGGCGACATCGGCGCGCCACCGGTTCAGATACATCGGGACATCGACGGTCATCAGGAACGCCAGGAAGAAAACGATTCCAGCGATCGACACGATCAGCACCATGCGCACCGCACCGTCGAACTCCGGCAGCAGGCGGCAGAGACCAACGCCGACGATGAAGAACACGACAGCCCAGATCGAATTCTCGATCGCGTTGTGCAGATATTTGGTGGTCAGCACCGCGTGCCACGAAAAACATTCGGCGATCACGATCAGCGGCACGATCACGAGCGCGGCGTTCACGGTGGTGTCCGCGCCGGTCAGGGTGCCGAGCTGATAGAGAATGATCGCCCACTGCGCCGCGAAGGCGATTTCGGCCACGGTCGCGACCGAGCGGCCGACGACCACGCTCGACAGAAAGGTGTCGAACAGGCAGATGCGCTGAACGTCGGCGCGCGGCAGGAACGAGCGGAACGCGCAGCCGAACACATAGGCCGCGCAGAGCAGCAGCATGATTTCGATGCCGGGCGCAGCACCAGCACCGCTCGCCGCCTGCGGCTGCAATTGATGATACAGCGCAAACCAGATCGCGATATTGACGGCGCTGACAAGGGTCAAAAATCCCCACCACCAGGCCACCGGATTCGACCAGGCCATAGACTTAGCCTGCGTCACCCGCCATTCCAAACTCATCGACCGCTCCAGATTTTACCGAACTGACATTTGCCTGTAGTAATTCTGTCACGAATCGGTGGCGGTCACGAGAAGAGAATTATGACAGCCAGGCACCGAGAACCTCGCCGATCGAATTATGACAAATATGACAACGCCGCGTCCGCAAGCCGCGATCGATCTGCTATCTCTGGCCATCGCTGTCATTCACGATTGAACCCGGAGGCCACATGAAGATCTGGCAAGTCGCGCGCGAGTGGTCGATCGACGGGATGGAACTGGTTGAGCAGCCGGATCCGACGCCTGGCCCTGGTCAGGTCGTCGTTCGAATCCGCGCGGCGTCGCTGAACTATCGCGATCTGCTGACGATCCAGGGCAAGGGCGGCGTCACCAAACTGCCGCTCGTTCCCTGCTCCGACGGCGCCGGAGAGGTGACAGCGATTGGAGACGGCGTGACCCGCATTGCCGTTGGCGATCGTGTCTGTCCGATGTTCTTTCAGTCCTGGTTCGACGGCGGACCGTCGGCCGGCAATCGCCGCCTTGCGCTTGGCGGATCGCGTCCCGGCGTGTTGCAGGAACTGATGCTGCTAGACGCGGAAGGCGTCAGCCGCATTCCCGATCATCTCAGTTTTGCGGAAGCAGCTACGCTACCTTGCGCCGGGCTCACCGCGTGGCGGGCACTGTTCGACGAAGCGCGCATCCGCCCGGGCGATACCGTGCTGGTGCAGGGCACCGGTGGCGTCTCCATCTTTGCGCTGCAATTCGCAAAGCTTGCCGGTGCCAGCGTCGTGGTGACGTCCTCCAGCGATGCAAAGCTGGAACGGGCAAAGGCGCTGGGCGCGGACCACACGATCAACTATCGCGCGGTCAGCGAATGGGGAAAAGCCGCGGCGGATTGGGCCGGCGGCGGCATCGACCACATCGTCGAAGTCGGCGGCAAGGACACGTTTCAGCAATCGATCGAAGCGGCCAAGGTCGGCGGCAACATTCTCGTCATCGGCGTATTGTCCGGTTTCTCGCAGGAGATCAGCATTCCCGGCATCTTCTCAAAGAACCTGCACATAACAGGCCTGTCGGTCGGCAGCCGGCGCATGTTCGAAAGCATGGCTGCGGCGATCTCGCGCAATCGCCTCAGGCCGGTCGTCGACCGCAGGTTCGATTTCGATGCCGTGCCGGAGGCGCTGCGGCTGATGCAAAGCGGCGGCCATTTCGGCAAGATCGTCGTCGAATATCCTTAAGGCGTGACGCGCAACCGAACATCATCCGCCATCGAAAACGCGCTTGCGGGCGTTCTCGATGTGCAGGCGCATGGCGGCGCGCGCGGCGGTTTCGTCGCGCGAAGCAATCGCTTCCACGACGACGCGATGCTCGAGCTGTCCCCGCAACAGCCGGTCGCGGGGCTGGATCAGCGAGAGATTCCGGTTCAGCGTGATCCCGACGGCAATCTGCGCGTGGAGCGCGGCCAGGGTAGCGGCAAAAAATCGATTGCCGGTCGCTTCCGCCACCGAGCGATGGAATGCGATGTCCTCCTCGACGCCGAGCGTGCCCTGCTCGATGATGGAATCGAGTTCGCCGAGCGCATCGCGGATGCGGCGAAGGCCTTCGGCATCGTGATCGCGGGCGGCCAGTGCTGCGGCCTCGCCCTCGATGGCGATCCGGAACACGAAACAGCGCTGGATATCGGCGATGCTGCTCAGCGGCGCGTAATCGTAGACGTCGTTCGCCGGACGACGGGTGACGAACGAACCCGCGCCCTGGCGCGAGGAGATCAATCCGTCCTCGCGCAAGCGCATCAACGCTTCGCGCACCACGGGCCGGGATACGCCGAGCTGGTCGGCGAGACGGGTTTCCGGCGGCAGCCGCGAATTCACCGGGAAAATGCCGACGATGATCTGGCTCAAGACGTGGTCGTAGACACGGTCGCTCAACTTGCCGGTCACCGCTGGGCGCCCGGCATCGTCGAGATTGCCAACTAGCCGATCCATGGCCACGCCGATTTCCCCATCCGCAGCGTTCTTTGACAAATATACATATTTTTGACAAGTGTGTTGTCGCCAAGACCAAAAACAAGCAAGCAAGCGAGGCGGGATCGTGGATTTTCATCAGATCGCCGGAACCAATGTGCGTCTGTCGCGCGTAGCACTTGGCGGTCACGAGTATCTCCTGAACGGCAATTCGCGCGGCTTCAACGAGGATTTTGCCAAGGCGATCACGCCCGGCCATTCGTTTCCGGGCTTCGGGGGCGAGAAGAGAAAGGCGGTGCTGCGTGCCGCCTACGATTTCGGGGTCAATTTCTTCGACGTGACGCTCGATGCGGAAAAGGAAGCGCTTGGGCGCAACCTCGCCGAGATGCCGCCGCCTTACGAGGTCTATGTCCAGACGCGCCCGGAAGCGATGGCCTATAGCTACGACCCGGGCAACCGCAAGATGACCGACCTCGGCCTGCTGCGCGCCGAGGTGCAACGCATTCTCAAAATATTGCGGCGCGAGCGCCTCGAACTGCTCAATCTGGGAATCCTGCGCACGGCGATCGACGGCGATCCGGATTTCGTCGCCAAACTCGCCGCCAACATCAGGGCATTGCAGCAGGAAGGCCTGATCCTGTTTGCCGCAGCCGATACGTTCTCGGGCGAGGCCACCTACAAGGCGATGATGGAAAGCAAGGCGTTCGCAACGCTCAATATCAATTTCAATGTCGCCGACCACGCGCCGGATCGGAACGTTTTTCCGTTCGCCGGGCAATGCGGGATGCGCGTCGTGGTCAGAGAGGCCTATTTGAAGGGCGTTCTGTTTCGGCTCGGCCGTGAAGCCGGCATTACCGACGACGCACTGCTGGCACGCGCCGCCATGAAATGGCTGGCGTCCCGTCCGGGAATCGACAGCGTCATCATCGGCGCAGATACCGCCGCGCACTTCCGGGACAATGTCCGCGCATTTCAATCGCCGTCACTGGATGCGGCCGAAGCCGCCGTACTGGACAAACTGCGTGCGCATCCATCCTTCATCACCCTGGAGCGGCAAAAGCGCGACGAGTTTTCGGGCGGCACAGCGATCGGCCAGCGTGCCGCTGCGACATAGCCGCGCCTTTCGGCAAAGTCCGGCTTGACAGCCATCATCAATCTCGTCGATGTTGAGCTTACAAATAAATGACAACTGCGCAAAACGCGGTTGCACGCCAGGGAGGATCCCAAAGATGCGGCTTAGCACGAATGCATTATTGCGCCCGCTCGCAGCCATCGCCGGGTTTGCGGCGCTCTCGCTTTCAACTGGCCCCATAGTGGCCGCCGAGCCGATCGTGCTGTCGATCATCGACACCGGCGGCGACCTCGCCTCGACCCAGATCATCATCGAGAATTACAAGAAGGCCAACCCCGACAAGGTCAAGGAAATCAAGATTCAGCGCGCGCCCGCGCCTGAGCTTCCGGCCAAGATCAAGGCGCAGCAGGACGCCGGCCGCCTCGATATCAACCTGGTTTTGACCGGGCAGGATGGCGGCGCTTTTCTTGCCGCCAACAACCAGCTGATCAAGATCCCGAATTTCGAAAAGCTGTTTCCGCGCGACGACATGACGCCGGCCGGCAAGGCGCTGTACGACGAAGGCAAAGACTACATGGTGCCGTCGGTCGGCAACGCCGGCGGCCCGGTGTTCGTCTACAACCCGAGCAAGGTCCCCAACCCGCCGAAGACCGCGGAGGAATTGCTCGCCTGGGCCAAGGCCAATCCGGGCCGGCTGATGTATGCTCGCCCCGCCAACAGCGGCCCGGGCCGCTCGATCGTGCTCGGCATGGCCCACATCCTCAACGATTCCAAGCCGCTCGATCCGGACAAGGGCTGGGACAAGACCTGGGCCTATCTCAAGGAGCTTGGCCAGTACGTCGAGTATTATCCGACCGGTACTGCAATTACGCTGAAGGAATTCGCACAGGGCCAGCGCTGGATCATCGCCGGGATCATGGAATGGGACATGAAGCCGCGCGCCCAGAGCGTGATCCCGCCGGAGTCAAAGATCACGATCCTGCAGAACACGACATTCGTGGTCGACGGGCACTATTGGTGCATTCCGACCGGCGTTCCTCCCGAGCAGGTTGAAGTCATCCTCGACCTGATGAAATTCATGCGCAAACCGGAGCAGCAGGTGCTGTCATGGACCGGCTTCATCGGCCCCACCATTTCCGCCGCGACGATGGACAAGGCGCCGAAGGATATTCAGGACCTGGTGAAGGAGTTCTGGCGTCCGGAATATGACGAGGTCGGCACCAAGTGGAAAGTGTCGGCGCCACTCGGCGTCAAGGAACTGAGCTTTGCGATGGACCGTTGGGACCGCGAAATCGGCGCCAGCCAGATCAAAAAACAATAGACGCCATCTAAAGCGCGAGACGAAACGACATGCAGGGGCCGGGCGACGCGCTGAACTCGTTACAGCTTGGGATCACCAAGCGTTACGGCAACAAGGTCGTGCTGGATAATCTCCAGCTCGACATCCGCAAGGGCGAGTTCGTTACCTTCCTCGGCCCCAGCGGCTGCGGCAAGTCGACGGCGCTATCGATCGTCGCCGGGCTTATTCCGGCGACCGAAGGCGAGATCCGGCTCAACGGCGAACGCGTCGATCATCTGCCGCCGGAGAAGCGCGCCTTCGGCATGGTGTTCCAGAACTATGCGCTGTTTCCGCACATGACGGTGTTCGACAATGTGGCCTTCGGCCTGACGCTGAAGCCGCTGGCCAAAGACGAAGTCAAGAAACGCACCGACGCCATGCTGCATCTGGTGCAGCTGACCGGCTATGAGGAGCGATATCCGAGCCAGCTCTCGGGCGGCCAGCAGCAGCGAGTCGCGATCGCGCGGGCGCTGGTGCTGCATCCGCGGCTGATGCTGTTCGACGAGCCGTTATCAAATCTCGATGCCAAGCTGCGGGTCGAGATGCGGGCCGAGATCAAGCAGATCCACGCCACGTTGGGGTTGACGTCGATTTACGTCACGCACGACCAGGCGGAAGCGCTTTCGCTGTCGGACCGCATCGTCGTGCTCCGCAACGGCATTTTGATGCAATCAGGCTCGCCGCAGGAAATCCACGATCGGCCGAAAAACGTCTTTGTCGCGGATTTCATGGGCTTTCGGAATTTCTTCAAGGTCAGAATTGAATCGCTGTCGCAGGGTGTGGCCGTTGGCGTCGCTGACGGCCTGCACATCCGCGCGCGTGCGGACCAGAATGTAACCGTCGGATCCGAGATGGTGATGGCGATCCGCCCCGACGATATAAGTTGCGGCCGGCAGATTACGGCTGGGGCGCCTGACGTGAGCGGCCGTGTCGAGGTGGTCGAGTATCTCGGCCGCGAGCAGGAGGCGGCGGTGCGGATCAACGACGTCTCGCGCGTCTGGCTTCGCACCGGCGAGCCGATGCAAACGGGGGACGCGATCGACCTCCAGTTCCCGCTGGACAAGGTCGTCCTGCTTCCCGCGGAATAGACGAGGACACATGCGGGCCGTGGCCAACGACGAGAAGAGCGAATTCGACGCACTGGCATTCTTCTGCCTGCTGCCGTCGCTGCTCTACGTGCTCTGCATGTTCGTGTACCCGTTCCTGTACGGCGTCTATCTCAGCGTACGGCCGGAAAAGGTCGCAGGCTTCAGCCTGGCGAACTATCTCGCCTTCTTCAGCGATCCCTATCAGTACGGCACCATCTGGATCACGTTCAGCCTCGCGATCCCGACCACGATCATCGTGCTGCTGCTGGCGCTGTGGCTGGCCTATGGCATGCGCCGCGGCATCTTCATGGAACGAACCGTCACGACCATCCTGATCCTGCCGATCTCGCTCGGCGTGATCCTGCTGTCCGAAGGCATTTTGGGATTTTACGGTTCGCAGGGCTGGCTGAACCAGATCCTGCTCGGTCTTGGCCTGATCAATGACCCCTTCATCCTGACCCATAACTATATCGGCGTCATGCTGGCGCTGTTCATGCAGCAATTCCCGTTCTGCTTCCTGATGCTGCTGGGTTACATCTCCGGCATCGATCCCAGTCTCGAGAGTTCCGCCCGCATGCTGGGTGCGACGCCGTCGGTGGTGTTCCGCCGGGTCATGCTGCCGCTGATCGCACCGGGCCTCGCGATTGCGTTTGCGCTCGTGTTCGTGATGAGCTTTGCAGTGTTTCCATCTGCGATCATGCTGGGACAACCGGCCGGCACCACACGCACGATTTCGATCGCGGCCTATCAGAAGGCGTTCGAGCAATACGACATGTCGGCAGCATCGGCGATCGCGGTCGTGATGGGCCTGTGCCAGCTGGCCGCGCTGCTCGTGATCATCCTGTTCCGGCGCCGGCTGTCGCCGGCGGCGACCATGGGCGTCGGAAAGCGATAGAGGGTTTTATGCGCGCAAGGATGTGGAAACTCTCGCTCTATATGTTCATCGTAGGCTTCATTCTCAACATGCTCGGCATTGTCTCGCATGTCGTCGTTAGTTCGTTCGCCAAGCGTTGGTTCGGGAGCCCGCTGCCGCCGGCTTTTACGACCGACTGGTTCACCTATGCCTGGAAAAATTTCGACCTCGGACAGGTGCTGGGCGTAACGTTGCTGATCGTGGTGGTCGTCGTCGTGCTGGCGCTCGCGATCGGGTTTCCCGCGGCCTACATCCTGGCGCGACGGAATTTTCGTTTCAAATCGGCGATCCTGCTGTTGTACTTTCTGCCGCTGGTAATCCCGCAGATGACCTACGGGATCCCGCTCGCGACGACGCTGTATCGCTACGGGGTCGGCGGCTCCGTGGTCGGCGTGATCCTGGCGGTGCTGGTGCCGATGGTCCCGCTGGCGGTCTTCATCCTGATGCCGTTCTTCGAGCAGATCAGCATCAATCTGGAATGGAGCGGGTCGGTTCTGGGCGCAACCCGCGCGCAGATCTTCCGGCGCATCCTTTTCCCGCTGATGATCCCTGGCATTCTCACCGCCGGCGTCCTGATCCTCGTCAACACCATCTCGAATTTCGAGCTGGCATTTCTGCTGGGGGGCGGCGGATCGCAGACGCTCGTCGTCGCACTGTTCTACAACATGTTTGCCGGCGGCGTGCGGCCGGTCTATTCGATCGATGCCATGGCCGTCATCTATATGGTGATGGTGATGGCGCTGCTTCTGGTGGCGCTGCGTTTCGTCCGCCCGACCCAGATGGTGTTCAAGCTGGACCGCTGAAGCGCTTCGACCGGCCGGGTTGAGCATTGCCGTCGCGCGCTTTCACGCGACTTCGTGGCTACCGGTCGCCGCTTCCCTCTGCTAACGATGGGCGCTAACGGCAGACGCAAGCCCGGCATGTCAGGTGCCGGTGCTCAGAATGGAGGCACGCGAGCAATGATTGAAACGATTGGCATCATCGGGGCAGGTACGATGGGTAACGGCATCGCCCAGGTCAGCGCGGCAGCGGGCCTGAAAGTGACGATGATCGATATCGCCGATGCCGCGGTCGCGCGCGGAATGGCGACAATCACCGGTAGCCTGGAGCGCCTCGTCAACAAGCAGAAGATGACCGATGCCGACCGGCAAGCCGCTTTGGCGCGGATTACGGCGACGACCGATAATGGCAGGCTCGCAAATTGCGACCTTGTGATCGAGGCCGCAACCGAGCGGGAGGATCTGAAGGTCAAGATTTTGAAAGACCTCTGCGCGACGCTGAGTCCGCGAGCGATCATCGCTACCAACACCTCCTCGATCTCGATCACGAAACTCGCCGCCGCGACCGACCGTCCGGACCGCTTCATCGGCATGCATTTCTTCAATCCGGTGCCGCTGATGGCGCTGCTGGAATTGATCCGCGGCTTGCAGACCTCCGACGACACCCACGCCAAGGCGGAGGCGTTTGCGAAGCGGGTCGGCAAGGTGCCGATCACGGCGAAAAACAGCCCGGGTTTTGCGGTCAACCGCATCCTGTGCCCGATGATCAACGAGGCGATCTTTGCGCTGCAGGAAGGCATCGCGACCGCCGAGGACATCGACGCCGGCATGAAGCTCGGCTGCAACCACCCGATCGGCCCGCTGGCGCTGGCCGACATGATCGGTCTCGACACCATGCTGTCGGTGATGGAGGTGTTTTATCAGGGGTTCAACGACCCGAAATATCGCGCCGCCCCGCTGCTGAAGGAGATGGTCGATGCCGGTCATCTCGGCCGCAAGACCGGCCAGGGGTTTTATAGTTACGGCAAGACCGCCTGAGCGGCTCGTTGCATAAAGTATCCGCACGGCCCGATGGCGCTGTCACGCCGTCGGGCCGCGACGCACCCGATAGGCCCTGAATCTCCCCAAACCCCGTGGATTGATCCGCTGCACCGTAGTTAACGCAGCCCGGCCCCCGATTTGGTTAGCGGCCCGTTTACCCTTGATTACATCCGCTAAAATGGTTCACGGATTTGCAACGCAAAGCATGTCTGCTGTCCGCATGAACGCCATTTCTGCGGCAGCCACTGCAATTCAAATCCCTGCGCCGCCGGAAGACCGGCGCGGCAGTGAACCCGGCGTTTCATCCGATCGTGCGGCAGCGTTGGCGCTGAAAGCGTTCATGAGCATGAACCGGGCGGTCGCGATTGTCGGGCCCGATGGAAAGTTGCTTCAGCCGAATTTCGTTTTCGAGCGGCTGTTCGGCGACAGTGAAATCATCGATCGCATCAACCGCGATGCCAGCGTCAATAGTGGCAAGACCGACAGCCAGATCACCCTTTCCGACGGACGCGCATTCTGGGTCGAGACCATACCGATGGACGGCGGGTGGCTGGTCTCAGCCTATGACATGACCGAGCGATTGGCGAAGGTGCGAACCGACACACTCACCAAACTCGGAAACCGTTTGCTGTTCCAGGAACAGCTCGCAGAACTGCTCGCGAATCCGAGCCGCGCGACAGAGGACGCGGCCATTCTGGTGATCGATCTTTGCCGCTTCAAGGACATCAATGAATCGCTTGGGCGCGACATTGGCGGCGGACTTTTGCGGCTCGTTGGTGAGCGCATCCGCTCCGCGCTCGAAAGCGGCGATGTCGTCGCCCGGCTCGGCGGCGACAAGTTCGCGATCATCCAGCGCGGCCGGCCGCAACCGCGATCCGCGGCTGCCCTTGCCGGACAGCTCCTGGACCGGATTGCACGTTCCTATCTGGTGGATGGCCATCTGATCGACATCGCGGCGAATGTCGGCATCGCTCTGCTCCCGCCTGGCGCGACCGACAGCGAACAATTGATGAAGAACGCGGATCTCGCCATGCATCGCGCCAAAAGCGAGGGCAAGGGGACCTATCGCTTTTTCGAGAAGGCGATGGACGAACAGATGCAGTTCCGCCGCAATCTCGAAATTGACCTTCGCCGCGCATTAGCCCTTGGCGAGTTCTCTCTGGTCTATCAGCCTCAGGTCAATCTGCGGCGAAATGCAGTCACCGGATTTGAATCCCTGTTACGCTGGCAAAGTCCAAACCGGGGGATGGTCTCGCCGCTCGAATTCATCCCGGTTGCTGAAGAGATCGGCATCATCAATTCGATCGGAGAATGGGTGCTTCGGACCAGCTGTATCGAGGCAGCCGCCTGGCCCGGCGCGCACACGGTTTCAGTCAACGTTTCGGCGATGCAGTTCAAGAGCCCCCATCTCGTCACGACGATCATGTCGGCGCTCGCAGAAAGTGGCCTTGATCCGCGGCGCCTGGAGCTCGAGGTCACCGAAAGCATCATGCTCGATCCGGGAGGACTCGTGCTCTCGATACTCAGGGATATTCGCGGAATCGGCGTGCGCGTCGCGCTCGATGATTTCGGCGTCGGATATTCGTCGCTGGGCTATCTGCGCAGCTTTCCCTTTGACCGGATCAAGATCGATCAGTCCTTTATTCGGGGCGCGTCGAGCGACGCCGTCGGCCGGGCAATCGTCCGCGCGGTCGCCTCGATCGGTCAAAGCCTGGGGATGGCGACCGTCGCCGAAGGCGTCGAAACCGAGGAGCAGATGGCCCGCATCGTTTCAGACGGCTGTACCGATGTTCAAGGCTATCTGATCAGCCGGCCGATGCCCCCCGATCAGATCGAGGGCTTTCTGTCGTCACGGAACGAAAACCTCTCGCGCAAAACTGAGCCTGCCTAAAACTCCGCGTGGCCCTGCGGATCGACCAGCCGGTTGATGCGCTGCGCGGCGGCCATGGCAAACCGCACCGTCATCAATTTGCGGGTCGGCGCGGCCAGCCGATGCTCCGGCGCCTCGCAATGCAGATGCGCGCCATAGGCGTCGGCAATGATCAGGCCGCATCCTTCAGGGAAAATCTCGCACGGCAAATCCTGGGTGAAGGCAAAGAACAGCCGGTCGCAATGCATCCGATAATCCTGCCATTTCTGGTCGGCGCGCAGATCCTCCACCGACGACTTGATCTCGACGATCCAGATTTCGCCCTTGTCGTTCAGCGCCACCAGATCGGCGCGCCGGCCCGAGGGCAGCGGCAGCTCGCTGATGCAGGAAAAACCCAGCGTTCGCAGCATCCTGGCGGTGCCGCGCGCGATCGCAAGCGCGGTCTCCGACTGCCGGCGGTCCGGCGGCGGCACGAGGCTGATTGGGCGGCTCTGCGATTCCATAGCAGCCAGCCTACCCGATTCCCGAACCGTCGCCAGCCGGGCAGCGGCGCGGAAGGCGCCGCAAATTCGACCACGCCCCGCCTTGTTTTGGACCACACGCCACCGTGAAGCCGGTGGAACTTCGGTTCCGAGGGACGGAATACTTAGGAGGAGACCATGAAGTCACGCATCACGCTTCGCTCGTTCGCATTCGCTCTCGCAACGCTACCTTTGTCCGCCGGCCTGTCGCAGGCGCTGGCAAAACCCACCGTCGAAGTCGCGTTCGTTCTCGACACCACGGGATCGATGGGCGGCCTGATCGAGGGCGCCAAGCGCAAGATCTGGTCGATCGCAACCGCGATCGTCGATTCCAATCCCGACGCCGACATCCGCATGGGCCTGGTCGCCTACCGCGACATCGGCGACGACTACGTCACCAAGAAAATCGAACTCACCCGCGACATCCAGGATCTCTACGCCAATCTCTTGGAGTTGAAGGCGCGCGGCGGCGGCGACTGGCCGGAAAGCGTCAACGAGGCGCTCGATGTCGCCGTCAACAAGCTGCAATGGACGTCTGGAGGCGACGTCAGGCGGATCGTGTTCCTGGTCGGCGATGCGCCGCCGCACATGGACTATGCGCAGGACACCAAATATCCGGTGACGCTGTCGGTCGCGAAACAAAAGGACATCATCGTCAACGCGGTGCTGGCCGGCAACGCCGCCGACACCGAGCGGGTGTGGCGCGACATCGCCCAGAACGGCAATGGCCGCTTCATTCCGATCCCGCAGGACGGCGGCCAGGTCGTCATCATCGAAACCCCGTATGACGAGGACATCATCATCCTGCAACGCGAGATCAACGGCACCGTGATCCCCTACGGGCCCCGCGCGATGCAAAAACGCACCGAAGACAAGACCAAGCAACTATCGCAGGTGGCAGCGGCAGCACCCTCGCAAGCCTCCGAGATGGCGAGCTACATCAACAAGCGCGCCAGGTCGACCTCGGAAGCCGTCACCGGCGATGGCGACCTGGTTTCCGACGTCTCCGCCGGCCGCAGCAGTTTCTCGGCGATCAAGGATGAGGATCTGCCGGACAATCTGCGGGTGATGAAGCCGGAGGCGCGCATGGACGAAGTCAACAAGCAGATGAACCAGCGCAAGGAACTCAATGCCAAGCTCAGTGCGCTGGTGGCCAAGCGCGACAAATACGTCGCCGACGCCCGCGCCAAGGCGCCGCCAAAGGCGTCGTCGTTCGACCGCGTCGTCGAGGATACGCTGAAGGCGCAGATCAAGCGGTAGGTACCTATCGTCGCCCCGGCGAACGCCGGGGCCCATAACCACCGATGACTGTTGTTGCATCGGCTGGAGCTCCAGCGTCGCAACACATGAACTCCTGTGGGTATGGGTCCCGGCTCAAGGCCGGGACGACAGCGATTCCGGGACGACGGGAATGGCTGCCCCCTGCCAAATGCGCGAATCTTCCTCTTGGCGGCAGGCCAAAAATCGGCAATCTGCCGCCATGACCCAGCAAAATGACACTCAAAACGACACCCAACCGAAGGCCGGCGCGATCATCGTGCCGGTGACGCTGTTCGAGCAGAACTGCACCATCATCTGGCACGAGCCCTCCAAGAAGGCCGTGGTGATCGACCCCGGCGGCGACGTCGACAAGATCCAGGCTGCGATCAAGCAGACCGGCGTCACGGTCGAGAAAATCTGGCTGACGCACGGCCATATCGACCATGTCGGGGGTGCGGCTGACTTACGCGATGCGCTGGGCGTGAAGATCGAGGGGCCGCATATCGCCGACAAATATCTGCTCGACAACGTCGTCTCGAGCGGCGAGCGTTACGGCATGACCGGGGTGCGCAATTTCGGGCCCGACCGCTGGCTCGACGAAGGCGATCAGGTCTCGATCGGCGACCTCACCTTCGACATCCTGCATTGCCCCGGTCACTCGCCGGGCAGCGTGGTGTTCTACAACAAGGAATTGCGCTTCGCCCATGTCGGCGACGTCTTGTTCGCGGGCTCGGTCGGGCGCACCGATCTGCCCGGCGGCAGCCACGCCGAGCTGATCAACTCGATCAAGCAAAAGCTGTTGCCGCTCGGCGACGATGTCGGTTTCGTCTGCGGCCACGGCGCCGGCTCCAGCATCGGCCAGGAGCGGATGACGAATCCGTTCCTCACCGGCGAGATGTGATCGCTCGCACCACTCTCGTCATCCCCGGGATGAACGCAATTGCGTTCACCCGAGGTGCGCGCTCTTGCGCGCCTCGAAGGATGAGCACCGCTCGTGATCCATCCTTCGAGGCTCGCTACGCTCGCGCCTCAGGATGACGGCCATTCCAACAGGTTTGTTGCACCGAAGCGCTACTTCATCAAGCCTGCGGCGGTCAGCGCGCGGGTGATGACGGCGCCGACATCGATGCCGCGGCGGCGCGAGCCGTCCTGCGGCTTGGTGTGAGGCGCCGGCCTGGCGCGCGGCCACAGGATGGTTGTGAGATCCGGCTCGGGCGCAGGTACCGGCACCGTCATCGCAATGGTGCCGGCATGCTCGCGCGGAATCCCCGTCGAGGCGGCTTTTGCAATGACCTTGGAGGCAGCTTCTGAAGCGGCCCTTGAGGCAGGTTTTGCGGTTGTCTTTTGGGTTGTTTGGGCCGCGGTTTTCGGCTGATGAACCTGTTCGGTCAGGCCGAAGAAACTCGCGATGTGATAGGACGACGAAATCCCAGCCTCGATCAGGAACGCGCCCGCCTCGCCAAAACGTTCGTCATGGCCGCTGTCGCCAAGCGGCGTGCCATGGGCCATGTCGGTGATGGTGTAGGATTCGATGACAGTCTTGCCATCGGCATCCCACCATACCTCGCGCGGATAACCGTCGACTTCGCCCGCCGACATCGGCGCCTGCGGCAGCCCGTGCACGTCGAGCCATTGCTTGACGATCTCGTCGGCATTGCCCGGGTTTACGGTGCGATCGGCGCTGCCGTGCCACACCGACAATTTCGGCCACGGGCCTTTGTGCCCGGAGGCGTTGCGCACCAGATCGCCCAATTCGTTTGCCGGACGCGGCGGTGACGCCATCATGCCGCTCAACGCTTCCCGCACATTGCCGGCAATGCCGAACGGCAGACCGGCGATGACCGCGCCGCCTGCGAAAACTTCGGGATAGGTCGCGAGCATCACCGAGGTCATGGCGCCGCCGGCGGAAAGTCCGGTGACATAGATGCGGCGCGAATCGATATCGTGATCGGCGGCCATCCGCGCGATCATCTGCCGGATCGAGAAGGCTTCGCCGCTATCGCGCGAAATATCTTCCGGATTGAACCAGTTGAAACAGGTGTTGGCGTTGTTCGAGGCGGTCTGCTCGGGCATCAGCAACGCAAAACCAAAGCGCTCCGCCAGCGTCGACCAGCCGGCGCCGAGATCGTAGCCGGAAGCGGTCTGTCCGCAGCCGTGCAGCACAACGACCAGCGCCGGTGCGCGCGGCAGCTGGTCCGGCACGAAGGCCAACATTCGCAAAGACCCGGGATTCGAGCCGAAATCGTTAATTTCGGCCAGCGGGCTCTGAAGTGCAGGCGAAAGGCTGCCGCCAAATCCGGGCAAGCCATTGAAGGCGCTCAGCTTCGGAAAATGGCGCAGAAATTCGACGTTCTTCGAAATGGACACCGGCAGCTCCTGGGGATGAACGTTGTTGACCAACAACGGACCAAACAGATAGTTGCTGCACTGCAAAATAAAAAGACCGTGCGCGGTCATTTCCCCCGATTGTATTTTCGTGTTCGACGTTAATTCGTCACGTTTCGGTCGCCCGCCGCATCGATGTCAGCAATGCGGCACACGCCATGATCGACAAGGCGAACAGCGCACACGCAATGATCCGCGCCGCGTGCCGAACCGTCAGCTTCGAACGCAATCTGATCCGGGCGCGACCAAGCTGCATTGCTTGCTCCCGCGTGAAGGGTAATCCATGACGGTCGTGTCGAAGCTGCTCCCTGCACTGCTCGCCGGGGCGCTTGTCGTCTCGTTCATAGATGGCGCATCGGCCAAACCGAGGGTCATGCGACCGGCGCCGGAGGTAGACCAGGGTCAAACCCCGCCCGCATCGCTTCCAAAACAGTATTTTCCCGAAAAAGGCATCCAGCCGCTGACGCCGGAGCTCGAACAGGCGTTGAGGCCCAAGGACAGTTTCAAGGAATGCGATAACTGCCCTGAAATGGTGGTGGTGCCGAAGGGCTCATTCATGATGGGCACGCCGAAGACCGAAGTCGACCGGGCTGCCAGGGGCGAAGATCCGATCCATCGCGTCACCTTCGCAAAGCCGTTCGCAGTCGGCCGCTTCACTATCTCGTTCGACGAGTGGGACGCCTGTCTCGCCGATGGCGGTTGCGGCGGCAACAAGGGTGACGACAAAGGGTTCGGACGCGGCCGCTTGCCGGCCCAGGGCATCAATTTCGAGACCGCGAAATCCTATCTCACGTGGCTGTCGAAGAAGGTCGGCCGCACGTACCGGCTGCCGAGCGAATCCGAGCGCGAATATTTCACCCGCGCCGGCACCACGACGCCGTTCTGGTTCGGCAACACGATCTCGCCGCAGGACGCCAATTATCGCGCCGGGACGCCATATGGCGGTGGTCCGCGCGGGGACGACAGCAAAGGACCCGTGGTGGTCGATTCCTACGCGCCGAACCCGTTCGGGATCTATCAGGTGCACGGCAACGTCTGGGAATGGACCGAGGATTGCTACAACAAGCGCTACAACGAGGACACGCCGATCGACGGTTCGCCGTGGCTGGAGGGCGACTGCAACAAGCGCATGGTGCGCGGCGGCACCTGGGATTGGTCGGCAGATGTGGCGCGCGCGGGTGCCCGCGATGACTCCGACGCACGCTATAGCACCAAGAGCTTTCGCGTGGTGCGGACGCTGAACGTACCGGTGCAGTGAGAACGGATCGATCCGCCGCTCGCACGGCAGTTTGCCATTGCGGGCAGCGAACGATCAGTACCGCGCAACGATCGGCTGCTCCGAATTGAATTTGTAAGAAACACCGGCGCGTACCACTTCGATGGTCTGCCGGCCCTGGCGCTCCGCATAGGGCACGGCGCCAGGCACCGTCGTTGTGAACGTCGTTGCGTTCTCGAACCTGCCGAAATCGTAATGCAGATATTCGACGCGCCCAATCCAGTTGGGCCCGAACGGCATCCATTCCGCACCGGCCCCGACAACCGCGCCGAAGCGATCCGAAGGCACCACTCCCGTGTCCGTTCGAATCAATGTTCCCGGACCGGTTTGAACTGATATTTGGGTTCGCTCCAGGCGTTCCCACGCGAGACCGCCGGTGGCATAGAGCAATACATTGTCCGCCGGCAACCAGCCGAGGCGCGCCCGCGCCGTCGCCAGGTTTTTCACCTTGTCGGCCAGCGAGAGGGTCTGCGTGGCACCGCCGCCAATGTTTTCGATGACCGTCGGGGAGGTCCCCTTGATGTTGCCAAAGCTGAAATCGGTCTCGAGGCCCGCTACCACGCGGCCGTACTGCCAGTTGTAACCAGCCTGGCTACCGGCAAGCGCGCCGCGCGATTTGATGCCGTCGATCACGACCGGTCCCGTGGAATTGATCACCCGATGGAAGTCATTGTCCTTCCAGCCATAGCCGCCATGCACACCGAGATAGAACCCTGCCCAGGTCTGCGATGGCGGCGCGATAGCCGGTGCCTTGGCATAGCGCACCGGCGGTGCTGCGGCCTGCTCGCCAAATTTGTAGGACAGGCCCGCGCGCAAAACGTCGACGCCATGGTTACCCGCTGCGGTAGCGCTGGGGACGCCGGCAACGTTCGCGACGAACGAAGTTTCAACCGTGCCAAAACCATAATGCAGATATTCGAGCCGGCCGATCCAGTTGCCGCCGGGCAACATGGCCTCGACGCCGGCGCCTGCGACCCAGCCGAAGTGATCGATCGCCGAAGCGTTCGCGAACGTATTCACGCCGATGCCGGTTACCGTCGAACTCGTATACGTTCGACCCAGCCGTTCCCATCCGAGGCCGGCGGTACCGTAAAGCAAGACATTGTCGATCGGCAACCAACCAAGCCGGGCGCGGATCGAGCCGAGCGATTCAACCTTGTTGGCCCAAATCGTCGTCACCGCGCCTGCCCCCGGCACGACGTAATTGACCTGTGTCGAGCCCTTGATATCAGCGGCGCTGAAATCGAGTTCGAGACCGGTCACCGCGCGACCGAATTGCCAGTTGTATCCGGCATGACCGCCGTAAACCGCGCCCTGCAATCCGGGGCCGCTCTGTTGTACCGGTGGGATATCGTTTTCATTCCTGGAGAAATTGTTTTTCCCCCGGGCATAGCCGCCGTGAGCGCCGAGATAGAATCCGGCCCAGCCTGATGCCACCGCGACCACCGGAGCTTTCGCATACAACACTGGCGCAACGGCGCCAGGCGCACCGAATTTGTAGGACAGTGCCGCGCGAACGGTGTCGATGGTTTGACGCCCCGCACGATCCGAGAAGGAAGCATTCGGCACATTCGAAGCACTGCTCCCCGTTTCCGCGATAGCGCCGAAATCGTAATGCAGATACTCAAGACGGCCAATCCAGCTCGGTCCGAACAACATCGCCTCGACGCCGGCGCCCGCGACCCAACCCAGCCGATCGGATGGCGTCGTGGAGGTGACAGTGACATTGGTCGGCGGACCCACCGACAGGTTTTGTCCCTGGTCGAGGCGCTCCCAGGCCGCGCCCGCAGTACCGTAGAGCAGGACATTATCCAGCGGCAGAAAGCCCAGCCGGGCCCGTGTAGTGCCGAGATATTTCACGCGCTCCGAGCGGCTGCCTGAAAGTGTGCCTTGCCCGCCAAGCTCCTGGGAGGCCGGCGCCGAACTGCCGCTGATGTTGGCGGCGCTGAAGTCAATTTCCAGCCCGGTCACCGCGCGGCCGAATTGCCAGTTGTAGCCAGCCTGCGCACCGTAAAGCGCGCCTTGCGACTTGAAGCCCTGAACGGCTGCAAAAGGCGGCAGCGGGAAGAGGGTCTGACTGAAATTGTTGTCGCCCCAACCATAGCCGCCGTGCACGCCGAGATAGAAGCCGGCCCAACCTGGCGCAGCGAGTTGCGGCGCGGCGGCTGCAACCGGAAGGTCGGCCGCCGAAGCCGCGGCGCCGAGCACCATCCAGGATGAAGTCACGAGAATCGATTTGCGCAGCATCGGATCCGAGGCCTTTCATGTCGACCCCGCTCAACCGCGAGGGCCATCGACACAATAGCCGAGCCGCGGTTCCAAACTGTATAAATTGCGGAAAAACATACCTTTTCCGTTACTGTTGTGGTTTGTTGACCACAAGCCGTAAAATATTCGGAATTGCAATCTACAACGTCACTACCAAGGCCTTGCGCGGGGTCTGCGACCAGCCGGATTCCGGAAGACTTGCGAACTGCGAACGATCCAAGCGTCGAAACGAAATTACCCGTGAGGCCTTATGCCAAGAATAGATGACATCGACCGCCAGCTTCTGATGCTTTTGCAGCAAGACGACCGACAGCCGCTGGCGGTGCTTAGCGAGAAAATCGGGGTTGCCGTCTCGACGATCAACGACCGCATCAAGCGGTTGGTCCGAACCGGAATGATCTCGGGCTTTCACGCGCGGATCGCACCCGAAGCGCTGGGGCTGAATTTGCTCGCCTTCATTATGGTGAGCTGGAGCAACCCGAAGGTCGAGGCGGCATTTCTGGAACGGGCAAGGACGTCGCCCGACGTGCTGGAGTGCCACCACATCACCGGAGCCTGGAATTATCTCTTGAAGGTTCGCGTCGGAACCACACGCGATCTTGAAAAATTCCTCACCGAAACGATCAAGGCGCTGGATGGCGTCGAGCGAACCGAAACGCTGATCACGCTGTCTTCGAAGAAAGAGACCTGGACGATCAGTCCGCCCGGCGAGATGGATCAATCATGAAATTGCGGGCGACGCCGTCTGAGAACGGCGCCGCCTGCGCTTGGTCCATTCGGTTGGGAGATTAGGCAGAAGATCCCGGTTCGACCGCCACAGAAGGACCGGTGTCTTCGCGTTCTATTCTGGAATGCCGACGTCAGACCTAAACAAAGTTCCTTAAATCTATTATGCATCGCGTTCCGTACTAGTACGCGCGCTCACCGTTTGGTGCGCAGGCTCCAGCGAGCCGATCAGCGAGGCGCGCTGCGACAGCTCGATCCAGTTGCCGTCGGGATCGCGCACCATCGAAATCCGCGCCGTGGTACCGAGCGTCACCGGCGCGCGGGCTTCGCGGCCGCCGTGGGCTAGCACGTGCGCATGCGCGCGATCGACCTCGAACACCTGGAACGTGATGTAGCGCCATCCCTTGCCGTCGAAGGCCGCATCATGCGGCGCGTCGGCCGCCGGCTCGACGATCAACACCGTATCGCCGGCGAGAAACGTCAGCGCGCCATCGATGCCGGTGGCTTCGCCCGGCGGCAATCCCAGCGCTTCCGTATAAAATCGCCGGTGCGCCTCGACATCACGCACGCCGAGCCGAATGCCGATGCGTTCGATGCCGTAGATGCCCTTCGGCACCAGCGACACGCGATTGCCTTCGGGATCGGTCATCGGTTGCGGTGCGGTGATGCCGTCGCGCGCGATCAGGAGCTCGCGGTAGCCCGACGGCGGATTGTCGGGGAGCGGTTCATAGACCTGGTTGATCTTGAGGATCGAGCCGCAGAGATCGTGGCGATGCTGCTTGAGGCCGCGGCGGATCGGCTGGATGTGGTCGAACGGCAGGCCGATTTCGTTCTGCCAGAAAGCGAGTGCGGCCGACGCGTGGTTGGTGGCAAAGCCGATATCGATGCGGGGTTTGGCCAGTTTCATTGCGATTTCACCAAAAATTCCGGGCCACGGTATGGCAGCCAAACCTGCGCGACAACCATGCGCTGGCGGCGGGCTCGAAGGATTGCCTTGCCCCGGCCCACCCCGTAGTTTGGGACCTGACAATTCCAAAAACAATAATCCGGAGTGAAACCCCCATGGCACGCCTGAAATTCGGCGCCTTCCTCGCCCCGCATCACCCGATCGGCGAAAATCCGCTGCTGCAATTCCGCCGCGACCTCGATTTCGTGCAGCAGATCGACGAGCTGGGTTTCGACGAATTCTGGTGCGGCGAGCACCATTCCTCGGGCTGGGAGATGATCGCCTCGCCGGAAATGTTCCTGGCAGCCTGCCGGCGAACGCACCAAGCGCATCAAGCTCGGCACCGGCGTGGTCTCGCTGCCCTATCACCATCCCTACAATGTCGCGCAGCGCATGGTGCAGCTCGACTGGATGACCGGCGGCCGCGCCATCTTCGGCTCAGGCCCCGGCGCGCTGGCGTCCGACGCGCATACGCTCGGCATCGACCCGATGACGCAGCGCGACCGCCAGGACGAAGCGATCGCGATCATCCGCCGGCTGTTCAAGGGCGAGCGCGTCACCGCCAAGAGCGACTGGTTCCAGATGAACGACGCCGCGCTGCAATTGCTGCCGCTGCAGGAAGAGATGCCGTTCGTGGTGGCGTCGCAGATTTCGCCGTCGGGCATGACGCTGGCCGGCAAATACGGCATCGGCATCATCTCGCTCGGTTCGATGTCGACGCAGGGCCTGATGGCGCTGCCGACGCAATGGGGTTTTGCCGAGGATGCCGCCAAGAAGGCCGGCACCACCGTGAGCCGCGCCGACTGGCGCGTGCTGTTGAGCTGGCATATCGCCGAGACCCGCGAACAGGCCTACCGCGAGGCGGGCCCGGGCCTGATGAAGTGGCACAATGAATATACCGTCGGCACGCTGCAGCGTCCGGGAGTCGAGGCCTTCACCTCGCCCGAGGATGCGCTCGAGAAAACCGCGGGCGGCGAGGCTGCCGCCTCCACCATCGGCACGCCGGACGATCTGATCAAGACCATCAAGAATTTGATCGCGGTGTCCGGCGGCGTCGGCACCATCGTCGGCTTCGTGCACGACTGGGCCAATCCGGAAAACACCCGCCGCAGCTGGGACATGGTGGCGCGCTACGTGATTCCGGAAATCAACGGCTACGTCAAAGGACTGCGCGAGTCGCAGAAATTCCTGGTCGAGAACCGCGCGGTGTTCGAGCGCGCCGGCCAAGCCGTGATGGCCAAGATCATGGAAAACGAAAAGGCCGCAGCAGCGCTTGCGGTCACCGGCCCCGGACGGGTCGCGATCCCGACCGTCAACGCGCCGGACCTGCAGAAGGAAGCGGCGAAGCGCAAGGCGTGAGGGCTCTGTCGCCCCGGCGAACGCCGGGGCCCATACGCCGCGGCCGTCGTTATTGAGCAAGATCTCTAACGCCTCGTCCTCGCCGATAAGCCGCGGCGTATGGGTCCCCCGATGCGCAATTGCGCATCTGAGCGCAAGGCCGGGACGACGACGGTGGGTGTGGCTAATTCCATTCTCAAAGAGCCAGGCGAAAGCGCCCCGCCTCAGCCCTTAAAAGTCGGCTGGCGCGGATGGATGCAATCCCGAAACTGTCAAAGTCCTTCCACGCCGGCTCGGGCGGCTCGACGCCCGGCCGCGGCGCGTAGACGAAGGGATCGACCAGCTGCATGTCCGGGATGTAGCGCGGGCAATTCGGAAAGATCGACTCGCGCGGCGACACGGACGATCAGCTGCGCGCCGACGGTGTCGGCCAGCAGCGGATCGTCGCGGCTGACCGTTGCCGTGCCGTTGACGCGCAGGCGCTGCGGCCTGCCATGCATGGCGATGAACAGCAGGCCGACTTCGACATTGACCAGGATATTGCCGAGGCTCTTGAACATGCCGTTGCCGTCATAGTCGGGAAAGGCCAGTTCGGACGGCCCGGTGACGCTGACGAAGCCCGGCATGCCGCCCTTGAAGGAGCAATCCGGTCTGCCCTCGGCGTCCGCCGTGGCCAGAAAGAAATACGGCGCGCGCTCGATGAAGGCCCGGTCGTCGGGCGTGAACGCGGTACGCGCAAAGGTTTCGAGGCGGTCGGAAATCCGGCGGCTGTCGAACTGATCCTGCAGCCGGCGGTTTCCCTCATGGATACATGATGCTATCGGTCATCATTGCTCTCCCTGGGTACTGAGAGTTGGCAGATGTTCGACGTTCACGCGAAATGTAGCATCATCGCGCTGTTGCGGAACCTCCGCGCGACTGAGGCCTCGATCCTCGGCTCTCACTCGATCACCTCGTCGGCACTGAGCAGCAGCGTCGGCGGTACCGTCAGGCCCGAGCGCCTTGGCGGTCTTGAGATTGATGACGAGCTCGAATCTGGTCGGCTGCACGACCGGAAGATCGGCAGGTTTTTCGCCCCTGAGAATCCGTCCGA
This sequence comes from uncultured Alphaproteobacteria bacterium, assembly GCA_963802535.1. Lineage (GTDB taxonomy): Bacteria > Pseudomonadota > Alphaproteobacteria > Rhizobiales > Xanthobacteraceae > Bradyrhizobium. The sequence goes on along the minus strand of CAWDJI010000011.1, from coordinate 637,562 downwards.
CATATTTCGCCGGCCTGCGCGATATTGAATTCGTCAGACTTGGTTCCGTAACTCATCAGTCCGCCGGCTACGACATTCTCGCGCCAGCCGTAGATCGCGGGTATGGCCCGGCTCGCTGCCAGAGCTATCGATCATCTCGACGCCGGCTGTCGAAGAACGGTATCAGCCTGCGCATGATCACGCCCGGCGACCTTCATTGAAGCCAGATCGGACGAATGGCCGTCTTCGAGCTCGCTGCTCAGTGCTGGCTTTCGCCACCTCGAGCCGCACGCCGAGCGCGGCCGCAACCTTCGCCGCCTCGGCCTAGTTCGAGCGCGAGCAGCTGCCGAATTGGCAGGATTGGCAAGATACGCAATAGGCATTGCCGAAGGCATCAGCTCCCTGCAGAAGCTCCAGACGCTTCCCGGCCAGACGTCCCGCTCGAACAGACTCATGCCGGTAATGTTGCCGCCGGGCCGGCTAAGGCTCGGCACCAGCCCGATTCCAATCGCGTCACTCGCGCCGGAAACGACACGATTGGGATCGAGTGATGTCGCAGCCTTGGCCGCCAGCGCCGACGGCGGCCCGCCTGCCGTCAACGATAACATCGACCTTTCGGCCGCACGAATTCTGCGGCCAGCGCCGGATAGCCGGTCATAATGTGCCGTCGGCCCAGAGGTGCTCGATCGTCAAATTCCGTCCCTGGACGTAGCCGAGTTCGGCCAACCCTTCGCCGAAACTTCGCGACGAATACTCGCGCTTCATCTGACGACGCTGCTGCTGCAGAAAACCGATGCGCGGCATGCTTCGCCGGCTGTTGTTGCGCACGCACGCAAAGCGGCAAGCGCCGCTACCCAGCCCCGCCATAATGCCCGCGTTCATTCGAAATCCGCGACGCTCTTCATTGACACCAAGTCGAAATCTATTTCGCGTAATATTCCTGCACGGTCTCCCACGCCACGGTTTGCAGGAACGTCGCGGTCGGCGCATCGATCCCGGCGAGATAGGGGTTGCCGACCGGCGAACGTCCGGTCAGCGCCGCGAACACCACGCAGGTCGCGAGATAGGTTCCGGCCAGCGACGGATGGCGCTTGTCCGGCACATAGAGATTGAGCTCGGGCTGCTTTGCGATGGCGCGCGCGAAGGCAAGGCCCGCCGGGATCACCAGCGCGTTGTTGGCGTTGCCGGCAATCGTGTAGGCCTCGGCCAGTTGCGCGGTCATCTCCGGCTTGTCGGCATAGGCCCAGGACATGAAGAACACGGGTTTGGCGCCCTTGGCGCGGACGATGTCGCTGTTCTTCTTGGCATAATCGGTGAACACGGTCTTGAGCGTGGGATGGATCGGGCACTGGCTGCAATCCATCATGACGGCAACGTCGAACAATTTGTCGAGCTTGTTGAAGACGACATTGTTGTTCTCGTCGAACGAATAATTGCCGATGGCGTTGGGCCGGAAATAGCTGTCGACGTCATGCCAGTCGAAGCCGGAGCCGCCGATCGTCACCATGGTGTTGCGGTAATGCCTTCTTGTTTTCGGGATCGGCGGCCTTTTCCATCAGCGACAGATGACCCGGCAGGCCGTTATTGTAATAGAAAAAGCTGTTGCCGATGAAAATTCCGGCTTCTGGGGAAATCCGGACCGAGGCTGGTGACGGCGGGTTTGGTCTGCGCCAGTTGCGGCAATCGGTCCGGCAATGATCGCCAGCCAGCGCAACGACGAGCACATTCAATATCCGCGGCATATAAGTTCTCCCTCTATATCCATTGTCTCTTGGGCTTGATTTTGCGGCACCATAACACAGGCCTCAAGGCTTTGTGATGCGATTTGGACGATCCGGCGGCCAGACGCCACGGCGCCTAGAGCCTTTGCAGCCGCGACGCAAAGCGCTAGTTTCGGCAGGCGATAAGCGGCCGGAAAAACGGAGCAATTGCCATGTCGATGCAGAGTGTGGTTTCCCCCGCCATCCCGCTGATGCCGCCAAAACGCAAGGCGTTGCGGCACATTCCCGGCGACGAGGGCTGGCCGTTCATCGGCCGCACGCTCAACATCCTCGCCGACCCCAAGGGCGAAGTCGAGCGGATGTCCGCCAAATACGGCCCGGTCTATCGCAGCCACGTGCTCGGCGAAACCAGCATCACCGCTGCTCGGGCCCGAGGCCAACGAACTGGTGCTGTTCGACCAGCACAAGCTGTTCTCCTCGACCCATGGCTGGGAGATCGATGCTCGGCCGGCTGTTTCCGCGCGGGCTGATGCTGCTCGATTTCGAGGAGCACCGCCTGCACCGGCGCGCGCTCTCGGTTGCCTTCAAATCCGGGCCGATGAAATCCTATCTCGCCGCCCTCGATGCCGGGATTGCGGCGCGGGTCGCGCAATGGAAGGCAGCAGCCCGGCCCGATGCAGTTCTATCCGGCGATGAAGCAGCTGACGCTCGACCTTGCCGCGACCTCGTTTCTCGGCGCCGACATCGGTCCCGAAGTCGACGAGATCACGCGCGCCTTTGTCGACATGGTGGCGGCCGCGGTGACGCCGATCCGCTCAGCCTTTGCCGTTCACGCAGATGGCGCGCGGCGTCAAGGGCCGCCAGCGCATCGTCGCCTATTTCTCCGAGCAGATTCCGATCCGCCGCGACAAGGGCGGCGAGGATCTGTTCTCGCAGCTCTGCCACGCCACCCATGAGGACGGCGCGCTGCTCTCGACCCAGGACATCGTCGATCACATGAGTTTCCTGATGATGGCGGCGCACGACACGCTGACCTCGTCGCTGACCTCGTTCATCGGCGAGCTCGCCGCCAATCCGGAATGGCAGCAAAGGCTGCGCGAGGAAGTCACGGCGCTCGGCATCGACGCCAACGATCCCTCCAGCCTCGACAATCTGGAAGCAATGCCGCTGTCGGAGATGGCCTTCAAGGAAGCGATGCGCAAGAAGCCGCCGGTGCCCTCGATCCCGCGCCGCGCGGTACGCGACTTCACCTTCAAGGGCTTTGCGATCCCGGCCGGCACGCTGGTCGGCGTCAATCCGCTGTTCACGCATCACATGCCGGAGATCTGGCCCGACCCCGAAAAATTCGATCCGATGCGCTTCACCGACGAGGCGCACGCGCAACCGCCATCGTTTCGCCTGGGTGCCGTTCGGCGGCGGCGCGCATATGTGCCTCGGCCTGCACTTCGCCTACATGCAGGCGAAATGCTTCACGCGGCATTTCCTGCAGAATCTCAGCGTCTCGCTGGAGCCGGGCTACGAGCCGGACTGGCAGATATGGCCGATCCCGAAGCCAAAGGATGGGCTGAAGGTCGTCGTCAAGGCGATTTGAGATTCGCAGTGTGGGCAAAGCGCAAGCGTGCCCACCATTCAAGGCAATGGTCTATCGATGGATGGTGGGCACGGCGCGAGGTGCGCCTTTGCCTACCCTACGATTCTCGTCATGCCCCAATGCCGACGACATCGATGCCGTCGGCGCGCCCCCGGATCGGAAGACGTCCGAGATCGCGAATCGCAAAGGGCGGCGCGGAAGCGAACCGTTCCATCGCCGCGCGGGACGCAATGAAACCCGCCGTCGACGTTGCGGCTGAGCTCCTCAAGCCGGGCTGCGGTATTCATGACGTCGCCGTTGAAGACGATGGCGCGCTTGACGTCGCCGATTTCGCCAATGATCACCGGCCCGAAATGCAGGCTGCCGCGGATCTTCGGCACCGCGCCGAATTCGCGCTCGAACTGGCCCGCGGCCTCCGTCAGCGCGTCGCGCATCGCGATGAAGCACCGCAGCGGACGGCACTCGACCGCGCCGGCTTCCTGCGGCCATGTCACGATGATCTCGTCGCCGACATAATCATGGACTTCGCCACGCTGGTCGACGACGGCCTCGGTCAGCAGACGGAACGTGCGATCGAGAAAACGATGGATACCGATGCCGCCGAGCCGTTCCGCCAATCCTGTCGATCCCGCAATATCGACGAAAAGAACAAAACGGTTTTCCTCGACCGGGGAATGGTATCGCCCGGTGATGAAGTTCCGGAGCGTCCGCGGCCCAATGAGGTTGGCGATCGAAAATCCGAGGTTCATCACGATCGCAATCGCGGCCGATAGGACAAAGCCGGACCAGAAGGTTTGCGGAGCGGGATCGCGCGGCAATCCGACGATCACCTCGCCAAGCTGCGATGACTGGATCAGCGTGATGATCGCAGCATAGATCGCGCTGCGCACGAGCAGATTTTTCGTAAACGAGAGCGCGCCGAGCCGCGTCCGCAAGGCACCGTCGAGAACGAACAGTTCGAGAACGCCGATCGCGATGCACATCTGCAAGCCATAGGCCGCGCCGACGACGATCGAGGACGGCGAGGTGCGGCTCTGCGCAAGATTGACGGCAATGCCCACGATGGTTCCGACCGCGATGATGGCGGCGAGATAGCGCAGTTTCCGTTCGAGCCTGGCGTTCATGCCATCCGCGATAGCACGAGATTCTCGTTTTGACGCGTCTTCTTCCCGAACGGGCGTCCGCCCCCCGGATCAAGTCCGAGGGCATGCTTCGCTTGAAAACGCTCTAATCGACAAACGTCGTGAGCTGCGCGCCCTCATCCGCCACGAATACCGCGATCAACTCCGCAGGTTCGGTATTGCTGGCATTGGCCGAGACCAGATGCACCGCACCGGGCGGCTCGAAGAACGACTGCCCGACCTTGAAGATTTCGACCGCGCCGCCGGCGAGCTGGGAGCGGATTTCGCCCTTGGTGACATAGGCGGTGACGGAGCCGGCGTGCTTGTGCGCGCGGGTAAATCCGCCGGGGCCATAGAACACCCGCACGATCGTCACCCGCTTGCCCGGCACGTTCGGCAGCGCGTGCGACGAGATCGGCTCGACGGTATCGAGCGTGGAGCCTGTGGGATCGCTGCTCGCGCATAAGGGCTCGATGATCGCCGAAATCGCGTCCATCGTCGTGGGCAGCGCCTTTCCGATCACGAAGGCGCAGGCGAGGCCAACGATCACGGCGAGATAAAACGGGCGGTGGTCCTTTTGGGACGGCGACAACCCGATCGTTGCGGACATTTTTTGTCTCTCCCTTTTTTCTAGCCGTCATTGCGAGGAGCAAAGCAACGAAGCAATCCATACTTTCTTTGCCGCGCCATGGATTGCTTCGCTTCGCTCGCAATGACGTCTGCTAAAATTCTAATTGATGATCGCCGATTGAACCATGGTGCGGAACTGATTGCGCAGCATCACGCGAACGCGGTCGTCGACCTGCACCATATAGATCGCGATCAATTGCTCCTTGGGATCGACCCAGAACAGCGTGCCGGCATTGCCGGCCCAGCCATATTCGCCGAGCGAACCCGGCAGAGCGGAATCGCCGACGCTGGTGCGGACCTCGAAGCCCAGGCCAAAGCCCAAGCCCGGCGGACGGCCCGGGCGGGAGCCAGTATGGTCCGCCGTCATGAATTCGAGCGTCTTGTTGCCGAGCAGGCGTTTGCCGGCGAATTCGCCGCCATCGGCCAGCATGATCGCAAACCGCAGATAATCGTCGATCGTCGAGGTGAGGCCGCCGCCGCCGGATTCGAAACGGGGTTTTTGCGCGACGTCGAAGCGCGGCGTCATCGGCGGCGCTTCCGGCATCTGCCAGGGCTGTGCGGCGCGGTTGAGCTTGTCTGAAGGCACAAAGAAGGCGGTATCGGCCATGCCGAGCGGGGAAAGAACGCGCTCGTTGAGGAATTCGCCGAGCGTCTTGCCGGAAACGACCTCGATCACCCTCCCCAGCACGTCGGTCGACACGCCGTATTCCCAGCGGTCGCCGGGCGAGAACCGCAACGGCAGGTTCGACAGTTTGGTGACGAGTTCTTCATTGCTGAAATCGCGGCTGCCGATTTTTGCTTCGATATAGGCCGCATTGACCAGTGATTTGCCTCGCGTGCCGTAGATCAATCCCGAGGTGTGCCGCAACAGGTCTTGAACCGTCATTTCGCGGGCGGGATCGGTCAGATGCAGGGCCGGCTTGCCACCCTCCGATTCCTCGATGCCGACCTTCATGCGGCCGATTTCAGGCAGATATTTCGAAACGGGATCGCTGACCTGCATCCTGCCTTCCTCGACCAGCATCATGGCCGCGACCGAGACGATCGGCTTGGTCATGGAATAGATCCGGAAGATCGAATCCGGCCGCATCGCCTCCTTGGCGGCACGGTCGCGAAAACCGATGGTCCTGGTCCAGGCGACCTTGCCGCGTCGCGCGACCAGCATCACGGCACCCGGCACCAGCCCGGAATCGACGTATTTCTGGGTCATCGCCTCGATGCGGGCGAGCTGAGCAGAAGAAAGACCGACGTCTTCGGGCGCCGCCGCGACAGGGAGGACCGGCTCCGCCCGGCCGGAGGCCGTGGCTGCGAGGAAAAACAGGGCTGCGACGCCGAACGCGCGAATGAGACGGTTCATCCATTCCTCCCGTTTTTGTTGACGCCAATATTCCCGCCCGCCGGGAACAACGCAAGCGAGCTTGTTGGCGCGCGGACCACCAGGCCGGAACCGGCACGCCGGTCTGGAAGCCTCGAAATCCCCGATTTCCGTTATGCTCGGCCTTATTTTGGATTCGCTGATCACGTGAAATAACAACGCAGATGACGAAATTGATCGACGAATTCAGGCACGGCTGGCAGGGAATTTCCCAGCCCTCAGCCCTATTCAGCATCGGCTTTGCGGTCTGCTGCCTGGTTTCGGCGACCATGGCGCGTTGGGGGCTGGCGCAGATCCGCCCCGACGTATTCTTCACGCCGTATTTGCCGGCCGTGTTCTTTGCCACCGCTGTCGGCGGTTTCCGGGTCGGGATCGCGACGGCGATTGCGAGCGGCGCCCTCGGCGTGGCCGTCAATTTCAGCAATGCGGTGGCCGATCCCGCCCGCTTCGCCCTGCTGCTGATTTTCTGGGTGGTCTGCGGCCTGACGGTGTGGGGTGTCGAGCACTACCGGACGATCGTCGCGCAGCAGCGCGAAATCGCCAAACGCCTGATCGAGGAAGAGCAATACCGCAAACTCGTCGTCGATGAGCTCCAGCACCGGCTGAAAAACAAGACGTCGACCATTCACGCCGTGCTGCACCAGGTCCTGCACGATCAGCCGCAGGTCTGGAGCAGCATCGATCACCGGATCCGCGCGCTGTCGGCGACCGATGATCTGATCGCGCAGGTCGATGGCAGCGGGTGCGATATCAAGGACTTGCTGCGTTCCGAACTCGGGCCTTACGGCCATGTCCGGTTCAACCTGAACGGCGATCCGCTGTTTCTTCCGGCCAAGCTCGCCGTCAGCCTGGCGCTGATCTTCCACGAACTGGCCACCAATGCCGGCAAATACGGCGCGTTTTCCGCCGCCAGCGGCATGTTGCAGGTGTCCTGGTCGGTGTCGGACGACAAGGCGGACATCCGCTGGCTCAAGATCAGCTGGGATGAAACCGAAGGACCGCCGGTTGAGAATGTCGGCACCGCGGGCTTCGGCACCAAGCTGCTGCAATCCGCACTGCGCTCGTTCGACGGCAGAACCGAGGTCAGTTACCTCAAGAGCGGCGTTCACTGCACCATGCAATGCCGGCTTCCCGCGAATTGAAGCGCTTGCGGCGCGCAAACGCGCCAAACCGCAGGTCGACCGCAAGTTGCGGAAGCCCTGCATTGACATTCTGTTAATGACGATTGCGACGGCGTCTGCCGAAAGCGCCGACTTGTAGTGTTGTCACGGTCTTTCTCAGTTCCACTTAACCAAAACTAAGAACGACTTTGCCAAGCTCCGCGGCTATGCACAGTCCCTATAAACACGACTTTCAGGCGGCCGCGACCGAGGCCGGTAATGAAAGCGCCTTCGATGCCGAATTGGGCATCCTTCGCGACGTCCTCAGAATGCTCCCGACCGGTGTCACGGTTCAGGACGAAAACGGCGATTTCCTGCTGGTGAACGATGCCGCCACGGCGTTGCTGCAAATGGCCGCGGCGGCCCCCGCACCTTCGCAGCTGACCGACCGCCGCGACACCTGTCTCGAATTGCTCCGCAGCGGCCGCGCCGCCGTTCTGGAAGAGGCCATCACCTCCGGCTCCGCCAAACACGTGTTTCTCACCGCGCACCGGCCGATCCGGGTCGCCGAGCGCAACCTGCTGCTCTCGAGTTCCGCCGACATCACCGAACAGAAGGCGTTCGAGGACGCGCTGTTCCGCTCGGCCTATTATGACGAACTGACCGGCCTGCCGACGCGGCGGGTGATCGAACACCGCGTCAACACCCTGCTCGCGCGCGACGGCGCCCAGGGTAACTTTCAAGGCCGTTTCGCGCTGGCGTTTCTCGACGTCGATAATTTCAAGCACATCAACGATTATTATGGCCACGCGATCGGCGACGCCCTGCTGATCGAGATGGCCAAGCGGCTGGGGATGGATTTGCGCGAATCCGACATCCTGTCGCGGATCAGCGGCGACGAATTCATGCTGCTGCTCAATCCGATCCAGAACGAGGCCGAGGTCGCCGAATTCATCCATTTCATCCTGCAACGGCTGAAGGCGCCGTTCTTCATCGACGAGTCGGAGATATTCGCCTCCACCTCGATCGGCGTCAGCCTGTTTCCGGAACACGGCAACAGCTACGACGTGCTGCGTCAGAACGCCGATATCGCGATGTACCGCGTCAAGAACGGCAGCAAGGGCGCCGCCGCCTTCTTCGACGCCAGCATGGAGCGCGAGGCGCAGGCGCGGATGAAGGTCGAGCAGTCGCTGCGGCTGGCGATCCTGGAAAAACGCTTTTGCTGCGCGTTCCAGCCCAAGGTCGATATAAGGACCAAGGAGGTCAAGGGCATCGAGGCGCTGGTCCGGCTCAAGGACGATGAGGGCGTGATTCAGGCCCCCGGCACCTTCATCAATCTTGCGGTCGAACTCGGCCTGATCGACGAACTGACCCATCTGGTGCTGGCCGAGATCGTCAAGTCGATCGACCTGATCAACGAGACCTTCGGCCCCAACACCACGATCAGCATCAACGTCGCGGCCAAGCAGGCCGGCAAACCGGAATTCATGCGGCCGTTCGCGCAGGCGCTGGAGGCGACCGGATTTCCGAAACGCTTCATGATCGAGGTGACCGAGGACGCGTTCGTCACCAAAACGCATTTCCAGGATGAGATCCTGCCGATCTTCCGCAAGCTCGGCGTCGGCATCTCGATCGACGATTTCGGCATCGGCTACTCGTCGCTGTCGGCGCTGGCCGACATCACCGCCGACGAGATCAAGATCGACCGCTCCTTCATCACCGACATCCATAATCGCCCGCGCAGCCAGGGCATTTTGCGGGCGATCGAATCGCTGAGCGAGGCGCTCGGCATGACGGTCATCGCCGAAGGCATCGAGACCTTCGAAGAACTGGCCTATCTGCAGGCCGCGACCAAGATCCGCTACGCGCAGGGCTATTACTTCTCCAGGCCGATCTTCCTGGAAGACCTCAGGCCGGCGATACCGGTGGCCAGCGAAGCCCGCGCCAGCCTGTCGAGCCGCCCGGCCACGGAAAGCCGCCCGGCCTTTGCCCGCGCCACCAGCTATCGGCGCTGAGCCTGCGCAGGCCATCGGCGCATTGTGCGCGGGATCACTGAACGGCCGCCCGCACCTTGCTATTGCCTCCCACACAGGCCTGCAATCCCGTGTGCCTGATAGTGTGGAGAGTGATCATGGCGACCCGCAATGAGACGTGCGCGCTGTCGAGCGACGAACTGGATGCGGTCAGCGGCGGCGTTCAGAACGACGGATGCACCAAGACCGGCGGCTTCAAGTTTCTCGGCGTCAAGTTCGAAATCTTTACCTGCGAGGACGGTGGATACGCCGTGAGCGCACAAGGCAAAGGCATCGCCTGAGGCCGCGTTCGACGCCGCGGCCCCGAGGCAACCCGATTAACCCTTAGGTAACCGGATTTCCTAACGGCTTATGGCATTTGCACGTCGTATGAATACCCCCGGGGAGAAGGGGGAATGCGCGTTCTGCTTCACGAATTGCAAGCCATCATGTCGGAGATTGCGGCCACCGGCCGGCGTCTCGGCACGACGGTCCGTGGACCGGTGCTGTGGCTGACCGTGTGCGGCGGGCTGTTGGTCGCTGCGATCTTCGCCGGCACCATCATGATGGTCGGTGAATTCCGCGAGCGCGCGCTGGTCAACAGCGAGCGCGAGCTGGAAAATACCGTCCTGCTGCTGACCCGCCATTTCGACCAGCAATTCGAGGATTCAGACACCATCGCCGCCGATGTGATCGCGCGGCTGCACGTATCCAGCCTCGCTACGCCCGAGGCGTTCCGGAAATGGATTTCGAGCACTGACGCCCATGAAATCCTGCGGTCCAAAGCCGGGGTGCTGTCCTATCTCGGCGACATCTCGATCTACGATTCCGATGGACAGATCGTCAATTGGTCGCGGCCGTTGCCGGTGGCGAACCTCAACATTTCAGAGCGGGCCTACTTCAAGACCTTCAAGTCCGATCCGCAATCGCCGGGAATTCTGACCGAGGCGGTCACCAGCCTGATCACCAAAAACCTGAACACCGTCATTGCCCATCGGCTGAGGGGCGAAGACGGCGTCTTCCTTGGCGTGATGACGCGGCGCATCGTGCCCACCAATTACGAAAACTTCTTTGCTTCGCTGTCGATCGGAATGGGCGCCGCGATTTCAATGTTCCACGCCGACGGGACCTTGATGGCGCGCTATCCGCACGCCGATCAACTGGTCGGTCAGAAATTCAAATCGGCGCCGCTGCTCGAGCGGGTGCTGAGCCAGGGCGGTCCAGCAGACGCTGCGCGTACACAGCCCGGTCGACAATACGGACAAGCTCGGATCCGCGGCCCAGCTCAGCCGCTTCCCGATCATTGTCATCGCCACCAACTCGGTCTCCGCCGCGCTGGCCGACTGGCGCGCGCAAACCAAATTTCTCGTGACCGCGGCCGTGCTGTCGGCATCCGGTGATCGCGCTGATCCTGTTCCTGATCATCCGGCAGATCATGCGGCAGAGTCGCGACGCGCAGCGAGCGGCTGGAAGCCGAGAGGCAGCGGCTCGATACCGCGCTGAACAACATGATCCAGGGCCTGATCATGTACGACGCCTCGCGCGGGTCGTCACCGTCAATCAGCGCTATATCGACATGTTCGGCCTGTCGCCGGAGATCGCGAAGCCGGGCTGCACTCTGCGCGACCTGGTCCAGCATCGCAAGGACACCGGATCCTTCGAGGGCGACGTCGACGAATTCGCCGCCAGGATTCCTGCCAGCGATCGCCCGGGGCCAGTCTGACCAAAGCATCATGCAGTGCGCGGACGGGCGGACGTTCCAGGCCATCAGCCGGCCGCTGCCGGGGAGCGGCTGGATCGCCACCATCGAGGACATCACCGAACGCCGCAAACTCGAGCAGGAGCGCGACCGCAACTACGACTTCCTGAGCCAGATCATCGATCACATCCCCTCGCAGATCACCGTGAAGGACGTGCATGATCGCCGCTACCTTCTGCTCAACCGCGTGGCCGAGGCCCAGTTCGGCATGCCGCGCGATCTCATCGTCGGCAAGACCGCCTACGACATATTCCCGAAGGCGCGCCGCCGACATCATCACGGCCGATGACGACAAGGCCCTGCAATCCGCCGACGGCCTGTTCAAGGACGAGCATCTCTGGGAAAGCCAGGCGATGGGCCGCCGCTACATCACCTCCAAACGGATCGGGATTCGCAATCAGGCCGGCCAACCGAGTTACGTCATCAACGTCGTCGACGACGTCACCGAGCGCCGCCGCGCCGACGAAAAGATCGCGCACCTTGCGCATTACGACGCGCTGACCGACCTGCCGAACCGGGTGCTGTTCCGCGAGCAGATGGAACGCGAGCTGCACAAGGCGGTTGCCGGCGAGCAATTCGCCCTGCTCTATATCGATATCGACGAGTTCAAAGGCATCAACGATTCGCTCGGACATCATGTCGGCGATGAACTGTTGAAAGCGGTCGCGACCCGCATCAAGGCCTGCCTCAAGCCGAACGATCTGATCGCCCGGCTCGGCGGCGACGAATTTGCCGTGATCCAGACCGGCGCTGGCGACCGCGACGACGTCGTCGAATTCGTGACGCGAATCCACGATGCGATCCGGCAGCCGCATCAATGCCTCGGGCATCAGCTCACGACCGACGCCAGCATCGGCATCGCGCTGGCGCCGCAGGACGGCACCGACCTCGATCAATTGATCAAGAACGCGGATCTGGCGATGTACGGCGCCAAGTCCGAAGGCCGCCGCACCCATCGTTTCTTCGAACCGGTGATGGATGCCCGCGCCAAGGCGCGGCTCACCATGGAGCAGGACCTTCGGCAGTCGATGGTCGATGGCGGTTTCGATATCCACTATCAGCCGCTGCTCGATCTCGGCAGCAACGAGGTGACCGGCTGCGAGGCGCTGTTGCGCTGGCGCCATCCCGAACGCGGCATGGTTTCGCCGGCGGAATTCATCCCGCTGGCGGAAGATATCGGCCTGATCAACGAACTCGGCGATTGGGTGCTGCAAACCGCCTGTCACGAGGCCGCGGCCTGGCCGTCCCACATCCGGCTCGCCGTCAACGTCTCGCCGGTGCAGTTGAAGTCGCAGACGCTGGCGTTGCGGATCATGGGCGCGCTCGCCGCCTCCGGCCTGCCGCCGGACCGGCTGGAGATCGAAATCACCGAAGCCGTGCTGATCCACGACGACGAGACCGCGCTGGCGATCCTGCATCAGCTCCGCGCCATCGGCGTGCGCATCGCGCTCGACGATTTCGGCACCGGCTTCTCGTCGCTGAGCTATCTGAAGCGGTTCCCGTTCGACAAGATCAAGATCGACCGCTGCTTCGTCAGCGACATCGAGGTCGACGGCTCGGCTGACATCGTGCAGGCGGTGGTGAACATCGCGACCTCCCGCAACATGACCACCACCGCCGAAGGCGTCGAAACCGAACAGCAAAAGCAGTTGCTGAAGAAGCTCGGCTGCACCCAGATGCAGGGCTATCTGTTCAGCAAACCGCAGGCCCGCCTCCGAGCTACGGCAATTGCTCGGCGTCGGTCCGGAGAAGGCGCTGGCGTCGGCCTGATCGCGCCTGGCATCCGCAGCGCGATTTATTCCAGCCTCTCCTGAATTCTTTCTGCCGCGTCGTTTCATTTTGGCTCTTGGCTTTCGCAAAAGTCCGCCGTTATTGTCCGCGCCCTGAGAGAATTCGTGCCGGGGCAAGTTGGATTGGGCTGCGGTGCACCTCGTGTCTTCCGCCGCTCCTGATAGCCCACCCATTGCCAGGAGGAAACCCATGACCATCATTCGATTAGCCTTGCTGTGTGCGCTGCTTGGGATTTTTGCCGGTGCGGCCAACAGCCAGCCCGCGGCATCGCAGGCGGACGCGATCAACGCCCTGCGCCAGGGTGGACACGTGATCGTTTTCCGCCACGGCGCGACCCATGCGGATCAAGCCGACACCGATCCGCTCAATCTGGGCAACGTCGCCAAGCAGCGCCAGCTCAACGACGACGGCCGCGCGCTGGCGAAATCGATCGGCGAATCCATGCGCAAGCTGAGGATTCCGGTAGGCCTGGTTCAAACCAGCATGTTCCAGCGGGCGGTCGACACCGGCACCCTGCTCGGCTTCGGCGACGTCAAAGCCACAGCCGATATCACCGAGGGCGGTCTCGTCGTCACGCCGATCGAGAACAACCGGCGCGCGGCAGGCCTTTCGCAAGCTTGTCGGCGAGATGCCCGCGGCCGGCACCAACACCGTGATCGTGTCGCACAAGCCGAACATCATGGATGCGTTCGGCAAGGACTGGTTCGACGTGCGCGAAGGCGAGGCGTCGGTGTTCAGCCGGACGGCAAGGGCGGATACAAACCGATCGCTCGAATCCTGGCGGGCGATTGGAGTAAACTGGCGCAGGCGTCGAATTGAAGCCGGCGCATGCCGACGGGCCGCCGCGCTACGCCGCCCAGCGATCGCGGTTGTTTTCGGCGAGAATGGGACGGATCAGCCGGCCGAAGCGTTCGGCCTCCTCGTCATGCAGATAGCCGGACAGGCAGAACGAATGGCAGCCGGCGTCGATGAATTGCTGCAACGTATCGGCGCATTGCGCGGGATTGCCGACGACGGCGATGCCGGCGCCGGGGCGGACCTTTGTGATGCCGGTCCATAGATGCGGCAGCAGGAGATCGCCGTGCTCGCGGGCGAGCTGCTGCACGCGCTGGTTGGCTTCCGATTTGTTGTAGAGCGTCTTCATCTCCTGCTTCTGCCGCTCGGTGGCGTGGCGCACCAGCTGGTCCGCCGCCTCCCACGCATCCGCTTCATCTTCGCGGCAGATCACCTGCAGCCGCATGCCGAAACCGATGTCGTCTTCGCGGCCATGGGCGCGGGCCATCTCCCTGATCTCGGCGATATTTTGCGCGATCCTCTCCGGCAGATCGCCCCAGAACAAATGCACGTCGGAATGTTTGGCGGATAATTCCCAGGCCTGGCGCGAGCCGCCGCCGAGATAGAATTTTGGAAACGGCTGCTGCAACGGACGCGGCCGGATATGCGCGCCCGACAGTTTGTGAAACTTGCCTTCGAAAGTCAGCGGACCGCGCGTGGTCCACAGCGCCTTGAGGATCGAGACTTCCTCCTCCATCAGCGCGTAACGCTCCTCCTTGGCGTAACGCACGCCCTCGCCTTCGACTTCGCTCTCGTTCTGGCCGGCGATCAGATTGATGCAGATGCGCCCGCCCGACATCTGGTCGAAGGTCGAGATCATTTTTGCCAGCAGCACCGGATTGATGTAGCCGGGTCTTGCCGCAATCAGCGGCTTGATGGTCGACGACCGCGCCGCCATGAAGGCGCCGGAGATCCACGCCTCCCAGCAGGTCGAACCGACCGGGATCAGCAGATATTCGAAGCCGGCCTTTTCCGCCGCCTGCACCACGCGGTCGCACAGTTCCGGGGAGCCGGCGATCTGCGCCTCCATCAGGCCATAGGCGGTGGTGTCGCCATGCGTGGGCAGATACCAGCCGAATTCGAGCGGACGCATGTACACTTCTCCCTATGGGCGTTTGTGGCGTCCCGCAGTTTACCGTCTGAGCGGCCTGCGGCAATCGGGTTCCGCGCGCGGCAACACTGATCTGAATCAATGCCGCGCATGGCTTTTTCGATTTCAATGGCGTTCCCGGCACGATAGAAGTGCGCCATGTCCCCGGTCTCGCTGCTTCTGAATGTTCTCTGGATCGTGCTCGGCGGCGCATGGATGGCGTTCGGCTGGCTGGTCGCCGCCATCATCATGGCGATCACGATCATCGGCCTGCCCTGGGCGCGGGCCGCCTTCAATATCGCGGCCTACACGCTGTTCCCGTTCGGATCCAAAGCGGTGTCGCGCGATCTCTATACCGGGCAGTCCGATATCGGCACCGGACCGCTCGGCGTGATCGGCAACATCATCTGGCTGGTGCTGGCGGGATGGTGGCTGGCGCTCGGGCATGTCGTCACGGCGATCGTGCTGGCCGTGACCATCATCGGCATTCCCTTTGCCTGGGCGCACCTGAAACTTGCCGGCATCGCGCTGTGGCCGATCGGCAAGATCATCGTTCCGGCCTAGCGATCAGGCCTGACCCTAGGCCGCCGTCTCGGTCGACGGCTTCAGCCGCTCGAATTCGTCGTCGCTGATTTCGGTTTGTCCGACCAGCACGCTGCAACGCAGCCGCTTGACCAGATAGCTGCCGATCGAGCCGAACCACCGCGCCAGCGGTCCCTGCGGGCGATGGCCGACGACGACGAGATGCGCGCCGATTTCCTCGGCGACCTCCGCGATCTTCTGCCCGGCGTCTCCGACCTCCAGCCGCGCGGTCGGCGTAAAGCCCACTGCCTTCAGGCGCTCCACGCCTTCGGCCAGGATCGCCTTGTAGTCCTCGGTTTGCAGCTCGATCGGAATCGTAAGCCCGGCCTCCGGCGTCATGATCGAGGAAACCTCGACCACCGCCAGCAGGAACACCTCGGCGCGGCACATTTGCGCGAGCTTGGCGCCCTCCCGCAAGGCGCGCCGTCCCTCAATAGACCCGTCATAGGCGAGAAGAACCTTCTTATACATCGGACGTCCCCATCGATGGTCGAGAAGATCAGGGCCGAAGACTAGCACCAATCGGCCGGAACGGATCAGATTTTTGACGGGAAATGGCGGCCTTCATCCTGCCACCTTAGTCTTGGGCCGCCCCCCAAAGGCCGTTGCCGACCCCAGACCAATCGGCTAAATGAACCCCATTGCACCCGTAGCTCAGCTGGATAGAGCGTTGCCCTCCGAAGGCAAAGGTCACACGTTCGAATCGTGTCGGGTGCGCCAGCCTTCATCGATCCCGGAACGGCAGCGGAGACCTCACCCTTGAACGTCGCGGGAGAACCCGACGGCCCCGCCGGCGCCGAACGCGAGCAGCGGGTGACGGACGGACTCTATACGCTCGGGATCGAGATGACCGGCATCAAGCGCGGCCACGCCACCGGCGTCGTCGTGCTCCACGATGGCCGTATCATGGGTGGCGACAGCTTTTTCAGCTATACCGGCTCCTATTCCTACCACAAGGGCAAGTGGCGCGGCGAAATGATCGTGCATCAGCACACCGACGCGCCGCCGGGCCTGAACCTCGTCTTCCAGCGCCGCGAGGTGACGTGCGGCTTTACCGGGACCTATTCGGATGGTTTTGCCGACATCGACGGCACCGCGCTGGTGGGGAGCTACAGCATTCCCTTCCGCGCGCGATTGACGCTCAAATCCCCTTATGCAGACATCAAATAAGCGAGTGACCTAGAATGCCTGAAGCCGACCTCGACGCCGTTATCCGCCAACTTGCCAAAGCCCAGAACAAGAGCCTGATGGGCGCCGCCAAAAAGCGGTCCGCCTTCTATATGGCCAAGGCCGGGAAGGCCAAGGACAAGGAAGCCAAGACGCGGCTCAAGCTGCTGGCCAAGAGCGCGATGGAGCATGGCCTGGCGGCGGCCAAGCGGCTGCAGAATTCGGCTGATAATACCGCCGACAGCTACGCGCGGGCGATCAAGAATGCGGCGGAAGAAATCGCGGCGATGAAGTTCGCCAAGAAGACTGAGAAGCAGGCTGAGAAGAAGCCTGCGAAAAAGGCCAAGAAAAGCGTCAAGAAGAAAGCCGGCTAGCGCATTTTTCGGTTCGATGGCTTCATCCTTCTCCACCCCTCAACATTTCGAGCCACGCCCATGACAGACACCTATAGCTTCGATGATCTGAAGAAGGATGTGGCTGAAGGCCGCATCGATACGGTTCTGGCCTGCCTCGTCGACATGCAGGGGCGCCTGATGGGGAAGCGCTTCCAGGCACAGTATTTTGCCGAGCACGCCTTTGAGGAGACCCATAGCTGCAACTATCTGCTGGCGACCGACATGGAGATGGATACGGTCTCCGGCTACAAATCGACAAGCTGGGAGGCGGGCTACGGCGACTATACGATGAAGCCGGACCTCTCGACGTTGCGCAAGCTGCCCTGGCTCGAAGGTACGGCGCTGGTACTTTGCGATGTCATCGACCATCACACCCACCAGGAAGTGCCGCATTCACCGCGCGCGATCCTGAAGAAGCAGGTGAAGCGCCTCGAAGCCATGGGGCTCAAGGCCTTCATGGCGAGCGAGCTCGAATTCTTTCTGTTCGACCAGACCTTTGACGACGCACGCACCAGCGGCTATCGCGGCCTAAAGCTCGCCAGCGGCTACAACGAGGACTACCACATCTTCCAAACCACCAAGGAAGAAGGCGTGATGCGGGCGCTGCGCAACGGCCTGCAGGGCGCCGGCATTCCCGTGGAAAACTCCAAGGGCGAGGCTTCGGCAGGCCAGGAAGAAATCAACGTTCGTTACGCCGACGCCCTGACGATGGCGGACCGGCATTCCATCATCAAGAACGCCTGCAAGGAAATCGCCTGGCAGCGCGGCAAGGCTGTTACCTTTCTCGCCAAGTGGAATTACACCGCGGCAGGATCATCCTCGCACATCCATCAGTCGCTCTGGAGCGCCGACGGCAAGACGCCGAAATTCTTCGATCCAAATGCCAAATACGGCATGTCGGACCTGATGCGGAACTACGTCGCCGGCCTGCTCGCCCATGCGAGCGAAGTCACCTATTTCCTTGCACCCTATATCAACTCCTACAAACGCTTCGTCGCCGGCACCTTTGCGCCGACCAAGGCGATCTGGAGCAAGGACAACCGTACTGCCGGCTACCGTCTGTGCGGCGAAGCCACCAAGGGCATTCGCATCGAATGCAGGGTCGGTGGATCCGATCTCAATCCCTACCTCGCGATGGCCGCACTGCTCGCGGCCGGTATCGCCGGCATCGAACAGAAACTCGAGCTCGAGCCCCCCTATATCGGCGACGCCTATGGTGGAAAGAACATCCGCGAAATTCCAAAGACCTTGCGCGATGCGACGCTGGCGCTAAAAACCTCGAAAATGCTTCGCGATGCCTTCGGCGACGACGTGATCGACCACTATGTTCGCGCGGCCGAATGGGAGCAGGAGGAATACGACCGGCGGATCACGGACTGGGAGGTCGCGCGCGGTTTCGAGCGAGCGTAAGGCCGCGCCAGTTCATTTTCCCTATCCGTGACCGGTCAACAACTCCTACAAGCCAAACAGGAAGCCAAAATGCCTGTGATCGAATGCATCTCCCCGGTGGACGGTTCGGTTTATGCCGCGCGTGAATCGCTCAATCTCGCCGCAGCGCAGGGTGTCGCAAGCCGGGCCAGAAAGGCGCAAAAAGCCTGGGCAAGGCGCCCGTTGGAAGATCGCATCCAACTGGTGATGAAGGGTGTTGCGCGCCTGAACGAGATGACTGACGAGGTGGTGCCGGAACTCGCCTGGCAAATGGGACGCCCGGTTCGCTATGGCGGCGAATTCAAGGGCTTTAACGAGCGGGTCAATTATGTTGCCGGCATCGCCGGTTCATCGCTCGCGCGAATCGTGATCGAACACAGCGACCAGTTCGAACGCGGCATCGAGCGGGAGCCGCATGGCGTGGTCTTCGTGATTGCGCCGTGGAACTATCCCTACATGACCGCGATCAACACGGTCGCCCCGGCGTTGATGGCCGGCAATTCAGTCATCCTCAAGCATTCTTCCCAGACGCTTCTGGTCGGTGAACGGCTGGTGCGGGCCTTCGACGAAGCCGGCGTGCCCGAAGACGTATTTCAGAACGTCTTCCTCGATCACGACGTGACCTCGGCATTGATCGCCGCGAGGTGCTTCGATTTCATCAACTTCACCGGCTCCGTGGAAGGTGGCCGGTCAATCGAACGCGCCGCCGCGGGCACCTTCACCGCCGTCGGGCTCGAGCTCGGCGGCAAAGACCCGGGCTACGTCATGGAGGACGCCGACCTCGATGCTGCCGTCGATACGCTGATGGATGGCGCGACCTACAATTCCGGGCAGTGCTGCTGCGGCATCGAGCGCATCTATGTGCACCGAGAAACTCTACGACGCCTTCGTCGAGAAATCGGTCGCGTGGGTTTCGAACTACAAGCTCGGCAATCCGCTCGATGCGGACACGACGCTCGGACCGATGGCCCACAAGCGGTTTGCCACGGCGGTGCAGATCGCAGATCCGCGATGCGGTCGCCAAGGGAGCCAAACGCTGGTCGATCCGAAGCGCTTCCCGGCCGACGACGGAGGGGCCTATCTTGCCCCGCAGATCCTCGTCAATGTCGACCACTCGATGGATTTGATGACCGAAGAAACCTTCGGTCCGACCGTCGGCATCATGAAGGTGAAGAAGCGACGAGGAAGCGCTCGCGCTGATGAACGACTCGAAATACGGGCTGACGGCTTCGCTCTGGACCAGGGATACGGACCGCGCCACGCGCCTTGGCCGGGAGATCGAAACCGGAACCGTCTTCATGAACCGCGCCGACTATCTCGATCCGGCGCTGTGCTGGACCGGCGTCAAGGAGACCGGCCGCGGCGGTTCGCTCTCTGTCATTGGATTCCACAACCTTACACGACCGAAATCCTATCACTTGAGGAAAGTCACAGGCATGACGATCACGGCCAACTGGAGCTACCCGACGGCCATCAAGTTCGGGGCGGGTCGCATCAAGGAACTCGCCGACCATTGCAAGGCGGTCGGCATCAAGAAGCCGCTGCTGGTCACCGATCGCGGCCTGGCGCCGATGGCGATCACCCAGAACGCGCTCGACATAATCGACGCCGCCGGCCTCGGCCGGGCGATCTTCGCCGACGTCGATCCGAACCCGAACGACAAGAACCTGCGATGCCGGCGTCGATTGCCTTCAAGTACGGCGGCCATGATGGCGTTGTTGCCTTTGGCGGCGGATCCGGCCTCGATCTCGGCAAGTGCGTCGCCTTCATGGCCGGTCAGATCGCGACCGGTCTGGGATTTCGAGGACATCGGCGACTGGTGGACCCGCGCCAAAGCCGAAGGTATCGCGCCGATCATTGCGGTCCCGACGACGGCGGGGACCGGATCGGAAGTCGGCCGCGCCACGGTCATCACGCATCTCCGAGACGCATGTCAAGAAAGATCATCTTCCACCCGAAATTCCTGCCTGGCGTGACGATCTGCGATCCCGAACTGACGGTCGGCATGCCGAAGGTCATCACCGCCGGCACCGGCATGGACGCCTTTGCACATTGCCTCGAAGCCTATTCCTCGCCGTTCTACCATCCGATGTCAGCCAGGGCATCGCACTCGAGGGCATGCGGCTCGTCAAGGACTTTCTGCCGCGCGCCTATAACGACGGCACGGATATCGAAGCCCGTGCCAACATGATGTCGGCAGCAGCCATGGGCGCGGTCGCCTTCCAGAAGGGGCTCGGCGCCATCCACTCCCTGTCGCATCCGATCGGCGCGATCTACAACACGCACCACGGCATGACGAATGCGGTCGTGATGCCCCCGGTGCTGACGTTCAACCGATCGGCGATCGAGGACAAGATCGCCCGCGCCGCAGCCTACTTGAATATCGCGGGCGGCTTCGACGGTTTCTTCAGCTACGTGCTGAAGCTGCGTCAGGAACTTGCGGTGCCCGACAGGCTTTCGGCAACTCGGCGTGGGTACCGATCGCATTGACGAAATGGCCGCCATGGCGATCGTCGATCCGACCGCCGGCGGCAACCCGATCGAGCTGACGCTCGATGGAGCCAAGCGTCTCTTCGTCGAATGCATCGGCTAGACCAGCAGCACCAGGTGGTGCTCGCCGCAGGCGCCCAAACACAAAACTACGAAAACAACCCCATGCACCGTAGGGATGGGGCCTCACCCTAATCCGAAAACACAAGATCTAGACTAAACCAGCAGCATTCGCTTCAGCTTCAGCACCGCGCTGTCGGGCGTGGTGACGATCGGGCGGCCGGAGGCTTCGGCGACCATTTCAGCCGCGGGGGCCATGCTGTATTGGGCGAGCGCGATCAGATCGCAATCCCGCAAATCCTTTGATGCCTCCACGACAAGGCGATCATGGGTGGCGCGGTCGCCGCGGTCGAGTGCGGCCATGGCGCCTTCGGCGAGCTTTGGCACGATCTCGATTCCAGCCGGAAACTCGCGCGGCATCGAGGCCAGGGTCGGCGGGAATGACGACAGCAGGCCGATCCTGCGGCCGCGCGTGACCGCCTCTTCGATCATCGCCTCGTTCGGCTTGAGCACCGGCATCGGCGCATGCGCGCGCGCCACCGCCTCGATGCAGGGGCCGAAGGCGGAACAGGTGAACAGGATCGCGTCCGAGCCGGTGCTCGCCGCATAGCGCCCGAGACTGAGAAAGCGCTCGGTCATGGCGTCAGTGAGCTTACCGTCACGCGCCAGATCGGCCGACAGGCTGTCGTCGAGCAGGTTCATCAACCGCGCCTCGGGCCAGAGTTTGGCGAACGCGGCCTCGATCGGCACGATCGAATGTTTCAGGGCGTGGATGAGGGTAATGCGCATGCGGTCAGTGTGGCGGCGGCGCGGGCTCTGTCAACCCGCGCCGCCCGCTGTGCCTTACTTGAACGGGATCGCGTACATCAGGCCGCCCTTGGACCAGGTGCCGTTGAGGCCGCGGTCGAGCTTCAGCGGGCTGGACTTGCCGACATTGCGCTCGAAGATTTCGCCGTAATTGCCGCCGGCCTTGATCGCTTGCAGCATCCATTTGTTGTCGAGACCAAGCCTTGAACCGAGTTCGCCGGCGGCGCCGACCAGACGCTGGATCGCGGGAGTCGTCGACTTCGTCATTTCATCGGCATTGGCCTTGGTGACGCCGAGTTCTTCGGCTTCGACGAGGCCGTAGTGCAGCCAGGCGATGATATCGGTCCAGACTTCGTCGCCATTGCGGGTGAACGGGCCGAGCGGCTCCTTGGAAATGGTCTGCGGCAGCACGGTGTAGTCGGCGGGGTTCGACGCCGCCGTGGTGACGGCACCGGCCAGCGCGGATGCGTCCTGGGTCATCACATCGCAACGGCCGCCGAAGAACGTCTGGTACATCGTATCGGTGCGATCGAACACCAGCGGCTTCCACTCGATGCCGTTGGCGCGGCCGTAATCGCCGAGCGTCACTTCATGCGTGGTGCCCTGGGCGACGCAGACCGTGGCGCCGTTCAGCCCCTTCAGGTCCTTGACCCCGCTGTCGCTGCGCACGACAAAACCCTGGCCGTCGTAGAAATTGACCGGGCCCTGGCGCAGGCCGAGCGTGACGCCACGCAGATAAGTCTGCGTCGAGTTGCGATAGAGCACATCGATCTCGCCGGATTGCAGTGCCGTAAAACGGTTCTGCGCGGTCAGCGCGACGTAGCGCACCTTGCTGGGGTCACCGAGCACGCCGGCGGCCAGCGCGCGGCAATAATCGACATCGAGGCCCTTGTAATTGCCTTGCGAGTCCGGCGTCGAGAAGCCGGCAAAGCCCGCGCTGACGCCGCATACCAGCGTGCCGCGCTGTTTGACCGTATCCAATGTTGCAGCTGAGGCGGCCGAGAACGATGCCGCGAACAAACCTGTCGCCAAACCTGTTGCAATAATAAAACGCTTCATTTGCACTCCCTCCTAGTGACCAATATCTTTCAACGCGCTGTCGACGGCATGGCCCAACCTGTCGACAATCATATCGATGTCTTCTGATGTTGCGATGTAAGGCGGCGCGAGCAGGATATGATCCCCGTTGCGGCCATCTACGGTTCCACCCATCGGGTAACAGGCAAGGCCGTTATCGAAGGCTACCGTCTTGATGCGCTGATTGAGCTTGAGCGCCGGGTCGAACGGTTTCCTGGTGGCGCGATCCGCCACCAACTCGATCGCCCAAAACAGGCCGCGGCCGCGGATGTCTCCGACATGACGATGATTGCCGAAGCGCTCGGTGAGCCGTCGCTCGAGCTGCGCGCCGCGCTCCCGCACCTTGCCAAGCAGTCCCTCGTCGCTGATGACGTTCTGAACTTCCAGCGCCGCTGCGCAGGCGATCGGGTGCGCAAGATAGGTGTGGCCGTGCTGGAACGAACCCGACCCCTGACGGATGGTCTCGATGATCTGACCGCTCGCCAGCATTGCGCCGATCGGCTGATAGCCGCCGCCCAGCCCCTTGGCGATGGCCTGGAGATCCGGCGAAATGCCCTCCTGCTCCCAGGCATGCCGCGTGCCGGTGCGCCCCATGCCGCACATCACCTCGTCGAGAATCAGCAAGGCGCCATGGCGGTCGCAGATGTCGCGCACGGCGCGGAAATATCCCTCCGGCGGCGCTACGCAGCCGGACGTGGCGCCGACCACCGGCTCGGCCATGAACGCCGCCACCGTGTCGGGGCCAAGCCGCTGAAATTCGGCCTCCAGTTCGGCGGCGAGCCGCGCCACGAACGCCGCTTCCGATTCGTGATCGCGCTTTTCGTGATAGGCGAAGGCTGGCGTGACGTGGCTGAAGGCCGACGACAGCAACGGCGCATAGGGCTCGCGGCGCCAGGCGTTGCCGCCGGCCGCGAGCGCACCCAGCGTGTTGCCATGATAGCTCTGGCGCCGGGCGATGAAGTTCTGTCGCCGCGGCTCGCCACGCTCGATGAAATATTGTCGCGCCAGCTTGATGCAGGACTCGATCGCTTCCGACCCGCCACTGACGAAATAGGCGAAAGCGAGCCCGCCTGGCTCGTCCCCGACCAGCTTCTCCGCCAATGCCTCGGCCGGCTCCGACGAGAAGAAGCCGGTGTGGGCGTAAGCCAGCTTCGACGCCTGGCGCGCCATCGCCTCGACGACGCGCGGGTGCCGATGGCCGAGGCAAGAGACAGCCGCGCCGCCCGAACCATCCAGGATTCGCCGACCATCTTCCGATATCAGCCAGACACCCTCGCCGCCGATTGCCATGGGCGAGGCTTCACGCAGATTTCGATGCAGCACGCGGCTCTTTTTAACGGCCATGGTTTCAACCTTTCTCGGCAACATATTGCGACATCGCGGCGAGGCGGATTTCGGTTTCCTCCAGCCGCCGTTTTGCGGCCACCCCGCCCAACGCGAACGTGACTGCCGCCAGCGACTGCGCAATCGCGATCGCCCCGGTCAGGCTCGGGAAGAAGCCCGGCGAGGAAGCGGATTCAAACAACAGCCGATGCTCGGCGCCTTCCGCCATCGGCGCCGTCATGGTGTCTGATATCGCGACCAGCGTGGCGCCGAACTCGTGTGCGGCCCGCGCCGTCAGCACGCTCGCCGTCGAATAGGGCGCAAAGCCGATCACGACCACCGCATCGCCCTGATGGAACGCGCCGAGGTCGAGATCTTCGGGGCCCGAGCCGCCGACCAGTTGCACCTCGTCGGGCCGGAACAAACGTAGCTGATAATTGAGCAGCTCCGCCACGCTGCGGCAGCTACGAAAACCGGCGATCCAGATCCGCTCTGCCGTGTGCAGCGCCCGCGCCGCACTGGCCACGGAACCCGCGGCGATGCGACCAAGGCCCGCCGCTTCGGCTTCCAGCTTGTCGGCAACCAGCGACACATCGGAATTCGGACCGCGGCGCCGACCCTTGGTGCGGCGCGAGAATGGCGACGCCTGTTCCGGCCGCCGCGCTTCGGTCAAGGCCGCGCGCAAGCCGTCCCATCCGGCATAACCCAGCGCCTTGGCGAGCCTGGTGAAGGCGGCGGGATCGGCGCCGGCTTCGGCGGCGAGATCGCGCATCGAGCGCGTGGTGGCGTCGTAATCATTGGCGGCGACGAACCGCCCGACCTGCTGCAACCGCGCCGGCAGCAACGGCAGCGCGCTGCACAACTCGTTGAGCGGGGAAGATTTCGGTTGCGCCAGGGCCATGAAACAAATGTTGCATATTTCTCTGTTTGGTGCAACATTTGAAACGAGCGTCCCCGACGCCGAGCCGAACATCGCTGCCGCAGTCAGGATCATGCTGTGACGATATCGACGCCCGAAACCCCGCGCCGGATGCGGCGCAATTTATGGAACCGGCAGTTCCTGATCGGACTGCTGTGGCAGGTTTTGGTGGTCGGGATTGCGGTCGCCGCCGTCGCCTGGCTATGGTCGAACGCGCTGCACAACCTCTCGGCCCGCCGCATCTCGACCGGCTTTGCCTTTCTCGGCCGCGAGGCCGGCATGCCGATTGACGACAGCTGGCTCGCCTATAGTCCCAAAGACCCTTATATCCGCGCGTTCCTCGTCGGCATCGTCAATACGCTGCGCGTCGCTGTGATCGGCATCGTGCTGGCGACCGTGGTCGGCACCTTGGTCGGGATCGCGCGGCTGTCGTCGAACTGGCTGCTGTCGCGGCTATCGGCTGTTTACGTCGAAGTGCTGCGCGACATTCCGCTGCTGCTGCAATTGCTGTTCTGGTACGTGCTGATGCAGGGGCTTCCCGCGGCGCGCGCCGCCTGGAAGCCGATCGAGGGCGTCTTTCTTTCCAATCGTGGCCTGATCCTCCCATCAATCCCGATTGGCGAAGCAAACCTCTGGGTGATCGGCGCAGCTGTACTCGGGCTGATCGTGCTGTATCTGCTGCGGCGCCGGCTGATCGCGCAGCAGATGGCGGATGGCCGCGTGCGCCATTTCTGGCCCTGGGCGCTGCTGCTGGTCGTCGTCGTACCGGCGCTGGTGTCGTGGTTATCAGGCGCGTCCTGGACCATCGCGCTGCCCGTACTGCGCGGCTTCAATTTCGTCGGTGGGCTGACGCTGGCACCGGAATATTTTGCGCTGCTGATCGCGCTGGTGACTTACACGTCGGCCTTCATCGCCGAGATCGTGCGCAGCGGCATCCAGGCCGTGAACAAAGGCCAATGGGATGCGGCCAAGGCGCTCGGCCTGCGCCGGAGTTTTGTGCTGCGGCAGATCGTGCTGCCGCAAGCGTTGCGCGTGATCATTCCGCCGATGACCAGCCAATATCTGAACCTGACAAAAAATTCCTCGCTGGCGGTCGCGGTCGGCTACCAGGACATCGTGTCGATCGCCAACACCACGCTGAACCAGACCGGCCAGGCGATCGAGGCGATCGCGCTCATCATGCTGGTGTTCCTCACCATCAGTCTCAGCATCAGCCTGTTCATGAACTGGTACAATGCGCGCATCGCGCTGGTGGAGCGATGATCCCATGACGTCGCTGACATCAACCCCGGAAGATCCGCTCCCCATCGATCGGCCACGGACCCGCCCCCTGTCCGGCGGCATCATCGGATGGCTGCGCGCCAATCTGTTCGCGTCGATTACTTCATCGATCATGTCGCTGCTGCTGATTTTCGTGCTCGGCAAGGCGCTCTTCAGCCTCGTGCAATGGGGCGTCACCAATGCGATCTGGATTATCCAGGGCGATCAGACCGGCCCCTGCCGGGCGATCCGCGGCATCGGCGCCTGCTGGGCGGTGATCCCGGAAAAATATCGCTTCATCCTGTTCGGCACCTATCCGTTCAGCGAGCAATGGCGCCCGGCGCTGGCGACGCTGATCTTCATCGCGCTGTTCTATCTGTCGACCCGCCGCAGCATGTGGGGCCGCAAGCTGATCATCGCATGGACCGGCGCGCTGGTGCTGATCGGCGTCCTGATGTGGGGCGGGATCTTCGGGCTCACGTATGTATCGCAGGATCGCTGGGGTGGCCTGCCGGTGACACTGATCCTTGCGACCTTCGGGCTCGCCTTCGGTTTTCCGCTCGGCATCATCGTGGCGCTGGGGAGGCGCTCCAAACTGCCCGCGATCCGCTCGCTCTGCGTGCTCTATGTCGAGCTGATCCGCGGCGTGCCCCTGATCAGCCTCCTGTTCATGGCGAGCGTGATGTTCCCGCTGTTCATGCCCGACGGCGTCAACATCGACAAACTGCTGCGCGCCCAGATCGCCTTCATCCTGTATGCGGGCGCCTATCTGGCCGAAGTCATTCGCGGCGGCCTGCAGGCGGTGCCGCGCGGGCAATATGACGCCGCCGATGCGCTCGGCCTTTCCTACTGGAAGAAGAACGGCCTGATCATCCTGCCGCAGGCGATCCGCCACGTGATCCCGCCGCTGGTGAACACTTTTATCGCCTTCTTCAAGGATACCAGCCTGGTGCTGATCATCGGCATCTTCGATCTCCTGACCACCGCAAAAACCT
Source organism: uncultured Alphaproteobacteria bacterium (assembly GCA_963802535.1). Lineage (GTDB taxonomy): Bacteria > Pseudomonadota > Alphaproteobacteria > Rhizobiales > Xanthobacteraceae > Bradyrhizobium. The sequence goes on along the minus strand of CAWDJI010000011.1, from coordinate 610,056 downwards.
CGATCATCGACCCCGCCTGGCAAACCTTCAGCGTCGAAGTCTATATCTTCGTCAGCCTGATCTATTTTGCGTTTTGCTTTGCGATGTCGCGGTATAGTCGGCAGCTTGAGGCGCAAGCCAGGCAGACCTGATCGAGGAGCGGTCGGCGCCTGGCAGGAAAGAGGAATTCCGGCATGCTTACCGTCCATCATCTCGGTAAATCGCAATCCGAGCGGATCGTCTGGCTCTGCGAGGAACTCGAGATTCCCTACGAGCTGAAGTGCTACGCGCGCGATTCCGTCACCATGCTGGCGCCGGCCGACTACAAGGCGCTGCACCCGATCGGCGCAGCACCCGTCATCACCGACGGCGACCTGGTGCTGGCGGAATCCGGTGCCGTGGTCGAGTACATCATCGCCAAATACGGCAACGGCCGTCTCACGCTGAGTTCAGACCATCCCGACTTCGCGCAATATCTCTACTGGTTCCATTTCGCCAACGGCACGCTGCAGGCGAACATGGGACGCAACATGATCCTGAACCGCCTGAAGCTCGCGGACGACAATCCGATCCTGCTCGCCACCAAAACCCGCGTCGACCGCGCCTTCGATCTGGTCGATGCGCGTACGCGCGAGGCGGAATATCTGGCCGGCACCGAATTCACCTCGGCCGACATCATGATGGGCTTCTCGCTCACCACCATGCGCTATTTCCTGCCCTACGACCTCAAGCGCTGCCCGAACATCGTGCGCTATCTCGCGCGCATCGGCGCGCGACCGGCCTATCGCCGGGCGATGGAGAAGGGCGATCCCGGAATGGCGCTACTCCTGACCTGAGCGTGATTATTTTGAGTTGAATCCGGGAACGTCATCCTGAGGTGCGAGCAGAGCGAGCCTCGAAGGATGGGCCACGGGCGCTTCTCATCCTTCGAGGCGCGCAAGAGCGCGCACCTCAGGATGACGCGGTACGCTACGCCGCCTTGATGCGGGCCAGGAAGCGGCCGACCTCGTTGCTGAGCGCTTCGGACTCCGCCGCCAGCCCGTCGGACGATTGCAGCACGTCGGAGGCGGTTTCGCCGCTCTGGTTGGCGGCGTCGGAGACGCCGTCGATGTTGTTGGAGACGTTCTGGGTGCCGGCCGCGGCCTGCTGGATGTTGCGCGCGATCTCGGCCGTTGCAGCGCCCTGCTCCTCGACGGCGGCTGCGACGGTGGTCGCAATCTCCGACATCTTGTCGATGATCTGGCCGATGCCCTTGATGGTGTCGACCGCTTCCTGGGTCGAGCCCTGGATGGCGGTGACCTGCGCGGTGATGCCTTCGGTGGCGCGCGCGGTTTGGGTCGCGAGGTTCTTGACCTCGGAGGCGACGATCGCAAAGCCCTTGCCGGCCTCGCCGGCGCGCGCGGCTTCGATGGTCGCGTTCAGCGCCAGCAGATTGGTCTGCGACGCGATGGTGTTGATCAGGCCGACGACTTCGCCGATCCGGTTGGCCGCGCTGGCAAGCTCGGTGACCGTGACTTCGCTGCGGGCCACCTGCTCGACGGCCTGGGCGGCGATCCGGGTGGATTCGCCGACCTGCCGCGAAATCTCGCTGATCGAGCTTGCGAGTTCTTCGGTCGCGGCCGCCACCGTCTGGACGTTCTCGGCAGCCTGCGCGGACGCCGACGCCACCGCGCCGGTCTGCTCCTTGGCTTGCGCTGCGACCTGCGACATCTTCTCGGCCGAGCCCTTCATGCGCGAGGCGGCGGTCGACACCGCGGCCAGCGCGCTGGTGGCGCCGTCGTTGAACTCGCGCGTCAACTGGTCGATCATCGCGGCCTGGCGCTGCTTGGCTTCCTGCTCGGCGGCCTTCTCGGCTGGCCGCCGCATTGGCCTGAACGATGCCTTCGCGGAACACCGACAGCGCATCGGCCATCTGGCCGATCTCGTCGCCGCCGCGTTTGGTGTCGACCTCGGCGGAGAGATCGCCGCGCGGCAAGCCGCGTCATGGTCTTCTCCAGCCCGACCAGCCGCGCCACCAGGTTGCGGCCGATATAGAACCAGACGAACAGAGCCGCGCCGACGACGCTGACGGCTGCGATCATCAGCATCACGAAGGTGCCGAAGCTGATGGCCTCATCGGAACGGTCGGTGGCTTCCTTGGTCTTGTTGGTGACGACCTTGACCTGACCGGCGACCTCCTTGGCGAGTTCCTCGGTGAGGCTGCGGGTCTCATCCAGCAGCTTCTGTCCGAGCTGGCTGGCGGCGATCTCCTTGCGGCGGGCGTCGAAGATGGTGTCGCCGGTGCCAAGCTTGAGCCAGGCTTCGGTCGCCTTGCGCAGGCCATCGGTCGGCTGCAGCGTATCGACGATATCGAGCTTCTCCTCGACCCGGGCCGACATCGCCTTGAAATTCTTCTCCAGCGCCGCGACGCTGTCGGCATCGGGCGCAACCGCAGCGCGGTCCAGCAGGCTCGACGCCAGATTGACGAAGCCGACGAGGTCGGCAAAGCCCTGCGACACCGGCACCTGGGTCGAGACCAGCTTCAGCAGCGTCATCATCGACTGGTTGGCGTCGCCGCCGATCGTCATCGAGACCATGGTGATGTCGGCCTGGGCCTTCTCGCCGGCGGGCAGCAGCACTTCGTTGAGCTTGGTCTGGGCGGTCTGCGCCGCCTTCACGACCTCTTCGCCATGCGCGCTGAGCTTGAGGCGGTCGTTGACCGCGCCATCGAGCGCCGCGAGCTTGGTGTTCATCGCCGCATATCAGCGTCTTCAGCTTCGCGATCGATTCCTTGTCCGATCGCGTGCCGGCCACCGCGTCGAGCCGCTTGGCGATCCCGTCCTGCCGCGCCTTCAGCGCGGTGAGTTCCTGTTGCCGCTGCTGCTTGCGATTTTGCCGCCAGCAGCGTCGGCGCGGAGCCGGCCAGCGCCTGGGTGTCGGTCTGCAAGCCCAGCGTCTCGACGATCTCCGGAATGTTGCGCCCGGCGACCCCGTGGAAGAGATCGCGGACCTGCGAGAACATCAGCCAGGCGGCGGCGCCGGCGATGACCGTGGTTCCCGACACCGCCGCAAAGGCGAAGAACAGCTTGGCCCTGATTCCGAGTTGCGACGTGATTTCACGGGTCTATTCCCTTGTTCTTGAGCGCGCAGGCTTACTGGGCGGCAACCTTGTATTGCTGGATCAGCTCTTTGGCGCGCGTGTAGAGGCGCTCGCCGTCGATGCCGAGCTTGGCCATGTTGGCCTTCCATTCCACAACGGCGGGTGCGGTGACCCGCAGCAGTTCGGCGCGCTGCTCGTCATTGAACGAGAGCGCCGTGATGCGCGGATCGCTCTGCAGCTTCTTCTTGGTGATAGCTTCCTGCGTCTCGCGGATGCGGGCGCTTCCCATCGCCAGATCGGAACTGTGCTTGTCGATGATCTTCTTGAGATCGTCGGGCAACGCCTCCCATTTCGCGCGGTTCATCACCACCATCAGCGCCGGTGCGGCCAGCCGCGCGTCGATCGCGACGCTGAGCTGATCGGCCAGGAACTTGCCGCCGGCGCCCTTGGTCGTCGTCACCGAATCCCAGCCATAGGCGATGGCGTCGACATAGCCGCTGGCGATGGTGTCGCCGATCATGTTGAGCGGGATGCCGAGCGGCACCGCGCCGAGCTTGGCCAGCGCCACGCCGACGGTGGTGCTCGGCGTGCGCATGCGCAGGCCGCGGAAATCCCTGACCGTCTGGATCTTCTTGCCGGTCGTGAAGATCGGATAGGGCGGCAGCACGTAGAGGCCGAGCACCTTGACCGAGGCGTAGTCCTTGTCGAGCAGGCCTTCCTTGTAGAGCTTCATCATCGCCTCGGTGCCCGCGATCGAATTCTCGAACATCAGCGGCAATTCCATCACCGAGGATTGCGGGAAGCGGCCGGGATGATAGCCCTGCACGCTCGCCGCCATTTCGATGGTGCCCTTCTCGACCATCGTGAACAATTCAGCCGGCTTGCCGTAGCCGCCGAGCGGCTTCAGCGCGACTTCGATCCGTCCGCCGGATTCCTCCTCGACCGCCTTCGCGAACGGCAGCAGCACCTGGTCGTAGGCCGCGGTGTTTTCGGTGTTGATCGAACCGAAGCGCAAGACGACTGTCGGCAGCGCTTGCAGGCGTGGCAGGAACGCGACGAGACCAAAGCAGGGCGAGCGCTGTCGACTGCATCCTGGTGCGGGCGGACATTCGATTTCCTTCATCACCACGGTCGGCCGGAATTCGCGGAGCCAACGATGGATTGACGCGTGGATCCTGGGGCGGGTCGCCCGTTAACCATATCTTTGGCGGATTAATTGCAGGTAAATCGGCACCACCGATTGATCCCCGTAGTGCTACGCGAAAACCGAAACCGAGGGATGCAGACGGCCCCGCGCTGCAACCACGCCGTTCAGGATTTTCCGTTCAGCGGAAGGCGCATGTGACCACCCGTTGCGAGCCGCGGCAGCAACACGTTGAACCGGCTGCGAGCAGCCTCCGACCAACGGGCGGATTCGAACGAGGTCACGATGACGCTTGCCCATTCAGCCGACGCCTGCATCGCCTTCGCAGGCGGTATCCTCGCGGCCTATTACGGCTGGCGGCCGGTTCCGGCCGGGCCGAAGCATCTCGAATGGATCGCGTGGAAGGCAAACTGGGGCAGGACCTGCCGCATCGCCGGCGTCTTCCTGATCGCGACGTCAATCATCGACCTGCTGGCAAAGGCCTCGTGATGCGCAAGCTGTTTCAAGGTATTTTCATCGCGGCGGTGCTGACGCTGACCGCGGGCGCTTCGATCGCCGCACCATCATCGCTGGATTTCGCCGGCAGCACCTTGCAGCGGATGCGCTCAGGTAACGCCGGCAGCGACCGGTTCACCGAATACGGCCGGAAGAACGACGGCGTTGCCGAGACGCTGACCGTGCGCATGATCTCGGACGCCTCCCCGTTCGAGGCTCAGGTTGGCAGACTGGTCAAATCGATCCGGGCCGACAATCCCAAGACCAAGATCAGCGTCCTGCAAAAGCCGAACACCAAGGACGTGATCATCTCCTATCTCGCCGATCGGCCGAACTCCAATGTCAGCCTGATGCTGTGGCGCATGAGCGCCGCCGATGGGAAGATTGTCGCGACCATCTACCAGATGGATTTCGACATCGGCGACGAGGACGCCAGGGAGCGCGTGATCAAGCACGCCGCCGAGCGGGCGCTTGCCGCCTATGATCCCGGAAAAATTCTCGAGCTGGTTTCGGACTAGAGCCTTTTCCGTTCCGATTGAATTGGAACGGGGCTCCAGGTTTTTGTTTTGACGCGTTTTCTTCACGCGAACCGGTATCCACTTCGCTGGAAAACGCTCTAAGCAGGCCTACGCGTTCGAATCGTGGCGCGGAAGCCGGCGCTGATCGCGTTGCGGCGCCGGATCGCGATCGCGGCGCACCCGGTTCTTGAATCGGTGACCGACGACGATCAGCGCGCCGCGACGGCGCCCGCCCGCTTCGGCGTGCGGCAATGGTTCCGGCTCAATCGCATGGTTATCCTGGCTGACGGCTTCGAGCGCGCGCAGGAAGTCCCGGCCCGAAGGCGTGATTTGCCATCCTTCCTCATCGCGCAGCACATGACCGTTTCCGAAAATATCGATGACGGGAATTCGTCCGGCCAGACGCTTGATGCGTGCGTTCCAGTCGGGGCCGCTGGTGGAGAGAATGGCGATGTCTCGTTTGAGTGAAGCGAGCGTGGCTCTGCCGCTGCCGTGACTGGCCAACACCTTCAAAATGGCAACCTGTATGCTCACGCCACAACGCCTCAGACCGCCACGGTTCTTTTTGTTCTGCGCGGTCGGAGGTGAGGGTATTTGGTTCGCAGTGCAGCCGTCCAGCCAGCCCGGCCAGTTATCCGCAGGCTTGTCCGTAGTCTTGCGGGCGGCTCCGCCGCGGACTTCTCCCGTATCATGTGACCGGTGACTGATTCGCGGCACGAACATTGCTTCGTGAAGTGCGGCTGGAAAACTCAGGAGTGCGGGAATGAATCGCATTGTCCTCGGTCTGGCGTTCGGTTGCGTGCTTGGCGTTGCAAATGCCCGCGATCTCGGACAGTGGGAGGCGACAGACTCCGCTATTCGCGAGTGGTATCAAGCGTTAATGCAGCCGGATAATCCCAACGTGTCGTGCTGCGGCGAGTCAGACGCCTATTGGGCCGACGAGATTCACGTCAGGGACGGCAAGACTTACGCGACGGTCACGGACGACCGGCCGGACGAACCGCGCCGCCGGCCGCATATCGACGTCGGAACCGTGGTCGAAATCCCGAACCACAAGCTCAAATGGGACAAATCGAATCCGACCGGGCACGGCGTCTTGTTCATGAGCCGCGCCGGTTACGTCTATTGCTACGTGCAGCCCGGCGGCGTGTAGCGGCGCGCGCACGGACCGGACTTGAGAGCCTTATCCGCTCCGATGGAATCGGAGCGGGGCTCTGTCTTTTTTGTTTTGACGCGTTTTTTCGCGCGAACCGGGCGCTCTATCTTGCGTCCTCGGTGGCGTTTTTCGCGTCAGGCCTTCACCAGGCTCGCAAACCCGCCATAGATCATCCGCTTGGTGTCGAACGGCATCGATTTCGGATCCGCCATCGATTTCAGCCTGGGATCAGCCATCACCTTGGCGTTGATCTTGTCGCGCTGCGCGCGCGATTTGTAGGTGATCCATGAGAACACCACGGTCTCGTCAGGCTTGAGTTTGACGCTGCGCGGGAACGAGGTGAGCTTGCCGACCTTGACGTCTTCGGCAACCCATTCGCGGTAATCCAGCGCGCCATATTCGCGCCAGATCTTGCCGGCCTTCTTCGCCAGGCGGACATAGGCGGCGAGTTTCTTCTTCGGCACTGCGACGATAAAGCCATCGACATAGGGCATCGGAGCTCCTTCTGCTGTTCGTCGTTATTCTTCTTACGAATGGCAGCAGGATGCCTGAACTGGCGCCGGCGTGTATTGGTCACGTAGCCGCACCCAGTCCATCGGATACGGCAACCCCTCTTCGTGACGACCGAGCGGCGTCAGGTCGAGATAATGGTAGGCGGCGTTCATCATGTCGAGACCGCGGGCGAAACAGGAATAGGTGTGGAAGATGGTTCCAGCGTCGTCGCGATAGAACACGCTGATCCCCGGCGCATCCTCAATGCCGAAGCCGCTGGTGCCGAAATTGTAGATCTTGTCGTCCGACTTGACCGCCTCCGGCGTGAACGACACGGCATAGTCATAGTTGAAATCGCCATTGCCCGACGACAGCCAGTCGAAGGTCCAGCCCATCCGCCGCCCGAACGCGGCGAGCTTTTCGAGCGGTGCGCGCGAGATCGCCACCATGGCGGTGTCGCGCGCGGCAAGATGCGGGATCATGCGCTCAAAACCATCGGCCCAGAACGAGCAGCTCTTGCAGCCCTCGTTCCAGTCCGGCGCGAACATGAAATGCTGCACCACGAGCTGGCTGCGGCCCTTGAACAGATCGGCGAGTGTCATCTTGCCACTGGGGCCGTCGAACACATATTCCTTGTCGACCTTGACCCAGGGCAGCGCGCGGCGCTCCTCGCTCAGGCGCTCGCGGGCCTGGGTCAGTTCCTTCTCATGCGCGAGATGGGTCTTGCGCGCGGCGATCCATTCCTCGCGCGAAACGATGGGATGTGATTGCATGAGTAACTCCTGAATCCGGTGGTTCAGCTCGCAAATGCCTCCAGTTGATCGAGCAATGCGTTCCAGCCTTTCTCGTGGCCATCGCGCGCGGCCTCGTTGAAGAGCTGCTCATGGTGCAGCGTCAGCAGCGTGCCGGTGCCATCAGGCTTCAGCGAGATCGTCACCTGCAACTCCCGCTCCGGTGTCGAATGCCAGGCCCAGCTGAACACCAGCCGTTCGTTCGGCACGATTTCGCGATAGACGCCGCCGACCTGAAAATATTCGCCGTCGACGGCCTCGAAGCTGATGCTGTACCGGCCGCCGACGCACAAATCGGTCTCCGCCTGCAGCGTGCCTTGCTTCAGCTTCGCGGGCACCCCGAACCATCCGATCAGTTTTTCCGGGTCGGTCCACGCGGCGTAGATTTTCGCGGGCGCCGCATTGATACGACGTTTGATGGTGAGGCTTGGCCTGGTTGTGAAATCGGCGTCGCGGGCGGTGCTTGATTGGCTGGCCATGGGTCTTCCTCCACAAAAGCTGCAAGACGGTCGAGATTGTCGGACCAGAAGCGCTGGTAGCGGTTCAGCCAGTCCATCGCCTGCTCCATCGGCTTGGCGGTCAACCGGCAGGCGACCGTGCGGCCGGTCTTTTCCCGCGCGATCAGGCCGGCATCCGACAAGACATCGAGATGCTTCATGATCGCGGGCAACGACATCGCAAAGGGCTGCGCCAGCTCGCTCACCGAAAGGCTCTCGCGGTCGCCAAGCCGCGCCACCAGCGCGCGCCTCGTGGGATCGGCAAGGGCTGCGAAGGTGCGGTCCAGCAGATCTTCTTGATACTTAACCATATGGTTTAGTGTACCCGCAAAGCAGGCCGCGTCAAGGGCATCGACGATCGCTTGATAAATTTAGTGAGGCGTGACCAGCGGCCAAAGCCGGCCGGTCAAGCCCGCCATGCCGCGCAACGGATTTCAGTATTCCCGTTGCTGCCGCCGACGCGGCGGCGGCTGCAGACTCTGTTGCTGCTGGGCCGCCTGCCGCGCGAACAGCACGCGAATGTTTTCCCCGCAATACAGGCGCGACCGCCCGGATGCCGACGCCTGGCATTGCGCCAGGGTCGAATACGAGCAGTCGCCGGAAGCCCCGAGCGATCCGCCCATGACGCACCAGGGATAATCATATGCGTACGCAGGGACGGAGCCGGCCGTCGCGGCCGTTCCGCCAGCTAACAAGGCCAATACGGCCAGCATTGCATTGCGCATGATCTGTTTCCTCTTCGTCAGCCTTCGCATCGCATTGCAAACAAAGCGATGCAGCGGCGCCACTATATGAGAGTTAAACCCCTCGCGGCACTAATCCATCCGCCCGACGGATCACAAACCCGAGACCCGCTGAGGTCGCAAAAAGGCCGCGTCATCCCTCATCGAACGACGCGGCCCCAAACAATGTTCCGGACGGCTACTGCACCTTCTCGATATTGGCGCCGTCGATCACCTTCTTCCACTTCTCGGTTTCGGCGGCGATATCGGCGCCGAACTTCTCCGGCGTCTGGATCAGCGGGTCGCCGCCGAGATCGACCAGACGCTTCTTCATGTCCGGCTCGGCCAGGATCGCGTTGATCTTCGGCGTTGAGTTTGGCGATGATTTCCTTCGGCGTGTTCTTCGGCGCGCCCATGCCGAACAGCGCGCTCGCCTCATAGCCGGGAACGGTGGCCGCGACCGTCGGCACATCGGGCAATAGCGCGGAGGGTTCCAGCGTGGTCACCGCCAGCGCGCGCAACGCGCCGGATTTGATGTGCTGGATGATCGACGGCATGTTGTCGAAGATCACCTGCACCTGGCCGCCGAGCATGTCGGTGATCGCGGGCGCCGCGCCGCGATACGGCACGTGCTGCATCTTGACGCCGGTCATGGCCATGAACATTTCGCCGGACAGATGCACCGAGGTGCCGTTGCCGGACGAGGCCAGATTGACCTTGCCCGGATTGGCCTTCGCATAGGCGATGAACTCGGCGACGGTCTTCGCCGTCACATCCTTGCCGACCGTCATCACGTTCGGCACGCGATTGAAGGAGGCGACCGGCGCGATGTCGCGGACGAAATTGAACTTCAGATTGGCATAGAGCGTGGCGTTGATGTAGTTCGCCGGATTGACCAGCAGCAACGTGTAGCCGTCGGGCTCGGCATTGATCACCAATTCGGTGGCGATGTTGTTGCCGGCGCCGGGCTTGTTCTCGATCACGAATTGCTGGCCGAGCTTTTCCGACAGCCGCTGCCCGATCAGCCGCGCGATGATGTCGGTGGCGCCGCCGGGCGGATATCCGACCACCCAGCGCACCGACCGCGTCGGATAATCGGCCGCGGAGGCGGCACCGATCGAAGCGATTGCCGAAAGGCCGATGGCCGTCAGACAGATCGCGGTGCGGCGTGAAATCATGCGTATTTCTCCCTGGGCACCGGGTTCAGAACCGGTCCGTTTCTGTTGAATTGAACACGGCCGGCGTTGTAACAAACAAACCCCTATGCGGCCAGTGCGACACAAGCGCTTCCGACCGCTACATAAGGATTAGGCAAAGGACTAGGCATGTCCGTCAAGGTCAATGCGCTCGATCATCTCGTGATCAATGTTGCCGACGTGGCGCGTTCCGCCGAATGGTACCGCAAGATCCTCGGCATGGAGATCAGGGTGTTCGATCCGGGCCCGGGCAAGACGCCGCGGACATCGCTGGTGTTCGGCAACCAGAAGATCAACGTGCGGCCGCGCGATGCCGACAAGGTCGAATGGTTCACGGCGGATCATGAAACCGCCGGCAGTGACGATCTGTGCTTCCTGACCGCGAGCACGCCGGACGAGGTGGTCGCGCATCTCACGGCGAACGGCGTCGCGATCGAGGAAGGCCCGGTCGCCAAGCAAGGCGCCCGCGGCACGCTGCGCTCGGTCTATTGCCGCGATCCCGACGGCAGTCTGATCGAGATTTCGTCGTATGAGGGGGATGCGTAGCTCCCTCCCCGTCATTGCGAGCGTAGCGAAGCAATCCACCTTTCCGTTATGCCGCGACATGGATTGCTTCGCTGCGCTCGCAATGACGCGGACAGAGCCCGGCACGCAACTACCGATTTGCTCATCCCGCGATCCAATGGCAGAACTGCTCCCAAGCAATAGCCAAGGCTGAAAAGCCGCGCATGGGAGGCATCATGTCCAAATCACAGGCAGCGCCGGGCATCGTCGGCCCCTTTGCAGGCCTCGACGTGCCATGGCTGTTGCGGATGCGCGCAGAGAGCCGCCGCAACCGCGAGGCCGCGGTGGTGGCGAAGAAGCATCCGATGCTCGACGAAGTGCCGGTCGGTGTTCATCATCCCGGCCGCCGGCGTCGCGGCCGCACCGGCGGACCTGCATGACACCGTGATGGCCGCCTGCCGCAAGGCGCTGGCAGACTTCAAGGTACCGCGCGAGATCCGCTTCGTCGACGAAATGCCGCGCTCGACCCTGGAGAAGGTCGCGAAGGCGGAACTGCGGAAGCTGCTGGACTAGCCGACCGTCATTGCGAGCGCAGCGAAGCAATCCATCGGGCGGCAGTGGATTGCTTCGTCGCTTACGCTCCTCGCAATGACGCGGAAGGGCTAACGCCTAGCCGTGCCCGAAGGCGATCGGACGGAACGCCTGCAGCAGATGCTGATCGAGCTTGTCGCCCATCTCTTCCATCATCGCGAACGCCTTGACGTGGGTGAACTGGCAGCCGATAGGCGCGCTTCTCGACCAGCGCCGCATAGATGTCGACGATCGTCGTCAGCCGCACGATGTCGCTGATCTCCTTGCCGTTGAGGCCGTCGGGATAGCCGGTGCCGTCGAGGAATTCATGGTGGTGCAGCACCACGTCGAGCATTTCCGGCGGGAAGCCGCCTTGCGCTGCCAGCGCCTCGATAGCCGCGGCGCGGATGCTGGCGCATTTCGTCCATTTCCTCTGGCGTCAGCGGGCCCGGCTTGTCCAGGATCGCGACCGGAATGAACGCCTTGCCGACATCGTGCAGCAGCGCCGCGCGGGCGAGCCGGCGCTGGTCGTCCTCGCGCATGCCGAGATGCTGGGCGAACGCCACCGCAAAGCCGGTGACGAACAGGCAGTGGCGATAGCTGTCGGTGTGATGACAGCCGACGGTGGTCAGCCATTCCCGCAGCGAGGAATGCTTGATCGCCTTGAGGATCTTGTTCTCGGCCTCCACGACGTCGCTGAATTTCAGCGGCACGCCGGCCGGCAGCTTCTCGAAAATCTTGACCATGACGCCGTGCGCCGCCTCGACGCCCCGGTTCAGCGCCTTGCCGCGATCGGTCTCGTTGTAGGAACTGTCGTCCGGAAAGGCGGCCCGGATGCGCTGCAGGATGCCCTGCGCGTCGAACGGCCGCGCGATGGTGTCGGTGGCGCCGAGCGCCCAGGCCTGCATCGAGCCGTGATGCAGCGCGTCCGCCAGCACGAACAGCCGCGGCATCTCGCGATAGGCCTCCGCCCGCAGCTTGTTGCGCACCAGCTGCACGCTCTCGGACGAGCGCAGATTGATGTCGACCACGATGCCGGAGAGATCGCGCGCCGGCGCGTCGGGAATCTCCGACGTCGCGATGGTGTCGACCTCGCTGACGGACTGCAGGATGCCGGCCAGTTCGCTGCTTTGATCGCTCCGATCCGAAGCCAGCAGCAGCCGGCGCTTGGTCGAAGTCTTGTTGGTTAAGGCGGTCATGGAATCCCCGGGCCCCCGTGGTGATGAACCGGTAGCAACGCTAGCCGATAGGAGTTCTCTGCGGCTTAAGAGGTATCGTGAAAGGTGATTTAGGGAAGTCGTTAGAATTTTAGCGATTTTCGGGACTCCCTCCACGTCATTGCGAGCGCAGCGAAGCAATCCATGCCACGGCATAGCGGATGGATGGATTGCTTCGTCGCTTCGCTCCTCGCAATGACGGCTGCTCAGAGTTCATGTCAACAATCACAAAAAAATCCGCCGGAGATTCCTCCGGCGGATCGTTGATGTTGCGTGATCTGCGGGCTGCTTACGCCTTCATGTTCGCCTTCACCGCTTCCGCCGTGATCGGCAACGCGCGGACGCGGGCGCCGCAGGCGTTGAAGATCGCGTTGCCGAGTGCCGGCGCGATCACCGTCACCGCCGGCTCGCCGACGCCGGTCGGCTTTTCGCCGTTGGCGATGACGTTGACGGCCACTTCCGGCATCTGGCTCATCCGCAGCGGCGTGTAGGTATCGAAGTTGGTCTGCTCGATACCGCCATCCTTCAGCGTCGCCTTCTCATACATCGCGAGCGAAAGTCCCCACAGCGCCGCGCCCTCGACCTGGGCGCGGATGTTGTCGGGATGCACCTGCATGCCGACGTCGGTGGCCACGGTCAGTTTCTTGACCTTGACCTCGCCGGTTGCCGACACCGCAACATGGGCCACGCAGGCGGTCCAGCTTGCGGTCGCCCGTTCCTGCGACGAGACGCAGGCCACGCCCATGCCCTCGCCCTTCGGCAATTTGGTGGTGCCGTAGCCGGCCATGCCCATCGCCGCGAGCAGGGTGTTGCGCAGGCGCTGCGCACCACCGTCGTTCTTGCCTTTGCCGTCCAGCAACGCGATCCGATACTGCGCGGGATCCTTGCCGGCGGCATTGGCGAGTTCGTCGATCATGCTTTCGATCGCCCAGAAGGTCCAACCCGGTGCGACCGACCGCAGCTGTCCCGACGGGGTGGCGTTGTGCGCCATCTCGTTCTTGATCGCGCGGACGTTGTGATTGGGCACGGAATAGAAGAAATCCGCCCCGTTCACCGTGAAGGCATCGAGCGGTCCCTTCTTGTCGACCGAAGGCGACAGGAAATCCGGGATGCCCCAGCGCTGGGTCGGCCACGCACTGACCACGTCGTGATTGAGCGCGATCAGCTTGCCGTCGGCGTCGAGACCCGCCTTGACCTTCTGGAACGTCAGCGGCCGCGAATAGTCCATGGTCATGTCGTTTTCGCGCGAGTAGATCACCTTGACCGGCTTGCCGACGGCCTTGGCCGCCTGCACCGCCGGCACCATCATGTCGGCGTCGAGACGCCGGCCGAAGCCGCCGCCCAGCCACATCTGATGCATCACGACGAATTTGGGATCGACCCCGGCCGCACCGGCCGCGATCGCGCCGGAGCGCGTCGCGAACTGGTTGCCGGAATAGATGTGCCAGATATCGCCCTTGAAGCTCCGCGGTGGCGTTCATCGGCTCCAGCGGCGCGTGGATGTTGATGCTGGTGGTGTATTCCGCCTCCAGCACCTTGGCCGCCGTCCCGAAGGCCGCCGCCGTATCGCCGTCCTTGACGAAGAACTGCCCGGAATCGTCGAGCCCCTGCAGCCGCTTGGCTTCGTCGAGCAGCGACTCGCTCGACAGCTTGGCGTTCGGACCACCGTCATAGGTGATCTTCAGCGCGTCCGCCGCCTTGCGGGCGTTGGCATAGGTGTTGGCCACCGCCACCACCCAGCCGGTGGTGCTTCCGGTCTTGTCGTCGAGCGTGACGGCCTTGATGAAGCCCGGCACCTTCTTTGCCGCGCTGTCGTCGACCGACTTCACCGTGGCGCCGAAGCGCACCGGCGGCGTGACGACCTTGCCGTAGACCATGCCCGGCAGCATGACGTCGATGCCGTATTTGGCCGTGCCGTTGGTCTTGGAGGGGATGTCGAGCTGCGGCACCGAGACGCCGATCATGGTGTACTGATCGGGGGTCTTCAGCTTGATCGCCTTCAGTTCGTCCGGCGTGAAGGTCTTGGTGATCTTGCCGCTCTTGACGATGTCGGCAAAGCTCATCGACTTCTTCGACTTCGGATGCGAGATCGTGGAATTGCGCACCACCAGTTCGCTCGCGGGAACGCCCATCGAGGCGGCTGCGGCTTCCGTCAACGCCATACGCCCTGCGGCGCCCGCGCGGCTCATCGCATCGAAGTTCATCATCGTCGACCAGCTGCCGCCGGTGATCTGCGCGCCGAGCACGGGGTCGTTGAACTTCGGATCGTTGGAGGCGAGCTGAACCCGCATGTCCTTCCAGTTCGAGCCGAGTTCTTCGGAGACGATCTGCGCCATGGTGGAGGCGATGTGCTGGCCCATGTCGGCCTTGCCGCAGGTCACCGTGACGATCCCGTCCGGCGCGATCGAGTACCAGACGCTGGGATCGAAATTGCCGGGCGCAGCCAGCGCCTGGTCGGCGCCGAGCAGGCCGGGAACGGCGGAATAGCCGAGCGCGAGGCCGGCGGCGGCGGAGCCGACCAGGAACGAGCGGCGGCTGAGATCGGCGGGCTTCACGTTCTTTCCGATTTTCACGTGCGTATTCATGTGGGCCTCCGCTCGGTGCCGGCGTTGGACGCGGTGCGCATGTCGGCGGCGGCGCGCATGATCGCCTTCTGGATCCGTGAATAGGTCATGCAGCGGCAGAGATTGCCGTCCATATGCGCAACCACTTCATCCTTGGTCGGATTGGAATTCTTCGACAGCAGCGAGGCCGCCTGCATGATCTGGCCGGACTGGCAGTAGCCGCATTGCGGAACCTGCTCGGCGATCCAGGCCTTCTGCAGCGGATGATCGCCCTTGGCGCTGAGGCCTTCGATGGTGGTGATCTTCTTGCCGACGGCGTCGCTGACCGAGGTCTGGCAGGATCGAACGGCTTCGCCGTTGACGTGAACCGTGCAGGCGCCGCACAGGCCGGCGCCGCAACCGAATTTCGTGCCGGTCATCTGCAATTGTTCGCGGATGACCCAGAGCAGCGGCGTATCGTTGGCCGCCTCGACGGACATATTCCGTCCGTTGATATTCAGATTAGGCATTTGCGCTTCCCCTGCCGGTGTATGAAGCCGCTTACGGCGGCAACTCACTGTTGGGTATTGGCTGGCACCCACCGGGTCGATGCCAGTTGGCGCGCAGAATGATACCGATCCAATCTAGAGGCAATGCAATTTGGAATTGTTCGAAGAGAATAAAATTTTGAAATGACTGGTTGTGCGCTGCGGCAAGGTTTGTCACGCGCTTGTCAGTGAAATTCGCGCAGCGTGGGCACCATCCTACATTTCCCAAGCGCCGAGAGATCGCGCTAAGCTGTCGCAACGACGGAATTGAACGAAAATCACCGCGTGAAATTGGTGGAAATCCGCAATGCCGAAAATCAATCGTGACGGGGTCAATATCTATTACGAGGTTCATGGCAGCGGCCCACCGCTGTTGCTGACCCACGGCTATTCCTCGACCTCCGGCATGTGGCAGGGCCAGATCGCGGCGCTGTCGAAACATCACAAACTCGTGTTGTGGGACATGCGCGGCCACGGCCAGTCCGATTATCCCGAGCGACCCCGCGGCCTACAGCGAAGCGCTGACGGTGGCGGACATGGCCGCGCTGCTCGACGCGGTCGGCGCCGAGCAAGGCGATCGTCGGCGGGCTGTCGCTCGGCGGCTACATGTCGCTGGCGTTCTATCGCAGCCATCCGGAGCGGGTGCGCGCGCTGCTGATCATCGACACCGGACCCGGCTTCAAGAAGGACGACGCGCGCGAGGCCTGGAACAAGCGCGCCCATGACACCGGCGACCGTTTCGAGCGCGAAGGCCTGGAGGTCCTGAAATCCGTCAGCCGCGAACGCTCCAGCGTCACCCATCGCGACGCCTCGGGCCTGGCGCGTGCCGCGCGCGGCATGCTGACCCAGCGCGACGCCCGCGTGATCGAATCGCTGCCCGACATCAAGGTGCCGTCGCTGGTCGTGGTCGGCGCCGACGACACGCCGTTCCTGGCCGCGTCCGACTACATGGCGGCGAAAATTCCCGGCGCGCGGAAAGTGGTGGTTCCGGCCGCCGGCCACGCCGTCAACATCGACCAGCCGCAGGCCTTCATCGACGCGGTGCTGCCGTTCCTCGACGGCCTCGACGCCAAGACCGCCGAAAGGGCCGCATCATGAGACTGCTTGCCGCCGCGCTTGTTGATCGCTAGGCAGCTGTCGGCGCCGGCGCTGGCGCAGCATCTGCCGCCGATCGGCGGCCCCGCCCCGCCGCCCTTCACCGCGACGCTGTCGAACAACACGCCGCTGGCGTTCGGCATGGATGCGGAAGCCGCCGACGCGCGCTGGGCACCCCGCTCAACTATGTCAGCGGCCGTCCGGGCGACGAGATCTTCCTCGCCTTCCGCAATCTCGGCGGCAGCGGATTGTTTCCGAACAAGCACCGGCTCTATCTGCAATTCCGCAACGGCCGGCTGGCCGGCTGGAAGGGCGACTGGGGTCACAACTGGATGTGGCAGTAGACACCTGCGCCGATCCTCACTCAACCGACTTCGTACGCCCCAACGCAAATGCAACTTTCAAACAAAAATGGATGACCCGTGGGACAAGATATCAAACTGACGGCTTCGGACGGTTTCAAACTCGGCGGCTATCGCGCCGATCCCGCAGGCGCGCCGAAGGGGGCCATCGTGGTGATCCAGGAGATCTTTGGCGTCAATCACCACATCCGCTCGGTCTGCGACCGGCTGGCGGGCGCCGGCTATGTCGCGATCGCGCCGTCGATCTTCGACCGCATCGAGCCGAATTTCCAGTGCGGCTATTCGCCGGATGAAGTCGCGAATGCGCGCAAATTCGTCGCCAATCCGGACTGGGCGGCGATGCTGCGCGACACCCAGGCCGCGATCGACGCGGTCAAGAGCGTCGGGCCGGTCGGCATCATCGGCTTCTGCCTCGGCGGCAGCATCGCCTATGTCGCCGCGACCAAACTGTCGGGCCTGTCGGCCGCCGTCGGCTATTACGGCGGCGCCGTCGTCCGCTTCGCCGACGACAAGCCGAAGGTGCCGACGCAACTGCATTTCGGCGAGAAGGATGCCGGCATTCCGCTGACCGATGTCGAGACCATCAAGGCCAAGCGGCCCGACGTCGAGGTCTTCGTCTATCCCGGCGCGCAGCACGGCTTTCACTGCGACGAGCGCGCCAGCTACGACAAGGCCAGCGCCGACATCGCCTGGCCGCGCAGCCTGGAGTTCTTTGCCAAGCATTTGAAGTGACGCCAACGGCGTCATTCCGGGGCGCGCGATAGCGCGAACCCGGATCTCGAGATTCCCAGATGCGCAATTGCGCATCTGAGGTTCGATGCTTACGCATCGCCCCGGAATGACGATGGAGAGAATTCAGAACCAGCGCTCGCCGACCAGCACGGTATCGCCGGGGCTGAGCGACGTGCCGGGCGGCACCACGTAGCGGCCGGTTCCCGAGCATCGGTGTGGGTGACCGTGACGCGGTCGCGGCGGGCGCGCGGCGAGAAGCCGCCGGCGATCGCCACCGCGCTCTCGACCGTCATGTTGGGCACGTAGGGATACTGGCCGGGGGCGGCGACCTCGCCGAGGATGAAGAACGGCCGGTAGGCTTCGATCTCGACCGCGACCGAAGGATCGCGGATGAAGCCGTTGCGCAGCTTGGCGCGCGATCTCGGCGGCGAGGCCCGCCGGCGTGCGGCCGCGCGCCGGCACCGAGCCGATCAGCGGCATGGTGATCGAGCCGCCGGCGTCGATCGCATAGGTATTGGTGAGGCCTTCCTGGCCGTAGACCACGACGCGCAGCTTGTCGCCGGCATCGAGATGATAGGACGCGTCGTAGCGCACCGGCATCGGTGCGGCATAGGCGACCGGTGCAGCGACCGGCGCCGCGACGGGAACGCGGTACGTAGGCGACGCGAGGGGATCTGGCAAAGGCCGTGCGAAGCGCGCTGATGGCGCCGCCGCCGCTGACGTCGGCGACCGGAGCGGGCGCATAGGTCTGGCCATAGGTCATCGCGTCGAGATCGCTTTGCGGCGCGACCGCGACCGGCCCGGCCGTGCGCATGCAGCCCGACAGAGCGAGCGCGGTCATGATCGCAGTGATCGAAAGTCGAAACGCGCGCGCAACCCGCACCGGAGCCATCCCTCAAAGCGAGACAGCTCTAGTCTTGCACCGGTTATGGTTAACAAAGGGTTTTTTCGAGGTGCGCGGTGCGAACGAGAGGACAGAGCCCCTCGCCTCGGTAAAAACAAGCCGTCAGGCGGCCACGCCGGCGCCGATCGGGCACGACACGCCGGTGCCGCCGAGCCCGCAATAGCCGGCCGGATTCTTGGCGAGATATTGCTGATGATAGTCCTCGGCGAAATAGAACTGCGCCCGATGGCGCGATCTCGGTGGTGATGGCGCCGAGACCCTTGGCCGCCAGCGCCTTCTGATAGAGCGCCTTCGACGCATCGGCGGCTTTGCGCTGCGCGTCGCCGAACGTGTAGATCGCGGAACGATACTGCGTGCCGACGTCGTTGCCCTGGCGCATGCCCTGCGTCGGGTTGTGATTTTCCCAGAACGTCTTCAGCAGCGCCTCGTAGGAGATCTTCTTCGGATCGAACACGACCAGCACCACTTCGGTGTGGCCGGTGCGGCCCGAGCAGACCTCTTCATAGGTCGGATTCGGCGTGTGGCCGCCGGCATAGCCGACCGCGGTCGCGAAGATGCCGTCGCCGAGTTCCCAGAACTTGCGCTCGGCGCCCCAGAAACAGCCGAGCCCGAACACCGCCTGCTCGAGACCTGCGGGATAAGGCGGCTGCAGCTTGCGGCCGTTGACGAAATGGGTGGTGGCGGTCGGGATCGGCGTGGCGCGGCCCGGCAGCGCTTCGGCGGCGCTCGGCAACGCGGTGGTCTTGCGCATGAAGAACATGGATTACCTCCAGGCGGGACATCGGCCGACGCGGCAACGGCGGCGGCCGGTGACTTCTATATATAGGTCTTTACGCCGGTGGCCGCAGCCCCGTTACGCCAGCCGCGTGACCTGACGGTCAGTCCCGCGAATAGCCGATCAGCGGCTTGCGCGGCCGGAACAGGATCATCAGCAGGATGCCGACCACGCCCAGCACGGCGAAAACCGGCTGGTCCAGCACGACCTTGACGACGCTGTTCCAGAGCCAGGGCGCGTTGCCCTCGACCCAGGTCCGGAACGCCTGCTGGCTGGACTGGTGGATGTCGTTCCAGAACTGGCCGAACCGGGTGAAACGCAGGGTCTGGTCGGCCACCCAGCGGGCGCCGTCATAGACCATGAAGATGAATCCGCCGGCCAGCAGCAGCAGGCCGATAAGTCGGAAGAAACCGCGGATCATGCGTCACCTTATATCTGTCGCGCCCGAAGGGCCGTCAGCCCAATAGCGGGGGGCCCGGAGAAATTCAACCTCATCAGCACCTTATGCGCCGTTTCCGGCCGGATTTGCCGATTTTTCGGAGGTCCGGAAAGCGTTGACGGTGCAGAACTCGCCCTCTATAAGACCGCCAATGGCGGCGGGCGCAATCCCGCCGCCGCTGTTCTTTGAGCAGCGCCGCTATGGAAGCATTTTGGCTCCCGGGCATGGCATCCTCAAGAACACTGGATTCAAGAACACCCTGGAAATACAACCAGCGTCGATCACGCAATTTGAACGGCCGGCGCGCTCAAGCCCGACCACCCGAGCGATGTCAGCCGAAGGATAGTTGAGAACATGGCCAATACCACTTCCGCCAAGAAGGCGACCCGCAAGATTGCCCGCCGCACCATCATCAACAAGTCGCGCCGCACCCAGATGCGTGGCGCGGTGCGCACCGTCGAAGAAGCGATCAAGAGCGGCGACCGCGATGCAGCGCTGAAGGCGATGGAGCACGCGGAACCGGAACTGATGCAGGCCGCGCAGCGCAACATCATTCACAAGAACAATGCGAGCCGGAAGGTGTCGCGCCTGACGCACCAGATCGCCAAGCTCGCGAAGTGAGCTGACGGAAAAAAATATTCGTCAAAAAGCCCGGCTCGGCCGGGCTTTTCTTTTTTCAAATTCAATTGTCCCGTTGCTGCACAGCCGACCGCGTGTCATATTTCTTTTGCGCCCGTAATTTTACGAGGTGCAGTTTGTTGCACCGGCAATGCTGTGCGCAGATGCGAGATGCGCAGCTCGTTGCGCTGCGCAAGTCAGACAGCATCCGCATCTTCGGTCCGAAAACGGCCGCGCGGGAGTTACCCTCAAAAACAATCGCGAAAAACTTCGCTTCGCTAATCACTTATCCACATAGCGAGCGCAAGCGGTTTGAAAATCCGTCCGCGCGACGAACGATACGTAAAAATTTTGTGAAAATTTTTTGCGAGTGCGGCGCAATTTGTCACGATGGTCAGCGCGCGCGAATTCTGTGCACGAATTCAAAAACTTGCTTTCGAGCTGTCGCAATTGCAGCGCTGCAACACGGGCGAAGACTCACTCGCGCACGTCGAATTCACGGATTGTCAGAAATTTCGCTTGGTGTATATCTAATGGCGTTCGCGACGCCCACGGCTCTCCAGATCAGCGCGGTTTGAGACCCAAGGGCGGACGTGCAAATCGGCGGCGGTGTGCGCGTTAGCGACGCTTTCCAAGCGATGCTAAGTTGGTAACTCATAGCAATATGAGAACGGTTGTTCTGTGTCTAAATTTCTCAGGCGTGGTGCGCGTGTTTCGCGGGCTGCGGACTAGAGGGATACGGCACCTACCGGCAACCGCAACGGCTGGGAACGCGGAGCCCGAGAACGTGTTGAAGACAGACTGAGGTAACGCGGCGGCAGCAGCGCGGGCATGTCATGTTCGGTTGCGGCAGACTGACTTTGAAAACACTTGCGACATGACAACTCGCCGCGCGTAACTCGCGGCGAGAGGGGGAGGTAGTATGCTTTACGGAATCATCGCGGCATTCGACATGCGAATTTCATACGAGACCGTATCCGTTACCCTTGAAACCATTTCCAACCGCCCTTCCACGCGAACTCCGGAAAGACCGTCGAGTACGCGCTGACCTCGCGGAACCCTTCTCTTCCGACCGATGATCTGACCGACGGCGTTTTCGCCGAACGGCTGATCTATGTCCGGAGCTGAAAGCCCGCTTGAGGTCGCGCTTTGCCAGGAACCCTGTGGCAGGAACCCTGCAAGGCGATTTCACAATCGAACATTACTCTTTCAGAAAAGTTCTCAGGCAATGACAAATACGGAACAGGATCGCTGGTCGCGCGTGAAGGGTCGGCTGCGGACGAGCGTCGGCGAAGACGTCTATACGAGCTGGTTTGCGCGCATGGATCTGGAAGGCGTGCAGGACGAAAGCGTCCATCTGTCGGTTCCGACCCGCTTCCTCAAGAGCTGGATCCAGGCGCATTACGCCGATCGCGTGCTCTCCTGCTGGCAGGCCGAGATGCCGGAAGTGCACCGGATCGACCTCACCGTGCGCACGGCGATGCGCTGCGCGCACCCGCCAAGGAAGTGGCAGCGCCGGCCGATCAGCGCCGCGTCGAGCGCGCCGATGGCCGCCCGGCGCCGGAATTGCGCTCGACCGCGACCGCGCCGGTGTCCGCCAGCCATGATGCGCTCGGCGGCTCGCCGCTCGATCCGCGCCTGACCTTTGCAAGCTTCGTGATCGGCCGCTCCAACACGCTGGCGCATGCCGCGGCGCGTCAGGTCGCCGAAGGACGCCGCGGCGATGCCGTGATGTTCAACCCGCTCTATATCCACGCCGGCGTCGGCCTCGGCAAAACCCATCTGCTGCAGGCGGTGACCTGGGCCGGCAATTCCGGCAACGAGCGCAAGGTGCTCTATCTCACCGCCGAGAAGTTCATGTACGGCTTCGTCGCCGCGCTGAAGACGCAGACGGCGCTGGCGTTCAAGGAAGCGCTGCGCGGCATCGACGTGCTCGTGATCGACGATCTGCAGTTCCTGCAGGGCAAGTCGACCCAGGCCGAGTTCTGCCACACGCTGAACGCGCTGATCGATGCCGGCCGTCAGGTCGTGATCGCGGCCGACCGTCCGCCGTCCGATCTCGAAAGCCTCGACGACCGCGTGCGCTCGCGGCTGGCCGGCGGCCTCGTCGTCGAAATGGGCTCGCTCGGCGAGGAACTGCGGCTCGGCATCCTGAAGTCGCGCGTCGCCGCGGCCCGCGCCCATCATGCGAGCTTCGACGTGCCGGAACCGGTGCTGGATTATCTCGCCCGCACCATCACCCATAACGGCCGCGACCTCGAAGGCGCCATCAACCGCCTGCTCGCGCACTCCAAGCTCAACGCCCAGCCGGTGACGCTGGAAATGGCCGAGCGCGAAGTGCGCGACCTGATCCGTCCGCAGGAACCGAAGCGGATCAAGATCGAGGACATCCAGCGCGTGGTGGCCCGGCAATATAATGTCAGCCGCTCCGACCTGTTGTCCTCGCGGCGCACCGCCAATGTGGTCCGCCCGCGCCAGGTCGCGATGTACCTGGCCAAGACGCTGACGCTGCGCTCGCTGCCCGAAATCGGCCGCCGGTTCGGCGGACGCGACCACACCACGGTGCTGCACGCCGTGCGCAAGATCGAGGCACTGGTCTCCAGGGATACCGCGCTGTCCGAAGAGGTCGAATCGCTGAAGCGCCAACTGCAGGAATGAATTCTTCTTCGCTCCTGCCGCCCGCCGTATCCGGCCAGGCCGGGCGGGGAGAATGTGTTTCCTTGCTGCGCAAAACGTGGGGAACGGCGCTCGCGCTCCCTTGCACTTCGCGGCCCATCCGCGCCACCTTGCGGTCCCCCCGCGGGTTTGATCAAATCCATCCTTGATCCGGCTTTTCGGGTTTCAATTGCCGCGGCGCGCCTTCCGGGCCGCCCGGCTTTTCCATCTTAGGGATCAGGCGGGTATTGCAATGAAGGTCACCGTCGAACGCGCGCAACTCCTGAAGTCGCTGGGCCACGTCCATCGCGTGGTCGAGCGCCGCAACACCATCCCGATCCTCGGCAACGTGCTGATCCGCGCCGAAAACGCCAAACTGTCGCTGAAGGCGACCGACCTCGACCTCGAGGTGACCGAGACGCTGGCGGCGGAAACCGCGACCGGCGGCTCGACCACGGTGCCGGCGCACATGTTCTACGACATCGTCCGCAAACTGCCCGACGGCGCGCAGATCGTGCTGGAAGCCGACGGCGACCGCTCGGTGCTGGCGATCCGCGCCGGCCGTTCGCGCTTCACGCTGCAGACCCTGCCCGAAAGCGATTTCCCGGATCTGGCCGCCGGCGACATGACGCATTCGTTCTCGCTCGCCGCCTCCGACGTCAAGCGCCTGATCGACCGCACGCAGTTTGCGATCTCGACCGAAGAGACCCGCTATTATCTCAACGGCATCTATCTGCACGCGGCCGGCAGCGCCAAGGCCGCGACCTTGCGCGCCGTCGCGACCGACGGACATCGCCTGGCGCAGATCGATCTGGCCCTGCCCAAGGGCGCCACCGGCATGCCCGGCGTGATCGTGCCGCGCAAGACCGTCGGCGAAGTGCAGCGGCTGATCGAGGACAACGAGGCCGAAGTCACGATCGAACTGTCGCAGGGCAAGATCCGCTTCACCATCGGCAATGTGGTGCTGACCTCGAAACTGATCGACGGCACCTTCCCGGATTACGGCCGCGTCATTCCGCAGAACAACGACAAGGAACTGATCGTCGACAAGAAGGATTTCGAGGCCGCGGTCGACCGCGTCTCGACCATTTCGAGCGAGCGCGGCCGCGCGGTGAAGCTGGCGCTGTCGGCCGGCAAGCTGGTGCTGTCGGTGACCAACCCGGATTCCGGCAGCGCCACCGAAGAGCTCGAAGTCGAATACGCCTCCGACGCGCTCGATATCGGCTTCAACTCGCGCTATCTGCTCGACATCGCCGCCCAGATCGAAGGCGAAGTCGCCGTGCTGCGCCTCGCCGACCCCGGCTCGCCGACGCTGGTGCAGGACAAGGACAACAAGGGCGCGCTCTACGTGCTGATGCCGATGCGGGTGTGACGCCTGTCATTGCCGGGCTTGCATGCCCGAACATTGCGTCATGGCCGGGCTTGTCCCGGCCATCCACGTCTTGGGCGCAGTAAGAACGTGGATGCCCGGCACAAGGCCGGGCATGACGACGAATGACAACTGATATGACCCCCTCCCGCATCCATCGGCTGACGCTGACGCATTTTCGCAATTATCGGGCGGGGAGCGTGCA
Organism: uncultured Alphaproteobacteria bacterium; assembly: GCA_963802535.1. Lineage (GTDB taxonomy): Bacteria > Pseudomonadota > Alphaproteobacteria > Rhizobiales > Xanthobacteraceae > Bradyrhizobium. The sequence continues at coordinate 585,451 of CAWDJI010000011.1, read as the reverse complement.
GACGCGCGGCGACGTCGTGGTGCTGGTGGGGCCGAACGGCGCCGGCAAGACCAATTGCCTGGAGGCGATCTCGTTTCTGTCGCCGGGACGGGGCTTGCGGCGCGCCACGCTGGAGGATGTCGCCGACAACCAGGGCGACGGCTCCTGGGCGGTCTCCGCCGAAGTCGAGGGCGCGCTCGGGCTTGCCACGCTCGGCACCGGCATCGATGCGCCCGGCAACGAAAACAGCGCGACCGGCCGGCGCTGCCGGATCGACCGCGAGCCGGTGAGTTCGGCGACCGCCTTCGGCGATCATCTGCGCATGGTGTGGCTGACGCCGGCGATGGACGGGCTGTTCCTCGGCGCGGCTTCCGAGCGGCGGCGCTTCTTCGACCGGCTGGTGCTGGCGATCGACAGCGAGCATTCCAGCCGCGTGTCGGCGCTGGAGCGCTCGCTGCGCTCGCGCAACCGGCTGCTCGAAGTGCGCAATTACGACGACCATTGGTGCGACGCGATCGAGCGCGAAACCGCCGAGCTTGCGGTCGCGGTCGCCGCCACCCGCGGCCAGACCGTGACGAAACTCGCCGCGATGCTGCGCGAGCGCGGCGCCAATTCCGCCTTTCCGTCGGCGCAGATCATGCTCGACGGCTGGATGGAGAATGCGCTGGTCAACGAGCCCGCCACCGCCGTGGAGGATCGCTACCGCGAGATCCTGCGCGCCGGCCGCGCGCGCGACGCCGCGGCCGGCCGCACGCTGGACGGCCCGCACACGACCGACCTGCAGGTGATCTACGCGCCGAAGAACATGCCGGCGCGCGACGCCTCGACCGGCGAGCAGAAGGCGCTGCTGATCGGCCTGGTGCTGGCGCATGCCACCCTGGTCGCCGAGATGACCGGCATCGTGCCGCTGTTGCTGCTCGACGAAGTCGTGGCGCATCTCGATCCCGCCAGGCGCAAGGCGCTGTTCGACGAACTCGCAAAACTCGGCGCGCAGGTCTGGATGACCGGCGCCGACCCCGCGGCATTCGCCGATGTCGGCACATCCGGCGAGATTTTCGACGTGGAATCCGGCCAGGTCACCCGACGCGCCTGAGGCTTTGAACCTATCCCGGCACCGGCGCGACTAGCTTTCGGACATGGCGCCATCGACGTCGCCGCCATCGATGCCGCGCGACGCCAATCAGGCGTCGGCAAATACCGGAGAGCACGAATGTTTGGAATGACGCGCGGGACACTCATCCCGGCAGGGAAAGCGGCTGTTGGCGTTCATCTTCGTGCTGGGTGCTGGTGCACCGATGGTTGCTCGCGCCGATGACGGGCTGGTCGATGTCCGCACCTTGCCGCAGCTCGAAGGCGCGACACCGAATCAGCCGGAGCGCGAACGCTACCCCGAAATAAGTCTCTCCTATCGCGTTCCAACCGTGGTCGCGATCACGACCGCCGCGACGCGCAAGCTCCTGGCCGCCAATGGCTGGCAGGAATTTCAGTACCCGGATCCGGGCGGCCACCCGATGTCGTTCAAGAAGGGACAGCAGGGTTTGACGCTGTCGTTCACGCAGGGCCTCGGCAGGCCGGATCAATCCGTCGTCTACTACAGCGCCGAGCGGCTCTACCGACCCGTGCCGTTTCCGCAGGATGCGACCGACATCGTGTTCGACCACAGGCGGCCTTATCTGAGCTGCATGACCGCGGCGACGATCGAGGCCAGCCTCGATCTGTTCCGGCAGGGATTGCTCGGCGCCGGCTGGACGGCTCTGTCTACGGCCGATATCGCCGCGCGCTGGCCGAACGCCAGGCCCGACGAGACGATCGCGAACGGCGCGATCGCCTATTTCAATCGCGATGTCAGGGACGGCGGTCCCAAGCAACCGCCGATCATGCTGACGCTGCTGCGCCGCGACGACAAGACCAGCGTCGAGGTCAAGGTCGCGCCGTTCGCGCTGGCGCAGAATCTCGAGCTCGCCAAAGACGTGATCGGCCTGCCGATGCCGGCGGATCAAACGGATGGCTTCGGCAGCACCGGCAGTTCGAACTCGGTCCGCCGCAAGGTCGAGGGCAAGGTGAGGGCCAGCCTGCCCGTGGTGCTGGCCTTCTTCCGCCGCGAACTCGCGCGCAGAACTGGAAGGAAGAGACCAGCGGCGCCGTCGTCACCGACAACGACGTCACGCTGAATTTTTCATCCCCGGATCAGAATGCACAGCTCAGGCTGGTGCACAAATACGACCTCACCTTCGTCAACCATCGTCACGCAACTGAAGGAATCGGCATTGGCCGCGCGCGCCAAGGCCAAGAAGGAAGCCGACGACAGGTTCTTCAGCGACGCGGCCGCCGCCGCGAAACAGATCATCGCCGCCGACGAGGTGCGCCGGGTAGCGCAAGCCGCCAATCTGTCGGATGCGCCGCTGCGTGCGCTCGCCGACAACACCAAACCCGTGCCGCTGCCGGAGAGCGCCGAAAACGTCAAATTCGACGGCGCCGACGGCAAGCTCGAATTCGATTCCTCGTCGAGCGTGCGGGCGATCGCCACCTTCTATCGCGCCTCGCTGAAAGCGCAGGGCTGGAAGGAACAGCCCTCGGTCATCAACAAATCCAACATGGTCGTGATGGAGTTTTCCAAAGGCGGCAAGGCGATGTCGTTCACCGCCATGCAGATGGGCCCCAAGGTCAATGTCAGCGCCGACGGATCGGGTCTCGTGATGGCCAATGCCAAAATGGCCGCGAAATCAGGCGCAGCCGGCGCCCAGGCCAGCAACGAACCGGCGGCCAAAACGACGAGTGAGCCGCTCGAAGCCGATCCGGACTCCGCTTTGCCGGTGCCGAAGCAGCGCACGATGACGTCGATGGGAACCGGCAAGATGCCCGGCAGCGACGCCCCGTTCCGCAGGGAGCTCGAAGCCAGCATCCCGGCCGAACTCAGCACGGTGCTCGCCTTCTACCGCAGCGAACTCGGCAAGCGCGGCTGGAAGGAATCCGCTGAGGGCGCCGTCGTCAAGCCGGACCAGGTGCAGCTGGCGTTTGCCGCATCCGACGGCCCGGCCACGCTGAAACTCGGCCGCAGCAATGGCGAGACCTCGGTCACCCTCGCGCAGAAATATCCGGCCGCCGCCGTCAAGGCCGACGTCATGCCGAAGCCGGGCCAGGCCAAACTGGTGTTCGGCAATATGGGCGGCAGCCCGGCCGATCTCACCATCAACAAACAGACGATCAAGATCCCCGGCGGCGCCGGCGGTCCGCAATCGCCTGACAGGCCGATGCTCGAACTGCCGCCGGGCAAGTACCAATACGCGCTGAAGCTTGCCGGCCGCCCCGCCAAAAACAGCAGCGTCGAGGTCACCGCCGACGACGCCTGGGGTTTGATGATTGGCCCGACCGGCGAAGTGCTGGCGCTGCAAATTTACTGATTGCGGCACGCCGCCAGACGGCGTGGCAGGCTCAAAAAAGCCGGCTTGAGGGCGGCAGAATCAGCCCTCGAATCACGCTTTTCAAAGGCCCCAGAATCGGCCTTTGAACGCCTTGAAACAGCGCCAAAAAACACTATTTATTCAATAGCTTGCGGATAGAGACTTTGCGCTAGGCGCATTGCCGCTTTCATGGCACAAATAGCGTAATCAGCGCCTCATTTTGCGCAGCTGATTCGGGACACCCTCGAAGGCCTCACATGACAGAACCTGCGCGGCAGACACCTGCCGAACCTGAGCATCCCATTCCCGTCGAATATGGCGCGGAATCGATCCGGGTGTTGAAGGGCCTCGACGCCGTGCGCAAGCGGCCGGGCATGTATATCGGCGACACCGACGACGGTTCCGGCCTGCATCACATGGTGTACGAGGTCGTCGACAACGCGCATCGACGAGGCGCTGGCCGGCCACGCCACGGCGGTCGAAGTCGTGCTCAACGCCGACGGCTCGGTGACGGTGCGCGACGACGGCCGCGGCATTCCGGTCGACATCCACAAGGGCGAAGGCATTTCGGCGGCCGAGGTCATCATGACCCAGCTGCACGCCGGCGGAAAGTTCGACCAGAACTCCTACAAGGTTTCCGGCGGCCTGCACGGCGTCGGCGTCTCCGTGGTCAACGCGCTGTCGAGCAAGCTGCAGCTGCGGGTCTGGCGCGACGGCAAGGAGCACTACATCGAATTCGCCCATGGCGACGCGGTAGCGCCGCTGAAGGTGGTCGGCGACGCCAAGGGCAAGCGCGGCACCGAGGTGACGTTCTTCGCCTCGACCGAAACCTTCACCAATATCGAATATGATTTCGCAACGCTCGAGCACCGCCTGCGCGAGCTCGCGTTCCTGAATTCCGGCGTCAACATCGTGCTGTCAGACATGCGCCACGCGGTCGAAAAGCGCGAGGTGATGCAATATGCCGGCGGCGTCGAGGAATTCGTCAAATATCTCGACCGCAACAAGAAGGCGATCGTGCCGGCCCCGATCATGGTGCGCGCGGAACTCAACGACATCGGCGTCGAGGCCGCACTGTGGTGGAACGACAGCTACCATGAGAACGTGCTGTGCTTCACCAACAACATCCCGCAGCGCGACGGCGGCACCCATCTGGCCGGCTTCCGCGGCGCGCTGACGCGCCAGGTCAACGGCTATGCCGAGACCAACGCGAAAAAGGAAAAGATCACGCTGACCGGCGACGATTGCCGCGAAGGCCTCACCGCCGTGCTGTCGGTGAAAGTGCCGGATCCGAAATTCTCGTCGCAGACCAAGGACAAGCTGGTGTCCTCGGAAGTGCGCCCCGTGGTCGAGAACGTGCTCAACGAGGCGCTGGCGGCGTGGTTCGAGGAGCATCCGACCGAGGCCAAGGTCATCGTCGGCAAGGTGATCCAGGCCGCCGCCGCGCGCGAGGCCGCGCGCAAGGCGCGCGAGCTGACCCGGAAGAATCCGCTCGGGATGGCTTCGCTGCCCGGCAAGCTCGCCCACTGCCAGGAAAAGGATCCCGCCAAATCCGAACTGTTCATCGTCGAGGGTGACTCGGCCGGCGGCAGCGCCAAGATGGGCCGCAACCGCGAATTCCAGGCGGTGCTGCCGCTGCGCGGCAAGATCCTCAATGTCGAACGCGTCCGCATGGACAAGATGCTGTCCTCCGAGCAGATCGGCACGCTGATCACCGCGCTCGGCACCGGCATCAGCGACGAATTCAGCGCCGACAAGCTGCGCTACCACAAGATCATCATGATGACGGACGCCGACGTCGACGGCGCCCATATCCGCACGCTGCTGCTGACCTTCTTCTACCGGCAGATGCGCGAACTGATCGACCGCGGCCACCTCTATATCGCGCAGCCGCCGCTCTACAAGGTGACGCGCGGCAAGTCCGAGCAGTACCTGAAGGACGAGCGCGCGCTGGAAGATTATCTGATCGCAACCGGCCTCGACGAATGCGTCTTCAAGCCGGCCATCGGCGACGAGCGCGCCGGCCGCGACCTGCTGTCGCTGGTCGAGGACGCCCGCATCATCCGCGGCATCCTGCACAATCTGCACAGCCGCTATAACCGCAAGGTGGTCGAGCAGGCGGCGATCGCCGGCGTGCTGAACCCGAAGATCACCAGCGACATCAGACACCGCCAATGCCGCTGCCGACTACATCGCCAAGCGCCTCGACGCGCTGGCCGACGAAGTCGAGCGCGGCTGGACCGGACGCTTCACCGAAGGCGAGGGCTTCTTGTTCGAGCGCACCGTCCGCGGCGTCAAGGATGTCGCCATCATCGACGATGCCCTGCTCGGCTCGGCCGACGCGCGCAAGCTCGACGATTACGCGGCGAAGCTGCAGGAGGCCTATCCGAAGCCGGGCGTGTTGCGGCGCAAGGATGCCGAAACCGCCATCCACGGCCCGGTCAGCCTGTTCGAAGCCGTGACCGACGCCGGCCGCAAGGGCGTGTCGTTGCAGCGCTACAAAGGCCTCGGCGAGATGAACCCGGAACAGCTCTGGGAAACCACGCTCGACACCAACGAACGCTCGCTGTTGCAGGTGAAGATCAAGGAGGTCGACGAGGCCGACGACATCTTCACCAAGCTGATGGGTGACGTGGTCGAGCCGCGCCGCGAATTCATCCAGGAGAATTCGCTCAACGCCACCGTCGACGTGTGAGGAACGGAACTCCAGTGCCGCCCATTCAATACATCGTTGAAGGCGGCCACCGGCTCGCGGGCACGATCGAGCCGTCGGGCAACAAGAATGCCGCGCTGCCGATCATCGCGGCGGCGCTTGCTGACCGAGCATCCGGTCACGCTGGAAAACGTTCCGCGGATCCGCGATACCGAGACGCTGGTCGAACTGATCCGCTCGGTCGGCGCCTCGGCCGAATGGGAAGCGCGCAACACGCTGAAAATTCACGCCAAGGAAATCCGCGCCGCCGATCTCGATCCCGAGCTCTGCGCGCGGATCCGCGCCTCGATCCTGCTGGCGGGGCCGCTGCTGGCCCGCTGCGGCGAGGTGGCGCTGCCGCCGCCCGGCGGCGACGTCATCGGCCGGCGCCGCCTCGACACCCATTTTCTGGCCTTCGAACAGCTGGGCGCCACCGTCACCGCGACCCACCGGCTGGAATTCCGCGCCTCGAAGCTGAAGGGCGCCGACGTCTTCCTCGACGAGCCCAGCGTCACCGCCACCGAAAACGCGCTGGTCGCCGCCGTCGCCGCCCACGGCACGACCTATCTGCGCAACGCCGCCTCCGAGCCGCATGTGCAGGACCTCGCCAACTTCCTGGTCGCGCTCGGCGCGAAGATCGAGGGCATCGGCACCAACACCATCATCATCCACGGGCCGTCGACGCTGGGCGGCGCGCGCTATTCGATCCAGCCCGACCATATCGAGGTCGGCTCGCTGATCGGGCTTGCCGCGGTGACGCGCTCGCCCTTGCGCATCGCGCGCGCCGGCGTCGAGCATCTGCGCTCGATCCGGATGGGCTTTGAGCGGCTCGGCATCGTCTGCGGCGTCGAGGGCGACGACCTCGTGGTGCCCTCCGGCCAGACCATGAAGATCCACGACGATTTCGGCGGCCATGTGCCGAAACTCGAAGACCAGCCCTGGCCGGCCTTCCCGGCCGACCTGATGTCGATCGCGATCGTCACCGCGACCCAGTGCGACGGCGTGATCCTGATGTTCGAGAAGATGTTCGAATCGCGGATGTTCTTCGTCGACAAGCTGATCTCGATGGGCGCCCGCATCGTGCTGTGCGACCCGCACCGGGCGATCGTGGCGGGCCCGAGCCGGCTGCGCGGCGCGCCGATGACCTCGCCCGACATCCGCGCCGGCATGGCCATGCTGCTGGCGGCGGTGGCGGCGGAAGGCACCTCGACCATCAACAACGCCGACCAGATCGAGCGCGGCTATGAGCGCATCGACGAACGGCTCAATGCGCTCGGCGCCAAAATTACGCGGGTGCCGGCGCGCGACGGCGAATTAAGCCGCAAGCCACCGTCACTTTTTCGGCCCTTGCGGGTGTTAGTCGGAGGCCATGACTTCACTCGATAAAATGAGCTCGCTCGACAAAATCGAACCCGCATCGCTCGCGCCCGCCGCGGCATCGATCGCCCCAAGCCGTCATCTCGCCGACGAGTTCGCCGAGACGCTGAAGCTCGCGGTGCCGATGGCGCTGACGCAGCTCGGGCAGATCGCGATGATGACGACCGATCTCGCTTTGGTCGGACGGCTCGGCGACGAGGCCGTGGCGGCGGCGGCGCTGGCGTCGACCGTGTTCTTTGTCTCGTTCACCTTCGGCATGGGGCTGGTGTCGGCGGTGGCGCCGCTGGCCGCGCAGGCGTTCGGCGCGCGCAATCCGCATGTGGTGCGGCGTGCGCTGCGCGTCGGCCTGTGGGCCGCGCTATTGATTTCGCTGCCGATGATGGCGTTCCCGCTGCGCGGCGAGAGCATCCTGGTGTCGCTCGGCCAGGCGCCAACGACCGCGCATCTGGCGCAGCAATATCTGTTCGGCCTGGCATGGGGCATCCTGCCGGCGCTGTGGTTTCTGGCGATCCGCAGCTTCATGGGCGCGATCAACCGGCCGGAGCCGGTGCTGTGGATCACGCTGGTTGCGATCCCGGCCAATGGGCTGCTGGTCTATCTCCTGATCCACGGCGCCTGGGGGCTGCCGCAGCTCGGATTGTTCGGGGCTGGCCTTGCCACCTCGATCGTCAACCTCGGCTCGTTCCTGGCCAGCCTGTGGTTTGCCACGCGCCGCCGGCCGTTCCGGAAATTTCATGTCCTCGGGCATTTCTGGCGCATCGACTGGGGCCTGATGCGGCGGCTGATCGTCATCGGCGCGCCGATCTCGATCTCGTTCCTGCTGGAATACGGCATGTTCGGCGCCGCCGGGCTTTTGATGGGGCTGATCAGCACCACCGCGCTGGCGGCGCATCAGATCGCCCTTCAGGTCACCGCCATCCTGTTCATGGTGCCGTACGGCATCAGCCAGGCCGCGACAGTGCGGGTCGGGCATGCGGTCGGCCGCAACGACCCCGATGGGGTCAAGCGCGCGGGCCTTGTCGCGACGCTGCTCGGCATCGCGCTGGTCGCAGCGCTGACGGTCGCGGTGATGGCGGGCCGTTTCGAAATCGCGCAGTTGTTCTTCGGTGAAGCCGCCGCCGGCGCCAGCGAGGCCATCGTGCTGACCGCGACGCTGCTGCTGGTCGGCGCCACCTTCTTTATCGCCGACGGCATCCAGACCATCGCCGCCGGCGCGCTGCGCGGCATGAACGACACCCGCGTGCCGCTATTGTTCGCGGTGATCAGCTACTGGATGATCGCCTTTCGTGCTGGCGAGCGCGCTCGCCTTCCGCACGCCGCTCGGCGCAGTCGGCGTCTGGATCGGACTGTCGGTCGGGACCGCGGTTTATGCCATCCTTCTGGTCTTGCGCTTTCGGCTGCTGGCCAACAGATTGGTGAAGCGATGACCGTTCATGAAGTCACACCCGCGATCGACCTGAACACGCTGCTGACCGGCGCGCAATTCGCCGATGCCTTCCGCATCGAGATCGCGGACCGCACATTGGATGCGCGGCAAGCGGCCGAACGCATGATGACGCGGCAGCCGCGCTGGATCGAGGTGCTGACTTCGCTGCGCAATATTCTGGTGACGCCGTTTGGCCTCAAGACGTCAGGCGCGAGCGTGGCCACCTCGCTCGGCATGATCGGCCTGTTTCCGGTTATCAGCGAAACGCCGGATCGCCTCGTCGCCGGCTTCAACGACAAGCATCTGGACTTTCGTGTCGTGGTCGACATCGCGAATTCTGACGCCGTCAGGAACGTCACCGCAACCACGCTGGTCAAGACCCATAACTGGCTCGGCCGAACCTATCTCGCAATCATCGCGCCGTTTCACCGACTGATCGTCCCCACTTTGCTGCGCCAGATTGCCGCCTGAACCAAGGGGCGCGATGCTTGGCTTTCTCGGCGTGTATCTCGACTAGGATTGGACAACAGCAGGCTCCACCGGCGGCGTTGCCGACCACTCCGCCACGCAGCGATCGAGATCGGCGAGGTTTTGCCGCATCTGCTCCAGCGAAAATCCCAGCGCGAAAAAGCGCTCGGCGACATCGCCCGGCAGGCCGCGGATCAGGCCATCGCGGCGCACCAGCCGCCACTTCGCCGGCATAGGCCTGCAGCGCCAGATCGATCGGCTGAAACGCCGGAGGATTGGCGCTGCCGCGCAAGGCCGCGGCGACCTCGCGCAGATGACCCGCGATCGCCTCCCTCACCGCTGATAATGGCGCGTCGAGCCGCGCCTGCACGTTCGATGGCAACGCCACCCCGCACTCCCGCCCGATCATCACGACGTCATGGCGCAATCGCAATATCGTCCGCAGCAACGGTCCGGTGTCCGGCCCGGAAGACAACCGCACGGCACGTTCGCGTTCGGCCTCGGCCCCGGTCGCATGCAGACTTGTCACCGCAGCCCCGATGCCATCCTGGATCCGGTGCAGGGCGTCGTTGTCGAGACCATGCGTCAGGCCCACCAGCAACGCGTCGAACGCCGTCGCAAGCAATTCGATCAGCTTCGCCGCATTGAGCCCGGATCTGGCTGATCGCGCGCGACGGAAGCACCAGAAAGGAGACGGCGAGCCCGGTGAGCGCGCCGACGGTGACCTCGACGACACGGTCGATGGCCGAATCCAGCGGATTGGATTGGTGCATGGTCGGGAGCAGCAGCACGATAACGGCGGTGACGGTGGCGGAGCTCAGGCTGGGATTGATCGCCGCGATGAAGGCCAGTGGCGTCACCGCCAGCACCAGCAGCGCCAGTAAACTGCCCTCGCCGGAATGCGGGATCAGCACCGCGATGGCGCCGCCATAGATCGCGCCACCGATGGTGCCGAGCATGTAGTCGCGGGTCGCCTTCAGCGAACGGCCGACGCTCATCTGGGTGACGATCAGCGACGTCAGCACCGCCCATAGCGGCAGCATCAGATGCAGCGCAACCGCGATCGTGTAGGCGGCAACCGCAGCGACCGCGATCCGTACCGCGAGCGCCAGTTGCACCTTTCGCGCCGACAGCACCTCGAACATCCGCTTTGAGAAGCTCATCATGCGCCGCGTTCCGGATACTTTCGACGATTACCTATAGTAGATGACTTCGAGCATAGCAGATGCCCGCGGACCGGAGGCGGCTTGAAAGGCAAGGTCAGCCCGCCTACCCTGCGGCCAAACGAGGAAACACGATGGCCAACGAAACCGCAACGCTCGCCGCCTATGTCGCCAATCTGAAATTCGAGGACATCCCGCGCGAGGTATTGGAGCGCGCCAAGGTGCTGACGCTCGATTTCCTCGGCAGCGCGATCCGGGCGCGGCGCGATGCGGAATCGACGCCCTCGCTGCTGAAAATGCTGGAAGCGCTGGCGCTGGACGGCAAGGGCGACTCCACCGTGTTCGGCGATAGCAAGACCTGGACACCGGCGGTTGCAGCCCTCCTCAACGGCGCGCTCGGCCACTCCCTCGATTTTGACGATACCCATGCCGACTCCTCGCTGCATCCGAGCGCGCCCGTGGTGCCGGCGGCGTTCGCGGTCGGCGAAATGGTCGGCGCCTCCGGCCGCGACGTGCTGACCGCGATCGTGGCCGGCTATGAAGTGTGCTGCCGGCTCGGCAACGCGCTCGATCCCACCTCGCATTACGCGCGCGGCTTTCATCCGACCGCGACCGCGGGCACCTATGGCGCGGCGGCGGCGGCGGCAAAACTGTTCGGCCTGTCGAAGGACCAGATCATCGCGGCGTTCGGCGTCTCCGGCAGCCAGGCCGCCGGCTCGCTGCAATTTCTGGTCAACGGCGCCTGGAACAAGCGCTATCAGGTCGGCGCCGCCGCCATGAACGGCGTGATCGCGGCGACGCTGGCGCGCAACGATTTTGTCGGTGCCAGTGAATCGGTCGAGGGCAAGCACGGGCTCCTGGTCGGCTACAGCGACGACGCGCATCCCGACAAGGCGACCGCCGGCCTCGGCAAGATCTATGAGACGCTCAAGATCGGCGTAAAGCCCTATCCGAGCTGCCGCTATACCCATGCAGCACTCGATGCGCTGATCGCGATGCGCCGCGAGCACAATCTGACGCCGGACCAGATCAAGCGCGTCGAGATCGGCCTGCACCGCAACGGCATCACGCTGACCGGCGACGCCGCCACCAAGCGCCATCCGACCTCGATCGTCGGCGGACAATTTTCGATGTTCTTCACCGGCGCGCTGGCGCTCGATCAAGGCCGCTTCGGCTGGGACGATTACGACCGGCTCGGCGACGCCGCGGTGAATGCGCTCGCCGACAAGTTCGACGTGGTGCAGGACGACCGCCTCGAAATCGGCCGAACCCACCCCTTTGGCGCGCGCGTCTCGATCACCACTGACGACGCCGTGCATGAGCGGCTCTATGCCGATCCCTCCGGCGAGCCGAATTCATTCCCCGATGCGCAGGCGATGCAGCAGAAATTCCTCACCCTCGCCCGCCCGGTGCTGAACGGCCGCGCGGATCAATTGGCCGACGCGATCCTGTCGCTGGAGCGATTCGATCGCGTCGTGCAGGCGACGCAGCTGGGGCGGCAATAGCCTCCTAGAGGCGATGCATCGCTGATGCCGGGATTAAAAACTGCGAAAACAACCCCATGCACCGTAGGGATAGAGCTTCGCTCTATCCGAAAACGCAAGATGTAGGGGGTGGTGGGGTGCATCCGGGCTAAGACGGTGCAGATCAATTTCCGCGCGCCACTTTCGCCTTGTCGCCGGTTGCCGCGACGACGTCGGTGACGAGCCTGAACACGCCATCGACGTCCGGCGGCCAGTTCGGCGAGCGGCCGAGCCGGACGATGACCAGTTTTTCGCTGGGTATGATGATCACATATTGCCCGATCGTTCCCTTGGCAAAGAAGGCATCGCGCGGCCAACCGTGCTCGATGCGGTAGTTGGCGCCGAAGCTGTCGCCGAGATTGGTCCAGAAGCCCGCGCCAATTCCAACCCAGCCATTGCGCGTCGGCGCGGCCGAATATTTCACCCATCCCTCAGGCAGGATACGCTTGCTGCCGGCCATGCCGTCATTGAGATAGAGCATGCCGAAGCGCGCCCAGTCGCGCGCCGAAGCCAGCATCTGGCTCGATCCTTCCGGATTGCCTGATGCATCGAACTCGATCGTCACGTTGCGCATGCCGAGGGGTGCGAATAATTCCTGCCGCGCAAAGCGCACCACATCCGGCGCGTGACCACCGGTCGCGTTGCGGATCAGATGCGAAAGAATGATGTAGTTGCCGTCATTGTAATTCCAGGCGCTGCCGGGCGGCGTCGCCAGTTCGATGCTCTCGGCATATTTGGCCATGTCGGATTCCATAAATTTCATCCGGTTGACGGGCTCGAACGCCGCACCGAGCGAGGCTTCGAGCGAAGAGCCGATCGCAAGGCCTGCGGTGTGGCGGAGCAGATGATCGACCGTAATCGCAGCCCTCGGATCATCGGCGCGTTGCCACGCCGCGATGGGCGCCGGCTGATCGAGCGTCAGCGCGCCCTTGCGCACCAGAATGCCGGTCAGCGCTGATATCACCGACTTGGTCGCGGAGAAGCCGAGAATCGGCGTATCGATGCCATAACCCTCGGCGTAACGCTCGGCGACGACGCGGCCGTCTTTCACGACCACCACCGCCTTGGTCGCACGCATCGGCGGCTGTTCCGGCTCGGCAAAGGCGCGATCGAGCGCTGCGGCCAGTTGCGGATTGGCTGGCGTGACGACCGCGGGTCCCGCGATATCAGGCAGCAGCGCCGGTGAAGCTTTGGCATCGACCGGCGGCACCGAAATGTCGGCGACGCGCATCGCCATGATCGAGGTAGCAGCCAAAACCCTCGCGGAAGACAGCGTGGCTGCGGCCGAAGCCGAGGAACGTCACCGTGGCGTCCTTGCGCGCGCGGTCGACATGATAGTCGAGCGCCCAGGTGATCAGGCTGGCGCCGGGCATCGCGGCAGTCGTTTCCCGAAAAATCCGGTCCGGTTGCTGGCCGGAGACGAAGGTCTCCGAGCACAGGATGTTGGCGACAAAGCCGGTGGCGATCTTTCGGCACGTCGCGCGCCCGCGCGGCCGACAGCGCCAGCGCACTGAGCGCGGTGGTGGCGGCGAGAATGAGAAGCAGGTTTCTCGAGGTGAGATTTCTTGGTCATTGAGGCCTCCGGCATGACGCATCAGCGCGTTGCCGGCCATGTTGGCGAGCGTGGCCCGCTGCGCTCGCCGGATTCGAAAACGGGCTGGTCGAAAGCTGCGCCTACCTCGCCGATTCCGAAAATATGATGAAATTGCAGTATCATAGAACGAGGGCGTTCTTCCTTCTCCCCCTGTGGGAGAAGGTGGCATAGGCGGCCTCCGGCCGCCGTTCCTAGAACGCCGATGCCCTGCATCGGCTATGGCGCCGGATGAGGGGTCTCTATCCGCGAGAACAGCGCATCCGCGGATACAACCCCTCACCCGTCTTCACTTCGCGAAGCCACCCTCTCCCACAGGGGGAGAGGGGAAGAGCACACGATCAGGCCGCTGATGCCTTGAGGCGGCGGTATTCGGTCGGGGTGACGCCCGTGGTCGCCTTGAACGCCCGATTGAACGGGCCGAGCGACTGGAAGCCGGCATCCATCGCGATGGTGATGACGGGGACTTCGGCCTGGGTCGGGTCGGACAGCGCGGCCTTGGCTTCCTCGATCCGGTGGTTGTTGAGGAAGACATTGAAATTGCGGTAGCCGAGCCGCTGGTTGATCAGCCGCCGCAAGCGGTATTCGGGAATCCCGAGCTTGGTCGCGAGCGTGCCGATGGTGATGTTGTCGTGACGGTAGATGCGCTCATCGCCCATCAACCGCATCAGCGCATCGACGAGCTTTTGGTCGTTCGCATCCTCTGCCGCCGCCGACTGGCCGGGAACGATCACGACCGGCGCGATTTCAGGTGTTGCCGGAAACAGATCGGCGCCATCGACGCGCATCATCGCGTAGGAGATCGCCGCCACCACGCCGGCGAGCGACGCGGAATTCACGGTGTTGGTAACTTCCGCCGCTGCGCCACCGGACAAGAATATCTGCAACACGGCGTTGATGCCGCCATACAAAGCCGAAGCCCCGACGATAAAGACCCGGACACGGCGGCGCCGTTCGACCAGATCGGCCGACCACGAGGAAATGGTTTGCGTCACCGCCAGTGCGATAAAGCCGAGCGCGATCAGATTGATCGCGATGATGGACGGCCGCACGCCGGAGGCCGGGGCGAGCCACATGCAATTGACGAAACTGATAGCGACGACTGCCGCCCAGACCAGCCCATGCCAGGCGCGCAGCCTGAACGTTTCGTCGAATAGCGCGCGCGTGAACAACCAGAACACCACGACATTGCCGGTCGACAGCGCGATGACAGGCGCATGCCAGATCGAAATCGGCGCCGTCGTGCCGATCGAACTGGTAACGGCATGCGCCGCCGACCCCAACGCAAACGCCGCCGCGAGCCGGCCGGCCAGCACGGTGCCGAAGCCGCGAAACAGCGACGTCGCCAGCACCAATAGCAGCGCCACCGTGGCGCCGCGCAGGGCAATATCTAGCGTGGAAAGCAGCATCAATTCAGTCCGGGCCGCGCGACAAGCGCTGCATAAATCTAATGCAGATCGGGGTTCGATTCAATTTTGGCCCATCCATGATTGGCGCGAGGTCACCCAGATATCGGTAGGCTTGCCCATCAGGACAGCCTTGCGATCCCGGCGCGCGCCCAGCCGCCGGGCGACGGCCTGCGACGCAATATTCACGTCATCGATGCAATGGATGATCTCGTCGATTTCGAAGGTGGCAAACACCCAGTCGATCGCCGCCCGCGCCGCTTCCACAGCAAAACCCTTGCCGCGGTATTCCCTGGCGATGCCCCAGCCGACCTCGAAACCCGGCCATTCCGGCGGCGAAAACGGTCCGACCCGTCCGACATATTTGCCGCTCGATCGTTCCTCGACTGCGAACATGGTGAAGCCGTGCAACGCCCAATGCCCGGCGATGACAGCGGCATTGCGCCATCCGCCCTGCTCGGTCGTGACCACCTTGCCATCAGGCGTGATGAAGCGCCCGGAATCGGGATCGGATAACATCGCCGTGTTTGCAGCAATGTCAGTGCTGCGCCATGGCCGCAGGATCAGCCGCGCCGTCTCGATGAAAGGGCCATCGACCGCCATCAGTCTGGCGCCTGGCTTGAGCGGAGGGATCATCGGGTTCCTCATCCTCAATACTTTACGTCGTCCCGGCGAAGGCCGGGACCCATACGCCGCGGCTTATCCGTTGGATGACGCGGTCACTATCTTGTCACCAATCGGCGACGGTGGTTATGGGTCCCGGCCTTCGCCGGGACGACGCAGAGAGGTTTCGTGTTTGGACGCCACCCTGCCATTGTTGCTAGGATCACCGCAAATCCAAAGGAGCTTCCCATGAGCTGGCAACCTTCCAACGATCCCGTCCTGGGCGATGCGAAATCCTGCGACGCGCTCGACCTCATCATCGTGCCGCGCACCCGCGATCTCGGCGACGGATTTGTGGTGCGGCGCGCATTGCCGCACGGCAAACGGCAGATGGTCGGCCCCTTCATCTTCTTCGACCATTTCGGCCCGGTGCAGTTCATGGCCGGCAAGGGCATGGACGTCAGGCCGCATCCGCATATCGGGCTCGCCACCGTCACCTATCTGTTCGACGGCAGCATCATGCATCGCGACAGCGAGGGAAATATTCAGGAAATTCAGCCCGGCGCGATGAATTTGATGACCGCCGGCCGCGGCATCGCGCATTCCGAACGCACCCCCGACGTGCAGCGCCGCGACGGCCAGCAGATGCTGGGCTTGCAAAGCTGGATCGCATTGCCGGCGGGCTCGGAAGAGATCGCGCCGTCGTTCCAGCATTATGCCGCCGAGAGCCTGCCGACCGTGACGGACGGCGGCTTCACCGCGCGCATCATCGCAGGCGACGGTTTTGGCGTGAAATCGCCGGTCACGATGGTGTCGCCCTGGTTCTACACCGAGGTGACGGCGATTGCCGGCACCAGCGTGCCGCTCGACGCCGATCATGAAGAGCGCGCGATCTATGTGGTCGAAGGCGAGGTCGAGATCGCCGGTGAACGCTACGAGTCGCCGCGGCTTTTGATTTTTCGGCCCGGCGACCGCATCACGGTGAAGGCGGTGAAACCGACGCGGATGATGTTCCTCGGCGGCGACGCGCTGGAGGGCCCGCGCCACATCTGGTGGAATTTCGTATCTTCCAGCAAGGAGCGGATCGAACAGGCCAAACAGGACTGGAAAACCGGCCGTTTTGCCCATGTTCCCGAGGAACATGAGTTCATTCCGCTGCCGGACTGAGTTATCCCTCAGACATCACGCTCCGCCGCCCGCATCAGCTCGCGGGCGCCCCTTCCTGAAAGCAAGACCGATATGAATGCGATGCTCGCCAGCGACCTGCCTCTGCCACGGATCGGGCGCGGCAAGGTCCGCGATATCTACGCCGTCGGCGACGACCGCGTGCTGCTGCTTGACCACCGACCGTATCAGCGCCTTCGACGTCGTGATGGCCGAAACCATCCCGATGAAGGGTGCGGTGCTGACCCAGATCAGCGCCTGGTGGTTCCGGCAGCTCGAAGGCGTGGTGCCGCACCACATGATCAGCGCCGATGCCGACGAGATCATCGAGCACGTGCCCGCCCTGAAAGACCACCGCGCCGACATTGTCGGGCGCGCGATGTTGTGCCGTCGCACCACCGTATTCCCGGTCGAATGCGTGATCCGCGGCTACATCTCGGGCTCGGCCTGGAAGGAATATGCCGCCTCCGGCACGCTGGCCGGCGAGAAGCTCGCCGCAGGCCTGGTCGAAAGCGAAAAGCTGAAACCTTCGATCTTCAGCCCGGCGACCAAGGCCGAGACCGGCCATGACGAGAACATCACGGTTGCGCGCGTCCGCGAAGTTCTGGGCGACGACGTCGCGCAAACGCTCGAGCGCATGGCGCGCACGGTCTATGATTTCGGCGAGAAGATCAGCCGCCAGCAAGGCATCATCATCGCCGACACCAAATTCGAATTCGGCAAAGACCGAGATGGTCGCATTATCCTGATCGACGAGGTGATGACCCCCGATAGTTCGCGGTTCTGGGCGGTCGACGTCTACAAGCCGGGCCAACCACAGCCGAGCTTCGACAAGCAGCCGCTGCGCGACTATCTCGACATCGAGCGCCGCGCCGGCCGCTGGAACGGCGACGCCCCGCCCCCGCCGTTGCCGGCCAGCGTGGTGGACGCCACCAGCAAGCGCTATCTGGAAGCGTATCGACGGGTGACGGGGAGTGAACTGAAGGTCTGATTCCCCTCATTGCGTAGGGTGGGCAAAGCGAAGCGTGCCCACCATCTTGCTTGACGCTTGGAGGATAGATGGTGGCACGGCGCAAGTGCGCCTTTGCTCACCCTACGCAGCTGAAGATTTGACACCGTCATTGCGAGCGAAGCGAAGCAATCCATCGAAACCGAGCAAAGAAAGAATGGATTGCTTCGTCGCAAGAGCTCCTCGCAATGACGCGAGATGATTTCCTCCCGTAATCGAGGATGAACATGACCGGAGCAAACGATCAGCCCGTCACAGCCGGGCAGACGATTGGCCAACTAGCTCTCGTGGTGCGCGATTACGACGAGGCAATTCATTTCTATGTCGACGTCCTCGGATTTGCCCTGATCGAAGACACGGCGATTCCGGCACAAGACAAACGCTGGGTCGTCGTCGCTCCGCGGGGTTCGACCGGGCCACGCCTGCTGCTGGCGCGGGCCACGGACGATGAGCAGGCGTCGCGTATTGGAAATCAAACCGGCGGCCGCGTCTTTCTGTTCCTGCACACCGACGATTTCTGGCGTGACTTTCACGCCTATAAGTCGCGAGGCGTCATCTTTGTCCGGGAGCCAAGGGTCGAAAGCTACGGCACGGTTGCCGTCTTCAGGGATCTCTATGGTAACCTCTGGGACCTGGTTCAACCCGACGCGGGAGCGAAGACATGACCGAGAGCGACAACGTGCTGGTCGAACGCGATGGCCCGGTGACCGTCGTCTCCATCAACCGTCCGCATTGCCGCAATGCCGTCGACGGCGCCACCGCACGAAAACTCTACGACGCATTTCTGGCATTCGATGCCGACGAAGCCGCCTCGGTCGCGGTGTTCACCGGTACCGGCGGTTATTTCTGCGCCGGCGCCGACCTCAAGGCGGTGGCGGCGGGCGATCCCAACAAGAAGCGCGAGATCGGTGGTCATAATTCAATTGCGCCGATGGGGCCGAGCCGGCTGCGGTTGACAAAGCCTGTGATCGCCGCGGTCGAGGGCTTTGCGGTCGCCGGCGGCATGGAGCTCGCGCTTTGGGCCGACATGCGCGTCGTCGCCGAGGATGCCACCTTCGGCATCTTCTGCCGCCGTTTTGGCGTGCCGCTGATCGACCTCGGCACCATCCGCCTGCCGCGGCTGATCGGCCATTCCCAGGCCATCGACCTGATCCTGACCGGACGCCCGGTCGGCGGCGCAGAGGCGTTGCGCATGGGCCTTGCCAACCGGCTGGTGCCGAAGGGCGAGACCCGCGCACACGCGATCGCGCTGGCGCACGACATCGCCCGCTTCCCGCAGACCTGTATGCGCGCCGACCGGCTGTCGGCGCTCCGGCAATGGGACCTCGAGGAGGAAGAGGCGATTGCCAATGAGATGCGCGGCGGGCTGAAGGTGATTGCGTCAGGCGAAACGCTTTCGGGCGCCACGCGATTTGCGTCAGGCGTCGGCAGGCATGGTGCGTTCGGTGGCGATGTGGGGAACGGCTGATAATGGCAACAGCAATGGCTGCAACGGAAATCAAAACTTTCTCGACCCACGATTTCCGTCTGCAAAGCGGCATCGTCATGCCGTCCGTCACGATCGCCTATGCGACGCTCGGCACGCTCGCACCCGATCGCCGCAATGCGGTGCTGGTGACGCATGGCAACACCAGCGGTCCGCAGATGATCGACCCCGGCGGTTCGACCGGCGAAGGCAGCTGGAACGAGCTGGTCGGCCCGGGCAAGGCGGTCGACACCAATCGTTTCTTTGCCATCTGCCCGAACATGCTGGGCTCGTCCTATGGATCGACCAATGCCGGGAGTATCGATCCCGCGACCGGCAAGCCCTATGGGTCACGCTTTCCCGACATCACCGTCAGCGACATCGTCGGCACGCAAAAACTGCTGCTCGATCATCTCGGCATCGAAAAACTGGTTGCGATCGTTGGACCCTCCTATGGCGGCTTCCAGGCCTTTCAATGGGCCGTCAATTATCCCGACGCGATGAAGGGGATTGCCGCGGTCGTCACGGCGCCGCGTGTGCCGCGCGAGCGATCGGAGGGGAATGTCGAGCGGCTGCTCGGCACCCTGTCAAAGGATCCGAACTGGAACGGCGGCGACTATTACGACCGCGGCGGCGTACTGGAGACCACGATCCAGATCCGGATGGCGACGCTGAAGACCTATGGCATCGAGACGCGGCTGAAGGCGACGATGTCGGATCCTGCACCGATCGAGGCCGCGATCCGTGACGAGGCGGCGCGATGGGCTGATGGTTTTGACGCCAATTCGCTGATCATTCTGGCCAGGGCGCTGCGCGGCTTCGACGTGACGGCGCAATTCGGCAAGATCAAATCGAAGGTGCTGTTGGTGCTGTCGCGGACCGACAAATTGTTTCCGCCCGACATCGCGCCAGCCGTGATGCAGGGGCTGCAAGGCGCCGGCGTCGATGCCGATTATTTCCTGCTCGACAGCGAGTACGGCCATTCCGCGTCCGGCATCGACGCCCACAAATGGGCGCCGCGGCTGAAGCAGTTTATGGAAGGCCTCGAAGCCTGACCCGAGCGTCGCGGCACTCTGTTGCGACCATCATGTCGCACCGAACCAGTCGATTGATTGTCCGTGCGGCCCGGTCCATGCGACTGGCGTACCGTTCCGTGCAAGCAAAAAACGTCCCCTTGCGGGCGAGGGCGGCGCCTTTTCCGCGATGGAAGGAAAGACGTGAGGAGATTCGTTGCTGATCCATTCAGCTCCGATTTGCTTCACGGTTACGGCAAACTGCTCCCGTGCCGATCGTGGCAGAACATATCCAAGCACGGCGGTATGAAAGACGACGAGTGTCGCGTCATTCGGTGCCGTTGCCGCCAGCCGCGCCAAATCCGTCAGCAAATCGCCCCTGACCACCCTCGGCGGATCGCGCCGCGCGATGTCGATGGCGGCATGCAGCCGCGCTAACCGCTCATTCTGTCCTGGCCAGACCAGGGTCTCGAGCCAAGCCGCGTCATGCTTCGATCGTATGTCGAGAGGATTGAGGTCCAATCCAGCGCGCCACGCAATGCGAGGAATCGATCTGGGTATCGGAGCACCCGAGACCTGACAGGAGAACACCGGCGCGCCACCGTCGCCCGCTACAGCCGGATCAAGTCGCACGCTTCCGTAATCATAGCCATAATGCTCCACGAGCAAGCAGAGCCCCGCGGAAGCTCCGACCTCCAGCAGCGCGAGCGGTTGCGGAAGCTGCGCCAATAGCGGAAGCAGCACCGCGCACCGGGCAGGTTCGTTGGTCTGTGTCGTGTGCGACAGCATGACCTCGCGAATTTGCGCGCCAAATGTACGCACGAACTGGCGCAAATCGTTCGCATTGCGTGGAATGCCGCAGACGTGCCGAACCGCCGCAAGAAAAAGATTGGGCTGGCGCTTTTCGACCGGAAAGGTGGCGATGAATTCGAGCAGGTCGCCCGAATTGGCCACGGCGATCGCCAGCGCCTCATAAACTTCCGACGCGCCGTGAGCCTCGTTCGAGGCAAACACCGCATACTGCTCGGCGATGCGTTCCAGTTCGGCTTGCTGCACCAGAGTGCCCAGAGCGTGCGACCTCACAATTGCAGAGGTCTCGTGCTCGCCCTCTCCCACGGAGGAAGAAGGCGAGCCAAGAAAGTGATCAAATCCCCGCCATCATCACATATTTGATCTCGACATATTCTTCCATGCCGTGATGCGAACCTTCGCGGCCGAGGCCCGATTCCTTGACGCCGCCGAAGGGGGCGACTTCGGTGGTGATCAGGCCGGTGTTGACGCCGACCATGCCGGACTCCAGCGCTTCGGCGACCCGCCAGACCCGGCCGAGATCGCGCGAATAGAAATAGGACGCGAGACCAAACGGCGAGGCATTGCACATCGCAATAACCTCAGCCTCGTCCTTGAAGCGGAACACCGGCGCCAGCGGGCCAAAGGTTTCTTCATGCGCGACCAGCGCGTCCGGCTTGACGTTGGCGAGCACGGTGGGCTCGAAGAAGCTGCCGCCGAGCGCATGGCGCTTGCCGCCGGTGATGATTTTCGCGCCGCCCTTGACCGCATCCGCGATATGCTTCTCGACCTTGTCGATCGCTTCCATGTTGATCAGCGGACCCTGGGTCACGCCGGCTTCGGTGCCGTCGCCGACTTTCATCGCCGCGACCTTGGCCGAAAGTTTTTCCACGAACTGATCGTAGATCTTGTCCTGGGCGTAGATGCGGTTGGCGCAGACGCAGGTCTGGCCCATGTTGCGGTATTTCGAGACGATGGCGCCCTCGACGGCAGCATCGATATCGGCGTCGTCGAACACCACGAACGGTGCGTTGCCACCGAGCTCGAGCCCGAGCTTCTTCACGCCGACGGCGGCCTGCTGGTACAGGATCTTGCCGACTTCGGTCGATCCGGTGAAGCCGACGAAGCGCACCGCGGGATGTTCGCACAGCACTTTTCCGATCGCCGAGGAATTGCCGGTGAGGATGTTGAACACGCCCTTCGGCACGCCGGCTTTTTCAGCCAGCGCCACCAGCGCCAGCGCCGTCAGCGGCGTTTCATTGGCGGGCTTCAGCACCACGGTGCAGCCCGCGGCCAGCGCCGGCGAGACTTTGCGGGTGATCATCGAACACGGAAAATTCCACGGCGTGATCGCGCCGCAGACGCCGATCGGCTGCTTGATCGCGAGCAGCCGCGCATCCGCGCGCTGGGTCGGAATGGTTTCGCCATAGACCCGCCGCGCCTCTTCGGCGAAGAACTCGACATAGGCGCCGCCGATATCGACCTCGCCGAGCGCTTCCGCCAGCGGCTTGCCCTGCTCTGACGTGAGGATCAGTGCGAGGTCTTCACGGTTGGCGATGATGAGGTCGAACCATTTGCGCAAGATGTTGGAACGCGCTTTCGCCGTGAGTTTGGCCCAGGCCGGGAACGCGCGCTCGGCGGCTTCCACCGCCTGCGTCGTCTCCGCCGTGCTCATGACCGGTATTTTCGCAAGCTCGATGCCGTTGACCGGGTTGGTCACCGGCCGCGAAGCCGTGCCGGTCCAGGCGCCATCGATGTAGCACTGCTCGCGCAGCAGCGAGGCATCCTTCAGGCGGTCGCGCAGCGAGGGGGTGGATTGCGAAGCGCGTGCGGCAACGGGCGGGTTCATGGCATGACTCCTGGGATTTTGGGGTGTTGGCCCGAATATAGGCCCATTCAGCCGGCAATGCACCGGCCGCGAACGCGCAGTAGCGTCAAGCTATATTGAGGGCCTGTCGCGGACCTGTCAGGCCGCGCCGTTCATGTAGGTTTCGCGGCGGCCGATCATGCGTTCCGCGGCGGCCTTGGCGTCGGCCCGGGACGACGTCGCGCAGGTGCGATATTCGAGGTCGGGCACTTTTGTGACGTCCCGGCGCGAGAACCAGGATTTGGAACCGACCGAAAGCAGCGCCAGGGCCTGGGCGACGTTGTCGACCGCCTCAAAGGAATGCAGCGCGCCGGTGCCGGCGTAGCGAACTTCATAGAGGCCGGGAGTGATCGGCGCCTCGATATTCTCGCCGCGCCCGGCCCGGGGATATCGCTTCCATTCACTCCAGGTCGAGATCATCGCCCACCCTCGCAACTGCGGAAATCAAAACCATTTTCATCAAAACATTCAGTCCGAATGCCAGCGTTTCCGCTGGATTGTGAATGTCTTACCGCAAAAATTCAGCGCCGGAAATCGTCGAGCAGTAACGTTATCGTGGATGCCCAAGGTGGTCACCGGGATTGCGGCGCATCCACCGCACATTCTGACCGAGTGTTGCAGTTTTGTGCCGCGGACCTCGCCAAATCCTGCCCACGCCGCGGGCCCATCACGAGGTCGCGACATCGGCGGCCAGGCGTCGCCGGCGCTTGCGGGATCACGCCGCCGGGAGGAAGATCGCGCACTCCATAAAAATAAACCGGAGGCGACCCCATGCAGAGCAAAGCTCAGATCGATCAGATTCTGCGTCAGAAAAGCGAGGCCAAGGAGATTCCCGGCGTGGTCGCGATGGCCGCGACCGGCAATGAGGTGATCTATCAGGGCGCGTTCGGCAAGCGCGACCTGTCGAAGGATGATCCAATGACCGCTGATAGCGTGTTCTGGATCGCCTCGATGACCAAGGCGATCACGACGGCGGCCGGCATGCAGCTCGTCGAGCAGGGCAAACTCGCGCTCGATGAACCGATCGGCAAGCTGTTGCCGGATCTTGCCTCGCCGCAGGTACTGGAAGGTTTCGACGCCAGGGGCGAACCGAAACTGCGGGCCGCCAAAAGCCCGATCACGCTGCGTCAGCTGATGACCCACACCGCCGGCTTCGTCTACGACATGTGGAACGGCGACATGGCGGCGTATCTGGCGAAAACCGGCACGCCGGGGATCACCACCTGCCAGAACGCCGCGTTGAAGACGCCGATCGCAAGCGATCCCGGCACGCGCTGGGAATACGGCACCAATATCGATTTCGTCGGCAAGGCGATCGAGGCGGTCAGCGGCAAGCGTCTCGACGCTTATCTGCGCGACCACATGCTCGCGCCGCTCGGCATGACCGACACCGCCTTCAAGATCGGCGAAGCCCAACGCGAGCGGCTGGTCGGCATGCATATGCGCGGCGAGGATGGCGCGCTGGCGGCGATCCCGTTCGAACTCGAACAGAATCCGGAATTCCACATGGGCGGCGGCGGGCTCTACGGCACCGCGGCCGATTACATCAAGTTCACCCAGATGATCCTCAACAAGGGCAAAGGCAACGGCAACCAGATCTTGAAGCCCGAGACCGTGGCGTTGATGAGCCAGAACAACATCGGCGAGCTCACGATGGGCAAGATGACGACGGTGGCGCCGATCTACACCAACGACGTCGATCTCTATCCGGGCATGGCCAAGAAATGGGGGCTGAGCTTCCTGATCAACACCGCCAAGACCCCGGAAGGCCGCAGCCCCGGCAGCCTCGCCTGGGCCGGGCTTGCCAACACCTATTTCTGGATCGACCCGGTGCGTAACGTCAGTGGCGTCATCCTGATGCAACTGTTGCCGTTCGCGGACGCAAAATGCCTGGAAGCGTTCGGGGGTTTTGAGCGGGGTATCTATTCCGGGCTCGATGCGGGTAGTGGGCAGAAGGCGGCTTGAGGGAAATTCGTTACTATCGTCATTGCGAGCGAAGCGAAGCAATCCATCTTACGGCACAACGGATAGATGGATTGCTTCGTCGCAAGTGCTCCTCGCAATGACGCCGCGCTACGCGTAACGTCCGGCTCGCGCCCCCTTTCGCATGGAGAAGCAGACTTGACCGACATTGCAGCCAGCTACGTTTGCGGCACGGCGGAAGCGCCGCTGCTGGGCGAAACCATTGGACAAAGCCTCGATCTTGCCGTGCAGCGCTGGGGCGACCGCGAAGCGCTGGTCTCGCCGAGCCATGACGTCCGCTGGACGTGGCGAGAATTCGCCGCGCGCGTCGATGCGCTCGCGGCCGGCTTCCTTGCGCTTGGGCTGGAACGCGGCGCGCGGATCGGCGTCTGGTCGCTGAACCGGCCGGAATGGACGCTGACGCAGTTTGCTGCCGCCAAAGCCGGTATCATCCTCGTCACCATCAATCCGGCCTATCGCCTCAGCGAGCTCGAATTCGCGCTGGCAAAGGTCGGATGCGTCGCGATCGTCACCGCAACCGCGTTCAAGACCTCGAATTACATGGAGATGCTCAACACCCTGCTGCCGGAACTCGCAAAATCCGTGCCCGGCGAATTGCACGCGGCGCGCCTGCCGCAACTGCGCGCGGTGATCCAGATCGGTGGGCCGCCTCTCGCCCGGCACGATTGCATTCGAGGACGTGACGAAGATGGGTGGCGCGCGCCACCGCGAGACGCTGGCGGACCTCGCCAAAACCTTGCAATTCGACGACGCGGTCAACATCCAGTTCACCAGCGGCACCACCGGCTCGCCCAAGGGCGTGACGCTGACGCACCACAATATCCTCAACAACGGCTATTTCGTCGGCCGCGCCATGCGCCTGACCGAGACAGGACCGCATCTGCATCCCGGTGCCGCTGTATCACTGCTTCGGCATGGTGATGGGCAACCTCGCCGCCGTGACGCTGGGCGCGACGATGGTCTATCCCGGTGAAGGTTTTGATCCGCTGGCGACGCTGCAGACCATCGAGAACGAAAAATGCACGACGCTCTATGGCGTGCCGACCATGTTCATCGCCCAGCTCGATCACCCGGAATTCTCACGCTTCGACCTCAAATCGCTGCGCACCGGCATCATGGCCGGCGCGCCCTGCCCGGTCGAAGTGATGAAGCGCGTCAACAGCGAGATGAACATGGGCGAAGTCACGATCGCCTATGGCATGACCGAAACCAGCCCGGTCAGTTTCCAGAGCTCCACCGACGATCCGCTGGAGCGCCGCGTCGCCACCGTCGGGCGCATCCATCCGCATGTCGAGGTCAAGGTGGTCGATCTCGAAGGCCGCGTCGTGCCGCGCGGCGAACGCGGCGAACTCTGCACCCGCGGCTACAGCATCATGCTGGGCTATTGGGACGAGGCGGAAAAAACCAAGGACGTGCTCGACGCCAATGGCTGGATGCACACCGGCGATATCGCCATCATCGACACGGAAGGTTATTGCAACATCGTCGGCCGCATCAAGGACATGGTGATCCGCGGCGGCGAGAACCTCTATCCGCGCGAGATCGAGGAGTTTTTGTATCGCCATCCAAAAATCCAGGACGTGCAGATTTTTGGCGTTGCCGACGACCGCTATGGCGAGGAACTCTGCGCCTGGATCCGGACGCGCGCGGGCGAAACGCTAACGGCCGACGAGGTCCGCGCCTTCTGCCACGGCCAGATCGCCCACAACAAGATCCCGCGCTACGTCGAATTCGTCGACGAGTTCCCGATGACGGTGACGGGGAAAATACAAAAATTCATCATGCGGGATGCGGTGGAGGCGAAGCTTGGGTTGAAGGCGGCGAAGACGGCGTAAGCTGGAAGCCGTCATTGCGAGCGAAGCGAAGCAATCCATCGCACCACAAAAAGAAAGAATGGATTGCTTCGCTTCGCTCGCAATGACGCTGAAGATGCGAGGCTACAACCTCACGCCTTCTTGCTCTTGCGAACCTTCTTCGCCGCAGCCGCCTTCTTCGATTTGCCCTGATTATATTCGATCGCAGCGCGGATGAGGTCTTTCAGCGCGCGCTCGTTGACCTTGTCGCCTTCCAGGAAATCGATCGCACGTCGCGCGTTGCCTTCGAGGCCGGCATTGAAGAGTCTTGTCGGGATCGGCGAGTTTTGCGCCGTACATGAAGGTAAGCTTGACCTTGCCCTTGTGGGCATTGGCGACCGCGATGATGCCGTCGCGCGACCACACCGGGCTTCCCATCCACTTCCATTCCTCGATGATCTCCTTATCGGCGGCCAGGATGGTCTTGCGGACAGCGGCAAAAGTCTTGCCGCGCCAGTCCGTGATGCCTGCGATCAGCTGGTCGATACGATCCGATGGATTCATGACATCTTTCTCACGCTCTATCTTTTGCAGGCTCGATCGTGCGTTTGCCGAACCACATGCGGCGGAACAGGCCGTCTTTCAGCACGAACTGATGGTAGAGCGCGGCCGCGATATGGACCGCGATCAGAATGGCCAACAGCGTTGCCAGCGCCGCATGGGCCCGGAACGAGGGAAACACGGCGAAATTTTCGGGCAGCGATCCGCCATTGGGCTGGAACACGTCGCTGATAAACCACCCGGTGATCCATCCGGTCGCGATCATCAGGAACACGATCACGTAGAAGCCGATATGCGCCATCGAGGCCATGCGGTCGAGCAGCGGCGAACCGGTCACGGCCATCGACGGCCGGGCGCTCCAGCGGCGGATGATCAGGCGCACGACCATCAGGACCAGCACGAACATGCCGCCCGACATGTGCCACACCAGAATATCGAGCTTCTTCGGATCGCTGTTCGGCATGTTCGCCAGCACGAAGAAGCCGAGGCACAGCAGGCCGATAATCATCAGCGCGACCAGCCAGTGCAGCGCGACGAGCACGGGCTGGTAGCGTGAGGCAACGCCGCGGCTCATGACAGGCCTCCCACCACGCGTTCGAGATTCTCGAAGAATTTCTGCCAGCCATGTTTGGCGCCGCCAAAAGCCTGCTTCTGGTCCGGCCGGAAGCCCGATTGCTCCATGCGCAGCAGCGTTCCCGTCCGCGTCGGGGTCAGCGTGAACGTCACCACGCTCTTCAGATCGAAGGCCGCATCGTCGTGCGAAAAATTCCAGGTGTAGGACAGTGTCTTGTTCGGCTCGACGGCGAGGACCTCGCAGTCCAGCACGCCGCCCCACTCGCCGCGCAGATTGAAACTGTGGCCGACGACCGGCTTGAAGTCGTTCTTCATCAGCCACTCCTCGATCAGATGCGGTTGCGTGAGCGCGCGCCACAGTTTTTCCGGCGGATGCGGAAAGTCGCGCTCGACGGCGACGGTGCGCGTATCGGTTACTGTATTCATTGATCCATCCTCTTCAGCAAATCTTCGAGGTCGTCGAACCGGTTTTGCCAAAACCCGGCCATCTGCCTGGTCCAGTCGACCAGCGGACCAAGCGCACCAAGCTGCGCGCTGTAGTGCGTCTGACGGCCTTCGTGGCGGTCGCGCACCAGCCCGGCCTGGCGGAGAACGCCGAGATGCTTTGACACCGCCGGCTGCGAGACGCCGGACTGCGCTGTCAGCGCCCCCACCGTCTGTTCGCCTTCGCGGCACAGTCGTTCGAACAGCGCCCGCCGGGTCGGATCGGCGAGCGTTCGAAACAGCACATCATGGGTGTTCGGCATCTCGATCGATAACCTCGTGGTTATGGATCAACGTATAGCCAACGAGATATGTGTTAGTCAAGCCGGAATGTGGAGCGGCGCGATGGACCGTCGCTACAGCAGGCCTGACCTCGTGGAGAGCGCTGTCGTCTCACGTCTCAAGGCAGGCGGTCACGTGACGATGAAATTTTGCATACCCCGTTGGTTATGCATGACGACCTCAGGCGGTCATTTTCGTTCGGCGCCGGCCTGAGCGAATTTTTGCCAAAGGGAGCGCACGTCCTGATCGTAACCAGCGGCCACGGCCTGCGCGAAGGAGCGTCCGTCCAGGATCGCGTCCATCATGCGGGCAAAGCCTGGCGCGTCGGCGTCACGAAGCCAGGAGACGAACATGCCGGCTTGCCGGTAGGCCGTCACGATCTGATGTGACCTGGTTCCCGGCGGAGCATCACGCTCGAACCGTATGTCGGAAAGGTTCAAAAAGCTGCCGGTGTCCTCGATGGCGATGTGCTCACCGCGTTGGATTGCCGAGCGCGCTTCCGCTTCACTGACGAACTCAGCGCCGCCGCCGCCCGACACCATGACCGCCAAACCCTCCTTGAACCAGTTCGGAAGGCGGACGTTGGTGTATGCCGATATCCAGCCCTGGAGGTGGGCGTGCGACATCTCATGGGTCAGGATCGCTGGAAGGCGCCGATGCTGCTGCGCGCCGAGCACAGGCGACAGCACCACGCGACCGAAGGGTGTGACGCCGACCGGCTGCATGGAGCCAATAACGTTTGCCGCCATATAGGCTTCCGGCGTCGCATACACGCCCACAATGACCGGATGGGCGAACGGTCGGCCCTGCGCGGCTTCGATCCGGGCAATGGCCGCCGGCAGCAACGCCGAGACCTCACGCGCATAATCCTCCGCGCCCGGCTCAAGATGGACATGGCTGTTCGCGGCGAGAGCCGGCAATCGATCCGGTAGATTCCACAAGGCCGAAGCGATGTGGCGCGTCGTCGGCAGTGCCGCGGCCGTGCCTACGGCGACAGTGATCAATGCCAGCGGTACCCCGACGATCGTCCAGAAGATGCGACGACGCATGGTGCATGTGCTCCGGCAGTTGCAAAACGGTTTATGGATAGCAGATCGCGCCTGCGTCGGCTATTCGCGTTCGACCAAGCGGCGACACTGTCATTTGCCGGAGCCTTGCTCGCCGTCTTCGTCCGCGGGTTTGATTCGAATGCCGCGGCGCGCCAATGCCTCGCGAAGCAAAATCTCGATTTCGGCATTGACGCTGCGCAAGTCGGCTGCGGCGCAACGCTTGACCGCATCGAGAATCGTTTTCTCAGCCCGCAGCGGAAACGGAATACGTTCAGGTCCGGGCGGCCGGCCTCGCTGAGCCATGGCCGGTCACGAATACAAGGTGCCGGTATTGATCACGGGTGAGACCTCCCTGTCGCCGACGAGAACGACAAGCAGATTGGAGATCATTGCCGCCTTGCGTTCCGGATCGAGGGCGTCGGCGAGTTTTTTCCGGTCGAGTTCGTTGAGCGCGTCCTCCACGATACTCACCGCACCCCTCACGATCATGCGCCGGGCGGCAACCACGGCGCTCGCCGCCTGCTTGCGCAGCATCGCGCTCGCGATCTCGGACGAATAAGCGAGGTGGGAGATGCGCGCCTCGAGCACCGCGACGCCGATCGGCTCCATACGCGCCCGCAATTCCCGCAGCAAGGCTTCGATGACGGCGTCGCCACCGTCGCGCAAACTGACCGTCGATATCGCGGCACTTGCCGGACGTTCACCTTGTCGGTCGGCTTCCTCGGTCTCGACGGAATCGTAAGGGTGCACGCTGACCATCCGCCGCAGCGCGGTTTCACTCTGTGACTTCACGTAACTGGCGTAGGAGGCAACCTCCAGAAGCGCCTTGGCCGCGTCCTCCACGCGCCAGACGATGACAGCACCGATATCGATCGGATTGCCGACGGCGTCATTGACCTTGAGCGGGCCACTCTCCAGCGTCTCCAGACGGCGCGACACCTTGTTCTTGGAATTGAAAGGATTGACCCACCAGATGCCGGGCCGGTGCTCGGTGCCGACGTAGCTGCCGAACAACAGGCAGACCAGGCTCTCGTTGGGCTGCAGCACGACGAGGCCCATGACGACGCCCGCGACCACGGGAATGGCGATAACGATCGGCGACAGCGCGATCCAGGCTCGCACCAGCGAGCGGTCGTGCGGATCGAATGCAATGTATGAAATACAACAAAGAATCGCGACCGCGGCGAGGCCGTTCGCGAGCATCGCATAGCCGTTGATGACACGCAGGTCGCTGTCGGCAAACGCGCTGCGAACCGGCGGGGACGAGATGGACGTGACTGACATAACGCGCCTCCGTTCATAATTCTCGATATATTTATGATATCAAAAAATAAACGCGAGTCAAGACGCGGTCGCAACGCAGTTCGTCCCGATTTTCGGATTTGGGCAGGGCGCAATAGCAGAAGAGGCCGCCCAATCGGAGCGGCCTCTCGCATCGTCGTCGGGGGCGTTACGTGCCGTGAATTACATCTTGTGGGCAGCGGCCAGCGCCTTGTCCAGGGCTGCCAGCAATTTCGAGATGTCGATGCTCTTGGCGGCATCGAGCCCGCCGGAATCGCCTTTTGCGCCGCCGCTGACGGCTTCGAGTTCGCCAAAGCTGAGTTCGTTGTTCATGTCCGTCTCCTGTGTCGTGGAGCGAGACCATTCCCGCCGCCCGTGATGCAAGGGATAGGCGGGATGTGTGATGTTCGCTGTGACTGATGTCACAAAGCAAAACGGCCGCCAAAAGGCGGCCGTTGCATTCCCTTCAAGTGGCGTGAGGCAAGCGATTGCTACACCGGCAATCCGTTCTGCTTCGCGAGATCCTTCAGCGAAACCTGCGGGCGCGCGCCGATGTGCTGGATCACTTCGGCGGCGGCGAGCGCGCCGAGGAGGCCGGCATTTTCATGACCGGCATTGCGCACCAGACCGAACAGGAATCCGGCGGCGAACAGATCGCCGGCGCCTGTCGTGTCCACCAGCTTTTTAATCGGGAACGCCGGCACGGCGACGACGCCGTCTTTCGACGCCACCACGCAGCCTTTTTCGCTACGGGTGACGATGCCGAGTTTGGTATCGGCGCGCAGTTGCTTCAGCGCGGAATCGAAATCCGGGGTCTCGTACAATGACTGCAGTTCGGCTTCGTTGGCGAACACCAGATCGACCGTGCCCTTGCGCATCAGATCGAGAAACTCGTCGCGGTAGCGCCCGACGCAAAACGAATCCGACAGCGTCAGCGCAACCTGGCGGCCGGCGTCATGCGCGATGGTGGCGGCCTTGACGAAGGCTTCCTTCGCGCTTTTGGGATCCCAGAGATAGCCTTCAAGATAGATGATGCTGGAGGCCGCGATCTGCGCCGCGTCGATGTCTGCGGGCATCAGCTCCTGCGCCGCACCGAGATAGGTGTTCATGGTGCGCTCGCCGTCCGGCGTCACCAGAATGTAGGAGCAGCCGGTGGCCGGGCCGCCGGTGGCGGCCCTGGTTTCGAATGCGACGCCGGCGGCGCGGATGTCATGGGTATAGAGCCCGCCGATCTGGTCGTCCCTGACCTTGCCGACATAGGCGGCGCGGGCGCCGAGATTGGCGATGCCGACAATGGTGTTGGCGGCCGATCCGCCGGACATTTCGGTCGCGGGTCCCATGTCGCTGTAGATCGCCGTGGCGCGCGCCTCGTCGATCAGCGCCATGCCGCCCTTGGTCATGCCGTGGCGGCCGAGGAAAGCCTCATCGGTCTGCACCAGCACGTCGAAGATCGCATTGCCGATCCCGAGAACGTCATATTTTGCGTCAGCCATCTCACCGTCCTGTTTACCGGCCACTCGAAAGGCTGCGGCCTATCATGGCCGGCTTGACGCGTGAACCCTTAAATTCAGGTTGGCCGGCGAACGTCCACTTCGACAACGCTTTGAGAATTCAGGATTTTTCAATAATCTGACCGTCCGGGATGGGGACTGGAATGAAGAATGTGTGGAAGTGCTGCGTTTTCCTGATCACCGCCCTCGCCCTTGGCTGCAGTCAAGCCGCAGCGGAAAAGCGCGTAGCGCTCGTCATCGGTAATGGCGCGTACGCGCACAAGGCGGAACTGGCCAATCCGAAGCACGATGCCGAGGATGTGGCAGCCGCACTGAAGCGGACCGAGTTCGAGGTCATCCTGGCCACCAATCTCGGCCAGGCCGAGATGCAGGACGCGATCATCCGATTCTCGCGCGCCGCAAGAAATGCTGACGTTGCCATGTTCTATTACAGCGGCCACGCCATGCAGTTCAACGGCGTCAATTATTTGATGCCGGTCGACGCAAGACTGGACGATGAGGCGGACCTGAAGCGTTTCGCGCGCGTCGACGACATCATGAATGATTTGCAGCAGGCCAAAAACCTCCGGATCCTGGTGCTGGATTCCTGTCGCGACAATCCTTTCGCCGAAAGCTTGAAACGCTCATCGGCAAGAGGCCTGTCATTGCGTCCGGGACTTTCGAAGGTCGACGCCCCTCTCGGCACCATCGTGTCGTTCTCGACCCAGGCCGGACAAACGGCCGACGATGGCACCGGCCGTAACAGCCCCTATAGCTCGGCCTTCGTCAAGCATATCGAGCAGCCAAAGGAGATCGGCGAAGTCTTTCGCGACATCAGCACCGATGTGTATGAAACCAGCGGCAAGGTGCAGCTTCCCGAGCTTTCGCTGTCCATCGTCGGAAAGTTCTACTTGAACGGACCCGGTTCGACCTCAATTGCCGCACCTGCCCAGGCGGCGCCGTCAGACCCGTGTTCGTCAGCGGAAACGCATTGGAAGGCGGTCGAAGCGATCGGCACGGTTGCGGCCTATCAGGACCACATCGCACGATTTCCTTCCTGCAGTTTTGCCAGCCTCGCCAAGGCGCAAATTGAGAAGGCGCGAATTGAGGGGCTGAAGCAAAAGCCAGCCCTTGCTTCCTCCAGCGACGCACCGTCGAGCCCAAGGGCTGGAGCCGGAAAATTCGATGGCGCGTGGGACCTGAACTTATCCTGCCCTCCGGCAGGAAAGTCCGCCGCCTACACCCGATTGATGGCCGTTACCGTCAAGGATGGCGCGTTGCGTTCCGAATACCTGACGCCCGGCACGCCCGGCTGGCTGCTCATCACAGGGGCAATTGAAGCCGACGGAAAGGCCCGCCTGGCGGCGAAGGGTCTTACGGGCGATCCAGCCTACACCGTTAACAAGTCGAAATCCGGAACACCCTACGGATTTACGATCGACGCGCAATTCGACGGCGCGTCCGGAACGGGAAAGCGAATTGAGATTCGCCCCTGCGACCTGAAGTTCGCCAGGCCTTGAAGAAGGGCGGCGGCGCGCCGGCCGGGGGACACCGATCCCGGCACATCCGGTTAGTCAGCGCGACCAGCCCGCGGCTCCATCCCGTGACCGCCATGCCCGCGGCCATCGAACCTCCGCGATCCCGGCTAAACGGCATCGGCAAAGCAGCCTTTATCGAACGCTGCAAAATATTCTGAAAAATCCCGGAAAAAATCTCCGGCGGGTCCGTCTCTGAAGATGGCCGAGATCGGCCACTTAACCCCGCGCCCACGCTGAAAGCTCCGGCGCATCAACAGAGGAGATCGATCAAATGTTGCGCAAACTTATCATTGGACTTGTCACCGTGGCCTCGCTCAGTGCGACGGTTCTGGCTCCCTCCCAGGCTTCGGCCAGAGGGTTTGGCGGCGGCCACGGATTTGGTCGCGGCGGCGGATTTGGCGGCGGCCATCACTTCGCCGGCGGCGGTTTCGGCGGGCGCCATTTCGGCGGCGGTGGATTTGGCGGGCGGCACCTCGGTGCCATGGGCGTGGGCCTTGGTCTCGGCCTCGGCCTCGAGCTGGTCGGCGCCGCCATCAACGCCAGCAGCTGCCGCACGCTCGTCACGGCCAGCGGCCGCGCCGTCACCGTCTGCTAATCGGTGAAAGGTGCTTCGCTGCGAAAACTCCCGGCCGCCTCGCGACCGGGATTTTTTGTGACCTCTATCTCGGGCTTTACGGAAACCGGTGCCCTCTTTTCCGGATCATGCGCTATAGAACCGCAATGATCCGCTCCTTCCTCACGGTATCCTCGGGAACGCTGGCCTCGCGACTGCTCGGCTTCGTGCGCGATTCCATGATTGCAGCACTGCTCGGCGCCACGCCGATCGCCGACGCCTTCCTGTTCGCGTTCCAGTTCGTCAACGTCGTCCGGCGGTCGATGTCGGAGGGCGGATTGAATGCGGCGTTGATCCCGGCATGGCTGCGCATCCGCGAAGCCGGCGGCGCGGCAGCGGCGGCGGCTTTCGCCGGCCGGGTGCTCGGCACCGTCAGCCTTGTGCTGATGGCGATGGTGGCGTTGATTGGCCTTGGGCTACCGCCGCTGGTCGCAGCGCTCGCGCCTCACCTCGCCGGCGATCCATCGGTTCAGTTCACGATAGAGAACACGCGCCTGATGCTGCCCTACCTCGCCTTCGCCGGTCCGGCGACGGTGATGATGGCGCTGTTGAATGCGCAAGACCGTTTTGCGCTGACGGCGTTTTTGCCATTGCTGTTCAACATCGCGCTGATCGCGGTCATGATCGTGCTGCTGGTGCAGCGGCAGGAAGCCGGGCTGGCGACACGGGTGCTGGCGGCCACGGTCGGCGTCGCCGGACTGCTGCAATTGGCGGTCGTGGCCCTCCGCCGTGGCGGCGATCTCGCGACGCCGGTACGCGCCGCCTTCGATGCGGAGATGCGAGGCTTTTTCGGCAAGGCCGTCCCCGGCATGATCGCCAGCAGCGCACCGCAATTACTTATCGTCGCCGGCGCCATCATTGCATCCTCGTCGCCCTCATCGGTGTCGTGGCTTTATTTCGCCAACCGCCTGGTCGAATTGCCGCTCGGCATCGTCGGCGTCGCGATGGGCTCGGTGCTGATTCCTCAGATGACGCGCGCGCTGCGCGGTGGTGACGCCATTGCGGTTGCGAACGCAGAATCGCGCGGGCTCGAACTCGCCGCGGGCCTGGCGTTGCCGGCGACGCTCGGCCTGATCCTGCTCAGCGAGCCCGTGGTCAAGATGCTGTTCGAGCACGGCGCCTTCACGGCAAGCGATACCGCTGCAACCGCGCAGACATTGATGTGGCTGGCGCTTTCGCTGCCCGCCAATGTGCTGGTGAAGGCGCTGTCGCCGGCATTTTTTGCGCGCGAGGACACGCTGGACGCCGCTGGTCGCGACACTGAAGGGCGTGGTGTTCGCGCTCGTGCTGGCGATCCTGCTCGGTCACTGGTTCGGCGCCAGCGGCATTGCCGCCGCCATCGCGCTCGGCGCCTGGAGCACCGCACTGACCTTGATCCGCAGGGGCGCCGAAACTTTCGGGTTCTCGATCGATGCCGCCGCCCGGCGGCGGCTGCCCGGCATCCTCGCCGCCGCGCTGGCCATGGGCGCCGGCTTGTGGCTGGCGACGCGGTTGGTGCCCGCGCTGGTCCAGGGCTCGCATGGCCTTTTGCAGGCGGCGCTCCTGTTCATCCTGATTATCGCCGGAATTACGATCTACGGCCTGTTTTTGCGGCTTTTCGGCATCACCGGCTGGCGCGAAGCGGTTAACGCGCTCAGGCAGCCGTCGGGCGACTTGCACGGCTAGGCCTTGCGTGGCACTTGAACGGCGCCAGGCGCCTGTTTGCAAAACGACGGCGCCAAAGCGCGATATTCTTTAGGAAGCTGACCATGGCATTCGTTGAACGGGTTTTTTCAGGCGTCCAGCCGACGGGTAATCTGCATCTCGGCAATTACCTCGGCGCGATCGTCAACTTCGTAAAACTGCAGGAAACGCATAACTGCATCTATTGCGTGGTCGACATGCACGCGCTGACGCAGCCGCTGGAAGTGTGGGGCGGCCCGGTCGAACTCGCGCGCAACACTCGCGAAGTGACTGCGGCGTTTATTGCGAGCGGCATCGATCCGAAAAAGCAGATCGTGTTCAACCAGAGCCAGGTGCACGAGCACGCCGAGCTGGCGTGGCTGTTCAACTGCGTGGCGCGGGTCGGCTGGCTCAACCGCATGACGCAGTTCAAGGACAAGGCCGGCAAGGATCGCGAGGCGGCATCGGTCGGATTGTATGACTATCCGGTGCTGATGGCGGCTGACATCCTGGTCTATCGCGCGACGCACGTGCCGGTCGGCGAAGACCAGAAGCAGCATCTCGAATTGTCGCGCGACATCGCGCAAAAATTCAACAATGACTTCGTCGACTCGATCCGCAGCCACGGCTCCAACGATGGATTGTTCTTCCCGCTGCCGGAGCCGGTCATCACCGGTCCGGCGACGCGGGTGATGAGTCTGCGCGACGGCACCAAGAAGATGTCGAAGTCGGATGCGTCGGACAATTCGCGGATCAATCTGACCGATGATGCGGATACGATTGCGCAGAAGATCCGCAAGGCCAAGACCGATCCGGAACCGTTGCCGTCGGAGGAAAAGGGGCTCGAAGCTCGGCCCGAGGCCGACAATCTGGTCGGCATCTATGCCGCGCTGTCCGGCCGCAGCAAGCAAGAGGTGCTCACTGAATTCGGCGGCGGGCAGTTCTCCAGCTTCAAGAACGCGCTGGTGGAACTTTGCGTAACAAAACTCGCGCCGATCGCCTCGGAGATGAAGCGGCTGGTCGCCGATCCCGGCCATGTCGATTCGATCCTGGCCGACGGCGCCGACCGCGCACGCGCGATCGCCGCGGAAACCATGAACGCCGCCAAAGACATCGTCGGCTTTATCCGCAAGCGCTAACTACTGCCGTCGTCAACGATCCGCGACGCCGCTTGTCGAAAGCGGCTGCGTCGTGGCACCATGCGCCGGTTTGGCAAGCACCGGGACATGCATGACCACCCAGCGACGAAGCTACGAGACCGGCCACAATCCAAAATGCCTGGTCATCGTTGACGAGACCGCGGAGTGGGACCGCGCGGTCTATTACGCCAGCCGCTGGGCGATCCGGGTCGGCGGCGGCGTGGTGATGCTGCGCATCATCGAAATCGAGGACCAGAACCAGCAATGGCTGGGGGTCGCCGACATCATGCGCGCCGAGGCCGAGGAGGCCGCCAACGAGGCGCTCGACCGTGCCTCCGGCCGCGCCAACGGCATTGCCGCGATCACCCCGGAGCGGGTGATTCGCGAGGGCGATCCGACCACGCAGATCCTCGATGTCATCGACAAGGACGTCGACATCGCGATGCTGGTGCTGGCGGCCAATCCGGGTCCGGAAGGCCCGGGCCCCCTGATCTCCATGATGGCCCAGGCCGCCGGTTCCTTCCCGATCCCGGTCACCATCGTCCCCGGCGATCTCAGCGACGCCGATATCGACGGGCTTTCCTGAGGATTTATATAGGGATGCGGCCTGGAACGGCTGCCCTGCGCCCCTTGACCGTGCGTTGGCCGTCGCCATCTGCTAAGGGACACCAACGCGCCGGCCTTGAACCGGCGACGCCGGAGAAAAGCAGATGTTCATCCAGACCGAAGCGACCCCCAATCCCGCCACCCTGAAGTTCATTCCGGGCCGTACCGTGCTCGACACCGGCACGATGGAATTTTCCAGCCGCGAGGCGGCTCAACGCTCGCCGCTGGCCGAACGGTTGTTCGGCGTGCAGGGCGTGACCTCCGTGTTCTACGGCTCCGACTTCGTCACCGTGACCAAGGACGACAGCGACTGGCAGCATCTCAAGCCTTCGATCCTCGGCGCCATCATGGAACATTATATGTCCGGCGCGCCGCTGCTCGCCGACGGCACCGCAGGGAATGACGAGGCGCTCGACGAGGAAGAGGAATTCTTCAACGAGGCCGACGCCGAGACGGTCGCGACCATCAAGGATCTGATCGAGACGCGGGTGCGTCCTGCGGTCGCCAATGACGGCGGCGACATCACCTTCCGCGGCTTCAAGGACGGTGTGGTCTATCTCAACATGAAGGGCTCCTGCGCCGGCTGCCCGTCGTCGACCGCGACGCTTCAGCATGGCATTCAGAATCTGCTGAAGCATTTTGTGCCCGACGTCGTCGAAGTCCGGCCGATGTGAGGGGGAGTGGCGAATGGCGAGTGGAGCGGCGAATGGCGAGTAGCGAATGGCGAATAGGGATTGGTTTTGATCTTCTATTCGCTATTCGCCACTCGCTATTCGCCCTCTTCCCATTCGCCTCCTCATGCTGATCCTCGCCATCGATACCGCGCTCGACGCCTGCGCCGCGGCCATACTCGACACCGACACGGCCAAGATCATCGCGCAGGAATCGTTGCCGATGAAGCGCGGGCATGCCGAAGCGCTGATGCCGCTGATTGCACGCGTGATGAAAGCCTCCGGCGTCGCATTCCATTCGCTCGATCGCATCGCCGTGACCACAGGACCCGGCAGTTTCACCGGATTGCGCGTCGGACTTTCCGCCGCCCGCGGCATTGCGCTGGCGGCCGATAAGCCGGTGGTGGGATTGACGACGCTGACGGCGTATGCCGCGCCCTTTGTCGGCGAGAACAGCGAACACCCGATTATATCAGCCGTCGATGCGCGTCATGATCATGTTTATTTCCAGGTGGTGAGCGGTGATGGCAGTTCGCTGATCAAGCCGAGAGTGGCGCCGATCGAGGAAGCGCTGGAGGCCTCGCGCTTCGGCGCGCCGCATCTGGTCGGCAATGCCGCAAAGATTCTGGCCGATCGCTGGCCTTCAGACGCGCCGCCGCCTTCGAAGGTCGATGTGCAGGCGGCGCCCGACATCCATTGGGTGGCGTGGGTCGGCGCCGCTGTCAGCCCGGAGACGGCGCCGGCAAAGCCCTATTATCTGCGCGCGCCCGACGCCAAGCCGCAGAAGGATCCGCTCAACACTCAACAGCCATCCGCTCCATGATCGCGTGGCTGTCGCAATGGTGGGGTGGTGGCGGCGGTCCAGCGGTGGTCGAGCCGGCGAGCCAGCGCGACGCGGCGCGGCTGGCGCAGCTGCACGGCGCGTCGTTTCACCGTGGCTGGGGCGAAGGCGAATTCGAGGTGATGCTGACCGAGCGCAACACGCTGGTGCATCGCTTGCGAAGGGGACGCAAGGTGATCGGGTTTGCGGTCTCGCGCATGGCGGCGGATGAAGCCGAAATATTGTCGATCGCGATCGATGCCGACCAGCGCGGCCGCGGCCTGTCGCGCAATCTGCTGCTGACACATTTAGGCCATCTCGCCGGCCGCGGCGTGCGCTCGATATTCCTTGAAGTCGAGGAAAACAACCAGCCGGCGCGACGGCTGTATGAATGGGCCGGATTCGGCGTCGTCGGCCGCCGCGAGCGCTATTATCAGCAGCCGGGCGGCGAACAATTGAATGCACTTCTGATGCGGCGCGACTTGTCGTAGAATGCGCGGGGTGGCAGAACATCCCCGCCCTGTTCTCTTAGGCCCGACACCATGCCCGTACTGAAATCCCCGCCTGCGCACAAAAATACCGGTATCGAGGCCCGCTGCGCCGCCACCGGCATGCGCATGACCGAACAGCGCCGCGTCATCGCGCGGGTGCTGGCGGATTCGGTCGATCATCCCGACGTCGAGGAACTGTACCGGCGCTGCGTCCAGGTCGACGACAAGATCTCGATCTCGACGGTCTATCGCACGGTAAAGCTGTTCGAGGACGCCGGAATCATCGAGCGGCATGATTTCCGCGAGGGCCGGGCGCGCTACGAGCAGATGCCCGACAGCCACCACGATCATCTGATCAATCTGCGCGACGGCAAGGTGATCGAATTCACCTCCGAGGAGATCGAGAAGCTGCAGGCCGAGATCGCCCGCAAGCTCGGCTACAAACTGGTCGATCACCGGCTCGAATTGTATTGCGTGCCGCTGGACGAGGAAAAGTCCTAGCTGGCGATCGCTTTGGTCCCGGACGCGGCGCAGCGTCGACGGTGCGCTGCTGATCCGGGGCCCGCGCAAGTGTGGGTCCCGGCTCTGCGGGCACCGTCAGCGCTGCACCGCGTCCGGGACACGGCGACTTCGGCTAACCCGGCGGGAACCGGGGCCTGAACACAAAACTACGAAAACAACCCCATGCACCGTAGACCGGGCCCCCGCGTCCCGGAGACGGAAATTGCTGGATTTTCCGCGCTTTAGGCTATAATTGACCCTCAATCGACTTAGGCGCCGCATTGGCGCCATTCCACGCCCGCATTCAGGTCCCATGAACCCGCCGCGCAAGCTGCATATCAAGTCCTATGGCTGCCAGATGAACGTCTACGATGCGCAACGCATGGTGGACACGCTGGCGCCTGAGGGCTTTGTCGAGACGGCTAGCGCCGAGGATGCCGATCTGGTGATCCTCAACACCTGCCACATTCGCGAGAAGGCGTCCGAGAAGGTCTACTCCGAACTCGGGCGCTTGCGCGTCGCCAAGGATGAAGCCGCACGCCAGGGTCGCGAGATGCGTATTGCGGTCGCCGGCTGCGTGGCGCAGGCCGAGGGCGCCGAGATCATCCGCCGCGCGCCTGTCGTCGACGTCGTGGTCGGCCCGCAGAGCTATCATCATCTGCCGCAATTGCTTGCCCGCGCCAAAAGCCATGGCCGCGCGCTGGAGACCGAATTCCCGGTCGAGGACAAGTTCGGTTTTCTTCCGCCGCCAAAGCCGCAAGCGATCCGCGCGCGCGGCATCTCTTCGTTCGTCACCGTGCAGGAAGGCTGCGACAAGTTCTGCACCTTCTGCGTGGTGCCGTATACGCGCGGCTCCGGAAGTCTCGCGGCCCGTTAAAAAAATCATCGACGACGTGATGCGGCTTGCCGACAATGGCGTGCGCGAAATCACTTTGATCGGGCAGAACGTCAACGCCTATCACGGCGAAGGTCCTGACGGCGTGACCTGGCCGCTGGGCAAGCTGCTCAGCCGCATCGCCGAAATTCCCGGCATCGTGCGCCTGCGCTACTCGACCAGCCATCCCCGCGACGTCGATGATTCGCTGATCGAAGCCCATCGCGATCTGCCCGAACTGATGCCGTTTGTGCACTTGCCCGTGCAGTCCGGTTCCGACCGGGTCCTGGCCGCCATGAACCGGAAGCATACCGCCGATGATTACCGGCGCGTCATCGACCGATTTCGTACCGCCCGCCAAGATATTGCGTTTTCTTCGGATTTTATCGTCGGCTTCCCCGGCGAAACCGAGGGAGAATTTGCCGCCACCCTCGCGCTTGTCATGCAAATCGGATACGCTGGCGCTTATTCGTTCAAATATTCGCCACGGCCAGGCACGCCGGCGGCGGACATGCGGGAGACGGTGTCAGCGGCAGAGATGGACGAGCGATTGGTGCGGCTCCAGGAATTGATCGACAGCCAGCAATCGGCCTTCAACAAGGCCATGATTGGCAACACCGTCGATGTGCTGTTCGAACGCGCGGCGCGCAACCCCGGCCAGATCGTCGGCCGCACCGCCTATCTGCAGCCGGCGCATGTTTTCGCCTCACCTGACATCATCGGAAAAGTGCTGCCGGTCGCGATCGCAAGCCTGGAACGCTACAGCCTGCTCGGCGAACTCGC
This sequence comes from uncultured Alphaproteobacteria bacterium, assembly GCA_963802535.1. GTDB lineage: Bacteria > Pseudomonadota > Alphaproteobacteria > Rhizobiales > Xanthobacteraceae > Bradyrhizobium. Next base: position 543,322 of record CAWDJI010000011.1, on the reverse strand, counting down.
AGATCCCGCGGCACGGTCTGCCCCTTCAACGCTTTCACCCATGATGACGGGAGCCTGAACCCTTGCCCAAAAGCGCATCGGATTCACCTTCACTCGCTCCCAGCCGCAAGTTTGACCGCGACATGCAAATTCCGCCCGAAACCCAGGTCGTCATCGATTTCGACGACAACCGTGCCGCTTCCGCGCTGGTCGGCCCCTACGGCCAGAATCTCGCGCTGGTCGAGCGCCGGCTCGGCATCGTCGTGGATTCGCGCGGCAATCAGATCACCATCGCCGGATCGCGCGACGGCTGCGACGCCGCGCGGCGCGTGCTGGAGACGCTCTACGCCCAGGCGCTGCAAGGCCAGGAGCTGGCGCAGGGCGACGTCGAAGGCGCGATTCGCGCCGTGATCGCACAAGGCTCCCTGTTTGAGTTCGATCCCAAGGCCCCGAAGAACGCCTTCGAGACCATCAATTTGCGCAAGCGCCCGGTGCGGGCGCGCACCGCGGCGCAGGATTCCTACATCCGCGCGCTGAAGCGCCACGAGATGGTGTTCGGCGTCGGCCCCGCCGGTACCGGCAAGACCTGGCTTGCGGTGGCGCATGCCGCGCAATTGTTCGAGCGCAAGGAAGTCGACCGCATCATCCTGTCGCGGCCCGCGGTCGAGGCCGGCGAACGACTCGGCTTCCTGCCCGGCGATTTGCGCGAGAAGGTCGATCCTTACTTACGGCCGATCTACGACGCGCTGTATGATCTGATGGACGCCCGCGTGGTCGAGCGCGCGCTGCAGGGCGGCGAAATCGAGATCGCGCCGCTCGCCTTCATGCGCGGCCGCACGCTGACCAACGCGGTCATCATCCTCGACGAGGCGCAAAATACCACCTCGATGCAGATGAAGATGTTTTTGACCCGGCTCGGCGAGAACAGCCGCATGATCATCACCGGCGATCCGTCGCAGGTCGATCTGCCGAACGGCCAGACCTCGGGACTTGCCGAAGCCGTCAAACTGCTCGACGGCGTCGAGGGCATCTCGCAGGTGAAATTCACCGCCGAAGACGTCATCCGCCACGAACTGGTGGCGCGGATCGTCGCCGCCTATGAGGGCTTGCCGCAGAAGCCGGCAACCAAGAAACCCTGATGGCCAGATCTTCGGCCGCGGGCCTGCCGCCGGCAGGCCTCGACGCAAGTCTTGATATAAGTCTTGGCCATAACCAAACCGCTGCAATGCTAACCCCTGGAACGAAATTGTCTTCCGCTCTTCCCATCACCGAAGTTCTCGTCGTCGCCGATTGCTGGCAGACCGAGCCCGATGCCGAGGCGGTGATCCATCGCGCCATCAATGCGGCCGCCGAGAGCGTCGATGCCGATGTCGGCGATGCCGAGCTTGCGGTGATGCTGACCGACGATTCCGGGATTCAAACCCTGAACAGCAACTGGCGCGGCATCGACAAGCCGACCAACGTGCTGTCGTTTCCGGCGTTGCAGCCGACCGGAGCAGGCGCGCCCGACGACGCGCCGCGCATGCTCGGCGATATCGCCATCGCTTATCAGACGACGCGCAAGGAAGCCGACGACGAACAAAAGCCGTTCGACCACCACCTCAGCCATCTTGCGATCCACGGCTTCCTGCATCTGATCGGTTACGATCACGAAAAGGACGACGACGCCGAAGCCATGGAAAGCCTCGAACGCGAGATCCTGGCGCAACTCGGCATTGCAGATCCGTACGCGGACCGGGATCCTCAAGCGGCCCGGGATCCCCAAGCGGACCGGGCGAACTGACATGCCGGATTCCGACCCTACCCACGACAATCCGCGCAACACCAGCAACCTGCCGGCGGTGGTGCAGGAAGGCGAGGTGCTGCGTCCGAGCGCCGAGAACTGGCTGACCCGCGCCATCCGCACGCTGTTCGGCTGGAAACCGGGATCAGTCCGTGACGATTTGCAGGTCGTGCTCGATGCGTCGACGCCGGACGAGGTCGGCTTTTCCGCCATCGAGCGCACCATGCTGCGCAACATCCTCGGCCTGCACGAACGCCGCATCGCCGACGTCATGGTGCATCGCGCCGACATCGTCGCGGTCAAGCGCGACATCGCGCTCGGCGAATTGATGAGCCTGTTCGAGAGTGCCGCGCATTCGCGGCTGGTCGTCTACAACGAGACCCTCGACGATCCCGAAGGCATCGTTCACATCCGCGACCTCCTCGCGTTCATGACCGCCAGAGCGCGAATAGGCGACACCAGCAAGGCCAAGCGCAAGAAGCCATATCCGGCGGGCCTCGATCTGCGCGCCGTCGACCTGGCGCTGCCGCTGGCTGACGCCAACATCATCCGCAAGCTGCTTTACGTGCCGCCCTCGATGCGGGCGATCGATTTGCTGGCGCAGATGCAGGCCTCGCGCATCCATCTGGCGCTGGTGGTCGACGAATATGGCGGCACCGACGGACTGGTGTCGATCGAGGACATCGTCGAGCAGATCGTCGGCGAAATCGACGACGAGCACGACAGCGACGAGCCGCCGGCGATCGTGCGGCAAGGCGACAATTCGTTCATCGCCGATGCCCGCGCCAGCCTCGACGATGTCCGCTCGGTGATCGGCGAGGATTTCATCACCGGCGAGGCCAGTGATGAGGTGGCGACGCTCGGTGGCTATCTGGTGTCGCAGGTCGGACGCCTGCCGGTGCGCGGCGAAGTGATTTCAGGTCCCGGCAATTACGAGATCGAGGTGCTCGACGCCGATCCGCGGCGGGTCAAGCGGTTGCGCATCGCCGTCCGCAAGGAACGTCCCGCCGCCCGCACCCAGCGCGAAAGCCGCCGTCGCGAACCGGCACCCGACGCCAACGCGCCGCAGGCCAATGACAATGCGCCGCCGTCGTCCAGCGATGGAGCCGGTTCGCAGTGATCTCGATCAACACAATCCGCCGCGCCGGTCTGGCGATCATCCTGGCCTGGGGATGGAAACGTGCTGCCATCGCGCTGGCGGCCGGCGCGCTGTCCGCGCTCGCGATGGCGCCGTTCAATGCCTGGCCGGTGCTGTTCGTGACCTTTCCGGTCGCGATCTGGCTGATCGACGGCGCCGGCGCCGGACGATGGCGCGGGATTCCGGCGGCGGCGCTGTCCGGCTTCTGGTTCGGGCTCGGCTATTTCGTGGTCGGGCTTTACTGGATCGGCCTGGCCTTCCTGGTCGATGCGGCGACCTTCGCCTGGCTGATGCCATTCGCCGTGCTGGGTCTGCCCGCCTACCTCGCATTGTTCACCGCGGCAGGCTTTGCACTGGCCCGCTTCTTGTGGACCCGCGATGCGTCGCGGCTGTTGGCACTCGCGCTCAGCCTTACGATCACGGAGTGGCTGCGCGGCCATCTGCTCTCGGGATTTCCGTGGAATTCATTCGGCTACGCCCTGTCCGAACCGCTGGCGCTGGCGCAGACCGCCTCGCTGATCGGGCTGTGGGGCATGACGTTCCTGAGCGTAGCGATCTTCGCAAGCCCCGCGGTCCTGATCGACGGCAGTTCGCGGGGGCGAAAGCCCTGGCTGGCGCCGGTGGCCGCACTGACATTGCTCGTCGTGATGGCCGTGTTCGGCACGGTCCGATTGTCGCTACAGCCGACCGTGTTGACCAAGGTCAAGCTGCGCATCATGCAGCCCAATTTGCAGCAGGACGTCAAATTCAACTACGCCGCCAAGGCGGAGGTGATGCAGAAATATCTTGCTCTGTCCGACCGCGCCTCCGGGCCGCAATCGACCGGGGTCGCCGATGCGCAAATCCTGATCTGGCCGGAATCGGCGTTTCCGTTTTTCCTGAACCGCGAAGCCGATGCGATGGCGCAGATCGCCAATCTCCTGCCCCAGGGGACGGTGCTGATAACGGGCGGGGTGCGCGCACCCGACCTGCCGCCTGGCGTCCGCGTCACGCGCGCCTATAATTCGATATATGTCATCGACCATGACGGCAGCGTGCTGTCGGTCTACGACAAGCTGCATCTGGTGCCGTTCGGCGAATATCTGCCGTTCCAGGAGTGGATGGAAAAGCTCGGATTCGTGCAGTTGACGCGAGTCCAGGGTGGCTTCATGTCCGGCACGCGCCGCCGCATCATGGACATTCCGAACGCGCCGCGGGCGCTACCCCTGATTTGCTACGAGGCGATTTTTCCCGGCGACATTGCCGCGCGCGACGATCGCCCGGGCTGGATCATCAATGTGACCAATGATGGCTGGTTCGGAAATTCAACCGGCCCCTACCAGCACCTGCAGCAGGCACGGCTGCGCGCGATCGAAGAAGGCCTGCCGATCGTTCGTGCCGCCAACACCGGCATTTCAGCCGTCATCGATCCCTCGGGACGTATTGTCGCACGGCTCGGCCTTGGCATCGAAGGCGTACTGGATGCTAATTTGCCCACGGCTCTACCCCATACGGTGTATGCGCGCCTTAGAGACATTCCAGCTGCGCTGATTTTGGCCACCGCGTTGCTGCTCGTCGGCAGACGCCGCTTTGCAAGGCGAAACGCCTGAGATTTGCACATTGCCGATTGTTGCGGTCGAGAGAAAACGCAACATGCGCGAATCCACCAGTTGACAGATCGACCGTGTGCTTCGCATTCTACGGTTCCAACGAAAAACAAGAACCAGTCAGCTCATTGCTCAAATTGTCTGCTTTTCAACCCGATCCTCCGAGCAGGATTTGACGGTACCGGCGCCTGAGGCATACTCCACTTCCGTTTTGCCTCATCCCCCGGCGCGCGATCCCAGGAGTGTTTGGAGATGTCTACCAAAGCGCCCAACCCTGTTGACAAATATGTCGGCAGCCGCGTCCGGATGCGACGCATCATGCTGGGCATGAGTCAGGAAAAGCTCGGCGAAGCGTTGGGCCTTACGTTCCAGCAGGTTCAGAAATACGAAAAGGGTACCAACCGGGTCGGCGCCAGCCGCCTCCAGCAAATCTCGGAAATATTGCAGGTGCCGGTGTCGTTTCTGTTCGACGGCGGACCGAGCGGCGTCGTCAATAGCGAGGGTTTTAGCGAAGGCTCTTCGCCCGCCTATGTTTCCGATTTTCTCGCGACGTCAGAAGGCCTGGCGCTGACGCGGGCGTTCACCCGCATCACCGACGCCAAAATGCGCCGCAGTATCGTCGAACTGGTCGAGCAGATCGCGGCGCATGAAGGCCCCGACAAGCGCTGATTTTGGCGATGCCAGAGCGTTTTCGAGCGAAGTGGTTACCGGTTCGCGTGAAGAAAACGCGTCAAAACAAGAATCTAGCAGGCAATGTAGAGGATTGACGTGCCCGCCGGCGCGAGCGCATGACATGGCGCGAATTGAACCAACGTAAAGATGCGCCGATGACAGAAGCAACAGCCAATCCCTTCGATTCCAGTGCGATTCTCGACGGCATCCGCCGCTGGGTCGAGATCGAGACGCCGACCGAGGCACCCGAACAGGTCAACAAGCTCGTCGACCTCGTCGCGCAAGGCTATCGCGGCCTGCCGGCGACCATCGAGCGCGTCGCGGGGAAAGACGGACGCGGCGATCATCTCGTCGCGCGTTCGTCATGGGGGCAGGACGCACCGGGGATCCTGGTGCTCAGCCATCTCGATACCGTGCACCCGATGGGATTCATCGAGCGGCTGCCGTTCAAGGTCGAAGGCGACAGCGTGTTCGGACCCGGAATTTACGACATGAAGGGCGGGGCCTATCTCGCCTATCATGCGTTTCGGCAAATTTGCGCTGACGGCGCGCAGTCGCCGCTCGGCGTGACCCAGCTCTACGTTTCGGACGAGGAAATCGGCAGCCCCACTTCTCGTGCGCTGATTGAGAGTGAGGGGCGAAAGGCAAAATATGTGCTGGTGACCGAACCCGCTCGCGACGGCGGCAAGATCGTCACCGGGCGCAAGGGCGTCGCGCGCTTCGAGGTTTTCATCAAGGGCGTGCCTGCGCATTCCGGTTCGCGGCCCGAGGACGGCCGCAGCGCCATCCGCGAACTCGGCAATGTCATTGCCGCACTCGACGCGATGAACGACCTCAAGCGCGGCATAACAGTCAATGTCGGTGTCGTCCGCGGCGGCACCAAGCCGAACGTGATTGCGGAAGAAGCCTATGCCGAAGTCGACCTGCGGGTGCCGACGATGGCCGCCTCCGACGAGATGGTCGCAAAGATCCTCGGACTGAAATCGAAGACCGACGGGGTCAGCGTCAAGGTGGTCGGCGAGTTGAACCGTCCGCCCTATGAGAAGGGCAATGCGGGTGCGGCATTGTACGAGCATGCCAAAACGCTGGCGGCCGAGATCGGCTTCGATCTGGTGGATGTGACAACCGGCGGCGGCTCGGACGGCAATTTCACCGCACCCCACACCGCGACGCTCGACGGTCTCGGCGTCGACGGCAAGGGCGCGCATACCCATTACGAGCAGATGTACATCTCCTCGATCGAGCCGCGGGCGCGGCTGCTGCACCGTCTGTATCAGACGCTGCGGTGATGGCGCCTGCCCGCGCTCCCGGACCTCGCGACGAAGATGCCACGGCCCATGCCGGCGGCTCGTTCTTCGGCCGCCGCAAGGGGCACAAGCTCCGTATCCATCAGGCCGACCTGATCGACAACCTGCTGCCGCATCTGGCGCTCGATATCGGCAGCCCCGCGCCGGCCAGTCTCACCGAGCTGTTCGAGGCTGACGTCGGCGACGTCAGACTCGAAATCGGATTTGGCGGCGGCGAACATCTGATCGCCGAAGCGCAGGCGTTTCCCGAGATCGGATTCATCGGCTGCGAGCCCTATGTCAACGGCATGGCAAAAATCCTGACGCAGATCGAGACCCACAATATCGGCAACATCCGCCTCTATGCCGGCGACGCCGCGGAATTGCTGGCCTGGGCGCCATCGCAATCGATCGCCCGCCTCGATCTGATCCATCCCGACCCCTGGCCGAAGCGACGACACTGGAAGCGCCGCTTCGTGCAGGACGCGACCATCGCCGCGATGGCGCGCGTTATAAAATCCGACGGCGAATTTCGTTTCGTCAGCGACATCGACGATTATTGCGCCTGGACGCTGGCGCATCTGATGCGCAGCCCCGATTTTGTCTGGACCGCCGAGCGCGCCTCCGACTGGCGCGAGCCGTGGAGCGGCTACACCATGACGCGATATGGACGGAAGGCGGAGCGCGAGGGGCGCGTGGCCGCGTATTTGAGGTTTAAGCGAGTCGCATAACTCTTTCCGCCGTCATTGCGAGGAGCACTTGCGACGAAGCAATCCACCTATCCGTTATGCCGCGCGATGGATTGCTTCCGCCTTCGCCAAGGCTTCGGCGGACAAGTCGCTGCGCTCGCAATGACGGACGAAAAACTCAAACCTGCGGACGGGTTTTCCAGAAGCCGACGACGCGCTCGGCGGTCGAGGGCATCAGGCGCATGAAATTCACCCGCGCGCTTTCGATATCGGCCGGCGACGCGGTCCGGTTCGGACCGAGCCGAAGCATGATCAGCGCGCGCACGGTCGCCCATTCCAGACCGAGCGACTTGCCGGCGATCAGGATCGGATCATAGCGGTCGCCGCTGATCAGGCGATCGAGGGTATCGATCTTCACGCCGGTCAACGCCGACAGCGTCGCGATCGATTCCTCGTATTTGAAAGCCTTGGCAAAGTTGAGCAGCGCGCTTTCGCCGAGCCCGCCGTCGCGGTGCAACGAAAGCACCGTGCGCTGCGCCTGCGCGAAGTCGCGTTTGTCGGCCCGCTCGGTCGTACCTGATATCGCGACCATCGCCTGCTTGATCGCGGTCTGACGCGCGGGTTTGACGACCTGAAACAGGCGGCGGCGGATCACATCGATCGATCCGCTCAAAAGATCCTTCAATTGATCGGACGAGAGATCGTCACGCTGGCCAAGCCTGATCGTCAGCACGCCATCCTGGCCGGCGCGCTTGATCAGGGTCGAATAGCCGTCGCTCGAAAACGCCGCACCCGCATTGCCGGCGGTACGCCTGACCACGTCGCGATCGCCCCGGCGCACCATGACATCGGTGAGATCGGGCGACAGCGTCGGCCGTTCCGCCATTGCCAGCAGATGGCCCTGGCCCTTCACGCTGGCGATTTCGAGCAATATTTTTTCGTCGATGACGGGCGAGCGGCGCAGCAGCGGACCCGCAATCGCAATTTCATCCTCATGGGCGAGCTGCCCGACCAAGGCGCGCGGCGCGTTGGCAAGCAGCGACAGCCGTTCGGCGAGGTCGGCGCGTGCGGCAAGTTCGGTATGCGGGACGAGGCTGGTCAGGACACCGTCGAACAGGTCGACGTGACTGGACCCGAAGCTGGCGGCGCCCTGCAAAAACAATTCGCTGATCCGGCGCGCGGCATCGGCGCGGCGTTTTGGATCGCCGCTGCTGACGATTTCGTCTAATCCCGGGATCAGCGCTGTCGCTGTCGTCATGAAGCTTCCCAAACCGGCGGTATTGGCGGTTTTTCGGGCAATCTAGGCGGCCTTCGTGAACGAAGGGTTAGGTTTTGGCCGGCGAAGACCTTGCGGGAACCCTACTCAAAATCTGCCTTAACAGAACGCGCAGGCCTTGCCGGATTGGGGAAAAACCGCTATATCCGCCGCAACTTATGGTTCTCATACGATCGCGTATTGAGAGTGGGCCCCCCCGGACCCGCTCTTTTTTATTACCTGAACGAGCCCGGCCCAGAAGGGACTTAAAGGCACGTTTTAGGGAACCGGCCGGACCGCCGTTAAGGTTCGACCTAACCCCATGTAAGTAAAGACACTTTTGACCCTGGACATGACCGACCCAACTGCTGTTTCCGCGGATGTTGACCTGCTCGCCGAGCCACGGCTCGTGGTCGAGCCGGGCGTCGCTGCGCGGGTGTCGGCGGTGGCCGGCCCGGTCCTGCAGGGGATGGGCTACCGGCTGGTGCGGATCAAGATCTCGGCCGAGGCCGGCTGCACGGTCCAGATCATGGCCGAACGGCCTGACGGGACGATGCAAATCGAGGATTGCGAGGCGATTTCGCGGGCGTTGTCGCCGGTGCTCGACGTGGCCGATCCGATCGAGCGCGCCTATCGGCTGGAGATTTCATCGCCGGGCATCGATCGCCCGCTGGTGCGGCGTACGGATTTCGAACGCTATCTCGGTTTTCTCGTGAAGGTCGAGATGGCGGTCGCCCATCAGGGCCGCAAGCGTTTCCGTGGGCTGCTGCAAGGTGTCGAGGGCGATACGATACGGCTTCGTCGCGATGACATCCGCGCCGGCGAAGATGCTGAAGTGCTGCTGGTGATGGAAGACATTTCCGATGCCCGGCTGGTGCTGACCGACGAGCTGGTCGCGGAATCGATGCGGCGCGGCAAGGCTGCCGAGCGCGAGCTCAAGCAGAATCTCGGGCTAAAGCCGCCGCCTCCGCCGCACGCCAAAAAAAGCGATCCGGCCAAGAGCAACAAACCGAAGCCGAAACCGAACAAGAAGCCGTTACCCAAGAATACCAAGAAACATCGCCTCGCCGCGCAAGGATTGCCCGGCGGCGAATTCGATCCCACCGAAGGAGACTGAGCCATGGCAGCTGTCAGCGCCAATAAACTCGAACTGCTGCAAATCGCCGACGCGGTCGCCCGCGAAAAGTCGATCGACCGCGGCATCGTGATCGCGGCGATGGAAGACGCCATCGCCAAAGCGGCCCGCGCCCGTTACGGCAGCGAGACCGACGTTCACGCCGAGATCGACGCCAAGAAGGGCGAGCTTCGACTGTCGCGCCACATGCTGGTGGTCGAACTGGTCGAGAATTCGTCGAACCAGATCTCGCTGGCCGATGCGCAGCGCGCCAATCCGGGCGCCCAGGTCGGCGACACCATCGCCGATACGCTGCCGCCGCTGGAATATGGCCGCATCGCAGCCCAATCTGCCAAGCAGGTGATCGTGCAGAAGGTGCGCGAGGCCGAGCGCGACCGGCAGTACCAGGAATTCAAGGACCGCATCGGCGACATCGTCAACGGCATCGTCAAGCGCGTCGAATATGGCAGCGTGATCGTCGATCTCGGCCGCGGTGAAGCCATCGTGCGCCGCGACGAGATGCTGCCGCGCGAAGTGTTCCGCAACGGCGACCGCGTCCGCGCCTACATCTTCGACGTCCGCCGCGAAACCCGCGGGCCGCAGATTTTCCTGTCCCGCACCCATCCGCAGTTCATGGCAAAGCTGTTCGCGCAGGAAGTGCCGGAAATCTATGACGGCATCGTCGAGATCAAGGCGGTGGCCCGCGATCCCGGTTCGCGCGCGAAAATCGGCGTTATTTCCCGGGATTCCTCGGTCGATCCGGTCGGCGCCTGCGTCGGTATGCGCGGTTCGCGCGTCCAGGCGGTGGTCAATGAATTGCAGGGCGAGAAGATCGACATCATTCCGTGGTCGCCCGACATCGCGACCTTCGTCGTCAACGCGCTGGCGCCGGCCGAAGTCGCCAAGGTCGTGATCGACGAAGACCGCGAGCGCATCGAGGTCGTGGTGCCCGACACCAACAACCAGCTGTCGCTGGCCATCGGCCGCCGCGGCCAGAACGTGCGCCTCGCCTCGCAGCTGACCGGCTGGGATATCGACATCCTCACCGAGCAGGAAGAATCCGAGCGCCGTCAGGCCGATTTCGAGAATTCGACGCGGGTGTTCATGGAAGCACTGAACGTCGACGAAGTGGTCGGCCAGTTGCTGGCCTCGGAAGGTTTCACCTCGGTTGAGGAACTCGCTCTGGTCGACGTCAAGGAACTCGCGGGCATCGAGGGTTTCGACGAGGAAACCGCCAACGAGCTGCAGAGCCGTGCAAAAGAATATCTGGAACAGCTCGAGACTGAGCTGGAAAACAAACGCAAGGAACTCGGTGTGGATGACGCTTTGAAGACAGTACCCGGCGTGACCTCGAAGATGCTGGTCAAGTTCGGCGAGAACGACATCAAGTCGGTCGAGGATCTGGCCGGTTGCGCCACCGACGATCTGGTGGGCTGGACCGAACGCAAGGAAGGCGGCGAGCCGACCAAGTTCCCCGGCATTCTCGACGCCAACGAAATCTCGCGTGAGGACGCGGAAGCCATGATCATGCAGGCCCGCGTCATTGCCGGCTGGATCACCGAAGCCGACCTCGCCAAGCAGTCCGAGGTGGCGGAAGCCACCGAAGACACGACGGCTTAAGGAGATGCCCCGCGCATGCTCGCTTTGGCTGACCCCGATCTCGACAACGGACCGCGGACCGAAAGGTCCGCGACGATGCGGATGTGCGCGGTCAGTCGCGAGGTGCGCCCGATCGGCGAACTGATCCGGTTCGTGGTCTCGCCGCAGGGCGAGATCGTCCCGGATTTGAAGCGCAAGCTGCCCGGCCGCGGCATGTGGATCACCGCATCGCGCAAGACCGTTGCGGAAGCGGTGCGCCGTAACCAATTTAGCAAGGGTTTCAAACGCGAAATCCGCGCCCAGGCCACCCTTCCCGCCGATACCGAGGCTTTGCTGGTTCGCAGTGCGACCGAGGCGCTGGCCATGGCCGCCAAGGCCGGCCAGGTCGTCTCGGGTTTCAGCAAGGTCGAGGGCGCGCTGGCGCAGGGCCAGGCCCAGGCGCTGATCCACGCTTCCGATGGTGCGGCCGACGGAATCCGCAAATTGGACGCGATTGCCCGGCAAAACCGCGGAAATGCAGGTGAATCGCAGGATTCTCCGCAAGGTTTCCCGGTCGTCAATGTTTTGACGTCAACAGAATTGGATTTGGCACTGGGGCGGTCAAATGTGATACATGCAGCCCTGCTCGCGGGCCCGGCGAGCAAGACGTTCCTGTCGCGCTGCCAGATCCTGGTCCGATACCGGATGGCCGATGACGACAAGACCGCCGATGCGGCCAGAAATTCTGACTAAACAAGATGTGCTTGCAAGACCTGCTTCCGATATCTCGACTTAATGACTGTGCCGATGCGCACAACGCAACAAGATTAGGACTGCTGAATGGTTGATACCAAAACGCCTGGCGACAAGACTTTGAGTGTCAGCAAAACTTTGACGCTCAAGCCGCGTGTCGAGACAGGCACCGTACGCCAGAGCTTCAGCCATGGCCGTACCAAGCAGGTCGTGGTCGAAAAGCGTGGCAAGCGCCGCGTCGGCGGCGACGCGCCCGGTGAAACGCATGCGCCCGAGCCGGTGGTTGCCAAGCCCGCGCCCGTCGTCGCCAAGGCTCCGACCGGACGCCCCGCGGCACCGGCAGCACCCCGCGCCGGTTCCGGCGTGGTGTTGCGCACATTGACCGAGGACGAACGCTCCGCGCGCGCGAGCGCGCTGGCCGATGCGAAAGTCCGCGACATCGAGGAGCGCCGCCTCGCCGAGGAAGAAGCCAAGCGCCGCAGCAGCAAGGAAGGCATCGAGCAGGCCGAACGCGAGGCCGCCGAAGCGCGCCGCAAGGCCGAGGAAGACCGTCACCGTCAGGAAGAGGAAGCCAAGCGCAAGGCCGAGCTCGAAGCCAAGAAGCGATTTGGCGAAGCCGAAGCCAAGGCTGCAGCGGCGGCCTCTCCCGGCACCACCACCACGGCGCGCCCCGCGGCCCGGCCGACGGCTTCGGCCGTGCCGCCCGCACGTGCGCCCGGCGTTGCTGCCGACGGTTCCGACGAGGATGAAGGTCCGCGCCAGGTCCGCCGCGGCCCCGGCGGCGTCATGCGCCCTGCCGTTCCGCCCAAGACCACCCACAAGCCGGGCCCGCAAAAGGAACGCGGCCGCCTGACGCTGGTCACCGCGCTCAATGCCGACGACGTGCGCGAGCGTTCGATCGCCTCGTTCCGCCGCCGCACCCAGCGCCTGAAGGGACATGCAGCCAACGAGCCGAAGGAAAAGCTGATCCGCGAAGTGGTGATCCCGGAAGCCATCAACATCCAGGAACTCGCCAACCGCATGTCGGAACGCGCGGTCGACGTCATCCGCCTGCTGATGAAGCAGGGCGCGATGCACAAGATCACCGACGTGATCGACGCCGACACCGCGCAGCTGATCGCCGAGGAAATGGGCCACACCGTCAAGCGCGTCGCCGCGTCCGACGTCGAAGAGGGCCTGTTCGATATCGTCGACGATTTCAGCGACACCGAGCCGCGCTCGCCGGTCGTGACCGTGATGGGCCATGTCGATCACGGCAAGACCTCGCTGCTCGACGCGCTCCGCCATGCCAACGTGGTGTCCGGCGAAGCCGGCGGCATCACCCAGCATATCGGCGCCTATCAGGTGACCTCGCCGGAGAGCGGCAAGAAGATCACCTTCATCGACACCCCCGGCCACGCCGCGTTCACCGCGATGCGTGCGCGCGGCGCCAAGGTCACCGATATCGTGATCCTGGTGGTCGCGGCCGATGACGGCGTCATGCCGCAGACGATCGAGGCGATCAACCACGCCAAGGCGGCGAAGGTTCCGATGATCATCGCCATCAACAAGATCGACAAGCCCGATGCCAAGCCGGAGCGCGTGCGCACCGAATTGCTGCAACACGAGGTTCAGGTCGAATCGTTCGGCGGTGACGTCGTCGACGTCGAGGTGTCCGCCAAGAACAAGACCAATCTCGACAAGCTCCTGGAAATGATCGCGCTGCAGGCCGAATTGCTCGACCTCAAGACCAACGCGGAACGTCCCGCCGAAGGCACCGTGATCGAAGCGAGACTTGACCGCGGCCGTGGTCCGGTGGCGACCGTGCTGGTGCAGCGCGGAACGCTGCGCATCGGCGATATCATCGTGGCCGGCGCCGAAATGGGCCGTGTGCGCGCCCTCATCAACGATCAGGGTGTCAACATCGACGAGGCCGGACCTTCGGTTCCGGTCGAGGTGCTCGGCTTCAACGGTCCGCCGGAAGCCGGCGACCGCCTTGCCGTGGTCGAGAACGAAGCCCGCGCCCGCCAGGTCACGAGCTACCGCGCCCATCAGAAGCGCGAAAACGCGGCTGCCTCGATTTCCGGCATGCGCGGCTCGCTCGAACAGATGATGTCGCAGCTCAAGACTTCGGGCCGCAAGGAATTCCCGCTGATCATCAAGGCCGACGTGCAGGGTTCGCTCGAGGCCATTTTGGGATCGCTGGAAAAGCTCGGCACCGACGAGGTCGCCGCGCGTATCCTGCATGCCGGCGTCGGCGGCATCTCCGAATCCGACGTGACGCTGGCGGAAGGTTTCAACGCCGCGATCATCGGCTTCTCGGTCCGTGCCAACAAGGAAGCGGCGGCCGCGGCCAAGCGCAACGGCATCGAGATCCGCTACTACAACATCATCTACGATCTGGTGGACGACATCAAAAAGGCGATGTCCGGCCTGCTCGCGCCGACCTTGCGCGAAACCATGCTGGGCAATGCGCAGATCCTGGAAGTGTTCAACATTTCCAAGGTCGGCAAGGTCGCCGGCTGCCGCGTCACCGACGGCACCGTGGAACGCGGCGCCAATGTTCGCCTGATTCGCGACAACGTCGTCGTGCACGAGGGCAAGCTCTCGACACTGAAGCGCTTCAAGGATGAAGTGAAGGAAGTGCAGTCCGGCCAGGAATGCGGCATGGCGTTCGAGAATTACGGCGATATGCGTCCTGGCGACGTTATCGAATGTTATCGCGTGGAGACGATCCAGCGGAGCCTGTAAGTCTGAACCTTACGGCTTCGTCGGAAGACATAATTAATTCGACGTCATGCCCGGCCAAAAGCGCGAAGCGCGTCTTCGCATTGATGTGCCGGGCATCCACGTCCTGAGAATTCAGCAGAAACAACAACGTGGATGGTCGGGATAAGCCCGGCCATGACGAATTATTTCGAGAAACGACCAATGCCCCGCCATCACACCAAGAGTTCCGCCCCCGGCGGCTCGCAACGTCAATTGCGCGTCGGCGAGACCGTGCGCCATGCGGTTGCCGATATTCTGTCGCAGGGTAGCGTGCATGATCCCGATCTCGAGGGTCACATCATCACGGTTCCGGAGGTGCGAATGTCACCGGACCTGAAGCTCGCGACCATCTATGTGATGCCGCTCGGCGGACGCGACACCGAAAAGGTGCTCGCCGCACTCGCGCGCAACAAGAAGTTCCTGCGCGGCGAGATCGCGCATCGCGTTAACCTGAAATTTTCTCCTGATCTCCGCTTCCGCGTCGACGAACGATTCGACGAAGCGGAACGGATCGAGAAATTACTGCGAACACCTGCGGTGCAAAGAGACCTCGCACCCGATTCGGACGACAAGTGATGATTGTGACCACCGCCAACGGCGTGATCGATTCGCAAAATGCCGAATCGAATGACGTTTCGAAAAATATTTTTCCCGACGCGCGCAACGAGGAGCCGCGGCGCGGCGACGACACGCGTCGCGGCCATAACGATCCGCGCCAGAAGCAGCAAGGCAAGCAGCAGCGCCAGAACAATCAGCCGCGCCGCGACAAGCGCGACGTCCATGGCTGGGTCGTGCTCGACAAGCCGATCGGCATGACCTCGACGCACGCGGTCGCCGTCCTCAAGCGCCTGTTCCAGGCCAAGCGCGCCGGCCATGCCGGCACGCTCGATCCCCTGGCGTCCGGCGGCCTGCCGATCGCGCTCGGCGAGGCCACCAAGACGGTCCCCTTCGTGATGGACGGCCGCAAGCGCTATCGCTTCACCGTGACCTGGGGCGAGGAGCGCGACACCGACGACACCGAGGGCCGGGCGACCCGAACCAGCGATCTCAGGCCCTCCGCCGAGGCGATTCGGGCCCTGCTGCCGCAATTCACCGGGCTGATCGAGCAGATCCCGCCGCAATATTCGGCCATCAAGGTCCAGGGCGAACGGGCCTATGATCTGGCGCGGGACGGCGAAACCGTCGAATTGAAGCCGCGGCCGGTCGAAATTCACGAATTAACCCTTGTCGAACATGGGGATAGCAACCAATCCGTGTTCGAGGCCGAGTGCGGCAAGGGAACCTATGTAAGGGCGCTGGCCCGCGATATCGGCCGGATTCTGGGCTGTTTCGGCCATATCAGCGCCTTGCGCCGGACGCTGGTTGGCCCATTCCGCGAGGCGGACATGATTCCGCTGGAACAGTTGGAGGCTTTATGTAATAGAGCCGCGTCTGGCGAGGGCAGCCTCGCCGACGCGCTTTTGCCCGTTGAGACCGCGCTGGACGACATCCCGGCACTGGCCGTCACACGGGCTGATGCGGCAAGGCTCCACAGGGGCCAGGCCGTTTTGTTGCGCGGACGGGATGCGCCCAATAGTAGCGGCACAGTCTATGTCACGGTGGCAGGCCGGCTTCTGGCCCTCGCCGAAATTGGCAATGGCGAACTCATCCCCAAGCGTGTGTTCAACCTGACCGGACTGACTGCCAGTTCCGGTCGCAACGATGAGAAAGTTTGACGATGTCGATTACCGCCGAACGCAAAGCGGAAGTCATCAAGACGAATGCCAACAAGGCCGGCGATACCGGCTCGCCCGAGGTTCAGGTTGCGATCCTTTCGGAACGCATCAACAACCTCACCGGGCACTTCAAATCCCACGTGAAGGACAATCATTCACGCCGGGGTCTTTTGAAAATGGTCGCAACCCGCCGTTCCCTGCTCGATTACATCAAGCGGAAGGACGAGGCGCGTTACAAGGCCTTGCTCGAAAAGCATAACATTCGTCGTTGATCGAGAAGTACGCGCGCCAGTTGGCGCGCGTTTTCGCATGATCTGCCGGAGAAACCGGCCTCCGAATTTTCGGAGACGATCATGCGCAGAGCATGAATCAATCATGCTCAACAAACGTCCAGCAGCAATCCGGCCGCTGGGCAGGGCAAGGTGCCCGAACTACCGAGAGGATGGACGCCATCCGAAATATAAAGACCATGGCAGGATCGCCGGTTGCTGATCGCGCGTTGCGATCAGCATCTCGCAATCTTGCGCATGGTCTTTGTGTTTCCAGCGTCTGCGCTCTCGCGAAACCATGAAAGAAATCGAAATGTTTAATGCTCATTCAGTCGAGATCGACTGGGGTGGACGTCCCCTCAAGCTTGAAACCGGCAAGATCGCCCGTCAGGCCGACGGTGCTGTTTTGGCGACCTATGGCGAGACCATCGTGCTTGCCACCGTCGTCGCCGCGAAAAATCCGCGTGAAGGCGTCGACTTCCTGCCGCTGACCGTCGACTACCAGGAAAAGACCTACGCGGCTGGCCGCATTCCCGGCGGCTATTTCAAGCGCGAAGGTCGCCCGACCGAAAAGGAGACGCTGGTCTCCCGCCTGATCGACCGTCCGATCCGTCCGCTGTTCGTCGATGGCTGGCGCAATGAAACCCAGGTCATCGTCACCGTGCTGTCGCATGACATGGAAAACGATCCCGACATCCTGGCGCTGGTTGCGGCCTCTGCGGCGCTGACGATCTCCGGCGCCCCGTTCAAGGGCCCGATCGGTGCAGCCCGCGTCGGCTTCAGCAACGACGAGTACATCCTGAACCCGACGCTCGACGAAATGGTCGAGACCCAGCTTGATCTCGTCGTCGCCGGCACCGCCGACGCCGTGCTGATGGTGGAATCGGAAGCCAAGGAACTCAACGAAGACATCATGCTCGGCGCCGTGATGTTCGGCCACCGCCACTTCCAGCCGGTGATCAAGGCGATCATCGAACTGGCCGAGAAGGCCGCCAAAGAGCCGCGCGAAGTCAAGGTCGTCGACGAGAGCGTCCTCGAGAAGGAAATGCTCGGCCTGATCGAGCAGGAGCTGCGCTCCGCTTACGCCATTCCCGTCAAGCAGGACCGCTACGCCGCGGTCGGCAAGGCCAAGGAAAAGGTGATGGCTCACTACTTCCCGGAAGGGCAGGAGCCGAAATACGACAAGCAGCGCATCGCCGGCGTGTTCAAGGAACTCGAATCCAAGATCGTTCGCTGGAACATCCTCGACACCGGCAAGCGCATCGACGGCCGCGATTCCAAGACCGTGCGCAACATCGTCGCCGAAGTCGGCGTGCTGCCCCGCGCCCACGGTTCGGCGCTGTTCACCCGCGGTGAAACCCAGGCGATGGTCGTGACCACGCTCGGCACCGGCGAGGACGAGCAGTACATCGACTCGCTGTCAGGGACCTACAAGGAACAGTTCCTGCTGCACTACAACTTCCCTCCCTACTCGGTCGGTGAAACCGGTCGCCTCGGCGGCACCAAGCGCCGCGAGATCGGCCACGGCAAGCTCGCCTGGCGCGCGATCCATCCGGTCCTGCCGCCGCACCATGAATTCCCCTACACGGTGCGCGTGGTTTCCGAGATCACCGAATCCAACGGATCGTCGTCGATGGCGTCGGTCTGCGGTGCCTCGCTGGCGCTGATGGATGCGGGCGTTCCCCTGAAGCGGCCGACCGCGGGTATCGCGATGGGCCTGATCCTGGAAGGTTCGCGCTTTGCAGTCCTGTCCGACATTCTCGGCGACGAGGATCATCTCGGCGACATGGACTTCAAGGTGGCCGGCACCGACCAGGGCATCACCTCGCTCCAGATGGACATCAAGATCGAGGGCATCACCGAGGAGATCATGAAGGTCGCCCTCGGCCAGGCCAAGGATGGCCGTATCCACATCCTCGGCGAAATGTCGAAGGCGCTGACCAACGCCCGCGCCGAGCTCGGCGAATACGCGCCGCGCATCGAGACGTTCAAGATCGCCACCGACAAGATCCGTGAAGTGATCGGCACCGGCGGCAAGGTGATCCGCGAGATCGTCGAGAAGACCGGCGCCAAGGTCAACATCGAGGACGACGGCACCGTGAAGGTCGCCTCCAACGATGGCGAGGCGATGAAGGCCGCGATCAAGTGGATCAAGTCGATCGCCTCCGATCCGGAGATCGGCCAGATCTACGAAGGCACCGTGGTCAAGGTGATGGAGTTCGGCGCGTTCGTGAACTTCTTCGGCGCCAAGGACGGCCTCGTCCATATCAGCCAGCTCGCTTCGGCGCGGGTGCAGAAGACCTCCGACGTCGTCAAGGAAGGCGACAAGGTCAAGGTCAAGCTGCTCGGCTTCGACGATCGCGGCAAGACGCGGCTGTCGATGAAGGTGGTCGATCAGGCCACCGGCGAGGACCTCGAGGCCAAGCAGAAGGCAGCGGAAGGCTCGGCGCCGCGCGAAGCGGCCGGCGAGTAATTTTCGCTGATCGGCAAGAACAATGAAGGGCGGCCGAAAGGCCGCCCTTTTTCGTGAGGCCCGCCTTCGTAAGCTTCCCTGCGTGAAATCACTTTTGCATGATCGGCGTGTGTTACTCGGTCGCTGCGTCAGGTTGACCATCATTGAACCCGGCGGTTTCGCCGGTCCGTAGCTGCTCGACGCGTCCAGCGGGAATTTTCGCCGCTGTGTGTTGTTTCAAACTGCTGTCGACTACTGATTTGCCCCGCCTTGAACAAATCCCCTCGCTCGTTCCATTCAACGGAGAAGCCCTGATGTCATCCATGTCCCGGCGCGACCTGATGCGTGCTGCCACCGGCATTGCCGTATTGGCGGCAGCGCCGCGTTTCGCCTTCGCGCAAGCCGCAGCTCCGGCCGCCGGTCCGTTCACGCTGCCGCCGCTCACCTATCCGGGCGCGGCGCTGGAGCCCCACATCGACGCAAAAACCATGGAAATCCACCACGACCGGCATCATCAGGCCTACGTCACCAACCTCAACAATTTCGCCAAGGACAATCCGCAGATCGCCGACAAGCCCGTCATCGACGTGCTCGCCAATCTCGCCGCGGTGCCCGAAGCGATCCGCACCGGGGTGCGCAATAATCTCGGCGGCCACGCCAACCACACCATGTTCTGGCAGATCATGGGCCCCAACGGCGGCAAGCCGGACGGCGAAGTGCAAGCCGCGATCGACCGCGATCTCGGCGGCACGGAAAAATTCCAGACCGATTTCAATGCGGCCGGCGGCCGCGTATTCGGTTCGGGCTGGGTGTTCGTGACAGTCACCAAGGACGGCAAGCTTGCGATCGAGACCCGTCCCAACCAGGACAACCCGATCATGGACGGCAAGCGCGCGCTGCTCGGCAACGACGTCTGGGAGCACGCTTACTATCTCAACTACCAGAACCGCCGCGCCGATTATCTGAAGGCGTGGTGGAACACGGTGAACTGGAAAGTGGTTGGCGAGCGCTACGCGGCGGCGAAGGCTGGCATGCTGGGGGTGTAAGTCCTAACCGTCATTGCGAGGAGCGAAGCGACGAAGCAATCCATCTTTCTTTTTATGGCACGATGGATTGCTTCGCTTCGCTCGCAATGACGTGGTGGGTTCAGTGCCTACCTCACACTCTCCTTCACCACTTCCCCCAGCGCCGCAAAGTCCGCCTTGCGCGGCGAGGTGCGGCGGAACACGAGGCCGATCGAGCGGCCGGGTTCGGGATTTTTCAGGCGCAGGAATTTTACCCGTTCATCCCGCCGCTCGACGTCGGCGGCGATTTGCGGAATCAGCGTAACGCCGTAGCCGCTCGCGACCATTTGCATCACGGTGGCGAGGCTGCTGGCGCCGAAGCCGGTGCCGGGCGCAGTCGTGTTGCGGCCGCGCGCGCCGGCGCACAAAGCCAGCGCCTGGTCGCGCAGGCAGTGACCGTCCTCGAGCAGGATCAGCCGGCTCTGATCGATTTCCCCAATTGCGATCCGCGCGGTCGGAGGCCGTGGATCGCCGGCGGGCACCGCGAGCAGGAATAGATCCTCGAACAGCGCGATCGAATCGATGTCGGATTCCTCAACCGGCAACGCCAGCAGCGCGGCGTCGAGGGTGCCGCTCTTGATGTCGTCGATCAGTGGCCTGGTCTGGGTCTCGCGCAATTCCAGCCGCAGCTCGGGAAATCGCGTTTGCAGCACGGGAAGAATCCGCGGCAGCAGATAGGGCGCGAGCGAGGGAATGACGCCGAGCGTCAGCCGTCCCTGCAAGAGTCCGCTGCGATGGCGGGCGAAATCGACCAGGTCGCGCGAGGCCGTGAGGACGTCTTCACCGCGGCGGGCGATTTCGCGCCCGACATCGGTCAGCATCACCTCGCCTGGCCGCCGCTCGACCACGGCAACCCCGAGTTCGCGCTCGAGGTCGCGTATCTGCATCGACAGCGCCGGCTGGGTCACCGAACAGGCCTCGGCGGCGCGGCCGAAATGGCCGTGCCGGGCCAGAGCGGAGAGATAACGAAGCTGTCGAAGCGTGATCATCTCCCATCAGATAAACTGATCGAGAGCTCAAGACAATTCGACTGGACCTGATGTTAGATATCTTCCAAGGTGAGGCTCCAGCGAATTTGACGAGAGGCAGCGAGAAACCTGCGGATCCGCACCCGGCGTGGTTGTTGCCGACGCGTCCTGCGGGTCTCCCCTCGGTCAAATGCGCCCTGCCACAAGCGCCTTTTGGGCATGACCATGCAAGCCAAAGGCTGGGTCCAGAAGTCACAATAGTTCGATACAGAACAACCAAGAAAACAACAGCGTACGATCGGAGAAAAACATGGACGCAAAGACCGACGCGGGCAAATGCCCGTTCATGCACACCAACCGCGACTGGTGGCCGAACCAGCTGAACCTCAGCGTTCTGCACCAGAACTCTTCTCTGTCGAACCCGATGGGCACGGCATTCAATTATGCCGAGGAGTTCAGGAAGCTCGACCTTGCGGCCCTGAAGAAGGACCTCACCGCGCTGATGACGGATTCGCAGGAATGGTGGCCGGCGGATTTCGGCCATTACGGACCGCTGTTCATCCGCATGGCGTGGCACAGCGCCGGCACCTACCGCATCGCCGACGGTCGCGGTGGCGGCGGCGCCGGTCAGCAGCGCTTCGCGCCGCTCAACTCCTGGCCCGATAACGCCAACCTCGACAAGGCGCGCCGGTTGCTGTGGCCGATCAAGCAGAAATACGGCAACAAGATCTCGTGGGCCGATCTGATGATCCTCACCGGCAATGTCGCGCTGGAATCGATGGGCTTCAAGACCTTCGGCTTTGGCGGCGGCCGCGCCGACGTCTGGGAGCCCGAGGACGACATCTACTGGGGTCCCGAAGGCAAGTGGCTGGACGACCAACGCTACAGCGGCGATCGCGACCTGCAGAACCCGCTCGGCGCCGTGCAGATGGGCCTGATCTATGTCAACCCGGAAGGCCCGAACGGCAAGCCGGATCCGCTGGCGTCGGCCCGCGACATCCGCGAGACGTTTGCGCGCATGGCGATGAATGACGAAGAGACGGTGGCGCTGATTGCCGGCGGTCATACGTTCGGCAAGACCCACGGCGCCGGCGATGCGACGCTGGTAGGCCCGGAGCCGGAAGGCGGCAGCATCGAGCAGCAGGGTTTTGGCTGGGCCAGCAAGTACGCCTCAGGCAAAGCCGGTGACGCGATCACCAGCGGCATCGAAGTGACCTGGACCACGACGCCGACGAAGTGGAGCAACAACTTCTTCGACAATTTGTTCGGCTACGAATGGGAACTGACCAAGAGCCCCGCCGGCGCCAATCAGTGGACGCCGAAAGGTGGCGCAGGTGCGGGCACGGTGCCGGACGCGCATGACAAGTCGAAGCGTCACTCGCCGTCGATGCTGACCACCGACCTCGCGCTGCGGATGGATCCTGAGTACGGAAAGATCTCGAAGCGCTTCCACGACCATCCGGATCAGTTCGCCGACGCGTTTGCCCGCGCCTGGTTCAAGCTGACGCATCGCGACATGGGTCCACGTCCGCTCTATCTCGGGCCGGAAGTGCCGAAAGAGGAACTGCTGTGGCAGGATCCGATTCCGGCAGTCGATCATCCCCTGATCGGCGAGGCGGACATTGCGGCGCTGAAGGCGAAGATTCTCGCCTCCGGCCTGACCGTCTCGCAATTGGTGTCGGCCGCCTGGGCTTCCGCCTCGACGTTCCGCGGCTCTGACAAGCGCGGCGGCGCCAACGGCGGACGCATTCGCCTGAGCCCGCAGAAGGATTGGGAAGTGAACCAGCCGGCCCAATTGGCAACCGTGCTGGGAAAACTCGAAGCGATCCAGAAGGAGTTCAACGCCGGCGGCAAAAAGGTTTCGCTGGCCGACCTGATCGTTCTCGGCGGTTCTGCGGGAATCGAGAAGGCCGCCAAGGATGCCGGTCAGGACGTCAAGGTGCCGTTCAAGCCGGGACGCATGGATGCGTCGCAGGCGCAGACCGACGCCCACTCCTTTGCTCCGCTGGAGCCCGTCGCCGACGGTTTCCGCAACTATCTACGCGGCAAGCAGCGGGTGTCCCCCGAGGAGATGCTGGTAGACCGGGCGCAATTGCTGACGCTGACGGCGCCGGAAATGACCGTTCTGGTTGGCGGCCTGCGGGTGCTCAACGCCAATGCCGGAGCATCCAAGCACGGCGTGCTGACCCAGAAGCCGGAGACGCTGACGAACGATTTCTTCGTCAACCTGCTCGACATGAGCACGGAATGGAAGCCGACCGCGACCGACGGCGTGTTCGAAGGCCGCGACCGCAAGACCAACACCGTCAAATGGACCGGCACCCGCGTCGACCTGATCTTCGGCTCGCACTCGCAGCTGCGGGCGCTTGCCGAAGTCTATGCCTGCTCGGATTCGAAGGCGAAGTTCGTCGGCGATTTCGTGGCGGCATGGACCAAGGTGATGAACGCCGACCGCCTCGGCGCCTGATCCCTCAGGGATCGTGATAGAAGAGGGCGGCCTTGCGGCCGCCCTCTTTGTTTGTGTGATGTTTCGCCAACAGCGAGAACCGTTCGATGACGATGCCTTCCATCCGCCCCGCCCGATCCGACGAATATGACGAGGTCGCGCGCGTCTGGATGGAGAGCTGGGTTTCGACCGGGTTTGGTACGGCGAGCGAGGAACTGCTGACACAGTTGCGGGCGCGCGTACCGGCGGAAGTCGCGAACGGCTGGAGCCTCTATGTCGCCGACGATGACGGCCGGATTGCCGCAATGCTGGCGTTCCATTTGGCCAACAAGCATCTCGATCAATTATTCGTCGCGCCCGAATACCACGGCAAGAGCATCGGGCGGATGCTGCTTGCCTTTGCGCGCCAGCATTTGCCGGACGAAATGTGGTTGCGTTGTGTACGCGAAAACGAAAAGGCCTGGCGCTGGTACGAGCGCGAAGGTTTCGTGTTCGAGAACGAAGACATCTCGCCGTCACCGGGCATACGATGAAATGTTACCGCTGGAAGAAGGAAGGAACCACACGATGATGCAGCTTTACTGGTCGCCGCGTTCGCGCTCGTTCTCCGCGCTGTGGCTGATGGAAGAGACCGGGCAACCTTACGAGCGGGTGCTGACCGACATCACCACCGGCGCCCAGAAGCGCGTCGAGTATCTGGCGATCAACCCGATGGGCAAGGTGCCGGCGCTGAAGGACGGCGAGGCGACGCTGGCGGAATCGGCCGCGATCTGCGCCTACGTCGCCGAGCGTTACCCCGAAGCGAAACTGGCGCCGCCGCTCGGCGATCCGCTGCGCGCAAAATATTTGTACTGGCTGTTTTTCCTGCCCGCATGCATCGAGCCTGCGATCGTGCAGATCGCCACCAAGATGGAAATGAATCCGGTGGCCGCCGGCTGGGGCGATTCGGAGCGCGTGCTCGACGTGCTCGACAACGCGCTGGAAAAAGGCCCGTGGATTCTCGGCAAGAATTTTTCGGCCGCCGATGTCGCGATCGGCTCGGGGCTGAACTTTGCGGTGCGGGCGTTCAAGATGGTGCCGCCACGACCGTCATTCGACGCCTATATCGACCGCTGCGTGGCGCGCCCAGCGTTCCAGCGCGCGGAAAAGATCGCGGCGGGGTAAGCGTAGATCGTAGGGTGGGCAGAGGCGCGCCTTCGCGCCGTGCCCACCATCTATCGACGGATCGTGCTCTTGAATGGTGGGCACGCTTGCGCTTTGCCCACCCTACCAATCACAATCACGCATCCAGGCGCTTGAACACCAGCGTGGCGTTGGTGCCGCCGAAGCCGAACGAGTTCGACAGCACGGTGCCGAGCCTGGCGTTGTCGATGCGCTTGCGCACGATCGGCATGTCGGCGAACACAGGATCGAGCTCGGTGATGTTGGCGCTCTCGCAGACAAAACCGTTGTTCATCATCAGCAGCGAATAGATCGCCTCCTGCACGCCGGTGGCGCCGAGCGAATGGCCGGTCAGCGCTTTCGTCGCCGAGATCGGCGGGCACTTTTCGCCGGTTCCGAACACTTTCCGGATCGCCTCGATCTCCGGCGGATCGCCGGCCGGCGTCGAGGTCGCGTGCGGGTTGATGTAGTCGATCGGCGTCTTCACGGTTTCCATCGCCATGCGCATGCAGCGCTCGGCGCCTTCGCCCGACGGTGCGACCATGTCGTAACCATCCGAGGTCGCGCCATAGCCGACCACTTCGCCATAGATCCGCGCGCCGCGCGCCTTGGCGTGTTCGAGCTCTTCCAGCACCACCACACCGGCGCCGCCGGCAATGACAAAACCATCGCGGCTGATGTCGTAGGGGCGGGACGCGGTGGCCGGGGTTGCGTTGTATTTCGAGGACATCGCGCCCATGGCGTCGAACAAGACCGACAGCGACCAGTCGAGTTCTTCGCAGCCGCCGGCGAAGATGACGTCCTGCTTGCCGATCTGGATCGTCTCATAGGCATTGCCGATGCAATGATTTGACGTCGCGCAGGCCGAGGAGATCGAATAATTGACGCCCTTGATCTTGAACCAGGTCGCCAGCGTGGCTGAGGCGGTCGACGACATCGCCTTCGGCACCGCGAACGGACCGACGCGCTTCGGTCCCTTGGTCCGCGTGATGTCGGCGGCTTCCACGATGGTGCGCGCGGACGGTCCGCCGGAGCCCATGATGATGCCGGTGCGAACGTTGGACACTTCCGTCGGCTCGAGCCCGGAATCCTGGATCGCCTGCTCCATCGCGATATGATTCCACGCCGCACCTTCGCCGAGGAAACGCATCGCGCGGCGGTCGATCACATCGGCCGGATTGAGCGTCGGCGCGCCCTGCACCTGCGAGCGGAAGCCCATCTCGGCGTATTTTTCCGCGCGCGTGATTCCGCTTTTCGCCTCATGAAGGCTCGCAAGCACTTCCTGGGTGTTGTTTCCGATGGACGAGACGATACCCATCCCCGTGATGACAACCCGCCTCATGATCGCCTCGCCCTGTCGTTGTGTCCGTGTGTGACGTTATGTTCGCAGATGCTCTGCTGGTATCGAATCGCGTTGCTCACGCCGGCGCGGTGCCCTGCTTGAACAGCCCGACCTTCAGGTCCTTTGCGCGATAGATAATCTCGCCATCCATGGAAAGCCAGCCGTCGGCAATGCCGAGCACCAGCTTTGAACGCATCACGCGTTTGATGTCGATGTTGTACACAACCTTGCGCACGTGCGGCAGCACCTGGCCGGAGAACTTCAATTCGCCGAGACCCAGCGCCCGGCCGCGGCCCTCGCCACCGACCCAGCCGAGATAGAAGCCGACCATCTGCCACATCGCGTCCAAGCCGAGGCAGCCCGGCATGACCGGATCGTTCTTGAAATGGCAGCCGAAAAACCAGAGGTCCGGCTTCACATCGAGCTCGGCGCGGATCAGGCCCTTGCCATATTCCCCGCCGGTCTCGGAAATCGCGCTGATGCGGTCGAACATCAGCATCGGCGGCAACGGCAATTGCGCATTGCCCGGGCCGAACAGCTCGCCTCGGCCGCACGCCAGCAGATCCTCGTATTCGTAACCGCCGCGGCGATCCAGCATCGTGTCAGCCTCTCTCAAATGTCCCGATCAAGCGCTTTTCGCGAACCGGACCTGTTTCCCTTCGGGAGAATACCTGTTTCCCGCAATTTGGCGCTGCTTAGGGTGCTATCGACAATTGTCCCTGCCGAATACGCATATGTGGTCCGCGCGCTCAATAACATAGGCCTTGGCGGCCGGCAAAGCACCGGAAAGGGATAAATCTCCTCTTCCGCCGAGGTTTCCTGCGGGGTTTCTCCTTAACCTTGGGACCGTTCTAGTTGCGAAAAACTTGCATCTAATCGATTTCCGCTTATATTTGGGCAAGAATATTGCCCAAGTTTTGAGTGCGGTGCCCGAAGTGGAAATAAACGACCAGGTTTCGACTGTGAATGACGACGCCGTTGATCCGGCCGCCCGTGCCGCCGGACATCAGCCGGCGTTGACCGGCTGTCCCTGGCACGACGTCAACGAAATGCTGCAAGCGGCTGGCCTGCGGCCGACCCGGCAGCGCATGGCGCTGGGCTGGCTGTTGTTCGGCAAGGGCGCGCGGCATCTGACCGCTGAAATGCTCTACGAGGAAGCGACGCTCGCCAAGGTCCCGGTGTCGCTCGCCACCGTCTACAACACCCTGAACCAGCTCACCGACGCGGGTTTGTTGCGCCAGGTCAGCGTCGACGGCACCAAGACCTATTTCGACACCAATGTGACCGCGCATCATCACTTCTATCTCGAGAACAACCACGAGCTGGTCGACATTCCCGATCCGCATCTGGTGCTGTCGCGGATGCCGGAAGTGCCTGATGGCTACGAGATCGCCCGCGTCGACATGGTCGTGCGGCTGCGCAAGAAGCGCTAGATCGTCTGCCCCTGCGAACGCAGGGGCCCACAACCACAAATATTTGTTGTTGAGCGAAGGCCTTCTACCAGCGTGCCTTATTGAGGCATCACGCGGTATAGGTCCCTGCGTTCGCAGGGACGACGGAGAGAGTTAGCCTAACTCACTCACTCCACCTTCTCATCGGCGTAAACGCCCCACAGCCGCTGCTGTTCGATCCAGCCGTCAAAACCGTTGCCGATGACGCGGCACCAGCCGGCGGCGCATTTCTTGACGGTGGCGACGACGCCGGCCTGGAGCCGGGCGGCAACCGCGCTCGAAGGATCGGCGCGATCGTAGATCGGCGCGAGTTCGTCCTTGCTCTTCATGGTAACGACGGCGGTGCGGCGGCCCGACAGCAGCGAATGATAGACCCAGCCTTCGGCGCCCTCGGAATCGCGCACCCGGCGCCAGTTCTCGAATTCGGCGGTGATTTCAACCGGCAGGCCGGTGCGGGTGTAGACCCAGGCGACGTCATTGTCCTTGGTCGGACCGGCCCGGACATTCACATGATCGGATTTGAGGCTGACATAACGCGGCACCGGCAGGCCGCTGGTGGTGGAGCCTGAATCCTTGGCCGAAAATCCTGTGCTGACGGAAGCCGCAAGCCAGCACCCTGCCAGAACCGCCATCGAACAAAAACGCCCCAACGCCATCAACTCGTCTCCTGCCGCGAATCCCCCAACCCGAATTCTTCGGGTTGAAACCGACTACTAACGCCCGAAAGCCCACGCGCCTGTGCCCGCTGCGGTCGTCCCCGGCTCGTGATTCCCCAGAGGTTTGGGGGTTCTTGTCTTGGCCCGGCCTTCTGCTAGAGAGGACGGAACGCTTCAAAAACCAGAACGCCCGGACTTTCCTTGGGTCAACCGAGGCAAGTATCGGGGAACCCAGAAAACCAAGGAAACAGCCAGGTAATCATTCGGACCGCGCGGCCATCGCAGTGTCGAACAACCGGGTTAATGAGGTCTGAACGGCGAAGCATTCGCGAGCCAAAGCCTCATGAGAGCAGGACATGTCGGTTAAGAAAAAACCTCTCGTCGTCGTTACCCGCAAGCTCCCGGAACTCGATCGAGACCCGGATGCGCGAGCTGTTCGACGCCAGGTTGAACCTCGACGACACCCCGATGACGCCGGAACAGATCGCCGAAGCCGTCCGCACCGCCGACGTGCTGGTGCCGACGGTCACCGACATCGTCAACGAAGAGATTCTCAAGGCCCCCGACTGCAAGCTGCGGATGATCGCCAATTTCGGCAACGGCGTCGACAATATCGACGTCACGGCAGCGCATGCGCGCGGCATCACCGTGACCAACACGCCGAAGGTTTTGACCGAAGACACCGCCGACATGACCATGGCGCTGATTCTGGCGGTGCCGCGGCGGTTGATCGAGGGCGCCTCGATCCTGACCGACGGCAAGCACTGGCCGGGCTGGTCGCCGACCTGGATGCTCGGTCACCGCATCGGGGGAAAACGTCTCGGCATTATCGGCATGGGCCGGATCGGCCAGGCCGTGGCACGACGGGCGCGCGCCTTCGGCCTGCAGATCCACTATCACAACCGCCGCCCGGTGGCGCCTGTGATCGCCGAGGAATTGGGCGCGACCTATTGGGAGAGCCTCGACCAGATGCTGGCGCGGATGGACATCATCTCGGTGAACTGTCCGCATACGCCGGCGACGTTCCATCTGCTCTCGGCGCGGCGGCTGAAGCTGATCCGGAAAGAAGCCTATATCGTCAACACCGCGCGCGGCGAGGTGATCGACGAGGACACGCTGATCAAGCTGATCGAAGCCGGCGACATCGGCGGCGCCGGTCTCGACGTCTACGAGCACGAGCCTGCGGTCAATCCAAAACTGGTACGCCTCGCCAAGGCCGGCAAGGTCACGCTGCTGCCGCATATGGGCTCGGCCACGATCGAAGGCCGCGTCGAGATGGGCGAGAAGGTGATCATCAACATCCGCACCTTCCTCGACAACCACAAGCCGCCGGATCGCGTGCTGCCCAGCATGCTGTGAGGTTCTCTATCGTCGTCCCGGCGAACGCCGGGACCCATACGCCGCGGCCGTTCTGATTAGAGGCGGGTGGCCGACGACTTCCTTAACTCACGACGCCCTGTGGTTATGGGTCACGGCGAACGCCTGGACGACGTCTAAACCGTCTTACCCTTCCTTCTTTCCCGCTTCTTCCATTCCGCCACAAAACTCACGAACGCCGCAAGCGCCGGCGGTGGTTGCCTGCGGCTCGGGTAATACAAAAACGGTCCGGGAAACGGCGGGCACCAGTCGTCGAGCACGCTGACCAGTGCACCCGACTTGATGCCGTAGCGCACGTAGCCCTCGAACGTCAGCCAGAAGCCAACACCGTCGTGAACGGCGCGCAGCGCAAGACCGAGATAGGTCGCGATCAGCTTTGCCGGCGGCGAAATTTTTACGACACGCCCTAACTTTTCGAACTCCCAATCCAGCATCGCGCCGCTGCCGAAGCGGGTGCGGATGCAGGCATGATCCAGCAGGTCCTTTGGATATGCCGGCCTTCCGTGCTGCGCGACATATTCTTTCGACGCCACCACCGCGTAACGCTGGGGTGATCCGAGCGAGACCGCGATCATGTCCTGCGCGAGATGTTCGCCGTAGCGCACGCCGGCATCAAAACCTTCGGCGACGATATCGACGAACGAACTCTCGCCGACGATATCGAGATCCACTTGCGGATAGGCCTTCAGGAAGGGCGCTACCATCGGCGCGATCACGAGGTCGATCGCCGGCGGCGGCGCATTGATGCGCAGGCGGCCCGAGGCCACGCCGCGCAGGCCGCGCACCTGGTCGAGGGCCGTGACAACTTCCGACATCGCCGGACCCACCCGGGCCAGCAGCAGTTCGCCGGCCTCCGTCAGCGCGACGCTACGGGTGGTGCGGTTCATCAGGCGGACGCCGAGCCGCTCTTCCATGTCGCGCAGCCGCTGGCTGAGACTGGAGACCGAGACGCGCTGCTCCAGCGCGGCGCGCCGGAAGTTTCTGGTGCGCGCCACGGCGACGAAGGCGTCGATATCCCTGAGGTCGAAATCCTGCATTGTTCGATATAGTGAACAAGCTATCTAGGATTGTCCAGCTTATCGGCGTAATCGGAATAGGCCATATCAGCCTCGTCACAACGGCGCAGGAACCACCCGCCGCCAACTCGAGGAGAACCACCATGGAACATCGCAAACTCGGCTCGTCAGGCCCCACCGTCTCCGCCCTTGGCCTCGGCTGCATGGGCATGTCGGATTTTTACGGCCCCGCCGACCGCAGCGAGAGCATCGCAACCATTCATGCCGCGCTGGAAGCAGGAATCACCCTGCTCGACACCGGCGACTT
Source organism: uncultured Alphaproteobacteria bacterium (assembly GCA_963802535.1). Classification (GTDB taxonomy): domain Bacteria; phylum Pseudomonadota; class Alphaproteobacteria; order Rhizobiales; family Xanthobacteraceae; genus Bradyrhizobium. Next base: position 512,517 of record CAWDJI010000011.1, on the reverse strand, counting down.
CTACGGCATGGGCCACAACGAGATGCTGATCGGCGACGCGCTCGCGGCGCGCTGCCGTGACAATGTGCAGATCAGTGTCAAATTCGGCGCGCTGCGCGATCCCGAACGCAACTGGTCCGGCTATGACAGCCGCCCGGCGGCGGTGAAGAATTTCCTGGCCTACACACTACAGCGGCTGCGTGTCGATCACATCGACATCTACCGGCCGGCGCGTCTCGATCCCGACGTGCCGATCGAGGAGACCATCGGCGCCATCGCCGACATGATCAAGGCCGGCCATGTCAGGCATATCGGTCTCTCCGAGGTCGGCTCCGACACCATTCGCCGTGCCCACGCCGTGCATCCGATCGCCGACCTTCAGATCGAATATTCGCTGATCTCCCGCGGCATCGAAGCGGATATTCTTCCGACCTGCCGCGAGCTCGGCATCGGCGTCACCGCTTATGGCGTGCTGTCGCGCGGCCTGATCAGCGGGCACTGGTCGAAAGACAAATCCGCGGAGAAGGATTTCCGGCAGATCAGCCCGCGCTTCCAGGGCGCCAATCTCGATACCAATCTGGCGCTGGTCGAAACGCTGCGCGGCATAGCCGCCGATCTCGGCGTCTCGGTGGCGCAAGTCGCGATCGCCTGGGTAGCGGCGCAGGGCCGCGATATCGTGCCGCTGGTCGGCGCCCGTCGTCGCGACCGCTTGACGGAGGCGCTCGGCGCACTCGGCGTGAAATTGACGCCGGCACATCTGACGAAACTCGCCGCGGCATTTCCGCCCGGTGCCGCGGCCGGCGCGCGTTATCCCGATTCACAACTGGCCCATATGGACAGCGAGAAGAAGCGGGCGTGATCCACCGTCATTGCGAGCGAAGCGAAGCAATCCATCTCGCGCCTAGCCGAAGAATGGATTGCTTCGTCGCTTACGCTCCTCGCAATGACGATGTGGCGACAGCGGGGCCGCAATCATTGCGAAATATTAATCCGTTTCGGCCGCGGCGAGGCCCGCAAGTGTGAGGTAGTTCATTGTCTTCGAGTTCCCCTGCGGCTATTTCTGGGCAGCTTACGGATTCGAGCGCGTTGTACGGGGACATCCCTTGCCGGCCTGGAATTTCGGCCCCGCCGAACAGGAGTTTGCCGAAGCGGCGCTTGACCCGACGCGGTGGGTCCAGGCGCTGACGGCAATGGCCTCGGCCACCGGGAGCTATGGCGCCGTCATGTTGCCTCTCTCCGGCGACGCGCTTCCGAACGTTCCCTATACCGAAAATGTTTCCGAGGTGATGGAAACCTATTTCCGCGACGGATGGCACGCGCAGGATGAGCGGATGCGCACCGTTCCGGCGCTGACGCAACGCGGGGTCGCCGACGATTTCGACGGCCATAGCGCCGAGGAGATCGCCAGGCATCCCTACTACCAGGAGTTCCTCGCACCTTACCGGCTGCAATGGTACGCGGGCGTCAAGATCGCCTGCGGGGACGATCTGTGGGCGGTGGCGCTGCAGCGAACCATCGACCAGGGACCTTTTTCCGCCGACGAGAAGGACGAGCTGGCGCGCATATCGGCTAAGCTTTCGACGGGGGCTGCGATCGCCCGCGCGCTGAGCGCCTCGGCCGCGTCAGGCGCGCTGGAAGCGTTTGAAATGAGCGGCACGGCGGTGGTCCTGCTCAACCGCCTCGGCCTTGTGTTCAAGGCCAATCAATCCGCTGAACGCCTTTTGGTCGACGACATCCAGATCGTAAAGGGCCAGCTGACCGCAAGAGATGCCCGGGCGACGACGGCCTTGAACCGCGCCATTCGCAGCCTGTTGTGGCGCCCGAACGGCGGGCTTTCCGCGCCGGTCGCGTTGCCGCGCGCGTCACGCCGGCCGCTGCTGGCGTATCCGGCGAGGCTTTCGAGTTCGACCGCCAATGCGCTGGCCGATTGCCAGGCCATGGTCATTCTGATCGATCCCGAAACAGATCCCGAACGCCTGAAATGAGCCTGCGCTCGGTGTTTCGCCTGACCGAAGCGGAAGCCAGGCTTGCGGCCCAACTGGCGTTCGGCAACTCGCTGGAAACGGTCGCCGATCAATTCGGCATCGCCAAGGAAACTGCGCGAAGCCAGCTCAAGAGCATTTTTGCCAAGACCGGCGTGCATCGGCAGGCCGAGCTGGTTGCGGTGCTGGCAAAGCTGCTGTGAGGCCGTGAGCCGGCCACTTCGGCCATCCGCCATGCGCGGATTCTCTGTGAGCGAAATCACGGTAACGCACCCCATCCGTCCCTAGCATCCTGCCGCAGTCGAAGCGGATGGCCCCTTCGTCTCGCCACAGGAGAAGGACAGATGAAGAAGAAATCTCAACCATCGGACCTCGAAAAGCTCGAAGCACCGGTCCAGCTTACGCCGGCGCAACTCGAAACCGTCGCAGCCGGTGTCGCAAAGCAAGTAAAGGCCCAAGGCAGCGAAGACCCGACCAGGTTTGGCGCCCATATGCCGACCGCGGAGCTGCTGAAGCAGCTCAAGATTTCGTAACTCGGAATCGATCACGAAACGAGATGGCGTTCGGCACATGGCGTGTCGAACGCCGTCCCGGCGGCCTTTTCGTTCCCAGGGGTGAGGCTTTTCACCCGCCACCAGCAGCGAAATAGAGGGCTTCATGTCCAACGAATCAAAGAAGCAGATCGACTGCCCAAGCGCTCAGCCAACCACGGAAGGCGCGCGAATTTTTGGCGTGATGACGGGTACGCCGGAAGCCCACCGGGTCGGCTATCTCACCGAGGCCTTGCCGGTTTCCGAAGAGCTGCTGGCCCTTTCGGGAGAAGCCAAGCCGACGCAGATCTTCCGCATCGCGGCACCCTGCTCGAACCTGTGCAAGCATTTCAAGGGTAACGCGTGCAGTCTGGCGCAACGGATCGTCGAAGGCGTTCCGCCGGTGGTCAACGCGCTGCCCGCCTGCCAGATCCGGTCGACGTGCCGCTGGTTTCGTCAGGAAGGCAGAGAGGCCTGCTTCCGCTGCCCGCAGGTCATGACCGATAAATCGAACGCGTCGGACTATGAGAAGCAGATCGCCGATAGCGACTGACGCGCTCCACCCCCGTCATTGCGAGCGCAGCGAAGCAATCCATAGCGCCGCAAAAAGAAATAATGGATTGCTTCGCTGCGCTCGCAATGACGTGGAAAAGCCGCGGCGTACTGGTCCCCCGCTTTCGCGGAGGACGACAGCGGTGGGGGAGCCGCACCAACGATCTCAATGCCCGCTCAAATCCACAATCGTCGGCGTGTCGCCATTGAGCGGGTTGGCCGGATCGCGGACATAGCGCAGGGTCTCGAACCGCATCGCGCGGGCATCGACCATCACCAGGCGTCCGACCAGGCTGTCGCCAAAACCGATGATTTCACGGATCGCTTCCAGCGCCATCATCGAGCCCAGCATGCCCGCGAGCGCGCCCATCACGCCGGCCTCGGCGCAGGCCGGCACCGTGCCCGGCGGCGGCGCCTCGGGAAACAGGCAGCGATAGGTTGGATAAAACTGGCCGTCGGCGCCGCGCTCATGCGCGCGGATCGTGGTCAGCGTGCCGTCGAACTGGCCCAAAGCGGCCGTGACCAGCGGTTTTGCGGCGAGGAAGCAGGCGTCGGAAACCAGATAGCGGGTCTCGAAATTGTCGGAGCCGTCGAGCACCAGATCGTAGCCGCCGATCAGCGACATGACGTTGCCGGCATTGAGGCGCACCGCATGGGCCTCGAAGCCGACATGGGGATTGAGCGCGTGGATCTGCTCGGCGGCGCTGTCGACCTTGCGCCGGCCGATATCGGGCGTGGTGTGGATGATCTGGCGCTGCAAATTGGACAGCGAGACGATATCGTCATCGACCACGCCGAGCGTGCCGATACCGGCGGCGGCGAGATACATCAGCACCGGCGCGCCGAGACCACCGGCGCCGATCACCAGCACGGATGCCTCCTTCAGGGCGGTCTGGCCGGGCCCGCCGACGTCGCGCAACACGATATGGCGGGCGTAACGTTCGAGTTCGTCGGCGGTCAGCATTGTCGTGTCAATCCTTCCACATCACGCCTGTCAAACCCTCATGGTGAGGAGCGCGAAGCGCGTCTCGAACCATGAGGCCCGTATGCCCATCCTTCGAGACGGCCGCTTCGCGGCCTCCTCGGCGAGCGCAAAGCGCTCGTCCGGGGATGAGGGTGAGTTCCGTGAACCGGGGCGCAGTTGTTGCCGACCAAGCAGATGTGCTTAATTGCCCTGAGGTCAATGATCGCTCCACTATTCCCTCCCATATCCGTCTGGGATTTGTCATGAGATCGGTGCTTTCGGCAACATTGATGGTGCGACCTGCGCTCTTGCCGCCCTCGGCTCGTCCGCGCAGGCGCAGCTGACCACGCCGCCAACCCCTGGCGGGCGACAAGCCAAAAACGGTCACGACGATCCCGATCCGTCCCCCCATGCAGAAGCCGGAGGAGACCGTCAACGCGATGGCGCAGGCCGAGCGGCTGGCGCTGCAATCCGACCTTGCCTGGGTCGGCCAGTACAATGGCGCGATCACCGGCGACGTCAGCGAGCGCATGGTCAATGCGATCAAGGAATTCCAGAAGGCCCGCGGCGGCAAGCCAACCGGCGTGCTCAATCCGCAGGAGCGCGGCGTCCTCGCCGACACGGCGAAGAAGAGGCAGGAAAATGTCGGCTGGAAGATCGTCACCGATCCCGGCACCGGTGTGCGGCTCGGCATTCCCTCCAAACTGGTGCCGCAGCAGAGCAGCGACGCCAATGGCGCCAAATGGACCTCGCCGACCGGGACGATCCAGATTCAACTGGCGCGGCGCAAGGAAGCCGGTCCCACCACCGCAAAACTCGCCGAGAAGGAAAAGAAGGAAGCCGGGCGCAACATCGACTACACCGTGGTCAAGCCGGATTTCTTCGTGCTGTCCGGCCTGCAGGGCCTGAAGAAATTCTACCTGCGCGGCACCTTCAAGGGCGACGAGGTCCGCATCCTCACCATCCTCTACGATCAGGCCACCGAAAATACCGTCGAGCCGGTGGTGATCGCGATGTCGAGCGCGTTCAACGCATTTCCATCGGGCGCGCTGGCCGCAGGGCCCCCGCCGCGCAAGACCGTGGAGTACGGCACCGGCCTCGTCGTCAGCGAGGACGGCGCGATCGTCACCGACCGCCAGATCACCGATGGCTGCATTGCGGTGGCAATCCCGGGTTTTGGCAATGCCGACCGCGTCGCCGAAGACAAGGAGCATGATCTCGCGCTGCTGCGCATCTATGGCGCGCGCGGGTTGAAGCCGCTCAACCTCGCCAATGCGGCGTCGAAGACGGCGCTCGACCTCACCGGCATTGCCGATCCGCAGAGCCAGGGCGGGGCTGCAGCCGTGAGCAGCGTCAAGGCTTCGGTCGCGCAACTTGGCGGCAACAGCGATGTTGCATTGTCACCGCCTCCGGCGCTCGGTTTCTCGGGTGCTGCCGCCCTCGACGGCGACGGCAAATTCGCCGGTATCGCGCTGTTGAAACCGGTGCTGGTCGCAGGACCCGCGAATGCCGCGCCCGGCGCGCAGGCGGTGCTGGTGACCGCAGACAGCGTCCGCGACTTTCTCAAAGCCAATGGCGTCAATGGGACCGGTGGATCGTCGGATGCAAAGGCAGCCGTGGTGCGCGTGATCTGCGTAAGGAAGTAGTAGGTCTCGTGTCCCGGACGCGGTGCAGCGTGCAACGCTGCTCCGCAGAACCGGGACCCTGCTTCGTTACCAAGATGGGCCCCGGCTCAGCAGCGCACCGCTGTCGCGCTGCTCCGCGTCCGGGGCACGAGAATGTTACGCCGCCTTGATGTTGCTGAGGAACGTCTCGACGTGATTTCGCATCGTCTCGGACTGCCTCGACAACTCGCTGGAAGCCTGCAGCACCTGATGGGCGGCAGCGCCAGTGTCGCCGGCGGCCTGCTGAACGCCTGACACGTTCGACGAGATTTCGCCGGTGCCGAGCGCCGCCTGCTGCACGTTGCGGGCGATCTCCTGGGTCGCCGAGCCCTGCTCTTCCACAGCGCCTGCAATCGCGGAGGCAATCTCGCTCATTTCATTGATCGTCGCGGAGATGCCCTTGATGGCGCTGACGGCTTCGCTGGAAGACGCCTGGATCGACGAAACCTGGGCGCTGATCTGGTCGGTTGCCTTGGCGGTCTGTTCGGCCAGACTCTTGACCTCGGACGCCACCACGGCAAAGCCGCGGCCCGCCTCGCCGGCGCGCGCCGCTTCGATCGTGGCGTTGAGCGCGAGCAGGTTGGTCTGGCTGGCGATTTCGCTGATCAGCTTGACGACGTCGCCGATGCTGGCGGCGTCCTTGAACAGGCCCTGGACCGTCGCATTGGTCCGATCGGCTTCGTCCACGGCCTTCCTGCGCGATCGTGGCCGATTGCGCCACCTGACGGCTGATCTCGGTGACGGAGCTGGCCAGTTCCTCCGACGCGGCCGCAACCGTCTGCACGTTGGTTGAGGCCTCTTCGGTCGCGGCGGCAACCGCGGTTGCCTGGTTGCTGGTCTCCTCGGCGGTCGCCGTCATCGACGACGCCGTCGCCTGCAGTTCGGTCGAGGCTGACGCCACCGACCGCAGCACCGTCGAGATGTCGGCATCGAACGTCTCGGTCAGTTCGTTCACCCGTGCCGCCCGCGCCACACGCGCGCTGATGGCCTCGGCCTCCTTCTCGGCAAGTTCCTTGGCCTTGATCATGTTTTCCTTGAAGATCAAAACCGCCCGCGCCATCAGGCCGATTTCGTCCTTCTTGTCGGTTGCGGGTATAGCGACGGAATGATCGCCACCGGCGAGCTTGTCCCATGGCGCCAACCATCTTGAGAATCGGCGGCACGATCGAACGGTTGGTCAGATACACGACGGTCGCCGCGACGCCGATGCCGACACCCAGCAGCACCCAGAGCAGCGTCATCAGGAAACCGGTTTCGGCCAGCATCGCGGCACCGTCCTGCTTCAGATTCTGTCCTGCTGCCGCGAAACCATGCCGCCCGAACGCGATCCGGCGCCGTCTTACGAGCCTGCGAAGATATCGAGCAGCTTGTTGGCACGGGGTGCCGCTTCGTTGGTCAGGAACCATTGCGCCATGTTCCAGCGGTCCGAGGCACGGATCTCGAACATCTTCTGCGGCAACGGCGAGAATTTGGCTCGCGCATCGACCAGCGCGTCGAAGGCCTTCTGCTGATCGCCCGTCATCTCCGAGCGTCGCTTCGACAGCGCATCGAACTTTTTCTGATTGAGCGCCCAGAGTTCCTCGAACTCCTTCTTGAAAGTCACGTCCGCGGTCAAGCAGATAAGCGCGGATCGCACCGATCGCCATCGCCGTGCTGCCGCGCATGTCGGCAAAGCCGATCAACAGGCTCTTGCGCGCATCGGTCGAGGCAATGCCGCCTTCCTCGTCGATGATCGCCGTCGCCTTTTGCAGCATGAGCTTCGCCAGCGGCGCAGCCTCGGTGGCAAGCATCTTGGCCGCAGGCTGCTCGTCGATGGTGTGAGCAATCGCTTCGGCCTTGTCCTGCGCGCTGCGCAATTCGTCGAGCAGCGGCTTGGCTTGCCTCCAGTCCGCCTTGTTTTGCTCGACGGTCCAATGGCCTGAGAGGCCATCCATCGCGGAGCCGTGCGCGCTGGATGTCCTTCCAGAGCGTCGCGCGTTCGGTCTTGAATGCGTCGTTGCCGGTGATCAACCAGCCGCGCAGCGAGGCAAGCGAGGCGTAAACCCCCGCCACCACGTCGCTGGCGGTCATCGCCGTCGGAACGCGAAGGTTGACCGTCCGGTCGGTGGATTCGTTGACCGCGTCGACCTTGACGATGGTGACGCCGACCACGCAGGCCAGCAGCGCGCAGAGCACGCCAAAGCCGAGAATCAAACGCCCGCGAATGTTCAAATGCAGAAATGCCATGGCGAAGCCCCTCCAATGCAGGCGGACCGCTACCGGCAGCACATCAGGCTGGGCGTTAACCATGAAGAATGGCGAAAGACGCGGACCGTACTAAGTACGCAATTCCTCGCCGATAAGTACGGAGCTACGACGCCGATAGTGGAATGACTCGACTGCAATGCTCGACCTTCGTTACGCCAGACCGAACCGCACGCCCGCACGCGCGAGCCCGCCGGCGATGCCGACCGGCGTGCCGTCGGCGCGCCAGCAGGCCGCGCCCGACATCCGGCCGTCGTCGTGAAACTGGATCGCGTTCATGCCGCCGGCGACCGTCGGCACCGCCTGCACCTTGTGGCCCATCGCGGTGAGTTTGGCGCGCACGCTTTCCGGCACCGCCAGTTCGACTTCGAGCGCATTGCCCTCGGTCCAGACCCGCGGCGCCTCGACCGCTTCCTGCAGGCTCATGCCGTGGTCGATCAGATTGACCAGCGCCTGCATCGCGCTCGGAAAGATCCTCTTTCCGCCGGGCAGGCCGAGCGCGTAAACGAGCTTGCCGTCGCGCAGCGCCATCATCGGCGACATCGAGGTGGTGACGCGCTTGCCCGGCGCCAGCGACAGCGCATGGCCGGGCCGCGGATCGTACAGGTTCATGTAATTGTTCGGCACGGTGCCGAGGCCGGGGATCAGGATTTTGGCGCCGAACAGATTGTTGATGGTCTGCGTGGTCGCGACCACGTTGCCGAACGCATCCGCCGCCGTCATGTGCGTGGTGTGGGCGCCTTCGAGCTGCGCGACGCCGGCGCCCCATTTCTGCGCGCGGGTCGGAATCGATCGCGCGGCGGCGCTCGTCGGCATAGGCCTTCGAGGTCAGCCGCTCCACCGGCACGTTGATGAAATCCGGATCGCCGCTTGCCGCGGCGCGATCGGCGAAGGCGATCTTCAGCACTTCGGCGAGATAATGGATCGTCTCCGCGGAGCCGAAGCCGAGGCCGGCGATATCGTAGCCTTCGAGAATGTTGAGCATCTGCGCGATGTGCACGCCGGAGGCCGCGGGCGGCGGCGGTCCCAGAATTTCCCAGCCGCGATAATCGGCGCGGATCGGCTGGCGCTCGACGGTCTTGTAGGTGGTGAGATCCTCGCGGGCGATGAAGCCGCCATGCGCCTTCATGTAGTCGACCAGGATATCGCCGAGCGGCCCCTGATACAGCGCCGCCTCGCCATGCTGCGAAATATAAGTCAGCGTCTCCGCATATTCCGACTGCACCACGCGCTCGCCGGGCTTCAGCGGCACGCCCTTCGGCAGATAGATCGCCGAGATCGGCTTGTCCTTCAGCATCTCCGCGGCGCTGTCGCTGATGCATTCGTGCAGATAGGGCGTCGCCGCATAGCCGCGCGAGGCGTGCTTGATCGCGGGCTGCATCACATCGGCAAGGCTCATGGTGCCGAACCGTTGCAGCGTCTCGCACCAGGCTTTCAGCGAGCCCGGCACGGCGACCGCTTTCGGACCGTTGAGATTTTCATCGCCGACGGTGTCGAACACGTCATGCGCCGAGCCCGGCTTCGATGTGTAGGTGTCGGGACGAACCGCCGAGCGGCACGGTGCTTTGGCCGTCGATGAAGCGATGGCTGCCGTCGGCGAGTCGGATATGCGCCATGCCGCCGCCGATGATGCCGACCATCATCGGCTCGACCACCGTCAGCGTGAACAAGGTCGCAATCGCGGCGTCGATGGCGTTGCCGCCGGCGGCGAGCATTTCGGCGCCCGCGCTCGAGGCCAGCGGATGATTGCTGACCACCATGCCGCGGCTGCCGGACGCCGGCTGCTTCTGACATTGAAAGCTGGTGGCCGCGCGATCCCGCCAGTTACCGGTCATGTTTGCTTCCCGCTTTTCTTGTTTGCTCTTCAGATCAAAACATTAGCTGAACTACGGCAGTAGTCATACGGAATAGCCACAATTCTATAATCCGCCATCATTGCACTGTTACTGATTCGGACAACCGCGATCCACAAAAGGCCTTTGGATCGGGCTGGGCAAGTCTGAGCGAGCAAGTAGCTCGGCATCGCAGAATGCGATGCGACTTGGTGTGGCGTACCCACAGACCCCTGAAAAGCTATCCAAAGGACCTTCCAATGCAGACGATCGTATTGGCCACCCAAAAGGGTGGCTCCGGCAAGAGCACGCTTGCCATCGGCCTTGCGCTGGCGGCCATCCAGGCCGGCCACACCGTCCGCCTGATCGAGACCGACTCGCAAGGCACCCTCTCGAACTGGCAGAGCCGGCGTCCCTATGCCGAGCCGATCGTCGAGCCGGTCTACGCGGCCGGCGACGTCGAGCAGCGCCTGCAATCGCTCGATCGCGACGGCGTCACGCTGACGATCATCGACACCGCCGGCGGCGTCAGCGCCGCGACGACGTCGGCGATCCGCCATGCCGATTTGTGCCTGATCCCGGCGCGCCCGAGCGTCGCCGACATCGAGGCCACCGCCTCGACGCTCAGCGTGGTCCGCGCCTGGAACAAGCCGTTCGCCTTCATCCTCAACCAAACGCCGATCCGCGGCCAGCGCCTCAACAACGCAGCCACCACGCTCGGCGAAGAAGCGGCGCTCGATATCGCCGGTGTCGTCGCCCAGCCCTTCATCGTGATGCGCAACGATCACCAGGACGCGCTGAGCGCCGGCCTTGCGGTCAACGAATATGCGCCGGCAAGCAAATCGGCCGAAGAAATCCGCGGCCTCTGGCAATGGATCGAAGCCCGGCTGAACGCCGGTGCTGCGGTCCAGGAAGTGGAGCTCGCCGGCGAATTGCCGGAAGCGCCGCTTGCTCCGATGTTTGTCGAGACGCCTGCTGAAGCGGCAGCGTTCGTCACCTGATCTCTCCCATCGGTTGACGCCAACAGCAGCGGCGCGCTCCTTCAGAAGAAGGGGCGCGTTGTCGCGTTTACCTCGGATTCAGACGCAGCCAGTTTTCCCGCGTCACGCGCCATCTCTCGGTTTTGGACTGGCCATTGTGATGCGCGAGTTCGATATAGCCGACAAATTCGGCGCCGGTCTTTTGCTTGACGCGGCGTGACGCCTCATTGGAGGCCACGTTGCAGACGTGGAACTGTTCGATACCGAGCGTATTGAAGGCAAAATCGTTCACTGCCGAAATGGCCTCGGTCATCAGGCCGCGATTCCAATGGGGCTCGGCGAGCCAAAATCCCCGATTGCCTTTCGGGCTGTCCGCCCCCGGTCGAAAATGGATGTTTCCGATCGCGTCGCCGTCGCCCGATCGCAACGCCAAAACCCAGTGATAGATCTCTTCGCCGGCAGCGATTTTTTCCAGCTGAAGCCGGACAAAGGTTTCCGCGCCATCGTCCGGATACGGCCACGGGACCACGGAAGCGAGATTCCTGATGATGTTCCAATTGTTGAAGTAGCGCTGGATCGATGGCGCATCGGAGAGCGCAAGCGGTCGCAGGATCAAACGCGAGGTCTGGATGATCGGCGTATTCATGACGCTACAATATCCACTGCGTCGCGCGGTCGCACATGGCTATTTCTGGCACTTCGGGCACCAGAAGGTCGAGCGGCCGTTCTGGACGAAGCGCCGCACGATGCCGCCGCAGCGCGGCGGTCTGGCATTTCTCGCCTTCGCGATCGTAGACCTGGAACGATGCTGGAAATAGCCGAGCTCGCCCGAGGTCTGGCGATGGTCGCTGCATCGAGGAACCGCCGGCCTTGATCGCCTGATTCAGCACATCGTGAATCGATCCGACCAGACGCTTGGCATGATCGGTCGGCTCGGCCTTTTTTGTCGACAGCGTCGCGGCCAGCCGGCGCGGCGACAGATGTGAGCGAAACAGCGCCTCGCAGACATAGATGTTGCCAAGTCCCGCCACCACGCGCTGGTCGAGCAGCGCCGCCTTCAGGCTGGTCTTCTTGTTGGCGCAGGCGCGCGCCAGCATCGCGGCATCGAATTCATTGCCGAGCGGTTCGGGACCGAGCCCTTTCAGCAGCGGCTCGTCTTCCAGCGCGTTGCGGGCGATGATCTTCATGTAACCGAAGCGGCGCGGATCGTTGAACACCACGGACGCGCCCGACGACATGTGGAACACGACATGGTCATGGGCGCGGTCTTCGCTGCGCGGATGATGGAATTGGCCCGGCGTTTTGCCGCCTTCGCCTTGCTGCACGCGAAACGAGCCGGACATGCCCAGATGCATCAACAGCACGTCGCCGGAGGTGAGGTCCGCCATCAGATATTTGGCGCGGCGGCCGAGGCCGGTCACGGTCTGGCCTTCCAGCCGCGCGATAAAGTCCTTTTGAAAGGGAAACCGCAAATCCTTGCGCCGGGCTTCCGCTTTGAGGATTTTTGACCCCTCCATGGCCGGTTGCAGGCCGCGGCGGACGGTCTCGACTTCGGGCAATTCAGGCATGCAGGTATTCACCTTATGAAGGTGACGTGATAGCGCCATTGCGGCGGGCGCGCTATGGTCCGGTAGTGGAGATTGAGTTGATGGATCGGCCGGACCAAACGACGCATTTTGGCTTCAGGGACGTGCCCCTTGGGGACAAGCAGACGCTGGTGAACGAGGTGTTTCACAGCGTGGCGTCGCGCTACGATCTGATGAACGATCTGATGTCGGCGGGCCTGCACCGGGTCTGGAAGGACATCATGATCAACAAGCTCAATCCGCCGAAGAGCGAGGCGCCGTTCGCGCTGCTCGATGTCGCCGGCGGCACCGGCGACATCGCCTTTCGCGCCGCCAAGGCGGCAGGCGCCGGCTTCCGCGCCACCGTCTGCGACATCAATACCGACATGCTCGAGGTCGGCCGCAACCGCGCCGCCGCGCGCCATCTCGACCATCAGGTTTCGTTCGTCGAGGGCAATGCCGAGGCGCTGGATTTTCCCGACCGCGGCTTCGACGCCTACACCATCGCGTTCGGCATCCGCAACGTGCCGCGGATCGATCTCGCGCTAAGCGAGGCCTATCGCGTGCTGAAACCCGGCAGCAGATTTCTGTGCCTGGAATTCTCCACCGTCGACGTGCCCGGGCCTCGACCGGCTCTATGATTTCTTCTCGTTCAAGGTGATCCCGCCGCTCGGCCGCGCCGTCACCGGCGACGCGGATTCCTATCAATACCTCGTCGAATCGATCCGGAAATTTCCGAAGCCCAATGCCTTTGCCGAGATGATCCGCGCCGCCGGCTTTTCGCGGGTGAAGTGGGAAAGCCTCTCCGGCGGCATCGTGGCGCTGCATTCGGGCTGGCGTTTGTGATCTCTGCGGCGACCCACATCGCGCGGCTGGTTCGCGCCGCTTTCGTGTTCGCGCGCGAAGGCGTGTTCGGCGTCGTCGATCCGAGCCTGGTGCCGCCGCCCGGCCAACTCGCGCTGCGGCTGGCGCGGATCATCGAGCGGCCCGGCGCCAAATCCGGCCCGCGGCTGTCGCGCGCGCTGACGCGGCTCGGCCCGGCCTATCTCAAGCTCGGACAGTTTCTCGCGACGCGGCCCGACGTGGTCGGCGTCGCGATGGCGCGCGACCTCGAAAGCCTGCAGGACCGGCTGCCGCCGTTTTCGCAAAGCGAGGCCGAGGCCGTGATCGCGACCTCGCTGGAACGCCCTGTGGCGCAGGCGTTTGCGAGCCTCGGGCCATCGGTGGCCGCGGCCTCGATCGCGCAGGTGCATCGCGGCGAGACCGAGCGCGACGGATTGCGCAAATCCGTCGCCGTCAAGGTGCTGCGCCCCAACGTCGCCGCGCGTTTCCGCCGCGACCTCGCCGATTTCTTCTTTGTCGCGCACAACGCCGAAGCGCATTCGGCGGAAGCGCGCCGGCTGCGGCTGATCGAGGTCATCAACACCATGTCGCGCTCGGTCGCGATGGAGATGGATCTGCGGCTGGAAGCGGCCGCGATGTCCGAGATGGCGGAGAACACGCGCGACGATCCGGATTTCCGCGTGCCGACCGTCGACTGGGACCGCACCACCCACAACGTGCTGACGATGGAGTGGATCGACGGCATCGCGCTCAACGACCATGCACGCCTCGAGCAATCGCAGGTCGATCTGCCCGATCTCGGGCGCAAGGTGATCCAGAGTTTCCTGCGCCACGCGCTGCGCGACGGCTTCTTCCATGCCGACATGCATCCCGGCAATCTGTTCCTCGACGATGCCGGCCGGCTGGTCGCGGTCGATTTCGGCATCATGGGCCGGCTCGGGCTGAAGGAGCGGCGCTTCCTCGCCGAAATTCTGCTGGGCTTCATCACCCGCGACTATCGCCGCGTCGCCGAGGTGCATTTCGAGGCCGGCTATGTGCCGGGCCATCATTCGGTGGAGAATTTCGCGCAGGCGATCCGCGCCATCGGCGAGCCGATCCATAACCGCATCGCCGAAGACATCTCGATGGCGAAGCTGCTGACCCTGCTGCTCGAGGTCACCGGGCCTGTTCGACATGCAGACCCGGCCCGAACTGATCCTGCTGCAAAAGACCATGGTGGTGGTCGAGGGCGTTGCGCGCGGCTTCGATCCCAAGCTCGACATCTGGAAGGTCGCCGATCCCGTGGTGCGCGAATGGATCGAGCGCAATCTCGGCCCGATCGGACGCATTCAGGGCGCGATGTCCGGCGCCGGCGATCTCGGCCGGGTGCTGGCCGGCCTGCCGGCGATCGCCGCGCGCTCGGTCGCCGTGCTGGAGCAGCTGGAGAAGATGACCCGGGAAGGCCTCACGCTGTCGCCGGAGACGATTGCGGCCATGGGCCGGGCCGAAGGCCGCAAGAGCCGCTGGCGCACCGTGGCGCTCTGGATCATTGCCGTGACCTTCATCGGGATTTTGGTCTCCGTCAAGCAGATGTGATTGCAATGTAGGCACGTTGTGCTAGCATTGATATCAACGCCTGCCGGGAGCCAGCCATGGCCAGCCTGACCATCCGAAAACTCGACGATGCCGTAAAGGCCTATCTGCGGCTGCGATCGGCCGGCAACGGCCGCTCGGTGGAAGAGGAAGTCCGGGTCATCCTCGGCGACCTGATCCAGGGCCGCCCCGAATCCTCGTCACCCTCCCCGACATCGGCTCCTGCGAGCGCCCCCGCGCCCCGGCGCGCTGCATGCGCCCGATCAGGCCCGCGTCACCCTGATCATCGGCGGCGGCATCGCCGCCTTCAAGTCGCTGGAGCTGATCCGGCGGCTGAAGGAGCGGCGCATCGACGTCCGCTGCGTGCTGACCAAGGCCGCCCAGCAATTCGTCACGCCGCTGTCGGCCAGCGCGCTGGCGCATGAGCGCGTCTACACCGACCTGTTCGATCCCGAGAGCGAGTTCGACGCCGGGCATATTCGTCTGGCGCGCGACTGCGACCTGATCGTCGTGGCGCCGGCGACCGCCGACCTGATGGCGAAGATGGCGCAGGGCCATGCCGACGATCTCGCCAGTGCCATCCTGCTCGCGGCCAACCGGCCGATCCTGCTGGCGCCGGCGATGAACCCCCTGATGTGGAACAACGCCGCCACCCGCCGCAACGTGCTGCAGCTTCGCCGCGACGGCGTCACCATGATCGGCCCCAATGCCGGCGAGATGGCCGAAGCCAACGAGGCCGGCGTCGGACGGATGTCCGAGGCAATCGAGATCGCCGCCGCGGCCATCGACATCATGCGCCCGCCACAGCCGCGCCCGCTCGCGGGAAAACGCGTGCTGATCACCGCGGGCCCGACCCATGAGCCGATCGACCCGGTGCGCTACATCGCCAACCGTTCCTCCGGCAAGCAGGGTTTTGCGATCGCGGCCGCGGCGCTGGCCGCCGGCGCCGACGTGACGCTGGTCTCGGGCCCGGTGGAGTTGCGCGATCCCGCCGGCGTCTCCGTGATCCGGGTCGAGTCCGCGCGCGACATGCTGCACCGGGTCGAGGCCGCATTGCCCGCGGATATCGCGATCTTCGCCGCCGCCGTGGCCGACTGGCGCGTCGCCAATGAGGGCGAGCAGAAACTGAAAAAGACCGCCGCCGGCATGCCGCCGCTGCAGCTGGTCGAAAACCCCGACATCCTCGCGACGATTGCAAAACTGAAAGACAAGCGCCCGCCGCTGGTGATCGGTTTTGCTGCCGAGACCGAACATCTGATCGACAATGCCAAGGCCAAGATCGCGCGCAAGGGCTGCGACTGGATCGTCGCCAATGACGTCTCGCCGGCGACGGGCGTGATGGGCGGCGACCGCAACACCGTGCATCTGCTGACGCGTGAAGGCGGCGACAGGATCGAAGTCGAGTCCTGGCCGGTGATGACCAAAGAACAGGTCGCAACCGAACTGGTGGCGCGGATCGCAAAATCGCTGGAGAAGAATTCGTGAGCGCCACCATCAAGGTCGACATCAAGCAATTGCCGCACGCCGAAGGTCTCGCGCTGCCGGCCTATCAGAGCGCAGACGCCGCGGGGATGGATCTGCTGGCGGCGGTGCCGGCGGAAACGCCGTTGATTTTGGCGCCGGGCAAATACGCGATGGTGCCGACGGGCCTCACCATCGCGCTGCCGCCGGGCTATGAGGCGCAGGTCCGGCCGCGCTCAGGGTTAGCCGCCAAGCACGGCATCACGGTTCTGAATTCGCCCGGCACGGTGGACGCGGACTACCGCGGCGAGATCAACGTGCTCTTGATCAACCATGGCGAGGCGCCGTTCCCGATCAAGCGCGGCGAGCGCATCGCGCAGATGGTGATCGCGCCGGTGACGCAAGCCGAATTGGTCGCGGTGACAGAGCTGTCGGCGACCGACCGCGGCAGCGGCGGTTTTGGCTCGACCGGGCGCTAGAATTCCCTTCAATCGGTTTGATCGACAAATTCGGACTAGATTGGCGAAGCCATGATGCCCGTTCGTTGGGGAAGAGCGAACGTCGCGATTTGGTTCGTTGATTTCCGGGTTTGACCGAGACGTTCCAGCACGGTCAACGTAACTTTCGCCGCGATCGCCCGGTCGGGGATGAGAGCAAGTGCGGGTCTGCCCGGTCACCACGTCTGACGCATCCAATAAATTCAGCAACGGGAGTTGGGCGACCAAACAGATAGCCTTGAGCAAGGGTCACACCCGCAGCCCTCAAGATCTCAAATTGCCTCTCGGTCTCAATTCCCTCAGCTGTCGTTGTCATGTTCAAGCCGCGGGCCAGGCCGATGATAGCACTGATGATTGCCATGCTTCCTTCATCGTGCTCGACATCCACGATAAAGGAACGATCGATTTTGATCTTGTCGAATGGAAACTGCTTCAGGTACCGCAGCGACGAGTATCCAGTCCCAAAATCGTCCAAAGCAATCGAAATACCATTATTCTTCAACCGATGAAGCAGTCCTGCATAGTCTGATTCATTTCCAAGAAGGATGGACTCCGTGACTTCCACTTCGAGCCGCGCCGGAGGCAGGCCCAATTCCAGTAGCGCGTTCATGACAACATCGAGAAGACTGGCCTCCCGGAACTGGATTGCCGAAAGGTTGACGGACACCTTAATGCCGGGTGGCCAACTCATCGCATCCTTGCACGCACGGTCGAGAACCAATTTTCCCAAAGGAACTATCAGCCCCGACGATTCCGCTAAAGGAATAAATCTTGCCGGGGCGATGAGACCATGCTCGGGGTGATGCCACCGGACCAAGGCCTCGGCGCCGACGATCTCTCTCGACCGGGCATCAATGATTGGCTGGTAGTGGACCTCGAATTCAGATCGCGAAAGGCCCAGCCGCATATCGACTTCCATCTGGTGCAATTCGTCAGACTGCTCCGTCATTTGCGGATCGAAGAGGCTGTAAACGTTACGCCCTCTTGCTTTTGATCGATAAAGCGCGAGGTCAGCCTTCTTGAGCAACTCCGCTGTCTCGGTCCCGTCATCCGGAGCAAGCGCGATTCCGATGCTGGTTCCGACGAACACCGCCTTGCAATCAATGAGAAAAGGCCCGTTGATCACGTCGATGATTTGCCGGGCAAGCACAGAGACGCTTTCGTGACACAGCTCCCGGCTGTTCGCCGGCGCGCCAATAGCAAAAATCACAAACTCGTCGCCCCCGAGGCGAGCCACGACGTCATCGGGGCCAACCACGCCCTGTAACCTGCGCGCGACTTCCTTCAGCAGGGTGTCGCCCGCACCGTGCCCCAGCGAGTCGTTGACCAGTTTGAAGCGGTCGAGATCGAGCATCAGGATCCCGAATGGGCGGTCCTGGTCGAGCATCGCCTTTGCCGCTTCAACGGTCTCGGCAAAGAACGATCTGCTGGCGAGGCCCGTCAGGGCGTCGTGATTCGCCATGTAGGAAATGCGTGCTTCGTTCTTTTTCGAAGTCGTCACGTCCTCGTGGGTGGCGACCCAGCCGCCATCGGGCATCGGCCGATGGCAAATTCTGAAGAAGCTGCCGTTTGCGAGCTCGACAACGGTGTCGGACGGCTTGACGTGAACGGAAATCGAATTTCGCCAATCCAGATAGTCACTGCGGGATAATTTAGGCGACGTCCCGGCGCGCTGACGCAGTTCGATGATTTCCTCGAGGGTCATCCCGGGGCGGACCTGATCGAGCGACAGATTGTACATTTCGACGTAGCGATCGTTGCTGACAATGAGCCGCTTTTGTCCGTCAAAGAAGCAAAGGCCTTGCGACATATTGTTGAAGGCAATGTCGAGTCGCATGTTGAGCTGCTTCAGTTCGCCTGCGTTCTCCTTGAGCCGCTCCTCGGAGTCTACCAGCGACCCGACGAGATTCCGAAGTATGAGCAGGAGAAAGACCGGGCAAACCACGATCAGGAACGTTCCCACGCCAATCAGGATCGTGCGTTTCTGCCAGGTCGCCAGGGCTGCGTTCTCGGAAACCGAGACATTCACGAAGACTGGATAGCGGCCGGCCGCACGGGTTTGACCAACCCGATAGTCACCGGCGGCGTCCTGGAATCTGTACTGGCCGCCCCCTTCTGCGACAGCATCATGCCACGGCGACCCAATGGGAATCTCGGTTTCCGCACCCTCCCGAAGAGGATAACGAACCAGAACGAAGCCGTCACTATGCACAAGTTCAAAGGACTGATCGCGAAGTGCCGTAATCGAACTCGTAGATATTTCGAAAGTAGGTCGGCTTCAGACCGATCTGCACCAGACCCAGGAAGGAACCATCTTCGGCACTCAGTCGCCGGCTGAAGAATATCGTGGGTCGCCCGGAGATCTGACTGACAAGCGGGCGCGCGATGTATGTTTTGGTATCATACAGCTTGGCGAAATGACGGAAATATTCGCGTTCGGAAATGGATAGTTTTGGTGCCGGCCATTCCCGCGAGAAATTGATGACGTCGCCACGGTCATCGGCAAGCGACACGACTTCCGCATGGGGAAGGCGCGCCAGTTGATCCCTGAGATACCTGAACGTTGCTGCCGACTTCAGTTCTTTCCTGAACTGGTCGTTCGACGAGACGTTGATGGTCTTAACGTGGTCCTGGATCTCCGACAGGACCTGATCGACATCCCACAGCGAACGTGACGTTTGTTCCGCAAGGACCGTCGCGATATTCGCGGCATCATTGGATGCATCGTGGAGCGCGTCAGAGCGAAGGGTCCAAACGGTGATTCCGATCAGGACAACCGCAAGAACCACGCATACGAATGCGCATCGGATGATGTTGTAAAGCGCATTGACTTTGGCCGGCGTTTTTTCGAAGGGACCTGATGGGTTTGCTGAACTCATCAACGCGAACGACGCGGCAAGCCTATTGCTGGCGCCTCCAATCAACTTTCCGACGGTTGAAATCTGCATGATGACCAACACTGCCGGAGATCACTTGCATTTGATTTAATTCACGCTTGGTCTCTTGAGCTGAGTTAATCGGCCGTAAAACGGAACACAAAAGAGACCGTAGAAACACTACCCATGAGGACGCCGTATCTGCTGCGATCGCGGAAGGCTCAGGCCGCGCGGATACTGGCCATGAAGTGATCGAGTTCCTCGCGTAGGCGCGCGCCTTCCGCGGAGAGTGTCTGGGCCGAGTTGAGGACCTCGGTGGAAGCCGATCCGGTCTCGCTGGCGCCGCGATTGACCTCAGTAATGTTGCTCGCCACGTCCCGCGTGCCGTGGGCCACGCTCTGCACGTTGCGGGCGATCTCCTGGGTGGCATTACCCTGTTGCTCCACCGAGCTGGAGATGGTTGCGGCAATCCGCGAGATTTGCCCGATGGTGTTGCCGATTTCCTTGATGGCCGACACCAATTCCTCGGTTGCGACCTGCATCCCGCTGATGTGCGAAGAGATATCCTCGGTGGCCTTCGCGGTCTGGCTTGCCAGCGATTTGACTTCGGCCGCCACCACGGCAAAGCCGCGGCCAGCTTCGCCTGCGCGAGCCGCCTCGATGGTTGCATTCAGTGCCAGGAGATTGGTTTGTTCGGCAATCGCCGTGATCAATTTGACGACGTCACCGATCTCTCGTGCGGCCCGGGTCAGCTTTGCGATCCGCGCGTCCGTCTGCTCGGCTTGGGTTACCGCCGCTTCCGCGATCCGCGAAGATTCCTTCACCTGGCGGCCTATCTCGTTAACTGCCGCGGACAACTGCTCGGTAGCAGAAGCCACCGACTGCACATTGGAGGAAGCTTCTTCCGAAGCGCCGGCGACCCGCGCGGACAGGTTCTGCGTGGTCTCGGCCGTCCGGGTCAGTGTTCCGGCCGCGGCCTCAAGCTGATTTGCCGAAGTGGCGACGTTGGTAACGATACTGCCGACCGCGGTCTCGAAGTTGTCGGCGAAACGGTTCAGTTCAGCGCTGCGCTGCTCGCTGGCGACGCAATTCTGGACGTCGCGTTCGGTGGCTTCACGCCTTGCCCTGGAGATCATCTGCACCTTGAACTCTTCGACCGCGCTTGCCATCTCACCGACCTCATCGCGACGGTTGAGCCCCGGCAGCACCACGTCGAAATTGCCGCCGGCAAGTTCGCGCATGGCCTTGCACATTCCAACCATCGGCCGCGCGATGCCATTGCCCAGCACGAAGGCGAGGAAGCCACCGAACAACAGTCCACCAAGGCCCAGGAGGGTCACAAACTTCTCGGTGTCGCTCACGATCGCTCTCGACTGCAATGAGATCCGCTTTTGATCCTCGATCACGGCGTCCTTGATTTCCTTTGCATCCCGAACGATCGCATCTGCCGCGTCGTTCATTTTCGCCACCAGCTCGTCAATTCGCCCGGTGTTCGTGACAAATTTCACGAAGGAGCCGTGGTAGTCGGCGATCAGTTTGCTGATTTCGCCAATGTTGGCCGTCAAGGCATCGTCCCGGACGGTCATGTTCCCGAAAGCTCGCTTGAATAGATCGAGTTTCGCGGTCGTGCCTGCTGCAAGGGCTGCGTCGGGACGACTGACATAGTTGTTGATGTTGGCAGTCAAGGTCGTAGCCTGGATGGCATACTCCTTCACCAACGCCTGGAGAGACGTGAAACCTTCGGACGCGGCGCCGGCCCCGAGCAGGTCGATCTTGTTGCGGAAGATATTGTTCATCAGCAACAATTCGTTGGTGGCAATTTTGGTATTTTCGGTTTTGAGCTCGCTGATCTGCGCAAACAGCTTTGCGAATTCGTTGAACTTCGCCGACAGATCAACAAGTTTCTCGCGGCTTGCACCGCTCGCCGCGTCATCGGCCTGTTTGATGGCGGTGTTGAGGGCAACCTCCGCCGCCTTGGCTGCGTCCTGGTCCGAAACCGCGCCGGTCAATGCGTAATATCGGGCCAGCAGTCGGTATACGGCCAGTTCGCGATCGATGTCGCGGACGGCGTCGGATTGCACGACGACGGTCTGATAGGAAGTCGAACCGTCCGAAATGCGCTCGAAGCCGAAATAGGCGACTCCCATGCTAACGGCGGAGAGGCCGAGCACGATGGAGAATCCCGCCATGATCTTGGCGCGGAATCCCAGATGGGACAGGAGACCGTTTTGCTGTGCGGTCGGCGCTTTCGCACCACGTCCGAACAATGCCATCCGAAAAATCCCATCCGCCCTCGACGACGTCGGCACACCAGGCGAGTTCCGTGGTTTCGATCCCGCAAAGCATAGGTCCCAATAGATAAAAGGCGGTAAATTTAGTCATATTGTACGACAAATGGTGTGATGCGGATTACGAAACGGGTTAACCCTTGACTCTACCTACTGATAGGTAGATAGAGCGATCCTTCGTTTCTCAAAACAGGGGTTGGACCGTGACCACAGAACTTTATTGGCTGACTTTGATCGCACTGATGACGGCACTGTTCTGGGTGCCGTACGTGCTCAACCGCATGGTGGTGAATGGGCTCGGCGGCACGCTTGCCGGCGGCGCACCTGACAGCAACACACTTTCGACCTGGGCGCAGCGTGCAATCAGGGCGCACACCAATGCGATCGAGAATCTCGCGATCTTCGCGCCGATCGTTCTCACCGCCCATGTGCTCGGCATCTCCAACGGCGCCACCAAAGCAGCGGTCGTGGTGTACTTCTTCGCACGGCTCGCGCACTTCGTGGTGTATTCGGCCGGCATCCCCGCCGCGCGGACGCTGACCTTCACCGCCGGCTGGCTGGCGCAGATTGCGATCATCGCCAGCATCCTGCGCTGGATCTGACGATCATGGCCCGCCCCGACCGCCGCACGCTGCTGCTCACCGGGATCGCCGAAGGTCTCGGCGTCGAGATCGTCGAGACTTTTGCCAAAGCGGGCCATGATATCATCGGCCTGTCCCGCACCACGAGGTCGACCGAACATCTGACCCGCCGGGTCGGACAGGCCGGCGGCAACTACATCCATCTAGCCTGCGACATCACGCGAGCGGCAGACGCTACCGCTGCGATCAACCCCTACGCCGACCGCATCGACGTCCTGATCCACAATCCGCATTTGCTGACGATCAAGCCGTTCGAGCAGACGACAACAGACGAGTTCGAACAAGCCTGGCGCGTCGCGTGCCTTGGCGCTGTGATCTCGGCCCAGGCAATCATTCCGCATATGGCGGCGCGCCAGCAGGGCACGGTCATCTTCACTGGCGCTACAGCCGGACTTCGTGGAGGTGCGAACTTCTCGGCCTTTGCCTCCGCAAAATTCGCGTTGCGCGGGCTGGCGCAATCGCTGGCGCGCGAATACTCCCCGAAAGGCGTGCACGTCGCCCATGTCGTGCTCGATGGATTGATCGACGCGCCACAGACCGATCAGCGTTTCGGATCGCAAGCCTCGGTGCGAATGGATCCGCACGCGATCGCGCAAGCCTATCTCGATCTGGCGACACAGCCGCCGTCGGCCTGGACCCATGAGATGGATTTGCGACCGTTTTCCGAACGCTTTTGAGGAGAGGCGCAAAATGCCGGAACAACTCGTCAACGCCGACTTCACCCAGCGCGTCGTCATCGCCACCGGCGCGATGCCCTGGATTCCCTCGCCGCAGGCCGGCGTCGAACGCCGGCTGCTCGATCGCATCGGCGGCGAGGTCGCGCGCGCCACATCCCTGGTCCGCTACGCACCCGCGAGCGCATTCCCGGCACACGAGCATGAACTTGGCGAGGAGTTTTTCGTCCTCCGCGGTGTATTCTCTGACGAGCACGGCGATTATGGCGAAGGCACCTATGTCCGTAACCCGCCGCGCAGCCTCCATGCGCCGCGCACGGCTGGTGGGTGCACCATCCTGGTCAAATTGCGACAGATGAAACCAACCGAGACCGAGAGGGTCGTCATCGATACCACCAGGGCGATCTGGCAGCCGGCGGACCCGAATGGTCTGCTCCGCTTGCCGCTTCATCTTGCGCCGGACACCGGAGAAAGCGTAACCCTTGAGCGAATGCCGCCGGGAACCCATCTCGTCGAGACGGACCAGCCCGGCGGCGAAGAGATATTCGTGCTGTTGGGCGAATTGTCGGACCGGCACCGGGCCTACTGCGCGGGAACGTGGATCCGGAATCCGGCGGGCTTCCGCAGTGAACTAGGCTCCCGCGGCGGAGCAACCTATTGGGCGAAGCGAGGTCACCTGCGCCCGATGTCATGACAGGAAGAAGATGGCTACTACGACGACGGCGCCGAAGCAGAAATCAGAGACCGCCGAACAGATCCTCGATCTCGCCGAGACGCTGATCCAGACCCGCGGTTACAGCGCCTTCAGCTACCAGGACATCGCTGACAGCCTCGGAATCCGCAAAGCCAGCATCCACTATCACTTTCCGTCCAAGGCCGACCTCGGCGTCGCGGTCGTCGACCGCTACATCACCCGCTTCGGCGAAGGGCTGATAGCGATTGCCGACGACCAGTCGCAATCCTCGATGACCATGCTGGATTTCTACGTCCAGCCATATCTGCAATTCGCCAGCACACCCGACCGGGTGTGCCTGAGCGGGGCGCTCGCCGGCGAGATGCTGGCACTGCCGCCAAAAGTCCGCGAACGGGTCGATCATTTCTTCCGAACGCACCAGATCTGGCTGACCGAAATTCTCGAGCGCGGGGTGGCGCGCGGCGAATTCAAACTGGCCGCACCCGCGCCAAAGGTGGCACGATTCGTTTTCGGCGCGCTGCAAGGCGCGCTACTGGTAAAACGCACCACCAACGACCTTTCACAGATCAACGACGTCATCGCTGTGATGAAGTTGCAACTTGCGGCGCGTTGATCGGTTTGAGGCGGATCGAACCAGTCGCGCAGAGCCGAGACCAATGGGGAGAACTCCCGGCAGGATCGGTCGATGTCATCAGGCGAAATTCAACGGTTCGAGCAAGAGATTCTCAAAAATCAGGCCGTCCCGCCGGACTTGCGGGCACTGCTCAACGCCGCCGGCTCCGCCGGCGACATCGATCCGCTGCGTGAGGCGCTTGGATTTGCGCTTCTGGTCCCCGGCCGCGACTATCCGCTGCTGACGGGCTCTTACCTGAACGACAGCGATCGGCAAAACCCGGACATCATGGCCAATGTCGCCGTTATCAATGACGTCCTCGCCCTGATCACGATGGTGGCCGAAAGCGAGGACGGGGACATGATCGGCTACTGGCATGGCCCTGAGGGCACGCCCATCGGCAACGCACCGATCGTAAAGCTGGATACCGAAGGAATGTTCTCCCTCATGCAAGGGCGCAATTTGTCAGAGGCGATGCTCGGTAACGACACCTTCGATGATGCGGAGTGTTTTGCCGCCGCGCGCGCCTGGCTCACTGGCTGCGGCATCCCGATTGACGCAATGAACTGGCGCGAGTTGAGCACACCGGAGGCGCCGACGCGACCGGACAAACTCCATGATCTGCTCTACGAACAGAAGCGGATTGCGGCAGGATCCAAAGCTGGCGATTGAGCGAGCGGCCCCAGTTAATTATCCGTCGCGCACCTTGGACCGAAGTGAGGCGTCTCAGTTGGCGGTCTCTTTCGCTCGCTGTGGACAAAGATTACGGCGAGAGCCGGCAGGACTTCCCTACCGCCGTGCGCTCATCCGGCATCGCGTTGCTTTGCCGTCCCGCCTAATCAGGCCCTATCTGAAGCATGATTTGCCTATTGCCAGAACGGCTTGAAGCAAAATATAGTCAAGATAGTCATAATGGTCATATGGGGCTTTGACATGGCAAACGCCAACAACACGCGATCCACTTCGCCGCCTGATGGCACATGGACGCTTGCGAGCGCCAAGGCCCGCTTCTCCGAGGTGGTTGATCGCGCCCAGGCGGGCCCCCAAACCATCACCCGCAACGGCAAGCCAAGCGCGGTGATCGTCTCGGCCGAGGAATGGGCACGCAAGACTCTGCGCAAAGGCTCTCTAGCGGAATTCCTGCTCGCGTCGCCGCTACGCGGCGCCGATCTCGATCTGGAGCGCCAACACGACACGGCGCGCGACACCGCGCTGTGAACCTCCTGCTCGATACCAACGTGCTGTCAGAGGTGCAGCGACCGGCCCCCGACTTGAAAGTACTCGGCTGGCTGGACGCGGTCGACGAGGATCGGGTGTTCATCAGCGTCGCTTCGATCGCCGAACTTCGGCGTGGCATTGCCTTGATGGACGATGGCCGCCGGCGCGACGCGCTGGCCGACTGGCTCTCCAACGATCTGCCGGCTCGCTTCGCCGAGCGGATTCTGCCGATCGATCGCACGATTGCTGAGCACTGGGGCGACCTGATGGCTCAGAGCCGCCGAAGTGGAGTTGCGCTGTCTGTCATGGACGGCTTCTTTGCGGCGACCGCGCTCGCCAATGACCTCACGCTGGTCACACGTAACGTCAAGGATTTTGCATCATTCCGTGTGCCGCTGTTCAACCCGTGGAACGAATAACTGACGGACCGAACTACGGTGACAATGCTGGACTGCACCCCTTGAAGATGCCCGGCACAAGGTCGGGCATGACGAGCTTTACGGTAAGGCCGATTTCATCGTCTGCAGTTTGCAGTCAGCCTCTGAGCAGCAGACCCACGAGCGGTATTCCCTTCATTTTTTCACAGGCTGATTCACGTTCACGGTCTGGACTCTTACCCGTGGAGTCGCCTTAGGCGTACTCTGGCTCGATTCGCGCACGGCTGATGTAAAGCGCCGGCGCCTGAAGTCGTGCGTTCTGGGGCAAATCATGTCGGGCGTAGTCGCGGCGATGCGTCGAAACCTGCTGTCGTGCACCTCATTGGCACGTTACGGCGTGCTCGCGCTCGCCACCACGCTTTTCACGGCGTCGGAACCGGCTCAGGCCGACGAATTGTCGATCTCGCAGGTGGTTTCGGCCTGGTTCGACCTCAATCACCAGGAATTCGCGGTGCTGACGACGGCGCTCGCACTGGTCGGCTTTTCCGTCGTGGCGTCGATCCTGCTGATGCGCACGCGCGTCAAGGCGACACGGACCGAAGTCCGGCTGCGCGCCGACATCGCAGAGCTCCAGGTCCAGGCCGACCGCTTGCGGGCGCTGTTGTTTGCGGAACCGCAGATCCTGATTTCCTGGGCGGCGGGTGATAACCGGCCCCAGATCAGCGGCGATACCGCACTGCTGATCTCGCACGACGCGCAGCAAAACTCGCCGCAACGAATCCTCGCCTTTGGAACCTGGCTGCCGCCGGAACCGGCATTGCAGATGGACCACGCCGTCGACGCGTTGCGCGAGGCCGGTGAAGGTTTTCTGCTCAATCTCTCGACCTCGAACGGCCGCGCGATCGAGGCGATGGGCCGCGCCATCGGCGGCCAAGCCGTTGTCCGGATTCGCGAACTCGGCGGATTGCGCCGGGAACTCGCCGAATCCAATTTGCGCTACAAGACGCTGCAGGAAGAGACCGAGCTGCTGCGCGACTTCGCCGCCGCCGCCCCCTGGCCGATCTGGGCCAAGAGCGCCGAGGGCAATCTGCGCTACGCCAACACCGCCTATGTGCGGGCGACCGAGGCCACCAGCGTAGCCGACGCCATCCACCGCAACCTCGAGCTTTTGGAAACCGACCAGCGCGCCGACATGAGCCGGACGCTGAACGACAATGCGAGTTTCAGCGCAAGGCTGCCGATCGTGGTCGGCGGCGAGCGGCGCATCTATGACATACAGTCTTTGAAACTCGGCGGCGGCAGCGCCGGCATCGCGATCGACGCCTCCGAGGCCACCGCCCTGCGCGCCGCGCTGGAGCGGATGGCGGAAGCGCATCGCCGCACGCTCGACCAACTGTCCTCAGGGGTCGCCGTGTTCGACGCCCAGCGGCGGCTAGCCTTCTACAATAAGTCCTATCGGCGGTTGTGGGGCCTCGATTCTGCGTTCCTCGACGGCCAACCCGATGATTCCAGCGTGCTCGACCGCTTGCGCGCCGCGCGCAAGCTGCCGGAGCAGCCGGACTTCCGGGCCTGGAAAGCCAAGCTGCACGAGGCCTATCGGGCGGTCGAATCCGAAACCTACACCTGGTTCCTGCCCGATGGCCGCGCGGTCAGCGTCGTCACCACGCCGAACCTCGAAGGCGGCGTCACCTATCTGTTCGACAATGTCACCGAGAGCCTCGATCTGGCGCGGCGGTTCGACGGGCTAACCCGGGTCCAGCACGAAACGCTCAACAATCTCGCCGAAGCGGTCGCGGTGTTCGGCAGCAACGGCCGCGTCGAACTGTTCAATCCGGCTTTCGCAAAAATGTGGAAACTGTCGGAAGATCAGCTGCGCGAACAGCCCCACATCGAGACCGTGGAATCCTGGTGCAAGCCGCTATACGACGACGCCCCGACCTGGCGGGCGCTGCGCGAGGCGATCACCGCGATCGGGAACCGCGCGCAGGTGGAACTGAAGCTTGAGCGCAAGGACGGCAGCGTGCTGACCTGCATGACCATGCCGCTGCCCGACGGCGCGACCATGCTGACCTTCCAGGACATCAGCGATACCGAGAATGTCGAGCGCGCGTTGCGCGAACGGAACGAGGCGCTGGAAACTGCCGACCAGATGAAGGTGGATTTCGTCCACCACGTGTCCTACGAACTGCGCGCGCCGCTGACCACGATCATCGGCTTCGCGCATTTCCTGAGCGACCCCTCGACCGGTCCGCTGACGCCAAAGCAGGCCGAATATCTCGACTACGTCACCAAATCGACCAACGCGCTGCTGGCGCTCACCAACAACATCCTCGATCTCGCCACCATCGATGCCGGCGCGATGAAGCTCGAGCTCGGCCCGGTTAACATCGCAAAAGCCATCGAGGCCGCCGCCGAGGGCATTCAGGACCGGCTCGCCACCGACCGTATCCAGCTCAAGGTCGACATCGATCCCAGTATCGGCGACTTTACCGGCGACGAGCGCCGCGTGGTCCAGGTGCTCTATAATCTGCTCGCCAACGCCGTCGGATTCTCGCCGCACGATGCCGCCGTCACCATCAGCGCGCGGCGAAACGAGCATCGCGTCATTTTTTCGGTCACCGATTCCGGCCCCGGCATTCCGTCCGACGTCAAAGACAAGGTGTTCGACTGGTTCGAGAGCCATTCCAACGGCTCGCGGCACCGCGGCGCCGGCCTCGGCCTCTCGCTGGTGCGCTCGTTCGTCGAGCTGCATGGCGGCAAGGTGCAGGTCGATTCGGTGGTCGGCAAAGGCACGACGGTGACGTGCGATTTTCCGATCGACCAGAACGCCCATCGTAACGCCGCCGAATGAGCGCATCAGCGACATTCTCGGTGGCGCTGGCGAACGAGACCGCGACCTCGAATTTGATGGCCGACCTCGCATTGCTGGTCGGTCCTGGCGACGTTATCACGCTGTCCGGCGATCTCGGCGCCGGCAAGACCGCAGCAGCGCGAGCGATGATCCGCTATCTCGCTGGTGACGATGCGCTGGAAGTGCCGAGCCCGACTTTTACGCTGGCGCAAATCTACGATCAGCCGTTTCCTATTGTCCACGCCGACCTCTACCGCATCAACGATGCCAGCGAGTTGGAGGAAATCGGGCTGTCGCCATTGCCGGAGGGCACGCTGGCGCTGATCGAATGGCCGGAGCGCGCGCCCGATGCGCTGCCGCATGACCGCATCGATATCGCCTTCAGCCATCGTTCGGCGCTCGGGTCGAATGCGCGGGCCGCCGAGTTCACCGGCTACGGCAAGGGAGCCGCGCTGGTCGAAAGGCTACGCGCGCTACGAAAATTCCTCGACGCATCAGGACATTCGGGGTCGAAGCGCGAGCGCATGGCCGGCGATGCCTCGACCCGTTCCTATGCGCGGCTGATCCGCGACGACGGCGTATTCATCCTGATGAACTCGCCCAAACGGCCGGATGGCGCGGCGATCTATGGTGGCAAGCCCTACAGCGCCGTCGTGCATCTCGCCGAGGACGTCAAACCCTTCGTCGCCATCTGCAATGGCCTGCGCACGCGCGGCTTCTCCGCGCCTGTGATCCATCACACCGATCTCGACGAAGGATTTTTGGTTACCGAGGATTTTGGTACCACAGGCGTGATCGAGGGCGATCCGCCACGACCGATTGCGGCGCGTTATGAGGCCGCGACCGACCTGCTCGCGGCGCTGCATCGCGAACCATTGCCGGAAACGCTGCCGCTGACGGCTGAGCTCACCTATGCCATTCCGGTGTTCGACACCGATGCGCTGCTGACCGAAGCCAGCCTGATGCTGGACTGGTATCTGCCGGATCGAGGCGCCGAGGCGACTGGCGACCTGCGCGCTGAATTCAACGCGATGTGGCGCGATCTGCTGGCCGGACCTGCGGCGGCGCCAAAGACCTGGGTGCTGCGCGACTTTCATTCGCCCAACCTGATCTGGCTCGGCGACCGCGAGGGGTTCGCGCGTCTCGGCATCATCGACTTCCAGGATACCGTGCTGGGATCTCCCGCCTATGATCTGGCGTCGCTGCTGCAGGATGCGCGGATCGACGTTCCGGAGCAGCTGGAGCTGGCGCTGCTGACGCAGTACATCAAGGCGCGGCGCGCGGCCGACGAAGGTTTCGATGCGGCCGGCTTCGCCGGGTTTTATGCAATCATGTCCGCCCAGCGAAACACAAAACTGCTCGGCATCTTCGCCCGGCTCAACCGGCGCGACGGCAAGCCGCAATATCTGCGCCACCAGCCCCGGATCTGGACCTATCTGAACCGTTCGCTGGCGCATCCGGCCTTGTCCCGCATCCGCGACTGGTACGCCGCCAACGTACCGCCGCCGGTTCCCTGATTTACCACTTGTTAGCCGTCCCAGCCCTAATCTGGAGCAGGCTGTGCTCCGTGCGCGCGAGCGGCTGTCTGCAATCCGGGAATCCTGCCATGGGGACATCAGAACGGCGCAAGGGGGATCGCGTCACATTCGAGCGCGGTTATCCGGCGCACATGATGGGCATCGACGGCACCTGGCGGCGCGAATGCGTCATGGAAGACGTCTCCGAGACCGGGGCCAAGCTGACGGTCGAAGGTTCCGTCGAGGGTTTGCACCTGAAGGAATTCTTCCTGCTGCTGTCGTCCACCGGCCTCGCCTATCGCCGCTGCGAACTGGCCTGGGTCAATGGCGACCAGATCGGCGTCAATTTCCTCAAACAGGGCGACAAGAAGAAGAAGGCAGGCAAGCGCACGGAGGCCACCGAGGCGTGACCCGGCTGGCGCCGTCTTACAGCCGTCACGTCAGATGACTATGGCCTGACAGTCGCTGGATCAGCCGAATCACCGTGATATGATCCGCAAGCACGGAATAGAGATTTTCGAGAAACTGCCAAAATGCCCGTCACACCCGCCAAAGCCATGGTCCTCGCCGCCGGTCTCGGCCTGCGCATGCGCCCTTTGACCGACCATATGCCAAAACCGCTGGTGCGCGTCGCCGGCCAGCCGCTGCTCGATCACGTGCTGGACAAGCTCGCCGGCGCCGGCGTCACTGAGGCCGTGGTCAACGTGCATTATCTGCCCGACCAGATCATCGAACATACGAGGTCCCGGACCCGTCCCCGCATCACGATCTCCGATGAACGCGACCAGGTGCTCGGCACCGGTGGCGCCGTCGTCAAGGCGCTGCCTTTGCTGGGCAAGGAGCCATTCTTTCATCTCAACGCCGACACGATGTGGATCGACGGCGTGCGGCCCAATCTGACGCGGCTGGCCGAGACCTTCGATCCCGCGCAGATGGACATCCTGCTGCTGATGGCGCCGACCACCAGCAGCATCGGCTATGCCGGCCGCGGCGACTACGCCATGATGCCGGACGGCGCGCTGCGCAAACGCCGGGAGCACCAGGTGGTGCCGTTCGTCTATGCCGGTGCGGCGATCATGTCGCCGTCGCTGTTCCTGGATGCGCCGGCCGGCGAGTTTTCGCTGACCAGAATGTTCGACCGCGCCAATGAGCAGGAGCGGTTGTTCGGCCTCAGGCTCGACGGCGTGTGGATGCATGTCGGAACCCCCGATGCGGTCCGGGATGCCGAAGAGGCGTTTTTGGAGAGCGTGGCCTGAGCTGCCCCGCGTAGGGTGGGCAAAGGCGCATCGCGCCGTGCCCACCACCTCTCAGCTGAAACCGGGTAGACATGGTGGGCACGCTACGCTGCCCACCCTACGGCGATTTCTGGTCCACGCTACGGCCCAGACTCAAAACTACGAAAACAACCCCATGCACCGTAGAATGGGGCCGCTTTGTGGCACTCGCACCGACGCCACCAACCCGCCCATGACCATTCCAATATCACTCCCTATATTGGCCCGTGACCTCGAATCAGGGTGCCCATGCGCGTTTTCAGCGTTCCCGTCTCCGTGCCGCTGCTGCGCACCGTCATCGCCGCTTTGGTCGATGGCCGGCTGATCGATGGGTTCGAGGCCCGCAACAACCCGTTGAACCTGGCGCAGGCGACGCTCTATCTGCCGACCCGGCGGGCCGGGCGGCTGGCGCGGGAGATATTTCTGGAAGTGCTCGGCCATGATGCGGCGATCCTGCCGCGTATCGTCGCGCTCGGCGATATCGACGAGGATGAGCTGGCGTTCGCGGAAGATTCCGAGCCCGGCGGTATCGCGCCCCTGGATGTCCCGCCCAAGCTCGGCGAACTCGAACGCCGGCTGGTGCTGGCGAGACTTGTCGCCGCCTGGGCCAAACGGCCGGTACTGTCGCCGCTGGTAGTTGGTGGCGCGGCCTCGACGCTGACGCTGGCCGGGGACCTTGCGCGGCTGATGGACGATATGGTGACGCGCCGCGTCGATTGGCGCGCGCTCGACGCCCTGGTGCCGGACCAGTTCGACAAATACTGGCAACACACGCTTGAGTTCCTGAAGATCGCCCGCGAGTTCTGGCCGGCTTTTCTAACCGAAACCAACCGGATCGAACCCGCCGCGCGCCGCGATCTTCTGATCGATGCCGAAGCCGAGCGCCTCACCAAACGACACGACGGCCCCGTCATCGCCGCGGGCTCTACCGGATCGATGCCGTCGACGGCAAAATTCCTGCACGTGGTGGCGAAGCTGCCGCACGGCGCGGTGGTGCTGCCGGGGCTCGACACTGATCTCGATGAGGAAGCCTGGCGGTCGATCGGCGGCATCAAGGATTCCAAGGGCGATTTCGCGACGCGCCCCGCCTCCAACCATCCGCAATTCGCGATGCATGCGCTGCTACAGCGCTTCGGCATCAAACGCAGCGACGTCGAAACGCTCGGAAGACCGGCGACGGGCGGCCGCGAGGTGCTGGCGTCCGAGGCGATGCGGCCTGCGAACGCCACCTCGGAATGGCACGACCGTCTGAAGCGTCTGGATATCGCAGCCCAGATCGCGGCAGGCATGGACAAGCTCGCCGTCGTCGAGGCGCCGAATCCGGAGATGGAGGCGCTTGCCATTGCGGTGGCCATGCGCGAGGCGCGGCATCTGGACAAGTCGGTGGCACTGGTGACGCCGGACCGCGCGCTGGCGCGGCGAGTGACAGCGGCGCTCGGCCGCTGGAATCTCGAATACAACGATTCCGGTGGCGACGCGCTGATCGAAACGCCGGCCGGCATCTTTGCGCGGCTGGTGGCGGAAGCTGCCACCAAGGGGTTGGAGCCACCGACGCTGCTGGCACTGCTCAAGCATCCATTGTTTCGGCTCGGCGGCAGGCATGGCGCGTTGAAGCGCAGCATTGAGACGCTCGAGGTCGCACTGCTGCGCGGCACCCGGCCGCAGCCCGGCAGCGCTGGTCTCGTCGCCGACTTCACGCGCTTCCGGGAGGAATTGCGCAAGTTGAACAACCGCGAGACCTCGTCGCTGCATCGCGCGGAACCGCGGGCGCGGCTGAAGGAGCACGATCTCGACCAGGCGCAATCGCTGATCTCGGCGCTGCGCAAGGCGCTGACGCCGCTGGAAGGGCTTGCCGGTTCGAGATCGCTTGATTTCGCCGAACTCGCACAGCGCCATCGCGAGACGCTGGTTGCTCTCTCCGCCGACGAGCACGGTGTCGCCAGGACATTCGAGGGACCGGACGGGCTCGTGCTCGCCGCCGCCTTCGACGATCTGCTCGGCCGGCAGGAAAAGATCGGCCTGATGGTCGAGACATCAGACTATGCCGAGGTATTCCAGGCCGCCTTTGCCGATCGATTGGTGCGACGGCGGGAATTGCCGGGCGCACGACTCCACATCTTCGGTCAACTGGAAGCGCGGCTCACCGAATCCGACCGCGTGATCCTGGGCGGGCTGGTCGAAACCGTGTGGCCGCCGGCGCCGCGCGTCGATCCCTGGCTGAGCCGGCCGATGCGTCATGAACTCGGCCTCGACCTTCCGGAGCGCCGCATCGGCCTGTCCGCGCACGATTTTGCCCAGCTGCTCGGTCATGAGGAGGTGATCCTCACCCATTCGGCCAAGGTCGGCGGTGCGCCGGCCGTCGCCTCGCGCTTCCTGCACCGCCTGGAAGCCGTCGCCGGCGTGGATCGTTGGAACAAAGCGAAGGAAGCCGGCGACAAATATGTTCGCTACGCCGGCGCGCTCGACCAGCCTGCCGAAGTCAAGCCGATCGAGCAGCCGCAGCCGAAGCCCCCGCGCGAGTTGCGTCCGACAAAACTTTCAGTCACCGCGATCGAGGACTGGCTGCGCGATCCCTACACCATCTACGCCCGCTACATCCTGAAGTTCGCTGCACTCGATCCCGTCGACATGCCGCTGTCGGCAGCCGATCGCGGCTCGGCGATCCACGAATCGCTCGGCGAGTTCACGCGGGAATATGCGACCGCACTGCCGGACAACGTTGTGCGCGAGCTGCGCCGTATCGGCGAAAAGCATTTTGCGCCGCTGATGGAGAAGCCCGAAGCGCGGGCGCTGTGGTGGCCGCGCTTTCAGCGCATCGCGCGCTGGTTCGCCGAATGGGAGGCCGCGCGGCGCGATGACATCAGTGCCATCGTCGCCGAGACCGAGGGCGGCATCAAGATCTCGCTTGATGACAACAGGGTTTTCACGCTCACCGCGCGCGCCGACCGTATCGAACGCCGCGGCAATGGCGGCTACGCCATCCTCGATTACAAGACCGGACAACCGCCGACGGGAAAACAGGTGCGCATGGGGCTATCGCCGCAGCTCACGCTGGAGGCCGCGATCCTGCGCGAAGGAGGTTTTGAAAATATCGACGCCGGCGCCTCCGTCGGCGAACTCGCTTACGTCAGATTGAGCGGCAACAACCCGCCGGGCGAGCACAAGACGCTGGAATTGAAGATCAAGCCAGGCGACACGCCGCAATCGCCCGATGCGGCGGCCGTCTACGCGCGGGAACAGCTCGAGGCGCTGGTTCGCCGGTTCGAGAACCCGGAGGAGCCGTATCGGTCGCTGGTGCTATCGATGTGGACCGCCCGTTACGGCGACTATGACAATCTCGCCCGGGTCAAGGAATGGTCGGCCGCCGGCGGCATTGCGCTGGAGGAATATTGATGGCCTTGCGCAGTATTCCAGCACCCGTCCGCGATGCGCAGGTCCGCGCATCGGATCCCGCGACATCCGCATTCGTGTCGGCCAATGCCGGCTCCGGCAAGACCCATGTACTGGTGCAGCGCGTGATCCGCCTGCTGCTGCGCGGACGTGCCACCCGAAAAGATCCTGTGCCTCACCTTCACCAAGGCCGCCGCCGCCAACATGGCCGAGCGCGTGTTCACGACGCTCGGCCACTGGGTCACGCTGGACGACGACGCGCTGGATGCCGCGATCCGCGACACCGGCATCGCACACCCGGATAAAAAACTGCGCAAATCGGCCCGGGAGCTATTTGCCTCGGCGCTGGAAACACCGGGTGGACTCAAGGTGCAAACCATCCACGCACTGTGTACCCGCCTGCTGCAACAGTTTCCTTTTGAGGCCAACGTGCCGGCGCGTTTTGCCGTGCTCGACGACCGCGACCAGACCGAGATGATGGAGCGCGCCAGCCTCGGCGTGATGCTCGATGCGGCGCACGCGCCCGACAGCGCGATCGGGCGCGCGTTGCTGGCCGCAATGGCAAGTGCAGCCGACGTGACCTTCAAGGAAGTCGTCCGGGAGGCCTGCCTCAGCCGCGACCATTTCATGGCCTGGACCGATGCCGCCGGGAGCGCCGAGGTCGCGGCGCGGCAGGTATCGGCCGCGCTCGGTGTTGGCGACGACGATCGTCTTGACGACATCGACCGCGAAATCGTCGATGGTCCGAACCTGCCGCGGTCGCTCTGGCCGCGCGCTGCCACGGCTCTCGCCGCGAGTAGCAAGGCCGATCAGGCGCAGGCCGCGCGCCTGCTCGAGGCGATGCGCGCGACCGACACGGCTCAGGTCGACGAGTATCTCGGCGTGTTCCTGACCGACGCCAAGACGCCGCGCGCATCAGTCGCGACCAACAGCTTTCGAAGCAAGAATGCCGACCTCGGCAACCGTTTCGACGCCGAGATCGATCGCCTTCCGGCCCTGATCGAAAAACGCCGCGCCGTCCTGACACGCGACCGCACCGAAGCGCTGCTGCATATCGCGATCGCGGTCGCGGCCAATTATCGGCGCGAAAAGGCCGAACGCGGCCTGCTCGACTATGACGATCTGATCGACAAGACGCTGGCCCTGCTCGCCAGTGGCGCCTCGGGCTGGGTGCATTACAAGCTCGATCGCGGCGTCGATCACGTACTGATCGACGAGGCGCAGGACACCAGTCCCCGGCAATGGGACATCATTGCGCATATCATTTCGGAATTCACCGCTGGCTCTGGCGCGCGCGACGGCGTGGCGCGGACGGTGTTCGCAGTCGGAGACGAGAAGCAGTCAATCTTTTCCTTCCAGGGCGCCGCGCCGCGGGAATTCGCCGATCGCAGGTACGACCTTAAGCAGAAGTTCGAAGGCGCCAAACTGAGATTTGAATCGATTCCATTCACCTATTCCTTCCGGTCGGGGAGTGCGATCCTGGGATCGGTCGACCATGTCTTCCGCGACGAGGCGATCTATCGCAGCATCCATGCGGAAAAGGCCTATCCGCTGCATGAGGCGCTGCCCGATGCAGGTCCGAGCCGGATCGATCTCTGGGAGCTTTCGGTCGCCGACGAGAAGCAGGATCTCGAAGGCTGGCGCGCGCCGTTCGATGGCGTGCCGTTGACGAGCGCCGAGGTCAAGCTGTCGAAACGCATCCAGAGCGAGATCAAGCGTCTCGTCACCGGCGGCACCATGACCGGAAGATTGGGCAATCGCCGCCGTCTTACCTATGGCGACGTGCTGGTGCTGGTGCGCCGACGCGGCAATCTTTTCGACGCGGTGATCCAGGCGTTGAAGCATGCCGGCGTGCCCGTAGCCGGCGCCGACCGGCTGAAACTGACCGAGCACATTGCCATCATCGATTTGATGAATCTTGCCGACGCGCTGTTGCTGCCGCAGGACGATCTGGCGCTCGCTGTGGCGTTGAAGAGCCCGCTGTTCAACGTGACGGAAGACGAGCTGTTCGCGCTGGCGCGGGATCGCAAGGGCTCGCTGCGTGACGCCCTGACCGCGCACGCCATCGACAGCGGCCGGTTCAAGGACGTGCTCGAACGCCTTGAACAATGCGAGCGCCGGTTCCACTCCGAGACGCCGTTTGCCTTCTATGCCTGGCTGCTCGGCGGAGATGGCGGCCGCGCCCGAATCCTGAAGCGGTTGGGTCACGAAGCCAATGACGCTCTCGACGAATTCCTCGAACTCGCACTGAACTACGAACGCAAGGCGCCGGCCTCGCTACAGGGTTTTATGGCCTGGTTGCGCGCGGCCGACACCGAGGTGAAGCGGGACATGGAAATCTCGCGTGACGAGGTGCGCGTGATGACCGTGCACGGCGCCAAGGGCCTGGAAGCCCCTGTTGTCATCATGGCCGACACCACGACGTCGCCGTCCGACACTCAGCGGCTTCGCCTTATCCAATTGCCGCACGGCAATGGCGGCAAGGTCGTGGTCTGGGGCGGACGCAAGGCCGACGATCCGCCTGCCGTGGTTGCGGCGCGCAGCGCCATGCTGGATGAGACCGAAGACGAATATCGCCGCCTGCTTTATGTGGCGATGACGCGCGCGGCCGACCAGTTGATCATCGGCGGCTGCATGCCCGGCAACAGGAATAGCGTCCGTGAGGATTCCTGGTATGACCTGATCACCAAGGGGCTCGAGAATTCCGGACTGACGCTGCAGGAGATCCAGAGTCCGACTGGCGTCGTGAAGCGCTTTGTTCGACCGGACGATGCGGCGGTCGTTGCCGGCTCCGCCGCCGAGCCGGCCTCGACGGCGCCTATGGAGTTGCCGGCCTGGCTGCAAACCGCGGCGCCCTCGGAGGCGTCAGCCGGGAGCCCGTTGCGCCCGTCCGATCCCACCGAGGATGACGGCCATCCGGTGCGAACGGGCGAATCGATCCTGTTGCGGGCAAGGGCGCTGCAAGCGCGGCACGCTGGTGCACCGGCTGCTGCAATCGCTGCCCGATATCGCCCCCGAACGCCGCCACGACGCCGCGCTTGTCCTATCTGGCCCGCAATGCCGATGGGTGGACCGAGAACGAGCAGCAATCGCTGGCGGAGGGGGCATTGGCCCTGATCGCGGATCCGCGGTTTGCGGACGCCTTTGCGCCCGGCAGCCGCGCCGAGGTTTCGATCGTGGGACGGCTCGAGCGGGCCGGGCAACCGCCGGCGCTGGTTTCCGGGCAAATCGACCGGCTGGTGGTGGCGGAGCGCGAGGTTCTGATCGTCGATTACAAGACCAACCACGCCCCGCCCAAGACGGCGGCCGAGGCGCCGGCAGGCTACATCCGTCAGCTGGCGCTGTACCGGGCGGTGCTCACGCGGCTTTATCCCCAGAGGGCCATCCGTGCTGCGCTGCTTTGGACCGAAACGCCTGAATTAATGGAGATTTCCGCCCCCGCGCTGGACGCGGCACTGGCATCCTATCATCTCGGCGTGACCGCGCTTGACCCGGCAAGATCGCGTTCATAGGTTGGCCCATATCATTCAGGGCGCGATTCTCATCCGCGCGCCTGTTTCCAACCGAACGAGGTACTCCCATGGCCGTTGGCAAGGTTTCTGACGCCGATTTCGAAGCCGAAGTGCTCAAGGCGACCGGGCCTGTGGTCGTCGATTTCTGGGCCGAATGGTGCGGCCCCTGCCGCATGATCGCGCCCGCGCTCGACGAGATTTCCGGCGCGATGGGCGACAAGGTCAAGATCGTGAAGCTCAACGTCGACGAGAGCCCGAAGACGGCCTCGAAATACGGCGTGATGTCGATCCCGACTTTGATGATCTTCAAGGGCGGCGAGATGGCCTCGCGCCAGGTCGGCGCCGCGCCGAAGCAGAAGCTGCAGCAGTGGATCACCGCAGCGGTCTGATCGGCTTCGAACGATTGCTATTTAGAGACGGCCGGCGCATCGCCGGCCGTTTTGCGTTGGTCGCACTCAATCAGCGTCGGTTCGTTCATTGCCCTGAACCAGCGCCTGGAACATTTTGATCAGCCGCGCGGTATCGGATGCCAGCGGTTCAAAGAAAGCAGCATCGGTCTCTTCGACCACGACGATGGCCTTGCGGGCGAGATCACGGCCGGCCCTTGTGACCATGATCGACTTGGCGCGCGGATCGGTGGGATGATCGACCCGTTCGATCAGGCGCGTTGGCTTCCAGCGCGCGCAGAACCTGCGACGTCGTCATCGGATCGATGCCCGACAATTGCGAAATGCGCGCCTGCGTCAGCGTCTCGGCAGCGCCAAACCAGGTCGCGGTCGCCAGCACCACGAACTGCGAATGGGTGAGATCGAACGGCTGAAGCGCCAGCCGCTGCCGCCGCTGCCAGGCGTTTGAAATCTTCCACAACAGAAAACCCGGGCTTTCCGCCGGACCGGAAAGGCGTGTCGGCAATGGCTGATCCTTCGGCCCGCGCTTCATTCCGCCTCCACGCCAAGTTCAGCCGGAGCTCGCACGCCCATGGCGGCTGCGATGGTGGCGAAGTCGGCGGCGTCGAGCGGCAGGTGACCGCGGCGAAGCGCCATGCCCCAATTGGGACCCGCACATAACGCCAGTTTGTCCTTGATCATGTCCAGCGCGACCTCTTTGGCTTTGGCATAGCGGACGTCCCGACGGTACGGGAATAAATCCGCCGCCCATGTCATGGGTATAGGCCGCCTCGCCTTCGACCTGTCCGATGGCCGTGAACGCGCGCAATGGTGTCCCGCCCATCTCGATGGTCGGCGAATAATAGACGAGCCAGTCGCCGCGGCGCATGCGGCGAAGTGGCTGGGCCTTGCCGTGACATAATTGCGCGAAACTGCCGGCCACGCCGCGTTGAACATGGGCGCGCGACAGCCACTCCAAGCCAGGCGGTCATGCGGCCCTCCCTTCGGCGAGTTTGGCGAGTGCGGCGAGCACTTGCGGAAAATCGGACGCCACGGCAGGGCCGATCTGCGAGGCTTCGGGGCCGACGGCCTCGACGGCGTAAACGATTCGGGTACGCCCCGCCCCTGACGATTCGATCCGATGCGCGACGGTGATCGCAAGATCGCCGAGACGGGTTTCGTCCACAAAGCATTCGTTCTGCTGGACATCGATCAGCTTCGAGCGCAGCGGATCCTCGCCGGGCGGCTTCATCGTGAACCATGTTCCGCTCGCAAACGGCCCTTCGATTTCGATGCGCTCGATGCCGGCATTCCAGTTTTTCCAGGCCGGGACATCGCGGAAGATGCCCCAGATGGTTTCCGCCGCCGCCGACGTCTCGATCGCGTATTCGCCACGCCAAGTCTGTTTCTCGGTCACGGTCGCACTCCCTTATGTATGTACGCTTATAATAAGCGCGCATATAATACTTGTCAAGCCGTGCCGTGGCGTGCCCCGGACGCTGCGCAGCACCGTCAGCGCGTTCACGCGCGTCTTCGACGCGCTATGGTGATGCGCTGCTGAGCCGGGGCCCATACGCCGTCCGAAAAATGGGCGTTTCGCTTAGGTGATCCAGCCCGTCGCCAGCGCCGAGGCCAGCTCCAGCTGGCCGTTCTGCCGGGCCAGGGCCGGCCATCGCCGCGTGGTCGTAGGGCACGTGGCGGAAGGTGACGCGCCAATTGCCGTCGGTCAGTTCGAGGATCGCGTAGCGCGCGTCGGGCGTCCCGGCTTCGATGACATGCGGAAACGGATGGACGTCACGATAGCCGGGCGAGCCGACGCTGCCGGGATTGACGATCATCCGGCCATCCCGAAGCCGGACCACGCGCGCGACATGGGTGTGGCCACACAAGATCAGCGGCTGCGTGATTGCTTCGGCTACCTTCTCGATCGCATCGAGAGAGGACATGCGAACGTTGCCGTCCGGCTCGACGGTCTCCAGCCAATAGATTTCATCGTGCGCGGGCGTGGCGTGGCAGAGAAAGACCTGGTCGCGATAGATCCGCGTCGGCGGCACCGTTCGCAGCCAGTCGAGATGCGACTGATCGAGTTGCGCATGCGCCGGGCGGTCCCATGAGCCCATCTTCTCCGGCGGCCGGTCGATCAGATAGCGGTCATGATTGCCGAGCACGTGCACGGCATCGAGCGCCATCAGCATATCCATGGTCCGCCGCGCATCGAGCGGGCCGCTCGCCATGTCGCCGAGATTGACGATCTCGTCGATGCCATGCGCGCGGATGTCGGCAATGACAGCTTCCAGCGCGAGATAATTTCCGTGCGCATCGGCAATCGCAGCAAAACGCATCGTACCCATCCCGTGGGTCCCGGCTCTGCGGAGCGGCACTGCGTGCCGCACCGCGTCCGGGACACGAAAGTTTTAGCCCGGCGGCGTGCCGTTGGCGGCCAGCACGTGGCCGGCGAGGTAGAGCGAACCGGTGATCAGGATCCGCGGCGGCACTTCATAGGCGAGGCGCGACAGCGTTTGCAGCGCCGCCTCGACACTGGCCGCATTCTCGACGCGCATGCCGAGCGCACGCGCCGCATCCGCCAGCCGGTCCGACGGCATCGCGTTGTCGCGACCGGGAATCTGCACGGCCATGATGTGACGGGTGAGACCAGCGAAATTGGCGAGGAATGCGCCGGCATCCTTGTTGGCCATCATGCCTGCAATCACCACCAGCGGACGTGAGACTCTTTCCTCGAGATCGCCAAGTGCAGCGGCGGCGACGCGTCCGCCTTCGGCATTGTGCCCGCCATCGAGCCAGATCTCGCTGCCCCGCGGCGCCTGATCGACGAGCGTGCCCGATACCAGCCGCTGCATCCGCGCCGGCCATTCGGCGTTGACGATGCCGGCCTCGAACGCCGGCATGGTGATCTTGAACGCATCGACCGCGCGCAGGCACGCAATCGCAAGTCCGGCATTGTCGAACTGATGCCGGCCGAACAGTTTTGGCGCCGCCAGATCCATCAGGCCGCGATCGTCCTGATAGACCAGCCGGCCGCGCTCGACGCTGACATGCCATTGCTGGCCCGCGGCATAGAGCGGCGCGCGCATGCGCTTGGCCTGCGCCTCGATCACGGCCATCGCTTCCGGCGCCTGCTCCGCGCACACCACCGGCGCGTTGCGCTTGATGATCGCGGCCTTCTCGCCGGCAATCTCGGCCAGCGAGTGACCCAGAAATTCCATGTGATCCATGCTGACCGGCGCGATGATGGTCGCAAGCGGCGCGTCAATCACATTGGTGGCGTCGAGCCGTCCGCCGAGGCCGACTTCCAGCAGCACGACATCGGCCGGACGTTGCGCGAACAGGCAAAACGCCGCCGCGGTCTCGACCTCGAAAGGCGTGATCGGCTCGCCGGCATTCACCTGCTCGCAATGCTCAAACACAGCGCGCAATTCATCGTCGTCCACCAGCGCGCCACCGCCGCTACGGCCGAGGCGATAGCATTCGTTGATCCGCACCAGATGCGGCGAGGTATAGACGTGGACGCGCAGGCCTGCGGCCTCCAGAATCGCGCGCAGATAGGCAATGGTGGAACCCTTGCCATTGGTGCCGGCGACATGGATCACCGGCGGCAGTTTCTTTTCGGGATGACCCAGCCGCGCCAGCAGCGCGAGCATGCGATCGAGGCCGAGATCGATGGTTTTGGGATGGAGCGCCGACAGCCGCGCGATCAACTCGTCGAGCGAAGGCTGCGGTCTGGCGGCGGGCGCGTTCACGCGTGCGGTGCAGCCGGCACCGCTTCCGGCGCCGACACGATCTGGGCCGGATCGATGACCTGTTGCGCAGGCTTTGAGACGGTCTCCAGCGCCGGCGACTTCGTCAGCAGGCGACAGAGCCGCGCCAGCGTCGGGCGCATCTCGTGACGGTGCACCACCATGTCCACCATGCCGTGGTCGCGCAGATATTCGGCGCGCTGGAAACCTTCCGGCAGTTTTTCGCGGATCGTCTGTTCGATGACGCGGGCGCCGGCGAAGCCGATCAGCGCGCCGGGCTCAGCGATCTGCACGTCGCCGAGCATGGCGTAGGACGCGGTGACGCCGCCGGTGGTCGGATTGGTCAGCACGACGATGTAGGGCAGCTTGGCTTCGCGCAGCATCTGCACGCCGACGGTGGTGCGCGGCATCTGCATCAGCGATAAAATGCCTTCCTGCATCCGCGCGCCACCGGAGGCCGCGAACACGATGAACGGCGATTTCTTCTCGACCGCAAGCTCAAGCCCGCGCACGATTGCCTCGCCCGCGGCCATGCCGAGCGAACCGCCCATGAAATCGAAATCCTGCACGGCGACGACAACGCCGGCGCCTTCGAGCTTGCCATAGCCGACCTTGACCGCATCGTTCAGCCCGGTCTTGGCACGCGCATCCTTGATGCGGTCGGCATATTTGCGCTCGTCGCGAAATTTCAAGGGATCAGCGGTCACGTCGGGCAGCGCGATGTCGTACCAGGTCTCGTTATCGAAGATCGATTTCAGCCGCGCCACCGCGCCCATGCGCATGTGGTAGTTCGAGCCGGGGATGACGAACTGGTTGGCCTCGACGTCCTTGTAGAACACCAGTTGCCCGGAATCCGGGCACTTGATCCAGAGGTTCTCCGGCGTCTCGCGGCGCAGGATGCTGCGGATTTTCGGCCGGACGACATTGGTGAGCCAATTCATGGTTCGCTCCGAAATGCGTTGCACGCATTAGCAGGGTTATATGGCGGGCCGGACCAAGTCCGGCAAGCCACCGAAAACGCCTCATCTCACGCAATTATGGCTTATTCTGCGGCCTGTTTGGCCCCTCGCACGCCCTGCGCCAGCGCGGCCACCAGATCGGCCACGGCGGTAACGGTTTTCGCGGTGGCGCGGCCCTCGGCGTCGAGGGTGCCGCTCAAGGCATCGACCAGCGCGGTGCCGACCACGGCGCCATTGGTCTTTTCGGCGATCGCGCGCGCAGCCTCCGGCGTCCTGATGCCGAAGCCGACGCAGACCGGCAATTTGGTGTGCCGCTTGATCCGGGCCACGGCCTCACCAACGACATTGGAGTCGGCGCTGGCGCTGCCGGTGATGCCGGTGACCGCGACGTAGTAGACGAAGCCCGATGTGTTCGCGAGCACCGCCGGCAGCCGCTTGTCGTCGGTGGTCGGCGTCGCCAGGCGGATAAAGTTCAATCCGGCCTTCATCGCCGGGATGCACAGTTCGGTATCTTCCTCCGGCGGCAGGTCGACAATGATCAGGCCGTCGACACCGGCGGTCTTTGCGTCAACGAGGAACTTGTCGACGCCGTAGATGTAGATCGGATTGTAGTAACCCATCAGCACGATCGGCGTGGCGTCGTCCTCCTTGCGGAAATCGCGCACCAGCTCCAGCGTCTTCTTCAAGGTCATGCCGGCCTTGAGCGCACGCAGGCCCGCTGCCTGGATCGACGGCCCATCCGCCATCGGATCGGTAAAGGGCATGCCGAGCTCGATGATATCGGCGCCGGCCTTCGGCAGCGCCTTGATGAGATCGAGCGAGGTCTTGATATCCGGATCACCCGCCGTCAGGAAGGTGACGAAAGCCGAACGCCCTTGCTTTGCGAGTTCAGCGAAACGTGCGTCGATGCGGGTACTCACTTCTTCTTGCCCTTCAGGATTTCGCCGACTTGCGGCACGTCCTTGTCGCCGCGGCCGGAGAGGTTGACCACCATCAGGTGATCTTTCGGCCGCTTCGGCGCGAGGTCCATGACTTTGGCGATGGCGTGGGCCGGCTCCAGCGCCGGGATGATGCCTTCCAGCCGCGACAGCAACTGGAAC
Organism: uncultured Alphaproteobacteria bacterium; assembly: GCA_963802535.1. Lineage (GTDB taxonomy): Bacteria > Pseudomonadota > Alphaproteobacteria > Rhizobiales > Xanthobacteraceae > Bradyrhizobium. The sequence continues at coordinate 467,727 of CAWDJI010000011.1, read as the reverse complement.
GCCGCCAGCGCCTCGTCATCGGTCGCCGACAGATAAGTGACGCGGCCGGTTTCGTGCAGCCAGGAATGCTCCGGGCCGATGCCGGGATAATCCAGCCCTGCCGAGATTGAATGCGCGTCCTGGATCTGGCCGTCATCGTCCATCAGCAGATAGGTGCGGTTGCCGTGCAGCACGCCGGGGCGGCCGCCGGCGATCGAGGCGGCGTGCAGCTGGGTCAGGCCGTGGCCGGCGGCTTCGACGCCGAAAATCTCGACCGAGGGATCGTCGAGGAAGGGATGAAACAGGCCCATCGCGTTGGAGCCGCCGCCGATGCAGGCGATCAGCGAATCCGGCAGGCGGCCCTCGGCCTCCTGCATCTGCTTCCTGGTCTCGATGCCGATGATCGACTGGAAGTCGCGCACCATCATTGGATAGGGATGCGGCCCCGCCACGGTGCCGATACAATAGAACGTGTCGTGCACGTTGGTGACCCAATCGCGCAGCGCGTCGTTCATCGCGTCTTTCAGCGTGCGCGAGCCCGACTGCACCGGGATCACCTTGGCGCCGAGCATCTCCATCCGGATCACGTTGGGCTGCTGCCGCTCGACGTCGACCGCGCCCATATAGACCACGCAGTCGAGGCCGAAGCGCGCGCAGAGCGTCGCGGTAGCGACGCCATGCTGGCCGGCGCCGGTCTCGGCGATGATGCGCTTCTTGCCCATGCGGCGCGCGACCATGATCTGGCCGAGCACATTGTTGACCTTGTGCGAGCCGGTGTGGTTGAGCTCCTCGCGCTTGAAATAGATCTTTGCGCCGCCGAGATGCTCGGTCAGGCGTTCGGCGAAATAAAGCGGCGACGGCCGGCCGACATAATCCTTGAGGTGGCCGTTCATTTCGGCCTGGAACGCCGGATCGGCCTTGGCGGCGGCGTAGGCCTTTTCCAGGTCGAGGATCAGCGGCATCAGCGTTTCCGCAACAAAGCGACCGCCAAAAATACCGAAATGGCCGCGCTCGTCGGGACCGCTGCGGAAGGAGTTGGGTAAGGATTTTGGCTTTGTTGAACTCATCGGACCATCAATTCTTCGCAGGCGCGCGCGGCGCGGATGAAATCGCGGATCAAATCGGGATCCTTGACGCCGGGCGAACGCTCGACGTCCGAGGAGACGTCGACGCCGCCGGCGCGGGTGACGCGGACCGCCTCGGCGACATTGCCGGCATTGAGCCCGCCCGCGACCATGAACGGCAGTTTGAGATCGAGGTTTTCCAGGAGGTGCCAGTCGAACACGGAGCCCAGCCCGCCCGGGCGGGTGGCGCCCTTTGGCGCGCGGGCATCGAACAGGATGCGGTCGGAGACATCGGCATAGCCCGCCAAGGGCGCGAGATCGGCTGCGGTCTCGACCGACAGCACTTTCATGACCGGCACGCCGAATTTGGCCTTGATGTCGCGGACCCGCGCCGTGGTTTCCTTGCCGTGCAACTGCAGAAGGTCCGGCCGCAGGGTCTCGACGATATTGCCGAACGTCGCGTCGTCAGCATCGACTGATAGCGCCACCTTGAGGGCACGGCCCTTGGCCTGTTTGCCGAGCTCGCGCGCGGTCTCGAGGCTGATGTGGCGTGGCGACGGGGGAAAGAACACGAACCCGACCATGTCAGCGCCAGCGCCCAGCGCGACGTCGAGCGTCTCGCGCGTGGACAGGCCGCAAATCTTGACGAGCAGGGACATGGTCTCACAGGGTGCGGCCTTTGGGCCGCTCATTAAGGGTTGGAACAGGGCTGACGGGGCGGGTTCTACAACGTCGCGCCCTGCTTGTCTCGCCCGGCCGACCCGTAAATGCCGCGTTGGGCTGGGCCCGCCAGCTGCTGCGGAACACCCCGGGAAACCGTTGCGGCGGCCCGCAGATCGGTGTTTTCCGCCCGCGCCCGCCTTGCATCGGCCTCGTGCTGGCGCGCGGCACGGCGCCAGCGGCGCTGCCGGAACCAGGTCGCCGAGCCGCCCGCCGCGACCCCCAGGATAGCCACCGCGATGATCACGACGAACAGCGGCATGCTCACCGCAAACATCGGATCGACCGAATTGAACGGGTCGAACGACACCGTCACCATGTGACGGTTGGCGACCGCAAAGATGATGAAGATGAGCCCTAAGGGAATGACGACCAGCGCCGTGAAGAACTTTCGCATGACCATCTCTCGCAGTACGGACGCCTGAAGCAGCCTTGAAAGCAACCTGGATCGGCGGGTGCTGCGTCCCGCAACGCGGCTACCGACCTTTAAGTCCGGTACGCGACTTAGGCGCCGGCTTCCGGCGAACCGCCGTCGCGGTTCAGCCGCTCGCGCATTTCCTTGCCCGTCTTGAAGAACGGGACGCTCTTCTGATCGACCGGCACATGGGCGCCGGTGCGCGGGTTGCGGCCGGCCCGGGCCGGACGGTGCTTGACCGAGAAGGCGCCGAAACCGCGCAGCTCGACACGGTCGCCGCGCGCCAGGGCCGCGACGATCTCATCGAGGATCGCATTCACAATATTCTCCACGTCCCGCTGATAGAGATGCGGGTTGTGCTCGGCAATGCGCTGAACGAGTTCGGATTTGATCATCGAGATTGGTGTCCGGGGTCGTGCGGATATCCATTTCCGTGAAAATGCCTTGAACTGTCAAGACGCTAAATCAATTTTGGGGCTCGCGAAATGACGTGACAAATGGCCCAGGAGGGTTTTGTCACAATACCCGCAATGCGGGAGAATCGCTCCAAACCCGCCCTCCCCGCTCAATTCGAGGCCGCAGGGCGCCACAGCGCCAGCATGCCGTCGAGTGAGAGCTGATCGACGGCCCCTGTGACGCCGGCCCGTTCGATCTGCCGCGCGATCGCGCCAAGACCGAGCGCATCGAAGGTGATGGAAGCCGCGGTACGCAGGAAAGTCAGGTCGCCGAATCGCGGATCGAGCTTGAAATCGCGCACCGGCAGGTCGCTCTTGATCTTCTTCTCGGCAACCAGCCATGCAACCGCGGTTTTCTCGTCGCCGAGCGCATCGATCAGCTTCAATTCGACCGCCTGGCGGCCGGTGAAGACGCGTCCGTCGGCAACTTTGTCGAGCAGCGCGTCATCCATGCCGCGCCGCTCTTTCACCAGATTGCGGAACCAGGCGTAGGAATCCTTCACCAGCGAATCCAGCGCCGCCCGCGCTTCCGGGCTGGTCGGCTCAAAGCCGTTTGGTGCTGCCTTCAGCGGCGAGGATTTTACTTCCTCGACCTTGACGCCCACGGTCTTCATCAGTTCGGAGAAATTCGGAAACTGAAAGAGAACGCCGATCGAACCGACCAGCGAGCTCTGCTTGGCTATGATGTGATCGGCCGCAATCGCCGTGATATACCCGCCGGACGCGGCAAGTCCCTCGACCACCACGACCACCGGCTTCTTCGCCTTCAGCCGCACCAGCGCATCATAAAGCTGCTCGGATCCGGCCGTGGTGCCGCCCGGCGAATTGATGTGGACGATGACGGCGACTTCGGAGGATTTCTCCAACCGCTCCAGCGCCTCGACGCGGGCCTGATCGCTGCGGATCAAACCCTCGATATTGATGCGCGCAATCGAGCCCGATGACGACAGCGGCATGCGGCCGGACCCCGCGATCAAGCCGACGGCAACGACCGCGGCCAGCGCGACCACAGCGACCGCCACGCGCCAGAAGGTCAGCTTGCGGCGGATCCTGCGGCGATCGACGATCACGTCCGAATCGAGCGACATCGAAATTCTCCAAAAACAGTCAGCCGCGTTTTGCCTTCGCAGCGTCACCGCCGCGTTATCCAATTACATCAATTGCGATGCAATATGAAGAAAACAAGGCCCTTATGTCGTCCCGGCGAACGCCGGGCGAACGCCGGGACGACAGAAGCAAAAAAGGCCCCGGTCGAAACCGGGGCCTGATGTCGTTGGACGGATAAGCTAAAAAGCTTACTTGTCGCGGTTCTTGAGCGCGGTGCCGAGGATGTCGCCCAGCGTTGCTCCCGAATCGGAGGAACCATACTGCGCGATGGCTTCCTTCTCTTCGGCAACTTCCAGCGCCTTGATCGAGACCTGCACCTTGCGGGCCTTCTTGTCGAACTGGATCACGCGGGCATCGACCTTTTCGCCGACGGCGAAACGCTCGGCGCGCTGATCGTTGCGATCACGGGCCAGTTCAGACCGCTTGATGAAGGTGGTGAAGTCGGTGCCCGAGATTTTCACCTCGATACCGGGTTCCTTCACTTCCAGCACTTCGCAGGTCACGACTGCGCCCTTCTTGACGTCGCCCGGCTCCGCGAAGGGGTCGCCTTCGAGCTGCTTGACGCCGAGCGAGATGCGCTCCTTTTCGACATCGACGTCGAGCACCACGGCCTTGACCATGTCGCCCTTCTTGAAGTTGTCGATCACCTGCTCGCCCGGAAGCTTCCAGTCGAGGTCGGAGAGATGGACCATGCCGTCGACGTCGCCTTCGAGGCCCAGGAAAAGTCCGAACTCGGTCTTGTTCTTGACTTCGCCTTCGACGGTCGAACCGACCGGGAATTTTTCGACGAAAACTTCCCAGGGGTTGCGCATGGTCTGCTTGAGACCGAGCGAGATGCGGCGCTTGACCGAATCCACTTCCAGCACCTGCACTTCGACTTCCTGCGAGGTCGAAACGATCTTGCCGGGGTGCATGTTCTTCTTGGTCCACGACATTTCCGAGACGTGGATCAGGCCTTCGATGCCCGGCTCCAGTTCGACGAACGCGCCGTAGTCGGTGATGTTGGTGACACGGCCGGTGAAGCGCGCGTTGAGCGGGTACTTCGCCTCGATGCCCTGCCACGGATCGTCCAGCAACTGCTTCATGCCGAGCGAGATACGGTGGGTCTCGTGGTTGATCTTGATGATCTTGACCTTGACGGTCTGGCCGATGGTGAGCACCTCGGTCGGGTGATTGACCCGGCGCCAGGCGATATCGGTAACGTGCAACAGGCCGTCGATGCCGCCGAGATCCACGAACGCACCGTAATCGGTGATGTTCTTGACCACGCCGTCGATCACCTGACCCTCTTCGAGGTTCTGCACCAGCTCCTGGCGCTGCTCGGCGCGGGTCTCTTCGAGAACCGTGCGACGCGACACCACGATGTTGCCGCGGCGGCGATCCATCTTGAGGATCTGGAACGGCTGCGAGTTGTTCATCAGCGGTGCGACGTCGCGGATGGGGCGGATGTCGACCTGCGAACGCGGCAGGAAGGCAACCGCGCCGTCGAGGTCGACGGTGAAGCCGCCCTTGACCTGGTTGAAGATGACGCCGTGAACCTTCTCGTTGTTGTTGAAGGCCTTCTCGAGCTTGCCCCAGCTTTCCTCGCGGCGCGCCTTGTCGCGCGACAGCACGGCTTCGCCGAGCGCATTCTCGATTCGGTCGAGGAACACCTCGACTTCGTCGCCAACCTTGAGATCGCTTTCGCGGCCGGGTCCTGCGAACTCGCGCAGCGCCACGCGGCCTTCGGTCTTCAGGCCGACGTCGATGACGGCCATATCCTTCTCGATCGCAACAACAATACCCTTGATGACAGAGCTTTCCTGCAAATTGCCGCCGGCGAAGGACTCGTCCAGCATCGCAGCGAAATCGTCACGGGTAGGATTATAAGAAGCAGCAGTCGAAGCCATTTGTTCTCCAGATGCGGGTATCGCCGGCCATTCGGGTTAAGGGGCGTATCGCGCGTGAAGTGTCAGGGTTCCGCAAACCCTAACGACCGCTCGTTGCGGGGAAATCGCAAAAGCGGGCCGGCAGCATGCCTGCACGTTCGATACGTTGATTTATCCGGAGCCGCGAAGCGTATCGACTTCAAGAACCTGGAGCGGGCTTTCCTCCAATGACGGCAGGGGTCTCAAACCGCCTGCCGGCCCGCTCGGACAGTCCCGATCTCATCGATGGTGGCCCGGATGGCCGGGGATATAGCCCCAAGGGGCATTTTCGGCAAGCTGGAAATGCCCGATTTACGGGGCCTTAAGGCTGACGGGGACTGAACGGAGCCGCAACAAATCGACGTTTCAACGGCTTGTTGACCGCATTTCCCGAAAGCCCCAGCCTGAGGGCTTGGATGGAACCCGGCCTTAAGCACCCCCCTGCACACTGGGACCGTTATAAAAACAGGGGGAGTACCAATCATGAAGAGCTTTATCGTGCTGACGGCCGTCGCCGTCCTGACCATCGGAAATGCCATTGCCGCGATGCCCGGCGCCGCCGGCTCCGTGCGCACCGTTTCGGCCTCGCAGCCCGTCGTTTCGATGGCCGAGCAGGAACTGCCGTTCGACCGTTATTGGTCGAAGAACTGATCCAGCCTATCGGGCTGCGCGGACAGCTTCGACGATAGCGATGGCGGCGCGGACGCCGCCTTCGATATCGAGATTGGAATTATCCAGGATATGTGCGTCGGCGGCCGCCTTCAGGGGGGCCGCGGCGCGATTTTTGTCCCGCTCATCGCGCTTGAGGATATCGGCGAGTATCATGGCCTCGTCGGCCGCCTCGCCACGCGAACGCGCCTCCAGCGTCCGGCGGCGGGCCCGCACCGCGGGATCAGCAACCACGAAAATCTTCACTTCCGCGTTCGGGCAAATCACCGTGCCGATGTCGCGTCCGTCAAGCACGGCGCCCGGCGGTTCGGCTGCAAAATTGCGCTGAAAACTGACCAGCGCCTCGCGCACTTTTGGAAGCACCGAGATTACGGAAGCGGCCTCCCCGATCTGGTGCGACTTCAGCGCGGGATCGCCGAATTTTTCGGGATCGAGCGCCATCGCGGCGGCCACGGCGCGCGCCTCGTCGGTGAGTTCAAAACCCTCATCCAGCAGCGCCTTCGCCACCGCGCGATAAATCACGCCGGTGTCGAGGTGGCGAAAGCCGTAATGGTGGGCGAGCCGCTTGCCGAGCGTGCCCTTGCCGGATGCCGCCGGTCCGTCGATCGCGATAATCATGCCGTCATGTGCGACAGCGCGCCATGACGGTCAAGCCCGGCAAGGGCGGCGGTGCGTCCTTATGTTCCTCGCCCGGGCCGTTGACCGCCTCTATTGTGATTTCAATTCGGGAAATCATCCCTTGATTTGCCCAATGCCGGCTCAAGAACGGCACCGACCGGGGGACACGATGAGCGCCATTTCACGACGTCATTTCATAAGCAGCGCCGCGGCAGCCTCGGCGATCCCGCTGCTCGGAACTTCGGCCTATGCCCAGGCCGACTGGCCGACCAAGCCGATCAAGATCATCGCCGGCTATCCCGCCGGAGGGCAGACTGATTTGTTCGCGCGCACCTATGGCGAATATATCCGCGCCACGACGGGCCAGAACGTGGTGGTGGAAAACAAGGCCGGCGCTTCGGGATCGGTCGCGGCAGTTGAAGCCAAACGCGCATCGCCCGACGGCTACACGCTGATGTTCACGATCTCGACGACGATGATCATGAACCGCGTTCTGATCAAGGACATCCCTTACGACGCCGACAAGGATTTCGTTCTTGTCTCGATCATGCCGTCGGGCAGCCTGCCGTTCGTGGCCGGCGAGAAGACCGGCGCGAAAACGCTCGCGGAGTTCGTCGCCTACGCGAAGAAGGCCGAGAAGGTCAACATCGGGACCTATGGCGCAGGGTCATATGCGCACATGGCGGTCGTCGAAATGAACAAGCAGTACGGCCTCAACATGGAAGCGGTCCATTATCGTGGCGAAGCGCCGATGTGGACCGATCTCGCCGGCGGATTTATCGATGGCGCCCACGGCAGCTACTCCGCGGCGTTGTCCGTGCTGCAGAGCGGCCGGGGACAAGCGGTCGCCGTCTCGCGCAAGCGCATGTCGACATTGCCCGACGTTCCTTCTTTTGCAGAGCAGGGCACGACATCGCCCATCTTCAAGCTGACCGGTTTCCAGTGCTGCGCCGTCCCGGCGGGCACGCCGCCGGAAGTCGTTCAGAAGCTGTCAAAGCTCCTCGTCGACGGCGGCAAGACCGAAAAGTTGCAGCAGCTGATGAAATCATTCGGCGTCGACGACACCGCGATGACCTTTGAGGAGACGCAGAAACTCTACAAGGAAGAATCGCCGATCTGGCTCAAGGCGGTGACGAGCCTCGGGCTTGCGCCGTCCTGAATTGCAGCCGGCGTCCGCTTCAGACGAACTCCGCCCCCAGCCCGCGCATCATCGGGATGAAATCCGGAAAACTGGTACTTGTCCGCTACGTCCCGGCCGATTGAGGGCCGCGGGCCCGTCGCAGCGGCCGTTCCTCGGTGAAAATATTGCGTGACGCGAATTCGGCGGGGCTGGCGAACGACAGGTATTCGCGCATGGCGTCCGACGGCGATTCCGTCGTGAACCAGGGACTATCAAGCCGGCGCATCGGATCGCACACCCAACCGGGAACACGACCCAACCGGCGCTGCTTTGCGAGATATTCAGCCATCGCGCCGACCAGCGCATCGAGCTTCGCATCACCCGTCAATTTCGGCTCGCTCTCAATCGCGGCGTAGCGATCCCCGTCGGTTCTCGCCAGATCGAACATATCGACAAATTCGGCGAGGACGACTTCCCGAGGTGAACCGGCTTGAATGTTCTCGACGGCTTCAGCGAGGGTATTTGGGCGCATCTGCTCCTCCCTCGAGATTCATGTTCTTCAACAAAAATCGCTGCTTCTCGGAGGAAGCGGCGCTTATCGGAAAGTATTTGCCGAGCAGCGTTATCGCATCTTCCACCGTCGAAATGCCGACCACCCGCATCAAGTTGAGGATATCGAGCCGTTCGGTTTCGCCACGAAGCGGATCCATGATCCGGAACGCCTTCAGCTTGAGTGCAAGCAGATATTCGGCCGACGGCACCGAAACCACAAGGCCGACAGGTGTGCTGTCACGCGGAAACGTCCCAAATTCCAGATGATCGCCAGCGCGATCGGCAATCGAGCTCAGGTGAACCGTCACCCCGTCGTTGAACCAGTCTTCCTGCCAGCGATTGGCGCTGGCGATTTGGTGCACGACCACCGCCAGCCAATCCGGCAAGGGCCGATCGAGTTCCGATACGTCCACATCTTCCGTGGCGAACCGGAAGTTACTCGCCAGCATGAGTGCCGAACCTCCGTAAACCGCGATCTGCAGCTTGGTTGCCGCCTGTACGGCCGCGCGACCGATCTGATCGAATGCGTCGAGCAGCGATTCGCGGCCGAAGGCTGCACTCATCGCGCTCCCCTCATGAGAACTCCGCCCCCAGCCCGCGCATCATCGGGATGAAATCCGGAAAACTGGTGGCGATGAAGGCGGTGTCGTCGACCTTGACCGGTTTGTCGGCGGCAAGCCCCATCACCAGCGCCGACATCGCGATGCGGTGATCCATGTGGGTGGCGACGAGGCCGCCGCCGGGCACATGTCCCCGGCCTTCGACGATCAGATCATCGCCGGAGATCTCGACCTTGACGCCGTTGACGCGCAACATCGCGGCGGTCGCTTCCAGCCGGTCGGATTCCTTGACCCGCAACTCCTGCAAGCCGCGCATGATGGTGGTGCCTTCGGCGAACGACGCCGCGACCGCCAGCACCAGATATTCGTCGATCATCGATGGCGCGCGCTCCGGCGGCACTTCGACGCCGCGCAGTTTTGAAGCGCGGACGCGCAACTGCGCCATCGGCTCGCCGGCATCGCCGCGGACTTCGCTCTCCTCGATGTGCGCACCCATTTCGCGCAAGGTGGTGAACAGGCCGGTGCGCAGCGGATTGGTCATGACATCAGTGAAGACGATGTCGGAGCCCTCGACGATCAGCGCCGCCACGATCGGGAACGACGCGGAGGAGGGATCGGCGGGCACCACCACTTCAGCGCCGTGCAATTCGGGCTGGCCGGTGAGGGCTATTCTGCGGCCGTGGCTGCCTTCCGCTGTCGAGACGATCTGCGCGCCAAAGTGCTTGAGCATCAGTTCGGTATGGTCGCGGCTCGCCTCCTGCTCGATCACGGTGGTGACGCCAGGCGCGGCGAGCCCGGCCAGCAGCACCGCCGACTTGATCTGGGCTGAGGCCACCGGGGTCCGGTACAGGATCGGCAGGGGATCGCGGGCGCCGTGCAGCGTCAGGGGCAGGCGGCCGCCTTCCTTGCTCTCGCCGGTCCTGGCGCCCATCAATTCGAGGGGGTCGAGGATCCGCCGCATCGGCCGCGAGCGCAGCGAGGCGTCGCCGTCGAACACGGCCGTAATCGGACAGCCGGCCACCGCTCCCATCACCAGCCGGCAGCCGGTGCCGGAATTGCCGAAATCGAGCGGAGCAGCAGGTTGGGCGAAACCGGCCACCCCGACGCCCCGGACGGCCCACGCGAACGGACCGGTCCGATCGACCTTGGCGCCCAGCGCCTGCATGGATTTGGCGGTATTGAGCACGTCTTCGCCCTCAAGCAGGCCGGAAATCGTGGTTTGGCCGACCGAAAGCGCCCCCAGGATCAGGGCCCGGTGCGAAATCGACTTGTCGCCGGGAACGCGGACTTTGCCGCTCAGGGGGCCGCTGGCGCGGGCTTCCAGCGGGGTTGGGGGGTCGGCAGGGCTGTCAGAATGGGTCAAGATTGTGTCCTCTCGCGGGTGCGGCAGGTATCACATCGGCCACACCGCGTCACGCGGCCGGCAAATGCGCGCAAACCGCTATTGACAGCAGCCTAGCAACTAGCCAAGTGAAGCACCGTTTTTCAGAAATTCCCAGGATTCCACACGTGGCCAAATCCGATCTCGGAACCAAACGCATTTGCCCGACGACGGGTAAGAAATTCTACGACCTGAACAAGAGTCCCGTGATTTCGCCCTATACCGGCGAGGTCGTGCCGATTGCGCCGGTCGCACCGCCCCGGGCCTCCCGTGGCGATGCCGCGGCACGCGCTGCGGCTGCTTCGGCGACCGCAGCCGCCGATACGCCGGAACCCGCCGAGGCCGAGGAATTGGTCTCGCTGGAAGAGGCCGATGCCGAGGAGAACACCGGCAAGGTCAAGGCCGCGGTTCCCGAATCGGAAGACGATATCGAGGTCGACGAGACCATCGATGACGATGACGATGATGATTCGACCTTCATTCCCGACGAGGAAGAAGGCGACGAGGACGTCACCGACATCATTGGCGACGTCGGCGGCGACGAAGAGACTTGAGATCAGCCCTGAACTGTGGTTCAGGGTGCTGCCCGCGCGTCGCCCAAGGCGTGCGGTTGAGTTAAGGGGCCATAGCTCAGCTGGGAGAGCGCTTGCATGGCATGCAAGAGGTCGGCGGTTCGATCCCGCCTGGCTCCACCACGCTTCGCCCTTCGGGCTACGCGTGGCGCAGCCACGCAGGAGCCTGAAGGGTGAAGCGTGGTGCCCGGCGTAGCCTCTTGGCGAAGACGGGCTGCCTCACCAAGATCATCGACCATTCCCTTATCGGGCTACGCGTGACGTAGCCACGCAGGAGCCTGAAGGGTGAAGCGTGGTGCCCGGCGTAGCCTCTTGGCGAAGACGGGCTGGAGAGATTTGCCCAGCGGCTCTACCATCCAGGCTCGCACTTCATGTGAGCCACCCATGTGGTACGTCTACATCATCCGCAGCATCAATTTTCCCGAACAGGAATACATCGGCGCGACTTCTAATCTGAAGCGACGGTTGCCCGAACATAACGCTGGCAAATCCGCCCACACCGCCAAGTTCAAACCCTGGGAGTTGGTCTGGTATTGTGCTTTTCGGGACAAGATGAGAGCGCTCGAATTCGAAAAATACCTGAAATCCCACTCCGGCCGCGCCTTCGCCAAGAAACGCCTCTGACGCCGCCCCCCTACTCCCCCAACGCCGCATTCAGCCTGTCGCGCAGCGACACCAGTTCGTTCTTCATCGCGACGAGTTCGCCGACCGAGCATGCCGAGTTCGACAGGATCGCCTGCGGCACGGCCCTGGCTTCCTCGCGAAGCTCGCGGCCCTTCGGCGTCAGCGCGATCAGCACCTGGCGTTCGTCTTCGGTGCTGCGGGTGCGCCTGATGAGGCCTTGCGCCTCCAGCCGCTTCAACAGCGGCGTCAGCGTCCCGGAATCCAGGAACAGTTTCTCGCCGATGTCCTTCAGCGGCACATCGTCGCGCTCCCACAGCACCAGCATGACCAGATATTGCGGATAGGTCAGCCCGAGGCGGTCCAGCAGCGGCTTGTAGACCCGGTTGAACGCGTGCGCGGTGGAATACACCGCAAAGCAGATCTGGTTGCCCAGCAGCAGCGGATCCACCGCCTGTTTCTGCGCCTGTTTTTTGGCCATTTGCGCCTCGATGTTGGCTGCCATCCATGGTCATTTAGGGCGATAGGCCCGCTAAATCAATTGCATACAATTAAATTGCGGACCTCACATTATTTTGTATTGTGCACAATCTAATTGTGTGCAATACATGTGCTATCGAAACCGACCTACAGGGAGAACCAACATGTCCGTGAAAGTCCTCTACAAGACCACCGCAACGGCAACCGGCGGCCGCGACGGCACCGCCTCGACGGCTGACGGCGCCTTCAGCGTCAAACTTGCGACCCCGAAGGAGCTCGGCGGCGGCGGTGGCGCCGGTAACAATCCCGAACAACTGTTCGCGGCCGGCTATGCCGCCTGCTTCATCGGCGCGATGAAGGCGGTTGCAGCTCAAGGCGGCGGCGTGAAGGTGCCCGCGGACGCCTCGGTCACCTCCACCGTCGGTATCGGCCCGCGCTCGGAAGGCGGCTTTGGCCTCGATATCGACCTCGCCGTCTCGCTGCCCGGCCTCGCCCGTGCCGATGCGGAAGCGCTGGTCAACAAGGCCCATCAGGTGTGCCCGTATTCGAACGCCACCCGCGGCAATGTGGATGTGCGCCTGACGGTGGTGTAACAACTGGGCAAAGCGGCCCGCCGGCAAAACCGGCGGGCCGTTTTCGTTTGGCTTCCATCCCGGCGTGTCCCCATGCGCGCCAAGCCATTGCTGCCGCGCCCGAAGACCGCTAGCTCAGGAATTCCACTGGTCTTACCTGAGCGAAGGTTCTCTCCATGAGTTCACAAGGCGCGATGACCGGACTGCGCGTGATCGATCTCACGCGCGTGCTCGGCGGTCCCTATTGCACGCAGATTCTCGCAGACCACGGCGCCGACGTGATCAAGGTCGAACCGCCGGCCGGTGATGAAGTGCGCGACTGGGGCCCTCCGTTCCACGAGGAGGACGCGGCCTATTTCGTCGGCATCAACCGCAACAAACGCTCGATCGGCCTCGACCTGGCGTCCGAAGGCGGCCGCGCCGTGCTGATGAAGCTTTTGGAGAGCGCCGACGTCCTGATCGAGAATTTCAAGCCGGGCACGCTCGACAAATGGGGCATCGGCAACGACGTGCTGCGCGCGAAATTCCCAAAGCTGGTGCATTGCCGGATTTCCGGCTTTGGCGGCGACGGCCCGCGCGGCGGCAATCCCGGCTACGACGCCATCATCCAGGCCATGACCGGCATGATCGCCGCGACCGGCTCGCCGCAAAGCGGGCCGATGCGGATCGGCGTTCCCCTCGTCGATATCGGCACCGGGCTCTATGCCGCGATCGGCATATTGATGGCGCTGTCGGAACGGCAGCGATCCGGTCTCGGCCAGTTCCTCGAGACCACGCTGTATGAAACCGGCCTTGCGATCATGCATCCGCACACCGCAAATTATTTCATGCATGGCAAGCCGCCCAGCCTTACCGGCAACGAGCATCCCAATCTGGTGCCCTACGCGATCTTTCCGACCCGCACCGGCAACATCTTCATTGGCGTCGGCAATGACGGCACCTTCAGAAAACTCGCCAAGGAAATCGGCAAGCCGGAACTCGGCACCGATCCGCGCTTTGCCCGCAACAAGGATCGCATCGCCAACCGCGATGCGCTGCGCGAGGAACTCGCCGCCGTGTTCAGCCAGCACGACGCCGAGCCGCTCTGCAACCGCCTGCTGGCCGCCGGCCTGCCGGCCGGTCCGGTGCAGTCGATCGCCCAGGCGCTGACCAACGAGCACACGCTGCATCGTGGCGATATCATCGAGAAGGACTGGTACAAGGGTGTCGCCTCGCCGATCCGCCTGGAGCGAACCAAGCCAAGCCTGCGCCGGACGCCGCCGAAATTCAGCCAGCACACCGCCGAGGTGCTCGGCGAGTTCGGCTATTCCACGAGCGAGATCGAGGCGCTGGTCGCCAAAGGTGCGGTTTGTGGGTCGGAGCGGAAGCGCTGAGTCGTGCCCCGGATGCCAAAAGCGCGTTCACGCGCGTCTTCGACGCGCTATGGCAACGCGCCGCGCTTGCGGCGTGGTGCGCTGCTGATCCGGGGCCCACACCGTGATATCCATGGGTCCCGGCTCTGCGGAGCCATAGCGTGTCGAAGACGCGCGTAAACGCGCTAATGGAACGCTGCACCGCGTCCGGGACACGAGACACACACAGCCTTCGCCTATTTGACGGCTTCCCCTTGGGCCCGCTTCCCCAATAGCATGCTTTCGCTTATACGGTCATTTGTACGTCATCCGGCGCTGTTATCGCGCGAAACGAAGATGACGGCCCCAACCCGGAGGAACTACATGGCATTTCGACAATTCGGCGTAGCAGCGGGCGTAACTTTCGCGCTTGCGCTCGCATCGCCTGCCTACGCTGTGACCGAGATCCAGTGGTGGCACGCCATGACCGGCGGCAACAACGACATCGTCAACAAGCTTGCCGAGGACTTCAACGCCAGCCAGCCCGACTACAAGGTCGTCCCCACTTTCAAGGGCAGCTATCCCGACACCATGAATGCCGGCATCGCCGCCTTCCGCGCCGGCACCGCACCGCACATCATTCAGGTGTTCGAAGTCGGCACCGCGACGATGATGAGCGCCACCGGCGCCATCAAGCCAGTCTACCAGATTATGAAGGAAGCCAACGAACCGTTCGATCCCAAGAACTATCTGCCGGCGATCACCGGTTACTATTCGACCTCGAAGGGCGACATGCTGTCGTTCCCCTTCAATTCCTCCTCGATGGTGATGTGGATCAACAAGGACGAATTGAAGAAGGCCGGCATCGCCGAGATCCCAAAAACCTGGCCGGAAGTGTTCGACGCCGCCAAAAAACTGAAGGCAGCTGGACACGCGACCTGCGGCTTCTCCAACGGTTGGATGTCGTGGGCGAATATCGAGCAGTTTTCCGCTTGGCACAACGTGCCGATCGGGACCAAGGCTAACGGCCTCGACGGTTTCGACACCGAGCTGAAGTTCAACTCGCCGCTGCACATCAAGCACCTGCAGAACCTGATGGACCTGCAAAAAGACAAGACCTACGACTATTCCGGCCGCGCCAACAAAAGCGAAAACCGCTTCGCATCCGGCGAATGCGCGATCTTCCTGACCTCGTCGGGCTATTACGCCACCGCCAAGAGCACCGCCAAGTTCGACTTCACCTCGGCGCCGATGCCGTATTATCCGGACGCCGCGGGCGCGCCGCAGAATTCGATCATCGGCGGCGCCTCGCTGTGGGTGTTTGGCGGAAAGAAGCCCGAGGAATACAAGGGCATCGCCAAGTTCTTCACTTTCCTGTCCGACACCGACCGTCAGGCCAAGCTGCACCAGGAATCCGGCTATCTGCCGATTACCAAGGCGGCCTACGAGAAGACCGTGAAGGACGGTTTCTACGAGAAGAATCCGACGCTGCAGACGCCACTCAAGGAACTCACCAACAAGGAGCCGACCGAGAATTCGCGCGGCCTGCGTTTCGGCAATCTGGTGCAGATGCGCGACATCTGGGACGAAGAGATGGAAGCGGCGCTTGCCGGGCAGAAGACCGCCAAGGAAGCGCTCGACACCGCGGTCTCGCGTGGCAATGCGATGTTGCGGACTTTTGAAAAGACGGCAAAATAGCGTCTAGGTAGTATCGATCAAGACTCCCTCTCCGGCCTCGGAGGGGGAGCACCTCTGGCATCACGCAGCACCCCTCGAATGGAAAAGTCGGTCGTCTTCAACAACAAGCTGCTGCCATATCTGCTGCTGGTACCGCAGCTCATCATCACTTTCGTTTTTTTCTATTGGCCGGCGAGCCAGGCGGTCCTGCAATCCTTCAAACGCGAGGATGCGTTCGGACTGAACACCGAATTCGTCGGCCTCGAAAACTATCAGTCCCTGCTCACCCAGCCCGAATATTACAAGTCGATGCTGGTCACGCTGGTGTTCTCCTCGCTGGTAGCGGCGCTGTCGCTGTCGATTGCGCTGTTGTTCGCAACCCAGGCCGACAAAAACCTCAAGGCCGCCGGCGCCTACAAGATGCTGATGATCTGGCCCTATGCAGTAGCGCCCGCGGTCGCCGGCGTGCTGTGGCTCTTCATGTTCCATCCCTCGCTCGGCACGTTGGCGCGGCCGCTGCGCTGGATGAATTTCGACTGGAATCCGCTGTTGAACGGCAACCACGCCATGATCCTGGTGGTGATGGCCGCGGTGTGGAAGCAGATTTCCTATAATTTCCTGTTCTTCCTGGCGGGTTTGCAATCGATCCCAAAAAGTGTGCTGGAAGCCGGCGCCATCGACGGCGCGGGCCCGATGCGCCGGTTCTGGACCATCACCTTCCCGCTGCTGTCGCCGACGACGTTCTTCCTGCTGGTGGTCAACGTCGTCTACGTCTTTTTCGACACTTTCGGCATCATCGACGCGGTGACCACCGGCGGCCCCGCCGGCGCCACCACCACCATGGTCTACAAGGTGTTTGCCGACGGCCGGCTCGGCGGCGATCTCGGCGGATCGGCGGCGCAATCGGTGGTGCTGATGGTGATCGTGATCGCCCTGACCGCGATCCAGTTCAAATACGTCGAACGCAAGGTGCAGTACTGATGGTCGAGCACCGCCCGTGGAACGACATCATCGCCTACGCGATCCTGACGCTCGGCGTCTTCATCGTCGCTTTTCCGGTCTATCTGGCCTTCATCGCTTCCACCCATGACGCCGCGACCGTGGTCGGCGGCAACATGCCGCTGACGCCGGGCGGCCATACGCTGGAAAATTACTACCGCGCCGTGTTCGTCGGCGGCTCCCGCACCAGCCGCGAACCAGTCGGCCACATGCTGATGAATTCGTTCATCTCGGCGTTAGGCATTGCGGTCGGCAAGATCTTCATCTCGATCCTGTCGGCCTATGCGGTGGTGTATTTCCGCTTTCCGTTCCGCAAGACCGCGTTCTGGATCATTTTCGTCACCCTGATGCTGCCGGTCGAGGTGCGCATCTATCCGACCTACAAGGTGGTCGCCGATTTGCACATGCTCGATACCTATGCCGGGCTGATTATGCCGTTGATCGCGTCTGCCACCGGCACGCTGCTGTTCCGACAGTTTTTCATGACTATCCCGGAAGAGCTGCTGGAGGCGTCGCGGATCGACGGCGCCGGGCCGTTCAGGTTCTTTTGGGATACGCTGCTGCCGCTGTCGATTACGACGATCGCAGCGCTGTTCGTGATCCAG
The DNA here is from genome assembly GCA_963802535.1 of uncultured Alphaproteobacteria bacterium. GTDB lineage: Bacteria > Pseudomonadota > Alphaproteobacteria > Rhizobiales > Xanthobacteraceae > Bradyrhizobium. The sequence goes on along the minus strand of CAWDJI010000011.1, from coordinate 450,323 downwards.
TTCATTTATGGCTGGAACCAGTATCTGTGGCCGCTGCTGATCACCACGCAGGATTCGATGCAGACTATCGTCACCGGCATCAAGAAGATGCTGACGACGACGGACGAACTGGCGGAATGGCAGCTGGCGATGGCGACCGCGGTTCTGGCGATGCTGCCTCCGGTCGCGGTGGTCGTGTTCATGCAGCGGCTGTTCGTGCGCGGACTGGTCGAGACCGAAAAGTGAAGGGGGCGAATAGTGAGTAGCGAATGGCGAATGGTTGAGGTGAACGGCGTTCGCCTGCTCTTGTCTTCCCCTATTCGCCATTCGCCATTCGCCATTCGCGGGTGCCACCATGGCTAATGTTACCCTCCGTAACGTCCGCAAGACCTATGCCGGTGGCTTCGAGGCCATCAAGGGCATCAATTTCGACGTCGGTGACGGCCAGTTCTGCGTGCTGGTCGGCCCGTCCGGCTGCGGCAAATCCACGCTGCTCCGCATGGTCGCGGGCCTGGAGACGATTTCCGGCGGCGAGATCGATATCGGCGGCCGCATCGTCAACCAGGTCGAGCCGGCCGAACGCGACATCGCGATGGTGTTCCAGAATTATGCGCTCTATCCGCATATGAGCGTCTACAACAACATGGCCTATGGCCTGCGCAACCGCGGCATGAAGGAACCCGAGATCGATGCCCGCGTGCAGGAAGCCGCGCGCATCCTCGAACTCGCAGCGATGCTCCAGCGCAAGCCGCGGCAATTGTCCGGTGGCCAGCGCCAGCGCGTGGCGATGGGACGCGCGATCGTGCGCCAGCCAAAAGTGTTTCTGTTCGATGAGCCGCTGTCGAACCTCGACGCCAAGCTGCGCATCGCGATGCGGGTTGAAATCCGAAAACTTCAGCGCCGGCTCTCTACGACCTCGATCTACGTCACCCACGACCAGCTTGAAGCGATGACGCTCGCCGATATTCTTGTCGTGATGAACGGCGGCCAGGTCGAGCAGATCGGCAACCCGCTCGACATCTACCAAAAACCCGCGACCACTTTCGTCGCCTCCTTCATCGGCGCCCCGCCGATGAATTTGATGCCGCTGCGCTCGGATGAACTCAAATCGCAACTGGCCGGTGACCGCCGCGTCGCAGAAACGGGCATTTTGGGAATCCGTCCCGAGGACTTTGTCATTTCCAGCGAGACGGTCGCGGGCGGTGTGGTGCTCGACCTCACCGTCGAAGCCATCGAGCATGTCGGCGCCGAAACTTTTATCTACGGCTCACGGCAGCAGGAGACGCAGGGGGTTGCCGCCAATCCCGGCGAACTGCCGCCCGGCGAGGTGATCGTGCGGATCCCGGGCGCGATCGGGCCCGCGATCGGCGAACGAATCAGGGCTGTGGCACCATCCGACAAGCTGCATCTTTTTACCGCCGACGGCCGCAAGCGCGTCGAAGCCTGATCCCGTCATTCCGGGATGGTCCGAAGGACCAGACCTCAGGCGCGCAATTGCGCACCGGGGAATCTCGAGATTCCGGGTTCGATGCTTCGCATCGCCCCGGAATGACGTCGTTAACCGGCCACCGCGGCCGATTTACACAGGTTCCTGAGGAGCTTGAACCCTCCCCAAATCACCCCCATATTGCTGATTGACCGGGCAGCAAATCCGCCGGCCAGTCAAATGGGGTGCCGCAAGGGCCCCTCAAAGTCGCTTCGAGAGGACTTTGTAATGTCTCGTGTTCCTTCGTTATCCAGTCCGTTCCTGCTTGGGTTCGACGAAATCGAGCGTGCGCTCGACCGCGTCGTCAAAGGCGCCGACGGCTATCCTCCCTACAACATCGAGCGCTGCGACCGCAGCAATGGGCAGCCCGAAAGGCTGCGCATCACGCTGGCCGTGGCGGGCTTCACCCGCGACCAACTCGATGTGACCATTGAGGAAAATCAGCTCGTCATCAGGGGCCGCCAGCAGGACGACAAGGCCCGGCAATACATCCATCGCGGCATCGCCGCGCGCCACTTCCAGCGCACCTTCGTGCTGGCGGAGGGGATGCAGGTGCTGGGCGCGGATCTGAAGAACGGGCTGTTGTCGATCGACCTGGCCAGGCCGGAACCTGAAAGGGTCGTTAAGACAATCGCTATCAATGAGCACGAATAATGGAACGAGGAGCGGACTCGACCGCTTAGTCTCATAGAGGAGTCGAGACCATGAGTGATGTGAGTGTGATGTTCGAACCTGAAAAGGTTTCTGTTGAGGCGCTGGCCCATCTTGGTGAGGGCCATATCGCCTACGTAAAGCAAGTCCGTTCCGAGGATGTGCCGGGACTGTTTCCGCAGGCGCCGAAGATCGCGCCGGGCCTGAAACTGTTCGCCCTGCATGCCGCCGACGGCACGCCGATCATGCTGACCGACAGCCGTGAGGCGGCGGTCGCCAACGCATGGAGCAACGAGTTGCAGGCCGTCAGCGTACACTGAGAGCCAGTGACGATGACGCAGGCTTGTTAGTGGCGGCGTAACGCCGCACACCGAGAATTCGCAATACGCGGGCATGTCTCCGATCGGAGCGGCCCGCGTATTTTTTTGACCGGGCTTCGCTTGCCAATGTTCCAGGCCTGTCCTAAAATCTAGTCACGGTGACCAGATTTACGGAATCTAACCTGATGGCGATTGCAGGAAAAAACGCTTCAACGAAGAAATCCAGGTCGAGCCGATGGCGGCTTCAAGATGCGAAGGCGCGCTTTAGCGAAGTCGTGCGGGAAGCCCAACAGCGAGGCCCACAGCGCGTTACTCTGCATGGAAAGGATGCGGTCGTCATCGTAGGTGCTGACGAATTCGATCGACTTCAACGCCCGGTAAGCGGTCGTGATATTGTCGAGGCTCTTGCTGCCTCTCCACTCGCGGAAGTGAATTTCGAACGCCTCACAATTAGATCCCGGGTTCGGGATATCGACCTGTGAGAGGATGGCTGCTCGACACCAACGTCGTTTCCGAACTGCGCAAACCCAAACCCAATTCCAAAGTCACTGGTTTCATTGCTGCTCAGCCAGGCGAATCGTTGTTTGTTACTGACGTCACACTGGCGGAAATAAGCTATGGCATCGAACAACTGAGCGACGCCGCCCGCCGCACCGATCTTCATCTGTGGCTGGAACGAAATCTTCGTCCACTGTTTGCCGGCCGTGTTCTCGCGATCACGGAAGACGTGATTGTCCGTTGGAAGACCATGGTTATTGAAGGCCGAAAGCGCGGCCACACGTTCGGTCAGCCCGATCTGTTCATTGCGGCCATTGCCGCCTTGCAGGATCTGGTCGTGGTGAGCCGCGACATCACTGAATTTGTCGAGGCCAGTGTCGCAGTTTTCGATCCATGGGCGAGCGTGCTCCATGTTAGCGGCAAAAATTCAACGCTGAAAGCGCCCGTGACGATTGAGGCCGTTACCAAGGCGATCTCGATGAGTTGAGTAAGTTTGGCCGCACGGAACGGTTCGAGATATATTTGACCATGACGCGGCTCAAAGCCGGATGAACCGCATGCGCGATCAAGAACTGCAGCCCGTCACTGCCGCCGAAATATCCCCTGGCACCTCGCTCGGCGCAGCGTTGCTCGCGCTCAACAACGCGCATGCACAGGAATTGTCGTGGCTCGAACCGGCGCGGCTGCAGCGTCTCGTCGAACAATCATTCCTGGCACGAAGAATAGGAAGCCTCGACGCTTTCCTGTTGGCGTTCGATCAGGACGCCCGCTACGACAGCCCGAATTTCCTCTGGTTCCGCGCACGCTATCCACGCTTCGTCTACGTCGACCGTATTGTGGTCGCATCGTCCGCGCGCGGGCGCGGCCATGCGCGGGCGCTTTACGACGATTTGTTCGAACATGCCGTTGCAGCGGGCCACGCGCGCGTCGTCTGCGAAGTCAACACGCAGCCGCCGAATCCCGGGTCGGATGCGTTTCACACCGCGCTGGGATTTGTCGAGGTTGGGACGGCAAGCATCTATGACGGCAGCCGGACGGTTCGATATCTATCGCGCGCACTGCCGGTGTCGGAGCCACGCTGATTCGGGAAACGAGCAGTTCTGCGCCGCACTGGTCGGCAGCGCGAGAGAGCGGATTGCCATTCAGAAAACCCGCGTCGCCTCAACCTCGACCTGTTTTCGTATCAGCGGGTGGAGCCCTTTGCGGGTGGTAAGATCGACCTCGACGCGGAGGCTTTCCTCGATCAATCTTTTCGCGGCCACCAGGTCCAAGGCGTTGAAGCGCCCGCGGGGGTCATAATCGATGAAAAGATCAACGTCGCTTTTGGCATTGGCCTTGTCGCGGGCGGTTGAACCGAACAGATAGAGCGACGTCGCACCAGCGCCTTGATGGCGTCCGCGTGTTCCCGCAATTTCCTCAGTGCTTCAGCCTTCGTCATGAGACGATTGTAACACGCGCCTGTGAAATGTGGAATCGAGGCCCGTGAACTCGCCGCTACGCCGCGCTGGCCGGCGGCAGCGCGAGCACCGAGTAGATCGCTTGCGCATCGCGCGAGGCGCGCAGTTTCTTGGCGACGTCCTGGTCGCGCAACAATCGGGCGATCCGCGCCAGTGCCTTCAGGTGGTCGGCACCGGCACCTTCCGGCGCCAGCAGCAGGAACACCAGGTCGACCGGCTGGCCGTCCATCGCCTCGAAATCGATCGGGCGCTCGAGACGGGCAAAGAACCCGAATAGTCTTTCCAGCTTGGGCAGCTTGCCATGCGGAATGGCGACGCCGTAGCCGACGGCCGTGGTTCCCAGCTTCTCGCGCTGCAACAGCACCTCGAACACCGAGCGCTCGTTCTGCCCGGTCAGGACGGCGGCACGCGCCGCCAGTTCCTGCAGCGCCTGCTTCTTGCTGATGACCTTCAATGCGGGCAGAATCGCCTCGGGTGCGACCAGATCGGTAATCGTCATGGGGCGTTCCGAGGTGAATTAGACCGTCAGGGTGTGAATTAGGTTCTAGAACTTGAGCTTCAAGGATTGGGCGTCAAGAACATGAGGCGGGACGCGGGCTTAGGACCGGGTCCCGATTTGTCGGCTTCTACTCCAACGCACGACCGGTGCCAACTCCCACGGGCAAGTTCCCGTGCCCTATCGTTAAAGGCGGCGGACCATAGGGAGGGCGGCTATGGGCGTCAATGCTCCCAGGCACATATGTCAGGGGGTAAACGCCGGGGGGTCGACCCACCCCACATTGCCGTCCGTCCGCCGGTAAATGATGTTCACCCGGCCGCTGGAGCCGTGCTGAAACACGATGCAGGCGGCCCCGGTCAGATCCAGCTCCATCACCGCCTCGCTGACCGACAGCCGCTTCAGCGACTTGGTCGCCTCGGCGATGATGACGGGGCTGTATTCTGTGACCTCGTCCTCGCTCTCCGGGGCCTCGATGATGTAGCTCGGGGCATCGAGACCGGCGCCGTTCAATTCCGCGATCGCCATGGAAGCGGCGTAGGTCTTGCGGGCCGAGCGGTCCTTCAGCCGGCTCTTGTAGCGGCGCAGGCGCTTTTCGATCATCACCAGCGCCTGATCGGCGCTGGCATAGGCGTCGGCAGCGTTCGAATCGGCCTCCAGCGTAATCCCGGAATCCAGATGCAGCGAGCAATCGGTGCGGAAGCCGAAGCCATCCTTGCTCAACGTGATGTGGCCGGAATAATTGCCGTCGAAATATTTGCGCAAAACCTCGTCGGTGCGCTCGCTGACGCGCGCACGAAGCGCTTCGCCGACGCTGATGCTCTTCCCGGAGATTCGAAGGGTCATTTGATGCCTCGCTTGATGCCTCGACTACTCTGGCGGGTACCCGACACTATCGCGATTCGAAGCGAACGCAATCAGGCCGGGGCCGTGTCACGGGAACGGTCGGAGGAGGTGGCAGGGGCTGAGAGTGCATTACCGAGCATGCTTTGTTTGTCACGGCGACGCTGCACCGAGGAAGGAATGCGCATCGCTTCGCGGTACTTCGCGACGGTGCGGCGGGCAATATCAATGCCCGATTCGCGCAATCGTTCCACGATGGTATCGTCGGACAGGATCGCGACCGCAGCCTCGGCGTCGATCAGTTGCTTGATGTGGTGGCGGACAGCCTCCGCCGAGTGAGCCTCGCCGCCGTCGGCCGAGGCGATCGAGGCGGTGAAGAAATACTTTAATTCAAAGCTGCCGCGGTTGGTCGCCATGTATTTGTTGGCGGTAACCCGCGACACCGTCGATTCGTGCATCTGGATCGCGTCCGCCACCGCTTTCAGATTGAGCGGCCGCAGATGCGCGACGCCATGGGTGAAGAAGCCATCCTGCTGGCGCACGATTTCGGTGGCGACCTTCAGAATCGTGCGGGCGCGCTGATCGAGTGCGCGGACCAGCCACGTCGCATTCTGCAGGCAATCGGTGAAATAGGATTTGTCACCGTCTTTCCGGATCGTCTTCGACAACTCAGTGTAATAGACCTGATTGACCAGCACGCGCGGCAACGTGTCGCTGTTGAGTTCGACATGCCAGCCGCCATCGGGGCCCGGCCGCACATAGACGTCAGGCACCATGGTCTGGGTGCGCGCGGAGCCGAACTTCAGGCCGGGTTTCGGATCGAGCCGGCGGATCTCGCCGATCATGTCGGTGATGTCGTCATCGTCGACGCCGCACAATTTGCGTAAAGCCGCGATGTCACGCTTGGCCAAGAGATCGAGATGTTCGACCAGCGCCTGCATCGCGGGGTCGTAGCGATTGAGTTCGCGGAGCTGGATCGCGAGGCACTCGCTTAAATTGCGCGCGCACACGCCGGGCGGATCGAATTTCTGCAGCACGGTGAGTACCGCGTCGACGTCCGGCTGCGGAGCACCGAGCCGCTCGGCGGCCTGGCCGAGATCCTGCGGCAGGTAGCCGGCATCATCGACCAGATCGATCAGATATTGTCCGATCATGCGCTGCACCGGCCCGGGAAAAGCCACCGCCAATTGTTCGGCGAGATGGCTGCCGAGCGTAATTTCGGCGGCGACAAAGGCTTCCAGATTGTAGTCGTCGTCGTTGGAGGCGCCGCCGCCCCATTCGGTATAGGCGGTGGGTGCTGCATCCTGTGCGACACGCGCTGCCGCTTCCGCGGGCTCTTCGGAGAATACGTTGTCGAGACCGGTATCCAGCGTCTGCTCGATTTCGGTGCGGGTGCCGAGGTCACGGCTGAGCCATTCCTCCTGGCCGGGCTCGAACTGGCTGGGCTCAAAGCTGTCGCCGGCTGCGCCTGGGGCCATGTCACCGGGTTCAGCGCCGCCTTCGTCGCCATAATGGGCCGAATCGCCGGAATTGGAGAAATCGGCGCGCTCAGTGGCGGGTTCGCCCGCGACCGGCGCCTCGGGACCATCAGTGGCCCGGTCCAGCAGCGGATTGCGCTCCAGCTCCTCCTCGACGAAGGCCGAGAGGTCGAGGTTCGACAATTGCAGCAGCTTGATCGCCTGCATCAGCTGCGGCGTCATAACCAGCGACTGCGACTGGCGGAATTCTAATCTCTGCGTCAACGCCATGGAGGCAAGAACCGATCCACTGAAAGTTGGTCCGATTCTTGCTTATCTTAGTCCAAAGCCGATGTACACGGCTTGACGTCCGCTAAAAATCGACTAGAGGCGGAATTCCTCGCCAAGGTAAAGGCGGCGTACATCCGGATCGTTAACGATCTCGTCCGGACTGCCCTCAGTCAAGATTTCCCCGGCATAGACGATATAGGCGCGGTCGGTCAGGCCGAGCGTTTCGCGCACATTGTGGTCGGTGATCAGGACGCCGATGCCGCGATTGGTGAGATGGCGGACCAGATCCTGAATGTCGCCGACCGCGATCGGATCGATGCCGGCGAAGGGCTCGTCGAGCAGCATGTAATTCGGGCGCGTGGCAAGCGCGCGCGCGATCTCGACGCGACGACGCTCGCCGCCGGACAGCGCAATCGACGGTGATTTACGCAGGCGCCCGATGTTGAATTCGTCGAGCAGCGAATTCGAGTTCGGCCTCGCGCTTCTTCTTCGAAGGCTCGACGACCTCGAGCACCGCGCGGATATTCTGCTCGACGGTGAGGCCGCGAAAGATCGAGGCTTCCTGCGGCAGATAACCGATGCCGAGCCGCGCGCGCTGATACATCGGCAGCTTCGTCACGTCGTGGCCGTCGAGTTCGATGGCGCCGCGATCGGCCTTGATCAGCCCGGTGATCATGTAGAACACCGTGGTCTTGCCGGCACCGTTGGGACCGAGCAAACCCACCGCCTCGCCGCGGCGGACATAGATGCTGACGCCACGCACGACCTTGCGGGTGCCGAAACTCTTTTCCACGCTATGCACAGCCAGATAGCCGGGCCGCTTGTTCAGGCGCGGCGCGGCGGCGCCATTGGTTTGGGTTCTGGGGGCCTGTGCCTGCGGACGCGGTCGTTCCTGCCGCGGCGGCTCCACGGCCGGCTGCGGCGCCCGGGGCAATTCCAGTCCCGGCAGCGGCGCGGCACGCGCCATCGGCGGCGCATCGCGCACCGGGCTCGTCAGCATGTCGCCGAAGGAATCGCCAAGGGCTGTGATGTCGTCGTGCGAACGCGCAAATCCTGCCGGACCGCGCTTGGCGGGGCGTCGACGGAACATGCCCAGTAAATCCACCATCCCGCTTCGCTTCAGCCCTTCACAGTGATCCCGCACGGAAATCCCGCGACACACCTGCCGGCGAATCGATTCGCCCGCGAAGCATGAATGAACGGATGTTCCCTGCCCAGCAAAACACCCCGCCGCGCCCGCTCAGTAGATTCAGTAGATACAGGCTCGGACCCCATGCTTCAACCACAGGGGCGCTAAATAATACTTAAGGCATTGATCTGTATTATTTTTTACCTGGAAGCGCCGGCAATAGCCCTGGCTTTGGAGCACCAGGAGGGGCGCCCGGTGCCGCACCGCAGCCCTTGTCCGACTGATCGAACAGGCCCTGCACGCGTCCGCTGCCGTCAACTTCGACCCGCGACACGCCGGTCGTCATGTCCACCAGCAGGCGGTCACCTTTCAGCACGTTCTTGCACTGGGTCAGCACCACGCCGCCGGTCATGGTGATGAGATTGGCCTTGGTGTCGAAGATGGCGGTCTCGCCGGTCACGACCTGGTCTTTTTGCGTGACGACGACGCTGCCCTTGGCTTCGAGCCGGCGGATATTCGAACTGCCGCCGGGGCCGGGGGCCGCGGCCGGCAGCGGCGCGTTCGGCGCCGGCGCCGCCTTCGATCCCTTGGTGGGTGCCGGTGCGGGTGTCGTCGGCGCCCCTCCAGACTGCTCGTAGAACACCACCAGCGATTTCGACGTCATGGTGGTGTCGCCCTGCACCACCTTCACATTGCCAGAGAACGTGGCTTCCTTTTTCTTGTCGCGCATCTCGAGCGACGCCGCTTCGATCTGAATCGGTTGGTCGCGATTCTGCGAAAAGCCCTGCATGGCGTTGGGCACGCCCGAGACCGCGCTTTGCGCGCGCGCTTCGCTGGTAGCAAGAATTTGGGCAGCCAGAATTGCGAGCGCAAACGCCGCCGCGCATGCGAGGCCCGAAAGCGGCCGAAGCGGTGTGAACTTCATCATCAACATCATTTGGAGTTGGCGGATTTGCGCGACTTGGCGGCCGGCGGTGGGGGTGGCGGCGCAGGCTCTTCCGGGGACCCCAGATTATCGAGGTTCATGACGACATTGCCTTCGAACCGCACGATCTCACCGCTGTTGAAGATCCTGAGCTTGTCGGCAGTCAGCGTTCCGTTCAGCAATTTGACATCGACATGTTCATCCGAGACGACCGTTCCCTTGTTGAGGTCGACGAGGGCCTGCGACATGCGGGCTTCATAGCCGGTGGAGGATTGCAGGAAGATATCCTTGCGCAGGTCGAGTGTTCCCTGCTTGCTGTCGTGATAGCCGGTGCGGGCGTCAAGCGTGATGGTGCTCTTGTCTTCCATCATCATCTTGGCGCGCAGCGCTTTGAGTTCGACGTGATCGGGGTCGGTCAGATCCTGGATCGCGGCCTTGGCCCACATTTCGTACGGCCGCTGGTCGGCCGAAAAGCCGGCGAGATGCGGCGATTCCATCGTGATCTTGGTGCCGGAAACCACCAGATTGCCCATGTCGACGGGCAGTTTCGGCAACAAAATCCGGAACGGGTTGAAGACCGATACCGCGACGATACTGGCCATCGACAGGACCACTGCCGCCGGCACTGCGACTCGCAGAATCCGCACCATCCGGCTGTGGCGCGCCGCTTTGGCAAAGCGCACCTCCATTCCGGCGACGATGGCTGGGTTCTGTAACGAGTTCACCGCGGCTCCAGAGCGAGATTACCCGCCATTGTACCCGGAATTGTCCGGTTACGCAGCCGCGACCTCGCTTTACCAGTGTGACCGAAACGGGGCGTAAGTGCTGCTTCAAATGGTCCCGGATTATGAATGCGCGAAAATGTCCTCGGCTTCCCAGCCGCCAAGGTCGAGCCGTGCCCGGGTCGGCAGGAAATCGAAACAGGCCCGCGCCAGTTCGGTGCGGTTCTCGCGTGCCAGCATGCCGTCGAGCCGCTCGCGCAGGCCATGCAGATGCAGCACGTCGGACGCGGCGTAGGCGAGCTGCGCCTCGCTCAGACTGGCCGAGCCCCAATCGCTCGATTGCTGCTGTTTCGACAGGTCGATGTTGAGCACCTCGCGCACGAGGTCCTTCAGGCCATGCCGGTCGGTATAGGTGCGCGTCAGCCGCGAGGCGATCTTGGTGCAATAGACCGGCTGCGGCATTACGCCGAAGGCGTTGGTGAGGGCGGCGAGATCGAAGCGTGCGAAGTGAAAGATTTTTGTCACCTTCGGATCGGCCAGCAGCGCCTTCAGGTTCGGCGCGTCGGTGTGACCTTGCGGAATCTGGATGACGTCGGCCGTGCCGTCGCCGTTCGACATCTGCACCACGCAGAGCCGGTCGCGATGCGGATTGAGCCCCATGGTTTCGGTGTCGATCGCAACCGAGTCCGTGTAGCGGGAAAGATCAGGCAGGTCGCCGCGATGCAGGCGGATGGTCATGGTGTTGGGAACCTCGTCGAATCGATATGGCCCAAAGTAACGTTGAAATCGCCGACAAACGAGGGGGCCTCGCGCCAAATGGCGTACTTTATCGGGCCTTTTCCAGAATTGGCAGAGTTGCGTCAATATGCGCCGCAAATACCCCAACCGGGAGTGCCCCGATGAAAGTTGAACAACAGCGATTGCCTCGTTTTGCGGTGTTGATCGACGCCGACAACACCTCGCCGCAAATTGCCGCCGGCTTGTTCGAGGAAGTGGCAAAATTCGGCGAGGCGAGTGTCCGCCGCATCTATGGCGATTTTTCCGGGCCGCACCTCAAATCATGGTCCGAGATCCTGCAAAAGCACGCTATCGATCCGTACCAGCAGTTCGCCTACACCAAGGGCAAGAACGCGTCCGATATCGCGCTGGTGATCGACGCGATGGACCTGCTGCATAGCGGACGGTTCGACGGCTTCTGCCTGGTGTCATCAGACAGCGATTTTACCCGTCTTGCCTCGCGCATGCGCGAACAGGGCGCCGACGTTTACGGGTTTGGCGCTCAGAAGACGCCGGAGAGTTTCAGGCAGGCGTGCCGCAGGTTCATCTACACCGAGAACCTCTTGCCGGCGACGGCGACCTCCAGCGCAGAGACACAATCCAGCCCGGGCGCGTTACAGCCTCGGCGCGCTGCGATTCCATTCCTCAACAAGGCAATTTCGCAGATCGAAGGCGAGGATGGATGGGTTCCGCTGGGGCAGGTCGGTTCGCAGCTCTCAAATCTGTTTTCCGATTTCGACGTGCGCTCCTACGGCCATAGCAAGCTCAGCGATCTCGTGCGCAAGACCGAAGCTTTCGAGATCGAAATGGGCGATGGCCGCAATCCCCGTATCAGAGCCAAGGCCGCTGGCGGCGTGCCCAAACGAAAAGCGAAGTAGCATCCGCCCGGGCATGATCGGGTCCGCCGGAGGGACGGACACAAAATCTCGAAAACAACCCCATGCACCGTAGAACGGGGCCTGGAATCGCACTTGAAAAACGCGCCATCCAATAATAGTTATTGGTCGCAATCAGGAGCGAAGCCGATGGCTGTTAGCGCAGATTTGGGAGACGTGCTGGAAAGCTTCGTGACCAAGCTCGTGGCATCCGGTCGCTACCATTCCAAGAGCGAGGTGCTGCGCGAGGGCGTGCGGCTCATCCAGGAACGTGAAGCAAGGTTGGCGGCACTCGACGCCTCGATCGCGCGTGGCCTTGCTGATGCTGATGCCGGCCGGGTGAAATCAAGCTCCGAGGTGTTTGACCGCCTGGAAGGTAAGTTGGCGGCCAAACCAGATCGCAAGTGACAGATCGCAAGTGACAGATCGCAAATGATCGTCGTCGTCACGGCCGAGGCCGAGGCGGATCTCGAGCAAATCGCTGCCTATGTCGCAGAGCAAAGCCCGCGAAGCGCACTTACGCTGGTCCGCGAGCTGCAAGAGAGCTGCGAAACATTGCTGGACGCCCCGCGCGGCTACCCATTGGTGCCACGCTACGAGCATCTCGGCATTCGACGGCGTCCCGTCGGCCGGTTTCTGATTTTCTACCGCGTCAGCCAGGATGCGATTGAAGTCATCCATATCCTTCACGGCGCCCGGGATCATGAGCCCCTGCTATTCCCTGAAGAATAATTCGTCCGGCACGTCGACGACCTTCCGCCATGGATTGGATGCGGCAGTGTCGGCAAAAGGCGCGGCCTGACCCCCGCGATCGCCGCGGAGGTCAGTCTCGAAGATGATCTTAGTTCGGGCGGTCGAGCGGACGGCGATGGTCGCCGGGACCAGCGAAGAGGTCGTGGATGGCGTGCACAAGCTTGCCCAACCAGCTCCTGCCGCCATTGATCTCGTCGAGCTCGACATCCGTCAGCGCGCGGTTATCCGAGTTCTTCTGCTCCATGTTCTGCATTGTCGTCTCCTTTTCAGATCGGGCGGACCATTCCGCCTTCGATGGGGAGACGATGCCGAAGATCCCTTCGCGTCGCCGTGACGGGAGTCACACGAGGCCGGCCCGGATCAAAATTGGCGACCAAAACGGATCGCGCGTGAGCTAGGTTTTTTGCGCGACCGCCCGTCGCCAAAGCAGTGCCGCTGTGAGCGCGAGCAGCAGCAGCGCGATCGGGTGGAAGACCGGCGGTGTGACCCCGTTCAACGACAGCACGGTCATGTCAAACAACGGAAGCGCTGCGGTTGCGGTCAAGAGAACGGCCAGCGGGGTCCATTGCCGCATCAGCAGCAAAACCGCGCCGGTCACGACGATGACGAGATTGCGGGACAGATAGACCCGGTAGAACAGGGCGCCGGCAGCGTCGGTGACCTCCGCGCCGAACCGGGCCGAAGCTCCTTGCGGATTGATCGTTCCGCGCAGCGACAGCACGGCAAATCCGATCAGGAGCAGCGCGGTCAGGACGATTGCCGCGATATCGAGCGTCCGCTTCATATCAATCCCTCCGCCGGTGAGTCCGAAACCGAGCGCGCCATGACGATGGCACGATATCCACAGTATATATATCAACCTACATACTATGCAGGTCGACATACTTATTTGCAAATGATATTTTCCCGCATGGCAAAAGCTCCTGATTCCAAATGGAAAACCGTCGCTGCGGCGATAAAATTGTTTCGCCAGCAGGGGTACCATGGCACCGCGTTGCACGACATTCTGGCCGCCGGCGGCGCGCCGCGCGGCTCGCTCTATTTTCATTTCCCTGGAGGGAAGGAGGAGATCGGCGAGAATGCGCTGACTGTCGCGGGCGAAGCCGTCCGCCAGGGCATTGAGCGGGCGGCCGAGGCTTCCGAGAGCGTGGAGACGTTCCTCACGCATGTGGCGCGCGCCATGGCGGCCGATCTCGAAAAGTCCGACTACCAGGAGGGTTGCCCGATCGCGACCACGGCGCTGGAAACCTCGGCCCAATCCGAAGTGCTCGGCGAAGCGACGGCCAGCGCGTTCCGCAAATGGGAAACTGAAATCAGCCGCGGCCTGGAGCGTTTTGGCATGGGCAACGACGAAGCCGACCAGCTTGCCACCATGGTGCTCAGCCAGCTCGAAGGCGCGCTGCTATTGGCGCGGACCTATCGCAGCCTGGAGCCGATCGAACGCGCCGAGCAGGCGCTGAAACTGCTCGCGCGCGTGTCGGAGAGATGAGTGTGGGCAAGGGCAATGGTGCCCAGGAAAGGACTCGAACCTTCACGGCCGTTAAGCCACTGGCACCTGAAGCCAGCGCGTCTACCAATTCCGCCACCTGGGCCCGGGCGGGTTAGTAAGGACCGGTCGCGCGCTTGTCAAATTGGCGAATTGCAAGCTGCGCTATTAATTTTTGGCCCATCGCCCTTGCGGAAAACCGGTGCCCACTTTTCCGGGGCGATGTGCAAATATACTGTACAGCGCCGGCGGGTTGGCGTATCGCGAATCCGCTAAATATGCCCACGATCTCCCGAATTTGACCGCAGGAATGGACCTCATGGCATCGAACCAGGAAACGCTCGTCACGGTCTTTGGCGGATCGGGCTTTCTGGGGCGAAACGTGGTCCGGGCTCTGGCAAAACGCGATTATCGCATCCGGGTGGCGGTGCGGCGGCCGGAACTGGCGGGCCACCTCCAGCCGCTGGGCCGGGTCGGGCAGATCCACGCCGTGCAGGCCAACCTGCGCTATCCGGCGTCCGTCGAGGCGGCGATGCGGGATGCCTCCGTCGCCATCAATCTGGTCGGCATTTTGGCCGAGGGCGGCGCGCAATCCTTCGACGCGGTGCAGGCCAAGGGTGCTGCGACGGTCGCCAAGGCAGCCAGCGCCGTGGGCGCGCGGATGGTCCATGTCTCCGCGATCGGCGCCGACGAGAACTCGCTGTCGAGCTACGGCCGCTCCAAGGCCGCCGGCGAAAAAGCCGTGCTGGCCGCCGTACCGTCCGCCACGATCCTGCGGCCGTCGGTCGTGTTCGGGCCGGAGGATCAATTCACCAATCGCTTTGCAGCGCTTGCCCGGATGTCGCCGGCGCTGCCGCTGATCGGCGGCGGGGTGAACAAGATGCAGCCGGTCTATGTCGGCGATGTCGCGACCGCGGTGGCGGACGCTGTCGATGGCAAGGCCAAGCCGGGTGCGACTTATGAACTCGGCGGGCCGGAAGTGCTGAGCTTGCGCGAGATCATCGAAATCATTCTTGGGATCACCGAGCGTCAGCCGATGCTGGTGCCGCTGCCGTTTGGCTTGGCAAAACTCCAGGCGCTGTTCCTGCAATTTGCGCCGGGCGCGCTAAAACTGACGCCGGACCAGGTGGCGTTGTTGCGAACCGACAATGTGGTGTCGGATGCGGCAAAGGCCGCTGGCCTGACGCTGGAAGGGCTCGGGATCGCGCCCGATTCGATGGAAGCGATCGCCCCGCAATATCTCTGGCGTTTTCGTGCCGCCGGGCAATTTCAGCGCAAGAGCGCTTAGGCTCCGGAGAACCGTCATCCTGAGGTGCTCGCCGTCTCGGCGAGCCTCGAAGGATGACTGGCTCGGTGCTTGCGGCCATCCTTCGAGGCGCGCAAGGGCGCGCACCTCAGGATGACGGCGGACGTTTCCCTACCGTCCCAGCGCCAGCGCGATCAGGCCGAGCGTGCCGACGATGACGCGCCACCAGGCGAAAAACGTAAAGCCGTGGCGCGTGACGTAATCCAGAAACGTCTTCACCACGATCATCGCGGTGATGAAGGAAACCACGAATCCGATCGCGATGATGCCGAGGTGATCGGTCGTCATCTCGCCGCGGTTCTTGTAGAAATCATAGGCGAAGGCGCCGACCATGGTCGGGATCGCCAGGAAGAACGAAAACTCCGCCGCCGAGCGCTTGTCTGCGCCGAGCAGCATCGCCGCGACGATGCTGGCGCCGGAGCGCGACACGCCGGGAATCATCGCCATGCACTGCGCGATGCCGATCCACAGATACATCAACAGCGGAAACCGCGTGGCGTCGTCTTCATGCGGATTGAGATCGAGCTGATCGACCCAGATCAGGATCGCGCCGCCGACGATCAGCGAAAAACACACCACCCACGGATTGAACAGAACTTCCTTGATGTATTTGCCGGCCAGCAGGCCGATCACGACCGCGGGGAGGAACGCCACCAGCACGCCGATGACGAAGCGCCGGTCGTCGGGATTGGAGAACATGCCGGTCGCGACCCGCCACAATTTGGCGAAATAAAGCACGACGATTGCGAGAATGGCACCGAGCTGAATCAGGACGACGAAACTGTCCCAGAAGGCGCCTTCGCCGAGGCCGAAGAAACGCTTCACCAGCAGCATATGGCCCGTCGAGGAGACCGGCAGGAATTCCGTGATGCCCTCGACGATGCCGAGAATCACCGCCCGTATTGCATCTGACATCATGATCCGGGTCCGTTTTTTATTGAAAGGAGCCAAAAAAGCCCGGTTCTTCTCGCCTATTCGTATCCATGCCGCAATCGCAAAAAAACGCCAAAACACAGGTTGCCTCGCCCGTCTGCTGGGCTATAGCCAGAACCGAAAAGGCTCTAGTGTTCCGATCTGATCGACGCGGCCTTGAGGGGTTGAGGGTTTCTTAAGCGCCGCGAACTAACTCCAAGCTCTTCTGACCCAAGGACTACATGTACACGCTGTTCCATCATCCGTTTTGTCCGCATTCGCGCTTCATTCGCCTGGTCCTCGGCGAACACGGGCTCGATTTGCGATTGGTGGAAGAACGAACGTGGGAACGCCGCGAGGCCTTTCTCGCCCTCAATCCCGCAGGCACCACGCCGGTCTTGATCGCCGAAGGCTACCCCGCCATTCCCGGCGTCGGAATCATCGCCGAATATCTCGACGAGGTGCATGGCGCGGCCACCGACGAACGGCGGCTGCTGCCGGTCTCGATGGGCGAGCGCATCGAGGTGCGGCGGCTGATGGCGTGGTTCAACGATAAATTCTTCGAGGAGGCTTCCAATCCGCTGGTGACCGAGCGCATCTACAAACGCTTCATGGCTGAGGAGAATGGCGGCGGTGCACCGGCCGCCGACGTGATCCGCGCGGCCAAGGTCAATGTGCGCTATCATCTGGCCTATATCGGCTGGCTGGCGCAGACGCGGAATTTTTTGGCCGGCGACCGGCTGACCTATGCGGACCTCGCCGCCGCGGCGCATCTTTCGGCGATCGATTATCTGGGCGACGTGCCATGGAGCGAGGACGACGCGGCAAAGGCGTGGTACGCGCGGGTGAAATCCCGCCCGTCGTTCCGTCCGCTGCTGAGCGAATGGCTGGCGGGCGTGCCGGCGTCGCAGAGTTATGTGGATCTGGATTTCTGAGAATTTGTCTCGTGCCCCGGACGCAGCGCAGCACCATAAGCGCGTTTACGCGCGTCTTCGACGCACTATGGTGGTGCGCTGCTGAGCCGGGGCCCATCCCCTTGCGCGGTGACCTTGTGGGTCCCGGCTCTGCGGAGCAGCGCCAAGAGCGCTGCACCGCGTCCGGGACACGAGATTATTGAATGAGCACGTCTCTAAAAGAATCACTTGCGAATGAAGCCCGCACACTCGGCTTCGATTGCATCGGCGTGACTGATCCCGACGCGATCGCGCTGGCCGGAAAACATTTCCGCGAATTCCTCGAAGTCGGCGCCCATGGCGACATGGACTGGCTGGCCGCGAGCCCCGAGCGCCGCACCGATCCGCGCGTGCTGTGGCCCGGCGTGCGCTCGGTGATCATGCTCGGCGTCAATTACGGGCCGGACGAAAACCCACTGGAGATTCTGAAACAGCGCGCGCTTGGCGCGATCTCGGTCTATGCGCAGGGCGACGATTATCACGACATCATAAAGAAGCGCCTGAAGGCGCTGGCGCGATGGCTGGTCGCGGCGTCCGGCTGTGAGGTCAAGGTGTTCGTCGACACCGCGGCCGTGATGGAAAAACCGCTGGCGCAGGCGGCGGGACTAGGCTGGCAGGGCAAGCACACCAACATGGTCTCGCGCCAATTCGGCTCATGGCTGTTTCTCGGCGCGATCTTTACCGCAAGCGACCTGCCGCGCGATGAGCCAGACAGCGATCATTGCGGCTCCTGCACGGCCTGCCAGGATATCTGTCCGACCGCGGCGTTTCCGGCACCCTACAGACTCGATGCGCGGCGCTGCATTTCCTATCTCACGATCGAAAACAAAGGCCCGATCCCGCACGAATTCCGAAAAAGCATCGGCAACCGCATCTATGGCTGCGACGATTGTCTCGCCGTCTGCCCCTGGAACAAGTTCGCGCAAGAAGGCCGTGAGGCAAAGCTCGCCGCGCGCACCGAATTGCGTGCGCCGTCTCTGGCGGAACTGGCGCGGCTCGACGATGGCGCGTTTCGCGCGCTGTTTGCAAAGTCGCCGGTGAAACGTATCGGCCGCGACCGTTTCACTCGCAACGTGCTGATTGCGATCGGTAACTCCGGTGATTCCGCGTTGGCGCATGAGGCAGAGCGATTGCTCGGTGATGAGAGCGCGCTGGTGCGTGGGGCTGCGGTCTGGGCGCTATCGCAGCTGATGACCTCCGAAGCGTTTGCGGCATTGGCCGGCCAAGCTCGTGCGAGCGAGGCAGACGTTGTGGTTCGCGCGGAATGGAGCCACCGTCAACACTGTTAGCCCCCCATCCTGCGGAGCGCGCAACGCGCGCGCCTCGAAGGACGAGGCCACTGTCGGGGCCTCATGATTCGAGACGGCGCAAACGCGCCTCCTCACCATGAGGATTTAGAAGTCTTGATTTCGTCGCGCGCTTTCCGTCATGTTCCGCGGCCATGAAAAATCAAGCCTTCTTCGCCCAACGCGGCGATGCCTTCATCCCCAATCCGGTCTCGAACGGTCCATGGGACCCGAACTCGATGCATGGTCGCGTCGTGGTCGGCCTTTTGGCCCACGTCATCGAGGCGCGGCACGGCTCCGAGGATTTTGTGCCGGCGCGGCTGACGGTCGACATGTTCCGGCTGCCGGACATTTTGACGCCGGTCGAAGCGACGACGCGGCTGATCCGCGACGGCAAGCGGATCAAGGTGGTGGAAGCCGAGTTCTTTTCCGGCGGCACCAGCATGGCGCGCGCTTCCTGCCAGTTATTGCGTCGGACGGAAAATGCGCCCGGCAATGTCTGGTCGCCGCAAAACTGGGACGCTCCGTTGCCGGAGACGATCCCGCAGCCGACCGATCCAAAACTCGGCATGAACGGCAAATGGACGACGCGGCCGATCACAGGCCACATGGGTTCGCTCGGCCCGCGGCGGTTGTGGATGAGCGAGGTCCGCGAACTGGTCGAGGGCGTAGCCATGTCGCCCTTCGTCCATGTCGCAACGGGTGCTGATTTTGCCAGCCCGTTTGCCAATGCCGGCGACAAGGGTCTCGGCTATATCAACAGCGACGTCACGCTGTATCTGCACCGCCTGCCGGTGACGCGCTGGATCGGTTTTGACGTCGTCAACCATCACGCCAGTGACGGCATCGCGATCGGCGAGTGCTGGCTCTATGACGAGAAGGGCCCGATCGGGACGTCGACAGTGGCGGCATTGGCGCAGAAGAAGCCGATGACGAACGTGCCGCCGCCGTAGGGGGCGCGCTCTATCCGTCATTCCGGGGCGAGCGAAGCGAGAGCCCGGAATCCATTGATCCTCTGATTCTGTCGCGCGATGGATTCCGGGCTCGCGCTGCGCGCGCCCCGGAATGACGAGCTAGGCGAAATGCCGCTTCATCTCCGGACGCGCCTTCAGTGCCGCACCCTGCTTCGCGACGATCTTTGCAATTCGCTCCGGCGCGAAATTTATGTCGACGAAGGCCGGCGCGGTGTTCGCCACCTCGTGATACTCCGCGATCTTGCCGTCGCGCAGTTGCATGATCGCGACGCCCTCGAACATCGCGCGTGCGCCTTTCGCTTCCGGCAGCGTCGAGCGGTAGCTGAACGTGTAGCGCGCATAGAGCGTGCGGCCGTCGCTGACGGGCGCGTGCATGTCCCAGCGGAAATCGCATGCCGTGCGGTAGAACCAGTCATCGATCAGCTCGGCAATTTTCGCGCGGCCGGCGAAGGCGCCATAAAACACGTCGTGATAGACGCCGTCCTCGGTGAACAGTTCGGCGAACGCCTTGCCGTTGTGCGCCTCGACGGCATCGCAGAAGGCGCGCAGCAGAGCGGATGTGTCCATGGCGAGTCTCCCATTCGTGTTTGCGGCCCATCCTTCGAGGCTCGCCCAAGTGGGCTCGCACCTCAGGATGACGTTCGTGTAGCCGTCACCTGAGGTGCGCGCACTTGCGCGCCTCGAAGGGTGAACCTACCCGATCTCCGCGACCGCCGAAATAATCCGCGCGATGTCTTGCGGGCGCGACAGGCGGTGGTCGCCGTCCTGGATCATGGTCAGCACCACGTCGTCGGTCGGCAGCCGATGGGCCAAAGCAAATGCGTGCTGCCACGGCACATCCGGGTCCTGCGCGCCTTGCAGGATCCGCACCGGGCAGCCGACATCGATGGCGCTGCCGAGCAGCAGATGATTGCGGCCCTCCTCGATCAGCGCGCGCGTGATCGGATAGGGATCGCCATATTGCGACGGCCGCATCCAGACGCCCTTGCTCCGGATTTCTTCCTGCACTTCCTCCGGAAAGCCGTTCCACATCAGCTGCTCGGTGAAATCAGGCGCCGGCGCGATCAGCACCAGCCCGGCGAGTGACGCCTGGCTGATCTGGCGGCGCGCGATCTCGCGCGCCAAGAGCAGCGCCATCCAGCCGCCCATCGACGAGCCGATCACCACCTGCGGGCCGCGGCAGAACTGCTCGAACACGGCGACGCTCTCTTCCAGCCAGCGCCCGATGGTGCCGTCGATGAAGGTGCCGCCGGATTCGCCGTGGCCGGAATAATCGAACCGGACGCAGGCGCGGCCGTGTTCCACAGCCCATGCCTCGAGCGCCAGCGCCTTGGTGCCGGTCATGTCGGATTTGAAACCGCCGAGCCAGATCAGCCCGGGCTGGGCGCCTGCGCGGGCCCGCACCGCGATCCTGCGCCCCGCATTGCCCTCGCCGACCCAAATGAAGGCCGGTTCCTGATCGTTAACGGGTGAATTCGTCATGGATTTGCGCCTCTTGCCCGCTGCTTTGTCTGACAAGGCGGCTAACCGGTCAATGTCGACACGCAACGCACCGACGACGCGGGGTCCTTGCGCAAGATGTCGCAGCGCTATATTTGCCCTGCGTGACCAAAATGCCTCGCATTTGACGGTTTTAGCGCGCAGACAGCGAGTTCGCTTGCTCGCCGCCGCGTATTGCTTCAAAATATAGCCTTCCTTCACAACTTTGGAGAGTTACCCATTCGCCGTCCCAACAGAGCCCCGCCCGCCGCGACCAAAGACGGGCCGCGCACCAATGATGAAATCCGCAACGCACAGATCCAGCTGATCGATCAGACGGGCCTCAACCACGGCACCGTCGAAACCGTGCTGGCCGTCAAGATGGCCCTCGAAGCGGGCATGGATCTCGTCGAGATTTCGCCGAACAATAATCCTCCCGTTTGCAAGATCATGGACTACGGGAAGTTCAAATACTCCGCGCAGAAAAAAGCCGCTGAAGCCCGCAAGAAACAGAAGGTCGTCGAGATCAAGGAGATCAAGCTGCGGCCGATGATCGACGATCACGATTACGACGTGAAGATGCGCGCGATGCAGCGGTTCTTCGAGGAAGGCGACAAGGTCAAGATCACCTTGCGCTACCGTGGCCGCGAAATGGCGCATCAGGAGATCGGCACCAAACTGCTGGACAAGGTGAAGGCCGACGTCGCCGAATTCGCCAAGGTCGAGCAGGACGCGCGCTTCGAAGGCCGCCAGGTCGTGATGGTGCTGGCGCCGCGCTGATCCGAATTGACTGGATTGCTGAATAGAACAACGGCCCGTCAGATCATCTGGCGGGCCGGTTTGTTTTTGCTGGCGTTCCCCGGACGCTGCGCAACGCGCCGCACTTGCGGCGTGGTGCGCTGCTGATCCGAGGTCCATCGGATGAGGTAGGTCCCGGCTCTGCGGCGCACCGCTTCGCGCTGCACCGCGTCCGGGACACGAGAAAATCAGTTTCGTGTCGCCTGCCAGGAGCCACTGCACTGGTCGCCGGAAATGATACCGCTCCAGGAGCCTGCGCCGCTGGTGCCGGCGAGCCGGCCGCCGCCGCTCGCCTTGGAGGCGCCGACCGAGACGTTGACCGCGACTGCACCGGTGTTCTTGACCGTGCCCGAAACCCTGCCGCCGCCGGCCGACGACACACGGGTTCCCGCGACCTGGAAGGGGACGCTGTAGCCCGAGCTGCAATTGCCCCTGGTGGTGGCGAAGACCACGTTCCAGGTGCCGTCATAGGCACCGCCTCCCTTCACCCGGGTCGCGGCGTCCGCCGTGACCGGTACGGTGGCCGCAGCAAAGGCCGCCAACACGGGAAGCCATCGCAGGGTGCGCAGGGCGGGGAAAGCGGCAAGACGGGCAATCGATCGATGAAAATGGGTCATTTTTGGCCTGTTCCGGGTTGGGAATGATGGCAATCAAGGATTTCGTCACCGCACCGGGTTTCCCGGTTCATCGTTGCCAATTGGCTTTTCCTCTGCCATAAGCCGCAGCTTCACCGCCCGGCTGATCAAGGGCTGCCGTGTCGGTGTTCATGCAAGCTGTCTCATTTCGGAAATAGCTTAGCATTTTCAACGCTCTAGCGAGCATTTTCGCTGCGAAAGCGCCCCTTCGGGCGCGTTTTTCCGTGGCAACAGGAGAGCCAAATGCCCAAGCTGAAGACCAAGTCAGGCGCTAAAAAGCGCTTCAAGGTGACTGCCACCGGCAAAGTGATGTCTGCCCATGCGGGCAAGCGCCACGGCATGATCAAACGGACCAAGAAGCAGATTCGTCAGCTTCGCGGCACCCGCGTGCTGTTCAAGACCGACGGCGACAACATCAAGAAGTATTTCTTGCCGAACGCCTGATCGCGTTCACGCCATAGCAGCCGAGCCGCGTCCGCGCGGCGATCCAGTCACCTCATCTGATCAAGGAATTACGTCATGTCTCGCGTCAAACGCGGTGTGACCTCTCACGCCAAGCACAAGAAAGTCTACAAGGCCGCCAAGGGCTTTTCCGGCCGCCGCAAGAACACCATCCGCGCCGCCAAGGCCGCGGTCGAAAAGGCCGGGCAATATGCCTTCCGCGACCGCAAGCGCAAGAAGCGCACGTTCCGCGCGCTCTGGATCCAGCGCATCAATGCTGCGGTCCGTCCGTTCGGCATGACCTACAGCGTGTTTATCAACGGCCTGTCGAAGTCAGGCATCACGGTGGACCGCAAGGTGCTGTCGGATCTCGCCATCACCGAGCCGGCGGCGTTCCAGGCGATCGCCGAGAAGGCCAAAGCCGCGCTCGCGGCATAAGCTCGAAAATCGCTCGCTGCTTGCAACTCCGGTGTCATGCCCCGCGAAAGCGGGGCATCCAGTAACCACCGACCTACATCATTGACCCCGGGGGTTACTGGATCATCCGCTTTCGCGGATGATGGCGGTTTCGTTTGCCGGATTGCCGCGCGCTCCCCAACAGGTGACCGTCGCCATGTCCGATCTCGCAACACTCGAACAAACCATTCTTGCCGATATCGCCGCGGCCGCCGACGAGGCTGCGCTCGAAGCGGTGCGTGTCGCTGCTCTCGGCAAGAAGGGCTCTATCTCCGCACTGCTCGCGACCCTCGGCAAGATGTCGCCGGACGAACGCAAGACGCAGGGTGCGGCGATCAATCTTGCCAAAGATAAAGTCACGCAGGCGCTCACGACGCGCCGCGACATCCTGAAGTCGGCGGCCCTTGACGCCCGCCTCGCCTCCGAGACCATCGACGTCACGCTGCCGATGCGCGACGCCACGGCGGAAGCGGGCCGCATCCATCCGCTCAGCCAGGTGTTCGAGGAAGTCGCCACCATCTTCGCCGACATGGGATTTGCCATCGCCGAAGGTCCGGACATCGAGACCGACGAGTATAATTTCACCAAACTGAATTTCCCCGAAGGCCATCCGGCGCGGGAGATGCACGACACCTTCTTCTTCAACCCGAAGGAAGATGGCTCGCGCATGCTGTTGCGCACCCACACCTCGCCGGTGCAGGTGCGCACGATGCTGAACCAGAAGCCGCCGATCCGCATCATCTGCCCGGGCCGCACCTATCGGATCGATTCCGATGCGACGCACACGCCGCAGTTTCACCAGGTCGAAGGCCTCGTCATCGACAAGACCTCGCATCTCGGCCATCTGAAATGGATCCTGCACGAGTTCTGCAAGGCGTTCTTCGAAGTCGACCACATCAACATGCGGTTCCGGCCGTCGTTCTTCCCGTTCACCGAGCCCTCGCTCGAAGTCGACATCCAGTGCCGGCGCGACAAGGGCGAGATCCGGTTCGGCGAAGGCGAGGACTGGCTGGAGATTCTCGGCTGCGGCATGGTGCATCCGAACGTGCTGCGCGCCTGCGGCATCGATCCCGACATCTACCAGGGCTTTGCCTGGGGCATGGGCATCGACCGCATCGCGATGCTGAAATACGGCATGTCGGATCTGCGGCAACTGTTCGACAGCGATGTCCGCTGGCTCTCGCATTACGGCTTCAAGCCGCTCGAGGTTCCGACGCTGGCGGGAGGATTAAGCACGTGAGCTCTCTCGAGACCGAAATCGCGGAGAGAGCCCCCACCCTAACCCTCCCCCGCGAGCGGGAGAGGGAACGGACTGGGCCTGGGGCAAGCACCGTTGGTCTCAGGGATACGAATTCTCTTTCCGCACGACAGGTCGAACCCCCTCCGCTTGCGGGGGAGGGTTGGGGTGGGGGTCTCTCGGCATCGGAGGTGTCTATGGTCGATCCGGAAAACCCCACCTGGAATGTCTCGAAGAAACTCCGCGGGAACGCGCGCGAACTTCGAAAAAACTCCACCGACGCCGAACGCATCCTGTGGTCTGAACTGCGCGATCACAAGCTGAACGGCATCGGCTTCCGGCGCCAGGTGCCGATCAAAAACTACATCGCCGACTTCGCCTGCCATTCTGCAAAGCTTGTGGTCGAACTCGATGGTGGGCAGCATTTTTCGGATAATGGCGAACAAGTAGACGCTGCGCGCTCGGCCGTGATTGAGGCGAGAGGCTTTAAGGTGCTTCGCTTCAGCAACCACGACGTGATGACCAATCGCGCCGGCGTTCTCGAGACAATTGCTGCGGCCGTCGCCGAGAGAGCCCCCACCCTAACCCTCCCCCGCAAGCGGGAGAGGGGACAAGAGAAGCAACCGTCATGAAATTCACGCTCTCCTGGCTCAAGGAACATCTCGAGACCGACGAGCCCCTGGAAAAACTCGCCGACAAGCTCACCATGATCGGGCTCGAGGTCGAGCATATCGAGGACAAGGCGAAGGCGCTTTCGCCGTTCTCGATTGCGCGGGTGATTTCCGCCGAGCAGCATCCGAACGCGGATCGGCTGCGGGTCTGCATGGTCGACACCGGCGCAAAAAACGAACAAGGCCTGGGCGCACCGGTGCAGGTGGTCTGCGGCGCGCCGAACGCACGTGCTGGCCTCGTCAGCGTGTTCTCGCCGCCCGGCACCTTCATTCCCGGCAAGAACATCACGCTTGGGGTCGGCACGATCAGAGGCGTCGAGAGCCGCGGCATGCTGTGCTCGGCGGCCGAGCTGCAAATTTCCGAAGACCATGACGGCATCATGGAGCTGCCGGCCGATGCGCCCATCGGCGCGGCCTACGCGCAATGGGCCGGCCTCGGCGATCCCATGATCGAAATCAATCTGACGCCGAACCGGCAGGATTGCACCGGCGTGCACGGCATCGCCCGCGATCTTTCCGCCGCCGACATGGGCAAGTTCAAAGACCCCGGCATCAAGCAGATCAAGGGCGAATTCCCCTGCCCGGTGCAGGTCACGGTCGAAGACGCCATACTGTGCCCGGGCTTTGCGCTGCGGCTGGTGCGCGGCGTCAAGAACGGCCCCTCACCAGAGTGGCTGCAGAAGCGGCTGACCTCGATCGGTCTGCGGCCGATCAACGCGCTGGTCGATATCACCAACTTCATGACCTATGACCGCGCCCGGCCGCTGCATGTGTTCGACGCCAGGAAAGTGACGGGCAATCTGACCGTGCGCCGCGCGCGCGACGGCGAGAGCCTGCTGGCGCTCGACGGCCGCACCTACACGCTCGATCCGGGAATTTGCGTCATCGCCGACGAGCATGGCGTCGAATCGCTAGCCGGCATCATGGGCGGCGAAGCCTCCGGCTGCGACGAGAACACCACGGATGTACTGATCGAGTCCGCGCTGTGGAACGAAATCAACATCGCCCAGACCGGCCGCAAGCTCGGCATCAATTCGGATGCGCGCTATCGCTTCGAGCGCGGCGTCGATCCGGCGTTCATGGTGCCCGGACTGGAGCTCGCGACCAAGCTGGTGATGGAATTGTGCGGCGGCCAGCCGTCGGAGAACGTCGTCGTCGGCAACGCTTTTGGCGAAGACCGCGTGATCGATTTCCCGCTGCACGAGGTCAAGCGCCTCGCCGCGATCGAGGTGCCGCTGGTCGAGATGCGGCGCATCCTCAGCCATCTCGGTTTCATGGTGGCGGGCAGTGGCCCAGTGGTGAAGGTCGCCGTTCCCACCTGGCGCACGGATATTCAGGGCAAGGCCGACATCGTGGAGGAAATCGTGCGCATCGTCGGCGTCGACAAGGTGCCGATGACGCCGTTCGAGCGCGGCGATGCGCCGCGCAAGCCGGTCCTCACCACGATCCAGCTCCGCACCCGCCGCGCCAAGCGCGCGCTCGCGGCGCGCGGCATGGTCGAGGCGGTAACGTGGTCGTTCATTTCAAAACCGGCGGCTGAATTGTTCGGCGGCGGACAGCCCGAACTCGTGGTCGCCAACCCGATCGCCTCCGACCTCTCCGACATGCGGCCGAGCCTGCTGCCGGGTTTGATCGCGGCGGCCCAAGGCAATGCCAATCGCGGCTCGTCCGATGTCGCATTGTTCGAGGTCGGCCAGGTGTTCCGGGGCGACAAGCCCGAAGACCAGCTGGTCGCAGCCGCAGGCGTGCGCCACGGCTTTGCCTCGGCGAAGGGCCTTGGCCGACACTGGTCCGGTGCTGCCGCGACCGATGCGCTCGATGCCAAGGCCGATGCGTTCGCGGTGCTCGCCGCGGCCGGCGCGCCGATGCAAGCGCTTCAGATCGTGCCCGGCGGCGCCAGCTGGATGCACCCGGGCCGCTCCGGCACCATCCAGATCGGTCCGCAGAACGTGCTCGGCTATTTCGGCGAACTGCATCCGCGCACGCTGGAGGCGCTCGGCGCCGACGGTCCGCTGATCGCGTTCGAAGTGATCGTCGACCGCATTCCCGATGCCAAGCAGCGGCCGACTCGCGCCAAGCCGGTGCTGGAACTCTCAGCGTTCCAGCCGGTGTCGCGCGACTTTGCGTTCATCGTCGATCGCGCCGTCAAGGCGGGCGATATCGTGCGTGCCGCGCAGGGCGTCGACAAGAAGCTGATCACCGGCGTGACCGTGTTCGACGTCTATGAAGGCAAGGGCATCGACGAGACCAAAAAGTCGGTCGCAATTGCGGTGACGATCCAGCCGCGCGAAAAGACGCTCACCGATCAGGAAATCGACGCGGTGGCGGCGAAGATCGTGGCCGAGGTGACGAAAAAGACCGGCGGCGTGTTGCGGGCATGATGCCCACAAGCCTCCTTCCCGCGGATGTCAGCCTCAACGTGGCGATCGCCATCTGTGCGGTCGCGTTCGTGGCGGGCACCGCACGCGGGTTTTCCGGCTTCGGCGCCGCGCTGATCTTCATGCCGCTGGCGAGCAGCTTTGCAGGGCCGCGGCTGGTCGCAGCACTGCTGCTGATCATCGACTTCGTCTCCGCCGCACCCCTGATTCCGAACGCCTGGAAGCAGGCGGACCGCAAGGCGACCGCGGTCATGGTATTCGGCGCCATGATCGGTGTGCCGATCGGGACCTATTTCCTCAGCCGGCTGGACCCGGTGACGACGCGCTGGATCATTTCCGCGTTCGTGTTCGCGCTGCTATTGCTGCTGCTGTCGGGCTGGCGCTACCGCGGCAAGGATTACACGGCGGTTACGGTCGGCGTTGGCGGATTGGCCGGCTTTTGCAGCGGACTGGCGCAGACCGGCGGGCCGCCGATCGTCGGCTATTGGCTGGGCCGGCCGATCGCATCCACGATCGCACGCGCCAACATCATGCTGTACTTTGGCATGTCGGATATTTTTTCCATCGCGAGCTATACCGTGGCCGGCTTGATCACCATGGATGTGCTGAAATTCGCGGTGGTGGTCGGTCCCGCCTACGGCATCGGCGTCTGGTTCGGCGCCTCGCTGTTCGGCCGCGCCAGCGAAAGACTGTTCCGCGCGATCTGCTACGTCCTGATCGCCGCGGCGGTTATTTTCGGCCTGCCCGCGCTGGATGGCGTGTTGCGCTGATCCGCGCAGGGTGGGCAAAGCACTTGCGTGCCCACCATTTCTGCCGTCGCGAAGATGGTGGGCACGGCGCGAAGTGCGCCTTTGCCCACCCTACGCCAGCAACCTCAGTTGAACTGGGACGACGGCACTATCCGTTGATCGGCGGTGCGCGCCGCCGCGGCTTCGCGGCTGGTGCCGGCGCAGGCTCGGCGTCCTTCAACGCGCCGATCCGGCGCAACGCGGCTTCGGCGGCGCGTTCGCCGCTCTCCCAGGCGCCGTCAATCGTGCCCCACAGCGTTTCATGGGTGGCTTCGCCGGCGAAATACATGCAGCCGATCGGCTCGCTCAGCACTTTGCGCGATGCCTGCCCGCCGGGAGCGGCCGCCGACATCGCGCCGAGCGCGAAGGGAGCCGCATTCCAGCGCGTCGCGCTCGACTTCTTTACCGCCGCCGCCGCATCGCTGCCGAACAGTTTTGTCAGCCACTCCCTGGCGAAGGCGACCATGGCCTGCTCACCCTGCGCGGAGAGATCGCGGCCGAAGGAGCCAGCGACATCGATCGCACACAGCGACGACGATCCCATATTGGCGTAAAGCAGCGCGGTGCGCGTCGAATTGCTCTGCTCGATGATGATGTCGTCACGGGCGAGGCCGAGCGGATTGCCCGGCATCTGCAACGCGATCCGGTCATAGCTGCCGAGGCTCAGCTTCGCCGCGGCGTCCAGCGTGCGTTTGGGAATGTCGGGCGTGAATTTGATATTGCCCGCCGCCAATACGTTGCTCGACACCGTGACGATGGCGGCGCGGGCGACGATTTTTCCGTTCGGCGTCTCCACCGTGACGTCGCGGCTGCCCCACGCGATGCGGTTCGCCGGTGTCGACAGCGACAGTGGCACCTGCTCGCCAAGCTTTGCGATCAGGGTCCCGAGCCCCTGGCGGCACGCGATGGCGGTGTTGCGATCCTGGGCGCGGACCTTGTCGCCGACGGAAAAATCTTTCAGATCCTTGCCGGCGAAGTTGGCGCCGAGCACGAATTCCGCGGTACCGGCCCAGTCGCCGAGATCTTTTGGCAGCACCGACGCGCAGGCGACGTCGTTCTTGCGCGAGGCTTCGTCGATGGCGCGGTTGGTGCGCACCAGGGCGGCGAGAAACTCCTCGGTTTCACCGGCGCGGGCGTTGCGACGGCCGATGCGGATTTTCTGCCCCGTACGGCGCGGTGGTGATCTCGAGGCCTGCGGCGCGCGCCAGCTTGATCATCGGATTGGTTTCCGGATTGTGCATCCAGCGCGCACCGCGATCGAACGGCACGTCGAAGGTCGTGGTGTCGGTCTGGCAGCGGCCGCCGATCTGGTTCGCCGCTTCCACCACGATCACCTTGCGGTTCGCCGCCATGATCCGCCGCGCCGCAGCAATGCCGGCAGCACCGGCGCCGATCACGACAATGTCAGCCTCGCGCGGCAATGGCGCAGCAACCGCCCGCCCGCCCACAACCGGCAGCATCGCGAGGCCTGCGGACGCCGACAGGAAATCGCGGCGGTTGATTGTCATTGGCATGGTTTCCGGGGACTTGAAGGAAAGAGAACAGCTAGCGAACTCTGCCGCATCTCAGGTTGACGCGGCAACACTCATGGTAAATCAATCATGATTGATCCGTTTCGCGCATGAACTAAATTGAAACGGCTTGCGCCCATGCTAAGGGAACAAAGAAAGCGGTCAAAGAACCGCGGGGGGATTTTATGGGCGTAATGCTCGATACCATCGGCCAGTTGCTTGCGAGCTACCTTCAGAAGGAAGTTCCGGGCTATGAGCCGTTCACGCCCAGCGACCCGGAGCATCTGCGCGGCGTGATCCAGCCGGGCGACGTGCTGCTGGTCGAAGGCAACAACCGCATTTCCGGCATCATCAAATACCTCACGCAATCGACCTGGTCGCATGCAGCACTCTATGTCGGCCCGGTCGACGGTGCCAGCGAACCCGACGGCGAACCCCACGTCCTGATCGAGGCCAATATCGGCGAAGGCGTGACCTCGGCGCCGCTGTCGAAATATTATCCGTATCACACCCGCGCTGTGCCGTCCGGTCGGCCTGTCCTATGAGGACCGCATCACGGTGTGCCGCTACGCCATCAACCGGATCGGCTTCGGCTACGACACCAAGAACATCGTCGACCTGATGCGCTTCCTGATTCCGTTGCCGGTGCCGCAGCGCTGGCGGCGGCGCATGATCGCGTTCGGTTCCGGCGATCCCACCAAGATCATCTGCTCGGCGCTGATCGCGCAGGCGTTCGACGCCGTGCGCTATCCGATCCTGCCAAAAATCACCCGCGCCGCCTCGCGAAAGGCCCGGCGCGAAATCCTTCACATCCGCGATTCGTCGCTGTACATGCCGCGCGATTTCGACATCTCGCCCTATTTCGAAATCGTCAAACCCACCATCGTGCACGGCTTCGACTATCTCGCCTTGCATTGGGCCGACAAGCAGAAGCCGCTCCAGGAGGTAGCCGGCGAATTCGGTGTGTTTCCAGAGGTCGAGTCGCCGACGCTTGCTCCTGAAGAGATTGACGAAGAGACGGCGCTTCCGGTTGCGGAAGTGACCGAGGCCGCCGCAAACCGACCATGGTCGAGCGCGTCACCGTGTCGGAACATTATCTGGCCGTCGACTACGTCCCGGTCCGCCAGCCGGAGCGCCGTACGCGTCCGCGCGGCAGGGTGTTCGAAGCGGCGTAGATTAGAGCCAGTTCAGGCGCTCTGTTCCGCGAAGCCGAGCGGCCGCCAGCTCAGGCGGCCTTCATCATAGGTTTCCACCAGCCGATTGACCGGGTGCTCCTCGGTCGCGACCCTTCGCTGCATGAATTTACGGTGCTTCTCGAAGGTCCGGCTGCCCCTCTGGCAATTGCAGAATTTGCAGGCCATTTTTCCGGAAGCACGCTCAACGGTCGCCGTGTGGTGATTGAGCAGCTTGGCCGAGCCAACACATCCCGGCTCGATCGCCAGGCGATGACGGGCTTGATCCTTGTTTTCGCTGGACGGCAGATAGGTCGGCCCGTCGCAATACAGGCAGCGCCCGCCCTGCTCGTGCCAAAGCTGTTCCAGTTTCTTGCTCATGCTGCTGCATCTAGCAAAGAATCCATGTGGCTGCCAAGCGGGCGCGACACGGCCACCGGCACGACTGAGTTATTACCTCGCCCCGCTCTGCAGGGTCGCAGACGAGCGAAGCTCGCTTTTAGGTCGACGCGTAGCGTCGGGTGAGGGGCTCTATCCACCCGTACAACTCGCGATCGAGCCCCTCGCCGAGCCGATGCTTGCATCGGCGTTCTTCTATCAAGAACGGCGGCCATAGGCACGCCTATGCCCTCCTCCGCAAGAGCGGGGCGAGGGAGAGATCAAGCCGCCTTCGCCGTCCCGCTCGGCAAACCGGCGCGCGCCAGGCCGCCGTAGAATTGCTCGCCTGGCATTTCCGATTTCAAAATCGAACGCACGGCGATGAGCTTGTCGATATCGATGCCGGTGGCAAATCCCTTGCTCTCGCACAGGAACACCAGATCCTCGAACACGACATTGCCGGTGGCGCCCGGTGCGAACGGGCAACCGCCGAGACCACCGAGCGATCCATCGAGCACGCGCGCGCCGGCGTCGAGTGCAGCGGACGCGTTGGCGATGCCCATGCCACGGGTGTCGTGCAGGTGAATGCAGACCGGTTTTGAGCCTGCGATCTTGACGACGGCGGCGGTCAGTTCGCCGACCTGTTTGGGCCCGGCATAGCCGACGGTATCGGCCACCGCGACCATATCGACGCCGGCCTCGAACAGTTTTTCCGCGATTCCGATGACCTCCTTTGGATCCACCGGACCCACGATCGAGCAGCCGAGCGCCATCGAGATCGCGGCATTCACCACCGGTCTGTGGGCGCTGGCGTCGCGCAATTCGCAGAGCCGCTTGACGTTGGCGATCGCCGATTCGCGGCTGCGATTGGCGTTGGCCTGGCTGTGCTCTTCGGTGGCCGAGACCACGGAGGCGACTTCTGCCACGCCTGAGGCCAGCGCCTCGTTGACGCCGCGCTCGTTCAGCGCCAGCGCGATGCCATAGGCGCCCGGAAGCGATGCGATCGTAGCGATGATGTCACGGACATCGGCGAATTGCGGGAAGGTTTTTGCCGGCAGGAACGAGCCGACCTCGAAATGCCGGACGCCGGCAGCATATTCGTCGCGGATCCAGCGCTGCTTGGCGGACGTCGACGGAAATTTCTTCACCAGCTGCAAGCCGTCACGCAGACCCACTTCGCGCAGGATAACTCGGTTGGCGGGATAGATTTCCTGAAGACGGGTCATGGCAGCCTCACGCGGCGTTGTCGGTTGAAGAAAGCGTTTCGCATCGTCGCTCCCGGTTGAGAATAGGGTTTTGGGGCGGCGGAGGAAAACATAATCTGCCGAACGGTGCATCCACCGCTGCATAACGCGAATGCGCAACCGGCCCCACCGGCTCGGCCGGCGGTGCGCGGCGCCGGACGATCATACACAAGATAACGTTACTCGATCTTAGGTTGCGGCACTGCGCCATACGTTATACCCTGCTGGCTCGTGTCCTCGACAGGCAGGAGCGCATCATGGTGGCCGATCGCAAATGGGTTGAGAAAAACCTTGGCTTCGATCCGATCTCGACGCCGCCGCCGCCTGACACTTTCTCCGTCTCGCGCGTGGCGAAAGCCGCCGTCAAGCCATCGGCGAAAGCCACGCCCGAAGATTTTCAGCGCGAGATCATCGATTTCGATTCCGAAGGCCCGGTCGGGCAACGGTTCTTCGCGTTCAGCACCGCGACCGGACTGTCGCGCTTCACCGACATTCCCTGGCCGAAGGGCCTCGCGCCGAAGACCGGACCGAAGCCGAAGGGCACGGGCAAGGGTCCGCTGCCGAAGGCGGACGTGCTGCGTCGTGACCTGGACCGTCGATGAAGGCCATGCGCTGAGCCGCGT
Source organism: uncultured Alphaproteobacteria bacterium (assembly GCA_963802535.1). Taxonomy (GTDB): domain Bacteria; phylum Pseudomonadota; class Alphaproteobacteria; order Rhizobiales; family Xanthobacteraceae; genus Bradyrhizobium. Next base: position 416,936 of record CAWDJI010000011.1, on the reverse strand, counting down.
GCTGACGCCAGGCAAGGATTCGCGCAACGACTACATGCCGTACACGCACAATTTCGCGAAGATCGCCAAGAAGATGCGCAAGGGATGTCCGGCGCTGCAGGCAAAACGGCTCGGCGCCTTCTGGACGACGAAGATCGGCAACAAGTCGGTGGTGGTGTTCAAGTCCGACTCGCACATGTCGCAGGACGGTCCGCAGCTGCCGAACATCGACGTCTGGCGCCAGATCATCCTTGAAGTGAAGCCAAAACTCGTGATCACCACCGGCACCGCCGGCGGCATCGGCAAGCAGTTCGAGGTCGGCGACGTCATCGTCAGCCCGATCGTGCGCTTCGACTGCACGGCAAAGTTCAAGAAGCAAGCCGTTCGCGCAGGCGCATTTCTCGAGCGTCGCGGCGAAATCGACAAAATTCGCCCAGGCGAAAAAGCTGTTCAAGGCCAATTCGGCGCAATTGCCGCCGGCCAATACCCGCCAGCCCAAGATCGTGAAGGTCGCACCCGGCGATCTGAAATCAAGCGTGCTCACCACCGATTTCTTCGGCTTCGACACGTCGAACGATCATTTCAAGCTGCAGGGGCTCGGCGACGTCTCCGAGATGGGCGACGCCATCCTCGGCCTGGTCGCCTCCGGAGATGGGGGACAGCGCGCCGCGCTATCTCGCGATCCGCAACGTTTCCGACCCGCAGATCAAGGCCGAGGGGACGATCCGGGAGCAGGCCCAGATCGCCGCCGCGATCTACAAGGGGTTCGGCCGCTGGAGCTCGGTCTGCAGCGCCATCACCTGCTGGGCCAGCATCGTGGCGGAGCCGTAATACTATTCAGCCTTCACGCCGGTCTTGCCGAAGCCCGATTGCATCTCTACCTCTCGCGAGGGTTTTTTCGTGAGAGGTGAGGCCATCATGCTGGACGCCGCCGTCAAGGCGCTTTCCCAAATCCTGTCGCCGCCGATGCGCACCATCCTGTGGCGCTCGATCGGGCTGGCGCTGGTGCTGATCACATTGCTGGCGGTCGGATTGCAGCGGCTGTTGAGCTGGTTCGCCGAATATGGCGAAGGCTGGGCGGAAGCCATGCTCGGCCCGGGCTTTCACACGCCGCTCAACGTGCTGGCCTGGATCGTCTCGATCGCGGCCGGGCTCGGCGTCGTGCTCGGAGGTATTTTCCTGATGCCGGCGATCACCTCGCTGGTGGCGAGCGTGTTCGTCGACGACGTCGCCGACCATGTCGAGCGTGAGCATTATCCGGCGGAACGGCCCGGTGAGGCGCTGCCGCTCGGCGTCGCCATCCCCGAAGGCGTCAAGACCGCGCTGCTGACAATCCTGGTCTATCTGATCGCGCTGCCCTTCGTGCTGTTCGCAGGCGCAGGTTTTCTGATCTTCTTCTTCGCCACCGCCTGGCTGCTGGGGCGGGAATATTTCGAACTCGCGGCGATGCGCTTCCGCTCGCCGGCGGAAGCCAAGGCGATGCGCAAGGACAATGCGGCGACCGTGTTCACCGCAGGCCTGATCATCGCCGCCTTCGTGTCGATCCCGATCGTCAATCTGGCGACGCCGCTGTTCGGCATGGCTTTGATGGTCCACATGCACAAGCGATTGAGCGGCCCGCGGCCGGAGCTGATCGAGCCGGCGACGGCGGACGGGTGTGCCGGTCGCTTAATTGCGAGCTGTTAATTCCGTCATTGCGAGGAGCGAAGCGACGAAGCAATCCATCTATCCCAGTGAGGAGAGGTGGATTGCTTCGCTTCGCTCGCAATGACGGGCTTAATCACACCGTCTTCTCCGGCCAGCGGCAGAGATCGTTGATCACACACACGTCGCAGCGCGGCTTGCGGGCCAGGCAGATGTAGCGGCCGTGCAGGATCAGCCAGTGATGGGCGTGCAGCATGAATTCGGACGGGATCACTTTCTCCAGCCCGAGTTCGACCTCGAGCGGATTATTGCCGGGCGCCATCCCGGTGCGATTGCCGACGCGAAACACGTGGGTATCGACCGCCATCGTGTGCTCGCCAAAGGCCATGTTGAGCACGACATTGGCGGTCTTGCGGCCGGCGCCGGGCAGCGTCTCGATCTCCGCGCGGGTTCGCGGCACCTCGCCACCGAACTCGGCGATCAGTTTTGCCGACAGCGCGATGACGTTCTTGGCCTTGTTGCGGTAGAGCCCGATGGTCTTGATGTAATCGCGCACGGTGTCCTCGCCGAGCGCGAGCATTTTTTGCGGCGTGTCGGCGACCGCGAACAGCGACCGCGTCGCGCGAGTTGACGCCGGCATCGGTGGCCTGCGCCGACAGCACCACGGCCACCAGCAGCGTGTAGGGGTTGAGGTGCTCGAGTTCGCCCTTCGGCTCCGGCGTGGCGCTGCGAAAGCGGCTGAAGGCCTCGTGCACCTCGGCCGCCGTCCAGGGCTTTGGCTTTGCTGATTTCTTCGCCACGGTCTTGGGCGGGGACTTGGGCGTCGCCTTCACCGCCTTCTTGACCGGCTTTTTCGGTACGCGGGATTTCTTGACAGCTTTTGCGCGGATGATTTTGGCCATGATCCGGGTATACTGATCCACGATGACCGCAAGCAACGACTTTGATCAGGACGCTCCCCAGCCAAAGCTGTTTTCGGCGCGGCTGACGCCGCATCGCTCGCTGAACCGCACCGGTTTTCTGGTGCTGATGGCGTTTCTCACGGCGGTCAGTTTTGCGGCGGGTGTCGCGTTTCTGGTGATGGGCGCGTGGCCGGTGTTCGGCTTCTTCGGGCTCGATGTGCTCGTGATCTATTGGGCGTTCCGGATCAATTTCCGCCGTGCTGCCGCGGTCGAGGAGATTTCGGTGACGCCGTCGGAGTTGCGGGTGCGCCGGATCAGCCACCGCGGCCATGTGGTGGAATGGGTGCTCAATCCGCTCTGGGTGAGGCTCGACCAGAAGTCCCACGCTGAATTCGGCATCGAGCGGCTTTATCTGGTCTCAAAGGGCCGCCGCGTCTCGGTCGGCAGCTTTTTGGGTCCGGACGAAAAGGCAAGCTTTGCCAAAGCCTTATTGGCAGCCCTCCAGGCCGCCAAACGCGGCATCACCTACAACCCGGTGGTGTAAAGTGGTTGTCGGGAATCGGGTGGTTTGGAGGTCGCATGCCGCCTAAATCTGATCCCATGATGACACTCGCCATACATGACCAACGCCTGACCAAACCGGGCCCACAGAACGCAGCGCTGCGCGACTACGATTCGGTGCGCCGCGCCATCGCCTTCATCTCGGAGCACTGGCGTGCGCAGCCGACCATCGAAGCGATGGCGGACGCCGCCTCGGTGACGCCGGATGAACTGCACCATCTGTTCCGCCGCTGGGCGGGGCTGACGCCAAAGGATTTCATGCAGGCGCTGACACTCGATCACGCCAAGGGTCTGTTGCGCGACTCGGCCAGCGTGCTCGACGCCGCCCTCGACTCCGGGCTGTCGGGCCCGGGCCGCCTGCACGATCTGTTCGTCACCCATGAGGCGATGTCGCCGGGTGAATGGAAGAACGGCGGTGTCGGCATGACGCTGCGCTACGGATTCCACGCCTCCCCGTTCGGCACCGCGATCGTGATCGCCAGCGGCCGCGGCCTTGCCGGATTGGCGTTTGCCGATCCCGGCGAGGAGCAGGCCTCCTTTGCCGACATGAAGCGGCGCTGGCCGAACGCCACCTATGTCGAAGACCGCGACGGCACGGTGGGACTGGCGCAGCGCATCTTCGACACAAGGATGTGGCGGGCGGACCAGCCGCTGCGCGTGATCCTGATCGGCACCGATTTCGAGGTGCGCGTATGGGAGACGCTGTTGAAGATCCCGATGGGACGCGCGGTCAGCTATTCCGACATCGCCAACAAGATCAAAAACCCAAAAGCCTCACGCGCCGTAGGTGCGGCGGTCGGACGCAACCCGGTCTCGTTCGTGGTGCCCTGCCATCGGGCGCTGGGCAAGGGCGGCGCGCTCACCGGCTATCACTGGGGCATCACCCGCAAGCAGGCGATGCTGGGCTGGGAAGCGGGGCAGGTCGGGCTGCATTGATTTGGACGCCGTCATTCCGGGATGGTCCGAAGGACCAGACCCGGAATCTCGAGATTCCGGGTTCGATGCTCCGCATCGCCCCGGAATGACGGTATCAGTTCGATTATCCCGCCAGATCGACCTTCGACGCCACCGTGGAATCCGCATTCAACCGGTAAATCACCGGCGCGCCGGTGGCGAGTTCGCGTTTCAGAATCTGTTCCGGCGTCAATTTCTCCAGCACCATGATCAGCGCGCGCAGCGAATTGCCGTGGGCGGCGACCAGCGTGCGCTCGCCGCGCAGCACGCGCGGCAGGATTTCCTGGACGTAATAGGGCAGCGCGCGCGCCAGCGTATCCTTCAGGCTCTCGCCGCCCGGCGGCGGCACGTCGTAGGAGCGGCGCCAGATCAGCACCTGGTCCTCGCCCCATTTCTTGCGGGCGTCATCCTTGTTGAGGCCGGAGAGATCGCCGTAGTCGCGCTCGTTGAGCGCGAGATTTTTTGTGGTCGGAAGTCCGGTCTGGCCGATTTCGGCCAGCATCAGATCGAGCGTGTGCTGGGCGCGCGTCAGCACCGACGTGAACGCGAGATCGAATGACAGGCCCTGGGCTTTAAGTTTGCGGCCGGCTTCCTTGGCTTCGGCGACGCCCTGCTCGGTCAGGTCTGGATCCTTCCAGCCGGTGAACAGGTTCTTCAAATTCCATTCGCTCTGGCCGTGACGCACGAGCACGAGAAGACGATCGCTCATTCCCAAGATTCCGTTATTCGTTTCGAATAAATTCTAGAAGTCCTTCAAGCCCAGCACGTCGGCCATCGAATAGAAGCCGGGCTTCTGTCCCCGCGCCCAGAGTGCGGCCTTGACCGCGCCCTGCGCGAACATGGTGCGGTCTTCGGCCTTGTGGGTCAGTTCGATGCGCTCCATCGCGCCGGCGAAGATTACACTGTGATCGCCGGTGACGCTGCCGCCGCGCAACGCGGCAAAGCCGATATCACCCGGCCGGCGTGCACCGGTATGACCGTCGCGGCCGCGCGCCGAATGAAGATGGAGGTCGACGCCGCGGCCCGCTGCTGCCGCCTCGCCCAGCATCAGCGCGGTGCCTGATGGCGCATCGATCTTGGCGCGATGATGCATTTCCAGAATTTCGATATCGAAACTCTCGTCGAGCGATTGCGCCACCCGCTTGACCAGCGCCGCCAGCAGGTTGACCCCGAGGCTCATATTGCCTGATTTCACCACGATGGCGCGCTGGGTGACGCTCTTGATCACGGCATCATCCGACGGCGACAGGCCGGTGGTGCCGATGATGTGGACGAGGCCGCGTTCGGCGGCGATCGCGACATTGGCAATGGTGGCGCCCGGCACCGTGAAATCGACGATGCCGTCGGCGTTGGCCGACAGCGTCCACAGATCGGCCGAAAGTTTGACACCGTTTTCCGGCAGGCCCGCGAGCACGCCGGAATCCTTGCCGAGCAGTTCCGAGCCCGGCGCTTCCAGCGCGCCGGTCACCACCGCACCGGGGGTATCGGAAATAACGCGGACCAGGGCGCGGCCCATCCGGCCGCCGGCTCCCGCAACGATCAAACGCATGTCTGCCATGGTTTTACCTCTCCACGCCCTATAGCGGGCGCGGGCCGTTCCGGCAACCGAGCCGCCTGCCCGAACTCAGGGCTGCGGGCCGTCATAGCCCTCGATGATGACGAGATCAGCCTTCGAATGCGGCTGTCGCACCTTGATGTTTTCCTGGTATTCCGGCGACCGGTAGCAGGCCAGCGCCGCCTCGTAGTCGGGAAATTCGATCACCACGTTGCGCGAGCGGCTCTCGCCCTCGATGCCGGTAAACCGGCCGGCACGCACCACAAAACGCCCGCCGAATTTCTTGAAGATGGCGGGATTCGCGGCCGCATAGGCCTTGTAGCCCTCATCATTGTGAACGTCGACGCGTGCAATCCAGTAGCCTTTTGCCATTTCTCGTTCTCCTTCTTGTTTTCAAACGCTTTCAAGGAAGTCGCGATAAAAATCAGCCCAATGCCTGCACGATTTCCTTTTGAATCGCGTCCGCCGCAGCCTTGGGGTCGGCGGCCTCGGTGATCGGCCGGCCGACCACCAGATAATCCGCACCGGCGGCGATCGCCCGCGCCGGTGTCATGATGCGCTTCTGGTCGCCGGTCGCCGATCCCGCCGGCCGGATGCCGGGGGTCACCAAGTTCATCTGGTGGCCGACGAGTTTACGCAAACTTGCCGCCTCTTCCGGCGAACTGACCAGCCCATCGATGCCGAGCACCTGCGCCTGCTGGGCGCGCGCTTCGACCAGGTCGGAAACGTTGAGCCGATAGCCCGCGGCATGCAGATCGCCGTCGTCATAGGAGGTCAGCACGGTGACGGCGAGGACCTTCAGCCCGGAGCCCGCGCGCGCCTCGACCGCCGCCTTCATGGTCTGCGGATAGGCATGCACGGTGAGAAAGGTCGCGCCGAGTTTCGCCACGCTCTCGACGCCGCGCGCAACCGTGTTGCCGATATCGTGCAGCTTGAGGTCGACGAACACTTTCTTGCCTGCGCCCGCGAGCTCGCGAACCAGCGGCAAGCCGCCGGCATAGGCCAGCTGATAGCCGATCTTGTAAAAACTCACGCTGTCGCCGAGCCGCGCCACCAAGGCTTCCGCCTCGGCCACGCCAGGCAGATCGAGCGCCACGATCAGCCGGTCTTTCGGCGCGATATTGGCTGGCTGCATATCACCTCACATCATGCGTTGGGATTGGTCGATCAACTGCCGCACCATTGCTTTCAGCGCCTCGATATCGGCGGGGTGTTTCAGATGATCCATCTCGTCATAGGCCTGGTCCGCAAACGACAGCGCGAGCTGGTTCGGAACCACACTGGCGTGACAGGCCGTCAGTATCAGCCGCAACGCCGACAGCGCCCGCGTGCCGCCGAGGCGGTTGCCCGAGGCGGAGGCGATCGCAAACACGCGCTCGCGAAACACCTGGCCGCGGGTCTCGTGCGGATCCTGCACCCGGCTGATCCAGTCGATAGTGTTTTTCACCAGCGCCGGCACCGAGGAATTATATTCCGGCGTCACGATCAGCACGCCGTGATGGACGCCGAGCATACGCTTCAGATTGACCGCGTGTTTCGGCACGCCGGATTTCGCCTGGAGGTCGCCGTCATAGATCGGCAATGGAAAATCCGACAGCGAGATGCGGGTGACTTCGGCGCCGGATTGCACCAGTTCATGTGCGGCCACGGCAGCCAGCCTCGCATTGAGCGAGCCGGTTCGCAGCGAGCCGGGGATGATCAGGATTTTCAGCGCGGGCATATTTTACAAATCGCACTCGGGACAAACCCGCCGCGCGGAACGCGTCAGGCGGAATTAGCCCTTGCGATACACCCAGACGCGGGCGGGCGGAAGGTTCATCCAGATCCGCTCGGAAGCTTCTGTGGACACGCCCGGCAGCGATTTCGGAATTGGCGGCGCCACCGAATAGGTGAACTGCACGAAGGGCGCACCGGGTGCCAGCGCCGTGAAGGCGTCGCGGATCAGCTTCAGCCGCGTCAGCATCGGTTTTGTCACCAGCGGCAGGCCGGAGACGACGGCCGAGGCCGGCACGTCCAAAACCTTCAGGAGAGAATCGCGGAGTTTGTAGGCGTCGCCCTGCACCACCTTGGCCTGCGGATAGCGATCACGCAGCAGGGCGCAGAAGCCCGGATTATATTCGACCAGCACGAGCCGCTTCTGATCGACGCCGTGTTCGATCAGCGCGTTGGTGATCGCGCCGGTGCCGGGTCCCAATTCAACGACCGGTCCTGTGGAATCAACGTCGACATATTGCGCCATGGTGCGAGCCAACAGCTTGCTCGACGGCATCACCGCGCCCATGTGCAAGGGCTTTTCGATCCATGAACGGAGAAAACGAACCTCGTCGTCAAGACGGAGAGGCTTCTTCAACGCACGCACGGACGATTGCAGAGGCATGTCGCTACCAGGCGGGACCGCGAACGGGCGGCAATGTCAGAAAACAGTCATAAAGAGGTATAGGTCGAAGCCGTTATGGTCAAGCAAAAGGCTTACTGCGGGGCAGCGCGGTTACCGAAGAAGTCCTTGACCTTAGTGAAGAAACCCGCCGCTTCCGGCTGGGTGGCACCGGACGACAGCTTTTCGAATTCGGCCAGCAATTCCTGCTGTTTCTTGGTCAGATTCTGCGGCGTTTCGACCATCACCTGGACATACATGTCGCCGGTCTGGCGCGACCGGAGCACCGGCATGCCTTTTGATGCAATGCGGAAACGGCGGCCCGATTGCGTTCCGGACGGGACTTTCACCTTGGTCTTGCCCTTGTCGATGGTCGGCACTTCGAACTCGCCGCCCAGCGCTGCCGCCACCATCGAGATCGGGACCCGGCAATGCAGGTCGGCACCATCGCGCTGGAAGAATTCGTGCGTCGCCAGCGACAGGAAAATATAGAGATCGCCCGGCGGACCGCCGCGGACGCCGGCCTCGCCTTCGCCGGCCAGGCGAATGCGGGTGCCGTCTTCGACGCCTTGCGGAATGTTGACCGACAAAGTGCGGTCGCGCGTCACCCGGCCCGAGCCGGCGCAGGAGGGACAGGGGTCTTCGATCATCTGGCCGCGGCCCTGACAGCCCGGACAGGTCCGCTCCAGTGTGAAGAAGCCCTGGGCCTGCCGCACGCGCCCCTGCCCGCCGCAGGTCGAACAGGTCTTCGGCTTGGTGCCGGCCTTGGCGCCGATGCCCGAGCAGGATTCGCAGGTGACGGAAACCGGAATTTCGATTTGCGCGGTCTTGCCGAAATAGGCTTCTTCCAGTGTGATTTCCATGTTGTAGCGCAGGTCGGCGCCACGCTCGCGGCCGCTGCCGCCGCGGCCACGCTGTCCGGCCATGCCGAACAAATCCTCGAAAATATCCGAAAACGAAGAGGCGAAGCCGGCGCCAAATCCAGGGCCGCCGCCGCCCATGCCTTGTTCGAACGCCGCGTGGCCGTAGCGGTCATAGGCGGCGCGCTTGTCGCCGTCCTTCAAAACCTCATAGGCCTCGTTGATTTCCTTGAATTTGACTTCGCTGGAGGCGTCGCCCGGATTCTTGTCCGGATGCCATTTCATCGCGAGCTTCCGGAACGCCGCCTTGAGCTTGGAATCGTCCGCGCTCCGTTCGACTTCCAGGGTTTCGTAATAGCAGCGCTTGGTCGACATCCGTCAGATCCGTTCGAATTTCGTTTTCATGCCGCAAGGGTGCACCTTGCAGGATGCAGCCTTGTGCTTAACGAAAAATGACCCCCATCCATCGAGACGCGCTGCGCTCTTTGGCGTGGGGGTCATGATCGAAAGCCCGCTTACGCTGACTTCTTGTTGTGCTTGTCGTTCTTGTCGTCGTCGACCTCGGTGAACTCCGCGTCGACGACGTCATCCTTGGCGGCATCCTTGGCCGCATCGGCCTCGGCCTGCTGCTTGTACATGGCCTCGCCGAGCTTCATCGAAGCCTGCGCCAGCGTGTTGGTCTTGGCCTTGATCGCCTCGGCATCGTCGCCCTTCAGCGCTTCCTTCAGATCGCTGACGGCGTCCTCGATGGCGCGGCGCTCGGCTTCCTCGACCTTGGAACCGTGTTCGGCCAGCGCCTTCTCGGTGGAATGCACGAGAGAGTCGGCATGGTTCTTGGCGTCGACCGCCTCGCGGCGTTTCTTGTCCTCGGCCGCATTGGCCTCGGCGTCCTTGACCATCTTCTGGATGTCGGCTTCCGACAGGCCGCCGGAGGCCTGAATCCGGATCTGCTGTTCCTTGCCGGTGGCCTTGTCCTTGGCCGAGACGTTGACGATGCCGTTGGCGTCGATGTCGAACGTCACCTCGATCTGCGGCATGCCGCGCGGCGACGGCGGAATGCCCATCAGGTCGAACTGGCCGAGCACCTTGTTGTCGGCCGCCATTTCACGCTCGCCCTGGAAGACGCGGATGGTGACGGCGTTCTGGTTGTCCTCGGCGGTCGAGAACACCTGGCTCTTCTTGGTCGGGATCGTGGTGTTGCGATCGATGATGCGCGTGAACACGCCACCCAGCGTTTCGATGCCGAGCGACAGCGGGGTCACGTCGAGCAGCAGCACGTCCTTGACGTCGCCCTGCAGCACGCCGGCCTGGATCGCCGCACCGATGGCCACGACTTCGTCCGGGTTGACGCCCTTGTGCGGCTCCTTGCCGAACAACTGCTTCACCACTTCCTGAACCTTCGGCATGCGCGTCATGCCGCCGACCAGCACCACTTCGCCGATTTCGGCGGCGGTGAGGCCCGCATCCTTCAGCGCCTTGCGGCACGGCTCGATGGTCTTCTGAACGAGATCGTCGACCAGCGCTTCGAACTTCGAGCGGGTCAGCTTCATGGTCAGATGCTTCGGACCGGTCTGGTCGGCCGTGATGAACGGCAGATTGATTTCGGTCTGCGTGGTCGACGACAATTCGATCTTGGCCTTTTCAGCGGCCTCTTTCAGGCGCTGCAAAGCGAGCTTGTCGTTGCGCAGGTTGATGCCCTGCTCCTTCTGGAACTCATCGGCCAGATAGCTGACGAGCCGCATGTCGAAATCTTCACCGCCGAGGAACGTGTCGCCGTTGGTGGACTTCACCTCGAACACGCCGTCGCCGATCTCAAGCACCGACACGTCGAAGGTACCGCCGCCGAGATCGTACACCGCGATGGTGCCGGTCTTGGTTTTGTCGAGACCGTAAGCGAGGGCCGCTGCGGTCGGCTCGTTGATGATGCGCAGCACTTCGAGGCCGGCGATCTTGCCGGCGTCCTTGGTGGCCTGACGCTGCGCGTCGTTGAAATAAGCGGGAACCGTGATCACGGCCTGCTCGACCTTCTGGCCGAGATGAGCTTCCGCGGTCTCTTTCATCTTTTGCAGGATGAAAGCGGAGACCTGCGAAGGCGAGTAGGTCTTGCTGTCGGCTTCGACCCAGGCGTCGCCGTTCGATGCCTTGACGATCTTGTATGGGACGAGCTTCTTGTCCTTTTCGACCATCGGGTCGTCATAGCGGCGGCCGACGAGGCGCTTGACCGCAAAGAACGTCCGCTCCGGATTGGTGACCGCCTGACGCTTGGCCGGCTGGCCGACGAGCCGCTCGCCATCATCGCTGAACGCGACAATCGACGGGGTCGTGCGCATGCCTTCGGCGTTCTCGATGACTTTCGCAGTCTTGCCGTCCATGACAGCGACACACGAATTGGTGGTGCCGAGATCGATCCCAATGACCTTTCCCATGGTCCTCATATCCTTCTTTTTGCGGCAGGTTGGCTGGGCCCTGACGGCGCACCTAACCGAACCCCCAACGTTCAAATACTCGCGATATTGCGACGGTGAGCCTCATATAGGAGGGGGGGTGGGGCCTGCAAGGACCGGGTGCAACCTTAAGGCCTGAAAATGCTGACGTTTGAAAGATTGCGTCAGATCAGGGCAGGGACTGTTGATGCCGTCCCGGTGTTAACAAATCGGCAAGAAAGGCCGGCGCGATCACAGCGCCGGCGCGGTATTTGGCCGCTGCGCGGGAGGCGCGTCACGGCGCCGGACCGTCCAAAAATCTGCGCAGGCCGGCGATATCGTCCGAAAAAACCGGTATTTCGGCGCGTGCTGATGGACGGACGCCGGCCTCGCCCTGTTGCAGGGACATCAAAACCGCTAAAAGCGGGCCGACTGAAACAGGTCCCTCGATCGCTCGAGGGCCGCACCGGCCGACCATTGAACGGCCTCCATGCAAACCCGGCAGACCCCTTCATGAAGCCTGTTCGATACCTTGTTGCGATGGCTTTTGGCATTGCCACCACCTGCGCCGCGTTCGCCGCCGACCCGGTTTTTGCGCCGGGCGCCAAGGTCGGCATGACGCCGCTGGTCGGCCTCGTCAAAGCCAGATCATTCGTCGGATTCGAGACCGAGGACCAGGGCGTCAAGGTGCTGGTGACCGATTTGCCCATGGAGGCCTATGGCGAAGTTGCCAGCGCCTTCAAGGCCAACCCCGGCGGCAGCGGCGGCATCAAGCCGGAGAGCATCGAGACCCCTGCGGGCCTTGCCTACTACACCGTGGAAAGCGCCAAGGATGGCACCACCAATGTCCGGCGTTATTCGATGATCCTGCCGGGTCCCACCTTCTCCGGCTACGTCGCGGTGCAGGTGCCGGAGAACGCCGCCAAGATCTACACCGATGACGCCGTGCGCCAGATGTTCGCGTCCGCCGTGATCCGCAAGGAAGTCCCGGTCGACGAGCAGCTTGGGCTGATGCCGTTCAAGATGAACGAGCTCAGCGCCTTCAAGAATGTCCGCACGCTGGCGCCGGGCGCCGCCCTCATTCTCGCCGACGGCGACGAGAAGACCGGCTTTGAAGTCCAGCCTTTCATGATCATCGGCATGATCGGATCGACGGCGGCTTCGCCCGACGACCGCGGACGGTTTGCCCAGCAGATCGCCACGACGATTCCCGGTGTGCGCGACGGCAAGATCACGATGTCCGAGCCGGTCCGCATCGACGGCCAGGCCGGCTACGAGACGCGCATCGACGCCACCAGCGGCAAGGACAATACGCCGGTCACGATCGTGCAATGGCTGCGGTTCGGCAGCGGGACCTCGCTGCGTATCATCGGCAGTTCGCCACGCGACGAATGGCCCAAGGCATTTACGCGCTTCCGCGCCGTGCGTGACGGGATCCAGCCGCGCTAGGCTTGGCGCAGGTTCTCGCCAAACAGCTCCGCGCCTCGCTGCGCTAATCTGCTGCGGATCGATTTTGAAACCTGTCGGTACGCTTTCGCTCTCGGATAGGCCATTTCTTCAATGAACTTGCCATCGGGATACAGCGCCTCGTGCTCTGCCCAGTTGTCGAAACCGAGGCGATCGAGGTTGTCCACGAAGGTCTCGGCCGCAACGCCTTCGGCCAGGATGAGCGAGTGATCATCCAATTCGACGTGATAGTAGGTATAGACCTGCGGCACGTCGCTCTCGCGAACGATCGATGTTCCGTTAACGAGAGCGCCCGCCTGCACCAGCAGACCATCCACGAGCAACGCGTGATCGGATGAGACAAGGAGGTCGCGGATCGGCAGATCTTCGCCGAGGGCGCCTGCTCTAACCCGGATCGGCAGCACTCGAAGCGGGTCTGCGAAAATCCGGGACACGGTTTGCCGTCCCACCCAGCGAACGGGTTTGGACTCGCCGGTTGTCGTCACGACCACGTCGCCGGCTTTCAGTTTCTCCACATTCGTTTCACCGCCGGGCACCACGATCCGGGTGCCGGGCATGAAGCAGACGACATTGATGTTGATGACATCGGCATCCAATCCTCCGCTGCCATCGCTGGTCGTCATCGTGACGGTCGCATCGATATTGCCGGACGCCGTATCGGTGCTTGTCGTGTGGTAGGTGAAGCCCTCTAGTGCAGCAGCAATCTGGCTTGCGGTACCGCTGATCGTAACGCTCCCGTCGGCCCCATCGACGTCGGTCTGCGTAACTCCCGAGCTGCTGAGGCTCGTTGTGCTGAACGCCAACGTGCCGTTGGTCGCGACCAGATTTACCGACAGGCCGGAGCTATCGACGTCGGAAACCGAGAGAGCATTGCCGTTGACGGCGCCAAACACCAGATTGCCGGCGCCATCGACGTTGGCGTTGGTCCAGCTGTCGGTCTGTGTTCCCGGAACAGAATTGACCGGAGCATCGTTCACAGCAGTGATCGTCTCGGAAAGCGCGACCGGATTTGCCTGAATACCCGTGCTACCCCCGGTGTTGGCCACGCTGACGGTGGTGCCGCTTGTGAAAGTGACGAAAAGGTTATCAAGTAGATTGGCGCTCAAGGCGGTGGCGCTGCCGTTGTAGTTTGCGGCCGGGACAAACCGCAGCTTGTCGGCGGCGTTGATCCGAATTGCAGCCGCTGTCGTCGCACTGCCAAGTGTTACCCAGCTTGTGCCGCCGTTGGTGGAGTATTGCCAGTTGCCCTTGGCTGCATCGACCGTATAGCTGCCGATTGCGATACCGGCAAAGGACGTCCACGAAGAGTAAAAGTTGTCGAGGAATAACGACGAAACAGTTGCGCCCGCAGGCGATGCGGTGTCCTCGCCGATTGCAGCCAAAGTTGCGTGGCCCGAAAATATGCTCAAGTAATCGGTAGCGGTAGCGCTGTTTGGCCCGTCGGTATTTGTTGCGACAACTGCGATCGTACGATTAAAACCCGCGGCATCATTCGTGTTGGCGTATGTCACGTTGCGAAGCGCATTTTGCCAGGTCAAATCCGCGACGTTTGCTCCAGTCAGCGTCAGAACGCCCGTCGCAGCGTCAAAGTGGGATTCGATTAACGGAAATGAAGAGGGAGAGGAGAGCACGAGCGTTTCCCCCGACTGGGCTGCCGCACCCAAGCTAATGGTGACACGGTCTATCCGACCAATACTGCCGCCCGTCGTAGTGACAAAAGCGCCCGGAAAAAGCCGGGTTGCGGGTGCTCCGTCTGTATATTGCGTGAATGCATCTCCTAGTGGATCCGACAACTCCCAGAGCGAAATAGCCATGAAAATTTCCCCCAATGAATTGAATTGCGCGCTGGCGGAAGCTTGAAAATGCCGGGCTGGTATCGCCGGATGCGGCCGAAATTCGTTACGTTTTCCGACGTCCGCAGTGCACGCGCTGAAAAATGCGCGATAACGAAGGTATCAATGTACTGCTTGGGTGTCTAGTCTGCCGACAAGCTGTTTCAGCGAGTTTCGGCCTTCACCGAAGCCGTCGGCCATACGCAGTACAACGACCGGGCTCGCCGCGTATCTGGAAGGACAATTCGCCGGTGACGATCGTGCAATGGCTACGGTTCGGCAGCGGGACCTCGCTGCGCATCATCGGCAGTTCGCCACGCGACGAATGGCCCAAGGCGTTTCCACGTTTCCGCGCCGTGCGTGACGGGATACAGCCCAGGGGGTAGCATCCAATTTCGCCTGCCGCGCCGAAAAATCAGGCTTTCGTTCGTACACAAACGGAATTACGCTTAGGCCCGCCGGGTTCACCACAGGAGGGGTACGATGCTGGATCGACGTCAGATTGTTGCAGGCCTCGCTACGACAATTCTTGCTGGCTTTGTTTCAAACGAAGTCTGGGCTGCGGATGCGATCAAGCCCGACGAAGCGTCGGCGCTGTTGGTGATCGACGTCCAGAACTGCTTCCTGCCGGGCGGCAGTCTCGCGGTGAAGGACGGCGAGCAGGTCGTTCCCATCATCAACCGCATCGCCAAGGGCTTTGCCAATGTGGTGATGACGCAGGACTGGCACACGCAACGGCCACGTCTCGTTTGCCTCGGCCCACTCGGGCAAGAAGCCGTTCGAGACCACCGACCTTCCCTACGGCAAGCAGATGCTGTGGCCCGATCACTGCGTACAGGGCACCGAAGGCGCCTCGCTGTCGAAAGACCTCACAATTCCGCAGGCCGCACTCGTGATCCGCAAGGGTTTCCACAAGGACGTCGACAGCTATTCGGCCTTCACCGAGGCCGACGGCAAGACCACGACCGGGCTCGCCGCCTACTTGAAGGCGCGCAACGTTCAGAAACTGTTCCTGGCCGGCCTCGCCACCGATTTCTGCGTGGCGTGGTCGGCGCTCGATGCGCGCAAGGCCGGTTTTGAGACCTATGTGGTCGAGGACGCCTGCCGCGGCATCGACGCAGGGGGCTCGCTCGCCAAGGCCTGGACCGATATGGCCGCGGCCGGCGTCAAGCGCATCCAGTCGGCGGATATCGCGACCTAGCGCAATCTCCCGCAGGGAGTGGGAATGTCGGACATTGGGGCTCCCCTCGCATTCGAGTTGATCCGCCGTGCGCCGTCGCAGCGCACGGCCGGTCTGATCATGGGAATGACGGGCTATCGCGAGACGGCGCTTGGCCGATTTTCCCAGCGTGAAACCGCGTCGCTGGTGGTTCCCGTGATCATCAGCCTCGGTTCGCCGTTCCTGATCGCGCTCGGGCGCGAGCCTGATGCGACCGACCGGCAGCCAAGCTTCGCAGCGGGGCTCCATGCCGGGCCGGTGTGCATCGAGTCCGACGGCGGCGCCGAATGCGTGCAGGTGGATTTCACGCCGCTCGGCGCCTATCGCTTTTTCGGCGGCGCCGTCGTCGACCTTGCCGCGCGCATGGTCGATATCGGCGACGTGCTTGGCCATGAGGGCCGCAAGCTGCGCGAGCGAATGGGCGCCACCGATTGCTGGCAACACCGCTTCGACCTGTTCGAGGACTTCATCGCCGGTCGCGCCAATCATCTGCCATCGCCCGAAATCGCATTCGCCTATCGCCGGCTGGCGCGTACCGCCGGCGGCGCGCGGATCGCGGCGCTGGCCGGTGACATCGGCTGGAGCCGCAAGCACCTCGTTCATCGTTTCCGATCCGAGCTTGGCCTCGCGCCCAAATCCATCGCGCGGATGATGCGGTTCCATCAAGCCTGCCGGCTGGCGCGTATCGAGAAGCGCACGGCTGGGCCGGGATTGCCGCCGAGAGCGGTTATGCCGACCAGGCGCATCTGGTTCGCGAATTCGTCGCACTGGCCGGCGAGTCGCCGACGGCCTGGGCGCGGCGGCTGGCGCTGACCGACAGCCGGCTGACACGCCCGACGACGCGACTTCGGACTGGTAACAAATCTTCAAGCTGATAGCGCACGCCCTGTGCATGGTGGGCTCGAGAGCCGTGCATCAAGGAGTTCCCATGACGACAAGCCGCGAAATCGAAGCGCCGCGCATTTTTCCGACCCTGCGCTGCAGAGATGCCGAAGCGATGATCCGCTGGCTGATCGACGTCGTCGGCTTCACCGAATACGTCGTCTATCGCGGCGACGGCGTGGTGCAGCACGCCGAGCTCGCCTACGGATCGTCATTGCTGATGCTCGGCCAGGACCGTGACGACGCCTACAGCAAGATGGTCGGTGATCTCGGTGGCCGCCGCACCGACGCGATTTATGTTGCCGTCAGCGAGCCGGACGCCTTGTGCGCCAAGGTGAGGGCCTCGGGCGCGAAGATCGAAATGGAGCCGTACGATACCCACTACGGCAGCCGCGATTTCGCCTGCCGGGATCCGGAAGGCAATCTCTGGAGTTTTGGCACCTACTGGCCGAAGGCGCATGAGAAGCCGATGGATGCGCCGGCCTGAACCTGACGCGTTCGGCTTTAGCTCGTGACGTCGGTAGCAGGTGCCGCCTTGGCGCCGCCCTTGGAGACGCCGACCAGCGCCGGACGCAGCACGCGTTCGCCGATCATGAAGCCGGCCTGCACGACCTGCACCACCGTGCCTGACGGCACCGACGTATCGGGCACTTCGTACATCGCCTGCTGGAAGTTCGGGTTGAACTTCTCGCCCGCCGGATCGAATTTCTTGACGCCGTTTTTCTCCAGCGTGTTGAGCAGCGACCGCTCGGTCAGTTCGACGCCTTCGATGAACGCCTTCAGCGCCGGATCCGCGGTGGCTTTCATATCGGCCGGAACCGCGTCGAGCGCGCGCTGCAAATTGTCGGCGATGTCGAGAATGTCGCGCGCGAAGCCGGTGATGCCGTAGATCCTGGCATCGGCCACTTCACGGCTGGTGCGCTTGCGCAGATTTTCCATCTCCGCCAGCGTGCGCAGCATCTTGTCGCGCGCTTCCGCCGCTTCCTTGGTCAACGCCTCCACCGATCCCTCTTCGGGATCGTCGGGCATGATGTAGGGCTTCGAGACCACGGGCTCGCCGCTTGGGGCCGCCGCGTCGTCATTCGGCCGGTTGGGATCGGTCATAAGGCTGCCTTCTCGAAAAAACCGTCTGGTTAAATGGGGATTTGCTGGCCCGGATATCGTGCTTTAGGCGACGAAAATCAAGCGTTCCCATGGCGTTTTCGAGCGAAGTGGATGCCGGTTCGCGCCGGGAAAACGCGCTAAAACAATAAACATTTAGGTTTTCGGGCCGATTAACCACCCAGCATCCGGCTGACGATGCGGGCGGCGTAATCCACGGTCGGGATCACCCGTGCGTAGTTCAGCCGGGTCGGCCCGATCACGCCGAGAACGCCGACAATGCGGCCCGCGGCGTCGCTGTAGGGCGCGATGATGGTGGAGGAACCGGACAGCGAGAACAGCTTGTTCTCCGATCCGATGAAAATCCGCACGCCCTCGGCGCGTTCGGCGCGGCCCAAGAGATCGATCACGCCGCGCTTGGTCTCGAGATCGTCGAACAGCGATTTGACGCGCTCCAGATCTTCCAGCGCATGCAGGTCCTCGAGCAGATTGGCATGACCGCGCACGATCAACTGGCGGTCGTCACTCTCGCCGCCGGACCAGCTTGCGATCCCGGCCGCGATCACCTTCTGCGTCAGCTGATCGAGTTCGGCGCGGCTTTGCGTCAGCGCGGTTTCGAGTTCGAGCCGCGATTCGGCGAGCGTGCGGCCGCGAATGCGGGAATTGAGAAAATTCGTCGCTTCCGTCAGCGCCGATGAGGGAACGCCGGGCGGCAACACCAGCACGCGGTTTTCGACCTGGCCGTCTTCGCTGACCAGCACCACCAGCGCGCGTTCCGGTTCCAGCCGCACGAATTCGATGTGTTTCAGCCGCGAATTGGATTTGGCGGTCAGCACCACGGCGGCGGCCCGCGTCAGGCCCGACAGCCGCGTCAGGGCCTCGCCGAGGGCGGCCTCGACCGATTGCGCGCGGCCGACGGAAGCGAGCTGGGTCTGGATCGACTGCCGTTCATCTTCGGTGAGGTCGCCGACCTGCATCAGGGCATCGACGAAGAAGCGCAGGCCGAGTTCCGTGGGAAGACGTCCGGCCGACGTATGCGGCGCGTAGATCAGGCCGAGTTGTTCGAGGTCCGACATCACGTTGCGGACCGAGGCCGGCGACAGCGGCATCGCGATCAGGCGCGAAATGTTGCGCGAGCCGACCGGTTCGCCGGTGGTGAGGTAACTCTCGACGATTTGACGAAAAATGTCGCGCGAACGCTCATTGAGCTGGGCCAGCCCGGCATTCGGCGCGATCAGACCAATCGGATCGTGGTGGGCCAACGCTTGCTCCCTTACCTAGCCCCTAATCTGTCTATCCGGAGGGCCCATGACAAGCACGCATTACACCGCAAAACCGCGGCCAAAGCCCTTGCCGCTGCCCGTTCCCCCTCCTACAAGCACCGCGAACGATATTTGCTGATTTTTTCGGAGGATTCCCCCATGCGGCCAAGCCGCCGTGCAGCCGATGAGCTGCGCCCCGTGTCGCTGGAACGCGGCGTCGTCAAATACGCCGAGGGTTCCTGCATGGTGAAATTCGGCGACACCCATGTGCTGGTCACCGCCACACTGGAAGAGCGGCTGCCGCCATGGCTGAAAGGCCAGGGCCGCGGCTGGGTGACGGCCGAATACGGCATGCTGCCGCGCGCCACGCTGGAACGCACCCGCCGCGAGGCCGCGGCCGGCAAGCAGGGCGGCCGCACCGTCGAGATCCAGCGCCTGATCGGACGCTCCTTGCGTGCTGCGGTCGACCTCGAGGCGCTCGGCGAGCGGCAAATCACCGTGGATTGCGACGTGATCCAGGCCGACGGCGGCACCCGTACCGCCTCGATCACCGGCGCCTGGGTGGCGCTGGCCGACTGCATCAGTTGGATGAAGACCCGCAACATGCTGAAGGCCAATGTGTTGCGCGACAATGTCGCGGCGATCTCCTGCGGCATCTACAAGGGCACGCCGGTGCTCGATCTCGACTACGCCGAGGATTCCGAAGCCGACACCGACGCCAATTTCGTCATGACCGGCGACGGCCGCATCATCGAAGTGCAGGGCACCGCCGAGAAGACGCCGTTCTCGCAAGACGAGTTCCTGGCGCTGATGGCGCTGGCGCGCAAGGGTGTCGGGCGTCTGGTGGACTTGCAAAAGATGGCCATCGCGTAGTCTGATCCGCACATGCACCGTCGAATCACAGGCCGCCTCGTGATCGCGACCCACAATCCCGGCAAGCTTGCCGAGATGCGTGAATTGCTGGCGCCGCATGGCGTAGAGGCGGTGTCGGCCGGCGAGCTCGGGCTCGATGAACCCGAGGAGACCGGCGACACTTTTCGCGCCAATGCCGCGATCAAGGCCATCGCTGCGGCCAAGGCCACCGGGCTTCCCTCGTTTGCCGACGATTCCGGCCTCGTGGTGGATGCGCTGGACGGCGCCCCCGGACTCTATTCGGCGCGCTGGGCCGGTCCGAACAAGGATTTTCTGGCGGCGATGACGCGGGTCGAACGCCTGTTGCAGGAGCGCGGCGCCACCACGCCGGACAAGCGCAAGGCGCATTTCGTGTCCGCGCTGTGTGTCGCGTGGCCCGATGGTCATCTCGAAGAGGTCGAGGCGCGCGTCGATGGAACCCTGGTGTGGCCGCCGCGCGGCGACCAAGGCTTTGGATATGATCCGTCATTCCTGCCCGACGGACATGCGCGCACCTTCGGCGAGATGTCGGCGATCGAGAAGCACGGTCTGCCGCCGCTCGGCCTCGGCCTGTCGCACCGCGCCCGCGCCTTCGTCAAACTGGCGGAGATCTGTCTTGGCTAACGCGCAACGCCCGCAGGGCAAACAGGCTTTCGGCGTCTACGTGCATTGGCCGTTCTGCCTGTCGAAATGCCCGTATTGCGATTTCAACAGCCATGTCCGGCATGCCCCGGTCGACGAGGCGCGGTTCGTGAACGCCTTTGCGCGCGAGATCGAAACCACGACCGCGCGTGCACCGGGGCGTGAAGTCACCTCGATCTTCCTCGGCGGCGGCACGCCGTCGCTGATGGCGCCGCAGACCGTCGGCGCCGTACTGGATTCGATCGGAAAACACTGGCGCGTCGCATCAGATGTGGAAGTGACGCTGGAAGCCAATCCCACCAGCGTCGAGGCGACGCGTTTCCGCGGCTATCGTGCCGCCGGCGTCAATCGCGTCTCGCTCGGCGTGCAGGCGCTGGACGACGCGTCATTGAAGGCGTTAGGACGGCTGCACAGCGCGCGCGAGGCGCTGGATGCGGTTGCGATCGCGCGCAGCGCATTCGATCGTTACTCGTTCGACCTGATCTATGCGCGCCCCGACCAGACGCCGCAGATGTGGGCCGATGAATTGAAGCTGGCGATCTCGGAAGCTGCCGAGCATCTGTCGCTCTATCAACTCACGATCGAAGAGGGCACGCCGTTCTTCGGATTGCACGCCGCCGGCAAATTGAAGACGCCCGACGAAGCTGTCGCGCGCGCGCTCTACGATGTGACGCAGGAGGTCTGCGCACAGCATGGCCTGCCCGCTTACGAGATTTCCAACCACGCGCGACCGGGCGCGGAGTGCAAACACAATCTGGTCTATTGGCGCGGCGAGGAATATGCCGGCATCGGTCCGGGCGCGCATGGCCGCCTCGATATCGATGGCACGAGGCACGCCATCGCCACCGAAAAACGTCCCGAGGCCTGGCTGATGCGGGTCGAGGCCAACGGCCATGGCGTCGTCACCGACGATGACCTCAACTCAGAAGAGCGCGCCGACGAATTTTTGCTGATGGGATTGCGGCTGGCAGAAGGCATCGATCCCCGCCGCTACGCCGATCTGTCGGGCCGCACGCTCGATCCCGGCCGCATCGCCGTCCTGCGCGAGGAAGGTGCCATCGTCGTCGACGCCGACGGCCGGCTGCGGGTGACGCAGGCCGGATTTCCGGTGCTCGATGCGGTTGTGGCGGATCTCGCGGCTTAGCTTTTTCTCCCGTCGTTCCTGCGAACGCAGGAACCCATACGCCGCGGCCCCTCGTCAGGGCAAAACGTTCGACGCTCTTCTATCAATAACCGCCGGTGGTTATGGGCCCCTGCGTTCGCAGGGGCGACAACTGAGTTACGCGCCAAAACTCTTCGGCGAACCCGCAACCGGCGCACCGCCGCCTTGCGCGACCTTCATCACGGCAAGGCCGCGCTCATTGGTGCCGTCGGAGCGGAAACGGAAGAGACCGTCGATGCCGGCAAAGCCGGACGGGTTGGTCAGCGTCTCCGGCGCAAAACGTTGCGTACCTTGCGTGCGCGCCAAGGCTGCAACCAATGCCACCGCGTCATAGGCCAGCGTTGCTGTACGAACCGGCTCGCCGCCGAATTTGGTGCGGTAGCGCGCAGCAAAGCCGCGGAAGCCTGACGGATCGGGCGCGGCATAGAGGCCACCCTGTAGCGCCGGGCTCGCGAATACACGCGGATTGTCCCAAAGACCTGTGCCGAGCAACTGGATGTTGCGCAGATTGGAGCCCGCGGCGGTGAGCGCATCTGCCGTTGCCACCACCGAATCGCCGTCGTCGGCGATCAACAGCGCATCCGCCTGGCCGAGCGCCTGCGCCACGGTGCGCGCGGCGGCCGAACGGTCGGCACCGTATTTTTCGAACGCGACGACGCGGCCCTTGCGGGCCGCCGCCTGCTTGAAGGCGGCTTCGACCACGTTCCCATAGGCGTTGTCGGGCAAGAGGCCGGCGAAAGACTTCTTTCCGGTGCTCGCCGCGTAATCGATGATCCGGTTGACGTCGGATTCGGGGAGGAAGCTCAGGAGGTAAACCCCGCGGCCGGCGACGCTGGAATCGGTCGAGAACGCGATCACGGAGACGCCGCGCGCGCGCGTCAGCTGGGCGGTGGCGGGAACCGAGGCGGCAAACAACGGACCCAGAATAATTTCCGCACCCTCGGCCAGCGCCTGCTGGGTTCCCTGGCTGGCGCCCTGCGGGCTGCCGGCGTCATCCTTGATCAGGAGCTGGACGTTGGGATTCTGGAACTCTGCCAGCGCCATTTCGGCAGCGTTCTTCATCGACTGCGCCGCGACGCCGGCATTGCCGGCGGCCGAGAGCGGCAGGATCAGGCCGACCTTGACCTGCCCGGTGCCAACCGCCTGCGGCTGCTGCTGCGGGCCTGCCGGCCCGGCATCGGGCTGCGGCGAGGCGAACGGGTTGGAAAACTGGCTGATGCTCTGCTGCACGCTGGCGCAGGCGCCAAGCAGCGGCGCGCCGAGAATAAGGCCGACCGCCGTCCGCCGGGTTGCACCCGACGAGGAGGACTTGGCTTTGAGCGGGCCTACCATCGTCTCTCTATCTCTTGACCGACCGCGATCGGCCAGAACGCCAACGGCCTCACTGAGGCGGGTGGATTCAGGCATATTGTCGGCGAATAGTTAACTAAAACAAAAGGATTATGGTCCTGCGGCGTCGTTGCCGGTTGCAGGACCGTACCCCCCAGCGATTGTGCCGAGCACCAGCCCTCATCTCCCAACCCACCGCGCTGTGGCGCTGGCGCTAACACCCCTTTAGATTGGTATTATGCGCGCAAAAGCCAACTCCAACTACGGGTCTGAAGTCGAACCGGGTTCTGCTGTCCGGACATTTTCGATCGGCGGCCAGGTCCTGACCGCCCCAAAGCCGGTTCCCGGGCTCTATCTGGTGGCGACCCCGATCGGCCATCTCGGCGACATCACGCTGCGCGCGCTGGAAACGCTGGCCGGCGTCGACATCATCGCCTGCGAGGACACCCGCATCACCCGCCGGCTCACCGAGCGCTATGCGATCTCAGGCTCGCTCAAACAATATCACGAGCATAACGCCGCACTGGCGCGGCCAAAAATCCTGGAAAAGCTGGCGCAGGGCGCCTCGATCGCGCTGGTCTCGGACGCCGGCACGCCGTTGATCTCCGATCCCGGCTTCAAGCTGGTGCGCGAGGTCTGCGCGGCCGGCTTTGCGGTGATCGCGGTCCCCGGTGCCTCCTCGGTGCTAACAGCGCTGTCGGTGGCAGCATTGCCGACCGACCGGTTCTTCTTCGAAGGATTTTTGCCCCCCAAGCAACAGGCACGCCGCACGCGGCTATCCGACCTGTCCAGGATCGATGCGACGCTCGTCATGTTCGAATCCGGCAACCGCGTTGCGGATACGCTTGCCGATCTCGCCGAGATCATGGCCGGACGTGATGCTGCAATCTGCCGCGAACTCACAAAACTGCACGAAGAGATTTTGCGGGCGCCGATCGCGGAACTGGCCAAGGGCGCCGATCAACTGGAAACCCGCGGTGAATTCGTCCTCGTCATCGGGCCGCCGCGCGCGGATGCGCAGGCGATGACATCAGAGGATCTCGACGACCTCCTGCGCGCACAACTGGCGCGCGACAGCGTCAAGGATGCGGTCGCGCATGCGGTTGAATTGTCCGGACGGCCGCGCCGCGAGGTCTATGCCCGCGCGCTGGAGCTGGTGAAGGAAATGCGCGCCGGAGCCAACGATGCCGAAGACTGACGGTGCCGCCAAGCCTTCCAAAAAACCTGCTGCCGAAAAGCCGGCGTCGCCCGAGCGGATCGCCGCGTTCCGGACCGGGCTGTCGGCCGAAAGCCGCGCCGCCGCACTTCTGATGGCCAAGGGCTACCGGATCCTCGCCAAACGCTTCAAGACGCCCTATGGCGAGATCGACCTGGTGGCGAAGAAGCGCAATCTCATTGCCTTCATCGAGGTCAAGGCGCGGGCCCGCCTCGACGACGCCGCCTATGCCGTGACCCCGCGCCAACAACAGCGCATCATCGAGGCCGCCCAGGCCTGGCTGATGGCCCATCCCGAGCATGCCGAATTTGAGCTGCGATTCGACGCGATCCTGATTGCGCCCAGGCATTTGCCACGCCATCTGTTAGCGGCATTCGACGCCAGCACCTGATAACCAACAGAGACCCGGACCCATCCCATGAAACTGAATGTCGCCGTCCAGATGGACCCCATCGCGCGTATCAACATCCGCGGCGATTCGACCTTTGCGCTGTTATTGGAGGCGCAAAAGCGCGGCCACAGCCTTTCCTATTACACCCCGGACAAGCTCTCGCTGCGCGGAGAGGAATTGGTGGCGCCGGTGCAGGCACTGACCGTGCGCGACGAGGTTGGCGATCATTTTACCCTCGGCGAGCCGAAGCGCACGGCGCTCGACAGCTTCGACGCCATCCTGCTGCGGCAGGATCCGCCGTTCGATCTCGCCTACATCACCTCGACGCACCTGCTGGAGCGGATCCATCCCAAGACGCTTGTCGTGAATGACCCGGCCAGCGTGCGCAACGCGCCGGAAAAGCTGTTCGTGCTGAACTTTCCGCAGCTGATGCCGCCGACGCTGATCTCGCGCGACCTCGATGAAATCAATTCGTTCCGCGACCAGCATGGCGCCGTCGTCATGAAGCCGCTGCACGGCCATGGCGGTGCCGCAGTGTTTCGCGTGATGCCGCAGGACATGAATTTCGGCTCGCTGTTCGACATGTTCTCCGTCACCTTCCGCGAGCCCTGGGTGATCCAGCGCTTCCTCCCTGAGGTCAAGCACGGCGACAAGCGCATTATCCTGGTCGACGGCGAATTTGCCGGCGCCGTCAACCGCGTGCCAGCCCCCGACGATCTGCGCTCCAACATGGTGCGCGGCGGTGCCGCGCATGCCACCGACCTCTCGCCGCGCGAACGCGAGATCTGCGCCACGCTGGCCCCCGCGCTGCGCGAGCGCGGATTATTGTTCGTCGGCATCGACGTGATCGACGGCAACCTCACCGAAATCAACGTGACGTCGCCGACCGGCATCCGCGCCATCGCTCGGCTCAATGGCCCGGATGTGGCGGCGAAGATCTGGGACGCCATTGAGGCGAAGCGGAGCGGGAAATGACCGACCAACCGACCGCCAACGCACCCGGCATCGTCTATGAGGACACCGGCGCATCGGCGCCCCTGGTT
Organism: uncultured Alphaproteobacteria bacterium; assembly: GCA_963802535.1. Classification (GTDB taxonomy): domain Bacteria; phylum Pseudomonadota; class Alphaproteobacteria; order Rhizobiales; family Xanthobacteraceae; genus Bradyrhizobium. Next base: position 391,247 of record CAWDJI010000011.1, on the reverse strand, counting down.
TATTTCGATATCGTCGGCGCCTAACGGCACCATGAACGGCTCGATCGAGGTCGAACTCGCCACCCGCATTCTCATTCCGAGACCCGATGGTGCCACCGATGTCAAATTTCTCGCATCAGGCCGGCTCCGCTGCACCCCGAACGCCGCCACCAACCTGCGCAACGCCCTCGATGCGGCGCTGAAGATGCTGGAGCAGCCGGACGCCAATCTGGCGGCGATTGCGGCGTCGAAGTTGAATTGGCTGTTCCCGTAATGTTCTTGCACAGATCGTCCGGTTCCGCTACCCTTGATTGAACCAAGGGGCAGGCATGGTCCAACGCGTTTCTACCGTAGCCTTTGAGGGGATCGAGGCCCGGGCGGTCGACGTGCAGGTGCAGGTCGCGCCGGGATTACCGGCCTTTGCCATTGTCGGGCTGCCGGACAAGGCCGTGTCGGAGGCGCGCGAGCGGGTGCGTTCGGCGTTGATCGCCTCGGGGCTGGCGCTGCCGGCGCGGCGGATCACCGTCAATCTGGCGCCGGCCGATGTGCCGAAGGAAGGCAGCCATTACGATCTGCCGATCGCGCTCGGCCTGATGGCCGCGATCGGCGCGATCCCGCCGGATGCATTGAGTGGCTTCACGGTGCTCGGCGAACTCGGCCTCGACGGATCGATCGCGCCGGTGGCGGGCGTGCTGCCGGCGGCGATTGGCGCCAATTCGCGCGAGGAAGGACTGATCTGCCCGGCCGCCTGCGGTTCGGAAGCGGCCTGGGCGAGCCCGGATATCCAGATCATCGCGGCAAAGTCGCTGATCCAGATCGCCAACCATTTTAAGGGCACGCAGGTGCTGTCGCGGCCGACACCAAAGGTCCATGAGCGCGAGGAAACGCTGCTCGATCTGCGCGACATCAAGGGCCAGGAGAGCGCCAAGCGCGCGCTCGAGATCGCGGCGGCCGGCGGACATCATCTGCTGATGATCGGCTCGCCCGGCGCCGGCAAATCGATGCTGGCAGCGCGACTGCCCTCGATCCTGCCGCCGCTGTCGCCGTCCGAACTTCTGGAAGTATCGATGATCGCCTCCGTCGCCGGCGAGATCCGCGACGGCGCGTTGACGGCGCGGCGGCCGTTTCGCAGCCCGCATCATTCCGCCAGCATGGCGGCGCTGACCGGCGGCGGCATCCGCGCCAAACCCGGCGAGATTTCGCTGGCGCATCAGGGCGTACTGTTCCTCGACGAACTGCCGGAGTTCGATCCGCGCGTGCTGGATTCGCTGCGCGCGCCGCTGGAAAACGGCGAGGTCGCGGTGTGCCGGGCCAACCACCGCGTCACCTATCCGGCGCGCTTCATGCTGGTCGCGGCGATGAACCCGTGCCGCTGCGGACATGCCTATGAGCCCGGCTATTCCTGCAAGCGCGCGCGCATCGACCGCTGCACCGCGGACTATCAGATGCGGATCTCGGGCCCGATGATGGACCGCATCGATCTGCGCATCGAAGTCCCTGCGGTGACCGCGGCCGATCTGATCCTGCCGCCGCCGAGCGAAGGTTCCGCCGAAGTCGCCGCACGCGTGGCGGCCGCGCGCGACATCCAGCTTGCGCGCTATGCCGATGCCGGCATGCCGCATGTCCGCACCAACGCCGAAGCACCGGCCTCGCTGCTGGAAACCATCGCGCAGCCGGATGCGCACGGCCAAAAACTGCTGCGCGACGCCGCCGAAACCATGAAGCTCACTGCACGCGGCTATCACCGCGTGCTGCGCGTTGCGCGCACGCTCGCCGATCTTGACGGCGCGGAAAAGATCGGCCGGCTGCATCTGGCCGAAGCGCTGTCATATCGTGCATTGGCCGAGGATCAGCGCCGCGCGGCGTAGAACCGTGTTGGATTGACACAGGCCTGCCCCGCGTCAACGCGGTGGTAACCAGTCCCGTTTACACTCTGCCAACCATAAGCCGCTTGTCGCCGGCTTGTGCGTGAAGCGAGTAGTGTCATGTTGCGTTTCAAGATCCTGGCCTCGGTGGTTCCATTGGCGGTGGCGGCGGTGTTCGCCCGCGGCGAATTTTTCGGGCCCGCGGCCCTGCATCGAGGTCGGCGGCGCCTCGCTCCAGATTGCTGCCCTGTCCTGGCAGGCCGAACGCCACGTCAGTTTCACCAGCGATCCCAGGCTTGCGACCGTGCGGGTGCAGATCTCCGACAGCGCGGAAGCCGCGGACTTCACCGTCATCGACGACGTCGACTCTACCGAAGCCGGCGCCTGCCAGAGCCATTCGCCGCCGCAACTGGTGGCGATCTCGGCCGTGCCCTCGGCCTCCGATCCCGTCATCTATCTCTCGGCCGACGGGCCGGCCGATTACCGCATCTTCGTGCATTCGAAGACCTTTTCGGCGCGCGATGCCGCCGCTCTCATCGTCGGTGCCCGCGGCAGCCAGCACCGTCTCGCGGCCGCTTCGCTCTGAGACTTTGAGCTCTTTATTTTGACGCGTTTTCTTCACGCGAACCGGTTCCCACTTCGCTCGAAAACACTATGCGTTAACGTTTCATCAACCCTGTTCTCATCGCGGCCGGCGAAGCGTGCCGGCCTCAAGCACTTTGCAAGGTCGCCGACGCATCGTCTGCACGGGCACAGGGTGCTTCGAACCGCTTCGGTTCGGGCAAATGATCTCAGGGTAATTGACGATGGTGGGACGGACTTTCCGGATCAAGCTACGCCTGCGCCGCTTCGGCCGCCGCCATCCCTGGCTCACTTTCACCGTTCGCTCCTTCATCATCTTCTCCGGCGCCTTTGGCGGCGTCTACGGCTTCATCACCGGAAGCCGGTCGGAAGTCTCCGGCTACGATCCGCACGCATTTGCGATCGGCGTCAGCTTCCTGTTCGCGATCGCCTGCGTGGCGCTCGCCACCCTGAGCGTCCGGCTGCGGTTCCTGCACAAGAAACTGCGCAAGATCGCCCTGCACAACGAGGCGATGGCCGACCGCAACTGGGAACTGCAGGAAGCCGAGGCGCGCGACCCGCCGCCTGTTCGAATCGCAGGGCGATCTGATCGTCCTGCGCGATACCCATGGCCGCATCACCTTCGTCAACGACGCCTATTGCGAACTGGCGCAAGCCCCCCGCGAAGCGCTGATCGGCAGTTCCGCCACGTTGACCATTCTCGAGCAGGGCGACACCGTGCTGGAATCGAACGGCACGCGCGATCCACGACCAGAAGATCGCTACCCCGCTCGGGCCGCGCTGGATCGCCTGGCGCGAAGGCCTGGTCCGCAACGATGCCGACCAGCCAGCCGAAATGCAGAGCGTCGGCCGCGACGTCACCGACCGCACCGAGAGCGAACGCGCGCTCGCCGAGGCCCGCGATCAGGCCGATGCCGCCAGCCGCGCCAAGTCGCGCTTCCTCGCGATGGCGAGCCACGAGATCCGCACGCCGCTGAACGGCATCATCGGCATGAGCGGTCTCCTGCTGGATACGCCGCTGACGCCGGAGCAAACGACTTACGTCAAGGCGGTAAAAACCTCGGGCGACGCACTGTTGTCGCTGATCGAGGAGTTGCTGGACTATTCCAAGATCGAGGCCGGCAAGATCGACCTCGAACACCGTCCGTTCGCGCTTTCCGCCCTGATCGAGGACGTCACCGAACTGCTGGCGCCGCGCGCACAGGCCACGCAAACTCGAGATCGCGGCCTATGTCGACGACCGCCTGCCGATGACCGTGATCGGCGACGCCGCGCGATTGCGCCAGGTGCTGCTCAACCTCGCCGGCAACGCCATCAAATTCACCTCGACCGGCGGCGTTGCGCTGATCGTCGAGCCCGGCATCTGGCCCAACGAAATCAGTTTCCTGGTGCGCGACACCGGCATCGGCATCGCGCCCGAGGCGCAGCAACGGATCTTCCGCGAGTTCGAGCAGGCCGACGAAGCGATCGCGCGCAGCTATGGCGGCACCGGACTCGGCCTCTCCATCAGCGACCGCATCGTCAAGCGCATGGGCGGCCGCATCACGCTGGAGAGCAAGCCCGGCATGGGTTCGACCTTCGAAGTGTCGATCCCGCTTACGGCCGCCGAAGACGGCGATCAAACGACATTCGTCGCGCCGGATCTGTCCGGCCAGTCGATCATGCTGGTGTCGCCGCAAAGCATCGAGGCCTCGCTGACCGCGCGTCGGCTGCAGCGCTGGGGCGGCCAGACCTGCCTGGTTTCGGATGCCGACGTCGCGCAAGCGCTGTTGCCCGAGCGCTCCTGGCACGCCGTCCTGATCGATCATGCGCTCGGCACAATAAATTCCGAAGCGCTCGGCGAAGCCGCTCGCCTGCACGCCGCGCAGCGGATCGTGATGTTCACGCCGGCGACCCGGCAGGAGCTGCAGATGTCCGCGGCTCCGCCTTCACCGGCTATCTGGTCAAGCCGCTGCGCGCCGCCTCGCTCGCCGCACGCCTGACGGCGACCGCCGAAATTTCCGCACCTAGCATCATCGGCGAAAGCCCGATGGATGCGGCTGAACCAGGCGCGGCGCCTGCGGTGCCCGCCAGCAACGGCCTGTCGATCCTGGTCGCCGAAGACAACGAGATCAACGCGCTGTTGATGCGGTCGCTGCTGAGCCGGCTCGGCCACCACGCCGTCATCACCACCAACGGCGAAGCCGCGCTGGAATCCTGGCTGGCGGCGAAATCCGCCGGCACCCCCTATGATCTCGTGCTGATGGACATCCAGATGCCGCAGCTCGACGGCATCGAAACCACCAAGCGGATCCGCACGCTGGAAGCCGGCCAGCCCGGCCGCCGGACGCCGATCCTGGCGCTGACCGCCAACACGCTGGTGGAAGATCGCTACGCCTGTTTCGAAGCCGGCATGGACGGCTTTCTGATCAAGCCGCTCGATCGCGACAAGCTCGCGGAAGCGATCGCCGGCCTCGCCGCTTCGCGCCACATCGCGGCTTAGTGTTTGCCGTCATTGCGAGGAGCGCAGCGACGAAGCAATCCATGTATCCGTTATGCCGCACGATGGATTGCTTCGCTTCGCTCGCAATGACGATGTACTGCGATCACAGCCGCCGCAGCGCGACCGTCTCGATGACGTGATCGGCGCCCTTCTTGAGGATCAGGTCGCGCGCGGCCGCGTCGGCAGGATGTTTTCCTCGAGATTGGCGAGGTTGGTGCGCTCCCAGATCGCGGTTGCGGTGGCGATCGCCTCCTCGTCGGACAACAGCGCATAGCGGTGGAAGTAGGATTTCGGATCGGTGAACGCGGTGTCGCGCAGCGTCAGCCAGCGCTTACGTACCATTCGCGCAGCACCGCTCGTCGGCGTCGATATAGATCGAGAAATCGAAGAAGTCGGAGACGACGGGCACCGCCTTGCCGTCACGCGGCAGCCGCCCGGTCTGCAGCACGTTGACGCCCTCGACGATCAGGATGTCGGGCTGGTCGACCTCCTGCCACTGGTTCGGAACGATGTCGTAGGTCAAATGCGAATAGACCGGCGCGCGCACCGGCCGCCGGCCGGCCTTGATGTCGCTCAGGAACGACAACAGCGTCGGCAGATCGTAGCTCTCCGGAAAACCCTTCTTCTGCATCAGGCCTTGCCGTTCCAGCACCGCGTTGGGAAACAGAAAGCCGTCGGTGGTCACCAGATCGACCTTGGGCCGCGGCGACCAGCGCGCCAGCAGCGCCTGCAGCACGCGCGCGGTGGTCGACTTGCCGCCCGCCACCGAACCTGCGACGCCGATGATGTAGGGCACCTTGCGATCCCGGATGCCGAGGAACTGGCGCTGCGCCTGATAGAGCCGGTGCGTCGCATCGACATAGATCGACAACAGCCGCGACAGCGGCAGATAGATGTCCTCGACCTCCTGCAGGTCGAGGCGGTCATGCAGCGAACGCAGCCGCTCGAACTCGCCGGGCTCCAGCGTCATCGGCGTGTCGTCGCGCAAGCCCGCCCACTGCTCGCGCGTAAAGATCCGGTAGGGATTATATTGCTGGTCCGGTGCCCGAATATCCATGGCGTCGCCTCTTGCGTGGATTCTAATCGCGCTTGCGCGCGGCTTTCTCTTCCAGTCCGGACATGTTGGTACGCTGGTCGAGCGCGGCCTCGACCTCCTCGAGCTTGACGCCGCGCGACTTCAACAGCACCAGCAAATGAAACAGCAGATCGGCGCTCTCGGCGATCAGATGATCGCGATCGTTCTCGACCGCGGCGATCACGGTCTCGACCGCTTCCTCGCCGAGTTTCTTGGCGCAATGCTCCGCGCCCTTGTCGAGCAGCTTCTTGGTGTAGGACGCCTCTCCTCCCGATGCGGCGCGGGCATCGATGGTGGCGGCCAGATCATGGATCGTGAAACGCGGCATCAACTTGAACTCAACACTTGAACCAACACTGCACCCAGCCTTTAGCCGGGTGCCATCCCGAGCCGAACCTAGCACTTTTGTGACGGGGAGTTGTCAGGGATCGAGCCGCATCGGCAAGCCGGCGCGCACCATGTGGTCCTTGGCTTCGCGAATGGTAAATTCGCCGAAGTGGAAGATCGAGGCCGCCAGCACCGCGGTGGCGTGGCCCTGGCGGATGCCGTCCACGAGGTGGTCGAGGTTACCGACGCCGCCGGAAGCGATTACCGGTACGGGAACACTGTCGGCGATCGCCTGCGTCAGCGGCAGGTCGAACCCCTGACGGGTGCCGTCGCGGTCCATCGAGGTCAGCAGGATTTCGCCGGCGCCGAGCGAGACCACTTCCTGGGCATATTCGATGGCGTCGATCCCGGTCGAATTGCGCCCGCCATGGGTGAAGATCTCCCAGCGGTCCGAGCCGCCGGCGCACTTGACCCGCTTGGCGTCGATCGCGACCACGATGCACTGCTCGCCGAATTTTTCGGCGCCCTGCTTGACGAATTCGCGGTTACTGACCGCCGCACTGTTGATCGAGACCTTGTCGGCGCCGGAGCGCAGCAACGTCTTGATGTCGTCGATCGTGCGTACCCCGCCGCCGACCGTCAGCGGCATGAAGCAGGCTTCCGCCGTCCGCCGCACCACGTCCAGCATGGTGCCGCGGTTTTCGTGGGTGGCGGTGATGTCGAGAAAACAAAGCTCGTCGGCGCCGGCGGCGTCATAGGCGATCGCCGCTTCGACGGGATCGCCGGCGTCGCGCAGATCGACGAAGTTGACGCCCTTGACCACGCGGCCGTCCTTGACGTCGAGGCAGGGAATGACGCGGACCTTGAACATTTTTATCTCCTAGGCCGCACGCGCGTTGCGGATCAGCGATCAGCGCAGCGGCGGGATCGAGCCGGCCGTCATAGAGCGCGCGGCCGGCGATGGCGCCGGCGAGCTTTTTGGCGCGCGGCGCCAGCAGCGCCTTGACGTCGTCGATCGAGGCAAAGCCGCCGGAGGCGATCACGGGGATTGAGATGTCTTCGGCCAGCGCAATCGTCGCGTCGAGGTTGAGGCCCTTCAGCAGGCCATCGCGCGCGATGTCGGTAAAGATGATCGCGGCGACGCCGGCATCCTCGAAACGCTCCGCGATTTCGAGCGCGGTCACCTGCGAGGTCTCGGCCCAGCCTTCGACCGCGACCTTGCCGTCGCGCGCGTCGAGTCCGACCGCGACGCGGCCGGGGAATTTCTTCGCCGCACTTTTCACCAGCTCGGGATCGCGCACCGCGGCGGTGCCGATGATCACCCGCGCGATGCCCTTGTCGAGCCAGGCCTCGATCGTCCCGAGATCGCGAATGCCGCCGCCGAGCTGCACCGGCATGGTGACGGCCTTCAGCATCGCCTCGACCGCCAGCGCATTCATCGGCTTGCCGGCAAAGGCGCCGTCGAGATCGACGACATGCAGATACTCAAAGCCCTGCTCGGCGAAGGCGCGCGCCTGCGCCGCCGGATCGAGGTTGAACACGGTCGCGCGCGCCATGTCGCCCTGTTCGAGGCGCACGCACTGGCCGTTCTTCAGGTCGACAGCGGGAAAAAGAATCACGGCTTCCATTTCAAAAAGTTGGAAATCAAAGCCAGCCCAAAGCGCTGGCTCTTTTCCGGGTGGAACTGCGTGCCGATCGCGGTGTCCTTGCCGACCATCGCCGTGACCGGCCCGCCGTAATCGGCGCGCAGCAGCACATCCGCTTCATTGGTGGCATTGAGGTGATAGGAGTGCACGAAATAGGCGTGGCGGCCCTTCGGCCCGAGCGGCAGCCGCTCCAGCACCGGATGCTCGCGCACCATGTCGAGCGTGTTCCAGCCCATGTGCGGGACCTTCAAATTCTCCTCGCGCGGCGAGATTTTTTCGACATCGCCCGCGATCCAGTCGAAGCCATTGGTGGTGACGTGCTCCTTGCCGCGCGTCGCCATCAGCTGCATGCCGACACAGATGCCGAAGAACGGCCGCGCCTTGGAACGTACCGCTTCCGTCATCGCCTCGAGCATGCCGTCGACGGCATCGAGACCCCGGCGGCAATCGGCGAACGCGCCGACGCCGGGCAGCACGATGCGGTCGGCGCGGAACACGGTTTCGGGATCGCGCGTCACCATGATCTTTTGCGGATTCTCCATGCTCCGCGCAGCGCGCTCGAACGCTTTTGCGGCAGAGTGCAGATTGCCGGAACCGTAATCGATGATGGCAACGCTCATCGCGACCCTCCCGGCTCCGGAAACAATCCGATGATCGCGCCCTGCGGCATCGGCGGCGGCTTTGAGAACGGTTGGCCCGGAACGTTGCGCGTCGGCGGCGGCGCGCCGCGGTCGATCGCCCATTGATCGTTGACGAGGCCGCGCTGCCGTGCGGTCCAGCGATCGAAGAAGCGCCGTTCGGCGGATTCAGCATCGTCGGCCACCACGATATCGAGCTGGCGCCAGTTGCGCCGCGACAGCGTCCAGCGCTGCAGGCTGGCCGCTTCGAATCCCATCAGGAACGCGACCAGCAAATCCGCAAACAGGATCGAGCCGCGACCGGCGCCGAGCGCGATCAGGCCGAAATCGAGCCCGACCGTCACCAAGATCCAGCCGATCAGCGCCAGCCACAGCCGATGCCAGAGCAGCCAGACCGGGCTCGCAACCGCCGCCCAGAAATGGAAGCCGTCGCGCACGAACGTAAACTTGTCGGTCGACGCCAAGTCCGCGCCGTTGTTGACCGGGGCATGCACTGTGTAGACCGGCATCGCTGCTCTCCGCCGCGAAGAAAAAAATCAGCCGCCGAGCTGACCCTTGGTGGATGGCACTTCGCCCGCGGTCTTGGGATCGATCGCGACCGCCGCACGGAGCGCCCTGGCCAGACCCTTGAAGCAGGATTCGGCGATATGATGGCTGTTCTCGCCATATAGGGTCTCGACGTGCAAAGTCACGCCGGCGTTTGTCGTGAAGGCGTTGAACCACTCGCGCACCAGTTCGGTGTCGAAGTCGCCGACCTTGTCGCGCGGAAAATCGACCTTGAACACCAGCACCGGCCGGCCCGAAATGTCGATCACGACGCGCGACAGCGTCTCGTCCATCGGCATGTGGATCGAGGCATAGCGGGTGATCCCGGCCATGGTGCCGAGCGCCTGCTTCACGGCCTGACCCAGCGCGATCCCGACGTCTTCGGTGGTGTGGTGGTGATCGACATGGAGGTCGCCATCCGCCTTGACCGTGATGTCGATGCGGGAATGCCGGGCCAGCAGATCGAGCATATGGTCGAAGAAGCCGATACCGGTCGAAACCTTGGACACGCCCGTGCCATCGAGGTTGATCGCCACCTCGATGTCGGTCTCCTTGGTCTTGCGCTTGATGGTCGCAGTGCGCATGAAACGTGCTTTCCGAAACGTGCTTTGGTGGCCAAATTGGCCACCCTTTGGCCGAAAACGCGGCCCTTTTAACAGGCCGATGCCGCCTTCGCTACTGCGGGATGGCCTTTTCGAGGCGCAACTTCGGCCTATGGTGACCGAATCCGGCCGATTGTAACGGCGGGGCAAAATCCCTAAATCTGGCCGGACACGAGGTAATTCATGCAAGCATCCCCCAATGAGCCGTCGGTCTGGCACGGCACCACGATTTTGACGGTCCGCAAGGGCGGCAAGGTGGTGATCGGCGGCGACGGCCAGGTCTCGATCGGCCAGACCGTCATCAAATCCAACGCCAAAAAGGTCCGCAAACTCGGCAAGGGCGACGTCATCGGCGGCTTTGCCGGGGCGACCGCCGACGCCTTCACCCTGTTCGAGCGGCTGGAGAGCAAGCTGGAGCAATATCCGGGGCAGTTGACCCGGGCCGCGGTCGAACTCGCCAAGGACTGGCGCACCGACCGCTATCTGCGCCGGCTGGAGGCGATGATGATCGTCGCCGACAAGGATGTCTCGCTGGTCCTGACCGGCACCGGCGACGTGCTGGAGCCCGAAGCCGGCGTGATGGCGATCGGCTCCGGCGGCAATTACGCGCTGGCCGCGGCGCGTGCGCTGATCGACACCGACAAGGATGCCGAGGCCATCGTCCGCCGTGGGCTGGATATCGCCGCCGATATCTGCGTCTACACCAACCGTAACGTGACGATCGAATCGCTGTAGGGAGTGCCAGGCATCTGATGGTCCGCAACGCATGATCACCAAGACCGTTGAAAGGCCTGCTGATTGCCGGCGGCTTGACCGCGTGGCACTGGCTGTTGATCGCAGCCCTCATCCTCGCGCTGCAGGCTGCGATCCTCTACTGCAATGGGCCGCCTGCCGATCTGCGCCTGCGGCTACGTCAAACTCTGGCACGGCGTGGTGCAGAGCTCGGAAAACTCGCAGCACATCGCCGACTGGTACACGCTGTCGCACATCCTGCACGGTTTCCTGTTTTACGGTGTGGCCTATCTGCTGTTTCCACGGCTTGCCTGGCCCGGCCGCCTGATCTTCGCGATGCTGGTCGAAGGCACGTGGGAGCTGGTCGAGAATTCAAACCTGATCATCGAGCGCTACCGCGCCGCCACCATCTCGCTGGACTATTACGGCGACACCATCGTCAATTCGATCTCGGATACGCTTTCGATGGTCAGCGGCTTCCTGCTGGCAAAGAAGCTGCCGGTCGGCGCTACGCTGGCGGTGGCGCTGCTGTTCGAACTCGTGATGGCGCTTCACATTCGCGACAATCTGACGCTGAACATCATCATGCTGATCCACCCGTTCGAGGCGATCAAGCAGTGGCAGGCCGGACCGCCGATTATCTAGAGCATGATCCCGGAAAAGTGGGCACCGGTTTTCCTTCGCGACAAACGCGTGGCGTTTGCGCGGGGATCATGCTCAAAATATAGGACTTTCCGCCGCCTTGCCGAGACCGGAACTTCAACCTAGCTAGAGCCAATGACCGACTTTTCTCCCCGCGAAATCGTCTCCGAACTCGACCGCTTCATCGTCGGCCAGTCCGACGCCAAGCGCGCCGTCTCGATCGCGCTGCGCAACCGCTGGCGGCGGCTGCAGCTCACCGGCAATCTGCGCGAGGAAGTGCTGCCGAAGAATATCCTGATGATCGGGCCGACCGGCGTCGGCAAGACCGAGATCGCGCGGCGGCTGGCAAAACTTGCCGGCGCGCCGTTCATCAAGGTCGAAGCCACCAAATTCACCGAGGTCGGTTATGTCGGCCGCGATGTCGAGCAGATCATCCGCGATCTCGTCGAGGTCGCGATCTCGCAGACCCGCGAGCGCAAGCGCAAGGACGTGCAGGCCCGCGCGCAACTCGCCGCCGAGGACCGCGTGCTCGATGCGCTGGTCGGTCCCGCCTCCAGCCCCGCCACCCGCAATTCCTTCCGCAAGAAACTGCGCGCCGGTGAACTCAACGACAAGGAAATCGAGATCGAGACCCAGTCCTCGGGCAGCGGCATGCCGATGTTCGAAATCCCGGGGATGCCCGGCGCCCAGATGGGCGCGATCTCGATCGGCGATATTTTTGGCAAGATGGGCGGACGCAGCAAGACGCGGCGGCTGACGGTCGAGAGTTCGCACGAAATCCTGGTCAACGAAGAATCCGACAAGCTGCTCGACAGCGACCAGCTGGTGCAGGAGGCGATCAACGCCGTCGAAAACAACGGCATCGTGTTCCTCGACGAGATCGACAAGATCTGCGTGCGCGACGGCCGCAGCGGCGGCGACGTGTCGCGCGAGGGCGTGCAGCGCGATCTGCTGCCGCTGATCGAGGGCACCACGGTTTCAACCAAGCATGGTTCGGTCAAGACCGACCACATCCTGTTCATCGCCTCCGGCGCGTTCCACATCGCAAAACCGTCGGACCTGTTGCCCGAGCTTCAAGGCCGGTTGCCGATCCGCGTCGAACTATCAGCGCTGACCCGCGACGACATGCGCCGCATCCTGACCGAGCCGGAGGCCTCGCTGATCAAACAATATATCGCGCTGATGCAGACCGAGGGCGTGACGCTCGACATCACCGATGACGCCATCGACGCACTGGCGGACGTGGCGGTCGCCGTCAACTCGACGGTGGAAAATATCGGCGCGCGGCGGCTGCAGACCGTGATGGAACGGGTGCTGGACGAGATCTCCTTTGCCGCGCCCGACCGCCACGGCGAGACCATCAGGGTCGATGCCGACTATGTGCAAAAGCACGTCGGCGATCTCGCCAAGAACGCCGATTTGAGCCGGTTCATTTTGTAGAAGCAAAGCTTGTCGTCCCGGCGAACGCAGGGACCCATAACCCCGGTCCTCTATTGTTGAAGCAGGCCATCGACCCCTGTGCTAAGTAATGACGGCCGCGGCGTATGGGTCCCGGCTCGCGCTTCGCTTGGCCGGGACGACGATAATATGAACCTTCGTGTCTGGGAAAACCCCTGGCGCTTGATGCTGGCCGTCAATGCCGCCGTATTCTTCGGGGTATTCCTGCACAAGATCACGCTGCCGCCTTTCGTCCCCTACATTCATCTCCTCGTCGACTACCATTTCGGCTTCACCAAGCGCGCTTTGATCGGCGCGGTGGTTGCACTGTTCACTTCGAAAGTCCCGGTGTGGCTGGTGTTCGCGCTGGGCGGGCTGACCTGGCTGATCACGGCGGGACTATTCGCAAGATTATTCCGGCGCACGTTCGGCTTTGGCGAGAATCAGCTGCCGCTGTTCGTCTTCATGATCGGATCGCCGTTCTTCCTGAAGAATTTTATGCATACGCTCGGGCATTTCGACATCTATGGATGCCTGTTTGCGATCGTCGTGCTGCTGATTCCGGCGCGCTCGCTGTTCTACATTTTGCTTGCTACGTTGTTCTCGATGATCCTGGTATTGATCCATCACATCCATCTGTTGATGTATGTGCCGGTCATCGCGACCATCGTGGTGCTGCGGTATTATCTGGTTCAACGTGTCAGCCGGCTAAGCATCATCACCGGCGTCGTCGCGCTCGCAGCTACCGGCCTGCTTTTCATCGCCGCGCAGTTCTACGGGACAATGGTGGTGCCCGAGGCAGACTTTGCAAATTATCTGCGTGGCCGGATGGCCGATCCGTCACGAACCGACCTGCTGAGTTTTACCTACATCTGGTACCAGCCGCTGTCGAAGGAAGTTGCCGATACCTGGGCGCGGCTGCCGCACAACAGCCTTGGCATTCCCGTCTTTGCGCTGCTGATCTGGCTGCACACGCCGTTGTGGCGATATTTTGCGAGCCTGATCGCAGCACTTTCGATCGACACGCATCGCCGAATAGTCATCGCTGCGATTACGATCGTCAGTCTCGCCTATCTCGTGATGTTCGCAATGGTGTTCGACTATTCCCGCTGGATTTCGAACTGGGCGGTGTGCCTGTTCCTGATCCTGCACGCGGTGAAAACCCTGCCGGCATCACGCGACGTGGCGCTGATATCGGGCGACGACCGCAAAACCACGATTTTCGGCTGGATCGTTACGCTGATCCCGCGCGTCGGAATCGTGCGGCCGTTCTAGCCCAAACTAAAAACTACGAAAACAACCCCATGCACCGTAGAATGGCCCCAGCCCTAGCGCTGCGTCCGACGCGAGGCATACTACCGGTGCCTACCTGACCCGCCGCACCCGCACATACAGCGCGCCCTCGCCGCCATGGCCGATATGGGCTTCCTCGAATCCGACCACCAGCGTGCGGAACTCCGGCAGGCTCAGCCATTGCGGCACCTGGCGGCGCAGCACGCCGCGCTCGGACTCCGCACCGCCCACTTTGCCCTTGCCGGTGATGACGAGCACGAAGGTCAGGCCGTCGCTATGCGCGCGCTGGAGGAACGTCAGCAACACCCGGTGGGCGCGGATCTGGGTCATGCCGTGCAGATCGATCCGGGCATCGATTTCCTTCCGCCCACGCGACAGTTGCGAGCGTTCGCGGCGCCCGATCGGCGCCAGCGGCGGCGGTTCCGGACGCGATGGGGGAATGATGCGCGCGGGCGTCATCGGCCTTGGCGGCGCAAGCGACTTCGGTGTGATCGGGGCTTCCGCCTCCGGCGGTGCGATCGGCGGTTTTATCGCACGGGGTCGCTTGCGCAGCGGCTTGACCTGTTTTGCAACGCTCTCCCACAGCGCGTGCTCTTCCTCGCTGAGGACACGCTTGCGCCGCGGCGGCAGCGGGATCTCAGGGATCGAGCTCGAATTCCGGCGTTTCATGGACGGTTGCGGTAGCGGCGGAAGTGACGGTGACGCCGCGTTTCAGCCGCAGGCTTGATGTTGGGCCGCGCCGCCGGCAGCGGCACCGGTTTTACCACCGCGGCCTGCGCGGTCGAATTTGGCACAGGCGCAGTCGCGGCCGGAACCGCGCTCCTGGCGGGATCCGCGCCGCTCTTGGAATCTTTCGGCTGATCCTTCAATGGATCGACTTGCGGAAACAGCTTTGCGATTTTCTCCGATGGCCGCGCGTCCGGCACCGGCATCGTGCGGGCCCGCACGGACGGATCGAGGCTCTTCGGCACCAGCACGACAAAACGCATATTGTGTTTGAGGCGGCCGGCAATCTTGCCGGCATCGACGCCGGCACCGAAATAGAGATCCGCGCGCGCCGGCCCCACGATTGCCGAGCCAGTATCCTGCGCAATCATCAGCCGGTGAAACGGCGTCTTCGCCACCTCTGTGTCGATCGGCAATTCGCCTTCGATGAAGAACGGTGTGCCGTAGACATGCAGCGATTTGTCCACCGCGATCGAGCGGCCCGGCGTCAGCGGCACGCCCTGCGCGCCGACCGCTTCATCCTTGTCGGAGAGCTGCACCTCGCGGAAGAACACATAGGACTTGTTCTGCCGTCGCAATTCGTTCGCGCCTTCCGGATTCGCCTCCATCCACTCCCGGATCTTCTGCATCGACATCTGATCCCTCGGGATGATGTTGCGTTCGATCAGGATGCGGCCGACCGGCGTGTAGCGATAACCATTATGCGCGTCATAATTGATGCGAACGGTGGAGCCGTCGTCGAGGAGGACCCGCGCCGAACCCTGGATTTGCGAGAACAGCAAATCGGTCTGGCTCCTCAGGAAGCAGATTTCCAGGCCGCGCCCTTCGATGGCGCCATCCTCGATCTCGGCGCGATCGTAATAGGGCACGAGCTTGCGCCGGCCGATCTTGCGGAACACCTGGCCCGTGTTCGGCAGCCCGGCCGAGCTTTGCCTGGTGCCGCGCACGAACAGATTGGACGGCCGGCGATAGACCGGAACCGTGTAGACCTCGTTCTGCGTCAGCGAGCCGTCGATCACGGGTTCATAATAGCCGGTGACGAACCCCTCGCCTTCACCGAGCCGCGAGATCCGCAGCGGCGTAAATTGCTCCTCGAAGAACGCCTTCGCCCTGGCGCCGTCGGATAATTCAAGGCTCTTGGCGATACGGCAGGGATCGCGCAGCGACGCGCCCAGCGCCTTGGTTTCCGTTGATGCCTGGGTCTGGGCTGCAATTGGCCTGCAGCTGACGCGAAAGGCTTTGTAGGCGGCGAGGTGGTCGTCCTCGCTCCAGCCGGCGATCTCGGGCCAGGCGACCGGCGCGTACTGGGTGCCGGAGATCTGAAGCGGCAGTTCGAGGTTGGAATAGGGAAGCGCACGGGAAGCCACCGGCTGCGGCTGCGGGCGAAAATGCGAGCGCGCGTGACGCGCCGCAAATGAATCCAAGGGAGCGAGCGACAACGCGATAGCGAACGCGGCCAACGCCCGCCTTGCAACAAAACCTGCAAGGCCGTGGGGGTTAGCCGGCGCTTCCGGTGCCAACCAGCTTCCAGTTCGGATCTCGGGAGCTTGTGTCGCGGGCGAATGTCCAGACATCGGTGATATCGGCGACCTTATCCGGGTTGCCATCGACAATGGTGCCGGTCTTGTCGCGGGTGACCGAGATCATCTGCGATACGAAGCGAACCGTCAGTTGCGCGGCCTTGTCGCGAGCTTCCGCGCCCACCAGTTCGGCCTTGTCGATCGAAACAAACCGCGTTTCGGTTTTCTGCTCGTGCTTTTCGCGATCCTTGATCACGCCGTCGAAGCTTTCATAGACCTCGCCGGACAACAGATCCTTCAGCGCACGGCGATCGCCATTGGCAAAAGCCAGCACGATCATTTCATAGGCGCTGCGGGCGCCCGAGATGAAATGCTTGGGATCGAATGACGGGTCGTTGGCGACGATGGCATCGAGGCCCTGCGCGAGCGGCGTGCCCGCTTCGGCAACGCCTTTCCAGCGCTCGGCCGGCGGCGCCACGTCCGCGGTCGGCGCCAGCGGCGTCTGATCGATCACGGCTCCCGGCATCGGGACGACATTGTTGTCCTGGCTACGCTGCACCACATTGGGCGCGGCGCGATCATAGGGCGGCCGTTCGCTTCCGGTGCGCTGTCCGAGGACGCTGCGCAGGCGCAGGAAGATGAAGACTGCCAGCGCCAGGAAGATGATGGTGTAAATATCCACGTCGTATTCGCTTTCTGGTCCTGACACCGGCAACGGGTCCGGCGATCGAGCGTTCCCTCGAGGATTTCTTTTGGGGTTTCCTTTTAGAGTTACCCTTTAGGTTTTCCTTGGAACGGCAGAGATTACATCATCGATTGAGTCTGAAGCATGTAGGCATGAAACTTTGCCCGGCCAATGGCGCGTTTTGGCGCGGGTGAATTGTAGCGCGTTTTGGACCCTAGGGGAAACCCGATCCTGACCGGAAATCACGCATATTCAACTATTTAGACCCGGCACAGCCGGCTCCGCCGGGCGGTATTAGCCATATCCCTCACAAATCGCCTTTGGTTTGGCCCGCCCTCGATCCGTCGTCCTTGTGGAATAAGGCAGGGCTATGATAGCCACTCGCTCGGCAAACAGGCATTTCCGCCCTTCGAGCGAATTCAGACGAAATAGGCCCTCCGCTCGCCAGCGTTTCAGGAGAGAGTTTCATGACCAACGGTAACGGCGCGCCTTCCGAGCAGGTCCCTGCTCCCGAGCAGGCCCCTCCCCAGCTCAACGTGCTGGCGCAGTACACCAAGGACCTGTCGTTCGAAAATCCGAACGCGCCCGCCTCGCTGGCGCCGCAGCAGCAGCAGCCGGCGATCAACATCCAGATCAATGTCAGCGCCAATAATGTCTCTGAAAACGAGTTCGAAGTGACGCTTTCGGTCGAAGGCAAGGCCGAAAATGCCGGCAAGGTCATGTTCTCGTTCGACCTCGCCTATGCCGGCGTGTTCCGTATCGTCAACGTGCCGAAGGAAAACCTGCACCCGCTGGTCATGATCGAATGCCCGCGGCTGCTGTTCCCGTTCGCGCGCGAAATCATCGCCACCGCCGTGCGTGACGGCGGGTTCCCGCCGCTGATGCTCGACCCCGTCGATTTTGTCGGCCTGTATCGCCAGAACATGGAGCGGCAGGCTGCCGCCCAGGCCGCGACAGGCGCGAAACCGAGCTGACGGCGGACTACCAGCTAAGCGCCCAGAAAATCGTTCCAGATCGGCTTGTCGCCCAAGGTGGCGACAAAGGCGCGATGCGTCTCGCGGTCGGCGTCGGATATCCGCGGCACCAGCGGCGTCTCGCGCTGCCGCCGCGGCATCTCGCCGCTGCGCCCTGACCGCGTCTCGCGGGTTTCGGAGGCGAGGATCAATTGCGACTGCCGAGCCCCGATCAGGTCGATATAGACCTCGGCCAGCAACTCCGCATCGAGCAGCGCGCCGTGCTTGGTGCGGCGGGAATTATCGATGGCATAACGCGAGCAGAGATCGTCGAGCTTGTTCGACACGCCCGGGTGCTTGCGGCGCGCCAATAGCAGCGTATCGACCAGCCGGTCGCGTGAAATCGGCTGCTGCTTGATGCGGTCGAGTTCGGCATTGATGAAGCTGATGTCGAACGAGGCATTGTGGATGACGAGCGGCGCGTCGGCGATGAATTCCAGGAACTCGTCGACCACCTCGTGAAACAGCGGCTTGCTGGACAGGAACTCGGCCGAGAGGCCATGCACGGCGAACGCCTCGGCCGGCATGTCGCGCTGGGGATTGATGTAGCGGTGAAAGGTCTGCCCGGTCGGCATGCGGTTGTAGATCTCGATACAGCCGATCTCGACCAGCCGGTCGCCGCGCAAGGGATCGAGGCCGGTGGTTTCGGTATCGAGAACGATTTCGCGCATGGATTTACTTGTGAGTTTTCTTGGCCGGCTGGAAAAGGCGCCGAATCAGGTTCGCCGCTGCGGCATTTTAACAACTTTGGCCAGAATGTCGCGGATGGCGGCGCGCACGGGGTCGAGACCATGCGAGGTATCCACCACGAAATCCGCGCGCTTGCGCTTTTCCGCGTCGGGCAACTGCCGCGCCAGGATGGCGTCGAGCTTTTCGCTCGTCATGTTGTCGCGGGCGAGAATCCGTTCGCGCTGGGCCTCCGGCGTGGTCGTCACCACCACCACGGCATCGACGCGTTTTTCGCCGCCGGTCTCGAACAGTAGCGGCACGTCCACCAGCGCCACCGGTGCGCCGGATCGTTCGGCGTCATCGAGAAATTTCTTGCGGGAGGCGCCGAGCATCGGATGCACGATCTGCTCGAGCTGCCTGATGGCGGCGGGATCATTCAGCACCCGCTGCGGAAAGTCTGACGCGATCGACCTTGCCGTCGACGGTGGTGCCGGGAAAGGCCGCTTCGACCGCCGGCGCCGCCTCGCCTTCATAGATTTTATGCACGGCCGCATCGGCGTCGTAGACGGGGACGCCCGCCTCCGCAAACAGTTTTGCGGTGGTGGATTTTCCCATTCCAATCGAGCCGGTCAGTCCAAGGATCAGCATTTTTGTTGTCGTTTCATCTTTGGTCGTTCAGACAGCCAGCAGCCGCTCGCTGCGCAGAAAGGCAAGCAGCGGCAGCAGCGGCAGGCCGAGAATTGTAAAATGGTCGCCTTCGATGCGCTCGAACAAATGCACCCCCAGCCCTTCGAGCTGATAGGCGCCGACGCTGGTGGTCACCGCCACGCCGGCCTGGTCCAGATAGGCTTCGATCTCGCTCTCGCCCAAACTACGCATCGTCATTTTGGCAATAGCGACATCGGCCAACATTATCTTGCCGTCGTGCGCAACGGCAAATGCGGAATGCAGCGCGTGGCTGTTGCCCGCGAGCAGGCGCAATTGCTCCGCGGCTGCGGCGCGGCCAGCGGGCTTGCTGAAAAGCCGGTCGCCAAGCGCCAATGTCTGATCGGCGCCGACGACGTATCGGCCAGGATTTCGCGATGAAACCCACAACGCTTTTTCACGCGCCAGCAGTTTTGCGATCTCGCCTGGCGCCGTAAGCCCGGAATCCTTTTGTACGGCGCGTTCGTCGATGCCGGCGGGAACGGCCTCGAACGGAATACCGGCATTCTTGAGCAGCATTTGCCGCGCGCGGCTTTGCGAGGCCAGGATCAGCGGATCTTTTCCAAGCCAGATGCTCATGGCAGCGACATCATTCCGGGAGCCGCTGCCGTTGCCGGTCGGTGAACAGTTTCAGAATAGCAGCTGCGGTTTCCTCGATCGACCGCCGCGTTACGTCGAGCTGCACCCAACTGAATTTGGCGCTCAAACGCCGCGCATAAGCGACCTCATCGGTGACGGATTGGCGGTCGATATAATCGTCATTGGCGGTCTCTGCGCCCATGCTCAACAACCGGTTTTGCCGGACCTGGATCAGCCGCTCCGGCGTCGCATGCAGACTGACGACCAGTGGTTTCGTCAGCGTCTCCAATTGATGCGGCATCGGAATGCCCGGCACCAAGGGCACGTTGGCGGTGCGAATGCCGCGGTTGGCAAGATAGATCGAGGTTGGTGTTTTCGAGGTACGGGACACCCCGACCAGCACGACGTCGGCATCTTCCAGGCCCTCTACATGCTGGCCATCGTCATGGATCATCGTGTAGTTCAGCGCGTCGATGCGCTTGAAATATTCCGCATTGAGGACGTGCTGGGCGCCGACCCTGCCCGTGGTGGCCGCACCGAGATAGGCCTCGAACATCTGCATCACCGGTCCGATGATCGACAGGCTCGGAATGTTGATATCCCTGCACTTGGTTTCCAGCCGGCCGACCAGATCCTTCTCCAGCAGCGTGAACAGCACGATGCCCGGCGCCTCTTCGATTTCATCGAGCACGCGGTCGAGCTGTTTCTGGCTGCGCACCAGGGGGTAGACATGTTCGACCGCGGTCACGTTGGCGTATTGCGCGGCGACCGCGCGCGCCACCGTGATCAGCGTTTCGCCGGTCGAATCGGAGACCAGATGAAGGTGAAAATAATTGCCGGACGTGGGCACCAAAACCCCTGTGTATCCTGTGAAATCTTGTGGAGCTTAACCCACAGAATCGGCCCTGGGTGGTCCTGTCAGGGATAACCCGGCTTTTTCTTCACAGGGCTCCCGACGAGGATAACTCAGCTCACCGATCCGAACGATAGTAAGAATATGTGGGTTTGTCTCTGCATAAGCTCATCACGAACCGGCACAAGCGTCTGATGCAAGGGAGGTTATTTCGAAATCCCAAAACTGCCTGTAGAATTGTTGATCGATGTGAATAAGCCGGGACAATTGCGGGACGGTTTGTTGTGAGTCCAATTCACCGCTACTTAGACTCAAACCTAAGATTCTAATATTATTAGTTTAGAGAAGCGGTGCTTTGAGGATATGTCTCGCTCCCTGACTGGCAACGGCTTTCGCGCAACGTGCACGACGGCCGAAATGTTCCAGCGAAGCTGAAGCGGGCGAAGCGCGATGTACGAGTGGATCAAGGCGTTGCATGTGATCGCGGTCATCGCGTGGATGGCCGGGATGCTCTATCTGCCGCGGCTGTTCGTCTACCATTGCGAGGCCGAGATCGGCTCGAAACAGTCCGAGACGTTCAAGGTGATGGAACGCCGGCTGCTGAAGGCGATCATCAACCCGGCCATGATCATCACCTGGCTGGCCGGGTTCTACCTCGCCTGGCGGGGGCATTGGTTCGCCTCGGGCTGGCTGCATGGCAAGCTTTTGCTGGTACTGATCCTGTCCGGGGTCCACGGATTTTTTTCCCGCTGGGTCAAGGATTTCGCCGCCGACCGGAATACCCGAAGTCCTAAATTTTATCGTATTATCAATGAGGTACCTACGGTTCTCATGATCGGGGTCGTTATCCTGGTAGTGGTCAAACCGTTCTAGACCAGTCTTTCGCTCGCCGACCCAAGCTTAGCCGCGCTTGCGAAGTATCCAGCGATTTTCTATATTAGCCAAATCCCACCCCACGCAGGCGGATGTGGTTGTGTTCCGGTCTCCTCGTTGAGCCGGCCACCGCATCAGGTTTGAAGCCTCACCGGCGCTTTCCTCGCTTAGACCTGCGGACCTTCCTTTTTCGCGTCCGCTATTGCTCAAAGCCTCCTCGCACCCCTCCTCCAGTTACTCTCCACAGGACCACCCCAATGCGGGAAATGAAACTCCAAGACCTCAAAGCAAAAACGCCGGCCGAGCTCGTCTCGTTCGCGGAAGAAAATGGGGTCGAAAATGCCAGCACCATGCGCAAGCAGGAGCTGATGTTCGCCATTCTCAAGCAACTCGCGATCCAGGAAACCGACATTATCGGTGAGGGCGTCGTCGAGGTGCTCTCCGACGGCTTCGGCTTCCTGCGCTCGCCCGACGCCAATTATCTGCCGGGTCCGGACGACATCTACGTCTCGCCCTCCCAGATCCGCCGCTTCGGCCTTCGCACCGGCGACACCATCGAAGGCCATATCCGCAGCCCGAAGGAAGGCGAACGCTATTTCGCGCTGCTCAAGGTCAACACGCTGAATTTCGAAGACCCGGAAAAGGCCAAGCACAAGGTCAATTTCGACAATCTGACGCCCCTGTTCCCCGATCAGCGCTTTCGCCTCGAACTCGAAGACCCGACGCGAAAAGACCTTTCTGCAAGGGTTATCGACATCGTTGCCCCGATCGGCAAAGGCCAGCGCGCTTTGATCGTGGCGCCGCCGCGCACCGGCAAGACCGTGCTGATGCAGAACATCGCGCACTCGATCACCGCCAATCATCCGGAATGCTATCTGATCGTGCTTCTGATCGACGAACGTCCGGAAGAAGTCACGGACATGCAGCGTTCGGTGAAGGGCGAGGTCGTTTCATCGACCTTCGACGAACCGGCGGTGCGTCACGTCCAGGTCGCCGAGATGGTGATCGAGAAAGCAAAACGTCTCGTTGAACATGGCCGCGACGTCGTGATCCTGCTGGATTCGATCACGCGTCTCGGCCGTGCCTACAACACCGTGGTGCCGTCATCCGGCAAGGTGCTGACCGGTGGTGTCGACGCCAACGCGTTGCAGCGGCCGAAGCGGTTCTTTGGCGCGGCGCGCAACATCGAGGAGGGCGGTTCGCTCACCATCATCGCTACCGCACTGGTCGATACCGGCAGCCGAATGGACGAAGTCATCTTCGAAGAATTCAAGGGCACCGGTAACTCCGAACTGATTCTCGACCGCAAGGTCTCGGACAAGCGGACTTTTCCGGCGATCGATATCTCGCGCTCCGGTACCCGCAAGGAAGAGCTCATCACCGATCCGCAGCTGCTCAAGAAGATGTACGTGCTGCGCCGGATCCTCAATCCGATGGGCACCATGGATGCGATCGACTTCCTGCTCGACAAGCTTCGTAACACCAAGAACAACTCGGAATTCTTCGATTCGATGAACACCTGATCGGTCAGACAGGATTCGGGGAGGGCGTCTCGTGCAAGCGAGGCGCCCTTTTCGTATCCGGCTATGCTGCAGGATTTGCTGCAGCATAGGTGCAGCATGAAGTTGATGGTCCGATGGGGCTGACCTCTTGTAACTATCTGAAATAACTTGTATTTCGTGACTTTTATGCAACGTAAGCTCGTTTACCTCTGATTTTTGCAGCAAAATTGCTGCACCAATGCTGCAGCAAATGATGCAAATCGGCCCCGACGCCCTGGTCGCCGGCGCAAAGGCCCCCGAACGCAAATTGCGTTGCCTTTTCAAGCACTCCGGCACAAATAGGCGATGCATCCGCGGGATCAGACCATTTTTGCGCTGTCATCGGGCCGGCCGCCAAGCGCGATCGCCATTGTGCGCGTCTCGGGCCCGCAGGCCGGGCCGGCGCTGACGGCGCTGGGCGGAAAAATCCCGCCGGCGCGGGCTGCCACCCGGGTACTGCTGCGGGACGCCGCGGGTCAGCCATTGGACGATGCTGTCGTGCTCTGGTTCCCGGGTCCGGCCAGCGCCACCGGGGAAGACGTCGCCGAATTTCACGTTCATGGCGGGCGCGCCGTGCTGGCCTCGGTTTTTGCCGCGCTGGCGACTTTGGAAAACATGCGTGCCGCCGAGCCCGGTGAATTCACCCGCCGCGCCTTTGAGAACGGCAAGCTCGACCTCACCGAAGCCGAGGGCCTCGACGATCTCATTCACGCCGACACCGATCGGCAACGCCGTCAGGCGCTGCGGCAGTTGAAGGGTCTGCTCGGCGACAAAGCGCGCGACTGGCGCGCCGGGATTATCGAGGCGTCCGCGCTGATCGAAGCCGGCATCGACTTCTCGGACGAGGGCGATGTGCCCGCCGAATTGATCGCGCCGGCGCTCAGGAAGATCAAAGCGCTGTTGGACGAAATCGAAGAAGTCCTTGCGGCGCAGGCAGAAAGTGAACGCCTGCGAGACGGCCTCGTGGTTGCGATCGCAGGCCCTCCGAACGTCGGCAAGTCGACCTTGATGAATCAACTGGCGCGGCGCGAGGTCGCGATCGTCTCGCCGCATGCCGGCACCACGCGCGACGTCATCGAGGTCCAACTTGATCTCGATGGTTATCCGGTGACGGTCATCGATACCGCCGGCATTCGCGAGACCGACGATCCCGTCGAGCAGGAGGGCGTGCGGCGCGCCCGCGCCCGCGCTGCGGAAGCCGATCTTGTGCTGTGGCTTGCGGATGGGGTCGTTGAGGAAACCGCTCACGGTGGCGCGGCGCCGGTCTGGCTGGTGCGCAACAAGGTCGATCTTGATTCGGCGGGTCGGCCAGTGGCTGAGGCCGCGAGCCAGGGGCGGTACGAAATTTCCGCCAGCCGGGGTGACGGGGTGCCGGAACTGATCGCAGCCCTGGTCGAATTCGCGGAAGGTTTTTTCGGTTCCAGCGAGGGCGGGCTGATCACCCGCGTCCGGCAGCGCCAGTTGTTGCAGGAGACAGCGTCTTCGCTGCATCGCTGCATAGAGGCTGCTGGAGAGGGCGAGGAACTGGCGGCGGAGGAACTTCGAATTGCCGCCCACTGCCTCGGGCGCTTGCTGGGCCGGGTCGACGTTGAAGACATTCTCGACGTGATCTTCCGGGAATTCTGTGTTGGGAAGTAATATTTCTTTATGTTAATTTTTGATTCATTTCATTGCTAACTTGTTTCACGTGAAACAATTTTCACCAGCTGCGATGGAACCCACTGTTTCACGTGAAACAGCCCGACTCACAAAACTTCCCGCTTCCGGGATTCCCCAACCCGCGATAGAAGTCGCGCCATGATTTCGCAGCAGGACTCATTCGACGTCATCGTCATCGGGGGCGGCCATGCCGGCTGCGAGGCCGCGAGTGCCGCTGCCCGGATGGGCGCTAAGACTGCGCTGGTCACCCACAAATTTGCGACCGTCGGTGCCATGTCCTGCAACCCCGCGATTGGCGGCCTGGGCAAGGGTCATCTGGTTCGCGAGGTCGACGCGCTCGATGGCCTGATGGGCCGGGTCGCCGACGCCGGCGGGATCCAGTTCCGGATGCTGAATCGCCGCAAGGGCCCGGCGGTTCGCGGACCGCGCGCCCAGGCCGACCGCAAGCTCTATGCGGCGGCGATGCAGGCCGCGATTGTGGAGACTGCCAATCTCAGCGTGGTCGAAGGCGAGGCGAATGAGCTGCTTGTCTCCAACGGCCGCGTCACCGGCATTCGTCTCGGCAATGGCCGTGAGCTCGCAGCCGGCGCCGTCGTCATCACCACCGGGACCTTTCTCCGCGGATTGATCCATCTCGGCGAAAAGAACTGGCCGGCCGGCCGCGTCGGCGAGGCGCCGGCGATGGGCCTTTCGGCTTCGTTCGAACGCGCCGGCTTTACGCTCGGGCGGTTGAAGACCGGCACCCCGCCACGGCTCGACGGCAGCACCATCGACTGGTCGGCGGTCGAAATGCAGCCCGGCGATGATCCGCCGGAGCCGTTCTCGGTCATGACCGACCGGATCACGACCCCGCAGATCCAGTGCGGGATCACCCGCACCACCCCGGCGACCCATGATGTGATCCGCGCCAATGTGCATCGCTCGCCGATGTATTCCGGCCAGATCAAGAGCAGCGGCCCGCGTTATTGCCCCTCGATCGAGGACAAGATCGTCCGCTTTGGCGACCGCGACGGCCATCAGATTTTTCTGGAGCCGGAAGGCCTGGACGATTCCACCGTCTATCCCAACGGCATCTCGACCTCGCTACCTGAAGAGGTTCAGCTCGCGATCCTGGCGACCATTCCCGGTCTCGAACGGGTCAAGATGGTCCGGCCGGGCTATGCCATCGAATACGACCATGTCGATCCCCGCGAACTGGAGCCGACCTTGCAGGCCAGGCGGCTGCCGGGGCTTTTCCTGGCCGGCCAGATCAACGGCACCACGGGCTATGAAGAGGCAGCGGCGCAGGGAATTGTTGCCGGTCTCAACGCCGTATTGTCTGCCGGCAGCGGCGAGCTGATCGTTTTCGACCGCGCCGACGGCTATCTCGGCGTCATGATCGACGATCTCGTGACCCGCGGAATCACCGAACCGTACCGGATGTTCACCTCGCGGGCCGAGTATCGCCTGACCTTGCGGGCTGACAATGCCGACCAGCGTCTGACCGACAAGGGCATTGCGCTCGGTTGCGTAGGAGAGGCGCGTTCGCACCGGCATCGGACCAAGATGGCGGCGCTGGAGGCGGCGAAGTCGCTGGCGAAATCGCTGACGATCACCCCGAATGAAGCCGGCAAGCACGGCCTGGCGCTGAACCGCGACGGCCATCGCCGCTCGGCCTTTGAGCTGCTGGCCTATCCCGAGATCGAGTGGACCGCATTGCGCGGCATCTGGTCCGAGCTTGGGGCGATTGACCCGTCCATTGCGGTCCACCTTGAGATCGACGCTAAATACGACGTCTATCTCAAGCGCCAGACCGCCGACGTCGACGCCTTCCGGCGCGACGAGGGGCTGGTCCTGACCGATATCGACTATGCCGACGTGCCCGGGCTTTCCAACGAAGCGCGCTCCAAGCTTGAAGCGGCGCGGCCACGCACCGTGGGGCAGGCGGGCCGGCTCGACGGTTTGACCCCGGCGGCGCTCGGCATCCTGGCCGCCTATCTGCGTCGCGAAGCGCGTCGGAAGACGAAGGCGACCGCGTAGAACGTTTCACGTGAAACGGGCACGGCTGCCGCGTACTCCGTCGTCATCCCCGCGCAACGGCTCCGCCGTTGTCGCTGGAGGTGCGAGCCCTTGCGAGCCTCGAAGGATGGGCCACGGGCACGTCGCCGCCCTTCGAGGATAGCCGAAGTGGCTCGCACCTCAGGACGACGACGATCGGATAGAACGTTTCAGACGAAACGGTTGGTGATCAAACGACAGGTCTCCGCCACCGTCATTGCGAGCGTAGCGAAGCAATCCATCTATCCGTCATGCCGCGACATGGATTGCTTCGCTGCGCTCGCAATGACAGCCTCAACACACCGAGAATCGCCCAAAGCGTCCCCATGACAACCTCCGACAAAGCCGCCGCCCTCGCGCTGACCCCTGTTTCACGTGAAACGGAGGCTCGGCTTGATCGCTACGTCAACCTCCTCAGGGAATGGCAGGCCAAAACCAATCTGATCGCGCCCTCGACGCTTCCAAATCTCTGGACCCGACATATCTCTGATTCGTTGCAGCTTCTGAGCCTGGCTCCGTCAGCCAAAACCTGGGTCGATCTCGGCAGCGGCGGTGGCTTTCCCGGCGTGGTGTTGGCCTGCGCGCTGGCGGAAACGCCGGGCGCGAAAATTCAGCTGGTCGAACGCAACGCCAAGAAGGCCGCGTTCCTGCGGGAGGCGGTGCGTGTAACGGGCGCGGCCGGTACCGTGCATCTCGCTGACATCGGGGATATCGTGGATAGAATCGCCGGCCCGGTCGATTGCGTCACTGCCCGGGCGCTGGCTCCGTTACACCAACTCATCGGCTTTGCGGAGCCGCTGGTTGGGAAGGGTGCGAAAGCACTCTTCCTTAAGGGTCAAGATGTAGAGGCCGAATTGACCGAAGCCACTAAATATTGGAATATTCAACCGCAACTTCATTCCAGCCGCACCGGCGGAGGTGGCTGGATCGTCGAACTCGACCTGATCGAGCGGCGTGGTGCTTCCGCGGGGTTACAGAGCGATCGGGGATGACCGTGATTGATCAAGTATATCAAGAGGATAGGGCGCCTACTCCGGCGAGCCATCCGCGCATCCTGTCGCTCGCCAACCAGAAGGGCGGCGTTGGCAAGACCACCACCGCGATCAATCTCGGCACCGCGCTGGCGGCGATCGGCGAGCGGGTGCTGATCGTCGACCTCGATCCCCAGGGTAACGCGTCCACCGGCCTTGGCATCGATCGCCGCAGCCGCAACTGCTCGACCTATGACGTCCTGATCGGCGAAGCGCCGC
Source organism: uncultured Alphaproteobacteria bacterium (assembly GCA_963802535.1). Taxonomy (GTDB): domain Bacteria; phylum Pseudomonadota; class Alphaproteobacteria; order Rhizobiales; family Xanthobacteraceae; genus Bradyrhizobium. Next base: position 363,291 of record CAWDJI010000011.1, on the reverse strand, counting down.
TGCGCGAGGCCGTGGTTGCGACCGCCGTGCCGCGGCTGCATATCGCGGCATCGACCATGGATCTGTCCGGTCTCGAGCTGGAGCTCGGCACAACACCCGGCCGCGCCTTCCGCCTGCGCGACGCGATCGCGGCGCTGAACAAGGACGCCGCGCCCGACACGGATTACACCTATGTGCTGATCGACTGCCCGCCGTCGCTCAACCTTCTCACCGTCAATGCGATGGCGGCATCCGATGCGATCCTGGTGCCGTTGCAATGCGAGTTCTTCGCGCTCGAAGGTCTGTCGCAATTGTTGCAGACGGTGGAGCAGGTGCGCTCGACGCTGAACCCGAATTTGTCGATCCACGGCATCGTGCTGACCATGTTCGACTCGCGCAACAATTTGTCGAACCAGGTCGTCGCCGACGTCCGACAGTTCATGGGCAGCAAAGTCTACAACACCATGATCCCGCGCAACGTGCGCATTTCCGAAGCGCCGTCCTACGGCAAGCCGGTGCTGGTCTACGATCTCAAATGCGTCGGCAGCGATGCGTATCTCAAGCTTGCGACCGAAGTGATTCAGCGCGAGCGCGAGCTTTTGGCGCATTGATCGAACCGTAGGGTGGGTAGAGCGAAGCGAAACCCACCGCGACACGCAATCAAGATGATGGGTTTCGCTGCGCTCTACCCATCCTACAGAAAAAGCTAATTTCTAATTCCGGAGTATCTTGCGTGAATCCAAGGGAGCTGGCGATGGCCGACGAAGCGCGTTCGCGACTGGGCCGCGGTCTTGCAAGTCTGATCGGTGATGTCGGCGGCGAAGCAGCCCATGTCGAGCGGCCGCGCAATCAGCGCAAGGTGCCGATCGAATTTCTGAAACCAAATCCGCGCAACCCGCGTCGCGCCTTTGCCGATGCCGAACTCGGCGAGCTCGCTGGCTCCATCAAGCAGCACGGCGTGATCCAGCCGATCGTGGTGCGGCCGGTGAAGGGCGTGAATGATCGCTACGAGATCATCGCCGGCGAACGCCGCTGGCGCGCTTCGCAGCTGGCCGGCCTGCATGAAGTGCCGATCGTGCCGGTCGAAGTCAGCGATAGCGACGCGCTCGAGATCATGATCATCGAGAACGTCCAGCGCGAAGATCTCAACGCGATGGAAGAGGCGCAGGGCTATCACGCGCTTGCGGACGAATTCAAACGCAGCCAGGAAGACATCGCGAAAATCGTCGGCAAGAGCCGCAGCCACGTCGCCAACATGATGCGACTCGACAAAACTGCCGGCGGATGTGCAGGCCTTGATCGCCAAGGGCGATCTGTCGGCCGGCCATGCCCGTGCCCTGATCGGCGTGCCCGATCCGCTCGCTGCCGCACAGCGCATCGTTGCCGAAGGCCTCAATGTCCGTCAGGCGGAAGCGTTGGCGCATGATGAAGGCGTGCCCGAGCGCAAGCCGCAAAAAGCGCGCAGCGGCGGCAAGACCAAGGATCCCGATACGCTGGCGCTGGAAAAACGCGTCAGCGATGCGCTTGGTCTCGGCGTCACCGTCAACCATCGCGATCCCGGCGGCAGCGTCCAGATCAGCTATCGCAACCTCGAACAGCTCGATGAAGTTATGCGGCGGTTGGCGAAGGGGAGTTAGTTCGGTCTGTTGCGCTCAAGTCCGTCTTTTCGTCGTCCCGGCCAAGCGAAGCGCGAGCCGGGATCCATAGCCACCAGCGGTCATTGTTTTACCCGCTGATCGTTATCTTCCCTTTTCGACAACGCAGGCCGCGGCGTATGGGTCCCGGCGTTCGCCGGGACGACGAGAGATAGTGCTCAACCCCGTCGTTTCGCATTCGCCGCGATCGACAGCAGCGCGCGTTGCGCGATCGCTGAGGCCAGCGTCGCCTGTTTTCGCATGTCGAGGGCTGCGGTCCCCAGCTGATCGATGATGGTCGCGAGCCGCGCCACGCTGAAATTGCGCAGCGCCACTTCGACCGCACCCTTGCGCGAAAAATGCACCCGCGGATATCCGCTCTCGAGCAGCGTCGACACCGGCGTGCCGTCGGCGACCGCGAGCGCCGATTTGTGCAGCCATGCCGCCTGGCGCTGGGCGGCGGAGATGATCACGCCGGGATAGGTGCCGGCGATCATCGCCTTGGCGAATTCGCTTTCGACCAGGTCTGGTCTCCCGGCGAACGCGCCATCGACGATCGGGTCCAGCTTCAATTCGGAGGCGTCGGCGACGACAGCCATCACGTCGTCGATCGACACCTCGCCCTTGCCATGGGCGTAGAGCGCGAGCTTGCGCAATTCGTTGCGCGAGGCCTGGCGGTCGCCACCGAGCAACGCCGTCAATACCGCGCGCGCGTCGGGCGCGATGCGCAGATTGGAGGGACGAAATTCGTCGTCGATGAGTTTGGCAAGATCGCGCTCGCCGTCGGGATAGCAGGCGATGGCCACGGCGGTCTTGGCCCGCTCGCAGGCCTTGCGCAGCGGCGACTCCGGGCGCAACTCGCCGGCCTCGATCACGATGCGGCAATCCTTCAACGGCATCTCCGCCAGCGTGTCGATGCCGCCAGCAAAACTGCGCGAGCCGGCGCGGACCCGGATGGCGCGACGGCCGCCGAACAGCGGCACCGTCATCGCTTCATCGACCAGCCGCGATGGTTCGGCTGATAATTCGTCGCCGTCCAGGCGCACCATTGAAAAAGGATCGTTGGGATCGTCGACCGCGGATGCCAGCAACGCATCGGCGCGTTCGCGCACCAGGCCGGCATCGGGACCGTACAGCAGGATGATGGGACGACCGGAATCGGGCCGGGCGAGGAAGGCGTCGATTTCTTTTCCGCGCAGCGCGACCACGTACGACCTTGCCTGAAGCTATGTCGTCATTCCGGGACACGCGTCTTCGCGTGGACCCGGAATCTCGATCGAATAATCTCTGGATTCCGGGTTCGCGCTGCGCGCGCCCCGGAATGACGGGTTAATCAGGTGCCGGCGACGAAGAACGACGCCAGCCGGGTCTGGATGTTCTCCGCGATCTCGTTGGCGGCGCGGTCTTCGGCGTCGCGGAAGGCGCGGGCGCGGGCGAAGCGCTGGATCGAACCCGGAATGTCATAGGACACGCGCGAGAAGGTCGAGCCGGTCATAACGGATTTATTGGTCGCGAGCTCGATCAGATTATATTGCGCGTCGAGGCCATAATTCTCGCTCGACGGCAGCTGCGTGTTCGGATCGAGCAGCAGCGTCGAGCGGCTGGTGTTGAACCGCAGCACCAGCTTATGGGTCGGCGGCATGCCGGTGGCGTTGCCATAGAGCTTGAAGGCCAGCGCGTTGCGGATCTCGACCCCGATGCGGGCCTCACGCGACGCGTTGGGCTTGTCGACCGGCGGCAGCTCCACCCCCATCAGCTTTTCGCGAAGACCGGGGGTGCCGTCGTTGCGCTCGGCATACATCGGCTGGAAACAGCCGGCGGTCAGCGCGGCCAGGGCGGCCACGGCGAGCAGCCGAGCGGCGATCCGGGTCCTAGCCAACGACATTCACGATCCTCATGGGAACAACAATCACTTTGCGGACGGCCTTGCCGCCCAGGGCGAGTTTTACCGCATCAAGGGCCAGAACGGCAGCCTCAATTTCCGGATTTTGGGCGCCCCGTGGCACGGTTACATCACCCCGTTTTTTACCATTGACCTGAACCACCAGGGTCACGGTGTCTTCAACCAGCAAATCGCGTTCGATTTGCGGCCAATCGGCTTCCGAAATCAGCCCGGTCTGGCCCAGAACCGTCCAGCACTCCTCGGCCAGATGGGGCATCATGGGCGCGAACAGTTGAACAAGGATGACCGCGGCCTCCCGGACCGCCCAGATGGTGTCCGAGGGCGGCGTGCCTTCCTGGGCCAGGACGTCCGCCAGCGCATTGGTGAATTCGCGGATATGGGCGAGGCAGACGTTGAAGTGCAGCCGCTCGATGCCGCTCGAGACTTTGTCCAGCGCGCCATGGGCCGCCTTGCGCAAGCCCAGCGCGTCGGCGCCGAACGATGCCGGCCGAGCGGCCGGGGCCGCCTTCGCCACAGCAGCTGATTCGTTCACGACCCGCCACAGCCGCTGCACGAAGCGCGAGGCGCCTTGCACGCGCTCGTCGCTCCAGATCACGTCGCGGTCCGGCGGCGAGTCCGACAGCATGAACCAGCGGGCCACGTCGGCGCCATAGGTCGCGATGATGTCGTCGGGGTCGACGGTGTTGCGCTTCGACTTCGACATCTTTTCGAGCGGGCCGATGGTAACTTCTTCACCGGTCGTCAGCAGCAAAGCGCGCTTGCCATTGCCGCCGGTTTCGACCTTCACTTCCGCAGGCGTGACAAAGGTGCCGTCAGCCTTCTCGTAGGTCTCGTGCACCACCATGCCCTGCGTGAACATGCCGGCGAACGGCTCGTCCATGGCGATATGGCCGGTGGCCTTCATCGCGCGGGTGAAAAAGCGGCTGTAGAGCAGATGCAGGATCGCGTGTTCGACGCCGCCGATATATTGGTCGATCGGCAACATCCGGTTCGCAACCGGCAGCGTGGTCGGCGCCTTCTCGTTCCAGGGATCGGTAAAGCGCGCAAAATACCAGGACGAATCCACGAACGTGTCCATGGTGTCGGTTTCGCGCTGCGCTTTGCCGCCGCATTTCGGGCAGGCGACGTGCTTCCAGGTCGGATGATGGTCGAGTGCGTTGCCGGGCTTGTCGAAGGAGACATCCTCGGGCAGCACCACCGGCAAATCTGCATCCGGCACCGGCACCACGTCGCATGTCGGGCAGTGGATCACCGGGATCGGGCAGCCCCAATAGCGCTGGCGCGAAATGCCCCAGTCGCGCAGCCGGAAATTCACCTGGCGCTCGGCCACCGGCATGTTGCCGCGCAGCTCGGCTTCCAGCCGTTTGGCGACGTCTTCCTTGGCCTGGTCTATGGTCATGCCGTCGAGGAAGCGCGAATTGATCATGCGGCCGTCACCGTCATAGGCGGTGTCGGTAATGACAAAGCTCAGGGGATCCTGGCCTTCCGGACAGACGACGGGGATGTTGCCGAGCGCATATTTGTTGACGAAATCGAGGTCGCGCTGATCGTGCGCCGGGCAGCCGAAGATGGCGCCGGTGCCGTATTCCATCAGCACGAAGTTCGCGACATAGACCGGCAGCTTCCAGCTGGAATCGAACGGATGCACGGCGCGGATGCCCGTATCAAAACCCTGCTTCTCGGCGGTGTCGATGATCTCCTGCGCGGTGCCGATGCGTTTTTGTTCGGCAATGAACTCCGCCAGTTTCGGATTCTTCGCCGCCGCCGCAATCGCCAGCGGATGGTCGGCTGCGATCGCCATGAACTTGGCGCCGAACAGCGTGTCAGGCCGCGTGGTGAAGATCTTCAGCTCGTTCTCGCCGGCGGGCGTCGTTGCCGCATCCAGCGCGAAACGCAGCAGCAGGCCTTCGGAGCGGCCGATCCAGTTGCGCTGCATCAGCCGCACCTTGTCGGGCCAGCGGTCCAGCGTATCCAGCGCGTCCAGCAGCTCCTGCGCGTATTTCGTGATCTTGAAGACCCACTGGCTCATCTCGCGCTGCTCGACCACGGCGCCGGAGCGCCAGCCGCGGCCGTCGATCACCTGCTCATTGGCGAGCACGGTCATGTCGACCGGGTCCCAGTTGAGCTTGCGCTTTTCTCGCTCGGCCAGCCCCGCACCCAGGAAGTCCAGGAACATCTTCTGCTGATGCTTGTAGTAGCTGGGGTCGCAGGTCGCGAATTCGCGTGACCAGTCCAGCGACAGCCCGATCGACTGCAGCTGTTTCTTCATCGCGGCGATGTTGTCGTAGGTCCAGGCCTTCGGCGCCACCTTGCGCTCGATCGCGGCGTTCTCGGCCGGCAGCCCGAACGCATCCCAGCCCATCGGGTGCAGCACGTTAAAGCCCTTGGCGCGCATGAACCGCGCCAGCACGTCGCCCAGCGTGTAGTTGCGGACATGCCCGATATGGATGCGCCCGGACGGGTAGGGGAACATTTCGAGCACGTAATATTTCGGCCGGGGATCGTCGTTTTTGGAGGCGAATATCGCCTTCTGGTCCCACTGGCGTTGCCAGCGCGGCTCGGAATCTCGGGCGTTATAGCGTTCGGAGGTCATGGAAATCGCAGGGCTTTTTGTGGGTTCGGGACCCGGTCCAATGGACGGCGGACTAGGCCATAAAATCGACTGCGGGGTCAACGGGTTGGAGCCTGTCTGCGGCGTCCGCTGAAGCGCGCATGTCAAGCCTTGAGGGGGTGCGATTGAGGTGCGTTAACCAATTCATGGCATATTGCCTACCAAAACAGCATCAAATCAGCCGCAGGAAACCACCAATCCCGTGACCGCAAATTACGACGATCTGGATTTTGAGTACGCGACGTCGGTCGCCGAAAAGGCCGTGCGGTCGATGGCCGAGCAGCGCGTGCCGCCGACGCCGAACAATTTCAATGTCTGGTTCAAGTACACACTGGGTACGCCACCCGTGCTGAAGCGGGCGATCGATATTCTGATCGGTAACAAGCGGAAATTCGACGCCCAAACCAACCGCGAGCTCTATGAGAGCTATGTCGGGTCGAAAGCCGCCGAGGAGGCGGTGGCCTATGATGTCTCCCAGCAACTGCATTCGGTGATGTCGTCGGCCAAGCAGTTCCTGAACACCGCGATTGCCGACAATCGCACGCAGATGGCCGCCATCAACGACGTCTCCGAGCGCAGCGAAGCCGGTGTCGATCCCAAACTGCTGATCGAGAGCCTGATGAGCGAACTCGCCAAAGCGGCGACGCGCGCGACGAAGCTTGAAGTCGGTTTTATGGAGCAATCGCGCGAGCTGGATACGATCCGGGATTCCCTGATCAAGTCGGAAGAACGGGCCAAGACCGACACGCTGACCGGCCTGCCGAACCGCCGGGCGCTGGAGGAATTCTTCCGCACCGCCCAGATCGCGGCAATGGAACAGGGCGACGCCGTTTCGGCCCTGCTGATCGATATCGATCACTTCAAGCGCTTCAACGACGAGTTCGGCCACGGCGTCGGCGACCAGGTGCTGCGCCTGATGGCGAAGGTGTTGCGCGAGCAGGTGCGGGAGATCGATCTGCCGTCGCGCTATGGCGGCGAGGAATTGATCGTCGTGATGCCGAGCGCGGATCTGGCGGCCTGCGCTGCCATCGCCGAACGCATCCGCCGCTCGATTGCGGAATGCAAGATGACGCGCCGTTCAACCGGCGAAGCGTTGCCCGGGATCACCGTCTCGATCGGCGTGGCGCAATTCCAGGGCGGCGAATCCATGGCCGATCTGATCGACCGCTGCGACCAGGCGCTCTATCTGGCCAAGAAGATGGGGCGCAACCGGGTGGTCACCGAGACTGAGCTCGAGGGCGCGCAGGCAACAGCCTAACCCGCCAGCGCCATCCCGGCTTCGTCGATCAATCGCACGAATCCATGCTCGACCACGGCATTGCGGCCGCGGTGTTTGGCGGCGTAGAGGGCGGCGTCCGCGGCTTCGATCAGGTCGCCCGGGCGCTGGGTGTCGTTCGGCAGCGTGGCGGCGACGCCGATGCTCACGGTGACTGTCTGATGGCTGGAGGTGGCGTGAGGCATCGCAAGCGCCTGCACCGCGGCGCGGACCGTCTCGCCGATTGCCAGCGCCTTTAGCGCGTCCGTGTTCGGCAGCAGCAGGCAGAATTCCTCGCCGCCATAGCGGCCGGCAAAACCCATGGTGCCGGCGGCGATGCCGGCCAGGGTTTCGCCGAGCCGGGTCAGGCAGGCGTCGCCCTCGGGATGGCCATAGGTGTCGTTGTAGAGCTTGAAGTGATCGACATCGATCATCAGCAGCGACAATTCGCTGTCATATTGCTGCGCCTTCATCCACTCGAAATCCAGGCGACTCTGGAAACCGCGGCGGTTGGCCAGCCCCGACAGCATGTCGATCGAGGCCATCACGGTGAGGCGGTCGTTGGTGGCGACGAGTTCGCGCTCGCGCTGGCTGAGTTGGGCGGCCATGGCATTGAAGGCGCGCGCCAGCGGTATGAATTCGGCAGGCAGTTTGCTGCGCGTGACCCGGGCCGACCAGTCGCCCTCGCCGAACCGCCTTGCCATGCCGGTCATCACCTCGATCGGATTGATGATCAGCTTCTCGGCCCCGACCAGCGCGCCCAGCAACACGAACAGGCAGACGAATCCCATTTGCAGATAGGCGGTGCGGATCTCGCGGTTGATCGCCGCCGTCACCCTGGCCTCGTCGATAGAGACGATCAGGCGCGATTGCGTGCCGGAGATGCGTGCGAAACTTAAAGCCCGGTTCGAGCCGTCGGACGCGGTGAAGGAAAGCGAACCGCTCGGCGCATTGGAACTCAACGCCTTTTCCGCGACCGCCGCCATCAGCGGCACCGCATCCAGCGGCCGGCCGATCATGCTGGTCTGGTCGGCGGGTGCGGCGATCACGACGCCGGTGCTGTCGACCAGCAGCGACGAAATTCCCGGCCGCCCGCCGAGATTGGTCATGATCTTCGACAGCCAGTCGATGTTAATGCCGGCGACGACGACGGCGTCTTCGTCCGGGTTGATGGCCGACACCGGATAGGCCGCCATCATCATCGGCTTGCCGTTGGTCTTGCCGAACAGATAGTCGCTGAAGACGAAGCCGCGGCTCTCCTGCGCCTTCTTGAAATATTCGCGGTCGGCGATATTGAGCCCGACCTGCATGTTGAGGGTCGAGCACTGCACCAGCCCGTCCCTGGAGACGATCATGATGCTGCGGATCCAGGGCAAATTGGTCGGCAGGCTGGCGCGCAGGATTTCGCAACTGCGCGCGATGCCGCCGGAGGCGCGGATATAGGCGGCCGATTTCAGCATGGTCTCGACCGAGGAAACCACTTCGCGCTGGGTATCGGCCGAATGCTGGGTGAGGTTGACGAATTCCTCGGAGGCCGCGGCGATCTGTTTGGCGCGGTTGTCCTCGAGCCAGCGCGCGCGCTCCAGCATCAAGGGCGCCACCAGCATCACCGCCAGCAACGCCAGCCGCGCGCGGATGCCCAGAAGCTTCTTGAGTTTCACTCTATTGCGGTTGAATGTAACGCCAGACATCTTCGTCCCCTGCCCCGCGCGGCAAGGTAAAGCGAAGGGTTCAAAAAGCCTTTCCCGAACTTGGTAAAATTCGAGGAAATCCCGTAAATTTGTTGACCGAGCCAACATGACATCAGAGACGACCCCTTCGCTAACGAAGTCTTCACCAAGCGGCCTTGTCGCGGTGGAGCAGGAAATTGCACGCGCCGCCAAGGAAGCGCGCCGCGATCCTGCGACGGTGAAATTGATCGCGGTGTCGAAGACCTTCGACGCATCGGCGATTTCGCCCATTATCGACGCCGGACAGCGCCTGTTCGGCGAAAATCGCGTGCAGGAAGCCAAGGCGAAATGGCCGGAGTTGATGACGGCTCATCAGGGGATCGTGCTGCATTTGATCGGGCCGCTGCAATCCAACAAGGCCAAGGAGGCGGTGGCGCTGTTCGATGCCATTCATTCGGTCGATCGCCCGAGCATTTGCGAAGCGTTAGCCAAGGAAATCAATTCGCAAAAAAAACAGCTGGAATTGTTCGTCCAGCTCAACACCGGTGAGGAGCCGCAGAAGGCCGGCGTCGCGCCCGGTGATGCCGACGCCTTCATTGCGGCCTGCCGGGAGAAATATGGTCTCGTGATTTCCGGCCTGATGTGCATCCCGCCGGTCAACGAAGCGCCGGCGCCGCATTTTGCGCTGACCGCAAAAATTGCCGCGCGCAACGGGCTGAAAAACCTGTCGATGGGCATGAGCGCCGATTTTGCCACCGCGATCCAGTTCGGCGCCACGCATGTTCGCGTCGGTTCGGCGATTTTCGGGCATAGGTAATCTGTGCGACCTGTCCTTTCGTCATTGCGAGCGAAGCGAAGCAATCCATAGTTCGGCAAGCCGCGGAATGGATTGCTTCGTCGCTGACGCTCCTCGCAATGACGTGGGGAAAGTCTAAGCGAATCCCACCGATACTTTTCCGAGTACACCGAAATCGACCGCGCAAAAGTCGCCGGCCTGGATCGGCAGCGGCGGATGGCAGGTGCCTGTGGTGACGACCCGGCCGGCTTTCAAGGTCGCGCCGAGCTGGCGCAGTTCATTGGCGAGCCAGGTCAGCGCCAGCCGGGGATCGCCGAGCACGTTCTTGCCATGGCCGATGAACTGCTGGCCGCGCATCGTGGTTACGGGCCGCTCCTCGACCAGATCGAGTGCGCGCCAGTCCGCGGTCGTGGCCGGACCCAGCACGAACAAATGCGCGCAGGCATTGTCGGCGATGAGTTGCGCAGCACCAGCACCGACGAAATTGGCGAACCGCGAATCCGGAATCTCGATCGCCGGGTGCAGCGTGTCGACGGCGTCGAGCACCTGGCTCACGGTGTAGGGTGTCGATCGCGCCGGCAAATCGGTGCGCATGCGAAACGCAAATTCAGGCTCGGCGACGCGCATCTCGTTGCCGGCCATCGACGCCGTTCCGCCGTCGGGAAGCACGGTCTCGGCCAGGATGCGTCCGGCCATCGGACCCTCGACATTGATGTGTTTCTGGCCGGCTTCGCTGGTGGCCGCGATCTTCCAGCCGAACAAATGCGTGCTCGAATATCGCTCGATGGCTGCCTGGATTGCATAGCCTTCGGTGCGGTCCGACGGACGGCACCAGTCGTCGAGTGCGTCAAGCTTGGTGCCGGCGCGCCAATGGTCGTGTAGCGTCTGCGAGGCAGACGCGATCTGGTTTCTGTCGAGCATAATCTCCGAGTCCTGAAATGAAGTTTATCCAATAATAATTCTGGTTTGCGGCCCCATCCGCCGCACCAGTCGCAACATCGCAGATTTAGTCATCGTAACGCAGCCGGCACTCGCGGAAAAATTCGCGCGCGCCAAATGCAGGAACACGGCGCTGCCACGCCCGGCGACACGGGGGGCGCTGTTGTGATCGATCTCGACGATGAAGTCGTAGAGGTGATCCTCGCGCATCAACCTGTCGCCAAGCTGTCCCTCGGCCAATCGTATCGGCTGGTTGTAACGGCGGTCGTCCGGGTCCTCGCACCAGGCGTCCTCGGGCCTGATCGGCCGGGCCGGCAAAAAGGTCTGCGGCCGGGCGTGCCGGTCGGCGCGCCACCATAATTGCAGTGGAAAGAAAATCCCCCGGGGGGTGCCGCCATCGCCCTCGCGCTTGTTGGCCAGGATGCCGCCGCGACCAAGTGCCACCGGTACCGTCCAGCCATCCGCCGTCAGTCGGCCCCGGCGGGGGTCGCCAGCGGCGCGGTGAACCCTTATCGCCGAGAGCGGCCGATCACGCATGCCTGTCTCATAAGTGATTGAAAAATTGGTGATTCCCATGCCAAATCGCCGAAAACCCGGCTTGCCTCCCCGGCCGCAATTGCCCTATCTCACGCCATTACAGGACATTCATCCAAATGCCCCTCGATTATGGGGTAGACTGCGGTTCGTCTTGTGAAACTGTAACAATTTACTACCTGAATGCGAATCAGTACCTGATGAGCCAGTTTGCGTGCCCAGTCTGCCTGCAAACCCGGCCCGTCGTCGACCAAGACCCGGCTTGAGACGCTTCCTTTTGTGTCGGCCGCCTGCCTCAAGAGGATCGTACCTATGGCCAATGCCCGCAAGATCCTGATCGTGGATGACGATACCGATCTGCGCGATACGCTGGTCGAGCAATTATCGCTGCATGAGGAGTTCGAAGCCTCGGCGGTCGATACCGGCGCCAAGGGCGCCAGCGCCGCCAAGGCCAATTCCCCGGATCTCGTGCTGATGGATGTCGGGCTCCCCGATACTGACGGCCGCGAAGTCGTGCGGTCGCTCCGCAAGGGCGGCTTCAAGGCCCCGATCATCATGCTGACCGGCCACGACACCGATTCGGACACCATTTTGGGGCTCGAATCCGGCGCCAACGACTATGTGGCAAAACCGTTCCGGTTTGCGGTGCTGCTGGCGCGGATCCGGGCTCAGCTGCGCCAGCACGAGGCCAGCGAGGACGCGGTATTTTCCGTTGGTCCCTACTCGTTCCGTCCCGGCTCCAAGATGCTGACCGGGGCCAATGCCCGAAAGGTGCGGCTGACCGAGAAGGAAACCGCGATCCTGCGCTTCCTGTACCGGGCCGGCCAGCTGCCGGTGTCGCGCGAGACCCTGCTCCAGGAAGTCTGGGGCTATAATTCGGGGGTCACCACCCATACCCTGGAAACCCACATCTACCGGCTGCGGCAGAAGATTGAGAAGGATGCCGCCAATCCGGAGATCCTGGTCACCGAAGCCGGTGGCTACAAGCTGGTGCCGTGATACGATTCGCAGTGACGAATCGTATATTTCACGCATCCCGGTCACCGGTCCCGTATGTCGATCGAAGATGATGTAGCCCTGCTCGATCGCGTCCCGACACTGCGCCTGTTGGGGACGACCGCGCTGCGCATGCTGGCGATCGGCTCGGAGAGCCGCGAATTCGCCCGTGGCGATCAGCTTTTCAACGCCGGTGACGAGGCGGACGCCGGCTATATCGTGCAGCGCGGCGCCTTCCGGATCGAGGATGGCGGCGCCGAGATCATCGCAGGCCCTGGCGCCCTGATCGGCGAACTGGCGCTGATCGTGGCGATGAAGCGGCCGTCGAGCGCGGTTGCGATCGATAATTCCACCGTGATCCGGGTGGCGCGCAGCCTGTTTCAGCGCGTGCTCGAAAGCGACCCGGCGGCGGCGCGAAGGCTGCGCGACGAACTCGCCAGCCGCACCAGCCAGCTCGCCAGCGACATCCTGATGGCCGGCGCCAAGCTCAGCATATAAGAGCGTTTTCGAGCGAAGTGGATACCGGTTTGCGTGAAGAAAACGCGTCAAAAAATAATTTTGCGAAATTAGACGTCCAGCGTCACCGTAACCGGCACATGGTCCGACGGCCGTTCCCAGCCGCGGGCATCGCGCGTGATGCGAAAATCGGTGATGCCGTCTTTCAGCGTGCGCGAAACCCAGATGTGGTCGAGCCTGCGGCCGCGATCGCCGACGGTCCAGTCGGCGGCACGGTAGCTCCACCAGGTGTAGACCTTCTCCGACAGCGGAATGCGCATCCGCGCGACATCGACCCATTCGCCATGCGCCTGCGCCGCCAACAGCTTCTCGCATTCGATCGGGGTATGCGAGACGACTTTCAACAATTGCTTGTGCGACCAGACGTCGTTCTCATGCGGCGCGACGTTTAGGTCGCCGACCAAGATATGCCGGTCGTCGCCGCGCGGATGCAAGGGCTCGCAGGCTTTCATCTCGTCGAGGAATTTCAGCTTGTGGTCGAATTTCGGATTGAGCGCGGGATCGGGAATGTCGCCGCCGGCCGGGACGTAGAAATTATGGACGACCAGCGGCTTTGCGAGCTGCGCCTTTTCGCCGAACGCCACCGAGATGTGCCGCGAATCGACCTTGTCGCAGAAGGTGCGGATGTCCTTGGTCTCGAACGGCAGTTTCGAGACGATGGCGACGCCGTGATAGCCCTTCTGCCCGTTCAGCGCGACGTGCTCATAGCCGAGGCGCTTGAACCGCTTCAGCGGAAAGGCGTCGTCGATGCATTTGGTTTCCTGCAGGCACAGCACATCCGGCCGCGCCGATTTGAGGAATTTGGCGACGATATCGATGCGCAGGCGCACCGAATTGATATTCCACGTTGTCAGGGAAAAACGCATGCGGATGATGGGTCCTCATCCTGAGGAGCGGCCACTTGGCCGCGTCTCGAAGGATGAGTGAGTGTGTGGCAATCCTTCGAGACGCGCGCAAGGGCGCGCTCCTCAGGATGAGGTCGGAGACTAGCCGGGCGGCGTCGAATAATTGGTGAAATCGATCTTGAACAGGCCGGGATCGACCTTCTTGGACGTATCGAGATTATAGACCGCGACCGTGGTGTCGAAACCCTGCGGGTCGGTCACGGTCCATTGCTTGAGCTGGCCGTCCTTGGTGCCGATCATCAGCATCATCCTGGAGGTACCGATCACCACGTTCTTCTCCTCGATCGTGACGCTGATGAAGACATCATCGGAGGTGATGCTCACGACGTTGGTGTCCTTCAACAGATCGATGCGGTCCGACAGCAGGAAGCGCAGCGGCGTTTGCGACAGCGGATAGACGTCCTGGGTCGCCAGCTTGGTATCGCGCACCGCCAGCGACGATCCGTCGGCGACAACAGCGATCTGGCTCGGCGCGTCATATTCGAAACGCAGCTTGCCCGGCTTCTGGATGTAGAAATCGCCCTTGGTCTTGCTGCCATCGGAGGCGACCTGGACGAAATTCCCGACCAGCGTTTGCAGCGACGACAAATAGGTGCTCACCCGGGCCGCCTGCGCCTTCTGGTTGGCGTCGAAGCTCGCAAAGATATTGGCGGGCACGTTGCGGTTCGGATCGGGAATGACCGGATTTGGCGGCGTCTGCGTTCCGCGGTTCGCGCCCTTCTGCGAGTCCTGCGCGCTCATCTGCACGCCGTCGCGGCCTTTTGGCGCAGGCTTCGGAATAGGCACGTTCTGCGAAAAACCGGGAGTCGTGGCGGAGGCAACCGACGTCGCGATCAGGAGCGCCAGTCCGTAACGGATGCCGCGATGGGTGGAGTGGTGTGTCATCAGTTATTTCGGATCTCTATTCGACGCGTCGCTGCGGGCCATTTTATCGCGCTTTCGACCAAAGGAGATATCGTTTTTCCGTGAAAACTCGACGCCAGCTTCAATGCCACGGCGGGTTTAGAAGCCGCCCTCTTCTTCCTCAACCAGAATTTCGCGTTTGCCGGCATGATTGGCCTGGCCGACGATGCCTTCGAGTTCCATGCGCTCCATCAGTGATGCGGCGCGGTTGTAGCCGATTTGCAGCCGGCGTTGAATATACGACGTCGAGGCCTTGCGGTCGCGCTTGACGATCGCAACTGCCTGCGAGAACAGATCGCCGGCGCCACCGCCGCCTTCGCCCATACCGGTCGAATCGAACACCGCGCCGTCCTCGTCGGTCGGCTCTTCCGCGGTAACCGCTTCCAGATATTCCGGCTGGCCCTGCGTCTTGAGATGGCGCACGACCTTTTCGACTTCCTCGTCGGAGACGAAAGGTCCGTGCACGCGGCTGATGCGGCCGCCGCCCGCCATATAGAGCATGTCTCCCTGTCCGAGCAGCTGCTCGGCGCCCATCTCACCGAGGATGGTGCGGCTGTCGATCTTCGAGGTGACCTGGAACGAGATGCGGGTCGGAAAATTCGCCTTGATGGTGCCGGTGATGACGTCGACCGACGGGCGCTGGGTGGCGAGGATCACGTGCAGGCCCGCGGCGCGCGCCATCTGCGCCAGCCGCTGCACCGCGCCTTCGATATCCTTGCCGGCGACCATCATCAGGTCGGCCATTTCGTCGACGATGATGACGATGTAGGGCAGCGGATCGAGGTCGAGCTTTTCGTCCTCGTAGATCGCCTTGCCGGTTTCCTTGTCGAAACCGGTGTGCACGGTGCGCGTCAGTTCCTCGCCCTTGCCCCTGGCTTCGAGCAGGCGCTGGTTGTAGCCGTCGATGTTGCGGACACCGAGCTTGGACATCTTCTTGTAGCGCTCTTCCATCTCGCGCACCGCCCATTTCAGCGCGACCACCGCCTTCTTCGGGTCGGTCACGACGGGGGTCAGCAAATGCGGGATGCCGTCATAGACGGAGAGTTCGAGCATTTTTGGGATCGACCATGATCAGACGGCACTGGTCGGGCCTCAGCCGATAGACCAGGCTGAGGATCATGGTGTTGATCGCGACCGATTTACCGGAACCGGTGGTGCCGGCGATCAGCATATGCGGCGTGCGCGCAAGGTCGATGATGATGGATTCGCCGCCGATATTCTTGCCGAGGCAGAGCGGCAGTTTGGCGTGAGACTCGTCCTTCACCGACAGCAGTTCGCGCAAGTAAACCTTTTCGCGATGCGCGTTCGGCAGTTCGATGCCGATCGCGTTGCGGCCGGCGACGACGGCGACGCGGGCCGACAGCGCGCTCATCGAACGGGCGATGTCGTCGGAGAGGCCGATGACGCGGGAGGATTTGATGCCGGGCGCCGGCTCGAGTTCGTACAGCGTCACCACCGGGCCCGGATTTGCCTTGACGATTTCGCCGCGAACGCCGAAATCGCCGAGCACGCCTTCCAGTGCGCGCGAATTGGCCTCGAGTTCGCTCTTGCTCAGCGGCTGGCGGTCGGAAGCCTTCGGCGCGGTCAACACCGAGACCGATGGCAATTCGAACTTGTCGGAGGACTTTCGCGATGGAGGCTTCGGCGCCGCCTTCTTGCGCGGTGCGCGGGCGACGGGAGCTTCCTCTTCCTCGTCTTCTTCTGGCTCGTCCTCGTAACCTTCGTGGGCTTCGGGCGCAATCGGTGGCGCCGCACGGCCGCTGAGACTGGGCTCCTGCCGTTCGAACGAGAGCGTGCGCGGTTGCGGCGCGCTTGCGACCAGCGAACGGTAGGCCGTTGACATCAGCCAGCCGAGCCGTGCCTTCGCACTCATGATGGCGTGAAACACCCATCCGAGCGAGACCGAGCTGCGATCGCGCTCTTCCTCGAACGGCGTGTCGTCGTCCTCGATCGGCGTCAGCTCTTCGTCGTCGCGCGGGCGCGAACCCCAGCCGCTGGCGAACAGAAACGCCGCGCACATTGCCACGAAGAGAATCACGCCGAGCACGAGGCGATAGATGAACCCGGCCGGGCCGAACACCACCGCCGGTGCGCGCACCAGCGCGTCGCCGACCACGCCGCCAAGTCCGGTCGGCAGCGGCCACGAACCGCCATGCGGCCAGCAGCTGGCAAAGCCTGCCGCGATCACGGTGCAGAGGATCCAGCAGGCAAGGCGCAAGGCTTCGCGGTCGAAGGTGCGATGGGTCAGCATGCGCCAGCCCCATACCGCGACGGGAAGAATCAGCATGATCGCGCCGAGACCCAGGATCTGCATCAACAGATCGGCGCCGATGGCGCCGGGATAGCCGAGGATGTTGCGGATCGCGCGCGAGGTCGCGTGGCTCAGACTGGGATCCTGCACCGACCACGTCATCAGCGCGGCCGAGGCCACGCCCGACACTGCGATCAGGCTGAGGCCAGCGAGTTCGCGCAGGCGCCGCGCCAGCGCATCGCGGATCGAGGCCGGCAGATGGCCGACCAGGGGAATGACACGTTCGATCGCTGGCATGCTCATGGGGCCCTGCGATTAATCCAAAGTTTCGACCAGCCGGTGCAACGCCTCGGCCGTTGATTCACTGTCCGATACCAGCGCCAGGCGGATATAGCCGGCGCCGGGATTGCTGCCGTCGGCCTGCGGCCGCGACAAATAGCTTCCTGGAATCACGCGCACGCCGGCGTCGCGATAGAGCCTGACGCAGGCGGCTTCATCGCCGCCGCGATCCGACACGTCGAGCCAGACGCAGAAGCCGCCGGCGGGACGGACATAGCCGTAGCGGTTGCCGAGGATCTGGTCGGCGAGGTCGAACTTGATGCGGTAGAGCCTTCGGTTTTCCTCGACATGGGCCTCATCGCCGTAGGCCGCGACCGCAACATGCTGCAGCGCCGCCGGTACCTGCGGAGCTGCGATATTGCGCAGCTCGAGAAAGGCGGCGAGGAATTTCTTGTCGCCGACGGCGAAGCCGACGCGCATGCCCGGCAGGTTCGAGCGCTTCGACAGCGACTGGAACGCGACCACGTTGGTGAAGTCGGGCCCGGCGCATTCCAGCGCGCTGCCCGGCGCTTGCCTGGTGTAGATTTCCGAATAGCACTCGTCGCTCAGGATCATGAAGCCGTAACGGTCGGCGAGCTGCTTCAGCCTGGTGTAGTAGTCGCGCGTTGCGACCGAGCCTTGCGGATTGGCTGGCGAGGCGAGGAAGATTGCCACCGTCCGCGCCAGCGTCGCCTCGTCGAGCGCGTCGAGGTCCGGCAAGAATCCGTTGGCGCGCGTGGTCGGCAGATAGACCGCTTCGCAACCCGCCGTCCGCGTGCCGGCGGCATAGGCCGGATAGAACGGATTGGGGATCAGAAACGCAGGCTTGCCCTTGCGGGGGCCGACATAGCGGGCGGCGGCGATCGCCCCCAGGAACAGTCCCTCGCGGCTGCCGTTCAGCACCAGAATTTCGCTTTCGGGATCGACCGGCCGCGGCAGGTCGAACCGCGTCGACAGCCAGTTCGCCGCCGCTTTGCGGAACGGCTCGATGCCCTTGTTGGCCGGGTAGCGGCCAAAATCGGCGATATGTCTGGCCAGAACCGGGCCGACAAAGTCAGGGACCGCGTGCTGCGGTTCGCCAACTGATAGATTAATCAATGGCTTAGCTGGTTGATAGGGGGCCAGGAGCTCGGTTGTACGCAAAAACGGCGAACGCTCAGCCTGCCCGGCAGGGGGACTGCCGGCGCCCTGCGCCACGCCGGAAGAGGCGGTCATTGCCATGTCTGAAACGCCAGCACTTTCAATAGCGGTCGGGGGATTTGCGAAGGGCAGCGGACCGGTCCCCCAGACCGATCAAACCACCATAGATACGGCGAGGTTAAGACGCGATTAACCATCGGCGCCAGCGTGGATTTTGATCGGGTTTGGCGGACGAAATGCCGCCCAGCCACCGCTGTCATACCCGGTGGCGGCGATGCCGACCGAATATTTGCTCCGTCATTGCGAGCGCAGCGAAGCAATCCATCTGACGGCGCGCACTGAAAGCAAGAATGGATTGCTTCGCTACGCTCGCAATGACGAACAACGACTACCGCTGCGGCAGCCGCTCGAAACTCGGCATGCCCTCGGGAATGTGGTGGAACGGCTGCTTGTCGACGGTGTAGATCGCGACTTGCGGCTTGATCTGCGCGGGGTTGTCGAGGGTGCCGACCTTGATCACCACGATCGGCCGCTGAGGCCGCGTCACCACATGGGTGCCGCATTCCGCGCAAAATTCGCGCGTCACCGGTTTCTCAAGATCCTTGCGCGCAAACTGTTTCGGCGCGCCCTTGGTGTATTTGAAGCCGTCGGGCGCCATCGCCACGAACATGTTCGGCGAACCACCCGTGAGATACTGGCATTCGCGGCAATGGCATTGCGCCTGCATCATCGGCTCGCCCACGGCCTCATAGCGCACTGCGCCGCAATAGCATCCGCCTTCGAGTTTCATGACGTCATCCCTTCTGTTGTCATCATAGATTGTTGCGTCCGCGCCAGCCTTACTTGAGCGAGATGCATTTCTTCGGGGCTGCGCTTTTCCTGGATTTCAAGATCGCCGCGCGCGATCAACGCGATCATGCGCCATTTTAACCACTCGAAATCGGTTTCCGAAAGGCCCTCATCGAATCCGAAGCCATTACGTTGCCAATGATGCGCGTGACCGTTTGCCAACCGTCAGTAGTCCAGTCCATCAGCAGCGAATCGAAGAAAGTAATGGGTGCTGATACGAGCCTGCCATTTTCAATTACGCGTAGCGGTGCATTTTCCGCAATAAGCTGTTCCCACGTTTGGTGGTACCCGAGCCGTTCGTTTGGCGACAGAGGTTTGGCCAAATCCCAAAGCTGGTTGTGGCCGATATTTGCAGGATGAAGATAATTAAGACTGACGGCGAGGAATGACTCTCGCGGTGGGCCGAGTTCCAACGAGGGAGAAATCATTACCCCGCTTAGGTCAACCACGTCGAATGGGGCATCCTTTCGATGCCACGACCAGTCGAGAAAGCCAGCGTATTCCATTGCCGAGCGCCGAGTGAGCCACGCGACCTTGCGATGGCCGGGAAAGCGCGTCTCGTTCCAAGCGCGCTCCGACGGCGCGGTGTCTTCGGGTTCGACCCGCCCGATTTCCTTTTCGAGCCACTTCGCACGCGCGACGGGGTCAGACGGATCGAGTGGTCCAACGTTCAGGTGGTGCCAGGTCGCGACGACCTGATCGTATCGGCCGGCCTTCCTCAAGGCCTGCACGAGGTTGCCTGCGCCGGAAAGCGTGAAAACGAAATGAGCGATGGTCTGCGTCATCACCGGCCCTCGATGGAGAACGTTTGATGACATTTCCAAAATCCGGCGTCTACCCGGGTTCAACCGAAAATTGCGGTCTCCGATCCGCCAAAAACCAAAAAGAAAGGGGCTCCAACTTGCGCTGGAGCCCCTCAACGGTCGGGGCATTGCCGGGTATGTGCCCAAACCGGAGTTGTGGACGCGGACCTGGTGGACCGCGTCCCGGGAGAACTCACATGTTGTAAGCGCGCTCCGTGTGCTCGGTGACGTCGAGGCCCTCACGTTCGGTCTCGACGTTGACGCGCAGGCCGACGATGACATCGACGACCTTGTAGAGGATCGCGGAACCGATGCCCGACCACACCAGCGTGGTGGCGACGCCCCAGCACTGCGAGATCATCTGTGCCGCGAAGTCGTAGTCGGCGACCTTCGGGGGGATCGCGCTGTAGTCGATGATGCCGGCGCCGCCGAGGGCCGGGTTGACCAGGATGCCGGTGCCGATCGCGCCGATGATGCCGCCGACGCAGTGGACGCCGAACACATCGAGCGAGTCGTCATAGCCAAGCGCATTCTTCACCACGGTGCAGAAGAACAGGCAGACGACACCGACCACGAGACCGAGCACGATGGCGCCCATCGGACCGGCGTAACCGGCCGCAGGCGTCACCGCCACGAGACCCGCCACCGCACCCGACAACGCGCCGAGTACCGAGGGGTGACCCTTGACGATCCATTCCGCGAACATCCAGGCCATCGCCGCCGCAGCCGTAGCCACGAAGGAGTTGGTCATGGCGAGCGCAGCACCACCATTGGCTTCGAGATTCGACCCGGCATTGAAGCCGAACCAGCCGACCCAGAGCAGCGACGCGCCGATCATGGTCATGGTCAGCGAGTGCGGCGCCATCAGCTCCTTGCCGTAGCCGACGCGCTTGCCGATCAGCAATGCACCGACCAGACCGGCGATACCGGCGTTGATGTGCACCACGGTGCCGCCGGCGAAGTCGATCGCACCCTTCTTGAAGATCCAGCCAGCGTCGGCATTGACTTCGTCGAGCTTGGTCTGCGCTGCCGTCTTTGCCGCCGCGTCAGCCGCAGCCGCAAGTGCCTTGGCGGCATCCTGAATCGCGTCCGGTCCGGCCCAGTACCAAACCATGTGTGCGATCGGGAAATAGATCAGCGTCACCCAGAGCGGAACGAAGAGCGCGATTGCCGCGAACTTCATGCGTTCGGCGAAGGCGCCGACGATGAGGGCGGGCGTGATCGCCGCGAACGTCATCTGGAAGCACATATAGACCAGTTCGGAGATGTTGGCGTCGACGCTGAACGTCGCCGCTTTCGAATCCGTGGTCACGCCCATCAGGAAGGCTTTCGAGAAGCCGCCGATGAAATCCGATCCGCCGGTGAAGGCGAGGCTGTAGCCGTAGAGGGCCCAGAGCAGGGTGACCATGCAGACGGTGTAGAACACCTGCATCAAGACCGAGAGCATGTTCTTGGAGCGGACCAGGCCGCCATAGAACAGCGCGAGGCCCGGGATGGTCATCAACAGCACCAGCACCGTCGAGGTCAGCATCCAGGCGTTGTCGCCCTTGTTGACGGTTGGCTCTGCGTAGGCAGCGGTCGCGG
This sequence comes from uncultured Alphaproteobacteria bacterium, assembly GCA_963802535.1. Taxonomy (GTDB): domain Bacteria; phylum Pseudomonadota; class Alphaproteobacteria; order Rhizobiales; family Xanthobacteraceae; genus Bradyrhizobium. Next base: position 341,705 of record CAWDJI010000011.1, on the reverse strand, counting down.
CGAACATGCCGACGGCAAGCGCTGCCAATCCCGCGCTATAGGGACGTTTGAACGTCATTTGTTGTACTCCTGAGTGGTAAGGTTGAGCGCGAAATCAGAGGGCCGCGGCATCCGCCTCACCCGTGCGGATACGGACCGCATGGTCGAGGCCGATGACGAAGATCTTGCCGTCGCCGATCTGTCCGGTTTTTGCCGCCGAGGTGATGGCGTCGATGGTCTTGTCGACCTGATCCGAGGCCACGGCGACCTCAATCTTGATCTTGGGCAGGAAGCTCACGGCATATTCGGCGCCGCGATAGATTTCCGTATGGCCCTTCTGCCGACCGTATCCTTTGACTTCCGTCACCGTGAGACCGTGAACGCCGATGGCGGTCAGGGCATCCCGGACTTCTTCGAGCTTGAATGGCTTGATGATCGCCATAACAATTTTCATGGGTCTTGTTCCCCGCTTGGGCCCGGTCAGACAGACCGGGCGTTCTCGACTGAGTGTCGCCACGCGGAGAAGTTCACTACGCGGGCACAGCCTTGCCCTGTAGAATCAAATGCCGTGCCAGATCGGCGGAATTCCCTAACGGTTTATGAATCCGGGCCTTTTCGACCTTGGCGGGAGGGAACCCGACCTGCGCTATTCCGTCGCGCTCAAGGCGTGGGCAGGCCTGATCAAATCTTGGGCACGCCAGACTCCGGACATAATCCTGCCCAGCGCTCGGGCAGGGTGACGGTATCCAGGTAGCTGCGTTATTGCAGCGCTTCGCCATGCTGCGAAATGTCGAGGCCTTCCAGCTCCTGCTGCAGCGACACCCGGAGCGGCACGAAGGCGCTGACCAGCTTGAGCAGCACATAGGTGACGCCGCCCGACCAGACCAGGACGGTGGCGATGCCGTAGAGCTGGATCAGGACCTGTTGCGGGTGATTCTCGATCAGGCCCGATGTGCCGCCGATGGCGCTGACGGCGAACACGCCGGCCAGCAGCGTGCCGGTCATGCCGCCGATACCGTGCACGCCGAACACGTCGAGCGAATCGTCATAGTCAAAACGATGCTTGAGCCAGGTGCAGGCCCAGAAGCACACCAGGCCGGCGCCGATGCCGATGATGATGCCGTGCCAGGGCGCGACGAAGCCGGAGGCCGGCGTGATCGTGCCGAGGCCTGCGACCGCGCCCGAAATCATGCCGAGCACCGAGGGCTTGCGCCGCGTCGCCCATTCGATCGCGCCCCAGGTCAGCGCGCCGGCGCAGGCCGCCAGATGGGTTGCGGTGATCGCCATCACGGCACGCGAATTCGCCGCAAGCGCCGATCCGCCATTGAAGCCGAACCAGCCGACCCACAATAATCCGGTGCCGAGCACGGCGAGCGACAAATCGAACGGCGAAAGATTCTCGCTGCCATAGCCGTGACGCCGGCCCATCACCTTCGCCGCAACGAGGCCGCCGATGCCGGCGGACAGATGCACGACGAGACCGCCGGCAAAATCAAGCACGCCCATGGTGGCGAGAAAGCCGCCGCCCCACACCCAATGCGCCAGCGGCACATAGACAAAGGTGAACCAGCCGATCGAGAACAGCAAATAGGCCGAGAACCGCATCCGGTCGGCCACCGAGCCCGCCACCAGCGCCACCGTGATGATCGCAAACGTCATCTGGTAAAGCATGAAAAGCGCTTCAGGGATCGTCTTTGCCGCCGGATTGACCCCGTCCATCGTCATCCCGACCAGGAACCAGCGGTCGAGCGAACCGATCCACGGACCGTCGCCGACGAAGGCCAGCGAGTAGCCGAACATCACCCAGAGGATCGAGATGATCGCGACGGCAGCGAGCGACTGCGCCATCGTCGCCAGCACGTTCTTCTTGCGCACCATGCCGGAATAGAACAGCGCCAGCCCCGGGATCGTCATCATCAGCACGAGCGCCGTTGCAACGATCATCCAGGCGGTGTCGGCGGGATTGATGGTCGAGGCCTCGGCGAAGGCCGGTGTCGCGACGACGATCGCAAGAACGCCGATTGCAACAATGCTGAGCGCAGCCGTCTTCGCTGCACGATACGATAGTGCCCCCATGGAATTTCCCCGGCTGTAGCTTTTTTTAATGGCGCGCCGTGCTTCGTTGCCGGCGCGCCTTGAAGTGATCGAGATAGTTCGAAGTCTTACAGCGCGTCGCTGTCGGTCTCGCCGGTCCGGATGCGCAGCGCGTGATCGATCGGAGTGACAAAAATCTTGCCGTCGCCGATCTGGCCGGTGCGGGCATGCGAGGTGATGACCTCGACCGCCTTGTCGGCAATGTCGGAGCTGACAGCGATTTCGATGCGCAGTTTGGGCAGGAAGTTCACGACATATTCGGCGCCGCGGTAGATTTCGGTGTGGCCCTTCTGGCGGCCGTAACCCTTGACCTCGGTGACGGTCATGCCGTGGACGCCGATGGCGGTGAGTGCCTGGCGCACCTCGTCCAGCTTGAACGGTTTGATGATCGCGACGACGAGTTTCATGGTCAGGCCTTCATTTCTCACAGGTATTTATGTTGGATGTTCGCTTGCAGGTTCGGCAGGCCGTCGGGCGGTTCGCCGTTCTCCCAAATCTGGCATCTTTCTGGGCAAATGGCACAAAAAACTTGCAGGTTTAAGGGGAAAACATTCGTAACCGGTGAGCTCGGTCACTGTACAGGGAATATGATCCTCCGACAGAATGCGCCTGTCTCGCCAGCCGCCAGCCGGCTTTCCCCGTCTCCACGGCATAAGGGAACAAAATGTCGAACCGATCGTGGTTTTACGCATCCAACGGCCAGCAACAGGGTCCATTTCCGGAAGCCCAGCTCCGCGACCTGATCACAAGGGGCACGGTCCGCGCCGACACGCTGGTCTGGTCCGAGGGCATGTCGGGCTGGCAGCGGGCCGGCGAAATCCCGGGCCTGGTTCCCGGCGGCTCGGCTCCGCCGTCGATTCCGCAAGCCGGCGGCCCGCCGCCGATGAGCAGTGGCGGCGGTTATTCGGGCGGAGGAAGCGTCGGTTACGGTGGCGGGCCGTTTTCGGTCGACCTGCCGCTATGGGGTTTTCTCGGACGCGGCATCGTGTTCGTGATCGGCTTCTTGCTGGTAATTCCCGCGCCCTGGGTGGCGGTTTGGTTCTATCGGTGGTTTGCGTCGCGCGTCCACGTGCCGGGGCGGCCGAATCTCGCCTTCGAGGGCGAGGTCGGCGATATCTGGTGGGTCTTCATCGCGATGGCGGTGCTGACCTATGTCGGCGGCACCGATCTCTATTACTTCCAGTACCTCGCGATTCCGGTCCAGGCCTACCTGTCCTGGATGGTGGTGCGGTGGATTGCATCCAATCTTTCGTCGGACGGCCAGAAGCTGCCGATCAGCTTCAACGGCAGCGCGATCGGCTATATCGGCTTTGATGTGCTGATGTACGTCTCCGCCATCACCATCATCGGCTGGGCCTGGGTGCTCGCCGCATGGATGCGCTGGAACTGCCGCAACATCGACGGCACCCAGCGTGAGGTGATCTTCACCGGCTCTGGCCTCGAAATCCTCTGGCGCACGATCGTGTTCGTGATCGGCTGCTTCCTCATCATCCCGATCCCGTGGGTGATGCGCTGGTACACCGGCTGGTACACCTCGCAATTCGCGCTGGCCGACAGGACGGCGTGAGGCGCGGAAGCGTTCAGTTTTCGGTTTTGCGGCGCTGGCGCACGGAGCCTTCCTGCGCCACCGAGGCCACCAATGTGCCGTCCGGCTTGAAGATCTGGCCCCGGGTCAGCCCGCGGCCGCCTTGCGCGCTCGGCGAATCCTGCGCGTAAAGCAGCCATTCGTCGGCGCGGAACGGGCGATGAAACCACATCGCATGATCGAGGCTGGCCGGCATCATGCGCTGGTCGAACAGCGTGCGGCCATAGCGCGCCATGATGGCGTCGAGCAGCGAGAAGTCCGAGGCATAGGCTAGTGCGCACATGTGCAGCGCCGGGTCGTCAGGCAGTTTGGCCGCGGTGCGGATCCAGACATGGATGCGCCCGTCGTCGATCTTCTCGCCGAAATAGCGGCCGAGTTCGACCGGCCGCAATTCGATCGGACGATCGGATTCGTAGTAACGGCGGATGAACTCCGGCATCTCCTTGAACATCGGCTGCTTGGCGACTTCTTCCGCCGTGAGCTTTTCGGGCGGCGGCACGTCAGGCATTTTATCCTGATGATCGAACGCAGTTTCCTCCTCGGCATGGAACGAGACCATGATCGAGAAGATCGCGTTGCCGTGCTGGATCGCGGTGACGCGCCGTGTCGAATAGCTTCTTCCGTCGCGCAGGCGCTCGACCTGGTAGATGATCGGTACCTGCGGATCGCCCGGCAGGATGAAATAGCAATGCAGCGAATGCGGCAGCCGCCCCTCGACGGTGCGGCAGGCCGCCATCATCGCCTGTCCGATCACCTGGCCGCCGAACACCCGCTGCCATCGCGTCTTCGGGCTGTTGCCGCGGAACAAATTCACCTCGATCGGTTCCAAATCGAGGATCGAGATCAGGTCAATCAGGCCTTTGGTCATGGCGGCGCTTTCATTTTGATTCGGTCATTCCGGGGCACGCGACAGCGTGAACCCGGAATCTCGAGATTCCGGGTTCGACACTGCGTGTCGCCCCGGAATGACGGGTAGGCCTTGTTTCATGGCCCTGTTTCACCCAGCTAATATCAGGTAGCAAGCATAAGTCTGGTGCAGTAACCGAGTAAGGAAGACGCATGCCGGCACAGCGAAGCATTGTCATCTGCGGCGGCGCCTTTGCCGGGCTGGCGCTGGCGTTGGCGCTGCGCCAGGGGCTCGGGCCCGATATTCCCGTCATCGTCGCTGATCCGGCGCTGGCCTCGCGGCCGAGCCGCGATCCGCGCGCGACCGCGATCGTCGCCGCCTGCCGGCGGCTGTTTGAGGCGCTGGGCGTCTGGGATCAGGTGGCGCCGACGGCGCAAGCCATCACCGACATGGTGGTAACCGATTCCAAGCTCGACGACGCCATCCGTCCGGTGTTCTTGACCTTCGCCGGCGATGTCGAGCCCGGCGAGCCGTTCGCGCATATGGTCGAAAACCGTCATCTGATCGACGCGCTGGTTGCGCAGACGGAAGCGGCCGGCGTCGAATTGCGTGCCACCGCGGTCGCCTCGTTCGACTCGCGCAGCGACGGCGTCGATGTGACGCTCGCCGATGGCACACGCATCGAAGCCAGCCTCCTTGTCGCCGCCGACGGTGCGCGCTCGAAACTGCGCGAACGCGCCGGCATTGCCACCCATGGCTGGGACTATGATCAATCCGGCATCGTCGTCACCGTCGGCCATGAGCGCGACCATGGCGGCCGCGCCGAGGAGCATTTTCTGCCCGCAGGGCCGTTCGCGATCCTGCCCTTGACCGGAAAACGCTCGTCGCTGGTGTGGACCGAGAACCGCGCCGAGGCCGCGCGCATCACTGCCTTGAGCGACGACAAGTTTCACGAGGAACTGGAAAAGCGGTTTGGCCTGCATCTCGGCGAGCTCAAGCCGCTCGACAAGCCACGCGCATTTCCGCTCGGTTATTTCGTCGCGCGTTCGTTCATCGCCGAGCGGCTGGCGCTGGTCGGTGACGCCGCCCACGTGATTCACCCGATCGCGGGGCAGGGTCTCAATATGGGCCTGAAGGATGTCGCGGCATTGGCGGAAGTCGTGGTCGATGCGGCGCGGCTCGGTATGGATCTTGGTGGCGCCGACGTGCTCGAGCGCTATCAGCGCTGGCGGCGGTTCGACACCATGGCGATGGGGGTTGCAACCAATTCGCTGAATTTTCTGTTCTCGAACGAGTCGCAATTGCTGCGCACGGTGCGCGACATCGGCCTCGGTCTGGTCGATCGCGCGCCGCCGCTGAAAAGCCTGTTCATCCGCCAGGCCGCGGGGCTATCCGGCGAAGTGCCGCGGCTGTTGAAGGGCGAGGCGTTGTGAGAGGGCGAATAGCGAATGGCGAGTAGCGAATGGACGTTTCTCTATTCGCTACTCGCCATTCGCCCACTTCACTCGATCTTCCTCGCCTCTTCCGGCAGCATGATCGGGATGCCGTCGCGGATCGGATAAGCGAGCTTGGCGGAGCGCGAGATCAGCTCCTGCTTGGAGGCGTCGAACTCCAGCGGCCCCTTGGTGATCGGGCACACCAGGATCTCCAGCAGCTTTGGGTCGACGGTGCCGTCGAGGCGTTCGGGCGTGGCGCTCATGTGGATGTCTCCGGCTTTGCCGCGGGGGTCATATTTGGAGCATGATCTTTTCGGAAAACCGGTTCCCACTTTTCCGGATCATGCTCTAGCACATCCCATCACGCGCTGTCATCGCGCGTCGGCAATCCGCAGCATCTCATCGAGCATGACCGCCTGCTGCGTTTTCGGCAGCGGCCGGTCCGATTGCGCAAAGCCGAGGAACGCCCAATAGAGAATCTGCGCACGGGCGCGCGCGGTGTCGGCGGATAGGCCGGATTTCGTCATCAGGCCTTCGATGTAACCCAGCCGGCGGCGGTCGATCGCCTGCACCGCGGCGCGCGCGACGGGATCGACGCTGGCCCAGATGCGGACCGCGTTCTCGATCGCCAGCCGTTCGCCGAACACCCGGCGCAGCAGCACGCCAAGCGGATTTTCATCGCCTGAGGAAGCCTCGACGCCGGCAATGATCTGCTCGGCAGCGATCTCGCGCCAGGCTTGAAGGATCGCGGCATGGAACGCGGAAATATCGGCGAAATGCCAGTAGAAGCTGCCGCGCGACACCCCCATGGCTTTCGCCAGCGGCTCCGCCTTCAGCGCCGTAAAGCCGCTTTTTGCCAGCGCCTTAAGGCCCTGGTCGACCCAGTCCTGTGCCGAGAGTTGCTCGCCCATGGTTCCATCCCTGCGACATCGCACCATACACCACTGTATTGACAGCCGCCATGCCCTCGCGTAGCACCATACACAACTGTATGGAGGCTTCGATGCGCGATATCATCCTGCAATGCGCCGGTGCCGCTGGAATCCTGGTGGCCATCATTCACGGCGTGCTCGGCGAAACCAAGGTGTTCGCGAAAGCGACGATTCAGCCGGAGAGTTTGCGCACCCTGATCCGGATCGTCTGGCAGGCCGGCACCGTGGCGTGGATCGGCGGCGGCGTGCTCCTGATCGCCGCACCCTGGTTCGGATCAGAGAGCGCGCGGCACTGGATCACGGCGACGATGATCGTGGTCTTCGGCTTTGCGGTGATCGGGAATGCCTGGTGGTCGCGCGGTCGCGGCTTTGGCTGGAAGGCGCTCAGCGTCGTCGTGGTGCTGGCGGTCGCGGGGTATTGAGTGCGTATTCCCGTGCGCGAGACCAATGCTGGGGGTCCGGGGCCTGCATGGTTCGAGACGCGCCTACGGCGCTCCTCACCATGAGGATTTAAGACCTCAGCCCGCGCTACCAGACCTCATCCTGAGGAGCGTCGCGAAGCGATGCGTCTCGAAGGATGAAGCCACAGGCGCAGAAGCGCGCCAGTCCTACTGCAACCCGGTATCGCCGCTGGTGCGCTTTTTCGCGAGGTCCATCTCGGTCACCGCGATCAAGATCTCGGCGCGGGTTTTCAAATCAGGCGCTTCCAGCATCGCCTGCTTTTCCGCCGTGCCATAGGGCGACATCATCGCCAGCGCATTGACCAGCGCTTCGTTGGGCGCGCTTTCGATGCCTTCCCAATCGACCTTCAGATTATTGGCGTTGAGAAAATCGGTCAGCACTTCCAGCAGCGCCTCGCGGTCCACGGCGTCCTCACCCTTGCGCGCGGTGAAATCGTCAATGAAGGGGAAGTAGTCCACCTTGCACTGCCGGTAGGCGGTCAGAACCGTCATTTCCTCGACCACGCGAAAGCGCGATACGCCGGTGAGTTCGAGGATGTAGCGGCCGTCGCCGGATTCGGCGAGCTGGGTGATGCGGCCGACGCAGCCGACCTTGAACAGCACCGGCCGCGCCTCGTCCTTCGAGTGCGAGATGTCCGGCTGGATCATCCCGATCAGCCGATGGCCGTCGCGCAGACTGTCGTCGACCATGGCCAGATAGCGCGGCTCGAAAATATTCAGCGGCATCTGGCCGCGCGGCAGCAGCAGCGCGCCGGGCAGTGGAAACACCGGGATGGCCTGGGGAAGCTCGCCGGGTCCGCGGTATTCGGCATTGATCGGCATCTGCGGTCCCGGTTGCTATTTACGAAAACAGAATGATCGACAGCCGCTTTCGTCCATCCACGGTCGCTTCATCGGCGCCGCCCCACGCCTCGAAGAACTGCACCAATTGCTTGCGCGCGCCATCCTCGTTCCATTTGCGGTCGCGCTTGACGATTTCGAGCAGCTGGTTGGTCGCTTCCGCTCGATTGCCTTGCGCGTTCAGCGCCGTCGCCAGATCGAATCGCGCCTGATGATCAAGCGGGTTTGCGGCGACTTTCTGTTCCAGTTCGTTGATCGGGCCGACGGCTTGCGCCTGTTCGGCGAGATCGATCGCGACCTGCACGGCTTTGACCGCCGCATCGTTGCGCTTGGATTCCGGCACCATGGCGATGGTCTGCTTGGCCTGCTCGACCGCGCCTGACGTCACGTAGCATTTCGCCAGCCCCGCGAGTGCCGGGATATTGGTCGAAATCGATCGACAGCACCTCGGCATAGATTTGCGCTGCGGCAGGCGCATCGCCTTCCGCCAGCACGGCCTCGGCCTCTTGCAGGATTTCGGCGATGTTCGGCTCGCCGGGGGCGGCCATGCCCATTGTCAGCTTGTCGATGAAGGCGGTGACCTGGCTCTCCGGCACCGCGCCCATGAAACCGTCGGCGGGCTTGCCGTCGATGAAGGCGATCACGGCCGGGATCGACTGGATCCCCATCTGGCCCGGGATCTGCGGATGCTCGTCGATGTTCATCTTGACCAGCTTGACCTTGCCCTTGGCCGCGCGGACCGCCTTTTCGATGATCGGGGTCAGCTGACGGCAGGGACCGCACCAGGGCGCCCAGAAATCGATCAGCACCGGCTGGCGCTTCAATTCCTCGATGACGTCCTTTACGAAAGTCTGGGTGGTGGTTTCCTTGATCAGATCGGGTATCGCCTGCGGCGCCGGGCCGCCGCCCTGCTCAATAATCGTCACGGGTATCCTCGCCTGATATCTGTTTTAAAAAGGGGGCCCAAAGATGCGGAGCGTTCTAGCATGCCCGCGTCCGAAGTTCTCATCCGCTAGATGGCGGTTTGGCCGCAAAATTCAATCTGCCCTGCGGTCGCAGCCGGGGCTGCTTCGGCTGGCCGGACGGTCGGCCAACGGCGGCGAATCGTCCGGCGGCACCGGGCCGGGTCCGTCCTGGTTCCCGGCCAGCCCGGCCGCGGAACCGATTAGCGCCGTTTCGGCGTCGTTTCGGGCCGATTTGCACCCTTTTGTTAAGAAAGTCGGACTACTTCGATTGTCCAGGCCGCGTTCGCACTGTTGCATTCGCGGCCTGCATTTGGCATAGCTCTGCCGTTGCCGGCGAGTGATCGCCGACATCTCGGATGCGGGTGTAGCTCAGTGGTAGAGCACGACCTTGCCAAGGTCGGGGTCGAGGGTTCGAGCCCCTTCGCCCGCTCCAAGATTTCTCTCAGAGCAAAGCAATGATTGAACGACAAGCCGCCGTCAGGCGGCTTTTGTCGTTTGTGGCGGTTTGCCAGCTGTACGGTGTCCGGAAGTACAACTCGTTGTCACGGTGCATATGATTATTCTTCGCCGACTATCCGGGTCGCGCAAGCGACCGAGCAGGCTGACACAATGCATGAGAGCGCGAAAACTACACCGCCCTAAGAAGTTCTTTGGTGTTTTCTAGTGCTGTTTTCGCGACTGCCTTATAGGCGTCTTTGATCAACAACTGTTCAATCGACGCATTTACGAAGTCGGGCTTGAGCTTGTCTATCGCAACCAGCGTGCTCGCGACTTTATCGGGATAGCCCCCTAATTCCTTGATGATCGAGGCAGCGTGCTTCTCACCGCCTGCCGCGATGTCAAATATGTCGCGTGGCATGATGCTATTCCCGCGATGATAAATCTTCTTCGCGATGACTTCAGGAACCGTCTCTAGCAAAACGGCCTGCTCTTCAACTGTTGCTTCTACCGTCGGAGCCGAAGTCAACGATGAAGCGACAATGAAATCAATCTCTCCAAATTCAAAACTGAGCTTTAGAAATCCAGTGCCGTCACCCTTGTAGTCGCTTGGAGTGATTTCAAAATCAAAGTCGTGCTTGCTTGGATCGAGAAAGCCCAGCAACTGCGCGTCAGAAAGGAAAATATCAACGTCGCGGCTTTCGCGATGATCGATTTGCAGCATCATTGCAGTGCCGCCGCCGAACGTCCAATGATCTATGATTTCCTGTTCAGCATTAACTTGCCGAATCATCGCGCAAGCGATGCGAAACAGTTGCGCCCAGTCGGATTGGGTGCTCACGCGGCGAGCGGGTAGGATTGTCCCGAAAACTCGGCGAAGGCTTTCGCTGCGGCGACCAGTTGCGCTTTGGAAACGCCATGCATTTCAGCGAAAGCGATTTGTAGTTCGGGTATCACATCGCCAAAGAAGGATGACATCGGGCCGCACGCAGCCTGTGCCGAAGCGGGATCAAGCAGGCAGTGGACGAGCTCCTGCGCGTCCAGCTTGTTGCTGTACGGCGCATTTACAGTCGTTAGGACGAGGAGCGGACTGTTCATCTGTTTCACTGAAGTTACGTCAATACGTTGACACAGCGATATTTATACCTGCTCAACGATATTCGCAATGAAGGATGCCGTGTCTTCTGTCCCAAGCGGCGCACTAAGTGTTTAAAAAATAGAGAAAAAAAGGATCGAGCCGGCCAAGAGGCAACCGGCTTCGCCTCTCAGCCTTTCCTCGCAGTGCGCCATATTTTCCTCCGAATGCCTGTGCGATGGTCTGACACCAGAGGTTGTACCTCAGTCCGATGCCACGGCGAGTCTCCATGCCCCGAAAAATCATCCTCCTCTCCGACGGCACCGGCAACTCCGCCGCAAAAGTCTGGCGCACCAATGTCTGGCGGACGTTCGAGGCGCTGGATCTTTCCGGCAATGACCAGGTCGCGTTCTATGACGACGGCGTCGGCACCTCGTCGTTCAAGCCGATGGCGATCCTCGGTGGCGCGTTCGGGTTTGGGCTGCGGCGCAACGTCATCGCGCTCTATAAATTCGCCTGCCGCAATTATCGCGATGCCGACGACGAGCTGTTCGGCTTCGGCTTTTCCCGCGGCGCTTTTACGATCCGGATCGTGATGGGGCTGATCGACAGCCAGGGGCTGGTCAAGGCCGACAACGAGGCCGAACTGCATTCGCTCGCCAGTGCGGCCTATCGCGCCTATCGGCGCGACCGCTATCCCAATTTGAAGTTCGAGGCGCCGTACCAATGGCTGCGCAACAAGTTCGGCCCGCATTATCCGCCGCCGGAGGTGCGCAGGAACGTCAAGATCAGGTTCGTCGGGGTCTGGGACACCGTCGCCGCCTACGGCATGCCGGTCTACGAGATGACGGCGGGCATTCACAAATATCTCTGGCCGATCGAACTGCCGGACAATCATTTGTCCAAAAGCATCACGCGCGCCTGCCAGGCGCTGGCGCTCGACGAGGAGCGCACCACGTTTCATCCGCAGCTCTGGAACGAGGCCACCGGCAACGCCGTCGATGGCAATGCGGCGGTGACCACGCCATCCGGGCCGCGCTTCATCAGGGACGAGCGGCTGAGCCAGGTCTGGTTCTCCGGCGTCCATACCAATGTCGGCGGCGGCTATCCCGACGATGCGCTGGCTTACATTCCGTTCGTCTGGATGATCACGGAGGCGCGGCGCTGCGGGCTCAAGTTCAAGTCGGATCATGCCAACGAGCCGCCCGATCCGGATCGCCTGATCGCCGATCCCGACACGTTCAAGAACGCGGTCTCGCGGCAGGACAAGGACGGCCGGCTCTACGACCCGCGCAAGGGCTTTGGCGGCTATTACCGCTACGGGCCGCGCAAGCTGGTGCCGCATTTCTATCCTCATTCCAAAAAGCTCGAAGAGGACGAGGTCGACGTCGGACGCGCAAAAATCCATGAGAGCGTGTTCAGGCGCATCAAGAACCACGCCCATGCCTACGCGCCGGTCGGCTTCCCGCCTTATTACGACGTTGTCCGCGAGCGCGACGGCGCGATCATCACGCCCGACCAATATGGTTTCGAGACCACGCCACGCGCCGCCGAGCGCGCCGAGGCGCAGGAGCATGTCTGGAACGAGGTCTGGAAGCGGCGCATCCTCTATTTCGCAACCGTCGGCGTCACGCTCTGGCTCGTGATCTTTCCGCTGGTCAGCAGCGCGCAACGCGCCGACGAGTATTATTCGCGATTGCGCTGGGTGTCCGATCTCGTCCGGTTCATCGGCGGCTTCCTGCCGAAATTCGCGATGACCTGGATCGACGGCTACGCACGCGCGCCGTTCTGGTTCGTGACGATGGTGCTGCTGCTGACGGGCCTGATGGCCTGGTCCTCGCGGGTCGCGTCGCGCACCCAAAACCTGATGAGCTCGATCTGGCGGCGGACACCGGCTTCGCCGAGCGGGCTTCCGGACAATTTCATCTATCGGCTGCGCAGCAGCAGCCTCTATATCGGCTTTCATGAAGGGCTGAAGCACAGGTTTGCGCCGCTGTTCTTTGCCGTCCTGTTCGCCTATCTCGGGCTTTCGGTCGGCAGCCATATCTCCTTCGCCATGCTGGATGTCGCGGGACAAACCTGCATCGACCACGCCAAGGATTCTTCCGTCCCGCAGGCCGAGCCGCTCCGGGTCAAGGAGACCCGGGTCATCCCGTTCGACATCTCCCACCTCTGCACCGCGACCGGCATCGAGCTCGAGACCGACGGCGCGCGCTATTACATCAAGGTCGACCCGTCAGGGGCGTGGGACAATGGTATGTTCCCGATTCCGGTCGGCGGATTTTCGGCGCAGCCCAACGAGACCGCGAGCTGGTACAAGCGGATTTACCTGACGCTGTTCCTGCCGCTGCGGCGCGAACTGTTCGAGGACTGGTTCCGCATCGTGCTGCGCTACGGCCGGACCGGCGGCGAAGAGCACGTGCTCGAACCCGATCCGACCGATCCCCTGATCGAGGACAACATCAAGCCGACGCGAGGTGGGCAGCTCTACATCTTCGTCAACGACGCCGTGATCGGCGTGCCGGGTTTGTATGGCCTGCTCTACAAATACAACAAGGGCACCGGTCAGCTCACCGTGACCCGAACGAGGTAGGGGTTCTTCTCCCGCTCCCGCGCTTGCGGGGGAGGGCGGGGTGGGGGTGTCGCCGCGAGTCGTTCTGTGGAGAGAGCCCCCACCCGCCGCGCTTCGCGCGTCGACCTCCCCCGCAAGCGCGGGAGAGGTAACCAAGCCGGTTCCATTCCTACGGTGCATGGGGTTGTTTTCGTTATTTTGCATTCGGCCCCTGCGACGGGCCTCCGAACAGGATCTCGCCCTCGGGATCGAGATGCCGCGGCTCCCAGCCGAGCTCGCGCCGCGCTTTCGCGCCTGAGAGCCGCTGGTCGAGCGCGTAGCCTCGCGCCCATTCGCCGAGTTGGGCGGCGACCGCGTCGCTCGTTACGATCAGCGGCGCTTCGTGCCCGGTCAAATAGCGCCGCGCAAAGGCGCTGGCGATCCGGCCGACCGAAAAGCCTTCGATCGCCGCACCCATATAGCTCTCGCCGGGAGTGCCGCGTTCCAGGACCAGCGCATAGAGTTGTGCGAGATCCGCCGCATGCACCAGCGGCCATCGCACCGCTTCGCTTTCCACCACGGGCACCGGCTGGCCGGCCGCCGCGGCGCGAGCAAAACGGTCGAACACGCCGCCTTCGCCGGCGTAGACCATGGCCGGGTGGATGACGATGCCATCGACCCCGGGGGAGGCCAGCACGCGGTGCAGCTGCGGCACCATCCAGGCAAAGGCGGGCAGGGGATGGAACGGCGCAGCCTCGGTGGCGACAGCGTCGCCGGTGGCGCCGAACAGCCAGCAGCCGCCGGTGTAGATAAAGCGCGGCCGTTCGCGTCGTGCCGCCAGTGCCGGCAGCAGCCGGTCGAGCAGATGGCGGTCGATCGCGCCCATGTCGCTTCCGTGATCGCAGGCCATATGAATGACGGCGTCGCACGGCGGCAGCCTTGCAAGCCACGGATCGGGCGATCGGATGTCGCCGGGAAACGTTGTCACGCCGAAGTGATCGAGCCTTGCCACCGAGGCGCCGGACCGTGCCAGGCCGAACAATTCATGGCCGCGCCCGACCAGCTCGCGCACCACGGCCGTGCCGATCAATCCGGTCCCACCGAGAACGAAGACGCGCACCGTTAGCCTCTTTCTGTGGAAGCCCGCCCACTAGCATACGCTGGTTTCGGTCAAGCGGAGCGCTCGCTCCCAACGAATATTGCGGTGCAGCGGCGTGAACGCAAAAAAGTCTCAAACAAAACCTTGGTCGAAAAAAATCTTCTCAATTTGCATCTGACTGACAGAACCGCGCCAGCGTGCGCTTCTCACCCGCCAAGGATGTGCTACCATTTTATCGTCTGATCAACTTCACCAGACCAATCGTCTCTCGACGTCGAAAACAATAATAGACGCAGCCGCCAGGCTGCATAGGGGAGTGACGCGATGAAATCGGCTTTCAATCGATCTATTCTTGCGCTCACGGCGATCCTCGTTGTCGCGGGGGCCAGTCAGGCCAACGCGCAACAGAAGCCGTTGAAGAAATACGAATCCGGCACCAAGGAATTCTGGACCCATCCGCCGGATGACTGGTTCCTCGGCGATGAGACCGAAGCCCAGAAGGGCCTCGCGCCGCCGTCCGGTCCGCCGACCGGCGCCTCCGACGCCGAACTCGCCAAGCTGATCCCGAAGATCAAGCTGCCGCCAGGCTTCAAGATCGAGGTCTATGCCTCCAACGTGCTGGCGGCGCGGCAGATGGCCTGGGGCGACAAGGGCACGCTGTTCGTCGGTTCCTTCGGCCTCGGCAACGTCTACGCCATCACCGAAAGTGGCGGCAAGAAAGAGGTCAAGACCGTCCTCAAGGGCCTCAACATGCCGACCGGCCTCGCCTTCCGCGACGGCGCGCTCTACGTCATCGCTACCGACAAGCTGATCAAATACGACAACGCCGAAGCCAACCTCGCCAATCTCGGCGCCGGCAAGGTGGTGTATGACGACATGCCGTCCTATGCCGCACATGGCTGGAAATACATCGCCGTCGACAAGGACGGCATGATGTATCTGCCGTTCGGACCTCCCTTCAACATCGGCA
The DNA here is from genome assembly GCA_963802535.1 of uncultured Alphaproteobacteria bacterium. GTDB lineage: Bacteria > Pseudomonadota > Alphaproteobacteria > Rhizobiales > Xanthobacteraceae > Bradyrhizobium. The sequence goes on along the minus strand of CAWDJI010000011.1, from coordinate 326,433 downwards.
TTCCGCCGACCAGCGTCTCGCAGATCCGGCGCGTCGATCCCAAGACCGGCAACGCCGAAATCTACGCGCTCGGTGTCCGCAACTCGGTCGGCGGCGACGTCGATCCGCGCTCTGGCCGCTACTGGTTCACGGAAAACGCCCGCGACTGGATGAGCGACGACATCCCGAGCGACAAGCTCAACATGATCTCGAAGATCGGCGAGCATTTCGGCTATCCCTATTGCCACCAGGGGGATCTGCCGGATCCGAAATTCGCGATGGGTCACAAGTGCTCGGAATTCACCCCGCCCGTGCTCAACCTCGGTGCGCATGTCGCCCCGCTCGGCATGAAATTCTATACCGGCAATCAATTTCCCGCCGAGTACAAGAACAACATCTTCATCGCCGAACACGGCTCCTGGAACCGGCATAAGTACCAGGGCGCCCGCATCAAGCGCGTGATCGTCGGGCCCGACGGCAAGAACGCCAAGCAGGAGATCTTCGCCTCCGGCTGGCTCGAAGGCGACCAAGGCTATCTCGGCCGTCCCGCCGACGTCATCCTCGACAAGGACGGCGCGCTCTTGATCGCCGACGACTGGGCCGGCGCGATCTACAAGATCAGCTACGCCAAGAAGTAGGCCTGAACGATACGAGGCTGCGGTTGCTCGGGAACGAGTGGCCGCAGTTTCGCGTTTGTGATCCGTCATTCCGGGGCGCGCGAAGCACGAGCCCGGAATCCATTGTGCGGCGGAGTTGGTGGTTCGATGGATTCCGGGCCTGCGCCAAGTGGCGCATCCCGGAATGACGAGGAGAGAGAGTGATCGCAATGCGAACTGCGTTAGCCGGAGCCTTGTTTGCAGCAGCAATCGCCTGCTCCCCCGCCCATGCCGCCGACATCGCGGCCGGCAAGGAAAAAGCCGAACTCTGCGTCGGCTGTCACGGCGAGAACGGCATTTCGCAGCTGGAGAACATTCCCTCGCTGGCGGCGCAGCCGGACCAGTTCATCCAGTGGCAATTGGTGTATTTCCGCGCCGGCGCCCGCAAGAACGAGCAGATGCAGCCGATCGTCGAGCAGCTCAACAATGACGACATCCGCAACCTCGGCGCTTACTTCGCTTCGCTCGCGCCGCCTAAGCCGCCGGCGGACGATAATCCGGATTTGTCGAAGAAGGGCGCGCAGGCGGCCGCCGGCCGCCGCTGCGCCTCATGCCACACCGACAGCTACGCCGGCACCAAGGCGGTGGCCCGCGTCGCCGGCCAGCGCCAGGATTATCTGTTGAAGGCGCTGCAGGACTACAAATCAGGCGTGCGCTCCGGCGGCGGCCAGGCCGCGATGGCCGATGTCGCCTATCCCCTGCACGAAGAAGAGATCGAAGCGCTCGCGCATTATCTGGCGCATTTGTGAGGGGGCGAGTGGCGAATGGCGAGTAGCGAATAGAAATTCGCCTCCCTCTTTCCCTATTCGCCATTCGCCATTCGCTACTCGCCTCTCACCCGCTGCTTCTCATACGCCTTGAGATGGGTGTAGGCGATACGCAGTTTCGGCACAGGGATTTTCGCGGCATCCGCGCGGGCGACGAGGTCGCCGATGACGTGATCGGCTTCGACAGCAGAGCCGGCCTTGATGTCGCGGAACATCGAAGCGGTCATCGGGGAACCCTCGGTCGTCAAATTTCCGCGCGTGCGCTGGAAATACGGTCCGGCGGGCGTAAATCCTTCGGCCGAGGAAATCGCGCTGCATTCGTCGAGCATGCCGAGCAAAAAGTCCCGGCCGCCAGGCGCTGAGAGGATGTTGCCGACGGATGTGCGCATCAGGCTGGTCGATGCTGCCAGCGTCGCCAGGAATACCCACTTTTCCCACATGTCCCGCATGATGTGTTCGCTGGCGGCGCTGCCAAAATTGCCGCTGGCGAAGGCGTCGGCGATCGCGCGAACGCGATCCGACATCGCGCCATTGCGTTCGCCGAAGGCGAGTGACTGCATCGGCATCAGATGCACCACCTCGCGCGCCTCGTTGAGCGTGACCGCGATGGCACAGAGCCCGCCGAGCACCCGCTCGGCGCCAAATTTCTGGTCGAGCACGTTCAGATGCAGCATGCCGTTGAGCAGCGGGATGATCGAGGTGTTGGGCCCGACCGCGGGCGCAAACGACTTGATCGCATCCGCCAGATCGAACGCCTTGCAGCTCAGCAGCACCACGTCGAATTTTTCTGTGAGCTTGTCGGCTTGCACGGTCGGTGGATTCCTCAGCGTCACGTCGCCCGATGGGCTCTTGATGACGAGGCCGGAACTGGCAAGTTCGGACGCCCGTTTCGGCCGCACCAGGAACGTCACGTCGCGCCCGGCAGCCAACAGCCTGCCGCCGAAATAGCCGCCGATGGCGCCGGCGCCGACCACGAGAATGCGCATGGCGAGGAATCCTTTTTGTTGTTGGGCCTGAAGGGCGAAGGGCGAAGGGCGAGTAGCGAGTGGCGAATAGGGAAGGGTCTATTCGCTACTCACCATTCGCCATTCGCCACCCTACCACTTCTCCCCAAACGGGCGAATCTCGAGTTCAAAGGTCCAGGCGCTGCGCGGCTGCTGGTAGAGCTGCCAGTAGGACGCCGCGACCGAGGCCGGCGGCATCAGCAGATCCGGATTATCGAGCGCTTCCTTGCCCCAAAGCTGCTCGCGGCGCTCGCGCACCCAGGCGGTGTCGACGCCGGAGTCGATAATCAGATGCGCGACATGGATGTTCTTCGGCCCCAGTTCCCGCGCCATCGATTGCGCCACCGCACGCAAACCAAACTTGGCGCTGGCAAAGGCCGCAAAGCCGCTGCCGCCGCGCAAACTCGCGGTGGCGCCGGTGAAGAAGATGTTGCCCTTGCCGCGCGGCAGCATCAGCCGCGCCGATTCGCGGCCTGCCAGAAAACCGGCCCAGCACGCCATTTCCCAGACCTTTCTGAACACGCGGTCGGTGGTTTCGAGAATCGGGAAATTGACGTTGGCGCCGACATTGAAGATGCAGACTTCCAGCGGCGCGTGCTTGTCGGCGTCGTTGAGGAAGGCGGCGACCTCGTCCTCTTTCCGCGCATCGAGCGTGCGCGCCACGATCGAGCCGCCGGCCGCCTCGATCTCCTTGACCAAAGGCTCCAGCTTGGCGCCGTCGCGCCGGCCGGCGAACACGGTGAAGCCTTCGGAGGCAAATTTCTTGGCGATCTCGCCGCCGATGTAATCGCCGGCACCGATCACGGCGACGGTTGCGTTTCGTTTTTGCATTGGATGCTCCGTCATCCCCCGTCATTGCGAGCGTAGCGAAGCAATCCATGTCACCGAGCAATAAAAGAGTGGATTGCTTCGCTGCGCTCGCAATGACGTTGTGAGATTATCGCCCCGCCACCATTTCCTCGACTTCGCGCAACTGCTCCTTGCCGAAGAACATCTCCTTGCCGACAAAGAACGTCGGCGAACCGAACGCGCCGCGCTCGACCGCGGACTGCGTGTTCTCGATCAGCTTTGCCTTGACGTCGGGTTCCTGCGATCGCGTCAGCAGCTTTGCTGCATCGAGGCCGGAGGCAGCGAATGCCTTGGCGGCGATTTCCGGATCGTCCATCTTCTTCGGCTCCACCCACATGTGGTGAAACGCAGCGTCGATATATTTTTCGAATACGCCTTCGAGTTGGGCGGCGACCGCGGCGCGCATCAGGTTCAGCGTGTTGACGGGAAAGAACGGATTCATGGTGTAGGGCTTTACGCCAAAGCGCTTGACGAAGCGTTCGGTCTCGATCGCATGGAACTCGCGCTTGTTCTTGATGCCGGCGAGCGTCTCGGCCGGCGACTTGTTGTTGGTGGCCTTGAAGATGCCGCCGAGCAGGATCGGGACATATTCGAATTTCGCGCCGGTGCGTTTTTCGATCGCCGGGATCGCCTCGTGGCTGAGGAAAGCATTGGGGCTGCCGAAATCGAACAGGAATTGCGGATTTTGACTCACGGCGGTCTCTCCCGAAACGGCTCTTATATGATCCCTATCATTCCAATCAACCTAGCGGGTCGGAACGACGGGATCAACCGGCGTTCGGCTCAGTTTTTTGGCGGGAATGCGGATCCGGCGAGCCTGGCCGCGTGGTCGCGCACATCGGCGGGCCATTCGGCGATCAATTTTTCGAAACGGATCGCGTCGCTCGCGAACAGCGCGCGGATCGCCTCCTCGAAATGCGGGCGGTTGCCGGCCATCGTGGACATGAAGCGATAGGTGGCTTCCTGCGCGAGACGGATCCGGTTGCCGTCCTCGCCATTGCGGCGGGCTTCGTCGACCAGCCGGCGGATCACGACCGAGGCGCCGCCGGTTTGCTGCGCCAGCCAGTCCCAGTGTCGCGGCAACAGTGTGATCTCGCGCGCGACCACGCCGAGTTTCGGCCGGCCCGGGCCGCGTGGCGCGGCGACGACATTTGCTTCGTCCGCGGCCGGCGCCTCCGGCGACGGGATCCGCGCCAGCACGTCGTCGACCGAGCCGCGAAAATCGACCTCGACCGGCGCGCTGGTATGGCCGTTGAAGATCAGGATCGACGCCTGCGGATGCCGCCCAAGCGCCGCCTTCGCGGAACGGGCGACCTCGCGCAGATCGCCCGAGGCGATGCAGCGGTCGCCTTCGAACGCGATGTAGGCGGCTTCCGGCGCCGGATTCATGGGAATTCCTCGATGCCTTCCTATATTACCCGGGTAAATTAGATCTGTCAAAGACGCGGTCAAAGACACTGCCAATGACCTGGGAAACCCCGCCATGAAGCCATCTCGACTTTCCGGCGCACGGCTGGCACCAACATCAATCATTCCGGGGGACGACCATGCTGACGGTGCACCATCTCAACAATTCCCGCTCGCAGCGCGTGCTGTGGCTGCTCGAAGAGCTCGCCGTGCCCTACGAGATCGTGCGCTATCAGCGCCAGCCGGACATGCGCGCGCCAAAGGAGCTGCGCGCCATTCATCCGCTCGGCAAATCGCCCGTCATCACCGACAACGGCAACACCATCGCGGAGTCAGGCGCCATTGCCGAATACATCGTCGCCACCTATGGCAACGGCAAACTGATCCCGCCGCCGAACACGCCGGAGCGGCTGCGTTACACCTATTGGCTGCACTACGCCGAAGGCTCGGCGATGTCGCCGCTGCTGCTGAAATTGTTGTTCACGCTGATGCCGAAGCGCTCGCCGGCGCTGTTGCGGCCGCTGGTGCGCAAGGTCTGCAACACGGCGCTGATCACGCTGGTCAATCCGCAGCTCAAGCAGCACATGGCCTATTGGGAAGGCGAACTGGCAAAAAGCGAGTGGTTCGCCGGCAATGAATTTTCCGGCGCCGACATCCAGATGAGTTTTCCGCTCGAAGCCGCCGCCGCGCGCGGCGGGCTGGAGCAGGGACATCCCAAGGCGATGGCGTTCCTCGAACGCATCCACGCCCGGCCCGCCTACGCGCGCGCGCTGGAAAAGGGCGGGCCGTACCAGGTCGGGCGGTGATTTTCGTCATTGCGAGCGAAGCGAAGCAATCCATATCGCGGCATAGCGGATAGATGGATTGCTTCGTCGCTTCGCTCCTCGCAATGACGGCTTTACGGCGTCACCGCCGCGATCACTTCCTTCACCAATCGTCCGAGCCCCCTGATATCACCGGTCGGATCGACGCTGTCGCCGAGGCGCACGATGACGAGATGTTGCGTCGGCATGATCACGATGCGCTGGCCGAGATCGCCTGAGGCAAAGAACGCGTCGCGGGGAATGCCAAGCCGCACGCGGCCCTTCGCGTTGGGATGCTCGCTGCGATTGGTCCAGAAGCCGGCGCCATAGTCGGTGTCGAGCGTCGCCGCGGCCGAAAAATCCACCCAGTCCTCGTGCAGGATGCGCTTTCCCCCGACCATGCCGTCATTGAGGTAGAGCAGGCCGAATTTCGCCCAGTCCCGCGCGCTCGCCAGCATGTAGGTCGAGCCTTGCAGCGTGCCCGACCCGTCGAACTCAAGCGTGACGTGGCGCATGCCAAGCGGGTCGAACAACTCGCGCCACGCAAACGCCAGCGTCTGCTCGGGTCCGCCGACGCCGTCGCGGATGACGCGCGCCAGCAATTGCGTCGTGGCGCTGCTGTAGTGCCATCGCTTGCGCCGCTCCGCGACGGGCATCGCATTCACGGCAAAGCCGGCCATGTCGTCGTAGAGATAGACCATCTGACTTGAGGGATCGAAGCCGCTGTTGGTCTCGTCGAGTGCCAGGCCCGTGGTCATGCGCAAGAGATCCTCGACCTCGATTTCGCGCCTGATGTCGCCGCGCCATTCCGGTATAGGCGCCGGCATCGATGGCGAGGTCAGGCCTTGCTGGGTCATCGCGCCGATCAGTGCATTGACCACCGACTTGGTCATGGAAAAACCCATGAGCTGCGTGTCGACGCCGATGCCTGGCGCATAACGTTCGGTGATCACCTTGCCGTCATGCACCACGACCACCGCCTTGGTGCGCCGGAACGGCGGCTCGGCCGGTTCCTCGAAAGCGTGATCGAGCGCGGCCTTCAATGCGGGATTGGACGGCGCCACGATTTCGGGGCCCGCGATCTCGGCCAATAGCGGCGGCGATTTCGGAATTTTGAGCGCCTCGATGTCGATGCGCAGGATGTATGGCTCCCGGCCGTGCCGCAGCACGCAGCCGAGCCCCTCATGATAGTCGGCGTGGCTGCCGAACAACCCGGCCACGGAGGCATCGACCGTCCTTGCGGTGCGATCGATCTGGAATCCGAGCAGGCGGCGCAGGCGCCGCAGGCCATCGCGCTTAATGGTTTCGGAAAACACGGTTTGCGGATCGAGTCCGGAGACGAAGGATTTTGAGCAGACATTGTGCGCGACCACGCCGGTGGCGACGCGAAGGGCGCGGTCGGGACGGAAGGTCACGCAAGTCCCCGCCAGCACGGTCAATACCAGGGCGAGCGCGATCCATTTCAACCAACGCAAACGTCTCTCCTCCAACCGATAAAACGGCCGGGCCTTTCTAGCGCGGCGGCTGTGCCGCGCCAACCGAGGGCAGCGTCTGCACCGTCACGCCCGGCGGCGGCACGTCGTCGTCGGGTACGAAGAAATCCGACATCAGGGCCACGAATTTATCGACCCGGTATGGCTCGAAATCCCTGATACCGCTTGCATAGAGAACCTTGTCGTCGATGCAGAATTGTCCGGTGAATTCGCGCGACGGTTTTGTGAAGATCGCGTGCGCCGCATCGCCCATGATCTCCGGCGTGCGGCTGGCGCGCATCATGGCATCTCCGCCGAGGAGATTGCCGACCGCGGCAGTCGCGATCGTGGTGCGCGGCCATAGCGCGTTGACCGCGACGCCCGCGGACTTCAGCTCGCCGGCGAGGCCGAGCACGCACATGCTCATGCCGAATTTGGCCATCGTATAGGCGGTGGAATGCTCGAACCATTTTGCCTTCATGTCGAGCGGCGGCGACAGCATCAATATGTGCGGGTTGGCCGCCTTCTTCAGATGCGGGATGCAGTATTTCGACACCATGAAGGTACCGCGCGTATTAATCCCCATCATCAGGTCGAACCGCTTCATGTCGGTCATCTGCGAATTGGTCAGGCTGATGGCGCTGGCGTTGTTGACGCAGATATCGATGCCGCCGAACTCGGCGACGGTCTGCTCAATCGCCGCGATTACCTGAGCCTCGTCGCGGATGTCGCACAGCACCGGCAGTGCCTTGCCGCCGGCAGCGCGAACCTCGTCGGCGGCGGTGTAGATCGTGCCTTTGAGCTTGGGATGCGGCTCGGCGGTCTTGGCCGCAATCGCGACATTGGCGCCGTCACGCGCGGCGCGCAGCGCAATCGCAAGCCCAATGCCGCGGCTGGCGCCGGAGATGAACAGCGTCTTGCCTTTGAGGGATGTCATGGGAGGACTCCGGTTGTCTCAGTCGACCATCGTGTTTCTACACCTCTCCCATCGGGAGAGGTCGGCGCGTAGCGCCGGGTGAGGGGTTAAGCTCCATCGAGAGACCGTACCCCCTCACTCCAACCCTCTCCCCATGGGAGAGGGGGCGCACCTACGTCGTTGCCGATTCTGGTGCCTCACACGTCGATACATCCGCGTACAGGCACTCCGAGCGATCCTACGCTTCTGCGCGCATGACGCAAATCGGCAATGCCCGATGGGAGCCTTACTGCCCCGCCGCCTCCGTGCCGCGGGTGCGCGGATCCGGTGCGCCGAGCAGGCCGTTGGGCGTGACCGCGATCGAATTGGCAGAGGTCTGGCCGAGCGGCTCGATCACCCGATGGCCCCTGGCCTTCAGCGCATCGAGCGTCTCCTGCGGAAAACCGCGTTCCACCCGCACCTCATCCGGCATCCATTGATGATGCACGCGCGGGGCGGCGACCGCAGCGGCAACATCCATCTTGTAGTCGAGCACATTGACGACGACCTGAAGCACCGCCGAAATGATGCGGCTGCCGCCCGGCGTGCCCGTCACCAGCACCGGCTTGCCGTCCTTCAGGATGATGGTCGGCGACATCGACGACAATGGCCGCTTGCCGGGGCCCGGCAAATTGGCCTCAAAACCCACCAGCCCGAAGGCGTTGGAGGCGCCGGGTGCTGCGGTGAAATCGTCGAGCTCGTTGTTGAGCAGCACGCCGGTGCCTTCGGCGACGAGGCCGACGCCATAGGGGAAATTCAATGTGTAGGTGTTGCTGACGGCATTGCCCCTGGAGTCGACCACCGAATAATGCGTGGTGTTGCTGCCTTCGCGCTGCGGCACGATTTGCAGCACATCGGCCGCGGGCGTCGCGCGCGCCGGATCGATGCTGGCGCGCTGTCGGGCGGCATAGTCCTTGGTGAGCAAAACCTGCGTCGGCGCATTGACGAAGGCGGGATCGCCGAGATAGCGCGCACGATCGGCATAGGCGCGCTTCATGGCCTCGATCATGACATGCAGCGAGGGTTCTGCGCCCTGCTTCATGCCGGACATCGGAAAGCCTTCGAGGATGTTCAGCGATTCCAGCAACAACGTGCCGCCGGATGACGGCAGCGGCATCGAAACAATGTCATAGCCGCGATAATTGCCGCGCACCGGCGCGCGGATCACCGCTTCGTAGGATTTCAGATCGTCGACGGTCATGATGCCGCCGGCCTCTTTGACCGCCTTCGCCAGTTTCTCGGCGACCGGGCCTTGGTAGAACCCGCGCGGACCCTGTTCGGCGATAGCCGTCAGCGTTGCCGCAAGATCGGCCTGGATCAGCCGGTCGCCATCATGCAACGGCGTGCCGTCGGTGCGGGAAAAGCTCTTCGCCGAATTCGGCCAGCGGCTCATGCGGCTGTACATATCCGGCAGCGTGTCGGCCATGTCGTCGGTGACCACGAAGCCGTTGCGCGCCAGCTCGATCGCCGGCTTCATGATCTGCGCCAGCGTAAAACTGCCGGAGCCGTATTTTTCCAGCGCCAGCGCCAGTCCCGCTACCGTGCCGGGTACGCCGATGCCGAGCGCGGAATAGCGCGATTTGTCCGTATCGGGTTTGCCGTCGGTGCCGAGATACATGTCGCGCGTGGCTGCTGCCGGCGCGGTCTCGCGATAATCGATCGCGACGGCTTCGTTGCGCTCGGCGGAATGAATCACCATAAAACCGCCGCCGCCGATATTGCCGGCGCGCGGATAGGTCACGGCCAACACAAAGCCGGTCGCGACCGCGGCGTCGACCGCATTGCCACCCTGGCGCAGGATGTCGGCGCCGAATTGCGCGGCGATTTTCTCCTGCGCCACCACCATGCCGTGCTCGGAGGACAACGCGCGCACGGTGGTGAGGTCGGGCGGCGAATAGGCGCGGCGTTCCTGGGCGGTGGCTGGCGCAGCACTTGCAACGACGAGAGCGATGGCGGTGAAGGCGCGGCGCCATCGGCTTGAGAAGGAAATCATCAAAAATCCGCCGCAGTTAGAGCCGGTTTGGCTAGCCTTTTGTTTGAGCATGATCTTTTCAGAAAACCGGTGCCCACTTTTCTGGATCATGCTCTGGTGACCGCACAATGCTATATGGGGTCGGATTCGGCGGGCAAAACGCCTTTACGTGACTTGCGAAGGAAATTCTCGGGTATGACGGTGATCACATCTCGGGCAGACGGCGCCGATATTCCCAGAAAATATCCGCCCCGCGCCGCCGTCGTCAGCTGGATCTTCTTCGATTGGGCCGCCCAGCCTTATTTCACGCTGATCACCACCTTTGTGTTCGCGCCCTATTTTGCGAGCTTCGTGGCGCCAAACCCGGCAAGCGGGCAGGCGCTGTGGGGATTTGCCACCGCCGCCGCGGGCCTCGCGATTGCGCTGATGTCGCCGATCCTGGGCGCGATTGCGGACGCCAGCGGCCGCCGCAAGCCGTGGATCGCGGGATTTGGCTGCCTCCTGGTGATCGGCTCCGGCCTGATGTGGTTCGGCAAGCCCGGCGACCCCAGTGTCATCCCGGCATTGTTATTGTCGTATGCGATTGCGAGCGTCGGCGTCGAATTCGCCACCGTCTTCAACAACGCGATGATGCCGACCCTGGTGCCGCCGGAAAAAATCGGACGGCTGTCCGGCACCGGCTGGGCCACCGGCTATGTCGGCGGCATCGTCAGCCTCGTCCTGGTGCTGGGCTTTCTCGCGGCCAATCCCGATACCGGGCGCACGCTGTTCGGATTGATGCCGCTGTTCGGCCTCGACCCGGTGACACATGCGGGTGACCGCATCTCGGGTCCGCTGACCGGCATCTGGTTCATCATCTTCGTGCTGCCGATGTTTTTGCTGACGCCGGATTATCCGGCAAAACTTCCGGTGCGCGGGGCACTTCGCGTGGGCTTGACCGAGCTGAAGCAGACGCTCGCCGAACTACCGAAACAGAAATCGCTGGCGACGTTCCTGCTCGCCAACATGATCTATACCGACGGCCTGGTGTCGCTGTTCTCGTTCGGCGGCATCTACGCCGCCGGCACTTTTGGCTGGCACACGATCCAGATCGGCACCTTCGGTATCGTGGCTGCGATCGCCGGCGTGTTCGGGGCGTGGCTCGGCGGCAGGCTCGATGACAGCATAGGCCCGAAGCGCGTCATCGCCGGCAGCATGCTGGTGCTGCTGCTGGCGCTGGCTGCGATCCTGTTGGTGGACAAGGATTCCATTCTGTTCGTGAAGGTGGCGCCTCCGGTCCCCGGCGGTCCTTTATTCTCAGGTGCTGCCGAGCGCGCCTATCTCGTGCTCGGCTGCCTGATCGGCGCTGCCGGCGGGCCGTTGCAGGCGGCGTCGCGCACGATGTTGATCAGGTTGGCGCCGCAAGACCGCATCGCGCAATGTTTTGGGCTGTTCGCGCTGACCGGAAAGGTGACGTCCTTCATCGGCCCGCTGCTGATCGGCGTGGTGACGGCGATCACCGCCAGCCAGAAAGCCGGCATGGCGCTGCTGGTGGGGTTTTTCGTGGTGGGGCTGGTGTTGCTGGCAAGGGTGAGGGCGAATCCGTAGCCCGGATGCAGCGAAGCGAAATCCGGGAATCGATCCGCGGGCACAAGGCCCCGGATTTCGCTTCGCTACATCCGGGCTACGCTTGCGGTTTCAGTGCCGGAAATGCCGTACGCCTGTGAACACCATGGCGATCCCGGCATCGTCGGCGGCCTTGATGACTTCCTCGTCGCGGATCGAGCCGCCGGGCTGGATCACGGCGGTGGCGCCGGCTTCGATCGCGACTAGCAGTCCATCGGCGAACGGGAAGAACGCATCTGACGCCACCACGGAGCCCACGGTCATCGGCTGCGCGAGCTTGGCATCGGCTGCTGCATCCTGCGCCTTGCGCGCGGCGATGCGTGAAGAGTCCACCCGGCTCATCTGGCCGGCGCCGATGCCGACGGTGGCGAGGTCCTTGGCGTAGACGATGGTGTTGGACTTGACGTGCTTGGCGACGCGGAATGCGAATTTGAGATCGCGCAGTTCGGCGTCGGTTGGCGCGCGCTTTGTCACCGTCTTGAGCGTGAGGTCGTCGACCACGGCGTTGTCGCGGCTCTGTACCAATAAGCCGCCGGCCACCGTCTTTGCCGTCAGTCCCATCGCGCGCGGATCGGGCAGGCTGCCGGCGAGCAGCAGGCGCAAATTCTTGCGCTTGGCGATGATCTCGATCGCCTCTTCGGTGGCATCAGGCGCGATGATGACTTCGGTCAGGATTTCGGTGATGACGCGCGCGGTTTCGGCATCGAGCGCGCGGTTGACGGCGATGATGCCGCCATAAGGCGACTGGGTATCGCAGGCAAACGCCTTGCGGTAGGCGCTGACCAAGTCAGTACCCTCGGCAACGCCGCAGGGGTTGGCGTGCTTGACGATGACGCAGGCCGCGGTGCGCTTCGGATCGAACTCGCCGATGCATTCATAGGCCGCATCGGTGTCGTTGATGTTGTTGTAGGACAGTTCCTTGCCCTGCAGCTGCCGCGCGGTGGCAACGCCCGGACGCTTGTCGGGCGTTGAATAGAACGCCGCGGTCTGGTGCGGGTTCTCGCCGTAGCGCAGCGACTGGATCAGTTTTCCGCCGAAGGCGCGGAAATCCGGCGCGTCGTCCTTGAGCTCGCGCGCGAACCAGTTCGAGATCGCGGCGTCATAGGCGGCGGTGCGGGCATAGGCCTTTGCGGCAAGGCGCCGGCGCAGCTTTAGCGAGGTCGCGCCTTTGTTCACGGCAAGCTCGTCGAGCACGGACTGGTAGTCTGAAGCCTCGACTACCACGGCGACGTCGTCGTGGTTCTTCGCGGCGGCGCGGATCATCGCGGGGCCGCCGATGTCGATGTTCTCGATGCACTCCTCAAAACCGGCGCCCTTGTCGACGGTCGCCTCGAACGGATAGAGGTTGACCACCAAGAGATCGATCGGCGCGATGCCGTGCGCCTTCATCGCGTCAGCATGTTCCTTGTTGTCGCGGATTGCGAGCAGGCCGCCATGCACTTTGGGGTGCAGCGTCTTGACCCGGCCGTCCATCATCTCGGGAAAACCGGTGAGTTCGGAAACGTCCGTGACTTTCAGTCCCGCGGCGGCGATCGCCTTTGCCGTGCCTCCGGTGGAAACGAGATCGACGCCGTGGCCGGCGAGCGCGCGGGCAAATTCAATCAGGCCTGATTTGTCTGACACGGACAACAGAGCGCGGGTGACGCGGCGGGGATGATCGGTCATGGGCAAAATCCTGGATTAGAAGGGGTGGTGCCCAGGCGCGCGGCAGCTAGTCCCGCGCTTCCCGATGGTACTCCATCCAAGGTCGCCAGTCGCGCGAGCAGCGCCCGGTTAGCAGTTTCCGGCGAATTTCACAACGGCCAGATCGGCCGAAAATTGTCTCAGGCGGCCTTCGCCTTGCTTTTTCCGTCGTTGCGAGCGCAGCGAAACAATCCATTCTTACTTCGTTCGGCGCGATGGATTGCTTCGCTGCGCTCGCAATGACGGCGGTAAGTTTCTACAGCGGCAATTCCGGTTCACGCCGCGCATTGCGGCGGGCGGCCGTAGCCGTGGCCGAGGTCGAGGAGCGCACAAAACTCCAGCGCACCGAGGGGGCCTGGCGGGAATCCTGGCGGATCACGATCTGGGCGGTGCGGCGGGGGCCGTCATTGCCGGCCAGGAACACGCTGTCCTCGAGGTCGACCTTGTCGTCGAGCGCCTCAAAAGTCCAGACGTCGCGGTTCGGCAATACCAGCATCACGCCACGTGCGTCCGAAAGCCGGCTCGCCTTCACCGACGGGTGCAGATGAAAGCGCACGGCAAAATCGGTTTCGCCGCCCTTGATGCGACCGCCCGGCGCCGGCGACAGCGTGTCTTCGCCGTCGAGCCGCGCGCCGTCCTGGGCCATCATCAGCACCCGGCGGTGCACGATGCCGAAGCGCGGCAGATAGCCGTCATGCGAGGTGGTGAGCAGGTCGCCGTTCTCCACCGACTCGCGATAGCTCTCGACATTGGCCGGGCCGCTCACGATCGGCGAGCCCTGCAACAGGCGCTTCATCGCCGATATCTCGACGAACTGGCACGACGAGGTCTCGTGACAGGTCAGCGTCGAATGCGCCGCGGTGCTGCGCGCGAAGGCGCGCCAATTATCGCGACCCGTGGAGGGCATCCCGCAATTGATCACGATCCGGCTCGGCCCGGACGACAGTTCGAACGACAGGCAGCCGGCGTGCGCGTCCTGGCTGACATTCGGCGGCGGCGGCGCCCCGGTGTCGATGATGAGCGTGGTGGTGCCGGCATCGAGGCGCTGAAAGCCGGTATGCGGCATGTGCGCCATCGGCACGCCGTGGGTGTCGTCATAGGCGAGCAGGGTCGCCACCAGATCGGACGGCGCGTTGCTCATGCCGTTGAACAACGCAAAGCTGCCGTCGCCGTGACGGAAGAAGCGCAGCATCGGCATCATGCGGTCGATCGCGTTCAACAGCGCCGGGGGCGGGGCGATGTTGCGCGCCGCAAAAGTCTGGCGCAGCGGCAGCATGTCGCTGAGCAGCTCGACCAGTGCGCCGGGGTTGCGCGAGATGTGCCCGCCATCCGGCAGGATCTGGCGCTGCAATTCGTCGGACAGCCGCCGCGTCGCCGAGCGGATGTGCCGCGCCTGGTTGGCGAGGCAGAGCGAGGCGTAGCAAAGCGCGATCAGCACCTGCACCCGCGCCACGCCGTCGGCGATGTCGAGCATGGTGTAGCGCAGATAGCGGATCTCGCGCGTCAGCCCGCGCAGATATTTGCGATAGAATTTGCTGTCGGTATCGCCGAGCACCAAAGGCGCCTGCGACAACAGCGAGATGACGCGGCGCGCCAGCACGTCGGCGCGGCGCTCCAGCGGCCGCTTGCGGCCCGGATTTGAAATCCAGTCGTCGACCAGCGAACGGGCGTTGGCGCGGGTCAGCGCGGTATCGGCGGCGCGTAAATGGCGGAGCCAGCCGAAGCCGAGCAGCGCCACTTCCCAGTCTTCCGACGGCGGCTCGAGATCGAAGATCGAGCGGCCGTGGCAGGTCACGATCTTGCCGGCGAAGACGAAGCGGCCGGCATAGATTTCGGCGGCGCGGGTGGCGTCCGCGGTGCGCAAATCATGCGGCGCGATGATCAGGCGGTCGGCGCGGCCCGGCCACAGCCGCGACAACGCCAGCGTCGAGCCGCTCGCACGCGCCGCGAGGCTGCGCGCAAAGCGGCCCGCGATCAGCGTCGAAATGCGTCTGCGTTGAGCGACCGACACGCCAAACCTTGATGGGAGGGGATCTTGTGGCGAATCCTTTTAATCCGGAAACGCGGCCAAGACACCCTCTTGAAACCGCGCGAATCACCCGCAGCTTAAGAAATTCCGGTGTAGAAACCGGTGTAAAATCAGGATTTAACCAGCCGCGCCGCGTAAAATCCGTCCAGCCCGGCAAGCCTGGGGTCGGCGTGGGGCAAATGGCAGGGCAGGGTGCGCAAATCGCCGTCTGCCGTGATAATTTCGGCCAGGCCCGCGACCTCGCCTGTCTCAACCGGCGCACGTTGCACGGATGGCTCATTGGCAAGGAGCGTCGCAACCGCCTGTTCGCCTTCCTCGGGCTCCAGCGAGCAGGTGCAATAGACCAGCGTCCCGCCCGGCTTGAGCAGCGCCACCGCCTTTTGCAGCAACCGTTGTTGCAAGGCGCTCAGGGCGGCGATGTCGGCTTCCTGGCGCAGCCAGGCGACATCAGGATGGCGGCGGATGGTACCGGTCGAGGTGCAGGGCGCATCGACCAGCACGCCGTCGAACGTGCCGTCGCCGCCCGGCCACTCGGCGGCATCGGCGACGACGTCGGTAGCCTGAAGCTCGAGCCGCGCCAGATTGTCGCGCAGCCGTGTCATCCGCGCCGGCGAACGATCCACCGCGGTGACGCGCGCGCCTGCGAGCGCGAGCTGCGCGGTCTTGCCGCCCGGTGCGGCGCAGAGATCGACGATGGTCTTGTCCTTGACGTCGCCGAACAGCCGCACCGGCAATGCGGCGGCGGCGTCCTGCACCCACCACTGGCCCTCGGTGAAACCGGGCAGCATCGTCACCGATCCCTGCAACAGCGTGCGCACGGTTCCCGTCGCCAGGGTTTCGCCGTGCAGCCGCGTGGCCCATTGCGGCGCGTCCGATTTCACCGAAATGTCGAGCGAGGGCTCATGGCCGATCGCCAGCGCCATTTCGCGCGCGGTGGTTTCGCCGTAGGCCACGATCCAGCGCGTCAAGAGCCAGGTCGGAATATCCAGCGTCTGCGCCTTGACCTCGTCGATCAAGGGCTGGCCTTCGCGGGCGCAGCGCCGCAGCACGGCGTTGACGAGGCCGGCGTATTTCGCAGCCCTGCGGTCCGATTGCACCAGCCGTACCGACAGATCGACGGCGGCGTGATCGGGCACGTCCATCCAGAGAATCTGCGCGGCGCCGATCAATAGCGCGCTTTGCGCGCGTGGCGCATCGGTCGGAATGCCGCGATCGAGCAGCCGCGACAGCACGTGGCCGAGCGAGCCCAGCCGCCGCAAAATCGTTGCGACCAGGCGCCGCATCAGCGCACGGTCGCGGTCGGCGAGCGATTTCAATCCGGGATGGGCGCCGGCGCCATCGAGCTGGTCGTCGAGGGTGCGGTGCTTGTGCAGCACGCCGTCGAGAATGTCGGCGGCGATCCGCCGTGCCGCGAGGCCGGGAACTTCGGCAGGAACTGCAAATCTCGAAGGAGGCAAAGAAATATCTCGGAAGGTGCTGACGGGTTTCGGCGCATGCCACGAAAGTGAAAACTCGTTTGGCATGCGAATATGCCAAATGTAAGAATCACGCTTCACATTTCACGAATGTGATCTCATCCTTGCGTCTAACGTTGTGAAACCCAATTTGTTTGAAATATGCGTGCGGAGGGAGAGTTTGAGATGACTGACGATCCCCAGAAGCTGTCTTCCATTCCCGGTGCGGCCAACAAGCCGCTGACGCCGGCTGCCCAGCGGGCGCTGGCGGAAGCCGAAGCGCGCCGCAAGGCCGCCGAGGCCAGCGCCACGCCGAGGGAGAAGGAGTTTTCGGGTCCCAAAGGCCCGGAACCGACCCGCTACGGCGACTGGGAGCGCAAAGGCATCGCCTCGGATTTTTGAGCAGGGCAAGCGCCTTCTGAGTCGAAAAAGAGCCTTGCCGCCGGGCCGCGACTCAGCGCCATGTTGCAAAAATGTCCCCCTATGAGAGAATAAATGCCTATCGGGCAAGCCCGCGGAGTGCTCCAAGAAGTCCTTGGCGACGCCGAATCGCTGCGGCCTTGCCCTGGGTGTTCGTGCTTGCCGTCGCCGTGGGGGCGATGTCGCCGATCCGGCATTGGGTGCATTGGCCGCGGCCGCCCGTGGCTGACTGGCACGCGCCGGACAGCCCGGCGGCGCGCGATGCCGAGATGATCTGGAAGCACGCCGGCAATCCCGATCTGCACCATCCCGTCGATGTCATCCGCACCATCGATGGCGATACTTTTGAGGCGCGGGTGCATCTCGCGCCTGGCCTCGACCCGATGTCGCGGGTTCGTCTGCGCGGCATCGATGCGCCGGAGCTGAAGGCGTCCTGTCCGGAGGAATTGCAGAAGGCCGAAGCCGCCAGCGTGGCGTTGCGCGGCCTGCTCGGCGAGGGCGAGGTTGCGATCTTCAATATCGGGCCGGACAAATATGCCGGCCGCGTCGTTGCCGATGTCGCGACGAAGAAGACGGCGAATGTTTCAGCTGCGTTGCTGGCCGCCGGACATGTGCGCAGCTACAGCGGCGGCCATCGCATCGGCTGGTGCGCGAACGCCGCCAAATAGCGCGGCATGGAACCTGCTTCATTCAAGGGGCACGTTGGCCGCCTTGGCGACATCGGTCCACGCTTTCAGCTCCGTCTTGATGCGATCGACAAATCCCGCCGGTGAACTGCTGCTCGCGTCTGTGGCGAGCGCGCGCAGCCGCTGCCGGAGTTCCGTATCCTGCATCGCGTTCCGCACTTCGGCTTCGAGGCGGCTGACGATTTCCTTCGGCGTGCCTTTGGGCGCAAACAGGCCTGTCCAGAACACGGCGTCGGCGCCCGCAATGCCTGCTTCCGCCATGGTGGGCACATCGGGCAACTCGGCAAGACGGTTTGGCGAGGTTACCGCCAGTGCGCGCAACTTGCCGTCTTTCAGCAGCGGAATGGCCGGCAATGGGTCAGTCATGGCCGCGGTGACCTGATTGCCGAGCACGGCAACAACCGCGTCGTTGCTGCCGCGATAGGACACGCGCTGCATCATGGCCCCGGTTCGCAATTTCAGGAGCTCCGCCGCCAGCGTGAAGGTCGGTGAAGCGCTGCCATAGTTCGAGCTCGAAGCATTGGCCTTCGACCATGCGACAAAATCCTTCAGCGATTTGTGCGGCGACTCAGCGTTGACGAAAAAGACCAGCGGGAATGTCACCAGCGTGCTGACCGGATCGAAATCGGCGAGCGTGTCATAGGACGCAGGCGCGCCGATGGCGGGGCCCACGACCATGGCACCGCTCGCGCCGACCATCAGCGTGTATCCGTCGGCCGGCTGGCTCTTGACGAAGGCTGCCGCTACCGCGCCGCCGCCGCCGGGCTTGTTCTCGACGATGGCGGGCTGGCCGAGGGATTTGTGCAGCTTTTCGGCGAGCAGGCGCGCCACGATGTCGTTGCTGCCGCCGGGTGCAAAGCCGACGATGATGCGCAGCGGCCGGTTCGGATAATCGGCCTGCGCCCACGCCGGCGATGCAGGCAGGACTGCGAGCAAGCCGAGCGCCGCCGATCCGGCCAGCCAGGAACGCCGCGAATGCAACATGATATTTCTCCCTTCACGGGCTTGGCTTGAGCGAAGCCCGGTCCGTCGCGTAGTCGCCCTGAACCCCGTTCCTGAACTCACTGCGGCTGGTAGTTGACGGAATTGAGCAGCGCTGAATTGCGCGCCACGTCGTCGGCGATGTAGCGCGCGAATTCCTCCGGTGTGCCGGACACCGGTTCAAACCCGAGGCCCTTGAGCTTTTCGATCACCGCCGGCTCGCGCATCGCCTCGGTCAGAAGCGCGTTGACCCGCGTGACGATTTCGGGTGGCAGGTTTTTCGGTCCCCAGATGCCATACCAGGAGGACATTTCGAGGCCGGGCAGGCCGCTTTCGGCAGCGGTCGGGACATCGGGAAGCACCGAGCTGCGCTTGGCGCTGGCGACGGCCAGTGCACGAAGCTGACCGCCTTGCACCAAAGGCAGCGCCGTGATGATCGGGTCGATCATCAATTGCACCTGTCCGCTGATCAGGTCGGTCAAGGCCGGGGCGGATCCGCGATAGGGTATGATCGGCAGATTGAGCGCGGTGAGCTTGTTGAACTCGAGCACGGCGAGATGGTTGGGCGAGCCAAGCGCGGACAGGCCAAAGCGATAATCCTCCGGCTTCTTGCGGATGGCCGGTAGCGCTTCGGCGATCGTCTTGCCGGCCACGGCAGCCGGATTGGCAAGCACGACCAGCGGTCCCTCGCCATAGCGGGCGATCGGCGTGAAGTCGCCGATGGGGTCATAGGGCACCGCCTTGACGACCTGGCGTCCGAGAACATGGACGGCCGGCGCCGTCAGGAAGGTGTATCCATCGGGCGCTGACTGGCGCACGGTTTCGGCGCCGATGGTGCCGCTGGCGCCCGAGCGGTTCTCGACGACGACAGTCACGCCGAATTTTTCCTGCATCTTCTGCGCAGCCAGCCGTCCCATGAAATCCGCCGGCCCGCCGGCCGGATAGGGAACGACGACGCGGATGGATCGATTGGGCCAATCCTGCGCCATGGCCGGGCCGGCAAGAACCACTGCAACCAGCAAAGCAAGCCAACGCGTGACCATCAGGCCTCTCCGGATGTCGTTTGCCATGATCATTCTTTAGTTCGCGCGCTGCGGCGGGTCGCCGAGCGGATTGGCCGGCGCGGATCGCCCTGCCGCGAAGGGCGGCGGCATCAGCCGCAACAGATGCCAGGGGCTCGGCATCACGCCGACACGCGCTTCGATCAGCGTTGGGCCGCCGCGTCCGGCATGATCGCGCAAAGCCTTTTCCAGCTGCGCGGGGGTGTCAGCGGAAAAATAGGGGACTTCGAAAGCCGAGGCGAGGCGGTCGAAATGCGGGTTTTGCAACTCGACGCCGTATTCCTGCCCGAACTGATCGTGCTGCATCCTCCGGACATTGCCGAAATGCCCGTCATTGAACACCACGATCGCAACCGGAATGTTGTACTTCCGCGCTGTCGCCAGTTCCTGCAGATTCCATCCGAACCCGCCGTCGCCATTGATGCTCACGACCATTCGCCCGTTGCTGCCCAGCGCTGCGCCGAGCGCCGTCGGGAAGCCGAACCCGAGCGTGCCCTGATAACCCGGCATGATGAATGTGTTGGGATGATAGACGGGATAGGCGATGCGCGCGAAGTAGCCGACCTGGGTCAGTTCGCCGACGAGAATCCCGTCATCGGGAATGGCGCGTCGCAACGCTCTCAGCCACGCCCCCTGCGGTTCGATCTCGCGCATTTGCTCGGCCGCCCATTTCCGCACCGCGCCGAGATCCATTTGCAGCGGTGACCGCTGCGCCGCTGCCTGCTCGAGCAACTCTAGCGCCAGCCGGCAATCACCCTGAATGAAGACGTCGGCACGGCGCGGCGCCGAGGCAACGGCCGCGTCGGTGTTGATGAAGACATAGCGCGTGGCATCGGAGGGCCAGGCCGGCTTCCCCACGGTCGTATCGACGAAGCGGCTGCCGACGACGAACACGAGATCGGCATGCGGCATGACCGCGCGACCTTCCAGCGCGGTGAGCGCAAGCGGATGGCGATCGGAGACGGCGCCGCGTCCGTTCTCGCCCATAATGATGGGTGCCTGGATGCGTTCGGCGAAAGCCGCCAGCGCATCCGAAGCGTTCGCGGCGAGCGCGCCGCCGCCGACGTAAATCGCCGGTGTCCGGCTGGCCGACAACAGTTTTGCCGCCGCAGCAATCTGATCCACCGAAGGGGCGAGCGGATTCAATGCAAGGTCGGTCTCTTGGAGGTCGAACTCCGCAGCCGAACTCAACACGTCATGCGAGATTTCAACGGCTGCCGGCTTGGGCCCGGACGAGCGCAGCTGCACGAATGCTTCCGCGATGATCTTCGGCACATCTTCGGCACGCGTGGCGCGCCCCTGCCATTTCGTGACAGACGACAGAATGCCGGTCTGATCGCGCACCTCGTGCAACAGCCCGAGGTCTCTTCCGAAGGCGCCGGAGAAGATGTCGCCGGCAATACAGAGCACGCGGCTGTTGCAGGCATAGGCCGTCGACAGTCCCGCCATCGCATTGAGAACGCCCGGCCCCGGTACGACAAGGCAGACGCCGACCTTGCCGCTCGCGCGGGCATAACCGTCTGCCATATAGGAGGTCGCTTGCTCGTGGCGCGTTCCCACGAGCCGGATTTGATTTGAGAGCTTGCGCAGCCCGTCGATCGCCCAGTCGAGCTGAACGCCGGGTACCGCGAATACAATCTCGACGCCCTCGCGCGCCAATTGGCCGGCGAGTGCATCTCCTCCTGTCTGACGACTCATCAGGCAGTTTCCCGCAAGTTTTGGCCCCTGCATTCTTCAGTGAGGGTCTGTCGCATCTAAAGGAATTCGGAAGGCCTGTCCACCAATAATGAAATGTGTGTCCATCTGTTGGACATAGCACTTTGCCGCAGATATTGTCGGTCCTGACGAGGACGGCAAAGTGCGTCGAGGCAATTCCATTTTTCGGTATTCGCCAATCGGACGAAAGTCGTGAAATGCCCAAAACCGGAGCGACGCCGTCCTGTTGCGGCAGGAATTCCATCGGAAAGACGCCAAATGGCTAGCAAGGATACGGCAAAGGACGACGGCGCCGCTTCGACGGTTCGCGCTGTCGACCGTGCCATCGCCATTCTGCAGTGCTTTACCGCCGACAAGCCGGCGCTCAGCGTGCTCGAGATTCAAAAGCGTGTCGGTCTCAGCAGGCCGACACTCTACCGCCTGCTGCAAACGCTGGGATCATCCGGGCTGATCAAGGCGGAAGGCGATCCCCAACGATTTCGTCTTGCGCACGGCGTAATGGAACTCGCGCATGTCTGGCTCGCCGGGCTCAACAAGGTCGATGTGGCGCGGCCTGTTCTCGAAGAGTTGCGCGAGAGCACCGGCGAGACGGCCGCTTTGTTCGTGCTGCGTGAGCAGAAGCGTATCTGTGTGCTCGAGCTGGAGAGCCATCATGCGCTCGCCATCGCACGCGGCATCGGCGACACCGGCGACATTACGCTGGGCGCGAGCGGCAAAGCCATTCTTGCGTTTCTCGACCAAGGCCGGCGCGATGCCATCCTCGATCAAGTGGCAAAGGCCCGTCGCGCCGAACTCGTCAGGGCCCTGGAGGTCGTGCGCAGCCAGGGTTATGCCGTCAGCCACGGCGAGGTCTTTGTCGGCGCGGTGGCGCTCGCGGCACCGACGTTCAACCACAACGGCGAAGTCGCCGGCTGTATCGGCGTGTTCGGACCAACGGCCCGCGTCAAGGACGCGGACATCGCGCGGTTCGGCGCGCTGGTGGTCCAGGCTTCCAACGCGATTTCCGAGCAGTTCGGTTATCGTTCGGAACAGGGCGTCGGTGGAAAGCCGCCAAAGTCACGAAAGCTGCGCGGCGCCGCCTAGCGCGTGGCGCCCGCTAGAGCATGATGATTTTCAATCGAATCGTCGGACGTCATCCCCGCGCAACGGCTTTGCCGTTGTCGCTGGAGGTGCGAGCGGAGCGAGCCTCGAAGGATGGGCCACGGGCGCTTCTCATCCTTCGAGGCGCGCAAGAGCGCGCACCTACGGGTGAACGCAATTGCGTTCATCCCGGGGATGACGCGAGAGGGTGCGGATGGGCCACATCAACCTAAAATCATCACGCTCTAAAAGCGATGGACGAGAAAGTCGTCGGTAAATTCACCGAGCGATATTTTTACCGGGATCTCACCTTCCACACCGAGCTCGATGATATCGGAGCCGGATTTGTGGTGCGCAGGCGTCAAGGCCTCGATCCTTTCGGCTATCTTCAGGGCTTGCCAGGCGTTCAATCCCCAGCAAAATCCTTCGTGATGCGCTTTCATTCCGAAGTCGCCCGCTTCATCCTCGATCGGAACCAGTCGCAGCGTTGTTCGTGATGTAGCACCCGCGAGTTGCTCCCGAACGTCGAGCTGACGCGGGTTTTCCGCAAACGACCGCAACAGATTGGCCAGCGCCAGCAAGTCCTGCCTCTCGCCGAGAAACAGGAACATTGGATTGAAGTCGCTCGGCAAGTAATCGAATCGGAGCATTGGCATCTCCGTCAGGGCGTCGTGCCCAGAACCTTGACGATGTCCTGCGCGTGGCAAAGCTCCACGGTGCCTACTTCATCGGGCGGAGCTTCGATCAATCGTACCTCGACCCACATGCCATCGCCCATGTTTTCGGTGACTTCGGCCACGATCCCCTTGACCAGTTGCAGGCGGTCGCCGGGTTTGAGTGTCATCAGGTCGATCATGGCATGTCGCTTCAGAAAAAAGTGCTCAGATTTTTTGCCAGCAGGATGTTCTGGTCCAGCAGGATCTCCCGGCGTGCGATCTTCCAGCCGTCGGGTGTCTTGCGGATCAGGTCGGTGCGTTTGCCGACAAAGGTGTAGGTCTCGTACTCGACGCGGTTCTGGTAGACGAGGAAGCGACAGCGCACCTCGACTTCGCGCGGGTCGTCGAGCGTCGGCGTCACGCGGCGGATCTGCACGTTGCTGACCATATGGCAGACGCGCGAAAGCGGTTCCTCCGCGTAGTGCACGCCGGTCAGGATCTGGTCGACGCGCTTGGTCAGCGTCCATTTGTCCTCGTCGAACCAGCTGATGCCCGAACCCTGGACGGTGTTCTCGCGCTGCGCATGCTGGCCGAACTTCACATTGCGCCGGATCGGCATGAAATAGGTGATGTCGTCGGCGAGGAGATGCCAGCCAGTCGCGAAACTGCCGTTCGTCGAGCAGATCGGCTTCCGCATAGAGAAAATCCTCCATGTCGGCCTTGAGCCGGTAATAGGCATCGATTGCGCGGCAGTTCGGAGATGCGTCCTGCGCCGGATTCGCAGTCAACAGGTCGGCGCTCATGTCTGTTCTCCCTGAACTGACGTTCGGTTTCGCCGGCACCGGTCCGCCCTGATGGGCGAAGCAGCCGACATCGATGACCGTCCCGGAAATCGCTTCCGCTTCGGGCGAGATCAGGAACGCGATCGCGTTGGCAATGTCGTCGCCGGTGGCCGGCCGGCCCGGCGGCGGTGCCGGTGCGCCCTGTGCCGAGCCGCGCGGCGATCGCCGCCGACACGGCCGAGGCTCATGCCGGTGACGATGCCGCCGCCACCCGGCACGACCGTGTTGACGCGGATGCGGTGGTGCAAGAAGTCGTAGGCCATCGCGGCGCTGAGCGCGAAGACGCCGCCCTTGCTGGCGCTGTAGGCCGCCATGTTGGGCTTGCCCCAGCCGGCGCCGGAGCCGACATTGACGATCGCGCCGCCGCCCTGCGCGGATCATGTGCGGCAGCACGGCGCGGCTGCACAGATACGGCCCCTTCAGATTGACGGCCATGATGCGATCGAACGTCGCTTCGTCCGTATCCAGCACGGTGCCGAGCGGACCGATCGCCGCATTATTGACCAGCGCGTCGATGCGGCCGTGACGTGACAGCGTCGCATCGACGACGCTTCGCGACGTCGGCCGGCATTGCGAAACGTCGGCCTCCATCAGCTCCGCCTGCAGCCCGCGCTGCCTTCAAGTTCCGCAGCAAGCCCGGGATCGCATGCTGCCGCCGTGCTGGAAACCTGCGGCGCTTCCAGGCCGAAGGCCACGACCGAATGTCCGAGCGTCGCGCCAGGCGCGAGCGTGATCGCGCGGCCAATCCCGAAGGTGCCGCCGGTGACGATGACAACTCGCGGGCGTACTCATTCGGCGGCCCGCTGCGTCAGGCGGTCGTTGCCGCCAAGCAGCTCATCCCAGTCGCCGCCGCCCATATAGGTCTT
Source organism: uncultured Alphaproteobacteria bacterium (assembly GCA_963802535.1). Classification (GTDB taxonomy): domain Bacteria; phylum Pseudomonadota; class Alphaproteobacteria; order Rhizobiales; family Xanthobacteraceae; genus Bradyrhizobium. The sequence continues at coordinate 301,490 of CAWDJI010000011.1, read as the reverse complement.
CCAGCGCCGGTAGTAGCCGCGGGCAATCTCCTCCGTCACCTGGAGGCTGACGGTGCCGCCAAGGGTGGCATGGTCGCGGGTCCAGGCGCCGAGCGACTGCTGGTAGTTGAAGGGATAGCGGCGCGCGACAGTGCCGACGCTCGCCGACGTCGCATAGAGCCAGTTCTCCATGTCGTCCTGCTCGGTCATGCCGGCCGGGCCGGAATAGCGCATGTAGTAGCGGCGCAGATAGTCCTTGGCCTCCTTTGGCGCGTCCGCATCGACCAGGAAGAAGCGCCATCCCTCCGTCGAGGTCGGGCTGTGCGGATGCCAGGCGCAAAGGCCGCGCGGCTGTCGCCCGTGATAGGAGGTGTTGGGAAAGATGGTGCCGACGAACGGCATCAGCCGCGCCTGTTCGCCGAGCCGGCGCTTTCGCTCCTCGAAGCAATGGCGGAAATATTGTTCGAGCACGGGATTGTCGAGGAATGACTCGATGTATTCGTTGTTCTCCGGCTGGATCGCGCTGTGGACGCCGTGGCCTTCCGGAAAGCTGATCCAGACGTGCTGCGCCTTTTCCAGTTCGTCGTCGCGGCGGCCCTTCTTGCCGGAAGCGGCGCTCGGCCCGATGCCGATGAGATCGACCGAGCGGTGGCTCGGGTTGTGATAGGTGTCGCCGAGGAAATTTTCCGCGGCGAACTTCCAGTTCGCCGGGAACACCCATTTGTGGACGCCGATCACCTCGGAGCCGCCCTCGCGTCCGTCGCGGCAATCCAGCGCCTGATCGAGATGGATTTTGGCATCGCCGAGATAGGTGAGGAAGTCAGGCGCATTCTTGTCCCAGGTCGCCCAGACCGTGCCCTTGTAGATCGCCAGCTTCGCAACCGCGACCAGCGAATTCGCGTCGCGGTCCAGTTGCGCGTCGTACAGCGATCTGTACTGCGGCACGCCCTGCAGCTTGCCGTCGGTGGTGTAGGTCCAGCTGTGGTACGGGCAGGTGAAGATCGAGGTATTGCCCTGCTCGTAACGGCACACCTTCATGCCGCGATGTCGGCATGAATTCAGGAAGGCGTGCACGACACCCTTCTTGTCGCGGCACAGGATGACCGAACTCTTCGCCCATCCGCGTCGTGTAGAAATCGCCGGGGTTCGGGATCAGGCTTTCGTGGCCGATGAACAGCCAGGCCCGCGTGAAAACCTTGTCGAGCTCCTCCTTGTAGAGATCCGGATCGACGAAGATTTCGCGGCTGATGAAGCCTTGCTCGGTATCGACGAGCCTGGCGACATCATCGAAGCGGCTTTTGATTGCCATCGTCGTTGTTCCTGTTCCGAAACGTTTCGCAGTTTGCAAACCGGTCAGTGTCCATACCGTGGACATCATTCTCGAATTTTCTTCCTCCGGTACGGGCCTGTCAAGCGGACGCGCTGCATTGGGTCATGCGAAAACGAGAAGCCCGTTTCGCGGACCGCCGATTAGCGGCCCGGCCACGGGGCGTTTTGCCCCGAACAGCAGCCCGTGGGCCGGGGCCGTCCTACGGTGCATGGGGTTGTTTTGCGACTTTTTGTCCGGGAGCCTGCGGCCATGCTCGCGACCGGTCATGCGCGCAGCTCCTTGGAACGGCGCGACCTGCGCCTTACCTAAGCAGCTACGGCTGTTGAGTGGGGGAAAAGCGATGCGGTCTATTCTGGCGTTGGGTTTTTTGATCGCCCTGTGCGGCGCGGCGAACGCGGCTACCGCGCATCACGCGCGCCGGTCGCACGCTGTTGCTGGTTCCAATCAAGGCATGATCGTCCCAAACCCGGCTCCGCCGCGAGATTCCCTGGGTTACACGCCGGAAGAACACGAGCGATTTCTCAACAGCGTGAGACGCGGTGGTTAGATCAAACGTCCTGGCGGCCGGTCTTGCGCGCAGCTAACATGGCGGACGTCGCATCGGCTGGTGCGCAGAAGCGGTTCGATAGATCGAGGTACCCGTCATCCAGAGGTGCGAGCGGAGCGAGCCTCGAAGGATGGGCCGCGGGCGCTTCTCATCCTTCGAGGCGCGCCAGAGCGCGCACCTCAGGATGACGCGAGACGCCGCTTCCTAATTTCATCGTGCCTAAGAAGAATTCGCAAAAGAAAGAGCCGCGCAATTGCGCGGCTCTTTACATTTCAAATCCGGATGACGCCGATCAGCGCGTGACCGTCACCGTCGTGCCGACCGACACGCGTTGATACAGGTCGGTGATGTCGGCGTTGAGCATGCGGATGCAGCCATAGGACACGAAGCCACCGACCGAGCCCGGCATGTTGGTGCCGTGGATGGCGTATTCGCCGCCGGCCAGCGTCATCGCCGCGACGCCCATCGGATTGCGCGGCGAGCCGCCGGCAATGACGTTGGGCATGTTCGGCTTGTCGCGCTTCACTTCGGCGGGCGGAGACCAGGCCGGGTTTTGATACTTGCCGTCGATCCGGGTCGTGCCGGCCCACTGCTTGCCGGACCGGCCGACGCCGACCGGGTAGCGCATCGCACGGCTGGAATCGATAATGAGGTAAAGTCGGCGCTCGTTGGTCTTCACCACGATCGTTCCCGGCGTGTATTCGCCGCGGATGCCGACCATTTCCGGCCGCGCCTCAGCCACTGAGGTCATCAAAACGCCCGCCCCGATGGTGGCGGCCAGTGCCACCGCAATCCTCATCGACATCAATCTCTCCAGTTCACAGCCCAACAGGGGCCTTCAATTGCCACGCAAACCAGCCAAAGCGCCGGTCTGCCGTCTCACCCACGCATTTTTAACCGCGTGTCTTAACCGGATGGTTTCCACGCCGGCCGCGAGACTCGTTTCGAGGGGGAACAGAAGGAAATGTTCGAATTAAAGTAAATGACTTGAAAACAACACTCGTCCGGAAACGCACCGGGGCGGGATGCCGACCCTGACGTTTGTGTGATCCAGATCATGTTGGGGCCAGGGTGACCAAAATGTAACCCGAATACCCGTGAACGCGGCCTCTTTGGGCTGCGCCTACCTGCTGTTGGTCCATTTTCTCAACACAGGAGGTCGTTCATGCGAGCACTATTTGGAATGAATCTGCGACGCCGCGGCCTCCAAGCCTGCGGCAGTCGTTTCGCCGGACTGTTGGTGGCATTGCTGCTCGGACTGTTCATGCAGCCTTGCGGCGCCATGGCGCAGCCCACCACCGAGGCCAGGGCAGCGATGCCCGACGAGCCGGTGCAGACGGAAGTCCGCAACGTGCTTTCGCAATACGGCCGCTTCGTTCAGCACGCCCGCTACGGCGAGGTGTGGGTCCCGACCGTGACACCGCAAAACTGGCATCCCTATCCGCCCTGCAACTGGGTCAAGACGCAGCAATACGGCTGGTACTACGACGACAAGACGCCGTGGGGCCAGATCGTGCATCACTACGGCCGCTGGTTCTACGATCAGCAGATCGGCTGGGCCTGGGATCCCGGTTCTGAATTCAGCCCCGGCTGGGTGGTGTGGCGCACGAGCCCGGAATGGGTGGGCTGGGCGCCGATGCCGCCGGACCAGTCGTTCCAGAACGCATCCTCCGATGCGTTCAACAACAGCGATCAGTGGATCTTCGTCGAGACCGCGAAGTTCAACAATGGTTGCGAGCCGAGCCAGGTCGCTCCGGTCGAACGCGTGCCGGTGCTGTTGCGCCAGACCAAGTGGGTCACCGCGGTCGAGTATGTCGACGGCATCGTCGTCATCGTGCTGCCGCCCTACGTGGTCGGTCCCATCGTCATTATCAACATCGGATTCGATCCATGGGCGCCCTGGTACATGGTCCAGGTCATGATCGATTTCAACTTCGCTTGGCAGAAGGCGCTCAACTTCAACGTTGCGCATGTCTGCACACCGTCAAACCCGAACTGAGGAGCACGTGTCATGATTGTCATTCGTAAACCATCGGCACGGGTCAAGGCGATGTTCGCCGCGACACTTGCCAGTCTCATGCTTTCCGTCACGAGCCCGGCAGCGTTCGCGCAAGCCGCCGCTCCTGCCGTGCAGCAGCAAAGCGTTGCGCAAGTGCAGGACGAAGTCCGCAATGTGCTTACCCAATACGGCCGCTTCGTCCAGCACGCCAAATACGGTGAGGTCTGGGTCCCGACCGTGACGCCGCAGGGATGGCATCCCTATCCGCCATGCAACTGGGTCAACACCAAGAAGTATGGCTGGTACTATGACGACAAGACCGCGTGGGGTCAGATCGTCCATCACTACGGCCGCTGGGTCTCCGACCCGCAGATGGGATGGATCTGGACGCCCGGTGCGGAGTTCAGTCCCGGATGGGTGGTCTGGCGTACCTCGCCGGAGTGGGTCGGCTGGGCGCCGATGCTGCCGGACGAAGACATCAAGACGGTTGCCGCTTCCGACGCCAACAATGCCGCCAACTGGATTTTTGTCGAGACACAGAAATTCGCTCAGGGCTGCAACGCGGCGATACAGGCTCCGCCGTCGCAAGTCCCGATGCTGATGACGCAGACGACCTACGTCACCGACGTCAGGTTGGTCTACGGAATCACGGTCATCGTGCTGCCGTCCTACATCTGGGGGCCGTGGATCGACATCGACATCTGGTTCGGGCCATGGCCGAACTGGTTCCTGGCGCAGACGCTGATCGACTGGAATTTCATGTGGAACAACGTCGCCGCTCCGATCAAGGTGGTTTACCAGAACTGCCCGAAACCGGTCGCGCCCCCGCCGTTGCCGATCAGCAATCCGCCACGTCCGACGCCGCCGGAGCCGCCGCGCCCGCTTCCCCCGCGGCCGGTCATCGACAACAACCCGCCGGTGATCGTGGTGAACCCGACGTGCCCGCCCGGCACACGGTTCGACGACGGTGCATGCCGGCTGGCGGATCCGTGCCGTCCCGGAACGATCCGGCTCGGCAATACCTGCGTGCCCGAGATCAGGCCCGATCCGCGTCCGCCGGTCGTGATCAACGACCCCTGCTCGAAGCTCACGGGTGCTGAATTCCAGCGCTGCATCCGCGGCACGCCGCCGAAGCCGGTGGACAATCCGCCGGTGAAGGGCCCGGTTGCCGGTGGCGGCGATACACGACCAGGCGGTCACGTGCCGCCGACGACGGGTGGCTCGACCGGACCGGTCGGCGGTGTGACGGGCAATCCGAATGGCACGCCGCATCCGATCGATGTCGTGCATCCCGTCGGGCCGCCGAGCCGTCTGCCGTCGACGACCATGCCGACGGTGCGGCCAAATCCGAATCCGGTGGTGCTGTCACCGGGCGGTGGCGGCATCAACAAGGCGAACGGCGGCTCGAACCAGCAGGCGTCCAACAATGCGGTTACGCCGCATCGGACGCTGCCCGTCGCTCTGCCGAAGCGTGGATCGAACGACGTCAAGTGAGTTCGGATTGATGCAAGAGAAAGGGCTCCGGTTCATCACCGGAGCCCTTGTTGATTTCAGGATAGTGTCATTTCACGGCAGCGCCGCGATCAGCGCCTTCACGTTGGGCACGCCGAGACCGGTGACCATGTCGTATCCGGCAGCAGCATTGAACGCGCCGTTGTTGCCGGCGGTGATGTCGCGAAAACTGCTGCTGCCCGACAGCGGATAGAGTTTTGGCGGCAGGAATGTCAGCGCGGGCTTGCCGGCCTTGGCGCGCGCTTCGTTGATCAGGGCGCAGAAGCCTGCCCAGACCGGCGTGCTCCAGCTGGTGCCGCCGATCTGCTGCCGCTGGCCGTGCAGGATCACGCAGGCGCCGGTGTTCGGATCGGCCGCGAGCGCCACATCCGGCACCAGCCGCTGGTTGCCGGTGGGGACACCCGGCCCTTTCTGCCAGGCCTGCCGGGTAAATCGTCCGCTTTTTCCCCCGCCGCTGCCGACCCAGCCACGCTCGCTCTGCACGCTGCCGTCGGGTTTCAGGTTCAGCGTCGTGCCGCCGACGCCGATGACGTTGATGTCGGAGGATTCGTACTCGACCTGGGTCGTGCTGCCCGTATTGTGGCCGGTGACGTCGGGGTTGGAGCCGGCATCGCCGCTGGCGACGAAGACATTGACGCCGGCCGCCGCCAGCTTGAGGAATTTCTGCGACTGCGCGTTGATCTCGCCCTGCGCCATGAAGGTTTCGCCGAGGCCGAGGCTGATCGACAATTGCCGCATCGTCGGCTGGCTGGCGAGATCGGATATGATCCGGTCCAATGCGCGATCGAGGTCGGTGAATTGCAGCGTGCCGCTGGCGTAGATCCTGATTTTCGCGCCCGGCGCGATGCCCGACGTCCATTGCGCGTCGAGCGTCTCCTCGCCCTCCTGCGGCGGCAGCGTGGCGTTGTTGACGTTGATCATCGTGACTTGCGAGATCTTGCTCTTCAGCTTGTTCAGCTTCCAGAACGCCTTCAGATCGGCCGCGGTCGGAAAGGTGTCGATCAGGATCGCGATGGTCTGGCCCTTGCCGGTCACGCCCAGTCCATCGGCGCCGTAGGCTTTCAGGATTTCGGAGACCAGATACCCGTTGGTGACCGCCGATGTGGTAGGCGCGGCCTTACTGGTTTTCCCCTTGGGAGTTTTGGAAATTGCGCGCTTCGCCTGGCGCACCGGCGCCGGCACGCCGCTTTGCGGAACGCAGATCCGGAACTGCTTGTGCGCGCGGCGGAACGGTTGCAATCCGACGATCGCGCTGACGCTGTTGCCGACGCTCTTTGGAAGGCTCGGCGCGTCCTGGGCCGCGGTATAGGTGATGCCGTCCTTGGTGACGCGCACCATCTTGACGGCAAGCGCCTTCTCGATCTGCTCGACGGTGCCTTGCGCGTAAACGCTGGTGCGATCGTCGGACACTCTTTCGATCTTGAAGCCTTCGGACTTCAGCCAGGACGTCAGCGCCTTGGCGTCGCCGGCGTCGGCCGAATAATTCTTGTTGAGTTGCTGCGGCGTGAGAACCTTGCCCTCGGCGACCATTTTCTGGAGGTCGGCTTGCGCGCTTTCTGGCAGCGCGAGCGAGAAGACCACCGTCATCCGCTCCTTGCCGGTTTCGGGCAACGCCTTGGCCACCATCAGACCGAGATGGGTGGGGCCTTCGGCTGCCGGGAGCGGGGTGACGCTGTCTGCAAAAATCTTGCGATCGTCGGCCATGGCAATTCTCCTCAGGGGTTAAGCGGGAGACGGCCGAGATATGCTACCTGAGATTGACCGAGGTAGTGTGTGAAAAAGTCGTGATCTGCGGTTTGCGGCGCGCCGGCCCGCGGGGGCTTCATCCTTCGAGACGCCCGCAAGAGCGGGCTCCCTCGGTGAGCGCAAAGCGCTCATCCGGGGATGAGGACTACCAGCCGAGAACAAGTCTCAGACCCTCATGGTGAGGAGCGCGGCAACGCCGCGCGTCTCGAACCATAAGGCCGTCAAACCCGCGGCATTCTAAGCCGACGCGCCCTTCTTGTTCTGCCGGTTGCTGACGAGGTCGTCGACCACGGCGGGATCGGCCAGGGTCGAGGTGTCGCCGAGGCTCGAGGGTTCGTCCTCCGCGATCTTGCGCAGAATGCGGCGCATGATCTTGCCGGAGCGGGTCTTTGGCAGGCCCGGCGCGAACTGGATCAGATCCGGCGAGGCGATCGGGCCGATGTCCTTGCGCACCCACGCCACCAATTCCTTGCGCAGCGCTTCGGTCGGCTCGGTGCCGGTCATCAGTGTCACATAGGCGTAGATGCCCTGGCCCTTGATGTCGTGGGGATAGCCGACCACGGCGGCTTCCGACACCGCCTCATGCGCCACCAGCGAGCTTTCGACTTCGGCGGTGCCCATGCGGTGGCCGGAAACGTTGATGACGTCGTCGACGCGCCCGGTGATCCAGTAATAGCCGTCGGCGTCGCGGCGGCAGCCGTCGCCGGTGAAGTACTTGCCTCTTGTAGGTCGAGAAATAGGTCTGCTCGAACCGGGCGTGGTCGCCATAGACGGTGCGCATCTGCCCCGGCCAGGATTTTGCGATGCAGAGATTGCCCGAGGTTTCGCCGTCCAGCACCTTGCCGTCGGCATCGACGATTTCGGGCACCACGCCGAAGAACGGCCGCGTCGCCGAACCCGGCTTGAGTTTTGTGGCGCCCGGCAGCGGCGTGATCAGAATGCCGCCGGTCTCGGTCTGCCACCAGGTATCGACGATCGGGCAGCGCTCGTCGCCGACCACGCGGTGATACCATTCCCAGGCTTCCGGATTGATCGGCTCGCCGACCGAACCCAGCAGCCGCAGGCTCTTGCGCGAGGTCTTCTTGACCGGTTCGTCGCCGCCCTGCATCAGCGCGCGGATCGCGGTCGGCGCGGTGTAGAAGATGTTGACCTTGTGCTTGTCGATCACGTTCCAGAACCGCGAATTGTCCGGATAGTTCGGCACGCCCTCGAACATCAGCGTGGTCGCGCCGTTCGCCAGCGGCCCATAGAGGATGTAGCTGTGGCCGGTGACCCAGCCGACGTCGGCGGTGCACCAGTAGATGTCGCCGTCGTGATAGTCGAACACGTATTGATGCGTCATCGCCGCGAACACCAGATAGCCGGCGGTGGTATGCAGCACGCCCTTGGGCTGGCCGGTCGAGCCCGACGTATAGAGAATGAACAGCGGATCTTCCGCGTGCATCGGCTCGCACGGGCACTCCGTCGTCACCATCTCGGCGGCGTCGTGGTACCAGAGGTCGCGCGTCGGGTTCATGTCGACGGCGGCACCGGTGCGCTTGACCACGACGACCCAGTCGACGCCGCCGCTCTTTTCGATCGCGGCATCGACATTGGCCTTCAGCGGCACCTTCTTGCCGCCGCGCAGGCCTTCGTCGGCGGTGATGACGATCTTGGACTGGCAATCGGTGATGCGCTGGGCGAGGCTGTCCGGCGAGAAGCCGGCGAACACCACCGAGTGAACCGCGCCGATCCGCGCGCAGGCCAGCATGGCGTAGGCGGCTTCCGGAATCATCGGCAGATAGATCGTGACGCGGTCGCCCTTCTTGACGTTACGGGTGCGCAGGATGTTGGCCATCTTGCAGACTTCGTCGTGCAGCTGGCGGTAGGTGATGTTCTTGGACTGCGAGGGGTCGTCGCCCTCCCAGATGATGGCGGTCTGGTCGCCGCGCTTGTCGAGATGGCGGTCGATGCAGTTCCAGGCGACGTTGAGGACGCCGTCCTCGAACCATTTGATGGAAATATTGCCGGGGGCGAAGGAGACGTTCTCGACCTTGTGGAACGGCTTGATCCAGTCGATCCGCTTGCCCTGGTCGGCCCAGAAACCGTTGGGGTCCGAGACCGAGCGGGCATACATCTCCTGATACTTGGCGTCGTCGATAAAGGCGCGCTTGGCCCAATCCGCTGATACGTCATAGATTTTCTCGGACATCTTCCCCTCCACTCCACGCGCGGCACCCTCACTTCGAAGGCGCCGCAACCGTCCTGATTGTTACAATGAGTATGCGTCGCCGGGCGATCCCCGGACAAGGCGGAAACATCTGCGACCTTGGTCGCCGTGGCGGGGCTGCGCCTTGCCCAGGATCAAAACCGGCCTCATTTTCGGGTTTCGGGGGGACCTGAAATCAACGTTATCGCGCGAATGGCTCCTATGATCGGTATTTAGCCACCGTTAATCGCGCAATCGGGACTCGCAAAGCCGGTCGTTACCCCCTAAATGGCCTCCCCGGGGCCCAAGGTCCCTCCGGAACCAAGCCACAACAACAGGCATTACCGGACAGCAGGTGGAGCAAGGCAACTGGCGTCATGATGGATCAGGTGAATTTCGAGGCTGCGCGGCCCGTTTCCGCTGATCCTGCCGTTGCTCTGGCGGAAGCGCTCGGCCAACTGCCGCAAACCCCGCTCAAGGCCCCCGCCAAGGTCCCTTCGCCGAAGGAAAAGCTAAAGCTGGAGCCGAAGATTTCGGTCGAATCGCTGGCGCAGGAACTCGGCCTCAAGCTCGGCGACCAGAACGAACTGACCATCCGCCGCATCAAGCGCGGCAAGAGCTATTCATTCATTCGCGCCAACGGCACGGCGATCCGTCACGTCGGCACCATCAAGCGCCTGAATTCGATGGCGGTGCCGCCGGCCTACAGGAAGTGCGCTATTCGCCCGATCCGAGCTCGCATCTGCAGGCCGTCGGCGTCGATGCCGCCGGCCGGCTGCAATACCGCTATCACGCCGATTGGGAAAAGGTCCGCGAGCAGCGCAAGGCGCATCGCCTGGCCCGCCTGGTGGCGGCATTGCCAAAGATCCGCCGTAACGTCTCGATGCATCTGTCCGGCGACGAACCGACCCGCGAATTCGCGCTCTCGGCCGTGATCGAACTGATCGCGCGCACCGCGATCCGGCCGGGCAATGAATCCTACGCCCGCCTCAACGGCACCCGCGGCGCCACCACGCTGTTGAAGTCCAACGTCACGCTGGAAGACGACAGCCTGGTCCTGACCTTCAAGGCCAAGGGCGGCAAGGCCGTGCGCAAGGAATGCGACGCGGCCAAACTCGTGCGCGCGATCGGCATTCTGCGCGGCGTGCCCGGCAAGCGCATGTTCCAGTACCGCGACAATTCCGGCACCGTGCGCACGGTCTCGACCACGACCGTGAACGCGTTCCTGCGCGAGATCGCCGGCATCAAGATTTCGCTGAAGGATTTTCGCACCCTGATGGCGTCAGCCGTGGTGCTGGAATCGCTGTCGCGGATTTCGCCCGCCGCCAGCGCCCATGGCCGCAAGAAGCAGGTGCTGGATGCGGTGCGTGCCGCGGCCGACGAACTGTCGAACACGCCCGCGATCTGCCGCAAGAGCTACGTCCACGACACCATCGTCACCGCCTTCGAGGACGGCATCCTCGAGCGCTTTGCCGCGACCATGAAGGGCTACCGCTCGCAATCGAAGCGCGAAGCGCTGCTGGCGCAAGTGGTGACGGCGGCGGCGGCGTGAGTTCTGCTGCGTAGGGTGGGCAAAGCATAGCGTGCCCACCATTGAAATTAATCACATGAGATAAGTGGGGGGCACGGCGCAGAGCGCCTTTGCCCACCCTACGCGCGTTCTAAGTCGTTTTGTAGAGTTCGGGCCGCGTGCTGACGGGCTGCGCGTGAAGCGCATCGCCGGCCGCATGAGCATTCGACAGAAACACAAGATTCCTGCCGCCACGCTTGGCGTCGTAAAGCGCATCGTCAGCCCATTTCGCGACCATCTCGGGCGCAGCACCTTCCTGCGCGAAGGCGACGCCGAGGCTGATCGTCACGACGCCGGTGACGCCGTCCACCGGCTGGATTCCGGGATTGACGATGCCGAGCGCTTCCACCGAGCTGCGGATGCGTTGGGCGATGGTCCAGGCGAGATCCGGCGTGGCGTGCGCCGAGAACGACCAAAAATTCCTCGCCGCCATAGCGGAATACGGCGTCTTCGCCCAACCGCACCGATTCCTCGATCGTCTTCGCGACGCGTTTGATGCACGCGTCGCCGGCGGCATGGCCGGCGGTATCGTTCAGGCGCTTGAACAAGTCGATATCGGCCATGATGAAGGCGATGCAGGCTTTCGGGATCGCCGGGTCGCGCCACAGGCTGTCGATGAGGTCGGTGGCCGAACGGCGGTTGCCGAGCCCGGTGAGCGGGTCGCGTGTCGCCAGTATTTCCAGTTGCTGATTGGCGCGTTTCAGCGCGTCGCTGCGATACTGGTTGCGCAGGGACAGCAGGAAGGCCTTTTGACCGAGGATCGACTGGGTCTTCCGCGCGATCGTCGCCGCATAGATTCCCATCGCAAAAAACACCGTCGTCCCGATCGCTTCCTTGAATTCGATCGCGGGATTGAAGATTTCAAAGCCAAAGAAAATCGCGGTGGAGCAAACCATCAGGGCCAGCGTCCAGACATAGTCGATATTGAACACCACGATCGCGATCGTGTTGACGTACATGATGCAGATGAGGAAGCGCTCATAGTTGCTGCCGCCGGCCGCGACGGCGAGGACGCCGTAGGCCATCATCACGCTGCCCATCAGCAGCATCAGCGACAGAGCCTCGACGTTGGCGCTGCGCGGCTTTCGCCAGACCAGGTAGGCGCAAGCGTGCAGCGCCGGAACCAGCAATCCGCTGATGACGGTGGTGAGGATCGAGGAAGTCGGGAGCGAGCAGGTAGCTGACCGGCACGAAGGCCATGCTGATCAGCGCGACCCAGATCATCCAGGCGCGCGCAATCTTGCTGCGTTGTGGCCAGTCCTTCTTGCGATAGGCGCGGACCATCTCGGGAGAAAACTGGATGTCGCGGGTGCGTTGCGACAACAGCCGCTCGGTCTCGGCTTCGAGCGCGGGCGTGATGGCCACGCTCGTCGCGTCGTCGAGCGGTGTCAGCGTGCGCGCTGCTGGCACCCGATTTCAAGACTGATCCCCTCCCGCGGCTTTGCTTGCCGCATGGCCTGGAGTAAGCGCCCAATTTGCTAAATTTCCCCTGCAATACGGGGGCGTGTCGGGTAATTCGAACGGAGCTGGTGATGAGGTTCTATGATACCTCAGGCGGTGCGTGGAACCTACAGCCCGCCCATCTTGCAGACCATCTTCCACTCGTCCGCCGTGACCGGCTGCACCGACAGCCGCGAATATTTCACCAGCGCCATCGCGGCCAGCTTCTTGTCGGCCTTGATCGCGGCCATCGTCACCGGCGTCTTCAACGGCTTGTCGGCCTTGATGTCGACGCAGACGAATTTGCCGGTCTTGTCGGTCGGATCGGGATAGGCCTCCTTGATGATCTCGGCGATGCCGACGATCTCCTTGCCCTCGTTGGAGTGATAGAAGAAGGCGCGGTCGCCCTTCTTCATCGCCACGAGATTCTGCCGGGCGGTGAAATTGCGCACGCCGGTCCAGGCCTCGCCCTTGGCGCCTTTGGCGACCTGCATGTCCCACGACCACACCGAGGGTTCGGATTTCACCAGCCAGTACGCCATTTATTCCTCCGCCTTGAACGGCCGCGTCAGCAGGCCTTCGATCGCCGCATCGATCGTCACCTTGCCGCTCAATATCGCCGCGACCGCATTTGATACCGGCATATCGACATTTTGCGAAGCCGCCAGTTCGATCAGCACCGGTGCGGTGAACGCGCCTTCGGCGAGCTTGCCCGGCGGCGCCGGTTCGCCGCGTCCGAGCGCGATGCCGAGCGCAAAATTGCGCGACTGCGGGCTGGAGCAGCTCAGGATCAGATCGCCCAATCCGGAAAGCCCGGCCAGGGTTTCCGCGCGCGCGCCGCAGGCGCGGCCGAATCGCGCCAGTTCGCTGAAGCCGCGCGTGGTCAGCGCCGCCAGCGCCGATGCGCCGAGCTTGCGTCCCTCGACGATGCCGGCCGCGATCGCCAGCACGTTTTTCGCCGCGCCGCCGATCTCGACGCCGCGGACATCCGTGGTGTGATAGGGCCGGAAGGTCGACGATCCCAGCGCCTGCACCAGCGCGCTTGCCAGCGCCTCATCCCTGGTCGCGAGCGTCACCGCGGTCGGCAATCCCGCGCGCGACGTCGTCGGCAAAACTCGGTCCCGACAGGATCGCCGGCGTCGCTTCGGGGGCGGCTTCCGCGATCACCTCGGTCATGAATTTATGCGTGCCGCGCTCGATGCCCTTGGCGGTGGCGATCACCGGCGTCGCCTGCTTCAGATGCGGCGCCAGCGTCGTCACGGCCTCGCGCAAATTCTGCGCCGGCGTCGCGATCAGGATGATGTTGGCGCCGGCGGCAGCCGCGATCCGGTTGGTGATCTCGATCCGCGCATCGAGCAGCACGCCCGGCAGTCGCGGATTGGCATGCGACATCTTCATCTGCGCGGCATGGTCGGCGTTGCGCGCATACAGCACGACATCGCGGCCGGCGCGCGCCGCGACGCCCGCCAGCGCCGTGCCCCACGCGCCGGCGCCGATCACCGCGACGGAGTTGTCAGAGGGCATGGCGAGCTCTCTCTGCTCCCTCGCCCCGCGCTTGCGGGGAGAGGGTTGGGGTGAGGGGCTCTATCCGCGAATACTGGTGAGCATGGAGAGTCCGGTACCCCCTCACCCGGATCGCAAGAGCGATCCGACCTCTCCCCGCAAGCGGGGCGAGGTAAGAGAAGCTCCCCGCAGAGTCTTTTCATCGAGGGCATCTCAAAACCCCGCCCGGGTATTGGCAAAACCCGCAGGCGCCGATGCATTGGCGTCGAGCAGCCAGCGCGCGCGGGGGGCGGCGTCCATCGTATCGGTCAGTCCCAGCGCCATCCGCTCCGCGCCGGCCCAGGCGATCATCGCGCCATTGTCGGTGCACAGCGCCGGCGGCGGGATGATCAGCGTGGTCTGCGCTTTTGCGGCGACGTCCTGCAAGGCGCCGCGGATCGCGTGGTTGGCGGCGACGCCGCCGGCCGCGACCAGCGCGCGGGGCGGGCCGAACTGTTCGTGGAACAGTCGCAAGCCGACGCTGAGGCGATCGGCGGTCGATTCCAGCACCGCGGCCTGGAAACTGGCGCAGAGATCGCTGATGTCCTGCGGCTCCAGCGGCGTCATCCGGCTGGCCTCGTTGCGCACGGCGGTCTTCAATCCCGACAGCGAGAAATTGGCATCCGTGCGCCCGAGCATCGGGCGCGGAAACGCAAATCGTTTTGGATCGCCGCCCGCCGCCGCGCGTTCCACCTCCGGTCCGCCCGGATAGGGCAGCGACAGCATCTTTGCGACCTTGTCGAAGGCTTCGCCCATGGCGTCGTCGACGGTGGTGCCGAGCCGGACATAATTGCCGACGCCGACCACCGCCACGATCTGGGTGTGGCCGCCGGAGGCGAGGAACAGGCAATAGGGAAACGCCAGCGCGCAAGTCAGCCGCGGCGTCAGCGCGTGCGCCTCGAGATGATTGACCGCGATCAGCGGCGTGTCGTGCACCATCGCGATCGCCTTGGCCGTGGTGAGGCCGACGATCACCCCGCCGATCAGGCCCGGGACCCGCGGCGGCCGCGACCGCCGACAATTGCGCAAAGCCGATGCCGGCTTCCTTCATGGCGCTGCCGACGATGCCGTCGAGCAGATCGACATGGGCGCGCGCCGCGATCTCCGGCACCACGCCGCCGAAGCGGGCGTGCTCGTCGGTCTGCGAGCGCACGATGTTGGACAGGATCTTGCCGCTGCCGTCATGCGCCCGCTCGATCACGGCCGCCGCGGTCTCGTCGCAGGTGGTCTCGATACCCAGCACCAGCATCGGTGTGTCGTTATCCAATTTGAGCCCTTGCACTACATGCTAAAACAACGCTTCCGTAACCCGGTAGCATTACGAGGTCTCAACGTGAACTTGTTTGTGGAGATCTGAGGCATGGCCGTTCTCGTCACGCGCCCGCATCCGGACGATGAGGTGACCGCCGGTGCGCTCCGCGCGAGGGGCTTTGAGGTGCTGCAGGCGCCGATGCTGCGGTTCGAGCCGGTGCCGTTCCATGACGATGCGGATGAACGCTATGGCGCCATCATCGTCACCAGTGCCAATGCGCTGCGCGCCATCGCGCCCCATCTGGGCAACAGCCGGCTATTAAAACTGCCGTTGTTTGCGGTCGGCGAGCATACCGCATCCGCCGCCCGCGAAGCTGGATTCGGCGAGGTGCTGACGGCCAACGGCGATGCCGCGGCGCTGCGCGACCTGGTGCTGGCCAGCGTGAAGACGAAGCAACTGAAGAAAGCCAGCACGCTGTTGTATCTGGCCGGCGCCGATCTCGCGCGCGACCTTGCCGGTGAACTCGGCGAGAAGGGTTTTACGGTCGTGACCCACACCACCTATCGGATGATCCCGGCGTCCAGCCTGCCGCGTGAAGTTTGTGACGCTTTCGTGGCGAACCGGATCGAGGCGGTGCTGCATTACTCGCGCCGCAGCGCGCGCGCGTTTCTGGATGCGGCAAGGTCGGGTGGCGTCGAAATATCGGCGCTGGCGCTACCGCAATGCTGCATTTCTTCGGCCGTTGCCTCGATTCTGCGCGATGCCGGTGCCACGCAGGTCACCGCGGCCGCCCAGGCGGACGAAAATGCCTTGTTCGAGGCATTGGGCCGTGCTTTGCGGTCGCGATTGGCCTAACCGGGCTCGATTCTGATAAGTTCAGTCACCAGTTCGGTTCTGATCCAATCAGAACCGAACCTAGCTTCTTGTTTTGACGCGTTTTCTTCACGCGAACCGGTGTCCACTTCGCTTGAAAACGCTATAGCTGTTGAGGGAACCGCCTAATGGTCGAAGACAGGCCCGAAGACACTGGATCGCTGCCCGATTCGGACCGGCCCAAGCGGGAGCCGCCGACCATCGATCTCAAGGCAACCGAAGTGACCAGCGAGACCGCGCCGGCAAGCGACGCTGCGACGCCGGAGGCCGCAGCCGAGGTGGCTTCAGAAGCCGAGACGGCTTCGGAAGCTCCGGTCGCTGCGCCATCGGCGCCGGTGTCGCCATGGATCGTAGCGCCCGTCTCCGGCGCGGTGGCGGCTGCACTGGTGATCGGCGTCGGCTGGATGCTGGGTTGGCCCGCGATCCAGCCAGCCGCACCTCCGGCGCCGCAGCTCAACGCCGCTGCGATCGACGACCTCACCGCGCGCGTCGCGGGCCTGGAGACCAAAACCAGCAAGCCCGCAGCACCGGTGGCCGATCCCGCCTCCGCCGCGCGCATGGAGACACTCGAAAAATCGCTCGCCGCCTTGCGCGGTGAAGTCGCGACGACGCGCGCGCAAAGCGAGAAGCTCGCGTCCGCTGTCAACGACGTGAAATCCGCGCCGCGCGCCGACGGTGCGCCGGCGCCGGATCTCTCCGCGATCGACGAGCATATCGCCAAGATCGAGAACGCGATCCGGGCGCAGGCCGCGGAGATCGCACAGCAAGGCAGCAAGATCGCCGACAGCAAGGCGGCCGACGCAAAACCCGCCGATGATCTGCCGCTGCGCCGCGTGGTGGCGGCAGCGCTGCTCGACGTGCTGGTCCGGATCGGCGATCCTTATTCTGCGGCGTTGGCGGCGGCAAAATCGCTGGCGCCCAATGCCGATGCGTTGAAGCCGCTCGAACAATTCGCGGCGGCAGGCGTGCCGAACGCCGGCAAGCTTTCGGGTGAATTGCTGACGCTGGTGCCGAAACTGACGCCGGCCGCGCCGCCGGATGTTGCCACGACCGGTGCCGGCATTGTCGAGCGCCTGCAGGCGGGCGCTGCAAAGCTGGTCAAGATCGAGCGTACCGACACCGCGGGCAGCGATCGCGGCGCCGTCGTGGCGCGGATGACGGCGGCGGCGCTGCGCAACGATTCCAACGAAGCACGGCGCGAGTTGAAGACGCTGGCGCCGGCCGATCGCACGGCCGCGCAAGCGTGGCTCGACAAGGCCGACGCGCGCGACGCGGCGCTGGCCGCCTCCCGTCAATTCGCGACCGACGCCATGACGGTGCTCGCCAAACCGGCGCAATAGGGAATTCGATGATCCGTATCATTCTGTTTCTGATTTTGATTGCGCTCGGTGGTTGGGGCGCGTCGTGGGTGGCCGAACAGCCCGGCGACATCGTGTTTGTGTCGGGCAATCTCAAGATGTCGACCTCGCTGCCGAGGTTCGTGGCAGGATTTGCCATCGTCGTCGCCGCGGCGATATTCCTGTGGTGGGTCGTGAGCTTGCTGTGGCGGATGCCGGGACGCGTCCGCAAAGGCCGCAGAGAACGGCGTCAGGTCCGCGGCCGGAATGCGATTACGCAGGGCCTGCTGGCGATCGGCCATGGCAATTCTTCTTCAGCACGCGCGCATGCCGAAGTGGCGCGAAAGCATGCGGCGCAGGATCCGCTGGCACTGTTGCTGCACGCGCAATCAGCTCAGCTCGACGGCGATCGCGAAGGCGCGCAGCGCGCCTTCCGCGCCATGGCCGAGCGCGAGGATACGCGGCTGCTCGGGCTGCGCGGCCTGTTCATCGAGGCGCAGCGCGCCGATGATCCCGTCGCCGCCGTGATGGTCGCCGAAGAAGCGCTGAAATTGTCGCCGTCATCGACATGGGCGTCGCAAGCCGTGCTCGGCTTCTGCTGCGCCAAGGGCGACTGGAGTGGCGCGCTCAGCATCCTCGACAATTATCAATCCTCCGGGCGGATCGACAAAGCGACCTACCGCCGCCAGCGCGGCGTGCTGCTGACCGCACGCGCGCTGGAGCTTGAGAAAGTGGATCGCGATTTGTCGCGCGAGAGCGCGCTGGAGGCGGTCAAGCTGGCGCCGACTTTGGTACCGGCCGCCGTGCTCGCAAGTAAATATGAGAGCGAGGCGCACCAGGTGCGACGCTCGATGCGCCTCGTCGAGACCGCGTGGCTGGCGCAGCCGCATCCGGATCTCGCCGATGCCTACGCGCACGTAAAACTCGGCGATTCCGCGCGGCAACGGCTGGTGCGCGTCGAGACGCTGGCCGCGAAAGCGCCCGGCCATATCGAGGGCGCGCTGGCGATCGCGCGCGCCGCAATCGATGCGTCGGAATTTGTGAAAGCGCGCGAAGCGCTGGCGCCGTTCATTGCCGCGCCGACCCAACGCGTCGCGCTGTTGATGGCGGAGATCGAGCGCACCGAACATGGCGATAGCGGCCGGGCGCGGGCCTGGACCTTGCGCGCGGTGCGCGCGCTGCACGATCCGGCCTGGACCGCGGACGGCTATGTCAGCGACCGCTGGCGGCCGGTGTCGCCGGTCACCGGTCGGCTCGACGCCTTCCAGTGGCAGACGCCGGTAGCAAGCCTGCCGTCCGACAAGGGCGATGCGATCGAATCCTCGGCGTTCGAGCAGGCGATGCTGGCGACCCCGCGCCGCGCCGTCGTGCTCGAGCCGCCGGCCCCGGTCGAAGCCGAATCGGCAGCAGGACCTGCGCCCGAGCCCGCCGCCGAACCGACGCCACCCGCTGCCGCCCAGGACAACGCCCCCCCGGCCGCCGAGGCCGCTCCGGCACCTGCTCAACCCGCCGTTACGCCTGCGCCGGCCCCAGCGCCCGCGGCCGAACCGGCCCCGATCGTCGCGGCACCCTTGTTCCGCGCCCGCCAGGACATCCCGAAAGCGGTTCCAACGCCGATTCCGGCGGTAATTCCAATTCTTAGGGCCCCCGACGACCCCGGAATCGACGACGAAGGCACGCCAGACGAATTCGCCCAGCAAATCAGCCCGCCCAAGGCGCAAGCCGGCGGCTGGCGGGGATTTTTGTCGCGCTGGGGCGGGGAGTAGCGTTTCCAAAGCGTTTTCGAGCGAAGTGGGTACCGGTTCGCGTTAAGAAAACGCGTCAAAACAAGGATCATGCCGTAGGCACCAGCGTTTTTCTTGCCAAGGCGGGCGCTGCCCGATATCAGGTGGCACGCGTTTTCAGCCGATTGGTTAGACCTTTGGCTGAGCGCCGCGTTTGGTCCGCCGCAATAGCTCAGTTGGTAGAGCACGTCATTCGTAATGACGGGGTCACAGGTTCGAAGTCCTGTTTGCGGCACCAGCACTTTGCCGGTTTTCCGGCCTTCAAAAAACGGCGCGGGATATGTCCTCGAAGCCGGACGACGCAGACTCTCCCCAGCGACACTTTCAGTTATCTCGTGCATCTCGCCATGGCTTGAAACGAGGTCGCGATCATTTCCACATCGGCGACTCCGTGAGAAAAATCACGAGACGAGGGTCGCCTGAAACCTCGGCGGGGGCCGCCCTCACTTTGCACCCGGATCTCTTCCTGCTTCATGTACGTCGAGTGGGCGCGCTTCCGCTGATTGATCTAAGTCAACGAGGCGAATTGGAATTGCGTGCGCGCTAGCCCCAATCTGCGATGGCTTTGTCGTTACCTCGCCTTTTGATTCAGTCGACAATCCTCACATCCAAGTTGCGCAAGGGAACCGCGAACGATGATTCACCCCATCAGCGACTTGCGCCACTTGCGCAACGAACGAAGCGATTGGTTGCTCACGCTGCTGACCGGCGTGCTGATACTGCTGATATTTGTCTTCGCTCCACTCCAGGCAGTTGGAGTTTACGCGTTTCATCTATTCGCTATCGGTCTGTTGCTCGCGATCATCGGCAGTATGGTGATCATTTCCAACAGTCCAACGGCCCTTGTTCTGATGTCGGCAGCGCTCCTTGCAAACATTGCCGTGTTCTTTCTGCGACTCTATTACCCCATGCCCTTCCACCTCCACATATTGGCCGGCGCCTGGTTCATCATCGCCTGCACCCTGGGAATCGTTGTTACTCAGGCCGTATTCAGGCGAGGCCTCGTGACCTATCACAGGATCATCGGAGCGATCCTCCTGTACCTGTTGATCGCAGTTGCCTTCTCAACCCTTTTTGCTTTCGTCGGCCTGTCGAATGAGGGAGCAATCAAGGGAATAACCTTTGACGACGACCGATCATTGGCCAGTGCGCTTTTCTATATGAGCTTTGTCACGTTGACCTCGACGGGCTACGGCGACATCATTCCCGTGCACCCGCTGGCGCGAAGTCTGTGCAACGTCGAAAGCGTGATTGGTCAACTCTATCCAGCGACACTTTTGGCAAGGCTTGTTACCCTCGAATTGAGAGGTCCAAGCCAGTAACTCAGCCTCGGATCATCTGAGGGTGGTCAAAAGAGTACGGCCCCAGTCTGAGAGACTGAGGCCGAGGGGGGCTCTTTGATGTACCTTTTTGGGGGTTGGTACTCGGTCACTTAAACTCAAAGAACCTTTCAGGCACAATTGTCCTGAAGCACAGTGTCCTGAAGGACAATATGCTGATCTCAATTGATCCAGGTGCCGGAACTCGGCTCTCTGGCACCAGCCTCCCGTCACCGCCTGTGTCGATACTTCTTCTTTTTGTAGTGCCGATGCGTTGCCTTGTGACCTCGGCTGCGCATGCTCGCATAGGCCGATCGCTGGGGAGCGGCTGAGCTGGCGTTTTCCTGCAAAGCCGGTGGAGGGAAGATCACCTTCACCGTCTTGATCGCGGTTTTCTCCGGGACAATTTCATCACCGGCGGCCACCAACCGGTCGGACTTGACCGCGGGAGGCGAGGTGTCTTCTGCAACAAAACTGTCTGGCGTCTTGGGCGTTGCCTTGCCGGCAAACGGCGACAGCGCTTTCACGCTGACCAGCAGCGTAAGCGCGATCAGGCAGAACAGCGAAAACCAGACAGTTCTTCGCACCATGGCGTCCCCGCGCACGGATACAGAGGAAGAAGCGCTTTGAGCATGTCGGGCGCGGTGCGAGGGAACAAGGGGCGCGGACCCCGGCGCGTCGCGATAGCTTAAGACAGGGTTAACGGCCGGCGCGCGCGCTGCGTGACCTATCTCACAGAGCGAGCCGCACCATCGGGCTAATTTCCCCGCATCAAACGGGGAGACACAACATGCGTAAATTCATTCTCATCGCTGGGTTTGTTCTGGCATCCGCGACCGCGCAGGCCGGTGAAAACCGCAGCCTTTCGCTCGATCCGCTGGCGCCTCCGGCAACGGCCAAGGCGAGCGACCCATCGCAAACTGCCCAGGCTCCGGAATCAACCGAGGCCCCGAAAGCGGAAACTCCAAAGTATGTCGAGCGTCCGGCGCTGGTCGACACCAAGGCCGAGCCGGCGAGCACTGAATCCTCAAAGCCGGTCGTGACCAAGACCGCGTCGGCACCGCGCGCTGAAAAGCCGCGCCGCAAGGAGCGCTACTGGACCGAAGGCCGCATCATCAGCGAACTGCATCGCCACGGCATCTACTGGTAATTCACTGCCGGCCATACAGACAGCGTCATGCCCGGGCCTGTCCCGGGCATCCACGTACTTGGACTGTTGTGATGAAGGGAAGTCGTGGATGGCCGGGTCAAGCCCGGCCATGACGATGATGCTTTGAATGCGACGCCTGCTTGCGCAGCGATCGTTTATTCCCGAACCGTCTGCACCACGCTGCCGATCGGGCGGCTGGCGACGGCCGGCACCTTCAAGTCCTTGACCAGCATCGCATCATATTCGGCCAGGGTTTCGAGCTGCTCCTTGGCCTTCATCTGCACGACCTTGTAGCCGCCGGCTTTCAGGCGGCGCAGCAGCGTCGGCAAAGCGGCGGCCGTGTGCTTCTGCAAATCATGCATCAGGATGACGCCCTTGCCCTGCTTGTCGAGCTTGGACATCACGTTCTGGATCACCTGATCCGGACTGGACGATTTGAAGTCGTTGGAATCGACGTCGCAGGAGAACATCGCGATGTTGCGGGCGCCGAGATAGTCCTTGGTTACTTGCGTGTGAGCGAGTGCGGGGAAGCGGAAGAACGGCGCGGGTGCGGCGCCGATCGCCATCTTGACGGCGCTAAAGCCCTTCTCGATTTCTTCCTTGGCTTGGGCTTCCGTCACCTTCTTGCCGTCGAGATGGGTGTGCGACCAGGTGTGCGAGCCGACGGTGTGGCCGGCGGCGTAGACGGCTTTGAGAATCTCCGGGTGATAGGTGGTGTGCTTGCCGATCGGGAAGAACACCGCCTTGGTGCACTCGTCTGCCAGCGTCTTCAGCACGGTCGGCGTGGTCGGCCACGGACCGTCGTCGAAGGTCAGCACGACTTCCTTGTCGGTGAGGAAATCGAACTGCTTGTATTGCAGGAAACCGAAGCCCGGTCCGCCCGTGGTGTCGATAATGACGGTGCGGCTGACGCCGAGCGCATCGGGATTGGCGCAAGTGGATTTCGCAGCCACCGGTGCCGGCGCAGGCGCGGCATTAGGCTTCGACAGCGAAGCCGTGACCTCGACATCGTCTTTCGGTTTGGCGGCGGGTGCCGGCAAGGGCTCGGCCTTGCGGGCGGCAATTGTCTGGGGGGCCGCGGCATCGGCGCGCGGCGAAGAGGTCCAAAACCAAACACCGGCGATCACGACCGCCGAAACAACACTGGCCAGCATCAGGCCGAACGCATTACGCATCGCTACTCTTTCCAAATACGCAAGAACCACACACGCGACGCGCCATTAATGCGAACAAGGTCTTAACGCCTCCCCAACACGATGCCGGGAACCCAAGAATTTTAGGGGCTTAGCCCGCGACATATTGCTGTGTGATGCTTATCACAGTCGGCGCCGCGGCTCCGGGGCATGGTGGTTCCATCAAACAACGGGCCCGCTTTCGCGGTGCCAATGGGAGCCGAAAATGACCACTTTCTTCACCAGCACTGCCCGCAAGCTTGGTTTCGCTCTGGTTCTTGCCGCCTCGTTCTCCGCGGTCACCTCGACCTCGGGCTTTGCTTTCAGCGCCGAAGCGCAGTCGCAGTGCACCGGCGATGCGTTCCGCCTTTGCAGCTCTGAAATCCCGAACATCTCGAAGATCACCGCCTGCATGATGAAGCAGCGCGCCAGCCTCTCCAGCGGCTGCCGCGCCGTGATGGATCGCGATCTGGCCGCGCAGAACGGCAAGGTTGCGTCGAAGTAATCTCTTTCATCGGCTCCAGTGAAAACGCTTGCGTCGAAGAGACGCAGGCGTTTTTGCGTTTCGGCGGCAGCTATCGGCGCGCGTGAATCGGGTTTCCACTCCGCTCGAAACCGCATAGAACGCGTTGACTTTTCGTTCACGGCTGGTGAAGGCAAATAGTATGACCCGATTTCTTCTCGTCATTCCCTTCGTTCTGGTTGCCACTCAGGCGTCGGCCCAACAGGGCCAGGCGGCCTGCTCCCGCGACGTGTCGCGCTTCTGCCGCGCCCAGATGAATGATGGCGACATGGTCGTGCTGGCGTGCCTGAAGCAAAATCGCGCCCGCCTCAGCAAGGCCTGCGAGCAGGTGCTGACGAGCCACGGGCAGTAAACATTACCCGTCATTCCGGGGCATCGCGCAGCGATGAACCCGGAATCTCGAGATTCCCCGGTGCGCAATTGCGCACCTGAGGTCCGGTCCTTTGGACCATCCCGGAATGACAGCCGCTACAGTTACGTACTGCTTCCCGCAGCGGTCGCCACCGGCAACACCTCATTGGCCGCGCGGTCGGGGGTATCTTCCTTCCAGCGCACCGAACCGAACGGCCGCTCCAGCATGCGGCGGACGCGGATCGGATCGGGCCCGAGGTGGAAGTCGATCGCGCGCTGGTGCAGCGCGCGTTCGGATTGCGTCGCGCGGTTGCGCTGGCGCAGATAATCCAGCCAGGTCGGACAGTGATAGCGCTCGGTCCACAATTCGGGATCGGCGATGTCGCGCGCGATCGACCAGCCATAGGCGCCGTTGCGCTGGCGGCTGAGCTGCACTTCCTGCATCACATTGTGGAACAGGCGCGCATTGTCCTGCGCCACGCGATATTCGATTTCGACCACCAGCGGCCCGCTGCGCCCGGTCAACGACAGCCGCACTTCCGGATCGGCCAGCACTTCGGAGGCTGCTTCGTTGCGCGCGCCGACCGGCGGCATCCGCAGCCAGATCCCGAGCACCGGCGAAACCAGCATCAGGCCGGCGGAAACCAACAGCGCGGTTTCGACGCCGGCATAGTCGGTGAGATGGCCCCAGCCCCAGCTTCCGATCGCGATACCGCCGGCAATTGAAGCCTGGAACGCCGCCAGCGAACGGCCCGCCACCCAGCGCGGCGCGGAGAGCTGCACGCCGATGTTGAACAATGCGACCGCCAGCATCCACACGCCGCCGGCGAGCACCAGCGCCGCCGCGGTCAGGACCGCGTTTGTGCTTAGCGCCACGGAGGCAATCGCGCCTGCCATCGATATCGCGCAGGCGCGGACCGCGGCCTCGCCGCTCAGCCGTTTGCGCACTTCGGTGATATTGAGCGCCCCGATCACGGCGCCCATGCCGAAGGCGCCGAGCATGATGCCGTAGGTCTGCGCGCCGCCATGCAGGAGGTCGCGTGCCACCAGCGGCATCAGCGCCGAGACCGAGCCGCCGATCAGGCCGGTCACCAGCGTCCTGATCAGCACGATCCGGATCGACGGCGAGTTGGTGATGTAGCGCGCGCCGGAGACCATGGCGCGGGTGAGGCGTTCACGCGGCAGCCGTGACGGCTCATGAGTCCGGTTCCACAGGAACAGCACCACCATCAGCGGCAGATAAAGCACCGCGTTGACCGCAAAGGCAGCGACCGCACCTGCGGTGGCGACCACGATGCCGCCGACCGCCGGTCCGAAACTACGCGCGATGTTGTAGCTGATGCCGTTGAGCGCCACCGCCGCCGGCAGCGTTTCGGCCGGCACCTGCTCGCTCACCGAGGCCTGCCAGGCCGGCCCGAACAGCGCCATGCCGCTGCCGACGATGAAGCACAATGTCAGCAGCACATTCGGGGTGACGAGGTTGAACCACGCCAGCAACGTCAGCGCGGTCGCGCCACAGAGCGCAATGGACAGCGAGACCAGTGCCACGATGCGCCGGTCGTGCATGTCGGCGATGGCGCCGGCCGGCATCGAGATCAGCATAATCGGGAGCATCAGCGCGGTTTGCACCAAAGCGACCTTGTCGGCTGAGGACGTCATTTGCGTCATCGCCCAGGCCGCGCCGACGCCCTGGATCAGGATGCCGAGGTTGGAGACCAGGCTGGCGAACCAGATCCGCCGGAACAGTGCGTGCCGCAACGGCGCCGCGATGCTGTCGGTGGCAAAACGCGGGCGCCTCGGCTGGTCGGTCATGATCCGTTCTTTTGCCCTTCTGTCACCGGCTTGATTCCATTTGATTTTAAAGTGATGCCTGCGAAAACCCTGCCCTGTCCAGTAGTTGCGCTGCTATGAGGGGCGCCAGGGCACAGCTAAAGTACTGAAAAAGTAACCGGAGGTAACAAAATGAGCCTATCGCGGCGATCGATCCTGAAAAGCGCCGGTGCGCTGCCCTTGCTGGCCAGTTCCTTCGGATTTGAGGCTTTTGCACAGACCGCGCCGGCCACCCCCGCGCCCGCGGATATTCCGCCGATCCTGTTCGTGCATGGCAATGGCGATCACGCCGCGCTGTGGCTCACCACACTATGGCGGATGGAATCCAACGGCGTGCCGCGCGAGCGGATGTTTGCGATCAATTTCACCGATCCGCTGGCGCGCACCGACGACAAGGTCGAACAGCCCGGCCGCTCGTCGACCGAGGACCAGCGCCGCGAGCTCGCGGACGCCATCAAGGAATTGAAGCGCAGCACCGGTGCATCGCGCGTCGCGCTGGTCGGTAATTCGCGCGGCGGCAATCCGATTCGCAATCTGGTCAAGAATGGCGGTGGCGCTGACGTCAGCCACGCCGTGTTGTGTGGCGTTCCCAACCACGGCGTCTATGTGTGGGACGAAGGCCTCGGCGGCGAGTTCAACGGCGCCGGGCCGTTTCTCCGCGGCCTGAACGCGGGCGAAAACGAAGTAACCGACGGCACCGCGTTCCTGACGCTGCGCAGCGACGGCAACGACAAGTTTGCGCAAGCCGACGGCCGCTTCGTCGGCAAGCCCGGCGTGTCGACCGGTGTCACATCAGACGGCCCGGCATTGAAAGGCGCGACCAATCTGGTGCTCGGCACGATCGACCATCGCGAGACCGCGTATTCGCCACGCGCCTTCCGCGAGATCTTC
Source organism: uncultured Alphaproteobacteria bacterium (assembly GCA_963802535.1). Taxonomy (GTDB): domain Bacteria; phylum Pseudomonadota; class Alphaproteobacteria; order Rhizobiales; family Xanthobacteraceae; genus Bradyrhizobium. The sequence continues at coordinate 275,155 of CAWDJI010000011.1, read as the reverse complement.
AAATTCATCGCCGGCCGTGAACCACAGCGCCTCGAGATCGTGCCGGAAACCAATGTCAAACTGAGCGGGCTGGTAACCGGCACGCCCGGTGGCGTTCAGACCAACCGCCCGGTGTCGGGCGCTTCGGTCGATGTCTATCGCGTCTCGGCCGACACCGGCGAACGCTCGGGCGGTCCGGTTCATTCCTCGCAAACCGCTGCCGATGGCCGCTGGGGTCCGGCGCAGGTCGATCCGACCTGGTATCTGGAAATCGTGCTGACCTCGCCGGGCTCGACCACGACGCATTTCTATCGTTCGCCGTTTCCGCGCTCTTCCGACATCCTGCATCTGCGCGCGGCGCGGGCGCTCGGGCCGGCGGATGCCGGCGCCGGCGCGGTCGTCATGATGTCGCGGCCGCGCGGCTATTTCGGCCTGCCGCGCGATGTGGTGCTGATCGACGGCAAGGAGCCAAAGGACGTCAAGCCGGGGGTGGCGACCGATGCGGTCACCACGGTGCTGCTTCCGGCCGCAGAGATCGGCCGTCCTGTCGTGGGGCTGTTCAATGGCGAGCGGATCGTGGCGCGGGCCTGGCCTGCGTCGGAAAACCGGATTGCGGTGGCCGAGCTGACTTATTAGCTGTTCTTGGGTGCCGTGCCTTCACGGCGCCCGGATCGAGGGCCCAGATCGGGCATACACTAGCTGGCTGGCGAGGGATCGATGAGCATAGCCGAAGCCTACGACATGCCGGTCGCGAAGGCGCGGCTGGTGCCGCCGCATCCGCCACGCGCCCCCGACAGCATGACCGCGCTGGGGCGGATCATGGCGATCCGCGAAAGCGTGATCGGAAGCTGGGGCCAGCGAGCCTATGAAGAGGATATTATCCGCGGCCGTTTCTTCGGGCGCGGCAGCTTCATCCTCAACGAGCCCGATGCGATCCGGCATGTGCTGGTCGACAATTACGAGAATTATACGCGTACGCCGGTTGGCTTCCGGGTGCTGCGGCCGATGCTCGGCGAAGGTCTGCTGATCGCCGAGGGGCGCGCCTGGAAACACCAGCGCCGCACCCTCGCGCCGGCCTTCACGCCGCGCGCGGTGTCGACGCTGGTTCCGCACATGGTGGCCGCGACCGACGACACCATCGCCAAGCTCAAGGCCGCCAGCAACGCGCCGGTGGATCTGCGCGAGGCGATGCAGCGGCTGACGCTCGAGATCGCCGGCCGCACCATGTTCTCGTTCGGGATGGATCGCCACGGCGCCGCCTTGCGCGACTTCGTGATGGAGTATGGTACGAAACTGGCGCGGCCGCATTTCCTCGACATGCTGCTGCCGCTGAGCTGGCCGAGCCCGCAGGATTTCGCCCGCGCCCGATTCCGCAAGCGCTGGACCGCCTTCGTCGGCATGCTGATGGCCGAGCGCCGCGCCGCCGGCAAGCAGGAAGGCGCGCCGCCGCGCGATCTGTTCGACCTGATGGGCGCCGCGCGCGATCCCGAGACGGGTGCGGCCTTCACCGACGCGCAACTCGGCGACGAGGTCGCGACCATGATCCTCGCCGGCCACGAGACCACGGCGACCGCGCTGTTCTGGGCGCTCTATCTGCTGGCGCTCGATCCCGCCACCCAGGAAGAACTGGCGGCCGAGGTGCAGGGCGCCACCGTCGACGGCGCGTTCGCCACCGTAAACGGGGCGGTCGATATCGAGCGGCTGAAATTCACCCGTGCGGTGGTCGACGAGACCATGCGGCTTTACCCGCCGGCGTTCCTGATTGCGCGCGCCGCGGCCGGGCCGGATACGATCGCAGGCCAGCCGGTGAAGAAGCGGGACGTGGTGCTGATCGCGCCCTGGCTGTTGCACCGGCACGAAAAGCTCTGGCGCGAGCCGAACGCCTTCATCCCGCAGCGCTTCATGACCGGAACGCCGCCGGATCGCTTCGCCTATCTGCCGTTTGGCGTCGGCGCGCGGGTCTGCATCGGGGCGCATTTCGCGCTGGTCGAAGCGGTACTGGCGCTGGCCAAGATCGTCGGCGCGTTCCGTGTTAGCCTGGTCGACAAGGCGCCGGTGATGCCGCTGGGCGTGGTGACGACGCAGCCCGACCGCTCGCCGCTGTTTGCCATCACGCCCCGATAAGCGTCGCTGCTGACTTGTTTGAGGATTGCACATGAGCGACATCCAGGCCGAATTCTCCCTGCTCAAGCAGACCACCGATCCGGCGGTGGCCGATGCCATCCTGAAACTGATTCAGAGCGGCGAGGACCACGAGCTCAACCGCATCAACGTGCTGGATTTTTCGAAGCGGACCGGGCTCGACGAAGAACGTGTGATTTCGGGCTTTCTCCACGCCTCGCGGCTGGGGCTGTTCGACCTTTCCTGGAATGTGCTGTGCCCCGGCTGCGGCGGCGTGCTCGGCGCCCACGGCACGCTGAAATCGCTGCGGCCGGACGACTATCATTGCGCGCTGTGCGCCTGCGGCTATGAGGCTTCCGTCGACGAGCAGGTCGAGGTCGCCTTCACCGTCAGTCCGCGCGTCCGGCGTATCGCCGCGCACGATCCCAACACGCTGCCGCCCTGGGAATACTACAAGCAGGTGTTCTGGAGTTCGGGGATCGATATCGACAAGGAGGGCTTTGATACGCTTGCCGAAGAGGGCACGCTGGAAATGCTCGAATTGCCGGCAGGCGAAAAGGCGGTGCTGTCGCTGCAATTGCCGAAAGAATTCATCATCGTGTTCGAGCCGGTGACGCATGCGGCGCAATTCATCGATGTCCAGGGCGAGCCGACCAAGGAACGCCAGCAGCTCGGGCTGGTGTTTGACAAGACGCCGACGCCGACCGGTGGAACCCGGACGATGCGTCCGGGACCGTTGCGGCTGTCGCTCGACAACCAGGCCGATGTCCGCGTGCTGCCGTCGGTCTTCATCGCCGGCGACGCGATGCATCATCTGATCGGCAAGCGCAAACCGTTCCTCACCGCCAAGCGGATGCTCTCGAACCAGACCTTTCGCGACGTCTTCAAGGCCGACAATCTCAACGTCGACCAACGCCTCAAGATCACCTCGCTCACCTTCCTGTTCACCGATCTCAAGGGCTCGACCGCGCTTTATGAGCGGGTCGGCGACCTCGCCGCCTTCGACCTGGTGCGTGCGCATTTCCATGCGTTGCTGGAAATCATCTCGTCGGAAAAAGGCGCTGTCGTCAAAACCATCGGCGACGCCGTGATGGCGACCTTCATCCGGCCCGAGCACGCGATCGTCGCAGGCTTGCGGATGCGCGCTGCAATGGATGCGCTCAACGTCAAGCGCGGCACCGAAGACCTCGTGGTCAAGATCGGAATCCATGAAGGCCCGTGTCTGGCGGTCATGCTCAACGAGCGGCAGGATTATTTCGGCCAGACCGTCAATATCGCCGCACGGGTGCAGAGCCTGTCGACCTCGCAGGAGATCCACATCACCGGCCCGGTGATCGACTCGCCGGCGGTGGCGGCGATTCTGGCGAAAGCGTCGATCAAGCCGATCCAGAAGGAAGCGGCGTTGCGTGGCATCGCCGACAAGATCGTGGTGTACGAGATACGGTGAGGGCCCACGACTACCGCCGTCATTGCGAGCGCAGCGAAGCAATCCATCTATCCGTTATGCCGCGACATGGATTGCTTCGCTTCGCTCGCAATGACGTCCTGGGCGGAGATTGCCGGGAGTTAATCACCCGCGCCGATTGCGCCACCTGATTTTCCACGCCATATAACCCCGATCACACCTCAATCGACAGGGCTGAACGATGCTCGACGGACTTCGCCAATTCATTGCCGACATCGTCTCTCCGCATGCGGATCGGGATCGCGCGTTCGACGATACCGGCTATCGCCTGGCTGCCACCGCGCTGTTGGTTCATGTCGTGTCGCTCGACGGCGAGCCGACGGCGGTCGAGAAGCGCAAACTGCACAGCCTGATCGAAAGCCGGTTCGGCCTGGACCCCGGCACCTCGGACCGCCTGATCGAGTTCTGCAACGAAGGTCGAGGGCGAGGCGGTCGATCTCTATCATTTCACCAGCGTCATCATGCGTTCGGTGAACGAAGAGGGCCGGCTCAAGATCGTCGAGATGATGTGGGAGCTGGTCTATGCCGATGGCCAGGTCTCGGAATTCGAGGACAATGTGGTCTGGCGTGCTGCGGATCTGTTGGGCATTTCGTCGCGCGACCGGATCGATCTCAAGCATCGCGTTGCGGAGCAGCAGGGGGCCGCGGGCGCTTCGAAGGCGGCCGACGCTGCGATGTAAGATGGCGCGGCCTTGAGGCTTTGTTGCAGATGACGAAACTTTAATGTGGGTCTTGAGCGCCGCCCCGGTCCCCGCTAAAGCCTGATAATATTGCATTTCACCTAACCAATTGCGCGCGTTTGCATATCGGTGGGCTGGATTGGTGGCTTGCGCCCCACCACAAGCCTATGCTCTCGTCATTCCGTTGGGGCATTTTCCTGTCGTTGATTTAAGAGCAATGAATCGTGACTGAGCGTGTGACGCTGATAACCGGTGCATCGGCGGGCATAGGCACCGAGCTGGCGCGCCTTTTCGCTTCCAAGGGTCATCGCGTGGTGTTGGTGGCGCGCCGTGCCGATCGCCTGACGGCGCTGGCTGGCGAAATTGTCGCGGCCGGCGGCGCCGCGCCGATCGTGATTGCCTGCGATCTCACCCAAACGGGGGCGGGCGACCAGATTGCCGAGGCCCTGACCGCCGCCGGCGTCGAGGTCGAATACCTCGTCAACAATGCCGGCTATGGCGTGTTCGGCAAAGCGATCGAGCGCGATCGCGCCGATCAGCTCGATATGATCACCGTCAACATCCGCGCGCTCACCGATCTGTCGCTGCGGTTTGCCGATCAATTGATCCGCAATCGCGGCGGGCTGCTTAACATGGGATCGATCGCGGGCTTTATGCCGGGCCCGGGGATGGCGGTTTATTATGCATCCAAGGCCTATGTGCTGTCGTTCTCGGAGGCGATGCGCGCGGAACTGGCGCCGCACGGTGTGCGCGTCACCGTGGTGTGTCCCGGTCCGGTGCCGTCGGAGTTTCAGGCGCGCGCCGGTTTTGCGCCGGGACTCGATTCGGTGATCCTCAACGTGTTGCCGGCCGATGTCGCGCGGCTGGGCTATGACGGCCTGATGGCCAACAAGCGCGCCGTGCTGCCCGGCCTCGGCATCAAGATCGTGCCGTTCTTGTTGCGGTTTTTCCCGCGCTCGTTTGTGCTCTGGGCGGTTTGCCGGTTTCAGCTGCGCAAGCGCTGAAACACGGCGTGACAGGCATCACAGTCGCTCTGGCCTGCGATTTGCTTACAAATATTTGCAAGTCCGCATGAACTCACCCGAAATTAATACTCACTTAGGTATGGTTTTGGTTTGAGGCCCTGAGCACGTCGATGTCGTTCCGGTCGCGAAAAAATGGCGAAAACATTCTGCCCTTTCCGGGCCGAAGGGCGTTGGCGCCAGCTGCCGAGCCTTTGCTGCCGGTCCTGGTCGTCCTGCACCAGGAAACCTCGACGCCGGGCCGGGTCGGCAATGCGCTGCGTGCGCTAGGTCACACCCTGGACATCCGCCGCCCGCGGTTCGGCGATCCCTTGCCGGAGACGCTGGATCTGCATGCGGGCGCGGTCATCTTCGGCGGCCCGATGAGCGCCAACGACGTGGACGAATATGTGTGCCGGGAAATCGACTGGATCGAAATCCCTCTGCGCGAGCAGCGGCCGTTCCTCGGCATCTGCCTCGGCGCGCAGATGCTTGCCAAACAATTGGGCGCGCCGGTCGCACCCCATCCGCAAGGCCACACCCAGATCGGCTATTACCCGATCCGCCCGACGGAAGCCGGTCACGCGGTCTGCCCGAACTGGCCGGATCACGTCTATCATTGGCACCGCGAGGGTTTTCTATTGCCGGCCGGCGCGCAATTGCTGGCGGAGGGCGACGACTTTCCGGTGCAGGCGTTCCAGTCCGGCCACGCCTTCGGCTTCCAGTTTCACCCTGACGTGACCTACGCGATGATGCATCGCTGGACCACATGCGGCCGCGACGGGATGGATTCGCCGGGCGCGCAGGCGGCGCATCTGCACTTTGCCGGTCGCGCGATGCATGACGTTGCCGAGCGTGCATGGCTGAAGCAATTCATCGATGGCTGGCTCAAGCGCATGCCGATGTCGGTGATGTCGGAAGCCGCCGAATAGCCGCCACGCGGAATTTTCCGCATGTGTCCGCGCCGCTTTCAAAATCCGTAAGTGTGATAGGCTTTCCCCGTATCTGCGCGCGACGATATTCGCGTGCGAAAATTCAAAATGAAAAACCAAAGGGAGAGCGTCGTGAACTATCAGCACATCCTCTACGAGGTGAACGACAAGATCGCGACCGTCACGCTCAACCGGCCGGACCGCATGAATGCGTGGACCGCGATCATGGAGCGCGACGTGCGTCATGCGATGGAGGCGGCAGCCGCCGACGACAATGTCCGCGTCATCGTGCTGACGGGTGCGGGACGCGCGTTCTGCGCCGGCGCCGACATGGAAGGGCTGAAGGGGATCGATCCCAACGAGGTCCGGCGCGGCGAGAATACGCCGTTCGACATGAACCGGCGCGCCGACTGGCAGACGCGCTACGCCTATTATCCGGCGATCCCAAAACCCGTGATCGGCATGCTGAACGGCGCCACCGCCGGCATTGGTCTCGTGCATGCGCTCTATTGCGATTTGCGCTTTGCCGCCGACAACACCGTGTTCACGACCGCGTTCTCGCGCCGCGGACTGATCGCCGAACACGGCATCAGCTGGATGCTGCCGAAAATCGTCGGTCACGCCAACGCGCTGGATTTGCTGATGTCGTCGCGGCGGGTGTCGAGCGAGGAAGCGCTGCGCATCGGCCTGGTCAACCGGCTCTATCCGCCGGACCAGTTGCGCGAGCAGACCTTTGCCTACGCCCGCGACCTCGCCGATTTTGTTTCCCCAAGCGCCATTTCGGTGATCAAGCGCCAGCTCTACGACGTGCCGTTCCAGACGCTGGCGGAGGCCACGATCGACGCCAACCGGGAAATGCAGGTCGCGCTGAAGGGAAGTGATTTCAGGGAGGGCGTGGCGAGCTTTATGGAGAAGCGGCCGCCGAGGTTTACGGGGAAGTGAGGGGGGGGTGGGTCGTCTCTACCAGCCCGTCTTCGCCAAGGGGCTTCGCCGGGCACCACGCTTCGCACTTCTGGCTCCGGCGTGGCCGCGCCACGCGTAGCCCGAAGGGCGAAGCGTGGTGGAGCCAGGCGGGATCGAACCGCCGACCTCGTCATTGCGAACGACGCGCTCTCCCAGCTGAGCTATGGCCCCGTCGCGACCGCCTCGAACCTGGAGGCGGTCACAATCGGCGCCATTTACAGTCCACCCCTAGGTCAAGTCAAGAACGGTGCGGTAATCCCAAAAGAGCCGATTTCGGCGTCATTTTGACGGGAACTTCCCTTGTTTGCGGGGGGATGAACCGATATCTAGCAGGCTAACCCACCTGCGAGCCCCCTCCACATGCGCGCCGTCCTCGACATCGTTACCATCGTCCTCGACCTCTATGTCTGGCTCCTGATCGCCTCGGCCATCCTGTCCTGGCTGATCGCCTTCAACGTCGTGAACACGCGCAACCAGTTCGTCGCGGCGGTGGCCGAGTTCCTGTACCGGATCACCGAGCCGGTGCTGGCGCCGATCAGGCGGATCATGCCCAATCTGGGCGGGCTCGACATATCCCCGATCATCCTGATCCTGATCATCATGTTCATCCAGCGGGTGATCGCCTACTACATCTATCCCAACGTCATCTGATCGAGGGCGCCGCTGATTGAACCTTGGCGATACTCCACCGCGGGAATCAGCGTCGCGCTGCGGGTGACGCCGCGCGGCGGCCGCGACGACATCGACGGGATTGAGACGCTCGCCAATGGGCGTTCCGTCGTCAAGGTGCGCGTCCGCGCCATCGCCGAGGGCGGCGAGGCCAATCGCGCGGTCACGGAGCTGTTGGCAAAAGCGCTCGGCGTGCCCAAGGCGCGCGTAAAAATCCTGTCGGGTGTGACCTCGCGCCTGAAGCAGGTCGCCGTCGACGGCGATCCCAAAGCGCTCGGCGATACCTTGCGTAAACTGACCGCCGTCAAATCAGAAACGAAGGCAGAAACGAAGGCAGAAACGAAGGATTGAGATGACCGCCCGCATCATCGATGGAAAAGTAATTGCCGCAGAGCTGCGCGCCCGTGTCGCCGGCGAGGTCGCCCGAATCAAGGCCGCGCATCAGGTAACGCCGGGGCTGGCCGTGGTGCTGGTCGGCAGCGATCCGGCGAGCCAGGTCTATGTCCGCAGCAAGCACAAGCAGACCCAGGAAGCCGGCATGGCGTCGTTCGAGCACGTGCTGCCCGAAGACGTGGCGCAAGCCGATCTGCTGGCGGTGATCGGCGAGCTCAACCGCGATCCGGCGGTGCACGGCATTCTCGTGCAATTGCCGTTGCCGAAAACGCTGCATACCGAAACCATCATCAACGCGATCGATCCCGCCAAGGATGTCGACGGGCTGCACCCGAACAATGCCGGACGGCTGGCCGGCGGCTTTGCCGCGCTGTCGCCCTGCACGCCGCTCGGCTGCATCATTCTGACCAAGAGCGTGCATGCCTCGCTCGAAGGCATGAACGCCATCGTGATCGGCCGCTCCAATCTGGTCGGCCGTCCCCTGGTGCAATTGCTGCTCAACGAGAACGCCACGGTGACGATCGCGCATTCGCGCTCGCGCGATCTCAAGCAATTATGCGCCCGCGCCGATCTGGTCTATGCGGCGGTCGGCAAGCCCGAAATGGTGCGCGGCGACTGGATCAAGCCCGGCGCCACCGTGATCGATGTCGGCATCAACCGCCTGCCGGCCGCCGACGGCAAAACGAAGCTGGTCGGCGACGTCGCCTATGCCGAGGCGCTCGATGTCGCCGGCGCGATCACGCCGGTGCCCGGCGGTGTCGGCCAAATGACGGTGGCGTGCCTGCTTGGTGAACACGCTGCGCGCGGCCTGCGCGATTCACGGGTTGGCGAAGCCAGCGGTGTAGCGGCGCGGTCTCTCTCCGTCATTGCGAGGAGCGAAGCGACGAAGCAATCCATTCTTTCTTTGCGCGGCAAGATGGATTGCTTCGCTTCGCTCGCAATGACGGAAGCAACAATCACCCCGCGCTGTTCTCGATCAGTCGGCGGTAGAACCGGATCATGTCGGCATAGCCTTCGATGCTGAGGCGCTCGTTGGTGCCGTGGAATCGCTTCAGGTCGTCGCCGTTGGCGCGCACCGGCGAGAAGCGGAAAATGTTGTCGGTGAGGCCGACATAGTGCCGCGAATTGGTCGCGGCCACCATCAGTCCCGGGCTCACGATCACGTCCGGAAAGATTTCGCGGATGGTGCGGCCCAGCATCTGGAACGACGGGCTCGAGGTGCCCGTCACCGGTGGCGGGTCGGTATTGCCGGGAGCCGGCGTAATCGAAATCCGGTCATTGGCGATCGTGCTGCGCACATGCTCGATCACGGTGCCTTGCGTATCGCCGGGGATCAGGCGGAAGTTGACGCTGGCCTCGGCATTGCCGGGCAGCACATTGTCCTTGTCGCCGGCATTGAAGATCGTCAGCGCCGTGGTGGTGCGTATCGTCGCCTCGCTGGGGCCGTTCTTTTCGAACTCGCGCAACAACAGCGGCTTGAACAGCCACAGGTTCGACAGCGCCACGCGGTTGAAGCCGCGCATCTCGGGTGCCAGCGTGTCGAACATTTCGGCGACCGTGCCGCGGACCTGCATCGGCAGGCGATGCTCTTCCAGCCGCGCCAGCGCCGCACTCATCATGCCGATCGCGGTGTCGCGCGGCGGCATCGACGAATGCCCGGGCGTCGCATGCGCCTTCAGCACCAGCGTGGTGTAGCCCTTTTCGGCGACGCCGATCAACGCGATCGGTTTGTCGATGCCCTTGATCTGGCCTTCGACGATGAGCAGCCCTTCGTCGACCACGAAGTCGAGGCGGACGCCGCGCGAGGCCAATAGCGCCGCCATCGATTTGGCGCCGCCGGTGCCGGTGGTCTCCTCGTCATGGCCGAATGCGAAATAGATGGTCCGTTTGGGGCGGAATCCGCTTTTGGCCATCGCCTCGGCGGCTTCCAGCATCGAATAGAGATTGCCCTTGTCGTCCCAGGAGCCGCGGCCCCAGATGAAGCCGTCGGCAATGACGCCATCATAGGGCGGCTGCTGCCAGTCCTTTTCGGTGCCGGGTGCGACCGGCACCACGTCCTGATGCGCGAGCAGCGCGATCGGCGCGGCCTTCGGGTCCGAGCCCTCCCAGTATAGAGCAGGCTGTATTTGGCGACGATCTCGCGTTTGGCCGCGGCGTGAAACGCCGGAAAGCTTTTCTCGATATGCGCCTGCATGCCGTGCAGCGCGTCGGCGTGCTGGTCGGGTTTCTCAAAACTCGAAACCGTGCGGAAGCGGATCGCCTCGCTGAGCCGCCCGGCCGCCGCCTGCGCGTCCACCGCTGCGCGCGGCACCGCCGCCACCTGAAGCTGGCGCGAGCCATGGCTGAAGACATTGAACGCCAGCACGCCGGCGAGGATCAGGATGGCGGCGATCAGGAGCAGCAGGATGTTGCGGATGATTCTGATTAGCCGGCGCATCGTTAGCTTCCTGTCATTCCGCGGCGCGCGAAGCGCGAACCCGGAACCTCGAGATCCCGGGTTCGCTTCGCGCCCCGGGATGACGACTTCGTCGTCACTTCCCCTTCGCCCGCTCGATGCCTTCCAGGATCAGCTTGTGCGCGTCGTTGGCGTCGCCCCAGCGCAGCACCTTGACCCATTTGCCGGGCTCGAGATCCTTGTAATGCTCGAAGAAGTGCTGGATCTGCTGCAGCGTGATGTCAGGAAGATCGTTGTAGTTCTTCACCTTGTCGTAGCGCTGGGTCAGTTTCGATGACGGCACCGCGATGATCTTCTCGTCGCCGCCGGCCTCGTCTTCCATCAGCAGCACGCCGACCGGGCGCACGCTCATGACGGCGCCGGGAACGATGGCGCGGGTGTTGGCGACCAGCACGTCGCAGGGGTCGCCGTCGCCCGACAGCGTGTGCGGGATGAAGCCGTAATTGCCGGGATAGCGCATCGCCGTATAGAGGAAGCGGTCGACCACCAGCGTGCCGGCGTCCTTGTCCATCTCATATTTGATCGGCTCGCCTCCGACAGGCACTTCGATGATGACGTTGACGTCGTGCGGCGGATTTTTTCCGATCGAAATGGCGTCAATGCGCATGGCGGGCTCCGTGGTTCTGCAACAGGTACACGATCGTCATACGCGGGCTTGACCCGCGTATCCATCGCACTTTCAAAGTGGCTTTAGAAAATGATGGATTGCCGGGTCAACCCATATTCAAGACGCGCTTCGCGCTTTCGCCCCGGCAATGACGGCTGGGACTCAATTGGTCCAGGCGAAAGCGACCTTGTCGAGCGACTTCGGCCCGAACTTCTCCGAGGAGCGCGCGACCATGCGGCCGCCGAGGGCGCGATAGAACTCCGTCGCCGGATCATTGTCGGAGAGCGCCCAGATCACCATGCTCTTCAGCCCGCTCTGCATCAGATCGCTGCGGGCGGCGGTGAACAGGCGGCGGCCGAAGCCGAGGCCCTGGAATTCCGGGCGCAGATAGAGTTCGTAGATCTCGCCTTCGAAGTGCAGGCTGCGGGCGCGGTTGCGGCCGTAATTGGCGTAGCCGGCGACCTTGTCGCCGAACACCAGCACGCTGACGCGGCTGCCCTTGCGGATCGCGCTGTCCCACCATTGCGGGCCACGGCGGTTGATCAGCTTTTCGAGTTCGGCGCCGGGAATGATGCCCTGATAGGCGGAGCGCCAGGCTTCGTCATGGGTGGACGCCACCGCGGCTGCATCCGCAGCTTTGGCCGGTCGAACCTCGATCAGGGTTGTGCTCATGAACCCAATCAAAGCAAGTCAGCGGCCCGGCTTCAAGGTCCATCGTTAATTATCGGTTAACCTGTGGATTTTCTGCATCAGTTTGTCGTCCGGATGTACCGAAAGAGGACAGAGACCCGCCTTTAGTAGGCCTTTGGCTGACTCCCGGGCGGGGCAAATCATCCAAACCGGCGCCCCGGCGAAATCCGGATCACGGAAAAATGCGCTGGATTTGATTCGCCGCCGGTATTCTGTTGGCGAATCCGTTTCCCCGTTCCTCGCCTGTGTCAGGCCGTTTCATGCACCCCGTTAAAGTGTTTTTCGCCGCCGCCGTCCTTGCCGCGCTCGGCATCGGGGCCGCCGCGGCGCAACAAACCCTCGGCGCGCAAGGCGCCGGAGGGCGAGCCCAATCGCTTGCAGCAATGGCTGGTGCCGTCGCCGGATCCGGACCATCCCGCGCATGCCGTGCTGTTTCGCCCCCCGGGCGACGGTCCGTTTCCACTCGCGGTGATTGCGCATGCAACCACCCAGAACGTCTTGCGTCGTGCGCAAATGCCGCAGCCCGAATACCGCGCGCTGGCAGGGTTTTGGGTGGCGCGGGGCTTTGCCGTGCTGGTGCCGGAACGCCTGGGCCATGGCGCGACGGGGGGAAAATATCTCGAGGACCAGGGCGGCTGCGACGAGGCCAATTACGCCAAATCGGGCCGCGCCACCGCGGACGAGATCGCCGCCGCCATGGGATTTGCGCGCAAGCAGCCCTTCATCCGCCCCGGGGGGATGATGGTGATCGGCCACTCCGCCGGCGCCTGGGGCGCGCTGGCGCTGGCCAGCGAAAACCTTACGGATGTCGCCGCCATCATCGCGTTCGCGCCGGGGCGCGGCGGCCGTGCCAATGATCTGCCAAACCAGGTCTGCGCGCCGCACTCGCTGATCGCGGCGGCCGGCGAATTCGGCAAGGGCGCGCTTGTGCCGGTGACCTGGCTGGTCGCCGCCAATGACAGTTATTTTTCGCCGGCGCTGTCAAAACAGCTGGCCGATGCCTTTCGCAGTGGCGGCGGCAAAGTCGATTTCCGCGTGCTGGCCGCTTACGGCGGCGAGGGGCATTGGCTGCCGGAGACCGAAGGTGGTGTAAAAAGTGCGCTGAGCGAACTCGATCGCGCCCTGAAACCGCGAGCGCCGGGGGCGGCCAAAAAGCGATGAATCTGTATTTCTTCGTCAAATATCTGCATGTGCTCGGCGCCATCGTGATTCTCGGCACCGGCACCGGCATCGCGTTCTTCATGCTGATGGCGCATCGCAGCGGCGACGCTTCCTTCATCGCACGCACGGCATCGACGGTCGTGATTGCCGACATGCTGTTCACGCTGACGGCGGTGCTGCTGCAGCCGGTCACCGGCGGCGTGCTGATGATGCTGTCTTCGACCGGTTTTGGCGAAATCTGGCTTTCGACCTCGCTCGCGCTTTATGCGGTGGCCGGGTTGTTCTGGGTGCCCGTGATTTTCATGCAGATCGAAATGCGCGATCTGGCGCGCGCGGCTGCGGCCGAGGGCGCACCCTTGCCGCCGCGCTATTTTGTGCTGTTTCGCCGCTGGTTCCTGTTCGGTATTCCCGGCTTTGGGTCGGTCATGTTTATCCTGTGGCTGATGATCGCAAAGCCGGGTTAGGGAATCACATGAACGCGCGGAAAATCATGGTGCTCGGCGCCTCCGGCCTGATCGGGCGGTTCATCACCGACGATTTGCGAGTGCGGGGGTTTCAGGCGATCGGCGTCGCGCGGCACTCTGCGCCGTCGCAAAAGACCAGCGCCTTCGATCTCGAATTGCCCGTGATGTCGATGGACGCAAGCTCGCTGGCGCGGCTGTTTCGTGAACGCGAGATCGACGTCGTGGTCAATTGCCTCGGCGTGTTGCAGGACGGCCCCGGCAGCGACACCGGCGCGGTGCATCGCGATTTCGTCGAGCGACTGCTCGCCGCGATCCGCGAAACTGGCCGCGCGATGCGGCTCATTCACATTTCTATTCCCGGTGCTGCCAACGAGGACCGCACCGCCTTCAGCGTGACAAAACGCGAGGCCGAACGGCTGATCGCCGCCTCCGGCATCGTTCACGCGATCCTGCGGCCGGGATTCGTGGTGGCGCCATCGGCCTATGGCGGCAGCGCGATGCTGCGGGCGCTGGCGGCGTTTCCGATTGGATTGCCGGGGGATGAATCGGCGACGCCGTTCCAGCCGGTGGCGGTCGAGGATATCGCCGCCACCATCGCCTGGCTCGCCGCGCGCGACATCGATGATGCCGCCACGCGCGCGGTGACGTGGGATCTGATGCAGCCGCAACCGATCACGCTCGGCAACGTGATCGAGCAGTTCCGCTGGTCGTTCGGCACCTCGCGCTGGCCGCGCATCACGCTGCCAGGCTTCCTGCTCGATCTCGGCGCCGAGGCCGGCGATCTCGCCAATTATCTCGGCTGGACGCCGCCGATGCGCTCGACCGCGATTGCCGAATTGCGCCGCGGCGTCACCGGCGATCCCGCGGCCTGGATGGCGGCGACCGGCATCGTGCCGAAAACGCTGGCGCAGATGGTCGGCACCCACGCCGCCACCATTCAGGACAAATGGTTCGCGCGGCTGTTCCTGGTGAAAGCGCTCGTGATCGCGAGCCTCGCGTTGTTCTGGGTCGCATCCGGCTTCATTTCGCTGGTCGTCTCCTTTTCCGCCGCCGTCGATATTTTGCGATCGCACGGTTTTCCGGAATGGCTGGTCGCACCGATGACGGCCGTCACCAGCCTCATGGACATCAGCGTCGGCGTCCTGATCGCCTTCCGCCGTACCGCCGCGTTCGGGCTCATCGCAGGCATCGTCGTGTCGCTCGGCTATATGGCGGGCGCTGCGATCCTGACGCCGGATCTCTGGATCGAGCCGCTCGGCGCGCTGGTCAAGACGGGGCCGGCGATCGTGCTGATGTTCGTGGCACTGCTGACGCTGGACAGCCGATGAACGAATGGCCGGACGACGATGTGATCCTCTACGACGGCGTCTGCATCTTCTGCTCGCGCTGGATACGTTTCGTTGCGACGCGCGATATCGCAGGCCGCTTTCGCTTCACCGCGATCCAGTCGCCTTACGGCACGCGGCTGGCCCAAGCCTTCGGCATCGATCCTGATGATCCCGATACCAACGCCGTCGTCCATGGCGGCGTGGCATATTTCAAGTCCGACGCCGCGCTCACGGTGCTGAGCGCGCTGCCGGGATGGGGCTGGGTCCGCACGTTGTTCGCGGTGCCGAAGCCGTTCCGCAATGCGGTCTACAGCCTCGTCGCGCGCAACCGCTACCGGATTTTCGGCAAGTATGACGAATGCTTTGTGCCGGACGCGGAGATGCGGGCGCGGGTGATGGAGTAGGGGGCCGTCATTGCGAGGAGCGCAGCGACGAAGCAATCCACCTATCCGTTATGCCGTGAGATGGATTGCTTCGCTACGCTCGCAATGACGAGATCAGCGCTTCGGGGTTGACGCCAAAACTTCTTCAGCCGCCCGCTCACCCGAATCCCTTGCCCCGTGCGCGGTCGAGAAAAACCCTGGCGAAGTCGCTTCACCGGCAAAAAACAGCCGGCCATCCACCGGTGCCGCCAGCACCTCGCGCTTCCCGGCGTGGCCCGGCAACGCGTGCGAGTAGGAGCCGCGGGCAAACGGGTCGTGGGACCAGCGCGATTCCTTCAGCGGTTTCAGCTTGCGGCGGAAATCATTGCCGAGGAAGCCTGCGATCTCGTCGATGCTGTGGGCGGCGAAGGCGCCTTCGCCGGAATCTTCCAGCGCCTGCGCGAAACGGCCGCCGAAAAAACCTTCGATGCAGGGCTGGCCGAACGGGCGCAGATGATAGGTGCCCATCTCGGTGCGCATGGTGGCGCCGCGCAGATTTCCCTCTATCGGCAGCGCTTCGGGCTCGTCCAGCGCCAGCACGACCTTGTCGGCGAGCCCGAGCGGCAGGCCGCGCGCGGCCTCGACTTTTTCCGGCAGCGCGGGATGAAAGCGGATCGCTTCATTGGCGATCAGATTGGTCGGCACGGTGACGATCACCTTGTCGGCGGTGAGTGTACCCTGCGAGGTCTCGATCCGGATACGTTTGCCGGAATGATCGATCAGGCTTACCGCGCAATTGAGCGCCAGCGGGCACGAGGCGCCATAGGCGGCGATCAGCGCGCCATAGCCGCGCCGCGCGCGCCAGTTGATGTTGGTGTCCTCATAGGCGTCCATGTCCAGGATCGAGACCTGGTCGAGTTCGCAGCCGTTGATATAGGTCGAGATCGCATCGATCATCGGGTTCCAGCGGTTGCCGGGTTCGAGACAGATGTTGGCGGCGCCGTCGCGCCCACTGGCCTCGGCCTCAACAGCGGCTTGCTCGGCGCGGTCATAGAACTCGTCGATCGCGCGCATGAATGCGTCGCGCTCGGCTTGCGGAAACGCCTTGCCATAGGCGCGTTCGCGCCACGGCGGCAAGTCCTTGTTGATCTCGAAACCCAGTTGCTCGGCGATTGCGACGAATGAATTCTGATCCGCCGAATGCAGCCAGCCGCAGCCGAGATCGAAGGTGATGCCGGGCGCGGCCTGGATGGTATGGGCGCGGCCACCGACGCGGTCGCGGGCTTCCAGCACGATGGTCGAGAGGCCGGAATGTTTCAGCGCATGGGCGGCGCCGAGGCCTGCGGCGCCGGCCCCGATGATGGCGACGTTGATGTCGGAGGGGAGGGACATTAGGGGGCGTATGGTGAGTGGCGAATAGCGAACTGCGAATAGGGTACAGTAAACTGTGCGGCGCGGAAACGCCTTCTATTCGTTACTCGCCATTCGCTACTCGCTTCTCCATTCGCTATTCGCCACTCGCCTCTTCATTCGCTACTCGCCATTCGCAATTCGCCCCTTACTTACGCCACCGCTTCCTTGGCCTTTTCCGCGCGCTTGCGGTCGTTGGCGTCGAGGAATTTTTTGCGCAGGCGGATCGACTTCGGGGTCACTTCGACCAGTTCGTCGTCCTCGATATAGGCCAGCGCCTTTTCCAGCGTCATGCGGATCGGCGGGGTCAGGCGCACCGCTTCATCCTTCGAGGTGGTGCGGATGTTGGTGAGCTGCTTGCCCTTGAGGATGTTGATCTCGAGGTCGTTGTCGCGGGTGTGCTCGCCGACGATCATGCCCTTGTAGACCTTGCAGCCCGGCTCGATCATCATCGGGCCGCGGTCTTCCAGCTTGAACATCGCGTAAGCCACCGCCTCGCCCTGGTCGTTGGAAATCAAAACGCCGTTGCGGCGGCCCTGGATGTCGCCCTTGTAGGCGGCGTAGCCGTGGAACAAGCGGTTCATGATCGCGGTGCCGCGGGTGTCGGTCAACAATTCGCCCTGGTAGCCGATCAGGCCGCGGGTCGGCGCGTAGAACACCAGCCGCAGGCGGTGGCCGCCGGAGGGGCGCATCTCGATCATCTCGGCCTTGCGTTCGCTCATCTTCTGCACGACGACGCCGGAATGCTCCTCGTCGACGTCGATCACGACCTCTTCGATCGGCTCCTGCCAGTCGCCGGTGGTCTCGTCCTTTTTCAGCACGACGCGCGGACGCGACACCGAGAGCTCAAAGCCTTCGCGGCGCATGGTCTCGATCAGGATCGCGAGCTGCAATTCGCCGCGGCCTGACACTTCCATCGCATCCTTGTCGCTAGCCTCCACCACGCGCAGCGCGACGTTGCCTTCGGCTTCGCGCAGCAGGCGGTCGCGGATCATGCGCGAGGTCACCTTGTCGCCTTCGGTGCCGGCGAGCGGCGAGTTGTTGACGATGAACGACATCGACACGGTCGGCGGATCGATCGGCTGCGCCACCAGCGGGGTATCGACGGATGGATCGCAGAAGGTGTCGGCGACGGTGCCTTTGGTGAGGCCCGCAATGGCGACGATGTCGCCGGCTTCGGCTTCCTCCAGCGGCGTGCGCTCGATGCCGCGGAAGGCGAGAATCTTGGTGATGCGCCCGCTCTCGATCAGCTTGCCGTCGCCGCCGAGCACTTTCACGGCCTGGTTCGGCTTGATCGAGCCCGAGGTGATGCGGCCGGTGATGATGCGGCCGAGATAGGGGTTGGCCTCGAGGATGGTGCCGATCATCCGGAACGGACCTTCTTCGACCGTCGGCGGCGCGACATGGCGCAGGATCAGGTCGAACAGCGGCTGCATGCCGGCGTCGTGCGAGGATTCCGGGCTGTCGCCCATCCAGCCTTGTTTCGCCGATCCGTAGAGAATGGGGAAATCGAGCTGCTCTTCGCTGGCGTCGAGCGCTGCGAACAGGTCGAACACTTCGTTGATGACTTCGGTCGGGCGCGCGTCGGGGCGGTCGACCTTGTTGATGACGACGATCGGCTTCAAGCCGACCTTGAGCGCCTTGGAGACCACGAATTTGGTCTGCGGCAGCGGGCCTTCGGCGGCGTCCACCAGCACCAGTGCGCCATCCACCATGTTCAGGATGCGCTCGACCTCGCCGCCGAAATCGGCGTGGCCCGGCGTGTCGACGATGTTGATGCGGGTGTCTTTCCACTGCACCGAAGCGGCTTTGGCCAGAATGGTGATGCCGCGCTCGCGTTCCAAATCGTTGGAATCCATCGCGCGTTCGACCACGCGCTGGTTGTCGCGGTAGGTACCGGATTGCTGCAGCAGCTTGTCGACCAGCGTGGTTTTGCCGTGGTCGACGTGGGCGATGATGGCGACGTTGCGAAGGTTCATGGCTCTTCTTTTGGTCGTGCAATGGCTGGAGGCGATCTCACCGGAAAACCGGGACCCACTTTTCCGGATCGCGCTCAAAGCCTGAAATGCGAAAGGGGCGCCGGCCTCGACCGTGGTCCCAAAAAGGAAGCCCGGCCAAAAGGACCGGGCAAACCTTACGCGTTGCGGCGCAATATAGTCAGAAAAGGTCAAAAAACAATGGTTTGTTTGGCGTTTGGTTAGTCGATTTTCGGGCAGGTGGCCGGCTTAATTGCTCTTTTCGGGGTCGGGATAGACCCCCCGCAAGACCTCCTCGAAATGGCCATAACGGCCTCATTCGGCTTAGTCTTACTGCGTCAGAGCAGTTCCATCCCCTCATCCTGAGGAGCGGCGTCTTCGCCGCGTCTCGAAGGATGCAGGCCCATCTGGGGCCTCATGGTTCGAGACGCCGCTTCGCGGCTCCTCACCATGAGGGTTGTGACGCAGTAGTATTAGCGCCCGCTACATGCGGTGGGGCTCCGGCTTTTTCAGCAGCGGACGCAGCCGCGGGTGCATCGGCGGGGCGAAAATCGACGCCGGGAACGGCTGGAGGCGCCAGAGCGTAGGTCGCGTGATCGAGCACCCGGCGTGGGCGTCGTATTGTAGCTGAGACGGCCCCGCTTGACCCCAAACGTACATGCACCCTAAGCATTCCATCACCTGATGGCAGCGTTGAGCGCATTCCAATCGACGCTCTCCAGTTCCTTGCGTTGTGTCGCCTGATCCGCGACGTTCCTGAACATGGGTGTTGCTGTCCACGATGAGGGGACACACACGGTTGGCACGTCGACGACGTCGAACGGCTTCTCTCTATCTTTCGCCGATTGGCATAGATGTTCCAGCCCCGTCTGAATTTGTAACGAGTAGTCGAGGCTGACCGCGCGGACTAACGTTCTGTTCGTGTTGTCGTTGAAAAATCGCGTAAGGGAATCGAACACCTCACCGGGCGCGATGTCTCTGAAATAGGCCCTTAGCCGCTCCCCATAAGCGGTCCTATTCTTCGGATCGGGGTCGACAGCTTTGCTTGGAACATTTCCAAGAAGGAAGCTGCGTGGGAACTGTGCGCTACCATGGCAGCTCAAACAGGAAGAATTTAGGTTGTCGAGCGGCCCGTTCACGCGCCCATGCCACCCCATCTCCAAACGGTTTGCCCAACCGTAGGTAACGCCCCTCAGGTCAGCATTGATCATGCTCTGCGTGACGGGCTGATCGGCCTCGGCGTGGGCATCGTTACCCCACATCAGTCCAACCGGTTTCAGCCTGCGCCAGGGGTCCGTGGATATTACATCCGTGCTGTAGACGAACGTTCCAAACACCCATCCGCTGGCGCCCGCCCGCGGGTCTCGAACGGCAATATCGATCTGGATGAGATGAACTTTCTGAGGCACGCGGGTCGTCTTATGCGCGACCACCCGATCAATGTCAGCATCCCAGGATGGCGCACCTTTTAGATATGGCACCTTGTCATCGGACACGGTGCTGAACAACAGCTTGAATGAGACGGTGCCCACCGGAAACAAGACGTTAGCTAGATCCGGTTGGCATGGTTCCCTGAAGACCTTTGCAAATGTTGTTGCCCCGATCTCATTGTAAAATCCTAAAGCCCACGTCTGATCGCCGCCATCGACGCCTTCTTTAAGCTGATCTTTGAGGGTGGGCCGCTCGGCCGTGAGCCCATGCAGAAATTCTCGTCCTGTAGCTGTCCGATCCATCCAGAGGCCGTGGTACCAATTGCGCTTGTGGTTGTCTTGAATGCGGAACGCATTGGAAACCCCCGCCTCTGTGCCGTCCTCGTTGCCGTCGAAAGCGTAGTCCAGAACCGCATTCATGTAGGCGCGCCAATCGGTTCGGAAATCAATCGTGGACACGAAAGCCGGTACCGCTTCGCTTGCGGTGCTGGGATAGTCGAAGCGTCCCTTGAAGCCTTGGTCCTCCGTGAATCCCGGAGGCACCCCAAAGGATGGATTATACGAAGTGGCGACGCATCGAGGGTCGGCACCAAGGGCCGCCGTGCAACCCAACGTTAAAAAACCTATGAGGATAGTGGTGCGTACGAACATTCTTCCCTCCCGAAATGTATCCTGATCACGGTGTGAAACGTTGGCGGCGGTGCTTGCCGAAGCAAGTTCCTTCGGCGAGTGACAATGAGTATCAACGCCCGGCTACATGCGGTGGGGCTCCGGCATTTTCAGCAGCGGCCGCAGCCGCGGGTGCATCGGCGGGGCGAAAATAGATGCCGGGAACGGCTGATCGCGTTTCTTGATCAGGAAGTTCTGCATCATGCCGGTGTCCTCATGGGGCAGGATGTGACAGTGGAACACCGATTTGCCGACAAATTCCTTGAAACGTATCCGGATCACGACGGTCGATTCGGCTGGAATCCAGATCGTGTCCTTGATGGTGCCGGGTTCCAGCAGCTTGCCGTTGACCGAGATCACCTCGAACGAGTTGACGTGGATATGGAACGGGTGGCCTTCGGTGCCGCCATGCTGGCTGTCGCCGACGACCAGGCGCCATTCCTCGACGCCCTTCATATCCACCACGTAATTCACCTGGGCGACGTCGTATTGCTGGCCGTTGAGCACGAAATCGATGCCGACATAGGGATTTTGCGTGCCGGGAAACTGGTCGGCGAAATAGATCACGCGCAAATTCTGAATCTCGTTCGGCTTGATCAGCGGATATTCGCGGGGCGGGATCGGTAGCTTGACCGGTAGCGCCATGGTGACCGGTGTGCCTGTTATTTCGATTTCGGCGATGGTCTTTTGCGCGCTGAACAGGAATTGCTGCGTCTGTTGCAACTGCACGATCCGGTAGATGCCGGGTGTCGCCACGCCCTTGATCATGAATTCGGCGCGGTTGGCGGGCGCGAGCTGGATCTGACCCTCATTGCCCGGATCGGTATTGATTGGCGTCGGCGGGATCACGCGCACTTTTGGAAAGTTGACGCCATCGAGCGCCAGCAGATGCAAATCGTGGCCTTCCACTGTTATCGGCATGTAGTTATCGGAGCAGGCGTTGAGCATGCGGAAGCGCACCACTTCGCCCGGCGCCAGCGTGAAGCGCGGCGGCTTTAATTGGGTCGGCGTCGGGTTGGTCGGCTTCGCCGGATCGTGGACCTCCTTGAAGAACGGCTCGCCGTTGGTGAGATAATAGCGCAGCTTGTAATCGCCGGTGGTGAAGCCGCCTTGCAGGCTGGTCGGAACCTGCTTCCTGGTCGCCGGATCGTAGATCGTGACGTGGTTGCCAAAGGTCTGCCAGATCGCGTTCTGCTTCGGCAGATAGGTCCATACGGTTGGATCGTCCTCGCTTGGAAACAGGCCGATGTCCTGCATGACCAGCAGATAATCCTTGGCCGCCTTGATCTCCGGCACTTCGTCGATTGCGCCATACACGATGATGCCGCCGGCCATGCCGGTCACCGCCTGCACCGCCGTCGAGCCGTGATGATGCGGATGATACCAGTTGAGTCCGGGCGGGTGATCGGCGGGAATGTCGAACACATATTGCTTGCTCTCGCCGGGCATGATCTCGATCATCGGCGCCTGCGGGTCGGAGGTGCCGATCGGTTCGAACAGATGCGGGATGACGTTCAATCCGTGCACATGCAGATTGGTCGAGCCGAGATGGTGCGGCACGTTGTGGTCGCCGCTCCAGCCGGTCGAGTCGTAGGGCGGCAGCGAATTCTTCAGATTGATGCGCAGCCGCTGACCGGGGAAGATCTTCATCGGCGGCCCGGGAATTTGACCGTTGAAGGCGCGCAGTCGCATTTTGGTGCCGTCGATCACCACGTCCTTGAAGGCGCATTCGAGATCGAAGGTGCTCTGCTTCGGCGCCGGCTTTGCGGCGCCTTGTTGCGCCAGCGCCGCGCTCGAGACGCTCGTCAGCGCCAGCGCCGCCGTACCTGCGACGATCTCGCGGCGGGTAATGTCGGTCATCATTGTCTCCTGCTATGGAGCGGGATGATTTTGAGTGGGATCGGCGTCATCCCCGCGCAACGGCTTCGCCGTTGTCGCTGGAGGTGCGAGCGGAGCGAGCCTCGAAGGATGGGCCACGGGCGCTTCTCATCCTTCGAGGCGCGCAAGAGCGCGCACCTCAGGATGACGCGAGAAAGTGCGAATGGGTCGTTCCAACCTCTACTCATCACTGTCCCCTAATTACCCAGCGTGCAGGCGGTCGGCGCCTTGAAGGTGTTGAACTGCCCGTATTGCTGGAAGGCGACTTCGAGCTGCAGCGATGTGTCGAGCGGCAGCGCGTCGGGGAAAGTGCCGCCGGCGTATTTCTGCGGCGCGATGATGTTGTCGAAATAGGCGGCGTTGGCCGCCGAATATTGCGTGCACATGCCGTTGAAGCCGAACGACGGCGGCACGTTGACGCCCATGTTGGAGACCGCGCCCTTCGGTGCAGCGAAGGCGCTGCCGTGACACGACATGCAGGACGATTGCGAATTGTCGACCGGTCCGGCGAGGCGATTGTTGCAGCCGAAATGCTCGTAGATCTTGACGCCGGGGTTGAGCACGCTCTGCTGCGCGGCTACGGATTCGGCCTTCGGTACCGCGGGGAAGGTCCAGGGATCGGCACCGAATTGAATGCCGAGCGGCAGCAGATGATCCCAGAATGTCGTGCCGCTCTGGCCGGCATCGTAGGCATAGGTGCCGTAGACCCACCCCGTCGGGGAACGCGAATCGGTCACCGCGACGTCGACCTGAACGATGCGCGAGATCTGCACGGCGCGCGTGCAGGTGTATTTCCTGGTCGTCTCGTTGAGCACGTGACGATCGATCTGCCACTCCGGCGAACCCTTCAGATAGGGCACGCAGTCCGGCGGCGCGTTGGTGGTGAGGAACTTGACCACCACGGTGCCTTGGGGGAACGGCAGTCCGGCGGGCATCTGCGTGCCCAGATAATCGGCGGTCTGCGGCTGGCCGCTCTTTGGAATGGCCTTGCCGAACGCCACGCCGCCCCATTCATTGTAGTAGCCGACGGCCCAGGTCTCGAAGCCCGCGGGATATTTTTCCATACATGATGGCGTCATGCCGGCGAGGAAACTGGCGGCGCTTGGCGTCTGCGCGGTGCGCAGTTTCTTTTCCTGCGGCGGGATCAGGTCGGCGAGATGCGCGGTGCGTTCATTGGTGGTGCCGTGAACGAATTCGCGGCCGACTGTCGGGTCGTAGGCCATCCACGGCACGTTGAACCAGCGGGTCTTGCCGGCCACGTTGATCTGGAAACCCGGCGTGTTGCCAAATTGCGGATCCTGGCCCTCTTTCACATAGGCGAGAACACGCTTGAGATATTCCGACCAGTTGCCGGAGTCCCAGGGATTGCCGGAAGACGGCGGGAATTTGGGACGGAAATCGACCTTGACGTTGAGCCAGGTACATTCGGGACAGGTGCTTGGCACCGCCGCCGGATAATCGCGGCTGAGCTTGAACACCGGACCGGTCCAACCCGCGGGCGGTCCCTTCACCGTGTTGCGGAATGCCAGGTCTGCCGCCGACTGTGTCTGCGCGGGACTGGCGAATGGGCCGACATGGACGGTTGCGATCAGCGCAACGATGCCGAAAGACCACTGCATCCTGTTCATTCGCTGCTCCTGTTGTTCGTGCCGTCGCACACGTCGTCAGCACGTAACCAGCGTCGCGACGGGATCACGGAAGCCATCGGGATTGGGAGAGCCGGACAATAAATACGACGAAACAACTTAAGGACGTCGATTTATATCGTACAACCTTTGGATCAGGAAGCGAATTTTCCGGGATCGTCACAGGCTGCTATTGGACGGGCCGATCCGCCGACATCAACGCGACCGGCGTTGGCCACTGCTATTGCGCTTCCTCGGTGGGATAGACCCCACGCAACACTTCCTCGAAATGCTTTTTGACGGCCTCGTTGCAGAGGCACGCCCGCATTTGCAGCGCTTCACGGTTGGTCACGAGGATCGAGCCACGGCGGGTTTGCAGCACCCCTTCCGCCTTGAAGGTCTGGATCACGCGGCTGGTATAGCTGCGGCCGACGCCGAGCAGGGTCGCCAGCTGCTCATGCGTCAGTGGCACCACATCGTCGCCGTCGGTGCGCTCCATCGCCGAGATGATCCATTTCGCGGTGCGCTGCTCGATCGAATGGATCGCGTTGCAGGCGGTGGACTGAAAAATCTGGGCCAGCATGCAATCGGCATAGCGCGCGAAAACATTGTTGAGCGACGCCGACTGCTTCTTGGCCGCATCCAGCCTGCCAACCGGCAGCCGCACGAACGGCCCGGCGAATTTAACCATGATGCGCGTGTAGGCCGGCAAGAATCCCTGACTGACGATGCCGCCGACCGCGCCCTCACGGCCGATCAGGACCGTTTCGACGTCGCGGCCGTCCTCGCTCGGAACCAGATAGGACGCGAGACTGGGACCACAGGGGAAATGCACGATCTCGACATTATCGCCCGGACTGTAGAGCAGGTCGTTGGGATCAGCGGTGACCTCGGCAAGGTGTGGCGCGAGCAGGGCGTAGTCGGCATTGTTCAGCCGCCTCAGCAGATTGTTGAACGGCCGCTCGATGGCCGTTTGGTCGCGTTCCGCAGGCATCGCTCAAATCCCCTATCCCTGGAAACACAATAACGAAGCTTCACTCCGTTTTATGTTCACTAGTGAACAGACAGGTGAACGCCGGTGTGGTGGTTTCAGTTCCGGAACCCGCGGATGCGCTTCTCACAGGCGTTCGCGAAGAGAAAGCCTCCGGGGCTTCGGCCCGGGCAACCGGACAAAATCGTGAACCTTCAACTGGCGAGAACAATGGAACACGCCGTCAACGGCATGCCCAACGACGTCCTCATCGTCGAGGACGACCCGATCATCGCGCTCGACGCCGAGGACACACTGCTCGGGTTTGGCGTGAAAACCGTGCGCACCGCGGGCTCGGTGGCGAAGGCACTTGCCATGATCGCCGAACGGCAACCGGATTTTGCGCTGCTCGATGTCGGCCTGATCCGCGAAAAGAGTTTTGCGGTCGCCGAACAGCTGGAGGCGCTGAAAATCCCTTACGCCTTCGTCACCGGTTACGGCGCCGATGCCCTGCTGCCGGCGGCGTTTACCGGCAGGCAGCGGCTGGAAAAGCCTTATTCGACCGACGCGCTGAAGGCGCTGCTGACACGCGCCGCCGATCGTGGCGCATCAGCGCCGTAAGATGCAGAGCGCTTCGAGATCGGTTTCGACGCCCTGATACAATATGACTGGCACGGGTTGGGGTGGCAGATTCTTTGGCATCGCAGCCTTCCTCGCCGCCGCTTCCTGCTCTGCCAAGGCAAGGTAGCGCTTCACTGCGGCCGATTTATTGGCGGTTACGAATTTGTCGAGCTTTTCCTCGGCGTCGTCGGCCGGTAAAGCGGCGTTGCCGGTCGCCGCTGGCGACACCGATGCCAGCTTGATGCGCTTCAACGTCACGTAATGATCGAACTGCTCGAAAATCTGGTCGAGGATTTTTCCCTGCCGCACCGGTTGCGCCAGCGATCGATAGCGCTTGACGCTCTGGTCCTGTTGCAGCTTCGTCATCTCGTCGCCGCCGGTGAACTTCTCCGCCAGGATTTTCTTGTCGATGAAGGCGTCCGCCGTTTCCATCATCCGCGTGCCCCATTTGGTCATCAGCTCGAACCCGCGCGCCTCGAGCTGCGTGGCTTCCAGCCCCTTCGAGCTCAGGCATGCCGGTTCGGCACCGCTGCGCAAATTCTTGCCGAGCTCGGCGATCAGGGCTTTTCCATAAGCCGACGCCAGGGCTTCGCCGACCAGCTGCGCGGGCGGCTCCGGCGATTGTGCCCGTGCCGGGGCCAGCAAGGGCGCGAGCGTCAGCGCAGTGGCGATGGCGAGTGTAAGAAGCCTCATGTCGACAGCCAAAATCCAAGGCTAGTCCGGGATCGGAATTAGCCTCGTATGGTCGTGGGGACAGCCCGAATGGTTCACGCCGGGCTTCGGCGTCTTGAGGTGTTTGAATACCGCAAGATCGTGCGAGTCAGGGGCTGATTTCTACGGTGCATGGGGTTGTTTTCGTAGTTTTGCTTCCAGGCCCCTTACACCCATTTCGGATCGAGCGTTGTCGACCACAATGCGACGTCGGCGCGGTCGCGCAGGGTGACCGTCAGCTGGCCGGTGGCGCCGTCGATTTTGACGTGGCCGAAGAACTGCATGCCGGCCAACGGCGGCAGGTTCTGCTTGTCGAGGCCGGGCGCCTTGATGAATTTCACCTCGGGCCCAAACGTATTGTCGAGTTCGTTGGGGCCGAAGGTGCCGGCGTGCAGCGGACCGGAGACGAACTCCCAGAACGGATCGAAGTCCTGGAACTGGGCCTTGTCCGGATTGTAGTAATGCGCGGCGGCGTAGTGCACGTCAGCGGTCAGCCAGACCGTGTTGACCACGCCCGATGTCTTGATGAAGCGCAAGATGTCGGCGATCTCGAGTTCGCGGCCGCGCGGCGGGCCGTCGCCCTGCGCAAATGCCTCCGAGCCCTTTTTGTTGGCCGCGTCGTCATAGACGACGATGAGAGCGGCATGTCGGAGGCGATCACCTTCCAGGTCGCGCGCGAATTCAACAGCGCGCGCTTTAGCCAGGCCAGTTGATCGGGGCCGAGGAAATAGCTTTCGGGGCCGTAAGTAGTTTGCAGGTTTGGGCCGTTGGGGCCGCGATAGCTGCGTTCGTCCAGCATGAAGACGTCGAGATGCGGGCCGTAGCTGAGCGTGCGATAGACCCGGCCCGGTTCGACGATGCTCTCGCGCATCGGATACATCTCGTGAAACGCGCGCGCTGCCCGCGCCGCCAGCAGCGTGATGTCGCGCTCCTTGTAGGTGGCCGGCAGCTGCTTCGACAGCGACCAGTTGTTGGTGACCTCGTGGTCGTCCCATTGCACAAACACAGGTACTTCGGCGTTGAAGGCGCGGACATGCTCATCCATGAAATTGTATTTATGGGCGGCGCGGAACTCGTCGAGCGTCTCGGCGACTTTTGCCTTCTCCGCGATCGTGACGTTCTTCCAGACCTTGCCGTCGGGCAGTTTCACTTCGGATACAATCGGGCCGTCGGCATAGATGGTGTCGCCGGAATGCAGCAGGAAATCCGGGCGGTGTTTTTTCATGGTGGCGAAGGTGAACATGCCGCCGTCATCGGGGTTGATGCCCCAGCCCTGGCCGGCGACGTCGCCACCCCAGACGAAGCTGACGTCGCGCCGATCGGCCGGCGCCGTGCGGAAACGGCCGGTCACCGGCTCGCCCACGATGTCGATATGCGACAGGTCGCGAAAGCGGACGCGGTAGAAGATGTCCTGCCCCGCAGGCAGGTTTTCCAGCAGCATCTTGGCGGTGAAATCGCTCTCGGGCAGGGCCGCGATCGGCGGCAGCGCTTTTGCGTTGGCGAAGGATTCCGTGGTGGCGACCTCGACCATCATTTGCGCGGGACGGTCCGCGCGCGCCCACACCACGCCGCCATCGGCGCCGACGTCGCCCGACTGCACGCCATGGGTGATGACCGGCCGGTCCGCGGCGCGGCTGAGATAGGGCATCGCGATGATGCCGGCGCCGGTTGCGGCCGTGGAGGCGAGGAATTTACGGCGGGAGATCTTGATGGTCATGTGAGCTTCCTAGGGTACGGCGCGTTGGCGCAGACAGACCTAGAAAGGTTCTATGACAGCCGGATTACAGAATGAACTGGATTATGCAGTGCCGGCGGCGCGGAATTGCGCGCTCGCCCGTTGCAGGTTCTGCGGCATGCTCATCAACAGCGCCTTGCGGTCGGCCACCGCGTTGTGGAACTGCTCGATCGCGATATTGAACGCGGTCAGGGTGCCTTCCTCGATCGCGCCATGCTCGAAACACTCCAGCGTATGGCGCAGGATGGCGTCGGCCTCCGACTGCATCTGGTCGAGTTCGTCGGTCGAATCGCAAATCCGTGCCGCGGTGAGCATGTCCAGCAGCCGGTCGCGCTGCGAATTGCTGGCGCTGCGCTCGTCCTTCTTCAGATAGCCCGCGAACCAGGCGCCGGCGGAGCCCATCGCCGACAGGCCCATCAACCCCCACCAGATGTAATCGCTGTAGCGGTCGAGGAAGGTTTTTTCCTCACCGTCGACAAAGGCGGCGGCACCCGGATGCACCGGGATCGTGGCATCCTTGTCGGTATCCGGCGTTTCGATCTTCGCAGCCAGCGGGAATTCGGTCTTCAGCGATTGCCGGATCGCGAACAGCTGCCGGGTAAAGGTCGAGATGGTGACTTCGGACACACCCTTCCGCGCCACGATGTGATGCGCGAAGCTGATCGTCTTGACGTCCTCTTCCGGCTTGTCCGGCGAGCCGCCAAAGGTGCCGGCGGGAATCTCGGAAGCCTCATAGGCCGGGTGGTTCTGCGCAATCGCCTCCGCGGTATCGATCGCCAGGAATTTCGGCGTGCCGCCGTCGCGGGTCGAGGCTGCGATCGCGTCTGCGGTGATCTTGCTGTTGACGGGTCCCGCCGCGAGATAGGCGTCGGCCTTCTGGTTGCGGATCGCGTCGGCGGCCTCGTTGACCGGAAACTGGATGATCTCGACCTTGCCGGGATCGATGCCGTATTGCTGCAGGATCACCTTGAGCAAATTGACATTGGCCTGGGTACGGCCGACGACGCCGACCCGGCGTCCGGCCAGCTGCGCGATTTTTGTGATTTTTGGCGCGGCCTTTTTTCCTTTGACCGCCTTGCCGGCCGGCGGCACCCACAGCACGGCGACGTTCTTGCGCAGCGTCGCCACGGCCTGCGCGTTCTTCGGCACGTCGAGGTCGCCGCGGATGATGGCGAGATCGGCTTTGCCTTCACCGAGCAGCGTAGCGCTGGCGGTGGCGCTGTCGGTCTGGAGCGGCCGCAGCCGAACCTGGCCGTGCTGCTGGTTGTTGAGGGCCTGGGCGAGCGCCTGCACCACCCTGAGGTCGTCGCTATTGGCCGGACCGACCGCGATCCGCAGTGTCACCGGCCGCGTCGCGATGTGATAGCCCGCCGCCAGGACACCGATGATGGCCAGTACGCCGGCCAGCAAGACGAACGTCAGCCGCCGTCGCGCCGAACGGGGCGAGGGTGGGCTGATCGCTGTTTCGACTGGAGCGGGGCCGTCGGTCATCAATCCCTGAACGATCGTTTGCGGTCCAAATTCACGGATACCAACGCGTTTACGCGTACATTCTAGCAAATTCCCGCCGGGACCCGTGGATGACATCTCCGTCATGGTTACCGGCATCGAGAGCGGCCATTGGACGCGGTCCGATTATGCCCGTCGCCTTATTTTGGCCGGGGATCCAAAACCTGCCCCGCGGTGTTAGGGTAAAGCGGGCGTGAAAACAGGAGGCGAGGCATGGCGGAACGGCTGTCGGCGGAGGCGCGGAAATCGGCGCTGGCGGAATTGCCCGGCTGGTCGGAGACGCCGGGCCGCGAGGCCATCGCCAAAACCTTTACCTTCAAGGATTTCAACGAGGCCTTCGGCTTCATGTCCCGCGCGGCGCTGGTGGCCGAAAAGGCCGACCATCACCCCGAATGGCGCAATGTCTACAAGACGGTGGAGGTGGTGCTGGCCACCCATGATGCCGGCGGCGTCACCAGGCTCGACCTCGATCTCGCCAAGGCCATGAACGCGATCGCCAAACAGCTTGGCGTTGCCTGAGCGCCGTCTTGCGGCGGCGGCCGGACATCCCCAATTGCTGTTGAGCCGGCCGCGGCTATCCGCTGCGCCTGCTATGAGGGAGCGCCGTCATGGCATCGTCCGAACACACCGTGGGGTTTGAACCGGCCGACCGGCTGGCGCAGGACCGCGAAAGCGTGCGCCGGCGGTTCTGGATCAAGTTCAAGCAGGTGGTGGCGAAACTGCCTTTCGCCGAGGATTTGCTCGCGGCCTATTATTGCGCCTTCGACAAACAGACGCCGCGCCATGTGCAGGCGGCCCTGCTCGGCGCCATCGCCTATTTCGTCCTGCCGTTCGATTTCGTCCCCGACATGCTGCCGGTGCTCGGCTTCACCGACGACGCTGCGATATTGGCAACCGCCATCCGCATGGTCGCGGGCCACATCACCCAGGAACACCGCGACGCCGCCCGATCGGCGCTGAAGCGTGGGGTCGAGACGGTCGACGCGGAGTAGCGCGCGGGAACTTCCCTTTTTCGCTGTTGGCCCACCGGCAGGCGCCGCCATGGCATGATGGCGCGGTTGTGGGCGGCCGATCATACGTGATCGCTGTTCCGGTGGCCGCGGAAGTTCGCTAGGCTCGCCCCCGAGGGCAGGAGTCATAGAACTCCGCTCATTCAGGGAGGCGACCAATGAAGAAAAGCATCAAATTGCATCTCGCCGTGCTCGTGCTCGGTTTTGCCATGCCGGCTGCCGCATTCGCGCTCGAAGCCGGCATTCGCGAGGCCCCGGCAAAAATGCTCGCGGTGCCGACTGCCGGTGTCAGCCCGCAGGAGCAGGCGATCATCGGCGCGCCGCTGCCGCCGTTCTGGAATACGCACCCGAAGGACGCCGCCGAATGGAAGACGCTGATCAAGACCCGCGCCGACGCGATCATCGCGACGCTGCCCGCTCTGCGACAGAAGCTCGGCGTGAAATCCGAGCTGGTGAAGATCGGCGGCGTGAATTGCTACATCCTCACCCCCGACAACATTCCCGAACAGAACCGCAATCGCGTGCTGGTCCATGTCCATGGTGGCGGCTACGTGTTCGCGCCGGAAGAAGCCGCGACGCGCGAAGCGATCCTGATGGCGGGTTTTGGCAAGTTCAAGGTGATCTCGATCGACTACCGCATGCCGCCGGATTTTCCGTATCCCGCGGCGATGGATGACGCGATGGCGGTGTGGAAGGAAACCATCAAGGCCAATGACCCGAAGAAGATGGCGATCTTCGGCACCTCGACCGGCGGCGGGATGACGCTGGCGATGGTGCTGCGCGCCAAGACCGAAGGCCTGGCCCTTCCTGCCGCAACCGCGCCGGGCACGCCATGGTCCGACATGACCAAGACCGGCGACACCTTCTTCACCAACGAGATGATCGACAACATCCTGGTCAGCAATGACGGCTGGCTCGGCGACGCTGCAAAACTCTATGCCAACGGCCACGATTTGAAGGACCCGCAACTCTCGCCGGTTTATGGCGACGTGTCCGGCTTCCCGCCGACGATTCTCACCTCGGGCACGCGCGACCTGTTTCTGTCCAACACGGTGCGCATGCATCGCAAGCTGCGCCAGGCCGGGGCGGTCGCCGATCTCCATGTGTTCGAAGGCCAGTCGCACGCGCAATATGCCGGCGACCCCGACGCGCCCGAGACCAAGGAGCATTTTGGCGAGCTGACGGCGTTCTTCGACAAATATCTTGGCGAAGTAGATCTTCGCGAAGGAAGTGCGCCCCCTCTCCCGCGCTTGCGGGGGAGGCGTAGGCGGCCTGCGGCCGCCGTCCTTAGTTCAAGAATGCCGATGCGTAGCATCGGCTATGGTGGGGGTCTCACCGTGAGTCACCTAGTGGAGCGAGCCCCCACCCGCCGCGCTTCGCGCGTCGACCTCCCCCGCAAGCGGGAGAGGTGCAACAAGTCTGCGGCCCGATCGCGTTTCATTTCTGCTTCGACTGAACCTGCGCCCGCGCGTTGCGTTCGCTTTCCCAGGCCTGGAACTGCTTGAACAGCGCCTCACGGTCGGTATCCGTTTTCGCAGCGGCTGCGGCGGCAGGGCTGGTTTTCAGGAATTCGTCGAATTTGGTGCGCGTCGCCGCTTCGACGTTGTGGGCCTTCAGCCATTGTTCGGCCGACGGCAGCCGGTTCCAGTCCTGTAGCGGCGCCGACAGCGATACCTCCTTCCATTTCGGATGGAAGGGCGGGTTCTGGAAGGTCGGAAATTTTGTGAAGAACGCGTCGACGAACAGCGACAGCTTGCGATAGCGCTCGGTATTCGGCGCCCAATTATAGGCGGCGAGCACCGCCGGCACCGCGATGGTGTCGACGCGCTCCTCGCCCGAAATCAGATTGGGATAGTCCTTCGCCGACAGGCTGGCCGGCAGATAATCGTTCTGCAGCGGCTTTTCGTAATTGACCGTCACCAGATGGAAGCGGTCGTCCTTGAAACTGCTCACCGACTTGTACGGCTTGCCGCCGCAGACGATCACGGCGTCGATTTCGCCGGCCTTCATTTTCTCCATCGCGATGCGCTGCTCGATATAGACCACCTTCGGCTTCATCCCGAGCCGTTCGAACACGGTCAGCGCGGTGACGAAGGTGCCGCCATTGGGCAGGTCGACGCTGACGGTCTTGCCTTCGAGATCCCGCAGCGTCTTGATCGATTTCGAGGCGATGACGTGCATCTCCTCATTGTAGAGCTTGGTCACGTAGGTGAACTGCTTCTTGATGTCTTTCGCAAAACCCTTGCGCTCGAGATAGTCGAGCGTGTCGGAGCGAACGATGCCGAGATCGACGCCTTGCAGGAACAGGATGTCGGCGACGCTCTGCACCGAACCGCGCCCGACGATCGGCAGTACGCGCAACTTGTTGCCGTCGTCGAGCACGGAAGCGAGGTCGGCGCCGAACTGCACATAGGTGCCGCCGATCGTTCCCGACATCAGCGTCACCGTGTTGGCGTTCAGCGCTTGCTTGGTGGCGACCGAACCGAACTGGAAGATCGCCTTCAGGCTTTCGCTGACCTTGGCCGGATCGTATTCGGTCTCTTCGGCCCGGGCCGAAAGGCCGCAAGCCATCGTGATGGCAAATAATGCCATTCCAAACCAACGTCGCATGTGTGTTTCCCCTGCGTGATGCCCGAAGTAGCGTGATGCTCGGGCGTGATGCTTATTTCTGGTGACGCCTCTAGTTCTGAAGTTGGCTGAGACGCCGCTTGGCGTCGGACGAGCCGAGCTGGGCGGCCTTCTGGTACCAAAGCCGCGCGGATGCCGGATCGGGCGTGATGCTGCGCATGTCCCGCGTTCCCAGCACCTGCGGGTCATAGGTCCCCGCCAGCATCAGCGCGGCGTCGGCCTCCTGGGCGTCCGCGGCGCGCTCGAGCAGCAGACGGGCGGAGGTGATGTCGCCGATCGCAAGCAGGCCCTTGGCCCGCTTCAGCAGCGCTGCGAGTTCATCCGGATCGATGCGCCTGCGCCGGCGGTGGAGTTTCGCCGCCGCCGGCTCGATCGCGACGACCCGGCTCTTGATGGCGGTCTGATAGGCGACCGCGATTTCGTCGCGCGACGGCGATGCGGAAGCGAGTTGGCCGGGCTGGATGCGGCGGGTGGCTGCGTCCGGCGCTGCCGCCGGTTCGGGATTCGCAGGCGGCATGGCGGCGACGCGCGGCGCCGGCGCGCGTCCTGCTGCGCGCCGCCGAATGGCGCGGGGGCTGCATTCGCCAGCGACGCCTTGGCGTTGACGATGACGGCGCGCGTCGAGTCGACGGAAACCAGCGCGAGAATGGCTATCGCTGCCGACAGCGCGAACAGGCCGGTTACGATGCGCGATCCGCGCGCGCGCCGCTTGCGTCCGAACGAATATTCCGGCGTCGGCTCATAGCGCGGATCCTGTTCGGCGAGAAAAAGCGGAACCGGGTCGTGATGCAGCGAGTCGAGGTCCTGCGCCGCTGCCCGCTGAAATTGATCTGTCTCGTACAACCTCGGATCGTTGATCGCTTCATCGAACCGGCCGTACGGATCTCCTGACTGAACCTGTCTTGTACTCTCCACCATGGCGATGCTCCCCGCTACACAAACGCAACGACGGGTCACCCGGCATCTGTTTCTTGTTGTGATGCGCGTCCGGGAACCCGCTTACTGAGCGGGCAATTCGCATGCCGAATGGGTTGAAAAAACGACCTCGACCGGCTCGAATTAGGAGATATTTTGTTTTGATTGCGGCATGTTGGCGTAATCCAACGATATAAAAACGCCTATCGTTAGCGCGCCGTTGCTTCAGCAATTGCCTTGAATGAAGGCGTTTCCTGCGTCACCTGATGCGTCATGCATGCACGCGCGCGGCTGCCAATGGGCAGCGGCTCCCGCGGCCCCGTAGATGTTTCGCGGGAACGCGATCGTTCAAAACAGATGCAATCCCGAAACGAGATTGCACGCGCCGACCTGCGCCCTCAGGGATGCAGGATCACCTTGCCCATCGCCTTGCGGCCGGCCAGCACTTTCAGCGCTTCGGCGGTTTGCGCCAGCGGGAAGGTGCGGTCGACATGCGAGGAGATCTTGCCCTCCGCGGTCCACTTCACCAGCTTTTCCAGATTGGCGCGGTTCTTCTCCGGGTTGAGCCGGGCCCAGGCGCCCCAGAACACGCCGCGGATATCGCAGCCCTTGAGCAGCGCCAGATTGAGCGGCATTTTCGGAATGTCGCCGGCGGCAAAACCGATCACCAGGAAGCGGCCTTCCCATGCGATCGAGCGCAGCGCTGCCTCGGCGTAGGTGCCGCCGACCGGATCGAAAATAATGTCGGCGCCCTTGCCGCCGGTCAGCCGCCGCAAGCCTTCCTTGAGGTCTTCGGTCGCGTAGTTCAGGCCAAGCTCGGCGCCATGTGCCTTGGCGAATTCGAGTTTTTCATCCGACGAGGCGCAGGCGATCACCTTCAGCCCCATCAGCTTGCCGAGCTCGCAGGCGGCAAGGCCGGTGCCGCCGGCAGCACCCAGCACGGCCATGGTCTCGCCGGGCTTGAGGCTGGCGCGATCTTCCAGCGCATGCAGCGCGGTGCCGTAGATGATGAAGATGCCGGCGGCGCGATCGAAATCCAGATTGTCGGGAATTTTCACGATCGAATTGGCCGGCAGCGCGATCTTTTCGCGCGCGCCGTTATGGCCGCAGGACGCCGCGACGCGGTCGCCGACCTTCAGATCGGTGACGCCAGCGCCGACGCTCTCGATCACGCCCGCGACTTCGGCGGCCGGCGAGAACGGGAACGGCGGCTTGATCTGGTACTTGCCCTGGATCATCAGGATGTCGAAGAAATTCAGCGCCGCGGATTTGATCGCGATCACGGCCTCGCCGGGCCCGGCCACCGGATCGGGCACATCGGCCAGCACGAGATCGTCGGGTTGGCAATATTGCGAGCAGAGAATGGCTTTCATGGACACACCTGATTTTCGGACGCACAAGGAAGGCTGGAATGCTTCTTGCCGGATTTGACGCCGGGCTACAATCCGATTCGGTGCTTGGGACGCATGCATAGCCATCCGCCCGTCATTGCGAGCGAAGCGAAGCAATCCATCGCGCCGCAAAAAGAAAGAATGGATTGCTTCGTCGCTTACGCTCCTCGCAATGACGGGGATAACAGGGGAGTGAAACAATGTTTGAAAAAGGCCTGCTGGCGGGAAAGCGGATCCTGATCACCGGCGGCGGTTCCGGGCTTGGCGCGGCGATGGGACGCCGTTTTGTCGAACTCGGCGCGGAACTGATCATCTGCGGCCGCCGCCTCGAATTGCTGGAGGCGACCGCCGCCGCGATGCGCAGCGAGCTCGGCGGCAAGATTTCCGTGGCGCGATGCGATATCCGCGATGGCGCCGCGGTCGACGCCATGATGGATCAGGTCTGGCGTGACGCGCCGATCGACGTGCTGGTCAACAATGCTGCCGCAACCTTCATCGCGCAGACCGAACACATGTCGTTCCGCGCGGCGGACGCGATCCTCGCGCCGACGCTGCACGGCACGATGTATTGCACGCTCGCCGCCGGCAAGCGCTGGATCGAGGGCAAGCACAAAGGCGTGGTGCTGAGCATCCTCTCGACCTCGACCATCACCGGCCGCGCCTTCACCGTGCCCTCGGCGATGGCGAAGTCCGCGGTACTGGCGATGACCAAGAGTCTTGCGGTGGAGTGGGGACCGAAGGGCGTTCGCACGGTTGCGATCGCGCCGGGGGCGTTTCCGACGCCGGGCGCGTCGGGCCAGCTCCGCCCCGAGGGCCGCGATGAGAGCTGGGCGCATCGCAATCCGCTCGGCCGCGCCGGCGAGCACAGCGAGCTCGCCAATCTGGCGAGCTTCCTGATTTCCGACCAGGCCGGCTACATCAATGGCGAGATGGTGGTGCAGGACGGCGGCTCGCATTTGCGCAGTTCCGGCGCCGAGGACCTGCTGCAATGGACCGAGGCGCAGTGGCAGAAGCAGCGCGAGGCGCGGCCCAAGGGCTGATCGCAAAGTATGCGCAATGCGCACCACGCGACCGTGGACACCGCGGCCGCGGCGCCCGTAACTGCCTTCCCAAAAAGGCATTTCCCGGTTATCCATCGCCAGCGGCCTGGCGCGATGTCGGATATTTTCCGGGCCATCTTCCAGTCACAATGATGAGGGAACCAGTTGTCCGTGCGGCGAATACTGTCATCCCTTGTTGTGAGTGCGTTGCTGTGCGGGGCGTCGAGCCTTGCGCAGGCGCAGACGGCTGCGCCGAAAGGCGCCAAGGACGCGGCCAAGGAAACTGCGAAGCCCGCGCCCACGCCCGCGCCGGCGGCAAAGCCCGCCGCCAAGCCGGATCCGGCCGCGGCTGCCGCGGCAGGCGGCGCGGAACCGACCCTGATCGGCCAGTTCGGCACCTGGGGCGCCTACACGGCGACGCCGAACGGCAAGAAGGTGTGCTTCGCGCTGGCAAAACCGTCATCGTCGAAGACCAACCCGCCGAACCGGCCGCGCGACCCGGCCTATGCCTTCGTCTCGACGCGTCCGGCGGAAAAGGTCACCAACGAAGTCTCGATCATGATCGGCTACGCGCTGAAGCCGGGCTCGGAATCCTCGCTCGAGGTCGGCGGCGCGAGTTACGCGATGTACACCCAGGGTGACGGGCTCTGGATCAAGAACGCCGCCGAGGAAGAGCGGATGGTCGATGCGATGCGCAAATCCGCCGACGTCACCGTCAAGGGCGTCTCGGCCAAGGGCACCGAGACCACAGATACCTTCTCGCTGAAGGGCCTGTCGCAGGCGCTCGACAAATTGGCGCAGGATTGCAGGCGTTAACCCACTTTTGGGCCCTAAACTGACGCATTTCGTGGCTTTCCAGCGGACGCCAGAAGGCCTATTTGATGGCTGTCTCCCCTCATGGTGAGGAGGCGCGTTTGCGCCGTCTCGAACCATGAGGCCCGGCTTTCATCCTTCGAGACGCGGCGTAAACGCCGCTCCTCAGGATGAGGGAGAAATTCACCCCGGAACAGAAATTCAATGACCGTCAATTCGATCGAGGCAAGTTCAGCGGCTGGGGCTCCCCTCGAAAAAACCCCGCTCGAAACCTATGTGCCGCCGGCCAAACCGTCGCTGATCGGGCTGTCGCGCAGCGAGATCGCCGACCGGCTCGGCGAGATCGGCGTGGCGCCCGCGCAGCGCAAGATGCGCACGCAGCAGCTTTGGCACTGGATGTATGTCCGCGGCGCCAAAGATTTTGACGCCATGACCAGCATTTCCAAGGATATGCGCGCCGAACTGGTCAAGCACTTTACGGTCGATCGTCCCGAAGTGGTGGCCGAGCAAATCTCCAATGACGGCACCCGCAAATGGCTGCTGCGGCTGCCGAGCGGCGATGCACACCGAGAAGGCGCATGAAGTCGAGTGCGTCTACATCCCTGAAACCGATCGCGGCACGCTGTGCGTTTCCTCGCAGGTCGGCTGCACGCTGACCTGCTCGTTCTGCCACACCGGCACGCAGCGGCTGGTGCGCAACCTCACCGCCGGCGAGATCGTCGGCCAGGTCATGGTGGCGCGCGACCGCCTCAACGACTGGGCCGATCGCGAGACCCCGACCGGCAGCCGCCTCGTCACCAATGTGGTGATGATGGGAATGGGCGAGCCATTGTATAATTTCGACGCGGTGCGCGATGCGCTGCTGATCGCCGCCGACAATGAAGGCATCGGCATTTCCCGCCGCCGCATCACGCTGTCGACGTCTGGCGTGGTGCCGAACATCGTTCGCGCCGGTGACGAGATGGGCGTCATGCTGGCGATCTCGCTGCATGCGGTGCGCGACGAACTGCGCAACGAACTGGTGCCGCTGAACAAGAAATATCCGATTGCCGAATTGCTGCAGGCCTGCCGCGACTATCCCGGCTCGTCCAACGCGCGGCGCATCACCTTCGAATATGTCATGCTCAAGGGCGTCAACGATTCCATGGAGGACGCCAAACTGCTGGTGAAAATGCTCAAGGGCATTCCGGCCAAGATCAACCTCATTCCGTTCAACCCGTGGCCGGGCACCAAGTACGAATGCTCGGACTGGGACCAGATCGAAAAATTCTCCGAATATATCTTCAACGCCGGCTACTCCTCGCCGGTGCGCACGCCGCGCGGCCGCGACATCCTCGCCGCCTGCGGCCAGTTGAAGTCAGAAACCGAAAAACTGTCCGCGCGCGAACGCCAGGCGCTGCGCGCGATGGCGATGACGGATTAATGAACGTGGCGCGGCCTTTCGATCAAGCCGTCATTGCGAGCGAAGCGAAGCAATCCATTTCTCGGCGTAAAGAAAGCATGGATTGCTTCGTCGCTTACGCTCCTCGCAATGACGAAAATCATGGTTCTGTGCAATGGCTCTGATCGGCCGTCTCTTCGCTATCCTGTTCGGATTCCTGTTCGCCTGCCTGGCGGCGGGGATGATCGTGGTCGGCGCGGTGCTGTATCCCGAATTCAGCGAGCTCGGCACCGGGCCGATCGATCAGGGTGCGATCAATGTCGTGCTCGGTTTCGGCTTCATCTTCCTGTCCGGCTTTGCGCTGCTGCCGGCGCTGATCGTGGTCCTGATCACGGAGGCGTTTTACGTCCGCGGCGTGCTGACCTATGCGGTCGGAGGCGCGGTCGTCGGCTGCGCCTGCTATCTCGGCCTGGTCCCGTTCGATCCCGCCACGCTGCGCTTCGACGGCATCGTGCGCCGCCATCTCGAAATCATGACCGGCGCGGGTATCGTTGCCGGCCTCGTCTACTGGATGATCGCGGGCCGCACCGCTGGCGCCTGGCGCGCGCCGCCGCGCCCGTTGCGGCCGCCCCCGCCGCTGCCGGCGCATTCACGGCCGCAGCCGTGAGCCGCTGTTCTTTCTTCCCTTCTCCCCTTGTGGAAGAAGGTGGCGTAGGCGGCCTCCGGCCGCCGTTCTTAGAACGCCGATGCTTTGCATCGGCTATGGCGCCGGATGAGGGGTCCCTATCCGCGGGGAGGTCTGAATCTCCGGAGAGAACCCCTCACCCGTCTTCGCTTCGCGAAGCCACCCTCTCCCACAAGGGGAGAGGGGAAGAGGCCCAGCCTTCCCATCTCCCGTCCCCTCGGCTAAACCCCGCGCCATGAACCGGACCGGACTTTTCATCGCGCTCGGACTGGCGCTCGTCATCGGATTGCTGTTCGGGATTTTCCCCGAACTCGATCTGAAACTGGCGGCGCTGTTCTACGATGGCGCGACCAAATCGTTTCCGCTGAAGCAGGACTGGCTGGCGGCGTTTGCGCGCGACGCCGCGATGTGGGTCGCGTGGGCGCTGGCGCTGCCGGCGCTCGTTGCCATCATTGCGAAACTGGCGCGGCCGGATCGGCCGATGCTGATCCCGGGCCGTGCGGCGGTATTCCTGCTGGTCACGATCCTGCTGTCGGCCGGTGTGCTCACCAACCTCACTTTCAAGAGTTACTGGAGCCGTCCGCGTCCCGTCGTGGTGACGCAGTTCAACGGCGACAAGGAATTCGTGGCGTGGTGGGATCCGCGCGGCACGTGCGGACGCAACTGCTCGTTCTTCTCAGGTGAGGGCGCCACCGCGTTCTGGACCTATGCGCCCGCGGCGCTGACGCCGCCGGCGTGGCGGCCTTTGGCCTATGTAGCGGCGACCCTGTTCGGGGTCACGACCTCGGTATTGCGGATGGCGTTCGGCGGGCACTTCTTTACCGATGTCGCCGCCGCCGGCCTGGTCAGTTTTCTGGTGATCTGGCTGGCCTACGCCTGGATCTACCGCTGGCCTTCGACCCGCATGACCGACGCCCAGGTCGAGGCTGCTCTGGGGCGCCTGGGCGCACCTTGGGCCCGCCTGACGCGGCGCTGGCGCCCGCAGGGATAATTCGTGCCCGTCAGCGCGAAA
Source organism: uncultured Alphaproteobacteria bacterium (assembly GCA_963802535.1). Classification (GTDB taxonomy): domain Bacteria; phylum Pseudomonadota; class Alphaproteobacteria; order Rhizobiales; family Xanthobacteraceae; genus Bradyrhizobium. The sequence continues at coordinate 234,476 of CAWDJI010000011.1, read as the reverse complement.
TTTGCTAATCGCGCATTCAAACCCGAAATCCATTTCGACCGATTGGAAGCCCTATGAGTACGATCCTGAAAAGCCTGCCCAAAGGCGACAAAGTCGGCATCGCCTTCTCCGGCGGTCTCGACACCAGTGCGGCGCTGCTGTGGATGAAGCAAAAGGGCGCCCGCGTCTTTGCCTACACCGCCAATCTCGGCCAGCCTGACGAAGCCGACTACGACGAGATTCCGCGCAAGGCGCTGGAATACGGGGCTGAGAAAGCCCGGCTGGTCGATTGCCGTACGCAATTGGTGCACGAAGGCATTGCCGCCATCCAGTCCGGCGCCTTCCATGTTTCGACCGGCGGCATCGCCTATTTCAACACCACGCCGCTCGGGCGCGCCGTGACCGGCACGATGCTGGTCTCGGCGATGAAGGAAGAAGGCGTCAACATCTGGGGCGATGGCTCCACCTACAAGGGCAACGACATCGAGCGGTTCTACCGTTACGGCCTGCTGACCAACCCGAACCTCAAGATCTACAAGCCCTGGCTCGACCAGCAGTTCATCGACGAACTGGGCGGACGCGCGGAAATGTCGGCGTTCCTGACTGCGAACGGCTTCGGCTACAAGATGAGCGCCGAAAAGGCCTATTCGACTGACAGCAATGTGCTGGGTGCAACCCACGAGGCCAAGGATCTCGAGAGCCTTTCGACCGGCATCAAGATCGTCAATCCGATTATGGGCGTGCCGTTCTGGCGCGACGACTGCGTCGTCAAGGCCGAGCAGGTCACCGTGCGTTTCGAAGAGGGCCAGCCGGTCGCGCTGAACGGCCAGACCTTTGCCGATCCGGTCGCGCTGTTCCTCGAAGCCAACGCCATTGGCGGCCGGCATGGCCTCGGCATGAGCGACCAGATCGAGAACCGCATCATCGAGGCCAAGAGCCGCGGCATCTATGAGGCGCCCGGCATGGCACTGCTGCACATTGCCTATGAGCGCCTGGTCACCGGCATCCACAACGAAGACACCATCGAGCAGTACCGCATCAGCGGCATGCGCCTTGGCCGCTTGCTCTACCAGGGCCGCTGGTTCGATTCGCAGGCGCTGATGCTGCGCGAAACCGCACAGCGCTGGGTGGCGCGCGCCATCACCGGTGAGGTGACGCTCGAACTGCGCCGCGGCAATGACTATTCGCTTCTCAACACCGAGAGTCCCAATCTGACCTATCAGCCGGAGCGGCTGAGCATGGAGAAGGTCGAGGACGCGGCGTTCACGCCGGACGACCGCGTCGGCCAGCTGACCATGCGCAATCTGGACATCAACGATACCCGCGCCAAGCTGAAACTCTATTCGGAAACCGGCCTGCTTTCGAGCGGCGACGGCTCCGAGATATTCAAGCTCGGTAACGACAAGGGTTGAGCCGGTCGCAAGTCCATCCTCCGTCATTGCGAGGAGCCAACGGGTCGCGCGAATGCGTGCCCGATGACAGGCTCCGCGACGAAGCAATCCATCTATTCGTTATGCCGTGAGATGGATTGCTTCGCTCCGCTCGCAATGACGAGCAAACGAAAAAAAGGCCGGGATTGCTCCCGGCCATTTTCATTTGGTGCTGACCAACCTCATCGCCGCGGCGGCGCGGTGCCGGGCGGGGGCGGCGGCAGCGAGGCCTGCCCACCGTTCAACAGCGGCGTGATGTTGCGGATGGTGACGCGCCGGTTGATCGCGCTCGGTCCGTCGGTCGGCTCCTTCGGATACTGTTCACCATAACCTTGCGAGGTCAGGTTCTCCGCGGGGACACCGAACTGCTGCGTCAGCAAGTTTGCAGCGGATTCCGCACGGCGGTCCGACAGCGAAAGATTGTCGATGTCGGAGCCGACCTTGTCGGTGTGCCCTTCGATCAGGAACACCGCGCGCGGGTTGGCCTGGATCGCCCGGTTGAGGCCGTCGGCAATCGCCTGCAGCTTCGCCGCCTGGTCCGGCGGGATCTCCCATGAACCGGTCGCGAAGTTGATGGAATTGACGTCGATACTCGGCATCTGCATCCGGACATTGGGGCTGTAGCGGATTTCGTCGAGCGAGTAGCGCCGGTCGATCCGTTGCACGGGCGGCGCCACCATTGTGTCATAGATCACTTCCGGGGACGCTTCGTCGGCGCTGACGATGTAGCGGTCGTAGGGCATGCTGACCACTGGCGGCGGCAAGTCGACATAGAAGCCGCCGACCGCGCGTGGATCCCGGTAGCTGTTGTCGATGATGATGAGCTCGCGGCCCCGCTCGTCGCGGCGGATCCGGCGCAGCAGCCGCCCGTCATTGCCAACCACGGTGATGATCTGGCTGCCGTCCGGCCGGATCACGACGGTACGGGTTTCGCCGCCGACGGTCGTAGTCTGGATGTCACGTGCACCATAACGGAAGCGATAGAGATCGTTGCCGCGAACGTATTGCTGCCCGCTCGGGTCGCGGATGATGATCCGGTCCGACTCGGTGTAGATCGTGCGGCCGCCTACGACGGATTCTCGTCGCTGGTTGCGGTAATCGGCGATGGTCGCGCCGATCACGGCGCCTGCCACCACGCCCGCGCCGATGGCGAGCGGCGTCATGTTCTCCCGCCGCGGCTGTGGCGCTGACGGCAGTTGCGTTGTGACCGTGGGTGCGGTCCGGAACGCCGGCGCGACCGTCGGCGGAGTGTTTTGCGTCCTGCCGGGCGGTGGTGCTGCGGCTGTCGTGCCAGGGACGATACTTGGCGCCGGGGCGCCGGCAGGAGCTGGAGGCGGAGGAGCTATCGGCACTGCGGCGGTCGGCGGTGCGCCGGGTGGTTGACCAGCGCGTGGAGCCGGCGCACCCGGCGGGGTTGCCGTTGGTGCGGCCCCCGCAGGAGGCGTCGTCGCAGGCGCTGCCGTCGGAGGGGCTCCCGCAGGCGGAACGGCTGTCGGTGGTGCGGTTGTTGTCGGCGGCGTGCCAGCGGGCGGTGCCCCCGGTGCTCCCGGTCGTTTGGCGCCATCCGGCCGCGCGCCGTCCGGCCGCATGCCCTTCTGGCGCGGATCGGTCGACGACGGCGCTGTGGCGGGCGCGGCCGGTGTTGCGGTAGGTGCTGCCGGTGTTGCGGCAGGCGCGGCCGGTGTTGCAGGCGTGGTTGCCGCGGCCGGTGGCGGGGTCGGAGCAGCAGCGGGCGCAGCCGTCGGCGCCGGTCGCGGCGGCGGTGCGGCAGAAGGGGGCGGCGGCGGTGCTGCCGCAGGCGCGGGAGTCGGTGTTGGACGCGGGGGTGGTGCCGCAGCCGGCGGTGGCGGCGCGGGCGTCGGACGCGGCGGAGGAGCGGCCGCAGGCGGAGGCGGCGGAGGAGGTGTCGGACGCGGCGGCGGTGCCGCTGCGGGCGGCGGGGGTGGCGGAGTCGGGCGCGGCGGCGGTGCCGCTGCCGGGGGAGGCGGCGGCGGTGTCGGACGGGGCGGTGGTGCCGCAGCGGGAGGCGGCGGGGGCGGTGGTGTCGGGCGCGGCGGCGGTGCGGCGGCCGGCGGTGGCGCGGGTGGCGGAGTGGGGCGCGGCGGCGCGGCCGCTGGTGGTGCGGGCGGCGCCGGCGGAGTCGGTGGCTTCACAGCCGGCGGCGCGCCCTTCGGTGGCGGCTTCGGTTTTCCGTCGGGGCCGAGCTCTTCCTTGGCCTGCGCGACGACGAGTGGCGCGGTCTGCGCATGCGATACGGATGTCGCGAGCTGCGTCACGGTCAGAGCGGTCGTGGCAAGCAGCACGAGACGAAGGTTTGTCATGATGTGGTCCCCGGAAAAAACCTGGTAGCAACGAAAAAGTTATCGCCGAACGTTTCGGCAGGTCGATCAACAGCTAATCATTAGGCCGGATTGTGGCGGGCTGGAAAGCGCATGCGCTTTTTATTTCGACGACGCAACGGGTTGCACGCACGATTATTCATTGCGCGTTCAGGCGATGCTTTCGAATCCAAACTCACTTTGTTCAGACCCAACTCATGGAGTCCCCGGACGATCGATCGCGGGATTCGGCGTCGCGGGTCCGCTCGGTCCGCGCACCGGCAATTCGTCCGGCATCTTGCCCGGCAATTCCTGCGGTAGCGGTGATTCGCCGGGCTCGCGCACTGGCGGCGGCACCTCGGGATTGGGATTGCCCGGCGGTTCTTCACGCGGCGGCTCGGTCGGCTTGACCCGGTGTGGCGGGCGGGATTTCTGGCGGTTCGATCGGCATCCACGACAACGGCGTGATTGCTGCGATGTTCCCCGAGACGATGAAGTCGTAAAATCGGTCATGCCTGCGCGTGGCACACCGCTCTTCAGCCTCGCACCAGCAGCGTATTGCTGCGCGTCCTGCCGGTCTCGACATAGCCGCGCGCAAGCATGTCGGCGATGCAGTCCTGCTGCCATTCGTTCTTCGACAGATGCTCGATCACCACCGCGCGGGGCCACAGCGATTGCGGCGCGTCTTTGAAGAAGCCGGTCAGCACGCGGTCCTCAAAACCTTCGACGTCGATCTTCAGCGCGTCGACATGTGTGACGCCGGCCTCGTCGAGAATGCGCTGCAGCCGCAGCGACGGCACCTTGATCGCCTTGCTGGAGGCTTCGCCGGACACGATGTGGCTGGCGCCGAGATTGTCGCCATCGGTCTCGATCATCAGCTCGCCATCGGCGGGGCCGGCGGCGGCGGCCACCAGCCTGGTCTGGCCATAGCCGGACGCGGAATTGTTGAAGGCGAGCCGCGCATGCGTCACCGGATGCGGCTCGATCGCGATCACCTTGCCGCTCTGCGCCGACATGGCGCGCCAGCACCATGGCATAGGTGCCGACATTGGCGCCGACATCGACGAACACGCCGCCTTGCAGGCGTATGCGCGCGCAGAAAATCCAGTTCCTCGATGTTGTAGTCGGGATTGAACAGCGCGCCGCGCTCGGTGGCGCTGGCCTGGTGATAGAAGCGAAACGACGCGCCCTGATAGTGCACGTCGACCGGCCCCGCGCGCAACAGATTGACCAGCCGCGACAGCATCGGCCGGAACGCGCCGCGCTTCAGCCGCGAGCCGTTGCGCCAGCGAAATGATCGCGGCCTGCGCGGCATTGGGTGCGAACGCGCCGAACGGCGCGGGCGTGGGGTCGTTGTCGGGCTTCAAACAGATATCCTCGAAGAGAAAGCGGCGCATGCATAGCCGGTTTTGTGCGCGACTCCAACGCAATCGTTCGCCCCTGCGAACGCAGGGGCCCATACGCCGCGAGCCATTCAGTTTGAGCGGTCGTAGGTGACACTTTTGACAATAATGTACGCCGGATGGCTATGGGTCCCTGCGTTCGCAGGGACGACGCGGATCACGCCGCCTTCTTCGCCGGCGCTTGCGCCGGCGCAGGAAGCGGCCGAGCAGGCGGCGCTTGCCCTTGCGCGGGATCAGGTCGATATCGCTGACGAGCTTGGCGCCGCCCTTGCGCCGCTCCAGCACGATCTTGCGGCTGTGGAAGGCTTCCAGCTCGACGCGATGCGCGACGCTGACGATGGTGGCCTTCGGCAACTCCTTGATGACCATCTCCATCATCTTGTCCTGGCTCTTCTCGTCGAGCGCCGAGGTCGCTTCATCCAGCACGACGATGTCGGGGTTGTGCAGCAGCAGCCGCGCGAAGGCGAGCCGCTGCTTTTCGCCGCCCGACAGCGTCTGGTCCCACGGCGCCTCTTCCTCGATCTTGTCCTTGAGATGATCGAGGCCGACCTTGTGCAGGGCTTCGCCGATCTGTTCGGCGTTCCAGTCGTCGGCGGCGCCGGGATAGGCGACCGCGCGGCGCAGCGTGCCGGAGGGGATGTAGGGCCGCTGCGGCAGCATGAACAGCCGCCGGTCGGGATGGAAATTGACGCTGCCGCCGCCCCACGGCCACAGGCCCGCGATGGCGCGCACCAGCGTGCTCTTGCCGGTAGCCGGATTCGCCGGCCACCAGCAGCCGCTCGCCGGGTTCGATCACGACTTCGGTTTCGCCGACCACGGCGGTGCCGTCGTCGAGCGTCACCGAGAGATCGTTGAGGCTGAGCATGGCGCTCGCCCTCGGTCTCGCCGCGCTTGATGCGGCCGATGCCGTCGCCCTGCTCGGCGCGCTCCAGCCCGTCGAGCGACATCATCAGCGAGGCGATGCGGCGCGCGCAGGCGTTCCAGTCGGCGAGACGCGGATAATTGTCGACCAGCCAGCCGAACGCGCTCTGCACGATGGTGAAGGCGGAGGCCGCCTGCATCACCTGTCCGAGCGTCATGCTGCCGTCGAGAAATTTTGGCGCGCACAGCAGCAGCGGCACCACCGGCGCAATCAGGCTCGATCCCTGCGACACCAGCGTGGTGCGCATGTGCTGGCCGGCAAGCTGCGCCCATTGCCGCAGCACATTGGTGAAGGTCTTGTCGATGCCGTCGCGCTCCTCCTCCTCGCCGCCGAGCAGCGCGATGCTCTCGCCGTTTTCGCGCACGCGCGTCAGCGTGTAGCGGAATTCGGCCTCGGCCTGGTTCTTGTCCTCGGAGACCTGCACGAAGTGGCGGCCGATGATCATGATCGAGCCGGAGGTGATCGCGGCATAGATCACCGCGGTGATGACGAGGAAGCCGGGAATGGTGACGGTCGAATCCGCCGAGCGTCACCGTCAGCGCGCCGCCGATGGTCCAGAGCACCACGATGAAGGTCGCGGCCGACAGGAACGCCGAGGTGACGCCGGCGACGAAATCGACCGGCGACTGTCGGTCGCGATCCGCAAATCCTCGGCGATGCGGTATTCCGGGTTCTTGTGGTCGCCGCCGACGAGGTTGAGCTGGTAGTAGCGGCCGTTGGCGAGCCAGCGCGTCATCACCGAGCTGGTCAGCCAGGAGCGCCAGCGGCGCTGGATGCTCATCCGCGCAAACACCTGCGCGACGCCGAGCAGCACGCTGCCGATCGCGAGCGGCAAGAACACCGCGGTGAGATAGAAGACGGTGGCGGACTCGCGCTTCTCGATGGCGTCGAAGATCGCGCGGTTCCAGACATTGATGCCGTACTGGAAGCCGACATTGACGACGATCAGGATCAGCAGCCCGATCGAAAACAGCCACGCCAGCCGGTCGCCGTTCCGGCCCCAATAACCGCGCGCGCTGATCCAGAACCGCGTCAGCAGATAATCCTTGCGCGCCTGCTCGGCCTCCTCGGGGGTAATTCCGGATCGGGTTCGACGACTTCCGGCGGCGGCGGTTCGACGTGATCGCCGTCCTCGGCGTCGACCTCGACGATCTCTGATGCGTCCGCCGATGATTTCTTCGGGCTTGGATTTCTTCGCGGACGATTTCGGCTTTGCGGCGGACTTTGCACCGTGGTACCGGGTTTTGCCATGGCCGATAACGCAAGAGAAATCAGAAGGTTCCCGTGGCAGGTTCCGTCGATCGGCCAACGCGCCCGCGTCATCAGGACGCCGCGCCGCGGTGGCGCGCTTCACCCGCCGCCAGCGTCCGGCCCGGTGCAGCACGCGCGAGAGCTGCTCGATCGAATAGGGCTTTTGCAGCAGCTCAAGCCCGTCGCTGCCGCTTTCCGACAGCACGTGGCTGTAGCCGCTGGTCAGCACGACCGGCAGATCGGGATGGTAGCGGCGGATTTCCTGCGCCAGCTCGATGCCGGTCATGCCGGGCATCACCACGTCGGTGAACACGACGTCGTAGCGCTCGGCGCCGGCGGCGAGTTCTTCAAGCGCGTGCGTGGCGTTGTCGACCAGGGTGGTGCCGTAACCGAGTTCGGTCAGCGCGTCGGTCGCGAATTTTCCGACCTCGATATTGTCCTCGACCACCAGCACCGACATGCCCGCTCCCGTCGAGCGGCGGCGCATCTTCCGCCGGCATCTGCTGCGGCCGGTCGTCGCCGGCGACGCGCGGCAGATACAGCGTGAAGATGCTGCCCTTGCCGATTTCGCTGGCGACCACCACTTCGCCGCCGGATTGCCGGGCGAAGCCGAACACCTGCGACAGGCCGAGCCCGGTGCCCTGGCCGACCTCCTTGGTGGTGAAGAACGGTTCGAAGATGCGTCCGAACTGCTCGCGGGGAATGCCGACGCCGGTGTCCTCGACCGACACCGCGACGTAACCATCGGATTTTTGCCGTCGGCATGTCTGCGCGATTGCGGGCCGGTGCCCGGCAATTCGGCGGCCCTGCGCACCGTGATGGTGAGCCTGCCGTGGCCGTCCATGGCGTCACGGGCGTTGACCGCCATGTTGATCATCGCGGTCTCGAACTGACCGGCATCGGCATTGACGAAGCATGGCTCGTCCGGCCCGATGGTCACGATCTCGATCCGCGACCCGATCAGCGTCCCGATCATTTCGCTCAGCGTCTGCACGTTCCGGCCGACGTCGAACACTTCCGGCTTCAGCGTCTGACGCCGCGCGAACGCCAGCAGCTGGGTGGTCAGGCGCGCCGCGCGCGTGACCGTGTCCGAAATCGCATCGATGTAGCGCAGCCGGCGCGGCTCCGGCAGATCCGGCCGCCGCAACAGATCGACGGAGGCGCGGATCACCGTCAGCAGATTGTTGAAGTCGTGCGCGACGCCGCCGGTGAGCTGACCGAGCGCCTCGAGCCGCTGGCCGTGCTTCAGCGCCTCCTCGGCCTCCTGCCGCTTGGCGGCCTCGGCATAGAGATGCGGGTCCGCCGCAACGCCAGCGCGAGCAGGAAAAACAGCAGTGCCGTCGCCGGCGCGCCGAAAATCAGATGCTGGCTCATGGTGGAGAGCCAGCGCGCCCGGATCGCCGACGTCTCGAGGCCGGCGCTGATATAGATCGGGTATTCGGCGAGCTGCTGGTAGCCGAGGCGGCGCTCGATGCCGTCGGCCGGCGACGTGATGGTGATGAGGCCGGCCTTGGGGTTTGCCGCGATCTGTTGCCCGACCGGTCCGTCGCGATCGAGACGAAGCTCCTGGTCGACGGTCGGGAAACGGGCCAGCACCACGCCGTCGGTCAGGCCGAGCGCAAAGAAGCTGCCGGGTTCGCGGCCGATCCGGGCATAGAAATTCTCGAAATATTCCGGGAGCACCGACGCCTGGATCACGCCGGCGAAGCTGCCGTCCTCGTTTCTGCGCCGGCGGCTGAAGCCGAAGAACGGTGCGCCCTGATAGGGCGGGCGCGGCTTCAGTGCGTCGCCGATGTAAGTCCCGATGTCGCCGGCGACATGGGCCTTGAAATAATCCCGGTCCGAAAAATCGATGTCGGGTGCGGGCACCACCAGGCTGTTGACCAGCGCATGGCCCTTGGCGTCGAAAACCCAGGCCGATTTCACCTGCGGCAGCGAATCGGCGAGCTGTTTCAGCCGCAGATGCAGCGTTTCCTCGCGCGAAACGATGCCGGCGTCGGGAATGCCGCGGATGATCTCGGTGATTTCCGACAGGCTGCGGTCGATGGTCTCGAACACCTTGAGCGCGTGCTCTTGCACGACATCGAGCGAGCGCTCGATTTCGCGGTCGGCGGTCTCGTTGACCGAGACCCAGGAAACCGTGGAAGCAAAGACGAACAGCGCCAGCGGCAGGGCCAGCGAAGCCGCCATCATCCACTGCAGCAGTCTCAGCGAATTGCGTTGGGCGGTCTGCACGGGCGCTCCGACTCTGGTGCAGACCTTACTTCAAAATTTCCGCGGAACAAAGCGGCGCGATCGAGGAGGAACTTGCTCCGGTCTCGATCGACTAATTATTAACCAATTCGTACGCGGCCCGGGATGGCGGCCGAGAATTCGGAGTTGAGGCTTCGCCTCAGATCTGCCGCTCGACCATCTTCAGCTTGAGCTCGGCGATCGCTTCCGAGGGATTCAGACCCTTCGGGCAGGCCTTGGCGCAGTTCATGATGGTGTGGCAGCGATAGAGCCGGAACGGGTCCTCGAGATTGTCGAGCCGCTCGCCGGTGGCCTCATCGCGGGAATCCTTGACCCAGCGCGTTGCCTGCAACAGCGCGGCCGGGCCGAGGAAGCGGTCGCTGTTCCACCAATAGCTCGGGCACGAGGTCGAGCAGCAGGCGCACAGGATGCACTCGTAGAGCCCGTCGAGCTTTTCGCGGTCCTCGTGGCTCTGCTTCCATTCCTTCTGCGGCGTCGGCGTCGTGGTCTTCAGCCACGGCTCGATCGAGGCGTATTGCGCGTAGAAATTGGTGAGATCCGGCACCAGGTCCTTGACGACCGGCTGATGCGGCAGCGGATTGACCTTGACCGCGCCGTCGCTTGACGTCGTGCATCGACTTGGTGCAGGCCAGCGTGTTCTGGCCGTCGATGTTCATGGCGCAGGAGCCGCAGACGCCTTCGCGGCAGGAGCGGCGGAAGGTCAGCGTCGGATCGATGTGGTTCTTGATCCAGATCAGGCCGTCGAGCACCATCGGGCCGCAATCGGCGGTGTCGATGTGATAGGTGTCGACGCTCGGATTCTTGCCGTCGTCCGGATTCCAGCGATAGACCCGAAACTCGCGCGTCTCGGTCGCGCCCGCCGGCTTCGGCCAGGTCTTGCCGCCGGTGATCTTTGAGTTCTTCGGAAGCGCGAATTCAACCATTGCTTCGGCAGTTAAGGAGCCTTCCGCTGTCTCGAGATCAATACACCCGCGCCTTCGGCGGGATGTACTGCACGTCGTTCGTCATCGTGTAATCGTGCACCGGGCGGTAATCGATCGTGGTCTTGCCGCCATCGTCGATCCACGCCAGCGTGTGCTTCATCCAGTTCTTGTCGTCGCGATCGGGGAAATCCTCGCGGGCATGGGCGCCGCGGCTCTCGGTGCGGTTGGCCGCCGAGTCCATCGTCACCACCGCCTGCACGATCAGATTGTCGAATTCGAGGGTTTCGATCAGGTCGGAATTCCAGACCAGCGAACGGTCAGAGGTTCCGACGTCGCCGATGCCGCCATGCACCTTGTGGATCAGGTTCTGGCCTTCGCTCAGCACGTCGCCGGTGCGGAACACCGCGCAATTGCTCTGCATCACATGCTGCATGCTGTCGCGCAGTTTTGCGGTCGGCGTGCCACCGGACGCGTAGCGGTAATGATCGAGCCGGCCGAGCGCCTTGTCGGCGGAGCCTGCCGGCAATTCCGGCTGGTTGCCGTTCGGCGTCAGCTTCTCGGCGCAGCGCAGCGCTGCGGCGCGGCCGAACACCACGAGGTCGATCAGCGAGTTGGAGCCGAGCCGGTTGGCGCCGTGCACGGAGACGCAGGCGGCTTCGCCGAGCGCCATCAGGCCCGGCACGATGGCGTTGTCGTCGCCGTTGATCTTGGTCAGCACTTCGCCGTGATAATTGGTCGGGATGCCGCCCATGTTGTAGTGCACGGTCGGCGTGATCGGGATCGGCTCGCGGGTGACGTCGACATTGGCGAAAATCTTGGCCGATTCGGAAATGCCCGGCAGCCGTTCGTGCAGCACCTTGGGATCGAGATGATCGAGGTGCAGATAGATGTGATCCTTTTTCTTGCCGACGCCGCGGCCTTCGCGGATTTCGATGGTCATCGCGCGCGAGACCACGTCGCGCGAGGCGAGGTCCTTGGCGGACGGCGCATAGCGCTCCATGAAGCGCTCGCCTTCGGAATTGACGAGATAGCCGCCTTCGCCGCGCGCGCCTTCGGTGACGAGGCAGCCCGAACCGTAGATGCCGGTCGGGTGGAACTGCACGAACTCCATGTCCTGCAGCGGCAGGCCGGCGCGCAGCGCCATCGCGCCGCCGTCACCGGTGCAGGTATGCGCCGAGGTGCAGGAAGCATAGGCGCGGCCATAGCCGCCGGTGGCGAGGATCGTGGTCTGGGCGCGGAAGCGATGCAGCGTGCCGTCGTCGAGCTTGAGCGCGATCACGCCGCGGCAGATGCCCTGGTCGTCCATGATCAGGTCGATGGCGAAGAACTCGATGTAGAATTCGGCGGCGTGGCGCAGCGCCTGGCCGTACATCGTGTGCAGCATGGCGTGGCCGGTGCGGTCGGCGGCAGCACAGGTGCGCTGCGCCTGGCCCTTGCCGTAGTCCAGCGTCATGCCGCCGAACGGGCGCTGGTAGATCTTGCCGTCCTCGGTGCGCGAGAACGGCACGCCCCAATGTTCGAGCTCGTAGACGGCTTCGGGCGCGTTGCGCACCATGTATTCGATGGCGTCCTGGTCGCCGAGCCAGTCCGACCCCTTGACGGTGTCGTACATGTGCCAGCGCCAGTCGTCCTTGTGCATGTTGCCGAGCGACGCCGAAATGCCGCCTTGCGCCGCCACCGTATGCGAGCGGGTCGGAAACACTTTTGTGATGCAGGCGGTGCGCAGGCCCGCTTCGCGAGCAGCCGACCACGGCGCGCAGGCCTGCGCCGCCGGCGCCGACCACGACGACGTCGTAGGTGTGGTCTTCGATCGGATAGGCTTTTCCGTTGGTGGCGGGACCACTGCCGTTGGTCTTGCCGTTACCTTCAGCCGAATTCTTAGAGGCCATGGGTTAGACTCCCGATGACATTTTGAGGATCGCGTAAATCGAGGCGAGCGCCACCGCGATACAGAAGAAATTATTGGCCATCACGCTGGCGAGCTTGATCTTCTCATTGTGCACGTAGTCTTCGATCACGACCTGCATGCCGATCTTCATGTGCCAGGTACTGGCGACAATGAAGAGCAGCAGGATGATCGCGATGGGCACCGAGCTGAAGATTTGCTTGGCGCCCGCCTGGTTGCTGGGGATCAGCATCAGCACCACCACGATCACGGGCACGATCAGCACGGTCATGGCGACAGCGGTAAGTCGCTGTCGCCAGAAATCGGACGTGCCGGAATGCGAGGAGCCGAGGCTGCGGACGCGCGCCAGCGGCGTACGCATCGAGGGAGATTTGGGCGCGTTCATCGGCCGACTCCGCTGTAGGCGACGATCCAGACCAGCACCGTGAGCGAAATGCCGCCGATCAGCGCGCCCCAGGTCAGGGCCTCACGTTCATTGGCCTTGAAGCCGTAGCCGAGGTCCCAGACGAGATGCCGGAGCCCCGACAGCAAATGATGCATCAGCGCCCAGGTGTAACCGAACACGATCAGGCGTCCGATGACGCTGCCGGTAAAGGCCTGCACATTGGCGTAGGCACCGGGTCCCGAGGCGGCGGCGATCAGCCACCAGGCCAATAGCAAGGTGCCGAAATACAGCGCCACGCCGGTGGCGCGGTGGACGATGGACAGCGCCATCGTCAGCGTCCAGCGATAGGTCTGCAGATGCGGTGAAAGCGGTCGTTCGATCCTGGCGGTCATCGGCGGCTTTGATGGTTGGCGGGGCCGTGGAGGCCCATCGGCGATCGCGTTAAAGTAATTCTATTTACGTAGTCGAAACAGCGAGTGCAACGCCCAAAATCAGCAATTGCGAACGGTGGTTCATACCTATGGAGGAGGCCTGCAATTGCAGGCGTTGACAAAGCCCGGCGTTGGACGATTGGCTGGTATACCTGAAGCACGATTCATGAACGCAGGCATCTCCGCTGCAGATGGGGAAACCATAGATGGCCATCGCCGGGCTTGATCTCGCCGAGCTCATCGAACTGGCGCTGATGCTGGTCGCGGTAGGCGCGCTGGCAGGGTTTTTTGCCGGCATTTTCGGCATCGGCGGCGGCGCGATCCTGGTGCCGGTGTTCTATGAATGCTTCCGCCTTGCCGGCGTGCCGCTGGAGGTGCGGATGCCGCTCTGCATCGGCACCTCGCTCGCCATCATCATCCCGACCTCGATCCGCTCCTTTCGCGCCCATCACGCCCGCGGCGCGGTCGATATGGAAATCCTAAAAATCTGGTGGCTGCCGGTCGTGATCGGCGTGATCGCAGGCGCCATCACCGCGCGCTACGCGCCGGAGCGGCTGTTCAAGATCGTGTTCGTCGGCGTGGCCTGGTCGGCCGCCGCGCGCCTGCTGCTCGCACGCGACAATTGGAAATTGGGCGAGGATCTCCCGCGTGGACCTTTGATGCGGCTCTACGGCTTCGTCGTCGGACTGCTGTCGACACTGATGGGGGTCGGCGGCGGCCTGTTTTCGAATTTGCTGATGACGTTCTACGGAAGGCCGATCCATCAGGCGGTCGCGACTTCTTCCGCGCTTGCCGTTTTGATTTCGATCCCGGGTGCGCTCGGCTACGTCTATGCCGGCTGGCCCGCGGCCGCGCGCTATCCCGATGTCGCAGCACTGCAACTGCCGTTCGCGCTCGGCTACGTCTCGCTGATCGGCGCCATACTGGTGATGCCGACCAGCCTGCTGACCGCACCGCTCGGTGTGCGCGCTGCGCATGCGATGAGCAAGCGCGCGTTGGAGATCGCCTTTGGAAGCTACCTCTTTATCGTCGGCAGCCGGTTTGTGATAAGCCTGTTGTAGAGCGGAAGCGGCGCCTTGCGATAACACCCCGCGGGCCCTGGGAATTTTTTCATGAAGCGACGAGAGTTTCTCACATGTCTCGGCGGTGCGGCGACGTGGCCGCTGGCCGCGCGCGCGCAGCAACCGGCAGGGCGGATCTACCGGGTGGGTTACTTCGCGATTACGTCGCGGGAACGAGCGCTCCATCTCATGAAGGCGTTCGAAGATGGCCTGCGAAGCCTCGGCTACCGCGTTGGCGAGAATGTCGTCGTCGAGTACCGCTTTGCCGACGGCGACATGGGACGGCTATCCACGCTTGCCGCAGACCTGGTCGGGCGCGGTGTGGACGTCATCGTTGCCGGGAACAATGTGAATACTGTTGCTGCCATGCAGGCGACCACGACCATCCCGATCGTCATGGCCAGCAGCGCCGATCCAGTCAGTGCCGGGCTTGTCGCCAGCCTGGCGCGTCCGGGCGGGAACGTCACCGGGGTCGCCCAGGACACAGGTGACGAGCAGCATGCCAAGCGCCTCGAGTTGGTGAAGGACGCACTGCCGAACCTCTCGCGTGTGGGCATTCTGTGGAATCCGGATTTTGCACCCAATCCCGCCCGGCTGTCGTCGATGAGGGAGGCTGCCCTGGCGCTAGGGTTGACACTTGTCCCGGTCGAAGCCCGCGGGCCGGACACACTTGACCAAGCGTTCGCGACAATGGTGAGGGAGCGCGCGCAGGTGCTCGTCGTACTGAGCGATGGTGTACTGTTCAACTGTCGCGGCGAGATTGGCGTCATGGCCGTCAAAGATCGGCTGCCGGCAATCGCTGCCGCAAGAGAGTATGCGGAGTCGGGTTTACTTCTGACCTATGGGGTTGATTTACGAGATGCATTTCGCCAGTCCGCCGTCTTCGTCGACAAGATTTTCAAGGGTGCGAAGCCTGCCGACCTGCCCGTCGAGCAGCCGACCAAATTCGAGTTGGTCATCAATTTGAAGACCGCGAAGGCGCTTGGCATCACGGTGCCGCCGACATTGCTCGCCCGCGCCGACGAGGTGATCGAATGAAGCGTCGCGAGTTTCTCACATGTCTCGGCGGTGCGGCGACGTGGCCGCTCGCCGCACGTGCGCAGCAACCGGCAGGTCGGGTCTACCGGGTGGGTTACCTAGCGTTAGGGTCGCGAGAGCAACAAATCTATCTCAGCAAAGCGTTCGAGGAGGGCCTGCGGAGTGCTGGCTACGGCATTGGTGAGAATGTCGTCATCGAATACCGCTTCGCCAACGGACAGTTGGAACGGCTGCCGGCACTTGCTGCAGACCTGGTCGGGCTCGGCGTGGACGTCATCGTCAACAGCGCCCATCAGAGCACGGTTGCGGCCATGAAGGCGACCGCGACCATCCCGATCGTCATGACCAACAGTGTCGATCCGGTCGGTGCGGGGCTTGTCGCCAGCCTGGCGCGACCGGGCGGGAACGTCACCGGGTTCGGCGTCGACGCGGGCGACGAGATCTTCGGCAAGCGGCTCGAATTGCTGAAGGAGACGCTGCCGAACCTGAAACGTGTGGGCTTTTTGTGGAATCCAGACTTTGCGCCGAATCGGAGCCGGCTGACGTCAATGAGGGAGGCCGCCGAGGCGCTGGGGTTGACGCTTGTCTCGGCCGAAGCAAGCGGACCCGAGGCGCTTGAACAGGCATTCGCGACAATGGTGAGGGAGCGCGCGCAGGCGTTCGTCGTGTTGGGAGAGCCCGTGCTGTTTGGCAACCCGTGGCCAGGCCGCCGTCATGGCCATCAGAGATCGGCTGCCGGCAATCTCGACCGCGAGAGAATACGCGGAGGCGGGCTTGCTTCTGAGCTATGGACCGGATCTTCAGGATCAATTTCGTCGGTCCGCCGCTTTCGTCGACAAGATTTTCAAGGGTGCGAAACCTGCCAATTTGCCGGTCGAACAACCGACCAAATTTGAACTGGTGATCAATTTGAAGACCGCAAAGGCGCTGGGCGTCAACGTGCCGGCCTCGATACTCTCCCGCGCCGACCAGGTGATCGAATGAAGCGGCGCGAGTTCATCGCGGCATTCGGTGGTGCGGTGACATGGCCGCTGGCCGCACGTGCGCAGCAACCGGCAGGACGGATCTATCGGGTGGGCTACCTCGCGGGTGGCTCCCGGCAGACGCAACTCAAGTTCACTAAAGCTTTCGATGAGGGCCTGCGAAGTCTCGGCTATCGCGTTGGCCAGAATATCGTCATCGAGTACGGCTTCGCCGACGGTGAGGTGCAACGATTACCCGCGCTTGCAGCAGACATGGTTCGGCTCGGCGTCGACGTCATCGTTTCCGGGAACAGTATAAGCACGGCTGCGGCCATGAAGGCGACCACCACCATCCCGATCATCATGGCCAGCAGCGCCGATCCGGTCAGTGCCGGATTTGTCGCCAGCCTGGCGCGGCCGGGCGGGAACGTCACCGGGTTTAGCCTGGATGGCGGCAACGAGAGCGAGATGCAGGGCAAGCGGCTTGGGTTGCTGAAGGAGGTGCTGCCGAACCTGAGGCGTGTGGGCATGCTCTGGAATCCGGACGGCTGGCTCGATCCTGCCCGGCTGGAGTCGATGAGGGATGTGACCCAGCCATTGGGTTTGGAGGTCGTCGCGGTCGAGGCGCGGGGGTTGGATTCCCTCGAACAAGCATTCGCAACGATGGTGCGAGAGCAAATGCAGGCATTCATCCTTGTATCGGATACCGTGCTGTTCAACTATCGCCAGCAGATTGGCGTCATGGCGCTCAAAAATCGGCTCCCCTCCACCTCCAGTTTGAAAGAATTCGCGGAGGCGGGATTGCTGCTGAGTTACGGCCCTGATTTCCAATCTCTGTTTCGGGGCGCGGCCGGCTTCATCGACAGGATTTTCAAGGGTGCGAAGGCCGCCGACCTGCCGGTCGAGCTACCGACCAAGTTCGAACTGGTGGTGAACCTCAAGACCGCCAAGGCGCTCGACATCATTGTGCCACCGATACTGCTCGCGCGCACCGACGAGGTGATCGAATGAGGTGGCGCGCCGGATGTGCGCCGCTCAGCTATTCAATGCGACTTCCCTGAACGCCTTGACCAGCGGGGCTTCGAGCTTGCCGTTCATGCCGCACAGTATTTCATAGGCCTGCGCGCGCGGCATCGGGGGCTTGTAGCGGCGGTCCTCGATCAGCGCCGAAAAGATATCCGAGATGGTCATGATCCGGACAAGATCGGTGATGCTGCCTGCGCAGAGCGCGTCGGGATATCCGCTGCCGTCGAGAAATTCGTGATGGTGCCGGACCACATCGAGAATTTCCGGCGAAATACCGCGGCTCGCCTTCAGGATGTCGTAGCCGGCGGCCGGATGGGTTTCGATGATGGCGCGTTCCTGCGGATCCAGCTTGCCGGGTTTGTCGAGCACGGCGAGCGGAATTTTGGCTTTGCCGATGTCATGGAACATCGCCGCCGCATGCAGCCGTTCCATATCAGCCCTGGCCAATCCGAGACTTAATCCAAATGCGACCACGGTTCCCGTCACCAGCAGGCAATGCTGATAGGTGCCCTCGTGATGACGGCGCACGGTTGTCAGCCACTCGGAGAGACCCTCCTCGGCGACGCTGTCGGAAATAGTGCGGCCCGCAAGCCTGGCATCCGCGATATCGATCGCCTGTCCGCGCTGCACGGCGGTGAACATCGATGCCAGCGAGGCGGCGCTCGCCGAGGCCGCGCCGCGTGCGCCCTGTTCTTTTTCCCGGCCGGTCTCCTCCGGAAATTTTATTGGCGCGCTGGGGTCAGCCAGCGCGCGAAGCAGCGACTCCGTCGTCACCGGATTGAACAGCACGTGCGTCGCGCCGAGTGCATAGGCCTGCGCCGCCTGCAGCCGCGCCTTCTGGTCGAGGATATAGAGCTTCCGTTTGGCGCCCTTGAATTTCGCCGAAAGTTCCTTGAGTGCTGTGATGCTGTCAGCGTTCTTGAGATCGGCGCTGACGATCGCGGCGTCGCACCCCTTCGGGACGTTGTTTTCCTTGCGGAGCAACGATGAGGTAACCTGATGCGTCGGTTCCAGCAGCGTGCGGAGCGCTGAAATTCGGTCCTCTTGATCTGCGACCACGTGCAAGAACATAGGAAAAGCTCGCCGCAGATGGGCCCGGCTTCACCGCCAAAGGCTCATCCGAAAAATCAGTCCGGGCTCGCTGGCTTAAAATGAGAATCCGCAAATTTACGGAAGTGGCCGCGAGCTAACTCTCATCCTGCACTGGAAACGCAACTATTCAGTTAAGCAGCCGTGCCTGAAATTGGCGCGCACTATGCAGTTTGTGCCATCGAAGGATGACAGTGCTCGCCATGATCAACGGGACCGGCATGCGCGCCTCACCCATCCGGGTGACGTCACGACTTCGCGTAAATCTTCGCGTAAGTATCCCGCAAGATATTCTTCTGCACCTTGCCCATGGCGTTGCGCGGCAGTTCGTCGACGACGAAGACGCGCTTCGGCATCTTGAACTTTGCCAGCCGCCCGTCGAGCGCCTGCAGCACCGAGGTTTCGCTGACATCGGCGTCCTTGGTGCAGACCACGACCGCGGTGACACCTTCGCCAAAGTCGCATGCGGCACGCCGATCACGGCGGATTCGATCACGCCGGGCATGGCGTCGATCTCGCTCTCGATTTCCTTCGGGTAGACGTTGAAGCCGCCGGAGATCACGAGATCCTTGCCGCGGCCGAGGATGTGGACATAGCCCTTGTCGTCGATCTTGCCGAGATCACCGGTGATGAAGAAGCCGTCGTCGCGGAACTCGGCTTTTGTTTTCTCCGGCATCCGCCAATAGCCCTTGAACACGTTCGGGCCCTTCACCTCGATCATCCCGATCGTGTCACGCGCGAATTCCTTGCCGGTCTCGGGGTCCGTGACGCGCACGGAGACACCGGGCAGCGGATGGCCGACGGCGCCGGGCACGCGGTCGCCGTCATAGGGATTGGACGTGTTCATGTTGGTCTCGGTCATGCCGTAGCGCTCGAGGATGGCAAAGCCCGTGCGGGCCGACCATTCGCGATGGGTGTCGGCGAGCAGCGGCGCCGAGCCCGAAACGAACAGCCGCATGTGTTTGGTGGATTCTTTGGTCAGCGCCGGACTTTGCAAAAGCCGCGTGTAGAAGGTCGGCACGCCCATCATCACGGTTGAGCGCGCCATCAGCTTGATGATCAGTTCCGGATCGAACTTCGGCAGGAAGATCATCGAAGCGCGGGCGAACAGGGTGACGTTGCTCGCCACGAACAGGCCATGGGTGTGGTAGATCGGCAGCGCGTGGATCAGCACGTCGTTTTTGGTGAAGCGCCAATAGTCGACCAGGCTCAGGGAGTTCGAGGCGAGATTGTCGTGCGTCAGCATCGCGCCTTTGGAACGGCCGGTCGTGCCCGAGGTGTAGAGGATGGCGGCGAGGTCGTCATTGGCGCGGGGGACGGTGGTGAAAGCGGTGTCCGCTTTGGCGGCGGCGTCCGTCAGCGAGCCTTTGCCGTCGGCCCCCAGCGTCTCGACCCTGGCTTTGACCTTGGCTGCGATCGCGCCGATGCCGTCCGCCCTGGCGGGATCGCACACCACCAGCGACGGCTCGGCATCGCCGATGAAATATTCAAGCTCGTTAAGCGTGTAGGCGGTGTTGAGCGGCAGATACACCGCGCCAGCGCGCACGGTGGCGAGATAGAGCACGAGGCCCGGTACTGACTTCTCGGTCTGCGCCGCGACGCGGTCACCCACCTTGACGCCCCTGGAAACCAGCACATTCGCCAACTGGCCGGCGCGGGCGATCAGATCGGCATAGCTGATTTTGGTGCCGTCGAGCATCTCGATCGCAAGGCGCGAGGGATCGTCGAGCCCATCGAACAGGCGGGAAAACAGGTTGGCGTTGGCGGTCGTGTTCATGCAACATTCCCTGAGGGGCGGCCGGTCGTTCTGAAGCTGCATTAGCAAAAACGCCCTTCAAAAAGCAACGGAGACAGTTTGCATGTCAAATAACGGGAAACGCGTGGCCTGGGTGACGGGCGGCGGCACGGGAATCGGTGAATCCGCGGCGGAACATCTCGCCGCCGACGGCTGGATCGTCGTCGTTTCCGGCCGCCGCCAGGCGGAACTGGACCGGGTGGTGGCCAGCATCAGCAAAAAGGGCGGCAAGGCCGAGGCAATCTCGCTCGACGTCAGCGACAAGGCCGGCGTCGACAAGGCGGCCGAGCAGATAGTGGCCAAGCACGGCCGGATCGACCTTCTGGTCAACAGTGCCGGCGTCAACGTGACCAAGCGAAGCTGGGCCGACTTCGACCTGGACGGCTGGGAGAAGGTCGTCGACATCAATCTCAACGGCGTGCTGTATTGCATGCGCGCGGTTCTGCCCGCCATGAGGAAACAAAAGGACGGCTGCATCGTCAACGTCGCATCCTGGGCCGGCCGTCATGTCTCGAAGATGACGGGACCGGCCTACACCACCACCAAGCATGCGGTGCTGGCGCTGACCCATTCCTTCAACATGGACGAATGCGCCAATGGCTTGCGCGCCTGTTGCTTCTCGCCCGGCGAGGTCGCAACCCCGATCCTGAAATCGCGCCCGGTGCCGCCGAGCGAGGCCCAGATGGCGACGATGCTGCAGCCGGAAGATTGCGGCCGCACCATCGCCTTCATCGCCAATTTGCCGCCGCGCGTCTGCGTCAACGAGATCCTGATCAGCCCGACCCACAACCGCGGCTTTATTCAGACGCCCGCGAGTAACGATTAGTTCTCTCCGTCGCCCCGGCCTTGAGCCGGGGCCCATAACCACCGGCTTCCATTTTGCGCGAGCCGGTGGTTACTCTGTTCGTTTCCAAAACGCGCTTCACGGCGTATGGGCCCCTGCGTTCGCAGGGGCGACGTAAGAAAGGCCCTCCATGCTACGTTCCGTCCGACTTCCTCTGTTTTTTGCGCTCACTTGTGTCGCCGTCAGCGTCTTGGCTGCTCCCTCGCGCGCGGCACCGGACGCGCGCATCCATGACCTCGCGCAGCAGGAAAAAGCCCCGCTGCTCGACACGCTGCGCGATCTCGTCAACATCGAATCCGGCAGCAAGGACACCGAGGGCCTGGCGAAGCTTGCGGCGTTGATCGCCGAACGACTGACCAAGCTCGGCGGCAAGGTCGCGATCATCGAGCCGGCTGAAATCTACCGGATGGAGGACACGCCGGAGAAACCGGGTTCGATGGTGCACGCCGAATTCAAGGGCACCGGAACCAAGAAGATCATGCTGATCGCGCACATGGACACGGTCTATCTGCGCGGCATGCTGAAAGACCAGCCGTTCCGCATCGACGGCGATCGCGCCTATGGGCTCGGCATCGCCGACGACAAGCAGGGCGTCGCGCTGATCCTGCACGCGGTGGTGATGCTGCAAAAGCTGAAGTTTGCCGATTACGGCACGCTGACCGTGCTGATCAACGGCGACGAGGAGATCTCTTCACCGGGCGCACGCTCTACCATCACCCGCATGGCCGGCGAACAGGACGCCGTGTTCTCCTACGAAGGCGGCGGCATGGACGGCAGCCTGCGGCTTGCCACCAGCGGCATCGGCTCGGCTTACCTCACGGTGGACGGCAAGGCCTCTCACGCGGGCTCGGCGCCGGAGCGGGGCGTCAATGCGCTGGTAGAACTGTCCCATCAGATCCTGCAATTGAGCGACCTGTCACGCAAGGAGCAGGGCCTGTCGCTGAACTGGACGGTCTCGCAGGCCGGCACCAACCGCAACGTGATCCCGGCACAGGCCACCGCGCAAGCCGACGCAAGGGCGCTGAAGATGTCCGATTTCGCCGGGCTTGAGACGACGCTGCAAGAACGCGTGAAGACCCAGCGGATACCCGACGCCAGGGTGGCGCTCCGGTTCGAGATGCGCCGCCCGCCGCTGCAGGCCACGCCCGCCTCGCGCCGCCTCAGCGCCCATGGTGGCACAATTTACGAGGAGTTGGGGCTGCCCTTGAAGGTGCTCGACGTTGCGACCGGCGGCGGTACCGACGCCGCTTTCGCCGCGCTCAAGACCAACGCCGCCGTCATCGAGGGTTTTGGCTTGAGCGGTTTTGGCGCCCACTCGAACGACGCCGAATATGTCAGGCTGGAGACCATCGTGCCTCGGCTTTATCTGTCGGCGCGCATGATCATGGATGTGGCGCAGGACAAGGTGAAATAAGGGCGCATTTGTCCACCCTGCAGCTCTGACGAAAATCGTTGCGAGAGCAGCCAACAAGGAGGAAGATTGCGCTCGCGCAGCGCTGAACTGTGACATTTGTCACAGGATCAACGAACGATTTCTCGCATGCTTCAGTGACCGCGATTGTGTGGGCCTCCCCAAAACGATGCAGGAGAGTGGCATGAAAAATAAGATCCGCGAGCAAAGCCCGATCAAGCCGAGCGATAAACGCGCCAAAGATGCATCCATCGATGCAGGCGTGGAGCTCGGCGACGAAGAATTATCGCAAGTGTCAGGCGGGAGGTTGACCTGCGTAAAAGGGGAACACATCCCGAAAGTTAAAATCACCGTCTAAACGTAGCTGCGTAGGGCGTGTGTGGACGGCCCTTTGAATGCAAGGGGGTATGAGGAAAAAATTTGATCTGGTGCGAAAAGCGGTCGTGTGTCCGGCCTGTTTGACGCGGCACTTTGACCGCTGGCCCAGATGGGTTCCGCGATCCACCCCCAAACGGATTAGTGACCTCGAAGGCCGCCACCCTACGCGGGTTCTGTGGATCGTCGGTTCGACCGATCAGCATCTTTTCCTGTCTGCCCTTACACCTGCGACATGACGAGCGGAGTTACGCAACTACCGGCTTTGCGAGCCGGTAATCTTCCCCTCTCGTCAGCATGGCCCAGATAATCCGGGCCATCTTGTTGGCCAGAGCGACAGCCGCGAGCTTGCGCGGCTTGCGCTCCAGCAAAGCGAGTAGCCATGCCGATACGCCGGGACGCCCCGGCCTGGCAAAGCGAATGACGGCGGTGGCGCCAAGCACCAGCAACTGACGCAACCGCTCGTTACCGGCGCGGCTGATGCCGCCGAGGCGTTGCTTGCCGCCGGTTGAGATCTCGCGCGGCACCAAGCCCAGCCAGGCCGCGAAATGCCGCCCCGATTCGAACTGCGTCGCATCGACCATGCGAGAAAAGCTGAGTGCGCTCATCGGCCCAACCCCTGGAATGGCTGACAGACGGCGGCTGTCGGGATCGGCCTTGTGTTGCGCCAGCAGATTCTTGTCGATTGCCGCCAACCTTGCTTCCAGCTGATCAACCTCCCTGCCGAGTAGCCGCAAAGCTTCAGTTGCCGCCTCCGGCAATGTGGCGTCGGCCTCGATCTCGGAGCGCAGCATGGCAAGCCCTTTGCCACCGACAGGTGCCACCAAACCCATCTCCGTCGCATGACCGCGCAAGGCGTTGACCAGTTGGGTCCGTTGGCGCACCAGCAGTTCGCGTACCGTCAGCAGCATTGCCCGCGCCTGTACGTCCGCCGATTTAACAGCGACCTCCTGCATGCCCGGTCGCGCCGCGGCTTCGCTGATGGCTTGCGCATCGTTGCGATCATTCTTGCTGCGTTTGACGAACGGTTTGACATATTGCGCCGGGATCAACCGCACCCGATGGCCCAGGGCCTGAAGCGTACGGCCCCAATAATGCGACCCGCCACAAGCTTCCATCGACACAGTGACGGGAGGCAGCTTGGCGAAGAAGGGCACCAGATCCTGCCGCCTCAGATTGCGGCGCAGAACAGGTTGGTCTCGCGCATCGACCGCGTGAAGCGTGAAAACAGATTTTGACGTATCGATGGCAACCCGCGTAATCTCGTTCATGGACGGCTCCTCAGTTGGGTGTTGACAGCGCAACTATGGCACCAGATGCCGCGGGGGCCGTCCACCCCAACGGATTGGAGCCGAAGGCGTAATCCGCCGATCAGCGTCGGCGCTAAGTGGCGGATTACGCCTTCGGCTCAATCCGCCCTACGAATTCCCGTTACCCGGCAACCGCGGCATGGTCGCGCGATACGTTTGCCTCGCCGACATCGTTGCCCACCAATTGGCGAGCTTGCGATGCCTCTTCAGCAGCGCCGCGCCTTCTTCCGCCATCGCGAAATATCCGATCATCGGTGCGAGATGGATATCGGCCAGCGATATTTCTGCACCGCAGAGATATTCAGCGTCAGCAACCAGCCGCTCCAATGCGGCAAGCACACCAGATGCTGCCGCCAAGCCCTTTTCAATCTCGGCCGCATCCGACGGTCCGCCAAGGCGCGCCCGAAACACGCGATGGGAAAATACCTGCCGCACCAGGGGCCAGTAAGCATAGCTGTCGACGATGGAGAGAAACTGGTTGCACCGCGCGCGAAGGCGATGGTCGGCAGGCTGGAGCGCCGGACCGGGAAATGCTTCGTCGACGTAACGGGTGATCGCGCCGGTCTCATAGATCTCAAACCCGTCATGAACGAGGGCCGGCACGCGCTTGAAGGGATGCAGCGCCAGATAGCTCTGGGGCATATCAGGCGCGAATGGATTGACCTCGATCCAGTCATATTCCACGCCCTTCTCCGCGAGCGCGAGTCGCGCGATCCAGCTGTAAACGCTGTACTGATAGCCGTGCAATTCCATCGTTCATCGCAGCGCTCCGCTGTTCGGAAAGTTTCGGCCCGCCCTTGAGCCGGGTTGATTGTGCCTGTATACATCCGGTCTCGCGCGACTGGCGATCTAGATGGAGCACCATCGGGAAGCGCGAGGAATTGAGCCGCGCGCCTGGGCAATCGGAACATCCGATCCACCTTCTGATGAAGGAGCGGCCCCATGTTGACGACCATCCAGATCTTCGGGCTACAAATCTTCGGATACCATGGCCTGTTCGAAGAAGAACGCAGGCTCGGCCAGAAATTCAACTTCGACATCGACGCGACGTTGAATCCGGCTCCGACACACCGGGACGACAACCTGCATGCTTCGGTCCGCTACGATGCCGTGGTGGACGCAACCGTCAATCTAGCCGGTGCGATGAAATATCAAACGCTGGAAGCATTGGGTGAGGCCGTCGCCATCGGCCTGCTGCGGCGCTTCGCCTTGATCGACACCATCTCGGTCGGCGTCTCCAAGTTCAGCCCGCCCATCCCGCAGACGCTCGGCAAGGTCGGGATTGCGGTGCATCTGGCCCGCACCGATCTGGCCGATCGGCCGGTTGAGGAGGCGCTGGAGGCGTTGGTGTAGGGGACTGCGCGAGCGTCCGTGCGCGCGACCCGGTAGTTCCTAACCATCGTCATTGCGAGCGAAGCGAAGCAATCCATCTGGCCACGAACACTGAAAGTAAGAATGGATTGCTTCGCTTCGCTCGCAATGACGGCGCGCCCCCACGTCCCGCGCTCCCGAAAGTTTCAACCATCACGATAATTTATGCGCCGAAACCACCGCAAAAACCTCCCGTAGCTCGGCCCAACGACGACGATCCACCGGTCAACCGACCAGCGTCGTTGTTTTCATCGCCGGCGGCCCCCTGCCGGTCACTCAATCATCGGGAGACCAAACCATGTCGAAGCGTATTGCCTATCTCGCCGCCGCCGCCTTCAGCGCGCTGGCGCTCACCGCCACCATCGCAGCCCCCGTCAGTGCGCAGGAAAAGACCGTGATGGTCGGCGGAGCCGCGATGTTCCCGTCCAAGAACATCGTCCAGAACGCCGTCAACTCCAAGGATCACACCACGCTGGTTGCCGCCGTGAAGGCCGCCGGTCTGGTCGAAACGCTGGAAAGCAAGGGCCCGTTCACGGTGTTCGCGCCGACCAACGCCGCCTTCGGCAAGCTGCCGGCCGGCACCGTCGACACCCTGGTCAAGCCCGAGAACAAGGCGACCCTGACCAAGATCCTGACCTACCATGTCGTGCCCGGCAAGCTCGCCGCTGCCGACCTCAAGGACGGCATGAAGCTCAAGACCGCCGAAGGCGAACAGCTGACCGTGAAGCACGACGGCAGCAAGGTCTGGATTGTGGACGCCAAGGGCGGCACCTCGATGGTCACGATCTCGAACGTCAACCAGTCGAACGGCGTGATCCATGTGGTCGATACCGTGCTGATGCCGGCGTCCTAAACCCCGCGCCTTCCTGTTTAGTCCCGACAGGATGTCGCAGCAGGCGAGCCGGGGCAAAACCCGGCTCGCTTTTTTGTGACCTCCATAGACCCAATGCATCATTCCAATAGTATGAAGGCAGTAACGAAACCCCGGTTCCCGGCGTATAAACCGGTACCGAATTGAGCCACGGATCAACCATGTCGAGCCTTACAGTCAGCGACGAGCAAGCGAGCGCCAGCGCAACGGCGGCCAAGGTTATTCAGCCGGCCTGGGTGCGGGCGCTGCACTGGACCAACGCGGTCGCGATGGTCCTGATGATCATGTCGGGGTGGCAGATCTATAACGCCTCGCCGCTGTTCGGCTTCAGCTTCCCGGCCAGCATCACGCTCGGCGGCTGGCTCGGCGGCGCGCTGCTCTGGCACTTTGCCGCGATGTGGCTGTTGATGCTCAACGGCCTGATCTATCTCACTTTGGGTATTGCCACCGGTCGCTTCCGCAAGAAGCTGCTGCCGATCACGCCGGAGGGCGTGATTGCGGACACCAAGGCGGCGCTGACCGGCAAGCTCTCGCATGACGATCTCTCGAAATACAATTACGTGCAGAAGCTGCTCTACGCCGGCATCATCGTCATCGGCATCCTGATCGTGCTGTCGGGCCTGGCGATCTGGAAGCCGGTGCAGTTGCAATATCTGACCGCGCTGTTCGGCGGTTATGACATCGCACGCTACGTCCACTTCATCTGCATGGCGGCGATCGTCGCCTTCATGGTGGTTCATGTCGCGCTGGCGCTTTTGGTGCCGAAGAGTTTGCGCGCCATGATCATCGGCCGATAAGGGAGAAATATCATGGGCCGCATGCGCAACCTTCTGATCCCCGGCGTCGACAAGACGCTCTTGGTCAGGGACGCCGTCAAGACGATGCCGGACCTGACCCGCCGGCGCTTCATCTCCGGCGGCGCCAGCTTCGGCGCGCTGACGCTGCTGACCGGCTGCGATGTCTCGGACAGTTTTTCCGCCGAGGCGATGCTGAAGCAGATCTCGAAATTCAACGACGGCGTGCAGGCCGCGATCTTCAATCCGGACGCGATGGCGCCGACCTTTTCGGAAAGCGCGATCACAAAACCGTTTCCGTTCAACGCCTATTACGACCTCGACGATGCGCCCGAAATCGACGGCAAGGCGTGGAAGCTCGAAGTGCGCGGCCTGGTCGAGAACAAGAAGCCGTGGACGCTGGAGGAGCTCTACAAGCTGCCGCAGGTCAAGCAGGTCACGCGCCACATTTGCGTCGAGGGCTGGAGTGCGATCGGCAGCTGGACCGGCACGCCGTTGCGCGATTTCCTGAAAATCGTCGGCGCCGATACCCGCGCCAAATATGTCTGGTTCCAGTGCGCCGACATGAACGGCTATAATTCGCCGCTCGACATGCGCACCGCGCTGCATGCGCAGACCCAGATGTCGTTCAAGTTCGGCGACGAGATATTGCCGCGCGCCTATGGTTTTCCGATGAAGATCCGCGTGCCGACCAAACTCGGATTCAAGAATCCGAAATACGTGATCTCGATGGAAGTCACCAACGACTACAAGGGCGGCTTCTGGGAAGACCAGGGATATAATTCGTTCAGCGGAAGTTGAGTGGGCGAGTGGGGAGTAGCGAATGGCGAATAGGGAAATGGATTTGCGCTTACCATTCGCCACTCGCTATTCGCCATTCGCTCTCTTCAACTTCCTCTGAAACGCCGACAGCAACGCACCCAGCGCCAGCAGCGCCGCCGAGACGTTCAGCGCAACCGACAGGCTTCCCATCGCATCCGTTATCGCGCCGACCACGATCGGCCCCAGTGTCTGGCCGATGCCGAACGAAATCGTCATCGCCGCGATGCCCATCGGCCAGCCGGATGGCGGATAATTGAAACGAACGAAGGCAGTGGTCGAACCCACCACCGCGAAAAAGGCGACGCCGAACACCAGCGCCGACAGCGCCAGCAGCAGCGGCGAGTGCCCGAAGATCGGCAGTGCTGCGCCCATCGCGTTGACGCCGAGAATGATCGTGGTGGTGAGGCCGCCGCGATCCATTGCCAGCACGCGACGCCACACCCACGGCGTCACGAACGCACTGGCGCCGATCAGGCTCCAGAAAAGGCTCTGCGCCGCAGCCCCGCCGCCGCCGTCGCGCACATAGGCGATCATGAAAGTCATGTAGGCGATGTAACCGGCGCCGAACAGAAAATAGCCGATCAGATACATCAGCACCGGCCGGACCGAGAACTTGGCCGGCGCCGCGTTGTCGATCGCAGCGGCACTGCCGAACGGCGCCAGCAGCAGCGGCATGATCAGGACGACGGAGAGCAGCGTCATCGCCCACCACACGATCCACCATGAACCCGGTCCAAAACCTTGCAGCACGAATGGCGCGATCAGTCCCGACGAGAGGATGCCGACGCCGGGCCCGGCGTAGAACAGGCTGAGCAGGAAGTTGGCGCGGTCGGGGCGCGACTGCGCGATGGTAGCTGCCAGCGCCGCCCCGCCGACGAAGCCGCCAGCGGCACCGATCCCGGCAAGCAATCGCGCAAAACTCAAGACGACAAAATTGCCTGACACGGCCGATAGCGCCAGCGAGGTGACGGCGGCCAACGTTCCCCAGCGAACCGTTCGCGCCAGCCCGAAGCGCTGGATCGCGCGTGAGGCGAGCAGGGCGCCGATGAGATAGCCGACCGCATTGATCGTGTTCATGAAGCCGGCCGCGGAATACGACCAGCCAAGCGAATCGCGCATGTCCGGTAGCACCAGCGCATAGGCGAAGCGCCCGATGCCAAGGCCGATCGTCGGCGCCAGCGACAGAATCAGGATCAGCCACGCGGGGTGCGTGTAGGACGAAACTTGATTGGGCGCGTGCAAAGGGATTCTCCGGCAGGGCTCATTCTGGCAGGCAAAGCCGCCGCTGCACAGCCGCGTGGCGAGCAATGGTGTGTTGCCGATGGCGCAATATCGACCGTCAATCGGCGGTATCACCGGGAACAGCAGCCCATTTTGGCTGTCCCGGCCGCCTTGCCAATCCGTCGCCAGCGCATTAGCACTCCCCCGCGCAACGACATTGGTCGTCATGCCCGGACTTGTGCCGGGCATCCACGTCCTCGGTCTCGGTTGCAAAGAAGACGTGGATGGCCGGGACGAGCCCGGCCATGACGAGTGGACGAGGAAACACCATGGCGACCCATAAACTGCTGCTTCTCCCCGGCGACGGCATCGGCCCCGAAGTGATGGGCGAGGTGAAGCGCCTGATCGACTGGCTGAACGCGCAGGGCATCGCGCATTTCGAGACCGAGCAGGGGCTGGTCGGCGGTTCGGCCTATGATGCGAGCCAGCAGAGCATCACGGACGCGACCATGGCGCAGGCGATGGCCGCCGACGCCGTAATCTTCGGCGCCGTTGGCGGCCCGAAGTGGGACAGCGTACCCTATGAGGCGCGGCCCGAGGCCGGCCTGCTGCGGCTGCGCAAGGATCTCGGCCTGTTCGCCAATCTGCGGCCTGCGGTGTGCTATCCGGCGCTGGCGGATGCCTCCAGCCTGAAGCGCGAGATCGTCGAGGGCCTCGACATCATGATCGTGCGCGAACTGACCGGCGGCGTCTATTTCGGCGAGCCGAAAACCATCACCGATCTCGGCAACGGCCAGAAGCGCGCCGTCGACACCCAGGTCTATGACACCTACGAGATCGAGCGCATCGCGCGAGTGGCATTTGACCTGGCGCGCAAGCGTCGCAACAAGCTGACCTCGATGGAAAAGCGCAACGTCATGAAGTCAGGCGTGCTCTGGAACGAGGTGGTGACGCAGGTCCATGCCCGTGAATACAAGGACGTGACGCTGGAGCATCAGCTCGCCGATTCCGGCGGCATGAACCTCGTGAAGGCGCCGAAGGCGTTCGACGTCATCGTCACAGACAATCTGTTCGGCGACATGCTGTCGGATATCGCAGCGATGCTGACGGGGTCGCTCGGCATGCTGCCCTCGGCCTCGCTCGGCGAGATCGATGCCAAGACCAAAAAGCGCCGCTCGCTGTTTGAGCCGGTGCACGGCTCGGCGCCGGATATCGCAGGAAAAGGCCTCGCCAATCCGATCGCGATGATTTCCTCGTTCGGCATGGCGCTGCGCTATTCGTTCGACATGGGCGCGCTCGCCGACAAGGTCGATGCAGCGATCGCAGCTGTGCTTGCGAGCGGTTTGCGCACCGCGGACATCAAGTCCGATGGGACGACGGCAGCGAGCACCACGCAGATGGGCGATGCGATCTTGAAAGAATTGCAGAAGCTGCACGCGTAGTTGTGCGTACGTCAGGTGTATTAAAAAAAGCCCGGTCGAGAGACCGGGCTTTTGTTTGAAACGACGAGATCAATACAGCGGAATACGCTGCGGATAGCCGCCGAGATCCGCCGGCGGGCTGAGCGGCTGGCGGTCGAGCGGGCGATTGAGATTCTCGCGCGCGAACGACGGATAGCCGAGCGCGGGCGGAAACGCATAGTCCTGGAATTTGCGGTCGCCCGGCAAAACTTCAGTGCCGGCGTCGAGCCATGAGCGCGTGGTGATGTAAACGCGGGTACGCCCCTGCTGGTAGGACCGGTTCGGACCGTTGGAGCCGTAATACGGCCGGCCATCCTTGTCGTATCGGGGCTTGGACTGGGCACTGGCCGAGGTCGCGCCGACCGCAACGAGGGCCGTCGCAGCAAGCAACACCACGAGCTTGCTCGCAGCCTGGAATTTTCGGGTCATCGCATCCTCGTCATTGCCAGCCTTGTTCGGGCTGGCGGGTCGCCAAATCGGATTGGCGTTCATTGTAGCCGGGGCGGGGTCGACTTCACTAGGTCAATTGCGCCACACCGGGCCAGAATAATGCCGGCCCAAACGAAAAAGTTTCATGAAAACCAGTATCTTGGACACCGGTTGGCGTGACGCAAACGCGTCAAAATTAAGACGCCGAAATCAGGGCTAGAAAGCGCCGCGCAATTGCGGGTTGTCGGTCCCGGTCAGCCAATCCGCCGACAGTGCCGGCGCGGCCGAGGCGGTGCAGTCGATGCGCCGCAGTTCAGCGCGGGCGAACAATCCCGCCAGTTTCGGGTCATTTCCGGCCGTCAGCAGCGTCAGCCGGTTCAGCATGCAGGAGATGGTGGCACGGCGGGCCGGCAGGCTGTCGCCCTGGCAGGACCAGCCGGAAATCCGTAAGTTGGGCTCGTCGACGCGCTTGACGAAGCCGAGGCAGGCGCGCGTATCGGCGCCGCCGGCCAGCCGCAGCAGCGTCACGGTGCCGAACTTGCTGTCGATGATTCCGGCGGCCTCCAGTTCGCGCAGGCCGTCCGGGTCCATCCTGCCGGCGATTGCTGCGATCGCAGGACCTGAATGGTTGAATTCATTGCCCAGACGGTAGATTTCGAGTTCGGCGACCGGCTTTTTGTCGGCACCGCTCCACTGGAACAGATCCTTCCGGCCGCCCTCGGGATGCCGAAAAATCTCATAAGTCTCTGTTTTATCGTGAAAATTGAACTGGCTGACGGCAAAGGCGCGCGATGAGCGATCAGCCAGGCTCCAGGCCGTCTTGCCCGAGGGGTCCATCGCCGTGGCATCGGGCAGCTGCTCCCAGAGCGCGATGAAGCCGAGGACCGGCAAAGCCAGCGTCACGACATAGGCAACCAGCCGCGC
The DNA here is from genome assembly GCA_963802535.1 of uncultured Alphaproteobacteria bacterium. GTDB lineage: Bacteria > Pseudomonadota > Alphaproteobacteria > Rhizobiales > Xanthobacteraceae > Bradyrhizobium. The sequence goes on along the minus strand of CAWDJI010000011.1, from coordinate 202,472 downwards.
CAGCGTGCCCAAGGGCTCGCCGGGAAAGCGGGCCAACGCCGGATGAATTCTCGACATATAATGGGAATTGGCCGGAAGGGCCGAAAAGGAACGCATCAAACGCCCAAACGCTACTGTCACACGTAGTCTGCAAAACGTTGTATTGTGGGTGTTTCTCGCATAGAAGCGCTGCCTCTTCCCTTTCCGCTGACGGCGGGGGATCGGCATTTTTCGTCGGAGAGTGAACGATGGGTTACAAAGTCGCGCTGGTCGGAGCGACCGGCAATGTCGGGCGCGAAATGCTCAACATTCTCGACGAACGCAAATTCCCCGCGGACGAAGTGGTGGCGCTGGCCTCACGCCGCAGCGTCGGCGTCGAGGTTTCGTATGGCGACCGCACCCTGAAGGTCAAAGCGCTCGAGCATTATGATTTCTCCGACGTCGACATCTGCCTGATGTCGGCGGGTGGCGCGGTGTCGAAGGAATGGTCGCCGAAGATCGGCGCCGCTGGCGCCGTCGTGATCGACAATTCGTCGGCCTGGCGGATGGATCCGGACGTGCCGCTGATCGTGCCGGAAGTGAACGCGGATGCGGTCGCGGGCTTCACCAAGAAGAACATCATTGCGAACCCGAACTGCTCGACCGCGCAGCTCGTGGTGGCGCTGAAGCCGCTGCACGACAAGGCCAACATCAAGCGCGTCGTGGTCGCGACTTATCAATCGGTGTCGGGCGCCGGCAAGGATGCGATGGACGAATTGTTCTCGCAGACCAAGGCCGTCTACACCAACAGCGAGCTGATCAACAAGAAATTCCCCAAGCGTATCGCCTTCAACGTCATCCCCGAGATCGACGTGTTCATGGAGGACGGCTACACCAAGGAAGAGTGGAAGATGATGATGGAGACCAAGAAGATTCTTGATCCCAAAATCAGGCTGACCGCGACCTGCGTCCGCGTGCCTGTCTTCGTAGGCCATTCAGAAGCCGTCAACATCGAGTTCGAACACCCGATCACCGCCGATGAAGCCCGCGATATTCTTCGCAACGCGCCGGGTTGTCTCGTGATCGACAAGCACGAGCCCGGCGGCTACGTCACGCCCTATGAAGCGGCCGGCGAGGACGCGACCTATATCAGCCGCATCCGCGAGGATAATACCGTCGAGAACGGGCTGTCGCTGTGGTGCGTTTCCGACAATCTGCGCAAGGGTGCGGCGCTCAACGCAATTCAGATCGCCGAATGCCTGATCAACCGCAAGCTGATCAGCGCGAAGAAAAAAGCGGCGTAGAAGGCGGCGTAAAATTGGCGAATGGTACGTAGCGAATAGCGAATGGAGTTCTATTCGCCATTCGCTATTCGCCCACCAGCTCCCTGACGCTGCGGAATTCCTTCGCCACCTGGTCGAGCACGAACAACGAGCCCTCGGCGACGCCGAAATAGGCGCCGTGCAGATTCATCTCGCCGGTCTCGACGCGGCTGCGCACGAACGGAAACGTCATCAGATTCTCGAGGCTGCGGAACACGGCGGCCTTTTCGATCCGCGTGACGAATTCCTGCCGTGTCTCATGCTCGCGCCGGCTGACCTGCTCGCCCGGCTTGATGAACATCGCCATCCAGCGGCCGATGAAATCACCCGGCGACAACGGATCGATGTCGTCGACAAAGGCCTTGATGCCGCCGCACTGCGCGTGCCCGAGCACCACGATGTGCTTGATGCGCAAGACCTGCACGGCGAATTCCAGCGCGGCCGAGACGCCGTGCGCGCCGCCGTCCGGCTGGAACACCGGCACCAGATTGGCGACATTGCGCACCACGAACAATTCACCGGGGCCGGCGTCGAAAATCACTTCCGGCGAGACGCGGGAATCGCAGCAGCCGATCACCATGACCGCCGGCGATTGGCCGCGCTCGGACAGTTCCCGGTAGCGTGACTGTTCGTTAGGCAGCCGCTGCGAGGTGAAGGTCCGGTAGCCGTCGATCAGATGTTGCGGGAATTGGGTCATGGCCATTGCCTAACCATAGACCGATGACGGGAACAAGGCTTTCGGCAGAACGTCTGTAATGATATCGCGTGGGGTTTGAGATGCCATTCAGGAACCAGCCCAGGAAACCTAGCCCATGATCCGTCCGCGCCGCAGCCTGTTGTTCATGCCGGGGTCCAACGCGCGGGCGCTGGAAAAGGCCCGCAACCTTGCCGCCGACGGCATCATCCTCGACCTCGAGGATTCGGTGGCGCCGGACGCCAAGGCGCTGGCCCGCGACCAGATCGCCAAGGCGCTCGCCGACGGCGGGTTCGGCAAGCGCGAGGTGCTGGTCCGGGTCAACAGCCTGGATACGCCGTGGTGGATCGACGATCTCGGCATGGCCGCCAAGGCCCGGCCCCACGGCATCCTGGTGCCCAAGATCTCCAGCGTCGCCGATCTCAACGCCATCGCCAATCGCCTCAACGATATCAATGCCGACGTCTCGATCCGGGTCTGGGCCATGATCGAGACCTCGCGCGCGGTGCTCGATGCGGACAAGCTCGCCGCCGCGTCGAAGGATTCCGAAACCCGGCTCGCCGGTTTTGTGTTCGGCCCGAATGACATTGCGCGCGAGACCCGGATCCGGATGCAGCCGGGCCGCGCCGCAATGATCCCGATGATCACGCATTGCATCCTGGCGACGCGCGCGCACGGGCTGGAAATCCTCGACGGGCCCTACAGCGACATCAGCAATGTCGACGGCTTTGCCGTCGAATGTGCGCAAGGCCGCGATCTCGGTTTCGACGGCAAGACGCTGATCCATCCGAGCCATATCGATGCCTGCAACGCCATCTTCACGCCGCCGGCCGAGGAAGTCGCCGAGGCGCGCAAGATCATCGCAGCCTTCGAGCGGCCGGAAAACGCCAGCCGCGGCGCGATCCAGCTTGACGGGAGGATGGTGGAGCGGCTGCACGCCGACATGGCGAAACGCACGATCGCGATTGCCGACGCAATCGCCGCGATGGGGCAGCCGTAGAACTTCCGGGACGTGCACTAGAGCCTTTTCCGTTCCGGTTGAATCGGAACGGGGCTCTAGGTTTTTGTTTTGACGCGTTTTCTTCACGCGAACCGGTGTCCACTTCGCTGAGAAAACGCTCTAATCGCGCCGCAGGCTCAGGATATAGCTGGCGAGGTCATCGGCCTGATCGGGTGCGATGATGAGATTGGGCATGCTGCGATGGGTGGTCTGAAAGAACACTTTCAGGGAGAGCGCCGTGGTCGATGCCCGGTTAGCTATTGCCGTGAAATCCGGAGGGCCGTTCGCCCGTCCGGCGGCGCTAGCTGCATCGATCGCATGACAATCCTTGCACCAGCCCTCAGCCAGTCGGTGTCCGGCGGAGGCACTGTTCGAAGCTAGCGTGGCGCCTCCGGCATTGTGCAGGCGCACCAGCAGCAGGGCTGCGAACGCAAACACCACCACGATCAGGATCTGCAGCCAGGCAGAACGCGTCATTTTCAATTGCGCGTGGCCTCGTTCACGACGCTCACCCTACGCGCTGGCCGGTTTGCCCAGCCCGTCGATGGTGGGGGCGTTGGCGCAAAATTCCTCGTAATGCGCCGCGGCGGTGCCGGTCGCGAGTTCATGGCCGCATCGGCGCTTGTGGCTGCACAGGGAGCAGACGCGCTCCATGTCGCGCAGCACCAGCGTCTCGGTGCGTGCCAAATCGTCCTGGTCGATGCCGAGCGCCCGCAGCATTTTCGGCAGCTCGTCGGCGGCGTGCGGGCCCCGGCGGACCAGCGCCTCCAGATCAGCAGAGGAAATCCGCAGATCGCCGGCAATCTGGTTGAAATTGGCGGCGTCCATCTCGCGCATTTCCTTCAACTCGCGCCGGTGCTTGAGCCAGTCGCCGAAGGTTTCAATCACGAGATCGACGACGGGATATGGCTTTTCCTGAACGGTCATGGCGCGCTCCCTTGGGTCACTGAACCTTGACCAAAGGGTATGCTATCGGCAGCGCGCTTCATTGCGCTGGATCAATCTATTGAGATGTTTGGTCGGTGGCTGCTAGATCCCAAACTTATCCGCCGCCCACGCATAAAGGCTGCCGGAAATCGGCTTCTCGCCGCCACGGCCCTTTGGCGAAATATGCAACCCGATGATTTCGGGATCGGCGAGCAGCGCTGAAAAATCCGTTGGTTCGAAAAACAATTTCGGCTCGGCATGCACCGCATAGAAGGATTGCTTCGGCAGTGCGTACTGCAATTCGTTCGAGCGTTGCGCCAGCGCGGTGAGGGCGGCCGGGCCAAAGATCGCAACGCGGATATCGGAGAGGCGGTTCGATCCGCCGCGAAGTTTACGCACCGCGAAGGTCAGGCGATGGCGCAGCGCCAGCCAGTCCGGCGTCAGTTCATCCTGCTGCATCAGATCTTCGAACGCCCGTACGATCGGATCATCCGGCGGCAGGTACAACACCGAATTGCCGAGCTGGCGCGGACGCTCCCAGGCGAAATAGGGTTTTGCCAAATCGATCTCGACCGGCTTCAGCAGCAGCACGTCGGCGTCGAGCCATAACCCGGCGCGCTCAGCCATCAGCCGCATCCGGAAGAAATCGCTGAACTGAAGAATGGTCCAGTCGCGCCAGCTGCCGTCCGGCTGCGGCGGACGAAGCCGCTCGGAAAACGAATGCGGCAGGATCGCTTCGGCCTCGGCATTGCCGACGCCGTCGGGCAGTCCGGCGAGCGGACCAAAACTGTAGACGGTGACTTTATGACCCGCCGCGACCTGCGATCGCAGGCAGGTCCGCCTGAGCGCATCGAGCGGGCCATGCCAGAAGGTGACGACGTCAGGCCGCATCGGCGTCGCTCCAATGTATTCGAGCGAGGCCACTATAGCGTTTTCCAGCGAAGTGGACCCGGTTCGCGTCAAGAAAACGCGTCAAAACAAGAAGTCCGGCGGGATCAGGCCCAGGCGCGCTCTTGCTTCGCCTTGGCCTCGTAGGTGTCGATGGAAGATTTCTTCTCCATCGTCAGCCCGATGTCGTCGAGGCCGTTGAGCAGGCAAAGCTTGCGGAACGGATCGATCTCGAACTTCACCGTGCCGCCGTCGGGACCGCGGATTTCCTGCTTGGCGAGATCGATGGTCAGCGTCGCATTGGCGCCGCGCTCGGAATCGTCGAACAATTTGTCGAGGTCGTCCTGGGTGACGCGGATCGGCAGAATGCCGTTCTTGAAGCAGTTGTTGTAGAAGATGTCGCCGAACGAGGTCGAGATCACGCAGCGGATGCCGAAATCCAGCAGCGCCCACGGCGCGTGCTCGCGGCTCGAGCCGCAGCCGAAATTATCGCCGGCGACCAGCACCTTGGAATTGCGGTAGGCCGGCTTGTTGAGGATGAAGTCCGGATTCTCGCTGCCGTCATCCTTGTAGCGCTGTTCCGAGAACAGGCCCTTGCCGAGGCCGGTACGCTTGATGGTCTTCAGATACTGCTTCGGAATGATCATGTCGGTGTCGACATTGATGATCTTCAGGGGCGCGGCGACGCCTTCCAGTGTCGTGAACTTTTCCATCGAACGTACTTCCCGGCTGAATTAAGGGGATAGGGCTGCTGATTTATCGCGAAAGTAGCCCCGGCAAAAGGCCAATTTGCGCATGGCCCCTTTGTTTTGACGCGTTTTCTTCACGCGAACCGGTCCCCACTTCGCTTGAAAACGCTTTACTCTGCCTGGGCCTCAATCGCCTCCATATCGGCATCCGACAGGCCGAAATGGTGGCCGATTTCGTAAATCAGCACGTGGCGGACGATATGGCCCAGCGTTTCCTCATGTTCGGCCCAGTAATCCAGGATCGGCCGCCGATAGAGCCAGATCATGTTGGGCAGGCGGGCGATGTCGTCATTGCTTCGAAACGGCAGGCCGACGCCCTGGAACAGGCCGAGCAGGTCGAATTCGCTTTGCGCCTGCATCTCGTCGAGCACTTCGTCGGTCGGAAAATCGTCGACGCGGATGATCACGCCCTCGCACAGGGTTCGAAATCCCCCAGGCAGGCGCTCGAAAACCTCGTGCGCCATGGTTTCCATTTCCGCGAGCGAGGGCGCTTTTGTCTCTTTCCACATCGCGCCTGTGTAGCGCGTGTTCCGCATCCGCGCCTACTGGTTTTGGCGCTGATTGGACGCTTGCGCCCGGTTGACCTCGGCGCGGCAATCGGAGACCGTATGGCCGCGTAACAGGATTTGGGTGGACGGTATGAAGCGGATTGTGACGGCGGCGATGGTGACCGCCCTTACGGGGTTTTTGCTGCAAAGCGAGGCGGCGCAAGCCCAGACGGCGACGTCAGGCGCGCGGACCGCGCAGGCTTCGCAACCCACCGCTACCGATGCCTCCGCGCAACGTCGCCGGCCATTGCGCCGCGTGCCGATCTACCGCTCCAACCAATGGGAACCCGACGTCTATCCGCGTTACAATCCGGGGCCGAATGCCGTGCGGGACTGTAACGCGACTTATGTCAGGGAATACCGGCCGAGTGGCACGGTGATCACGCCGCGCATGAATTGCTACTGGCGGCCCGGTTAGATCCAAAAACCAAGAGCCCCGTTCCGATTCAATCGGAACGGAAAAGGCTCTAGTCGCTAGCGCCCGCGCACCGCGCCGATCAATCCCGCGCCGACCACGAGCGCTGAAATGCCATAGACCAGCACGGCCATCGCCGTCTGTGTGAGATCGCTTGCCGTTCCCATGCCGCCGCCCGGCCCTTGCGACGCCAGCGCGCCGCCGGCTGACGATACACAAGCAATGGCCGCGAGCGCTACGCGCGATATCGAGCTGTTCATGCGCAATGATGTCATGACGGTCTCCCCGAATAAAAACAACTTCAGAAGATACGACGATAGTCTCCGCCGGTTTTGCGCGCGCCGGTGAAAATCAAGGAACTTGCGGCGCGTCGCATTCATCTTCGTGAAGCATTCATTCAGGGCACATTCACGTCGCTTGTTTCAATTTGTGAACTGCGTCGTGTCGACGCGGCTCGCGTGTCGAGAGACGTGACATCTTCTGAAGACCACGGAGATTACACATGCAGATGACGAAAGTGCAGGCCACGAAATTATTTGGGCTTGCGGCGGTTGGCGCGATGCTCGTCTTGGCCGTTCCGACCGAGCGCGCGCAGGCGATGTCGCTCAGCAATCCCGGTGCGGCCGCCGCCGTGCAGCAGGATATCAAGCCGGCGACCACGGAAGTGCGCTGGGGTCGGCACCATCATCATCGCTGGCATCATCGCCATCACTGGCGCCGCTGGTGAACCCGATCACTCGCATGTGAGATCAACAGGTCCGTTCATCGCGGACCTGTTGTCGCATCTGCCTTTGCCGTCATAAAACCGGCGCGGTAGCTTGCGCGTTATTTCGATGAACTGGATCAGGAGAAGGGAGCTTGACATGCAGCGTTTGATCGGAGCGGCGGCGGTCGCGGTAGCGCTTGCGTTTGCCGGCCCGGCGGCGATCAATTCGGCGGCCGCGGCAGCGCCGCAGATCAAGGCGAAAACCGCCGGCATATCCGGTGCGACCGACCTCAGCGCGCAGCGATACCATCGGCGCTATTATCGTTACGGCTATCGGCCGTATTATCGCCCGTACTACCAGCCTTATTATTACGCGCGACCGCAATACTACCGGCCGTATCCCTATTATTCGCCGGCGCCGTTCACGTTCGGCTTCGGTTTCGGGCCATTCTGGTAGGGCGCAACGCGATCGCGTCGAGATCAGGCGGCGCGGATCAGGTCGAGGAAGGTGTTGACGTCGGCGCGCAGTTTTTCCGACTGATGGCTGAGGTCGTCGGCCGCCGTCAGCACTTCCGTGGCAGCCGCACCGGTTTCGTTGGCGGCCTCGTTGACGCTGCCGACGTTGGACGAGACCTCGTTGGTGCCCCTGGAGACTTCCTGGATGTTCTGCGCGATGTCGCGCGTCGCAGCACTCTGCTGTTCGACCGCGGCGGCGATGGCGGTGGCAATCTCGTTCATCTGAGCAATCGTCGTCCCGATCGTCTTGATGGCGGTGACGGCGTTGTTGGACTCCTGCTGGATCGCCGCGATCTGCGCCGAAATATCTTCGGTCGCCTTGGCGGTCTGGGTGGCGAGCGCCTTCACCTCGGTGGCGACGACGGCAAAACCCCGGCCGGATTCGCCGGCGCGTGCCGCTTCGATGGTGGCATTGAGCGCCAGCAGATTGGTCTGCGAAGCGATGTTCTGGATCAGCGAGACCACCTCGCCGATCTTCTGCGCCGCTGCGGCCAGCCCTTCGACGGTGGTGTTGGTACGGTCGGTCTCGGCCACCGCGAGGTTGGCGGTCTCGGAAGCCTGCGCTACCTGGCGGGAGATTTCGCTGATCGAGGCATGCAGTTCCTCGGTCGCGGCGGCAACCGTCTGTACGTTCGTTGAAGCCAGCGTCGAGGCGTCGGCGACGGCGGTGGCCTGCCTGGAGGTTTCCTCGGCGGTGGCCGTCATGCTTCCCGCCGTGGCGTGCATCTCGGCGGAGGCCGCGCTCAGCGCGTGCAGGGCCTCGGAGACCTGGACGTCGAAGGTCGCAATGTATCCTTCGATGGCGCGCTGACGCGTTTCCTTGCGCGCCTGCTCTTCGTGCTGCTCAGCTTCGAGCCGCCGCGCTGTCACGGCATTTTCCTTGAAAACGGAGAGCGACTTGGCGAGACCGCCGACTTCGTCGGTCCGGCTGGCGCCCACGATCGAGACATCAAGGTCACCGCCGGCGAGCTTGGTCATTTCAAGCGTCATCCGCCACAATGGCCGCGCGATCTGGCCATAGGCGATCCAGGCAAGAATCGCGAACGCCAGCAACAGGCCGATAATGGCTCCGATCATCAGCAGCATGCGGGTGTACTGGGCGGTGGCAACGCTCTGGTCGCGCGCGGCGCGCATCGCGTCCACATTGATGTTGATCAATTTCCCGACCGCTTCGATGGCGACCTGGCGGTGTTTGGCGGCGACATTGCGCGAATAGGCAAAGGCGTCCTCAAGCTTGCCCGCGCTGGTCAGCTCGAACACCTTGGCGCTGGCTTCGCGGCGATCCTTGACGGCGGTCCGCATCGTGTCGATCAACTGGCGCTGTTCGGGAGCCGTGGTGACGGTCGCCAGGCGGTCGATCGCATTCAGGGTGGCGTCGGTCGCCTTGCCGTAAGATTCGATGTTCGACGCGATCGCCTTGGTGTCGGAGCCGCTCAGGATGACGTTCTTTTCGCTGACGGCTGCGCTGTTGAAATTGCTCTCGGCCTGGAGGCTGTACTGCACCCGCATCGCGTTGCCGTCGACGAGGCTGGCAGCGGTCGCGGACAAATCACTCAACGCCATCGAAGCCTGGACGACGATGCCGACGGCCACGAGGGCGACGATCGTCGCCGGCACCGCGATCTTGGCAATAATGGGCAGGTTCTGAAATCTGGCGAACATTTGGGATCTCGCTGAAGCAATGTTTTTCGGTGTGACAGCCGGTGAATCCTGCGCCGCCACGGGCAACGTGGTTTTGGCGCGCTGTCGAATTCCAATTGGTTAAGGGTCAGTTTACCAGCCGGGCCTTAGCAAAGCGTTTACGCTAAGTCGGCCGGGCTGGTAGCGAGGTGTTGCTGTGGGGTCAGCTTCCGCCAAATCCCTTGGCCAGCAGCACGATGCCGTCTGTGCCCGCCTGGCGGTCCTTCGCGATCTCCAGATATTCCGGCGAGTTGGCCCAGGCGTGAAACGCGGCCTCGTCGGGAAACGACATCAGCACCACCCGGTCGCGATCCCACGCGCCTTCCAGCACGGCAGGATTGTCGTCCGCCGATAACAGCCTGCCGCTGAACTTTTTGAACACGTCGAAGAAGCGGGCCTGATAGCGGTCATAGGCGGCGCGGTCGGTCATCTTCAGTTGGACGATCGCATAGACGGTCATATCGAATTCCTCCCGACGGACTGATCGCTGCATCGTTGCAGGCCAGCGCATTCATGGCGCGTTCACCTGCCTATCTCTAACGTCAGGTTGGGAGCGACCGCAAATGAACGCGACGAGCCATAGCCGATAATGCAACGCGGCTTCGTCGCCCGGTCACAGGGAGGTTGAACCATGATGAAATCGGATACCGGACGCGGCCTTGGCCGCCGTCTGGGGCTAGCGGCTGCGGCCATACTCGCGCTCGCATTGACATCGCAGCAGCGCGCCGAGGCGCTGTCACTCGCCAGTCCCGGCACGGCGGCGTCGGCGAAATCTCTCACTGACGGGCTGACGACCCAGGTTCGCGGGCGTGGCGGTGGCGGTGGCGGCGGTCATGGTGGCGGTGGCCATGGTGGCGGTGGCCCACGGTGGTGGCGGCTTTCGTGGCGGCGGCGGTTTTCATGGCGGCGGCGCGGCGTTTCATGGCGGTGGATTCAGAGGCGGCGGTGTCGCGATCCATGGTGGCGGTTTTCGCGCCGCTCCCGCCTTCCACAGTGGCGGCATCCGCTACGGCGGCTATCGCGTGGCGCCGCATTACCGGCACCACCATTTCCATCGGCGCTTCTACGCGCCGGCCTACTACAACACCCCGCGCTATTATGCCTATCCGCACCGTTACTGTCGGGTGATCTGGACCTATTACGGACCGCGCAAGATCTGCCGCTATCGCCCGTGGCATCGGCATTACCACCATCGCCACCGCTGGCATCACTACCGCTATTGGTGAGCCGCGCTCTCTCCGTCATGGCCGGGCGTAGCCGTCCGAAGGACGGCGTCGCTTCCGCTCGCCTATGCCCGGCCATCCACGCCTTCCGTTAGTCGGTTCCAAAAACGTGGATGCCCGGGACAAGCCCGGGCATGACGAGGGAGTTAAATGCACGCGTCAGAATTCCTGACGCGCCCTCATTCCCAATTCTTGAATTTCCAGTGTTTGATCTTCCACGGCGTGAACGTCTCCATCCGCCATACCTCGAACCGCTCGGACCGGTGACCGAGCCGCGATGCCTTCTTGGAAGCGACGGGATCGAGATCGACGATGCGCGCGGTGTTGCGCCGGTTCTGGCGCGTCGCGTTGCTGATTAAATCGACAAATTCTGGCTTATCGGCCATCGCCGGCTCCTCGCGAAACATTCATTCCCGCAAGGAGCCAGTCTGCGCGCCGCGCCTTAACGCGGCGTTTCGATAACGCCTCGTTATTGAGGCAAGGACGGTTAACTCTCTCGGTTTGACGCGTTTTCTTTACGCGAACCGGTACCCACTTCGCTCGAAAACGCTATTTCCAATCCCGGATGTCGACAAAGTGCCCGGCAATCGCTGCTGCCGCTGCCATGGCCGGCGAGACGAGATGGGTGCGGCCCTTGAAGCCCTGGCGGCCCTCGAAATTGCGGTTCGAGGTCGAGGCGCAGCGCTCTTCGGGCGACAGCTTGTCGGGGTTCATGGCAAGACACATCGAGCAGCCCGGCTCGCGCCATTCGAAGCCGGCCTTGATGAAGATCTTGTCGAGGCCTTCGGCTTCCGCCTGCTCCTTCACGATGCCGGAGCCCGGCACGATCATCGCGTTGACGTGACCATTGACGGTCTTGCCGTCGGCGACCTTCGCCGCCGCGCGCAGATCCTCGATACGGCCGTTGGTGCAGGAGCCGATGAAGACACGGTCGAGCTTGATGTCGGTGATCTTGGTGCCCGCGGTCAGGCCCATATATTTCAGCGCGCGATGTTTTGACAGCCGCTTGGCTTCATCTTCGATCTTGTCGGGATCCGGCACAAACCCCGATACCGAGACGATGTCCTCGGGCGACGTGCCCCAGGTCACGATCGGCGGCAGCTTTGCCGCATCGAGGCGAATTTCGTGGTCGAAATGCGCGCCGGAATCCGAGCGCAGCGTGTCCCAGTAGCGCATCGCGGCATCCCAGGCCTCGCCCTTCGGCGATTTCGGGCGGCCCTTGAGGAACGCGAACGACTTCTCGTCCGGAGCGATCAGGCCGGCGCGGGCGCCGCCTTCGATCGACATGTTGCAGACCGTCATGCGGCCTTCCATCGACAGCGCGCGGATCGCATCGCCGGCATATTCCAGCACATAGCCGGTGCCGCCGGCGGTGCCGATCTCGCCGATGATGGCCAGGATGATATCCTTGCCGGTGACGCCGTCGGGCAATTTGCCGTCGACCACCACGCGCATGTTTTTTGCTTTTTTCTGGATCAGTGTTTGCGTCGCCAGCACGTGCTCGACTTCGGACGTGCCGATGCCGTGCGCCAGCGCGCCGAATGCGCCATGGGTGGAAGTGTGGCTGTCGCCGCAGACGATGGTGGTGCCGGGCAGGGTAAAGCCCTGCTCGGGGCCGATCACGTGCACGATGCCCTGACGCTTGTCGTGCTCGTTGAAATATTCGATGCCGAATTCCTTGGCGTTGTCGGCCATCACCCGCATCTGCTCGATGCTCTCCGGATCGGGATTGGGCTTTGAGCGGTCGGTGGTCGGGATGTTGTGATCGACCACGGCCAGCGTCTTCTCCGGCGCGCGAACTTTTCGGCCCGTCGAGCGCAGGCCTTCGAACGCCTGCGGCGAGGTGACTTCGTGCACCAGGTGACGATCGATATAGAGCAGGCAGGTGCCGTCATCGGCTTCGTGCACCAGGTGGTCGTTCCAGATTTTGTCGTACAGCGTGGTTGGTTTGGTCATGAGCGTCAGCTCCAAAAATATTCTGTGTGAGCGATCAGCGCGGTTACGCGCGCAAGGCAAGGGACATCAGGCGCGGCTCAAAGGCCGCGGCTAAGCTCAGAAGTCGCCGAGGTCGCGAAGCGTCCGAAGAAGCGGCCAGGCAGCCGAGAGCGATCGTCGATCACGATGGGTGCGACGCGCCGGCTAGCAAAGCTGGTCTGATCTGGAACCATTCTAGCCTCATAGCACATGAGGTATCCAAGCGCGATATGCGTTTATATCCACCGTCATTGCGGCCCGTTGGCTCGCACTGACGAAAGGCCAACAAAAAAGCGCGGGGCAAAACCCCGCGCTTTTGGTCACATCCCCTGATGGGGAAATTACTCGCCGACGGCGGCGGCGCGCTCGGTCTTCTCGACGATGCGGGCCGACTTGCCGCGCAACTGGCGCAGGTAATACAGCTTGGCGCGACGCACCTTGCCGCGGCGCACCACCTTGATCGAGTTGATCATCGGCGACATCACGGGGAATACGCGTTCCACGCCTTCGCCGTAGGAGATCTTGCGAACGGTGAAGCTCTCGTTGAGCCCGCCGCCGGAACGGCCGATGCAAACGCCTTCATAGGCCTGCACGCGGGTGCGCTCGCCTTCGACCACCTTGACGTTGACGATCACGGTGTCGCCGGGTCCGAACTCCGGGATTGTCTTGGTCGCGGCCAGCTTGTCGAACTGCTCTTTTTCGAGCTCTTGAATGATGTTCATTGAAATCTCCATCGGGCGGCGCGCCCAGCCAGTCCAGCGCGGGCTGCGCGAACGTCCATCTATCCTGCTGTCACTTGCGGATTTGGCGCCCGTATAAGGCATAGGCGGGCGCTTGTCACCCGTCTGTCGTGCTTTTTGTGCCGCTTTGGGGGCTCTTTTGGGCCCACAAATCCGGCCGCCGCGCCCGGGTCAGGGCTTCCGCCTCGGCCCGGCGCCACGCCGCCACCTTGGCGTGGTCGCCGGAAATCAGGATTTCCGGGATTTGCCGGCCCTCGAACTCCTGCGGGCGGGTGTATTGGGGGTATTCCAGTAGTCCCTCGGAAAAGCTCTCGTCGGCCCCGGAGGCCTGTTTTCCCATTACCCCCGGCAACAGCCGGACGCAGGCGTCGATCAGCGCCAGGGCGGCGATTTCGCCCCCGGAGAGTACGTAATCCCCGATCGAGACCTCGTCGAGCCCACGGGCGGCAATGACCCGCTCGTCGATGCCCTCGAACCGGCCACAGACAATCAGGGGACCGGGACCGGCGGCCAGTTCCACCACCCGCGACTGGGTCAATGGCCGACCCCGCGGGCTCATCAGGAGGCGCGGCCGGGCAGGGTCCGAAATCGGCGGCGTCGATCGCCGCGGCCAGCACGTCGGCGCGCAGCACCATGCCCGGCCCGCCGCCGGCCGGCGTATCGTCAACGCTGCGATGCCGGTCGGTCGCCGAATCCCTGATGTCGCGCGCCTCCAGCGTCCACAGCCCGGACGCCAGCGCCTTGCCCGCCAGGCTGACGCCGAGCGGCCCCGGGAAACATGTCCGGAAACAGCGTGAGGATGGTGGCGCGCCAGGTCATTGCAAAACCCGTTACGTGAGCGTTGGAACGTCGTCGCCTTCGATTTCTTGCGGCAGTTCGATCACCACGCGGCCGCCCTTGAGATCGACGGTCGGCACCACGGCGTTGGTGAACGGCAGCAGCAGGGTCGGGCCGTGCGGCGGGGCGATTTCGATGATGTCGCCGGCGCCGAAATTATGGATCGCGGCGACGCGGCCGAGCGGTTCATCCGCGGTGTTGACCGCGGCAAGCCCGATCAGGTCGGCGTGGTAATATTCGTCGTCGTCGGTCTCAGGCAGTTTTTCGCGCGCGATGTAGAGCTCGATGCCGTTGAGGCGTTCGGCGTCTTCGCGAGAGGCGACGCCCTTGAACGTTGCGACCAGATGATCCCGGGCCTCACGGACATGCGCCACTTCGAACTGACGCGCGCCGTCTTTGGTCAGCAGCGGGCCGTAGTCTTTCACGGCCAGCGGGTCTTCGGTAAACGTCCACAGTTTCACCGCGCCGCGCACACCATGCGCGGCGCCGATCCGGGCGACACAAATTGCTGGCGCCGTCATCGGGAGGCCTCATCCTTCGAGACGGCGCTTTGCGCCTCCTCAGGATGAGGGGATAGTTCCTCATGCTGAGGAGCACGGCGATAGCCGTGCGTCTCGAAGCACGAGGCCCGGATCATCGTAGAACCTTACGACTTCGAGGCGGCTTCAGCGGCGGCCTTGCGCTCCTTGCGCGGCACGGCCTTTTCCGGGTTGTTGCGCACGGTGCGCTTCACGACGCCGGCGGCGTCGAGGAAACGGGTGACGCGGTCGGACGGCTGCGCGCCCTTGGCGAGCCAGGCCTTGACCTTGTCCATGTCGAGCTTCAGCCGCGCTTCGTTGTCCTTCGGCAGCAGCGGATTGAAATGACCGAGACGCTCGATGAAGCGGCCGTCGCGGGGAAAGCGCGAATCGGCGACGACGACGTGATAGACCGGACGTTTCTTGGTGCCTGCGCGAGCGAGGCGGATAACGACTGACATTTGATTCTCCGTAAGTGGTGGTTTGGTTGTAAGTTTGTTGGCTGGTCTAATTCGTCATTGCGAGGAGCGTAGCGACGAAGCAATCCATTCTTTCTTTTCGTGGATCGATGGATTGCTTCGCTTCGCTCGCAATGACGGTGTCTTCATTTCTTTTTCCCCGGGAAGCCGCCGAGACCCGGCAGCGTCGGCTTGCCGCTTAAGCCCGTAAGTCCCGGCAAATTCGGCAGGCCTTGCCGAAGTCCTGCGGGAAGATCCTTTGGCAGATTGGGCAGTCCGCCCCCGCCGCCGCCCTGCATCTTCTCCGCCATGGCCTTCATCTCTTCAGCCGATGGCGGTTTCATGCCGCCGCCAAAGCCCATCGCCTGCGCGATGCCGGCCAAGGGACCGCGTTTGCCCGAACCCATGGCCTTCATCATGTCGGCCATGTTCCGGTGCATCTTGAGCAGCTTGTTGACTTCCTCGACCTTCACGCCCGCACCCGCGCGATGCGCTTCTTGCGGCTGGCCTTGAGAAGATCGGGGCTCTTGCGCTCCTGCCGCGTCATCGAGTCGATCACCGCGACCTGGCGCTTGATGATCCTGTCGTCGATGCCCGCGTTGGCGATCTGGTTCTTCATCTTGGCGATGCCGGGCATCATGCCCATCAGCCCGCTGATGCCGCCCATATTGGCCATCTGCATCAACTGCTCGCGCATGTCGGCGAGGTCGAACTGGCCCTTGCGCATCTTCTCGGCAACGCGCGCGGCCTTTTCGGCATCGATATTGGCGGCGGCTTTTTCGACCAGCGACACCACGTCGCCCATGCCGAGAATGCGGCCGGCGATACGGCTGGGGTGAAAATCTTCCAGCGCGTCGGTCTTTTCGCCGGTGCCGATCAGCTTGATCGGTTTTCCCGTGACCGCGCGCATCGACAGCGCAGCACCGCCACGGCCGTCGCCGTCCACTCGAGTGAGCACGATGCCGGTGAGGCCAACGCGCGCGTCGAAAGCGCGTGCGAGGTTGACCGCGTCCTGGCCGGTCAAGGAATCCGCGACCAGCAGCACTTCATGCGGATTGGCGGCGGCTTTGATTTCCGCGGCTTCCGACATCATCTCTTCGTCGAGCGTGGTGCGGCCGGCGGTGTCGAGCAGCACCACGTCGTAGCCGCCGAGCTTGCCGGCTTCGAGCGCGCGCTTTGCAATCTGCGCCGGCTTCTGGCCGGCCACGATCGGCAGGGTTGGAATATCGAGATCGCGCCCCAGCACGGCCAGTTGCTCCATCGCCGCCGGGCGGTAGATGTCGAGCGAGGCCATCAGCACCTTGCGCTTGTCGCGCTGGACCATGCGGCGCGCGAGCTTTGCGGTGGTGGTGGTTTTGCCGGAGCCTTGCAGGCCGACCATCATGATCGCGACCGGCGGCACCGCATTGAGATCGATGGTCTGGCCGTCATCGCCAAGCGTGGCGACCAGCTCGTCATGGACGATCTTGACCACCATCTGGCCTGGCGTGACCGACTTGACGACGGTGGCGCCGATGGCCTGCTCGCGGACGCGGTCGATGAAGCTGCGTACGACCTCGAGCGAGACGTCAGCCTCGAGCAGCGCGCGGCGCACCTCGCGCATCGCGGCATCGACATCGGCTTCGGACAGCGACCCGCGCCCCGTCAGCCGATCGAGTATCCCACCAAGCTTTTCCGACAGATTGTCGAACAATGCCGTTTTCCTGCTTCTGCCCTCACCCTGAGGAGCAGGCGAAGCCTACGTCTCGAAGGGTGGGCCAAGTACCGAGGCCTCATCCTTCGAGACGCCGCTACGCGGCTCCTCAGGATGAGGGTCTTCCAAACACGAGTGCGCCCGAGGGCGCATCGCGCTGTCGGGCGTTGGCCTCCGGTCTCAAGGGCCGGGCGGCGGGTCGAAAAGAACGTCTTTCCGAGAAGTGCCGGGGTTAAACCCCCGTGGGCCCTGAAAGTCAAGGAACAGGGGGCTGTCCGGGCCCCGCGGTTTGGACTTAACTAATTGATAATATTCATGTTTCAAGAGGACGGTAAATTTCGAGGGTCAATCGCGACAAAGTCAGACCTGCCACAGTTCCATCCCCGGCCCACGCACGCCATATATCGCCGGATGCCTTTCGCCCTCCCTCTGTGATCCCGCCTGTGCCCGTCACCCGCCGCCGCGTTCTTACAATACTTGCCGGCCTCGGCCTGGCCGCGGGCGCGCCGTCGATCTGGATGTCCCGCATGAAAACCTATGACGGCCCCGCCTCCGATCATTTCGACGGCCTGACCTTCTTCGATCCCGATGGTTCGCCGCCGAAATCCCTGGGCGAGGTGCTGCGCTGGCAGCTTGGTGGCGGCAGGGACCGCGCGACCTGGCCGGACTGGGCGCCGAGCCCGCATGCCGACACGCCGCCGCCGAGCGTGACCGGCGCCAAGGTCCGGCTGTCGTTTGTCGGCCATGCGAGCTGGCTGATCCAGACCGCGGGCCTCAACATCCTGGTCGATCCGGTGTGGTCGATGCGCGCCTCGCCGTTCAGCTTTGCCGGGCCGAAGCGGCACAACGATCCCGGTATTGCGTTCGACGCGCTGCCGAAGATCGACACCGTGCTGGTGTCGCACGGCCATTACGATCACCTCGATCTGGCGACGCTGTCAAAGCTGGCGGCAAAATATTCGCCGCGCGTGATCACGCCGCTCGGCAACGACGTCACCATGCGCGACTCGGATTCGGCGATCAAAGCCGAGGGGTTCGACTGGAAGGATCGCGTCGAGCTCGGCAACGGCGTCGCCGTGACGCTGGTGCCGACCCGGCATTGGTCGGCGCGCGGCGTGTTCGACCGCAACAAGGCGCTGTGGGCGAGTTTTGTGCTGGAGACGCCGGCCGGCAAACTCTACATCGTCTGCGATTCCGGCTATGGCGACGGCCGGCATTTTCGGCGCGTCGCCGAAGCGCATGGCCCGATGCGACTGGCTATCCTGCCGATCGGCGCCTATGAGCCGCGTTGGTTCATGCGCGACCAGCACATGAACCCATCAGACGCCGTCAAGGCGCTGGCCGATTGCGGCGCGCAGTCAGCACTGGCGCATCATCACGGCACCTTCCAGCTCACCGACGAAGCCATCGACGCGCCGGTGATCGCGCTCGGCGAGGCGCTGGATGAAGCGAAGATTCCGCGCGAACGGTTTGCGGCGCTGAAGCCCGGGCAAATCTTCGAGATCTAGGATTAATCCAGACCGGCGCGGCGCAAACCTTCGAGATAGTGCTCGAGGTCGGCGGCATGCCGGAACGGCACGCGACCTTCAACCCAGGCCAGTGAAGCATTGGGCTGGGCGCGGCGGAGATCCCCAAGTGCGGTGGCCGATGCTTCGGGATCACCCAGCATGCCGGCGGCGGCGGTCAGCACGCGATGCGCGGCGGCATAATCTCCACGAAGCCGGGTTGCAATACGCGCCTGCCGCAGCGCCTCCTCGTAATTGCGGCCGATATATTGGGCGAGACAGGCCGAGCCATAGAAGAGCGCCAGAAACTGGTCGCGCGGACTTAAGCGGATCGCGCGCTCGGCCGCCGCGACGGCTTCTTCCCATCGGCCGCAAAACCCCAATGCCGCGGCATAATAATTCTGCACCTGCGAGAAATTCGGATTGAGGCGCAGCGCCAGTTCGAGTTCGGCCAGCGAATCGTCGAAGCGTCTTGTGATGAGATAAAACGAACCGAGCGCATGATGCGCCCAGGCGTCCTCGCTGTCGGCCCGGATCGCGGCCAGCGCCGTACGTTCGGCCATCGGCAGCACGGTTTCCAGATCCACCCAGCCCATATGAGCGCCGAACGTATAGCTGGCGGCGAGCACGCCGAGCGCCTGGCCGTAATTCGGCTCGATCGCAATCGCCTTTTGCAGGAGATCCTGCGCGATCGCGTGATCCTGCCGCGTCACGCGCCAGTAATAGGACAGCGCCTGCATCACAAGGTCCCAGGCGTCGAGACTAGCGGGAGCTTTGCGCCGGATCCGGATGTTCTCCGCCGTGTAAAGCTGCGGCTCGATCGCCGCGACGATGGCTTCGGTGATCTCGTCCTGCACGGCGAAGACGTCGGCGACATCGCGGTCGTAGCGTTCCGCCCAGACGTGGCTGCCGCTGGCGACGTCGTTGAGCTGCGCGGTGATGCGCAGGCGGCCGCCGCTCTTTCGCACGCTGCCCTCGAGGACGTAACCGACGCCAAGATCCTCGCCGACCTGCTTGATGGGAACCGACTTGCCCTTGTAGACGAAGGAAGAGTTGCGCGCGATGACGAAGAACCAGCGCAGCTTCGACAGCGCGGTGATGATGTCTTCGCTGATGCCGTCGGAAAAATAATCCTGCTCGGGATCGTCGCTCATGTTGCTGAACGGCAGCACCGCGATGGCGGGCCGGTCGGGCAATGCCGGTGCCGGTTGTGCAAGCTGAGATGTTTCGCTTGATGGTTTCTCGCCCGACGGCGCTGCTTCATCATCCGCCTCGATGCGCACGTCGCCGATGAAACGCAGGCCCTTGCGCGCGATGGTGCGGATCAGCGTCTGATTGCGGCCGCTGTCGCCGATCGCCCTTCGCGCCGCGTAGATGCGGCTCGTCAGCGTCGTGTCCGACACGTTGCGTCCGCCCCAGACCGAGGCGATGAGATCGTCCTTGGTGATGACGCGATCATTATTCCGTAACAGATAGATCAAAAGATCGAGAACTTGCGGCTCGACCTCGATCGACTGTTCGCCGCAACGCAATTCGCGCCGGCTTGCATCAAGAACGTAGTCGGAAAAATGAAACTGCACGGCGTGCCTCGGTCGGCGATGTCACCGGTTTGTGAACCATATCTCACATTCGGGGAAACAATCAGGAAATCTGAAGCGGAATTCAAGATCGTCTGAAGCGCGGGTTCAAGCCTGTCAAGGGCGTTGCCGCTAAACACGAGGATAGGGGGTGGATTTATAAAGGATGTTTCAGCATGGCTATCACGTCGTCTTTTTCCAACGGTATCCTGACCGAGTTCGGTGACGCCCTCGACAACAGCATTGTCACGAGCCGCGATGCGGCCGGTAGAATTCTCGTCAACGGCGGCGCGGTCCCGATCCAGGGCGGTACTGCCACCGTCGCCAACACCAGCTTGATCCAGGTGTTCGGCCAGAGCGGCAACGACACCATCACAGTAAACGAAACCAATGGCGCGATGCCCGCCGCGAATTTGTTCGGCGGCAACGGCAACGACATTCTCACCGGCGGCTCGGGCAACGACATGCTGTTCGGTCAGGCCGGCAACGACACTTTGCTCGGCAAAGGCGGCAACGATTTGCTGTTCGGCGGCGACGGCAACGACACGCTGACGGGTGGCGATGGCGACGATCAGATGTTCGGCCAGGCCGGCAACGACCGCATGATCTGGAATCCCGGCGACGACAGCGATCTCATGGAAGGCGGCGACGGCATCGATACCGCCGAAGTCAATGGCGGTAACGGCGCCGAGCAGTTCACGCTCACCGCCAACGGCACCCGCGTGCGCTTCGATCGCGTCAACCCCGCGCCGTTCTCTCTCGATATCGGCACCACCGAGAACATCGTGGTCAACATGAACGGTGGCGACGACACCTTCACCGCCGGCAACGGTCTCGCCAGCCTCATCAGCCTCACGGTGGACGGCGGCACGGGCAACGACACCATCACCGGTGGCGACGGTGCCGACCCGCTGCTCGGTGGCGATGGCAATGACGTCATCACCGGCGGCCGCGGCAATGACAATCTGCTCGGCGGCGCCGGCGACGACACCTTCGTCTGGAATCCGGGCGATGGCAGCGACACCGTCGAAGGCCAGGACGGCACCGACACGCTTGCTGTTCAACGGCGCCAACATCAACGAGAACATCGACATCTCGGCCAATGGCACCCGCGCACGGTTCACGCGCGACGTCGCCAACATCACGATGGACATCAACAGCGTCGAGCGCGTCAACTTCACCGCCCTCGGCGGTGCCGACACCATCACGGTCGGTGACCTCTCCAAAACCGGCATCACGCAGGTCAATCTCGACCTCAGCGCGACGCCAGGCAGCGGAACCGGCGACGGTTCGGCCGATCATGTGACGGTCAACGGCACCGGCGGCAACGACCAGATTCAGGTGATCGGAGCCGGCGCTTCGGTCTCGGTTCTCGGATTGGCGGCGCAGGTCAATATCATCGGCGCAGAAGGCGCCAACGATGTGCTCACGATCAATGCCGGCGCCGGCAACGACGTCATCAATGCCCAGACTTTGCCTGCGGCGACCATCAAGCTCGTCATCGATGGCGGTGCGGGCAATGACACCATCACGGGAAGCCAAGGCGCCGACACCCTGATCGGCGGCACCGGCAACGATATGGTGATCGGTGGCCAGGGCAGCGACTTCGCCGACCTCGGCGACGGCAACGACACCTTCGTCTGGAACCCCGGCGACGGCAGCGATATCGTCGAAGGCGGTGCCGGCACCGATACGCTGGTGTTCAACGGCTCCAACGCCAACGAGAATATGGATATCTCGGCCAATGGCGGCCGCGTCCGGCTCGCCCGCGACGTTGGCGCCATCGTAATGGACCTCAACAGCGTCGAGAAGATCCAGCTCAACGCGGTGGGTGGTACCGACAACATCACGGTCAATGATCTGACCGGCACCGGCGTCACCCAGGTGGCGATCGACCTCGGCGCCACTGGCGGCGGCGGTGACGGCGCGGCGGATACCGTGACCGTCAACGGTACCCAGGGCAACGACGCCATCAGCGTCGTCAAGAGCGGCAGCTCGCTGGCTGGTCAAGGGTCTGGCAGAGCAGGTGACGATCGCGAACTTCGAGGCGAACGATACGCCCGTGATCAACGGCCTCGGCGGCACCGACACCATCGACGCCTCGTCGATACAGGCCGGTCAGGTCAAGCTCACGCTCAACGGCGGCGACGGCGATGACGTTATCAAGGGCAGCCAGGGCGATGATCTCATCAATGGCGGCCGCGGTAACGACACCCTGCTTGGCGGTGGCGGCAACGATACCTTCGTCTGGAATCCGGGCGATGGCAGCGACACCATCGAGGGCCAGTCCGGCAGCGACACGATGTTGTTCAATGGCGCCAACATCAACGAGAACATCAACATCTCGGCCAATGGCGGCCGGGTGCGGTTCACGCGCGATGTCGCCGCCATCACCATGGACCTCAACGATGTCGAGAACATCCAGTTCAACGCGCTGGGTGGTGCCGATGCCATCACGGTCAACGATCTGACCGGGACCGACGTCAAGCAGGTCAATCTCGACCTGGGTGGCAATGACGGTGTGGCGGATACGGTGACCCTCAACGCGACCAGTGGCAATGACGTCATCAGGATCTCCAGCAACAACGGCGTGATCACGGTGACGGGTCTCTCAGAGACCGTGACGATCTCGAACTTCGACGCCAATGATCGCATCGTGATCAACGGTCTCGGCGGTGACGACGTCATCGACGCGTCGGGACTTGCGGCCGGCATCCAACTCGTCGCCAATGGCGGCGACGGCGCGGACATCCTGATCGGCGGTCAAGGTGTCACCAGCCTGCATGGCGACGCCGGCGACGACATCCTGCTCGGCGGCTCCGCAGGCACCGTGCTCGACGGCGGAACCGGCAACAACGTCCTGATCCCCGGCGGCGCGCCCGCACCCGGTGCGGTCCTCTCGGTGTCCGCCGACAATGCCAACAACAACCTAACCTTTAGCCGCGATGCGGCCGGTCGTATTCTGGTCAACAACGGCGCTATCGCAACACAGGGTAATCCAACCGTCGCCAACACGAACTTGATTCAGGCGTTTGGCCAGGGCGGCAACGATACGATTGCTCTGGACGAAACCAATGGCGCGCTACCTGCCGCGAACCTGTTCGGCGGCGATGGCAACGACATCCTTACCGGCGGATCGGGCAACGACATGCTGTTCGGTCAGGCCGGTAACGACGTCCTGCTCGGCAAGGGTGGCAACGACTTCCTGTTCGGCGGCGACGGCGACGATACGCTCACCGGCGGTGTCGGTGACGACCAGATGTTCGGCCAGGCCGGCAACGACCGCATGATCTGGAACCCGGGCGAGGGCACCGACCTGATGGAAGGTGGTGATGGCAACGACACCGCCGAAGTCAACGGCGGCAACGGCGCCGAGCAGTTCACGCTCACCGCCAACGGCACGCGCGTGCGCTTCGATCGCGTCAACCCGGCGCCGTTCTCGCTCGATATCGGCACCACCGAGAATTTCGTGCTCAACATGAACGGCGGCGACGACACCTTCACCGCCGGCAACGGTCTCGCCAGCCTCATCAGTGTCACGGTGGACGGCGGCACGGGCAACGACACCATCACCGGTGGTGACGGTGCCGACGCGCTGCTCGGTGGCGATGGCAATGACGTCATCACCGGCGGCCGCGGCAATGACAATCTGTTCGGCGGCGCCGGCGACGACACCTTCGTCTGGAATCCGGGCGATGGCAGCGACATCATCGAAGGCCAGGACGGCACCGACGCGCTTGTGTTCAACGGCGCCAACATCAACGAGAAGATTGACATCTCGGCCAATGGCACCCGCGCACGGTTCACGCGCGACGTCGCCAACATCACGATGGACATCAACAGCGTCGAGCGCGTCAACTTCACCGCCCTCGGCGGTGCCGACACCATCACGGTCGGTGACCTCTCCAAAACCGGCATCACGCAGGTCAATCTCGACCTCAGCGCGACGCCCGGCAGCGGCGTCGGCGACGGGTCGGCCGACAACGTGACGGTCAACGGCACCGGCGGTAACGACCAGATTCAGGTGGTCGGTGCCGGCAGTTCGGTGACGGTCACCGGATTGGCGGCGCAGGTTTCCATCACGGGCGCGGAAGGCGCCAATGATGTGCTCACGGTCAATGCCGGCAGCGGCAACGACGTCATCAATGCCCAGACCTTGCCTGCGGCGACCATCAAGCTCGTCATCGATGGCGGTGCGGGCAATGACACCATCACCGGAAGCCAGGGCGCCGACACCCTGATCGGCGGCACCGGCAACGATATGGTGACCGGCGGCCAGGGCAATGACGTCGCCGATCTCGGCGACGGCAACGATACCTTCGTCTGGAACCCGGGCGACGGCAGCGACGTCGTCGAAGGCGGCGCCGGCACTGATACGCTGGTGTTCAACGGCTCCAACGCCAACGAGAACATGGACATCTCGGCCAATGGTGGCCGTGTCCGGCTCGCCCGCGACGTTGGCGCCATCGTGATGGACCTCAACGGCGTCGAGAAGATCCAGCTCAACGCTGTGGGCGGTGCCGACAACATCACGGTCAACGATCTGACCGGCACCGGCGTCACCCAGGTGGCGATCGACCTCGGCGCCATGCCTGGGCGGCGGCGGTGACGGAGCCGCGGATATGGTGACCGTCAACGGCACCCAGGGCGACGACGCCATCAGCGTCGTCAAGAGCGGCACATCGCTGCTGGTCAAGGGTCTCGCAGAGCAGGTGACGATCGCGAACTTCGAGGCCAACGACACGCTCGTGATCAACGGTCTTGGCGGCGCCGACACCATCGACGCGTCGTCGATCACGGCAGGCCAGGTCAAGCTCACGCTCAACGGCGGCGACGGCGATGACTTCATCGTTGGTAGTCAGGGCGACGACCTCGTCAATGGCGGTCGCGGCAACGACACGGCGTTGCTCGGGGCCGGCAACGACACCTTCGTCTGGAATCCGGGCGATGGCAGCGACACCGTCGAAGGTCAGGGCGGCAGCGACACGCTGTTGTTCAATGGTGCCAATATCAACGAGAGGATCGACATCTCGGCCAATGGCGGCCGGGTGCGGTTCACGCGCGATGTCGCCGCCATCACCATGGACCTCAACGATGTCGAGAACATCCAGTTCAACGCGCTCGGCGGAGCCGACACCATCACGGTCAACGATCTGACCGGGACCGATGTCAGCCAGGTCAATCTCGACCTGGGCGGCAATGACGGCGCGGCGGACACAGTCGTGCTCAACGCGACCAATGGCGATGATGTGATCCACATCTCCAGCAACAACGGCGTCGTGACGGTGACGGGTCTCAGTGAGACCGTGACGATCAAGAATTTTGATCCGAATGATCGCATCGTGATCAATGGCCTCGGCGGTGACGACGTCATCGAGGCGACGGGACTCGGGAATGGCATCCTGCTCACCGCCAATGGCGGCGACGGCGACGACATCCTGCTCGGCGGTGTCGGCATTCATATCCTGAATGGCGGTAACGGCGATGACATCCTGATCGGTGGCTCCGTGCAGAACATTCTCGACGGCGGGCCTGGCGCCAACGTCGTGATCCCCGGAACCATCCGGCCTGCGCAGAGTGCTGCTTTGCTCGGGCAGGCCATGGCATCGAGCTTCGTCGCAGACGGCGAAGGTCACGGTGCGATCCCGATGGCGGACCCGCATGCTGCTCAATCGCCATTGCTGGCGACGCCGCACGCGTGAACCCAAAGCCGCACCCCGGAGAATGCAGATGAGCACGGCGACCGACAGCAACGACACCTCCTCGGGACTAGAGGCCCTCGTGACGTTACTGCATTTCCAGGGTGTGGCGGCGGATCGCGAGCAGATCCGCCACCGGTTGGGCACCCACAAGATCGGCGCATCGGAGATTCTCCGGTGCGCCAAAGACTTCGGATTGAAGGCGCGGGCCTGCAGCACCAAGTGGTCGCGGCTTGCCAAAATGCCGTTACCGGCGATTGCAAGCCTGCGCGACGGCCGTTTCATGGTGGTTGCCAAGGCCAGCGAGACTGAAGTGCTGGTGCAGTCGCCAGACGATTCCCGTCCCGTGCTGATGTCGCGCGACGAACTGCTGGCGATCTGGGACGGCGGATTGATCCTGATGACGCGCCGCGCCGGATTGTCTGACGTCGGCCGCCGCTTCGACATCAGCTGGTTCCTCGGCGCGATCAACAAATACCGGCGCCTGCTCGGCGAGGTCTTGCTGGCGTCGTTCTTCCTGCAATTGTTCGGGCTGGTCTCGCCGCTGTTCTTCCAGGTCGTCATCGACAAGGTGCTGGTGCATCGCTCGCTCAGCACGCTCGACGTGCTCGTGATCGGACTGGTTGCGATCTCGATGTTCGAGACCATCATGGGCATCCTGCGCACCTATTTGTTCTCGCACACCACCAACCGCATCGACGTCGAACTCGGCGCGCGGCTGTTCAACCATCTGCTGGCATTGCCGATGGCCTATTTCCAGGCGCGGCGGGTCGGCGATTCCGTGGCGCGGGTGCGTGAACTCGAAAACATTCGCAACTTCCTCACCAGTTCAGCGCTGACACTGGCGATCGACCTGCTGTTCACCTTCGTTTTCCTGGCGGTCATGTTCGCCTACTCGCCGCTGCTGACCTGGATCGTGCTCGGCTCGTTCCCGTTCTACATCGTGCTCTCAGCGGTCATGACGCCGCTGTTCCGCAGCCGGCTCGACGAAAAATTTCGGCGCGGCGCCGAGAACCAGGCCTTTCTGGTCGAGAGCGTCACCGGCATCGAGACGCTGAAGGCGATGGCGGTCGAGCCGCAAATGCAGCGCCGCTGGGAGGAGCAGCTCGCGGGCTATGTCAGCGCCAGCTTCCGGGTGCTTAGCCTCGGCAACACCGCAAGCCAGATGGTGCAGTTCATCAGCAAGGTCGTCACCGCGGCCATTCTCTATTTCGGTGCGCGGCAGGTGATCGACGGTGCGTTGTCGGTCGGCGAACTCATCGCCTTCAACATCCTGGCCGGCCGCGTCAGCGCGCCGGTGCTGCGGCTGGCGCAGGTCTGGCAGGACTTTCACCAGGCGCGGCTGTCGGTGCAGCGATTGGGCGACATCCTCAATACCACGGCCGAGCCGACCTACGCGCCGGCGCGGGCGCGGCTGCCTTCGATCCGCGGCAATATCAGCTTCGACCACGTCACGTTCCGCTATCGCGTCAACGGACGCGAAGTGCTGCACGATGTCTCGTTCGACGTGCCGGCAGGCCAGATGGTTGGCATCGTCGGACCGTCAGGGTCGGGCAAGAGCACTTTTGCAAAGCTGGTGCAGCGGCTCTACGTGCCCGAAAGCGGGCGGGTGATGATCGACGGCATGGATCTTTCCATGGCCGATCCTGCCTGGCTGCGCCGCCAGATCGGAATCGTTTTGCAGGAGAACGTGCTGTTCAATCGCTCGGTGCGCGAAAATATCGCGCTATCCGATCCGGCGATGTCGATGGAGCGGGTGATCGCGGCGGCGAAGCTCGCCGGCGCGCATGACTTCATCCTCGAACTGGAGGAAGGCTACGACACCATTGTCGGCGAGCGCGGTTCGACCTTGTCCGGCGGCCAGCGTCAGCGCATCGCGATTGCCCGCGCGCTGATCTCGGACCCGCGGATTCTGATTTTCGACGAGGCCACCAGCGCGCTCGATTACGAGAGCGAGCGCATCATCCAGCAGAACATGAAAGAGATCGCCAAAGGGCGCACAGTGCTGATCATCGCGCACCGGCTCTCGACCGTGCGCGCGGCGGACCGGATCGTCACGCTCGACCACGGCCGCCTGGTCGAGGACGGCACCCACGACACGCTGATCAAGACCGGCGGCCGCTATGCGGCGCTGCACCGGTTGCAGGGAGGAATCTATGAAGTCGTCTAGCAACGCGCTTCCCGTCAAGCGGTCAGAAATAGTCGTTCCGTTCCGGCGGGTCGAGAGCCGGCGCGAAGAGCTCGCCTTCCTGCCGGCGGCACTCGAAATCGTCGAAACGCCGCCATCGCCGACCGGGCGCATGATCGTGGCCACCATCGCCGTGCTGTTCTGTGCGGCGTTGCTCTGGTCATGGTGGGGCACCATCGACATTGTGGCGTCGGCCACGGGAAAGATCATGCCGAGCGGGCGCACAAAAATCATCCAGCCGTTCGAGACCGGCGTGGTGCGCGCGATCCGGGTGCAGGACGGGCAGGCGGTCAGGGCAGGTGACGTGCTGGTCGAGCTCGATCCCACCGTAAATGCCGCCGAACGCGACCATCTCCAGAACGATCTCTTGGCCGAACGGCTCAACGTCGCGCGGCTGCGTGCGGCGTTGATGGCCGGCGATGATCGCGCGGCCGACTTCGTCGCACCCGCGGGTGCGGATCCGATTTTGGTCAGCACCCAGCGACAGCTGTTGCAGAACCAGGTCACCGAGCATCGCGCCAAGATCGCGTCGCTGACGCGACAGCAGGCGCAAAAGGAAGCCGAACAGGCCACGACCGGCGCCACCATTCACAAGCTCGAGGCCATGATTCCCGTGGTCCAGCAGCGCGTGGATATTCGCCGAACGCTGATGGAGCGGGAGCTGAGCTCAAAAGTCGCCTACTTCGAGATCCTGCAAATGCTGGTCGAACACCAGGAGGAACTCAGCGTCCAGAAAAGCCATCTGCGCGAAGCGGAAGCCGCAGTAGCGGCGATCCGCGAGACCCGCGGTCAGGCGGTCGCCGAATACAGAAAGTCCCTGTCGGACGAGCTGACAAAAGCCGAGCAGAAGGTGAGCGGGCTGGCGCAGGATTTGATCAAGGCCGAGCGCAAGACCACTTTGCAGCGACTAACCGCCCCGGTCGACGGCGTGGTGCAGCAGCTCGCGATCCACACCGTCGGCGGCGTCGTCACGCCGGCGCAGGCGCTGCTGGTGGTCGTCCCGAGTGACAGCCGGCTGGAAATCGAAGCCATGGTCTCCAACCGCGACATCGGTTTTGTCCACACCGGACAGCAGGCCGAGATCAAGATCGATACCTTCAACTTCACCCGCTACGGCCTGCTGCACGGCGAGGTGCTGAACGTCTCGCAGGACGCCATCATCCGCGACCAGCCGCAGGATCGCTCCGGAGATCGCCGGCTCGGCGCGCAGAACGAATTCGAGCGAACCGAAGGGCCAGGAGTTGAACTACAGCGCGCGGATTTCACTCGACCGCACCAAAATGCAGGTCGAGGACCGGATGGTAGACCTGTCGCCGGGCATGGCTGTCACGGTCGAAATCAAGACGGGCTCGCGCACCGTGCTGAGCTATCTGCTCTCGCCGCTATTGCGCTATCAGCAGGATGTTCTGCGCGAGCGATGAACAAATCTATCCGTCGTCCCGGACATGCGAAGCGCGATCTCAGATGCGCAATTGCGCATCGCGGGACCCATACGCCGCGGCCGGTATTGTCGACAAAGAAAGATAATAACCAGCCAGCCAAACAATTTCTGCCGGTGGCTATGGGTCCCGGCGTTTGCCGGGACGACGTTGGAAATTTATTCTTTGGGCTTGATCGCCCAGGAAACATTCACCGTCACCGACAGCGTCTCTTCGCCCTGCGCCACCGGTGCGGCTGACGCGGTCATGCCGCCCGCGACTTTGCTGCGAAATACCGGCGTGGCCGAGCCTTCCTCGGATATCGAGAGCGGCTCGCCGAGCGTGACGCCGGCGGCTTTGGCGTAGATCTGCGCCTTGCGGCGCGCGTCAGCGATCGCCTGCTCGCGCGCGTCGTCGAGCAGTTTTGACGCCTGCGAAACCACAAAATTGATGCCGCCGATGTCGTTGGCGCCCGCCCCGACCAGCACGTCGATCATGCCGGCGACCTTGCTGACGTCGCGGACGCGGATCGTCACGCGGTTGGTGGCGCGATAGCCGACGACGCTTGGCCGCTCCGCGGCTTTGGACGACGTCGCGTATTGCGGCTGTAGCGACAGCCGCGAGGTCTGAAAGTCCTTTTCGTCGATGCCTGCGCCCTTCAGCGCCAGCAGCACCTTGCCCATCGCGGCATTGTTGGCGTCCGACGCCTCGCGCGCGGTCTTGGCATCGGTCGCGACGCCTCCGTCGATCTGCGCCTGGTCCGGCGCGACCGATACGGTGGCCTCGCCCGTGACAGAGATCGCCGGCGGCGGCGTCTGCGCCCGTGCCGGCGTCGTCAACAGCGCGGCGGTCGCGACGACGAGTGCGAGCGAATGCTTCATGCAGCTCACTTCAGCGGCACATAGACGTTGATCACCAGCTTGTCCTCGGCCGTCTTCAGGGGATCGGTGATATATTCCTCGATAAAAGTGTCTTTGGCTTCGAGCTTCTTGTCGTCGAGGTGATTGGTGATCGCCTCATAGGTGTTGTCCATGTTGTCGTAGGAGCCGCGATGGACGAATTTCAGCGCCTTGCCGTCGGGCGATTTGCCGATGCTCATGTCCTTGGTCAGGTTCTTCGGGTCCTGCTCGACCGGAATTTCGGCGAGAAACGTAAAACCGGTATCGTCGGTCGAAGTGTAGACGATCATCGAATTGCCCGTCGCCTTGATGCCCTGCTTGTCGAGCAGCGCGGTCAGCGCCTTGAACGAATCGATCAGGGTGTCGAACGCCCCATCCCAATTCGCGGTGCCTTTCATGACCACCACCTTTTTGGGCTCCAGCGTGAACGCTTCACCGAAGGGATCGGCGGTCTGAACCGTGGCGGCGGGCGGTGAAGGCGCGGCCGACGGGCTCGCGACCGGCGTCGGCGAGGCCGCCGGTGTCGCGGAAGCAGCCGGCGCGGGCGTTGCCGCTGGCGCCGGGCTGGCCGAGGCCGCGGGCGAAGCCGTTGCGGCCGGCGCGGGGCTGGCGGAGGCGGCAGGAGAAGCCGTAGCCGCGGGTGCGGCGGAGGGGCTTGCGGACGGCGAGGCCGAAGGCTGGGGCGATTGCGCCAGCGTGGCGCCACCCGAGGCGAAAATAATCATCGGGACCAGCGCGACCATGGCCGAGCGGAAAGTGCTGATAGGGTTCATTTTAGCCATTCTCCATCCATCCCCAGGCGGTCGCGGCATGTCCCGGACGCGCCGCCAAAGCGCCGCTATCCCTAACACGCAAGGTCCGCCTTCGTCCCATGACAGATGCGTCATGCACCCCTGCGCACTAGGCAATCGGCCATTATTGGCCATATAAGACAGGCAGAATTTGGGAAATTCCATGAGCGCGCTCGCCAATCACGCCTTCGCCAAAATGAACGGTATCGGCAACGAGATCGTCGTGGTCGATTTGCGCGACCGGCCGGCCGCGGTGACTGCGGAAGAAGCGCGCGCCGTGGCCTCGCCGCAAGGGGTTCCTTTTGACCAGCTGATGGTATTGCAGCCGCCGCGGCTCGAGGGCACCGAGGCCTTCATCCGCATCTACAACAGCGACGGTTCGGATGCCGGTGCCTGCGGCAACGGCATGCGCTGCGTGGTGCGTCGATTGTTCGAGAAGACCGGCCAGACCGCCGTCACCTTCGAGACCCGGGCCGGCTTGCTGAATTGCTGGCAGGGGCCGCAGCCCGATCTCTACACCGTCGATATGGGCGCACCAAAGTTCGGCTGGAAGGAAATTCCGCTGGCGGAAGAATTTCGCGACACGCGTTACATCGAACTCCAGGTCGGGCCGATCGATGCGCCGATCCTGCACTCGCCGTCGGTGGTCAACATGGGCAATCCGCACGCGATCTTCTGGGTCGACGATGTCGACGCCTATGACCTCGAACGCTTCGGGCCGCTCCTGGAAAATCACCCGATCTTCCCGGATCGCGCCAACATCACGCTCGCCCATATCGTCGATCGCGATCACATCACGATGCGCACCTGGGAACGCGGCGCCGGCCTGACCCGGGCCTGCGGCTCGGCGGCGTGTGCGACCGCGGTCGCGGCGGCGCGGCTGAAGCGCACCGACCGCATTGTCGAAATGTCGTTACCCGGCGGCAAGCTCTCGATCGAATGGCGCGAGCGCGACGACCATGTGCTGATGACCGGCACCGCCACGTTCGAATATGAAGGCCGTTTCGATCCGGCGCTGTTCGCCAGCGTCGCCATGAGCGTCGACGTCCTTACCTTCGGCTGCCGCCTCAACGCTTTTGAATCCGAGGTGATCCGGCGCGAGGCGGAGAATGCCGGCCTTTCCGACACCATCGTCATCAACAGCTGTGCGGTCACCAACGAGGCCGTGGCGCAGGCGCGGCAATCGATCCGGCGATTGAAGCGCGAGCGGCCTGATGCGCGCATCGTCGTCACCGGTTGCGCGGCGCAGACGCAAGCCCAGATGTTCGCGGACATGATCGAAGTCGACCGCGTCGTCGGCAATGACGAGAAGATGCGGAGCGAAGCCTGGCGCAGTGCGCGTGCCGCGTTCGAGTCCGGTTTTGGCGTCGAGACGAGCGAGAAGATCGCGGTCGCCGATATCATGGCGGTCACCGAGATGGCGCCGCATCTCGCTGGAAGGTTTTCAGAGCGGCCTGCCGCGGGTGTTCGTGCAGGTGCAGAACGGCTGCGACCATCGCTGCACCTTCTGCATCATCCCCTATGGCCGTGGCAATTCGCGCTCGGTGCCGATGGGGGCCGTGGTCGATCAGGTCCGCACCCTGGTCGAGCGCGGCCATGCCGAGATCGTGCTGACCGGCGTCGACATGACGAGCTACGGCGCCGATCTGCCGGGCACGCCAAAACTTGGGTACCTGACAAAGCAGATTTTGCGGCATGTGCCGGAACTGAAACGCCTGCGGATTTCATCGATCGATTCGATCGAGGCCGACCGCGATCTGCTCGATGTCATCGCCGATGACGAACGGCTGATGCCGCATCTGCATCTGTCGCTGCAATCCGGCGACGACCTCATTCTCAAGCGCATGAAGCGCCGGCATTCGCGAAAGCATGCCATCGAGTTCTGCGCGCAGGTGCGGCGGCTGCGGCCGGACATCGCGCTCGGCGCCGACATTATCGCAGGCTTTCCGACCGAGTCTGAGGAAATGTTTTCGCGCTCGCAGGATCTGGTCGGGGAATGCGATCTCACCTTCCTGCACGTGTTTCCCTATTCAAAACGCCCGGGCACGCCGGCCGCAAGGATGCCGCAGGTCGCGGGCGAAGCGATCAAGGAGCGTGCGAAGCGGTTGCGGGCGACCGGCGAGATGGCGCTGCGGAAGCGGCTGGCGGCTGAGGTCGGCATGACGCGTCAGGTTTTGATTGAGAGCGGCAAGCAAGGGCGGACGGAGCATTTTCTGCCGGTGGCGATCAGTGGGCAGACTCCGGGCGCGGTGCAGGCGTTGACGATGTCCGGACATGATGGTGCGCGGTTGACGGTGTGAGCCGCAGCTCACATCACTCTCAGCGTCATTGCGAGGAGCACTTGCGACGAAGCAATCCATCTTTTCTCGTGGGGAGAGATGGATTGCTTCGCTTCGCTCGCAATGACGAAGTCACTCCCCGTTCCACCCGCACGCCCTGAGTCGTTCCCGCATATGCTCCGGCGCCGGCGCTACCACGCGCACCGGCTCCTTGTTCTTCGAAATCGGAATCACGATCTCGCGGGAATGCAGATGCAGTTTCGGTTCGCCGAAGCGCGGTCCGTTGCCGTAGATGTTGTCGCCGAAGATCGGCCAGCCGCTAGCGGACGAATGCACGCGCAGTTGATGGGTGCGGCCGGTGACCGGTTCCAGGTCGAGCCAGGCGAGGCCGTTGCCGCGACCGCGCACCTTCCAGTTGGTGACGGCTTTTTGACCATCCGGATCCGGCTTCTGCCACCAGCCGCGTTCTTCGTTCAGCCGGCCGAGCGGCATGTCGATGGTGCCTTCATCTTCGGCAGGTCCGCCCTCGACCACGGCCCAATAGGTCTTGCCGATCTTGCCGTGCTTGAACAGCAGGCCGAGCGAGGCGGTGGCCTTGCGATGGCGTCCCAGCACCAGACAGCCGGAGGTATCCTTGTCGAGCCGGTGGGCCAGCACCGGCGGCCGTGGCAGGCCGTATCGTAAGTGGTCGAACGAATTTTCCAGATTGGCGCCGCCCTTCGGGCCGCGATGCACCGGTAGCCCGCAGGGCTTGTCGATGACCAGCATTAATCCGTCGCGATGGAGCACGCGGGCGAGGATTTCCTCCGCCGACAAATCGGGAACATCAAGGGATGTCCCGGGAACATCGACGGGATTGTTGTGGCTTTCGTTCATGGCGCGAAACCGCTAACACACGTCCAACATGAGCGATACCACACCCCCCAAACTAAGCTGGTGGAAGCGGCTTTCGAGCGGCCTGAAGCGGACCTCGAGTTCGCTGGGGTCAGCCGTTGCCGATCTCGTCACCAAGCGCAAGCTCGACCGCGCCATGCTTGACGATATCGAGGATGTGCTGCTGCGCGCCGATCTCGGCACCGAAGTCGCAGGCCGCATTGCCGAGGCCGTCGGCAAAGGCCGCTACGACAAGGCGATCTCGGCCGACGACGTCAAGAACGTGGTGGCGACCGAAGTCGAAAAGGTGCTGGCGCCGGTGGCCAAGCCGCTGGAGATCGATGCAACACAAAAGCCGTTCGTCATTCTCGTGGTCGGCGTCAACGGCTCCGGCAAGACCACCACCATCGGCAAGCTGGCGGCCAAACTGAGCGCCGAGGGCCGCAAGGTGATGCTGGCCGCCGGCGATACGTTCCGCGCCGCCGCGATCGAGCAATTGAAGGTCTGGGGCGAGCGCACCAAATCGCCCGTCATTGCGGGCGCGCAGGGTTCGGATTCGGCAAGCCTTGCCTTCAACGCGCTGACCGCGGCGAAGGAAGCGAAGACCGACGTGCTGCTGGTCGATACCGCCGGACGGTTGCAGAACAAAGCCGTTCTGATGACCGAGCTGGAAAAGGTCGTTCGCGTCATCAAGAAGGTCGATGCCTCGGCGCCGCATGCGGTGCTTTTGGTGCTCGACGCCACGGTGGGACAAAATGCGCTGTCGCAGGTCGAGGCGTTTCATCGTACGGCTGGGGTCACCGGCCTCGTGATGACCAAGCTCGACGGCACGGCGCGCGGCGGCATTTTGGTGGCGCTGTCGGAGAAATTCAAATTGCCGGTGCACTTCATTGGCGTCGGTGAAAGCATCGACGATCTGGCGCCGTTCACCGCGCGGGACTTTGCGCAGGCGATCGCGGGGATTGAGTAACTCATCCTTCGAGACGCGCGCGAAGAGCGCGCTCTCTCGGTGAGCGCAAAAGCGCTCATCCGGGGATGAGGGAGAGACACAACAGGTCCTCATCCTGAGGAGGCGCGAAGCGCCGTCTCGAAGGATGGCGGCAAAAACAGGTTTGATGGATTAGTAATGGACAAGACCCAGCCGCATCCGTTGTTCAAGCTTGCGACCGAACTCGGTCCGCTGATCGTGTTCTTTGTCGCCAATGCAAAGTACCATCTGTTCGTCGCCACCGGCGCCTTCATGGTGGCGATCATTGTGGCGATGATCGCGTCCTATGTGGTGACACGGCACGTGCCGATCATGGCGATCGTCACCGGCGTCATCGTCATCGTGTTCGGCACGCTGACGCTGGTGCTGCACGACGAGACCTTCATCAAGGTGAAGCCGACCATCATCTACGGCCTGTTCGCAGCGATCCTCGGCGGCGGGCTGTTGTTCGGCCGCTCCTTCATCGCCATCATGTTCGACCAGATGTTCAACCTGACGCCGCAGGGCTGGCGCATCCTCACGATGCGCTGGGCGCTGTTCTTCCTGGGGATGGCGATCCTGAACGAGTGCATCTGGCGCACGCAGACGACCGATTTCTGGGTCGGCTTCAAGGCGTTCGGCGTGATCCCGCTGACGATGATCTTTGCCATCGCCCAGATGCCGCTGACCAAGCGCTACCATCTGGAGCCGGCCACGCTGGAGACGAGCGAGGCTGATGCGGGGGACGTGTCGAAGAGGTGAACTGAGGTATCTCGGCCGTCATTGCGAGCGCAGCGAAGCAATCCATCTGTCCGTTATGCCGCGCTATGGATTGCTTCGCTTCGCTCGCAATGACGGCGAGAGAGCCTCGCCCCGCGAGAGCAGGGCGAGGGAAGCGAGATCAGCTCTTCTGCTTGGCGATGATCTTGTCCTTGATGCCGTCATAGGTCTTCTGCGGGACGATATCCTTGTTCACGAGGTCGTCCTTGCCCTTGTAGGGCCGGCCCGCGATGATCTTTGCGGAATAGGCCTTGCCGATGCCGGGCAGCGCGTCGAGCTGGTCGGCGGTAGCGGAGTTGATGTCGAGCAGCTCGACCTTCGGGGCCGGCGCCATCTTCGACTCCGAGGCCTTCGGTGCCATGGGCGCCATCTTGCTGTCGGACTTGGCCGCGGGCTGCGCGGTCTGGGCCATCGACGGGGTCGCCGTCATGAGGCCGATCGTGAGCGCAGTTGCGAGAAGAGAAGCGAGCGTGAAATGACGCATAGAAGTGTCCCTCCAAGGACGGTTTAAGTAACGCTGAGAAGCTAGCTTCGAATTCGTGGCGGCGCCATGGCCGCGAAATGAACGGCAGATAAAAGCTGGAAATTATTTATGTCCCGTCATTCCGGGATGCGCCACTTGGCGCAGGCCCGGAATCCATCGGTCCGCAGGCCGTGCGGTGAAATGGATTCCGGGCTCGTGCTGCGCACGCCCCGGAATGACGGTGAGAGAGTTAACTCCCCTACCTCAGCGCCTTCTCGATCTCCACCTTCAGCACGCTGTCGATATTGGCCGCCGTCACCGGCCCGACCATCTTGTAGAGAATCGTGCCCTCGCGGCCGACTACGAAGGTCTCGGGCACGCCATAGACGCCCCATTCGATCGAGCCGCGGCCATTGCCGTCGACGCCGACCATGCCGAACGGATTGCCGTAGCGGCCGAGGAAGCGGCGGGCGTTGTCGGGCGAGTCCTTGTAGTTGATGCCGACGATCTGCAGTCGCTTGTCCTTGGCCAGTGCGGTCAACAGCGGCGCCTCGTCATGGCAGGGCACACACCAGGACGCCCAGACATTGACGACGCTGACCTTGCCCTTGAAGGCGGCCGGATCGAGCCCGGGTATGGCAACGCCATTGTTGACGAGCCCTTCCAGCGCCGGCAGTGCGGTCTGCGGCGCCGGGCGGCCGATCAGCGCCGACGGGATCTTCGCGGGATCGCCGCCATGCAGCCGCATCAGGAACAACCCGGCCAGCGCGATGAAGCCGATCAACGGCAGCGCCACCACCCAGCGCCGGCCTTGCCGGGGTGCTTCTGATGTCGTCGGCCCGGTCATCAGATGTCCGTCGCGGTGCGGCCGGAGCGCCTGGTGACGCCGCTGGCCTCGAGTTCGCGCAGGCGCGCCTGCTGACGGCGATAGTCGATGGCGATCCCGACAATCAGGATCAGCACCACGGCCGCGACCAGCGCGTAGGAGGTTACGATGAAGGAGGTGTAGGGACCGAGTGCCATCGCGTTACGCCACCGGCTTGCTGGCTTGCATCATCTGCAAGCTGCGGACACGGCGGCGCAGGATCTCGTTGCGCATCGCCGCCAGATGCAGCGTAACGAACAGAAGCGAAAACCCGATCGCCATCACCAAGAGTGGAATCAGGAAAGCCTTGTCGAGCGAAGTGCCGCCCATCCGCATCACCGAGGCCGGCTGATGCAGCGTATTCCACCAGTCGACCGAGAATTTGATGATCGGCAGATTGATCGCGCCGACCAGCGTCAGGATCGCCGCTGCGCGTGCCGCGCGCGACGGATCCTCGACCGCGCGCCACAGCGCGATCAGGCCGAGATACATCAGGAACAGGATCAGCACGGAGGTGAGCCGCGCATCCCACTCCCAATAGGTGCCCCACATCGGTCGGCCCCACAGCGATCCCGTGACCAGCGCGAGGAACGTAAACGCCGCGCCGATCGGGGCGGCGGCTTTGGCGGCGACGTCGGCGAGCGGATGCCGCCACACCAGCGTGCCCAATGCGGCGAGACTCATGACGCCCCACACGAACATCGACAGCCAGGCATTCGGCACGTGGATGAACATGATCTTGACGGTGGCGCCCTGCTGGTAATCGTCCGGCGCCATCGCCGACTGGTACAGACCGATCAGCAGCAGGATCGCGGTCGCGCCCGCCAGGAACGGCAGCACGCGCGCTGTCAGCGACAGGAATTTGGTCGGGTTGGCGAGATCGATCAGCGTCATGGCTTCCTGATAGTCGTCAGTGGCGGGGCAGGCAATGCAGCTTGTTTTGTTTCACCCGGGCTCCGCGAGAGTTGATCGGGTAAGGTTGAATCGGTCGGGCGGCAGACTCGGTGCACCTCTCCCGCTTGCGGGGGGGGTCGACGCGCTCGAAGAGCGCGGCGGGTGGGGGCTCTCTCGGCTAGGTGACTCGCGGAGAGAGCCCCCACCCATAGCCGATGCTGCGCATCGGCGTTCTTAGGCCAAAGGACGGCGGCCGTAGGCCGCCTACGCCTCCCCCGCAAGCGGGAGAGGGAGCGCAGCTCCCTCGCGGCTGCTATTTGTCCTAATTTCATCATGCTTCAGTCCAGTCCGTGCCGCAGGCAGGCGGCTGCGGCAAACGGTCCGATCACAAAGCTGACCAGCGAGAGCGCGCACAGGATCGAAAACGGCGTTCCGAACGACACCGGTCCCGATATCGCGGCCTGCGACGCCGCGACGCCAAAAATCAACACCGGGATCGACAGCGGCAGCACCAGCACCGCCAGCAGCAATCCGCCGCGGTGCAGCGTCACCGCCAGCGCCGCCCCGATCATGCCGGTAAAGGTCAGCGCCGGCGTCCCCGCCAATAGCGTCAGCGCGACGGCTGCTGTCACGGTAGCATCCAGGTTGAGCAACAGCCCGAGCACCGGCGTCGCAATGATCAGCGGCAGCCCGGCCGCCAGCCAGTGCGCCAGCGCTTTCGCCGCGCAGGCCAGTTCCAGCGGGGTCCGGCCCATGACAATCAGATCGAGCGAGCCGTCCTCATGGTCAGCCGTGAACAGCCGGTCGAGGGTGAGCAGGCTCGCCAGCAGCGCACCGAGCCAGAGGATCGCGGGCCCCAGCCGGCTCAGCAGCGCCAGATCAGGCCCGACCGCGAACGGCATCAGCACGGTGACGGTGAGAAAGAACAGCACACCGATCAGCGCCCCGCCGCCAACCCGCAGCGCGATTTTGATGTCCCGTCGAATCAGTGCGGCGAGGGCGGTCATGCCGATCCCCCCATCCGCAATTCCCTGGTCTCGATCCCGAGCGGGGCATGGGTGGCGGCGACGATGATGCCGCCGCCGGCTAAGTGGTCGCGCATGATCCCAGCGAACAGATCCTGCCCGGCGGCATCGAGTGCCGAGGTTGGCTCGTCCAGCAGCCAAACCGGCCGCCGCACCACGATGAGCCGGCCGATCGACAGGCGCCGCCGCTGCCCGGCCGACAGGTACGCCGCCGGCAAATGCGTGGCGTGGGCGAGCCCCACTCTGGCGAGGCTTTCGCTGCTGTCGCCGACCTCGCCGCCGAGGAAATCGCGCCAGAAGATCAGGTTTTCCAGCACGCTGAGCGCGGGCTTCAGCGCGTCGCGATGGCCGAGATAATGCGCCTGTTCGGGCAAGGTCAGTTCCGCCGCCCCGCCATCCAGCGCGATCGATCCGCCCGCCGGCGCCAGCAGCCCCGCGATCAGCCGCAGCAGCGAGGTCTTGCCGGACCCGTTGGGGCCGGTGACCGACAGCGCCTGGCCCGAGGCGGCCTCGAAATCGAGACCGGAAAACACCTCGCGCCCGCCCCGCACACAATCGATCTGGGATCCCTGGAGCCGCATCATGCCTCGTTGCGGCCCTCTGGAAAACTTGGGCTACCGCATCAGAATTTTTGGGTCGTGCAGTGTTGCAGCACGATTGTCAGTGTGGCGGCGCTTCTAGAAAGATTCTATAAACCCGGGACTTGATGCAGCACACAATCGGCGGCTGCAAGCCGCCAGACAGCCCCGCCGACGGTGTTTAAGTACCCTCGCCAATACCCCTGCCGGGTATAACTGAGAATTGGGATTTCCTCACATGACCTCGCTCGACAGCTTCAAATGCCGCAAGACCCTCAAGGTCGGTGGCAAGACCTACGTCTATTACAGCCTGCCCGCCGCCGAGAAGAACGGTCTGAAGGGAATTTCCAAGCTTCCCTATTCGATGAAGGTGCTGCTCGAGAACCTGCTGCGCTTTGAAGACGACCGCACGGTCAAGAAGGCTGACATCATCGCGGTCTCGAAATGGCTGAAGACGCGCAAGCTCGAGCATGAAATCGCGTTCCGTCCGGCGCGTGTGCTGATGCAGGATTTCACCGGCGTCCCCGCCGTGGTCGATCTCGCCGCGATGCGCAACGCGATGCAGGCGCTGGGTGGCGACGCCGAGAAGATCAATCCGCTGGTGCCGGTCGACCTCGTCATCGACCACTCCGTGATCGTGAACTTCTTCGGTGACAACAAGGCGTTCGGCAAGAACGTGGTCGAGGAATACAAGCAGAACCAGGAACGCTACGAGTTCCTGAAATGGGGCCAGAAGGCGTTTTCGAATTTCTCGGTGGTGCCGCCCGGCACCGGCATCTGCCATCAGGTCAATCTCGAATATCTCGCGCAGACGGTGTGGACCAAGAAGGAGAAGATGACGGTCGGCAAGAAGACCGGCACCTTCGAGGTCGCCTATCCCGACACGCTGGTCGGCACCGACTCGCACACCACGATGGTCAACGGTCTCGCCGTGCTCGGCTGGGGCGTCGGCGGCATCGAGGCGGAAGCTGCGATGCTCGGCCAGCCGCAATCGATGCTGTTGCCGGAAGTGATCGGCTTCAAGCTCAAGGGTCAGATGAAGGAAGGCGTCACCGCCACCGATCTGGTGCTGACCGTGACGCAGATGCTGCGCAAGCAGGGCGTGGTCGGAAAGTTCGTCGAATTCTACGGCCCGGGTCTCGACTATCTGTCGGTCGCGGACAAGGCGACGATCGGCAACATGGCGCCGGAATATGGTGCGACCTGCGGCTTCTTCCCGGTCGATGCCTCGACCATCGATTATCTCAAGGTCTCCGGCCGCAAGGCGGATCGCGTCAAGCTGGTTACGGCCTACGCCAAGGCGCAGGGCCTGTTCCGCACGGCCAAATCGGCCGATCCGGTGTTCACGGCAACGCTGACGCTCGATCTCGCCGACGTGGTGCCCTCGATGGCCGGACCGAAGCGTCCCGAAGGTCGCGTCGCACTGCCGGCGGTGGCTTCAGGCTTCGCCGCGGCGATGACCAGCGAATACAAGAAGGCGGCCGATGCTTCGCATCGCTTCGCCGTCGAGAACCGCAATTTCGATCTCGGCCATGGCGACGTCGTGATCGCGGCGATCACCTCCTGCACCAACACCTCAAACCCGAGCGTGCTGATCGGCGCAGGCCTTTTGGCCCGCAACGCCGCCGCCAAAGGCCTGAAGGCCAAACCCTGGGTCAAGACCTCGCTGGCCCCGGGCAGCCAGGTGGTCGCGGAGTATCTTTCCAACTCCGGTCTGCAGCTCGATCTCGACAAGGTCGGCTTCAATCTGGTCGGCTTCGGCTGCACCACCTGCATCGGCAATTCCGGCCCGCTGCCGGAAGAGATTTCGAAATCGATCAACGACAACGGCATCATCGGCGCCGCCGTGTTGTCGGGTAACCGCAATTTCGAAGGCCGCGTCTCGCCGGACGTGCAGGCGAATTATCTCGCCTCGCCGCCGCTGGTCGTTGCCTATGCGCTGGCCGGCACCGTGACCAAGGACCTTTCAGTCGAGCCGATCGGCGAAGGCAAGGACGGCAAGCCGGTGTATCTCAGGGATATCTGGCCGACGACCAAGGAAATCAACGCCGTGATGAAGAAGTTCGTCACCGCTGCGATCTTCAAGAAGCGCTACGCCGACGTTTTCAAGGGCGATACCAACTGGCGCAAGATCAAGACCGTCGAGAGCGAGACCTATCGCTGGAACATGAGCTCGACCTATGTGCAGAATCCGCCTTACTTCGAGGGCATGAAGAAAGAGCCGGAGCCGATCATCGACGTGGTCGATGCGCGGATTCTGGCGATGTTCGGCGACAAGATCACCACCGACCACATTTCGCCGGCTGGCGCGATCAAGCTGACTTCTCCAGCCGGACAATTCCTCAGTGAGCACCAGGTGCGCCCCGCCGACTTCAACCAGTACGGCACGCGGCGCGGCAACCATCAGATCATGATGCGCGGCACCTTCGCCAACATCCGCATCAAGAATTTTATGCTCAAGGGCGCCGATGGAAACATTCCTGAG
The DNA here is from genome assembly GCA_963802535.1 of uncultured Alphaproteobacteria bacterium. GTDB lineage: Bacteria > Pseudomonadota > Alphaproteobacteria > Rhizobiales > Xanthobacteraceae > Bradyrhizobium. The sequence goes on along the minus strand of CAWDJI010000011.1, from coordinate 160,340 downwards.
GGTGGTCTCACCAAACATTGGCCGGATGGCGAGCGGATGTCGATCTATGACGCGGCGATGAAGTACCAGGTGGAGCAGGTGCCGCTGGTGGTGTTCGCCGGCGCCGAATACGGCAACGGCTCCTCGCGCGACTGGGCCGCCAAGGGCACAAGGCTGCTCGGCGTCCGCGCCGTGATCTGCCAGAGCTTTGAGCGCATCCATCGCTCCAACCTGGTCGGCATGGGCGTGCTGCCGCTTACCTTCGAGGACGGTGCGTCATGGACCTCGATCGGCTTGAAGGGCGACGAGAAGGTGACGATCCGGGGCTTGCAGGGCGATCTGAAGCCGCGCCAGAAGCTGACGGCGGAAATCGTGTCCGGCGACGGCTCGCTGCAGCGGATTTCGCTGCTCTGCCGCATCGATACGCTCGACGAGCTCGAATACTACCGAAACGGCGGCATTCTGCACTATGTGCTGCGCAAACTCGCGGCCTGAGTTCTGTTTTGACGCGTTTTCTTCACGCGAACCGGTATACACCCCGGATCAAGTCCGGGGCAGGCTTTCGCTTGAAAACGCTTTGAAGCGCGGATTTGTGATCGATGCCTCACCGCGAAGTGAGTAGCGACTAGCAAGAAGGCGGCCTATGAAAAAGGCCGCTTTCCTGGCGTTTTGGGGTACGCCTTTTCGGGATCAAACCATGCCCCGTACAAATACGTATGGAATACGCCACGACCGGTTCGCATTATGACAGCGATGATGGCTTACAATTCTATTTCGCGATGGTCCGGTGCGCTCAGCGTATGCGCCATCATCGCGATCATCCGCCCCGCGCATGCCGATCCGCGCGCCGTGGTCGAACTGTTCACCTCGCAAGGCTGCTCGTCCTGTCCGCCGGCTGACAAGATCATCGGCGAACTTGCCAAGGACCCGAACGTGATCGCGCTGAGCATGCCGATCGATTATTGGGATTACCTCGGCTGGAAGGATACGCTGGCGGACACCCGCTTCAGCGCGCGGCAGAAAGCCTATTCGCATATGCGCGGCGATCGCGACGTCTACACGCCGCAAATGGTCGTCAACGGCACGGCGCATGTGATCGGCAGCGACCGCGCCGGCATTGATGGCGCGATCAAGGATACCGGAAAATCCGCCAGTGTGATGTCGGTGCCGGTGACGATGAGTTTGTCCGGCAAGCAGATCAACGTGTCGGTGGCGGCGAGCAAGGGTTCTGCGGTCGCGCATGGCGAAGTGTGGATCTGCTCGGTCTCGAAGGCGGTGCCGATCTCGATCGGACGCGGCGAAAATCGCGGCCGTGAAATCACCTACTACAATGTGGTGCGCAACATCCTGAAGGTCGGAGACTGGAACGGCAGTTCCGGAAGCTGGACCGTTCCCCTGGAAAACATTTCCCGCGACGGTGTCGATGCCGCCGTCGTCTACGTCCAGGACGGCAATCGAGAGAAGCCGGGCGCGATGCTCGGCGCGGCCTACACGGCGCTGCGCTGATCCGTCATTCCCCGATGCGCAATTGCGCATCTGAGGGCGCGCGATTTTACTTTCGTCATTCCGGGGCGCGCCTCTTGGCGCGAGCCCGGAATCCATTCATCCACGTCACTTGCTGCCTAATGGATTCCGGGCTCGCGCTGCGCGCGCCCCGGAATGACGGCGGTGGATGATTGAAGCCTCCCCAAAACGAAAAAGGACCAACTTTCGTTGGCCCAGTGTCGGGATTAACTCCCCTGCGAACAGACCCGATCCCGACGGCCCCGGGGGGCTGGGGGCTGAGGAATCCGGAACCGAAAGGACCGGGTCAACGCAGGATTGTGTTGTCGCAAGCCACGGGGGCGGGCGATGGGCGGAAGTGGGGCAGCAATATGATTCTTCTAACGTTCCCGTGAGCCGATGTTTCTTCCGGTACCGGACAACCTGCCTCGCCGTTTTATTGTAATTTCGCAGGCCCTCTTGCAGAGCCACGGCGGTTAGCGCAATCATGTCAGGGGCATGACAGGAGGCGCTCGATGAGCTCGATGTCGGAGGACACTGATCCAAGCGAGAATCGCGCAGTGGCGCGCACCGCCACTGCAAGCCAAAATCAGTTGCCAGGTCAGCTGCCAAGTCGCGTGACGTTCAATCGCCTGGAACTCAATCGCATCCTGAATTTATACGGCCGCATGGTCGCCGATGGCGAGTGGCGCGACTATGCCATCGACTTCCTCAGGGATCGCGCGGTGTTCTCGGTGTTCCGGCGCGCCTCGGAAGTGCCGATCTACCGCATCGAGAAAGATCCGCGGCTCGCGCGCAAGCAGGGCATTTACAGCGTGATCTCCGCCACCGGCCTGATCCTGCGCCGCGGCCACGAACTCGAACGCGTGCTGCTGGTGATCGATCGCAAGCTGGCCGTGGTTTAGCCGGGCAGGGCATGGAGCTCTCATCCCGGCAAATGGCCCTCAAGGAGAGAGCCCGCGCGCTCTCGAACGGATTGCTGCGCAAACGCGGCGCCGAGATCGATCAATCGCGCGAATATCCCTGGGACGTCGTGGAGGCGCTGAAAGCCGGGCGCTTCATGGGAATGACGATACCCCGGGAATATGGCGGTCAAGGCCTGAGCTTCCTCGATACGGTGCTGGTGATCGAGGAGATGGCACGTTCGTGCACGGTCTCGGCACGTATCGTCGTCGAGGCAAATATGGGCGCGATCTCGACTGTCATGGCGTACGGCACCGATGCGCAGCGCAAGCGCGCTGCCGATCTCGTGCTGGCCGGCGACAAACCGGCGATCTGCATTACCGAGCCTGACGCGGGCAGTGACGCGAGCGGCATGACGACGCGCGCCGACAAGCGCGGTAACCGCTACGTGCTCAACGGCAGGAAGCACTGGATCACCGGTGCGGGTGTATCGCGTCTGCATCTAATTTTTGCGCGCGTTTTCGACGAGGACGGTGAGGAACTGGGAGTAGGCGGCTTTCTCGCCGTGCGTGGCGAGGCCGACGGTTTGCGCATGAGCAAGCGCGAAACGACGATGGGGCTCTGCGGCATGCCCGAGGGCGAACTCGTGTTCGAGGATTTGGAGGTCACGCCCGATATGGTGCTGCTGCCGCCATCCGGCTTCAAGCGCGGCTTCGCGGACCTCATCAATGCCTATAACAGCCAGCGTGTCGGCGCCGGCACCGTCGCCATGGGGATCGCCGCCGGCGCGCTGGAGCACGCCATCGAATGGGTCAAGACGCGCGAGCAGTTCGGCCGTCCGATCGGCGAGTTCCAGGGGCTGCAATGGATGCTCGCCGACATGCAGACGCAGCTGACGGCGTCGCGCCTGATGCTTCACGCCGCGGCAGCCTCGCGCGGTCCCGACGGCAGCGCGTTCCCGGATCCGATGCTTGCAGCGCAGGCGAAAATCTTCGCGTCGGAAGCCGCCATCAGGATCGTCAACGATGCGCTGCAGATGTTCGGCGCCCGCGGCTATTCGCGTGAGTTCCCGCTCGAGCGCATGGCGCGGGATGTGCGCATGTTCACGATCGGCGGCGGCACGGCGCAGGTGCTGCGCACGCTGGTCGCGAGCAAGGTTCTGGGCTGGAAGCTGCCGCAGACGCGCGATGGCTACCTGACGCCGAAAATCAACGCCGATCGCGACTGACGCTGTCGTTTTCGCAATGCCGTGAAAAGCAGAAGCGATTTCAGTGTGTTAGCGGAAAATGGACGGATGTGCTCCTGTTCCGTGGTCCGGAGCCGGTCTACGGTGCATGGGGTTGTTTTCGTAGTTTTGCGATTTGGCTCGGTTCTCGGGCCTGTAGCCCGGATGAAGCGAAGCGAAATCCGGGGTCGATGTCAGTTGTTGTTCCCGGATTGCGCGGAGCCTGTCATCGGGCGGCGCTTCGCGCCGACCCTTTGGCTCCATCCGGGCTACGAAGCTCGAATCCGCCGGCACCGTGGTGGCGCCCTCGCCGAGCGCGCGCTGCATCATGACCGTGTCGAGCCAGCGGCCGAATTTGAGGCCGACGCTGGGATGCGTGCCGATCATCTGGAAGCCGGTCTTGGTATGGACGCCGATCGAGCCGGCATTGGCGGAGTCGCCGATGACCGCGACCATCTGGCGAAAGCCGCGCGCCTCGCATTCGGCGATCAGCCGTTGCAGTAGCAGCAGGCCGATGCCGCGGCGATGGATCGCCGGCTGCAGATAGACCGAATTCTCCACCGTGAAGCGATAGGCCGGCCGCGGCCGATAGGGCCCGGCATAGGCATATCCGATGACGCGGCCTTCAACCGAGGCGACGAAATACGGAAAGCCGCCGTCCATCAACGCCCGAAAGCGCCGTGTCATCTCGGCGAGGTCGGGCGGGATCAGCTCGAACGTCGCGGTGCCATAGCGCACTGCGTGCTCGTAGATTTCGGTCACAAAGGGGAGGTCGGCCTCGGTGGCGGGCCGGATTTCGGGCGTGGACATGGGCGCAGATTATTTTTGTCCGCCGCAAAAGAAAAGCCCCGGCCGCAAGGGCCGGGGCTGAATATTTAGGCTGGTGCGGAAGCGCTAGTCGCGCTGGCCCAGCAGCTGCAACAGCAGCGTGAACAGGTTGATGAAGTTCAGGTAGAGCGACAGTGCGCCGGTGATCGCCGCACGTTCCGCAATGTCACCGCCCTGCGAGGCATAGCCGTACATGTAGTCGTTCTTCAGCCGCTGGGTATCCCAGGCGGTGAGGCCCGCAAACACCAGCACGCCAACCACCGAGACGATGAACTGCAGCATCGAAGACGCCAGGAACAAATTGACCACGCTCGCGATGATGATGCCGATCAGGCCCATGAACAGGAACGAGCCCATGCCGCTCATGTCACGCTTGGTGGTGTAGCCGTAGAGGCTCAGCGCGCCGAAGGTCGCCGCGGTGATGAAGAACACGCGTACGATCGAGGTGTGCGTATACACCAGGAAGATCGACGACAGCGAAATGCCCATCAGCGCCGAGAACACCCAGAACAGCATCTGGGCGGTTGCAGGCCGCAGCCGGTTGATGCCGGCCGAGATCGCGAACACCATCGCCAGCGGCGCGAGCATGAACAGCCACTTCAGGGGGCCGACATACATCGCGTAGCCGAACGGCGTCAGGAACTGATTGCCGAACTTGTAGGCACCGGCAGCCGGATCGCCGGTCACCGCCGCCATATAGACGCCGAGTGCCGCAAGGCCGGTGATGGCCAGGCCGATCGACATGTAATTGTAGATGCGCAGCATGTAGGCGCGCAAACCGGCATCGACGGTCGCGGCATCAACGCGCCCGGCGGCCCGGCCGAAAGGAGAAGCATAGTTACGGTCTAGGTCCGACATGGTCGAATTCCCGTTGGTTGCCCGGCGAAACGCAAGGTTTTGCGGCGCCGGTTAGATTTCTATCCCAGTTGCCCCGATTTGCTGACATTAATTTTAAGTCATCAAACCGGGCTGTGTCCCAGGCTGGTATGTGGGAAACTAACACATTCGCTGCAAGCTTCCACGCGCGGCTGAATGTCGCTCTAGCCCGCGATTAGTGAGCAAAAGCAGTATTAACCCGGCCTTACCGGCCGCTACAAATTGTCACAAATTTCGCAGCACGCTGGCCGGCTTCTGGTTCAGGGCCAGCAGCGTGCCGGCTAACCCGAGGCCCACCGTGACGATCAGGGCGGCGGCAACCACAAAGGTGGCGCTGCCGGCCTGCCAGATGAAGCTCAGCGTCATCAGCCGGGTCACGATCAGCCAGGCCGCGACCGAGCCCGCGATCACGCCGAACACCGCGGTGGCAAAGCCGATCATCAGATATTCCAGCGCATAGGCGCCGAGCAGCCGCGCCCTTGTGGCGCCGAGGGTCTTGAGGATGACCGCGTCATAGACCCGGTGGCGGTGGCCGGCGGCCAGCGCCCCGCCCAGCACCAGGATGGCCGAGATCAGCGTCACCGCGCTGGCGCCGCGGATCGCCAGCACGAGGTTGGTGACGACGGTGCCGATGGTCTCCAGCGCCTCGCGGACCCGCACACTGGTCACCATCGGGAAGGCGTCGGCGACCTGCTTGATGATCCGGGCGTCGCCGGCGGCGTCCGGGTGGGTCTCGGTCAGGGTCGCGACATGGCTGTGCGGCGCGCCCTTGAAGGCGTTGGGGGAGAACACCAGCACGAAATTGATGCCGAGCCCCTGCCAGTCGATGTTGCGCAGATTGGCGATTTTTGCCGGGATATCGCGGCCGAGCACGTTGACGACGACCTCGTCGCCAATTTTGAGCTTCAGGCCATCGGCGATCTTCTTCTCCATCGAGACCAGCGGCGGGCCGCTATAGTCGGCGCTCCACCATTCGCCCTCGACGATCTTGGAGCCCTTTGGGATCTCGGCGGTATAGGTCAGGCCGCGGTCGCTTTGCAGCACCCATTCGGAATCCTGCGCCGGCTTCAGTTCATCGGCCTTGACGCCGCGGGCGGCGACGATGCGCCCGCGCAGCATCGGCACGTCCTCCACCGTCGCTTCCGGCGCGGTCGCCTTGAGGAAGGCGCCGAAGCGGTCGGCTTCCGAGGTCGGGATATCGATGAAATAGAACGAGGGCGCGCGGTCCGGCAGCGCCGCCAAAAATTGCCGGCGCAGATTGCCGTCGATCTGGGTGATGGTGACGAGGACCGCCAGACCAAGGCCGAGCGACATCACCACCGACGGCGTCAGCGCGCCCGGCCGGTAGATATTGGCGATCGCCAGCCGCAGCATGGTGATGCGCTGACCGCGGCAGCCGGCGCGCCAGCGCCATCAGGCCGGCGGCAACGCCGCGCAACAGCGCGAATACCGCGATCGACGAGACCACAAACACCGCCGCCACCCGCTTGTCATAGGCAAGCCCGATGGCGACCGCGATCAACAGCGTGATCACGACCGCCATCAGCACGAGATAGCTCCAGCGCGGGCGATGCCATTCGCGGGCGACTTCCTCGCGGAACAGCGCCGCGACCGGCACGTCATGCACCCGGCCGAGCGGCCACAGGCCGAAGGCGAGCGCGGTGAGCAGGCCATAGATGAACGACAGCGCGAGTTCATCGGCATGCAGCGCCGGGATCACCGGCAGCGGCAGCAGCTTGCCGAACACGCCGACGATGACGAAGGGCAGCGCGGCACCCGCGGCAAGCCCGATGATGGAGCCGATCCCGGCCAGCACGACCACCTGCGTCAGATAGATCGTGAAGACGTCGCGGCCGGTGGCGCCGAGCGCCTTGAACGAGGCGATGACGTCGCGGCGGCGGTCGATATGGCTCTTGACGGCGTTGGCGACGCCGACACCGCCGACCAGCAGGGCTGCGAGGCCGACCAGGGTCAGGAACTGGGTGAAACGGCTGATGGTGCGTTCGAGCTGCGGCGAGGCATTGCCGCGGCTGCGGATCTCCCAGCCGGCTTCCGGCAAACTGGCGCGCGCGCTGTCGATCAATTGCTTTGCGGCACGTTCGTCGGCGGCGTTATCCGGCAACCTCACACGATAAATCCAGCGCACCAGGCTGCCGGGCTGCAACAGTCCGGTGGCGCGCAGGCTGTCCTCGCTGACCAGGAAACGCGGGCCGAGGCCGACATTGCCGGCGAGCTTGTCCGGCTCGGCGCCGACCACGCTGCGGATCTGGAACGCCGAATTGCCGATCGTGACGCGGTCGCCGAGCTTGAGATCGAGCCGCGCCAGCAGCGTCGAATTCGACAGCCGCGCCGAATGCGCCATCGCGCTGCGCCAAGAGATCTTGCATCGGCATTTTGGGATCGAGCGTCAATTCGCCGAGCATCGGATAATTGCCGTCGACCGCCTTGAGTTCGACCAGCGCCAGTTTGCCGTCAACGGTGCGGGCCATCACGCGCAAGGCGGCCGCGACCGAGACTTCGCCGCGGGCGCGCAGGAAGGCGATCTCGTCGGGCTTGGCTTCGCGCTGGATCAGCGAGAAGGCGACATCGCCGCCGAGCAACGTGCGGCCTTCGCGGCGTCAGCCCCTCGCTGAGGCTCGCGGCGACCGAGCCGACGCCGGCAATCGCCATCACGCCGAGCGCGATGCAGGCGATGAAGACGTAAAAGCCGCGCAGGCCGCCGCGCATTTCGCGCAGCGCATAGCGCAACGCCAGCGATGACGCGCGGCCCCTCGGCGCGGCTGCGGATGCCATGGCCATCAAACGGAATGTCCGTCGATGCGGCCCGAGCGCAGCCGCACCACGCGGTCGCAGCGCTGCGCCAGCGAAGTATCGTGCGTCACCAGCACCAGCGTCATGCCGCGCTCGGAATGTTTGGTGAACAGCAGATCGACGATCTGCTTGCCGGTGGCCTCGTCGAGATTGCCGGTCGGCTCATCCGCGACCAGGATCGCCGGATCCGGCGCCAGCGCGCGCGCCAGTGCGACGCGCTGCTGTTCGCCGCCGGAGAGTTGCGTCGGATAATGATGCAGGCGATCGCCGAGGCCGACCGAGGTCAATTCCTGCGCCGCGCGCGCCGCGGCGTCGGGATTGCCGGCGAGCTCCAGCGGCACCGCGACATTCTCCAGCGCGGTCATGGTCGGAATCAGATGGAACGACTGGAATACGATGCCGACCTGGCGGCCGCGGAAGCGGGCGAGGGCGTCCTCGTCGAGGGCATTGAACGGCGTGCCTGACACCACCACTTCTCCGCTGTCAGGACGTTCCAACCCCGCCATCACCATCAGCAAGGTCGACTTCCCCGAGCCTGACGGCCCGATCAGGCCGATCGCTTCGCCCGATGCCACACGAAGGCTGATATCTTTCAGGATATGAACGCGTGCCGCGCCCGTGCCGAGCGAGAGATTGACGTTGGAGATGGAAATGGTGTCCGGCTCGAGGCCGGTCAGTGAAGAGGGTTCGATGAGACTGTCCATGGATCGGTCATATGGCACTTCCGCCGCCGGGGTCGAGGGCCGGATGGGCATGTTCGTGCACATACTCGTGTTGATTATGGCTTTGATGACGGGTGGACCCGCTTTTGCACAGACGCCGGCGGCCGGACCGGCAAAGCCGGTCAAGATGGTCGTGCTCGGCGATTCCCTGAGCGCCGGCCTTGGCCTGTCGGCGTCGGCGGCTTTCCCCCAGCGCTTACAAAAATCCTTGGAATCCAAGGGGATAAAGGTCGACATGATCAATGCCGGGGTGTCCGGCGACACGTCTTCCGGCGGCCGCGACCGGCTCGACTGGTCGGTGCCCGAGGGCACCGAGGTCGTGATCCTCGAACTCGGCGCCAACGATGCCCTGCGCGGCACCGACCCTGCCGTTACCCGCGCCGCCCTGACCGACATCCTGACGCGGCTGAAGGCCCGCAAGATCGCGGTTCTCTTGTGCGGCATGCTGGCGCCGCCGAATTATGGCGCCGAATATGCGGCCCGCTTCAACGCGATCTATCCGGAGCTTTCGAAATCCTTCGACGTGCCGCTCTATCCGTTTTTCCTCGAAGGCGTCGCCGCCGACGCCAAGCTCAACCAGGCCGACGGCCTGCACCCGACCGCGCAAGGGGTCGACATCATCGTGAAGAACATTCTGCCCATGGTGGAGGCACTTCTCGGCGCGTTATCTGCGCAACGCAGCTGAAAAACGGGCAGTCGATAACCTTATCTGGTGATTTCCCCCGTAGCTTTCCGGTGTACTGGCGCCGGCTGCTTCGCAGAGTCACATAAGTCAGGTAGAAATTGGTGATCGGTGATTCGTCACCGGGTTTCAGCATCGGGAGTCGAGCGATGCCGCGTTTGTTTACTGGACTGGAAATTCCGGCCGAGATCGGCCAGACCCTTTCCAATTTGCGTGGCGGCCTTCCCGGCGCCCGCTGGATCGATCCCGAAAATTATCACGTCACCCTGCGCTTCATCGGCGACATCGACGGCATGTCGGCGAATGAAATCGCCTCGATGCTGTTTCGGATCAACCGCAAGCCGTTCGAGGTCAAGCTGCAGGGCCTGCACAGCTTTGGCGGCCGCAAACCGCGCGCGGTGGTCGCCGCCGTCGAGCCGAGCCGGCCGCTGATCGAATTGCAGGCCGAACTCGAGCGGATGATGCAGCGAATGGGGCTCGATCCCGAGGGCCGCAAATTCACCCCGCATGTGACGCTGGCGCGGCTGCACGACGCCTCGAGCCAGGATGTCGCCGACTATCTCTCGGTGCGCGGCTATTTCCCGAGCCGTACCTTCATGGCGTCGCGCTTCGTGCTGTTCTCCTCGCGCGCCTCCACCGGCGGCGGCCCCTATGTGGTCGAGGCACCCTACGCGCTGAGTGCGTGAGGTTTAGACTTGCTAGCCCGGATGAAGCGCAGCGAAATCCGGGGCAGTTTCGCCAGCCGGCAAAATCCCGGATTGCGCTGCGCTCCATCCGGGCTACGAGCTTGGCTCGACGGGCCGCGCATACCCCCACCACCAATTCACAGCTTGCAATTTTCGTAAGTCTGAGGCCGTAAGGTGGGCCATGCTGTCGACCCAACCCACCTCGTTCCGCGCCCATTATCAGGCCCTGGTCTCCTCCGGCGCGATCGAGGCCGATCCGGCGCAGGCCCGCGCCGCCGACGCCTTTGGCGGGCTGGAAGAACGGCTGTCGAGCTACAAGCCGCTGCGCAAACAAAGCCTGCTCGGCCGGCTGTTCGCCGACAAGGACGAGCCACCGCCGCGCGGGCTCTACGTCCATGGCGACGTCGGCCGCGGCAAGACCATGCTGATGGATCTGTTCTTCCAGCAGAGCCCGGTCGAGCACAAGCGCCGCGCCCATTTCCACGAATTCATGGCCGAGGTGCATGAGCGGATCTACGGCTTCCGGCAGAACATCGCGCGCGGCGAGATCGCCGATGGCGACGTGATCGCGCTGACGGCGAATGCGATCTTCGAGCAGGCCTGGCTGTTGTGCTTCGACGAATTCCACGTCACCGACATCGCCGACGCCATGATCCTGGGCCGGCTGTTCACAAAACTGTTCGAACTCGGCACCGTCGTGGTGGCGACCTCCAACGTCGCGCCCGACGATCTCTACAAGGGCGGCCTCAATCGCGCGCTGTTCCTGCCCTTCATCGCGCAGATCTCGGATCACATGGACGTGCTGCGGCTCGATGCGCGCACCGATTTCCGGCTGGAAAAACTCGCCGGCGTGAAGATGTGGCTGGTGCCGGCGGATCTCGAAGCCGATACCGCGCTCGACAAGGCCTGGGCCAAGATGACCGGCAACGCGCCCTGCAAGGCGCGCGAGATTGCGATCAAGGGCCGCATCCTGCACGTGCCGTGCTCGGCGCACGGCGTCGCGCGGTTTTCGTTTGCCGAACTCTGCGAGCAGCCGCTGGCCGCATCGGACTATCTGCGGCTGGCGCACGACTATCACACCATCCTGGTCGATCGCATTCCGGTCATGGACTATGGCGAGCGCAACGCCGCCAAGCGTTTCATCTCGCTGATCGACACGCTCTATGACAATGCCGTGAAGCTGATGGCGTCGGCCGCCGCCGATCCGGTGTCGCTGTATCTGGCGGCCGAAGGCAACGAGGCCAACGAGTTCAAGCGGACCTCGTCGCGGCTGATCGAAATGAGCTCGGAATCCTATCTGGCGCTGCCGCACGGCCGGAAGGATTCGGCTGCGAGCGGATCGAGCACCGGGCTGGTCGAGACGTAAGAAATCTCCGTCGTCATTCCGGGGCGCGAGCGTAGCGAGCGCACCCGGAATGCTCGAGATTCCGGGTCTGGTCCTTCGGACCATCCCGGAATGACAGCCATGCTCTGACCGAATTCAAGGCAAGTCCGGCAACCGACCTACAATTGGGCATGCCGCGACTTGAACGTATCATTCGAAAGGGATAACCAGCCTTCCAGTTCACTTTTCCATCCTCCTCTTCGGCTCAGAAGGACAAATTTCCCATGGCGCGCGACAAGATTGCTTTGATTGGCTCCGGTCAGATCGGCGGAACGCTGGCTCACCTCATTGGCCTGAAGGAGCTCGGCGACGTCGTCATGTTCGACATTGCCGAGGGCGTGCCGCAGGGCAAGGCGCTCGACATCGCGCAGTCTTCGCCGGTCGACGGTTTCGACGCGCATATGACCGGCGCCAATTCCTATGAGGCGCTCGACAATGCCAAGGTCTGCATCGTCACCGCCGGCGTGCCGCGCAAGCCCGGCATGAGCCGCGACGATCTGCTCAGCATCAATCTCAAGGTCATGGAGCAGGTCGGCGCCGGCATCAAGAAATACGCCCCCGACGCCTTCGTCATCTGCATCACCAACCCGCTCGATGCGATGGTGTGGGCGCTGCAGAAGGCCTCCGGCATGCCGCACAAGAAGGTGGTCGGCATGGCCGGCGTGCTGGATTCCTCGCGCTTCCGCTATTTCCTCGCCGACGAATTCAACGTCTCGGTCGAGGACGTCACCGCCTTCGTGCTGGGCGGCCATGGCGACACCATGGTGCCGCTGACGCGCTACTCCACCGTCGCCGGCATTCCGCTGCCCGATCTGGTCAAGATGGGCTGGACCTCGCAGGCGCGGATCGACGAGATCGTCGACCGCACCCGCAACGGCGGCGCCGAAATCGTCAACCTCCTGAAGACCGGTTCGGCGTTCTACGCGCCGGCGGCGTCGGCGATCGCGATGGCCGAGAGCTATCTGAAGGACAAGAAGCGCGTGCTGCCCTGCGCCGCCTATCTCAACGGCGAATACGGCGTGAAGGACATGTATGTCGGCGTGCCCGTCGTGATCGGCTCCAAGGGTGTCGAGCGCATCGTCGAGATCGAGCTGGCCGGCAAGGACCGCGAAGCCTTCGACAAGTCGGTCGGCGCGGTGCAGGGCCTGGTCGATGCCTGCAAGAAGATCGCGCCGGATCTGCTAGGCCGTTGAGTGAGTTCAGCTTTTAGCTGAATTCAGTTCGGGTTTGCAGTTTTGCTGGTATATGGTATACCACCAGAAAAGCGGGGTGAGTTTCGAACTCACCGCAGCAGGGGTTGGGGAGCGTCCAGATGAATATCCATGAATACCAGGCCAAGGCGTTGCTGCATGAATTCGGCGTGCCGATTTCGCGCGGCGTGGCCGTGTTGCAGGCCTCGGATTCGGATGCGGCGGCCAAGAAGCTCCCCGGCCCGATCTGGGTGGTGAAGAGCCAGATCCACGCCGGCGGCCGCGGCAAGGGCAAGTTCAAGGAAGCCTCCGCCGGCGACAAGGGCGGTGTCCGCATCGCCAAGTCGGTCGCCGAGGTCAACGAGTTCGCCAAGCAGATGCTGGGCGCCACGCTGGTCACGATCCAGACCGGCGCCCACGGCAAGCAGGTCAACCGCCTCTACATCGAGGAAGGCTCCGACATCGACAAGGAGTTCTATCTCTCGATCCTGGTCGACCGCGAAACCTCGGAAGTCTCGTTCGTGGTCTCGACCGAAGGCGGCGTCAACATCGAGGACGTCGCGCACAACACGCCCGAGAAGATCGTCACCTTCTCGGTCGATCCGGCCACCGGCATCATGGCCCATCACGGCCGCACCGTGGCGAAGGCGCTGAAGCTTTCCGGCGATCTCGCCAAGCAGGCCGAGAAGCTGGTGGCGCAGCTCTACACCGCCTTCATCGCCAAGGACATGGCGATGCTGGAAATCAATCCGCTGGTCGTCACCAAGCAGGGCGAGCTGCGCGTGCTCGACGCCAAGGTGTCGTTCGACGACAACGCGATGTACCGTCATCCGGAAGTCGCAGCGCTGCGCGACGAGACCGAAGAGGACGCCAAGGAAATCGAGGCGTCGAAATACGACCTCAACTACGTCACGCTCGACGGCACCATCGGCTGCATGGTCAACGGCGCCGGTCTTGGCGATGGCGACCATGGACATCATCAAGCTCTACGGCATGGAGCCCGCCAACTTCCTCGACGTCGGCGGCGGCGCCAGCAAGGAGAAGGTCGCGGCCGCCTTCAAGATCATCACCGCCGATCCCAACGTGAAGGGCATCCTGGTCAACATCTTCGGCGGCATCATGAAGTGCGACATCATCGCCGAGGGCGTGGTCGCCGCCGTGAAGGAAGTCGGCCTGAAGGTGCCGCTGGTGGTTCGGCTCGAAGGCACCAATGTCGACGCCGGCAAGAAGATCATCCGCGAATCCGGCCTCAACGTGCTGCCGGCCGACAATCTCGACGATGCCGCGCAGAAAATCGTGAAAGCCGTCAAGGGAGGCTAGCGATGGCCGACCGTCTCGCCGCACCGACGGCGCTGGAAGAACACCGCAAGCTCGCCGTGTTTGCCGGCGAGTGGGGCGGTGACGAGATGGTCTATCCCTCGCGCTGGAACGCGGGTGGCCCGGCCACCTCGCACGTCACCGCGCGGATCGATCTCAACGGCTTCTATCTGATCCAGGACGCCGTGCAGATGCGCGACGGCAAGGAGACCTTCGCCACCCACGGCGTGTTCACCTACGACCGCGAGGACCGGCTCTACAAATTGTTCTGGCACGATTCGCTCGGCTACTACTCGCCGGCGCCGGCCTCCGGCGGCTGGAGCGGCAAGTCGCTGATCCTGGTGCGCGGCTCGCTGCGCGGCAATGCGCGCCACGTCTACGAAGTCGTCGACGACAACAACTACACCATGAAAATCCAGTTCTCGCCTGATGCGGAAGGATGGGCCGACGTGCTCACCGGCGTCTATCGGCGAATCCACTGAACCTCAATTTCCGGTCACCCTTAGGGAAGTAACATCCATCATGTCCATTCTGATCGACAAAACACCAAAGTCATCTGCCAGGGTTTTACCGGCAAGAACGGCACGTTCCATTCCGAAGCCGCGATCGCCTACGGCACCAAGATGGTCGGCGGCACCTCGCCCGGTAAAGGCGGCTCGACGCATCTCGGTCTGCCGGTGTTCGACACCGTCGCCGAAGCGCGCGAAAAGACCGGCGCCGATGCGTCGGTGATCTACGTGCCGCCGCCGGGTGCGGCGGATGCGATCTGCGAAGCGATCGATGCGGAAATCCCGCTGATCGTCTGCATCACCGAGGGCATTCCGGTGCTCGACATGGTCCGCGTCAAGCGCTCGCTGTCCGGATCGAAGTCGCGGCTGATCGGGCCGAACTGCCCGGGCGTCATGACCGCCGGCGAATGCAAGATCGGCATCATGCCGGCCAACATCTTCAAGCCCGGCAATGTCGGCATCGTGTCGCGCTCGGGCACGCTGACCTATGAAGCCGTGTTCCAGACCACCCAGGAAGGCCTCGGCCAGACCACCGCGGTCGGCATCGGCGGCGACCCGGTCAAGGGCACCGAATTCATCGACGTGCTGGAAATGTTCCTGGCCGACCCCAAGACCACCTCGATCATCATGATCGGCGAAATCGGCGGTTCGGCCGAGGAAGACGCCGCCCAGTTCATCAAGGACGAGGCCAAGCGCGGCCGCAAGAAGCCGATGGTCGGCTTCATCGCCGGCGTCACCGCCCCTCCCGGCCGCCGCATGGGCCATGCCGGCGCGATCATCTCCGGCGGCAAGGGCGACGCCGGTTCCAAGACCGCGGCGATGGAATCGGCCGGAATTACCGTGTCTCCGTCGCCGGCACGGCTCGGACACACGCTTGCCGAAAAATTGAAGTCGTAATTCAATTCTTGGTTCTTTTCGGCGGGAAATTCCGTCCTAAATAGGGTAAAGGTTCCTTACCGCGCTGGTCCGGGCTTCCGGACCGGCCAAAGCGCCGTTTTCTATGCGCGAAGCGAAAATACCAGGACGCCATCATGTCTCGCCAGGACGCGAATGCCGCATTTGCCCTCTCTTCGTTTTTGCAGGGCACCAACGCCACCTACATCGACGATCTCTACGCCCGCTACGAGCAGGACCCCGTCTTCGGTCGACGCCGACTGGCAGGAGTTCTTCAAGAGCCTGAAAGACACCCCCGCCGACGTCCAGAAGAACGCCGAGGGCGCCGTCCTGGGGCCGCGACAACTGGCCGCTGACGCCGCGCGACGACCTGACCTCCGCGCTCGACGGCAACTGGGCGCAGGTCGAGAAGGCGGTCGGCGCCAAGATCGCCGCCAGGGAGCAGGTCAAGGCGCAGGCCAAGGGCGCCGAGGTCTCCGCCGCCGACATCCACCAGGCGACGCGCGATTCGGTCCGCGCCCTGATGCTGATCCGCGCCTACCGCATGCGCGGCCATTTCCACGCCAAGCTCGATCCGCTCGGCATCGAGGCGCCGCGCGACCGCGAAGAACTCGATCCGCGCTCCTACGGCTTCGCCGAAGCCGATTTCGACCGCAAGATCTTCCTCGATCACGTGCTCGGCCTCGAATACGGCACGCTCCGGGAAATCGTCGCGATCTGCGAGCGCACCTACTGCCAGACGCTCGGCGTCGAGTTCATGCACATCACCAACGCGGCGCAGAAGGCCTGGATCCAGGAGCGCATCGAGGGTCCGGACAAGGAAATCAGCTTCACCCGCGAAGGCCGGCGCGCGATCCTCAACAAGCTGATCGAAGCCGAAGGCTTCGAGAAGTTCTGCGACGTCAAATTCACCGGCACCAAGCGCTTCGGCCTCGACGGCGCCGAATCGCTGATCCCGGCGCTGGAGCAGATCATCAAGCGCGGCGGCAATCTCGGCGTGAAGGAAATCGTGGTCGGCATGCCGCATCGCGGCCGCCTCAACGTGCTGACCCAGGTGATGGGCAAGCCGCATCGCGCGCTGTTCCACGAATTCAAGGGCGGCTCGGCCAATCCCGACGCGGTCGAAGGCTCCGGCGACGTCAAATATCATCTCGGCGCCTCGTCGGACCGCGAGTTCGACAACAACAAGATCCATCTGTCGCTGACCGCCAACCCGTCGCATCTGGAAATCGTCGATCCCGTGGTGCTCGGCAAGGTGCGCGCCAAGCAGGACCAGCATGGCGATCCGCCGGACATGCGCATTTCGGTGCTGCCGCTGCTGATGCATGGCGACGCGGCGTTCGCCGGCCAGGGCGTGGTGGCGGAATGTTTCGGCCTGTCCGACCTGAAGGGCTACCGCACCGGCGGTTCGCTGCACTTCATCGTCAACAACCAGATCGGCTTCACCACCTATCCGCGCTACTCGCGCTCCTCGCCCTATCCGTCCGACGTGGCGAAGATGATCGACGCGCCGATCTTCCACGTGAACGGCGACGATCCGGAAGCCGTGGTGTTCGCGGCCAAGGTCGCGATCGAATTCCGGCAGAAATTCCACAAGCCCGTCGTCATCGACATGTTCTGCTATCGCCGGCATGGCCACAACGAAGGCGACGAGCCGACGTTCACCCAGCCGGTGATGTACAAGAAGATCGCCGCGCATCCCGGCACGGTCGAGATCTATTCCAAGCGGCTGATCGCCGAAGGCGTGATGACCGAAGGCGAGGTCGAGAAGGCCAAGGCCGACTGGCGCGCGCGGCTCGATGCCGAACTCGAGGCCGGCTCCGGCTACAAGCCCAACAAGGCCGACTGGCTCGACGGCAAATGGGCCGGCTTCAAGTCCGCCGATCAGGAAGAGGACGCCGCGCCGCGGCGTCACCGGCGTCGATGTCGCCGTGCTGAAGGACATCGGCCGCAAGATCACCAAGGTGCCGGATGGCTTCCGCGTTCACCGCACCATCCAGCGCTTCCTCGAAAATCGCGCCAAGGCGATCGACAACGGCGTCGGCATCGACTGGGCGACCGGCGAGGCGCTGGCGTTCTGCACGCTGCTGCAGGAAGGCCATCACGTCCGCCTGTCCGGCCAGGACTCCGAGCGCGGCACCTTCTCGCAGCGCCATTCGGTGCTGATCGACCAGGAAGACGAGAGCCGCTACACGCCGTTCAATCATCTCGGCGACGACCAGGGCCATTACGAGGTCATCAACTCGCTGCTGTCGGAAGAAGCGGTGCTCGGCTTCGAATACGGCTACTCGCTGGCCGAGCCGAATGCGCTGGCGATGTGGGAAGCGCAGTTCGGCGACTTCGCCAACGGCGCGCAGGTGCTGTTCGACCAGTTCATCTCCTCGGGCGAACGCAAATGGCTGCGCATGTCCGGCCTCGTCTGCCTGCTGCCGCATGGCTATGAAGGGCAGGGGCCGGAGCATTCCTCGGCGCGGCTCGAGCGCTTCCTGCAGATGTGCGCCGAAGACAACATGCAGGTGGTCTATCCGACCACGCCGGCCAACTACTTCCACGTGCTGCGGCGCCAGCTGCATCGCGAAATCCGCAAGCCGCTGATCCTGATGACGCCGAAGTCGCTGCTGCGCCACAAGCGCGCGGTGTCGCGGCTCGACGAACTCGGCAAGGACACCACGTTCCACCGCATCCTCTACGATGACGCCCAGATGCTGCCGGACGAGAAGATCAAGCTGGTGCCGGACGACAAGATCCGCCGCGTCGTGCTGTGCTCGGGCAAGGTCTATTACGACCTCTACGAGGAGCGCGAGAAGCGCGGCATCGACGACATCTATCTGATGCGCGTCGAGCAGCTCTATCCGGTGCCGCTGAAGGCGCTGGTGCAGGAGCTCGGCCGCTTCAAGGGCGCCGAACTGGTCTGGTGCCAGGAAGAGCCGCGCAACATGGGCGCGTGGCACTTCATCGAGCCCTATCTCGAATGGGTGCTGAACCAGATCCACGCGCCGAACAAGCGTCCGCGTTACGCCGGCCGCGCGGCGTCGGCGGCGACCGCCACCGGTTTGATGTCGAAGCATCTGGCGCAGCTCAAGGCGCTGCTGGACGACGCGCTGAACTGATCCGTCATGCCCCGCGAAAGCGGGGCATCCAGTACCCGCGCCGTTTGTGTTCGATCACGACCGTCACGGCGTACTGGATCGCCCGCCTTCGCGGGCGATGACAGTCCGAGATTGATGACCGCACAGGGTATTGAGGAAAAAGACCATGACTGAAATTCGCGTTCCGACGCTCGGCGAATCCGTGACCGAGGCCACCATCGGCCGCTGGTTCAAGAAGGCCGGCGATGCCGTCGCGGTCGACGAGCCCCTGGTCGAGCTCGAGACCGACAAGGTCACCATCGAAGTGCCGGCGCCGTCCGCCGGCGTGCTCGGCGAGATCGCCGCCAAGGACGGCGAGACCGTCGCGGTCGGCGCGCTGCTCGGCCAGATCAATGACGGCGCGGCGCGCGCCAAGCCCGCTGCGGCGCCGCCGCCCAAGGCCGCCGCGCCGCGCTCCGCCGCCGCCGCGCCTGCCGCGGCTCCGAAGGCTGCGCCCGCGGATGCGCCGCTGGCGCCGTCGGTGCGCAAGCTCTCCGCCGAAAGCGGCGTCGATGCCGCCACCGTTCCCGGCTCCGGCAAGGACGGCCGCGTCACCAAGGGCGACATGCTGGCCGCGATCGAGAAGGCGGCGTCAGCGCCGACCCCGGTCAATCAGCCCGCCGCCGCCGTGCAGGTGCGCGCGCCCTCGCCGGCCGACGATGCCGCGCGCGAAGAGCGCGTGAAGATGACGCGGCTGCGCCAGACCATCGCGCGCCGCCTCAAGGACGTGCAGAACACCGCGGCGATGCTGACGACCTTCAACGAGGTCGACATGAGCCACATCATGGCGATGCGCGCGCAGTACAAGGACGTGTTCGAGAAGAAGCACGGCACCAAGCTCGGCTTCATGGGCTTCTTCACCAAGGCCTGCGTGCAGGCGCTGAAGGACATTCCGGCCGTCAACGCCGAGATCGACGGCACCGACCTGATCTACAAGAACTACTATCACATCGGCGTCGCCGTCGGCACCGACAAGGGCCTGGTCGTGCCGGTGGTGCGCGACTGCGACCACAAGTCGATCGCCGAGATCGAAAAGAGCATCGCCGATTTCGGCCGCCGCGCCCGCGACGGCCAGCTCAAGATCGACGAGATGCAGGGCGGCACCTTCACCATCACCAATGGCGGCATCTACGGTTCGCTGATGTCGACGCCGATCCTGAACGCGCCGCAGTCCGCCATTCTCGGCATGCACAAGATCCAGGAGCGGCCGATGGTCGATCGGCGGCAAGATCGAGATCCGCCCGATGATGTATCTGGCGCTGTCCTACGATCACCGCGTCATCGACGGCAAGGAAGCGGTGACGTTCCTGGTCCGCGTCAAGGAAAGCCTGGAAGATCCGGCGCGGCTGGTGCTGGATCTCTGATGCATCGCTTGGTGTGATGCTCGCCAGTTGGCGGGCATCCAGCGTGGGCGTGGACTGTAGGGGGCGAATGTGACCGACAACGTTGTTGTCATCACCGGCGGAAGCCGCGGCATCGGCCGCGCCACCGCGATTGCGGCCGCCGCGCGCGGCTTTCGGGTCGTTGTCGGCTACGCCAGCAACGAGGCGGCGGCAGAGGACGTCGTCGCGAGCATCGAAGCGAAAAACGGCAAGGCGATCGCGGTGAAATGCGATGTCGGCAAGGAGAGCGACATCCTGGCGCTGTTCAAGGCGGCCGACGGGTTCGGCACGCTCGGTGCGCTGGTCAACAATGCCGGCATTGTCGGCAAGAGCGGTGTGCGCGTCGACGAGATGTCGGCCGAGCGCATCCAGCAGATGATGGCGGTCAACGTCACCGGCACCATTCTCTGCGCGCGCGAGGCGGTGAAGCGGATGTCGACCAGGCATGGCGGCAAGGGGGCGTCATCGTCAACCTGTCCTCGGTCGCGGCGAAGCTCGGTGCGCCCAACACCTATGTCGACTACGCCGCCTCCAAGGGCGCGATCGATTCCTTCACCGTCGGTCTCGGCCACGAAGTCGCCGGCGAGGGCATTCGCGTCGCGGCGATCCGGCCGGGCCTGATCGACACCGAAATCCATGCCTCGGGCGGTGAGCCCGACCGCGCGCATCGGCTGGCGCACATGGTGCCGATGAAGCGTGTCGGCAAGGCCGAAGAAATCGCCAATGCCATCGTCTGGCTGATGTCGGACGAAGCCTCCTACGTGACCAGCACGACCCTCGACGTGTCGGGCGGGCGCTAACACGTATTAACGAGCTACAGGACTTCAATCATGGCTACCTACGATCTCGTCGTCATCGGCACCGGCCCCGGCGGCTATGTCTGCGCGGTGCGCGCGGCGCAACTCGGCATGAAGGTCGCCGTGGTCGAGAAGAACGCGACGCTGGGCGGCACCTGCCTCAATGTCGGCTGCATGCCGTCGAAGGCGCTGCTGCATGCCTCCGAAATGTTCGAGGAGGCCGAGCATTCCTTTGCCAAGATGGGCATCAGCGTCTCCGCGCCGAAACTCGATCTGCCCGCGATGATGAACTTCAAGCAGCAGGGCATCGACGGCAACGTCAAGGGCGTCGAGTTCCTGATGAAGAAGAACAAGATCGACGTCCTCAAGGGCACGGGAAAAATTCTCGGCGCCGGCAAGGTCGAGGTCAGCGGTGACGGCAAGTCCGAAATCGTCGAGACCAAGAATATCGTGATCGCCACCGGCTCCGACATCGCGCGGCTGAAGGGCATCGAGATCGACGAGAAGCGGATCGTGTCGTCGACCGGCGCGCTGTCGCTCGACAAGGTGCCGGCTAGCCTTCTGATCGTCGGCGCCGGCGTGATCGGGCTCGAGCTCGGCTCGGTGTGGCACCGGCTCGGCGCCAAAGTCACCGTGGTGGAATTCCTCGATCGCATCCTGCCCGGCATGGATGGCGAGATCGCCAAGCAATTCCAGCGCATTCTGGAAAAGCAGGGCTTTGCGTTCAAGCTCGGCGCCAAGGTCACCGGCGTCGATACGTCAGGCAAGACATTGTCGGCCAAAGTCGAGCCGGCGGCGGGCGGTGCGGCCGAGACGATCGAAGCCGACGTGGTGCTGGTCTGCATCGGCCGCGTGCCCTACACCGAGGGCCTCGGGCTGAAGGAGGCCGGCGTCGCGCTCGACAATCGCGGCCGCGTGCAGATCGACGCGCATTTTTCCACCAGCGTGAAGGGCGTCTATGCGATCGGCGACGTGGTGGCGGGGCCGATGCTGGCGCACAAGGCCGAGGACGAAGGCGTTGCCTGTGCCGAGATCATCGCGGGCCAGGCCGGCCATGTGAACTACGATGTAATCCCAGGCGTGGTGTATACCACGCCGGAAGTGTCGTCGGTCGGCAAGACCGAGGAAGAGCTGAAGCAGGCCGGCGTCGCGTATACGTCAGGCAAGTTTCCCTTCACCGCCAATGGCCGTTCCAAGGTCAACCAGACCACTGACGGTTTCGTGAAGATTCTCGCAGATGCGAAGACCGATCGCGTGCTCGGCGTGCACATTATCGGCCGCGAGGCCGGCGAAATGATCCACGAAGCCGCTGTGCTGATGGAGTTCGGCGGTTCTGCGGAGGATCTGGCACGAACCTGCCATGCGCATCCGACCCGCTCCGAAGCCATCAAGGAAGCCGCGCTTGCGGTCGGCAAGCGGGCCATCCATATGTGATCGACACTCGGCAAAAGCCGGGTAAAGATGACCGCTATGATGCGCCGCCTACTACAACCGTTCTGGGTTCTGCTTGCGGTCGTCTTTTTGATCGAAGCATGGCTATGGGACCATCTCGAGCCGATCGTGGCGCGTGTCGTCGCATGGATTCCGCTGCGCACGTTCAAGCAGTGGCTGTCCGATCGCGTCGACACGCTGTCGCCGGCGATGACGCTGATCGTCTTCGTCGTGCCGGTAATCCCGCTGTTTCCGCTCAAGCTGGTCGGCCTGTGGCTGCTGGCCCATGAATATTGGGTGAGCGCGGTCGTCTTCATCATCCTTGCGAAACTTCTCGGCGTCGGCGTCACCGCTTTCATCTTCGATGTGACCCGGCCGAAACTGCTGGAGATGCGGTGGTTCGAACGGCTCTATGAGTTCATCATGGCGCTGCGCGCCAAGGCAAAGGCGATGGTCGAGCCGGTGAAGCGCCGCATCGCCGACATGCTGCGCGGCGACGGCGACGGCTGGTCAGCCCGCATGCTCCGGCTGATCCAGCGCTTTCGCAAGAGCGTGCACGAAGCGCGGTGAGGTGCGTTGAAGCGAGCGGTGCGCCTGCTGGTTTTCTAAAATACCGATCCTATCAGACCCGTCATCCTGAGGTGCGAGCGTAGCGAGCCTCGAAGGATCGACGACCCGGTCTGCGGCCGCACATCCTTCGAGGCGCGCAAGAGCGCGCACCTCAGGATGACGGAGATGGTCCGGCGAAGGCCTCAATGCAGATGCAGCAGATGCGGCGCGTAGAGGCCGAGGGCGGTGATGACGATTCCGACAACCGCCAGCAGCGCCGATCCCCAGGCCAGCACGATCATGCCGGTGATGATGGTGGCCGACGCCAGCACGATGCCGATCTGGAACGCGGCCGAAGCGACTTCGTAGTGATGATATTTGGCGGTCGCCTCGTCGCGCTCATGCTCGGCGTGCTTGGCGCGTTCGGCGAGTTGCTCCGAGCCTTCGCCGGTTTCCGGCTCCGAGCGGTAGCGCGCCGCGGTCTTCTTCCAGTCGTCGATCTGCTTTTGCAGCGCCGCCTTCGCGGCGTCGTCAGTCGTCACCCCGAGGCTGAGTTTGGCCTGCTCGGCGGTGGCCTGAACCACGGTGCGGCGGATGCTCTTGGCCTGGAAGAACGCCCACAGGTTCGAGGCCTCGACGTTCTTGCTGATCGATTCGGTCTGCGCGCCCTTGCCCAGCGTTTCCGACAGCGCCAGGAACAACGCGATCACCGCGATCAGCAACGCGATCTTCTTGTTCGAGCCTGAAGCGTGCTCGGCATGCTCCGCATGCTCCATGCTTTCATGTGCGCTCATGATTCCCCTCCTGCCAAATGATGGGGTTACGATTGCCGAACCGTACGGCAAGCGCAAGAGGCTAGCGTGGGAGTACACGGTGTGACGGCCGTGTGTCAGCGGCGCGGGCGAAATCAGCCGCGCGGATGCGCGGTCTTGTAGACTTCCAGCAGCCGCTCGCTGTCGATGCCGGTGTAGATCTGCGTGGTCGAGAGCGAGGCGTGGCCGAGCAATTCCTGGATCGCGCGCAGATCGCCGCCGCGGGTCAACAGATGGGTGGCGAAGGAATGCCGCAGCGCATGCGGCGTAGCGCTGTCGGGCAGGCCGAGCGCGCCGCGCAGCCGCTCCATGGTGAGCTGGATGATGCGCGGGCTCAGCGGTCCGCCGCGCGCGCCGACGAAGATCGGCCCGTCCGGCGGGAGCGGATGCGGGCACATCGCGATGTAATCGGCGATCAGCGCCAGCACGTTTTGCAGCACCGGCACCATGCGGGTCTTGTTGCCCTTGCCGGTGACGATGATGACGTCGCCCTCGCCGGGCAGCGGCACGTCGCGGCGCTTCAGTCCCAGCGCCTCGGAGATGCGCAGGCCCGAACCGTAGAGCAGCGCCATCACGGCGGCGTCGCGGCCCAGAATCCAGGGCTCGCGGTCCTCGCCGGCGCGCTCGTCGGCATCGGCAAGACGTTTGGCGGCCGCCATCTGGATCGGCTTCGGCAGGCTCTTGCCGATCTTTGGCGCGCGGATCGCCGAGAGCGCGCCGACCTTGCCCTTGCCTTCGCGTTCCAGAAAGCGTCCGAACGAGCGCAAGCCCGCCAGCGCCCGCATCAGCGAGCGGCCGCCGATATCGTCGGCGCGGCGCATCGCCATGAAGGCCCTGACGTCGCTGGCTTCAAGGCGCGGCAAACGCCTTCAGCGTCACCCGCGCGCCCCAATGCTCGCAGAGAAAGACCAGGCATTGGCGGACGTCGCGGGCATAGGCCTCCAGCGTCTTCGGCGACAGCCGCCGCTCGGCGCGCAGATGCGACAGCCAGCGCGTCATCTGCAGCGCGAGCCCTCATCGGCGCAGTCGAGTTCGATCGGTTGAAGGGTCGGAGCCGGCTTGGTCATGGACTGTGGCGCCCCTGATTCTGCTCGATTATATCGCACCTCTTTCGTTTACCGTTCGCTAATCCGCCCGGGCAGGCCCGCCGCCACTGGCCCCCGCCGCCACGCGCCCTTAACTTAGGCCCTCCACCCCGAGCCTGATTCCCGATGGACCATTCGACGCGCACCACTTCTCCGGCATCATCGACGCGCGTCGTCGATGTGCTGGTGCCGGTCGCGCTCAACCAGGCCTATTCCTATCGCGTGCCGCGCGGCATGGAGCTGAAGCCCGGCGACGTCGTCTGCGTGCCGCTGGGGCCGCGCGAGGTGGTGGCGGTGGTGTGGGCGGAAAACGCCAATCCCGATCCGCGCCTGCACAACCGCCTCAAGGATGTCGGCGAAAAGCTCGACGTGCCGCCGCTGAAGCCGGAACTGCGTTCGCTGGTCGACTGGGTCGCCAATTACACGCTGTCGGCCGCGCGGCATGGTGCTGCGCATGTGCTTGCGGATGGGCGAAAATCTCGGCCCCGAGCGGATGCGGCTCGGCGTGCGGCTGGTCGGCGAGCCGCCGCGGCGCCTGACGCCGGCGCGGCGGCGGCTGATCGAGGTGCTGTCGGACGGCCTGCTGCACGGCAAATCCGACGCCGCGAGGGAAGCCGGCGTCAGCTCGGGCGTGATCGACGGCCTGGTCGACGAAGGCACGCTGGCGATCGAGGCGATGCCGCCGCCGCTGGCGCCGCCGGCGCCCGATCCGGATTTCGCGCAGCCGGAATTTTCCCGCGCAGCAGCGCACCGCGGTGGATGCGATGCGGGCGCTGGCCGCCAACGGCAGCTTTCACGTCGCGCTGCTCGATGGCGTCACCGGCTCGGGCAAGACCGAAGTCTATTTCGAGGCGATCGCCGAAATCATCCGCCGCGGCAAGCAGACGCTGATCCTGATGCCGGAGATCGCGCTGACCGGCCAGTTCCTCGACCGCTTCGCGCAGCGTTTTGGCGTGCGTCCGCTGGAATGGCATTCCGAACTGACGCCGCGCACCCGCGCGCGCAACTGGGCGGCGATTGCGGCCGGCGAAGCGCCGGTCGTGGTCGGCGCGCGCTCGGCGCTGTTTCTGCCCTATGCCGATCTCGGCCTGATCGTCGTCGATGAAGAGCACGACCAGGCCTACAAGCAGGACGACGGCGCGCATTATCACGCCCGCGACATGGCGGTGGTGCGCGCGCATATCGCGAAGATCCCGATCGTGCTGGCGTCGGCGACGCCGTCGGTCGAAACCGAGGTCAATGCGCGCAAGGGCCGCTATCAGCGCGTCGCGCTGCCGTCGCGGTTCGGCGGCCAGCACATGCCGCATATCGAGGCGATCGATCTGCGCCGCGAGCCGCCGCCGCGCGGCCGCTTCATCTCGCCGCGGCTGGCCGACCAGATCGGCAGCTGCGATCGAGAAGCGCGAGCAGGCGCTGCTGTTCCTCAATCGCCGCGGCTACGCGCCGCTGACGCTGTGCCGCGCCTGCGGGCATCGCTTTGCCTGCACCATCTGCGACGCCTGGCTGGTCGATCATCGCTTTCGCCAGCGGCTGGTCTGCCACCATTGCGGCTTCTCGATGCCGCGCCCGCATATCTGCCCGCATTGCGCGGCCGAGGAATCGCTGGTCGCGGTCGGTCCCGGCGTCGAGCGTCTGCAGGAGGAGGCGGCGCAGCTGTTTCCGGACGCGCGCACCATGGTGCTGTCGAGCGATCTGATCACCTCGATCGAGACCATGCGCAGCGAGCTGAACGAGATCGCCGAAGGCCGCGTCGATATCATCATCGGCACGCAACTGGTGGCGAAGGGCCATAATTTCCCGCGGCTCAATCTGGTCGGCGTGGTCGATGCCGATCTGGGCCTTGAGCAATGGCGATCCGCGCGCCGCCGAGCGGACCTTTCAATTGCTCAACCAGGTGATCGGCCGCGCCGGGCGCGATCAGGGCCGCGGCGTCGGCTATCTGCAGACCCATCAGCCCGAACATCCCGTGATGAAGGCGCTGGTCGCCTGCGACCGCGAGGCGTTCTATGCCAGCGAAATCGAGGCGCGCGAGCGCATCCGGCTATCCGCCGTTCGGCCGGCTCGCGAGCCTGATCATTTCCGCCGGCGACCGGCCGACCGCCGAAGGCTTTGCGCGCAAGCTCGCTGCGATCGCGCCGATCGACGAGCGCATCCAGGTGCTGGGCCCCGCCGAAGCGCCGCTCGCCGTGATCAAGGGCCGCTACCGCTTCCGGCTGCTGGTGAAATCGCTGCGCAATGTCGATCTGTCGGAATATCTGCGCGAATGGCTCGCGGCGGCGCCGAAGACCAAGGGCAATCTCAAGCTCGAGGTCGACGTCGATCCGCAGAGCTTTTTGTAGGCGTCCATCCGTCATTGCGAGGAGCGCTTGCGACGAAGCAATCCATCTATCCGTTATGCGGAGCGATGGATTGCTTCGCTGCGCTCGCAATGACGGAGGAGATAGTCGAACAAAAAGCCTGCCGTCATTTGCGACGGCAGGCTGATTTTACGCGAACGCAACGCTTACCAGATCTGTTGGACCGGAAACGGCGCGCAGATAGCGCGTTTAGGAGACGACCTCGGCGGTGACGCGGCCGACGCCGGCGCCGGTCAGGCCGATGGCACGGGCAGCGCCCGTGGAGAGGTCGAGCACGCGGCCGCGGATGAACGGGCCGCGGTCGTTGATGGTGACGACGACGCTCTGGCCGCCATGGGTGACCCGCAGCTTGGTGCCGAACGGCAGCGAGCGGTGGGCGCGGTCATGGCGTTCTGGTTGAAGCGCTGGCCCGAAGCGGTCTTGCTGCCGGATTCATTGCCGTAAAACGAGGCCATGCCCGGAGAAGCTGCGCCCGCCCGAGACGGAGCCGATCGAGGCATTGGCGTCGCGCCAGGCGCTGCTGGCCGCCTTGGCGGCGTGGTGGGCATGGTGGTGGTGATGACGGTGGTGCCTGGATTTGGCCGAAGCTTCGGTGACGCTGCCACCGACCAGGAGAGTTGCGGCGAACAGAGCGAGCGCCGTACGCGACCGGGTTACAGGTCCCGGCCCAAGCTTCTTGGTATTCAACATTAATTAAGTCCCTCAGACAGTATTGCCACATATGTGGCAAGTGGAACCCCCGTCCCATTTGCACTGGCTGCCGTTTGGTCAGGCAATGAGGCGTGAATTGGGCAGTAATGCCTGTTTATCTCCGGCTGAAATATCTTGTTACTGAGATCAACTAGTCGAAATGATGTTCCGTAATACTATCGCTTTAACGAATTATTAACTATATCTATACTTACGAATTACTGATGAATAAAGTCTTCGTGCTGCAGTTGCGAAGTCGGCGCGAAGTAATCGGACGGAACCGCCGGTTCGAGCCGCCCGGATGGCTCATGGCGCCCATGCAAATGCGGGCGGAACGAATGAGTCTGCGGCTGACGCGCCCATTTCGGGCCGTGCGGGCGGCCAAATCGCGGCTGCGGGTGCCTGCCAAGAATCGCTTGAAAATCGGCCGTGAATGGCGGCTCGAAACGCGGACGCTGGCGGCGGCCTGAAATAGACGTGCGACAAGGCATCGCCCGCATGCGCCGTCATGTTGCACCTGCGCGCTTGCTATGTTAGCAAAGCCGCGATTTTAACGATCCCGGCACCTCTCGTGCCGGTCGAAAATCGAAGTCCCGCTTGAATTCCAAGGGCTTGGATCGCTAGGCGCCGCTTCGTGGCGACGGTTTTTCCCTTGCGAGTTTGACAGCAAAAAAGAGCGCCTCTGTGGCTGCTGAAGATCCGTCCGTTTCGGGAGTGTCCGGCCGTTATGCAACGGCCTTGTTCGAGTTGGCGCGCGATGAGAAATCCGTCGACGCGGTAAGGCCGATCTCGATCGGTTCGAGGCCATGCTGGCCGACAGCGCCGATCTGAAGCGCCTGGTTCGCAGCCCGGTATTCTCGGCCGATGCGCAGTCGAAGGCGCTGGCCGCGGTGCTCGACAAGGCCGGCATCTCCGGCATTTCCGCCAATTTCCTGAAAGTCCTCACCGCCAATCGCCGGCTGTTCGCCGTCACCGACGTGATCCGCGCCTTCCGCGCGCTGGTCGCGAAGTTCAAGGGCGAGGCGACCGCCGACGTCACCGTCGCCGAAGCGCTCAGCGACAAGAATCTCGACGCCCTCAAGACCGCACTGAAATCGGTGACGGGCAAGGACGTCGCGCTCAACGTGAAGGTCGATCCCTCGATCATCGGCGGCCTTGTGGTCAAGCTCGGCAGCCGCATGGTGGATAGTTCGCTTCGCACCAAACTCAATTCGATCAAGCACGCGATGAAAGAGGCAGGCTGATGGACATCCGCGCCGCGGAAATTTCCGCGATCCTCAAGGACCAGATCAAGAATTTCGGCCAGGAGGCTGAAGTTTCCGAAGTCGGACAGGTGCTGTCCGTCGGCGACGGCATCGCCCGCGTCTACGGCCTCGACAACGTCCAGGCCGGTGAAATGGTCGAGTTCGAGAACGGCACCCGCGGCATGGCGCTGAACCTCGAAACCGACAACGTCGGTATCGTGATCTTCGGCGCCGACCGCGAGATCAAGGAAGGCCAGACCGTCAAGCGCACCCGCGCCATCGTCGACACGCCGGTCGGCAAGGGCCTGCTCGGCCGCGTCGTCGACGCGCTCGGCAATCCGATCGACGGCAAGGGTCCGATCCAGGCCGACAAGCGCATGCGCGTCGACGTCAAGGCGCCCGGCATCATTCCGCGCAAATCGGTCAACGAGCCGATGGCGACCGGCCTCAAGGCGATCGACGCGCTGATCCCGGTCGGCCGCGGCCAGCGCGAGCTGATCATCGGCGACCGCCAGACCGGCAAGACCGCGATCGCGCTCGACACCATTCTGAACCAGAAGCCGCTCAACGCGCAGCCGGACGAGAACATCAAGCTGTATTGCGTCTATGTCGCGATCGGCCAGAAGCGTTCCACCGTCGCGCAGTTCGTCAAGGTGCTCGAAGAGCAGGGCGCGCTGGAATATTCGATCATCGTCGCCGCCACCGCGTCCGATCCGGCGCCGATGCAGTACATCGCGCCGTTCACCGGCTGCACCATGGGCGAATATTTCCGCGACAACGGCATGCACGCCGTCATCATCTATGACGATCTGTCCAAGCAGGCCGTCGCCTACCGCCAGATGTCGCTGCTGCTGCGCCGCCCGCCGGGCCGCGAAGCCTATCCGGGCGACGTGTTCTATCTGCATTCCCGCCTGCTCGAGCGCGCCGCCAAGCTCAACAAGGACCAGGGCTCCGGCTCGCTGACCGCGCTGCCGGTCATCGAAACCCAGGCCAACGACGTGTCGGCCTACATTCCGACCAACGTGATCTCGATCACCGACGGCCAGATCTTCCTGGAAACCGACCTGTTCTTCCAGGGCATCCGTCCCGCGGTGAACGTCGGTCTGTCGGTGTCGCGCGTCGGATCGTCGGCGCAGACCAAGGCGATGAAGAAGGTCGCCGGCAAGATCAAGGGCGAGCTGGCGCAGTACCGCGAAATGGCGGCGTTCGCGCAGTTCGGCTCCGACCTCGACGCCTCGACCCAGCGCCTGCTCAACCGCGGTTCGCGCCTGACCGAACTCCTGAAGCAGCCGCAGTTCTCGCCGCTGAAGATGGAAGAGCAGGTCTGCGTGATCTGGGCCGGCACCAACGGCTATCTCGATGCGCTTCCGCTCAACAAGGTGCGCGCGTTCGAGGACGGCCTGCTGTCGCTGCTGCGCGGCAAGAACGTCGACATCCTCAACAGCATCCGCGACAGCCGCGATCTCAGCGACGACACCGCCGCCAAGCTGAAGACGGTGGTCGAAGGCTTTCGCCAAGACGTTTGCTTGATGTTGCTGCCGTTCGTGGCCCGGCGCTGACGGCCGGGCATGATGAAAGAGGGGCTTGCGGTCGGATCGTAGCGATCGGATCGCCGGGGTGAACGAAGAATGGCTTCACTGAAAGACATGCGGGTCCGCATCGCCTCCACCAAGGCGACGCAGAAGATCACCAAGGCCATGCAGATGGTCGCGGCGTCCAAGCTGCGCCGCGCGCAGACCGCCGCCGAAGCGGCGCGGCCCTACGCCGAAAAGATGGACGCGGTGATCTCCAACATCGCGACCGCCGCCGCGGGTTCGCCCGGCGCGCCGGCGCTGCTGGCCGGCACCGGCAAGGACCAGGTGCATCTGCTTGCTGGTCTGCACCGGCGAGCGCGGCCTGTCGCGGCGCCTTCAACTCCTCGATCGTGCGTCTCGCCCGCGAGCGCGCGCTGGCGCTGATGAACCAGGGCAAGGAGGTCAAGTTCTTCTGCGTCGGCCGCAAGGGCTACGAGCAGCTGCGCCGCACCTTCGACAAGCAGATCGTCGAGCATCGTCGACCTGCGCGCGGTGCGCCAGCTCGGCTTCGTCAACGCCGAGGACATCGCCAAGAAGGTGCATCGCGCGTTTCGAGGCCGGCGAATTCGACGTCTGCACGCTGTTCTATTCGCGCTTCAAGTCCGTGATCGCGCAGATCCCGACCGCGCAGCAGATCATTCCGCTGGTGGTGGAAGCGCCGGCCGCCAATGCCGGCCCGGCGACGTCCTACGAATACGAGCCGGAAGAAGACGAGATCCTGACGCGCCTGTTGCCGCGCAATCTCGCGGTGCAGATCTTCCGCGCGCTGCTGGAAAACAACGCCTCGTTCTACGGCGCGCAGATGAGCGCGATGGACAACGCCACCCGCAACGCCGGCGACATGATCCGCAAGCAGACCCTGATCTACAACCGAACCCGTCAGGCCCTGATCACCAAGGAGCTGATCGAGATCATCTCCGGCGCCGAGGCGCTCTAGCCATTCGCGCGACACACTGACGGACTTCGAGACAGAATTCGAAGGAGAGAGTTTTATGGCTACAGCAGCCAACCAGACCGGACGCATCACCCAGGTCATCGGCGCCGTCGTCGACGTGCAGTTCGAAGGCCATCTGCCGGCCATTCTCAATGCGATCGAAACCAAGAACGGCGGCAACCGCCTGGTGCTCGAAGTCGCGCAGCATCTCGGCGAATCCACCGTGCGCACCATCGCGATGGACACCACCGAAGGTCTGGTCCGCGGTCAGGAAGTCACCGACACCGGCAGCCCGATCATGGTTCCGGTCGGCGCCGGCACGCTCGGCCGCATCATGAACGTGATCGGCGAGCCGATCGACGAAGCCGGTCCGATCGTGTCGGAAGGCATGCGCGCGATCCATCCGGAAGCGCCGACCTACACCGACCAGTCGACCGAAGCTGAAATTCTCGTCACCGGCATCAAGGTCGTCGATCTGCTGGCGCCCTACGCCAAGGGCGGCAAGATCGGCCTGTTCGGCGGCGCCGGCGTCGGCAAGACCGTGCTGATTCAGGAACTGATCAACAACGTCGCCAAGGCGCACGGCGGTTACTCGGTGTTCGCCGGCGTCGGCGAGCGTACCCGCGAAGGCAACGACCTCTATCACGAGTTCATCGAATCCAAGGTCAACGCCGATCCGCATAATCCCGATCCGAGCGTGAAGTCGAAATGCGCGCTGGTGTTCGGCCAGATGAACGAGCCGCCGGGCGCCCGCGCCCGCGTCGGCCTCACCGGTCTGACCGTCGCCGAGCACTTCCGCGATCAGGGCCAGGACGTGCTGTTCTTCGTCGACAACATCTTCCGCTTCACGCAGGCCGGCTCCGAAGTGTCGGCGCTGCTCGGCCGTATTCCTTCGGCCGTGGGTTATCAGCCGACGCTCGCCACCGACATGGGCGCGCTGCAGGAGCGCATCACCACCACCCACAAGGGTTCGATCACCTCGGTGCAGGCGATCTACGTGCCGGCCGACGACTTGACCGACCCGGCGCCCGCGACCTCGTTCGCCCATTTGGACGCGACCACGGTGCTGAACCGCGCGATCTCGGAAAAGGGCATCTATCCGGCGGTGGATCCGCTCGACTCGACCTCGCGCATGCTCTCGCCGCTGGTCGTCGGCGAGGAGCACTACGAGACCGCGCGCATGGTCCAGCAGGTGCTGCAGCGCTACAAGTCGCTGCAGGACATCATCGCCATTCTCGGCATGGACGAACTGTCCGAAGAGGACAAGATCGCGGTGGCCCGCGCCCGCAAGATCGAGCGCTTCCTGTCGCAGCCGTTCCACGTCGCCGAAGTCTTCACCGGCTCGCCCGGCAAGTTCGTCGACCTCGCCGACACCATCAAGGGCTTCCGCGCCATCTGCGAAGGCAAGTACGACCATCTGCCGGAAGCCGCCTTCTACATGGTCGGCACCATCGAAGAAGCCGTCGAGAAGGGCAAGAAGCTGGCTGCTGAAGCAGCGTAAGAGGGCGAATAGCGAATAGGGAGTGGCGAATAGTTAAACGCCGTCTCCCTTTCTTCACTACTCGCCATTCGCCACTCGCCATTCGCAGGTTCTCCATGGCCACCTTCCACTTCGATCTCGTCTCGCCCGAAAAACTCGCCTTCTCCGGCGAGGTCGATCAGGTCGACGTTCCCGGCGTCGAAGGCGATTTCGGCGTGCTGGCCGGCCATGCGCCGGTCGTCGCCGCGATCCGCCCGGGAATCCTGACCGTCACCGCCGGCGGCACGCATCAGAAGATCATCGTGCTCGGCGGCCTTGCCGAAGTGTCGGAGAAGGGCCTCACCGTGCTCGCCGATGTCGCGACCTCGACGCAGGATCTCGACCGCGCGCAGTTCGCCGAGACGATTTCCGAGATGGAAGCCAAGCTCGCCGAGAAGGAAGGCTCCGAACTCGATCACGCCATCGAGCGGCTCGATCACTTCAAGAGCATCCAGCAGCGAGCTCAGCGCGACGGCGATGCATTAGGCCGCGGCTTCGCGCCAAGGTTCACGAAAATCCCAATAAATTCAGCGCTCGTCACCCCGTGACGGGCGCTGAAACCTGGTTGCGCCCGGGAACTTCTGGCGGCATTCTGCGGCCGCAGAGTTTGTTCCAGGGCTGGTCTTCATGAAACGCAAGATCGCGGCGATTTTTGCGGCCGATATTGCCGGCTACAGCCGTCTGGTTGCCGAGGACGAAGAGGAAACGCTGCGGCGGCTGGCGTCCTATCGCCAGGTGACCGACGATTTCATCGCCAAAGGCGGCGGCCGCATTTTCAACACCGCCGGCGACGCCGTGCTCGCCGAATTTCCGAGCGCGGTCGAAGCCGTGCGCTGCGCGATCGACATCCAGGAAAGCCTGCGCACCCGGAACATGGCGTATCCGCCGAGCCGGCAGATGTCGTTTCGCATCGGCATCACGATCGGCGACGTGGTCGAGCGCGACGGCGACCTGCTGGGCGACGGCGTCAACATCGCGGCCCGCCTCGAAGGGCTGGCCGAGGTCGGCGGCATCTGCGTCTCGCGCGCGGTGCACGAACAGGTCGCCAACAAGCTGTCGGTGCAGTTCGCCGATATCGGCGCGCAGGAAGTGAAGAACATCCCGACGCCGGTGCACGCCTACATGGTGGCGATGCGGCGCGAGGACGGCACCTACGCCACGCCGCAGGTCAAGAAGCCGGCCAAGCCGCAGGCTTCGGGACCGCCGAACTGGATGTGGCCGGTCGCGGTCACGTTGGTCTGTCTCGCCGCGATCGGCGTCGGCGGCTTCCTGTATTTCACCAAGCTGGAGACGTCGGCGCCCAAGGTGGCGTCTGCCGCGAGCAGCACCAAGTTCCGCGCCCGCACCGTCGGCCACGCCGACCCAAGTTGCAACGCCAACGCCGACGCCAACTCCGGCACCGAAAACCGCAGCACGCCGCACCGCCGACGCCGGCTCCTTCGCCGCCGCCGATTGCCTCAAGCGAGAAGTTCGTGGCGGCGTCGGTGCCCTTCATCAGCGACCGGACGCGGAACGCGCTGGCAAGCGACTATGCGCCGGTCGGCGATTTCAAGGCGTTCGCCCTCAACGCGGGTGGATTCCAGGGCTTCGTCACCGGCGCAGTCGAGCGAAGAGGCCGCGAAAATCGCCGCGGTCGAGCAGTGCCAGAAGCGCGCCGACGCTGCCGCGTCGCCACGAAAGTGCGAACTCTATGCGGTCGGCAACACGGTCGTCTACACGCACGGCAAGCCGCCGCTGCCGCCGCTGCCCTGGATCAAGCATGATCCGGCGACCGAGCGGCCGTTTGCCCCGAAAGAGGTGCCGCTGACGCGCGACGCCGGCAAAGACGCGGCTCGAAAACGCCTATGTGCCGGGACGCAAGACCAAGGCGATGGCGCTCGGTCCCGGCGGCGCGCAATACTTCATGACCCTTGGTGCGGAAACGGTCGAGGAGGCGGCGCGCCGGAGCCTGGAGTCGTGCGGCGCGATCTTCGGCGTCCCCTGCATGATCGTGGCGCTTGACGATAATTTCGTCGTTCCGATCCCGACAAGCCATGAAGGTGATTGGCTTCTTCAGGGTCGCCGACACGCCGCTGATTGCGCCTGAGGCGCGGGACGATGTCGTCCGCAAACTGGCCGATGCCCGAGCGGATGGAACGCGGTCGCCGTCGGCGCCGCCAGGCGGCCGGGACTTTCGGTGAAGGCAGGCGAACGAACAGGCCGCGGTCAACGAAGCCTTGAGCGAATGCGTCAAGCGCGACAGCGATTGCCACGTCGTCGCGATCGGCCCGTTCACGGTCGGGCCGAACTAAAGCAGGCTCAGCTCTCGCGTTTGATCTCGCGCAGCAGGGCCGGCAACCCGGCCAGATCCTTCAATATGAAATCGGCGAGCGTCGCATCGGGCCAGCGAACGTGGTTGCGACCCCAGGGCCCGCGTTCAAGCAGTGCGGTCTTCATGCCGAAACTTCGTGCCGGGATGACGTCGTTGTCGAGACGATCGCCGACATAGAGCACCTCGGCCGGATCGAAGCTGGACATTGCGCAGGCCTTGGCGAGGGTCTTGCGAAAGAAATCCGGCGAAGGCTTGTCGACGCCGAGTTCGGCCGAGGTCGTGATCAATCCGGCCGCAAGGCCGAACGATTCGAGCGCCGCCTTCGCCGTGGGCGGCTGATTGCCGGCGATGCCGACAAACCAGCCGTCTTGCGCCAGCTCGGACAGGCACGGCCTGGCGTCGGCATAGAGATCGCGCGCTTCGATCCTGAAATCGGTTCCGCTTCGCTTGCGCTCGGCGACGGCGGCGCGGACGTCGAAGCCCGGCCGCAGCCGTTCGAACAGCGACCGGTAATTTTCACCTTTGGCGATGATATCGTCGAGCGTGGCCAGAAACTCGGCCCGATCGACGCCCATCGTGTCGGCCCAGCCGTGCAACAGGCGCGTTTCGTCGATCAGCGTTTCGCCAACGTCGAAAAATATCGCGCGGATCGGCATCGGCACTTTCTCAGCTCGGCGCGGTCGCAAATTTGGCGAACGCCGTTGCTACGACCTTGTACACCTCGCGCCGGAACGGCACCACGAGATCGGCGACGCGGTCGAGACGTTCCCAGCGCCATTGATCGAACTCCGCCGGCTGGCCGTTGCGCGGCGTCAGCGGATCGATCTCGTCGTCGCGCCCGGTGAAGCGCAGCGCGAACCATTTTTGCCGCTGGCCGCGGAATTTGGCGAGACGATGCGAGGCGGGCCGTCATAGGGCGGAAACTCGTAAGTCATCCAGTCGGTTTCGCCGAGATAGCTCGGCGCTGACCGCGCCGGTCTCTTCCCAGAGTTCGCGCATCACGGCATCGCGCGGGTCCTCGTCGGCGTCGATGCCGCCCTGCGGCATCTGCCATTCGAGGCCGGGCAGGATGATCTCCGGACCGTCGTCGCGAAAGCGCCGGCCGATCAGCACCTGGCCGGCCGCGTTGAACAGCGCGATCCCGACATTGGGGCGATAGGGTTTTGTCGTCATGGATCATCGAAGCTTGATGTGTTCGGCGATGACTATTGGCCCGCGAGGCTGGAAAATTCCTTCACCACGCGCTCATAGACCGGCCGCTTGAACGGCACGATCAGGTCCGGGAGGTTCTTCATCGGCTCCCAGCGCCAGTTGACGAATTCGGCCTTGTGGCCGCCGCCGGGGCTCGCGACGTTGATCTCGCTATCCTTGCCGGTGAAGCGCACCGCGAACCATTTCTGCCGCTGGCCGCGATAGCGGCCCTTCCAGGTGCGCCCGGCCACGGTGCGCGGAATGTCGTAGATCAGCCAGTCCGGCACTTCGCCGAGCTTCTCGACCGAGCGGACGCTGGTTTCCTCGTAGAGCTCGCGCTTCGCCGCGGCCCAGGTGTCCTCGCCGGGATCGACGCCGCCTTGCGGCATCTGCCAGACATGGGTCTCGTCGACATGTTCGATGCCGCCGGCGCGGCGACCGATGAAGACCAGCCCCGCTGCGTTGATCAGCATCATGCCGACGCAGGTCCGGTAGGGCAGGTCTTCGTAGCGCGCCATTCCGGTCTCCCAGCGACACAATTCGAACGATCGGGCGGGCGAAATCCGGAACTCCCGGACGGTTCATAGCCCTAGCCTGATTTTGATTTCAGCATCGCCGTTGTCAATGGCACAAGCATGATGCCGCGGCTCTCGAGCGTCTTGATCCAGGCGGCCGAGCCGGTCGATCGAAATCGGCAGCGCCGAGGCGACGCCGACGGCCATTCCGCGTTCCTTGGCCAGGGTCTCGAGCTTGACCAGCGTGCGGTCGATCTCGGCCGAGGTCGGCACCGAATCGATGGTGAAGTCCGCCTTGGCGAACGGCATGGCCTGGCCTGCCGCCAGCGCCGGGGCGACGCTGCGCGGCGGTGGAACCGTCGTCGAGATAGCCGAGGCCGCGCTTGGCCGCCTCGCGGATGATCGGCTGCATCACGGCGTCGGTGGCGACGAAGCGCGCGCCCATGAAATTGGCGATCCCGGCATAGCCCTGAAGCCGGCTCAGATGCCAATACAGCCGGTCGATGATTCTGCTCCGGCGCCAGCGTGGTGAGCAGGGTCTGCGGGCCGGGATCGTTGTCGGGGTAATCGAACGGCTCCATCGGAATCTGCAGCAGGATCTCGTGGCGCTGCGCGCGGGCCCGCTCGGCGAGCTTGGTCGGGATCGGCGCCGTAGGGCGTGAACGCCAGCGTCACCGCCGGCGGCAGCTTCATGATGGCGTCGGCCGTCTTGGCGGCGCCGACACCGAGGCCGCCGACGACGATGGCGACCACCGGCATCTTGGCCGCCTTGGCGCGGTCGGCGTCGGCCGCATAGACGGTGAACGGCTTCAGGCCGTCGGCGACCACGGGGATCATGCCGTAGCGCGACTTCTCCAGCAGCCGCTGGTCGATGCCGGCCATGGCGGTGGCGGCGGCGCGGCTTCCGCATCACCCTTGTCGCCGGTGGCGGCATCGCCGCCGATCACGACTTCCTGACGCTTGCCGCTGGAGCCGTCGATGATGGTGACGGTCTTGTTGCTCGCCGGCGGCGGCCTGTTTGGGCGTGGATTTCGCGGCCGGTTCGGCATGGCCGGCCGCCGCCGGGGCGGCCTTCTCGTCGGCGCCCGGGGCCTTGCGCAAGGCGACGCGCGCGACCGGTTCGCCGCCGAAGGGATTGTCGGTGAACAGGGCGATGGCGGCAAAGCCGGTCAGGAACAGGCCGAGCAGCACGGCCAGCGCCTGCATGGCGGTAAACGGCAGCCGAAACCGGCGCTTCTTGCGCGCCTTTTCCTGTCCGAGCGGCGTGCTCAGTTCGTCGGCCGTCTCCGTCATGAACCTCCCCGAATCAACCGCAGCCGAAGATACCACGATGGGCCGAATTCAAGCGCCGCACGCTGCGCAAAAGCGGCTTGTTCCGGGCGTTGTCGGGGCGGTGCGGAACCGGCAACGAAAAAGGGCGGCCCGAAGGCCGCCCTTTCACGAAAGAATCAGCTTGGGTTCGATCAGTTCGCCGCCTTGTTGGCCGGCTTGTCGACCGCTGCCTTGTCGTCGGGGGCCCGGACGGCGCTGGCGGTGGACTTGATGCCGTGCAGCAGGTCGGCTGCGGTCTTCAGGCCTTGTCGTCCTTGGCGTCCGGCGGCACGTAGGATTGCGAGCCGGTCTTCTCGTCGCCGTCGTTCTTGAGATGGCCGCGCAGCGAGGCTTCGCCCTTGGTGTCGGTGCGCGACTTCAGCTCGTCGGGCACGTCCTGCAACACCTCGATGTCGGGAACGATGCCCTTGGCCTGGATCGATTTGCCCGACGGCGTGTAGTAGCGCGCCGTGGTCAGGCGCAGCGCGCCGTTGCCGCTGCCGAGCGGGATGATGGTCTGCACCGAGCCCTTGCCGAACGAGCGGGTGCCGATCAGCGTCGCGCGCTTGTGGTCCTGCAACGCGCCGGCGACGATTTCCGACGCCGAGGCCGAGCCGCCATTGATCAGCACGATCACCGGCTTGCCCTTGGTCAGGTCGCCGACATGGGCGGCGCGGCGCTGGGTTTCCTCGGCATTGCGGCCGCGGGTCGAGACGATCTCGCCCTTATCCAGGAAGGCGTCGGACACGGTGACGGCTTCTTCGAGCAAGCCGCCCGGATTGTTGCGCAGATCGATGATGAAGCCTTTCAGCTTGTCGCCGAGCTGGGTCGACAGATTGCCGATTTCGCGCTTCAGGCCTTCGGTGGTCTGCTCGTTGAAGGTGGTGACGCGGATATAGGCGATATCGTCGCTCTCGACGCGGGCACGCACCGAGCGGACGCGGATGTTGTCGCGCACCAGCGTGACGTCGATCGGATTGTCGCTGCCCTTGCGGATGATCTTGAGCCGGATCTTGGTGTTGACCGGCCCGCGCATCTTCTCGACCGCCTGGTTGAGGGTGAGACCCTGCACCGCTTCGTCGTCGAGATTGGTGATGATGTCGTTGGCCATGATGCCGGCCTTCGACGCCGGCGTGTCGTCGATCGGCGAGACCACCTTGATCAGGCCGTCTTCCATCGTGACCTCGATGCCGAGACCGCCGAACTCACCGCGGGTCTGCACCTGCATGTCGCGGAAACTCTTGGCGTCCATGTAGCTGGAATGCGGATCGAGGCCGGCCAGCATGCCAGAGATGGCGGACTCGACCAGCTTGCCGTCGTCGGGCTTCTCGACATAGTCGCTGCGCACGCGCTCGAACACGTCGCCGAACAGATTGAGCTGGCGATAGGTGTCGGAGGTTGCGGCACGCGCGACCGATCCCATCAGCACAGAGCGAGGCTGCGTGACGAAAAGCGTCAATGCCGCGCCGGTGGCGGCGCTGAGGAGAATCAGAGAAGTCTTGCGCATCATCCGCGAACCTTTTCGCCTTCATTTGCGGCCCACCATGGGCCTGGATCGATTGGAGTGCCGTCCTTACGGAACTCAACATAGAGCACGGGCTGGCTCGCGTTGGCCGCGAGTATGGATGCGACCTGGGATGTCGACCCCATGGTCGCGACCGGCTCCCCCGTAAGTACAAACTGGCCGATGTTAACCGAAATGCGCTCCATCCCGGCGATCAGGACATGATACCCGCCCCCGGCATTGAGGATCAAGAGTTGTCCGTAGCTGCGGAAGGGACCAGCGTAAACAACCCAGCCGTCACACGGGGTTGTGACCTGGGCGCCGGCCCGGGCTGCCAAAGAAATGCCCTTTTCGACGCCGCCTGCGCCGTCGGAACCGCCAAAATCGCGAATCTTGCTGCCATTGACCGGAAAAGCCAGCAATCCCTTGGCGGAGGCAAAGGCGATGGCCGGGCTGAGTCGGGCCGGGTCCTTCAGCGCCCCCAGATTGGGCTTGCCATTGGGGGTAACCGGAGACCCCTTCAGGCTGGCGGTTGCGGCCGCTTTGGCCGCACTTTTCAGGTCCTGTTCCAGTTTGGCGATCAGGCCCTGCAAACTGTCGACCTGCTTGGACAGCGTGATGGCGCGGGCGCCCTCCGCTTCCATGTCTTTTTCGAACGCGCTCTGTTTGCGTTGCCGCTCGTCGACCAGGGCTGCCAGTCGAACCTGATCGTCCTTGAGCTTGTCGCGGTCCAGTCCCAGCGCATCGCGCTCGGTGGCGATGGCCTTGCGCAACGCCACCAGTTCGCCGAGATCGCTGGCGAGTTTTTCGGCGCGCCCGCGCAACTCAGGCACGACAGCGCCGAGCAGCATCGCGGTACGCAGCGATTGCAGTGCGTCTTCGGGGCGGACCAGCAACGCCGGCGGCGTCCGCCGTCCGGCGCGTTGCAGCGCTGCCAGCACTTCGACGATCTCGGAACGCCGTGAATCCAGCGAAGAACGAATCTGCTGCTCGCGGCTGTCGAGCGGGCGTAATCGTGTTTCGGCGTCGCCGATGCGGGTTTCGACGCCACGCACTTGGGCTGCGATATCGATCAGCTGCGCGTTGAGCTTGCTGCGGTCCTGGCCGATTGCCGCAATGTCGGCTTTCAGCTTCGTTTGCAGCTCGGCGGCTTTTTTTTGCTGCTCGCGCGCGGCTTCGAGTTCCTGCTCGCGCTGCTTGATGTCGTCGGGGGATGGTGCGGTCGCTTGCGGCGCCGACGTTGCCACCTGGGCAGCGGCCGGCGAGAGCGCCAGGAGGCTTGCGGACAAGAGCAGGACCGAAAGCGGGAATGCGGACGTCAATTCACCGCCGCGAACGGCGGTGCCATTGTATGAAAGATTGTCCCGCGTTGCCTGCATCCAGTTGTTCAGTGCTCGCTGTATTCACGCCACCGTGCGTTAAGCGCGATGATAGGGATGGCCGGCCAAAATCGTCGCGGCCCGGTAAATCTGTTCCAGAAGCATGACGCGGACCATTTGATGCGGCCAGGTCGCCGAGCCGAACGCAATGCGTAGTTTAGCCTTGCGCTGCAAATCGGGCGAAAGTCCGTCCGCACCGCCGATTGTGAAGATCGTATTTCCCAGTCCCTCATCCCGCCAGCGGCCGAGCTCGTGGGCGAAGGCCGCGCTATCGATGCTCTTGCCGCGCTCGTCGAGCGCCACCAGCACGCATTTTTCCGGCATCAGCGCCGCAATCGCGGTGGCCTCTTCGGCAATCCGGCTCGCCGCATCGCGGGCGCGGCTTTCCGGAATTTCATGAACCTCCAAGCCGCGAAAGCCGAGCTTGCGGCCGATGTCGTCAAAACGCTCGCGATAACGCTCGGCCAGTTCCCGTTCCGGGCCCTGTTTCAGCCGGCCGATTGAGATGACGACGAGGCGCATCAGCGCAATGTATATGCGCTGATGCCGATTCGCATCGGCATCACAAACTCAGATCGCCTTCGCCGCCGCCGGGCTTTGCGTCCACAATCTTTCCAGATTGTAGAACTCGCGCACCTCGGGCCGGAATACGTGCACGACCACATCGCCGGAATCGATCAGCACCCAGTCGCAATTGGGCAAGCCCTCGACGTGGATGCCTTTGATGCCGGTTTCCTTCAGGGCTTTCGTGACATTTTCCGCGATCGCGCCGACGTGCCGGTTGGCCCGGCCAGTGGTGACGATCATGTAGTCGGAAAATGCGGATTTGCCGCGGAGGTCGATGGTGACCGTTTCTTCCGCCTTCATATCGTCGAGGCGGGAGAGGATGATATTCAGCGTCTTGTCGGCGTCAGGTTGCGCCTTCAAGGCCGCTTCGGTCGATGTTTTACGCGCGGTTTTTGCAGCAGGCTTTGCGGCAGTTTTCTTTGCAGAAGCCTTCTTTGCAGCAGTCTCCTTTGCAGGAGTTTTGGAAACCTTGGGCAAAACAGACTTGGACAATACAGATGTGGCCAGGGACCATTCCTTTCACTGTATCGCGAACCCGAATCCTTGGGGTCCACGGGCTATATTAGGCATGTGGGGTTAACGGTTTCAATATTCCAGTGAGGCCCAAGCTTAGTTCGTGGCTTACTTCCTGCCTCACTTCGTCCTCCAGCTTCCGTCCGGGTTCCGTAAACCGGTCGAAGACAGGTTCAGTTTCAGGCCGGAGAGGAAAACCCAGGCGGGGGGCTGCGCATCCGTTAGCCTTCCCGCCTGATTCTCGGGCAACCGGTAGCGCGCCAGCGCCTGCGCGGCGGGGGCGGCGAGCGCCCGAAAACTCTGCGGCGGACGGTCGATCACCGCGATCGGCACCTCGGAGGCGATGCGCCGCCAATCCTTCCAGCGGTGGAATTGCGCAAGATTGTCGGCGCCCATGATCCAGACCAGGCGCACGCCGGAGACGCGGCGACGCAGATGCATGATCGTATCGACAGTGTAGCGGACGCCAATGACAGCTTCGAGACACGAGATATCGATGCGCGGATCGTCGGCGATTTTGCGTGCGGCCTCGGCGCGCTCGGCGAGGCCGTGCAGGGCGCCGGTGTCTTTCAGCGGATTGCCGGGCGTCAATAGCCACCAGACGCGGTCGAGCTTCAAACGCTTGATCGCAAACAGGCTGATGGCGCGGTGTGCTGCGTGCGGCGGATTGAACGAACCGCCGAGCAGGCCGATGCGCATGCCGTTGGTGTGGAAAGGTATCGCTTGCGCGGCGGATTGCGGCATCAACGCAGCCGCCGCGCGCGATCTTCGCGCGAAAACGCTGTCATCTTCACGGCCGCGTCTGCCCGGTGCCGTGGATGCGATATTTGAAGCTGGTCAACTGTTCGGCGCCGACCGGCCCGCGGGCGTGGAATTTGCCGGTGGCGATTCCGATCTCGGCGCCGAAGCCGAACTCGCCGCCATCGGCGAATTGCGTCGAGGCGTTGTGCAGCACGATCGCCGAATCGACCTCGTTGAGGAATTTTTCCGCAGCCTGCGCGTCATCCGTCACGATCGCATCGGTGTGATGCGAGCCGTAATGGTGGATATGCGCGATCGCCGCATCGAGCGCCATCGACGACTT
Source organism: uncultured Alphaproteobacteria bacterium (assembly GCA_963802535.1). Lineage (GTDB taxonomy): Bacteria > Pseudomonadota > Alphaproteobacteria > Rhizobiales > Xanthobacteraceae > Bradyrhizobium. The sequence goes on along the minus strand of CAWDJI010000011.1, from coordinate 116,954 downwards.
TCGCCGTGATGATGGCGTCCTCATATTCGGTGCCCCAGTCCTCTTCGGTGGCGGCCTTCACGCGCGCGTCGACGCGCTGCACGGCGGCGTCGCCGCGCACCTCGCAGCCGGCATCGATCAGCATCTCGACCAAAGGCTTCAGGCTGGTCGCAGCGCCGGCGCGATCGACCAGCAAGGTTTCGGCGGCGCCGCAGACGCCGGGGCGGCGCATCTTTGCATTGAGCACGATCGACTTCGCCATTTCGAGATTGGCGTTGGCGTCGACATAGACGTGATTGACGCCTTCGAGATGCGCGAACACCGGCACGCGCGCTTCGGCCTCGACGCGCGCGACGAGACTCTTGCCGCCGCGCGGCACGATCACGTCGACGCCGCCGTTCAATCCGGTCAGCAGCAAGCCGACCGCGGCGCGGTCGCGCGTCGGCACCAGCGTGATCGCCGCTTCGGGCAGACCTGCCTCGCGCAGTCCCTGCGCCAGGCAGTCATGAATGGCGCGGCAGGAGCGGAAACTGTCGGAGCCGCCGCGCAGCATCACGGCGTTGCCGGACTTCAGGCACAGCACGCCGGCGTCGGCGGTGACATTGGGTCGGCTTTCGAAGATCACAGCGATCACGCCGAGCGGCACGCGCACGCGTTCGATGGTCATGCCGTTGGGCCGCTGCCAGCTCTCGGTCACGGTACCGACCGGATCGGCAATCCGCGCACGGTGGCGACGCCGTCGGCCATCGCCTCGATCCGCGCCGGCGTCAGCGTCAGGCGGTCGATGAAGGCCGAAGTCGCGCCACCGGCGCGCACTTCGGCGACGTCCTCGGCATTGGCGGCAAGGATCGCCGGCGCATTGGCCCGGATGGCGCGCGCGATGGCGTCCAGCGCCCGGTTCTTTTGGTCGGGCGAGGCAAGCCCCAGCACCCGCGCGGCAGCGCGCGCACTTGCGGCAAGTTCGGTCATCAAAGCGGGCAAATCGGCGTTGCCGTCGATTGCCTTCAGCGGCGCGGTCATAGCGGTCTCGGGTCCCGGGGTTAAGACCATGCCGTAGCACGGAAATCCGGCTTTTGCGAGGTCCGGAACCGGCATGGCAGCTGGGCGGGGAGCTAGGCCAATGGCCTATTTGGCCGGAATCGTCCCGGCCGGCCCCACCACCAGGTCATCGCGATGGATCATCTCGGCCCGGCCGCTGATGCCCAGAATGGTCATCACATCGGGCGAGGAGCGGCCTTTGATCTTTTCGGCGTCCTCGGCGTCATAGGCGACGAGGCCGCGGCCGATTTCGTGGGTGTCGGGGCCGCGCACCACCACCGCATCGCCGCGGGCGAACTGGCCGTCGATCCGGATCACGCCGGCCGGCAACAGGCTTTTTCCGGCGCGCAAGGCAGTGACGGCGCCGGCGTCGATGGTCAGCGTGCCCTTGGGCTCCAGCGAGCCTGCGATCCAGCGCTTTCGCGCGGTGACGGGATTGGCCGGCGTCAGGAACCAGGTGCAGCGCCCGCCATCGGCGATGGCTTGCAGTGGATGCTGGATCTTGCCGGACGCGATCAGCATATGGGTGCCGGCCGTAGTCGCGATCTTGGCGGCCTCGATCTTGGTGTACATGCCGCCGCGCGACAATTCGGATTCGGCAGCCCCCGCCATCGCCTCGATTTCGCTAGTGACGGATTCCACCACCGGAACCAGTTTTGCGTTGGGATTAGCGCCGGGCGGCGCCTCGTAGAGGCCGTCGATGTCGGACAAAAGGATCAGCAAATCCGCGCTCGCCATGGTGGCGACGCGCGCCGCGAGACGATCGTTGTCGCCATAGCGGATTTCGTTGGTGGCAACGGTATCGTTCTCGTTGATGATGGGCACCGCGCGCCATTCCAGCAGTTTGGCGATGGTCGAGCGGGCGTTGAGGTATCGCCGTCGCTCCTCGGTATCCTGTAACGTCACCAGAATCTGTCCGGCGCCGATGCCGTGGTTGCCGAGCACTTCCGACCAGATCCGGGCCAGCGCGATCTGGCCGACGGCGGCCGCACCCTGGCTTTCCTCCAGTTTCAGCGTGCCGCGCGGCAGCTTCAGGCGGCTGCGCCCGAGCGCGATCGAGCCTGAAGAAACCACCAGGATTTCGCGGCCCTCGCCATGCAGTTTGGCGATATCGGCGGCAAGGGCTGCGAGCCACGACGCGCGCACCTCGCCGGCCTCGGAATCGACCAGCAGGGACGAGCCGACCTTGACGACGATACGGCGGAAATTCTTGAGTTTTGGGGCGGTCTTGGGGCAGCCATTCTTAGGGGCAGTCTTGGGTTCGATCAGATAAAGCGAAATGCTGGCAAGCAATACGCGCCACCTCCGCGATTGGGAAGTGGCGCGGACCGCGGAAAGTGACGATCAGCCCATCACGAAGGCGTTGAGCTTGTTGCCGTCAATATCCCGGAAATAGGCGGCGTAGAATCCGCCCTCGCCGCGCGGGCCGGGAGGGCCCTCGTCGGTGCCGCCGAGCGACAGCGCGAGCTTGTAGATGCGGTCGACCTGGGCCTTGTCCCGGGCCGCCAGCGCCACCATCACGCCGTTGCCGACCGTCATGGGCTTGCCGTCGAACGGCCTGGTCAGGCCGATGCCGGCGCCGCCGCCCGCGGCTCCCCAGGCGATGAACGTATCGGACTCCATGAAGCGCCCGATGCCCATCTCGGCGGCGATCTTGTCGTAGAAGGCCGCGGCCTTCGGAAGATCATTGGTGCCCAATGTGACGTAACCGATCATGTTTTTCTCTCCCGCAGATTTTTGCAATTTTCGTTGAATGACGCTGTCTTGCAGCACGACGACGGCCGGGGCAAGCGGCCGTGTTCGCTGCGCAGGAGACAGACATTTCAATCGTGGCGGCAGTCTGTTGTAATGGGCAAAATCTTGCGGGAGGCAAATCCTGAGGGGGAAGCCGAAATGGATCGTCGGGAGTTTTTGGCGGCAAGCATCGGATGGTCGCTGGTTGCAGGCTCAGGTGAAGCACTCGCGCAGTCCGGGCCGCTGAAGGTCGTCTTTCCGTTCGCGGCCGGGGGCGGCGGTGATGCGTTGTGCCGGGTCGTTGGCCAGAGTCTCGGCCCGCTGCTCGATCGCAACGTCATTGTCGAGAACCGCACCGGTGGCGACGGACTGATCGGAATCAAGGCGGTCAAGGGCGCTGCCGCCGATGGGTCCACGGTGCTCGTGACCACCGGTCCGACCATGTATCTGCTGCCGATGACGGAAGTTACGCCGAGCTTCGATCCGCCGAGAGATTTCGTGCCGGTCTCACTGCTGGCGCGGTTCGAATTTGGCGTCGTGGCCAGCCCCTTCATCGAAGTAAAGGACTTCAAGCAATTGGTGGCGTGGCTCAAGGCCAATCCGGACAAGGCGACGTTCGGCGTGCCGAGCAACGGCACCATTCCGCATTTCATGGGATCGAAGCTTCAGGAGGTGCTGGGCATTTCGATGACGCGGGTGCCCTACCGCGGCAGCGCGCCGATCATCAACGATCTGATCGGCGGGCATCTGCCGTTCGGCATCACTACGCTTGCCGATGCGATCCCGCAGCATCGCGGCGGCGGGGTGCGGATTCTCGCCGTCTCCAGCGCCGAGCGTTCGCCGTTCCTGCCCGAGGTGCCGACGCTGAAAGACAATAGTGTCGATCTGGTGGCCGACGCCTGGTACGGGATGTGGCTGCCCGCCGGCAGCCCGAAGGAGTTTGCGAGCAAGCTAGGTGCGGCTGTCATGGCGGTGCTGGCCAAGCCGGAAGTGAAGGAGAAGCTGCTGGCGATCGGATTGATCCCGGTCGGCTCTACGCCCGAAGCCCTGACGCAGGAACTGGCCGCGAACACCGCGTTCTGGCAACCGATCGTGAAGGCGACCGGCTACAAGATCACGGATTAGACTAGAGCCGTCGTTGCGAGCGAAGCGAAGCAATCCATCTCACCACGAAAAGAAAGAATGGATTGCTTCGTCGCTTTGCTCCCTTGCGCAAACGCTTTGCGTTTGTCGCAGGCAATGACGATCAAGAGAGGCGCATGATGACCAGCATCAATCCGAAACTTCGAAAAGCCCTGACTGGCATCTCCGGTATTCTCGTCACGCCGTTTGACGCGGACGATAATGTGGCGCCGAAACGGTTGAAGCCCATCATTGATCGCGCCGTAGGCGCGGGCGTGCACATTCTCGTGGCCAATGGCAACACCGGCGAATTCTACGGTCTCACGACCCGGGAAGCCGAAACCATGGTGCATTCCGTCGCCGAGCAACTTGGCGGCCGCGCCCCGCTGCTGGGCGGCGTCGGCCGCAGCATCGGCGATGCCTGCGCGCTGGCCAGGGCGTCGAAGGCTGCCGGCGTGAGCGCGGTCATGGTGCATCAGCCGCCGGACCCTTTCGTTTCGCCGCGCGGTGTCGTTACCTATCTCGAACGCGTGATTGAGGCCGGCGATGGGCTGCCGGTCATGCTCTATCTGCGCAACGACGGTATCGGCCTCGACGCGATTGAGCTTCTATGCCGCATTCCCTGCATCGCCGGCGTGAAATGGGCTTCGCCCACACCGCTTCGGCTCGCCGAAGCCATTCGTCGGTGCAGCCCAGATATTGTCTGGGTTGGCGGCCTCGCCGAAGTCTGGGCGCCGCCGCTTTGTTCCGTGGGCGCCCGCGGCTTCACTTCAGGTCTCATCAATGTGTGGCCGGAACACTCGGTTGCGATCCATTCGGCGCTCGAAGCGAACGACTACAAGCGCGCCAACGAACTGATCGCGGTCATGCAGGGCTTCGAGGAAATCCGCGCCGAGGAGCAAAACGGCACCAATGTCACGGCTGTGAAGACGGCGCTTCAGTTGATCGGCATCGATTGCGGGCCAACGCGTCCACCGTCCGCATGGCCCCTGACCGATGTCCAGATGGCGCGCCTGCGCAAGCTGCTGGAAGGCTGGAAGGTCCATCAGCCGGCCTGAGATCAGGGCTGAGGAACTTGCCGCCATCAGGGCACCGCCTCACTTCGCGCCGGCCTTCTCCAGAATGGCCACCATCTCGCGATGGCCGCGGTCTCGCGCGAGCTTGAGCGGTGTCGATCCATTGCCGTCGGCAAGATTGATGTTGGCACCGGCCTCGACCAGGGCACGCAGCGTCTCGGTGTGGTTTTTGCCGCCGTCGCCGAGCACGATGGATTCGATCAGCGCGGTCCATTTCAGATTGTTGACATGATCCAGCGGCGCTTTGGCCGCGATCAGCATTTTTACGACTTCAACATGGCCAAGATGTGCAGCCGCGATCAGGGCGGTGCCGTCGTAGCGGCTGGTGACGGCCCTTGCATTGCCGCCGCCCTCGATCGCTACCCTGAGCATCGGAAGATCATTGGCGACCGCTGCGATCGTGATGATGTCGTAACGGTCTGTTTCAAGCTTGTTCGGATCTGCGCCGAGCCGGATCAGGGCGCGGGCGGCGTCGTGCTTTTTCTGGTAGGCCGCAACATGCAGCGGTGTTCGCGCGCGGGCGTCGATCGCTTCCTTGTTTTCGCCGGATGCGATGAGCTTCTCGATCTCGACGACATCCCCGCGCGCGGCTGCTGCATGCAGGCCACGATAGGCGCGCCATTCCGTCTCGGTCGGCGCGACCTGGGCGGATGCGGGCAGGAGCGTCGCGAGCACGAGAAGCAGGGCGGTGAGGACACGCATGGGAGCGAGCCCCATCATTGTCGCGCGGCAATCCGTGCACGGATCGCCGCGAGTTCGGCCTCGTCCCAGATACCGATCAACACGCCAGCTTTGACCTGAAGCTGGTTCTGCGCGTAGGCGGCGATCTTGGCGTTTGGCGTGGTGATGTGCATCTTCGGATGCAGCGCCCAGTCGAACAGCGCCGCTTGCAATCGCGCGATCACGTCTGCGCAGGAGGGATCCTCGCCGCGATCGGCGAATTCCAAGGGATCGCTTTCCAGATCGTACAGCATCGGGCGGAAGCCCGAGGCCTGGACATATTTCCAGCGGCCGTCAAACACCATGAACAGGCGGCACTGCTCGATCGGCTGATTCAGCTTTAGCCGAACGTCCTGCATGCAATAGTCGTATTCCGAGAAAACGACCTTGCGCCAGTCGGCCGGTGCCGCGCCATGCAGCAGCGGCATCAAGGACCGCCCTTCGAGAATGTGATCCGGTACCTTGCCGCCGAAATACTCGATGAAGGTCGGCGCAAGATCGATCGCTTCGACCAGCGCATCCGAAACGGTGCCGCGCGTCGCATCGGCCTCGCGCGACGGATCGATCACGATCAGCGGGATTTTGGCGGATTGGTCGTGGAACAGATCCTTCTCGCCCATCCAGTGGTCGCCGAGATAGTCGCCGTGATCGGAGGTGAACACGATCATCGTCGAGTCGAGCAGGCCGCGCGCCTCCAGGAACTGCATCAGCACGCCCATCTGGTCGTCGATCTGCTTGATCAGGCCCATATAGGTCGGGATGACTTTTTCTCGCGCCTCGTCGCGCGCCATGTTGCGGGAGTAGCGCATGTCCATGTAGGCGGCGAAAACCGGATGCGCTTCCTGCCGCTCTTTCTCCGAGCGGATCGCAGGCTGGACGTCGGCCGCGCTGTACATGCTGGCGTAGGGTTCGGGCGCGATGTAGGGCCAGTGCGGCTTGATGTAGGACAGATGCAGGCACCAGGGCCGCCCGTCCGATTCTGCCTCCGTGATGAAATCCATCGCGCGGCGGGTCATGTAGGGCGTCTCGGAATGTTCTTCGGGAATGCGCGCGGCCTTGTCGGCGTGCACCAGCAGCCAGCCGTTTTGCAAGCTGCCGTCATCAGCAGCGCCGGAATTGGCCCAATGCTCCCAGGGATTGGTCGCTTCAAATCCCTGTTCGCGCAAATAGCTGTCGTAGCGCGGCCGTGGCCGATTGTCGGGATGCATGCCGTCGTCGCGCTCATAGGGCTCGAAGCCGCATTCCGACACATGCACGCCGATCACCGAGTCCGGCGCGATCCCCAGCGCCTTCAGGCCCTCGATGTCCGGCGCCATATGGGTCTTGCCGACCAGTACGTTGCGGACGCCGATGTTCTTCAGATGATCGCCGAGCGTGGGCTCACCGACCCGCAGCGGCCAGCCGTTCCAGTGCGAGCCGTGCGAGCGCATGTAGCGCCCGGTATAGGATGACATCCGCGACGGGCCGCAGATCGGCGACTGCACATAGGCTTTGGAGAAGCGTACGCCGCGTTTCGCCATCGCGTCGATGTTCGGCGTTTTCAGCGTCGGGTGGCCGGTACAGCCCAGATAATCATGGCGAAGCTGGTCGCACATGATCCAGAGAATGTTCTTCGGCTGCGGCATGCCTTACACCTCGGACGATTTCAATCATCCGATGCTGCTATATCGAACGGCCGATTGCAAACCTGCTTGCACTGCAAACTCAGCCCTGCGGCGTCGCCGGGGTCCAGGGCTCGGCCGCTGCCGCGCCACCCTTGGCTTTGAGCGAAACCGGGGCTTCGCCGATCACTTCGACCAGCGCCTTCAGCGCTTCCGGCATGCCTTCGCCTGTTACGGCCGAGATCAACAGCGGCGTCTTCTTCGCGGCGCGTTTCAGCCGGTCCTTTTGCTTCTTCAACTCGTCCGGCATCATCGCGTCGATCTTGTTCAGCGCCACGATCTCGATCTTGTCGGCGAGCTGCCCTTCATAGGCTTCGAGCTCGTTGCGGACGGTCTTGTAGGCCTTGCCGGCATGCTCGCAGGTCGCATCGATCAGGTGCAGCAGCACGCGGCAGCGCTCGACATGGCCCAGAAACCGGTCGCCGAGGCCGGCGCCTTCATGCGCGCCCTCGATCAGGCCGGGAATGTCCGCCAGCACGAATTCGCGGCCCTGCGCGTTCACGACGCCGAGCTGCGGATGCAGCGTGGTGAAGGGATAGTCGGCGATCTTCGGTTTTGCGGCGCTGACGACCGAGAGGAAGGTCGACTTGCCGGCGTTGGGCAGGCCGACCAGGCCGGCATCCGCGATCAGTTTCAATCGCAGCCAGATCCAGCGCTCTTCGCCTTCCTGGCCGGGATTGGCGTTGCGCGGTGCGCGGTTGGTCGAGGATTTGAAATGCGCGTTGCCAAAGCCGCCATTGCCGCCTTCGGCGAGCACGAATTTTTCGCCGAGCGTGGTGAAGTCGTGGATCAGCGTCTCGCGATCCTCGTCAAAGATCTGCGTGCCGACCGGCACCTTGAGCACGATCGCCTTGCCGTTGGCGCCATGGCGGTCCTTGCCCATGCCATTGGTGCCCTTCTGCGCCTTGAAGTGCTGCTGGTAGCGATAGTCGATCAGCGTGTTGAGGCCGTCGACCACTTCGATGATGACATCGCCGCCGCGGCCGCCATTGCCGCCGGAGGGGCCGCCGAACTCGATGAATTTTTCGCGGCGGAACGCCACGCAGCCATTACCGCCGTCGCCGGAGCGAATATAGACCTTGGCTTCGTCGAGGAATTTCATGATGTGTTCTATGGCGCTTTCGAGCGAATTGGGCAGCGGTTCGCGCAGCAGTTAAGTTTGCGCAGATTGCGCAGGCTTATCTGCGGTAAACGCGTCAAAACAGGCGCTGGAGCCTCGTTCCGATCAATCCGTGCAGAATAGGCTCTACGTAAGGCACGGGGGCCGCTGCGGCAACCCCGAAGCGGCCGAACATTGGCGAAAAGCCTTAATTTTCGGGCCTTTTTGCGGCTTTGAATGATATTCGAGGGCTCCAGGCGTGATATAGCTTCAATCGACCCCAACCGGGGTTTGGGGCGGTAAATGAAGCGGCGGCGGTTTATTGGCCTCATTGGCGGCGCTGCGGCTCTGCCGTCGCTCTGGCCGCTCGCGGTGCACGGGCAGCAGGCGGTGAAGCCGCCGACCATCGGGTTTATCCATAGTGAGGGGCAGGAGGCGTCCGCATTTCGGGCGGCCGCGTTTCGTAGAGGCCTCGGCGAGGAGGGCTTCGCCGAAGGCCGGAATGTGCTTGTCGAATATCGCTGGGGCGAGGGGCACAGCGATCGCCTGCCGGCGCTCGCGGCGGATCTGTTGGCCAGAAAAGTCGCGGTGATTTGCGCAGGCAACGTGCTGGCCGCAAAGGCCGTGAAGGCTGCTCGCGGGAACCACGCCGATCGTGTTCCTCACCGCCGGCGACCCGATCGACGATGGGCTGGTCGCAAGCTTCAACAATCCCGGCGGCAACGCCACAGGGGTTCGGATATTTTCCGCCGGACTGATCGCCAAGCGGCTGCAGCTGCTGCACGAGCTGGTGCCGGCCGCGACCACGATCGGCTTTCTGATGAACCCTTCCAATCCGACGTCGACGACGCAAACGAAGGACGTCCAGACCGCAGCGGCAGCGATCGGCCTCCAGATCAACGTCGTTCCGGCTGGCGACGAGCGTGGTCTCGATGCCGCATTCGAAACCCTCGCCGCTCAAAACGTCAAGGCGCTTGTGGTCGGCGCCGATCCCTACTTCACGCAACGTGCGCAATTGATCGATCTCGCGGCACGCTATCGACTTCCCGCGGTCTACGAGTGGCGGAAGTCCGCGGCCGTGGGCGGCCTGATGAGCTATGGCACCAGCCTCACCGATGCCTTTCGCAATGTCGGGATTTATGCCGGCCGAATCCTGAAAGGTGCCGTTCCATCCGACCTGCCGGTGATGCAGCAAACCAAATTTGAACTCGTCGTCAATATGAAGACCGCGGGAGCGCTCGGCCTCGATGTACCCGCCACGCTGCTCGCCCGCGCCGACGAAGTGATCGAATGAGGCGACGGGACTTCATTCGCTGACCGGTGCAGACGCCGTGATCATCCCGCGCAATTTGCGTAGCCCCTACTGCGGCCGTTCCCACGCGGTCATGGCTTCAAAGAACACCTCCTCGCCGTGAAACCCCTTCTGGACCGCGAGGATGCCGCGATGCTGATTGGCATAAACAATCGGAATATCGAACCAGGAACGCTCTTTCAAAAGCTGCAGATTGCGGCTGCGGTCGCTCTCGGAATTCGACAGGCCGACCAGGAACGAACCGTCGGTGATCTTGACGGACAGGGCGGCGAGCGGTGTGCCACGCGCCTGCTCCGTAAACTTGAGCATCATGCCGGGCACGCTGATAACAGCGCTGCCCGCCGCGTCCCGGCGTGAAACAAACTTCATTTCCACGACATGACTGGCCGGCAGCGATTTGTCGGTGTTGCGCTTGATATCCATCGCCATCGTCAACTTCATGTCCGGAATCTCGACGTCGGCGTGGATCACGGGTTCGCCCGGCTGTCCGGGCACCGCCTTGACCCGGTCGGTACGCCACGTGACGGTGCCGGGATGACGCTCTCCCTGTGGATTGGAGGGGTCTTCGTTGATGATGACAGCGACGCCGGAGGGTTCGGCCTTGACCGATGGCGAGAACAACAGGAGTGGCAGGGCTGCGAGGAAAAGTAGCGGAAGGTTGCGCGGGATCATCCCCTTGATGCCGGTGAAGGACGAGCGCGGCGTTTTGTCAGATTCAGAACAAGTCACGTAAATTCCCGCTTAAATTGTGCTGTCGTGAAACTATCCAAATCAGCCAAGTCCGACAAGCGGTTCCTCCAGCCGCAGCGCCTGCGGGATCTGCGTGGTCAAGTCGGCCGCTTGCGGATCAAAAACTTCTGCATGCCCTCCAGCACCAGCTCCTTGCGCTGATTGAACACGGTCGAGCGCAGCGTCACCACGCCGGTGGTGCGGCCGGGAACGAGTTCGGTCACTTCGAGTGCGGGATAGATCGTGTCGCCGGCATAGACCGGTTTCAGGAACTTGCTCGACTGCTCGAGGAATCCGACCAGCGAATCCTCGACGATGTAGGGGAACAGCCCGGCGCCTGGTGCGGTATGGACCAGGGTCTGAAAACCATGCGCGAGCAGGTCCGGCATGCCGCGACTGCGGCAATATTCGACGTCGTAATGGATCGGGTGGGTGTCGCCGCTCGCGGTCTGGAACGCGGCGAATACCGCCGAAGTCTGGGTCCGGCTCGGGATCACGAAGCGTTCGCCGAGTACGAAATCCTCGAACCAGCGCTGCTCGCTCACCATGCGGTGTTTTGAGGGGTCGAACTCGGTCATGGCGGGTTCCTGCGATGCTGGATGATTGACGAGACAGCGGTAGCGCAGCAGCCATGCTGCGACAATTGGTTCAATTCGTCATGCCCGGGCTTGTCCCGGGCATCCACGTCTTTAAAACATCGATGCAACAAGAACGTGGATGGCCGGGACCTGGCGTGAAGACGCGCTTCGCGCTTTCGTCCAGCCATGACGGGGAAACGTCGAAGTCATTTATGAGCCTGTTCGCAAAGCTTTCCACCTATGACGAGCGTTCCGCGCGTCTGGCCGGCATCGGATTGATGCTGCTGTCGATCTTCATGTTCTCGTTTGGCGATGCGCTCGGGAAATTCATGGTCGCGACCTATTCGGTCGGGCAGTTGCTGTGGCTGCGCGCGTGCGCCGCACTGCTCGTGCTGCTGCCGATGATGTGGAAGCAGCGCGCCGAATTCACCCGCCTCGAACGGCCCTGGCTGCAACTGCTCCGGGTGACGCTCTCGACGCTGGAAGTCGCGGCCTTCTTTCTCTCAGCAGCCTATCTGCCGCTCGCCGACGTCATCACCTACTACCTGGCGACGCCGATTTTCGTCACGGCCTTGTCGGGCACCGTGCTCGGCGAGCGCGTCGGCTGGCGGCGCTGGACCGCCATTCTGGTTGGCTTCTGCGGTGTGCTGATCGCGCTGCGGCCATCGACGCAAACCGTGAGCTGGCCCGCGATGATCGCGCTCGGCGGCAGCCTGTCGTTTGCCTTCCTGATGCTGATCACGCGCTCGTTGCGCGCGACGCCGGACATCGTGCTGGCGTCGTCGCAATTCGCAGGCACCTTCGTGCTCGGCCTGCTGATGTCGCCGTTCGGCTGGGTCACGCCGTCGCTTCCGAGCCTTGGCCTGTTTGCCGTCGCGGGGATTGTTTCGGTGGGCGCGCTGTTATGCGTCAACCGCTCGCTGAAACTGGCGCCGGCCAGCGTCGTGGTGCCCTATCAATATTCGATGATCGTGTGGGCGGTGATCTTCGGCTTCGTCGTGTTCGGCGATGTGCCGTCACCGGCAACGATCGTGGGCGCCACCATCATCATCGGCGCCGGGCTCTATATTTTTCTGCGCGAGCAGAAGTTGGGCCGCGAGGAGACGGTGGTCAATCCGCCGGTGTAGCCCCGCTGTCGTCCCGGCGAAGGCCGGGACCCATAACCACAGGGCGTTGTGAGTTAGGGAAGTCGTCAACCACCGTCTCTAATCAGGGCGGCGCGGCGTATGGGTCCCGGCCTTCGCCGGGACGACGAGATGAAACTACCGCTCTCTCCGCGTCGAACTGCCCCAGTTCTTCAGCGACGACCACACGCTCCGCGAAAGCCGGAAGCGATCGACCGGGGTCGACGAGCCCAGCGCTTCGAAGCGATGCAGTTCGACGCCGCTCCACTGGAAGCCGCATTTCTCCAGAATGTTGCGCGAGGCGGGGTTGGCGACGCGCGCGCCTGACAGCAAATGCTCGGTGTCGAACTCCTCGAAGCAGAAATCGATCACCGCGCGCGCGGCTTCGGTGCCAAAGCCCTGGCCCCAATGCTCGACGCCGAGCCAATAGCCGAGTTCCGGCGCTGCCTGATCGCGCCAGTCGATGCCGGCCATGCCGACAGGCGAATGATTGTTTTCGATCAGGAACACGCTGCCGCGGCGCTGGGTAGCGATTGCGCGCACGAATTCGACGGCATGATCCTGCGAATAGGGATGCGGCAGGCGGCGGGTGTTTTCCGCGATGCGGCGATCGTTGGCGAGGTGCGCGATCGCTTTTACGTCCGCGAGCGTCGGCTGCCGCAACGACAGCCGTTCGGTCTCGAGGACGCAAGGAGACGCCTCACGCAATGTCGGGGTTGGTGTCGGGATGTCCTGCAACATGTCGGGCTCCAAAACGGCGAAGGATTGCGCGAGAGGAACTTGCGCAAAAGAAAAGGGGAGGCCGGTTTCCCGCCTCCCCTTGGAGCCTTCTTGTGCTCCGCCGGTTCAACAGGACCCGGCGGACGCATGTTGTTCCACCGTCTATTCGGCCGCCTCCGCCATCGGAACCACCGATACGAACGTGCGACCATTGGCTTTTGCACGGAACTCGACGTGACCTTCGATCTTGGCAAAGAGAGTATGGTCGGTGCCCATGCCGACATTAAGGCCGGGATGCCAGGTGGTGCCGCGCTGACGCGCGATAATGTTGCCGGGAATCACGCGCTCGCCGCCAAACATCTTGATGCCAAGGCGTTTGCCAGCCGAGTCACGTCCGTTCCGCGATGAACCGCCTGCTTTTTTGTGAGCCATGGCCCGTCTCCAACTTCGCCGTAATTTCTAGATCAATTCCTTGACGGAATCATTTCACTTTTTGTCACGCATCAAATCTCGATGCGCAACGATCACTTCTTGGCGGCGGCCTTCTTGGCTGGCGCCTTCTTCTTGGCCGCAGGTGCGTCGTCGCCGTCTTCGGTGGGCGCCGCCACGACCTTTTCCCGCTTCGGCCGCGGGCCGATCGTGGGCTTGGCGTTATCGGCCAGGATCTCGGTGATGCGAAGCACCGTGAGCTCGTCGCGATAACCGCGCTTGCGGCGCGAATTCTTGCGGCGGCGCTTCTTGAACGCGATCACCTTGGCGCCGCGCTTGTGGTCCAGCACTTCTGCCGCCACCGAAGCGCCGGCAACCGTGGGCATGCCCAGCACCGGCGTGTCACCGCCGAGCAAAAGAACTTCGCCAAGTTGCACGATCGTGCCGACTTCGCCGGCGATCTTGCCTATCTCGAGCACATCATCCGGAACGACGCGATACTGCCGGCCGCCGGTTTTGATGACTGCGAACATCGTTTGATTCCTTCGTGTTCGATCCCGGCCTCGGACCTGTTCCCAACGGGAAAGTCCGGGTCGGCTTTTTGGTCAGTCGTTATGGGTACTTTTTTCGCGCTGGATCAGGGTGAACCCCCGAAATTCGCGCAAAAACAAGCGGCGCGAGAAATCCCGCGCCGGATGCCGGGACTTATAGCCGCTGAACGCCCCGAGTCAAGGCGAACGAGGGCAAAAACGGGCCCAAATGGCCGGAAAAGGGCGAATGGCGAGTGGCGAATAGCGAATAGGGGCCGGTCTCCTGCCATTCGCCATTCGCTACTCGCCATTCGCCCGCTTCCGCCCAATGAAACAAACGGGTTCCCCGCCCGTTATGTCAGCGAATTCCGGCGAGGCGCAGGGGCAAAATGGCAGAAGACACCACCACCACGGGCATCGCCCGCCACGGCGCTACCCGTCTGCCCTCGGTCGAGGTGGACAGCTTCAATATCGAGCTGAAGGACGACGACGGCTTTCTGGGCGACCGCGCCAGCAAGGGTGCGTTCCGAAAAATCCTCGATACGCTGCGCAAGCCGCTGCAGAAAAACGGCGACGACCCCTTGGGCAAAAAATCCACCGGGGAGATCGCCAAGAGCGAGCTCGACGACGCGCTGGTCGGCGCCGATATCGGCGCCGCAGCGCTGGTGCACAGCGCGATCGAGGAATTCGCCCAGGAGCTGGCCTTTGTGGCGCGGCGGTTTCTCAAGACCAAGGCCTGGGCCGACACCGAACGCATCGTGGTCGGCGGCGGCTTCCGGCAAAGCCGGGTCGGCGAACTCGCGATTGCCCGCACCGACATCATTCTCAAGAGTGAAGACTTCAACGTCGACCTGGTGCCGATCCGTTTTCATCCCGACGATGCGGGGCTGATCGGCACGCTGCATCTGGCGCCGTCCTGGATTTTCGAAGGCTATGACAGCATTCTCGCCGTCGATATCGGCGGCACCAATATCCGCTGTGGCGTGGTCGAGACGCGCTGGAAGAAGGCGCCCGATCTTTCCAAGGCCGAAGTGTGGAAGTCCGAACTGTGGCGTCATGCCGATGACGAGCCGACGCGCGAAGGCGCGGTCAAGCGGCTGGTGAAGATGCTGAAGGATCTGATCACGGCAGCGGAGGCCGAAGGCCACAAGCTCGCGCCCTTCATCGGCATCGCCTGTCCCGGCGTCATCAACGCCGACGGCTCGATTGAAAAAGGCGCGCAGAATTTGCCGGGCAATTGGGAGAGCAGCAAGTTCAATCTGCCGGCGAGTCTCGTGGAAGCGATTCCTTCAATCGGCGATCACGACACCGCGGTGCTGATGCACAATGACGGCGTCGTCCAGGGCCTTTCCGAAGTGCCGTTCATGCAGGACGTCGAACGCTGGGGCGTGCTGACCATCGGCACCGGCCTCGGCAACGCGCGCTTCACCAATCGCGATAAGGACAACGGCAAGAGCAAGAAGGCCAAGGAAAAAGAAAAGGACGACGACAAGGACGACAAGAAGGCGAAGAAGGGGAAGGATTGAAGTTGAGCAACCGCGAAGGGACTGCGCTCCCTCTCCCGCGTCATTGCGAGGAGCGAGGTGACGAAGCTATCCGCGAGTCATTATGGCATGAGAGCCCGCACCGGATCACATCTACGACGTGATCGACCTCCTCCGATCGGGAGACGCGCATTCGCGTCCGACCCGTTGAGCTGCGCAATGCACGTACGCAGCGGAGATCGCCGTAAAAATACGGCTTCTGCCGCGCTTCCCATCTCATCGCGCGCAACGCGCAAAGTTCCATTCCGCGCGAGGTAAGGTTGATCGGTTAGGTTAAGACTCGGATCGCGTTGCCGTTTCCGCTCATGCCGCTACCGTCATTTCGTCGCTCCAACTGGCCGGCGAAGCCGCACTTCCCGGCCAGAATTTGAAGAAGCGGCACGGGGCCGCCAGTGTTTTGTCGCGTCTGGCGGCCCCACTTTTTTTCCAGTTGAATCGCATCCGTGAAGAGCTCGGCCGCATGGTTCGAGACGCCCGCCTTTGGCGGGCTCCTCACCATGAGGGTCTAACACTCACCGCAGAACAGCACCTCATCCTGAGGAGCGCGAAGCGCGTCTCGAAGGATGGCCACAACAAGATCACTGCAACGCCATCACACCCACCCGATCCGCTCAAAAAACCCCGCAATCTCAGCGGCGGCGCGCGCGGGATCCTCGCGATGCGCGAAGTGTCCGACGCCTCCAAACATCGCAAGATCGAGATTGGAAAAACTCTCCCCCAGCCGGTCGGTCCAGGCATAGGGAAACAGCGGATCATGCTCGGCCCAGCGCACGCAGGTCGGCAGAACGATCGGCGCCAACTGCGGCGCTTCGCCCTTCAGCATCCGCATCCGCCCGGCATGGGCCGCGCGATAATAGGCAAAGCCGCCCGCGAGATTGCCCTCCTTCAGGAAATTATCGACGAAGGCCTCGAGCACGTCGTCGAAAGCGTGTTTTCGAAAACTCCAGTGCTTCAGGAAATAGCCGATATAGGCGCGGCAGCTTTCCCTGTTGGCGCCGACCAGCGCTGGCGCGATCTCGAGCTGGTTGAACGACTGGTACCAGATGTTGTTCAACCTTTCCGGCTCCGCCATCCGCGGCCCGATGCCGGGATAGAGGAAGTCGAAGAAGAACAGCCCCGTGATCCGCTGCGGTGCCATCCGCGCCAGCGGCTGCATCAGCCCGCCGCCGACGTCGTGGCCGACGATGCCGCATGTCGAAAGCCCGAGCGCATCCATCAGATCAAGCATGTCGGCGGCATGCGCGTCGGGGCCGTGCGGGCGATCGGGCTTGTCGCTGTCGCCAAAACCGCGCAGGTCCGGCGCATAGAGCGTGAAGCGATCGGCCAGCCGCGTCATGACCGGCTCCCAGGTCAGCCAGAATTCCGGCCAGCCATGCAGCAGCAACAACGGCCGTCCCGTTCCCGTAGTGGCGACATGAAACGCCGCGCCATTGGCCCGAACCGTCAAATGCTGCATTTTCGGCTCCTTTTTGCCCTCTCTGACCCCAACGGAAATCTTGCCCCCGCGCCTTGTCTGGCCCGCCATCCTCGCCTAGAACTCGCCCCGACCGCGGGTGAGGAATCACCCCAAATTGGCGCCTGGAGAGGTGGCAGAGTGGTCGAATGCACCGCACTCGAAATGCGGCATAGGTGCAAGCCTATCGGGGGTTCGAATCCCTCCCTCTCCGCCACCCGCCTTCGCTTACGCTTCGGCGCGGCATGCCGCGATGAAGCGTAAACGAAGCGGGTGCCGCGCCATAGCTGCGCAGCAGCGACGGCGGGCTGGTTCCCGTGTCGGAGCGAGTGGTATGCTTGCCCAAGGACAAGGATCACGCGTCGCATGCCTGACTTCAATCCGCAGCGCTATGACAGGATGGTCTACAACCGTTGTGGGCGGAGTGGCCTTTTGCTGCCCGCGCTTTCCCTTGGTCTTTGGCACAATTTCGGTGCGGCGGATTCTTTCGCGAATGCGCAGGCCATGTGCCGGACCGCTTTCGATCTCGGCATCACGCATTTCGATCTTGCGAACAATTATGGTCCGCCGAACGGGAGCGCCGAGACGACATTCGGGGAGATCCTGCGCCAGGATTTCGCCGGCCACCGGGACGAACTGATCATCGCGAGCAAGGCGGGTTACCGGATGTGGCCGGGACCGTATGGCGAGTGGGGCAGCCGGAAATATCTGCAGGCTAGCCTGGACCAGAGCCTGAAACGGCTCGGTGTCGACTACGTCGATATCTTCTACTCGCATCGTTTCGATCCGCAGACGCCGCTGGAAGAAACCATGGGCGCGCTCGATGCCGCCGTACGGCAAGGCAAGGCGCTCTACGTCGGCATTTCCTCCTACAACAGCCTGCAGACCCGCGCCGCGACCCGCATCCTGCAGTCGCTCGGGACACCCTTCATCATCAATCAGCCGAGCTATTCGCTGATGAATCGCTGGGTGGAGGACGATCGCCTTCTCGACACGCTGGAGGCCGAGGGGCTCGGCTCCATCGTCTTTTCACCGCTCGCGCAGGGGCTATTGACGGACAAATATCTGCATGGCGTTCCCAGCGAGAGCCGCGGCGCCACCGGCCAGTCACCGCGACTCAATCAGGCTCTGGCCCAGCCAGAGACGATCGAACGCATTCGCGCGCTTGGCGAACTTGCGCGCAAACGAGGTCAGTCGCTGGCGCAAATGGCGCTGGCATGGGTGCTTCGCGGCGGCCGGGTAACTTCGGCGCTCATCGGCGCAAGCAGGCCCCAGCAGATCATCGATTGCGTCGGCGCGCTGGATAATCTCGAATTCGCAAGCGACGAACTGACGGAAATCGATCGCTACGCACTCGCTTGAAGCGCGGCTCCGGCAACACTGCGAACAAGGCCCGCATCATCCTTGCGAACATTGACCTCGACCCGCACGAAATCCTTGCGCTCCATTCGTGCGCGGTGTGTCGGCAGAGGATCGTGTGTTGGCCATTCCTTAGCCTCCCAATTTCCGGAAGTGGTACCGGAAATCTAGGCCGATTTCTTGCCAACTGCTTCGGCCAGCACGCTCGTCACAAAGGCGTTGAGGGAAACGCCCTCGCTGGCAGCTATGATTTTCAGCTTTTCATGCAGGCTGCGCGGCGCCCGCTGCCGCCATTGCCCCAACGCCGCCGGGCTTGGAACATCGCGACCCAATTGGCGGGCAGCGTCCTTCCATTCGGTGACGGCGTTCTGCACGTCCGCCAGCGCAGCCTCGCGGGTTTCGCCATCGCCCATGCACCCGGGCAAGGCTGGCACGGACGCCAGCCAGCCGCCGCCATCAGCGTCCGTCAGCGGCTCCACCAGAATCGCGTATTCAGTCTGTTTCGACATCGCCTCGCCTTTCGATCATCGCCAGCAGTTTGCGGATGTAAACTGGCTTGATCGGCCGTTTTGCCGGGATGGTGAGGATCGCCTCCTCATCCGGCACCGTGACCTTCCAATGCGAGCCGCCGCCCGTAGGCGGCAAACACGGCGAGCCCAATCCGCCGCAAAGCCGCTCGATGTCCTGAATGGTCCAGTCCCCTGCCGGGTTCCGTCGCATCCTGATGCGGCCCAGGCACCGGCTTTGATTTGGTGCCGCGATCACCGTTGAACGTGGTCCAGATGCCAGCGAAAGCGACGAGCGGTCGATCATCGCTGAGCGCGAACCAGACGACATCTTTTTTCTTGGTCTCCGGGTTCGGCTCCGGCGCGTACTCGGCGAAGCTGTTGACCGGGACCAAGCAGCGGTTCTCCGGCTTGAGCCAGCCGCGCCAGTGCGTTGATGGCGTGTTGCGGACATTGGTGACCGGCGGGCCGCCTGTGTGGGGCGGCGGCGGCATGCCCCATCGCATCATGGACAGTTCGCGACCGTCAGCGGTGTTGCGAACCACCGGAGCCGGGTAGTCGGGGAACACGCCCGGCATCGGCGCGAGGTTGCCGACATAGCGGTTGACGACGCGGAACAGCCCAGCGATAGCGGCTTGGTTCGTCGTGATGCTGTCGAGATTGCACATCGCGGAAGGCTATGACTGGAACAGTGCGAAGTAGATCACGTAGAACCAGCCCAGAATGCCGTGGATGATCGCCCAGAGGATCGACTTGTGGGTGGTGTAGCTGATTGCGATGGCGAGCGCGCTGCCAAAGCCTATGCCGTATTTCGTGCCCTCTGATCGCACCACGTAGTAGCGGCTTCCGTTCATCGTCGCTCCCTCATCATCATTCACCGTTCCCCGGCCACCATGTCGATGGCGGATCGTCGGCGGAAATCTTGGCTCGTCGCAGCGCCACCAGTTGGCTGCGCTTGTACGCATAGCGTCGGACCTCGGAGCATTGACGGCAACGCATGTATCGTTCGAGTTCATGGACCGGCGTTGTCTTCGGTCGCCGCACAATATCCAGCGCCACGGTCTGATGCGTGTCGCAGCCAAGGCATTTCACTTCGAGATAGCGGTAGCCGGCATTGAGCGCATCGTCGAGCGCGGGCGATGGTTGCGCCGGACCCTGAAAGCCAAGCATGCGCTGGTTCCACGCCTCGCAGGCGAGCCGGTCAGCTTCCTTGCGGGTTTCGGTCGCGCGCTCCGCCGCCGCCCGGATCGATGCGCCGTAGATCGTCTCGCGTGACTTGGTGCCCATGACTACAGGATCGCCCGGCCACAATTGGCGGGCAAGCCGCTACAGATTGCGGTGGACAGCGTGTCGGGCACAACGGAGGGGACGGGCCGCTCAGTCCTGCTCATCGAGCGGCGGCTCACCTTGTTCATCCGCTGCCTTGCTGCATACTTCCGCAATCTCACGCCTGATCTGCATTACGACTGCGTCGATGTTGCGCCTCACCACCATGTCGCGGCTGCAACGCGCCGCCATGCCCGATAGATGCGTCAGCGTGATGCCAGCGATCTGGTCGACCAAGGCATCTACATCGTCTTGTCGTCGCCAGCCGTCGCGCTCATCGCGACATCACGACCGACAACAGCAACATATGTGATTGGGGTCACGGTGGCGGCGAGAGCGCTGCGCCAGTATGGCCGCACAGCGACGGATCGTCCACGCTGCTTTGATGGAGAAGATCATGAGCAAGAGCAACGACGTTTTGACGCTCAATCACCGTCCGCTCGCGGATAGCGCGTTGGATGCGGTGAGCGGTGGCGCTGCCAACACATGCCCGAAGGACGCAGGCCCCTTCACCCCCTGTCCTCCTACGTCCCCCAGCAGCCCGCCCGTGGTGCTTATTCACGAACCTGTCCACACTTGAGCACGGTCGGGCCCGAGACCTTCGATGATCGGTGGCCTCGTTAGGGCCGCTGCGAATGCCAATGTGTGTGGCGAGCATCACGGCGCAGGCAGGCGACCGCAAGCGGACGGCATCACTTCATCGCGTCACCATCGCCAGCCCTCGCGCGCATCGACAAGGCGCGGCATGACGCGGTAGGCATCACGGCCCACATGGGCCGCACTTCATCACGATCACGGCAACTGCCAAGTTTACCCGTTCCGTTAACTTTCCGTTAACCGGGTCCGCGCACCATCGATCCTGTTCTGAGGGGACACTGCGTCGCTTCCTTCTCGCCCCTGACGCATCGTTACCACGACGCGACCGTGCGCCAGCATCAAGGCGTACGACCCTCACCAATCCCTCACCGGATGAGGGACCGCGCCACGACGCGGCAGGCAGCGCGCACCGCCAGCGCCACCGCGTCACCATCACCAGCGCTCGCACGGCATCAGGTCCATCACCACCTCGCAGGCTCAGTTTCTAACCTATTTTGCCTGCGTGATCAAAATCACAGATGATTTTTGGCTTCTCGACTACTCAAGCCCATCGGGCTTGTTGCCCCTTCGGACCACCGGGAGCATTGATATGGCTGTCACCGTGAAGCACGAGCTGGCAATCAGTGAACTCGATAGTGTTTCTGGAGGAACAACATATGCAAATCTTGGAACACTCGCAGCCGGAGATGTTGGGGCTATGTGCTTTATCGTGTTGATGGGTGCTGCAAAAAGCGCACAAGACGACCTCAAGGCAATCATGGGGGGCGTGCGTCAAGTGGACCATCACTCAAGTGCACACCGCCTTCGATGATATTGACGGCGCGTCGCATCACCGCGACCAATAGCGGACGGCATCATGTCATCGCGTCATCACCACGGGCGAAAGATAAGCTCCACCGATTAGGAGCGTCAGCAGCGGCCCGTCAGCGGCCCGCCCGCGCAGGGCTACGGGACAGCGGGCCACCTCGCGCCAGCGCACAGGCGAAGCCGCGCCGCGATCCGCCGGCACCGGGTGCGGCCCGACCGGACCAGACCTCGCCGGGCGTAGCGCCAATGCGCGCCAAAACGGCAGGATGTGAAACTAGGGCCTAATAGGCCCGGCGGCTTCCGGCGGGCCTTTCGTTCTTCCAGCAGAAATCAAAGAAACCCCATATTTTCGGGCACTTTCGACGTTTTCAACAGGCCAAAAAGATCGCTGGACTTCAAGTCGTGTGGTCCTGACGCCCCGGTGCTGGCGTCAAGCTTAGCGAAATCGCATGGGGTCCAATGGGACGAATGCGCGCAAGCGACGGTGGCAAAAGAGCCGGTCACCGGGGAGAGCTCGAAGTAAGCCGTAAAGCCATTGCGCAGGGAATGTCGGATGTTCTCCGCTGCTCTGTATGCTCATGCGCGCACTTCCTGTGCACATTTGCGCATGAGACCTCGGGTGCAGTGCGCATCCGGCATTCCCTGCCCCTCTGATTTTTGAGGCCGCGAAAATTATCCGAAACCTCGGGTGCATCGCGTCGCGAGAACGCGAATGTGTGTCACCGTCATTCCCCGATGCGCAATTGCGCATCTGAGGGCGCGCGCAACCATACTAGATCTTGCGGGCCCGGAAGATCGTGAGGCCCCATCCCTACGGTGCATGGGGTTGTTTTCCGAGTTTTTTGGCAGCCGAGCGCCGTGTTCGTCGCGAGCGCGACCGCTCACGACCTCAGCAACCGCTCAAACACCCGCTTGCGAAGCCGATACAGCGGCGCGCGAATCCATTGGGGCAGCACGAGCCGCCAAATTCCGGCGAGAATCGCCTCGATCCGCGCGCCGAAATCCGGCTCCGATTGCAAGGCGGTGAGGTGTCCGATGCCGTCCTCGACTTTTCCGATGCCGTTCGCGAAATTGTCGAGTTTGGCGTGGATGGCCGTGATGCCGGCCTCGAGCGCGTGGCTGGCATCCTTCAGGCCTGCAATGTCCTGCTCAACCGCATCGAGTCTTTGGACGGCGGCATCAATGCCGTGCCCGAACGCATCGATCGGCGAACCCAGCGCTGGCGAACTGACCCGTTCGGCCAAACGCCGCCAGGGTGCCCGTTGATCGAAGTGCGGCACCCAGCCTGCGATGAACGCGCCCACAGCCGCCGCCTCGCCGGCTTCGTCGGGCACAGGCTTCTCCGCGAGCATTTCCGCATAGATCTGCTCCAGCCGGTCGAGATGCGCTTCCAGGCCGCGCTGCTCGCGCACCAGCGCCGCTGCGGCGGCCGCTTCCGCCGCAGACCAGTCGGCGATGGCAGCGCTCACCTGCGCGACATCGCAAGCGTGGGCGAGAACATCGGCGCCAAGATTATACGGCAGCCAGGCTTCGGCTCTGGCCCGGGTGAGAAACCCGGCGCAGCCGCGCTCATCGCAGACGATCACGCCGCTTCCGGCGGCGGCTGCTTCCAGCGCCGTGCGCGCCGTCGCGAACACCAGGTCTGCCTCGGCGAACAGCGTCTCCGGCCGCTCGACTTCCTTACCGACCCCGGCGCCATATTCCTCCAGCATAATGCCGGCGGCAGCGCAGGCGGCGCGCAGTGCCGGAAGATGCGCGGCATGCTTCGTCACCGCGACGGCGCGCACGGGACGCCCCGGCAGTGGCGCCCGGCGCGGAGGTATGCGCGACAGATCGACCGCATTGGGAAGCAACGCCACGTGATCGGGATCGGCGCCCTCGGCGACCAGCCGGGCGCGGCAGCGCTCGTCCACGGCGAACACCCGGCGCACGCGCGGATGGTTTGGCAGCGCATCGAACGGCGCCGACGCATCGTGCGACACGAACAGCGCCGGTACGCGCGGGAAAGCCGCAAGTGCGGCCATCGCGGGGCCGGTGTGGTGGGCATGAATGAGGTCGGGTCGCGTGAGCAGTCCGTCGGGCCGATCGATCACCAGAAACCCTCGCGCGCGCATGCTTTCCGCGAGCGGCCCGAGATAGGGCGCAAACAGGATCGGCCGATATCCCCGTCGCCGCAGCCCGTCCGCGAGTTGTTCGACCACCACCTCGGTGCCGGACCGATGCAGCAGGCCGATGTTGGTGATCAGGATGGTCTTGGACAATGGCTGCTGCTCCGGGACACGTTACGCGATCGGTCCATGCCGGCGCGGCGCGTCGACCTTGCCGTTTCAAATCACCTGGTCGGCGGGCACGTTGCCGATCGGGCGTGCCGGGTTGCCGGCCACAATGGTGCGATCGGGGACGTCACGGGTCACGACCGAGCCGGCTCCGACCAGGGCATTCTCGCCCACGGTCACGCCGGGACACAACACGCTTCCCCCGCCAATCCGTGCCGCCCGCAAAATTCGCGGCGCACACCGCTCGAAGTTCAGCGAGGGCCGGTGGTGGCTGATGCGCTTGTCGTTCAGGGTCACGATGCGCGGGCCGCAAAACACTTCATCCTCGATGACGACGCCGCGCGTCAGATAGCAGCCGCTCTGCAGCGACACCTGATCGCCGATCCGCACGTCGCCTTCAATGTCGACATAGGAGCCGATCGTGCATCCGCGTCCGATGATGGTGTTTTCCCGAATGAATACGAAATTGCCTATTCGGGCTCCCTCGCCGATGCGGGCGTCGTCGGCAATGATGCAGAATTGCCGATGGATGCCTTGCAGGTTCATATCGGACACCCTAGCCTCAATACGTTGAAAAACAGAGGATTGAATAACTTTCTCCGAGCGGGACAAGGCTTACCTTGCACAATGATCCCGCGCAACGACAGCGGCCGGCCATGCCCATCGGCGAACTCTTCATCCTCGGCTTCTTCGGCAAAACCATCCCAGAATGGTTGAGGCAATTTGCCGCCACTTATGGTTTGGGCGGCGTGATCCTGTTCGACTATTCCTGCCAGACCAAACAATACGACAACAACATCGAGTCGCCGGCGCAGGTGCAGCGCCTCTGCGAGGAAATTGCCTCCCTGCCGTCGCGCCCGATGGTGTTTATCGACCAGGAAGGCGGGCTGGTGCGGCGGCTGAAGGAAGGCCGCGGCTTTGCGCCGCTGCCGAGTGCCAGGGAATTCAACCGTCTCGGCGCGCAGGAAAAGCGCGACATCCTCGCCGCCAGTTTCAGCGAAATGCGGCGGCTCGGCATTGCCTACGATTTCGCGCCGGTCATCGATGTCGATTACAACGCGGACAATCCGAATATCGGAAAGATCAAGCGGTCCTACTCGGCCGATATCGCCGAGGTCGAGGCCAATGCGCTGCTCGTGAGCGAGGTCGCGCGCGCGGCGCGCATCGGGCTGTGCCTGAAGCATTTTCCCGGCATCGGCGGCGCGCTGGTGGATTCGCATCAGGAGTTCATGGACATCTCGGACAGTTTGCGCGCCGAGCAGGAAGAGCTGTTCTATCGGCTTTCGCCAAAAATGTTCGGCGATGCCGTCCTCGTCAGCCACGCCATCGTCCGGCAATGGGACGCCGACAATCCGACCACCTTGTCGCCGGCGGGGCTTGGCCGGTTGCGCGCCCGCTTGCCCGAGACGCTCCTGATCAGCGACGACATGCAGATGCAGGGATTGCAGAAGGCGCTGGGCACCAGGGAGGCCAGCCTGCGGTCGCTTGGGGCGGGCATGGACATGCTCTGCATCGGCAACAATCTGTTCGATCAGGAGCAGGAAATGGCCGGGATCGCGCGAAATGATCGAACAGGCCCTGGCCGACGGCCGGCTTTCGGGTTCCGCCATCGAGGCGTCGATCGCCCGGGTCGTTAACCGAAAGGCGCTTTTGGCCGCCTGAGGGGGCCTCGCGGCGGCAAAATCGGCCCGGAACCGATGATTCCGGGGCCGCGCCGGGTTGCCTTGTGAGGCCACTGAGACTACAAGCTTTTTTTCAACGGGAAGACAGGCGATGGCCCACAATTACGCAATCAATGACGACGTTCACCACCAGTTGCAGGGCCCCCAGGGCCGCGCCACGGTTAAGGAACGCAGCATCTACACCATCGTCACCTGCCTGCCGATCGAGGCCGACGGCCGCCCGCGCTACCGCATCAAGAGCAAGACCGAGAACGTCGAGCGCGTGGTGACCGAGGAGCAGATCAGCCGGCTCGGCTGATCCGATCTGCCCGTTTTGGCTGGTCCGATCGGCCCGCCTGGCCGATCCATCCCATTCTGCCCCGACAGTTGAAATTCATCCCGAACGCCTCGTCGCGCGCGGTGCAATAGTCCGTGCCTCGTCCCCAGCCGATCGCGCGGGCGTGCCGCGGCGGACCTCACCGCCATAACAAATCGAATATATTCTATTAGAAAACCAAATATGCCCCTCGGTTAAACTACGAGGATAGATCACACCTCAGCGCACATCATTTCCCGTAAAACTACGGTATTTTATTTAGTGTGGTCGTTTTTTTCACAATCAATGGGTGAGATTTGACGGCTCGGCGCCTCTTTTCGGAGGTTTTCCGTGGGTTCCCCCGTATTCTTACTGGTTAAGAAATTAACCACCGGCGGCGACGGAGCCGATAAATTAGTTATATGTCGCAGCAAGACCATCGAGCCGGTGATTCGCACTTTTCGAAGTGGGTGGAGCCCATCACGCCTCTCGAAAACAATCTTGAAATCGTCCAGCTGTCGGTTGCGCGCGCGCGGGCGACCGAAGAAGCGGAAGCTGCGATCGCACGTCAGTTGAACGGCCCGCTGACGGCGCTGCTGCTCTACATGAACGAGATCAAGCAGCACCAGTTCGCGGAAACGCCAAATCGCGTCTACCTGCAACAGGTGGTCGACAACGCCGTTCAGCAACTCGAACGCGTCTGCAGCGTGGTGAAGCAGATGTCGGACAAGCATCCGGCGTTCGCCGCCGAACCCGATCGCAAACAGGGACGCGAAGGCCAGGTCGGCCGTCCGCCGGGCGTGATGTTCGCCTCGGAGTCCGGCCAGAAGCCGCTGACCAAGCGCGAGCGCGAGGTGCTCAGCCTGATCAGCGAAGGATGTTCCAACAAGCAGGGCGCCTTGCGGATGAACATCAGCCCGAGGACCTTCGAGAGCCATCGCGCCGAGGCCATGCGCAAGCTCGGCGCCCGCAACACCGCGGATCTCGTCCGCAAGGCGCTGCTGCAGCCGGCCTGATTTTTTTCGGTTTTTTGCTGATAGGCAGTCGCGCGGTAACCGCGTGAGGTGACGCGTCCAGTCGTCTCAGATGGTGGCTGCGATCAGCAATAGTCTTCCGCGAAAGAGCGCATGCGGGGCGCCGGGCGCGTTGCGATGCTGGTCTTGGGTTCTTCCGGAATGATGGTGATCACCCAGGCCGCCGGAACGCTCGACTTGCTTTCCACGATCGATCGGACGTGCCCGGTGACGGCCGAACCGGCCGAGCGGAAGGTTGCGGTTCTGCCGTTGAACTGGGCGATACGGAAACGCCGCACTTCTTTCTGATCGCTCGTTTCAAACGTGAACATGAGGGTGCTCCTTGGTCCACGCGACTATCGCGATTCAACGTTATCCGTCTGTGAAAATCGCAAACCGTAGTAGTACGGCACGCCGCATGCGCGGCAGGCGAGGCGATTCCGTCGGAAAGTTTTCGAGGAGGTCCGCTGGAGCCGGCGGACGAAGCGCCGTGGGCCACGGCGTTTTGCGCATGGCCCGGTGCGCGATGCTATTCGGCGGCGTTGGGAAACACGGCTTCCATCTTGGTCTTCAGCGTCGCCGCGTTGAACGGCTTGACGATGTAGTTGCTGACGCCGGCCTTCTTCGCGGCGATGACGTTTTCGGTCTTCGATTCCGCCGTGATCATGATGAAGGGCGTGTTGCGAAAACTCCGGGCTCGCGCGGACTTCCTTGAGCAGGTCGTAGCCGGTCATCGGCTCCATGTTCCAGTCGGAAATCACCAGGCCGTATCGCTTGCCCTGCATCTTGGCGAGCGCCGCCGATCCGTCGCTGGCGTCGTCGACGTTCTCGAACCCGAGCTGCTTCAGGAGGTTGCGGATGATACGGATCATGGTGCTGTAGTCATCGACCACCAGGATCGGCATCGACAAATCAAAAGCCATGTCTCTACTCCGCACAGATGCAAACCGCCGAACACGGGTGAATGCACGCAGCATTCGAAATAATTTCGATGCTTTTTGCCGAACCTGCACCCGTCAGCCCCGTGACAATTATCAGGGGTCCTTGAACAGCGCGTTAACTCGGCCCGAATAAATCCCGGGCCGTTGTCGCGCCTGGCCGTAATTATACGAGGTTCCGGCCCTTCAGGATCGCGCGCCGGCGCAATCTTCGCGCGCAGGTCGGAACGATGCCTATCAGGGCGGTTGGACGGCGGGGCCTGGCGCGTGGCTGGCGATCAGGCGGCGGCGTGCACGTGGGGCTGTAGCAGCCTCGTATACTGGGCCTTGACCGTTGCGTAGCATTCGCACGAGGTCTTGATCAGGCCATCCAGATTGGTGATCTCGATATGTCCGCGGCTGTAGTGGATGAAATTCGCCTGCTGCAGCGTGTTGGCCACCAGCGATACGCTGTTGCGGCGCGCGCCGATCATCTGCGCCATCGATTCCTGGGTCAGGACGAGCTTGTCGCTGCCGGACAGGTCGCGCGTATGCAACAGGCAGCGCGCCAGCCGCGACTCCACCGTGTGCGAGGCGTTGCAGCCGGCGGTCTGCTGGATCTGCGCGTAAACCGCCAGCCCATGGCGCGCCAGCGCGGTGCGGAACGTCGCGCTCTGGTCGGCGGCGGCGCGAAGCTGATCGAGGTCGATGCGTCGAGGCCACGCCGGGCACCAGCACCACCGCGCTGTTCAGCGCGGTGGCGTCGCCGAGCGCGGAGAACGCGCCGAAGATGCTGTCGCGGCCGACCATCGCGATCTGGACATGCTCGCCCCGCGCGAGCTTGACGACGAGCGAGATCACGCCTCGGTGCGGAAGATAGGCGCGCTTGAGTGTCTCATCGACTTCGACCAGCACCAGATCCTGGGTGAGATCGGCGGTGCGCAGATGCGGACGGACCAGTTCGAAATCGTCCGCAGTCAGCGAGGACAAAAATCCATTCGGTGAACGAGGGGCTGAATCCAAAGCAGTCTCCTGCCTTACGGGCAAAGCCGATCTCGGGTGTCTGGCACCTACAATATATAATGGCAGCAAAAATTCAGGATGATCCTGACATGGATCGTTGGCAAGAAGAATTGACAAATAGACGCATGGAAGGCGCCTTGGCAGGTGATTTGCGAGCTGTGGTTCGCCTGACGAAAAGGGGCGGCAGCTGGATCGCCCGAGGTGGCGGTTTCGCTAACCTGCCGGGTTCAGCAGCCGGTCGCATTGCGTCCGGACCGCCGCGTAACACTCGCAGGCCGTCTTCCGTAATCCGTCGATATCCCGGATTTCGATGTGCCCCCGGCTGTAGCTGACGAGGCCGGCCTGCTGAAACGCATGGGCCACGATCGAAACCGCATTGCGCCGCACGCCGATCATCTGCGCGAGAAATTCCTGGGTCAGCGGCAATCCTTCGCTGTCGGAAAGATCGCGTGCGCGCAGCAGCAGTCGCGACAGGCGCGCTTCCACCGAATGAGACGCATTGCACGCGGCGGATTGCTGGGCCTGCACGAACAGGGCCTGCTCATGTCGTACCAGCAACCTTCGTAGACCGCGCTCCGGTCGGTGGCGGCCCGAAGATCCTGCGGTCTTGAGAACGGAGGCGGTGCCCGGCACCACGACGATAGCATCGGTGAGCGCCGGTCCGTCGTCGAGGGCCGCGGAGGTGCCGACGAGGCTGTCGCGGCCGACCATGGCGACCTCGACCGTCTGTCCTTCCGAAAGGCTGACCATCACCGAAACGACGCCGCTATGCGGCAGGTAGACGTGCTGGATCGGAGCGCCGGCTTCGGTCAGAACGGCTCCCCTGGCCAGTTCGACGGTTTCGAGGTGCGGATGCAATGACTGGAATTCCGCTGCCGGCAAAAGCTGGAGCAGACGATTGGGTGGGCGCGATACCGCTTGCATTCTTTCTCCTGCCGACAGCGGGAGCTTGAATGGCCTCGCATCAGCTGTGTCACCGCGTGTCGGACGTGGAACCGAGCATAATTTCCCGGCCCGATTCCACAAGGGTTGCGCGATGGTCCCTATACACTGTGGAGGGCAGACAGATTGCCCGATTTGCGTCGGAAATGTGAATAGTGCACTGATTCGCAAGGCAAAAACCGCCTGCAGCGATCCTTCTGAACATATCCCTATAGTAGCGCTGTATCCATACTGCGCTTATTAGTAGTAGTGCCCGTTGATAGTATCCCCAAGCGCGTCGGTCACGGCGAGGGAGGCCGTCATGCGTCGCATCCTGGTTGTCGACGACGACCTGCACACCCGCCTCGCGATCCGCATCTGGCTCGAGCGGTGCGGCTTCCGGGTTGCG
This sequence comes from uncultured Alphaproteobacteria bacterium, assembly GCA_963802535.1. Lineage (GTDB taxonomy): Bacteria > Pseudomonadota > Alphaproteobacteria > Rhizobiales > Xanthobacteraceae > Bradyrhizobium. Next base: position 86,975 of record CAWDJI010000011.1, on the reverse strand, counting down.
ATCGCCGACGGTGGCGCCAACGGCCTTGCGGCGCTCGACGACTGCAACGTTCGACCTGATGATCGTCGACATCTTCATGCCGAATATGTGCGGCTTCGAGTCGATCAGGTTATTTCATCAGCGCGCGCCGACGGTCCCGCTGATCGCGATTTCCGGCTACGCGTTTTCCGGCCCGGAGACCGACAATCTGGCTTGCCTCAAAATGGCCTCTCGGCCTCGGTGCGACGCGCTGTCTGCACAAGCCCTTCAGGCCGGCGACATTGCTCAGCGTGATCGACGAATGTCTGTCGGAAGCCGAGTCGCACCGGAAATTTTCTGCCGCAGCGTTTGCCGCAGTTGCTGGGCAGTTCTGCATTGACCGAGGAGCGAGGGCGTATTGAAAACAAATATCTTTGCCTCTGGGGGCTGACATGACACGGGTTCTCGTTGTCGATGACGATCCCATGGTCTGCATGGCCATCGAGATCTATCTCGAGCGTCACGGCTTCGAAGTGACGATAGCCGATGGCGGCGAAGCCGGCCTTCGCGCGCTCGAAGACTCGAACTTCGACCTGATGATCGTCGATATCTTCATGCCGCACATGCGCGGCTTCGAATCGATCAGGATATTCCACGAGCGCGCGCCAGCGATCCCGCTGGTTGCGATGTCGGGATACGCTTTTGCGAACCTCGATTCGCCGGCGCCGGACTTCCTGCGCATGGCGCTCGAGCTCGGCGCGGCGCGCTGCCTGCGCAAGCCGTTTACGCCGGCGGCATTGCTGGCGGTGATGAACGAATGTCTTGCCGACAGCCGCTCTCGCGTCGCGGGCGCCATCGAATCGCGATAGCGATCGCTGATTGCCGCCGATTTGGGTTCACGGCGCGCCGCTTGTGAAGCCGGCAAGCGATCAAGCGGCGGCATTTTAGCAGCCTGTTAACCATAAATCACATTGCGGCGGCTTTTCCGGGCTTCGCGTAGTTGTACGGACCGGCAAGTTAACCAACGGGTAGCGCCGCGGGAACAGTGTGACACGGTCGCCGAGTGAAAGTTGCGGCGTTGCGTCAATCGTGTTCATCCAGAAGGGTATGAGTTATGTCAGGTATTGTTCTCTCGTCGTAGGTTCGCCAGAACCTTCTCTCGCTGCAGTCGGCCGCCGACTTGCTTGCGACCACGCAGAACCGCCTTGCCACCGGCAAGAAGGTCAACACGGCTCTCGATAACCCGACCAACTTCTTCACCGCGCAGTCGCTCGATTCGCGCGCCGGTGACATCAACAACCTGCTTGACGGCATCGGCAACGGCGTGCAGGTCCTGCAGGCCGCCAACACCGGCAAGCGCGAAGACGCTCTTCTGGCGGCCTGATCCAATTCGTGAAGGCGCCGCAGGCGCCTCCGCCGATCGTCCACGACAGCATCATGCGCAGTCCGCAGCTATTCATCCGCAACCGTCAGCGTGATCGCCCGTATGAAAATATTCACCATCTCCGTATTTGCACGGACAGTGAAATTAACGTGGTCGTGAAACCCAAAAGGTTATGACTGGCAGACGACCGTCATACTGATTTTTAGAAGGCGTGCCCAGATGGATGATCTTTTGCGGGAATTCCTGACGGAGACCAGCGAGAGCCTGGACACGGTCGACAATCAGTTGGTGCGGTTCGAGCAGGACCCGAGCGACGCGAAGATCCTGGATAACATCTTCCGCCTGGTGCACACCATCAAGGGTACCTGCGGCTTCCTCGGATTGCCGAGGCTGGAAGCGCTGGCCCATGCCGGCGAGACGCTGATGGGTAAATTCCGCGACGGCATGCCGGTCAAGGCCGAGGCGGTGTCGCTGATTCTCTCCTCGATCGACCGCATCAAGGAAATTCTCGCAGGGCTCGAAGCCACCGAGACCGAGCCGGAGGGCACCGACGAGGACCTGATCGACAAGCTGCACGAACTGGCCGAAGGCGGCGCGCATGCGCTCGCGGTCGCGGCCGAACCCGAACCCGCGCCCGTCGTCGCCTCACCGCCGGTTCAGCCGGCGGTCAGCTCAGGGCATGCCCGTGACCAGCGCAGCTGGCACTGTGGTCGAGCAGGTGCTGGAACGGCCGCTGCGTCCCGGCGAAGTCTCGCTCGACGATCTGGAGCGCGCCTTCCGCGAAACCGAAACCGAAGTTACGCCCGCGCCCGCAGCGCCTGTCGCCAAGGCCGCAGCGCCGGCGCCGGAAGCCGCGCCCGAGCCGCATGCGGCCAAGGAAGCAAAGGCAAAACCTGCCCGCAAGGTCACGGCCCCCGAAATCGCCGACGTCCAGGAAGCCGACAAAATCGCCAACCAGTCGATCCGCGTCAACGTGGACACGCTGGAACATCTGATGACCATGGTCTCCGAGCTGGTGCTGACCCGCAACCAGCTCCTGGAGATCTCCCGCCGCAACGAGGACACCGAGTTCAAGGTGCCGTTGCAGCGCCTCTCCAACGTCACCGCCGAGCTGCAGGAAGGCGTCATGAAGACGCGGATGCAGCCGATCGGCAATGCCTGGCAGAAGCTGCCCCGCATCGTCCGCGACCTCTCCGGCGAACTCGGCAAGCAGATCGAACTCGAGATGCACGGCGCCGACACCGAACTCGACCGCCAGGTGCTCGACCTGATCAAGGATCCGCTGACGCACATGGTGCGCAACTCCGCCGATCATGGCCTGGAGACCCCGGCCGAGCGTTCGGCCGCCGGCAAGCCCGAGCAGGGCACCATCCGGCTCTCCGCCTATCACGAGGGCGGCCACATCATCATCTGCATCGCCGACAATGGCAGAGGCCTCAACACCGAGCGGATCAAGGCCAAGGCAATCCAGAACGGGCTCGTCTCCGAGACCGAACTGGAGAAGATGACCGAAGCCCAGATCCACAAGTTCATCTTCGCCCCGGGCTTCTCGACCGCGGCCGCCGTCACCTCGGTCTCCGGCCGCGGCGTCGGCATGGACGTGGTGCGCACCAATATCGACCAGATCGGCGGCACCATCGACATCAAGTCGGTGGCCGGCGAGGGCTCTTCCGTCACCATCAAGATCCCGCTGACCTTGGCCATCGTCTCGGCCCTGATCGTGGAAGCCGCCGGCGACCGCTTTGCGATCCCGCAGCTCTCGGTGGTGGAACTGGTGCGCGCCCGCGCCAACTCCGAACACCGCATCGAGCGCATCAAGGACACCGCGGTACTCCGGCTGCGCAACAAGCTGTTGCCGCTGATGCACCTGAAGAAGCTCTTGAAGATCGACGACGGCTCGTCCTCCGACCCCGAGAACGGTTTTATCGTGGTAACCCAGGTCGGCAGCCAGACCTTTGGCATCGTGGTCGACGGCGTGTTCCACACCGAAGAAATCGTGGTCAAGCCGATGTCCACAAAGCTGCGGCACATCGACATGTTCTCCGGCAACACCATCTTGGGTGATGGCGCCGTGATCATGATCATCGACCCCAACGGCATCGCCAAGGCGCTCGGCGCCGCCGGCGGCGCCGCCCATGAGATATCGGACGAGAACGCGGCTTCGCACGCCTCCACCGGCGAGCAGCTGACCTCGCTGCTGGTGTTCCGGGCCGGCTCGACCCAGCCCAAGGCGGTGCCGCTCGGCCTCGTCACCCGGCTGGAGGAGATCGCCACCGACAAGATCGAACTCAGTAACGGCCGCTACATGGTGCAGTACCGCGAGCAGCTGATGCCGCTGGTGCAGATGAACGGGGTCCAGGTCCAGACCTCAGGCGCCCAGCCGATCCTGGTGTTCGCCGACGACGGCCGCTCGATGGGGCTTGTGGTCGACGAGATCATCGACATCGTCGAGGAGCGGCTGCACATCGAGGTCGCCGGCTCCAGCGAGGGCATTTTGGGCTCGGCCGTGATCAAGGGCCAGGCCACCGAAGTGATCGACGTCGGCCACTTCCTGCCCATGGCGTTCGCCGACTGGTTCTCCCGCAAGGAGATGCGCCCCTCGGTCACCGCGCAGTCGGTGCTGCTGGTCGATGATAGCGCCTTCTTCCGCAACATGCTGGCGCCGGTGCTCAAGGCCGCCGGCTACCGGGTCCGGGTTGCGCCCAACGCGCAGGAGGGCCTCACCGCGCTGCGCTCGGGCCAGGTCTTCGACGTGGTGCTGACCGACATCGAGATGCCCGACATGAACGGGTTCGAGTTCGCCGAGACGATCCGGGCGGATGCGCATCTTGCTTCGATGCCGATCATCGCGCTGTCCTCGATGGTGTCGCCGGCGGCGATCGAGCGCGGGCGGCAGGCCGGCTTCCACGATTACGTCGCCAAGTTCGACCGTCCGGGCCTGATCGCGGCGCTGAAGGAACAGACCGCCGGCGAGATCAAGCGCGCGGCGTAAGGATTAGGAACCGAGCATGACAACCAAGACCGAGACCATCGAGGGCACCGTCGCCGAATACGTCACCGCCTTGATCGGCGGGCAGCTGTTCGGCCTGCCGATCTCCCGCGTCCAGGACGTGTTCATGCCGGAACGGCTGACCCGTGTTCCCTTGTCCTCGGCCGAGATCGCCGGCGTGCTCAATCTGCGCGGCCGCATCGTCACCGTGGTCGACATGCGCGCCCGGCTCGGCCTGCCGAAGGCCGACGACGGCAAGCCGCCGATGGCGGTCGGTGTCGACCTGCGCGGCGAGTCCTACGGTCTCCTGATCGACCAGATCGGCGAGGTGCTCAAACTCCCCGACAACGGCCGCGAGGAAAACCCCGTCAACCTCGATCCCCGCATGGCCAAGCTCGCCGGCGGCGTCCATCGCCTCGACGGCCAGCTCATGGTCGTCCTCGACGTCGATCGCGTCCTCGAAATCGTGCCCAAAGCAGCACTCGCAGCCTAGTTCCGATTGGCGTCAGCCGCACACAAGAGACGGAGCCTGAAAATGAAAACCTGTCTCGTTGTCGATGATTCCAGCATCGTGCGAAAAATCGCACGCCGTATTCTGGAAGGGCTTAATTTTCAGGTCATCGAAGCCGAAGACGGTGTGGATGCGCTCGTCGTCTGCAAGACGCGCCATGCCCGAAGCGGTCCTGCTCGACTGGAACATGCCGGTGATGGACGGCTACCACTTCCTCGAGTCATCTGCGCCGCATGCCCGGCGGCGATCAGCCCAAGGTCGTGTTCTGCACCACCGAGAACGGCATCGATCACATCTCGCGCGCGATGGACGGCGGTGCCAACGAATACATCATGAAGCCGTTCGACAAGGACATCATCCTGGCGAAATTCCAGGAAGTCGGCCTGATCGAGCTCACGGAAGAGAGCCCGGTCTAAACAATCTTTTCCGCTTGCCCTTGAGAGGCCCTCGTGACCCCGCCAGACTATGAGTACCTGCGTAAGCTCTTGAAGGATCATTCCGGTCTCGACCTGTCCGCAGACAAACAATATCTGATCGAAAGCCGCCTGCTGCCGCTGTCGCGCAAAAGCGGGCTGCCCGGCATCAGCGAACTCGTGCAAAAGATGAAGGGCGGTTCGCCAGCCCTCATCGCCCAGGTGGTCGAAGCCATGACCACCAACGAGACCTTCTTTTTTCGCGACAAGGTGCCGTTCGATCACTTCCGCGATTCGATCATGCCTGAAATCCTCAAGGCCCGCGCGGCCCGCAAGAGCATCCGGATCTGGTGCGCCGCCGGCTCGACCGGCCAGGAGCCGTATTCGCTGGCGATGTGCCTGAAGGAAATGAGCGCGGCGCTTGCCGGATGGCGCGTCGAAATCATCGCGACCGACCTTTCCCAGGAAGTGCTCGAGAAATCCAAGGCGGGCATCTACAGCCAGTTCGAGGTCCAGCGCGGCCTTCCGATCCAGTTGCTGGTCAAGTATTTCAAGCAAAACGGCGAGCTCTGGCAGATCAGCCCCGAGATCCGCGCCATGGTCCAGCACCGGCAGCTGAACCTGCTGCACGATTTTTCGCAGCTCGGCACCTTCGACGTCATCTTCTGCCGCAACGTCCTGATCTATTTCGATCAGGACACCAAGATCAACATCTTCGGCCGTCTCGCCAGGACGATGGAAGCGGACGGCTTCCTGGTGCTGGGCGCGGCGGAAACGGTTGTCGGCCTGACGGATGTCTTCAAGCCATTTCCGGACAAGCGCGGGCTCTATCGGCCGAGCGGTGCGCGTGCGGCATCGGCACCGGCCGCAAGCGCGATGCCAAGAATCGCGGCGATAGCGGGACGTTGAGGAATGTCGGAAGATAGCAAGGGACCGGAACGGGTCACGTTCAGCCGGGGCTATGACGTCTGCATCATGGCGATCGACGGCACCTGGCGACGGGACTGCCAGCTCAATGCGATCTCCGATACCGATGCCACGCTGACCGTGGAAGGCTCGATCCAGGGCCTCAACCTCAAGGAGTTCTTCCTCCTGCTGTCGTCGACCGGGCTGGCCTATCGCCGGTGCGAACTGGTTCGCGTCAACGGCACCGACATGGACATTCACTTCCTGCGCGGCAAGCACGTCAAGAAGCGGCCGGGCGCAACGGCGAACGCCGAGATGTCCTAGACCTACGGTTGCGGTTGAACCGGAACCGAAGGTCGGATTCCCGGTTTGATGCTGCGATAGCGACGATCTCTACGGGACTGTGAACCGGGCAACCGTCAGGGACAGGGCGCCGGTCACGCGCGGCCGGCCGTCGGTCAGATCCGGCTCATTTCGCGTTCTGCTTCGGGCAGCAGGGCTGCGGCAGGGCGCCGCAAGGCGAACCGCTATCCGCTGACGATTGCAAGCGCCGGCGAGCGCTCGGAATAATCGCTGATGCCTAGGGTTGAAGCCTTTAAAGCTGAAGCCTGAGCTCCGACGTCTTGGAATCGAGCAGGGAATGGAGGGCGATGGCAAGATTGGCATCGCAGGCTCTCAACGCCGCGGTCGCCCTCACGTAGGGGGGCGTGACGTCATCCAGCACGATGATGTTGGCGGCGGTTTCCTGGCTGCCGAGCGCGTTTCCCGGGCGATCGCCGATTCGATCAGCATCAGGCTCGCCTGGACGTGGTCGATCAGGGAGACGAGGTCGGACACGACCGAGTGGTACGCGTCATTCCGACCTCGTTCCGATCTGGGCTCGATCGCGATGCCGCCGCTTGCTGCGTTCTGCATGGCTGCACTCCTCACGCTACTTTTTAGGTGCGCGTTGCTACTTGTGCGTTAAGCCACCGTCCCGTACAAATACGGGTGCGTTTTGATGCGGTATCGAGTTGAGTATTGATGTTGCAGTGAGCGTCACGTTTCACCACGCATGGACGATGAAACATGGCTGAGAAGGCCCTCTCCCGCGGGGAGATTTTCGTAGTCGACGACGATCCCGCCGTTCGCGACACGCTTTCCATGGTTCTGTCGGCGGGCGGCTATCAGGTCATCTGTTTTGCCGACGGCGCCGCATTGCTGGCCGTCGCGAGAACGCGGACGCCGTCCTGCATCCTGCTCGACGTGCATATTCCCGGCAAATCGGGCCTCGACATCCTGAAAGAGCTGCACGGCGAGGACTATCCGGCGCCGATCTTCATGATCTCCGGGCAGGGCGACATCTCGATGGCGGTCAACGCCATCAAGAGCGGCGCGCTCGACTTCATCGAAAAGCCGTTCCGCGGCAGCGAGATCGTCGCGAGACTCGACGAGGCGATCGAGGCCTATGCGCGCCGGCAGGCAGAGAACAATTCCGCGTCCCGGATCGCGACGCTGCATTTCCCCGGACGCGAACCGCTGACGCGCCGGGAACGCGAGGTGCTCGAGCAGTTCACCGCCGGCGCCTCCAACAAGGAAGCGGGAAGGCATCTCGGGATCAGCCCGCGCACCATCGAGGACCACCGCGCCAACATCATGAAGAAGCTCGGGGCGCGGAATGCCGCCGATCTGGTCCGGATCGTGATGACCACCTCGCGGCAGGCCTGAGTGTTTCAAGCCTGAATCAGGCCGGCGTCGCCGGCGCGACGTTCAGTCGCCGAGCGCCTTGCGGATCATGATGGCCATATCCGATTTGCGATAGGGCTTGGCCAGCAGCAGCACGCCTTCATCGAGCCGGCCGTGATGGATGATCGCGTTTTCCGTATAGCCTGACGTGAACAGCACCTTCAGGTCGGGCCTGATCTTCAAAATCTCGTTGGCGAGCTGGCGGCCGTTGAGGCCGGGCATGATCACGTCGGTGAAGAGCAGGTCGAACTTCTGGCCGGCATCGACGATCGCGAGCGCCTCCGCCGGCGTTTCGCCGCATCCAGCGTGACGTAGCCGAGCGAATGCAGTTGCGTCAGCACGTAGTTGCGCACCAGCGTGTCGTCCTCGACCACCAGGATGGTTTCGTGGCCGCCCATCACGGCTGCCGGCGAGGCCGGCTCCGCCGCAAGCGACGTGCCCGTGGCCGGCGGCAGGTACATCTTGATCGTGGTGCCGTGGCCCTCCTCGCTGTAGATCATGATGTGGCCGGCGGATTGCTTGACGAAGCCGTACACCATGCTGAGCCCGAGGCCGGTGCCCTTGCCGGGGCCCTTCGAGGTGAAGAACGGATTGAACACCTTGTCGAGCATGGCCGCCGGAATGCCGGTGCCGGTATCGCTGACCGCGATCATGGCATAGCGGCCCGGCCGGACGTCGCCGTGCGTGCTGGCATAGTTCTCGTCGAGCACGACCAGGCCGGTCTCGATGATCAGCTTGCCGCCGTCCGGCATCGCATCGCGGGCGTTGAGCGCGAGATTGAGGATGGCGGTGGCCAATTGGTTGGGGTCGACGATTGCCGGGCATGCTTCGTCTTCGAATACCGATTCGATCTCGACATGCTCGCCGAGCGTTCGCTGCAGCAATTTCGCGGTGTCGATGATCAGCGCGTTGACGTCGGTCTCCTTGGGTTCGAGCGGCTGCTTGCGGGCGAACGCCAGCAGATGCTGGGTGAGATCCGCGCCGCGCGAGGCGGCCTCGTCGATCATCCGCGTGATGGCCGCGAGTTGCGGCTCGCCCCTGACGGCGTCGGCCAGGATTTCGATCGTCCCGGTGATGACGGTGAGGATATTGTTGAAGTCATGCGCGATGCCGCCGGTGAGCTGGCCGACGGCTTCCATCTTCTCGGCCTGCCGGATGCGGTCCTCGGCGGCGATCTTGTCGGTGAGGTCGCGCATGAAGCCGTTGAACACGAAGCCGTCGCGGCGCTTCAGCTCGGTGACGCTCAGTTCGACCTTGAATTCCTTGCCGTCGCGCCGGATCGCGTCGATCTCGAAGCGGCGGCCGAGGATCGTGCCTTCTCCGGTGCGCAGGAACCGCTCCAGGCCGGCGGTGTGCGCGTCGCGGTGGACGTGGGGGATGATCAGTTCGCTGAGTTTGGTTCCGACCGCTTCGGCGTGCGTCCATCCGAAGATGTTCTCGGCCTGCGTATTCCAGTCCGTGATCGCGCCTTGCTCGTCCATCTGGACGAAGGCGTCGAGCGCGGTGTCGATGATGCCGCGCGCCAGCTGCTCGCTTTCGCGCAGGGTTTCCTGCGCCCGCCGGCTCTCGGTCATGTCGCGGCCGACGAAGAAGAACCGCTTCACCGGTTCGGACCAGACCCCGAGCCAGGACAGCCACACCTCGCGCCCGTCCTTGTGGACGCACCGTGTGTCCGCGATTTTCGGACGTTCCCCGTGCCGCAGCGCGCGCATCTCCTGACGGGAATTCTCCAGATGGTCGGGATGGATGAAGTCGACTCCGGTGCGGCCGATCATTTCGTCTTGCCGATAGCCCAGGATGGTTTCGCAACTCGGGCTGATCTGGACCACCGAGCCCCTCGAATCCATCACCAGGATCAGATCCTGCGAGGTCTCGAAGATGCGGCGAAGCTCCTCGGTCTGTTGCAGCAGCGTCTGCTGGGTGCGGCTTCGTTCGGTGATGTCGCGAATGAAACTGTTGAACAGGAAGCCGTCGCGGGTCCTGAGCGCCGAGATGCTCAATTCCGCGGTAAATACCGTTCCGTCGCGCCGCTTGATCTGGATTTCGCGGCGGGTCTGTTGGATCTGTTCCTGCCGGGAAAGCAGAAAGCCTTCCAGCGCCGTCCGCAGCGGCCCTCGCGAACCCGGTGTGCCCATCAGGTCGAACAGGTTCTTGCCGAATGCTTCCTCACGGGACCATCCGAAAATGACTTCGGCCTGCGGATTCCAGTACCGGATGACGCCGCGCTGATCGATCTGGACGAAGGCGTCGATCGCGCTGTTGATGATGCCGCGCGCCAGTTGGTCGCTCTCGCGCAGCGTCTGCTCGGTGCGGTTTCGCTCGGTGATGTCGCGGACGACCTTCGATATGCCGATGGTCGCACCCGAGGGCGCCTTGATCGGGGAAATGCTGAGCGAGACCTCGATCGGGCTGCCGTCCTTGCGCAGCCGCGTCGTTTCGTTGTGCTCGATGCTTTCGCCCCAGCCGATCCGGCGCAGGCTGTCCTGCACCTCGCCCAGCCGGTCGGCGGGCACCAGGATCGTGATGTTCCTGCCCGCGGCTTCCGCCGCGGTGTATCCGAACAGGCGTTCCGCGGCCGAATTCCAGCCGGTGATCGTGCCGTCGAGCGACATCGTGATGATGGCGTCGTTGGATGATTCGACCGCCGCGCTGAACAGCCGCTCGCGCTCCGCATGGTGGTCGCGTGCCGCGATCGTGCGGCGATGTTCCTCAACCTCGCGTTCGAGCGCGACGGTCTTTGCATTCGCTTCCCCCATCACCTGCGCGAACGCGCGCGCGAGCACGCCGGTCTCGCCGCCGGCATCGACCGGAATGACGGCCTTGCCGTTGCGACCCGCGCCCTGAACCGCCTCGGTCAACTGGACGATCGGCCGGGTCAGCGATCGCGCGATCAACAGCGCCAGCGCGGCCGCGCACAGCACCGCGATCATTCCGACGGTGATCGAGCTGTTCTGGATCCCCGCCGCCGGCGCCATGAAGACGGCGTTCGCGGGACCGACTGCGATGAACGCGACCCATTCGCTGCCGGCCAGAACGACAGGGGCGAACGCGACGCCGCCGGACTGTCCGTGCTCGATCTGGGTTGCAACGCGAGGCCTTTGCGTGGCGCCGAGCGGCGCTGCGAAATAGGGCATGTCGCGCCGCCAGTCGGTCGGCGTGCCGAGCTGCGAGCCGAATTCCCGCGCCGCGATCGGGGTGGACCAGATAGTCGCCCTTGCCGATCGACCAGATAGACGGTTTCGCCCGGCCGCACCGACGACCGGACGCGGTCGAGCGCGGGTCGCATGTCGAGTATCGACGATGACGATCCCGTACGGTTTGCCGTCGGCCGTCATGCACCGGCATCGCGATCTGCATGATCGGCGACCTGCGGCGTCTCGATGACGCCGTTTTCCTCGATCAAATGGACCGGCGAGACATAAATCTGCATCCGCGGCGAGCTTGATCGTGTCCCGGAAATAGGGCGCGTCGCCGACGCTCTTGCAGCTCGGCTTCCGGGACGATGCGAACGGCGCCGTTCGGTCCCGAAGCGGTCGACGCGAACGATTTCCCGGTTGTCATCCTCGACGCCGATGAAGCGCAGCGAATGGGCCGGCTCGAGCGGCATCTGGGCGGCCAGCCGGCCGCCGAGCCGTTCGCGCCAGAGCGCTTCGGTGGTGTCGTCGATCGGATCGATCCCGCCATTGAGGTGGGCGCGCATCAATCCGGTGACCGCCGCCAGGCCCCGAAAGGTGGCGATGTCGCCGCGCGCGCTGCGGACATGGGATTCCAGATCGGTGGCGACCAGCCGCGAATGGTCTCGATCCGATCGAGGACGCGCGGCAGCAGCGCCTGTTCCAGGCTGCGATAGCTCAGCCAGCCGACCGCGGAGACCGCGACCGCGACCAACGCAATCATCGCGATGGCAAGCCTGGTTGTGAGCGTCATTTGCGGTGTCGCGCGCCCCCCTGTCCGCTCCGGGCATGCGGCCGGGCGAACCCGGCAATGCTATTTCGCATTACGGGCAGGAAGCAACACCGCCGGCGGCATGGGCTGACGATGACGACAGGCGTTTGGCGGCTTCCAGGCAGTCGGTCGACCGCCGCCAGCAGGGCCGCCGGCTTGAACGGCTTCTGCAGGCTGGAGACGGCGCCGAGCTTGGTTGCCATGGTCAGGAAGTCGGGGGCGCCGCCCTCATCCGCAGACATCGGCCGTCCCGAGATCACGATGATCGGAACCAGCGGCCGATGTTGATGAACCATTCGCATGGTCTCGAACCCGTCCATTCCCGGCATGAAGATGTCGAGAAACAGCAGGTCGAAATCGCCGGCCTCGAACAGCGCGAGCCCTTTGCGGCCGTCGCCGGCGGTGACCACGCTGTGGCCGGCGCGTTCGAGCAGCAGGCGGACGGTGGTCTGAACCGCCGCATCGTCATCCACGATCAGTATTCTTGCCAAGTAAAGGTTCTCCTGGTCCCCGCCGGAATCAGGTCAACGGCAGGTTGCAAGTTTTGCCGAAACGCTGTTCTCCTGCAACGGCTTCCCGGCCGCAGTCGTTCCGTCGGTCGTGTGCAAGATGCGGCTCGAAAAGCCATTCTATCCGCATGTTGTCGGGTAGACAGCATGCAAAGCTGCCGTAGCAGCCAACGCGATTCGCGGCCCGTGTCACGGAACCGGCGGCTTCAGTCGCTGAGATATTCCGGATAGCGCGCGCGAATCCGGGCGAGCTCGCTGAGCGTGCCCGACAGATGGGTCCGCAGATGCTTCTGGGCCTCGTCGGGATCGCCGGCGTCGATCGCCTTGGCGATCAGCTTGTGATGACGCACGATATCCTGCGCCTTGCCGGGCGAGGGCAAATGCAGCCGGCGCAGCCGGTCGATATGCCCGCTGCGGCTCTTCACCAGCGTCCAGATGTCCTGCTTGTCGGCGGCGGCATAAAGCTGGGCGTGGAATTCATTGTCGGCGGTCATGAATTTCTCGAACTCGCCGGCCTTGGCGAATTGCTGCTGGCGCGCGATCGCTGCGTTCAGTTCGGCGACGAGCGCGTCGTCATGGCTGATGGCGAGCCCGCGCACGATTTCCAGCTCGACCGCCTGCCGCAGGAAATGCGCCTGCTGCGCCAGGCGCACGTCGATCCGGCTGACCACGGTGGCGTATTGCGGAAAGACGTCGACCAGGCCTTCCTCCTCGAGCCGCATCAGCGCGTCGCGGATCGGCGTCGAACTGACCCCGAACTGCGCGGCCAGTGCGGCGCGCGACAGTGGCGATCCCGGCGGCAGCTCCAGCGACGTGATCATGCCGCGCAGCCGCTCGAAGACCTGCGGCGCCGCCTGGCGGTCGCGATCGAGCCGCTCCGGGGAACGCGGCGCGGCGCGGCGGGCGGCGATTTGCGGAGGACCCATCGAACGACCCTTTTTCTCGCTCAAAGCTGTTTTTCTTTTCGCTCAAGGATGCTTTTCGCTCAAAACCGCTTTTCGCCCAAAGCTGTTTTTCGCCCAAGGTTGTCTTGTCCAAGGCTCTTTTGTACCAAGGCTGTTTTTGGGCCAAGGCGGCTGCTTTGCGCAAGGCTGCCTTGTCTCAGAAGCAGCTTGCCTCAAATGCACTAATACATTAGTGCATCTCCGCAGGGGCGTCAATGCAATGAGACCGCCGGAGGAAACTTTACAATGAAGGACATGATGTGGCGCGCCGGTGCGGGCGCCTGGCGGCATTCGTGATTGCGCTGTCCGGTCCGCCCGCGCAGGCGCAGCAGAAGAGCGAGATCTCGCTGTCGCGGCAGCCCGGCATTTTCTACATGCCGTCGCACATCATGGAAAAGCAGAAGCTGATCGAGAAGCACGCCGCGGCGCTCGGCGTGCCCGGCGTCACCACCAAATGGATCACTCTCAGCGGCGGCGGCGCGCAGACCGATGCGCTCCTGGCCGGCGGCGTCGATATCCTCAACACCGGCACCGGCAATCTGCTGCTGCTGTGGGATCGCACCCGCGGCGGCGTCAAGGGCATCGTCGCCACCTCGGCGCAGCCGATGACGCTGATCAGCCGCGACGCCAACATCAAGTCGCTCAAGGATATCGGCCCCAACGACAAGATCGCGGTGCCGACCGTCAAGGTCTCGACCCAGGCGATCGTGCTGCAGATCGCGGCCGCCGAACTGTTCGGCGCCGACCAATGGTCGAAGCTCGATGCCAACACCGTGCAGCTCGGCCATCCCGACGCCTATGTGGCGCTGACCAATGCGCAGCACGAGGTCCGCAACCATTTCGCGATCCCGCCGTTCACCTTCCTCGAACTGAAGAACGTGCCCGGCGCGCATGTGGTGCTGTCGTCGCCCGACGTGATGGGCGGGCCGCTGAGCCAGGCGCAGTTCTTCACCACCACCAAATTCGCCGACGCCAACCCGAAGATCATCCAGGCGGTGCGCGACGCCACCAAGGAGGCGCAGGATCTGATCCGCAGCGACACCAGGACGGCGGTCGAGATCTACAAGGAGGTCACCGGCGACAAGACCAGCGTCGAGGACCTGCTGGCGTGGCTCAAGGAGCCCGGCATGATGGAGTGGAACCTGCAGCCGCAGGGCACGATGAAATTCGCCGCCCATCTGTTCAAGACCGGCACGCTGAAGACCCAGCCCAAGGCGTGGACCGACTATTATCTGCCGGTCGCGCACGACCTGAAGGGCAACTGAGCCGATGACCGCGCTTCTCGATGTCAGTGACGTCACGCTGCGCTACAAGACGTCGAGCGCGGTCGTGACCGCGACCGAGCGGGTCAGCTTCTCGGTCGATCGCTCCGACCGCTTCGTGCTGCTCGGTCCCTCCGGTTGCGGCAAGTCGACGTTGCTGAAGGCGGTCGGCGGCTACATGACGCCGAGCGAAGGCAAGATGCGGATCTCGGGCCGCGAGATATCGGAGCCCGGCGCCGACCGGATGATGATCTTCCAGGAGTTCGACCAGCTGCTGCCGTGGAAGACGGTGCTGGAAAACGTCATGTTTCCGCTGCTGATGACGCGGCGGCTGCCGCGCAAGGAAGCCGAAGGCCGCGCGCGCGCCTATATCGAGAAGGTCAGCCTCACCCGGGTGGTCGACGCCTATCCGCACACGCTGTCCGGCGGCATGAAGCAGCGCGTCGCGATCGCGCGCGGCATGGCGATGGAGCCGGATATTCTCCTGATGGACGAGCCGTTCGCCGCGCTCGACGCGCTGACGCGGCGCACCTGCCAGGACGAATTGCTGCAGCTCTGGGCGGAAACCAAATTCACCGTGCTGTTCGTCACCCATTCGATCGCCGAAGCCATCAAGATCGGCAACCGCATCCTGCTGCTGTCGCCGCATCCCGGCCGGGTCAAGGCCGAGATCGTCGACGTCGATCAGGTCTCGGGCGAAGACGGCAGCGCCGCCCGGCTCGAGAAGCAGATCCATGATCTGCTGTTCTCGCCGAGGCCAGAAACCGCAACGGCACATTGAGGGGATCGCGATGGGCGAAGCCAAAATCCTGCTGCGTGATACCAATGCGGCCGCTGCCGCGACGGTGGAGGTCGAGCGCAAGCTGACCGTGCCCGAACTGCTGTGGAACGACGGTTTTGTCCGCAAGACCGTGATCATCGTGCTTCTCGCGGCGGCATGGGAGGCCTACGGCAGCTTCCTCGACAATCCGCTGCTGTTCCCGACCTTCCACGACACCATCATCACCATGTTCGACAAGGTGCGTGACGGCACCATTCCGCTGCGGGCCTGGGCGTCGCTGAAGGTGCTGTTCATGGGCTACAGCGCCGGCATCATCCTCGCCGCGATCTTCACCATTCTCGCGATCTCGACCCGCATCGGCACTGACTTCCTCGAAACCATCACGGCGATGTTCAATCCGCTGCCGGCGATCGCGCTATTGCCGCTGGCGCTGATCTGGTTCGGCCTCGGCAATGGCAGCCTGGTGTTCGTGCTGATCCATTCGGTGCTGTGGCCGGTCGCGCTCAACACCCATTCCGGCTTCAAGAGCGTGTCGAACACGCTGCGCATGGTCGGCCGCAATTACGGCCTGCGCGGGCTTGCCCTATGTGGCGCGCATCCTGATCCCGGCGGCCTTCGGCTCGATCCTGACCGGCCTGAAGATCGGCTGGGCGTTCGCCTGGCGCACGCTGATCGCCGCCGAACTGGTGTTCGGCGTGTCGTCGGGGCAGGGCGGGCTCGGCTGGTTCATCTTCGAGAACCGCAATCTGCTGGATATTCCCGCGGTCTTCGCCGGCCTGTTGACGGTGATCATCATCGGCCTGATTGTCGAAAACCTGATCTTCCGCACCATCGAGCGCAACACCGTCCAGAAATGGGGCACCCAATCATGAGCAGCAAAAAGAACCCCGACCAGCTCCGCAGCGCGCGCTGGTTCGCGCCCGACGATCTCCGCGCCTTCGGCCACCGCTCGCGCGCGATGCAGATGGGCTACGCGCCGGAGGAATGGCAGGGCCGCCCCGTCATTGCGATCCTCAACACCTGGTCGGATGCGCAGCCCTGCCACATGCACTTCAAATCCCGCGTCGACGACGTCAAGCGCGGCATCCTGATGGCGGGCGGTTTTCCGATGGAGCTGCCGGCGTTGTCGCTGTCGGAATCGTTCCTGAAGCCGACCACCATGCTCTACCGCAACATGCTGGCGATGGACGCCGAGGAATTGTTGCGCGGCCATCCCGTCGACGGCGTCGTGCTGATGGGCGGTTGCGACAAGACCACGCCGGGTCTGTTGCTCGGCGCCACCAGCATGAACCTGCCGACGATCTACCTTCCGGCCGGGCCGATGCTGCGCGGCAACTGGAAGGGCAAGACGCTGGGCTCCGGCTCGGATGCCTGGAAATTCTGGGACGAGCGGCGCGCGGGAAAAATCTCCGACAAGGATTGGGTCGATGTCGAGGCCGGCATCGCCCGCAGCTACGGCACCTGCATGACCATGGGCACCGCCTCGACCATGACCGCGATCGCCGAATCGATCGGCATGACCTTGCCGGGCGCGTCCTCGATTCCGGCCGCTGACGCCGGCCATATCCGGATGGCTTCGGAATGCGGCCGCCGTATCGTGGAGATGGTGTGGGAGGATCTGACGCCCGCAAAGATCCAGACCCGAAAGGCTTTCGAGAACGCCATCACGGTGGCGATGGCGATGGGCTGCTCGACCAACGCGATCATCCATTTGATCGCGCAGGCCCGCCGCGCCGGTCAGGACATCGGCCTCGACGATTTCGAGATCGCCAGCCGCAAGGTGCCCGTGATCGCCAATGTGCGTCCGAGCGGCGACAAATATCTGATGGAGGATTTCTTCTATGCCGGCGGCTTGCCCGGGCTGATGAGCCGCATCAAAGAGCATCTGCATCTCGACGTCATGACCGTGACCGGCCAGACGCTGGGTGAAAACATCGCGCGCGCGGAAGTCTACAATGACGACGTGATCCGCACCGTGAAAGATCCGATCTATGCCGAAGGCGCGCTCGCGGTGCTGAAGGGCAACCTCGCGCCGGACGGCTGCGTGATAAAACCGTCGGCCTGCGAGCCGCGCTTTCTCAAGCACTCCGGCCCTGCGCTGGTGTTCGACGATTATCCCTCGATGAAGAAGGCGGTCGACGATCCCAATCTCGACGTCACGGCCGATCATGTGCTGATCCTGCGCAATGCCGGGCCGCAGGGTGGGCCGGGCATGCCGGAATGGGGCATGCTGCCGATCCCGACCAAGCTCGTAAAGCAGGGCGTGCGCGACATGGTGCGGCTGTCGGATGCGCGCATGAGCGGCACCAGCTACGGCGCCTGCATCCTGCATGTGTCGCCGGAATCCTATATCGGCGGTCCGCTGGCGCTGGTGAAGAACGGCGACATGATCACGCTCGACGTCAACGCCCGCACCATCAACCTCGATGTATCAGAGGCGGAGCTGGCAAAACGCCGCGCCGAATGGAAGGCGCCGGAGCGCCGTTTCGAGCGCGGCTATGGCTGGATGTTCACAAAACACATCAAGCAGGCCAATGAAGGCTGCGATTTCGATTTTCTGGAGACCGGATTTGGTGCGCCGGTAGGGGAGCCGTCGATTTATTGACCGTCATTGCGAGCGAAGCGAAGCAATCCATCTCTCGGCACGAGGAAAGCATGGATTGCTTCGTCGCTTCGCTCCTCGCAATGACGTGGAAAAGTGAGACTTGATACCAAACAAAAAATTTCTGGAGGAGGAGGACCACCCATGAGCATCACACGACGCAACATACTCGCTGGAGCCGGCGCCGCTGCGGCCACGACACTGCTTTCCCGGACCACCCTTGCCCAATCGTTTCCGTTCACGATGAACCAGCGCTATCCGGATCCTGCCGTGCAGATCCTGGATCCGAGCTTTGCAAAATACCGGATCTATTCGAGCACGATCGAACAGGTCGCCACCGGCATGCGCTGGGCCGAAGGGCCGGCCTATTTCCCGGAAGGCGGCTATCTGCTGTTCTCCGACATCCCCAACAATAGAATCATGAAGTTCGACGAAAAGACCGGGCAGACGTCGGTGTTCCGCAATCCGTCGAATTATGCCAACGGCAACGCGCGCGATCGCCAGGGCCGCCTCGTCAGCTGCGAGCACTCGGTCACCCGCCGCATCACCCGCACCGAGAAGGACGGCAAGATCACAGTGCTGGCCGACAAGTTCGAGGGCAAGCGGCTGAACGCGCCGAACGACATCGTGGTGAAATCCGACGACAGCATCTGGTTCACCGATCCCCTGTTCGGCATCAATGGCGAGTGGGAAGGCAAGAAGGAAAAGCCGGAGCAGGCGACCACCAACGTCTACCGCATCGCCAAGGACGGCAAGATCACGGCCGTCATCACCGACATCGTCAATCCCAACGGGCTGGCGTTCTCGCCCGACGAGAAGAAGCTCTATGTCGTGGAATGGAAGGGCTCGCCCAACCGCAGCATCTGGGGTTATGACGTCAACGCCGACGGCACGCTCGGCAGCCGCACCAAAATCATCGACGCCGCCGACCAGGGCGCGCTGGATGGATTCCGGGTCGACCGCGACGGCAATCTGTGGTGCGGTTGGGGCAGTAATGGCGCTTTGCAGGGCGAGCCCACGGAAGTCGGCGGCCGCAAGGTGTTCCAGCTCAAGGGCAAGTCTGAGGATCTCGACGGCGTGATGGTGTTCAACCCCGAGGGTAAACCGCTCGCCTTCATCCGGCTGCCGGAGCGCTGCGCCAACCTCACTTTCGGCGGACCGAAGAACAACCGCCTCTATATGACGAGCAGCCACTCCGTCTACGCGCTTTACGTGGAAGCCCATGGCGCGGTGTAACCCGTCATTCCGGGGCGATGCGCAGCATCGAACCCGTCTGGTCCTTCGGACCATCCCGGAATGAAGCAAAACTGTTAGGACAAGGACCATGACAAAACTGAGCGACGCCACCCGCAACAAGCTGAAGACCGTCTCGACCGCAACGGTTGCCACCGCGCTGTTCAAGCGCGGCTTGCGCATCCAGATGATCCAGGACGTGCATCCGCTGGGTCCCGATCAGCCGACGCTGGTCGGCGAGGCTTTTACGCTGCGCTACATGCCTGCGCGCGAGGACCTCAACAAGATCGACGTGTTCCGCGACCGCGGCCACCCGCAACGCAAGGCGGTCGAGGATTGCCCGCCCGGTGCGGTGCTGGTGATGGACAGCCGCAAGGATGCCCGCGCGGCATCCGCCGGCGCCATCCTGGTGACGCGGCTGATGAAGCGCGGCTGCGCCGGGGTCATCACCGATGGCGGCTTTCGCGATTCGGCCGAGATCGCCAGGCTCGGTTTCCCCGCCTATCACCAGCGGCCGAGCGCGCCGACCAATCTGACCCTGCACCAGGCGATCGAGATCAACGTGCCGATCGGCTGCGGCGATGCGCCGGTATTCCCCGGCGACGTCATCCTCGGCGACAGCGACGGCGTGATCGTGATCCCGGCTGGGATCGCCGACGAAATCGCCGATGAGGCCGTCGAGATGACGGCGTTCGAGGATTTTGTTACGGAAGAGGTGCACAAGGGCCGCTCGATCCTCGGCCTCTATCCGGCCACCGACGAGCAGACACCAAAGGATTTTGCGGCGTGGCGGAAGGCGAACGGAAGGTAATTCTTTCCCCGGACGCAGCGCAGCGATAAACAGCGATCCAACAACACGGAGTTCCCCCATGCTGATGTTCAACAGTCTGATCGACGGTGAATGGTTGTCCGACGGCGCCCGCGCGCCGAACGTCAATCCGTCCGATACCAAGGATATCGTCGGCGAGGCCGTGCGCGGCACGCGGGCACAGGCGGAGGCCGCAATTGGCGCCGCCAAGGCCGCATTTCCGGCATGGTCGCGGTCGACGCCGCAGGTTCGCTACGACATCCTGAAGAAAGCCTCGGATGAAATCCTGGCGCGCAAGGACGAATTGGGCCGGCTGCTGTCGCGCGAGGAAGGCAAGACCTTGCCGGAAGGCGTCGGCGAAGTGGCGCGGGCTGGGCAGATTTTTGCGTTCTTTGCCGGCGAATGCCTGCGGATGGCCGGCGAGAAACTCGCTTCCGTGCGCCCCGGCGTCGACATCGAGATCACCCGCGAAGGGATCGGCGTCGTCGGTCTGATCACGCCCTGGAATTTCCCGATCGCGATCCCGGCCTGGAAGATTGCGCCGGCACTGGCTTATGGCAACACCGTGGTGATCAAGCCGGCCGACCTCGTCCCCGGTTCGACCTGGGCGCTGGTCGACATCCTGCATCGCGCCGGCCTGCCCAAGGGCGTGCTCAACCTTGTGCTTGGACGCGGCTCGGAAGTCGGCGCCGTCCTGCTCGAACACCCGGACGTGGCGGCCATCAGTTTCACCGGCTCGGTTTCCACCGGCCAGAAGGTCGCGGCGGCCTGCATCGCGTCGCGGCCGATGAAGAAGTTCCAGCTCGAGATGGGCGGCAAGAATCCACTGGTCGTGCTCGACGACGCGGATCTCAAGACAGCGGTGGAATGCGCCGCCAACAGCGCGTTCTTCTCCACCGGGCAGCGCTGCACGGCGGCTTCACGGCTGATCGTCACCGCTGGCATCCACGACAAATTCGTCGAGGCGCTGACCGAGCGGATGCGCGGCCTCAAGGTCGATGATGCCGTCAAGGCCGGCACCGATATCGGCCCGGTGGTGGATCAGAGCCAGCTCGAACAGGACCTCAAATATATCGGCATCGGCAAGGACGAAGGCGCAAAGCTCGTGTTCGGCGGCGAACGTCTCAACCGCGAGGCGCCGGGCTTCTATCTGCAGCCGGCGCTGTTCACGGAAGTGACCAACAAGATGCGGATCGCGCGCGAGGAAATCTTTGGACCGGTCGCCGGCGTCATCCGGGTCAAGGATTATGCCGAAGCGCTGGCAGTCGCCAACGACACCGAGTTCGGCCTGTCGTCCGGCATCTGCACCACCAGTTTGAAGTATGCCAGCGACTACAAGCGCAATTCGGAAGCCGGCATGGTGATGGTCAATCTGCCGATCGCCGGCGTCGACTATCACGTGCCGTTCGGCGGCCGAAAGGGCTCCAGCTTTGGCGCCCGCGAACAGGGGCGTTATGCCGCGGAGTTTTATACGACGGTGAAGACGGCTTATACGTTGCCGTAGCCGCACGACGTTCCCCGGACTGACGTAGCCCGGATGGAGCGCAGCGCAATCCGGGGTCACCGCGCGAGGGAGACCCGGGTTTCGCTACGCTTCACCCGGGCTACGAATTATGAGACCACCTCGGCCTTGTCAGCCAATCCTACCGCCCACAGCGCAAACGCATACGCGATCGCGACTTCGTCCAACCGATTGAAGCGGCCCGAGGCGCCGCCATGGCCGGCGCCCATGTTGGTGCGGAGCAGCACCGGGCCGCCGCCGCTCATGGTGACGCGCAGCCGCGCGATCCATTTTGCCGGTTCCCAATAGGTGACGCGCGGATCGGTCAATCCGCCCATCGCGAGAACCGCCGGATAGTCCTTTGCCGCGACATTGTCGTAAGGCGAATAGGACAGGATGGTGCGAAAGTCCTTTTCACTTTCGATCGGGTTGCCCCATTCCGGCCATTCCGGCGGCGTCAGCGGCAGCGTGTCGTCGAGCATCGTATTCAGCACGTCAACGAACGGCACTTCGGCGACAATGCCGGCGAACAATTCACCGGCGCGGTTGGCGACCGCGCCCATCAGCATTCCGCCGGCGCTGCCGCCATGGCCGACGATGCGTTTCGCGCCGGTGTATTTTGCATCGATGAGCGCGCGGCCGGCCGCGGCAAAGTCGTCGAACGTGTTCGTCTTCTTCTCGCGCTTGCCGTCGAGATACCAGCCCCAGCCCTTGTCGGCGCCGCCCCTGATATGCGCGATCGCATAGACAAAGCCGCGATCGACCAGCGACAGCCGGTTGGCGTTGAATGAGGCCGGCATCGCCATGCCGTAGGAGCCGTAGCCGTACAGCAACAGCGGCGCGTTGCCGTCGCGCACCAGGTCTTTTCGATGCACGATCGAGACCGGCACTTTCGCGCCGTCATGCGCCGTTGCCATGATGCGGGTGGTAACATAATTCGCCGGATCATGGCCGGACGGAATCTCCTGCCGCTTGCGCAACACCCGTGTTCGCTTCGCCATGTCGTAGTCATAGACTTCCGACGGCGTCGTCATCGACGAATAGGAAAACCGCAAATTGGTGGTTTCGAACTCGTAACCGCCCATGGTGTCGAGCGAATAGGCGGCTTCATCGAAGGCGATCGCGTGCTCCTCACCCGACGCGAGATCGCGGATGATGATCGAGGGCAGGGCATTGGCGCGCTCGAGCCGCACCATGTGGCCGGCATAGAGCTCGACATCGAGCACATAGATGCCTTCGCGGTGCGGGATCAGATCGCGCCAGCTGGCGCGCTCGGGCGAAGCAAGCGGCGCGGTCATCACCTTGAAGTCGATGGCGCCGTCGGCGTTGGTAAGGATGAACAGCTCGTTGCCGCGGTCGGCGATCGAATATTGCACGCCTTCTTCGCGCGCCGCGGCCAGACGCGGCGGCGCCTCGGGGTTAGCGAGATCGATCAGCCGTTGCTCGGAGGTCTCATGATCGCCGCCGGCGATCACGCAGAAGCGCCCGCTCGAACTCTCATGCAGATGGGTGAACCAGCCGGAATCCACTTCCTCATAGACCAGTGCGTCGTCGGCCTGTTTGGTGCCGAGGCGATGGCGCCAGACCTGCATCGGCCGGTGATTGTCGTCGAGCTTGACGTAGAAAAAGCTTTTCGCGTCCGTGCTCCAGACCACCGCGCCATCGGTTTCCTCGACCAGGTCGTCGCGATCGGTGCCATCGGCCCAGTCGCGCACGCGAATCGAAAAATATTCCGAACCCTTGGTGTCGGCGCTCCAGGCATGAAGTTTGTGATCCGGCGAATGTCGCGAACCGCCGAATTTGAAATATTTTTCGCCTGCCGCCAGCGCGTCGCCGTCGAGCACGATTTTCACCTCGCCGCCATCGCGCGGGGTGCGGCCGTACATCTCGTGCTGGCCGCCCTCGCGAAATTTCCGCAAATAGGCGAACGGCCCGTCCGGCGACGGCACGCTGGAATCATCCTCCTTGATCCGTCCGCGCATCTCCGCGACCAGCGTCTTCTGCAACGGCGAAGTATGGCCGAGCAGACTTTCGGTGTAGTCGTTCTCGGCTTCGAGATAGGTTCTGATGTCGGCGTCGAGGATCGAGGGGTCGCGCAGCACCTCCTGCCATCTGGCGTCCTTCAGCCAGGCATAATCGTCCACCACCGTGATGCCATGGGTGGTGAAGGAATGCGGATGGCGCGGGGCCACCGGTGCCGGTAGAGCAGGACTTTTGGCGTTCGATTGGGTCAAGCGATCCTCGTCAGTTCCAGTCGCGTCGGCGCTAACATCTATATCGGGTCGAAAGCGCGAATTGCCAGAAGGGCTACCAATGGCCGCGCCGGGTTGTTGGCGGTTACGTTGTATGGTTAGGCTTTTCGGCGTGCGTGAGACAAGGCCTGATGCTGTTCAATTCGTACCTGTTCATCCTGTTGTTCCTGCCGGTCGCCCTGACCGGCTATTTTGTGCTTGGCCGCCGCAGCAATGTGGCGGCGGTGGCGTGGCTGGCGCTGGCGTCATTGGCCTTTTATTCGTTCAGCAACTGGCAATTTGTGCTGCTGCTGCTGGCGTCGATCGCGTTCAATTATGGGATCGGCTACCTCCTGATCGAACGGAAGTTGCGCGCGCCTGTGCGCTATGCCGTGCTTACGGCCGGCGTTGCCGGCGATCTGCTGGTGCTCGGCATCTTCAAATATGCCGGCTTCTTTGCCGCCAATCTCAATGCTGTCCTGGCCACTCACTTCGTCGTCAACATCGTGCTGCCGGTCGGCATCTCCTTCTACACTTTTACGCAGATCGCATTCCTGGTCGATGCCTTCAGGGGCAATGTCGCGCGCTATGCGCTGCCGCATTACACGCTGTTCGTCACCTATTTTCCGCATCTGATCGCCGGCCCCATCCTGCATCACCGCGACATGATCCCGCAATTCGAGCGCGAGGAGACAAAACGCCCCGATCCGCATCTGATCCTGTGCGGCGTCATCATCTTTGCGATCGGCCTGTTCAAGAAGACGTGCCTGGCCGACGGTATCCAGCCGCTGGTCTCGCTCGCCTTCGGCCTCACCCCACCGACCTTCGATCAGGTCTGGATCGGCGTGCTGGCCTACACGTTCCAGCTCTATTTCGATTTCTCCGGCTATTCCGACATGGCGATCGGAATATCGCTGATGTTCGGCATCTTCCTGCCGCTGAATTTCAACTCGCCCTACAAGGCGACCTCAATCATCGATTTCTGGCGGCGCTGGCACATGACGTTGTCGCAATTTTTGCGCGACTATCTCTACATACCCCTTGGCGGCAACCGCCACGGCCCGATGCTGCGCTACGTCAACCTCGCTATCACCATGCTGCTCGGCGGCCTCTGGCATGGTGCGGCCTGGACTTTTGTGGTGTGGGGCGCGCTGCACGGCGCCTATCTCTGTATCAATCACGTCTGGAACAAATACGGGCCCAAAATCGCGCCGCGCTTTGCACGCGCCGCCGATGTCGCCGGCCTGATCCTGACATTTTTAGCCGTCGTGATTGCCTGGGTGTTTTTCCGCGCCGAGAATATCGAGTGGGCGATCTACGTGCTGGCGAAGATGGCCGATCCGACCAATATCGCGGTCGGCCGCACCGAGATCATCTACATGCTGTTCATCGCCTTCTACGCCGTGCTGGCATGGTTCGCGCCGAACACGCAGGAAATCATGGGCTACGACCACAGGAACAGAACGGTCGGCGGCCCCGGTGCGTGGCGACTGCGCCCGGCGATGCTTTACGCCGGCGCCGTCGTGCTGGCATTCGGGATTCTCGGCATCCAGCAGCACAGCGAATTCATTTACTTCAGGTTCTGATGCAGGCATCGGCCAAAAATCTGATCAAGCTGATATGCGGGGCCGCAGCTATCGTGCTGTCGGCAGCAGCACTGAACTATGTCGTCGATCCCCTGCAACTGTTCCGTCCCGCGCGCGCGTTCACGGCGATGTATTCGCCCGACACGCGGATGCAGGATGCCGGCCTGATCCGCAGCCAGGATTTTGACACCGTCTTCATGGGCACCTCGCTCGCGATCCACTACCGGCAGAGCGATATCGATAGGGCGTTGGGCGTCCGCTCGCTCAAACTGTCAATGACCGGCTCGACGTCGAAGGAACAGAGCTTTGTGCTGGCAGCGGCGCTCGAGCTCCACCCAAAGCGGGTGATCTGGCAGATGGACGACTGGATCTTTCGCGAGGCCGATGATGTTGATGCCATCTCCTATTTTCCAGCCGATCTCTACCGGCGCAACGCCAGGGGCATCGCGAGCTATCTGTTCAGCGGCGCGATGGCGCGGGAGTCACTGTGGATAATGGCGCGGTCGATCCCGCCGCTGCAGCCGGTGGTCGCGGCGTTGACGAGCGATGCCGTGTTCAAGTTCCCGACGGCCGATGTCGACGACATCAACGCACTGCCGCGCGACTTCGATGTGGCCGGATCCTACAATGCGAAGAAGGCGCTATCGGCGTTCAAGCGCATCACCGATCCCGTCCGCAGTTTCTATCTAGCCGACGGCTATGACTACGCGGCGATGGTGAAGGCGTTCGAGCGCGATGCGATCGGCCTGATCGAAAAACATCCGGACGTGATGTTCGAGATTTATTTCCCGCCCTATTCGATCCTGCAATTCGTGGCGATGCGGGAAGCGGTGCCGGCGACGCTGAAGGCGGTCTATGATTTCACGGCCTATGCGTTTCCGCGGCTGATCAAGTATCCAAACGTGCGCCTGCATGATTTCCGGGCCGAGAAGGCGATCACGCACAATCTCGATAATTATGGCGATGTGATACATCACTCGCCTGTGATTGATCTGAAGATATTGTCGGAGCTTGCTGCGCGAAAATACGTTGTCGATCCCGACGCGCCGCTGGCGTCGCTGCAACAACTCAAGGCGCAGGTGGAAGCCTATCAGCTGGAGCGTTAAATCTCTCCACCGTCATTGCGAGCGAAGCGAAGCAATCCATCTGACGGCATAATGGATCGATGGATTGCTTCGTCGCACGTGCTCCCGTGCGCAAACGCTTCGCGTTTGTCGCAGGCAATGACGGGGAGAGGGTCTGCTACCCATTCCGCAGCCGTGCCGTAGCAGCACCGCCGAATCCCGGAATCCGGTTCACCGCAAGCACCACGGCAAAGGTGATGATCAGCATCGCAATGCCCAGTACCGCGATCGCGGCGAGGTCGCCGCTTTCGTTGAGATCGTAGATCAGGACCGACAGCACCTTTGTCTGCGACGTGAACAGCACGATCGCCGCCGATAATTCGCGCATCACGCCGATAAAGATAAAACACCAGGTCGCGATCACGCCGGTGCGCAGCAAGGGGGCGGTGATCTGGCGCAGCGATTGAAGCCGGGTTGCGCCGAGGATGCGGCTGGCGTCTTCCAGTTCGGGATGGATGGTGGCGAATGCCGCCTGCAATTGCTGATAGGCCGACGGCAGATTGATGGTGAGGAACGCCAGCAGCAGGATCCACAGCGTGCCGTACAGCACGAAGGGCGGCCGCGTGTAGCTGAGGAACAGGCCGACGCCGAGCACGATGCCGGGCACCGCGATCGGGGCGGTGGCGAGAAAGCCGAGAAAACGATGTCCCGTGATCACGCGCCGCGTCGTGACATAGGCGATGACCAGCGCCAGGATCGTTCCAATCGTCGCGGTGGTGACGCCGAGGATCACCGTGTTCTTGACCGCGAGCTGCGCCGACGACAATTCGGTGAACACGAACACGATGTTGTGCAGCGTCATGGTCGAGGGCGTCACCAGCGTGGTCGCGTTCGGCGAGAACGCGGCATTGAGCAGCGCCAGATAAGGCAGGAACACCGGGTTGAGCAGCACGATCAGGCAAAACGCCATCGCGACCCAGCGCCATCGGCCAAGCACGATCAGGCGCGGCGCGCCATATTTGCCGCCCAGCACCGAATAGCCGCGGCGGCCGAGCAGGAATTTCTGGCCCTGTAGCAACAGGATCGTCAGCAGCAACAGCGGTACCGCGGCAGCGGCGGCGAGTTCGAGCTTGGGCGGATACTGGAACAGGCTCCAGATTTTGGTGGTCATGGTGTGGAAACCGGCCGGCAGCGCCAGGATCGCGGGCGAACCGAACAGCGTCATCGCCTGCAGGAACGCGATCAGGGAGCCTGCGACCAGCGCCGGCAGCGCCAGCGGAATCGTGATGCGCCGCGCCGTGGTCCAGGCCTTGCCGCCGAGAATGGCGGAGGCGTCCTCGAGTTCGCCCGGCATGTTGTCGAGCGCGTTGGCGACCAGCACGAACACGAACGGAAAGGTGTAGCAGGAGATCACGAAGATGATTCCGGTCAGCGAATAGATGTCGAACAGATGCGCGTCCGATTCGGCGCCGGTGAGGAAGCGATAAAGCTGGTTCAGCAGTCCGCTGTTGGGCGCCGCCAGCAGTTCCCAGGCCACCGCGCCGAGAAACGGCGGCGTCACGAACGAGGCCGTCACCAGCGCGCGGATGGTCTGCCGCCCCGGCATGTCGGTACGCGACACCAGCCAGCCGATGGGGGCTGCGACCACGCAGCAGATCAGCGCCGACGAGGTGGCGATAATCGCGGTGGTTAGCAAGGGATCGAGGAAATCCGGATCGGTGAACAGCTTTACGAAATTCTGTAGCGTCGGATGGCGAGCTTTATCGGTAAACGCAAACACCGCCAGCCACGACATCGGCAGCACGATCAGCACGATCATGACGACCGCGAACAGCCACAGGACGGGTTTGGTCCAGTCGATTTTGGCCTTTGGGCGATCGATGGTGTTGGTGAGGGTCATTTATCCGCGAGTCCGATTTCTCCCTCATCCTGAGGAGCGGCGTCTTCGCCGCGTCTCGAAGGATGAGCAGGCACACCGTGGCCTCATGGTTCGAGACGGCGCGATGCGCCTCCTCACCATGAGGGTCTCTCACACCTTGAACAACTTCGCGTACCGCGTCTTGATTTCTTCCGCCATTTTCTCGACGCCGGCGGCGTCCTCTTTCATCAGCTTGATGTCGGTAAGCTTGCGCCGTCCGGGTTTCGATTCCACCTGCGCATGAACCGAATATTGCGCCGTGTAGTCCATGAAGAATTGCTGGGTCTCGCGGGTGTGCCACCAGGCCTGGAACAGTTTTGCGGCATTCGGATGCGGGGCGGACGCAAAGATGGCGGTCGGCCCGGAGATCGTCGGCGTTCCCTCGGTCGGATAAACCGGCTCGACCGGCTGCCCGGCCTCCTTGAGCAGCACGACGCCATATTCATTGCCGTCGGCCATCACGGCGCGCTCGCCAAGCGACAGTTTCTTCGGTGGATCGGTCGAGGATTGCACCTGCATCACCCGCTGCTTTGCAAGCTTGTCCAGATAGTCCCAGCCCAGCTCGCGAACCAGCTGGAAGGTCGCGGTCATGATGGTGCCGCTATAGGCGGGGTGACCCTTGACCATCTTGCCGGCCCATCTGGGGTCGAGCAGGTCGGCGTAGCTTTTCGGCGCGTCCTCGGGCTTCACCAGTTTGGTGTTGTAGGCGATCGACGACAAATAGATCCGCGACACAGCCGACATGCCGTCGGGATCGCGATATTCGGGGAGGAAATGCCGGGCCATATCATCAGACACAAAACGCGCCAGCCAGCCGTTCCGCTTCCAGGTGATGATGTGCGACGCGTCCGAGGTGTTGATGATGTCGGCAGCGCGGATGTTGCTGGAAAATTCCTGGTCGACCCGCTGGAACAGCCGCTCCGAACCGGAGCGCTCGATCTGCACGGAGATTCCGGGATAGGCCGCCTCGAACGCCTTGCCGAGTTTTTCGCCGACCGGTAGATCCATCGACGAATAGAAGATCACCTTGGCTTCCTTCTTCGCCGCCTCCACCAGCGCCGGCGTGATCGAAACCGGCTCCGGCGCTTGTGCCCGGACGGGAGAGGCGAACACATTTCCGAGCGCCAGCGCGGCCGAAGCTTTCAGCGAGCCTTGCAGCATGTCGCGCCGGGAAAGTTTTCGCGTCGTCATCGCAACCTCCGCATTTTACCGACTCAGCGCCCGGCAGCGGTCGGGCGGCAGCGTGAGCCAGACCTCCGTTCCCTTCGGCACCGCAGTCTCGGTCGGCGTGGTGACGCGCAAGGATGTGCCGTCGGCCACTTCCACCATGTAATCGCGCGCCACGCCGAGATAGACCTGGCGCGTGACAACGGCCTTGATCGCGTTCTGCGGCGAACTCGGCGCCTGCGTCGAAAGCTGGATGTCATGCTGGCGGATCGCGACCGGCGCGCTCTGGCCTGACGTGAGCGGCGCGCCGACCACTTGCAGGGTCGCACCGGCAAAGGAGACATGGTTGACGTCGCGCGCGACACCCTTGATGACGTTGCTGGCGCCGATGAAGCGCGCGACGAATTCGGATTCGGGCCGCGCATAGATATCTTCGGGGCTGCCGAGCTGGTCGATCCTGCCGCCATTCATGACCGCGATCAGGTCGGCCGTGGTCATGGCCTCCGATTGGTCGTGGGTGACATAGACCGTCGTGTAGCGATATTCGTCGTGCAGCCGGCGGATCTCGAACCGCATCTCCTCGCGCAGATTGGCGTCGAGGTTGGACAAGGGTTCGTCGAGCAGCAGCGTTTCGGGTTCCACGATCAGCGCGCGCGCCAGCGCCACGCGCTGCTGCTGGCCGCCGGAGAGTTCGCCGGGATAGCGCTGCGCCAGCGCGTCGAGTTTTGTCGTCGCCAGGATCGCCGCCAGTTTTTTCGCGATGGTGTCGCGGTCCATTTTGCGCAGGCGCAAGCCATAGACGATGTTTTCCGTCACCGTCATGTGCGGCCACAGCGCGTAGCTCTGGAAGATCATCGACATCTTGCGCTGCTCGGGCGGCAGCGTCTGCGCTTTCGAGGACACCAGCCGGTCGCCGACATGGATCTCGCCGTCGGAAGGCTCCAGAAAACCCGCGATCAGCCGTAGCGTCGTGGTCTTGCCGCAGCCGGAGGGGCCGAGCAGGCAGACCAGTTGCCCGTGATCGATCCGCAGCGAGACGTTATCGACCACCGCAAGCGCGCCAAATCGCTTGGTCAGGCCGCGCAAATCAACGGACGCCAATCGGATTCCTCCAAGGCTTTATTGTGCAGGGATCAGCGTCCCGGCTTCTTGTTGGTATACAGTATAAGCACTAATTATGACGCGCGGGAAAGCCTTGAGCCGTCAGACTTTGATCGAATTGAATTGGCAGATCGGCTCGATTGTCTCTCACATGGTGAGAGACGGACGTGGCCCAGACCGTCAACCGGGCCTGGAGCCGTTCGCCGTCAAATAGATCGAATACAACGACGTCGTTCCGCA
The DNA here is from genome assembly GCA_963802535.1 of uncultured Alphaproteobacteria bacterium. GTDB lineage: Bacteria > Pseudomonadota > Alphaproteobacteria > Rhizobiales > Xanthobacteraceae > Bradyrhizobium. The sequence goes on along the minus strand of CAWDJI010000011.1, from coordinate 56,197 downwards.
AATGAACAGGCGGTTGAGCTTGGTGCCGCCGAAAGTCACGTTAGCGACCATTTCGGGAATCAGGATCTTGCCGATCAGCGTGCCGTCGCTGTCATAGCAATGAACGCCCTCGGCGGTGCTGGTCCAGATGCGGCCGTTGCGGTCGACGCGAAAACCGTCGAACAAGCCCGAACTGGACTCCGCAAAAACCTCGCCGCCTGACAGCTTGGCCCCGCTTGCGTCGACCGTGAAGCGGCGGATGTGGCGCGGGCCGTTCTCTTTGTGCGTCGCACCGGTGTCGGCGACATAGAGGTATTTCTCGTCGGGCGAGAAGGCGAGGCCGTTCGGCCGAACCATGTCGGTGATCACAGCGGTCGACTGCGCCGGACTTGGCGTCGACCCGGTAGACATGGCAGCCCTCGATCTCCTGCGCGGCGCGATCGCCTTCATAGTCGGTGTCGATGCCGTAGGCCGGGTCGGTGAACCAGATCGAATCGTCCGACTTCACCACGACGTCGTTGGGTGAATTCAGCCGCTTGCCGTTGCATTTGTCCGCAACGACGGAAATCGAGCCGTCGATTTCAGTTCGGGTCACGCGCCGCGTCAGGTGCTCGCAGGTTACCAGCCGGCCCTGATTGTCGACGGTGTTGCCGTTCGAATTGTTGGAGCGCTCGCGGAACACCGAGACTTCGCCTGAGGGTTCGACGAAGCGCATCATGCGGTTGTTCGGAATGTCCGACCAGACGAGATAGCGCCCCGCGGCGAACCAGGCCGGGCCTTCGGCCCAGCGCGCGCCCGTCCACAAGCGCTCGACGCGGACGTGGCCGGCGAAACAAGCCTTGAAGCGCGGATCGAGAACGACGATGTCCGTGCCTTCGACCTGACCGTACCACATCTGAGCCCCCGCCCTTTACGTAAGCCACTATTTTCCGTCATAGCCGGGCTTAGCCGTCCGAAGGACGGCGTCGCTTCCGCTCGCCTATGCCCGGCCATCCACGTCTTTCGTTCAGACAGAAAGAACGTGGATGCCCGGCACAAGGCCGGGCATGACGCAGAGTTAGCTACAGACGTCCCTTACGCGCTGACGTTTTCGCCGAGATACTCGATCGCGGCGCCGACACCGCCCTTGCCGTGCGGGATCTTCAGCGCGGTGAGGCCGGTCTCGACCACGGCGAGCGTGCCGAGGATCATCGGCGCGTTGACGTGGCCCATATGGGCGATGCGGAACGCCTGGTCGGCGAGGTCGCCGATGCCGAGCCCGAGCACCACGCCGCATTTGTCCTTGCAATAACGCCGCAAGCTTGCGGGATCGGCGCCGTTCATCAGGACGGTCGTCACCGTGTTGGAACGTTCGTTGGCTTCCGCGATGTTGAAGCCGAGCACCTGGCCTTCGGACCAGACGGCGACCGCGCGGCGCACCGCCTCGGCAAGCAGGCGATGGCGCTCGTAGATATTTTCGAGACCCTCTTCGTACAGCATGTCGACGGCCTTGCGCATTGCGAACAGCAGATGCACCGGCGCGGTGCCGGCATATTTGCGATAGTGCTCGGCGCCTTCGCGCTCGGTCCAGTCCCAATAGGGCGTGCGCATGCCGGCCTTCTTGTGCACTTCGCGGGCGCGATCATTGGCGGCGACGAAGCCGAGGCCCGGAGGCGTCATCAGGCCCTTCTGCGAGCCGGACATCGCAACATCGACGCCCCATGCGTCCATGTCGAACGGCATGCAGCCGAGCGAGGCCACGGTGTCGACCATGAACAAAGCCGGATGGCCGCTCGCCTTGATCACCTTGCCGATCGCCTCGATGTCGTTAACGGCGCCAGACGCCGTATCGATCTGCACCGCGAGGATCACCTTGATCTTGTGTTCCTTGTCGGCCTTGAGCCGTGCCTCGACATCGTCGGGACGGATGGCGCGGCGCCAATCACCCTTCAGCACCTCGACATCGGCGCCCATTGCTGCCGCAGCCTGGCCCCAGCCGATCGCGAAGCGGCCGCTTTCGAGCACCAGCACCTTGTCGCCGCGCGACAGCACGTTGGTGAGCGTCGCCTCCCAGGCGCCATGACCGTTGGCGATATAGATGTAGCTGTGGCCCTTGGTGACGAACAGCTTTTTGAGATCGTCCAGCAGGCTGTGCGTGAGGTCCAGCATCTCCTTGGAATAGATGTCGAGGGCTGGGCGGTGCATCGCCCGCAGCACCTCGTCGGGCATATTGGTGGGTCCCGGGATGGCCAGAAATTCCCGGCCCGCGCGAACGGTCATTTTTCTTATTCCTTGTCGGCAGAACGCGAAATCAGGCGTCTTGGGGGTGGGTGGAGCGGCGGAGGTTCAAATCGGAGCCGGATAATATTCGATCAAGGCCGTTATTGCGAGCGCAGCGAAGCAATCCAGAGCCGCAAAAAGGCCGGATTGCACCTCGCCTTGCTCGGAGCAATCGCGGCCTGCGGCGCTATTTTGCCATCGCGTTGGCGATCGCATGCCAGATCTGATCTTTCAGCGCGGTGGCCGGCGGGCTCGGGATGGTCACCGCCGGGCCGTCGCGCTTGCGGCAGGCTTCGACCAGCCGCAGCACCCAGATCTCGCCATCGGTGTAATAGGGGTCGCCGCCGCCATTGCGGCCCGCGATCGTCGGCCCGATGCCGGTCACCTGGTATTTCGCGGTCACCATCCCGGCATTTTCGAGATCTGCTGTCAGCAACGCGCGTTCGGCGTCGAGATCAGGGCTGATATGATGCGTCACCGCGGCCGTGTACCGGCTGACGCCGATGCCGCGGTCTTCGGTCGCCGCCCCCAGCCATACCGGGCGCTTTTCCTCGCCCTGATCCAGCACCTTCCAGTAGCGGACGTGGTTGCGGCGGTCGGCACTGGCGCCGATCGGCTTTTCATAGGCGAGGTCCTCGCGCCGTCCCTGATAATAGAGATTGGAGACCGGCGCGTCCTTGTAGGGGCGGTCGAGCAGCACGCTGCCGACGATCTCGATCGATGATTTCAGCGTGATCGGATCGGCCGGATACCAGCCGGCCTGATGCATCGCGCAGACCACGTCGCGCTGGTCGCCGATCAGGCCGACATTCAAGGGATCGCCGGGAATGCCCTGTCCGGTGCGCGTCACCATCGGCAGATCGGCCAGCCCGCGCTGGTGCTCGTAATGCGTCCACAGCTCGGGCAGCAGGATATAGGCGAGCAGGCCGTAACCGCAGAGGATGAACAATACCAGCGTCGCGGCGCGGCGGAGACTGCCGTGATCTTTTGCGCGCCCCGTCATCCTGAGGTGTGAGCCCCGCGGTGCACTTGCACCGCTGGGCGAGCCTCGAAGGACGAATCGGCCACAGACGGGCGTGCATCCTTCGAGGCGCGCGAGAGCGCGCACCTCAGGATGACGAGAGACCGCGCAAGCACCTCGACCCGATCCAGTGTCATCGTGTTCTTAGCGTTTGGTCTCGCGGCAGCCGGCGGCTTCGGCCTCGTCGACCGAGCAGAACCAGCGTGTGCCCTTGCTGATCCCCATCTCGATCTTGGCGTACCAGCGGCTGGTGGGCTGGTGAAAGATGCACTCGCCGGCGCGGTTGACGTTGCCTTTGATGGTGCAGTCGGGCGACGGTGCCACCGATCCCGATGCGGACGCCAGCAGGATGGTGCTGGCGTTCTCCGGCGGCTTCGCGGCGCCGAGAATGGTGGTCTTCTTGTTGCGGGCGCGCCAGTCCCACGGCGCGATGAAGGCGCCCTGCCACATCCCGGCCTTGGCCTCGCGCGCGGCTTTTTCGTCGGCTTCATAGTCTTTGGATATCCGCACGAACGCCAGCGCCCAGCCGTTACTGACCATCCATTTCTGGATGTCTTCGCCCTCGACGTCGCACCGCGCCACCGTACGGCCGCGGCGATCGGTGGTGCGGGCGCGACAGGTCCAGCTCTTGTTGCCGACATGCTTGATCAGCGCATCGCGCGCGGCGGCGCCGCAGGTCCAGCGTTCGCCCGAATTGTTAAGGCAGAGCTGATCCACCGCCGGCGCATCGATGCCGCCGAGCCGGATGCGGCTGTTGCCGATCGTGATCTGGTCGCCTTCGCGGATTTTCGGCACGCCGGTGATATCGGCTGCCTGCGCCATTGTCGGCAGCAGCAGCAGGGCGGCGCAGAACAATCTGGATTTCATCGGCGGTCCCGGCGCGGATGGAGGCATCGCAGTGCGGATTGTGCGGACAAGGCGGCCGGTGCGCCAGTGCTACAGGGTCGCATCGCTTTCAACTTCCCGTCATTGTTGGCGGCGAATGGCGGGAGAGGCGAATAGCGAGTAGCTAATAGAGAGAAGAGCCGGCGGCTTGCTCGGTCGCCCATTCGCCATTCGCTACTCGCCATTCGCCCTCTTCATCACGCCGCGCGCCAGCGCCAGTCCCATCAGTACGAAGGCCGACGTCACCTCGGGGCCACCGACCAAAATCCGCGTCGGGGTCTTCATCTTGTTCCACTCATAAGCCCTGAACGGGCCATGCCGGCCGCCTTCGCCGACATCGGCCACGATGCAGGCCAGCGCCGGGGCAAAGCTCGAAGGCTCGGCGCCGAGATGGGCCAGCGCCATCAAGGCGAGTGCCGCGTCGAACGCGTTCATCTCATGGGTGATCAGCTCGCGCTGCACATAGACCAGCACCCGGGCGCGAATGAAATCGAAGGAGTTTTCGGGGTCGATGGCCTGCCGCGCCGAGAGCGGCAGCGCGATGAAGGCGGCGTAGCAGCGGCCGAAATAGGCCGAGTAGAGCTCCGGCAGATAATAGATATGCGAGCGCGGATTGGAGAACGCGCCGCTTTCGACCAGCCGCCGCTGGAAGCCGATGATGCGGTGGACCGTCTCCAGCCGTGACGGGGTCTCGAGGACCTTCCAGCGCTTGAGATTGCGAAAACTGACTTCGAGGATGTCGAGATTGAGCGTCGGATCGAGGTCGTTGCCGTAGGGGCGGTCGCCGGCCAGATTGTCGATCCAGGTGACGACGCCGCCCTCGAAATCGATATTGTCGTTGAGCGGCACGGTGACGCGAGGCTCATTGGCGCCCGCGCGGACCTGATAGCCGCGGTAGAAATCCAGCAGCGGCTGGTCGAGGATCGGATCGGTGGAACCTGCCTGCGTTGCGGCTGAGAACGAGCACGCGGTGGTGTCGCAGTCCGGCACATAGATGCCGAAGCCGAGGTCCTGCTTGATCTGAGCAAAGAAGCGCGAGAAGCGTGGATGCGGCAAGGGCGCCAGTGCGGTGATGACGCGCACATTGGAGCCGTCATGCGAGGGCACTTCCTCGGCGCTGGTGGAAAGACAAAAGTCGACCATCTCGGAAATGGCGCGGCGCGAGGCTGCGGTCTGATCCGCCGACGGCAGTCCGGTTTCGATGAAGCCGAGCAGCGCCTCGGTGAAGAAGGCGTCGTAATAGGCCGAGCGGTGCCGGATCTGCATCGGCTCCCACATCGGCTCGGCAATGCCCTTCCACGGCGGATTGATCAGCGCGCGTGCCGGCGAATGCGCGATAAAGATCCGCGCCAGGTTGAACAGCAAAGTCGAGTTCTTGTAGCCGCGCGAGTTCAGTCCCGTCAGCGCCATCAGCATTTCGCGCCCGCCCATGTCGGCGTCGCCGAGCAGGTTGAAGGCGGCATAGGTCGGGATGAAGCCGTTCTTTTGGAATGACCGCAGCAGATGCGCGCCGCAAATGCGGATCACGCGCTCGATCTCGGCGATGTCAGGCGCCGGCGCGGGCGTCGCCGCTGCCGGCTTCGGGTGGTGGATTTCAAGCGTCTCCATCAACTCGGCGACGGGCGCACCGACCGCCGTCCAGTCCGGTGTCTCGTCGTCGCGCGCCCGGGTCAGGGCCGCCCGGAGCGCCGTCAGCCGGCGCTCGTCGCGCAATTGCGGCAGCCCGGTCCGGCGCAGCAGCGGCCGCAAGCGCCGGGTTGCCGAGCGCGGTCCGATAGAACTTGCCGAGATGGGGGTCGCCGCCGCGGTAGTCGAGCAGCAGGGGGTCGCAGACGTCGTAGAGCGACGGGCCGTCCTTGCGGGCGGTCAGCGCGCGGTAGGCGGCGCCGGCGAAATAATGGAAGCCCATGCAGTGTCTTTCCGCCGGAACCCGATACCACCGGCCATTGGCTTCCGCCGCCGGCCTTGCAAGCCATTGAAAACTAGACCAATCCGCAGAAATTACAAATGTGATCTACGTCACGGAGATTGTCCCGATCTGTTCCATAGTCTGCGACGATCGGCGCCATGCGCCAAACGAGGTTGCCCCGAAAGGCCGTGCGGGTTAAGGGTTTGTTTGTTGCAGTGCCGCAAATTGCGCGCAATTCGACGGCACACCGATTAGCAACCCCTTAAACCTAAACGGCACTGGCGCGACTAACTGGCGCGCGGGTTTGAACGGTGCCTTGGTCAAAGATTGGGATTTGAAGATTATGGAAGTAAGTCAGCTTCGCATATCCCGACGCACGGTCACCGTGGCCGCCGCGTTGGTCGGCCTGGTGTCGCTGGCGATCGGCGCCCATGCCGCGCTCAACAAGCGCTCGCTCGATGCCGCCAAGGCGATCGCGACCGAACAGAATTTTGACGTCACGGCAAAAGCTTCCCGCGTTGCACTGGTGATCGGCAACGGCCATTACCCCGACGCGTCGGCGCCCCTGGCCCAGCCGATCAACGACGCCCGCGGCCTGACCGCTGCCTTGCGCGGCAAGGGCTTTGACGTCGACGTGGTCGAAGACGCCACCAAGGACGACATGGCCCGCGCCATCGGCCGGCTGAAGGCCAAGATCAAGCCCGACAGCGTGGTGATGCTGTTCTTCGGCGGCTACGGCGTCCAGGTCGGCCGCGAGAGTTTTATGATCCCGGTCGATGCCGCGATCTGGAAGGAAGCCGATGTCCGCCGCGACGGCGTCAGCGTCGAATCCCTGCTCGAGGCGATGAAGGAACAGGGCGCCAAGGCCAAGCTCGTCGTGCTCGACGCCTCCAGGCGCAACCCCTATGAGCGCCGGTTCCGTTCGTTCTCGCACGGGCTGGCCCCGATCTCGCCACCCGAAAACGCGCTGATCCTGACCTCGGCGACGCCGGGCAAGGTCGTCGACGATTCCCAAGGCCCCAACAGCGTGCTGATGGCCGAACTGCTCGGCAACCTCACCGCCCAGGCCGGCGCCGAAACCGCCTTCAACAAGACCCGCGTCGCAATTTCGCGCGCGTCCGAAGGCGAACAGGTTCCCTCCGTGTCGTCGTCCCTGCTCGAAGAAGTCCGCATCGGCGGTTGACGTCTACGCGCTCCGTCGCCCCGCTAGCGGCGAGACGTTGGGCTGAGGTGCGCTCTCCGCGAATTCAGTTCGCCGTAGTCCGGACCCTCTATCCCGGCGCTATTGCGCGCGACCTCCTCCGCATGCGGGGCGATCGTACAAGCTCCACCATCACTTCGCGTCCGCCGCCGCCATCACCGGGCGCACCGGATCGCCTTCGCGGAGCAGCGCGCCGGCGCGGGCGACGACGATGTCGCCTTCGACGATGCCCTCGCGGATCTCGACCTGTCCTGCCGACATCAATCCGGTTTCCACCCGCCGCGTCTCGACGCGCTGGCGCCGCACCACCTGCACCACGGTGCCGGCGGTGCCATAGAGGATCGCGGTCAGCGGCACCGAGATGCCGCAGCTCTGGCCGGTCTTGATCTGCGCCCGGCCGGACGAATTCACCAATAGCTTGCGGTTGGTGGTGATGCCGATGAAGACCTGGCCGAGCTGGCTGTTGGGCTCGACCGTGGTCGAGAGCCGGCGCACCCGCCCATCGGCCTCGCCGGCGCCGATCACCTTGATCCGCGCCGTCTGGTTGACCTGAAGTTTGGCGATGTCGCGCGTCGGCACCAGGCCAACCAGGTCGAACTCGCTGCGCGCGATGATGGAAAACAGCGCCTCGCCCTTGCCGGAGGCCATCGAGCCCATGGTCGCTGTCGTCGCCGAGATCAGCCCGGCCACCGGGGCCTGCACCGTGATCGTGCCGCCTTCAGGTAAGCTTAGCCGCGCCAGCACCTGGCCCGCGGTGACGGTATCGCCGGCGTCAGCCAGCACTTCCGTGACCTTCAGCCCCATCCGCTCGGGGCGCACCTGCGTCTCCTCGCGCGCGATGATGGTGCCGGACACCTCGACATTGTTGCCGAAGCAGGCTTTCGCCGCCTTGAACACGGTGACCGCCGCACCCCTGGGCTGGTCCTCCTCGGCGGCAAACGCCGGCGCTGTCCACAGCGAGGTGGCCGCGAGGAGGGCAGTGAGAAGCGTGCGCGCAGGGCTCATCGGCGTTTCATTCCCGGTTTTCCGGGATCATCGATACCAGATGGGCGCGAGGTGCGCCAAGCGGCAAGGTCACGCGGCCCGGATTCCGTCTCCCCGTTCGTCATGGCCGAGGCTTGACACCGGCCTATCCGCGACACTGATGCCAGTTGATGGACCTGTACCCCCTCACCCGCCCGTCTGCGATACGCTTCGCCGGGTCGACCTCTCGCCGCAAGCGGGGAGAGGTGAAAAGCGGCCCTCACCGCTTCGTCACCACCACTTCGAGATACTCGCTCGGCACCACCAGGCCGCCGTCATGCGCACGGTTCATGCGCACGATCAGCGCGTGCAGATCATTGTGCAGGTCTTCCTGCTTGGCCGGCTCAAGCGCTGCGAACGCCTTCAGCACCGGGCCGTAAAAAGTCTTGAACACGTCGAGGAAATGATCCGCCGAGCGGTAGCGGAAATTGAACAGCCGCGATTCGCACTTGACCGAACTGGCGCCCGCGTCGAAAAATTCCGTCAGCCTCGCGCGCGTGCCCCACATCGCCGGCGACTTCGCGCCTGCCGGTGGCGGCAGATGCTTGCCCAGCGTCTTGAACACCTGGCCGATGAAACCATCCGGCGTCCAGTTGGCGAGGCCGATTTTTCCTTTCGGCTTGCACACGCGCAGCAATTCGGACGCTGCCTTGTCCTGGTTCGGCGTGAACATCACGCCAAAGGTCGAAAGCACCACGTCAAAACTGTTGTTGTCGAACGGCAGATTCTCCGCATCCGCTTCCCTGAACTCGATGCTCATGCCTTCGGCGGCGGCGCGCGCGCGGCCGCGCTCCAGCAGCGCCGGCACGTAATCCGTGGATGTCACCTCGCACCAGCGCCGTGCGGCGGCGAGCGATGCCATGCCGTTGCCGGCGGCGACGTCGAGCACCTTTGAGCCGGCCTTGATATCCATCGCCTCGCACAATTCCTCGCCGACGATCTGCAGCGTGGCGCCGACGATGGCGTAATTGCCCGATGACCACGCCGCCTGCTGTTTCGCCTTGATCGCGGCAAGGTCGGGGGTGGGGGTCGAATTCGATGATGTGCTCGGTGCAATCGCTGATACGGCCATGCAGTTTCCTCCTCGGGGTCATGCGGCAGCAGGGGGCGGCCGCGTTGAACCAAACATGACGTTGATCGGACTTAATGACTCGGACAGGGGCCTGATTTTGCCTTGAGGGTTCCCTGATTTTTCTGTGAGGTGCCGCACGGTCGTGATGAAGCCGGGCAGGTTAGATGCACCAACAAGGCAAATAAGTGCATAGAATCAACTAGCTCCGGGGAATACGATTGTGCAGTTCCAGTTTTCCAACCATGTGCTCGACGCCGGTTTGCGCGAGCTGACACGCGGCGGTGCGGCCATCGCTGTCGAGCCGCAGGTGTTCGATCTCCTGATTTATCTGGTCGAGAACCGCGACCGCGTCGTTTCCAAGGACGATCTGATCGAGAGCATCTGGAACGGCCGCATTGTTTCCGAATCGACGCTGACCAGCCGCATCAACGCCGCGCGCACCGCCGTCGGTGACAGCGGCAAGGACCAGGCCGTGATCCGCACCATCGCGCGCAAAGGCTTTCGCTTCGTCGGCGAATTGACCACGCCCAGCGGCGCACTTGCGTCGCGAACCGCGCTCAGCGGCGCTCTCGCGCCGCAAAGCGCGACGGAACTGCCGCAGCTCGAAGCACCGCCCGCCGTGCCTTCCGTCGAACCGCTGCGAGCGCATCAGCCGCCGCTCGATCGTCCCGCGATCGCCGTGCTGCCCTTCGTCAACATTTCCGGCGAGAGCAGCCAGGAGTATTTTTCCGAAGGCATCTCTGAAGACATCATCACCGCATTGTCAAAACTGCGCTGGTTCTACGTCGTCGCCCGCAACTCGTCCTTCTCCTACAAGGGCAAGGCGATGCATCTGCGGCAGATCGGCGAGGAGCTCGGCGTCGGCTATGTCGTCGAGGGCTCGGTGCGCAAGGATGGCGACCAGGTCCGCATCACCGCCCAGCTCAACGATGTCGTCACCGGTTCTCATCTCTGGGCCGAGCGCTACGACCGCAATCTCGCCGACGTGTTCGCCGTGCAGGACGAAATCACGCAAGCCGTGGTGGCCGCGATCGAGCCGCAGCTCTATGCCGCGGAGGATTTTCGCGCCCGCCGCAAGACGCCGGACAACATGGCCGCCTGGGATCTCGTGATGCGCGCGCTCCAGCATTACTGGCGCGTGACGCGGCAGGACAATCTGGCGGCACAGGCGCTGCTGGAAAAAGCCATTGCGGTCGATCCCGGCTACGGCCAGGCGCTGAGCCTGCTCGCCGCCTGCCACATGTTCGCCGCCCATATGGGCTGGGTGGAGATGGCGAAGTCCGTTCCAATTGCCGAACGCGCAGCACTTGCCGCGATCCGCGCCGACAGTGAGGATGCGTGGGCGCATTTTGCGCTTGCCTCCGTCTATCTGTTCAACAAGCGTCTGGAGGATTCGGTCGCCGAATTCGAACTGGCGCTGCGGCTCAATCCGAATTTCTCGCCGGCGCGCGGCATTTACGGCGTGGCGCTGTCCTATCGCGGGCGCTGGGAGGAAGGCCTTGCCGCGGCCCAGCAGGCGCTGCGCTTCTCCCCGCGCGATCCCTTTGCCGCGATCTATGGCGGCGTCGCCGCCTATTGCCAGTATATCGGCCGCAACTACGACGAGGCGGCCCGCCTCTCCCGCGAAGCGCTGCGCCATCGCCCCGATTTCGTCGGCGCCCACCGCGTGCTGACGGCCTCACTCGGCATGTCCGGCGAGATTGAAGCGGCAAGAACGGCGCTGGAAGCGCTGCGGCACGTGCAGCCGAACATTTCGCTGGCCTGGCTAGGCAGCGAGATGCCGTTCGAGCGGGAGGAGGATCGGGCGCATTATCTGGAGGGGTTTAGGCGGGCGGGGTTGGGGTAGGGGTTGGTCTTACGACCCGGGAACGCCGAGCACGCCATGAAGCGAAGCTGGGACCGCTTCACGCAATTTCCATCTTATGGATATTGGCGCGTCCCCTTCCCACGAAACGAAATCCACCTCGCCACAGTAGACGAAGTGCGTTGGCTTCGAACCTGTCTTCTTCGTTGGCCGGACGAAAAGACGGACGCGCTTTCCAAGCGCATTATGATTGATGAGAATTTGCCCGTGCTTCGAAGCTCTAGTTGTTCGTCTTTGGCTTTGCCACGCAAATTCTTTGTCAGACACGAATTGGTCATCGTATCGATGTTCTGCGTTCATATCATCCTTAGCCAAGGTAACCAGTAGGAAGACTTCTGGATCTTGGACGACGAATCCAGCATTCCAAATCGCTTGGCTAAACGTGAGGCCACAGGCCGGAGCGATGGCGTTGCGCGCATAGCGTCCCCAACACTGCAAACCCTGCCCTGCCGGAATGCGAAAGGCCTCCATTTCCAATCCGGATGGATCGCGCCTAATCCTGACTTTGTCGCTGCGGCCGGGCAGACCCGCTTCCTCTCCAAACCAACTACGGAGCAATTCGGGAAGCACGTTGGTCTCATCGTCGGGCTTTCGAACGACGTTGATAACGACCTTTGCAACCAAGGCCTCATAAACCGTCCCGCCGATCCGGACAGGAATCGGCCCTTGCTCCAGATGAAGCGTCTCTGCTGAGGACGGCAAGAACACAACGGGATGATCGTCAGATCGAGCTACTCGGCAGATTATGTCCGTATTCTCGTCCTCTTGTCGGATGAGATACTCCGCAAGACGCCAGTCCAAGATTTCGCGAAGGAGTTCGCGAAAAACCGCGGCATTTTCCACTTGGAAAGAAGAGGACAGATTGTCGCCGTCGAAGCGAAAGAATGACACATCTCCGGTTCCTCGGCCGTCGACAAATGCTCGGATCGGGCTTTCTACAAGCAAGCTGCGTAGGCTCTTCGCGTCGCCGACCTCAATTGAGAAGTCATCACGAATCTTCAAGTACCGCTGCGCAAGCCTTGCAACCTGCTCAACAAGTCTATTCGACTGTTATCTCTCCGGGTATTGCTTCGGCTGCGATCATCGCCAGCAATAGAACAACCCTGTGGCTCCGGCTGATTTCCGTCCGCTCAATGCTTTCCAGAAAAGCGCGCGATGTTGAATACGTCGCAGCTTCAGTCTCTGATAGTCCTTTCATACGTAGAACAAACCCAAGCCAAGAGCGCTCGCTGTTACTGCGGGGGCTAAAACCCTCATGAAAAGCTTCAACCGCAGTCGGCCTTATTCCATGACGTTCAAGAAAGTCTCCATAGAACGCTTCTAGCGCGGCTTCTGGCCGAGCGGGCTTTAACAGCTTCTCCAGTATATCAATACTCTCCAGTTCATAAGTGACGGAGCATCCTTCGGGTAGTTCGAGTTCCTTCTTACGGATATCGTCGAGAATGCTCCTGAGAGCGCCAGCGCTGTTCGCGTTCCTATCTGCGAGCGCAGCGATAGAACGTAGTTTGATAAGAAACGATCGGTGATTGCCTATGTAGTCGATGACCTTGAGAAATGGTTTGTCGGATGCCTTGCGGAGGCCGCGACCGAATTGCTGCATCCAGATGACCGTCGATTCGGTCGGCCGTAGCATGAGGACAGTATCAATACTGGGAACATCGACGCCTTCGTTGAACATGTCGACCGAGAAAATGACGTCAAGTTCGCCGTCCGCCAGTTGTTGAAGTGACGTGGCTCTCGGCGCGCTCTCGCTGCCGGCATGGACGGCGACTGTGCGTAGCCCGTGCGCGTTGAAAAACTCTGCCATGAAATCGGCATGGCGTTGTGAGCAGCAAAATGCGATGCAGCGTCGTGCGCCATGCTTGCGGAATTGCTCCAGCGCATTTGTCGCGCGTGCTTCTGTGGCCACGGCTGCTGTAAGCTCGGTGGGATCGAAGCGTGCATTCCGCCAAGGGATATTAGTATAGTCGACCACGTCGGGAACGCCAAAATATTGAAAAGCACAGAGCAATCCTGCCGAAACCCCGTCTGATACTGAAGCATCAAAGACGAGGTTCTCTTGGCAAAGGGAAAGGAGATCACCCCCATCCATGCGTTCCGGGGTGGCAGTCAGACCAAGCAGAAATTTCGGCTCGAAATAGTCAATGATCCGACGATACGTTGCAGCCGCGGCGTGATGAAATTCGTCGACAATTATATAGTCGAAAGCGTTTGGCGCGAATTCACCCAGATGTTCTATGCGGCCAAGTGTCTGGACTGATGCGAATATCAGATCTTCGGCACGGTCTCGTTGCGACCCGGCCATCCGTCCAATAGATGCATTCGGTCGGACTTGCCGGAAATTATCGATCGCTTGGTTCAGTATCTCTTCGCGATGCGCCACGAACAGAACGCGTCTAAATTCAGGTCTTGCGCTATCGAAAGCTGAAAGCCAAGTTTTACCTAGCCCAGTTGCCAGTACGACGAGGCCCGCGGAATAGCCGTCTCGACGGGTCTCTTCAAGAGCGGCAAGAGCCTCCTGCTGAATCGTGTGCGGAATAGCCATCGGAGCTAGAGGTTCGTGGGCTATTTCTGCTCCTCTCCAATTCGGCGATGCCCGACGCGCTTCGTAAAGGCGTATCCAGGCTTCGTCAGCGCTAACGGCCTGATATGAGTTGAAGATATCTTCGAACCCGGCGGTTATTTCGGAAAAACCAGCGCGCTCGTGACTCGAAACTACTTTGTAATTCCACTCGATCGAGCTGGTCAGCGCAGGCGCAGAGAGATTCGAGCTTCCTACAAAGGCGATGCCTTCTTGATCGGTCTGGAAAATGTAGGTCTTGAGATGAAAACCGCGCTCCCGTGTCTCAAATGCTCGCACTACGAGATCGCCGGAAAGGTCCTTGAGACGACGTATTGCAGCGGGTTCCGTGACGTCTAAATAGTCTCCGACGAGAATGCGCGCCCGCCCTCCCCGGGAGAGAAAATCTCGAAGATGCGCGACAATCATCCGAGCGCCACTATCTAGCAAGAAAGCCACGGCGATATCGCAGTTAGTCGATCCGTCAAGATGCAGGAGCAAATGGGGAAGGAGAGGGTCCGTTCCTCCTGTCACGAGCCTCCGCTCCGAAGGATTGCCGGAAACAACCTCGCGGCCCAAACGGTAGGTGTCCTTCTCCGGGACAAGCCGCATGCCGCCGGGAGCGTCAGTAAGTTCACCCGTGTAACGAGGAATGATGTGGAGATGGAAGTGAAAAATAGTCTGACCGGCTGCGGAATTCTCGTTGAAGCCGACATTGAATCCGTCTGGGCGGAAACGCTCCGATATGATCGCGTAGGCTTGGTCGATAGCGTCTAGAATTGCGCCCCTTTCGATTGGTTCGAGGCTTGACCAGCCCGGAGTGTGTCGCCGAGGCACAATGAGAAGGTGGCCTCGGCTTACTGGGGATCCATCCCAAATGGCGATCACTGACTCGTTCGAGAAGGCAATACGATTTTCGTCAATCGAACAAAATGGGCAAGTCATTGCTCGCCTTGCCACGGCACCCGTCTTGGGTCCAGCAACTTTTGCGGAAATGCCTCTTCGTGAGTTTCCATAGGACCGCAGCAGTGTTCGAATTTCAATCTAAGTCCGGGCCGTCTTCCGTTGGCGTGAACTTGACCGCCTTATGCATCTCCGCAAACTGACGGACATCTTGAAGAGAATAGGCGATCTCGTAAAACACTTTTCCCGCTGCATTGGCGAAAGAATATTCGCGCGGCTTGAGCCACTCATCTTGCATGAAGTCATCCCATAGCGGGGAGCCTGGCACCAACTGTGGTTGGGTTGGAGCGGAAAGCTTCAAATTCTTGACCGGCATCGTGCCCTACGAGTTCATCTTCCGCAGCTTGAACTCAATAGTCCCAAGCATCACTGCAAAAAGCGGAAAGCCCAGTATAATCCAAGGCTCGGCTGCAAGGCAAAGCCTGAAGAGCCTGAGTGCCATACTTCCGGTCGAATTCAACGGTTAGAACAAAGGTGTTGCGCAGGCTGCTTACTCGTCACTTATCGCAACGACATCAACGACGGCACCCTGATCGCTAATGATTCGCCTTCCTTCGACCCTGGCTCATGCCGCAGCTGTCAAGGGGCGCGCCCGTTCGATCCGCTTGCGCTCGCGCGGGGAATGCATCGCTGCCCACAGATCGCTTCGCCGCTGCACGTTGAGCCAGAAATCCGCACTGTTGCCGAACACGCGGGCGAGAATGAGCGCGGTCGCCGCGGTCACATTGCGGCGATCGTTGCATAGCTCGTTGACGTGCTTGCGCTGTACACCCATGGCTTCAGCCAGCGCGCCCTGCGTCAGGCCGATCGGCTTCATGAATTCCTCGACCAGAATTTCGCCGATCGTCGCCGGTTTGCGTTTTGTCATCAACATGGCTTGCCTCAATCGTAGCTGTGGTCGTCCAGATATACTTCTTTCGCCTCACCCCGGCGGCCATTCCATCGAAAGACTAGCCGCCATCGCTTGTTGACGCGGATCGAATGGAAGCCGTCGAGATGGCCTCGCAGCTTCTCGAAATGGTTGCTGGGTGGCGATCTCAAGTCGCGGTCCGTCGTCGCATCGTCGATCAGCTGGATCTTGCGGAACAGGCGATCTTCCAGGTCGGACGGAATTTTCTTCGATCTGACGTCATTGACGAAGAACTCACGCAACCAATCATCCCGGAAGCTCAGGATCATGCCGCAACTCCATCTGAGTTAGTGTACCACACCATGACCCATGCCGCAAGAGTGGCTGAGACATTTTGACCCGACGGGCAACTCGCGAATTCCGATTTTCGGAATGTGTCAAGCCCCAAAATAAAAAATATTTCTGTTTTAACGAAACCAGACTCGCGCTATATCAAGCCCATCCCGTCCCGTCAGAGGGGCGCTTCATGATCGCAACGAACGTGGGACGGGTCGCGGTGGACGCCGGTAGTGCCGATAGCGAACGGTGCGAAAGCGTACGGCCAAGTCGTGTGGTCCTGGCGTCCCAAAGTTGGCGCCTGCGGTGGCAAAAGTGCAAGGCTCACCGGGGAGAGCGCGAAGTAAGCCGTAAAGCCATTGCGCAGGGAATGTCGGATGTCTCCGCTTCACCTGTATGCTCGTGTGCATTGCTTTTGTGCACGGCGCACACGAGACCTCGGGTGCAGCGCGCATCCGGCATTCCCTGCGCCCTCTGATTTCTTTCGGGCGCGGCGATTACCGCAAGGTCCGGGCGTTTTGCGCCGCGGGATCGCGAAGGCGTGTCTACCCGTCACCCTGAGGTGCGCGCGCTTGCGCGCCTCGAAGGGCGACGGCTCGACTGTGGCCGATTCATCCTTCGAGGCTCGCTACGCTCGCACCTCAGGATGACGGAATTTAGAGTTCGCTGTTTGAAAATCGAATCGGCAATTGTCCGCGCCGTCAGCGCGCGCAGCGTCCTTCGCGACTCATTCGCCATCGCGGATGAACGTACGCTGAATCAAGCGCGCATTCGGTGTGACCCCCAACACAGTGCGATGCGCACGAGAACTCTTATGTTGCTGTTGTCTCCAATAACGGAGACATCAACATGAAAGGACTACGACTATGTTTCGCTCAACCCTCATCATCTCCGCTGCGATCGCTGTCGCTCTCAGCGCCTCCTCGGCGGCCTTCGCAAAGCCGCCGAATGGCAACAAGGGCTTCGTGATCTTCGATCAGAACGGCAACGAACTGTTCGATGACGGCAAGCTCGACGGCAAAGGCTGTGTCGTCGGCAAAAAGGCGAAGTTCGATCCCAAGACCGGTGGTATCAAGGTCGTGAATGCGGCGAAGTGCAATTTTTGAGCTTTGTTCGTGGGCGGCGGCGACATGGGGCGGTGGTGTTCCGTGTCGCTTGCGCCGGCGCCGTCATTGCGAGCGAAGCGAAGCAATCCATGCTTACTTGCTTCGCGGTGAGATGGATTGCTTCGCTGCGCTCGCAATGACGCGGAGAGGGCGTCGGCTTACTTCTTCTTCTGCCGTCGCGCCGCGCGCATCCACCACATTATCCACCTCTTCCCGCCACGACGTGATCTCGGCGGCGAGGATCGGGTGATTAAAACCCTTCAGATTGAGGTCGTCGATCGCGCGGCCTTCGACCCATTGTTCGACCATGCCGTAGAACTCTACGGCTCACCACGATCTGGTTGGCCTTGGCTTCGTCGCAGAGGCGGGAGGCGAGGTTGGTGACGCTGCCGATGGCGGCGTATTCGAGCCGCTGCTCGACGCCGATCTGGCCCAAGCGTCGCATAGCCGAGCGCGATGCCGATGCCGAAACCGAGATTGTGGCCGCGGTTGCGCCACTTCTCGGTCAGCGCGCCGATCGCGTCGCGCATCTCGACGCTCATCTTCACCGCGCGCGTGACGTGGTCCTCGAACTGGATCGGCGCGTTGAACAGGATCATCACGCCGTCGCCGGCATAGCGGTCGAGCGTGCCCTCATATTTGAAAATCAGCTCGCCGAGCGCTGCGTGATATTCGCGCAGCACGTTCATCGCCTCTTCCGGCTCGGTGGTCTCGGTAAAGGAGGTGAAATCCGCGCAAGTCGCAGAACACCACCGTGACTTCGCGGCGGTGGCTGTCGAGCAGGCCCTCATGGCCGTCGCCCGACGCGATCAGTTGCGCCACCTGCGGCGCCAGGAAACGCTCGAGGCGGCGGATGCGCTCGATTTCGCCGAGCTGCGTCTCGACCCGCTCCTCCAGCGACTTGTTCCAGTCCAGCAGCTTGTCGGCCTGCTGGCGCACGGTGGCGTTGGCGGTCTCCAGTTCGCGGCTCTTGTGGTCCACTTCGGTGAACAGCCGCGCGTTGCGCATCGCCAGCACCGATTGGTGCGCAAAGGTCTTCATCAGCCCGATCAGATTCTGCGAGAAGTCGCCGGCGCTCCGCCGCAACACCACCAGCGATCCCAAAATGCCCTTCTGGTCGACCAGCGGCACCACCAGCACCGAATGGAAGCCGGCCTCCTTGACGACGTCGCGCAGCGGATGATCGGCGGCGGCATCGAGATCGGAGATCGCGATCGGCTCGCCGTTGCGCGCGGCTTCGCCGAGCGGCGAATTATCGGCGTCGATTTGCAGATGCCTGCCCTCGGTCGCCTTGTCGATGCCGATCGCCTCGGTGAGATTGAACGTGTGATTGGCCGGATCGTGGCCATAGATCAAAACCGCATCGGCATGGGTGATTTCGAGCGCGCGCGCCGCCACCGTCGGCAGCACGGCGTTGAGATCGAGCGAGGACGACACCGCGCGGCCGACCTCTTCCAGCACCTTCAGCTCGTTGATCGATTGCGCCAGATCGCGCGTCCGCTCTTTCACCTTATATTCGAGGTCGGAGTAGGTCTCGGCCAGCTGGCTTGCCATGCTGTTGAATTGCCCGGCCAGCTCTTCCAGCTCGTCGGCGGTCTTCACTTCAATACGATGGGCGAAATCGCCGGCGCCGAGGCGCCGCGCGCCGGCGCGAAGTGCCGTGATCGGCACCAGCATGCGGCGGGCCATGATGGTGCCGGCGATGATCGCGACCACGAGGCCGAGCGCGATCAGAAGCGCGATCCGCACCAATTGATCGCGGATCGGGGTCAGCGCCTGCGCCGTCGGCTGCTCGAAGAACACGTACCAGCCGAGCCGCGGCACCGCACTCACCGTCGTCAGCACGTCGTGGCCGGCAACGTCGCGGCCCTCGCTCAACAGCGAGCCGTTGATGGCGGCGACCTGCGGCAGCGCGGAGAGATCCTTGGCGAGGTCAGGTCCCTTGGCCGAACTCGCCAGCACCTGGCCCTTGCTGTCGACGACATAAGCAAAGCCCACCCGGCCGATCTCGGTATCGCCGAGGTAATCCTGGAGGAAGCGAAGATCGATCTCGGCGACGGTGACCTGGCCGTCCGAATGCGACAGCGAGATCGACGTCACCGGCTGCCCCTCGCGGAACGAGGGCACCGCATAGGCGGTGCCGCGGGTGGCACTCTCGGTGAAGCGGAGATCGCGGGCGAAATTCACGTTACTGCCCTCGATCACGGTCTGGCGGTTGACGCGCAGCTGTTCGAAGCCGCGGGCCGAGAGCAGCGAAAGCTGGCTGACCTGCGGCGCCTGCCGCAGCAATTGGGTGTAGTCGGCGCGGCGGTCCTCGATCTTGAAGCCGGAGGAGGCGCGCGTGACCCAGCCGATCTGCCGTTCGAGGTCCGACATCGATTGCTGGATGCGCTTGGCGGTCGCCTCGGCCTTCTCCGACATGGCGTCGGTCAGCGAGGTCTTGATTCCGCGATAGCTGATCCAGATTTCCATCGCGCCGTTGACGGCCAGCACGAACACCACGAGCCCGACCAGCGCGATGACGTATTTGGCGAACAGCCCTTCGCGCAGGAACCAGACTTTGTCCTTGGTCTCGCTCATGGACCCCTGTTTAGCACGAATTGGCAGGCCCTGTCGGTGGCCCATCCCACATGGTTAGCCATCAATTCAGGAGGAAATGCACAGAATCTGGGGATGTCGGACCTCATCGGGGCGGCAATGGAAGTGTCCACCTCTCCCAGAGGGAGAGGTGGAAGAAGGGGACCTCACCGATTAAACAGCTGCCGCAAAACCTCGTTCATCGGTTGGCTGTCCGCCTGCGGCAAATCGCCCTGCGCCGAGGGGGCGGCCGGCGCCGCCGGTTCGGGGTCCGCGGACTGGCCCGGGATCGGGATGCTGCGCTGGCTGTTCGGCCGCGGCGCCGCTTGGCCGGAGCTCTGGCCCGCGCCGCCCTGGCCTTGACCCTGACCTTGGTTCAACCCGCTCAAGCCCTGCTGGAGCAGATTGCCGATGGCCTCGCCGAGCTGGCCGCCGAGCAGATCGCCCGGCTTGCCGCCCTGTGCGCCGGCCGCCCCCGGCGCGCCTTGGCTGCCCGGCACACCCTGGCCGCCGAGCAGGCCGCCCAGCACCTTGTCGAGCCCGCCGCCATTCGGCCCGAACAGGCCCTTGCCCATCTCCTTCAGCTTGGCATAGGCCGCATCCGGATTATCGAGGATGCCCTGCATGTCCGGATAGATTTTTGGCGCGCCCCACGGCCCCTCGATCATCACGGGAATGCCGAAGCCGACCGGGTCGTTGGCGCGGCCCTGGCCTTCGGTGGTCATGACGAGTTTCGGTTCCACGCGGAATCCGATCTGCTTGGTGTCGAGTGCAATGGTGCCGACGCCGGTCATCCGCACCAGCGGGCCAATCAGATTGAGATCGGTGGTGACCGCCTGGCCCTTGTCGATCTTGAACGATGCGGAAAGTTGCGAAAGGTCGGTCGCCTTCTCACCGCCCTCCTGCCATCCCGACAGCGTGCTCGACGTCAGCGAGCGGATCATCTGGGCGACGTTGAGGCCCTTGATGGCGCCGTCCTGGAACACGACGAATGTCGTGCCTTGAAGGTTGGTCATGATCGCGCGCTGGCTGTTGCCGGCGGAACGCACATTGATCTTGGTCTGCATCTTGCCGTCGAGCTTGTCGAAATCGGCAAGGCTTTTGAGCAGCGGCAGCGCGCGTACGCCGGTAAGGTCGGCGCGCAGCGTAAAGGCCGGCGTGGCGGTCGAGGCGTCAATGGTCAGATCGCCATTGGCGTTGCCGTCATAGGCGCCGAGATTGGAGATCTGCGTCTTCAACACGCCGCTCGCGACCGTCGTCTCGATCGCGGCCGGTGCGAAGCGCGCCTCACCGATATTGAGGGAGGCTGCGGAAATCCGCGCCTGCGCGTCGACGTAATTGAGACCGTTGAGGTCGATCGTCGCGTTGCTCCAGGGCTGCGAAGAAGCCTGCGCACCGCTGGCCTCGCGCGCCATCGCGACATCGAGCCGCTGGAAGTCGAGATCGAGTTTCACCAGCGGCTTGCTCGAAAGATCGACCGAGGCCCAGCCATTATAGGCGCCGTCGCCGAGCACGCCGGTCAGGCCGTTGATCATCACCACCGAGCCGTTGAGGCGGACTTCCGCCTTGCCCGACAGCTGCGCCTGCAGGAAGGCCGGCGCGTCGATCTTGAATTCGGTCGGAATATTCTGCCGCTCGATCGGCGGCGCGGGTGGCGCGGCCTTGATGTCGAATTTCAGCGTCTGCTCGCCGGTGCGGGCATTGCCGGCCGCGCGAATTTTGCGGTCGCCATCAATGGTGATGTCGGCGTTGATGGTCTCGATCTTGTTCTCGACGCGGTCGCGCAGATTGGCAAACACGATGGTGCCGCCGGTGACGCTGACATGCTCGATCGTAAAGGCGTCGCCGGTGCCGGCGGTGGCGGATTTGGGTCCCGGGTTGGAATCCTTCACCCGCTCGCGCTGCAGCGGCACGTTGAGCACCGGGCGGACGATCATCAGTTCAGTGATCTTCGGCCGCCCCGCCCACACGCTCGCCAGCGTCACGTCGGCCTGGATGCTGCCGGCGCTGAGACGGTTGCTGGTGTCGCGGTCCTTCGGATCCTGCAAAATGACGTCGTTCAGCGTGACGTTGAGCGACGGCCAGAGCCCAATCCTGGTGCCACCATTGATGATGAGCTTGTAGCCGGTTTCGCGCTCGACCCGCTCCTGGATCTGCTGGGTCATGAAACCGGAGGGAACGCCGATCACGAGCAGCAGCGCTGTTATGACGACCACGGCGCCGATGGCGGCGCCTGCGATTTTCAATGCTCTCATCTCGACATTCCAGACCGGGCGACCGGCATCGGTTTCGGCGGCGCCAGACGGTCGCTGCCGGAGGCTTAAGCTTATCCCGGAAACGGCACCGGGCTCAAAGGAGCCAAAAATATTCCAAGGATTGCTGCAATCCTATGTGACTTATGACACACTTCAGTCGGGGTGAATCTTGCTAGGGCCTTTGGGGACGGTTTTGGGATCGATCTGGAAGGCGAAACAATGAGCAAACAGTCCGAATTCGCGATTATTCTGAAGATGAACCCGATGTTCGCGGACCTTGGTGCCGACGAACTGCAGCGAATCGCTGGCCTCTGCCACACCCAGCAGCTGGCGCTTGGCGAGACGCTGTTTCAGAAGGGCGACCCTGGCGATGCCCTTTACGGGGTTCGCCGCGGCCAGATCCGGATCGAAACCGGCGCCTCCGACGGCAGCCGCCTGACCCTGAACTTCATGGGCTCCGGCGACGTCTTCGGTGAGGTCGCGGTGCTCGACGGCCAGAGCCGAACCGCGGACGCCACCGCCGGCGAAGCGTCCGAACTGTTCGTGCTGCGGCGCGAGGATTTCCTCGCCTTCCTGGAGCGCGAGCCGAAAGTCGCCATCAAGATCATCACGCTGCTGTGCCAGCGCATTCGCTGGCAGAGCGAACGGATGGAAGAATCCATGTTGCAGCCACTGCCGGTGCGGCTGGCGCGAAGGCTCAGCGCGCTGGCAGCCGATTACGGATCGGAAGTACATATTTCGCAGGAACAGCTCGGCGTCTTCGTCGGCGCCGCGCGCGAGAGCGTCAACCGTCAGCTACAGCTCTGGCGCAAGGACGGCATCCTGGACCTGCAACGCGGCCGCATTCTGCTGCAGAACCTGAACAAGCTGACCGCGGTGGCGCGGAACGATTAGAGCCTTTTCCGTTCCGGTTAAATCGGAACGGGGCTCTATGTTTTGTTCTGACGCGTTTTCTTCACGCGAACCGGCGTCCACTTCGCTTGAAAACGCTCTGGCTGCCTCATTTCGCCGCGGGCGACATCGCCGGCGGGATCGGTGGCACGGCGGGCGGGCCTTTGGCCGGCGGCTCGGCGTGATGATCGCCCGGCTCGCTCTCGGCTTGTGAGGCCAGCAGCAGCCTGCCGTAGCGCCAGATCAGCGATCCCAGATCGTCCATCATCATGAACATCGCCGGCACGAACACCAGCGACAGCACGGTCGAGAATACCAGGCCGCCGATCACGGCGAGCGCCATCGGCGAACGGAATTCACCGCCGGCGCCGAAGGCCAGCGCTGAAGGTATCATGCCGGCCGCCATCGCAATCGTGGTCATCACGATCGGCCGAGCGCGCTTGATGCCGGCGTCGATGATCGCGAAATCGCGCTTGTTGCCTTCGCGGATCGATTCGACTGCGAACTCCACCAGCATGATGGCGTTCTTGGTGACGATTCCCATCAGCATCAGGATGCCGATCCACACCGGCGTGGTCAGCTGCTTGCCGGTCAACAGCAGGGCTGCGATCGCGCCGCCGATCGAGAGCGGCAGCGAGAACAGGATGGTGATCGGTTGCAGGAAGGTGCCGAACAGCAGCACCAGCACGGCATAGACCATCATCAGGCCGGCGGTGATGGCGGTGGCAAAGCCGTCCGACAATTCGGCCAGGCTTTCGGCATCGCCCGACGGGCTTACCTTGACGCCCTTCGGCAGGCTCTTCATGACCGGCAAGTCGTAGATCAGCTTGGTAGCGTCGCCGAGTGCTGCGGTGCCGACGAGGTCGGCCGCAACCGTGGCCTGCCGCTCGCGGTCGTATCGGTTGATGCTGGTCGGGCCCTGATCGAGCTGGATGTCGGCGATGACCGACAGCGGTACGCCGCCGCGCTCGCCGCGCTGGCCGAGCGGCACCCGCAATTGTTGCAGCATCTGCAGATCGCTGCGCGCACCGTCTTCGAGCTGGACCCGGATCGGCACCTGGCGATCGCCGGCGTCGAACTTGGCGAGCGCCGGTCCGACGTCGCCGATGGTGGCGACGCGGATGGTCTGCGACAGGCTTTCGGTGGAAACACCAAGCCGCGCCGCCAGTTCCGCCCGCGGCCGGATTCGAAGTTCGGGTCGATCCAGCGAAGTTTCCGAAATCACGTTGGCGATGATCGGAATCCGCTTCATCTGGGTCGCAAGCTCGTTGGCGACGTTGCCGACGATGTTGCTGTCGATGCCGGTCACGACCAGCGAAATCGCGCGCAGGCCGTTTTCGTCGAGGAACCAGAACCGGATGTCCGGAACGTTTTCGAGCTCCTTGCTGATATCGAGCTCAAGCAGGCGTTGGGTGTGCTTGCTGTCGCGATCTTTCTTCGGCGTGTAGTTGATGATCAGCGCGGCGCGCCGCACTTCCTGCGTGCCCGGCGGCACCCGGCCGCCATCGACAAAGATGCTTTTGATCTCCGGACGCTTGCGCAGGCGCGCCACGATCTCCTCGGTCACCTTCTCGGTGTAGGCGAGTTGCGAGCCCGGCGGCAGCTCCATGGCGAGCAGCGAGCGCGCGGTGTCCTGCGCCGGCAGGAAGCCCTGCGGCAGCAGCGTGATGCTCCAGATCGAGGCGGCAAAGATGCCGAAGCCGACCAGCACGGTGATGAAGTAGTGCTTCACCGACCAGGTCACCAGCTTCGTGTAACTCTGCAGTATGCGTCCGGGCGGCGGGTCGTCATGCGGGTGATCCTTCAGGAAGTAAGCCGCCAGCACCGGCGTGACGAACCGCGCGGCAAGCAGCGAGAAGAACACCTGCACCGACACGGTGATGCCGAATTGCTTGAAGAACTGTCCGGCGATCCCGGACATGAAGCTTGCGGGCGCGAAGATCGCGATGATGGTCAGGGAGATCGCGATCACGGCGAGGCCGATTTCATCGGCGGCTTCCAGCGCCGCGCGGTAGGGCGTCTTGCCCATGCGCATGTGACGCACGATGTTCTCGATCTCGACGATGGCGTCGTCGACCAGGATGCCCGTCGACAGCGTGATGGCGAGGAAGCTGACGAGGTTGAGCGAGAAGCCGAGCAGATCCATCACCCAGAATGCCGGGAAGATCGACAGCGGCAGCGAGATCGCGGCGATGATGGTGGCGCGCATGTCGCGCAGGAACAACAGCACGACGACGACGGCGAGGATCGCGCCTTCGAACAAGGTCGAGATCGCTGCTTCGTAATTGCCCTTGGTGAAATCGACCGAGGTGTCGATCATTTTGAGATCGACGTCGGGATAGGCAGCCTTCAGCGCGTCGATGCGCTTCTGCACGGCGGCGGCGACCACCACGTCGCTGGCGCCCTTCGAGCGCTTGATGCCGAGCGCCACCACCGGCTCGCCGCTGAAGCGGGCAAAGGTGCGGCGGTCGGCGATGGTGTCGGTGACGGTGCCGAGGTCGTCGAGCCGCACCTCGCCGCCGCCGAACAGCGGGATCATGGTGCCGGCGAGTTCGTTGAGCGTCTTGGCGCCGGCCAGCGTGCGGATCGCCTGGTCGTTCTTGCCGATTTCGGCGCGTCCACCGGCGAGATCGACATTGGTGCCGCGCAGGATCTGGCTGACATTGACGGCGGTGAGGCCGGCGGCCTGCAGGCGATCAGGATCGAGCGAGACCAGAATCTCGCGCTCGACACCGCCGATACGCTCGACCTGCGCCACGCCGCGCACGCCTTGCAGCGCGCGCTTGACCACGTCGTCGACGAAGTAGGACAGCTGCTCCGGCGTCTTGCCCGGCGAGATCGCGGCATAGGTGACGATCGGCAGGCCGATGACGTCGACGCGCTGGATCAGCGGCTCGGTGACATTTTGCGGCAAATTGGCGCGAACGCGGGTCACGGCGTCCTTGATGTCGTTCAGCGCGCGGTCGGTGTTGGTCTCGAGCGCGAACTGGATCGTCGTCACCGACAATCCGTCGGTGATCGATGACGCAATGTGCCGCACGCCCTCGACGCCGGAGACGCCGTCTTCGATCGTCTTGGTGACCTGCGATTCAAGTTCGGAAGGGGCTGCGCCGAACTGCGAGACCGCGACCGAGATCACGGGAATGTCGGCGCTCGGCAGCCGTGTGACCGCGAGTTTGGTGAAGCTGACCCAACCCAGCACCAGCAGGATGATCGAAAAGACGATGGACGGAAGCGGGTTCCGGATCGACCATGCCGAGATGTTCAAAGCCATTATCTTGTCCGCGTGCGCTCGAGTTCGTCGGCAAACATGGTCTTGATCTGGTCGCCGTCATGCAGCGACGTGCCAGCGTCGGCCACGACGATTTCGCCGACGTCGAGGCCTTCAAGAATTTCAGTTGAGGTGTCGGACGTCAGTCCGACCCGGACCCTGCGCGTCTCCACGATGTTGCCCTTGACCACTTGCAGGGTCAGGCGGTCGATGGCGGTGCGGGGCACGGCGACGCCGCAAGAGCGCTTGGCGTCGATATTGGCGCGGGCGAACATCCCGACCTTGAGCGAGGGATTGTTGGTGAGCGAAATCCGGACATGACCGAGCTGGGTGGCGCGGTCGATTTGCGGGGAGATCTGCCGGACCTTGCCGACCAGGTCGGGCGCGTCGTCGCGGCTGATCCGCACCGTGGCGCCGGGATTGAGCTTGAGCAGATGGATGCTTGGCACCTCGGCATCCAGTTCGATTTCGTTGTTGACGGAAATCCGGAACATCGGTCCGGCCTGCGGCGAAGCCGGGGCACCGACGGCGGTCCTGACTTCGGTGACGAGGCCGGCCGCGGGTGCGCGCAGCGATATCGGTGCGGTCCGGCCGCCACCCGGCGCGCCGGGTTGCTGCGGCGGCGCGGTCAGCCGCGCCAGCTCCTGATTGTCGGTCACCATGTCGCCTTCGCGGACGAAGAGATCGGTGACCTTGGAGCCTTCCTGATCGACGCCGATCTGGGCTTCGCGGCGGGGCACGATGAAGCCGGTGACCCGCACCATGTCGGAGAAGCAGGCATTGGTGGATTTGGTGACGATCACCAGCGCCTGGCTCGGCGTATCCTTGGCCTCGGGATGCGAGCGGTGCTCGAACCAGTAATAGCCGATCCCCAGAACAGCAACGAACGCCACTCCAAGCGCAGGTTTGAGGTATTCGGAGAGGTTCATCGCCGGTTCAATCCAGACTTGAAGTCAAATGAGGCGAGGCGCATTCGGTCAGACGAGAAATCAGAATGAACCTAAAACGAATACGTCCCGCAAGGGGGCTGCGGGACGCATTGTAGCCGGAAAAACTTGGTCAACGCCACGCCCTTACTTGTACGCTCCTGCTTGAAGGGCAGCTATTTGGAAGCGTTGGACGCGGTGGCCTTGTTTTCCATATTCACGACCTGGACGCGGCGATTGGCTTCGGCCATCGGCTGGCTCGGGTCCTTGAGCTGGGTCTTGCCATATCCGACGGTGACCAGATCGGAGCCGTTGACGCCGTATTTGTCGACCAGATAGCGCTTGATCGCGTCGGCGCGCCGCTCGGAAAGATCCTGGTTATAGCCTTCGCCGCCCGCCGCATCGGTGTGGCCGGCGACCACGAAGGTCGAGCCCTTCAGGTCGTTGTTGGTCAATGCGCGTCCGAGGGCTGCGACCGACGGCAGCGACTTGGCGCTGATATCGGCGGAGTTGTAGTCGAAGTTGATTTCCAGATCGATCTTCGGCTTGTCCTTGACGACGGCGGCGATCTCTTCGCGTTCGCTGACCGACAGCGAGCGGGTGGAACGGCCGCGGACCTTCTGGACGAGCTTGCTCTCGGCGGCCGCCGTGGCCGGATCGACCTGCTGCTGCGGGCCGACGGAGAGGCCGCGGGTCAGCGGCTTCTTTTCAGGGGCCAGCGCGCGAAGGATCTGCTCCTCGGTGACGTTCTTGTCCTTTGCCTTCTCCTCGGCGCGGACGATTCCAGTGCTCAGGGTAAGTGCGGCGCCGATGGTCGCAACCGAAAGCATTGCCGTAAGGGTCTTCGTTGCTGAGCGCTGTGACATTGCCAGTCCCTCCTGCGCGCATTCCGCGCGGTTTCAAACGTGATGCAAATGACTGCCGGGCCAAAGTGGCCGCGGCGTACGACTTTCCTATTAGTCCAGTTTCCTATTAGTCCGGGTGGCCGGCTGCGGGTTCGAGGAGATGCCCGCTTCACCTCAAATAATCGTCACTGTACCCCGTAATCGGCAAATTCCTTAGCAATATTGGGATCCATCGCCTTCGCATTGTTGATATCGAGATCGCCTTCCGAGGTGGAACCGTTGCGCTTCTTGGCGAGGCCGCGTCCGTACAGGGATGACGTCAATCTCGGGTTGATCTTAAGCGCGGCGTCGAAATCAGCGATTGCATTCTTGGTCTGTCCGCTCTTGAGGTTGGTGAGACCCCGGCTGTCCAGCGCGTCGACGAAATTCGGGCGCAGCCGCAGCGCCTCGTTGCAATCTTTCAGCGCGGCCTGGAGGTCGCCGATCACGGTGCGGGCCCAGCAGCGGTTGTTGTAGGCCTCGACGTCCTTCGGGTTGAGCCGCAGCGAATTGTTGAAGTCCTTGATGGCGAGGTCGTAGGCACCCTTGCTGGCATAGACCTGCCCGCGCCGGTACAGCGCGGCTGAATCGTCGGGATTATCGATGAGCTTGCTGGTCAGGCTCTTGATGGTCGGATCGTCCGCCAGCACCAGCGCCGTAGTGCCCTCGGCCGGCTTTGCCGGCTGTGCAGGCGCCGGAATGATCTCGGCCGGTTTCGGCGATGCCGGTGGCGGCGGCAAAGGTGCGGGCGGTGGCGCGGGCGGCGCAACGGCCACTTGCGGTGGCTTGGGCGCCGGAGCGGGCGCAGGCGCAGGCGCGGGTGTTGCCGGAGCAGCGGCAACCGGGGGCGGCGAGGGCGGCGGTGCCGGCGTAACAGCAACCGGAGGCGGCGGCGGGGCGGGGGCGGCAGGCGGCGGGCTCGACGGCCTCGGTCCGGCGCCGCCGGGAATGAAGGAGAAATCCTCGGCCAGCGAGGAGGAAATCCACGGCACCTGCTCCTGGCGCGAGGCACGGGTGACACCGAGGCGGGTACGGTTCAGCGTTTCCTCGGCCATCAAATCGGGGGTGCGGATTTCCTTGAGCAATTCCCGCACGAACAGGCTGTGATCGCTGCCGCTATCCGAAATCACCGACGACAGCGCGGCCGAATACATCACCAGCGTGCCGTTTGGCGCGATAACCGGGGCAAGGCCTGCCGAAAAGCTGCGGAACCGGCGCTCGAACGGGTTGCGCCTGGAGGCGTCGAGCAGAGCGATCTTGACACCGGCGCCGCGGCTGTTGATGTCGCCGAGTACCGTCTCGAGGCTGAACCCGTCGCGGCGGACGTCCGCCTCGGTCCAGATCTGCGCATCGACCGGGATCATGTAGCTCTGGCGGTTCGACTGGACGCCGAAGCCGGAGAAGAAGATCAGGGCGACCGAGCCCGGCTTGATCTTGCCGTACAGCCGCTCGAAGGCGCGGCGCATGCCGTCGCCGGTCAGGTTTTCGCCGATATCGACAGTGAATCCGTCGCGCTTGAGTTCGTCGGCGACGTCGCGGGCGTCGTTGATCGGCTCTTTCAGCGGCGCCTCGGCGTCTGGATATTTCGCGTTGCCGATGACCAGCGCAAAACGTTCGCCGGCTCCGAACGACGGGGCGATCGATGACGCCGAAAAAAACAATGTGAGAAACAATGCAAGGCGGATTTTCATAATCACCGCAGTCCAGCCAAAAAAGCGCCGATCCAAGCTTGCGCCGCGGCGACCTTACTCTACGCAAACCGCATTATCAAACGACCCTCGCAAGCCGTCAACCGCTTGCGAAGCCATCATTAATTGCGACAATTCACCGCGACGGGGCGGCACGAATGAAACGGAATAAACCGTGCCCGACGCGCTCGCCTGGCTGGCCCTTCCCGGTTCCGGGAAATGGGGGCCGCACCCCGGGTAATGTCACAGGTCTCAAAAAAGGGGCTGCCTGCCATCATCGGCTGCCGTATCAGGCGGTTTGACCTTTGCGGGTGACAATGGCTTGCTGCGGGACATCGGCCAATCGCAAACCCCGAAGAAAACCCAAAGAAAAGTGACACCGATGGGAAACGCCTACGAAATCTTTGCCCTGCGCTATGCGACGATGTCGCCCCGCACCCCTCATTTGAATTTCCTGGTGCCCGATCCGCACGACACCACGGCGCAGGACCTCGACTATTTCGTCTGGCTGATCCGGGGCCACGGCCGTGAAATCCTGGTCGATACCGGTTTCAACGCCGAAGAGGCCAAGGCTCGCGCGCGCAAGCTGACGCTTAATCCGGTCGACGCGCTGGAAGGTTTTGGCGTCAAGGCAGATTCGATCCGCGACATCATCGTCACCCATCTGCATTACGACCACGCCGGTAATCTCGATCGCTTCCCCAATGCGCGGTTTCATATCCAGGACCGCGAGATGAGCTACGCCACCGGACGCTGCATGTGCAACGGCCTGATCCGGCATCCGTTCTCGGTCGAGCACGTCACGCTGATGGTCCGCCATGTCTATGGCGAGCGCGTCACCTTCCATAATGGCGACGGCGAGATCGCGCCCGGCGTCAGCGTGCACCGCGTCGGCGGCCATTCCGACGGCTTGCAGGTGGTGCGGGTCGAGACCGCGCGCGGGCCGGTGGTGCTGGCCTCGGACGCCGCGCATTACTACGCCAATCTGCACAAGCGCAGCCCGTTTCCGATCGTCTACAATGTCGGCGACATGGTGCAGGGCTGGGAGATCGTTGAAAGGCTGGCCGGCCATCCCGATCGTTTCATCCCCGGCCACGATCCGATCGTCAGCGAGATCTATCCGCGCGCCAGCGACAAGGTCGATGCATTCGCGCTGCACCTGGCGCCGTCGCGATCGTTCGTCGAAGTAGGTCCAGGAGCGATGCCGGAATATAACAACATCGGCTTCATCGGCCTTGGCGTGATGGGCGAGCCGATCTGCCGCAATCTGGTGAAGAAGAGCGGCAAGCGCGTGATCGCGTTCGATCTTGCCGCCGAACCGCTGGCGCGGCTGCGCGATGACGGCGCCGGGATCGCGAACTCGGTCGCCGAGGTCATCAAGCAGAGCGATCTGTTGTTCTTGTGCCTGCCGAGCGCGAAACACGTTCGCGCGGTGTTTGAAGGCGATGGCATCCTCAACAACATCCGCGACGGCCAGATCGTGGTCGATCTCGGCACGTCGTCGGTCAGTCAGACCCGCGCTTTCGCCGGTCAATTGCAGGCCAAGGGCGCGTCATGGGCCGATGCGCCGATCGCGCGGACCCGGCAGGCGGCGCAGGATGGCACACTCAGCGTCATGGTCGGCGGCACATCCGCGCTTTACACTGATATCGAGCCGTTGATCCGCTGCTTTGCGACCGATGTTACGCATTGCGGCGACGTCGGCGCCGGACAAGTGACAAAAATCCTCAACAACATGGTGCTGTTCGAAACCGTCAACGCGCTGTCCGAGGCGGTCGCGGTGGCCAGGCACAATGGCGTCGATCCGAAATTGCTGCTCGATACGCTGTCAAAGGGATCGGCCGACAGCTTTGCGTTACGCAATCACGGCATGAAGGCGATCGTGCCGGGCAATTTTCCCGAGCGCGCGTTTTCGACCGAGTATGCGTTGAAGGATCTCAGCTACGCTCTGGAGCTTGCCGGCGATGCCGGCATCAGGATCCGCGGCGCGGAGTTGATCGGCCAGGTGTTGCAGGAAGCGATCGATGCCGGCTCGGGGGATAATTATTTTCCGGTGATCGCGAAGCATATCGATCGGGCTTAGCTGCTACACCGTCATTGCGAGCGAAGCGAAGCAATCCATAGCGCGGCATAACGGATAGATGGATTGCTTCGTCGCGTTGCTCCTCGCAATGACGTGGAGAGAGCCCCTTCAATACGCTTCCTTCGCGTCCGCCTCCTGGCTGGTCTGCACCAGCCCAAGGCCCTGCTCGATCTTGCCGAGCAGGCTCGCGAGCGCCTTGCGCTCGTGCGCGGACAGGCACGACAAGATTTCCTGCTCCCGGCGCAACAGGCGCGGGATCAGTTCCTCGTAGAGTTCAGTGCCCTTGCGGGTCAGGCGCAGGCGGAATTCGCGGCGGTCGTCGGCGTTCTCGACGCGCTCGATGATCTGCCGTTGCATCAGCGAGGTGACCGCGCGGCTGATGGTCGATTTATGGGTGCGGGTGCATTGAGCGATGTATTGCGCGCTGCAGGCGTCGTCGCGAAAACCCAGCGTCGCCAGCACGCGCCATTCCGGAATGTCGAGCCCGTAACGCGTCTGGTACTCGGCCGATAGCGCGGAGGAAACTTCGGCCGCCAGCCGGTTGAGGCGGAACGGCACGAATTTGAAGAGGTCGAGCCGCGAGTTCTTTTTCCCGCCTTTCGCCGGCGTGTCGGCACCCGATCTCGGCCTGGCCGTGTTCTCGCTCGAAGTCGCGTCTGCCAAAATCGCTCCAATTTGAGTTGACGCCGCGGCCGGCACGGGGTTTAAGATAGTTGCAGATGCGACTAATTTAGCAGAATCGCCCGCCCTTGGCTAGCAAGGATCGCATGGCCCAGACCAAAACCCAGTTCGGCTACCGCAGGCACCCCGATCAGGACCGGGCGGCCGCGAATGCGGCCGAGCACGCGGTCGTCGTGGTCGGCGCCGGCCCGGTCGGGCTGTCGCTGGCGATCGATCTGGCGCAGCGCGGCCAGTCGGTCGTGCTGCTCGATGACGCCGACCGGATCGGCGAGGGCTCGCGCGCGATCTGCTTTTCCAAACGCTCGCTCGAATTCTGGGACCGGCTCGGCATCGGCCAGCGCATGGTCGACAAGGGCGTGGTGTGGAGCGTCGGCAAGATCTTTCACGGCGATTCGCAACTGTACCAGTTCAACCTGCTGCCGGAGGAGGGCCACAAGCGGCCGGCCTTCATCAACCTGCAGCAATTCTATGCCGAAGCCTATCTGGTCGATCGCGTCGAGGAACTCCCCGCGATCGACCTGCGCTGGCGCAACAAGGTGATCGGACTCGAGCAGCGCAACGACCATGTGCTGCTGACGATCGAGACGCCGGATGGCCCGTACCGGCTGCATGCCGGCTTCGTCGTCGCCTGCGACGGCGCGCGCTCGTCGCTGCGGCAGTTGGTCGGCGCGGAATTTTCAGGCCAAGTATTCGAGGACCAGTTCCTGATCGCCGACGTCAAGATGACGGCGGCATTCCCGACCGAACGCTGGTTCTGGTTCGACCCGCCGTTCCATGCCGGACGCTCCGCGCTGTTGCACAAGCAGCCGGACGACATCTGGCGGATCGATCTGCAGCTCAATCCGGATGCGGATCCCGTCGCCGAAAAGCGTCCCGAGAATGTGCGGCCGCGGATCGCGCGCATGCTCGGCCACGACAAGTTCGATTTCGAATGGATCTCGCTCTACAAATTCCAGTGCCGGCGGATGGATAAGTTCTTGCATGGCCGCGTGATCTTTGCCGGCGATGCCGCCCATCAGGTGTCGCCGTTCGGCGCGCGCGGCGCCAATTCCGGTCTCGAAGACGCCGAGAACATCGCCTGGAAACTCGATCGCGTGTTGCGCGGATCGTCGCCGGAAGCGCTGCTCGAAAGCTACCACACCGAGCGAAGTGCTGCGGCCGACGAGAACATTCGCGAATCGACCCGCTCGACCGATTTCATGGCGCCGGTGTCGCAACAGGAAGCGCGGCTGCGCAAGGCGGTGCTGTCGCTGGCCAAGGAAACCGAATTCGGCAAGCGCATGGTCAATGGCGGGCGGCTGTCGGTGCCCTCGGTCTATGAGACGCCGCTATCGAGCCCCGATCGCGACGCGTGGCGCGGCGGCCCGCGGCCGGGCGCGTCGATGCCGGATGCGCCGATTGCCGCGGCAAGCGGCCAGCCGATGTTTTTGACCGAGGCCTTTATCAAGGCCGGGACGCGTTTCACGCTGCTGGAGTTCGGCAATGGCGAGGCCGCCGAAGTGCCCAAAGGTGTCGAAGCTATTCGCATCGGCGGCGAAAGCGGCCTTGCCGACGCCAAGGGCCTTGCGAGCGCGCGCTACGACGCCGAGCCCGGAACCGCTTATCTGCTGCGGCCCGACGGCTATGTTGCCGCGCGCTTCCGGCATCCGACGCGCGCGGTGCTCGATGCGGCGCTCGCGCGTGCCGCCGGTCTCGATCGGGGATTGTCATGACGCTGTCGACCAAATCGAATTTCGCCAAACCCGACGACGCCTTCCGCGCCGTCGTCGAGGCGCATCGCGGCCTGAGCGAGGCGCAGAGCGCCGACCTCGATGCCGCGCTGGTGCTGGTGCTGGCCAATCATATCGGCGACATCGCGGTGTTGAATGAAGCCATCGCGCTCGCCAAGCGGCGGATGCTCGATGCGAGCCAGCAGCAACAACAACAGCAGCAATAGTGAAAATACGTACACAATCAAAACCGTCATTGCGAGCGAAGCGAAGCAATCCATAGCGCGGCAGAACGAAAAGAATGGATTGCTTCGTCGCTTCGCTCCTCGCAATGACGGGGACAGAGACAACGCAAAGGGACAAATTTGATGGCCAAGGGTTTCGCGTCCACCACCGACATGGCGGAGAAGAAGATCACCTTTTCCGAGATCGGCACCGATCTCTACGCCTTCACCGCCGAGGGCGATCCCAACTCCGCGATCATCGTCGGCGACGATGGCTGCCTCGTCTTCGACGCACAGTCGACGCCGGCGATGGCCCATAAAGTGATCGAGCGGGTGCGCACCGTCACCGACAAGCCGATCAAATATGTCGTGCTGTCGCATTACCACGCCGTGCGCGTGCTCGGCGCCTCCGCCTACAAGGCGCAGGGCGTCGTGGCGTCGGCCGAAACCTATCGGTTGATCGAGGAGCGCGGCCAGCAGGATTGGGATTCCGAGTTCGGCCGTTTTCCCCGCCTGTTCCAGGATGCGCAAAGCATTCCGGGCCTGACCTGGCCGACGCTGACGTTTGAAGGCGAGATGTCGATCTATCTGGGAAAACGCGAGGTGCGGTTGATGCAGCTCGGCGCCGGGCACACGTCGGGCGACATCGTGGCCTGGGTGCCCGATGCCGAGGTGATGTTTTCCGGCGACCTGATCGAATATCACTCGGCCTGCTATTGCGGCGACGCGCATTTGCGCGAATGGCCGATGACGCTGAACGAAATCCGCGATTTCAATCCCAAGGCGATCGCACCGGGCCGTGGCGATGCGCTGAAGGGTCTTGCGACCGGGCGCGACGCGATTGCGATGACGCGCGATTTCGTCACCTCACTTTATGGCGCGGCGGAAACTTCGGTCGCCAGGGGACGAAACCTGAAGGAATCGATGGCGGCGACGCGCGAAGTGATGGACCCGAAGTTTCAGGGCTTTGCGATCTACGAGCATTGTCTGCCGTTCAACGTCTCGCGCGCGTTCGACGAGGCGTCGGGGATCGATGATCCCGTGATCTGGACCGACAAGCGCGACCAGGAAATGTGGGCCGCCCTGCAAGGCGCATGATCCCGAAAAGTGGATACCGGTTTTCGGACAAGATCATGCGCAACATGAAGGAGGATGACATGAACATCAACACCTCGCCCGACGCGATCTCGCGCGGCACCGCCGGCGTGACGCCGGGCTACATGTCCGGCTTCGGCAACTCTTTTGAGACCGAGGCGCTGCCCGGCGCGCTCCCCATGGGCCGCAACTCGCCGCAGCGCTGCGCCTACGGCCTCTATGCCGAACAGCTTTCCGGCTCGCCCTTCACCGCACCCCGCGGCACCAACGAGCGCTCATGGCTCTATCGCATCCGCCCCTCGGTCCGGCATTCCGGCCGGTTTGAGAAAGCCGACGCAAAACTGTGGCGCACCGCGCCGTGCCATGAATATGAATTGCCGATCGCGCAATTGCGCTGGGACCCGGCGCCGATCCCGAAGGAAGACACGACCTTCCTCCAGGGCGTACAGACCATGACCACGGCGGGCGACGCCAATACGCAGGCCGGCATGGCAGCCCACGTCTATCTCATCACCAAATCGATGGTCGACCAGCATTTCTACAATGCCGACGGCGAGATGATGTTCGTGCTGCAACAGGGCAAGCTCCGCCTCGTCACCGAGTTCGGCCACATTGACGCCGAGCCCGGCGAGATCGTGGTGATCCCGCGCGGCGTCAAATTCCGCGTCGAGATCCCGGGTGGAGCGGCGCGCGGCTATCTCTGCGAGAATTACGGCGGCGCCTTCACGCTGCCGGAGCGCGGACCGATCGGCGCCAATTGCCTGGCCAATTCGCGCGACTTCCTCACGCCGGTTGCTTCTTACGAGGACAAGGACACGCCGACTGAATTGTTCGTGAAATGGGGCGGCGCGCTGTTCAAGACCACGCTGCCGCATTCGCCGATCGACGTGGTGGCGTGGCACGGCAATTATGCGCCCTATAAATACGATCTGCGGACGTTCTCACCGGTCGGCGCCATCGGTTTCGACCATCCCGATCCGTCGATCTTCACGGTGCTGACCTCGCCCTCGGAAACCGCCGGCACCGCCAACATCGATTTTGTCATCTTCCCGGAGCGCTGGGCAGTGGCGGAAAACACCTTCCGGCCGCCCTGGTATCACATGAACATCATGTCGGAGTTCATGGGGCTGATCTACGGCGTCTACGACGCCAAGCCGGAAGGTTTTGTGCCGGGCGGCATCAGCCTGCACAATATGATGCTGCCGCACGGCCCGGATCGCCAGGCCTTCGATCATGCTTCCAATGGTGAGCTGAAGCCGGTGAAGCTGACCGGCACCATGGCCTTCATGTTCGAAACCCGCTACCCGCAACGCGTCACCGCGCATGCGGCGAAGTCGGCGACCTTGCAGGACGATTATGCGGATTGCTGGAAGGGACTGGAGAAACGGTTCGATCCGAATAAGCCGTGAATTTGTCCCCTCTCCCCTTGTGGGAGAGGGTGGCGCCTCACGAAGTGAGGCGACGGGTGAGGGGTCTCTCTCCGCGGATACAGACCCCTCATCCGGCGCAATCTCCCTCCGGTCGATTTCGCCACCTTCTCCCACAAGGGGAGAAGGAAGAAAGGACGAAGCCAAAGTGACCACCCATCCCAACGACCCTTCCCTGCGCTCCTTCATATCAGTCGATCCGGCCTCGGATTTCCCGATCCAGAATCTCCCCTTCGGTGTGTTCTCCGCCCGCGATGGCCTCGCCCCGCGTGTCGGCGTCGCGATCGGCGATTTCGTGCTCGATCTCTGGGAGCTGGAGCAGGACTCCAGGCTCGATATCGGCCCGCTTGGCGTATTCTCGGGCTCTTCGCTCAACGCGTTCATGGCGCTCGGACCAAAGGTCTGGTCGAAGACGCGGGCGCGGATCAGCGAATTGTTGCGCCACGATCATCCGGAACTGCGCGACAATGACGGGCTTCGAAAGCTCGCTTTGGTGCCGATGGCTGACGTCAAACTGCATCTGCCGATCGCGGTCTCCGGCTACACCGATTTCTACTCGTCAAAAGAGCACGCCACCAATGTCGGCGTCATGTTTCGCGGCAAGGACAATGCGTTGCAGCCGAACTGGCTGCATATGCCGATCGGCTACAACGGTCGCGCGTCCACCGTCGTCGTCAGCGGCACGAAGGTGAAGCGGCCGCGCGGGCAGTTGAAGCCGCCGACGGCTGACGTGCCGAGCTTTGGGGCCTGCAAGCGGCTCGATTTCGAGCTCGAGATGGGTGTCGTCGTTGGACAGGCGTCAGCCATCGGCGAGATGCTCACCGAAAAGCAGGCTGAAGAGATGATATTCGGTTTTGTGATTCTCAACGACTGGAGCGCGCGCGACATCCAGCAGTGGGAGTATGTGCCGCTGGGGCCGTTCCAGGCCAAGGCGTTCGCGACCTCGATCAGCCCGTGGATCGTGACCCGCGAGGCGCTGGAGCCGTTCCGTGTGCGGGGCCCGGCGCAGGACCCGCAGCCGCTGGAATATCTGCGCCAGGCGCAGCCGAACAATTTTGACATGCAGCTCGATGTTGCCTTGCGCGCTGGTTCCATGAACGAGGGGCAGCGCATCTCCCGCACCAATTTCAAATACATGTATTGGTCGTCGGTGCAGCAATTGGTGCACCACGCCTCGTCCGGCTGCGCCATGAATGTCGGCGATCTCTTAGGGAGCGGCACCATCTCCGGTCCGGAGAAGGACCAGCGCGGCAGTCTTTTGGAGATCAGCTGGAACGGCACCGAGCCGGTCGAACTATCAGGTGGCGTCAAGCGCACCTTCCTGGAAGACGGCGATTCGCTGGTCATGCGCGGCTGGTGC
The DNA here is from genome assembly GCA_963802535.1 of uncultured Alphaproteobacteria bacterium. Lineage (GTDB taxonomy): Bacteria > Pseudomonadota > Alphaproteobacteria > Rhizobiales > Xanthobacteraceae > Bradyrhizobium. Next base: position 18,098 of record CAWDJI010000011.1, on the reverse strand, counting down.
CAGGGCGACGGCTACCGCGTCGGCTTCGGCGAGGTCGAAGGCACGATCACGCCGGCGGGGTGATTGTTTTCCGTCATTGCGAGGAGCGCTTGCGACGAAGCAATCCATCTTGCCGCGCAAAGAAAGAATGGATTGCTTCGCTGCGCTCGCAATGACGTGGAGAGTTCAGCGATCCTGCGGCGGAACATTCTTGATCCGTGCCGAATGCGCGGCGAGATCGTCAAGACTGTAAGACAGATGCACGCGCTTGTCGGACGGCGGCCGCTTCGCAACGCTTAATCCCGGCCGCCATTCCGTCGCAGGCCGGATCGGCCGTGGCACAAAGCCGCCACCGCAGTTCGGGCACACATTGTGCAGTTTGGTCTCGACGCAATCCGCGCAAAAGGTGCATTCATAGGAACAGATCCGCGCTTCCACAGCGTTCGGCGGCAGATACTTGTCGCAATATTCGCAGTTCGGCCGGAGTTGCAGTGCCATGGGCGATCTCTTCGCGTTGATTCAAAGGATCATTGCAAATCCGCTCGACAAAGCGAATGCCGTATTTCCCTCAATTCGGGCCATGCCCTTCGTCATTCCGGGGCGCGCGAAGCGCGAGCCCGGAATCCATTTCACCGCACCGCTTGTGGGTTGATGGATTCCGGGTTCGCGCCAAGAGGCGCGCCCCGGAATGACGGGCAAAATCTACCGCGCCAAATCCTTCAGCGGCAGTTTTGCGCTTTCCTTCAGCCGGTCCAGCACGATCGACGAGCGCACATGCGCCACGCTCTGGTGCGGCATCAGCACGTTGTTGACGATATCAGACAGGCTCTTGAGGTCGCGCAGCACGACTTTCAGCAAATAGTCGGCGTCGCCGGTGAGCGAATAGGCCTCCTGGATCGCGTCGACGCGGCCCACCAGCGCGCGGAATTTCTTGGCATTGTCGGGCGAATGGGTCGCCAGCGTAATGTGGATGAAGGCGATCAAATTGAAGCCGAGCGCTTCAGAGGCCAGATCGGCGTGATAGCCCGCGATCACCTTTTCTTCTTCCAGCCGCATCCGCCGCCGCGAGCATTGCGAGGCCGACAGGCCGACCAGATCAGCCAGTTGCTGGTTGGTCAGCCGGCCGTCGTCCTGTAGCGCGGCGAGCATTTTGAGGTCGAAGGCGTCTACTGAAATCATGCGTGAAAGGCCTGTATGATGCACGAATTGTGCATGACTATAGCCAATTGCTGGCCCATTTGCATGCACATTGCGCAGAATATGGCAGAAACTCGGGGCAATTAATCAAGGAGATTCCGCCATGGGTCCGTTTCCGCACGACGCGCCGGCCGCCACTGTCAGCGCCGAAAATCCGATGGGCACCGATGGTTTCGAATTCGTCGAATATGCCCATCCCAAACCGGAAGAGTTGCACGCGCTGTTCAAGCTGATGGGCTATGTGCCGGTCGCCCGCCACAAGACCAAAAAGATCACGGTCTATCGCCAGGGCGACATCAATTATCTCGTCAATGAAGCGCCCGGCACCCACGGCTTCAATTTCGTCGCCGCCCACGGTCCCTGCGCGCCGTCGATGGCGTTCCGCGTCGTCGATGCGCGCCAGGCCTATGAGCGCGCGATCTCGCTTGGCGCGGAGCCCGCCGACATTCCGTCCGATCAGAAGACGCTCGACGTTCCCGCCATCAAGGGGATCGGCGGCAGTCTTTTGTATTTCGTCGATCGCTACGGCGCCAAGGGCTCGGCCTATGACAGCGAATTCGAATGGCTCGACGCGAAGGATCCGCGTCCCACCGGGGCGGGACTGTTCTACATCGACCACCTCACCCACAACGTCCATCGCGGTCGTATGGATGTCTGGACCGGCTTCTATTCAAAACTGTTCAACTTCCGCCAGATCCGCTTCTTCGATATCGAGGGCCGCGCCTCCGGTCTGTTCTCGCGGGCGCTGACGAGCCCGGACGGCAAGATCCGGATTCCGATCAATGAAGACGCCGGCGATTCCGGCCAGATCGAGGAATATCTCCACACCTATCGCGGTGAAGGCATCCAGCACATCGCCTGCGGCGCGCGGGATATTCACGGTACGGTGGAAAGGCTGCGCGCCGATGGCCTGCCGTTCATGCCGGCGCCGCCGGTCACCTATTTCGAGAAGATCGACGCTCGCCTGCCCCGGCACGGCGAAGACACAGCCCGGCTACAGCGTAACGGTGTCCTGATCGACGGCGAAGGCGTCGTCGAAGGCGGCCTCACAAAAGTACTGCTGCAAATCTTCTCGGCGAACGCGATCGGGCCGATCTTCTTCGAATTCATCCAGCGCAAGGGCGACGACGGTTTTGGCGAAGGCAATTTCAAGGCGCTGTTCGAATCGATCGAGGAGGATCAGATTCGCCGCGGTGTGCTGAAGGTGAACGCGGCGTAGGTCGTTGTCGTCCCGGCGAACGCCGGGACCCATACGCCGCGGCCGGCGTTGCTGACAAAGGAAGACAACGACCCGCTTGCCAAATAATTTCCGCTGGTGGTTATGGGTCCCGGCGCTCGCCGGGACGACGGCGGGTAATTACCTCCCCGCCTTCCATTCCTTCGTCAGCTCCACAATCTCCGCCTTCTCCGCATCCCGGATCGCCGATGGCGTACGCGAGAAGCGCGGCGCGGGGGCTGGTTGCGTCACGCCGTGGCGCTCGACAAAAATCTTTCGCGCGGCGTTGTGCGGATGCTTTGGCGCTTCCGCCATGGTCAGGATCGGCGCGAAGCAGATGTCGGTGCCTTCCATGATCTTGCACCAGTCTTCGCGGGACTTGCCCTTGAACACTTTTGTCAGCTTTTCCTTCAGTGCCGGCCAGGCCTTGCGGTCCATCTGGGCGTCGAAATCGGCGTCGGTGAGTTCGGCGTGCTGGCGCAGCAGGGCGTAGAACTGCGGCTCGATCGAACCGATCGAGATAAAATTGCCGCACGAACATTCATAGATGCCGTAGAAATGCGCGCCGCCGTCGAGGAAATTCTGTTCGCGACCTTCGGTCCAGCGCCCGATCGCGGTCATGTCGAAGAACATCGACATCAACGATGCCGCGCCGTCGCACATCGCGGCATCGACCACCTGGCCCTTGCCTGATTTCGAGGCTTCCAGCAGCGCCGCGAGGACACCAACCACGAGGTAGAGCGCGCCGCCGCCGAAATCGCCGACCAGATTGAGCGGCGGCACCGGTTTCTCCTTGGTGCCGATCGCGGCCAGCGCGCCGGTGACCGAGATGTAGTTGATGTCATGGCCGGCGGCCTGCGCCAGCGGGCCTTCCTGGCCCCAGCCGGTCATGCGGCCGAACACCAGGCGCGGGTTACGCGCCATCACCACATCAGGCCCGAGGCCCAATCGCTCCATCACGCCGGGACGAAAGCCCTCGATCAGTGCATCGGCGCCGGCGAGCAGATCGAGCACCTGGCCCACCGCGGCCTTGTCCTTCAGATCGAGCTCGACGACTTTTCGGCCACGCCCCGCCACCGATTTCAAATTCTTCTTGGCGCCGACGCGGTCGAGGGTCACCACTTCGGCGCCCATGTCGGCCAGCATCATGCAGGCGAATGGCCCCGGGCCGATGCCGGCGAATTCGACGATGCGAAAACCGGCGAGCGGGCCGGAGGCGCGGACGGCGGATTGGGGGGCTGGTTTATCGAGCACGTCGTTTCCACCGTGTTTGTTAATTGGCTGATTAAATTGTCTCGCCTTGCACGCGGTGTGGCAAGCAGCATTTCTCCAAATCCGCCCAAAAGCAGAACGGCGCGCATCGCTGCGCGCCGTTTGCATGGAACTTGCGTTTAGGCGCTAAACCTAGCCCGCCTCGGTCACTGCTCGTTGTGCCATCACCTTGATCAGGTTAGCGCGGTAGGCCGAAGTGCCATGGATATCGGTCAACAGCCCGCTATCAGAAACGGCGACGCTGTCGAGCGCACTGGCTGACCAGTTCGCCTTCAACGCCGCCTCGATCGCGCCTACCCGCATGACGCCGTTTTGCGATGCACCAGTCGCCGCCACCCTGACGTCGCCCGCCTTGGTCTTGGTCACGAACACGCCGGTCAGCGCGAAGCGTGAAGCGGGATGGCGCATTTTGGCGTAGCCGGCCTTGGCGGGAATCGGGAACGAGACCGCGGTGATGATCTCGCCATCTTCGAGCGCCGTCGTGAACAGGCCCTTGAAGAAGTCATCCGCCCCGATCGAACGCTTGTTGGTCTTCACGGTTGCGCCGAGCGAGAGTAGCGCTGCGGGGAAATCCGCCGCCGGATCGTTGTTGGCAATCGAGCCGCCGATGGTGCCGCGGTGACGTACCGCGGGATCGCCGAGCACGGAAGTGAGGTAGGCGATCGCCGGGATCGACTTCTTCACGTCGGCGCTTTGCATGATGTCGAAATAGGTCGTCGCCGCCTTGATCGTCAGCGCATCACCGGAAACTTCGGTCCCGATCAGCTCCTTGAGCTTGCCGAGATCGATCACATCGGATGGCGAGGCCAGCCGCTGTTTCATGACGGGGATCAGCGTGTGACCGCCGGCGAGATATTTCGACTCCGAGCCTTTGCCGAACAGCGCCACAGCTTCGTCGACGGAGGAAGGGCGATGGTAAGTGGTCTCGTACATGGTGCTCTCCTCCTTAACCGTGAATCGCATGCCAGACGCGGCTCGGCGTCGCGGGCATTTCGAGTTTGTTGTTGCCGATCGCATCCGTGATCGCGTTGATCACGGCCGCCGACGCGCCGATCGCGCCGGCCTCGCCGCAGCCCTTGACGCCGAGCGGATTGCCCGGACAGAGCGTTGGCGTGTGCGACAGTTTGAACGACGGCAGATCGTCGGCGCGCGGCATGGTGTAATCCATGAACGACGCCGTGATGAGCTGGCCCGATTCGTCGTACACCGCGCCTTCCAGCAGCGCCTGGCCGATGCCCTGGGCAAGGCCGCCATGGACCTGGCCCTCGACGATCATCGGATTGATCAGCCGGCCGAAATCGTCCGCCGCCACGAAGTTGACGAAGGACGTCTTGCCGGTGCCGGGATCGACCTCGAGCTCGCAGATATAGGCGCCGGCCGGGAAGGTGAAGTTGGTCGGGTCGTAGAACGCGGTTTCCTTCAGGCCCGGCTCCATGCCGTCGGGCAGATTATGCGCGGTGTAGGCCGCGAGTGCGACCATCGGCAGCGCGATCGATTTATCGGTGCCGGTGACCTTGAACTCGCCGTTCTCGATGACGATGTCGTTCTCGGAAGCCTCCAGCGCGTGCGCTGCGATCTTCTTGGCCTTGGCCTCGACCTTTTCCATCGCCTTGATGATGGCGGTGCCACCGACAGCGATCGAGCGCGAGCCGTAGGTGCCCATGCCGAACTGCACTTTATCGGTGTCGCCGTGGACGATCTGCACCTGGCTGATCGGCACGCCGATCCGTTCCGCGACCAACTGCGCAAACGTCGTCTCATGGCCCTGGCCGTGGCTGTGCGATCCGGTCAGGATTTCGATGGTGCCGACCGGATTGACGCGGACTTCCGCGGATTCCCATAAGCCGACGCCGGCGCCGAGACTGCCGACCGCCTTCGACGGCGCGATGCCGCAGGCCTCGATGTAGCAGGAGACGCCGAGGCCGCGCAGCTTGCCTTCGGATTTGGCTTTTGCCTTGCGGGCCGCGAAGCCGGCATAGTCGATCGCCTTCATCGCGGCATCGAGCGAAGCGCCGAAATCGCCGACGTCATAGGCCATGATGACAGGCGTCTGGTACGGGAACTGGGTGATGAAATTCTTGCGGCGCAACTCAGTCGGATCGACCTTCAATTGACGCGCCGCGGTTTCCATCAAACGTTCGAGCAGATAGCTCGCTTCCGGCCGGCCCGCGCCGCGATAGGCATCGACCGGCGTGGTGTTGGTGTAGACCGTGATCACCTCGGCGAAGATGTTCGGGATCTGGTACTGACCCGACAGCAATGTCGCATACAGATAGGTCGGCACCGCCGACGAGAACAGCGACATGTAGGCGCCGAGATTGGCGTAGGTCTTGACCCGCAGGCCGATGATCTTGTTGTCCTTGTCGAACGCCATCTCCGCCTTCGAGACGTGATCGCGGCCATGCGCGTCGGTCAGGAAGGCTTCGGTGCGGTCGCAAGTCCACTTGATCGGCCGCCCCACCTTCTTGGAGGCCCACAGCGCCACCATTTCTTCCGGATAGATGTAGATCTTCGATCCGAAACCGCCGCCGACGTCGGGTGCGATCACCCGCAGCTTGTGCTCGGGGGCGATGTTGTAGAACGCCGACAGCACCAGGCGGGCGACGTGTGGGTTCTGCGACGTGGTATAGAGCGTGAAGTGCTCTTCGGCCTCGGCATATTCTGCAATCGCTGCGCGCGGCTCCATCGGATTCGGCACCAGGCGGTTGTTGGTGAGGTCGAGTTTCACCACATTGGCGGCCTTGCCGAAGGCGGCGTTGACCGCGGCCTCGTCGCCGATGGTCCAGTCGTAGATCATGTTGCCCGGCGCCTCGGGATGAAGCTGCGGCGCGCCCGGCTTGATGGCGGCGGCGATATCGGCCACCGCCGGCAGTTCCTCGTACGTGATGACGACGGCTTCGGCCGCGTCCTTGGCCTGGTTCTTGGTCTCGGCGATGACGACCGCGACCGCCTGACCGACGAAGCGCACGGTGTCCGGCGCCATCGCCGGCCACGCGCCCATTTTCATCGGGGTGCCGTCCTTGGAGGTGATGGCCCAGCCGCAGATCAAATTGCCGACCTTGTCGTCGACGATCTGCTGGCCGGTCAGCACGCCGACCACGCCGGGCATCTTCATCGCCGCGGATGAATCGATGCCCTTGACCTTGGCATGCGCGTGCGGGCTGCGGATGAAATGTGCGTGGGTCAGGCCCACCAGTTTGACGTCGTCGACGTAACGGCCCTTGCCGGTAATGAAACGGCGGTCTTCCTTGCGCACAACGCTTGCGCCAATGCCTTCAACGCCCATGTTCTGTCCTCCCAACGGAGTTATTGTTTTCCGCGATTTCCATCGAAACGCGGCGATTGATTCAGGGGTAGCGGTGGCCTGCGGCTGCTATTCAGCCGCCTGCGCGACCTTCATGCGGCCGGCCGCGTCGAGTACCGATTTGACGATGTTGTGGTAGCCGGTGCAGCGGCAGATATTGCCTTCCAGCTCGTGCCGGACGGTTTCCTCGTCGAGCTTGCCGCCATAGCGGTGCACGATGTCGATCGCCGACATGATCATGCCCGGGGTGCAGTAGCCGCATTGCAGGCCGTGATTGTCGCGGAACGCCGCCTGCATCGGATGCAGTTCGTCGCCCTTGGCGATGCCCTCGATCGTGGTGACGCTGGAGCCGGCCGCCTGGCCGGCCAGCACGGTGCAGGATTTGACGGCGCGGCCGTCGATATGGACGACGCAGGCGCCGCACTGGCTGGTATCGCAGCCGACATGGGTGCCGGTCAGGTTCAGATTTTCGCGGAGCAGATGGACGAGGAGGGTCCGGTCCTCGACATCGGCCGAGACCGATTTGCCGTTCACCGTCAATTTGATGGTAGACACGCGTGATACCTCCCGATGTGTTTTATAATTGTTCCAATTAGAAGCACGAGTGCTGGAACTTGCAACTAGGAATTTGGTCGCCCCTGTCATTGTGATGACATCGTTGAAGGCTGGCGTGTGTGAGTCTGCCCGTCCCGCTCAGGCTGCCCGGGAGGGCGGCCTGGCGAGGTCGCGCCGGGCGGAGGCTTGCAGGGTTCAGGTGTGAGGGGGGCTCACCCATCCGTGGCACATTATATGGCGCGCCGGTCCCGCCTTGGACGATGGTCGAAGACCAAAACACCGGATTCCGGCCCTCACAACGTCAGGAAAGTGATGCGAATTTACACACCCTTATCCATTCTGCCCTAGTTTTGCGCAGGGGATTGGGGGCCTTGGGGCTCCCTTTCGCGGTTTTCAGAATGAAGACGGAGGGGCTGAGGTGGGGCTAAAGAAGCGTACCGGATCGTTCGCGATCAAATTCCCGACCCTTCGATTCCGCGCCAAGATCATGCTTGGCTTTGCCGTCACGCTGGCGATTTCGGCGGCGAGCATGGGATTTGCCTATCTCGGCTTCGAGCACGTCTCCACTGGCGTCGCAGGCTACCGGCAGAGCGTGCGCGAAGCGGATCTCGCCCGCGATATCGACCGCGAGTTGATCTCGTACCGGTCGCTGGCGCGCTATTTCGTGGTCACGAACAAGGAAGACGACAGCAAGGCGGCGCTGGTGGCCGAGGAAAGCCTGAAGCAGGCCATCATTGCGGCGATGAAGGGCACCAATAACCCGGCGCGGCTCGATCAGGTGACCAAGCTGGAGCGCGAGTTCCGCGCCTTCACCAAGATTTTCGCCGAAATCGTCAAGGTCAAGGGCGAGAGCGAGCAGGTAGCGAAGAATCAGCTGACGCGTAGCGGCATGACATTGCGCTACAAGCTGGACGATCTGCCGAGCAATGCCGACGAATCCGAAGTCCAGATCATCACGATGGGGGCAAAGCGCCTGATAGAGCAGTTTCAGGGTGTGATGGCGCTTGCCAATACGTTCGTGATCAACTCGGACAAGACAATCGCGGCGAGTGCGCAGGCGCGCCTGAAGTTCGTCGAAGGGTCGCTGAAGGCCGTCACCTCAACCAACGACAAGCTCCAGCCGGGTCTCAAGGAAGTCGCCGAACTGCTGCAGGAGTACGGCCAGGCGCTGACGAAACTGATCGCAAATGCCAAGGATATCGAGGAACTCACCCTCGAGATGACGGAGTCGGCTGCCGCCATCAACAAGGGCTCGGCGGCGATGAAGGCGGACCTGCTGGCCGATCAGAAGCGGCTGGAAACGGAATCGCAGACCACCGTCGGCGAGACCGAGCAGCTGATCCTGATGCTGGCTGCCGGTGGCTTCCTGCTCGGTGTGGTCTGGGCGTTCCTGCTCGGCACCGGCATTTCCCGCCCGATGACAGCGATGTGCAAGGCGATGCGTGAACTCGCTGCCGGCAATTTCGAAGTCGTGCTGCCCGGTCTCGGCCGCAAGGACGAACTCGGCGAGATGGCGGGTGCGGTCGAGGAATTCAAGGTCCAGGCCGTCGCCAAGGCCGAACGCGATGCCGCGACGCAGGAAGGGCAGAACAAGGCCGCGGCCGCCGTGCGGCGCGCCGAACTGATTCGCTTCGCCGACGAATTCGAGACCGCGGTGGGCGCCATCGTCTCCAACGTCTCGGCCTCGGCGGTGCAGCTCGAAGCCTCGGCCGGAACGCTGACGCGGACCGCGGAAACCACCCAGAGCCTGTCGAGCCAGGTCGCAGGTAGCTCCGAAGAAGCCTCCAGCAACATGCAATCGGTGGCGTCTGCGACCGAGGAGCTGTCGGCCTCCGTCGACGAGATCGGCCGCCGCGTCAGGGAATCCAGCCAGATCGCGGATGCCGCCGTGCGCCAGGCCGAGCAGACCGATAACCGCATCGGAAAACTGTCGCGCGCCGCCCAGGAGATCGGCGACGTCGTCAAGCTGATCACGGCGATTGCCGAACAGACCAATCTGCTGGCGCTGAACGCAACCATCGAGGCCGCGCGAGCCGGCGATGCCGGCCGCGGCTTTGCCGTGGTGGCGCAGGAGGTCAAGTCACTGGCCAGCCAGACCGCGAAGGCGACCGACGAAATCTCCAATCACATTTCGGGTATGCAGGGCGCAACCCAGGAATTGGTCGCGGCAATCAAGGAAATCGGCGGCACCATCGGAAAGATCTCCGACATCGCCGCGACGATTGCCAGCGCCGTCGAGCAGCAGAGTTTTGCGACGCAGGAAATCGCCAAGAGCGTCCAGAACGTCGCCCAAGGCACCCAGGAAGCCGCCGCCAGCGTCATGCAGGTCAATCGCGGCGCCACCGAAACCGGCACGGCGTCGGAAGAGGTGCTGAATTCGGCGCGCACGCTGTCGAGCGAAAGCACGCGGCTCCGCGAAGAACTCGACCGCTTCATGGCGAACATCCGGGCGGCCTAGTTGCAAGGGCGATCTATGCTACGCTTTCGCGGATGGAGCGGGCTCACCCAACGACGCTATATCTGATCTGCGGCAAGATCGGCGCGGGCAAGTCGACGCTGGCGCGAGAACTCGCGTCACGCCCGGCGACCCTGCTCATCAGCGAAGATCACTGGACGTCCAATCTGTTCGCCGATGATCTCAAGACCATCGACGACTACACACGCTTGTCGGCACGGCTTCGCGCGGCGATGGGGCCGCATGTCGTCGATATCCTGCGCCAGGGCCTGTCGGTGGTGCTGGATTTCCCGGCCAACACGCTCAGGAATCGCGACTGGATGCATTCGTTGCTGACACAGGCGCAGGTGGCGCACGAGCTTCATTGGCTCGATATTGCCGACGAGATCTGCAAGCAGCGCCTTCGCGAACGAAATGCGCGCGGGGAACACCCGTTTCAGGTCACTGACGCCGAATACGATCAGTTCACGCGCTATTTCGTACCGCCTGGAGCGGACGAAGGCTTCAAAATCATCGTCCACACCGCCTGACCCTCCCGGTTCCCCCTGCTGCAATGCGGGAACCATGAGGTGCTACGGGCGTTGTTTTCGGGTGGCGGGCATCACGCTTCGCCTTAATTCGGGCCGAAGGACCTTGGGGCTGGGTGTTCCGAGGCGCTTTTTCGTTGGCTTAATCCCGATGGTTATGGAGTTGAAACGGCAGGGTTCGGCAGCGCAGAACGACGCGTCGGTTTCCGCGGCCGTGCGGCAGGATAATGACGCGCAATGACCGCATTATCGAGACCAGCATTCCTGCCCGGCTCGATGATTTGCCCTGGAGCGGTTTTCACACCCGCGTCGTGCTGGCGCTCGGGATCACCTGGATTCTGGATGGGCTGGAAGTCACGCTGGCGGGTGCGTTGTCCGGCGCGCTGAAGGAAAGTCCGACGCTTCGGTTTTCGAATTTCGATGTCGGGTTTGCCAACAGCGCCTATCTCGCCGGTGCCGTGATCGGCGCGCTAGGTTTCGGCTGGCTGACCGATCGCATCGGCCGCAAGAAATTGTTCTTCATCACGCTCGCGGTCTATCTCACCGCGACCGCGGCGACGGCGCTGTCATGGAGTGTTGGGAGTTATGCGCTGTTTCGATTCCTGACCGGTGCCGGAATCGGCGGCGAATACACCGCGATCAATTCGACGATCCAGGAACTGGTGCCGGCGCGCTATCGCGGCTGGACTGATCTGGTGATCAACGGCAGCTTCTGGATCGGGGCAGCACTCGGCGCGACCTGTTCGATCGTGCTGCTGGACCCGGCGCTGATCGGTCCTGATCTGGGTTGGCGGCTGGCGTATCTCACCGGTGCCGGCCTCGGCCTCGTCGTGTTCGTGATGCGGATGTGGATTCCGGAAAGCCCGCGCTGGCTGATGATCCACGGCCGGCCGGAACAGGCGCATGCGATCGTCGATGAAATCGAGAAATCGGCGCGGGGGCAGGATTACGTTGGCGGTGCGCAACAGCAATTGCTGCCGAAAGTTAAACTGCGGATGCGCAGCCATACGCCGTTGCGCGAGGTGGCGCGGACGTTGCTCACGACCTACCGCCAGCGTTCGCTGGTAGGATTGGTGCTGATGATCGCGCAGGCGTTCTTCTACAACGCGATCTTCTTCACCTTTGCGCTGGTGTTGACCGATTTCTTCGGCATTCCGGCCAACCAGGTCGGCTGGTACATCCTGCCGTTTGCCGCCGGAAACTTTCTGGGACCGCTGCTGCTGGGGCGGCTGTTCGACACGCTGGGCCGCCGCAAGATGATCACGCTGACCTATGGTGTCTCGGGCGTGCTGCTCGCGCTGTCGGGTTATCTGTTCTCGATCGGGGTGATGACCGCACAGACCCAGACCATCGCCTGGATGGTGATTTTCTTCTTTGCCTCGCCGGCGGCGAGTGCGGCGTATCTGACCGTCAGCGAGACGTTCCCGCTGGAAGTACGGGCGCTCGCGATCGCGCTGTTCTACGCCATCGGCACCGGGATCGGCGGCGTGGCGGGGCCCGCTCTGTTCGGCGTGTTGATCGATACGGGATCGCGAACCAGTGTTTTCGCCGGCTATCTGTTCGGGTCGGCATTGATGGTCGTGGCAGCAGTGGTTGCGTGGCGTTACGCCATCGCAGCCGAGCGAAAATCGCTCGAAACTGTCGCGCGGCCGCTAGCCTTTGTGGAGTAGGATGACATGAACGAGGATCTTGCCGAAATGCCGTTGGAAGACGAGTTCGTTGCCGGCGACGAGGAGGCTGCGCCGGAAACCGTTCCGGTGCCGCGTTCGCTGGTGCCGCATCTGAGCGAGTCCGCCATTCTGCTCGACATCGACGGCACGCTGCTCGATCTCGCGCCGACGCCGCGTGAGGTCTGGGTGCCGCCGGATCTGGCGAAGACGCTCAATCGTCTGCTGGTGCGGACCAATGGTGCGCTGGCGCTGGTCAGCGGCCGCTCGCTCAACGACATCGATCTGATTTTCGCGCCCGATCAGTTTCCGGCGGTCGGCGGCCATGGTGCGGAAATGCGCATCACCGGCGATAGCGAAGCGGTCGCAACCCATGCGCCGCCGATGGACAAGGAGTTGAAGCGACGCCTGGCGGTAATCGCCAAGCTCAGCCCGGGAATCCTGCTGGAAGACAAGGGCTACTCGCTCGCGCTGCATTACCGTCTCGCGCCGCATGCGGAGAAGGCGATCTATGCGGCGGTGTCGCTGATCAGGGCCGATCTGCCGAATGCGCCGATCGAGGTGCTGCCCGGCAAGTGCGTCTGCGAGATCAAGCATTCCGGTTTCACCAAGGCGACCGGCGTACGCGAATTGATGACGCATGAACCGTTCAAGGGAAAGCTTCCGCTCTTCATCGGCGATGACGTGACTGATGAAACGGTGTTCGGCATCATGCCGGATTTCGACGGCCTTGCATTCTCGGTCGGCCGGCGTGCCCGAGGCGTTGCCGGACATTTCGATGCGCCGAGCGACGTGCGGGAATTTCTCGCGCATCTGCTCGACGACGAAAGGGACGCAAGCCTGCCGTAATCGGTACAGGTCTTTTTGCCCGTCATTGCGAGGAGCACTTGCGACGAAGCAATCCATCTATCCCGATGCCGAGGAATGGATTGCTTCGCTTCGCTCGCAATGACGGAATACAAACTTCATGGCGGCGTCGGATTTGCCCGCTTTCCAACACAGTTCCCGCGCGCATCACGCGCGCATCTCGCGAAAAATTTTCTTTTTCGTGAATTCAAGTGAGTTCCACGCGCGTCGGCCCGATTTTGGTTTCAATTCGTTGAAACGTTGGCGAGGAACCATATTGATGAATGGTTGTTAACTCACGAGCACCAACAGGAGGGGACCCTGTGAATCTCGTCGTCGTTTCGAACCGCGTTGCGCGCGCCAAGCCAAACGAACCGATGACCGGCGGGTTAGCGGCGGCTTTATTGCCTGTGGTCGAGAAATCCGGCGCGATCTGGGTTGGTTCCAGCGGCCGGGTCCGCGACGGGAACCAGAAGGAACCGTTCGCCGAAATCGAGGCATTGGGCGCGGGCGCGCTGGCGATGCTCGACCTGCCGGCGGCGCATTACGGCGGCTATTACGAGGGCTTTGCGAATTCGGCGTTGTGGCCGGCGCTGCATTCGCGCGCCGATCTCATTCGCGCCTCCCAGGACGACTATGTCAGCTATCGCGCAGTGAACGCTTTCATGGCGCGCGCGCTGCTGCGCTTCCGCAAGCCGGACTCGGTGTTCTGGGTCCAGGACTATCATTTCCTGGCACTCGGCGCCGAATTGCGCGATCTCGGCGTCACGCAGCCGATCGGCTTCTTCCTGCATACGCCGTGGCCGACGCGCGCCGTAATCGGCGGCGTGCCGCATCATCGCGATCTGATCGAGGCGATGCTGGCCTATGATCTCATCGGTTTCCAGACCGAAGAGGATTGCGAGAACTTTTTGTCCTACGCGCAGTCCGATCTCGGGCTCGTAGTTCACGACGGCATCGTGATCTCGCGCCACGGCCGTACCCGCGCGGCGGTGTTTCCGATCGGCATCGATCCGCAAAAATTCGCCCAGCAGGCCACCAAGGCCATGACCCATCCGGACGTGTCGCGGCTGCGCCGCAGCCTGAACGGCGAGAAGCTCGCGATCGGCGTCGACCGGCTGGATTATTCCAAGGGCCTCGTCAACCGCATCAAGGCGTTCGACCGGATGTGGACCCTGCAGCCGCAGCTTTCGCGCACGGTATCGCTGTTGCAGATCGCAACGCCCTCACGCGGCGCGATCGAAGCCTATGGCGATCTGCAGAACGAGGTTGCAAAACTCGTCAGCGACGTCAACGGCCGTCACGGCGAAGTCGACTGGACCCCGATCCGCTATCTCAACAAGGGCTATGGCCAGAACGTGCTCGCGGGCCTTTATCGCACCGCGCAGGTCGGCGTGGTGACGCCGCTGCAGGACGGCATGAACCTCGTCGCCAAGGAATATGTCGCAGCCCAAAATCCGGCCGATCCCGGCGTGCTGGTGCTGTCGAAATTCGCCGGCGCCGCCAACGAACTCGACACCGCGCTCCTGGTGAACCCGCACGATATCGACGGCATGGCGCACACGATTGCGACCGCGCTGTCGATGCCATTGGCCGAACGGCGGATGCGCTGGGAAGCCATGATGGCGAAACTCCGTAACCACACCATCCAGCAATGGTTCGCCGATTTCATCGACGCCTTGCAGGACAGCCAGCTCGAAAAGGGCCCTTTGGGACCGATCCTGGCTGACGCCCCGCCCGTGTGGCCGCTGCGTTCAGTCAATCACGCCGCGCGGTATCATTAGAGTCTCAGCGCCGAGAGTTCTTTATTCCGTCATCCTGAGGTGCGAGCGCAGCGAGCCTCGAAGGATGAATCGGCCACAGCCGGGCCGTCGTGCTTCGAGGCGCGCAAGCGTGCGCGCCCTCAGCATGACGGCATTCCCGTCGGGCGCCAGCTCACCTCAATAGCAATACGAAACCCCATCCAGCACCGGGCAGCGCGCCCTCCGCGGGTCGCTCGGGTTTTCCATCGGCACCATGCCGGTGCCCTTGCCGACGAACACGCCTTGCCCGACGATCACAGACGATTTGTTGCCGATGATGACGCTTGGATGCGGCGAGGTCAGGCTCGATCGCGTGCCGTCGGCCCAGATGATGGCGTCGCCCGCGAACATGCCGCGCCGGCCATCGTCGCAGCTCACATCGACGCCCTGTTTGGTGCAGGATTGCGCCATCGCCGGGTCTGCTGCGCCCGCGACCAGTGCCGAGATCAGGATGAGAAATGAAAGTGAGCGCGTGATGATCATGCCGTCCTCCGCCCGAGGGGTTGCCCATGGTCGTCGGCGATAACCTGATTCCGGTTCAAGGCCCAGCCCGTCGGCCTCATGCCCGATCGCAGTCCGCGCCAAATTAACCAATAAATTCAATGAATTGGGGAAATTTCGGCGCGCCGCCCCGGGGTCCCTTGCAAAAAGCGTCCTGCCCCTTCAAGAGAGGGCCTCCGGAGAGATGGCCGAGTGGCTTAAGGCGCACGCTTGGAAAGCGTGTGTGCGGGAAACCGTACCGTGGGTTCGAATCCCACTCTCTCCGCCATGGGGTGCGCCTATCGCACTGATAACGTAGAGATATTCTAGGGACTGCCGCGCCCGGTCCCGGTCTTGGGTGGCCCGCCACTGCCGGAGAGCTAAGTGCGGCGGTGTTGTGCCAACTTGGAGGAAGTTCCAGTGCGCTCATTGGCTTTGACGATTTTGACGACGGGTATCGTTTTAACAGCAGGGCACGCCCAGGCTCGACATATGATCCGGCATATCCCGTTTGCTTGTACGTCGTCTCTTACGCAATCAGCCCTTACTATAGATGCAGCTACAATACGATGGACCAATGCAGGGCATTTGCTAACGGTCAGATGTGCAGCCTCAACCCATACCACGCTGGTGCGACGCGCCGGTGAGACGGACCAATCGGCGTTATTATCGGCAAGGCGCAAGATCGCCCGCGCCCGCTCAGACCAGATCGTACGCACGAACGGGACCTCCGAGTCCACTACCGGGCCGCACTGTCCAATCAATTCAATGAACCGTATTATGGGGCCTCCCAAGGTTACGCACCCGGCGAAAAACAACGATTTCTCGAAAGTGTGACACTAAGTGATTAGACGGCTCGCCAAGCCGCTCGGCAGGTGAAGCGCCGCGCCATTCGGTTGAGCGAACATCTTACGCGCAACGGCCCGACCGTGTTCGATCACGTCTGCCGCATGGGGCTGGAAGGCGTCGTCTCGAAGCGGGTGGATGCGCCGTACCGCAGCGGACCGAGCAAGGTCTGGGTCAAGACGAAGAACCCGGCGAGCGATGCCGTTCGGCGGGAGCGCGAGGAGGATTGGTACTAACCTTGGCAATTGGTTCTGCCCAAATGGCGAACCCGATGTAGGCGAGTGCAGCCACGATGAGAGCGTTGATCGGCAATCAACGCCACAACTTCGGTGCTGGTCAGCGGTTTTGCCACGCGCCAACTTTTAGCGGCAGTCGAGCGGCGGCGTTGCACCTGGGTCAAGCTGCGACAGTCGCATTCAGACGCTATGCAAGCCAAGCCGCTGCCCTATGTACGGGCGTCTGGCGCAAATCGAATGTTGGGAAATTTCCGTTGCGACAACTTCGGTGGTCGCCCGACGACGCGCTCAGGGTCGTGATGTGCGGGGCCGACGACGAGGACTGCACTCGGCAGCATGACAGAATGGACCGGACACCGTCATGCAGCATCTTCGTCACAAGCTTGGCGGTTCCTCGACCCTTCGGCCCTACTGAAGCGTTTACACGCTATCGCTCGATCTCCGTTTGCTGGAGCGCGTCTTTTCTCTTTCGCTTTCTCTTCTGCTCGATCAGCCACAACCACGCAAACCCTGCGGCGACGATCATCATCACGATCAAAATGGCGTCATCTATCATCGGACCCGTCCTGACCTACTGTTCACCGACCTACGCGAGCGGTTCCAACGCTTGGGCGGCTTCAAGCCACGCCTGAATTTCAACCAATGGAATTGACTTTCTCGGCAGGTGGGGGTTGAGGGTGCCAGCGGTGACGATTAGTCCATCATCGAATTTCAGTCGCGTGAAATTCCTCGCCTCCGCTTCGGTTCCAAACGTCCTTGTCAAGCGCGGGTTCCGCCGCTGCACGACGGTGACACTCCTCGGCACTTCAAAAGTGACATACCAAGTGTGGTTCATCGCTGATCCATCGAGGGCTGAAGTTGATCCTTGTTACGATGTTAAAATTCGACGCCTCGCGTTAGAACAAGCGTCGATATTTCCTCCGTGTTTGATGCGCGCCTCCCGTGACGAATTTTCCATTGTCCCATAGGACAATGGGGGCAAAACAGTCGAAAAATATCTCGGTGGTTTGCCGTCGGACGTAACACTAAGACGCCACCTTGTTCGGCAAGGAAGGCAAATTCCGGCAAGGTCTCTAGGCGTGATGGATTCGGTGGTTGGGGAACGGCAGCGGAGGCCAAAAAGTGGCTTTAGCCGACCACAGGAATGGTCGTAGTCTTTCGGGGGCGGCGAAGTTGAATGCGAGACCCGAACACTGTCGCGGCGATTATTGACGCCTTACGACAGGCCAATGGCGACGACATCGCGCGGGTCATGCTGAACGACGGCTTGTCGCTAGCCACGGTGATCGACGCGCTGTTACCAGACAGCATCCGTTGCGTGCCGGTGGCGGTTTAGCGGATTTTGGGATGCTGGCGTTGTGCCGCTGATTTGCCCGACGGGTCAAGTCAATATTCGGATTAATCGAAAATGCCAATGCCGGCAACCGCTTGTCTACTGTGCATGGGGTTGTTTCGATGTTTTTGGTGGGAGCCGCGACGATCTCGAAGCGAGAAAAGGATGAACGGTGACGTTAGGCACGCTATACCTTGTGTCTTCAGATGGCGTGAAACCACAATTCCTACGGTGCATGGGGTTGTTTTTCATGTTTTTATGTTGGGTCCTTCTCCGCCAGCCGATCTTCCCTAAGGTAACGCATCAGTGGACCAGAACCCCAATCTCGCTGCGCTCGACAAGCTCAAGCTGCGCATCCAGGCGCTGCGCGCAAAGACCATCGA
>CAWDJI010000010.1:0-23614 GCA_963802535.1 uncultured Alphaproteobacteria bacterium | reverse complement strand
TACGCATTCGCTCGATCCCCTCGCGGCGATCGAGGCCCACAAGGCCGCCCGCAAGGTTGTGCGTTCTGCCGTTACCGCCGTTGCCGCCGCTGAACGGGAGGTCTTCGGTAATGGAATGAAGCTTTCCGCCGCGGGCGGGAATAATTCGCAACTCGGCCACTGCGAGGCCGCCTTGTTACGGGCATTCGATGCCGAACGATGCCGCTTGCACCTTGGTTGCGGAGCGGCCCACCACGTTTGCGGGCGTCATAGCGTTGCTGGCGTACGTCAATTATGCCGATACTGATGGCGAGGGCTGGCCAGACAGTCTTTACGCTGACGACACCTGCACCAAAACGCGGAGTTGGCATTATTTTCTGGTGCAAAATTCTCGCGGAAGCCCTGCCGGGTATCGTGGGGGCGGTGTGATGGACCAGATCAATCTTGAGGCCAGCATCAACGATGTGACCAACATGGCCGAGATCAGCGGTCTCCTGACAGTGCAATTGGCCGACACACTACACGAGGCTGCGAAGGCGGGTGTTTCGGGAAAGCAGGCCATTGAAGCGCATCAATGGCTAGTCGATCTCGTTTCGTTTGCCGCCTGGAGACGAAGATCAAGGCCGAAGCGCTACGTAATCAGTTCTATGCCAGGACGGAAGAGAAGGCTTGAAGTGGTGGCAGGGCCGCCGGTTGACGCTGGCGGGTATTGGATGGGCCTCCGGACGCCGCTGCAAGGCTCAGGTCACCGATCCGGACAATCCGACCAGATCGTCCTGAACGACCTACGCCGGTAAGCACTACGTCGTCACCGGCGGGGCGTTGCCAACCCGGCGCAGTGGGTCAGTCGATGGGCGGCGCTAGGGCGCAATAAATATCCCGGCCCCGGTAAGGGCTATGCCTTCGACGTAATCACTGAATCGATCTGGAGCCAATCCGGCATGCGCTGTCTGGTCATTTGCTTGGCCCTCCACCTCGCACATCCTCCTGCGCCGGAAGAAGGCCAAGCCGGTATGAACCAGTTCACAGTTCGACGGTTTTTTCTTGCCGCCATCTAAATCAAACCCGCCGGTTCACGCTGGCGGGCTCCGGGAACAAGTAGCAATCACTGCCGTTGAGGTGGGTGTCCTGAGTGACATCGGGCACAACCTTGAAGCGGCTCCAGCTTGGTCCCCCCTAGTGCTGGGGCCGTTTTTTCACTGATACCGCTCCTCGGCCTGAGCAAACCGAGCAAACGCCCGAGCGGCCTGCAGGGCTTGCTTGCGATCCATCTGATCCGGCCTCACACGCCGGCCGGGAATGTCATCCCAATAGAAGAATACGCTGGGCCGTCCATCGTCGTATCGTACCTCGAAGCTCCCGCAATCGGGCACGGCTTCGTGCTTGATCAGTCGGACCGTCATCCGGTTCATCGCCCTCTATATAGAGACTGCAATCACGCGAATGTGTGCACGGTGGGTGCAAGCCCCATTTTCTCGGTGCTTTTTGGTGCAAGAATTGGTGGTAAGTGATTGATTTTGCTGGCTCCCCGGGCTGGATTCGAACCAGCGACCATTCGATTAACAGTCGAATGCTCTACCGCTGAGCTACCGAGGAATAGGCGAAACAAATGTTCGCGAGCGGGGAGCGTATAACAAAGCCTTCCCGGCTTGCAAAGGACCAAATGACGGGGCACGACACGGCCTCATAAGTGGCCCGAAAAGCGCTGCAGCACAAAGGTTTATCGTTGTTTCCGGATGCGGGCAGGGAGGTCAGGCGCACCGCTTTGGCGCAATCCCGGCATCCATTGCGTTCATGGCGAAAGCCGCCAAATCGTCTCAATCGGCTCCGAGGCTTGGAACTGCCGGGTTTCATGGGAGCTGATTCGATGCCAGCTGTTGCTGCGACTGACCTGTTGAAGGCCGTGCCCTCGATCGTGCCGAGCGATATTCCCAATTTGAGCGACGACGAATGCCTGCGCCGGCTCGCGCAAGCCGTGGCGGATCATGATTCCGAGCATCTGGACGAGGTTGCGCTGTTGATCGGGCGGCTCGCCGTTACGATCGAATAGGCCGCCTGTCGCACCAGCGTTGCGCGGGACTTGCAGGGCCCGCCATCGGCGTGTTGCGTTTTAACGGCGCTTGTACCAAAGATGACCCGGTTTCAGCTCTTCCGGCGGCAACGCCGCTTGCTTTCAGGGTCTTGCCAATGTCCGGTTTTTCGACCGCGCGCCAGAAGATGGTCGATGGTCAGGTTCGTCCCAGCGACGTCACCGATATCCGAATCATCGATGCCATGCTGGCGGTACCGCGCGAAGCCTTCGTCCCCGACAACAAGCGCGCGCTGGCCTATCTCGACCTCGATCTCGATGTCACCGAGGCCGGCTCAGTCGGGCGTTTCCTGATCAAGCCCGCGGTGCTGGCGAAAATGCTGCAAGCGGCTGAGATCAAGTCAACCGACCATGTTCTGGTGGTGGGCTGCGCCAGCGGCTATGCCGCCGCGGTGATCGCCCAATTTGCCGGCAAGGTGACGGGTGCCGCCGCCGCCGGCGACCCGGCCAATGCGCCGTTCGACGTCATTGTGCTGAACGGGGCGACCGAAATCGTGCCGGAGAGCCTCTATGGGCAGCTTCGGGACGGCGGCCGGCTGGTCGGGGTTTTTGCGATGACGCAGCCGGCGCGGGCGACCATCGTGACGCGTTCCCATGGCGATTTCGGGAACCGTGCGCTGTTTGATGCAGCTGCCCCCGTGCTGCCGGGCATGGAACGGCTTCCAGCGTTCGTTTTCTAGCCATTTCCCGCTTAAAATCCGTTCTAAATCAGAAGTGTGGCCCGTTTGCTGCACGTGAAGAGTTTCCACCGCATTGGCCTGTGGGGTAGTTCCGTCCGACGCACCTGCGGAATAAGGTGAGCCGGGACTCACTTCGACTGAAGCGGCGTCCAGTCTTCCTCGAGGCGGCTGGCGAACTAAAATGAATGGATTACCAGGGATGCGTGGAGTGAAGGTTGTAACCGGAGCTGCGGCTTCGGTCCTTCTGTTGGCGTTGATGGGTCCGTTGCCGGCCGTGGCCGACACGATCGAGGCGGCGTTGGTGCGCGCCTATCAGAACAACCCGCAGCTCAACGCGCAGCGTTCGATCGTGCGCGCCACCGATGAAGGCGTGCCGCAAGCCTTGTCGGGCTATCGCCCGAAGGTCGCGGTCACCGCCACCGGTGGTTATCAATATCTCGACCAAAACACGACGTCCGGCGGCACCCCGAACGCGATCGTGCGGACCGAACTGCACGGCGCCAATGCGCCGCGCACCGTCGGCGCCACCATCAAGCAGAACCTGTTCAACGGCCAGATCACCGCCAACGGCACCCGCAAGGCGGAAAGCAGTGTCTCCGGCGCGCGCGAAGCGTTGCGGAAGATCGAACAGACCATCCTGCTGATCGCCGCCACCACGTACATGGATTACCTGCGCGATTCCGCCATCGTCGAGGTTCAGAAGAGCAACGTACGCGTGCTCGAACAGACGCTGAAGCAGACCAAGGACCGCTTCAATGTCGGCGAGGTGACGCGCACCGACGTCGCACAATCCGAGGCGCAGCTCGCGGCCGGCAAGACCCAGCAGCTTACCGCCGAGTCCAATTTGGTCACGACGCGGTCGAAATTTCGTCAGGTCATCGGCAACGAACCGGTAGCGCTGGCGCCGGGTTCGCCGGTCGATCGTTTCCTGCCTCCGACGCTGCCGAGCGCGGTCGAACTCAGCCTGACGGAACACCCTGACGTCACCGCCGCGATGTTCGGCATCGACACCCAGTATCTCGATGTCAAAATCAAGGAAGGCGCGCTGTTGCCGACGCTCGACCTGGTGGTTTCGGCAAACCAGGCTTACGAACAGCAGCTGACGGTCTTCAGATCGTTCAATGCGTCCGCACAGGCACAGTTGAACGTCCCGATCTATCAGGGCGGCGCCGAGTACTCGCTGATCCGCCAATCCAAGGAAACGCTGGCGCAGCAGCGCCTCAATCTCGAGCAGGTCCGCGATGCGACCCGCGCCAACACCGTCACCGTGTGGGGCCAGCTGGTGGCCGGCAAGGCGCAGGTCCAGTCGGCGCAGGCGCAGGTCTCGGCCTCCGAGATCGCGCTCAACGGCGTGCGTGAGGAAGCGAAGGCCGGGCAGCGCACCACGCTCGACGTGTTGAACGCGCAGCAGGCGCTGGTCAACGCGCGCGTAGCCCTGGTCACCGCCCAGCATGACCGCGTGGTGGCATCCTACGGCGTGCTGAACGCGGTCGGGCGGCTGTCGCCGCAAGTGCTCAATCTGGCGACCACGACCTACGATCCGAGCGTGCATTACCAACAGGTACGCGACAACTGGATCGGCGTCCGCATACCGGACGGCCGCTGATATCTGCACAGTCCGCAGTTTTGCGGGATGACATCGTCACCGGCGCGTAATGCGCCGGGTGCATTGCTTGCAATCACTTGTTGCCGTGACATACCTTTCTTGCAGGCAGCAAGGCGATTCGCGCCGCATTTTGCAACATTTGCAACTTGTGGGTCGCACGCCGGGTTGTCTCTTGGGGGGAGCGGTCCCCGCGCGATGCTTGGGGCGGCCTTGGGGCGGGCTTGATCTGGGGACAAGTCAGGCTTGTGCGATGAAAATCCCGGCCTGCATATCCGGAACCGGCAAATCCTTCGTGGCTTGGTGTAAAATGGTTTCGATGTGGAGTCGGAGATGACGCAACCTGCAAAGGTCCAAGAGCCCTCGATGGAGGAGATTCTGGCGTCGATCCGTCGCATCATTGCCGACGACGAGGCCAAGCCTTCTGAATCGAAGCCTGCTGAAGCCAAAGCCGCTGAAGCAAAACCTGCCGCTGCCGAGAAGCCCGCCAGCCCGGTTGCTCCGCCAAAGCAGGAAGCGCCGGCTGCCAAGCCGGCCGTGATGAAGGACATTCCGCCATCGGCCATCGCGCCGAAGGCGGCGGCACCCAAGCCGGCACCAGCGCCGGAGCCTAACAACCAGGACGACATCGACGCGATGCTGGCGAGCCTGGACGCCGCGACGCCGGAGTCCGACATCCGCCCGGCCCAGGCCGAGCCCGACGTGTTCGACCTCACCGACGAGATGGCGTTGCCGGATCCAGCACCGGCGGCCTCATCGTTCCACAAAATCGATCCGCAGGACGATATCGAGTTCACCGAGAGCGCCGCCGCCAAGGCGCTGCACCGGCAGCCGGCCTTTGAGCCGCCGCCGTTCGAAAGTGCGGCCGCGGCTGCTCCGGCGCAGCAGATCCTGTCGCGCTCGACCGTATCGGCGGTCGAGTCCGCTTTCAATTCGCTGGCCAATACCGTGCTCAGCAACAATGCGCGGACGCTGGAAGACCTGGTCAAGGAAATGCTGCGGCCGATGCTGAAATCCTGGCTCGACGACAATCTGCCCGGGCTGGTGGAGCGGATCGTCAAGGCCGAGATCGAGCGGGTTTCGCGCGGGCGCTGACCCAACACGGCCTGCGGCAGGCCTTCCGGCCCTCAATAAGCCGCTCAAAACGGGCTTTATCGTGCTTTGGCAGCCCTGTCAGGTTGACTTGGTGCCGTCAGGCGGCTTTCTAGCCTCCTCACATCCCCAATTTGCATTGTCATGATCGAAAAAAACTACCAGCCCGCCGATATCGAAAGCCGCATGAGCAGCCTCTGGGAGGCCAGCGGCGCGTTCAAGGCCGGCCGCCCCGAACGGATGGATGCCGAGCCCTTCACCATCGTGATCCCGCCGCCGAACGTGACCGGTTCGCTGCACATGGGCCACGCGCTCAACAACACGCTGCAGGACATCCTGTGCCGCTTCGAGCGGATGCGCGGCCGCGACGTGCTGTGGCAGCCCGGCACCGATCACGCCGGCATCGCCACCCAGATGGTGGTCGAGCGGCAGTTGATGGAGCGCCAGGAGCCGGGCCGCCGCGACATGGGCCGGGCAAAATTCCTCGAACGCGTCTGGCAGTGGAAGGCCGAGAGCGGCGGCGTCATCGTCAACCAGTTGAAGCGGCTCGGCGCGTCCTGCGACTGGTCGCGCGAGCGTTTTACGATGGACGAGGGGCTGTCGCGTGCGGTCGCCAAAGTCTTCGTCGAACTGCACCGCGAGGGCCTGATCTACAAGGACAAGCGGCTGGTGAACTGGGACACCAAGCTGCTGACCGCGATCTCCGATCTCGAAGTGCAGCAGGTCGAGGTCAAGGGCAGCCTGTGGTATCTGCGCTATCCGATCCAGGGCAAGACCTTCAATCCCGACGATGCCTCGACCTTCATCGTGGTCGCGACCACGCGCCCCGAGACGATGCTGGGCGACACGGCCGTTGCCGTGCATCCGGACAATGAACGGCTCGGGCATCTGATCGGCCAGCACGTCATCCTGCCGCTGGTCGGCCGCCGCATTCCGATCGTCGGCGACGACTACGCCGATCCCGAAAAAGGCTCGGGCGCGGTCAAGATCACGCCGGCGCACGACTTCAACGACTTCGAAGTCGGCAAGCGCCATGGCCTGCCGCAGATCAGCGTGTTCGACCAGGAGGGATGCATGTCCCTCGTCGACAACGAGGATTATCTGCGCGGATTGCCCGAAGGCGCTTCGCAGTTCGCCGAAGAGTTCAACCAGGTGGAACGCTTCGCCGCGCGCAAGCGTATCGTCGCGCGGCTGGAAGAGTTCGGCTTCCTCGAAAAGATCGAGCCGAATACGCATGCGGTGCCGCACGGCGACCGCTCCGGCACCGTCATCGAGCCGTATCTGACCGACCAGTGGTATGTCGACGCCAAGACCATGGCGCAGCCCGCGATCGCGGCGGTGCGCTCGGGCGCCACCACCTTCGTGCCGAAGAACTGGGAAAAGACCTATTTCGAATGGATGGAAAACATCCAGCCCTGGTGCATTTCCCGTCAGCTCTGGTGGGGTCACCAGATCCCGGCCTGGTACGGGCCCGACGGCAAGGTGTTCGTCGCCGAGACCGAGGAAGAAGCCGTCGGCAACGCGCTCGGTTACTACGTCGAGCAGGAAGTCATCACCGAAGAGCAGGGGCGCGCGATGGCGGAGGATCCGTCACAGCGCGAAGGCTTCATCACCCGTGATGAAGACGTGCTCGACACCTGGTTCTCGTCGGCGCTGTGGCCGTTCTCGACGCTCGGCTGGCCCGATGCGACGCCGGAAGTGGCGCGCTACTACCCGACCAACGTGCTGGTGACCGGCTGGGACATCATCTTCTTCTGGGTCGCCCGGATGATGATGATGGGTCTCCACTTCAAGAAGGACGCGCCGTTCTCGACCGTCTACATCCACCGCCTCGTCCGCGACGAGAAGGGTGCCAAGATGTCGAAGTCGAAGGGCAACGTCATCGATCCCTTGGGCGTCATCGACGATTACGGCGCCGACGCGCTGCGCTTTGCACTGGCGCGCGGGGCTGCGCATAGCCACGACATTAAGCTGTCGCCGCAACTTGTTGAAACCAATCGTAATTTCGCAACCAAGCTGTGGAATTCCTGCCGCTTTGCCGAGATGAATGGCTGCGTGATGCCTGATGGTTTCGATCCGGCAAACGCGAAGGAAACCCTGAACCGCTGGATCGCGCACGAGACCTCGGCCGCCACCCGCGAGGTCTCCGAAGCGATCGAGGCCTATCGTTTCAACGATGCGGCGAACGCGATCTATCGCTTCGTCTGGAACGTCTATTGCGACTGGTACATCGAACTGGCGAAACCATTGTTGCTGGGCGAGGAGGGCGCGGCGAAAACCGAGACCCGCGCGATGGTGGCCTGGGCGCGCGACGAAATCCTGAAACTGCTGCATCCATTCATGCCCTTCATTACCGAGGAACTGTGGGCGGTGACGGCCAAGCGCGAGGGCTTGCTGGTGCTGGCGGAATGGCCGCGCAAGGCGGTTGCAACCGCCGAGCAGTTGGCGTCGATGGCGATGGCGGGTCCGAACGATCCGCTGATTCCGCCGGTCATTCTCGCCCTCGATGCCGGCGATTTCAGCGACCCCGCAGCCGAAGCCGAGATCGGCTGGGTGGTTGA
This sequence comes from uncultured Alphaproteobacteria bacterium, assembly GCA_963802535.1. Classification (GTDB taxonomy): domain Bacteria; phylum Pseudomonadota; class Alphaproteobacteria; order Rhizobiales; family Xanthobacteraceae; genus Bradyrhizobium. The sequence goes on along the minus strand of CAWDJI010000010.1, from coordinate 15,610 downwards.
CCTCGTTACCGCGATCCGTTCGGTGCGCGCGGAAATGAACATTGCGCCGGCGACGCTGACACCGCTGGTGCTATCGGGCGCATCAGCCGAGACAAAAGAACGCGCACAGCGCTGGAGCGACGTCGTCAAGCGCATGGCGCGGCTCGGCGAGATTTCCTTTGCCGATGCGCCGCCGGAAGGCGCGGTGCAGCTCCTGGTGCGCGGTGAAGTCGTGGCGCTGCCGCTCAAGGGCGTGGTCGATCTGGCGGCCGAAAAAGCCCGGCTCGACAAGGAGATTGCAAAAGCCGACGCCGACATCAAGCGCGTCGACGCCAAGCTCGGCAACGAGAAGTTCGTGGCCAATGCGCCCGACGAGATCGTCGAGGAAGAAAAAGAAAAGCGCGAGGCGGCCGTGGCGCGGAAGAAAAGATTCTCGAAGCGCTGGAGCGGCTGAAGAAGGCTTCGTAGGGTACGCTATTTGATCCGTCATCCTGAGGTGCGAGCGCAGCGAGCCTCGAAGGATGAATCGGCCACAGACGGGCCGTCGTCCTTCGAGGCGCGCAAGAGCGCGCACCTCAGGATGACGGACTTCGAGTAGTGCGGAGTTCATTTCGATGCTGGATCACGTCTCCATCACCGTATCCGACATATCAGCCGCCGAGCGGTTCTATGACGCCATCATGAAGGCGCTCGGCGTGGTCAAGGTCGGCCGCCGCGAAGACTGGCTCGGCTATGGCGAGCGGGCGCGGCCGGCCTATCCGGATCGCGTCTATCTCACCATCCGCAAGGGTGCAAAACCCGACGACGCGTTCGGCCGCCACTGGTGCTTCAAGGCGCGATGGCAGACCCAGGTCGACGCGTTCTGGGATGCCGGCATCGCCGCCGGCGGCACCGACGACGGCGCGCCGGGGCTGCGCGACTATCACGCGTCCTACTATGCCGCATTCCTGCGCGACCCCGACGGCAACCGCATCGAGGCGGTGTGCCATCACGCGCTGTGATCGCTTCGCCGCGAAACCGGAAAACCTGATAGCACGCTTCGGTTGTGTTTGGTTCAACTTGTCGCGAGCATGGGTGCGAGACGATGTGCCGCACAACGGCGCCAGCATCAGACGGAAGCGTGCCTGCCGGACCGCGCCATCTCCTTAAACCCTTATCGTCATGGCAATTCCCGGCTTTCTTTGCGCGTCGCCGCGACCCGCCCGCGGTGTCGCAACGATGTCATTTTTGGGAAGCCGTGCCACAATCGTACAGGTAGATCAAATTGACATTTACAATTGCACGTGAGAGGCTTTTTGCCATTACCTGCGGCGCGCTTGCGGTCTGTGTACGAAGTGAATGCCGAATTTGATTGAGAACCGCCCCACTTAGATGCGACCCGTTCAAGTAAATACGATCCGTTTCAAGACTGATCCGTTCAAGACTTGACCTATCTGAGAGACACGCGCGAGCCGCCCCAGTTAACGATGCGGATGCTCCGTCGCACGACCGTCGATCCGGCAGTGTGAGACGCAGCAACTTCTCACCGGGAGGGTCATGCCTATGGCTGAAGCAAAATCGCCGTCCGGCGGCGCCGACTTCGTCGCCAAAATTGTCAAGGATCCGAAGAATCCACCCGCGACATTGATGCTGACCGGCTTCGTCGGAGCGTCGTCGGAAGACGGCCACACCCGACTCTATTTCGATCCGCATCTGAGCAGCTATGCCGAGGTTCCGAATGACGGCATCTTGCATACGCAGGCCGCGGCAACCGACGACGGACTCGGCGCGGTGCATATGTGGATCGCGCGCGACGCCCAGTTGATCTATGGCCCGGTCTCGAACGAGCGGCCAAAAGGCGCCTTCCTCGACGGCCCGATCGTGCAGGATCACATGGCCGGCGCAGCGGCGGCCGCCGCGGGCGTGGGAGTGGGCGGCGCGGCTCATATGCCCGTTACATTGTTCGTCGGCTGTGGCGTGACGCACCAGGCGTTCTGCATCTCGCACGGCATCATCTGCAACCAGCCGCTAAAGACGTTCGTGCCGGTCTGTCTCCCGCACACGATCAACGATCCCGGCTGCATGGTATCGGCACATTTCGGCTGCCCATCGCTCGGCATCTGTCCGTCGATCGCGTGCCAGTCGATCGTCTGCAACTCGCTGGCCTGTCACCCCGGCGGCGGCGCGGGAGGCCCGGTCATGCACGGCCAGATGGCTGCGGCTGCTCCGGCAGCTGCGGCTGTGGGCGGCGCCGTCCACATGCCGGTCACCTTGTCGGTCGGCTGCGGCCCGACGCACCAGGTGTTCTGCGTCTCGCAAGGCATCATCTGCAACCAGCCGTTCCGGACCCATATCCCGTTCTGTCTGCCGCACACGGTTGCGGATCCCGGCTGCATGGTGTCGGCGCATTTCGGCTGTCCATCGCTCGGCATCTGCCCGTCGATTGCGTGCAATACGCTCGCCTGCCACCCCGGCGGTCCGGTCGAGTTGCCGCAACAGCACGCCGCGATGGCCGCGGCACCGCAAGCCCAAGTCCAGCAAGCCCCGGCGCAGCAAGGTTTGGCGCAGCACGGTTTCGCGACGCTGACGCCGGCTTGCCACATCTCGCAAGGCATCATCTGCAACTTCCCGTTCCCGACGCATACGCCGGCCTGCTGGCTGCCACAAACGGTTGCGGGTCCCGGCTGCATGGTGTCGGCGCATTTCGGTTGCCCGACGCTCGGCGCGTGCCCGTCGATCGCCTGCAATTCGCTGGCCTGCCATCCCGGTAATCCGATCGAGCAGCGGGCCAACTTCCACCTCCCGCCGACGGTGCTGGTTGGCGGCCTTTGCCACACCTTCCATTGTGGCGGCGGCGGCCATCTCCCGATGTGACGCCTTCGGTGCGGTGCCGGGAAAAACTGATATCGCGGGCGCCTGGCGCCCGCGAACGGCTTTTGCGAGATGCGGCGAAGGGTGAAAGACGTGCGTAACATGCCTCGCGACACGCGTTACCCGGCATGATCCTGTTCCGGAGCAACGTCGTCCACTATCTGCTCGAGCAGGGACTGCTGACGCTTGATGCGGTCGTCGACGGCGAGCTGATGGTGATCGACGCGACCCGGCGCAATCGCAATTTCAAGGTCATGCGGCGCGGCCAGCAGGGTTACTTCGTCAAGCAGATCCAGCTTTGGGATGCCCAGACCGTCGCGACCCTCGGCGCCGAGGCGGCCTGCTACCGGCTGGCACGCGAGATGCCCGAATTTTCGACGCTTGCCGAACTGGTGCCGCGCGACTTTCTCTACGACAAATATCGTCACGTGCTGGTGACCGAGTTGTTGGCCGATGCTGAATCCATGATGGATTACCATCGCCGCCTCAACGGCTTTCCACCGGAGGCGGCGCGGCTGGTCGGCACCCAGTTCGGCCGGTTGCATCGCGAGCCGATGCCATCCCTGGAAGGGCGCCCCGAGGCGGCAGGCTTTCGCCGGCAGCGGCCCTGGGCGCTGTCCAGCCATCAGGGCCCCGACATGTTCGGCGCGCTGAGTGGCGGCAGCACAAAACTGCTGCAGATCGTGCAGAGCTATCCGGATTTCCAGCGCACGCTCGACGAAATGCGCGCCGACTGGCGCGTGGAGCGGCTGATGCATGGCGACGTCAAATGGGAAAACTGCGTCATCTATCCCCTGGCGTCGCGGGACGGCAAGCTCGGAACCAAGCTCGTCGACTGGGAGCTTTCCGACATCGGCGATCCCTCGTGGGACATCGGCGCGGTGTTGCAGGCCTACATTTCGTTCTGGGTGTTCTCGATGCGCTTCGGCGCCGACCTGCCGGCGGCGCAGCTCGAGGACACCGCGCAATATCCGATCGAGAAGATGCAGCCGTCGATCCGCGCGTTCTGGCAGGCCTATATCGGAACGCTGGAGCTCGAACGCGCCGCGGCCGAAACCCTGCTGGTGCGCAGCGTCAAATACGGCGCGGCGCGCATGATCCAGACCGCCTATGAATCGATGCAATATTCGCCGCAGATCCTGCCGAGCGCGCTTGGATTGCTCCAGGTCAGTTTCAATATCCTCAAGGAACCGAAGAAAGCCGCCACACAGCTCCTGGGATTATGAGAGCGAGCGACCGCATGCAGCCGGATTTGAAAACGCAACTGACGGCGATTGTGAACGCGGTGACATTTTCCGCCGCAGGTGACGTGACGTTCGCCGGCCGCTCGTCGTCTTACGCGGCGCCGGCTACGGATTCCGGCCTCGGACCCTCAGGAAATCCGCGCGTGGCGGCGCTGCAGCAGCTCTTCTACGGCTATTGCTACTGCCGCCATTTCGCCGGCGTCCCGGCCGCGCTGCCCGACACGGCGCCTCCGGGTGAGGGGCTGCAGGCTTCAGAATTGATCCAGGCGCTCTCGGCCGCCAACACCAGCCAGGACCATTGGAGTGCCGGCTGGCAGTTGATGCAGACCTTGCCGAACGGCCAGATCGTCGCGGTCAAGGGATCGATGACGCGGACAGTCTGGCCGGGCGAGTTCCACGGTCACGGTCCGCCCGGCGTGCAGATCGCAGCCGGCGGCGGCATCAGCCTGTTTGCACCACGCGAGTCGCGCACCAGCCAGCCTGGATTCTATTTCGCGTTCGGCGAGGCGCTTGCCGATCAGCAGGAAGATTTTGGAATCCTGCGGACTCTACTGGAACGTGACGGTGGAGGGCGCACCGTCGCTGCTCGGCATTATTACGGAAAGGTTCAACCGCTTCGCGATTCCGTTCCGCTTCAAATGCCTGGAAATGCCTGACCTGTTCGATCGCTCGGATGCGGCGGTCCTCTATATCGCCAAGCGGCACTACCGCATCGCCGCCGCGATCCTGCCCGACATGGTCAGCGCGATCCGCGCGCAGCTCAAACCGCACACGCCGCTGTTTTCGAAACATCTCGCCTCCGGTCTCGCTCTCGCCGAAGACCCAAGGACAGGCGAGAGTTTCGGCATGAACCGCTGCCGTCTGCTGGCGGAGGCCGTTTGCCGCGCGCAGGAACAGGGCGGCAGCTCCGCCGAGGCGCGGCTGTTAGAAATCGAACGCTCATTCGAAGCCGCGGGCCTGTCGCTCGACCGGCCCTGGCTCAACGCCGGTTCGCGTGATCAATATCCGTTCGAGGAAAGCCGCGCCGCATGAGCACACGAGGCGATGAAGCGTTCCTGGAGGCTGCGGGCTTTCTCGGCCGGCGGCTGTGCCGCGATGCGCTGTGGGCTGGCGATCGCTGCAACTGGCTCGGCGACTCGCTGGAGGCCGTCGGCGGTACCTGGAGCGTGGTTCATCGCGCGCTCGGACCTGATCTCTACGGCGGCACCAGCGGCATCGCGCTGTTTCTCACCACGCTGCACCGGTGGACCGGCGAACCGCTGTTCCGCATCACGGCGGAAGGCGCGCTGGCGCAGGCGATGTCGCATGCTGGCGATCTTGCGCCCGCGCAACGCGTCGGCGCCTACACCGGCTGGACCGGCATCGCGCATGCAATGGCTGTGGCGGGCGAAGCCTTCGGTGAGGGGACACTGACCGAGCGGGCTTGCGCCATGGCCGTCGAGGCGGCCACCAATGTCGATGCCGGGAGCGGTCTCGACGTTCTCAGCGGCACCGCCGGTGCAATCCCGATCCTGATCGGCCTGCAACGCCGGACCGGGCGCAACGATCTCGTCACGCTCGCCGAGTGCCTCGGCGAGCGGCTTCTGGGTGTGGTGCGCAAAAGCGAGGCCGGGTGGTCGTGGGACACGGTGCCGGGGCAGGCCGAACGCGACCTGACCGGCTTTTCGCATGGCGCGGCTGGAATTGCCTGGGCGCTGCTCGAATTATCAGCCGCAACCGGGCAGGCACATTTTCGCGACGCCGCCGATCATGCTTTCGCCTATGAGCGGCACTGGTTCGACAAGGAGCAGGACAACTGGCCGGACTTTCGTGCGATGTCGAAGCCTGCGCCGGGCGCCGGACCGGCCCGCGGCATGGTGGCCTGGTGCCACGGCGCGCCGGGCATCGGGCTGTCGCGTATCCGCGCCTTTGAATTGACGGGCGGCGAAATGCGGCGCGAGGAGGCCGAGGCGGCCATGCGCAGCACGTTACGAATGCTGAAGCATGCGAGCCTCGGCGCGCAGATCGATTTCACGCTATGCCATGGCCGCGCCGGCAATGCGGAACTGTTGATCTATGCCGGGCAGGCGTTCAACGACGAAACCGCGCGCGCCGCCGCCGAGGACGTCGGACGCCAGGGCATCGAAGCGTTTCGCCGCAAGGATCTGCCATGGCCGTGCGGGGTGCCGGGCGGCGGCGAAACGCCGAACCTGATGATAGGACTTGCCGGTATCGGGTATTTTTATCTCCGGCTCTATGACCCCGTCGCGGTTCCGTCGGTGCTGATCATGCAGCCCGTGGACACCGCAAACGCCGGATCTCAGCCTGGGTAGCGCGCAGGAAAGCACCCGCGTCGAGGCGGTGTGCCACTACGCGCCGTGATCACAGTGGGCACGTGCTTCACTTCCCGTCCGGCGCCCGTCGTGGAAGCAGGATCGTGACCTGCGTTCCTTTCCCGGATTCGCTATCGAGGCGAAGGCGGCCGCCGAGGCGATCCGTCACCACGCTGTAGACGATGTGCAGCCCAAGTCCCGTACATCCCAGATGCCGCCTGGTTGTGAAAAACGGATCGAATGCCTGACGCCGCACATCCGGACTCATGCCGCGGCCATCATCGGCGAATACGATCTCGACATTGTCGGCGCCGGCGCCGGCCGCCTTGATGGTAATGGTTCCCGCCTCGTTGTCGGGATAGGCATGGGCGATGGCATTGAGGAACAGATTGGTAAGCACCTGGCCGACCGATCCCGGATAGCTGCTCATTGCGAGATTGGCTTGGCACGTGACGTTCAGCGCCGCGCCGTTCTTCGGCAGCGCCGGCCGCAGGCCGACCGCGACCTGTTGGATCAACTCGCCGAGGTCGAAGCTGCGCAGGTCGGAATTATTGCGGTCCGAGGCCACCTGCTTGAATGACAGGATCAGCCCGGCCGCCCGGTTCAGGCTCTCCAGCAACTGGCTGGAGCCGTCACGCACCGCCTCGACATATTCATTCAGGCTCGAGCGCTTCAGCGTCCCCAGGGTCGCCTGCAAAGCGAACAATTTGCTCTTCTGCTCCATCGTGGAGGCGACCGTCAGTGCGGTTCCGAGCGGGTTGTTGATCTCGTGCGCGACGCCTGCGACCAGGCGGCCGAGGGCCGCAAGCTTTTCGGCCTCGATCAGCGAATTCTGCGTCTCGCGGAGGTTGCGCAGCGCCGCCTCGGCTGCGTCCTTGGCGCTTCGAAGCTCGCGCTCGCTGCGCTTGCGTTCACTGATGTCGATGTGGGTTCCGATCCAGCCATAGACCGCATCGGTGGCATCGCGCAGCGGCACCACGCGCGTCAGGAACGGGCGATGGATACCGTCCTGTCCCAGCAGCGACAACTCCGCCTCGAAAGCGGCTCCGCTTTCGATCGCCTGGATCCAGCGCTCACCTAGAACCGCGTGCCAGCCATGCGCGTTGACTTCGCCGAAGGGCCTGCCCGTGTATTCGTACCAATGATTGTTGAACCAGTAGATCGTGCCGCGCGCATCCGCCATCCAGACCAGTTGCGGGATGGAATCCGCTAGCGTGTGAAATTGGCGTTCGCTGGCCTGGAGTGCGGCCTCGGCGCGCTTGCGTTCAGTGATCTCTTCCGCAGCAACATTGACGCCGACGATCTCGCCATTGTGATTGCGATGCGGATGCCAGTAGGTGACCCAGAAGCGCTCGTCGCTCTGGTCGGCGCGCTGGCCGGCCACCTCGATGCCGGTGACGGGATCGCCGGTCCGCATGATCGAGGCCACGATACCTTCGACCGCGTCCGCCAGCGCCGGCACGCAGTCGCGCACATAACGCCCGAGGTGGTCCTCGACGGAGATGCCGCAGATGTCGGTGAGGCGCTGGTTGATCTGGAGGTAGCGGCAGTCGGGGGAGAGGAAGGCCAGCCCGATCGGCGCGGTGTCGTAGATCAGTTGCAACGTTGGCTGCTGCGGATCGAACACAGCCTCTGAATACGAGGCCGGCAGCCCAGTCGTGATCGACGGCTGGCTGGCATCGGCTTTCATCACTGCCCCTCCCAACACCCCAGGTCGTCTCCAGACGAGACCGCCACCCTTGAATTGAACGCTTCCACAGGGCGCGGGGCAATTGTCCTGGAGGCCAGTATCTGTGCCGAATTGACCCGGCACGGCACACGTTCAGCGCCAACCGGCGTTCCTGCGCGCCCTCGATGGCAACCGCGTCAAGGCCGTGCGCCATCACGCGCTGTGAGAAGCATGGCGGGCAGGCTCGCTTCGCAGGCTCGGCGTCCCTATGGCCAAGATGCATCGGCTCTGCCTTATATAGGTAACACTTATGGATAGCGCCCGGGCGCAGCGCCTGGTTCCGGCCAGGCGTCACCGGGCATGGTCCGGGAGGCTCTGGCATGAATCTTCGGCGCTTGCAGTATTTCGTGAAGATCGTCGACATCGGCAGCCTCACCCAGGCGGCCGATATCCTGCATGTCGCGCAGCCCGCGTTGAGCCAGCAGATCGCGACCCTGGAAGGCGAAGTCCGGCAACAATTGCTGGTGCGGACAAAGCGCGGCGTCACGCCGACCGAGGCCGGCCGAGCGCTCTACCGGCATGCCCAGATCATCTTGCGACAATGCGAACAAGCCCGCGTCGACATGATTGCCGCGGGCAAAAGTCTGTCGGGTGCGGTGGCGGTCGGTCTTGCGCCGGGGACGGCCGCAGCCCTGCTGGCGTTGCCGTTGCTGCGGACAGTGCGGGCGCGCCATCCCGGCATCCTGCTCTATCTCAACGAGACCTACGGCAGCACATTGTCCGAGCTCATCATGAACGGGCGGATGGATCTTGCGGTTCTCTATGGCGGCAAGACGTCCGTGCATGGCCTGTCGTTCACGCCCCTGCTGAAGGAAGCGCTGTTCGTGGTAGGGCCGAGCGCGATACCGGCGCCGCCGGATGAAGTGGCGCTGCGTGTGCTGGGCGAGATCGACCTGTTTCTGGCGCGTCCCTACAATGTGGTGCGACGGATGGTCGACGAGGCATTTGCGGGCGCCGGCATCGTTCCGCGCGTGGTGGCGGAAGTGGAGTCGGCCGGGACGCTCACCGCCGTCATCGCCGAAGGGTTCGGGGCCACGATCCTGCCGGAATCGATGGCGCGGCAGATCGTTGCTTCCTGCGACGCGTGGCTGTGCCGCATCGTCGATCCCGTGATCGAGGCGCCACTGGCGCTGTGCCAATCCGACCATCTGCCGCTGTCGGAACCCGCGCAGGCCGTCCGCGATGTTCTGATGGAGCTTGTTGGTGAGTTGATGCCGGCGTCCAGCGCGCCGGGCAAGAAACCAGGCCGCGCGATCTGAGCACGGCCATCGTCGCGGCTCCGTCATCCTGAGAGCGAGCGTAGCGAGCCTCGAAGGATGAATCGGCCACAGCCGGGCCGTCGTCCTTCGAGGCGCGCAAGAGCGCGCACCTCAGGATGACGGAACATACAGTCCACACCATCAAAACCGCTTGCTCACAAACCGCGATCCCTTCAGCCCGTAGCGCCATGGCAGATCGGCCGCCTTGGTGATGCCGATCCGCACGCCGGTGACGATGTCAGATTTTTTGAGTCGCGCATGCAGCGCGTAGGGCGGTTGATCGAGAGGGAGTTCGCTGTGCTTGATCGTGATCCCGAGCGCCTCGCATAATTTGCCGGGCCCCGAACACAGCGCGCGCTCGTCGTGCAGGCCGCGGCGGCGACGCATCGCGGGAATGCCATGGGTCGGCGCGAGCGCGCGGATCAGCACGGCGCTGGCCGAGCCTTCGTTTTCGCAAACGAAGTTCACGCACCAATGGATACCGTAGGAACGATAGACATACGAAAAGCCGGGCGGGCCGAACATCACCAGATTGCGCGGCGTCGGCCCGTTGAACGAATGCGCTGAGGGCTCCGAGTGATGATAGGCCTCGACCTCGACAATGATACCGCCGACGCCATCGACCAGAAGCGTCGCCCCGATCAGGTCGGGCGCGACCTCATGGACGCTGCGGGCAAAAAACGCGCGTTTTAGCGGCTTGCCGAGGCGAGGGGCGGTTGCTTCGGCCGGCTTCGGATTTTGAACCATTTTGAGGTGAGAATCAGCGGGAACAGCGAGGAAAGGTCGCAATATCTTGCATGTTTCTGCTAGGTTCGGCGAGCCGGTTGCAGACTTCTGCAACCTGGGTTGTGGCGCCGGGTTGCAGGGATCGGCAACACGGACTAGCTAAGGCTTCCAGCATTTTTCGGGCTAAACATGGTCGTACTCGTCGATACCGTTTCATCCAACCAGGTACGCCCGCGCCACCCCGAAAAGGTGAATCGGCCCGATGCGCTGTCGCCGCCGAAACCGGACTGGATCCGGGTACGGGCGCCGAACACGCGCGGCTATGCCGACACCCGCAAAATCGTCAAGGAAAACGGCCTCGTCACCGTCTGCGAGGAGGCCGGCTGCCCAAATATCGGCGAGTGCTGGGACAAGAAGCACGCCACCTTCATGATCATGGGGGACACCTGCACCCGGGCCTGCGCGTTCTGCAACGTCAAGACCGGCATGCCCGGCGCGCTCGATGCGTTGGAGCCGGAACATGTCGCTGAAGCGACCTTCAAGCTCGGGCTTGCCCATATCGTCGTCACCTCGGTCGATCGCGACGATCTCGCCGATGGCGGTGCGGAACATTTCGCGCAGACCATTCGCGCTATCCGCGCCCGCTGCTCGACCACGACCATCGAAATCCTGACGCCGGATTTCCTGCGCAAGGAAGGCGCTTTGGAAAAGGTCGCTGCCGCCAAGCCCGACGTCTTCAACCACAATCTGGAAACCGTGCCGTCGCGTTATCTCACCGTGCGGCCGGGCGCGCGCTATTTCCATTCGATCCGACTGTTGCAGCGGGTCAAGGAAATAGACCCGACCATTTTCACCAAATCCGGCATCATGGTTGGCCTCGGCGAGGAACGCCACGAGGTGCTTCAGGTGATGGACGATCTGCGCTCGGCGGATGTCGATTTCCTCACCATCGGGCAATACCTCCAGCCGACCCGCAAGCACCATGCCGTGATGCGCTACGTCACCCCGGATGAATTCGCGGGCTATGAGAAGGTCGCCTACACCAAGGGTTTCCTGATGGTGTCGGCGAGCCCGCTGACCCGCTCCTCGCACCATGCCGGCGACGATTTCGCCAAGCTGCAAGCGGCCCGCGCGGCGCTGGCACGCTGATTTCCGGGCGCGGATCATGCAGCGGATTCTGGTCATGGGATCGTCCGGATCCGGCAAGTCGACATTCGGGCGGCGGCTGTCCGCGATCACGGGCATTCCGATGGTGTCGCTGGACGCGCTGTACTGGAAGCCAGGCTGGGTCGATTCTGACCACACCGAGTTCGATGCCCGCGTCACCGAAGCGGCCCATCAGCCACGCTGGATCATCGACGGCAATTACACGTCGATCGGCGCCGGTGAGTTGCGGCGCAGCACGGCTGATGCCGTTTTCTGGTTCGATCTGCCGCGGCGAACCTGTATGACCGGCATCCTGACCCGGATCGCTACCAGCTACGGTCGCGTGCGGCCGGAAATGGCCCCGGGGTGCCCGGAGAGGATCGATCTTGAATTCATCCGTTATGTCTGGGCCTTTCGCCGGGTACAGCGGCCGAAACTGCTGGAATATTTCGAAGGGCTGCGGCCGGACCAGATCTTCGTCACCTTCACCGAACGGACGCAGGCCGATCAATATCTTGGGAAGCTCGCACCGTCAGGTGCCGAGCGCATGCACTGATGCCGCGATTTTCCAGCAAGCGGCGGGTTCGTCACACCGCCCAGCAGATGTTCGATCTGGTCGCCGACGTCGAGCGCTATCCGGAATTCGTGCCGCTGTGCCAGGCGCTGAAGATTCGTCAGCGCTCGCCGCAACCCGACGGCACCGAGATTATCGTCGCCGACATGACGGTGTCGTTCAAGCTGGTGCGGGAATCCTTCACCAGCCGGGTGACGCTCGATCGGGCGAATTTGAAGATCATGGTTGAGTATCTGAAGGGGCCGTTCAGCAATCTGGAAAACCGCTGGACCTTCGAGGCCAGATCCGAAACCGACTGCGATGTCGGATTTTTCCTCGCCTACGAATTCAGGAGCCGGATGCTGGCGATGCTGATGGGCACGATGTTCGACACGGCTTTCCAGCGCTTTGCCGCCGCCTTCGAAAAGCGGGCGGATGCGGTGTATGGTAAGGCGTAGGCAGAGCCAGGTTTGAATGACAACGAAGTCCGTGATTACGGAACGGAAGGACGAGGCGATGGACAGCAGAGCGCATAATCGAACCGGCGGGCATATTCTCATCGATCAACTGGCCCTGCACGGCGCCGATACCGTGTTCGGGGTGCCCGGCGAAAGCTTCCTGGCCGCCCTCGACGGCATGCACCAGAACCAGCGCGTCCGCTTCGTCAACGCCCGGCAGGAAGGCGGCGCCACCATGATGGCGGACGCCTATGGCAAGCTGACGGGGCAGCCCGGCATCGCCTTTGCGACCCGCGGCCCCGGCGCCACGAACGCTTCGTCGGGCGTGCATGTCGCGTTTCAGGATTCGACGCCGCTGATCCTGCTGCTTGGCCAGGTCGGGCGCGACATGATGGAGCGCGAAGCATTTCAGGAAATCGACTATCGGCAGATGTTCGGGCCGATGACGAAATGGGTGGCGCAGATCGACGACGCCAGGCGAATTCCCGAGTTCATCTCGCGGGCGTTTTATACCGCGACCTCGGGCCGTCCGGGCCCGGTCGTGCTGGCGCTGCCCGAGGACATGCTGACCGACGTGTCTGACGTTGCCGATGCGCCACCTTACAAGCCGCAGACCGTTGCACCGGGCGAGGAAAGCCTGCGCCAGTTTCACGAGTTGCTGACCGCGGCGCGGAAACCGCTTCTGATCGTCGGCGGTGGCGGCTGGAGCGATAAGGCGCGCCGCGACCTCGAAGCCTTCGCGGCCGCGCATGAAGTGCCGATCAGCGCCTCATTCCGATGCCAGGATTATTTCGACAATCTGCATCCCGCCTATGCCGGCCATGTCGGCATCGGCATCGCGCCAAAATTTGCCGAGCGGATCCGCGACAGCGATCTGATCATCGCGCTCGGCGCCCGACTCGGCGAGATCACGACGGCGGGTTACAGCCTGTTCGAGATTCCGCAGCCGAAGCAGCCGCTGGTCCATATCTATCCGGACCCCGAGGAGATCGGCAGGGTCTATGCGCCGACACTCGGCATCATCTCCGGCAGCGCGGCGTTCGCAGCTGCGATCAGCAAACTGCCGCCGAAGCATGCACCACGCGGCGACGAACTCAAAGCGGCGCATTCGACCTATCTCGCCTTTGCCGAGCCGACCACGTCACCCGGTAATGTCCAGCTTTCGCGGATCGTCCGCGACCTGAGCGAACGGGCGCCGGAGGATACGATCATCTGTAACGGCGCCGGCAATTATGCCGTCTGGGTTCATCGCTTCTGGCGCTACCGGCAATTCCGCACCGAACTGGCGCCAACATCAGGGTCGATGGGCTATGGCTTGCCTGCGGCAGTTGCCGCAAAACTTCATCACCCGAACCGCATGGTAATCGCCTTCGCCGGCGACGGCTGCTTCCAGATGACCGGCATGGAGTTCATGACGGCGGTGGAAAACCGGCTGCCGCTGATCGTGATCGTCGCCAACAACGGCATGTATGGAACCATCCGCATGCATCAGGAGCGGACCTATCCTGGCCGGGTGTCCGGCACGGATCTCGCCAATCCTGATTTTGCAGCACTTGCGCGCGCATGTGGCGGGTTTGGCGCTAGCGTCGATCGCACCGAGGATTTTGCCGCCGCCTTCGATGAAGCTGTGGCCTCGCGGCTGCCGTCGATCATCGAACTCACGATCAGTCCGGAGGCGCTGACGCCGGCAGCTTCGCTCAGCGAAACCCGCGCCAAGGCGCTGGCGGCAGCGAAAGTTTGATTTACGTCCGCGGCCGCCGCCGTTTGACGGCGCTGCCGCGGGTCATGCGCGCGACCCGTGGGCGCAAGCGGCTCGCGGCTTCGCGGCGCGGTTTGGCGGAGGCCTGCGGCCCGCGCGCCAATTCCATCAGCATGCGTAGCGCCTCGACGACGGAGCGCTGGCGCACCGTGGTGCGGCCGATGGCGCCGAAGCGGCATTCGCGGTGCAGGATCCGGCCGTCGCGCGCGGCGACCGCAAAATGCACCAGGCCGACCGGCTTGCCCGGCGTGGCGCCGCCGGGGCCGGCTATGCCGGTGATGGATACCGCAAGATCGACGCCGGCCTTTTCCAGCGCGCCGATCGCCATCGCGGTCGCGGTTTCCTTGCTGACGGCGCCGAAGGTCGCCAGCGTGGTTGCCTTGACCCCGAGCATCGCGCGCTTGGCGTCGTTGGAATAAGTGACAAACCCGCGGTCGATGACATCTGAGGATCCGGGAATATCCGTGAGCGCGCCAGCGACCAGACCACCCGTGCAGGATTCCGCAGTCGCAATCGTCAGCTTGCGCATCCGGCACAAATCGAGCAGCGAGCGGGAGAGGGCGCGGGCGTCGCTGCCGCTCATGCTAGGTGCTCCAGGGCAGGCGGATGGTGGCGCTCGCGGTCGCGGCGATGCCTTCCTCGCGGCCGGTAAAGCCGAGCCGTTCGCTGGTGGTCGCCTTGACGGCGATACGCGAGATATCGATCCCGGTGATCTCGGCAATACGCGCGCGCATGGTGTCGCGCAGCGGCCCAATTTTGGGGCGCTCGCAGATCATCGTGACCTCGAGATTGGCAATGCGGCCGCCGCGCGCAGTGACGCGATCGACGGCATATTTCAGGAAGCGGTCGGAGGCAGCACCCTTCCACTTGGGATCGCTGGGCGGAAAGTGCGAGCCGATATCGCCGTCGGCCAGCGCGCCGAGAATGGCGTCGACCATGGCGTGCAGGCCGACATCGCCGTCGGAATGGGCGAGAAAGCCTTTGGTGTGTGGCACGCGGACGCCGCAGATCATCAGATGGTCGCCATCGCCGAAGGCGTGTACGTCGTAGCCGGTGCCGGTCCTGATGTCGCCGAGCATGGCGCCAAGGCGGGCTTCCTCGCGAATGAAATCTTCGGGCGTGGTCAGTTTCATGTTGGCAGGATCGCCTTCAAAGGTCGCTACCGTCAATCCCGCCCATTCGGCGAGGGCTGCATCATCGGTGAAATCGCTGCGGCCATCACGCGCGGCGCGGCGATGGGCTTCGAGTATCACGTCAAAACGAAAAGCCTGCGGCGTTTGCGCGATCCGCAGCCGCGCGCGGTCGGGCGTGGCCTCGACATCGCCGCTGTTGCCGACCTGTTTGATCGTATCGGTCACCGCGATTGCCGGCACCGCAGCGCCGGTGCGGCCGGCAGCCTCGATCGCGCGCGAAATCACCGCCGCAGTCACGAACGGGCGCGCAGCGTCGTGAATCAGAACGATGTCGGGCTTTTCGCCTGCGAGCGCTTCGAGGCCGGCATGAACCGACGCCTGCCGCGTCGCCCCGCCATGGGCCGGCGACGCGTGGCGCAGGCCGGCCACGGCTTCATTGAAGACCGCGGCATCGTCGGGACT
>CAWDJI010000009.1:0-188500 GCA_963802535.1 uncultured Alphaproteobacteria bacterium | reverse complement strand
AGGTGCGCGCTCTTGCGCGCCTCGAAGGATGAGAAGCGCCCGTGGCCCATCCTTCGAGGCTCGCTCCCGCTCGCACCTCAGGATGACGACTGCGTTAATCATCCCACTTTAGTTTCCCGCCCTCACCTCGCGCAGCTGCCGCTTCAGCACCTTGCCCTCGCATCGTTAGCAACTTAGCTTTGCTGGATCGGAGGGAACATGCAAAGCAAGATCAATGTCATTGCGGCTGTCGGCCTTGCGCTTGGTGGCGCGTTGGGCATGGCGGGAGCCATGGCTACGCAACAGAACGTGCAGGCGATACTATGGGCGATCGACGGCGCCGGGCTTGTGATGGCCGCACCATTGCTGGCCATGAAATACTTTCGAACCGGAAATGACGTTGTGGCCGGGGGTTTCCTTGTTTTTGCGATCGGAGAAGGCTTGATCTTGCTTTCGGCCCCGGCGGCGGGTCTTCCAGGTAGTATCACTGCATTTGCTGGCGGCACCGCGCTTTGGGGGACGGCGCTTCTCCTTATCAGCATTCCGAAGCTGTTCGCTGTACCGATCCGGATTCTCGGTATCGTAAGCGCGGGCCTGTTTATTCTGACCTCGGCGAGAATCTTTTGGGGTGAGCAACTTCTGCCGACTTCAGCGCCGCTACCGACCTATGCCTATCCCCTTCTGGTAGCGACCTTCGTCGGCTGGATCTGGACGCTTTGGCGGGAGGACGACAGTAAATAGCCGATCGGCCCCTTTTTCATTTCTCCGCAGAGTCGAGCCGGACACAGAGCAAGCCGCATTCCATTCAATCTGGCTGAAGCTACCGACTGGATTTTAACTCGCCGCCCGCGCTTCGCGCAGCTGCCGTTTCAGCACCTTGCCATTGGCATTGCGCGGCAACGGCTCGGCCGTCAAGTCGATGGTTTCCGGCACCTTGTAGTCCGACAGCCGCTCGGCGCACCAGGCGCGCAAGTCAGCAACGCCGACCTCGTCTCTGACCACCACGACGGCATGCACGCGCTCGCCCAGCACCGGGCAGGGTTTGGCGATGATCGCGCTCTCCAGCACCGCGGGATGACCCGACAGCACCGACTCGACCTCGGCGGAATAGATCTTCAGGCCGCCGCGGTTGATCATGTCCTTCTGGCGATCGAACACGCGGACGAAATTTTCCGCATCGATCGAGCCGAGATCGCCGGAATGCCAGAAGCCGGCGGTAAAGCTCTCTGCCGTCGCCTTCGGATTGTTCCAGTAACCCTTGATGACGGACGCGCCGTGAATCCAGATTTCGCCGATCTCGCCGCGCGGCAATTCATGGCCCGCGGCATCGACCGCGATGATCTGCGCGCCCGGACACGGCAATCCGACGCTGTCGATGTGCTTTGCGGTCAACTCGCCGGGCATGATGGTGGACGGCGACGTGGTCTCGGTCGCTCCATAGCAATTCATCAGCTTGAGGCCGGGAATTTTTGCGCCCAGCCGCTCGATCGTCGCAATCGGCATCGGCGCGCCGCCAAAGCCGCCGATCCGCCAGCTCGACAAATCATAACTGTCGAAATCCGGCTGCAGCAGGCAGAGATTGTACATCGCCGGCACCATCACGGTGTAGGTGACGCGCTCGCGCGCGGCGAGCTTCAGATAGTCCGCGGCCTTGAACTCCGGCATGATGATCAGCGTGCCCGCGCAGCGAACCATGGTCATGATATTGGCGACCACGCCGGTGACATGCCCGAGCGGCACCGCCGCGATCGAACGATCGCCTGCGTGCAACTGCATGCTCGAGACGAAGACCATCGCCGAATGGATCACGTTGCAATGCGCCAGCATCGCGCCCTTCGGTTTGCCCGTGGTGCCGGACGTATAGAGGATCATCGCGGTGTCCTCTTCGCCGATCTCGGCGGGCGCTGCGGGCGCATGATCGAGCAGCGCCGCAAATTGCGCGTTGCAGCATCATCGACGGAAATCCGATGCTTCAAATCAGGCACGTCGCGCGCATCGGGAATGCGGTCGGCGTGCGTCGCCTCATGGATCAGGAGCTTTGCGCCGCAATCGGTCAGCACATAGGCGATCTCGGGCTTTTGCTGGCGGGTCGAGAGCAGCACCGTCACCAGGCCGGCATGGCCGCTGCAAACATCGTCAGCGCGAATTCGATGCGGTTGCCGAGCAGCACCGCGACACGATCGCCGGGCGACAGGCCCAGCTCGCGCAAATCCGGCCGCGATCCGCGCCGATTGCTCCGTCACCTCGCGCCAATTCATCCGCCGCTGCGCCGCAAACCAGCGCCTCGCCGTCGGGCTTTTGCGCGGCGGCTTCCGCAATCATCGCCCAGATATTGCCGGGCCGTTCGCAGAACGCCGGCACCAGGCGATCGCCGAAGCGCGCCTCGAGCCGCATCGCCGGAATCGAATGCTGCGACCAATCCAACGCTGAGACTCCGATCACGGGCACGCCGATCACCACCGGGTGGAACGCGAACGCCAGCGCCAGATAGGCAACGACCCCGACCGCAATCGCGATCAGATCATTGCCGGGCCCGCCGACCGGGATCGGCGGCCCGCCGGCGTCAGCGCGGCGTTTCAGCGAGATGCGGTCGAACACCGCCCATGCCAGGAACGAGCCGAACAGGATGATCGAGCCGAGATCGCCATTGGCCAGCAGATGCGCGACCGCCCACAGCTTGAGGCCGGCCAGCATCGGATGCTTCAGCGTGGTGTAGATCCGCCCGCGGATATAGGACGCCACCACCAGGATAATCGCGGGCAGCATCAGCGCCACGGTGATGTGCCTGAACGCCGTCGGTGGGTTCCAGACGTCGATCCACCCGGTCGCGCGATAATTGGCAAAGCCCCAGGTAACCAGCGCCAGGCCCACGACCGAGGCTATCGTATAGGCGATCTTGTAGCCGCCCTCGCCCAATGAGGCGACGACACCGGCGCGCATTTCGCGCTGCGTGGTCAGCGTATGGACGCCGAGGAACAGGACCAGGCCGAGAATCATCACCAGCAGTCCCATGGTCTCGCTCCCCTGTGCGGCTTGGCCGATGCTCACTCGCGTATCATTTAAGGGGCTTGGAGCGCAATGCGCCGCGTCGCCTGCGGCTCACGGCTTCTCGGCCTGTTTGCCCAGATCGCGATTATCGACATAGCGGATCGCGATCGGCCGGCCGGCCAGTGCGCCGCCGAGCCCGCCGGTGAACTTCAGGGGCACGCAGGCGTCGAGCGAGGCGTTGATGGCCTTCAGATAGAGGCTACGGGTATCGGCCGGAACGCCGGCGGTGGAAAAGGTCAGCCGGGGTGCGGCAATGATCTCGCCGGAGCGCTTGAAGGCGAAGCGGACCGACATCTGCATGCCCTGGCGCGCGGTTTCGGCCGCCGGCGGGGTCCAGCACGACCGCAGCGCCGCAAAGAGATCGCCGATCGTATCGAGGTCGTGGTCCGGCTTCTGGTATTTCGCGGCCTGGTCCTGCGCCGGCACGGTTTCGATCGTCAGTTGCAGGTCCTGGCCGAGGGGATGAAAGATCTCGGGAATGCAGGGGCCGTGGTTGAACACGCTGCAGAAGGTCGGCGTGCAGGGCCGGCCGTCCAGCACGCTGCACGGCGCATGCGAAAACGGCGTCGCATCGATCTGGCGCCGCCGCCCGGCGTCGGCGTCGCTGATTCCGATCGGTCATGCCGAGCAGGCAAATGGCGACAAGCCGGAGCATGGGGCGAAGCCTCGAACGCATGCATGGTCAACTTGATACCGGCATTGGTCGGGATCAAGCGCGGATAGCGTTCACATCCCCGCGCGTTCATTGCCCGGCGTTCATTTTCCCGCGTTCATGGCCGAGAGTTCCGCAATCAGCGCCTTCTCGCTGGGCTGGTCGAGCACGCCGGCCGCATAGAGCGAAATGCCGCCATAGAGCGTGATGTAGATCTTCATCACGGCGCGGCGGCGCGCGGCCGGGGTCGTTATATCCTGGCAGAAGATCCGCATCGCCTGGGTGATGACCCCGTGGACAGCGGTCTGCAACGGCGGATTGTGCTTCATGGTCGCATGCGGACGGCTCGTCATCAGCGCATAGAGCGCGCGGTTGGCGAGCGCAAAGCGCACATATTTCGCGGTGTAGTCCTCCGGCGTGTTCGCCTTGACCAGTATCGCCGTCAGCCGCTTGTAGGCATCGGTGGCGACCGCATCCAGCAGCGCCTCGCGATCCCCGAAATGATTATACAGCGAGCGGTGGGCGACGCCGACGGCATCCGCGACCTGGCGCAGGCTCAATTGCTCATGGCCGGCCTTGGCCACCAGACGGGTGGCGGCCTTGAGGGCTGCGGATTTCAGATTGCCGTGGCGATAGGTCGCCCGGCGCGGCGATGCGGTCATGGCCCTTCATACAAAGGCATCGGCCGCAACGCCATCCCTCAGGCCGAGGCGCGACTGGCGACGCGATCCTCGCCATATTGCGCCGTGATGTCCTCGTCGATCATGGTGCGGATCATTTTTATCACCGCGCCGCGCGCCCGCGCCTTGGTGGCGGCATGGGCGGCCATGTTGAGCGTGCTGAGCGCCAAGGCCGCCTCCTCCGCGCTGCGCTCCAGCACCTCCGGCGCCACCACGCGATCAAAGAAGCCGGCGGTGACGGCCTCGACGGGCCCGAACATCTCGGCCGTCATCACCACCCGGCTGAAATAGGCCGGGGTCAGCCGCTGGCGCGCGATCTCGATCGCGAACCGCGGCACCGTGAGCCCGATCGCGACCTCGTTCATGCCGATCCGGTAATTGCCCTCGGCGGCAATCCGGTGATCGCTCGACATGATCAGGAAGGCGCCCATCGGAAACGCATTGCCCTGGCAGGCCGCCACCACCGGCGTTGGAAACGACAGGATCCGCAGCGCCAGCTCGGCGCCGGCCTTCAACATCAGATACTGATCCTCGGCGCTGCCTTTGGCGAAGACGTTGAGGTCGAAACCGCCCGAAAAATGCTTGCCGCGGGCCTTCAGGATCACGACGGTTTTGTCGGCTTCCGCCCGGTCGAACGCCGCATGCAGCGCATTGAGCATCGCCAGCGACATCACATTGGCCTTGCCGTCGTCCATTACGATGGTGCCGATCGCGCCGGAGCGGGAATAGGTCGCGAGATCTGTCATGGGGCCTCCCTGTTCAAAAGCATCCAGTGGATACTTTATGGAAGCGGGCGGATGCGCAAGGCCGGCGGGAAATCGGTCGGCGCATGCAGGCATCCACTGGATGCATATCTTGAGCGCGCTGGAGCCGGATGAGACAGGGTTGGTGGCCGGGGCCGGCTTTTTCTGATGCCCTGGACCTACTAGATCTTGCGTCTGCGCATGGGCATGAGGCCCCATCCCTACGGTGCATGGGGTTGTTTTCGCAGTTTTTGTTCAGGCCGAGCGCTTGACCTGCCGACGGGGCGCTGTCCCAGAGACGATTGTTGATTAGCCAAAAGGCCGCGGCGTACTGGGTCCCCGGTCCCGTCTCCGCCGAGGCTACGACGAGGCCAAGACTTCACTCGGCGCGCCGAAGCTTCAGCGAAGGCGGCAAGCCGGGCACGCGACAGCCCTCGCCTCACGCCTTCTTCTTCACATCCTTGACGTGGGAAAACTCGATGCCCTCGGCGCGTTCCTTGGTATAGCCCAAGATAGAATTCGTTCTTGGCCATGAACACCGGATCGCCATCGACGTCGTCGGCGATGCCGGAGCCGTTGGCCGAAATGAACGCCTCGAGCTTCTTGCGGTCGTCGGAGGAAATCCAGCGCGCGAGCTGGAATTCCGAGACCTCGAATTCCACCGGCAGCGAGTATTCGGCATCGAGCCGTGCCTTGAGCACGTCGAGCTGCAGCGGGCCGACCACGCCGACCAGCGCCGGCGCGCCGTCGCGCGGGCGGAACACCTGCACGACGCCCTCCTCCGACATCTGCTGCAGCGCCTCTTTCAGCTTCTTGGCCTTCATCGCGTCCGTCAGCCGCACGCGGCGGACGATTTCCGGCGCAAAGCAGGGCACGCCGACGAAGGTGAGGTCCTCGCCCTCGGTCAGCGTGTCGCCGATCCGCAGCGTGCCGTGGTTGGGAATGCCGACGACGTCGCCGGCAAAGGCCTCATCCGCCACCGAGCGGTCCTGGGCGAAGAAGAATTGCGGGCTCGACAGGCTCATGTTCTTGCCGGTGCGCACCAGCTTCGCCTTCATGCCGCGGCTGAGTTTGCCCGAGCACAGCCGCGCGAACGCGATGCGGTCGCGGTGGTTCGGATCCATATTGGCCTGGATCTTGAACACGAAGGCGCTCATGCGCGGCTCGGCCGCCTCGACCTTGCGCAAATTGCTGTCCTGCGCGCGCGGCGGCGGCGCGAACTTGCCGAGTCCCTCCGAGCAGATCGCCGACGCCGAAATTGCGCAGCGCGCTGCCGAAATAGACCGGCGTCAGATGGCCCTCGCGGAACGCCTCGAGCTCGAACGGCTTGCAGGCTTCCGACACCAGCGCGAGTTCGTCCTTGACCTCGCCGACGTCGAGATTGGCGTTGCGGCCGGCCGAGATCGGCGATGTCGATCTGCTCGGCGGCGCCGGTCTTGGCGCCGCCGCCTTCGAGCAGGCGCACGCCGCCAGTGGCGACGTCATAGGTGCCGAGGAAGTCGCGGCCGCGGCCGACCGGCCAGGTCATCGGCGTGGTGTCGAGCGCCAGCGTCTTCTCGATCTCGTCCAGCAGATCGAAGGTGTCGCGGCTCTCGCGGTCCATCTTGTTGATGAAGGTGATGATCGGGATGTCGCGCAGCCGGCACACCTCGAACAGCTTTCGCGTCCGCGCCTCGATGCCCTTGGCGGCGTCGATCACCATGACGGCGGAGTCGACCGCGGTCAGCGTGCGGTAGGTGTCTTCGGAAAAGTCCTCGTGGCCCGGCGTGTCCAACAGGTTGAACACGAGGCCGTCGAACTCGAAGGTCATCACCGAGGTGACGACCGAGATGCCGCGCTCGCGCTCGATCTTCATCCAGTCGGAACGGGTATTGCGCCGCTCGCCCTTGGCCTTGACCTGGCCGGCGAGATTGATGGCGCCGCCGAACAGCAGCAGCTTTTCGGTCAGCGTGGTCTTGCCGGCGTCCGGGTGGGAAATGATCGCAAAGGTCCGCCGCCGCGCCACTTCATCGGCAAGCGGCGACCGGGACGGCGACTCGGCTGTGACGGCAATGTCGGACATGGGTCGAGCGTTTGGCAGGGAAAACGGGCTGGATCAAGGAGCAAAAAAGCCTCCTCGATATAGGGGCTTATCGGCGGACTCCAGCCGGCCCCAAAAAGCCTTTTCGAAGGCCTATCGCAGCAGCACCACCGCCCAATAGGTCAGCGCCGCCACGATGGCCGAGGCCGGGATGGTGATCACCCAGGCATAGACGATCGAACTCGCCACGTTCCAGCGCACCGCCGAGACCCGCCGCGCCGCGCCGACGCCGACGATGGCGCCGGTGATGGTGTGGGTGGTGGAGACGGGAACCCCGAGATAGGTCGCCATGAACAGCGTGGCGGCGCCGCCGGTCTCGGCGCAAAAGCCCTGCATCGGCGTCAGCTTGGTGATCCGCAGGCCCATGGTGCGCACGATCCGCCAGCCGCCCATCAGCGTGCCCAGCGCCATCGCGGCCTGGCAGGCCAGCACCACCCAGAACGGGATCGTGAAATGCGCGCCGAGATGGCCCTGCGAATAGAGCAGCACCGCGATGATGCCCATGGTCTTCTGCGCGTCGTTGCCGCCATGGCCGAGCGAATAGAGCGAGGCCGAGACGAATTGCAGGATGCGGAAGGCGCGGTCGACCGCGAACGGCGTCGAGCGCACCGACAGCCAGGACACGATCGCGACCAGCACCAGCGCCAGCAGGAAGCCGACCAGCGGCGACAGCACGATCGCCAGCAGCGTCTTGGTCAGGCCGGTCCAGACCGCCGCCGAAAGCCCCGCCTTCGCCATGCCGCGCGCCGACCAGCCCGCCGATCAGCGCGTGCGAGCTGGAGGAGGGAATGCCGAGCGCCCAGGTGATCAGGTTCCAGACGATGGCGCCGACCAGGCGCCGCGAAGATCACGGTCGCATCGACCACGCTCGGCTCGATGATGCCGGTGCCGATGGTGTTGGCGACGTGAAGGCCGAACACCAGGAAGGCGATGAAATTGAAGAACGCCGCCCAGAGCACCGCATATTGCGGCCGCAGCACGCGGGTCGAGACGATGGTCGCGATCGAATTGGCGGCGTCGTGCAGCCCGTTGAGGAAGTCGAACAGCAGCGCGACCGCGATCAGGATCGCCAGAATCGGAAGACCAAGCGTGGCGTCCACTGCGATGGCCCTGCCCTATACCTGTTCGATCACGATAGTGTTGATCTCGTTGGCGACGTCGTCGAAGCGGTCGGCGACCTTCTCGAGATGGTCGTAGATCTCGACGCCGACGACGAAATCCATGGCGTTGGCGTTGCGATGCTTGAGGAACAGCTCCTTCAGGCCGATGTCGTGGAGATCGTCGACCGGCCCTCCAGCTTGCCGATTTCCTCGGTGATCGACGTCAGCATCGCGACGTTGTCGCCGATCGCCTGCATCAGCGGCAGTGCGCGGCCGACCAGATTGGCGCACTCGACCAGCAGCGTTCCCATCTCGCGCATCGGCGGCTCGAACGTGCGCACCTCGAACAGCATCACCGCCTTGGCGGTCTGCTGCATCTGGTCGATGGCGTCGTCCATCGACGTGATCAGGTTCTTGATGTCGCCGCGGTCGAACGGGGTGATGAAGGTGCGGCGAACCGCGGTCAGCACCTCGCGGGTGATGTCGTCGGCGTCGTTCTCGAACTGGTTGACGCGCTGGCAGTAGACCGGCGTCTCGTCGCCGCCGCGCAGCATGTCCTGCAGCGCCAGCGCGCCCTGGACGACGGTCTGGGCATGGCGGGCGAACAGGTCGAAAAACCGCTCTTCCTTGGGCAAGAAAGTACGAAACCAGCGCAACATGGGTCAGTCCATCGTTCTGGAAAGGCCGCCCGGGCGGCCCGTCACAAAACTGTCATAGACCATTTCGCGGGCAAAGCGCGCACGGCGGACGCCCGCGAACCGGGTCATCCACCGCTTTGTGGGGCCGAAAAACCCCAAAAAATCGGGCTTTTAGAGCGACCGCCGGAAAAAATGCGCGATCTCGCCGACCACGCCGCGGCGGAACGTCAGCACGCAGGCGACGAAGATCACGCCCTGGATCACCGTCACCCACTGGCCGAAGCCGGCCAGATATTGCTGCATGGCGATGATCACGAAGGCGCCGACCACGGGGCCGAACACGGTGCCGAGGCCGCCGACCAGCGTCATCAGCACGATTTCGCCCGACATCGACCAGTGCACGTCGGTGAGCGAGGCGTTCTGCGCCACGAACACTTTCAGCGAGCCGGCAAAGCCGGCGATGCGTGCCGGACAGGATGTAGGCCAGCAGCTTGTACTGGTCGGTCTTGTAGCCGAGCGAGATCGCGCGCGGCTCGTTCTCGCGGATCGACTTCAGCACCTCGCCGAACGGCGAGTTGATGGTGCGGTAGATCAACAGGAAGCCGCCGAGGAAGCCGACCAGCACGACGTAATAAAGCACCGTCGGCTTGGAGAGATTGAAGATCCCGAACAGATAGCCTTGCGGAATGCCCTGGATGCCGTCTTCGCCATGGGTGAACGGCGTCTGCAGATAGATGAAATACAACAGCTGCGACAGCGCCAGCGTGATCATCGAGAAGTAGATGCCCTGGCGGCGGATCGCGACAAGCCGGTGATGACGCCGAGGGCAGCCGCGCCTACCGTGCCGATCAAGATCCCGAGTTCCGGCGACAGTCCCCAGACCTTGAGCGCATGCGCGGTGAAATAGCCCGCGGTGCCCAGAAACATCGCATGGCCGAACGACAGCAGGCCGCCGTAGCCGATCAGGAGATTGAAGGCGCAGGCGAGCAGCGCAAAGCACAGCGCCTGCATCACGAAGAACGGATAGATGCCGGTCGAATGGCACCGACCGCCAGCAGCAGGCCATCACCACGAAGACGATCATCTCGTCGCGCACGGCGCGCGGCGTTACCGGCAGGGTGTCGTCAGTCAATGCGCTCATGTCAGGCCGCCCGTCCGGTCAGTCCCGTTGGCTTCACCAGCAACACCAGCACCATCAGGACGAAAACCACGGTGTTGGAAGCCTCGGGATAAAAATATTTGGTCAGTCCCTCGATCACGCCGAGCGCAAAGCCGGTGATGATCGAACCCATGATGGAACCCATGCCGCCGATCACGACCACCGCGAACACGACGATGATCAGGTCGGCGCCCATCAGCGGCCGGACCTGGTTGATCGGCGCCGACAACACGCCGGCCAGCGCCGCGAGGCCGACGCCGAGTCCGTAGGTCAGCGTGATCATCCGGGGCACGTTGATGCCGAACGCGCGCACCAGCGTCGGGTTTTCGGTCGCGGCGCGCAGATTGGCGCCAAGCCGCGTCTTTTCGATCAGGTACCAGGTGGCGATGCAGACCACGAGCGAGAAGATGACGACCCAGCCGCGGTAGATCGGCAGGAACATGAAGCCGAGATTCATGCCGCCCTTGAGTTCATCCGGAATCGCGTAAGGCAGGCCCGACGAGCCGAAATAGTTCTGGAACACGCCCTGCACGATCAGCGCGATGCCGAAGGTCAGCAGCAGTCCGTAGAGATGGTCGAGGCCGGTCAGCCATTGCAGCATGGTCCGTTCCAGGATCATGCCGAAGATGCCGACCACGATCGGGGCGATGATCAGCGCCGACCAGTAGCCGAGACCGGTGAGGTTGAGCAGGAAATAGGCGCAGAACGCGCCCATCATGTAGAGCGCGCCATGGGCGAAATTGATGATGTTGAGCATGCCGAAGATCACGGCGAGCCCGAGACTGAGCAGCGCGTAGAACGAGCCGTTGATCAGTCCCACCAAAAGCTGTGCGTAGAGAGCTTGCATCGGTTTCGCACTCAGTCTCGTTGTGACGCTATTTCGCGTGGCGACGCGAAGGTATAGCGAGGTGTCGCGAAAGGTGGCCCGCCGGCACGGTGCCGGCGGGCCATCGCCGTTACTTCTTTACCAGCGGACAGGCACTTTCCGAAAGCGGCCGGAAGGCCTGGTCAGCCGGGGTGGTGCCGATCAGCTTGTAATAGTCCCACGGGCCCTTGGATTCCTCGGGCTTCTTGACCTCGAACAGATAGGCCGGGGTCAGCTTGCGGCCGTCGACGCGGATGCTGCCCTTGCCGAACAGCGGATCGTCGGTCGGCATCGACTTCATCTTGTCGACGACCTTGATGCCGTCGTGCGGATTGCCGCCCATCGCCTCCAGCGCCTTGAAGTAATGGACAAGTCCGGAATAGACGCCGGCCTGCACCATCGAGGGCTTCGCCTTGTTCTTCATGCGCTCGGAAAAGCGCTTGGAGAACGCACGCGTTCCGTCGTTGAGGTCCCAGTAGAAGGTTTCGGTGAAGCTCAGCCCTGCGCCACCTTCAGACCGAGCGAGTGAACGTCGGTGATGAACAGCAGCAGACCAGCGAGCTTCTGGCCGCCCGCGACGATGCCGAATTCGGAAGCCTGCTTGATCGTGTTGGTGGTGTCGCCGCCGGCATTGGCCATGCCGACGATCTTGGCCTTCGAGGCCTGCGCCTGCAGCAGGAACGAGGAGAAGTCCGACGAGTTCAGCGGATGCTTGACGCTGCCGATCACCTTGCCGCCCGACTTCACGATCACGGCCGTGGTGTCGCGCTCCAGCGCTGCGCCGAACGCGTAGTCGGCGGTCAGGAAGTACCAGGTGTCGCCGCCCGCCTTGACCAGCGCCTGGCCGGTGCTGTTGGCCAGCATGTAGGTGTCGTAGACCCAATGAATCGTGTTCGGCGAGCACTGCGCGTTGGTGAGATCCGACGTCGCAGCACCGGTATTGATCATGATGGCGTTCTTCTCCTTCACGACGTTGTTGACCGCGAGCCCCACGCCGGAGTTCAGCACGTCCATCAGGATGTCGACCTTCTCGACGTCGATCCATTGCCGCGCGATGGTGGTGGCGATGTCGGGCTTGTTCTGATGGTCGGCGGAGATCAGATCGATCTTCCAGCCCTTGGCCGCAAGCCCGGAATCCTCGATCGCCATCTGGGCGGCCAGCGTCGAGCCGGCGCCGCCGAGATCGGAATAGAGACCGGAATTGTCGGTGAGAACGCCGATCTTGATGTTCTTGTCCTGCGCCAGCGCGCCGCTTGTGGCGAATGCGAGCGCCGTACCGAGGAAAAGAGCTGAAATTTTCTGTTTCATATTTTCTCCCTGAATTTACTTGCCGCGTTGTGCCGATCAGACGCCGAGATAGGTGTGGAGCTTGTCCATGTTGGCCGACAGCTCCGCATTGGCGAATCCGTCGATCACCTTGCCGTGTTCGACGATGTAGTAGCGATCCGCGACCGTCGAGGCGAAGCGGAAATTCTGCTCGACCAGGAGGATCGTGAAGCCCTCCGACTTCAGCCGCGCGATGGTGTGGCCGATCTGCTGGATGATGACGGGCGCCAGCCCCTCGGTCGGCTCGTCCAGCATCAGGAACCGGGCGCCGGTGCGCAGGATCCTGGCGATCGCCAGCATCTGCTGCTCGCCGCCCGAAAGTTTTGTGCCCTGGCTGTTCAGGCGCTCCTTCAGGTTCGGGAACAGATCAAAGATCTGATCGAGCGACAGGCCGCCTGGGCGCACGATCGGCGGCAGCAGCAGGTTTTCGCGCACGTCGAGGCTGGCGAAGATGCCGCGTTCCTCCGGGCAGAAGGCGATACCCATCCGCGCGATCTTGTCGGAAGCGGTGCGCGTGATGTCGGTATCGTTGAAGCGGATCGAGCCGGTACGCTTGCCGATGATCCCCATCACCGATTTCAGCGTGGTGGTCTTGCCGGCGCCGTTGCGGCCGAGCAGCGTGACCACCTCGCCGGCGTTCACATTGAAGTTGATGCCGTGAAGGATGTGCGATTTGCCGTACCAGGCCTGCAGATCCTTGACCGTGAGTACCTGTGTGCCCGCGGGCTTGGTGGCGGCCTCGGCCATTTTCAACTCAGCCATGACCGGCCCCCAGATATGCTTCCTTGACGCGCTCGTCCTTGGACAGGTCGGCATAATTGCCTTCCGCCAGCACCTGGCCGCGCGTCAGCACCGTGATGATATCGGAAAGGTTGGCGACGACCGAGAGATTATGCTCGACCATCAGGATCGTGTACTTCGCCGAGATGCGCTTGATCAGGGCTGCGATCTTGTCGATGTCTTCGTGGCCCATGCCGGCCATCGGCTCGTCGAGCAGCATCATCTCGGGGTCGAGCGCCAGCGTCGTCGCAATCTCGAGGGCGCGCTTGCGGCCATAGGGCATCTCGACCGCGGGCGTGTTGGCGAATTCGCTTAAACCCACGTCGTTCAGGAGTTCATGGGCGCGGCCGTTGAAACGATCGAGCACGCTCTTGGAGCGCCAGAAATCGAATGAACTGCCGTGCTGGCGCTGGAGTGCGACCCGGACATTCTCCAGCGCGGTCAGGTGCGGAAACACCGCCGAAATCTGGAACGACCGGACCAGCCCGAGGCGGGCCACGTCGGCCGGCGCCATCGCGGTGATATCCTGCCCCTTGTAGAGAATCTGGCCTGCCGAAGGCTTCAGAAACTTGGTCAGGAGGTTGAAACATGTCGTCTTGCCGGCGCCGTTCGGCCCGATCAACGCATGAATGCTGCCACGACGAACCTTGAGGGCGACGTCGCGAACGGCGAAGAAACCCGCAAATTCCTTGGTCAATCCGTGGGTTTCGAGAATGAACTCATCGGCCAAACAAACTTCCCCCAATCAGCCCCGCTTTGCGATGTCGCAATCGCGCGCGGCCAATTTTTTCCCTGTTCGGGCAGGCTCTCCCGGACGTCCTGGAAACCGTCCCGGGCCTGCCGCCTCCGGGCCGGAATATGCCGTCAACGGCAGGGATTAGGCAAGGCGGAAAGCTCGGCTTCACCAAGGCTCTGGCACCGGTTCCAACTCCGCCCTTAGTCGAATTGGCAAGCCCCTGCGAATGGCCGGTTGGGAAGGCGGTGGAAAGCCAGTGTTAACGCTGTTTTGCGGCAATCCGGCGTTTTCATAGAATATTTTTGCCCCGAGGCGATCATGACCCGATTTTCACGAGCGGGAATTGCAGCCTTGATCGCAGCTTTGGAATTTGAAAGCGCCCAACCGTCGGTCGTCAAATCGATCAAGCAGCGCGATTTGCTCAACACCTGGCTGCGGCTTTATGCCCGCGATCAGGCGATGCCGCGCATGGACGAGTATAAGCCGGAGCGGATCGAGGATGAACTTCCCGACCTGGTTTTCTTCAGCGTCGATGCGGCCGAAGCGCCGCCCCGCCTGAAGATCGAAAGCGACGGCACGCGGATGTCCAGCGCCTATGGCCATACCGGCAAGGGCCGCTTTCTCGACGAGTATCTGGGCGCACGGATGGCCCCCATCGTGATGCCGGTCTATTACCAATGCATCGCCCGTCGCCTTCCCGCCTACACCATCGCAAATATCGACGACACCTATGGACGAATCGTTGCCTATGAGCGGCTGCTGCTGCCGTTCTCCGACGGCGGCGACGTGACCCACATCATTGCATCGCTGAAGACGATCAGCGAGGACGGCGGTTTCGAGATCAGGAATCTGATGCGCGGCAGCGACAAGCTGCCGGTGCCGAAGCTTCGCACCATCATCGACCGCGATCTCTTCCATCGCGCTCCCGGCCGCATCCCGTCAGGCGACGTGCTCGAATTCGGCTAGCGCAAATGGAATTTGCAAGTGCCGAACCCTCGGTGGTCAAATCGATCAAGCAGCGGGTGCTCCTGAACGCGTGGCTGCGCGCGCTGCGCAAGCCGCAGCTTTTTCCGGTCCTCGACGATTTCCGTCCCGAAGGTGTCGCGGACGAACTGCCCGACATGATGGGATTTGACGTGGCCGGCGAAGGCGACAGCGCACGCTTCGTCATCACCCAGGAGGGCGCCACGCTGACCGCCACCTATGGCAATGGCCACGTCGATCCGGACAAGCGGACCAACCGCTACCTCGACGACGCGATCGGGCCCGAGCGCTATGCCAACGTGGTGGCGCTCTATCGCGCCTGCCTGAAGCACCGTCGGCCGGCCTATTCGATTTCAACGGTACAGGACGCCGACAACAAGGACGTTTCCTATGAGCGGCTGTTGCTGCCGTTCGGCCGTGGTGACGCCGTCGAGCAGATCGTCGGCTCCTACAAGAGCATCAGCATCGAGGGCGGCTTCAAGATCAACAATCTGATGGGGCTGCGCCCGAAAGCCGTCCCGGTGATCTTGGTCAGGGCAATCATCGACCGCGATTTCGTATCGAGCCCGAAAGGCCGGCGTCAGTCAGATGACGTGATCGAACTGAATTAGGTTTTGCGCCCGCGCGCCTTCGACGGCACTTCCTTGGCGTAGATATCCGGCTTGAACCCGACCAGCAATTTGCCGCCGAGATCGAGCACCGGACGCTTGATCATCGACGGCTGCGCCAGCATCAGCGCCAGCGCCTTGCGCTCGTTCAGGCCTTCCTTGTCATCGTCAGGCAGCTTGCGAAAGGTGGTGCCGGCCCGGTTGAGCAACGTTTCCCAGCCAAGCTCGTCGGACCATTGCTTGAGCTTGTCCTTGGCGATGCCGGCTGCCTTGTAGTCGTGGAAGTCGTAGCCGACGCCGTGGCTGTCGAGCCAGGCGCGGGCCTTCTTCATGGTGTCGCAGTTCTTGATGCCGTAGATGGTGATCGCCATTTCCATAAGACCTTTCGCCGACTCAAGGCCGTTTCGGAATATTCGAGTCCGCGCTCCACCGCGGGCCGCGCCAGCCCACGTTCCAGCCACACCGGAACATGCTTGAGGCTGTCGAATGCCACGAGGTCGCGCGCGCCGTAAAAGCCGATCAGGTTACGGGCCCAACCCAGCATGGAAATGTCGGCGATGGTGTATTCGTCGTCCATCACCCACTGCCGGCCGTTGAGATGGGTTTCGAGAACGCCGAGCAATCGTTTGGACTCGGCGACGTAACGCTCGAGCGGACGCTTGTCGGGAAAATCCTTGCCGGCGAATTTGTGGAAGAAGCCGACCTGACCGAACATCGGCCCGATGCCGCCCATCTGGAAGTGCACCCATTGAATGGTCTCCCAGCGGCGCGCGGGGTCCTTCGGCAGCAGCTTGCCGGTCTTTTCGGCGAGATATTGCAGGATCGCGCCCGAACTCGAACAGACCGAGCGGCTTGCCGCCGGGACCGTCGGGATCGAGGATCGCAGGGATCTTGCCGTTCGGGTTCAGCGAGAGGAATTCCGGCGTCTTCTGATCGTCCTTGCCGAAGTCGACCAGATGCACTTCGTAAGGCAGCCCGATTTCTTCCAGCATGATCGAGACCTTGACGCCGTTCGGCGTCGGCAACGAATAGAGCTGAAGGCGGTCGGGATGTTTGGCGGGCCAGCGTTTTGTGATTTGAAAGGCGGAAAGGTCGGACATCGACACTCGTTCTTTGCTTGGTTGTTGTTGCGCGGCTAATGTACGACCCCCACCGCACATAACAAGGGTCGGCGCTACCAATGAATGATGATCCCTCGTCTGCAAAACCCGGCCTGACCGATGCGGAGCTTGCGGTCCATCCGACCGTGTTCGCGGGTGATGCCCTCAAAGGACAGGTCGTGCTGGTGTCCGGCGGTGCCGGCGGGATCGGGCGGGCGATCGCATGGCTGTTTGCGCGGCTCGGTGCGCATGTCGCCGTTGTCGGGCGCAATCAAGACAAACTCAATGTGCTCGTGACCGAGATCACGTCGCGCGGGCTGAAGGCTTCCGCGCACGCTGCCGACATCAGGGAGCCCGACGCGGTCAACGCGCTGTTCGATACCGTATGGGCCGCATGCGGCCGGCTCGACATTCTCGTCAACAGCGCCGGCGGGCAATTTCCGCAAGCCGCGATCGATTATTCCGTGAAGGGCTGGAACACGGTCATCAACACCAATCTGAACGGCACCTGGTACATGATGCAGGCCGCCGCCCAGCGCTGGCGCGACCGCAAGCACCCCGGCAGCATCGTCAACATCGTCGTGGTGACGACGCACGGTCTCTACGGCATCGCGCATTCGGTCGCCGCGCGCGCCGGCGTGATCGGCTTGTCGCGCGCGGTGGCGGTCGAATGGGCGCCGCTCAACATCCGCGTCAATTGCGTGGCGCCCGGCGCGATCGAGACCGAGGGCTGGAACGTCTATTCGCCGGAGGCCCGCGCGGCCTACCCGCGTTCGAACCCGATGATGCGCGCGGGTTCGCCGTGGGACATCGCCGAAGCCACCGTGTTTCTGGCCGCCCCCTCCGGCAAATTCGTCACCGGCGAAACCCTGACGGTCGATGGCGGCGGCCAGCTCTGGGGCGAGACCTGGACCACGGGCAAGCCAAAATATTTCGGCGGCGCCGACACCTAAAGCCGTGCTAGTCGATCCCGCATGAAACGCTATCGCCTCGCCATTTTCGACTATGACGGCACACTTGCCGACTTGCTTCCCTGGTTCCGGACCGTTTTTCAGGACCTGATCACGCGGTTCGATCTCGCGCCGGTCAGCGCCGAAGAGCTGGAGGGATTGCGCGGATTGAGCGGGCGCGAGATCATGGCCCGCCTGAACATGCCGATGTGGAAACTTCCGGCCATTTCGCGCGATATGCGACGGCGTAAACTCGCCGCCGCCGGCGAGGTACCCTTGTTCAGCGGCGTTCCGCAATTGCTGGCCGACCTGAAGCGCGCCGGCCTCCAGATCGCGATCGTCAGTTCGGACAGCGAAGCATCGGTCCGGCAGGGGCTGGGTGCCGCAGCAGCGTCGATCGATTTCTTCGCCTGCGGTGCCTCGGTGTTCGGCAAGCATCACAAGTTTCGGCGCGTCGCGCGCCGGCTTGGAGCCGGGACAGCCGATACCATCTGCATCGGCGACGAACTCCGCGACATCGAGGCCGCCAAAGCCGCCGGCATGGATGCGGGCGCCGTAGCGTGGGGCTACGCTCTGCCCGCCGCATTGCAGGCGGCGAAACCGACGCATTTCTTCAATTCGATTGAGGAAATGGCGCACAGGCTTTCCGCGGCCTGAGCCGAGCCATCACGTCCGCTTCTGCAACACGGTCACATGCAGCCGGCGGCGGATTTCCATTCCCTGCCGGCGGTACAGCGCGATCGCGGATTCGTTGCTTGAGAATACATGCAGGAACGGAATCTCGCCCCGCGCCACGATCAGGTTTGCAACCGCGCCGAGCAGCGCCTGCGCGCAGCCGCGGCCGCGATGCGATGGGTGCACGCAGACCGCGGTCATCTCGGTATGATTGCCGGGCTTCATCCGTTCGCCGGTCATCGCGACCAATTGGCCGTCAATCCGAATTCCGAGAAACGTTCCCAATTCATGGGTTCGCAAGCCAAACGGTCCGGGTTTTGTAAGTTCGACCAACGCCATCATGTCAGGTACGTCGGCGGCGCCGAGCGTGATGATCTCTGCGCCGGTGAGCGCACTCTGCGCGGGCGTCCCGGTCATCTGTTCGCCGGTATCGGCCAGCAGAACCTTGAAATCGTCAGGCGCGGTCACCGCGTCGGGCGTGAACAACACCGATATCTCTGATCCCGACATCAGCGCGCCAAGCTCGGCAAAGCTCTGCGGCGACATGTCGACGAGGTCAGCGAATGGTCCGATGGCCGGAGGAAATCGCCGCGCGCGGCCGCTTCCTTCCGCCAAATCCTTTTGGCGCGTCGTCAGCGCGCTCCAGATCGGTTGATCAAGTGGGTGCATCATGCCGCCGAAACGCCGTTACTTTCCACGCGCATGCTGATCGAACACGCTGAGCACCGCGAGCGTCATCGCCGTGACGCCGGTCGTGATCGTCGGTTTCGGCACCGGCGCGAACAGCGGCGAATGATTGGCCGGCAGCGGCGGTCCGCCATTGTTGGCGGCGTTCCACCGCTCCATGTCATAAACGCCGATCTGGAACATCATCGACGGGACGCCGGAGTGGGCGAATTCGGAGAAATCTTCACTCGGCGTGCTCGGCGGCGAGATCCGGATCTTGTCGCCGAAGGCCGCCTTCAGCGCTTTTTCGGCGGTCGCGACCAGCGCCGGATCGTTCATGACCGCCTTGGCGCCGTCGGTAATCCTGATCTCGGGCGGCGGCGCGTCCGACATTGCCGCCGCGGCCTTGGCCACGCGTTCGACTCCTGCCAGCAATTTGGTACGCACCGACTGCTTGAAGGTGCGGATGGTGCCCAGCACCTCCGCATCATCTGGGATGATGTTTTCCGCCGTACCGGCATGGATCGCGCCGATGCTTACCACGGCGAATTCGGTCGGATCCTTTTCGCGGCTGATCACGCTTTGCACGTCGACGATGAAGCGTGCCGCGATCATGATGGGATCGATGGTCGCCTGCGGCGCAGCACCGTGGCCGCCGCGCCCGCGGAATTTGATGGAGAGACCGTTCGACATCGACGAGCCAACGCCTGTCCGGTAAAGCAGATGGCCGTGGGGAATTGGCGCATCGTGCAGCGCGAAGGCGAAGTCCGGCTTTTTGAAGCGCGTGAACAGCCCATCCTGCAACATCGCCATGGCGCCCCACCCGATCTCTTCCGCCGGCTGGGCGATGAACATCAGGGTGCCCTGCCACTGGTCCTTGAGGCCAACCAGCGTCTTCGCCGTTCCGACCCAGCTCGCCATGTGGATGTCGTGGCCGCAGCTATGCGCCACGAACGTCTCCTTGCCGTTCCAGGTGGTCTTGTCGTGACTTGCATAGTCGAGGCCGGTCTTCTCTTCCATCGGCAGCGCGTCGAGTTCGGTGCGCACCAGGATGGTGGGGCCGTCGCCGTTCTTGTAGATCGCCACCAATCCGGTCCGTCCGACCTTTTCGGTGACTTCAAACCCGAGCGCGCGCATCTCGGCGGCCAGTTTTGCCGCGGTCTTCACCTCCTGAAAGGCGAGCTCGGGATGGGCGTGGATGTCCTTGTAGAGCGCGTCGAGTTTTGGGTAGTCGGCCTCGAGCGACTTCTCGATCGCGGCCTGGAGACGGGCAATGTCGAGCTCAGCATGCGCGGGCAAAACAGCGACTGCGCACAGCGCCGCGGAGACGAGGAAGGATCTGGCAATTCGTTTCATGA
The DNA here is from genome assembly GCA_963802535.1 of uncultured Alphaproteobacteria bacterium. Taxonomy (GTDB): domain Bacteria; phylum Pseudomonadota; class Alphaproteobacteria; order Rhizobiales; family Xanthobacteraceae; genus Bradyrhizobium. Next base: position 168,373 of record CAWDJI010000009.1, on the reverse strand, counting down.
CAAGCTCCCTGATGCCTGCAGTCCAGTCGCCGAATGGAAACAGTCTAGCCCGAAGCGCCGTCGTCCAGGCTCACAATCACGGCAGCGTTGGCGATGATGATGGAATCACCGCCCTGCTCGGCCGGAATTTCGAGCCCGCCCTTCACCGCGGTCACCGTCACGGTGCCGTAAGGCAGCTCCTTCGCAACCGCGGCGGTATCCACCGAGGCTGGGTCCGGCACCGCGATCGTGACGTCGACGAACATGTCCTTGCCGGTTTTTCCGACCAAACGGAAGAAACCGAGGCTGGAGTGACGGATGGCGTCCGAGACCGCGCGCTTCGCCGCCTTGGTGGAATCCTTCCCATGGACATCGACGCCCATGCCCATTTCGGTGATACAGCGCACGCGTGCCATCTGGTTTTTGCTTCCGTTGGAGTGCGGAGGATTAATCCTAACGTGAGGCTATACCATCACCGGCCAGCTGCAAGCTTCCCAATCACGGTCGTCATACGTTCGATCTCCTCCTCGGTATTGCAATAATGCGGCGAGGCACGCACGATCACAGGTAGCGCGCGCCGTTTCGCGTCGAGTAGCGTGCTCGAAGGATGCGACGTGCTGACATTGATTCCTGCGGCGGCGAGATGCGCTTTCACGGCATCCCCTTCGTGACCAGCGACGGAGAACGTTATGATGGCCGCCGGATCGGGGCCAAGATCATGGACGGTTACACCCGCAATCGCGCCTAATCCGCCGCGCAGCCGGCCGGCCAACATCCGGCAACGCGCGGCGATCGCCTCTATACCGATCGCCTGCGCATAGTCCACCGCGACACCGAGCCCTAGTCTCGCAGCATAGTTGTTTTCCCATGTCTCGAAGCGGCGCGCGTCGGGCCGAAGCTCGTAGCGATCGGGTGCCACCCAAGGTGCGCCGAAATGATCGATGATGGGTGGTTCGAGCTTTTCGATCATCTCGCGACGGACGTAAAGGAAACCGGTACCGCGCGGCCCACGCAGGAACTTGCGGCCGGTCGCCGACAGCATGTCGCACCCGAGGTCCGCCACATCGACCGGCATCTGCCCGACCGCCTGACAGGCGTCGAGCAGATAGGGAATTTTGCGCGCGCGGGCGATACGACCGACGGCGGCGGCAGGATTCACCAGGCCGCCATTGGTCGGCACCCAGGTGATCGCGATCAGACCGACGCGATCATCGAGCATGCGCTCCAGCGCTTGGGCATCCAGCACGCCGTTGGCATCGTCAGGGATCATTTCGATCACGGCGCCGGTGCGCTTCGCGACCTGAAGAAACGCGACGTAGTTGGCCGCATATTCCGCCCGGGCGGTCAGGATGCGGTCTCCGGCACGTAGTGGCAGGGCGTAGAAGGCCATTTGCCACGCCACGGTGGCATTCTCGGTCAGGGCAATTTCATCCCTGGCGGCGCCGATCAAGCGCGCCACACTGTCATAGACGCCGTCAAGGCGCGCTCGGGCCTCGTCGGCGGCCTCATAGCCCCCGATCTCGGCCTCGCGCCGCAAATAGTCCGTCATCGCCTGCAACACAGGCAAGGGCATCAGGCCGGCGCCGGCGTTGTTGAGGTGGATGCGGTTGACAACGCCGGGGGTTTCGGCGCGAAGGCGTTGAACATCAATGGTCATCACCGATCCGGGATTGAACGAAAACGAGTTGCGTGAAGCCTATCAGATCACCCTGCCCGGCGAAGGACCAGCGGGCATCGGCTATTGCGAAATTGGTCGAAAAAAGAATACCCCCATGTCGGAATCGGGTCCCCTCGTTCGTCCTCCAGATGAACCCGCGCTGGTTCTGCTCCAAACCTACAGGAATAACCCATCATGACATCCATCACGCCGTTCCTCTGGTTCGACAACAACGTCCCCGAGGCGGTCGCCTTCTACAAATCGGTGTTCCCCAACGCCAAGGTCGAGATCGTCAATGACTTCATGGCAAGCTTCGAACTCGAGGGCCAGAAGTTCAACGCCCTCAATGGCGGCCCGCTGTACAAGTTCAACGAGGCGGTCTCGTTCTTCATCAGCGTCGAGACCCAGCAAGAGGTGGACTATTTCTGGGACAAATTGACCGCCGACGGCGGCCAGGAATCGCGCTGCGGATGGCTGAAGGACAAGTTCGGCCTGTCCTGGCAGGTGATCCCCAAGGCGCTCGGCCGTTGCCTCGGCGATCCCGATCGCACAAAGGCCGGCCGCGCGCAGGAGGCCATGATGAAGATGCAAAAGATCATTATCGCCGATCTTGAAAAGGCCTTTGCCGGCTGAGTCCGCGGCCCGGGCATAGACAGGAAATCAGATGACAAAACTTCGCGTTGACTGCTTCAGCGTTTCGATCGACGGCTATGCCGCCGGTCCCGGTCAGGCCCTGGAGCATCCGATGGGTGTCGGCGGCATGCCATTGCACGAATGGGTTTTCCCGACACGCTTCTTCCAGGCGATGATCGGCAAGGACGGCGGCACGACCGGCATCGACCAGGACTTTGCTGCGCGCGGCATGGCGGGGATCGGCGCCTGGATCCTCGGCCGCAACATGTTCGGTCCGATCCGCGGGCCGTGGACCGACGATGAATGGAAGGGCTGGTGGGGCGACAACCCGCCCTATCACGTGCCGGTATTCGTGCTGACCCATCACGCGCGACCGCCGATCGAGATGCAAGGCGGCACCATTTTCCATTTCGTCACTGATGGCATCCACGTTGCCCTTGAGCGCGCCAAGGAAGCCGCCGGAACGCGCGACGTGCGCGTTGGCGGTGGCCCTGCGACAATCCGGCAATATCTGCAGGCGGGACTGATCGACAGAATGCATCTGGCCATCTCACCCGTGCTGCTCGGCACCGGCGAGAACCTGCTGACGGGTCTTGATCTGGTGCAACTCGGCTATCGCTGCACCGAACACACCAGCAGCGAAGCCGCCACGCATGTCGTGCTGACAAAATCCTGACAGCGATGATGTCTCCCTTCAACGGCTCATGCTGGCGCCGCCGCCGACGCTGCTTGAGCCTTCGAAGTTTCCATAGGGTCTGTCTTCGGGAATGGCCTGAAAGTCATCGCGATCAGGAATGCACCCAGCCCCATCACCCAGGAACCGACATAGAGCCATGTGTAGCTGGCAAACGTATCGTAGATCAGGCCGCCGGCGATCGGTCCCGTCGCCATGCCGAGGCTTCCTGCCATGGCGGTGCCGCCGATCACAGTGCCCATGATCTTCAGCGGGAAGTTCGCGCGGGCGATCGCGGCATATAGCGGCATGGTGCCCGCATAGACGAAGCCGAACAACGCGGCGACCGCGTAGAAGGCGGAGAGATCGCGGACGAACGCATAGGACAGCGCGCCGAAGGCCTGGACCAGCAATCCCGCAACCAGCACACGTTTGGCACCGAAGCGATCGCCGAGGATGCCGAAGCCGATGCGGCCGAACAGCCCGGCAAATCCTTCGAGACTGTAGATCGAGACGGCGGCGGCCAGCGGAATGCCGCAGCTCACCGCATAGCTCACGGTGTGAATGATCGGCCCGGAATGGGTGGCACAGCAGAAGAAATTGGTCAGCAGCAGGATGATGAATTGCGGCGATCGTACCGCTTCACCTACCGACATCTCGACCTGCGGCCCGCTGGCCTGCGCCATCGCGGCGTTGCCTGTCGCCAGCGCCGGCGGCCGCCGCACCAGTAGCGCAACCGGAATCATGATCACGGCGACGATGGCGGCGACGATCTGCAACGTCGTTCGCCAGTCATGACCCGAGACCAGCCACGCCACCAGCGGCGCCATGGTCATGGGCGCGATTCCCATGCCGGCCGACACCAAGGAGACCGCGAGGCTGACACGATTGGCATCGAACCAGCCGGTGACGGTCGCCATCATCGGGGCAAAGATCGCGGCGATCGAGCCGCCGACCAGCGCGCCGAAGATGAACTGGAACGCGAGCAGCGAGGTCGCCTGGCTGGCCAGAAAAATGCTGGCCGCCAGCACGGTCGATCCCGTCAGCACCACCGGCCGCGGTCCCCAGCGGTCGGACAGCGTGCCCCAGGCCATGCTGCAAACCGCCATCGCCAGAAACCCGATCGTCATCGCGCTCGACACGCCCGCGACCGACCAGCCGGTATCGCGCACGATCGATTGCATCAGAACCGGCAGCGAAAACATCGCGCCGATCGCGACGCAGCCCAAGATGCCACCTGCTGCCACTATGACCCAACGATAGCGAGAATGGTCCATTCCAGATCTCCGTTTTGGCGCTTCTCCCTTCAAGACGAACCGGAAGCGCCAAAGGCGACAGGTGCAGCATAATATTTTTAACGCATTCAGGAACCCGGCGCCGGCGGCATCTTGTCGAATTTCGGCAAGCCCGGATCGAGATGGTCCCAGGCGTGACCGCGCATGCCGTAGGTGACGGCCTGCGGCTTGAAGCGGGAGGGATCGTCGAGGCTGGCGGCGTGCACGGTGAACAGGACCGGCATCGCCGCAAATGTCAGGTAGACCGGCGAGCCGCAGGCCGGGCAGAAGCTGTGGGTCTTGACGTTGCCGCTGTCGGCGACGACGTCGCAATGCGCCGCCTTGCCTTCGAGCTTGACCTGCTGCCTGTCCGCGAAGGTCAGATAGGATCCGTGTCCGGTGCCGCTCCTGCGCTGACAGTCAAGGCATTGGCAGTGGTTCATGAAGACCGGTTCGCAGGTGATTTCATAGCGGACCGCGCCGCAGGCGCAGCCGCCGTTGTAAGCCTCGCTCATGTTGTTTCCTTTCAGTGGAATTGACGTGGATCAGGTGCCGCGGCGGTGAGCCGTCAGCTTCAGCCAGGGCGCCAGATGGAAAGCGCTCATCAGCAGGTACATCGGGACCATGCCGGCGAACGGTGACGCGCCAGCCATCGAACACAGCGCGTCCGCGGCTCCGCCGCCGAGGACACATGTCAGCAGTGCCATAACCGCAAAAGTCGGCGCGGCCGCGAGGGTTAGAAAATTGGCCGCGCCGAACCTTGCGGAGCTGCTTGTTCCGAGATAGAGTCTCGCTCATGTTTCTCTCCCGCGCGAGAACGACGCCGTTGCTCCTAGCCGCTCTGTTTCCGCATCGCGGCCTCACCAGCGTCCGACACCTCGACCCACCTCTGATCCGGCGCAGCGTTGGGAACGTAACTGTCGTTCCAGTTCCACCATTTATACGGCCGGGTCTGAGGATAGCCTTCCGGCAAGTCCTCCCACTCCTCCTGGCGGCCGAGCGCTGTCATGTCGAGGTAGCTCCAGACGGAGCCCATCGCTTCATCGCCGCGGCTGTTGATGAGGTAGGTGCGGAACACTTTGCCGCCGTCGCGGATGAACGCGTTGGTGCCGTGCCATTCATCCACGCCGAAGTCGGCATCAAAACTGTCGGTCAGCGTGTACCAGGGGATGTCCCAGCCCATCCGCGCCTTCAGCCGCGCGATGTCCGCCTGTGGCGCGCGCGAAACGAAGGCAAGACTGGTGTCGCGGGCGTTGAGGTGGACGAGATTGGCGACATGGTCGGCCACCATGGAGCAGCCGATGCAGGCATGCTCGGGCCAGCCATGCACGCCGGGTTCGAAAAAGGCGCGGTAGACGATCAGCTGGCGGCGGCCGTCGAACAGGTCGAGCAAACTCGCTTTGCCATTGGGTCCCTCGAATGCATACGCTTTCTCGATGGCCATCCATGGCATCCGCCGGCGCTCTGCGGCCAGCGCGTCGCGCGCGCGGGTCATTTCCTTTTCCTTCACGAGCATTTTGGCGCGCGCGGCTTCCCATTCCTGTTTCGATACGACATGCGTCTTCATTGGCAACCTCCTGTTCGTTGCGATTGTTCTTCTCGGGTGTGCGCAGGTTCGAAGGTTTTAGGCCGGCAGCCGCCGGTCGTATTCCTTCTGAAGGCGACTCCAGCCTTCCCAGAACGGCGCCGGTGCAGTGCCCGTAGCGCTCGCGACCAGCGTATCGAGGTGCATGTGCCAGCCGGCACCGACCTTGGTCATCATCGCGCGATCCGGCAGACGGCGGTGGATCACGGTCAGCAGCACGCCCTTGCCTTTCGGCTCCAGTTCGAACGTGACGTCGCCGCTGTTGTTCCAGGCGATCGAAAGCTTGCGCATCGGCTCGAGTTCGGTGATGCGGCTTTGCATGCTGTGCTGTTCCGGAAAACCCTCCGGCCGGGAGCCTGGCGGATCGCTGAGTTCATCGTTGCGCCAGGTGAGTTCGAAGGGTGAACCGAGTTTCAACTCCATCGCACCCGCCGCCAGCCATTTGCGGCGCAGGTCAGAGTCGGTGAGATAGGCCCAGATGCGCTCGATCGGACCCGGCAGCAGCCGCTCGATCTTCAGCGTGGTGGGTTCGATCAGCGTGCCATAGGCATCGGGGGGTGTCTTCATATCCATCGCTCTACTCCTTCACCTTCTTGTTCGTCTTCGTGTTGGCGCTCTTGGCTTTTGCTGCGTCTTCCGCGAGCAGCAGGGATTCCAGGGCGTCGAGCTTTTCGCTCCAGAAGCGTTCGTAACGCTTGAGCCACGCATCGGCCTCCGCCAGCCTTGCTGCTTGCAGGCGGCAGTGATGGGTCCGGCCGCGGATCTCGCGCGTCACCAGGCCGGCGTGCTCCAGCACGCGGACGTGTTTGGAGGCGCCCGCAAAGCTCATGCTGAACGGCGTCGCCAGTTCCCCGATCGTGAGTTCCCGTTCCGCGAGCTGGCCGAGCATGGCCCGCCGCGTCGGGTCCGCGAGGGCATGGAATACGGCGTCGAGATGGGTCTTGTTGTTCAACCATATGGTTTAACATAGACGTCCAGAATCGATTGTCAACCGATCGGTTTAACTTCTTTGTGATCGGGTTCCTGCGGCTAGCCGTCCGGCACCGTATAGACGTCGCAGGGCGCCGCGATGCCGCGCAGCGCATGTGTTCCCAGCGGCACCAGTTTGGCGGTGGCTTCCGTGGCGACCGCGCCGGAAATCAAAACGGTGCGCCCGAGCGGCCGGCAAAGACCCTCGAGCCGGCTGACCAGATTGACGGCGGGACCGATCGCGGTGAAATCCAGCCGGTCGGCCGCGCCGACATTGCCCCACAGAATTTCGCCGAGATGCAGCGCCGCGCCGAACGTGAGGGATGGCAACCCCTGCCCTCGCCGCGTCACATCGAGATGCGCCATGCCGGCTTGCGCCGACGAGACCGCGCGTAACGCGGCATCACAGGCTTCGCGGGGCTTGTCGGCGGTGACGGGGAAAATCGCCAGCATGCCATCGCCGATGAATTTCAGCACCTCGCCGCCGAAGGCGTGAACCGATCCGGCCATGCAGTCGAACCAGGCGTCCAGTGCGGCGATGACATCCGCCGGCGGTGCGGCCTCGGACAGCGCGGTGAAGTTGCGCAAATCAGCGTAGAGCAACGCGGCGCGGATGGTTTCACCGACATCGCGGCGCAACGGTCCGGCCAGCACGCGCGCAGCACTGCGCCGCCCGAGATAGGCTTCGAGCGTCGTGGCCAACGTCGCCCGCGCGGAAAGTGCGGCGAGCGGTGCGGCGGCAAAACGGGCGGCTTCGCGCAGCCGGCCGATCTCACCGTCGGTGAACGGCCGCGGACCGATCCAGCCGAGCACAGGTCTATCCGCACCCGCGCCCACCTCGTCTTGATGCACCGCCCCGCTTGCGAGCCCGGCCAACCAGCGGCGGCCGGCATCGCCAGAAGATGCCTGCTGCCCCATGCTGCCAAGTCCAGCAAACCCCACCGCCTCGATCACCTCGCCATTCCCTGCCCGCCACAGCCAGGTGCGGCGGGCAATGATCGGATGCGGCACGGCCAGCGTCAGCGCGCCGCCGGCGAGCGGCAGACCATCCTCGATCAAATGCCTACCGAGTTCGGCGAGGAACCTGTCTGCGCCGGGCGAAGTGGTGGCCGCGTCGATCAGCCAGGTAAGCGTGGAAGACAGTTGCATGGACCGATCATGTGGCAGTGACGTCGCATTGTCACCAACCGCACTTGGTAAATCTTCGCGCGCGCCTATGTTGGCACTATCCGTCACGCCAACGGCCAACGAGGTTTCCGATGCCTGAATCGTTTGTAGTTCAACGCGAAACCCACATCGCGGCGCCGCGCGCCAGCGTGTTCGCCTTCCTGACCGATCCCGACAAGATCATGCAATGGATGGGGACCGAAGCGACCACCGAGATGCATCCGGGCGGGATCTACCTCCTGAAAGGCATCGGCCACATGACGGCACGCGGCGCTTTCCGCGAAGTCGTGCCGGTGCACCGCCTCGCCTACAGTTTTGGCTGGGAGAGCGACGAAGAGGTGCCGCCGGGTTCGAGCCTCATTGAGATTGATCTGCTCGAACAGGACGGCGGCACGCTGCTGCGCATGACCCATAGTGGCCTTCCCAGCGCCGCACAACGCGATGCCCATGCCAAGGGTTGGACGCATTACATCGGCCGGCTGGCGAAAGCCTCCGCCGGCCAGGATCCCGGTCCCGATCGCGGACCGGACGGCACGCGCAATCCGGCGTAACGCTTCCCTGCGCCCCGCGTCCACGCCAGGCTACTTCTTGCCTTGCGGGTGGATCGTCTCGCCGCGCTTGAGCATCTCGACGAACGTCTCGATCTTCTTCTTCCGTCCGGCTTCGGTTTTCATATTGTGGGTGCGAAACGCCAGCGCGAAACGGTTTTGCGCCGTGAGTTTCGCCAGCATCGCCTTGGCCTTGGGCTCGGCATCGATCGCGGCCTTCAGATCGGCAGGCATCGTCATGTCCTTGCTGTTATAGGCGCGCGCCCAGCGTCCGTCGGACTTGGCCTGATCGACTTCCCTCAAGCCGTGCGCGGTCATCCGGCCCTCCTCGATCAGCCGTGCGACGTTGTCGACGTTGATCCGGCTCCAGATGCTTTTCTTCGTGCGCGGCGTGTAGCGTTGGAGGAAGCTCTTGTCGTCAAGACCCTTGCGGATGGCGTCGATCCAGCCCCAGCACAGCACGACGTCGATCGCCTGCTTCGGCGTGATCGATTTCAGGCCGGAATCCACCTTGTGGATCTTGATCCAGATTTCGTCAGCCTTGTCGTGGTTTTTCCCGAGCCATTTGTAGAAACTCTCGCCGTCCTTGAACGCGCGGACTTTATCGGGATCGACTTTGACGGGCGCCATCGGGGGACCTTGATCTTGCGAAATCATGGAGTGGATATTTCGGTACTCGAATGGCACCCGAGGCAGCATCATCTATCGGCAAGTCAGCGCCTTGCGGAAGCCAGCGGCCGAAGCGTCTGCCTCGGAGCAAAACCATCGGTTGACGCGCTTCAGCTTTTGATAGCTCCCGCAACTCGGCAAATGATAAATGCCGTCGTAGCCGATCGCCCGCAGCGCCAGCTTGGCCTTGATCGGGCATCCCGGCGGCATCGCAGTGTCGAGGCGGAATAGTTTGTCGCGCGTCCGGTTATCATGGCCGGCCTGACAACCGCCGCCGAAAAGTCGCGCGCCATTGCGGTTCCATCCACGCAGGTCGCGCGGGTCGGCGAAGCATCCCTTCCACAGTCCGCGCCGGTTCTCGCGTGCGTCAGTCTCTTCCGCCGCGAAACGGCCCTTTGCGGCGGAATCGAGCTTGATCGCCCATCCTTCGCGAACCAGCCACTCATTGAGCGTTGTGGTTTCGCCTTCGACCGAACAAATCCCGATCCGCCGCTGTTTGTGGGCCGGATCCGGCCCCTTGTCATCGCAGCGAACGGCACGTTTTCCAATATACGCACTCAATCGATCGCGTACCGCTACCCCGCACGGCGAAATGTCACCACGTTCGTCGAGGCACATTTGATCGATTTCGGGCGCATCGAGACCGTCCAGCCGATAGTTCGTGCCGTTCAATTGCAGCGTATCGCCATCCGTCACAACAATTTCGGCCGCCAGGCCTGGTCCGGTCATCGCCAACAACAACGCCGCAATGAGAGCGCGCATCTAAGCCCCGCTAATGTGTTGGGTGATCGGGTGGCGCCGGGAAACGACAACGGTCCACCCTTCCTGCTGGAAGGGCGGACTATAATCGGGTCCGTGTTCAGATCAATGCTAGCGAACCGTCGCAACCAGCGTGATGACGGATGTGCCGGTAGCCGTGGGCCCCTTACCTGTCACCTGAACCGAGAAGGTATCCAAACCCTGATACCCGGCGTTTGCGGTATATTCGAACGTGGATTCATTGAGTTGTGTCAGCACGCCATATGCTGGCCTTTGCAGAATGCTCGAACTCGCGATGACGCCTTCTATCCTCAGCGGGAAGAGGCAAGTTCCTCCCGACGCCAAACTAAAGGCGCCCGCCGAATTGACGCCCCAGGTCGATAGCGTTCCCGCTACCGGGCATTCGGAGGCGGCCTGTACCGATGAGACGGACATCATACTTGGGGCTGTGAGGACAATGGCCAAGGCGATTGCTTTTGATGCGCGCATGAAAACTGCTCCTGCTTTTTTCAACCGCCAGAGCATCGCGTTTTTCGGGCGCTGCGTTGATTTGGATCAAGCAGGCTATTTGTCGTAGCTCGTCACGGCATCGACGACGCGCTCGACCACCGCCACGCCGTCGATCTCGATCGCCACCAGTGCGTTGGAAGGTTGTTGCCTGACGGTGGCGCCGGAAGGTTCGCTCAGGAAGGTGCGCAGGTCGCAGATCGTGCTGCCGCGCGTTTGCGGGCTCGCCAGTTCGAGGTGGACATGGCAGGCGCGGTGTTTGATCAGCTCCGGATGCACGAAGGGAACGACCGCGCAGGCATCATGCATCGGTGCGCCGCCCAGCCCGGTGATCGCGCGGGAGCGGCTGGCATAAAATTCCTGCAGATCGCCCATGGTCTTGCCGACCGGGCCGCTGGCCCGCAGGCGCGCGACATCAGGCTCCCGGATCAGCGCCTGGCGCGTGACGTTGAGCCCGGCCATCATTACGGGGATGCCGCAGGCGAAGACGGCGGCGGCGGCCTCCGGATCGGCCCAGAGGTTGAACTCCGCCGTCGGCGTTACGTTGCCGGTCGTGGTGCTGCCACCCATGATGCTGAGACTCTTGAGCAAGTCAGGCAGTTTTGGTTCCAGCCGCAGCGCCAGCGCGACGTTGGTCATCGGACCGACGGCGATCAGCACCAGTTCGCCCGGCGCGCGTCTGGCTTCGCGGATGATGGTCAGCGCGGCATGCTCGCCGGTGACGTCGCGGTCGGGCTCGGGCAATTCGCCGCCGTCGAGACCGCTCTTGCCGTGCAGGGTCTGCGCCTGCAGTTGCGCCTGCACCAGCGGCCGGTCGGCGCCGGCCGAAACCGGAATCTTCAGCCCCGCCAGCGTGCAGATGGCGAGCGCATTGCGCGTGGTGTGCGTCAGCGGCGCGTTGCCGTGGACGGTCGTGATCGCGACCAGGTCGAGATGCTTTGCTGCATAGAGGATGGCCATCGCATCGTCATGGCCGGGGTCGCAATCGATCAATACGCGAGTCATGTGGACCTTTCTCCGCTCGCTTCGAATTGGAATCAAGCACCGCTACATGATTGTCATGCCAATCAATATGCGCTAGCCACCCCGCGGAACCCTAATGGAAATTCTTGCTGAAGCAGCGCGCCCACCGCTGTCGTACCCGCGCAATCTCAGATCCGTCACCCTGGGTGCGCTCCGCGGCGCAATTGCGCAGCACGGCCGCGGCTCCTCGAGTTGCAACAGCCCGTCTGCTGGCCGATACATCCTCGGGCTCGCCAACGTGTCGCACCTCGGGATGACAGGGAAAACAGTTCGCATTCTCGCGACGCATTGCGCCCGAGCTTTGCAAGAAACTTCGCCCCCTCTCAATCCAGAGGGCGCAGGGAATGCCGGATGCGCGCTGCACCCGAGGTCTCATGCGCAAGTTGGGTAGAAAGTGCGCGCATGAGCATACAGGGCAGCGGAGAACATCCGGCATCCCCTGCGCAATGGCTTTACGGCTTATAACGTGATCTCCCCGGTGAGCCTTGCACTGTTGCCACCGTCGACGCCAACATCGGGGCGTCAGGACCACACGTCTTTGCCGTACGCAGCACCCGTCTTCGCCAAGAAGGCTTCGCCGGGCATGGTGCCTTTCGTCAAGGGCACCTCCACGTCCATCGCAACCCCGCCCCGCGTTCGTGACGATCGCGAGCGCCCCTCTGGTCGGGACAGGATGGCGATCATATGCCACACGTCGCACTTCTGGAAAAGCGAAATATTTTTCAATTCCGGGGCTTGACATATCTTCTGATAACCAGCAATGACTTGCCGCCGGGTCGACGGCGAGTACCCGTCAGTCAGGGCCATCTTCGCCGCGCGGCCGGGCTGGAATGCCGGCCCGGCATCTGTCATGGATGACCCATCGCCGTGAGAGAATGACCGCCCATGTTCCGCGCATCAGCATTGGCCCTCGGCATCGCCCTGCTGCCGTCAATCGCCCGGGCGGAGCTTCCTGCGGGCTGTGCCGTCCCGGCGGCGATCGGCGACGGCTGGGCCATCTCCGAGCCCCAGGCGCAACAACTCGATCCGGCATTGATTTGTGCCGTCAAGGAGAAACTCGAAAACGCACCGACGCCAATCCGCACGGCGTCGTCATCGTGCGCAACGGCACGCTGGTTTACGAGACCGCAGACTGGATCAGGGAAATGACCATGCCCCGGATCGTGGAGCCAGATTTCTCCTATGGCTATCTGTGGTGGCTCGACCACTCATCCATGGATGGAAACGGCCTCGATTGGATTATCGGCAACGGCTGGGGCGGACAGTGCCTCTATGTCATTCCAAAACTCGCGCTGGTCGTCGTGGTGACTGCCGGCCTCTATGACTTCGACGGCAAGGGCGGGCAAAACCTGGCCTGCAACGTGGTGATGGATGCAGCCGTGTTGCCGGCGGCGTTGAAGCGCTGATCATGACGATCCGCAGCATCATCAGATATCCCGACCCGCGGCTGGCGCTTGTTGCAGAGCCCGTGACCGTGTTCGACGGCGCCTTGCGCGAACTGGCTGATGACCTGCTGGAAACCATGCATGCGGCGCCCGGGATCGGCATCACCGCGCCGCATATCGGCATCTCGCTGCGCATGGTGGTCCTCGACCTCGACCCGGTTGACGGCGCGCGGACCTATGTCAATCCGGAGATCATCTGGACGTCGCCTGACATGATCATGCATCAGGAAGGCAGCGTCTCGATGCCCGGCGTCAATGACGACATCGAGCGCCACGCGCGCGTCCGCATCAGCTACCGGGATGTCCACGGCAACACGCACACCGAGGAATCGCAGGGCCTGCGCGCGGTCTGCCACCAGCATGAGATCGATCAGCTCAACGGCCTGTTCTGGATCCGGCGATTGTCACGGCTGAAGCGCGAGCGGCTGATCAAGCGATTTGAGAAGATGCCGCGGGGGGCGCAGACGAAAAAATCGTGACATGTCCGTCTACAAACAAATGACGAACCGGCCGGACAGGTCCGCGAAGCCACATAGCCCCGAGGAGAACGCGATGCCGAGGCCCGATTTTGAGATCATGCTCCGGTTCTGGGTCGACCTGCTGCGCGACCGGGGTCTGCCGACACGTGTGCAATGGCTGTTCTACGAGGACGTCGCGCGAATAGCGCGGCCAGCCACCGCCCCCTATCCCAATGAGGCAAAATTCGCATTCCGGCCACGGCCCACCGCGGAGGCCGAGCGGATTGCACGCTTTTCCTATCAGCACCTCGATCCCAAATATCCCCTGGCGATCGTGGCCTATGCGGTGCACGACGGTACGGTCCTCACCGGGTTTCAGGGCGATCTCTTCCTCGCCGACGACGACGTCTATCGCGAGGACTGGAACATCTATTTCGACGCCAAAGAGCACATCATGGACGACAGCCACATGATGGTCGTCTCGGACGACAACGAGGCCTGGGCGCGCCGTCTTGCGGAGCAGCTCCGCTTTCTGTCCGAGCCTGACTATCTCGTGTCGGTCGACGCGTTACGACGACAGTTCGGTTATCGGGATTAGCGCCATATCCACGCCCCGCCGTCGCGTCGAGGCCTCGGCCTGATGCAGATAGGTCGTAAAACCATCCTTCGCCGGCGTGACGGCATTGAGCAGCATGAGCGCGCTGACCTGTCCGCGGTGACCGATGCCGTGGGTGATCACATGCATCAGCATCTCCTCGCGCGACATGCGGCCCGGGGCGCCGTCGGTGAACGCGAAGTCGATCTGTTCCGCCAATTGGCCGCGATCAAGCCCCGCCACATAGTCGAAATATTCCCGATCGCTTTTCCTGATGTCTGCGGACAAATCTTCCAGCGTCGGCAGCTCGCTCAAATTGGCCGAGCCGTAGGCGTGTGTCTTTCGCGTCATGTGCGCGAAAAATATCCGGTCGACGACATAGGTGTGGCTCAAGGCCTTGATGGACAATCCCGTTATGGGGGATTCGCGCGCCAGCCCGGCCAATGCGGTCAACAGCTCGTCATTGGCCCAGGTCTTGAACTGGAACAGGCGTTGCAGTGTGTCGTGCATGTCGTGATCTCCAAAATGGCTTGCTTGTTGCGCGAGTGTCGCCAGGTGTTGTCCGTTTCCATCATGGAGAATACGAGCGATCATTCGCTTTTGATACTCGCATTGATGGCGCGGAAAATGACGCGAAAACCGCCGACAAATCCCCGGAAAAACGCCTCGCAGGAACGCTCGCGCGCGACCGTGGACGCGCTGGTTGAAGCGACCGCTCGCATTCTGGTCCGCGAAGGTTTCGACAAGGCCAGCACCAACCGCATCGCCGAGGTGGCGGGCGTCAGCGTCGGTTCGCTCTACCAGTACTTTCCCAACAAGGAAGCGCTCGTCGCCGCCGTCATCGATCGCCACCAGCAGAAGATCATGCAGACCGTCCGCGGCGAACTGGCGGATGCGCTGAGCCTGCCGCTGGAACAAGCAGTGCGCAGGCTCGTCGCCGCGGCAGTGAAGGCGCATCGCGTCGATCCCCGGCTGCATCGCGTGCTCGCCGAGCAGATCCCGCGTGTCGGCAAGCTCGAGAATGTGGAAACCTTCAGCCAGGAAAACTTTGCGCTGTTCAGGAACTACCTCGATGCTCATCGCGACGGGCTTGGTGTCGACGATCTGGAGCTTGCATCATTCGTCTGCGTCACCACGATCGAGGCGCTGACGCACAATGCCGTGCTGCATCATGCCAAAACGCTTTCCGGCGACGCCATGGAAGCGCTCATCGACGAAGGCACCCGCCTCGTCGTCAGATATCTGAAGGGCTAGCTCGGTACACCCAAGCGCGATCCTCCGTCGAGGGTTGACTCCGTCGGCGGCAAAAGCAATACTTCGCTACATGGTGAAGTATCAAACCTCCCGCATGGACCGCACTTTTTCCGCGCTCGCCGACCCCACACGGCGGGCCGTGCTGCTGCGACTGAAGGCAAAACCCGGGCTCTCGGTGAGCGAGCTGGCGCGGCCGCTTTCGCTCAAACTTCCCGGCATGATGAAGCATCTGGATGTGCTGTCCGATGCCGGATTGATCACGCGGACAAAAACCGGTCGAACCGTGTCGGTCAATCTTTCGGTCAGGCCAATGCGGGAGGCGATGGACTGGCTCAAACGATATGAAAGCCTTTGGACGATCAGCATCGATCGCCTGGTTGCGCTGGTCGAAAAGGATGGCGCGTGATGAATAAAAACCTGCCGAGCGTGACCATCGTGCGCAGGATCAAGGCCACGCCCGCCAAGGTTTGGGCGGCGATCACTGAGCCGAAACTCATGATGCAGTGGTGGGGTCCTGATGCGGGGCCGACACTCCGCGCCGAGGCGGACGTGCGCCCCGGCGGCCGCTTCAGCGTCGTATTCCGCTTGCTGAATGGCGACGAGCACAATCCCACCGGGATTTATCAGGAAGTGATCCCCGAGAAGAAGCTGGTGTTCACCTGGGAAGCGCCGGGAATGCCGGAACGGGAGTCGCTGGTCACGTTTCTGCTGGAGCCGATTGACGGCGGCACCAGGCTGACACTGCTCCACGAGCATCTTCCCGAAGAGGCGCGCGAAAGTCACGAGCAAGGCTGGAGCGGCCTGCTCGACAAGTTACCCGTTTTCCTTGGAGTGACCGAATGGGCGAACTGATCCTCACCACCTTCGACTGGGTTCCCGAACCGCCGCGCGGCTATGTGCGTGACCTGCGGGTGCGCTGGGCACTGGAAGAGGCCGGCCTGCCCTATCGCGTCGCGAGCACGCCGTTTCGCGATCGGAAGGCCGAACATTTTGCGCATCAACCCTTCGGGCAGGCGCCGTGGCTGACCGACGGCGACATCTCGATCTTCGAGAGCGGCGCGATCCTGCTGCATCTCGGCGAGCGCAGCGATGTGCTGCTGCCTGCCGATCCCAGAGCTCGCAGCGACGCCAAGGAATGGCTGTTCGCGGCGCTCAATTCGGTCGAGGCGGCGAGCCTGCCGTGGTCGTTATTGGTGTTCACGGGGGAGAGCCACGATACGGCGGCCTGGAAGATGTTCGATGGGTTCCTCGGGGTTCATCGCCTCCAACGTATGGAGCCGGTATTGGCGGGACGCGAGTGGCTCGCCGGGAGTTTTTCCGTCGCCGACATCCTGATGGCGGACGTGCTGCGCCTCGTCGATCGGTTCGACGGGCTGGTGAACTATCCCGCCTGTCGCGACTACGTCGCCCGCGCCACCGCCCGGCCCGCTTTCAAGAAGGCCTACGCCGACCAGATGGCGCATTTTGCCAAGGCGGATGCGGCTTGAAATTCCCCTGCTCCCGTCATCAAGCAGGAACATAGGTCAACCTGATCACGTCCTCGCCAATTCGATCGCTGGCCACAAGGCGGAGCCGCGGCCGGGGGCCTGAGAAGAATGGCTTGCCGCGACCCAACACGACGGGGTGGAGGTAGAGTCGATATTCATCAATAAGGCCAAGATCGGTCAGGCTTCGCGCCAGGTCCGGTCCGGCGACTTCAATCTCGCCTACGCGCTCCGCCTTCAGCCTGCGTATCGCCGCCTCGAGGTCATCCTCGACAAGCGTGGCGTTAGGGCCGACTGACCCAAGGGAGCGCGACACGACCCACTTCGGTTGGTTCCGCCACGCCACGGCGAAGTCGCGTTCTGCGGCGTCCCACTCAGGATGGTCATCGTCCCAATAGCGCATCACCTCGTAGATGCGGCGACCGTACACGCTGGCCGCCAGGCCACGCACTTGCTCGATGTAGTGATGAAAGAGCGCGGGGCTTGGCCTGAATTCGGGGTGGTCGTGGTCGACGTAGCCGTCCAAAGACTGGTTCATTCCAAATACGATCTTCGCCATAGCGACTTCCCTGCTTTCCAAAAGAAACGAAATCTCACAGCCGGTCCTGGCCCAAGGACGAACAAGGTCGACAAGTTCCGACAGCTCGCGATCAACTTTTTAGCCGGCTGTTCTTTGCGCCTGACGTGGCATTCTGTAAATCGGAAGTGGTTTGTCCCGGCTTCGCCAACCGCCTTCGTCCGAAGGCGGACTTCGGCGTGTCATAGAGGCTACGCCGGGCGCGGCCGTCGGGTCGATTTGTCGCAGGCGGGGCGGACCCGAAAAAAATTGCCTGATGATGTCGGATCCCCGAAGCCCCGTTCGTCGTTCCGACGCCTTGGCTAGTCCTGGAGCTGGATGGTCCCGGGAACCGATCGGCAAGAGCCCTTGCCCGCTGACAGAAAGAGGAAAGTAGCGATGCACAAGAACACGATCTGCCTGTGGTACAACAACAGCGGCGCGGAAGAAGCCGCGCGCTTCTACGCCAAAACCTTTCCCGACAGCGCGGTGGGCGCGGTAATCCGGGCGCCCGGCGATTATCCGGATGGCAAGGTGGGCGACGTCCTGGTCGTCGAATTCACGGTGTGCGGCGTGCGCTGCGTCGGCCTCAACGGCGGCGACATGTTCAAGCAGAGCGAGGCATTTTCCTTCGTGATCGCCACCGACGACCAGGCCGAGACCGACCGCTACTGGAACGCGATCGTCGGCAATGGCGGCAAGGAAAGCGCCTGCGGCTGGTGCAAGGACAAATGGGGTCTGTCATGGCAGATCACCCCGCGCGTGCTGACGGATGCGATGGCCAAGGGCGGCGATGTGGCGAAGCGCGCCTTTGCCGCGATGATGCCGATGGGGAAGATCGATGTGGCGAAGATCGAAGCGGCGATCAGGGGGGCGTAATTATCAGCCGGGGTATCGCCCTGCCCGCTGCCGAACCAGCGGACGGGGTGGACCTTGCAACCACACCGCATTTGATCGATGTGTATCCCAGTTGATTGATATCGGATCGTGAAATGACCAGTTCCACATTATTCACCGGCAAGGGCTACCAGATGGTTCGGCTGCCCAAAGCCGTCGCATTTCCAGAGAATGTTCAACAGGTGGACATTCTGAAGATCGGCCACAGCCGAGTGATCGTGCCGCAAGGCAAACGATGGGACGACCTGTTTCAGAGCGGCCCGCGCACGAGCGAGGATTTCATGGCAGAGGGTCAGCAGCCGCCAGCCTAGGAACGCGAGGGACAATTCGTAGGGTGGATTGAGCCGAAGGCGTAATCCGCCGTTTCAAGCTTAGTCACCGCATGTCGTCGTTCGCCAAAACACCCGCCAAATTTCACGCGTGCGATTCGACGTGACGCAAAATTGCAAAGGTTTCATTGACGTTAGCCAGCACGGCGGATTACGCCTTCGGCTCCAATCCGCCCTAAGAGCTGACCGGTGTCACCAACAATATGCGCGAGTTCAGCCGCATGAAGGGAATTAGAGTCGAGAACTGGGTTTGAGCGAGGGGCGCCGTGCGACCCGTTCAAACCTCGAACAGCGCCTTGACGTCCTCTTCCGTGAGCGCCGAGCCAATACCTCCATCGCGATCGAACAGGCTGTCTGCCAAGGCGCGCTTTCTGGCCTTCAGTTCATCCATCTTCTCTTCGATGGTGGAAGCGGCAACCAGACGGTACACAAAAACCGACTTGTCCTGTCCGATGCGGTGCGCGCGGTCGATCGCCTGCTCCTCGACAGCCGGATTCCACCAGGGATCGAACACGATCACGGTGTCGGCCGCGGTCAGGTTGAGACCTACTCCCCCCGCCTTCAAGCTGATCAGGAAAACATCGTTTGCCCCGTTTTGAAAATCGTCGATCGCGCGCTTGCGGTCCTTGGTTTCGCCAGTCAGTAGGCTGTAGCGGATATTCGCCACGTCAAACCGGACGCGGATCAACGCGATCATCGAAGTGAACTGAGAAAAAATGAGCAGCTTGCGGCCCTCACTCAAGAGCTCACCCACCATTTCCATCAGTCGGTCCAGCTTGGCCGCAGGACGTTCGATGCCGTCATCGAGTTTCAACAACGCGGGATGGCAACAAGCCTGGCGCATTCGCAACAAGGCTTCGAGCACCAAGATGTGACTCTTGCCCAGTCCCCGTTCCCTGATCGCCACACGTACCTTGGCCGACATCGACAAACGAACGGAATCGTAAAGGTCGCGCTGACTACCTTCCAGCATGATGTGCTCCACAATCTCGGTTTTCGGTGGCAGTTCCGTCGCCACCTCAGACTTTGTCCGGCGAAGCAGAAACGGTTTGACCCGCTGGGCCAGCGCCGTGGCGCGGGCCTTGTCGGCCCGCTTTTCGATCGGCGTACGCCATTGACGGGCGAATGCGGCCTTGTCGCCGAGAAAACCCGGATTGGCGAAACTCATGATCGACCAAAGCTCGCCCAAATGATTTTCCATGGGAGTCCCGGTCAGGCAGAAGCGGTGTCGCGCCTTGATGCCGCGCAACCATCGGGTCGTAGCGGCATTCGGATTCTTGATGGTCTGCGCCTCATCGAGAACGGCGATGTGCCATTCGCGGGACAGCAGAACCTCATGATCACGGGCAATCAGCGGGTAAGTGGTCAAGACCACGTCATGCTCAGGAATGTCAGCGAAGGTCTGCTTGCGGCCGGCACCATGCAGCACGAGAGCCTTCAGTTCCGGCGCAAACTTCTGCGTCTCATTGAACCAGTTGGTCATCAGGCTCGTGGGGGCAACGATGAGCGCGGGACTTGTCAGATTGCCACGAGCCTTTTCCAGCGCCAGCAGGGCCAAAGCCTGAATCGTCTTGCCGAGGCCCATATCGTCGGCCAGCACACCTCCGAGACCACTCTCACGCAGCAGATCGAGCCATGCCACCCCCTGCGCCTGATAGGGCCTGAGTACGGCCGTGAAAGTCCGGGGCACGTCGACGTCGGCTAAACCACGGGCATGAAACAGACCGGCCAGGCGACGAAGATTGTCAGCGCCCTTGAACACGAACTCCTGGCTCTCCAGACCGAGCAAAGGCACGACGTCCGCGCGCGAGAGCCTGATCTTGCCGGCGTTGCCGACGAAGGCTCCGTTCAGATTGAGCGAGTGTAGCGCCAGGATCAGCGGAAGGAAGCGATCCGCCGCCAGCGACAGATGCCGGCCATCGGTCAGGGGCAGATAAAAACGATCGCCGCGCTCGGCTAGAAGTTTGATCTCATCCGGCGTGAAGCCGGGGCTCGAGACCAGGGCGGCCAGAATCGAGGTCAGATCGCGCTGCTCGCCGTCGATTTCAATGCCGAGCCCCAACTCGAACCAATCGATCCCGCTACTTTCGAATTCCGCGTCAAAAGCATTCGTCGAATCCGCCAGGCGATATGGAAAATCGTCATCGACATGAATCTCAAAACCCAGCGTCCGCAACTCTGCGGCATCAAGGTTGAGGAAGTCGAGCCAGTCATGGGGTTCTGCAAACGTCAGATCGTGTCGATGGAAAGCGTCGAGTGATGGATAAACTGAAATCGCCTGTTTGAAGTCCATCGCGGCAAGACGATTGAGAGCTTCTTTTTCCTTCGCGCGTCGTCGTGAAACGGCAAAGACCCGTCCGTCGTGGAATACCTCGACCAGGGTCTTCTCGGAAGGCTCGATCTCGGCCGGGCCGTAACGAAAGCTGAGATGCGCGACCGGCATCTGCTTGGGCGTGCCATAATAGTAAAAGGCATTCGCAGAAAGACGCCCCAACATCAGACGAAGTACGGCCGTCGGATTCTCGTCGATCGCCGTCGCGGCTATCGGCGGCGCCGGCAAGAGATCGTGGTGGACGGGCGGCAGTTTCTGAGCGAGGCGACGCGCCACTTCCGCAACCAGTGTACGGGGGATCACCGGAGCTGACAAAATCCGATGCGCCAAACGTGCCGGCAGACCCGTTTCGACGAGCCCAACCATGCCGGTAGTCTCCTCGACAAATACCGGCGGCTGTGCGTCCAGCGGGATCGCCCCCGCGACGACCAGGTGCGAAGCCATCCCGACTTTGCTCTCCTGGCGCCACTCGATATGGCCTTTGCGGGTATCACCCCATCTCAGAGGTGACCGCTTGTGGTCGAGCCAATAGGCGCGTCCGGTATTCACCATCTGGCGCAGGAGTTCGACAGAACGAACGAAATAGACGTTGGAATCTCCGTAACTTCGATATTCCCGGGATAATCCAATGATGATGTCCAGATCCGCGTTGCGGTAAAATGCGGGCGACCGAACCGGATCGAAACTCAGATTCGAACGCCCAACATGGTCGGAAAACTCGCCGTCCTTGCGCAACTTGACCGACAATACCGATACCGCCAGATGCGGCATCCGCCCCTCTCGCGCAAAGGGTTGTAAGCAATAGAGTAACCTTTGGCGGACATCGGCAGGGTACTCATTGCCGCGAACCGCACTGCCGATCCTTTCGAGCCAATCGTTGAGTTCCGAAGGCAAGACCGGCATTGCCTGAGGCGAGGCCAAGCCGGGCAACACGTTCTGCCGCGACGCGTGCGCCGCACCGGTCGCCGTTCCCTCCTCGTGTAATGCTTCGACTAAGGTCGCCGCGACATGCTTGCAGTTGAATCCGACCGGACATGTGCAATCGCCGGCGAGGTCGGCAAGTTCGTCGCGTCTGAATTTCAAGAAAATATCGACCGAATAGGGCGCCCGGCCCGATCCCCGCACACGAGCACTTACCTTCGTGAGATCATCGCTGATTTTCAGCGCCGAAACACGCCCCTGCGCCTGATAGGCGCTGCCCTTACTCCAGGCCGAACGACTGAAGAAATCGACAATGTCGTCCTGCTTCAGGATACTCGAAAGCACGTGACTTCGTCCGATACGTTGCTGCAGAACCGGTACCGTGACATCTGACAAACCATACGGTCAAATTCAAGGACCCGAAACTACTCCCACTCAATCGTCCCCGGCGGCTTAGACGTCACGTCATACACCACCCGATTGACCCCCTTCACCTCGTTGATGATCCGCGTCGCGGTCTCGCCCAAAAACTTCATGTCGAATGCATAGAAGTCCGCGGTCATGCCGTCGGTGGAGGTCACGGCGCGGAGGCCGACGACGTATTCGTAGGTGCGGCCGTCGCCCATGACGCCGACGGTTTTGACCGGCAGCAGCACCGCGAAGGCCTGCCAGATCTGGTCGTAGAGGCCGTGCTTTCGGATCTGGTCGATATAGACCGCGTCGGCGTTGCGCAGGATGTCGAGTTTTTCCTTCGTGATGTCGCCGGGGCAGCGGATGGCGAGGCCGGGGCCCGGGAACGGATGGCGGCCGACGAAGATTTCGGGCAGGCCGAGTTCGCGCCCCAGCACGCGCACCTCGTCCTTGAACAATTCGCGCAACGGTTCGACCAGCTTCATGTTCATGCGCGCCGGAAGGCCGCCGACATTGTGGTGGCTCTTGATGGTCACCGATGGGCCGCCGGTGAAGGAGACGCTCTCGATCACGTCGGGGTAGAGCGTGCCCTGCGCCAGAAAATCCGCGCCGCCGATCTTTTTTGCCTCAGTGTCGAACACGTCGATGAAGAGGCGCCCGATGGTCTTGCGCTTCACTTCGGGGTCGGTGACCCCTTCGAGTTCGCCGAGAAAAATCTTCGAGGCATCAACATGCACCAGCGGGAATGTTGTAGTGGTGCCGGAACAGGTCGACGACGGTCTTGGCTTCGTCGAGCCGCAGCATGCCGTGATCGACGAACACGCAGGTGAGCTGGTCGCCGACCGCTTCATGGATCAGCACCGCGGCGACGGCGGAGTCGACGCCGCCGGAAAGGCCGCAGATCACCCTGCCCTTGCCGACCTGCGCGCGGATCTTTTCGATCGCCTCCTCGCGGAACGCGCGCATGGTCCAGTCGCCGGTGAGGCCGGAAACCTTGCGGACGAAATTGCGGATCAGTTTGGCGCCGTCGGGCGTGTGCACCACTTCGGGGTGGAACATCAGGCCGTAATACTTGCGCTTCTCGTCCTGGATGATGGCGAACGGCGCGTTGGCGGAGACGCCGGCCACCGAAAAGCCCGGCGGCATTTTGGTGATGCGGTCGCCATGGCTCATCCAGACCTGGTGCTTTTCGCCCATGCCCCAGGTGGACTCGAACAGCTGGCTTGCGGCTTTGACCTCGACATCGGCGCGGCCGAATTCGCGGTGATGGCCGCCCTCGACCTCGCCGCCGAGCTGGGCGGCCATGACCATCTGGCCGTAGCAGATGCCGAGCACGGGCACGCCGGAATCGAAGATCAGTTGCGGCGCGCGCGGCGAGCCGGCTTCATGGACCGATTCCGGACCGCCGGAGAGGATCACCGCTTTCGGCTTCATCTCCTTGAAGGCGGCTTCCGCCTTCTGGAACGGCACGATTTCGGAATAGACGCCCTCCTCGCGCACCCGGCGCGCGATCAGTTGCGTCACCTGACTGCCGAAATCGACAATCAGAATCTTGTCATGCGCCGAGGCCAGTGTTGGCGTCGACTCGCGGGCTTGCTGTGCTGCTGTCATGGAGAGGAATTACGCGACGAGGGCCCCGCTCGCAACCGCACAAAGCGGTGACCCACATTCTTCTATTGGGCATGGACAGATCGATTTAGGTAAGTATTATTGACCTAATTACGCCCGGAAGGACACATGAGCCAGCCCCACGATGCCATCAGCCTCGCAGCCCTTGGCCGCGACTGGATTGCCGCCTGGAACTCGCACGATCTGGAGCGGGTACTGGCGCTTTATGCCGAGGACAGCGAGATGACCTCGGACAAGATTCCGGCGCTGGGTTTCGACGCCTCGGGCACGGTTCGCGGCAAGGAGCGCCTGCGCGCCTATTGGGGCACGGCGTTGCAGCGGCTGCCCAATCTGCATTTCGAGCTGATCGATGTCTATGTCAGCCCGGACAGTATCGTGGTGTTCTACCAGAACGAACGCGGCGCGCAAGATTTGCGAGTATCTGCGGCTGAATGACGAGGGCAAGATCAGGCAGGGTTCGGCCAATCATTTGGCGCATTGAGTTTGAGCCGTCATTGCGAGCGAAGCGAAGCAATCCATCTCGCGACATAAAAGAGAGAATGGATTGCTTCGCTTCGCTCGCAATGACGAGATAGATTCAACACACCCCACCAAAGGACTGCATCCCATGAAAATTCCGGCCTTCCCCTTCACCGTCACCGACTGGAGCAAGGTTGCTCCGACGACTCACACCGGCGAAACCGGGCAAGCGCTGTGGCGCACGCTCGATATCGCGCGACCTGCGGGTGCGGATGGTCGAGTACACGCCGGGCTATCTCGCCGACCACTGGTGCGACCGCGGCCACGTGCTCTTTGTCGTCGAGGGCGAACTCGATACCGAGCTGCGCGATGGACGGAAGTTCAAGCTGTTGCCCGGGATGAGCTACCAGGTGTCGGACCATGGTGACGCCGCGCACCGCTCGTCGACGAAGGTTGGCGCGAAGATATTTATTGTGGATTGAGGAGTCCGTCACCCTGAGGTGCGCGCCCTTGCGCGCCTCGAAGGGCGACGGCCCGTGTCCCATCCTTCGAGGCTCGCCGAAGACGGCGAGCACCTCAGGATGACGAAGACCTCTTCAACACCGACACAAAAAAACCGTCCGTCCCCGTGCGCCTTGGCGTCATCAGCCAGCCCTCCGGCGACTCCAGCGCGGCTTTTGCAAAATCTTCCGCCTTGTCCCACAGCACGCTCGCGGTCTGCTCAGGCGGCACCACCGCAAACTCCGGATGGCGCGCGACGAACGCGCGCACCTGCTCGCCGTTTTCCGGCGGCAACACCGAGCATGTGATGTAAGCGATCCGGCCGCCCGGCTTGACCAGGGCTGCCGCGCGATCAAGCACTTCGGCCTGGTCCTTCAGGCGCACCTCGAGCGCGCCGGGGCGCATCCGCCATTTGGCGTCGGGGTTGCGGCGCCACGTTCCCGTGCCGGTGCAGGGCGCGTCGATCACGACGAGGTCGGCCGAGGCATGAATGTCGGCCAATGGATCAGCGTCGCCCTTCGGCGTGCGCACATCGGCGTTGTGGATTCCGGCGCGCGACAGCCGCTCGTGGATCGGGGCGAGCTGCCGCTTGTCATGATCTGTAGCAATCAGCCGGCCCTTGCCCTGCATCATCGCGGCCAATGCGAGTGTCTTGCCGCCGGCACCGGCGCAGAGGTCGATCACCTGCTCGCCGGGTTTTGCCGCCGACAGCAGTGCGGCGAGCTGCGAGCCCTCGTCCTGAACCTCGATGGCGCCCTTGATAAAATCCTCCTCAGCATGGATGCCGGGATTGCGCGCGTCGGCCCCGAGTTCGATCCGCAAGCCGATCGGCGACCACGGCGTCGGCTCGGCGCCGAGGTGAGAAAGCCGCGGCAACATCTTCTCGCGATTGGCTTTCAGGATGTTGACGCGAAGGTCGAGCGGCGCCCGGCTCGCCATCGCAGTCGCCTCCGCCACGCGATCGTCGCCGAACACGCTAGCCAGATGCACATCGAGCCATTCCGGATAATCGCCGGCAATGTGCGGCGGCGCATCGCTCAGGGAGCGCGAGGTCAGCGCCGTGCGTTCAGCCGCGCTGAGCGGTTCGGGCGCAAAGCGCTCGCCGTGGCATAGATTGGAGATCGTCTCGGTGTCCATGCCGCGCTCAAGCCGAAGCATGCCGAGCACGCGCGCCCGCGGCGTGTCGGCATCCATCAGCCAGGCGCTCGAGGCGCGCCGGCGCAACACGTCCCAGACGAGCCCGGCAATCGCCGCGCGGTCCCCGGATCCGGCATAGCGGTGCGCGGTGCCCCACTCCTTCAGTGCCTTGGCGGCGGGAACGCGCTGGGCGTCGATGGTTTCGATCAGTTCGATGGCTGCGGACAGCCTGGCGGCGGGGGTCATTCAAAGCTTTCAGTGTTGGTGACAAGTCTTTATTTTTGAGCATGATCTTGCTCGGAAAACCGGATCCCACTTTTCCGGATCATGCTCTAGATCAGCAACAGGATCTTCAGCGCGAAGTAGATCCACATCGCCAGCAGCACCAGCACGCCGGAGAACCACACCAGCCCGCGGTGCCGGACATTGTTCGAGGTCACGAAAACCCCGGCATGGCAGAGCCGCGTCACCACGAAGACCCAGGACATCAGCACGATGAAGAGGTCGGCCTTGTGCAGCGGCAGCGCGATCGCGATCAGCGCGTAAAACAGCACCGGGATTTCGAACTGGTTGGAGAAGCAGTCACCGATCTGGGCCACTTTGGTCGGCCAGTTCGGCTGCCCCAGCGCGATATCCTTGAGGCTGGTTTCCCGGCCCTTCACCGCCTGGCCCCGTGCCGTAGCCATCCAAAGCAGCAGGAAGAAGGCGAGCCCGACCAGGACGAAGACCGGCAGCAAAACCATTTGAACCGACATGAGAATCTCCCCCGGGACGCCTCCCGCGCAGGGCCCACCAATAGCGGGGGCCCCGCTCCCTGACAAATCCCCGCCGGGCCGCTTGAACCACAATCCGCGCCGCTGTGACCAACTGCTGGAGAGATCAGGTGGTTCTGGTCTCAAACAGACCCATTTGAAGCCACCCGAGACGGAACGATGAATATCACCTCCCCCATGATGGCAGGCGCGACCCGGGTGGCTGAGCTGCCCGGCGATTCCGTGACCTCGTTCCTGCGGATGATCGGGGCTGGAACCGGCCTGTTCGACGACAGCGTCGATGGCGGGCTCGGGCTTGTGATGTCGGCCCTCGCCGGCGTTGCCACAGCGCTCGCCGTGGCGATCCTGCTGTCGGTCTATCTGCGCAGCGGCTACCGCAGCCCGCGTGAGCTCTTCAGACATGGCCTGGCCGCGACCGTGGCGCTCGCCCTCGTCGCCTTCGTGGTCTACGACATGCGCCATGCGGCGCTGGCCTATCTCGGCATCAACCCGACAAAACCCGCGGTCGAATTCGAAATCCGGCTGCCGAAGGCGGCGCTGACGGCGATTGCAGATACCCAGATCGAACTGCGCACCGACCGCAACCAGAAACTGGCGCAGGTGCAGGATGGCCTCGCCTCGACTTCGGACGGCCGCAGCGTACTCAAGGGAACGGTGACGCTGGAATACCGCACCACCGAGCGCATGCTCGTGCTCAATCTGCCCGGACAAGCGCAAAGCCAGTTCCGGCTGCGGCTGCCGGCAAGCCCGACACACTCCGACAAGTTCGGACCGTGGCATCTGGCTGACGGCATCGTGCCGGCCAAGGGCGACACGGTCACGACCGAGATTCACGACGCTTTCGCGATCCGCTATCGCGTGCTGTAGCCGATGCGGTCAAAGCGCCCCGCCGCCTTGATGCTCGCCGCCCTGATCGGACTGCCTTTGGCCGCGATGGCTGCGCCGGCCGATATCGCGATCTGCGACCGGCTCGCGGCGCATCCAGAAGACCAGGACAAACCATCCGATATTAAAGGCAGCATCGACATCGCCGATACCGATGTGCCGTTGGCGGTGAAGGCTTGCAAGGCGGCCGCATCCGCATCCGGCGCGCCGCGGCGGCTCCTCTTCGAGCTGGGTCGCGCCTATGAGTTCAGCCGACAACCCGTCGAAGCCTCAAAAGCCTATCGCAGAGCGATCGACGCCGGCAGCGCGTCGGCGATGGTCGGCCTCGGCGTGATGCTGATCACCGGCAAAGGCGTCAAACCTGATATCGCGGAAGCGCGGCGTCTGATTGAGAAGGCGGCCAACGCCGGCGATGTCGGCGGCATGGTCAATATGGCCGCGATCTACGGTGGAGGCGTCGGCGTTCCCGCCGACATGAAAATCGCACGCGACTGGTACGCCAAAGCCGCCGCCGCCAATTCCAGCGAGGCCATGTTCCAACTCGGCCTGATTGCGCAGGACGGTGACGTCGGGCCGAAGGATGACGCCGCAGCCAAGGCGCTATTCGAGAAGGCTGCCAGCCTCGACCACGCCGATGCCATCGAGCAGCTCGGTGTCTACGCCGAAGCCGGCCGCGCCGGACCGAAGGACGAAAAGGCCGCGTTGGCGTTTTACAAGCGCGCCGCAAGCCTCGGCAACAAGGAAGCCGTGCAGGCGCTGGAGCGGCTGCGCTGCCCGTTCGCATTGAAGGACAAGGACCGAAAGATCGCCGGCAACATCTGCTTCGACGGCAAGAACTGAGCGCTTCGCAGCCTCTTGATTCAAACAGTTTTTCAAACAATCCTTCAAACGGCCTTCGGCGTCATATCGAATCGCTGATGACGACGGCTGGAATTTTCATGATTTCGTCGCGGACAAAACTATAATCGGCGACGAAAGGAATTTTGCATGAGCCCATTTCGCCTGACCCAGATTTCCGACACCCACCTCACCCGCCGCCACACCACGCTCACCGAAAACTTCCAGCGCGTCAGCGAGTATATCGACGCGACGCGGCCCGACCTCGTCGTCAACACCGGCGATCTCGCCTACGACGTACCGAGCAGCCCGGGTGACCTTGCTTTCGCCGGCGATCTTCACGCCGCGCTGCCCGTTCCCTGCCGCCACATCCCCGGCAATCACGACATCGGCGACAATCCGACCGTCATCGGACCTGCGCCGACCGACGTCGCGACTGAAGCGGGCCGTCAGAATTTCATCAGCATCATCGGCGAAGACCGCTGGCGCTTCGACGAAGCCGGCTGGTGCTTCGTCGGGCTGAACTCGCTGATCATGAACACCGGGCTTGCCTGCGAGGCCGAGCAGTTCGACTGGCTCGGTCAGGAACTCGGGCGCAGCGGCGGTAAACCGGTGGCGCTGTTCATCCACAAGCCGCTTTATCTCAACACTGCTGAGGATCCCGAAACCGAGACCTCGGCAAGCCGCTTCGTGCCGCAGCCGGCACGGCGCCGGCTGATCGACCTGCTCAATACGGTCGATCTGCGGCTGGTCGCTTCCGGCCATGTCCATCAGCGCCGCGACTTTACCGCGGGCCGCATCCGCCATGTCTGGGCGCCGTCGGTCGCCTTCATCATCCCGGACACGAAACAGGACCGCGTTGCGCTGAAGGAAACCGGGCTGGTGGAATACCGTTTCGCACCCGACGCGTTTGAAGTTCGTCACGTGCGCGCGCCAGGCCAGGCCGACATCGACTTTGATACGCTGTCGAAACGCAGAGGCTGACGTGCAGGCCTTAGAGCTTGTCCGGGCCGACGCGCACCAGTTGCTTGCCGAAATTGGCGCCCTTCAGCAGGCCCATGAAAGCGCCGGGCGCGCTGTCGAGGCCTTCGGTGACGAATTCCTTGTGCTTGACCTTGCCCTCGCGGACCCAGCCCGACATGTCGCGCAGGAAGTCGGCGTGACGCGACGCAAAGTCGCTGACGATGAAGCCGCGGATCGTCAGCCGCTTGGTCAGCACCGCGCGCATCATCTTGCCGGCCCATTTCGGCGAGGTCTCACCGAAATTATTGTATTCGGCGATCAGGCCGCAGACCGGCATGCGCGCGAACGCGTTGAGCTGCGGGAACACCGCATCGAACACCACGCCGCCGACATTCTCGAAATAGACGTCGATGCCTTTCGGGCACGCATCCTTTAGCTTGGCGGCCAGATCGGGATCGCGGTGGTCGAGGCAGTCGTCAAAACCGAGCTCGTTTTTGACGTAAGCGCATTTGTCCTTGCCGCCGGCGATGCCGATGGCGCGCGCGCCCTTGATCTTCGCGATCTGGCCGACGGCTGAACCGACGGCGCCGGAGGCCGCCGCCACCACGACGGTCTCGCCCGCCTGCGGCTTGCCGATGTCGAGCAGCCCGGTATAGGCGGTCATGCCGGGCATGCCGAGCACGCCGACCGCGGTCGAGATCGGCGCGAGTTTTGGGTCGATTTTGGCAAGACCCGCACCGTCAGAGATCGCATGCGTCTGCCATCCGGAGCGCGACAGCACGATATCGCCTTTGGTGAACTTGGGATTGTCGGAGGCGATCACCTCGGAGACCGTGCCGCCCTCCATCACGCCACCGACCGGCACCGGCGTGGCATAGGACGGCCCGTCGCTCATGCGCCCGCGCATATAGGGGTCGAGCGACAGCCAGATGGTGCGGAGCAGTACCTGGCCCGGGCCCGGCGCCGGCGCGGTGTATTCCTCGATGCGGAAATTGGAGGCCGTCGGCTCACCGGTGGGACGAGAGGCTAGAACGACGCGCTTTGCGGGATGGGACATGAGTTGGTTCCTCCGGGATTTTTGTTTCTTCGTCATTGCGAGGAGCGCTGGACGAAGCAATCCACTCCGCATTCCGGAAGGCCAAAGGACAGACTGGATTCGCTTCGCTGCGCTCGCATGCTACGCATCGCCCCGGATTGACGGCAAAATATCAGGCCGCGATTTTCGCCAGCGCCGCCTCAAACGCCGCCGCCGCACTCGGCAGATCCGCGAACGCAAGCCCGCCATCTGCCGTCTGCTTCTGGCCTTCCGTTGCGGAGGGGCGAATTTCCGCGATCGGCTTGCCGCCATCGAGCAGCGCCAGCGGCGCGATCACGTGAAACTGGTGGGTTTCGACCGGCTGGTCTTTCAGCAGGAACACGCCGAGCGACACGATGTCCTTGCCGCGCCGATAGGAAATGTAACGCTCGACCGCGACCGAACCGTCGCGCTGCATGCCGCCAAGCTTTGCAAAACCGGTGGAGTCGAGCAGCTTGTGGGCCTTGAAGCCCTTCACGCCGACCGAATTCGCTTTCGCGGTCGCTTCCGACAGATCGTATTTGGCGGCCATCGCCTTGCCGATTTCGGCAATCTGCTCCGACATCGCGTGCTCGAACTCTTTCAGCTCGGTGCGCGGCTTCGAGGCCTTGCGCGGCTTGGCGGCGTCGCGCTTTTCCATCTCGGCATTGCACCGCGCGATGATATCGGCAGCGGCTTTCCGCTCCGCATTGGCGAGCAGATTCTTCAAATCCTGATTTGAAAGTGCCGCAATCCTGTCGTCCGACCAATCGACCATGATGTTCAATTTCTTTCAGTGGCAACGTCATTCCGGGGCGCGTCGAAGACGTGAACCCGGAATCTCGAGATTCTCAGATGTGCAATAGCACATCATAGTTCGATGCTGTGCATCGCCCCGGAATGACGGCCTGGATTAAACTCCGCCCGGATAGTTCGGGCTCTCGCGGGTAATGGTGACGTCGTGGACGTGGCTTTCGCGCAGGCCAGCACCAGTGATGCGCACGAACTGCGCCTTCTCGTGGAATTCAGTGAGGTTGCGCGCGCCGACATAACCCATTGCGGCACGCAGGCCGCCGGCGAGCTGATGCATGACGTTGCCGACCGGACCCTTGTACGGCACCTGGCCCTCGATGCCCTCGGGCACCAGTTTTAGCGTATCCTTGATGTCCTGCTGGAAATAGCGATCGGCCGAGCCGCGCGCCATCGCACCGACCGAGCCCATGCCGCGATAGGCCTTGTAGGAACGGCCCTGCCACAAAAACACTTCACCGGGCGTCTCGTCGGTGCCGGCGAGCAGCGAACCCACCATCGCGATATCAGCGCCGGCGGCGAGCGCCTTGGCGAGATCGCCGGAATATTTGATGCCGCCATCGGCGATGACCGGTATGTCGGCCTTCTTCGCGGCTTCGACCGCATCCATGATCGCGGTCAGTTGCGGCACGCCGACGCCGGCAACGATGCGCGTGGTGCAGATCGAGCCCGGCCCGATGCCGACCTTGATCGCATCCGCACCCGCATCGATCAGCGCCTGCGCGCCATCCTTGGTCGCGATATTGCCGGCGATTACCTGCACCGCGTTGGAGAGCCGCTTGATGCGGTTGACGGCCTTGAGCACATGCGCGGAATGACCGTGCGCGGTGTCGACCACCACCAGATCGACGCCGGCATCGATCAGGCGCTCGGTGCGCTCGAAACCGGTCTCGCCGACCGTGGTCGCGGCGGCAACGCGAAGCCTGCCTTGCGCGTCCTTGCAGGCCAGCGGATGCGCGACCGCCTTTTCCATATCCTTGACGGTGATCAGGCCGACGCAGCGAAACTGATCGTCGACCACGAGCAGCTTTTCGATGCGATGCTGGTGCAGCATCCGCTTGGCCTCGTCCTGGCTGACGCCTTCGCGCACGGTGACGAGATTTTCGTGCGTCATCAGTTCGGAAATCTTCTGGCGCGGGTCGGTCGCAAACCGCACGTCGCGGTTGGTGAGGATGCCGACCAGCTTTCCGGGAACGCCCTTGGATCCGCCGGTCACCACGGGAATGCCGGAGAAACCGTGGTCCTTCATCAGCGCCATCGCGTCCGACAGCATCGCGTCGGGCCCGATGGTCAGCGGATTGACCACCATGCCGGATTCATACTTCTTGACCTGCCGCACCTGGGCGGCCTGGCCCTCCGGATCGAAATTGCGGTGGATGACGCCGACACCGCCGGCCTGCGCCATCGCGATCGCCATGCGTGCTTCGGTGACGGTATCCATCGCCGACGCAATGATCGGAATGTTGAGCGGGATCGCGCGCGTGATGCGGGAGCGGATGTCCGTCTCGTAGGGCAGGATTTCCGAGGGGCCAGGCGTCAAAAGAACGTCGTCGAACGTGTAGGCTTCGCGGATACCCTGAAGTCCCTGCGCCATTTGCCAACTCCTTTCGGCGGCTCACCGCCGTGAGATTATGTGGGATGAACATCGCCTTCGGCTGCGCTAGCGGCGCCGCCGTCGAATTGAAGCCCATCGGTGGGGTTGACGGTGGTCGATAGCATGGCCCAACGCCGAATCAAAGCGTTTGGCACCTATGCACAGGCTTTTCGCGAAAAGCCCGCCGAAACAGCGCCCTAACGCTGATATCCCGGCGGCGGGCCGTGCTGGCGGATCGCCTCGACCACCTCCCGGTGCCGGCGATCTTCCCGCCTCATATAGACCGCGATGATCGCATGCGCCGAGGGCACCAGCAGGAGGACGTGGAAAATCAGGCCGAAAACCAGACAAAACACCAGCAGAACGAGGTTGAAGATCGCCGCAAACGGCTGCCCGTTCAGGAGCAGCCCGAGCGGCGGCAACAGCGCGGCAAGCACGTAGATCATGGTCTGGTCTCCAGCGGCGCCCAGTGACGGCGTCCCGCAGGATTTAGGTGGTATGCGCCGTTCCGCAATGGCCTGTGTGGCAAGGGGGTGATACAGCCCAATTCACCCCACCTGTATTTCCTCGCCCCGATTCTCATGAACAAACAGCGCCTGATCCCGCTCATCGTGGCCACCGCCCTGTTCATGGAAAACATGGATGCGACGGTCATTGCGACCTCGCTGCCGGCGATCGCCGCCGATATCGGCACCAGCCCGCTGACGCTGAAGCTCGCCATCACCTCCTATCTGCTGTCGCTCGCGGTGTTCATTCCGGCGAGCGGCTGGACCGCCGACCGTTTTGGCGCGCGGATGGTGTTCGCCATCGCGGTCGGCGTCTTCATGATCGGGATCGATCGGCTGCGCGATGTCGCAATCCGTCACGCATTTCGTGATCGCGCGCATCCTGCAAGGCATCGGCGGCGCGATGATGACGCCGGTCGGCCGGCTGGTGCTGCTGCGCTCGATCGACAAGAGCGAGCTGGTCAACGCGATGACGTGGGTGACGGTGCCGGCGCTGATCGGCCCGGTGATCGGTCCGCCGCTCGGCGGCTTCATCACCACCTACTTTCTCCTGGCACTGGATCTTCCTGATCAACATCCCGATCGGGCTGCTCGGCATCTTCATGGCGATGAAGTACATCGACCCGATCCGCAGCGAAGACCCGGAACGGTTCGATCTCTACGGCCTGGTGCTGGCCGGCATTGGCCTCGCCGGCATCGCCTTCGGCCTCTCGGTCGCCGGTCTCAATCTGCTGCCCTGGACCGTGGTCGCGGGCCTCGTCGCGATCGGTTCGATCTCGATGGCGCTCTATGTGATCCACGCGCGAAAGACCGGATCGCCGGTGCTGGATTTTTCGCATGCTGCGGCTGCCGACGCTGCGCGCCAGCATCTTCGGCGGCTTCCTGTTCCGGCTCGGCATCGGCGCGCTGCCGTTCCTGCTGCCGCTGTTGATGCAGGTCGGCTTCGGCCTGTCGCCGTTCCAGTCCGGTCTCGTGACGTTCTCCTCCGCGGTCGGCGCCATGGGCATGAAGACGCTGGCCGCGCGCATCATCCGCACCTTCGGCTTCCGCAACATGATGACGGTCAATGCCGTCGTCAGCTCGGTGTTTCTCGCGGCCTGCGCGCTGTTCACGGTGACGACGCCGCTGACGCTGATCTTCCTCATCCTCGTGGTCGGCGGCTTCTTCCGCTCGCTGCAATTCACCGCGATCAACACGGTCGCCTATGCCGAAGTCGAACCGGCGCAGATGAGCCGCGCCACCACGCTGGTCAGCGTCAACCAGCAGCTGGCGACGTCGGCCGGCGTCGCCGTCGGCGCGTTCTCGGTGGAATCGACGCTGTCGCTGGCATCATGCGACCGAACTGGACCGCCGCATGTGTTCGCGCCGGCCTTCATCGTGGTCGCGATCATCTCGGCGGTATCGGCCTGGTTCTTCTGGCAGATGCCCGACGATGCCGGTCACGAAATCTCGGGCCGCAAGGCGGTCGAGATTTCCAGCCGCAAGGGCGCGGAGCGGCACAAAGACCGCCAGCGAAGACACCGAGGACGCGCGCGACCAGCGGCTGGGGTAGACTCGAGTGACGCCGCGAAACGATCACGCGCACAGTCCTGGATGACATGAACGCGCCAGCTGACATTCGCTGCCCGACTGGGATAGTCGTCACTGCGATCCCGTGCACTGCACCGGCGTAACTCCCGTCATCCGCCGAGATGGTCTCGCTGAGAACCGAAGACGGGATATCGACGATGAACAGACCCGTTCAACACGGAATTCGAAGACCACCGATCTCAACGACACCGATCTGGAACTGCGTGAACGGCGGCGCACACTCGCTCGGCGTGATACCCTGCATCGGCTGTGGTTCGCGCATCAGCTGCGTCGCTTCGGGCAGACGCTGACCGTGAAGGGCGATCAGCTGCAGTGCCACGGCTGAACGCCAGGCGTGCATCTGACCTGAACGGCCTCAGCGCAGAAAAGCGCTGAGGCCGTCAGTTTCTGACCGCCGTATCTGCTCCCGCATTGGCACAGACCTTGCCTGCAAAATGGGCATCATTGCTCTGCCCAAGGGAGTCGCCGCCGATGTCGCATTCATCATTTTTCCTGAATCGCCGGCACTTTCTGCAGACCACCCTGGCCGGTGCTTCCGCCGCGGCATTCGGCGCATCGGACGCCGATGCGCAAGGCCGCGCGGAAACCCTGCTGGTGGTGCAGGAACTCGGCCCCAACTCGCTCGACATGCAGGGCGTCGGCTCGAACCAGACCGTCAACGGGCTGTCCTGGAATTGCTACGACCGGCTGCTGACCTACGCATCCAAGACGCTGCCCGACGGCACGCTGTCCTACGACCGCGAGAAGCTCGCGCCTGAACTGGCCGAGAGCTGGGAGGTCGCCGCCGACGGCATGTCCTGCACCTTCAAGCTGCGCAAGGACGCCAAATTCCACGACGGCACGCCGGTCACCGCCAAAGACGTCAAATGGTCGTTCGACCGCGCGGTCAAGGTCGGCGGCTTTCCGACCTTCCAGATGTCGGCGGGCTCGCTGGAGAAGCCCGAGCAGTTCGTCGTGGTCGACGATCACACCTTCCGGATCGACTATGTCCGCAAGGACAAGATGCTGCTGTTCAACGTCGCCGTCGTCGTGCCCTTCATCATCAATTCGGAACTGGCGAAGAAGAACGCGACGCCGGAGGACCCCTGGGCGCTGACCTGGCTGAAGAACAACGAGGCCGGCGGCGGCGCCTACAAGATCGACAGCTGGAAGCCCGGCACCGAGACCGATCCTGACCCGCTTCGACGACTGGAAGAGCGGCCCGCTGCCGAAGATCAAGCGCATCATCATGCGCGACATCCCCTCCGCCGGCACGCGGCGGGCGACGCTGGAGCGCGGCGACGCCGATCTCTCCAGCGGCTTTGCGCCGCGCGATTTCGACCAGGTCATCAAGGAGGGCAAGGTCAAGGTATCCGGCGTGCCGATCCCGAACGCGCTGTGGTCGCTGGCGCTGAACACGGCAAAGCCGCCGTTCGACAATGTCAAACTGCGCCAGGCGCTGGCCTGGGCGATGCCTTACGAGCAGATCCAGAGCAGCGCGTTCTTCGGCCGCGCCGTTCCGATGTATGGCGGGCCGGCCGAAGTCTCAAAGCCGGTGTGGCCGCAGCCGTTTCCCTATGTCACCGATCTCGACAAGGCCAAGGCGCTGATGAAGGAGGCCGGCTTCGAGAGCGGGCTCGAGACGACGCTGTCGCTCGACACCGGCACGGCGACCGTCGGCGAGCCGACCATCGTGCTGATCCAGGAAAGCCTCGCCAAGATCGGCATCAAGGCGGCGATCGAAAAGATTCCCGGCGCCAACTGGCGCACGACGCTGAACAAGAAGGAACTGCCGCTGGCGCTCAATCGCTTCAGCGGCTGGCTCGATTATCCCGAATATTATTTCTACTGGAATTTCCACGGCAACAATTCGATCTTCAACATCTCGTCCTACCAGAACAAGGAGATGGACGCGCTGATCGACAAGGCGCGCTTCACGACGGACGCGGCGGAATACGAACAATGCGTGAAGGCGTTCATCGCGCTCTGCATGCGCGACGTTCCGGTCGATTCCGCTCAACCAGCCGATCCACGACGTCGCCATGCAAAAGAACATCACCGGATACGAGTTCTGGTTTCACCGCGAGCCGGACTACCGGCAGTTCGTCAAAGGCTAGCCTGCAGCTTCCCTAGTCGGGTCGACGCCTTTGGGACGGTGGAAATCGCGGCGATTTTCTTGTGTGACGTCGTCACGGCGGAAGCCGCGCGGGCGGCGTATCCCTTTGATCACGGCTGGCGGGAATGATCTCGCTCCAGGGACAAACGGGAGACGACAATGACGGAATTCAAGACCTCTGAATTCAACGACCACGCCCTTCTCGATGAAGTGGCGCTGGAGACGGTGGCGGGCGGCGTGAAGGATGGCGGCTGCATTCCGGGACGCCCGATCCCGACCAATCCCTGGCCGACCGGCGACTGGGTTTTCAAGGACCTCTTCGCCAAGCCGACGCTCGGCACTTATCACTAACCAATTTCACCTTCACCCAACCAACAGGAGATTGAAATGAACCACGAACTGAACATCGACGAACTGAACGAAGTGCGCCGGCGGCATGATCAAGATTGGCACCGGCCCGTACATTCCGCCCACGACCGGCCCGACCTTCCCGGATCCGGGTCTGCCGCCCTTCGGACCGTGCATCCCCACCAAGCCGATCGTCTTCTTCCCTCACTAATTGGCTGATACCAGCCAACGACAAGAGGCCGCTCCGATGGGCGGCCTCTTTTGTTTCGTCATTGCGAGGAGCAAAGCGACGAAGCAATCCATGCTTCCGATCGGGCACAAATGGATTGCTTCGCTACGCTCGCAATGACGGCGGGATTTTCGCTACGCCTTCGGCGTGCCCCGAAAACCCATCGCCAGCACGTAGCGCTCGGACGAATCCTGCCGGCTCGAGGCCGGCTTGACGTGCTTGACGGTTGCAAAATCGCGCTTCAGTTGCGCCAGCAATTCACCTTCGGCGCCGCTCTGGAACACTTTTGCGACGAAGGTGCCGCCGGGGTTGAGCACGTCGGTGGCGAACGCCGCCGCGTTTTCGACGAGGCCGATGATGCGCAACTGGTCGGTCTTGCGGTGGCCGGTCGTGTTCGCGGCCATGTCCGACAGCACGACGTCGGCGCGGCCGCCCATCATCGCCAGCAGTTTTTCCGGCGCGTCGTTGGCCAGAAAATCGAGTTGGGCGAAAGTGACGCCCGCGATTTCCGGCATTTCCAGCAGATCGATCGCGATCACCTTGCCCTTGCCATTGGTGGCCCCGACGCGTTTGGCCGCGATCTGGCTCCAGCCGCCTGGTGCGGCGCCGAGATCGACCACGACGGCGCCCGATTTGAGGATGTGATGCTTGTCGTCGATCTCGACCAGCTTGTAGGCCGCGCGCGAGCGCAAGCCGTCCTTCTTGGCCTTCGCCACATAGGGATCGTTGAGCTGCCGCTCCAGCCACAGCTTTGATGACAGCTTGCGCTTGCCACCGCTCTTGACCGTGACGTGCAACCGGCCGGTGGTGTCTTTCGCCATATCAGTGCTTGCTTAATACGATGATATCGTCGTGAACGGCCGCATGGTTCGAGACGCGCGGCTTCGCCACGCTCCTCACCATGAGGGTCTAGACCTCATCCTGAGGAGCGGCGCAAGCCGCGTCTCGAAGGATGAAGCCGCTGAAACTGAAGTCCCTTAGCACGACCGCAGCGCGCCGTCCTCGCGCATCATTTCGACCAGCATGCCCTCGCGCAGGCCGCGGTCGGCGACGCGGAGCCGCGGCAGCGGGAACGCGTTGCGGATGGCATCGAGAATGGCGCAGCCCGCCAGCACCAGGTCGGCGCGCTCGATACTGATGCAATTGTTGGCGGCGCGTTCCTGAAAGGTCATGCCGAGCAGCCGCTGGATGACAGCGGTGACATCCGCATTGTTCATCCAGATGCCGTCGATCCGGCGACGGTCGTAGCGCGGCAGATTGAGAAAGACGCCGGCGAGCGTGGTCACGGTGCCGGACGTGCCGAGCATGTGCATGTCCTGCAAATCCTCGCCGTGTTCGGCCGCGAACGGCGCGACATATTGCGCGACCTCGGCGATCATCCGCGCATAGGATTTCGGGCGTGACGTCCCGGCCGCCGAAACGTTCGGCGATCGTAACCACGCCGAGCGGGATCGACATCCAGGCCTTTATGCGCGGTGTCGCGTCCTGTTGCTCGGGATCACGCTCGATCCGCACCAGTTCCGTCGATCCGCCGCCGATGTCGAACAGGATGGCGCCACGGCCTTTTGGGTCGAGCAGCGGCGAGCAGCCGATCACGGCCAAAGTCGCCTCGGTCTCGCGGTCGATCACTTCGAGTTTGATGCCGGTTTCTTTGGCGACCTTGTCCCGAAAGCTGTCGGCGTTGTCGGCCGCGCGGCACGCCTCGGTCGCGATCAGCCGCAGCCTCCGCGCCCGGCGGTAGCGGATCTTGTCGGAGCAGATGCTCAGCGCCGCAATCGCGCGGTCGATCGCCGCCTCGCTGATGGAACCGGTGGCGGAGATGCCCTCGCCCAGCCGGATGATCCGCGAAAACGAATCGACCACGCGAAAACCGTCGCCGGCGGGACATGGCGATCAGGAGCCGGCAATTATTGGTGCCCAGGTCGAGTGCGGCGTAGACGCCATGCTCGGCACCCGCCGCAACCGACCCTGACGGGCTGGCGCGGGCCAAAAGGCCTTCGCCGAGCCGCGTATCCTCGTTCATCAAAACTGTCTTTCCGCGGCTGTAGCCTGCCGCCGAAGAATGAGCGTTCGCGGAAACTTTAGCAGCGCCAAGGGCCTAAGCAACATCCCATCACATGGGACCATGCCCAAACAGGCGTTGTCGCACCGGAAGCGGTGCGTTATCTGGGTCTAAGCCCGCCAATCAGCGGAAATCCAAGGCATTTCAGGTATTTTACGATGCAAGATCACACGTCGCCGTCGTCGCTGGAAAACGCTATCGCACTGCAAAAATACGGGGTCGGACAGCCGGTCCGGCGCAAGGAAGACGACACGCTGGTCCGCGGCAAGGGCAAGTACACCGACGATTTCAGCCTGCCGGGGCAGGCCTATGCCTTCATCGTCCGCTCCAGCCACGCCCACGGCATCATCCGCAGCATCGATACCAAGACCGCCGGCGCCATGCCGGGCGTGCTCGGGGTGTGGACGGCTAAGGACCTCGTAGCGGCCGGCTACAACCCCTTCACCTGCGGCCTGCCGCTGAAGAGCCGCGATGGCTCGCCGCTGTTGCAGACCAACCGGATGGCGCTGGCGTCGGACAAGGTGCGCTTTGTCGGCGATCCCGTGGCCTTCGTGGTCGCCGAAACGCTGGCGCAGGCGCGCGATGCCGCAGAGGCCGTCGAACTCGACATCGAGCCGCTCCCCGCCGTGACCAATGCCGAGGAAGCGACAAAGCCTGGCGCGCCGCAGCTCTATGACCACATCCCCAACAACACCGCGCTCGACTATCACTATGGCGACGCCGCCAGGATCGATGCGGCGTTTGCCGCAGCCGCTCACGTGACCAAGCTCGATGTCGTCAACACCCGCGTCGCCGTGGTGTCGATGGAGCCGCGCGTGGCGCTGGCGTCCTACGACAAGACCAGCGAGCGCTTTACGATGCAGGTGCCGACCCAGGGCGTGTCTGGCAACAAGGTCACGTTCGCGAAAATCCTGAACGTGCCGAACGACAAGGTTCGGATCCTGACCGCCAATGTCGGCGGCTCGTTCGGCATGAAGAACATGAACTATCCCGAATACACCTGCATCGCGCACGCGTCGAAGGTGCTGGGGCGGCCGGTGAAATGGACCGACGAGCGCTCCACCAGCTTTCTGTCCGACAGCCACGGCCGCGCACAGATCATGCATTGCGAACTGGCGCTGGATGCCGAGGGCAAGTTCCTCGCGGTTCGCCTGCAAGGTTATGGCAATCTCGGCGCCTACATCACCGGCGTGGCGCCGGGACCGCTGTCGCTCAACACCGGCAAGAATCTGGCCAGTGTCTACCGCACGCCGCTGCTCGGCGTCGACATCAAGACGGTTTTGACCAACACCACGCTGATGGGCGCCTATCGCGGCGCCGGCCGGCCCGAGGCCAATTACTACATGGAGCGGCTGATCGACCGCGCCGCCGACGAGATGGGCATCAACCGGCTGACCTTGCGCAAGCGCAATTTCATCAAGCCGGCGCAGATGCCGTTCCCGGCTGCCTCCGGCGTCACCTATGACAGCGGCGATTTCCAGGGCGTGCTGACCAAGGCGCTTGAGATGTCCGATCACGCCAATTTTGCCCGGCGCAAGAAGGAAAGCCGAAAGAACGGCAAGCTGCGCGGCATCGCGGTCGGCTCCTATCTCGAAGTCACGGCACCACCGAGCGGCGAACTCGGCAAGATCACGTTCGAGCCGGACGGATCGGTGAAGCTGACCACCGGCACGCTGGATTACGGCCAGGGCCACGCCACGCCGTTCGCGCAGGTACTATCCGCGCAGCTCGGCGTGCCCTTCGAGAAGATCACGCTTGACCAGAACGACAGCGACCGCGTGCGCTTCGGCAACGGCACCGGCGGTTCGCGCTCGATCACCGCGACCGGCACCGCGATCGTCGAATCCTCTGCGCTCGTGGTCGCCAAGGGAAAGCAGGCGGCGGCGTTCCTGATGGAGGCGTCCGAGGGCGACATCGAATTCGCCAATGGCCGTTTCACCATCGCCGGCACCGACCGCTCGATCGGCATCATGGAGCTGGCGCAGCGGCTGCGTGAGGGCAAGGTGCCCGAGGGTGTGCCGTCGTCGCTCGATGTCGATCACGCCACCAAAGAGACGCCCTCGACCTTCCCCAATGGATGCCATGTCGCCGAAGTCGAAATCGACCCCGAGACCGGCGTGACGCAAATCGTGCGCTACACCGGGATTTCCGACTTCGGCACCATCGTCAATCCGATGATCGTCGACGGCCAGTTGCATGGCGGCGTCGCCCAGGGCATCGGCCAGGCACTGATGGAGGAAGTCAGTTACGACGAGAGCGGGCAGCCGATCACCGGCTCGTTCATGGATTATGCGTTGCCGCGCGCCGGCGACATTCCCTTGATGCAGACCGGCGATCACCCCTCGCCGGCAAAATCCAATCCGCTGGGCACCAAGGGCTGCGGCGAAGCCGGCTGCGCCGGCAGCCTCGTCTGCATCGTCAATGCCGCGCTCGACGCACTGTCCGAATATGGTATCACGGAGATCGATATGCCGCTGACACCGGAAAAGGTCTGGCGGGCGATAAGAAACGCAAAGACAGGGAAGGCAGCCTAAGATGCAACCAGCGATCATCGGTGAACTCCGCGCGGCGTTCGATGCAACGACGGTCCTGACCGGCGACGATATCCACGCCCGCTATTTCACCGATGTCCGCGACGAACCCGTAGCCCCACCGATGGCGGTGATGCGGCCGCGCACCACCGAGGATGTCTCGAAATTCCTCTCGATGTGCCACCGCGCGCGTGTTCCCGTTACAACGCAAGGCGGCATGACTGGCCTCGTCGGCGCCACCCTGCCTTTTGCCGACGAAATCGTCCTCTCGATGGAGCGCATGAACGCGATCGAGGAAGTCGATACCGGCGGCGCCGTCGTGATCGTCCAGGCCGCGGTGCCGCTGCAGCGCGTGCATGAACGCGTCGCCGAACACGGCTTCATGTATCCGCTCGATCTCGGCGCCCGCGGCACCTGCACGATCGGCGGCAACATCTCGACCAATGCCGGCGGCAACCGCGTGATCCGCTATGGCATGACCCGCGATCTCGTGCTCGGCATCGAAGCGGTGCTCGCCGACGGCACCGTGCTGAGGGGTTTGCGCAAATACATCAAGAACAACACCGGCACCGACCTCAAGCAGTTGTTCATCGGCACCGAAGGCACGCTCGGCGTGGTGACGCGCGCCGCATTGCGGATTTTCCCGGCACCGGCCGAACAGCAGGTGTCGCTGTCC
The DNA here is from genome assembly GCA_963802535.1 of uncultured Alphaproteobacteria bacterium. Taxonomy (GTDB): domain Bacteria; phylum Pseudomonadota; class Alphaproteobacteria; order Rhizobiales; family Xanthobacteraceae; genus Bradyrhizobium. Next base: position 125,569 of record CAWDJI010000009.1, on the reverse strand, counting down.
GCGCTGCCTAGTTTCGACGCGGTGCGGGCGCTGCTCGACCTGTCACGCAAGCGGCTTGGTGGCGAGCTGACCGCCTTCGAGGTGATGTGCAACACCTATTACCGCTACGCGACCGAGCTGGTGAAAGGCGTGGTCGCGCCGCTAAAGGCCGGTTCGCCCTACTACATCCTGATGGAATCCTCCGGCAGCGATGGCGAGCGGCTCCGCGGCGACGTTGAAAAGCTGCTGGAAGAGGCCCTCGGCGAAGGCATCATTACCGATGCAACGATTGCGAGCTCGGGCGCTGCGGCCGCCGCGATCTGGCGGGTTCGCGATTCCAGCGTTGAGGTCAGCCGGGTGACCGCGCCCAGCGTCGGCTCCGACATCAGCCTTGCCATCGACCAGATGGAGCCGTTCACCAAGGCGATCGAAAAGGCGATCAAGAAGGTCGACAAGGACGCCATCATGACCGTGCTCGGACATGTCGGCGACGGCAATCTGCACGTCAACGCCAAATACTCGCCGCCGGCCGACAAGAGTGAGCAAATGAAGGAGATCATCTACAACACGACAGCCGATTTCGGTGGTTCGATCTCGGCCGAGCACGGTATCGGCATTGCGAGAAAGCCGTATCTCAAGCTCAGCCGCACCGCCGAGGAGATCGAGACCATGCGCAGGCTGAAGCGCGCACTGGATCCGCACAATATTCTCAATCCGGGGCGTGTGTTTGAGATGTGAATGGGTCTTCTCCCTCGCCCCGCTCTTGCGGGGAGAGGGTTGGGGTGAGGGGCTCTCTCCACCAGCGTAGTCTATCGATAGACCTGTACCCCCTCACTCGGATTGCATCTTTGATGCAATCCGACCTCTCCCCGCAAGCGGGGCGAGGTGAAGAAATCAAGCCGCCATCTTCAACGCCCGATCCAATAACTCCAGCCTATCCTGCCCCCAAAAAATCTCTCCCGACGGCAGCACATAGCTCGGCGCGCCGAACACGCCGGCGGCAAGCGCTTCCTCGGTATACTGCTGAAACAGCGCATCGAGTTCGACATCCGAGGGCCCGCTTGCGCGCAGCTCTGCGGCGTCGAGGCCGGCGCGCTCCGCTGCTGCTGCCATGGTTGCGGTATCGGCGATCGATTCCTCCCGCTCCCACACCGCGCGGCCCAATTCCAGCGAAAGTCCGTGCGCGTCCTTGCCCTGCAGGTTGGCCGCGATCACGAGGCGCGTGGCGGCGAGATCATCACTCGGAAAATGCTTCGGTTCGAGATTGAGCGGAAGCCCCCTCACCTCGCGCCAGCGCTTCAGCTCCATCATGCGGTAGGCCCGCCGTTGCGGCGAACGTTTGGGCAGCGGCAGCCCGCCGGTCTGCTCGAAGATCGGACCGAATTTTGCGGGCTTCACGTTGACCGTGACGCCATGCCGTTTGGCAATCTCGGCGAACGGCGCGCTGCCGATATAGGTCCAGGGCGAATTGAGAGAGAGATAATAATCGACAGTAATGGCCATTACGCGGCTGCCTGTTCGCGGGGCTGATAGATCGCGGTGTGATGGCAATGCGCCAGCGGCGTCTTGCCGTTGGCGACCACCAGCGCATCGAGTTCGACGAATCGATGTCCCTTCTTATCGTAATTGCCGACGACCTTTGCACGTGCGGTCAATTCATCGCCGATACGGGCTGCGGACAAAAGCTGCATCCTGGTGCCGACATGAATCCATGGACCCATGATGGCATTGTCGACCAGCACCTTGTTCATCACCCGCGGCAGCAGGCCGGGATGGCCGAGCCCATCCCGCGCGTAAATCGCCTCGGTTTCGCGAATATCCGCAAGATACTCCCTCGCCGCCTCAGTAGGCCAACTGCGCGGCACCGCGCCTAGCCACTTGTCGAGGGCGTACGACGTCGCATTGACCGGTCTGCGCTCACCCACCGCCGCAACTTCGACAAAGTCGGAAAGCGAAAATGACGGCGCAGCCGCTGGCAGCGACGCGGTGCCGGTCGCACAAAGTTCGCCCCGGCTCTCCACCTGGATCGCAAGCACGCCGTTGCTTTCCTGGCCGGTGACATCGGTCAACTCGCCGTCATAGACCGGCTTGATGAAGCGCGCCTCGATCAGCCCCCGCTCCAGAAAGTCGCGGCCCCATTTTGCGACCGGCAGATGCATCATGTAGGCCATCACATCGACACCGGGAACCAGCCCGCCGCTAAAGCCATAGCGTTTCGCCACCGTATCGTCGTGCATCTTGTTCTCGGAATGCTTCGAGGTGTTGTAGGCCGAGACCCGATACGGCTCGATACGGTCCGTCATGGCGCTTTCCCCTGTTTTGCTTCAAGTTTCTGGCCACAATGGTACGCGAAGAAAAGGTCAAGGCAAGCCTGTTCCAGCCGTGGTTTTGCTCGCATTTTTGTCTCCCATGGAGTACCACGCGCGGACGAGAGCACCCTTCGAATCCAACCGAACGTCTGACTTGAAGTGACTGACCTGAACGCCACCCGTATCTACGTCGACGCCGACGCCTGCCCGGTCAAGGACGAGATCTATCGCGTCGCCGCCCGGCACGGCCTGCCCGTCAGCGTGGTCGCGGGAAATTTCATCCGCGTGCCGGCCGATCCCTTGATCGAGCGCATCGCCGCCGGCGCCGGAATGGATGCCGCCGACGACTGGATCGCGGAACGCGCCGGCAAAGGCGATATCGTCATCACCTCGGACATCCCGCTGGCAAGCCGCTGCGTCAAGGCCGGCGCCGAGGTGATTGCGCCGAACGGCAAACCGTTTACCGAGCAGTCGATCGGCATGACGCTGGCGGTGCGTAACTTGATGACCGATCTGCGCTCGTCGGGTGAAGTCACCGGCGGGCCGAAATCCTATGCCCCGCGCGACCGCTCGGCGTTCCTGTCCGCGCTCGACCAGACCATCCGCCGCATCCAGCGCCAGCGTGCCACGCAGCCCGCGCCGAACCAGAATTGAGCTAAAACCAATGGCGCCGCCGCTGATCCAGTTGAAAGATATCGCGCTGACCTTCGGCGGCACGCCGCTATTGTCGGGCGTCGAATTGTCGGTATCGCAGGCCGAGCGCGTCTGCCTGATCGGCCGCAACGGCTCCGGCAAATCCACGCTCTTGAAGATCGCCGCGGGCCTGGTCGAACCCGACGGCGGCAGCCGCTTCGTGCAGCCCGGCGCCACCATCCGCTATCTGCCGCAGGAGCCGGATTTCGGCGAGCACAAGACGACGATGGCCTATGTCGAGGCCGGCCTCAATCCGGGCGACGACCATTATCAAGCCAGCTACCTGCTCGAGCAGCTCGGCCTGCATGGCGACGAGGACCCCGCGCATGTCTCCGGCGGCGAAGCGCGCCGCGCGGCGCTGGCGCGGGTACTGGCGCCCGCCCCCGACATTCTGCTGCTGGACGAGCCGACCAACCATCTTGATCTGCCGACCATCGAATGGCTGGAAGGCGAGCTGGAAAGCCGGCGTTGCGCGCTTGTGATCATCAGCCATGACCGCCGCTTCCTCTCCAATCTGTCGCGCGCGACCGCCTGGCTCGACCGCGGCCAGATCAGGCAAATCGATCGCGGTTTTAGCGCCTTCGAGGCCTGGCGCGACGAGGTGCTGGCCGAGGAAGAGCGCGACCAGCACAAGCTCGACCGCAAGATCGTCAACGAGGAGCACTGGCTGCGTTACGGCGTCTCCGGCCGCCGCAAGCGCAACGTCAAGCGGCTCGGCAATCTGCACGCGTTGCGCGACCAGCGCCGCACCTATCGCGGCGCCACCGGCAACGCCAGCCTCGCCGCAGCCGAGGCGGATAAATCCGGCAAGCTCGTGATCGAGGCCAAGAACATCGGCAAATCCTTCGGCGATCGCAAGATCGTCGACGGTTTTTCGATCCGGGTGCAGCGTGGCGATCGCATCGGCATTGTCGGCCCGAATGGCGCCGGCAAAACCACGCTGATCGATATCCTGACCGGCGGCAGCCCGCCCGACAGCGGCACCATCCGGCTCGGCGCCAATATCGAGATGGCGACACTGGACCAGCACCGCGAAAGCCTCGATCCGAAGTCGACGTTGGCCGATGCGCTGACCGGCGGCGGCAGCGACCATGTCATGATCGGCGGCAAGCCGAAGCATGTCGTCAGCTACATGAAAGACTTCCTCTTCGCGCAGGAACAGATGCGGACACCGCTGGAAGTGCTGTCCGGCGGCGAACGCGGCCGGCTGATGCTGGCGCGCTCACTGGCAAAGGCGTCCAACCTGCTGGTGCTGGACGAACCGACCAACGATCTCGATCTCGAAACCCTCGACGTGCTCGAGGAAATGCTCGGCGATTACGAAGGCACCGTGATTCTGATCAGCCATGACCGCGACTTCCTCGATCGCGTGGTGACCTCGGTGATAGCGCCGGAAGGCGACGGACGCTGGGTGGAATATGCCGGCGGCTACAGCGACATGCTGGCACAGCGCGGCGCCGATCTGCGCCGCGAGGCGGTGAAGGTCGCCGAAGAGAAGCGGGAAGCCAAGGGCGGCACTGGATCGCCCCAGAACGGCGCGAAGCGGCGGCTCAACTTCAACGAAAAGCACGCACTGGAAACCCTGCCGAAGACGATCGCCAAATTGCAGGCGGAAATCGCCAAGCAGCAACGCATCCTTGACGATCCCGATCTTTACAAGAAGAACCGCAAGAAGTTTGATACCGCCTCCGATGCCCATACCAAGGCACAGAAGGACTTGCAGGAGGCCGAGGACAAGTGGCTGGAGTTGGAAGTGTTGCGCGAAGAAATTGAGCAGGCCTGAAACTGTCGTATGCTTTCTATCGTCATTGCGAGGAGCGCAGCGACGAAGCAATCCATTCTTACTTTGCCGCGCCATGGATTGCTTCGCTTCGCTCGCAATGACGAGGATGCACAACTGGAGTTGACTTGATGACCACACCCCTCGCCGCCAGAATCTCCCGTGAATACGGCACGCCCGTCGCCGTCATCGACATGGACCGGGTCGAGCGCAACATCGCGCGGATCCAGGCGGCCTGCGATGCCGCAGGGGTCGCCAACCGGCCGCATATCAAGACCCACAAGAGCCCTGTCATCGCCACCATGCAGATCAAGGCCGGCGCCAGGGGCATCACCTGCCAAAAGCTCGGTGAGGCCGAAGTGATGGCCGATGCCGGGATCGACGACATCCTGATCAGCTACAATCTGATCGGCGAGGAGAAGATGGCGCGGCTCGGCGCGTTGCAAGCAAAAGCCAACATGACGGTCGCCTGCGACAATTCCGTTACGATCGCAGGCCTGCCGCAAGCCGCAGCGGCCTCAGGCCGCCCGCTCTCGGTGGTGGTCGAATGCGACACCGGGCGCAAGCGCGCCGGCGTCGAGACCCCGGCGGAAGCGATTGCCTTGGCGCGCGAGATCGCGGGCTCGAAGGGATTAAAGTTTACCGGCTTCATGCTGTATCCGACCGAGGACGGCTGGGCGGAAGCACAAAAGTTTTTCGACGAAGCGCTGGCGGGCGTCCGCGCCCACGGGCTTGACGTCACGATGGTCTCGACCGGCGGCACGCCGAACATGAAGAATATCGGCAAGCTCAAGGGCGCCACCGAGCACCGGCCCGGCACCTACATCTACAACGACCGCATGCAGGTCGCTGCCGGCGTCGCCGGCTGGGACGATTGCGCGCTCAACATCTATTCCACCGTGGTCAGCCGCGCCGGCCCGGACCGCGGCATCCTCGACGCCGGCTCCAAGACCCTGACGTCGGACACCGGCGGGCTGGAAGGCCACGGCCTGATCCTCGAACATCCCGAGGCGAAAATCGCGCGCTTTGCCGAGGAGCACGGCTTCCTCGACCTCGCCCGCAGCAACACCCGCCCCAACGTCGGCGATGTCGTGCGGATCGTGCCCAACCACGTCTGCGTCGTCGTCAACATGATGGACGAAGTGGTGATGGTGCGCGGCGACGAGATTTTGGGCACGCTGCCGGTCGCGGCGCGGGGCAAGCTGCGGTAGGGCGCTTGTAGAGGTGGGCAACGGCGCGCGCTTCGCGCCGTGCCCACCATTTTCCGAAGCGATTATGTAAAGTTGGTGGGCACGCTTCGCTTTGCCCACCCTACGATCGGTGACTGAGCCACTTCAACACACCCCTGCCCGCCGCCGCTCCCGTCGCGAACGAGGCTTGCAGCAAATAACCGCCGGTCGGCGCTTCCCAATCCAGCATCTCTCCCGCGGCAAAGACGCCCGGCATATGGCGGATCATGAAGTTGGCATCGAGTTCGCTGAACGAAATGCCACCGGCGGTCGAGATCGCGCGCGCGATCGGGACTGTGCCGGTGAGTTGAACGGGAATGGCGTTGATCAGGCTCGCGAGATCGGCGGGTGACAACGACGCCAGCGATACGCCGGTCGTCTTGGCCGCCTCCTGCAACAGCCCGATCGCGACGGGTGACAGATGCGCGGCCTTACGCAGAAAATTCGACAGGGATTGTTTGCCCTTTGACGCTGACAGCCGCGCGATCAGGTTTTTCGTCTCGAGGTCAGGGCGTAGCGCGATTTGCAGCGTCGCATGCCCTGCGCTACGGATCGCCTCGCGCAACTCTGCCGACAGCGCATAGATCGCGCCGCCTTCGATGCCAGTTCGGGTAACGATCGCCTCGCCACGGACGCTGTGCGCGTCGAAAGTCAACGCCACGCCCTTGAGCGGTTGGCCCTCAAAACGATCGCGAAAAATATCGGACCAGGCGACGGTGAAGCCGGAATTGGCCGGACGAAGCGGCGAAATATTCACGCCCCTGGCGGCAAGCGGTTCCGTCCATGCCCCATCGGAGCCAAGCCGCGGCCAGCTTGCGCCGCCAAGCGCCAGCACGGTCGCGCGGGCTTCGATCTCACGTTCTCCGTCCGGCGTTTGAAATGTGAGGCAGCCGTTCGCATGCCAGCCGGTCCAGCGGTGGCGCAGCGCGAATTGCACGCCGATAGAATCCAACCGCCGTAACCATGCCCGCAACAGTGGCGAGGCCTTGAACGCTTGCGGGAATACGCGCCCGCTCGAACCTACAAAGGTCGACTGACCGAGCGCCTCGCTCCAGTCGCGCAGCGCCTGCGGCGGAAAGACATCGATGGCCGCGGCCAGATTGGACGCCGCTTCGCGATATCGCGCGAGGAACGCAGGTAACGGTTCGCTATGCGTGAGATTGAGCCCGCCGCGCCCGGCCATCAGCAATTTGCGGCCCGCCGACGGCATCGCGTCATAAACGGTGACCGTAGCACCGCCTTGCGCCAGCACTTCGGCCGCCATCAGCCCGGCAGGTCCGGCGCCGATGACGGCGACAGCCATCGTCAGAGTTTTATCCCCGCGCGCGCCGCCGCCTGCGCCACATATTTTTGCGTCTGCTCGAACGCGCCCTGCAGCGCCTTGGCGGTCGACATGTCACCGATGGCATCGAAATGGGCGGCGATAGCGTCCGGCGTCCAGTCGGATTGCGCCAGATTGATGCCTTCGGTCTCCACGACCTTGATCACCGCGAACGAACCGGCGCCGGCGCCCATGATGGTGCGGGTCGGCGCGTCCTCGCTGAGCAGGAATTCGACCGCGGGAGTGATCGCCTCGGGGCGCATCAGCGCCAGCGCTTGCGGCGGCAGCAATTCTTCGGTCATGCGGGTCGCCGCGGTCGGCGAAATGGTGTTGACGCGGATATTGTTCTTGCGTCCCTCTTCCGCCAGCACGTTCATCAGGCCGATCATGCCGGCTTTGGCCGCGCCATAATTGGCCTGGCCGAAATTGCCGAACAGGCCCGACGATGAGGTGGTGACGACGATGCGGCCATAGTTGCGCTCGCGCATGCCGGCCCACACCGCCTTGCAGCAATAGAAGGTGCCGGTGAGATGGACATCCAGAACCTTGGCGAAATCGGCGACTTCCATCTTCGTGAAAGACTTGTCGCGCAAAATCCCGGCATTGGCGCACAGCAAATCGACGCTGCCCCACTCCTTGGTGGCGCGTTCGACCATCGCCGTGACCTGTTCGAAATTCGAAACGTCGGCGCCATCGGCCATCGCGGTGCCGCCGGCCTTGCGGATTTCGTCCACCACGGCTTCGGCCGGCGTCAGCGAACCACCGGTGCCATCGCGCGCACCGCCGAAATCATTGACCACCACCTTGGCGCCGCGGCTGGCCAGCCCCAGCGCATGCGCCCGCCCCAGACCATTGCCCGCGCCGGTAACGATAGCGACACGTCCGTCAAACCTGATTGCCATAGATAGAATTCCCGTTTTCTTCCCTTCTCCCCTTGTGGGAGAAGGTGGCGCGAAGCGCCGGATGAGGGGTCGTCTCCAAGAGCTGAACTCGCGGAGAGAGACCCCTCACCCGGCTTCATCTCGCTTCGCTCGATTTCGCCACCCTCTCCCACAAGGGGAGAGGGTAAGCAAGCCCGGCCATGACGACCGGGGTCTCACGCGAAATAGATCAGCCCGATCCAGTCGGCGACCAGAGCCGGTTTTTCCTCGCCCTCGATCTCGACGGTGACGTTGGTGCGCGATTGCAGCTCTTTCGGTTTGCGCAGCTTGGCCTCCATCAGCGTGAAGCGGCCGCGGACGCGCGAGCCCGATCGGACCGGCGAGATGAAGCGGAGTTTGTCGAAGCCATAGTTCAGGCCCAGCGTAGTGCCCTCGATCACAGGCATCACCTCATAGGACATGATCGACAGCAGCGACATTGTCAGGAACCCGTGCGCCACGGTGGTTCCAAATGCGGTTTCCTTTTTGGCGCGTTCGGGATCGACATGGATGAACTGGTGATCCTCGATGACGTCGGCGTAGACATTGATGCGGTTCTGATCGACCAGGTGCCATGACGACACGCCGATCTCCTTGCCGACCATGTTCTGGTAGGCCTCGAACGACACCGGCGGTTTCTTCCAGACTTCATTCATTCGTTAGCTCTCCGATCCGGCGGTGCGTATCTTTTGCAGCTCCGGAAATTGTTCTTCGCGAAACTCCGTCCCGCGCAGCGCATCACTGCGGTTGTCGTCATGCTCCAGCCGCCGCAATTGCACGCGGCGGATTTTCCCCGAGATCGTCTTCGGCAATTCGGTCACGAGCTCGATGCGCCGGATCCGCTTGAACGGCGCCAGGCGCGTATGCAGATGGTTGAAGATCGACAGCGCGGTTTCCGGCGTGCGCTCGACGCCCGCGACCAGCAGCACATAGGCTTTTGGAATCGCCAGACGAATGGGATCGGGGCTCGGCACAACCGCGGCTTCCGCCACCAATTCATGTTCCAGCAGCACACTCTCAAGTTCGAACGGGCTGATGCGGTAGTCGGACGATTTGAATACATCGTCGGAGCGGCCGACGAAGGTGAGATAGCCCTCATCGTCGGCAAACACCACGTCGCCGCTGCGATAAAGATCGCCGTCGGCGCCGCTCAGTTTGCCGTCCTCGCCCTGATAGCCCTGCATCAGGCCGGCGGGGCGGTCGGCGCCAAGGACGAGCGTGACCTCGCCTTCCCTGGTGACATGGCCATCATTGTCCGTGATCTGCACGCGATAGCCGGGCAGCGGACGGCCCATCGATCCGACCTTCACCTTCTGGCCCGGTGAATTGCCGGCAAGCGCGGTAGTCTCAGTCTGTCCGTAGCCGTCGCGGATCGTCAGGCCCCAGGCGTTGCGGACCTGATCGATCACTTCCGGGTTGAGCGGCTCGCCGGCGCCACAGACCTCGCGCAAGGTCACCTTGAAGTCCGCGAGCTTCTCCTGGATGAACAGCCGCCACACCGTCGGCGGCGCGCACAAGGTCGTGACGCCGCAACGCCCGATGGTCGCCAAAAGCGCCTTGGCGTCGAAGCGCGGCTGGTTGACCACGAACACGGTGGCGCCGGCATTCCACGGTGCGAACAAGCAGCTCCAGGCATGCTTGGCCCAGCCCGGCGAGGAAATGTTGAGATGCACGTCGCCCGGCTGCAAGCCCAGCCAGAACATCGTCGACAAAGCGCCGACGGGATAGCTGCGCTGGCTGTGCCGCACCAGCTTTGGCTTTGCCGTCGTGCCCGAGGTGAAATAGAGCAGCATCGGGTCGTCGGCGTTGGTCGGGCCGTCAGGCGCAAATGTTTCGGAAGAATCCGCCGCCTGCTCGAACGGCAGCCAGCCGTCGTGCTTGGCCGTCGCACCGACCACGATGCGTACCAGACCTTCGGCGTTTAGCTTGGCAAACTTCGCGACCTGGTCCTGCGAAGCCACCACCACCTTGGCGCGGCCACGATCGAGCCGGTCGCGCAGTTCATCCGGGGTGAGCAACGTGGTCGCGGGAATCACGACCACGCCGAGCTTCATCGCCGCCAGCATGGTCTCCCACAGCGGCACAACGTTACCGAGCAATAGCAGCAAATGGTCACCGCGCTTCAGTCCCTGCGCGCGTAGGAAATTGGCAACCTGGCTGGAACGACTCGACAGCGCGGCAAACGAAAGCTTGGTTTCCTTGTCGCTGCCGGCATCGACGATCCACAGCGCGGCGCGGTCTTTACTGTCGGCGTTCCGCGCCAGTTCGGCATCGAACCAGTCCAGCGCCCAGTTGAACGGCGCGGGATCCGGCCAGCGGAATCCCTTCACTGCGGCATCATAGTCGCTGCGGTTATGAAGCAGAAAGGCGCGCGCTTCCTGGAAGGTCGTCATGTTAGGTCCTACGGTCTCACCACGTTCGCCACCGTCATCCTGAGGTGCCGCGCCTTCGCGGCCTCGAAGGATGGGCCGCAAGCGCCGAACCAGTCATCCTTCGAGGCTCGCAAGGGCTCGCACCTCAGGATGACGACACCGGCGCCTATTTCCCGGCGAGACTCCGAACGTGCTGGATAATCCCGGAAAAATCCACCCCGCCATGGCCGGCGGCATCGAACGCCTTGTAGATCTCCTGCGCGTGCTTGCCCAGTGGCGTCGCCGCGCCGGCGGCATTGGCGGCGTCCTGCGCCAGGGTGAGGTCCTTTACCATCAGCGCCGAGGCAAAGCCCGGCTTGTAGCCGTTATTGGCCGGCGAAGCCGGAACCGGGCCCGGAACCGGGCAATACGACGTCAGTGCCCAGCACTGGCCCGATGAGGTCGAGGCGACGTCGAACAGCGCCTGGTGCGACAGGCCGAGTTTTTCGGCGAGCGCAAAGGCTTCGCCGACCCCGATCATGGAGATGCCAAGAATCATGTTGTTGCAGATTTTTGCCGCCTGCCCCGCGCCGGCGCCGCCGCAATGCACGATCCTTCTTGCCCATGTTCTCCAGCACCGGCTTGGCCGCGCCGAACGCTTTCTCCTCGCCGCCGCACATAAAAGTCAGCGTCGCGCCCTTGGCGCCGCCGGTGCCGCCGGACACCGGCGCATCGACGGAGGCCATGCCGTGTTTGGCCGCTAGCGCATGCGCCGCCTTGGCGCTTTCGACGTCGATGGTCGAGCAATCGATGATCAGCGCGCCCTTAGCCATCGCAGGCACCACCTCCGTCCAGACCGAGACCACATGCTTGCCGGCGGGCAGCATGGTGATGACGGCGTCTGCACCCTTCACGGCGGCAGCGGCGCTGTCGGCAATGCTGGCGCCATCGCTCCTGGCCTGGGTCTTCGACGCCTCGACCAGATCGAAGGCGATGACCTTGTGTCCAGCCTTGACCAGATTGGCCGCCATCGGCCCGCCCATATTGCCGAGGCCAATGAATGCGATATTTGCCATCTCGAATCCTCCGCGTTGTTCTTGTTTGTTCAGTTGAACCTGAGTTCGTCGGCGCCGATTTCGGCGAAGTACGGCGCGACCATCGCTGACGTGACGTCCTCGATGCGCGGCGGCGACCATTTTGGACTGCGGTCCTTGTCGATCACAGCCGCACGCACGCCCTCGCGAAAATCGTCGCTGGCAAACACTTCCAGCGCGGCGCGATATTCCCGCACTAGACATTCTTCCAGCGAGGACGACGCCCGTGCCAGGCGCAGCAGCTTTAGCGTGATCACCATGCCGCGCGGCGATTTTTCGTTCAGCGTCTTCAGCGTCGACAATGCGCCAGTTCCGAGCCGTCGCGCGTCAGGCTGCGACAATGTCTTCCATGCGGTCATGGGCGAACCAGCCATCGATCTTCGGCTGCATCGCCGCGACGGGACCTGCGGTCTCGCCGGTCGCAAAGCCGTCGATCAGCGTTTTGATCTCGGCTGACGTTGTACCCGCGTGGACCTTGGTTAGCGCCTCGCGCAACGCCGCCAATTTGGCTGATGGCACCACCGCATCGGCAAAGCGGGCATAGATCGCGTCCGGACCGTTCATGGTCTGCCCGGTCAATCCAAAATACGTTCCGATCTCGCCTGGCGAATGCGACAACAACCAGGTGCCGCCGACATCGGGGAAGAAGCCGAGACCGACTTCGGGCATCGCCAGTTTCGTCCGCTCGGTGACCACGCGATGGCGACTATGCGCGGACAGCCCGACGCCGCCGCCCATCACGATGCCGTCCATGAAGGCGACATACGGCTTTGCTAATTTGGCGATGCGGGCGTTGAGGATATATTCCTCGCGCCACAGGATTTTTCCGAGATCGCCGCCCACCTTCGAATCTTCCCAGAGCGCGCGGATATCGCCGCCGGCGCACAATCCGCGTTCGCCGGCGCCTTCCAGCAGGATCACGGCCACGGCAGGATCGGCCTCGAACGCATCGAGCGCCTTGTCGACCTCGCGAAACATCTCGAGCGTCACGGCGTTGATCGCCTTCGGCCGGTTGAGACGGATCACGCCGCACGAGCCCTCGCGGCACGCGATCAGATCGCCTTCGACTGGCGCAACGGCGGCCGTCATCGCGCGCCCTCGATCAGTTTTCGCGAGACGATCAGCCGCATGATCTCGTTGGTGCCTTCCAGGATCTGGTGCACGCGCAGATCGCGCACGATCTTTTCGATGCCGTATTCGCTGAGATAACCGTAGCCGCCGTGCAATTGCAGCGCCTGGTTGGCGACCTCGAACCCGACATCGGTGCCGAAACGTTTCGCCATCGCGCACAGCATGGTGGCGTCGGCATCCTTGCGGTCGAGCGCTGCGGCGGCGCGCCAGACAAAGGTCCGCGCCGCCTCCAGTTCGGTCGCCATGTCGGCGAGGCGGAATTGCAGCGCCTGGAATTCATCGAGCCGCTTTCCAAAAGCTTTGCGCTCTTTCATGTAGGACAGCGACTTGTCGAGCGCATTCTGCGCGCCGCCGAGCGAACAGGCGGCGATGTTGATGCGGCCGCCGTCGAGCCCGGCCATCGCGATCTTGAAGCCGATGCCCTCCTCGCCCAGACGATTTTCAACGGGCACGCGAGCATTCTCAAAGATCACCGCGCGCGTCGGCTGCGCGTTCCAGCCCATCTTGCGTTCATTGGCGCCGAACGAGAGGCCCGGCGTGTCGCCCTCGATCACCAAGGTCGAGATGCCGCCGGGGCCGTCGGCGCCGGTCCGCACCATCACCACATAGAGATCGCCCTTGCCGGCGCCTGAAATGAACTGCTTCTGGCCATTGAGCACATAATGATCGCCGTCGCGCACCGCGCGGGTGCGCAAGCGCAGCAGCGTCGGAGCCTGAGCCCGGCTCGGTCAGGCAATAGCTCGCCAACAGCTCCATGGTGCAGAGTTTTGGCAGACAACTTCTGGCGTTGGGTGTCGTTGCCATAGGCATCGATCATCCAGGACGCCATGTTGTGGATCGAGATGAACGCCGACACCGTCGGACATCCCTGCGCCAATGCCTCGAAGATCAGCGCGGCGTCGAACCGTGTCAGCGCCGACCCGCCGACGTCGTCGCGGATATAGACCCCGCCCATGCCGAGCGTTGCCGCCTCGCGCATCACGTCGACGGGAAAATGCTTTTCCTCGTCCCAGCGGATCGCATGCGGCGCAATTTTTTCCGCGGCAAACTCCCGCGCCATATCGCGAACCGCAATCTGGTCCTCATTGAGAGCGAATTGCATTCAGAGTTGCTCGTTCTTGTCGTCATTGCGAGGAGCGGAGCGACGAAGCAATCCATTTTGTGGCGATATGGATTGCTTCGCTGCGCTCGCAATGACGCGCTTGGCTACAGCGTCAGTTCATCGTCGGTATCGAGAACTCCGCGCCCTCCTTGACGCCGGACGGCCAGCGCGAGGTGATGGTTTTTGTCTTGGTGTAGAAGCGGATCGAATCCGGACCGTGCTGGTTGAGATCACCGAAGCCGGACTTCTTCCAGCCGCCAAACGTGTAATAGGCGATTGGCACCGGGATCGGCACGTTGATGCCGACCATGCCGACATTGACCTTGGCGGCGAAATCGCGCGCGGCGTCGCCGTCGCGGGTGAAGATCGCAACGCCATTGCCGTAATCATGGTCCGACGGCAGCGCCAGCGCTTCCTTGTAATCGTGGGCGCGCACCACCGAGAGCACCGGGCCAAAGATCTCTTCCTTGTAGATCCGCATGTCCTTGGTGACGTTGTCGAACAGCGAACCGCCGAGATAGAATCCGTTCTCGTAGCCCTGCATCTTGAAGCCGCGGCCGTCGACAGCGAGCGTCGCACCTTCCTTGACGCCGATATCGATGTAGCTCTTCACCTTCTCGACCGCTTCGCGCGTCACCAGCGGGCCGTAATCGGCCGAGGGATCGATCGAGGTCCCGATCTTGAGCGACTCCACGCGTGGGATCAGCTTCTCCATCAGACGGTCGGCGGCGGTCTTGCCGACGGGCACCACGACCGAAATCGCCATGCAGCGCTCGCCCGCCGAGCCGTAGCCGGCGCCGATCAGGGCATCGACGGCCTGGTCCATGTCGGCGTCGGGCATGACGATGGCGTGGTTCTTGGCGCCGCCGAAACACTGGCAACGCTTGCCGGTCTGCGCGGCACGCTCATAGATGTACTGCGCAATCGGCGTCGAGCCGACAAAGCCGATCGCCTTGATATCGGGATCGTCGAGAATGGCGTCGACCGCTTCCTTGTCGCCGTTGACGACGTTGAGGATGCCGGCCGGCAGCCCCGCCTCGATCATCAGCGCCGCCAGCATCATCGGCACGCCGGGATCGCGCTCGGACGGTTTCAGGATGAAGGCGTTGCCGCAGGCGATCGCGGGCGCGAATTTCCACATCGGGATCATCGCCGGGAAATTGAACGGGGTGATGCCGGCGACGACGCCGAGCGGCTGGCGCATCGAATAGATGTCGATGCCGGGGCCGGCGCCTTCGGTGTATTCGCCCTTCATCA
This sequence comes from uncultured Alphaproteobacteria bacterium, assembly GCA_963802535.1. Taxonomy (GTDB): domain Bacteria; phylum Pseudomonadota; class Alphaproteobacteria; order Rhizobiales; family Xanthobacteraceae; genus Bradyrhizobium. Next base: position 110,403 of record CAWDJI010000009.1, on the reverse strand, counting down.
GATGCGGAATGCCGCAGGCGAATTCGACCACTTCAAGCCCGCGCTGGATGTCGCCCTTGGCGTCGGGAACGGTCTTGCCGTGCTCGCGCGCCAGCAAATCGGCGAGCTTGTCGTAATCGCGCTGGGCGAGTTCGAGGAACTTCATCATGACGCGCGCGCGGCGCTGCGGATTGGTGTTGGCCCACTCGATTTGGGCCGCCTTGGCGTTCTCGACGGCGGCACGAACTTCGGCCTTGGAGGCCAGCGCCACCTTGGCCTGGACGTCGCCGGTCATCGGCTCGAATACGTCGGCCGTGCGGCCCGACGTGCCCTGTACTTCCTTGCCGCCGATGAAATGTCCGATGGAACGCATCAATATTCTCCCTAAAGACCCGGAAGAGCCCCGTTCTGATTGCATCAGAACCGGCCTCTAATCTCTGTGTTGACGCGTTTTCTTCACGCGAACCGGCAACCACTTCGCTCGAAAACGCTATGGCTCGCTTTGCAGACCTTTTTGACCTGCATTTCCTGGGATACAAGTCCGATAAAATGCACCATAGATGTGCGGAAATGCTGGATCAAGGCGGCGGTACGATCGACTGGGATGACTTCCGATTTCTGCTGGCCATCGCGCGCGGCGGAACGGTATCCGCTGCCGCAAAGCAGCTGGGCGTCGATCATGCCACAGTGATCCGGCGTGTCGACCGGCTGGAACGGCATCTTTCCGCAAAACTGTTTGATCGCCGCAAAACCGGTTACCTGCTGACCGAAGCCGGCCAGCGCGTCGCCGACTCGGCGGAGGCGATGGAATCGACGATCGTGGCCAACCAGGAGGCGGTTGGCGGTTCGCGCGCCCATCTGACCGGCACGGTGCGGATCGGTGCGCCGGATGGTTTTGGCAGCCATTTTCTGGCCTCGCGGCTGGTGAAATTCGTCGAACGCTATCCCGATCTCGATTTGCAGCTCGTCGCCACCGCGCGGCTGTTCAGCCTGTCGAAGCGCGAGGCCGACATCGCGATCAGCCTGACCATGCCGAAGGAAGGCCGCGTGTTCGGCCGCAAGCTGCTCGACTACAGCCTCGGGCTTTACGCCGCCCCCGCCTATCTCGACCGCGCGCCGAAAATCACCGGGCGCAGCGACCTCCCCGGCCACCGCTTCGTCGGTTACATCGAGGAACTGCTGTTCACGCCGGAACTGGATTATCTGCCGCAGGTCAGCCCAAAGATTTCCGCAAAGTTTCGCAGCGCCAATCTGATCGCGCAGCTCAACGCCACCATCGCGGGGTTCGGCATCGCCGTGCTGCCGCATTTCATGGCGAGCGCGCATCCGGAACTACGCCCGGTACTATCAGACGAGATCACGATCTCGCGCACGTTCTGGCTTCTGATGCACGCCGACAGCAAGGATTTGGCGCGGATTCGCGCGGTGGCCGATTACATCTACGAGACGGTGGAAAACGAGCGTGCGCTGTTCAGCGGGCGGTGAACATTTTTGTCGTCCCGGCGAACGCCGGGACCCATACCGCGTGATCTATCGATAATCTGTAGGGTGGGCAAAGCGCAGCGTGCCCACCACTCTCAACATTGGTTTGGATGGTGGGCACGGCGCAAGCGCGCGCCTTTGCCCACCCTACGCAGCTACGAACTAATTCGCCTTCACCTTCTTCGCGGCCGGTTTTGCCGCCGCGGCGCGGCCAAGCACTGCCTCGCGGCCCGCGCTCAAGAATCTCGTCGGAGAATTCGCCATTGCCGGCGATCCGCGACAGCACCAGCGTACCCATCATGGTCGTGAGCGCCGCGATCGCCTGCTTGCGCGCGACCTTGCGCGGCACATCGAGCACCTGGTCGGCCATCATGTCGATCATCTGCTCCAGCTTGGCGGAAAACGCCTTTCGCGTCTTCGGGCTCTCGCGGGCGATTTCAGCGCCCAGCGTCGGCACCGCGCAGCCATGGCCGGGATCGTCGCGATGCACCGGCGTCAGATAGCTCTCGACGATGGTGGCGAGCCGCTTGTCGGGCGGGGTCTGCTCGGCGACCTTGCGCCAGCGCTCGGTCGAGCGGTCCATCGCATAGGCAAACGCCTCGATCACAAGCGCCTCGCGCGAATCGAAATGCGCGTAGAAGCCTCCATGGGTCAGGCCGGCCTCCTTCATCAGGTCGGCGACGCCGATGCCATGCGCGCCCTTTTCGCGAAGCCGCACCGAGGCCTTCTTCACGATCCGCGCGTGGGTTTCCTGCTTGTGTTCTTTCGAATAGCGCATTGCGATTCCGTAACCATAAGATGTCTTCGATCATATAATAGCAGTTGCGCTTGAAAAAAGCTGTATCTATTTCGCCTTTGCGGCCTCCCCGATCATCGAGAAGGTGGCGGTCGCGTGCACTGCGAGATTGCCGGCGCCGTCGCGCACAAAGCCCTCAGTATAGCTGGTCTGGCGGCCGAGTTTTATCAGTTTGCCTTCGGCCGAGATGGTGCCCGAACGGACCGAGAGCGGCCGCAGATAGGTTAATTTGAGATCGAGGGTCACCGCGCCCTGCCCCGCCGGCAGCATGGTCGAGATCGCGCAGCCCATGGCGGTGTCGAGCAGTGCTGCCGCGGTCGCGCCATGCAGCAGCCCGATGGTATTTTCCAGGCTTTCATGCGGCTCCAGTTCCATGACGATCCGCCCCTGTTCGGCGATGCGGAGCCGGAAATCGATCAGACGCGCCATCGGCGGCTCCGGCAGGATGCCGTCGCGGATCGCGCACATCGCCTCCAGCCCGGACATTGCGGAGGCGGCCTTTGCGGCCGGGCCCGGCGCCTGCCAGTCCACGACGCGCTCCCGGCGTTTGGCTGACGAGAACAGGTCGGCGGGCTCAAGCGTGGTCATGACAGCTCCTTTTAGATGACGATCATCATATTACATCTACGCCCCTCCCCGCGCAACTGGCCCTCTCCCACCCGCCCTTGACAAGACGGCGTTTAGTCCGGGAAGTGGCGCAGCAACTGAACCCAAGAATTCAAAGACGATCAGATGGAAATGCTCAATCCCCATTGCGGCGTCGACCGCGATTCCCGCGGCGTGGTGCGGCTTTCGATCTGCAACGCCGGTTCGCTCAACATCCTCAGCTCCGCCGTCACCAACGGCGTGCGCGAAGGTTTTGAAAAGCTCGCCGGTGACAAAACCATCCGCGCGGTGATCCTGGCCGGCCAGAGCGAAAAGAGCATGATCGGCGGCGCCGACATCAAGGAAATGGCAAAGCTCGACCAGGCATCCGCGGAAGCCTTCATCACGCGCTTGCGCGACCTCTGCGAAGCCGTGCGCCAATTCCCCGCGCCCGTGATCGCGCGGCTGCCGGGCTGGTGCCTCGGCGGCGGTCTCGAAGTCGCCGCGGCCTGCGATTTCCGGATTGCGGCGCATGACGCCCATTTCGGCATGCCCGAGGTCAGGGTCGGCATCCCCTCGGTGATCCATGCCGCACTGTTGCCGCGGCTGATCGGCTGGGGCCGCGCGCGCTGGCTGGTCATGACCGCTGACAATATCGACGCGCCGACCGCGCTGGCCTGGGGTCTCGTCGATAAGGTCGCGCCGGCGGGCGGTCTTGATGAGGCGGTCGAACACACGGTGCAGGCGCTGCTCGAATGCGGGCCTGAGGCGCTGCGTTCGCAAAAGGCGCTGTTGCGGCAATGGGAAGAGCTGCCGCTGAAAGAGTCCGTCGACTTGAGCATCGGCGTGTTCGGACAATCTTTCCTGACCGGCGAGCCACAGCAGATGATGCAGGGCTTTCTCGACCGGAAGCGATAGGCGGAGGGAGCCATGAGACCTGCCGGCAAAGGGCCGCTGGAGTCGCTTTATTTCAACTATCCGATCTTTCCGGCGCGCCGCATTGCCGAACCGGACGGTGCGGCCACCAAGCATCCGGTGGCGATCGTCGGCGCCGGCCCGATCGGCATGACGGCGGCGCTGGTGCTGGCGCGATACGGCGTCCGCAGCGTTCTCATTGATCGCAAGGAGACCTTCAACGACGGCAGCCGCGCGCTCTGCATCGCACGCGTGAGTATGCACATCCTGGAGCGGATCGGCGTGGTTACACCGTTCCTGAAGAAGGCGCTCGGCTGGCGTTACGGCCGCAGCTACTATCGCGGCGAACAGATCTTCCGGTTGGAAATGCCGCATCCGGCCGGCGAAAAATATCTGCCGATGTATAATCTGCAGCAGCAGTACATTGAGCAATATCTGCACGACGCGGTGGCGGCCTGCGAGCTCATCGACATGCGCTGGCAGAGTGAGCTTTCCGACATCACGCCCGGCGGGGAGAGCGTTTCGCTGGGTATCGCCTCGCCTGCCGGCAACTACCGCCTTGAGGCCGACTATGTGCTGGCGGCCGATGGCGCACGCTCGCCGATCCGCACGCAGCTTGGACTGCGGATGAAAGGCGACAATTACGAAGGCCGCTACGTGATCGCGGATATCCGCATGGATCACGATTTCCCGACCGAGCGCCGCGCCTTCTTCGAGCCGAGCGGCAATCCCGGCGGCACCGTGCTGATCCACAAGCAGCCGGAAAATATCTGGCGCGTCGACTACCAGCTTCGCGAGGGCGAAAGCGAGCAGGAAGCGATGCGCGAGGAAAACATCCGCGCCCGCGTCGGCGCCATCCTTGGCGATATCGGCCACACCAAACCGTGGGAACTGGAATGGTGGAGCGTCTACTCCGCCAACACGCTGTGCCTCGACGACTACCGGCACGGCCGGGTGTTCTTCATTGGCGACGCCGCGCATATCGTGCCGATCTTTGGCGTACGCGGCCTCAACAACGGGCTCGCCGATGCCGAAAATCTCGGCTGGAAGCTTGCTTCGCGTCCTCAACGGCGAAGCGGATGAGCGGCTGCTCGACAGCTATTCGCCGGAGCGGCGCGGCGCCACACTCGACGTGTTCGCCAATGCCACCAAGAGCACGCGCTTCATGACGCCGCCGACCCGCGGCTGGCGGCTGGCGCGCGAAGCCGCGCTCTCGCTCAGCCTGAAGCACGAATTCCCGCGCGGGCTCGCTAACCCGCGGCAGATGCAGCCCTACACCTATTCGGAGAGCGCGCTGACGCCCTATGCCGGCCGCGACGCCGAGTTTGCCGGCGGTCCCGTCAGCGGCAGCGTACCGCCGAACGCCAAACTCCCCGACGGCAGCTACTTGCTGGATCAGGCGGGGATCGGCCTGACGGCGATCCTGTTCTGCCGGGGCGCGCCGTCTGCCGACGACATCATGCTGCTCGACCGGCTTCGCAACACGGACAAGCGCCTTGCCGCACTCTTGATCGGAACCAGTCACGTCAGCGACGCCGACGGCGAGATTGCCCGCCTGTATGCGGCAGCTCCCGGCACGCTCTATCTGTTGCGTCCCGACCTGCATATCGCCGGGCGATGGAAGACGATCGCCGCAAATGAGGTGCTGCGGACCGCCGCCTTGTGCCTCGGGAGGGCCAGAGCATGAGCACGATGCCATCAGCGGATTTCGAGACCGCCTACGAGACGTTGGCAACGGCCATCGATTCGGCTGGGCCCGAGCGCGAGGCGCTGTTCCTGACCCGGCTGGCGCTGGTGCTCGGCCATGAACTCGGCGACATCGCCGTATTCCAGAACGCCGTCAACACGGCGCTCGACGAGCTCGAGTAGGCGCTTTTACCTCCGTGGCGATCACGGCAGAGTCTCCTGCGGCCATCCTTCGAGACGCCGCTTCGCGGCTCCTCAGGATGAGGCCTTTTTTCGCGGCAAGTCTTTGACCCTCATGGTGAGGAGCCCGCCTTTGCCGGCGTCTCGAACCATGCGGCCGAGCCCGATCTCGGCAACCAAACCTGCCACGGATCAATCCCGCTCATCCGAACGCGAGATTTTGTCATGGGATGATCCACTCATTTTCATGAGATCATCCGTTGCAATTTTTGCAGCGCATCATATGATGATCATAATCTTATTGTCGCCGACACCCCTGGGGAGTTCCGCCATGGCCACCGCTTCCGATTCCGTCGTCATCCTGTCCGCCGCCCGCACCCCGCTTGGCCGCTTCATGGGCGAATTGTCTCCCTTCAGCGCCCACAAGCTCGGCTCCCACGTGATCGGCGCGGCGCTGGAGCGGGCGAAGCTGGCGCCGGAGCGGATCGACGAAGTGTTTATGGGCAACGTGCTGCCGGCCGGCCAGGGCCAGGCGCCGGCGCGGCAGGCCGCGCGGGGCGCCAAATTGCCGGACGCCACCGGCGCCACCACCGTCAACAAGGTCTGCGGCTCCGGCATGAAGGCCACCATGCTGGCCCACGACATCATCAAGGCGGGCTCGGCCGAGATCGTGCTGTCCGGCGGCATGGAGAGCATGAGCAACGCGCCGTATCTGCTGACCAAAGCACGCGCCGGCTATCGCGCCGGCCATGACCGGGTGATCGACCACATGATGATGGACGGGCTCGAGGATGCCTACGAGACCGGCCGCTCGATGGGCGATTTCGGCGAGGCCACCGCGGAAGCCTATCAGTTCACCCGAGCCGATCAGGATGCCTATGCGATCGAGACGCTGACGCGCGCCCGCAAGGCGGTCGAAGGCGGCGCGTTCAAGGCCGAGATCGCGCCGATTACCGTGACCGAGAAATCAGGCCCGCGCGTGATCGCCAATGACGAGCATCCGCTCAAGGTCGATCCCGCCAAGATCCCTGGCCTGAAGGCGGCGTTCCGCGCCAATGGCACCATCACGCCGGCAGCCTCCTCCGCCAATGCCGACGGCGCAGCGGCGCTGATCCTGACGCGGCGCTCGCTCGCCGACCGCGACGGCCTTAAGGCCATCGCCGAGATCAAGGGCCACGCCACCCACAGCCAGGAGCCGCAATGGTTCACCACCGCGCCGATCCCGGCGATCAGGAAATTGCTCGACAAGGTCGGCTGGAGCGTTGGCGACGTCGACCTGTTCGAGATCAACGAAGCGTTCGCCGTCGTCGCGATGGCGGCGCAGCGCGACCTCGGCATTCCCAGGGACAAGCTCAATGTCAACGGCGGCGCCTGCGCGCTCGGCCATCCCATCGGCGCCACCGGGGCGCGGCTGATCGTGACGCTGCTGCATGCGCTCGAAGCACGGAATTTGAAGCGCGGCGTTGCGGCGCTCTGCATCGGCGGCGGCGAAGCCACCGCGATCGCGGTCGAGCGCATCGTGCACTGACGCGTGTCCTAAAATGAGGGAAGTATGGCGTTTATGTCACCCGCCCTTTCCGCTATAATGTGTAGCTAAAGCACTCACGCAAACCCTCCAGATCCTTCAGGGGCCCAATGATTTCGAACTGGCTGTCCACCGCCCTCGCCCGCCACAACATTCATTATGGCTGGGCGATGGTCGGCGTGACCTTCTTCACCGCGCTGATTTCGGCCGGCACCGTCGGCGCGCCCGGCGTCTTCATCGTGCCGCTGCAAAAGGAATTCGGCTGGAGCACCGCCGAAATTTCCTCGGCGCTGTCGATTCGCTTCATCCTGTTCGGCCTGATGGCGCCGTTTGCCGCGGCGTTGCTCAATCGTTACGGCCTGCGCAACATGACGCTGACCGCCTTGCTGGTGGTGGCCTCCGGCCTCATCGCATCCTTGTTCATGACAAAGGTCTGGCACCTGATGCTGCTGTGGGGCGTCGTGATCGGCCTCGGCACCGGCATGACGGCGCTGGTGCTGGGCGCGACCATCGCCGCCCGCTGGTTCGTGGCGCGGCGTGGCCTCGTGGTCGGTATTCTCACCGCCAGTGTAGCAACCGGCCAGCTCGTCTTCCTGCCGCTCCTCGCAACGCTGACGGACCATTATGGCTGGCGGATCGCGCTGGCGCTGGTCTGCGTGATGCTGGGGGTTGCGGCATTCGCCGTGCTGATGATCATGCGCGACCGCCCGAGCGACCTCGGTCTGCGGCCGTTCGGTGATGAAGGCACCGCGCCGATCGCCGCACCGCCGCCGAATAACGCGCCGATCGTGGCCGCGGCGCTCGGCACCTTGCGCGACGCCTCGAAATCGAGTGTGTTCTGGATCCTGTTCGGTACCTTTTTCATCTGCGGCGCCTCTACCGCCGGGCTGATCCAGGTGCATCTGATTCCGATGTGCCTCGACTTCGGCATTCCGCAGGTGCAGGCCGCAAGCCTGCTCGCCGCCATGGGCGTCTTCGACTTCGTCGGCACCATCGTCTCGGGCTGGCTGTCGGACCGCTACGACAATCGCTGGCTGCTGTTCTGGTATTACGGCCTGCGCGGCCTGTCGCTGCTGTTCCTGCCCTTCACCGATTTCTCGTTCTACGGCCTGTCGGTGTTTGCGATGTTCTACGGGCTGGACTGGATCGCCACGGTGCCGCCGACCGTGCGGCTGACCGCGCAACGGTTCGGGCCGGAACGCGCGAACCTGGTGTTCGGCTGGATCTTTGCCGGCCATCAGCTCGGCGCGGGCGTCGCGGCCTTCGGCGCCGGGCTGTCGCGGACGGTGTATCTGACCTACCTGCCCGCCTTCTTCGTCGCCGGCGCGCTCTGCATCGTCGCGTCGCTGATTGTGCTGGCGATCTCGCGGCCGGCGCCGAAAGTAGCGGTGGCAGCGGTCGCGTAAGGTCTCTCAGTCGTCATTGCGAGCCACCGGGTCGCGCGAATGCGCGCCCGATGACAGGCTCCGCGAAGCAATCCATCTAGGCGAAAAAAGCTGGATTGCTTCGTCGCTTCGCTCCTCGCAATGACGGGAGCTACGGCCTGATCGCCATATTCGTCGCCGGGCCCGTCGTCCGGATCGGTTCGGCCAGGCGGGCGAATTCACAGAGCAGCGAACGCGTCCTGCGCGGGTCGATCACTTCCTCGACCCAGAATTTTTCGGCCGAGCGGAATGGCGAGCGCAGCTTGTTGAGGCGGTCCTCGATCTCCTTCAGCTTCGCGGCTGGATCTTCGGCAGCATCGATATCGGCGCGATAGGCCGCCTCGATGCCGCCTTCGAGCGGCAGCGAGCCCCAATAGGCCGATGGCCAGGCGTAGCGCATCGAATAGCGGTTGGCCGGCTGATGCACGACGCCGGCAACGCCAAAAGCGTTGCGCACGATGATGGTGCACCAGGGCACGGTGTTCTGGTTGACCGCGGCCATGGCGCGGACGCCGTGGCGGATGGTGGCTGACTTCTCCGCCTCCAGCCCGATCATGAAGCCTGGACAATCCATCAGGTAGACCACCGGGAGATGGAAGGTCTCGGCAAAGTCGACCCAACGCACCACCTTCTGGCACGCCTCGGCCGTCCATGATCCACCATAGTGGAAGGGATCGCTCGCCAGCAAAAGCACCGCGCGGCCATCGAAGCGCGCTAGTCCCGTAATCATCGGACGGCCGAAATTGCTGTTGACCTCGAAGAACGAGCCCTTGTCGACCAGCGCCTCGATGATGGGGCGCATCTTGTAGACCTGGCGCCGGTTGCGCGGCACCGCCTTCATCAGCGATTCTTCCGCGCGCTCGGGATCATCGCTGCACGGCGTGGTCGGCGGCAGTTCGTAGACCGACGACGGCAGATAGGACAGGAAACGCCGCGCGCGCGCAAATGCCTCTTCCTCGGTATCGACGGCGTCATCGACACCGCCGGCGCGGGTCTGGATATCGGCGCCGCCGAGTTCCTGCTTTGTCAAATCCTGGCCGAGGCGTTTCACGACCGGCGGACCAGCCACGAACATCGCGGAGCTCCTGGTCATGACCGAATAATGCGTGGCCGCCAGCCGCGCGGCGCCCAAACCTGCGACCGAGCCGAGGCCCAGCCCCACCACCGGCACCCGCGCCATGTTCGCCGTCGTCAGCCAGTACGCGCGCGTGCCTCCGACGCCGCCGGGGAGATTGGCAGCCCCCCTTGTCTCGATCGTCTTCACCGAGCCGCCGCCGCCCGAACCTTCGATCACGCGAATGATCGGCAGCCGGAAATCATGCGCCATCTCTTCAGCCATCAGCGGCTTGGTCGAAATCGACGCATCCGCCGAGCCGCCGCGGACGGTAAAATCATCGCCGACCACGACCACGGTGCGGCCGTCGATCCTGCCACGGCCGAACACGCAGTTCGCCGGCGTCAGATGCTTGAGTTCGTTGTTTTCGTCGTATTCGCCGACGCCGGAAATCGCGCCGATCTCGTGGAAGGTATCTTTGTCAACGATCCTGTCGATGCGCTCGCGAACGGTGAGCCGGCCCTGGTCATGCTGACGCTTGACCTTGTCAACGCCTCCCATCTCCCGCGCGAACGCTTCGCGCCGGGCGAGGTCGTCGAGTTCCGGCTTCCAGTTCATTCGTATCCCCCGTCTTGATTATTTTATTGTTGTTGTGACTGCTATTGTGTCCCGGCAGCGCCTTTCGCTCCAGCCTGTTGGTGAAGATGTCGCCGTCGGCGCCTTCGAGCAGGCCGCCGATTGCGGCACCGAGTTCAAGCATGACAGGCGCCACCTCGCGGTGTACCCGCTTCTCATCGAACATCGCCGAGAGCAGTCCGATCGTCGTCACGACGTAGGTCTGGTATTGCGGCGACCACATCGGGACCGCGCAGCCGTTGATGTGCGGGCTCCAGGTGCCGCAGGCCACGACATAGCCGTGTTCGCGCAGATGGCGGCGATTGTCTTCGATCCGCGCCTTCAGCATCCGGGCGCTGTCGGGATATTCGCGCTCCATCTCGGCGATCAGGGCGTCGCCGACGTCGACGTCGAGCGCAGCGGTGTAGGCATGGCCCGCCGCCGTGCTCGCCATCGCGATGCGGCTGCCGGTCAATTCATGCAGGCCGAGCGCGTTCGCGGCGCGGGCGAATTCGAGATAGACCAGATGAAAGCGGTCGGGGATCAGGAAGCCGACGGTGCCCGGCAATTGCTCGGCGACATCCTGCAATCGCAACCGGATCAGATTGCGCAGATGCAGCCCCTTCATCATCGAGGTGCTCATCGCCACCGCACTCGGGCCGATGCGATATTTCTGGTCGCGCGGCAGATAGACCAGTTGGCCCATCCGCGTCAGCGTGTGCGTGAGCCGCGACACCGTCGATCGCGGCAGGCCGCAGCGATTGGAAATTTCGAGATTGCCGAGCCGGGCTTCGTGACCTTCGAAGCAGCGCAGGACATCGAATGCCCGCGACACCACCTGGATCACATCGCCATCGCCTGCCAGATCGCTGGCGAGCATTCCCTGTTTACTAAGCCGTTCCGAACGTCGTCCCATGCGAAGGCTCTCCATTCCGCTCTGCGGAATAAAATTCCACTTGCGGATGAAGCTACCTCAGGCAATCTGCGGCGACAAACAAAAAGCCGTTCACGGGACGAAATAGTCACGTCACACGGTCCCGGAGGATGGATGCCTGAAATCAAGATCGTGACTGAAGTCGCGGGGCGCGTTTGCGCGATCGCAGCCGAGCCAGGGGCCAGCGTCGGCGACGGCGACGAGATCGCTTTCGTCGAAGCGATGAAGATGGAAATCCCGGTAACCTCGACAGTAACCGGTAAAATCAAGGCTTTTCTGGTCAAACTCGACGACATGATTGCTGAAGGCCAGGTCGTCGCCATTGTCGAGGCCTGAACCGGCGCAATCGTCTTTGGTTGCGCGACCATTTGTCCGTCGCTTCGACCATTGGACGACGCAGGGCGAATTGCTATCGCGGAAACGCGATGAGATGATCCATTTCAAGAAAAAGTTTCGCCTGACGGAACATTTGGAGGGAACATGATTGGTCGGCTCAGGAATCTCGTGCCCGTTGCGCTGGCGGGCCTATCGCTGGCGGCGCCTCCCGCGGCGCTGGCCGAGGACATCAAGCTGCCGCCGACCATGGCCGTCACCGCCTACGACACCGGCACCGCCGGCTTCAACATCGCGGTCGGCGTCGGCAAGATGATGAAGGACAAATACGGCACCGACGTCCGCGTGCTGCCGGCAGGCAACGACGTGGCGCGGCTGGCGCCGCTGCGGGCCAAGCGCGCCGTGATGTCGGCGATGGGATCCGGCACTTATTTTGCGCAGGAAGGCGTGTTCGAATTCGGCGTCAAGGAATGGGGTCCGCAGGCGCTGCAAGTGCTGCTGTCGTCGATCGACTGCAATGCCGGCGCGCTCGGCGTCGCCGCCGATGCCGGCGTCAAGGAGATGAAGGATCTCAAGGGCAAACGCATCGGCTTCGTGGTCGGCTCGCCCGCGCTCAACCAGAACACCCTCGCCTATCTGGCGTTCGCCGATCTGAAGCAGAGCGACGTCAAGATCGTCGAATTCGCCAGCTACGGCGCGATGTGGAAAGGCCTGATCAACAACGACGCCGACGCCGCCTTCGGCACCACCATCACGGGACCGGCGAAGGAAGCCGAGACATCGCCGCGCGGCCTGGTCTGGCCGCCGCTGCCGGCCAAGGACACCGCAGGCTGGGAGCGCCTGAAGAAGGTCGGCGTCTATTTCTTCCCGCAGCTTGCCACCTGCGGTGCCGGGATCACGCCGGAGAAGCCGATCGAGCTCGGCAACTACCCCTACCCGATCTTCGTGGCCTATGCCTCGCAACCGGCGGATCAGATCTATGCCATCACCAAGGCGATGATCGCCGGCTACGACGCCTACAAGGATTCCGCACCGGGCGCGGGCGGGCTTGCTGCCGACCGGCAGACCAAGAACTGGGTGGTTCCGGTTCATCCCGGCGCGGTGAAGGCGCTGAAAGAGGCCAACCAATGGACCGCCGAGCAGGAAACCTACAACAACGGCCTGCTCAAACGCCAGGAAGTGCTGGCAACGGCGTGGGCGGACTACGGCAAGTCCAATCCGCCCTCGGATGAAAAGGCCCACCTCGAAGGCTGGATGAAGGCGCGCGCGGCAGCGCTTGCCAAGGCCAGCATGCCGAACGGCTTTGACCAATAGCCGTCATCGCCGCATGCGAATTTCGAAGGCGAACACCATCCGGGGGTAAATGATGTCACCTTCTGTATCCGATAGCTTGGCTGCGCCAAAACGCATCGAGTTCGAAGATCCGCACGCCGGCATCGACAACCTGCAGGAAGCCGAAGTCACGCGGGTGCGAACCTTGCGTGGCGGCTGGCGCTGGGCGCTGGTGGTGGCGACTGCGGCGACGATCCTGCTGTGCATCAACCAGCAATTCTCGCTGCGCTTCTTCATCGGCTACACCCAGCTCAACACCGAATATTTCTACCTCCTGATCGCGCTGATGCTGCCCTTCACGTTCCTGATCTTTCCGGGAACGGAGACCGCACCGCTCGACCGCATCCCCTGGTACGATCTGCTGCTGTTTGTCGCGACCTTTGCCGCCTCGATCTGGCTGATGCTCAACGTGCGCAAGGCGGCCCAGTTCGGCTGGGAATTCGACGGCGCGCCACAGAACGTCATCGCCGCCGGCCTCGTGATGTGGTTCGTGCTGATGGAGGCGCTGCGGCGCACCGGCGGCTGGAGCCTGCTGCTCAGCGTGCTGCCCTTCACCGTCTATCCGCTGTTTGCAGAGGCCAGTTGGCTCGGGCCGTTCCGCGGCTCTCAGCTGACGCTCGATCAGACCACGGCCTATCACGTGCTCTCGGGCGAGAGCCTGCTCGGGATTCCGATCCAGGCCTTCGCCGACACCGTGATCGGCTTTTTGGTGTTCGGCACCGCGCTGATGATGACCGGCGCCGGCAAGTTCTTCATCAACATCGCCTTCGCGCTGTGCGGCACCTTTCGCGGCGGCGCCGCAAAGGTCTGCATCTTTGCCTCCGGCCTGCTCGGCATGATGTCGGGCTCGATCATTTCCAACGTGCTGACCGCCGGCACCATGACCATTCCGGTCATGAAGAAGAGCGGTTTCCGCGCTTCCTATGCCGGCGCGATCGAGGCCTGCGCGTCGACCGGTGCGGTGCTGGCGCCGCCGGTGATGGGCGCGACTGCGTTCGTGATCGCGCAATTCCTCAATGTCGGCTACGCCGACGTCGCGATCGCCGCGATCATTCCGGCGGTGCTCTACTATGTCGGCCTGTTCATGCAGGTCGATTCCTACGCCGCGCGCCACGGCCTGAAGGGCATTCCGCGCGCCGAGCTGCCGAAGATCAGGGATACGATCAAGGACGGCTGGTACTACATCTTCGTCATCGCGCTGCTGATCGTGATGCTGCTGCATTTCAAGCGCGAGAGCCACGCGCCGTTCTATGCGACCGCGCTGCTGCTGGTGCTGAACCAGCTGTTCTCCAAGGAGACGCGCTGGACGCTTGCGACCATCAGCAAGTTCCTCGAGGTCAACGGCCGCACCTTCGTCGAACTGGTCGGCATCCTCGCCGGTTGCGGCCTCCTGATCGGCGCCTTCTCGATGACCGGCGTGGTCTCGAGCCTCGCCAACGACCTGCTGCGGATCGCCGGCGACAACGCCTTCCTGCTGCTCGTCATGTGCGCCTTCACCAGCCTCATTCTCGGCCTCGGGCTGACGACGACGGCCTGCTACATCTTCCTCGCCATCCTGGTGGCGCCGGCGCTGGAGAAGCTCGGCCTCAACCACATGGCGGTCCACATGTTCATCTTCTATTGGGGCATGCTGTCCTCGATCACGCCGCCGGTCGCCATCGCCTCCTTTGCCGCCGCCGGCATCGCCGGCTCGCCGGCGATGAAGACGGGCTGGGAGTCGATGTGGGTCGGCAGCATCATCTATTTCATCCCGTTCTTCTTCGTGCTGAACCCGGCGCTGGTGCTGCAGGGCCCAAACCCCTATCTCGAAGGGCTCGGGCTGATGGCGCTGGCCGCTTTCGGCACGCTGTTCATCTGCGGCGGCATTCAGGGCTATCAGGCCTTTGTCGGCGATCTGCGCGGCGCCGGCGCGCTGGAATGGCCGCTGCGCGTGCTGCTGATCATTGGCGGCTTTGTGGTGGCAACGCCGGGCGGCGGCATCATGCCGCTGTCGCAGATTCAGATCACGGCGCTCGGTCTCGCCATTCTCGCTCCCCACGGTCTTGCTCGCGCTGTTCCTGATACGCCGCCAAACCCTGGTGCCGAACCAGTTGCGCGCGCCGTGATTGCGCTGCAAAACGGGAGCGATGAAAGTATCGCTCACCGGCGCCCCGCCCTGGACCAGCTCGAAACCGCCCTTGCTGCGGTTTCTCAACGCATGTCATGCGGACTACCTCGCCGAGACCTCCGGCGCGGTCGCCGACTACATCCCCGAACTCGGCAAGGCCGACCCTGCCCATTTCGGCATCAGCCTCGCGACACTCGACGGCCATGTCTACGAGGTCGGCGACACCAAGGTGCCCTTCACCATCCAGTCGATGTCAAAGCCCTTCGTGTTCGCGCTGGCGCTGGACACGCTGGGCGCGGCGCGGGTCGAAAGCGCGATCGGCGTCGAGCCGTCGGGCGATCCCTTCAACTCGATCCGCCTCAACGCCGAAAACCATCCGTTCAATCCGATGGTCAATGCCGGCGCGATCGCCTGCTCCGGGCTGATCCACGAAGCCAAGGGCGACGGCGCGTTCGACTATATCCGGCAGGCGCTCGGACGGTTTGCCGGCCGCGACCTCGACGTCGACGATGCCGTCTATGCCTCCGAGAGCGTGACCGGCGACCGCAACCGGGCCATCGGCTATCTGCTGCGCACCAACGCCGTCATCACGGACAATGTCACGTCCGTGCTCGAGGTCTATTTCCGGCAATGCGCCATCCTGGTGACCGCGCGCGACATCGCGGTGATGGCGGCGACACTGGCCAACCGCGGCATCAATCCCGTGACCGGCGAACAGGTGCTGACGCCCTACGCGATCTCGCGCACGCTGTCGGTCATGACGTCTTCCGGCATGTACGACTACGCCGGCGAATGGATCTACCGCGTCGGCATTCCCGCCAAGAGCGGCGTCGGCGGCGGCATCCTGGCGGCGCTGCCGGCGCGGCTCGGGCTCGGCAGCTATTCGCCGAAGCTCGACAAGCACGGCAACAGCGTGCGCGGCATCAAGGTCTGCGAGGCGCTGTCGGCGCATTACGACCTGCACATGCTCAACCGCAGCGACGACGCGCGCAACGCCGTCATCGCCGACTACGACATCGGCGAAAACCCGTCGCGGCGCAGCCGCCGCCCGCAGGAGCAAACGATTCTCGCCGCGCATCACCAGGACGTCCGCGTCTTCGAACTGATGGGCACGCTGTCGTTATCCAATGTCGACTACGTCGCGCGCCAGCTGGTGGCAAGACCACGCCCGCAATTCGTCATCTTCGATCTGCGCCGCGTCACGTCGATGACGCCCGCCGGCGCGCGCCTGCTCGCGGAGGAATTCCGGGAATTGGCGGCCCATCATGTCACGGTGATCCTGTCCGGCATCAAGCGGGCCGACCTGGAGTGGAAACCGATCGCGGACGAGACCGGCAGCCTGCCGAACATGCGCTATTACTTCCTGCTCGATGCCGCGATCGAATGGGCGGAAGACCAGGTGGTCTATCGCCATGGCGGCGCGATCGATTTTCACGAAATGACGGAACTGTCGGAACAGCCGCTGCTGGCGGGACTGACCGACGGGGAACTGGCCGACCTCGCCGCGCTCGGCGCGACAAGGACCTATCAGGCCAGCGACAAGATCATCACCGCCGGCGATCCGGCCACCTCGCTGTTCTTTCTGCGCAGCGGCGTGGTGCACGTCACCCTGCCCGACGGCATCCGGCTGGCGACGCTGACCGCCGGCATGGCGTTCGGCGAGATGGCGTTGCTGGAGCCGACACGGTCCGCCGACGTGCTGGCCGACGTCGCCGCCACCGCCTTCGAAGTGCCGCTCGACGAATTCGAACGCTTCCGAAAAGCACACCCGCATGCCGGCGAACAGATCATGCGCAACCTCGCGCAACTGCTCGCCGACCGCCTGATCCTCGCCAACGCCAAGGTGAATTTGCTGACGTCGAGCTAGGGCGCGCGCATCGTCAACCGCTTGATGGGTCCGTCATCCTGAGGTGCGAGCGCAGCGAGCCTCGAAGGATGAATTGGCCACAGCCGGGCCGTCGTCCTTCGAGGCGCGCAAGAGCGCGCACCTCAGGATGACGGACGCAATTTAGAGCACTCCGCTCGTGCTAAGCTCCCGACTTCCCCCGTCCGCCCTTCTCCGCCGCACGCCGCAGCGCCTCGGCGAGCGCCCCGCCGCCCTGCTCCTGCGCCTTGCGCGGCGCCTGCGACGTCATCGGCGCCTTGGAGAACTCGCGCTTCCGGTCTCGCCGCCGCCGGTTGGGCGCCCTTGGCGCCGACCTCGTCGTCGAGGCGCAGCGTCAGCGCGATGCGCTTGCGGGCGACCTCGACCTCCAGCACCTTGACCTTGACGATGTCGCCGGGCTTCACCACCTCGCGCGGATCCTTGATGAAGGTCTTCGACATCGCCGAGATGTGCACCAGCCCGTCCTGGTGCACGCCGATATCGACGAAGGCGCCGAACGCCGCGACGTTGGTCACGGTGCCCTCGAGGATCATGCCGCGCTTGAGATCCTTGATCGTCTCGACGCCCTCCTTGAACACCGCGGCCTTGAAGGCCGGGCGCGGATCGCGGCCGGGCTTTTCCAGTTCGCGCAGGATGTCGGTCACCGTCGGCAGACCGAAGGTGTCGTCGACGAACGTCTGCGGCTTCAGCTGGCGCACGATCTCGGCATTGCCGATCAGCGCCTTGATGTCGCTCTTGGTGGCGGCCAGAATCCGCCGCACCACCGGATAGGCTTCCGGATGCACGCCGGAGGCATCGAGCGGATCCTCGCCGTCGTTGATGCGCAGGAAGCCGGCGCATTGCTCGAACGCCTTCGGGCCGAGCCGCGGCACTTCCTTCAGCGCCTTGCGCGACTTGAACGGGCCGTTGGCGTCGCGGTGCTGCACGATGCTCTGCGCCAGGCCCGAGCCGATGCCCGACACCCGCGCCAGCAGCGGCGCGGAGGCGGTGTTGGCGTCGACGCCGACCGCGTTGACGCAGTCTTCGACCACGGCATCGAGCGAGCGCGCCAGCTTGGTTTCGCCGAGGTCGTGCTGGTACTGGCCGACGCCGATCGCCTTCGGATCGATCTTGACCAGTTCGGCCAGCGGATCCTGCAGACGCCGCGCGATCGACACCGCGCCGCGCAGGGTGACGTCGAGTTCCGGCAATTCCTCCGACGCAAAGGCCGACGCCGAATAGACCGAGCGCCGGCTTCCGACACCACGATCTTCGACATCTTCAGATCCGGCAGCAGCTTGACCAGATCGGTCGCGAGCTTGTCGGTCTCGCGCGAGGCGGTGCCGTTGCCGATCGCGATCAGGTCGACGCGGTGCGTGACCGCGAGCTTGCCGAGCGTCGCCAGCGCCTCGTCCCACTGCCTCTGCGGTTCATGCGGATAGATCGCCGTCGGTCGCCACCACCTTGCCGGTGGCATCGACGACCGCGACCTTGACGCCGGAGCGGAAGCCGGGATCGAGGCCCATGGTGACGCGCGCGCCGGCGGGCGCGGCCAGCAGCAGATCGCGCAGGTTCGAGGCGAACACCCGCACGGCTTCGGTTTCGGCCGCGGTCCACAGCCGCATGCGCAGGTCGATGTTGAGATGCACCTGGATCTTGGTGCGCCAGGCCCAGCGCGCGGTCTCCACCAGCCAGCGGTCGCCGGGGCGGCCCTGGTCGGAAATGGCAAAGCGCTGCATGATCTTCAGTTCATACGCGCTGGGCACGCCGGCGGCCGGCGGCTTGCGCGTCCGGCTGGATCTGCAGATCGAGGATCTCTTCCTTCTCGCCGCGGAACATCGCGAGGATGCGGTGCGACGGCAGCTTGTGCAGCGGCTCGCTGAAATCGAAATAGTCCTTGAACTTCTCGCCCTCGGTCTTCTTGCCCTGCGCACCGTCGAGACCATCCGGCCGCTCGACCACATCTCCTCGCGCAGCTCGCCGATCAGATCGGCGTCTTCGGCGAAACGCTCGACCAGAATCGCGCGCGCGCCGTCGAGCGCGGCAGCGGCATCGGCCACCTGCTTGTCGGCATCGACGAAGCCGGCGGCCACCACCTGCGGATCGTTCTGCGGCTGCGTCAGCAGCAGCTCGGCCAGCGGCTCGAGGCCGGCTTCCCTGGCGATCTCGGCCTTGGTGCGGCGCTTCGGCTTGAACGGCAGATAGATGTCTTCCAGGCGTCCCTTGCTGTCGGCGGCGAGGATCGCGGCTTCCAGCGCGGCATCGAGCTTGCCCTGCTCGCGGACCGAATTGAGGATCGCGGTGCGGCGCTCTTCGAGTTCGCGCAGATAGGTCAGGCGCTCTTCCAGCGTGCGCAATTGCGCGTCGTCGAGCCCGCCGGTGATTTCCTTGCGGTAGCGCGCCACGAACGGCACCGTGGCGCCGCCGTCGAGCAGCCCACCGTCGCCTCGACCTGCTGCTCGCGAACGCCAAGTTCTTCCGCAATCTTGTCGATTGATGTTTGCCACGCCAAACCTTCCCTGGGAACTTGCTTTACAGGCTAGCCGCGGCGGAATGTCGGCCGCGGGGACGCCGCTTATGGACCATCGCGGATCGGATATCAAGCCGCCCAGAGAAACAAATTGATCTGTGGATCAAGGCAGTTGGCGGCGGAATCGTCCGGTCAGGCCAAAGCATCGTCACAGGGCAAGATAAAGGTGGATCGATGGCGCGGTAATGTGTAGACGGACGCTCCGCTCCGGGAGCGCCCATGTCGATCTGCGGACTTGATTTCGGAACGTCGAACACGACGCTCGGCACCATCGACGGCGAGTGCGCCGGTGCTGGCGGCGCTGGAGGCCGGCCAGACCACGATTCCGAGCGCGATCTTCTACGAGGTCGACGGCGCCGTCCTGATCGGCCGCCAGGCCATCGAAGCCTATGTCGACGGCGCCCCCGGCCGGCTGATGCGCAGCCTCAAATCGGTGCTCGGCACCTCGCTGATCGACGAAACCACCCGGCTCGGGCGCGAACGGACCAGCTTTCGCGACGTCATCGCCTATTACCTCGGCGCGGTGAAACGGCGCGCCGAACAGGCCACCGGACCGCGAGCTGCGCGACGTCGTGCATGGCCGCCCGGTGCATTTCGTCGACAATGCCCCGGACGCCGATCGCAAGGCGGAGGAGACGCTGCGCCAGATCGCGCGCGAGGTCGGCTTCGACGAGGTCACCTTCCAGTTCGAGCCGATCGCCGCGGCGCTGGACTATGAGCGCCAGATCATCAGCTGAAGAAGTCGCGCTGATCGCCGATATCGGCGGCGGCACCTCGGATTTTTCGATCGTGCGGCTCGGGCCCGAGCGTCACGGCAAGGCCGACCGGTCGGCCGACATTCTCGCCAATGACGGCGTGCGGATCGGCGGCACCGATTTCGACCGCCAGCTCAGCCTCGGCGTCGTCATGCCGCTGTTCGGCTTCGGCAGCGCCATGAAGCGCGCCGGGCTCGACGTGCCCTCGAGCTATTTCCACGACCTCGCGACCTGGTCGAGCATCAACCGCATGTACGAGCCGCGCGTGATCGCCGACATCCGCCAGGTCCGGCGCGAGGCCAGCGAGCCCGAACTGCTCGACCGGCTGGTGCGCGTGGTCGACGAGCAGCGCGGCCATACGCTGGCGATGGAGGTCGAGGAAGCCAAGATCGCGCTGTCCGACAAGCGCCAGGCCGACATCCCGCTGGAATGGGTGACGCCGGGCCTCGACGCGGCGATCAGCCGCCCCGATCTCGTCAGCCACACCAGGCAACTGGCCGAGCGCATCGCCGCCCGCATCAAGAACTGCCTCACCCAGGCGCGGCTTGCCGCCGGCGACATCGACGCCGTGTTCCTGACCGGCGGCTCGGTGCAACTCGCCCATGTCCGCAAGGCGATCACCAAGGCGGTGCCGTCGGCCCGCATCGTCGAAGGCGACACGTTTGGCGCCGTCGGCAAGGGCCTGACGCTCGAAGCGCTGCGGCGCTACGGGCCGCGGGTGTGAGCGGCTTACGCCACCACCTCCGTCACCGGCTGCATGTCGATCGCAAAGGTTTCCAGGAATTTCGACGTCATGATGTAGAAGCCGACCGAGAGCTGCAGCTCGACCAGCGCGGCCGGCGTCAGTTTGGACGCGATCGCGTTGAAGGTCGCATCGGTCGGCTTGTGCAGCTTGACGATCTCGTCGGTGAAGGCGAGCGCGGCGCGCTGCATCTCGTTGAAGCAGGTGGCCGCCTGCCAGTTCTCCAGCGCCTCGTTCTGCTCGTCGGTGACGCCGACATTCTTGCCGATCCGCTTGTGGGCCACGATCTCGTACGGCGCCTCGCACAGAATGCCGGTGCGGGTGATCGCAAGCTCGCGCACGATCGGATCGAGCTCGCCCTTGTGGCGGATCGCGCCGCCGAGCCGGCAATATTGCTCGAAATAGCTCGGCGAATGCGCCATCATGCGAAAGATGTTGGCGTTGCGGTTCTTGCCGAGCAGTTCGCGGGTGCGATCGTTGTGCTTTGGCGGGATCGCTGTAGTCGATGCGGGCCATTTCTCACCTTGAGTTTTCTTGATTTTTGATGGCTGGATCATGCCCCGCGGCCAGCCGGATCAACCCTGCGGGATCAATGGCCGGGAATAAGTCACGGCCCTGTGTGTTTCAGCGGGCAGTACGCTCTGACATATTCCGCGTCACGACGATTTCCGGGGCCCGCCCATGATCCGCATGCATCGCGCTCCTGCTGCTCGCTGCTCGTCATCGCGGCACCGCGCATGCCGCGCCGATCGACAACAAGGACGGCTTCTGGAGCGAGTGGAACGACGCCATCTTTGCCAAGGCGGCGCGCGAGAAGAAATTCGTGATCGTCTCGCTGCAATCCTGGTGGTGCCGCTGGTGCCACGTGATGAACCGCGAGACCTGGGCCAACGCCGACGTGCGCGGCGTCCTCAAGGACAAGTTCATCCCTGTCTATGTCGACCAGGACAGCCGGCCGGACATCTCGCAGCGCTATGAGCGCTGGGGCTGGCCCGCCACCATCATCTTCGCCCCCGACGGCACCGAGATCGTCAAGCTGCGCGGCTTCTACTCGCCGCAGTTCTTCATCCCGATCCTGACCGCCACCATCGACGACCCCTCGCCCGTCAACTATCCCGACCCCGGCGGCGACGAGCGCGAGCGCTCGCTGGCGACCGGGCTGACCGACGCGCAGCGCGACGAGATCCTCGCCTTCATCGACAAGGCCTGGGACGAGGAGCACGGCGGCTGGAGCAAATCGAAATTCGTCGACGGCCCGATGCTGATCTGGGCGCTGCAGCGCGCCCGCCAGGGCGACGCGAAGAACGAGGCGCGGATCAGGAAGGTCCTGACCCTGATGGCCACGACCATGATCGACAAGACCGGCGCCATGAACCAGGTCAATCTGAAGCCGGACTGGTCGGAGCCGGCGCGCGAATTTCCGATGTTCGCGCAGGAGGCCGGGCTTGCCGCCTATGCGCGGGCCTGGACGATGTTCGGCGATCCCGCCTACCGGCAGGCCGCCGATCGCATCTTTGGTTTCCTGCGCGACACGATGGCCGCGCCCGGCGGCGGCTTCTACGCCTCCTATGGCATGAGCGAGGGCGAACCCGGCGTCGACCAGCGGCTATACGCCCGCGAGACCGCGCAGGCGATTGCGGGCTTGCTCGCCTATTACGACGCGACCGGCGTGACCGAAGCGCGCGATCTCGCGATCGGCGCGGCGCGCTGGGCGCTCGACAACCGCGCGATGCCGGGCGGCGGCTTCCGTCACGCCGAGCAGGACAAGGGCGGGCCTTATCTCGCCGACAATGTCGAGATGGCCAAGGCGCTGCTGGCGCTGCACCGCTCGACCGGCGAGCGCGAATGGCTGACGCACGCGCAGGCCACCGCCGACTTCATCGCCAAGACCTTCATCGATCCCGCGACCGGCGGCTTCATCGCTTCCGCCTCGCCCGACGCGCAGCAACTGACAAAGCCGATCAAGCAGCGCGAGGACAACGTCACGGCGGTGCGGATGTTCGCCTGCTGTCGTCCTACACCGGCGAAGCGAGGTATCGCGAGATCGCCGAAGCCGGCATGGGCTACCTCACCTCGCCGCCGGTCCTCGATGCCTTCGGCTTCCTGCCCGACGTGCTGCTGGCCGAGGACGAACTGCGCAACGAGCCGGTGCACGTCACCATTGTCGGCGCCAAGGACGATCCGCGCTCGGCGGCGCTCTATCGCGCGGCGCTGGCCTATCCGCTCGTCAACAAGCGCGCGGAATGGTGGGACAAGCGCGAAGGAAAGCTTGCCAATCCCGACGTCGATTATCCGGATTTTCCCGATGGTCCGGCGGCCTTCGCCTGCACCTGCACGTTCTGCTCCTATCCGGTGACGGAGCCCGCGAAATCCCGGCCAGCTCGACAGCCTGAAGCGGGCGCGCAAGCCTTTAGAACGTCTCCATGCTTGCTTGCGCCCGAAATTCGTCATGCCGCGCGCACAAATCCGGCTGCGGGTGAGCCAAAATGCCGCCGCATTACTGTTCGACCTTGGCACGGTCGATATTCGCCGAGTGGGGACTCAATCTAAGCGAATACTCGTCGCGGGGTGTTCCGAGTAAAAAATAAACGAGCCATCAGCGCGCTTTCGCGCGCCACGATGAATCGTGCCCAAGTCTAGGGAGATAGACATGAAGGAAGCCACCAAAAGGGCGGCCTCGGAAGCGCTTGCGCAGATGCTGGCGGTGACGGCAATGCTCGTCATCGCCAGCGTCGTCTTCTACGTGGCGGTAGACGGCAATCCGTCGGCGAGTGATGCCATCATTTCGCTTTCGCGAAATACGGCACCAGCCTTCCCGCAAATTGCTGGTAGCGCGCGATGACCTTGTCGCCGATGGCGAGGTCGTTGTCGCCATGGGCCATCATGCGAAAGCCTTCCGCCGTGTCGACCAGCAGGATGTTGTAGGGCACATGCGCGCGGGTCTCCGGCGTCGCGGCGCGGCAGACCAGCGAGGTCGCGTAGACCGTCCCGTCGCCGCTGGCGGATTTCTCCACCGGATCCGGCGCGCCGCAGGCGGCGCAGAAGCTGCGGTGGAAATATTGCGCCTTCCGCAGGCGCCGCAGGCTTGATAGACGATGGCTTCGGCGCCCTTGGTCCAGTCGGCGAGTTCTTCGCTCATCGCACCCGCTCCAGGAACATGCTGACATGCGACGACAGCACGCCGCCGTCGCCATGCAGCAGCGCGATCGAGGCGTCGCGGACCTGGCGTTGCCTGCGCGTCCGGTCATCTGCAGATGGGTTTCGACCAGATGCGCCATCGCGCCGCCGACGCCGCAATGGCCGTAGCTCAGCAGGCCGCCATGGGTGTTGAGCGGCATCTCGCCGTCGCGGCCGAAATGACCTGCCCGCACCCTTGCTGCCGCCTCGCCGCGTTTGGCGAGGCCGAGGTCCTCCAGCAGCATCGCCAGCGTGATCGTGAAGCTGTCATAGACCGCGGCGTAGCGCACATCGGAGATCGCGAGCCCGGATGCGGTCTTGGCCTTGGCGATCGAAATCTCGGCGCCGAGTTCGCTCAAGGCGGGCATCGCGGTGACGTGCTGATGGGTGTGCGCCTGCGCGCAGCCGCGCACGCGGATGCCGGTCGCTCCCGTGCGCTCGCGGCTGATCACGAACGCCGCCCCGCCATCGGACACCGGACAGCAATCCAGCAGTTTTAGCGGCATCGCCACCGGCTTCGACGCCATCACGTCGGCAACCGTGATCGGCTCATGGAACTGGGCGCCGGGATGGGTCAGCGCATGGGCGCGCATCAGCACCGCGAATTCGGCGAGGTCTTCCTGGGTCACGCCATATTCGTGCATGTAGCGCGAGGCGACGAGGCCGTAATAGGCCGGGATCGTCGGCCCCAGCGTCACCTCGTAATCGGGATGGCCGACCTGCGCCAGCGCCTGGATCGAGGCATCGCGGCTCTGCCCGGTCAGCCGGTTCTCGCCGCCGACCACCAGCACATGCTTTGCCACTCCGGCATCGACCAGATGATGCGCCAGCATGGTCATGGCCAGGCCAGTGGCGCCGCCGACCTGCACGGCGTGGGCGTAAGACGGCCGGATGCCAAAATGCTCGGCAAACACGGTCGCCAGCATGATGTGCGGCGAGACCGTGCTGTAGCCGCAGAGGACGCCGTCGATCTCGGATCGCTTCAGCCCGGCGTCGGCAATCGCCATCTCGGCCGCCTTGCTCATGAGGTCGAGCGAGGACGAACCTTCGTGCTTGCCGTAGGACGTCAGGCCAACGCCGGTGATGAAGCTCATGTCAGTTCAACTTCATTTTAGTACGATTTCGGCAGCCCCAGCACCTTCTCGGCAATGAAACTGAGAATGAGCTGCGGGCTGATCGGGGCGATGCGCGGGATCAACGATTCCCGCAAATAACGCTCGACGTGATATTCCTTGGCGTAACCAAAACCGCCATGGGTCATGACCGCCTGCTCGCAGGCATGGAAGCCGGCTTCGGCCGCGAGATACTTTGCGGCATTGGCCGCCGGTCCGCACGGCATGCCCTGGTCGTATTGCCAGCCGGCGGAGAGCACCATCAGCCATGCGGCTTCCAGCTCCATCCAGTTCTTGGCGAGCGGATGCTGGATGCCCTGGTTCATGCCGATCGGGCGATTGAACACGATGCGGCTTTTCGCATAGGCCGAAGCCCGCGTCAGCGCGATCTGGCCGAGACCGACCGCTTCGGCCGCGATCAGGATGCGCTCGGGATTCATGCCGTGCAAAATATATTCGAAGCCGCGGCCTTCTTCGCCGAAGCGATCCTCGACCGGGATTTCAAAATTCTCGAAGAACAATTCGTTGGAATCGACGGGCTTGCGGCCCATCTTCTCGATCTCGTGCACCGCGACGCGCTTCTTGTCGAAGTCGGTATAGAACAGGCTCAAGCCCTGCGTCGCGGTCTTCACCTCCTCCAGCGGCGTGGTGCGCGCCAGCAGCAGGATCTTGTTGGCGACCTGCGCGGTGGAAATCCAGACCTTCTGGCCGTTGACGATATATTTGTCGCCCTTGCGCACCGCGCGGGTTTTCAGCTGCGTGGTGTTGAGCCCGGTATTGGGTTCGGTCACGGCAAAGCAGGATTTGTCGCGGCCGTCGATGATCGGCGGCAGCATGCGCGTGCATTGTTCCTTGGTGCCGAACACGACGACAGGATTGAGCCCGAACACGTTCATGTGCACGGCCGAGGCACCCGACATGCCGGCGCCGGACTCCGCAATCGTCCGCATCATGATCGCGGCATCGGTGATGCCGAAGCCCGAGCCGCCATACTCCTCGGGGATGCAGATGCCGAGCCAGCCGGCGTCCGCCAGCGCGCGGTGGAAGTCGGCGGGATAGCCGCCCTCCTTGTCCTTCTTCAGCCAATAGGCGTCGTCAAAGCGCGAACAGATTTTTGCCACCGCATCGCGGATCGATTCCTGGTTGGCTGACAGCGCGAAATCCATATGTCCCGTCCTATACGTTTGGCGCCGCTTTGGTGACGCCGTCGCGAACCAGGGCGGCGATCTCGTCCGGCGCAAAACCCGCTTCGCGCAAGATCTCGGCGCTGTGCTCGCTGAGCCGCGGCGCCAGCCGCGGCGTCTCCACCGGCGTTTCCGACCAGCGTGCCGACGGCCGCATGTTGCGAATGCGCCCCTCGGTCGGATGATCGACCACGGGGAAGAAGTCGGTCGCGACGATATGCGGATCCTGCAACAGGCTTTCCAGATCATGCATCGGCATGACCGGCACGTCGGCCTTCTCCAGGATCGCGGTCCATTCCGCGGTGGATTTGGTTTCGAGGATGCGCGCGAGTTCGGCGTAGACCGTGTCGATATTGGTGGCGCGGCCGGCAAAGGTCGCGAATTTCGGATGGCTGCGCAGATCGTCCCGGCCGGTGGCGTTGAAGAAATTCTCCCACTGCTTGTCGTTGTAGACGATGACGCAGATGTAGCCGTCGGACGTCTTGTAGGGCCGCCGGTCCGGCGACAGATGCCGGGCGTAGCCGCCCTTGTCGAGCGGCGGCTCGTAGGTGAGACCGCCCATGTGGTCGCCCATCACGAATCCCGCCATGGTTTCGAACATCGGTATATCGACGCGCTGGCCGCGTCCGGTGCGGTCACGATCGACCAGGCTGGCGCAGATCGCGCCGACCGCCGTCAGCCCGACGATGCGATCGACCAGCGCATTCGGAACGTATCGCGGCACGCCATCGCTGGTCTGCGCCATCAGCGCCGGCAACGCGGTCGCGCCCTGGATCAGATCGTCATAAGCCGGTTTTGCGGCATAGGGCCCATCCTGGCCGAAACCGAACACGCCGGCATAGATCAGGCGCGGATTGATCTTCGACACCACGTCGTAGCCGAGCTGCAGCCGCGCCATCGCCTGCGGGCGCACATTGTAGACCAGCACGTCGGCCTTTGCGATCAGCCGCAGCACGGCGTCGCGCCCGGCCGGCTTCTTCAGGTCGAGACAGATCGAGCGCTTGCTGCGGTTGGTGTTGAGGAACACCGGCCCCATGCCGGGATGCCGCGTCGGCCCGATCTGCCGCGTGACGTCGCCATCGAGCGATTCCACCTTGATGATGTCGGCGCCGTAATCGCCGAGCGTCTGGGTGGCATAGGGCCCCATCAGCACGGTCGTCATGTCGATGACCTTGATGCCTTTTAGCGGTCCCATGGTTTTGTTCGCTCCCGGAGGCTGGTTACGGCCAAGTAACGGCAGGGCGAAGCGAAGAGCAAGGGTGTCGGGCGTATGGGCGTATGCGTGGCGCTCCAAATTCACCGTCGTCCCGGCCTAGTGCGCAATTGCGCACGGGCGCCGGGACCCATAGGCACCGGCGATGGTGGTTACGAAGGCTCGTCGAAAAGCATTTTCGAAACGATAGATCACGCGGTATGGGTCCCGGCGTTCGCCGGGACGACAACGTGGATTTACGGCGCTTATTTCGCAGGCTCCAGCACCGAGACGTAGTTCGCCACCGCCGCACCGCCCATGTTGAAGATGCCGGCGAGTTTTGGATTCTTGAGCTGCATGCCCTCGGGCGCCTGGCCGACCAGCTGCATCGCGCTCATCACATGCATGGAAACGCCGGTGGCGCCGATCGGGTGGCCCTTGGCTTTCAGGCCGCCGGACGGGTTGATCGGCAGCTTGCCGTCCTTCTGCGTCCAGCCTTCCTTGATGGCGCGAGCGCCCTGCCCGCGCGGCGTCAGGCCCATCGCTTCATATTCGATCAGTTCGGCGACCGTGAAGCAGTCATGGGTTTCGACGAACGACAGATCGGACAGGCCGATGCCGGCCTGCTCGAGCGCGCGTCCCCAGGCCACCGTGCAGCCTTCGAACGCCAGAATGTCGCGCTTGGACATCGGGAGGAAATCCTGCGCATGCGCGGTGGCGCGGAAATTCACCGCCTTGCCCATGGTTTTCGCGGTCTCGGAATCCGTCAGCACCAGCGCGGCCGCGCCATCCGACACCAGCGAGCAATCGGTGCGCTTCAGGGGGCCGGCGACGAACGGATTCTTGTCGCTCTCGGCGCGGCAGAACTCAAAACCAAAATCCTTGCGCATCTGCGCATAGGGATTGGCGACGCCGTTCTTGTGGTTTTTGGCGGCGATCATCGCCAGCGCATCGGACTGATCGCCATATTTCTGGAAATAGCCCTGCGCGATCTTGCCGAACACACCGGCGAAACCGCCGACGGTGTCGCCGTCTTCCGGCAGATAGGACGCCTTCAAGAGATACTTGCCGATCTCCGGCCCCGGTGTGCGCGTCATCTGCTCGACGCCGACCACCAGCACGATCCTGGCAGCACCCGACGCAATCGCGCGGATGCCCTGATGCACAGCGGCCGAACCGGTGGCGCAGGCGTTCTCGACCCGCGTAGCCGGCTTGAAGCGCAGTTTCGGGTCGGCCTGCAACACCAGCGAGGCCGTAAAGTCCTGCGGCGAGAAGCCGGCGTTGAAATGCCCGAGCACGATCTCGTCGACATCGCCTGCGGAAATACCTGCATCGGCCAGCGCTTCGGTCGCAACCTTTACCACCAGGCTTTCGACGGTTTCCGCGTCGAACTTGCCGAATGGCGTATGCGCCCATCCCACGATGCTGGCTGTCATGGTCGTTCTCCCTGTTCCGGTTCCGACGATTTTGTAGCCTATCTTCAGGCGGCTTTCAGCGATTTCATCGCCTGCGCGCACATGGCCGTTATGCCGGCCCAGTTGCCGGAGCGGATGTCCGCTGCCGGGCACAGCCAGGAACCGCCGACTGCCAGCACGTTCGGTTCGGCCAGCCAGGACGCCGCATTGGCTTCCCCAATGCCGCCGGTCGGACACACCCGGATGTTGGGAAACGGACCTGCCAAAGCGCGCAGTGCCTTGATACCGCCGGACTGTTCCGCCGGGAAGAATTTGACGAGGTCAAAACCATGCGCCAGCGCCTGCATCAATTCCGATGCCGTTGCGATCCCCGGCGCGAACGGCAATGAACTGGCGGCGGCGGCTTTCAGCAGTTCGGGCGTCGCACCAGGGCTGATGCCGAATTTGGCGCCGAGCGCCTCGGTGCGCTTGAGGTCGTCGGCGTTCAGGATCGTGCCGATGCCGACGATCGCCTCCGGCACCTCCGCGATCATGGCCTTGGCGGCCTCGATCGCCACCGGCGTACGCAAAGTCACTTCCAGCATCCGCACGCCACCGGCGACCAGCGCTTTCGCCAGCGGCACCGCGTGTTCCAGCCGCTCGATGGTCAGCACCGGAATGACGGTGGCGGATTTAACGAGGTCAGCAAGTTTTTGCTGCCGTGCTGCAACGTCGACGTTCATGGGGTCGCCTTGTCTGAGGTTGTCGGTTTGCCGATGATACCCGACGGCATCGCCGCGCGCGGGATGATGGCGCCGGGGTGACATACCACAACGCCGGCGAGATGATGCCCGGCACGCGCAGCTTCCACCGGATCGGCGCCGGCCAGGCGGGCCGCAACATAAGCTGCCGCAAAGCTGTCACCGGCAGCGGTGGTATCGACGACGGGTTTTGTCACCGGCTCGGCCCTGGTCTGATGCAAGACGCCATCGAGACGAAGGATGCTCGCCGGTTCGGAAAGCTTTAACACGACCTCCTCGCCCGGAATACGCGCCAGCAGGCCTTCGTTGGTCTCGCCGGGATAGAGCGGCAGCAGATCCTCGGTCGAGGCCAGCACGATGTCGGCGGCCGCAATGGCCTCCTGATAGACAGCGCGGGCCACATTCAAATCGGGCCAGCCACGGGCACGAAAATTGGTGTCAAAAGCAAACCGCGCGCCCGCCTCACGCGCGCGCTTGATTCCTGCGAGCAACCGAGCTCGGCCGCTTTCACTGTAAATCGAGAGCGTGATCGCCGAGAGATAAACGACTTGATAGCTCGCGAGCGAAGCCAGGATGTCCGACGTCTCGGGCAGATCCATCAGGCTGCGCGCGGCAGCACTTTCCCGCCAGTGAAAGAACCGGCGTTCGCCCCGGTCATCGGTCTGGATCATGTAGATGCCCGGCAATTTGCCCTTTAGCCGCGCCACGCGACGGATGCCGACGCCTTCCGCGGCCCAGCCGGCGACCATCTCATCGCTGAGCGTGTCGTCGCCGAGTGCGGTGATGTAATCGGTCCCGGCGCCAAGGCGGGCCAGATAGACGGCGGTATTGAGCGTGTCGCCGCCATAGCCGCGCGAAAACAGGCCGCCTTCGGCCTGCTTCAGCTCGACCATGCATTCGCCGATACAGGCAACGCGCGTCATGGCCGCATCCCTACGGAGCCGCTACCCGCCACGCTAGGCTGCGAACTTGCCGCCGAGTTCGTCCGCGATGTGGATCCGGATGATGTCATCAAAAGTCTTTTCGGCCGTGGTGAAGCCGAGCTTGAGCGCGCGGTCGGTGACGAAATCGCGCGGCCAGCCGCTGACGATGCCGATGATGGTCGGATCGGGCACGCGCTTGATGCGGGCGGTGACGTTCTTGCCGGCGACGCGATCGAGGGCTGCGATCTGTTCGCCGACGGTCGCCGCCAACCCGGGCATGCTGAGATTGCGGCGCGCACCCATGGCGTTGAGGTCCATGGTGCCGGCATGGAGCAGGAAGCCGACGGCCGATTTCGGCGAGGCGTGCCAGTGCCGCACGTCATCGGTAACCGGCAGCACCGCCTCCTCGCCTGCCAGCGGCTCGCGGATGATGTTGGAGAAGAACCCAGATGCCGCCTTGTTCGGCTTGCCCGGCCGCACGCAGATCGTTGGCAAACGGATGCTGATGCCGTCGAGCAGGCCCTTGCGGGTGTAGTCGTTGATCAAAAGCTCGCAGATCGACTTCTGCGTGCCGTAGCTCGTCAGCGGTGTATGGAAGAACTCGTCGCCGATCTTTTCCGGGAATGGCGCGCCGAACACCGCGATCGAGGACGTGAACACCAGCCGCGGCTTGTAGCCGCCGCCGACGGCGCGGATCGCGTCGATCAGATAGCGGGTACCATCCATATTGATCCGGTAGCCCTTGTCGAACTCGGCCTCCGCCTCACCCGACACGATCGCGGCCAGATGGAAGATCACGTCCGGTCGCCCGGCGATCAGCGGTGCCGCAGCACCGGCATCGGCAAAATCGGACGCCACGACATGGATCGGGATCGACGAGGCGGGCTTGGTCGGCGCCACCACGTCCTGTAGCGTCATTTTGGTGATGTCTTGCTTGCCGAGGCGGCCGTCGCGCAACAGCTGTTCCGTCAGCTTGCGGCCGACCATGCCGGCGGCACCGAGAATGAGAATGTGCAAGACCCGTCTCCTTTTTTATTCGATTTTAGCGGATGCGGGCCGGCGCGATCACTCTTTCACGGCTCCCGTCATGGCTGACACATAATGCTCGACGAAGAAGGCGTAAAGGATAACCAGCGGCAGCGAGCCCGCCAGCGCGCCTGCCATCAGCGAGCCCCAGCGGTAGACGTCGCCATCTACGAACTCGTTGACGATCGCGACCGGCACCGTCTTGTTCTGCACCGATTGCAGGAAGGTGAGCGCGTAGATGAACTCGTTCCAGCACAGCGTGAAGCAGAAGATGAAGGCGGAGATCAAGCCGGGAATCGCCAGCGGCAGCACGATTTTAATCAGTATCTGCCAGCGGCTGGCGCCGTCGATCAGCGCGCATTCCTCCAGCTCGAACGGGATGGTCTTGAAATACCCCATCAACAGCCAGGTCGAGAACGGGATCAGGATGGTGGGATAGGTCAGGATCAGCGCCATCGGCGAGTCGAACAGGCCGTACTGGAACACCACGGTGGCGAGCGGAATGAACAGGATCGAGGGCGGCACCAGATAGGACAGGAAAATCAGCCCGCCGACCCATTGCGCACCCCGGTAGCGCAAGCGCACGATGGCATAGGCCGCCAGCACGCTGGCGACAATCGACAGCACCGTGGCGCCGACGGCGACATACATCGTATTCCAGAGCCAGAGCGGATAATGGCTTTGGAACAACAGTTTGTAGATATGCTTGAAAGTTGGATTCCAGGTCCAGAACGGACTGTAGGTTTCGAGGTCGATCAGTTGCTCATCCGGTTTGATCGCCGTCAGTGCCATCCAATAGAACGGAAACAGCAGAACGAACACGATGATCGACAACGGCAGATAGAGCGTCACCATCCGGCGCGGCAACGACTGCAGATAGCTCATGCCTTCGCTGTGATCGTCCTTCGCGGCCGTCGGCGAAGAACCCGAAAGCACGGCCTTGAGATCCAGGGACCTCGTGGGCAGATCAGTCATTGTTTTCACCCTGCTGCCACTTGCGTCGTTGCAGGCCAAACCACGACACCATGATCGCGGCCAGCAGGAACGGGATCATCGCACTCGATATCGCAGCCCCCTCGCCCAACTGTCCCGCGATGATCGCGCGCTGATACGACAGGGTCGCCATCAAGTGAGTGGCATTGACCGGGCCGCCGCGTGTCATGGCCCAGATCAGCTGGAAGTCGGTGAAGGTGAACAACACCGAGAACGTCATCACCACCGCGATGATCGGCGTCAGCAAGGGATAGGTGATGTAGCGGAACAACTCCCACTTGCTGGCGCCGTCGAGCGTCGCAGCCTCGTAGAGCGAGGGCTGTACGGTCTGCAGACCGGCAAGCAGCGTGATCGCCACAAACGGTACGCCGCGCCAGATGTTGGCGAAGATCACGCAGGTACGGGCCCATGTCGTGTCGCCGAGGAAATTGATGTTCTGGGTGATCAGGCCGAGATGCTTGAGCGACCATGAGATGATCGAGAATTGCGAGTCGAAAATCCACCAGAATGCCAGCGCCGACAACACGGTCGGGACGATGAAAGGTATCAGCACCAGCGCCCGCAGCATGGCCTTGAACGGCATGTTCTCGTTCAACAGCAGCGCTAGATAGAGGCCGATCGCAAATTTGATCGCGCTCGCGATGAAAGTGTAGAGCAGCGTATTGAAGACCGAGAGCCAGAAGATCGAATCATCCCACAGCCACTCGTAGTTCTCGACGCCGATGTAATGGCCGGGACGCCCGATCTTGGCGTCAGTGAACGATATCCAAATTCCAAGGCCCAGCGGATAGGCCAGGAAAAAAATCAAAAAACCCATCGCCGGGACCATGAACCAGAAACCGAGCCAGTTACGGTTGGTCTTGATCAGGTCCCACGTGCTGGCCTCGCGGATCTGTGCCTTGGCTACCCGAGGTTGGAGTGCAATGTCAGCCATGGGCAGTGTCCCGGTTGCCTGGTGGTTGGAGCGGGCGGCGGTCAGCCACCCGCTCCAATTCGATCAGCGGTAGATGCGCTTCAACTGCCGTTCGGCTTCCGCCATGGCGGTCTTCGTGTCTTTCGCACCGGTGCAGTAGTTGGCGAACATATCGACGACGATGAAGTCGGCGATTGCGGTCGCCGCCTTTTCGCCGGGGGTGCCGATGCCGGAGGCCGGGAGTGCGCGCTTGCTGGCCTGGCCGAACACGGCGTTCTTGGGGTCCGCGGTCCAGACCGGCGCCGAGTCATAGGCGTTGAGCGTCTGGGTCAGATATCCCCGCGCACCCGACAGCCATTTCTCGAAGTTTTCCTTCTCCAGCATGAAGGCAATGAAGGCCTTCGCCGCATTCGGATACTTCGTGAAGTTGAACGCCAGGATCGGCACGCAGAGCTGAAGTTCCGTCGGCTTGCCGATCGGGCCGACCGGCATCAACGCGTGGTAGGTGTCGTCGGCAATATCCTTCATCTTCGCATCGTCTTTTGCCGCAACGTAGATCGAGATGCCGTTGGCGGTGCAGTAGAGCTCGCCGGCCAGATACGCCTTGTTGTTGGAACCGTCATTCCACGACGCGACGCCGGGAATGAAGGCGTCCGACAGTGCCTTGGCGTATTCCAGCGCCTTGGCCGTTTCCGGCGAGTTGATGATGACCTTGTCGTCCTTGTCGACCGTCCAGGCGTTGTGGCCCCAGAGGATCCAGTGCAGCCATCCATTGGCGTCGCCGGTGGCGTGACCCAGAGCAAAGCCGGCTGGGGTGTTGTTCGCCTTGAGCGCCTTGCACATTTCAAGGAAGCTCGGAAAATCCTTGGCAAATTCCTTGAAGCCGGCCTTGTCGGTCGCCGACTTGCGGTAGGTCATGTAGCCGCCGACGGTGGCGACCGGGATGCCGAGCCAGTCATTGCCCTGCTTGCAGGTCTTGGCGGCAGCGTCAGTCCAACCGCCATACTTGTTGCCGAGATAGTCGGCGACGTCGTTCAACTTGATGACTTTGGTCGGGAACAGCTGCGGCAGCGTATGCAGGCCCCATGCGAGATCGATGCCCGAACCGGTATTGGCGGCAACCGATGCCTTCGGCTGCACGTCCTCGAACGATTTCGAGAACACGTTCATGTCGGTGCCGGTCGCCGCCTTGAAGGCGGCTACCATCGCGTTGAACGCATCGTCTTCCGCCGGCACGAAGCGCTTCCAGCGCATCACGGTGAGCTTGGCGCCCGCTTCCGCCTTCCACGGCGAGGTCTGCGCCCAGGCCTTGGCGAAATTCAGCAATGCCGGCCCGGTCAGCGCGCCCGTGGCGGCAAGCGCAGTGCCGCCCTGAAGTATCGCGCGACGAGTAAAGTCATGCATGGTCCATCCTCCCTGTGAATTTGATTATATTTTTTTTAGGCGTCAGTATTTTCAGGCGTTCAACCGCTTTCCCGTGGTCCCGTCGAACAAATGCACGAGCGCCGGATCTGGCTTCAACCGGATCTTGTCGCCCGGATTGAATTGATGACGCTCGCGGAACACGGCGACGACCTGTTCGCCGCCGAGCTTGGCGAAGACTTGCGTTTCCGAGCCGGTCGGCTCGACCACGATGATCTCCGCTTCGGCGCCGTCATCGGCGATGGTGAAATGTTCGGGCCG
The DNA here is from genome assembly GCA_963802535.1 of uncultured Alphaproteobacteria bacterium. GTDB lineage: Bacteria > Pseudomonadota > Alphaproteobacteria > Rhizobiales > Xanthobacteraceae > Bradyrhizobium. The sequence continues at coordinate 75,207 of CAWDJI010000009.1, read as the reverse complement.
CACGCCATAGACGGCAGGCAGGCCTTCGGAATTGGCCGGCGCCGACGCCAGCGGCAATTTCACGCCGTTCGGACCTTCGAACGAGGCGCTGCCGTTCGATTTGACCTTGCCCTTGAGGAAGTTCATCGATGGCGAGCCGATAAAGCCCGCGACGAACTGGTTGGCCGGCGTGTCATAAAGTTCGAGCGGCGTGCCCATCTGCTCGACGATGCCGTCATGCATCACGACGATCTTGTCGGCCATGGTCATGGCTTCGATCTGGTCGTGGGTGACGTAGACCGTGGTGGTGCGCAGCCGCTGGTGCAATTCCTTGATTTCGGTGCGCATCGCAACGCGCAGCTTGGCATCGAGGTTGGACAGCGGCTCGTCGAACAGGAACACCTGCGGATCGCGCACGATGGCGCGGCCCATGGCGACGCGCTGGCGTTGGCCGCCCGACAATTGCCGGGGATAGCGTTCGAGCAGCGGCGTCAGCGCCAGGATTTCCGCGGCACGATTGACGCCGGTGGCGATTTCCGCAGCGCTCGCGCCGCGCAGCTTGAGCGAGAAGCCCATATTGTCGGCGACCGTCATATGCGGATAGAGCGCATAGTTCTGGAACACCATCGCAATGTCGCGCTCTTTCGGCTGGACATTGTTGACAACGCGCTCACCGATCGAGATCGTTCCCGACGTGATGTTCTCAAGGCCGGCGAGCATGCGCAGCAGGGTCGACTTGCCGCAACCGGAGGGGCCGACCAGCACGACGAACTCGCCGTCCTCGATCGGAATCGACACGCCGTGCAACACCTCAAAATTACCAAACGATTTTCGCACGTCGCGAATCTGTACCGACGACATCGGAATTATCTCCCCTCAGTTTCTGTTTTCGGGCGCTGTCGGCCAGTGGCCAGCCCCATTTCTGTCTTTTCGACTCTAATGCCGTCAGTCGAATTCGACAGCGCATTATCATCTGCAGTTTGACGGCATTTAGCAATCCGATGGTAGCGCTGTCAATAATTGTTCATTTGTCTAATTCGTTGTGATAAGAGCGCAGAATGGGACGAAAACGGACGAAGTCTGGCAAAATCCGCCTCACCGAGGTCGCCAAGCTTGCTGGCGTCTCGCCGATCACCGCTTCCCGCTTCTTTCGCAATCCGGATGCGCTGTCGCTGAGCAAACGCGAACGCGTCGACAGCGCCGTCAAGGAACTCGGCTATGTGCCCAATCTGGCGGCACGCGCGCTCGCCTCGCACCGCACTGAAGTCATCGGTGTCGTGATCCCCTCCCTCACCAACAACGTGTTCGCCGACGTCCTGCGCGGCATCTATGATGCTTCGGAGCAAAGCCGCTACAGCATCCAGTTGACCAACACCCGCTACAGCATCCTGCAGGAAGAAAAGCTGCTGCGGCTGTTTCGGGCGCAGAAGCCGGCCGGACTGATCGTGACCGGCATCAACCAGACCGCGGAATCGCGCGCGATCCTCGAGACCATGGATTGCCCGGTCACGCAGATCATGGAGATCGGCGACAGCCCGGTCGACATGATGGTCGGCTTTTCGCATTACGACGCCGGTTTTGCCGCCATTTCGCACATTCTCGAGCAAGGCCACCGGCGCATCGGCTTTCTCGGCGCCCGCATGGATCCGCGCGTGCAGCGACGGTTCGAAGGCTACCGCGACGCCATGAAGGCGGCCTCGCTGTTCGATCCGAACCTCGTCGTCACCACCACCGTACCGACCACCGTCACGCTCGGCGGGACGCTGTTCGCTGACCTGGTGGCGCGGGCGCCGGATATCGAGGCGGTGTTCTGCGTCAATGACGACCTTGCCCTGGGGGTGCTGTTCGAATGCCAGCGCCGCCAGATCTCGGTTCCCGGCAAGCTCGCCATTGTCGGCTTCAACGACCTGGAATTCATGGCCTCCGCCGTCCCCTCGCTGACCAGCGTGCGCACCAATCGTTACGAAATGGGCCGGCACGCCGTCACCATGGTGATCGACGCGATCGAGGGCCGCCGCCCACAACAGCCGGTCCTCGACCTCGGCTTTCAACTCATGATTCGCGAAAGCTCGATGCCGCAAACCGCGTGACGGCCAAACTTGCCGAACTTCACGTTGCGCAATTGAGAAAATGATAGCGCTATCTTTTGGAGCGAACTAAGATCGGTGATCAAGATCAGGAACTGGGACGAGCGGCCGCGTTTGCAGCGGATGAAATTTTGAGCATGCTGGAAACTGCTGCCGTGATTTGAGCCGTCCCAAAAGGTTTGCAGTGCGGGAGGAACCAATGAAAAAAAGTGACAACAATGCTGCCGTCAATGGCAAGGGCCGAAGACTCCGCTCACTCGAGTGGTTTGACAACCCGCACAATCCCGGGATGACCGCGCTCTATCTGGAGCGCTACCTCAATTATGGCCTGACCCGCAAAGAACTACAGTCCGGCAAGCCGATCATCGGCATCGCGCAGACCGGCAACGACCTGTCGCCGTGCAACCGTCACCATCTCGAATTGGCACATCGGGTGCGCGAGGGCATCCGCGAGGCCGGTGGGCTTGCGATGGAATTCCCGGTCCATCCGATCCAGGAGACCGGCAAGCGTCCGACCGCAGCCCTCGACCGCAACCTCGCCTATCTCGGCCTGGTCGAAGTCCTGTTCGGCTATCCCCTCGACGGCGTGGTCCTGACCACCGGCTGCGACAAGACGACGCCGGCCTGCCTGATGGCGGCCGCCACCGTCAATATGCCCGCCATCGTGCTCTCGGGCGGTCCGATGCTGAACGGCTGGTTCAACGGTGAGCGCACTGGGTCCGGCACCATCGTCTGGAAGCAGCGCGAACGGCTTGCCGCCGGCGAGATCGACTACAACGAATTCATCGAGATCGTGTCCTCCTCCGCACCCTCGGTCGGCCATTGCAACACCATGGGCACCGCCTCGACCATGAACTCGCTGGCCGAGGCGCTCGGCATGTCGCTGCCGGGCTGCGCGGCGATTCCCGCGCCCTACCGCGAGCGCGGCCAGATCGCCTACGAAACCGGCAAGCGGATCGTCGACATGGTCTGGGAGGATCTCAAGCCGTCCGACATCCTGACCCGCGAGGCATTCGAGAACTGCATCGTGGTGAACTCGGCGATCGGCGGCTCGACCAACGCGCCGATCCACATCAACGCGCTGGCGCGCCATATCGGCGTCGAACTCTCGATCGACGACTGGCAGAAACACGGCCACGAAATCCCGATGCTGGTGAATTTGCAGCCGGCCGGTTTCTATCTCGGCGAGGAATTTCACCGCGCCGGCGGCGTGCCGACGGTGGTTCGCGAATTGATGGCGCACAAGAAAATCCATGAAGGCGCCAAGACCGTCAACGGCCGCACCATGGGCGAGAATTGCAGCACAGCGACAAAACCCGACGGCGACGTGATCTGGAGCTACGACAAGCCGCTGGTGAAGGAAGCCGGCTTCCTGGTGCTGCGCGGCAATCTGTTCGATTCCGCGATCATGAAGACCAGCGTGATATCAAAGGAGTTCCGCGACCGCTATCTCAGCAATCCGAAGGACCTGAACGCGTTCGAGGGCCGCGCCATCGTGTTCGAGGGCCCGGAGGATTATCACCACCGCATCGACGATGCCTCGCTCAACATCGACGAGCACTGCGTGCTGTTCATCCGCGGCGCCGGCCCGATCGGTTATCCCGGCGGCGCCGAAGTCGTGAACATGCAGCCGCCGGCGGCGCTGATCAAACGCGGCATTATGGCCCTGCCCTGCATCGGCGACGGCCGGCAGTCCGGCACCTCGGGCTCGCCGTCGATCCTCAATGCCTCGCCGGAAGCCGCCGCCAGCGGCGGTCTTGCGATCCTGAAGACCGGCGACAAGGTTCGCATCGACCTCAACAAGGGCTCGGCCAACATCCTGATTTCGGATGCGGAACTGAAGCAGCGCCACGCCGACCTCACCGCCGGTGGCGGCTTCAAATATCCGGCCAACCAGACGCCGTGGCAGGAACTCTATCGCTCGACCGTCGGCCAGCAGGCCACCGGCGCCTGCATGGAACTCGCCACGCGCTATCAGAATATCGCCGGCACGGTCGGTGTGGCGCGGGATAACCACTAAGGATCGTCACCGTCATTGCGAGCGAAGCGAAGCCATCCATTTTATCCCTCGCGGAAACATGGATTGCTTCGTCGCTTCGCTCCTCGCAATGACGAAAGGAAAATAAGGAGCCACGAAAATGTCTGATCGACTGAAGGGAAAGCGCGCTGTTGTCACGGCTGCGGCGGCGGGCATCGGGCGGGCCTGCGCGATCGCATTCGCGCGCGAAGGCGCCACCGTGATCGCCACCGACATCAATGAAAGCGGCATCGCCACGCTGTCCAAGGAAGGCATCGCCGAGACGGCAAAGCTCGACGTCCGCAACACCGCCGACGTCAACGCCTTTGCCAAGCGCGTCGGCAAGATCGACATCCTGCTCAATGCAGCCGGCTTCGTGCACCACGGAACTATTTTGGACTGTTCGGACGAAGATTTCGACTTCTCGTTCGACCTCAACGTCAAATCCATGCACCGGACCATCAAGGCGTTTCTGCCACTGATGCTGGCGGGCGGCGGCGGCAGCATCGTCAACATCTCGTCTTGCGCGGCGTTGCGACCGCCGGCCAACCGTTATGTCTACAGCGCGTCGAAGGCCGCGGTGTCACTGCTGACGCGCGCGGTTGCGCTCGACTTCATCACCCAGGGCATCCGCTGCAACAGCATCTGCCCCGGCACCGTGGAGACGCCCTCGATGCTGGATCGCGCAGCCGCCGTAGGCCCGCAAGGCAAAGAGATGTTCATCGCCCGCCAGAAGATGGGCCGGCTCGGCACCGCTGACGAAATCGCATCCATGGCGGTCTATCTCGGCAGCGACGAAAGCGCGTTCACCACCGGCGTCGACCTCGTGGTCGATGGCGGCTACATGCTCTGACGTTCACGCGAACACTTGCACGCGATCAAAGGCTTTCTGCATGAACAAGATCGATCTCAACGGCCGCTGCGCCGTCGTCACCGGCGGTGCCCAGGGTTTTGGGCGCGCGATCGCCGAGCGGTTTGTCGCCTCCGGCGCCAAAGTCGCGATCTGGGATTTTGACCAGCCGTTTGCGGAGAAGACCGCGAAGGAAATCGGTCCCGCCGTCACCGCCTTCAAGGTCGACGTCTCCGACCTCGCCGCGGTCGAGGCGACGCGGGATGCGACGCTGAAGGCGTTTGGCAAGATCGACATCCTGGTCAACAATGCCGGCATCGCCGGCATCAACAAGACGGTGTGGGAAACCGACCTTGAGGAATGGCGCAAGGTGTTGCGCATCAACCTCGACGGGCCGTTCATCTGCTGCAAGGCGGTGGTGCCGGCAATGCTCGCCAACAAATACGGCCGCATCGTCAACATCGCGTCTATCGCCGGCAAGGAAGGCAATCCGAACGCCGCGCACTACTCGGCGTCGAAGGCCGGCCTGATCGCGCTGACAAAGTCACTCGGCAAGGAACTGGCGCAGCACGACATCCTCGTCAACGCGGTGACGCCGGCCGCGGCCAAGACCGCAATCTTCGACCAGCTGACGCAACAACACATCGACTTCATGCTGTCGAAGATTCCAAAGGCGCGCTTCGTGCTGGTGGAAGAACTGGCGGCGATGGTGGCGTGGCTGGCGTCGGAAGATTGCGGCTTCTCGACGGGGGCGGTGTTCGACATCTCCGGCGGCCGGGCGACGTACTAGGTCAGACAAAAAACTACGAAAACAACCCCATGCACCGTAGGGGTTGTGTTTTGCTCGTACCCGAAAACGCTAGATATAGTAGGTCGAGCGGGCTTATTCTATCACCTCGTCGGCGCGGGCGAGCAACGCGGAAGGCACCTCGAGACCAAGCGCTTTGGCGGTCTTGAGGTTGATGACCAGCGTGAATTTCGTTGGCTGCTCGACGGGCAGTTCGGCAGGCCGGGCCCCCCTCAGAATACGGTCGGCGAAGAGGGCGGCGTGGCACAACAGGTCGTTCAGGTCCGATCCGTACGAAAGCAGGCCACCCGCTTCCGCATTCTCCCGGCGCTGAAAGACGGTCGGCAAGCGCGCCTTCAGCGCAAGCTCCGCGATCCTCACCCTGTGCGTGACCAGTCCCGCGTCGGGGAGCACCACAACACCGCCGACACCCTGCGCGCTCAGGCGCGCGAATGCCGCTTCAAAATCCTCGGCGGCTTCGACATCGACAAGGTCGATCTGGAGGCCCAGGGTGCGGATGGCTTCTGCTGACTGCCGCAGAATAAGTGCAGTGCCCGGATTATTGGGATTGTGCACCACGCCTACGCGCTTCATGCCGGGCACGATCTCAATGAGCAGTTGCACGACCTTGCCGCTCAGTTCGGTGCCCATGTTGCTCGTGCCGGTGATATTGCCGCCAGGCCGCGCCAGTTCAGTGACAACCCCCGCACCCACCGGATCGCTGACGGATACCATGACGACGGGAATTGTCGTTGTTGCACGGTGGGCAGCAATGGTCGCTGGCGTGGCCCATGCCACGATAAGGTCGACACCGCTGCGAACAAGCTCGGTTGCGACCTGAGGATTTTGGTCGAGGAGCCAGCGAACATCAAGGGACAGGTTCTGCCCTTCGAGGTAGCCGCGCTGACGCAGACCGTCGCGAAGCGCGCTCACCATGCCGGGTGTCGGAGGCGTAGACGCCAAGAACCCGATGCGCCAGACCCTACCCGCTGGTTGCTGCGCGCGGGCCGACCGCGACCACGCCGCCGCGCCCCCGATGAACCCGATAAATTGCCGTCGCCGCATCCCCCGCTCCCGATCAGGACGCGGAAGTGTAACTGCCCAGACCGGACGCCGGGAAGACGTCCGATACCGGCCGGTGGAGGTATTTTTTGAGATAGCATTCCGACGTCCGGTTCACAGAACCTGCCGAACTAGGCAGGGCAGCGTCGCGTTCGTCACGATATGTCCGGCGCGTTCAAGACGGCTGCACCGCCACACGCCCTCGTCGGCGCGGGCCAGCTGACATCGCCTCAGGTCTGAAAAGGGCATAACAATGGACTTCTATTTTGCCCCTGCCCGCTCAAAGAAGGTCACGAGAGCTTTGTTGTAAGCATCGACGTTCCCACCATGGATGTTGTGTGCTGCACCGGGAATGACGATTGGATCGGGAAACGCTGCGCACTTCTTCATCTCACCATAAAAGAATGCATAACGCCTGGGGCTCCTCTCGGCGGTCATAAGCAGCACTGGAAAGTCAAATTTCTTTAGCTGGTCACACGTCGTCGCGGGCCCCATCACCTTGTCGCCTAGCGCAGTATGGATATTGTCGAGGACGACTTGTTTGCGCGGCTCAGGAAGTCTTAGCCACGCTCCGGGGTCGCTCAAGGCGTCGACAAGCACCTCGGCAGCCTTGTTCGGGTCTCCCGCCAGCAGGTGCTCCTCAATCGCCTTGTTGGTTTTGGCTCTAAGCTCTGCGGCGTTCCGTCTTTCAGGCGTCTCCTCGACGGGCAAAGCGATCACGCCGTCCTCCATCACGAGCGTTCGTACCAGATCGGGATGAGCCTTCGCGATTTCGATCGCGACCGCGCCACCACGTGACCAGCCGACAAGATGGACCTTTCCCAGGTCAAGCATCCTGATGAGCGTTGCGACATCGGCGGCGTGCTGCTCGATTGAAAAATCGGAGCCTTCGCCGTTCCACCGTTCGGGATAGTAATGCCGCAAGCTGGGCGCTATTACCCGATACGACGATGCCAGCGCTGCGATCTGCGGAGCGAAACTTCGGTAATCCGCATTGGCGCCGTGGACAAACACGATCGCTGCGCCTTGCCCCTCGTCCTTATAGACGATCCGGTAGCCGTTGATCAGCTCCGACTTTACATCTGACGGGATCGACCAGCCTGGTTTGGCGGCCTCTTGCGCGGCAGTGAATGCCGGGAACTGAACTAACGTCGCGAACGCCAGAACGAGAACGTAACCATGTCGCTGCGCCAACGTCATTGTTGTCCCCGATCCTGATTAGCTCGTTCCCATTCAATACGATTGTGTCGCGCACGATCCGCCGTGAACCCTTTCGAGGCAATCGAAAAGCACCGATTGTTTCCACATCGTGGACAAGCCGAGTGGACGTGTCACCGTGGCGGCAACATCTCGTTGGGAGATGATCTGCTGTTCGGGGCGCGTCTCATGGTAGCTCGTCGCCGTCGCGACACGATTGGGGCCAACACTGCATCCGGGAAAAGTCGTCCACGGGGGCGCGCCTTGTGGCACACCAAGGCGCCTTATTCGAAACCCTTTGCTTTCAGAACGGTCTGGGCGGCAGGCGAGGAAAGGAACGTGACCAGCGCTCTTCCGGCGTCGGCCTGACTGCTGCCGGTAACGATGCCGGGAGTGAACTGGGTGTAATTCTGAATTGCTGACGGCAGCGGGCCAGCGAGTTCAACGGTTGTTTGCGCCAGGATTTCGCTGATTTGATTGAATCCGATTTCAACGTCACCGCTGGCAACGCTCCCGTACAGCACTTCCGTTGGGGGAAGCAGCTTGGTCCTGGATTTCATTTCTCCAGCGATGCCCAATCGTTCGAGCAAGCTGGCCACGTAGATACCACTGGCGCCCCCACCGGCAGGATCAGGATAGGCAATCGATCGTGCGGCCAACATCGAGCGCTTGAAGGCTTCGGCTGAACTAATGTCGGGCTTCGCGGCTCCCTTGCGCACGAAGGCACCGACACCGACCTTCGCGAAGGTGACGCGGCTCTCAGCCACGACTTTGCCTTGCGCTTGAAGTTGGTCGATCCTTGGCGCCGCGCTTATCACGATATCGGCAGCCTCACCCTTTTGAACACGGTCCGCGACACCGCCCGCCGTACCGTAGGCGACCGTTACTTTGTGTCCCGAGGATTTTTCAAATTCCGGTATCAGTGCGTCAATTGCCGGATACAAAGCCACGGCACTTAGGAGCTTGATCTCAGCGGCACTTGCCGTGCTCCCGGCAGTGGTGCCAAGCAAGGAAAGTCCCAGTATGATTGCTGCAGAGACACACAGAATGCTGCGCCGATTTATGTTATTTCTCTTTGTATGTTTATCGGTCGGTGTCGGCGGCGTAGCCAACCATTAAACGATCCGGACGTAAGCTTGCGTCGTCGCGAACTGCGATACGACCGGCAGCGCCCGCAGCCAGATGCAGACAATTTCCGCGCGGAAGTTTCATTAAGAACCTCGCGTCACATCATTCGACCCAGCCGATCTTCTCCACACACAATTGACCGTGAATCCCTTTCGACACCATCGAAAAGCACCGATTGTTTCCACATTGTGGACACCGTCGAGAAGACGTGTCACCGTGGCGGCAACATCTCGCCGGGAGATGATATAACTGTTCGGGGCGCGTCTCATGGTAGCTCGTGGCCGTCGCGGCACGATTGGGGCCGACACTGCATCCGCTGACCTGCCGGGTGGAACGCAGAGCATTCGCAGAGCCGTGGCGGTGCTGCGCATTCTGGCGACGGCCCGCGAGACCGGCCTGAAACTCACCGAGATTTCGCGGCACGCGGAGCTTGCTCACCCGACCACACATCGCATACTCAGCGTCCTTGTTGCAGAAGGCATCGTCGAACAGCGACCGGGCACGCGACGGTATGTCGTCGGCGAGCAGATACCGCTATTGGCACTGTCGCGCCGGACACGCGATCCATGGCTCGATATCGTCAGTCCACATCTGAGGGCTGCCGTTGGTGAAATCGGCGACACCGGCTTTCTGACACGGCGTGCGGGACTTGATACGGTCTGCGTCGCAAGGCAACTGGGAACCTACCCGATCCAGGTGCTCGCCTGGGATGTCGGCGATCGCCGACCCCTTGGGGTCACCAATGCCGGGATTGCGATCCTGTCGGGCATGCAGACCGACGCGGTGCGCGGCGTACTCGCCAGGAACCGATCGCGGTTTTCTCGATATGACATATCGACGGCGACGATCTTGCGGGAGGTGGCGACCGCCCGAACGAGAGGCTTCGCAGCGCGCGCCAGATCCCTCACGCCAGGGTCAGGCGCGGTATCGGTGATGATCCGATCTTCCAGTGGCGCGGCTCACGGCGCCCTGACCATCACCCCAATATCGCGCCGGCTGTCGCCCAGGCGTACCGAAGAGATTGTAGCCCGGCTTCGCATGCACGCCGCGGCGATCGAATTGGAACTGCGCAAAGTGGCGGCTTCCCGGTCAGCGCGCAGCTAGCTCACAGCCTTCTCGCCGTCGCCCGACACCGCGACGGCAGAGGACTTGCGGCGATTTCAACTGCACCTGACCGAGACCCGCATTCGCCCGCCGACCATCAACGGCACCGTGTCGGCACTGCGGTTCTTTTTCACCGTGACGCTCGGTCGGGCCGATGTCGCCAGGTCGCTCACCTTCGTGGCGGAGCCGCGGAAGATTCCTGTCGTTCTCAGCCCCGAGGAGGTGGCGCGGTTTCTTGAGGCGGCGCCTGGTCCCAAATACAAGGCAGCGCTGGGAGCGGCCTATGGGGCAGGTTTGCGGGTGTCTGAGGTTGCGTCGCTGAAGGTGTCCGACATCGATTCCAAGCGCATGCTGCTGCGCATCGAGCAGGGCAAAGGCCGCAAGGATCGGTACGCAATGCTCTCGCCTGTGCTGCTGGAGCTGTTGCGCGACTGGTGGCGGATTGCGCGACCGACCGCTTGGCTGTTTACCGGCCAGGATCCGCTGCAGCCGATATCGACACGCCAGCTCAATCGCGCATGCCATGCGGCGGCCCACATGGCCGAGATCACCAAGCGGGTGTCACCACACACGCTCCGGCATAGCTTTGCGACCCATCTTCTGGAGCAGAATACCGATATCAGGGTGATTTAGGTCCTGCTCGGACATTCGAAGTTGGAAACGACGGCGCTCTACACGCGCATCGCCACCAACACCATCCGGGCAGTCATGAGCCCGCTGGAACGTCTCAATCTGATGCCCAACAAGAACGAGCCGCCCGCCTGACGCGCGGCGCTGATGGCCCGTCCAGTTCTGGAGGTTGCGGACATCTTCCGCAACCACGGGGCCGCTTGGCGTAAAGCCAATGCCGGTCATGTGAGCCTCGGCCAGTTGAAGGTGATGTCGGCGATCGAGAGTTGCCGCACGGCGGCTCTCGGCGGCCATGTCGTGCGCTGCGAGGACTGCTCGCATACGCAGATCGCCTACAACAGCTGTCGCAATCGGCATTGTCCCAAGTGCCAGGGCTCGCAGGCGCTTGCATGGATGGAGGAGCGCAAGGCCGAACTGCTGGGCATCCCTTACTTCCACGTCGTGTTCACGTTGCCGGCGCGGATCGCAGCCATCGCCTACCAGAACAAGGCCGTCATCTACGATCTCTTGTTCAAAGCTTCCTCGCAGACAATGCTGACGATTGCTGCCGATCCCAAGCGACTGGGCGTCAAGATCGGCTTCACCTCGGTGCTCCACACCTGGGGATCCGCGATGACCCATCACCCGCATGTCCACATGATCGTGCCGGGCGGCGGGATATCGCTCGACGGCACACGGTGGATCGGCTGCCGTCCCAAATATCTCCTGCCGGTGAAAGTCCTGTCGCGGCTGTTCCGCCCCCTGATGCTGGAGATGCTGGTCGCCGCGCACGACGCCGGCCGCCTGCAGTTCTTCGGCGATCACGCCCACCTTGCCGACAAGGCTGCGTTCAAGGCCTATCTCGCGCCACTGCATCGGATCAAGTGGTTCGTCTATTGCAAGCGGCCCACCGGCATTATTGGCAAACGGACCTCATCAGTTCAGCACGGCCGCACCGCCACGCTGCCGCACCGTCGTCGTCGCGATCCAGATGCCGGCGAACACGGTGACGATGCCGGCGACGAGATTCCAGCTCAGCGGCTCGTCGAGCAGTATCGCGCCGACCAGCGACGCCGCCACTGGATTGACTGACACGGAAATGGCGACACGGGTCGGCGTCGTCCGCGCCAGTGCGAACGCCCACAGATAGAATGTCAGCGCGCTGCCGAACGCGCCGAGATAGATGGCGGCGAGCCATTGCGGCCTCCCGAAAGCGGCGACCGGCGCGAAGCTGCCGTGCCAGCACGACATCAGGATCAGGCAGAAAGCGCCGACGCCCATCGCCATGGTGGTGAAGGGAATCGGACCGGAGCGCGCGATGAAGGGCTTGGACCAGATGCTGTAGAACGCCATGCAGAGCGCGGCAGCGACCATCAAGAGATCGCCGCGCCAGGCGCCCGGTGGCGCCGACGTCAGGCCCGATAGCAGCGCAATCGCAACGCCGAACATGGCGATCACGACGCCAAGCGATTTGCGCGCCGTCAGCGCCTCGCTGCCGAGCACGGCACCGACCAGCATGGTCAGCAGCGGAAGCGTCGACAAAGCGAGCGCGCCCCGCGCGGCTGTCGTTGAAGATCAGGGAAGCGTTGAACAGCAGCGGGAACACGGCAAAGAACAGCACGCCCAGGGCGGCCACGGCGAGCCAGTCCCGGCGCGCCGGCCAGCGGACGCCCTGCATCAGCGCCACCGGCAGCAGCAACACAAAGCCGATGCCGAACCGGAACGAGCCGATCGCGAGCGGATCGAGTGCGCCCACGAGATAGCGGGTGGCGCCAATCGATGTCCCGCCAAGACCGCTCGACAAAACGGCCGCCAGCACGCCCCACCCCTCTCCCATCCGCTAAATCCCCTGTGTTTCAAGCTTGCGCGGCAGGGTACGGGAGCGGTACTAATCAAGGAATGGAATTTCCTTGATCAATGAAATAACGTTTCGTGATGAATATACCGAGCCTCGATCCGGAATTGTTACGGGCGTTCGTCGCCGTGGCGGAGCATCGCTCGTTCACGCGCGCGGCCGGCACGCTGAACCGGACCCAATCGGCCGTCAGCATGCAGATCAAGCGGCTGGAGGATCGCCTCGGCGTCGCGTTGTTCGCCAGGACCAAAGCCAATGTCGATCTGAGCGCCGCCGGTGAAGGCCTGCTCGGCTACGCAAGGCGGATTCTCGCGCTCAACGAAGAAGCCGTCGGCCGCCTGCGCCGAGCGCAAGGTCGAAGGCGTGGTGCGGCTCGGCGTGATGGACGATTACGGCACCAGCGTCGTGCCGCCGCTGCTGGCAAGTTTTCTCGCCGGCTATCCGCGCATCCACATCGAAATGGAGACCGGTCTCACCGCTTCGATGCCGGCCGGGCTTGGCGAAACATATGATCTCGTCATCGCTATGCATCCCACGGGACGCGGCGAAGGAGAGTTTCTGCGCCGCGAGCAAGCGATCTGGGCCACCAGCGCTTCGCAGGCGGTCGAGCAGCAGGCGCCGCTACCGCTCGCGCTCTATCCACAAGGCTGCCTGTTCCGGAAATGGGCGATCGAAGCGCTCGATGCGGCGAGGCGCCCGTGGCGGATGGCTTTTGTCAGCCACAGCATATCAGCCGTGGAAGCGGTCGCGGCGCAGGGCCTCGCCGTGACCGTGGTGAAGACCAGCACCTTTCCGCCAAAACTCCGCGCGCTGTCGGATCATGACGGCATGCCGCGATTGCCGGCCGCCGACATCTGCCTGCACCGTGCCGCAAACCTGTCGCCGGCAGGTGTACTTCTCGCCGAGCATCTGCGATCAGGCATCGCCAGTCGTCCTGACGAGGTATCGTTGCGGCGCAGAACTGATAGCGTCATTCCGGTCGCTTGAACTCTTCAGGATATTCCTTTGCTTCCAAACATCTCCCTTTACGACGTCTCGGTCTGGGTGCTGCCGCTGGTGATCGCCATCACCTTCCACGAGGCCGCCCACGCTTTTGTCGCGCTACCGGCTCGGCGACAACACCGCCTGGCAACTCGGCCGCGTCAGCTTCAATCCCCTGAAGCATATCGACCCGTTCGGCACCGTGATTCTGCCGGGCCTGCTGTTGCTGTCGCATTCGCCGTTCCTGTTCGGCTACGCCAAGCCGGTGCCGGTGAATTATCGCAATTTGAACCATCCCCGGCTCGACATGGTCTGGGTGGCGCTGGCGGGCCCTGTGATCAACATCATCCTGGCGCTGCTGGTGGGTTTTGCGATCCACGCTTTGCCCTTTGTGCCCGAGAGCGCCGCCCAATGGACCGCGGACAACCTCAAAAACGCGTTCCTGATCAATATCGTGCTGGCGGTCTTCAACATGCTGCCGATTCCGCCGCTGGACGGCGGCCGGGTCGCGGTCGGGCTGTTGCCGCGGGTGCTGGCTTACCCGCTGGCCCGGCTGGAACCCTACGGCATGCTGATCCTGATCGGCCTGCTGATCCTGCTTCCGCTCATAGGCACGCAGCTCGGCCTAAATCTTGATGTTATTTCGGCGATACTGCGGACACTGACCGGCTATGTGATCCGAGCGCTTCTCTTTATCACGGGCAACGCTTAAACCTCAGATAGAGAGATAAAGCCGGTCAAGGGAATTAGCTGGGGGCCATGGCAATCAAAGCTGCCGACATGTTGATCGCACGACGCGCCGATACCCGCGCGCGGGCGGATTTTGCGACCTGGAAAATGCTGGCCAAGCTCAACGGCGCCTCCGCGCTGCCCGCCGAAGCGCAGAATTTTCTCGTCAGCTACAAGCAGATGCTGGAGAAGAAGGTGACCGATGCCGATGCATCGGAAGCCACCATCCAGCTGATGTACCGGACCTACTACGCCGAGATGGGCGGCGCCGGAATCGCGCCCGAGATCCCTGCCCGCTCCGCCGATGGCCCGGCAGACACCGGCAACGTCACCGCCTTCCGTCGCCCGCCTCCGAAGCCGAAGGTCGCGGCTTCATCCGGACCAGCAGGCGAAGCCGCGGCTGCCGGTCGCGCTGATCTTTGCGTGCCTCGTCGTGGTCTATGTCGGCATTCGGTATTACTGGCGGTAGCGTCAACCTCATTTCACATCGTTTGTGCGGTCGTAGCCCGGATGAAGCGCAGCGAAATCCGGGGCTGTCTCAGCCGCCTCCGCGGTCCCGGATTACGCTTCGCTTCATCCGGGCTACGAGACCAGTTGTTCCCCGCGCGTTTTGGCCCGTGAATTAATGCACTGGCACCGCAGCGATTACTCTGATGGCTTGACGCCGAGGTCGCGCAGGATACGAAGCATCACATCCGTGTCGCGCCTGAAAATACGGGCCGTCGTTTCAAAATCGGCCGGCGGTGTCAGCAGAAAGTTGTTCAGCATCTGCTGGACCCTGGAGTCGGATGCGGCTTGCATCAATATCGACGAGAGCCGATCCACGATCTCCTTTGGCGTGCCGGTTGGCACAGCGAAGGTGGTGAATGCGCGCGTGTCGTAGAAGTCGCCAACGGCGCCCTGCTCGGTGATCGTCGGCGTGTTCGGATAAGGTGGCAGGCGGCTGCCGGTCACGGCGATCAGGAATCCCGTCCCCGCCTGAATGACGGGGGCTGCTGCGGCGTAGCTTCCCGCGGCGCCATCCAGCGTCTGCCCCGCGACGTCATTCCACATCGGCGCCTCGCCGCGGTACTGGATGACTTGAAACCGAATGCCGTATTGCTTCGCCATCGTCTCGATGAGGACGTGCGGCGTCGAGCCCACGCCGTACGATCCCCAGTTCAGGCTACCCACCTTTTTGGCATATTCGATGAATTCTCGAAGATTGGTCGCGCCCGTCTTCTTCGCCGCTACCACTGGACCGCCAGTGCCGCTGACCATCGTCAGATAGATGAAGTCATTCTCGGGATCGTATGGAAGGTCCTTCACGGTCAGACGGTTCTGGATGAGTGACGAAGAAATCGTGCACAGGATGGTGCTGCCATCCGGTTCTGCGCGCTTGGCCTCCGCCACGCCGATGACGCCGCCCGCGCCGGCCTTGTTTTCGATGATGACCGTCTTTCCGACCTGCCGCGCCAGAAAATCACCGAAAGCGCGCGCGATGCCGTCGGTCTGGCCGCCCGGTGGATACGGCACGAGAATACGAATCTGGCGTGTGGGCCACGAGGATTGCGCCGCGGTCTTCACCGACGGGACGCACAACACCGCCGCCGAACCAGTCACGAACGTGCGCCGCGTCAGTCTTTTCATTTTCCTGCCCGTTGATGTTTTTGCCGAATGGTCGCGAGGATTGCAGCGCCAGTCAGAAATTGCGTAGAACTCTACCTGTTTTGGCGGAGCAGCCATCGCGGCAATTCAACTCAGGCGATGCCCGAGGGTCAGGGCAACATTCCGCGCGTTGGAATTTTTCTGCTTTGGACCAAAGCGACCTCACGACCCCAAAAGTGTCGTAGCCCGGATGGAGCCAACGGGTCGGCGCAAAGCGCCGCCCGATGACAGGCTCCGCGCAATCCGGGGCTATCTCACCGCCGTCGTGGTCCCGGATTGCGCTCCGCTTCATCCGGGCTACGAAGCTGGCCATGAATTCACCGCGTGATGGAATATTCCAATACGAATGACGGCGCAGCGGCGCCTAGGCGGACGGCTGAATGCCGGGCATACTGAGCCCTATAAGTTCTAGCTAACATTCAGAATATTTTTTGGAGGGGAAATGAAACGATCACTCGCAGCGCTGGTGATGACCACGAGCCTGGTATTTTCTGGCGGCGCGTTGGCGCAGACGCTCGACAAGGTCGTCAGGGTCGGAAGCCTCGGCGACCAGTCGGGCCTTTACGCCGACATCGGCGGCCCAGGCTCCACCGTCGCCGCCCAGATGGCGATCGAGGATTCCGGGCTACTGGCAAAAGGCTGGAAGATCGACGTGATCGCGGCCGACCACCAGAACAAGCCTGACGTCGGCGTCAACATCGGCAAGCAGTGGATCGACGTCGAGAAGGTCGACGTGTTCGTCGATCTCGCCTCTTCCGGCGTGGGACTAGCGATCGCCAACCTCGCGAAAGAGAAAAACGTCGTCAACCTCAACTCCGGTTCGGCGTCCTCCGACCTCACCGGCGCGCAATGCACGCCGAACACCATCCACTGGGTCTATGACACCTGGATGCTCGCCAACGGCACCGGCAAGGCGCTGGTCAAATCCGGCGGCGACAGCTGGTTCTTCCTGACCGCGGACTACGCCTTCGGTCACGCGCTGGAGCGCGATACCGCGGCGGTCGTCACCGCCAATGGCGGCAAGGTGCTCGGCGGCGTCAAGCACCCGCTCAACAATGCCGACTTCTCCTCGTTCCTGCTGCAAGCGCAGAGCTCGAAGGCGAAGATCATTGGGCTAGCCAATGCCGGCGGCGACACCACCAACGCGATCAAGCAGGCAGCCGAGTTCGGCATCGTCGCCGGCGGGCAGAAGCTCGCGGGCATGCTGCTGTTCATCACCGACGTTCATGCGCTGGGGCTGAAGGTAGCCCAGGGACTGAACTTCACCGAGACGTTCTACTGGGACATGAACGACCAGACCCGCGCGTTTACAAAACGCTTCAACGAAAAGTACAAGAAGAACCCGCCGACCATGGTGCAGGCCGGCGTCTATTCCTCGCTGATCCATTACTTCAAGGCGCTGGAAGCGCTCGGCGGCAATCCGCATGACGGCGCCAAGGTCGTAGCCCGGATGAAGGAAATGCCGACCGACGACACCCTGTTCGGCAAAGGCGCGATCCGCGCCGACGGCCGCAAGATCCATCCGGCCTACCTGTTCGAGGTGAAGAAGCCGGCGGATTCGAAGTATCCGTGGGACTATTACAACCTCGTCGCCACCATCCCGGCGGAGGAAGCTTTCATTCCGCTGGAAAAGAGCGTGTGCCCGCTGCTGAAGAAGAGCTGATCGCTCGGACGATTGCTTCAAACGAAAATGCCGGCGAGTGATCGCCGGCATTCTTCGTAGGGTGGGCAAAGCGACAGCGTGCCCGCCATTCACGGGCGCGATTCGGATTGGTGGTGGGCACGCTTCGCTTTGCCCACCCCACGCAGCTACTTTGCCTTGTTGAACTTCACGTCCAGCTTGAACGAAAATTGATCGTCGGTGAGACCGGCCGGCGGCGGCGGCACTGGATCGGAGCGGCGGATCATCGAGATCGCGGCTTCGTCGTAGGCGGTGTCGCCGGAAGACTCGATCACATCGACGGACATCACGTTGCCACGGCGGTTGATCACCAGACTGACCTTGACCGTCGCGGCTCGCTTCTTGTCGTTCGGGTATTTCTTGTGCAGCTCGAAAATAGCGGTGATCTTCCGCCCCCAGTCGGCGGTGAGTTTTCCCTGATCCTTGCCGATTCCCTGATTGACGACCGTCTGCTTGGGGGCGACGCGCGCGTCCTCGATGACCTGTGGCGCGGTTGCCTCGGAAGCTGCCTGTTCCGGCGACGCCACGGTCTGGACGGCCGCAGGTTCCGGCTCATCCTTCTCCGGCTTCTTGGACTCGGCCTGCGTGACGATCCGGTCCGGATCTTCGGTCTCGTTCACGGCAGCCTTCGGAAGGTCGGTTTCCTTTTCGACGGCCTTCTGGTCGGGCGCCGGCGGCGTTGCCTGTACCGCTTCCGACTCCGGACCCGGCGGCAAATCCGTGACTTCAGTGCCAAGCGACGTCAGATCAAGGCCGATCTCGGTTCCCTGAGCGCCGAGGGAGCCACCGTCTATATCGGCGCGCAACTGCACGATCGCCAGCGCGGCGCCGCCGACATGAAGCGCGAGCGCAACGATGCCGGCAAAAATCCATAACCGCGGCGAGGATTTTTCTTCGTTGGTATCAAGGGCGATCATCGATCGCTCAGGGTGTCGGGGTGGTTGCCGGCGCCGGCGCCGCGGGCTCGGGAGCCCCTTCAAGCGCCACCAGCTTGATCTTGGTATAGCCGCCCGCGCGCAGGATTTCCATCAAGCCAAAGAACTCGCCATACGGCACGGACGCGGTCGGCGCGGATGAAGATCGCGCGATCCTTGCTGGCATCCGCCATCGCATCGAGCGAGCGTACCAGATCGGCCCGTTTGACCGGCTCCTCCTGGATCGCCAGCGTGAGGTCCGGCTTGATGCTGACATAGGTCGGCTTGTCCGGTTTCTTCTGCGGGGTTGCGGTCGACGTCGGCAAGTCGACCGGCAGATCGACGGTCGACAGCGGCGCGGCCACCATGAAGATGATCAACAGGACCAGGATGACGTCGATGAACGGCGTGACGTTGATCTCGTGCGATTCGGCAAAATCGCTGTCGTCGTCGAGATCGGTGTCGGCAAGCGAGGCGCCCATCGCCTACTCCGCCGCGCTGCGGGCATGCGAGCCGCCGCTGACATGGGTGCGATCGAGATCGCGCGACAGCAAACGTCCTGCGGCGCCCGAGGCGCGGCCGACCAGTTCCAGATAGCCTTTGGTGACGCGCGCAAAGTGATTGTAGATGATCACGGCGGGGATCGCGGCGACCAGACCGAGCGCGGTCGCGAGCAGCGCTTCGGCGATGCCGGGCGCCACCACGGCAAGATTGGTGGTCTGTGCTTTCGAGATGCCGATAAAGCTGTTCATGATGCCCCAGACCGTGCCGAACAGTCCGACGAAGGGCGACGTAGCACCAATGGTGGCGAGCAGGCCCATGCCGAGCCTGATCCGTCGCGCTTCGGCGCGCACGATCTCGCCAAAGCTCGAGGCGGCGCGTTCCTTGATGCCGGAATCGCTGGAGATGCCGGCCGACAGGCGCGCCTCGCGCATCGCGGCCGCGAGCAATGACGACAGCACGCTGCCCTTGGCGCCGAGCGCGAATTGCGCTTCCGCCAGCGAGCGCGCGTCGCCGATCTTGTTGAGCGCCCTGCGCAGTTTGCCCTGAATGACAGTGAGCTCGATCATCTTGGCGATGAAGATGGTCCAGGTCACCAGCGAGGCAAAGGCGAGGCCGATCATGACCGCCTTGACCAGCACGTCCGCCGATTTGAACATCGACCACGGCGACAATTCGCGCAGTTCGGCAGCGGCCGCTTTCAACAGTTTGCCTTC
Organism: uncultured Alphaproteobacteria bacterium; assembly: GCA_963802535.1. GTDB lineage: Bacteria > Pseudomonadota > Alphaproteobacteria > Rhizobiales > Xanthobacteraceae > Bradyrhizobium. The sequence goes on along the minus strand of CAWDJI010000009.1, from coordinate 55,363 downwards.
ACGCTCGGCCGGCGCCGCCGGTGCGTCTGATGTCACGGCTGGTGCGGCAGCGGTTGGCGCCACGGCGGCTGGCGCCACGGGAGCCTGAACGGCAGCGGGGGCCGGCGCGGCCGGAGCCGGCTGAGCCGGCGGGGGCAGCAGGCGCTGCCTGCACCATCTTCTGCTGGGCCGAGGAAGGTGCTGCCAGCGACAGCATCGCCAACGCGGAGATCACGGCAACGGTCGCGCGAACGTTAAGGAGATTCATACTTCGGCCCAGTAGCGGATAAGGTTGTGATAAATGCCGGTCAATTTGACCGTTTCAGGGTCATCTCGCCCAAGCCGCTCCACCAAGGCCTGAATCGCGCTGTCGAGATCAAAGATCAGGCTGCGGGCGTGGGCATCCCGTACCATGCTCTGGAGCCAGAAAAAAGACGCCACACGCATACCTCGTGTGACCGGCGTGACCAGATGCAAACTAGACGCAGGATAAAGAACCAGCCCCCCCGCCGGAAGCTTGATTTCATGGGACCCGTAGAGGTCCTCGACCACCAGCTCCCCGCCATCATACTCGTCCGGTTCGGATAAAAAGAGCGTGACCGACAGGTCGGTCCGGATCCGCAAGCCGGTCAGCTTGTCCCCCCGCACCGCATTGTCGACATGGACGCCGAAATGGTGCCCGTCGGAGGCGACGTAGCGGTTGAACAGCGGCGGGAAGATCTGCAACGGGATCGCCGCCGAGATGAATTTTGGGCTCGCCGTCAGCGCCGACAGCACGCGATGGCCGAGTTTTCGCGCGACCTCGCTATCCGGCGGCAATTGCTCGTTGCGCTTGACCAGCGCCGACTGCGCGCCGGCGGTCGAGCGACCGTCTTCCCACGCACTCTCGTCCATGATGCGGCGGAAATCCGCCACATCGGCCTTGCTCAAGACATCAGGGATGCAAATCAGCATTCCACTTGCATCCCCTCTAGTTTGGTCAGAACCGTGCCGAAACCACCAGGCTCGCACTGCGGCCCGGCGCCACGAACACGAACGGCGTCGCACTTTGATAAAGCGCATCGTAGTAGAGCTTGTTGGTGATGTTGGCGATGTACAGTTTTGCGGTCCAGTTCTTGTCGATCTTGGCTTCCGCAAACGCGTCGAAGCGCCAGTAGCTCGGCAGCGACGTGCCCTGGTTGGCGGCCAGGAACGTTCCGCCGTACATCTCCGAGCGATACACCGCCGTGCCCGCCGATCTCCCAGACGTCGGTGAGCTGATACTTGCTCAACAGGCTGAACGATTGATGCGCGACGTTGGCGAGCTTGAGCCCGACATTGCTCGGGTAGATCAGCGGCTGGGCCGATGGAACCAGAGATTTCGTCACCTCGGACTTCATCAGCACCAGCCCGCCGAACACGCTCCATTTGTCGGTGATCTTGCCGCCGACACCGATATCGATGCCCTGGATGCGATAGGCTGCACCGGCGCTGATGCAGGACTGGCTGGCAGGCGGATTGGTAACGGGAGTTATGTTGTAGGTGCAGCCCAGCGCCGCCACGTTCGCCAGCACCGCGGCAGAGCTCGCGGGGCTGAAGTTTTGCGATTCTCGCGCGTTTTCCTTTTCGGTCTGGAACAACGCTGCCGTGAGCAGCAAGCGCCGATCCAACAGTTCCCATTTGGTGCCGATTTCGATCGCCTTGTTCTTCTCCGGCCCAAAGATCTGGTTCGGATTGCCGTTCAACGCCGGCGCCAGGCCGCCATATTGCGCGCTGGTACCGTCGAATTCAGAACCAACCGGGTTCGACGAGGTCGCATAGGCGACATAGACACTGCCATTCGGCAGCGGCTTCAGCGTCAGGCCGAGGTTGAAGTTCGGAAGGCCGTGTTGCTGTGCCTGCGCATTAAAGACATTCGCTGTGGTCCCCACTGTGCCGAAGCCGCTCGTCTTGATGCCGTAGTCGTCGTAGCGGATGCCGCCGTTCAGGATCACAAGGTCGTTGTAGTTGGCGGTGTCGATCAGATAGCCGCTGGTGGTGTTGATGGCGATCTTGGTCGGGAATCCGGTCCATTGGGCATTGCCGCCGAACGGCGCAAAGGTGTACTGCGGATTAAACAGATTGGCGCCGGCGATATTTCCGCCAGGCGTTCCGCCCGGGAGTTGTTCCGAACTAAGTCCCGCATACCTGTCGATGCTCGAGATTTCGCGGGAGTATTCGATGCCGGCGGCCAGTGTATTCTTCCAGCCCCCGAGTTCGGTTTTCCAGACGGCTTCGGTCTGGTTGGCGAGGTTCTCGGTGACCTGATAACGGCTCTGCGGATTGAGGTTGACCGTCCACAGCGAACGATTGGGGTTAGTGACAACAGGCGCCTTCCGGCAGCGTTCCGATGTAGTCGAGGACGGATCGCTGGACCCTGCTCTTGTTGCTCAACGTCAGGTCGGGGGTGATTGAAACCTCGCCACCGAATGTTCCGATGTCCTGCTTGATGCTGTAATAGTCGCGATTGGCGAGACCGTAGAACGTGTTGCGGTTGAGGCCAAAATCAGGGAACGGGCCACCGGCTGTGGTGGTATATGGCGCTGCGCCCGGCCGGTAATACGGCACGCCAAAATCTGGCAGTCCGTGCAGATTGGTGTGGATGTAGTTCGCGTACAATTTCACGGTATCCAGCGGCGTCCACTTTACCGCGACGAAGCCGCCGTCGCGGTCGTCCTTGGAGTTGTTACGGCCGGCGATACCGGCATCCTGGAACAGGCCGCCGGCGCGAACCGCCAGCGTCGGGCTGATCACCTGGTTGACGTCGAGCACGACGCGCTTGGTGCGATCGGTCGCGAACGTGGTGTCCATGTTGTAGAAGCTCTGCTCCGTCGTCGCCTGCTTGGTCACGATGTTGATCGCGCCGCCGGTGACGCCGCGGCCGGCAAAGGACGAGCCGGGACCGCGGTGGATTTCGACCTGCTCAGTGAAGAAGTTTTCGCGGACGCTGACGCCGGCGTCGCGGATACCGTCGAGGAAGACGTCGTTGCGGGCGTCAAAACCGCGGATGAAGAAACGGTCGCCGAAGGCGTTACCGCCCTCGCCGGTGCCGAGCGTCACGCCCGCGGTGTTCAGCAACGCCGTTTTCAAGGTGGTGGAGTTCTGGTCGGCCAGGACTTCCTTGGTCAGCACCGTGATCGTCTTTGGCGTATTGAGGATCGGCTCGGGATACTTGCCCGACGCCTGCACCCTGGTCGCCATGTAGGGCGCGTTCGGATTTGCGTAGGGGTTACGGTCAGCACTCAGGCCACCGGCGTTGGGGAACGGCACGGGTGCCTGCGCGGCCTGCTGGCGTTGCGCGGCTTGACGCAAGGCCGTGCGGGCGCGGATCTGCGCCGCCGAAGGTTTTGCGGCAGCAGGACGCGGGCGAGCGACCGGGGCATCGACCGTCACCGGCGGGAGGCTGGATTGCTGCGCTTCGGCGCCGGAGAACGACGCCACCGCGATCAGACCCGCGACCGCCGAAACCGTCTTGCCGGAATTGTTTTCAAACGTCTGGTTGACCGAGTTGATCGCCGCCTCGAAACGCAGCGATCTCGGTGCTTTTACTTTGTTCATTGACGCGCCCCTGAAAGAACTCTGGAACGTTGCGCATGTTTGAAGCGCGACGATCCGTCCCAAGGGTTTGCTATCGAGCGAGGAAATTGCGGTCAATGCGATCGCGGCAACACAGTGCAATGAATCGAACGAGTTAAAAGGGATTCTAATCTGTAGTTTGAAAACGTTCTAAACTGTAGTTTGAAACGGTTCTAAACTTACCTTTGAAGCGTTCTAAACTGATTCAGGAAATGCCTGCAAAACAAGGCTTTCCCGCACTTCTGCGGCAATCAATCGGCGGCGCTCGGCGGCTTCATCAGCGAAAACAGTTCATCGACTTTTACCTGCGCGATCTGACGGACGCGATCGGTGTTTTCCATGCCGGCGATGTTGACGCCCTTCACCACCGCTTTGATCTCGTCGCGGAAGTCGGTGAGGAAGCGCAAGGGATCGGGCGAGTTGTTGGCAACGCGCGCGATCAATCCCGTCACCAGGATTTCGCACGCCATCATGCGTCCGTTCAGTTCATCCATCATGCGCTCCCGATCTTGGTCGTCTCTTGATCGTCACTTGGGTCGCGCGCGATATGAACGACATCCAAACGGGATACAACCGTTTCGAATGGGATGGCAGATTGCGCAGACTTCGGCGCGCCATCGATCGCGCCGCATGAGCTTGCGCAATCGGCAGGCAGGCAAAGCGACTTTTTTGTTCGGCGGCTGCGCCCCCAAACCTTTCCAATTGTTTAGGATTCTTCAAGCCTACGTGTGTTTACACGCCCGCGGCGCGCAGTTTACATCGATGCCGTTCAGGCACTGATTTGAACACCCGTTACTTGATCCTGCGAACGTTACTTATCCTGCGAACCCAAGAAACACCGCCCTCATGTCCAAGTCGCGCGCTATCGGTTGGGTGTTGCTGATCGCGGCCGGCGCCGGCCTCGGATATTATGGCTGGCAGCGCGCCCATGGCGACGAGCATGCCGCGCAGGCCGAGAATTCCCAGAAGCGGACACCGGCGCGGATCGCCGTCCCGGTCAAGATCGCTCCGGTCGAAAAAGCCGATTTCCCGGTCTATCTGAGCGGCCTCGGCACCGTGCAAGGCTTCAACACCGTCGTGGTCCGCACCCGCGTCGATGGCCAGATCAACCGGATCGCCTTCCAGGAAGGGCAATCGGTCAAGGAAGGCGACACGCTGGTCGAGATCGATCCGCGCCCGTTCCAGGCAGCGCTCGATCAGGCCAAGGCCAAGAAGGCCCAGGACGAAGCCAATCTTGCCAACGCCAATCTCGATCTGCAGCGCTACACCAAACTCGGCGAATTCGCGACCAAGCAGCAGACCGATACGCAGCGTTCGACGGTAGCCCAACTGACGGCGCAGATTGCGGCCGACACGGCGGCGATCGAAAACGCCCAGACCCAGCTCGACTACACCAGCATCAAGGCGCCGATCTCCGGCGTCGCCGGCCTGCGCCAGGTCGACGTCGGCAATATCGTCAATGCCGCGACCCAGACCGGCATCGTGACCATTGCCCAGATCGAGCCGATCGCTGTCATCTTCACCGCGCCCGAGGATCAATTGCCCGATATCAAGGCAGCGCTCAGCGTCGCGCCGCCGAAGACGATCGCGCTGTCGACCGACGGCAAGCGCGTGTTGTCCACCGGCACGCTGGCGCTGATCAACAACCAGGTCGACACCACAAGCGGGACGATCCGGCTCAAGGCGGTGTTCGACAACAAGGACCATGCGCTGTGGCCGGGCCAGTCGGTGTCGACCCGGCTGCTGATCACGACGTTGAAGGACGCCACCGTGGCGCCCGACGATGCGGTCCAGCACGGCACCGACGGCCTCTATGCGTTCACGGTCAACGCGGACAACAAGGCCGAGCTCCGCAAGATCAAGGTGACGCGCTCGATCGACGGGCGCTCGGTGATCGATGAGGGATTGTCGCCCGGCGACCGGGTGATCACCGCAGGCCAATACAAGGTTCAGCCGGGTACGCTGGTCTCGACCGCGGTTGCGAGCTCCGATCCGGCCAAAGAAAAGGTCAGCGCCAAGGTTATCAGCGAATGAGCGACGGAATTTCCGCGCCGTTCATTCGCTATCCGATCGGCACCTCGCTGATGATGGCCGGCATCCTGTTCGTCGGCCTCGTCGCCTATCCGCTGTTGCCGGTCGCCCCCCTGCCGCAGGTCGATTTTCCGACCATCCAGGTCGCAGCCTCCCTGCCCGGCGGCAGTCCGGAGACCATGGCCTCGTCGGTGGCGCAGCCGCTGGAGCGTCAGCTCGCGCAGATTCCCGGCATCGCGCAGATGACGTCGACGAGCTATCTCGGCACCGCGGCGGTCACCATCCAGTTCGACCTCAACCGCAACATCGATGGCGCCGCCAACGACGTGCAGGCGGCGATCAACGCCGCCAGCGGGCAATTGCCGAAAAACCTCCCCTCGCCGCCGACCTACCGCAAGGTCAACCCGGCGGACTCGCCGATCATGCTGATGTCGGCCACGTCAGACACGCTGCCGCTGACCACCGTCAGCGACAGCGTCGATGCCCAGCTTGCGCAGCAGATCAGCCAGATCTCGGGCGTCGCCCAGGTCACGATCGGCGGTCAGCAAAAGCCCGCGATCCGGATCCAGATCGATCCGGCAAAACTCGTCGCCAAAGGCCTGTCGCTGGAAGACGTGCGCAGCCAGATCGCGATCACCACCGTCGACAGTCCGAAGGGCAATATCGACGGCGACACGCGCGCCTACACCATCTATGCCAACGACCAGCTGCTGGACGCCAAGGCCTGGAACGACGTCATCATCGCCTACCGCAATGGCGGACCGTTGCGGATCCGCGACATCGGCCAGGCCGTCACCGGGCCGGAAGACGCCAAGCAGGCGGCATGGGCCAACGGCAAGCGCGGCGTGTTCCTGGTGGTGTTCAAACAGCCCGGCGCCAACGTCATCGAGACCGTCGACAAGATCAAGGCGACGCTGCCGCGGCTGGTCGCAGCGATCCCGCCGGCGATCAAGATCGAGATCATCAGCGACCGCACCCAGACCATCCGCGCCGCGGTCGAGGACGTGCAGTTCACGCTGCTGTTGACCATCGCACTGGTGGTGATGGTGATCTTCGTCTTCCTGCGCAGCTTCTGGGCCACCGTGATCCCGACCGTGACGGTGCCGCTGGCGCTGCTCGGCGCCTGCGCGCTGATGTGGGTGTTCGGCTATACGCTCGACAATCTGTCGCTGATGGCGCTCACGATTGCGGTCGGCTTCGTGGTCGACGACGCCATCGTGATGCTGGAAAACATCACCCGCTATATCGAAGAGGGCGAGAAGCCGCTGGCGGCCGCCTTCAAGGGCGCCAAGGAAATCGGCTTTACCATCGTCTCGATCAGCATCTCGCTGGTGGCGGTGCTGATCCCGCTGTTGCTGATGGGCGGCATCATCGGGCGGCTGTTCCGCGAATTCGCGGTGACGCTGGCGATGACGATCTTCGTCTCGATGGTGGTCTCACTGACGCTGACGCCGATGATGGCCTCACGCTTCCTGCGCGCGCACTCTGAGACCAAGCACGGCCGCTTCTACCAATGGAGCGAGCGCGACTTCGACGCCATGCTGCACGCCTATGAGCGCGGTCTCGATCTGGCGATCCGCTGGAAATTCACCACGCTGATGATCTTCTTTGCGACGCTGGGATTGTCGGTCTACCTGTTCGTGATCATCCCGAAAGGGCTTCTTCCCGCAGCAGGACGTCGGCCTGATCAGCGCGACGTCGGAAGCCAATCAGGACATTTCCTTTGCCGACATGAAGCGGCACCAGGAGGCGCTCGGCAAGATCGTGATGTCCGACCCCGATGTGGCGTCGATCGCCATGAATGTCGGCGGCAGCGGCCGGGCCGTCAACAACGGCAACATGTTCATCACGCTGAAGCCGCGCAACGAGCGCAAGGCGACCGCCCAGCAGATCATTGCCCGGCTGCGTCCCCAGCTCGAGAAGGTCGAGGGCGCCCGGCTGTTCATGCAGGCGGCACAGGACGTGCGGCTCGGCGGCCGGCCGACCCGCACCCAGTTCGAATTCACGCTGCAGGACGCCGACCTTGGCGAGCTGAACGAATGGGCGCCGAAGATCCTGGCGAAGATGCAGACGCTGCCGGAACTGCGCGACGTCGCGACCGACCAGCAGACCAAAGGCACCACGCTGGAGCTGAAGATCAACCGCGACACCGCCTCACGCTACGGCATCCAGCCGCAGCTGATCGACGACACGCTGTACGACGCCTTCGGCCAGCGCCAGGTGACGCAGTATTTTACGCAGCTCAACAGCTACCACGTGATCCTCGAGGTGCTGCCCGAACTGCAGGGCAACCTCGACACCTTGAACAAGATCTACGTGAAGTCGCCGACCACCGGCGACCAGGTGCCGCTGTCGACCTTTGCGACCTGGACCAGCGTGCCGGTACGGCCGCTGTCGATCAGCCACCAGGGCCAATTCCCCGCGATCACCATCAGCTTCAACCTCGGCCAGGGCGTGGCGCTGGGCCAGGCGACCGATGCCGTGCAGAAGGCGATGGTCGAGCTCGGCGCGCCCTCGACGCTGAATTCGAGTTTCCAGGGCACGGCGCAGGCGTTCCAGCAATCGCTCGGCACCGTGCCGCTGCTGATCCTCGCCGCACTCGTGGTCGTCTATCTGATCCTCGGCATTCTCTACGAAAGCTACATCCACCCGATCACGATTCTGTCCACCCTGCCCTCGGCCGGCGTCGGCGCGCTGGCGATCCTGATGTTCTTCGGCTTCGACTTCAGCCTGATCGCGCTGATCGGCATCATCCTCCTGATCGGCATCGTGAAGAAGAACGGCATCATGATGGTCGATTTTGCGATCTCGGCCGAACGCGGCGGGCTGGCGCCGGAGGCTGCGATCCGCCAGGCGGCGCTGTTGCGCTTCCGCCCGATCATGATGACGACGATGGCGGCGATGCTGGGCGGCGTGCCCCTGATGCTCGGCACCGGCACCGGCTCGGAGATCCGCCAGCCGCTCGGCTATGCCATGGTCGGCGGCCTGATCGTCAGCCAGGCGCTGACGCTGTTCACGACGCCGGTGGTGTATCTCTATCTCGACCGCCTCTCCAACGCGTTCGCGCGCTGGGGACGCTCGGCAAGCGCAGACGACGAAGCAGGGTCGGAGCAGTCCGGCCCGGTCAAGCAGGCGGCCGAGTGACTTGACTTTGCAAGTGCCTTGACTTTGCGAGCCCAACGGCACATCCGATAGCGACATTTTCCGGAGCCGGTTCAGTGAGAATTTCCACCGCACTTGCGTTCGCCCTGATCGTCACGCTTGCATCGTCCGGCTTCAGCCAGGCGCAGCAGGCCCCCAAGGCAAAGTCCCCGCCGCCGGCGCAGGCAGCGCCTTCCCCGACACCAACGCCGAGCACGACCCCTCAAGCCGAAGCAACCCCCGCCGCGCCCGGCTGGGTCGCACGGTGCACCAGCTTAAGCCGCGGCGCGCCGCTCGAATGCGCGATCGAGCAGACCGCGGTGCTGACCAAGACCGGCCAGCTGATCGTACTGATCAACATCCGCGTCGCCAGCGACACCCGCAACCCCCTCGCCGTGATCCAGTTGCCGCTCGGCCTCAATTTGCCGGCCGGCGCCAAATTGCAGGTCGACGACGGCAAGACCGCCGATCTCCAGATTCAGACCTGCGAGCAGCGCGGCTGCTACGCCAATACCCCGATCGCAGCCGACATGCTGGCAGCGATGAAATCCGGCAAACAGCTGAAGGTGTCATTCCAGAATTTGGCGAAGGAGGTCATCTCGATTCCGATGCCGCTTACCGATTTCGCTGCGGCTTACGAGAAGATCAAGTAGCGGTCTCGCCATTGCACAAACCACGCCGCGGAAATCCACACACGCACGTCGTGTCGCTTCATTTGCCGTTTGTCGCCCCCGAGACAAACCCGAAAGGCCGACGTCATCCAACCTCCACCGCTCGCAAATTGATCTGCGTCAAATTTCCGAGCGACGGCGGCGTCGCTTCTTTACCGAGCGCTAAACCCGCCGCGCTGCCTACTTTTCAAGATCGAGCAGGAGCGGCGGTGCCCACGGAAACTGAACCGCTTGCTCCGGCTTTTTGGGTCGCGTCTTTTCGAAACGATCAAGTTCGCGGACAATGACCGCAAGTTCGCGCTCAATTTCCAGTAAGCGTTCTTGGCTGATGGGCACGTGCCGGCTCCTCTGGTTGCGGCCACGGCTAATTGCTACTGCGAACGTTCCGCCTTTGTAAGTTGTCCTCTGCGGCATTGTCCCATGGGACAATCCTGTCGGCCGCGAAACGCGCCACGGCCCACTGGATCGTTCGGTGATTGCAACGGAATAAGTTGATGAAGATTTTAGTCGCAGTGCTCGCAGTTTTGGACAATGTGGCGCAGCGTCCGCGCGCGAGCCCCGGAATGACGGCAAAATCACCCGCCGAGATAGGCCTTCTGCACCTGCGGATCCTGCGCCAGCGACGCAGCGGTGCCGGACAGCACGCTTTTGCCGACCTGCAAGACGGTGGCGAAATCCGAGACCTCCAGCGCCAGTTCGATCGACTGCTCGGCCAGCAGGATGGTCAGCCCTTCGCGGTGCAGCCGGCCAAACGTCTCGTACATGGACTCCACGACGGTTGGCGCGAGGCCGAGCGACGGCTCGTCCAGCATCAACAGTTTCGGGTCGCTCATCAAGGCACGGCCGACCGCCAGCATCTGCCGCTCGCCGCCGGACATGGTGCCGGCGCGCTGGGCGCGCCGCTCCTTCAATTTTGGAAAGATCGCGTAGACGCGTTCCAGCAGCGCAGCCGCGCGCGCCTTGTCGCGCAGCGGCGTGGCGCCGAGCAGCAGATTGTTCTCGACGCTCTGCTGCACGAACAGCCGCCAGCCCTCCGGCGACAGCGCCAGCCCCTTGCGCACGATCGCAAACGCGCTCTGGCCGCCGATCTCCTCGCCGTTAAAGGCGATCGATCCGGAATGCACCGGAATCAGGCCGGCAATGGCGTTGAGCACGGTGGTCTTGCCGCCGCCATTGGAGCCGAGCAGCGCGACCACGCTGCCCTGGGGCACCTCGAGCGAAACGTCGGAGACGCCGATCAGATCGCCGTAACGGACTTCGAGATGCTCGATCCGCAGCAGCAGCCCGCTCATGTCACCGGCCCGCCCATCAGCTCGATCGGGGTATGGCCGGCGGCCGCCTTGGCGGCGCGGGTGCCGAGATAGGCGGCGATCACGGCTGGATTGGCGGTGACTTCGCGCGGACTGCCGCGGGCGATTTCCTTGCCTTGGTGAAACACCACGACGCGGGTCGCCAGCGACATGATGACTTCCATGATGTGCTCGACGATGACGAGCGTAATGCCGGAGCGGTGGATGTCGCGCACGAGATCGATCGCGAGCTGCACCTCGCGCTGGGTCAGCCCAGCCATGGCTTCATCGAGCAGCAACACCTTTGGTTCGGTCGCGAGCGCGCGCGCGATCTCCAGCCGCTTGCGGCCGGGGGTGCCGAGCGAGCGCGCCGGCGCATTCGCCAACCGGGTCATGCCGACGCGTTCCAGCACGGCACGGGCCTTGGTTTCGGCTTCGGCGCGGTGCGGGGTGCGCAGGAAGGCGCCGATCATCACGTTCTCCAGCACCGTCATGCCTTCAAAAGTTTGCGGCACCTGGAAGGTGCGCGCGAGACCGAGATGCGCCCGCGCCTCCGGCGTCATGGTGGTGATGTCATGGCCTTCGAACAGCACTTTGCCCGATGTCGATGCGAGATCGCCGGTCAGGCAGTTGAAGAGCGTCGATTTGCCGGCGCCATTCGGACCGATCAGACCGAGGATGTCGCCCTGCTCCAGCGTGACGCTGGCAGCGTCGACTGCCTTGAAGCTGCCGAAGGCTTTTGTAATCTCGCGCGCTTCAAGGAGCATCACGGGCTCCTTCCACGATCGCTTTCCTGGCGGCCCGGTCGCTGATGGACGAGATCCGCTTGATCAGCGTGAGAATGCCGCCCGGCTGGAAGCGCGCGATCAGCACGATGATGGCGCCGTAGACCACAAAGGTGAGCCCTGCCCCCTTGCCGCCCAGGAGATTATTGGAAATTTCCTCCAGCGGCACCAGGATCGCGGCACCCACCAGCGGCCCGAACAGCAGGCCGGCGCCGCCAAGGGCCGCCATGATCAGTATCTTCACCGAGATCAGGATGCCGAGGCCGGATTTCAGGATCGACAAAGCCGAACATCATCGCATAGAGCGCGCCGGCGACGCTGGTGAGCCCGGCACTGAGCATGAACGCATAGAGCTTGGTGCGGCTGGCGGGCGCACCGAGCGAACGCGCGGCGCGTTCGGAATCCTTGATCGCGCGCAGATAAAATCCCATCCGGCTGTTGGTCATCCACCAGGTGATCCCGAGTGTGATCATCAGGACCGTCAGGAACAGATAGTAATATGGCAGCGCCGAGATGAAGGAGAGATCGAGCATGGTGCGCGGCACGGTCGGTCCGCTGAGGCCGACAGCGGCGCCGAGATAATCGACATTGGTCACGATCAGCCGCGCCAGTTCGGCGACCGCGATCGTCGCCATGCTGAAATAATGCCCCGACAGCCGCAGCGTCGGCACGCCGATCACGGCCGCGATCAATACGCTGGCAGCGATGCCGACGGGAATTCCGGCCAGCGGCGGCAGCGCGAAATGCGAATATGCGCCCATCGCGGCATAGGCGCCGCAACCGAAGAACACGACGTGGCCGACCGATACCTGCCCGGCATAGCCGCCGATGATGTTCCAGGCCGAGGCTGCGATCGCATAGAGCAGGATCAGCGCGCCGAGCCGCTGCTGGAACGGCGTCGAGAACACCAGCGGATAGAGGATGACCAGCGCGAGCGCGACAATGGGCCAGATGAAACGCCGCATCACATCTTGCCCATCAGGCCTTGCGGCCGGAACCAGAGAAAACACAGGAACAGCGAATAGACCACGATGTCCTTGTAGACCGCGCCGATCAGATAGGCGGACAGCAACTCGATGACGCCAATCAGAAGACCTGCGACCAGCGCACCCGGCACGCTGCCGAACCCGCCGAGCGACACGGTCACGAAGGCGACGATGCCAAGCGTCTCGCCAACCGTCGGCGAGATATAGAAGAAGGTCGCGATCAGCGCACCCGCCAGCCCCGTGGCGCCGGCCGCGATCGCCCAGGCGATCGCCTGCATGCTGTCCGGCCGGATTCCCATCAATTGTGCCGCCGTGGAATCCTCGGCTACGGCCAGCATCTTCGAACCCAGCGATGTTCGCGTCAGCAGCACGTGCAGCCCGAGCGTCACCAGCAACGCGACGATGCCGGCCAGAAGCCGCGAGGCCTGAAGCTTGATGCCGAACACATCATAGGTGCCGCCGACGAGATCGCTCGGCAAAGTGAGAAAATTGGCGCCAAAGCCCCAGAACACCGAATAGCGCAGCAACAATGCCAAGCCGAACGTGCCGAGAATCTGGGCCAGCATCGGGCCTTTCATGACGCTGCGGATCAGCCCGAAATAGACGATGACCCCGAGCGTCGCCAGCACCAGGGCTGCGACCGGCGCGCCGACGAAGGGTCCGACGCCGAGCAGCGTCCAGACCACGAACGCCACATACATGCCGAGCATGACGAAATCGCCATGGGCGAAATTGACGATGTTCATCATGCCCCAGATCAGCGTGAGGCCGGACGAAAACAGCGCGTAGACCGCGCCCAGCAACAGGCCGCCGACGATCACCTGAACGAGGATGGAGGACATGTCAGCGGCTTAAGGTTGGACGTCGGCGTTGACGTGACGATGAAAGAAAAAGGGCGGGACTGATGCCCCGCCCTTCGGATTGTTACCAGCCCTTATAGGGAAATACCGGCGCGGTCTTGGCCTGGGCCTTGGGCCAGACCGGAACGTAGTTTTCGCCGTCCAACTGAATCACGAGGCCGGCGGCCAGGATGTTCTGGCCCTTGTCGTCGAACTTGACGCCCTTGTAGCCCATGATCAGCTGATCGGGCTTGAGGTCGGTCGCCTTCAACGCCGCCTGGATTTTTGCGGGCTCGGTCGAACCGGCGCGGTCGATCGCGTCGATCAACACGAAGAAGCCTTGCATCTGGCGGGCCACGGTGTCGTCCATGTCGTCGCCGCCGCTCTTCTTCTTGTAGAGCTCGTTGATCACATAGGTCGGCGATCCCGGAGGTCCGATCGCAAACGACGAACGGTTGAAGATGCCCTGGATCGACTTGCCCACCGCCTTCAGCGTCGAGGGATCGGAGAAGCCGGCATTGTCGGCGATCAGCATCGGCGGCTTGTAGTCCAGCGCCTGGAACGTCTTGGCGTAGAGGATCGCATCCGACGTGTAGCTGATCATGATCACGACGTCGGGCTTCTTGTCCTTGAGCTGCAGCACCTGGCTCTGCACGTCGGTGGTGTTGGCCGAATACGCGATGTCCTGGGCGATGGCGAGGCCATTCTCCTTGAACAGGCCGGTGATGACGTTGGCGACCGACGTTCCGTATTCGGTGTTCTCATGCACCAGCGCGATGTTGTCGACCTTTTGCCCTGATGTCTTCATGTCCTTGAGGAAGTCGAGATAGATTTTGGCAAAGTCGCCGGCCACCGGCGTGGTCCGGAAGAACCATTTGAAACCGCGCTCGGTGAGATTGGCCGCGACCAACTCGCCGTTCAAAAACGGGATGCCGTATTTTTCCGAGATCGCGCTTGTCGTCAGCGTCACGCCGGACTGATAGGAGCCGGAGAGCGCGACCACCTTCTCTTCGGTGATCAGGCGCAGCGCCTGGTTTTGTCCGACCGCGGGACTGCCCTGATTGTCGGCGAAGACCACTTCGACCTTGGCGCCGCCGAGGCCCTTGAGGCCGGCATTCTTGGTCACCGGCAGATTGCCGAGCGCCGGATTGCCGTTGTTGATGATCTCGACGGCGACCTCGAACGCCGCCTTGGTGTGCACGCCGGTCGAGGCCGCGTTGCCGCTCAAGGGATAGATCGCGCCGATCTTGACGGTGTTTTGGGCGGATGCGCCGCCCGCCAACAGAGCCGACATTGCGGCAGCGGAAAGCAGCCCTACGATATGTCTGAATTGCATTTTGAAAATCTCCTGGAGGTCCCACCCTGCCGGGCTTTTTCTCAGCCCTGGATACGTCGGGGCATCACGGCCCGGCGCTTCTCTTATTTATTAGCGCGTCAGCATCGCATGACCGGTCGGTATCGGCAAGTTAGGGCGCTTAGGCGGCCGGGACAGGCTAATCGGCTTTCACAGCCACGTAGACGGTGTTGCTGGCGTCGTGGTCGCCGCGCAGATTGTCGAAGGTCACGACATGGGATTTTTGCGTTGCAAAGATTTCAGCCAGCACGCGCTCGAACGCATCATCCGGCGGATCGTTCGACCACAGCGCGAAAACGCCGCCGGGACGCAGATGGCCGGCGAGCTGTGCGATCCCCTGCCGCTCGTAAAGCGCAGCATGGCGCGGATGCAGCAATTTGCGCGGCGAATGATCGACGTCCAGCAGCACAGCATCGAACTGGCGAGCGCGTGAATTTACATCGAACCCTTCGGCCGAGGCCGACATCGCAAAGAAGTCGCCATGGACGAGGCGGCAGCGCGGATCGCCGGTCAGTTCCTTTCCCAGCGGCAGCAAGCCCTGCTCGTGCCATTCGATCACCTCGGGCAGCGCATCGACCACGACCAGGGATCGCACGCCGCGCGTCGTCGAGCGCCGCGCGCGCGGTGTAGCCGAGCCCGAGGCCGCCGACCACCACGTCGAGATCGGTGCGTTCGAGCGCCGCCAGCCCAAGCCGCGCCAGTTCGACCTCGGCATCCGTGAACTGGCTCGACATCAAAAACTCGTCGCCGAGCTTGATCTCGTAGACATCGATGTCGGACATCGGCCGCCGCCGGCGCCGCAGGGTGAGCACGCCCATCGGCGTCGGGCGGAAATCCAGCTCTTCGAAAGAACGGCTCATGCGCGCTTCGCCCTGACCGCGGCGCGATTGGCCGCAAATGACCCGGATTTGCCGGCCCCCCTTGCAACAACGCCATCCCCGCGCGCTTGCCAAGGGCGCAAGGTAGCGAGTAGAAGGGCGCCAGTTCGCCGGATTCAGCCGATCCGGCCACGCCTGATTGCCCAGCCGACCGACTAAGATGTTGATATCATTGGGTAATTATTGGGGAATGGTGTAACGGTAGCACAACAAACTCTGACTTTGTTTGTCTAGGTTCGAATCCTAGTTCCCCAGCCAGTTATTTGGCGTGAACCCGCCAAAGCGCTCCATCCAGGGAATTGACCTCCATGTCTCGCGGCCCCGGCGCGTCCGAGGCCTGATCGGATTCACCTGCACAGGAAGCGGCCGCACGGATTACCGGGTGCACTTTCAGTAGATTGAGTGCGGACCCCAAGCCGGTTGCGCAGAAGTCCCCCTTCTTAATCGGATGAATTTTGAGACCCCAAAGGAATCAGTTCCACTTGTGAACTGGTTCACACAATCCGGGAACAGAAGCAGCGACAGTCACGCAGTCGCATCTTCTGAATAATACAACCGGTGCTGGCTGTTTGCGGGGGGCTCCATCAATGCGTCGCGATTTGTCGATCAAGACCGGCAGTATGGCTGGCACGTCGGACTTCCGGGTGCTGGCATCGATCAAGAAGGGGTTCGTCCCCTCATTGGATGCGGTGACGTACAAGACCCGTGTCAAACGGGTGCTGCGCACCCTGCACGCCGGCCGTACCGGTGGATTCGAATACGAACTCGCCCGCATCCTGTCGGACGCTGTCGAGCGCGTCGGCTGCATTCATTCTGTCGGCATTGCCGTTCTCGAATACGAAAACGAGGACAAACTGCTGTTGACGGTAACGTTTGACGGTGCGTGGGAATCCTATGTGCGCATCATCTGGCAAAAGGTCGCGCGACTGCTCGACGTGGTTTTCTGCAACACCGAGGGCTACGTCATCGGTTACGAGAACAGCTACGAGAAATGGGGTGTCTGGCTCAAGCAGGCGCAGAGCGAAGCTTCCTTCCTCTATGCCGTGCCGGGCCTGACTGTCGACGATACCCGCTATTTGAAGATGGAAGAGCGGGTCTATCGCCGCAAAGCGGGCGATCTGGCCGAGTCGCGCGTGACGGAGATCAGGATTCCGACGACGGAGGAGATCGCCGAACAGTCCATCTTCGCGAGCGACGACGGCTTGTATGGCATCGATCCCAGCAATGCCGGATTCAGCATGCCGATACGGATCGAAGAGGCAGGCAGGCCAGCGTTCCGCCAGGGCGTTCGCAGTGTCGTCGGGCTCTATCGTCTGGCGGACGTCTATCCGCCGAACACCCATGACGGCATCATCCTGCATCGCGCGGCCCATGAGTTGCTGCCGGAATTCAATCGCATGCTGCACGATGGATCCACCTACAGCCAGGGCCTGAGGCGGGCGCTCGACCGCTTCCCGGAGGCGATGCGCTGGATCCTGCGAGCCCCGGATGAGCCTGAAGTCAGAACCGGGCTGCCGGTGAGCCTGCCCAAAGACCCTCCATTGCAGGATCCCGCCAACGTCCAGGGCGGGATTCTGCAGAGTTATCCGGATTTCGATCACGGCTGCCTGTTGCTGCTGCAATTCGCATCACCGGAAGGACTAGCCGCCCTCCTGAATTCCCTTTCCGTTACCTGGCAGAGCAATCCGCCCGGGATCGGATGGGATTGCGACCAACATCGCCTTCACGGCGGAAGGCCTGCGCGCAGCCGGCCTGTCCGACGACGAAATGCGCGAACTTCCCGACGAATTCATACAGGGTATGGAACGTCGCGCCGGCCTGCTGGGCGATTTGCGGATCAATCACCCGCGGCGCTGGCGATTGCCGGCCGCGAACTGGCGCGACGGCGTCAACGCGCGTGACATCGGCCAAGACGACCCCTCCCCGCGCATCGACCTCAGCGCGGTCCATGCCGTGGTTCAGGTCCGCCTCAAGGCTCCGGGCCCGGATCCGGCGGTGGCACCCCGGGACCAACTGATGGCCGTGATGCAAGCGCTGGTCGCCACCCATTCCGACATCAAGCCGTTGTCGCTGCAATGGATGCAGCGACAACGCAATTTGAAGGGAGACTTCGAGGAGCATTTTGGATTTGTCGACAGCAATTCGGACCCGGTACTGAGCAAGAGTCAAGGCAGGCGATATCTTCCCGAACCAGATTCATCTGGGCGAGCTGCTTTGCGGCTATCCAAACCTCGCCGACAAGGAAAGCCCGCTCGCCGGCACGCCGGCACGCGTGCAAGCCCTGTTGCAGGACGGCAGCTTCCTGGTGATCCGCAAGTTGCGGCAGGACGTTGCCGTATTGGACAAGTCTCTGGACAATGCGGTCACGCAAACGACGGCCGCCGGCCATCCGATGACCAGGATCGAGCTGAAGGCAAAGATGATGGGCCGATGGCCCGGCGACAGCGACACACCCGGCGAACCGCTGGCGGATGCAGAGCCCCATTCCAACGACTTCAATTTCGTCAATGACCCGCATGGCGCGGTGTGTCCGTTCCACGCGCACATTCGTCGTGCCAACCCGCGGACCGATCCCGCCAAGGGAAGCCGGCCTCCACGGATCGTTCGCCGGGGCATGTCGTACGGCGCGCCGCTCAATCGCCAAGAAGCCGACCCGCAGAAGCGGCAAGAAAGCTTCGAGCAAGAGCGTGGCCTGATATTCATGGCCTACAATTCCAGCCTCGGCGAACAGTTCGAAGTGGTGCAGCGCTGGCTGAACGGCGGCAACAGTTCAGCCTCCTATTCCGGCCAGAGCGACCCGCTCTCCGGCATCGCCGAACCCGGCCGGTTGCGACACTTCCGCTTCGAGGATCAGGGGACAACGATCCGGATGGAGCTCGACGGCTCCGACAAGCTTCACGACGAGCCGCATCCCTACGTGCGCCTGGAATGGGGAGCCTATTTGTTCGCGCCGTCGAAGGCGGCACTGGCGGGTCTCCAGGCACGCGCCGCGGCGCAGGGCAAGAGATGCCCGATAGCCTGGAGTGCCGAGAACGGCGAGAAGATGATCGTGCGGCTGCGCGAACTCGAACACCGACTCAGTCAGGCCGAGGCCGTCGAGGCCTGGAAAACTGCGCTTGAAGACCCCGACGCCGCGACCGACTTCACCAACGCGTCGATCTGGGCGGCCATTCGCGACCATCACGGCGGCGTATTGCGCACGCCATACGGCATCCTCGTGGCGGATCGCGACATGGTCCATGAGGTGTTCGCCGATCCGCAGCGCCGCCTCTCGATCACGGGCTATCTGCCGCGCATGCGCCGATCGTTCGGCGTGCTTTATCTTGGACTCGATCCGGACCAGGAAGGCCGCCCCTACGAGCGCGAGTCCGAGGTCAGCAATCGGGCCATCATGGCGCTCGAACCGCACTACTCCTTCGAGCAGGCGCGGGAATCGACCCGCGTCGCGTTGCAGAAGCTCGTCGACCAGGCGATCCATGACGCGAAGGAAGATCGCGAGACGCAATGGGACCTGACGCTTGACGTGCGCGAGCTGCTCGACCCATTGCTCGCCGACTTCTGCGAAGAATGGTTCGGGTTGTCGCCGGACGGCAGCTATTTCAACCGCGCCGGCTATCGCTGGGACTGGAAGCAGGAGGACCCGCCGAACTATCCGGGCCATTTCCTTTCGCCCTCGCGCTATATCTTCCAGCCGCATCCCGGGCCGGAGGTGGAGTTGTTCGGCGCCAGGCACGGCGTTGCCGTGCGCGACGCCATGATCAAGTTCCTGACCCAGTTCGGCCCAACGATCACCGCGCCTGTCACTCGCGCGGTGCTTAACTCGCCACAGGGCAAGGCCGACATCGGATTCGCCGCGCGGACCATCGCCGGCGCCATGATGGGGTTCATTCCGACTGTCGAGGGAAACCTGCGGCGTATTTTGAACGAGTGGCTCAGGGACGGCACCTTGTGGTCGCTACGCGCACGCTATGCGGATTCCAAAGCAACCGATTACACCGACGCCCTCAACCGCCTCGGCGGTGACTTCATTCCGGCCATGCAATTGCGCGCGGTGCCGGAGCTGATATGGCGCACGGCTGTCGTTTCGCACACCCTCGGCGCCGGTCCGCATCAAATCGATGTCAGCCCGGGCGATATCATTGTTGCCGGCGCGGTCTCCGCCACGCAGCAAAATCTCGAGCGAGGGTGCCGTGACCTTTACCACGCGTTCGGCGGCAACCGCAGGATGGCGTCGCATCCGACCCACGCCTGCCCCGGCGCGGACCCTGCCATTGCGGTGATGATCGGCTTCTTCAGCGCGCTGGTCGAGTCACCGCTGCGCCTTCGTGTCGGACCGGGACCGCTGACACTGTCGCTCGATGGGCGCGTACCGTCCCCGGTGGGTGCGCCCCTGGATCGCGTCATCGCTCTTTCGCCCCCCAAGATCGACGTGTTGACGCTCGATCGACTGCCTGGCGCCCTGACAACAGACGCGCACGCGTTCCAGATTCGCGATGCAAACTTGCTGCGGAGCGCGACGACGACGCAGCTGGCTGCGATCGGCGATTCCTGGCTCTGGGTCTACATTTTTTGGCATGACCTGGTGGACGGGCTCCGGAACTACAAGGTTAGATCGTTTTCCAGCGGCGGCAGGACGCTGGCGGAGATGGCCAACGACTCCAATTTGGAAGCCGTAACCAAATATCTCAAGAATCCGGGCGCTAATCCACCCAAGGCACTGCTGCTGGGCGGCGGCGGCAACGACGTCCATCATCAAGACGAGACAACGCAAGATCCGCCCGCGTTGGCCAGAATGTTGCAACCGGGGCCAGAACCGCTGAAGGAGGATGAGGTTCACAAATTCATCGATATTGAACTTGCGGGCTACTACAAGAAAATCATCGACAATGTACGGCAAACGACCAACATCCCGATCATCATTCACGCCTATGACCATCCGATTCCCGATGGCAGCTCCATCCCGGGCATATCCGGACCGTGGCTTCAGCCGATCTTTATCCGGTGCGGCATTGATACCCGCACTACCGCCGGCCTGGCCGTGGGGCGGAGCGTCATGAAGCGGCTGATCGATCGCCTCAACACGGTGGCGGCAACATTTGCCGACCCCGCCCGCAAAATCTATCACGTCAACCTGACGGGGACACTGGCCGCACACTACGGCGCCCCGGAGAACTACCAGACCGACTGGCGCAACGAACTGCACCCCAATGACGACGGCTTCGACCGGCTTGCCGACGTGATTGCGGCAAAGTTGCACAGTCTCGGCATCGGCTAGATCACACGCCGCCTTCCAGCGTGCGGGTCGCCCGTGCCGCGTGCCAGTGCATGCCGAGCGTCTGCAGTTTTGCGGCCGCTTCCGTCATCGTGCGGTTCGCCGCCTCGGCGTCGCCCTGCCGGGAGGCAAGTTCGGCGCGTGCGACCTGGTTCAGCGCGGCGTCACGAAGCGAACCGCGCAGCGTCGCCGAAGTCTCCGCGCGCCGCAGCCAGCGGGCGCTGGTGGCCGGATCGTTGCGGATGAAAGCCGCCTTCGCCAAAGCGCGGCATGCCGCAGCTTCTCCCAGCCGTTCGCCCTCGCGCGCGCGACGCAGCACATGGGCGGCGTAGTGCCGTACGGTTTCGAAATCGCCCTCGGCCGCGGCGGCCTCGACCAGCCAGGCGTACTGCACCGATGTGTAGAACTGGAAGTTTCGACTTTCCATCCATTGCAGCGCGTCGCGCAATTGCTGCAGCCCGGACATGTCGCCATTTGCCGCCCATCGCGCAAATCCCGCCGCAGCACGGCAATCCGCCAGTATCATCAGGCTACGCATGTTCTCGGCGACGCGCGCGCCCTCGGTCGCGAGGCGCTCGGCCTCCTGCCACCGGCCCTGCCAGATCATCGAGACCGACATCCAGTTGCGTATCGAACTGGCGACCGGGTGCGTCGATCCCTGGAGCAGATCCATCGCCTCGTCGAAACAGGCATGCGCGCCCTCGAAATCGCCACGGTCGGCCAGCACGCTGCCCTTGCACGACAACGCATAGGCCGAGCCGATCGCGATGCCGCCGTTCGGGCGGCTGCGCTGTTGCTTGGCGGAGACTGCGGCGTCCATCAAGGCGATCGCTTCGTCGTATTGGCAGCTCGCGGCGAGAATTTGCCCCAGTGCGGCCTCGATCTGGGCGGCCAGGCGATGTTCGCCGGCCTCGCGCGCGACAGCCAGGGCTTGTCGGGCATGCTTCACGCCCTCCCGGAAACGTCCGAAGCCGTAGCACATGTATCCGAGCCAGTATTGCGCGCGCGCCAGCGCGCTCGCATCTCCCAACGTGGCCGCAAGTTCGACCGCGCGTTCGAACACGGTGACGTCGTTGCTGAGTGAAAGCGGATCGAATATGCAGGCCATGCCGAGCTTGTTGGCGAGCAGACACCAGCGCACCTGCTCCTCGTGCCCGCCGTGCAGCGATTCCATCGCGATCTGGTATTGGTCGCGCGCACGGTCGAGCGCAAACGCGGCCATCGCCTTGTCGCCGGCCCGCTCCGCATAATGCGCGGCACTCTGCCAATGGCCTGCGCCGCGCGAATGATAGGCCAGCGCTTCGAGCGTGTCTTCGCGGTCCGTCAGTTCGGACCGCGCCAGCAGCGCGGCCTCGACGCGCTGGTGCAAGGCCTTGCGTTCGTTCAGGCCGATGGAATCATAGACCGCGTCGCGCGTGATGCCGTGCTTGAACCGCAATCCGCCCGCCGCAGCATCCGCATAGAGGAAATCGGCGTCCGCCAGTGCCTGCAATGTCGCCTGATCCGGCGCGCTGCCATGGGCCGAAATCAACAACCCGTTCGGCACCAGATTGCCGACCACCGCCGCGGAACGCACCACCTCCGCCTGCTCCTTCGGCAGCCGCGCCAGCCGCGAAGCCATCAGCGTGCCCACCCAACCTTTCTTGCCGGTACCTTCGATCGCTTCCGAAAGGTTGTTGGCGGAAGCCGAATGGCAAAGCTCTTCGATGAACAACGGCACGCCGCCGGCATAGCGGTGAATGCGCGCCACCAGAAACGGATCGGCATGCGGCAACCAGCGGCGCACGGCAAGGTCGGTTTCCATTCCCTGAAACGGATCGAGCAACAAATGCGGCGCGCCGGAGATCCACTCGGTGCCATCGTCGCGCGGCCGGCTGGCCAGCATCACGCGCGGCCCGCCGGGCACCTGGAGCAGCGCATCCAGCAACTGCCGGCTGGCATCGTCGGCCCATTGCCAGTCGTCGATGACAAGCAGCAGCGGCGCCCTGGCGGACAAGGCCGCAAAAAAAGCCAGGAGGTCGCCGACCACGCCATCGGTGGTGATGCGACGACCGCGTGGGTCGGTGTCGGACGCGATCAAGCCCGAGAATCGAATCGGCGCGGGGGCCGAGGTCGCCGAGCCACGGCTCCAGCGCGGCGCGGGCGGCGTTTGCCGCGTCGGCCTTCGGCGTCTCCGCCTGGATTCCAAAGAAGGCGCGCAGCATCTGGAGGAACGGCTGCAACACCTCGGCACCGATATAACTCTCGCAGCTCCCCCGCAGCAGCCTGAACACGCCACCGTCGCGCTGCTGCAGCACCTCCTCCAGCAGCCGCGTCTTGCCGAGGCCGGGGCCGCCAACGACAAGGGCGCAGCGTGGCGTCGCGGACGGCGCCAGTTCCAGAAAGCCCGTCAGCGAGGCCACGATCCCGCCGCGGCCGATGAAGGGCGTCAAGCCGCGGCGCGCGGTGGCATCAAAGCGCCTGGTCGCCTGGCCGCGACCGAGCACGGCGCGCGCCGGCGGCAGCTCGAGCCGCGGACCGGCATCGCCGGCGCGCTCGCCCAGTTCGAAGAAATTGGCATGCGGTCCCAGTGCGTCGAGACTGGCGAGAATTTGGCCGGGGGCGGCATACTGCGCCAGGTGGGCCGCCGTATTGACGACGTCGCCGATCAGATCCAGCCGGCCGCGTTCGATATCGCCTGCCGACAACAGCAAGATGCCGGCATGGATGCCCGAGCGCATGCGCAGCGGCAGCAGCGCCGGCGGCAGGCCGTCGTGACGCACCTGCCCGACCCACTCATGGATATCGAGGGCGGCCTCTGCGGCACGCCGACCGTCGTCCTCCCCCAAATGGGGGTAGCCGAAGACGGCGAGAGCTCCGTCGCCCTGCGTTCGGATGACGCGGCCGCCGTGTTTGAGCGCCGCTTGATGCCAGATCGTGCGCAGTTTCGTCAGGAGTTCGGAGAAGTGCTCCGACTCCATCTTCCTTCCCAGCGCGGTAGACCCTGCCAAATCAGAGACGAGGACCGTCAACCGATGACGCTCCCCGTTGGCAGGGACAGCAGTTTCGCTAATCTGTGCGTTCATCGTCCCCGCGAAGGCCGGTCGTTCCTGGACGGCAAGTCTACCCTCGCCCGATACCAGACCAGAGGTTGCGGGGCATCATACACACCGGCGATATCCAGGCTATCCCCGCCCAAGCTCGTGGTGAATGAGCGGGGGCACCGCTCCCTGAAATCCCGCCGGCCCGCCCCGCCCGGAAACCGCGCACATCCATGAGTGGTGCACTGCAAAAATGGGGTGGACCGCACTGGGGAATCCCGGCCCATGGCGGACGGTCCGGCCCCGATCCACGCACAGGATGACCCGCTTGACTTGGTATGATATCGAACTATATAGTTAGATATCATACCAATGGAGGGCGATATGGCCATGTCACGGCGCACTTTCATCAAAGCCGCTGGCGGCACGGGTTTGACGCTGGTTGGCGCCGGCGGCGTCTTTGCCGCAACCCGCACGCCCAACCGGGCTTTGTTACCGTGGGAGCAGCTCGATGGCGCGCCCCCTGCCGATGTCAGGCTCGACGCGTTCCGCCATGCCATCCTCGCGCCCAATCCGCATAACCGTCAGCCATGGCTGATCCAGCTCGAAGGCCAGGATCGGGCCGTGATCTTTTGCGACCTCGACCGGCGCCTGCCGCAGACCGATCCGTTCGACCGGCAGATCCTCATCGGGTTTGGATGCTTCCTGGAAATCGCACGCATCGCGGCGGCCGAGCGCGGCGTCGACATGGAGATCACGCCGTTTCCCGAAGGGTTTTCGGCCGACCGGCTCGACCGCCGCCCGATCGCAAGCCTGCGCTTCGCAGCGTCGGGCACGGCGACAAAGGATCCGCTGTTTGCCGCCATCCCGAACCGGCGTTCGAACAAGACGCCGTTCGACACCGCGCGCCCGGTTGAAAAAAGCGTGCTTGATGCGCTCACGGCGCATCGCTCGCCGCAAGCGGAGATCGGAGCCTCCGTCGATGCGGCCCTGGTGCAGCGCTTGCGTAGCCACACCTGGGACGCATGGAATATTGAATTCACGACCCAGCGAACCTGGCAGGAAAGCGTCGACCTCATGCGCATCGGCAGAAACGAGATCGATAGCAATCCAGACGGAATTTCAATTGGCGGACCATTTTTGGAAGCCCTCGCCCTTGTGGGACAATTGTCGCGCGAACAACTCGCCCGCCCCGGCACGATCGCCTACAGCGCCAGTGCGGATCGCTACCGGCCGATCATGGCGAGCAGCATGGGTTATGCCTGGGTCACGACCCCAGGGAATTTGCGAATCGATCAGTTGGCGGCCGGCCGCGCCTTCGTTCGAATGAATCTCGAGGCTGCACGGCTTGGCCTCGGATTTCATCCCGTAAGCCAGGCCTTGCAGGAATTCCCGGAAATGGCGAAATCATTCGCGGAGGTGCACGCGACCTTGAACGCACCACCGGGCACGCGCATTCAAATGCTGGCGCGGCTCGGCTATGGTAGCGTGGTGACAAAAACACCGCGTTGGCCGCTGGCGAGCCGACTGATTGGAGCCTGATGCCCGACCCGCTTGCCTTCCGCGTCATGAACGAGATCGGCATCATCGACCAGCTCGGCTCGACGCTGTTCGAACGGTCGATGCCACATGGCCTGACATTACCGCAGTTCACGGTCCTGAACCATTTCGTCCGGCTCGGCGGCGAGCGCAGCCCCGTTGAGCTCGCAAGCGCCATTCAGGTCACCAAGGCGACGATGACCAGCACACTGCAAAGGCTGGAGCGGAAGGGCTTTGTCACCTCGGCCCCCGACGCCAATGACGGCCGCTCGAAGCGCATCGCGATCACGGCATCGGGTCGCAAGGCGCGGGATCAATCCATCAAGGCGATCGAGCACCATCTGTCGGCGCTGGAAACGGCCATCGGAAAAAAGCAATTGGAGGCGGTGCTACCCGTGCTCGCCGCCTTGCGGACATTTCTCGATCGGCAACGCGACGGCGATTGAGACAAAAACGGCATTGGCACAATAGCGCCGCTGACCACCGTGCCGTCGACGGTGAAAATCATGGCGCAGGTGGATCCCGCACCACACACCGGAACCCGAGTTGGCCGGTCGAGGTATCGATCGCCTCGGCATGCCGCGCCGCAGGCCGATAGCGGCGGCAATAATTCGGCGCACACAGATGCGAGCCGCCCTTGATCACCTTGCGCGGGATTTTGACGTTTGGCTGGCGCGGGTCGTAGCTGCCCTCCTCGCCTCCGCCGCGCGGATTTTCGGGGATGCAGCACGCCTTTGGCGCGTCGGCTTCATGCTTGGGCGTGTACCAGTCGGTCGTCCATTCCCAGACATTGCCGATCATGTCGTGCAGGCCAAAACCGTTCGGCGGAAACGCCGTCACCGGTGAGGTGCGCTCGTAGCCGTCCTCGTGGAGATTGTGCAGCGGGAATTCGCCCTGCCAGGTGTTGGCCATATGCACGCCATCGGGCGTAAACTCATCACCCCAGGCGAATTCGGCGCCGTCGAGCCCGCCGCGGGCGGCGAATTCCCATTCCGCTTCGGTCGGCAGGTCCTTGCCCGCCCATCGCGCATAGAGGAACGCGTCCGCGTAAGCGACGTGCACCACGGGGTGATCGTTCAGGGCGTTGATGTTGCTCTGGGGCCCATAAGGATGCCGCCAGTTGGCGTCCTTCATGAAGGTCCACCACTGGCTCCAGTCGCGCAAATCGTAGGTCGAGTGCGGGCGCTCGAACACCAGCGAGCCGGCGTAGAGCATATGCGGCAGCGCGCCTGGATAATCCTTCGGGTCGGGCGGAATTTCGGCAAAGGTCTTGTGGCCGGTTTCGATCACAAACCGCGTGAACTGACGGTTGGTCACCGGCGTGCGGTCGATCCAGAAACCATCCACGGTCACGCGGTGGCTGGGAGCCTCTTCAGGATAATGACGGTCGGAACCCATGCGGAACGTGCCGCCGGGAATCCGGACCATGCCGGTCGTCCGGCTGTCATCAGATTGCTGTTCGCCCCGCCGAATATCGGCCTGCAGCGCGGTCATGGCATCCACTCCTGACCTGCGCGATTACGGGCAATAGTCCGAAAAACCCTGCATCTTGGCCGGGTCGGAGTAGTTCCAGCACATGCCCGGAGCCCGCGGTCCGACGGCCGCACGACCGCGCGTGGCAGCGCGAATTTCGATGATGTCGGGATGGGATGAGCTTGCGATGGCCTGTGCGGCCAGCGAACGCGGCGTGCCGATACTCAGCGCCGATGCGGGAACTGATGTGGCGCCTGTCCCAAGTGTTGCGGCGCAGGGAACAATATCCAGTAGTTTCGATAGGTCACGTCCCTGACGATCGACCGTCGTCTTTGGCGAACGCATTGCTGAGCCCTTTCATTTTCAACCCCGCCGGACTGCCCGGCGAAGGAAACTAGTCAGCCCCTCTTCCTTGTTTCGGCGCGCTAATTTCGCGCAAATCTCCTCTCTCGCTCAAACGCTGGTGATGCAGCGCTAAGGCCATTCACTCCTAGAGATTGCAAAGATAGATCAACACCTAGCAGGTGTGATGTGCAGTTTGCGCCAAATCTTCAAAAGCACCTCTGCACGCTTAATGGAATCTCTCGAACAGCGAACGGGCAATTGGTCTTATGCGCAACATCTTTGATAAATATTTGCCAAACATTTAAGCGCGCGGATCTGCCTTGCGCGATGTATGCGCGACATGCCCCCGATACCGCGGTAAACCGTCGCTGGCGCAAAAAACGCATTGTCGCCATTTAGTTGCGCCACCTATTGTGTCCGCGTGTGAGGGGCTTGGGCGATTTGCATGGACAATCGACTTTCGGTCGTCAGTTGTGAGCTAAACAGCTTTGAGGGACTGCATCAGGCGGTCCAGGGCTCGCATGTCGACGTCATGCAACTCCGGCGCGGAACCCTGCGCGGCACGCTGTCGCATGTCGGCATCGGCGATTTTTCCCTCAGCATCGGCGCGTTCAACCTCGGTGTCCGCACCCAGCGCACCTCCAGCGACGAAAAACTGATCGTCGGCATGCTGCTGTCGGCGGAAGACCGCGTCACCCATTTTGCTTTCGATATGCGCCCGGCGGACGTGCTGGTGATCCCGCCGGTGGTCGAGCATGACGGCATCTTCCACGGCGCCTCGTCCTATGCGGCGCTGCGGTTCGATCTCGCCGATGTCGCGACCATCTTCGCCGGCGAAGCGCGCCTGAGCGATCCCGCGACCTGGTGCGAGAAGAACCGTTTTCGCGCCGACCCGGCCATGGCGGGGGTGACGACGGCACGCCTGCCGCAAATCGTCTCCCGCCTCGCGCAGCATCAGGACGCGCTGACGGAGGCATCCGCCGATTTCTGGAAACGCGCCATCGTCGATTGCATCACCGCGACGATCTTCCAGTCGCTGCCACCTGACGAGACAGGCAAGCTGCCGTCGGCGCTGCGGCTGGTGCATAATGTCGAGGATTATCTCGCCGCTGCCGGCGCGCGCCCGGTGCATGTGTCGGAAATCTGCGCCACCTTTCGCGTCTCGCGCCGTGGGCTGCACCGCGCCTTTCATGAAATTTTCGGTATCGGCCCGGTCTCGTTCATGCGGCACAAGCGACTTTGCGCGATCCACTCCGTCCTGAGGGATAGTTCGCCCGCCGAGACCACGGTCACCGAGGTCGCCCTGCAACAGGGCTTTGTCGAACTCGGGCGCTTCTCACAATATTATCGCGCTTTGTTCGGCGAATATCCTTCGCAAACGCTGGGCCTGCGGGACTTCCGGATCACGGCCGCGAGCTGAACGCGTATCCGCTCAACCGCCTCACACCGGCGGTGTGCCGTGGGTGTGGAACGACTCGATCGTCTTCAGCCCCCAGGCCTGGCCTTTTTTCCGCTCTTCCTCGGTCCAGACGATCGGCTTCCAGTCCGGCGCCAGGATCAGACGGGCGCCGGCGTTGGCGACCTCGACGCGGTTGCCGCCGGGCTCCCAGACATAGAGGAAGAAGGTCTGCTGGATCGCGTGCTTGTGCGGGCCGGTCTCGATGTAGACGCCGTTCTCCAGGAAAATGTCGGCGGCGCGCAGAATTTCCTCGCGGCTGTCGAGCGCGTAGGTGACGTGGTGGAAGCGGCCCTTCTTGCCGTAGTGATCCCTGGTGTAGGCAAAATCGTAGCTCTTGTTGCACATCGTCATCCACATCGCAGCTTCGCTGCCGTCGTTGAGGATGATCTGCTCGGTGGTGCGCAAGCCCAGATAATTCTCGAAGAACAGCCGGTTGGCCTTGATGTCGACCGCGAGGCAATTGAGGTGATCGAGCCGGCGAACGTTGACGCCGCGCGCCGGAAAGCGCTGCGCCTGATTCTTCAACGCCGGCTTGAGCTCGGGCGGCGGCTGGTACCATTCGGTCTCGTAATAGAGTTCGACGATATGTCCGTCGGGATCGCGGCAGCGGAACGTCGGCCCCTGCCCCATGTCGCCGTCAACCCAGCCGATGTCGAAGCCCGAGCCCTTGAGCGCGGCGACGCGGCGCTCCAGCGCCTGCGGGCTGCGCGCGCGCAGCGCCATGTGCTCCATGCCTGACGTGTTCGACGCCGTCAGCTTCAGCGAATAGCGCTCGTAATCGTCCCAGCCGCGTAAGTAGACCGAGTCGCCCTTGCGGCCGCTCTCCGTCATGCCCATGACGTCGACAAAGAACTTCAGGCTCTCGTCCGGCTTCGGCGTCAGCATTTCCATGTGGCCGAGATGGGCCATGTCGAAGATCGGTTCGGGGGTCATTGGCGGTCTCTCCTCGTATATTGGATCGGGGCCTCGTGGTTCGAGACGCGCGGCAGTGCCGCGCTCCTCACCATGAGGGTCTAAGACCTCATCCTGAGGAGCATCGCACAGCGATGCGTCTCGAAGGATGAAGCCACCGAACGAGCACTAAAGCAGCGCCCGCGTCACATCGTCGAACAGTTCATCGACGGCATAGGCGCGCGGAATGAGCCCCTGCTGGGCGGTGTAGGAAATAATCAGTTCCAGCGAGCGGCGCATCTCATCACCGCTGAAGCGCGGCGCAGCGGCTACGCCTTCGGCCGATTGTGCAATCATGCGATGGACTTCGCGCACGGCATCCGGATTTTTCTCGCACAGTGACCGGCTCACCACCACCATATGGTTGATCGGCGTGGTCTTATGCTGAGCAAACCAGGCTTTCTCTTCCGCGGCGACATCGGCGAACAGCGGCTTCAAATCCGCATGCTCCACCTTCTCGCCGAGCACCGCGTCGAGTTCGCCATCGAGCAGCATCTGGATGATCTGCTTTCCGGCCGGCGCCCGTTTTGTCGTGTCCTTGAATTCGGCGACATGGGCATCCTCGAACGTCACCCAGTCGATCGAATTGAGATCGACGCCATGATCATTGGCGAGGATGCCGCGCAGCCAGGCGCCGGTCGTGGTGGTGAAGGAGCGGATGCCGACGCGCTTGCCGTTCAGATCCGACGGCTTCAGCGTGCCCCGTTTGGCGTTATAGAGCGCGTGGCCATGCTGGAACCGCGCCACCACCACGTTGGGCAGCAGCACCATCGGCTTGTCAAAGCTCTTTGCCATCAGATAGGTGACGATCGCCATCTCGGAGACGTCGAACGCGGCGTCGCGGACCATGGGCTTGAAGCCCTTGTTGGTCGGCGAATAGTCGACGAAATCGAAGCCGACGGAATCGGACTTGATCGCGCCGCTCTTCAGCGCGGCCGTTCCCGGATGATCGCCGAGCAATGTGCGCAGGCGCATCAGTCCTCCTCCGGCTCGTCGAGATAGACCAGTCCCGCCTTCGCCAAGGGTTCGCGCATGTTGTACATGTCGAGCCCGAGCACGCCGGAGGCCAGTTTCTTGCGCTTGCCATCTTCGTCGGCCGCGCGCTTTTCACCTTTTGCGACGACGTCGGCGACGTCCTTGCGGTGGATCACCACGACGCCGTCGTCGTCGGCCACGACCGCGTCGCCGGGCATCACGTTGATCCCGGCGCAGACCACCGGCACGTTGACGGCGCCGAGCGTCGCCTTGACCGTGCCCTTGGCGGAGATCGCCTTCGACCACACCGGAAAGCCCATCTCGCGGAGCGATTTTGCGTCGCGGACGCCGGCATCGATGATCAGGCCCTTGACGCCGCGCGCCATCAGCGAGGTCGCCAGCAAATCGCCGAACATGCCGTCGGTGTTGTCGGTGCTGCAGCCGACCACCAGGATGTCGCCGGGCTTGCACTGCTCGACTGCGACATGGATCATCCAGTTGTCGCCGGGCTGTGCCAGCACGGTCACCGCGGTACCCGCCGCCTCGGCGCCGGTCCAGACCGGGCGCAGATACGGCTTCATCAGCCCGAACCGGCCATAGGCCTCGTGCGCGGTGGCGACGCCGAGCGCGCCGAGCCGTTTTACCAGCTCCGCATCCGATCGTTTGATGTTGCGGACGACAACGGTCTTCATACCAGTTCCTCCACCGCCATCGGGAACAGCCGCTGATAGGCCTCGCCATAGGTCATGGCCTTGCCGGAATTGCGGCCGCCCTGCATGCCGCGCTGAAGTGCGACGCGCTCGTAATAGGCCCACAGATGTTTTTGGGCAGCGAGAATCTCAAACGTCTTGCGCTTGAGATCCCAGACCTCGTCGATGTTGAGGATCACCTGCGGTTTGAAATTGCACATTTCCGGCTGGTGCGGCTCGAACAGAAACACCGGCGGCGCGGCATAGGTGTATTTGGCGCCGGGCTTGTGGCCCATCGCCTGCGCCACCACGCGGGTTTCCTGCGCGAAATGCGCGGCATTGGGATGATCGAAATTATAGGGATCGTCCAGCGCATGGGTCAGCACGAAGGACGGATTGATTTCGCGGTAGATATCGACCATGCGGTCGAAATGCGCCTCCGTCGTACGCAGCGGATAGTCGCCGGCGTCGAAGAATTCGATTTCCGCGCCGAGCATCTCGGCGGCCCGCTGCGCTTCGTCGCGCCGGCCGGCCTTGACCTTTTCCAGCGTCGCGCCGCTTTCCTTCCAGGCGAACTGGCTCTCGCCGCGCTCACCGAACGACAGGCAGGCGATCTTGATGCGATAACCCTTTTTGGCGTGCAGCGCGATCGCGCCGCCGGCGCGCCAGACGAAATCGCCGGGATGGGCCGTGACCACGAGGCCGGTCTTGTTTGCGTTGCTCATTGCTGTTTCCTCTTTCGCATGCGGTTGATCCGTTTCCGGCTACTGCTTTTCAATTCCTGCCCGCTCGATCACCTTAGCCCATTTCGCGATGTCGTCGTTGAGCCGTTGCGCGATTTCCTCCGGCGTGGAGGCCTTGGCCTCGATGCCGAGTTCGAGCGCGCGCTTTTTCAGTTCCGGCGTGTCGAGCACCTCGCGTAGCGCAGTGTTGAGCTTCGCGACCACATCCGGCGGCGTGCCCTTGGGCGCGAAGATCGCGTTCCACGACCGCGCCTCGAACTCGCCGCCACCGGCTTCCCTCACCGTCGGCACGTCGGGCAGGAAGCTGGTGCGGACCGAACCCGATGTTGAAACCGCCGTCAGCGCCTTGTCGGCGACGTTCGATTGCACGATGGTGTAATTCTCGATCGCCAGCTGGATATCGCCGCGCAGCAGCGCGACCAGCACGTCGGGCGAACTGCGGAACGGCACGATGGTGACGTCGACGCCCGCGGTCGATTTGAACAATTGCGCCGAAAGGTTTTGCGTCGAGCCGACATTGATGGTGCCGACATTGAGCGTGCCGGGTTTTTCTTTTGCCGCCTTGATGAAATCCGCCAGCGTCTTGTAGGGCGAGCCGGCCTGGGTGACGAAGATGAAGTCGAAAGTGCCCATGCTCGACACCGGAACGAAATCGGTGAGCGGATTGAATTTCAAATCCTTGAACAGCGAAACCGAAATCGCCGTGCCGTTGCTGAACAGCGCCAGCGTATGGCCGTCTGACGGAGCCGACAGCACGGCGCGCGCCGCGTTGATGCCGCCGGCGCCCGGCATGTTCTCGATGACAAAACGCTGCCCGAGCTTTTCGCCGAGCTTTTCGGTGACGATCCGCGCGGTGACGTCGGCGACCCCGCCGGGGCCGAACGGCACGATCAGCCGCACCGGGCGGTTGGGATAATTCTGGGCGCACGCGATTTGCGGCAGCAGCAGCAGGGCTGCCAATGCAATCACGCCGGCGATCGATACGCAGCGGCTGCTCAAACCGGGTCCCTCATGTTGTGCGGCCCACATCAGAATTCAAACAGCCGCGCGGGATTATCGACCAAAATCTTCTGCTGAAGCTCCGGCTCCGGCGCGAAGCGCGGAATCAGATCAACGAGGTCGCCGTCGTTCGGCATCGCCTTGACGTTGGGATGCGGCCAGTCGGTTCCCCAGATCACGCGATCCGGCGCAGTCTCGATGATGCGGCGCGCAAACGGCACCGCATCGTGGAACGGCGGGCCGCTCGACGACACCCGCTCGCAGCCGCAGACCTTGACCCAGCATTTTTCGTCGCGCGTCATCAGGTCGATCAGGGTGCGGAACGGCAATTGGTCGAGCCCGTCGGCGGCCTTGACGCGCCCCATGTGATCGATGGTGTAATTCACCGGCAATTTTGCCAGCATGTCGGCATATTGCGGCAAGTCGATCGCATCGAAATGCAAATCGATATGCCAGCCGAGCGGCGCCACCATCGCAACGATGCGATGGAACACCTTCATGTCGGGCACGCCGCCGAGATGGCGCACGAAATTGAAGCGGCAGCCGCGAAAGCCGCCTTCGTGCAGTTCGCGAAGGCCGCGCTCGGTAATGGTGTCGTCGATATTGGCCACCGCGCGAAAGGTGCCGTTGCTGACGGCGATGGCATCGAGCGCGACGCGGTTGTCGGTGCCGTGCACGCTGGCATTGACGATCACGGCCCGGCCGATGCCGAGTTTTGCGTGCAGCTTGCGAAAATCCTCCAGCGGCGCATCGGGCGGCGTATAGGGCCGCCCCTCGGCATACGGATATTTGTCGCCGGGGCCGAAGATGTGGGTGTGCGCGTCGCACGAAAGCGGCGGCAGGCGGAATTTCGGCGTCCGCGTATCGGGGTCCGGTCCGGGAATGGTCGGCTTCGACATGACCCCGCTCACACCGTGCGTGCGCGCGCGGCCGGCGCTTTCTTGCGAGGAGGTTCGGCCGGTTTTGCGGGACGCGAATCCACCTCGGCGCTACCTGCGTTGCTGTCAGGCGCCTGGAACGAGGCGACGGTGGCCGAAACCAGTTGCTCGATCGCGTCGGCCATATCGGCGCCATCGGCTTCGCCGCGGGACAGCCTTGTCACCCGCTCCGGGTTGACGAGCGTATAATAGAGCGCGCCGAGCAAAAACTGCGATCGCCAGACGATGGTCTTGCGCGGCAGATGCGGCAGGCTCTGCTCGACGGCTTCGATGAAGGCATTGGTGGTGTCGTCGAAGATTTCCGCGATGATGCGGCCGACCACGGCGTTGCCTTCCGCCGACATGACCGCGCGCAGCCGCGTGAAGCGCGCGCCGCCGCCGGCCAGATCGCTGCTCGACGAAAACGCCGGCTGCACATAGGCGCGCACGATCGCTTCCAGCCGGTCCTGCACATCGCGCACGCGCCTGGCGGCGACCAGGAACTCGATGCGGCGCTTGTTCATGGGGCCGCAATGGCGCTTGTAGATTTCCAGCAGCAAGCCGTCCTTGCTCTTGAAATGATAGGTGACGCTGCCGGGGTTGGCGCCCGCCTCCAGCGCGATATCGCGGATCGACACCGCATTGAAGCCCTTGGTCGAGAACAGGATCTCGGCCGCGCTGAGGATGGCCTCCCGCATATTGGGATTGCGTGACATGGGATTGTGTTCCGTCTTGTGCTTTTGTACAGTTGTACAAATAAACAGGTCCAGTCAACAAATTTATGGGTGGCTAGCGAAAACGCAAGGCCGCCATGACCGGATCGCAGCATGAGAAAGCGCCGTATGGCCGCCCGACACGAATTCATCCGCACCATCCTCGCCGGCGCGCTGTTCGCGCTGATGGGAACGCAGGCGCATGCGCAGAATTTTCCGAACAAGCCGGTGCGCATCCTGGTGCCGTATGCCGCCGGCGGCGCGGTCGACGTCCTCGCCCGCACCCTTGGTCAGTCGCTGTCGAAGACCTGGGGCCAGCAACCCGTGATCGAAAACCGTCCCGGCGCCGGCGGCATCATCGCCTCGCAGGCGCTGACCCAGTCGCCGCCGGACGGCTACACCCTGATCCTGGTGGCGAGCGGCCACCCGCTCAATCAGTTCTTCTATCCAAAACTGCCCTACGACACCTTCAAGGATTTCACCGCCATCAGCGAAGTCGCCGCTTCCCCGCTCGCGATCGTCGTCGCCAAAAACAGTCCGGTGAAGAATTTGCAGGAGTTGCTGGCGAATAGCCCGCGAGAAGCCGGAATCGCTGTCCTACGGCATGTCCGGCAACGGCACCTCGGCGCATCTGGCCGGCGAACTGCTCAACTACATGGCCAAGGTGAAAATCCTCGCCATCCCCTACAAGGGCGGCGCGCCGGCGCTGACCGCCGTGATCGCCGGCGAAATTCCAATGAGCGTCAATCCGCTGCCGGAAGTGGTCGGCCAGCTCGACCAGACCGTGCGTGCGATCGCGGTGACGACCGCACAGCGCTCAAAGGCGCTGCCGGATGTCCCGACCGTCGCTGAGTCCGGCCTGCCCGGCTATGACGCCTCGGTGTGGTGGGGCTTTCTCGGACCCGCCGGCATGGCGCCCGAGCTGGTGGCGAAGATCAACGCCGACCTCGCGGCCGCGCTGCGCGATCCCGTGGTGCTGACTGCGCTGGAAAAAATGGGCGCGACGCCGATCGGCAACTCGCCGCAGGAATTCGACGCCTTCATGCGCGCCGAAGCCGCCAAGTGGGAGCCGGTGCTGAAGGAAGCCAATATCAATGCGTGGCTCAGATTTTTCGCCAGTGGAACGGAAAGCTCTGCGGAGCCGTGCACTTCGCTAACGCTACCTCGCATTGGCCGGCGCATGCACGTGCCACAGATCCGCGCGCCAGTGCAGCACGATGGCGAGCATCAGCGCCAGGCCGGCGGCCGCATAAAGCGTTCCGGTCGCGGCAAAGCCGATCTCGTCGATCAGGCTGCCGGCGGCCAGCAGGCCGAGCGGCAGGCCGTAGATCACCATCATGCGCACGCCCATCACCCGGCCGCGGAAATGCTCGCTGGCGGTGCGCATCAGGATGACCGCGATCGAGATCATGGCAAGGCTCTGCGCAGAAGCCGGCCAGCAGCAGGCAGGCGATCGCCGTCGGCACGGTCTGCATCTGCACGAACACCAGCAGCGTCGCGTACCACAGCACGGTCGCGGCGATCATCAGCCGCGCCACCCGGATGCCGCCGATCAGGCTGAGCGCGATCGAGCCGACCAGCGAGCCGATCGCAAAGCTCGCCGAGAGATAGCCGAGCCCGGTCTGGTTGGTGCCGTAGATCGTCGCGCGCGATGTAGGGCAACAAGCCGTTGGACAGCGGATAGGCGGTCAGATTGGCGAGGAACGCGATCCACATCGCCGCGCGCATCCGCGGCGTGGTCCAGACATAGGCGACGCCCTCCTTGAGATCGCGCAGCGGCGAGGCCTGCAGCACCTCGCTCGGCCGCGTCGCCGACCGGATGCGGCTTGCGCGGCGCCACGACGCACAGCGTCAGCGAGCGTGGCGACGATATAGAGGCAGACGATCGCCACATAGGCCGGCCCCATGCCGAGCGCGGCGAACAGTCCGGCGCCGCTCAGCGCGCCGGCGATGCGCGCGGTGTCCATCGTGGTGCGGGAAATGCTGATGGCGCCGATCAACTGATCATGCGGCATGATGGTGGCGACCAGCGCGCCGCGCACGCCGAGGTCCGACGGCCGCACCAGGCCCATCAGCGCCGCGATGATGAAGACGTAGAGCGGAGTCAGCTGGCCGGTCAACGCCAGCGTCATCAGCGTCGCCGCCAGCACCGCATAGGTCGCGCGCATCATCGCCAGCAGATCGCGGTGGCCGATGCGGTCGCCGACCACGCCGAACATCGGCGCGATCAGCGTGCCGATATAACCAAGCGAGGCAAACACCGTCAGCAGCAGCACCGAGCCGGTCTCGACCAGCACGTACCAGCCGAGGATCAGCGTCTCCATCTCGAACGCCCACGAGGTGAGCAGATCGGCGGGCCACTGGAAACGATAATTCCGGATGCGGAACGGAGCGAGCGCGGAAGGCCGCGCGATGCTCGCTCAAAGACTCGATGCCGCGGTTCATCGCGTTCCACCCTGCCCTGTTTCTTGTTGGCCGGGAATGCCTTGTCCCGGCGCGAAATCATTTGTGAAAGCTATGCCGCCGGTCGGCTGGTGTCAATGACGCGGCATGCGATGCGCGCGGGATAGTGCGACGGCGCGGTCAGGCCGCGGATGCAGCCTTGTCGCGCGCGCCCGCATCTGCCGCGCGCTCGCGGCTGAAACCGCCGGGCTGAACAGATAGCCCTGCATCTCCGTGCAGCCGAGCATCGTGCAGCAGATTCGCGCTGCTGCTCGGTGCTCGACGCCTTCCGCCGTCGTCGTCATGTCGCTGGCCGTCGGCGATGTTGACCACCGCCTGGACGATCGCCGACGACGCGCCCTCGTCGGCCATGTCCTTGACGAAGGAGCGGTCGATCTTGATCTTGTCGAACGGGAAACCGCTGCAGGTAGCTGAGCGAGGAATAGCCGGTGCCGAAATCGTCGAGCGCGATGCGCACGCCGAGCGCGCGCAACTGATGCAGCACTTCGAGCGCAGCCTCGTCGTCGCGGATCAGCACCGCCTCGGTGATCTCGAGCTCGAGCCTGGACGGCGGCGAGCCCGGACGCCGCAAGCGCCGTGGCGACGTTGAGCGCCAGCGTCTGGCTCTTGAACTGGACCGGCGAGACGTTGACCGCGACGCGGACATGCGTCCGGCCAGTTCGCCGCCTCGGCGCACGCCGTCTCGCAGCACGAACTGGCCGAGCTCGTTGATCAGGCCGGTATCTTCCGCGACCGGGATGAACTCCGCCGGCGAGATCATGCCGCGCTCGGGTGGCGCCAGCGCAGCAGCGCCTCGCAGCACGAGATCTTGCCGTCCTCGAGATTGACCACCGGCTGGTAGTAGACCTCGAAACCGCCATCGGCGATCGCCTGGCGCAATTCGAGCTCCAGGCTCCGCCGCGCACTTGGCGCGCGCGTCCATGCCGGCCTCGAAGAAGCGGTAGGTCCGTCGGCCGTCGCCCTTGGCGCCGTACAGCGCGAGGTCGGCGTTCTGCAGCAGCTGGTCGAGATCGAGCGCCGTCGCCCGGCGCCAGCGCGATGCCGATGCTGGCGTCGGTCGTGATCAGATGCCCGGCGCATTCGAACGGCTACCTGATCGCCGCATAAATTGCGTCAACCAGTTGAGTGGTTTCCGACTGGTTCTTGATAGATGATCTGAATGACGGCGAATTCGTCGCCGCCGAGCCGGGCCGCCACGTCGCTGTCCTCGTCGAGGCAGCCGCGCAGGCGCTCGGCGACGCCCTTCAGACAGCTCGTCGCCGACGGGATGGCCGAGCGCGTCGTTGACGCTCTTGAACTCGTCGATGTCGATATAGAGCACCGCGAGCTGTTCGCCCGGCCGGATCGCCTTCAGCGCCTGTTCGAGCTGCTCGCGAAACAAGACCCGGTTCGGCAGGTCGGTCAGCGCGTCGTAATGCGCCAGATGGGCGATCTTCTCGTCGGCGCGGGTGCGCGCGGTGATGTCCTCGATCGTGGCCACCCAGCCGCCCGCCTTCAGCGGCCGGTTGACGATCTCGATCGCGCGGCCGCCCGGCGCTTCCGTGAGCTGGCGCGTCGCCTTGCCGAGCGAGACGTTGCGGATGATGGCCGTCGCAGAACTCGTCGACGTCGCCGTCGAAGGATCCGGTCTCCTTGCGGTGCGCGATCAGCCGCTGCATGCGTGCAGCCCTGCTTGGCCACGTCCGGCGACAGTCCGAACATCTCGATATAGGGCTGGTTGCAGATCGACGATCCGCGCCGATGCGTCGTAGAGAACAAGACCTTGCGGGATATTGTTCACGGCGATGCTGCAGCTGGCGCCGTTCGGCCGCCAGCCGCCGGTCGGACAATTGATGGCGCCGCAGCAGCAGGCCGACGATAACGGCGAGGATCGCGACGGCGGCGAGCAGCACGCGTTCGCGCAACGCCCCACGCCGAGGTCACGCATGTCGGCCGCAATGCAGTCGCCAGCACGGCGATCAGCCGAGCCCGAGCACAAATCAGCACGGCGCGCCTCGGCGCTGACCGACCTTCGCCAGCATGTCGCAGCCAACTCGTCCGCGCAGTAATCGGCCAGCTATCGAAAGTCAACCTGCTCATGCCTCCCCCTGAGCTGGCATCGTTACGCATGACAGATGGAAGTGGCGTTACAACTTGCGGTTAGCAGTCGGTTACCGCGATGTTCGGGCAAGTCCGATCTGCGCATGCGCCGATCGCAGGTTACCGCCGACGCGCGTCGTCGCGACGCGGCGCCTCCTTCGAAATGGTAAACGAATGATTAAGCCGAGCCGGCCTCGCTCGCCGGAAATGCAGAAAAGCATTGATTTTACTGCGCAACTTTCGGTCGAAGCGCCGCGACGGACGCGCCCGCATAAACAAATCCTGACCAAGATGTCGCAGATTTGAGCCAATCCGGAACCTCGCCGGTTTAACCGTTTGTCCAGTCCCGGCCGTCCGATAATGGCGGGCCAGACCCATTTCATGACATGCCAGGTTCAACACTGTGACATCCTTCGGACGTGTGATTTCGGTGCGCGGATCCCTCGCCCGGGTCGGACTTCTGGCGGCGAGCCAGATGGCCGTCTCGGAAGTGCGCGCCACCGTCGGCCGCTTCGTCAGCATCCGCTGCGCAACCTCCACCATCGTCGCCATGATCACCGACGTGTCCTGCGAGGATCTGCCGAGCTCCGACAATTACATCGCCAGCGCCGGCGTCGACCTGCTCGGCGAAATCCTCGGCGCGACGGACCGCCCAAATTCCAGCGCGGCGTCACCAACTATCCGACCATCGGCGATGCCGTCGACCTGATCACCAACCAGGAACTGCGCACGGTCTACGCGCCGACCGGATCGGACCAGATCAATGTCGGCACCCTGCAGCAGGACCGCTCGGTCATCGCCTATGTCGACGTCGAGGAAATGCTGTCCAAGCATTTCGCGGTGCTCGGCTCGACCGGCGTCGGCAAATCGACCGGCGTGTCGCTGCTGCTCAACGAAATCCTCAAGGCGCGGCCGAACCTGCGCATCTTCCTGCTCGACGTGCACAACGAATATGGCCGCTGCTTCGGCGACCGCGCGCTGGTGCTCAACCCGCGCAATCTGAAGCTGCCGTTCTGGCTGTTCAATTTCGAGGAAATCGTCGACGTGCTGTTCGCCGGCCGGCCCGGCGTGCCCGAGGAACTCGACATCCTCGCCGAAGTCATCCCGATGGCGAAGGGCATCTACACCCAGTACCAGAACGCCGACCGCGTCGGCCTGAAGCGCATCGATCCCAAGGCGATCGGCTACACCGTCGACACGCCGGTGCCCTATCGGCTGCGTCGACCTGATCTCGCTGATCGACGAGCGCATGGGCAAGCTGGAGAACCGCTCGTCGCGCATCATCTATCACAAGCTGATCTCGCGCATCGAGACCGTGCGCAACGATCCGCGCTACGCCTTCATGTTCGACAACGCCAATGTCGGCGGCGACACCATGGCCGAAGTGATCAGCCATCTGTTCCGCCTGCCGGCCAACGGCCGGCCGATGACCATCATGCAGCTCGCCGGCTTCCCGGCCGAAGTCGTCGATTCCGTGGTCTCGGTGCTGTGCCGCATGGCGTTCGATTTCGGGCTGTGGAGCGACGGCGTCTCGCCGCTGCTGTTCGTCTGCGAGGAAGCGCATCGCTACGCCTCCGCCGACCGCAACATCGGCTTCGGCCCGACCCGCAAGGCGGTCTCGCGCATCGCCAAGGAAGGCCGCAAATACGGCGTCTATCTCGGCCTCGTCACGCAGCGTCCGGCCGAGCTCGACGCCACCATCATCTCCC
The DNA here is from genome assembly GCA_963802535.1 of uncultured Alphaproteobacteria bacterium. Lineage (GTDB taxonomy): Bacteria > Pseudomonadota > Alphaproteobacteria > Rhizobiales > Xanthobacteraceae > Bradyrhizobium. The sequence continues at coordinate 14,470 of CAWDJI010000009.1, read as the reverse complement.
AGTGCAACACGCTGTTCGCGATGCGCCTTGCCAACGACCGCGACCAGGCGCTGCTGCGCTCGGCGGTCTCGGACGCCGCCGCCAACCTGCTGTCGTTCGTGCCCTCGCTCGGCACCCGCGAAGTGCTGGCCTTCGGCGAAGGCGTGGCGCTGCCGACGCGGCTGCGCTTCAAGGAAGTGCCGCCGCATCAGCTGCCGCGCAGCGAAGCCACCATCGCGACCGTGCCGTCGGTCGCCGCCGGCCACGACATGCATTTCGTCGGCGCCGTGCTGGAGCGCTGGCGCGGCGCCACCTCGCATCGCGACGTTCCCAACGATCCCGGCGATCAGCGAGCGGCCGGCCGCCGCAGCGCTCGAACCGCGCCCGGTGCGAAGCGCCGATGCTGCAGCCGTCGATGGGGCTCGATCCCGACCGCTTCTCGCTGCTGAAGAAGCCGCTGCGCTGCAGCCCTCGCTAGGGCTTGATCCCGACGCGCTTCGCGCTGCTGACGAAGCCGCTGCGCTATCGCTTGCGCCACGACGCGTTCGATTAAGGTCCCGGCAAAGCCGGGACCTTTTCATGACGCAGCCGTCGCAAACGCTTTCCGACGCCGCCCCTCGACAAGCTGCCGGACGACATCCGCACCCGCATCCTGGCGGTGCAGGAAAAATCCGGCTTCGTGCCGAACGTGTTCCTGACGCTGGCCTACCGTCCCGACGAATTCCGCGCCTTCTTTGCCTATCACGACGCGCTGATGGAAAAGGACGGCGGCCTGACCAAGGCCGAGCGCGAGATGATCGTGGTGGCGACCTCGAGCGCCAACCAGTGCCAGTATTGCGTGATCGCGCACGGCGCGATCCTGCGCATCCGCGCCAAGAACCCGCAGATCGCCGACCAGATCGCGGTCAACTACCGCAAGGCCGACATCACGCCGCGCCAGCGCGCCATGCTCGACTTCGCCATGAAGGTCAGCCGGCGGCGAACACGGTTTCGGAAGCGGATTTTGCCGCGGTCGCCGGCCACGGCTTCAGCGACGACGACATCTGGGACATCGCCGCGATCGCGGCGTTCTTTGCGCTGTCGAACCGGATGGCCAATGTCACCGCGATGCGCCCGAACGACGAATTCTACCTGATGGGGCGGCTGCCGAAAGTAGATTGGCGCGGCAATGCTAGTCGTCGGACGCCGGGCCGCACCAGCCGGGCAGATAGATCGCGTCCTTGCTCTTGGCGACAGCCGAGGCCTTTCTCGATCGCCTTGGCGAAATTGTCCTCCACGCTCTTGCGCGACAATTTCCGGCGCAGGAAATCCGCCCACAGGAATTCGCGGAACGGCGTGGTGTCCTTGGCAAAGCCGCCGGCGCGGCGCAGTTCGCCGGCGAGGCTGCGGAACGGATCGTCCTTGAGGTCGGCGACCGATTTCGGAATATCCTTGAAGTGCCGCCGCTCGCCCTTGGCGTCGTAGGGATAGACCCAGCGCTTGTTGTCCATCACGCCCCAGAACGCGTCGCGCTCGACCATGGTGAGATCGCCGATCACGGTGACCAGGATGTCCTTGACGCCTTCATCGTGCAGCGCGCGCGCCAGATGGTGGTGATCGACCACGTAGTAGCGCTCGTCCGGGCCGTGCACGACGGGGATCATGTGCTTGCCGAGCAGCTCGGCGCGCTTCTTCTCCGATTTGTGCTCGCGCCAGCGCTTGCGCTTCTCCTTTACCTCGCGCATGCCGACCGTCATCTGGGTCGGGCGCAGCGACAGGATCGGGACCGGCTTGAGGATGGGTTCGCGCGAGTTCGCCATGACATGAACTCCTCAGGCTTGGACCGCCGGCATCACGCGGTTCCATTATGACATGGCGTTGCAGGCGGCATAATGCCATGACCGCACTGCTGACGGGACGTTCAAGCACGCTGCGATCACATTGACGTCACCAACATTTCACTGTTGGAAGCCCGCGCCGGCCGTGCTAAACAGGATCACGAGACGTCCGCGGACCGACAGCAGTGAAGACCCAGCGGCCCATCAGCGCGGATGACGAGCACCGCGTGCTCAAGTTCCGGCCGCGTACCTCGGCCCATCCGCCGGGGCACCGCGACGAGCCGGCAGCGATCAGCCGCATCAGCGCACGCGAAGCGGCGAACGACCTGTCCCGCTACGAGCGGCGCCGGACGAGCCGGACGATTTCCGCCATCGCATGCTGGCCAATGTCGCCGCCTTCGCCTTCACGGTCGCGCTGACCGCGATCGGCATCTGGCTCGCGATGAGCATCGCCGACCTGCGCAAGACCCAGGATTGCGTCCTGATGGGGCGGCGCGACTGCGCCCAGATTTCGCTGATGCCGCGCAGCTAGCAAGTCGGACCCAAAAGGCGGCCATTTTTGCCGACAAACTCGGTTCCCGCCCGGGCCGGCCACGCTCCATTGAACTCAGGGCTGCGCTCCGATATACGGGCACTCAACTCCGGCCGAGGGAAACGGGCATTCCGGGGCGACGCCCGCCTCCCCCACGCCGTCCCGGAATTTATCCTCAATATATCAAAGGCTTAATGATGTCCTCCACATTCGATCAGATCGCCAACATTATCGCTGAGACCTGCGACATTCCGCGCGACACGATCACGCCGGAGAGCCACGCCATCGACGATCTCGGCATCGACAGCCTCGACTTCCTCGACATCGCCTTTGCGATCGACAAGGCGTTCGGAATCAAGATGCCGCTGGAAAAGTGGACCCAGGAAGTCAACGACGGCAAGGCGACGACCGAACAGTATTTCGTGCTGCAAGAACCTCGCCGATCGCATCGACGAACTGGTCGCGGCCAAGAACGCAGGAACGGGCGCGTAATCGCCCACCATGCATCTTGAATATTTCCAGCTGATCGATCGCATCGTCGACCTCAATCTCGGCGAGCGAGACGATCACGGTCGAAGCCCAGGTTCCCGCAGAGCACACCATCTTCGAGGGGCATTTCCCGGGCTTTCCGATCATGCCCGGCGTGCTGCTGACCGAAGCGATGGCGCAGAGCTCCGGCTGGCTGTTGCTCGGCGTGATGAAGTTCGAGCGCATGCCGTTCCTGGCCATCGTCAAGGAAGCCAAGATGCGCGGCTTCGTCAGTCCCGGCGAGGTGCTGACGATCGAGGCCAAGCTCGAGCACGAAGGCTCGGGCTTTGCCGTCACCAAGGCCAAGGTGCCGGGTCGGCAAAGACCTGAAGTGCAACGCGAGCTCACCTTCGGCCATATCCCCTTCCCCGATCCTGACTTGCGCGTCCACATGGACGCGATGGCCAACAAGATCGGCTTCCCGCTGCAGGCGCTGACGCATGACTGAGCCCAAAGCATCAGCGAAGGAAGTCTGGATCACCGGCATCGGCATCGTCTCCTCGCTCGGCGAAGGGCTCGACGCGCATTGGGATGCGCTGAACGCCAAGCGCATCAACGTCGACGAAAAGCGCTTTGCGCCCTACATCGTGCATCCGCTGGCGCCGGTCTCCTTCGACGCGCAGATCCCGAAAAAGGGCGATCAGCGCCAGATGGAAGCCTGGCAGCGCATCGGCACCTATGCCGCCGGGCTGGCGCTGGATTCCGCAGGCGTCAAGGGCAACACAGGAAATCCTCGGCCGGATGGACATGATCGTCGCCGCCGGCGGCGGCGAGCGCGACCTCGCGGTCGACCTCGCAATCCTGAACGCCGACGCCAAGGGCAATTCGAGTCCGGCTTCCTCAACGAGCGGCTGATGAACGATCTGCGGCCGACGCTGTTCCTGGCGCAGCTCTCCAACCTGCTCGCCGGCAACATCGCCATCGTCCACGGCGTCTGCGGCACCTCGCGCACCTTCATGGGCGAGGAAGCCGCCGGCATCGACGCGGCGCGGATCGCGCTGGCGCGCATCGAAGTCCGGCCAGAGCGACATCGCGCTGGTCGGCGCCGCGCATAATGGCGAGCGCAAGGACCTGCTGATCCTCTACGAATTCGGCGACTTCAACCTGAAGGACAATTCGCGCCGGTCTGGGCGCGCGACAAGGACAAGCGGCTTCGCGCTCGGCTCGGCCGGCGTGCTTCCTGGTGATGGAATCCCGCGAGCACGCCGAAGCGCGCGGCGCAAAGCCCTATGCGCGGCTGACCAAGCGTGGTCGCCGACCTCGCCCAGCGCAAGCAACCGGGCGCCGTGACCAAGATCGCTGGAAGCGCTGTGGTCGAAGCTCGGCGTCGCCGGCGACAGCGGCAATCTGATCACCGGCGCGACCGGCGTCGAGCCGGTGACCTCGGAAGAAAAGGCGTTCCTGCGCCAGCATCCGGGCTTTGCGGTGCGCGCGACCGGGACGATGTTCGGCCACACGCTGGAAACCCAGTTTCCGCTCGGGCTGGCGCTGGCGGCGCTGTCGATCTCGCGCGGCGCGCTGTTTCCGCCCAACGATCCGACCGGGCTCGAGGTTGAAATGCCGGGAGCGCCGACCCAGATTGTGGTGGTGGGGGCCGGTCACTGGCAGGGCGAAGGCATGGCCCTGGTCGAGGCGGTCAAGTAGGCACGAAGTACGGCGCAAGGTACGGCGCAGCATCGACGGGGGAACCATGTCAGCACCACGCGATAAATTCGGCAGGCCGATCGTCGTCGTCACCGGCATGGGCATCGTGACCTCGCTCGGCGCCGGCAAGACCGACAACTGGGCGAAGCTGACCGCGGGCGAATCCGGCATCCGCACCGTCACGCGCTTTCCGATCGACGGCCTGAAGACGACGATGGCCGGCACCGTCGATTTCGTCACCGTCGATCCATCCTCCTCCGACCGGGCTGACCGAACGGCTCGCCGAGATCGCGACCGAGGAAGCGCTCGCACAGGCCGGCATCGGCGCCAAGGCCGATTTTCCCGGCCCGCTGTTCCTGGCGGTGGCACCGGTCGAGATCGAATGGCCGCAACGGCTCGGAGCTCGGCCGCGCCGTCGGCAAGACGGAATTCGACTATACCGATATGCTGCGCGTCAGCGGCGGCGGCAAGTTCGCGAATTCCATCACCGCTTCATGTTCGGCTCGGTCGCGAGCCATCTCGCCGAGACATTCGGCACCAAGGGCTCGCCGATCTCGCTGTCGACGGCCTGCGCCTCCGGCGCGACCGCGATCCAGCTCGGCGTCGAGGCGATCCGCCGCGGCGAAACCGACGCCGCGCTGTGCGTGGCGACCGACGGCTCGGTCAATCCGGAAGCGCTGGTGCGCTTCTCGCTGCTGTCGGCGCTGTCGACGCAGAACGATCCGCCGCAGGCGGCCTCAAAGCCGTTCTCGAAGAACCGCGACGGCTTCGTCATGGCCGAAGGCGCCGGCAGCGCTGGTGCTGGAAAGCTATGAAGCCGCGATCGCGCGCGGCGCGAAGATCCTCGGCGTCATCGCCGGCTGCGGCGAACTGACCAACTCCTTCCACCGCACCCGCTCCAGCCCGGACGGCAAGCCGATCATCGGCTGCATGCGCAAGACGCTGGCCGATGCCGGCATCGAGCCGGAGCAGATCGACCACATCAACGCCCACGGCACCGCGACGCCGGAAAACGACAAGATGGAATATCTGCGACCACCGCGGTCGTGTTCGGCGAACATCGCCCAAAGATTCCGGTGTCGTCGAACAAGTCGATGGTCGGCCACACCATCTCGGCGGCCGGCGCGGTCGAGGCCGTCTTCTCGCTGCTGACGCTCGAGCATCAGCGGATTCCGCCGACCATCAACTACGAGATTCCGGATCCGGCGATCCTGTTCGACGTCGTCGGCAACAAGGCGCGCGACGCCCGCGTCACCGCCGTGATGTCCAACTCGTTCGGCTTCGGCGGGCAGAATGCCTCGCTGATCCTGACGCGCGAACCGGTCTAGCAAGCGAACTGCTTGTCCTCATGAACCGCCTGCTCCTTCGCGCCAGAGCGCGCCTACGCGACGCCGTCAAGCCGGTCGATGGAAGCCGCCGTCGGCGCGCTGACGATCGCGCTGTTGCGCACCACGCGCTATTTCGATCCGGACAAGACCGCGAATTTCTTCGGCCGCGTCACCCGCTTCATCGGCCGCAGGCTGCGCGAGGACCGCATCGGCCGCGACAATCTGACGGCCGCCTTTCCGGAAAAATCGCCCGAGGAGATCGAAACGATCCTTGCCGGCGTCTGGGACAATCTCGGCCGCATCGGCGCCGAATTCGCCCATCTCGACCACATCTGGGACTACGACGTCAATCATCCGGAAAAACCCAGCCGCATCGAGTTCGGCGCACGCACCAAGCAGATTTTCGACCAGCTTCGGGACGACGGCAAGCCGGCGATCATCTTCGCGAGCCATCTCGGCAATTGGGAAATGCCGGCGCTTGGCGCCGTCGCGCACGGGCTGGATTGCGCCATCCTGTTCCGGCGCCCGAACATCGAGTCCGCCGACCGCGCCATCGAGCGCATCCGCGCCGTCAAGATGGGCACGCTGATCCCGGCCGGCCGCGATGCGCCGCTGAAGCTCGGCGAAGCCCTGCAAAACGACCAGCACGTCGCCATGCTGGTCGACCAGTATTTGACCAACGGCGTCGACGTCACCTTCTTCGGCCGCAAGACCAAGGCCAATCCGACGCTGGCCCGCCTGGTGCGTCAGGTCGAATGCCCGATCCACGGCGTGCGCATCATCCGCCTGCCCAACCACCGCTTCCGCGCCGAACTCTCCGAAGAGGTCAAGCCGGTGCGCGACGCGTCAGGCCAGATCGACATTGCCGGCACGATGCAGGCGGTCACCTCCGTCATCGAGGGCTGGGTGCGCGAATATCCGGACCAATGGCTGTGGCTGCACCGAAGGTGGCGGTGAGGTAATTCTTCGTCATTGCGAGCGCAGCGAAGCAATCCATCGCGCCGCAAAGAAAGTAAGAGTGGATTGCTTCGTCGCTTCGCTCCTCGCAATGACGGCGGAGATATCGAGCGTCACTTCCCCGTCTTCACCCTGGTCCAGAGCCGGTTGATGATCCGCTGCGTGGCGGGGTCGCGGGCGTTGATCACGAACAGCTTTTTCTGGATGGCCTCGTCCGGATAGATGTTCTTGTCGTTGAGAATTTTTGGATCGACCAGCTTCTGGCTCGCCAGATTGCCGTTGGCGTACGACAAAAAATCCGAGTTCCTGGCCGCGACATCCGGGCGGTAGAGATAATTGATCAGCTCGTAGGCCTCCGCGACATTCTTCGCATCGGCCGGGATCGCCAGATTGTCGAAGAACATCTGCGCGCCCTCTTTCGGGATGGTGTAGCCGATCTCGACATCGGTCTTGGCCTCAGTGGCGCGGCTGCGGGCCTGCATCACGTCGCCGGACCAGCCGACCACGAAGCAGATCTCGCCGGAGGCCAGCGCACCCAGATATTCCGAGGAATGAAACTTGCGGACATAGGGCCTGATCTTGATGACGAGATCGGCGGCCTTTTCCAGATCGGCCTGCTTTGTCGAGTTCGGATCGATCCCGAGATAGCTCAAGGCTGCCGGAAGAATATCATCGGCGGAATCCAGCATATGGATGCCGCAGTCTTTGAACTTTGCGAGGTTCTCCGGCTTGAAGACGATGTCCCAGCTGTCGATTTTGGCGTCGGGCCCGAGAATCTTCTGTGCCGTCTTGACGTTGTAGCCGATGCCGGTGGTGCCCCACATGTAATTGGCGCCGTAATTATTGCCGGGATCGTATGTTGCGAGTTCCTTGGTCACCATCGGCCAGGCGTTGGCGAGGTTCGGCAGCTTCGACTTGTCGAGCTTCAGGAACACTTTTGCGGTGATCTGGCGCTGGAGGAAATAGCCGGTGGGCACGACGACGTCATAGCCTGACTTGCCGGCCAAAAGCCGCGTCTCCAGCGTCTCGTTGGCATCAAACGTGTCGTAGACCACCTTGATGCCGGTTTCCTTGGTAAAATCTTCCAGCACCCCCGGCGCCATATAGTTCGACCAGTTGTAGAAATTGATCGTGCGCTCTTCGGCATCGCGCGGGCGACAACAACAGCACCGCGGCAACCGCGCCAATCAATCCAATCGAACGGCGGCTCCGATTGCCCATCTCTACCTCTTCCGGCGATGCACCGCGTCCGCCAGGCGCTCCAGCGCGGTATCCAGCGTGGCATCCTTCTTGGAGAAACAGAACCGCACCACCGACGTCACCGCATCCTGCTCGTAGAACGCCGACACCGGAATCGCGGCGACCTTGTAGTCGGTCACGATGCGCTTGCAGAATTCCACGTCGGTTTCGTTCAAACCGAGCGGCGACAGATCGACGGTGAGGAAATACGTGCCCTGCGATTTCAGCACGGGGAAGCCGATGCTCTCCAATCCCCTGGTGAGGCGGTCCCGGCTCCGCGCCAGATCCTTGCGCATCTCGTGGAAATACTCGGCAGGCTTGTCGAGGCCATAGGCGACGGCGGCCTGCAAATTGGGCGCGCTCGTGAAGGTGAGAAACTGGTGAACCTTCGCAGCCACCCGTAGCAGCGGCGGTGCGGCGCAGACGAAACCGATCTTCCACCCCGTCAGCGAAAAGATCTTGCCGGCGCTGCCGACCTTGATGGTGCGGTCGCGCATGCCCGGGATCGTGATCAGCGGGATGTGCTCGCGGCCGTCGAAGGTCACATGCTCCCAGACCTCGTCGCAGATCGCGATCGTGTCGAACTCCTGGCAGAACCGCGCCAGCAATTCGAGGTCTTCGCGCGGATAGACCACGGCCGCCGGGTTGAGCGGATTGTTGAACAGCACCGCCTTGGTCTTGTGGTTGAAGACGCTGCGCAGCATCTCCTCGGTCAGCCGCCAGCCCGGCGGTTCGAGGCGCAGCAGCCGCGGGATGCCGCCGGCCTGGCGGATGATCGGAAGATAGCTGTCATAGACCGGCTGGAAGCAGACGACTTCGTCACCGGGCTCGACCACGGCGAGAATGGAAGCCGTTAGCGCCTCGGTGCCGCCCGACGTCACCATCACTTCGCTCATCGGGTCGAGGCTGAGCCCATGCCAGCGCCCGTAGTGCGAGGCGATCGCCTGCCGCAGCTCCGGAATACCCATCATCGAGGGGTATTGATTGTAGCCGTTTAGCGACGCATCCGCGGCGGCACGCCTGATGTCCTCAGGTCCGGGATCGTCGGGAAAACCCTGGCCGAGATTGATGGCGTTGTTGTCGCGCGCGAGCTGCGACATTGCCTCGAAGACGGTGACCGGAAGGTCGGCGAAGACCTTGTTCATCGAAGTCATTTTTTCAAAGAATCCTTGAGGTGCCGTCAGCCGCCGGTCTTGGTCTGCAGCCCTGCCGCCTTCCAACCCAAAATGCCGCCTGCGAGGTGCTTGTCGTAAGGAAGCCCCGCGGCCTGCGCCGCCAGCGACGCCGTCACCGAGCGTTTGCCGGAGCGGCAGGCAAACACCACCTGCTTTGCCCTTGGGGTCCGGTATAGCCGCCGGGTCGAACGTTTGCAGCGGAACCACTACGCCGCCCGGATAGGCCTCCACGGCGACCTCATTGGGCTCGCGGACGTCGACCAGCAGATAGCGGCCCTCCGCCATCCCCTTTGCGACGTCTTCCGGCGTCAAATCGTGCACCTGATGATCCGCCACTTATATCCTCCCGACAACCCTGCTTGAGGTCCCATTCGCCCCGTCAGCCGGGCGCCAAAGTCGCCTCTCGCGCGGTGAAAATCAAGCGCTGCAACCGGTTTAAAAGAAGCTCAAAACCGGGCGGCGATCCCTGAGCGCGCAAGGCTCATATGCTCTCGCGGGCCTGATTTGGGGTCAGAAGTTGCTTGGTGATGGGCCAGGCTCCTATCGGCGTAGGGGGGCCGGTCTCCCGGTAGCCCCGTCGAAGATAGAACGCCTTGGCGTTCGAACTTGCTTCCGCATGAACCGCAGCGATGCCCCGTCCACGCATCAGCGCTTCGAGCCGATCCAACAGCGCCGCACCGATCCCCTGCCCGGCATATTCAGGCGCGGTGTACAGCTGCTCGAGAACGTCGCCGCGAATAGCCCCCCATCCGGCAATCACGTCGTCGCGTTCGGCAACCCAAATCTCGAATTCGCGAAGCTTTTGCGCCATGCCGGCGGGCGTAAGCTTCATTGCCCAGGCCTCGGCGTCTGCGACGGGCATTCCGGACGGCGCCAGTTCGAGGATCGACCGCCGCCGCACTTCGAACAGACGTGGCGCGTCCTCGAGGAGTGGCCGGACGGTGAACGGCAGCAGACATGTGACGTGTGATCCAGCGGTCCGACGTGAGACACTTACGTATTGTAGCGCGTACTCATTCGCATTCAACCAAAGGCGGATGGATGCGAGCAACAGCCAGCACTTCCGAGAATCCCCCGTAACCGGACAATCTGCAGACAGGCCGAAATCGACGCGATTGATGTGGTGGACGACGCCCGCTCCAGGCATCGAATGTGCCAAAGGGGTGATCGTTGAACAACGAATCACCGGAGGGGGTCGTCCACATGCATGTTAAAACCATCGGCGTTGATCTCGCCAAGAACGTATTCCAGGTTCACGGCGTGGATAGTACGGGCAAGGTTGTCATCACCCGTCAGTTGCGGCGCAAGCAGGTACTGGACTTTTTTAGCAAGCTCCCCGGTTGCCTGGTCGGTATGGAGGCCTGCGGAACCGGTCACCATTGGGCACGTGAAATATCCAAGCTCGGCCACACCGTTCGCCTGATGCCGCCGAGCTATGTGAAGGGCTATGTCAAACGGTCGAAAAATGATGCTGCCGACGCGGCCGCCATTTGTGAGGCCGTGACACGCCCATCGATGCGGTTCGTGCCGATCAAGTCGACCGATCAGCAAGCCTTACTCATGTTGCATCGAACGCGAGATCTTTTGATCCGTCAGCGCACGCAGCTGATCAACGCGCTCCGCGCCCACCTTGCCGAGTTCGGCCTTGTTGCGGAGACGGGACGCGAAGGAGTTGCGAAGCTTGGCGCGATCATCACGGACGAGGGTAATCACGAAGTTCTTCCATCTGCGATGAAACAGGCACTGCAGGCTATTGTCGATCAACTCGCTGCTCTGGAATTGCAAGTCGGAGCCCTGGATCGCGCCATTCATGCCCATCATCGTGCCAATGACATGAGTTGCCGCCTCGAAACTGTACCCGGGATAGGCGTGATCGGGGCCACGGCCATCGCTTCCACTGTTACAGACCCGAGTGGCTTCAAATCCGGTCGAGATTTTGCAGCCTGGATCGGACTTGTGCCGCGGCAGCACTCGACAGGTGGCAAGGAGCGGCTCGGCGGCATCTCCAAGCAGGGAGATCGCTATCTCCGACGGTTGCTCGTCATCGGTGCAACAGCCGTTGTTCGACAAGCCCGGCTGCATCCGCAAAAGCATCCCTGGATCATGAGGCTGCTGGCCAAGAAGCCAGCCAAGCTCGTCGCCGTTGCGGTGGCCAACAAGATGGCGCGTATCGCTTGGGCGATCATGGCCAAGGGGGGACACTATCGAGCGCCCGAACTTGCTGCAGCTGCCTAAAGAGGGCTTGGCAATGGGAGAGTAAGGCGACGGCGGTGCAAGAAAATCGAATTGCGAGGGTGATGATGGCGTGATGCGAAACGGTCGAGCCGTCGATTGGGACAACCCGCTTCTGGGTCATGGGCGTCAAAGCCCGGGCGATTGATTGGGACCCGATCCGCGAACTACATCAGGGCCAGCGGTCATGGTGCCGCGCAAACAGGCCGGACACATGACTTGCACCCGACCGCAAGCCGAACGTCAGAATCTCCTTGCAATGCGGGCGTCGTCCACACATGACCCAATTGCGACATCGGCCAGTTTCTCATGTTGCGGTAGCGAGGCTTGCTTCAGCCCTATCAATGTGCCTGACGAAACCGCTACGATGCCGCTACCTGAACTTGGGAGCGGACATGAGACGGCGCGATTTCATCACGCTTTTCGGCGGTGCGGCAGCTACGTGGCCGCTCTCGGCCCGGGCGCAACAATCGGCCAGGATGAAGCGGATCGCTTTCGTTTCGCCTTCGCGAAAAGTCAGCGAAATGAGCTTAAGCGGCCCACCGCAATATCGCGCTTTTTTCGAGGAGCTAAGTCGGCTTGGCTACGTCGAGGGCCAAAACCTCGGAGTGGAGCGCTACTCTGGAGGAGGGCAACCTGAACGCTATGCCGAACTGGTCCGCGATGTTGTCAAAACGCATCCAGACTTGATTGTAGCACTGGCCGCCAGTCTATCGTTGGAATTTAAGATGGCGACTACGACAATCCCGGTTGTGGCCATAGTCAACGACCCGACTGTCCTGGGACTTGTGCCAAGCATCGCGCGGCCGGGCGGCAACATCACAGGTGTTACTATCTCCGCGGGATTGGAGCTCGTTGGAAAACGTATCGGGCTACTGGTCGAGGCGATGCCAAAACTGTCCACCGTGGGTTATCTTGTATCGCGATCAAGCTGGGACGACCAAAGAGGTGCGGCAGCGCGGGAGGCAGCCCAACGAGCAGGTATTTCGTTCAAGGTTGCGGTGCTGGGCAGCGCCTTCAGCGACGCAGAGTACCAGCGCATCTTCAGATCGATGGAACAAGATCGAGCGGATGCGCTCATGGTGTCTGATGAAGCCGAGCATCTCACCAATCTTGCGACCATTGTCGAATTGGCGGCGAAAAGCCGCATTCCCACAATTTATCCGTTCCGCGAATTTGTGGAAGGCGGCGGACTGATGGCTTATTCGATTGACCTGCCGGACACCTTTCGCCGCCTCGCCAGCCTCGTCGATAAGGTTCTTAGAGGTGCCAATCCGGCAGATATTCCGTTTTTCCAACCGACCAAATTCGAGATGAGCATCAATCTCAAGACTGCGAAAACACTCGGCCTCGAAATGCCAGCAATTCTACTCGCCAGCGCCGATCAGGTGATCGAATAGCAATCCTAATTGCTGCGTTGCATGAGCCCGGTTGTGGCACGAAACCGACTTGCCGGGGTGTTCGCCTCATGTCGGTTGCTGTTGAGGGTTTCGGATGCCGGCCGATCGCGGCGCTGCGGCTTGCACCGAGGCCGGCGTCCGAAAGCCTCCAAGGAACGAAACCGCGGGAATGGCAGGCGGTGCGCGGCGGGCTGCGCTATGGGGATTTGCGCACGGCGGAAGTGCGTGCTGGCAACCGACACCGATGAGTGCGTTGGTCGACGACGTTGCCGCGCATGATGGGCCGGCCGCGGGTGCAAGTGAATCCGCCTTGAGCGATGAAGATCGATGCCGAGTTGAGATCGCAAGCGCATATTTGAGCGAGCGCCGCCGTGGCGGATCGACGACCAGCGAGAAAGATCGGCATTTTGAATCTGTGACGTGGGGATCGTGATCATGACGTATCGATCCTGATCGCGGTTGGCGGCGGCGGTCGGTATCGCGGCGTCGAGCCGCGCTTGAAGGTCTCGATGATGCTCATGCGACCGCCGCAACACGGGCACGGGTGGGTCGGCTTGTCTGTCGCCGCGGCGCTATCGGGAGCCTGCTGCTTCTGCGCCGTTTGCGCAGGTGTCGCCGCAGCGATCAGCTCACGCGCCCGCGCGATGGTCTCGGTCTTGGTGCCGCTGGCCAGCAGCCCGTAGTGCCTGATCCGGTGGAACCCGTTCGGCAAGACGTGCATGAGGAAGCGGCGGATGAACTCGCCCGGCTTGAGCGTCATGGTCTTGTAGCGGCCGGGCCCCTCGATCCGGTAGTCCTTGTAGCTGAACGTGACGCCGGTCGCGTCGGCGGCGATGAGCCGGCTGTTGGAGATCGCGACCCGGTGGGTGTAGCGGGACAGATAGGCCAGCACCTGCTCGGGCCCGGCGAACGGCCGCTTGCTATAGACGAACCACTTGGTCCGATGCAGCGGCGCGAGATAGGCCTTGAACGCAGCCTTGTCGGCGAGGTGGGCGTGATCGCCGAAGAACTGCAGGCGGCCGGCGTCGTGCGCGGCGAGCAGCATCTCCAGCATCAGGCGGCGGAACAGCCGCGACAGCACCTTCACCGGCAAGAGATATTTGGGCGGCAGCCGATCCAGCGTGTGCCGTCGAGCGATATCCCACCACCCGGCACGATCATGTGCACGTGCGGGTGATGGGTCATCGCGGAGCCCCAGGTGTGGAGCACCGACGTGAAGCCGATCTTGACGCCCAGGCGCTTGGGATCGGCCGCGATCGTGCGCATCGTCTGCGAGGAAGCCTTGAACAAGAGATCGTAGATGACGGCCTTGTTCTGGTAGGCGATGGCGGCGATCCGCGCCGGCAGCGTGAACACGACGTGGAAGTAAGGGACGCCCAGCAGCTCGGCCTTGCGCTCCTCCATCCATGCGAGCGCCTGCGAGCCCTGGCACTTGGGACAATGCCGGTTGCGGCAGCTGTTGTAGGCGATCTGCGTGTGCGAGCAGTCCTCGCAGCGCATGACATGGCCGCCGAGAGCCGCCGTGCGGCAGCTCTCGATCGCCGACATCACCTTCAACTGGCCGAGGCTCACGTGGCCGGCATTGGCTTTACGCCAAGCGGCCCCGTGGTCGCGGAAGATGTCCGCGATCTGAAGGGCG
>CAWDJI010000008.1:0-201235 GCA_963802535.1 uncultured Alphaproteobacteria bacterium | reverse complement strand
ATCGGGACCCGTTTTCTTGCGAGCAGCGAGGTGCCAATTCATCCGCACTATCGCGAGCGAGTTTTCCAGGCCACAGAAGACGAAACTGTCTATCTCGAAGAGTTGTTCGACATCGGCTGGCCCCAGGCACCTCATCGCGTGCTGCGCAACAGCACTGTCGCTGCTTGGGAAGCCGCCGGACGTCCGGCAACGGGCAAGCGGCCCGGTGAGGGTGGTGTGGTCGCTACGTCAAAATCACGCGGACCGATAGTGCGGTATCGGCCGGCTCCGCCCGCCGCTGATGCTGAGGGCGATATAGAGGCTATGGCGCTTTATGCTGGGCAGTGCGTTGCCCTTGTTCGCAAGCGACAACCGGCAGCGGAGATCGTGCGCGAGATCGTTGGCGAAGCTCAAGCCATCTTGCTTGGGTTAGCTCGGAAGGGTCCCGCACCCCTGTAACTGCAACCACGAATTTTCTCGCATCAGATATTGGCGATGGGTGCGGTGGCGCGGTCCCCGCACTTGGGACAGACGCGCGCTGGTCACCCCAGAGGGACAAACATCGGACCTAGGTGAGTGTTGCTTCTTGCTCGACGAGGGTCGCGTAGCACTCGCAGGAAAGCCGTTCCAGCTGGGCGCGATCCAGTATCTTGATCACCCCGCGCGTGTAGCTGATGACGCCCTTGTCCTGCATTTTGCGTGCGACTTCCGTAACGGAGGTTCTGCGTACCCCAAGCATCTCGGCCATCAACCCCTGCGTCAACGTCACGGTATCGCTTGCGGCCCGATCGGATGACTGGAGCAGCCAGCGGCAAAAGCGCTCTTCGACCGGGTGCAGTGCGTTGCAGGCAGCGGTGATCCTGCCTGGGTCAGCATGACCTCGTTATAGCGAATGCACAGATCGCGAAGCGCGTCGCTCGCGGTGACGACCCCCCGGAACGCCGACGCCGGAATTTTGCTGGCAGGAAGCGGCAGCGGCCCCGGTTTGAGAAACTGGGGCCGTCGCTTTTTGGAGAAGCCGGGTGATGGATACGGTCGGCAGTCAGCAGCCGCTCAAGAAGCTCGGTACGGGAATTTTTGGCATTGTCGTAACGCTCGTTGGTTTCATGATTTCGGCACCAGCCGGGGCCAGTGACGTGAGCGTTCGTGGCGCTTCCTGCACTCTCGTCCGGTACTACGTCGCCATGTACAGCGCGCCTGCTGCCGAGGCGTGGGCGAAGCAAGGGCGCGACAGATGCGGAGATCAACAAAGCCCGCCGCTGTATCCATACCGCACAGGTCGGCCGCATTGACCGGGCCTATTAATCAGTGAGTATCTTCCCAGGCCGGTCGCCGCATTGGGTTAGGGCGAACAGGCCGGCAGCATCCGGCATTCAGCCGGGTGATGGAGCAGCTCCGGTGTAATCACATCTACGTTCAAAGGCGTGCTACGAGGCTGTTCAGCGTGGTGTCGGACCTGACATAAGCTAATTTTGGCCATCACCGCAACGCGCTCGGCTTCCATCGGTGACTGAGAGACATCCTTTTGCTCCCGCCTCCTGATCTTCGCGACAGGAGAACTGGTTATGTCTGACATCGGGTTCCAAATGGTCGCGTTTAGTATGGGCGCATTGACGATCCTGTTCACAGTCCTCGCGCTCTTCATGCATTGAAGGGCGCGCACCGCTAACCGGTGCCCATCCGTGCCTGCTCAAAATTCGGCGGACCGAGGCTGGCGCTACGTAGATTGGGCGGTGAAGCGGTACGCCCCTCGTCGCCAAGGCCTTGGCCTTTGAGATTAGGTTCCTGTAGGGCTGGGACCTTCCGAACCCCTACAAGCGAAACCGCAGGCCGTCACGTGAACGGGCGGCCTCTTTTTCCTGACTGAACTGTGAGGCTTCCCGGAAGCAGTCAATTGCATCACAGCTGCATACCCGGCTTCAGTAAGCCTGCCCAAGGTGGTGTCACCGCGGTTGGCGCATTCGATTATTTTGCTAGCGATAATCCGACGGGCTCTGTGTTTCTCACTGCCAGCCGAAAGAAGCAGACACGCCCGCTCAAGGGCCACTTCCATATTGGCCATGGTTCGGGAGTTGAAGCGCTCGGTAATCATGCGATCCTCCGCATCGCCGCCCCGGCTAAATATTAAGCGAAGAACAGTTTTTGTCTGTCCGGTGTCCGACACAACCCGCCGCACATCGAGGTGGATGTTTAAGTTAATTCTGGCGAATGTGCAAAAGTGAACAGACCGATTAATCGGCCGACGTTTCAATGAAGACGTTTCGATTACGGAATTTTATTTCCGATCCGCCCGGCCGGTAGCCGGGCGTTTTCGTTAGCCGGGTGCTGGATCAGTTCGGTTGAGCCGGGGGTGGCGCTGCACCGCAGTGAAAATTTAATCCTGCCTTCGTCGGGTACCGAACAGACAGGCTCCCACCATTGCCGGACGAATCAGAAAAAGAGACGTAACGAGTGAGGGAACGGCGATGGGTGAAAATGGAGCGGTTTATCAACCGGAGTTAATCACACTGATGAGAGCAGTCCTCGACGATGCAGCTTCCTCGCTTCCGGCTTCGAAGCGAACGTCGACGATGATGGCCGACATAGCTTCGCAAATCCTTAGGTGTGCCGCCAATGGCGAGCGAGACCCGACGAGGCTGAAGGTCGCTGCGATGTCGGCCGTGGTCGAGTGTTCGCATCATTCACACGACATCTCGTCGGAACGACGCGTGGTGTGAGAAGGAATGGCACAACCAGCGGGTCGCGCACGCCGCTGGCGCGTATTTCGCCGAAGGTGATTTTGGGCAGGTTGGTCGTGATGTGTTCAGGCGGATCAGTTGGCGTCAGATCTTTTGATCCGACGCCAACCGTCCCCAACAATCCTGGCGCGTACGTCCGGAGGGCAAAAAGAGATGAGCACGGCACCCCACCGCATAGGGGCAGGGGTAAGGCGGGGGCCGTGCTGGGCCATGAGATCACCGCGAAACATGGCCCGGCAGCAAAATTCCGACGATGGGTGGTTTGTTCCTGACCAGCCCCCTTTTTTTGCCTGCGAAAAATGTCCGGTATCGGACCGACAACTTTAATCTCATTCGTTAACTTTGCTCGTCACCGCGCGGCCCGTGGCATCCATCGGTGATGGAAACGCCCCACTACGCGCTTTCCGCCTCACTCGAGAGCGGAGAGGGAGCGCCGTCATGGAGAGACGCCGTTTCAAGCAAGAGACGCCACTGGACCAGCGCCTCGTAGATCACGCAAAACGCCTGCGTAAAGAGGCTATGGGGACGCCTGCAGGCATCAGGCGCGATGACCTGATACGGCGGGCGAGACAGGCCGAAACCGCGGCACGCAGCGAGTGGATTTCCTCGCCCGGACTGCAGTCAACCAAGTGAACGAGTACCGCGCTTTTACGATTGGCCACGACGGGCATATCCAAAGCTCGCGCGGATTCAGATGCACCGACGAAGCGAGGCTATCGTGTGGGCAAAGCAGCTGGTAGATGGCCACGACATTGAATTATGGAGCGGCGATCGCTTCGTGATCCGTGTCGATCATCGAGGGAATGGTAATGAACCTTCGAACCGTTGACGGGTTTGATGATGGCGAGATACTTTTTCAACATACACGGTGCGCACGAAAGCCCTGATGAGGAAGGCGAAGAGCTTCCAGACAATGAGGTCGCATGGAAGGAAGCCACGATCATTGCAGGTGAACTGTTCAGGAACATCGACGGTGAACTCAGGCCCGGTCAGGAGTGGGCATTGGAGGTCGCCGACGAACAGCGGAAGCCGCTTTTTTTGATCCGGATCAGCGCGCAGAAAATGAAGTAAGCCGCCTCCCATTGGTCATTTTGCCGAGTGGACAATTCGCTCCCCGAAATTATTTTTTGGCTCCAAGGCGTGTCGATGACAGGTCGGTTCGGCAGCCGGGGGCGCTCGGACGGGTCTGGAGAAAATTGAATAGAAGCGTGCCGCCAGTGCCGGGCAAACCGGACGGGGACAACGCGGATGGCGGCAAGCTTTCGTTAGGTCGGCGAGCCGGTGTTGAGCAACTGGGACACCGCCGTCACCAGCTGCGCTGGCGCAAACGGCTTGTTCAGCAGAATGCTGTTGGGCACGCCTTCCGACGCCCACTCGTCGGCGGCAGCGCCAGTCATGTAGACGACGGGAAATGCAGGATCGATTTGCCTGACCAAACGCGCAACCTCCCAGCCCTTCATCGGCCCCTTGAGGTTGATGTCGGCTACGAGCGCCGAATACTTGACCACGCCACTTTCGATCATCGTGACGGCATCCTGACCGGATGCGACCGTCGTCAAGTCGAAGCCGCCCTCCTTCAAAGCGTCATGAACGATGTCCTGCAATGGTTCTTCGTCCTCGACAACGAGAACTATGGGCACGTTTCCCAACTTCCCCTCCGCGCAGGCTCAAACCAAGGCCACAACGTAATACAGGACAAAATGTTCAAAAGTGAACATTAGCCTTGGGGAAGGCCGTAGGGCGCGCCGCCAGCGCCGGGCTACAGGACACCGGCCAGCTCGCGCCAGCGCATCCGCGTGCGATTCGCCGGTCCCCATACGCGCCGCGATAGCGTTTCCGGCAACTTTACCGTCCCTTGATCGGTAGAGTCCGGGCGCCGCGGCGGTTAGCGACCGGCGCGTTTCTTCACAGGGCTCTATAGCCATCCATATGTCCCCATGTTTCTTGCCGCAGCAAAATCAGCATCGGATCGCGACACAAATGTGAACACAACGACCGCATTGCATTGATTTATTTATGATTTTTGCCTCAATACATTCCCTGCGCAAGGGAAAATAAATAGTCGCATGAAGTTGTGTGGAGCCCTGTGGACTCCGCAAGCCATTGATCACCCGCGCAATATCCCCATAACGTGTCACACGCCTTCATAGGCCTTTACAGACACGATCGCGACACTTCGCGAGAACGGGGACACGATCATGGCGCGCAAGGTCAGCTTCAGCGCATTAGAAAGCCGCAGCGCACGACTACGGTTGAAAATCCGCCGCCGCCCGTACAGCGGCCCGTCGCTCGCGCGCGGCATCTCGCTGATGTACCGGCGCAACGGGACCAACGGCACATGGGTGATCAAGGCGAGCGACGGCCACGGCGCATATTGGACCAAAGGCTTCGCGCTCGCCGACGACTTCGAGGACGCCGACGCCCGGAACGTGCTGACGTTCTATCAGGCGCAGGACGCCGCGAAGAAGCTCGCGCGCGGCGAGGACGGCAGCACCGAGAACGCACCGATCACCGTGGATGGCGCCCTGACGGCCTACAGGACCGATCTGGAGGCGCGCGGCGCCAATCCCTATAACGCCGCCTGGCCGCGCGTTCACCTCTCCAGCGCCCTGCTGGCGAAGCCGGTGGCGTTGCTGGCGTCCACCGAGTTGAAGACATGGCGCGACGCGCTGCTCGGCACGATGGCACCGTCCACGATCAATCGGCTCTGTGCGCTTGCCTGTGCGCCGCCCTGGAACAGGCGGCGCAGCACGACAAGCGGATTCAGAACCGGGATGCGTGGGAAATCGGTCTCGCCGCTCTGCCGAATGCGCAGGAAGCCCGCAACGTCATCCTTTCCGACGCCAAGGTCCGCGAGTTCGTCGCCGCCGCCTACCGTGCCGATGACAAGTTCGGGCTGCTGACCGATATGCTGGCAGTCACGGGCGCGCGCCCGAGCCAGGCGGTTCGGCTCCGCGTCGAGGATCTGCACGATCATCCGGTGCGGCCAAAGTTGATGATGCCGAAGTCGGCCAAGGGTGGCGGCAGGAATCGCAGTGCGAAGAAGACCGAGCGCTATTCCGTGCCGATCACCGTGCAACTGGCGGCCAAGCTGAGAGAGGCGGCTCGAGCGCGTCCCGACCACGCGCCGCTGCTGCTGCAAGAGCGACGGCAGCCCCTGGCCCGACAATCCTGGCGCAAGTTATCATCGCGAGGTCAAGAAGATCGTCGCCGACACCGGCGCCGATCCTGATGCGACGATGTATGCGCTCCGGCATTCGTCGATCGTGCGGATGCTGCTGAAAAACGTTCCGATCAAGTTGGTGGCATCGTTGCACAACACATCGACCAAAATGATCGAAAAGCATTACGCGAAGTACATCACCGAGCATTCCGACGACGTCTCGCGCCACGCGCTATTGCAGCCAGAGCTGCCAGTTGGCGAAAATGTCGTCGACGCTTGCTGGGTGAACAAATTTGGCAGCAAGCCATATTGCAGCGGCCTGATGCGGTTAGCTCAAATCGATTTTTACTCTGCCTGTTTAAATATCTGCTCCACATGAAGCGCAGTGCAGTGGAGAAACAGGATGGCTCGTGCGCCTGTCAGTGGACGAAAGTCGGGTGGAGGCAATGAAGAACCTAGGGAGCCACTTCCCCGCCTGGCGTTGTCGATTCCGGAATTCTGCAAATCCCACGGTATTTCCGAGGGCATGTTTTACAAAATGAAAAAGCAAAACCAGGGCCTCACCCCGCGCGAGATGAAGATCGGAACTAGAACCCTGATCACGTTCGAAGCCGCCGCTAAATGGCGTGCCGAACGCGAAGCCGCTAGCACGGCGCCTCCCGAGAAAGCCCGCACCAAGCGCGAGCAGGTCGTCTAACGAAAATGGCTGGCCGGCCGGCACCGGACAGCGATGCGCGTTCGATGTGGGCATCAGATCGGTTCGTTCGCGGCGAGGCAATCCGCCAAATCTTGCCCTGGCGCGGCTCGCCGTTACCGCCTCAAATCCGGGTTAGATTGCGATGGCGACGGTACGCCTGAAAAGTTGATCCCCATGCCAGCGTCGTCCCCGATGTAGTACGCTAAAATAAAACGGCCGACCAGGGCGCCTCAAACACCCTGACCGACCTGACCAAGCCAGGGGGAGAGCCATGGCTAAAGCTAACGACAAATCTAGCACAATCGACTGGATCTGGCTGCATGACGCTTTGATACTTGCAATCACACGTTTCGGATCGGAAAGGCTGGCAAAAGCAATGCTGACGAATTGGCTAGCGGCCGGAAAGTTGCCGTGGTCCTGCATGGCGTGGCACCCGCTGGACGAGAAGGGCTTAGACGAACTGGAGGACAGAGCAAGGGATGTGGGGATGCTTCTTAGAGATATCCCACCCCCATGTGGCGAGGGCGACCCTGAGTTCTGGCGCGCCGATCATATGATTAGCTGGGAAGACAATATCGCGGTCCAGCACCCGGTCGTCGGTGCTACAGCCTTGGGGATCAAGATGTCGGGTGAGCACTTCCTCGCGCTGCTGCCCGAAGAGCCGCGCGATCGCGTAGAAGAACAGGGGCAGACCAAGCCAGCAATGCCGGAATTGCTGGAGCCCAAGGCGTGGCTGGCTTGGGCATGCGAGAAGTATCCGAAACAGCAGAATGAGCGACCGACCTCCTACGTCCGCCGTCTGCAGGGCTTAATGAAAACCGCCGACAACGTGACGGAGGTCTGGCGGTTCGAGACATTCCGGGTCCGCTATTACGAAGCGGTCAAAACCGACCAGCAAGCTGTACAAAAAAAGCACAAGTCTCCGCGCACTGTTTAGTTGCTGCGGCTTTATGCCTGTACATTCTTGTACAACTGTACATTTGATCCGTACATTTTTCCGCACCTATCATTGGCGCCATGAAAGCGGTAATCGCGATCTCCGTCGCCGAGCTGTCTCCGTTGGGGCGGCGGCGCAAAATCAATGTCCGAGAGGCGGCGGCCCTCAACGATTTATCTGAGGCGAATTTCCGGCGTGACTACGGATACCGCAAGATCACACCGCGCCGCGATGCCGTCCAGCTTTACGATGCCATCGATCTCCCGCCGCGCCAGTTGAAGACCACCTAATCCGAACTGGCCGGCCTGTTTCAATGTGCAACTGAAAGGAGGAAATAAAAACCGCGAGCGCCCTCTTCCCTGGACCGGAAAGAGGGCGTCAGCGGCACGGACGGAACCGGGGGAAGTCAGAATACCCTAGTTATAGGGCCCGAATCTAATTCCGTCCACACCCGCAGCAGCGGGGCAATCAGAAAGGAACATCAACCCAGCAACACGTGCTCCGCAGGGAGCGCGTACGGAAACGTGCGCCATGTCGTCTACCTATACCACTCCGATCGTTCACGCCGACATCAAGGCCTTGGCCGCCGAACGCTTCCACGACGCCTATGGGGGCGCGGCATGACGAAACTGTGTTCCCATTGTCATCAGCCATTGCCGGAACTGCGCGCGGGGGTTCGGCTGTCGCCGCTCAAGGCGCACATCTTCGACGTGGTCAAGCGCGCTGATTCGAACGGCATCACGATCGAGGACATCAACGCGATCTGTTTCGACGGCCGGGCAAGCGCCGTCAACGTCCGCAATCACATTCACCAGATCAACGACGCCTTGGCTGGGACCGACTTTGAGATTCGCGGCGGTGCACCGGGAATGGTTGGCTACTTCCACATCGTCAAACGGCACTGGAGTGCCGTGCGATGACGATCCCGCTTCCTTCAATCGCGAAGATCGCCGAGCTGCTCGGCGGCGACGTGCACGGCGCTGAAGTGCATTGTCCTGGTCCTGGACACAGCGCCGCTGATCGTAGCCTGTCCGTTAAACCTGACCTCGCAGATCGCGAAGGCTTTGTGACCCACAGCTTCGCTGGCGACGACTGGAAAGCTTGTCGCGATCACGTGCGCGAAAAGCTCGGGCTGCCGGAGCCGAAGCCGCAGCAGACCAGCGCCGGCAAGTGGAACGTGCTCGGCGAATACATCTATTATGACCAAAACGGCGAACCCTTTCTGAAGGTCCGTAAGTGCCGGGATGGAACCGGCAAAAAACAGTATCCGCAGTATCACTGGGACGGCAACGACTGGGCCAAGGGCAAGCCCAGTGGCCCGAAGATCCCCTATCGCCTGCCGCAACTCGTCGCCACTCCGACCACGGTCCATGTGCTCTTCTGCGAAGGCGAGAAGGACGCCGATAACCTCGCCAAGATGGCGTTCGTGGCAACGACGGCATCCGAGGGCGCCGCGGCCAAGTGGGATCCTGGACTGACGCCGTTCTTCAAGGATCGGCACGTCGTGATATTGCCGGATGCAGATCGACCCGGTCGCGCGCATGCGCAAAAGGTCGCCAAAGCGATCCATAGCGTCGCCGCTTCTGTGCGAATTCTCGATCTGTTTCCAGACACGGCACGACGGATCCGACGTCTCGGACTTCATCGCAAACGATACCGCCGGCGTCAGGCTGGCGAAAGAGGTGAAGGAGGCGCCGCTGTGGGGGCCAAGCGGAACCGTGACAAGCGCCGCCGTGGCGGCCAATGGCGCCGAACTGCTCTCGGATGTATACGCGTTTCTCGGGCGCTTCGTTGCCTATCCTTCAGTTCACGCGCATGTCGCACATACGCTATGGAACGTCCACGCCCATTCGATGGAGGCTTGGGACAGCACGCCGCGGATCGCCTTTCTCAGCCCCGAGCCGGGATCCGGCAAGACACGCGCGTTAGAGGTCTCAGAACTCTTGGTGCCGAATCCAGTGGAGGCGGTGAATGTCACGCCGGCGTACCTCTTCCGCAAGGTCGGGGCCGAGGAAGGTCCACCGACAATCCTGTATGACGAGATCGACACCGTTTTTGGGCCGAAGGCGAAGGATAACGAGGAGATCCGCGGCCTGTTGAATGCCGGGCATCGTCGTGGCGCGGTGGCTGGTCGTTGCGTAGTGCGCGGCAAGACCGTCGAAACGGAGGAGATACCCGCTTATTGCGCCGTTGCGCTCGCGGGTCTCGGTTGGCTTCCCGATACGCTGATGTCGCGCTCGATTGTTATCCGCATGCGTCGGCGCGGACCCTCTGAATACGTCGAACCATATCGTCGCCGTGACGAGATCGACGAAGGGCATGGCCTCCGGGACCGCCTGGCGGGCTGGGCCGCCGCGAATGCGAAGATTCTGTTCGCCGCGCGACCGGCAATGCCGCCCGGAATCGAGGACCGCAACGCCGACGTTTGGGAGGCGTTGTTCGCCGTCGCCGACACTGCTGGTGGGCATTGGCCGAAGTTGGCGCGCGAGGCTGCGGTTGCTCTGATTGCGGCAAGCCGGGAGCAGGAGCCGAGCCTGGGCATTCGCCTGTTGGCCGACCTGAGGATCGTGTGCGGGAATAAGGAGGCGGTCTTCACCGAGGCAATCCTGACCGGGTTGCATGCGCTGGACGAAGCGCCCTGGAAGGATCTCAACGGCAAGGGACTGGACTCGCGAGGCTTGTCGCTCCGCCTCCGTCAGTACGGAATCAAATCGAAGCAAGTACGGGAGGGATCCACCAGCAAGAAAGGCTACCAGCGGGCCGATCTCGCGGACGCATGGGACCGCTATCTCCCGTCATCTCCGACAAGCGAAACAAACGAAACAGCCGAAACAATCCAGCATTTTCAAGCGCTGCGTGTTTCGGATGTGTCGGATAGCTCCTCCGCCGTTTCGGATGCGGCCCCGAATGTTTCGGATCGAGCCACGACCGCTTCGCTCAATGGCGGGCCGAAACAAGCAATGAAATCAACGAGTGTTTCGGATGTTTCGGATGTTTCGCTTCTAGCGGATGCCGCTTTCTCCGAAGTCGGCCCGTCGGATGTCTCCGATGTTCCGGATGCCGGGTGGCGAAATAACCAGGTCGACGACATCCCCACCGACCAAACCTGCGCGCAGTGCAACGGCGCCATCGACGGCACCGAGCGCATGGTCTCGGTCAGCGGTCACACCGTCTGGCTCCACGAGGCCTGCGAGCGTTTCTGGCGAGGGTTCGTGGCGAGGGAGCGCTGAGCATGGGCCGCCGCCTTCCGCCGGCGCCACCGGCACCGCCACCCGGCTTCATGTGGTTTTACTGGAAGCTAGTACCGATCGAGACAGTCGAGCGCCACGCCCGGACCCGAATGCGCAACCACGATCGTCAGTCGCCCGCCAAGCGCGACCGCGACAACGGTGACACGCTCACCGGCCCGGCTCGGCGATTTTTCAGAAAGGATCGGCCATGACCGCCGAAGCAGGCCGATACACCCACGTGCAGAGGTTCGGACGGCCGCGGGCAGCGGTTGTCTGCCCTCACATATGCTCGGCTCTGACGTGTCGGCGAGCCGAATAGAATGACCGCGCCCGGCCGGCCGCCGGGCAACTGTGTAGGAGGCATCTATGGATTACATTGCACACCATCTGTATTCAATGTGCACGGCGGCAACCCGTACCCCCTGTTTTGCTGAGGACGACTGGCTGCGCTTCAAGCTCGAGCATCACATCGAGCCCTCGCAATGCGAAGCGTTGTTGGTGCGGACTATCCGGCACCTCTGCAGCGAGTTGACGGACCTGCAACTGGAATCCTATCGACTGCGTCAGTTGCGTAGACCGACGACGGCACAGGACATCCGTGATGCACTGTTGAAAGAGCGCGCTCAAACCGGGGCCGCATGGGACAAGGTCACCTCCGATCTGGTTGAATCCCAATTCGGAGATGTTCCGTTCGATGTTGTTCAGCGAGGCATCGCTCTGGCGAAGCTCGGCAATCCACTGAATCCCAGACATCGAACGGGTTCTGAAGACGATATACCGTTCTGAAACGCTTCGTGCGTGGACCGGGAGGCACGTTCCTCCCGGTCATGGACATGCCGCCATTGCAATAAATTTAAAGGCCCCCCGAGGAATTGAGCGATTCCGGGCCTTGCGCCCAAGCCGGCACGGTAGTTCCACTGCTGAAAAGGGAGTAGGCTCTCAGCCTTAGCAACGCTGATACGGAGTTCGTGATGGGACGGCCGATTGGTAGTGTGAATAGGGAAAAGCCCTTCAATGACGCGCTCCGGATTGCGCTCCGGGGTGATCCACTTCGACTCCGCAGGATTGCGGATAAATTGGCCGAGAAGGCCGAGGAGGCGATCTCGCAGCCATCCGGGAACTTGCTGACCGCCTGGACGGGAAACCAGCACAGGCGCACACGGGCGAGGACGCTGGCGATCTCGTCGTCGTGATCCGGACAATTGCCGATATCACCGGGCCTCACGGCGAATTGTGCGACGCGGATAGAGTAGGTCCAGACCAGTTCACGCTGAAGCGGTTGGCCGCAAAATAGGCACGTTTATTGCAACGCCCGCCAAATCGTCGCCTCGCCGCACTCGTACTCGCGCGCCAGTTCCGCCATGGTCTCGCCGGCAGAGTAACGCTCACCGATGCGCCTGCGCTGGCTGGGATCGAGCACATTGGGCCGACCGAACTTCGTGCCTTTTCGCTTTGCCCGCAGGATTCCGTCTTCACACCGCTTGCGGATCAGGTTGCGCTCGAACTCGGCAATGCCGCCCATGATCGTCATCACCAGTCGGCCGACATCGGTCGTGGTATCGCACCAGCTTTCACCGAGCGAGACAAAGCCGCACCCGATCTCGTCCAGTTCGTGCAGGATATTCTGCAGGTCGCGGCTCGATCGCGCGAGGCGGTCCAACTTAACGACGGTCACCACGTCACCGTAGTTGAGCGGCCTTCATCAGCTTCGCGAACTCGGGCCTGCCGTTGGTCGACTTGCCCGAGGCCTTCTCGCTGTAGATCCGCTCGCAGCCGGCGGCCTTCAGCGCCTCGACCTGGGCTGCGTGGTCTTGCGTGTTTGAACTGACTCTGGCGTAACCGAATTTCATGAAGTGCCCCAATTTTGAAAGCTTGAGATTTGGAATCTAAAAGCTGCGTTGGCACAAGGGCAATCGAAATCTTCCGCAAACTACACTTTTTGAAAGTCGCTGATCGAAGCACCTGAAAGCTCGGAGACCTCGTCGCCAGTCTCCGTGCCGCTTTGACCGTCGTCTGGTTGACTCAGCGCGAGCCGCCTGTGCGTTATTTTTGCTGGCCCGCGTTGGACCAGCGGAAAGTCGGCGACTCGCCACAGGCCCCTGTGCGGGGGGCGCGCGTGCGGCGGGGGTGGGGAGACCCCGGGGGCGGTGATGCGGGATTGAAATCGCATCAGGTACCGGTACCGGTTACTGCTCCATGTTCTCGCGCTCAAGCCATGCAGGTTGGTGCGGTCGCGGGATTAATTGGGTCGGTCGGGGTGCTGATTGTCTCCGCCCCGGGGGAGGAATGCGCCTGAAAGCATGCTTGTTTAGCGAACGTGGGCGCATAAGTATCGTTGCCGGGCCAGACCATCCCATTGGCGTTCAGCCCGCGCTTGCGTTCCCTCTTACGACCTGACGCGCTGCGATAGGTGGGCTATGTTTCACGGGATGCGATCTGGGGGATCTCATGCAAACATCTCGCCGGCATGTTCTTGAGTTCGCAGCTGGTGCCATTGCGTCGGGGGTTGTTTCCCGTCCATCGGCGGCTCAGTCCTATCCGGATCGACCTATCCGTATGGTCGTGCCCTTTCCCCCCGGCGGCGCATACGATTCGTTGGCTCGACCTTGGGCGGACAAGATCAAACCGCTCCTGGGACCGGTGGTCGTGGAGAACATCGGCGGTGCGGGTGCATCTCTGGGCGCAGCCACTGTCGCCAGGGCGCGTCCCGACGGGTATACGATCCTGCTTGGTGGCACACTTCCGCACGTTAACGAAGCGCTACTCAAGGCGCGGCCGCTCTATGATCCAAACAAGGATCTCGACCCGATCATGCAGCTGGCGGTGGGCTATCTCGCCATCGCGGTGCATCCGTCGGTGCCTGCCAAGTCCCTCGATGAGCTTGCTAAATACACCAAAGGTAATCCGGGGAAAGTTTCCTACGGACACGTCGGCATCGGCTCCACCAATCATCTGACGGGCGAACTCTTCAAGTCGGTCGCCGGCATTCCCGAGATCGTGCAAATCCCGTATCGAGGTGCGGGCCCCGTGATCACTGACTTGATCGGCGGCCAGATTCCCATGGGCGTCATGGGCGTCACGCCGCAAAGCCTCGGCTTGCACAAATCTGGCACTATAAGAATACTTGCGGTCACCAGCACAAGACCATTGCTTGCCGCACCGGAGCTTCCGACGGTTGTCCAAGCCGGTTTTCCGACTCTCGCCAGTCAATCGGCCTATGGACTGCTTGCTCCTGCCAATACCCCGAAGCCGATCATCGAGAAGATTGCCAACGCAACGCGCACGCTGCTGAACTCTCCTGACTATCGGCAGATGCTTATTGAGATGGGCTTTGAGGGTACCCCCGAGTCCGACGCAGAGAGCTTTCGCAAAGTTCTCGCTGACGCAGTCATTTTCTGGGAGCCCGTCGTCAAATCGCTTGGGCTTAGGATCGATTGATCGATAGAAGGCGCGTCGAAGCGTGCGCGGCGTGGCATCAACCGCACGTACATCTCGCATGCCCTCACTTGGGCGATCTCAAGGGTTCGCATGGCGAGGGCGGGGCGGCCCGGGGGCGGTAATGCGGGATTGAAACGCACCGGGTACCGGTACCGGTTACTGCCCCACATTCTCGCACTCGAATATGCATGTTGGTTCGGGCGCAGGTTAAGCGGTGGATGCTGGTCCGACAGTTGGCGCAAGGTAGGCCGGCGAGGATGGTCACCCCCGGGGTGAGGAAAAATTCGCCGAAAGCATGCTTAGCGAAAGCCGTCGGAAATGGAGCGAAGTATTCATTCGCGCCATCATCCCGTCAGAGAATAATTTTCGGCTCGAGAACCTATTGCCACTGTTCTGTTCTCACGTTTGACACTACCCGTGCCTATGCTAGCAATGCCTTGCATCCTGAGAGGGCCTGACGGCCCCGCCAACCAGCCTTGACCGGCAACGGTGGCACGACGATGTGGCCCGCAAGGGCAACAGTAGGTCGCCAGTCCTCCAGATGCGTGTGCAATCCTGGAGGATTTTTTATGCTGCAATCTCGACGTGGATTTCTGATCGGTGTCGGCGCTGTACTGACGGCGGCGTTCGTAAAGGACGCTCGCTCCTTTATTGACCGCACGAACCAACCCCTTCTGGTGCCGCCTTCGCAGGTGGTCGAGACCATGTATTGGCATGAAATTCCCGACGAGGGCTATCAGCTTACGCTCGGTCCGTGGAGTTTTGCGCCGCCCCCGCCGACGTGGCGAAAGTTCTTTGTCAGCGAGGGCATCCCGCACCGGACCGACACAGAGATCGAGAAGATCTGTTCCTCTCACTGCATTGAACCCGGGGATTTCGACAAGCCCGTCCAAAGGCGCTACTGGGAGGATTGGTTCGACATCACAGGTGGTCCGCTCGCCAGGGCTTATCACCTGCTCCAACGGATCGATCTCGGCCCTGAGCGCGACTCGGGGCGCGGACCGCTCCTCGAGTTCAACGTGGGGTCCCATCCCGGCGACAACACCCATTATGTCAACGCGAAGGACATGCTGTCGCTGTCCCTACTACAGGCGCGGTTGATCGATCTCAAGCTGCCGATCAAGATCATGGAAGGCGATTAGGGGTGTTAATCGGGTACCGGCCTCGACAAAGGTACGCGCCGACGGTGTGGAGGAAGCCACGGGCCGGCGCGCTAGATAAGATGGCACTCGCCCGCATCGATTTTGACCAGTCATTGAATAGAGCTCAGGAGCAGCTCAAAATATTCGGGATATTTTGTAACCATCCAGCGCGGTTAACACTCCATTAACTATGTTCGGACACCATTCGTCCGTCCTTTCTGGACACGTGGTGCGTGAGCGAGAAGCCGTTGCCGCTTCGTCCCGGTGACGGCTTCTACCTTCCGAGCCGTGGAGTGGAGCCATGTCTGAAAAACTCGACAAGGAGCAGCCTGTCGCAAACATGCTTGCCGCATTTGCGTCGACGATTGCCGGTGCCTTTGCCGTAGGCTTGCCGATGGCGGTAGCGATTATCTGGGTTTGCTCCTGATTTCCTCGCCGAGCCGGAGGGCAAGGCACTTGTTTAGCTGGTGGCAATCGAGAAAGCCGTCGAAGGAAAAATCTGCCGACAAGGCCCGCGTTGGCGGCCTGTCCGGACCGCACGCCATTCTTGAAGAACTCCGCAGCCGCGTTCCTCGATACCTCGACGATGTCGATAACGGCAAACTGATCTATCCGGCCTGCAAGCGGGCCCTTTCGGATATCGATGGCGATGTCCGCTCGGTTTGGGATCACACCCGACTGGAAGCGACGCGATATCTGACGATGGTGCCAAGCCCGGATTTTGAACTGCTGATTGGTGCGGACCGCCAGATCGAAATGATGAATGCCTACTTGTTTCAGCGCCCTCACGACGACACCGTGATCGATTTCACGGGAACTGCGACGACCGATTTTGCGATCGCCGTTTTGGCTGGCCTCAATTGGCTGACACATTGCGCCAAATTGTCTGGCGTTGACGTCAGCAAGCAGTCCGGCACCATTCGTAATTTCAGAAGGATCGTCACGCTTGCGCACCAGTGGTGGCTAACCGAGGGAGCTGGTGAACGCTCCGGCCAGTTGTTGGCGAATGGAGAGCAGCCACCACTGATGTTCTATTTGATTTGGTCCGACTATACGCGGCTCGCGAAGCACATTGCGGCAGCTACCGTCTTTGGATCGTCAATCAACCGTGCAGCGAAACTGGTTGCATTACCCGCCGATCTTATTTCTCGTTTTGAGGCTGCGCAGGATCCCCTCGAATTAGATGCCTACAAAGCGTAATCTTAAAATGACTGACGACATCTCTGCGATGGAATACCCGCATTGGGCTGATTGCAGCCGGAACCATCTTGGTGGTGCTCGGATTCATCGGGTTCGGGTTTCGCCAAAACCAAGGGCGCTGACGTGAGTCCCGATGGACCAACAGAAGAGCGCGTCATCTGGAACCAACGCTTTCAAGGTGAGCAGTTCGATTTTCGAGGAAAGATCATTTTCACGCGGTTTGATAGTTGCGAATTCGTCAAATGCACCTTGCTCATCGACCACGAAACAGGACAGCTAGCATTTACTTCATGCGTCTTCAAAGACTGCAATATTGACAAGTTGGAGCCTGATGAAGAGCGCGGTCTGTACGTGAAAGATAATTTCTTTGATCGCCCGCTAGAGGAAAGGCGGGCCGAATTCGAGCGCAGGCTGGCGCAAGTGCTGGCCGCTCGGAAGGCGAATGAGAAATAAGTATGTCTGAGTCCACCTAAACGCGGGCACCGCGCCGTACGCCCTTCACTTCGGTCCGCCGATCCAGAAGGATCCTCGGCAACGGCCGGCGTCGAGGAGAACAACCTTGCCCCGAAACGCCGATCGCCAGCACTCCCCCGCGACACGACAAAAGGATCCTTACGACCGTCCGTTCTTCCGCAGTGCGACCACGGGACAGGGTGAACGGCTGCTCCTGGCGCAAAGTTGAACATCAGGTAGACGCCGGGTCCGCCGTTAATCACCTCTCGCTTTGCTTTTTTGGGTTAACACATTAGTTATTTTTTTGCGGGCATTTTGCACTTCCATTAATCAGGAGGCACTATGTCTGACGTCACTATTCCCGGCGGAAAAATTCGCGCTTTCGTTGAACGGATCGAAAATCTGGACACTGAATTGTTGGAGTTGAACGAGCAAAAGAAGGAAGTGTTTGCGGAGGCAAAAGGGGAAGGGTTTGACGTGAAGATCCTCAAAGAGATGATCAAACTTCGAAAGCAGGACCAGGAAGAGCGCGACGAGCGCGAGGGCCTACTCGATCTCTATATGCGCGCCATGGAGCAGGCCGGGCCAAAGAAGGTCGCCAAGGCTGCATGATGAAGCACGGCGGGTTCGTTCGCCGCAACTGTGGGTAATTCCATCCCACCCTAGACTGGCGCCTCCACCTGCACGCTATGTGCCCCGAGACGGAATCTCTGGAGGGCCTAGCTAGGGAACAGCCTCGAAGGCCATGCGGTGTAATGCCCGCGTGGCCTTTTGTCTTTATCGTCTGGCCGCAAAAAATAAGACCCCCGGGGTGAACGGCCGCGGGAGATGCACAAGTTGGCACAGAGAATTGATACGCTGACACTCAATCGCGCTGCGCACTACGCAGTAATTGCTGTGATGACAAACTGGGTGTGCGGCTATAGCGTACAGCAAAATAAAATTCATGGGAGGCGTGGCATGCCAGACGCAATGGTCGCAGGATCTGCTTTGGAAGCAACGAGCAGCGGCGAGACGCGGCAAGTTGACGTTGCGGTGGTGGGCGCCGGCTTTGCCGGCCTTTACCTTCTGCATCGCCTGCGCAAAGCTGGCCTGACGACCGTTGTATTGGAAGAGGCCGACGACGTCGGTGGCACCTGGTACTGGAACCGATATCCCGGCGCACGCTGCGACATTCAGACTATCGACTACAGTTACACCTTCGACCCGGAACTGGAGAGCGTGTGGAAGTGGTCAGAGAAATACGCGACCCAGCCAGAAATCCTGCGCTACCTCGGCTTCGTCGCCGACCGCTATGAGTTGCGGCGTGACATCCGCTTCCGCACCAAGGTCACGGCGGCGAATTGGGATCAGGTCGCCGAACGCTGGCAGCTCGCGACCGACAATGGCGCGGCCGTCACATGCCGCTATTACATCATGGCCACCGGCTGTCTCTCCGCGCCCAAGCCGCCGGAGATCGATGGCGTAAGGGACTTCAAGGGCGAGGTCTATTTCACCGGCCGCTGGCCGCATGAGGAGGTCAAGCTCGCTGGCAAGCGCGTGGCGGTGATCGGCACGGGATCGTCTGGGATACAGGCGATCCCTTTGATCGCCGCGCAGGCGGCGCAACTGACAGTGTTCCAGCGCACGCCGAACTTTGCGCTGCCCGCGCACAATGGTCCGGCGCCAGCCGATCGCGTGGCCCTGCTGGAAAGCGACCGCGCGACGTACCGTGAGCAAGCTCGCTGGTCGCTGGCGGGCGTACCGTGGCCACAACAAACCGCGGTGAGCTGGCAAATGAGTGACGCCGAGCGCCGCGAGCGATTCGAGCAAGCGTGGGCCGCCGGCGATCTTGTCTACATATTGACCCAGCTTTGGGCCGACCAGGGCGTCGACGTAGATGGCAACGCGCTGGTCGGCGAACTGATCCGAGAGAAGATCCATGCGACTGTGAAGGATCCCGAGACGGCTGCGGCGCTGAGCCCCCACGACCATCCGTTTGGGGCCAAGCGTCCCTGCCTCGATACCAACTACTACGCCACCTACAACCGTCCCAATGTCACGCTGGTGAACCTGCGGCAGGAGCCAATCAAGCAGATCACGGCCTCCGGCATCACGACGGACGAGCGCACGTTCGACATTGATGTGATCGTGTTCGCCACCGGTTTCGACGCCATGACCGGTGCGATCATGGCCGTGCATCCGATCACGGGCTGCGGCGGAAAATCGCTGTGCGACGTCTGGGCCAACGGGCCGCAAACCTATCTCGGTCTCACCGTGGCTGGCTTCCCGAACTTCTTCATGATCACTGGCCCCGGCAGCCCGTCCGTGCTGTCGAACATGGCAGTGTCGATCGAACAGCACGCCGATTGGGTTGCCGACCGACTGATTGCAATGCGAGAGGCGGGCTTCACGACAGTCGAGGCGACCGAAACGGCGCAGGCCGGCTGGGCGCGCCATATGGCCGACTGCGCAACGCTGACGCTGCATCGGCTCGCGAACACCTGGTACACGGGCGCCAACGTTCCCGGCAAGGCGTGGGGCGTGATGCCCTATACCGGCGGCGTCGGCCCCTACCGCAGCATCTGCAACGAGGTCGCCAGCCGCGGCATGCTCGGTTTTAGGCTCACCGGCCCCAACGTTCCAGAGCAATGCAACGACGGCGAGGTTGTCCGCCTGCAGCCGGACGTGCGGCTGGTGCTGGGCATGCTGGCGGAGATGAACTTGCCGCCGATCGAATCGCTCGGAGCCCAGGGCGCGCGCGACTTTGTGAATGAATTCAACAAAGGCCGTCCAGCCGGCCGGCCGGTCGGCGAGGTCATCGACGGCACACTGCACGGTGCTGATGGTCCGCTGCCCTATCGTCTCTATCGGCCGGCAACGCCGGGGCCGCATCCGATCGTCGTCTATTTCCATGGCGGCGGCTGGGTGTTAGGTGACGAGCAATCCGACGATCCGTTCTGCCGTGACATGTGCCGGCGCACCGGGATGATCTTCGTCAGCGTCGGTTATCGGCATGCGCCCGAACACCGCTTCCCGGCTGCCGCCGAGGACGGCTACGCTGCGACGCGCTGGATTGCCGAGCACTCGGCGGACCTCGGCGGCAAGCCAGGGCCGGTGATGGTCGCTGGCTGGAGCGCCGGCGGCAATATCGCGGCCGTCACCTGCCAACTGGCGCGCGACCGCGGCGGTCCGCAGATCTCTGGTCAGCTTTTGCTATGCCCGGTCACCGACTGCACATTCGATCGGCCGTCCTACGACGAAAATGCGACGGGCTACTTCCTGACGCGCTCGCTCATGTACTGGTTCTGGGACATCTATTGTTCGCCCGCAGACCGCACCGATGCGCGCGTATCACCCCTGCGCGGCAAGCTCGAGGGTTTGCCTCAGGCGGTCGTGGTGACCTGCGAGTTCGATCCGCTGCGTGACGAAGGTGTCGCTTACGCGGAAGCCCTCGCGGCCGCAGGCGTGCCGGTCGAGCAACTGAAGGCCCGCGGCCACTTCCACTCATCCCTTACCATGGTCGACGTGGTGATCACCGGTGTCGGCGGACGCACGCGGATGGCGAATGCATTGCGCCGGTTCGCTGGCCTCTCTCCGGAAAGGCAACACGGTGACGAGGGCGTTAGGCCTGGTTTGACGGCCTCGCCGCGCGAAATCGTAGCGGCTGCGGGTAGCGCGAGGGCAACTTGATCTCACTGTCCGGCTGGAAGATAGCGGGCCCGGCGGCTTTGATGGTCTGCAGATACAAGAGCTGCAAATCTCCGTTTTTGCGGCGAAGGCCTCTACATTTGCACCTTGATATCTTGCAGGGTCGCAGTTGTCGCTTAGAACGCTTTAGCGCTTCGTCAGCCTTTTTGGCCTGCTGAGCAGCATCCGCCTGGCTTTTGCCTCGGCGCGCTTTTTCCGATCGTCCTTGATCTTTTCAACCAAGGTTCTGACTTCCGGCGCAGCTTTGAAGTTTGAAATCATTGGGCTTCCCTCCGACGGAATTCTTCGAGGAGATTAGCTCAATTCCGGTGGAAGGCAATCAAACAGAAGCGAGCGTGCACGACCATATCAAACTCCTTGCGGGCGACGGCTTGTAGCAGCTTGTCGAGCTTCGGCCGCTTATCGCGTCCCTTGGCGCCGGAAATTCCGTGGTCGCGATAGAAGGCGACCACCGTCCAGCCATGCCGCTACGAAGCAGATCACCAGCCCCATCACGGACACTCACCGCGACACTGAAGCTTTGCCGTGATAACTTCAATCTCCCGATGCCTCGCGCGGATTTCGGCATGGCTCGGAGCCCCAATGGCGGCAGGGAAGGTAGATGTCAGATCGCAGCCAACTTACGGTTTTGAAGCCGAGCCCACTGAACGTCCGCCAGGAAGTGTTCGCCCGCAACATCGCCGAGGGTCGCAGCCAGCGCGAAGCCTACCAGTGCGCCGGCTACACCCCTGCGAGCGACAGCGTAGCCGACGTCAATGCGTCGCGCCTGCTAAGGCATGCTCAGGTGCAATCCCGCGTCAGAGAGCTCCAGGCGGTGCAGGCGGAAGCTTCCCAAATCACGGCAGAGAAGCTTCTTGCCGAGCTGGAGGAGGCGCGTAGCCTGGCGCTAAGCCTCGGCCAGGCGGGAGCAGCGGTGGCCGCGTCGATGGGACGGGCGAAGCTATGCGGCTTGCTCGTCGACCGCCGCGAGGACGTGACGCGGCGACCGACACGCGAGCCCGACGCGCCCGCCGAAGTTGAGGTCGAGGTCTGGCTGCGCCAGATCGCTCCTCCAATGGGTGATTGATCGGCCCTCTTGCGAGCGTTGCGGGATGAGCAAACTTGCAGATGGCTGACAGGGTGGACAGGCGGCCCGCGTAGCCGATCGCGCGCGGGCACGTCCCGGTGGAAGTGCTGCCCGGCCGTGAACTGTTCGCGATCATTCCGGACGGATCATGCGATCCGAAAAATGAACGAGTGCCTATTAGCGGTCCGGGTTCATCGACAAAATGGCAAGCGGGCTCGCGCGTCATTTGGGGACTGATTTGGGGATCGAAGATCCAACCTTCGAAGATAGTGCTTTTATTTCAATAACTTACAAGCTCTAAGCGTCGGTGGTGACGTCCTGCCAGCCATACGCCAAAGCGCCGGTGACATAGGCGGCGCCAACAGCGTGGCGCACGAAGACGCCGGCCTGGAACAGGTCCGATCGTCCGGAGCCAAATCCACTCACGCTGAAATGGGTGCCGCCGCCGGCCAGCGCAAAGCCCGCCAGCGTCGACGGTGAAAAGCGATAATCGGCGCCGGCCGCGAAGCCGAACTCCCGCGCGGTGGCGTTGTTCGAGCCCAGCGCCGCATTGCCACTGGTGGAAGCGCCGCCGCCGAACGGGGCGCCCCACACGCTCCAGCCGGGATTGAACAGGTTGTTGCGCGCCGCCTCGGCCTTGGTCGGCATTTTTGCGAAGGCATCGTGCGCCGCGCTCAGGTTCTTCGCGGCCTCGGCATAGGAACCGCTCTCCGGCGCGTAGGACGCGGCCGTGCCGCCGACACTGACGCCGCCGTCGCGGCCGGCGACGAAGGGATCGGT
The DNA here is from genome assembly GCA_963802535.1 of uncultured Alphaproteobacteria bacterium. Taxonomy (GTDB): domain Bacteria; phylum Pseudomonadota; class Alphaproteobacteria; order Rhizobiales; family Xanthobacteraceae; genus Bradyrhizobium. The sequence goes on along the minus strand of CAWDJI010000008.1, from coordinate 178,722 downwards.
GATCAGGCCGAGGAAGATATTCATGGCATCGAAGGTGGATTGCTGCGAGCCGGTCGCCAGTTCACCCGACACCTGCGAGAGGCCACCGGGCGTGAGGTTGGCGAAGACAGATGAAACGCCGCTGCCTGAATTGAACTGATTGACCACCACATTGGCGACGTTCTGCTGGTTGGTGTTGAGGCCGGCGCCGAAATTCAGCGACAAACTCAGGTAAACATTGTTGACGTCGTAGCTGAGCTTGGCCTGGAAATTCGATCCGGGGCTGGTGACCACCGGATTGAAGGTGCCACTGATGCCGCCGGCTGCATTGAGGATGGTGTATTGCCTGGCCGTGTAGGTCCCGGGCCCGAAGCTCGTATTGACGGTGGCGCCGCCGAGCGTGGCTGTGCCGGTGACGTTGGTGCGGTCGGCATTGGTGGGCGAGATCTCGACCATGTAGGTGGTGGCCGCTGACAACACGAGGCTGCCCTGCACGGTGATGAGGCCGATCGAATTGCCGGGCGCCAGCGCGCCGCCAGTGAAGGTGGCGTTGCCGACGATTCCGTTGCCGCCGAGCGTGCCGCCGGCGTTGACGGTGACGCTGCTGGCCACGCCGTTGACGATGAGCGTGCCACCCGAATTGACGGTGCTGCCGCTCGACGACGCGATCGAGCCGTTGACGGTCAGCTTGCCGCCATTGACGGTCGTGGTGCCGGTATAGGTGTTGATGCTGGAGAGGATCAGGTTTCCGGTGCCTTCTTTCTCGAAATTGCCGATGCCTGGAATCGGCGGACAGCCGCACCCCGGCGCTGGATTGTAATCGGCAATCACGCCGTTCAGCGTCGTCGAGAGATTATTGCCGCCGACCACCAGCGTGTTCCCCGCCCCGATATAATAGATGCCGGTACCCTCGATCGAACCTGCGTGGATCCGTCCGTCGCCGTTAGGACCGAGGCTGCCGGAGAAATCGACAAAGCCGGTGCCGACGGTGATGAACTGCGCGGTGCCGCCGTCGGAATTGGTGTTGAAGAAGGTCTGGCCGCCGGCGTTGGTCACGATCCTGGCGGGGTTGAGCGGGTCGGTACCGGCGTCGGAATTGTCCCAGAAATTGGTGACGCCGCCATTGTTGGTGATGATGGTCGCGCTGCCGGCCGAGGTGTGCGCGTTGAACTCAAGGATGCCGAGATCATTGTTGGTGATCGTGGCCTTGCCGGCGGTCGCGGTATCGGTTCCGGAGATTTGCCCGAATGAGATAACGGCGTTCTGGTTGGTTATGGTCGCGGAGTCGGCGGAGGCCTTGTCGTAGAAGAGTATTACGGCATTCTGGTTGGTGATCTGCGCAGTGCCAGCCTTGGTGTTGGCGAAGAAGGCGAGCAAGCTGGCATCATTGAGGATGGTCGCACTGCCTGCCGTGGCCTTGTCGACGTCACCGAAAGTGCCAAAAAACAGCTGGGCGCCGTTGATGTTGTTGATCGTCGCGGAGCCGGCGCTCGTGTTGGCCAGGAAGCCGACCGTGCTGCCATCGTTGATGATCGTCGCGCTGCCCGCGGTGGCCTGGTCAGTGCCGCCAAAACTGCCAAAGGCGAGCTGGGCGCCGTTGATGTTGTTGATGGTCATGCTGCCGGCGGAGGTGGCATTGAGAAAATTCGCAAAGCCGCCGTCATTGGTCAGCGAGGTGACGCCGGACAGGTTGGCGTTGACGACAGCGAGCTGCCCGAAATTGGTGATGGCGCCGACCAGCGACGCGGTGTGCGTGGCGTCGCCGAGCTGCAAGGTCCCGCAGAAGCAGATTTCGGTCCCGCCGGTATAGGTGTTGTTGCCGAGCAGCACGACCTTGCCGCCGCCAAACCGGTCGTCGATCGTCAGCTTGCCTGCGCCAGCACCGTCACTGATGTTGCCAGCGATGGTCAGCACGACGCCGCTGGCGTCGATGATGCTGCCGCTGGCGGAGTTGTTGATCTGGAAATTATTGGTGAAGGTCAGGTTGCCGCCGAGACCATCGGTCTGGAACCGGGCTTCATCGAGCGTCACCGTGCCGGTGCCGACGGACGCGTTGTTGGTCACCTGAAGCGTGGTGTTGGTGACGGTCGTTCCGCCGCTATAGGTGTTGGTGCCGGCCAGCTCCGTCATGCCGCCGCCGGTGGAATCGATGATCGTCAGCGCGCCCGGGCCGTTGCCGTCGGTAATGTTGCCCGCAATCGACAGGGTATTGCCGTTGGAATCGAAAATACCACCGCCGGTGTTGACCTTGACGTCATTGAAGAAGGTCAGGCCGGCAGCCCCGGCCTGGAACACGCCATTGTCGAGTGTCAGCGCCCCGCCGCCGATCGAGCTGGCGTTGGTCACCTGCACCCTGGCGCCGATCACATTCGTGCCGCCGGAATAGGTGTTGACGCCGGAAAGAACGGTGGTGCCGGCTCCACCGGAGGAAATCGGTGATATTCAACACACCCGGGCCGCCCACATCAGCGATGACGCCCGAGAGAGTAAGGACCGTGCCGTTGTTGTCGACGCCACCGCCGACGGCGGCAACCAGGAAATTGTTGGTAAAGGTCAGACTGCTGAGGCCGTCCACCTGGAACGTGCCGCCGTTCAGCAGAACGACGCCGGAGCCAACCGAACTGGTGTTGGTCACCCGCACCGTGGCGTTGGTCACGCTGGTGCCGCTGGTATAAGTATTGGTGCCGGACAGTACCACGGTGCCGAAGCTGCCGGAAGAATCGGTAACCGCTACGAAGCCGCCGCCGCCAAAGTCGGAAACGGTGCCCGAGAGCTTGAGGACGGTGCCGTTGGCGTCGAGGATGCCGCCGCTGGTGGTAACGGAGAAATTGTTCGTGAAATCCAGGTTGGCTATGCCGTTGCTCTGGAACGTGCCGCCGTCCAACAACACAGCGCCGGTACCAACCGAATTGATGTTGGTGACCTGCACGGTGCCACCCACGACTGAAGTGCCGCCGGTATAGGTATTGGAGCCGGACAGTTGCAGCGTGCTCGCTCCGGCTATCTGTACTTGAGCGCTGGCACCCGTCTCCCCGATATTGTTACCGATGGAAATGAACTGACCGGAATTGGCGAGGCTGAGAATTCCGATCGTCGTCCTGAAATTGACGTCCGCAACGCTGATCGAAAAAGATTGGGCGGTAGGGTTGAACGTCCAGCGATCGGGCGCAATCGGGCCGAGCGTTACGGTAACGGTGCTCGACCCCGCCGCATCGAAAACGGCAGACTGGCCGGCCGCAGTCGGGGCGGTGGCGGGACTCCAATTGGCGTTGGTGTTGTAGTCGTCGTCCGCGCCGTTCCAGGTGAAATCGGCGGCCTGCGCCGCAGGCACCGCCGCGACGGCCAGACCCACGCCAAACAGCAGCGCAGCCACGCTTCGCCGCAGCCGTTTTCGTACGTCCGATGCCCGTCGAAATTGCACGCCTGAACCCTGTGACCCCAGCGCTCTAACGGCGCCATCCAAACTCACGCTAGCACGGGGCCATTCCGTATATTTACGGTTCCGTCGGAATCCCTTGTTTTTGCACCCGAAAACGGGCGTTTTCCGGCCGCACTGTGGTAGCCGGGCAACGCTTGTGTGACGACAACTCTCACACAGCGCAGGGTTTAGGGCCGGTGGATGCTCAGGCGTTGGGCGACGGCTCGGCCGTAACCGCCACTAGCTGGGACCGCCGCACCCGCTCGCGGTGGGCGGTGTAGAGGCCGCTGGCGACGATGAAGCCGGCCCCGATCACCGTGTAGGCGTCGGGTACTTCGCCGAACACCAGGAAGCCGAGGCTCGAAACCCACAGCAATTGCGTGTAGGAAAACGGCGCCAGCACGGAAGCGCCCGCATACCGGAACGCCAGCACCACGATCCATTGCCCGGTGGTCGAGGCGACGCCGATGAAGACGCCCAGCATGATGTCGTTCCAGCTAGGCGTAACCCACACGAACGGCACCAGCGCCGAGAGGATGCAGACGCCCGCGATCGACGAATAGGTCATCACGGTGATGGCGCGCTCGGTGCCGCTCATCATCCGCGTCATGATCAGGGTGCAGGCCCAGGCCAGCGCCGAGACGATCGGGAAAAACGCCGCCGGATGAAATGCGCCGGAGCCCGGCCGCAGGATGATGATGACGCCGATCAGGCCGATGCCGGTCGCGATCCAGCGGCGGAGGCCGACCTTCTCGCCGAGAAAAACGATCGACAGCGCGGTGACGAACAGCGGCGCCACGAAGCCGGTGGCGGAAGCTTCCGCGATCGGCAGGAACCGCAAACCGGAAATGAAGAACAGCGACGAGGCCAGCACCGTCACGCCGCGCAGCAATTGCAAGCCGAGCCGGTTGGTCGGCAGCGCGAACAGCGGCGAGCCCGGCGTCATCGCCGGAACCATGATGAGCGCGAACACCACGAACCGGATCCACGCGATCTCGATCGAGGGCAACGTCGCCGACAGATATTTTGCCGCCACGTCGGAGGCACCGAGAAACACCGTCGACGCCAAAATCAACGCGATGCCCTTGAACGGGCGATCGGCGCGTGCGGGCGCTTTGGGTAGAGCGGACTTCTTCTCGGGCAACGGCAATGGAGCGCTGTCCAGCCTGGCGGCTGCGGCGGGGGGCGGTGTCACGGCAATCTCGGAGGTCGTCAATATCGAATCGGGTGAGGCTGTAAAAAACACCAGATGGCGCGGCGCGACTAGGTCCGAAAACAGGATGCGGATATGCGCTGATGGCGCGCGCCACCTGCACGCCGCAATTGTGGCGGCGCATCAAACGCGATTGCAATACTTTGTTAAGAACTGTGTCCCGCTCTAATTCAGAGCATCGGCAGGCCGCGCGGTTTCGGGCCACGCGGAAACGCCGCATCGAGGGCTGCGATCTCGCGCTCGCTCAGCCTGAGATTTCCTGCAGCTGCGTTGTCAGCCGCGTGGTCTGCGTTCGAAGCTTTCGGAATCGCGAACACTGCCTGTATGCGCGTCAGAAACGCCAGCGCGACCTGGCGCGCGGTGACGCGATGCGCATCCGCAATCGCCTGCAACGTTTGCCCGCCCTTGCTGTGAGCCGAGGGGAAATCATTATGGCCGAACGGCGAATAGGCGACGACCGCAACGCCATTGCGTTCGCACCACGGAATCACGCCGTGCTCGATCGCACGCTCCTGCAAATGATAGAGCACCTGGTTGCAGGCAATCTTGCCTTTGCCTGCAACGGCCAGCAGTTCGTTGAGATCGTCGGTGTCGAAATTGCTGACGCCCCATGAGGCGATTTTTCCCGCCGCGATCAGTTCATCGAAGGCGGCTACCGTGTCTTCGAGCGGAAAGGATCCGCGCCAGTGCAGCAGATAGCAATCGAGCCGCTCGGTCTTCAGCCGTTTCAACGATCGTTCGCAGGCAGAGATCGTGCCGCGCCGCGACGCGTTGCTCGGCAGCACCTTGGAAACCAGGAAAACCTCGTCGCGCTTGCCCGCGATCGACTCCGCGATCACGAGCTCCGCGTCGCCGTACATTTCCGCGGTATCGATATGGGTCATGCCGAGTTCGATGCCACGGCGCAACGCGGCAACCGCAGCCTTGCGATCGCCGCGATCGATGTACCAGGTGCCCTGCCCGATGATCGTCACATCGGGCCCACCACTGCCGAATTTCTGTTTTCGCAAAGCGCCGCCTCGTTCGTCCCTCAAGTCGCGCGGACCTTAGACGAACTCGCGAACGATGTCCCGATGGAACCCAGGCCCGGCTGTCATCATCCGTCGCGGCGACGACGATTCGGGATAACCTCACCGCCGCAGGGAAAAAAGCAATCTTGCACCGCCGCAAGCAGCATGGTGCTAGTGTCGGCGAAGAATACGGTAGATTGAACCAGCCACCTGCGCGCGATTCGGAGAGGCCATGTCAACACAGCGCCGAAAAGGTTTGCGAAGCACGGGTCCGGAGAAACGACCGGCCGTCGGCAAAGTTTCTGCGCGGCGATTTCCGGTCCAATATGGGATCGACAAACTGGAAGGCGACCTGAATGCCTTCAACGAACGGATCGCGGAATTGGAAGACGAGGGTCACCACGGGCATGCGATGAAAGTGCTGAAGGCAAACGCGATGGATCTCGCGCGACGGATCGACGAGCTTCGCAGCCTGCTGGTCGAGTCCGAAAAAGAAAGATCGATCTACGTAAGGCCGCCTTACCCGTACAAATATCCGACCGGCTTGCCTTCGGTACGCAGCGGACGAACGTCCTTCCGCGTGATGATTTGACCGGCCAGGCCGTCAATTTCGTCACGCTGCGTCGGCGTCCAGCTGCGAAGATTGTCCATGCCCTTCAGCAGGCCGAGCCGGAGGATTTGGGTATTTTCGCCGAGCCCGACGAGACTTATCGTGTTCTTGCCCGCCGTAACCGTATCGCCGGTCGCAAGTTCGAAATTCTCGCCCGCGCTATTCTTGAATTCGGCCGTGCCGCGAATGACGCGATAGATGACAACCTCGCCCTTCTCGAGAAAGGCGGTGTCCGCCGCTGCCGAAGCGCTCTTCGGCAACAGCGACTGGCCACGCGGATCGGTCGCGATGATGTGTCCGGTTGTCAGACGACCGCTCGGTATCTCGATTCCCATATCGCGCACGTAAACAGGCACGGCGGATTTGATCGGGCCACCAGCCGGCAGCGGCTTGTAGAGCGCTTCCAGCTCCAGCGGATCCTGAAGCCAGAAGCCGGCATCGGACGGGCGATCATGCAGCGGATGGCTCCAGGCCACACGCGGCGTTTCCGCTTCGTTGATCTGATCCGGACCCACCACCGTCGGGTTGGGGAAGGTCGTGGGATCGGTAATGAAGGCTTCGAGAAACTTGCCGGAATAGCCCATGGAAATCGGATCCGGCACCACGGTCTGCGGCGTTTTCAGGTTTTCTTCCGTCGACAACCCCGACCAGGTGTAAAACAGCTGGCGATGCACGATCGCGCTCTGCAGCATCACCGCACCGGGACCGACGAAGTAAAACCGGCCATCGTAATCGAAGGTGAACGCGCCCGACGTGACCAGCACGAGCTGGTAACCGCCCGGTGGAAGGTGAAGATGGAAATCGGTGGGGCCGGTATCGGGGAGGTAGATCGGCAGGTTTGTCGAGACCTCGTGGAGCAGGAAGGTTTCGTTGTTGGCGTGAAAGCCTTCGTTCGCGCGATTGTAGAGCGCCTGCGGGCGATAGGTCGCCTCGTACGACGCATCCCGGTCGCGATCGATCGCCACGAAATCCTTGTTGTTCAGGCGGAGGGGCTCGCCGTTCGGGCGCGTAAGGCCAGGCCATTTGAGATCGACCGCGGCATGCACATTCATGGCACCCTCCAATCCGAGTATTTCAACGAGATCTGAGGCATGTTCAATTTGCTGCTCTGCTTGGCAGAGCGCTCGGAATCGCTAGTCGGTCCTTCCGGGCCTCGCGCCTGATGCAGCAATGCGATTTTTGGGCCAGTTGCGGCACGAACGCACATCGATCGCGAGACGAGACCGATCGAAAAAAGTCCAGTTCTTACAGGACATTAGATAGCCCGATGGCTGAAACTGCCTTGCCCCCATCGCAAGGCTTCGCAAGCTGCGGAAGTGCCTTGCGTAAATTGTCAGCAAGCGCTGCTAAGGAAGGCGCAGTTGAGAAGCCGGGAAGCTGATGTACGGCCACATCTGAACTACGCGTCCAACCCGCCGATATCAGCTAACAGCACGGTGCCGGTCACCAATTCCGTGATGTAGAGCCGGTCGCGCGCTTCACCGCCGATCGCGACGTTGGTGCAGCTCTGGCCGGCGCAGGATTTGATCCGGGCGATGCATTCGCCGTTGGGCGCGAACACGAACACATGGCCGAGCGATGCGTGCGCGACGAACAGCCGCCCGGCTTTGTCCATGGTCATGCCGTCGGGGCCGCTCGGTCCGAACAGCGAACAGAAGCGGCCGACCTTGGAGACGCTGCCGTCTTTCATGAACGGCATCCGCCAGACCGCATTGTCGCGGGTCATCGCCACGAACAGCACGGCCTCGGTGGGATCGAGCACCAGGCCATTGGGGCTGATCCCGGTATCGATCAGGCAGTCGAGCTTGCCGCTGGTGGCGAGCCGATAGACCCGTCCGGTCGGATCGTGCAGTCCGGTCTGTCCCTGGTCGGTGAAATAGATATCGCCATTACCGGCGATGTGGAGATCGTTGCATCCCCTGAATGACTCCGAATTGCGCGAGGTCAGGATCTTCTGCATTCGCCCTGCCCGCGTATCGAGCTCCATGATGCCGTGGCGATAATCGGCAACCAGGATACGTCCATCGCGGCTGATCTTGAGACCATTGGGCCAGCCGTCATATTCGACGACCAATGACCATTTCCTGTCCGGCGTGATCTTGAATATGCGACCGAAGGGAATGTCGACGATGTAGAGATTGCCGTCGGCATCAAATGACGGGCCTTCAATAAAGCAGTCCGTCATCGCCCCCGGCCGGTTGGCATCGGCCCACTCGGTCCGCACCTTGCGACGGAATTCGTCGGGCATCGCCGAGAAGATTTTTGTTTCGATCAGGCTTGGCGGCGTTTCCAGGTACATCATCGGGTCACCAGCGTTACAAAAGCGGGTGCACCTTAGATGACAGCCTCGGTCATTGCGAGCGAAGCGAAGCAATCCATCCCGCTACAAAGGAAGTATGGATTGCTTCGTCGCTTCGCTCCTCGCAATGACGCTGAGAGGTCGCCCTAATTCGCCGCCACAGCCAATTGCTGCGGTACCGCATTCGCTGCGGTCTGCGCGATCAGCCGCTTCATTTCCGGAATGCAGGAGCCGCAATTGGTGCCGGCCTTCAATTTGGCGCCGATCTCGGCCGCAGAACGCGCACCGGCTGCAATCGCGTCTGCAGATCGTGGCGCGGCCGACGCCGAAACAGGCGCAGACGATCGGGCCGGCATTGGCGAGGCCATCCGCCGATTTGCCCGACAGCAGCATGCGGCGCTGGACGTTGCTGAGCGTATCCGCCGCAAAGAGCCCCTTGACCACATTCCAGTCGCCGGCATCGTGCGCAGGGCCGATGAACAGGCAGGTTTCGATGCGGTCCGCGACAAACGACGCCGCGCGATAGACGCCTCCGCCAAAATCCTTGTATTCGGCGAAATCGTCGCGCGTGATCGAGCCGAGCCAGGATTGCCATCCCCTGAGATCGGCATTGTCGGCCAGGAGATAGCCATAGCCACCATTGACGGCGACGCGCGCCCACCAGGCATGGTCCGGCAACGCCAGCGGCGTACGAGACAGCGCAAAGCCGCGGAACACATACTCGTACGGCGCGATCGAGACCGGTGTCGCCTTGTTCTCGGGCTGGCCGGAAAATGGATCGGTGTAAGGCGCGACCAGCGAACCGACGCGCGCGGCGGTCGCGGTGACTGCGCTCCAGTGGATCGGCGCGAACAGCATGCCGCGCTGCTGGCGTTCGCTGACGGCAACCCGCAACGTGCATTGTCCGTAATCGGTACTGACGCGGGCAAAATCGCCATCGGCGACGCCGTGGCGTGCCGCATCGTCAGGGTGAATTTCGACGAACGGCTCCGGCAGATGCTGGCCGAGCCGCGGGCTCGTCCCGGTGCGGGTCATGGTGTGCCATTGATCCCGGATGCGGCCGGTATTCAGCCGCAGCGGCCGCGCGGCGGTGGTCTCGGTCCGCAACGCGGGAATTTCCGGCGCGATGAATTTGGCCTTGCCTTCATTGGCATAGAAGCCGCCTTCGGCAAAGAAGCGCGCCTGCGGCGCTGCATCCAGCCGGATCGGCCATTGCACCGGCACCATCATGTCGAAACCCTCGTCCGACACCGACGTCAGCCCGCCGATATCGAAATCGCGGTTGCCGTCGTTCTCGAACGCCGACAGGGCGGCGTGTTCGCGGAAAATGTCGGCGGCCGAGGAGAAGTTGAACGCCGCGCCGAACCCAAGCCGTTTTGCGATTTCGCCGATGATCCACCAGTCGGGCCGCGCTTCGCCGGGCGAGGACAGGAACGCGCGTTGCCGCGAGATGCACCGTTCCGAATTGGTCACGGTGCCGGATTTCTCGCCCCACGCCTGCGCCGGAAACAGCACATGCGCGCCGGCGTCGACCGTGTCGTTCGAGATCACGTTCTCGGAGACGACGAACAGCTCCAGCTTCTTCAGCGCGTCGCGGGCGGCATCGGCATTCGGCAGCGACACCGCCGGATTGGTGCCGATCACCCACAGCGCCTTGATCTCGCCGCGCGCAATCGCCTCGAACATCTGGACCGCCTTCAGCCCTTCATGGGTGGCGATCCGCGGCGCTTTCCAGAACCGGCGCACGCGGTCGATATCCGCAGGCGTAAAACCCATATGGGCGGCAAGCTGGTTGGCGAGCCCGCCGACCTCGCGGCCGCCCATCGCATTGGGCTGTCCGGTGAGCGAGAATGGCGACGCGCCAACTTTACCGATCCGTCCCGTCGCGAGGTGGCAATTGACGATGGCATTGACCTTGTCGGTGCCCTGCGCCGACTGGTTGACGCCCTGCGAATACATGGTGACGACGCGCGGCGTGCTGGCAAACATCTGGAAGAACGCGGCGACATCAGATTCAGAAAGTCCGGTCGCCAATGCGGTCGCAGCAGCGCTGCCGGCCATGCTGCGCGCCCTTGCGATGGCGTCCGTCAAAACCTGACGTGTGACGGTCGATGTAGTCGCGGTCGAGCGCGCCATTGTCGGCGAGATACACCAGCAATCCGCTGAACAGCGCTGTGTCGGTGCCGGGCTTCAGGCCGAGAAACAAATCGTCTTCGCCGACGGTGTCGGTCCGCCGCGGATCGATCACCACGATGCGGGCGCCGCGCTGCTGCTTGTTGATCAGCATGCGCTGGTACAGCACCGGATGGCACCAGGCCGCGTTGGAGCCGACCAGCACCAGCAAATCCGCCTCGTCGAGATCCTCGTAGCAGCCCGGCACCGTGTCGGCGCCGAACGCGCGGCGGTGGCCGGCGACGGACGAGGCCATGCACAGCCGCGAATTGGTGTCGACATTGGCGCTGCCGACAAAACCCTTCATCAGTTTGTTGGCGACGTAATAGTCCTCGGTCAGCAACTGGCCGGAGAGATAGAACGCGACCGCACCAGGGCCGTCGCGGGCGATGATGTGCTGAAAACGATGCGCGACATGGTCGAGCGCGTCGCTCCAGGCCAGCCGCTCCATCGTCCCCTTGTCGCAGCGGATCATCGGATGCAACAGGCGGTTTTCCAGCCCGAGCGTCTCGCCGAGTGCCGATCCCTTCGAGCACAGCCGGCCGAAATTGGCGGGATGCTCGGGATCGCCCGAGATCGCAGCCCCTCCCCGGCCGTCGGGCGTTGCCAACACGCCGCAACCGACGCCGCAATAGGCGCAGGTGGTTTTGGTGGCGCGCAGATGCGGATCGACGGCGGTCATGGGAGCAACCGGGTCATGCCGCCTCTGAACGGATCGCGAGCGAGCGGCCGAACATCATGTCGGCGCGAATGCGTAGCGTCGGTTGGCGGTCGCGGATCAGTTCGAGATACCAGAGCGCGTCGCTGACGTCGCCGATCAGGACCGCGCCGGTCAGCCGTCCGTCCGTGATCACCAGCTTCTTGTAGGTGCCGTAATTGATATCGCTGAGCACGATGGTCTCGGAACCCTCGGCGCCGCTGAAATCGCCGGCGGAAAACACGCTGACGCCGGAGACCTTCAGATTGGTCGCCACCACGCTGCCGGCATAGCAAGCGTTTGCGCCTGCGAGATGGCGCGCCAGCACCCGCGCCTGCTCATAGGCCGGCTCGACCAGGCCGTAGCAGATACCGCGGTGTTCGGCGCATTCGCCGATCGCGAACACATCCGCGCTACCTGTTTGCAGATGGTCGTCGACGACGATGCCGCGGTTGACGGCAATACCGGCTTCCTTTGCGAGCGAGATATTCGGCCGGATGCCGGCCGCAAAGATCACCGCGTCGGCGTCGATCCGGCGGCCATCGGTGAGTTCGACGCCGTCGACGCGGGTCGTACCATGGATCCGCGCGGTGTTGGCGTTGAGCAGGATCTCGATGCCCTTGCGCTCGACCAGGGACTTCAACAGCTCGGCTGCGGGCGCATCGAGCTGACGCTCCATCAGCCGGTCCATCAGATGAATCAGCGTCACCGGGCTGCCTGCCTTGGCGAGGCCGTAAGCGGCTTCCAGCCCCAACAGCCCGCCGCCGACCACCACCACGCGCTTCTTCTGCGCCGCCAGCGTCAGCAACAGATCGACGTCGCGGCTGTCGCGAAACGTATGCACGCCGGCGAGATCGGCGCCGGGCACATTCAGCCGCAGCGCCGACGAACCGGTGGTCAGGATCAGCTTCGAAAACGGGATGCTCTCCTCGTTCTCGATCTTGACTTCACGGCGGCCGACATCGATCTCGGTGGCGCGGCAGCCATATTTGAGGGTGACGCCGCGATCGCGCCACCAGGTCGCGGGCCGCAGTTCGATGTCGTGCGAGGCGGTTTCGCCGGCGAGAACCGACGACAGCAGGACGCGATTATAGGCGAGCCGCGGCTCGTCGCCGATCACAGCGATGGCGTAACGCCCCAGGGCTACCTTGGCCAGCTCATCGACCAGGCGCGCCGCCGCCATCCCGTTGCCGACGATCACCAGCGGTTCGCTCATGACGTATCCTTTGGCGCATTCTCACTCGGCAGCTTGAGCGCTGCCGTAGGCTTCCGAAATCATGTAACCGGACAGCGTGCCGAAGGCCGCGGTCCAGGCGGAGGCGGTCTCCGGCGTCCAGGCATCGCCGAGCCCTTTTTCAAGCGTCCACAGCAGAGCGCCGCCGACGACGGGATAGTGCTCGGGCTTTGCGCCATAGCTGACATGCCGCTTGGCGAGCGCGCTGGCAGCCGGAAGCACGGTTTCGAGATTGCTCAAGTCCGCCGACGACGACCGCAAGGGTTGCCATCAACTTCTTGCGCTGCTCGGTCATGTCGGCCGGGAACATCGCCTTCACGCCTGGCGCTACTTCGAACAGGCGGTCGTAAAACAATACCGCGGCCTGCTCGGAGATCGGCGCGACCTTGGCGAAACTTTGCTGCACGAGATTGACTTGCTCAGGTGTCATATTGTTCTCCTGCCTCTTCCACGCCTTCGCGTCATTGCGAAGGTAAGCAAGAACTACGCCGCTTCGACGAAGCGGTGCCGTTCGTAAAGGAACTCCAGCACGCGCTGCCGGCACTTGAGGTAAGCGGGGTTGGTCGCGAGCTCGAGCCGCTTGCGCGGGCGCGCCAGCGGCACGTCCAGCACTTCGCCGATCCGCGCGCTCGGTCCGTTGGTCATCATCACGATGCGGTCCGACAGCAGCACGGCCTCGTCGACGTCGTGCGTAATCATCAGGATGGTGTTGCCGAGCTTCTGATGCAGCGCCATCACCGAGTCCTGGAGATGTGCGCGGGTCAGCGCGTCGAGCGCGCCGAAGGGCTCGTCGAGCAGCAGCACCTTCGGCTCCATCGCCAGCGCACGGGCAATGCCAACGCGCTGCTTCATGCCGCCGGAAATTTCCGACGGCCGCTTGTCCTTGGCATGGGCCATCTGCACAAGATTGAGATTGTGCATCACCCAGGCGTGGCGTTCGATGCGCGTCTTGCTCGACGAAAACACCTTGTCGACGCCGAGCTTGACGTTTTCATAGACGGTGAGCCAGGGCAGCAGGCTGTGGTTCTGGAACACCACCGCACGATCGGGTCCCGGCGAATTGACCTCGCGATTCTCCAGCAGCACACAGCCGGTGGTGCAATTGGTCAGGCCGGCGACGATGTTGAGCAGCGTGGACTTGCCGCATCCGGAATGGCCGATGATCGAGACGTATTCACCCTTGTCGATCGTGAGACTGATTTCCTTCAGCACCTCGGTTGTGGCATTGCCGCGGGTGAAGGACTTGTCGACGTGGTCGATCTTCAGATAGGCATGCATGATATGTTTCCTTCAGCCCGCCGACGTGCCGCGGGTTACGATCTTGCCCAGCGCCGCGATCAAACGATCGAGCACGAAGCCGATGATGCCGACATAAAACAGCGCCAGGATGATTTCGCTGATATGCGAGGAGTTCCAGGCGTCCCAGATGAAGAAGCCGATGCCGACGCCGCCGATCAGCATTTCGGCCGCGACGATCGCCAGCCACGACAGGCCGATGCCAATGCGCAGGCCGGTGAAGATGTAGGGGGCCGCGGCCGGGATCATGATCTTGGAGAAGAACTCCAGCGGATTGAGCTGCACCACGGCGGCGACGTTGCGGTAATCCTGCGGAATGTTGCGGATGCCGACCGCGGTGTTGATGATGATCGGCCAGATCGAGGTGATGAAGATGACGAAGATCGCCGAAGGCTGGCCGTCGCGAAATGCGGCGAGCGACAGCGGCAACCACGCCAGCGGCGGGATGGTGCGCAATACCTGGAAGATCGGATCGAGCCCGCGCATTGCCCAGACGGATTGTCCGACCAGCGTCCCGAGTCCGATGCCAGCGATCGCCGCCAGCGAATAGCCGAGTGCGACGCGCTGGAGACTGGCCGACAAATGCCAGAACAGCCCCTTGTCGATGCCGCCACGATCGAAGAACGGATCGAAGATCAGCTCCTTGGTGTCCTTGAACACGCGCGAGGGCGGCGGCAGGGTCGAGCCGGCTCTGCGGCACACCAGCTCCCAGAACAGCATCAGCAGCGCGATCACGACCAGCGGCGGCACCACCTGCACCGCGGTGTCCTTTGCCATCTTGATGAATTTGTCGGCGCGCGGCGGACGCTTCGGCGTCATCGTCACCACCGGGGTGGCAACCGTTGCCGCCTTGGGCGCGGCAATTGCGCTGGCGGGCTCCGTCTTGATCGCAGGCATGTTCATTGGAAGTGCGTCTCCGTGTTCACGAGGCGGACCGCGCATTTGAGCGCGGTCCTGCTTGAATCAGACTTCAACACGCTTGATGGACAGCGACTTCAGATACGCGGCCGGATTCTCCGGATCGAACACCTTGCCGTCGAAGAAGGTCTCCTTGCCGCGCGAGGTCGAGGCCGGGATATCGGAAGCGGCAACGCCAAGCTCCTTGGCGGCGTCCTTCCAGAGATCCTCACGGTTGACCTTGGCGATCAGGCTCTTGCCGTCGAAGCCCGCTTCATATTTGCCCCAGCGTATATCCTCGGTGATGAACCAGAGATCGTGGCTCTTGAACGGATAAGATGCGTTGTCCTTCCAGAAGCGCATCTGCTGCGGGCTGTTCTCAACCACGCGGCCGGTGCCGTAATCGAACTTGCCCTTCATGCGGTCGGTGACGTCTTCGACGGGGACGTTGATCCACTGCCGCTTGGCGCAGATCGCCGCGGTCTCTTCGCGGTTCTCGGCCTTTTCGCACCATTGCTGCGCTTCCATTACGGCCATCAGCAACGCCTTCGCTGCCTTCGGATATTTATCGACGTAGGCGGCGCGCATGCCGAAGGATTTTTCCGGATGCTTGTCCCAGAGTTCGCCGGTCGTGAGCGCGGTGTAGCCGATGTCCTGATGGATCAATTGCAGGTTCCACGGCTCGCAGACGCAAAACGCGTCCATGGTGCCGACTTTCATGTTGGCAACCATCTGGGCCGGCGGAACGACGATCGTCTCGATGTCCTTGTCGGGATCGATGCCGCCGGCGGCGAGCCAGTAGCGGATCCACAAATCGTGTGTACCGCCCGGGAACGTCATCGCTGCCTTGATCGACTTGCCGGACGCCTTCTTCTTGTCGAGCGCGACCTTGAACGGCGCAGTGTCGACGCCGATTTTGAGATCGGCATATTCCTTGGCGACCGAGATGCACTGGCCGTTCAGATTGAGCCGCGCCAGGATGTACATCGGCGTCGGCTGGTTGTTCTGCGTCACCTTGCCGGACGAGATCAGATACGGCATCGGGGTCAGGATATGCGCGCCGTCGATGCCGTTGCCTTCCGAACCCAACACCAGGTTGTCGCGCGTGGTACCCCAGGAGGCCTGCTTCTGCACCTCGACGTCGGGCATGCCGTATTTGGCGAAGATGCCCTTCTCCTTGGCGACGAACAGCGGCGAAGCATCCGTCAGCGCGATGAAGCCGAGCTTGGCGCCCTTCACTTCGGGGCCTGCGCCTTGCGCGAAAGCGCCGGCCGGGAAATTCAGCCTGGCTGCGGCAAGCAAGGCGGCCGTTCCACCGGTCGCCTTCAGGATCTGACGGCGGCTAGGACCGCGTGAGGTGGGAAGGGTGGGCTTGGTCATGGGCGTCGGTGTCCTTTGCGTCTGCGCTGACTGTCCGACTGGTGCCGCCGCACGGGGCGCAAAAGGGCGCAGTCCAGGGAGGCCCCGGAGTTGTGGCGTCACAAATCGGATGATTAGTCTCGAGGGACGGCATCAATGGCGTCGGCACACACTATTCAAGCTTTGTGCCAAGCCCCCCACAGCGAAAAAAATGTAATTATTTCAAATGATTGACAGCTTGTCGCAGCGAGCGGCAAGAATAAGCGTCCGCATCCAAAATTTGCGATTCGCTCAAATCTTGTGCGGCGCACAAATAATGAGCAGTCACTGAAACGAGGCTTATCGGCGCCCGGAAAACTGCGTTCTGGGCGCCCATTGGCCAGGCGCTCACATCACCTTTCTGACCCATTCGTGCGGGTCGGAGGCGCGGCCGTACTGGATGTCGACCAGCTTCTTGCGCAGCCCCATGGCGACGGGGCCGGCCACGCCGCCAGAGATGTGAAAATCGCCGCTCGCCGAACACACCTTGCCGATCGGCGAGATCACCGCCGCCGTGCCGCAAGCGAAGGCTTCCTTCAGTTTGCCGCTGGCGGCGTCCGCGCGCCACTGGTCGATCGTGTAGCCCTCTTCGCGCACGCGTACGCCGGAATCCTTCGCCAGCGCGATGATCGAATCGCGGGTGATGCCGGGCAGGATGGTGCCGAGCGGCGGCGTCAGCATCGAACCGTCGTCGAACACAAAGAAGACGTTCATGCCGCCGAGTTCCTCGACGTAGCGGCGCTCGATCGCATCGAGGAAAACCACCTGATCGCAGCCGCGATCGATGGCCTCGGCCTGCGCGCGCAGGCTGGCGGCATAATTGCCGCCGCATTTGACGGCGCCGGTGCCGCCGACCGCGGCGCGGGTGTAGTTCTCCGACACCCAGATCGACACCGGGGCGGGTCCGCCCTTGAAATAGGAGCCGACCGGCGAAGCGATGACAGCGAAGATGTATTCCGCTGAAGGCTTGACGCCGAGGAAGACCTCGTTGGCGATCATGAAGGGCCGCAGATAGAGACTGCCCTCGCCGCCCGGCACCCAGGCGCTGTCGATGCGAACGAGTTGCTCGACCGCTTCGATGAACACATCCTCGGGCAGCGGCGCCATCGCCATGCGCTCGGCCGAATTGCGGAAACGTTTTGCATTGGCGTCGGGGCGGAACAGGTTGATGCCGTTGTCGCGCTTGTAGGCCTTAAGGCCTTCGAAAATCTCCTGGGCGTAGTGCAGGACGGCGGTAGCCGGATCGAGCGGGAAATTGGCGCGGGATTCGACGCGCGCGTCATGCCAGCCCTTGGCCTGGTTGTAGCGGACGATCGCCATGTGATCGGTGAAAACCCGGCCGAAACCGGGATCGGCCAATCTGGCTTCGCGATCCTTGTCCGCGGTCGGTTTGGTCGTGGGCTGGATATCAAATTTCAATGTCATCTACGTTGTGTCCACCGGCATGCCGGCCGCAAGGGGGGCCGAAATCTCGCCGAACCATATTTGGCTGCGGCGAGGAGCGAAAGAGGGTCGGCGCCGTCCCGTTCAGGCGTCTTCCCTGGTTTTCGACGCCATCGGCTTGGGCGCCTCGCCGGCGCCCGGTTTCATCCTGAATTCGTAGGTCATCAGGTGCCATGGCGCTGCCGCTGGCTTGCCGTCCGGCATCGCGGTGTCGGTGCGCCTTTCGATTTTGGCCACCAACTCGTCCTTGACGCCGAACACGACGTCGGAATCCAGGTATTTGTCGCCCTCCATGAACACATGCGTGATCAGCGGCTGATAGCCGGGCGCATTGACCAGAAAATGCACATGCGCCGGCCGCATCGCGTGACGCAGGGTCTGGATGATCATCTCGCCGACCGGACCGTCGGTCGGGATCGGGTAGCTGCACGGCAGGATGGTGCGGAAATAGAACCGGCCGTCGGCATCGGTGACGAAGCGCGCCCGCGACGACGGCCCCTCGGTCGCATATTCCGGCTTTTGTGAATCATAGTAGCCGTCGCCGTCGGCGTGCCAGATATCGACGGGAACGTTGGCGAGCGGCTTGCCTGCGAGATCGGTGACGCGGGTCTGCACGAACATCCGCTCGCCCGCCAGATTGGCCGACACATCGGTGCCGTGCGGCGTCACCCTGTGTTCGCCGACATAGAACGGGCCGAGCACGGTGGTTTCGGTGGCGCCTTCGCGTTCCCGGTGATTGACGGCATCGACCAGCATCGACACCCCGAGCACGTCGGAGAGCAGGATGAATTCCTGGCGGATCGGGGTACACTTCTGGCCGGTCCGGGTCAGGAAATCGATCGCATATTCCCATTCCTCGAAGGTGATGTCGGTCTTGCGGACATATTCATGCAGCGATTTGACCAATTCCTGGAGCAGGAATTTCGCACGCGGATCCGGCGTATCGTCAAAACTGCGGATCACGGCGGCGGTCAGTTCGGTCTCATTGAATTGGGGCATTTTTGGCTGTCCTGCAGGGTACGCGATGGCAGGCGCTAAACCTACACCAGTGATCCGGCCGGGGTAAGCGCGAGGCGGTTGGAACGGCACACACTTTTCGGCTATCAAGATCGTCCCCTGCCCGCCGGAGACCCGTCCTGATGCTCGCCCCTGCCCCCGCTTCGCCCGAATCCGCCGGAATGTCCCAGGCGGCGCTCGACCGCGTCGAAAATCATCTGAAGCAGCGCTACATCGACGCCGGCCGCTTCCCGGGGACCCAGCTTCTGGTCTACCGCCGCGGCAAGATCGTCCATTCGGCGGTGCAGGGCTTTGCCGACCTCGAACGCAAGGTTCCGGTCAAGGACGACACGATTTTCCGCATCTATTCGATGACCAAGCCGATCACGAGTGTCGCCTTCATGATGCTGGTCGAGGAAGGCAAGGTCGCGCTCGACGAGCCCGTCCACAAATACATTCCGGAATGGAAGAATCTCGGCGTGTTCCAGGCCGGCACTTATCCGGCCTTCCTGACCAAGCCGCCAACACGGCCGATGCAGATCGTGGACCTGATGCGGCACACGTCGGGCCTGACGTATGGCTTCCAGCAACGCAGCAATGTCGATGCCGCGTACCGCGAGAACAAGATCGGCGAGGTCATCAAGGCCGGTACGCTGCAATCGATGATCGAGGATCTTTCCAAAATTCCGCTGGAGTTCTCGCCGGGCGAGGCCTGGAACTATTCGGTCGCCACCGACGTGGTTGGTTATCTCATCGGCAAAATCAGCGGCATGCCGTTCGAGCAGTTCCTGAAGGAGCGCATCTTCAATCCGCTCGGCATGAACGACACCGACTTCTTCGTGCCGGCCGACAAGGTGCATCGTTTCGCAGCGTGCTACTCGGCCGACCCGAAGGGCGGCTTCAACCCGCTCGCCGCCGACCGCAAGCCCAACCTGACGCTACAGGACGATCCAACGACGAGTTCGTTCCTGTCGCCCCCATCGCTGGTTTCGGGCGGCGGCGGATTGTGCTCGACGGTTGCGGACTATCTGACGTTCTGCCGCGCGTTGCTCAACCGCGGTGAACTCGGCGGCGTCAGGCTCATCTCGCCGAAGACGCTGGCGCTGATGACATCGAACCATTTGCCCGGCGGGCTGGATCTGCCTGGCATGTCGCGCTCGCTGTTCAGCGAGGCGACCTATAACGGCATCGGCTTCGGTCTCGGTTTCGCCGTGACGATGAACCCCGCCCTGACGCTCATTCCGGGCAGTCCCGGCGAATATAATTGGGGTGGTGCGGCAACGACGTCGTTCTGGATCGATCCTGCCGAAGAAATGATCGCGATCTTCATGACCCAGGTGCTGCCGTCGAGCGCCTACCCGCTGCGGCGCGAACTGCGCACGATGGTCTATTCGGCGATCACCGACAGCAATCTGTGACGCACCGGTCCCCGCGGCGCCAAATCCCGCGCCGTGGGGATGAGTCCGATCATTTCAGCATCTCCGGCACGATCAGGCGCGGCAGGAACAAACATACGCTCGGCCAGATGATCAGCGCCGCCAGCACCAGCATCATCGGCACCAGCATAATAATCGTGTCCTTGAGCGCATAGCGCAGCCGTACGCCCGCAATCGAACACGCGATCATCAGACACAGGCCGTACGGCGGCGTCACCAGCCCGAACGCCAGCGAGACGATCGAGATGATCGCGAATTGCACCGGGTGCAGATCGACCGACCTCGCCAACGGCTCGAGCACGGTGCCGACGATCACGATCGCCGGAATGGCGTCGAGGAAGCAGCCGACCACCAGGAAGCAGAACGCGATGAAGAAGCCCGCCGCGATCGGCCCCATACCCCATGTCGAGACGTTGGCGAGCAGCGCCTCCGGAATCTTGTAGTAGGCCAACAGCCAGCCGAATGCGCTGGCCGTGCCGACGCAGAACAGCGCGACCCCGGCCAGGCGCCCGGTGTCGAGCAAGGCCTTGTAAAGCTCCTTCGCGCCGGTTTCCCGGTAGAAGAACGTCGACAGCGCCACCGAATACAACACCGCGACGCACGCGGACTCGGTCGCCGTGAACCAGCCCAGCAAAATGCCGCCGACGATGATGAACGGCGTCACCAGCGCCGGTATCGAGCGCCAGATCGAGCAGCGCATCTCGACCCAGCTCGCCTTCGGATAGGTCGGATATCCGCGGCGGACCGCATAGATGTGCACGGTCACCATCTGGGCGCCGGCGATCAACAGTCCCGGCACGATGCCGGCCAGGTACATCGCCGCGATCGACGTCGAGATCAGCCCGCCCCACACGATCATCAGGATCGACGGCGGGATGATGACCGCAAGCACCGCCGACACCGCCGTGATGGCGATGGAGAACGAGAGGTCGTAGCCCTCCTTGGTCTGGGCATCGATGAAGATCTTCGACTGGCTCGCCGCATCCGCGGTCGAGGAGCCGGAGATGCCGGCAAAGAACACCGACAGCACGACATTGATCTGCGCCAGCGAACCCGGCCAGTGCCCGACCATGGCGCGCGACAACGCCACCAGCCGGTCGGTGATGCCGCCGATACTCATCAGGTTGGCCGTCAGCAGGAAAAACGGCACTGACAGCAGGATGAAGGAATTGTAGGCGTTGAAGGTTTCCTGCGCGAGCATCATCATCGACAGCCGCGGCTCGATCAGCAGGATCGGCAGGCACGCAAGCCCGAGCGCGAACGCGACCGGCACGCGGATGATCAGCAATCCCACGAAAGTACCAAACAACACCATCGCGGCCTGCCCGGCGGAGAGAACGCTGGCGCCGCTCATCGTGTCGCTCCGATCAGTATCCGCGCTTCGTCGATAATCTGTTCGCCCGCGAACACGATCCAGGTGACGCCTGCCACTGGCCACGCGACGTGAATCAGCCAGAGCGGCAGGTCGGCGAGCTCCGACGTTCTGTTCCAGGCAAAGCGCGTGAACTCGATACCCGCCCAGACGAACACCAGCGCCAGCGCCAGGATGCCGAGCCGCGCCATAATCCGCACCGCGGCCTCGGACCGCCGCGACAGGTCGGGCCACACATCGACCTCGAAATGCTGCGCTTCCCTGACGCCGACCATCGCCCCGATCATGATGGTCCAGACGAACAGGAACCGCGCCATCTCCTCGGTCCAGATGTAGGACGGAATGAGAGGGGTGTAGCGCGAGATGATTTGCAAGCGTGACGGGAATAACGAGAATGCCGACGCAGATCGCCAGCAGGAATTCCAGCAATTTGGCATAGCCGGCCGTCACTCGCCGCCACAGCGACGGGTTGGGAACAAGCGGTAGTTCGGTCATTGGCGCCCCCGCGCGGTCACAATCATCAAACGGGGCAAGCCGGTGAGGCTTGCCCCGAAACTTCGGTCTGCGTTGCGCAGGCCTAGGCGACGTTGATCTTTTCGAAAATGCCTTCGGCGCTGATTTCCTTGGCGTAGGTCGCCATCACGGGATCAGCGAGCTTCTTCATGGCGTCGCGTTCCTCGAACGGCACGCGCTTGAGCTTGCCGGCCTTCTCCAGCGCGTCGAGCTTGGTGACTTCCTCGCTCGATTCCAGCTGCCGGCCGAAATCGCCGGCCTCCTTGCCCGCCTTCAGGATCGCTTCCTGCAACTCCTTGGGCAGGGTTTTCAGCGTCTTCACCGAGAAACAGATCGGGCGGATCGAGACCGCGTGCTGGGTCAAATTGAGGTGCGGCGCGACCTCGTAGAACTTCATCGCCTCGACGCCGGCGGCCTCGTTTTCACCGGCCGAGATCACGCCGTTCTGAATGGCGTTGTAGATTTCATTGTAGGCAATGACGGTCGGGCTCATGCCGACGGCCGCAAAGGTCTTCGACCAGATCGGCGCGCCCTGCACGCGCACCTTGAGGCCCTTGAGATCGGCCAGGTTCTTGAGTGGCTTGTTGGCGAAGATGTTGCGAATGCCGCCGCCGGAATAGCCGATCAACATCACCTCGGCTTTCGCCGCGACCTCGTCGGCGATCGGCGCCAGGATGTTGGCATCGACCACCTTGTTCATGTGCTCGATGCCCTTGAACACGAACGGCGCGTCGATGAAGGGTGCGGCCTTGGCGAAGGTCGACATGTGAGCCGGCGAGACAATGCCGTAGTCGACCGCCTTGCCTTGCGACATGTATTCAAAATACTGCTTCTCGAGCCCCAGTGACGAGTTCCTGTGCAGCGTGAAATTGACCGGCTTGCCGTAATACTTCTGCACCAGCTCTTCGAACCGGAGCAGCGCCTTGTTGAAGGCGTGATCGTCGTTGAACTGCACGGCGCCGTTCAGCGTGATCGGCGCCTGCGCCTTGAGGATGGATGGCATTCCAAGAACGCCGGCGGCGGCTGTCGCACCGAGCCCGGCTAGTACCGATCTGCGCTTCATAGGTTTCCCTCCCTGTGCTCCGCCCTGTACCGGGTCGTGAGCTTGCCGACGATGCGGCTGCAGGTTCCGAGCGTATGCAAAAGCGTGTGGTGATGGAAGCAAATTTCGATCAGACAGATTGCACATCTTGCCGCGGCGCTGCGCACCGTGCATGATGATCGTAACCATATGATCGCGCCCATCATGATTATAATCATCGGCAATCCTCCGACAACCTCGTTCCGCGGCGCGCACGCGGTCGGTGACCTCACACGTCGCGGCCCTTCCGCCGCGCAGCAACTGCACGATGCTAGGAACAACGCCGGACTGGGAGGTGTGACGGCGGCGTCGATCAAGCTCCCGGAAATCGACGCCCTCTGCGACATCTTGGCACGCAAGTTGCTCTGACAACACCCAAACCAATTGGGGAGCCTGCCATGTCGACCATCACCGCCACTGCCGCGGAAATACGCAAGCCGCTCTACACCTCGCTGTTCGTCCAGGTGCTCGCGGCCCTCGCTGCTCGGCATCGTGCTCGGAATGGCCGCACCGGATTTCGCCGTCGGGCTCAAGATCTTCAGCGACGCGTTCCTGAAGCTGATCTCGATGATCGTGGCGCCGATCGTGTTCTGCGTCGTGGTGCACGGCATTGCCGGCGCCGGCGACCTCAAGAAGGTCGGCCGGGTCGGCGTCAAGGCGCTGATCTATTTCGAGGTGATGACCACGGTGGCGCTCGTGGTCGGCCTCGTGCTGGCCTATCGTGTTCGGTCCCGGCCACGGCATGAACATCGATCCCTCGACGCTCGACGCCAAGGCGCTCAACACCTACGCCGACAACGCCCACAAGCTGCAAGGCGGCGGCATCGGCAGTTTCCTGCTCAACATCATCCCGACGACCTCGTTCGACGCGCTGTCGCGCAACGACGTGCTGCAGGTGCTGTTCTTCGCGATCCTGTTCGGCACCGGCCTGGCGCTGGTCGGCGGCGAGAAGGGCGAGAAGATCAACGGCATGATCGACGCGGTTTCGACCGTGCTGTTCCGCGTCATGGGCCTGATCGTGCGCATTGCGCCGCTCGGCGTGCTCGGCGCGGTCGCCTACACCGTCGGCAAATACGGCGTCGGCTCGCTCAAGCAGCTGCTGTCGCTGGTGGCGCTGTTCTACGTCTCGGTGGCGATCTTCGTGCTCGGCGTGCTCGGCGGCGTGATGGCGCTCGCCGGATTGAACATTCTCAAATTCCTCGCCTACCTGCGCGAGGAACTGACGATCGTGCTCGCCACCGCCTCCTCCGACGCGGTGCTGCCGCAGATCATGCGCAAGCTGGAGCGGCTCGGCGTCAAGAAATCGGTGGTCGGCCTCGTCATTCCGACCGGCTATTCCTTCAACCTCGACGCCTTCTCGATCTATCTGACGCTCGCCGTCGTGTTCATCGCGCAGGCGACCAACACGCCGCTGTCGTTCGGCGACCTGCTGCTGGTGCTCGGCGTCTCGCTGATCACGTCCAAGGGCGCGCACGGCGTGCCGGGTTCGGCGATCGTGATCCTGGCCGCGACGCTGAACGCGGTGCCGAGCATTCCGGCGATCGGCCTCGTGCTGGTGCTGTCGGTCGACTGGTTCATCGGCATGGCGCGCGCGCTCGGCAATCTGATCGGCAACTGCGTCGCGACCGTCGTGATCGCGGCCTGGGAAGGCGACCTCGACCGCGACAAGGCCCGGCGGGTGCTCGAAGGAACCGAATTGGTGGACGTCACGGCGGGCTAGGAACCCGCGACGATCGCGTGACAACGGGTCGCATTCGCGGCCCGCGCAGGCGCAATATTGGCAAAATTGCCGTCTACTTGATCAGCTTCAGGTATGGCGGCAGCCGCTGGCCGGTCTGCCCATCGCGTTCCACCTGGTCGTCCACCACCATCCGATCGCACAGCGCCTTCAGTTCGGCGTCCGTCACGTGATGGAGTTCCATCCGAAGCTCGAGAATGGCCAGCGACAGCAATTTGCCGGTTTCCGCGCTGGCCTTGTCGGCCAGAAACGCCCGGCACTCCTCCAGCGTTGCGAGCAGCGACAGCAGACGTTCTTCCGAGCGGGCCGCCGTCATGTCCTCAGTTCCCGAGCTTGCAAGGTAGATCGGCGGTGGTCCGGTTCTTCGCTTCATGGGCCTCTCCACGCAAAGGCAACTCAAATCATTCGGCTGCTGGCACGCAATAGACTGGGTGAGAGCCTGCCCTGATGATCACGAACTTTTGCGCACTTGTCCAGCACGCTATCGATTTGAAAATCGGATCAATCCTGCTGTATCGCCAAAAATATGACGGTTGAGACGCGGAACCTGCACACGCTCTCGTAGGTTGTTAGAGGCGGTCCGAAGTGCAGATTTCTGTCCCGCAACTCCTCCGCGAGGTCAGTAGAAGTACCGAGTGCGCCGAGATAACGCAGTAAGTATGCTCCCGAAATCTGTTACCATTGAACTCGCGGTGGTTGTGGTTTGTCGAATAGTTTGCCAAATGTAGGCGGCGGGGTTTTGCTAAAAATGCCCCGGGTGCCATTGGCTGAAGTAGCCGACAGGTACCGGTATCAGGATGCTTCCAATGCGCAATTGCCCATTGGCGACCATCCCGCAATCAACGCGAGACCCCTTGGTTCCTAAGACGAACTCACGATTCTGATGAACTTAACGCGGAAAATGCGGACGAAGCCCTGACCTAATCGTCGAGGGCTTCCCGATCGAAGGACGGTAAAACCAGAATGAGAACAGCAGCAAAGAAGATGAAGCAGCGCAGTGCCGGCAAACCCGACATTGAATTGGGCAAACGGATTCGCCTGCGGCGCGTCGAACAGAAAATCTCGCAAGCCGAACTCGGCGACAAGCTCGGCGTGAGCTTCCAGCAGGTTCAGAAGTACGAGAAGGGCGTCAACCGTGTCGGCGCAGCTCGTCTTCAGCAGATCGCCACCGCGCTCGACGTGCCCGTCACGTTCTTCTACGACGGCGACGGCAAGGCGCGTGAGGTCGAGAGCCTGCTGTTCCTCGACAGCGCCTTCAGCCTCCGGCTGCTGCGCGCCTACAGCAAGATCAAGGACCAGACCGTGCAACGCCAGCTGGTGTCCTTGATGGAATCGATCGCCGCGAACGAAGACTGATCGATCGCTTTCGTGTTTTCGCGCGAACCGAGGGGGCCCGGTTCGCGCGAACCGAACGCGTGTGGCGAGGCGTGTGAAACAGAACGACGCCTGAGACCAACAACGCGCTATGCGCGTAAAGCCCGGTTCTGATGCCGTCAGAACCGAACGGCTTTCTCTCTGATTGAAATTTCAAACAGCTACAACGTCGTCACTGCGCAACGTTCGCCGTCATTGCGAGCGAAGGCGGCCAGTACGCTGCGGCCTATCCACGTCATTGCGAGCGCAGCGAAGCAATCCACTCTTACTTTCTTTGCGGCGCCATGGATTGCTTCGCTGCGCTCGCAATGACGGAGATACAGTCTCGCATTCTCGCGACGCATTGCGCCCGAGCTTTGCTAAATCGCTTTCGCCCTCTCCAATCCAGAGGGCGCAGGGAATGCCGGATGCGCGCTGCACCCGAGGTCTCATGCGCAAGTTGGGTAGAAAATGCGCGCATGAGCATACAGGGCAGCGGAGAACATCCGGCATCCCCTGCGCAATGGCTTTACGGCGCTATAACGCGCTCTCCCCGGTGAGCCGTGCACTGTTGCCACCGTAGACGCCAACATCGGGGCGTCAGGACCACACGTCTTTGCCGTACGCTTCCGTGCCTTTCGTCAAGGGCACTTCCGCGTCCATCGCTCCCCGCCCCGCGTTCGTGACGATCGCGAGCGCCCCTCTGGTCGGGACGGGATGCAGATTATATAGCCCTGTTCGCACTTCTGATAAAGCGAATTATTTTTTGTTTCGCTGATTTTTCGCTTGACACGTTTTCCGAAAATCGGAATTCGCCTGCCATCGCTAGCGGTTCCACAGAAAACTGTGATATAGATCACACAACTCGCCCGACTTCTTGCGCATTGTGATCGCCTGACTCGATGGTTAGTGTCGGTTTTTATTACCGATTTGGAAGTTTCTAATGCGCGCCCTGGTTGGCATGGTCCTGACGGTTTGGCTCACTTTGGTGGCGGGCCAACCCGCGCTGGCCGACAAGCGCGTGGCGCTGGTCATCGGCAACTCGTCCTACCGGAACGTGGCCAAGCTCAGCAATCCCGCCAATGACGCGGCCGCGGTCGCCGCCATGTTCAAATCGGCAGGTTTTGACTCCGTCGACTCAAAACTGGATTTGAATGCCAACGAAATGCGCAAAACGCTGCGCGAGTTCGGCAACAGGACGCGCGATGCCGATGTGGCGGTGATCTATTATGCCGGGCACGGCATCGAACTCGACGGCACCAATTATCTCATTCCGGTCGACGCGACGCTTGAGACCGACACCGACGTTCTCGACGAGACGTTTCCGCTGGACCGCGTGCTGTTCACCGTCGAACCAGCCAGGCAGCTTCGGCTTGTCATCCTCGATGCCTGCCGCGACAATCCGTTCGCCAAGACCATGAAGCGGACGATCGGATCCCGCGCGATCGGCCGCGGCCTTGCCAAGGTCGAACCGTCAAGCCCGAACACGATGATCGCGTTTGCGGCCAAGGCCGGCTCGACCGCATCCGACGGCGACTCGAAGAACAGCCCCTTTGCGGCAGCGATCGTCAATCATCTCACCAAACCCGGTCTCGACCTTCGCAAGGCGTTCGGCTTCGTCCGCGACGATGTCCTGAAGGCAACGGGCAATGCGCAGGAGCCGTTTGTCTATGGCTCGTTGGGCGGCAACGACGTGACGCTGGTGCCTGCCGCGCCTGCGGCCTGCCGCCGCCGCCGCGGCCACCGATCACGATGCCACGATGCAGCGGAACTACGAATTTGCCCTGCAAGTCGGCACCAAGCCGGTCTGGGATGCCTTCATCGAGAAGTATCCGTCCGGTTTCTTTACCGCACTTGCAAAAGCGCAACGCGACAAGCTCGCGGCGGAAGCCGCGCGGATCGAAGCCACCAACAAGGCCAAAGCTGCCGAGGAAGAACAGAGGCGGCTCGCGATCGAAGGCGCCAAGGCGGCGGAACAGGCCAAAGCCGCCGAACAGGCCAAGGCCGCCGAGAAAGCCCGCGTCGCCGCCGAACAGGCGAAGAAGGCCGAAGAGGCCAAGGTTGCCGAAGCCGAACGCGTCAAGGCCGCGGCATTGGCCAAGGCAGCGGAAAAAGAAGCCGAACGTGTCAAGGCGGCCGAAGCCGCCAACGCTGCGAGAGAGGCGAAGCTGGCGGCTGAGCTGAAAGCCAAGGAAGAGAAGCAGGCCGCCGAACAAAAAGCCAAGGAGGAAAAGGTTGCAGCGTTGAATCCGGCGGCTGACACAATCGGACCAGCCAACGGCGGTCGATCTTCCGCGTTCGCTTGCAGGCCGAATTGCGCCGGGTCGGCTGCAACACCGGCGCGGTCGACGGCAACTGGAATGCGGCGTCGCAGCGGTCGCTCGATCTGTTCAACAAGCACGCGGGCATGAAGCTCGACGTCAAGGTTGCCAGCGTCGATGCGCTCGATGCCGTCAAGAGCAAAGACGAACGCGGGTTTGTCCGTTGATTTGCGATCATGGATTCAAGGCCGATGGCGACCGCTGCACGAAGATTACCTGCCGGTCCGGATACGAGGTTGGCGACGATAACACTTGCGAAAAGATCCCGAAGTCAAGAAGCCGATTGCGACGCGCGAAGAAGCCGACAGCGAGAACAGCGATGAATCCGCGCCCAGACTGAAGCCTGCCGGCCAAGCCGCAGGCGACGGGCAGGTCGGATGCGACTACGATGCGTGTCTAACGAGATGCGGTGCGAAACGGCGGCATCGGCAACGGTTGCACGGGTTACTGCAGCGGAGTTTTGCGAAACTGAATTGCGCTCACGCGCAAATGTCAATAGAGATCGATTTGGAATTTTTCCGATGCGCGCGTTAATAGGCATTGTCCTGACGATTTGGCTG
The DNA here is from genome assembly GCA_963802535.1 of uncultured Alphaproteobacteria bacterium. Taxonomy (GTDB): domain Bacteria; phylum Pseudomonadota; class Alphaproteobacteria; order Rhizobiales; family Xanthobacteraceae; genus Bradyrhizobium. The sequence continues at coordinate 149,686 of CAWDJI010000008.1, read as the reverse complement.
ACTTTGCTGGCCGGCCAACCCGCGCTGGCCGACAAGCGCGTGGCGCTGGTGATCGGCAATTCGTCGTACCGGAACGTGGCCAAGCTCACCAATCCCGCCAACGATGCGGCGGCCGTGGCGGCCATGTTCAAATCGGCCGGTTTCAACACGGTCGAATCCAAACTGAACCTGACCGTCAGCGAATTGCGCAAGGCGCTGCGCGACTTCGGCAACACGAGCCGCGATGCGGATGTCGCGGTGGTCTATTATGCCGGCCACGGCATCGAACTCGACGGCACCAACTATCTGATCCCGGTCGACGCGACGCTCGAGACCGACACAGATGTCCTGGACGAGACGCTGTCGCTCGATCGCGTGATGGTCGCGGTCGAGCCGGCGAAGCAATTGCGGCTGATCGTCCTCGATGCCTGCCGGGACAACCCGTTTGCAAAGAACATGAAGCGGACGATGGCGTCGCGCGCGATCGGCCGCGGTCTCGCCAAGGTCGAGCCTACAAGTCCGAACACGGTGATCGCGTTTGCCGCGAAGGCCGGATCGACCGCGTCCGACGGCACCGGCAAGAACAGCCCATTTGCCGTGGCGCTGGTCGAACATCTCGCCAAGCCCGGTCTCGATCTGCAACGGGCCTTTCGCTACGTGCGCGACGACGTCTTGAAGGCGACCAACAACACGCAGGAACCGTACACCTATACTTCGCTGGGCGGTGACGACGTGCCCCTGGTTCCCGCCGTACCGGCAAAGCCTGCCGTTGCCGTCGCCTCCGCCCCGCTCCGGTCGATCAGGACGCCACGATGCGGCGCGACTATGAGTTTGCCGTGCCAGATCGGCACCAAGCCGGTCTGGGATGCCTTCATCGAGACAATATCCGTCCGGGCTTCTTTACCGCACTTGCCAAAGCGCACCGCGACAAGCTCGCGGCGGAAGCCGCACGGATCGAAGCGACCAACAAGGCCAAAGCAGCCGCAGGAAGAACAGCGACGGCTCGCGATCGAAGGCGCCAAGGCCGCCGAGCAAGCCAAGGCTGCCGAACAAGCCAAGGCCGCCGAAAAAGCCCGCATCGCCGCCGAAGCGGCGAAAAAGGCCGAAGAAGCCAAGGTTGCCGAAGCCGAGCGCGTCAAGGCCGCGGCGTTGGCCAAGGCTGCGGAGAAAGAAGCTGAACGTGTCAAGGCGGCCGAAGCCGCCAACGCGGCGAGAGAGGCGAAGCTGGCGGCCGAGCAGAAGGCCAAGGAAGAAAAGCAGTTGCCGCGCTTGCAGCGCCATCCAGCGGCTGACAAATCGGATCAGCCAACCGCGGTCGATCTGCCCCGTTCGCTGCAGGCCGAACTGCGCCGCGTCGGCTGCAACACCGGCGCGGTCGACGGCAACTGGAATGCGGCGTCGCAGCGGTCGCTCGATCTGTTCAACAAGCATGCGGGCATGAAGCTCGACGTGAAGATCGCCAGCGCCGATGCCCTGGACGCGGTCAAGGGAAAGACGAACCGGGTTTGTCCGCTGGTTTGCGATCATGGGTTCAGGGCCGATGGCGACCGGTGCACGAAAATTACGTGTCGAGCCGGATACGAAGTCGGCGACGACAACACTTGCGAAAAGATCGAAGTCAGGAAGCCGACGGCGAAGCGCGAAGAGCCGAAGAACAAACGACCGGAGCGCGCAAAGACCGAAACGACACCGGCGAAGCCACAGGCCGCCGGGCAAATTCTTTGCGGAACAGGCGGCTGCAGACCGGTGCAAAAAGGGCTGCCGCCTGGAGAGTAGGCATACCCATCGCGTCGCAGTCCGCCGAATCACTCATCGAAGTCTGCAACTGAACATTTCGGACGACCTGGCGCGCCAACTGAGAGCCAGAACTCGATTGGGACTTGCCAAAGGAGAATTTCTGTGAAGATGTTCTGCTCCGCATTGCTGACAGCATTCATTCTGACCGCAGCGCCGTCCGACGCCAGCGCCGGCGTCGTGCTGATCACGCCGGACGAAGCCCAGCTTCCGACCCCGAAAGGGATCCTCGCGCCCCGCGCGATCACGCGAGGACCGCGCGTCGAGCTTTCCGAATCCGATGCTGGCGAGTTGCATTCGCCGCTTCGGCTGCAACTCAAATTCAAGGGATTTGGCGGCGCCACCATTAATCTGGACTCGCTCCGCGTGACCTACGTCAAGCAACCGAATGTCGATCTGACTTCGAGGGTGAAGCCCTACGCGAAATCCAGCGGGCATCGAAATTCCGGACGCGGAAGTGCCGCCGGGCCAGCATTTCGTCCGCATCGAAATCCAGGATTCCGACGGAAGGAGCACCGTGACGACGTTCGTGCTCAACGTCGCGCCCCTCACCGTAGCGCGCGGGACCACGCCGCGAACCCGATCGATCAGATCAAGCGGATCCGCCGGCACCCGATCGCCGCGCCAGGCGACGTGCTGGTCCGGGCGCGACAGCACCAGGCTGTGGCCGTCGTAGCCGGCGCCATCCGGCCTTTCGAGATCGAGCACTTTTAGCGGCACGCCCCTGCTCCGCGCCGCGGCCTCAAGTGCCGCGACGTCCGCGCCGGGATCGAACCGCAACAGCGTGAACTCCGGCCCCATCGCATCATACAGCGAACCGCCGTCGGCGCGCCAAAAATGCGGCGTGCGGCAGCCGGGCACGGTCGACGGCGTGTAGTGGTTCATGGTGTAGGCGGGATGTTCGGCGCCGTCATAGGCGATAACGGGCGATGCATCGTAATAGGTGCCGAAGTTGAGGCCGGCGGCGGCATATTGCTGGACGTTGATCTCATAGGTGAGCCGGCCGACTTCGCCGCGGACGCGTTTGCCTTCTGGCCCATCGTCCTCGATATCAGGCGGCACCGCGCCGCGGCGGCGGATTTCGGCTTCCGCATGCGACATCGCAAATTTTGAAACCTGGCTGGTGATCGGCCAGCGCTCCGCCTCATAGGCGTCGAGAATGGAGGATGGCGCCCAGCCGTTGAGATGGGCGGCGAGCAGCCACGACAGGTTCATGGCGTCGGCAATCCCTGCGTTCATGCCGTAGCCGGCATAGGGCACCCAGATATGTGCGGCGTCGCCGGCGATGAAGGCGCAGCCGTTCCGGAATTTGCTCGCGATCAGCCGGCGGCCGTACCAGTCCTCCTTCGAGAGGATTTCGTACTTGAAGTCATCGTCCACGCCGAGAATGGTTCGTAGACAGGCATCGCGATCGACGTCGTCGAAATCGCCCTCGCCCGGCCTCATGTAATTATGCACCAGCCAGCGCTCGCGCCCGTCGATCGCATACACCATACCGGAGCGGCGCGGGTTGATGGCGCCGGTGCCCCAGGCGCGTTCAGCTTTGCTGGCGATCGATCAGCTGGGTGCTTCGGATGTACGTCGACTGCACGCGCTGGATCACGGCGTCGCCGGATAGTTCGGCGCCGATCGCCTTGCGCACGACCGAGCGCGCACCGTCGCAGCCGATCAGGAAACGGCAATTCACAACTCTTGTGGCAGCCGCTGTCGAGATCGCGCAAAGTGGCACGCGCGCCATTCTCTTCCACCACGACGTCGTCGACCGCCGTGCGGTTGAGGATGCGGATGCGTGGTTGCGCGGCGGCATGCTCGAACAGGATCGGCTCGAGAAAAATCTGGTTGATGCGGTGCGGCGGCTCCGGCGTCGGCCAGTTGCAATCGGGGCCATCGGTCGCCGTGAAACGGTCCTGCCTGGAGGGAATATGGATTCGCGTCAGTTCCTGCCCGGTGAACGAAGTGCGGTAGCTGATGTCGTGCGGATAATCTGCCGGCAATCCGGCGTTACGGATTTTCGAGGCCATGCCGAGCCGCCGGAAGATTTCCATGGTGCGGGCGGCAACATGGTTGCACTTCGGCTCCGGCGGTGCGGCGGGGCTGCGGGTCTCCACCACAGTCACGTCGATGCCCCGCCACGCGAGGTCGATCGCGAGCGTGAGCCCGACCGGTCCGGCGCCCACGATCAAAACATTGGTGTCATTCATGCCGGGCCAAGGCCAGCGAGCCAGCCCCAATTTTGTTGTTCTATGGCGAACCACAATAGCGTACGCGGCGACATAGCAAAGGGGGTGTGCAATCGCTCGAAAATGCTCTGTAACGGGCAGCTTGATTTGCGGCAGTGCAATAGCCACAACGGCGACTTAATCAGAACGCAACTCCTGCTGCGTATTGTCGTCGCGTCGCTGCGCAGCTCCACCCGGCGGCTGGGCCCATTCATTTCATTTCCGGCGCAGCGCGCCCCAAACCTTCCGAAATCCGACCCGAAATATCGAGCCTGAGGGAATCCGACATGCACAGAATGACAATCCTCGCCGCGGCCGCCGTGCTCGTGGCCTCTCCGGCAATTGCCGAGGGTCAGGCCAATGACCTGATCGCGACGACGCTGGCACAGGCCAAACCGGCCGCGACGGCACCGGCGGGCACAGCGCCCGCCGTGCATGCGGCACCAGCCAAGCCGGCGGCTCCGGCGTCAACGGCGGAATCGCGCTCGGCCGCCGCCCTCGCGCTCCAGCACGACCCGACCTACGACGAGACCAGCGCGCAACGGCTCCGTGAAGCCGCCCTCAGCTACGCCACCATTTCGGTGCGCGGCGGGTGGCCGGCGATCCCCTCCGATGCCAAATTTGCGGCCGGCACGCAGGGCCCCCATGACGATTTGCTGCGCAAGCGCCTGATCATCAGCGGCGATCTCGCCGCCGACAAGGCCACCGGCGCCTTCGACGATGCCATTGCCGATGCCGTCAAGCGTTTCCAGGTGCGGCATGGCCTGGCGGCAACGGGAACGGTGACGCCGCGGACGCTGGCCGCGCTCAATGTCGACGTCCACAAGCGCATCAAGCAGCTGGAGGCTTCGCTCGAGCGACTCGCCCACATGAACTTCCCGTTCGGCCAGCGCTATGTGGTGGTGAACATACCGGCGGCCTTTGCCGAAGCGATCGAGGACGACAAGGTGATGCGCCGCTATCGCGTCATCGTCGGCAAGACCGACAAGCCGTCGCCAACGCTGACCGCCGACATCACCAGCGTCAACCTCAACCCGACCTGGACCGTGCCGTCGTCGATTGCGAAAGCCGAGATCTCGGCGCATATGCGCAAAGACCCGAACTATTTGTCGCGCATGCACATGGAAGTGCTTGGGCCCAATGACGCCCCGATCGATCCGCACTCGGTGGACTGGTCGGGTACGCATACGCCGAATTTTACGGTGCGCCAGCAATCCGGCGCCTTCAACGCGCTGGGCGCGGTCAAGATCGACATGCCGAACTCCTATTCGGTCTACATGCACGACACCAACCAGCGCAATCTGTTCGCCGACGACTATCGTTTCGACTCGCACGGCTGCTCGCGCGTCGACAATGTCCGCGATCTCGCCGCCTGGCTGCTGAAGGACCAGCCGCAATGGAATCGCGCTGCGATCGACGCCATGATCGCCACCGGCCAGCGCCACGATGTCCGCGTCACCAAAAAAATCCCGGTGGCCTGGATCTATCTCACGGCGTGGATGACCAAGGACCAAACGGTGCATTTCCGCAACGACATCTACGCCCAGGACGAGCAGCTGCTGGAAGCTACCGCCGAAGAGCACGCCTTCTTCAACAAGGCGGCGGATCATCCGCTGACGACGCATATGACGCATTAGGGTCTCTTCCCCCTCGCCCCGCTCTTGCGGGGAGAGGGTCGGGGTGAGGGGCTGCCTCCGCAAACCCGATAGATGTGGGTTCGCGGTGAGTCCCCCTCACCCGGATTTTTCGCTTCGCGCAAAATCCGACCTCTCCCCGCAAGCGGGGCGAGGTGAACAGACCACCCGCCTCGACACGGTTCAAAGTCATCATGCTCTAGCGCATGGACTGGCCCCTGCGGCAGACCTTGCCCACCATCCCAAAACCATGGCACCACACTCCCAACAACAGGACCTAAACGGTCTCTCGGGAGGCGCTCATGATGATCCTTCACCACGGCTGGCGGTCGAGCGCTTCGCGGCGCGTGCGGCTCTGCCTTGAGGAGAAGGGCCTCCAGTATGAGGGCCATGTCGTCGACATGGCCAAAATGGAGCACCATTCGCCGGACTATCTGAAGATCAATCCGCTCGGCGTGATCCCCACCCTGATCCATGACGGCAAGCCGCTGCATGAGAGCGGCACGATATGCGAATATCTCGACGAGACTTTTCCCGATCCGCCACTGCGCCCCGACTCCCCTTACGCGCGCGCCGAAATGCGGAACTGGATCCGGCACATCGACGCCCTGATCGGCAACCTCATCATCTTCAACTGGCGCCACCATCTGGCAAAGACGGCGTCGCAATGGACCGATGCGGAACTGGCCGAGAAGCTGAAGAGCATCCCGAGCAAGGAGCGCCAGGAAGCCTGGCTGCGCGCGGCCCGAAAGCCCTACACCGAGGAAGAGCGCGACGCCGCGCGTGCCAAGCTGGTGGCGCTGCTCGACAAGATGGAAGAGGCGCTGAAACCTTCCGGCTGGCTGGCCGGCAAGGCCTATTCGATTGCCGATATCGCCGCCGCCCCCTTCGTCAAACGGATCGACGAGGAGATCGCGCCAGATGAAATGACCGCGAAAAAACATCCCCGCGTCCACGACTGGTGGATTAAGCTGCAGGCGCGGCCGGCCTATGTGCGCGCCGATTTCGGCCCCTTCGTCACTTCCTAGCCTGAACTGGATCCGACCGATGCTGGACGTTCCCAAAACAAATGAAAAATCCTATGCCGACGGCAAGATCCTGCAAGGCGTCAGCGACGGCGTCGGTGTCATCACCTTCAACAATCCCGAAAAGCGCAATGCGATGTCGCTGGAGATGTGGGAAGGGCTCGGAGCTGCGCTGATCGAGCTGCGCGACAATCCCGAAATCCGCGTCGTGATCTTGACCGGCGCCGGCGACAAGGCATTCGTCTCGGGCGCCGACATCAGCCAGTTCGAAAAGACCCGCCACAATGCAGCTGCATCGGAAGAATATTCCAAACGCAGCGAAGCGCAGCGCGCGCTGCTGGCGAATTATCCAAAACCTGTGATTGCTTGCATCCGCGGCTTCTGCCTCGGCGGCGGCATGCAGGTGGCGATGTCGGCCGACATCCGCATCGCCTCTGATAACAGCCAGTTCGGCATTCCCGCCGCCAAACTCGGCATCGCCTATGGCTTTGACGGGCTCAAGCATCTGGTCTCGCTGGTCGGCCCCTCCTGGGCGCGGCTCATCCTGTATACGGGGATGCGGATCGACTCCGCGGAAGCGTTGAGGATCGGGCTGGTCGATCGCGTCTTGCCGGATGCGGAATTGTGGGACGCCACCATGGAGATCGCGCGCACGATTTCCGGCAACGCGCCGCTGGCGATCAAGGCGGCCAAGATCACCATCGCGCAGGTGCTGAAAGACGAAAGCCATCGCGACATAGCGGCGATCAAGGCGATCGGCACCGCCTGCATGGATTCCGAAGATTTTCGCGAGGGCCGCACCGCCTTCATGGAAAAGCGCAAGCCGCAATTCAAGGGCAAGTAGGCGAGCACCATGCATAAGCCCGTCGAAACCGCCAGCTTGGCTGCCGCATCAACCGAAACGCCACGCCTGCCGCTGTCGCGGTTCAAGGTGATCGACCTGACGCTGGCGCGCGCGGGCCCTTCCTGCGTCCGCACGCTGGCGGATTGGGGCGCCGACGTGATCCGGGTGGAGCCGCCGCCCTCCGATGCCGACGCCAACGAGTTGGTCGGACGGCGCGACGGCTCGGACTTCCAGAACCTGCATCGCAACAAGCGCGCGATCACGCTGAACCTGAAGACCGACGAAGGCCGCGAGATCCTGATGAAGCTCGCCGAACAGGCCGACGTCATCGTCGAGAACATGCGGCCCGGCGTCACCAAGCGGCTGGGTGTGGATTTCGAAGCCGTTAGGCAACGCAACCCGCGCATCGTCTATGGCAGCATCTCCGGCTTCGGTCAGTATGGCCCCTATCATTCGCGGCCCTCGATCGACCAGATCGCGCAGGGCATGAGCGGCATCATGTCGGTCACGGGCATTCCGGGTCAGGGTCCGGTCCGGGTCGGCGTCGCCGTCACCGACATCATGGCGGGCGCGTTCCTGGCGCAGGGCATTTTGATCGCGCTGCTCGACCGCGAGGTGTCAGGTGAAGGCCGCTGGGTGCAGACCTCGCTGATCGAGGCCGGCATCACACTTTTGGACTTCCAGGCGACGCGCTGGACCATGGATAAAAAGGTGCCGCCGCAGGAAGGCAATTTCCATCCCACCAACACGCCGATGGGGCTCTATCCCACCGCCGACGGTTTCCTGAATCTCGCCGCCACCAGCAACAAGAATTTCAAGACTTTTTGCAAGCTCATCGACCGCGAGAAGATGGCGACCGACCCGCGCTTTGCCACAACGCCGCTGCGCGGACGAAACCGGGAAGCGCTGAATGAGCTGATCGCCAGCGCTCTGCGCGCGAAGACCAGCCAGGAATGGTTCGAGATGCTGGTGGAGGCCGGCCTGCCCTGCGGCCCCGTCTACAGCATCAGGGAGACCTTTGCCGATCCGCAGGTCGAGACGCTCAGGATCAAGCGATCCGTAAAGCATCCGCGGCTTGGCGATATCGACTTGATTGCGCAGCCTTGCGAGATGACGGGGTTCGATCGTGCAATCCGCAAGGCGACGCCGGATCTCGGCGAGCACAATGACGAGGTTTTGCGGTCGCTGGGTTATGATGCGGAGGCGATTGCGGAGATGAAGGCCAAGCAGGTGATCTAGGGCGACTCTGTAGGGTGGGCGCAGCACCCTGACGCTTAGGCGAAGCCGTAACCCACCATCACTGCGGCCACCAAAGATGGTGGGTTACGCTACGCTAACCCACCCTGCGAATTCAGAGATTCGCCAGCACCGCCTTCGCAATATCCGCGGTGCCGTTAGCCCCGCCGAACTCCATCGGCTTGATGCTGCCGGCATAGGCCTTGTCGACGGCACCCACGATGCGTTCGCCGGCTTCGGCGGCAGCCTCCAGGCCGTGCTTGTCGGCGAGCCAGTCCAGCATCATCGCTGCCGAGAGGATCATCGCGGTCGGGTTGGCCTTGCCCTGCCCCATGATATCGGGCGCGGTGCCGTGGCAGGGCTGGAACACGGCATGGCGGTCGCCGATGTCGGCCGACGGCGCCATGCCGAGGCCACCGACCAGGCCGGCGGCGAGATCGGAGAGGATGTCGCCGAACATGTTCTCCGTCACCATGACGTCGAAATCCCAGGGACGCTTGACCATCATCAGCGAGCAGGCGTCGACATACACCCGGTCGGTCCTGACTTCGGGGTGACGCTTTGCCGTCTCATCGAAAATCCCGCGGAAGAACGCAAAGGCCCTGAACACGTTTGCCTTGTCGACGCAGGTCAGGCCGCCATTGGTCCGCCCGCGCGCCTTGCGGCGTTCGGCGAGGCGGAACGAGAATTCGAACAGCCGCTCCGAGGTTTTTCGCGTGATCACCAGCGTCTCGCGCGCCTCGGTGTCGGTCACGACGCCCTTGCCCATCGAGGCGAACAGCCCTTCGGTCGATTCCCTGATCAGGACCAGATCGATGCCCTTCTGGTCGGCGCCGACGATCGGGCTCGGCACGCCCGGGATCAACCGCGCCGGGCGCACGCCGGCATAGAGATCAAAATGCATGCGCAGTTCGATCTGCGGCGCGATCTCGGTATTATCGGGATAACGCACCGACGGCAGGCCGCAGGCGCCGAGCAGGATCGCGTCCGCCTCGTCGCACAGCCGAATTGTACTCTCCGGCATCGACTTTCCGGTGGCGAGATAATTGTTGGCGCCGGCCGGCGCATCGGTGAAGCGGAATTTCAGGTCCGTCGTCGCCTCGATCTTGCGCAACACCTCGATCGCGGGCGCCATCACTTCCGGGCCGATGCCATCGCCGCCGAGCACGGCGATGTGGAGTGCGTTATTTGCGGACATGGGGATTCCTTGTCGGGTTTGGCGTCATTGCGAGGAGCGAAGCGACGAAGCAATCCATTCTTTCTTTATGCGGATAGATGGATTGCTTCGCTTCGCTCGCAATGACGGGAAGAGCATGTAGCGCCCTACGGCGTCAGCACCGCGCGTCCGACCAGTTTGCCCTTCTGCAAATCGGTCAGCGCTTCATTGGCTTTCGCCAGCGGCATCGTCGTCACCGGGATCGGCGCGATTTTCTTCGCGCGCACCAGGTCGAGCAGTTCCTGCGTCTCGCGCAGATTGCCGACATAGCTGCCCTGGATCGTGATGGCCTTGATCGGGATCAGCGGCAGCGCCCAGGTAGCACCCCCGCCGAACAGGCCGACGATCACGAGCTTGCCGCCCTTGGTCAGGCAATCGAAGCCGAGCTGCGTGGTCTGGGCGTTGCCGACGAGATCGATCACGGCGCGGATCGGGCCGCCGGCCTTTTTCTGCAAGCTGTTCCAGCGCATCCGCGGCCTTGCCGTCGACGGTCGCGAGCGCGCCGGCGGCTTCCGCGGCCTCGCGCTTGCGCGCGTCGATATCGACCATGATGGCGCCCTTGCCGCCCATCGCCTTCAACAGCGACAGCGCCATCAGGCCGAGCCCGCCGGCGCCAAAAATCACGATCGGCGTATGCAGGACGTTCTCGATCTTCTTCAGCGCGCTGTAGGTGGTGACGCCGGAGCAGGCATAGGGCGCCGCGGTGACAGGATCGAGACCGTTCAGATTCAGCAGATATTTCGGGTGCGGCACGGTCATGTGATCGGCATAACCGCCGTCGCAATAGACGCCGATCGAATTCGGCTTGACCACGCACATGTTCTCATCGCCGCCCTGGCAAATCTCGCATTTGCCGCAGCCGAGCCAGGGATAGACCAGCGTGACGTCGCCGACCTTGAGACCGCCGGTCGCGGCCTGAGCGTCGGGCCCGATGGCCAGAATCTCGCCGACGGTTTCATGGCCCATCGTGCGCGGCAGCGACACGCCGCGCTCTTTCAGCGACAGCGGCTTGCGGCCATGGCCGAGATCGTAACCGCCTTCCCAGATGTGGAGATCGCTGTGGCAGACACCGGCCGCCTTCACCTTGAGCAACACCTGCGTACCCGTCGGCTGCGGCGTCGGATGATCGACCTCTTTCAGGGGGGCGTTGAACTCGGCGACCTGGAAACTCTTCATCGCGTCTCTCCCGTCATTCTTGTTCTTGGTACCCTTCGATATTCAGATCAGCGGATGATGGCAAGCCACGAACTGTCGGGGGGCGACGCTGCGAAGTTCCGGCACCTCACTACTGCATTGCTGATCCGCGCGGGGACAACGGGTACGGAAACGGCAGCCTGACGGCGGCGAAATCGGCGACGGCGGCTCGCCGACCGGCACGGTCTCGGCAGGTCGCACGTCCGGATCGGGCACTGGGATCGCCTCGATCAGGAGCGCGGTATAGGGATGCGCCGGTTTGGCGAATAATTGCTCGGAGGGGCCGACCTCGCACAACCGCCCGAGATACATCACCGCGACGCGATCGCTCACCGCCTTCACCACGGCGAGATCGTGCGCGATGAACAGCAGCGTCAAGCCGTAGCGCGCCTTCATCTCCTCCAGGAGATTGAGGATCTGGGCGCGGATCGACACATCGAGCGCCGAAACCGGCTCGTCGCAGACGATGAACTCCGGATTGAGTATCAGCGCGCGCGCAATGCAGATGCGCTGGCACTGCCCGCCGGAGAATTCATGCGGCAGCCGTCCGACGACGAGTGCCGGGTCGAGGCCGACGGCGCTGAGCACTTCGTCGACCAGTTGCTTGCGTTTGGCGGGATCCTTGACGCCCGAGATCACCAGCGGCTCGGCGACGATATCGCCGATCCGGCGTCGCGGGTTCAATGAGGCGATCGGATCCTGGAAGATCAGCTGCACGCGCCGGCGCATCGCGCGCAGCGTATCGCCCTGCATCGTCGTCAGGTCCTGGCCGTCGAAGCGCACACGCCCCGACGTCGGCCGGCGCAGTTGCAACACCGCGCGGCCGAGCGTCGACTTGCCGCAACCGGATTCGCCGACCAGCCCCAGCGTTTCGCCGCGGGCGACCTGCAAGGACACGCCGGAGACGGCATGCACGATCTTGTTGCCGACGGCATATTCGACGACGAGATCGTCGACGTCGAGCAGCGGTTCGTTCGAGGCGGCTTGCTGCATCATGCGCGGGCACCCGCGAGGATCGGATGGAAACAGGCGTAGAGATGCTCGCGGGATTCGGCCTCCGCCAAGGCAGGCTTTGCGGTGTGGCATTCACCCGCCGCATAGCGGCAGCGCGGCGAGAACGAACATCCTTTCAGCGGACGGGTCGGATCCGGCGGCCGTCCCGAAATCGCCGGCAGCGGCGTGTGGGGCGCCGCGTCGAGCCTCGGAAGTGCGGCGAGCAAGGCTTCGGTGTAGGGCATCCGCATTTTCTTGAACAGATCCGGCGTCGGCGCGCGCTCCACCACGCGGCCGGCATACATGACGGCGACCTCGTCGGTGCGGCCGGCGACGACGCCGAGGTCATGGGTGATCAGGATCATCGCCATGTGACGGCGGCGCTGTTCGCGCGCCAGGAGATCGAGGATCTGCGCCTGGATCGTCACGTCGAGCGCGGTGGTCGGTTCGTCCGCGATCAAAAGTTTCGGCTCGCAGGACAGCGCAATCGCAATCGCCACTCGCTGCCGCATGCCGCCGGACAATTGATGCGGGTATTGCGTCAGCCGCTGCTCGGGGGCGGGAATGCCGACCGCGGCGAGCAGTTCGACACTGCGCCTGGTGGCGGTCGCAAGATCGAGCTCGAGATGTTCCTGCAACGTCTCGATCAGCTGGGTGCCTATGGTCAGGACCGGGTTGAGCGAGGTCATCGGATCCTGGAACACGACCGCCAATGATCGCCCGCGCAGCTTGCGCAGTTTCTCCGGCGGCAGCTGCAGCAGATCCTGCCCGTCGAACATCACGCGGCCGGAGAGTTTTGCCTTCTTCGGCAGCAATTGCAGGATCGCCCGCGACAGCATGGTCTTGCCGCAACCGGACTCGCCGACGACGCCAAGCGTCTTCCCGGCACCAACGGTAAGGTCGACATGATCGACCGCGCGCAGATTGCCGCGCGGTGTCGGCAGGTCGACGGTGGCATCCTCGACGGAAAGCAGGGGCAAATCGGTCACAGCGCGCCCTGACGGGGATCGGTGAGCGCCCGCAACGTGTCGCCGACCAGGTTGAAGGACAGCACGGTCAGGAACATCGCAATCGCCGGAATGAAGGCGAGCCTCGGCGCGATATCGAGGCTCTCGCGGCCTTCCCCGATCATGCTGCCCCAGCTCGATGTCGGCGGCGGAACACCGAGACCGAGGAAGGACAGGGAGCCTTCGACCACGATGATGACGGCGACGACAAGCAGGAAGAACGCCAGCAACGGCAGCAGGACGTTGGGCAGCAATTCGCGCAACAGGATGCGCGCATGCGTCGCGCCCAGCGCCTGCGCCGCAATCACGAATTCGCGCCGCGCCAGTGTCAGCGTCGACGCCCGCGCCACCCGCATGAAGGCGGGAATGCTGAGCCCGCCGAGAATGCAGGTCAGGTTGAAGATCGACTGGCCGAGATAGGCGGTGACGGCCAGCGCCAGGATCAGCGGAGGAAACGCCAGCAACACATCCATGCTGCCGACCACAATCGATTCGAACCGGCCGCGGAAATAGCCCGCGAGCATTCCGAGCGCGCCGCCGAGCACCAGTCCGATGACCGGCGCGCAGATACCCACGATCAGCGATACCCGCGAGCCATGGATCAGGCGGGACAGTTCGTCACGGCCGAGCCGATCAGTTCCGAGCCAGTGGGCATACGGAGAACGGTGCGCGCTTCTCCAGCATGTCCATGTCGGTCGGGCTCGCCAGCGGCAGCATGTCGGCGAATATCGCGACCGCAAAAACGAAGGTCATCCAGCCGATCGCGGTCCAGAACAGCAGCCCGAGCCTGCGGCCCTGCCGTGCCGGCGCTTCCGCAACGCCTTCGTCGAGGCTGAGTTCAAGCGTTGCCATGACGGATCCTTGGATCGAGGCTGGCGTAGAGCATATCGACGATGAAGTTCATCAGCACGAACCCCGCTCCCACCAGCAGCACCACGCCCTGCAGGATGATGAGGTCGCGCGTGGCGATGGCGCCGACCAGAAGCCGGCCGATGCCCGGCAACGCAAAGATCGTCTCCACGATGACGGCGCCGCCGATCAAGCGCCCGATATTGATGCCGGTGATCGTCACCAGCGTCAGCGAGGAAGGCTTGAGCGCATGCACGAACAGGATGCGCGACGCCTTCAAGCCCTTGGCCTTGGCCAGCGCGATATAGTCCTCCTGCAGGGTCGCGATCATGTCGGAGCGCAGCACGCGCATCAGCCCCGGCCATTCCGCCAGTGCCAGCGTCAGCGCCGGGAGCACCATGAAGCGCAGATTGGCGACCGGGTCCTCGCTCAAGGGCACGTAACCGGTCGCCGGCAGCCAGCGCAGCTCGACGGCAAACAGATAGATCAGCAGGATCGCCGAAAGGAAGGTCGGCACCGACAGCATGGCGAAGGCGCCGCCGGTCATGAAGCGGTCGAACGGGCCACCGGAGCGCGCGGCACAGACGATCGCGAGTGGAATGCCGATCGTAAGGCTGATGATCTCGGCCAGGATCATCAGCTCGAACGAGACCGGAAGCCGCTCGGTGACCGCCTCCAATACGGTCTGCCCGGTACGGAAAGAGCGGCCGAGATCGCCTTGCAGAACGTTGCCGAGCCAGCCGAAGTAACGCACCCAGATCGGTTGATCCAGGCCCATGTCGTGGCGCAACGCCGCGACCTTTTCCGGCGTCGCCTGGTCGGCGAGGATCGTTGTCGCGAGATCGCCCGGCAGCAGCGAGGCGATCAGGAATGTCAGCAGCGAAACCGCGATCAGGACCGGTACCAGGTACAGGAACTTACGCGCGACAAAGAACAGCATGCGGAACTATTCCAGCCAGGCGCGGGAGACGTCGATCACGCCGCTGTACATCTTCGGCAAGCCCTTAACCTTTGCGGTCGAGATCGCGTAATAGGTGTTCTGGAAGCTCCAGAACCAGAGCGCCTCCTTGTTGATGTGCCGGCTGATGGCGCAATAAAGCTCGATGCGCTTGTCCTGGTCGGGCGTGACCCGCGCATCTTCGAGCATCTTGTCGAGTTCCGGATTCGAGTAGTTGGCAAGCGCCACCGGGCTGCCGGTGTGGAAATTGGCGTACATCTGCACATCGGGATCGGCGAGATCGACGATCCGCCATCCGATCACCTGGAACTGGCGCATGAAGGCGCGTGGCGGGAACGTGGCCTGATCGACCTGTTCGATCTCCATATTGGCGCCGGCCTGCTTCCAGAGCTGCTGGAAGATCTGACCGCTGGCGCGTCCACGCGGGGTTTGCGTGAACAGCATCTTGAACTCGACCGGCTTGCCGTAGTCCTTGATCAGCGCCTTGGCCTTTTCAAGGTCGAAGGGCAGCGCGCCATCATCCTTGCACTTCACCCACGAGCCGTCGCCATAGGGGTTGGAGGCCGGCCGCGCCAGGCCGTTGGTGAGCGCCTGCGACATCTTCTTGCGATCAAATGCCATCACCAGCGCCTGGCGCACGCGCACATCGTCGAAAGGAGCGACCTTGGTGTTGAAGGCATTGACCGAGGCGCCGGAGCCGGCATAGGTGTGCACCTTCAGCTTCGAGTCCTTTTCCGCCCGCTGAATATTGTCCGCTGACGACTCGTCGTCCCAGATGATGTCGGCTTCGCCCGATTGCAGGCTGGCGAAACGCGACTGCGCATCCGGCAGCGGCTTCACGACGATGCGATCGAGGTAGATTTTATCCTTGTCCCAGTGATCCGGATTCCGTTCCAGCACCATGCGGTCGCCCGCGGTCCACGACTTCATCACATAGGGCCCGGTACCGACGGGATTGCGGTTGTAGTCCTCGCCCTTGGTCTTCCAGGCCGTCGGCGACTGGATCGCCGCGTTCTGGTTCGCATAGCTCTGGAGCGCCGGGAAGTTCACGGAAGGATCGTTCAGATTGTAAACGATCGTCAACTCGTCGGTCGCCTGCGCGTCCTTGATGTAGGCGATGTAGAAAGCGCAACGGCACTTGTTGGCCGGATCCTTCTGCCGGTCAAAATTCGCTTTCACCGCTTCGGCATTGAACGGCGTGCCGTCGTGGAATTTCACGCCCGGCCGCAGCTTGAAGGTCCAGGTCTTGAAGTCGTCCGAATGGGTCCACGACAAAGCGAGCCTCGGCTGGGCCACGCCTTTGTCATCGAGCGTGGTGAGCGTCTCGAACATCGCGGAAGACGCCGTCAGCGCCGCCGTGTCGAACACGCCGACCTTCAGCGGATCGAAACCGGGAATGTCGAGTTCGAGGCCGACCGTGATGCTGCCGCCCTTCTTCTGGGCGCTCGTCGGCACTGCGGATAACGAGACGGCAAATCCCGCCACAAGAAATATGCGCGCAAGCGCCTTCATACGGACCGCCGCTGTCATCGAACTTCCCTCCCGAGGTGCCCTTGTCCGGTGTTCCCGGATCATTGATTTCGGACGGTAACATTGTCTGGAATCGCGGGCTGCGCAAGACCGTTAGCGGGGCGAGTTGAAACGCCGCAGGGCGGCGTCCCGTTACGAGACGCGCCCGGTCAACCGCGCGCGGCCACCGGCGACTTGCCGGCAAAGGCCGCGATTTCATCCTCCGACAGACCGGTCTCTTTCAGATAGGCGCGGGTATGCTCGCCAAGCGTCGACATCCGTGGGGCCGCCGCTACTTTTGCCCCCGACATGCGGAACGGCAAATTGAGCACCTTGAAGCTGCCGCCGCCGTCCTCGACGGTGGCCAGCGCGCCGCGATGGGCGAGCTGCGGATCCCCTAACGCTTCGGCCACGGTGCGATAGGCCGATGAAGGTACGCCGTGCGCGTTGAGGTCAACGAGGCATTGCGCCGTCGTCACGCGGCGCGACCATGCCTCGACGCCGTCCATCAGGCTGACCCAGTTTTCGCGGCGATCGCCATAGATCGCATAGCGCGGATCGCTCACCCACTCCGGATGGCCGATCACCTTCATCAGGCTCTGGAAGGTCTTTTCGCTGGCGATCGCGACCATGACATAGCCGTCGGAGGTTTCGATCGGACCGAACATCGGCCGCGCCGTCGCCTTCACCTCGAATTGCGACCACTGCACTTCGTTCAGGGTCAGGCTCAGCATCGCTTCCAGCATCGAGACGTCGATGTGCTGGCCCTGCCGGCTTGTGGCGCGCTGATACAGCGCCGCCGAGATGGCGCCGAAAGCGTAGACGCCGGTCAGGACATCGGCGTGGTAGATGCCGCAATAGTCCGGCCGGGTGCGGCCGGGCTGATAGGCCAGATGCGCCATCTCATAGCCGGAGGCTGCGTGAATCACCGGCGCGTAGGCCGGCAGTTCGGCCGACGGACCGGTCTGGCCGTAGCCGGAGATCGAGCAGTAGACCAGTTTTGGATTGATCGCCTGAAGGGAGGCGTAGTCGAGCTTCAACCGCCGCATCACGCCGGGACGAAAATTCTCCACCAGCACGTCCGCGGTCGCCACCAGCCGGCGCACGGCTTCGACGCCCTGCGGCGATTTCAGGTCGAGCACGAGACTTTGCTTGCCGACATTGAGCTGGCCGAAAGCCGTGCTGCAATTGTTGCGCACCGGCAGTCGGGTCCGCATCGTCTCGCCTTCTGCGGTTTCGATCTTGATCACCTCGGCGCCCATGTCGGCGAGCATTCGCGTGCAGTGGGGTCCGGCGATCGTGGTCGAGAAATCGAGCACGCGCAGGCCGGCGAGGCTCCCTGTCAAATTCCCCTCACCGTTACCATCTATGGTCATCGTGGAAGCTCCCGGTCTTCTTGTTGGTTTCGGGTGTGACCCTAGTTTGTGCCTCCGCGACAGGGAAGCGCTTCCCCCTTGGGAACCAGTATCTGGCAATGCGCATTATCGCAGCCGCAGTTGGACTTGTTCTTGCATAACTCGTCTTGCGTTGGTCTTCTTGCATCGTCGTCAGGCTGGCACGGGGCATCCCTTGAGGGTCTTGTTCGTCACCACGGAAATGGATGACTTCGTCCGGGTGGGCGGTCTCGCCGCCGTCTCCGCCGCCCTGCCCCGGGCACTGCGCCCGTGGAGCGATGTCCGGATCATGCTGCCCGGCTACCGGGATGTCGTCGAACAGTTCACAAGCATTGAAATTGTTGGACAATGCGCGCCCCTGGCCGAGATGCCGGGCTGCGCGCTCGGACGGGCCTCGACCAAAGACGGCCTGCCGGTTTACGTGCTGCTTTGTCCACAATTATACGACCGGCCCGGCAACCCGTATGGCGATGAAACCGGGCGCGACTGGCCGGACAACGACATCCGTTTCGGCCGATTTGCCTCCGCCGCCGCCGAACTGGCCGCAGGCACGCTGGACAAGAATTGGGCAGCTGACCTCGTTCACGCCAACGACTGGCAAGCGGCGCTTGCCCCGGCCTACCTCGCCTGGAAGGGCGTCAAGGTCCCCTCGATCCTGACCATCCACAACCTCGCTTATCAGGGGCTGTTCCCGCGCGAGTCGCTGCGGCGGATCGGCGCGCCGGAAGCGTCCTTTCACATCGACGGGCTCGAGTTCTACGACAAGGTGTCCTTCCTCAAGGGTGGCCTGATCTACGCTACGCATTTGACCACCGTGAGTTCGACCTATGCCAGGGAGATCACGACAGCCGAACTCGGCTGCGGGCTCGAAGGCCTGCTGCGGCAACGCTCGGACGCGTCGCAATTGACCGGCATCCTCAACGGCATCGACGAAAGCTGGGATCCGCGCGTCTGCGCTCAACTGGCGCAGCCGTTCGGCGCCGGCGACTGGCAGGGCAAACAGGCCAACGCCGATTATGTCCGCAAGCAGTTTGGTCTCGCGGTCTCGCGCGGTCCGATCTTTGGCCTCGTTGCGCGCCTCGTGCATCAGAAGGGCGTCGATCTCGTGCTGTCGGCCGCCGACGAAATCATCGCCGCCGGCGGACAGATCGTGGTGACCGGCAGCGGCGAGCCCGCGATCGAGCAGGCGCTGGTCGATGCGCATCGCCGCCGGCCCGACGCGATCGCGGTCTCGATCGGTTTCAACGACGGCCAGGCGCGGCGGATTTTTGCCGGCAGTGATTTCACGCTGATGCCGTCACGATTCGAACCCTGCGGGCTGAGCCAGATGTATGCCCAACGGTTCGGTTCGCTGCCGATTGGTCACCAGACCGGCGGCCTCGCCGAAACCATTCAGGACGGCGAAACCGGATTCCTGTTTTCAAAGCCGTCGGCGGAATCCTTCCTCGGCGGCGTGCGCCGTGCGTTCGACGCTTTCACGGCGAAAGACCGCCTCGACACCATGCGCCGCAGCGCGATGGCGCGGACCTTCAGCTGGGATCTGTCGGCCTCGCTCTACAATGCGCTGTACCGGAAGACGGTGGGATCGCATGTGGGGGTGTGATTGCCGTCGTCCCGGCCTTGCGCCGGGACCCATACTCCGCGGCGGAAATTTCTAAGGAAGGTCACTGACGTCTGCGCCAAATAGCACGGACACGGCGTATGGGTCCCGGCGCAAGGCCGTGACGACGGTGGTGTGTGTGGGCTGCACCGCCTAATTCACCACCGTCCGTTTCGGCTCGACGATCTCGAACATGCGCGGGAACTCATCCATCAGCATCATCAACTCGCCGAGCCGCATCGGATTGCCGCTGACCGTGATCTTGCCGCTGCCGACCGCTTCCGGAAACGTCGTCAATTTTGCGATGACTTCGTCGAGCACGCCGCGCGCCAGCGTGAACGACGCGTCAGCATCCGCTGCCTGACTGTCCGCGACATAGGTCAACGCACTGTTCTCAAGGTTGAGAACAAATGTCTCGCCGGTGTCTGTAAATTTCCAATTCAGCACGATGCGCTTGCCTTCGGCCTTGGGGCCGTTGAGGCGGACGCCGAGCACGTCCCATAGCTGCTCGGTGCGCAACGCCGCCAGTGTTTCGCGCGGCATCGGCGACCGCGCCGGCACCTTTGGCATGCCCTGCCGCAATTCCTGCGCGCCGAACAGGTAAGCATTGCGCCAGGTCGAACTTTCGGAGGCGTAGCCGAGCTGCTCGAACGTGTCAGCCAGCATCGCGCGCGCGGCTTGATTGTCGGGGTCGGCGAACACGAGATGGCTGACGGCCTGCGCGACGAAGCGGAATTCGCCCTTGGCGAAATCCGCACGCGCCCGAGCGAGGATCGCCTCCGCCCCACCCATATACTCGACATATTTTCTGCCGGACTCGACCGGCGGCAGCGGATCGAGGTTGACCGGATTGGCGTCGTACCAGCCGAGATATTTTTGGTAGATCGCCTTCACGTTGTGCCTGATGTGGCCGTAGTAGCCGCGGCCGTGCCAGGCGCCGTCGAGGCTCGCCGGCAGTTTAATGGTCTCGGCGATTTCGGCTGCGTTAAGACCGTGGTTCATCAGGCGGATGGTCTGGTCATGCGCGAACTTATAGAGATCACGCTGCTGGCGGATCATGGTGTCGATGCGCTCTTTTCCCCACACCGGCCAATGGTGCTGGCCGCACATCGCGTCGGCCTTGCCGCCCCACATCTGCAACGCCTCGCCGAGATATTTCGACCACGCCAGCGCGTCGCGCACGTCAGCGCCGCGGAACGGCAGCAGATTGTGGAAATTATGCGTGCAGTTTTCCGCCAGATTCAACAGCTTGTAGCGCGGAATGAAGAAATGCATCTCCGCCGGCGCTTCACTGTTCGGCGCCATCTGGAATTCGAATTCGAGGCCGTCGATGATGCGGGTGTCGCCGGTCGCGATGATCAGATCGGTCGGGCGCAGCAGCGCCACTGAGCCCGCCGCCATCGACTTACCAAGGCCGCAATCGACCTGCCCGCGCACGCCCTTGGCGAGCAGCGGCCCGAACTGATATTGCGCGCGCCGCAGCATCGCAGGGCCCGCGATGATGTTTTCGGAGACCGCATGCTCCATGAAGAAATTCGGCGCGATGATCGGCACCTTGCCGCCCGCCAGCGTTTCTTCGTCGAGCACGCCGCGTGCGCCGCCCCAATGGTCGGTATGGGTGTGGGTGAAGATCACGGCGGCGACCGGACGCTTGCCGCGGTGCTGAAAGTACAAATCCATCGCCGCCCGCGCGCCCTCGATCGAGGTCAGCGTGTCCACCACGATCACGCCCTTGTCGCCTTCGATCAACGTCATGTTGGCGATGTCGAGCCCGCGCACCTGATAGACGCCGGGCACCACCTCGAACAGCCCGTGATTCATGTTGAGGCGCGACTGCCGCCACAGGCTGGGATCGACCGTCGGCGGCGCTTCTTCGGCAGCGAGGAAACCGTAGGGCTCCAGGCTCCACACCACCCGTCCCTGCGGATTTGCGATCCGCGCATTCTCGATGGTGCCGAGGAAACCGCGCCTGGCATCGTCGAAATCGCGGGTGTCGGAAAACGGCAGCGCCTTCAGCGTCGCCGCGTGTTGCGCGATGACCGAAGCCGAGGCTTGCTTGGGTGTTTCCTTGGGAGCTTCCGCTGAAGTCTCGGTCATACTTGTTCACTCCCTCGCATTACCCGAACATGAACTGGGACGGTCACGCTCAGTGAAACTGGAGCCCTTCGAACTTTCCGTCACTGCGCCAGCCGTCGAGATATTTGAAGTAGGCCATCGCGCCGGCGGGATAGCCGACATTGAGCCTGACAGCCGGGCCCGGCTCGCGCCCCTCATTGTTGTAGTACCCGGGCGTGCAGTCCGGCGCGCCGATCATCAACCCGGGATTGGTCAACAACAGCTCGAGCCATTTATCTTCGGCTTCCTTCGTGACCTCGATTTCCCTAAAACCATTGTCCTGCGCGTGCCTGACCATCATGGCGATGGTCCTGGCGGCTTCGGTCAGATTGTGCGGCACGTTGGAAATCAAATTGGCGCCCTGGGTCGGCTGCACGAAGAAGGCATTCGGAAAGCCATGGGCATGAATGCCGTGCTTGGTGCGCATGCCCTGCGCCCAATGCTCCGACAATTTTGTGCCATGCCTGCCCGACATGTCGAAGCCGGCGCGGCGCTTGTATTCGGTGCCGACCTCAAAACCCGACGCATGGATGATGCAGTCGAGCTCGTATTCCCTGCCCGCGACAACGATACCCTTTTCCGTGATCCGCTCGACGCCCTTGCCGTCGGTGTCGACCAGATGCGTGCCCGGCACGTTGAACGCGTCAAGATACTCGTCATGGAAGCACGGCCGCTTGCAGAGCTGGCGGTACCAGGCCTTGAGCTTTGCCGCGGTCTCGCTGTTATCAACGATGGTATCGACCCGCGAACGAATCTCTTCCATCTTCTCGAAATCGAAGTCTTCAAAGGCGGCCAGCATTTTTGCCGGGATACGCTCTTCGCGCGGCAATTGCTGGATCCTGGCGCGGATGCGCCGCGACAGATCGGTCCAGCCGTCCTGGACCAGATCCTCCTCCGCGGTGCCGCCGGCCTGGTTCGCGGTAAAATTCTCCAGCCATCGCTGCTGCCAGCCTGATGAGGCGATGGTCGAAAACCAGTTGGGATCGATCGGCGCATTGGCGCGGACGTCCACCGAAGACGGCGTGCGCTGGAAAACGTAAAGCTCCTTGGCGGCGCGCGCCAGATAAGGAACGCACTGCACGGAGGTCGCGCCAGTGCCGATGATGCCGACGCGCTTATCCCTGAGCTTTTCCATCGGCGCGCCTGAGGGATCGCCGCCGGTGTAGCCGTAATCCCACCGGCTGGTGTGGAACGAATGTCCCTTGAAGTTTTCGATACCGGCGATGCCCGGGAGTTTCGGGACATGCAGCGGGCCGGTACCCATGCCGATGAACTGCGCCGTAAACGCATCGCCGCGATTGGTGTGGATGACCCAGCGCGAATGCGTCTGGTCCCATTTCAGGTCGGTAACCTGGGTGTGGAACAGCGCGTTATCATAGAGGCCGAATTGTTTGCCGATGCGCCGGCAATGCGCGAGGATTTCCGGTGCATGCGCATATTTCTCCGATGGCATGTGCCCGGTTTCCTCGAGCAGCGGCATATAGACCATCGATGCGGTGTCGCATTGCGCGCCGGGATAACGGTTCCAGTACCACGTGCCGCCAAAATCGCCGCCCTTCTCGATGATGCGGACGTCTTTTACCCCGGCTTCGGTCAGCCGCGCAGCGGTAGCAAGCCCGGCAAAACCGCCGCCGATGAAGGCGAAAGTGACGTGATCGGTCTTCGGTGCGCGCGGCGTGACCGGCGTATAGGGATCGTCGAGATAATGGGCGAGCTGGCCTTTGAGCTCGAGATACTGGTCGTTGCCGTCGGCGCGCAGCCGCTTGTTGCGCTCCTCCATGTATTTTTGACGCAGCTTCTCCTTGTCGATGGCAGGGCCGCGCTGGTTTTGGGGAGTGTCGGTGATGGTCATCCCTGGGTCTCTCCAGAAAATCAGGGCAGTTGATCGTCTGATGACGCTCAATGCACTGGCCGCGTCGATGAGGGCAGAACATGACAGGCTGACGGCCGTGGTCAAGGCGTCAGGGGTGGCAAGATAAGCGAAAACGGAAGCCCCGCGTCATTGCGAGGAGCGCTTGCGACGAAGCCATCCATTCCTCAGCTTGCCGAACCATGGATTGCTTCGCGGAGCCTGTCATCGGGCGCGCATTCGCGCGACCCGTTGGCTCGCATTGACGGCCTAGAAGCATCCGCGCTTCATGCGCGTCACTTCTTCACCTTGCTCGCATCCATCTTGATCGTGGGATCGAGCATTTTGGTGTTGAACGCGGTGCCTACCTCGAACGGTTTTTCCATGCCGAGATAGGTCTGCACCAGCTCATAATCCTTCTTCATCCGCTCGCCGTCGATCCAGCCCAGCGCCTTGGTCGTGGTAAAGTCGTCAGTCATCAAGAACTTGATGCGCTCCCACTGCCGTTCCTGGCTTTCCTTGTCGAGGCCCGAGACGGAATCAAGCAGCGCCTTCAGGCAGGGCGCGACGTCGGCGACGCAGGCGGCAAACGCCTTCTGACTGACCTTGACGAACGCCTCGGCGATCTTCGGATTCTTTTCGAGATACGCGCCGTTGACGATCAATGAATTGCCGTAGGGATTGAGCCCGATGTCCTTCCAGTTGACATAGCCAAGATCGCTTCCGAACTCGATCACCTTGGTATCGTGCTCGTTGTAGAAGTCGCTGATAATATCGACCGCATGGCTTTTCAGCGCGGCGACCTTGGCGGTCGGCCCGACATTGACGAAACTGACCGCGTCGGGCGCGATGCCGGCCGCTTTCGCAAAAGCCGGCCACATGACGCGGGACGCATCGCCCGGCGGGTTACCGATCTTGTGGTTCGGGAAATCCTTGGCGCCGTTCACGCCGTAACTCTTCAGCCAGTAAAACGTCTGGCCGGTGTTGGCATAGATGCTCATCAGCGCCACCACGTCGGCGCCCTTGCTCTTCGCCACCAGCATGGTGGCGAGATCGGCGATGCCGAACGGCGATCCGCCGGAGCCAACCTTGAGCGAGGACACGCCGGACCCCTTGCCGGTCTCGATGGTGAGGTCGATGCCGGCCTTCTCGTACCAGCCCTGCGCCTTGGCGTAATAGAACGGCGAATGGTCCGCCGTCGGCGTCCAGTTCAGGATCAGATTGACGGCCTCGCCGGCGTGCGAGGGAACAGCCTGCACGGCAAGCGCCAGCGCCAGTCCCGCAATTCCCCAACGCTTCATGGCAGCTCTCCTCGTTTATCGCTCGGCGTTTGCAACCGGCCTTGTCGTTGCGCGCCGGTGACGCTACCAATGCAACAAGGGACGAAGCGAATTGTCAACTGTTTGGTTGGAAATGCCCAAGAGACGAGATGATGACACAAAGCCGCAGCGGCGCGATCCGGCGGCGACGCGCAGGAAGCTGCTGACCGCGGCGCGGCGTGAATTCGCGGCAAGCGGGCTCGCCGGCGCCCGTGTCGACGAGATCGCGGCGCGAGCCGGTGTCAACAAGCAGCTGGTCTATCATTATTTCGGCGACAAGGACGCGCTGTACCTGGCTGTGCTGGAATGGGTCTATGAGGAAATCCGCGCCCAGGAACGCAAGCTCAACCTCGAGGGTCTGCCGCCGCAGCAGGCGATCAAGCGGCTGATCGAGGCCTCCTTCGATCACCTCGCCGCCCACCCCGACTTCATCGTGCTCCTGAACGACGAGAATCGCGGCGGCGCCCCTCATGTGCGTGGGTCAAGGAAGCTTGAGGCGATGCATTCGCCGCTGGTCAGCCTGGTTTCGACCATCCTGAGCGATGGCGTCCGGGCCGGCGTGTTCCGCAAGGGCATCAACCCGGTGCATCTCTATATTTCGATCGCCGGATTGAGCTATTTCTACTTCTCGAACACGCCGACGCTTTCGGCGATCTTCGGCAAGGATTTGTCGAGCCCGGCGGCGCGACGCGCCCGCCGCAAGCACGTGGTCGACCTGGTGATGCAGTCGCTGCGGCCGTGAGGCGCCGTCATTCCGGGGCGATGCGTAAGCATCGAACCCGGAATCTCGAAGATTCCCCGGTGCGCAATTGCGCACCTGAGGTCTGGTGCTAGCGCACCATCCCGGAATGACGATCATACCTAATCAACCAGATAGTTGATAATTGGCGAACCCCACGATAGACTGCCTTCACGCAGCCCGGAACCGGGCGCGCCTCAACGGGAGACCGCGTTGTCCAGCGATGCAGGCCGATCGGCAAGAACGCTCGCGATCATCCTGATCGTGCATCTCGCCGTGATCGTGCTCTGGCAGATCCTGGTCGACGCCTTTGCCGTGCCAAAATTCATCCTGCCCTCGCCGCTTTCGGCGCTCGCGACCCTGACCTCGGCCAAATATGCATGGCTCTCCAATTCAGCGGTGACGGCAGCCGAAATTTTGGGTGGCTTCTGCCTCGGGGCGTTGGTCGGCGTCATGCTGGCTGTCATGTTCACCTGGTCGCCGCTGGTCAGCCTGTTGCTGCTGCCGCTGTTCGTGACGCTGAACATGATCCCGAAAGTGGCGCTTGGGCCGCTGGTCATCGTCTGGTTCTCCTACGGCATCATTCCGAACATCCTGATCGCGTTTTCGATCTGCTTCTTCCCGATCCTGCTCACCACCGCGCGCGGCCTCAGCGAGGTCGAACCCGATCTGCTGGACCTGGTCAAATCACTGCGCGGTTCGCGCTGGACGCTGTTCCGGAAGATCCAGCTGCCGGGTTCACTGCCTTATGTATTTTCAGGCATGAAGGTCGGCGCCATTCTGGCGGTCGCGGGTGCCATCGTCGGCGAGTTCATCGCTTCCGAACGCGGGCTCGGCTATCTCATGATCCAGGTGCAGTCCTCGCTCGATACGCCGGCGATGGTGATGGCCGTGATTCTGCTGACGCTGCTCGGCGTGGCGCTTTACGGCCTGGTGCTCGTCCTCGAACGGCTGTTCGTGGTCCGCGACATCCGGCTGCAATGAGATTTTTGAAGGAAGCTACATGCTGCTGACACGCGACCATCTGCCGGAGACGATTTCGGATATCGCTTCCCTCGATGAATTGTTGTGCCGTCCGAGCCAGGCGCTGATCGACGACTTAAGGAAAGTCGACGGCGACATCATGATTCTGGGCGTCGCCGGCAAGATGGGGCCGACGCTGGCGGGCCTCGCCAAGGCCGCCGTGCCCGATCGCCGGATCATCGGCGTCGCGCGTTTCAGCGACGCTGGCGTCAAGGACTGGTTAGAGGCGCGCGGCGTCGAGACCATCAATTGCGACCTGCTGGATGAAGCCGCGATCAAGGCACTGCCGAAAATCCCGAACATCGTCTTCATGGCCGGCCGCAAATTCGGCGCCGAGGGCGATCTGTCGCTGACCTGGGCGATGAATTCGCACGTCCCGGCGCTGGTGGCGCAGGCCTTTGCCGGCTCGCGGATCGTGGCGTTCTCGACCGGCTGCGTCTATCCCTTCGTGCCCGTGAACGGCAAAGGCGCCGATGAAAGCGAGGCACCCAATCCGCCCGGCGAGTACGCGCAATCCTGCGTCGGCCGCGAACGCATGTTCGAATATTTTTCGCGCAAGCATTCGACGCCGGGCCGCCTGTTCCGGCTCAATTACGCGATCGACATGCGCTACGGGGTGCTGCACGACATCGCCAGCAAGGTACTCCAAGGCAAGCCGATCGACGTGAGCCTCGGCCATGTCAATTTCATCTGGCAGGGCGATGCGTCCTCGCAGGCGCTGCGTTGTCTTGCGCACTGCGACACGCCGACCTCGCCGATCAATGTCAGCGGCCACGAGATTCTGGCGGTGCGCGATCTCGCAACGAAATTCGGTCGGATTTTCGACCGCGCTTCGGTCATCATCGGCGAGGAACAGCCGACGGCCTGGCTCACGAACACCGCGCAGGCTGTGAAACTCTTCGGCCTGCCGGTCGTCGATACCGATCAGCTGATCCGTTGGACCGCGGATTGGGTGTCGCGGTCGATGCCGAGCCTCGGCAAGCCCACCAAATATGAGGTGCGCGATGGCCGATACTGAGCATATCGCGCTCGTCGAACTCGGCCTCAGTGATGCACCGGCCGGGCTTCTGCTCTCGACGGAAGCGCACTGGAACCAGAAAGAGGCCGACTGGCGATTTTTCCTGAGCGAGGGAATCGTATTCGGCGTGCGTGACGGCAAGCAGCTGGTCGCGACCGCGGCGCTGTTGCCCTATACATCCGGCAATGCCTGGATCAGCATGGTGCTGGTGACCGCAAGCTGGCGCCGTCGCGGGATCGCGACGCGGCTGGTCGATGCCTGTCTCGACGCGGCAACGAAGCGCGGCCTCACCACCTGGCTCGATGCGACGCCCGACGGCGCCAGGGTCTACGGCCCGCTCGGTTTTACACCGACGCTGCAATTGCGGCGGTTGCGGCTGATGGCGCCGGTGAACGCCGGCAGCGCGCCATCGCTGTCGGCTTGCAGCGTCGGTGATTTCGTCGCGCGCGATGTCAGCGCGATGGGTTTCGATCGCAGTTCGCTATTGAAGGAGTTTGGCGAACGCGCCGGCGCCCGCGTGGTGTCGCTTGGCGATGCCATGGCCCTCGTCCGCGACGGTCGCACCGCGCGCCATATCGGCCCGCTGTTTGCCGATACCCACAGAAGCGCGCTGGCGCTGGTCGATGCCATCGTACGATCAGAGCAAGGCCCCTGGCTGCTCGATGCCGTGCATTCGCAGGACGACTTCCTGCAAGGGCTTACCGCTGCCGGATGGACCATCGAGCGGCCGTTCCAGCGCATGCGGTTTGGCCGCACCACCATGCTCGCGGCAGAGCTGCCGTTCGCGGTCGCCGGCCCGGAATTTGGATAGGAACTTCTCATGCACCACAGCGAGATCAAATCCGAGGTTCGAAAACTGATTGCCGACGGCACGGTGATCCCGGCGCATCCCCTGGCGCTCGACGCCAGCCGCAAGCTCGACACAAAACACCAGCGCGCGCTGTCGCGCTATTACATCGATGCCGGCGCCGGCGGGCTGGCGGTCGGGGTCCACACCACACAATTCGCGATCCGGGATGTCGGGCTCTACAAGCCGGTGCTGGAGCTGGCTGCCGAGACGGCCGCCAATTGGACCAAGCGACAGCTCGCGATGGTCGCGGGCCTCGCCGGCCCGACGCAGCAAGCGATTGCGGAAGCGCAGACCGCTGTTGGTATCGGCTATCATGCCGGCCTGCTCAGCCTCGCCGCGATGAAATCAGCCTCCGAAGACGAGATCATTGCGCATTGTACCGCGGTGGCGCGGGAAATTCCGCTGGTCGGATTCTACCTGCAGCCGGCCGTCGGCGGCGTGATCCTTTCCGCCAATTTCTGGCGGCGGTTTGCCGGTATCGACAATGTCATCGCCATCAAGATCGCGCCGTTCAACCGCTACCGCACGCTCGACGTGTTGCGCGGCGTGGCGGCGGCCGGCGCGCTCGACCGCATCGCGCTCTATACCGGCAATGATGATCACATCCTGCTCGATCTCATGCTGCCGTTCGATTTGCGCGACAAGGGCGTCACCACCCGCGCCTACTTCAAGGGCGGGCTGCTCGGCCATTGGTCGGTATGGACCGCGACGGCGATCAAACAATTCGAGATGTGCAAGGCTGCACGTGGCAAGGACACCCTGGCCGCCGACCTGCTGGCGCTCGATGCCAGGGTGACCGATTGCAACAGCGCGTTCTTCGACGTCGCCAATAATTTCCACGGCTGCATCGCCGGCTGCCATGAAATCCTGCGGCGGCAGGGCCTGATGCAGGGGCTGTGGTGCCTCGATCCGGCCGAGGGGCTGAGCCCCGGCCAGATGCAGGAGATCGACCGCGTCTGCCGCGAACACGCCGATCTCTCCGACGACGCCTTCGTCGCCGAGCGTTTGCAGAAATGGCTGGCATGACGGCCAGCGAGCCTTTCATCAGCCTGCGCAACGTCCGAAAAGTCTATCGGTCGAAGGGCACAGAATTTCTCGCTGTCTCCGACGTCACCATGGACGTCAGCGAAGGCGAACTGGTGTCGCTGGTCGGCCCGTCCGGCTGCGGCAAGACTACGGTGCTGAAGATTTTGGCCGGGCTGCACGAGGCCGATGGCGGCATCATCAAGATCGGCAACGCCAATACGCCGTTCGATCCGGCGCGCGACATCGGCATGGTGTTCCAGCAGGCGCTGCTGTTGAAATGGCGCACCATCCTCGACAACGTGCTGTTGCCCGCGGAAATCATCGGCCTGCCGATGAAGGCCGCGCGCACCCGCGCCCGCGAGTTGCTCGATCTGGTCGGCCTCGCCGGCTACGAGGACAAATATCCGCAACAGCTTTCCGGCGGCATGCAGCAGCGCACCGCGATCGCCCGCGCCTTCATCCATGATCCAAAACTGATCCTGATGGACGAGCCGTTCGGCGCGCTCGACGCCTTGACCCGCGAACAGATGAACCTGGAAATGCTGCGGATCTGGCGCGAGAGCGGCAAGACCATCATCTTCGTCACCCACAGCATCCAGGAAGCCGTGTTTCTCGCCTCGCATTGCGCGGTGCTGACCGCCGGCCCAGCGCGAATGGCGGAGTACTTCCCGATCGACCTGCCGTTTCCGCGCGCGCTGCCGATCAAGACCACGGACGAGTTTGGGGCGTATGCGCGACGGATCTATGCGAGTCTGGGGTTGGGGGCGAGCTAAACCGTCATAGCGAGCGCAGCGAAGCAATCCATCTCTCAGCCTGCCGCACTATGGATTGCTTCGCTTCGCTCGCAATGACGTTGAGAGATACTCGCGTCTATCGCCTATTCATACGACACCGGCCCCGTATCCCGATAAGCCCAGCAGCTTTCCCGCGGCAACGACACCGGGGTCTCGATGCCAACCTGGTGCCGGGCGGCGGTGCCGAGTTCGACCACTTCCAGCCGCTTACCGAACAACTTGATGCCATAGGCGGTCTGCGTGCCCTGGTAGCGGCGGTCGAGCACGCGGGCCGAGAAAACGTTGGCGCCGTTGTGTTGGCCGATGGTGATGTTCTCGGGCCGCAGCGCGATCCGCACCTTATCGTCCGGGTTCAGCGCATGCAGCAGAGACACCTCGCCGCGCCGGCCCTCGCCGAAATCGACCAGGCCATAGTCACCGTCGCGCGACACCAGCGTGCCGGCGAGTTCGTTGGTAGCCCCCGTAAAATTGGCGACGAACAGATCCGCCGGGCGATTATAGATTGCATCCGGCGTATCCATCTGCAGCAGCTTGCCGTCACGCATCACGCCGATGCGATCACCCAGCACGACCGCCTCGGCCTGGTCGTGGGTGACGTAGAGCGCGGTCATGCCGGTCTGTTTGAGGATGATTCGCAGGTCATCGCGTAGCCGCAAGCGCAGCTTGGCGTCGAGGTTCGACAAGGGCTCGTCGAGCAGCAGCAATTGCGGGCGGTAGACGATGCTGCGCGCTAGTGCTACGCGCTGCATCTGGCCACCGGACAACGCCACCACCGAACGGTCGGCATATTCCGACAGGCCGACCAGCGCCAGCGCTTCATCGACCTTGCGGCGCGCGTCGGCGCGCGACAGTTTGCGGTGCTTGAGCGGATAGACGACGTTCTGCCGCACCGTCATATGCGGCCACACCGCATACGACTGGAACACCATGCCGAGCTCGCGCAGCCGCGGCGGCACAAGGATGCCGTTGGCGGGCGATGACACGATCCGGCCGGCAATACTGATCTCGCCATCGGTCGGATGCTCGAGCCCCGCGACGCAGCGCAGCGTCGTGGTCTTGCCGCAGCCGGACGGCCCGAGCAGCACCACGATCTCGCCCGCCGGCACGGCAAAGCTGACGCCATCGATCGCCGGACGGCCGATCGCGAACTGCTTGCGCAGATCCGTGACTTCGAGCGTCGCCGTCATGAACGGACATCCGGTTCATACCTGCCTGCTCACTGCCGATAGCCGAAGGTCTTGTCCCAGGCAGCAACCCAATCGGCATGCAGTTTCACATACTGGTCGAAATTCGGATACCAGACCTTGACCACCTTGGGATCGAAGCCTTCGGGACTCAATGGCACCTCCTTCAGCGACGTCAGGTTACCCTGCTCCTTGATCATGAAGGTCTGGCCCTCCTTCGACAGGCACCAGTTCAGGTACAGCCTTGCCGCATTGACGTTCTTGGCGGTCTTCGGGATTCCCGTCGCATAGGGATTGGCGGGCACGCCCTCCGGCGGGAAGACAACCTTCAACGGCGCGCCTTCCTTCTGCTTCGGATAGACCGCGTTATAAATCAGCGGTCCCATGCCGATTTCGCCGCGCACCATCGCATCCGACATCGGTGCGCCCGAGGGATAGAGCACCGGATGGGTTGCGGCCTGCTTGGCCCAGTAATCCTCCCCCAGCACCTGGCGCTCGAACATGATGCGGGTCCAGGTGGTGCCGCCGGATTGCGCGAACACCTGCCCGATCAGCTTGTCATATTGCGGCTTGGTCAGGTCCATCCAGGTCTTTGGCGGATCCTTGATTAGTTCAGTGTTGTAGGCGATCGACCAGATGGCGGTCAGGCGAGGCCACAATTTTGGCGACACCAGCGCCGCCGGATCGTAATCGGCGGCATTGGGCGGCGCATAATCCTGGAACAGGTCGGCGAGCGGCTGCATCAGGCCGCGGTCGGAGTGATCGACGATATCCGCAATGAGCTTGCCGGCGGCGGCCTCCGTCTTCACCCGCGTGATGAGCTGGCCACCCGGCGCGCGGACCATCTCGACCTTGATCTCGGGAAAGCGCTTGTTGAAGGCCTTGATGACGTCCTGTTCGACCTCGGCGAAGTTCGCGGTGTAGAGCACCAGTCTGCCTTCGGCTTTGGCCGCCGCGATCAGTTCCGGCGAGCCGAATTCCTGCGCCTGCGCGGTTGCGCCCCACGGGATGCCGAGACCGGCAATGCCGGCGAGT
The DNA here is from genome assembly GCA_963802535.1 of uncultured Alphaproteobacteria bacterium. GTDB lineage: Bacteria > Pseudomonadota > Alphaproteobacteria > Rhizobiales > Xanthobacteraceae > Bradyrhizobium. The sequence goes on along the minus strand of CAWDJI010000008.1, from coordinate 117,283 downwards.
GCCCATTTCGTGAAGATCCGTCTATCCATAGCCAATCCTCCCTTGGAGTTTTTTTATCCGGTACGCGCGACACCGCTCTGCGTCGCCTCGCGCGACAGCCAGTTGGCGCCGCCGATGAGAACGCCGAGCAACACCGTCTGCACCAGGCTGAAGGCGGCGGTCTTGCCGAGATTGCCGCCTTCGTAATAGTCGAGCAGCAGCACCGACATCACCATGGTGTTGCTGGTATAGAGAAACAGCGACGAGCCGAGTTCGCGGATCGCGAGCACGAATAATAGTGTCATCGAGGCGATCACGCCCGGCCGCGCCAGCGGCAGCACGATGGTCCTGATGGTACCGAGCATGCCCTTGCCGCAGACCCAGGCGGCTTCCTCCAGCTCGCGATGGATTTGCAGGAACGAGGTCGAGAGCGCTTTGACCGTATCCGGCATGAAGCGTGCGATGAAGGCGAGCGCCAAAATCCAGATCGTGCCGTAGAGCCCGGCCGGAATGCCTATCCAGGCCCACAGATAAGCGACGCCGACCACCAGGCCGGGGATCGCGACCGGCACGGTCGAGATCAGGTCGATCCAGCGCCGGCCGGTGACCTGCGTGCGGTGAATGGTGTAGCCGATCGCAAACGCCAGCGCGCCGCCGACCACCGCCGTGATCACGCCGACTTCGACCGCGTTGTAGATCGAGCGCAGCGTCAGCGGGTTGTCAAAAATGCTGTGAAAATGCACCAGCGAATATTGCCGCATATCGAACAGGCTGGCGGCGTCGCGGATGAACATGAATTTTCGGAACGCCGCCACGATCAGCGCCAGCGAAGGCAGCACCACCACGATCAGGAGATAGGCGATGCCGAGGCCGAAGGTGAACCAGCGCCAGCGCCCGAGATCGAGGCTGCGCGGGCGGAACGCCTTGCCGGCAACCGTCGTATAGCTGCGCCCGCTCAGCACCCGCTGCTGCAAGAACACCAGTGCGCCGGTGACGACCATCAGGATGATCGCGACTGCGGCCGCGGTGTTGTAGAGCGGCGGCGACCAGTTGGTGAGCTTGAAGATGTAGGTGGTCAGCACCGCCAGATTGGTCGGCGCGCCCAGCACCGCCGGAATGCCGTAGATGCCGAGCATCACGATGAACGACAGCAGCATGCCCGAGACGATCGCCGGCATGATCAGCGGGAACGTCACCGAGAACAGGGTTGCGAACGCGCTGGCGCCGGAGATTTCGGCGGCCTCCTCCAGGCTCGGGTCCATGTTGCGCAGCGCCGACGAGGTGAACATGTAGACGTAGGGCGCGTAATAGATGCCGAATACGAACACCAGGCCCCACAACGAATAGAAATCGACGCGCCAGTCGAGCCCGATCCATTTGAACATGGTGTTGATCAGGCCGGTCTTGGGCGAGCCGAGGATCGCCCACGCCACGCCCGCGACCAGCGGCGGCGCGAACAGTGGCAGGATACTGGCCGCAGCAATGAACCCCTTGAACGGCGTGTTGGTGCGCACCACGATCCATGAAAACAACAGCCCGATCACGACTGCGATCGCGGTGCCGCCGCCGCAGGCGATCAGCGTGTTGACCAGCGCCTCGCCGACATTCGGGTTCGCCAGCACGACGAGGAAATTTTCGATCGAGAGGTGGCGCAGGCTGATCCCCTCGACTACCGGATTGGTGTCGGTGAGCGCGCCCAAGAGCAGCATCAGGATTGGGTAGATGACGAGAAAGCCCAGGATCGCCAGCAGGAGCACGACCCACAAATTGGCCCACACGCGCCGACGCGTCCCCTCGCTGGCGCTACGCATGACCTCGCTGCGCCGGCTCGCCTGTCCGTCCAAAGCGCTTCCCCTCGGGCTCGCGACCGTCCGTTTTCGGATCTTGTCCCAGATCTTGCGGCAGCAATGCGCGGGGAGCCTAGTCGATCGCGCCGCGGGCGGAAAGCTAGCCGAAAGTCGGCGGCTGAAATGCCGCATAAGCAGGCGATTCCGCCCGCTGGACGCACGGCCCTTCCTGTCCGCATCGCCTTCGCATATGCATCATGCAACCGCGTGCCTGTGGCGCGGCTCACGCCCGTAGTACACGCCGTGTGGGCGCATCCGTGACCCACCGTGGAGAGCCCGATCGCGATGTCCGCAGATTTGACTGCAAAGCCGCCCGCCACGCCCGGGATCGACGGCTTGCCTCCGGAACTGCGGCGCTGGGCGGTCGCGGCGATCTTTACAGCACTAGCGCTGGCCTCGCTCGATACGGCGATCGCCAACATCGCGCTGCCGGCGATTGCCGCCGACCTCCATGTCAGCCCGGCCGACGTGGTCTGGGTGGTCAACGTCTATCAGATCGCGCTGGTCGCAACCCTGTTGCCGCTCGGCGCGCTCGGCGAAATCGTCGGCCACGAGCGCATCTATATCGGTGGTCTCTTGCTGTTCACGCTGGCCTCGCTCGGCTGCGCCTTGGCGTGGTCATTGCCCAGTCTCCTGACCGCACGAACACTGCAAGGTCTCGGCGCCAGCGGCATCATGAGTGTGAACGCGGCGCTGGTAAGATTCGTCTATCCGACCCGCATGCTCGGACGCGGTTTTGGTCACAACGCGCTGGTGGTCGGTACTGCCTTTACGCTTGGACCCACCATCGCGTCCGCGGTCCTGGCGCTGGGCCCGTGGCCGTGGCTGTTCGCCATCAACATCCCGTTCGGCATGCTCGCGGTATGGATCGGGCTGAAGACGCTGCCGCACACGCCGCGCGCGACGCACCGGTTCGATTTTCTCACCGCCGCTCTGACCGCAAGCTGCCTTGGCCTCTTCATCATCGGGATCGGCAGTGCCGCGCATCAGGCACCGCCGGCGCAGGTGTCGGCCGAACTCGTCGGCGCCATCCTGCTCGGCTGGATATTGACCCGCCGCAACGCGGATCATCCGGCGCCGATGCTGCCGATCGACCTGTTCCGGCGGCCGATGTTTGCGCTGTCGGCGGCGACTTCCGTGTGCTCGTTCTCCGTCCAGGGCCTCGCCTTCGTCGCGCTGCCGTTCTACTTCGAGGACGTGCTGATGCGCACCCAGGTCGAGACCGGCTTCTTCATGACGCCGTGGCCGCTGGTGGTCGCGATCATGGCGCCGATCAGCGGCGGGCTGTCCGACCGCTATCCCGTCAGCCTGCTCGGCGGGCTGGGCCTCGCGTTGCTGAGCATCGGCATGGTGCTGCTGGCGACGCTTCCCCCGGACCCAGGCATTGCCAACATCGTCTGGCGCATGATGCTGTGCGGGTTCGGATTCGGTTTCTTTCAAACGCCCAATCTGCGTGCGCTGATGGCGAGCGCGCCGTCGCATCGCAGCGGCAGCGCCAGCGGCATTGTCGCGACCGCCCGCCTGACCGGACAGACGCTTGGTGCGGCGCTGGCGGCGTTGTGCTTTGCGCTTGGCGGCCACAATGGCGCGACGCTTGCATTGGCATTCGGCGCCGGATTTGCAGCACTCGGAAGCGTGATGAGCTGTCTGCGCATGGCTGTTGAACCACCGCGAACATGATCGGAGCGACTGTGCGACTTCTCAGCCTGCTGGCCGCCACCGTGCTGCTGTTGCATCCGGCCGCGATCCGCGCGGAAACCGTCTGGGACATGGCGACGGAGTATCCGCAAAATGCCATGCCGGGCGTTGGCCTGACGGCTTTTGCAAAACATGTCGCTGAGCTGAGCGCAGGACAGCTCACGGTCAAGCCGAGTTTCGATGCCGCTGCCGGCATCAAATCGGCGGGCATGCTGGCGGCAATCGCGGAAGGCCGGGTGCAGGCTGGAGACGCTTTCGCAGGTTCGCTCGAAGCCGAAGACCCGATCTTCGCGCTGCCTTCGCTGCCGTTCCTGGTGACCTCGATCGCCGATGCCAGGCGGCTTGCCGACATCGCACGGCCATATCTCGCTTCGGTGCTGGAGAAGAAAGGCCTCCGGCTGCTTTACCTGACGCCATGGCCGCCTTCCGGCATCTGGTCGAAGACGCCGCTGAAGACCGCATCCGACCTGTCCGGCCTTTCGATCCGCACCTATGACAAGACATCGACCGAGGTGTTTCTAGGCGTCGGCGCCAAGGCTGCGCTGATCAGCTTTGCGGATACGATGCCGAAACTGGCCGATGGAAGCCTCAACGCCGTGCTGTCCTCCGGCGACGGCGGCGCCGGCCGCAAGCTATGGGAGTACCTGCCCTGGTTCAGCGAGATCACCTACTCGCTGCCGCTCTCGGTCGCTGCTGTCAGCAAGGTCGTCTATGACGGCCTCGGCGCGGATCAGCGGGCGGCCGTCGATGCGGCGAGCCGCCAAACCGAGACCGAGCTGTGGCTCGCGCTTTCGACCCGGCTGCAAGAGAATTATGCGCGGATGCGCCAGAACGGCGTCACCATCGACTCCACGCCGGCAGCGGCGATCGTCGAAGCATTGCGATCGGGTGCTGCGACCGCGCAGCAGACCTGGTGCAGCAAGTCGGGCCCGATCTGTGTCCAAATCCTCGATGCCTTCAAAGCAGGCAAACCATAGCGTTTGAAGCGAACATTACGGACGCGTAACAAACGCGACGCCCGCGAAACCCCGGCCCCTTAATTTTCTTCCGCATCGCAAACGCATTTTCTTGATTTGAACTGTTCCAGATTGCAGTCCAGTGTCGCGCCCGGGTTCAATTGATGAATTGGACTAACAGGGGAAACGCGATGGCAAACCTCACGATCAACGGCAAATCAATCAATGTGGACGTCGAAAACGACACCCCCCTACTATGGGCGATTCGGGAGAATGTCGGACTGACGGGCACCAAATACGGTTGCGGCATCGCACAATGCGGCGCCTGCACGGTCCATATCGACGGGGTCGCGATGCGCTCCTGTGGCATCTCCGTCGGCGAAGCCGCCGGCAAGCAGATTACTACCATCGAAGGTCTCGCCAGCAATGGCGCGCTGCATAAGGTGCAGCAGGCCTGGGTCGCCAACGATGTGCCGCAATGCGGCTATTGCCAGAGCGGCATGATCATGGCGGTTGCAGCGCTTCTCAAGGAGAAGCCGAAGCCGACCGACGCCGATATCAACGAGGCCATCACCAATATCTGCCGATGCGGGACCTTCCAGCAGGTCCGCGAGGCAATTCACGCCGCAGCGAACGCGTGAAGGGGGCAGCCATGAACAAGCACATCTCGCCCAAACTCAGCCGCCGCGCCTTCGTCATCGGCACCGCCGCCGCAGGCGCCGGGCTGTCGCTCGGTCTCGACATTCCCTTTGGCGGACCGACCGTGGTCCGCGCCGCCGACGGCTCCCCTGAGGTCAACGCCTGGGTGGTGATCCGCCCCGACGACACCGTGGTGATCCGGATCGCCCGCTCGGAGATGGGACAGGGCTCGCTGACCGGCCTCGCCCAACTCGTTGCCGAAGAACTCGAATGCGACTGGTCGAAGGTCACGACCGAATATCCGACCCCGGGACAAAGTGTCGCACGAAAGCGCGCCTGGGGCGATTTCGGGACCGGCGGCAGCCGCGGCATCCGCACCTCGCACGATTATGTGCGTAAGGGAGGTGCTACCGCCCGCATGATGCTGGTGCAGGCCGCGGCCAATGAATGGAAGGTGCCGGTCGCCGAATGCACCGCGTCCAACAGCGTCATCACCCATACACCGTCGGGAAAGAAGACGACTTACGGCAAGGTAGTGGAAGCGGCCGCCAAGCTCGAACCGCCGGCCGACGTCAAGCTGAAGGATCCCAAGGACTGGAAGATCGCCGGCAAGGGATTGAAGCGGCTCGACACCGAAGACAAGACCACCGGCAAGATGATGTACGGCATCGACGTCAAGCTGCCGGGCATGCTGAACGCCGCGATCAAGGATTGTCCGGTCTTCGGCGGCAAGCTGAAGAGTTTTGACGAAGCCAAGATCGCCAACATGAAGGGCGTCAAGAAGGTCGTCCGGGTCGGCGATACCGCGGTCGCGGTCGTGGCCGATACCTGGTGGCACGCCAAATCCGCGCTCGACGCGCTGCCGATCGTCTGGGACGAAGGCGAGAACAACAAGGTCTCCAGCGCGTCGATTGCGAAATGGCTGGCCGAGGGTCTCGACAACGCGCAACCCGCTTTTGTCGGCAACCAGAACGGCGACGCCAAGGCTACGATCGCAAGTGCGGCAAAGAAGATCGAAGCAGTCTACAACTATCCCTACCAGAACCATGCGTGCATGGAACCGCTCAACGCCACCGCGCTTTACACCGCGGATAAATGCGAGGTGTGGACCGGCACGCAGAACGGCGAAGGTGCGTTTGCCGCTGTGCTGGCCGCGTCAGGACTGCCGGCCGACAAATGCGACGTCCACAAGCAGATGCTCGGCGGCGGTTTTGGCCGGCGCGGCATGACCGACTATGTTCAGCAGGCCGTGGTGATCGCCAAGCAGATGCCGGGCACGCCGATCAAGCTGTTGTGGTCGCGCGAAGAAGACATGCTGCACGGCAAGTACCATCCGGTCACGCAATGCAAGTTGACCGGCGCGTTCGATGCCGACAACAATCTGACGGCGCTGCACATGCGGATTTCCGGCCAATCGATCCTGTCTTCGGTGCGTCCCGACGCACTGGTCAACGGCATGGACCCGGTCGCGTTCCAGGGCCTCAATGCCACGGGCGAGGCGGCGATCGGCTACACGGTGCCGAATTTGCTGATCGAGCACGCGATGCGCAACCCGCACGTCCCGCCCGGCTTCTGGCGCGGCGTCAACGTCAATCACAACGCGATCTATCTCGAATGCTTCATGGACGAGCTGGCGCAGGCGGCCGGCCAGGATCCGCTCGCGTTCCGCCGCAAACTGATGGCAAAGCATCCAAAGCACCTTGCCGTGCTCAATGCCGTTGCCGAAAAGATCGGCTGGGACAAACCGGCGCCGCAAGGTGTTTTCCGCGGCATCTGCCAGCATATGGGCTTCGGCAGCTACGTCGCCGGTGCTGCGGAGATCTCCGTGACCGATGGCAACAAGATCAAGGTAATCCGTATCGTTGCCGCCACCGATCCCGGCTACGCCGTCAATCCGGCGCAGATCGACCGGCAGATCGCGGGCTCCTTCGTCTACGGCCTGTCCGGCCTGTTCTACGGTGCCTGCACCGTGAAGGATGGCGCCATCGAGCAGACCAACTTCGACACTTACAATTCGATGCGGATTGCCGAGATGCCGAAGGTGGAATCGATCGTGATGCCGAGCGGCGGCTTCTGGGGCGGCGTCGGCGAACCCACTATCTGCGTGGCGGGTCCGGCGGTGCTCAACGCCTATTTCGCGGCGACCGGAAAACGCATCCGTTCGGTGCCGCTGAAGGACCAGAACATCACGTTCGCCTGACATCGCAGGCGGCGGCTTTGAAGGCCGCCGCCTGCCCTTTCCGGATTGTACCCATGGACGTCACGCGCCTGGACGTCACGCGCAGGCCGTCGCGCAGAGATGTCGCTCGCGGGATCGCCGCGTCGGCGACGGCGTCGATATTGCCGTCAATTTTGTCTCGGCCTGCATTCGCTCAAGCCGCGGCACGCGTCGTCGTGATCGGCGGCGGCTTTGGCGGCGCCAGCTGCGCGCGGGCGTTGCGAAAGCTCGATCCGAAATTGCAGGTGACGCTGATCGAGCCGAGCCGCATCTTCACCGCCTGCCCGTTCAGCAATGAGGTGATCGCCGGCTTGCGTGAATTGCCGGCGCAGCAATTCACCTATGATGGCATCGCCGGCGAAGGCGTGACGGTCATCGTGCAGCCGGCGACAAAGATCGATCCGCAGGCACGCAGGGTTGGCCTGGCCGATGGCGGCTCGGTCAGTTACGACCGGCTGGTGCTGGCGCCCGGCATCGACCTGCGTTTCGACGCGCTGCCCGGATATGACGAAGACGCTGCCTTGAAGATGCCGCATGCGTGGAAGGCCGGCGAGCAGACCATTCTGTTGCGCAAGCAGATCGAAGCGATGGAGGATGGCGGCATCGTGGTGCTGGCGGTGCCCGCCGCGCCGCTACGCTGCCCGCCCGCACCTTACGAGCGCGCAAGCCTGATCGCGCATTATCTCAAGAGCAAAAAGCCGCGCTCGAAGATATTGATCCTCGACGCCAAAGACGGCTTTTCGCAGCAAAGACTGTTCGAGGCGGCCTGGAAGGAATTGTATCCCGGACTGATCGAACGTATCGCGCTCTCGCAAGGCGGCCGCGTCACGTCGGTCGATGCGGCGACCAAAACCATCGTCACCGATTTTGGCAATTACACCGCGCAAGTCGCCAGCGTGATCCCGCCGCAAAAGGCCGGCCGCATCGCCGAGATTGCGGGCGCCGCCGACAATACCGGCTGGTGCCCGATCGATCCCGTCAGCTTTGCCTCGAAACTCGTGCCCGATATCCATGTGATCGGCGATGCCGCGATCTCCGGCGGCATTTCGAAATCGGCCTCCGCCGCACAGGCCCAGGGCAAAGCATGCGCCGCGGCGATCGTGAATCTGCTTGCAGGCAAATCGCCGGAGATGCCGCGGCTGACCAGCGCCTGTTACAACACGGTAGCACCCTGGCTATACGTTCTCGCTGTCGGGGGTCTATCAACCCAAGGAAGGCCAATTCGCCGAGGTCGAGAGCGTGACGAGCCCCGTCAATGCGCCGCGCGAAGTGCGCGCGCGCGAGGCGGAAGCGGCCGAAAACTGGTTCAGAAAAATTACGGTGGATGCGTTTGGCTAGATCGGCGATCCAGATAGCAGGAATGTTTGCAGCGGTGCTGCTAGCACTGCCCTGCTCGGTCGGCGCACAGGGCTTGCGGCCCTATGTCGTCGCCGGCGACGCCATACCGGAACCACTCACGAATGCGCGAGGCGATGCGATGCGCGGCCGGGCGCTGGTGGTCGAGCGCACAAGCACTTGCATCCTGTGCCACAACGGCCCATTTCCCGAACAGAAGTTCCAGGGCGATCTGGCCCCAGACCTGGCGGGCACCGGCAATCGCTGGTCGGAAGGGCAGCTTCGGCTGCGGCTGGTTGATGCCAGCCGCCTCAATGACGCGACGATCATGCCGTCCTATTATCGCGCTGACGGCCTGACCCGCGTCGGACCGGCCTGGCGCAACAAGCCGATCCTGTCGGCCGAACAGATCGAGGATATCGTGGCGTATCTGGTGACGCTGCGCGAATAGGAAGTGATGATGGACGGACACAAGGATTCCACACGTCGCCAATTCCTCGGCCTTGCCGGCGGCGCGGCCGTGGCCGGCGCCATCTCCGTGGTGACGTTACGGCCCGCCGAGGCGACGCCGGCAGCATTGGCGTCTGCGATCCGTACCGTTACCGGTGGTGCCGCGGTGAAGACCGGCAAGGTCAAGCTCGACCTGCCGCCGCTGGTCGAGAACGGCAACACCGTGCCGATGACCGTCAGCGTCGCGAGCCCAATGGCGCCGGAGGATTTTGTCCGCAGCATCCACGTCTTCAACGAGAAGAACCCGCAGCCCAATATCGGCAATTTCCATCTCGGCCCCAATGCCGGCCGCGCCCAGGTCTCGACCCGGATTCAGGCTGGCCGACAGCCAGAAGGTCGTCGCGATCGCGCGGCTGTCGGACGGCTCGTTCTGGTCGGTCAGCGTCGAGGTCGTCGTGACGCTGGCGGCCTGCACCGAGGAGGTGATCTGATGCCTTCCGCGCTGATCAACGTTCCCGCAAAGGCCAAACGCGGCGATGTCATCGAGATCAAGACCTTGATGTCGCACATCATGGAAACCGGCTATCGCCATACCGCGTCCGGCGAAGCAATTGCGCGCGACATCATCACGAGCTTTGCCTGCCGCTATAATGGCAACGAGGTGTTTCGCGCCGATTTGTTTCCGGCGATTGCCGCCAATCCGTTCATCACCTTCTTCACGACAGCGACCGAAAGCGGCAAGTTCGAATTCGAATGGATCGGCGACAACGGTTTTTCGGAAACCGCCTCCGCCTCGATCATCGTCGAATGAGGATTGCCTGCCTCATCGTGATGGCCGGCCTGCTGACGGCGGACACGTTCGCCGCTGAAATCCCCGCAACCGAACGGCGTTCCGGCTACAGCTTCATGGCGCCGGATACGAAGGCGATGCAGGACGACGACACTGCCAACCCCGGCATGCTGTGGGTGCTCGACGGTGAAAAACTGTGGAGCCGGAAGGCCGGCGCCGCAGACAAGGCCTGTGCCGATTGTCACAACGACGCGCCCACCAGCATGAAGGGCATCGCCGCCCGCTATCCCGCCTTCGACAAGGCGCTCGGGCGCCCCGTCGATCTCGAAGCGCGCATCAATCTGTGCCGCACCAATCATCAGCAGGCGAGCCCGCTCGCCTATGAGAACCGCGACCTGCTGGCGCTCACCGCCTTTGTGGCGCAGCAATCGCGCGGGGCCGCGATCGAGACCGGCAGCGATCCGCAGCTGGCACCGTTCATCGACAAGGGGCGCGCGTTGTTCATGCAGCGGCAGGGCCAGCTCAATCTCGGCTGCGCCAATTGCCATGATGATAATTGGGACAAGCGGCTGGCCGGATCGGCGATCACGCAAGCGCATCCGACCGGTTACCCGCTCTATCGGCTGGAGTGGCAGTCGCTTGGATCGCTGCAGCGGCGCTTACGCGCCTGCATCACCGGGATCCGCGCGCAGGCCTATGATTACGGCGCGCCGGAACTGGTCGAGCTGGAATTGTATCTGATGTCGCGCGCGCGCGGCATGCCGATGGAAGCGCCGGCCATTCGGCCCTAGGACCCCGACACAAAACTACGAAAACAACCCCATGCACCGTAGCAGTGGTGTTTCGCACTATCCGAAACCCGCAAGATCTAGTGGGTCTAGACCCCCGTTCCGATGGAATTGGAACGGGGCTCTATCTTTTTGTTTGACGCGTTTTCTTCACGCGAACCGGCATCCACTTCGCTTGAAAACGCTCTACCGCTCCGCGAACGCCTTCTCGACCACGAACTGCGCCGGCTCGCCGTGATTGCCTTCGACAAAACCCTTGCCATTGAGCAGCGTCCGGGTGTCGGCGACCAGCGCAGGGCTGCCGCAGATCATGACGCGGTCATGCGCGGGCTCGAGCGAGGCGAGGCCGATATCGGCGAACAGTTTTCCGGAATTGATCAGGTCGGTGATGCGGCCGCGGTTGCGGAACGGATCGCGCGTCACGGTCGGATAATAGATCAGCTGGTTGCGCACGAGGTCGCCGATCAACTCATCGTTGGGCAGTTCCTTGGTGATCATCTCGCCATAAGCGAGTTCGGCGACGCGGCGGCAGCCGTGCAGCAGCACCACCCTCTCAAACCGCTCATAGGTCTCAGGATCCTTGATCACGCTCAAGAACGGCGCCAGCCCGGTGCCGGTGCCGATCAGATAGAGGTTGCGGCCGTCCTGGAGGTTGTCGATGACGAGCGTGCCGGTGGCCTTGCGGCTGACGATGATCTCATCGCCTTCCTTCAGATGCTGGAGCCGCGAGGTCAGCGGGCCATCTGGCACCTTGATCGAGAAGAATTCCAACCGGTCCTCGTAATTGGCGCTGGCGACTGAGTAGGCGCGCAGCAGCGGCTTCTCGCCGACCTTGAGTCCGATCATCGTGAACTCGCCGTTCCTGAAACGGAACGAGGGATCGCGGGTGGTGGTGAAGGAGAACAGCGTGTCGGTCCAGTGATGAACGCTTAGAACGCTTTCCTGATTGAAGTTGCTCATGATCCCGCCATTAAAACGCGATTTGCGAAGGTCTGATCATTCGTATACGATCATTCGTGTACGAATGAATAATCCTTCTTGATCCCGCCGTCAAGCCGCGGGCAAGATGGCGCAAAGCACCCCGAAGGCATTGAACGACAAGGAAAAACCATGGCCCACGATGCACCCCAGGCGACCGGCCCGAGCAAGCTCGTGGTCCGCAATATCGGGCTGTTGCTGTCGGGGGCGCTGGAGAAGCCGATCCTGGACGCCGACACCATCGTGGCCGAGAACGGCAAAATCACCGCGATCGGCCGGCTGAAGGACGTCGACACCGAGGGTGCCACCACTGTTGTCAACGCCAACGGCACCACGGTCGCACCAGGCCTGATCGACAGCCACGTCCACCCTGTAGCGGGCGACTGGACGCCGCGGCAGAACCAGATGGGCTGGATCGACAGCTATCTGCATGGCGGCGTCACCACCATGATATCCGCCGGCGAAGTCCATATGCCCGGCCGCCCCCGCGACGTCGTCGGCGTCAAGGCGATGGCGATTTTTGCACAACGCGCGTTCTGGAATTTGCGGCCCGGCGGCGTGAAAATCCATGCCGGCGCGCCCGTGATCGAAAGCGAGATGGTCGAGGACGATTTCAAGGAATTGGCCGCCGCCGGCGTCAAGCTGCTCGGCGAAGTCGGCCTCGGCGGCGTCAAGGACGGCCCGACCGCGCGCAAGATGGTGGGCTGGGCGCGCAAATACGGCATCCAGAGCACGATCCACACCGGCGGGCCTTCGATTCCCGGTTCCGGCCTGATCGACAAGGACGTGGTGCTGGAAGCCGACACCGACGTGATCGGCCACATCAATGGCGGCCACACCGCGTTGCCAGACGACCAGATCCGCTGCATCTGCGAGGGCTGCAAACGTGGCCTCGAACTGGTTCACAACGGCAATGAACGCTCGGCGCTGTTCACGCTGCGCACCGCGCGCGAGATGGGCGACCTCCACCGCGTCATCCTCGGCACCGACGCGCCGGCCGGCTCCGGCGTGCAGCCGCTTGGGATTTTGCGCATGGTGTCGCTGTTGTCGTCGCTCGGCGAACTGCCGGCCGAACTCGCCTTCTGCCTCGCCACCGGCAACACCGCCCGGATGCGTGCGCTCGACTGCGGCCTGATCGAGGTCGGCCGCTCAGCCGATTTCGTCATCATGGACATGGCGCAGCATTCCCCCGGCAAAAACCTGCTGCACAGTGTCCAGCTCGGCGACCTGCCCGGCATCGGCATGACCATCATCGACGGCATCGTCCGCACCCAGCGCAGCCGCAACACGCCGCCGGCGACACGGCTGCCGGAGATTGTCGGGCATTAGACGCACGCCGGGAATGTAACGACATAGGACGGAGTATCCGCATCCATGACTGATCGAGCCGACGCCATTGCCGCGAAAATCGAGGCCTTCATTCGCGCGGAAGTGATCCCCTGCGAGAAGGATCCGCGAACGGGTGCGCACGGCCCGAGCGACGAATTCGTTCAGGAACTGCGAGACAAGGCACGCAGGGCTGGCGTGCTGACGCCGCATATTCTGCCCGATGGATCGCATCTCACGCAGCGTGAGACCGCGAAGGCCCTGATCAAATCCGGGCTCTCACCATTGGGTCCGCTTGCCTGCAACACCATGGCGCCCGATGAGGGCAATATGTACCTGCTCGGCAAGGTCGGAAGCGCCGAGCAGAAGGCGCGCTTTTTGGAGCCGCTGGTGTCGGGCAAAGCGCGTTCGGCGTTCTTCATGACCGAGCCGGCGGACACGGGCGGTGCAGGATCCGATCCGTCGATGATGCAGACCACGTGCAGGCTGGATGGCAATCACTGGGTCATCAACGGACGAAAGAAGTTCATTACCGGAGCCGAAGGCGCCCGGGTCGGCATCGTCATGGCGAAGTCGGACGACGGCGCGTGCATGTTCCTTGTCGATCTGCCGGATCCCGCAATCCGCACGCTGCGCGTGCTGGATACGATCGATAGTTCGATGCCCGGCGGACATGCCGAAATCGAGATCGAGAACCTTCGCGTATCCACCGACCAGATGCTCGGCGCGTCCGGCGATGGTTTCAAATATGCGCAGATCCGCCTTAGCCCGGCGCGTCTATCGCACTGCATGCGTTGGCTGGGCCTGGCGATCCGCGCCAACGAGATCGCCACCGACTATGCCTGCCGCCGCCACGCGTTCGGAAAACCGCTGATCGATCACGAAGGCGTCGGCTTTATGCTCGCGGAGAACCTGATCGATCTCAAACAGTCGGAACTGATGATCGACTGGTGCGCAGACGTGCTCGACACCGGCTCGCTGGGGACGGCCGAGAGTTCGATGGCCAAAGTGGCGGTCTCGGAAGCACTGATGCGGGTCGCCGATCGCTGCGTGCAGGTAATGGGAGGCACCGGCGTCTCGTCCGAGACGATCGTCGAGCAGGCTTTCCGCGAGATCCGCGCCTTCCGCATCTATGATGGACCGACCGAAGTCCACAAATGGTCGCTGGCCAAGAAGATCAAACGCGACTGGAAGGCCGTTCCGAGTTGACCAACGATGCGGGCGCCATGCCGTTTGGATCGCAAGGCGTGTGCACCCGCAGCCGCAACACCCCGCCGGCGACACGGTTGCCGGAGATCGTCGGGCATTAGACAAGCGCGCCGGGAATGACGGCGCGGAGTCACGCGAGCCGACAACGTCCGCTTTGCCGCCAGAAGCGATCATGAATCTCGATGGTGCGCCCGAGATATCAGTCCGGCGCGACCCGCGTGACGTAGGCGCGCACCTGCCCCGGATGCCCTTTGAGCTCCAGGCTCCGCGGCTCGGCCGGGATCGTGCCCGATACATCCTGCCACACTTCCTCGCTCAAGATCATCTCCCCGCCCTTGGCGGACGCAACCAGCCTGGCGCCGAAGTTCATCGGAGGGCCGAGGGCCGCAAATTGATAGTTGCCGCCTTCAACACCTACCGAGCCCAAAAAGGTCTCTCCTGAATGCACGCCGACGCCGATTGAAAGCCACGGGCCAGCGGGATCGGCATGGCCGGTAGCGCGAAGCAGCTTCAGCCCGGCGGCAACGGCACGCTTCCGATAGTCGGGACCGGTCAAACAGGGGGCATAGATGCCAATCACTTCGTCGCCCACCATCTTGTCAACGATCGCGTCGGTCCAGGTGAAGACCTTGATCGCGGCCCGGAAAAAGCGCTGCATCAGTGCGGCGAATTCGGTCGGGCGCATCCCTGCAGCAAGCTGCGTTGAGCCGCGAACGTCGGCATACAGCATCGCAATCTCGATCTCGGCTCCGCCGCGTTGTTCTGCCAGCACCGATTCGCACTTCTCGCAGAAATGAGGATTGCGCAGCCACTGCCCGCGGCCGATCGCACGCATGACCGGCGCGGAAAATCCGTCAAACCCCGCATAGCACAGGCGGCACCGTTCGTGTGCCGTGGGAGACATCAACCGGAATAGTTTCCGGCCGCGCTTCAACTCCGGATGCTCCCCCGAAAAGATCGCGCGCCAAAGCGGGTTGAATTCGCCGAATTCTCCGAGGGAGTTTGCCATCCGACCAAATCCGAAATTGTTGGGACATCGCCGCCGCCGCCGAGTGGCAGGTTACCACCCGGCCGGTAGCAAGTCTTCGAGAAACCGGGCCTTACGGTCGTGCTTCGAGGATCAGATTGAACGGCGTCTCCGCGGCGCGTCGGAAGCGCGTGAAGCCGCCTTGCCGCGCGACGTCCCGCAATCTGGTCTCACCGGCCTGCGCGCCGAGGGCCAAGTCCAACCTCCTGATCCAGCGACGCGGGCGTGCAAACCATGGTGGAAGCCGCATAGTAGACGCGGCCCACCGGATTGAAGTTGTCCTCCAACCGATCATTGGCGAACGGTTCGACCAGCATGCAGGTGCCGTCATCGGCCAGTGTGGAGCGGGTATGCTTCAGGGCGCCGACGGGATCGCCCATGTCGTGCAAACAGTCGAAGAAGCACACCAGGTCGTATCCGTTCGCAGGGAATGTCTTGGCGGAGTGCACGTCGAAGTGGACGCGGTCCGACATTCCAGCCTCCTTCGTCAGTTCGCGCGCCGACTGGATCGAGCCGTCGTGGTAGTCGAAGCCGTAGAAGGTGGAATTGGGGAAGGCCGCTGCCATCAAACGGGTCGATACGCCGTGACCGCAGCCGACGTCCGCCACCTTGGCTCCCCGCGTGAGCTTGTCGACGACCCCGTCAAGCGCGGGCAGCCATTGCTGGACCAGATGGTGCTTGTAGCTGGTGCGGAAGAAACGCGCCGTTCCGCAGAACAGGCATTCGCTGCGTTTGTTCCAGCCGACGCCCTTGCCGGTCTTGAACGCTTCGGAGATCTTCGGCTCGTCCAGGAAGGTTGCCGACACCAGGCTGCCGACGGCACCCAGGAATACCGGGCTATCCTCGTCGGCGAGCGCCATGATCTGTTCGGGCAGCATCGAGAACTTGCCCGACGCCTTGTCGTATTCGACGTAACCGGAGGCGGCCTGCGCCGACAGCCATTCGCGGATGTATCGCTCCGTCGTGCCGGTTGTCCTGGCCAATGAAGCGGGATCCATCGGCCCGTTCCTGCGCCAGCGCCCTGTAAAGCCCGAGCTTGTCGCCCACCAGCATAAGCGACGCGTTCATCGCGGCACCGACGTCTCCGAGCATCTTTCCCATGAATGAATTGAGGCGGTCTTCGTTGACTTCCATGACATTCCTCCATCAAAACGAGTTTTGGTGCAGAGCCATCATCTTCAAGACAAAGAACTATCCTCCTCTGCCCGAGGGACCAGGGTCCGCGGGCATGGCCCGATACCAATACAGCTTCGGGGAAGTCGCTGCATTGTTACGCCGGCCAGGTCTTGTTTACGGCGGGCAGCGCTTCACGAATTCGCGAGGTTGCCCGCTTCTTCCTTGCCCTCCTTCTCGCCTCACTCCGCCGCCTCTGGCATGACCTCCATCTGCTCATGGAGAACGACGCCCGAGAGCGGATCGAACTCGCCAATCCAGGGTTTGCGTTCCAGCACCGCTCTGGTGTGGCGATAACCGGCGTCCCAGCGCTGCATGATGCCGGACGGACTGAAATCGATATCCTTGGTGTGGTCCTCGCGGGTGAGCTGTGGGGCCAGCAGCCGCACCACATGCATCCGCGTCGGGCAGCCATAGCTCGCAAGCTCCCGCACCGCCTCACTGTTGCGTTCGGCTTCCGGCAGGCGCGCGGCGAGCTGGTTGATGACGTGGCGCAGCCGATGCGCCTGCTGCTGACGCGCGATGTGGCTGGCGATCCGGCTGGAATACTGCACGTCCTTATGACGGTTGAGCACCTCGGCCATCGTGGTCGGCTCGGCGCCGGACGGATTCCACAGATGCACGGCAAAAATCAGTGAATTCTTGCGCGGGTTGTCGTCGAACACCGCCTCCGTCGGCGTGTTCGACAGAATGCCGCCGTCCCAATACAGTTCACCGTCGATACGGATGGCGGGGAATGCCGGCGGCAGCGCACCGGACGCCATGATGTGCTTGACGCCGAGCTCGGCGTCGCGGCTGTCGAAATAGCGCATCTGGCTGGTGCGGACATGGGCGGCGCCGACCGTCAGCCGCGGCGAGCATTGATTGACCAGATTGAAATCGACGAGTTCGGTGAGCGTCTGCTCCAGCGGCGAGGTCGAATAATAACCGGCCTGCTCGGCGCCGAGCGGATAGCTGTCGCCGGCATGCGCCAGCGGGTTCGGCCGGAAGAAGCCGGGAATGCCGTTGGTCACGGTCGACCAATAGGACAGTTTTTCGTTGAAGCCCGGAAACATGTCGCGAAAACTCCAGACCGGGCTCTGCTCCATCTTCTTCCAGAACTCGCGCAGCCGCGACAGCCGGTTTTGCGGCGCGTTGCCGGCGATCAGGCTGGCATTGATGGCGCCGATCGAAGTGCCGATGATCCAGTCCGGCTCGATGCCGGCCTCGTGCAGCGCCTGATAGACGCCGGCCTGGTAGGAGCCGAGCGCGCCGCCGCCCTGCAGCACCAGCACGATCTGGCCCGGCTCGGACTTTGCGAGTTCAGATTTGGCGAGCGACTTCAGCGAAGTGCCATTGTCCTGGACGTCGTTCATGTCACGCTCCCTTGATTCGCCGCGCTCGGATGTTCGTGCGCGGTTTGAATTCGTTACGTTCACGCTTCAGTGTGCGGTCCAGCCGCCATCGACCGGCAGTGCGATGCCGGTGATCGATGCCGCGGCGTCGCTGGCGAGAAACACCGTCAGCGCAGCCCAATTCCTCGACCGTTGCAAAACGCTTGTTGGGTTGCTGCGCCAGCAGCACGTCATGGATCACAGCCTCGCGGGAAATCCCGTGTGCTTTGGCCTGGCCGTCGATCTGCGCCTCGACCAGCGGCGTGTAGACATAGCCCGGGCAGATCGCGTTGCAGGTGATGCCGTCTTCAGCCGTCTCCAGCGCTGCGACCTTGGTCAGGCCGACAATGCCGTGCTTGGCGGCGACATAGGCCGCCTTGAAGGGCGACGCGACCAGCCCATGCGCGGAAGCGATGTTGATGATCCGGCCGAACTTGTTCTGCCGCATCGCCGGCAGCGCCAGCCGCGTGGTGTGAAACGCCGACGACAAATTGATCGAAAGGATCGCGTCCCATTTCTCGACCGGAAACTGGTCGAGCGGCGCGACAAACTGAATGCCGGCATTGTTGACCAGCACGTCGAGCCGGCCGTGTTCAGCGAGCGTCGCGGCGATCATCTCGGCGATCGTTGTCGGGCTTGCGTCATATCGGCGGCCGAATAGCCGACCTTGACGCCGAATTCGGCGGCGATTTGGTCCCTGGTCCTGGCGATCTCGGAGGCGACCCCAAAGCCGTTGAGCACCACCGCCGAGCCGGCCTCGGCCAGCGCCCGGGCAATCCCGAGCCCGATGCCGCTGGTCGAACCCGTAACCAGCGAGACCTTGCCGGCCAGCGGCTTGGCACCCTTGGCGTCCTGCGCCTTGATCTGGATGTTCATGACAAACCCTTTCCTGCGATTTTCGGCGTTTTCGGCCGGAATCTGCAGGATGGGTGAGATTTGAGGAAATGCCCTTTGGCTTCCGATACCATACGCCGGCGCTATCGCGGATTAGGTGTCATTGCGCGTCCTGATCAGCTAGGTTGCGACCTGAAGAGATCGGGGCAGACGATCATGGAAATGCATCAGGTACGTTACTTCCTCGCGGTCACGCGGACGCTGAATTTCACGCGCGCGGCCGACGAGTGCAACGTGACGCAGCCGTCACTGACGCGGGCGATCAAACAGCTCGAGGCCGAACTCGGCGGCGATCTGTTCCGGCGCGAGCGCCCGGCCGCGCAACTGACCGAGCTCGGCCTTCGGATGCAACCGCTGCTGCAGCAATGCTATGACGCCGCCAGCGGCGCGCGCCTGCTGGCCGCCTCCTTCAAGGGCGGCGAAGTCGGTGCGCTCAGGATCGCGCTGACCCATTCGATCGATCTCTCGCTGCTGATTCCGCATCTCGACCAGATCAAGCGGCAGTTCAACCGGCTGGAATTCCGTTTCCTGCGCGGCAACGCTGCCGAAGTCGGCGAATATCTGAAGAAAGGCGAAGCCGAACTCGGCATTGCCGCCGAAATCGGCGAGGACTGGGACCGGCTCGATACCTGGCCGCTGTTCACCGAGAATTTCCAGCTCGTCGTCAACAAGCAGCATCCCTTGGCCGGCCGCGACACCATCGACGTCGGCGACCTCCGGGCCGAGCAGTTGCTGTCACGAAACTACTGCGAACATCGCGACCGGGTGAATGCTTCGTTGCGCGAGCAGGGGCTCAAGGTCGAGAGCAGCCACGAAATCTCCTCCGAGCGCGACCTGATCGAACTGCTCGAAGCCGATATCGGCATTGCTGTCGTCCCCGACACTTCGACGATTCCGCCGACGCTGAAGCGCGCCACGGTCGAAGGGCTCGACGCGCGCCGCACCGTGCACCTTTATGGCGTCGCGGGCCGCGAGCGAACGGCCGTGGCCTCCGCCGTGATGCGGATGTTGCGCGGCGCGGACTGGCAACGGTTCATCGACAAGAGTGTCGGCGCGTGAGTGGCTGGAGCATGCTCTGGGCGGCCGTCATCCTGAGGTGCGAGCCCTGCGGTGCACTCGCACCGCTGGGCGAGCCTCGGAGGATGCGCCACGGGCCGTATCCTTCGAGGCGCGCAGTGCGCGCACCTCAGGATGACGGAAGAGAGAGCGAGCGGGACCTTTCGACCTAATCCCATCACGAGCTAGCCTAACGCTCTGCACCAACGCTCTTCAGCGCGGCGATCAGATCGTCGATCTCCATCCGCTTGCGGAAATCGGGATCGACGAAGCGGGCTTTCACCAGGCCGTCGCGGCCGATCACGAAGGTGGCGGGTATCGGCAGCACCCAGCCGTCATTACCGTGAAAGCTCGACAGGTCCACATAGGAAAGCAACTGCTGGATTTCGGTGCCGAGCCAGATTGCCAGGTTGATCGACAGCGCATAGCCATTGTCGAGATCGGTCAGCACGGGGAATGGCGCGCCGAACTCGGATTTGAACCGCCCGGCATATTTTTGCGTCTCGGGCATGATGGCGACGACCTGGCCGCCGAACGCCGTGATTTCAGGCATGGCTTCGATCACCGCACTGACATTTAACCGGCAGTAAGGGCACCAGTGGCCGCGATAGAACATCACCGCGACCGGTCCGTTTTCGAGCAGTGATGCCAGGCTGACCAGCCGGCCGGTCTCGTCCGGCAACAGGAAGGGCGGCATCTCCTCCCCCGGCCGCGGCGCATTTTCGCCGCCGCCATTTTCACGGATCCGCGCCACCAGTCGGTCGACCGCCTCGCCATAGGCCGGAAAGAACTCGCGCCCTGCCGCCGCATAGGCCTCGAGCTGCTCGCTCAAGGTGCCTTCCATGTCGCGGCATCGCTGGAAGGCCTGTTTGAGACGTTCGGCATTGGCTGGCGATAGTGACATTTCCGGCTCCTGCATTCGGCTGGATACTATTTTCCGGTCGGGGCCGCCCGCAAGGGCGGCCCAACCTGATGAGGCACGGAAATCAGGGGATGTGATAGCCGCCCGGATCGAACGCGCCGGCGGTCGAGTACAGCGTACCATTGTCCATGAAGAAGATGGTGTTATTCGGCACCTTGGTCGCTTGCTTCATCATCGACTCGTGGTTCTTTTCGGTCGCGGCCATCGCCATTGCCGACATTTTGCCGGGACCGGCATAGTGATAGCCCATGCCTGATTTCATTTCCCAGGGGGTTTGCGAGAAAGCCGTGGTCGCAAGCGCGGCGAACGCTGCGGCGGCAAACAGGGTTTTGGAGAGTTTGGTCATTGGGGGTTCCTCAAGGGGTGACGCCCGCCAATCGGGCGTTGGCCCATCTGAGGCCGGATCGCGCCGCGTTTGAAATGCCGATACCCAATCGGTTCGATAGCCGCAGTGTATCAAGCGCTGATAGCCGGGGGCTATCGAGACGAGAGCTACTTCGCATTTCATAATGCGCTTTCCGACGCTCATCCTGTTCTGGAAGCCATGCAGACGCATTGGCACACCAACAGGAGAAGTCCAATGAAAAGTCGCCTGGCTTCCGGTTTCGCTATCTCCGGCGCGTTGCTGCTGTCGATATTCCTGCTCACGGCAGCTTCCGTCGCACGCGCCGACAGCGACGACGGCATCGTCCGTGTCAAGAGCGCGGTGCCGATGGCGGAGGCGATCACCCGCATCAAGGCTGACATCGCCAGCAAAGGCATCAAGTTCTTCTCGGAGATCGATCAGTCGAAACTCGCGGCTGACGCCGATATCAAGTTGCGTCCGTCGACGCTCCTGGTGTTCGGCAATCCGCCGCTCGGCACCCAGTTCATCACGTCCAATCCCAATGCCGGCCTCGACTGGCCTGTGCGATTGTTGCTGACCCAGGACGATAACGGCGACGTCTGGGCGGTGTGGACCGATTTCGGCTGGATCGCAAAGCGTCACAACATCAAGGATCGTGCTGCGCAGTTCGAGATGGCGACCAAGGTAGTCGGTTCGATCACCTCGACGATCACGACGAAGTAACACCAGCCGATCCACCGACGTAAGGGACCACAGGCCGCGCCGTTGGCGTGGCCTGATTGCATCAAGCGCAGTTTCCAACACGGGAGTTCGTCCGATGAACAGGGAAAAGTTCGACGTGGTCATCCTGGGCGGTGGCAACGCCGGCATCGGCGTCACCGGACCAGTCCGGCGCGCCGGCATGTCGGTCGCCATGATCGAACAGGATCTGCTCGGCGGCACCTGCCCGAATCGCGGCTGCACGCCCAAGAAGGTGCTGGTCGCCGCCGGCCACGCACTGCACGAGATCGAACGCGCATCCGTTCATCACATCGCAGTCGGCAAGCCTCACCTCGACTGGGCCGCACTGATCGACCGTGAGAAGGACTTGATCAAGGACATCCCAGCCAACCTTGCACGCTCGATGGCAAAGCGCGAGGTGGAGGTGATCAGAGGAAACGGTGTGTTCGCCGGTCCCAATCTGGTCCGCGTCGGGAATCGCGAGCTCGAAGCCAAACATATCGTGATCGCAACGGGCTCAAAACCGCGGCCACTGCCGATACAAGGCGCCGAACTCATGATCACCTCGGATGAGATGTTGAGCGAACGCGACCTGCCGGCGTCGGTGATTTTCGTCGGCGGCGGCGTCATCTCGCTGGAATTCGGCCACGTCTATGCGCGCACCGGAACGGAGGTCACGATCCTGGAGGCGCTGCCGCAACTATTGCCGGCGATGGATGCGGACGCCGTCGCCCGGCTCCAGATCGAGAGCGAACGCATCGGCATCGGCGTCAGAACCGGTGTCAGCGTCAAGCGCATTGAACCCTCCAACGGCCGGTTGCGCATTGTCTTCACCCATGATGGCGCCGAGCATTCAGCCGAGGCTGACCGAATCGTCAATGGCGCCGGGCGCGTCGCCAATATCGATACGCTCGATCTGGCTGCCGGCGATGTCGAGCATGCCAATGGCCGTGTCGCATTGGACCGCCATCTCCGCTCGATCTCGAACCCGCTGGTGCATGTCTGCGGCGACGCGGTGCCGACCTCGCCTCAACTGTCGCCGATCGCGACCTATGAGGGCGACATCGTCGGCCGCAACATCGTCGAGGGGCCGAAATACAGCCCCGATTACGCCAGCATGGCGAGTTCGGTCTACACCGTGCCGGCGCTCGCCGCGGTGGGCTTGACTGAATCCGCCGCACGGCAAAAAGGTCTTGCGATCGACGTTCACGCCAACGACATGGAGGACTGGTTTTCCGCAAAAACCTATGCCGAAACGGTAGCGTGGTCGAAAGTCATCGTCGACAAGGCCACCGATCGCATTCTCGGCGCGCATTTCGTCGGCCATGCCGGCCAGGAGTTGGTCAATCTCTTCGGCCTCGCGATGCGCTTCGGCCTCACGGCGGCCCAGATCCGCGACAACGTCTATTCGTATCCGACGTTTTCCTCAGACATCAAGCACATGCTCGGCCACGGCTAGGTCCTCGCGTCATCCTGAGGTGCGAGCGGAGCGAGCCTCGAAGGATGGGCCACGGGCCGTGCTCATCCTTCGAGGCGCGCAAGAGCGCGCACCTCAGGATGACGGAGAGAACACCTTAACCCAACCTCATCGCACCCACATAGCGCGGCGCTATCGAGTTCGAGAGCTAGTAGGCATTTCAATCGCGCACGGATTTCAACGATGGTGATGACATAGCCGGCCAGATCATTCGGGCCACGGTGAACCCAGAATCGAAACCCAAACGCAGAGGAGACCATGACATGTCCACATCCAATCGCACATCCCGCACGCTCCGGCAGGGCCTTGCCCTTGCCGGCATCATCGTTAGTTCGGTCGCATCAGCGTCGACCGCATTCGCCGGCGAATGCCCGGCCGGCCAGATGAAGCCGAACGCCCGCGAAATGGTCGACTATAAGCCGGTCGGCGTCACCGACGTCACGCTCGGTTCGATCAATCTGGAAAAGCAGCCCGCCAACATCAGGGATCGCGAGTTGCGTTTCCGCAAGCTGACGATCGAGCCCGGCGGCATCGTGCCGTGGCACAGCCACGATGACCGTCCGGCATTGATCTTCGTGCAGCAGGGCGAGATCGTCGAATACGCCAGCAATTGCGCCGAGCCGATCGTGCACAAGGCCGGCGAGATCAGGCCCGAAGTGTCCGGCACCTCGCATTGGTGGAAGAACCTCGGCAAGGAAACCGTCATCCTTTATGTCGGCGACGTCCGCAAGGATCCGCACGACCACAACATGTAAGCGAGCTGTAACGGGGCGCCGCCCGGCGCCTCGTTGCCGATGTGACGTCCTGGGATCCCCCGTGTTGCCCCACACGCCCAGGCGTCACACCCCCCTTTCGGATCGCCTGCAAGCAAGACGTGCCATGACCGATCTGTCCGCACCGATGAAGCCGCATTCAGTCGACGCGCACGCGCATTCGCCGGGCGTGGTGCTGCGATCCCTCGTCATCGGCCTGACGGCATTTCTCACCGTGGTCGATCTGTTCGCGACCCAGGCGATTCTTCCCTCGTTGACACGGCATTACAATGTGTCCCCGGCCGCGATGGGCTTTGCGGTCAATGCCTCGACCATGGGCATGGCGGTGGCCGGCCTCGTGGTCGGTTTTCTCAGTCTGCATATCGACCGCCGGCTCGGCATTCTCTTCAGTCTGATTCTGCTCGCGATCCCGACCACGCTGCTCGCAAGCGCGCCCGATCTCACGGTGTTCACGATCCTGCGCGTGCTCCAGGGCCTCTGCATGGCCTCAGCGTTTGCGCTGACGCTGGCCTATCTCGGCGAACAATGCAGTTCGATGGACGCCGGCGGCGCCTTTGCCGCCTACATCACCGGCAATGTCGCCAGCAATCTGGTCGGGCGGCTGGTATCGGCGGCCGTCGTCGACAGCTTTGGATTGGCGTCGAACTTCTATTTTTTCGCAGGCCTCAATCTCGCAGGTGCCGTGCTGGTGTATTTCACCATCGCGCGCGTCCAGCCGATGCACGCGATGCCGACAAAGCAATCGCCGTTCGCGGCCCTGATCGACCATTGGTGCAACCCGTCGCTGCGCGCGGCCTTTGCCATCGGCTTCTGCATCCTGTTCGCCTTCATCGGCACCTTCACCTTCGTGAATTTTGTGCTCGTGCGCGCGCCGCTCTCGCTCGGGCGCATGGATCTCGGCTTGGTCTATTTCGTGTTCGTCCCTTCGATCGTCACGACGCTGTTTGCCGGCAAGGCCGTGTCGCGCTTCGGCACACGGCCGGCGATCTGGGGCGCACTCGCGGTCGCCGCCATTGGCCTGCCCTTGATGCTTTCGTCGCGACTGCCGCTGGTTCTTGCCGGCATGGTTCTCGTCGGTGCCGGCACATTCTTCGCACAAGCCGCCGCCACCGGCTTTGTCAGTCAAACCGCGCAGGAGAACCGCGGCGTCGCCAGCGGCACCTACCTCGCCTGTTACTTCTTCGGCGGCATGGTCGGCAGCGCCGTGCTCGGACAATTATTCGATCGTCTTGGCTGGCCCGCCTGCGTCACCGGCGTCGGCGTGTCGCTTGCGATTGCGGCGATACTGACCGCCCGACTCAATCTCAATCATCATATCGAGAGGAGCCGCCAATGATTCCTGTTGATTGATCACAGCGATGTGTTCCTGCGTTCGATCGCTATTCGTAACGAAGGCCGATCGATCAACGTAACCCAAATAGCGGCTGACCGCTGACAAACATACAAAAGGATACTGAACATGACGACGAATTTGCGTGCCCTGCTCTCGATTTCGGCTCTCGCTCTGTCGGTGAGCCTTGCTTCCGCGCCTGTTGCCTTCGCGCAGGACAAGATGAGCAAGGACACCATGTCCAACCCGATGTCCAAGGACAGCATGAAAAAGGACGATGCGATGTCCAAGGACGGCATGAAGAAGCATGACGCCATGGCGAAAGACGGCATGTCGAAAGACACTATGTCGAAAGACGGCATGAAGAAGTAACGGCTCAGCAGCCGACGAGAGCAGGCTCGATTACGCGCGAGCCTGCTACTCTTCCCTGGTAACGGCATAGGCCAGGCGCCGGATGACGGGTGCCGCAAACAGCACCACGGGCAGCATCAGCAGCCACGAGAACAGCCACGATTGCAGCCAGTGCACGACGAAATGACCGGACGCCATCAGTGGAAAACTGGCGATCGCGGCCGCGATGGCACAGGTCAATCCGGACTGGATGAACCCGAACACAAAATGGCTGTAGCGACGCGGGATTCCCAACATTTCAACCTCGACAAACAAGGGCTGCTCCCTGTCAGAAGCAAAAGGCATGCCCAACACGGCGTTCACTTCGTGCCGGAGCCAGACATGCGACCCACGCGCATTTGACCTGCCCTTCGTTTTTCCTTTAAGTTTAAAACTCCTGCAGGAAACTCCGGTCCAAGCGCTTGACTGGGTGAACTCGCAGCTAGCGTTTAGATAACAAAGGAGAGCCTCCTTGAAAGTCGCGGTACTTGGTGGCGGCAATGGTTCTTTCGCGGCCGCGGGCGATTTCGGATTGCAGGGCCACGAGGTCAGGCTGTGGCGACGCGATGCGTCGCAGGTGGCGCAACATCGCGCGGCGGGCTCGCGCATCCTCGTCAAGGACGCACATGGCCGGCACGACGTCCAACTGGCGTTGGTGACGTCAGACATCGGCGAAGCTGTCCGGGACGCCGACCTGATCCTGTGTCCTGCCCCGGCGTTTGCACAACAGGATATCGCCCGTGCGCTGGCCCCGCATCTGACCGACGGCCAGGTGGTATTTCTGCCGCCGGCGACATTCGGCTCGATGCTCTTCGCCAAAGCGGCTCACGAAGCCGGTAACCGCGCGGCGGCGAGCTTTGCCGAGACCGGCACCCTGCCCTGGTTGACGCGCAAGCACGGACCGTTCGAGGTCGCGATCACCATTCGCGCCAAGCGATTGCCGGTCGGCGTTTTTCCGCTGAAGTCTGCCCCTCACGCCCTCGATGTGATCGGGCGGGCGTTTCCCGGCGCGATCGAGCCCTGCGGCGATGCGCTGTCGGGCGCGCTGATGAATGCCGGACCGATTATCCATCCACCGCTGATCGTCATGAATGCCGGCCCGATCGAGCATTTCGAGCGCTGGGACATCCACAAGGAGGGCACGCAGGCCGCGATCCGCCGGGTTACCGACGCGCTCGACGCTGAACGCATCGCCGTCCGCGAAGCGCTCGGCTATGGCGGTCCTCACTTTCCGCTCGCCCATCATTACGCCAGCGAGGGCGAGCAATGGATGTATGGGCGCGGCTCGCATGACCGCCTGACCAATTCCGGCGACTGGCGCGAGCGCATCGTGCTGACCGAGCACCGCTACATGCGGGAGGATTTGCGCCTCGGTCTGTCGTTGCTGATTTCGGTCGCCGAACTGGCCGGCGTCGCAACCCCGCTGGCAAAAGCCTTTCTCGCCATCGGCGGCGCGATCTGCGGCGAGGATTTCATGCAGAACGGACGTACGCTTGCGAGCCTCGGCCTTGGCAACCTCAGTCGCGACGAACTGCAGCTACTGCTGCGCGACGGCTTTGCGCAATGACGGCCCCGCGCGCCAGCATCGCCTGTCTCGGTGCCGGCCGCATGGGCCGCGGCATTGCCGTTGCCTTCGCTTACGCCGGCCACGCCGTCACCATGATCGACGTCAAGGCGCGGCCGCCAGAGCAGTTCGCTGCGCTTGAAGCCGATGCCCTCGGCGAAGTCGGAAAAGCGCTGAAGAGCCTGGCACGGTTTGGGTTGCTGACGGACGCGGACGCCGAAACGGTCATCGCCCGGGTCACAGTGGCGCCTGCACAAAACATGGCTGCCGTACTTGCAAACGCCGGCATCGTGTTCGAAGGCGTGCCTGAGGTCGTCGACCTCAAGCGCGAGGTGCTTGCGGCGGCGTCAAAAAGCGTCGGACCCGAAATCATCATCGCTTCGACAACGTCAACCATTCTGGTCGATGATCTCTCGGGCGCGGTCGCGCATCCCCAACGCTTTCTCAACGTGCACTGGCTGAACCCGGCCTATCTGATCCCCCTGGTCGAGATATCGCCGGGAGCGGCGACCGATCCGGCTGTCACCTCGCGGGTGAAAGCCCTGCTTGAGGGAATCGGCAAAATGCCTGTGGTGTGCGCCGCGACGCCCGGCTTCATCGTCCCGCGCATCCAGGCGCTGGCGATGAACGAAGCTGCGCGGATGGTGGAAGAAGGCGTCGCCAGCGCCGAAGATATCGACAAGGCGATCCGCTACGGCTTTGGCTTCCGTTACGCGGTTCTGGGACTCCTCGAGTTCATCGACTGGGGCGGCGGCGATATCCTCTATTACGCCAGCCGCTACCTCGAAGGCGCGCTCGGCAGCGACCGCTATCGCGCGCCCGAGGTGATCTCCAACAACATGCGTGACGGCCGTATCGGCATGCGGACCGGCGCCGGCTTCCTCGACTATTCCGGCCTCGATATCGATGCCTATCGCGAGCAGCGCCTCGCAGCCATGGTGGAGTTGCTCAGGCATTTCAAGCTGGCAAGGCCGCCAGTGCTCGATCGGGATTAGAGCATGATGAGGTTAGGTTGAAGCGGCTCACTCGCTCCGTCCCGCGTCATCCTGAGGTGCGCGCTCTTGCGCGCCTCGAAGGATGAGAAGCGCCCGTGGCCCATCCTTCGAGGCTCGCTTCGCTCGCACCTCAGAGCCTGACCGAAAAAGAAAGTTGAGTGATTCCAGTCCGTTGTGATTCCTTCGTGTTTGCGAAAACTCGATGGGAGCACAACATGTGTTGGAATGAAATCACCCGCGAACAATATCGGCGCGCCGGACTTCGTTATGCAAGTGACATGACGGATGCGGAGTGGAAATTGATCGAACCATTGATGCCTGCGCGATCGTGGCTCGGCCGTCCCCGCGCGATCAGCCTGCGCGTGATCATGAATGCAATCCTCTACGTTGCAGCCAGCGGCTGCCAATGGCGAGCACTGCCGAAAGACTTTCCGCCGTATTCGACGGTTCAGTACTACTTCTACAAGTGGCGCGGTTCTGGCTTGTGGCGCACGATCAACGAGGCTCTGGTACGGCGAATGCGCGAAAGGCAAGGACGTAAGCCCATTCCGTCGGCCGGGATTATCGACAGCCAGAGCGTAAAAACCACGGAAAGTGGCGGTCCAAGCGGGTTTGACATGGCCAAGCGGGTCAAGGGACGCAAGCGTCACATCGTCACCGACACCGAGGGTTCGTTGCTTGCCGTGCAGGTACATCCCGCCAACCTTCAAGACAATCACGGTGCAGTCCTGCTGCTGCGGATCATCGGCCGTATGTTCCCCAAACTGCGCCACATCTTCGCTGACCGCGTCTATCGTGGCCCAAAGCTGCTCGATGCAATCGCTGATCTGGGCAAGTGGACGATTGAAATCGTCACCCGTTCGCAGAGCATAGGAACGTTCAAAGCCGAGCCCCGACGCTGGGTCGTCGAGCGTACGTTTGCCTGGTTCGGCCGCAATCGTCGGCTCGCCAAAGACTTCGAGGCAACCATCGCCAGCGCGGAGGCATGGGTCCTAATCGCAAGCATCCGCCTGCTCTCCCGCCGCCTGGCTAGAACATGAGATTACAATGACCTATTTTAAGTCAAACTCTCAGGATGACGGGTAGCGACATCACGCTCTAACTGGATGGGCAAGCCTTACTCTCTGGATCTTCGGAAACGGGTGGTGGCGGCTATTGAAGGCGGTATGTCCCGCAATCGGGCAGCCAAGCAGTTTGGGGTCGCGATCAGCACGGCGATCGGCTGGATGCAGCGTCTCGATGAGACCGGCAGCGTCGCCCCAGGGCAGATGGGCGGTCACAAGCCGAAGGCGATTTCGGGTGAACATGCGGTTTGGCTATCGCAGCGCATCAAGAATGACGACTTCACCCTGCGCGGGCTCGTTGCCGAACTTGCCCGGCGCGGTCTGAAGGTCGACTACCATTCGGTGTGGGATTTCGTGCATGCCGAGAAGCTCAGCTTCAAAAAAAAGCGTGGCGGCTGGCGAACGCGATCGTCCCGACGTGGCGCGGCGGCGCGTTCAATGGACAAAGTATCAAGATCGGGTCGAAGCTGAGCGGCTTGTCTTCATCGACGAGACCTGGACCCGGACAGACATGGCGCCCTTGCGGGGATGGGCGCCGCGCGGGCACAGGCTACCCACCAAGGTTCCTCACGGCCGCTGGAAGACCATGACCTTCCTGGCGGCTTTGCGCCAGCGATCGGATCGATGCGCCGTGGTTCATCGAGGGGCCGATCGATGGCGAGAGCTTTCGGATCTATGTGGCCGAGGTCCTTCTGCCGACGCTTCGTCCCGGCGATATCGTCATCATGGACAATCTGGGCAGCCACAAAAGCAAAGCCGTGCGTCAGCTCATCCGCTCCGTCGGAGCCAAACTATTCTTCCTGCCAAAATATTCACCAGACCTCAACCCGATCGAACAGGTCTTTGCCAAGCTCAAACATCTGCTCCGAAAGGCCGCCGCACGAACCGTCGATGCGGTCTGCGCCGCCATCGGCGAACTCCTTCACGCCTTCACATCCGAAGAATGCGCGAATTATTTCAAAAACTCAGGTTATCGAAGCTAATTTCATCGCGCTTTAGCGTCAGACTTCGGGGAAACCTCGCAGCAGATAAGATCGAACCGCCTGCAATAGTCCGTTCAGGATCAGTCCCAGCAGCGAGATCGTGATCAGGGGTACGAACATGTCCACCGCCTGAAACGTCCGGGCGGCGGTGACGAGGAGATGTCCGAGGCCCTCGGTCGAGGTGATCATCTCGGCGAGAAACACCACGATGCACGAAATCACGAGGCCAATGCGGCAACCCGTGAGGATGGACGGCACCGCTGCCGGCAACACCACCTTGAACCATATCTGGTGACGCGGCGTACCGGCCGCCATCGCCGACCAGATCAATTTCTGCTCGACCATCGACGCGCCGTAATAGGTCGAGAGCAGAATGGGGAACAGCGCGTCGGCCGCGACCAGCGTGATCTTCAATTCGTGACCAAATCCGAGCAGCAGCAGCAGTGCCGGATATAGCGCCACCTTGGGCAATGGCGCCAACACGCGCACGATCGGGCGCACCACGGCGTTGATCGCCGGGCTCGCCGCCGCCGCAAGTCCGACCGCGACGCCCACGACCACCGCAATCGAAAACCCTGCGAACAGCCGAAACAACGTTGCACCGACCGCATGCTGAAACGAACTGTCGAGAAGCTGTTGCGCGAGACGCTGGAACACCAGGCCGGGCGGCGGCAGCAGCGTCACCGGCGCGTAGCCGAACGATGAAATCGCCTGCCATAGCGCAATCGCCAGCGCGATCGGCACGATGCCGAGCAGCACGTCGGTTGTGAGTGCGCGCGCGTTCATGCAAAGCTCAAGGGAATGTCGAAGCCCGGCTCGGACCACCTGACCAAACGGCTGCGGAGCTTCTCGAACGCGGCGTCGAGGCCGATTCCCATCGCACCGATGATGATGATCATCGCGTAGACGGTATCGTACTGTCCCATATCGAGCGCATTGAACAGGATGTTTCCGGCGCCCGATTGCCGGGCGATCATCTCGCTCGTGACCATGGTGATCAGTGCAAGCACAAGCCCGGTGCGGCAGCCGGTCAGGATTTCCGGCAATGCGGCGGGCAGCACGATCCGGATCATCCGCTGCGCCGCCGAAAGCCCCATGGCCGCGCCCGACCACAACATCTTTTCCTCGACCGCCCTGGCACCCTGAAAACTGTGATAGATCACCGGGAGACTGACACCGAGAAAGATCACCAGCATTTTTGCGATGTCACCGACGCCGAGCCAAAGCATGATGATCGGCATCAGCGCCGCCTTCGGCACCGGATAGGTGATCATGAGCAATGGATTGAAAAACGAAGCCACATAGCGGTTGCGGCCCATCATCAATCCGAGCGGAATGGCCAGCGCAACCGCGACGCTGAAAGCGATCGCCATCCGGCGCAACGACGCCAGAATGTTGATCAGCGAATTCCTTGTCGCCGAGGATCGACGGTACCGCGCGGATGGCCTCCAGCGCGGTCGGAAAGCTGTCGGTATTCAGGATCAGCGCTCCTACCTGCCAGATTGCCAGCAGGCCAAGACAAGCGAGCAGCGGCGCCGAGCGCGAAAGAAGGGTGCGAGCTGCGATCATGGCCGCAACTCGTCTTCGCTGGTGTCATCGATCATACGCTCGATCTCGACCACATATTTCTGATAGTGCGGATCGAGCAGCAACTCGGCGCGCCGGCGCGGGCGCGGCAGGTTGATATCGATCACCTGCTTGATGCGGCCGGGCGACCGCGTCATCACCACGACCTTGTCGGATAGAAACACCGCCTCCTCGACCGAATGGGTAACGAACAGCACCGTCTTGCGGTCACGTTCCCAGATATTGAGCAGATCGTTCTGCAACCGCGTGCGGGTGTGGGCATCGAGCGCGCCGAACGGTTCATCCATCAGCAGCACCGCCGGATGATAGGCAAGTGTCCGCGCCAGCGCCACGCGCTGCTTCATGCCTCCGGACAGCTCCTTCGGATAGAAATCCTCGTAACCCTTGAGGCCGACCTTCTCGATCAATTCGCGGGCCTGGGCTTCTGCGGCGGCGGATTTCACGCCCTGTTGGCGGGGACCGTACATGACGTTGCCGAGCACGGTCTTCCAGGGGAAGAGCGCGAATTCCTGAAACACCGGACCGCGGTCCGGACCGGGCCCTGTGATCGCCCGGCCTTTCACGGTCGCCTCGCCTTGTGTCGGGTGGACAAAGCCACCGACGATATAGAGCAGCGTGGATTTGCCGCAGCCGGAGGGACCGAGGATCGATACAAAGGCCCCCTCCTCGATCGTCAGCGAGATATCGGACAAAGCGAGGTGGCTTTGACGGCCGGAGGTTTGAAATATCTGCGAGACATGATCGATCGCGATCATGGCGGGGGCCAGCGCGGGCGCCGGCGCAGAAGCTAATCGAACATCCGGCGTCAACGATAATCCTTTCATTCCCGCTGTGCTCACGTCCCGTCGAACCACGGCCATTCCGCCGCACCGTCATGGGTGACGGCGCCGCCGGGCGCCTGGCCGACCAGGCGTGCGTATTTGGCGAGCGCGCCGGCACGATGCCGCGGCGGTCGCGGTTTCCATGCCTGCCGCCGCGCGGCGAACTCCTTGTCGTCGATCAGGAGATCCAGACGGCGTGCACGGGCGTCGATCCTGATGCGATCACCTTCGTGCACCAGGGCCAACGGGCCGCCGATGAACGATTCCGGCGAGACGTAGCCGATGCACATCCCGCGCGTGGCGCCGGAAAAGCGGCCATCGGTGACGAGCGCGACCTTCTCCCCCATCCCCTGCCCGTAAATCAGCGCAGTGACGCCCAGCATCTCGCGCATCCCGGGACCGCCGACCGGACCTTCGTTGCGGATGATGAGAACGTCGCCTTCGCCGTAGTTGCGATTGCGAACCGCATCGACGCAGTGCTCTTCGTCCTCGAACACGCGCGCCGTGCCCTCGAATACCAGGTTCTTTAGACCGGCGACCTTGATGACGGCGCCGTCAGGGCAGAGATTACCCTTCAGGACCGCGACGCCTCCGTCAGGCATGATCGGCTTTCCGACGCTGAAAACAACCTCGCCGTCCGGCGCATTGGCCTCGCCATATTCTTCCGCAAGCGTCCTGCCGGTGATCGTCAGGCAAGAACCGTCGATGTGGCCACTTTCGACCAGGGCGCGGATAATGACCGCAGCGCCGCCGATGTCGTAGACATCCTTCGCGGTATATTTCCCGCCAGGACGCAAATTACCGATCAGGGGCGTGCGCGCAAATACTTCTCCGACATCGTCCAGCGAGAACGCTATTCCGGCTTCGTTCGCAAGCGCCGGCAAATGCAGCGCCGCGTTGGTCGAACCGCCGGTGGCGGCGACGATGGCCGCGCCGTTCTCCAGTGACTTTCGCGTAACGATTTCGCGCGGCAACGGTCCGCCCCCGGCCAGCATCTGCATGATCAATCGCCCGGCGTTGCGGGCGTGTTGCGCCCGTTCGGCGTAAACGCCGGGAACCATGGAAATATTGGGGATTGTCATCCCCATTGCCTCAGAAACCATTCCCATCGTGTTCGCCGTGAACTGGCCGGCGCAGGCGCCGATCGTCGGCAGGCAGCTCCGCTCGATGCCGATGAGCGTCCCTTCATCGATCTCCCCGGTCATGAAGCTGCCGACGGCCTCGTAGGAATCCAGCACCGTGAGGGTCTTTCCCTCAAACCGTCCAGGCAGGGCGCTGCCGCCATAGATGAAGATCGACGGCACGTTGCAACGGATCATCCCCATCATCACGCCGGGCAGCGTCTTGTCGCAGCCCCCGAAGCCGATCAGGGCATCGTAGGCCAGGCCGTGAACCACGGCTTCGATCAAATCGGCAATCAGTTCGCGCGATAGCAGGGAGAACTTCATCCCCTCATGGTTCATGCTGATGCCGTCGGAGACCGAAATGGTGGTGAATTCGCGCGGAGTGCCGCCGGCCTCCGTGACGCCGGTTTTGGCGGCATCGACCTGGAAATCGTGGGTCATGTTGCAGGGCGTCTGCTCGCCCTTCATGCTGACGACCCCGATCATCGGCTTCGCCAACGCCTCGTCGTCGAGCCCCATCGCCCGCATAAAGGCCCGGTGCGGCGCGCGATCGAGGCCATCGGTTGTCACACGGGATCGCAACTTCTTCATGCTCGCAATTTCTCCGCAAGCCGTCCCGGCAAACGCCGGGACAACAACGCCAAGACGGCCTCTGACATCTCCGCTTATTGCAGCGGTGCGACGATCGTCGGGTGTTTGAACTGCGCGACATCCATCTTCGGCAGCATCCCCGTCGCGGTGTAGATATCGAGCATCTTCTGGATCGCCTCGAAATTCGGCGCGGCACCGGGGTCGCGCCCGAAATCATTGTCCTTGAGCAGATAGGTTTCCAGAACCGGGATCGGCGCCTTCAACTGTTCGGAGACGACCTTCAACGTCTCTTCGCGATTGGCGAGCGCCTTTTTCATGCCTGACGTGATGTCGCGGACATAGGCTTTGACGAGATCCGGATTCTTGTCGACAAAGTCGGCCCGGCAGGCTTCCAGAATGTGAACGATATTTGGCATCTCCTCGGAGAGCGAAAACAGCTTGCGTGTTCCGCCCTTGGCTTCCGCGCGCGCCGCGAACGGCTGGTTCATGTTCACCGCATCGACCCGACCCTGCCGCAGCGCGTCCTCGGAGACCGCGAAACCGACCTCGACCAGCTTGATGTCCTTCTTGGGATCGATGCCGTTCTTCTGCAACAGCATCGCGAACGGACCATAGGTGCCGCCGCCGATCACGGAGATGCCGACGGTCTTGTCCTTGAGGTCGGCAATGGTTTTGATCGGAGAATCATCCTTCACCGCCCAATAGACCGAGAACCCGCCGGGTTTTTCGAAGACGTGCTGAGCCACGATGTAGGCTTTCAGATTGCCCCCGACCACGCCATTTGCCAGCGACAAGGGCGCCTGGGTCGCGCAATCGAGCGCACCCGCGGCCAACGCCTGTGTCATCGGCGCGGTGCCCTGGAATTGGGTCCATTCGATATTGTAGGTCTTGCCGAGATCGGGAAATTCCGCCGGCCGCCGCATCATCCAGTATTTGGATTCCTCGGCCGGAATGGTCCAGCCGACGCGGATCGTCTGTTGTGCGTGAGAGGCGCTCGCGCCTGCAAGTGCGCAGGCCGCCACACCGGCCGCCAAAATCCATTTCAAAGGTTGATTCATGATGCCCACTCTATTTCCCCGATACGCTAACGGTGCAGCAAGTTACATGCCAAGCCTTTCATGCTTCAAACGATCAGGCAAGCAACCGGATAGCCCGGCGGCAGCGTATTCCGGGGAAGGCCGGGCATTAGACGCGCGCGGCGGGAATGATGGCGTAGAGTTTCACTCGCCCTCGGCGAACCCCGCCCGCACCACTTCCTCGCGCTTGCGCCGCAGATGCGTGTGCAGGATGTGCGCGAGCCCCCTTGCATCGCGCCGCTGCAGCGCGTTCAAAATTCCCTCGTGCTCCTGGATGGCGAGCGCCCAATGCTCCGGCGACATCGGGGTGACGAACCGTGCCCGCCGTATGCGCGCGGCGACCGACTCATAGAAGCCGGCCAGCACGGCGTTATCGGCCGCGCGAACGATGGCCTCGTGGATCAGCCGGTTGCAGCGGTAGTACGACAGCAGATCCTGCGCGCGATAATGTTCGACCATGTTCGCCTGCAACTCGGCGATCTCGCGCAGCTGCTCATCGGAAATGCGCGGACACGCCAGTTCGCCGGCCGCCGCCTCCAGCGCCTCGCAGACTTCGAACAGTTCCTTGACGTCCTTTTGCGTGAGTTTTGCGGCGCGCGAGCCGCGATTGGGCAGCAGCACGCACGAGCCCTTCGGCCGCGAGCACCTTGAGCGCCTCGCGCAGCGGGGTGCGCGATATCGCGAACGACGCGCACAGCTCGCGTTCGGGAATCCGCGCGCCCGGCGCGATCTCGCCCTCCATCAAGACGTGCCGGAGGCGGGAAACCACCTCGTCATGCAGCATATCCGGCTCTCCCTGGGGTCTCGGCGGAACTATTTTGAATGCAAAAATGATCTAAACCAAGCGAATTATTCCAGTTTACTGTTGCAATTGGCATATTTTGCATTCAAAAATGCCTTCGATGGCCCAATCCGGGTCCGATCTTGCGGGGTCTGCAAGCAAAATGAATGAAAACGTCACCCCAGATACCAACCTGCTTTACGAGGTCGATGACGGCATCGGCCGCATCACCTTCAACCGGCCGCAGGCGCGCAACGCCCTCACCTTCGACATGTATGAGCGGCTGGCCGCGATCTGCGACGCCGCCGCCAGCGATCGCGCCCTCAAGGTGCTGATCCTGACCGGCGCCGGCGACAAGGCCTTCGCCGCGGGCACCGACATCAATCAGTTTCGCGCGTTCAAGACCCCGCAGGACGCCATCGACTACGAAACGGGATCGACCGCGTGCTGACCGCGCTCGAGCAATGCCGGGTGCCGACGATCGCGGCGATCAACGGCGCCTGCACCGGCGGCGGCGCCGGGATCGCCGCGTGCTGCGACCTTCGCATCGGCACCAGGACCGCGAAATTCGGTTTTCCGATCGCGCGCACGCTCGGCAACTGCCTGTCGATGTCCAATATCAGCCGGCTCTCGGCGCTGATCGGCGCGGCCCGGCGTCAAGGAAATCATCTTCACCGCGCGCCTGATCGAAGCCGCGGAAGCCGCCGGCGTCGGCCTGCTGAGCGAAGTCGTCGAGGATCTCGCCGCCCTCGAACGACGGGCCGATGAGCTGGCGCGGCTGGTCGCCAGCCATGCGCCGTTGACGCTGCGCGCCACCAAGCAGGCGCTGCTGCGCGCTGCAGCCGAAGCCCGCCGAAGACGAAGACCTGATCCTGATGTGCTACAAGAGCCAGGATTTTCGCGAAGGCCTCGATGCCTTCCTCAACAAGCGCCAGCCGCAATGGACCGGCGAATAGGCAACGCGAGCAACGAACGAACAACATCCGGGAGAAACCATGGGCCCGCTGGCTGGACTGAAGGTCGTCGATCTGACGCACGTCATGGCGGGCCCGACCTGCACGCTGATGCTCGCCGACATGGGCGCCGACGTCATCAAGATCGAAAAGATCCCGGACGGTGACGACACCCGCACATCGGTTCCGCCGAAAATCGGCGACGAGGCGGCCTCGTTCCTGATGATGAACCGCAACAAGCGCGGCATCGTGCTCGACCTGAAGACGCCGGGCGGCGCAAAGGTGCTGCGGCGCCTGATCGCGACGCGCCGACGTGCTGGTCGAGAATTTCGCGCCCGGCGTCATGGAACGACTGGGCTTCGGCTACGAGGACCTGCAGCAAGGAGCATCCGGCCCTGATCTATTGCTCGCTGTCCGGCTTTGGCCGCACCGGCCCCTACAAGCATCGCCGCGGCTTCGATCTGGTCGCGCAGGCGATGAGCGGCATCATGAGCTTCACCGGCGAACGGCCCGACGGACCGCCGGTGAAATGCGGCGCGCCGCTGTCCGACATCACCGCCGGCATTCTCGCAGCCATGGGCATCCTCGCCGCCTACACCCATCGTCTGAAGACCGGCGAAGGGCAATGGGTCGAAACCTCGCTTGTTCGAGGCCGCGCTGGTGCAGACCTACTGGCAGTCGGCCATCGCGCTCGCGACCGGCGTGGCGCCGCGCGCGATGGGCTCGGCGCATCCGCTCAATGCGCCCTATCAGGCGTTCGAGGCCTCCGACGGCTGGATCGTGGTCGGCGGCGCCAACCAGAAGCAACTGGCTGCGCACGCTCGAAGCGCTTGGCGCGACCGAACTCGCGCGCGATCCGCGCTTCGTCGACCGGCGCCGACCGCATGGCACATCTGAAGGAGCTGGAAGCCGTGCTCATCGACGCGCTTCCGCACCAGACCCGCCGCACACTGGCTCGGCTGCGCTGGACGAGAAGGGCGTGCCGTGCGGCCCCGTCCACGACATGCTGCAGGCGCTCAGCGATCCGCAAACGATCGCGCGCGAGATGGTGGTCGAGGTCGAGCATTCGACGCTCGGCCGCGTCAAGACGATCGGTTTGCCGGTCAAATTTTCGGAGACGCCCGGCAAGGTGCGATCGGGCGCGCCGCTCTACGGCGAGCACACGAGCGAGGTGCTGGGCGAGTACGGTTTTGACGACGACGAAATCGCAGCGCTCGACAAGGAAGGCGCAATTGCCGCGGCGGAGTTTGCCGGGGAAGCGTCGGCTGACGGCGGTACGCGAAATACGCCAAGACAAGAAAACAAAAATCAAAAGCTCACGGGAGGACATGATGTCTCAGAAATCGAAACTTCGCTGCGTCGCCGTCGGTCTCGCCATCGCCCTGCCGGGCGCGGCCAGCGCCGCCTGGCAACCCGCCAAAGCCGATCGAGTTCGTCGCAACGGCCGGGCCCGGCGGCGGCACCGACAATTTCGCGCGCGCGGTGCAGAACATCATCACCAAACACAAGCTGATCGAGCAGCCGATCGTCGTCGTCAACAAGGCCGGCGGCAGCGGCGCCGAAGGCTATACCTACGGCAAGGCGATGGCGGGCGATCCCTACAAGGTCATCTTCGGCACGTCGAACGCCTGGCAGCAGCCGATGGTCTCCAAGGTCGCCTTCAACTACACCGATCTCACGCCGATCGCGGCGATGGTGCAGGACGAGTTCCTGCTCTGGGTCAAGCAGGATGCGCCCTACCAGAACGTGCAGGACTATCTCAAGGCCGTTGCCGCGAAGCCGGCGGGCGACTTCAAGATGGGCGGCGCGCAGTCCAAGGACACCGACGAAGTCCTCACCCGCATGATCGACAAGGCGGCGAAGGTGAAGTTCACCTACATTCCCTTCAAGAGCGGCGCCGAGGCCGCGGTGCAGCTGGCCGGCGGCCACATCGACTCCCACGTCAACAATCCCAGCGAAAGCATCGGGCAATGGAAGGGCAGCACCCAGCGCCCGCTATGCGCCTTCAGCCCGAAGCGTCTGCCGGACGGACCGAAGGTCACCGCGACGCAAAACTGGCACGACATTCCGACCTGCGTCGAGTCCGGCCTCGACATTCCGCAATACCAGCAGCCGCGCACGGTGTGGCTGCCGGGCAAGGTCACCGCCGATCAGGCCGCGTTCTATGTCGACCTGATGAAGAAGGTGCAGGCGACGCCGGAGTGGAAGGAATACATCGAGAAGACCTCGCAGACCGACACGTTCCTGACCGGCGACGAGTTCGACAAATTCATCAAGGAGGACATCGAGCGCACCCGCAAGATCGCCGCCGAGCAGGGCTGGCTGGTTTCGCAACTAGAGTGCGGCATCGATGATCTCGCGGCGCAGCCTGGAAGCGGCGACGGCGACTCCTCACCGGGGCGTTCGGCGCCGCGGTCGTCGTCTCCAGCCTCGACAACGGCATCGGCTGGTCGCGCGCCGGCGTCGATGCCGGCACCTTTCCGTTCATCATCGGCCTGATCATCGTGGCGGGCAGCCTGTTCAACCTCGTGCAGGGATGGCTGCACGCGCGGCGCCGTCATCGCTCGCGGCCGACCGAACTCAGGCGGTTGGCGAGCTGTTCGTCCCGGCCGCGGTCTTTGTCGGCGTGATTCCGCTGATCGGGATGTATCTCGGCCTCGGCCCTTTACATGTTCGGCGTGCTGGCGCTGGCACAGAGCACGGTCGCGTGTTGTCGTCTCGGCCGTCGCTGCGATCGTCACGGCGCTGGCGCTCTATCTGGTCTTCGAGCGCATGTTCCAGGTCTCGCTGCCGCGCGGCGTGCTCGGCAGCGCGCTCGGCTTCTGAGGGGAGCGCTTCGTTGGAAAATCTCGAAGCGCTCCTGCATGGCTTCAGCATCGCGATGTCAGGCAACCGCATCTGGCGCTGATGCTGATCGGCGTGCTGCTCGGCATTCTCGTCGGCGTGCTGCCCGGCCTCGGTGCGCCGAACGGCGTCTCGCTGCTGCTGCCGCTGACCTTCGGCATGCAGCCGGTGTCGGCCATCATCCTGCTCTCCAGCATGTATTGGGGCGCGCTGTTCGGCGGATCGGTCACCTCGATCCTGTTCAACATTCCGGGCGAGCCGTCGTCGGTCGCGACCACCTTCGACGGCTATCCGATGGCGCGCGACGGCCGGCCGACGACGGCGCTGGCGACCGCCTTCGGCTCGGCGGCCTTCGGCGCGCTGGTCGGCGTCGTCCTGATCACGCTGCTCGGC
Source organism: uncultured Alphaproteobacteria bacterium (assembly GCA_963802535.1). Classification (GTDB taxonomy): domain Bacteria; phylum Pseudomonadota; class Alphaproteobacteria; order Rhizobiales; family Xanthobacteraceae; genus Bradyrhizobium. Next base: position 76,813 of record CAWDJI010000008.1, on the reverse strand, counting down.
GTCCTGGGTCGCGCAGGTGGCGCTGGCCTTCGGACCGCCGGAATATTTCGCGGTCTATTTTCTGGCCTTCGCGAGCTTCGTCGGCATGGGCGGCGCGCCGCCGATCAAGACGGTGGTGTCGCTCGCGATCGGCTTTGCGATTGCCGCGATCGGCATCGACACCGTCTCCGGCAGCGTGCGCCTCACCATGGGCATCGACGAACTGGTGAAGGGCGTCAACTTCGTCGTCGCGGTGATGGGCCTGTTCGGCATCGGCGAGTTGCTGGTCGCGGTCGAAGAGGAATTTCACGTCAAGGCGGTCTCCTCGAAGATCGAGTGGCGCGAAGTGTTGCGCACGCTCGGCCGGCCTGCCGCGCCATGGCTGGGCGCTGCTGCGCAGCGCCGCGATCGGCTGCTGGATGGGGATTACGCCGGGCGGCCCGACCGCGGCGTCGTTCATGAGCTACGGCATCGCCAAGCGTCTTCTCGCCGCGGCGCGCGAACTTCGGCAAGGGCGAGCCCGAAGGCATCATCGCGCCGGAGACCGCCGACCATGCCGCCGGCACCAGCGCGCTGCTGCCGATGCTGTCGCTCGGCATTCCCGGCTCGGCGACCGCCGCCGTCATGATGGGCGGGCTGATGATCTGGGGCCTCAATCCCGGGCCGATGCTGTTCGTCGAGCAGAAGGACTTCGTCTGGGGCCTGATCGCCTCGATGTATGTCGGCAACATCGTCGCCGTCGTCCTGGTGCTGCTGACCGTGCCGATCTTCGCCGCCCTGATGCGCGTTCCGTTCTTCATCATCGCGCCGCTGATCGTCATCATCTGCACGGTCGGCGCCTATTCGGTCTCGAACTCCTATCTCGACGTCATGATGATGATGGGCTTCGGCGTGCTCGGCTATCTGTTCAAGAAGCTGCATTATCCGCTGGCGCCGCTGGTGCTCGCGATCGTGATCGGCGACAAGGCCGAGGACGCGTTCCGGCAGTCGATGCTGATGTCGACGGGCTCGCTCGGAATATTCTTCGCCAATACCGCTGGTGACGACCCTGATCCTGCTTGGCGCGGCGCTGCTGCTGCTGCCGCTCGATCTGGCGAACGATCGTGAGAATGATGCCGCGGTCGCGGCTGAAGCCATGACGATCGAGCAGAACAAATTCACAGAGAACGGCCCGGGAGATTCTTATGAGACCGATCATTGCGCTGGCCATGGGCGATCCCGCCGGCATCAGCCCGGAACTGACGGCCAGGCTTCTCGCCCTCGATGAAATCGTCGCCGCGGCCCGGATCGTCGTGATCGGCGACCGCCGCGTCCTCGACGACGGCGCACGCGTGGCCGGCGTGCAAGCTTGACCTGACAATCGGCGTCGCTCGATGCCGACCTCGCCGAACGAACAGCGCGACGCCGGTTTTCATCGATCTCGGCCATCTCGATCCGGCGTCGGTCGCGCCGGGCACCGCGACCGCCGAAGGCGGCCGGTTTGCGCTGGCCAATTATCGTCACGCGCTGACGCTGGCGCGCGACGGCCGCGCCGATGCCGTCTGCTTCACGCCCTTCAACAAGAAGGCGATGCGGCTCGCGCATCCCGTCTATGACGACGAGATCAGCTTTTCGGCCGAAGTGGTCGGGCTCGAAGGCCCGGCGAGCGAATTCAACGTGCTGGACAGGCTCTGGAACGCGCGCGTCACGTCGCATATTCCGCTTGCGGAAGTCGCCTCGCATATCACCAGGGAACGCATGCTGCGCGCGCTGAGGCTCACGGATGCCTCGATGCGCACCGCCGGCTTCGAGCGTCCGCGCATCGCGGTCGCCGGCCTCAACCCGCATGCCGGCGATGGCGGCAATTTCGGCCGCGAAGAGATCGACGTGATCGGCCCCGCGGTGGACGCAGGCCAGCGCGAGGGTATCGCGTCCGAAGGCCCGTTTCCCGCCGACACCGTGTTCCTGCGCGCCAAGAGCGGCGCGTTCGACGCGGTGCTGACGATGTATCACGACCAGGGCCAGATCGCGATGAAGCTGATGGGTTTTGATCGCGGCGTCACGCTGCTGGGCGGTTTTCCGTTTCCGATCTGCACGCCGGCGCACGGCACCGCCTATGACATCGCCGGAAAGGGAATTGCGAATATCGGCGCCGCCGCGCGGCGGTCCTGCTTGCGGCGGAAATGGCGCAGAAACAGCGGCGGGCTTGAGCGGACGACGAAGTCCGGCGCCGTTCGAATGAGATGCCCTGAGAGTTTGGATGAGATCCGGATTTAATCGGTGTAACGGCTTCGCCGTTGTCGCTCGCGCTGCGGGAGCGAGCCGAGCGAGGCCCGCTCTCAGCCTCGACGCGCGAAGGGCGCGCACCTACGGGTGAACGCCATCCCGCCCTCCCCCGGAGCGCGAGAGGGAGCCCATTGGGATGGTTTCAACCTAAACTCATCATGCCTCAGCTGCCGAGTTCCGGAATATTTTCGCGAAAAATGATCTCGCTGCGCGGCGCCTCGATGCCGTGCATGGCGCTTCGGCCGGCCCGCAGATTGTTGAAGATGCCGACGCAGCTCATCATCGTGTTCAGCGGATTCTGGGTGATGACGGCATCCATCGTGCCGTCGATCAGCAGGCTGCGCGTATCCGGCGTCAGGCCGTGGCCGATGAACACGACGTCGCGCTGCGCGGTCCATTTCCTTCAGCGCGCGGGCGACGCCGTCGGCCGCCGCCGCCGATGTTGTAGATCCCGGCAAGATCCGGATGCTGCGCCGAGCAGCATGCGGGTCTGGCGATAATTCCGGTCGGCGTCGTCGTGGCCTTCGCGCAGGCCGACGACCTTGATGGCGGGAAACAGTTCCTCGAACAGATGCAGAAAGCCCATCTCGCGCTCTTCGTGGGCGCGGTAGCTCAGGCTGCCCGCGATCATCGCGACCTTGGCCGGCCGCGGCCCGATGAAGCGCGCGATCAGATAGCCGGCGGTGCGTCCGGCCGAGCGATTGTCCAGTCCGACATAGGCGGCGCGGCGCGCATTGAGCGATGTCCGAGATCAGCGTCACCGTCGGCACGCCGCGCTCGGCCAGCGTGTTGACGGCTTCCCGCACCGCCGGATGCTCGAGCGCCATGAAGGCGATGCCGTCGACCTTGTCGCCCGACGCTGCCAGAGCTGCTCGCGCCAGCAGTTCGGGATTGAAGCTCTTCGATGGAGTCGACCTGGCACGGACGTTGAAGGGCGCGAGCCGGTCTTCGGAATGCGCGATCAGTCGTCCGAGCATCGACGAGAAAGCGGTTGGTGCCGGCCGGCAGCAGGAACAGCAGCCGCATCGGCTTCGGCGCCATCGCCGCCAGCAGGTCCTCGGCGGGCATGTAGTCCGAGCTCGGACGCGGCCTTGAGCACCCGCTGCACGGTCGTAGCGCGCACGCCGGGCCGCTGGTTGAGCACGCGATCGACGGTCGCCGTCGAGACGCCGGCGCGGCGCGCCACGTCGACGATGCGCGCTCAAGCGGAAGCGGTGCGCGCTCGTGTATCCATCTCGCGAGAACCTGCGGCGTGTTAGAATACATCAAAAACCATCAATCATTAGCGTTTGACACCCTAGCCATCTCCGTATTTTTCGCGTCAACATTGCCGACACAGGCCATCAAATAACATCAAAAACTGTTGGAGGAAGACCATGATCCAATGTGACCCGTCGCGCGCCCTGCGAGCCTTGTCGATCGCTGCCCGCCGCCGGCTTCGTCGGCGCCATGCCGCGCGTCGCGCGCGCCGCCGAGATTCTCGCTGAAGTACGGCAACAACCTGCCGCTGACGCATCCGCTCAACATCCGCGCGCAGGAAGCCGCCGACCGCGATCGCCAAGGAGACCAACGGCCGCGTCGAGATCAAGATCTTCCCGAACAACCAGCTCGGCGGCGACACCGACATGCTGGCGCAGGTGCGCAGCGGCGGCATCAACTTCTTCACGCCGTCGGCGCTGGTCGTCGCGACCCTGGTGCCGGTCGCCGCGATCAACGCGGTCGGCTTTGCCTTCGCCGACTACGACCAGGTCTGGAAGGCGATGGACGGCGAGCTCGGCGCCCATGTCCGCGCCGCGCATGGCGAAGGTCGGCCTCTACGCGTTCGAGAAGATGTGGGACAACGGCTTCCGCCAGATCACCAGCGGCGACAAGCCGATCGAGAGCGCCAAGGACATGGACGGCCTGAAGATCCGCGTGCCGGTGAGCCCGCTCAGCATCTCGATGTTCAAGGCGCTGTCGGCGCGTCGCCGACCAGCCTGCAGTTCAGCGAGGTCTATTCGGCGCTGCAGACCAAGGATCGTCGACGCGCAGGAAAATCCGCTGCCGATCATCCAGGTCGCCAAGCTCTACGAGGTGCAGAAGTACTGCTCGCTCACCAACCACATCTGGGACGGCTTCTGGTTCATCGCCAACGGCCGCGCCTGGGAAGCGCCTGCCCGCCGACCTCAAGACGATCGTCGCCAACGCGATCAACGATGCCGGCCTGAAGCAGCGCGAAGACATCAAGACCTTCAACGAAACGGTGCAGGCCGACCTCGCAGGCCAAGGGCCTGACCTTCAACAGCCCGACCCCGACAGCTTCCGCGCCAAGCTGCGCGATGCCGGCTTCTACGACGAGTGGAAGGAGCCGCTTCGGCGACGAGGCCTGGGGTCTGCTCGAAGGCGCGGTCGGCAAGCTGGCCTGAGCGCGATGACGGTCGCCGAGCATCCGATGACGGATAATGCGGACGGCACGCCGTCGGCGCTGTCCCCCTGTTGCCGCCGCGCGGCATCATGGCCGCCTGCGCCGCCGACCGGCCGGCGGTCGGCCTCCGCTGTCGAGACCGCCACCGCCGGCCTGGTCCTGCTCGAGATCGTCATCCTGCTCGCCGGCGTCATCAGCGCGCTACGTCTTCCACAGCCCGCTGGTCTGGTCGGACGAACTGGCGTCGATCCTGTTCCTCTGGCTCTCGATGCTGGGCGCCGTGATCGCGCTGCGGCGCGGCGAGCACATGCGGATGACGGGGCTGCGTCGGCCATGTCAGCCCGCGGACGCGCGCGTTGCTCGAAGCGATGGCGGCGATGGCGCCGCTCGCGTTCCTGGCTGCTGATCCTGTATCGCCGCCTTCGACTATGCGCAGCGAGGAGCGCTTCATCGTCACGCCGGCGCTGGAGATCAGCAACGCCTGGCGCGCCGCGGCGATTCCCGGTCGGCATGATGCTGATGGCCGTCGTGGCCGCGCTCCGGCTGGCGCAGCGTCACCGCCCCGCGCTGATCGTTGCGGCGCTCTGTCACCGCCGCCGTCCTGATCGGCGCGTTCTGGCTTGCCGGGCCGATGCCTGCGCCGCTCGGCACGCTACAACCTGATCATCTTCTTCGTCGGCGTGGTCGCAGCCAACGTGTTCGCCGGCGTGCCGATCGCCTTCTCCTTTGCGCTGGCGACCTTCGGCTATCTGGCGCTGACGACGACCACGCCGATGATGGTGATGGTCGGCCGCCTCGACGAAGGCATGTCGCACCTGATCCTGCTGGCGGTGCCGCTGTTCATCTTCCTCGGCGCGTTGATCGAGATGACCGGCATGGCCGCGCGCCATGATCCAGTTCCTGGCCAGCCTGCTCGGACATGTCCGGGGCGGACTGTCCTACGTGCTGATCGGCGCGATGTATCTGGTGTCCGGCATCTCGGGCTCGAAGATCGCCGACATGGCCGCGATCGCGCCGGTGCTGTTTCCGGAAATGCAGCGGCGCGGCGCCAAGCCCGGCGACCTCGTCGCGCTGCTTGCCGCCACCGGCGCGCAGACCGAAACCATTCCGCCGAGCATCGTGCTGATCACCATCGGTTCGGTGACCGGCGTCTCGATTGCGGCGCTGTTCACCGGCGGCCTGCTGCCGGCGCTGGTGCTCGGCGCAGCGCTCTGCGTGGTGGTATGGTGGCGCTACCGGCACGAGGATCTGAGCCACGTGCAGCGCTATTCGAAGCGCGAGATCGCCAAGCTGACCGTGATCGCGCTGCCCGCCATCCTGCTGCCGTTCGTGATCCGCACCGCCGTGGTCGAAGGCGTCGCCACCGCGACCGAAGTCTCGACCATCGGCATCGTCTATGCCGTGCTGATGGGCCTCTTGGTCTATCGCCAGTTTCCCTGGCGGCGTCTGCAAGCCGATGCTGGTCGAGACCGCCTCGCTGACCGGCGCCATCATCTTCATCGTCGGCTGCGCCACCGCGATGGCCTGGGGCCTGACGCAATCCGGCTTCTCGCAGCAACTGGCGAAGGCGATGGCGACCATTCCCGGCGGCGCCTACGGCTTCCTCGCGATCTCGATCGTGGCCTTCGTCATCCTCGGCAGCGTGCTCGAGGGCATTCCGGCGATCGTGCTGTTCGGCCCGCTGCTGTTCCCGATCGCCAAGCAGGCCGGCGTGCACGAGGTGCACTACGCGATGGTGGTGATCTTCGCGATGGGCATCGGCCTGTTCTCGCCGCCGTTCGGCGTCGGCTACTACGGCGCCTGCGCGATCAGCAAGATATCGCCCGACGAAGGCCTCAAGCACATCTGGGGCTATGTCGCGGCGCTGTTCGTCGGCCTCGCCATCGTCGCCGCCGTGCCGTGGCTCTCGATCGGCTTCCTCAAGTTCTGAACTGATCACGGGAATCGATACATCATGAGCCGCTTTTTTGGCGAAATCCGGCAGGCCGGCTATGTCGTCGACGACATCGAAAAGGCCATGGATTACTGGAGCGCGACGCTCGGCATCGGGCCGTGGTTCTACAATCCGCGGGTGCCGATCGTGAACTACCGCTACCGCGGCGAAGCCTATCGAGCCGCACAATTCGGTGGCGCTGGCCAATTCGGGTCCGTTGCAGATGGAGCTGATCCAGATCCGCAACGATGCGCCGTCGATGTATCGCGACTTCCTGCAAGCCGGCCATACCGGCCTGCAGCACGTCGCCTACTGGACCGAAGATTACGACGCCGATCTGGCGCGGCTCGAAGCCGCAGGGTTTCAAGGCCGGTGATGAGCGGCGAAGTCGGCGCGCGCGGTCGCTTCGTCTATTTCGACACCGAGTATCATCCGGGAACGGTGATCGAACTGTCCGAGGTCGCCGGACCCAAGGGCAAGATGTTCGACCTGATCCGAGCGGCGGCCAAGGACTGGGACGGCAGCGATCCGGTCCGCCCGTTCCCCGATCTGAGCAAGCTCTAGGCTTCTCCGGCATAGACGCGATCACTTGATGACCAGTCCGTTCGCATCGAAGCGGATTATCTGATCGAAACGCCGGTCGATCCGCGCATGGCCGCGGAAACCATGGCGGGCGAACAGTCGAGCGGCACGTTCGTCGCCGTGCCCGGCGAAACGCCGGAGCTGCAAGCGCGCGCCGCCGCCCGGGTGGAGCGGATCGAGCTGCTCGACGCGGTATCGGCGCCGTCGCTACCGGTGGCCCGGCCGATCAATCCCGATGGCCCGTGGCGGCGCGCGCGCGTGACGCTGTCGTGGCCGCTCGACAATATCGGCGCTTCGCTGCCGAACCTCATCACCGCCGTCGCCGGCAACCTCTGGGAATTGCGTCAGCTCACCGGGCTGCGGCTAACCGACCTGCGGCTGCCGCTGGCTTTCGCCGCCGCCTATGCCGGACCGAAGTTCGGCGTCGCCGGAACGCGGGAACTCACGGGCGTGCGCGGTCGGCCGCTGATCGGCACCATCATCAAGCCGAGTGTCGGCCTCAGTCCGACCGAAACGGCCAACCTCGTGGCCACGCTGTGCGAGGCCGGCATCGATTTCATCAAGGACGACGAACTGCAGTCGGACGGCCCCTACTGCCCGTTCGACGAGCGGGTGCGGGCCGTGATGCGCGCGGTCAATGATCACGCCGCACGGACCGGCAAGAAGGTGATGGTCGCCTTCAACCTCACCGGCGAACTCGACCAGATGCGCCGCCGTCACGATCTGGTGCTGGCGCGAAGGCGGCACCTGCGTGATGGCGAGCATCAACTCGGTCGGCCTCGTCGGCATGATCGAACTCGGCCGCCATACGCAGCTGCCGATCCATGCCCACCGCAACGGCTGGGGCGCCCTGAGCCGTCATCCGGCACTCGGCTGGGAGTTTACGGCCTGGCAGAAAATATGGCGGCTGGCCGGCGCCGACCACATGCACGTCAACGGCATCGGCAACAAATTCAGCGAGACCTGACGACAGCGTCGTGACATCCGCAAAGGCCAGCCTGACGCCGCTGTTCGAGCACAGGCCGTGCATCGCGATGCCGGTGTTTTCATCCGGCCAGTCCGCCGCGCAGGCCGATCAGACCTATCGCGAACTGGGATCGACCGATCTGATCTTTGCCGCCGGTGGCGGCATTCTGGCCCATCCCGATGGTCCCGCAGCCGGCGTCCGCGACTTGCGCACGGCATGGGACAACGCGATGTCAGGCAAGACACCGCGCGCGTCATGACCGGCGACCCGCGTCTTCCCAACGGTCCGCTGATCGCATTCTACGGCGACGATTACACCGGCTCGTCCGCAGCGATGGAGGCCCTCACCTTCGCCGGGCTGCCGACCATCTTGTTTCTGGAGCCGCCGACACCGGAACGGCTTGCGGCCGCCGGACAATTCCGCGGTATCGGCATTGCCGGCGTCGCGCGCTCCAGGGATCCCGCATGGATGGAGCGGAATCTTCCGGCCGTCTTCGATGTGCTCGCCGGCATCGGCGCACCGATAGCTCACTACAAGGTCTGCTCGACCTTCGATTCCGCGCCGCATATCGGCTCGATCGGACGGGCGATTGATCTCGCGGTGCCGCGTCTCGGCGGAGAGTGGCATCCGCTGCTGGTCGGATCGCCGGCGATGGGCCGCTATCAGGCGTTCGGGCATCTGTTCGCCACTGCGAACGGCATCGGCCACCGCCTCGACCGCCATCCGACCATGTCGCGCCATCCGGTGACGCCGATGGACGAATCCGATCTGGGCCGTCATCTCGCGCGCCAGACCGCGCGAAAAATCGGGCTCGTCGACTTCGTCACGATGGCCAATGGCGGTGCTGATCGAGCCCTCGCCAGCGCGCGCGCCGATGGCGCCGAGATCATCTCGCTCGACGTGCTCGACCAGGCATCTCTGGTGGAAGCCGGCCGCCTGATCTGGACGCAGCGCGGACATCGGCTGTTCGCCGTCGGCTCGCAGGGCGTCGAGCAGGCGCTGGTGGCCTATTGGCAATCGGCGGGCATGATCCCCGACAGTATTCCGAGCAGATCCCTCTCCGCCGTCAAGCGGATCGCCTGCATCTCCGGTTCGTGTTCGCCCGTCACCGCTGCGCAAATCGACCATGCCGCACAACATGGCTTCGACATCGTGCGGCTGGACGCCACGCGCGCTGTCGATGCAGCGGAATGGACCAGGGAAATCGCTCGCGGCGCCGAAATTGGGCTTGCAGCGATTTCGGCCGGACGCGATCCGCTGCTGATCACCGCAAGCGGCCCGGACGATCCGGCGATCGGCGCGCTCAGAGCCGCGATCAAGGCAAGCGGCGCAACGACCGCCATTGTGAACGACCGGATCGGCGAAGGCCTCGGCCATGCGCTCGATCAGATCCTGCAAACCGCAAAGCTCGAACGGGCCATCGTCGCCGGCGGTGACACATCCGGTCATGCCCTCCAGGCCATGGGCATCTACGCCCTGACTGCGATCGCCCCGCTGGCTTCGGGTGCACCGCTTTGTCGCGCGTCATCGGACCGCGAACACGCGCGGATCGAAATCGCCCTGAAAGGCGGGCAAGTTGGCGGCGTCGATCTGTTCAGCGTTGCCAGGGATGGCAATGATCGCAGATCGTGACCGTCGGCGGTTTTGTTGCGATCAGGCCGCGGTGGCTACCTGCTCGTGCCGCGCCCGCTCGGTGTGACGCGCTTCAAGGGCGGCAATCGTCGCCTTCAGATTGTTGCGCCGCTCGATCAGCGTCCTCGCCAGCACCGGATATTTGACGTCGGAGCGGTCGGAAACCCTGGCGCGCTCTTCTTCGGCTGCGATGTCGGATTCGATCTGGTGAACGGTGCGAACAAGGTCAGCCAGTATCTTGCTGAGTGCGGCGATCTCCCGTACCGCGCTGTCGCGCATCGTCTCAAAACGAGGTTGAAAGTTCATTTGCTTGCTCCCGGTGTCCAGGTTCGGCACATCCAGGGCCTGGATGCCGAACAGCTGAGAGACACGTCGCAAGCCGCCTGCCAATTACGACCCGTAAGAACACGGTGGTCGGGAACTTTGCGCACCGGGATCAACGATGCGGACGCGACAACTGATCGCGTACACCATTCAGCAGGGCGCGCGCGGCGGCGCCACAGATACGGCCTCGTTCAAGGGGTGAAAGCCCTGCGTATCGCGCACAGGGAGCCTCAATCGCGATCGGAATGTCAGCCGGAAATGCGCGCAGGAACTCTGCTAGCGGAAGCTCGCCCTCGCCCGGATAAAATCGTCCGCCGCGACCCTCGGCTCTGAGCCCCGCCGCATCAGGTGCCGCGGCATGGGCATCGCAAAGATGGATGTAGGGAAAGAGAGCCGGATCGATTGCGGCAAGATCGCGTGGGTGGGCGCCCGAACGATAGAAATGCAAGGCATCGATCAGCAGGCCCGCGTTCGGCCGACGGACCTGGTCGAGCAGTTGTCGCGCCTGGGAGAGTGTCCTCAGCTCGACGTAGGACATGAGCTCGAGGGCAATGCCAAGACCAACCTCCTGCGCCAGGTCGCATAGATCAGCAAAATTATCGCGCTGCCGGGCCCAGTCAGGATCGTTGCCGACGACGAGAAGGTGTCTTGCACCGAGGCGGGCCCCAAGTTCGAGCGCCGGCTTCAGCGCCGTGACGTCGGTGTGAGGCATCAGCCAAACCGCTTCGATATCGAGGATGCGGACGCCGGTGGCATCAAGCCGCTGCTCGATCTCGCCAATCAACCGCGCATTTCCGATCACGGGCACGATCTGATCGGTCGGCATCGGCGGGACGATGCGCAAGCCCACGGCGTCAAACCGTCCGGCGGCTGCCGCGTCGATGAGGGTCAGCGGATCGGCATCAAGCACCGTCAGGTGCGCGAGCGAGAGGCGAATGGGATTTTCTGTTGCCGGATTCATTGGGTTCCCCGGAACCGATCATAATCAGGGAATACCGTAGTCCTCCGGATTATGCACACCAAGCGACATTGCCTATAAGGGAGCGCGCAAACAGCTGGGGGAAGGCTTCGGTCATCACACCGATGTCTTGGGGTTGTTTGATCACGAGGCCCGGACTCCTAGGCACTCCGGGCCTCGTTTGATCTTTCTCCCGGATCGCACGCTCCCCCTCCCTCGACTAGCCGCGAACAATCACCGCAGTTTCGCTGCGTAGGGTGGGCAAAGCGCAAGCGTGCCCACCATTCAAGTTAACGCAGGGATAGATGGTGGGCACGGCGCAAGTGCGCCTTTGCCCACCCTACAAAGCTGCGAGACAATCACCGCAGTCTGTTCAACAGCGCCATCAGCGTCTCGCGCTCTTTTGCGTCGAGCGGCGCCAGCGTTTCCCTGGTAATCGCCAGCGCGTTCGGCGCGGCTTTTTCCACGAGTTGCTGGCCGGCGCGGCTGAGACTGACCAGCAACCGACGGCCGTCCTCGGGATCCGGGCCGGTTTCGGTCAGCCCCCGCGCGGTGAGGCGGTCGATCACGCCCTTGATGGTCGCGACATCCATTGCCGTATGGCGCCCGAGCAAATTCTGCGAGCACGGCCCGGTCTCGTTCAATTTGGCGAGGGCGGCCCATTGCGCCGAGGTCAGATTGATGCCGATCTCGCGGGCGAAGATCGTGGCGTGGCGCTGCCAGACCTGGCGCAGGATGAAGCCGACCTGCTCGTCGAGAATATAGGACGGCCGCGAAGGTTTTACGCTTCGTTTCGGCGAAACACTCCTGCCCATCTGCGCTCCCCGCCCCTCTTTGTCGGCCATCGTCTACAACGACAGATGTGCGTCGCGGATATCCGGCCGCGCGTCGAGTTCGGTCATGGTGCCGCCGTAACAGATCTTGCCACGCTCGATGATGTAGGCGCGATCCGAAATCAGCCGCGCGAAATGCAGATTCTGCTCGGAGACGACGATGCTCACGCCCTCCTTCTTCATCGCCAGAATGGCGTCGACCATCTGCTCGACAATTTTTGGCGACAATCCCTCCGACGGCTCATCGAGCAGCACCAGCGACGGATTGCCCATCAAGGTCCGCGCGATCGTCAGCATCTGCTGCTCGCCGCCGCTCATGCGCCCGCCGGGACGGCCACGCATCTCACCGAGATTCGGAAACAGCGTGAACAGCTTTTCGCGAGTCCAGTACGGCGCATTGGGCCGCTTCGGCTGCCGGCCGACCTCGAGATTTTCCTCGACTGTCAGGTCGGTAAAAATGCGCCGCTCTTCCGGCACGTAGCCGAGCCCACCGCGCACGATCGCGTGCGTCGGCTCGGCGGAGACGTCCTTGCCCTCGAACAGGATGCGGCCTGAACGCTGCTGTACGAGACCGACGATGGAGCGGAAGGTCGTCGATTTTCCGGCGCCGTTGCGGCCGAGCAGCGCGACGACCTCGCCCTCGCCGACTTCGAGTGCAATATCGAACAGGATATGCGCCGGGCCGTAATAGCTGTTGAGATCCTTGACCGAGAGCTTCATGCGCCGGCCCCCTCGCGGTGGCGGGCGTCATAGACCAGCCCTTCGCCGAGATAGATGGCGCGGACCTGCGGGTTGCCGCGGACCTGCTCGGGCGAGCCTTCCGCAATCAAGCTGCCGCGGTTGAGCACGAGGATGCGGTCGGCATGCTCGAACACCACGTCCATGTCGTGCTCGGTAAAGAGCACGCCGATCGACTGTTCGCGGGCGATCTGGGCCGTCAGCCGCATCAGTTCGATACGCTCGCGCGGCGCCATGCCGGCGGTCGGCTCGTCCATCAGCAAAAGCTTCGGCTGGTTGGCGAGCGCAATCGCAAGCTCGAGCCGCTTGAGATCGCCATAGGCGAGTTCGCCGCACGGACGTTCCGCGTAAGCGCCCATGCCGACGAGGTCGAGCAGCCGACCGGCCTCGTCGCGGGCGTATTGCGCAGTCGAAGCGAACAGGTTGAACAGCTGCTTTCCATACGACACGAGTGCCACCTGGACGTTCTCGCGCACGGTCATGGTCGCAAACGTCGCAGTAATCTGAAAGGTTCGCCCGACGCCGAGCCGCCAGATCGCGCGCGGCTTCTTGCCGGCGGTATCCTGGCCAAGCAGATTGATGCGGCCGCTGTCCGGAATGTTCTGGCCGTTGAGCATGTCGAAGCAGGTGCTTTTGCCCGCGCCATTGGGCCCGATCAGCGCCAGGATTTCGCCGGCGCGCAGTTCGAATGACACACCGCGCACGGCGTGAACCCCGCCATAGGATTTGCTGAGGTTTTGGACCGATAGCAATGTGGGGACCATGCTCATTCGGCGGTCTCGATCCGGGATGTGACGAGCGGCGCTTTCGACGAGGAAGACCGGCGGCGGTTGCGGATCGTTTCCAGCACCCCGACGATGCCCTTGGGAAATGCCACCACGATCAGCACGATGAAGCCGCCGAGCACGAGTTTTGACAGATCGGTCTGGCTCACCAGCCAGATGTTGAGCGCCTTGTAGACGATGGCGCCGATGACAGCGCCGGAGACAGTTTCGACGCCGCCGAGCAGCACCATGACCAGCGCATCGACCGAGAGCGAGATGCCGAGGCTGTCGGGGAATACGCTGCCCTTGAGATAGGCGAACAGCGCGCCGGCAAATCCGGCAACGGTGCCGGCGATCACGAACGCGGTCCATTGCACGCGCTTGCCGTTGATGCCGATGGCTTCGCTGCGCAGCGGCGAGTCCCTCGTGGCACGCAGCGCAAAACCGAACGGCGAGAACACGATTATCCGCAGCACCGCGACCGCAAGTGCGGCGAAGGCGAGTGACAGCCAGTAGAAGCTCGCCGGGCCCGCCGCCCATTTCTCCGGCCACACGCCCAAAATGCCGTTGTCGCCGCCGGTGACCGCGACCCATTGGAACGCGATCGACCAGACGATCTGGGCGAACGCCAGTGTGAGCATCGCGAAATAGACACCGGACAATTGCACGGCGAAGAAGCCGAATACCGCGGCACCGAGCAGGCCGAGCAGCGGCCCAAGCAGCAGCGAGACGATCATCGGCAGCCCCGCCATCTTGGCGAGGAAGGCGACACCGTAAGCACCAAGCCCGAAATAGGCGGCATGGCCGAACGAGGCGAGGCCGCCGACCGACATCAGGAAATGCAGGCTGACGGCAAAGATCACGAAGATCGCAATCTCGGAGCCGACGGTGAGCGCATAATTGCCAGCGAACAGCGGCAGCATCGCCGCAACCGCGAGCGCGGCCAGCGCCAGCCAACGCTCACCAGAAGTGAGCGGCCGCCACGGATTGACCGTCAATCCAGGCGTACGGCGGGCGGCGGCTTCCGGCTTGCCGAACAAGCCCCATGGCCGCACGATCAGAACCACCGCCATCACCAGGAACACCAGGATGATGGAGATTTTTGGGAAGATGAGAATGCCGAAGGCGTTCAGTTCCGACACCAGCACGGCGGCGACGAAGGCGCCGATGATGCTGCCGAGCCCGCCGATCACGACCACCACGAAGACGTCGACGATGATGCGCAAATCGAGCGCGTGATGCACGGCGTCACGTGGGATCTGCAACGCGCCGCCAAGTGCGGCCAGAAAGACGCCGAGCGCGAACACGCTGGTAAACAGCCATTTCTGATTGACGCCGAGCGCCGCCACCATGTCGCGGTCCTGCGTCGCCGCGCGCACCAGCACGCCCCAGCGCGTGCGCTGGAACAACAGCCAGAGCCCGCCGAGCACGATCGGGCTCAGGGCGATCAGAAACAGGTCGTAGCTTGGAACCTTCTGGCCGAAGAAATCGACCGCGCCCTTGAAGCCAGGCGCGCGGCGGCCGAGCAGATCGTCCGGCCCCCAGATCAGCACCACGATATCCTGCACCATTAACGTCAGGCCGAAGGTGGCTAGCAACTGGAACAGTTCCGGCGCGTGATAGATCCGCCGCAGCAGCACCATCTCGACCAGCACACCGACCGCCGCCACGATCAGCGCCGCGACCACGATGCCGCCCCAGAAGCCGAACGCGCCGGAGAAGCGCTCGGTCAGCGTGAACGCGACATAGGCGCCGAGCATGTAGAACGCGCCATGGGCGAAATTCACGATCCGCGTCACGCCGAAGATGATCGACAGGCCCGAGGCCACCAGAAACAGCGACGCCGCGCTGGCAAGACCGGTCAGGAACTGAACGAAGTAGAAGGCCATGGGCGGTGTGTTCTCGATACTGTAGGGCGTTAGCCAACGGGTCGCGCGAATGCGCGCCCGATGATAAACTCCGCGTAACCCGCCGCTCCTCGCAAGAAAGTGGTGGGTTACGCCTTCGGCTAACCCACCCTACGCAAGCGACTTGCGGATAGAGACCCCTCTCTCCGAGAAGAGCGGGGAGAGGGAGAAGTTCAGAAGCTCAATCCTTCGGACGAAGCTTTTCGACTTCGGCGTCGCTCGGCAGATAGTCCGAGCCCTTGCGATAGACCGTATCGACCATCACGCCCTTGCCGTCCTTTTGCGCGGTCTTGCCGACATAGGCCCCGAGCGTCGACTGGTGATCGATCTTGCGGAAGGTGATCTCGCCGAACGGCGACGGCATCGATAGCCCTTCGGCCGCGGCGATCAGCTTCTCCGGATCGGTGGAGTTGGCTTTGGCCAGGATCGCTGCCGCCGATTTGATGGTCTGGTAGCCGACGATCGAGCCGAGCCGCGGATAGTCATTGTACTTGGCTTGATACGCCTTCAGGAATGCATCGTGCTCGGGCGTCTTGATCGAGTACCAGGGATAACCGGTGACGATCCAGCCCTCCGGTGTTTCGTCCTTCAGCGGATCGAGATATTCCGGCTCGCCGGTGAGGAAACCAACGACCTTGCGATCCTTGAACAAGCCGCGGGTGTTGCCCTCGCGAACCAGCTTCACCAAATCAGCACCGAACATGACGTTGAGGATCGCCTCCGGATTGGCAGCGGCAACCGCCTGCACCACAGGGCCTGCATCGATCTTCCCGAGCGGCGGCCACTGCTCGTCGACCCAGACAATATCAGGGCGCTTTTCCGACATCAGTTTCTTGAACACAGTCACCGCCGACTGGCCGTATTCATAGTTCGGGGCAATCGTGGCCCAGCGCTTGGCCGGCAGCTTGGCGGCTTCTTCCACCAGCATCGCCGCCTGCATGTAGTTGGAAGGACGCAAGCGGAAGGTGTAGCGGTTGCCCTTGGTCCAGGTGATGGCGTCGGACAGTGGCTCGGCCGCCAGGAAAAACACCTTCTTCTGGCTGGCGAAGTCACTAACGGCAAGGCCGATGTTGGAGAGGAACGTACCGGTCAGCATCGCGACGTTCTCGCTCGACACCAGCTCGTTGGCCGCAGTCTGTGCATCCGCCGGCTTGCCGCCGTCATCCTTGGAGACGACCACCAGCTTCTTGCCGTTGATGCCGCCGGCGGCGTTGACTTCCTCAACCGCGAGCTGCCAGCCCTTGCGATAGGGTTCGGTGAAGGCGGGCAACAGCGAATAGCTATTGATCTCGCCGATCTTGATCTCGCTTTGCGCCATGGCGGAGCTTGCCATGCCGGCAACAGCAATCGCCAATCCCGCCCCTAGCCAATAACTCCGTCGCATACCCAACCTCCAATGTTGAACAACAAACTATCTCAAACCGTCTTCGCCCTTGACTTCCGCGACCGTCAAACCGCCGACCCGCGGCAGCGGCCGGCCACTATCGGTGACGGCGACCGCGACCATGATTTCGTTGGCGCGCGGCGCGTCGTTGATCTGCACTTCCATGCCGTCGAAATGGCTGCGCACGAAGGCTGCGTCCTTGTGGCCGAGCGGAATGTCCAGCGTGGTGCCGGGACCGCTGCGCTTCTTCGACGACGGAATCAGCGCCGCCCCCTTGCTCAGCACCTTTCGTACCGGCGCACCCATCTTGGGATGCAGGATCGCGGCGGCGTGTTCGAGCTCGCCGTTTTCGCCGACCGCTGCGGCCTTGCCATAGCTGTGCGCCTTGGCGCCGTCGATGCCGAGCGCGGCGACCGCCCGCTTCGACAGCAGCTCACCGAGTTCCTCGCCGATCGCGATCAGCGGCGACAGGTCTTCGACATATCTGCCGGCAAAGGGATTTTCGATCACGGCAATCGCCGCCGCGCGCCGTGTCGGCGGCGAGATGGTCTTGCCCATCTCGAGATGGGTCTCTTCGACCACGGTGACGATCTTGCGAATGATGGCGCTCATTGGCCTCGTTCCCAATCAAACATGAACTGCATTCTCTATCGCGCTTCGGTGAATGGCTTGCAACGCCGGCGGCGCGCCAGTTGATCCGACCAGGACGGTTTCGCCCAGCAGGCGCAATGCCGCGCCTTCGATCAATCCCGAGACAAGCAATTGTTGCGCCGTGCGCGCCCCTGCCCGCAATGCATCCTCGATCTCGTTTTCAGTCAATGGCCCGACGTCGCGGGTGATCAGGCGCGCACCGAGATCACTGTCGGGCTGTAATTCATTGGCCGGGCAGCGGATGATCGCGGGATGACCGGGCAGATCGACAGCGTTGGCGATGATGGTGGCGGCGGCATCGGCCTGAGATGCCGTTCGCGCCAGTACGGTGACAGCATCGGCAATGCCGAGCGAGAAACTGCGGCCGTGACGGCCGCTGGTGGCAATGCCCCGGATCGGATCGTCGGCATCGACAGCCATCGTGCGCATCAGGCCGTGACGGTCCGGCCGATCCATCAGGCCGACGGTGAATTGCTCGGTGCCGGTCAAATGCAACGCGATGTCGCCGCCATTGTTGACATAAGCGCGCTCAAGGCGGGCGGCGCTACGCATCGCGCCAAGGATTTCTTCCGCAACCGAACCCGCCACGGCGGCCATCGGCGTAATAAAATGATCGGCGGCAAAAGGCGCGACCGCGGCATGCATCCGGCGCGCGACGACGCCCTTCAGCAGACACCGCGCCGGATCGGCCGCCTGGCGCAGCGTCGTCAATTCCTCGCAGAGTTGATCGAGCAGGCCGGTAAAGCGCTGTGTCGCGGCGCCATAGGCGGCGCGAACCTCCGCCGCCTCCCCTTTGGCCTCAATGACCAGATCGATCGGACCATCCTGCAAATGCAGCCGCTTGCCATCGGGAAGAAGCGCTGACTGCGGGAGGCGTTTCATGCGCGCTGCCCGGGGATGAAAGGCATCGGGCGGACTTCGGTACTATCCTTGAGGGACGCCAACGGACGGACATAATCCATGTGGCCGCCGAGCGCCGCATAATCCGACAGTTTTAGCGTGAACTCGATCGGCGCGACCAGCGCCGGGGTCGGCACATAGCCGAAGGCGCCGACCGGCATCTGCGTGACGTCGACCATGAAGGTGATGCCGCCACCGGGCCAGACATAAACAGGCGCGCCGCCGCTGGTCACTCTAGTAAGCGCGTCCTTGACCGAGCGCGTCAGCCGAACCGGATTGTCGGTGACGCCGGCGCGCAGCGAACCGCCGGCGCCCCCCATGAACAGCACCGTGCACAGCGCCGGCTCGCAATTTTCCTGGATGCGTTCGACCGAGAGTTTGAGATCGAGCGGCATCTCGGTTTCGACCGGCTTCAGCGCCTCGTCGAGCACGTAATAGGCTGCGTGCTCGCCGGTCGTCGAGACCATCAGCATGGTGAGACCTGGCCGCGCTTCCTTCGGATTGAACGGGCCGAGCACCGACAACGGATCGGAGATTTTCGTGCCGCCCCAGCCGGTGCCGGGCTCGGCGACCTGGAAATAACGGCCGGGCGTCGAGCGCCGCCCCTTCATCTTGATCCCGGTATCGGGAATATCCAGCAGCTTGCCGGCCTGATGCTCACTGAGAACGCCGGTGATGTGGTCGTCGACGACCACGACCTCGTCGACCTTGCCATGCCACTGCTTGGCGAACATGCCGATGGTGGCCGAGCCGCAGCCGACCCGCATGCGCTCTTCCGCGACGCCGTTGACGATCGGCGGATAGCCGGCCTGCACCACCACGGTGGCGCCGCCATCGATCGTGAGCTCGACCGGCTTGCAATTACTGAGGTCCATCAGCGCGTCGCAGGTGACGCGGCCCTCCTTCTTGGAGCCGCCGGTCAGATGATGCACGCCGCCAAGCGAAAGCATCTGCGAACCATATTCGCCGGTCGTGACATGGCCGACGGCCTCGCCCTGGACGCGGACGGTCGCAGTCTCGGGGCCGAGATGGCGATCGGTGTCGATCTTCACCTTGACGCCGCAATAACTGAAAATGCCCTCGGTCACGACCGTGACCATGTCGACGCCGTCGATCTCCGAGGACACGATGAAGGGCGCCGGCTTGTAATCGGGATAGGTGGTGCCGGCGCCGATCGCGGTGACGAACACGTTGGGCTCGCGGACGAGCTTGCCGTCCCAATCGCCGCCGCCGGCCTGGAACGGCACCAGCCGTCCGCCATGCGACACCGTTCGCTCCAGCACGATATGCGGATCGACGCGCACCAGCTCGCCATTGTGGTTGGCGTAGCGATCGCACGCGCCCGCCGCACCCGGCTTGATGTAGCACATCACCGGACAGGCATCGCAGCGGATCTTGTCGCCAGCTTCGGCCACAGCATCGATCGTCATGAACAAGCCTGCTCGCTTGGAGGCGCCGACCATAGCCGCTTTCCGGCGGCATGGTCATTTTGTTCGTATACGAATGATTTTGCGCGCGGACGGAAACCCTGTCAAGCGGCCGCGGCATGCCAAAATCCGCGTTTGCCGCCTAAAACCGCATTTGCCTGCCCGCGTTGTTTATAAAGCGGGCAAGGCGCTACGCCGCGGAACGCGCCGCTTGCACGTTTGTATACGAACGGTATCTTCGCAAGCGCCTTCGCGCAGGATTTTGCAGCGCAACCGGGGTTTTGGGGAGCATGACGCCGAGCACGATGCGCCTGACCGTCAACGGCAAAACCTGCGATATCGATGCCGCGCCCGACACCGCGTTGCTCTATGTGCTGCGCAACGACCTCGCACTGAACGGACCGAAATATGGCTGCGGGCTCGGCGAGTGCGGCGCCTGCGCGGTGCTGATCGACGGTGAAGCGGCGCGTTCCTGCGTGATCCCGATCGAGGGCTGCACCGGGCGCGACATTGTGACGCTCGAAGGCCTCGGCTCGCGCGCGCATCCCGATCCCGTGCAGCAAGCTTTTATTGCCGAACAGGCCGCGCAATGCGGCTATTGCCTCAACGGCATGATCATCTCGACCAAGGCGCTGCTGACGCGCAACGCGCATCCGTCCGAGTCCGAAATCATGGAAGCGCTGCGCTACAATCTGTGCCGCTGCGGCGCGCATATCGAGATCATGCGCGCGGCGATGCGGGCGGCCGGCCTTGTCCTTGAGGCCCGCGACTGATGGTGACACCGGACAATTCTTCGACGCAACAACGCCCGCAGGGATCGCTGTCGGTTGTTCAGCGCTCGGCCTCCGGCGCGTTCGAGACGTTCATCAAGATCACATCAGACGGCTCGGTGAACGCCTATAACGGCCATGTCGATCTCGGCACCGGCATCCGCACCGCGCTCGGCCAGATCGTCGCCGAAGAACTCGACGTGTCCTTTGCGCGCGTGGTGGTGGTGCTCGGCGATACCGCTGTCGTGCCCAACCAGGGCGCGACCATCGCCAGCGAAACCATCCAGATCACGGCGGTCCCGTTGCGCAAGGCGGCGGCGCAGGCGCGGCAATTTTTGGTCGCGCGCGCGGCTGAACGGCTCGATGTGCCGATCGATGATCTCACGATCGAAGACGGCCTGATCCGCGGCAAGGACAACCGCAGCGTCAGCTATGGCGAATTGATATCGGGCGAAGTCATCCGCCTTGAACTCGCCGACGATGTCACCGTCAAGGACGTCAGCGCCTACAGCATCGTCGGGCAATCGGTGCCGCGCGTCGACCTGCCGGCGAAGGCGACCGGCGAACTCGTTTATGTCCACGACATGCGCATGCCCGGCATGCTGCACGGCCGCGTGGTGCGGCCGCCTTATGCCGGCATCGATGCGGGTCCGTTTGTCGGCACCAGCCTGATCGCGGTCGATGAAGCGTCGGTGCGCGATATTCCGGGGCTGGTCGCCGTGGTCAGGATCGGCGATTTCGTCGGCGTCGTCGCCGAGCGCGAGGAGAACGCGATCAAGGCGGCGGCGCAGCTCGAGAGTCAGCTGGAAGCCGGTGCCGACCCTGCCCGACCTCGGCGAACTCGCCACCGCGCTGCGCGCCAATCCATCGACGCCAAGGACACTGATCGACAAGGGCGACGTCGATGCCGCGATTGCATCCGCCGCCAAGCCGATGCAACGGACTTACGTCTGGCCCTACCAGATGCACGGCTCGATCGGCCCGTCCTGCGCGGTCGCCGATTATCAGGACGGCGCGATCCGGGTGTGGTCCGGCACGCAAAACCCGCACATCCTGCGCGTCGATCTCGCGCTGCTGATCGAACGGCCGGAAGCCGAGATCGACGTCATCAGGATGGAAGCCGCCGGCTGCTATGGCCGCAACTGCGCCGACGACGTCACCGCCGATGCGCTGCTGCTGTCGCGCGCGGTCGGCCGTCCCGGTCCGCGTGCAATTGACGCGCGAGCAGGAGCACGCCTGGGAGCCGAAGGGCACCGGGCAATTGATGGACGTCAATGGCGGACTGAACGCCGACGGCAGCGTCGCCGGCTATGACTTTGCCACGCGCTATCCCTCGAACGGCGCGCCGACGCTGGCGCTGCTGCTGACCGGGCGGATCACGCCCGAGCCCGCCGTGTTCGAGATGGGCGACCGCACCGCGATCCCGCCCTATGATTACGACCACATGCGCGTGGTCGCGCACGACATGCCGCCGATCGTGCGCGCCTCCTGGTTTCGCGGCGTCTCGGCGCTGCCGAATACCTTTGCGCATGAATCCTATATCGACGAACTCGCCGACTGAAGCCGGCGTCGATCCGATCGAATACCGCCTGCGCTATCTGAAGGATTCGCGCGCGGTCGATCTGGTCAATGCGGTGGCCGAGCGCGCGGGGTGGAAACCGCGGCCGGTGCGGCAGGAAAAAGAAGCCGAAGGCGATATCGTGCGCGGGCGCGGCTTTGCCTATGCGCTCTACGTGCACAGCAAGTTTCCGGGCTATGGCGCGGCGTGGTCGGCGTGGATCGCCGATGTCGCGGTCAACAAGGCGACCGGCGATGTCAGCGTGACGCGCGTCGTCGCGGGCCAGGATTCCGGACTGATGATCAATCCGGACGGCGTCCGGCACCAGATCCACGGCAACGTCATCCAGTCGACCAGCCGCGCGCTGATGGAGGAAGTGTCGTTCGACCGCGCGTCGGTGACGGCGCGCGAATGGGGCGCCTACCCCATCATCAAATTCCCCGACGTGCCCAAGATCGACGTGCTGATGCTGCCGCGGCAGGATCAGCCGCCGCTCGGCGTCGGCGAATCCGCCTCGGTGCCGAGCGCCGCCGCCATTGCCAATGCGATCTATGACGCGACCGGCGTGCGGTTTCGCGAATTGCCGTTCACGCCGGAACGCATCTTGCGGGGATTGCACGGCGAAGCGCCCGTAGCGCCGGAAGCTTTGCCGGCGCCGCAGCCCACGCCCGTGCTGGACAAATGGCAAAATCCGTTTGCCGGCCGGCGCGGCGTGCTGGCGACAGCCGCGGCACTCTGCGCGGCCGTGGTCGGCATCGGCGCGGCGGTGCTGCCGTGGCGCGCGATCGCGCCGATCGCGCGGCCGGATGCATCGGTCTATTCGGCCGCAACCATCGCCCGCGGCCAGCAACTCGCCGCACTCGGCGACTGCGCGGTCTGCCACACCGCCATCAATGGCGTGCTCAATGCCGGCGGCCGGCCGCTCGAAACCCCGTTCGGCATCATCTACAGCACCAACATCACATCAGACGTCGAAACCGGCATCGGCGCCTGGTCCTATCCCGCCTTCGAGCGCGCGATGCGCGAAGGCATCCATCGCGACGGAAAGCATCTCTACCCGGCATTCCCCTATACGCATTTCGCGAAAACCACCGACGCCGACATGCAGGCGCTCTATGCCTACCTGATGGCGCAATCGCCGGTGCGCGCCGAGAACAAGACCAACGCGCTGGCGTTTCCGTTCAACCTGCGTCCGCTGCTGGCGGGATGGAACGCGCTGTTCCATGCGCCAAAACCGTTCCAGGCCGACGCGACCAAATCGGAGATCTGGAATCGCGGCGCCTATCTGGTCGAAGGCCTCGGCCATTGCAGCGCCTGCCATTCGCCGCGCAATGCGCTGGGCGCGGAACGGCAAAGCGCCTATCTCGCCGGCGGTTTTGCCGAAGGCTGGGAAGCGCCGGCGCTGACGTCGCTGTCGCAGGCGCCGATCCCCTGGAGCGAGGACGAACTGTTCGCTTATTTGCGCACCGGCGAATCCCGCCTGCACGGCGTCGCGGCCGGACCGATGGCGCCGGTCGTGAAGGAATTGGCAGCACTCCCCGACCAGGACATCCGCGCCATGGCGGTCTATCTCGCATCATTTAACGACAAGGCGATCGACCGGCCGGCGCAGGATGCGCTTGCCGCCAAACTCGAAGCGGCCACCAGCACCAGAATATCCGCGGCATCCAGCGTCGGCGCCCGGCTCTATCAGGGCGCCTGCGCGGTCTGCCACGAGGTCGGCGGCGCGCCTTTGTTCGGCAGCCGGCCGTCGCTGGCGCTGAACAGCAATCTGCACAGCGCGAGCCCCGACAATCTGATCCAGGTGATCCTGCACGGCATCGCCGCCCCGGTATCGAGCGACCTCGGCTATATGCCGGCCTTCCGGGACAGTTTTACCGACGGCCAGGTCGCCGAACTCGCCTCCTATCTGCGGCGGCAATTTGCCCCGGATAAGCCCGGATGGACCGATATTGACGCAACCATTGGGCGTATCCGGCAGCAAAACGCCCGCTGAGCAGCCATGCTGCCGGCAAAACCCACTGGTTGGCCCGCCCCCGGCACGCTAGAGTTCCGTCATGGCAGTGACAGATATCGCATCCCGGACCTACAACCATGGCTGGCGGCTCGATCCGATCGTGCGCAGCCTGCTCGATACCGATTTCTACAAGTTGCTGATGCAACAGATGATCCTGGAGTTTTACCCGGATCAGCAGGTGACCTTTTCGGTGATCAACCGCAGCCGGCATGTGCGGCTGGCCGAAATCATCGACGAGGGCGAGTTGCGCGCCCAGCTCGACCATGCCCGCTCGATCCGCTTTTCCAAGAAGGAACTGATCTGGCTCGCCGGTAATACGTTCTACGGCAAGACCCAGATGTTCTCGCCCGCCTTCATCGACTGGCTCGCCAATTTCCGCCTGCCCGAATACGAGCTGCGCAAGGTCGACGGCCAGTATGAGCTGCATTTCCACGGACCGTGGACCCACACCACGATGTGGGAAATCCCCGCGCTCGCGATCCTGAACGAGCTGCGCTCGCGCCAGGCGATGAAGGGCCAGGGGCGATTTGCCCTCGACGTGCTCTATGCCCGCGCCAAGGCAAAGCTCTGGTCCAAGGTCGAGCGCTTGCGCAAGCTCGAAGGCTTGCGGCTGTCGGATTTCGGCACCCGCCGCCGCCACGGTTTCCTGTGGCAGCGCTGGTGCGTCGAAGCGGTCAAGGAAGGCCTCGGCTCGTCCTTCACCGGCACCTCCAACGTGCTGCTGGCGATGGACAATGATCTCGAAGCGATCGGCACCAATGCGCATGAATTGCCGATGGTGGCGGCAGCGCTCGCCAATGACGACACCGAACTGCGCTGGGCGCCCTATCGCATCCTCGATCAATGGCGCCACACCTATGGCGGCAATCTTCTGATTGCGCTGCCCGACGCCTTCGGCACCAAGCCATTTTTGCGCGACGCGCCGGACTGGGTCGCGGACTGGACCGGTTTTCGTCCCGACAGCGCGCCGCCGATCGCGGCCGGCGAAGACATCATCACATGGTGGAAGCAGAAAGGCCGCGACCCCAGGGAGAAGCTGCTGGTGTTTTCCGACGGCATGGATGTCGGCTCGATCGAGGAGACCTATCGGCATTTTTCCGGCCGCGTCCGCGTCAGTTTTGGCTGGGGCACCAACCTCACCAATGACTTCGTCGGCTGCGCGCCGGACGGATCGGCCGATCTCGATCCGATCTCGATCGTCTGCAAGGTGACGTCGGTCGACGGACGGCCGGCGGTAAAACTGTCGGACAATCCGGAAAAAGCCACCGGCTCGCCGTCCGAAGTCGAGCGTTATCTGCGCGTGTTCGGAAATGTCGGCCGCGTCCGCGCCGCCGTGCACGTCTGATACCGCACAACATAATCCCTGACTGTCTCACGACCTGACGAGGCCCGCATGCCCGCACCAAAACCGCCTGCCTTTGAAACCCTGAGCCTGCATGCCGGCCAGCGTCCGGATCCCGTCACCGGCGCCCGCGCGGTGCCGATCTATCAGACCACGTCCTACGTGTTCCAGGATTCCGACCACGCCGCGGCGCTGTTCAACCTCGAACGCGCCGGCCACATCTACACGCGGATTTCCAATCCGACGACCGCCGTGCTCGAAGAGCGGCTCGCAGCACTCGAAGCCGGCGTCGGCGCGATCTGCACTGCGAGCGGCATGGCAGCACTTCATCTGGCCATCGCCACGCTGCTGAACGCCGGCGATCACATCGTCGCCTCCTCCTCGCTCTATGGCGGCACCATCAATCTGCTGGCGCACACGCTGCCGCGCTTCGGCATCACGACGACTTTCGTCAAGCCGCGTGCGCTGGACGAGTTCCGCGCCGCGATCAAGCCGAACACGCGGCTGGTGATCGGCGAGACCATCGGCAATCCCGGGCTCGAAGTGCTGGATATTCCGGCGGTCGCGCAAATCGCCCACGACGCCAAAATTCCGCTGCTGATCGACAACACCTTTGCGACGCCGTTCCTGAGCCGGCCGATCGAGCTCGGCGCCGACATCGTGATGAACTCCGCGACCAAATGGATCGGCGGCCATGGCATCGCGATCGGCGGTGTCGTCGTCGATGGCGGCCGGTTCGACTGGCATGCGTCCGGCAAATTCCCCGAGCTTACCGAACCCTATGCCGGCTATCACGGCATCGTCTTCGACGAGCAGTTCGGCCAGGCCGCCTTCATCATGCGCGCCCGTACCGAAGGCCTGCGCGATTTCGGCGCGTGCCTGTCGCCGACCAATGCGTTCCAGCTGTTGCAGGGCGTCGAGACGCTCGGCGTCCGCATGGAACGCCACATGACCAACACGCTCGCGGTGCTGGAATTCCTCAAGTCCAACAAGGCGGTCGAGTGGGTGCTGCATCCGGCGCTGGAAGATCACCCCGACCATCAGCTCGCAAAGAAGCTGCTGCCGCGCGGCGCCGGTTCGATCGTCAGTTTCGGCATCAAGGGCGGCCGTCCCGCGGGCAAGAAATTCATCGAGTCGCTGCGCATGGTCAGCCACCTCGCCAATGTCGGCGATGCCAAGACGCTGGTCATTCATCCGGCCAGCACCACGCATCAGCAGATGGACGCGGAGCAACTCAAGACGGCCGGGATCGGCGAGGAACTGGTACGGCTGTCGGTCGGCATCGAGGCGGCCAGCGATATCATCGACGATCTCGGCCAGGCGCTTCGCGCATCGCAAAAGGTTTGAGCCATGCAATTGTCCGTGAAAGGTGTTGATACGTTCATTGCCACCGGCGGCCGTCCGTTCGATCCGTCGCTGCCGGCAGTCGTGATGCTGCACGGCGCGGGTTTTGATCATTCGACCTGGGCGCTGCACAGCCGCTGGTTCGCCCATCACGGTTATTCCGTGCTGGCGCCCGACTTGCCCGGCCACGGCCGTTCTGCCGGCAAGCCGCTGCCGACGATTGCTGATATGGCGGACTGGACCGCCGCGCTGATCGACGCGGCCGGCGCGCCCAAGGCAAAGCTGATCGGGCATTCCATGGGTTCGCTGATCGCGCTGGAAACCTCGGCGCGGCATCCGGACAAGGTGTCCGGCCTCAGCCTGATCGGCACCGCTGCGGCAATGACCGTCGGCCCTGATCTGCTCAAGGCCGCGGAAGCCAACAGCCCCGATGCGTTCGACATGGTCTCGATCTGGGGCCTCGGCTTCAAGGCCGAACTCGGCAGCAGCCTCGCCCCGGGACTATGGATGCATCAGGGCGCGCAACGCGTGCTGCAGCAGTCCCGTCCGGGCGTGCTGTACAACGATCTCAACGCCTGCAACGCCTACCAGAATGCGCTGGCGGCGGCGGCAGCGGTGAAAGTGCCCGCGACCTTCATCCTCGGTGAGCGCGACATGATGACGCCCGCGAAATCAGGCAAGGTGCTGGCGGCGGCAACGCCGAACGCGCGCGTTGTGGTGCTGCCGGGCGCCGGCCACATGATGATGGTGGAAGCGCCGGACGAGTTGCTGGCGGCGTTGCGGCAGTAGTTCAACCCTTTTACCCTCATCCTGAGGAGCGCGCACTTGCGCGCGTCTCGAAGGATGCAGGCCACTGGCCGGGCCGCATGGTTCGAGACGGCGCTGCGCGCCTCCTCACCATGAGGAGATAGAGTGCGCCGCTACTGCCTTGCCGCGGGCTTGCGCTCGACCGGATGGATATCCACCGCACGCAGCCGGCCCATGCGCAGCACGTCCATGGCGAGCTTGCGATCGATGCGGTCGCGGTCGAGCGCGCGGATCAGATCGTCGACGCCGTTGATCTCGACGCCGTCGAGCTTGATCACGACATCGCCGGGCAATAATCCTGCCTGCGCCGCCGGACCGTCCGGCTCGATCTGCGCCAATAACGCGCCCATCTTGTTATCGACGCCGGCGACTACCGCATGCCGCCGCGGGATCGGCGCGGTCTGGCCGGATACGCCGATATAGGCGCGCCGGACGTAGCCGTGACGGATGATCTCGGACAGCACGAATTGCGCGGTGTTGCTGGCGACCGCAAAACAGATGCCCTGCGCGCCGTTGATGATCGCGGTGTTGATGCCGATTACCTCCGCGCTCGATGACACCAGCGGCCCGCCGGAATTACCGGGATTGAGCGCGGCGTCGGTCTGGATCACGTCCTCGATGGTCCGGCCGCTTACCGAGCGGATCGAACGTCCGAGCGCCGACACCACGCCGGCGGTGACCGTCGAATTCGAAGCCGAGAGGGTTTCCGATCGCGACCACCAGCTGGCCACGGCGCAGGCTTTTTGAATTGCCGAGCGAGGCGTAGGGTAAATCGCGGGCGCCGTCAGCGCGCAGCAGCGCGAGATCGGTGTCGGGATCGACGCCGAGCACATGGGCGTCGGTGACAAAGCCCTCGGTATCGCGCAGCCTGATTTCCTTCGAGGAGCCGACGACATGGCTGTTGGTCAGCACCAGGCCATCCGGCGAGATCACGATGCCGGAACCGAGCCCGCCGCGCTCGCGCGCGGTCCGAACCTTGGGCCCGGTCTCGACCCGCACCACGGCCGGCCCGACGCGCTCGGTCACGCCGATCACGGCGTTGGAATAGGCGTCCAGCAGCGCCTGATCGTTCACTTGTGTGTGTTCGTTCGCTCCCGATGACAGCCCGTCATCAGCGATATCAGCGGTAAAATCCAGCATGGCCAAAATCCTTTGGCCTCATCAGATGGTAGCCGGATTTCGCTCCCGCAAGAGCCGCACCCTGGCCGCAAGGCTGCCCTGCCCGCTATTGCGCCCGCCGCAACGACGGCGACATCGCCTTGACCGGATCGAGCAGCGACCAGTCGCCCTGCTCCAGCTCGTAGCCTAACGGGAACGGCGCACGGAGCTCCAGCCCGAGCGAGCGCAGCACGCGGTCGTCGCGGTAGTAGCATTGCAACACGACGCGGACGAGTGTCGCGGCCGCGGGCCCGCCCGAGGCGCGGAACTCCTTTGCCACCGCATCGCGCCGCGTCGGAATCGAGTTCGGCCAGCGGCTTGCCGGCGAGGCGCGCGAGATGATCGAGCGCCGCACGGACGGCTTCGGTATCGCGGCCCATCGTCTTGAGGATGTCGGCCTGGATCGCCGCATCGTCCGCGCCAGGCACCGCATATTCCGTGCTCGCCGGAATGATCATGGCGGCGACGGTGCGCAAATCATCGCGCTGGGCTGAGCTGAGTGCGTTCTCTTCGGACATCACTTCCTCAATCGAACAAATTGGCGAGGCGCTGCTTCATCTGATCGGCGATGTAGAGCGCGATGGCCTGGATGGTGGAGGTCGGATTGACGCCGCCTGACGTCACGAACAGGCTGCCGTCGACGATGAACAGGTTCTTGACATCGTGCGAGCGGCCCCATTCGTTGACGACCGAACGCGCAGGGTCGGTGCCCATGCGCGCGGTGCCGAGCAGATGCCAGCCGCCATACAGGATCGGGTTGTTGACGCAGATGTCGGTGGCGCCGGCGGCGGTGAGGATTTCCCTGGCCCGCGCGATACCGTGCTCCATCATTTTCGCGGTATTTTCGCTGATGGTGTAATCGACCCGCGGCGCCGGGATACCGTGGCTGTCTTTCAGGACCGGATCCAGCGTGACGCGGTTGTGCGCCTCCGGCAGATCCTCGCAGATCACGGAGGCGGCAATCCGATGACCGTTGAGCTTGCGGAACACCCGATGGTGATCCGCGCCCCATGGCAAAATGCCCTTGGCCTCGCTCGCGACGGCTTCCATCACGGGCCCGGTGCCGCGGCCGAACTGAATGCCATAGCCGCGCACGAAATCGCGGGACGGATCGGTGTCGTAAAACTGCTTGCTCCACAGGCAGGTCGGCGGCGCGCGGTTGCTGTCGGTCGGCGCCTCGACAAAACCGTAGACCTGCCCATAGGGGTGGAACATCAGGTTCTTGCCGACTTGTCCGCTGGAATTGGCAAGCCCGTCCGGAAACCGGCTGGACTTCGAGTTCAGCAACAGCCGCGGCGTGCCGACGCCGTTGCAGGCGATGATGACGACTTCGGCAGCCTGGAACTGCTCGACACCGTCCTTGTCGTAATAGATCACGCCGGAGGCCATGCCGTCGTCGTTGGTCGTGATCTCGCGCACCCGGCAATGCGTCCGCAACTCGACGCCGGCGCGAAGGGCGGCCGGCCAATAGGTGATGTCGGTCGAGGCCTTGGCGCCTTGCGCGCAGGCTGGCGTGCAATGGCCGAGATTGATGCAGCGTGCCCGCCCCTCATAGTCCATCGTGGCGACCGTCGTATCCGACGGCCACCAATGCCAGCCGAGCTTGTTCATGGCCTTGCCGATGATGGCGCCGGAGCGGCCGAGCGGTTGCGGCGGCATCGGTGGCCGGGTCAGCGGCGAACGCGGATCGCCGGACAGGCCGGAGACGCCCATCATGCGGTCGTTCTCTTCAAAGAACGGCGTCAGCGCGTCGTAGTCGATCGGCCAGTCGTCGGCGACGCCGTCGAGCGTCCGGACCTTGAAGTCGGACGGATGCATCCGCGGCCAATGCGCGGTGTACATCACGGTGGAGCCGCCGACGCCGTTGAAATTCACCACCTTGATCGGCGAATTGTCCTCGTTGATCGGGTAGTCCTCGGGGCGGGCACGAATGTTGGGACTCGGCGAATAATCGCCAAAGAAGCGCGCCTCCCAGTCGCGGCCATGGCTCGGATATTCGGAAGAATTCATCCAGCCGCCCTGGTCGAGGCAGAGGATATGCATCTTGGTGTCGGCCAGGCTCCAGGCCACCGCCGCGCCGGAAGCACCGGCGCCAATGATCAGGACGTCAACGGGATCGTTCATTCCAGTTCCTTAAGTTTCTCTTTTTCTTACGTCATTGCGAGGAGCGAAGCGACGAAGCAATCCATACTTTCTCTGCCGCGAGATGGATTGCTTCGCTTCGCTCGCAATGACGGTTTAATTCACAATCCTCACCGGCAGCGAGCGAATGCCGCGTATGAAATTCGAATAAAGCCGCTGCGGCGGCCCCATCATTTCGAACCTGAGATCCCGTTGCAATATTTCCTCCCAGAGAATGCGGATTTGCTGTTCGGCCAGCCGGTCGCCGACGCAGCGGTGGATGCCGGCGCCGAATGAAAGATGCTGCCTTGGTTTGGGGCGATCGACAATGAATTGGTCGGCACGCTCGATCTTGTCTTCGTCGCGATTGCCGGAAATGTACCACATCACCACCTTGTCGCCCTTGGCGATGCGGCGGCCGGCCAATTCGACGTCGTTGCGCGCGGTGCGGCGCATGTGCAGTACCGGCGTCTGGTAGCGGATGGTTTCGGAGACCAGGCTCGGGATCAATTCGCGCTTGCTGCGCACCAGTTCGAACTGTTCGGGATTTTCGACCAGCGCCATCAGGCCGCCGGTCATGGAGTTGCGCGTAGTGTCGTTGCCGCCGACGATCAAAAGCGCGATCGTGCCGATGAACTCGCGCGCTTGCAGGTTACGTGTCGCTTCCGAATGCGCCAGCATCGAGATCAGGTCGAAGGTCGGTGCCGCGCTGGCGCGGGCATCCCATAATTTCCGGAAATATTCGCCCATCTTGCCGAGTTCGGCGTTGCGCTCCTCCATCGAGTGCACGACGGCATCCGGCGCCTCGATATTGGCGATGGCGACATCGGACCACCAGGTCAGCCTTTCGCGGTCCTCCCAGGGGAAATCGAACAGGGTTGCCAGCATCATATTTGTCAATTCGGTCGAGACTCGCGCGACCCAATCAAAGGTCTCGTGGCGCGGCAGCGCGTCGAGCACGTCGGAAGTGCGTTTTCGGATCAGCGATTCGAGATTGGCGATGTTGGATGGCGCCACGATCGGCGCCACCGTGCGGCGATGTGCGGTGTGGCCGGGCGGGTCCATCCGGATGAAGTTGGCGTATTCCTGCCCCTTCGGCTGATCAGTGACCTGAATGCCGCCGAGTTCCGAACTCGACGAATAATTCTCGTGATCGAGTTCGACCGCCAAAATGTCGTCGTAGCGCGTCACCGACCAATAGGGCCCGAAGGCCGAGGCTTCGCAATAATGCACGGGATCGTCGCGGCGCAGTTGCGCGAACAGCGGCCGCCAGCTGTCGTCCTGATACAGAATGGGATCGCTGACGTCGATCGAGGTCAGCCTGCGCTCTAGCGCCTGGGCCATCGCTCCGCTCCCGCTTGCTCCGTCGCCGCTTGAGGGGCGATCGGTTTCTCCCGGCCGGCCCAAGCCAACCGAAGGGAACACCGACGATAGCCAAATCGGGTACTGAGTAAAGGCGAGCCAACGCAGATCACATGCCGCGCCAGCGCGGTCTTTCCGCGTTGCGAACTATCAGGTCTGCTTGACCGCGATGAACGACGCCACAACACCGGCGGGCGCACCATTGTGCGGCTTGGCGCGGATCACATTACCGACGATCGCCGGCTGCTGGTTGACGCCGTTTGGCCAATGGTGAGCAAGCTGGCCGTGATAATCATACTCCCAGTGGGCGGTGTCGGTATGCGGCCGGCCGGTCCCGGTGATGGCCACCGCCGGCGCGCCGCCGTCGTCCTGCACCGTTCCATGCAGATTGAGGCCGCCCCCGGGCCAATCGATCGCGCCTTTCAGGGTCGTTGGCGTCGGAATTTCGAACGTGAACACGGCCTCGGCGAACAACAGCCCGAGCAATTTTTCGGCGGCCTTGCTCGGGTCGCTGGTAACCTCGGTGGGATCGTTGAGAAAGCTGCGATAGGTCCATTTTCCGGTGAGCAGCGTCGCGGCCGATTGCGCATATGCCATGCCAGCGCTCCTATATCATAGGTTGACACAGACAATATTTTATACCTCTGGACGTGTATCTGCAAGCCGATGGCAAAGCCGGGAACTCCCAGCCAATTCGCGATGGCAGATGCGCTCTCGGAGATTTGTTCGCGGACGCAAGACCGGCTAGCCTTGGCGGAACCAATAAGCCTTCTTAGTCAAACAAGCCTTGGAGATCCGCCACGTGGCCGCTTCGCGCCAAACCGACAGTGCGACAGATTCAGGCGCCGATCTGGATTACGACACCATCATCATCGGCGCCGGCATGTCGGGCCTGTACCAGCTCTATCGCCTGCGCGAACTGGGCTTGCGGGTGCGCGTGCTCGAGGCCGGCACCAATGTCGGCGGCACCTGGTACTGGAACCGCTATCCCGGCGCGCGGTTCGATTCGGAAAGCTATTCCTACGGCTACTCGTTCTCGAAGGAACTCTTGGCGGAATGGGACTGGTCCGAGCACTTTGCCGGCCAGCCGGAAACGTTGCGCTATCTCAACCATGTCGCCGACAAATTCGATCTACGCCGCGATATCCAGTTCAAGAGCCGGGTCACGGCGGCGCATTACGACGAGGATAGCCGAAGCTGGACCATCGCGCTGGAAGACGGCAGCCGGTTCCGCAGCCGCTTCCTGATCACCGCGATTGGGCCATTGTCGACGCCGACGCTGCCGCGTATCGAGGGGCGCGACAGTTTCAAGGGCGAATCCTTCCACACCGCGCGCTGGCCGCATGAGCCGGTGAACTTTAAAGGCAAGCGCGTCGCCGTGATCGGCACCGGCGCCACCGGCGTGCAGACCATCCAGACCATCGCCAAGGACGTCGGCCATCTCACCGTATTCCAGCGCACACCAAACTGGTGCGCGCCGCTGCACAACGGCAAGATCGATGCAGCGATGCAGGCGAAGATCAAGGCCGGCTATCCCGAGATGTTCGCCCGCTGCCAGGAAACCTTTGCCTGTTTCCTGCATACCCCGGACCCGCGTGGTGCGTTCGAGGTGTCCGACGAAGAGCGCGAGGCGTTTTACGAAAAGCTCTACGGCGAACGCGGTTTTGGGATCTGGCAGGGCAACTTTCGCGATATCCTGATCGACCGCAAGGCGAATGCCACGATCAGCGATTTCGTCGCGCGGAAAATCCGCGAGCGGGTGAACGATCCCGCGATCGCGGAGAAACTGATCCCGAAAAATCACGGATTCGGCACGCGCCGGTTGCCGCTCGAAACCTTCTATTACGAGGTCTACAATCAGGACAATGTCGAGTTGATCGACATCACGGAGACCCCGATCGAGAAAATCACGCCCACGGGCATCAAGACCAGCGCTCGGGACTTTGAGTTCGACATCATCATCTATGCCACCGGC
This sequence comes from uncultured Alphaproteobacteria bacterium, assembly GCA_963802535.1. GTDB lineage: Bacteria > Pseudomonadota > Alphaproteobacteria > Rhizobiales > Xanthobacteraceae > Bradyrhizobium. The sequence goes on along the minus strand of CAWDJI010000008.1, from coordinate 42,711 downwards.
TTCGACGCCCTGACCGGCAGTTTTGACCGGATCGATTTTCGCGGCGCACGCGCCGCACGCTTGATCGAAAAATGGAAAGGCGGGCCACAGACCTATCTCGGCATCATGGTCCACGAATTCCCGAACATGTTGATGCTGATGGGGCCACATACCGCGCTCGGCAACATTCCGCGCAGCATCGAATACAGCGTCGACTGGGTCACCGGTCTGATGCGCTTTGCGCGGGACAAGAATTTAACCCGGCTGGAAGCGACCACCGCCGGTGTGGAATCATGGACCGACCACGTCAAGGCGCTCGGCGTCGGGCTATTGTCCAACGAGGTCAATTCCTGGATGACCGGAATCAACTCCAACGTCGAAGGCAAGCAGACCCGCATCATCGCCCGCTACAGCGGCAGCGCCCCGGCGTATCGTGCCAGATGCGACGAGGTCGCGGCGAAGGGATATGAGGAGTTGCGGTTGGGGTAAAACGTGTAATCCGTCACCCTGAGGTGCGCGCTCTTGCGCGCCTCGAAGGGCGACGGCCCGGCCGTGGCCAATTCATCCTTCGAGGCTCGCTCCGCTCGCACCTCAGGATGACGGGGTTGAGAGCTCGCTACCACGCATCGATGCACGGCCGCTTGCGGCCGCTGCGTGGCTCCGGCTTCGGCACCGATCGCAGCCCCGCCATGATCCAGTGCCGTGTATCAGCGGGATCAATCACCTCATCGATCTCCAGCACCGAGGCGATCGAGACCGCCTTGCCGTTGGCGTAGAGCTCGGCAACCTTGGCCTTGTAATAATTTTCGCGCTCGACCGGATCGGCGATCGCTTCCATCTCCTTGCGGAAGCCTAGCCGGACATAGCCTTCGAGTCCCATGCCGCCGAACTCGCCGGTCGGCCAGGCCACCGTGAACAGAGACGCGTGAAAGCCGCCGCCGATCATCGACTGCGCGCCGAGGCCATAGCCCTTGCGCAGTACGATGCCGAACAGCGGCACGGTGAGACTGGCGCCGGTGACGAACATCCGCGCAACATGGCGCACGATCGCGGTCTTTTCCGCCTCGGGGCCGACCATGAAGCCCGGCGTATCGCACAATGACACGATGGGGATATCGAAGGCGTCGCACAGCTGCAGGAAGCGCGCGGCCTTGTCGCCGGCGGGAGCATCGATCGCGCCGCCGAGATGCTTTGGGTTGTTGGCGATCAGCCCGAACGGTTTTCCCTCGATACGGATAAACGCCGTGATCATGCCGACGCCAAAATCGCGGCGGATTTCGAGTACCGAGCCTTCGTCCGCCAGAAGATCGATTACGGTCCTGATATCATAGACGCGCAAACGATTTTCCGGGATCGCGCGCCGCAGCAGCCGCTGGTCCGGCGCCTTCCAGTTCGCAACCGCGCCCTGAAAATACGACAGGTATCTTTGCGCGGCAGTTGTTGCTTCAGCTTCGTCCTCGACGAGGATGTCGATCACGCCGTTCGGCGACTGGAACGACACCGGGCCGACTTCCGCCGGATGATAGACGCCGAGGCCGCCGCCTTCGATCATCGCAGGGCCGCCCATGCCGATCGACGCATTCTTGGTGGCAATGATCACGTCGCAGCAGCCGAGCATCGCGGCGTTGCCGGCGAAGCAGTAGCCGGAGACGACGCCGATCACCGGCACCAATCCGGACAGTTTAGCGAATTGCACAAAGGACGGCCCGTCGAGACCGGTCATCCCGAGCCGGTCGGTATCTCCGGGTCGGCCGCCGCCACCCTCGGCATAAAACACCAGCGGCATCCGCCATTGCTCGGCGAGCCCGAGCATGCGGTCGATCTTCTTGTGGTTCATGTGGCCCTGGGTGCCCGCCAGCACGGTGTAATCGTAGGAGATCACCATGCAGCGAGCGGCTTCGGGCCCGAATTTTTCCGCATTCACGGTGGCGACGCCTGAAATCAGGCCGTCGGCCGGCGTGTTCATGATGAGGTCGTCGACCTTGCGCCGGCGGCGTTGTGCGGCGATTGCGAGCGAACCGTATTCGACGAACGAACCGTCATCGACCAGATGCGAGACGTTCTCCCGCGCGGTGCGCTGGTTGGTCTTGCGGCGACGCTCAACCGAGGCGGGGCGGTTTTCGTCCAGTGTGATGGCGTGACGCGCGATCAGTTCGGCCAGATCCGGCCGGATGTGATCGAGATCGACATCCTCTTCTTCCGCCACGTCATGGGCATCGATCTCGGCCGGTTCGAGGAAGAGAATCGCCTCGTCCTGCATCAGCGTGACGCCGGCACCCGCAGCGATCCTCGTCACCTTGCCGCCATGCGGCGCGGTCACGAGATGCTCCATCTTCATGGATTCGAGCACCGCAATCTGCTGGCCGGGGCGGACGAGGTCGCCTTCCCTGACCTCGATCGCGACGATCGTGCCTTGCAGCGGCGCCGGCACGGCGACCGAGCCGGTCGGACCGGTCGAGATTTCCCGGGCCTCGGGCACGGTCACGGCATCGCCCGCTTCCAACAATTCCGGCGCTGCAAGATCGTTCGCCGCATGGACGCAGGGCCGCGACATGCGCATCGATGAAACCGGTATTGATGCGGTTGGCGATGAAATCCGGATGCGCCAGGATCGCCGCGAGGAACGGAATGTTGGTGGCGACGCCGCCGATGCGGAACTCGCGCAGCGTCCGCGTCGCCTTCTGCACCACGTCGGTCCAGTTCGCGCCGGCCGAATGCACGATCACCTTGGCGAGCAGCGAGTCGAAGGCGGCGCTGGTCTTGTAGCCGGAACGGCCGAACGTATCGACGCGCACGCCGGGCCCGGCCGGCAAATCGAACAGCCCAAGCGTGCCGCCGGTCGGCTTGGTGGCGCCGTGCTCGTCCATCACTTCCATATTGACGCGAAGCTGCATCGCATAGCCACGCGGTCTCGGGATATAAGCCTGCGCCAGACCGAGCGAACCGAGCGTGGCGCCGTCGGCGACCGCAAGCTGCGCCTGCACCAGATCGACGCCGAGCACCTCCTCGGTCACGGTGTGCTCGACCTGAAGCCGCGGATTGGCTTCGATGAAGGCAAAGGCCGACCCGTCGCCCTTGACGTCGCCATCGACCAGGAATTCGAAGGTGCCGAGATTGTTATAGTTGGCGGCGGCGGCGAGTTCCTTGGCGGCCTGGATAATGCGTGCGCGCAAACCATCGTTCAGCGACGGGCTCGGCGCCACCTCGATCAGCTTCTGGTTCCGCCGCTGGATGGAGCATTCGCGCTCCCACAGATGGCTGATCGCGCCATGGTGGTCACCGATGATCTGCACCTCGATATGCCTGGCGTTGCGGATCAGGCGCTCGACATAGACGCCGTCGCTGCCGAAGGCGGCCTTCGCCTCGGACTGGCAGCGCGCATAGGCTTCTTCGAGCTTGTCGGCGTGATCGACGATGCGCATGCCGCGCCCGCCGCCGCCGGCAATGGCCTTGATCATGACCGCGGCACCGGCGCCGAGCGAGGCGAAGAACGCCTTGGCCTGGTCGAGCGAGGTCGGTCCGCTGGTGCCCTCGATGATGGGCACGCCGGTGTCCTTGGCCAGCGCTTTTGCCCTGGCCTTGTCGCCGAACAGATCCAGCGCCTCCGGCGAAGGCCCGATAAAAGTGATCCCCTCTGCCGCACAGCGCCGCGCCAGCAAGGCGTTCTCGCTGAGAAAACCGTAGCCGGGATGCAGCGCGTCGCAGCCGGTGGCCTTGGCCGCGGCAATGACGGCTTCGATATCGAGATAGGCCCGCGCGCCCCGCCCCGGGATTTCGTGGGCCGCATCGGCCGCGCGGACATGCAGCGACAGGGCATCATCGGTGGGGTAGATCGCAACCGTCGCAAGGCCGGTCTCCCCGGCAGCGCGCGCGATACGAATGGCGATCTCGCCGCGATTGGCGATCAGGAGCTTGCTGAAAGGGCATAAATACTTCCGTTAAGGTTAGCGATCCTTCATGGTCGGATCGAGCACGATACGCAAGGACTCTCCCAGCGCATTGAATGCCAAGGACACCACCAGAATGGCAAGCCCCGGGGCATACATCTGTTCGGGCGCAATCTCCATATACTGATAGGCGCGGGCCAGCATGGCGCCCCAGCTCGGATTTGGCGGCTGGATGCCGAGGCCGAGGAAGCTGAGGCTGGCCTCCGCCAATAACGCCGCGGCCAGGAGCAGCGTCACCTGCACGATGACAGGCTGCAGGGCATTCGGCAGCACATGCTTCAACAGGATATGCCAGGCCGGCGCGCCAAAACACCTGGAGGCATCGACATAGAGCTCCTGCCGCACGATCAGCGTCCGGGCCCGGACGATCCGCGCCAATGCCGGAAACATCACAATGCCGACGGCGATCATGCCGTTGGTCAGCCCGATGCCGAGCGCGCCGGTGACGGCAATGGCCAGCACGATGGCCGGGAATGACAGGAACGTGTCGATGATCCGGCTGATGATGTCGTCGGTCCAGCCGCCGAAGAAGCCGGCGACGAGGCCGACCGGTAAGCCGATCGCAACCGCGACGCTCACCGCGAGCAGGCTGGCATAGACGGTTGCCGGTGCGCCGTAGATCAGTCGGCTAAAGATGTCGCGGCCGAGATCGTCGGTGCCGAGCAGATGCGCCGGCCCGGGCGCGGCCAGCATGTTGTTGGCGTCCTGCGCGGTCGGCAGATAGGGCGCGATCCAGGGCGCGCCGATGGCGACGATGACCAGCACCAGCAGCACCAGGATCGCGAGTGCGGCGCGCAAATCGCCAGCCAGCCAGCGGAAGAAACGCCACAGCCGGCCGGGTTGGACCGGCCGCTTTGGGGTTTCCAGCGCCAGATCCGCTCATTGCTCGATCCTCGGATCGACGGCGGCGCACAGCAGATCCGCGATCAGGTTCACGGTGATGACCACGATCACCATCGCGAACACCACGCCCTGCACGATCGGGAAATCACGCTGGATGGCGCCGCGCACGATCAGGCTGCCGAGACCGGGAATCGCGAACACGGCTTCGATCACCACGGTGGCGGCCAGCATACGGTTGACCAAGAGGCTGATGATGGTGAACAGATTGACGCTGACGTTCTTCAGCCCGTGCTGCCACAGGATCCGCGTCATCGAAAGGCCCTTGGCGTGCAGGGTACGCACATATTGCGACGACAGCACTTCCAGCAGCGATCCCCGCAACTGCCGCGCCACTTCGGCCATGCCATAAGCAGCGATGGCAATCCCCGGCAGCAAGGCATGCCGGATCGCCTCAATCGGCGAAATGCTGAACGATTTGGCGCCGGTCGCCGGCAGCCAGTTCAGTTTTAGGGAGATCTCGGCGACCAGGATCATCGCGAGCCAAAAGCCGGGAATGGCGACCCCGAGCGAGGCGATCATGCTGACCGTCTTGTCGACCCAGCCATTGGGCTTGATCGCCGCGATCACCCCCATCGGGATGCCTGTGACCAGCGCCAGCACGAGCGCGATCGCCACGATCAGCAGCGTGTTTGGAAAAGCGCGCGCGATCGAGGTCGCGACTTTTTCGCCTGTCAGCAGCGACTGCGAGAGATCGCCCTGCACGACGTGGCCGAGCCAGGCGCCATATTGCACCAGGAACGGCCGGTCGAGGCCGTAGATCTTGCGGATTTCGGTAATCCGCGCATCGGTGGCGTTGTCGCCGGCCAGCGTTACCGCGATGTCCCCGGGCACCAATTTGAGCAGCGCGAACACCATGAATGTCGCGAGCAAGATCACGGGCAGCGCCTGCAACAGGCGGCCGCCGATAACCCTGACCGGACTTCGTCGCGCCATTTTTCGTTATCCTGCTTAGCTCTCCAGCCAGACGTCGTCGTATTTCGGCTTGCCGAGCAGATTGGGCCTGTAGCCTTGCACCTTCTTGTTCATGGCGACCAGTTCGAACTGGAACGCGAGCGGCGCCACGAACGCGTTTTCCATCACCAGCCGCTGCACGGTCGAAAACGCCTTGCGGCGCACCTCGATATCTTCCGAGGCGCGCGACGCCTTGATCGCCGCTTCGAGCTCCGGCGGCACCGGCGCCCGGCCGCCATTGTAATAGGCGTCCTTGGTGAACATCAGCGAATAGGTCAGGCTCGGATCGGGCCGCCCGGTCCAGGCGGCGAGAATGCCGGAGCCGCGCTTCTCGGCGCCGAAGAACGAGGAGGACGCTTCGGCGATCGGCGCGTTGAGAAACTTCACGGTCATGCCCGCTTTGCGGAACTGTTCGATCAGGATTTCCTGGCGTTGCACCAAATCCTGATCCGGATAGCCGACGATCTCGATCGTCGTTCCCTCCTTGAACCCGGCTTCCGCCAGCAGCTTGCGCGCCCTGTCGGGGTCGTAGGGATAAAGTTCGGCGACGGATTTGTCGTAGGCCCAGTGCGCCTTCGGCAGGTTCATGTAAGCGGGTTCGGCAAGGCCCGCGAGTGCTGCCTTCACAAAAGTTTCGCGGTCGATCGCAAAATTGAAGGCCTGGCGCACCTTGATGTTGTCGAATGGCGGCTTGGCCCAGTTCAGGAAAATCTGGAAGACATAGAGCGTCGGACCGTTGAATATCTTGATGCTGCTGGCGCGCTCCAGGATCGCCTTCTGGCGCGGCGGCAGCTGGTACATCAGATCATTCTGCCCGGCGGTTACCGAGCGCGATCCGGTCGTCAGTTCCGGAATAATCGAGAACTCGATCCCATCCGGATAGGGGCGGTTCGGCTTCCAGTATTTTTCATGGCGCTTGATGACGATCTTCTCGCCATCGGCCCAGCTGACGAAGGCATAGGCCCCCGCCCCGACCGGCGTCCGCGCGACATTGCCAGCAGCACTCGCCTTGATCGCGGTCGGCGACACCATCATGCCGGCGCGATCGGACAAGATACCGGGCAACGCCGCGTCGGGCGCATTCAGCTTCAGCGTGACCTGCATCGGCCCGGTCACGGCGGCGGAATTCCATCGCGGCGAGATCGGCCTTGATGTTGGATTTCGGGTCGCTCTTGTTGCGCTCGAGGTTGAACTTCACCGCTTCGGCATCGAGCGGCGTACCGTCGTGAAAGGTCACGCCGGCGCGGATGTTGAGCACGAGGGTGGTTGGATCCGTAAAGCTCCAGCTCTCGGCGAGGCCAGGCTTCGGCTTCAGCGTATCGAACTCCCATTCGGTCAGCGTGTCGTACATCGTGAACAGGAACGCATGATCAGAGCCGGCGCCGCCGGTTGCGGGATCGAGGCTCGACGGATTCGCGGGCGCCGAAATGCGCAAAATGCCGCCGCGTTTGGGCGCGCCTTGCGCGAACGAAACGCCACCCAATGTCGTGCCGGCCAGGGCGCCCGATATCAGCGCCATTACGTCGCGTCGTGTCTGTGTCATGGCCTGTCCTCCGGCTGATATCAGTTCGGTGAAAAATTCGGGCGGTCGGCGAAATGGCAGGCGACCCAGTGATCGGGCATCAACTCGCGCCAGTCCGGCGTCTTGGCGGCGCAAAGGCTTTGCGCGTACCGGCATCGGGTCCGGAAACGGCATCCCGAGGGCGGATCGATCGGGCTTGGGATTTCGCCTTGCAGCACGATGCGGTTGTCGCCACGCATGGTCGACGGCAACGGCCGCGGCTCGGCCGACAGCAGTGCTTGCGTATACGGATGCAGTGGACGTTCGGAGACTTTTTCCGTCGGACCAAGCTCAACGAAACGCCCAAGATACATCACTGCAATGCGTTCGCTGATGTGGGATACGACAGCGAGATCGTGCGTGATGAAGACGTAGGTAAGACCGAGCTCGCGCTGCAATTCGGCAAACAGATTGAGCACGTCGCCCCGGATCGACATGTCGAGTGCTGCCACCACCTCATCGCAGACAATCAGTTTCGGGCGCAGCGTGAGCGCGCGCGCAATCACCACGCGCTGTTTCTGGCCGCCGGAAAGCTGGTGCGGATAGCGCTCGCCGACTTCCAGGGCCAGGCCGACGCGATCCATGGCCTCCTGCGCCCGCTTCAGCCTTTCGGCCTTCGATCCCTGCCCCGCCAGTTCGAGCGGCTCCAGCACCGACGACAATATTGTCATGCGCGGGTTCAGCGCGGCGTTCGGGTCCTGAAAGATGATCTGGTAATCGCGGCGATGGTTTTGGAACTGTTTTCGCGGCATCGCCAGGGGATCAACGCCATTGTGCAGGATGGCGCCACCACTTGGCTTGAGCAAAAACACCAGCGCGCGGCCGATCGTGGTCTTGCCCGATCCGGATTCACCGATGATGCCAAAGGTCTCGCCGCGGCGGACGTCAAAACTGACGCCGTCCACCGCCTTTACGGTGGCGCGGCGGTCGGTGGTCTGAAACCGCACCTCGAGATCGCGCACCGAGACGATGGCGCTATCGGCGGTCTGCGGCGTCATGGGTGTGCGACCATCGCCGCGATCGGCGCCGAGGCCGCATGCTGTAACGCGCCGGGCAGATCGAGCTCGCGAAAGCGCCAGCACCGCACCTTGCGGCCATTGCCGGCATCAAGCAGGGCCTGCTCGGCCTCGCAGCCCGCCGCCGCATGCGGGCAGCGCGCCTTGAAACGGCAGCCATTGGGCATGTCCATGATCGAGGGCACCCGGCCGGGGATCGACGGCAGCTTGCCGTGCCGCGGGCTCAGATGCGGCAGCGAGCGTAAAAGACCCGAGGTATAGGGATGCAGCGGCCGCACCAGCGCATCGTCCACCTCGGCATCCTCGATCACCTCACCGGCATACATCGTGATCATCCGCGTACAGGTTTCCGCGACGACGCCGAGATCGTGCGTGATCAGCATCAGCGCGGTGTTGGATTTTTCGCTGAGGTCGCGCAAGAGTTCCAGGATTTGCGCCTGCACGGTGACATCGAGCGCGGTGGTCGGCTCGTCCGCGATCAGCAACTGCGGACCGCAGATCAGTGCTGCCGCGATCATCACGCGCTGGCGCATGCCGCCGGAAAGCTGATGCGGATAATCGTCGATGCGGCGCTCGGGCGAAGCGATGCCGACCCGGCGCAGCATATCGAGCGTGCGCGCCCTCGCCTCTTCCTTGGGCACACCGGTATGGACCCGCAACGTCTCGGCGATCTGGTGACCGACGGTGAACACCGGATCGAGCGCGCTCATCGGCTCCTGGAAGATCATGGCGATGCGCCGGCCCCTGATCGCGCGCATCTCCCTGGCGCTGCACGACGCCAGGTCGGTTCCGTCAAAGTGGATCGAACCATCGAGACCGGCCAGATTATTCGGCAGCAGCCGCAGGATCGACAGGCCGGTGATGGTCTTGCCGCAACCACTCTCGCCGACGATGCCGACGCGCTCCCCCGGCGCGATGTCAAAGTCGATCTTGCGGGTGGCCTGCCAGACGCCATGCGTGGTCTTGAAGCGGATACCGAGGCCGCGCACCGACATCAGCGCCTGCGGGCCGCCGCCCGTGGCTGCCTGCGATGTGCGCTGTGCCGGTTGAGCCGCTGCCATCAGCCCGCCGCCCGCTTCTTTTCTTCCACCAGCTGTTCCTCCATCAGCATCTCGGTTCCGATGATGCCCTCGCGCGCGAGCTGATCGAGCTCGGCATCGGAAAGCCCGAGCAGGCCGCCAAGAATTTCCCGATTATGTTCGCCGAGCGTCGGCGGAGACTTGCGGATCGGGAACGGCTTTCGCGCCTTCACGGAACGGCATCGAGGGCTGCGGATGTTTTCCGATGAAGGCGCGATCGACCTCCTGGATAAATCCGCGCGCATGGAGCTGCGGATCCCTGCAGCAGCTCGATCGGCAGCCGCGCCACGCCGGAAGCGACGCCTGCTGCCTGCAACGCGCTCATCGCCGCTTCCGGATCGCGCGCTGAAGTCCAAGCCGAAATCGCAGCCTCGATCTCGCTCTCGATGGCGCGCCGTCCGACTGCCGTCTTCAGGCTGGCGTCAGTCGCCCAATCGGCACGACCCAGCAATTTCGCAAGCTTCGGCCACATCGCATCGCTGGAAACCGCGACCACGACCCAGTTGTCGGCGCCGGCGCAAGGGAAGCAGCCATGCGGCACGAAATCCGGGTGGCGGTTGCCGTATTTCACCGGCTCCTTGCCGTCGATCGAATGCGCAATGATCCAAGGTGCCGCAAACGGCATCATGCATTCGATCTGCGCGAGATCGATGAACTGGCCCTTGCCGGTGAGTTTTGCGTGGATCAACGCGGTCAGCGCCGCGGCGCAACCGTTCAGGCCGCCGACGGCATCGCCGAACGCGGTGTGGCTCATCACAGGCGGGCCATTGGGGTCGCCGACCACGCTCGGCAGGCCCGAGCCCTGCTCCAGCGTCGAGCCATAGGCGCGACAGTCGCGGTTCGCGCTGCCGGCGCCGAACGCCGACATCGACATGACAACGAGCTTTGGATTGAGCTTGCTCAGCACCTCGTAGCCAAGCCCGAGTTTCGGCAGCACCTCGACAGAGTAATTATCAACTGCGATATCGGCGTCGGCCAGCAGCCGCTTGGCGAGGGCCAATCCCTTCGGCCGGGTCAAATCCAGGGTGATGCCGCGCTTGTTGCGGTTCATGATGCAATAGCGCACCGTCTTTTCGTACATCTGCTCGAGGACATACGCTGGCCTGCGGTCCACGCCGCGCCACCAATCCGGATATTGCACAGCCTCGATCTTGATCACGTCGGCCCCGAGATCGGCCAACGTGCGCGTGCAGACCGGCCCGGCCCAGCCCATCGAGAAATCGATCACGCGGACGCCTTCAAGCGGCAGGCGGCCGGCGCTGCCGGGCTTGAGCGCCGGCCGCCGCGACCTCGCTGGCATGGGCGCGGCCAAGCATTTGCTCGCCAATATCAGGCACCGCGCCACCACACCGCGGCGGCGTGCCGGTCAGGCGCTGCATCGAGCCAGCGGTGAATCCGGTCTCGTCGCCGATCAGTATAGGAACGATCGCGCCGCGCGCCCTTTTCTCTTCATCCGCAATGAGGTCCGCGATCGAGGGCACCGGCACGATCGGGATCTTGCGCCGAAGACCTTCGGCGAACCATTGCTGCGCGGTGCGCGCCTTCAGCCGCGGGATGAACTTGCTCTCGATCATCTCGACATGCTGCAGCCGGTCGACGCCCATGAACAGGCTTGGGTCGTCGCGAAGCTCGGGCAAGTCCAGCATCTCGCAGAACGCCCGCCATTGCGCCGGAGTCACCGTGGTGACGCCGAGCCAGCCTTGCTTGGTCTCGTAAATGCCAACCGGAAAGGACGGCCAGAAGCGGTTGACGCCGATCCGCCGCATGATGTCGCCGCGCGTAAACCCCTCGAACATGATGTATTCGGTGACCGCGATACTGGATTCGAAGATGCTGAGCGAGTTGGACCGCCCGCGCCCGTCCTGCATCCGGCCCAGCACCGACGAAGCCGCCGCGATAAACCCCCAGAGGCCGGCAAAGATTCCGGTCTGGAAATCCGGCGCATGCATCGGCGTGCCCTCTGCCGGCCCGACCAGCTTGATCAATCCGGTCAGCGCGCGGATCGTCGAGTCCGTCGCTTCAAAATTGCCATAAGGCCCCTGGCGTCCGAACCAGCTGACGTCGAGATGAATGAGGCCGGGGTTGCGCCGACTGATATCAGCGAGATCGAACGCCGGACACTCCGCCATATCGATGTCGCGGCCGTCGAGCAGAATGTCGCAGGCCGCAATCAGCTCTGAAAGGTGCGACGAGGCGCCGGCATCGCCTGGGTCGAGCACGACGCTCGATTTGTTGAAATTGAGAAACGCAAACCAGGCGCTATGCCCTTTCGGCGTCAGCGGCGCTGTCTTTCGCAGCGGATCACCTGCCGGCGGTTCGATTTTCTGCACGGTCGCGCCGAAATCGGCGAACAAGCGCGCGCAATAGCTGGTCGCAGCCGCGCTCCCGATCTCGACAATCCGCAGATGCGACAACGCGCCCATCACGCTTCCCCATGGCCGGATGCCGGCGCGATGCGTTCGCCGGTTCAGTTTCTTGGTTAGCGACCATGAAACCTTGCCCGCCTGCCGATGCAAGCGGAATTTTCTTCCGCAATACGGAATTCTTAAACGGCGCGAAGCGCTTAGCCGCAATGCAGTTGCGCTTCGAACCAGTTTTGCAGCGAAGCCGAAAGCGGCGGCCACGCGCGCTGGAAGCCTCCAAGCTTGCCGGCGCCGGCGCGGTAGATACCGCGCAGTTCCTGTTCGATGGCCGGAAGATCGACACCGAGGCAGCGGCCGTCGCTGACGATGGTGCGTCCGTCCACAACCACCTCGCGCAACAGCGACGCGTTACCCCGCGCGAACAGAAGCTCGATCGGATCGACCGGCATGATCTGGTCGCGGTCGAGGAGGTCGAGGTCGATGGTGACGAAGTCCGCCGGTGCACCCGGCGTCAACGCGCCCGTTCCCGGCGCGCCGGTCGCCTTGCGGCCATTGGCGATGGCGAGGCCGAAAAACTCCTGTGGCGTCCAGTTTCGCTTGAAGCCAAGGCCACCGTGGAACATTTGCACCAGCCGCATTTCGCGCAGCACGTCGTCGTCTTCGTCGAGCGCCAGGCCATCGACGCCGACGGCAATGGCGCAACCGCATTGATGTGCGGCGGCAATCGGCGCAAGGCCCGAGCGCAGATGCATGTTGGAACTGAAATTGGTGACGATCCGCGTGCCGGAAGCCGCGATCATCTCGATCTCGTCGGGCCGTGCGTGAATGCAGTGCGCCAGCGTCAGTCGGTCAGACAGGAAGCCGATGTCGCGGAGGTAGCGAACCATGCCGTCCGGAAAGTTCGCGTCGGCCCAGGCGCGCTGATAGATGGTCTCCAGCAGGTGCATGTGGATGCGCCGGCCGGTCAGCGCCGAATTCTCGGCCACCGCCTCCAGCAGCGGCTTTGAGCACCACTGCACGCCCGCGGGGCCCAATTGCACGTCGACCTTGGGGCCGGCGATGGCCGTGGCGATCGCATCGGTCAGCTCGATATAGGCCTTGGGCGACATCGGCGTGCGGACGAACATTTCCTCGATGGTCTTGCGTTGCTCGCCGGGCAGTTCAGATAGCACCGGCTCGCTGTTCGCCATAGACGATCGGATTTTGGTCACGCACCGCCAGCGCAAAAGCGATGCGGATGCCGACATCGGACGCCGCGCGCGCGATCGCCTTGGCTTCGTCTAGCAGCGGCATGGTTCCGCTCGGCCGGGTGTAATGCACCATCATCGACGCGCATCCGGCCCGCGCCGAGCGCGCCAGCGCGGAGGCCGCGGTGAGATAGGGATCGACCGGCGTACCAAGCGCGGATCGCAGGATCCAGCTTTCCAGCGGCATGCCGATCGCGCCAAAGGACGACGCGGGCGGCCGCGCATGATCGTGGGCGTTGACGAAGGCAGGAAGAACGAGGGAGCGCGGCCCGGTTGCGGGCGCCGCTCCCTCGGCAATCGACGTGATCACGCCATTGTCGTGCCGCAGCACGGCGTTTTCGAGCAGGCCACGGTCGGGGCCCGAGAACAGACTGTGTGCGGCAACTTCTATTGTCACTATTTCACTCCGTCATTGCGAGCGCAGCGAAGCAATCCATCCCACCACGAAAAGAAAGCATGGATTGCTTCGTCGCTTTGCTCCTCGCAATGACGATCTAATATCAGTTCGCCGTATAAGTCAGCTGACGTTCGGCGCGCGGCGGCAGGAATTCGCGCGAGAACACTTCGGCCGGCGTCGGTGCCCGAGCAAGCTGGTAGCCCTCGACGATGATGCCGATAGCGCGGGCCATGCGGTCGTCCTTGACGTCACCAACGCCGATTTCCTTCATCTCGGGCGAGACGATCAGCTTGTCGAAGGAATATTGCAGGCGGCGTTTTTCGACATCGACATTGATCAGATTATCGTAGTTCAACGCCGCCTTCATGCCGGCGTTCTGGTCCTTGGCCACCGCGAGCATACCCTTGTTGACGGCGCGGACCAGGCCGGCGACCGCCTTCGGATTCGACGCCATCAGCTTGCGCGAGACCATCACGCCGTTGGAATAGAGATCCATGCCGTAATCGCCAAACGAGAACCATTTGTAGTCCTTGTCGGGATCCTGGCGGTTCAGCACCAGATTGAAATAGCTGGTGATGTTGAAAACCAAAGCTGCGTCGATATCGCCCTTGATCAGCATCGGCTCCTGCAGGTTCGGTGCCATGTTGGAGATTTTGATCTTCTCGCCTTCCAGCTTGTTCTTCTGCACGAACACCGGCAGCAGCCGGGTGGTCGGCGTGCCCTGCGCGCCGCCGAGCGTACGGCCTTCAAAATCCTTGATCGAGTTGATGCCGCTGCCGTTCTTGGTCACGATCGCAAATGGCGGCTGGTTCCAGATCATGTAGACCATGACAGGCGCGTCCTGCGGCTTGGTCGAGGCATTCTGGATGATCGCGTTGACATCGCCGAAGCCGGCATCATAGGCCCCCGACATGATGCGCGTCACCGTCGCGCCCGAGCCCTCGCCCTGGTCGATCACGACGTTAAGACCCTCGTCCTTGAAGTAGCCATTGTCCTTGGCATAGAAGAACGCAGCGTCGCTGCCCTGGGTTTTCCAGCCCAGCGTGAACTTGATGGTGGTTTCCTGGGCGTTCGCGGCGCCCGCGAACAGCGCAACTCCCAACAGCGCGGCACTTACTCTCGTAAACATGGCTTACCTCCTCGACTGGGTTGGATGACGGTTGGTGAAATCGTTGTTCATGTCGCGATCAGATCGTTCTTGCGGGTGGCCCAGCCGGTAACGCGGCTTTCGATCAGCGAGAAGATGACGTAGAGCGCGACGCCGAGACCGGCGAGCACGAACAGGCCGGCGAACACCAGCGGCACGTTGAAATTCGAGGATGCGGTCATCATCACGTTGCCGATGCCACGGTTCGACGCCACCGTCTCCGACAGCACCGCGCCGACAAAGGCGTAGCTGACCGCGACCTTCAGCGAGGCAAAGAAGAAAGGCATGGTTCGGGGCAGCCCGACATTCCAGAGAATGTCGAACTTGCTGGCGCCGAGTGCCTTCAACACGTCTTCGAGTTCCGGTTCGGTGGTGGCAAGGCCCGTAGCGATGTTGACGACGATCGGGAAGAAGCAGATCGACAGCGCGGTCAGCACCGCCGGCACCGAGCCGGAACCGAACCACAGCACGAAAATCGGCACGACGGCGACCTTCGGGATCGAGGAGAATCCGACCAGCAGCGGATATGCCGTGTCGTACGCCGTCTTGGAGACGCCAATGACGGCGCCGAGCACGACGCCGAGGCCGACGCCGAGCACAAAACCGATCATCGTCGTCGCCAGCGTCTGCAGGATGTGCGGCCACAACAGCGGGAATTTCTGGAACAGCGTGACGAACACCTGCGACGGGCGCGGCAGCACCAGGTCGGACATCCCCGTCATCACGCAGAACAATTCCCAGGCGACGAAGAACAGCACGATAAGGGCCGCCGACCAGGCTTTTTGACGAAGATCGGTTACAGACATGTTCAGGTCACTCCCTCTGCTGCAGCGACCCGGGCATCGACGATGAAGGTGCGCAGCTTCTGGTTCAGCCCCACGAAATCAGGCTCGAACGTCATCGCGACCGTGCGCGGGCGGCTGAAGGTGACCTGGCTGTCGTCGAGAATGCGGCCGGGACGCGCGCTCATCACGCAGATGCGGCTGGCGAGGAAGGCGGCTTCGCGCAGATCGTGTGTCACCAGCAGCACGGTCGCCTTGTGGGTCATCCAGAGGTCTTGCAGGATCGACCACAATTCCTCGCGCGTGAACTGGTCGAGCGCGCCAAAGGGTTCGTCGAGCAGCAGCATCCGCGGCTCATGGATCAGCGCGCGGCAGAGATTGGCGCGCTGGAGCATGCCGCCGGAGAGTTGCCAGGGATAGCGGCTGCCGAATCCCTTGAGGCCGACCTGCTCCAGCAGCGCGTTCGCCTTGTCGCGGAATTCGGTCTTGCGCAGTTTTCGAAATTGCGAGCGAAACGGCTCGACGATCTTGAGCGGAAGCATGATGTTCCGTTCGATCGTCATCCAGGGCAGCATGGTCGGGTTCTGGAAGGCCATGCCGACCCGCAGCGCCCGCGCCGCCACCTCGCGTCCGCCGACGATGACGACGCCGGTGGTCGGCTGCACCAGGCCGCTGACCAGCCGCAGGATGGTCGACTTGCCGCAGCCGGACGGCCCAACCAGCGCGACAAATTCGCCATCGGCAATCCGCAGCGTGGTTTTTGCCAGCGCCGGCACTGCGCGCTCGCCGCGTCCGAAAGTCACGGAGGCGTCAGACAGTTCGATCGCAATCGGCGCCGCCACGGCCGAAGCCGGCGCTCCCTTGAACTCCGAATGAGGTTGCATGCGCATCATGATGAGAAGTGCATGCAAGCCGGATGCCAGCAAAACTGACGTTTGGAATCAATCACATCGCCAAAGACCGGCAAAACCGCCGGATTCAATTTGAGCAATCCGGCCTCAAAACTGCATGCAATTCAGGCGCTCGATCGTCGACCAGTTATGATATGAGAAGCCCATTCGAAGCCGTTTCTCCAAGGATTCGCCCATGGCGCCGCGTTCGGCGAGCAAAAATGCGGAATCATCCGACAAGGTCGGCGTGATCTGCCGCGCGCTTCGCCGCGCCATCATCGAGCAGGCGCTGGAGCCCGGCGCGAAATTGCCGGAGGATTCACTGGGCGAACGGTTTGGCGTCAGCCGCACCATTGCGCGGCATGCACTGGGACAACTCGCCGCAGAGGGCCTGGTCGAACTTCGCCGCAACCGCATCGCCGTGGTGGCGACGCCAAGCTGGCAGGACGCCCGCGACGCCTTCGACATCAGAATCGAACTCGAACGCCTGGTGGTGCGCCAGCTCGCAGGCAAGCTCACCAAAGTCCAGATCGCGACGCTAAATGCCCATGTCGACGCCGAGGATGCCGCGCGCGACGGCACCGATGCGGTGTCGCTCCGGCTTGCCACCGAATTCCACATCCTGCTCGCCAACATGACGAACAGTCCGATCCTGGTGCGTTATGTCAGCGAGGTCGCCTATCGCTGCTGCCTGACGCTGTCTCTGTACAGCCGCCCGCATTCGTCGGAATGTGCCATCAATGAGCACCGCGCGATCATCGCCGCACTGGTCAAGGGCGACGAGAGCAAGGTGATGAGCCTGATGCACAGCCATCTGGATTCGGTGGCGAACCGGGCGCTGGTGGCGCCGGCGCCGCAGCGCGGCCGCGATTTGCTTGATATCCTGGCGCCCTATGCGGATGAGGGCGAAAGCAACCGCGTGGTGAAAATGCCGAAGGTCGCGCGGGTCAGGTAATTTTCACGCCTCAATCCCGCGTTTCACGAGAATCCGCTCGGCGCTGTCGTTCCAGACATCCATCTTGACGATCTGGCCGCCCTTGACGACGAAGCGATCGACATAACGGTTGCCCTCGAACGGCGTGCCGTCGATCCATTCGCCGTAGAGCGTCCCGACGCTGTAGACCACGGTCTCGTTCACGCCCGGGCAGACGTCAAAGCGGTCCATCTTCTTCTTCACCCAGCGATAGCGCGCCGCGTTGAAGCCGGTCGGCCCGCGCGGATGATCGAATTCGCGTCCACCGGTGAAGGTGATGATGGTTCCCGGTTTCATGTAGGCCGCAGCCGCGTCGGGATCCGGGATCATCGACGCGGTGAGATAGGCTTCGACCACTTCGGCATCCGATAGCGCGTGGGGTTCCGGCTTTGGCGGCAACGGACATGACGGCTTCTCCTGATGAGGCGAAACATTACAATCGGGCCGACAAAATGCATGCACATATTTTGAACAGTTTGGCTATAAAACTGCACACAATCTGGGGCTGCCGCGGGACGACGGTTCCGGTAGGCTCTGGTTTCCCTCGAGCCTGCCAGTCCCCATGAGCGCCCATACCGCTTTCGACCTGATTTTTCGCAATGCCCGGACCCGTTCCGCGGTTTCGCCGGTCGATATCGGCATATCCGGCGGCCGGATTGCCGCCATCGAACCGCGCCTTGTCTGCGACGCGCCCGAGATCGATGTCGGCGGCAAGCTCGCTCTTGCCCGGCTTCGTCGATACCCACATCCATCTCGACAAGGCCTGCCTGCTCGGCCGCTGCGGACATGACCATGCCACGGTGAGCGCGGCCATCGCCGCGGTCGCTGCCATGAAGCGCGATTTCACCGTCGAGGACGTCTACGCCCGCGGCGCCCGCGTGCTCGAACGCGCGATTCTGCACGGCACCACGCGGATGCGCACCCATGTCGAAATCGATCCGCGCATTGAGCTCCGCAGCTTCGAGGCGATCAAGGCGTTGAAGCGCGACTATGCCTGGGCGATCAACCTGTCGATCTGCGTGTTCCCGCAGGAAGGCCTGACCAACGATCCCGGCGCGGAAGAGCTTCTTGTTGCCGCGCTGCGCGACGGCGGCGAGGCGATCGGCGGCTGCCCGTATATGGACACCGACCCGAATGCGCATCTGGAGAAAGTGTTCAATCTCGCGCAGCAGTTCGACGTCGACGTCGACCTGCATCTGGATTTCGATCTCGATCCATCCTGGTGGCATCTCGAGGAAGTCTGCCGGCAGACCGAGCGGCGCAACTACCACGGCCGCGTCGCCATCGGACACGCGACCAAACTCTCCGCGCTGCCGCCGGATCGGCTGAAGGCCGCTACCGCGCGGCTGGCGCAGGCCGGCGTCGCCGTCACCGTGCTGCCCGCGACCGATCTCTATCTGATGGGCCGCGACGCCACCCACAATACGCCGCGCGGCCTCACGATCGCGCACCGGCTGGTCGAGAACGGCGTGGTGTGTTCGGTCGCGACCAACAATGTGCTCAATCCCTTCACGCCGTTTGGCGATGCGTCCCTGCTGCGGATGGCCAATTTCTACGCCAATGTCGCGCAAGCCGGGATTGGCGAATTCGACGCCTGCCTCGATCTGGTGACGGATCTGCCGGCGCGACTGATGAACCTGCGCGACTACGGCATCGCGCCTGGCAATCCCGCCGATCTCGTCATCCTCGACACCGACACCGGCACGAACGCGATTGCGGAACTGCCCGACGTGCTGATGGGCTTCAAAAACGGGCGTCAGGTATTCGAGCGGAAGCAACCGACGCTGTTCAGACCGCATTGACGCCCCGGCCATTCCGTTGTTGTTATCGGACAACGAAAACAACAACCGGGGCAGGAAATCATGGCCAAATCGTCCAACGTCAGAAGCGTCGAAACGCTCTCCTGCGACGCCGGCTGGCGCAACTATCACTTCGTCAAGATCATGACCGAAGACGGCATCGTCGGCTGGAGCGAATACGACGAAGGTTTTGGTGCGCCCGGCCTCACGGCGGCGATCGAACGGCTCGCGGCGCGGGTGATCGGCAAGAACGCATTCCAGCACGAGCGGATTTACGCCGAACTGTTTTCCGCCACGCGCCCGGCCGCCGGCGGCGTGGTGGCGCTGGCGCTCGGCGCCATCGAGAACGCGCTGCTCGACGTCAAGGCCAAGGCGCTCGGCGTGCCCTGCTACGAATTGCTCGGCGGCAAGATTCGCGATCGCATCCGGGTCTACTGGTCGCATTGCGCGACCTGGCGCATCAACCATCCCGACTATTTCAAGCCTGCGATCACCGACCTCGACGGCGTCAAGGCGATCGGCCGCGAGGTGCGCGAAAAGCGCTTCACCGCGATGAAGACCAACATCTTCGTCTACACCGACGGCAAGCCGCAGGGCTGGCGACCCGGATTCGGTTCGCCGTTCGAGCCCGAGATCAATGTCGACCGCAACGTGCTGCGCAATCTCTGCATGCATCTCGAGGCGATCCGCGACGGCGCCGGCCCCGATGTCGATCTGCTGCTCGACCTCAACTTCAACGCCAAGACCGAGGGCTATCTGAAGATTCTGCGCGCGATCAAGGATATGGACATGTTCTGGGTCGAGATCGACACCTTCAACCCGCAGGCGCTCGGCTATATCCGCCGCCAGAGCCCGCATCCGATCTCGTCCTGCGAGACGCTGCTGGGCCTGCGCGAATTCCTGCCCTATTTCAACGAACAGGCGATGGATGTCGCGATCATCGACACGCCGTGGAACGGGGTCTGGCAATCGATGAAGATCGCGGCCGCCGCCGAGCATTTCGAGGTCAACGTCGCGCCGCATAATTTCTACGGCCATCTCTGCACCATGCATGAACGCGCATTTCTCCGCGGCGGTGCCGAATTTGCGGATCATGGAAACCGACATCGACCGCCTGGCCTGGGACCATGAATTGTTCACCCACGTGCCCGAGATCGTCGACGGCCATCTGGTGATCCCGGACCGGCCCGGCTGGGGCACCGAGCCGAACGAGGAAGGCCTGCGCGCGCATCCGGCGAAGAACAAGGGCGGGCTGTTGAACTACGGGCAGAAGAAGTAGGCGCGGCGTAGGATAGCGAGCGTCGGACTCAATATCCGTCGTCCCGGCCTTGAGCCGGGACCCATAACCACCGGCGGCTATGAGTTGGCACGCTGATCGTTATCTTCCTTTCCCAACAACATCGGACGCGGCGTATGGGTCCCGGCGTTCGCCGGGACGACGGAGGATATACTTCCCTTCAATTATCCCCCGGCCTTGCCGCAAACGCGCTTTCGATCACGTCGCCGATCGGCTGCCATGCGGTGCCGTCGAACTGCACCAGCCGCATCTGCTCGATGGGGCGGAAGTCGGCGGGGCCGGTGTTGATCGCAATGCCCGGCAAGATGATCGGGCTGCGGTAATCCTTCAGCGACGCTGCCTGCCGCATGATATTCTCGCGTGACAGATCGTTGCCGCACTGGGTCAACACCTGAAACAGGGTTTCGGCCGCCGCATAGCCGAACATGGCGTAGCTATCCTCCCTGTCGCCATCCGGATAATACTTGTCCATGAAAGCCAGCCAGGCCTTGATGGCAGGGTCTTCCTTCCACGTGGCGTCGTCGGCGTCCTTGAGGAACGAGGTCGAGATCACGCCAACGGCGTTCTGAAGCCCCGCAGGTCGCAGCGCATTGGCAATCGACGACGCCGCATTGACCAGCACCACCACCGGGTGCCAATCGAGTTCGACCGCTCTGCGAATGGCACGCGCCGAGATCGGCGGCGCGCAATTGAGCACCAGCACTTCAGCGCCCGAACTCTTGAGGATGTCGACCTGGGCATCGATCGACATATCCGGCTCGATGGCAATGTCGGCCACGATCATGCCGGCCGTGGCGCCGAGCCCTTCCTGCAATCCACGAAACAGGTCGCGGCCGAACTGGTCGTTCTGCCAGAGCACGGCGATCTTGCGATCGGGATAGGCGACCTGGATGTAATTGGCGTAAATCCGTCCCTCGGCGCGAAACGTCGGCTGCCAGCCCATCGTCCACGGAAAGCGTTTTGGATGCGCCCACTCCTCGTCGCCGGACGCGACGAAGAGCTGCGGCACCTTTTTCTCGTTGAGATAGGTTCGCGTCGCCAGATTGCTCGGCGTGCCGAACGAGCCGAACATCAGCAGCACGTTCTCCTGCTCCACCAGTTGGCTCGTGTGCTCGACCGCCATCCTGGGATTGGAACTGTCGTCGCGGGAGATGAACCTGATCTTACGCCCGTTGATGCCGCCGCGATCATTGACCATGTCGAAATAAGCGGCCTCCGCCCTGCCGATCGCCGCAAAGGCGGCCAGCGGGCCGGTATAGGGCATGATATTGCCGATACGGATTTCGCCTCCAGTCGCGCTGGCGTCCTGGCCCTGCTGGGCGGCGACCGGCGCCGTGCGAGGAACATGGCGGCGAAAACGGCCCGGGTAAGTCCGGTTTGTCTTATTATTTTCATCAACATGGCCTCAAACGCCAAGCCACCCAGCGCTTTCGACACTACCGCGCAACCCGGTCCTGTTGAAATCAAATGTTGGTATCAACGCAGCGTGATATCCAGCCAGCCGAGCGCGTTGACGCTGACGCGGTCGCCGGTATCGATCAGCACCGTCGTGGTTTCGGCCTCGATGATCGCCGGACCGGTGAGCGAATGCCCCGGCTGCAGTTCATCGAGCGCATAGACCGGAACCTCGCGCCAGCCGCCGAAAAACGCCTGCCGCTTGCCGCGTGGCGTGCAAGCGCCTGACGACGACGCCGGCCGCGTGTCCTGATCGCCTGGCGCCACCGCGCCGACCGCCGCGACGCGCGCGTTGACGAACACCACCTCCTGGCCGGGCGAGGCGTAGGTGTACAGTTCCTCGTGCCTGCGATGAAAGCGGTCCTCGATCTGGTCGACGAGGTCGGCCGCATTCCAGTCGAGATCATCAAGCGATACGTCGATCTCAAAAATCTGCTCGCCGTAGCGCATCTCGGCCGAGCGTTCGATCGACACCGGTCCCTTGAACCAGGAGCGCAGCCGGCCGGCGGCCGCCTGCTCCAGTTCGGCCGAACAGTTCACGCACCTCGTCCGGCGAAATGCGCGGTCCGGCGCCATAATGCGTGCGGCTCATTTCGTAGCGCAGATCGCTGGTCAGCATGCCCCATGCCGACAGCACCGAGGCCACCGTCGGCACGATGATGCGCTTGATCTCGAGTTCGCGCGCGACTTCGGCGGCGTGCAGACCCGCCGCGCCGCCGAAACTCAGCAGCGCGAATTTTCGCGGATCGACGCCGCGGCGCAACGTCATCAGCCGGATGCCGTCGGCCATCTTCAGGTTGATCATGCGGTAGATGCCGGCGGCGGCCTCGACGCGCGACAACTCCAGCGACGCTGCCAATACGGTCGATCGCGGCTTCCGATGCCGCACGGTCGAGCGGACGCTGGCCGCCCATGAAGGCGGCGGCATCGAGATAGCCGAGCACGACATTGGCGTCGGTGACGGTCGCGGCCGTGCCGCCATTGCCGTAGCAGGCCGGGCCCGGAATCGAGCCCGCGCTTTCCGGTCCGACCCGCAGCGTGCGGCTGCCATCGACGCTGGCGATCGAGCCACCGCCGGCCGCGATGCTGGCAATGTCGAGGCTGCGCAGCGCGATGCGCTGGCCGGCGAGCATGCCGTCGGCGGACAGCGAGGCCTGCCCGTCCGAGATCAGCGAGATGTCGGTGCTGGTGCCGCCCATGTCGAACGGCACCAGATCGGGAATGCCGAGCAGATCGGCGCAGCGCCGGCCGCCCGAAATGCCGCCGGCCGGTCCCGACAGCACCGTGCCCGCGGCAAGCCGCGAGGCTTCCTCGACCGGCGCCATGCCGCCATGCGACAGCACGACAAACAGACTGCCCTTGAAGCCGGCTTCCGTCAGCCGCTGCTCGAGATTGGTCAGATAGCGCCGCACGATCGGTTCGACATAGGCGTTCACGATCGTGGTCGAGACCCGCTCATATTCCTTGATCTGCGGCAGCACGTCGCTCGACCGCGACACGCTGATACCGGGCAATTCCTTCGTCAGGCGCTCGACCGCGGCGAGTTCGTGGACCGGATTGAGATAGGAATGCAGGAAGCAGACCGCGACCGAGGTCGCGCCGGATTTCTTGATGGCGGCGATGGCCTCATCGAGCGAGGCTTGATCGAGCGGAATCGACACCTCGCCATTGGCCTTGAGCCGTTCGCGAACGCCAAAACGACGTTCGCGCGGCACCAGCGGTTCCGGCGGCGGCGAGCGCAGATCGTAGCGGTCGGGCTTGAGGCCCTCGCGCATTTCGATGACGTCGCGATGGCCTTCGGTGGTGAGCAGCGCGACCTTGGCGCCCTTGCGCTCCAGCAGCGCGTTGGTCGCAACCGTCGTGCCGTGAACCAGGCGGTCGGTCGCGGCCAGCATCTCCGCGCGCGACACGCTTAAGCCGCCGCGCCAGTTCTTCCAGCCCCGCCATGACGCCGATCGACTGATCGGCCGGCGTGGACGGCGATTTTGCGAACACGGTGCGCCCGGTTTCATCCGTGGCCACCAGGTCGGTGTAGGTTCCGCCGACGTCAACTCCGATTGTGAACATCGCTAGCTACGCTGGCTCCGCAGAGGTCAGGCCTTGCTCAGCGTCGCGCCGGCGCGCTTCCGCCGATCGCTTGGACGGCGGCCCCCAGCCGCCGCCGCCGGAGGAGCGTATTTCGAGGCAATCGCCGGGACGGAGTTCGATGCCGACTTCCTTGGTGCGCAACACGCGCGGCTCGCGGCCTTCCGACAGCAGGCGATAGTGATGCGGTTCGCCGTCCTCGCCGCCGAGCATGCCGCAGGGGCCGTGGCGCGCGCCATCGCCCGCGGTGTTGCCACGCGCGGGCTTTTCGGTCTCCAGCACCAGATCGAGGGCAACGCCGAGGCCGCCGCGGAACTGGCCGTCGCCGCCGGAACCTTCGCGGAATTCATGCGGGCGAAGTGCAAGGGAAAGCGCGCCTCGGCCACTTCGAGACTGCCGAATTTGAGACCGCCGACCGAGTGCCATTCGCCGATCGACGACCAGCCGTCGCCGCCGGACGATGCGCCGCCGCCCGGGCGCGCCTGAAACAAGTGCCAGATGAAATTCTTCTCCGTTCGCGGGTCTTCGCCCTGGATCGCGATCCGGAACCTGCGGCTCCATCCGGCCATCGCGCGCTCCGGACAGGAGGCCGACATCGCCTTGACGATCGCTTCGACGATTTCGTTGGAGGGATGGCTGGTGCACAGCGTCACCGGCCGGCCCGGATCGGCCCAGACGATCGTGCCCTGCTTGGCGATCACCTTCAGCGGGCGCAGCGCGCCGGTGTTTTTGGGGATTTCGGCGTCGATCAGATAGGCAAAGGCCATCGCCACCGCGGCCTGCATGTTGGCATGCGAGGAATTCACAAAACTGGTCGACTGCGGATCGGACTCCGACAGATCGACCTCGATATCGCTGCCCTTCTTGGTGACCTTTGCGGCGATCCGGATGTCGGTGCGGCCATGGCCGTCATCGTCGAGAAACGCCTCGCCGTGGAACACGCCGTCCTTCCAGGTCGAGACCACGGCGCGGGTCTGCTGCTCCGTCGCATCGAGGATCGCCTCGATCGCGGCTTCGACAACGACTGCGCCGAACTCCCTGAACAGCTTTGAGACCCGCCGCTCGCCGAGATGCGCCGCGCCCAGCATCGCGGCGAGGTCGCCGCGAAACTCGCGCGGGTTTCGCACGTTCAGCGCCAGCATATCGAGCAGATCCTCGCGCGGCCGGCCGGCCTCGGAGAGCCTGATCGGCGGAATGCGCAAGCCCTCCTGCCAGATCTCGGTCGCACCGGGATTGTAGGCGCCATGGGTGGCGCCGCCGATATCGCTTTGATGGGCGCGGACGATGGTCCAGAGCAGACGCTTGTCGCCGTCGAACACCGGCACGAAGACGGTCAGATCAGGCAGATGGCTGCCGCCGTAATAGGGATCGTTGAGCAGGAAGACGTCGCCCGGCACGACGTCCTTGAAGCGTTCCTCGACCGCGAGCGTCGCCCATGGCAGCGCGCCGACATGAACCGGCAGATGATCGGCCTGCGCGATCAGGCGCCCGCGCGTGTCGCAAATCGCCAGCGAAAAATCGCGGCTGGAATTGAGGATCTGCGAATAGGAGGTGCGAAGCATGGCCTCGCCCATCTCCTTCACGATCGAACTGAGCCGATGCTGGACGACGGATCGGGTGATGGGATCGATCTTGGTGGACATTATTGCCTTGTTGTTCTTGAATTACGCGGCGGACACTTCCCCGAGCGCCCCTGACGCGGCGTCGATGATGGCATCTATATCGGCATCCGTCATCGGGGTCGACAATGCCATCAATCCATTGCCCGCCGCCAGCACCCCGCGATTGAGCAGCGCCCGGTTGAAAACCGCCTGGCGCTTGGCCTCCTCCTCGGTCGGATAGGCCGATCGATAGTCGCGGACCGGACGATCGGCGAAATGAATTTTGAGCAGCGAGCCAAGGCCGACGGTGCGGCCGGGCACATTATGACGGCGGAACGCCGCATCGATCCCGGAGCGGACCGCCTCCCCCATCGCATCGAGCCGCGCGAACGCCGCCTCATCCAATAGCTCCATCGCGGCGATGCCGGCGCGCATCGTCACCGGATTGGCGGAAAACGTGCCGCCATGCGGCAAGGCCGGCTTGCCCGCACGGGGATCGAACACCGCCATGAACTCCTTGCCGGCCACAGACCGCGCCAACCGGAAAGCCGCCGCCGATGATCTTTGCCAGCGTCGTCAAATCAGGCTCGATATTCCACAGCCCCTGCGCGCCGCGATAGCCGACCCGGAACGTGATCACCTCGTCGAAAATCAGGAGCGCACCGACCTCGCGCGTAACCTTACGCAGCGCCTGCAGATAGGCCTGATCGGCTGGCGCCAAACCAGCACGGTTGGGCATGGGATCGACAAGGACGCAGGCGAGTTCAGGCCCATGTTCGCGGATCAGACTGACCGCCGCTTCGGTATCGTTGAATGGAATGGTCAGGACATCGGCGAGCACGTTGTCGGGCGTGCCCTTGGCGTAGGCGACCGAGACCGGCGCGTTGCGGCCCCACGCTTCCGGCGTCGGATCGAGGCTGACTTCAGCATAGTCATAGGAGCCGTGATAGGCGCCCTCGCACTTTGCGATTTTGGGCCGGCCGGTATGGGCGCGCGCGACCTTGAGCGCCATCATCACCGCTTCAGTGCCTGAATTGCAGAAGCGCACCTGATCGACCGACGGCAACCGCGCGGCCAACAACTCGGCGAGTTCGACCTCGGATTGGGTCGGCAGGCCGAACGCCGATCCCAGCGCCAGCTGCGTGGTCGCGGCCTTGATCAGTGCCGGATGCGCGTGACCGTGAATCTGCGAAGTGAAATTGTTGATGCAATCGATGAATTTGTTGCCGTCGATATCCCACACAAAACAGCCCTCGCCGCGCGCGGCGTAGATCGGATAGGGCTTCATGAAGACGGTGGTGCGGGTGTTGCCGCCGGGCAAGCTCGCCAATGCGCGGTCGTACATTTTCTGCGACGACGAATTTGGATCCGGATACATGCGATCTTCCCTGCTTGCCTCAGGTATACAACAAAAACACCATTGTTCCGATGACCAGCACCGCAGCCATGAACAAGAGCACCGCCGGCAATCCGAAGAATCGCCGCGACCACGCCGGTTGTCGATTGCATCAGCGCCGCACCGAGGAAGAATGCCAGATTGATCGCGGACAGCGCCTTGCCGGTGTTTTGGGCATCCACCAATTGCCTGGTCATGCCGTACACCAGCGGCTGGGCTGAAATGGCGATGCCGATCACCACCAGCAACACCCCATCATAGGTCGCAGGCATCACCGCGAGGCCGAACAGGTTCGAAACCGGAAAATGCGGAGCGCCCGCCGCCATCAGCGCAAGCAGCAGCGCTGCCAGCGCATGCGTCGCCGCCAGCACTTCGCGGCGATGGCCGAATTTGCGGTCGAAGATGCCGATCAGCAGCGGGCCTACGATCAGCGCGATCGTGAACAGGCCGAGTTCGTTGCCGGCTTCGATACGGCTCAATCCCTTGACCTCCATCAGCCATGGGCCGCCCCACAATCCCCGCAGCACCAGCGAGGCCGCCAGCGAGACCAGCGAAATCGCGATCAGGCCGCGCAGCGGGCGCGACAGGCCGATACGGAGCACGCTGGCCATCTGCGAGAGCGGTGACGAGCGATCGGCATGCGCGGCGGCCTGGTTCGGAACCAGGGCATAGACGGCCAATGCCACCACCACGCCGGCGCCGGCGGAGATCCAGAACCCTGCCCGCCATCCCCAATGTTCGACGGCAAAGGCCAGCGGGCTCGACGACAGCAGCATGCCGATATTGCCGATCGACAGGATAATGCCGGACCACAGGCCAAACCGCGCCGCAGACAATTGCTTGGCGGCCAGCGTCATTGGGCACATCAGCATGCCCGAGGTCGCAACACCGAGCAGGAATTGTCCGAACAGAAAACTCTCCGGCCCCGTTGCCAGGCCGGACGCCAAAGCGCCAATGATGGTTCCGATCAAGAGGCTGAGGGATACCGGCCGCACACCGAACCGATCCATCGCGGCGCCGACCGGAATCTGCGAGGCGGCAAAGGCAAAATGATAGATCGAGGTCAGGCTCGCCAGCGTTTGCGGCGGGGTAGCAAAATCCGCGGCCATCAGATCGAGGCTGATGGCCGGAATCGTCCGCAGCAGGGTCGACAGCATGTGACCGCAGGCCAGCGCCAGAAGTGCAAAAATCAATGCGCGGATGTTGACATCAGCGTCGTCGGCTTTACCGCCGTCCATGTTACGTCTCGTCCCGGCCGTCTTTAGCCGGGCGTAACATCAAAGCGCGGGGAATGCGAATCCCGCTCCCCGCGCGAGCCGTTCAGTTCTTATGGAACACCAACGTCCGCAATTCGATGCTTTCGCGAGGGAACGCGTCAGGCGGTGTGGTCGGGTCGATGAAGGCGGTATGCGGCCCAAACCGCGTGCGGCCGTCGCTTGCGGAATCGTAGCACTTCAGCAGCAGCGCCTCGTCCGCGGTCATCTCGGGAACGTAGAACCAGCGATGGTTTGGATTGTATTTCACCGAATAGGTTTCGCCACGCCGGTTCGGATAGATCAAATCAGAAGCAATGAGATCGCCGGGCAACACCGTTTGGCCGTCCAGCATTGCGAGCGGCGCGTCGCGCAGCGGTCCCCGGATCGGCCGCCACAGATTGATGACCTGGACGCGGCCTTTCAGGAGTTCGTCCGCTTCATCGGGCAAATGCTCGCGGACCCGGTTCGCGCCGGACAAATCCGTCTGGTCGACATGGACGCGCGTGGCCGGCTGCCGCGGACCGGCGCCGCGCACATCGGAGGCGCCTTCGACGCGCTTGCGGACGGTATGGTCGAATATAACGACGCGGTCCGCCTTCAGTGTCGCCCGGAGGAAGGCTTCGGCCGCGGGGTAATAGACGCTGCGCACCTCCTTATCGTCGTAGAAATCCCGCACGCTGGTCGGATGCCGGACCAGAGCAAAGCCCTCGCGGTCGAGGGAGAGATTGTTTGCGATCAGGCGGGCATCGAAGATCGGGACCTGGTGCGGTTCAGGCAGCGCGGTCGATCTCGGCTCGCCCGGCGGCGGATCGAAGGCGTAGGTGCGCGGTTTTCCGGGCGTGGGGGCGAGGTAGTTGAGTTCAGCGGTGACGAAGGGAAGCGACTCGAGTTTGGCTTGTTGCAGGCCCATGGCAGTCTCCTGGACTCTCTTGTTGGTTCGATTCCATTTTGGCTGGCGCACCCTCCCCGGCAAGACCGCGGGCGAAATAGCAAATTTGCCATTCTCGCAGGCGCGAAACGGGGAAGATCCTTGTCGCGCGCGCGGTCTCGCCCAGACGGTTATTCCGCGCATCACGGGTCCGTCAGCCGGCCAAATGCCGGGGCTTGGTATGTCCGGGAGCAACTTCTCCCCGATCACGGATGGCGGTACAGCCAAGGAGCGGTCGCGAAGCTGCCGTACCCAGGGGAGGAAGAAAATGATCGTCACAATGAAGGACCGCGTCGCCATCGTTACCGGCGGCAGCAAGGGGATCGGGCTTGCCGTGGCGCGGCGTTTTGCCGAGTCTGGTGCCAGGGTGGCGATGCTGGCGCGGGGTGCTGCGGACCTGAAGGCCGCGCGGGAGCACCTCGCCAAGGACGGCATCGAGGTTCGCGACTATGTCTGCGACGTCTCAAAGGCCGCGGATATTGCGAAAACCCATGACAAGGTCGCAGCTGATTTGGGCCCAGTCGATGTCCTCGTCAACAACGCCGGAACCTCGCGCGCGATGGCATTTGAGACCGTGACTGACGAGGTATGGCAGGAGGACCTCGACCTCAAACTGTTCGCCGCCATCCGCTTCAGCCGGCTGGTCTGGCCGGGCATGAAGGCGCGGAAATGGGGCCGCATCATCAACGTGCTGAACATCGGCGCCAAGGCGCCCGCGGCGGCGTCGACCCCGACCTCGGTATCGCGGGCGGCCGGGATGGCACTGACCAAGGCGATGGCGAACGAAGGCGGTCCGCACAACATCCTGGTGAATGCGATGCTGGTCGGCCTGATCGTGAGCAATCAATGGGTCAAACGGCACGCCCAGAAGGCGCCTGACACCGATTTCGATGCCTTCACCCGCGATCTCGCCAAAGGCGTCCCGCTCGGGCGGATGGGCACGGCAGAGGAGTTCGCCAACATGGCGTGCTTCCTTGCTTCCGAGCAAGGCTCCTATATCACCGGCACCGCCATCAACGTCGATGGCGGCCGCTCACCGGTGGTGTGAGCAAAAAAGGCCTCCGTTGCCGGAGGCCTTTTCGCTATCAGACTGCGTCCTTGGCGGCCTTGACCGGGCGGGCGCGGACGATCTTGCGCGCCGGCTTGGCCTTGAACATCATTTCTTCGCCCGTGAAGGGGTTGGTACCCTTGCGAGCCTTGGTCGCGGGCTTCTTGACCACGACGAACTTGGCGAAGCCGGGGACGAGGAATACCCCGTTCTTCTTCAGCTCCTTGTGGCCGACGTCAACGAGCGCATCCATCACGCCCTTGACTTCCTTCTTCGAAACTTCGGTGGACGTAGCGATCTTTTCGATCAGCTGCGACTTAGACATTTGGGTAGCCATGTTTGCTCCATTGATTCTGGAAGATGCACGATATGGCGGAAACTGCCTAAAAAAACGGGGTTTTCGACATTCTGCACAACTATATCGCAAGCCGACATGTACTGATTCGCGAGAAATAGGCCAGTTTTTAGGCCTTCGCCGCACATGAAACCGCTTTTGATGCGACGAAACGCCTTGTTTGACAGCCTTTTCTTGCGAGCGGCGGATCGATCTGGTTAGGTTAACGCCCCAATTCGGCCTGAGGAAAACACCGTGGCACTCAAAAACGTCGTCGGAATAGATCACGCCGTGGTCATGGTGAAGGATCTCGACAAGGCCGCCGAGAACTGGAAACGGCTGGGATTTACGGTCTCGCCGCGCGGCACCCACAGCGCACATATGGGATCGGGCAATTACACCATCATGCTCGACCCTGATTATATGGAGTTGCTCGGCGTGCTGGCGCCGACCGAACATAACGCGCCGGCGCGGGCGTTTCTGGAAAAGCGCGGCGAAGGGATCGAGCGTATCGCTTTCACGGCAGTGGATTCGACCGCCGGCGCCGAAGAAATCCGCGCGCGCGGCTACGTGCCGATCGGACCCACCGATTTCGAGCGGCCGGTGACGATGCCCGACGGCACGCTTTCGGCGGCCAAATTCAGCACCTTCCTGTGGCCAACCGCGGAAGCACCGGGCGGCGTGCGCATCTTCGCCTGCCAGCACAAGACGCGCGAGACGGTGTGGATTCCCGAACTGATGCAGCACGCCAATGGCGCCAGGCGCCTGCGGCAGGTGCTGATCGTCTCGACCGAGCCGGCCAAGGACGCGGCGCAGCTTTCGAAGATGATCGATCGTGATGGGAGAACCGAAGCCGACGGCGCCATCGCGGTGCCCTCGGGTGCCGACCGTGCCGACTTCGTATTCCTGACGCGCGACCAGCTCGGCAAGCGCTATCCCGAAGTGTCGCTGGCTGGCGTGCCCGAACGCGGCGGCGCGGGGCTTGTAATAGCGGCCGATCTCGCGGCGACCGAGAAAGCGCTTGGCAGCACCGGCGTCCGCAGCGCCGGCGGCATTGTCGTGCCGCCTGCCGACGGTAACGGTACCCTGCTCGCCTTCGTCCGAGCCTAGGCAGAAAGCCCGATCGCAGCGCAGGCAACATCGTGGCCGATAGCGCGGCCCGAATTGCCGTCTTTAGTCGCACCCGGTCCATCATAATACCTCACGAAAGGGGCTATGCAGACCGCTTAACGACGTTAGTATCGCCGCAAAATGCCGACCCATGGGAGAGAAACTACAATGAAAAATCATCTGATTTCGCGCCGATCCGTCCTGGCCGGCACCGCCGCCGCAGGCGCGCTCAGCCTGACCGGATTCCCGGCGCGCGCCGAGGTGAACTGGAAGAAATACGCCGGCACCAAGCTCGAGGTGATCCTGGCCAAGGGCCCGCGCGGCGATAATTTTCAGAAGAACATCAAGGAATTTACCGACCTGACCGGTATCCAGGTCGAATCTGAACAGATCCCCGAGCAGCAGCAACGCCAGAAGGCCGTGATCGAGCTTGCTTCCGGCAAGCCGAGTTTTGACGTCATTCACGTCAGTTATCACGTGCAGAAGCGGCAGTTCGAAAAGGGCGGCTGGCTCGCCGACATCTCCGGCTTCATGAAGGACCCGAACCTGACTGCGCCCGATCTGGTCGAGAGCGATTTTTCGGCGGCCGGCCTGCAATACGCCAAGAACGACAAGGGCCAGATGCTGTCGCTGCCGTGGTCGGTCGACTATTTCATTCTCTATTACAACAAGGAGCTGTTCGAGAAGAAGGGCGTCGCCGTTCCGAAGACGTTCGACGAGATGCTCGCAGCCGCCGAGAAGCTTACCGACGCCAAGGACGGCACCTTCGGCTTCGTCGGCCGTGGCCTGCGCAACGCCAACATGACGCTGTGGACCAATTTCTTCCTCAATGCCGGCGGCGAATTCCTCGACAAGAACGGCGGCATCCTGACCGACGGTCCGGAGGCGGTCGAAGCCACCAAGCTGTACCAGGCACTGCTGACCAAGGTAGCACCTCCCGGCGTCGCCGGATTCAACTGGATGGAGTCGATGGCGTCCTTCACACAAGGCCGCTCGGCGATGTGGATCGACGGCGTCGGCTGGGCGCCGCCGCTGGAAGATCCGGCAGCCTCGCGCATCGTCGGCAAGGTCGGCTACACCGTCGTGCCGAAGGGATCGAAGGGCCAGTATTCGGCGACCTATGGCGACGGTCTCGGCATCGCGGCCGCCAGCAAGAACAAGGAGGCTGCCTATCTGCTGCTTCAATGGGCCGTCTCCAAGAAGCAAGGCGCGCGGCTGTTGCAGTCCGGCGGCGGTGTGCCGTTCCGCAACTCCATCCTCAACGACCCGGAGATCCAGAGCGGGGTGAAGATGCCGAAGGAATGGCTGCAATCGGTGATCAATTCCGCCAAGATCTCCAAGCTCGGCCTTCCCGTCATCATTCCGGTCGCCGAATTCCGCGACCTCGTCGGCGCGGGGATCACCGCGACATTGTCGGGCGCCGATCCGGCGACGGAGTTGAAGAAGGCCCACGAGCAATTCCGGCCGATCCTGGAGAAAAGCGAAAAAGCGTGAAGGCAGTAGCAGAAGTCGCCCCGGCCGTGGATCAGACCGATCCCCTGCCGGGGCAGGAATGGCGTCCGCCGTCGTACTGGCCGTTCATCGTGCCGGCGCTGGTCGTCGTGCTCGCGGTGATCGTATTCCCATGGGTTTTCACGATCTGGATGAGCATGAACGAGTGGAAGGTCGGCTCGCCGACCACCTTCGTCGGGCTCGCCAACTATTTTCGCATGCCGAACGACCCGCGCTTCCTCGAGGCGGTCGTGCACACCATCTACTACACCGCGCTGTCGGTGCTGCTGCCGGTGGTGCTCGGTACGCTTTCGGCTGTCGTGTTCCACCAGAAATTCGTCGGCCGCGGTTTTCTGCGCGGCATCTTCATCATGCCGATGATGGCTACTCCCGTGGCCATCGCGCTGGTGTGGACCATGATGTTCCACCCGCAGCTCGGCGTGCTGAACTACATGCTGTCGCTGGTCGGCATCCCGCCGCAGCTCTGGGTGTTCAATCCGAATACCGTCATTCCGTCGCTGGTGCTGGTCGAGACCTGGCAGTGGACGCCGCTGGTGATGCTGATCGTGCTCGGCGGCCTTGCCGCGATTCCGACCGAACCCTATGAGAGCGCGCAGATCGACGGCGCCAACCTCTGGCAGGTGTTCCGCTATATCACCCTCCCCTTGATCATGCCGTTCCTGTTCATCGCCGGCATGATCCGCATGATCGATGCGGTGAAAAGCTTCGACATCATCTTTGCGATCACGCAGGGCGGGCCCGGTTCGGCCTCGGAAACCATCAACGTTTACCTCTACAGCGTCGCTTTCGTTTACTACGACCTTGGCTATGGCTCGGCGATCGCGGTCATCTTCTTCCTCCTGATCGTCGCGCTTGCGGCCCTGATGCTCTATGCGCGCAAGCGAATGCTGTGGACGACCGCGATCGGAGACGGCGCATGAACCCGCGTCAGATCATCGGGCAGATCGGCCTGTGGCTGTCGGTGTTCGTCATCGTCTCGCCGGCGATCCTGTTCTTCCTCTGGATGATCTCGCTGTCGCTGAAATTCGAGATCGACAACGCCGCCTATCCGCCGGTGTTCTGGCCAGAGCGCTTTGCCTGGAAGAACTATGCGGACGTACTCGCCTCCAACCGCTTCCTGACTTACTTCGTCAACAGCCTGATCGTGACCGGCTGCGCGACCGGGCTTGCGATGCTGGTCGGCGTCCCCGCCGGCTTCGGCATCGCGCGCATGTCGGCGCATAAATCCGCGATCGTGATCCTGATCGCGCGCATCACGCCCGGCCTGTCGTTCCTGATTCCGCTGTTCCTGCTGTTCCAGTGGCTCGGGCTGCTTGGCACGCTGGTGCCGCAGATCATCATCCATCTGGTGGTGACGGTGCCGATCGTGATCTGGATCATGATCGGCTATTTCGAGACCACGCCGATCGAGCTCGAGGAAGCCGCCCTGATCGACGGCGCCACGCGCTGGCAGGTGTTCCGCCACGTCGCGCTGCCGATCGCCAAGCCGGGCCTTGCGGTCGCCTTCATCCTTGCGGTGATCTTCTCCTGGAACAATTTTGTGTTCGGCATCGTGCTGGCGGGGCGCGAGACGCGCACGCTGCCGGTTGCGGTCTACAACATGATCTCGTTCGATCAGCTGAGCTGGGGACCGCTGGCGGCCGCGGCGCTGATCGTCACTGCCCCGGTGCTGCTGCTGACGATTACCGCCCAGCGCCAGATCGTAGCCGGACTGACCGCCGGTGCCGTCAAGGGTGGATAGAACCCCTCACCCCGCAAGCGCGGGGCGAGGGTAAAGCAAGACCAAATTACTCCGCCGGCACTGCCGCGTGCATTTCCTCCGAGCTGTAGCTCACGCTCTGGCCTGTTCTTCCCAGTGCGTACAGACCGGCCGCCATCACGACATAGGCGAGCGCCACGCCCGGTGTGACGCCGAGGCCGCCGCCGATGCCAACGGCCTCGCCGTGCATGAAGCCGAAATAGGTCATCACCGCGCCGGCAAGTGCAAAGGCAGAGGCCTTCATGAAGTCGCGTTCGATGATGAACACGCCGATCGCTCCGAGGATGAGGCCGGCAAGGATGGAGCCGCCGCCCATTACTTCCAGCCCGTGATAGATCACGCCCTGCTGCGGCAGTGATGCGATCGCCGCGGTCTTGACGGCGTCGACCTTGTCGGCCGCAAGGCCGCCCACGGTCTGCGCCGCGCCCATTGTCGCGCCCAGCATGGTGTCGATCTGCAGCTTGGCCCACGCCGCAAGATGCGGCGTCAGCGCCAGCACGACGGCGGGCGCGTGCTTGACCGGCGTGGTCTGGAACGCCTGCGCGCCGATCAGCATGCCGATGTAAAGCAGGATCGGCGAGATCGCGACCACCGGCACCAGTGCCAGCAGCACCGAGATGATGCCGAACCAACTGAGCACCACCACCATGATGCCGGTCGCGGCCGAATAGCCGATCCGTCCGCCCATCGCCTTCCAGCCGGGATGGCCGATATAGACCGCGTTGATGAAGGGATTGCCCATCAGGCAGCCGATCAGGCTGACGACGCCGTCGGCAGTCAACACGCGGGTGGTCGGATATTCGTCGCCGGCCGCCTCCGCGCTCTCGACATTGTCCATGGCTTCGACGAGGTCGTAGATGCCGAACGGAATCGCGGTGACCAGGATGATGCCGAGGAATTCAAAGCCGGAGAACACGTAGCCCACGGCCGGGATCGGCACCGAGAAGCCGAAGCTCGCAAAGGCGTCGCCGACTCCCTTGAGGCTCAGGCCGCCAAGCCCGAGACCGAACAGGTTCGAGCCCCAGGCGATGATCATACCAACTGCGATCGCGACGAGGCCAGCCGGAATGTTCTTCCAGTATTTCACACCGCCGAACCAGCTCACCAGGATGATGGCAAAGCACACGAGGCCAATCTGCGGCGTCATGTACATTTCCAGCGCCGGCCGCATCGAGATGAAGGTGACGGAGACGCCGGCCAGCGTGCCGAGCAGCGCCGCGCGCGGCGTGATCTTCCTTATGTAGGGCGCGATGAAGCCGCCGATCATGAGAATAAAACTCTGGAAGAACACCCAGACCAGGCCCGCCGACCAGCCCTTCAGGGGATCGCCGGTCTTGATCGTGATCGGCAGCATGATCACGAAGGTGACGATGAACATGTGCGGCACGCTGACGCCTGAAGGCAGCGCGCAGACGTCGCTGCGGCCGGTCTTCTGCGCAAGCTTGTAGGCCAGATAGGCGTAATAGAAAGTCGAGAGGCACATCATCAGGCCGAGCGCCGGCAGGATGCGGCCGAACACGAGTGAGTCCGGCATCTTCAGCACGAAACGCAACAGGCCGGTCAGCACCAGCATGTTGACGAGGATGTTGGTGCCGAAGCCGAAAAAGGCGTTCCAGTCGCCCGGCGTCCATAACACAGGTTTGAATTCGGACTTGCCCGCAGTCGTCGCGCTTGTGCTCATCGTGATGCCCCCTCTACGCTGATTTTGAAATCTCCGGTGAAAGTGCTTTCAGTACCGCGGCCGAGTTCGAGACCCAGCCGAAGATGCCGCCCTGGGCCTTGATCATCTTCAGGCCCATCTCGTGAAATTCGGGAAAGTAGGATGCGCAGCCGTCGGCCAGCACCACGCAGCGATAGCCGCGGTCGTTGGCCTCGCGCACCGTGGTGTTGACGCAGACCTCGGTGGTGACGCCGCACACCAACAAATTCTCGATGCCGTATTTTTGCAGCACGTCGCCGAGCTCGGTCGCGTAGAACGCGCCCTTGCCGGGCTTGTCGATCACGATCTCGCTGTCGAGCGGATACAGGTCGGGAATGATGTCGTGGCCGGCCTCGCCGCGGATCAGGATCCGCCCCATCGGCCCGGGATCGCCGATCCGCAAGGATGGCGCGCCGCGCTCGACCTTGGCCGGCGGCGCGTCGGAGAGATCGGGCAGATGCCCCTCGCGGGTGTGCACCACCAGCATGCCGGTCTCGCGCGCTACCTTCAGCACCGAAGCGATCGGCTTCACCGCCCGCGCCAGCTGCGACACGTCATTGCCCAGCGTCTCGCCAAAACCGCCCGGCTCCATGAAAGTCGCGCTGCATGTCGATGATCAGAAGCGCGGTGACGCCCCAGTCGAGCGCGATCGGCTCCGGCTCCGCGGCGACCGTGCCGATGGATGGGCCCTTAGAGTTCGCCATGTTGCCCGCACCCCGAACGAGAGTAGTCCCCAAACAAGCAAAGCAAGGCGCGTGCCATTGTGTACAACGTCATTTGACCTCCCGCGGAAACGGAATCCCGTATGTTTTCAATTTGTTGGGCCGCGAGCGACCGCCTGCTCATTCTCTGAGCGCAGCTTTTGCGACGGGCATCTGCATATTCGCTAAGCTATATTTTTATTGCACCAGATTTACGCAACGCCGTGATCTGGTGGCATAGTTGTTGCTGAATACCGCCGTATCGCAACGTCGAAACCGTCAACGGCTGACCGCCGCGCCGGAAATGCAGGAGGAACAGATGAACGGACTTGGAGGCCTCAACAAATCGCCCGAAGGCGTCGTGATCGGGCTCGTTCAACTGCAATTGCCCGTGGTCGTGACCAGGGCCGACCTCGCGCGCCAGACCGAGCGCATCGTCTATATGGTCGGAAAAGCGCGGCGCAATCTCGGCACCATGGATCTCGTCGTGTTTCCCGAATATTCGCTGCACGGCCTGTCGATGGACACCAATCCCGAGATCATGTGCCGGCTCGACGGCCCGGAAGTGGCGGCGTTCAAGCAGGCCTGCATCGACAACCGGATCTGGGGCTGCTTCTCCATCATGGAGTTCAATCCGGACGGCAATCCCTATAATTCCGGGCTGATCATCGACGACCACGGCGAGATCAAGCTGTATTACCGAAAATTCCATCCCTGGATCCCGGTCGAGCCGTGGGAGCCCGGCGACATCGGCATTCCCGTGGTCGAGGGACCGAAGGGCGCCAAGCTTGCGCTGATCATCTGCCATGACGGCATGTTCCCGGAGATGGCGCGCGAATGCGCCTACAAGGGTGCGGAGATCATGATCCGCACCGCCGGCTATACCGCACCGATCCGCGACAGCTGGCGCTTCACCAACCAGGCCAATTCGTTCCAGAACCTGATGGTGACGGCCAATGTCTGCATGTGCGGCTCCGACGGCTCGTTCGATTCCATGGGCGAAGGCATGATCGTGAACTTCGACGGCAGCATCATCGCCCACGGCACCACCGGCCGCGCCGACGAAATCATCACCGCCGAAGTGCGCCCCGATCTGGTCCGCGAGGCGCGCATTCACTGGGGCGTCGAGAACAACATCTACCAGCTCTGGCACCGCGGTTATGTCGCGGTGAAAGGCGGCGCGATGGATTGCCCGTATACGTTCATGCAGGACATGGTGGCGGGCACTTATCGGTTGCCATGGGAGGACCAGGTCAAGGTGACGGACGGCACGTCGTGCGGGTTTGCCGCGCCGACGCGGGTGTTCGGGAAAACGGCGAAGGCGGCGGAGTGAAGGTACCGTCATTGCCGGGTCGTCATTGCGAGGAGCATAGCGACGAAGCAATCCATTCTTTCTTTTTCGCGGTACGATGGATTGCTTCGCTTCGCTCGCAATGACGCTGATGGAGCGGCGCCACCCACCGCTGTCGTCCTCCGCTCAATCTCAAATCCGTCACCCTGAGGTGCGCTCGGCGGCGCAATTGCGCCGCTGGCTTGCGCGCCTCGAAGGGCGACGGCCCGTCTGTGGCCGATTCATCCTTCGAGGCTCGCTACGCTCGCACCTCGGGATGGCGGAGACACACCCTCACATTCTCGCGACGCATTGCGCCCGAGCTTTGCAAGTAACTTCCCGCCCCCAAAATCCAGAGGGCGCAGGGAATGCCGGATGCGCGCTGCACCCGAGGTCTCATGCGCAATGTGGGTAGAAAATGCGCGCATGAGCATACAGGGCAGCGGAGAACATCCGGCATCCCCTGCGCAATGGTTTTACGGCTTATAACGTGATCTCCCCGGTCGGGCCGAGCTCGTTGTCACCGTCGCCCTTGCGGACTTACGCAAGAACTTGACGCCAGCATCGGGGCGTCAGGACCACACGTCTTTGCCGTACGCTTCCACGCCGTTCGTCAAAGGCGCTTCCACGTCCATCGCTCCCCGCCCCGCGTTCGTGACGTTCGCGAGCGCCCCTCTGGTCGGGACGGGATGACGATCATATGCCACGCTTCGCGATTCTGATAAAGCGAAATATTTTTTATTTAGGGGCTTGACACGATTTCTGTCAATCAGAAGTAATTTGCCCGACGGCTCACTTCGGTGCAATCGACGCGAAATTCGCCTGTAAGCGCCCGAACAACGCAAATGCAAGCGCAATCCAGATCAAGCACGCGCTACCGTGCTAGTGTATCGTCGATCAGGTCTTTTTCAGGAATCCCGGCAATGCAGAATACCACGCCGCCCAGCCAAGCATCGTGGCGGCAGGAGGCAGCTCATCTCGGGCGCTCGGGCGTTACGCTCGCGTTCAACCAGCTGCTTCAGATCGCCATCCCGTTCGTCACGACCAGCATGACCGGACGTCTCGGCGTCGATGAGCTCGCCAGCGGCAGCCTGGTCGGCAGCGTCGGCCTGTTGCTGTTCATCACCACGATCGGGGTGCTGCAAGGCGTCGTCCCACTGGTGGGTGCCGGCATCGGCGCCGGCAACAACGAAGCCGCGACCGCCGCGATCCGCGGCTGCCTGATGATCGCGGCCGCGATTGGCATCGCTGCCACCGTCATCATGGCCGGCGTTCCCTGGTGCCTCGCGCATAGCGGCCAGGATCCGGCACTGGTGGCGCTTTCGCAGCGCTTCATCCTGGCGCTGCTGCCCGGCTATTTGCCCGCCATGCTCGGCCTTGCGTTACGGTTTTGCCTGATTGCCGCCAACGACCTCAAATGGCTCAACCCGATCATCCTCACCGGCATCGCGTTCAACCTCGCCTGCAATTTGTTGTTCGCCGGCAGCGGGCCCGAAGGCCTCACCGTGATCGGCATCGTGATCTCGCTGACGAACTGGCTGACGCTGGGTCTGCTCGTGCTTGCGATGTGGCGCTCGAAGCGGATTCCGAACGTGCTGGACCGGAAGGCGGGATGGGCGGTGCAAAATGTGCTCGCCCTCGGGATTCCCGTCGGCGCGATCTTCTTTACGGAAACCTTGCTGTTCACCGGCTCGAGCCTGCTGATGGGCTATTTCGGCAAGGTCGCGCTCGCCGCGCACGGCATCGTCCTGCTGTGGCTCAACATCGCGCTGATGATGCCGATCGGCCTGTCGTCGGCGGCGATGGCGCGCGTGGCGTTCCTGCTCGGCCAGCGTGACCTCGTGGCGCTGAAGCATGCCGTCGTCGTCTCGCTGCTGGTCGGGAGCATCGTATCGATCGCAATCGGCGGACTGCTGGTGGCGAACTCCGACAGCCTGGTCCGGCTTGCGATGTGGTCGCGCTCGGGCGGCGGCGAAGCCGAAGCGGTGATCGAGACCGCGCGCGGCTTCTTCGTTTTCTGCGCCATCACGCAACTGATGTCGGGCCTCGTCATCGTGATGGCCAGCATCCTGCGCGGCCTGCGCGACGCCAACGCGGTGCTGTGGCTGGTCATGCTCGGCTATTGGGGCGTCGGTCTCGGCGGCGCCGGCCTGTTCGGTTTCGCGCTCGGCCTCGGCGGCACCGGGATCTGGCTCGGCATCACGCTGGCCTTCGTCTTCGCGGTCGTGCTGCTGGCGACGCGGTTTACGCGGGCGTTCGCGCGGCTGCGGCAGGCGGGAGTGTAGAACTGTAGGGTGGGCAAAGCGTAGCGTGCCCACCAACTTCGTTCAAACAGAGATGGTGGGCACGGCGCAAGTGCGCCTTTGCCCACCCTACAGCCGACTACAGTCCCCACCCCAATATTCCGCCGCCGGGATATGGATTGGCGCGCACCAGGCAGCTGATCACCCGCCGGTCGCAGGCGGCCATGCATTTGTTCTGACGGCCACCATAATCACCGGCGCCGGCGGTGTAGTTGGTGCAGCTGCCGATGCAATTGGCGGCGCGATTCTCACATTGAAGCGGACTCACGGCCTGTGCCGGCGCGTTAAGGAGCAGTGCGGTGCCTGCGAGGGCGACCGCGAGGAAAAGGTGCCGTGTCATGGTCGAATCTCCCGGGAATCGAAATGGCTGCGTTGAATTGTAACCGCTGGATGAGGCAATAACCTACTTCATTTCGATCAGTTCCGCAGGTCTGTAGGGTGGTCGTGTCCCGGACGCGGTGCAGCGTGCAACGCTGCTCCTCAGAGCCGGGACCCACTCGATGCCTGGCAACCCGGATCGGATGGGTCCCGGCTCAGCAGCCGCTAACCGCGTCGTGCTGCGCAGCGTCCGGGGCACGCCAGCGCGTGTTATTCCCTCGCCTTAAAATTCTCTATCAGCCGCAGCATCACCCTCGCCCCGGCGTCCGCATCTGAGGTCTCGACATGCTCGTCCGGATGGTGGCTGATGCCGCCGCGGCAGCGGACGAACAGCATGGCGACGTCGGCGACGTCGATCATGGCCATGCCGTCATGGCCTGCCCCGCTCGGCAGTTCGAACACGGCAAAGCCTTCGGCGGCGACGGCTTCCGCCACCTGCGCCTTCAGCC
Organism: uncultured Alphaproteobacteria bacterium; assembly: GCA_963802535.1. Classification (GTDB taxonomy): domain Bacteria; phylum Pseudomonadota; class Alphaproteobacteria; order Rhizobiales; family Xanthobacteraceae; genus Bradyrhizobium. Next base: position 1,036 of record CAWDJI010000008.1, on the reverse strand, counting down.
AGGGCGCGCAGGGCACGGTGCGGTTTTCGTGGGTGACGTCGAGTTGCAGGGCCAGCCCCCGGCGTTTGGCGATCGACTCGATCCGGCGCACGATGTCGGCCACCGCCATCTTGCGGTGCGGATCGGTCGGCGCGCGGATGTCGAGCGTGAACGACACCACGCCCGGGATCACGTTGGTGGCGCCGGGTTTGGCGTCGATATAGCCGACGGTGCCGACCAGGCCGGCTTCATCCGTCTTGCAGAAATCCTCGACCATCGCGATGCATTCGGCAGCGCCCGCCAGCGCGTCGCGGCGCATCGCCATCGGCACGGTGCCGGCGTGGCCGGCCATGCCGGTCAGTTTTGCCGCAAGGCGCGTGGCGCCCGCGATCGCGGTGACGACGCCGACCGGAATATTGTTCTGCTTCAAGCACCGGCCCCTGCTCGATGTGCAGTTCGACATAGGCCAGCAATTCGCGGCGGGTGCGCGCGGCCGCGCCGATATGGTCGGGGTCGAGGCCGAATTTCACCATCGCCTCGCGCATCGAAACGCCGTCATGGTCGCGCACATTGAGCGCGCTCTCGACGAAAGTGCCGGCCACCGCCCGGCTGCCGAGCAGCGTGGAAGAAAACCGCACGCCCTCCTCGTCGGCAAAGCCGATGACCTCGATCGCGAACGGCAACCGCCGGCCGCGCCGGTTCAAATCGGCGACGCAGGAGATCGCGGTCAGCAATCCGAGCGGGCCGTCCCATTTGCCGGCATCGCGCACGGTGTCGTAATGCGAGCCCAGCATCAGGCACGGCAGGCCGGGCCGGTCGCCTTCGTAGCGACCGCAGACATTGCCGATGGCATCGAGATGCACGGCCATCCCGGCCTCGCGCATCCAGGCCAGAATGAGATCGGCGGCGATCCGATGCTCAGGCGACAGGAAAACCCGCGCCAAATGCGCGGGCGTCTCGGAAATGGCGCTGAGATGGTTGATCCGGCCGACGATTTCATCGCCAAGCGCCTGATGGCTCGTTCCACTTGAGGCCAATTCTGTCTCGCCCATGCTGT
>CAWDJI010000007.1:0-448232 GCA_963802535.1 uncultured Alphaproteobacteria bacterium | reverse complement strand
TTTGATCCGCGAAGTCGGGACACGAAACCGAAAGTTGGCATGCGGAGGCCAAGCACAGTCACCGGTAGCAAGTCCTTAACCATGCTCGGTTTGATTGACGTCAGGACCCTCTGCGGTCGATGCAGCCGTGCTATCCAACCACCAATGAAATGGCCGTGGCCACCTCCCAGGCTTGGAGACTTCGTCGGGATAGCGTTCGTCCTCGCAATCCTCGGCATGGTTGTCTTTCTCACTGTCGGACACACGACGTTCTTGCAACGAGGGACAAATGCGGGATTTGGCCCTGACTGGGATTGTACCTCGACGGGACTCCGCGAGCCGGTCTGCATCAAGAGAAGAGTGGACGTGGCCAGATGATCCGGGCGTCGGCTCGAACTGGAGAAGCAGGGAGTCGTCAAATCCCATCCGGAGTTGCAGGAATTATAGATCGCGTGGTGCCCGACCAACTTTCCAGAAGCCTCATATCAAGAACGACACATGGTGATGCCGCACTCGCCGAGAACAGGCGACATCACCGGGTCTGTGCTTGTGGTCTTGGACCCCAACTATGGAGAACGGCTCCGGCAGATGTGGCCCGGGCGATCTGTATGGATTGCTTTGAGCCCCATTAACGAGCCGACGGTTCGTTCGTTGTGGGCCTCTCACCCGGACTGCGATCATTTGAGCGGGATCACCGGGTTTCGGTTTGATGCCGATGCCCTTCCGGAGAATAGCCTCCTCGATACTTTGGATATGATCGATCTTCATCACGGCCTGCAATCGAGCAAGGACCCCTACACAGTCCTTGAGGTGGTTGGCGCACGACTGACGACCGATGTGCGGGAGGTTCTGTGCAAATTGGGCTTCGAGAGATGCCTGGAACATACGGATGGATTTACCGCTCGACGAAGCACGGAAGGAGCCGCGAAGGGGCGCGATTAGCGGGCTAAATTCCGCTCATCTGGACCCAACGGAATGGATCATGACAGTGAGGATAACCATAAACCTGACGGCCACCGGTGAGCTTGAGATATGGCTGAATGAACAAGGGCGCGATCTCTTGGTTCGGGAACTGCAGCACCTAAGCGAGAAAAGCGATCACTTCCACTTTGGCCCACCGGAAATTGGGGAAGTCGAGATTTCGTCGCGGCCTTACAGATCGAACGATCGCATTTTGGAGCTCGGCAAGGTCTACTTCCGACCCGATGCATGGGATCGTGAGTATTTCCCCCACGTCTTGCCGAGGACCTAGGTGACGTACGAGGATCAGACGGACCTACGGGCGCTCTGAAAGCCAATCTGTTCCGGCCGCTCCTTCCGGCGCCAGAGACATCGAGCCCGTTGTTGACCGCGTCGGCAAACAGGCGCGCTCCCGTCGTTGAACTTAATTCCTACTTCGCCCGATCAGTGAAGCCAGGAGCCCACGCCGCCGCCGAGCCGTGGGACGATCTCGATCAAGCCACTGCCGCATCCTCCGCTGTCATCCCAGTGTCACGCCGCGTCGATACCGCTCGCGACCGCACCCGCAGCACTCCGTGACGCCGGTCAGCGTCGATTTTCAGACCTTTGTTAAGACCTTTGGGGAGGGATCATGACTTCTTTCACCGTGGCAACCGGTTCTACAGTCACGTCTGGCGAAAACCGTTGGCGACAACGATATCGGTACCATCGAGGCGGGCGGCGCGCTGTCTGATACGACCGACATCACCTGGACGGGCGGCACGGCGAGCACCGTCGTGGTCATCGACAATTCCGGCACCATCACCGCCACGACGCGCGGCATCGACACCTCGGGCTCGTTCTCGACCGGCAATCTCAACTTCGCCAACGAGGCCGGAGCGAAGCTCATTTCGCCGGCAACGATGCGTTCCGCATCAACACCAATATTTCGAGCGGTACGATCACTGTCGACAATTCCGGCTCCATCGTCTCCGGTGCGGTCGACGCGTCCGCAACACCGTCACGCGCACGCAGCGGACAGGCGCTCGACTTTGGCGCCATCATCTCGTCCACCGCGGTGATCAACATAACCAATCACACCGGCGCCTTGATCGGCGCCACCGGCGACGACGCGATCCGGCCCGGTGCCGGCATCATCACCATCAACAATGACGGGTTGATCGACGCCACCGCCTCGGCGAGCCGTGCGATCAATCTCAACACCTCCACTCTCGCCAGCCTCACTTCGTTCACGCTGGCAACCACCAACACGGCGTGATCCAGTCCCAGGGCGATGCCGTCCGCATCACCGCCGCGACGTTGACCGCCAACGCGACCTATCCGGTCACGGTCGACAATGCCGGCACCGTCCAATCGACCGGATCCGGGCGCCAACAACGGCCAAGCGATCGACTTCGCCGATCTGGTGTCGACCAGCGGCACCATCCATCTCACCAACGAGGCGACCGGCCTGATCAAGGCGGCCGATGCCGACGCGATCCGCGGCGGTGTCAACATGGTGATCGACAATTTCGGGCGGATCCTTGGCGGAAAGCCGCCGGCGAACCGGCAATGATGGCATCGATTTCCAGACGATGGCGGCGGCATCGTCAACAACCACACCGGTGGCAACATCGAAGGCGCCCGCCACGGCATCACCGGCGACCAGCCGGTCACCGTCACCAACGAGGCGGCCGCATCATCGGCGATGCTCGGTAGCGGCATCAATCTGGACACCGAGCCTGCGATGACCTCCCGTCAATCACGGCATCATCACCGGCATCGGCGGCACCGGCGACGGCGACGGCATCGACGTGGACGGTCTGATCACGCTCGACAATTTCGGCACCATCCCGGCGACCGGCGTGCATGGAGCCGACGGGAACCTCCAGAGGCCGTCACCATCGGCGGCGGCACCATCATCAACGAGGCGGCGGCGTCATCACCAGCTTCGAGCGCGCCATCACCGTCAACGACAGCAGAATGGCGGCAACGGCTGTGCCGCGACGACGATCGTGAATGGCGGCCTGATTCACGGCGGCAATGGCGAGGCGATCTCCATCACCGACACCTTTGCCGACACCATCACCAATCACGGCACGATCGACGGCAGCGTCGCACTCGGTGGCGGCGACGATATCGTCAACGACTACACCGGCGCATCTTCACCAGCACGATCGACGGCGGCGACGGCACCGACACCTTCAACCTGCTCGGCACCGGCTCCGGCACGCTGGCGCACACGGTGAATTTCGAGGTGCTCGACGTGCAGGGCGGCAACTGGATCGTGACCGACGCCGAAAGCTTCACCTCCGGCATCACCGTCGAGACCGGCGCGCAGCTCGCGATCGCCGACGGCGGATCGCTCACCGGAGACGTCACCGACAACGGTGTGTTCGGTGTCGACGCATTCCGACGTCTTCGTCTTCAACGCCTCGATTTCCGGCAACGGCAGCTTCGACCAGGCCGGCAGCGGCACCACCGTGCTGAGCCACGAACAGCTATACCGGCGGCACGACCTTGCATGCCGGCACGCTCGAGCTGGCGGCGCTGGATGCGGCCGGCACCGGGGCGATCGCCTTCGAGAGCGGCGCGCAGACGCTGAACATCGACAAGGCGGCGCTGGACCACGGCCATCTCGACAACACCATCGAAGGCTTTGGCGTCGGCGACACCATCGATCTCGCCGGCATCGGCAAGGCGACGAATGCGACGCTGTCGGCCGACAATGTGCTGACCATCACCGGCGGCAATTCCGGCACCGTCACGCTTCAGCTCGAACTTGCATGCCTATGCGTCGGGCCTGAACTACCAGCTGTCATCCGACGGCCATGGCGGCACCAAGATCACCGTCGTCTCCGACAATCTCGTCCAGGGCAATGACGGCAACAATCTGCTCATCGCCAATCTGTTCAGCCCGGTCGGCAGCGTCCTCGACGGCAAGGGCGGCAACGACATCCTGATCGGCGGCCTGCATTCCGACGTGCTCAACGGCGGCGTATTAGGCGAGCCTGATCCTGATCGTGGCCAAACAACAGCCCCCGTTCGCGCGGGCGCTTAAAAAATTTAGAGGCCGCTGTTTACGGCCAACCTCAGCTTGTTTAATCGTCGTCCACCCCAAAATGGCTCACCACGCTGAGCCATTTGGCTGCGGAAGACGTTGCCGCCGCCCAAGTCGGTGCTTTCGCAGACGTGCGGAGTTCCTCACCTAATTTTTCGAATGCGGTTATGGCGTCGAAATGAAGCCCGGCTATTTCTCGCCTCTCGTCGGGGAGAGGAAAATCCCTCGCCAAACCCTGAACCAATCGAAAAGCTGTTTCACGGTCGGCCAACCGCGCTATCCTCAGGACGGTAAGGGCATAGCGCGCTTTGATTTCGCTATCTCTGTTCGACATCAGATCTCTGCGGATCGCAAAAAGGTTGCCCGAAAATATCCAGCGGCCATCCGGGCTCAAATTCATAATTCAAGAACGCGACCCAGCCCGGTAAATTGAAGATTGCCATAAGAGCGGTTTCTCGGCGAATCAAAAACCGGTTTTCGGTGCGTCGCGGAATCGAATTAGTTTGGGTCGTCGCAACGCGCCGCGCCGGCTCGCGACCGAGCCAGCCGCGGTCAGATCCGACATTTGCAGCTGCGTCGTTCTGTTCGGTCGCAGTGATGATGTGCATATGTCGAACCGTGTTGCCACGCTGCGATTCCACGCCGGCTTCACCAGGAATATCGCACCGCGCTCTTGCCGGCGTAACTGGTGGTGACTTGCAGAACTCGCCCTGCGCGTCACTCGAGCGTCCTGATTTGAACCGATAACAGTTTGGCCGCTATCCCTTTTGTGAATTCGTATATGAGGTTGCCATTGTTAGAAGATGGACCGCTGCAGTTCCCAATTCCTGCATCTCCTTGTCTACCGTGTAGACCCCGGCGACCCGGCGGTATGCAATGGCGACGGTCGCACAGGCATCAGTAACGAAGTTGCCAAATCGGTCGTCTTTCCTCACCCGCGCATCGCCCTCTAAAACCATTTTAATTGCTGCTTCTGAAGTGGCTTCCGCTATCCGACTGTCATCGAGATCAGCTTGCGCTTCCAGTCCAGCTGGCTGACATTGCTTGCTAATGTCCTCAACTGCTCGATAGAACTGCGCCCTAGCGTTTGCATCGGCCTCAAGATAGCTTTTCAGGAATTGGCGGGACCTAGCTTCAAGATACTTGCGATCCAGTCTAACTTTCTTCCGCCGCTCACGCTGTTCCGATTTAAACCAGCCAAATATCATTTCAGACCCTGGCTCATGACCCAAGTGCAAGATACATTAATGCTCTTTTTTATTTTGAGCAGCAAGCGCAGGGGAAGGCGCGCCGGATCGGCTTCCTGGGAGGCTTCGAATATCCGGTTGGGGCACGGTCCGACCGCTACCTGGCCGGAAGCGGCGTGAACTTGTGTCCGAGTGCCTCCGTTATAGCCGCGAGCGTGGCGCCACGCAGCTGACCGGCACGCTCACCGCACGCAGCACGCTTGTTGGCGTGCGTGGATCTCGTTCAGGAGCACGGAGAGCTACCAGCAACACATACCGGTAACGCCGCGCGGCGGACAACATATCGTGTTTAATTGGGTAGCGTTCAATCATGCTGGCGAGAGGAGAGCATCCCCGGCACCTGCCGGAGATGCAGTTCATTTGCCAGCTCTCTTTCCACAGTTTCGGATGCCTTCCACGTTCTCTTCGATCCTCTTGCGAACCACATCGAAGGCCTCTTTCTGAGATTGGGTGGTTATCTCCGCTAGTTCTCGCATGTTGGCCAAGGCCTTTTCGGAACCCTCTTTGGCGAGACCCGCGCGCTTCTTTATGGCGTCTTCCTGGCCAGCATCGGCACCCCTTTCTTCATCGTTTCCTGGAGCATTTCTGCTTGCCGACGAACGAGGCGCTGCCAGCCCTCGAAAGCGATCCTATTCGCTTTGACGAGAGCTTCGATGTTCTTCCGTTCACGGTCCACAAGCGCCGTGAAGTCGACGCCCGGAAGTTGGAATTGGCTTATAAGTTTGTTGAAGTCAAAAACCGGATTCTCGCCAGCTACGCCCTTTTCCCTTGGTTTCATGTCGTTGGAGACGGAGGCCGTTTTCATCGGCTTGCTGTCCTCGGACACGGTGGCCGTTTTCGTCGGTTTGGTGTCGTTGGAGACGGTGGCCGTCTTCATCGGCTTGTTGTCCTTGGACACGGCGCCCTTTTTCCTCGGCTTTCTCTTGGAGACGGCGGCCGTTTTCGTCGGTTTGCTGTCCTTGGACATGATGTTTTTCCCATTTTCGATTGAATATGCGGGCGGGCGTTTTGTGAATGCTCCGTGGATGACCCCGGTGACAACACCACTATGTCAAGGAAGGACATGCTGTCGTTGTCCCTCCAGCAGGCACGCCTCATCGGTCTCAATCTGCCGATCAAGATAGTGGAAGGCGATTAGTGGCGAAGGAACACCATGGACGACGGGATGTCGCAACGAGCCATCCCAGGGGCACCATCAACCGACCTGAACGACCGGTCGACTCCCGAACTAAATGATCCGCAAAGGATCGCCTTCGGGCGGTCTTTTTGTTTGTTCGCGAGAACGGCGGCGAAAGCTATTCGGCGACCAATTCGATTTTAAATTCGTCTATCTTTTTCCCCGACCTGAGCTGCTCGGCAAGCCAGCGTGGCTGCTTGCCGCGCCCGGCCCTCGTTTCCGACGGGGCATCCGGATTGCGATTGCGGTGGCCACCGAAACGGATAGCTGTTCGACGCTGGCGTGTCGGATCGTCTTGCGCGCTGCGCGCGTGGTGGCGGTGATGCGATGACGGTGCGAGCCGCGCTCATTGGCTTTGACGGTTTTTACGATGAGCATCGTTTTAACAGCAGGGCACGCTCAGGCTCAGACATATGATCCGGCGTATCCCGTTTGCTTGCACGTCGTCTCCTTCGGGATCACCCCTTACTATAGATGCAGCTTTACTACGATGGACCAATGCAGGGCGTCGGCTAACGGTCAGATGTGCAGCCTCAACCCATATTACGCTGGTGCGACCGCGCCGGTGAGACGGAACAATCGTCAAGTCAGATCAAGATCGTACGCGCCACCCAAGCCGCCGACCCACCGCCGGGCTGCGCCGTGCAATCTTTACAATGAACCGTATTATGGAGCTTGCCAGGGTTACGCGCCTGGCGAAAAAGAAGAATTTTTCCGAAGTCTGAGACGGTTTATGTGACCGGCACAACGTCTTCATCGTCGCAGCTTAGTAGAAATGAGCCTTACCATCAACGTCGCAGGTAATATCAACTGCGGGGGGGCGTGGCGCACGACGGTCCAGCCGCCGGTCCACAATCCTAACCCTCATCGGCCAATCCCTCATCCTCTTTCCCGCCACGACGAACGCTCACGACCTTCCGCGGACGGTTGTGCTGGATCCGGTTCTCGATCAGGTCAACTGCGTGGGCGTTCGCGCATCCGCCGTTCGTCTGCATGTGGAAGGACAAGAGCGGGATCACTTCACTTCGACTTTGCTTCCCGCAGGAGCAATTGAAGCACGCGCATTGTGCGACGAGCCTCCGCCCGTTGGACACGAACCGGCGGCAGCCTGCCAATGGCTGCCGCGCGCCGGCCCGTATGATCCCGGCCCTATCCCAAAGACGCATAGGCAAGGGGCCCGTCTCACGGTGAAGTTCCGGGAAACGCGCCCAACCTTTGTGGTTCACGGGCGTTGTCAGAACGCGGCAAGTCACCCTTTCGGAGATCATTGTGGACAGCACACTCACGTTGAAGCCCCGCCCGAGCAATATTGCACTGATCGCATGGCAGTTTAGCGGGCAGCCGCTGTACCAATGGCCGAGCTGGGTGCAATCTTGTTGCACACTTCAACGCAGCGATGACGGGCAACTGGAACTTCAACACCAGCGGCGCAGCGGCGCACAGATCGTTTATTTGGGCGAGTGGCTGGTGCGCGATCTCGATGGCGGCATCTGCTTCTACACCGACGCCGAAATCCGCAAGCAGTTCGAGATTGCCTGAGCGCTAATGACGCAGCCAAGTCAGCGGCGAAGTGTGAACCACGCAACAGTCCGCCACAATCTATGGGTTTATAGATTCAGCCTCTCACCCAGAGGGGCGATGAAATACGATTTGCATTTAAGAGAACTGAGACTGATCACTGGCGCCCCTCTCCTCGCAGCATCTTCCTGACTGGAGAAACGTGATGGCAACAGAAGTGAATGTCCAGCCCGGCCACGGCAAAGCTGGCCGACATCCGACCCGACAATTTCTCGATACGCTGTCCGGGCACGACGATCCCGGCATGTTCGGTCGAATGTTTCCGAACCTGGAGCCGCTCGCCGTCGATGACGGGCCGCTGACAAGCACTCGCCAACGCGATGAAAGACCCGGACCCCGGCGATGCCAGCCGGCAACAACACCAAGGTTCCGGCCGGCTTCACCTATCTCGGGCAGTTCGTCGATCACGACATCACGCTCGATCTGACGTCGTTCGGCGAGAAGGAAGACGATCCCAACGCAGTCGAGAATTTCCGCACGCCGGCGCTCGATCTCGACAGCGTCTATGGCCTCGGTCCGGATGGCAGCCGGCAGCTTTACGCGCGCAATCCCGGCGACCTCGACGGCAAGCGCCCGGGTCCGAAACTGCTGATCGGCAAGACCATCAGCGTGCCGTTCGGCAACGTCACCAGCGACTCCCCGCAACGATCTGCCGCGCAGTCCCGAAGGTTTTGCGCTGATCGGCGATCACCGCAACGACGAAAACCTGCTGGTCGCGCAGACCCATCTGGCGATGCTGAAATTCCACAACAAGGTCGTGCGATCAACTGGCGGCGGCGGGCACGCCGGCCGGCGAGATCTTCGCCGAGGCCCGCCAGATCGTGACCTGGCACTATCAATGGATGGTGCTGCACGATTTCGTCGAGCGCATCACCGAGAAGGGCATCGTCGCAAAGATCCTCGAACAGGGGCGCCGCTTCTACCGCTTCAAGAAGACGCCCTACATGCCGGTGGAGTTTTCCGCGGCCGCCTACCGGCTCGGCCACAGCATGGTGCGCGAGGTCTACAGCCACAACCACATCTTCACGCCCGGTGCGGGCGGAATCCCGGCCACGCTCGACTTGCTGTTCCAGTTCACCGGGCTGTCCGGCGGCATCATCGGCGATCTCGCGCCGAATCCCGTCGAGCCGCCGCTGCCGCTTCCGGTGCTCTCCGAGCAACTGGATCATCGACTGGCGACGCTTCTATGAAGTGCTGGCCACCAATCCTGCCGACGTGCGGCTCAATCCGTCGCGCAAGACTCGATCCGTTCGTGGTGCCGCAATTGCACACGCTGCCGGGCGGCGGCGGCAGCCTGCCGTTCCGCAATCTGAAGCGCGGCGTGCTGCTCGGCCTGCCGTCCGGACAGGATGTCGCCAAGGCGATGCGGATCAAGAATCCGCTAAGCCCGGACGAGATCGCCAAGGGCACCGACGGCGCGGTGGCCAAGAAGCACGGCCTCCACGCGCACACGCCGCTTTGGTACTACATCCTGAAAGAAGCCGAACAACGCGGCGGCGGCGAAAAGCTCGGGCCGGTCGGCGCCACCATCATCGCCGAAGTCTTCGTCGGCCTCGTGCACGGCGATCACCAGTCCTATCCTCTGGCTGCAAGGGCAAGAACTGGAAGCCGACGCTGCCCTCGAAGACGCCGGGCGATTTCACCATGGCCGATCTCCTGCGGTTCGTCGGCGACATCAGTCCGATCGATGGGATCTCGACGGTGTAGACGACGTAACCGATGTCACCCAGGAATTCTGCCAAGAAATCCTGTCGAAAAACCGCCATAAATCCTGCGATGGCGTTGCACATCACGGCACAATCGCAGGCTGGCGATCAGGCTTCGGCTCTGGTATGGAATCGCGATACCCGCAGGATTCTGCGGGTTCGCGGTCCCGTAGCTCAGCCGGATAGAGCGACGGTTTTCTAAAGGGCCGTGAGCCGTCCCAACCAATCCCGCTGTATCCACTTACATGCTATTTCATTGGGTTTGTCGTCGATAGTTCAGTCGGCTCGTCCCTCCCAATATCAGCCAATACTACGGTGTCCGGTGGCAATCGCGGTGGCAAATGACGATCCGCATTATCAAACACAAAGCGGGTGCCCCGAACGGGCAGCTTCGAGGTTCGGTTCGATAATGGACGGGACAGCGTCCACTTCTATTGGGATGACATCCCGGGATCGAGAATAGGCCCGTCATGACTCAGCGCGGGGCCGCTGACGTGGTTCGTTGAAAACCCGCTGTACACCTAGCCCCCCTGCAAGTAATCATCAGCGAGTTCCGTGGCCGTTGGCGAGGCCATCCTCGGCGAGGGCACCTCACCATCACGCTGTTCAAGGCGAGCTGGCTCCCCGTAGGCGGGACCGAATTTCTGATAGCCATCGGTTTCGACGGCCAGAGTTATACGACCGCAACAGCGTTCGGCGTTCACGACTCCAAGGTGGGCGGAGTGGTCATCGCTACCGTGCCGAATGGTTTGGTCAAGGAATTTCTCAAACTGTTTGCCGAAGCCAACATGCTCTGGATCAAGTTTGACGGCGACGGGGGTAAATCAGGCGGCGGCGGTCAAGTTTAGACACTACGCGCGGTCACCCGCGCAACCGCGGTCGCGACGATCAGGACGAAGGCGGCGGTCTCCGACGCTGGCTGGAAAGCGGCGCTGCATCGGCGAATGTGCCCGTAGCTGAGCCTTTGGCGCCCCCACCCCAGCAACCGCCATTGCTGCTGGTCGGTGTAACGCGACGTCAACGGCTGATGAGACGTGGACGGTTTGGTGCAAGAAGGCGTTCTGCCTAGGGTTTGGTGGTGGTGACATTGCGGCAGTTGGTCCGTCCGTGCGCTGACGAAGCCCGGCCCTTGTGCCCTGTAGCTATGCCGTCCCGGCGCGCGGCCTACCTGCCGCCTCGACGCTGTCTGACAAGCCTGCCGCGCCCCTTGGTGCGATCACTTTTGTTTTAAACTTTCGCTGTGGAACGAAAGCGTTGGCCGCGCGTTTTGGCGAAAACGATTGGGGCCTCCTGTTAGTGTCCAAGAACCGCTACCACGCTCGCGAAGCAGCTGTGGCGCTGCTCAAAATGGCAAAGACCACCTCCGATCCCGCTGTTGCTGCCGGGCTTATTGAAGCCGCCGTCAAACTCAAAGACGAAGCTGGCGAGTTACCACCGCCAGTGGGTGTCAAAGCGCCAGATGTGCAGCCCGAGGGAGAACCGCCTGAGGCGGGTGCAAGAACGGCATGATCCAGATCAACGCTGCCGCTCGACTGCCGCCAACGATGGCCAAGGTCCATTTCGCCACCATCGTCATGAGTGTGGCTGCACTCGTTGTCTTGTTTTTCGACAGCACGCCGAAGTTAGTGCACTTCTCCTCGCGCTCCCGGCGCACCAAGGGCCCGACCGCCGTTTAGGGATCTGACCAAAAACACGGGTTCCCCGAGGGGTTTCCAGCTTTCGCCAAATACTGCTGTCAGACAACGCGTTGTGAAGTCGATCTGGCCTTGATATGCTTTCTCGGACTCCATCTCGCCGGCCGCGATCCCTTTAAAAAAGCAAAAGTCAAAACAGGAGGATGGTCCCGACACAGAACGTCAAACCGATCAAACGGTGCAGTCTGCGCCCCGAATGGTCCACCCAAGCACACACCAAGACCGCATTACCAATATGACGGCGCGGAGCGGCCAGGAAATGTGTTCCGGCTCGCGCCGAAAACAGGTCAACAGCTTAAGAAGAGCGAGGGACGACCATGATCAAGGTAAAGATAAACGGCCAGGAACAGAATTGGGATGGCGATCCGGATCTGTCGCTGCTCTGGTTCATCCGTGACGAGGCGGGACTGACCGGAACCAAATTCGGCTGCGGCCAGGCCCTGTGCGGCTCGTGCACCGTGATCGTCGACAAGCAGGCCGTGCGCGCCTGCATCACCTCGGTTTCCGACGTGGTCGGCCGCGACGTCACCACCATCGAGGGCCTGCACCCGACCGGCGATCACCCGGTGCAGAAGGCCTGGCGCCAGGTCAATGTCCCGCAATGCGGTTATTGCCAGGCCGGCCAGATCATGCAGGCAGCCGCGCTGCTGATGGACAATCCAAAACCCTCCCACGACCAGATCCGCGAAGCGATGGCGGGCAACATCTGCCGCTGCGGCTGTTACCAGCGCATCGAAAACGCCGTGCATCTCGCGTCGACGGGGGTGTGATCATGAATATCCTCACCAATCCCAAAAAACTCCGTGGCTTTGAGCGCCACCTCAAGGTCGAGAACGTCTCCCGCCGCAGCATCCTGAAAGGCCTCGGCATCGCCGGCGGCTTCGTGCTCGCCGCACCCGTGATGTCGCGCCCGGCTTTCGCCGCCTACAAGACCGGCGCGGGCGCGATGCCGCACGGCACCGTGGTCGATCCACGCGTGTTCGTCTCGATCGCGCCCGACGGCATCGTCACCATCGTCGGCCACCGCGCCGAAATGGGAACCGGCGTGCGGACCAGCCTGCCGCTGATCGTCGCCGAGGAAATGGAAGCGGACTGGTCGCGCGTCCGCGTCCAGCAGGCGCCCGGCGACGAGGTCAAGTACGGCAACCAGGATACCGACGGCTCGCGCAGCACGCGGCATTATCTGATCCCGATGCGCCAGATCGGCGCCTCGGCGCGCTCGATGCTGGAAGCCGCCGCCGCCAAACGCTGGGGCGTGCCGGCGACCGAAGTGAAGGCCAGCAATCACGAGGTCGTCCACAGCGCGAGCGGACGCCGGATCGGCTTCGGCGATCTCGCCGCCGATGCCGCCAAGGAATCGGTGCCTGCCATCGAAGGCCTGAAGCTGAAGGACCCGAAGGATTTCCGCTATCTCGGCAAGGGCCAGATCGGCATCGTCGACCTCAGGGACATCACCACCGGCAAGGCCCATTACGGCGCCGATACGCGTCTGCCGGGCATGAAATACGCCGTCATCGCCCGCCCGCCGGTGACCGGCGGCAAGCTGAAATCGTTCGATGCAACCGAAGCGATGAAGGTTTCCGGCGTCGAGAAGGTCATGGAGGTCAAGGGCTGGCCGTGGCCGTCCAAATTCCAGCCGCTCGGCGGCGTCGCCGTGATCGCACGCAACACCGGTGCGGCGATCAAGGGGCGCGACGCGCTGAAGATCGTCTGGGATGACGGCGCCAACGGCAAATACGAATTCGGTCGCCTACCGGGCCTCGCTCGAGGAGGCCGCGCGCAAACCGGGGCTGGTGGTGCGCAAGGAAGGCGACGCCGATGCCGCGCTGAAGACCGCCGACAAGGTGATCACCGGCGAATATTATCTGCCGCATCTGGCCCATGTCAGCATGGAGCCGCCGGTCGCGGTCGCCGACGTCAAGGGCGACAAGGCCGAGATCTGGGCGCCGGTGCAAAGCGCCGGCGGCACGCGCGAAGACGTCGCCAAGACGCTCGGCATCCCCGAGTCCAATGTCACCGTCAACGTCACGCTGCTCGGCGGCGGGTTCGGGCGCAAATCGAAATGCGATTTCGCGCTCGAGGCGGCGCTGCTGTCGAAGGAACTCGGTGCGCCCGTCAAGGTGCAATGGACGCGGGAGGACGACGTTCATCACGGCTTCCTGCACACCGTTTCGGTGGAACGCATCGAGGCCGGGCTGGACAAGAGCGGCAAGGTGATCGCGTGGCGGCACCGCAGCGCGGCGCCGACGATCGCCTCGACCTTCGCTGCCGGCGCCAACCACGCGGCGCCGTTCGAACTCGGCATGGGACTGATCGACAATCCGTTCGAGATCGCCAACCTGCAATGCGAGAATCCGGAAGCGGCCGCCCACACAAGGATCGGCTGGTTCCGTTCGGTGTCGAACATCCCGCGCGCCTTCGCGGTCCAGTCCATGGTCGCCGAAATCGCTTCCGCGACCAAGCGCGACCCGAAGGACATGCTGCTCGAGCTGATCGGATCGCCGCGGATCGTCAACCTGTCTTCGGTGAAGGATCCCTGGAACTATGGCGAGCCCTATGACAGCTATCCGATCGACACCGCGCGCCTGCGCAAGGTGGTCGAACTGGTCGCGGACAAGGGCGGCTGGGGACGGTCGGTGCCGAAAGGCCATGGGCTCGGCATCGCCGTGCACCGGAGTTTCGTCAGCTACATCGCGACCATCGTCGAGGTGGCCGTCGACGACAAGGGCAAGCTCTCGGTGCCGAGGGTCGACACCGCGATCGATTGCGGAACCTATATCAATCCGGAACGCATCGAGTTCGCAGATCGAGGGCGCTGCGATCATGGGGCTGAGCCTTGCCAAATATGGCGAGATCACCTTCAAGGACGGCAAGGTGCAGCAGGGCAATTTCGACGATTTCCCGGTGATCCGGATGGACGAGTCACCTGCTCGTGACCAACGTCTATATCGTGCCGCCGGGCCCCGACACGCCGCCCAGCGGCGTCGGCGAACCCGGCGTGCCGCCGTTCGCGCCGGCGCTGATCAACGCGATCTTCGCCGCCACCGGCAAGCGCATCCGGAGCCTGCCGATCGGCAAGCAACTGGAGGCGTGAGGCGGAACGTTAGCGATCGCGTAGGCCGTTTTCATCGATCTGACAGGAGCCAGGTCGATGAATTCGAAACCCTAAGGCGTCGAAGCCACTGACGCTCGCAGCGTTTTTGCTGTCGAGCGTCCTGCTTCTGGACGTGCATTGGGTGAATGCCCAAACTAGTCCACCGCCGGCCGCTACCGCAACGCGGCCGGAAAAGGCGCCGGCTGACCAAACCTCGATTCCCAATGATGCGCCGCCGGCCACGACAACTCAAACACAGGCGAAGCCAGTCGGGATCCGACTATCAAGAAAATGAACGAGGACGAAAAGGCCAAGGTCGATAGCAAGGGAAAATAACCTTGGCAGCGAACCGGCTTGAAGAAAGAAAGGGGGCGAGCCATTTGCCGCCGCCTTTTTCTTTGCACGGCTTTGCGCCGAGCAAGCTCCAACCGCCGATTACTTGACCGCGAACACCAGATCACGCCGCCCTGTGGCATGGCAGAGGTAGAGGGCTGGACGCTCCTAGCCTCGTTCATCGCCAATCCCATACGCAACCACGCAGCGCACGTTGTCGACGCCGCCGGACATCTCCACGATCGCCCGCGCCACGGCCTTGCAGCTCGACATGCCTGGCGGCCGGTTGTAAGCGCTTCCGCGACTGGCCTAATTTCTGAGTGGCTTTACGGCGCGGCTGTCCCGTTCGCGGGCCCAGGCGATAAAACGCTTCAGTCGCTCGTCGACACCGTCGCAGTTTTCGAGCAGCCAGATGCGCCAGGTCAGATCGCGGACTTCCTCAGTCAGGATTGGATCGCGGGGCAAGGTTTGCTCAGACATGTTGGGTCTTTTTGGATGCGGTAGCGGTCGCGTTAGGGCCGGGACGTCGAAGGCATGGGTTAATAAACATGCAAGGCTGCTGGCGTATAATGAAGCATCCGCGCTACCGGACGCCCAAATGACTGAATACTCGATCAGGGAACTTGGCCGTCATCAATGGCTCGTATTTGCGGATCGGCAAAGCATTGCCCTTTGCGACAGCGAAAACGAGGCGGTGGAGGTGATGACCGAGCATAGCGTCAACAGCAGACGATCGCGTGACTTATTGGAAAGCCGGATAAAGCATGCTCGGCGGCGCTTGCCATAGCCGGCATGGGGAAAGACCGCATTGAGGACTTCAACCACGGCCAAGGCGACGGCATCCGGGTGTCCAGCGCGCTCGGTGTGGACTCGACGGCCGAGCCTTGGTCCAGCACGTGCCCACCGGCGAGTACTTTATCGACTTCGGCGGCGGCAACACGCTGACGCTGCAAATGCGGTGGCTCCGGTACTTTGGACTTCGCGGTGTTCTAAAACATGACCAGACGATAAATCGGCACGGCGCTTCGGCGCGGGCAACCGCCGGTTCACGTTGGCGGGCCTTGTTGAAATGACTTAACCGTCGGCTGTTACGATCAGCGCAATCGCGGTCCCTGCTCTCTCAAAGCTTTCCGCGAGAGTGCAGAAACCCGCCGGAGGGCATCAACCGGCGGCTTTTTCTTTGGCGTGCCGGTGTGAGCCCGCCGAATGAACGATCACCTCTTCCTTGCATCTGGGGATGGAGCGTCTTTGCCGGGCTCGCCTTGGTCTCCCTTATCACCCTTCTCGCCCTTGTCCCCTTTGTCCCCCTTGTCGCCTTTCTGTCCCTTTTCGCCCGGAACACCCTGAGGTCCAGCAGGACCAGCAGCCCCTGGAGGACCAGCGGGTCCAGGGGGACCGGGAGGGCCTTCGTTGCACGCAGCAAGGGTGAGGACGGTGGCACCAATTATCATCATCAAAGGTAGACGCATCGTTCTTCTTCTCCAGTCGCCCCAAACAATTGTATTGTGACTGGCAGGTTTTTGTGGGGCGAGAGAGGCCGCCAACTGAGGCGGCCCTACTCACTCACGGGCTTCCCTGCCCGCCCCGACCGCGGTGACGGCTTTTTGCTGTCACCGTAAGGGCCGATCTCAACGGTCTGTAATCATTTCGAGGCCGACCACCCCGAGATGCGCCTCTCCACAGGCTCGGCTGCGGCGTTAAGCTCACCTCGTGCCTGCCTGAGTTCGGCAAACTGCCGGCGCTGCCTGGCGTTTGGCCTCGCCTTGCGCGAAACCTCGACTAGATCGGCGCGTTCAGCGCCGGTCAGGTGATTAACGCTCTTTAGCGAGACGGACTGATAGGAAGCCATGGCCTTGCCCTGTAGACAACGTTGCGGACGAACGGGGTAAAACTAAGTGAGTTGAGGCCGAGCCGCACCTGAAAACAAGGTGGCAACTTGAATGGCGGCGATTACTGGGAATGCCGATGACGCGATCCGAATTAGCTATGGGTTTGTCGATATTCATCATGGTGGCCGTGGCCGGCTTCGTGTCGACAACTTACGTCGATAGGTACTTTACCGCAGCTGAAGCCTGCGTCGGCGGGGACGGCTCCTGGAAGAACTGGCCCTGGCCAAACGCGCCGGCGCTCTCGCCCAAATGCTGACGGTATAGCCATTGTCCCCCAGAGAACATCACCGCGCTCCTCCCATAGGCGGTGGTTGATCGCGAAAATTTCCCCGATCTCCTTCATTGTCGAGCCGCCGCGAAGCGGCGTCTTCCTCGAAAACCTGACTGAGCGATGATAGCTGTGTTAGATCAACCGACCGCGGGATTAGTTTGGGGTCCCGTCGCGGCACCACCTCGCGTAGGCCCTCCGGCGGCGCGGTAAGGTCCATTCCCCACGTCGCCAGATCCTGTGCCCTTAAGATTTAGTTCCTGTAAGGCCAGAGCTTTATTCCCATTCAAGCTCTCGGCTATGGTTGCGCCGTGCCCGACCGACGCATCAGGATCAGGAAACACGAGACCGTGCCGAACTGCGGCAGCTTCGAAGTGCGTTACCCGGAAGGCAAGGCAAGCAAGTTCTTCTATTGGGACGACATTCCGGGCCGGCGGCTGCGGCCGGATCAACTGACCAGAGCGGAGGCGTTTGAAGCGGCCCAAGCCTTCGCGAGAGCCGAGCGGGACAACGCGGGGTGATCAGGCCACCGCCAGCCGCAGCGTCAGCTGGCGATCCTTACCCGCGTGCTGATCGATGAAGTCCGATAGTTCCGAGGGCAAGTCATCGCCTTTAAGGTCGAGGCGGCAGGATTTCCTGCGCCATGGTCTGCGACACATCTTCCGCGCGGTCGGTCTCGGGATTGAACATGATTACGCGTAGCGGATCGCGATGCTGGCCGCTGATCAGATCGCCGATGGTGGCTTCATAGTTGGCGCGATCGAGATCGGTCTCCGCGAATGCTGTGCCGAACCGGCCATAGTGTGATGACGATGTAGAAATCTTCCGGCGCGCCCGGCACGATGGAGGGCATCTCACGCATACGCAACTCCCGCTGTACGGCATCAAGCTAAACACAGCAGCCCCGGGAACTGGACTTCGCATTTTTGGCATGGCAGCCTATCTCGCCACTATGAAATCCCCCTTCGCGCCCTTTGCCTGCCGACCCGCGCGGCCGCGGTTCCCGACCGGCCTGATTGGATCCATGAAATCAAGCACGACGGTTATCGCCTGATCGTCCAGCGAGAAGGCCAACGCGTGCGACTATGGACCCGCAACGGTCATAACTGGACCGATCGATTTCCGCTGATCACCGAAGCCGCGCTCAGAAACCGGAACACTTCCTTCGTGATCGACGGCGAAGCGGTACTGCTCGGCGTCGACGGCCGCAGCGACTTCAACGGCCTGCATTCCCGCAAACACGATGACGAAGTGCAGTTCTACGCCTTCGACATGCTGGTGAGCGGCGGTGAGGACATCCGCAAGCTGCCGCTGTCGATGCGCAAGACCAATCTGGCCCGGCTGCTGTCGCGGCGGGTCGACGGCATCTTCCTGTCGGACTTCGAACAGGGCGAGATCGGGCCGGACCTGTTCCGGCACGCGTGCATGATGGGGCTGGAAGGATTGGTGTCGAAGCTCAGGGATCGGCCGTATCGTCCCGGCCGGTCGCCGCACTGGGTGAAGGTGAAGAACCGACAGCATGCGGCGTTCAGCAGGGTGATAAGTAAGTTCGGAAGTGCTTAGGCGCTAATCGCCCTGATTGGTGCCGCCGCTTCCGTAACTGCGGTCATTGCGCGCTCAACCTCGGTCGCCAGCGCGTTTAAGTGTTCTGCATGCTTCGCGAATAGCTCTCGCTTTTGTGGGACGGTAGTCAGAGCAGTGATCAACGCAGACTCCGCCGCCTGCTGGCGCAGGTTTCCAGATGGGTTCGGTAATCCTTCATCATCGTCTCAACACTGGCTCGAGGGGGGCAACAGGACTAAACTTCCCACCAATCCTTCGGCCTGCAACTTGCGGATCCTGCCCGACGGATAGAAGTGAAAGTAAATTCGGAGTGGTTTGCCGTCGTGGCCTTGGTAATCGACCTGTCGCCGATCACGGCCAGTTCGTCGAGGGTGAAGGCTGAGCCAAGTTTGTTCTTCAGCTTTGGTGCCCAGTAAGCCGCCAGGGCTTTACTACCGGCCAAAGTGAAATTCTCGCAAAGACAATGCTGCGTCGCGCGTCTCGCCATCCAGGTCTCCCGACCGACCGGCGTCAAGCCAGTCTACGACGACGGCCAAAGGGTCGAACATGTCCGGTGAAGTCGACATAGGTTTCCGCCCCATCAAAGCAATCGCAGGCCGTGCTCCGGCTCTCAGCTGAACGGCATAGCAAGGTTGGTCTGAGAGAACTTGTGATTGTGCGCCAATTTTTTCGCTTTTTTGCGCCAGCCTCGCTTGGCGATTGAAACAAAAAACCAGCGCGCGTTTTAATATCCGATGACGCAAGAACGCCGCAGACAGCTGGAAACCAAAATTTAACGCTACCGGCGGATCCGCGCGAGCTTTGACGACCCCCAACTAACGGCCGGCGCTGACAAGCTGGTTGCAGAAGCCGAAGCGGAACTGGCGGCCTTGGTTCGTGAGTAAGAAAAGTAGCAGGTCAGCGACCTGGCAGCCGGCCTCGCAGACGTTCTATCGCGTCGGTCGCCGCCCCAGCGAGGCCGGATCTGCGCTGGTGCATTGAGCGTAGCCCGGATCCCGAAAATGGAGGCCGCCAACTGAGGCAGCCTTAATTGGTAGGAGTTTCGAACGGTCCAGACTTCGACGCCGTCTTGACATGTCACGGTCAGCGTTCCCCCTAGCACTTCCGACACTTTTTTATGGGCTTCGGCCTTAGCGTCATCGTCGGCGAACACGCACAGCCTCATCACGCCGTAGCGCGAAGCGAGGAATCGACTGTAGGCGATGAGTGACGCTAGACATAGGTAGCCTTCATTGGGCGCTCGGCCTGCCAAGCCACCTAGCGCACGTGGTTCGCAATTCGCGAAACCGAGGCCCAATGAAAGTAGGGAATCTGGATTTCGCTAGTCCCGCTGGCAGCGGGGCAAATCAGTAAAGTCAAGGTACGCTCAGTCGAACTCGCCGTGTGTTGATGTGATTAACCCCCGAAACACACAGAGGCTGTGGATAGCTGGGATAGCGAGGAAGACCAAATCAGTATCGACATAGTGCGGCACAGGTGTCCTCTGGCTAAAGGGCCAAGGCGCCTTATGCACTATTCACACAATTCGTTTGTGTGAACCCACACTGGGGCACGCATTCCGCTTCACGGGCTTTGGCCAGAACCGGCGGCAGCGAGGCGAATCTCATGAATAGCTTCATCCTCTTTGTGAACTGGCGATTAGAGCATCCGCCACTTAAGTTGACGCGTAGCCATCGTGGCAAAGGTAGTTTTGGCATTCCTGCGGCGAGAAGTCGTGGATGAGCGCGCCAATTCTGCGCCAGAGGTCATCGACGGTTCGTTCAGCAGCCTTTCGCAGTCCGGCCTTGAACTTGGCGAAGGCCAGCTCGATAGGATTTAGATCTGGGGAATAGGGCGGCAAATATAGCAGCCTTGCGCCCACCGCCTCGATTGCTTCACGCACACCGGCGACCTTGTGGCTTGAGAGATTGTCGATGATGACGGTGTCGCCTTGCGAGAGGGTTGGGGCGAGCACCTTCTCGACGTAGATGAGGAACGCGTCGCCGGTCATGGGACCTTCCAGCACCCAGGGCGCGACCAGACCGTCGCAGCGCAGGCCGCAGGTGAAGGTGGTGGTCTTCCAATGACCCCACGGGGTCTTGCAGACGAGCCGTTGGCCCCTGCGACATCGTCCGTAGACGCGGACCATCTTGGTGTTGGCGCCGGTCTCGTCGACAAACACCAGCTTGGTGGGGTCAAGGCTCGCCTGGCTTGCCTTCCAGCGTTCGCGCGCCAGGGATACGTCGGGCCGATCCTGTTCGGCCGCGTGCAGTGTTTTTTTTGAAGGTGATTGCGTGCCGCTTGAAGAAGCGACGAACCGCGGCCTCCGAAGTCTGCAGCCCCAGACCTGCCAACAGCCGCTGCACGATCGCTTCCAGCGTCAGGTCCGGTTCCGCGGTGGTCAAGTCCAGCAACCAGGCCGCATGCGGCTCCAGCGGTGAACGGCTCTTGCCTCCCCTCGGTCGAGGACTAACGTCGCCGGTTTGGCTGTGCAGTTGAGCCCAGCGAACGGCCGAGGCCGCGCTCACCTTGAACCGCTCTGCAGCCTGTCGCCGCGAGGCTCCCGCCAATATCTCCTCAACCACCCGCGATCGAAGATCCCCCGAATGCGCCCTCGTTCCCATGTCCAGCCTCCCGAATCAGAGAAAACATGGACTCACGTCAAACGCCTCGCTGGAAGCCATCCCTCGATCACGTTTGATTCAACTCAATTGGCGGATGCTCTAGAAGATCGGGTAGCGACTCTGAGAGAGAGTTCTCATGCATCGCGTGACTCAAGCGCAATGCAATAGTCGTGCTAAACGACTCGGCCCCGCAAAAATGTGCGGGAAGTGGCCTAACATGTAACCGGACTGCAACATGAGACACCCGGATAAGTACCGGTTTGTCGGATACATGAACGAATCCTTAAGGGCCGCGTAATTGAAAACCCGCCAGCGTGAACCGGCGGGCCTCACCCACCATCAAGCTTCTTCCGTCCCGGCATAGAACTGACTACGCAACGCTTCGGCCTTGAGCTTCGTCTCCAGGCTGGCAAACGAAACGAGATCGACTAGCCACTGATGCGTTTCAATAGCCTGCTTTCCCGAAACACCCGTCTTCGCAGCCTCGTGTAGTGTGTCGGCCAATTGCACCGTCAGGAGACCGCTGATCTCGGCCATGTTAGTCAAATCGTTGATGCTGGCCTCAAGATTGATCTGGTCCATCACACCGCCCCCACGATACCGGGCAGGACTTCCGCGACACTTTCAACCAGGAAGTAATGCCAGGGCCGCAACCGTTCGTCGCCGTCATCCGATTGCAGATCGCTCGGCCAAGCCTCGCCACTCTTGTCATGCGCAAGGGCGTGTTTAAGCAGCGCCATCAACCCGGCTATCGTCGTGGGGCGAACCGCAACAAGCACGCAAGCGGCGTCTGTCTCGGCGTCCGACGACACTGAAAGCGTCCCTTCGAGCTCGGCAACGCGAGGATCTTCGTCCCGCTCGCGGGAAAGCCGCGACCCCTTGGCCATTATCTCACTCTCCAGCGCGTTGAGGGCATCAACGGCGCGCTCAAAGTCGGCATAGGCGGCCTTGTGGGCTTCTATGGCCGCCAGGATCGGATCAGGGAGTCGCTCAGCGCCTCCAGCCGATACCGGCAATGGGAGCCATTCCAATGGCAGCGCCGCCAGCGGCCACGACAGCGGCTTGGACGAGGAAGCCTCGGCGCGAGGGCTCGACGATGTTGTTTGCAGACGTGTTTGTGGGTGGCGTGCTATGCACGCTGTTAGCCTGGGTCATGGGATTCCCTTCTGGTGGCTCGGGTTAGAGCCGGGGCGGAAGCTCGCGACTTCCCCCCGGCTTGCAATTATGGTAGACATTAATTCATGAAGAAGTCAATAAAGGTAGACCAAAAAAAGGGGCGTGGTCGACCGGCCACCGGACGCGGCGTCATGGTCTCGTCGAGAATGCCTGACGCTACGGTCGCCACGGTCGATGCATGGGCAGCTCAGAACGAAACAACCCGCTCGGATGCTATCCGCCGGCTGGTCGAGATCGGGCTGAAGGCGAAGAAATGAGCGGTGCTGCGCGACGCCAAAGCAATTGGACTGCCGAAGAAGATCGACGTTTGCTCGAACTTGTCGAGGCTCAAAAGTCTTGGGTGTTTATTTCGGCGAACCTTAAGCGACCTGAGAGGAGCGCCCGCGAACATTTTGCATATCTAAGGCGGAAAGAAAAAAAGCCCAATTCTAATGGCCGGCTTGTAAAGCTGGGGCTGAAGGCAAAAAAGTGAACCGGCTTCGCAAATACATCGAGCGAATGCCAGATGGCTGCGGACTCCGTATCGCTTACGCCATGTCGGAGACTGCACTTCCTGCCGCGAGGCCGCGGTCGCAATGGCGGGAGGTTGCACCCTTCAGCGCAGCAGACGAGATTCTGGCGGAGCCTGGGCTCAAATCTGTGTTTAAGACCGCCATAGAGAAGGGTTTTGCAATATTGCCCGAGAACGGGCTGCAGGCGGCTACCAAGTGAAAGATTGAAAATGGCCGAGCAAGCTGAAGGTTCAAATCGGGTGATCCTAGCGCTTGTCTTTATAATTTGGATCGATCTGCAGAATCCTGCGCGATGGGGCTGAAGGCGAAGAAATGACCGACAACGATCCCAACGAAGTCACCGAGACGGTTGAGGCTGATTTCCTTGTCACCGCGAGCAAGCTTCGGGACCGAAGGAAACGGCGACGCGTGCCTGAGCTGCCCCAGATCTCCGAGACTATCCGTCGGCTTGTGGAGTTGGAGCTGAGGGTTAAGAAATGACCATGCCCACTCAATTTCAACGCTGGACGCCCGACGAAGATCGGAAATTGCTTGAAATGATTGAGTCCGGGAAGTCTTGGGTGCTTATTTCGGCAGTCTTAAAACGCAAACAGCGATCGATCATAGAACGGACGCGGACGTTGAAGCGGCTCGCCCAAGAAGATGAGGACTGAAGGCGAAGGGAAAATGAAGAAGCGAATTGTTCAGCCGTGGACACCTGAAGATAACGACCGCCTTCGTAGGCTCGCCGCGGAAGGTCGCACTTCAGTAACCATCGCGGAACGGATGAAGCGGACACCGGCTTCTGTTCGCGGCCGGGCAAACGCCATAAATGTCGTATTCATAAAAACGAAAGGCGTCACACGTCGCCCCATCAAGTTGGCCCCGAGCGAGCGGATGCATGCGCTGAAAGATTTGGTGTTGCCTGTGGAGATCGGGCTGAAGGCGAAGTTGAAGTGATGGTTGTGCGATGCCGTTGTCTCGCAAGCCTCGATATCGAATGTTAGAGTTGCGATACCGAGACTTTAAAATTTTGGTGGTCCGAGCTTTGGATCATCGCCTATGGAAATGGACCGCTTCTTTGGATGCCAAACGGCTTACAGGGCATGCCTCTAGCCAGCCTAGAGCAGTCACCAGCGCCAAACAGGCTGTTGATCAAGTTACAGCACCAAAACAGTTGATTATCGAAGAGCGCGCAGGGCGGATCCTGCTTGATGCCCACCAACTCCCGCCTGGTCCGGATCGCGACGGCATAATTGAAGATGCCTTACGGATCATTGGTAAGGTCGTCCCACGTTGAGGGCTTTGCGAAGATCAATGCTCTAGCAGGGTATTGAAGAACTCAGCCGCTTTCGCAAACGTAGCCTGATGTCCATTTCGACGGTGCGCCATCGGCCGGCAATGGCCCTGGCGAAGCCGGGCAGCTTGGCGATCAACCGGCCGCCGCTATCAGCTTGGGTAGCCGCACCAGGTTGTAGGCGGCGGCCGCGAAGGTAAAAGCCCATCCGACGCGATCACGGCCACGGAACCTGGACTTCTCTTGCCCGGCGATGGTCTTGATCCAGCCGAATGCCTCCTCGATGCGCTTGCGGATGCGCTGGCTGACGGCAGAGCCGCCGTGCCGGGTCGTTCGCCCATCAATCGCAGAACTGCGGCCGCTGGTGTTCTGTGTAACATGCGGTGTCACGTTCATCGAGCGCAGTTCGTTGACGAAGTTTTCTGCATCGTAGGCTTTGTCGGCGCCCAGCGTGATCGCTGTCGGCCGGTCGGCACGAGGCTCGATCATATGCAGCGCGGCTACCCGTTCGGCGTGCCTGGCATCGGGATCGGTGGTCGAAGCATGGCTATCGTTCGAGCGTTTCTGGCCATGGAAGTCCGCTTCGGCATTGCGCCCGCCGCCTTGTGCCGGCGGCTCGCCAGTGCCGTCCTTCGGCTTGACGCTCTTCATCGAAGCCCAGGCTTCGATCAGCGTGCCATCAACCGAGAAGTGTGGGCGGCCGGCATAGGGTGAGACGGCGGGCTCCGCAGACCCAGGCCACGTTTCACGAGAGTGTGCATTGTGAACCGCTTCACACCTTCGCGCGCTTACAGTGCGGTCGCGGCTTCCTCCCCAGACTGGCCTGTCGCAAATGGCAGGCCACCCTTTGAAACAAACCTCAGTGACTCAGCGCGACGCGCTGATGCGTTTTGACAGCGGTAAGGGCGACAGATGAAGACCATTCATCCCATTCACCAAGGCGAAATGGGCCCGCCGGTAGCGAACCTGCATAAGGGCCTATTGTTTATCTTCTTTCACGAGTTCGGCGTTTCCCCCGAAACCCGTAGAGCATTGCGCGACCGGCTCGCGGCCGACGTCCTCGAGGAGAAGTATATCACGCGTTCCGATCTGCATCTCTTGGGGTCAACACATATGCTTCTAGGCCTGTGCCAGACCCTACTTCAGGTTCGTCGCGGTTTAGGAGGGCAGCGTGGGGCCTAGTGTCGTTAGCGGTCTCAACGGTAGTATTTTTGGGCGCGTTCGGCTTCGACGTTCCAGCCATCCTGCCATGGCCGTGGTCGCGCTAAATTTCAAACTGAGACACAACCCGCTTGTGAGGGCGGGCATATTGGGTCAGATATCATTGCAAGTGGCCCGCGTGAGAGCCGCTTGCAGCCTGCAGGCTGGACCTTGGCCGGATCTACCCGACCCTTAGATTTTCCGCCGATTCCTTGCCGCGATTGGCGACCACTTCGTAGCTTACTTTGGCACCCTCATTGAGGTTGCTGAGCCCAGCTTTCTCGACAGCGGAGATGTGGACGAACACGTCCTTGCCGCCGGCGTCCGGTTGAATAAATCCGTAGCCCTTCGTTGAAATGAACCACTTCACTGTACCTGTCGCCACGTGCGCCGCTCCGTTTTGAGTGAATGACAGCAGCCTAATTCGCCCCAGAGGTGTACGGCAAGAAAAAACCCGCCGGTGGTCGCTGCCGGCGGGCTTCTTACTCAGAACTCTCGCGGGGCTTTGGGGGCGTTCCGCGATTGGCCGATATAGTGGCCGCCAGCGGTTAATATTTGCCCAAGTTCGCCCGGCGTGATCCGGCGGCGCCTAAGGTTCGGTATTCCCGCCGCTGGGGGTGAGCTGACACAAATAGATGGGTCGGCCTTGGTCAGCCGCTCTTCGTCGGAGACGGCCGTTATTGCGCAAGCTGGTCGCGCCCACAGGTCGCGCCCGCCAGAGCCGATCTGGGACGGGTCGGCACCGGACCTTGACCGGGTTGCCTTTTTTTGGGCGCTTATCGGGAGGAAAAACGGCGACCTAGCATTCTCCCCGTAAACAGCGGCCAACCGCAGGGGGCGGCTGCAATGACAGATCGAACCCACGAGATCACGAACGACGAGCTCCGCAAGATCGCCCGCGTTGTCTCGGTTTGCACGTTGGGCCTCTGGGCATTTGCAGCAGGTTTGCTGATCGGCGTCTTTGTGTTTTCGTGACACCGCAGATGGCCGTCAAGCAGGCAAAACGTCCGGCAGTTCAACCCTCACACCAAAGAGCAACATTGGGGAAAGCGAAAGCTGAAGCGGGACCTGTAAAACCGCGATTCTTTGTGTTCACTTTGGAACCGACCACCGGCCGACGGCATATTAGGATCGGTATTTCAGACGATCAGGGTCGTGTGGAGGCGAGCCATGGGCAAGCGACAGCCGACGATGTTTCCCGATCCAGAAATTGATGCCGAGGCAATTGATGCTCTTGAGAGGGCCCAGAAACTGCCGCCGGGAAAAGAACGAAGTGAGGCGCTAGAAAAAGCGGAACGCCTACGGAACGTTGCCGAAGCCTATAAGCACATCTTTTCCAACGAGCTGAAGCCGCCAAGTTAACGTTGGCCGGTCCCAAAAAAAGCCCGCCAGCGTGAACCGGCGCCCTTCCGACGCAGGTCTTCCGCAAAAAAGAGAGAGAGCCCCGCCTTTGGGCGTGAGGCTCTCTAGGGTTGAAGCGGGAGGTTGGGTCGACGCTTCAGTGATACGTCCTGAAACCTCTGAAAAGGTTCAAAACAAAACCCGCCAGCGTGAACCGGCGAGCGCAGCGTCGTTTGTTAGGCGGACGCCGGGGCGCCCAAGTCCGGCCGCTGTTCGGGCAGGCGCCAATGGGTACGGATCGGAGCGACTAACCTACGGGAACCAGGCCAGCGGGTATGACGTTATTTAGGCCGGCAGGATTCCTAGGAGGACCGTCATGCGCCGTCACGTGAAGCACGAGACTTCATTGGAGGATCGCATTTCCGAAAGGCTCGACGAGATCAAGACGAAGGCCGAGGCGCTACCACCTGGCAGCAAAGAGCGGGAGCGGCTAGAGCGACGGATCAGAGGGGCTGCCACGCATTCTCATATGACCGACTGGATCAGCCCGCCTGGGCTTCGGCCGCCGGAATAAAGTCCAACCTACCAAATGAGTGGCATGGAACTGCGGTACCACGCTTCGGTTGAACCGGTATGGATCAGTGGACAATCGCGCTGGGAATAGGCCTGAGCACGCTCACGGTAGCTTTGGTCATAGTTGCGTTGTTCATTCGTTGAGGCTGCCTCAGTTGGCGGCCTCTTTTCGAGCCCTATCGATATCTGCGCGCGCCTGAATCTCTGCGGCCCGCCAGCGTGAACCGGCGGGCTTTGATTTCGTGGGCAATCAAGCGAACTGATCGCGAAGCTGTTCGCCCGGCTCACCGCCGATGAACTCGATCAAGAGCTGCCGGGTCCGGCGAATCCCCCAGTCGACATTATCCTCACCTCGCGCCAACCGTCCGGCAAGAGCCTGAGCGCCACCACGACCTTGGCGCGACGCCCTTCCGAGGTTAACGCGGGTGTCTCCCACATCTGCTTTACGAGAGCGCTCATTTTCACAAAGTGCGCCTTCTGAAGCCGCCCGAGCCGATCATGCTCGATGGACTCCGGCATTTTGCTAACGCGGTCCCATCGGTCTTGAGGGGTTAGATACGTACCGGCCTGCACTTCATGCCAAAGCGCCTCCCGGTATAGCCGCTCACTTTCAGGCCGCCAGATCGCGGCAAGCCGTTCCATCTCGTCATCGTGAGCATTCGCCAGTTCGTGCTGCTCGAAAAACTGTTCCTCCAGTTTGAGCAGCACGCTGTCATCGGCAGGCAGGGCAACGGCATTCGTGGCAACAACCACTGCGGTCGCGCCGAGGGCGATGCTGGCGGCGTGGGCAAGGAAGCCTCGGCGTGAGGGCTCGCCGATGTTGTCTGCAGGCGTGTTTGTGGGTGGCGTGCTATGCACGCTGTCAGCCTGGGTCATTTATGATTCCCTTCAGTGTGGCTCGGGTTAGGCCTGTCGCGGTGCCCTCAGCACCCCGGCGGGCCGCTTGTTTTTCAAGCCAAATTAAAGTATTGCTTTTAAATGAGAGCGTCAACAAAAAAAGCAATACTTAAAAGACGAGGGCGACCAGCCACTGGCAATGCACCCTCGCGCACGTTTCGGCTAACCGACGAATTTATGGCGAGCCTCGACGCATGGGCCGCGCAGCAGGACGATGCGCCCTCCCGCTCCGAAGCCATCCGCCGGCTGGTCGAGTTGGGATTGAAGAGCAAGACCAAGTGAGTGATGATTGCGCGTGATCGCTGCCAACACGATTGGAGTTTGTGTCATGTTGAGTGAGGCATTTAGGAAAGAGCGTGGGAAGACGGTGCGTGATTTAGCAGAAAAGGCGAATGACCCCTTCATCAAGAAGCGCCTTTTTGACCTGGCTGCGACTTTCGAAAACAGCCAATCGCGCGTAGTCACCCCGCTAACGCCGAATGATTTACAGTTCAAAAGCCAAGGCACCGGATCAGAGCAATAAGGTGAAGTTGGCGAAGAGGCGCCTGATTCACAGGGTCGAAGGAGCCATACCGCGCGCTACCGATCGACGCCGGCCCGCGTAATTTTTTTTGGAGATTTAAGATGAGGCTTTTGCTGCTAACTGCACTGATGTTCGCGGGCTGCCAAGGCGCCGACGCTCAAACTTCCGAATGTTCAACGGTACCGAAGGCTAGCAATCGATTGGCTTGTTATGATAGGGCCACGCCGCCATCAGCTGCGAAGCCTGTGACATCCAGGCAAAAGACTGCGGCTTCCAATACTCCACCTGATCAGGGAACGGTCGTCGACGCGCTCGCCGTCGAAAACGCAAAACTAGACGCAAAACTGAAAAAGATTTGCCGCGGGTGTTGAGAACAAACGATCGAGATCGGGCTGAAGGCGAACAAAATGAGGCAGGACCTTTGGACACAGGCCGAGGATGAGACTTCTCCGGAAGCTCGCTCTTGCGGGCTTTAGTCTGGCCGAAATTTCGAAGCAAATAGGCCGCTCCAGATCCGGAGTATGGACCCGCGCCGCGAAGCTGGAGATCGCGATCGCAAAAGATCAAAACGGAACGCAAAAATTGAGACGGCGCACCACGATGTGCAAAGCTGGTTAGGGAAATGAATGCCGACTGAACCTTCAGATCCCGCGCATGATATCCGGCTCTGGACGCTATTGTCGTCGTGGAAACTAAGTCGAGGATTCCGCGCGATAGGCGCACACCACTATCGTAAGCGGCAAGTCCTCCACTCAAGCCAAACAGAGCTCAACCGTGAGTTCGGAGATCGGGGCCAAAAAACCACTGCGGGGTGGTTCTTCCTCGCTTTGCTGGTTCTGGCCGCCATTGATTATCTATACCTGCACATTGTGCCATCCACCGGCTTGTAGAGTTGGGGCTTAAGGCGAAGAGGAAATAACGTTTGGCTGGGCTCAAGAAATATGTCGATTGGATGAGCCGAGGTCGAAAAACCGATCGCGTCGCCTACGTGTTAAGGGAACGGGACCTCCCGGACCCCACGGCCGGCGCCGAATGGGCAGTTGATATTACCTTCAACGCTGCTGAGGAGCTATTGCGCGATCCGACCTTGAAGGATGCTTTCAAGTCGGCGATCGATAATGGTTCAACGGTGGTAGTTCAGAAAGATTAAATAGTGCCACCGCCGACTCACCGCCTCCCGCTGGCCAACGAGCGGACTGTGTTGCAGCGAATGAGCCTCACCGGGGGTCTTCCGCCAGAACAGCTAAATCACGCGAGCGAGCGTCTTCTTACAACGTTGGTGGCGAAGGGCTGGATTCAAAGGCAGCCAGACGGCCGCACTTATTGCATAACACCGGCAGGTGACGAGGCGCTAAAGGCCATTATCCCTCTCAAGCGACACAAAAACTGAATACGATGAGAGCGTCACGCGTTACCACGAGACTAGCAGGATCTTCAGGTCATTCAGGTTTGGGAACGACCGCGTCTTCAGGAATGTTAAGCGCGTCAAATACTGAAGACTGAACGGGCAACCGAGCTTCGATGAGGTGGGACGGCACCGCGAGTTGGCGCCTCACCGCGTCTTCTGCCTCTTTCCGGCCGGACACGCGGGCATAGTATGTGTCGGACGACGCGAGATCATCCGAAACCTTTGCCCTCACGTTGACAGCCCAGCCACTCGACATTCTGCATCGCCTCCATGATCTCACGGGGCGCTTCCCGTGTCCGTGATAGCGAAAAGAAACGGCCCCAGCACTAGGTGGTGTGGACTCTAAGGATTCCCTTTTAGGCGCAAATCAGATTCAAAGCTGCTTTTGAGGAGGCAGTCTTGGGTGTGAAGAACCGTTTGGTTTTGAGCGACGCGGCGTGGGAGCGGATGGCGCCGCTGATTATCGGTCGTCCCGACCAGAAAGGCTCCACCGGGCGCGACAATCGGATGTTCGTGGAAGGTGTGCTTTGGATCGTACGTACGGGCTCTCCCTGGCGTGATCTTCCAGAGGCGTTCGGGGATTGGAACAGCGTGTTCCGCCGCTTCAGCCGATGGAGCATCAAGGGGGTCTGGTGGCGGATCTTCGAGACGATGTCCGATGATCCGGACTTCGAATATCTGATCGTCGATTCCACCATCGTCCGGGCACATCAGCACGCCGCCGGGGCAAAAAAAGGGGGTCTGAAGATCAGGCGATCGGCCGCTCGCGCGGCGGCCTGAGCACCAAGATACATTTGGCCGTTCGCGGCTTGGGGTGCCCGGTGCGGTTCACCCTTACCGCAGGTCAGAAGGGCGATGCGCCGCAAGCCGCCGCATTGATCGAGGGACTACCCGCCGAAGTCGTCATGGCCGATACGGCCTATGACGCCGATCACCTGCGTCAAGCCATCGCTGCCAAGGGGGCGCTTGCCGTCATTCCCAACAACCCGTCACGTGCGCTCAAATATCCGCTCGACAAGCACCTCTATGCCCAGCGACATCTCGTGGAATGCTGCTTCTCAAAACTCAAGCAGTTCCGCCGCGTCGCAACCCGCTTCGAAAAGACCGCCCGAAATTACCGCGCCGTCATCACTCTCGCTGCCATCGTCTTATGGATGAGATAACTGTCCACACGACCTAGCACTACAGTTGCATTTTGTGCTTGAGGTGCGCTCGCTTTGCTTCGGCTTGATGAGCGCGTCGCCAGAGCGACCATGCGATGATGCGAGCGGGCTGGATGCGCCGTTGCGCGAGCTTGAGGGTGATACGACGGATTTCCTGGATCGACCAGCGGATCAGGAGCGACGTTTGATCGATCGGCGCTGCAACGTTTTTTTGGGCCCCACAACGGCGGCGTTAGCTCGGTGACGGATCGCCGCCATCATGGCGAAGGCCAGCATGACCAGCGAGACATGACGGTGCCACCCGTGCCAGGATCGGGTCTCATTGTGATCGAGACCAAATTCGTTTTTGGCGGTTTCGAAGCCATCTTCGATGGACCAGCGGCAGCCTTCTACTGCAACCAGCTTCTTCGCCGACGTGCCTTTCGGACACCAAGTGGAGAAGAAGGCGAGTTCGCTGTCCCCGATGTTGCGGCGGATCAGCAGGCCTCGCGTCCAGGTTCCGGTCAACGTGCTGTTGTAGTCTCCAGCCTCAAGGTCGGCCAATTCGAGATAGGCCCAATCATACAGCCGCGGCCCTTTGGTGCCGTCACCCGCTGACAGTCGTCGCCAGGCCTTGCCAGGAAGGCTCTGCGCAACGTTGCCAGCGGTGTCGACAAAGACCTGCGCCTTGCCCCAAGAGCGGATCTGATGGTTGGACGCAATGCCCAGGACGTAGCCCTTGCCGGCCTTTCGCAGCATGGCTTCGATGTCGCCCGTTCCATACACGCTATCCGCTGCAACGAAGGAGAACGGCACCTTGGCTACGATCGCCTGCGCGATCATCTTCCGTGCAAGCTGCGGCTTCGTCGCGAAGCACATGTCCTTGGGAACGTGCGCCGCCTTCATCCGAGCGGGAGCGTCCGTCCACTCCTTCGGCAAGTAAAGTCGGCGATCGATGAAGGCGTGGCCGTGACGCGACGCATAGCAGGCAAACACGCCAATCTGACAATTGGTGATCTTGCCTGCCGAGCCGGTGTACTGCCGCGCAACCCCGCACGATGCTTTGCCTTGCTTCAGAAACCCGGTCTCGTCGATCACCAGAACCGCGTCATCGTCTGCCAGAGTTTCCAGCGCATAGTCCCGCACCAGTTCACAAAGGGCGTCAGCATCCCAGCTCCCGCGGCCCAGAATCGCCTGTTGACGCCACGGGCCAGCATCCCCTGCTGCTTCCGCCCGCATCCAACCAGTCTTGCGCGGCTCATTGCCTAGCAACCCGTCGAGAAATTGCCCTGCCGACGTCGCCACCCGATCCTGACTAAACAGCGGGCGCATCCGCTGCTTCACATCCCGTAATGACGATGCCCACAGTTCAAGCGTCGTCTCAATCGATGCTCCAGCCATCCATGATCTCCCGAATCATGGTTGCCCATCGATTCAGAAGTCACTCAAAAATGCAACTGTAGTGCTAGGGGGCTAAGCTGGGGCCGTTCCCGGAAGGATGGCCCACGGCGGGGGCACACCAAGCCATTCCAAGAGTTCCGCACCATCGAAGGTTCCACGCGACGGGTCGCGCTCTGGCATTTTCTTTACTGAGCCAGCCAGCTTGGGCGGGGTTTTTCGTCTGTTCTAGTTTCAAATGGCGAGTTGCCCGTCTGTTCTTACGCCTGGGCCCAAAAAAGCAAATAGTTGGCGCACCAAAACAAGTGCCCCTCCGACCGGGCCTGCTATGCCCTGTGCGCATAGAGCCTGCTGGGCTCATAGCTGCGCGGCGATCCCAGCCACCGAATTTTTGCATCGATGCTCTGCTGCGCTCCAAACGCCTTTTCATTTTCAGGGTCTGCCATGAACAGCACGTCCGAGACGACGCTTATCGAACTGCGGATTGCGAGAGCCTACGTCAAGCTTTCGTGCATTCCAGAGGATAGCTCCGAAGCCTCGGTTTCGCTGGCCCGGATTGGGGACTGCGAAATCCGCATGCTTCGCGTGCGAGAGCCTGATTTAGACGGCACTCCACTGTTTTGGCTGGAGCTCCTCGACAACAACAACACGTCAATCGACAGCTTCCGATGCCATAAGCTCAAAGACGCTACGTCCGTATTTGAATATTTCTCTTCCCAGGCATCTCATTTGGATAAAGTCGGATCCAGCGTCGGAAATTGAAAATGGCCGCGGCGATGAAGGAGCCTGACAACGACAGGGACTGGATAGCCGCTGAAAGGGCACTGGAAGCGGCTGTCGCCTGCCGGTTGGTCGAGATCGCATCGAGGCGCTAAAGCACGCAGGCCGACTTCGGCTTTACGCGCACAACAAACGGCTGGCGAAAAATGCGAAGCAAGGCAGCCTGAACGAATTGCCGGAGACTGATCCCAAATAAAAAGGGCCGCATTAGCGCGACCCATTGCCGGTCAAAAACTTCTTCGGGATGAAAAACGCCAGCCCCGGCAAGAGCCAATTTATTCATTTCCCGCGGGATTGGGGATTCCGTAAAAGTACTGTGTTCCCATTCCGGAACCACCAGTGGAGAGTGGGACCGAGAAGGTCCCGGCGGCGGCGGTAAGCCGCCTCAGTTGGCGGCCGCTTCACGGATCTTCCGTTTCCGCAACACAAGTTTCATCTCGCGTGCCATTCGCTCACCGAAGAGATGCGCCGGCACTTTCGCTCTGATCCATAGCTTCGCCTCCCGTGTCTCGGGGTTGTCTTCTTAATTTAAAAGACAGCCGTACAAATAGTTCCGGTCCCCAGTTTGAAATTGCCTTGCAAAACGTTCCGGGTGGCGACGTCTACCGATCTTCGGAAAGAATTTTACCGACGTCAGTTGTTCAAGGCCGTTAGCCCGCTGGCACTCGCACGGCACGCCGGCGCCGCACTCGCAACCGATGTCCGTATCCCAAGCACGGTCAGGATGGTTCTCACAAACCCAACCGAGGCCGAGGCAGACGGGGCACTTCGGATTTATCATTCCGTGAAGAGAGGCGTTTTGGAAAGGCGATCCGAGCAAAAAGCTCCGCCTTCCAGGTCTGCGCGGTTTCGCGGGCTTTTAGGTTGGCTTTATCCCAAATCGCTTGAGGGCAAACTGCTGCCTGGGCCGGCGGGTTTTCCTTTTGGCTCGGCGGGCGCGCCGAGCTGTTGACCCTGCTTTTCATTCTCGCTCTTTTGGGGCGAGGGTTTTGGCGCCTGCCGCGCAAATCTGGCGGCCCACCGCTGTTCGCACCTTCTTTGAAGGTCAAGGGGAATAACACTCATAACAACTCCGGGTTTTCTGTGATTTGACACCCTCAATCACCAAACAGCTTCCGGGAGCCATGCGAATGGCGATGGGCACAAGTGTGTTCCGAATAAGGATAGAGTTGATTTTCCGTCGGTGTTGGAATCTGGTCACACTAAGTGGTCAACCGATCTTGGCCGCAATCGACGTCACCGCCGCCCAGCGCGATGGGTGCTCGCTCGCGTGATCCAGAACCATCCGAACTGCACGGGCTCGGATCTCGGGAGAAAATTTGGTCGTGGTCTTGTCATGGCTCCATCCTGCCTCGCATGGTTTTTGACGTGACGCTCGGTCCGTCCTTTCCTCAAGGCGGCGATGGTCCACGCGAGCTCCCCGCATCCGCAAGCTTCGGGCTCGTTTGGGTGCGACCGCACACGAGCTATAGTGACGCCCTACTATTCGGACCAAACTGATGACAAAAGGCATATTTCAGCAGCTCGCCGCCTATAACCGTTGGGCCAATGCTCGCCTCTATGCCGCCGCACTCGAATTGTCCGACCAGGCGTACCGGCTGCACATAGGCGTGTTCTTCTCCAGCGTACACGGCACGTTGAACCACCTGTTGCTGGCGGATCGTATGTGGCTGAAACGACTGACG
The DNA here is from genome assembly GCA_963802535.1 of uncultured Alphaproteobacteria bacterium. GTDB lineage: Bacteria > Pseudomonadota > Alphaproteobacteria > Rhizobiales > Xanthobacteraceae > Bradyrhizobium. The sequence goes on along the minus strand of CAWDJI010000007.1, from coordinate 413,190 downwards.
GGAGAGGGTGAACATCCGGATCGATGGATGCCATCCTGTTCGAAGATCGTAGGGAACTCACCAAAGCGCGTATCGCTGAGAATGCACGGCTGATCGCCGTCGTCGACGCTCACGACGACGCAGGACTGGCCAGTCTACACAGCTACAAGACAACGTCGGGCATGCCTCACTCTCAGGCCATCGCCGACATACTCCTGCACCTGTTCAATCATCAGACCCATCATCGGGGGCAAGCGCATGCCTGCTTATCGATCCTGACCGGAGGTGAGCCACCGTCCCTGGACCTGCTGGCGTTTCAGCGCGGTGCAACCGCGCCCAGCCTGGAGAAGCTGATCCAGTCCTAGGCCAGCCCCGTTCGAAACGTCCGGCTTTTTATATTTCTACACGCGGCACGTTGCGCCGGATCGGCACCTATAGATCCGGCCTCCGTCGCATCTCGCATCAAGAGCGCTTCAACTCGTCGAGAAACGCCTGGATCGCTTCAAAAAGCTGCAGGCGGTTCTTTTGATGATGGTTGCGTTCCCTCAGCCAGGGCTACCTACCGCTTGCCAGGAGAGGTTCACAAGCTACCGCGGCCCGGGACGGCTTCGTGCCTGATAATTCGAATCGGCATCGCGGTAGCCTAACGGGCTGAATAGATTTCCCGCCATCGCTGTCGATAGAGCCGCTTCGCTCTGGCATAGATGGCTCCGCAAGTGCGCTGGAGGGCGATAGCGACTTCTGCGACCGTCTTGCCTTCAGCCAACATTGAACAAAGCTTTTCGTCTTCCTCAGCAGTCCACGCCGGGCTGGCGATCAGCGGTTTTCGAACGGTCATTTCTTCACCTCCAGCCAGCAGATACCGAAATCTTTCAGCTTTGGCGGCTGCTCGGATCTGCTTGATATGGTGCTGGTGAGTTGAGGTCCGAGCATTTCGGCAAACTAGGCCGTCAAGTCGATCAGCAAGGCTCGCTCCGCTTGCTTCTGAGCTTGAACGACTTTGCCCAAATCTTGGACGATGGTCGTCGGCGCCGCCTTAGCGGTTTCGTCGATCGAAAGCTGAACTCTGGCTTGTGTCACAGTGGGGGGTACTGGATAGATCACCATTGAATTTGTCTCCTTATCTAAATTTCCCAAGAAGGCATTTACGATTTGCAAAGAGGTTAGGTTAATAGGCGGCCAGCTGAGGCTATGCGTTTCCGACCGCGTCTAGGACGCTTCTCCCGGATGCGGGCGATCGGCCTAATTTAATTGCAATCTGAGCGACGCCAATCCTGCGGCCCGCAAGGTTTCGCAGTTCTTGAACCTCGCTCTTAGTCCAGTAGCGTTCCGCTGGCTTCTGGGTTGGGCCCGGCGCGTTTATTTCAGCTGCGCCAAATGTCTTTGATCATGGGGTAGGTGCCGCCTTGACTAATCGGTATGGCAGCCTGCGTCGGCGCACGTAACCTGAGCCACAAGTTTGTCCCATACAGAAACCCCATCGGAAATCGACGAGTAATCGGCATTGGTTTCGTTGATGAAAAGTAGTGATACGGGAGTATGATTCGGTCATCAACATTCGGCGGTGAGCCATGAAGCGGTTCGGCGTTTACTTACGGGTATCGACGGGTGATCAGACGACGGAGAACCAGCGTCGCGAGCTGGAGGCGGTTGCTGCTCATTCGGGCTGGGAAGTTGTCGGCTTCTATGAGGACGCCGGCATCAGCGGAGCGAAGGGCAGAGATCAGCGCCCGGGCTTCGACCGGCTGCTCAAGGATGCCACGGCGCGCAAGGTGAACCTGATCGCGGCATGGTCGGTGGATCGCCTTGGTCGCAGTCTGCAGGATTTGGTCGGCTTCCTAAACGAACTTCAGGCCGTGGGCTGCAATCTGTATCTGCATCAGCAGGCGCTCGACACCACGACCCCGTCGGGCCGTGCGATGTTCCAGATGTGCGGCGTATTCGCTGAGTTTGAGCGCTGCATGATCCGTGATCGCGTCAATACTGGCATAGCCAGAGCAAGGGCCAATGGCGTCAAGTTTGGCCGGGGCAACCGCAAGGATGGCACCAGAAGCTCTGATGAGGAGCGTTGGGACATGAGCACCGCCGCCATGCACAAGCGCATTAGGCAGCTCCACAAGGGCGGCATGGGGATGTTGAAGATAGGCCGCGAGCTGGGTGTAGGCACCGGCTTTGTGCAGCGGGTGGTGACAGAGGCCGGGTCGCCTAGTCTGTGACATAGGGATGCCAGCCGGCAGCCACAATGAGACACGTGACTTTTAATCATGGGGTCGAGGGTTCGAGTCCCTCCGCGCTCACCAAAAAACCCCACAGCCGCAGGCACTTCTTGAATTCGCCAAGGTGCCGGTTGGGTTGTGCGCAACTAGAGATGCCAGTTAGATTGCATTTAGATTGCACTGTGAGCGACACCGGGTCGTCAGCAATGAAATCACCTGCGCTGAGCTACGCGGCCCTCCCTCTTCCGTTCATCCCGCTCCAGCGCCTTGGCCAGCTCCAGCGCCTCCGGACGCGTCAGCGGATGCGGTCGGCAGGGCAACGGCGAATATCACGGCGAACTCTCAATCCCGTGAAGCTGCTTCGTCCTAGGGGCGACGACGAAACGGTCGGCCAGACGGACGAAGCCATTTTCATGGTTCGGCGAAGATACCCGGAAACGAACAAGTGCTCCAATCAAGCGAAGGCTTGACCGATCTTCTGTCGCCGCGCGTAGACGATGCCATTAGACAATGACCCCTGACCATGCGGAGGTTTCCATGAAGCATCTAATATTATCCGCAGTCACAGCCGTTACCCTTCTCACTACTGCAACCACCATGCTGTGGTCGCATTCACTTTCGGCCGCGCATCAAGCGGCCGCTATGGTCAGTGGACAAATTCAACAAATAGAATCGCCTCTACAAAATACGGTAGAGGGAATGGCTAAGGCCTTCTGATTTTCTCGGTTGTGTTTAGTTTAGCCGCCCGCGTTCCCGGTCTCGACATATTTGGTCAAGGGTTGATCGTGCGCGACAGTTCGGGCTGGCAGATCACACCGGAAGGCCGGGCGTTTCTTGATTGGCTGGAAAGCGGGTGCTGCGTCCGCGAATGTGCCCGTGGCCGAGCCTTCGCCGCCCCCACCCGAGCAACCGCCATTGCTGCTGGTCGGTGTAACGCAACGGCGGCTAACGAGACGTGGACGGTTTCCCGGCTCAAAACGGCGGTCTGCCTAAGGTGCGCGGCTCCGCAAAGCAGCAAGACAACGGGATGGCTTGGCCAGTTATCCCGTACCCAACGCTCGCGCCGCTACGGTGACCCTAGCCACCTGTCGTCGGGGATCGAGTGCGACCTCCCTGATCTGCCAGCATTGTGTCAAACAGCAACGGCCCCAGTCGGAGGTTGAGTGACGGGGGCCGTTCTTAGGCTGGGGGCTCTGGATGACCGGGAGGTGCCCCAGTCACTCAGCCCGGCCATCCCAGCTCAGGCGCGAGGCCACCGACAATTGTCCCGAGATACAATGCCCTGATTTCAATGCTGGGGTGCGATGACGACCTACCGCCAAAAATCACCTTCGGCGAGCTGCGCGAATCCGGCGTTCGCGATGTGCTGATCTATTGCCGCGATCACCGCTGCAGCCACTACTTGCAGCGCCGACCACGTCCGGCTCTCCAATATCGAACCCGGCTTCGTCTGCACCACCCGCGGCAAGCGCGGCGCGGATGTCAGGCCGCTGTTAGAACCGGCGGCCACGGGACGGGCGGACAGAAATACCCGTGGTGGAACCCGCAGTCCCGTGAAGCTGTTTCGTGCTGGGTCTGCGACGACGGCCTGGCCGACGAAACCATTTTCCTGATTCGACGAAGTCATCCGGAAACAAACCAGTGCTCGATTCGCCCCGTGAGGGAGGAGAGCTATGATCGAGTTCGTCACGGCAGCATGTGTTTTGTTCAGCATCAGCATCTTCGTTGCTCATGCTTTCGACGCGTATCGGACGCGCTGATGGGTGTGGACCGTTCCACTTTGCCGAGAATACTTATATCGCCGGTTAGGCGAATGAACCGCGTAAACGGCGCGGGGGAGCAACGTCAATGCCCGTAGCGCGTTATTTCCTGTTTGTCGGCGGGCTGCTGCTTGCGCTGCTGTTCGCGTTTGATGCTTTCGCACCTCAGCAAGTAGCCGTGGCCAGCAATGCCGCCCCCTCGATCGACAAGACCGTGGTGCGGATCCGTTCCGACCAGAAACCGCCGGAACGGGTGGTCTACGACACCAGCCTGCCCACCATTGTTGCCCCGACGGCGAAGACCCAAATTGCTGCGGCTCCGCCCGCATCTGTCGCTGACGCCACCGCCCAGGCGCAGGAGCGCGACACCTTTGCCCAGTTCGTCCCGGCCGAGGCCAAGAAGCTTGAAAAGCAGCCTGAGCCGCAAGCCCCGCGCAAGCGGAAGATCGCCAAGATCCGTCCGGCTCACCCGATGCGCGTTGCCCAGCAACAGCACTTTGGATTCGGCTTCTTCGGAAACAATACCTGGTAAGCCCATCGCGCATCGTCATCGAGGCGTGCTGCGACCCGGCTCCATCGGATTTGATCCGTTTCGCGCAAAATGCGTCAAAACAAGAGCTAGCGCGCATGGCCGCCCGCGGTCGACGTGCCGCACAGGCGACGCTGTGTGGGAACCGGCGCCAGCCGTTGTAGGGCAGACCGTCGTCAATCCTAATCGCCGCCTAGCATCTTTCGAATTGTTACCCTGACCTCGCCTTGCACATTGCCGTCCTGCTGGGCTTTGCCCCAGTCGCGATCGACCAGGATGCCTGCCGCCGACACGCGCGCGGCCAGAAGCGGCCGCCGCAGGCGGAATTACGGCATCTAATCTGCCGCTAGCTATTCTAGCCGAGAGGGCCTACAGGGACTCATCACCGTCCGCCTCGGGCTGTTATCGGTAACTGAGAGCTTCGTGCTCCTGCCTAACCAAGCAGGCGGTGATATATGGACAAGTTGGTCGCGTACTTCATCGCTCGGAATAGCTTCATTAGGCCTCTGGCTCGTAACGCTGTCAGGGTCTCCAATTTGGCCGTTCTTTGGGAGCCTTGTAATCATGATCGGGTTGTTCAGCCTTTATGACACCGTGCGTCAAAGGATGGCGTCCTTAACTCGTTTCAAACAACCCGCTGCGCTCCGCGTTGGCTGATCGTCATCACCGGCCTGCGCACGCAGCGTTAAAATCAACTCCCGGCTTCGCAGCCCAAAGATGCTGTTGACGAACTCGCGCGCATTATCTCCGATATCGACGAGGATACTAACGAACGAGCCGACCGAGCAAAAATTCCTATGAAGAAAACCGAGGCACAGCCGGCTATCCGGCATTTAGTTCGCGAATGGGCGAAAGCGACAAACTTCGACAGGACATCCGGCGAGCGGGCAAGTTTTTCGGAGTTCAAATCTTGGCTTTCGGAGAAGCATTACGCGCACTACTTATGCCTTCGATCTGAGGGCGGCCCCGCTACGGATGCCGAGCAATGGTTTGACGAAGAACTGAGGCACACTTCGTAACTAACCCCGACTGAGCGCAGCTAACTTGGACGAATGACGATCCAAATTATCAAACACGAAGCGGTGCCCCAAACGGGAAGCTTCGAAATCCAAGGCGAAGGGGAATGACGGGAGGCATGACTCTACCGTGGACACCTTCGGATGACGAACGCCTTCGCAAGCTTGCTGCGGAGGGTCCTAGTTCAGTGACGATTGCAGAACGTATGAAGCGGTCTCCCGCTCCTATTCGCGATCATGCAAAGAAGCTCAAAATCTCGCTGCGAAGGCCCGGCGATTCGGGTGGGGTAGCCCGAGCCAGGATTAACCACCTACCGGCGGGCAGCCCCTCATCCTATCAACGTCGGAGCGCACCAAAAGCCCGCGAGACCATTGGCCGCACTTGCTTACCTTCCGCTTCGCTGTTCGATGGCCTTTGGCTGGGGGGACCAACGATGCGACCTCGTGAACCGTTACCGATTTTTGTGTGGCTTACGATGATCGGGCTGATGTTTGTCGGCGGTGGCACATACCTCATTGGCTATTGGGCGCTGATCAAATAACTCCCACGATCAGAAGTAGCTCTCGCCTGCTCGTCGAGATCGGGCTGAAGGCGAAGAGGAAATGACCGACGAAGACGAAAACACTTCTTCCGGCATCATCGTCGCAGCAGAGCGCACGATCCTCAAGTTTCTTAGAGACCGCGAGGCGAGCGCGGCCGCCCAGGAAGACCGCGGAACGTCCATTGTCAACCAAGTAGCGGAACATCCGGTACGCGCAAATCCTGTCAAACAAACGAAGACCGTCGAAGAATTGGCGGCAATGATCCACCAAGACTTGAGCCAGATCGAGGGCTGCCCGGAGGCCGGTGTCAAGGTGACCGTCTACGGTCTCAACCCATGGAATTGTCTGCTGACATTTGGCGTCGCTGCCGGTCCTGTCCGCAATAGGGCCGAGCTACAGGGCTTTTGTGATATAATCACCGGGCGATTAAAGCGGCTGTACGATGTTCGGGATCCGTAGGTCGAGGCCTCGCCGAATGGGAAATAAACGAGCTGGAGGTTCGGTAGCCTCTCCCAAGCACTCGCTTACGGTCACGTTTGATATTTCGCGCCGTTCAAGAGCAACGGCCCGTCCGTTTGAAGGCAAGCAACAAGTGAAAAAAACCTGCCGGCCATCCGCCGGCTGGTCGAGATGGGGCTGAAGGTGAAAAAATGAGTACAGATAAAGTTCAGGCGACTATTGTGGAGATATTAAGCGAGCCTCCGCTGATTTCGACCGATACAGAACCATCGCCCTTCGATGAGGAGCCCGCGCCCCCAACTCTCTCTAGCCAGCCAAACAACGTGGAGCCGGCGGTTGCAGTCGACCCTCCGAGCGATGCGGAAAGTGAGGCACAACGAGCAAAGTCATTGCTCGCTGGACTGGACCTTGACACCGCGATCCGGCTCCGCTGGGCGATGCGCGATATCAGAGCCAAGCGGACGAAATTGTCGCCTGTCAGTGAAGATGACCTAGCGACGCTGATAGACCTAGGCTTTGTTGAGATGCGAGAGGAGATACCCAGGCTTACAGATTTAGGTGTCCTCGCGCTGGATTGAGTCCTCCGCCGTCGCCGCCGACCTGACGATGCGCGTGATCCCCTCGCACAAGACGGGGCGATCTCATGACATCAGCGACACCGATGAACTACGAACGAATTACGAGCCGCAATCCGACGCGGCGACCGGGCGCATGCTGGCGAGCGCAACCGGCATGGCCGCCGCCTTATCTTGCGGATGCGTCTTCGTAGGAACTTGCTAGCGCCATTTGCCGGGGCGCGTTGTCGATGATCCGTTGGTTGCCGCGGCGAGGCAGAATCTACGCCGCTGCGGCGCGAGTGCAGGCAAGATCGAACAGTGCTATTCCGGGGTCATGCCGCTTTCCGACCAACACCGTCACGCTGTGCTGCTTGCCGACCGCACGCATGATATCGGCGTTATCACCACCGTTGTCGCTGAGGTGCTGGCGGCAAACCCGGAAACGAACTTACTCGAAATTGAGCAAGCATTTCGGGACAGCGCGGCGGCAGCCTATTTGGTCGCCACCAGCGACGGGTTCGAGGTCGTGGTCGGTGTAATGGCGATGCTGACGGCGGTCGGCAAAGCAGGCGTCACCTCGGTCGAAAATCGAGCAGCGTTGGCAGCCGCGAGGCCATCGAAAAGCTGATGCGGTGAGCCAGCTCGCCATTTGCTGAACGCCGCAAATTTGTTCATCTGGAAAAGATGCAATCGCTCGTGCGAATCAGTCACATTAGGCGAGCTGGGGGCCTCAATGCCGAGGCCGTAATGTCCCGTTGGACCGACGAAGAGCTTCGCGAACTGGCCGCCTTGTGGCAGGAATGTTCGCTGTCCGAAATTGTCGAACGGCTACATCGCCCGCGCTGGGCGATACGCAGTAAGGCAAAGCGATTGTGTCTGGATAGATTGCGGCCACACATTCCGTCCGAGGATGTCGAGGTCCTGAACCCGCCGAAGCGGCGTTGGCAACAAAACAAGATTACGCGAACCAGTCCCACCCGAGTGAACGTAGGAGCCGGTTCTTTGTTCTTGAGCCCAAGCGATTTGAACGCTTCAACTCAAACGCGCCGCCGCCCGGTGGTGGCGCGGCAGCTCCAAGGTAACAGGCGCGGGGTTGTCTGCGCGGGCGAGCGCTAAATCTGCAACAAAAAGATACAAGGCCCACCACTGCGTGATGAGCGGTGATCGTTTTACTAAAATTGTCTTGGCTACTTAACCGTGAATCGGGTTCCGGATTTTCACGACAAATGCAAACCAATAAGCTTAGCGAATTAGAAATGCTGCTCCCGAACGTACCAATGCCAGCGCGCCGACGTAACGAGGTTGCACATGATCAAACATGGCTCAGATGGCCTGTTGTTCTTCAACGGTCGAGAATTGCGCATTGTGGCTTATGACGTGAGCCAAACGAGCGCTCTGGTTCATGCGGATGGACTGGGCCTGCTGCCGATAAATTTCTACATCACGCTCGACGACTTTCTCACAGTTGGAAAATGCCGACTGCTCTGGAGGTATCGGGACGATATTGGTGTCGAGTTCGAACGTTGGGTTGATATCCGCCAGCGTATCGCGGCTGACCGAGCAGGAACTGGCGATTGCGGTGGTCACCGGCACAGATAGCGGCTCGACGCTGGCGTGTCGCGCGCGTCGTGATGGTGGCGGTGGTGGTGACGATGATGCTGTGACCGTGCGAGCCGCTACCGTGCTGTCTGTGTCGTCGTGTAGTCGCGACGGTTTCAGCTGCAATGAGGCGGGGTCGGGGCTGGGACATTGGCGGTGTGCGATGTGGCGCATGTCGAATGCTCAGGCGCTGATCTTCGTCGCGGCGATCGTCATCGCGTTCGCAATATTAGTGCTGCTGGCCTAATCGTTGACCGGCTGCGAAGGGGGGCGCCGCTCCAATAGACCGTGCAGATTTGTCACACACGCTGGAAATGTGTGGTTGCTCCCCCTGTGTTCGGTAGACAGTCATAATTAGGGCACTCACGGAGACCTACGATTTCGGTTCCGGGCGAAGTGGGGGATCGTGGAAGTGCCGAAATCAAAAACACAAGTCTCAGCCGGACTGCGAACCGAAGCTGATAGGTTAGACAATCTTGTACATGCGTTGGCGGATCTCTTCGGTCGTAAGGCCGTGTTGGTGTGGCCAGACGACACGGAAGTAGTGGTTGAGCCCCGGCCTAAGCCAAGGCTACACCGCTGAGGCCGCCGCACGCTCCGGTCAGCGAGCGCACAGTAGCGGCCACCATGGTCTCGCCGCGCCGCAGCGTCGTTCCGGCACCGTGCCAGCCGTCGGATGCGCGGGAGTGCTACGCCAACCCCGTCGCCGCCCTATGCAGCGGTTCGATCAACGACTTCGCCGAGAATGGCTTTGTGAGATAGGCGAGGCACCCGGATTGAAGCGCAGCCTCGCGAACGGCAGGGGTATCGTTCCCAGTCATGTAAATGACCGGCACAGAATGGCCAGCCGCCTTGAGACGATGCACCAACTCGATCCCTGACCCATCGCCCAAGTTGATGTCGAGAACAACGCAAGCCGCGTTTTCAAAGTCGTCGTGGTTTGCCAAAGCTTTCGCAGACGGAAACAGCTTTGTGGCGTAGCCGAACTGCCGCAGCAGTCGCGCTACACTCAGCAGCATTGCGGGGTCGTCATCGACGACCAAGACAACATTTTTATCTGGCAAAACTGATTTCCTTGGCCCATCAGCCAACGCCGCTTTACCTTATGACTTGAAACAATTCGAACCAATCAAACTGCGCAACGCAGACAAGGCTCGATGCACCACTTTATGGTGGGCCTCGCAAAACGACTTTGCTATTGTCCAATGGAACAATAGCACCGCGAAAACTATTGAAAATTGTTAGGCCGTCTGTCCGGCAACCAACAGAGCGCCGACCCGCTCGGCAAGCGATACAAGCTCCGCCACGGAATGGACCTGCATTTTCTCCATCACCCTTTGGCGGTGCGCCTTGATCGTGCGCTCCGTGCAGCCCAAGGCATTCCCGGCCTGCTTATTGGTCTGGCCGCGAATAATAAGCTCGAAGACCTCCCGTTCGCGCGCCGTCAATCTCGCGATACAAGCGCGAACCATATCCAGCTTGGCCTTCTGGCCACGCGCAATTTCATGACGGGTTACAGCCCGGTCTACTGCGGGAAGAAGCTGGTCCGACGATACGGGCTTGATGAGGAAATCCTCCGCACCCGCCTTGATGGTCCGCACCGTGATTGGCAAATCGAACTGACCAGTAAGAAAAACGATGGGCAAGGTCGAACCAAGCTCGCGGAGCTGCCCTTGTAGTTCTGGTCCGCTCAATCCCGGCATCCGAACATCGAGAAGTACGCAGCCCAATTCACTCTCGCCGGGCAAGTTTCCTAGAAAATTCTCGGCAGACGGATAGCACGCGACCTCGTAACCAGCCATCTTCAAGCGACGTTCGATTGCCGCCCGGAACGCAGCATCGTCGTCAATGACATATACAAAACCCAAGGGTATTCCCCATCGCAATATTCATCCCACCGCAGATGTATCCCTACCAGACCTGGGCTCAACGTGTAGGTATCCCAGTCGGTTTGATCTTCACAAAGCGGAAAACAGAACGACGAGTGCAGCCACACTGAGAACGACAGTGGCGAGCCCGACCGCTTCGATGATGAAAGCCCGTCTTGGGTTAAATGGCATGCGTTATTCCAGATGCCAAGGCGAGCGAACCGCTTTGATCGAGATCATGCGGCGACCATCGCATCCTGCGTGGGTCAAGACGAAGAACTCAGAAAGCGCGGCGGTGCGCCGGGAACGCGAGGAGGAGTGGCACTAGCTCGCCCAGCCTTCACCAATAGAAAAATACGATGTAGGCAACCAGAGTGACGCTGAGAAAGATGCTCGCGATCCCGGCCGCTTCCACTACGAACCGCAGTTGAATGCGTTGATTTGATCTGGCCATTTGACAGCTTCTTCCAACAGCCCCGGCGGGTACGGCCCCTGCTCTCCCAAACCGTGCCGCACGGAACAATGGTACCGTGCCATCCAAACTCAGGAACCAAGTCAGCGACAATTGTCTCGAAGCACAGTGTCCCGAGGTACAATGTCCTGATTTCAATTCTGGTGGTGTCATGGCGACTTATCCGCAAGGAGTGAGGCTATGATCCGCCCAATAGTTGCTGCCTTGGCCGTCGCTTGCCTATCTTCGACCGCATTCGCGGAAAGTTGTGTCGCTTCTCGATACGGCGGCGGCCGAACAGCATCGGGCGAACGAATGAATGCAAGCGCGACGACCGCGGCGCACCGTTTCAGACCGTTCGGCTCCTACGTCACAGTCACTTCACATTCAACTGGTCGCAGCGTTACGGTCCGAATAAATGACCGTGGCCCGTTCGTAAGGGGCCGGTGCATAGATTTGTCCAATGGCGCCGCTCGCGTGATCGGTATGAGCGGGACTGTAAGAGTGTCGCTACGTTGAGGGCCCACCGTGGCATGGGATAGGTTCGGATTTACGGCAACTGCGGTTGCCTTGCGTACCGAAGCGCCAAGTCGGTCATGCACTCCTTCACTTTGCCAGCTTCACTGTTTGTCCGCTGGCATTCCTCCCTAATCCGGTTGGTCTGGTTGTGGTCGTGGCGCAAATCAAAGACCGCGTAAACAATCGCGAGGAAAACACCCGCGAATATCGCGATGCCGATCGCCCTCATGCGCGCCTCCCTCCCAAGATACGCCGCCGATGCCTCAAACTTAGCGTGGCGGAGGCGCGCACGATAGGGTCAAGCGCAAGCCGCGTCCGCTCCTTTCAGGAGGAGCAAGGGTACCGCATGACCGCACCTACGGTCCGACCGTATTCGAGCATGTCTGCCGGATGGGGCTGGAGGGCATCGTATCGAAGCGGACAGATGCTCCCTTTCGCAGCGCGCCGTCAAAGGTGTGGCTCAAGTCGAACAACCCGGCGAGCGAGGCGGTGCGTCGGGAGCGCGAGGAAGACTGCCGTTGATCTTGGCGTACGCGCCGGTGATCTGCTCGTCCCGCCTGCTGCGTTCACCGCACGGAAATCAGGATGACGGCGAGAACAGCCACGCTGACAACGATGGTGGCGAACCCGGCAACTTGGATGTTGAAAGCCCGTCTTGGGTTGAATGGCATACGGTATTCTTGGATGGCCGCCGCGCGACAATTTGATCTAGATCAATGGAGTGCGGCGGTGCGGCGTGAGCGCGAGGAATAGTGGCGCTAGTCTTGGCGCGGCCTACATGGTTCTGCCAAAATGGCAAAACCAGACAAAGGCGAGGAAAGCCACGCTGACAACGATAATCGCAATCGCGGCCACTTTGGGGCCGCCAATCGAGGCGGCCTTTGAAAGCCTTAACGGCGCTTACCGAAGGGCGTGAACACACTCCCCGCGCTCACCATGGCTGCTGTGCCCGCTGCAATCCCTGTAATTAGTTGGGTGGTGGCGGCAGACATGGCGTTATCGTACTTGGCGGCTGCTTCAGCCTTCATGTCACTAATACTGCCCCCTCCGCTCACCTGATCAAGACCGCTGTCGTTAAGTGCGCTGGTTGCTGTGTTCTGTTCCATGGCTGCGTGTTTCAAGTCCGTCTCCCATTTTCTCTCTGCTGGCCCCATCGGCCTCGGTGACTGAGACAAGCACTGGTTTGGTTCGGCGCCGCTGTTCCCGGGGGAACAGGCTAAAAATTAAAACCGGCCACTGAGGTCGGAAACGGGCCGAGCGCGCATGCCGGTGCCGAATGCTCACCAATCGTCTCGGTTATGGATCCTGTCGGATGGCTGCAACAACGGCGCGACAGGCAATCACCGGGACGACGACCATGTTCGGGTCGAATTGGCGTGATCGAATGCAGGGACAGATAGGTGGTAGGGGTCATGCGATGCTCCATTGGCGTCTGAAAGTGGCGGCCGGGGAGCCCTTTGAGAAGACGCTGAGGCTGCTCATCGACGGCGACCACGGCTCGACTCAGATCACGCTGTTTATGGACATGCTGAATGACAGCCAACTCGCGCGGCTGAAGCCGGTGCCTGGGCCGCATCAGGTCTACGGCTTTTCTGACGACGACACCGAACGCGATGGTCGAACCGATCCATCCCAAGGCGATGCCCGTTATCCTGACGACAGATGAGGAGCGCGACGTGTGGATGCGCGCAGGCGGGCCGGTTAGTTCTTTTTGCAATCAAACGCCCCGTAGAAAGCGCGATAAGCCAACTGCATTCCTGAAAAATGGCGATCCGCTGCATTGTCCTGCAAGAATTTTATGACGACGTCCCTGATCTGTTGCCGGGTGATTGCGGAATTAACTTTGGCGCAGCTATAGTTCGTTTGCATGCCTTCGAACTACCCGGTTATCAAACCGCTGCACATGCCCTTGGAGAATGGATTTTCGCTAGTGCAGTTTTGCAGGACGGCGTTGCCGTCATCGAGGGCTGTAACCGCCGCATTGGCTGGCGACACGAGTGACAAAACGCTAAACATAAAAACTGAGTACCGCGCGCGTTTCATTTGCACGTCCCATGTTGGGGCATGTGGTCCAATGCGATTTGCGGTGATGACGTATGATCACAGTGTCCGAGTTCAACCCGTGAACTGGGTTTTTCGAATGCGCTTGCGCTGGCAAAAGTGATGATGGCAATTGCCAATGTCAAAGAGCCAACAACTAAAGCGGACAACCGCGCGCAATACATTGGCTTCATTTGCACGTCCCGTAGTACTGCGCGGGTGTCAGCTTTCCAAGGCGCATCGTATGGCGGCTGTGAACTGACGAACCGTTTTTCGTTATAGTCGTGGATTGCACTGCGCCGCCGTCTAGCGTTTCTTGAAACGTGATGGCCTCATCGCTGCGAACCACGGCAACATTGGACACTCCGCGGTTTCCGCTGATGACCGCTTTCCCCGTGATGGTATCCAGCGCGAACCCAAGCGACAGCTTTTCCGCCGCCAGACCTGTTGGACTGAGATTGGATCTGTAATCGCATTTCAGCGCAGCGTTTCTGCGTGCGCCATCGTTGGCTGTGCAAGCGCAAGCGCGCCCAAGCCCATAATCGCCACGGCTGATGCCAAGTTCATCACGCGGCCGCCTCGTCCAGCACTGCCATGTAGAGACTGTCGCTCGCAATCTTTTCCAGCAGGTCGCTGGCCAACCGAGCGGGCGGGCGGCCCATCAAGCGGGCGGCCTCGCGTAGCGACCTCAACACGTCGTCGCCGAGCTGCAGCGGCTCGTCCGGCAGCGACAGGCTCGTGCGCGGAAGGCGGGAACCACCCTTGCGCAGCGAGATGCCACGCTGGCTGCATAGCACCGTCAGGCTGTTCGGCTTCACGCCAAACCGAGCCGCGATCTCGAAGCGGGTCTGCCCCTGCGCAATCAGGCCGGGGATGGTGGCGTACATTTCATCGGTTATGCGGGACTTTCTCACTTGCTTGCTCCAAGGTTTGGACTGTCGGCAATGACAGCGACGTTCTGCGATCCGCATGGGGCCGCAGCTATTCGCGCTCCCGAAGTGGCGAGCATGGTTGGCGCTGGCGCCCAGGTTAAGCAGTGACCCCTGCCGTTGGCGCAAAGCCTACAAAACACTATTATTTTTTATCACTGGACGGTCGGAGCGACTTGCGAATTCAAGCCAAACATTTGTTGCCGGCCGTCAATGCAACTGATCGACGATACTCGCTGCCGCGCGGCCCGATGCGCGGCGGCGAGCACGATCACCGGGCTTGTTCGAGTAGTCGATGGCGTAGCGGTGCGCCCCCGCCATCAGCAGATACATGGGCCAAAGACCCCTGTTGGTCGGGAACGCCTCGCTCATTCGTCCGAGCGCGGTCCCGCGTCAAGTCCCGTCATCGGCATCTGCTTGGGTTCTTGTTTTACGATCTATGCTTGGAGCTTTCCTACGGAAGACGGCGGGACGTCGGCACTCACCGGAGCGGCGTAATATCGGTCCATGTGCGCGTGGTTGGGTCGTACCGCCAAAACCGGCCATCCACCGTCTCTGCTGTGTGCGACTTCTTTCCGGCCTCGATCTCCTTCTGGGCGTCGAGGATGCGCTTGGCTTGGTCCGCGAGCTGTTGCTCGCGCATTTTCACCAGCTCGGTCTGCTGCGTGATCTTCGCCTCATATAGCTTGGTGAGCTGGTCCTGTTTGAGGTTTCTCTCGGCCCGCAACTGGCCGAGTTCCGCCGCGACCTTCGCGGGCGCGTACGGATTGCCCTGATTGGCGGCGAGCCACTGGTTGAGCTGTATCTCGCGCGGCGTCATCGGCACCAGCGGCGGCGGCGCGGGGTCGCTCGGCTTCGGCGTGACGTAGCCCGGAACGGACTGGGGGACCTGCGCGACCTGTACGGGCAGCGGGGGAACCACTCGCCGTCGCCTGAGAGGGCTGCAAGTTGCCCACCATCGGGGGGATTGCCCCCGTCAGAATAGAGGTTGGTCGCGGCACCTCCGAGGCCACGGGCTGTTTCTGAGCATTAGCGGTGTCGGGAAGGAGCAATGTGATTGCCAAAACAGAAAGAGTGACGCGCCATGAAAGTGAAACGCTAGACTGGCACATTGCAAGGCCCTCCAGGCCGTCAAAGTTGATGCGGTGACCCGCAATGTTGACGCGCGGCTTCCGCGTTCATTCCCATTGTGGTGTCGCAGGTGCGCTCCCTCAGCCTAATGCGCTCCGGCAACATATAGTTGGGGAGCTGGCCTGCAAATCCTCAGGCCTGCGAGCTCTCTCGATTGGCAGCAAATCACAAAAGATTGGCGCGAAAGAGCAAGGGCCGCGCGTGAGGTTGTGCGCCTGCTTAAATGAAGCTCGCAAGTCGGGGCCATTCATCCCTTCGGCGGTTGCAAGACAATGGCACAAGAATTTGGAGCGCAAATATGCGTCGTGACGGCGAAGCGCAGCGTTACGTTGGTCGCGAAGGCGCTCGTGAAACTCACGTTCGAGCTCGACCCCTCATCGACGCCGCTTTGCCAGCGCCTGAAGGTGATCATGACGAGGTGGCTCAGGCTATTCCAAATCGCCAGCAATCCCTATCGGCCCGAACTTCACTACATGCGAGGTCCCGGTCCCAAATGGCACGCGAAGTATCGAGGCCGCACCGAAAACGGCCCGCTTTGATGGCCCTTGGCGAGAACTCGCCCGTACATCCGGGGCCCAACTCAAACGAAGTCCTCGATGATCTCAAGCGTCTCCAGATTGCGCTGGCGGCAATTTCAGCGGATCTTGATACGATCGAGCGGAGACACCACTACGCGCTTCAGTTTGCTGCTGAGAATTTGACTAGAGAGAGTTCCAACGGGATCGAGGACGTTGTCTCGAAGTTCGCGGTTGCCATTAAACGACGGACGGTGCTTTGACCGATTGGCCGCGCTCTGGTGCCAAGCTTTCGTGCATTGCGTGCGTCGATCGCGGCCAGCGCCGAGTTGTGCGTCTCGGTGCGGGCGATAGTGGCCTGATCCAGCGGTAAGGTGACGGCTTCCCAGTCGACCAGTTCTGCGTTGCCTACCTGCGATACTTGCGGCGCGAGCGGCAGCAGTCGCCGCGCAGTGAGGTCGACGCAGCATGCCAAGGCAAAGACCGCACTGTTGCAGATCAGGATCGAGGAGAAGCAGCGCACCTTGACGGTCAACGTCAGGCCAGCGCAGCAGCGAGGCTGCGATGATGATGACCACACGGGGCCGCGGTGCCGTCGATCATCGCATTGGCCGCTAATAGCAAATGTTTGGCATGCGTCCACAAGCAGCTCCGAACGTCCCCCGATATACAAACAATAGTATTTTGTACGCTCCAACGGGCGGGATCTCCGCTTAACCGCGCGCCAGCGCCAACCTGTATGTTCGCCGCTTTGGGCGCGCCAACTGGGGCAGATCCCAAGCGGATGACGACCGCATCCAAAGGAGGAGGCAATGGATACAATTCGAAATGACAGCATGATCAAGCTGGCGCTGGAGACCGTCCAACTGGTGATCTTGCGCCTGCAGGTCGAGGCGATGTCGAACAAAACCTTTGCCCGGCAGGAATACTACCAGCTCTTGCGCGCCCGCGACCTGCTGGCCGAGTGCAACACGACGGTGGTGCTGCAATGAACAGATCCTCACGGATAACCGACGAGATGTTCGCTCGCATTCCAGCTCTGCTGCATGAGGGTACGACCAAGGCTGAGATTGCCGCGATGTATGGCGTCACCCTCGGCACCTTAACGGTACTTTGCAGTCGGCGCGGCACATCGCTGCGCAAAGGCGGGTCACTGCCTAGGCGTACCAACCTGACGCTGCCAGACCAACCGCTGCCACTCAGCGACGGTGTGTTGAAGTCCCTGCGTGAGACCACGCGAGCGATGGGAAAAGACAGCACGGCACGGCTGGTCAGCGATCTCTTGGAAAAGATCGTCAGCGACGGTCTCTACAAGGCCGTGCTGGACGAAGAGGCCGCATGATGATCTGGCCTCTGTTCGCCTCCGTAGTGTGAGGTGTCAGACCAAGGCCGACGCAGCAACAAATAACGAACATCCTGATGCGAATTTTTGTTCCAAATGAACCCCGGAGCATTTGGTTGCGACAACTGCGGCAGCATCGGTTGTTGGAGTGACGCGTGAAAACCATAGAGACCACGAAGAGCGTTAGCAAAGAGACGCTCTGCAAGCTTTACGTTGATCTGATTCGGCTTCGCAACGAAGTCGAAATGCTTGAACGCGCGATAATTCACGTCCCGAGAGATGACCGGAACCGTCAACGGAAAGATCCCCTGAAGTGTGTTCGTGATGAACTCCACTGAAGTCGGATATAGCAAAAGACCGCCTTCAGGCGGTCTCTTTGTTCACGCCGAGGTCATAGGACCTTTACCCGGGCCTGATAGTGGGTCACAGATGCGGTCTCGTCTTTTCCGCATTACCTACTTAATTGCAATTGCCGTAGCTATGTTTGGCTGGATCTGGTTGCTCGTTTCGATCGTCGGGCGGCTTTTTATTGCCTAGCGCCGGCTCCAATTTGAATTGCAATGTAATCGATGCTCAATCCCTTCTGACGCCGCCAAATTCTGAAGATTAACTCAACCGGCGCGGGACCGTGGGCAAGGGTGGACATTAATTCCGAGTTGATGGTTTACTTCCGGGCGTGAACGACAAATATGGATCCTGGCTGTTCGCACTCGCTGGCGGGGTAATGCTTGCCGCCGCCGGCCTGCTCATTTTCAAGATGATCCTGACCGCGTCGGCAGACTAGCCCCCGCTAGCCTCCGGGTTGAATGCGGTGCAGAATTGCCGGCTTGTAGATCTGAGGATGAAGGCGAAGAAGTAGGATGGAAAACGAGACAGACCCACTCGTCCAGTTTGGCCTGGATGCCATCGATCTGCGCTGGACGCTGAAAGACATTGACGCCAAACGAAGTTGGATGATCAACAAGCAGCATTTGGCACAGCTAATCGAGCTGGGTCTCGTCGAGATGCGGGAAGATGTCCCGCACCTTACCATTGCCGGGCAGAACACTACCTGGAAGGCTTAACGGCGATCAGTATTGCGGCCAGTACGCAGCCTGCGTGGCGTCGTCACGGCGCTAATTCGGGCGGCCGCCGCTTTGACGGATTGACGTCGAAATCCTGGGCAGGATTGTGCGGTAGTAGTCCCTCCTGGCACAGCCGCTCTGCCTTTCTGCATATCGCCGAGGGCCGGCGGTGCAACTGTTTGGCAATTTGCGAAGCCGAATTTGTCGGCCACAAGGTAACAAGTTCGCGGAGTTCCTCGTCGGTCCAGCGGGACATGGCAGGCCTCGGTCATGGTGGCCCCAGCACCCGGTGCCATGAGTGCCGATTCGTGCGGCGCCATTTTGGTGATTTGCGTCTTTTCCGCAGCAGCACGGCTGCAATCTGATCGACACCAACCGTTGACGCCGTCGCACATCATCTCGCCTGGTGAAAAAGCGGTGGTCTGATCAACGGCGATGCCCTGCACTAAGTGACGAAGCATGAGCCAACGTCGGATTGCGATATGGCGGTCGAGATGCCGTCACAAGCGCCATTCCCTCGACCGGTCAGGGGGACTTGCCAAGTTGTTCTTTCGGTTGTTCACCAATTTGGCCAAGACTTTGACCGTACAGTGCGCGGCTAATTCGGCTTGCGCCACCTTCTCTCGCAGCGCCCCGCCACGTCAAAAGACCCCCGTGCTTCCCCCATCCCGCATCGGGGCGCTTGGTGCATGGATAACTGCAAGGGGGCGCAGACGGCCTTGCGGCGCGGTTTTGCGGAAGTGGGTTGGAGCCGTTGGAGGCATGATGTCGCGAGTTCAGCGCGACGATGGCGCGAGAAAAGCTAAAGCTGCCTCTCACCTCGGCCTGGCGGCAGGAGCAAACCCAATTCGCGAGCCCGTCGTCGAACGGAAGCAATGTGACGTCTAAGCTCTCTCGCCATCGCGGGCACTCGTTCCTTACGCTGAGCGAGTTCGATCAGCAGCCTGGTCTCCTCTTCGGTCCATTTGCGCGGTTTTGCAGGTTCCACGTCTACACGGCTAATTTTCTGGTTCATCTGCGACGTAATATCCCCACATAACGTTATATCCCCACATAAACAGGGCGGCTTCGATTTCTCTCGGGCTCACTTGGCATTCTTTCGCGACTTGCCAGATTAGCTGCGATGCCCATCGCACCATCGAGGCATGGCAGCGATCTCTGGTTTTGCCGAACAATGCCGGAAAATGTATGCGGTTCGTCTCGGGACACCGTTTGGCCTCTCGGTCCACGGCGAAAAGCAATTGTTCAGCAAGATCGTATTGATGAATTTCTCGCTCTTCCGCAAATCTGGCAACGAAGTAGCCGAGCGCGCCACCGACCCGACCGTCGTAGATCACAAGCCTCTGTTCGGGATCGGCAAGGCTTACGATCTTCGTCATCGTCGAGTTCATTGTCAGATTTATCGCCGTCAAACGAATCCAGCGAGGCTTGCTCGTCCTTAATCAGATCGACGGCGTTCATAAGCTTGGCAGAAATCTCATCCGCGTTTCGTTCGATCCACTCAAAGGTCCGCTTCTGTCGAAATGAATTATCTACACCGCCCCAATGCATTATCGCCGGCAAGATAGCGCAAACATCGCGATTGGAACCACGTTGAATGAGCGGACTGTAGATCGGCAGCTAATCGATCTAACTCGGCCTTGTTCTCAGCAAAGTTTTTTCCGCTCCAGGCGTATTTCGATACCGCATCCGCCAGACCAACTGCCGACCATTTACCGTCAACCGTACGGGACCATCCCCGCGATTTTCCTCTGGAAGGAACGGCATAGGAATGCTGACGGGTTCCTTTCCACTCATGGGCAAGGAACTGGCAAAATTCGTGTATTTGCTCGTGGTTACGAGTAGTGCGTTTCTCCCGCTGCCCATACGGGGTTAGTGTAGATAGGTACGGCGGCGAGGGCACGGCGCATGCGCCCGCCAACACTGGGAACGGTCCTGCCATGATACTGCTACTGCGTTACGTTTTTCAGGATGAGGGTCGAGAGCTGAACCACAAGCCCTCGGAGCCGGGCATTCTCGTCAATCAGCGAGTTAACGTCTTCGGTGTGATCGCCGTCCCAAAGTGAGGGTTCATCCCCTCGAAGGGCATTCTCAAGTAGCGAGAGAGAGTCGTCGGCTGGTTCGGCAACCCAAAGCGACGGTTTAGCGAGGTGAGCTTGCTTGTCGCGCGGCGAATGATCTGTTCCCATGACGGATACTCCAAATCAAATAACCATTGCAGCCCCAGTCGCCCTATCCAAAGTCACTTGAGTCGGGAGGCAAATTTGAGTCCAAAAATTGAAAGGCTTGGGGCACGTCGCAATGACGCCGCGTTAGCGTCGGGTGTTCGAATTGAGTCTTTGCGCGTCGCCGCGGTAGCTGCTCTCGCGATGTTTTCTCGCGCTCGTCATCCACAATATCTTTGGGTTAACGCCGCTGCCGGATGCAGTGATATCGTGGCCAGCAAGACCCGCCGACTGCAGCCTCGCGCCGTGTTTCAATCAATGACCGTTTTGAAAACACTCCTGCTCGCGGCCGCCTTGGCGCTGGCCGCGCCGACGCGCACCACCGCCGCAGCAGCTCTGGGTGCATGTGCGCTGACGGTACCGCATTGCACGTTGGTCCGGCAGGTGCCAACGCCTCCGCCCGAGCGCGTAGAGCAGGTGGCGGTGAGGCGGCGGTGAGCTCGCCTGCTTCATTAGGAGGCTCCTATTCGCATGAAACGAGCCCACTTCGGCGAGGCAATCCAAGATGGGATTGCCGAGCATTCGAAATGACTTCAACTTAAGTCGACCTCGAGCTGACCAGAACGAAACCGTCGGGGCGTCATGCCGGTCCACCGTTTGAAAGCATGTGTCAGCGAACTGACCTCGCGATAGCCAAGCAGCCAAGCGATTTCGGAAACAGGCAACGTCTCGTCATGAAGATAGCGTTTGGCGAGGGCGGCTCGCAACTCGTCCAGTATCTCCGCGAAGGAAGTACCCTCCTCGGCAAGCTTGCGCGACAGAGATCGCGAGCTCATCCCGAGCTGCCGCGCAACTTCCGATGCCGTGGCCCTGCCGTGCGGCAGCAGTTTCGGCAGAACATCCTCTGCCTTCGATCGAACTGTGGGGCGTACTTGGGGCTTGCGCGCCAGCGCCTCTTCCGCGTAACGGCGCAACAGTTCGTTGAGATATTCGTCGCGCCCCACAACAGGAAGCAGCGCAATCGGTCGCGGAAACCAGATCTCGTCGGCGTTCGCGCCAAATTCGATGTCGACGCCGATGAATGTTCTGAACTCCGCAGACATCCCATTTCGGAAATGTCTTGTCTTCAGCCGCAGAGGCGACAAGCGGCCGTTCGTCAACTGGCGGCAAATGCGCAGCAGCGTCACCAGCCAGAACTCTATCTGGTGCCTGTCGGCATGCCGGTCGACGTTGACGTAATCAAGCGCAATTACTGCTGACCCTTCCTGCATGCTGAAACGCAGACGAACGCCTTCGTTGTTGATCTGGCTATACCGCGCGGCGTTCCGAAGCGCGTCTGCAAGCTGCTCCGACGACGCCATCACATAGTAGACCAGACCTATTTCGCGCAGATCGAAGCTGCGCGCCAGATGGAAACCCAGCCATTCGTCCTGCACCTCTTCGGCAGCCAATTCCAGGAGCTTGATCTGGGTTTGTACTTCCAGCCGGATGGCTGGGTCTCGGGCCTCCTCGGGCGTCAACCCCACTTTCGAGAGAATGACAGTGGGGTCCTTGCCCATCTCGTCCAACCGCGCGCACGCCAGTCGCGCGATCCCGCCCGTGGCGCTTGGTATCGAATTGAAGCCGTCTGATCTTGCGAACTGCATTGCGAAGAGCATCCTGATCCGTTGCCCGGCTTGTGGCGCTAAGAGCCAACTAATTTGCGTACCATCACAAGCCGTCGTCTCGAACCCTTCATTAGGAATAGTGGGCAGCTAGATGGACCGCAGGCCACTTTGCCCGGTATTGATTTGCGTCAAGCGACGCTGAACATGACATTTTGGGCGACCTGGCGGCACCACCGTGACCCTTCGGTTTCCGATCCGCCCGACCGCCGCACCTACTAGCCCTGAGAGCAACACACTGCACGTCAGCAACATTCTTGAGCGTCTCGTCGCAGGCTCAAGACACGCAGCGGGAGCGCACCCTCTGGCGCAAACCCCCAAATCATTGGCGCGCAATAACAAGATTGGATGCGGTTGTTCAGGTAACGCATCAGTGCCGCCGAGTATCCCACTGCGCGGCTAACCAACATCATCTGGCCGAACCGACCATGACGCGAGACGACGTACTTGTCTGGCTTTCGTTTCCTTGGGTTTGTCGCCCTCTCCGGCGCGGCGATCTGGGTGTTATTTCCGCTTTGATTAGCTAAGAGACGCTAGTCTACGTCGATCCGTGTTTGCCGTTTCAACGGCTCGCGTACGAAAGGCAATAAGCTTGGAGCCGAGAGCGCATTGAAGACTGACCGTAACAGCACGATTGCCGGACAGCCACTAAAGACCGTGCGCGCCATGCTGCGGGAACTCGGACGCAGCGACCACTTCACGGTCGACTCTGTCGAGGCGTTCCTGCACAAGCAGCTATGGTCTGATCACGTCGATGATCTGGCCAAGCAGGGCAAGGTCAGCTCAGATATGCGACGCCTCTACAAGAAGAACGGAGAGTGGACCAACTCAAGCCCCAACGTTCATCCACTAATTGGCGTCAACCGAATTCCAGATCAGGCAACCGCCGCGCGTGCGCTGGTCGAGCAGCTGCTGAAGGACGGGATG
Organism: uncultured Alphaproteobacteria bacterium; assembly: GCA_963802535.1. GTDB lineage: Bacteria > Pseudomonadota > Alphaproteobacteria > Rhizobiales > Xanthobacteraceae > Bradyrhizobium. The sequence continues at coordinate 389,917 of CAWDJI010000007.1, read as the reverse complement.
ATCGAGGTGAATGCCCGGTTCTCTGACTGTCGAGGGCAGGTTGCATACCAACCCACCAGCAAAGGTAATGCGATGCGGTCGGCACGCTTAGTCCCGCGCCTAAATCGGGCCAAGGCCGACAAGCTCCTTGCCGATTTCCTGCGGTCTGTTGAGGAAGTCAACGCGCATCCCGATCTGCTGCATTGGGTAACCGAGGTTCGCGTGTTTGGTTCGTATCTGACCAACAGCGACGACCTCGGTGAGATCGATCTGGCGATTAAAAAGGAGCGGCGGCCAGCGAGCGGTTCTTTCACCGATGCCTATCCGGAACGACTGGTGGCGCTACTGCTCAAAGGTGGCTCGCGGTACATCTCGCTGCACGGCGTCGCGGAACTTGATGAGAGTTCGGAGTTTGGCGGTAAGACGGTTTATACGTTCGCGCCGCCAAAGCGGACGTGATCGCGGTCAGAAGACCATTATCATCGCGCACATTACTCAAAAAGCATATCAGCATAGCCTCGCGCACCAATTCGGGATTGATCTCTGCCCATGACTTGCGGCCTTCGCACTTGCCGGCCGCCACACGCTTGCGATCCCGGGCCGCCTTGAGCTTGGCGAGGCGACTAGCGCCGCCTTCTCGAACTGCGCGATGGCGCCGAGCACCTGGCGCACCAGCACGGCGGTCGGCGTGTCCTCCACGAAAAAATCTGGCGCCGGGCTAGCACAAATCGTCCCGGCTGGTCGTGGAATCGAACTCACGCTGGCTGGCAATGTGCGCACCAACCCCAACGCCTGTTCTACAACCGTCCTCATCGCTGTTCTCAGTGACAATTGCTGGCCGCTTTGCAGTCGGGTTAGGCAACAGGAATATCAGCCCGCTAAATAGATAGGCCATACCGCCAACGATCAGCGCCATGCCAATGACTTCCATCCCGTTCTCTTCCAATTTAAAACCTTATCAATCGTTGAACTTCGTAATTTAGTTTGTGGCCTTGGTATTGCGCCTCAGCCCAAAGTCGGTTGCTATAGCGGCTCTTGAAAAATACAACGTCAGCTAGCCACAAAAGAGCTAAGCAGATAACGAGGGCTGTTATTGCTCGTATCATCGCTTCTCCCTTAACTCGTTGGCGGCCGAGTTTTCGAAGCGATCGCGTCGCATCTGCGCTAGATACTTATCCCTGCGCTTGCTGCTTTCCTCAAAGGACTCCCGCGCTGGGGAAATCTTCCGTTCGGCGGGCAGCAGCAAAAGCAACGTGCTCAATAGAGCTGTCCCGATGCCGCAGAGCAACACGAGAATCATCATGGCAATGCCTCAAAAGCCACAGTCTAACTCGGCCACCCGACGTTGCAAGTCAGGTAGCCACCCGGCAGCTCGCTCGTGCTCGACACAGGTCCGCTTCCGCCCATGGCGTCAGGAGCGGCGTGAAGGGCGACACGAGCGACGTGACGTGCGCCGCACAGGCCGTACAGAACGACGTGAAGAGCGGCGCACAGGTACGGCTGCGGGCGCGGCTCCAGCGGCTACAACTACCGGCGCAGCAAAGTAATTCCGGGCGCCAGCGACGTCGCTGGGGCGGCGTTGCCGTTCCTCCACGTTGCCCGCTGTGCTGTGGGTCGCGACGTGGTGATGATGCGCGCACCGTGGGATGAGGCGAAGGCGTTGCAACGGCCATTGCCGGATGACGCGCTCAGGATCGTCATGCGCGGGGCCGACAAAGAGGACCGCGCGGCGGCGTGAAGCTGCGCGCGCCGGTCCATGGCGACCAGGGTTTCCGGTTGAAGGTGAAGCCGCACAATTGAGGCGACCGAAACAAAAAGCCGCCCACAGGCGGCTCTTCAATTCTGATTAGACGCTTTTGGATCAGACCGCCATCAATGCTGGCCTCCCCTTCCGCCGATAGGCCATGAAGCCAACGCCAGTGAAGCCGAGGATCATCATGGCCCAAGTTGACGGCTCCGGCACGCCGGTGACGCTCACGTCGTCTAGCAGTTTGCTGAAGAACCCCCTCGCCACAGCGGGGACTTGATGATTTACTTTATCATCTCGAATCGGTGGAGATGGTGATGCGCGGCAGGTTTACCGATCAGGGCGGGCTGTTTTCGTACATCGCGCCGGATAAGCGTGTGCCAGCAAACCATCCGCTGCGGAAGGTCCGGGAACTTGTCCGGGATATTTTGAGTGATTTGAACCGCAGCCTTGGCAGGCTCTACGCCAGCGAGGGACGTCCTTCGATCCCTCCGGAGCAATTGCTGAGCGCCTTGCTGTTGCAGGTGTTCTACGGCATCCGCTCGGAACGCCAGTTGATGGAGCAACTGGACTACAATCTTTTGTATCGCTGGTTCGTGGGGCTGTCGCCGGACGATCCGGTCTGGGACCCGACCACCTTCACCAAGAACCGGGAGCGGCTCCAGAACGGCGATGTGTTCACGAAGTTCATGACCAGGCTTCTGAACCATCCGCAGGTCAAGCCGCTGCTGTCGGACGAGCACTTCTCGGTGGATGGAACGCTGATCGAAGCCTGGGCTTCACAGAAGAGCTTTCGCCCCAAGGACGGCAGCGGTGACGACGATGACGGCGCCAACTTCCATGGCCAGAAGCGCAAGAACGACACTCATGCGAGCACCAGCGACCCGGACAGCAGGCTTTATCGCAAGGCGGCCGGACGGGAGGCCAGGCTTTGCTATATGGGCCACGCCACCATGGAGAACCGGCATGGGCTGGCGGTAGCCGGCCGGGTCACGCATGCCAATGGCACCGCCGAACGCCGGGCTTCGGAGACCATGCTGAAGGCGAGACGCAAAGCCGCAGGCCGCCGCATCACGGCCGGCGAGGACAAAGCGTACGATACCGCCGACCATGTCGCCAATCTTCGCGCCATCGGCGTGACGCCGCATGTGACACAGAACCAGGCCGTCACCAAAACCGGCAAGACCCGCAGCAGCGCCATCGACGAACGAACCACCCGGCATCCAGGGTATGGCATGTCGCAATCACGCCGGGCGATGGTCGAGTGCATCTTCGGATGGGGCAAGCAGCACGGTACCATGCGCAAGACCAAACATCGTGGCATTGCTCGCGTCGCCGCCGACTTCCTGCTCAATCTGATCGCCTATAACCTGATCCGCATTCCCAAACTGCTTGCCGCTTAGCCACCCGCGTCAGAGTACACCCAACACCAGGCTAGAAAATTACATCCAACTCCACCGCGCCGTCCCAACAACGACCGGACAGAATAACAAACCTCTCCATTTCAAGGTTTTTCAGCAGACTGCTAGGCCAATGTAGGAAGGGCCATTAGCCCCGCTGAAGGTGATCGTGTTGGAGGTCCCGTCCGGGATAAAGTTGAATGCGAACCGAACCCATGTGGAGGACTCGTTCGTGGTCGGAGCCGCCGCTGTCTCCGACAAGCGGATCGTATTGGACGTTCCGTCCCTGATCTCAATGTCCACACCTGCTGGGCTATTGTTGGCGCTGTAGTTTCCCACCCAGAAGCTGAGTTGATACGCCTGAGACGGCAAAAGATTGAGCGACTGACGCACAAATCTCACGCTTCCGTCGCCGGCCAAGTCAATAGCCAAATGTCCGTTGTGCGCGCTTAGTGCGATCTGCTGGATATTGTTGAACCCATTTTTATACCACGTGACCGGAGCGCCGCCGACCGTCCAGGAAAGCGCGCTGTCGCCGGGCGGGACTTGTTGCCCTAAGGAATTTGCGCTGAACCCCGTCTCGAAATCGCCGTTGAGCACGATATCTGCCGCTGCAGGGCCGGCAGTGACGATCGCACACGCGGCGAAAAAAATGGCAGTGGAGCGGCTCGAGCATAAGAAAGGATTTTTCTTGGAGGAACGCCTGACCATTTTGAAATCTCCCAATTTAATCAATTTCAATATCGAACCGCTCAAATACCTATGTTCATGCGATTATGGTCGTCTTCTCGGGGCAGTCAAGCGTACGGCCGGGAATGCTCCGAGGGTCCGGCGCTACCCGCAAGCAGGTCGTCAACCGACGTGTAGATGCAGCCACGTTCGTCCTATTGCGTGAAGCACCACTGAAATCGGCCTTGGCGAACTCTCACAAATCTCTGGCTCACACCAGCAAGTCGCCCGGCCCGGCAACATGCTAAATCTCCGCCGCTTCGCGAGCAGGTCCCCGCGCGCGGAGCTGGAAGCCGGGTGGAGCGCAAATGCTCCACCCGAGGCCGCCCAGATATGGGCGGTTGGCATGGAATGACAGGCGTGTCGTGGCTTGGCTGCGACAGGGCTGAGCGTGGCGGGCTGGGGCGTCGATCCCACCGGCGCAGTGAAGCCGCTGTCCCGGTGTGGATCACCGTAGTCTTCGCCAATGCGCCTGAAAGGAATGCTGTGCGCTTGATCGCGGTCCGTCGTCTGGGTTAGGGATGCGGCGCCGCTGCCGATGCCGCCAGTCAGGCTAATCCGTCGTAACAAATGATCAGCAAAAAAAGCCAGCGAGACGCCAACGAAGGTCAGCTAGGCGACAAGCCGAATACGCAACAGTCGGATGTGTCGGTTAAAGCTGACAACAGTCCTCAAGCATGCGCCATGCAGCGGCTGGTGGGTCACCACTCCGTCGTTGATTGATCTGGATCAGTTGTCGCAATTTTCCAGGCAATTGAATTAAATCGCGCTAAGGATCGCTAAGACCACACACCAAACCCCGATAGCAGCGATGACAGCAGTAACAGGGCTAACACCGATAACAGCGCGGTGTCGAAGGGGACGGATAACGCCCTATCGCAGCGGCCCGTCGAAGGTGTGGCTCAAGTCGAAGAACCCGGCGAGCGAAGCGGTGCGCAGGGAGCGCGCGAAGGGGTGGCGTTAGCCTCGGCGCACCCCGGCCCTTCGTGCTGTCGCGGCGGCTCGCTGCTCGCTCACGACAACGCCATGTGGTAGCGCGCTTCGCTCGCTCAAAGAAAAGCCGCCCGAAGGTGGCTCTTCAATTAATCCGATGATCGTGGATCAGGCGCCCATCATTGCTGGCTTCGCCTTCCGACGATAGGCCATGAAGTCCCGAATGAGCGCCCCACATTGGTCAGCCTGCGAAGGGCCCATTTCGCTGTAATCCAGTTCTCGCGCGCGCCTGCGCGTATTGCGTGGAAATTACTCCAACGCCTAGAATAAGCTCAATTGGCCAACCCTTGCTTTTCAATCCAGTCGTTGACCAGTTTGGCGACGTCGTCCGAGTTGCGGTCCATCATCATCATGTGGGTGTTGCCTTTGATCCCCCTCTTGGGCAACTCGAACGTATCAACCTTACCGCCCGCAGCCGAAATCGCCTGTCCCCATTTGCTCGGATTGACCACGAGCTTCGACCACACCGGGACCCGATCGAGGAAATCGCCCCACACGATCAGATGCGGCACGCCCTTGAGTTTGGCGGCGTCGGCCTTCGCGGGATCCGGGGCGCCCGACGGCTCAAGGGTGATCAGCGCCTTGACCTTGTCAGGCGCATTGAGCGCGGCCGTGAAGCCGAAATTACCGCCCTGGCTGTGCACCACGATGATGCACGGGCACACTTTCTGCACCAGCGCGTCATAGGCCTTCTGCGTGGCAGCGTCATTGGTCGACCATCGCGGGATGCCCTGCTTGGTGAACTGATCGAACGCCTCGACCGGGAATTGCTCGCCTTCGAACGCCTCGCGTTTGCCGCCGACTTCGTAGCTCGGTCCGATACGGAACAACTCCCAAGCTTCCTTTTTCGGCCGGAAGAACGGCTCGCTCTTGAAGATTTCCGGATAGCGGGCCCAGGAGGCGCGGCCGCGTTCGACCGCATCCGAGACGTAGACGTCATAACCTGCATTCAGAAAGAATTGCTGCCAGCCCGGCTTGCCGTCGGGCTTGGTCTCCCAGGTTGCGCCCGAGAGTCCGCCGCCATGCCACAACAGCAGCGGCAATTTGGACTTCGGATGCGCCAGCTTGACGAACTGGACGTACATCTGCTCGACCTCGAACTCGCCGTTCGGATCGACTTTGATCGGCGGCGCGCCGGGAGAGAACACGATTTCCTTCGAAGGAAGTCCGTTCAGCGTTTCAGTGTGTCCGCCGATATGGAAGCTGCCGACCTCCTTGACCAGATAGTCGGCCGCGGCGGGCGTCGCCGCCATCATGGCCGTCACCATTGCGATCACAATCGTGCGCATGAAGTTGCTCCCTACATATCGACGCATTTTTCGACATTGTTATGCCAGGGGTCGGTGCAGGGCAACTTCCGAAACCCGAATCCGTGAAGAAAGCTAGATCGGCTTTGTGTCCGTGATGGCTGTTTATATGGCCTACAAGGCGCTCGCTAGGGGTTCCAAGCTATCGAACGCTTGATTGTCTGAAACGGTCAACACCAGAAGTGGCGAGGGATCAGCGGCATGTCTGGTCTACCCCGAGGAGCAGACATCGCCCCTCGCGCGAACGCCGCCGGCGATACCAGCAGCACAAGCGCCAATACCACAGCTGTGGTGTATCCTGTTTTCATAATGAAGATCCCTGTTGACGGTCGTCAATCACGGGATCTGCGCCGCAACCTGAAGCGGACGTGAATGGCACATCTCCTGAAATCCGGAGACGTGGCACATGTCGTGGAATCCCGAGATGTGGAACGTCTGGTGATTTCACCAGACGTTGCCCGCCGGCAGGCCGGCAAGCTTGATATGGATTGAGGCCATATCGGAGCGGATCTGCCGGATGTCGGCGGCAATCGAATCCAGTCTGGCCTCGAACTGGTCGATGCGGGCGATGCAGCGATAGGCCATTTCCCGGTCGCGCTGGGCGCTGTCCAGCGCGTCCTTCGACTGGTGCTGCATTTCGCGCAGGATCTTTTCCGTTGCGTCTACGACCTTATCGGCCATGCTTGCTACCTTCCTTGGGCGTGGTTTCGAGGCTCATCTCGATCAGCTGTCTTACAGCTTCAGTAAAATTAGGCTTCGGCTTCTGCTTTCTGCGCCATTTCTCGATCATCTCGACCATCGCCTCGTTGAAGCGAATGATCTTCTTGATGGGGTGCGTCTCCGGTCTGCCTACCATTTCGTATATACCTATTGACATTAGTTTCGTCAATTTCGTATATACGAAACGATAGCCCGGCACAATACCGCAACCGGCACAAACTGGATCGAATCGATGGCCATAAACCGGTATCGAAACTACGAATTCACCCGCCGCCAGATCGCCCGCCACGTCTGTCTCGATTGCAAGCGCAACGTCATCGAGCTTGGCGACTACTGCGTGATCGACAGCAAGATCTGGAAGGACAAGCTCGGTCTGAATTGGTCGGACAACCTGTGCATCGCCTGCGTAGAGACCCGGCTCGGCCGCAAGCTGACGCCGCTGGAAGTCGGCTGGGGGATCGCCCCCGGCGTCGAGGGCTACGAGAAATCCAACCTGCTGCTGGCGCGGGCGATGCCGGACCGGTTCGACGAGAACGGACCGCTCAAAAAGGCCAAGAACAAGAAGGCCGCACGCAAGCCGACGAGGGCAAAGTCATGACCGACAACATGAACCCCGGTTGACGCTGGCGAAATCAGCAAGCTTATCGAGGTTTATGTGAAGACCTTTGAGACTGCCGAACTGGCTGAGCGGGTCAAGCGGCTGGAAGGAATGTCCTCGCGATGATCGGGCGCAGTCTTGAAACGCGGACCGTAAAACTGGAAGCTAGCCGGCGGCGCCCGAACGAACTCTTACTTGTTTGGCATCGCCCTGGCGGGAACGTGAAGGCAGCTGGTCGAGGAGCCGCCAGTGTCGTTGAAGGCGCTGGTGCGGCACCGGCTGGCGGGGTGGTGTTAAGGACGAATGGTGGCAGCAGTAATAGCTTCGACCAATGCCTGACTTGATAAAGCCGCGCGGTCCATGCGAGATGAAAAACATCTCTCGTTTGAGGGGGCTGGAATGCGAGGGGCGCAAAAGAGACGTTGGCACATCGCCGTTTGGCCCTTATTACGACTGATGTTTATGGCGTGAAAGACACGACCAAGTGGGACGCCGAAGTCGACTATTTTGCAAAGAACGTGATTTTGAAACGATTGACCGTTGAAGACATATCAGAAGCCGAAGAGCTTGGCTTCGATGTCGCGGACGCCGTGAAAGACAATATACCGGACCTCATACCGGACCTTACGAATGAGCAGTTGAAGGAAAACTTTGTTACACCAGAAACAACACCGGAAGACTTTGAGCACTGGTGTAAAGGCATTTTGTTGAGCAACGGATGGACCGCGAGGACAACCCAGCGAAGCGGCGATCAGGGTGCTGACGTAGTCGCGGAAAAAGCTGGCATACGCCTGATAATCCAATGCAAGCTTTATAATTCCTCGGTCGGTAATAAGGCAGTTCAGGAAGCCTATGCCGCCAAAACTTATTATCGCGCCTCAATCGCGGTTGTGGTGACCAATTCGAACTTCACGACCTCAGCGCAAGCACTGGCGAACACCACGGGGGTGCTCTTGTTACATCATAGTCAGTTAAACTCACTTGAGAATTTAATTAGCAGCTCGTGACACCCTCTTCCGGTGCCGCATCGAGCGGAGACGGAGCGCAGCCATGACCAAGCCACTCAAAGCCGCCGACTATCTCGATAACCCGCAACGTGCCATCGCGTTGCTCAACCGGGTGATCGCCAGCGGCGGCGATATCGCCGTCATCGAAAAGGCGCTTGTCGTGGTGACACTGGCGCTGAAGCGCGCGGGATTTGGGTGGGCGGATGACCACGGCTGCATTCGCAATCCGCGATTGAGCGTGTCCTTGACCTAAATCAATACGGGTACCTTGCAACGGCAGCCGCATGGGCCTTCACCAAGCCCAAGGAGCCTTTGGCCATGAGCGAAATCATCAAAACGGAAACTATCTCGCGTCGAAGTGCCTTTTCTCTTTTCGGAAAAGCTGCTGCTTTCGCAATCGCAGCAACCACCACAGCGCTGGTAACGACGGATGCCGAGGCTCAGACCGTTGGCATGACGCGACGTCAGGAACGGCGTACTGGACGGCACGAGCGCCGTGAGACACGACGAACAGGCCGCCACGAACGACGCGAGCACCGGCGTACAGGTACAGTTGCCACCCCGCAGTAGCTTCTTTGCGCAGGCCTGCCGCGCGAGATGTGAACCCGAACTCAGGCAGTGTCTTGCGGGCATAACCACGAAAAAGCCGTCGATGGGCTTTTTCCCCGCCCGGTTCTGGGATCGCAATGCGGTTGCGTACCAGCCCGGCTTAAACTCTCCGAGCCGGAATCCAGCGAGGCCGTCAGGGGCTAGCATACCTGACGGCTTTGCTGCGTTCGGAAACCGAACGATTATCGCCGACGATCCGGCAGGTGCTGGTGCGGCACCGCCTTTAGGGTGATTATTAGGCATCGGATGGACACGCCACCACGCACACCGTAGGTATGCGATGAACCACGAAACGATCTGCGATCCGGTACCGGGTGCCGAGATCGACGGCTTCAATTTCTTCCGCGACCAGAACGGCTCCGTCACCGCGGGATGCTGCTGATGCTTGATCGGATTTGAGGTCACGGCCGAGAACGCCGCGACGGTCAGGTCGATGATGATCATGCATCTGGAGCTAGTCCACGGACTGCGTGAGGGACGCTGATGGTGCTGCTCTCGATACGATTCCTGCACACCATGACCGTCGTCAATTGTTTTGGTCGCCACCCTGCAACGGACATCGCAGACGCTCGTGCAGCGCGCGCCGGTCACCATGTCACCCGCGAGGATAAACCATGACCGGCGCGCAGGCCACCGCGAGAGGCTCAGTCCAGCGGCAGCGGCAGGAAGCCTATCACCGCGCCAGCACGACCAGCACAACCAAGAACAGCACGGTCTCGGGGGTCGTCCGCCGCCACATCATCCAATGCACCAACACGAAGCGTCTCTTGAGCGGTCACTCTCGCGAGCAGCCTATTCCAAACAATTTTAGATAATTTTGACTTTTAAATATGGCTCCACCATCTAGCCTGCGCCAGTTATTGCTTAACCAAGTATATTTCATTGGGAGATGGTCTGATGCGTGAGCGACGAGGACTCAAACGCAATAAGATCAACCAACTTGCGCTGCTTCACGTTGACGGTATTCGCGGCTGCTACCCGTGTTCGGTGCTGAACTGTCACGGTGACGGAGCCAAGCTTCATTCATACACGCATCACACTGCCGCCATCAAATTTGATCTGTCGCTGGATGGCTTCAAAACGACAAAGCATTGCCGTGTGATATGGCGAGACGGAAATGTTTGCGGAGTCAAATTTGTTGATCGAAACTAGCGCCGGCGGTTGGACGAATGACGTCATGTGTCGGGCACTTGCGCGCGCTGAAGGATCCACGCCGCGAACTGTTCGACATGTTGACTCATTTTGGTCACCCGACTCACTGCAGATGCTTAGCGTAAAACCGGCGTCTCACCGGGTGGCGGATTGATCCCTGACCCACTCGGCGAGCGGAGTTTCAAAGGCCCGGACCATGCCCCCCAGCCCTCCGGGTCTTTGGGCTGTCTGGAGGTCTCCAGCGCATCCGGTTTGCCAGCAAGCGGATGGCCCCGACATGAGCCGCCACCATCACGTCGAGGCCAACGACGCGGTAATTGATTTAATCAAACGTTAAGGCGCTGGCGGGATACAAAGTTGGGGGCCCAGACAGGTCAGGTGACCAGATGTGGCTCATGTCAGACACCACGGCTAAGGTTCTCATCCTTCTCGCGCTCGTTTTGGGGCTGCTGGCCATGTTCACGGGAGGTGAGGATTACTCGCTGCGCCGAATGTTAAGGCCAGCCGTAGCGGCAGTTGACGGTCCAAGCTCCGGACCCTTCATCAACGCCCGAAGTTAGTCCAGAACCTCATACTCGAACGCCACGCCTTCCGGATCATTTTCGACAAACCACCGTTCCATTGCATCCTCGTTGGCAAAGACCTTCAGGTGATCTTTGTCGCCAACCTGCTTGCTGGTATCGACGTAGATGAAAACGGTCATGAAAAGGACCCCCTAACGCGTTCCATTGCGGGATGCTGCCGGTTCTTGACCTTGACCCAGTTCGGTAACCGGCCACCGCGATAAACCTTGTCGCGATGCTTCGACACCACCCTTCGGTCCCAACAGACAAGCGTCGCGGGATAGGATCGGGGCCGATACGCGCCTGCTCGAATTCTTTAGAGATGGCCAGGACCGCAAAAAAAGACCACCCGAAGGCGGTCTTTAATTGTTGTCGGAGGTGTCCTGATTAGACCCAGCGGAATTCTGCTTTGGGAGACCGACGATATTGCGACAAATCCAATTCCCATGAAGCCGAGAATCATCATCGCCCAAGTCGATGGTTCCGGAACCGCTGCTTGCAGAACCGCTGAAACCGGTCCTACGCTGAAATTAGCGGTTTCAAAGGCGTCTTGCGCGGGGGAGTTGTCAAACTTGGCCGAAAGAATTGATTCACCCGGGCTCGTTGTGAACTGAACGTACTGGGAAAACGATTGGTTGCCGTCAGTTACAGCGAAGCCCAGGCTATCAACGGTGAAATCGTAAGCTCCTGTGGTCGAGGTGATCTCAAGTCTGTTGTAGGTGTCTGGAGAGCCCCAAAGAAAACTTAGGTAGCTGATGGGTACCTGAAACGTCAGGACTGCGGGTTCACCCGAGGTGGGACCAGCGGCGAGGAATGTTCCCCCCGACACTCCACCAGCGGGAATGTCAGCGAATGGCTGATCGCTCGTGTACACGGTTCCGCCGGAAAGGGTTGCAACGGAACCTCCATTTAACCCAGCCGCGCTGAGATGAACACCGCCGCCTCGGCCGACTGTACAGATGCGGCAATGGCAAGCGCCGCAATTCCTGTCAGGATTAGTTTCATTTCGCACTCCAGATTTGAGCGGGGCGTCAGTGCACCGCACAAAGTGTAAAGCTGGAGAGTTGTCCTATGTTCCTACACTAACTTGCATCTTTTTCCCACGTTGCTTGCCTATTTAAAAGGCTGTCAACGGCGGCAGATCGCTCTGCTAACGCGAGACAAGCGCGCCCGCATAACAGTCTTTTAGCTCACTTGGCGGGACCGCGACGCTCGATCTCCTCTGCTCTACGGCCGACGATGAAAGATGGGAAAGCTCGCGCAACACTGGCTCGATAGCCCCAGCTTTCAGCAACGGCATTATGCTCTCCTGACTTCTTCGCTGAACGATCAGGCGATAGCCGTCTTGCTTGATCTCATGGATCCAGTTTTTTCGATTCCGGAACCGCAGTCGCAGGCGGCGGAATACAGGGCTCAAAGGGGGATTTCAGCAGCATGGGGCGTATCTAGGGGATCTCATTCGCGATATTAATGGCGCACTTCGATGACTAGCTTTAACGGAACTGGAACAATGTCCCAGCGATCTGATTGAAGTTTGTTACGATTTAGCTGGGATACACAACGGAGTATTCCCGGAGAAGCGTGTTGTTATCACGGAAGGTGCTTCACATGGATGACAAACGAAAATCACCAAAAGCGGGGGAGCGGGCCGGTGAGGGCTTGCGAGAGGCGACTGCTAAGGAAGAAGCGAAAAACGAGAGCAAGATGGGGCACGATCTAGCTAAGGGCGCTGATCGCTTCGAAGAAACGATCAAAAAGTTCTGATGGAAAAAGCGCAGAAGAAAAACAAAAGGGTGAACAGCCAATATTCTGATGTGCCCTTAACTGAGGGCTGGTCGATCCAGATGAATGGAGAGCTAAATGGCTTGGAAAGCACCGAAAATCGTCGAAGTGACCGTCGGAATGGAAATCAACATGTACATGTGCGTCACCCGCAAGTAAGCGGCGCGCGAACTGCGAGGCAAAATCCCGTCAGCAATGGCGGGGCTTTCCTGTTGCCGTTCGCGAGGGCCCGAGGACCCAGGGTGTTCGGGCCTCCATTGTCACCAGAACCGCCACTAATCGAATGGCGGACATGGTGAGACGCAAAGCGTCTTTCATATTTGCTCTCCCATCCAAGCCAGCGCCGATCATCCGTCGCTGTGCGGGTACATTGGCGCAACGCTCCTGCCGCTACCGTGACCCACCTCACCTTCTGCGAGGTGCCATTAACGGTCCATTAGCGGTTTCCCTGGATCTGCGTACTCGTTCTCAGCTCTAACGCCTGCGCTCGCTTAGGAAGGCGGGTCTCTGCGTTCCGATTGCGGAACCGATTAGATGTAACCTGTGTACACTTGTGCGCTTACATTTCGAGGGACGAGTCCTTATCTTCATCCCATCACCGCGACGCCCGTGGCAATTATCGGTGATGAGAACGCCGGTTGCGATCCCGCCCCTTCAAAGGGAAAGGAGCGCCCCATGAGGCGTCGATCCAGACCTCATACATTCGATAATCGGCTGAACGAAGAAAAGGCGCGCCTCGAAGCGCGACTGGAAGCTATAGAGCCGGGCCCGCAACGCGAATTGCTGGAGCTTAAGGTTCGCCAGATCGAAAACGCGCTTCACATGGACAGGTCGTTGCGGCGGGCTGAGCCAAAATGAAAGATATGCAGGCCAGCCTAGAGAGGCTCCGTGCCGATGCTGCAGAGGCCGCGCTGATACGCGACTTGCGACGGACAGTCGCAAGCGGGAGTTGTTCACCAAATTAGCGGATCACTTCGCAACGCTCGCCGCAGAAGTTGAGCGCGCGATTGCGGCACAGGGAACTGATCGTCGGTCGCCCCCGTCAGGGAATTCCCGCGCTTGCGCCGCCTCAGGCCCCCTGGCGATCTGCACCATCTCCGGGTTGATCTCGGCCTTGCGGCCCTCGCACTTCCCTGGCGAGCCGCTTGCGTTCACGCGCAGCCTTGAGCTTTGCAACGCGCCTCGCTTTTTCCTATTCGGCGGACGATGTGAATCCTGGTCTTCCATCAATTTGACGGTTGAGACCGGCCATCTTCCGTCATGACCTTTGATCGAAATCCAGCCCGTGCGCGTGATCCAGCCCGGCCTTGGCAGGTCCGAAAAGTGCCACCTATGAGCAGAGTGTCAGCCATCAACCGACGGCACGTCCGAAGAGAAGTTCAGCAGCGGGACTCCTAGTTCTGGCCGAAGAACCCAAAACCTCGCTGGGGATCTTCGCCACCAAACGCCATAATCCGAGGCTCTTGACGCGGTTCAAGCTGTCGAGCCCGGGCCTGCGCCAGCTGACGCTTCACCTTTCGTTCAGCGATTCGTTTTTTGCGATCGCGCTCTTCCTTTTCAGCTTTTTTAGTATCGATCTTCTCTGCCTGGCTGGCTGCCGGAGCAGCTTGAATTGGCTGTGGGGCAGGTTCCACCGCCGCAACCTCTTGCGGTTGCTCGGGTGGTTGAGCTGCTTGGGCAGTAGTCGGGAGGATGATTCTCGCAGGGGGGGCAGACGGTTCCGCCTTGGCCTTTGCCTGATAGCCCGTAGGTTCCTTCAGAGCTGAATTGGCCATCAAAAGCCCGCCGCCAAAGCCCGCCCCGAGGATTAAAAACGTGGTTCCCACCCCAGCGAAGAAAATGCGCGCGCTCGATGCCATGACAGTCGTCTCCTCTTGTAAGCTAACGAACGCATGAATCGCGAGTTATGTTCCGAGCCAGGAAAAATCGGCAACGGCTTTATCTCGGGCGATTGTTATCCCCACCCGCTCGCGCTGCTTGCGTCAGAACGCGGTACACTTCAAAGCATGAAGGAGTTCTACGCCGAAATAAACGACCACCTGCAAGAGTAAGAAAACCGCACGATCACTATCTCTGAGGACATTCAGTTCTCAATTGTACCAAACGGTGGGCAGATCACGCTCTAATTCATGTCCAAGTACGGTGCTCAGTCCTCCGCGCGAGCGGCCGATCGCTTGATCTTCCGCCTGATCCTCAGACCCCCCTTTTTGCCCCGGCAGCGTGCTGATGCGCCCGGACGTGGTGGAATCCACGATCAGATATTCGAAGTCTGCGTCCACCCGACCATCCCAGGCAGTTGCGGGCGGACCGTAATTCAAGGAATCAACAAACACAACGTTCCTAAAATTTTGACATGCGTTTAGTGTGAGAACAGTTACGAATAGCACACAAGCTGAATTGGAAATGGTGAGACCAATGTACGCCGCGCATTTCCCAATATCTCTGAAAATAACAACGAACTGTTTCAACCGTGGTGCACAAAAATATGGCCCCGGTTAAGGGGCCATATTCCTAATTAATCTTCCCAGTGCCTGCGCTTCTTGATGATCACGGTGCGCTCACCGCGGTCCTTATACCAGCCACGATGCAGTCCGCGGTCATGTCCGTAATATTCTGCACGGGCGCCGCGAAACTGACGGCCCTCGTGGTAGCCACGGTGAATGTCGCGATCACCGCCAACGCGAACGCTGAACTCTTCTGCACTGGCGACCGTCGGGGCGGCAATAGCAATGGTTGCAAGTCCGGCAAATACCAAAGCGAGCTTCTTCATGATCCATCCTCCAATGAGTGAGATGAACTCAGAGCGAGCAGGAACGTTCCCCGGCATTTCCTGAACGGTTGTTCAGATTATTAATTGACTGCAGTACACCTGCGACCAGGCGGCAATATTTCAATGCAATTCCAACGACCTTTGGATTGAGATCGCCGATGTTAGAAAATGGACTGATGATACTCGACTTGCAGCTGTCAAATACGCCGCAACTCATGCGCTTGGTCGCTCGTCAACGAGACGCCTGACATCGAGGCGCATCTCCAAATGTTGGCTGAACGCCTTCAAAGTGTGGGGGCACATGGTTCATCGGGAGCGGACACGACTTCCGTGGCTACGATCAAGTCCGTCAGCCTAGTGATGCTCTGGTCGGTGTTTGGTAAAGCAGAGCGGCCCATCAGCGCGCCCGATATCCATCCAACGCGTGAGCCAAGAAAACACTCGTGCTGAACAATACAGCCAAGGTCGTGACTACTTCGATCATCGCCTTGCTCCCCGGCTCGAAATGCCGGGACGGGCTGCCTCAAGGAAGTGACGGTAAATTGCATTGAGAATTCATGATCGCATCCCATTATTTTATTTTGGGGGATGAGAGCACTGGATTGTTTCCGGATGGCTTCATCGGGTCGGCAAAATGGTGTCGTTGATTGGAAGTCGTCGGAGCTTTGGGAACCTTCACCAACAAAAACCCCGTCCGTGGGCTAGCTCGGACGGGGGTGATTGGCGATGAAATCACCAGACCAATACGGCGCTAGCTACTGCAATTCTCGAAACGAGCCAGACGCGCTGCGCCGCCAAATAGGCGGGGGTCCATGAGGTCGACATCGTCTGCGAAACAAAACGGCGAACAGCTTGTTCTCACCTTATGAGCGGTGAGCAGCAAACATTCGTAAAAGAGGCCGAGCGATGCAGAAGAATCGCTCAGTCGATCGGCGATGCGGAAACAGCCGCCAGGCTGCTTGAACTCGCTCATGAATACGAACGGCGTACTGGTCGGGCCTCGACGAAACGCAGCAAATCAAAAAGAATAGCCATATAATCTGCGACCGCGGAAGAAAGGTCAAGGAAGGTGAGACCACCAACGACCTCTACGACGACTGAGCCGAACCTCGAAGTCGGCGCCATCCATCCCAAGGCGATGCCGGTGATCCTGACTACGCCGGACGAGGTCGAGACATGAATGACCGCTACTCCGGACGAGGCGCTGAAGTTGCAGCGACGGCTTCCGGACGGATCACTCCGGATCGTCGCCCGCGGCGTCAAGGAAGACGTGGGCAGCAGCGATGGGGATTTGACGCCAAAAACCACGAGATTAGGTAGCACTGGCCTGGCGCAACGTAATCCGCGTTCGGACCTGGCGCAACGTAATCCGCGTTCGGAGTTTTTTTCACCGACGAAATATTCGGATTTGCCAAAGAAAGGGCCCGCGTTACCGCGAACCCTAGGCTACTAAAAACATCCAGCGTAGCCCGTGCGCCGCTCAGAGCGCGCGTCGACGGCCTGTGACCATGCTGTAAACAAACAAGACCACAATCGCGCCCACCACCGCGCCGATGAGGCCTGCGCCCTCACCAGGCCGATACCAGCCGAGTCCTTGCCCCAGAAACGTCGCAACAAATGCACCGATGATGCCGAGGATCGCAGTGAGAATGAAACCGGAGGGCTCATTATCCCCCGGCATGATGAACTTCGCTATCACGCCCGCCAAGAAGCCAATAATGATTGTCCAGATAATACCCATGTCAAGCTCCTCGGTGAGATGTCAGTGCGGAAGGCGTCCGTCAGGCGTGTATTGATCGACGGCAGCGGGAAGTTCGCGCGAAAGCCTTGCCAGCAATTCTTCCTGCGAGAGGCCCGTTTGCTGCTCTAGCGCAGCCAGCACATCCGCGCCAATGGCCTGTTTCAGTTGTGGAGCGGGAAGCTCCTTGTTCGGGCCATTGTTGATCCAAGATTCGGCAACATCACCCTGTCCATTCTGTTTGAAGCGTTCGAGCAATTCGCCCAAACCGCCGCCAAGCAATCCACCGACGCCGCCGCCGCCAAGCACGCCGCCTAGATTGCCGAGTAAGCCCCCCAAGGAACCTTGCTGGTTGCCGGCGCCAGGCTCCGCATTATTGCCGGGCGCACCCTTCAGCAGCTCGGCGAGCTTGTCCCTGTTCTGGTAGCCCGCCAGAGCGAGCAAACCCAATAGCGCCGTCATCGATGGCATTCCGCGGGACATGGAAATCTCCTCTGAATAACTGTGCTGCAACGTTCCACTCACTGCCGAGTTCCATCGAGGTCGTGAGATAGCTCGTTATCATCGAGGACGATTTGTCACTCGCACACCAGCAGCAAAGCCTGCAAATAGCCAGTTTGTGACCCAGCAGACCCGTTACGTGACGCCGAATGAAAGTCGCTTAACGTCGCATCGGGCGGAACTAAAATATAACAAGAGGTTACGAGCGCTCCTGAAACTCTGGAGACAACTATGAAACCCTCAGTTATTTTCGCTTGTATTGGATTGCTGACGGCAACCACGGCCGCGGCGCAAAGTCCGCCGGCACAGCCGGGACCGAACAACAACGCGGTCAACAGTGCCGGACAAAACAATTCCAACGCTCCGGTCGCAGGTCGCAACAGTTTCACCGAAGGGCAAGCAAAGTCGAAAATCGAGGATGCCGGTTACACCAACGTTACTGAACTGAGGAAAGACGACAATGGTGTGTGGCGCGGCAAGGCCAGCAAGAGCGGGTCCGCTACTGCGGTAAGCGTCGATTTTCAAGGCAACGTCAATACTGCCAAGTAAGGAAGAACAAATGACCGTCACAATCTCTCGCCTTTACGACAATCACAACGACGCTCAGCAAGCCATCCGGCGCCTCGAAGCCGCTGGCGTGCCGCACTCGGACATCGGCCTGGTCGCCAATAATTCCGACGGCTGGTTCAACACCGACAAGAAGGTTGATCGCGACCACCACGGTGTCGACGACCGCGCAGAAGGCGCTGGCAAGGGCGCCGGCATCGGTGCCGGTGTTGGTGGCGCAGCCGGTTTGCTTGCCGGACTCAGCCTGCTGGCGATCCCCGGACTGGGTCCCGTTGTCGCAGCCGGTTGGTTGGCTGCAACGGCCGTTGGCGCAGCCGCAGGTGCCGCTACCGGCGGCATTGTCGGCGCGCTCACGGAAGCCGGCGTTTCGGAAGCCGATGCTCACTCCTATGCCGAGGGCGTCCGCTGAGGAGGCACACTGGTGTCAGCGCGCGTAGCCGATGCAGAGCGTACCCGCCTCGACACAGTGTTGAACGAGTCCGCTGTCAACCTGTGCGACCGTAGCGCCGCCTGGCAAAAGGCCGGTTGGAAATCGTTCGACGCTGGCAGCAAGCCCTACGGCGCCGAGGAGGTCCGCAGGGAACGGGCGCTTTACGGCAGCGGGCTTCGCTAAGCAAAACGACGAGACGGCCCGCTCCGGCGGGCCGTTTTCTTGCAGGGGCCGACTTTGATTCTCGGATGCATCGTCGTGATGAAGGGCACGCATAGCGGATCGTCCAACTTAACGACCACCGTCTCTCAAGCGCTATGTGCTTTCTTTTCGCGGCAACGAAACTTTTGCGCCCCTCGCCTATTTGTATGTGGCGGCAGAACCCGAAACGGCAGCCGTTTATCAAAGTCGCCCGGAGTAATGCCCGAGCGGCTTTTTTACTGGGGCTCTCCCCACGTGTAGTTAGCGGTTTTGGGAAGTGGTTATGCGCAGATGACGCCCCTACCGACGCAGCCATTCAAGACCCGCTCCGCTGCGGAACTCATGGCATTGCTCAGCGCAGTAGCTACTGCGATTCTAGCCGTCATCATTGTCTCGATGCTTTATTTCGGTCGTGATATCTTTGTGCCCGTCGCTCTGGCTATTCTTCTTAGCTTCGTCCTGACGCCGTTGGTGGGAATACTGCAGCGCATTCGTGTCCCCCGAGGGCTAGCCGTCGTGAGCTTGGTGATACTTGCCTTCTCGCTGATCTTCGCAATGGGCAGTCTCCTTGCCACTCAACTGACGCAACTCGCGGGAGACTTGCCCCGTTACCAATCGACAATAAGCGAAAAGATCCAACACTTTCGGGACACAACGGCCGGCAGAGGCACGCTGGAGCGCGCTTCCGACATGCTGAAGGATCTGAGCAAGGAACTTGATAAGCCCAAGGAGGCACCGTCTGCGCGTCCGCAAAGCTCAATTCTCGGCCCCAATACTGCCACGCTGGCGACGCCGGTCCCAGTGGAAGTGCGCCAACCCGATCCTGGCGCGCTTGAAAGCCTGCGGGCCCTGATCTCCCCGCTGATTCACCCCCTCGCGACGACCGGCATTATCATCATTTTCGTCGTCTTCATTCTCCTTCAACGCGAAGATCTGCGCAACCGCCTTATTCGGTTAGCGGGCTCATCCGATCTGCAACGTACGACGGCTGCACTCGACGACGCCGCGAGCCGGCTTAGCAGACTGTTCCTGACACAGCTCATTTTGAACAGCGCGTTTGGCGTGGTGATCGGGTTAGGTCTTTGGTTCATAGGGATTCCCAGTGCGATTCTTTGGGGTATCCTGGCCGCAGCTCTACGCTTCGTTCCTTACATCGGCGCCGTCATCGCGGCTGCATTCCCGCTTGCTTTGGCGGTAGCCGTCGATCCCGGTTGGTGGATGCTAATCTGGACGCTTGCGCTATTTCTCGTTGTGGAGCCAATCGTGGGCCATGTGGTCGAGCCGATGGTTTACGGCCACAGCACCGGGCTTTCTCCTGTCGCCGTGGTCGCGGCGGCAACCTTTTGGACCGCACTATGGGGGCCGATCGGACTAGTCCTCGCGACGCCCCTTACGGTCTGTCTTGTTGTACTTGGCCGACATGTTGAACGCTTGGCTTTCCTGGACGTCATGTTTGGCGACCGACCTGCACTTTCTCCTCCCGAGATATTTTACCAACGGATGTTGGCTGGCGATCCTGCAGAAGCCGCCGAAAAAGCGGAAGAGTTTCTAAAAGAACTGTCGTTGGCTTCCTACTATGATGAGGTCGCCTTAAAGGGCTTGCAGTTGGCACAAGCCGATGCCAAGCGCGGCGTTCTTGATCAAGAACGCCTCACAAAGATTCGAGATGCGGTGAACGAATTTGTTAGCGACCTTTCCGATCAAGATGACCGACCGCCGCCGACGGGCGAGTTGACCACCGATGCAGAAACCTCGTCTGCGGTAGAGAGCGTTGACCAAAGTGCGACAATCGTGGATTTGCCAGTTCTCAGCAAGGAAAACCTCCCGGCGGAATGGCAGGCTGAACATCCCGTTCTCTGCGTGGCCGGACGCAGTCTGGTTGACGAGGCGGCAGCGATCATGCTGGCTCATCTCTCGACGGCACATGGCCTGGCGGCGCGCTTCGAGCAGGCAGAAGCCCTTTCCACGACAAATATCTTCCGCCTTGATACCACCGGCGTTGCGGTGGTCTGCTTGGTCTACCTCGATGCCGAGGCGCCAGCACATATGCGCTACTCGGTTCGACGCCTGAGGCGAAAGTTACCCAACGCAACTATTATTCTGGGTTGTTGGGCCAAGGAAATCGACCCTGCCGGGTATGAATCGTTGCGAGAAGGCGCAAAAGCGGACCTTGTGGCGACAAGTATGAGCAAGGCCCTTAAGCTTTGTATTGAGGCTACGGGAGTCGTGACGGACCAAGATCACGGGACATCGACACCGGGCACCGTGTCGGAAAGCAACATACACGCTTTCCCAGGAACACCCGCGCACGGGTCGCTGGGCTGAATATCGTTCGCTTGTTCAGATACTTGCCGTCGATACCCTTGAACAATTCGCCCGCAATGATCGTTGCTTTGTTCGGAAGTTCTTCGCCTTCCTCATTAAGGCTTCGGCACGAGCGTGCGGCATAGGCCCGGAATTACTCGGCTGTTGGCATGTGTGCCCTTCAGGCAGTCCCGTGGTCCAGCCGTGGTTGGTTGTATGAAGACAAGGCGCTATACGAAATCTTAGTTGCCTCAGCTGAGCTCTGCTACCAACGTCGCATAACGCCACACGACAGTGCTTTGGCCGGGTTGAGCACGGCGCACCGCGAGGAACGATCCATCTTGGCAGCGGTTATTGCCTGCACACGGAGACCAGTAGTGAAGGTCTCATGATCCGGTTCTCTGACCGATCCGGTCCAGAAATATCCCGCCCCGCCCTTCAAGCGACAATCACAGGAGTGGCCCGGCCTCGCCGGCAAAATGGAGCCGCCTCCCGATCACGGCGAGAACAGCTATCGCGGCAATGGTCGGCTGACCGGCCGCAAGGCGCTCATCACGGGTGGTGATTCCGGAATGGGCCGGGCTGCGGCGATCGCCTATGCGCGCGAAGGCGCTGATGTGGCCATCAACTATTTTCCGAATGAAGAGCCGGATGCGCAGGAAGTCATACGCTTGATCAGGGACGAAGGGCGCACGGGCATCGCTCTTCCCGGCGATCTCCGCGACGAGGCGTTTTGCAAGACGCTGGTCGAGAATGCGGTACTTGGCGGTCTCGACATCCTGGTCTGCAACGCTGCGCGCCAGCAGGGCCGGGAATCCATTCTGGAGGTTTCCAGCGAAGATTTCGACGCCACCATGAAGACCAACATCTACGCCCCGTTCTGGATGATCAAGGCGGCGCTGCCTCACCTCAAGCGGGGTGCGGCGATCATCGGCACCACCAGCGAACAGGCCTACGATCCGTCGCCAGAGCTTTACGACTATGCGCAAACCAAGGCTGCCACGATGAAGTGATCTCGGCGTCCGCGGTCTGCATCGTCATGCGTCCAGTCGGGCGAGGCCCGCAGCGACGATGATGCAGTTGAGTCCATCGATCAGATCCTCGACCAGATCGAGGAAGTGGTCAGCGGACAGGTCGCTGTCTGACATTTCAAAAACCTCCAGCAGTGAGCGAAGACTGTTTCAAATGGCGGGCGGCGGCGCCCACGATGAATCTTTTGCCGGTGAAATCGGTGAAGCCGCCGCGCTGCCAGTCGGCGAGCATTTGCGCCAGGCGTTCGCGCCGCATCGGATCGTCGAGCAGGCGACGCACCAGGGCGTCGATCGCCGCGGTGCGATCGCCATTGACGCGCGTCACTTCCTCGTCGGCGAGCTGGCGGAAGGTCGGCAACGGCCGCTCGGAATCAGTTCTCACTGCGTGCCCCACAGATGCCGTCGACTTCCACATACCGCATTGTGTGAAAGCAAATGCGCGCGCGCAGCTCGGCGAGGCCGATCTCGGCGTCGATGGCCTCATAATCCTCGCCTAGGCCGGTGACGATGCCATAGCGCGGCATCGGCATTTCGTCGTCGAGCTGGAACCAATGTTTCTCGTCCGCCGCCCAGCTTTCGTCCGCCTACAACACGTCGCCAAATCTGCCGTAGGCGTCCTCGGCGTCAGCATCGACGCTCTGGTGCATCAGGAAGGTCGCCAGCGGGCAATGCAGCAGCGCCAAGACCTGGGCATACTCGGAGTCGTAGCCGCCGCGGAGGTTGATCGTAATCTCGTCAATCCGGCGCTGGATGGCGTCGACCAACAGCGCCCGAATGGTGCGCGGTGCGCCAAATGCCACCCTCCTGTGATGGGCGGCGCGACGTTAGCGACTTCAGGAAATAGCGCTTAGCCGTCAATGCGCCCTGCATGGGGCGAAGATAGGTGGCGGTGGATGGGTGGCCAAGGGGATCCAGTGCGAGGTCCGATTTGCTCCCAATATCAGAAGTCGTGGCACCGCAGACCGGCATTCATCGCCAAGGCCGACATCTCTACGCTGCGGGCGGAGCCGTGCGTGCCGCAACGAGGTAGTCGACACCTGCGTATGAGAACTCCGCTACCTCCCGAAAACCATGCTTGCCGTGCGCCGCGCGCGACGCCGCGTTGTCCCGGCGAATAAATGCGACGCCCTCGCGGCCCGGCAAAAGCGACCGCTGCTTGTCGAACAGCTGTGCCACCAAGCCCCGCCCACGTTCCGTGGCCGCGATGCATAATGGTCCGGAATTATAGGCGTTCGGCCCAGCCGGGTACGCACTAAATTTGGCCCTACCAAGCGGCAAGTGTTGCGTTGCCTCTTTTGGGCTCGAAACAAGAAACCCGACGAGGCGATGATCCCGCCAAGCGGTAACGATCGGCATGTCACGAATAACATCCGCGAACCATGTCGTCGGAAACTCGATCGATAGAGCACCACCCCTACCAATCTGGTTGTCTGCCTGCAACGCGAGCAATTCGGGAATGTCCTTGGTCGTTGCGGTGCGAATATCGTAAACCGGTGCCTGCTCCCTCATTCTGCTTTCACTCCGGCAAACTTGACCACCTTGGCCCACTTTTCGGAGCCGTCTTCGATCAGTTTGCCGAGCTGGGCAGGTGTCATCTGCACGGGCTCTATTCCAACGCTGACAAGACGAGCCCTGAACTTGGGATCTGCAACCACCGCCTTAATTTCTGAATTGAGCCTGTCGATGATATCGGCTGGTGTGCCTTTTGGCGCGCCGACAGCGAGCCAGCCGCTGCCATCATAGCCGGGCACAAATTCGTTCATCGCCGGAATTTCCGGCAGCACGTCTAGGCGTTTCGTTTCCGTCACCGCAAGTGCGCGCAGCTTCCCTTCGTTGACATAGCCGATCGCCTGAGCGACTGCGGGAAACGCGACCTGAACTTGTCCGCCCAAGAGACCCGTCATATAGCTTTCGCGATAAGGGACGTGAACAAGATTAACACCCGTCATCATCTTGAACAATTCACCGGCGAGATGAGGGGCAGTTCCGATACCCGCAGAGGCCATGTTAATCTTGCCCGAATTCTCCTTGGCATAAGCGACGAACTCAGAGACCGTTTTTGCTGGGAAAGACTGGGTTTACCGTCATTAAATATGGCGTGTTGCCGATCAATGCGACCGGCGCAATGTCGCGGACAAAGTTGAACGTGGTGCTCGGATAAAGCGCGGCGCTGGCCGCATATCCCGATAGCACCAGCAGCAGCGTGTGTCCGTCTGGTGCGGCGCTGCTCACAACTTGAGCGCCGATCACGCCGCCCGCACCCGGGCGGTTCTCCACGATGACGGGTTGTCCGATCCGCTCCGACAACGCCGGGCCGATCAAGCGGGCCACAATATCGGGCGCGAGCCCAGGAGGAACACCTACCATAATACGAACCGGACGCGTGGGGTAATCGTGTGCCGCTGCAGTGAATATCTGAGTGGGCAGTGTGACGGCGCTGGCGGCTAGTTGCAGAAATCGTCGGCGGGGAAGCATCATAATCTTCCTCTCTAAAATATGGACAACAACTAAGCCATGAAACGTTACATGATTAGCTGAATTGAAGCGAGCGCCCACTTCCGCTAATGGGATGGTCCGGCCGTGCTCCTGCCCCGCCAGCAAGCGAAGCTGGCAAGGGGCGCCAAAGACAAGGAGCACGCCATGTCCCAGAAGTTCGATAGCGTAATCGCCGTGATCGGCATCGATATTGGCAAGAACTCGTTCCACGTCGTGGGCCACGATGCGCGCGGCGCCATTGTGCTGCGGCAGAAGTGGTCACGCGGCCAGGTCGAGGCACGTTTTGCCAACATGCCACCCTGCCTGGTCGGCATGGATGCCTGCGTCGGCGCGCATCATCTCAGTCGTAAGCTAAATAGCCTTGGACACGACGCCAGGTTGATGCCGGCCAAATATGTCCGCCCCTATTCGAAGCGACAGAAGAACGACTTCAACGATGCCGAAGCGATTGCCGAAGCCGTGCAGCGCCCGACGATGAAGTTCGTGGCGACCAAGACCGCCGAGCAACTGGACCTGCAGGCGCTGCATCGGGTGCGCGAGCGGCTGGTGTCGCAACGCACCGGCATCATCAACCAGATTTGCGCCTTCATGCTGGAACGCGGGATCGCCGTGCGCCAGGGTATCGGCTTCCTGCGCACGGAACTGCCCACCATCCTTGCGACGCGCACCGATGCCCTGTCGCCCCGCATGTTGCGTGTCATCGAGGAGTTGGCAGGCGACTGGCGCCGGCTGGATCAGCGCATCGAGGGCTTAACCGGCGAGATCGAAGCACGGGCCCGTCAAGATCAGGCATGTTCGCGCCTGATGACGGTGCCCGGCATCGGGCCGATCATTTCGAGCGCCATGGTGGCCGCGATCGGCACTGGCGACGTATTCTCCAAAGGCCGCGACTTCGGCGCCTGGCTCGGACTGGTGCCCAAGCAGATCTCGACGGGAGACCGCACGATCCTCGGCAAAATCTCCAGACGCGGCAATCGCTACCTGCGCGTTCTGTTCGTGCAGGCGGCATGGGTTGTGCTGGTCAGGATAAAGGACCGGGAACGTTACGGGCTCAAATCCTGGATTGAAGCCGCCAAGAGGCGTTTGCACCACAACGTGCTCGCGATCGCGCTCGCCAACAAGCTTGCCCGCATCGCCTGGGCGGTACTGGCCAAAGGACGCGCCTTCGAGCTGACGAGGACCGATGATGCAAGCGTCCGACCCGCTTGATCCTCGCGCCGTGCTCGGCGCGGTCAAGGCGCGGCCTGGCGACGCCAGAGCCAGCCGCAAGTAAGGCACGACGGCCGGCCTTGACCGCCCCTGCGCGCGACGCAATCGACGCTCTGCGGACCGGGACGAAGGAACGGCCTTTGGCTCGAACAAAGGAACTGCGCGATATGAGGAGTAAGCGATGACGTAACCCAATCAACAGCCAGCCGAGGTCTGCGAGAGGATGAGACGAGATGGAGGTTCGGTTTTCCGAGCGCGTGCGAACACTGGTGATCCAGATGGCCCGTTGAGGCCTGTCCGTTAACGAGAACGCACGCGCGCTGATATCCATGATGGCCCGGAGCACCAAACGCTCCAATCAGAGGCCGGATACATTGATGCAAGACCGCCACCGCCAATTCGACGAAATCTTCTTGCAACGCACGGCCGGACCATACATTGGGTCAGCGATGCTGTGCGCTTTTTTTTGGAACCGCCGTAAAGCGGCCCGACGGCGGGCTGAGGTGGCTACCGCCGGGCCTAACCGCGCCGGCGGCATCACACACCCGCGACGCGGCTGAACACCAACGTGACGGTCGGGCCTTTGTTTCGTCTTCAATGGATGAGTGGCGAGGCCGGCGTGACGGTGGAGCAAAACTGGACGGCGCTAGTTTAGTTGCCAAACGACCCCGGTGCGGCGGGCATCCGGGGCCGTCTGGACTTATGCCGTGCCCATGGGGGGACATAGCACGACAATTTAACAATCCACTTATGGACGGCGGGTTCCAGCGTTTGCGCCTGATCCGTATTCCTACGGATTCTATTCAGTACGGTGGGCAATTGGAGTTCGAGGCTGCTGGTTTGGGGTGCCGCCGCAGATGATCGGCGACGCGAGCAAGCAAACGTTTGCGAACTACGAACAGGCCGGAACAATTTTCTGCAATTGTCGATTCTGCCATGGGTGGTGCGCTTTGAGCAGGGAGTTAACGCAAGCTCCTCAATCGTGCCGCCGCAGGTTGTGCTCGCCCGTTCCTCAGTTCGTGCGAATATCGAGGCTCAGTACCGCTCATTTCCCTTGGGCGGCAGTGGGGCTGGTTGTATCGCCGCTTGATCGAAATGGGCCCGATCGGGCCAGAGGGCGATTTGCAGCCCATGAATATGGAGCCATCGAGCGGCGATGCACCACCGGATACGCAGCAAGAAACGCCCCCGGCAAATCTTCGGAGAATTAAGTGATGGCGACCGCGCATGAACCGGCGCCGAAAACGCGAAGAGGGCCAAGCACGAGGAAACTCTTGCTCGGCCCTTCTCACGATAGGATGATCGAATGCCCTCCGGCGATGTCGGCCAACCTTTGCTCCACTCAGTACGGATTATACCCGTTCGGGCAAATCCAGTTGCCGTAGGCATCATAGCCGCAGCCGCCGCGGTAATAGGCCCCGGCCGCAGCCGCGCCAACGGCCGCCGCGCCGACCGCCGCCGCACCGTAGCCCCGACGATACCCGTAGCCGCCATAACCATAGCGACCGCCCCGCACTGCGACAGCGCCACCTCGAGCGCCTCGAACTGCGACTGCGCCGCCCCGGTAGCCTCCCGCTCGCACAGCGCCGCCGTGGAACCCCCCGGCGCGTGCGCCGCCGCCGCGGCGGGCAAACGCGTCGTCGGGATGGAATGTGACCAGCAGCATGGCTGCGGCTGCCGAAGCGATGAGAATTCGACGCAACATTAGCGTACTCCTGCTTCGAGAGAGAAAAGGGACCCCTGCATCCGAGCGCCGGGCCAGGCGACGTGAGCGATTAAGCGCCGCCGACAGTCCTACGCGAGGCGGCCGAAATCGTTCCTTGCTTGCCTGCGCGGCTCAACGGACCGCTCCAGCACCCGGCTAAACGCCGAATGCTGCCGGTTCCTCATTTGACTCAGGACGGCGACCGGCCCGGACGATACGGCCGATCCCGGAGCTTTGACACCAACCCCTCCAGCCCCATCAGGCAGGCATGGCGGAACAGGTCCGGGCCGATCTCGCCCTGTTCGAAATCGGACAGAAAGATCCCATCCACCCGCCGCGCTAGTAGCCGCGATAAGCTGGCCTTGCGCATCGACAGCGGCAGCTTGCGGACGTCGTCGCCGTCGCTCACCAGCATGTTGAAGGCATAGAACTGCACTTCGTTATCGTGCTTCCGGCTGTGCAGCCCGTTGAAATCTGACCGACCGTCGACACCCAGCAGCACCGCCTCGCCATCGATCACGAAGGACGAAACGGTGTAGACCTCCGACAATTCGTTGTAGATTTGGTTGACGCCTTGATCGTTCCAGTCACGGACGAAAGCCTGCTCCATCTGTTCCCGATTGAGCATGCCCGGTGCCGTGTTGATGCCGCAGTCAATGCACGCCCAACTCTCAGGCACCCTGCCTCGCAAATCCGGTTTCTTCATTGCGTCACCTCGTGCGACTGGCGCTAAGCGACAATTGATCGAGCGGGAGGCACCCTTGCCCCGGCTTGCCTTTTCTGATACCTGATACCTATGGCAAAGTCAATAGTTTCTGATACCGGAAAACGTCCGCCCGGCCGGCCATCTGTCGGGTCCACCGGGATTATGGTCCGGGTGCCACCGGTTGAACTCGAACCAATCAACTCATGGATCAAGGCGCAGCCAAAGCCGCGACCGTCCCGCCCCGAGGCCATCCGTCGGCTTGTCGAGATCGGGCTGAAGGCGAAGAAATGAGCAATTCAAGACCAACAACGCGACGTTGGACTCCCGACGAAGAAGGCAAACTCGATGAGCTCTTGGATGCTGGCAAGGAAGCCGCTGAGATAGCGGTGGCCCTCAACCGAACACGCCAAGCTGTTTATGCGCGATTGCAACGGGTTTACAGAAAGCGAGAAAGGCTGGAGGCGAAGGGAAAATGATCCCTGGAAGCATCGAACTTGCAGGCGCTCGGTGTCCGCTGAACGCAGTCGACAGATTGGTCTAAAATTTCATTTAGGCGTCACATTTAATCGACGGAATAATCTTGAGTGGCCTATTTAAATGCATTGTAGGGACAACCCTAAAAATCTCACGAAAGTCCATCTTTGGACTCCTTGCTGCTGCGTCGCTTTTTAATGCCACTACGGCGGTCCGTAATCGATTTTGGATGAAACGATATGGTCCCTCACATCGCCGCGCGTAGAGCGCATCAGCGGCTCTAAGAATTTTCGTTCGCCACCCCAAAAACACTTTTGCAACATGGGGTAATTCCGGGATCGAGCCAGACAAAGGCAAGGGAATCAGCTCTCCAGGAACGTATGAGGCCAGCCTCATGTGGCCTCGCAACGATGGAGAGCGGCAATGGAATACTATGTCGGACTAGACGAGTCGTTGAAGCAGACATCGATCTGCGTGGTGGATCGGGCGGGATCGGTCGTGAGAGAGAGCGTGGTCGATTCAGATCCTGAGGCGATCTTCGTTTACGTGCGGTCAGGGGCGCCAGATGCAATACGCATCGGGCTTGAGACCGGACCGACGTCCACATGGCTATGGACTGAGCTTAAGCGGCTTGGCCTACCGGTGATCTGTATCGACGCGCGCCACGCCAAGGCCGTGCTCAAGATGCAGATCAACAAAAGCGACCGCAACGATGCTATCGGGATCGCCCGCATCATGCAGACCGGCTGGTTCAAAGAGGTGCTCGTCAAGGATATCGACAGCCACTCAGTGAGGGCGCAGCTGGCCAGCCGGGCGCTGCTGGTCAAGATCGAACGCGATCTTAAGAACCATGTTCGTGGCCTTCTGAAGAACCTCGGTCTCGTCATCGGCCGTGCCACGTTCAATGTCTTTGCCGTGCGAGCCGAGGAGTTGATTGAGGGCCGCCCGGAGCTGATAGCTGCGATGAGACCGCTGCTCGAAGCGCGCAATGCCGTCGGGCAGCAGGTCAGCGAGCTTGACCGCAAGGTTATGAAACTGGCTCGCCATGATGCACAGGTCCGCCGGTTTATGACAGTGCCGGGGATCGTCCGATCACCGCGCTCGCCTTCAAGGCAACGATTGACGATCCAGCACGCTTTGCGCGCTCGAGAAGCGTAGGTGCCTACATTGGGCTGACCAGTAGACGCCATGCGTCCGGAGAGGTCGATTGGTCGGGCCGAATCTCTAAATGCGGTGACGCCATGCTGCGAAGTTACCTGTTTGAAGCAGCCGGGGTTCTGCTGACGCGCGTCCCAAATGGTCCGCCGTGAAGGCCTGGGGAGTAAGGCTCGCCAAGCGCAATGGGCTCCGCAAGGCAAAGGTGACAGTCGCGCGCAAGCTCGCAGTCATTCTGCATCGTATGTGGATCGACGGAACCGAGTTCAACTGGTCGAAGGAGATTGCTGCCTAGCGAGGGCATCACCGAGATCCTGCCAAACGGGCGGGAAAAGACGTCCCTGCCGGGACGATGGCGATGGTGAGTTCGTCCGATTTTTTGCGAGCGTCCGAAAGGCCGACCGCGATTGAAACATTGAACCGCCAGCGTCACCTTACGCCATCATGCGGAGGGTCCACCCCTACCGCGGAGAGAACAGTGGACCCGGCAAGGACGATCGTTGGAGAGCTTGACACCCAGACCCGGAATTAGAGAACAAAATCTGCTACAATTAGACATCGGACCTGATCGATCACCTCGTTAGCGCGCAGTAGGAACGATCCGAGCGCGTCTTGTAAAGTGCATCCGCGCGACCACTGAGCGATGAGCGGCACTACATGCCGTAGCGGCCGTGAGGCCTCCGCTCGGCCCGCGGGTGCGGCAACTCCTGCCAACCACTCAGCGGAAATTTACTGGTTCATCCGTTCGGCGGCGGCGGTGGCCATGTATTTCGATTGGAAATGCGCAACCCGCTCGCGCCACATTCCGACGAACGCCCCCGATGTCAGCTTATCCACGGATTTCCACACGGCTTTGACGGCCGGAAGGGTATTCCCCCAGATCGCGCGTTTGCACCATTTTTCGCGTTTCTCCCTGCCTTCGCTGGTGGCACACATGGATTTCCAAGCGATGCGATCAGGTTGGCTGATGTGCTCGGCGGCGCCTTCCCAGCCCTGCTGATAAATCAGGTAGAGATCGTTCAAGTCCGGCTTCCGGTGCGTCACCCACTGGAACAGAATGCCTTCGGTAATGATCTTGTAGGCCGCCGCAACGGCATTATCGCGGGGATTGAGAATGTTTCCGGAGCCAAATTTGCCGAACTCGTATTTGCTCAGCTGGAACAGCCCGATATACGACCCGGTGCGTTGCTTGGGGTCGAAACCGGACTCGACCTTGGCCACCGCCTTCACGAAAGTGAAATCCAGACCGAAAGCGTCGGACGCGCGCTTGATCTCTTCCACCGGCGTTCCGACCGGGATGTCCTTGAACGAACGCAAGACGATCGCCGCCGGCTTCTCGGCAGGCGGCAGTTCGGACCAGACATAACAAATGAGATACCGGAAATCCTGCGGCCCCGAGTTGGAGGCACCGCCGGATGCACCGCACGTTGTCGGCGCCAGTTGCACGGCATCACGGTGGCCCGGGTCCACCGATTTCTGCACAGGCGGTAAATCGGCCGACAGCGTCTGCGACGGATCGGGCAACGCGGCCACGACGATCAATTCCGGCTTATCCGAGGCCGCCGTCGTGTCGGTGACTATCCCCGCCGCAGGTTCGGCGGCCGTCGTCACTTCGGCGCTAGCGACAGCGGCGTTCGCGACAATGGCGTTGGCCATTGCGATTGCCTGCGGTTTATCTGCGAGCCTGGCGTTGGCGGCCAGAGAGGCTGCGCGGTCCTCGATTGGCACTGCGCCGGAGTTCTCGATACTGGCCATAGGGAAGCCAGGAAGCCGGGCGACGCCCCAGCCTGCGAGAACGACCGTTCCGCACAACGCCGCCGCCACTATCGCAAATCGCCGCGTGTTCATGATGCCGTCGCCTCCATAGGCTCCACCGGAGCCGTGTAGAAAAGCCAAGCATGCGAAGAGCACATTCTTGGGATCAATATGGGTCGCGCAATGGCGCAAACGGGCGCTCGTCAATTTTTCCAAAACATGTTGCCCGACTGCAACGCAGTCGATCGCAAGCAATTGCGCCCGTCTCAACGGCAACTCACACCGTAATTGTGAGTACGGTCCAATTTTCGACCCACTGCGACCAGATTTGAAGGAGAGGCTTGGCGTGCTGTCGGGATGACACATCAGGCGTCGGCTTCGCGCATCGCCTCGAAACGATGGAATCACGGCTATGGGACCGGGCGATGTTCGCTAAGGGCTTGCCAACAATGCAGCGCGCTATAACTACGGCTGTATTCGCCATTTTCATGATCCCTACGGGGATCGCACACGCTCAATTTCTGTTTGGACCCCAACACACGTTCTGGCCGAGCCAATACCGTCCGTACAAACACAAGCACCACCACCGGCAGACAAACTCTGAAACGGCGAAGAGCGCTCGGCCCGAGCCCCTTCCGAAGGGCCCGCTCCAGATCATCATCTCGATAGTAGACCAACGGGTCTCGCTTTTTGACAACGGCGCCCTGCGTGGCGCAGACATGCGGGGCTTGAAGGGCGAAGCGTGGTGTCCGGCGTAGCTTGAGCGCAGCGAAAGCGTAGACGGACTGTGCCCAAACCGACACGGCGATCGCCCCCAAACAAAAACATCGAAAACAACCCCATGCACCGTAGCCGACAGCGGACGCCGACCAGGGTGGCGGGCCGCACCGGGACGGTTGACACGTCGGGCAAATCAGCGGCACAGAGTCATCATCGCGGCCGGCATCCGTTTCAAGGACGGGGCGCATCGACCTTCTTCCAGGTCTGGTCGGGGTTGAACCACTCTATCCATCTGGCCCGCGACGTCGCGTAGTCGCCGAGATCCTTCTGATAGACGGTGCCCGAATGATTGACCACGAAGGTCATCACACCTGAATTACCGTACGCGGCGGGATAGGCCAGAAGCGCAAATCCCCCGATCATCTTTCCCTTGACGATATAGTTCAGCGTGCCGCCTGGCGCATTCGGCCCTTGCCGCGTCAGGATCCGGTAGTAGTAGCCGCGATACGGTGTTTGACCTTCGCTCTTGTACCCTTCCGTCGAAGCCTGCGCGACAAATTCACCAAGTGGACTCGTGTCGCCATCTGACGCAGGCCAGTACAATCCGTCCTTCTTTCCGGCAGCGCTTACGATCCGCTCGGCATAGACACCAATGCCGGCCCCGGTGCGATCCTTTTCAGCATACTCGTTCTGCGCATCGACATAGGCAAGGCAGGTCTGGATCGCGTCCAATTCGTTACGGCCGATGCGTCGGTAAAGGATTTCGAGCCGGCCGGCAGTGGTGTCAAATTTCCAGGCTGCCTTCTGGCGGACAAGCGGTATTGGAAACGGGAAGTCGTCATTCCCGATAACCAGAGTTGCCTTGTCGCCTTCAATGATTGCCTTGTGCCTGGCGTCGTAGGCTCCCACAAAACGTTGCCTGGCTTCGCGATCCGCGACCTCGTCACCGGAAAAAATGATGCCTTCGGCTTGTGAACCGAGCACCTTCAGCATTTCTCTGGCCGCGCCCGACTTTATCCCGTCGGCGAGCGCAGTGGCGGCTTCCTCCGGCGTCTGGAAGGCTCGCTGGGCGCTGGCCGGCGAGATCGCAAGCAACAGGCCGCAAGTCACGATGCGGTACGCGCGGCTTCGACAAAAGCGGAGTTTCTTCATGTCACATCCCCGCAGGTGTCGGGATCTGCGCGCCGCCGGCAAGCCAATCCCGATAGGTAAGGAATTTGATTCCAAGGCTGCGATAATCGACCCTGAGATAACCATCCTTGCCACGCATGACCGCGTCGGGCTTGACCGCCTGCACTTCCTGCGCGATCACGCCGACATAGGCCTTGTCGCTGCCGAGATAGCTGAAGCGGTAATAGCCGAGGCCGTTGTCCAGTTGTCCAAGCAGCGAGACATCATGCTTCAGCGCAATATCCGAGCGCCGACCACCGCCACCACCACCACCACCCCCCCTCGACCGCCGCCGCCTGCAAATCCGCCTCCGCCGCCGCGAGCGTCACCGGCAACCCCGCCGCCTCCGCCCTGGAAGCCGCCGCCACCGGCCCGCGCAACGCCCGCGCTGGCAAAACTCTCCCGGCCGCGTGCGGACTGAATATTGGCTGCCCGCCCCGACGACACGTTTCCAATGGCGGTATCACGCCCGGCCCTGTTTGCCGCACCAGCCGCTTTGCTGCGATCCGCGGTCTTGGCGCGATCTCCCGCCTTTGTCCCTGACTTCGCACGATCACTCGACTTCGCACGATCGGCTGACTTGGCGCGATCGGCACCGCCGCGATCGCCTGCGCCCGCACGATCCTTTCCGGCATCGGGGCCCTTCTGGCCGTCGCGGCCACGATGTTCCATCCGGTCGCCGGCGCCGGCCTTCAAATTATTGTTGCCGAATTTCTGCTGAACGCCAGCGTTGTTGTACCGCACGCCCTGGCGGTGGGCCGGATTGTGCTGCCAGTTGTTGCCGACATTGTTGCGGTGATTGACGTAGAGGTTGCGGCTACCCCAGTTGCAGCCGCCGCCCCAGTAATTACCCCAGCGTCCGATCGCCCAACCGGCTCCAAATGCTAACCCTGCGGCAATGACGCCAGCGCCAATGTAGGATGGATAGCCGAAATAATACGGCGGATAGTCCGCATAGGGCCACTCACCATAAACCGTAGCGGGATCGTAGTAAGGAACGTAGATCGTATCGGGCTGAGCTTGCTCGATGACGATCACCTCCTTGTTCTCTTGGCGTTGAACGCTGACCTTCTGCTGCTTGTCGGTGACGAGCTTGTTGCGCGCGTGCGCCTTTGCGCGCAGCCGCTGGACCGCGTCCATCACGTCGGCCTGCTGCGCCAACACGGCATCGCCGAGGGCCTTCATCCAGTCGAGTTTGTCGCTCATCATGGAAAGGACATCGGCCGTGCTGGCCAACGCCTTCACGCTGTCGTCCCAGGCCTGTTTGTCGACCGCTACCTTGAGTGCCTCGCCTTTCAGATTCTTGCCGGCTTTCACCCAGCGGTCGGCCTGCACAACCTCCAGGGGATAGGTCGAGGCCGCCAGCACATTGGCCAGCAAGGCATCGGGATATAATGCGATCGGCGCAACCAGCGCATCGAGTTGCTCCGGCTTGAGCAGGGCCTGTTCAGTTGGCTCCGATTTGCTGTCGGTACCCTGCGCCGCGGCAACACCCGCAGTCGCAAGCATGACGGTCAATGCCAGCAACAATTTCCCGCAACGAAACATGCCTCTCTCCATCGCCGACTGGAGAAATCCAACGGCGGAAATGGTGCGGTAGCCTTGATCAAGATCAAGACTGCGGTCCTGGTCAAATTGGCTCGACCGATCGAGGCGGCCTCGCCGCTTCACGCCCGGATCTCCGCGCCTGGCGGCGCGGCAAGCAAGATGCGGCGGTCGTGGATCAGGCTCTGAAGGCGATGCGCTGCTATATTCAGGGTCGTGACATCGAGCGCGTTTTCATCTCCCGCCTTTGCCCTGGCGCGCTGGTTCTGCAAAACCTTGTCGATCTCGCGCTCGATCTCGGACAGGTCCGATTCTGCTTGCGTTGTTCGAATGCGATGCGCAACCGCGTAGAGAACATCGAGGGCTTCCTCGCCGCTACGAACGTCCTCCGAACGAAGAAACTTCCAGACGGCCGCCGCTACCGAGATGAGCCCGCCGAAAATCATCGGAGCCAGGAAGATGGCGTTGCCCCATTTGTCGAGGAAAGTCTGCTGCGTGCCGTTGTAGAAGGCTGCCGCACCGGGATGCACCGGAAGATACGCGTCCGGATCGGTATCGGGCGCTGCGACCTGCGCCAGAATTGGCATCTCGCCAAGCAGGTCCCTGCGCGCATTCATGAGCGACTGGGTCAGCCCCGTGACCATGTCGGCGTCGAGGCTCTTCTTCGCCACCAGATAGAACGATACCCGGAGCGTGGTCAGGTCGTCGCCCGGAAGCGGCGGGGAACCGCGCAACGTGCCCTTCGGCACATCGAAGCTTTCATAGGCGCGCTCCTTCTCGGCAATGGCGCCCGCGGAATCGATCGGGATCAAAACCGGATTGGTCTTGGCGGTCTGTTGAAAGAAACCGCGCACCAGGGCGAGGTATTTCTCGGTCAGCGGAATGACTACAAGGAGCGCGCGCACCTCCTTGGAATCGAGGGCCCGGCGTGCGTCCGACGGCGCCAGATCCCTGAACTTCACGCCGAGCCGGCCGAGATCGTATTCTTCCGTCAGCACATTTGTGAGCTTCCGGTTGCTCTCGCCGGCGACGACCCCCACCGTAGAGCGCTTCAACTCCCTCAGATCCGTAATCGCAGATCCCGGCGGCGCGATTAGCAGCGCCACCGCACGCGCCACGATCACGACCGCCTGTGCCTGCGACAGGTCACCTACGTCGCCGCGTACCACCGCGAGATCGGCCTTATCAGACGAGAACGCGTTCGCGGCTTCAGCCACGCTCGATGTTTCGACTATCTTCAGTCGCACGGATGCGTTGGTGGCCGTAAATCGGCTCGCGATCGCCGATACGATGCGGCCCGCCTCGCCGTCGAGCGATCCGACCGCAATCGTCAGCGTCGTCGGGCGCGCATACCAGAGATAGCCGAACAGGGCCGTTCCCGTGAACAGAACGACGGCGCCTGCAACGAGAAGCAGCCGAAGCCATGGCGACATCCCGACCCGATTCATATGACCCCCATGGGGCGGAGACATCAGTGACCGCTCAACACCAGCGTCTTGATCGGCAGCAGCAGCGCCTGGATCCGCAACAGAAGCGCATGAACCAGCCCCACCGCGTCGATGGCGTGCAGACCAAAGCTATGCGTCGCGCTGAGTTTCCCGGAAGAGATCAGCTCGTGGTTGCTGGTATAGGCATTGACGATGCAGCTGCTTCCCGCCGTCACCCCCTCGAGCCCGCCCTTGTAGAGCGGTTCCAGGAACACGAAGATAGTGCCCGGTCTCGCAGCGCTCTGGGCTTCGAGAAGCTGCTCGCCTCCGCGGAACTGACCGGCCGCGATGTAATCCTGTACGCCTGTGACGACCATCGGGATGATGGTCCACGGCTTCGAGACGCATGTGGCTTCCGCCACCATGCCCGGTTTCATGACCTGAGCCTCGATCTGTCCGAAGCCGGCCTGTAGCGAGCGTTGTCCGGCTCCCTCGGGAATCAGGATTCCGGCGGGCCGCAGCAGCGGGTTGACGATGTCGCCGACGCGAAGGAAGAACTGCTCGACGCGCCCGGCCACGCCGGCCCGGACGAAAGTCTTGTCATAGTCGACTTGCGCCTGCGCCAACGCGGCTTCTGCGCTGGCCTTCTCGGCCGGCAACAGCGTCGTGACCCGCAACTCGGCGGACCGTTTTGAGGCATTGGCGGCATCGAGCGAGCCTTGGCGCCCGTCGACCATAACCTGAAGCTTTTCGATGTCCCGCTGCGGCACGATCCCCGGATTGCGCCGCTGCAGCTCGCTCTTGACGTCGAGTTCGTCCTTGGCCTGTTGCACAGAGCTTTTCGCTTCCTGTAACTGGCCCTCGGTCTTCAGCACATCCGCTTCCGCCGAGATGAGCGATGCGTCGACCTCGGCGATTTTCCGCCGGGCCGTCTCCAGCGCGGCTTCCTGTTTGGAGCTGTCGAGCTTGAAGATCAGATCGCCCTTGGCGACCGGGGCGCTGTACTCGACATGGACCTCGGCGACGCGCCCAACACCTTCGGAAATGATCGGCACCGTCCTGAAGAAAAGCGTCGCCGAGCTGGTCGACGGATGGAAATAGAAGATGACGCTGATCAGCGAGATCGTGAGCATCAGGCAGGTAATAATCCCCCAGCGCAGCTCGAACCAGACCGAGAAGAAGGTGATCTCCTTGCCGAAACGCTTTCCCTGCACCAGGCGGCGGTACAGATAGTCCGGCAGTATCGTCAGCATCGAACAAAGCAGCAGCTCAAGCATGGCCGTGCACCTCTTGTTTCGACGTGCGCGTCGCCGACTTTTCCGGCGCCGCGGCAGCGCACGCCGCCTTCGGTTTCGTCCGGTCCCGGAGCGGCAGTGCCTGGCGCTTCTCCCGCGATCTTCTCCACCGAATCCGCGATGCTGCGCAACGGCGTGCCGAAATCCGGAAGATCGACAAGCGCGAGCAATAGACCCGCGATCCAGAACAGATGCACATGGGTGAAAAGCGCTAGCAGTCCCAGGACCGCGACGACCTCGAACTGCAATTTCTGCGACTTGTGCGCCATCCGTTCGGGCAGCGTGTGCAGACGCAGATAGAAATTGCCGACCGCCAGCACGGCGACGATCAAAAAGACGCCCATCACGACCATCCAGACGTCCGTTTCGCCGGGGGCTGCGATGAAGGGTGGCAGGTGGTGCGGAGCCATTGGATGAAGCTGATCGCTCACGAATTCCTCCTGTATCGGAACATCGCCTCCAGACGAGGGAGGATCCTGAGGATGCCGCGAATACGGCGCCAACACTGGTCGGCGGCACCGTCATCACCTTTGATTTGAATCAATCGTCGCCAGGCAGCAGAACCAAGGGCCTGCAGCGCTCAGATCGGACAGCGGTCGTAGCGTATCTCCACGTCCGCCATGCCCGGAAACGTCCGCAGTATCCTGTTTGGTTCAAGAAACTTCAGGCTGAACTGGACATTGGAAAGCATGATGTCGGTCGCGCATCCCGCGATGATATTCACGGTCTGACCGTCTTCCTTTTTTGTCTTGATCTTGCAGGTCGCAAATTTTCCCCTGAGACGGTCGGCCTCGATGATAAAGCCGCCGCCGTGCTGATCGGACATCGCGGTAAATCCGATCTGGTTTGCCCGCCCCTTCCGAGTGAACACTTTGCTGCATTCATCGGCATTGGTGGCCCATGCCCCGGAGAGGTCCACGGCATGCGCGTCTGCCATGAACAGCAAGCCCGCTGACACCGCGGCTGCGACCGCGGATTTGACCAGTCGATCCATGCCGTCCCCCGATGCGTTGCTGACGGCCGACGACCGCCACCGCAAACAGTGAGTGCCGTGCGAACCGGGCGCTTGATTTGGATCAAAGGGGTAACCGGGGCGCCGGAACTAGCTATCCCAGGCGAGACTGGAAGGATAAGCCATGCCCAACAAGATCGATGATCTGCTGCCGACGGCCAAGGAAATCCAGCGACAAACCGCCCTTGAGGCAGCCGAGAAGGCAGAACAATACGCGCGCCTGCAGGCCGCCGCCGAAGTCCGAAAAACGCCAACTGATCGAGCGACTGAGCAAGCCGTCGGGGCTGACCGAGGATGAAAAGGTCGAGTTGGCGTCGACGGTGATCCGGCGCGCGGTGCGAAATGGGCTGACCGAGGTCCAGGTCTACCGCTTCCCCCACACGCTCTGCACCGACAACGGACGCGCCATCAATCAGCAGGAGCCGGGCTGGGAAAAGACGCTTACGGGCATAGCCCACGAAATCTATCAACTCTGGTCAGACTACCTCAAACCCCGTGGCTACCGGATCCGGTATCAGATCGTCGATTTTCCGGGCGGCCTACCCGGCGATATCAGCATTACGCTGGTCTGGGGCGACTAATCCGTTTTCCGATGTACCCCGAGCAAAGATCGCCGCCATGGCCAAAGGTCCACCGGTCGCACCCCGGCTGAAACGAAAAGCTTATGAGAAGGAGTTGCGCAAACTCCAGGTACAGTTGTGCCTTCTCCAGGAATGGGTCAAGGAAAAGCAGCTCAGGGTCATTGTCCTGTTCGAAGGCAGGGACGCCGCCGGCAAGGGCGGCACGATCAAGGCCATCACCGAGAAGGTCAGTCCGCGCGTCTTCCGCGTCGTCGCACTCCCCGCGCCATCCGACCGTGAAAAGACGCAGATGTTCATGCAGCGCTACATGCAACATTTTCCGTCAGCCGGCGAAATCGTCATCTTCGACCGCAGCTGGTACAATCGCGCCGGCGTCGAGTATGTCATGGGCTTCTGCACCGAGGACGAACACGACCGCTTCCTGTCGCTCTGTCCGCAAATCGAGCAACACGTCGTGGAGGGCGGAATCATCCTGATCAAGCTCTGGCTCGAGGTCGGCATGGAGGAGCAGGAACGGCGCTTCAGGGCGAGGCTCGACGATCCGCTCCGGCAATGGAAACTGAGCCCGATGGATATCGAATCCTATCGCCGGTGGTATGCCTATTCACGCGCCCGCGACCTGATGCTCAGGAAGACGAGTTCGACGCATGCGCCCTGGCAGATCATCCGCTCCAACGACAAGCGCCGCGCGCGGCTCAACTGCATCGCGCACCTGCTCAAGACCATTCCGCACAAGCAGGTGATTCGCGACAAAATCAAGCTGCCGGCCCGTTCGGGCAAGGACCGTTACGACGATCAGCGGAGCCTGCGCGGCATGAAATTCATCGCTGAGCGATATTAACCTCGCCATGATGGCGCTGTAGCCAGGCCGCATGAGGGGGACGCAACCGCGCCCCACTACGCGACCGCTCAGTTCATCTCATCGAGATGGTGACCCCGCCCATGGCGGCCGACAATTCCACGCCTACCTTGGGTCCGCTGAGCTGCAGGATGACGCCATTGCCGTTCTGCAACTGAACGCCGCCGGCTCCGGCTGCAATGGCGCCGCCCGCGCCGATCACGGCGTATGATCCGGCGATGTCCGCGGGGTTATTGATGTTCAATGCCCTGCCGACCAATTTCGTGGTCGATGCCCCGATGGTAAAGCCGATGCTGGCTCCGGAAACCGTGAAGGGATAGCGGTGGCCGCGGAAAACCAGCACCCCCTCGCCGCCCCCGACACCAACGATGAACCCGCCCTTGGTGAATACGACGCTCACAGCACCCACTTCCGCCAGTGCCGGCGTCGCGACGGCTGCCGACGCCAACAATCCAAACAAGCCGACCACGATCGAACGCCTGCGATACGTCTTCATGTTTTACTCCTGAAAGGTTGGAAGTCCGGGCCACCGCGGCCCGGACCTGACAAGGCAAACTACTGAGCGAGCAGCATCGCGAAGTAGCCGAACACGGTAAGCAGGATGCCCGATACCGCGTAGGCGACCGGGAAGCCGATCCAGGGTACGGAACTTTGGATCTCCACCGCCGCCTCACGGCACGGACCGGAATGTGACCGCGCACCGGCTACGCCTCCCATCAGCACGGCCGGATTGATCTTGAAGACGTGGAAGCCGATCGCCCAGACGATGAACGGCGGAATCGTGCAGGCGACGAATCCCACGATGAAGATCTTCAGCGCAATCGCACCTGTCAACTGCGCGAGCAACCCGGCACCGGCATTGACGCCAACGATGGCAACGAAGACGACGAGCCCGAGATCTTCGAGGACATTGCGCGCGGCATTCGGCGTATTGCCGAAGAAACGCAGCCGCGACACGATCGAGGAAACGATCACACCGGAGAGCAGCAATCCGCCGGCGTTACCGAGTCCAATGCTGGCACCGAAGGCCGGAAAACTGATCAGGCCGATCAGGAAGCCGAGGATCATTCCAGCCGATAGTGTCAGCAGGTCGGTTGCAGTGTTGGTACGGGCAACGCGACCCCACAT
The DNA here is from genome assembly GCA_963802535.1 of uncultured Alphaproteobacteria bacterium. Classification (GTDB taxonomy): domain Bacteria; phylum Pseudomonadota; class Alphaproteobacteria; order Rhizobiales; family Xanthobacteraceae; genus Bradyrhizobium. The sequence goes on along the minus strand of CAWDJI010000007.1, from coordinate 348,552 downwards.
TTCCGCAAGATCGTTGACCGCCGACTTGATGCCGACGACCGACACGATGTCCATTCGCTGCAACTCGGTCTTCAGGCCGGCTGGAAATGGCACGCCGCCGCGCTCGAGACGCGTAAGCTGAAGCTGACCGGCGAAGTCATCACCACGGTAGGATTCAAGCGTGCGTCCGACGTGCTCCTTGTTCGTGATGAGGATTTCGGCCTGATCCAGCGGGATGCCGAGGGCCTTGGCATCGGCGACCTCAGGACCGATCAGGCCCATCTTGTCGGTCAGTGCGGTGGTTGCCCCGCCCAGGGCAATGACGTCGCCCTTCTGCAGCACGAGGTCGGGTTCGGCCCCCATTTGCTCGTTACCGCGAACAACGTTGACGATGCGATATTCGGGATTAGCCTTGCGGAAGCCGGCAATGGACAGGCCAACTTGCGCGGAGTTTTCCAGCCGGTAGGCCCGCAGGCCGAATTGCCGGAAGCCGGTGAGGCCGCCGCCCTCGATATCCCTGACGCCGAACTCATCCTCATATTTCTTTGCCGCAGTCTTGGCGTCAACACCCCACCAGCGCGGCAAATACTTGCAGATCAGGATGATGCCGACGGTACCCCAGATATAGGTAATGCCGTAGGACAACGCGATCATCCCGGATGCTTCTTCCGGCTTCATGCCCGCCGGCAGCTTGACGACGCCCGAAGTGACGGCCTGTTCGGCCGAACCGATCGCCGCCGACATGGTTTGCGAACCCGCTAGCATGCCACCCGCGGCACCCGGCGGCAGCGCGAACAGCTTGGCGCCGATCACCACCAGTGCCAGACCCAGTATGCTCGACACCACGGCAAGGAACGTGAACTTCAGACCGTCGCCCTTCAGGCTGTTGATGAAGGATGGTCCAACCCGCAGCCCGACGCCATACATGAAGAGATAGTAGAACAGGCTCTTGGCAAAATTGTTCAGTTCGAGCTTCACGCCATAGAACGAAGCCGTGACCGATACCGCCGCCCCGATGACAATCGCACCGGCGACCATGCCGAGGCCGTAGCCCTTGATGCTCGCGCGCCCAATCCAGACGGCGAGACCGACGACGAAGAATAGCAGCAGATATGGATTCTGCTGAAGAAAAGTGAAAAAGCCCTGCATGATATCCCCCCGTTACGACTTGTTGCCGGCAGTCTTCAGCTTCGGTGCCGCGGCGGGTTGACGACCGGACATCTTGGCCAATGCTTCCGGACGTACGAGTTTCAACCCTTGCGTGGCGTCGTAGCCGTGGATCTCCTTGACATCGAGCTTGCGCATGAAGTCGATGGTTTCCTGGGTGACGACCTGTCCGGGCACCATGATCGGGAAGCCGGGCGGATACGGAATGACGAAGCCGGCCGAGACCAGTTCGGGACCGTTCTTCAGACGCCGATCGATCTCGGCATCGCCAAGGGGGATAAATTCACATCCCGCCGCGTCATAGGCGGCATAGAAGCCGCTACGCATGTCGCCTTCGTTGGTCTTGTCGCCGGCATCGCCACGGAACGCATCGTGGAAGCGCGAGAAGTTCGGCAGGTCGGGTACGTCGGTCATCAGGCTCTTGACCCGCGCGTCGAAAGTCTTGCGGGCATTCGCGCCACCCTGACTGAGGCTGCGATCGATCTCGCCACTGATTTCAGCCAGCACCCGAATGAGGTTGGCAACGTCGCTGCGGGTGTTGTTGATGTTGGATTGGAACAGCACGGAATTGCGCGAGGTCTTGTTGACCTGGATCCCGTATCGGTTGGAAAGAATCCCCTTGAACTGTGTGCCGTCGAAGCCTGCCGTGCCGCACACCAGCGTCATGCGGGTCGGATCGAGGCAGAACTCGTCGTCCTGGAGGCTGCGACGCGCCATCGCCCAATTGGCGCCCGGCGCCAGGAAGTCGACAAAACCGCTTTCGCGGTGTTCGGCCGGCACCATCTTGTCGGCGCCGAGAATGCTGAAATATTTCGAAATCAGCGGGTTTGCGGCGACCGCCTGTCGTATGGCGAAGGCAACTTCAATCGCGTTGGCGACCAGTCCGAAGCCTTCCAGCTCCATCTGGCGACGCGCCACATCGAGGCTGGCGATCAATTGCTGGTTGGGACTGGTCGAGGCGTGGGTAAACACGGCTTCCTTGAACTGCTGCTCCACGGTGTGGAACTCGACGTCCTTGACAATCAGCATCGAACCCTGACGCAGCGCCGACATCGATTTGTGAGTGGAATGGGTGTGGTAGACGCGCAGCCGTATGGCCCGGGGATCGGGGATCAGCCGCGTCTTCAAGAGCAGTTCGTTGGACGGCTTGTCGCCGAGTTCGGCACGCTGCTTCTCGAACGCCTGGACCGATTTTGGATCGTGCATCCAGGCTTCGATGTCGTTGGCGGCGCCCATCGCGGTGCGCGGCCGCAGGAACGGTGAAAATCGAGCAAAGCCGAACCAGGCTTCGTCCCACAGGAAGATCAGGTCCGGCTTGATGGCGAGACATTCCTCCATCACCCGTCGTGTGTTGTAGATATGGCCGTCGAACGTGCAGTTGGTCAGGTCGATCATCTTGACCCGGTGCAGCCTGTTCTCGCTCTTCAAGTTGAGCAGCGCCTGCTTGATGGTTTTCAGCGGCACCGCGCCGTACATCGAGTATGCGGTCATCGGAAATGCTTCGACGTAAAGCGGCTGGGCGCCCGCGAGCACCATTCCGTAGTGATGCGATTTGTGGCAGTTGCGATCGACGATCACGATGTCGCCGGGACCGACCAGTGCCTGCACTGCCATCTTGTTCGATGTCGACGTTCCGTTGGTGACGAAGAAAACGTGGTCGGCACCAAATGCCCTCGCCGCCTTCTCCTGTGCTCTTTTGATATTGCCGGTCGGCTCGAGCAAACTGTCCAGGCCGCCGGTGGTGGCGCTGCTCTCCGCCAGGAAGAGATTTATCCCGTAGAATTCTCCCATGTCCCGGATCCAATCCGACTTGAACACGGATTTGCCGCGCGCGATCGGCAGCGCATGGAATGTTCCGATCGGACGCTGGGCGTATTTCTTCAGATTGTCGAAGAACGGGGTTTCGAACCGGTCCTGCACGCCTTCCTGAATGGCCAGATGCAACTCCAGCAGCTCTTCCACGGAATAGAAGATGCGGCGAAGCACGTCAGCCTCGGGATTTCCGGCCAGTTGCTCGACGTTCCGGTTCGACATCAGATAGAGGTCGAGCTCGGGGCGGATACGCTTCAAGGTGTGTGCCAGCCGCAGGGCGGCGTCGGCGGCGCCGAGCGGTTCGATTGATGCGGTCAGGCTCCGCAATACCGGCGCATCATGTCTCGATTTCTGCGCAAAGCCTTCATTGATGATGACGGCTGCAAGATTCGAGTTGATCATGGCGGCGCAGAAGGCGTCTTCGAAGCTTCCGACGAACACCGGCTCATAGACGAAGCTGTCGAGCGGACGACGCAGCTTGCGCCATTCAGCGCACAGATTTGGCCAATTGGTGGCTGGCACGCCGGTGACGATCAGTACCTCGAAGTATGGACGATGCGATCCCGCCTGCCCCATGGACGGAGGAAGCAGATCAGTGAGCGCGCGCTCGCCGTCCTCGTGGATATCCCAATCGTTTGCATGCTGGCGGAACGATTTCGTTTGCAGGGCCTGTAAAATGCGGGTCGCGAGCGCCGCTGTGGCAGAAGCGTTACCCGAGGCAGCAGCCTCCTTCAGGGCGGCCATCAGGCGCGTGCCGGGATAGCCGTGAAATTCTTCGGTGACTTCGATCTCGGCGAGCAGGGCGTCGAACTCGCTGCGTTTTCCAGAGCCATCGGACCAGGCTTTCGCGGCGTCCACCAGGAAGCGCCAGTGATCGGCTCGCGCGCCGGGTCCCGAGAAGAACTGATCGATCCGGTAGTCCTGAATTTTCTGTTCGGTGGCCATCGCTCTCTCCCGCTCGCCTGTGTTGGCGGGATCAACCTAGGTGCCGTACCGATAGTGGGGTCTTGATCCAAATCAAGCCAACTGCCGGTCAGCGATTGCTAGTTGGCGACAGCGTCCGGATTTCGTTGCTCGCATCGCAGCAACGCTATCAACAGCAACGTCACGGGAATGCCGAGCGTCAACTCAGGAAGGTACGAGGTCATAAAGGCGCCACTCGCGGCCCCAATGCCGAAGGCGGCGCAGATCGTCGCGAACACTGAGGGACGCCTGAGGGGATGCGGGTCGTTGCTGCCCGATACGGCCGTGACGGTGCCTTCGATCGCCTGGCGAAGATTGGTCGTCGCCATCACCGAACTGTAGCTCCACGTTTCGACGCGGGGAAACCTTGCAGCCTGCATTGCGGCGACAAAGGAAATCCCCAGCGTTCCGGCGACGCTCGGAAGCCGGTTGTGCAGGATGCCGACAGCAACGAGAAGCGCGATTTCGACCAATATGCTGATGGGGCCGGCCTGCGCGCCCGCGAAATGGCGCAGCCATGAGGCCATAATCACGCCGACCATGAACGCGGTTAGCGACGGAACATAGTGATACGCCTTGCTCCATTCGCCCGCCATCACATTGATCCACAGGAAGATCATGTTGGCAGTCTGAGCATTGGCAAACACGTGGTGCGTAATCCAGGTGTATGCGTCGATGTATCCGCCGGCGAGCGCCAACAGTATCGCAACCGGCAACGTTTCCTCCCGCGGAAATCGGGTACCGCGGACTTGATTTGACGACGCGTCCTGATTTACTCGCTGGCTCAAGCACCTCGTTCGACGTCGCCGGCCGGAATAGGAGAGCTGCGACACAAAGGGTTGATTTGAATCAACGGAACTGTCCCGCCTTGAGCCGACCTTGCAGCAGAGCCGGGTTGAGGAGCGCTGCAATGGACACAATCAAATGGATGGTCACGACGGCGCCGGAAATTTTCCTGCTGCTGGCAATTGCGCTTGGAACGATCCTTGGGCGAAAGCAGATTGCCGGATTTTCGATCGGCGCCACCGCCTGCACGCTGGTCGTGGCCGTCATAATTGGCCAGCTCGGAAATTTCGTGATTCCGCCGCTGTTCAAAACAGTCTTCTTCAGCTTGTTCGTGTTCACGATCGGTTACAAATCGGGGCCCGAATTTTTTGCCTCGCTGAGCTTCCGGACGTTGACGCAGGTGGGCCTGGCCGTGGTGGTCGCCATCACCGGCCTCTCCATCGTGCTTGCTTTTGCCTTTATCTTCCATCTGGATGCGGGCACGGCCGCCGGTCTCGCTTCCGGCGCGCTTACGCAATCATCGATGATCGGAACGTCGTCGGGCGCGTTGGCGCAGCTTGGCCTGACGGACGAAGTGTTGCGCCAGCAGCAGGCGAATATTGCGGCGGGCTATGCCGTCACCTACATCCTCGGTTACATCCTCACGCTCTTGTTTGTGCCCTTTGTCGCGCCTTGGTTGATGGGGATCGACCTCAAGGAGGAAGCCGCCAAGCTCGAAGCGGAGCTCTCCGGCGGCAAGGCGCCGCCGAAGAGCGGCAATTTCGGTTATCAGAAATTTAAGGCGCGCGCCTATCGGGTCGCTACGGCCGCCGGCCAGACGGTTGGCATGCTCGAGGATCGTATCGGCCAGCGCGTCGTCGTCGAGCGAATTGTCCGCGGCGACAATGAGGTCGAACTCCGGGAAGGCGAACAATTCTCGAAGCCGGCGATGAAATCGTCCTCGCGGGACCCTCGACAACCCTTGTCCGGGCCGGAACCTCGATCGGACCGGAGATCGAAGGCGCCGAGGTGCTGCGCGAAGTGCAGGGCGACGCGCTTGGCGTCCTCGTCAACAATCGGGAACTGCATGGCCGCTCCTTACGGGAAATCGCCGATCGGGTCGGCGAAGACGCGCGCGGCGTTTTCCTGCGGGATTTGACGCGTCAGGGACAGGAGGTTCCGCTCACCCCGGAAACCAGAATTTATCTTGGTGACATCATGACGCTGGTGGGCCTTACCCATGACGTCGAACGCGCCGCGGCAAAAGTCGGCCAAGTGATGCGTTATGGCGACAAGAGCGATATCGCCTTCCTCGCGGCGGGACTTGGCGTGGGCCTGCTCATCGGGCTGTTGAGCTTCAAGATCGGCTCTTTCGCCTTGAGCCTCGGCGGCGCCGGTGGCGCCCTGCTCATGGGCCTCGTGTGCGGCTGGCTGCGGTCGCGCCATCCAACCGTGGGAAGTTTTCCACCTGCCGCGCAACAAACCCTAAGCGATCTCGGCCTCGGCGGCTTCATCGCCGCTATCGGGCTTGCCAACGGACCGGCGGCACTCGCGGCGATCCAGGCGCATGGCATGCTGCTGCTCGGCATGGGCGTGGTCGTTACCATCGTTCCGCTCACGGTTGCCACTCTGGTGGCGCATCGCATCCTGCACATGAACCCGATCATCATCTGTGGCGGTCTTGCCGGGGCGATGACGGTGGATGCGGCCATCACGGGGGCTTGCGATCGCGCGGACAGTCAGACCCCCGTACTCGGGGTTGCCGTGCCCTATGCGGTTGGAAATGTGCTCTTGACGGTCCTCGGCCCGGTGATCGTGGCCATTGTCTATGCCGGATGAGGGCCGATACCGCTGTGCTCCGTTGATCCAGATCAACGTCACAGGATTCGGCGAGGAAAGAGTTTCGCTATCCGCTCGGGGCCGGTTTCGAAAACACGGGAAGCAAGCCATGCCTCAATATTGGCTGCGTGTTCTCATCTTCTACGCAGTGATTATCCTGCTGTTGACTGCCACCGCCTTCGCAGACGACAAGTCCACCAATCGGGCGATCCAGGAAGAAGTGTGGGCAATCCCGGTCACACTGCCCACCATTGCCTATGTCGTCCGGCCCGTTGGCGATGGGCCGTTCCCGCTGGTGGTCATGAATCATGGCGTCTCGCTGAACCAGCGCGAACGCGGTTTCTTTCCGCTCGTCGAATTCAGGGATGCTGCGATGTGGTTCGCCCGGCGCGGTTACATGGTGGTTGCACCCACCGGTTCCGGATATGGCGCCGCGGCATTCGACGACCCCGAGCGCGGCCTCTATTCGGTGTTCTTTTCAAAAATTGGCAGCTGCGACAACCCGAACTTCCACGATGCCGGATTTGCCGTGGCGTTGATCGACAGATGGATCATCGACTACATGACCGAGCAAAAGCTGATCGTGCCGGACAAGACCATTGTGGTCGGCCAATCCGCCGGCGGCTGGGCGGCACTCGCACTGTCAAGCCTGAACCCGCCCCCGGTACGGGCAATCATCACTTTCGCCGCCGGCCGCGGCGGACGCGTGGGCGGCAAGCCCAACAACAATTGTGCCCCCGACAAACTGATCGCTGCGACCGCAGAGCTGGGTCGCACGGCTCGCATCCCATGCTGTGGATTTATATCGAGAACGACACGTTCTTTGGCCCAGCCTTGTCCAGACGAATGCACGAGGCCTATACCGGCGCCGGCGGAAGCGCCGAATATCACCTGCTTCCTCCGTTCGGCAGCGACGGTCATTTCATGATCACTTCGCCCGACAGCATTCCGTTGTGGGCCCCCCTGGTCGGGCCATTCCTCGACAAGCACGGATGAGAGCGGTGCCGACAGCGCGATGGAGGCGGAAGATGACAAAGCAGCGGCCCCAGCGGTCCCGCGGCAGATCTGGCTTGCAGGCGGCAATACCGATCCTGTTGCTGCTGACCTTGGGCATAGCCATGGCAAACGCGCAACAGCCTACACTGCCGGGAGCCGATCCGCCAAAATCAGCAACCCAGGAGTTCGCGCCCCGCGGCCAACGCGAGGCGAGAGAGATCAAATATTCTGACTGGCGCAAGACCTGTTTCAAGACGCCCGGAACAAACCTGGTGTGCCGGACGTCGATCACAGGCACGTTTGGATCGGGTCAATTCGCAACCCGCATCGATTTGATCGAGCGCGACGGCGATAAGGCCGCGCGATTGCAGTTGTTCCTTCCCGTCGGCCTCTACCTGCAGGCTGGCGTGAGACTCACGATCGATCAGGGCGTCACCCACCAAGTCCCTTACACCTGGTGTCTGACCAACACATGCCTTGCGGCGGACGTGGCCGATCCCAATTTACTCAAGGAAATGGAGACGGGCCAGAAGCTCCTGCTTGAGGTTGTGGACTACAGCATATTGACGGTGAGTACCTCGTTGCCGCTCACCGAGTTTGCCAAGGTTCGTCGGGGTGCGCCCGTGCAAACGTTCGAGCAGTCCATCGACGAATGAGACTTGCTTTTGCACGTCGTTACGACCCGCAAATCTATGCCAGACCGGCCGACGCTTTTCCGACCGGCTCGAGCAGCGATTTCGCCGCAAACGGTTTCGTCAGATAGGCAATGCATCCGGATGCGAGCGCGGTCATTCGGACAGCGGGGTTGTCGTTTCCGGTCATATAGATGACGGGCAGCGAAATTCCCGCCGCCTTGAGACGATGCCTCAGGTCAATCCCGGAGTCCTTGTTCAGGTTGATGTCGAGGATCACACAACAGGCTCTGTCGAAATCATGATGATTTTGAAAGGCTTCGGCGGACGGAAACAGAACGGTCTCGTAACCATGTTCACGCAGCAGCCGCTTCACGCCCTTCAGCGTTCCCGGGTCATCATCGACCACAAAGACGAGCTTCGAATTTGGCAAAATAGCTGTCCTTGTCCGACCATCGCGCATGAGTTCTTCCCGATGGCCGACCGGATGTCGACTAAGCCATTGGGCGAACTTCTTCTGATGCATTCATCAACGCGTCATCCAAATTAGTCGCGATGACACCTGATTCCTATTGTCCCATGGGACAAGAAGAGCGCAGTTCCTGCTGAAGGAACTTCAACTCGTCGATCGACCAGCCGAAATTAGTCAGAGAATACCGGCGCGCTCGGCAAGGGAAACCAGCTCCGCGAGGGACTGTACCTGCATCTTCTCCATCACCCTGTGGCGATGAGCCTTGATCGTGCGCTCGGTCGCGCCCAGCGTGTTGCCGACCTGCTTGTTGGTCTTGCCGCGAACGATGAGTTCGAAGACTTCGCGTTCGCGCGGCGTCAGCGTCGCAATATGCGCACGTACAGTCTCGAGCTTGTCTCTCCGGCCCCGCGCGGCCTGGTGCTGCGCCAAAGCACGCTCGACCGCGGCGATGAGATCCTCTGACGATACCGGCTTGGTCAGAAAATCTTCCGCACCGCGCTTGATGGCGCGCACCGTCGTCTGGGTATCCGCATAACCGGTGAGGAACACGATCGGCACGGTCGAACCGAGTTGGCTCAATCGTTCCTGCAACTCCGGACCGCTCAACCCCGGTATCCGCACGTCGAGGAGAATGCAGCCTGATTCACTTTCGTCCGGCAGGCGGTCCAGCAACTCCTGGGCCGACGGATAGACCGCGACTTCGTAGCCTGCCTTCTTCAGACGACGCTCCATCGCCATTCGGAAGGAAGCGTCGTCATCGACGATATGCACGAGCGCAGACAAAAGAATCTCCCATATGGGCAGGCGGCAGGGAAAACATTAAATTAAAAAGCAGCCATCCCGCGTGCTGGTTGAGTAGCTGGAATAGCAGCATCGATCGCATGCCCCTCTTTCTGCTGTCGCATGGAGCGTCCCCGGTCGCACGACGGCGTTTGGTCAACAATGCACAGATGCACATCCTCATCAACCGCGCCGGGCTCGGTAAAGATAATTATTCGATACCATGGGCTGGACTATGCAGTTTGTGCCAAACCGCGGCGCTTGCCCGAAGCGCTAGTCCACTAAAGATGCATAAGCGGGACGTCGGCCTTCGAGTCATTGTCCCCTAGGACAATGACCTTCGAGACAATAGCTCACGTCACACGCTCTGGTTTAGAACCATTCTTGGCGGGATCGAGCTGAAATGTCTGCCCCCTGGCAAACGAGCCGTCACGGGTGCAAAAACACTACCTCAAACGGGGGATAGCCATGTTTGTCAACGTCAATGCCCATCCCGGCAGCAAGCCCAAGGCTCTCGGAGAATTGGGCCAACTCTCCCGCGCACGAATTATCCTGAGCGAATTCAAATACGATAGAGGCACCGAGATCTTCGGCCAGGCCGAACCGGCCGAATACATCTATCAGGTCATTGAAGGCGCGGTCCGCAGCCACAAGCTGCTGTCCGATGGCCGCCGCCAGATCGGCGCCTTCCATTTGACCGGTGACATTTTTGGCCTGGAGAACGGCGCCGAGCACCGCTTCACCGCGGAAGCCATCGTCGATACGACAGTCAGGTTGATGAAGCGGTGCAGCCTCGAGCATGTCGCCGAAAGTGACGCAATGGTTGCGCTCGACCTTCTGAACATGACGACCAGCAATCTTCAGCATGCCGAGGACCACATGCTGCTGCTGGGACGCAAGACATCGCTCGAGCGGGTCGCCGCATTCCTGCTGGAAATGGACCGCCGCCTGTCCGCGTCTGGCGTGATGGCACTTCCGATGTGCCGTCGCGATATCGCCGACTATCTCGGCCTTACGCTCGAAACGGTATCGCGGGCGCTATCACAGCTCCACGGCAAGGGTATGCTCGACTTCCTCGGTCAGACCCAGCGGCAAATCGTGATACGGGACCGGGTACGATTGGCCGCGTTGGACCTGTAGGACGAGCTCTATATCGCCACTTCGCTTCCCGGCAGCCCACCGAACCAGGCGCCGAAATAGCCGGCATAGAGGGACGGCACTTCGAGGTTCATCGAATGCCCAATGCCCGGTACCGTGACTAGCCGGCAATCCGGCATGGCCGCCGCCATGGTTCTCAGGTCGGCGGGCGCAATCCAGCCGTCCTTCTCGCCCCACAACACCAGATGCGGATGCCAGATCTCCGCCATGCGCCGCTCGAGGTCGCCGCTCTCGCGCTCCAGATTGAGGTTGAAGGGCGTACCGAGCCAGATGCCCTCGGACACACCGAATGTCTGCTCCAGGACACGCTCATAGAACGCCTGAAGCTCGCCAAGGCCCTCCCGAAACCGCGGCATGATATTTGGTGCAAGGCTCTCGGGTACGAACAGGGAGGCCGCGGCCGTCGCCATCACGGCGCGCGTCACCTCCCGGCTTGTCATCATCAGGCGAAACAGGCCGATCTGGTCGGCATTGAACGACATCCCGAGCGGTGTCACGGGATCCAGCGCAAACACCCTGCCGAAGCGTTCAGGCTGCTTGAGCAGCATGCGCGCGGCGATGATGCCGCCCGTGGAGTGGGTGGCAAGGTGGCAGAACGGAATCTGTAATTCGTCGAGTGCAGCCAGCATGTCGAGCGCGTGCTGGCGCATCGAATAATTGGAAAAATCGGACGCTGGCGCCGGCCGGTCGCTTTCGCCGCAGCCGCGCCAGTCAATCCCGATTACGCGAATGCCACTTGGAAACAGCGGCGCGGCGAGTTCGATCCAGTCCTTGCTGGCGAGATTGCCGTGGATGAAGACGACGGTGACGTCGCCCTCCCCCCATTCCCGCCAGCCAAGGTGAACCTCACCCGCGCGCACCCTTGCCACCAAAATGCTCCTACTTGTTGAGACCGGCGGTCGGAGATGCACCGGCGGGCGGGGTTGGTGCAACACCGACGGTAACTTCGCTGGATGCGCCGTTAACAAGACGGTCGATGGCGATCGGCGAATTGACGACCACGTTGCCGAGTTCGACGAAGTCGATGACATCGGTTGCAAACTGCACCGGATTATCCGTGTGAATGAAGTGACCTGTATCGGGGTAGATCTTCACGATCGGACGGTTGCCGGCAACCGCCATCCGCTCGGTAAAGGGAACGATGATATCGCCCGCAAGATCCTTCAGCCCGTTCAGCGACGTGCCGGGGATAAAGGGCTCCTTGGCTCCGAACGCCAGGAAGATCGGCGCCTTGATCTGCGTGAGACGCTCATAGAGGTTTTTCGGATCATCCCTCTGCAGTTCGCTGACCATTCCATAGATGTCGAATATGTAGGCGTTGACCCATTGCTCCAATTCCTTCGGGTTAGCCTTGGTCAGGCCAACACGCTGCTCGGTGTGCAAGCGGGCATATTCGCTGTCATTCATGAAGTACCCGCTTTGAACCTTGGACACGACGCCCGTCGCGGGATCACGCTTCTTGAAGTAGAAGAAGTCGCGGACGCTTTGCTCGGTGCGCGCGGTTTCACTGGCCAGAATGCCGGTTGGGTCCCAGACCGCGCGCCATTTGCTGAAATCGCGGCCGAACGCCGGATCGAACAGCTTTGCCGTTTTGCCGGGACCGATCGCGACTTCGGCCGGATACTCTTCCAATCCTGCCGGTGCTTCGAGAACAAGTCCCTTCACGGAATCGGGCCAGCTAAGCGCGTAACCCAGGATCACCTGTCCGCCCAGCGAATGACCGAGATAGTACGCCTGCTTGACGCCGAGCTGGTTGACGACCAGCTCATGGACGACATCACGCATGTCCTGCATCGATCTCGCCGGGTTCTTGTCGAGATTGCCCGGACCGGACATGCCGTAGTGCGGCAAGTCTGGCGCGATGACGCGAATGCCACTCTCTACGGCCTGCTTGATCACGTTGCCGTAGTGGCCGGCAAACGCACCCTTGCCATGAACGATCACGAGGACCGGCGGGTTGCGATCGGTGCCGGCGTACTCGTCCATGTAGCCGATCTGCCAGGGTGTGCCGGTGCCGTCCTTGACGTTGGCGTATTTGACCGGGAAGGGATAAGTCACGAAATCCTTCCAGAACGATTTCTTCGGATCGATATCGGTCGCGACCGACGCCACGCGATAGTTCTTGGCGACAAACTGCTGCTGCTTGTTCAGCCGCGCGACGTCCTCGAGGAAGGACACGAACTTCGCATCCCGTATCCTGTGGTTGATGATCGAGAATACCCCGTAATGCGCGACCGGGCTCTCCTCGGCGATCAGGTCGGCGCCGGGAATCCGCTCGACAGCACGTTGGGCCAGCTTGAAATTCAGCCAGAGATCGTTGGTGATGTGCATCACCAGCGTTCTCGACCTGATGTCGCCGAGATACGGATTGATGTTGTGGATTTCACCGACCCGGTTGCGCCAGACGAGGTCGACGGCGTCGTAGATCGCGGCGCGCTTGTTGACGCTCGATCCGGCCTTCTCGTTCGGCGGTTCCCAATAGAACACTTCGGGCTGCACCACCTTGAAGTCCTGGGTGGTGCGGTAGGACAGATCGTAGCCTGTGAGCCCGAGCACCGACCAGCCGAACGCGACGCCCGGCAGCGGATGCTTCTCCTTCGGCAGATTGTAGTAATTGCCTTTGGTCGCTTGCCACACCGGGTCCGATTCGATCGCGGCCGTCATCAGCTGGAACGTCCAGTTGCCGACCGGATCTTCGGCGTCGGATTGCGTGGTGCCGCCGATCGGCATCAGGGCCTGCACATATTCCGGATGCATGACGCCCCAGACATAGGTCTGGGTGCCGCCCATCGATACGCCGGTGGCAAGTGCGACGTTCGATACCTTCAAATGATCGCGCAGCAGGCGGTAATTGGCCTGCACCATGTCGTAATAGCTGTATTGCGGGAATTTCGTCCCTAGGCCGTCGGACGGCTTGCTGGCGCCCCAGGTCCCCAGTGGATCGACCATCACGACATAATAGCGATCGGTGTCGATCGGACGGCCTGACCCGATGATGGGTGTGGTACCGGACAGCGCCGTACCCTTGACCCACTGCTCGTACATGTCGGTGGAGTCGCCGGAATAATAGGAACTGATAACCACGGCATTGGTGATTTCGCCGGCCGCGTTGCGTTTGGGTGTGCCGACGGCGATATAAGCCGTTCGCAATTTGCCGCCACCGAGCGATTCCAGCGTCGTGCCGCCCTCACCGCCGAATTCCCATTTCTTGGGATCGGCGAGATCGTAGCGCCCGCCCACCCGGAAATTCGGAATCTCATAGTATTTCTTCAACCCGTCGTGCTGCTCTTGCGAGGACCGGCGGGTGAAGGGTTGCGCCATCGCAATCGAAGTTGCGACCAGCAGCAGAAACAGGCTGACGATAAAGCGCCTCATGAGATCCTCCCTCGGACGGCTTCGACCAGCAATCCAGGAGGACTAGAAGCGCCGACGGCGGCACCCTTGACATACCTCAATGGTCACTTGCCCCGGCCGGACTTCGAATGCCTGGTCTCGTTGGGTGCGCCATGCCGTTCCTTGCCCTCGGCCCCTATCGCATACGCTTTGAGCTGGTCGGTCCGGAGCGCGGGCCGGCCTATGTGCTGGTCAACGGCCTGACGCAGTACGCCGAACTCTGGAGCGTCTATCGGGACGCGCTGGTCGCGAAAGGGTTTCGTGTTGCCACGTTCGATCTGCTCGGCCAGGGCGCCTCCGACAAGCCTGCGCTCGAGATCAGTCAGGATGACCAGGTCGCAGCGCTCGCTCTCCTGATCAATCAATTAGGCGACGTCCCGATCTTCCTCGGAGGCATCAGCTTCGGCGGGCTGATTGCGCTGCGATATGCCATCGAGCATGGCGACCGCCTCGCTGGACTGGCCCTCATGAGCAGCTTCGCAGAACTGTCGCCGCAGCTTCTGCTGCTTGGGACTGCGCTGCGGACCGGCCTGATCCTCGGTGGGACAAGTTACCTGCAGGATCTGTTGCTGCCCATGAATCTGTCCGACGCATGGCTTGGACCGCAGCTCAAGAACCTCGAGGCGATCAAGCGACAAGGCTGGCTCACCAACGATGTCTACGCACTACAGAACCTGATGGAGTCGTTTCTCGAATTCGAACCCCTGACGCCGCAGCTTCATGCCATCGGCATCCCGACCATCATCCTGAATGGTGAGTTCGACTTTCTCACTCCGCGCGGCCTCCACGATACGTTGCGACTGGAGATTCCCGACAGCGCACTCGTCATAATTCCACGCGCCTATCACGCGTTCACGCTCGAAAAGCCGGATCTGACCGCCGCGTTGCTCTCTGGTTTCGCCGGGGATGTTCTATCCGGAAAATGGAAGGGGGACCGTTCGGTCTGGATCGCTCCGGAGAACGCGGGTGATCCGCTCATCCCGTTTCCCCGGGGGTACGACCATTTGCGCGCAATTCCGGCGCACGTCGTGTCGCCATGAGCACCTTCCTCGGTCCCCTCGATGCGGCGGGTCGGGTGCCGCCGCGGCAGCAGACACGCGTGGGTGCGTTCCTGGTGTCCTGTCATGGCGCCATGGCCCGACAACTCGCGGTCGCCCTCGCCTGGCAGACGAATGCTGCCTGGCAAGCAGAATTGAATACGCAGTTCTACCGCGAGTCCGAATTCGTCTCGCTGCTGCTGCGGGCGACCTCCTGGATACCCGATCCGGAACTGATGTTCCTGCTTCCATCCTGGGAAGCCGCCTGGCTGCCCAAGCCGGTTGATGGCATCCCTGAGCGCGTGCAAGCCTTGACTATCGACATAGCTGCGCTCGGCCACGCCTTGCGTGGCGCAATTCGTCCGGCGGCTTTGCTTCCGGATTCTACGCCATTAACGGATCCGTTCGCGCTCGCCCTGCGGAAGATCGAGCTTGAAAGCAATCGGCTGATACAGGCGCAAATCCTGTTCCTGAAGAGCGCCGATCTGCTGCCTTTTCGCAGCGCCGTGAACGCGACCGTCGAAAGCCGTCACGCACAGGTGCGCAAGCTGTGGGACGACATGCTCTCCGGGATCGGCGTGGAACGCGGCGCGGATCGATGAACGGCCAACATCGCGTGCGGCAACACAGGGAGGCTTGATACAGATCAACGCCGGATGCCGGGGCCGCTGCACCTTCCGATACGCACGCTGGCGAAGGCGATTTCGGAGACTTCCAATGAAAGCCGTCACCATTGAAGAAGCGGTCGCCATGATCCCTAACGGTGCAACCGTTATGGTGGGCGGCTTTATGGGAATAGGCACGCCGGAGCGCCTGCTCGACGAATTGGTCAGACAGAAAAAATCCGAACTGTCCATCATCAGCAACGACGCCGCGTTCCCGGGCAAAGGCGTCGGGAAATTATTCGACGTGTCGCTGGTTTCGACGCTGACCACGAGCCATATCGGCCTCAATCCGAACGTGCAGAAACAGATGATGGCCAACAAGGTTGCAGTCAACCTCGTGCCACAGGGTACGTTCGTCGAACGCATCCGGGCCGGCGGCTTCGGCCTGGGTGGCGTGCTGACGCCGACCGGCGTCGGAACCATGGTCGAGGAAGGCAAGCGTCAGGTCGAGATCGACGGCAAGACGTTCCTGGTCGAGACGGCGCTTCGCGCAGACTTTGCGCTGATCCATGCGTTTCTCGCGGATTACCTCGGCAATCTCTCTTATGCGCTGACGGCGCGCAATTTCAATCCCGTCATGGCAATGGCGGCCGATACCGTGATCGTCACGGCGGAGAACATCGTTCCGGTTGGCGTTATTGCGCCGGACAACGTCGTGACCCCGGCGCCGCTCGTCGATTATCTCGTCGCCAATGGGTGAAACATGGATGCTCAATCGCTCATTGCGCGGCGCGTGGCGCGCGAACTCCGGCCGGGCAACCTCGTCAATCTCGGCATCGGGATTCCAACCCTGGTCGCCAACTACGTGCCCTCCGATCTCAAGGTATTCTTTCAATCAGAGAACGGATTGATCGGCACCGGGCCGGTGCCGGAGCAAGGCATGGCCCATCCCCTGCTCACGGATGCCGGCGGACGACCGATCAGCGCCCTGCCCGGCGCATCCGTCTTCGACAGCGCGATGTCGTTCGGATTGATCCGCGGCGGGCACGTCGACGTCACAGTTCTTGGCGGCCTTCAGGTCGACGCCGAGGGACATCTCGCGAACTGGATGATCCCCGGCAAGATGGTGCCGGGAATGGGCGGCGCGATGGATTTGGTGAGCGGCGCAAAGCGCGTCATCGTCGCCATGCAGCACGCCGCAAAGGGAAAATCCAAAATCGTCCAGAAATGCGGCCTGCCGCTGACTTCTTCCCGGCCGGTTGACCTTGTCGTCACCGATATGGCGGTGATCGGTTTTTCCGGTGGAAAGATGACGCTTCTGGAGACCGCGCCCGGAGTCAGCGTTGCCGAGGTGATGGCGGTGACGGAGGCGGATTTGTTTGTCCCGGCAAATGTTCCGGAAATGAAGATTTGATTCGACAGGGTGCAGACGAGGACCGAAATGCGCATCTTCAGCGACTTCAGTGATTTCAAGGCGGCGGTTGGCTCCGAGGTCGGCGCAAGCGAATGGATCGATATCACCCAGGAACGAATCAACCTGTTTGCACAGGCCACCTGCGACGAGCAATGGATCCATGTCGACCAGGATCGGGCGAAGAAGGAGCTGCCGGGTGGCATCACCATCGCCCACGGGCTGTTGTCGCTCAGCCTGGCTCCGATGTTCATCCGCGCCGTGATGGGCGTCAAAGGACTGCGCAATACCTTGAACTATGGTGCGGACCGGGTCCGCTACCTCTCCCCCGTCCCGGCCGGCTCGCGGATCAGGGGGCGCACCAGCATCGCGGAGGTGGTGGATGTCCCGCCCGATGGCTTGCGGGTCAACTACCACATGGTGATTGAAATCGAAGGTGGCCAACGCCCCGTCTGCGTCGCAGAATTGATCGCGCTGCACTATCGGTGAGATAGCTCTCACCAGTAGTTCCTGCCAAACCAGCCAAATGAACCAATTTGCGGGTGTCGCGCCATCGCGAACCTGGGCGCCGGCGCGCGCTTCCTGACGATTCTGACCGGATGACGCGGCTTCAGGTCCCGCATTTTTGTGTTGGATATCTGCAATCTCTCGCCGGAAGGTGTCAGCATCGCAAACGCCGCCCGTTCTTTCGCGCCGGTTGCGGCCTCGGCAATTATTTCCGGCGGCAGGATGATGTCTTCAGTAGCGACGACCGCGGCCGGAACGATCGTGGGCAGGCTGGTATCGTACACGATGCGCTCCGGCCATTTCCCTTCGGAATAAATCCGAATAACGGGCTGATAGACTTTGGCCTTCGCCAGGGCCGGAGGTTTTGGAACCCACGCGTCCAAAATCAGCAGCAGCACGAACAACACGCCGCCAACCCAGTAAAAATATCGCGCCAGGGGCATTCGTTGCTCCACACCCCCCTTGGTGAACAGAGCTTGGTGACGTCGGGCAAGCCTTGATCGAGATCAAGGCCAGGGATGCCGATCGTCGAATCAATGGAGCAGGCTTGGATACGCCAGAACGAGTTCTTCGCGGATCGTTTCGGATTGGATACCGGGCATCAGTATCCGAGATGCTTCCAGATCGTTGGCCGTCACGCAAAGCGCGATGATGTAGCCGAGGGCCGCATCACGATATGGTGTGCTGTAAATTGTCTTGGCGAGTTCCAGCGACATACGTTTCGCGCTCGCAAAGCGAAGCCGATGTAACCTCGCCATGTCGGTTTGGATCGGTTCGGCCAAGCCTGCGGCGCTGGTCATCGCTACCGCGCACATGCTCCTGATCTTCGCTAGCGCCAGTTCATCGGCCTCGGCCATCGGGTCGGGTTTTGAACCCGGAGCGGCTGTGCCGGGTCCGCCTGGTAGCTGATTTTGGAACCCGCTCATTTTACGATCTGAATCAATGGCGAATGCCGAGCGTTCGCGACGACGTCTAACCGCATGACGCGCGACGCCGGTCAGGCGGCCTTGATTTAGGTCAAGCCGGCACCCGCCGTCTGTTGCTGCATGGACGGCGGGTGGACCGCTGCACTGACGCTTCGAGGAGGCGGCAGCGTTCCTTGCGACCAATCGAGGTCATCGTGACAGGGCCAGGCGGCGCCTTTCGGGATCAGGAATGAATCACACTTGGTATGTCACTTTTGAGGTGCCCAGGACGGGCACCTTGGTACAACGACGAAATCCCCGCTTGACCAAGACGTTCGAAACCGAAGCCGAGGCAAGGGACTTCGCGCGAACCAAATTTGAAGGTGGATTGGTCGTCACCGCCGGCACCATCAATCCCCATCTGCCACGACGGGGTATCCCGTCGGAAGAAATTCCGGCCTGGCTCGGATCCGATTCGGCACCGGACGCGACGGAGCGCGAAGACGCTCACGGCCCTGCGACGAAGACGGACTAGGTCGTGTGGACAGTTATCTCATCCATAAGACGATGGCAGCGAGAGTGATGACGGCGCGGTAATTTCGGGCGGTCTTTTCGAAGCGGGTTGCGACGCGGCGGAACTGCTTGAGCTTGGAGAAGCAGCATTCCACGAGATGTCGCTGGGCATAGAGGTGCTTGTCGAGCGGATATTTGAGCGCTCGTGACGGGTTGTTGGGGATGACGGCAAGCGCCCCCCTTGGCGGCGATGGCTTGGCGCAAGTGATCGGCATCATAGGCCGTATCGGCCATGACGACCTCGGCGGGTAGTCCCTCGATCAATGCGGCGGCTTGCGGCGCATCGCCCCTCTGACCTGCGGTAAGGGTGAACCGCACCGGGCACCCCAAGCCGCGAACGGCCAAATGTATCTTGGTGCTCAGGCCGCCGCGCGAGCGGCCGATCGCCTGATCTTCAGACCCCCTTTTTTTGCCCCGGCGGCGTGCTGATGTGCCCGGACGATGGTGGAATTGACGATCAGATATTCGAAGTCCGGATCATCGGACATCGTCTCGAAGATCCGCCACCAGACCCCCTTGATGCTCCATCGGCTGAAGCGGCGGAACACGCTGTTCCAATCCCCGAAAGCCTCTGGAAGATCACGCCAGGGAGAGCCCGTACGTACGATCCAAAGCACACCTTCCACGAACATCCGATTGTCGCGCCCGGTCGAGCCTTTCTGGTCGGGACGACCGATAATCAGCGGCGCCATCCGCTCCCACGCCGCGTCGCTCAAAACCAAACGGTTCTTCACACCCAAGACTGCCTCCCCAAAAGCAGCCTCGAATCTGATTTGCGCCTAAAAGGGAATCCTTAAGTCCACACCACCTAGTTGCCGTTACTCGCCACTTCGAATCGTGATCGCCACAAATCTTCCGATATCCCGCCATCATAAAGCCGCCGTATGTGCACTGCAATCTACACACACGACGCACGCCGCAAACATTTAAGAAACCGTAAACATCGCAAGGGATAACGAGCGATGAGTTCCAATCGCCGGCCCCGTTGAATGCATTTGAGTGTTGCCATTTTGGCACGGGGGTTCCTCCCATGCACGCCTAGGGTGAGCGCGATAATGAAACGAAATTCCATCGAAGAAGCGGGGATACCTGTCATGAAGAAGATCCTACTCGGTACGATTGCTCTTGTTGCGCTGTCTGGTTCGGCCATGGCCGCAGACATGGCCGCACGGCCCTACAAGGCACCGCCAATTGTCGTTGCTCCCATCTATGACTGGACCGGTTTCTATATCGGCGCCAACGGCGGTTGGGGCGACAGCCGCAATTGCTGGGGCGTTGTCACGGTGGCGGCGGGGACGATTGCTGACGGCTGCTCCACTCGTTCAGGCGGCGTGTTGGGCGGCCAACTCGGCTACCGCTGGCAGTCCGGGCAGTTCGTATTCGGTCTGGAAGGTCAGGGCGACTGGGCGGACCTCAGCGGATCCCGTGTCAGCCTCAACTTTCCGGCGTTCCGAACCGGCGCCAGGGTCGACGCCGTGGGCCTGATCACCGGTCAGATCGGATATGCCTGGAATGCCTCGCTGTTCTATCTGAAAGGCGGCGCAGCGACGGTAAGAAATCGATATGACATATGGACCAACCCGGGCGGCGTCCTCGTTGCGACGGGAAGCTCCAATAAGTGGGGTGGTACCGTAGGCGTGGGCTGGGAATACGGCTTCGCTCCGAACTGGTCGTTCGGTATCGAATACGACCGCCTCTTCATGGGTGACGCGAACAATTCCTTCTCGTTCCCGACGGCGCCCGCCGGCGCGTTCAACCGGATCGGCCAGGATGTCGATCTGCTGACGTTGCGGATAAATTACCGCTTCGGCGGCTACGGGAGCCCGGTTGTTGCGAAATACTGAGCGACCCATCGATTGACGAAGGAAAGGCCGGCCGTGAGGCCGGCCTTTCTGCTTATGGCCGACACCAATTGGAGCAATATGCCTGGACCGCCAGCCTCTCCTCCTCCGGCCAATCAGCGGCCCGCACGAGGCTTGACATAGCTCAAGCGGACCGCCGCTTCTTTCGCCTGAATGGCTGCTCAAGGCATAACGGAGTGTTCCATGAAGAAGCTATTGTTCTGCCTGACGCTTGCCGCAGCAACGGGGCCTGCTGTCGCTCATGCCCAAGTAACTTTCGACATGTCTCGCGTCACCTGCGCGCAATATCTCGCGATGCCTCCAGCTCAGGCCGCCGACTTCTCGGCGTGGATGAGCGGCTGGTTCAACCAGAAGAGCGGCTACGTCTTCGTCGACCTGAATGCCTATGCGAGAAACGTGGCGAACGTGAAATCCTGGTGCGCCCTGAACTCGACCCAGACCGTCATGGCCGGCCTTCAGCAGGCCACCAACCGATAATCGTCGCTGGCCAGGAGTTTCATCATGAAGCGCATCGTTGTTGCTGCCACCGCCCTTGTGCTGGCTTGCGGACCAACCGTCCCTGCCAAGGCGCAGGCGGTCCTCGATCTCTCACTTATCACGTGCCAGCAGCTGTTGGCATCAGACGCCGAACGGCAGGCTTTGATCGGTTCGTGGATGAGCGGATATTTCAGCGCCACGAAGAACCTTGAAACGCTCGATTTCCGCTACGTGGAACGGAACCGGCGGGTCGTCGGAAATTACTGCAAGACGCACAAGGCGGAGACCGTCATGAGCGCCATGCAGAAGAACTGGCGCTGACCCACTCGCGCCAAACGCGCTTGATCAGCGCCGGCCGGCGCGATCAACCGGACCACCACGGTTCATGGGCGTGCCGACAGCACCGACGCCTGGGGTCGCCACCGCGCGCGCGACCGGCCGCGGGCGCAACACGACGCCGGCCCTTACGGTGCAGCCCGCAGGATATTCGACATACTGGCAATAGACGACGGCACTGGCAGGTGTCGTAGTCGAGGCCATGAAGCCGGCGACCAGCAATGCCGATAATACGATCGAGAGTTTCATTATGCATCTCCCTGTGTCAGACGCTGTGGCAACAACAGGGCTTCGAGGTGGCCCGCTTCAACACCAATCCAGCGCGCGAGGAGAACGATGACCGGCCGCGCTGACTGCGCGGTTGATACAGATCAAGGGCGCCTCACCCTCTCCGCCGAGCGCATCAGCGCTGTAGCGCGCTACTTCGACCAGCCTCGCTTCTCGCCCTCGCCGCCCGCCAGCAACGTCATGCGCAATACCTCAAACAGCACGGCGGTCGACCAGCCGAACAACAGCACGCCGTTCATCGCGGTCATCGGTCCAAGCAAATGCCAGCGCACGACCGGCGTGACGTCGCCATAACCGAGCGTCGTGTAGTTCACAAAGGCGAAATAGACGATATCGGCACCATCAGGCGCGACGTCGAATATCGCGTAGGTCAACGACCAGACCAGCACCTCGGCGAGATGGGCAATCATGAGCACGGTCACGGCGGCAATCATGACAGCGACCAATCGAAAGGTTTGATACGCCGTTACCAACTCGTCCGCGATGCGGGTCACGTTGATAACAGACACCATCACCAGCGCATGGATCGCAATGCAGCAAACGCTCGCAACTGCGCCGACGAGATATTGACGCAACATAACAATGCCTCCGGAGATCGATCGTCATGCCGCGATGCGCATCGCGTAGCCGTTTGATTGAATCAAGATCGCATGCCTCAATCGATGATGTGATAGCCACCGTCGATATACATAACCCCGCCGGTAATGAGCTTCGCGCCGTCGAGTGCCAGGAAAGCGGTCGCCGCGCCGACGTCGTCGATGCTCACGAGGCTGCGCGTCGGCGCCGTGGCCTGCGCCTTGTCCATCAACTCGTCGAATTCCGGAATCCCGGATGCCGCCCGTGTCGCCAGCGGCCCCGGCGAAATCGCGTGCACCCGGATCCCCTTGGGACCGAGTTCGGCGGCAATGTAGCGCACGGCGGCTTCCAGCCCCGCCTTCGCAACACCCATGATGTTGTAGTTTTTGACTACCATCTGGCTGCCATAATAGGTCATGGTAAAAAGTGTGCCGCCGTTCTTCATCAGCGGCTCCGCCAGATGCGCCATCCGCATGAACGACCAGCAGGAAACGTCCATCGTCTTGAGGAAGCCTTCCCGATCGACATCGACCACGCGCCCGTGCAGCGCTTCCTTCGGCGAAAAGGCGATCGAGTGAAGCACAAAATCAAGCTGGCCCCATTCCTTCTCGATCCGGGCAAAGACCTGTTCGGTCTGCCCTTCGGCAGTTACATCCAGCGGCATGAAGATCGGCGCCTCGAGCGCCTTGGCCAGTGGCTCGACGTGCTTCTTTGCGCGTTCGTTCAGATAGGTGACCGCAAGGTCAGCGCCTAAGGCCCGGAACGCCTTGGCGCAGCCCCACGCGATCGACTGATCGTTGGCGATCCCGACGATCAGCCCCTTGCGTCCCTTTAGTGCAACCTTGGTCTCAGGGAATACCGGAATTGTCATGACGCTCTCTCGCGTTTCGGACTGGAGGACGAATGCTTGCTCCACAGCAGCGATAATGTGTGCTGTGCAATCATGAGTTCTTCGTCGGTCGGCACGACGTAGACCGGAATTCGGCTGTCTGCGCTGGATATGAGCAAGGCGTGGTGCGCGTTCTCGGCCGGATCAAGCGATACCCCGAGCCATTCGAGGCGTTCCGAAATCCTTGCCCGGATGCCGACCGAGTTTTCGCCGATGCCTGCGGTGAAAACAAAGGCGTCGAGCCCTTGCAGGGCGGCGGTCAGCATGCCGGCTTGCAGCGCAACCCGGTAGACGAAGTAGTCGATGGCGAAGGACGCGTGTGGATCGCTGCTGTCCTGAAGTTCGCGCATGTCGTTGCTGACGCCGGACAGACCCTTCAGCCCGCAATCGCGGTAGAGAAAATCCTGCACCGCGGCGGCCGACATGCCCTTTGCGGTCATCAGGTACAGAACGACGCCTGGATCGATCTGGCCGGTCCGCGTTCCCATCGGAAGACCATCGAGCGCGGTAAAGCCCATTGTGTTCTCGATGCTGCGTCCGCCGTGTATGGCGCACATCGAGGCGCCGCTGCCGAGATGCGCGACGATAACCCGGCCCTTGGCAATTTCCGGCGCAACGTTCGGCAGAGCGTTTGCGATATATTCATACGAAAGCCCGTGAAATCCGTAACGCCGGACCCCCTCCTCATGCAGCCGGCGCGGAATGGCGTAATGGTCAGCGACTTCGTCGTGGTTACGGTGGAACGCGGTGTCGAAGCAGGCGACTTGAGGTAAAGCCGGAAAATTGGCGAGCAGCGAACGGATCGGCGCCAGATTGTGTGGCTGGTGCAGTGGGGCAAGCGCCGTGAACCGCTCCAGACGCGCGATCACACCATGGTCGATCAACACGGGGCGATCATAGTCGGGACCGCCATGCACGACACGATGGCCAACAGCGAGCGGGTTCAATTGCAGTTCATCGCGCAACCAGGAACTTCCGAGCATCAAAGCGGTCGGGACATCGGGTACGGCCTCGACCGGATAGGCCCGATCCGCCATGACATCGCCGATGGCATCCGTGGCGCGCAGCCGGGGACGGCTGCCGATCCCATCCATCTGCCCCTTGATCTGCCGACGCAGTCTGCCATCGCGATCCACGCCGAATACCTGGAACTTGACGCTTGAGGAGCCGGCGTTGACCACGAGGATCGTATCCATGGCGATCACGCGGCAGCTGGCTGGGCGCGGCGCCGCCGCGCATCGGCATAGAGCGTTGCCACCGCACAGGATGCCATTCGCGCCCGCGGTGAATCCGCGCGCGACGTCAGCACGATCGGAACACGGGCGCCCAGCACGATGCCCGCGCCATCGGCCTTGGCGAAATAAGCGAGGTTTTTCGCCAGCATGTTGCCGGACTCGAGATCAGGCACCACCAGGATCTGCGCCCTTCCCGCTACCTCCGATGTGATGCCTTTGATCCTTGCTGCCTCCGGGTCGATGGCGTTGTCGAATGCGAGCGGCCCATCGAGCACCCCGCCGGTGATCTGGCCGCGGTCCGCCATCTTGCACAACGCCGCGGCATCGATGGTTGAGGGTATCTTCGACGTCACGGTCTCGACCGCAGAGAGGATGGCGACCCGCGGAGACGTGCCAAATCCGGCTTGGATGTAGAGATCGATGGCATTCTGTATGATGTCGCGCTTGCCGTCGAGATCCGGAAAAATGTTGATCGCGGCATCGGTGACGAAGATGGTTTCGCTGTAAGCCGGAACATCCATCACGAACACGTGGCTGATGCGCCTTTCGGTGCGCAGTCCGCCGGTCTTTGCGGTTACGCTCCGCATCAGCTCGTCGGTATGCAGGCTGCCTTTCATCAGTATCTCGCCTTTGGCCGCGTGAATCAGCTCGACGGCCTTCGCCGCGGCAGCCTCACTATGCGCGACATCGATGAGCTCAAATCCGCTGATATCAATGCCGTGCTTGAACGCGGCGGCCTTTATCTTTGCGGCTGGTCCGACGAGTATCGGCCTGATGATGCCGGCCTCGGCAGCGTCTGCCGCACCGCGCAGCGAGCTTTCGTCGCAGGGATGGACAACGATGGTCGCGGCCGCCGGGATTGCCTTCGCCGCCGCGACAAGGCGATCATATTTGGCGCCTGGCCTGTCCTGGTCCGCGTCCCTGGATGCAATAGCCATATCCAACTCTCCGATCAGCTCGCCAAGGCCTAAGACGCCTTCGCCTGCGGTTCGCCGGCGAGGCCGAACAATTGTGTCACGCGATCCAGCCGCTTCGCTGCCTCGCCGGAGATTTCCGCGCTGGCCGACAGCACACTCCGGATCGAAGCCAGGCCAGCGCGACGCTCGTCTTCACCCGACGGCAACAGCTTGGGGATCGCCGCAAGACTAGCCTCAGGCTCGAGCAACAGCATGAAGAACTGCTCGCGCACCATCGCCTTGAACTGCGCAAGCGTGAGGCGCGAATCCTTGTCGTCGGCGCGGGCCCGCCGCAATGCTTCCAGGCTCCGTTCGTCAACCATTCCCCGCGAACTTCCGACATAAAGCAGGCCGCGGATGACACATTCCCTGAGGCCACCTTTGCCAATCTGCGATTTCAGCTCGGCGATACGTGCCTCCAGACGCTTGGCGTGCTCCGGCGACATCTGAGGTTTCGGCGAAACTTCCGCATCGGGCTTGATGCCGACCGCCGCCTGAACCACGGGCGATCCATAGATACCGAGAAACATGGCTTCGCTGAGCGCTTCCTGCGTGTCGCGCCACTTGTCGAGTACGTCGACGATGTTCTTCGAGACGGTTTCCTGGAATTTGAGGAACGGGTTGTCCTCCGTCGCCACCTTCCGGCTTTCACGAATTTTATCGGCCGCGGTGGCCACGGCCTTCATCGCGGCGGTATCGTTTCCGAACGCTTCGTAGGAGGCGCGGAGTGGGTGTGATTTTCGCATCTGCTCTGCGAGTTGAGGCGTTACCGCGGCGCGAATCCATGGCTGCACGAAGTTGCGGTAGTTGGCGAGGTTGATCTCGGACACCCGTGCAGCGGTTGCAAATCGCCGCTCGTCTTCGGCCGTGTTGCCGCCCATGGCCCTGATGTCGTCGAGGGTGCGCCGTTCACAGCGCATGATCCATTTTCCCTCCGCCAGCTCGGGATTGGCTGTCTCGGCTGATTTGGCTTCAAACGTCGCCTCGTACAGTCCGGGCGGAAGCACGTCGATCAGATCGATGTTGCTGGAGAATTCGCTGTGCTCCTTCTTGGCAACGCCGCCGGAGACGAAAATGCCGAGGTGCCCGACCGTCTCGTGAACGGTGTAAACAATGGTTTGTCCATAGGCCCGGATTTCATCGACGTCGCCGTAGAGATCGAGGATCCAGTTGAGCGCCTGCTGCGGCGGCGTGATGTTGTCGCCCTTGGAACAGAATACGACTATTGGTGAAGAGATTTTCCGCAAATCAACGACCGCGCCGTCGGACATTTTGATGCGTCCGGCCGCGAGATTGTTGCCGACGAACAGCTCATCGACAATGAACTGGATCTCCTCGGCGTTCAGATTGACATGGCCGCCCCACCAGCGTTCGAATTCGAGATAGCGATCCGCCTCGCTATCGACTTTCGAGTAAACGTTGTATTGCTTGGACCATAGCGTGTTCGATGGGTTCATGCTCTCGAAGTTCTGGACCAGCCAGGCGCCGTCGAATTTGCCGCCACCGAGATCGCTGGTGGCCGCGGTCAGCCAGCTTCCTCCGAGCAGACCGCCGGAATAGCGCATCGGGTTCTTGCCGCGGACGCCCGCCCAGTAGGACAATGGCGCGCCGGCGACGATGATCGGACCGAAAAGTTCCGGCCGCAGCGAGGCCAGGATCATGACTGCCCAGCCGGCCTGGCAATTGCCGATCACGCATGGCTTGCCATCGGCGTCCGGATGCAAGGCGATGACCTTCTCGATAAAGACCGCCTCGGCCCTTGCGACAGCCTCGATCGTCTGGCCAGGCATCGGCTCCGGGAGGAAACCAATGAAGTAGCAGGGATGGCCGGCTTTCATCGCGACGCCGATCTCGCTGTCCGCCTTGAACCCGCCGATGCCCGGCCCGTGGCCTGCACGAGGGTCGATCACCACGAACGGGCGACGTTTGTCGTCAATCTGCACGCCGCTTGGAGGCGTAACACGCACCAGCGCATAATTAACCGGTCGCTGCAGCGTTCTTCCGTCGATGATCAGGTCGACGGCATAGTTGAGAACATGAGGCGCGGTCTCGGCGATATGTTCGCGGTATTGCAGTCCGCGCTGACGCATGACATCGAGGAACAGGACACTGCGCTGCCCGGTATCCACCAGATATTCGAGCGCCGATGCAAAGAGACCGGACGACGCGTCGCCCGCGATAGCCGGCTTGTCGGTAGACATGCTCAAATCTTTCTCAAATCTCGCACTGCTCGCAGCCCATGCGTCAGCATTGCGTCCCGCGCGGGGGCGGGCCATTGACATAGGTCAAGGGAAGCCTGGAGCAGAGCGCCTGAACGTTAAGCTTTGGCTGCTAATTTTTGTGCGCTCTGTTCAACATCAGGCACGACTACTTCGGCCCGCTCTTCGCGGATCCAGGCCATGATCAGTTCCCACGTCACCGCCAGGATGATGGGCCCGACAAACAGGCCGATGATGCCATGCGCCAGCATGCCACCGAGGACGCCGATGAAGATGACAAGCATCGGCGTGTTTAGCCCACGCCCCATCAGTATCGGCTTCAGGACATTGTCGGCAAACCCCACGACCAGCAGATAGACCGTTAGCGGCAGCGCCACGGCGAAATCCTTGGTCGCCCAAATCCAGATGATGACGGGGATCAAGACGACCGCCGATCCGATCTGAAGGATTGCCAGCACCAATACGGCGAACGCCAGCACGCCCGAATGCGGCACGCCGGCAAGCTTCAATCCGATGCCGGCCAGCAGCGCCTGAAGCACGGCGACGCCGATCACTCCCTGCGCCACCGTTCGTATCGTCAGCCCGGCCAGCGCGACGAAATCCTGGCTCCGGTGCGTGACCAATCGCGCCTGAATTCGCTTTACGGCCGCAACGAGACCCGGGCCATAGTGGAACAGGAAGCCGGAAATCACGACCGCCGCAACGAATTTGAGCGTTCCGAAGCCGGCACTGCCGGCAAAGGCAAGTACCGGACCTGCCAACGGCTTCAAATGCGGCGCGAGCTCGCGCAGCACAGCCCGCAGATTATTCGAAGCATTGTCCCAGAGGCTGTAGATCTGTTCGCCAACGATCGGCCAGCCCTTGACGCCTTCGGGGGGCGACGGAATGGCGAGCGTGCCGGCGCTGAGCTGGCCCGCAAGTCCTTGCAGGCCGTCAATCAGGCCGAAGCCCAGCCAGGTAACCGGTCCGATAATAATCGCGAGAATCACGACCGTGATGGTTGCGGCGGCGAGCTTCGGCCGGCCGCCAAGATGTGACGACAGCCAATCATAGGGCGGATACAACGCAACGGTCAGGACCATGCTCCAGACCAGTATCGGAATGAACGGACGAACGAGAACGAACGACCAGTAAACCAGGAAGGCCAGCAGTCCCAGGCGAAGTGAAAGCTGGATGATTTCGTCGCCCGACATATTTTGTCGAAATATCCTTGGGGCCATCGCTTGGATACCTCGTTGATTCACCCCGAAACCGCAGGCCGGGCCGGCACGATAAACCCTGCCCGTGCGTGCGGAGCCTATCGGCGCCCGCGTCAGCTCGCGCTTGATCCAGATCAAGCGCGAATAGCCAAAACGGCATTTCTGGCGCTTGAGAGGTATTTTCGTCGGAGATCCGGAAACTATCAATGATGCCTGAAGCCGCCCATTATTCGGCCGTCACGCATCTTCGCGACGGCCGTGCGGTCGCCATTCGCGCGCTCCGTCCCGATGACCGGGCCGATATGCTCGCAGCGATCGGACGCACCAGCGCGCAATCGCTTCAGCGGCGCTTCTTTGCCCCCAAGAAAGGCTTTTCCGAACTGGAAATGACTTTCTTCCTCGACATCGACTTCGAAACCCACGTCGCGCTCGTTGCGGAACTCGACGAAGACGGACAACAGGCGATCGTTGGTGGCGGCCGCTATATCGTCGTCCAGCCCGGCCACGCAGAAATCGCCTTCGTCGTGGTCGATGCCTATCAAGGCAACGGCATCGGGACGATCCTGATGCGCCACCTGGCGTCCCTGGCGCGTCAGGCACGCCTCAAGGAACTGACCGCGGAAGTGCTGCCCGAGAATGCCGCAATGCTGAAGGTGTTCAGGAAGTTCGGCTTCAAGATCGCCTCGAAGGTCTCTCCACAAGTGATCCATCTGACATTGCAGCTACCCTGATCCGGGCACCCGCTTCAGAGCTCACCCGGCTGGGACGCGTTATCGCAACCCAAGCAGCGACCGGCGATAACCGTTGGTGCGGGCCTCCTCCCGGCAGACGAAACTCCCAGTAAACCCGCGGCCATACCACCGCTGCCGCTTCGAATAGTAGATCCCCTTGCCCAGATCGAGCCAGACGATGACGTCCGCGGGGCAATGCCGCTGCGCCTGCAATTCATACCTGAACGGCGTTAGCGGAATTGCAAAAGCGCTAGCGACACCGCAGATGACAATCAGGGACGCGATCACGCTCGTAGCGCCCAGCTGGAAGGTCTGCATCGATCAATGCCTGCGTTTGCCTGAAACAATGATGGCAGCAGCTCGACCGAAAGACAATCGGCTTGCACCCGCACCGGAGCGCCGGCAGCGTGGGAGCGCGTTGAATGGCCCCACGCCACCCGAATGACGCATCGCGACCTGCGTGGCTACATATCAGCGGCAGACATAGGTGCCGTTCACCAGCACGCGGGCGCAGCCGGTGCCGTAGCCGTAGGCGCCTGCACCCACGACCGCTCCGCCGACCACCGCGCGGCGCGTCGTCCGTCGTGCGACGCCGGCGACGCTTACCGGGGTCAACGGCCGCCCGACCCTGGCCTGCGCGCTTTCGACGCCGAGCGAGGGACCCTCGTTCGCCGACCAGCTTATCGATGCAAGGGTCCCGAACGCGAGCGTCGCGGTCGCCAACAATATCTGCCTGATCCTGATTTTCATGATTGCAACCTCCTCTGCTGAACATGCAAACAATAGTGATGGGCCGCCTGCACGATTGATCTAGGTCAAGGCATTTCGCCGGATGCAGAATGCAGGTGGTGAGCCGTTCAGCGGAGCCGCGATCTCACCTACGCCAGGATAAATAGAAATCTGCTCGATTGTTCGCGTAAGCGCGCAGCGATCCCGGAGCCGATTTTTACATCGTCTTCGCCGCCGCGATTCTCTTTCGACAGGCGAGACCAATTTTCCGCTTCCGCCATCCAGAACGTCCGGTTGTTCGGCTCACGCTGCGCCAGCTTTATACATAGCGCAGCGCGCGAATTGAGTTCCGACTGATCGGTCATTGCGCCCCCTGCCCAGTTGTTCCCGAAAAGCCTACGACAGCTACGCGTTCGGAACTATTGCCCCGATGGCCATTGTCCTAACGGGCATCTGACTGAGGGTAACGACTGGCGACCCCGCGATCAGCTGGGCGAATTTGCCGGGCGGGCCGCGATCGTGAGCGCGGACGCGCGCTTGATCTATCTCAAGCCGAAGCCCGGCCGTTCGTATGGGCTGGGCAGATCGACCGGTACAGCCATGGGAGGACAACAATGTTCAGATTGATCGTTGCCGCCGGCTTTGCGTTGACAATTGCAGCGTCGGCGCAAGCCATGACGCCGGCGCCGCTTGCTCCACCGGACGACATGGTGACACAAATTGCCGTCGGATGTGGAATGGGAAGGACAAGCGTGAACGGCGTATGCGTCGCACGGACCACCGTGCGCCAGACCCGCCGCGCCGTTCGCAGATGTGTGCGATGGAATGCCGGTGTCTGCGCGTCGTATGAGTGATTGATCGGCTGGCGTCTGGCCTCGCAAGACGGCGTCCGCCGCTTCGTCCGGTATTGCCGATACACGACGATTGACGCCGACAGAAGGGTGGCCTTTTCGCGCTGACACGGAGCCGTTATCGGAGAAGAAGCTCAGTGGGCTGCTGAAGCGGAAGTACCCCCGCATGTCGGATATGGTGCATCTCCTCTCGGGATCCAGTCTGCTCCTGCTCGCCTTCTCGGTCCTGGTATTGGACATTCCCCGCTACACCCTGACGCTGATTTCGCTGGCGCTGTTCGGCGTGCGGAGACGAAACGTCAAGGAAGCAACCAGCGCCTCCGTAAGCGTCATAATTCCGACGTTCAACGGCGGCTCCGGCCTCAACCGTTCGATCGCTTCGCTGCACCGGCAAACCCTGCGGCCGGTTGAAATAATCGTCGTCGATGACGGCTCGACCGACGAAACGCGCGCCGTTGCGGAACAGGCGCGCGCGCAAGGCCTGGTGGACATGGTGATCTGCCACGGCACGCGATGTGGCCGCAGTGCGGCTATCAACGCCGCGGCGCGATTTTCCTGCGGCGACCTGCTGCTCACCGTGGATGCCGACACGGTGTTCGAACCTTCCGCTGTGGCACGACTTGTCACTGCATTCGCAGATCCGCGTGTCGGCGGCGCAAGTTGCAACATCGCCATCAGAAACGAAAACAACTCGTTGTGGACCGGCCTTCAGAGCGTCGAATACCTGATGTCGATCGCGGCAGGCCGATCCTTGCTCGACGTCGTGGACGCGATCGCTTGTCTGTCCGGCGCTTGCTCGATGTATCGTCGGGATGCATTCCTGCGTCAGGGCGGCCTCGACGTCGGCCCCGGCGAGGATCTGGAGTACAGCCTGCGACTGCGGCGTCTGGGCTATCTTATCCGCTTCGTGCCGGACGCCTGGGCGGAAACGGACGGACCGGCAAAGGGCATCAGCCTGTTGCGGCAACGTGCGCGCTGGGACCGCGACGCCTTGCGGATCCGCTTCATGATGTACGGCGAGCTGCGTTTTCTCCATCCGCTCGAGCGCTTCCCGGACACGCTTCAAAGGCTGGACTTCATCATCTTTGATCTGATCCCGACACTCAGCCTGCCGTTCTCCCTGGCTTACATTGTTTTGCTGTTCGGCGCCGATGCCGCCCTGTTTTTCTTCGCGGTCTATCTTCTGCTGCTTTGGATCTCGATTTTCAACATGGCGCTTGCGTTTGTTCTGTTCAACCGGTCGGCCTGGCTGCGGCGCTGATCTTTCCTTTCTACCAGAGTGTCTACCTGAAATGCGCCCGGTTCTTTTCCTATTCGTCGGAAATTCTGTTCGCGGCGTCGATGCGCGATGACTTCGTCCCGCCACGCGTTCGGCGCGCGCTGTTCGGTGAGGAGGCCGCCTGATGAACGTCGTTCTCCATCGCCTCGATCCCAATGTACCGGATCCGGTGGAGAGCCGCCGGGGCGCGGCCGGAAGGGTCGTGCGCATCGCCTATGCGACAATCGTATTCGGCGTGCTCGCTTTCTTTGCCATCTATTTCGGCGCGCCCCTTGTTTTTCTCGGTGGTCCGGGCACCGTCTCGGCCCCACCCTACATCGTTTCGCTTCCTTACACCGTGCAGGTGAGTAAGATCGACCTGGCCCCTGGCGCGACGGTCAAGGCCGGCCAGGAAATAGCACTGGTGATTTCTCCGGAACAGGACAGCATCGTCGCGACCTATATGCGCGCGCTGGCGGACGTCGCCGGTCGCACGGCAGAACTCCGGATTAAGGCCAGAGTTGCGCAAGAATCCCTCGAAGCCGTGCGCTCCTATATGCGCGTGACCGAGGAAGCCGTGGAACATATCGATACCATGTCCTCGGCCACGGTGCCCTTCCGCATGGAAGTCCTGCGCGAGCGTGCCGCAGCCCGCAAGGCTGTTGTCTCGCAGGAGGCAGAAATCGCCGAGATTGCCATTCAACTTGTCCCCCTGGACAGATTTGTTCATCAGCTTCAAGGCCGCATGGATGAGGTACAGCGCCAATTCGGCCAGGGCCGGATCTTTGCACCCATCGCCGGAATCATTTCGACAGGCCTCGCGCAAGTCGGCCAATCGCTTGTTGCAGGCACGCCGATCGCGGAGATCCTCGATTCGACCGACATCTTCGTGGACTGGTACATTCCCAATGAGCGCCTGATCGACCCCGAGGTCGGAAACGGTGTCTATGTCGTGTTCGGCAACCGCCGGGTTCCCGGGAAGATCGCCCAGATCCTGCCCGTTTCCGCTGTGTACGCCCGATCGCAACAGCTTATAACACGCGACCGCCCTGCGACCCAGATTGCGCGTATCCGCATCGACCCGGGGGCGGTGCCGCCGCGGTTGAACTCCACCGTCTTCGTTCGCATGCACTACACGGAGCTTTCCGCCCGCGTCTCCGGCGTACTGGTTCGTCTCTTCGGGCTTTATTGAACATGGTGTTGCGGATGACCTGCGGAGTACCACCCGGTGCAGATTGAAGAAGGACAATCGGTGTGCCCGGCTTGCGGCTCAGCCCCACTGGAGTTTTTTCCCGTGTTTCATCACATGATGTGCGCCTATGTCGGCCCACAGTATGACTTCGCTCCGACTGCCGCCGGATATATTTGCCCGAAGTGCCGCCGCGACATCGTATCGCACGATCACGCCTGCGAGATCGTGGGAAGCAGCGCAAGATGCAAGGCATGTCAAAGGGAAATGATCGTGTCACCGCCGCCAGCCCGACCCTGATTGCGCCTTGCGGCAGCCGGTTTTGCGCGAGCGCCCTTCCGTCCGCGCCCAGGCTTGCGCAGTATTTCACTTTTGCAGGCAGATCGGCCTCAGCGCGTCCTCGAGCCCGCGCGCCTTGGCATCCTCAACCAGCGCCAGCCGGGCGGCTTCGCAGCGTTCCGCACTGGTAAATTCCTGGGTCGTTATGGCGGCGCCATTGACGGCTCCGCCGAGCCAGCCGACGACAATCAGGACATAGCTCACAACAACCTCCATGGGCACGCGCAGCGGCCGGCGCGTTCGGCCGCGATTCCGAAAACCGGTCTAGTCAGTAACCTGGCCGACCAGCGCGGTCAGCTGAGGCACGATGCAGTTCCTGGCGGCCTGTATCTCCGTTTCCGTCGCGCCCTTGCTTCGGGCCCACGCCTCGGCGGTCGCCGCGGTGTATCTGGCGACGTAGTACCGGACGAGCGTGCAGGACGCGCGACGGACCGCTCCACGTGTCTCGCCGGCCGCGGCGGTGGAGACTGCAAGCGTGAAGTCTCCACGAAGAAGTTGTTCGGAAGTACCGCCGCCTGGCCAATCAATCGATCCCATCATGCCGTAGGCTAGAACGGCGGCGGCCAAACCGGCTCGCCTGGTTCTGCTCTGCTTCATGGATACCTCCATGGTTCTGCTTAACCATGCGCTCCGTGTCCTTGAGCGGTTGATCTATATCAATCAGCCAACCCCTCTCCAGCGCGATGGCTTCGGCCTATGCAGCAAAGGAGGCAGCCATGGCGAGCAGCACGCATTTCTATCTCAATTGGGCTAGGGAAAGGATCGACGAAATGGATGCTGTCCTTGTTTCCCTCGAAGGCAGGTCCGCCCAGATCACGGCGAGCGCGCGTACGGCAGCGGAAAAGATCATTGCCGATCTACGCACCCGGCGTGACGCATTCATGAGCGAAATGCAGCAGCAAGCCGGGGCGAGCGAGGCCGTGTGGCTGCAGGCGCAGGCCAGGCTCGAAGCCGATTGGAACTCATTTCAGGCCGACGTGAAAAAATACGTCGAGGAATTCGGTCAGATGCAGGAACAGCGGAAGGCGACCTTCGAGGGGGCCGCGGCGGCTCAGTTGAAGGCGTGGCGCCAGGCGGCCGACAAGATGCAAAGTGAAGCCGCAGCGTTCGCCGCTGATCGGCGCGCCGCCATCGAAACCGCTGTGCAACAGATGAGGGCCGGCGCGACCGCTGCGGAAGCAAACTTCGAGAAGGTGGCAACAGCGGGATCTCAATCCTGGACGGCATTGACGACAGCCTTGACGGAGTCCCGCACCGCCTTCGACCGAGCGAACCGGGTAGCCTGGGAAGCTTTCAAGCGTACCGGCACCAGCGGCTGACGCGGGCGCCTGTCCCCATCCGGGTGGTGCGAACGTTCGAGCGTCCTCGGTTTGCTGCGTAACCGTTTCAGCGGTTGTCGCTATCACGTTTGCGCGGCTGCCGTTCGAGGCGCAGCCGCTGCGTTCGCATCCGCTTTATCTCTTCGCCGAGCACTTCAATCTTGTCGTTGAACCGCGCATCTTTCGACTGTTCTGCGTCGCCGGCGCGGAGTTTGTCGAGCGCCTTTTCAACGGACAGTTTTTTGATCTCAGCCATGATTGTTGTCTCTCGAATGAAAAGACAAAGCGATTCAGGAATGGAACGTTGCTGGCGCCCCCGATGAGACCGCCTCGCCCTCATTGAGGAGGGGTTGGAGCGAAGCAGCCTCATCGAAGGCGCGCTGGCCTGTGCAGGATTCTCTCGGCACAGAGACGTCAACCTGCCTGTCATCATGATCTCCGAAACGGTCCGATCGTTGATCCAGATCAAGCCTGCCTTTCCTCATCGCCGAAAGGCTGTGCCGGGATGCGGATCGTTGCGGGCCTGCCATGTTGGGTCCGAGCAGGACAGGAGAAATGCCATGTTTCGAATTGCTCTCGCTGCACTGGCAGCAGTCGTTCTGGTCGGCGCCAGCCTGGTGCCGGATGAAGCATCCGCACGCCGCGGCGGTGGCGGTGGCTACCGGGGTGGCGGAGGCTTTCATGGAGGCGCCGTAGGGGTCCGTGGCGGAGCGGTCGGCGTCCGCGGCGGCCGTTATGGCGTTGCCGGTCGTGGATACGCGGTTGCGGGACGCGGCGGCTATTATGGCCGCCCGATAGCGCGCACTGCGGTTCGCAGAGGCGTCTACGGGGCTGCGGTCGGCGCCGCGGCGGTCGGAGCCTATGGCTACTACGGCGGCTACAATAATGGCTGCTATCAGGACGGTTACGGCAACGTGGTTTGCCCGCAGCAATATTGACCGAGATCCGCACCAGCCGACAGCACTGATCAAGGCTTGCAGACGCCCTTGCCACCTGGCGGCGACTGCAAGCCGGGGATTAAGGGATGAACGAAGCAATCAAGAACAAGGATCCAATATGAGTACCCTCGTAGTGATCGCATTTCCAACCGAAGCCAAGGCGGAGGAAGTGCGCCGAAAGTTGTTCGCAATGCAGAGGGAATACCTGATCGAACTGGACGACGCGGTCGTCGCCGTGAAAGACATCCAGGGCCGTATCAAGCTAAACCAACTCTTGAACACCACCGCTGCAGGCGCGGTGTCCGGCACCTTCTGGGGCACACTCATCGGCCTGATCTTTTTGATGCCACTGGCCGGCGCTGCGATGGGCGCCGCCTCAGGCGGCCTCGGCGGGGCTCTGACCGATATCGGCATCAACGACAAATGGATGAAGGAAACGGCGGCGGCCATCCAGCCGGGAACTGCTGCGTTATTCGTGTTGGTGCGCAAGGTTACGGCGGATAAGGTTCTCGAGCGCTTGAGGGGCGAAGGCGGCACCGTCATGAAAACTTCGCTCGACCACACCAAGGAGGCCGCCTTGCAGGCAGCCTTGGCAGAGGTCAAAGCGGCCATACCGGCGACCGCTCACGCATGATTTGAGCGGGCGTATTGTCAATCGTTCACCCGAACCAATAGGATGCTCTTGGTAGGGACTTGTTCCCTGGGGTAGATCGGCGATGCGCTCGCGAATAGCCCTTTCATTCCGCTCTATTTCGGCGTTGGCCGCTCTCGGTTGGGCGATCGCGGCAATCCTGCTTGGAACATCACCGCCGGTTCAGGCGGCCGATCCCGAGCCCAAACGGGTAATGATGCTGCATTCCTTCGGCTTGCGCTTCAGGCCGTGGACTGACTATTCGGAAGCCTTTCGCGCCGAGATGAGCCGGCGGACATCCGTGGAATTTCAAGACCACTCGCTGTTGAATGCCCGGCGAAACAGCGACAAATCAGACGCCCCGTTTGTCGAGTATCTTCGAAGCCTCAATGTTGACCAGGCCCCCGATCTGATCGTCGCCATTGGCGCGCCTGCCGCCAATTTCGTGCAGGCGCACCGCAAGGATCTTTTTGCGACAACGCCCATGATCTACACGCTGGTAGAACGCCGGCGTGTGGACTTTGCCAGGTTGACCGAATACGACACAGTGGTCGCAGCATCCAACAACGATGTCGCGTTCTTCGAAAATATCCTGCGCGTGCTGCCCCTTACGACGACGATTGCTATCGTGGTTGGCGCTTCGCCGAGTGAAACGTGGTGGCGGAACGAAGTAGCCAAGTCGACCGCGCAATTCGCTAACCGCGTGCAATTTCGCTGGTACAACGAGCTTTCGTTCGGAGACATGCTCAAGGACGCCGCCAACCTTCCGCAACACAGCGCCATTTTCTGGATTGGCTTGAATGTCGATGCGGCGGGAGTGGCCCATGAAGGCAACAGCGCGTTCTCGCGGCTATATCGCGCAGCGAATGCGCCGATCTTCTTTCACGACGAGACTTTTTTTGGAGAAGGTATTGTCGGTGGTCCGATGCAGGTCGTTGCCGGTCAAACCAAGAAGGCCGCAGAGGTCGCCATTCGCATTCTTGACGGTGAAAGGGTTGGCGACATCAAGCCGTCATTCGTCGAATTGGCGGCGCCCATGTACGACTGGCGGCAATTGCGGCGCTGGGGAATCGCCGAGAGCGATCTGCCACCCGGAAGCACCGTTTACTTCCGCGAGCCGGCAGTGTGGGAACGGTATTCCTGGCAAATCACGTTCATCACCGCCATTGTTCTGATACAGGCCGGGCTTATCTCGATCCTGCTACGCGAGCATCGTCGGCGCCGTTTGGCGGAAGTAGAAGCTCGGCAGCGCATGGCGGAACTGGCCCGAGTTAACCGCTTCTCCACGGCCGGCGAACTGACCGCCTCGATCGCTCACGAAATCAACCAGCCGCTCGGCTCCATTCTGACCAATGCCGAAACCGCACAGGCAATTCTGAAATCGCCCAACCCTGACATCGCGGAACTGGACGAGATCGTCGGCGATATCGTACGAGATGACCGCCGCGCCAGCGAAGTCATCCGGAGATTGAGGAGCCTCCTGACCAAGGCGCCATTCGAATTGAAAATTCTCGACCTCAGCGACGTGGCGCGGGAAGCTGTTGAATTT
This sequence comes from uncultured Alphaproteobacteria bacterium, assembly GCA_963802535.1. Lineage (GTDB taxonomy): Bacteria > Pseudomonadota > Alphaproteobacteria > Rhizobiales > Xanthobacteraceae > Bradyrhizobium. Next base: position 309,987 of record CAWDJI010000007.1, on the reverse strand, counting down.
CTTTCAGCGCTGGCTGTCGCACGAAAGGTCGAACTAACCAGCTTGATCACGCAGAATACACTGCCGATCCTCGGCGATCGCATTCAGCTTCAACAAGTCATCCTGAACCTCGTGGTGAACGGGATCGACGCGATGACCGACACACCCGACGAAAATCGCATCATCAGCATCCGGACTTCACGCATCGATAGGTTTGCCGAGCTATCCGTGTCGGATCGCGGATCAGGCATTGCGGAAGACAAATTGAAGGAGATCTTTGAACCGTTCTTCACCAGCAAAGCCGACGGCATGGGCATCGGACTGTCGATCGCGCGCACCATCACTGAAGCGCACAGCGGGGTGACATCCGCAAGAAATCGGGACCACGGCGGCGCGTCGTTCCGGATCAGGCTTCCTTTGGCCGGAGGTGGCTGAGCAACGAGCGTCTGGCGGTCAGTATCCATCACCCCAGCGATACTGCCACGCCACGCCGATTGCCGTGAAGTCGCTGCCGGTGCGCGTCGTTATGCCCGTGCTGGTGGATAGTTTCAGCGAATTCTGACGATCGATCGGCAAAGCAACTGTGAAGCCCGCCCGCGTGTTGCGCTGCTCGTTGTCGCTCTTCACGCCGTTCAGACTGGTGCGACCGCCCGAGAAGTAGACCCCGTCCAGGGCTACCCACGCGCCGGACTGAAACGTGTAGAGGATGTGGCCCTGCACGCCATAGAACGGCGCCTGTGCAAAATTGTTGCCACCGATGAAGTCAATATTGTCGCTGAAGATGGTCACGCTGGGAGCGAGTTCGAATGTCCAGGAGCCAACGGCCTTTGAAATCCCGAACTCTGGCTTGAACGACCAGCGATTGTTGCCGAGGTTGAGCAGTTTACTGCTGTCATACAAGCCAAGCGGCGCGGAGACCTGAAGGCTGACGCCCGCAATGAGATCCTGCCGATAGTTTGCAAAGTTCTTCGCTGACAGCGCCGGAGCTCCGATGAGATTTACCGAGACGCGAAATCGCGGATCACCCAGGCCCGCCATGGCTCGCTCCCGCGGCAGGCCATCGACAAGGCCCCAAGCCAGGAAGGAGGTCGCCGGCACGATCACATCGAATTTGGCCGACTGGCCGGCGAAGTCGAACGATCGAACGTAGGCCAGCAGTCCGGTTTTGGAATGGAAATTGGCGTCAGCCAGCGACAAGTCCGGGTCAAATGCCAATTTGCCCTTGGAGTAAAGCGCGCCGGCGATCAGGAAATTCAACCCGACCGGCGTATTCGAATACGATCGCGGCTCGGCATCCTGGGCTTTCGCGGCGCCTATTCCGGACAACCCGATTGCGCCAAGGGCCATGCCAAACGAGCGAAGACGTGCGGTCGATAGCATGGCTCGCGCGCGGTATTGACTGCCCACCGGCTTTCAAAGCAGTAGGAACGCGGCAGCGCAGCAGAAGACCAGAAGCGTCTGGCAAGTCGTCCCGAGACGACCCGACGGTCGAACCTTGATACTTGTTTTTATTGGTGCGCGGTTGTCGTTAGCCGGAACATTCGACGTGCGAAGCAAAGCCTCATCGATCTTTGGCGACTGACACATCGGCACGACAACGCCCTCCAGCCAACAATATACCGCTGTTAAATGAAGCGTTTGCGATCCAGGGGCATGACGCAGATCAATTGGTAAATGATGCTGATCGAACTGCCTCAATCGAGACCGGTGGACAGGCGCCTCTGCGCTGACTCCTTCACCGCCCATCGCGCTAGTGCCAATGACCCGTTGACCTATGTCAATGCTGAGTGAGGCGTCGCGGCAAACGGTGCCTGGGCGCGCCGATCGGGGGATCCAATGCACGATACCAAGGCCGTCGACAGATCGTTTGCTTGAATACCGGATCAAAACCGCCAGCGGCCAGACACTTCGAGGCGTGACATGAATATCGCCGTCCGGCTCCTGCTCGCCCTGATCGTCGCGCTGACGTCGTTGAGCGCGATGTCGCCGAAGCGCGCCAATCAAACCGCAGGCGATGAGGAAATCCGGATCGGTAATCTCAACCCCTATACCGGTCCCTTGGCGGAATTCGCTGCGATCGGAAAGGCCGAAGCGGCATACTTCGATATGATCAACGAGCGCGGCGGTATCAATGGCCGCAAGGTGCGCTTCATTTCCTATGACGATAATTCTGATCCCACCACCGCGCTCGAGCTTACGCGCGACCTGGTCGAGAAGGACAACGTCCTATTGATGTTTGGATCGTTCGGAACGCCGGGAAACCTTGCCGTACGCGCCTTCCTCAATGAGAGGAAGATACCCCAGCTCTTCGTCGCCTCAGGCAATGAGGAATTGAGCAATCCCGAGGCATTTCCCTGGACGATGGGCTGGCAACCCTCGTCCCGCGCCGAGGGACGCATCTATGCCAACTACATCCAGGCTTTCTATCCGAACCGCAAGATCGTGGCGCTTTGGCAGGACGACCAGTTCGGGCGCGACCATTACAAGGGGATTCAGGAAGGGCTCGGCGACCTCAAGCGCATGATTATCGTCGGCATCGCCTTTGATATTGCGGATGAGCATATCGACGGGCATGTCTCGATCCTGAAGCACTCAGGCGCGGAAATTCTTGTCTTTGCCGGCGCGCCCGCCACAGCGTCGCAGGTGATCCGTCTGGCGGCTGATCTCAAATGGCACCCCGTGTTTCTTCTGAACGAAGCGTCCGCCTCGATCGGCACGGCATTGGGGCCGGCCGGGGTGGAGAAGTCCACCGGCGTGATCTCGACCTCCTTTTTGAAGGACCCCAGCGATCCGGCATGGAAGGATGATCCGGCGATCAGGAATTGGCTGTCCTTCATGGATCAATACTATCCCACGGGTGACAAAGGCAGCAGTGCCGCGCTTTACGGCTACGCGGCGGCAGAGACGCTGGCCCAGGTGCTCAAGCAATGCGGCGACGATCTCTCACGCGAAAACGTGATGCAACAGGCCAAGGCTCTCAGGGATTACCAGCCCTCCGTGCTCCTGCCCGGCATTAAAATCAACACAGGTCCGGACAATTTTCGCCCGATCAGGCAGATGCGGCTGGTCCAGTTCGACGGCCGCACCTGGCAACCGATCGGGGACGTGATCGAAAATGCATTTGCCGACGCCCCCCGCAGATAGCCGCGCGCACCGGAAAGACGGTGCCTGCAATCAGCCGTATGCCATCGTGTCGCATTGATTTATCGCAATACTCGCCTGGTTACGGAGGCTCAGTCTTCAAGCGTGGATTGAACCTGTAACGGAGAGAGACCATGAAACTGACTTTGAGAACGTTCGCAATTGCAGCCTCGGCCTTCGTGTGTGCGGCGTCATTTTCCCTCGGCTGGTCCAAGCAAGGCAGCTTGTCGCTGTCGATCAGCAAGGCGGACGCACAGGTGCGGGTCCTTATCAGGTCGGGTTACGCCGCGAGAGCCGTCTATGTCGGCGCCGACGGCTATCCCTGGTACGCCGTGAGGGCCTACTACTATGGCGGGCCCTGGAGCAGCGGGAGCGGCTATGGGTGGACGAGCTATACCGGCTGGCCCGACTATGCGGCGCGCAACGGCATTGGCTGCACGCCTGGCACCGCGATCAAGGGCGCCGACGGCATCATGTATAACTGCCAGTGATTTTTCGGCGACGCTAGGCCGGCACGCTGGTGATTAAAAACAGGCCGCCAACCGAGGCGGCCTGTTTGCATAAAACCAGTACCCAAAATTCCTGGAAAACGCTGATGCGCTTGGCGCGCTGCAACATGAGTGGCCACATCTCTCGTTTCAAATTGGCGCAGGGCGGCTTGATCTAGCGCAAGGTGCAAACTTGCGAGCCTCTCGGTACGGCGGATGAACATGTACAGTGAATGCGCACAACGCATGGGCTTCAGGCCTTGATTCTCTTCGAAATCGTAATGTGGTCGTGGATGCCGATATCAGCGCGGCACAGGCGGGAGAAGTATTGATGCGCTTCAACCGCCCCCCGCCTCGCTGCCGGCGAGGCGACGGCCATGTTTTAAGGGCGAAGCGTGGTGTCCGGCGTAGCTTGAGCGCAGCGAAAGCGTAGACGGACTGTGCCCGAATCGACACAGCGGTCGCGCCCCAAACAAAAACATCGAAAACAACCCCATGCACCGTAGCCGTGGCGGACCCGCAGGCGACACCGGGACGGTTGACACGTCGGGCAAATCAGCGGCACAGAGTCATCATCGTGCAATTTCTGGGGTCGCCATGGCCCGGCCCGACGGGCACTTCAGCGCGATCACAGGCTAAAACATCCCTACAATTGCACCGGTGCTTTACACTTCAGGCGATGCGGACGAGATTGTGCATGAGGGCCACCTGAATTCCGGCCTCGTCCTGCCTGGAAAGCCGTACCGAAATCGGATCTGTCGCAGAAAATCCGCGAGGCGCTCGCGACGAATGTCGGACCCGGGACCCCCGTTTTGCGAAGACAGGCCATGCCATTCCGTCCACGCAAATGCGGGCAGCACCTCCTGATCGCGGCTCTGCTCGCATTGTTTGCCGTGGTGCCTGTCCGCCTCCAGTCGGAGCCAATACACCCCCTGGTCATCGCCACGAACCAGCCGGAAAACACTTACGAAGGCAAATGGCAGCGGCGGATCTATGAGGAGGCGTTCAAGCGCCTCGGCGTTCCCTTCGAGGTGACGCTGATGCCGACGCTGCGCATGACCACGATGGCGGACTCCGGTGCTGTCGATGGCCAGTTCGTGCGCGTTTTTGGCTACGCGGATGCGCACCCTGAGCAGGTGCGGGTGGAAGAGCCGATTTATCAGGTGATGTTCGGGCTGTGGGTGAGCAATCCGGCGCTCAACCTGTCGCGCCTGGGAGATTTGGCCGCGACAGACTGGATCGGGATTTACCGACGTGGTGTCGAGCAGTGCCAGAACTCCTTGTCCGGGATGCTGCCAAGCGAACGCCTGTCCAGCGTGTCGACGCCGGAGCTTGGACTGCGAATGTTGTTGGCTGGACGTGTCGACTTCTATTGCGAGCTGGACGCTGCCGTACTGAACGCGCTCTATTTGCCTGAGTTCAAAAATGTCACCGCGGTTCGTCCGCTGTTGATGTATGGCGATACGATCGCGCTTCATCCCTATCTGCACAAGAAGCATGCCGAGCTGGCGAGCCGCCTGGCCGCGGTTCTGAAGCAGATGAAGGCGGACGGCTCGCTGGAGCGCTTTCGCCGCGAAGTCAAATATGAATTGACGGGGCAGTGATCCCTTGCTTTACGGCGCTCGCCCCCAACTAAGAATATCGAAAACAGTGGTACGGCGCGGCACCGAGAACTCATCGCCGACGGTGGCAAGGCGCTCCTGGTTGAGGTCGCAGATCACCTGCAGATCGAACTGATCGCGCAAGCGCGCATACCCCTCGACGATATGGCTGCGGCCGATGCCGCAGCCGATCACGGCGACCGTCCTCCGTTTCGACATGCCTACGCCCTTCCCCTCCGCCATCGCCTGCGCGGTGAGCGCAAGCTCCATGGCCTTGAAGCAGCGCGCCTGCGGTATAGCGGTCTCGGTGCGATTGAGCACGTCGGCGATGAGCTGGCGGCCATAGGGCAATTCGACTTGGGAACAGTCGATCCGGTGGATGCCCTTAGCGTCGACCATGATGAGATGGTCGATGCCGGGCTGGCCTGCGACGTCGATATATTTGCGCAGCTCCATGTAGCCCTCGGTGCCCAGAATGGTGATCCGGCCGTCGCCCCAATTGGGCAGGCCGTCGGGGGTGAACCAGTCGACGCGGACGTAGCCGGTGACTTCGCCGGTCCGCAGCAGCATTTCGCCGAAATCCTGCAATTCCGGCCGGTCCGGATTGGCGCGGTTGGCGACGGTTGCGCTGACGACCCTGGCATCGAGCGCGTCGGCGAAAAACAGGAACTGTTCGCATTGATGCGAGGCGATGTCGGTCAATACGCCGCCGGTACGCTCGCGCGAATAGAACCACTCGGGCCGCGGCAGATTTTTCAGTTTGTGCGGGCCGAGGCCTACGGTGTTGATGACCTTGCCGATGGCGCCGGCCGCAATCAGTTCGCCGGCTTTCACGGTGGAGCGGGTCTCGAAATGCTCGGAGTAGCAGACCGAATAGATCCGCCTGGTCTCGGCCTGGACCCGGCGCACCTCGGCCAATTGCTCCAGCGAAGTCATGCCCGGCTTGTCACTCATATAGTCCTTGCCGTGACGCATCACCTCGACGCCGAGTGGAGCGCGGTCGGCGGGGATGCCGGACGAAAGGATCAGCGCGATGGTCTTGTCCTCGAGCAACCTCGCCCGCTCGGCCACGCGCGGCGCCTGCGGATATTTCGCCGCGAAAGCCTTGGCCAGATCGTCCTCGGGGGCATGAAAGCCGACCAGCTCGGCGCCGGCGCGCAGCAGGCAATCGACCTGGCCATAGATGTGGGCGTGATTGATGCCGATCGCGGCGAAACGCAGTTTGCTCATGACTTTTTTTCCTTGGTTAGCAGCCCATGCAGGGATCCGTCCGATGCCAGCGGGCGACGCCGGAACCGTTAACACGTCGGCTAAATCAGCGGCACGGCGTCATCATCGCGCTCCCAGATCGCTGCCATCGACGGAGCACCTGACGCAGCGCCCGGCCGACGAGCCTAACCCTCGACCCGGTACAGCCGCCATCGCCCCGGTACGCCCTTGAGCTGGTGGGTGCCGCGATCCTTGAAGCCGATCGCGGACTTCGACATCTGATCCCTGACCGCGCTCGAGACCAGAACTTCGCCGGCACGCGCTTTCGCAGCGACCCGCGCGCCGATGTGAAACGCGAGACCGATCACCTCGCCGCCGCTGACCTTGAATTCGCCCGCATGCAGCCCCACCCTGATCTGCAACCCCAGGTACGCACGGCCTCGTGGATTTTGCCCGCGCAACGTACCCCGGCATCGGGCGCCCTGAACGTCGCCAGCAGGCCGTCCCCCGTCGTCACGACTTCCTTGCCGCGCAGGGCCTTCAGCTCCTTGCGGACGGCGGCGTAATAGAGACCCATCACCGTCGTCCAGCGGGCATCGCCGAGCCGCGCCGCTTTTGCGGTGGAGCCGACGATATCGACAAAGAGGATCGTGGCGAGCGCTTGTTTCGGTTCGGGATCACGGCGCGCGGATCGGCGCTGGTTCGCGATCGGTCCCGTCAGCGGTTGATAGCGATGGTTGCGTCGCTTCGCGATCGCGGCTTTGGCATAGTCCTGGGCGCGCTGCGCGGTGCCGCAACGAACTGTTTTCTCCCGTGGGGAAGCGTCCAATAGACCTTTCGCTTGTCTCCGGCGCCCTGGACCTCCACCGCGCCCCACTTCAGGAACACCGCCGAGCCGACCCGTCGAACACACCACGCCTTTGACGTGTATCCGGAGACATTCGACTGATGGATTCCGATGCGAAGGAATTTTGGCATGAATTTGCAGGCAAGGACCGTTAGGGCGTACCGGAAATGAAGCGTAGTCGTACCTTGCTGCGTTTGCAACCGCAGTCCCGATCGATGATCGGACATCCGTCGGAGACGTCTGCAGTTCCGAAATGTGTGATCGGAAGTACCGCGCTACTCGATGACTTCGTCGGCAAGCAGCAATATCGTCGTGGGCACCGTCACTCCGATCGCGCGCGCGGTCTTGAGGTTCGCGATCAATCTGAAGCGAGTCGGTCGTTCGACGGGCAGGTCCGAGATAACAGCACCGCCCATGACCTTGCCGATCAGAATTCCCGCTTGAACGAAAAGACTTTGGAGCTCCGTCCATAGCCGATCAGGCCGCCATTTTGCGCGAAATCCGGGAAAATGTTGATCGTAGGAATGCGGTTGAGGATCGCAAGATCACCCAGTAATTTTGGATTTCCCGAGAACACGGGTGCGGACAACATCAACAAACCGGAAATATGCGATTGTGCCATTTCGCGAAACGCGGCTTCGAAGTCCGCGACTTTATCGACCTTGAAGACCTGTAATTCGACCGACAAAGCGGTCGCGGCCTGCCGTGCCGCATCCAACTGGAGCGTGCCGCTGGCCGGATACCAGAGAACGCCTATCCTGGCCGCGTTCGGAACGACTTCACGCAGCATCTGCAATGATTTCGCGCTGAAGTTTGGCAAGTCCAGGAAGATACCGGTGGTGTTGCCCCCTGGATGAGCAAGGCTGGCTGCCCACCCGTTTGCAACGGGATCGGACTCCAAATCCAAAGCGATGATCGGAACGGATTGCGTAGACGCGCGCGCGGCCCTGACGGCCAGAGGAGCGACAGCGCATATGGCATGAACGCCCTCTTTGACGAGGTCCGCCGCCATGGCCGGAAGTTGATCGGGTCTGTCATCGGCAATGCGGGGCAGGATTTCGACATCTTCTGGAAAACCGGCTTTGCCGAGGCCTTCCCGCAACGCGGTTATTCGGTTCAACACAAGTGTCGATTGGCCCGGATGCAGAAAACCGATCCGCCATTTCCGCTTCTGCTGCGCGGCGGCCGGCAAAGGCCAAACAATCGCGCCTCCGACGAGACCCAGAAAAGCGCGCCGTTTCATTTGAACGCCCCCAGCCCAACGGGGCTTTCGCCTCCTTTGTTAGCCGCTTGGCAGCCGGGTGTATATCGAATTGGAACTTGCGTGGCGTCTGCGTCGTATCGATCGCGTCGCCCCTGCCTCTCTTACGGCAGATTGTCGCGCAGAAAAATGTCGATGCGGATGCGCTCCTGGTCCGGCATGATCGGTTCGGCCAGGCAATGCGCCAGCAGGATGCGCGCCGCGGACCGCGCTTCGTGGCCGGCGATCCTGATTGATGATGGCGTCGATCGTGCCGTGCACCAGGAAGCGGCGGGTGTGCGGCGTCAGTTCGTGGGCGATCCAGACGATATCGCGGGACGCGGCCGGCGTCCTCCAGCGCCGCGGCGATGCCCCGGTTGCCGGCGCCGGCACTATAGATGCCGAGCAGATCGGGATGCCGCTTCAGCAGTGCGGCGGTCAGCACCCGGGTGCGCTCGCTGTCGTCGCGCCCTTCGCAGCGCGGGCAGCACCGCAAGATCGGGATATTCGCTGGTCAGGATCTGATGGAATCCGAACTGGCGTTCGGCGTGATCGCGCAGCGACAATCGATCCGACGATCACGCCGACCGTGCCCCTTGCGCCCCGACAGGAAGCGGCCCATCAGCGTCGCCGCGGTGCGGCCGGCGGCGGGATTGTCGATGCCGACATAATGCATGCGGCGCGCAGTTCGGCGCGTCCGACACCAGCGTCACCACAGCGACGCCGCGCGCGGCGAGATCGTCGATCGCGGCCCGTACCCGGGCATGGTCGAGCGCGACGGTAGCGACGCCGTGATAGGCCGGCGAGAGCTGCTCCAGCGCCGCCGGCCAGCGCGTCCGGATCGAACACGTCGACATGCAGGATGTCGATGAAGGCGCGCTGGCCGGCCAGCCAGTCCGCCGTGCGCTCCGACCTGTTCGGTCAGGTTCGATCATGAAACTGTTGCTGCCGGTCGGCAGAATGAAGGCGAAGCGGAAACTCTGGTTGCGCGCAAGCCGCGTCGCCGCGGGATCGGCGCGGTAACCGAGCTTCGCCACCGCCGCCTCGACCCGCGCGATGGTCTTCTCGCGCACGCCCTCGCGCCGGTTGACCACGCGGTCGACGGTCGCCAGCGAAACCCCGGCCGTCGCGCGCGACGTCTTCGAGTGTCGCGCGCGCCGCCGGACCGGTTTCGCCGTCATGCCATCAGCGCGCCGCCCAGAGCATGCCGCGGGTCATGATCGTCCTGATCTCCGGCACGTCGAGTTCGTAGGCGCGGTGGCCGAGCGAGGAGTAGAACACCCGGCCCTGGCCGAAGCGCTTCTTCCAGACCACCGGCATCACGACGCCGTCGATCCAGGGCGCGTGCTCGCCGGTGAAGGTCGTGGTCGCCAGCACCTCGTTGGCGGGATCGACATGCATGTAATACTGCTCGGAGCGGTGCTCGAAGCTTTTCGATGCCCTGCATGATCGGATCGTCCGGCCTGGTCACGATCGACCTTGTAGTCGATGATGTTGCCGGGATGCGCGACCCACTGGCCGCCGCACAGGAACTGATAGTCGACGGAATCGCGGAACGCATCGCCCATGCCGCCGTGATGGCCGGCGAGCCCGACGCCGCTCTTGCACCGCGGCGCACAGATTGAGCGCTTCCGGCTTCTCGATCTTCGACATGGTGTAGATCGGAATGATCAGCGACAGATCGTGGATCGCGGGATCGAGCGAACGCCGCCGTCTCGGTCTCGATCCGGACCTCGAACCCTTCTTCTTTCAGCCAGCCCCGTATCATCGAGGCACAGAGATCCGGATCGTGACCCGGCCAGCCGCCCCATACAATCATCGCCTTGCGCATTGTCGTTATCCCTCTAGTCGATCTGTCCGGTTTCGCGTCCCGCCGGCATCATCGCCGGCCGCTCGACGCGGTTCTCGATTTTGACGCGCCGACCTTCGTCGGCGGAGGTCTGGAACGCTTCCATCACCTCCAGCACATGGAACGCGAGCGCGCCGCTGGCGCGGTGCGGCCGGTTGGTCGACGATGGCGGTTGCCATGTCGGCGACGCCGATCGAGCGGAACTCGCCTTCGACATGGCCGTGGGTGAGCGGCATCGCCTCCCACTCGCCGCCGGTCTTCGCCACCTGCACCTCGCCGCCGAACCGGTTCGGGTCGGGCACCAGCATGGCTGCCCTTGTCGCCGTAGATCTCGATCGGCGCGTGGCGGTGCTTCGGCACGTCGAAACTCATCGCGATCGAGACCACCGCGCCGCTCTCGAATTCCAGCGTGCCGGCGACATGGGTGGCGACCTCGACCGGAATCAGGGTGCCGTTCATCGGCTCGCTGGTCACCAGCCGCTCGGATTTCGGCCGGGCTGTCGAGCCCATCACGCTGGCGACGGGACCGAGCAACTGCACGAGGTCGGTGATGTAATACGGGCCCATGTCGAGCATCGGCCCGCCGCCGCGCAGATAATAGAAGCCCGGCGCCGGATGCCAGCGCTCGTGGCCGGGGCACATGAAGAAGGCGCTGCCGGCGACCGGCGTGCCGATCGCGCCGTCGTCGATCAGCTTGCGCGCGGTCTGGTGACCGCCGCCGAGGAACGTGTCCGGCGCGCAGCCGACGCGCAGATTCTTCTGCGCCGCGAGATCCATCACCTTGCGGCCTCGACCAGGTTGACGCCGAGCGGCTTTTCCGAATGCACGTGCTTGCCGGCGTTGAGCACCGCGAGGCTGACGTCGGTATGGGCGAGCGGCACCGTCAGATTGACCACGATCTCGATGTCGTCGCGCTTGAGCATCTGGTCGACGCGCATGCCCGGCACGCCGAACTCGGCGCCGCGCGGCTCGGCGGCCTCGCTGCGCATGTCGGCGACCGCCCTGAGCTCGAGGATTGGAAAGCGCTTCGCCGCCTTCAGATAGGCCTTGCTGATGACGCCGCAGCCGATGACTCCGATGCCAACTTTTCGCATTCTTGTTTCTCCGTAACTTTTCGATGCTTGTTCGATTGAGCCGCTCAGCCCTTGACCGCGCCCGCCGTGAGGCCGGCGACGATGTGCTTCTGCGCGAACAGGAACAGGATGATGGTCGGCAGGATCGTCAGCGTGACGAAGGCCAGGATCAGGTGCCATTCCGACGAATATTCGCCCTGATAGACCATGATGCCGAGCGGCCAGGGATAGAGGTCGTCGGTGTTCAGCATCACCAGCGGCAGCAGATAGGCATTCCAGCTGTTGACGAACGCGATGGTGCCGACGGTCGCGAGAATCGGCCGCGACAGCGGCAGCGTCACGTAGCGGAAGAAGTTCGATATAGCTGCAGCCATCGACCAGAGCGGCTTCCAGCAGTTCATGGCGGCAGGTCCTTGAAGAAACGCCGCAGCAGCAGAATGCTCATCGCGAGGCTGAACGCCACCTGCGGCAGCGCGACGCCGAAATAGGTGTCGAGCAGTCCGAGATCGCGCACCTTGATGAACAGCGGCAGCACGGCGGTCGCGGCCGGGAACAACAGGCCCGAGCGTCAAATAGCTCAGCAGCATCGAGCTGCCGTAGAACTTGATATGGGCGAAGGTGAACGCCGCCATCGACGCCACGATCAGGGTCAGCGTCACCGTCAGCGTCGAGATCACGAGCGAATTGCGCAGCAATTGCCAGTAACGTTTCGAGACCAGGATGTCGCCATAGTTCGACCATTCCCAGTGCTGCGGCCAGCCGAACGGATTGACCCGCAACTCGCCGAGCGACTTGAAGCCGCCGAGCACGGTCGCGAGCAGCGGCACCAGCACGAACGTCGCCATGATGGCGAGAAACAGCGCCTTGTAGAGCACGGCCGGGTCGAACGGCGGCTTGATGGTCTCGGCGTCATTCATCGCGCATGAACCATCGTTTGTAGGTGAAGGCGAAGGTGACGCAGATCAAGAACAGGATGACGCCGATGGCGCTGCCATAGCCGACCCGCATGCGCGAGATGCCGTTGTTGTAGAGGAACGCTCACCATGCGTGTTCGACGAATCCGCCGGTCCCCCGCGCGTCAGCGGCATGACCAGGTCGAACAATTGCAGCGAGCCGACGATGGCAAAGAACACCGACAGCCGGATCGTCGGGTAAAGCAGGGGAATGACGACGTAGCGCAGCACCTGCGACCGCGTCGCGCCGTCGATCCGCGCCGCCTCGACCAGATTGCGGTCCATGCCCTGCAGTGCGGCGATGAACAGCATCATGTGGAAGCCGAAATATTTCCAGACGATCACGATCAGCACCGCCAGCATCGCCGTCTGGGTGCTCGCGAGCAGATGCGGCGCCTCGGCGCCGAAGAAACGCCAGATCGAGGCGACGAGGCCGTAGTCGCCGTCATAGACGAAGCTGAAGATCAGGCCGGTGGCGATTTCGGCCAGGATGTAGGGCAGGAAGAACAGCATGCGCAGCGCGACCGCGCCGCGAAACTTCTCGGCGAGAATCAAGTGCCAGCGCCAACGCCAGCGGCAGCTGGATCACCAGCGAGACGACGATGATCAGGCCGTTGTTGCGCAGCGCCAGCCAGAACGCCCGCGTTTCCAGCACGAAGCGGTAATTGTCGAAGCCGATCCAGTTGGTCGGCCTGCCGAAACCGTTCCAGTTGAAGCCGGAATACCAGGCGGCCTCGCCGATCGGCAACACCACGAACAGCGTGAACAGCAGCAGCGCCGGCGGCAGGAACAGCACCAGCGCTGTGAGCCGGCCATCGCCATTGGCACCGCGGAGCGACATCGCCCACCCGGGCGATGTCGCCGATCCGATGGATCGCGAATCCGCCGCCTGTGCCGGTCCGGGCAGCGTCAATTGCCCTGCTTCCACGCTGCCTGGATCGCGGTCGCGGCCGCCTGCGGCGTCATGCTGCCACCGGCGATTTCCGCCGTGACGTCATTGACGACGCGCCCGACCGACGGTCCGAGGCTCTGGTCGTAGAAGTTCTGGTGATATTTCGACTTCGCCAGGTTGTCGGCAATCTGCTTCATGAAGGCGCTGCTGAGGCCGGCCTCGCCGCCCTTGACGACGGGAACGATGAAGTTGCCGCCGGCAAGCCGCGTCTGCACGTCCTTCGAGATGAAGAACTTGAGGAAGTCAGTGGCTTCCTTGGGCGCCCCCTTGGTGACGAGCCAGCCGGTGATGCCGCCGAGCGTATCCGACGGCTCACCCTTGCCGCCGGGCACGACCGGAAAATCGACCCAGCCGAGCTTGTCGTCGCTGAGCCCGACCTTGTCGGCGGCGAGCGCGCGCTGGGTGTGATAGAAGGACGAGATGGCGAGGATCATCGCAGCCTTGCCGTCGCCGAAATAGCCGACGGCTTGCGGGTTCTTGAAGCCGAGGAAACCGTTCTGGAACGGCTGCAGGTCGACCAGCTGCTTGAACAGCACGCCGGACTTCTGGAACGGCTCGCCCTCGAAGCCGCCGTTCTCGCCGCGCAACGCCGCCTCGAATCCGGCCTTGCCGCCGACCCGCACCGCAAGATGCGTCCAGTAGAAATGCAGCGGCCATTTGTCGGCGCCGCCGACCACGATCGGCGTGACGCCGGCGGTCTTCAGCGTCTTCACCGCCGCGAGCAGATCGTCCCATGTCTTGATCTTGCTGGCGTCGACATTGCCCTTGGCCATCAATTCCTTGTTGTAGAGAAAGCCGACCTGCGACAGCGAAATCGGAAGTCCAAAGACGCGGCCGTTCTGGCTGAAGGCGGCGAGCGCCGCCGGCGCGATCGTGTCGCTGTAGCCCTTCACCGAATCGGTGATGTCTTCGAGAACGCCGGCTTCGACCTGCGCCTTCAGCACGCCGCCAGCCCAGCTATAGATAATGTGTGGCCGGTCCTTCGATTGCAGGATGGTCGGCAGCTTGGCCTTGTAGGCCTCGTTCTCGAGGAACTGCATCTCGACCTTGACGCCGGGATGCGCCGCTTCATAGGCGCGGGCCACCTCTTCCCAGATCTTCACCTGGGCCGGATTGACCTCGATATGGAGCCATTTCACGGTGGTATCGGCAGCGGCACCCCCGATGGCAAGGGTCAGCCCCGCAGCGGCGAGCAACAGCCTTTTCAGAAATCCCATGACATCCTCCCGTCCGCCCTGATCCAGCGGTTATCGGGAGACTGTCCCAGAATTTTGAGGTGCGCAACTGATTATTTGATGTGCGCACCTCATCAATTTAGTTTTTAGTTCCAGGAAGCGCGTTTTTGCGCCATTCCGGGATGGGTTATCGGCCCACGCCAGGTCGTCACGAGAAAGAGGTCCCGCCACATGAACACGAGCTTTCTCTCCAGGGCCCCCTTCAATCTCGATCAAAGCGCGGTCGCCTGGGTTGAAGACACCTGTCGCGGCCTTGGCCTGGCCGACAAGGTGGCCCAGCTCTTCATCTTTCTGTCGCGCGGCAACGACCCCGCAGAACTCGAAACGCTGGAGCGCCTGCGGCCCGGAGGGATTACGCGCTACTTCAGCCCCGACGGCGAGGCCGAGCGCGCCCGGATAGCAGCGGCGCAAACCGCTGCCGCGGTTCCCCTGCTCGTCAGCGCCGATTTCGAGGGCTCGCGCATGAGCCTGCCGTTCGGCACGCAACTGCCCAACCCGATCGCGCTGGCGGCCATCGACGACCCAAAGGTGACCGCCGACATCTCGCGCATCATCGCCGAGGAAGCGGCTTTCGTCGGCGTGAACTGGTCGTTCACGCCGGTCGTCGACATCAATCAGGCCTTCCGCAGCTCGATCGCCTCTACACGCAGCTTCGGTTCCGACGTCGAAACCATTAGCCGCCATGCGGTTTGCCACATCGAGACCCTGCAACGGCACGGGATTGCGGCGACCGCCAAGCACTGGCCCGGCGAAGGCTATGACGATCGCGATCAGCATCTGGTGACGACGATCAATCCGCTTTCGATGGCGGAGTGGAACGCGACGTTCGGCAAGCTCTACCGCGCCGCGATCGACGCCGGCGTTCTCTCCATCATGTCGGCGCATATTGCCTTGCCGGCATTCATCAGGAGCCAGCTATCTGATGCCGGCGTCGAAGCCTTCCGTCCGGCGTCGCTGAGCGGGCTTCTCAATATCGAGCTGCTTCGCCGGCAGCTCGGGTTCAACGGCCTGATCGTTTCCGACGCCAGCGAGATGGCCGGCGTCACCTCCTGGTGCGGTGCGCGCTCCGCCAAATGGCAGATGATCGCCGGTGGATGCGACATGATCCTGTTCACGCGGGCGCCGGAGGCGGATCTGGCCGAGGTGCAGGCGGCGGTCGAGGACGGCCGCATCTCCGCCGAGCGTTTCGAAGACGCCGTGTTGCGCGTCCTTGCGCTGAAGGCCGCCCTGGGGCTGCACGACACGGCAATCTGCCCGGCCGCGAGGGGCGATCGCGCGCGCCTCGGACAAGGCCATTGCCGACGCGGCGCTGCGGCGGGCGCCGACTTTGGTCAAGGACACGCAGAGGCTGCTGCCGATCAGCCCGGCAGCGGCACAAGCGCGTGCTGGTGATATCGGGAGGCATCATCAGCCCGCTGCACAGCGAGCCGTTCGCGTTCAAGCTGCCGGACATGCTGACCGCAGAAGGTTTTGAAGTGACGGTTCACACGCAGCAGCCCGTCGTCGATCCTGGCAGTTTCGATCTCGTGCTGTACCTGCTCGGCGAGGAAACCCTGCTGACAAGAGGGCGCGTTTTCCTGGACTGGGCGCGGATCGGCGGCGACTTCGTCGGCGCCATGCGGCGCTATTGGCACGACATCCCGACCGCCATGATTTCCTTCGGCTATCCCTTCCACCTCTACGACGCACCGCGGGTGCCGACCTACATCAACGCCTATTGCACGATCGAGGAAATGCAGGCCGCCGTCGTCGATCTGTTGATGGGGCGTCATCCCTGGAACCGGAACAGCCCCGTTGATCCCTTTTGCGGCCTGGAGGACGCCAAATATTAGGCGGTCAGCGTGCTCAACCCTTGAGCGCGGTCACCACGACCTCGATCAAGGCGCCGCCGCCGAGATCGGCGACGCCGACCGTTGCGCGCGACGGCAGATTGTCGCCGAAGAATTCGGTCCAGGCCGCATCCATCTCCTTTTTCTTCGACAGATCCGTGACGAAGATCGAGGCGCTGACGACGCGGGACTTGTCCGTTCCGGCCTCCTTCAGATAACCGGCAATCTTGCCGAGGATATTGCGGGTCTGCTCGCCCATCGAGACGCGTGGTATCGTCGGCGATGGTGCCGCCGACGAAGACAAAGCCGTTGGCTTCGACGGCGCGGTGCATGATCGGGCGTGCGGATATTGCGGGTGATGTTCATGATGTCCTCATCTAGGTGCTTGGGTGTGAAACGATTGAAGCGGTCGATGCCGAGATCGCCGATCCGCGTCTGGGTGCCGCCGTTGACGATCAGCTCCGTCATCACGGCGCCGGCGCCGGGGCCGAGCTGGAAGCCATGCAGCGAAAAGCCGAACTGGTGATAGAGCCCGGCGTGGCGGCGCTCGGACCGAACACCGGCAGATCGTCTTTTGTCTTGGCCTCGATGCCGGCCCAGGCGCGCACGATGGTGGCGCTGCGCATCACCGGGAACAGTTCGAACACCGTGCGCGCACTGATGGCGAGGCTGCGCCAGTCCAGCACCGTCTCGTTGCGGTCCTGATCGGGCGTCGCCAGATGACCGCCGCCGATCAGCACGGTGCCGTTGGCGAATTGCTTGAAGGAGAGTTTGCGGCCGCGCAGAATCACCACCGGATCGATGAAATGCGGCACGCGCGACGTGATCATCAGCATCGGCGCCACGGTCTCGACCGGCACCGGCTCGCCAAGTGCGGCGGCGATCCGGCCGGCCCAGGCGCCGGCGGCGTTGACGAGCACCGGTGCCGCATAGGTGTCGGTACCGACATCGACGTGCCAGAGCCCGTCGCTGCTTTCGAATGTTGGTCGCCGCCACGCCTTCGCGACGGTCGCGCCGAGCGCTTCTGCCTTGCGACGGAAGGCCGTCGTCGTTCTGCGCCGGATCGGCTGCGCCGTCGCGCCGCGACACTACCCCGCCGGGGCAGCTCTCGGCCACCGCCGGCACGAGCCGCCGCAGCTCCGGCCGCATCGATCAGTTCCTCGTGGGTGAAGCCGAGCGCGTTCAGCTCGGCGACGCGGGCGCGACAGACATCGAATTCGGCATCGTTCTCGGCGACCAGCACCTGGCCGTGGCTTTCGAAGCCGCAGGTCGTCGTCGAGCAGATCGTTCGATCCGCTCCCAAATTCCCATCGAGCGGATCGAGAGCGGGATCTCGGGAATATGCCTTGCGAGTTGGCGAACGCCGCCGGCATTCACGCCGGAGGCGTGGCGGCCGGCGTAGTCCTTCTCGATCAGCACCGGCTTCATGCCGGCGAGGCACAGATGAAGCGCGGTCGAGCATCCGTGGATGCCGCCACCCACGACGATCGCATCCACGCGCTTCGTCATCCGCGCACCACGGCCTTGATGTCGGCTTCCGCTCTTCGGCACCGACGCAAGCTCGGCCAGCGTGATCGGCTTCACCGGTGCGCGGAGACGATAATAGCCGATCTCCTGCGGGAGTCTTGCCACGCGCCTGCGCCATCAGCTCGGTGACGGTGAGGCCGCAGAGCCGGCCCTGGCACGGACCCATGCCGGTGCGACGATAGGCCTTGAGCTGGTTCGGACCGGTCGCGCCGATCGCAACCGCATCGAGAACGTCCTTTGCCGTAACCTCCTCGCAGCGGCAGACGATGGTGTCGCCGGAGGGAATGCGAAACTGCGGCGCCGGACGGAACAGCGTATCGAGGAAGACGCGGCCGCGCTCGGCCTTGGCCGAGATCGGCGCTGAAGGTCGCCATCGGTGCAAGCTTTGCGGCAACCGCAGGCGCCAACATCTCGACCGCAGCGCGCGCCGCGATGCGGCCGCGGACCACGGCGGCATTCGCGCCGCCGATGCCGGCGCCGTCGCCGGCGATCGCGATGCCTGCGACCGACGAATTGCCGCTCGTGATCGAGCACGGGCGACCAGCACAATTGCAAATCGTCCCAGCGATGCTCGATCCCGGCCGCCATCGCCAGATTGACGTTGGGCACGACGCCCTGATGCAGCAGCAGCAGATCCGCTCGGGATCGTCTCGCGCTTGCCGCCGACGACATAGGTTACGGTTGCGAGCTGACCATCGCCAGCCGCCGCAAGTTCGCTGACGCCGGAGACGACCGGCACCTTCGCCTTCACCTCGCGCATCAGGGCAAGCCCCTTGGCGAAATAGGGCGAGGTCAGAAAGGCGAAAGCGTGAGGCAGCGCGGCGAAATAATTTTTGCGCTCGGTGGTGTCGAGGATGCGGTCGATGCGGCCGCCGAGGCGCAAGATCTGCGCGGCGAGCAGCCAGAGCAGCGGCCCCTGCCCCGCGATGACCGTCGCGGCCATCAGGCACGAGAGCCGATGATTTCAGCATCGTCTGCGCGGCGCCTGCGGTCATCACGCCCGGCAAGCGTCCAGCCCGGAATCGGAAACGGCCGCTCCAGCGCGCCGGTCGCGAGGATGACGCGCTCGCGCCTTGACGAAGGACGACGCGCCGCCGACCGACAGGCGATCTCGAGATTGCGGTCGAGGCTCCAGACGGTCGCACGCTGGATGATCTCGGCGCCGCTCGCGTCGCACGGCTGCACGAGATCGGCGCCGACCCAATAATCGGCGCCGAGCGGTCGCGTTCGCGTCACCGGTGTCGAGGCGATGGCGCGCCAGCACCTGGCCGCCGGGACCGACATTCTCGTCGAGCAGCAGCGTCGAGAGGCCGGCTTCGGCCGACGGTCGCAGCGGCGGCGAGGCCGGCGGGCCCTGCCCCGATCACCACGACATCGTAGTCTCTCGCGCTTGGGAGCCACGTTCATCGGCCGATCTCCCGCTTGCCCTTTTGAATTTCGATCTGCATGCCCTCGGCGACCGGCACCAGGCAGCCCTGGCGATTGCCGACGCCATCGATGGTGACGAGGCAATCGAAGCACACGCCCATCATGCAATAGGGCAGGCGCGGCGCGCCGCTCACCGCGGTGGCGCGGCGCACGTCACGGCCGGAGACCAGCAGCGCGGCCGAAACGATGTCGCCCTGGCGTGCCGCGACGGCGGCGCCGTCCACGAAAATCCGCACCGCTGGTCGTTGTCCTGTTCGGATCGTTTGAACATGGGATGCCTCTTGGCTCCTTGTCGATCTCTAGTAACCGCTGTTGTTCGCAGGCCTCGCGTCGAAGCGGCGGGCCGAGAACGCGCCGACCAGCTCCGGTTCGAGCGCGCCCGCCGCCACCATGCGCGCAATCTCGAAGGCGTGGTTGGAAGCGAGCGTCACGCCGGAATGACAGCAGGCGACGAAGGCGCCGGGATGCGTCTCCGACTGGTCGTAGATCGGAAAGCCATCCTGCGGCATGACGCGGATGCCGGACCAGGTCCGACCACGTTGAGACGCGCCAGATGCGGAAACGTGCGCTGCGCCCGATCCGCCATCACGGCGCTGACCGAATGCTTCAGCGGCGATCGTCGAGCTGCTCTTCCTTGCTGTCGCCGATCATCACCGTGCCCTCGTCGGTCTGGCGTATCGTGGTCAGCGGATGCGGCAGGAACGGCATGGTGCGCTCGGTCACCACGATCTGGCCGCGGGTCGGCCCCATCGGCGCCGAGAGGCCGACCATCGGCGCAAGCGTCTGGTTGGCATTGCCGGCGGCGAGCACGACCTTGGCGGCGCGAATCTCGCCCTGCTCGCGTCGTCAAGTCGGAATTCGCCGCCGCTCCGTGCGATCGCCGAGACCGGCCGCTCCGGAAAATAATCGACGCCGAACGTCTTGAAGTCCGGTGTGGAAGGCGCGAAAGGTGCGCAGCGAATTGACGTGGCCGTCGAGCGGACAGATAGCTGCCGCCGGAGACCTCGGGGCCGATCAGCGGCAGCACCTTCTTCACCTCGGACGCCGACAGCATCTCCATCTTGTAGTCGGCCGCGCCCGTCTGATTGTGCATGCGCGTGACCAGCTGCGGTGCGCTGGCCGAACTCGTCCTCGCCGAGCGTCAGGTGAAAGCCGCCATTCTGTTGCAGGGCGACCTCAAGCCCGGTCTGGTGCTTTCAACTGCGGCGGCGAGCCTGCCCCAGGCTTCGGACGCCTGCACCGTCCAGACGGTATAGGCGGGCATGCCGAGGCCCTTGCTCTGCACCCAGACCAGCGCAAAATTCGCGCGCGAGGCGCGCTTGGTGATGTCGCCTTCGTCGAGCACGACCACCTTCTTGCCGAGCCGGCCGAGCCCCCAGGCAATGGCGGAGCCGAGCAGGCCGCCGCCGACGACCGCGACGTCATAATCCTTTGACATCAGTTCTCCTAACGTCCCGGATCGCCCTTGCCGACCAGCACGCGGTCGAGCCCGTAGAAGCGGTCGAGCAGAATCAGGGCGGTCATGGTGATCGCGATCACGCAGGCCGAGACCGAAGTCACCAGCGGATCGATGTTGTCCTGGACATAGAGGAACATGCGAACCGGCAGCGTCTCGGTGCCGGGCGCCGCGAGAAAGACGGTCATGGTCAGATCGTCGAAGGACTGGATGAAGGCGAGCGCCCAGCCGCTGATGACGCCGGGCAGGATCAGCGGCAAGGTTACGCGGCGGAACAGGGTCCAGCCGCCGGCGCCGAGCGAGACCGCGGCCATCTCGACCGAGCGGTCCATGCCGGTTGCCGCGGCCAGCGTCAGACGCAGCGCGAACGGAAACACGACGACGACATGCGCGACGAGCAGCGCCGGCGAAACTGCCGCCGATGCCGATCGCGGTGAAGAAGCGCAGGAAGGCGATGCCGAGCACGACATGCGGGATCATCAGCGGCGACAGGAACAGCGCCGCGAGCGCATCGCGGCCGCGGAAACGATAGCGCGCAATCGCGAGCGCTGCCGGCACCGCGAACAGCAGCGCCACGAAGGAGGACAGCGCGCCGAGGCCAAGACTGACCCAGAAGGCATGGACGAACTCGGGATAGTTCGCGATCGCCCTGAACCAGCGCAGCGAGAAGCCGTTGGTCGGCAGCGACAGAATAGCCCTCGGGCGTGAAAGCGACGAGGCAGACCACCACGATCGGCGCCAGCATGACGACGACGAAGATCGCGTGGAAGATCAGCGCGAGCGGGCCGTTCGGTCCTCATCGGAACACCTCGGCATAGCGGCGCTCGATCAGCGCGTTGCTGCCGACGACGATCAGCACCAGCGCCACCAGCAGCAGCGACCGCGACCGCAGCACCGAGCGGCCAGTTCAGCGTGTTGAGAAACTCGTCATAGGCGAGCGTCGCCGCGACCTTGAGCCGGCGGCCGCCGATGATCGCGGGCGTCGCAAACGCGCTGGCCGAGAGCGAGAACACGATGATCGCGCCCGACAGCACGCCCGGCATGATCTGCGGCAGTACGATGCGGCGGATGATGGTGAGCGGGCCGGCGCCGAGCGACAGCGCGGCGTTCTCGATCTGCGGGTCGAGCCGCTGGAGCGCCGCCCAGACCGACAGCACCATGAACGGCATCATCACGTGCGCGAGCGCGACCACCATGCCGGTCTCGGTGAACATGAAGGGCAATGGGCGAGCCGATCAGCCCGAGCGACATCAGGAGCTTGTTGACGAGGCCGTTGTTGCCGCCGAACAGCAGCGCCCAGCCGAGCGTGCGCGCCACCACCGAGATCAGCAGCGGCCCGAGGATGACCAGCAGGAAGAAGCTCTTCCAGCGCCCGCTCATGCGGTTGAGGATGTAGGCTTCCGGCGCGCCGAGCACGGCCGTGAGCAGCGTCGTCAGCGATCGCAATGCGAAACGTCCGCCAGAACATCTCGGCGTAATAGGGATCGGTCGCGATCTCGTGCCAGTTCTTCAGGATGAAGACCGTCTCGATGCCCTTGTACTGCCCCCAGTCGTGGAACGACAGCAACACCGTCATGGCGAGCGGGATCATCAGCACGCCGACGAACAGCACCAGCGCCGGCGCGGCCAGCGCCCACGGTGCGCGCGTGTCCGTCGCCGCGCGGCGTTGGCCTGAACCGTGTCGGCGACAGCGTTCATGCGGCAGCTCCGCCGCACGCAGGCTCATGTCCTCCGGCCGCCAGGACGAGGCGAACGGCCTCGCCTTCGGCGGGCTGCGGCTTGCCATCGTTCTGACGGATCACGATCGCAGGCCCGCATTCGGTCTCGCACTGGAACAGCCAGTGATTGCCCTGGAAGATCCGGGTGACGATCTTGGCCGCTAGACCCGGTGTCGGCAAAACCGATCCGTTCGGGACGAATGCTGACGGTCACCGTACCGCGACGCCGGCCGGTGCCGGCGCGCTCCAGGAGCCGGCGACCAGCCGCGCCGGGCGCGGTCCGATCGATCGTCGCGGCGAAATCGTTGGTCTTGCCGAGAAATTGCGACACGAAGGCCGAGGCCGGCCGCTCATAGGTCTGCTGCGGCGTGCCGATCTGCTCGATGCGGCCCTGGTTCATCACCACGATCCGGTCGGACAGCGACATCGCCTCGATCTGGTCGTGGGTGACGAGGATCGTCGTGGTGCCGAGCGTGCGCTGGATCTGGCGCAACTCGATCTGCATGTCCTCGCGCAGCTTGGCATCGAGATTGGACAGCGGCTCGTCGAGCAGCAGCACGCTCGGCCGGATCACGAGCGCGCGGGCGAGCGCCACGCGCTGCTGCTGGCCGCCGGACATGCGGCGCGGATAGCGATCCTCGTAGCCGGCGAGCCCGACCATCGCGAGCGTGGCGCGCACGCGTTCGCGGCACTCGGCCCGCGGCACGTTGCCGCATCTCGAGGCCGAAGGCGACGTTCTCCGCCGCGGTCATGTGCGGAAACAGCGCGTAGCTCTGGAACACGATGCCGAGGCCGCGCTTGGCGGGATGCACCGCGGTCAGGTCGCTGCCCTCGAGCCGGATCGCGCCGTGCGAGGGGTCGAGAAAGCCCGCGATCATCTGCAACGTCGTGGTCTTGCCGCAGCCGGAGGGACCGAGGAAGGAGACGAACTCGCCCTTGCCGACCGCAAGGCTGAAATCGTCGACGACGGTCTGCGCCCCGAACTGCTTGCTGACGCGATCGAGCTCGAGATGGGCCATGGCTATTGTCCGCTGCTACCGATCAGATCAGCGCTCGACCTCGCGATTCCACCGCTTGGTCCATTCCTCGCGCTTTTCGTTGATGACGGTCCAGTCGGGATTATAGAGCTTTGCCGCGCGTTCGCCGATCGGCGCCATCTTGCCGAATTCGGGCGGGATCACGATCGACTTCAGCACCGGGCCGTAACCGTAGTCCTTCAGCAATACGAGCTGGATCTTCGGATCCAGCAGCATCTTGATGAAGCTCGATGCGAGCGGCGATGCGTTGGGCTTGGTGATCGGACAGGCGGTCGTCAGCAGCGTGGCCGCGCCTTCCTTGGGATAGACGAAGTCGACGGGAAAGCCGGTATTGGCGAAGCTCTGCACGCGGCCCGTGCCCCAGACCGCCAGCACCGCCTGGCCGGACTGGAACAGTTCGGTCATCTTGCCCGGCGAGGGTTCGTAGGCCAGCACGTTCGGATTGATCTCGTCCTTGAAGATCTTGAAGCCGGCATCGACGTTGGCCTCGCTGCCGCCGTTCATCTTTGGCAAGCATCAACAGCGCTTCCAGGCCGTAGGTGTTGTTGATCGGCGGAATCACCAGTTGCTTGCCGTATTTCGGATCCTTGAGATCGTTCCAGGAGGTCGGCGGCGCCCAGCCCTTCTCGGCGAAGATTTTGGTGTTGTACATCAGGCCGGTGGCGACGATGCCGATCGCAACCGCACGATCATCCTTGAAGCGCGCCGCGTCGTAGAGATCGGCGGGCAGACCATCGACCTTGCCGCAGAAGCCGAGCTGGATCGCCTGGTACATCGGACCGTCGTCGACGATGGCGACGTCGATCTGCTGGTTGCCTTTCTGCGCCTGCAGTTTGGCCAGCGTGTCGGTCGAGTTGCCGGCGACGTACTCGACCTTGACGCCGTTCGCCTTCTCGAAACCCGGGATCACCTCGTCGCGCATCGTCTTTTCGAACGAGCCGCCGTAACCGGCGACATAGAGGGTCTTCTGCTGGGCCAGACCCGCTGACGGCAGAGCGCGCGAGCTGACCGCGTCGCGACGCTTCATGTGACCGCTGTCACAACCGGAATGAGGTGACTGCCGACAATTCACTGGGAACTTCCGCATTCTTCCGAAAACCGTTTGCGACGGGCTCCGGCCCCTACCGGGGTTTTGCGCGATCGGAGGTTTGAACCCTCCAACGCCGAAAACTGGCTGCTGCCGTTCTTGACTGAAAAACATCGCAATGCGGCCTTTCGCCGTCCAATGAATAATGGCACCCTCTGCATGCCTAAATGTTATGGATGGAGCCCAGGATGGCGCGGATCAATTCGCGGCAGGTCGAAGCCTTCCGCGCGATGATGCTGACCGGCAGCGTGACGGAAGCGGCAAAGCTGATGGCTGTGACGCAGCCGGCCGTCAGCCGGTTGTTGCGCGACTTCCAGGCGCTCTTGAAGATGGATCTGTTCGAGCGGCGCGGCACCGGACTGGTGCCGACCGCCGCCGCAACGACGCTCTATACCGAAGTGGAGCGCTCCTTTGTCGGTCTCGAACGCATCACCGCAGCGGCTGAAGAGATCCGCGGCCGTCGCATCGGTTCGTTGCGGATCGCCGCGCTGCCGGCGCTCTCGAACGGTTATCTGCCGCGGCTCGCCGGGCACTTCCTCAAGCAACGGCCCAATCTCAACCTCGCCTTCTTCGGCGTGATCTCACCGATCGTCATCGATTGGGTGCTGAACAATCAATGCGACATCGGCTTCGCCGAGATGCCGATCGCCCATTCCGGTCTGCCGAGCCTGCGGCTGCCGGCGCTGCCGCGCGTCGCGGTCTTGCCCACCGGGCATCGCCTGGCGGAAAAGCAGGTTCTGGAACCGCGCGATTTCGAGGGCGAAACCTTCATCTCGCTGTCGGCCGGATCGGCGCAGCCGGCATCTGGTCGACCAGGCCTTCCAGCGCGACGATGTGCGCCGCGTGCTGCGTGTCGAGACCACTTTGTCGGAGATCATGTGCGGGATGGTGTCATCCGGGCTCGGGGTTGCGATCTGCGATCCCTTCACGGCGCAGGAATTCGAGAGCCGCGGCGTCATCGTGCGGCGTTTCCTGCCGCGGATCGATTTTGAGTTTGCCGCCGTTTTTCCCGCGCAACGCAGCCCTTCACCGGTCGCTCTGGACCTGGTCGAAACCATTCGACAGGCGCTCGTCGAATTGGCATCCGCCTGATCCGCGCCGGGCTGTTACGCCGTGAGCAGCTTCTTGACCAGACGATCGAACCGGCCGCCGGCCTGGGTCACGGCATCGAGGAATGACATGTCGATCTCGTCCTCGGCGAAAACGGTGGTCTTGCCGTAACCGAGTTGCAGCACCGTGGAACGCATGCGCATCGACAGGAACACGGCGATGGCGCGATAGAGCCGCGCGGCGAAATATGGATCGACGTCGAGCTTGGCGCGCAGGACATTGTGGCCGATGTGCAGCACGTGCGCCGGCTCGGTGACGACGACGGTCGCCGACGGCGGCGCCTCGTCGACCAGCGACATTTCGCCGAGCATCTCGCCGCTGCCGAGGCTAGCGATCGGCCCCAGGCCTTCGACTTCGACGCTCACCTTGCCGTCAAGCACGAACATCAGCGTATCGGCCGGTTCGCCCTGCTGGATCAGGATGTCGCCGGCTTCGTGCAGCTGGCTCTTTCCGGTTGCCGCCATCCAGTCGACATCCTCGTCGGTCAACCGACTGAGAATGTAAAGCACCTTACGCATCAGGAACCTCAGACCAATTGGCGTTTGGCAAACTCCGCGAACGGCCCCGGAGCCTTGATCAGTTCGTCATATTTACCGTTTTGGGCAATGCGGCCCTTGTCGAACACGTAGATACGGTCCGCCTCGCGCACCGTCGTCAGGCGGTGCGCGATAACGATCCGGGTCACCGCGAGTTGCGAGACACTCTGGGTGACGATCGCCTGTGTAACATTGTCGAGCGCGCTTGTCGCCTCGTCGAACAACAGGATGCGCGGCTTGCCGACCAGGGCACGCGCGATGATGATACGCTGGATCTGGCCGCCGGAGAAGGCCGCCGACGCCTCGGTGACGATCGTGTGCATCCCCATCGGCATGGCGCGGATGTCGTCCGCGATCCCGGCCTGCCGCGCCGCTTCCCAGGCATCGTCGATGGTGCCTTCGAAATTCCCGATGATGTTCTCGAACAGCGTGCCGGGGAACAACTTGCCGTTCTGCAGCACGACGCCGATCTGGCGGCGCACCAGTTCGGTATCGAGGTGGCGCAGGTCCTGGCCGTCATACTGGATGGTGCCCTGCATCGGCTGATCGAGACCAAGCAGAAGCCGCGTCAATGTCGACTTGCCGGAACCCGACGGGCCGACGATGGCGATGAACTCGCCGGCTGCCGCCTGCAGCGAGACGCCGCCAAGCGCCGGCGGTGCGTCCGGCGAATAGCGGAACGCTGCGTTGGTGACGTCGATCTTGCCGGTGAGCTGTCCGGGATCGCGGCGCGATGCCGAGCGTTCCGGCGTGGCGGCAAGCAGTGGTGCTGCGCGTTCCCACGAGGTATCGAGGCCGACCAGCGTACCGACGCTGCGCACGATCTGCCATGGAATTGCCGGAGAACGCACCATAGGCGCTGACGAAGGCGATGAAGGCGCCGGTCGTGAATTGATCGCCCGGCAGCAACGCCAGCAGCAGGAACATGCCGGCCCAGCACATCAGGTCGATGCCCGAGAGCAGCATCTCGAACATGGTCGAGAGCTTGCGCGCCTTGTAGGAGCGCGCGCGCAACTCGGCGAAGTCGATGCCCCAATGGGCGAAGGCCCGCACTTCCGAACCGGTCGCGCGCAGCACGCCGATCGCCTGCACCAGCTGGAAAACGATGTTGAAGACGTCCGATTCCAACTGCTCGCCGCGCCGCTGCGTTTCGCGTTGCAGACGCGCAAACAGCGCCGACAGCCCGCACAGCAGCACGAAGCAGCCGACCGCCACCAGCGCCGCCCAGTGCGCGTAATAGAACAGCAAGGCGCCGTTCACGAGGCACAGGAACAGCGCCGGGATGGTACTGAGCACGACGTTCGACAGGGTACGGCGAACCTGGTCCGCCGACGCTACGCGCAGCGCCAGATCGGCCGGACCAAAACGAAGCGCGGATTCCGGCAGCCGCAACACCCGGTCCATCACCGCCGCCGCATTGCCACCGCCGGCGCGGCCATCGACCCTGAGTGCCGCGCGGTCATAGGCGACCCGGAACACCATCGAGATCACCGCCGCCAGCACCAGGCCAATGGCGAGTTCGGTCAGTTGCAGGCCATTGTGGCCGGGAATGAAGCGGTCGAAGGCGAACCGCATCGCCAGCGGCGTCGCCAGCGACAGCGCGGCACCGGCCATCGCCGCAGCCACCGCCAGCATCAGATCGCGCCAGTTGCAGCGCAGGCAGAACTTGAAGAACTCGACGAACTTCACCGGCGTATCGGGAAGCGTCGGGTACAGCATATGCGCCATCGGCTGGATCCGGGCGGCGATCGCCGCATCCACGACCTGCGATTTGCCTTCGACCGGGTCGATCACCTGCCAGCGGTTGGTTCCGGTCGGGATCAGCGCCACCGCGCGGCGATCCTCGTCGATGAAGCCGACCAGCGGGCCCAGATCTTCACGCCACCAGTCGCCGCGCAGCGCCACCGGGCGCTGACGCAGGCGCGCCGTACGCACGGCCTCGTCGAGGGTCGCGGCCTTGACGATCTTCTCGCGTTCGCGCTGCGGGATATCGAGACCGATCGCCTCGGCAACGGTCATGAACACAGCGAGCAGCCGCTCATCCTCGCGCGCACCGTGGTCCCAGGACCGGCTGGCGCGCTTGGCGACGCTGTGGAACGAACCGACGACCCGATCGGTCAGGCGTTCGCTGCCTTTCGTCCGCGCGGCGATACGCCCTTCGATCTTGTCCTGGGCTTCATCGACGACGCGGCCAATCGCGTTGAACGCCAGGGCGTGGAAGATGCGCAGCGTATTCGGCCAGGCCGGCACTTTCAGCGCATCAACGGTCGCCCTCGCCGATAGCGTGCCTGATGTCTCCGCGGTCACCCAGGTGCCGGGCGCAACCACCATCGACGTCGCACCGAGCGCTGTGCCGTCGCAATAGATCAGTTCGGCATCGGCGCTTTCGATCCAGGCCACCCCGGAACGCACGGTCGACGCCGCGTCGACCTGGACATCGAGGCTGTCGCCGGGCATCAGCGCCTTGGCGTCGGCAGGCGGCACGCCGATCACCGCCCCCACCGCCGAAGCGATGCCGGCGATCCAGCGGTCGATTTTCTTGGCGGCGTCGGCACCGCCGCGGGCAAGCGTCTCGGCACCGATATGGTCGAGCTTGAAGGGCAGCAGAACGGTCGGCTCGGGCGTGATCAGAATCAGCTGAAGCGGTTCGATGCTCTCGAGCGGCGGCAGCACGATGTCGCCGGTGCGCGCCTCGAGGATGAAATGGCGCGGAGAGACCTGCACGCCGTCCTCGATCGCGACCAGGAACAGTTCGGCGCGGCCGTGCTTGATCGTCCAGCCGGTATCGACCCGATCGAACACCAGCTGTGTGCCGGCCTGTGTCTCGATCTCGTCGATCTTGATGGGAGCCATCTCGTTCATTGCGCACCCGTCAATCGGCTGTAGCGCCCGGCGATGGCCATCAGCTCAGCGTGCCCGCCACGTTCGACCACGCGTCCCTGATCGAGCACCAGAATCTCGTCGCAATCGCGCACCGCGCTGATGCGATGGGCGATCAGCACGCAGGTGCAGCCGCGGCGGCGGATATTGTCAACGACCGCCATCTCGGCGACGGCGTCGAGCGCGCTCATGGCCTCGTCGAGCACGATCAGGCAGGGATCCGAGACCAGCGCGCGGGCAATGGCGAGGCGTTGGCGCTCGCCGCCCGAGAAGTTGCCGCCGTTCTCGGTCAACCGTCCGTCATAGGCGCTGGGTCGGCTGGAGATGACTTCATGCACCGCGGCATCCCGCGCCGCGGCGACGATTCGTTCTTCCGGGATCGAGGAATCCCACATCGTCAGGTTTTCCCGAATGCTGCCGGAGATCAATGTCGTGGTCTGGTCGACATAGCCGACGGTCATGCGCAGCGCGGTGTTGTCGATCTTGTCGAGGGCGACGCCATCGAGGCGGATCTCGCCCTTCTGAGGGGCTGCGAGCGCCACCAGCAGCCGCCCGAGAGTCGATTTGCCGCTGCCGGAGCCGCCGACTATGCCGATACGCGCGCCGGGCTTGATCGACAGCGAGACATCGGCGAGCTGCGGCGCCGTGATCGGCGAATAACCGAACGACACGTTCTCGACCTCGACGCGGCCGGAAAACTTCGGCAGCGGGCCGGTCTCGCGCTTGACGTCGAGCATCGGATCGACCGGCTGGCGCAGAACGTCGCCGATGCGGTCGGCGTAGCCGTGGGTCTCCTGGAGCTGCGCGCCGATGCCGACGAAGCTCGCGACCGGCGCATTGAACATCGACGCCAGCGTCTGGAATGCGACCAGCATGCCGATCGAGACCACGCCGTCCATCACCGCGAAGCCGCCGAACAATACGATGGCAACGCCGGCGATGGAATTGAGCAACACCGGCGCGTTGTTCAGGAGCCGGCGATAATTGTTCATGTTCTGCTCGGCGCTGAGCATCTTGGCATGCGCACCGGCCCAGCGGCGGAAGAACAAATCCTCGGTACCGCTGGCGCGATAGCTCTCGAGATTGGCAAAACCCTGAACCGTCGTGCCTTGCAGCCGTGCGTCGTCCTGCAGCGAACGGCGATGCAGATCGGCGAGGAAGCGCACCATCCAAATCAGCAGCGAAAGGTTGATCAGCGCGAAGATCACGACGATCAGCGTCAGCCGGGGGCTGTAGGTCATCATGACCAGCGCGTAGACCGCAATCGTCAGCAGATTGACGATGGCGAAACCGACGCTGCCGGAAAGCAGACCGGTAAAGCGGTCGGCAATACTGCTGCGGCTGGCGATCTCACCGGCATTGCGCTGCGCGAAGTAGTTCATCGGCAGATGCAGAATGTGCCAGAGCAACTGGCTGTTCGAGGCAACGCCGAGCCGCAGCTGCAGGCGCGCCATCAGATGATGCTGCAGCCCCACCATGATGGCGCGCGCCAGCGCCAGCGCCAGCAGCCCTCCCAGGATCCACCACAGAAACTTCTCTTTCTTCGCGATCAGATAGTAGTCGGTGAAGGCGCGCTGAATGCCGGGCAGCAAGAGGCCTGGAACGAGCAGCAGGAAGCCGGCCAGCACCACGCCGGCAAGGCCGCTGCGCACACGGCTGAGCTGGCTGATAATGTTGCCGAACAGCGACGGCGCCGCGCCGCCGGGCCGGAACTCCGGTGTCCGCTCGAAGGTCAGCACCACGCCGGTGAAGCCTTCGTCGAACTCCGCAAGCGTCATGGCGCGCGGACCGGTGGCGGGATCATTGACCCAGACCTTGCCGTCGCCAAACCCTTCGACCGTGAGGAAATGATTGAAATTCCAGAACACCACGACCGGCATCGCCATGCTGGCGAGGTCTTCCGGCTTCTTGGTGAAGCCCTTGGCGGCAAGCCCGTAGAGCTTCGCCGCCCGCACGATGTTGCTGGCCTTGGTGCCGTCGCGATTGGCAGCCGTGCTGTAACGCAGCTCCTCGAGCGACACCCAGCGGCCGAAATAGCCGAGCACCATGCCAAGACAGGCCGCACCACATTCCGCAACTTCGTGCTGCAGGAATGTCGGCGTCCTCTGGCGAACCGCACTGCTCATGGCCGCGACACTCATGATTTCGGCGTCAGGATCTGACGCAGCGGCGGAATCACGAGGCTCAAGAGCGGCATGTCGCGAACCTCGACATCGGCATGCGCCAATGTGCCGTCGTTGAGTTTAAGATCCGGTCCATGCGATGACGACCATTTGTATCCGCTCTTGGTCTTGGGATCCCGTTCCAGATCGACCGCGATCTCGATCGGGGCTGCATTGTTCGACAGCGTCTGGACCAGTTGCTTGTTCTTCAGGGTGTAGATCATGCCTTCCGGCGTCGACGGCACTTCCGCGACCCAGCGCACTTTTCCGATCAGGAAGCCGTATTCCTCGCGCGGCGCCACCGAGGGCGACAACGCCACCCGCATCCCGACCTTGATCTGCTTGCCCTCGCCCGACGGTACATAGACGATCGCGGTGAGATGGTCGCCGCGTCCGCCGGCGGCATCGGCCGGATGGTTCGGAATCACGGTGAACAGCGACGCCCCGCGTTCGACGATTTCGCCGAGCTTGACCCTGAGTTCGACCACACGGCCGGCGTAGGGGCTGGTGACCGAACTTTCGCGCACCATCTGGTCGACAAGATTGTCGTATTTGCGCTGCGCCGAGGCGACCTTCAGTTCGGTCTGCATCAGCTCCTGTTCGTCGGTGACGCGCTGCTTGGTCTCGTCGAAATCGAGATCCTTCAGCCCGTTGATGTCGCGCCCACGCTGGTCCTCGGACTGTCCGATCTCAAGCTGGGTGTCGAGCAGCTTCTGCACCGCGATATAGCCCTTCGACATCAGGTCGCGATTGGCGGTGTCGCGCACCACGAGCTGCTCGAGGCGATCGCTGAGAAACTTGATATGGTCGAGATAGGCCTGACGCTTTTGCTGGGTCGCTGCCGCGAGCATCGGGCGCTTGCGCGCCTGGAAGTCCGCGATCTGGTCGCGCTCGGCCTGGATGTCACGAAGCTCGGCCTTGGCGGTCTCGAGCTGTGCCTGCAAGTCGCTTTGATCGAGTTTTGCGATCTCCTGTCCGGCCTTGACCTGATCGCCCGGTGCGACGCTGAAATTGACCAGACGGCCCCTGCTGCCGCTGGTGACCTCGAACAGGCCGCCGGGTTCGAGCAGGATGCCGCTGCCGCCCACCGTGATCGGCACGCGGAGCACCAGCGCCCAGATCGCGCCAACCACGATCAGCGCCACCAGCGCGCCGAGCCCGATCCATTCGGCGGAGCCGACGATCTTCAGCCCCTGATCGAGCCGGTCCGGCGTCGACAGCCGCTCGAGCGCGGCCTCACGAAAAAGCTGTTTTTCCGCCACTTGTTTTCCCCTACCCGCCTCGCGGAGACCTACTACAGGCGCTCCGCGAAATCCTCAGCATTCAACGCACGGAAGCTTCAATTCGCCATTTAGTGCCCGTTGCGCCTTGCTTTCGCATCCGCCTCGGCGATCACCTCGGGCAGCTTGTTCGCCATGGTCACGACCATGGCAACATAGGCTGCGATCCGCTCGCGGACCTGATCGGCGTCGTTGCGGTCCTGCGTCAGCGCCTGAACGACCACGGCGAGCCGCTTGGGGTCGATCTCGGCGACCCCCGGCAACAGCGCCAATATCGAGGTCAGCGCGAGGATCGCGACCTGCTGCGATTCCGCAGTTCCGACCAGTTGCTTGACCGAAGCGCCGAAGATCATCGACAGACCCTGGATCGCTGAATCAGCCGATCCGGGCTCAGGCACCTTGATATTTCCGTTTGGTTTCGCGTTGTCCGTCATTATTCGTCTCCTGGTTCATTAGCTGAGAAGGTCCGACATCAGATCATCCCGAGGGCCAAGCTCCACATCACGGCATCGCCCGGCTTCATCCCGAGGAGGTCTGTCATCTGACTGCAATAGGCAGAGAGTTGAGTGCCGGCCATCTGGATGTAGGGGCTGTTCTGAAATCAGCTTCAACGTGATCGACGCCGATCGCTTTGGCGTCATCCAACAAATGCTCCGGATGGCCGGAGAAAATATCGACCATGGCCCTGGCTTCGTCCTCGCTAACTCTTTGCAACGTCGTCCAAATTCACCCCAGTCGTAAGGACGAACAGGTCCTTGCCGAGTTTCTCGGCGGAGGCATTTGCATCGTCCCCGGTGAAGATGTCCTTGAACGTGTTGACGTATCGGTCACAACGTTCAACGCCAGGTTGGCGGCAACATGCACCGTGCCGGCGATCAGATTGTTGATCAGCGAGCACGTATTATTGACGGCGCTCATCACGGCAAGCGTGACATGCCATGGTCGTGCATCCCGGCCTGCACCGCCGGGATGCCGAGGATGATGACGGACACCTGGGCGACGACGCCGATATCGTTGAACGCAGATGCGGCGCCCTCTCCCACCGCAGCCTCGATGATCTTGCCCTGGATGCCACTGCCCCAGATCGGCAGGTCGACGTGCAGCAAAAGCGAGTTGCCCGGGACGCCACCGAGGGTGAGATCGACGCCAAGGTCGACCCACCGCTGAATGTTGCCCGGGTCGGTGCGCAAGGCATTGATATCGCCGTAAGCGGCGCCAAGAACGGGTATAGCCGGGTCTCCAGCGCATCCAGGCCCGTTTGCAGGCCCGATTTGATGTCCGCAATTCCGGTGGCCGCGTAACCCAGCCCGAGGTTGAAATACTGGCTGGCGACCTCGGCGAAATGCATGCTCTGCTGCATGTCCGGCGGCATGCTTGCGGCCAACGTCGCTGAGGGTCGCATGCCCGGTGCTTCCCGGATGCGCCGCTTCCTGCGCCGCATCTGCGCGACCAGCACCTGGGTGACGTGCTGCGCCAGCGCCAGGCCCGCGCCGAGTTCGTAACGGTCGGTAACGATCAACTGAAGAGCGCCAAGTCCCGTCAGAATCTTGGCCTGCGTCTGCGGCTTCAAGGATGTTCTCGATCGCGTGAGACGTGGCTCCGCCGTGAAGCTTCTGATCCAGAGCCGTCGCGTGCGGGTCGACCTGCCCGCTCGCCGACTGGTCGAGCCGCGCCAGCGCGATGCATTCCAGAAGTGCTGCCGGCGCCGTATCCAGATGTGAGGTGGCCGCGGCGATTTCGCTGCGGTACAAATCGACGGCCTGGTCAGCCGGCAGCCAGCCATGCGCGGTCATGGCGACCAATGCATCCGCGCTCGCATCGCTGGTGATACGGCCGGCGATCTCGGCGTCGATGGCCGGCAGCGCCCCGGTCCCCGCGGCAGTGCCCTCGAGGCCATGGACCAGCGCCATCAGCCCCATGTCCTTGGCGTATTCGGAATTGCCGCCGGCAGCGAGGATATCCGCCACTGCCTGCGCGCCCGTCATCGTGCCGGCAGGATCGCCGCAAGGTCCTGGGCGATGTGCACGTCGACATGCATCATCCCGACCGCCTGCGTCACGGTGAATTGCCGTCTCCCCGGCGTTCGACGACCAGCCGGGATAATGCGCGTCCGCGTACCAGACGCTCATCGTCACCGTCTGCCACGCTCCCCATGATCTGGTTCGGCGGGATGGTGGCTGACATCGCCAGATCGCTTGCATCAAGGTGTCTGCCGCGCTCTCCGGCAGGGATCCGTTGAGAACCAGCTGGGCCACCGCGAGCGACGGTCGAACCGTCGACGATATGCGAATACAGTTCCCGACCGACCTGTGAGAGGGCGCCGGACGGCCGACGGAGGCGAAGTCGCCGGCGCCGGAGTCCAGCCGCCGTGGATTGATACACCGCGAGCAGAAGCAGGTCGGCCATCACGCCGTGCGCGGCAGCGATGCCCTTGACGTCGTTGATCGCCTGGGTGGCCGTTGTGGTGCCGCGCGCGAGGCCGACAAAGTCAGGCACGACCTGCATCAAGGCGTCATGCATGTTCGCGTAGACCTGCGATGTCGGCGCCACTCCCCACGTCAGCAGGACGAGGGTCGCGAACTGCGAAGTCAACACCGCGTTGTTGGTTTCGCCATGCGCAAGGATGTCGGTTATCAGCGCGAGCTGGTGGGTGGTATCGAGCGGCGCCATCGCCGCGATCACCTGCTGCGCGGTCAGCGAACCGTGCGCTATCATGTCAGCGATCTGCGCGGCGACGAGTGCGGTGCTGGCCCAATGATGCTGGATCATGCCGACGAACTGGGTCAGCGCCTCCTGCGGCGTCATGACCTGGGCGACGTTGACAAGAAACTGCCCGTCGATGTTGTGGCTGGTTAGCTTGAGATCCCTGTCCACCATCACATGGGCGTCGGAACTGTGCGTCGCGGTGTTCAGTCCGAGCAGAACCAATGCGGCGACATCAGCCGTCAGGGCCTTGGGCAGGTAGCCAGCCGGCGCTCCGGGCGTGGTGGCGAGCTCGTTGCGCGCTGCCGAGCCCGTGAGGGCCTGCTCGAGAGCCGTGAGGACATTTTGCGCGATCACTGTCGGCGTGGTCTGGATAGGATGGTCGATTAACCGGCCGAGCAACTGGCCGATATAATACTGGACCAGAGCTGTCGGCGTGTTGGTGGCCAGGAAGGTGGTCAGCAATTCCGTGATATTGTACGTGCCCAGGCTGCCGGCGTAATAGAGATTGTTGTGGAACTGTTGATCCACGTAGTCCTGCAACGCGGCATTGCCGTGCGCCGCGACGGTGGCGATCCAGCCCATGGCATGCCACGGATCGAGGCTCGCCTTGGCGTAGGCAAAGAAATTGTAGAACACGCCGGGGCCCTGGGCCCACAGGATCGCCAGTTCGTTGCCGGCCGCGTCCTCGATATCGGTCGTGGAATTGCCGAACTGGGTGAGCAGCCGCAGTGCAACTTCTGGCGGCGCATTGCCGATGTCGGTCATCGCCTGCGCGGCCGTCAACGCACCGGAATGAACCATCGTCGTGATCTGGTTGAGGATGAGCGGATCGAGCGCGCTGTTGGCCGCCGACATACCGGTCAGCACTGTTATCAACTGGTTCGCGTTCAACGTGGAATGAAGCAGGTCGTTGACCGCCTGAGCGAACGAGATCGCGTTGGCGGCAATCAGGGCGTTGAGTTCGACACCGAGGTTATTGAGGTGGAAGGAAGACGTCGCCGCAAAGCCGGTCAGCATTGCGATGGCGTGGTCGGCGGTCATCTGGTGCGATGTCACCATCGACACGATTTCAGCGGACAGCGCGCCGGCCGCGGTTGGCGTCCCAACTCCCTGCGCGATGGTCGCCAGGATGGTCAGCGCCTGATCGTGGGTGAAGGCAGAGGTCTGGGTGATCGCATGCATCGCCGGCCCCAGCGGCAAACCGTTGTAGGCCCAGACGGCGATCTGCTGCACCGCGGGGTCGGCGCTGAGCGCAAACGACGCGAACATCAGGTTCGCCTCGGCCTGGGTCAGGCCGTTCGATCCGATAGCCCAGCCGATCGCGTGCAATCCCATCTCGTTGTTGATCTGGCCCTGGGTGACGAGAACAGCGATGCCGCCGGCGGCGGTGATCGCGTCGCTGATGCCAAGCCCGCCAGCCAGCGCGGCCAGCAAGGAAGCGGCCTGCGGCCCGCTGAGATCATGCGCCAGGGCCGCCGCGACGATGTCGTTCGTCACCGTCGTCACGGTAGCCAGCGAGGGAACGCCGACGGTTCCCAGGATCAGCACCTGAAGGTCGCCGATGGCTGCGGCCGTCAGCGCGGCATCCGGACCTCCAAAACCGCCATACGCGAGGTACGGGTTCGCGGTATCGGTATCGCCGGCCTTCGCGGCGGTGACCGCGAGGAAATGGATCGCCTGATCGACGGTCACGGCTCCCAATGTCACCAGCCCGGGCAGAATGGTCTGTACCTGCCCGCCGAGTCGAACTGGTGAGAGCCAGCATCAGCGCTTCGTCAGCCGTCATCCGATGATTGGCCAATTCGTCGGACAGAATGTTGATCAGCGGCCCTCCGGTTCGAACCGAGGGGTTCGGCGTCGTCTGGTCGGCGGCCCACATCGTCGCAAAGCAGCGGCCGACCGCGTCTGCGAGCTGCCACCGATCGGCAGGCGAGCCCAATCAACACTCCGATCGCGCTGTCGCGCGTAGAACGGCGCATAGGTCGTGAGAGAAACCACTTCCAACGCCATCTGATCGCGGATGTATCTCTCGTACGCCACCGGTCTGGCCGGTCACGCCCGCGTCGAGGTCACTGTTCGCGGCGCCCATGATGCTGACAGCAACCTGAAGCGCATGCTCGGGCGTGACCATGCCCTGCCTGCCGTCGGCGTCGATCGTCGACATCACAATCGGAAGGTCGAGCCGCCCGTTCAGGACAAGCGTCAGGATGCCGGCACCGGAGGCCGCCTGCGCGGCCGTGCTGCCATTCACGCCCATGCCAATGAGAACGCCGAGCGCTTCGAGATTCGATAGCGCCGAAGCGCCGCTGATCGCATCGATCACCTGCTGGTTCGAGAGCAGGCCGTGATCGGCCAGCGATGCCAGCATGCCGCCGACAAGACTTTGCAACGCGGTCGAACCGCCATGCGCTGCAGCCAGCAATGCTGCCGTGGCATCCACGACCGGCACGTGGTGGTTGGTCACCAGTGCTGCGGTCTCCACAAGGATCGCCGGGCGCATCACCATGTCGCCGGCCTCTTCGAGATGGGCGAGCGCGGTCAGCGCCTGCGCCGCGGTCAGTCCATGGCCGACAGCGCCGTCGATGTCGCTCATCACCTGCGCGACGCTGATCGGTCCGTTGGTGACCATGGTCTGGATCAACGCAGCGATCTGGGTCTGCAAGGCCGAATTGCTGGCGCCGGCAACCGCCGCCGCAAGCACCACGACCGCCTGGTCCTGCGAGAGGTTCGACGCCGCCACCTGCGCGGCAAGCCCGGCCGTCGAATTGGCCGCTTGCACGACGTGACCGATCTCCGAGCCGGCCGCAGCCTGCGCCGCCGTGTCGCCGTTTCCGGCGATATTGAGCAGAAGGTTCGTTGCCGCCGGCGCGGACAACCCGCCGCTGCTGAAACCGGCGTCGATGCCCTGGATCGCATCCAGCGAACGGGATCACGTGCTGGGCAACCAGCATGCCGATGACAGCACCGGCGCCGGCCTGAATCGAGGCCGAGCCGAGTGCCGCCGCGGTGAGCAGCAGCGACATGACGTTTGCGACCGGTTCACCCTGCGCAATCAGCGCGGCGATTTCGTTGCCGACCGCCGTCGACACGCCGGGCGCGCCGTCGGCATTCAGACCGGCAAGCATCGCGACCGCCTGGTCGGCCGTCAGCGTGTGGGCCTGCACCGCGGCATGGATATCAGCGACGGCGGTTGCGATGTCGAGCCCATTCTGGGCAACGAGAAGCCCAAGCGCGGCGCCAGCCTGTATCTGCTGGATCGCCTGTCCCTGATGCGCCATCGTGACAAGCGTCGTGACGGCCTGGTCGAGCGTGATGCGGCCGGGAACCAGCGCGGCGAGTTCGCCACCGGCCGCGGCATGAAGGCTGTCCGACACGTTGAGCGGCAGGCTCGCAAGCAGGACGACGGCCTTGGCCGGGTTTAGCCCCCCCAATGTCACCATGTCGTCGATACCGGTCATGGCCAGCGCCTGATCCATCCGGTTCGAACCGATCATGGCCGCGATTTCAGCGGCCGCAGCACCCGGCGCGGCCGGGTCGGAGCTGCCGGCGGCTACCAATGCCATCAAGGCGGCAGCGGAGTTGCTCGACAGACCGCCGGCGAGATAGCTGGCGTAACGCTCGGTTTGCGTCACGATGTTCGTATTCGGCAAATAGGTGCCGTGGGCGAGACCGTCCATCACCTGACCGAGCGTGAAATAGCCGCTGCTGATCAACGTGTTGATCTCGTTGGCAACGATTCCGCCGATCAAGGCGGTGCCAGTGGCGCCATTGGGATTGTTGGCCCCGAAGATACCGGCGAGCAAGGCAAGCTCCGACCCGGCACTAATCCGGTCCGCAATACATGCGTTGTGAATGTCGCTCATCACCTGAGCACCCGAAAGCGCGCTGGTCGCGATGATGTAATAGAGGTCCAATCGGACGTGGGACTGCAGAACGGCGCGACTGCAGGTCGACCGTTTGCGACGTGCTGAGCCCGGTCAATATCGCGACGGCCTGATCGGCGGTGAGGCCGTGGCCGATCGCGTTGAAGATCACATCGGGATTAGTCGCCACGCTCGGGTTCGCGCCCAGCGCCGTGTTGTACATTGCGCCGATGATGGCGATGGCGCCATCCGAGAGCGCCTGCGAGCCGCCGGCACCGGCCGACAGGATCTGCGCGAACGCATCGCCCAGCGTCAGCGAGGGACCGACGAGGCTCGTGATATCGGCCGCAAGGTGCGCGGCGATACCAATGCCGCCGAACGCCGTGACGGCGGCCGGATCCGTCACGAACGCCGTCAGGGCCCGCACGACTTCCTGCGAATTTGGCAGCGTCGACGACGGATGCTGACCCGCGTTCATCAGCTGTGTTTCGGCGACTGCCCAGACAGAGCTGTGGTCGGCAGCGGCAATCGCTCCCAGTTCGGCGAGCGCAGCCGGGGTCCTGCTCGTCATGGCCGCGAGTGCGAGAATTGCACTCCTGAATTCGATATCGCCGGTCTGCCCTACG
Organism: uncultured Alphaproteobacteria bacterium; assembly: GCA_963802535.1. Taxonomy (GTDB): domain Bacteria; phylum Pseudomonadota; class Alphaproteobacteria; order Rhizobiales; family Xanthobacteraceae; genus Bradyrhizobium. Next base: position 270,175 of record CAWDJI010000007.1, on the reverse strand, counting down.
TTCTGCCAGTAGCTGGTGTTCTGGATCGTGTTGGCGTCCTGCGAAATGCCGCCGTGAATCAGCGCAGCGAAGTCGGCCATGCTGATGCGGTTTTCGGCGATCAGGTCGCCGAGGGCATGACCCGCCGCCGCCGGCGCGAAATTGCCGTACGGCGCCAGGAAATGCAGGGCCTGCTGCCCGGTCAGGCTGCCGGCATGAACCATGCTCTCGATCGTGCTGCCCACGAGGTCCGGAGAAAGAACCTGCGTGTCCATTCCCTGCACGATCAGTCCATACGTCGCAGGCGTATTGTTCGATACCGCAACCAGCGCCAGCAGGCGCACGGCATCGTCGGCATGAAGATGGCCCGACTGCGTCGAGACGACGTTCACGATCGAAGTCGCGACATTGTTGGCATAAAGATTGAGGCCGCTGTTGTTGATCAGGCCGCTGATATGCGCGCCCGCCGCAGCCTGAAGGTCCGAATAGGCAGCCATGCTCGCGAGCAGCGAGACCGCATAATCCGGATACATCAGCGTGGGCCCAAAGCCCGTGGTCGCCTCGATCGCGGCGCCGATCGCATCGGGCGACAGACCGTGCTGCGCGAGTTGCTCGAGCGCCGATGCGGTGGACGCGCGCCAGTCCTGGCCCGCGAACTGCATGGCCGCGAAGGCACCGTTGCCAGTGGAGTGGCCGAGCAGTGACGCGATCATGGTCAGAGCCTGGGTATTGCCCAGATTGCCGGCACTGTTGGCGGCGACAATATCGGCCATGATGTCGGCGATAGTTGCCTGGCTCTGCGAAAGCATCGTCGCGAGCTGGCTGCCGACGCCGGCCATATCAGCGCCGGTTTGGGCGGCGACATCGATCAGCATCTGCGGACCGATGACACCCTCGAGCGCGGCGATTTCGGTGTTCACCGCAGCCTGGATGGTCGCGTTGTTGAGGCCAACCGCTTCGAGGGCGGCGACGACCGCCGTGTCGGTCGCGGCGTGGCTGGTGATGAGCGCAACGAGTTCGGCATGGATCGCCGGAAGCGCGAGGCTGGCAGGTCCTCCAGCCGAACCCGCCGCCAGCGCGCTGGCGAGCAGCGTCAGTTCCTGCTGAATCGTGATCGTGCCCGGCGCATGCGGGGTGCTGATGCCCTGCTGATAGGCATTGTGGATCAGCGCGACGGCATCGGCGGAAGCGATGTAGGGGCCGAGAGCCGCCACGCAGGCTGCGTTGGTGTTGACGGCGAGGTTCATCATGAAGCCGATGCCATGATCGGCCGTATTCCCGAGCGCAAAACTGATATCGCCAAACAGGGCGCTTGGCGTGATTGCATTCGCGTTGACCAGCGAAATCATTCCCTGTGTCGCCAGGTCGCTCAGTTCGGGATGCGACTTGACGATGCTGGCGTACATCAACACCGCCTGCTCGCCGGTGACGCCGCCATTGGCAATGCTGTGGGCGATGCCATCGGACAATTGTTGCGGGCTAATGGTCTGCGCATTGAGCAACTGCGCCAGATTTTCGCCAACCAGACCGTTGATGTCGACGGTGGACGAAAAGAGGCTGAACATGCTGGCGAACAGGCCGACGGCCTGATCCGACGTCAGCGGGTTGCCGATCATGGCGTTGATGTCGCCCATCGCCTGACCGGGCTGAATCTGACTGATCTGAATCAGAAATGTGATCTGGTTGGCAGCCGCGCTGCTGACGGCCGGGCTGACGATGGCCATATCCGCCAGGGCCGTGACGATGGCATCTGCCGACAGCGAATGCGCGTTGCCGCTGAGGCGCACGGCATTCGCGATCTCGAAGGCGCTGACGAGGTGCTGATTAACCAGCGAGTTGATTTCGGCGGCGACCCCTGCGGACGGGACCCCGCCATGGGCCATGTCCGCCAGCATCTGGGCAGCCTGCGCAGCCGTCAGCGTGCCGTTGCGGATGCCGTCGTCGATGCTGGAGAGTGCGCCGGCATCCGGATAGGCGACGACGATCGCGTTGATCTGGTCCGCTACGGCCTGCGACAGCACGGCATAGTTGGCGGTGCCGAGGATCGAGACGCTGCTGCTCAACAGATCGTTCAGCGCAGCGACGGCCGCCGAAGCACTGAGCCGGTTCGGAATCAGCGCTGTAATACCCGCAACCGCATCGCCGACGATTTGGCTGGAGCCGCCCATCGCGGCATATTTGGCGATGTCAGAGTAGAGAAGCGCCGCATTGGCGCCTGTCAAGTCGCTGATCCCGCTCGTCACGGCGCCGAGGGTGACTTCGTTGCGGTAGATCATGCCCTCGAGCAGCCCGCCAATCCGGTACAGCGAATCCGCATTGGCATTGTGGACGGCAGCCATCACGAACGGCAATGCGCTGGCCGGCGACGGGAAGAAATTATAGTAGTTGGTCATCGACAGGGTTTGCGCCGCCTGCGCCGCCTCGTGGCTCGAGCCGGGATCGCAATGCGCGATGAAGCTGTAGAGCACGCTGGTCATCTGCGACACGTTGATGCCGACTGAGCCAGGGGACAAATGCGCGTATTTGTTCTCGTTGTTGATGAGCCCGTTCATCGCCGTTATGGCGGACAAGCCGCTGCTCACCGCCGCGGCCAGCAGTGCGCCGGCCATGTTGGCCAGCGAATTGTCGGCGGTCTCCGCCATCAGCAGCGCCATCGAATTGGCTTCGCCGACACCCAGGATACCGTTCGCAATCGACTGCGCCAGCCCGTTCGTCAGCAAATTCACGTCATAGGTGCCGGCAGTCGCCACATGGCTGATCGCGCCGTACAGTTCGCCATGGGCGCTCAGCACGCCAACGGCATGATCGAGCGTCACGAGATTCAAACCGAGGAGTTGTCCAAGGTCGTTGCCGCCAAGCGCGACCAGGATCTCGTCGACCATCGCGGCCTGGCCTGCGCCGGCGCCGCCCAGAATCTGGAGGATATTCGCACCGCTCAACAAGCCGCTGTCGATCGCGTGGGCGAGTTCGTTCACCACCGCGGCGTGAGTTGCAGCGTCGCTCGAAGCCGCGAGCACCGCCATCACACCGGCATAATCATCCCCGGCCACCGAGGTGGCGTTCCAGGCGTGTATCAGTCCCTGGTGGAGATCGTTGACGAAATGATCCACCGTAATCGTTCCACCCGTGATCAGGCTGGTGAGTTCGGTCATCACGGCCGGAATCGACGAAATGCCGGCAAGCACCTGCACGGCGTTGTCCACCTGCCACCATCCCGCTGTGATGGCGGAGTTGACGTCCGTCATCGACACCGAGTGGTTCATGATCAGCGTCTGCAATTGTTGCGGAGCGTCGAAGTACTGCTGGGTGCTCATCGCAAAGATCGCGCGAATGAACTCCGGGCCCGGCATGGCATGCGCGGCGACGACGTCGTTGATCGCCGAATTGAGCGTCGTTATACAGGGCCGGCGGGTTGTAATTGGGCGCCGGGAAGAAGACTGGAATGCCGTAGAAATCGCCGGTCAACAGCGAGCTCAAGGCGCCTTCAAACGCCAACCGGGTCGGCTCGGTGGTCGTCTGGGCGCCGAGCGCGCCCATCACGAAGGCGATTGCCGCTTCGCCGGTCATATGCGTCGAAGGGGCCGGCTGATTGTAGGTGTAGCCACCGAAGCCGATCCCGATCAAGGCCGCGATCGCCTGACTGGTCATGAGCTGACCGGAATAATCGAAAATGCCGGTGCCCGCGGTGTTGACGATCTTTGCAAGCTCCGCACCGGCAGCGGTCTGCGATGCGAAGTTGCCGTGGCAGCCGATATCCAGCAGCAGTTCGGCAGCCTGCAGCACCGTCAAGGTCCCGTTCGCCAGCGCCTGGTCGATGTCCGCCATGACGACCGGGATGGAAGCAGCACCGCTTGCCATCGCAGCGGCCAGCTGAGTCGCGGCGGTTTCGAGGTCGACGTGGTTGGTCGTGGTGCTCAGTCCGTTGAATACGGCGATCGCCGGATCGCTCGAAGCGAGCACGGCCAGTTCGGCGTCGAGGATCGCCACGAAGGCGGTGTTGCCGGCGAGCACTGCGGCGTCATGCAGCGCGGTGAGAATGTCGGTCGCATGTCCCGGCTGAACCAGCGGCGAAGGGCCGGTGACGAGCGCCAGCATCTCGGTGTTGATGGCAACCTGAGCCGTCGGCGCGTTGGCCGCGAGGTTGGCGAGCAGGACCAGCGCGGCGTCGCCGCCCAGCACGCCACTTACCACCGCCGCATGGATATTGGCCGTGACCTGCGCCGGCGGAACGTGTGCATTGGTGATCATGGTGGCGATCGCTGTCGCAGCGATATCGGGCGAGATCGGGGTTGAGCCGCTGCCGACGGCAGCGGTCAACAGCGCAATCGCACTTGCCGCCGACAAGTTCGAGGCGCCGCTGGTGATCCAGAAGGCGACATCGTTTGCGGCCGCGGCCGGCGTCGAGAGGTAATAATTGTTCGGATCGATCAGGGTCACGAGGGCCGCGCCGGCGGCGACCTGCAGATCGTGACCGTGTCCGGACAGGAAGCCGAGCACGAGGATGGTGTCGATTTCGTAGCCAGCCGGAGCATGCGCCATCACCTCGGCAATCACATGCGCGCCGCTGAGCGGCGGGCTTGCGCTCGCAGCAATCGACAGGATTTCGTTACAGAGCGCTTCCTTGCCGGTCGAACGGAACGTCGTGACCGCAACATCTGTGAGCGCGTCGATCGCCGCGTCGGGCGTCATCACGCCGGTGGAAACCAGCAAATTGATCTGCTGAAAAACAAGGGCGTCCAGCGCCGGATTGTCGGGTACAGAATTGCTGCCCCCGACCATACTGCCTAGCGCATGCACGACATAGGATGCGCCTTGGGATTGCACGTAGTGGGCCACCGCCGCCGACACCGCACTCGCAGCATCGGGTGCGTTGGAGGTCCCGATCGCCATCAACAGCTCAAATCCGCGGCTGGTGCTGTCTGTAACAAATCCAAGCAGATCGTTTGCGGCCTGGGTGGCCGTGATCTGATGGTTGTTGATCATGGCGACCAGCGCCGTCTCTGCCGGCTGCTGATAGGTCGACGCGTAACCGCTGTTGACGAGACCATACAGCAACTTCACCGCGTCGTCGGCGAGGCCAGAGGTAGTCACGTGGCTCTGGATCGACGCCATCTCCTGCGAGATATTGAACGTGTGGTTCACATAGAGCTGGACGACCATCTCCGAGGCGAACCAGGTCGCACCGGCGTGCGACGCGCCCATCAGGACCGCCATGGTGTCGTCGGCCGAGATGCCGAGCGAGGTCACCGCCGAATGGAACGCGCCGTTGAAGCTGTAGAACGGGTCGTTTGTGACGGCCGTTCCGAGTTCGACGCCGGCAGCGTCGGCAAGCGCCGGATTGGCATCGACCATTGCAAACATCAAAGCTGGTATCTGGCGGTCGCTCAGTCCATTCGACCCCATGTATTCGGCGGAGGTCACCGCAGCCATCGCATCCGTCGGGTCGATGTTGTGGCCGGTGATAAGGGCGGCGATCTCGTGCCCCGCCGTTTCAACGAACGGATGGTTGAGGCCGATGAACGACGTCGCAAGACTGGCAAGCACGGTGATGCCCTGCGTCCCCGTCAGATCGCCATTGTCGACCGAGGCGACGATGTCGGCGCCCACCTGTGCCGGCGTCAGCGAATATTGCTGGGCGAGACTGTTGATCTCGGTCAGCATGACCGAGCCGCCCGGCTGCATGGCAAGCCCGGCGAACGCGGTGATCGCGTGATCGGCGGTCAAGGCGCTGGCATTGATCAGGTTGCTGACCTCGGTGGTCGCAGCGGTCGCGATCGAGCTGGCTTCGCCGGGTGTGTTGGTCTGCGCGAGCACCATGCCGGCGAGAATGCCCGCGGCCTGTTCGCCGGTCAGCGAATGGGTTTGCGTGACCGCATTGTGCAAATCCGCCATCGCCGTAGTGGCGTCGATGATGCCGCGGCCGATCAACGACGCGATTTCGGCACCGGCGATGCTCTGCTGATGGTCGTCGGTCTGGCCGCCGATAATGCCGGCGATCTGCGAGATCGCCTGGTCGCCGGTGATGCTGTGATTGGTGACATTCACCTCGACCTGGTTGATCTGCGTGGGCAGATGGTCCGGCGCATGCACCACCGGCGGCGGCGGCGGCACATAGCCGCCTTCACCGGACGGGCTACCGCCTTCACCGGACGGGTTCTCGCTGTTGAGGCCGCCGACAATGCGGTCGAGATCATCGATGGAGAGTTCGTCCTCGGCGAAAACAACTTGCTCCGCCGCGCGCTGACCGTTGTCCTGCGACATGGCTAAATCTCCATTTGCAAATGACGTAAAATTTTTAGGTGCTGAAAAAATCGTGGCCTTGACGCCTGCGCCATCCGGCGCGACGTCCATTGCGGACAAACCAGAATCCCCGAGGGATTTATCTTCCGACCGAATCGCCATTCACCCTCGTCCAGTTCTTTTCAAGACGCACGCGCATCCGATTGCTTTCAAAGACGGTCAACGACAGCGTTACGCATGATTGACGCTGGATCAGTAAGTCACGAATTCAGTGGCCGACAGCCGCATCCTGCACGCTGTCCTCGCGTCATGGGCTGAGAATTGCCAGGTTCTGAGAATCGCAAACTGGTGTTTCCTCGAATGGCTGCAAAGTTGCTCAATGCTTGGCCAACCCATCTTGATATTCGAATAAATACATCGACGGTGAATAAGTGCATCATCGGCGAAAGTATAGGCTCCGGAGGCATCGACCCCAAAAATGGTCAGGTCGTAACGTCGTCTCGATACATCATTGCACGTGGGGCGCAGCGACGCGCATGTGCATTCCCGAAATTCAGATTCATGGTTTCTTCACGCTCCCGGCCGCCGCCTCCCCGCTCCGGAAGCACGTCGCCGGCCCGGCTCGCGACAGCGGCCGTCGCCACCGATTGATGCGAACGCGGTCGCCGGAAACTGGATGCGCCAGCAGGTCGTCGGCGGTGACGTCGCGTTCGCCGCCGGCGCGCAGGCATGTCTTCCGCAGGCAAGCAACCTGACGTTAGCCCGTGTGAGCCAGCCCCACCGGCAACGGCAATATTGAACTGGGAATTCATCATGTTAGGGACGGTATCCCGTGCTTCGGGGGAAGTCCTGATGGAGGCCCGATCTGTTTCTGAAGTTTTTCTGATATTTAGGCTCGACGGCTTTTTCTGCGGAATTCCAGTGCCGCGCTGCGGACGGTGGGGCGCCGATACCGGGAGCGCCGACCAAGGGACCCCTCAGCTGCGGCCGGGTTCGAACGTCGCCAACATGCCGCCGCCGTCGGCCAACACCCGAAGCATTGGTCCGCTAGGCCCAGCTCGTCTCCTCGGAGTCGCGCCCGCCTTGCGCGACAAACACGACCTTCTCAGCCGGTGGGTGGTGGATCACCGGCGCGCTTTCGTTAACTTTGCCCTGCGAAAGCTGAAGGTGATCCCCCGGTCGCGTTGCAGGCCTCAAATTTTTGCACCGTTTTTTGCGCCTGCGCTTTGTCATCTACCGCGGCTTGCGAATTCGTCACCGGCATTTTGGCGGTCGATCAGTTCGCGACGCTCACGGATGGACCGGATGTGGAACGACGCCCGATGCGCAGATCGCGGTCGCGCCGCGAGGGGGGCAATTTGCGCTTTCAGGACCCGCGGGAAACGACAATGGCGAGAATGCCCTACCGGCGGAAAAAAGGCCGAGCATCAGACTTAAGTGCCGCACCGTTGGCCCGGATCCTGCTTTGACAGGGTGCTGGTAACCTGATCCATTTCCGACGGGACTTTGTTCGAAACGACTTTGGCCCCTGCTTGGGCCCCTGCGCCAGCGGGACCAACGAAGCGGAAGTCAGCACCAGCCAAGGAGCGGAACCGATGAAAGAGCGGGAACTTCGAGACCTGATTGCGGACGTCAAGACCGGCCAGATGTCGCGGCGGTCATTTGTGCAGCGAATGATCGCGGTTGGCCTGACGGCGCCGATGGCCGGCATGATGCTGGCCCAGTCCGGCGTGCCGATGCAGGCGGCCGAGATCCCCTACAAGCCGACCAAGGCCGGCGGCGGCGGCTGCTGAAGATCCTGTACTGGCAGGCGGTCACCCTGCTCAACCCCCATTTCGCCGTCGGCACCAAGGACCAGGACGGCAGCCGCATCTTCTACGAGCCGCTGGCCGGATGGGACTCCGAAGGCAATCTGGTCCCGATTCTGGCCGCCGAGATCCCCAGCAAGGAGAACAACGGACTGGCCGAGGACGGCCTCTCGGTGGTCTGGAAGCTGAAACGGGGCGTCAAATGGCATGACGGCAAGCCGTTCACGGCCGACGACGTCGTCTTCAACTGGGAATATGCCAAAACGCCCGAGACCGCGGCGGTCTCGATCGCCAGCTACAAGGACATCAAGGTCGAAAAGATCGACGAGTTCACCGTCAGCGTGAAGTTCGACAAACCGACCCCGTTCTGGGCCGACGCCTTTGTCGGCACCTACGGCATGATCATCCCGAAACATCTGTTTGCCGATTATATCGGCGGCAAATCGCGCGACGCCCCGAACAATCTGAAGCCGGTCGGCACCGGCCCCTATATGTTCGACGATTTCAAGCCCGGCGACATCGTCCGCGGCAAGCTCAATCCGAACTACCACCTCCCGAACCGGCCCTATTTCGATAACATCGAAATCAAGGGCGGCGGCGATGCGGTGTCGGCCGCCCGCGCCGTGCTGCAGACCGGTGAATATGACTACGGCTGGAACATGCAGGTCGAAGACGAAATCCTGCAAAAGCTGGAGGCCACCGGCAAGGGCAAGGTCCTCATTACCGAGACCGGCAATATCGAGTTCATCATGCTGAATTCGACCGATCCGGTAACCGAGGTCGACGGCGAACGCGCCAGCATGAAGACCAAGCATCCGCTGTTCAGCGACCCGGCGGTACGCCAGGCCCTCAACCTCCTGGTCGACCGCAACTCGATCGAGAAGTTCATCTACGGCCGGACCGCCAATGCCACACCGAATTTCCTCAACGCCCCGGAGAAGGTTCGCTCGAAAAACCTGAAGTTCGAGTTCAACATCGAGAAAGCCAACGCCATCCTCGAGGCCGCCGGCTGGAAAAAAGGCGGCGACGGCATCCGCGCCAAGGACGGCAAGTCGCTCAAATTCGTCTACCAGACCTCGATCAACGCCCCGAGGCAGAAGTGCCAGGCCATCGTCAAGCAGGCGTGCCAGAAGGCCGGCATCGATGTCGAACTGAAATCGGTGGTGGCATCGGTGTTCTTCTCGTCCGACACCGCCAATCCCGACACCTACCCGCATTTCTACGCCGACGCGCAGATGTACAACACCACCATGACGCAGCCCGATGCGGGCTTCTTCATGAACCAGTACACCTCGTGGCAGGCGGCGACCAAGGAGAACAAGTGGCAGGGACGCAATGTCTCGCGCTGGACCAACAAGGAATATGACGACATCTTCAAGCTGGCCGAAAAGGAACTCGACGCTGTCAAACGCTCGGCGATGTATATCAAGCTCAACGACATCGTGAGCGGCGACAATTATATCCTGCCTTTGCTGCGTCGGCCGAAGGTTGCGGCTACCGTCAACAGTCTGAGGGTACCTGTCAGCGGCTGGGACAATGATCTCTGGCAAATTGCGAACTGGTACAAGGAAACGTGACGCCGGCGTTGAAACTTCCGATGCGTAAAGTCTGAGCGGGCGACGGGACGACGATGGGAAAATACATTCTCAGGCGCCTGATCATCGCCATCCCGAGCCTGCTCGGCATCAGCCTCGTGCTGTTCGTGCTGCTGGCGCTGGCGCCGGGCGATCCGTTCGGCGAACTCGCCACCAACTCCAACGTTCCGCCCGAAGTGCGGGCGGCGCTGCGGGTGAAATTCGGCATCGACGATCCGGTCTTCGTTCGCTACTTCCGCTGGCTGGTCGCGATGATGCAAGGCGACTGGGGCTTTTCGTTCGCCAGCCGCATCGACGTCGACAAACTGATCCTGCAGAGGGTACCGACCACGCTGTTTGTGGTCGGCTCCTCGCAGATCCTGGCGCTGGCGGTGGCGCTGCCGGTCGGGGTCTATGCGGCGATGCGGCCCTATTCGATCTTCGACCAGATTGCCAACACCTTTGCCTTCATCGGCTTTTCGCTACCGACCTTCTTCACCGGGCTGCTGCTGATCCTGATCTTCAGCGTTAACCTCGGCTGGCTGCCGTTCGTCTATCGTGCCGACATATCGGCCACCGGCTGGCTCTATTACTGGGAATCGTTCAAGCAGGCGATCATGCCGGTCACGGTGCTCGGCCTGTTCCAGGCCGCTTCCTATACCCGCTATGTGCGCTCGGCCGTGCTTGACGTGATCCGGCTCGACTATGTCACGACCGCGCGCTCGAAGGGCCTCAACGAAGGCAAGGTCGTCATCAAGCACGTGGTCCGCAACGCGCTGATCCCGGTCGTGACGCTGGTCGCGTTACAAATGCCGGCCGTATTCGGCGGCGCCATCATCACCGAGCAGATTTTCCGCATCCCCGGCATCGGTTCGCTGCTGATCACCTCCATCCTCGCCAACGACACCCCCGTCATCATGGCGGTAGCGTTCGTGTTCGCCTGTCTCGTCGTCATCTTCAACCTCTTGGCCGATATCATCTATGGCTGGCTCGATCCCCGCATCTCCTATCGCTGAAATCGCGATCCCGCTCGAGGGACGCAAGCGCCGGGTTTCACCCGGTGTCGAGGTGTGGCGAAAGTTTCGCCGCCACAAGATGGCGGTTGCGAGCGTGGTGGTGCTGACGCTGCTGGCGTCGGCGGTGCTGTTCGGGCCGCTGGTCTGGCGCATACCGATCAACGAAATCGATTTCACCGCGCGGCTCGCCACGCCCTCCTGGGAGCATCCGTTCGGGACCGATGATCTCGGTCAGGACCTGTTGGCGCGCATGCTGTATGGCGGACGCATCTCGCTCGCGGTCGGTTTCGCAGCGATGATGGTCGCCATCATCGTCGGCACGCTCATTGGCGCGATCTCCGGCATGTCCAGGGGCAGCGTCGACGCTGCGCTGATGTGGATCACCGATCTGTTCCTGGCGCTGCCGCAACTGCCATTGCTGTTGCTGGTGATCTATCTGTTCCGGGATTTACTCAAAAGCTGGGTCGGTCCGGAAGGCGGCGTCTTCATCCTGATCGTGCTGGTGATCGGCGCCTTCCGCTGGATGCCGGTGGCGCGGCTGGTACGGGCCCAGTTCCTGTCGCTGCGCGAGAAGGAATTCGTCGAAGCCGCGCGCGCGCTCGGCGCCACCACGCCGCGGCTGGTGATCAAGCATATCCTGCCGAACTCGCTCGGGCCCGTGATCGTCGCCGGCACCATCGACGTTGCGGCTGCGATCATCGCCGAATCGACGCTGTCGTTTCTCGGTCTCGGTTTTCCGCCGGACATCCCGACCTGGGGACGTTTGCTGTTTGACGCCAAGGATTATCTCGACATTGCGCCGCACTGGGCGCTGTTCGCGGGGGCCGCGATCTTCCTGACCGTGCTCACCATCAATTTCATCGGCGACGGACTGCGCGACGCGCTCGATCCCAGGAAAGTCATGTGATGTTGACCGGACCGCGTGTGCCGATGCGCGAAGCGACGACGGCCGTCGAAGCGCCGCTGCTCGATATCAGGGGGCTGAAGACCCATTTCACCACCGACGACGGCATCGTGCAGGCGGTGGACGGCGTCGACCTCACCGTCGGGCGCGGCGAGACGGTCTGCGTGGTCGGCGAATCCGGCTGCGGCAAGACGGTGACCGCGATGTCGGTGCTCAAACTGATCGCGATGCCGCCCGGGCGCATCGCCGGCGGCCAGATCCTGTGGCAGGGCCGCGACATCGTGCCGATGGCGGCCGACGAGATGAACAAGATCCGCGCCCGCGAAATCGCCATCGTGTTCCAGGAGCCGATGACCTCGCTCAATCCGGTCTACACCATCGGCGACCAGATCGGCGAGGTGATCGCGCTGCATGAGGGACTGAACCGCAAGCAAGTGCTGGAGCGGACCATCGACATGCTGGCGCTGGTCCAGATCCCGAACCCGAAGCGCCGCGTCAACGATTATCCGCATCAATTTTCGGGCGGCATGCGGCAGCGCGTGATGATCGCGATGGCGCTGTCGTGCCGCCCAAAACTCCTGATCGCCGACGAGCCGACCACCGCGCTCGATGTCACGATCCAGGCCCAGATCCTCGATCTGCTGCAGGACATGAAGACGCGCTTCGGCATGTCGATCATGCTGATCACACACGCCATGGGAGTCGTCGCCGAAGTAGCCCAGCGCGTGGTGGTGATGTATGCCGGCAAGGTGGTGGAAGAAGCCTCCGTCGAGCAGTTGTTCGCCAATCCCCGCCATCCCTATACGCAAGGCCTGATCCGCTCGATCCCGCGACTCGATCTGGCGGCCGTCCGCAAGACCCGGCTTGCGACCATCGCCGGCACGGTACCGAAACTGATCGCGCCGCCGCCCGGCTGCCGCTTCGCCGCGCGCTGCAACTTTGCGACCGACGAGTGCCGGATCGCGCAGCCGCCGTTGCGCGAGCTTGAACCCGGTCACAAGGTGGCCTGCATCCACGCCGAAGCAACGGTCGTGCAATGAGCGAGCCGCTGCTCAAGGTCGCCAACCTGACCAAGGCGTTTGCGCTCAAGGGCGGCCTGTTCGGCCGTCAGGCCGGCAGCGTGTATGCGGTCGACGGCGTCGATTTCGAGATCGCCCGCGGCGAAACGCTCGGCCTCGTCGGCGAATCCGGCTGCGGCAAGTCCACCACCGGACGCTGCGTGCTTCGGCTGATCGAGCCGACTTCGGGCGAGATCAATTTTGAAGGAAAGGATGTCCGTTCGCTGGATGCCGGCGAGCTTCGCCGCCTGCGCCGCGACATCCAGATCATCTTTCAGGATCCCTATGCCTCGCTCGATCCGCGCATGAATGTCGGCGCCATCGTCGGTGAGGCCCTGCTGATTTACAAGCTGACGACAACAAAGCGCCAGTTCGAAGAGCGCGTCGTCGAGCTCTTGGAGACCGTCGGCCTGCAGGCCGACCATATGGGGCGCTATCCGAACGAGTTTTCGGGCGGGCAGCGCCAGCGCATCGGCATCGCGCGTGCCCTTGCGGTCGAACCCAAGCTGATCATCTGCGACGAGCCGGTGTCGGCGCTCGACGTCTCGATCCAGGCCCAGGTCATCAATCTGCTGGAGGATCTGCAGCAGAAATTCGGGCTCGCCTACCTCTTCATCGCCCATGATCTCGCGGTCGTCGAGCATATCTCCCAGCGCATCGCCGTGATGTATCTCGGGCGCATCGTCGAGATGGCCGCGGCCCGCGAATTGTACGTCTCGCCGCGGCATCCCTACACCGAAGCGCTGCTGTCGGCGGTCCCGATCCCGGACCCGAAAGTGAAGCGGCAGCGCATCCGGCTCACGGGCGAAGTGCCGAGCCCGATCAACCCGCCATCCGGCTGCCACTTCCACACCAGATGCCCGATCGCCCAGCCGCAATGCAGCGCCGAGGTGCCGCCGCTCAAGCAGAGCGCCGACGGGCACTGGGTCGCCTGCCATTTCCGCTGAAGCAAGCGGCGGGTCGGCGGGCGAATTAGCCCGCAAGGTCGGGCCGGTTCCCGCCTCCAAACAAAAACATCGAAAACAACCCCATGCACCGTAGGCGGCGGTCGCCGTCACCGGCAATTTTCTGTTATCCCGAAAATCGACTTGACACGTCGGGCAAATCAGGGGCACATCTGGATCATCCCGCTTTTTGCAAGATGCCAATGGCCCTGCCCGATCACGGGCCGTTCAGGGCGCACGCTCACGCGAATTGAAATTGGCAATGCGGTTCGTTGCCGCGGTAGACCGTGTCGACATCCCGGTTGTCCGCACGTTCTCTAACGAAGCCCGGGATCAACCTGGCCAATTCTAGAATCAGGGGAGGGTTTTATGGACACGACTGGACCTGTTCAGCGCGGCTTGACTAGCACCCGTCGCGACGTGCTCAAGACATTCGGCATAGCAGGCGTCGCCGGTGTGCTCGGCACCAGTGCCTTTGCCCAAGGGACCACGCCCGCAGTCACCGGCACACCACCGAGCGTCCTGACCAATCCGCCGCGCCAGTGGGGACCGGACGCCCCGCCCGCCAAATATCCCGATGACGACATCATCATTATCAGCGACGATTTCCGCCCGGCCCTGCTCGGCATTACGCAGATTTGGCGGATCTGGACCGGCGCGAACTGGGCCGAGGGCCCGGCCTGGTGTGCCCAGGGCCAGTATCTCGTCTTCAGCGACGTGCAGGCCAGCATTCAGTATCGCTACATCTGGGAAACCCGGCAGGTCAGCGCCTTCCGCAATCCGTCCTTCAACAGCAACGGCAACGCGTTCGACTTCCAGGGCCGCCAGATTTCGACGCAGGACTTTTTCCGCCGCGTCGTGCGCTGGGAGCACGATGGGTCGATGACGGTGCTGGCCGAAAAATTCGACGGCAAGCGCTTCAACTCGCCGAACGACCTCGTGGCCCATCCCGACGGCAGCATCTGGTTCACCGATCCCGCCTACGGCGCGAGCCTGTCCGAAGGACGCCCCGACGCCGCGGGCGGCCCGACCAATCCGGAGGGCGTGTTCAATCCGGCGATCGGCACGCAGGGACTTGCCGACCCCGCGATCAAGCGCGAACTGCCGAACGGCATCTACCGCATCGACCCGTCCGGCCGCATCGATCTCGCCATCGGCGAAGACCAGTTGAAGAGCCCGAACGGCCTCTGCTTCTCCAAGGACTACAAGCAGCTCTATGTCTGCAGCACCGGCCGCGGCCCCGGCGACAAGCACGAGGGCGGACCGCGCCAGATCTTTGCGTTCGACATCGACGGCGCCAAGGCCAGCAACGGCCGCGTGTTCATCGACATGCAGGTCGACGGCGTAAAACTCGGACCCGACGGCGTTCGCGTCGACACCGCCGGGCGCATCTGGTGCAGCGCCGGCGGACCGCTCGGCTATGCCGGCGTGCTTTGCTACGACTTCAAGGCAAAACTGCTCGGGCGTTTTCGCCTGCCGGAAAACTGCGCGAACCTCACTTTTGGCGGGCCGAAGCGTAATTTCCTGTTCATGACGGCGAGCCAATCGATCTACGCGGTGCAGTTGCAAGCGCAGGGCGCGGCCCCCGGGTAGCGCGGAGCGCATGCAGACGAGTCCATTCCGGCGAACGTGAATGGACTCGGCCTGCGCCGGCCGCCAAATTCGCAGAGCGGGCCTGCCCCAAGGGAGCCTTGCGCAACAAGACGCCTCGAAGGATGCTTACTCGCTCTGTTCATCAAAGGATCCGTTCATGCCCGTCGACACCAAAGCCGCCACCGACCGCCTCATGCGCTTCCTCGCCATCGAGGGCGTGACCGGACAAGAAGCGGCGATCGGACGTGACCTTAGCGCCGCACTGCAGGAGAGCGGCGTGCCGGCGGATGCGATCCGCCTCGACGACGCCAACACCCGCATTCCGGTGCCGACCGAGACCGGCAACCTCATCGTCGACCTGCCCGGCCGCGGCGCGATGCACAACCAGCCGCGGATCATGTTCATGACCCACATGGACACCGTGCCGCTCTGCGCCGGCGCCAAGCCGAAGATTTCCGGCCGCAAGATCGTCAATCAGGCCAAGACCGCGCTCGGCGGCGACAACCGCGCCGGCTGCGGCGTGCTGGTCACGCTGGCGGCTGAACTGGCAAAACAGAAGCTCGACCATCCGCCGATCACGCTGTTGTTCTGCGTGCGCGAGGAGAGCGGGCTTTATGGCGCGCGCCACGTCAAGACCGCCGACCTCGGCTCGCCGGTGATGGCCTTCAACTTTGACGGCGGCTCGGCCTCCAATGTCACGATCGGCGCGGTCGGCGCCGATCGCTGGCATGTCGAGATCTTTGGCCGCGCCTCGCATGCCGGCGTCGCACCGGAGCGCGGCATCAGTTCGACCATGATCCTGGCGCTTGCGCTCGCCGATTTGAAGGCCGGCGGCTGGTTCGGCAAGGTGGTGAAGGGCAAGCGGCAGGGCACCAGCAATGTCGGCCCCGTCACCGGCGGCGAAGGCCGCCCGGCCGGCGACGCCACCAACGTCGTCACCGACTATGTGCATGTGCGCGGCGAATGCCGCAGCCATGACAGCAAATTCTTCAAGGAGATCACCAAGGCTTACAAGGCGGCGTTCGAAAAGGCCGCCAAGACGCGTCAAGAACAGCGACGGCAAGACCGGCCGCGTCAAGTTCAAGGCCGAGACCGACTATTATCCGTTCCGCATGAAGGACGGCCTGCCCGTGGTCAAGCGCGCGATCGAGGCCGTGTCCGGCGTCGGCGGCACGCCGATCATCCGCGCCGCCAATGGCGGGCTCGATGCCAACTGGATGGTCCGCCACGGCATTCCGACGGTGACTTTTGGCGCAGGCCAGAACGAGCCGCACACGATCGACGAGTGGATCAATCTCGACGAATACGACCGGGCCTGTGCGCTCGCGGTACAGCTCGCGACGATGCGGTGAGGCTCATACGCGCGAGGTTAAGGACTCGTGTCCCGGACGCGGTGCAGCGTTCTTCACGCTGCTCCGCAGAGCCGGGACCCATTTTGCAGCCTGGGCCCCGGCTCTGCAGCGCACCACGCCGCAAGGGCGGCGCGCTGCGCTGCGTCCGGGGCACGAAAGAGCTTAACCTCGCGCGTATGGCGGTGAGGCTCAGGACGGCAAGATCGCGCTATTGACCAGGCGGATCATGTCGGCAATCCCTGCTCGTCATATCCGAGGATTTCGTCGGGACTACGCCCGGAATCGGCGAGCGGGGCAAACTGGCTACCTATCTTCATCAACCGGGCCGCAATGCGATCGGTTCGGCGGCGGCGCTCCCTCGCGAGGCGTTCCCGCAATGCCACCGTCACGGCCGAGGTCAGGCTTTCGCCAGTCAGCTTGGCAAGCTCGGTTGCCAGCCTGTGGGCTTCGCCATTCTTAATGCTCAGATGCGTCGGTTTCCTCATGGTAGAAATATACTCTATTTTCTAGCTTCCCGGTAAGATGGATGCCGGGAACGATAGGCTGCCGAAAACGGACATAACCGTCAGCCAAAGGGAGATGCAGATGCGGGAGCTGACGCCGGAAACGATTACGGATGCCGTCCTCGAACAGATGGCAACGACACCGGATCCACGGATGCGCGAGGTGATGGCTTCCGCCGTAAAACACCTGCACGCCTTCGCCCGCGACGTCAACCTGACGCCGGCGGAATGGATCAAGGGCATCGAATTCATGACCGCGGTCGGCAAGATCTGTACGCCGGCGCGGCAGGAATGCATCCTGCTCTCCGACACGCTCGGCCTGTCGGCACTGGTCAACGGCCTGCACGACTCCACCGCGATCGAGGAAGGCACCCATACCAGCCTGCTCGGCCCGTTCTACCGCGAGGCCTCGCCGACACTGCCGGCCGGCAGCCAGATCGCCAAAACAGTAAAGCCCGGCAGCGAATGCGTGCTCTATGGCCGCGTCAGCGACGTCAATGGCCGGCCGGTCGCCAATGCGACGGTTTCGATCTGGCAAACCGGCGCCGACGGTCTCTATGACATCCAGGAGAGCGCCGCCTCGATCGACTATCGCGGCGTTTTCTCAACCGATGCGGACGGGCTTTTTGTGCTGCGCACGGTCAAGCCGATCGGATACTCGATCCCGATGGACGGCCCGGTCGGCGACATGGTCAAGGCGCAGGCGCGGCACGGCATGCGGCCGGCCCATATTCATTTCCTGGTCGGCGCGTCCGGCTATCGCGAACTGGTGACGGCGCTCTATCTGCGCGACGACCCGCATCTCGCCGACGACGTCGTGTTCGGCTCCTCGGGCGACCTCGCGGTCGATATCGCGCCGAACGATCCGGAGTGCCCGATCAAGGGGGTGCCGAGCATCCGCTTCGATATGCGACTATCGCGCGAAAGCGCGGCCGACAAGATCAGCGGCCGCGTCGGCGCCGACCCTTCCGCGATCCTGAAGCCGCAGGCTGCGGCCGGCTAGCGAACCGGCTAGCCGGCGGCGCCCGGCGTCGCGGCGGATTATCCGTACGAACGTAGGGGGTTAAAGGATAGGCCGGGGTTTCATTGTGGCTTGTGGCCGGGCTATCTTTAGTTCTAACGTTCGCGGCAACGAACCTTCCGTCCACGGCAATCGGAGCCAACAATCCGAACGCGGGCGGGAAACAAAACGAAACACAAGAACGAGACATTTGGGAGGATCCATGAAACGCAGGACGCTTCTCGGCGGCACGATCGCCGCCGCCGTGATCGGGCTTTGGACCTCGGGCGCGCTGGCACAGCAGGCGCCGATCAAGATCGGCATGAGCATGGCGCAGACCGGCGGCCTCGCCGGCGGCGGCAAGGCCTCGCTGCTCGGCATCGAGATCTGGCGCGACGACGTCAACGCCAAGGGTGGCCTGCTCGGCCGCAAGGTCGAACTCGTCGTCTATGACGACAAGTCGAGCGCTTCGGAAACGCCGGCGATCTATTCGAAGCTTCTGGACGTCGACAAGGTCGACATCCTGTTCGCGCCCTACGCTACCGTGCCGACGGCGCCGCTGATGCCGCTGGTCAAGCAGCGCGGCATGTTGCTGATGGGGAACTTCTCGTTCCAGGTCAACAGCAAGGTCGGCCACGACATGTGGTTCAACAATGCGCCGTGGGGACCGGCCGACAGCTGGGCGGCGTCCTTCCTCGAGATCGGCGTGAAGGCCGGCGGCAAGACCATGGCGCTGCTCGCGGCCGACCAGGAATTCGCGCAGAATCTCGCGGTGACCGCCCGCGACGTCGCCAAGCGGATGAACATCCCTGTCGTGTTCGACCAGGCCTATCCGCCCAACACGGTGGAATTCTCCAGCATCATCCGCGCGCTCAAGGCCGCCAAGCCCGACATCGTCTATGTCGCGTCCTATCCGCCGGATTCGGCCGGCATCCTGCGCGCCGTCAACGAAATCGGGATCGGCGACAACGTCAAGGTGTTCGGCGGCGGCATGGTCGGCCTGCAATTCGGCGCCGTCATGGAGAATCTGGGTTCGCTGCTCAACGGCGTCGTCAACTACAACACCTGGCTGCCGGAGCAGAGCATGTATAATGAGGGCACCAAGGCGTTCTTCGACACCTATACCAAGCGCGCCATCGAAGCCAAGGTCGACCCGCTCGGCTACTATCTGGCGCCGTTCGGCTATGCCAGCGGCCAGCTGATCGAGCAGGCCATCAAGTCGGTTGGCTCGCTCGACCAGAAGGCGCTGGCGAAATATCTGCGCGAGAACACCCACAAGACCATCGTCGGGCCGATCGCGTTTGCGGCCGACGGCGAGCGCAAGGAAAGCGCGACGCTTGCAGGCCCAGTTCCGCGGAATTGTGGACAAGAACATCGAGCAGTTCCGCCAATCCGGCAAACAGGTGATCCTGTTCCCGCCGAGTTTGAAATCCGGCGAACTCGTCGCACCGTTCGAGGCCGCCCGGAAATAGACTTCGCGAGGTTCCTTTGCGAGGTTACGTGTAGTTTCTTGGGATCATGGTGCGCCGGCCAGGCTGGCGCACCAGCGTCCAGAGCAAGGACTGAAACAGGCGGGCGCGCGCGAACCGGGGAAGCGGCGACTGAGGCGCGGGTTTAGGGGGAGCTTACGTGTTTTCATTTGAACTGCTGCTCGATGCGGTGGTGCTCGGCGTGCTGCTCGGCTGCTTCTATGCGGCCGTCAGCCTCGGCCTGTCCGTTTCGTTCGGCCTGCTCGACGTTCCCCACGTCGCGCATCCGGCGTTTCTGGTGCTGGCGTCCTACGCCGTCTACATCCTCAACGAAAACTATGGCATCGACCCGCTGCTGGCGGGGCTGCTGATCACGCCGTTCCTGTTCGTGTTCGGCCTCGTCGCCTATCGGCTCTATTACGAGACCTTCGAAAAGCGCGGCAGCGATGCCGGCGTGCGCGGCATCGCCTTCTTCTTCGGCATCGCCTTCATCATCGAAGTGCTGATCATCCTGCAATTCGGCGTCGACCAGCGCTCGGTGACCGCCTCCTATATCGGCAAGGCCTGGCGGATCGGCGACATGCGGATTCCCTACCGCCTGATCGTCGCCTTCGCGGTCGCCGCCGGGCTGACGATCCTGCTGGCGCTGTATCTGTCGAAAACCTTCATGGGACGCGCGATCCGCGCCGTCGCCCAGGACCAGGAAGCGCTGCGGCTGATGGGCGCCAACCCGGTCCGCATCAAGCAATGGGCGTTCGGCATCGCCACCGCCGTGCTCGGGATCTCCGGCGCATTGCTGATCATCGTCGCCCCCGTCGATCCGATCCTCGACCGCGCCTATATCGGACGAACATTCTGCGTCGTGGTCATGGCCGGGCTCGGCAGCATGACCGGCACGCTGGTCGCCGCCATCATCCTCGGTGTCGCCGAATCGATCGTGCTCACGCTGTTCGGCGCCTCCTGGGCGCCCGCGATTTCGTTCGCGTTGCTGCTGGCCGTTCTCGCGGTCCGGCCGCAGGGCCTGTTCGGCAGGCGATCATGAAGGCGCGCAGCATCCTTTTCTGGATCGGGGCAGCGGTTTTTCTCGTCGCCGTCGCGGCGATGACGCACTTCGTCCGCAACGAATATCCGTTCTTTGCCGGCTATGTGATCCTGCAATTCGTCGTGCTGGCGGTGGCCTGGAGCATCCTTGGCGGCCATGCCGGCTACGTGAATTTCGGCACCAGCGCGTTTTTCGGCATGGGCGTCTACACCGCCGTGTTCCTGTTCAAGGTGGCCGGCGCGCCGCTTGCGGTGCAGATCGCCGCCGCCGCCGCCGTCGGCGCGCTGATGGGTTTGGTGCTCGGCCTCCTGACCTTGCGCATGCAGGGCATCTTCTTCTCGATCGCGACCATCGCGCTGACGATCGTGATCGAGACCTCGATCACCAACTGGCGCTATGTCGGCGGCGCGGCCGGCATCCAGTTGCAGCGGCCGCCGGTGACGGCGCCGTTCCAGGGCTATGTGCAGATGCTGTTCTTCGTCCAGGCGCTGCTGGTGGTGCTGGCGGTGGCGATCTCGCGCTACATCCAGAACTCGTGGATCGGCCGCGGCCTGCAGGCGCTGCGCGACGACGAACTCGCCGCGGAATGCTCGGGTGTCCCGACCTTGCGGCTGAAAGTGCTGGCCTGCGTCATATCGGGCGCGCTGATGTGCGCCGCCGGTGCGCCGGCCGCGATGTACCTGCAATACGCCGATCCTTCGTCGGCGTTCAATCTCAACTACTCCGTCTCGGTGCTCGCGATGTCGCTGATCGGCGGCACCGCGCATTGGCTCGGCCCGGTGGTCGGCGCCATCCTGCTGGGATCGACGCAGCAATTGCTGACCGTGACGATCTCGTCGGAAGTCAACGTGCTGGTGCTCGGCGTGATGCTGGTGCTGTTCGTGGTCGTCGCACCTGAGGGCCTCATCGGCCTCATGCGAAAGCTTCGCGGCCCGCGCAAGGAGGGCAAGTCATGACGCCCTCCGAAACCAGCGCGCCGCTGCTGCAAATATCCGGACTGACCAAACGCTTCGGCGGCTTCACCGCGCTCGACAATGTCAGCGTCGACATCCGTCCCGGCGAGCGCTTTGGCCTGATCGGGCCGAACGGCTCCGGCAAGACCACGCTGATCAACTGCATTTCCGGCGCGTTCCGCACCGAGGCCCGGACGGTCGTGTTCCGCGGCGAAGACATCACGCAGCTGCCGGCGCATGTGCGCACGCGCCGCGGCATCGCCCGCAGTTTCCAGATCCCGCGGCCGTTCAAAAGCATGACGGTGCTGGAAAACCTGATGGTGGCGCTGGATTTCGCGGTTGCCACCGATCCGCTGGTCTCGGCCGCGCATCGCCGCGAGACCGCGATGTCGATCCTGGCCGGCATGGGTCTCGCCGCCAAGGCCAACGCCTCGGCCACGACGCTGAGCCAGGTCGAATTGCGCAAGATGGAACTGGCGCGGGCGATGGCGACGCGCCCAAAACTTTTGATTTCCGACGAGGCGATGGCTGGACTTTCCTCATCCGAGGTCGACGAGGTGCTCGATCTCCTGATGAGCCTCGCCGGCCACGACATCACCGTCATCATGATCGAGCACATCATGCAGGCGGTGATGCGGTTTTCCGAACGCGTGATGTGCCTCGACGCCGGCAAGATCATCGCGATCGGCAAGCCAACTGAAGTGATGGCCAATCAGCGGGTGCAGGAGGCCTATCTTGGCACTTAGCCTCGCCATCTCAGATCTCGATGCCGGCTACGGCGCCGTCAAGGCGCTGCGCGGCGTGTCGCTCAACGTCGAATCCGGCGAAACCGTCGCGCTGCTCGGCACCAACGGCAACGGCAAGAGCACGCTGATGAAGTGCGTCGCCGGACTGGTCCGCCCGCAGCGCGGCATCGATGCGGCTCACGATCGACGGCACCGTGCACGATCTCGCGAAACTGTCGCCGGAGGCCATCGTCGATCTCGGCGTCGCGATGGTGCCCGAGGGACGGCGGCTATTTCCAAAACTGACGGTGCTGGAAAATCTGATGCTCGGCGCCTTCCGCAAAGCCGCGCGCCGCGACATCGACCGCAATCTGGCGCAGGCCTACGAGACGTTTCCGGTGCTGAAGGAGCAGCAGAAGCAGCTCGCCGGCACCATGTCCGGCGGGCAGCAGCAGATGCTCGCCATCGCGCGCGCGCTGATGTCCTCGCCGCGCCTGCTGCTGGTCGACGAACCGTCGGTCGGCCTGTCGCCGCTATTGGTGTCGCAAACCATCAGCAAGATCGGCGAGCTCAATGCGCGGCTCGGTCTCACCGTGCTGATGGCCGAGCAGAATTTCAACCAGGCGATCCGCATCGCCAATCGCGGCTACATCATCGTCCACGGCGAGATCGTGGTCGCGGCGGGTTCCGTCGACGAATTGAAGGGCAACGATATCGTCAAGCGGCTCTATCTCGGTGGCGTAGCCTGATGGCGCAAGTCGGCGCGAACACGTCCCCGTAATATTCGCTGCCTGACCGGAGAATCGATCGATGCGCCTGCTGAGCGAAAACCTTCCCCTGGACCTGCTCGCCGGACCCGTGTTTCCCAAAACCTATCCCGACATCGAGCCGGACGCATTTTCGAACTCCGACCATTTTTTGCAGGGGCAGCCGTTCGACATCTACGCGCGGCTGCGTGCGGAAGCGCCGGTGGCCTGGCAGCGCGAGAACGATAACGGGTCCGGCTTCTGGGCGCTGACCGGCTATAACGACGTGATGCGCGTCGACGGCGATCCCAAAACCTTCTCGTCGCAAAAGGGCGGCATCCTGATGGCCTATGGCCCGCCGCAAACGCGCCATCCCCTGCTGTTCCGCGCCTCGGTCGACGCCATGATCAACATGGACGCGCCCTGGCACCTGCAATTACGCAAAGAGCATATGCCGTATTTCACGCCGGGCTATCTCGACGGCATCCGAAGAGAAAGTCGCCAGTGAGACCACGCGGCTGATCGACGCCATGGCGGGGCTCGGCGAATGCGATCTGGTCGAGACGCTGTCGTCACGGCTGCCGCTGTTCACGCTGTGCGAAATCCTCGGCGTGCCCGAGGCCGACCGGCCGAAGTTCCTCGACTGGATGCATTATCTCGAAGTCGCCGGCCATGTCGCGGCAAAGCAGCGCCGCAATGCCGAGCCGACACCGGAGTTCATGGCGTTCGTCAAGGCGTTCAACGAAAACGTCTCGGAAATGTTCGCCTATGGCCAGCACATGCTGCAAAAGCGCCGCGCCGATCCCAAGGCCGACCTGATGAGCGCGATCGCGCGCGCCACCATCGACGGCGAATTGCTGCGCGACGAATATCTCGACGGCTCCTGGCTCCTGATTGTGTTCGCCGGCAACGACACCACGCGCAACTCGATTTCCGGCTCGATGAAGCTGTTGACCGAGTTCCCCGACCAGAAGCGCGCGCTGATGGCTGATTCATTCACTGCTGCCGAACGCCGTCGACGAACTGATCCGGATGATCAGCCCGGTGATGTACATGCGCCGGACCGCGACGGAGAATACCGAAATCAGAGGACAGAAAATCGCGGCCGGCGAGAAGGTCCTGATGTATTATGGCGCGGCGAACCGCGATCCTGCGGTCTTCCCCGACCCTGACAGCCTCGACATCCGCCGCGCCAACGCCTCGAAGAACATCGCCTTCGGCTTCGGCCCGCATGTCTGTATCGGCAAGCGCGTGGCGCAGATGCAGCTTGAGGAAGTCTATCGCCAGCTGCTGACGCGGCTGCCTGATATCGAATACGCCGGCGGCATCGAAATGGCCCCGAACAATTTTGTTCACGCCATCCGCAAATTGCCGGTGCGGTTTACTCCGCAGCGCTCGGCCTGAGTTCGGACCTCTCGGCGAGCCGCGCGCCGGAATCGAACACGATCCCCTCATAATCCTTTGCGACGACGTCGTTGATGGCGGCGACGTATTTCGGCGTGCCGCCATTGTAGACGAAGTAGCGCACCTTGCCGTGTTCGTGGCCGGGGATGTTGGAATTGTAGCCGGTGAACCACGACTTGGCCTTTCGCATCAGCATGATGGCGTACATCTTGGTGACGTGCGCGCTCCAGCGCTCCTGCGCCGCCAAGGTCGGATCGGCTCTGACATAGCCGCGGTCCCACATGTGCTGCAGCAAATTCACGCACCAGTTGACGCCGGTCTCGATGCCGCGCGGAAAATTGGTCGAGGCCGAGCCGCTCTGCGGGCCGGTCGGCATCAGCAGGTTCGGAAAGCCGTGCACCAGCATGCCGAGGAAGGTCGCAGGACCGTCGCGCCATTTGTCGTACAGTTTTTCGCCGCCGATCCCGCTGATTTCGATCTGGTCGTAGGCGCCGGTGATGGCGTCGAAGCCGGTGGAATAGATGATGATGTCGAAATCGTAGTCCCGCGTCGACGTGCGCAGGCCGGTCTCGGTGACGCGCTCCAGCGGCGTCTCGCTGATATCGACGAGATGCACATTGTCGCGGTTATAGGCCTCGAAATAGCGCGTCTCCAGCGGGACGCGCTGCACGCCGAAGCCGTGATCTTTCGGGATCAGCTTCTCCGCGGTCACCGGATCCTTCACGCGTTGGCGGATGCGGCCGGCGATGTAGGCGGAGAACTCGGCATTGGCCGCCTCGTCCGTAAAAATTTCCTTGAAATTGCTGAGCCAGATCCCGAAGCCGGGCTCGTCGTAGAGCTTGTCCCACAGCGCCACCCGCTCTTCCGGCGTGACCTCGTAGAAGCCGCGCCGGTCGGGCTCATGCTCGAAGCCGCCGGGCGAGCGCGAACATGCCGCGAAGATATCGTCGTAGCGGCGAGCGGATGTCGGCCATCTCCTCGTTCGAAATCGGTCCGTTGTTGAGCGGTGCTGCCCAGTTCGGCCGCCGCTGGAACACGGTGAGTTCGCCGACCTTGTCGGCGATCTCGCCGATGATCTGGATCGCGGTGGCGCCGGTGCCGATGATGGCGACCTTCTTGCCGGCCATGTCGACCGGCTCGTGCGGCCAGTAATAGGTGTGGAACGAACGGCCTCTAAAACTATCCATGCCTTCGAGGCGCGGCGGGGTCGGCGTCGACAGCAATCCGATCGCGAGAATGACGAACCGGCAGGTCAGCTCGCGGCCGTCGTCGATTTTCAGCCGCCACAGATTTTGCGTCTCGTCGAATTGCGCCGCTTCGACCTTGCAATTGAACTGCATGTATTTTCGCAGATCGAATTTGTCGGCGACGTGGTTGAGATAGCGCAGGTTCTCCGGTTGCCCGGAAAACCGCTCCTTCCAATGCCACTCGTTGAGCAACTCCTTCGAAAACGAATAGCCGTAAGTGTAACTCTCCGAGTCGAAACGGGCACCGGGATAGCGGTTCCAGTACCAGGTCCCGCCGAGGTCGGGCGCCGCGTCCAGCACCGTCGCGTCAATGCCGAGATCCGCCAACCGCTTGATCTGGTAAATGCCGGCGACGCCCGCGCCGATCACGATGACTTCGTAGTGCGACTTCCGGTGCAGCGCCTTGTCATCATGCGCCTTGGGCCCCTCGGTCATGCTTCACTCCGGTTCTGTTCTTTTTGGCATCGCGGCATCAGCGTTTTTATGCTTCATTATAGCAAGAATCCGCCGTCATGCACTTGCGTCAAGATGCCGGGATCAAGGCCTTGGAAATCAGCCGTAAAACACTGTTTGAAAGCGCGACGTTGCAGATCGGCCTGTTCGAGGCCCGTCCGACATCCGCCGCGTGCGGCGACGTCGAGCGGCAGAACCTGAATGCGATCGCACTGCCGATCAGCGGCGTATTTTCCAAGCATGACGCACCCGGCCGGCATGTCATCGGCACGCCGAGCCACGCCGTATTCTTTGCCGCCGATACGCCGTACCGGATCGGCTTTCCCGGCGGCATCGGCGACCGCGCCATCACCTTGCGGTTTGGCGAGAATCTGGCGCCGGAACAATTCGCGCGCAGCGACAGTGAAACCCTGACATCGCAGGGCCTGCTGCCAGCCAGGGCCATGATGCTGCGCAACCTGCTGTGGGCCCGGCTGGAGCGCGCGGAGGCTGATGAATTCGAGGCCGAGGCGCTCGGGCTCGATCTCCTCAACTTGGCGCTCAAATCGGTGCGCAACGGTAAACCTGCCCTGCGATCCCAAACTCAAATCCGGCGGACGCGCGCGCTGGAGCGCGTGAAGGAAGCCGTCGCGCTGGCGCCGTCGCGCAAATGGAACGTGGCAAAACTCGCCGATATCGCCAACCTGTCGCCGTTCCATCTCTGTCATGTATTTCGCGATCATGTCGGTACCTCGATCTACGACTATGTCCTTCATGAGCGGCTGGCGCAGACGCTCGATGCCGTGCTCGACTGCGGTGACGATCTCACGGCGATCGCGCTCGATGCCGGCTTTGCCAGCCACAGTCATTTCACCGCCCGCTTCCGCAGCTTTTTCGGCTGCACCCCGGCAGCACTGCGCCGCGTCGCGACCGCCGCCCATATCGCCGAATTGCGCAAGATCGTGACAGCGCGCCCGCACTGATTCGTCCTACATGGCCTCCGCAACAACGGAGCCAGTTATGGACATCGCGAGTTTTCACGCCAGCCGCCGCTTCGCCGAGGTCAAATCCGGCCGCATCGCCTATTTCGAGCGCGGTCAGGGCCCGGTGGCGCTGTTCATTCATGGCGTGCCGATCAACGGCTATCACTGGCGCCATGTCATCGACCGCGTCCAGCACCGGCGGCGCTGCATCGCCATCGACCTGATGGGGCTGGGCTACACCGAGATTGCGCCGTCGCAGGACGTGTCGTTCACCGCGCAGGCGCAGATGGTCGCCGAGGTGCTGGATGCGCTCGGCATCGACACCATCGACCTGGTCGCCAATGACAGCGGCGGCGCCATCGCGCAGATATTTGCCGCGCACCATCCAAAACGGCTGCGATCGCTGGTGCTGACCAATTGCGACGTCCATGACGGCTGGCCGCCGCCGCAGGTGCTGCCGCTGATGGAGCACTCGCGCAAGGGAACGCTGGCGCAGATCTTCCAGCCGACGCTCGACCGTCCCGATCTGGCGCGCGAGCGCTATGTGCGCGGCGAATCCGTGCCGCTGTTCCGCAGCTACGCCGATCCGAGCGTGCTGACCGATGAGGTGATCCGGCTGTATCTGCAGCCGCTGCTGTCCTCGCCGCAGCGCATCGATGCCTTTGCGCGCTATTGGCTCGGCTTCGACAACCGCCATACGGTTGCAGTCCACGATGCACTGCAAAGCGCTAGTCGTGCCGACGCTGATCGTGTGGGGCCTGAAGGACATCTTCTTCGACGTGAAATGGGCGTACTGGCTGAAAGACACCATCCCAGGCGCCAAGCGCGTGGTCGAAGTCGAGGACGGCCGGCTGTTCTTCCCCGAAGACCGCCCCGATGCCATGGCAAAACCCCTGCTCGAATTCTGGGACGAATGGTCGGCCGAATGACCTCGGGACGGCAGCGTGCTTCGGTACGGCGACATTTTCCGTCCCACGCACAAATCCCCGACATTGCCTAACCAAAACGCATCTGGGATGCTTGGCCCCGACCAACAAGAAACGTCGGGGGCGTCCCATGGACTACCAGCACATCACAAGCGAACTCGACGGTTCCAGCCTGATCGTCACCCTCAACCGCCCGGAAAAGCTCAACGCCTATACCGGCCTGATGGGCGCCGAAATCGCGGATGCCTTTGAACGCGCCGACGCCGACGACAAGGTCCGCGCCATCATCGTCACCGGCGCCGGGCGCGCCTTCTGCGCCGGTGCCGACGTCTCCGGCGGTGCGGCGAGTTTTGACACGTCCGGCAAGCACGGTGCCGGCGTCTTTGCCAGTCCCAACCCCGGCGGCGGCCGCTTTGTCGAGGCGATCTTCAACTGCCGAAAACCGTCGATTGCCGCGATCAATGGACCCGCGGTCGGCGTCGGCATCACCATGACCTTGCCGATGGATATCCGGATAGCCGCCAAAGGCGCAAAAATCAGCTTCATCTTCGCCCGCCGCGGTCTGGTGCCGGAAGCCGGCAGCGCCTGGTTCCTGCCAAAGCTGGTCGGCCTGCCGCAGGCCTTGCGCTGGTGCCTGTCGGGACGGGTGTTCGATGCCGACGAAGCCAGACACGGTGGTCTCGTCAGTGAAGTCGTCGATCCCACGGAATTGTTGAAACGCGCCAAGGAAATCGCGCGCGAGATGACCGAAGAAACGTCCGCGGTCGCGGTCGCCCTGACGCGCCAGATGTTGTGGCGATTTTCCGGAGCGCCGGCGCCGTTCGAACTGCTGGATATCGACAAGCCGATGTCGATCGAGCGCGGCGGCCATGCCGACGTGCGCGAGGGCGTCCAGGCGTTTTTGGAGAAGCGTCCGCCGTCCTTTCCGGGCAAAGTATCCGAGGACATGCCGAGCCAGTATCCCTGGTGGACAAGCGCGGTAAAGTAGCGAAACAAAAACAACTGATAACAAAGGCAGCAGCATGCGCGACCAGTTCAGTAACAGCCAGCAGATCCGCAAACCCGCAACGACATCCAAAGGTGGCATCGTCGCCGCGCAATCGGGTAAGGCGGCGGCGGTCGGCGCCGAGGTGCTTGCGGCGGGCGGCGATTGCGTCGATGCCGTGATCGCGACCACCTTTGCGCTCGGCGTGCTGGAACCCTGGATGAGCGGGCTCGGCGGCGGCGGCGCGATGGTGCTCTACCGCGCCAAGGAAGACCGCTATGAAGTGATCGACTACGGCATGCGGTCGCCCGGCAGCCTGCGCGTCGAGGATTATCCGCTTTCCGGGGGGGCGGCGTCCGACCTGTTCCCCTGGGCGCGGGTCAAGGACGACCGCAACATCCATGGCCCCGGCGCGATCGCCGTGCCCGGCGTGGTCGCAGGTATGGAAGAAGCACACCGCCGCCACGCCAAAATGCCGTGGAAGGAATTGCTGGCGCCGAGCGTGACACTGGCCGGTGAAGGCCTTGCCGTCGACTGGTGGACCACGGTGATGATTTCGAGCGCGGCCGTCGATTTGCGCCGTTACCCCGCCAGTGCCACCGCCTATCTGCAAGATGGCCTGCCGCCGAATCCGCCCTGGGGAATCAAGTCCAACGTTCGCATGCCGCAGGACACGCTCAAGGCCACGATGGCACATCTGGCTGCGCAAGGCCCGCGCGACTTCTACGAGGGCGATCTGGCGCGCAGCGTCGCGGCCGATGTGCGGGCCGCCGGTGGCGCGCTGTCGGTCGAAGATCTCGCGCCGTTCAAAGCTTACTTGCGCGAGCCGCTGGTGATCCCCTATCGCGGCGGCAAGGTGTTTGCGACGCCGGAGCTGACCGCCGGGCCGACACTGTCGCACACGCTGCGTCTGTTGCAGCAGAGCCTGCAGCCGGCGCGCGGCGGACCGGATGCCGCAGCTTACGCGGCCTATGCGTCCGCGCTGCAAGCAGCCTACCGCGAGCGCCTGAAGGACATGGGCGATGCCGACGGCAGGCGCTCGCTCGGCGCCGACATGGTGGCGCCGGCCTGCACCACGCATTTCTCGGCCGTCGACCGCGACGGCAACATGGCAGCGGTGACGCAGACGCTGCTGTCGGGGTTCGGCTCCAAATTCGTCTGTCCGCAATCCGGCATCACCATGAACAACGGCATCATGTGGTTCGACCCCAAACCCGGCACGCCGAATTCGCTGGCGCCGGGCAAGCGCTGCCTGACCAACTACACACCGGTGCTGGCGCAGGCCGCCGATGGCCGCCGCGTTGCGGTCGGCGCCTCCGGCGGACGGCGCATCCTGCCGGCGGTGACGCAGCTTCTGTCCTTCGTGATGGATTACGGCATGGACCTCGATGCGACGATCCACCAGCCCCGGATCGATGCCAGCGAAGGCGCGATCGTGGTCGGCGACGTCCGGCTGCCAGCGGCGGTGCGGGAAGATTTGCGCGCGCGTTTCGATTACGAGGAAGCGCGGATCCAGACCCTGCCGATGAAGTTCGCCTGCCCCAGTCTCGTGCTGCGCGACGGTGGCACCAACAGCGGCGCCGCCGAGCCTTTCCAGCCCTGGAGCGACGCGGTCGCGGAGAGTTAAGTGCGGCGGCCTGAACCGAAACGACGACACAAGCGACCTAAGGCCAGAGAACGCATCCAGCCTGTTTGAGGGCCGAACTTCCATGTCCGCTTGCCACCGCCTGGCCACCCTTGCCATCGCTGCCTGTATTCTAACCCCCGCTTCCGCCTACGCCGTGGACGATTTTGTGCGCGCTTCGAGCGCTCGGCCGACGGCGCTCAGCCTGTGCGGCGCTGACGGCGCTCTGTCCGCATCCGATGTCTGCAAGAAGACCGACTACGATGCGCTGACCGCTGGAATCGAAAAGGCGTTGCAGGCGGCACTTGCGAAAGCGCCCGGAAATATTCGCCCGCTCTTGAAGCGCGACCAGGCGTGGTTCAACGAGATCGTGCTGGAAGCCGCACAATCCATGCCGGAATCCGACGACGAGGAAACGCGTGCGAGTTTCGACGAAACCTTACGCCAGCGTGCCGCAACACTGGATGCAATCGCGGGAGGTTTTGGACATCCGGGATTTGCCGGCAAATGGGTCAACACATTCGGCAGCGTCACCGTAACGCCGGCGGACGGAGGTACGTTTCGGCTCGCCTTCGACACCAGCGCCGTATACGGCACCGGCAGTGATCGCCGCCGAACCTGCAAGGTGCGCGCGCTGGTAAAACCCTCCCCCGGCGCGTGGCTGACCGGCGCGATGCTGCCGGACGAAAACAGGAGCGCGAAGGAGACCGCCGGCAAGACCGCCGATGCCGATTCCAAATCCAAGCCGACCCCGGTAAAAATGCGCCGCCAGGGCGAGACGCTGCGCATCGTGCTCGGGGACGCCGAATGGCGCGACGAAGAACGTCCCGACTGCGAATATATGTGGCAGCTCACCGCCAGCTACTTTGCCGACGGCAAGGAAGCGGTTGCCGACATGGCCGACACTACCTTCGTGCCACCGACCTTCGATTGCACCCGTCCGGAGACCACGAGCGACGAAGAGATCTGCGCCGATCCGGACATGGCGGCAAACGACCAGAAGCTCAACAAAGTCTGGAAGGCGCTGCTGCCGCGGCTCGACGATACCACGCGCCGCGCACTGACGGACGACCAGCGCAACTGGGTCAAGGCGCAGGCCAGTCAATATCCTGAATTTCTGCATCCGGCCTGGAACAAGACGACGTCACAGATGCATTACACGGCGGATGCCGTCACAGATGCATTACACGGCGGATGCGCGCGACAAGCTCGAACGGCTTCAGCGCGAGCGGATCGCGCTGATCGAGGGTTTCGACGACAAGCGCGTTGGGCTTGCCGGCACGTGGCTGGCCTACAACGCGGTCATCGAAGTGACCGCGGACAAGAATGGCAGCATCACCACAAAAGGCTGGAAATGGGACCAGGGCGACTGGAAGGCCGGCTGCGACTACGAAATGAACGGCAAGCTCGTACGCGGCGCTTTCCGCTCGGACGAAAATCGCAAGAATCCGGACACGCTGGAGCGCGACCACGCAACACTCATCGTCAATCGTCTCGACGATGTGTTTTCCAGGAAGCGATGGAAGAAGGACGGCACCGAGGACGAGACGGCTGACGAGCCGAAATGCAAGCGCAATGTGTCAAATTCATCGACCGCGCGGCTGTTCCCCGCCCGCCCCTCGCCCGACATCGACAATATGGGTGGCTCGATCCGCTGACGCGCGGGTTCAGCGGCTCACGACTCCAGCGACAGCAAGGGAATATCGAGAAAATAGACGAACCCACTCGGCTCGTAGGTCAGCCTGACGTTGCCCTTCAGCTGCCGGCCGAGCGTCTCGATCAGGCGGGTGCCAAAGCTCTGTCGCGTCGGCGCCGCAACCACCGGGCCGTCTTGCTCTTTCCAGGTGAAATGCAGCCGCGAGGCCGGTGCATCCATATTCCAGCTAATGTTGACGCGACCGGCGGGCACCGATAACGCGCCGAATTTCGTGGTGTTGGTACAGAGTTCGTTGAGGGTCATCGCGATCGCAATGACGGCGCCTGAGGCGACCTGGATGTCGGGTCCGTCGATCAGAAAACGCGGCTTGTCCGGATTTTCGAACGGCTCGGTTGCGCCATGGACGATCTTACGCAAGTCCGCGCCGGTCCAGCGCGCCTGCA
The DNA here is from genome assembly GCA_963802535.1 of uncultured Alphaproteobacteria bacterium. Classification (GTDB taxonomy): domain Bacteria; phylum Pseudomonadota; class Alphaproteobacteria; order Rhizobiales; family Xanthobacteraceae; genus Bradyrhizobium. The sequence goes on along the minus strand of CAWDJI010000007.1, from coordinate 237,568 downwards.
ACAGCAGATCATGCGCATGGCCGAGCGCCAGCAAACGGCCTTCGATCGCGTGTTGGGCATGCTGCATGGTCGGCGCATTGCGCAGGCTTTGCGAGGCAATGGCGCCGACGGTCGCTAGCGTGTTCTTGATGCGGTGGTGAAGCTCTTCCAGGATCAGCTTTTGCAGCTTGTCGGAGGCTTCGCGCTCCTTGGCGTCGATGCCGGCCTGCGCCAACAGCGTTTCGGCGCTGAGCTTGGCCTGCGTCAGCAGCAATCGCAGGCTCACGTTCTCAGCCGCCAAAACCTCTTGCGGTGACGTCGGATCCGACGCCTCGTCGAGAGCGTCCTGATCAATGTCGATTTTGAACATCGTCAACGAATACCACCATATGTCCGGTTCCGGTCATCATCTTTATGCCAATGATTCAGCAATTCTGACCGTTACGGCGCTGAAATCATCGGTATTTCCAGTCCCCGACCGGTATCAGGCCCGGCTGAGCATCTCCTGCATCTCCGCGATGATCTCAGCGGATTGCAGCGGTTTTCCGAAGAAGCGGCTGTCCAGCGGGATTTCGCTCGCGGACAGTTTCAGCTGCCCGGACGCCAGGATGATCTTGATCGGCGGCCAGCGCTCATGAACGGCGTGCGCCAGCTCCAGCCCGTTCATGCTGCCCGGCATCTGCACATCGGTCAGCATCAGCGCGATATCGTTCCGCGACTGAAGAACGGCCATGGCTTCGTCGGCATCCACGGCCTCGACCGGGATATAACCGGCGTCTTCCACCATATCGACGACCTTCATGCGCAGCATCATCTCGTCTTCGACGACGAGCACGATGAACGGAAGGCGGGAATGATCCAGGGGCATCATGTATGGTTCATCGGCGCGCCGAAATGGCCGAGGCCGCGATGGACTTGATCATATTGGAATGCTGACTGTGGCGGGCCACCGATCCCGCTGCGCTTGGGGATCGGTTGGCAACGGACCTGAGGATGCAGAGTTCCGCCGCCATTGCTTATATTTGCAGCACCTACCGCATTCCAATTAAGGCAAGCACCGACCCCGGCGACGGCGCCGTCAATTGTGAGCCGCACCGTGACAGCCGCTATCACTTACGAAAATCGATGCTGCGCAGGATGAGGCCGGGAGGGGTGCCCTCGAACTCCCGCGCCTGGAATTTGCGCGACGCGCATTGTTCGATCCGGTCGCGCAGCCGCACGAACTGTTCCTCGCGCCGCTCCGGCGCCGTCCGCGCCACCTTTTCCAGATCGTCCATCGCCGAAGCGCTGACGGCGCAGGGGATTTCCCTGGCGCCATCGAGCATGGAAAACTTCAGCACCATGCGGTCGTATTCGTAACCTCCGATGCTGCCGCGGGTGAGCGCCGGGCCCTCACCATTTGGAACGATCGTGTCCATCGTCTCCTCCACTTTAGCTTGCCACCATCTTTTTCTTCGGCGCCGGCGGCGGATTGATTTCGAGGATCCGGCGCAGGCAATCGGCTTCGGAATCATGCGGGCCCGACACGAAGGTGCCGCTGACCTTGGTCGAATACCAGCCGGAGACGACACCGAGGCGCAACGATTCTTCGGTCTTGACGTGACGGGGCGAGAGATTTTGCATCAGGTACTTTCAGTTTGGGCCGCTCGATCTTTGCGTCGAACGTTCTGGGTGAAGGCTTCAGTAAGCGAGCATTTTTCGCAATCAGGTTTCTTCCACGGACAACCGGGCAAAGTCGGCCAGAACCGCGGCGACGAGGTCGCGGTGATGGGTGTCGGTCGCCGCCAGACTGGCCGCATAGAGATTGAGCACGTAGCGGGCCTTGGCGACCGCCTCCGGCCACGACTCGGCCGGTGCGGCAAGAATCTGGATTTCGACCACGCCCTGCTTGTCGCGCAAGAGCTTCGCATTGGCTTCGACGTCGGCCAGTACACGGCGAATATCGGTGGCCTTCTGCGCCGCCATGCCGCGATGCTTGTCGAGTTCGATCGGGATCTCGGTCACGAAGGCGCGCTCGCGTCGATGCGCTGCGCATCCGACAGGTCAACCGAACTGATCGAGATCATTTCCATCGCAGAACGCTGCGGGGGCGCACCGGGCACCATGATCAAGGTGGCGACCCGCCGGAAGCACGGAAACGAAAGCCCCTCGATCATCTCCTCATCGGTGACGATTTCATAGGCGCCGGGCGCGAGTTCGCGATCGATACCTTTGATCCGGAACGGATGCTTGAAATGAACCGTTTCCCGTCGCGAGCGCATGGTCATGCCCACAGCCCAAAGCATCTGCGCACGAAGACATCAATTTGTTCGGACATCGGCGCACGGTGCGCGCTTTTGCGGCAATTAGCTATCGTTTTCTTCGGAACCAGGCGGCATTCGAGCGAATTAAGCAGCTAACGCCTTGTATTCGGCGGCCTCATAGCCATTTCCAACAGATATCAGCCAGGAAAGCATTTCGAATGAAGCTTCGCGTCGGATTCGAGATGCTCTACGACTTTCCGCAGCCGACACCGATGATCATGGTGCTGGGCACGCATTTTACGCGCGCCTCCGACGTCATCGTGCCGGACTTCCTGACCACGACGCCTGTCATCGAAATCACGCCCTATCGCGACATGTTCGGCAATTGGTGCAGCCGCATGGTGGCACCTGCGGGCCGCGTGCGGCTTGCCGCCGACGGCGTCGTGCGCGATAGCGGCCTGCCTGATCCGGTGTTTGCTTCGGCCATTCAGCATGCGGTGGAGGATTTGCCCGCCGATACCCTGGTCTATCTGCTCGGCAGCCGCTATTGCGAGACCGACCGCCTTTCCGATATCGCCTGGAAATTGTTCGAGAACACGCCGCCCGGCTGGGCGCGGGTGCAGGCGATCTGCGATTTCGTGCACCGCCACATCGCCTTCGGCTATGAGCACGCCCGCGCCACCAAGACGGCGTGGGAGGCTTATAACGAAGGCAAGGGCGTCTGCCGCGACTACGCCCATCTGGCGATTGCATTCTGCCGCTGCATGAACATTCCGGCGCGCTATTGCACCGGCTATCTCAGCGATATCGGCACGCCAAAGCCGTGGGCCGTCGGCGATTTCGCCGGCTGGTTCGAAGCCTATATCGGCGGACGCTGGCACATGTTCGATCCGCGCAACAACGTGCCGCGGATCGGCCGCGTCCTGATCGCGCAGGGGCGCGACGCCTCCGACGTTCCGATTACCCAGACTTTTGGACCGAATACGCTGGCAAGTTTCAAGGTCTGGACCGACGAGGCCGCGGCTTAAGCGGTCATGCCGGCCTGCGGCACCTTGCCGCCGACCAAACGCCCTTGCCCCGGCTACTGAACGGATGCAACTTTTGCCGGGCTCGGCCGTAACTGGTCCTGTTCGCCAGGGAATTGACGCATGCGCGCCTTCGCACTCCTCCTTGTCTTCCTGATCGGATTTGGTTCACAGGTGTCAGCGGCCGACGACGTCGCTGCCGCGCAAAGCGTGATCCGCGCCCAGGAACAGGCTTTTGGCCGCGACGATGCCGCGGCGGCCTATTCCCATGCGGCTCCGGCGATCAGGCAGATCTTTCCGCAAGCGGATATCTTCCTACAGATGGTGCAGCAGGGCTATCCGCCGATCTATCGCCACAAGAGTTTTGAATTCGGCGAGGCCCGTGCCGCCGACGGCCAGATCGCCCAGCGCGTCCATATCGTCGATGCCAATGGCGAGGCCTGGGAAGCGCTCTACACGCTGGAGCAGCAGCCCGACGGCAGCCTGAAGATCACCGGGTGTTCGCTGTTGAAGGCGGGCCAGGCGGTCTGACGTCGGCAATCTCGAGACGCAGGATGATGTTCTTGTCTTCCTCGTAGCAGATCCGAACGTACGAATTCGCGCCGATCGGCCCGCCATTCACAGACGTCGTGTTGAAACCTCCGTTGGGGGTGTAGTCGGAATATCTGAACGGAACACCCTGAACGAGGAAGGACTCGGCCCCGTGCCCGCTGCTGGGCCTCGGCACGAATTGCTCGACGGGCCCCTCCACCACGCGACAGCGGTTTTCCGCGACAATCGACCTCAGCCGCGCATAGGTCGAATAACTCGACACAAGGGCGCCGACTGTCGACACGACGGCAAACAGCAGAATGCCGAGCCAGAAGTATTTCCGTAGTTTGGGGCGAGCGTCGAAAAAAGCCTGGCCTTTGATCGGAATGAGCGACGGATTAAATACGCCGATAACACCGACAGCGACGAAAATCAGTCCGAATGCCGCGAATGTCCAATCGAAGCCGGAATCGACGATGTCGAATATCTTGACGAAATGACCGGGGTTCATCGCAGGCCTGGATAAGATACGCCCGAGGTCGATCAGAACCTCGGCATCGATATCTAAGTGTAGCCTGGGTTGAAAAGGTTCACGCCAGCGCCAGCCGCTGACGCGCCCGCATCAACAACAGCACCATGATGCCGATGTTGAGCACGTTCCAGGCAACCCCGTTCGTGAACGCCGCGGCGTAGGAGCCGGTGGCGTCGAAGATCACCCCTGAAATCCAGCCGCCGAACGACATGCCGAACACGGAAGCGAAGATCACGATGCCGACGCGGGTGGCGGCTTCCGAGGCCGGCATCGTCTCGCGCACGATGATGGCGTAGCTCGGCACGATGCCGCCCTGGAACAGGCCGAACATCGCCGAGATCAGGTAGAGCGAGGTCAGGCTGTCGAAGAACAGATAGAACAATAGCGCAGTGGCCTGCGCAACCGAGCCGATCAGGAGCGTGCGGATGCCGCCGATCTTGTCGGCGAGGAAGCCCGAGCCGATCCGGCTGATGATGCCAAGACCCAGCATCAGCGACAGCATCTCGGCGCCGCGCGTCACGCCGTAGCCGAGATCGCCGCAATAGGCGACGATGTGAACCTGCGGCATCGACATCGCCACGCAGCAGGAGATGCTTGCCACCGCCAGGATCACGGTCAGCGCATTGGTGGAAAGTCTCAAGATCGAGGCGCGGCGGCGGCGCGTTGAGGTGGCTGCGCCGCGTCCCCGCCCCCATCAGCATGCGCAACACCACCAGCGCCAGCGTCATCGCGACCGCGGTGAAGATGCCGATGGCGATATGCGTGGCGGGCCAGCCATAGGTCTGGATGCCCCAATTGACTAGCGGCGGCCAGATCGTGCCGCCGATGTAATTGCCGCTGGCGGCGATCGCGACCGCCAGCCCGCGATATCGCTCGAACCAGTGCGAGGCTTCCGCCATCAAGGGGCCGAAGGTCGCTGCCGACGACAGGCCGATGAAAAAATGCACCAGAATGAATTGCCAGATCGTCGGCGACAGCCCGGCACCGATATAGCCGAGGCCCAGCATGCCGATGCCGACCCCGATCGCGGTAACGATGCCATAGCGATCCGAGATCTTGCCGGTCACCACCTGGCCCAAGACCAAAACCGAGCATGACCAGCGTGAAGGCCAGCGAGGCGGTGCCGCGGTTGGCGCCGAATTCGGTCTGCACCACCGGTAGTGCTACCACCACCGACCACATGCCGACGCTGCCGAGCGAGCCGATCAGCACGGCCACGGCAAGCCGGGTCCACGCCCGGCGTGAGTCGGGGACGAACAGTTCGGAATCGGCGGAGAATTCAGAAGAAATTACCACGGCGGGCGCAATGTCGTAGGCAATTGCCTAGAGGTCAAGCCACGCTGCCGCGATATTGGGCATGCAGATGTGGAGGGGGTGGATGCCGCCGCGCGGACGCGGGGGCGTTCGCAACTTCAGCCGAGACCGCCGTCGACCGTAAAACACTGCCGCGTGATGCGCTGGCTTTCGTCGGAGGCCAGGAACAGCGCCACGCGCGCGATGTCCTCGGGCGTCACCGCATCGGGAATCGACTGCCGCGTGCGAAGTTCGGCGATCTGCTTCTCGTCCGGGTACCAGAGCCGGCGCTGGCGCTCGGTGATCACCATGCCGGGCGCGATCGCGTTGACGCGAATCCGGCTCGGCCCGGCGAGCTTGGCCAGCGAGTTGGTGAAGCCGACGATCGCAGCCTTGGCCGCCGCATAGACCGGCAGCTGTGGCGCGCCGCGCATCCACGCCACCGACGACATGTTGATGATGGAACCGCCGCCGCAGCGCCTGCATCTGCGGCACCACCGCTTGCGCTGCAAAGAACACATGCTTGAGGTTGACGCCGATCGACCAGTCGAATTGTTCCGGCGTCACCTCGGACGAGCACCTGGCGCTGATCGTTGGCGGCGTTGTTGACCAGCACCGCGGCATCGCCAAGCGTGCCGTGAACCTTGGCCATCGCGGCGCGCAGCGCGTCGATGTCGAGCAGATCGCACGGCACGAACAGCGGCGCGGCACCGCCTGCAGCCGTCACCTCCTGCACCAGCGCCGCACCGGCGGCGGCATCGATGTCGAGGAAGGCGACGCGGGCCTGTTGGCCTGCGAACGCGCGCACGAAGGCGGCGCCGATGCCGCTGGCGCCGCCGGTGATCAACACCACGCGGCCAGCGAGGCTGGAATAACTCGTCTCGGTCATGCGATCAGCCGCTCCGTTGTGGGGTCAAACAAGCAAATCCGGCGGGTGTCGAGCGCGAACGGGGCAAGCGCCCCCGGCGTCGGCCTTATGTCCGGCGTGATGCGCGCCAGCACCTGCTCGCCGCCGAGCCGCAGCAACACGATGGTCTCGGCTCCCGTCGGTTCGACCATCTCGACCGGCGCATCGATCACGATCGGTGCGCCCATGGCGCCGGAAAATCCGCGGCTGCCCTCGGCGATGCATTCCGGCCGGATCCCGAGCACCACCTCGCGGCCGACATAGGCCGCCGCCGCGTCGTATCCCTGCAGAGCGAAGCCGGACCTCGTCCGGCCGTCCAGCGCCGATCACGACCACCGGTCCGCCGTCTTCGCGCCTCCAGCCGCGCCGGCATCGTGTTCATCGGCGGCGAGCCCATGAAGCGGGCGACGAACAGGTTGGCCGGATAGCGATACACGGTGTCGGGATCGGCGAATTGCTGCACCGCGCCCTGATGCATGACCGCGATCCTCGTTGCCATCGTCATCGCCTCGATCTGGTCGTGGGTGACGTAGACGATGGTGGCGCCGATGCGCTGATGCAGCCGCTTGATCTCCATCCGCATCTCGACGCGCAATTTGGCGTCGAGGTTGGAGAGCGGCTCGTCGAACAGGAACAGCAGGGGATCGCGCACCAGCGCGCGGCCCATCGCCACGCGCTGGCGCTGGCCGCCGGACAATTGCGACGGTTTTCGCCCAAGCAGCGGCTCGATCTGGAGCAGCCGCGCGACATTGGCCAGCGCCTTGTCCTGTTCGGCCTTCGGAACATGGCGGCATTCCATGCCGAAGGTGATGTTCTGGCGCACCGTCATCGACGGATAGAGCGCGTAGGACTGGAACACCATGGCGATGTCGCGATCCTTGGGCGCGATGTCGTTGACGACGCGGCCGCCGATCTCGATCGGTGCCCGCGCTCGGCTTGTCGAGGCCGGCGACGATGTTGAGCAGCGTGGACTTGCCGCAGCCGGACGGGCCGACCAGCACGGTGAATTCACCGCTCTCGATGTCGAGATCGATCCCCTTCAACACTTCCAGATTGGCGTACCGCTTCGACAGGGCACGAATGCTCAACGCCGCCATATCAACCCCATCACTTCACGGCCCCGGCAGTGAGGCCTCTCAGGAAATACCGTCCGCCGAACAGATAGACCAGCAGCGTCGGCAACGCCGCGATCAAAACCGCCGCACTCTGGTCGCCGAACATCGGCTCGGAAGTAATCGCGGCGGAAAGCGCGATCAGCGCCGCCGTTACCGGTTGCTGATCGCCGGTCGTAAAGGTGACGCCGAACAGGAACTCGTTCCAGATCCCGGTGAACTGGAAGATCACGGTCACGATCAGGATCGGCGGCGACAGCGGCAGGATGATGCGCCAGAAGATCCGGAAGAATCCGGCGCCGTCGATCCGCGCCGCCTTCAACAGGTCCTGCGGGATGCCGACATAGAAGTTGCGGCAGAACAGCGTCGTGAAACTCAGGCCCTGCACGGTGTGAATCAGAACGAGCCCGGCGATGGTGTTCATCAGCCCGAGATCGCGCAACACCACCACCCAGGGGATCAGCTTCATCTGCTCGGGCAGGAAGATGCCGAGCGTGACGAGGCCGAACACCAACTGATCGCCGCGAAACCGCCACAGCGAGATCGAATAGCCCGCGAGCGCGCCCGAGCAGCGTCGAAAGGATGGTGGCCGGGATCGTCAGGGTCAGGGAGTTGACCATGTAGGGCTTGATGCCCCAGCAATGCTCGGCCATGCAGAACTTGCTCCAGGCCTGCGGGTAATTGGCGAAGGTCAGTTGAGCAGGCCAGGCGATCAGCGAAGAGGCCGCGATTTCCTGGTTCGAGCGCAGCGAGTTGGCGATCACGACGCCGAGCGGCACCAGGAAGCCGATCGCCAGCACGATCAGCAAAGCGTAGACGATGATGCGGGTCCACTTCATGCGCGGGCCTGCTTCTGCCGTTGCCAGCGCACATAGAGCCCGTAAGGCACCATCACCACGGCCAGCGACAGCAGCATCAGAACGGCGGCGGCCGAGCCGCGCCCGAGTTCGGCGCGCTGGAACATGAAATCATAGACCACGAGCGTCGGCACGTTGGTCGAAATACCTGGTCCGCCGCCGGTCAGCGCCCGCACCAGGTCGAACGAGGTGATCGCCGAGCGCAGCAGGATCACGAACACGGTGATGAAGATCGGCCAGATCGTCGGCAGCAGCACGCGGCGATACATCCGCCACGGCCCCGCGCCGTCGATCTGCGCGGCCTTGACCAGATCCGCATCGACCGATCGCAACCCGGCCAAAAACAGCGCCATGGCAAAGCCGGCGCCTTGCCAGACACCGGCGATAATCACGCAGTAGATCGCCTTGTCCGACTGCACCAGCCAGTCGAAGCGAAAATCCGTCCAGCCCAGATTTTGCACCACTTTCTGGATGCCGAGCCCGGGATTGAGCAGCCAGCTCCACACCGTGCCGGTCACGACAAAGGACACTGCCAGCGGATAGAGGAAGATCGTGCGCAGCACGTTCTCGCCGCGGACACGCTGGTCGAGCAGCACCGCCAGCAACAGGCCGAGCGCCATCGTCAGCAGCACGAGGCCGCAGCCGAAGATCACGAGGTTGACATAGGCGATCTTGAAATTCGCCGTCTGCGTCACCGCGGAATAATTGCGCAGGCCTATCCAGGTGTAGTCCGGCATCAGCGATGAGGCCGTGAACGACACCCAGGTGGTCCATGCCGTGAACACCACGACGTGCCCGGCCGAGGCCACGAGCGGCACCCAGATCGCAAGCCCGGTCAGCGCGTCGCCGAAGCGGCGACGCCAAACCCCCTGCTCTCTCCCCGCAGCCCTTACGGCCGCGGGGTTCGTTGCTGCTGCCGGCATCGATACCGTCCCCTATACCAACACAGCCTACTTCGCGCTGGCGACCGCCGCGACCAGCTTCTTCTGGCCTTCGGCGGCGGGATGGCGCTGTTGTGGACGTATTCGGTCAGCACGTCGATCATGGCAGCGGTGATGCCGTTCGGCTGCGCCATGTTGTGCGCGAGGCTGAGCACCACACGATCCTTGGCGATGGCGTCTTTCAACACCGCCGCCGAGTTGCGCTGGCCATCGGTAAAGCCCTCGCCCTCCAGATTGACGTCGGTGCGCGCCGGAATCGAGCCCGTGATCTTCGAGTACATCTCCTGCGTCTTCGACTCCATGACAATCTCGGCAAACAGCTTCTGCCCGGCGTCGAGATCGGCGGCCTTCGACTTCCAGAAGATGAAACAATCGGCGTTGAGGTCGAAGCACGGCGATCCGCTGTCCTGAGGTGCCGGGCCGCTGGAGAAATCCGCAACCGTAGCACCCGCCTTGAACAGATTGCCCTGCGCCCAGCCGCCCGTCATCACCATGCCGAACTCGCCCTTGACGAAACCCGGCAGGTTCACGGCCCAGGGCTGGGCTGCGATGTTCGGGTTCATATAGCTGGAAAACTTGCGAAGCTGTTCGAAGGCCGCCAGTACTTCCTTGCTGTTCAAGGCATCGGGCTCGAGTTGCATGAGCGCGCGGCGATAGATCTCGGGGCTGATTCCGGCGAGCGCAATCTCGAATTTCTGGCCGTCGTCCGGACGGTTGCCGCCATTGGCCACCGGGGTCATGCCGGCGGCCTTCATCTTCTCCGCGACTTCGTTGAACTCGGCCCAGGTGGCCGGCGGCTTGCTGATCTTGGCCCGTTCCATGCCCTTGGTGGACATGAACAGCGTGTTGAGCCGATAGACCTGCAGCGGCAGCGCGATCCAGTGGCCGGCCGGCTGGCACGACTTGCCCAGTTCCGCCGAGACCTTGTCGGCATAGCCCGCGGTCTTCACCAGCGGGCTGATGTCGACGGTCGGGGCGATCTTCGACCAGGCGGCGATCTCGGGCCCCTTGAGCTGCGAGATCGCGGGCGGATCGCCCGCCATGATCTGCGCCCGCAGCTTGTTCATCATGTCGGTGGTGAAACCCGGCACCGGATTGTGCTGCCAGACGCCGCCGCGGTCCTCGAACACTTTGCCGAGTGCGGAGATCGCCGCACCATCGCTGCCCGCGGACCATTGCGAGATCGCGGTGACGCGCGGCTTGCCAGCCTGGGCGCGGGCCAGCGATGGCATTGCAAGGGCTGCTGCGGATCCAGCGAGCAGATGACGCCTTGTTAGTTTGATCGTCATGGTACATTCCTCCCGGGTGTGAACTTTTTTTGACGCGAAGCCGCGTCGTTTATTGCAACTTAGGCGGCCTCCACCGACGCCACCGGCATGCCACCGCGGCAAGCCAGGCAACAGGCGGCAAAGGCCAGTGCGGAATTCGGGTCATTGCCGCTCGAAGGCGGCACGAAAGCAAGCGAGAGCTGGGCGGGTTTGAAGCCGCCAAGCAGGCTGGCGTCGATGCCGTCGATCAGCGCCTTTCGATCGTCGTCCGAGAGCAGCGACGGCCAGCCGCTGACGACCACCCCGGACGTCGGTTTTGCGTTCAGCGTATTGCCGATCGCAAGGCCAAGCCGGAACAGCCGGCGCCGCAATTCCTGCCGCACGCGCGACGGCAGCGGGATCGTATTCACCCAGTCATCGCCGAGCTGCACCAGTTCTGCCTCGCTGAGGCCGAGCAGTTCGGCCAGCGCGGGCAGCGACGTATAGGCCTCGACACAACCACGATGGCCGCAGCGGCAGCGCGCACCGCCCTCACCGAACACCATGTGGCCGAGTTCGACCGGCAGCAACGCATCGGCTTCGATCGTGTCGTCGACCCAGACGCCGGCCACGCCCTGGCCGACAAAGACGAACAGATGCGCGCCGGTAAGCGGATAGTCTTCGGTGCGGCAGCGATGGAACATGGCATGCGCCACCACCGAATTGGTGAACTCGACCGGAACGCCCGCAAATTTTTCGCCCAACATGCCGCGAATAAGCGCGATGTCGCAGGGAATGATCGGGTTGACGAGTTCGCTCAGGCGGCCCAGGCCGGGAACGGAAACACCGATCTGCGAAAGCCTGATCCGCCGCCGCCGTGTCCAGTCCTGCAACAATTGCAGCGCATCGCCAAATACCCGTCCGACCGATTCGACCGTCGGCGATTTCGGCAGCGGCAGACGTTCGGTGTAATGCAGTTCGCCGGACAGCCCGCCGACGCCGACGCTGAGATGCGTGCCGGTCATCTCGAATGCCGCAAGCCGCACCGAATTGTCGAGCGACACCAAGCCGGTCGGGCCGCCGAAATAGGGTGCCGGCCGCCGCACCTCCTCGATCAAGCCTTCCGCCTTCAAGTCAAACAGGATGCGCGACAGACTCGCCTCGGAGAGGCGCACCGCCTTGGCCAAAGGCGGCCGAAACATGCCACCGGACTGGAGCAGATGCCCCAGTATGGCCGCACGCGTCTGCCGCCGGCTTCTCGGCTGGTCGGACATTTCCATCCCTGTCGTCATTCTTACTTAGTGTAAGAATGTGCGCGCGAAACAATTCGACTGTCAAGGCGCTTGCAGGCTCAGCCATGGACTTGCTGTTGTGCGCGGCAGCAAAAATCAAAGTGCGGCAACAAGCCTGTCATTCGCGTGAAAGAAAATTTATCACCGCGCGCCACTAGTCGGTCGCTTCAATCAGATTGCAAGGATGAGGATTTTGTGATTCGATTCCGTCGCGAGACAGGCGACGGAGAGGATCATGGCTGCCAAGGAGATTTCGGTAAAGAAGTATGTTGTGCGGCTGAGCGGTGAGGAACGCGAGCAACTTGAAGCGCTGATCAGCAAGGGCAAGAGCGCGGCGCAGCGCTTGCTGAAGGCGCGGATATTGTTGAAGGCTGACATTTCCGAGGCCGGTGAAGGCTGGAGCGACAGCCGGATTATCAAGGCGCTGGAGACCAGTGCATCGATGGTTTATCGGGTCCGCAAGCAACTGGTGGAAGAAGGCTTCGAGGCTGTGTTGAGCCGCAAGCAACGGGCGACGCCAGCGGTTGCGCGGATTTTCGACGGCGAGAAGGAAGCAAAGCTGATCGCACTGGCTTGTTCCAAGCCTCCCAAGGGCTACGCGCACGTGGACCCTGCGGTTGCTGGAGAAAAAGGTTGTGGAACTGCAAATTGTCGATCGCGCCAGTGACTCGACGATTGGGCGAGCACTAAAAAAAACGTTCTCCAGCCGCATCGCCGACAGTGCTGGGTCATCCCGCCGAAAGCCAATAGTGCGTTCGTAGCCGCCATGGAAGATGTGCTGGCCGTCTACACGCGGCCACGCGATCCCGATCATCCGCTGGTGTGCCTGGACGAGACCTCAAAGCAGTTTCTCGCACGAACGCGGGTGCCGATCCCGATGAAGCCGGGACGCCCGGCCCGTTGCGACTACGAGTACGAGCGCAACGGCACCGCCAACCTGTTCATGATGTTTGCACCGCTTGAAGGCTGGCGCCATGTCGAAGTCACCGACCGCCACACTGCCGTCGACTACGCTCTCGTCTTGAAAGAACTGGCCGATCGCTACTTCGCCAATGCCAAGACCATCGTTCTGGTCCAGGACAATCTCAACATCCACTGCAAGGGATCACTCTACGAAGCCTTCCAGGCCGCCGAAGCCAGGCGGTTGGTCGAGCGCTTCGAATGGCATTACACTCCAAAGCACGGCAGCTGGCTTGATCTGGCGGAGTCCGAACTCGCCGTCCTGTCGACCCAGTGCCTCGACCGCAGGATCCCCGATAAACAGACACTCATCGAGGAAATCGCCGCATGGGAGCAAGACCGCAATGACAACCACACCAAGGCCAACTGGCAATTCTCAACCCAAAATGCTCGTATCAAACTCAAGCACCTTTACCCATCACTCTGAATGAATCGGGCGACTAGCCCAGTTCGAAAGTCGTGACCCCGAACAGCCGATCCAGCTGCAGTTCCGGGATCGCGCCGGTGTACATCCGCGCGGTTTCAAACACGGGCGCAAGTCCCAAATCTTCCGCCAGCGCCACGGCTTCGCGGTTGATGGCGGGAACATCGAGGAATATCTGGCCGCCGCCCACTTTGCCGACCAGCGCCGACAGAACATCCTCAGCGGTGGCGCGGTCGTCGGCGACCAGCGGGCCGATTTTATATCCCTGCCGGCAGGGACGGATCACGCCAAAGCCAGCGAGCCTGCCATCCCTCACATGCGCGCAACCGACATGACCGGGCGAACTGATCCAGGCGCGCAGGAACGCAGGTCGCGGCGCCGGAAACACGGTGGCATCAGAGGCCTCCACCATCCCCAACGGAATTTTGGTCAGATCGATGACATCGGCATACGGCCGATCCGGCGCCGTGACGTCGCCGCCGTATCTGACGTTGGCATAAGCAAGCTTGAAGCCGGACTTCCGATAGTTTTGCTGCTGCGCCACCACGCCATCGAGCCCGACCACGCGGCGGCCGGCATGCGCGATGGCCTGCCTCCACATCCGCAATCCGTAGCCGCCGCCGCGCAGATCCGGGCGCACGAGGTAGAAGCCGAGAAAGGAAAAACTCGTCCCGTAATTGACGCAGGAGACGGTTGCGGCCGGAACACCGTCGAATTCGCCGATCAGAAAACCTCTGGGATCAACCACGGCGAAGCACGAAGCGTCGGCGAGTCCGGGGTTCCAGCCCTCGGCCGCGGCCCAATCGACCGCCGTCGAGATTTCGTCGGGCCGCATCAGGCGGATTCGAAAATCACTCATGGCCTGATTGTATCATAGGCCAGGAAATGGCGAAGCCCGGCACAATCAGCACCGGGCTTCGGATGAACCGGAACGTAACGCCGATCGGTCAGATGCCGCGGCCCCAATAGCCGCACCAGCGATGCGTGCTCCATTCGATGTTCTGCTCGTAGCCTTGCAGCGTCGCATGCTGCGGCAGCCGCACTTCCTTGGTGGCCGGATCGAAGCACTTGCCGGCGTCGGACGCTTTTTTCACTTCGGTCGAAAGGTCGGTCATGAAGGCGAGCTGCTGTTCCATGTCCTTTTTGGTGCCGAGCCGGCCGCCGGGCCCGGGATGGCCGGGGATCTGGCGTTCCCAGTCCAGCGCCAGCGTTTTCTTCAGCGAGGCCTCCCACTCCACCGGATAGGAATCGTTGATCGCGAGCCGCGACGGCACGGCACCGAGCGAATTGAAGTCGACTGCGAAGATGATCTTTTCCTTCGGCAGGAACATCACCAGTGACGAGTCGGAATGGTTTCGGCCGGTGAAAACGAGATCGACCGTGGTGCCGCCGAGCTTGATGGTGCGCTTGCCGTCGACCACCTGGTCCGGAAGGACGACATCGGGGTTCTTCAACACCGCCAGCCGCTCCTTGGCCTTTCGATGTGCGACCACGACGGCCCCGGCGTCCTTGAACGGCTTGCCGCCGGCGATGTGGTCGTAATGGTGGTGGCTGTAGACCAAATATTTGATCGGTTTATCGGTGATCTTCTTGATCTCGGCCACATAGGTCACCGCCGCCTGCGGCCGGCCGTAGCTGATCGGATCGGAGGCGATCACGCCGGCCGGTGTGACCACGAACATCGACTGATGGTTCCCATAGCGGAAGACATAGACGTTGTCGGTGCCTTCGACCTTGGTGGTTGCGAAGAGCGGTGGCGTGGGTGCCGGTGCGGGCGCCGGCGTTTGTGTCTGGGCCTGCGCAAAGCCCGCAAGGCTGATGGTGACGGCCGCGATCAATCCGGTGGCAAGCTTACTGTTGTGCATGTTGTGTCCCCCTTTTCGTGGATCAACACCGCAGCGGCGGCGGTATTTCCGCGACAAATTAGCCGGGGCGCCGCGCGAAGCGACAGCGCAATCCGCCGTCGAACCCAAGACAAAATGGCGCAGTGTGAGGTCCAGCACGTCGAAACCGGGCCGCGGACCAGGACGCTGGTTTGTTGGGTGACGGCTATCACAGTCCGCCGGGGCGGGATCAGGCAGATTATGCGGCAGGTGACGGGCGCAAGTTACCCGAACCGCTTAACACCAACCCAAGCAAAACGGAGAGACGATCATGAACAAGTCCCTGGAAACGAACACCCTCTCGCTTGAGCAGCTCGAGACCGTCAATGGCGGCCGGGATGGCACGGTCGTCATCGTCGGCTGCACCGACCCGCGCAACGGCCATCCGGCACCGGCAGGAACGATCTACTGGAATCCCTGGATCGGCCAGCCCTACCCGCGCCCGTTCTGAACCGTTCCGTAAGCCCTGCGGCCGACTCCCAAGTCAGCCGCAGGCTGGCAGACGCCCTCTGCCCTGAGACACTTCGGCGACATAGCGTCCCGACTAGTCGCAGCGCGGCTCAGGCCGCGGCCGTGAACACCAGGCACACCGGACTGCCAACGGCTACCGCCCCTTCCATCATTTTCAGCCTGCCATTCGACCGGTCGATCGTGCAGGTAACGATGGTGTCGCTTTCTTCATTGGCGATCAACTGGCGCAAGCCCCGGCGCCATGCCGCACGAAAATCGTCTATAAGGACGAACCAGGGGGAGAGACGGCGATGATTTCACGGCGTTTGTTCATAGCGTCCGGTGCGGCTGCCCTCGCCCGCGCCGAGTCAGCGCGAGCCCAGTCCAACTATCCCGATCACACGATGCGCAT
Organism: uncultured Alphaproteobacteria bacterium; assembly: GCA_963802535.1. Lineage (GTDB taxonomy): Bacteria > Pseudomonadota > Alphaproteobacteria > Rhizobiales > Xanthobacteraceae > Bradyrhizobium. The sequence goes on along the minus strand of CAWDJI010000007.1, from coordinate 221,480 downwards.
TCTTGTCGGCTATCCGGCCGGCGGCGGCGTCGATATTGTGGCGCGGCTGGTGGCCGATCCGATGCGGGAGGTGCTTGGGCAGCCTGTGATCGTCGAGAACCGCGCCGGTGCGGCGGCCATGATTGCGGCCCAGGCCGTCGCCAAGGCGGGCAATGACGGCCACACGCTGCTGATGGCGGCTTCGGGCGAGGTCACGATCAACAAGCATCTCTACAAGGACAAGATGACCTATCAGCCCGACACCGAGCTGGTGCCGATCGCGCTCGCCGGCATCGTGCCCTGCGTCGTCGTAGTGGCCGAGACGTCCCCGGTGCGGACGCCCTCAGACCTGATCGCCTTCGCCAAGGCCAACCGGGGCAAACTGAGCTATTCGTCCTCGGGCGTCGGAAATCCCCAGCATCTCGCCGGCGAACTGATGAACAAGATGGCCGGCACCGATGTTCAGCACGTGCCCTATCGCGGCTCGGCGCCGGCGGTGACGGACGTCGCGGTCGGCGCTGTCACCATGAGCTTCTCTAGTCTCGCGGCCGCGCTGCCGCTGATCCAGGGCGGCAAGATCCGCGCGGTCGCCGTCACTTCGCGCGAGCGCATGCCGCAACTGCCCGATGTCGCGCCGCTCGGCGACGCTCCGGGACTTGCCGGCTACGAGCTCCTCAACTGGTTTGCGATGTTCGCGCCCGCCAGTTCGTCACCGCCGATCCTCGCCCGTCTCACTGAGGTCATGCCGCAAATCCTGCAGCGGCCGGACATCAAGGAGAAGCTGGCGATTCAGGGCATCGTGTCGCGCAGCATGACCGATGCCGAACTGCGTGCCTTCGTCCGCTCGGAATCGGACAAGTTCGCTGGGATCATTCAGGACGCCAACATCACGCTCGCCAATTGAGGTTTCAAACCGCCTTCTAGAGCGTGATGAGGTTAGGTTGAAGCGGCCCACTCGCACTGTCTCGCGTCATCCCCGGGATGAACGCAATTGCGTTCACCCGTAGGTGCGCGCTCTTGCGCGCCTCGAAGGGATGAGAACGCCCCGTGACCCATCCTTCGAGGCTCGCTTCGCTCGCACCTCCAGCGACAACGGCGAAGCCGTTGCGCGGGGATGACGGCTGCCGATTCAATTCAAGGTCATCCCGCGCTAGCTGGCAAAGACGACCCGCGTCTCGACGGAGACGCGCCGGTACAAATCCTCGACATCGTCGTTGACGAGCCGGATGCATCCGGAAGCGACGAGATGGCCGATGGTTTTTGGCGAATTGGTGCCGTGAATCAGCAGCCCGGGCTTGTCCAGCAACAGCGCGCGGGCGCCGAGCGGACTGCCGGGACGCCCGGCTGCCGCGAGCAGCGCATCGGCTTCCCTGGTGTTGGTGCCCGAAGGCTTCCAGTCCGGCCATTCGAGCTTGTTCGTCACCTTGAAGAGGTTGCCGCCCTTCAGGCACTCCTGCGCGATCCCTATTCCATAGCGGCGCGCCGAACTGTTTGAATCGATCAGATAGAGAAAACGATTCTCCCGGTCGACCACGATCGACCCCGCGGCGAAGGTGGTGCGGTAGAACACCACTTGGCGCTGCAGCGCAAACGGCAGCCCTTCGCCGCTGGAGCCGCCATCGACGCCGGCCTTGAGGTCCACCATCACGATATCTTCGCGCGCGGGCGCCGACCTCGGCGATGACGCCGTCACGTTCGCTGCGACGATGGCAGGACCCTTGGTGGCGACAAAGACATAGGCCACGGCCGACACCGCAAGGACGAGTGCGAGCGCGCCGGCGCCGATCACGAGCGGCTTCCAGTTCGTGCCGGTCGATAACGTTGCGCTGACGGCCTCGGCGTTCGCCTCTTCCGCAGCGATGTCATCTTCGATCCGCCGGACCGCGTCTTCCAGCGCGGCCATGTTCGATGCGGCGGTCTCGCGCGCGAGATGCGACTTCCTGATCAGGCTGTAGGCGTCCTTGTAGATCTGGTCGCGTGCGGGCGCGTCCTTGCCTGCAACCGCTTTCGTCAGCAACGAATAATAATCCACATCCATGCGGTGACCCCTGAAACTACCTGACGGGCGGCGCGTACTGAATGCCGCCCTGGGTCCAGAGCGCGTTCAGTCCGCGCGGGATGCTTAGTCTGGACCGCGTTCCCACGTTTCTTTCATAAATCTCGCCATAGTTTCCGACAGCGCGGACGGCACGCGCCGCCCAGTCGTTCGCAAGGCCCAGTTGCTCGCCGAATTCGCCCTCGGTGCCGACCAGACGCCTGATGTTGGGATTCGCGGATTTGACCGCGTCATCGATGCCGGCCGATTTGACGCCCAACTCCTCGGCATTGATCAGCGAATAGAGCGTCCACTTGACGAGATTGAACCACTGGTCGTCGCCTTGCCGCACCGCCGGCCCGAGCGGCTCCTTTGAAATCACTTCTGGCAGGATGATATGGCTGTCGGGTGCCGCGAGCTTGAGACGCTCGGCATAGAGCTGCGAAACGTCGCTCGTCAGCACGTCGCATTTGCGGTCGTCATAGGCCTTGCGGCTCTCTTCCGCGGTGGCGAGCGCCAGTACCTTCAGCGCCATGTCATTGGCACGGAAGTAATCCGCCAGATTCAGCTCCGTGGTCGTACCGGTCTGGGTGCAGACCGTCTTGCCGCCAAGCCCGAGTGCGGTGTCGATCCCGGCATCCCGGCGCAACAGAAATCCCTGACCATCGTAATAGGCAACGCCGGTGAACATCAGACCGAGCGAACTCTCCCGCGACATCGTCCATGTCGAATTGCGCGACAGCAGGTCGATCTTGCTGGACTGGAGTGCCTCGAAGCGGCCAGCCGCATCGAGCGGCACGAAATTCACTTTGGAAGGGTCGCCGAAAATCGCCGCCGCCACGGCGCGGCAAATATCCGCATCAAAGCCGCTCCACGCATTCTTGTCGTCCATGCTGGAGAAGCCCAGCAACCCCTGACTGACGCCGCAATTGAGCGACCCGCGCTCCTTGACGGATTTCAAGGTCTGCGCGGCGGCGGGATGGCTCCCCGCAACGATCGCGGCCAATAATAGGACCGCCGCGAGAATGACGGGTCGCTTTCTGGAAAAGGGCATTCTGGTCTCGCAGGCTCGGTTGCGGCGACGGTGTGTCTCCGGCCGCAATGATGCCAGCATGCGCGCACAATCGGAAGGGCGCTGATGCATTCCCGGTGGCGCCGAATGGCGCAGCTAGATGGAACCTCCGGCATCGATCGCTTCGGTCGAGAGCCACCAGCCGTCCCCGGCGAACCAGCTGGTATCGTCGCTCGCGCTGCCGACCCGGAACGATCGCACCTCGCGCCAGCCCGACGAAAACGCCTCGGCGAGACGGCTGCCGGCCACGGCGTCCCGCGGCCCTTCGCAACAGGTGAAGCGGGAACGAGAGAGGAATCGCGCCGGCCAGTCCCGCGTTTGGTCATCGGGCCGCCGGATCAGCAGCATGCCGCCCGCGCCCTGATCGGGCTGCATCGGAAATAACAGCCTTGCGCCCGGGCGCATGGCATCAAGCCACGCCTGGTAAGGCTGCGTCGTTCCGACACAGACATAGATCAAATCGGCGTTCGGCAAATCACCAGCGAGACCGGATCGCGGGTGAAGCTTTACGTGCGGCAAATGCCTGAGATTTTCCGCGGCGCGGTCGGCGAAATCAGGCTCGATCTCAAACGCATCAACCCGTCCTGCGCCGCCAACGAGATGCGCCAGGATCGCGGTGTAATATCCGGTGCCGGCGCCAACCTGAACAACATGGTCGCCTGCTTTCACATCGATGGCGTCGAGCCAGATCGCGTGGCCGCTGGGCAAGCCGATATTGAGATTGCGGACGGGATCCAGCGCGATCACCACATCCTGATAGAGATGCGCAGGATCGTCATTCGGAGTTCGTACATAGCCCGCTGCATCGAGCTTCGCGATCGACCAGGGCCCCGGCCCTGCAAAAGCCTCGCGTCTTACGCTGGCGAATGCACGTTCGATCGCCGGATTGCGGCCCCTGGTTCGGGCCGCAACGAGGCTCGCAAATTCGCTTCTCGATTTTTGCGAGCGGTCTTCCATTTGGCTAATGGTTTGACAATGCCAGGCGAGACATTCCGGCTCGCCTTTGCAAGGGGGCGTCGAGGTCGGCCGTCAAACCCGCCCGCTATTTTGTCGGAACCGCTATTTTGTCGGAAAGAGGATGCCTCCGGGATCCTTGGTGGTCGGCTCCTTGATGGTGCCGCTACCGCCACCTTCGATGGTGGGTCCTGTTCCGCCCGTTCCGCCTTTGATGAGGATGGGTTTCGTGCTTCCTATCCCGCTGATGTCACAGCCACCGACGACTTTGTCGAGCGCTTGGTCGTCGAGGTTGGTCGACGCGGGGTTCTTTTCAGAGGCCTTGTCTTTCATGGCGGGCTTCTCCCTAGCGGGTGCAATGCAGGCATTGGAAATCAGCGCAATAGAGACCAGTGCAATCGAGATCGGTGCAATCTGCTCGCGCGACTAATCACGAGCTGTTTGAAGTGCTCGCAGGACTATGACAGCCAATTTGATCGGGCTCAATGCTCGCACGCTTGTGACGTCTGTCACACTTGGAGGGTTTCCGGTTCGTGCTGCTGCCGCGATGAAGGTTACTTTGCCGGCGGCGTGACGACGAGAAAGTCCTTCTGTCCCTCTCCCGCCTTGCGGCCACCGACCACCTTGTCGAGTTCCACGTCGGAGATTTTAGTTTCCGGTTTCACGGGAGTCTCGGTCGCTTTCGCCTTCCTGGAATCAGTCATCGCAACCTCCATGTGGAACGCCCGCGCACACTACACCTCAATCTAACTCCGGCAACCGGCATACACTGTGCGAGGCGTCACATTCGAGGCGCGACGTCCGGTGCTATTGACTTATCAAGCCCAGGCTCGAAGATGCCGCTTCTTTTGAGCGACTTCCTTTCGAGTGCTGCGCGACACGCGCTTTTTTTCGCACATATGAGGATGCCATGACCAAGAAGATTTCCGGCAAAGACAGCAAGATCACGCAGGATTCCAAAAAGCCCGGCGCGCCGGAGTTGCAGGACGACGATCTGCAGCAGGTGTCTGGCGGGCTCGCGGCACGTCGCGCCACGGATCCGACCGATCCCGTCTGCATCAGCAAGCTCTGACGCGCTGATCTTCGCAGCGATGCCCCTCCGATCGCGGTGGCATCGCGCGGAAGTGGCGTAGCATGAAGCGACCGACCGCCTGCCACGACTGGTTGGTGTCGGCGAGCTTCGTCGATGCAGCGACGCATGATGACGCCGCTGCGCCGCGCCTGATCATTGACGCGCATCGTCACCACCGCGGGCCGTTTACCGCGGCCGGCGGCGTAGTCCGTGCGCTGATCGATGACGCCAGCACGCGCACGCCCGAACTCGTCACGACCCATCTCGTGACATTGCTGCTGGTGGCGCCCGAGATTGCCGGACGCGTCGCGGTGCCGGCGGACGTCCGCGATGCATCGCTGGTTTCGCGCGAAGGCAATCCCACATCATGGATGCAACGCGTCGCCAACGGCGTCGCGGATTTCATTCTCGGCAGTTTCGCTGCGAGCTCCCTCCCCGGCCACGATCGTCTTTGCGAATGTCGATCACGCCGATCCTGCCGACCAGGAATTCATCGCCACGCTGTTGCGCCGCGCCGATCCCAAAACCTTGCGGCTTTGTATCTGCACGACATCCGTTTCCGTGACGCCGCCGCTCGCCACGGCACTTGCGAAATATGCCAGACGACGGCGGCAAAAGGCGGGCGCGCTGAAGCCCGGCGCGATGTCTCTGCTGCACGAACAGGCCGACGGCGATGCGGAGAAACTGCTGGCCGCCTCACGGTCCTATCTCGACATGGCCTGCTACGATGCGGCCCTTGAGTGGGCGGTCCGCGGACGGCAGATGCTCGCCGGCAAACCGCAAGGCAAAACCCAAGGAAAAACTTATACCGACCTGACCCGGCAAATGCTGTTCGCATTGCTGCTGCTCGGCCGCTACGATGAAGTCGAAAGCCTCGCGGAAGATCTGCTGGCGCAAGGCGCCGACGCCGCGCTATTGGCCCACGCCACCTATGCGATGGCGATCCTGAACGCCCGCCTCTACGAAAAGTCGCGCCGGGATTACGACGCCGCAAAATCCTGGATCGAAAAGTCGCAGGCCTTTACCGACGCCACGCCGGCTTCGCCGACCCGGGCCGTCAACGCCGCATTCCTGATGAATACGCTGGCGCTGGTGGAAATGCGCAAAGGACGTACGGAAGTCGCCCGGCAAAAACTGATTGACGCGCTGGCGCTGATGGCGCGCGAGGCGCCGGATCTCTATCGCAACGAAAGCGCCATCCTGTTGCACAATATGGCCCGTCTCGAGCTCGCGACCGGCCATCCCGACCTCGCGATCGGCCATTTGAGCACGCTACTGTCGCAGCAGCCGGGCGACAATTCGGCCTGGTTCGATCGGGGACGCATCCATCAACGCGCGGGCCGGCATGAGGCGGCATTAAGCGACTATGACGCCGCGATCCGGTGGGAGCCGGCGCATGCGGAAGCGCATTTCAACCGGGCGCAGACGCTTGTCGCCCTCAATCGGCCTGATGAGGCGATCGACGCTTACGCGCGGGTCGCCGTCTTGCAGCCGGACAATTCCGATGCGCGGTTGAACCGGGCGATCCTGTTGTGCGACCGCGGCGACCTCGCGCAGGCCCGCGACGAAATCGAACAGGCCATTCAAACCCAGCCCAACGACGCCCGCATTCTCTGCACGCTCGGACTGATCGAAATGCGGATCGGCGATCACGACGCGGCCTCCGATGCCTTCGCGCGATCGATCGCCGCGGATTCTGATCTGGCCGACCCCTGGGCCAACCGCGCCACCATCGCCTACAAGCGCGGCGATTTTCGCAGCGCCATCCACGACCTCACGCGCGCGCTGGCGCTGCGTGAAGACACGGCGATCCTGTGCAACCGCGCAAAAGTGTTCGAAGCCAAGCGGCAATGGCAAAAGGCCGCCGACGATTATGCGCGGGCGCGGACGCTTGCCGGCGCCAACATTGAGGCGATCGACCGGCGGCACCAGCGCTGCATCGAAGCCATGGGCCGGAGCAAATCGCGCCGGCGCTGAAATGGTGAACGCCTAAAGCGACGAGTTCTCGGTTGTTTCGGCACGGTCGTCATCCTGAGGTGCGAGCGCAGCGAGCCTCGAAGGATGGGCCACGGGCCCTACTCATCCTTCGAGGCGCGCAAGAGCGCGCACCTCGGAACGCAATTGCGTTCATCCCGGGATGACGGGAGACAGAGCGAGCAATGCCCCGACTCAACTCTTTACGCCCTAAACCGAAGGCCTGTTGCCGCTCAGGGTTTTGAGCATCCGGCTGAAGCGGTCGCCGGCATTCGACATGCGATCGAGGATACCGACGTCGAGTTCGTCGTCGGCGATATCGGCGGCGCCGACCGATCGCTTGCCCGACGAGCGGCGCGCCTCGCGAAGGCGATCGGCGAGGAATACCGCGAGCGCCCGGTAGAAGCGGCTGCCGAACCCGTTATCGACGGCAAGTTTTGCCATCAGCAGTTCCTTGTCGAGGAAAAGTGCCAGCCCGTCGCCTTTGGCCGTGACGGTGGCGGACGCCGGCGCGGCATCGACCAGCGAGACTTCGCCGACGATCTCGCCGACGCCCATTCGTGCAAATTGTCCGAGCGCCAGATTGGAGACGATGAACTCGCCCTCCAGGATGAATATCAACGCGTCGGTCTGCTCGCCCTCGTGGGTGACGACATCGCCGTCGCGGACGGATTTGAGAACGCCGGTCTTTGCGATCCATTGCACGTCGATGTCGCTGAGCAATCCAAACATGTAGAGAACTTTTCGCATCGAGCGTCCTCGGCTAGCCTTGGAAGATTGTGGAACCCGTAAAGTCAGGCAGCCGGTTCAGCGACCGAGCCTCTTGTCATCTGATGTTGCCAATGCTGTTTTTTGCCGTGTCATGGCGCGTCTTCAGGACATTTGACGTCGGCATGCACGGTTTGACGGCACCGCCGGTCGCGACGCCGAGTTCGTCGATGGTCAGTTCGCGCTTCTCGCTGTCTGCGTCACGCTTCACATCAACCGGCTTGGCCATATTGACCTCCCTTGTCGTCGTGGCGGGTCGTCCGCAGCAGCCTACGCCAATTCCCCGCTGTCCTGCAATTCCGGGAATATCCGCCGATCCCGCAAGATGACTTCAGCGGTCTGCTGGTAATGCGCCGCGAGCAAGGCTACGGCTTGATCCGTACCCCCGCTCAATACGGCGGACATGATGGCTTGATGTTCGTCGGCGACATGCCGGGAGAGAAAGGCTTTCTGGATCGACAGCCGCCGGTAGCGGTAGAGCTGGTCGGCCAGTTGTCCGCAAAACGCGATCAGGGATTGCGAACCGCAATTTCCGATCAGCGTGCGGTGGAAGGCGCGATGCAGCCGTTCCCACTCCGGATTGTCTTCGAACTGTTCTGATTTAAGCGAACGCGGCGTTTTGCCGAGCCGATGGCCTGCGAGCAGCAACTGCTCTTCCCATTGCGGGGTTGAGGCGGCGATGGATTCCCGCAACGCCAGGCTTTCGACCCAGCACCGGGTCTTGGTCAGTTCAACCAGTTCGTTGCGACTGATGCTCGGCGACGGAGAACCCGCGCTGTTCGCGGCATTCGACCAGGCCGTCGGCGGTCAGCCGATTGAGCGCCTCGCGCAAAGGCGTTTGCCCGGTCTGATACATCTCGGTGAGGAAGCGCATCTGCAATTTACGGCCGGGCTCCAGCCTGCCGGAAAGCAAATCGTCCCGCAGGCGATCGTAGACCGTGCTCGCCTGTGTCGAGGACGGAACAGGAGACGCCAGTCGAAGCGCTGATGTTGTGACCACGCCCAAGCTTCCTTTGGTCCCGAGTTGGCGATTCCCGTATCTATACACTTTCTCATATTTTCAATAAATCTATAAATTATAGTTGTGGGAGATATTTTCTATAGGTTATGGTCGGGTCATGACCCATTTTCCCGTCACCGCCTTGCGCAGCGTCGATCTCGAAACGCCTGACCTCGGCCGGTCGGAGCAGTTTTACGCCTCCGTCTGGGGGCTCGATCTGGTGACGCGCCACGATGGCGTCACTTACTTGCGGGCCAGCGGCACCGATCATCATGTGGTGGCCTTGCGACAGGGCGAGCGCCCTGCCCTACGGGCCGTCACGTTCCGGCTCAATTCCGACGCCGAGTTCGAGACGATCGCCGCGGCATCACGGCAGCACGGGGCGACGCTGCTTTTCGCTCCAACGCAAAATCGGGAGCCCGATGGCGGGACGGTGATGGCCATTCGCGCACCCGGCGGCAGCGTGATGCGCTTCGTTCACGGAGATATGCGGCACACCGCCTCTCCCTCCACAAACCGGCCGACGCGACTGGCGCATGTCAATCTGAACGCGACTGACGCCGATGGCCTGGCCGCATTCTATGAACGCGCACTTGGATTTCGTCTGACGGATCGCACCAGGATCATGGCCTTCGTCCGCTGCAACAGCGACCACCATGCGATCGTCATCGCCGACGCCGCCGTCAACGGCCTCAATCACATCGCCTTCCTGATGCCGGACCTCGAAGCGGTCATGCGCGGCTCGGGCCGCATGGTCGACGCTGGATACCCGATCGCCTGGGGCGTCGGCCGCCACGGCCCGGGCGACAACGTGTTTGCCTACTTCCTCGATCCGGCAAACATCGTCATCGAATACACCGCCGAAGTCTTGCAGGTCGACGACAGCTATGTGGTGCGGGCACCGTCGGAATGGGCCTGGCCACCGGGCCGGACCGATCATTGGGGCATCGCGCCGCCGAAGGCCGAGCACGTCAAGGCGGCGCAGATCGCCGTGCCCTACGCCGATGTCTGAGCGAGGCCGCAACGAATTCGAAGTGGTCGTGATCGGTCACGGCCCGACAGGCGTCGTCGCAACCAGCCTGCTCGGCGACAAAAATATCCGGACGCTGGCCATCGATCGTGCGCGCGATGTCTACGACAAGCCGCGCGCGATCGCGATCGACCACGAAATCCTTCGCCTGCTGGATAATCTCGGCGCCGCCGAGCGCGTGATGCCCTATATCGCGCCGTTTCCGGCCTCGCAGCATTTCGGTGCCAGGGGTCAGTTGATCCGCCGCATCGATATGGTCGCAAAACCCTATCCGCTCGGTTACACGCCCACCATGGTCTTTACGCAGCCACCGGTCGAAGCGGCGCTGCGTGCGCACGCCGCGGCTTACGACAGCGTCGAGGTCGAACTGGGAACGGAGCTGATCGGTTTCGATCAATCGCCTGACCATGTGACGCTGCATCTGCGCGACGATAGCGGCACGACACGATCCGTCACCACCGACTATGTCATCGCGTGCGACGGCGCCTCCAGCGCAACGCGGCAGGCGCTCGGCATTGCCTTCGAGGATCTCGTATTCGACGAGCCCTGGCTGGTGGTCGATTTGCAAGTCAGCGATGCCGGGCTCAAAAAGCTGCCCGAGACCGCGGCGCAATTCTGCGATCCGGCGCGGCCAACCTCCTTCATCATCGGCCCCGGCAATCACCGCCGCTTTGAGATCATGCTGCTGCCGGGCGAAGATGGCAGTGGGATGGAAGCGCCCGATCAGGTCTGGCGGCTGCTCTCGCGCTGGATCACGCCTGACGACGCCACACTGTGGCGTGCCGCGAGCTACCGGTTTCACGCGCTGGTCGCGCGGGAATGGCGGCGCGGCCGCATCTTCCTCGCCGGCGATGCCGCGCATCAGCAGCCGCCCTTCATCGGCCAGGGCATGTGCCAGGGCATTCGCGATGTCGGCAATCTCGTCTGGAAGCTCGACCGGGTTCTCAAGGGAGAGTCCGGCGATGGCCTGCTCGACACCTATGCCGAGGAACGCGCTGAGCATGTTCGCCAGCTCACCACCCGGATCAAGGCGATCGGTCATGTGATCTGCGAGCGCGATCCGGTCGCCGCCGAAGCGCGCGATGCGCGCATCCTTGGCGAAGGCGGCGGTCACCCCCGCACCGTCACGCGTCAGGAGATTGTCCCGCCGCTGCAAAAAGGCCTGCTCGCGTTTCCGCTGCATCCGGCGCATGGCACCCTGTTTCCGCAGCCATGGATCAAAACGGCTGCCGGGCGGCGGCTTCTCGACAGCGTCGTGGGAACAGGCTGGCGGCTGGTGCTGGACGATCGAAACGAACCGGATCTGACGGTTGATGTGACCCGACTTGATATGCGGCTGATCCGCCTCGGTTCCTTGGCCGAAGCAGACGGCGTTCTCGCCGGCTGGTTCGACCACCATCACTGCCGGGCCGCGATCGTCAGGCCCGACCATTACGTCTACGGCGTCGCCGACGATGAGCGCACGCTCGGCGCGATGCTCTCTGAGCTCGCGACACGACTTCAATAAATCACCGCTATAGGACGAGGACATCAAATGAAATTGGCAAGTTTTAAAATCGGAAACAGCAGCACCTGGGGCGTGATCGAGGGTGACGAAGCGATCGACGTCGGCGCGGTGCTCAAAGAGCGTTTTCCTGATCTCAAATCCGTCATCGCCGCCGATGCGTTGTCAGTCGTGCGCGATGCTACCAGCAAAGCAAAACGTCACCCCACCAGCGGCATTACCTGGCTGCCGGTCATTCCCAACCCGGACAAGATCCTCTGCATCGGGCTGAACTACGAGACCCACCGCAAGGAAACCGGCCGCACCGAGGTCGAAAATCCCACCGTGTTCGGTCGCTTTGCCAACAGCCAGACCGGGCATCTCGCCGACATCATCCGGCCAAAACTCTCGCACGATCTCGACTACGAGGGCGAACTCGCGGTCATCATCGGCAAGCCCGGGCGGCACATCGCGCGAGCCGACGCGTGGGGCCATATCGCCGGCTATGCCTGCTACAATGAAGGCAGCGTGCGTGATTTCCAGCGCCATACCCATCAGTTCACGCCGGGCAAGAATTTTCCGGGCACCGGCGCATTCGGCCCGTGGATGATGACGCCGGACGAACTCGGCGACGTCACGGGGCTCCGGCTGCAAACCCGCCTCAACGGCGAGATCGTGCAGGACGCACTTATAAATCAAATGATCTTCGATATCCCGCGCCAGATCGAATACTGCTCGTCGTTCACGCGGCTCGAGCCGGGCGATGTGATCGCAACCGGCACGCCCGGCGGCGTCGGCTCGCGGCGGACGCCACCGCTATGGTTGAAGCCCGGCGACATCGTCGAGGTGGAAGTCGACCGCCTCGGGACCTTGCGCAATGGCGTCGCCGACGAAACCTGATCGAGGCAAAAAATTTTAGGGAGGATCACCATGTCAAAAATACTATCCCGCGCGTGCTGCTGGCCGGCGCAGCCCTCTGCCTCGCCAATCCCGTCTACGCCCAGTCATGGCCGCAACGGCCGGTGACGATCGTGGTGCCGCAGCCGGCCGGCAACAGCCCGGATGTGCTGTGCCGCGTCATCGCCGACAAACTCTCCCGCGCGCTCGGGCAGCAGTTCGTCGTCGAGAACAAGGCCGGCGCCGCCAACCTCGTCGGCACCCAGGCCGTCGCACGCGCCAATGCGGACGGATATACTTTCCTGTTCGCGACGTCGGCGGCCCTCGTCACCAACCCCTACACGTTCAAGAAGCTGCCCTACGATCCGATCAAGGATTTTACGCCGGTCGCCATGGTGGCCCGCAGCAACCACGTCCTCCTCGTCAATCCCGAGGTGAAAGCCAAAACGCTGGCGGAGCTGATCGCGCTGGAAAAATCCGCACCGGGATCGCTCAGCCTTGCGGTCGACGGCCCGCGCAATCTCTCAGGGCTGATCGCGCAAGCCATCAACAAGCAGGCCGGCACCGGTTTTGTTCTCGTCCCCTACAACACCACCACCAACGCAGTGCAGGACAGCATCACCGGCCGCGTCCAGGTGACGATCCAGGCCGCATCGATTGCCGAATCCTTCATTGCGGCGGGGACGCTCCGGCCGGTCGCGGTGGCCGGCCGCAAGCGCATCGCTTCGTTGCCGGACGTGCCGGCGATCTCGGAAACGCTCAAGGGCGCCGACCTGCAAGGCTGGTTCATGCTGATGGCGCCGGTGGGCACGCCCACCGACATCGTCGAAAAACTCAGTGCCGAGATTGCGCGCGCGTTGAATTCTCCGGAAGTGCAGGAGCGGGCGCCAGCCCTCGGCTTCGATGTCGGCGTCGGCGACGCCGTGACCTCAGCCGGCGCAAAGAAGTTTCTGGAAATCGAGCTCGCCGCCACCGGCAAGGTCATTCAGGAACTCGGTATCGAGCCGGAATAGCTCTTTCTGTCATTCCGGGGCGTGCGAAGCACGAGCCCGGAATCCATTTCGCCGCGTAACTTGCTGGCAAATGGATTCCGGGCTCGCGCCAAGAGGCGCGCCCCGGAATGACGACAGCGCCCGTTACTTGAAGTTCTGCGCTATGCCGTCATGAAACTGGGAGTATTTGGCGCTGACGTCCGATTGAGCCTTTCCGGCCCTCGAATAGATGTTGTTCGCTTCCTGAAGCGCGAGCTGAAGCTGCTGACCGAGGTCGGATAAGGCGCCGCCGCTCACGTCATTCAATTCGTCGATGGCAAGTTCGTTGTTCGGATTGGTCATGTCATTCCCCTTGCTGTCTGGGGCGAGACCATTCTCGCCGTCACAAACGGTAGACGAAGCCGTGCCCCTGCTCTGTGACATCGGGCACATCCGAAAATCCGGCCAGGCGGCCGCTCGGCGGATCAGGACACCGCCACCGGGTCTCGTCAGGCCCGGATATTTTGAATGATGCCCTTTGCCGTCTCGTGCTGCATCTGTTGGAGTGAAGTCAGCAGCGACATCATCGAACAATACTTTTGGAGAGTGGCCTGTAGGGAAGCGTCCTTGCCGCCGGTAACCATATCGAGCTCGGCATCTTTCAACGCTGGGGTCTGGTTTTTCATGGTTCCACTCGGATTTTGGCAATGGCTCGCCGTTGATCTGGCGCATCTATGCCGGGCGGCGATCCCCGGGGCTGTGACTGATGTCACGCAGCGGCACGGGATGATTAACCGGTGTGGCCGGAACCATGAATCCACCTAGCGGACCAGGGCCATCTTTGGTTTAATTGTGGCGGGCGTTTTGTAGGCGTGGGGCGAGTATAATGACCAAGGCCATTGAAAATATCGTTGCGGGCTACGTTACTCTTAAGAACCGCGTGGCATTGCAGGAAATGCGCGAACATCGTCAGCGCCTGCTGCATGAAAGCCGGCTGCATCGCGGCAGCTGGGTCAGCGTCGACAAGCTGAGTTCCGTGCTCCAGCAGGATATCAGTGTCATCGATGCCGGGCTGAGCGGTCTTCAGGACGAAGCGCGCCAGGCGGATTAACGGATCACGCCACAGACTGTCGTCGGCCCGTGCCTTGCGCGGACGCGACGGGCTGATCGGTCGCGCCCGCTGCGATCAGCGGAAAGAACGGCCCCAGCCCGGGGCTAGCTGTGCCGGGGCCGTCCCCACTCAGTTGCGCCCATCCGAGCGCGGCATCAGCCTATGCGCAAAACGGCCGTCGCCCCACTTTTATGTTCAAATGAAACAGGCCGTCAGCTGCGGCTAAAAATCCCATCGGCAGTGGATTTCCGGCGGCCAAAACGCTGTCGAGCAGGCTTTGGGCTGCAGCCAGTTCACGAACAAAATACAGCCATACAGTACCGCCCACGCTGAAAGCGTGGCGATGATCTGGCGTCTGGTGAGAACATTTTGCATGGCCCCGATTGGTCGCACCAAAGGCGATGCGGTTCGAACCGGGGAAGCGCCGCGAGATCGACGGCCGTCAGGAGTTGCGAAGTGGATTGCGTCCTGTGATCGCGAATAACCGGTCCCGTTGTCGATGAGCTCCGGTGATCGCGGATCTTAGCCCCGCCGTTAACGGCATTGAGTTCGTCAATGCTCAATTCGTGCTTTTCGCTGTTCGGTTCGCGATTGTCGTCCTTGGTTTTCGTCATTGGATTCTCCTGTTCGTAGCCTGGAGCAAACCCATCTCGCCGTGTCGCGGCGGTGGGATATCCTACATCGATATCGGTCAGCGCATAAGGCGGAATACGCCGGAACCTGTCATCGGCCCGCGCGTTGCGTGGACCAATTCACACGCGGCGTTGTCAGCCGCTGTGACGGTCATCACGTCTACTTCGGGCGTGGCGGGTGCGGCTGTCTTGGCGGGACGACTGGTCCGTGGCACAAACTTGGAGCGCGTTGGCTCTTCCAGCCTGGAGGGCTCCGGCAATCTGTTCAGCCTCAGCAGCCAGGCCGCAAGATAGGCGTAGCGCCGTCTAAGCGACTGCGGAAATGTTTCCTCGGCCAGATCAGGAGGGCTCTCATCCATTCCCGATCTTGCGCCGCCGCGAGTTTAAGAAAGCTTGCGCAGAAACTCTGTGCAGCCCCGGGATTTCCGCTATCGAATTTGCGCACTGTTAACTTCAAACCGGGCCGCGGGCGCGGTCTCTCCGTGACCTGGATCACCCGACTGACAATGCGTCTCGAACCTTCAATTTTGAGGCAACGACAACCGATCCGAAGCGACTGACCAATCGATTTGGGCACAGCGTTTCTGAGGATCGATGCCATGAAAATTATCCAGTTCCCGCTACAAAAGAGCGATGCCGATCGCGTGCGCCTGCACCGCGACGAGCCATGCGTGATCCTGGTTCTGCCGTCGGCTCGAACCGGTCATGATGCAAATCGTGACGGACGTTCAGCGGAGCAAAGCCGGCAGACCTGATCCCTCCCTGCCCTTGCCGCAAATTGCCGCTTCCAGCATGTAGCGTTGCGCCATCCCGTCGGAGACAGCGTGCTGGCGCTTGGATTAGCGACAGCGTAATCCGCCTTCCGAACCACATGACGAGGTGGCGGATTATTTCCTCTTGACTTAGAGCGCGCTCGAACCCCTAGCCTCCGTTGCGTCGTTGATCGAGAAGGGTGCTCATGAAGATTGGTGAACTGGCGAAACGCTCGGGACTGACAGCACATACGATTCGTTACTATGAGCGGATCGGGCTGCTGCCCTATGCTGACCGCAACCAATCGCGCCATCGGGATTACGACGCATCGATCCTGACCTGGATCGAGTTTCTCGGCCGTCTGAAGACGACCGGGATGCCGATCCGGGACATGCTGCGCTACGCAGCACTGCGGGAGCGCGGCGTCGGCACTGATGCTGAGCGTCGCGAGCTTCTGGAGCGCCACCGTGCGGCCGTCCGTGCCCACGCTGCCGAACTGCAAGCGTGCCTTCTCGTTCTCGACACCAAGATTGCCGGCTACGCCGGCACGAGAACAAGGAGCAAAAATCATGACGCAGTCCACGAAAGCACAGGCTCAACCCGCATGCGCACCCCCCGCACCGGTCTTCTCGCCGCAAGAAAGCCGGCTCGAGCGCGGGCGGCGAGCACTGGATGAGATTGACGGCAAGGCTGGGCATAACGTCATCACGGCGCTGGCGGACATCGCGCCCGATTTCGCGCGCTATGTGATCGAGTTCTCCTTCGGCGATATCTATTCCCGCCCCGGCCTCGATCTGCGGGCCCGTGAGATCGCGACCATTGCCGCGTTAACCGCGCTCGGCAATGCCAGCCCTCAGCTCAAGGTTCACATCGAGGCTGGCCTGAACGTCGGCCTGAGCCGTGAAGAGATCACCGAGGTCATGATGCAGATGGCCGTCTATGCCGGCTTCCCGGCCGCGCTCAACGGCCTGTTCGCAGCCAAGGAAATATTCGCCCTCCGCGCCACGCACGGTGGGGAAACCAGGTGATGAAGTCTGGCTTCCGCCGGCGGCACTCTGGTGCTCGCAGCGGGCGTAGGGCGCGCAAGGCAAATTCACTTCGGGCGTGGCGGGTGCGGCTGTCTTGGCGGGAGGATGATCCGTGGCACAAATTTGGAGCGCGTTGGTTCTTCGAGCCTGGAAGGCTCCGGCAATCTGTTCAGCCTCAGCAGCCAGGCCGCTAGATACGCGTAGCGCCGTCGCAGCGACTGCGGAAATGTTTCCTCGGGCAGATCGGGAGGGCTCTCATCCATTCCCGGATCTTGCGCCGCCGCGCGTTTAAAAATGCTTGCGCAGGAACTTTGTGCTGCCCCGGGATTTCCGTTTTCGAATTTGGGCACTGTTAACTTCAAGTCAGGCCACGGGGAGCGAAACAGGCCAGTGCCGGAACGACAGGGAGCCGGCCGAACGAATTTCCAAAGCAACTCAAGGCCTTTTACCCGTCGGGCAAATCACTTCCGTTTTACAGAAATCATGTCAAGCCCCCGGATCAAAAATATTTTTCTTCCGTTATTCCGAAATATCTGCTACATCCCCGTCATCTCATCCTCTCCACGAGGGGCGTATCGCGATCGCTTCGGACGTTGGGATGGGTTGCGGTGGACGCGGAAGTGCCGAAAAGCGAACGGCACGGAAGCGTACGGCGAAGTCGTGTGGTCCTGACGCCCCGATGTTGGCGTCGACGGTGGCAACAGTGCAAGGCTCACCGGGGAGATCACGTTATAAGCCGTAAAGCCATTGCGCAGGGAATGTCGGATGCTCTCCGCTTCACCTGTATGCTCGTGTGCGCCTCTACCATCTCCATTGCACGCGAGACCGCGGGTGCAGCGCGCACCCGGCATTCCCTGCTCCCTCGGTTTTGGGGGAAGAGGATTTCAACAACCCGGGCCTTGGGCTGCGGGATCGCGGAGGTGTGTGTTCCCGTCATTCCGGGGCGCGCGTAGCGCGAGCCCGGAATCCATCGCGCAGCGGAGTTAGTGGATCAATGGATTCCGGGCTCAGCCCTGCGGGCTGCCCCGGAACGACGAGAAGAATCTCGGGATTCCGGGTCTGGTCCCTCGGGCCATCCCGGAATGACGCAATGGGGCCCCCAAAATTAACCCTTTGCTAACCATACACCGGGCAAAATTTGCCTAGTGGAGTCGAGTGTCGTCGAACGCGTAGAACGGGAGGACCCCCGTGGACGCCAGTGCGGTGCCTCACTTACGGACCGGTGGCCTTTCGGCCGCCGCGCAGACGTTTGGCGGCCGTGGCCGTCAGCGTGGGGGAGCTGCTACGATGGTCGACGTGACGGCGGGTCAGGGCGCGGGAAAACCCGGCGGATTCCCGAGCTTCGGCGAAATCGGCGATATCCTGAAGCGCGGCGATCTGGCGCTGGCGTTCGGCGTGCTGACCATCCTGGTCGTGCTGATCCTGCCGCTGCCCTCGATCGTACTCGATCTTTTTCTCGCGATCTCGATCACGGTGTCGATCCTGATCCTGATGACCTCGCTGTTCATCCAGGCGCCGCTGGAATTCTCGTCGTTTCCGACCATCCTGCTGATCTCGACCATGCTGCGGCTGTCGCTCAACATGGCCTCGACCCGGCTGATCCTCTCGAAGGGCCATGAGGGCACGGCGGCCGCCGGCCACGTCATCGAGGCGTTCGGCAATTTCGTCATGAGCGGTAATTTCGTGATCGGAATTATCGTGTTCGCGATCCTGGTGATCGTGAACTTCGTCGTCATCACCAAGGGTTCGGGCCGTATCGCCGAAGTCGCCGCCCGCTTTCAATTGGACTCGATGCCCGGCAAGCAGATGGCGATCGACGCGGATCTGTCCGCCGGCCTGATCGACGAGAAGACCGCCAAGGCCCGCCGCAAGGAACTGGAAGACGAAAGCGGTTTTTTCGGCGCCATGGACGGTGCCTCGAAATTCGTGCGCGGCGACGCGGTCGCCGGCCTCTTGATCGTCTTCATCAACATCATCGGCGGCATCATCATCGGCGTCGCCCAGCAGGGCATGAGCTTTGGCGATGCCGCCCGCACCTACACCGTGCTGACCGTCGGCGACGGCCTGGTCACCCAGGTGCCGGCGCTGATCGTCTCCACCGCGGCGGGCCTCCTGGTTTCCAAGGCCGGCATTTCAGGTGCCGCCGACAAGGCGCTGATGAAGCAGCTCTCGGGTTACCCGCAGGCGCTCGGCATGTCGGCCGGCGTGATGCTGGTGCTGGCGCTGTTGCCGGGCATTCCGATGCTGCCGTTTTTGGCGCTGGGCGGCGGCGCCGCAGCCCTGGCCTGGAAGGCGCGCAACCGCAACCGCACCACCCGCGCAGCCGAAGCCGCCGAACTGGCCGCCCCCGACGTCGCCGCCGCTGCGGCCCAGGCCGCCGCGGAAGAGCCGATCTCGACCGCGCTCAAGATCGACGATCTCAAGATCGAGCTCGGCTACGCGCTGCTGCCGCTGGTCAACGGCCCCGACGGCACCGACCGCCTGACCGAACAGATCAAGGCGCTGCGCCGTTCGCTCGCCGTCGAAATGGGCTTTGTGATGCCGGCGGTGCGCATCCTCGACAACGTCCAGCTCGAGGCCAACACCTACATCATCAAGATCAAGGAAGTCGACGCCGGCACCGGCAAGATCTGGCCGAACCAGTTCATGGTCATGGACCCCGCCGGCAACCAGGTCGGCGTGCCCGGCATCCACACCATCGAGCCGACCTTTGGATTGCCCGCGACCTGGGTCGATGCGGCGCTGAAGGAAGAAGCTTCGCTGAAGGGCTACACGGTGGTCGATGCCGCCACCGTGCTGTCGACGCATCTGACCGAGCTGTTGAAGAACAACATGTCGGATTTGCTGTCCTATGGCGAGGTGCAGAAGCTCCTGAAGGACCTGCCGAAGGAACAGGGCGAACTGGTCAAGGACATCGTGCCGAGCCAGGTCACCTACTCCGGCATCCAGCGCGTGCTGCAATTGCTGCTGGGCGAACGGATCTCGATCCGCGATCTCTCCACCATCCTGGAAGGCATCGCCGACGCGCTGGCCTTCTCGCGCAACCCCTCCACCATGGTCGAGCACGTCCGCGCTCGCCTGGCGCGGCAGATCTGCGCCCAGAACACCACCCACAACGGCTATCTGCCGCTGATCGCACTGTCGGCGCGCTGGGAGCAGGCCTTTGCGGAATCGATCGTCGGCACCGGCGAGGACCGCAGCCTGGCGATGCAGCCGTCAAAACTCTCGGAGTTCATGACCACGGTCCGCAACGCGTTTGAGCAGGCGGCGCGTGAAGGCGAGGCGCCGGTGCTGGTGACCTCGGCCGCGATCCGCCCCTTCGTCCGCTCGCTGGTCGAACGCTTCCGCTCGCAGACCACCGTGCTGTCGCAGGCAGAAATTCACCCGCGGGCAAGGCTGAAGACGGTGGGGAGTGTTTAGGGATTGAACCAGCCACAGGCTCGCTTCCACCTCTCCCGCTTGCGGGGGAGGTCGGATCACATCGCAGATGTGATCCGGGTGGGGGCTCTCTCCACTAGGTGACTCGCGGTGAGACCCCCACCCCGCCCTCCCCCGCAAGCGGCAGGGGAATCGCATATGGATTTGCGGCCGCTATTGCATTGTTTCGCAAGGTGGATTCTGAGAACGACTCCCACAACGCGGAGGGAGTCGCATGGGGAAGTTCAAGAAGGCTTTTCGGCGGTTGTCGGACCCGCGTGCGGCGAACGCGCGACACGATCTGCTGGAGGTATTGGTTATCGCCTTGGCCGCGGTCCTTTGCGGAGCAGAGACCTGCTCGGATATGGCGGAGTTTGGACAGGCCAAGGAAGACCTGCTGCGACTGTTTCTGCGCCTGGAACACGGGATTCCCAGTCACGACACCTTCAGCCGCGTGTTCCGTTTGCTCCAGCCGGAAGCCTTCGAAGCGGCATTCCGGCGCTTCATGGCGGCGTTCGCCAGGGCCAACCGGCTCAATTTGACCGGAGTGGTCGCGGTCGACGGCAAGGCGCTGCGGGGCGCCTTCGAACGCGGTTCGCGCTGCGAACCTCTGCACATGGTCAACGTCTTTGCGGTGGAGGCGCGAATGTCTCTTGCCCAGCAGAAGGCTCCCGGCCGCAACGAGACCAAGGGGGCGTTGGAGGTATTGGCGCTGCTGTCCCTCGAAGGCTGCATCGTCACGGCCGATGCGCTGCATTGCCATCGCGCGATGGCCAAGACGGTGCTCGATCGCGGTGGCGACTACGTGCTGGCGATCAAGGCCAACCGGGGACCTCTGTTCAAGGCCGTGGTCGGGCAGTTTGCTCGATCCGGCGAGCGCAGCGCCGTCAAAAAGGTCGAGCCGTCGACCCACGACCGGCGCGAAGCGCGCCGGGCAACCATCATGCGCAATACCAGCCTGGCTGCCGTCCATGGCTTCCCGGGCGTCGTTGCGATCGGCCGCGTCACCTCGCGCAGGCAGTTGCAGGGCAATCGCGCCGAGCCGCCGGTCGTGCGCTATTACCTGCTCTCCAAGTCCATGTCCGCCAAGCGGCTGCTGGCGGTCACGCGCAGTCATTGGACGATCGAGAACCAATTGCATTGGGTGCTCGACGTCCACTTCGACGAAGACGGCAACCGGGCGAGAATGGATCATGCTCCCGAGAACCTCGCCATCCTGCGCAGGCTCGCGCTCAACATCCTTCGATCTTGTCCGGTCCCACCTCCATACGCCGGAAAATCAAGCGCGCCGGCTGGGACGACAGCTTCCTCCTCGCCCTGTCGGCCATATGCGATAGAGAGGGAGCGCAGCAGGGCAAATCAGCTGCGAGGCGTTTTCGCCACAGGCAAACGGTTTGTTAAAAACGGCCTTGGCGGAGGCATTTCGCACCAGAACCAGAGACTATTCATTAAGACACTGTAATAACTAAATAATTTGTCATATTTGGCTTCCGCGGCAGATTCTCCAATCGCGGCGGATCACGTCTCATCACTGCCTTGTGATCGGCCTTGCGGAACGAAAGGTCGAATCCCCACGTTTCCTGATGCGAGACGTTGAACCAGTCTGTGAATGACAACGACGAAATTTCACAGGCGGGAAGGCGGGCAGGAGACTTCCATGAACCACTCGATTTACAGCGCTGATCGTATGACCCACCTCAAGATCGTGGTGGTAGCGCTCGTCGCAGGTATCCTGGTCGCCGGCTTCAGCATCTCGGCGCGTAACAATTCTTCGGATGAAGGCTTCACCCAGACCGCACGCGTGATGAAAGCCGGCAAGCCGGTGGCGATCACGAGCACAGGCGCTTCGGTCGTACGCTAAAGGAATTTGACGAATTCACGCGGCTCTTTACAGCCCCCCAAAGTCGCCACGTGAGTGTTAGAAGACCCCAACTACCCCCAAGTTGACTACGAAAACGCCCGCTCCCCACGGGCGTTTTCTTTGTGTTGGGATCCTCTCAGCGTAACCAGTTTGAGAAGCTCAGCGCGGCGCAGTCGCGGGCACCGTCTCGATCAGCTTGCCGGCATAGACCGGCGTCGAGTGCGGCTTGCCGTCGGGCGATCCGCCGGCCTGCTCGACGGTCACCGCGTAGGTCGCGGCATTGATCATGCCGGCATCGTAGGACGCCAGCACCGGACGCGCGGTGAACTCGCCCGTGCCGATCACACCGAGCGAACGCGGCTGCGGCAGCTTGTCGGAGATCAGCCACAGCTCAAAACTCTTGCCGACCTCCGGCGCGTCGGAGCCTACCTTGCGGACGGTGAAATTCTTGGTCGCGGCATCGACCGTGAGAATGAACGCCGGCGAGGCACCGTCCCGCTGCAACAGCGCAACATACTGCGCCGACGGCACAGCCGGAGGTGCCGGCGTCTTGACCTCGACCACCTGGGTGCGCGGCGTGGGGCGAAGGCCATTGGGCAACAGCTCCGGCTGATAGACCTGGAGCCCGAGCATCGCGATCAGCGCGGCGGCCGCAGCAGTTGCGAACGAGGCGATATTGCGCCAGCGCCGTAGCCGGCCCGACAGCTGGACGACGTTCGAACTGTCCACGCCAGAACTGTCCGCAACCGGCGCAGCTTCGGCCGTTACCAGCGGAGCCAACGGCGGCGGCGACGAATCCGGCAGCGCCATTGCCAGCTGCGGCCCGGAATGGCCGACGGCGGCGCGAATATTCTCCCACACGATCGGCCGCGGCTCGATCGAGCCGACCATCTGGTTGAGCACGCCGAGGCGGTACTCCCAGGCATGGACCACCGCGGTGAATTCGGTGTCGACGGCCATCATGGTCTCGACCTGCGCGCGCTCGTCGGCATCGAGGGTGCCGAGCGCATATTCCGCGGCGAGCGCGATATGGTCTTCGCTATAGGCCATCTTCCAGTTCGTCAGCTCCCAAAGTCCAAAAATCTAAAGTCCAAAAACTAAAGCCCAAAACCTAAAGTCCAAGACACTCCCGGATATCCATCATGCTGCGGCGCAGCCAGGTCTTCACCGTATTCACCGGCGTCTCGAACTTGGCGGCGAGCTGCTCGCGGCTCCAGCCATTGTAATAGGCCAGCAGCACCAGCTTCTGCCGATCCGGCTCGAGCCGGCCGACGCATTCCAACAGCCGCTTCAACTCTTCCGTCATCTCGCGCCGCGCCAAGGGATCCGGCGTATCGGCCGCCACTTCCATCGCGGTCGGCTCCTCCTCGATCGAGACCTCGCTCTTCTTGCGCACCACGTCGATCGCCCGGTTGCGCGCGATCGACGCCATCCACGTAATGGGCGAGGCAAGCGCCGGATTGAACTGTCCGGCGCTGTTCCAGATCTTGACGTAAGCCTCCTGAATGACCTCCTCGGCAAGATCCTGTCGCCGCAAGATACGCAGCACGACGCCGAAGAGTTTCGCGCGCGTGGCGGCGTAAAGCCGCTCAAAAGCAGCCTCATCCCCCTTCGCCACCGCGGCAATCAGCCAGACCAGCTCAGCTGGCGTCAGCATTCACGTCCCCCAAATCGCGCTTCCCCCATCGCTGTCCGTTCACGCCAGGAGGTGTCGAGAAACCTCTCGTAGCATACCTTGCAGCAAACCGGCCACCAAGACGGGCCTCTGTGGACATTATCAAAGAAAAACCCGGACCTTGCGGCCCGGGTTCTCGATAGTTCGGATGAAGGCGCTAAAGCGTCAGGCGATGGCGCCGATGCGGGCGCGCATCAGGCCGATGGAGTCCATATCGGCCTGCTCGCGGGCGTTCTCTTCGGCGCGCTCGCGCGCCTGGTCGCGCTCGTCCAGCAGTTCGACCTTCTTGAGTTCCTCAAAGGCTTCGCCGAGCAGGCTCTTGGCATCCTCGAGCTGGATGCGCAGTTCGTCGGCGGAACGGGTCAGGTTCTCCCGGCGCTGGATCGCCGCCTTGGCGTAGGTCGGGTAGGCGAAGTGGGAGGGATCGTTAATCCCGGCCCGGTCCTGTTCGGTCTGGATTTCGCGCTCGAGGTCGACCGACATACGCTGGAAATCAGCGATCATGCCTTCGATCTGGGTTACCCTTCGGCGCTTTTCATCGACCTGAAACTTCTTCAGGCGGATCAGCGTTTCACGTGACTTCATCGACTCATACTCCCCAGAAGTCCCAATCTGAACGCGGGACAGAACCGGCTCCCCCGAGGGGCCCCGCCGGTAAAACTAATCATGTGCCGGGGATGATGGCCTGACAAAGTTAGCGTTCCGTTTCCAAATTAGTCAGGATCTGCGCAAGTTGCTGGTAGCCTGCGGCGAGACTGGCCTTTTCGTCCTTGGCCTGGCGCAAAAACCCTTCCAGCGGCTCGTGCAGCCGGATCGCCTCGTCGACCTCCGCGCTCGATCCCGCCCGGTAGGCGCCGAGCCGGATCAGTTCCTCCATGTCGGCATAGGTCGCCATCACCTGGCGGCCCCGCGTGATCACCGGCAGATAGGCCTGATCGGCCGATTTCGGCATGGTGCGGGACACCGATTTGAGGATGTTGATCGCGGGGAAACGGCCGCGCTCGGCGATCGAGCGCTGCATCACGACATGGCCGTCCAGGATGCCGCGCACCGCATCCGCGATCGGCTCGTTATGGTCATCGCCGTCGACCAGCACGGTGAAGATGCCGGTGATGGTTCCCGTGCTGGTCCCCGGCCCTGCCCGCTCCAAAAGTTTCGGCAATTCGGTGAACACGGTCGGCGTGTAGCCCTTGGCGGTCGGCGGCTCGCCTGCCGACAGCCCGATCTCGCGCTGCGCCATCGCAAAGCGCGTCACCGAATCCATCAGGCACAGCACGTCCTTGCCCTCGTCGCGGAAATATTCGCAGATCGCGAGCGTGAGGTAAGCCGCCTGCCGCCGCATCAACGCGGGCTCGTCCGAGGTCGCCACTACCACCACCGACCGCGCCAGACCCTCGTCGCCGAGGTCGTCCTGCAAGAATTCCTGCACCTCGCGGCCACGTTCGCCGATCAGGCCGATCACCGTAATATCCGCATCGACATTGCGCGCCAGCATCGACAGCAGCACCGACTTGCCGACGCCGGAACCTGCAAAGATGCCGAGCCGCTGGCCGCGGCAGCAGGTCAGGAACGTGTTGAGCGCGCGCACGCCGAGATCGAGCGGCGCGCCGACGCGCTGGCGCGAATGCGCCGGCGGCGGCGAGTTGCGGTACGGCATTGGCGAGGGGCCTTGCGTCAGCGGCCCTTTGCCGTCGATCGGTTCCCCCATCGCGTTGAGCACGCGGCCGAGCCAGGACAGCGACGGCCGCACCTGGCTGGCGGCATTGGCGATCACGGCGCGGCAGCCGCGCCGGACCCCCTCGAGTCCGGCGAACGGCATCACCACCGCATTGTTGCCGGAGAAGCCGATCACCTCGGCCGGGATGAAGCGGTTCCCGCCGGTATCGATCACGATGCGGGCGCCGACCGACATCGCATGGATCGGTCCGGCGATCTCGACCATCAGCCCGCGCACCCCGACCACGCGGCCATAAATATTGACGCCGTCGATGTCGCCGATCTGTTCCGCGAGCGCCTTCATTGCGAAAACCTTAAGTTTCCACGTTTTTGAACGGACCGCTTAACCTCGTGTTTACCCGCATCGTTAATCATTACGTCACTGTCTTTGGTGACTGAGAGAGCGCTCGTCCATCAGAAGAAGGATGAGTCGCGGGAGTCGGTTAGGCCCGTCTCTTAATGTGGAACTTGAACGAGAACGGTCAGGAAAAGCTGCTTCGACGCAATATCTTAGGGCGATTCGATAAAAATTGCACGGTTAGAGCTTGCGAACACGAATCAGTATTTGTTAACCATATGTCGTCAGGATCCGAATCAGTTGTTCAAAGGCGTTTTGAGTGCCGCAAGTGCGGCCGACCTGACGCCCGGAGCGGCGACTATAGGGGACTGGCATGCGCGTTTTGCTGATAGAAGATGACAGCGCCGTCGCGCAGTCGATCGAGCTGATGCTTAAATCCGAGAGTTTCAACGTCTATACGACGGATCTCGGGGAAGAAGGCGTCGATCTCGGTAAGCTTTACGATTACGACATTATCCTTCTCGACCTCAATCTGCCCGACATGTCCGGCTACGACGTGCTCAAGCAGCTTCGGGTGTCGAAGATCAAGACCCCCATTCTGATCCTCTCCGGCCTCGCCGGCATCGAGGACAAGGTCAAGGGTCTCGGCGTTGGCGCCGACGACTACATGACCAAGCCCTTCCACAAGGACGAACTGGTAGCCCGCATCCATGCGATCGTGCGCCGTTCCAAGGGTCATGCCCAGTCGGTGATCCAGACCGGCGATCTCGTGGTCAATCTCGACACCAAGACGGTCGAGGTCGGTGGCCAGCGCGTGCATCTGACGGGCAAGGAATACCAGATGCTGGAGCTGCTCTCGCTCCGCAAGGGCACCACCCTCACCAAGGAAATGTTCCTCAACCACCTCTATGGCGGCATGGACGAGCCCGAGCTGAAGATCATCGACGTCTTCATCTGCAAGCTGCGCAAGAAGCTTGCGAATGCTTCCGAAGGCCGCAACTTCATCGAGACCGTGTGGGGCCGCGGCTACGTGCTGCGCGAGCCGCACGAGGTCGAAGAGCGCATTCCCGCCTGATCAGGGTTTACCCCGAGCCGCAAGGCTCACTCCTCCCGACTGGACCCCGCCGCGAATGGCGGGGTTTTTGTTTGGGATTGAACCAGGCCTCCACTCGCACCTACCAATAGATCGTGCGAACGTGGGACCGGTTCTTAAGTCGGGGGCGTCATCAATGATCCTGCAATCCCTCGCCGGGCTTCCGGCGTTCCTGGTCTATTTCTGCACGGCGATTGTCGCCGTGGTCGCCTACCTCTTCGTCTATACCCGCGTCACGCCGCACGACGAATTCCAGCTGATCCGGGAAAACGATCCGGCGGCCGCGATCGCGCTGGGCTTAAGCCTGCTCGGCTTCGTGCTGCCGGTGGTCAGTGCCATCGCCCATTCCGCCAATGTCTGGGATTGCCTGATCTGGAGCGTCATCGCGCTGATCGTGCAGATCATCGTCTATTACATCGTCAAGATTCCGGTGCCGAACCTGTCGGCGCGGATTGCGGCCGGCGAACTCGCCGCCGCCATCTGGCTCGGATTGTCCTCGCTGGCCGCGGGCGCGCTCAACGCCGCCTGCATGATCTACTGACCATGGCCGCCAAGCACCCCAAACCCGGCAAGGAATTCGGCGCGCGCAAGCCGTCGGTGCCGACAGCGCCGAGCCCGCCGGCGAAGCGCTCCGGCCATGTCGGGCTGTTGCTGATGGGCACGCTTGCGGTCGGCGGCGGCGCCTATGCGCTGATGCCGCGCAACAATTGCGAGCGGCCGGCGAACGTGGCTTCGCCGTCGCTGCTGCAAGGCAACACCGAATGCCAGCCGCGCAGCTCTTCATCCGGCGGCGGCTCAGGCGGCGGGCGCAGTTACTTTTCCAGCAGCGGCTCTTCGTCGGGTTCGTCAGTCTCCGGCACTTCCGACGCCGGATCGAGCCACGTCACGCGCGGCGGCTTCGGCTCGTTCGGGCATGCGGTTGGTTTCTCCGGCGGTTGACCGATATCTCTGCACGATGCCGTGAAACGACCGGCTTTCGCTTGCCTGCGCTGCCCGCACGTAATGGAAACTCCCGGCTGCTCAGGCCCGTCAACGAAGGGATCGCAACCATGAAACGCTCGCGCCGCGTCGTGCTGACATTGATGGGAAGTGCGGCGGTAGGCGCGGTGTCGATGGGCCTGGTGCCGCGCACTGATTGCGGCCCCGGCAACACGACCGTGCCCGGCCCGGACGGAAGACCTTATTGTCGTCCCGCCTATGGCGGCTTCGGCGGCACGCCGCGCGGCATTTCACGGCCATGGCGGCCACGCCCATGGCGGCGGCTAGTGCAACGCATCGTCTGCCCCGAACGCGACGACTGGCGCGCGACCGCCGAGAGCGCCGGGTTCGATTTTCACACCATCGACGGCGAACGCTATTGGGACGAGCGGGCCTATTACGCGTTCACGCTGGAGGAGATCGAACGCAAGATCGAGGAGCCGACCGGCGAGATCGACGCGATGTGTCTCGAACTGGTCGGCCATGCGGTCGATGATGAAAAATATCTGCGCCGGCTGAAAATACCGGAAGCCTTCTGGCCGCTGATCTCGGAGAGCTGGCACCGCGACGACGGCAGCCTCTATGGCCGGCTCGATCTCAGCTTCGACGGTCGAAGTCCGGCGAAGCTGCTGGAATACAACGCGGACACCCCGACCTCGATTTTCGAGGCGGCGGTGTTTCAGTGGACCTGGCTCGAACAGGCGAATCGAACGGCACATCATTCCGAAGCGCGCCGATCAGTTCAATTCGATCCATGAACGCCTGATCGAGGCCTGGAAAAAACTCGGCGGCGCGCATCACCTTCATCTCGCCGGCATGACCGAAAATACCGAGGACGCCGGCACGCTCGCCTATCTCCAGGATGCCGCAAGCCAGGCCGGGCTTGAGACCACGCTGATCGATATCGAGGACATCGGTCTGCAGGACGATGGCAAATTCGTCGATCTCGACGACCGCGCAATCGAGCTCGCCTTCAAGCTCTATCCCTGGGAATGGATGTTTCACGACGCCTTCGGCGCACGGCTTCGAAGTGCGACGACGCGCTGGATCGAGCCGCCGTGGAAAGCGATCCTGTCCAACAAGGGCATCCTGCCGTTGCTGTGGGAAATGTTTCCGAACCACCCGAACTTGCTGCCGGCCTATTTCGAGGACGATCCGAACGCCGCACGATTCGGCACGTCCTTTGTCCGCAAGCCGCTCTATTCGCGCGAAGGCGCCAATGTCGCGCTGGTCAGCGCCGGCACGACGCTGGTCGAACAGCAAGGACCGTACGGCGCGGAAGGCTTCATCCGGCAGGCGATGGCGCCGCTGCCGAATTTCTCCGATCAATATGCCGTGCTCGGAAGCTGGCTGGTCGATCACACGCCGTGCGGATTATCGATCCGCGAGGACGAGAATCCGATCACCGGAAACACCTCGCGGTTCGTGCCGCACGCGATCCTGTAGAAGTGAGTCTTCATTGACGCGTTTTCTTCACGCGAACCGGTACCCACTTCGCTTGAAAACGCTATGCGTGGATCAGCGCGCCGAGGCGACTGCCCTCAGCGCCTGCGGCACCAGCGTCGCGACCCCAGGGCGAACAATTGCGGGCGCCGCATTCGTGCGATAAAGCCCGCGCCGGTCCGGATACGGCTTGAAGGCGTTGGTGATTCCGACCACGGATTCGGCTGCGCCCAATGCCAGCACGCCGTCGGGCTCGAGCATCCGCGCGATCCGTTCGAAAATATTGGCCTTGGTGGCCTGGTCGAAATAGATCAGGACGTTGCGGCAGAAGATGATGTCGAACGTGCCGAGATGGGAGAAATCCTGCAGCAGGTTCAGCTGACGATGCTGCACCATGCCGCGGATTTCGGCGTTGAGCTGCCACAGTTCGCCATTCTGCGTGAAGTACTTCACCAGCATCTGGATCGGCAGGCCGCGCTGCACTTCGAACTGGCTGAAGATGCCGGCCTTGGATTTTTCCAGCACGGCGAGCGACAGATCGGTCGCGACGATCTCGGTGCGCCAGCCCGCCAGCAGGTTGCCCGCCTCCTTCAGGCACATCGCGATCGAATACGGCTCCTGCCCGGTGGAAGAAGCCGCGCACCAGATGCGCAGCGAGCGGCGCGCCGCGCGCGCCTGCACCAGCGCCGGCAGGACGGCCTCTTTCAGATGATCGAACGGCAGCTTGTCGCGGAAGAAGAAGGTCTCGTTGGTGGTCATCGCCTCGACCACTTCCGCCGTCAGCGCGTCAGCGCCGGTCTTCATCTTCTGGACCAGCTCGGGAATGCCGGCAAGGTTGGCCTTGCGCGCCAGCGGCACCAGACGACTTTCGACCAGATATTGCTTGTCGGCGGACAGGTCCAGCCCGGAACGCTCTTTCAGAAGCTTACGCAGATACTCATAGTCCTGAGGCGTCACGAACGATCTCCCGAAAACAACCGAACCAGTTTCGGTGCGATCTGATTGAGCGGCAATATGGCGGCGCAGATGCCGGCATTGGCGGCCGCACCCGGCATGCCCCACACCACGCTCGTCGCCTCGTCCTGGGCGATCACGCTGCCGCCGGCCGCGACGATGTCCTTGCCGCCGCGCATGCCGTCGGAGCCCATGCCGGTCAGGATCACCGACATGATGCCGCCCTGCCAGACGTCGATCGCGGAAGTGAACAGCGGATCGACCGCGGGCTTGCAGAAATTCACCGGCGGTCCGTCATCGAGCGCAATCGCGGCTTCAGCGCCATGGCGCACGACCCGCATATGGCGGCCACCAGGTGCTAGATAAATCCGGCCGGCCTTGACGATTTCGCCATCGACGGCCTCCAGCGCCGGCCGGCGGCTTGAACGCGCCAGATGCTCGGCGAGAATCGTGGTGAAGGTCGGCGGCATGTGCTGCGTGATCAGAACCGGAAACCGATCGATCACGGGACCGATTTCGGCGACCAGCGCCATCAGGGCCTGCGGTCCGCCGGTTGACGAACCGATCAGCAGCACACGCGGGCGTCATCGTGCCGAACGGACGGCGCATCAGCGCCGCCGGCGCAACGGCCGGTGTCGCCGGCGCGATCGGCGTGCGGGCCGAAGCCTCGCGCGGTTGGTCGTGATGCGGCGCCAAAGGCGGGCTCGCATGCGCGGGCGCGTGCGGGGTGCGGCGGATCTTGGCGCCGAGATGGCGGATCTTCTGGATCAGATCGTGGCGGAAGGTTTCGGCTGCGGCCGCCTCGCGCGTGCTTTCGGGCTTTGGAATGTAGTCGGATGCGCCGAGCGAAAGCGCCTTGAAGCTGATCTCCGCGTTGCGGCGGGTCAGCGTCGAGGCCATGATGATGATGAGGTCGCGCTTCTTCGCCAGCAGTTTCGGCAGCGCGGAGATGCCGTCGAGCTCCGGCATTTCGATATCGAGCACTGCGACGTCGGGATTGACACGTTCGAGCTGGTTGACGGCATCGAGACCGGTACGCAAGGAGGCCGTGACCTCCATGTCCGGCTCGGCTGCGATCCAGCGCGCGATCATCCCGCGGATGACGACGCTGTCATCGACCACCATCACCCGCAGCTTGTCCTGCCGTGTCGTCGGGGCCGAGGTACTCATCAACGCAACACTCATTACTGCACCCGAAACAGCTCAAGCGACGGCTCGAGCGACACAACACAAGATAACGCCGGAGGCCGTTGGGCCGCCGGATCGCCTGCACAGATCAGATCAGGCCGACTTCCTGGAACTTCGCGGTCACGATGTCCTTGTCGAACGGCTTCATGATGTATTCGTTGGCGCCGGCATGCAGCGCGCGCGCGATATGCGCGACGTCGTTTTCGGTGGTGCAGAACACGACCTTGGGCTCATCGCCGCCGGGCATGCGGCGCAAATTGCCGAGGAATTCATAGCCGTCCATGACCGGCATGTTCCAGTCGAGCAGAACCGCTTCGGGCATGGCGCGCTTGCAGGCGTCCAGCGCCTTCTGCGCCGTCCTCGGCTTCGATGATCTGGAAATCAAGACCTTCCAGAATACGGCGTGCGACCTTGCGAATGACGCTTGAAGTCATCAACGACCAGACATGTTCTCATTTTCGGCCTCTACTTCCCACGATTCCCCAAGGGGGACGTTTCCATTTCAGTCTTTTCTACGCTTGCACTTCGCGACTTATGCCGCCTTCAATTCGGGCACGATTTCGAGGACGCGATCGACGTCGAGGACGACCATGAGCTGGCCGTCGAGGCGGTGGACGCCGCCGGCGAGCTTGGCCATGCGGGGATCGAGGTTGACGGGGTTTTCCTCGCGGCCGTCGTCGGGGAGTCTGAGCACCTCGCCGATCTGGTCGATCAGGAGGCCGTAGGACTCGCCGCGCAGGTCGACGCCGACCGCCATCGGCGGCTTGCCGTCGTCGGCCTTCGGCAGGCCCTAAGCGGGCGCGCATGTCGACCACGGTGACGATGCGGCCGCGCAGATTGAGCACGCCGGCGATCTCGGCCGAGGACAGCGGAACCCGGGTCAGCCGTTCCGGCATGAACACGTCCTGGACGCGGGAGATCGGCAGGCCGAACAGCTGCCCGCCGATCACGGCGGTGACGTATTCGGCGACAGGTGCCCTCGATGGTCTCGGTCTTGGTTGTCATGCTCGGTTCCTAATCCTTACGCCGCGCGCTTGATCTCGCCGGCGGTCTGTTCCTTCAGCGCCGCGATCAGGCCCGGACGGTCGAACTTGGCGACGTAATCGTGGAAGCCGGCCTGCCGCCCGCGCTCGATCGCCGCCGGCGACACCATCGAGGACAGCGCGATGATCGGCATCGACGCAGAGATGCGCATCGGCCCGGATCGTCTCGGCGAACTCGAACCCGTTCATGTCGGGCATCTCGATGTCGGTCAGCACCACGTCGAAGACCTGGCCCGAGCGCAGCGCGGTGAGGCCCTCCTGCGCGTTGGGCGCGACCCGGACCCGGTAGCCGGCGGCCTTCAGCACCGGCGCCAGCATGTTGCGGAAGAAGCGCTAAGTCATCGACCAGCAGCACCGACTGCGCGGTGACCGAGGGCCGCATCTCCTTGCGGGAGAACCAGTCGGCGAACGCCATCGGCAGGAAGTGGCCGACGTCGATCACTTCGGTGGCCTGGCCCTTGATCACGGCCGAGCCCAAAATGCCTTCGCTGGAGCCGGCGACCTCGATGTGCAGCCGCTCCTCGACGATGTCGATGATCTCGTCGACCACAAGCCCCATCGAGCGGCCGTCGTCGGCGAACACCAGGATCGGCTGGGCGCCGGAGGTCTGGACCGTGACCCCGTCCATCTGCACCAGCGGCATCAGCTGCTCGCGGTACTGCACCATGTAGCGGCCGTTACTGAGCTCGATCTTGTCGGTGGCGATCTCCTCCAGCCGGGTGACGAGGCCGAGCGGCACCGCCTTGGGCTGGGTCGAGCCGGCCCGGAACACCAGCAGCGAGGTCAGCTGCTCGCCGGTGGAGGCATGCGAAGCCGGCGTTCTCGTCCGATATCTCATGGGAGGCGCCGCCGGCGGCGCCGAGCGCCTTGGCGATGCCGTTGGGGTCGATGATCATGATCACGGCGCCATCACCCAAAATGGTGTTGCCGGAGAACATGTCGATGTGCCGCAGCTTTGTGGACATCGGCTTGACCACGATTTCTTCGGTGTGGAACACGCCGTCGACCACGATGCCAAAGGTCTGGCTGCCGACCTGCGTCACCACGATAAAGCCGTTCTCGGGATCGGAGGACGAGCCGTCGTCGATCTTCAAGAGCTTCTTCAGGTGCATCAGCGGCAACAGCTTGTTGCGCAGCCGGAGCACCGCGGTGTCCTTGATGCGCTCGATGCGGTGTTCGGAGTTGGCGCGGGCGCGCACCAGTTCCACCACCGACAATTGCGGGATCGCAAAGCGGTCGCCGGCGGCTTCCACGATCAGGGCCGAGACGATGGCCAAGGTCAGCGGGATCTTGATGGTGACGGAAGAGCCCTCGCCGGCCACCGACTTGATGTCGATGGTGCCGCCGATCTGGTCGATATTGGTGCGCACCACGTCCATGCCGACGCCGCGGCCGGAGACCGAGGTGACGGCGGCCGCGGTCGAGAAGCCCGGCGCGAAGATGAACTTGTGGATCTGGGCTTCGGTCATCTTCTCCAGTTCGGTCTCGGAGACGAGCCCGTTCTGGATTGCCTTGGCCTTGATCCGCTCGGTGTTGAGGCCTCTGCCATTGTCGGCGATGCAGATGATGATGTGGCCGCCCTCGTGATAGGCGGAGAGCCGGATGGTGCCCTGCTCGGGCTTGCCGGCGGCCGAACGCTCGGCCGGGGTCTCCAGGCCGTGGTCGGCGGAGTTGCGCACCATGTGCGTCAACGGATCCTTGATCAGGTCGAGCACCTGGCGGTCGAGTTCGGTGTCGGCGCCGTGCATCTCGAGTTCGATCTGCTTGCCGAGTTCGCCGGAGAGGTCGCGGACGATGCGGGGCAGTTTTTGCCAGGCATTGCCGATCGGCTGCATCCGCGTCTTCATGACGCCTTCCTGCAGCTCGGCGGTGACGTTGGAGAGGCGCTGCAACGGCACCTTGAACTCGGTGTCCTCGTTGCGGCGGGAGATCTCCAGAAGCTGGTTGCGGGTCAGCACCAGCTCGGAGACCATGGTCATCAGATGTTCCAGCGTGTCCACGTTGACGCGGATCGACTGGTTGGCGATTTTGTCGGCTTCCTGGACGTCGGCGATTTCGGGGGCCGTGACCTTGCGGGCAGGTTTTGCCTTTGCTTCCTTGGCTGCATGCGGCTCGGGCGCGGCTTCCGGCGCTGGCGCTGCGGCCTTGGCGACAGGTGCTGCGGGCGCGGGCGTAACTTCGGTTTCGGTTTCGCGGAAGGCGCGCTCCAGATCGTCGAGCGAGACTTCGCCGGGACGCAGCGGCCGCTCCAGCACCTGCTCGACCACAGTGCCAGCTGCGCTGGTCACGGGCGTGCCCTGGGCGACTGCGGGCGCGGCCGGCTGCACCGGGGGTGAAGCGACAACAGGTGCGGGTTCGGGTTCGGCTGCCGCTACCGCGTGCGCAGCATGCGCGCCGCCTTCGGCCAGCTCGTGCAGCTTGTCGATCAGGTCTTCGTCGGTACCCTCGGGCTCGGTCTCGGTGGCTTCGAGCCCTGCGAGAATTTCCTTGATGCGGTCGATCGAGGAGAGGATCAGCGACACCGCCTCGGCCTTGACCGGCATGCCGTCGCGGAATTTGCCCATCAGCGTCTCGCCGGCATGGGCCAGCGCTTCCAGCCTCGGCAATCCGAGGAAGCCGCAGGTGCCCTTGATGGTGTGCACCAGGCGGAAGATGTTATCCAGGATCTTCGCGTCGCTCGGATCCTGCTCGAACTTCACCAACTGATTGTCGACCGTGTCCAGGCTCTCGCTGGTCTCGGTCAGGAACTCCCGCAATAAATCATCCATGAAACTGGCCTTCGCACCCACCGGCACGCGACATCGACGCGCCTTACGGAACTTGGCCAGCTTCTATGCAAAGGGTTTAATATTGGTTGAGCAAATGGAAAAGAACGGGCTCAACAAATAGATAAGACAGCGACGATGAATCCCGCCGCCGATTGTCAACCTTTGGTTAACCTTCGTTGCGTCGCGCCAAACTCAAGTGGCGGACACGATCACCTTTTCGCCGTCGAGCGCGAGCGTGACGGTGAGTCCGCAGGCCTGCGCCAGCAGCCGCGTATAATAAGGCTGCACCGCATGCGCATCGACGGTAGCGGTCGAGGTCACGCTGAGGAGATCGGCGATGTTCTGCGGTATGCGGGCGTTCAGCCCGGCCGTGGTAACGCGAAAGCTCATGGTCTCGCCGTCGCCGATCGGATCGATCGTCAACGTGCCGCCGCGCGGAATGGTCTGCTGCGCGATGACCAGCATGTTCAAGAGCAGCTTGACGCGGTTCTTCGGCAGCAACACCCGCGGCAGATTCCAGGTGATGGTGACCTTGCCGTCCTCGATATGGCCGCGCGCCATGGTCTGGGCATCGCCGAGATCGATCTGGGCGCCGGCCGATCCCGCCGCGCCGAACGCCAGCCGGCAGAACTGCAACCGCGCCGAGGCGGTCTTGGCGCTCTTGCGGATCAGATCGAGCGCGAATTCGCGGTCTTCGGGCTTCGGATTGTCGTCGAGGACCTCAAGCCCATTGACGATGGCGCCTACCGGGCTGATGAGATCATGACAGACCCGCGAACACAACAGCGCCGCCAGTTCGAGGGCGTCGGGAGCAAGGCCGGGAGACGAAGTGCCAGACATCAGATTTTCCTGGAAAGCCGCGCAGTCGCAAGGCCTGGCGGAGGTTTACGAATCACGCATGCTTTGCTCGCTTGATACACTGCGGCGGCGCAGGCTGCCAGCACAGCGCTGCATTGCGAAGGGAACACGAACAGCAAATGAGCTCAGTCTATGAATAAGGCAATTCCGCACCTGATCGATCGCGAGGCCGCGGCCTCCCTGATCGAGCCTCTGACCGATCTGGTGATTAGGGCGGGCGCCGCCATCCTCGCCGTCAACCGCGCCGCCATGAAGGTCGACGGCAAGACGCGACGGCTCGCCGGTAACGGAGGCCGACCTCGCCGCCGACCGCATCATCGGCGAAGGCCTTGCGCGGCTGGCCCCGGAAATCCCGTCGCTGTCCGAGGAGCGCGTATCGCTGGCGAAACTGCCTTATGAAGACAGCTTCTTCCTGATCGACCCGCTCGACGGCACCAAGGAATTCGTCGCCGGCCGCGACGAATTCACCGTCAATCTGGCGCTGGTCACGCGCGGCGCGCCGTTGCTCGGCATTGTCGCAGCACCGGCGCTTGGACTGATCTGGCGCGGTATCGTCGGCCGCGGCGCCGAGCGGCTGACGCTCGGCAGTGGTGCGCCACGCGTCGATGCCGATCCGCACCCGCCTTTGCCCGCCCCGCGGACAGCCATGGACGGTTGCCGTCAGCCGTTCGCATGGCGACAAGCGAAGCGAAGCCTTCATTGCGGACCGGCCGGGCGCGGTGCGGTCCGAACTCGGCTCGGCGGTCAAATTCGGCCGGGTCGCCGAAGGACTGGTCGATATCTACCCCCGCCTGTCGCCGACCTGCGAATGGGACGTGGCGGCGGGCCATGCGGTGGTCACGGCCGCCGGCGGCAGGATCACCGATTCAAAGGGAGCCGCCTTGCATTTCGGCGCCGGCCGCGAGGATTTCATCATCCCGGAATTCATCGCCTGGGGTGATCCGGAAGCGGTGGACCGAGCCCGGCGACGCACGACCCGAACTGGATACGCGGCCGCTTGGAGCCTGCGCCGTCGCTTCGCTCGCCTACTCTGCGCCAGGTTCTGTTCGATGGCCGGCCAGCGGGCGCCGGCGTCTTTGAGGAAGCGCGCCGGGTCGGCGGCGAAGGCATCGCGGCTTTCCTCGCGGCCGAACAGATAGAGCCGTTGGCCCGAGACCACCCAGAATCGCGGATTGCCGGCATAGGTGACGCCGCGCCCGAGATCGACCGGATCGTAGCCGCCGAACTGCGGGCCATAGACCTCGGGATGGGCGACAAACGAGGCGCGGTTGCCCTCGTTGCGGAAGCGCCAGACGG
Source organism: uncultured Alphaproteobacteria bacterium (assembly GCA_963802535.1). Taxonomy (GTDB): domain Bacteria; phylum Pseudomonadota; class Alphaproteobacteria; order Rhizobiales; family Xanthobacteraceae; genus Bradyrhizobium. The sequence continues at coordinate 184,133 of CAWDJI010000007.1, read as the reverse complement.
CGCCGGACTCGGCCGCCTCGAAATCGGGCGACGCCCAGGATCGCCTGCGGCATCGGTGAAATAGGCGACGGGATCGAACCCCTCGATCGCAAGCCCGGAATAGCGGTTGACCACCACCCGCTCGGTGGTCTGGGCCTGGGCGGTCAAATCGAGGCCAAACGAGGCGAAAACGCCTGCCAGCAGCGCGAAAAAGGCTATTCCGGGGCGCCAACCATATCTTTCCTGCCGTTGTGCCGTCATAGTTGGTACCGATAACATACGAGTTGAGGGGACACTGGACGCAACCTAGAGCCGTGCTTGTTGGCGTCAGGTTAAGGCGGCGGCCGGAATTTCGATACCAGGGGTTTTTGATGATTTTCGACTGACGCCTTGCCGCGGTGACGCTTGCCGCGCTGATGTGCTGGACCGTGCCCGCGTCCGCGCAGCAGTCGGGGCCCATGCAACAGGCGCCGCTGCAACAGCCGCCGATGCAGCAGGCCCCGGTGCAGCAAGCCCCGATGCAGCAGGCGCCGATGCAGCAGGCGCCGCCGCCGCAGCGCGCGCCGGCTCCCGCGACCTATGGACCCGACGAACTGGTCGGCGCCGGCCACAAGTTCTTCGGCAATGTCTCGCGCGGCCTCGCCTCGATCATCGAGCGCGCGGTCAGCCAGTGGGGCCTGCCCAACGGTTACGTGCTCGGCGAGGAAGGCTCCGGCGCGTTTGTCGCCGGCCTGCGCTACGGCGAAGGCACGCTCTACACCAAGAACGCCGGCGACTTGCGGGTCTACTGGCAGGGCCCCTCGGTCGGCTTCGACTGGGGCGGCGACGGCGCGCGCACCATGACGCTGGTCTACAACCTGCCCTCCACCAACGCGATCTATCAGCGCTTCGCCGGCATCGACGGCTCGGCCTATATCGTCGGCGGCTTCGGCATGACCGCGCTGACCGCCAACAACATCGTGCTGGTGCCGATCCGCTCCGGCATCGGGCTGCGGCTCGGCGCCAATATCGGCTATCTCAAATTCACCCCGCGCGCGACCTGGAACCCGTTCTGACGTTTTCCTGAGCAGGGTTTCACGCGACCCGCCGCGATTTCAGGTTAACGCGGCATTGGGCTGGCCTTGGGCCGGTCCGCCATGGCATTGTGATTAACGAATTATTTATTGTCGCGGGGAGTAACCATCCATGATCGAACCGATCATGTATCTGGCGATCGGTTTTCTGGTCTCGATGTTGTTCGGCCTGATGATCGTGCCGCTGGTGCATAACCGCGCGGTGCGGCTGACGACCCGGCGGCTCGAGGCAGCGACGCCGTTGTCGATGGCTGAAATCCAGGCCGACAAGGACCAGCTGCGCGCGGAATTCGCGATGTCGGCGCGGCGGCTCGAGATGAGCGTCGACCAGCTCAAGAACAAGACCACCAGCCAGCTCGCCGAACTCGGCAAGAAATCCGATGCGATCAACCGCATGAAGATCGAGCTTGGCGAGAAGAACGCCACCATCTTCGGGCTGGAAGCCCGCGAGAAGGCGGTCAAGGAACAGCTGCGCGCCACCGAAGAGGAATTCTCGGCCAAGACCGAGATGCTGCGCAACGCCGAAAAGGCGCTGACCGACAAGCAGGGCGAACTCGCAAAAATCAATCACGAATTATCCGACCGTTCGATGATGGCGGACACCCGCCAGGTCGAACTGGTCGCGGTGCGCGCGCAGATCGACGAATTGAAGGGCCGCGTCGGCGACGCCGAAAAGGAATTTGCGGCAACGCAGGCCCGCCTCGCACAGGAACGAACCGAATCCGAGAATGCGACGCGCGAACTTGACGGACGCCCGCGGCCGGGTCGAGAATCTGAGCCAGCGCGTCACCGATCTCGACCGGCAATTGATCGTCCAGGTCAAGGAAGCCGAAATGCTCGGCAACCGCGTCAACGATCTGGAAGCGCGGCTCGCCACCCAGGGCAAGCTCCTGGCCGAGCGCGAATTCGAGAACAACCAGCTCAAGCAGGCCAACGAAGCCGCCGAGCGCGCCGCCAAGGAATTGCGCGTCGAGATCGCGGCCCTGAGCCAGGGCGGCAATTCGCCTGTCATCGAAAAACTGCGCAGCGAGAAGGCCGCGGTCGAGGAACAGCTCCGTGTCGCCCGCGACGAACGCGCCAAGCTGCAGCGCGACATCAACGCGATCCAGCAGCAGGCCGAAAGCTCCTGGGCCACCGAGCGCATGGAAAACGCGCTGCTGCGCGAGCGCATCAACGACATCGCCGCCGAAGTGGCAAAACTCGCGATGCAGCTGGAAGGGCCGAATTCGGCGATCGAGGCCATGCTGGCCGCGGAACCGGCGGCCCCCAAAACCCCGGCCAAACCCGCCAATGACACCGTTGCCGCACCCAGCGCCCCCGAAGGCGGCGGCACGCTGGCCGAGCGCATCCGGGCCCTGCAATCCCACGCCTCCCGCGCCCGCCAGCAAGGGGCGTAATTGAGGTGGTTTCGGCCCCTTTGATCGCTTGACACTATGGGCCTGCACTTCGTAAATCGCGGGCTCTGACGGCGCACTCGTTCGCCGGATCCCGGACGCATAGCTCAGCGGGAGAGCGTTCCCTTCACACGGGAGAGGTCCAAGGTTCGATCCCTTGTGCGTCCACCATTTTCGTCCGTGCGGACGATTTCGGATTTGAATTTCAAATCAACCCCCAATTCCGTCATTGCGAGCGAAGCGAAGCAATCCATCTCGCCGCGCAAAAGAAGAATGGATTGCTTCGTCGCTCCGCTCCTCGCAATGACGGCAATCGACGCACCTTCGCGTTCCAGCGACGCGAAGCGCCCGGGTGATGCATGAGACTTTCGCGCCCCAAGAAAATCAGAGGGCACCGGGAAAGCGGGTGCCCTCGGCACCCGCGAGGCCGCGGCAGCGCAAAGGCACCGCTGCACCCGGTCGGCTTCCGAGGCAAAATCCCCGAATTTCAATATCCCGCTTCGCGCTTTGGCTCCTGTGCAGCCATTCTGGCCATGACCAGGGCGGTCTCCGCAGCGAAACGAATGTCGCGGGCCTCCTTCAAGGGCCGCCGAATATTGGGATCCTCCGAACTACTGTCGAAGGTGATCAGCCGCATGCAATTGGGACACTGCACCTGAAAGCCGTTCTTCAGCCGATTGGCGCGCTCTGAAAAGGGTTTTCGGCAATTCGAGCAAATGATCTTGATCCGATCGGTCATGAAAATCCTTCGTTACCGGCTCTGGCCACTTGGGAAAACCATAAGAATCAATTTCTGAATTTTTGGCTGCGAGCATTGAACGCAATTGAACGATCGTGATCCCGAAAGATCGACTGATCCAAACCGTGCAGCGCGGATTGAGGATCTGACGGACCCTGCTCATCGCAGTTGTGCGCCGTTCTTAATGATTCCTTACGGCGCATACCGCCCCTTTCAATCAAGGGCGCGGGGTTTTAGCGCTGTACCGCCTCCCAGGCGCCGGACTTTTCGCTGCGGAAGATCGCGTCGAGAACGTGCAACTGCTTGATCGCGTCCTCGACGCCGGCACCCTGCAATGTCGAGATATCGCCGAGCACAGCTTTCGCGAAGGCTTCGGCCTGCGCAGTGTATTGATCGACCGGGGGCAGTATCTCGCGGCGGTACATATCCCGATGCGGACCGCGTCCGACAAGAATCGCAGTGCTCTCGTCAAGAGGCGCATTATACGGAATTTGGATCTCGAGGCTGGCATCCGTACCGAACGCTTCAACGGTTTGTCGTGCCGCAGTCTGGGTCCCGCACACCAGGCTCAGCTGCCGCCCGTCGCCAAAATCCGCAATGACGCTGACGAGACGATCGGTTCGAAAGTTTGGGTCGCGGTCGACAAGCGAAATTACCCGGATAGGTTCTGCTTCAAACAGATACCTGCCCGCCACGACGCAATAACCTCCAATGTCCATTACGGTACCACCGCCGATATCCAGAATGTTGCGTACATTTTTTGGATCGACGTTGTGGTAGGTAAAGGCCACACGGACCAGATGAACACGGCCGAGTTCCCCCGACCGGACGATTTCCCGCGCCCGATGCCACTGCGGATGATGCACAATCATCAGGGCTTCGGCGATGATGACGTCCGCGCGGGGCGGATCGCAGCTCTTCGGCCTCCTTCGCGGTCATTGCGATCGGCTTCTCGCAAAGGACATGCTTGCCCGCCCGCGCCGCCGCGAGCGTGAGCGGGACGTGCAGATGGTTGGGAAGCGGATTGTAGACGGCATCGACGTCCGGATCGGCAAACATCTCCTCATACGTGCCGTAGGCGCGAGCCTTCGGCAGACCCAATCGGGCCAGCGCGCGTTCGGCACTGCCGCGATCGCGAGAAGCGAGCGCGACTACCTCCGAATGCGGAGATTTCATGATCCCGGGCGTGACTTTCGTCATGCCGATATTGGCTGTCGAAATAATTCCCCAGCGAACTTTGCGATCCGTCATCATCAACTCCCTCTGGGTGGATCACTTGTATCCGGGAATACCCAGCTCTCCCTGCGCAATGCCCTTACGGCTTGTTCCGCACTCTCCCCGGCAACGAATTCGTCTTGGTCGTTGACGGAGGTGTGTCAAAACCCGGTTGGGGCGACGCGCCTCCCCCAACACACAACTTTGCCGCACGCAGCGACCTCAGCCAAAACTTGCCGACGGGGTCAAGGGTTAAATGAGTGCCGTAGAAGCGGCTTGCCCTTCGGCACGACGCTCGAGGCCTCATGTGCTAGAACGGAGTGTGCCACAAAAGGATCTGCTGGCCGAAAACGATCGGAAAAAACCGGCAAATACCAGCTTCGATGAGAGGAATTTGAAATCAATGATAGAATTTTTCGGAGCCCCGGCGGCAGGCTCTGGCCGCCCCTATAGTGCAGCAACGCGCGCCGGCGGCTTTGTATTCGTTTCCGGACGCACGGCACCGGACGATCCCACAAACGGAATCCATCGTGGTGAAACCGCGGCTGAGCAGGTCCGCGATGCATTGGCGCTTATCGCTGACGTTCTGAAAGATGCAGGAAGCAGTTTTGATCGCGTCGTGCAAATGACGATGCTGATTACCGATCCGGCTGACTATGATGAATGCAATGCGGAATATCTAAAGCACTTTCCCGGCGATCTGCCGGCGCGGCACACCGTGCAGTTCGGCGTTCCCACTGATGCAAAGGTCGGTTTTGCCTGCATCGCCCTTGCTGCTACTGCTTGATTCCGCATCTTTTCGACACGCAAAAAAGGCCCCAGCACATGGCTGGAGCCTCTCTTTCTGTCCGTCGACAAGCCGCGACTTGCTTCAAGCGGCCTGCGCGGTCTCGGCGTGCAAATTGACTTCGGACACTGCGAGCTGGCTCAGGGCACTGTCGGTCGCCTTCTCTTCCCTGAGTGTGGCGTCGAGCAGCTTCACCGCGTCCTTGTAACCCAACTCGTTCGCCCAGGTCCTGAGCGTGCCGTAGCGGGAAATTTCGTAATGCTCGACGGCTTGCGCGGCCGCGAGCAGGCCGGCGTCGAGGGCGGGCATGCCCTTGTATTCGTCCATCACTTCCTTGCCCTCGTCGAGAATTCCCATGATGGCATCGCAGGTCTTGCCCTTCGGGGTCTCGTCGATCGAAGCGAACACCTGCTCCAGCCGCTCCACCTGGCCGTCGGTCTCGGCGAGGTGCTTTTCAAACGCCGCCTTGAGTTTTGGCGATTGCGCGGCCTTGGCCATCTTCGGCAATGCGGACAGGATTTTCTTTTCCGCGAAGTAAATGTCCTTCAACGTGTCGAGGAACAGGTCCGATAGTTCTTTCTCTTTCGCCATAATTCTCTCCGGATGTTGGCATTTGTCTCGGTAGAACCGGCCGACCCCTGACTTGTTCCCAAAATACAAACCGCCTCGATGTGGTGCCGGCTGCGCGCGGCGGAGCGATGTGAGTTCATTCCGTTGGTGAGAACTGCGCCAAAGGAACTGAAGACCTTTGGAGGCATTTCATCTGTCAGTGAACGATGACCGCAGCCCGCTGTTGGACCTGATGACTTGCGTCGCCTGCGAGCAAACGATGGTGCTCGAACGAGCCGATCCGGACGACAGAGGTAACGACCTCATCAAGTACCGCTGCTCGCTTTGCCGCCGCACCGAGACGGTGCGGCTGATCCGCAGGTCCGGGCCAGTCTAGGTTGCCGCCAACGGGTTGCCCCGACCGGAGCGCGCATGCCGCCTCCCAGGACTTCATTCCAGGGCGCGATCCGTCCCGCAAAATCCCGTCCGGCCACGGGATTAAGGTGGACCAGGCGGGGTTTCATTTGCAGGGTTCCAGGGATAGCCTAGGCTTTTCAGCATCGCGTTTTCCGAGGAAATTAGATGCGTACGCGTACCGATTACATGTTCCGGCTGCGGCCATGGTCGCTCCCCGCATTCGCCGCCGCTTTCGCCGCGGTCCTGTTTGCCGCCACCATGCAGGAAGTGCTGGCGTCGTTCGGGACGACGCCGTATTTCGCAGCCTTCGTTCCGGCGATCCTGGTGGTGAGCCTGTTGGGGGGCGCTCCGGCGGGCACGTTTGCAGCACTGCTGACGATCCCGATCGTGTGGTGGGCGTTCATGCCGCCGCATTTCGAGTTCAATCCACTGACCGCCGCCGACTATGACCGCTTTGCGGTGTTCGTGCTGGTGAGTTCGCTGGTGATCTGCTTTGCCCATTTGTTTCGCGAAGCGCTGGGACTGATCAGGAAATGAATAACGGCGGGCCCCCGCCGGAGAAGCCGAATTAGGATTAGCCCAGTCAGGCAGGTCCGTGCTTTAAGCGCGCGATCCCGCCTTCGGGCGCGTCGCAAGGCCGATTCCGGATTGTTCTGTTCTCTCTTCCGTGAAAGCCATGCGGCCGCCATTCCATCCTGATCCCGGTATTCCTGTTCGCGGCAGCCATCAGGCTCATCTATATCGCGACGCTTCACGGCGACGCCTCGTTTTTTGCCGAGGCCGATACCCACGCTTACTGGTCCGAGGGCGGGCAGCTGTGGCGCACACTGTCGACGTCAACGGACAGGATGCCGCTCTACCCGTTATTCCTGGCCGCATGCCGCGCCCTGTTCGGCGACGCACCGCGCGCGGCAGCACTGCTCCAGGCGCTGCTCGGTGCCGGCACCTGCGCCATGATCGCCCGGCTCGGCTTGTTCGTCTCGCGTCCGGCCGGAATCGCTGCAGGTTTGCTTGCCGCCTGCTCCGCGACATTGGTCGTCTACAGCGCCCAGATGCTCACGGATGCATTGTCGTTGTTCATGATGACGGCCGCATTTCTCGCAACCGCACACTTCCTGCAACGGCCGTCATTGGCAATGGCCGCCGCCACCGGGGTCGCGGCCGGTCTCGCACTCGGGACGCGCCCCGGGGTCGCATTTCTGTTGCCGGCGATGGCCGTCCTGATCCTGGCGCGAACGATCCGAACGGATTTCCGGCGCGCGGTGATCTCAGCGGTATTGTTCTGCGTGCTGACGGCGCTGCCGGTCACGCCGCTCGTGGTCCGGAACTACGTCTATTTCGACAGGTTCGCGCTGACGTCGCAATCCGGCCTTCATCTCGCAAACTGGATCGTGCCGCTACTGCGACAACGCCAGGACGGCACGCCGTATGAAGTGTCGGTCAACAAAATGAACGCGGCCTTTGACGCAGCCATCAAGCGCGCACCCGACGCCTTCCGCGATCCGTTTCAGCAATCCTCGCTCTATACCAGCCTTGCCCGCGCGGAGCTTTCCTCGATCTCGCCCCTGACCTTCATCAAGGCCTGGACCGAGGGTGCGGCGACCAACCTTCTTGCCCCTGCCGCGCTCGGCGATCCCCGCGTCCGCGCGATGGAGAAGCCAAGCTTCTTCGCCACGCCGGGACAATCCATGCTGGAGCGAACGGTGCACTATTTCCAATCGTCGCCCACAGCCTTCGCCATCGTCATGATCGCGGGAGTGGCCGGATCGGTTCTGTCGGTCGCGCTGGCCGCGATCGGCTTTGTCCTGCTCTGCCGAAGACGCGCGAGTTGGGCAGCACTTGCCGCAGCGCCGATGATCTATTTTCTGGTGCTCTCCGGCCCCGTGATCTCGGCGAAATACCGCATGCCGATGGAGCCGAGCCTGATCTTCCTTGCCGGCGTCGGACTGGCCGGCCTCTGGTCCGCGGCGGCGTCGCGGCGCAACGCGCAGCCAACGGCGTGACGATGGACAGGCTTGATCAAGCAACAAGGCGGCGGTTAAGCTTTCCGCCCGTGTCTGTACACCCGCACCCATTCCAGCTGATTTCGGAGGCCGCGTGACCGCGCCGGCTGCTTCCGCATCCGATTTCCTTGGCGAGGCCGGCAGACGCTTTGGGCGCTTCACGCGCTCGCGCGCCTGGCAGTTCAGCCTCGACTTCTATCCCGTCCTGGTCGCCGTCTCGCTGCCGTGGTCGACGTCGGCGGTCCTCATCTTCATGTCGATCTGGTTCATCGCCCTGATCCCGACCATCGAACCGGCGAGATTTTTCCGCGCGCTGCGGGCGCCCTCCTCGCTCGCGCCGATCGCCCTGTTCGGGGTCGCCATCATCGGCATGCTGTGGGCGGACGGCGCGTGGCGCGCCAGTCTGCTCGGCCTTGGACCGGTGGCAAAGCTGCTGGTGCTGCCGTTCCTGCTCTATCACTTCGAACGTTCGCGCCGCGCGCACTGGGTGTTCTGGGCGTTCCTGATCTCGTGCAGCCTGTTGCTGGTCTGCTCCTGGCTCATCTTCTTCGTGCCGGCCTGGCAGTTCAAGGCGGCGCACGGCTTCGACACCACAGGCGTGCCGGTCCGCAACGCCATCGACCAGAACCAGGAGTTCGTGCTGTGCGCACTCGGCCTCGCGGCCGTGGCGGTCGCCGCCTTCCGGAAACAACAATTTGCGGCTGCGATCGCGCTCGGCGTCCTCGCCACGGCATTCCTGTGCAACGTGTTCTTCGTGGCGCTGTCGCGCACGTCGCTGGTTTATATCGTTCCGATGGCGCTGATCTTTGCGGTGGCGCATTTCGACCGGCGGACGACATTGCTGACAGCCGTGGGAATTGCTGTCGCCGCGATGCTGGTCTGGGCGGGGTCACCCTATCTCCGCGGACGCGTCGCGCATATCGCGGTCGAATACCAGGAGTATCGGGAAATCAACCGCCCGACCTCGACCGGGCAGCGCCTGCAATACTGGACCCAGTCGCTCGGCTGGATCCAGCAAGCGCCACTGATCGGGCATGGCACCGGTTCGGCAAAACAATTGTTCGACAAGGCGGCCGAAGGCAAGCCGGGCGCCTGGGGGCAAAGCATCGGCAATCCCCACAACCAGACGCTCTATGTCGCGATCCAGTGGGGATTGCTCGGCTGCATCGTGCTGTATGCGATGTGGTTCGTTCACTACCGGCTATTTCGCAAACCAGGCGTCGTCGCCTGGATCGGGCTCGCCGTCGTGCTGCAGAACGTCTTCAGCTCGATGCTGAATTCGCATCTATTCGATTTCCACGAAGGCTGGCTCTATGTCCTCGGCGTCGGCGTCGCCGGCGGCGTTTTGCGCGGGCGAACGACGGAGGGGTAAGGATGATCACGCAAAAATTCGTGGTGACGGTTTCCGGCCTGATCGGCGGCGCGATCGGATTGTTCGCCCCCGTCGGGGTCGTCAAATGGCTGCTGCGGACCGAACCCGAAGACGCCGGCATCCTGACACTGTTTTTCCTGCCGGTGTGGTTTCTGATCGTGGTGGCCGGCCTCTTGACCGGGCGCAGGCTCGCCTTGCTCGTGACCGGCGGCAAGCGGGTCGCGCAACGCTAGATTTTTTTTGACGCGTTTTAGATCCCGAACAACCAGACCACGACGATGGTGGCGAGCGTCGCGAGGCCGCTGATGGTCCATCCGGTCGCGTAGAGGAAGTCGTCGTCGGCGGTGCCGCGCATCGTGTCGGCCGCCGCGCTTGCTGATCGCCAGTGCATGGCGCATCTCCGAGACAAACCTGCCCGCAGCGATAACGCTGGCCCGGGTTCCCGGTTCCGTCGCCGGCGTTGAGAAACCAAAAGGCCGCCCCGGGGGCGGCCTTTTCATCAGCGCGATATCACGCAGCCCATCAAGCGAGCAGCAGATGGCTGGTCTCGCCAGTCGCCACTTCGTCCTCATCGCGGACGATGATGGTGACGTCCCAGCCTTCGCTGGCCCACACCTTCGCCTTGGCCAGTGCCATCAGCGAGCTCATCCTGTCCATCCTGACGGTCTCGTTGTCCCGTTCCGCCACGATCCTGTAGGCCATCGAAGTTCCCCTTACGCAAATGATACGGCGGAGATGGTTAACGGAAGCTTTGACCGCAATTTGCTGGCAATTTGTCCAGATAACGGCCGGTGGGACGGGCCCTGAACGGCAAAAGCCATATTCGGAGAACCGGTCCGGCCCCTCCGGGGAACGATTGTCTTGGTGACGAATTAGCGTCGGTAGCCGGCAGGCTGGGAACGCATCATGTTGAATTTGTTCAGGCATTCAGACGAAGTCGCGCTCGATAACATCCTGGCCCAGCACGCCGTCAGGAGCGCCGGCGCCTCCGGCGACACCGGTTCGCACGAAAAGCAGTTCCGCGACCTGCTGCAAGCACTGCCCGCCGCGATCTATACGACCGATGCCGACGGCCGGATCACCTTCTTCAACCGCGCCTGTATCGAGTTCGCCGGCCGCACGCCGAAAATCGGCGAGATGTGGTGCGTGACCTGGAAGCTGTTCCTCCCCGACGGCACGCCGCTCGCCCACGAAGATTGCCCGATGGCGATTGCGCTCAGGGAAAATCGCCCGATTCGGGACGTCGAAGCGATCGCCGAACGGCCCGACGGCTCGCGCATCTGCTTCATGCCCTATCCGACGCCGCTGCGCGACGATGCCGGCCGCCTCCTCGGCGCCGTCAACATGCTGGTCGACATCACCACCCGCAAGCAGGCCGAGGAGCGCATGATGCTCTTGACCGGCGAAGTCGATCACCGGTCGAACAATCTGCTCGCCGTGATCCAGGCCATGCTGCGACTGACCAAGGCCGATAGCGCAGAAGAATTTCAGACGGCATTCCAGGGCCGCCTGAGCGCGCTTGCCAATGTGCAGCGACTGTTCTCGGTATCGCGCTGGACCGGCGCCAGCATCCAGACCATCATTCAGGAAGAGCTGCGGCCCTACGGCTCGTCACGGGTCAGCATCTCGGGCTGCGATGTCCGGCTTCCCGCCACACTGGCGCAGGCGATCGCGGTCTCCGTGCATGAGCTCGCGACCAACGCCGCCAAATATGGCTCGCTGTCCGGACCATCGGGCAAGATCGACATCAGCTGGCAGATCGACGCGTCGGATAATCTGCTGCTGCACTGGACCGAATCCGGCGGGCCCGCAACATCAGCGCCGAAGCGGAAAGGCTTTGGCGTCGGCGCCATCGACGGCATGGTCAGAACCCTGAGCGGCAGCATCACGCGGCAGTGGAAGCCCGACGGCCTCGACTGCGAGCTTTCTTTCCCGGGGATTGAGGGTTAGCGCGAGGCCCGTGGTTTCTCGCCGCGGACACGGCAGGCAGTGCCGAGAGGACTCCCGTTCTAGCTTCTACGTTTTTTGGCGGCCTTGCGCGCGCGGCGAGCCGGCTTGTTCGCCGCGCTGGCGGTCTTTCGCGCCGGCTTCGGTATCACATCCTCGATGTTGCGCACCTCGCGCCTTCCCGTCCCGCCACCGCGATACGTATCGGCCGCGTGCACGGCGTTGCCGAAACTCAGTTTGGTCAGATCTTCCAGCTTGTCGACGCTGTAGTGATATTTGGCGACCTTTTCGTAAGGAAGCGGCTTCGGCAGCGCCTCGCCCTGCAGCAGCGCTTCCGGAAGCACGTCGATCAGCGGTGACTGGTCGGCCACCAGCGCGGTGGCCTGGAGCGCACCGTCCTCGACGCGCAGGATCAGCTTCCAGAACTGCCGCGGCGCCTTGAAGCCGCGCATCTCCTGCCGACCACGGTCCCAGGGAATGTCATTTGCGTCGTCAAAGACGCAGCCCGTGAACACGCTCACCTTGGCACGGTCGGCACGGGCATTGGTCATGACGTAGTCCTCCAGCGCACGCCAATAGAGCTGGCCGCCCGGGTGCGGTTTTGGCTTGGCCGCTTCGCGCGCCTCGGCATCCGCTTTCTTGAAAATCCCCATATTGAAAAAGCCGACCTGCGGCGAGCAGTTGGTGACGTGGAACGTGTCGGCGTTTGCGTAACGGACCAACTGCTCGTCGTCGCCCCAGAGCGGATCCTGCCGCCGGGTCAGGTGCCCCTTCTGGAACATGCGATTGCGATGCCCGCCGCTACGCTTGTCGAGGATCTGGTTGCCCTGGGCGTCGAAAGTCGTCTGGCCCTCATAGAAATTGCGCGGCGTCTGCTCGCTATCCTCGATCCGGTGTTCCGGAAACCACAATTCCGCCGCCTCGGAGTCGTCGCCCTGCATCGGATCGGACATCACACCGGTGTCGCGGTCGAAGTCTTTCGATGTGTTGCCGTCGATGTTGACCGCCGATACGAACGCAAGGCGGCGTTTGCCGTTCATGATGACGCTGTAATGATGGTATTTGAGTTCGAACGGGTCATCGCCGCGGCCGGCCTTCTTGTTTCTTGCCGCGACCTGCTTCTGTTCCGCCGACAGCTTCGGAAGATCAACCCGGGCGCCCGGAAGAAATTTCGGATCGTATCCCGCGCGGTCCGCGTAATCCGGATCGAGATCGAGTTTCGCCTCCGCCGCGCCAGACGGCGATGTCGGCGGCGTCTCCACCGCGGCAATTGTCGCAGCGGCCCTGGGCGCGGCAGCCGGCAATCCGCCAAGCTTGACCGAAACGGAAAGCGGAATGGTCCAGGTTGCCGTGCCATCCTCGGCAACCACGACCGAAGCCTCCGTGCTTTGGCCGGCCGCGCCCGTGGTGGGCGGCGTCGCCTCGCTTGACGGTGACGGCGGATTGGCCTCGAGGCCGACGCGCAGCGCCTCGTCGATCAGGCGTTGGGGACCCGGTTTCAGGGTGGTACGAAGCGTCGTGAGGTCGGTATAGATCGAACTGGCCCTGATGCCTTCGTTGACGGTCTTCGGAATCTGCTTGCCGTCTTCATCAATCAGTTCGCGATGCGGGGATCCCCAATGATGCAGCGCGACGAGCGCCCACATCACATTGAACACGGGAGATCCTGACGCGCCGGGCTCGGTATCGGCAACGTAGTCGAGCGTTGTGCCGGCCCGGGCGACGAGTTGATTTTCCCGGATGACCGCCTCTTTGGGCCTTCCATCCGGATGCTGGATGATGTTGACGAAATCACCAAGCTGATGCTTGTTTCGCGCACTGCTTACCGGAATGCATCCGAACGACGACAACTCCTTGTTGCCCAGGACGCGCCTGCCGAGGGCAATCACCGTGTAGTCGAGATTGTCTTCAACGTTGGTGACAAAGCAGGCGACCGGGTCAAATGCAAAACGTGTCACGGTCAGCATTGCGCCATTGATGTCGCGCTCGTAGTCGAATTCGGCGAGAAGCCCGCCGGCGGCTGCTTCCGAACCAATCACATGATTATTGGTCATCAGCAGATGCGGCGAAATCAGAAAGCCGGTGCCGAGCGCGGCGCCGTCGGTCGTTATGATGCGGGCAACGGAACGGGCTGCGCGTCTCCCCCGTTCGAAAAATGCCACGTCGACAAAATCGACGGTCTTGCCCCATGTCCGCTCCGCGCCGCCGTCGGACGCCGAAACCTTGCGGTCGGCCGCTTCGAGCGAGACGCCGGTGCGTGCCTGATACACCTGTACCCGGCGGACGAATTCTGTCTCGGCATCACCGGGACGACCCGCGTCAATCGCGGTCATGGAATGCCGGATCTGGGGCATCGCATCCGCGATGCGCGCCCTCGCCGCCTTCGCTATGTTGGGTGGAGCTGAAGTCGCCATGTGCGCTTACCTTCCAAATTGCTCGCTGAGATGTTGATGGAACGCAGCTTGAAAACATGAGCGGTTGGCAGAGCCGACGGGTTTCTTCCGCCCGGCATGTGGAAAATCCACGGGGAAAAGGACAAGAGATCGCGCATGGCGAAATAACTTTGGGCCGGTTGGGTAGCGGGCCGGAGAAAATGGCCTACGAAGGCAATGTCTGGGCGTTCCTAAATGGTAAGCCTACAGCGACAACCCTCAATTGCAACATCGTTTGCCATATCCAATGCGCCTTGTGACCTTCGGTCGCGGATTGGAAGCCCGTTCGGAGGATCGATGATGACGGGCATGTGAAACCTGTAAAAGCGGATGCTAGCCTTCGCTCAAACCCAATTCCTTCAGCCGACCGGCGAACCAGCCCGACAGCGCCGGATCAAGCACGCCGCCGGTGTAGACTTCCGACATCGTCACCTGCTTCTTGCCGAGCGCGAGATGCAGGCCGATCCAGTAGGCGAACCACAAATGCGGATCGGTCAGCGCCTTCAGTTTATGTTGGTCATGTTCCAGCGGCTGGTGATTGGCGGACTTCCTGATCTCGATCGCGAGCAGATTGTTCGGGATCTCGCGCTGGTGCACCACGATATCAGGATAGACGGATTTTCCGAGGTGATCGTCGGTCGAGACGATCGTGCCGTGCGGCAGCCGCAGCGTTCGCTCGCCGAGCCGGTTGAAATCGCAATCGACGTCCCAGCCCGAAAACTGTTTTTCGCAATGCACCGCGAGGCGATGCGTCAGCGTCCGCTCACCAAGGTCCTTGTCGAGCAGGAAGGTCTCGCGCGCATAAAATTCCTGGAGCGCCGTGACGACCTTGTTCAGTTCGGTTTGCATCTGGCCTCCGCCCTAACGCGCGCCGAGGCCCGCGCCTACATCTGCACTTCGATCAGCCGCGGACCCGGCTCGGCGACGGCTTCCGCCAGCGCCTTGACCAGATCGTCGACATTGTCGACCGCCCGGCCCGGCACGCCCATGCTCCGGGCCATCCCGACGAAATCGAGCGTCGGATTGTCGATCTTGAGCATGTCGAGCGCACGCTTCCCGGGCTCGCCGGCGCCGACGCCGTCGAACTCGCCGCGCAGGATCTGGTAGATGCGATTAGCGAACACAATCGTGACGACGTTGAGGCCTTCGCGCGCCTGCGTCCACAGGGACTGGATCGTGTACATCGCGCTGCCGTCCCCGACCATGCAGATCACCTTGCGGTCCGGGCAGGCGATCGCAGCTCCGGTCGCGACCGGCGTCGAATAGCCGATCGAGCCGCCCAGATTCTGGATCCAGTCGTGCGGGGCGCCGGCCGCCATCACCGGAAAGAAGGCTCGCCCGGTGGTGACGGATTCGTCGATGACGATGGCATTGTCCGGAATGGCCATGGCGATCGCATGGGCAATCGAGGCATGGTTCAGGGCACCGGTCGGCTTGATCAGTTCGACGGTGGCCTGCGGCTTCACATCCGCCGGCCTGGCGCCGAGCGCGGACGCCAGCGCCTCCAGGGCAGCTACCGAATTCTCGCCGCTTTGGGTCATGCGATGGACCTCGCACCCCTCGGGTTTGAGCATGCTCGGCTTGTTCGGATAGGCGAAAAACGCCACGGGATCGTTGGCTTCGACCAGCACGATGTGCCGAAACCCCTTCAGCACCGCCAGCGACTGTTCGATCACGTAAGGCACCCGGTCGATCGAAAACCGCCCGCGGCCGCGCGCCATCTTCGGACTGGCCAGCGGACCCATCACCTTGCAGCCGGTCTTGCCGGCGATTTGCGCCGCCAGCGCCAATCCCTTCTCCGTCACCGCGCTGCCGGTCATCAACAGCAGGGTATCTGCGCCCCCGCGCAGCACCTTTGCCGCCTTGTCGACGGCCTGCGGGGAGTAGCTCTCACGCTGCGATTCCACCGGCACTTCGGCGATACCGTCGGCCTCGTTCCACGCGGTGTCGGCGGGGAGGATCAGGGTCGCGATCTGCGGCGGCGCGCCCTTGGCCGCGGCAATGGCGGCGGCGCCGTCACCGGCGACCGATTTGGCGTCCGGCGAGGTCCGCACCCAGCTCGACATCGGCCGCGCCAGGCCTTCGATGTCTGAGGTCAGCGGCGCATTGTATTCGATGTGGTAGGTGGCGTGCTGGCCGACGATATTGACGATGCCGGAATTGGCCTTCTTGGCGTTGTGCAGATTGGCAAGGCCATTGGCGAGCCCGGGGCCGAGATGCAAAAGGGTCGACGCCGGCGTCCCCTTCATGCGGAAATAGCCGTCGGCGGCCCCCGTCACCACGCCTTCGAACAGGCCGAGCACGCAGCGCATGCCCTCGACCCGGTCCAGTGCGGCGACGAAATGCATCTCCGAGGTGCCGGGATTGGTGAAGCAGACATCGACCCCGCCTGCGACCAATGTCCGCACCAGACTTTCCGCACCATTCATGGTCTCGCTCCCTAACGCGATTGTTCTAAAAGCCGGCCAAGATCAAACATTGTTCCCGCGTTTCGTCAAAGGTTTAGCCGCACAATGCAGCCATGATGTCCCCTTGGCCTCCGATGTGTTGCCTTTTTTAACCGGAGCGTTTGAAAGTGGCGCGGTCACGGGCTGTTTGCTTGCGAAATCGCGGCAAGTGTGGCCTGTCTCGCGCATATTCTGATTTTTCACGAGGAAGAAAATGACCCGGGGTTTTGCTTTTGTAGTTGCGACGCTGATGGTGCTGGGGGGTGTCGGCCAGGCACAGTCCCAGGAGATGGACATGCGCAGTCTGTTCTCGGGCGGCCCCAGTCTCTACAGCGGCGGATCGAGCCCGATCCCGCGCTCCACCGTCAGCTATGCCGGCAATTACGCGCCGGGCACCATCGTCGTGAACACCGCCGAGCGGCGACTCTATCTCGTGCTGGCCAACGGCCAGGCGCTGCGTTACGGCATCGGCGTCGGCCGCGACGGCTTCCGCTGGGGCGGGACCCACCGCATCACCGCCAAGAAGGAATGGCCGAGCTGGACCCCGCCGTCGCAGATGCTGGCTCGCCGCCCCGACCTGCCGCGCCACATGAAGGGCGGCATCGACAACCCGCTCGGCGCCCGTGCGATGTATCTGGGATCGACGCTTTACCGCATCCATGGCTCGAACGAGCCGGAGACGATCGGACAGGCGGTATCATCCGGTTGCTTCCGCATGACCAATGACGACGTGACCGATCTTTACGGCCGCGTCTCGGTCGGCACCACGGTGATCGTGAAGAACTAGGGAACCCGGAATCGTCGGCCTGAGCACGCAGGGCTTGGCAGTGAACAAGCGTTGTTGACTTGAACGAGCCCAGCCCTGCGTCAACAAGCCTTGCGCACACGCGCCGATTGCGGCAGCGTCACTCCTATAATGTGCGCAAATCGCCGGTCTCACTTCCCGCGAAGGCTCGCAGCCGCTTTGGCTGCGCTTGTCCTCGCCGAGGTCGTTTTACCGCCAGCGGCCTCCGCCGACATTCCCGCCATCTCCCAGCGCCAGCGAGCTGAGAAGAAGGTCTTCACCGACAGCGAGATCATCGAGGGTTTTTTCAAAACCGCCTTCGGCGCCGAATACCATCTCGCCGGCCGCGTCGACCGCATCCGGAAATACGACGCGCCGGTCAGGGTGTTTGCCGACGGCAACCGCGCCGATCGCAAGGCCCAGCTCGCACAAATCGTCGCCGACATCGCCGCCCGCGTCCAGCACCTCGACATCGCCATGACGGCGAACAATGAGGAAGCCAATGTGCTGGTCAAACTGGTGCGCGACCGCGATCTCAACCGTACCATCGCCACCTTCTACGGCGCGGACCGGGCGCGCGAGATTCGCTCCTCGCTCGATCCGCAATGCCTGTCGGGCTTCCGCAAGAACGAGAAATTCGAGATCGAGCATTCCGACGTGATCCTCACCGTCGACAATGGCGACTTCGTCTTCTTCGATTGCGCCTATGAGGAGTTGTTGCAGTCGCTCGGCCCGATCAACGACACGTCGAGCGTGCCGTGGACCATGTTCAACGACAATGTGTCGATGGGCTATTTCGACGTCTACGACCAGTACATCCTCAATTTGCTCTACGATCCCAGGGTTAGAGCCGGCATGACCGTGCAAGAGGTCAAGGAAGTGCTGCCGGACGTGCTCGCCGACGTCCGCGCCTGGGTGCGCAAGGTGAATAACCTGGCGGAATGAGCGGCGATTGCGACCGTCGATCGCTGATCTGTAACCGGCTCAGCCAGACTTCATGTCTTCATCCAGCATCACCAGCACCCAGGTCAGCAGCAGCAGCAACGCGGAAATAACCGGGTGTCCCCCGAACATGAAGGCCACGCCGAAGACTGCAATGATAAGTCCGACCAGTGTCACCCCGGCTGTTTCCCGGTAACCGTCGTTCACATGCTGAAACAGGGGCAAGATTACCGGGACGAAGAGGGTCCAATCAATAGAGACTGGCGGATCGCCATCATTGTGACGTTGCGCTAATCCGACGCAGCCGATTGGGTGCAGTCGCGGGGCGTTGCGAATTTCTCCGCAACGCCCCGCTCTGGATGTCAGAATGTAACCAGGAAGGGTTCGGCTTCGATGGAAGGGAAAGTGGCCGCCGTGTCGATCGCGGCTTCTGCCGCGAAGGTCTCTCCCATCAATAGATTTGCAGCGGCAGGCATTGCAATCAAGCCCACGGCCATGGCGGACATCGACGCAAAAGCCTTCCTGCGCGAGAACTCCGGAGCTCCGTAATTCGTTTTCATGTTGACTACCTCGGTTGTCTTTTGATCCGAACGGATTCTTGGTTGTGTGCAGGGGAAGCCTGCGGTGCAACAGAGAATGCCTTGTATCTTTTTCACGGGATCTCCCTGGAACATGGATTGGCGATTGGCGTTTGAGGGGACCAGCAGCGGCGCACCGTCGGGCGACCGCTGCTGGACGATGTTTACCCGCCCTTGGCGACCTGTTCGCCGATTTCGGCGTTGGTCATCGCGCGACCGTTGAAGTTCCACGCTCCGTCAACGGTGTGAACGACGTTGATGAAGATGTGGTCCTTGGGCTGCTTGCCGCCGGACATCTCGTGAATGATGTTGGTGACTTCCTCGAAGTAACCGACCTGGATTTCGCGTTTGGCGAATGCGAACGAGGGCACCTTCCATTCGATGACTGCGATTGGCGTTTCGCGCATGCCGCTGAAGGTGGTGTCCTTCGGAAGGACCCGTACTTCGCCGATGACGTTGGGCGTCATGACCTTGTTTCCAGTCAGGCCGTGCCACTTGAGCATGGCTTCGGACAACCGTGCGAAAGCGACCTTTTCCTGCCCCTTGGGCAAGATGCCCTCGGTGAGAGTGAGTTGAAGCGGCATATTGAACTCCCGAACGAAATCTACCTGAACGCGGTATTGCGCTCAGATCACGATCGTTATATAACGATCGTGATGTTTCTAAGATAACGATCGTTATCTTGTCAACCTATAAATTGCGATCGTGATATAAAAGGAGTTCGACGTGTCGAGATACGCCCCTGGCCACAAGCAGGAAGCCAAGGCACGAATCCTTGCGGCCGTCGGCCGCGGCTTTCGCAAACGCGGCTATGGGGGGATCGGGGTTGATGGTTTGGCCAAGGAAGCCGACGTCACGTCGGGTGCCTTGTATGGCCACTTTCGCTCCAAGGAAGATGCCTTCAAGGAAGCCGTCGTAGCCGGCATCGACGAACTGGCCGCCGCGATAGTGGCCTTGCGCGCGGAGCACGGAGCCAACTGGATCGAAACCTTCGTTGATTTCTATCTTGGGCAGAAACGGGTCTGCGATCTCGGCGAAAGCTGTGCGTTGCAAAGTCTTACGCCCGAGGTTCAGCGTTCCGACAGCGAAACCAAGGCAATATTCGAAACCCACATGGATACTGTCGTGCGCGCCGTTGCCGACGGACTTTCAGGTGCCGACGCAACCGACCGCACGCAGCGTGCCTGGGCTGTTCTTGCCATTCTATCCGGTGGGGTAACGCTGGCGCGCGCGGTTCAAAATCCAGCGGCATCGGATGCCATTGCCGCCGCCGTTCGAAAAGCCACCCTCGAAGCAGCCAAGGGAGGCGCCTAGAGCGTTTTCCAGCGAAGTGGCCCCGGTTCGCGTCAAGAAAACGCGTCAAAAAAACACTCTAGAGCCCCGTTTCGATTCAATCGAAACGGAAAAGGCTCTAGTCGCGGCAGACAATCCCGTCATGATCAGCGGCGAAATTCAGGATTTGCTCGGCGCAGGCCCTTGGTTGCAGCATTCCCAGCATCGCGTAGGGCGTCTCGAGATGCGTCACGCGCACATTGGCGATGTGTTCACGCAGCGCGGCTTCCTGGTCGGCGGAGGAGATGTTGCTGCCGGTCGGATAGAGCGCGAGCACCGGTGAAGCGATCTTTGGCAAATAGGGCCTGGCGTCGACGGTGCCTGCAAAATCCACCATGGCGGTGACGATTTCGACATCGGCCTTGCCCACTTCCCGTGCGTACCAATCCAGGAAGGCCGGATCGAAACCGGCGGGAAAACGCGCCAGCGTATTCGATTTCCGCACCCAGCCCTCGACGCCCAGCGCCCGGATCGCCTCGACCCAGCTTGGATAGCCCACCGCATAGGCGTTGCGGATCCATTCATTGGCCCAGACTGCCGGTGCCAGCACCGTCAGCGTGCGCAGCCGCCGCGCGCGCTCGGCGGCGAAGATCAGCGTGATCGCGCCGCCGATCGCTTCGCCGACCAGATGAAACGTCGCAGCCCCCGCATGGTCGGCCACCGCCTCGATGTCGCCGATATAGGCGGCAAGCGAAAGCGCCGGATCGTGCAGCGGCGTCGATTGTCCGAGGCCGCGCAGATCTGGACAGATCACGCGATAGAAGCGCGCGAGATAAGGCACCATGTTGAACCAGAACTCGCCCGAGCGGGCAAAACCGTGGATCAGGATGATGGTCTCGGCCTTGCGCCAGCGGTCGGTGTAGTCATGGACCGCATAGTGCAGCGGCGTGCCGTCACCGGCTTTGACGATCGGCATCCCAGCGCCTCAGTTCTGTTTCAGATGGAGCTCTTTGGCGAGCTGCTCCATCTGGACGAATTCGCCTTGTGCGTATTTGGCGGCGTCTTCCGCGCTGATCGTCCAGACCTCCTCGCCGCGTTTTTCGGCCATCGCCTTGAACTCGGGGCTTTGCGCCGCCTTTGTCAGCACGTCGCGCAATTTCTCGAAGCGATCCTGAGGAATGTCGCGCGGCGCGATCACCGCGCGCCACAACAGCGTCTGGGCTTGCGCCATCTTGATGTCGTCAAGGCCTTCGACGTCAGGCAGCGTCGCAAACCGCCGCGCCGTCGTCAGCAACAGGCATTTTGCTTTCCCCTCGGCGACGAACGGCGCGATAGTGGCAATGGCGCCGCCATAGATGTCGATGGTGCGCGAAAGGAATGCGGTCACGGTCTGGTCGGCGCCCGAATAGGGAATGATGCGCTGGCGGATGCCAGAGGGCTGGAAAATCCGCGCCGTCGAGAACTGGACGAAGGCGCCGACGCCGTCCGAACCATAGGTGTATTTGTCGGGATTGTTCTTCAGTTCGGTGAGGAACTCGGTGGCATTCTTCGCCGGAAAATCCGGATGGACGCACAGCACGCCGGCGGCCTGGGTGATCATGGCGACGATCCGGTAGTCGGTCGCCTGAAAACTTTGCGCGGCGACATGCGGGGCCATGGTGATGGCGCCGCTCGGCACGCCGCCGATGGTGTAGCCGTCCGGTTCGGAGCGGGTCACATAGCCGACGCCGATGGTGCCGCTGGCGCCCGGCTTGTTCAGGATGACGATCGATTGGCCGAGCAACGGGGCTGCTGCCTGCGCCAGCGACCGCATGATGGTGTCGGTGCTGCTTCCGGGCCCGGCCGGAACCACCAGCTGAACGGGCCGCTCGGGATAGCTTTCGGCCCAAACGGGCGAAAATCCGCCGCCCATCAGGGCTGCAAATAGCGCCATCGCCGCGATTCGGGCGAATCCGCCCGGGCGATGCGTCCGCAGGCACCTCATCATATCTGCCAATGTCTCCGTCGCGGGGCCTGAAACGGCAGGCAGTTGCCGTGATCCGGCCTCCAGCCGGGAACAACGCCAAGTTTTGCCGGCAAAAAACTGTGACTTGTGGGGGTGAATCCTGTCTAATGAGTTATTGGAAATCTGGTATAAGCGTTTCAAATGAACGACCTCCCCCGCACCCAGGCTTTGCGCTGCTTCATCACGGTGGCGCGCGAAGGGACCGTTTCACGCGCCGCTCAATTGCTCAATCTGACCCAGCCGGCCGTCAGTTTGCAGTTAAAAGGGTTGGAGGAAAGTACCGGACTGCTGCTTTTCAACCGGACACCCGGCGGATTTACCCTGACCGAGGCCGGTGCGGCCTTGCTGCCGCTGGCCCACAAGGCGGTATCGGCGACGTCGGACTTCAGGACGATGGCCGAATCGCTGAAAGAGTCGATGCGGGGATCACTTCGCGTCGGCACGGTTCTGGATCCCGAGTTCATCCGGCTCGGCCCGTTCGTGCGCAGCCTTGCCACCTCGTTGAAGAAGACCGAAGTCTTCCTGCGCTGGGGCATGAGCGACGACGTGCTGTCGCTGATCGGCAAAGGCGATCTCGACGTCGGATATTATGTCGATGCAACGCCGGTCGAATCGCTTTCGTCCCCGACCCTGTCCGAGCGCCACATCGAGGACGGCAAATTCCAGCTCGCGCCGCTGATGAGTTACGACTACCGGATCCTCGCGCCCGTGGAATGGAGCGACAAGGTAATGGGCAAGGACTGGCCCGATTTGATCGGCCTGCCCTGGCTTGCGACCCCGCCACGCTCGGCGCATCGGCGGCTGCTCGACGATATCTTCCGCCCGATGGGCTCGCTGCCGAAGCGCGTGGCCTACACCGACCAGGAAGAGGCCATGATCGACTTCGTCGAATCCGGCATCTGCCTCAGCCTGGCGCGCGACATCATTATCGATCGCATCACCCGCAAGCGGAATTTCGTGATCGCCGACAAGGTGACGGTGACCTGCGACCTCTCCTTTGCCTGCCTGACCTCGCGGCGGAATGAGCCGGTGATTTCGCACGCCTTTTCGGAGATGCGGGCGGTGTGGGATTTGAAGCCGGCCAATGCCGCGCCCGCGCCCGTGACTGCGCCGAGATCGCGGAAGAGCGCGCGACGATAGCCCGGGGCGTGGAGCCAGTTCAGAATGGCCAGCCGATACCTACCTGGGCGCCCATTCCGGACCGCAGCCGGGCGCATCGCAAGATCCGAGACGCGCTAGGAGCACACCTTGATGCTCTTGCGCACTGAAGTCGAACAGGATCATCTGGGTCGCTGGACAGCATCCCTGGCGCACTTCAGGATGCTGGTCTGCGGTTGAAATGCGATGCGGAAAAGATGCACTGGTCGCGCGACAATAAACGTCGTCGACTTCCGGTTTTGAGCGGCGGTCGCCGTTTGCAACGCCGCGGCATGCATATATAAGAGTTGCAAGCATTTTATTGGAAACAGTATTCATATGTGCACTGCGATTGTCTGATCGACGTAGAGGCCGTCGGGGAAAGGTGATCTAGATCGTTATAGAAGCTTTCGACAAACCGAAGCGTCTCGTGAGCGAATTTTTGCATCATTTTGACCGCGTGCTTCCGCATAGAAGGTCGAAACATAAACAATCCAGGCGCGCGGCCCAGCCACGCACAACATTGATGGACTGTCCATGAGTTCTTCAATCGTAGAACGGCGATTGGCGGCCGTCATCGCCATGGATGTGGTCGGTTACAGCCGGCTGATGGGTGCTGACGAAGTCGGGACCCTGATCGCACTCAAGGCGCATCGTTCCGAGTTTATCGACCCGACCGTCAAGGTAGGCGGTGGGCGACTCGTCAAGACGACCGGTGACGGGCTGCTCCTCGAATTTGCGAGCGTCGTCGACGCCATCGGATGCGCGGTGGCGATCCAGCAAGGCATGCTGACACGGAATGCTTCGGTGCCCGCAACCGAACAAATTGTCTTTCGCATCGGAGTGAACATCGGCGATATTATTATTGACGGTGACGACATCTTCGGCGATGGCGTCAATGTCGCTGCTCGCCTCGAGGCGCTTTGCGAGCCCGGCGGCGTATGTATTTCGCGGGCCGCCAACGAACAGATTCGCGATAAGCTGCGGCTGTCCTTCGCCGATCTTGGCGAGCACACGGTCAAAAACATCGCCCGTGCCATTGGTGTCTTTGGTTTGGCGGCAAAGGACATCGCGGCGCTGCCGGAACCGCGCATACGTGGATCTCATCCTGGCCCCGCTTCAGCGCCAAGCGAACCCGCCGCCCATCTGGCTGCGCCTGCCACTAATCCTCGAAAGCGTCGGCTGATCGCGGTCAGTCTGGCATGTCTGGCTTTTGCGATCGGCTTTGGCGCATGGTGGACGATACGAGTGGTCCCGACCGCGGCACCTCCGACCATGGCACCTCCGACCTTGGCGTCACGACTGCAGGCTGCATTGGAGAAACATCGTCCGGGTGTTGCGGCGAATATTAGGTCCGAACAGGTTTCGGGGTATGTGGCATTGTCACTGCACCGCGCACTTGCCGCGCCCCGCGGGAAGTCGGAGGTCTGGTATACTGCAGACTGGCCCTCACGTGAGATTGCTGAGGAAAAGGTGCTGGAAAAGTGCCTTCAGTTCTTTGACGAACCTTGCGCATTGATAGCTGCTGATGACGACTTTACGTCGCCAGGAGCTAACGGCGTATGGCCGGTTAGCGATGCGCCGCGGGTTCGTTACGCTGGCGTGTTCAACCCGGAACGTATTCCGGCGATACGTAAGGAGACTTTGCTGCGTCCCGAGGTTGCCGCATACGCGACGCTTGCAGGCGCAAAGGCCGTGGCGTTCCATGCGACTGGAATATTGACGCTCGCGACAGGAGCGGCAAATCAACGAGCCGCAGAGGAAAAGGCGTTGAAGGACTGCAACGCAGACCCAGCTCGCAACCGATCCGGAGGCCCATGCTATTTGTATGCCGTCCAGAACAGAGTGGTGTTACCGCTAAGACTTACAACGCCAATGACGCCTGAAGCACCCGCTGCAGCGGCGCCAACCTCCCCGACAGCGCCGCGGCCAATCCTGCGCCCCCGAACCGCCAGAGCCCGGCCGATCTGTTTCGGGCGGCATTATCCACGGCAATAACGGATATTGCACCCGCGATTACTGAGAAGGGCCGATTGGACACGATCACGGGTTACCATGCAGCTACGAGTCACAAAGCGCTCGCGGTCTATTCTCCAGCTGATACTTGGCGATCATTTGAGTGGCCGAACGAGGCAGTCGCTGAGCAAAGTACGCTCGAAGGTTGTCAATTGCGATATGGCGCCCCCTGCGTTTTAGTAGCCGTAAATGAAAAGCTTCAAGAAAAGCCTTCTACCGGGTACTGGCGGACACGGCCGATGCCACGTGTAGATTATGCTGGCTCGTTCGATCCACAGCAAATTCCGGTTTTGAGGGACGCGGTGCGCCAGCGTCAGGATGTTTCCGACTACAGGAAGAAAAGCGGTCCGAAGGCCGCGGCGGTTCACCCGTGGGGTCGCATCTTCATCGCAACCGGGACAGCTTCCCAGCACGCCGCCGAGGCCACTGCGCTCGCGGATTGCAATACTGATCCGACCAGAAAAGGCAGGGATGGTCCTTGCTGGCTCTATGCGGTTGACGATGCGGTCGTCCTCCCAAAACGACTTACGGTGCCGCAAAGCGCTCCGCCGGCGCCAACCTCGGTCGCCGACAGTCCAGCAGCCAATCCTGCACCCCCCAGCCGCCAGAGCCCGGCCGATCTGTTTCGCGCCGCGCTGTCGTCGGTAACGGTGGATCTTGCGCCAGCCATGCCGGACAAACTCCGTCTGGAGCAAGTCATGCTCTACCATGCTGATACAAATCATAAAGCAATGGCTGCGCATCCACCTGCCGGCACATGGCGATCGTGGGACTGGCCAAACGAGGCAGCCGCCGAGCAAAATACACTCGAAGCGTGTCAGATGCGCCATGGCGATCCGTGTATTCTCGTGGCCGTCAATGACAAGGTTCGAGATCGGTCGTCAAAAGACTATCGAAATCCGCGACCTATGCCACGCATTGCCTATGAAGGCGTATTTGATGCGCAGCAGATTCCGTTTGTGCGGGAAGCGACTCGTCAGCGACAGGACGTTGCCAACTACAAGAAAAGCAGCAGTCCAAAAGCCATCGCCGTTCACCCTTGGGGACGGGTTTTCATCGCTACCGGAACCGCCTCACAACGCATCGCCGAGGTTACAGCTCTCGCGGACTGCAACAATGATCCATCCAGAGAGGGCAAGGATGGTCCTTGCTGGCTCTATGCGGTTGACGATACGGTCGTCCTCCCAAAACGACTTAAGGAGCCGCTGAGCGCTCCGCCAGCTACTCGTTAATCTGTTCGGCGCCAAGCTGCTGGCCAAATGGCTGTTCCCGGTCAAAGGCGACCTTGCCTCGTGACCAGGGCCGATCCTGCCTCGCGCCGCTGATGAGCTACGACTACCGGATCCTCGCGCCTGCGGAATGGAGCGACAAGGTGATGGGCAAGGACTGGCCCGATTTGATCGGCCTGCCCTGGCTTACGACCCCGCCGCGCTCGGCACATCGGCGGCTGCTCGACGATATCTTCCGCCCGATGGGCTCGCTGCCGAAGCGCGTGGCCTACACCGACCAGGAAGAGGCCATGATCGACTTCGTCGAATCCGGCATCTGCCTCAGCCTGGCGCGCGACATCATTACCGATCGCATCACCCACAAGCGGAATTTCGTGATCGCCGACAAGGTGACGGTGACCTGCAACCTCTCCTTTGCCTGCCTGACCTCGCGACGGAATTAGCCGGTGATTTCGCACGCCTTTTCGGAGATGCGGGCGGTGTGGGATCTGAAGCCGGCCAATGCCGCGCCAGCGCCCGTGACTGCGCCGAGATCGCGGAAGAGCGCGCGAAGATAACGGGGTCTGAACCCAAAGATTCCGACTAGAGCATTTTCCACTTAATGCGAAGCATATCCGGAATTGCGGAAGTAGTTGGCGCATTCGTCTGGCGGAAAGATGTTGAGCAGAATGGCAATTCTGTTCCAGAGGCTCTCCACTGATCGCTCTGCGGCCTTTCGTAGCGCGGCTTTGAGTTTAGCAAAGAGCTGTTCGATCGGATTGAAGTCCGGCGAATAGGGCGGCAGATAGAGCAGCCTTGCACCGGCGGCCTCGATCGCTTCGCGTATCGCGGGCAGCTTGTGGGAGCTGAGATTGTCCATCACGACAATGTCGTCTGGTTTGAGGGTCGGCACCAGGATTTGCTCGACATAGGCGAGGAAAGCATCGCCGTTCATCGGGCCGTCGATGACGCACGGGGCGGTGAGCGCGTTTGTGCGCAGCCCCGCGACAAAGGTCGTGGTTTTCCAGTGGCCATGCGGGACTTTACTGACCAGCCGTTCGCCGCGCGGCGCCCGACCGCGCAGTCGTGCCATGTTGGTTGAGGTGCCGGTTTCGTCGATGAAGACCAGGCGCTCGGGATCGAGTTTGGGTTGATTTTCAGCCCATGCCGTCCGCGCTGCGGCGACGTCAGGCCGATCCTGCTCCGCTGCGCGAACGCTTTTTTTTGAAGCTGATGCCGTGGCGGTCGAAGAACCGCCAGACCGATCCAAGTCCGGCCTTATGGTGACGCTCCGCCAGTAGACGGCGCTGGATTTCCTCCAGTGTCAGGTCAGGTTCCTGCTTCACCAATCCAAGTAACCACTCCTCGTGCTTTCTCAGCGGAGACCGGCTCCGGCCCTTGTTGGTTTTGGCTTCAAAGCTCCCGGTCTCCCGCCAGCGTTTGGCCCAGCGGATCGCCGTCGAATCTCCAATAACAAATTGCCGGGCAGCAGCCCGCGCCGCCGCACCGCCCTCAACCACTTGGATCACTCGAACTCGCAGATCGTTCGAATACCCCATCGCAGCCTCCTCAGCTTGGGAAGGCTATCGAATCTTATTCGCGGGCCGATGGGAATCCCTTTCGATTCACAAAAAGTGGAAAACGCTCTAGCCAGCCAACGTCCGCTTTGGCGCGCATTCCGGACTGAAGCCGGACATCTCGCAAGGTCCGAAAATGCCGACAGGCGACATCATTCAATCACTTCATCTGCGCTACCAAGTAACGTCCTCGGTAAGTCCAGGCCAAGGGCCTTGGCCGTTTTCAGATTGAGGATGAACTCAAACTTGGTCGGTTGCTCCACGGGCAAATCTGCCGGCTTGGCGCCCTTGAGGATTCTGTCCACGTATGTGGCGGCGCGCCTATTAAGCTCGGTCAGGTTCGCGCCATAGGACATGAGGCCTCCCGCGTCCACGAACTCCCTCACCTGGTACATCACGGGCAATCGGGTTTTTGCCGCGAGGTCCACGATCCGTCTGTACTCGCCGACAAACATAGGGCTCGGCAGCACAATCATAGCGCCAACTTGTTTTTCGGATATTGCGGAGAAGGCAAGGTCAATATCCTTCGAATCCCGCACCGGCGCGAAGTAAAGTTGGATACCAAACGCTCTTGCCGCGGATTCGGTTTCTTCCACCATCTCCTTCATTGTGCGTTCGCCGTAAGCGCCCGGATGCCACAGGCCGGCCAAGCGCGAAAGTCCGGGGATGGCTTCCTTGAGCAGCCCGAGGCGTTTGGCGACCAGTTCCGGAGCAATAAAAGTCGTTCCAGTAAGATTCCCGCCTGGCCGTGCCAGGCTGACGACAAGACCATCTGCAACTGGATCGGCCATGGTGCCGGCGACGATAGGGATGGTGCTGGTCGCCTGCTTTGCGGCACGTGCAGCGGTTGTGCTGAAGGCGACGATAACGTCGGCCCTGATTCCAGCCAGCTCAGCGGCCTGATCGGCGAGGCGATCGAAATTCCAATCACCATATCTACGCTCGATGGTTATGTTCCGTCCCTCGGTGTAGCCCAGCTCCTGTAACTTTTGGTAGAACGCATCGAGCGAAACGGAGTTTGTGGGAGTTGACGGACCCGGGGAGAGCACGCCTATTGTTTTTCTGGCCTGCGCACGTGCCACGGGTGGCCACGCCGCTAAAGCACCAATCCCCACAATAAACGAGCGCCGCTTCATTGAACCTCCGGAGGAGGAAACGCCTCACTGACCTCTCAAACCTTAGCACTTTGTGAGGAGGCGACGGAGAACAAAGGACGGTCAGTCGGCTCTGCTTTCAAGAGCGGACATCGTTGGCTAAGTCCGTCAGGTCCAAAAAGTGCTCAATAAGCGACATCACTCGATCACATCGTCAGCTTGGACAAGCAGGGTGTTAGGCACGGTGATCCCAAGGACCCTGGCGGTTTTGAGGTTGATGAACAGTTCGAATTTGGTCGGCTGTTCGACGGGGAGGTCAGCCGGCTTTGCACCCTTGAGGATCTTGTCCACATAGTTAGCGGCGCGCCGATGCAAGTCAGCGAAATTCGGCCCGTAGGACATCAGGCCCCCGCTATCGACATAGCTCCGGGTGGTGTACGCCGCAGGCAGCCGGAACTTTGCCGCCAGGTCCACGATACGTTGTCGCTCGATGTCAAACACCGCGGTATTCAACACGACCAGTGCACCTGCGCCCTTCGCTGCAAGTTCCGAGAACGCGCTGTCGAAGTCTGCCGGACCTCGCGCTTCGACGACTTGAAGCTCCCCCGCCGAAAGATTGACTTCCTTCAGGAATATTTCGCGCGCGCTGTCGGGCATGGAGTTCGGCTTCAAGAGAAGCGCAACCACGCGAACCCCCGGCGCGATCTGTTTGACCAGCCCAACCAACTTACCCACGAGCTCCGTGGTAACCGTTGACAAACCCGTGACATTACCGCCTGGCCGCGCGAGGCTGCTGACGATCCCGTCTGCTATCGGGTTGCCAACGGCACCGAAGACGATGGGTATATTTGTCGTCGCCTGCTTGGCAGCGAGGGCGCCGAGAGTACCTCCGGCGCTCATGATGACATTGACCTTGAGCGCAACCAGCTCGGCCGCGAGAGCGGGAAACCGTTCCGGGTTTCCTTCCGCCCAACGAGACTCGATCAGGATGTTACGACCCTCCGTGTAACCGAGATCACGTAGACCTTGGATGAATGCGACCGGGCCGACCGCACCGGGATCGATGCCGAGTAGGCCGACTACGGGCATTATCCTTTGCTGAGCGCGAGCCACAAGCGGCAACGCCACAATAGCGCCGCCGACCGCTGTCATGAACTCACGCCGTCTCATTGGCCCCCCTGAAGGAAAGCGCCCCGACGTCGTAAGCCTAGCACTTTGTCGTGGTGCGGCGAGTGAGAAAGCGCAAACGATCAACGCTCAACGCTGCGGCCCAATGTCCGCTTTGGGTCCAGGCCGTGTGGAAACGTTTTTCGTACCCAATAATAGCAGGCAGCCGGGCGCGATGGACCTCAGGCGACCGGCTGAGCCTATTTTTGCTGCATCGGGTCTGGAGTCAATCCGGGTGTAGCCTCGGGCCATGCTGACGACCTGAACGGCCACACCGCGCGCGCAACATGACAGGCTCCTCAAGCCCGAAGCTCGGCCAGGAGTGGCTTGATACCGAAGATGCTCATCACGCGCGTGAGGTTGTAGGCGAGCACGTGCAACGCCATCTCCGTCGCCACTTTGGGCAGCGTCTTCATTAGAAAGTGCGTCGCACCCATCCGCATCTTCATCGTGCCAAACGGATGCTCGACGGTCTCGCGGCGAGTACGCATCGCATCCGGATTTCTGTCCAGGCGCGCTTGCACAGCATCGACAACATACTCGTCCTCCCACCGCTTGATGCGACGTTGCGGTCCCTTCGTGCACTGAGCCTTCAACGCGCAGGTGCGGCACGCGTTGGTCCAGTAGTTGTGCAGGACCAATCCCTTTTCCTCGTTCGTAAAGTGGTTCGTGAGCTTCTCACCGGCGGGACAAATGTATATGTCCTCCTCAGCCACGTAGCGGAAATCCTGCTTGCCGAAGCGGCCTTCCGACTTGGCCTCCGATGTCTGAGGTTTTGGCAACGTGACCGTGATGCCGGCCTCTTCGCATGCGAGGATCTCCTCGCCTTTGAAGTAGCCGCGATCGGCGAAGGCTTCGAGGCTTTCTGCCTCTAATGCCGCCTTTGCCTTGTTGGCCATGTTCGCGAGTTGCGACTTGTCGGTGCCGACGTTGGTCACCTCATGCGCGACGATAAGATGGTTCGTCGTATCGACGGCCACTTGCACGTTATAGCCGACCATGCCGGAGCCGCGCCCGCTGGTCGCCATCGAGCGGGAATCAGGGTCGGTGAAGGAGATCTGCTGATCGGGCGTGGCGAGCATCTGTTTCTCAATCGCCTTGAGGCGCTTTACCTCTTCTTCGAGCTTGATCAGCTTGTCCTTGAGCCGTGTGGTTCTGGCTGCAAGCTCCTCCGACGGCGCTTCGCCAGCGACTGTCTGGCGATCGGCGGTGTCAAGCTGGCTCAGATAGCGCGCCACGCTCTCCTCGATCTGCGCCAGGCGCCGCTCCATCTTCCCCTTCGTGAAGTTGTTGTCGCGCGAGTTAACCGCCTTGAACTTGCTGCCGTCGATCGCGACGCTCGCTTGCGCCAGCAGGCCCATCTTGCGGCACAAGGCGACGAATTGCGCGCAGACCTTCTTGATGGCGGGGCCGTTGTCTTTGCGGAAATCGGCGATGGTTTTGTGATCCGGAACCAGCCGTCCCGTCAGCCACATCACTTCCAGATTGCGGCCAGCCTCACGCTCCAGCCGCCGGCTCGATTGGACCCGGTTGAGATAGCCGTAGATATAAAGCTTGAGCAGCGGCGACGGATGATATCCCGGCCGGCCGGTCGCTGCCGGGGTGACGCCACCGAACCCCAGCTCGCGCAGTTCAAGCGCGTCGACGAACACATCGACCGCGCGAACAGGATTGCTCTCGTCCACCCAATCATCAAGGCATTCCGGTAACAATGTCGTCTGCTGGCGATCCGCCCCCTGAACAAAACCCTTCATCGTTTCCCCCGCGATTCAGCACGGGAATCATAGCATCGGTGGGGTTTTCACACAGCCTGGGTCAAAAGCTGCCCTGACGCACCAAAGACACGACTTCCGTTAGCCCGAACAACGGACATCGCCACATCGGCCGGCTGGTCCGTTTCGTGCCGATTTCGGACTCCGCGTCCTGGCTCTTGCGGGCAGATGTTTGAGCCCGCCTACCTGAATTCTGCGCCGTGTTTGAGAGCGATCGCGTTGATCTGCTCCCGCGTCAGTTCCTTTCGCGGTTCGCCCGGTCGGTTGCAGGTTTCGCGAAAGAAATCGTCGAGGCCCGGGGGCACCATGATCCACAGCAGAACCAGTTCTTGATCCGGACTACTGAACCCATGCCACGTGTTCCTGGGGATAAAAATCGTTCCACCTCTCTCGCAAGGGTAACCCACATCGTTGAGAGTGACCGAGCCACTGCCTTCCAGAACGTAAAAGGCTTCGTCATGGTGGGGGTGTCGGTGAACCGGAATGCCTGAGCCCTTGGGTAGCTGCTGCGTGCCCAGGGCAAGATCATTGGATCCCTTTACGGGGTCGACCTTGATGAAGATGTTGCCGCCATCGCGAAAATGGATCAGGTGTTCACCCTCTCCGGCTCCAAGCACATAGCCCTGCGGCACCGGGTTGTGCGACTTCGCCTCGATCTCATTGCTGTTGGGCATCGCGTACTCCATTGGCCGATATTCAACAATGAAAGCGCTACAATAACAGAATGCTGCACAACGAGCGACGCCCATGGCCAAAGCGGGATTGCTCAACCGAGCCTCAAATCTTGCCGTCGGTCTCGCAGATCGTTTTCAGCGACCGCCATTCTTCCGGCGTCAGCAGCGGCGGCCCGCTCGCCGGCCGGTCTTCGCGCGTCATCCGGGCCAGCCGATCCTCGCTCAAAGGATGGCTGGAGATGATCGACAGGCCCTTGCCTTCCTTGCCGGTGACGCGGACCAGCAGCTCGCCCATCGGCCTGGTCGGCCGGCCGAGTCTGTGCATGATTTCGATCGAGAAGGTGTCGGCGGCCTGCTCGGCCTCGCGCGTATAGGAGTTGGTGACCAGCGAGCGCGACGCGAAAATCAATGCGCTGGAGCCGGTGATATCGCCGAACAGCAGCCCGATCAGAAACGAGGTGCCGCCATTGTGGATCAGCCCGCGCATGTTGTCGCGATGCTTGAGATGGCCGAGCTCGTGCGCCAGCACGCCCGCGATCTCGTCGGCATTGTCGGCTTTCGCCAGCAATCCGTTGAACAAATAGACCTTGCCGCCCGGCAGCGCGAAGGCATTGGGAACCGATGTCGACAGTACGCCGGATTGTACCGAATTATCGAGATTCGCCGCGTCGCGGATCGCCGTGACGAGCTTGGTGAAGGCCTTCTGCCCGGCCTCATGGTCGCAGACCTTGGCGTCGAACAGCGTCTTGACCTGGCTGTCGGCGACGTCGCCGAGCCGCCGTTCGAAGGAATCAGGCACCAGCGGCGTCAGACGATCGGCCGCGAGCGGCACGCCGTACAGCACCACGGCGATGATCGACACCGCGGCCGCGAGCGACCAGCCGACGATGGCCGCAACCCCGCGGCGGCCGGGCGTGCTGTCGTCGATGCCGGGGCTGCGCGAAACCAGATCGGCCGCAACCACGGCATCCCGAATTTCCAGCCGCGCCAGCGCCGGCGCGGTCAGGCAGCTTGCGCGCAGCATGCCGGAGGGACTGTCGGCGCGGCGAATGTCGGAATAGGCCCAGGCCGCCAGCACGCGCTCGCCGTCGCTGATCTCGAGCCGGTCGGCGAAGTGCAGCGTGGCCGTGCGCCGCTGGTTCGACGTCCCGTCGAAATAGACCGCAGGCCCACCCGGTGATTTCGCAAGCTCGGGTGCGTCGCTATCCATTAGAAACCCGCGACATCGAGCCCGTCCGCAAAACCTTCGCCGAGCGCATTGGCGAGGTCTCCGCGCGCCCTGACATTGGCTGCGGCCTCGATGCCATGGATGTTGATGGATTCGAGGACGCGCACCCAGAGATCGCGCACCAGATAGACGCGGATCACGACGTTGATCGCGAGCGCGTACATCAGGTAACCCGCACCCGCCAGCACCAGCAGCGGAATGCTCTTCATGAATTCCTGCGACGGAAGAACTCCCCAAACCCGTCCCCGCTCATGCTGGCGACCAGCGCCGCCGCTGCCGCCAGATAGATCGCGAACACCAGTCCAAGCACGGTCATCCAGCCGATCACTTTCCAATAGAGGCCGATCAGCCGGCTCTTCGGCAATTGCGATTCCAGCCGCACGCCGCCGAACCGGATCCCGGACAGCCACCAGCGCCATTCCACCGCCTTGAAGGCGCCATAGACGAAGGGCGCCAGCGGCGTGATGTAAAGCGCGAGCGGCGTCAGCAGCCACAGCCACCAGCCGCGCTTGAAGAACTCCGAGCCGCGCCCCTCAAAGCTGCCCTGCAAATCGCCGTAATAGGAATGACGCATCTTGTAGCGTTCGAGCGCAGCTGCGCGCCATGGCAGCACAAGACCCAGCGTCACGATCATCAACAGGCCCCATAGCGAGGCCTGAAGGGCATAGATCCAGCCCGAGCCGCTCATCCAGAACCGCACGCCGCGCCACACCGTGCGGGTCAGGCGATAGCGCCGCGCGCGGTAGATCGCGAACTGCCCGAACAGATAGAAGAACGCAACCAGGGGAATGCTGGCGAACGCCTTGATGCTTTCGGCCTCGAGGCCGGCAAGAAAATAGCCGAGATAGATCGGCACCAGGATCGCGAGCGCGATCAGGAACCCGATCAGCAGTTCCTTGGCCCGCCCGGTATATTCGGCGCCGTCACCCTCGATCAGCGTATTGGTCCAGAGATGGCGGCGGATGTCGGTCGTCAACCAGAACCGGTAGAAGCCGAGCGTGACAAATTCCAGCCCGGCGCCGCGTTTGACCAGATCAAAGAATTCGCCGCGTCCGCCGGAAAACCCCACCGGCATCGGCGGTGGGGCCGGTGGAAGCAGTGGCAGCCCCGACGGGGTCCGGCTCAGGTCGTTCACGGGATGGCTCCAGGGTCGCAAGCAAACCGGGTTTACATCACGGATTTGTCGGCCGGCGTGTGATCCGGTTCATTTACGCCGATTTGTCGAACAATTCCCGGCCGATCAGCATGCGCCGGATTTCGCTGGTTCCGGCCCCGATCTCGTAGAGTTTGGCGTCGCGCAACAGCCGCCCGGTCGGATAATCATTGATGTAACCGTTGCCGCCGAGCAGCTGGATGGCGTCGAGCGCGCATTGCGTCGCCTTTTCAGCGGCATAGAGAATGGCGCCGGCGGCGTCCTCGCGCGTGGTCTCGCCGCGGTCGCAGGCTTTCGCCACCGCATACACATAGGCGCGCGAGGCGTTCATGGTGGTGTACATGTCGGCGATCTTGCCCTGCACCAGCTGGAAGGTGCCGATCGGCTGGCCGAACTGCTTGCGCTCGTGCACGTAAGGCAGCACCACGTCCATGCAGGCCTGCATGATGCCGATGGGGCCTGCGGCCAGCACCGCGCGCTCGTAATCGAGGCCCGACATCAGCACGTTGACGCCGCGGCCGACTTCGCTGAGCACGTTCTCTTCCGGCACCTCGCAATTGTCGAACACCAGTTCGCAGGTGTCGGAGCCGCGCATGCCGAGCTTGTCGAGCTTTTGCGCGGTGGAAAATCCCTTCATGCCCTTTTCGATGATGAAGGCGGTGATGCCGCGTGAGCCGGCATTGGCATCGGTGCGGGCATAGACCACCAGCGTGTCGGCGACCGGGCCGTTGGTGATCCACATCTTGCTGCCGTTGAGTACAAAGCGGTCGCCCTTCTTGTCGGCGCGCGTCTTCATCGACACCACGTCGGAGCCCGAATCCGGTTCCGACATCGCCAATGATCCGACATGCTCGCCCGAAATCAGTTTGGGCAGATATTTGCGCTTCTGCGCGTCGTTGCCGTTGCGGCGGATCTGGTTGACGCAGAGGTTGGAATGCGCGCCGTAGGACAAGCCGACCGCCGCCGACGCGCGCGATATTTCCTCCACCGCAATGCAGTGCTCGAGATAGCCCAGTCCCGTGCCGCCATATTCCTCCTCGACGGTAATTCCATGCAGGCCGAGTTCGCCGATCTTGGGCCAGAGATCGCGGGGAAACTGATTGCTCTTGTCGATTTCGGCCGCGCGCGGCGCGATCTCCTTGCTCGAAAAGGCAAACACGGTCTCGCGTATCGCGTCCGCGGTTTCGCCGAGATCGAAATTGAACATCCGGTACGCGTTCGGGATCATGGGCTGCCTCCGGCGAAATAGCGTTATTTGGTTTAGCCTTAGCTCCTGCTGACGCCCTTGTCACGGGGAATGATACGGCTCCGTATCGGCGCCGGCCGGATGCAAAACTGTCCCTTGCCCCGGCAGGCGCGAACGGATGTAATCTACCCAAAATATCCGCAGTCTGGCGCATGCCGGCCGCGGAAAACAACAAGGGAGTAGCTCCATGCATGGAACCATTGAACTCGCTAGCGATGCCGGCCAGGAAGCCGCGCGGGAGCGGGCCTATGCGACACCGCTGGCAGACCTCGATCCCGGCGATCCCGAATTGTTCAAGACCGATTCCTTCTGGCCGTATTTCGACCGGTTACGCCAGGAAGCGCCGGTGCACTACACCAAAGACAGCATGTTCGGGCCGTATTGGTCGATCACCAAATACAACGACATCATGGACATCGAGACCAACCATGCGGTGTTCTCGTCGGCGGCCTATCTCGGCGGCATCACCATCCGCGACGCCCGGCCCGATTTGCGCCGCTGAAAGCTTCATCGCCATGGACCAGCCGCGTCATGGCGCCCAGCGCAAGACCGTGGCGCCGATGTTCACGCCGACCCATCTCGACCAGCTCGCGATCAACATCCGCAAGCGATCGGCCGAATGCCTCGACAATCTGCCGAGAGGCGAAGTATTCGACTGGGTCGACCGGGTCTCGATCGAGCTGACCACGCAGATGCTCGCCGTGCTGTTCGACTTTCCCTGGGAGGACCGCCGCAAGCTGACGCGCTGGTCCGACGTCGCGACCACGCTTCCCGGACCCGATGGCGTCGTCGCCACCGAGGAGGAACGGCAGACCGAACTGCTGGAATGCGCGGCGTATTTCGCCAGTCTCTGGAAAGACCGGATCAATCAGCCGCCGAAGAGCGATCTGCTGTCGATGATGGCGCATAGCGAAGCCACCCGCGACATGGATCCGGCAAACTTCCTCGGCAATCTGATCCTCTTGATCGTCGGCGGCAACGACACCACCCGCAACACGCTGTCGGGCAGCATCTATGCGCTGGCCAAGAATCCGGACCAGTACCGCAAGCTGCGTGACAATCCCGCGCTGATCGACACCTTCGTTCCGGAGGTGATCCGCTGGCAGACGCCGCTGGCACATATGCGCCGCACCGCGCTCGCAGACATCGAGTTCCGCGGCAAGCAGATCAAGAAGGGCGACAAGGTCGTGATGTGGTACGTCTCGGGCAACCGCGACGAGGAGGTGATCGATCGCCCCTATGAATTCATCATCGACCGCGCCCGGCCGCGCACCCACATCTCCTTCGGCTTCGGCATCCACCGTTGCGTCGGGATTGCGGCTGGCGGAACTGCAATTGAAGATCATCTGGGAAGAGATCCTCAAGCGCTTCGACAATATCGAGGTAATGGGCGAGCCGAAGCGGGTATATTCGAGCTTTGTCAAAGGCTACGAGACCCTGCCGGCCCGCATCGCCGTCTAGGCGCCGGTGTCGTCAAAGCCGGTAATCGGCTTTGCGGACGGCCGACGCATAAGTTATAGTCTAGTACATTTCCTTGCAGTCCGGGATGACCGACGATGAACATCCAGACCGCGATCCGAGCCGACAAGGCCGAGCGTCTGCGCGCCGCGCGCGAGGAGGCCTATTCGACGCCGCTCAGCGAATTTCACCCGGGCGCGCCAAGACTGTTCCAGAACGACACGCTGTGGCCGTGGTTCGAGCGGCTGCGCAAGGAAGAGCCGGTGCATTACTGCACCAACGCGCCGATCGAGCCCTATTGGTCGGTCACCAAATACAACGACATCATGCATGTCGACACCAACCACGGCATCTTCTCCTCCGACTCGACGCTTGGCGGCATCTCGATCCGTGACGTGCCGCCCGGCTACGACTATCCGAGCTTCATCGCGATGGATCAGCCGCGGCATGCGTCGCAGCGCAAGACCGTGTCGCCGATGTTCACGCCGACGCATCTGGACGAGTTGGCAAAACTGATCCGCGAACGGGCCGGCAAGGTGCTCGACGCCCTGCCGCGCAACGAGACCTTCAATTTTGTCGATCGGGTGTCGATCGAACTGACCACGCAGATGCTGGCGACCCTGTTCGACTTCCCCTGGGAAGAGCGGCGCAAGCTGACGCGCTGGTCCGACGTATCGACCGCGCTGCCGAAAAGCGGCGTGGTGGAATCGCCGGAGCAGCGGCGCCAGGAAATGGATGAATGCTACGCCTATTTCTCAAAGCTCTGGAACGAGCGGGTCAATGCGCCGCCGCGGAACGATTTACTGTCGATGATGGCGCATAGCGATGCGACCCGGCACATGGACCCCGACAATCTGATGGGCAACATCATCCTGTTGATCGTCGGCGGCAACGACACCACCCGCAACACCATGAGCGGCTCGGTGCTGGCGCTGAACGAGTACCCCGAGCAATACCAGAAGCTGCGCGACAATCCGGAGCTGATCGATTCGATGGTGCCGGAAGTGATCCGCTGGCAGACGCCGCTGGCGCATATGCGCCGCACCGCGCTGGTCGACACCGAGATCGGCGGCAAGAAGATCAAAAAGGGCGACCGCATCGTGATGTGGTACGTCTCCGGCAACCGCGACGAAGAGGGCATCGAGAAGCCCGAAGAGTTCATCATCGACCGCGCCCGGCCGCGCACCCATCTGTCGTTCGGCTTCGGCATCCACCGCTGCGTCGGCATGCGGCTTGCCGAACTGCAGCTCAAGATCGTATGGCAGGAAATGCTGAAGCGTTTCGACCGCATCGAAGTGGTCGGCGAGCCGAAGCGGGTCTATTCCAGTTTTGTGCGCGGCATCGAATCTTTGCCGGTACGTATTCCAGCCTAGTGTCGTAACGTAAGGGTAGATCGGTCGGGCGGCAGACTCGCTGCACCTCTCCCGCTTGCGGGGGTCGAGACGAGCGAAGCTCGCTCTTAGGTCGGCGCGAAGCGCCGGGTGGGGGCTCTCTCCTCTAGGTGACTCGCGGTGAGACCCCCACCCCGCCCTCCCCCGCAAGCGCGGGAGAGGGAGCGACTTCCTTCGCGGTTGCTACTCGGCCCAATCTCATCACGCTCTCCCCTATAAAATCTCGGCATGGCAGCTTGAACCAGATGCGAAGGGAGCGCTGCGCGCGTTCTGTCCTAAGCCTTGGACGTGGTCACGCCATGAGACGTGACCCGGAACCGGGGCCACCATGGACGACTGCTCGCTGCCAGGAATGAAGTCGAGCCGAGCCAGGACTGGCCGGCCCAGATCTACAAGACGCTGAAAGCGTACGGCGTCTCGCAGGTTTCCTACGTGCCCGATGCCGGCCACTCCCGGCTGATCGAACTGTCGCATGGCGATGACGCGATCCACACCACGGTGCTGACCACCGAAGAGGAAGGCGTTGCGCTCAGTGCCGGCGCCTGGCTCGGCGGCGACCGCGCGGTGCTCTTGATGCAATCGAGCGGCGTCGGCAATTGCGTCAACATGTTCTCGCTCGCCGCATCCTGCCGCCTGCCGTTCCTGACCCTCGTGACGATGCGCGGCGAATGGGCCGAGTTCAACCCGTGGCAGATCCCGATGGGCAAGGCGACGCCGCAGGCGTTCGAGATCATGGGCGTCACCGTGCTGCGGCTGGAACGGCCGGAAGACGCCGAAGAGATCGTCTCGGCGGCCTGCTCGCTGGCGTTCGAAAGCGACCAGCAGATCGCGGTGCTGATTTCGCAGCGCATGCTCGGCCGCAAGAAATGGACGGAGACGAAGTGATGGTCGCAGAATTTCACGCTGGCCCGCCGCGAAGCCGTCAAGGCGCTGCTCGCCGACCGCAAGGATCTGCTTGTCGTCACCGGCCTCGGCTCGGCGTCCTATGACGTGTTCGATGCCGGCGAGCACCCCGGCAACTTCTATCTGTGGGGCGCGATGGGCGGTGCGGCAATGGTCGGCCTCGGCCTCGCACTGGCGCAGCCGAAGCGGCCGGTCGCCGTCATCACCGGCGACGGCGAACAGTTGATGGGCATCGGCAGCCTGCTGACGATCGGCGCCAAGCAACCCGGGCAATCTCACCATCGTCATCCTCGACAACGGCCATTTCGGCGAAACCGGCATGCAGGTCAGCCATTCCGGCCTCGGCGCGCAGCTCGATGTGATCGCGATCCGGCGCCGGCTTTCGCTCGGTCACCGAGATCACCGACATCAAGGGCATCCATGATTATCGGCGCACGCTGCAGGACATCGACGGCGGACCGCGGCTGGCGCGGATTCGCATCGCCACCGGCCATGTCGACCGCGCGCTGCCGCCGCGCGACGGCGTGTTCTTGAAAAACCGGTTCCGGGAAAATCTCGGCTTTGCGGTCACCTGATCGTCGCTGTTCAGGCGATCTGGATATCCCAGAGGCCTTCCTCGCGGCAGGCGCTCGACCTCCTTGCGGAGAAGATCAGTGACGAGCGTGATGGCGGTCGAACCGGGATGTTCGATTGGAGAGGCGATAGTGAGTTCGCGCATCGGCGCCGGTTTGGAGATCGTGGCGATCTCGAGCCGGCCGTCGGCGACTTCGGCGCGCACCGAGGACGGCGGCAGCAGCGCGTATCCGAGCCCCTCCTCGACCAGGCTGGTCAGGACGCGAAACGAATCCGCCTCGATCTGGACGTCGAGCTTCAATTTCTTCTTTGCGGCGGCATGCTCGATCAGCGTCCGGAGCCCGTGCGAATGACTGGGCAACACCAGCTTCTGCCGCAGCAGCCAGTCGATATCGACCTGCTTCTTCTGCGCCAGGCCGCAACCGCGCGGGCCGACGGCCACGATCTGGTCGCGGCCGAGAGTGCTGAACGGTCAGATGCAGATCGGCCGACGGCCCGTAGATCACGGCGAGATCCATCTGCCCGCGGTGCAGCCATTCGATCAGATGCCCGCTGTAGCTCTCGACGATGCACAGCGAAATGCCCGGATAGAGTTCGACCGTGCGCCGCGCCAGCCGCGCCGAGATCACGCAGCTCACGGTCGGAACCAGCCCCAGCACCACCCGTCCCGACGGTGGCCCGCCGGAGGACTGGATATCGTCGCGAATCTGATCGATTTGCCGGACGATGCCGGCGGTCCGCGCCAGCAGCAGGCGGCCGGCCTCGGTCAGCACCATGCCGCGGCCGTTGCGGGTAAACAGCTCGGTGCGCAACTCGTGTTCGAGCAGCTTGATCTGGCGGCTGAGCGCCGGCTGCGCGACCCGCAGCGTGTCGGAGGCCTTGCTGAGGCTGCCGAGCTCAGCCACGCAACTGAACGTCCTCAGCTGTCGGAAATCCATGCTTGCCAATCTTGGAATGCAAGTTAATACGCTATAACAATCGAGCATAGGGACTTCACGGTGGTTTCACAACTGCAAGCCGATCCGCGATCAACGCACCCTCGCCGCCGGACATTCAAATGACCGCACACGAACAACCCGACGAATTCGCCGACATCCGCAACGCGGTCGCGAAACTCTGCGCCCAGTTCCCCGGCGAATACTGGCGCAAGCTCGACCGCGAGATGAAATATCCGAGCGAGTTCGTCGACGCGCTGACGCAGGCCGGCTACCTCTCGGTGCTGATCCCCGAGGAATATGACGGCGCCGGCCTGAAACTCTCCGCCGCGGCCGCGATCCTCGAAGAGATCCAGCGCGCCGGCTGCAATGGCGGCGGCTGCCACGCCCAGATGTACACCATGGGCACGCTGCTGCGGCACGGCAGCGACGAGCAGAAGGCAAAGTGGCTGCCCAAGATCGCCAGCGGCGAATTGCGGCTTGCAGGCGTTCGGCGTCACCGAGCCGACCAGCGGCACCGACACCTCCTCGCTGAAGACCTTTGCCAAGCGCGACGGCAATAACGGCTACATCGTCAACGGCCAGAAGATCTGGACCAGCCGCGCCGAATATTCCGACCTGATGATCCTGCTGGCGCGCACCACGCCGAAGGAAGACGCCAAGAAGCGCACCGATGGTTTGTCGGTGTTCATCGTCGACATGCGCGAAGCAAAAGGCAAGGGCCTGGAGATCCGCCCGATCCGCACCATGATGAACCACGCCACCACGGAAGTGTTCTTCACCGACATGCGCGTGCCGGCGGAAAACCTGATCGGCGAGGAAGGCAAGGGTTTCCGTTACATCCTCTCCGGCATGAATGCCGAGCGCATCCTGATTGCGGCCGAATGCATCGGCGACGCCAAATGGTTCATCGCCAAGGCCACCGCCTACGCCAAGGAGCGCGTCGTGTTCGGCCGTCCGATCGGCCAGAACCAGGGCATCCAGTTTCCGATCGCCAAGGCCTATGCTGCGATGCGCGCGGCTGAGCTGATGGTGAAGGAAGCCACCCGCAAATATGAAGCCGGGCTCGATTGCGGCGCCGAGGCCAACATGGCCAAGATGCTGGCGGCCGACGCCTCCTGGGAAGCCGCCAATGCCTGCGTGCAGACCCATGGCGGCTTTGCCTTCGCCGAGGAATATGACGTCGAACGAAAATTCCGCGAAACGCGGCTCTATCAGGTGGCGCCGATTTCGACCAATCTGATCCTGTCCTACGTGTCGGAGCATGTGCTCGGCATGCCCCGCTCCTACTGAGACAAAAAACATGCTGCCGCTCGAAGGATTGATCGTCGTCGCCGTCGAACAGGCGGTCGCCGCGCCGTTCTGCTAGCTCGCGGCTCGCGGATGCCGGCGCCACCGTCATCAAGGTCGAGCGCCCCGAGGGCGATTTCGCCCG
This sequence comes from uncultured Alphaproteobacteria bacterium, assembly GCA_963802535.1. Taxonomy (GTDB): domain Bacteria; phylum Pseudomonadota; class Alphaproteobacteria; order Rhizobiales; family Xanthobacteraceae; genus Bradyrhizobium. Next base: position 141,231 of record CAWDJI010000007.1, on the reverse strand, counting down.
CGGCTACGACACGGCCGCCAAGGGTCAGAGCAGCTATTTCGTCTGGCTCAACCGCGGCAAACAGTCCGTGGCGATCGATCTCGCCACCAAGAGCGGGCGCGAGCAACTCGAGGAGCTGATCGCCGGCGCCGACGTGCTGTTGCAAAATCTCAAGCCCGGCTCGATGGACAAGCTCGGCTTCTCGCGCGAACGGCTGCGCAAGGAATATCCGGCGCTGATCTGCTGCACCATCACCGGCTACGGTGACGAAGGCCCGTACGCCGACCGCAAGGCCTATGATCTGCTGATCCAGGCCGAGAGCGGCCTTGCCTCGATCACCGGCGGTCCGGAAGGCGCCTCCCGCGTCGGCATCTCCGTCGTCGATATCTCGACCGGCGCCACCGCGCATGCCGCGATCCTGGAAGCGCTGTTCGCGCGGACGCGCACTGGCAAGGGCGCGGACATCCGCATCTCGATGTTCGACGTGATGGCCGACTGGCTTGCGGTACCCTTGATCAATTCCGAAGCCGGAAACCCGCCGGCACGCATCGGGCTGGCCCACCCCTCGATTGCGCCCTATGGCGTGTTCAAGTCAAGGGACGGCAAGGAAGTCCTGATTTCGATCCAGAGCGAACGCGAATGGAAGCAGCTCTGCGCCGAGGTCCTGAAACAGCCCGACTTGCCCAACGATCCGCGGCTCGCCAACATTTCTGAACGCGTTCGCAATCGTCAGCTGACCGACAAGATCGTCGCCGATGTGTTTGGATCGCTGAACCGCGACGAACTGATCCAGCGTCTCGACGACGCCGACATCGCCTTCGGCGAGGTCAACAGCATGGCCGACCTCACCGTGCATCCGCATCTGCGCCGCATCGAGGTCGATACGCCGAAGGGCAAGGTGAACTACGCCGCGCCGGCCGCGATCTTCGTCGGTGAAGACAGGCATTACGGCGCGGTGCCCGCCATCGGCGAACACGCCGAATTGCCGAAAACGCCGCGTGTGCAGGCCAAATCATCATGACCGAAACGCTCGATCTCGATCATCTGCGGGAATGGATCGGAAAAACCACCGAGGCCTCCGACATCGTCACCGCGCAACTGGTGAAGGGTTTGCGCGCCACGTTGTTTCAGGAGATCGGCGAGCCCAAACCAGGCGACGCCGCACCCTGGACCACGCATTGGTGCCTGGCGCAGCCGGTGTTCCCAATGTCGATGTTGGGTCCGGACGGCCACCCGACGCGCGGCGGCTTCCTGCCGCCGGTACCGTTGCCGCGCCGGATGTGGGCCGGCGGCGAACTTGCGTTCCTGGATAGCTTGCGCGTCGACGACGAGGTATTGCGAACTTCGCGCATTGCCGACGTGACCATGAAGACCGGCTAGCACCGGCGCATTGTGCTTTGTCGCCGTCGAACACACCATCGCGACCACGCGCGGCACGGCCATCCGCGAGCGCCAGGATATCGTCTATCGCGATATGTCCGCCGCGCAGCCGGCGGCAACAGCCAAGCCGGCCCCGCCGCCGCCCGTCGCAAAACACCGCGAAAGCCATATGGCCGATGCCGTGTTGCTGTTTCGCTATTCGGCGCTGACCTTCAACGGCCACCGCATCCACTACGACCGCGACTACGTCACCAATGTCGAAGGCTATCCGGGCCTGGTGTTCCACGGCCCGCTGCAGGCCGCCCTGATCGTGGAGCTGGCCGCCAAGCTGCATGGCGGCGCGGCACCGAAGAAATTTACCTATCGCGGCGTGCAGCCGCTGTTCGAAGGCAGCGAGTTCTCGGTCAATGCCAACGAGAACGGCGAAGGCCTGGATCTGTGGACCGCGAATTCGTCGGGACAGCCGACGATGAAGGGCACCGCGACGTGGTAAACCGTCATTGCGAGCGAAGCGAGGCAATCCATCGATCCGCAAAGGTAGTATGGATTGCTTCGTCGCTCCGCTCCTCGCAATGACGAATTGAGGTCACGCCCTTGTCCCGCAAGCCCACCAAAACCGACAGCAAATCCGTCACCGTCAAGGACGCCACCTTCGGGCTCCTGCGCGCGTTCGGCATCAAGAAAGTGTTCGGCAATCCCGGCTCGACCGAACTGCCGTTCCTGAGCGACTGGCCCGACGACATCGACTATGTGCTGGGACTACAGGAAGCCTCCGTTGTCGGCATGGCCGACGGCTACGCGCAGGCCACGCGCAATGCCGGCTTCGTCAATCTGCATTCAGGCGCAGGCGTCGGCAACGCGCTCGGCAACATCTACACCGCGCATCGCAACCAGACGCCGCTGGTGATCACTGCCGGCCAGCAAGCGCGCTCGATCCTGCCGCTGCAGGCTTTTCTCTACGCCGAGCGGGCGTCGGAATTTCCCAGGCCCTATGTCAAATACAGCGTCGAGCCCGCGCGCGCGGAAGACGTGCCGGCAGCGATCGCGCGGGCTTATTACGTGGCGATGCAGCCGCCGTGCGGGCCGACCTTTGTCTCGGTGCCGATCGACGACTGGACTCGCCCGACGCAACCGGTCGAAGCCCGCCAGGTCAGCCGCGAACTCGGGCCTGACAGAAGCGCGATGCAGGCGCTGGTGGCGGCGCTGAACGACAGCAAACGCCCTGCCCTCGTCGTCGGCCCCGGCGTCGATCGCGCGCAAGCCGTCGACTTGATGGTGAAGGTTGCGGAGAAAGCCAAAGCCGCGGTGTGGGTCAGCCCGTTCTCGGCGCGCTGTTCGTTTCCCGAACGGCATCCGCAATTCGCCGGCTTTCTGCATGCCTCGCCCGGACAGCTATCCGAAGCGCTGCGCGAGCATGACCTCGTGGTCGTGATCGGCGCGCCGGTCTTCACCTTCCACGTCGAGGGCCATGCTTCGATCTTCGACGGCGCCACGACGATCTTCCAGATCACCGACGATCCGACCGCGGCTGCCGTCACCCCCTCCGGCACCAGCATCATCGCCACGATGAAGCCGGCGCTCTCAATGCTGCTGGAGCTGTTGCCCGAAACGACGCGCGCGATTCCCGCGGGCCGCACGCTGCCGCCGGCGCCTTCCGCCGGCGATCCGATCCCGGTCGAATTCCTGCTGGATGCGCTTTCCCACGCCATGCCCGCCGATGCCGCATTGGTGGAGGAAGCCCCGTCGCACCGCCCGGCGATGCAGAAGTTCATGCCGATGCGGGGGCAGGACAGTTTCTACACCATGGCGAGCGGCGGCCTCGGCTACAGCCTGCCCGCCTCCGTCGGCCTGTCGCTGGGACGGCCGGACACGCGCACGGTCTGCCTGATCGGCGACGGCTCGGCGATGTATTCGATCCAGGCGCTATGGACCGCCGCCCAGCGCAAGCTGCCGCTGACGGTGGTGGTGATCAACAATGCCGGCTACGGCGCGATGCGCTCGTTCAGCCAGGTGATGCAGGTCCGCAATGTGCCGGGCCTGGAGCTACCCGACATCGACTTCGTCAAGATCGCCGAAGGCATGGGCTGCCACGCCGTGCGCGTCAGCAAGGCGTCGGAGCTTGCGTCCGCGCTGAAGCACGGCCTGGCGCATAAGGGCGTCAGCCTGATCGAGGTGATGGTGGATTCGGCGGTGCCGCTGCTCTACGCGAAGAAGGATTAAGCGCGAAAAAGCGTCGGAAATTCCGCAGTCTTTTCAAGCCCATTCTACGGTGCATGGGGTTGTTTTCGTACTTTTTGTCCAGACCGTCGCCCCGGAATGACGTAAACGGACGCGTCGCGTCCCTTTACGTCACTTCCCGTAGGCTTCCCGCATCTTGGCCTGGATCTTCGCCATGCCCGATATCCAGCGGTCGTAATTGTCGGTCTTCTTGCGCATGTAACCGAGCACCTGCGGATGCGGCAGGATCGCAAAGGTCTCCTGCTCCAGTCCCGCCAGCACGTCCCTCGCCACCTGCTCCGCCGAAAGATCGCCGTCGCCGGATTGCGGGCCCTTCGGGATCGAGCGCAGCATGGCGGTGTCGACGCCCTGCGGGCAGAGGATGGAAACCTTGATGCCGTCAGCCTTGTGCGAGATCGCGAGGTTTTCCGCAAAGCCCACCGCGGCATGTTTGGTGGTCGAATAGGCCGGGCTGCCGACCTGCGATAGAAGCCCCGCCGCAGAGATGGTGTTGAGGAAATAACCACCGCCGCGCACCTTCATGCGCGGGATCAAATGCCGGGCGGCATAGACATGGGCCATGACATGAACCGCCCAGCTTCGTTGCCAGGGTTCGTCGGAGGTTCCGCCGGCGTTGGCGCGAGAGCGGATCGAAGCCGCCGCCGATGCCGGCATTGGAGCAGAACAATGCGATCGGCCCGAATTGATTCTCGGTCTCCTCGATGACGTGAAGGATGTCCTTTTCCTTGCCGACATCGCATTTGAAGGCCGCTCCATTGATCGGGGTAGCAACGGCGCGCGCGCCATCGGGATTGATGTCAACCACCACGACCTTGGCTGCGCCCGCGTGATGAAAGGCTTCGGACAGCGCCTTGCCGATGCCGCTGGCGCCACCGGTGACAACCACGACTTTACCGGTCACCTGCATGGTCGTTCTCCCCTCATTATTGTTTTCAACTCAAGACGAGATCGACGATCGCCGTGTAGTGGCAGGCCGCACCCGAGAGCACGAAGCCATGCCAGATGGCGTTCTGAAAACGCAACCGCTGCCAGGCGTGGAAGATCACGCCGAAACTATACAACACGCCGCCGGCGACGATGAACCAAAGCGCCATCGAAGGCAGCGCCTTCACCACCGTATCGTACAGCATCATGCCGCTCCAGCCCATCGCCAGATAGAGCCCGACCGCGAGGCGGTCGTAGCGTCCGGGCAGCGCCAGCTTGAGCACGATGCCGGTGATGGCCAGGCACCACACCGCGATCAGCAGCGCGATCGCGAAATAGCTGTCCTTCATTTCCATGATCAGCGGCGTGTAGGTGGCGGCGATCAACAGATAGATCGCCGAATGATCGAAACGCCGCAGCACCCATTTGGCGCGCGACACCGGCCAGAGATTGTAGGTCGCGGACATCACCAGCATCGCCAGCAGGCCGGCGACATAGACCGAGACCGCGGCGACATCGATCGCCGAGGCGTAGACCGCGGTCAGCACGATCAGCGCGGTCGCCGCCACCAGGCCGAAGCAGACGCCGATGATGTGCACGACGGCATCCGCGATCAGTTCGCTGCGGTCGAAGTTCCAGCGCACGGCGCCGGCCGCGGCATGGATCGACGTCGATGCTAGCTGTTTCAATCGGAATATGGTCATGGCGGCCCACCGGATTGGGTCATCAAGCGATAAAACATGGGCCTTCCGAGGTCAACGCGCCGTCCGGTCACTCGCTTTGCGTCGCACCAGAAGCTTGATTTTGGTCCGCCAATCGCCACTTTTCCGTGATCGCCCGCCCGCCTCTCTCACCGAGCCCTCCACGACCGCATGGCCCCCAGTTTTCAGGATATCGTCGAGGAAGCGCGCCTGTCGGCGCGGGCGCTGCTGGATTACGGCGACAGCTTCTTCAATCCGACATTGAGGCTCGGCGTCACCGGCCTGTCGCGCGCCGGCAAGACCGTGTTCATCACGGCGCTGATCCACGGCCTCACCAGCGGCGGCCGCTTTCCGGTGTTCGAGGCCTACGCGACCGGTCGCATCGCCCGGGGCCGGCTCGAACCGCAGCCCGATGATGCGGTGCCGCGCTTCGACTACGAGAACCACGTCCGCACCCTGATCGAGGCGCGGCAGTGGCCGGCCTCCACCGTCGACATCTCCGAATTGCGCCTGGTGATCGACTATCAGCGCCAGAACGGCGCCGACCGCACGCTGACGCTCGACATCGTCGACTATCCCGGCGAATGGCTGCTCGATTTGCCGCTGCTCAACAAGAGTTTTGAGCAATGGTCGGCGGAGAGCCTCGCGTTGTCGCGCGAGGGCCCGCGCGAAAAACTCGCCGCACCCTGGCATGCGCACCTGGCGACACTGAGCGCCGAGGCCCGCGAGGATGAGCCCGCCGCGCGGATGGCGGCAAAACTGTTCACGGATTATTTGCGCGCCTGCCGCGACGAACGCTTTGCGATGAGCCTGCTGCCGCCCGGACGTTTTCTGATGCCGGGCAATCTCGCCGGCTCGCCGGCACTGACGTTTGCGCCGCTCGACGTGGCGGCCGACGGCACCGCGCCCGACGGTTCGCTGTGGGCGATGATGCGGCGGCGCTACGAGGCCTACAAGGACGTCGTGGTGCGGCCGTTCTTCCGCGATCATTTCGCCAGGCTCGATCGCCAGATCGTGCTGGTCGATGCGCTCGCCGCCTTCAACGCCGGACCGGAGGCGCTGCACGATCTCGAAGCCGCACTTGCCGGCATCCTCGACTGCTTCCGGATCGGTCACCGCACGCTGTTCAGCAATCTGTTCCGGCCGCGGATCGACCGGATTCTGTTTGCAGCGACCAAGGCCGATCATCTGCATCATTCCAGCCATGACCGGCTGGAGGCGGTGTTGCGGCGGGCGGTCGCCAAGGCCGCCGACCGCGCCGAATATGCCGGTGCGGCCATCGACGTGGTGGCGCTGGCCGCCGTCCGCGCCACCCGCGAGGCGATGGTGGCGCGGGGTAAGGAAAAGCTGCCCTCATTGCTCGGCACGCCCGCATCCGGCGAGATCGCCAATGGCGACACCTTTGATGGCGACACTGAAGTGGCGACCTTTCCGGGCGACCTGCCCGTCGATCCGGAGGAGTTGTTCAAGGGTTCATTTCGCGGCCTCTCCAGCACGGCTTCCGAAAAGGCCGATTATCGTTTTCTGCGCTTCCGGCCGCCGCTGTTGCAGCGCGAAGGCGCCGAGGAGCCGGCTTTGCCTCACATCCGCCTTGACCGCGCCCTCCAGTTCCTGATCGGAGACCGACTGCAATGAGCGAGAAGACGCCCCACCGGCGGCCGGCGACGTTCAAGCTCGACGATCCCGGCGTGATCGTGATGGACCCGGACGATTCTGAGCCGACCCGCCCGCGGCACGGTGCAGATCACGCCGGAAGCCGACCCTGCGCAGTTGCCGGTGCCGATCGACGTGCCGCTCGTACCAATGCGGCGCGGCTTTCGCTGGGGCACGCTGTTCTGGGCCGCCACCGGCGGGCTGGTGCTGCTCGGGCTCGGGCTCGGCATCGTCAATTTGATCGAGGACTTGTTTGCGCGAAACGAAAGCCTCGGCTTCGTAGGACTCGCCTTTGCCATTGCCGCAACGCTGGCGCTTACCGTCGTGATCGCGCGCGAGGCGTTCGGGCTGGCGCGACTGGCGACGATCGAAAAGCTGCATCTGCGCGCTTCGGAAGTGCTTGTCAGCGACGACCGCGCCGCGAGCCGGGCCATCGTCGGCGATTTGCTCAAGCTGGCGCATCAGAACCCGCAGCTGGCGCGCGCCCGCGCCGCATTGGCCGGCCATGCCGACGACATCATCGACGGCGCCGACATGATCAAGCTCGCCGAGCGCGAATTGATGACGCCGCTCGATCAGGAGGCACGGCGGCTGGTTTCGTCCGCCGCGCAACGGGTTTCGATCGTCACAGCCGTGAGCCCCCGCGCCCTGATCGACGTGCTGTTCGTGTTCGTCGCTTCGCTGCGAATGATCCGGCAGCTGGCGCGGCTCTATGGCGGCCGGCCGGGAACGATCGGCATGATCCGCCTGATGCGCCACGTCATCGGTCATCTTGCGATCACCGGCGGCATGGCCGCGAGCGACAGCCTGGTCCAGCAAATGCTCGGCCACGGCATCGCAGCAAAACTCTCGCAGCGGCTCGGCGAAGGCGTGCTCAACGGCTTGCTGACCGCTCGCCTCGGCCTTGCCGCCATCGACGTGACGCGGCCATTGCCATTCACCGCGCTGCCGCGCCCCGCGCTCGCCGACCTCGCCAAGGACCTCTTGCGGAAGCGCGAAGGCGAGAGTGAAGGCTAGCGCGTCTGCGCGCGAATAAAGTCCACGATCAGGCCGATAGCCTCGATCGAAGCCGGGCTTGTCGGGTTCTGCACAATGAAGGTGTGCGGTTGACCTTCGAACTTCCGCAACGTGATTTGCCCGCCGGCTTTGGTGTAGGCGGCGGCGAACCGGTCGGCCATGTCAGGGGTGACGTTGTTGTCGGCGGTGCCCTGGATCAGCAAGGCGGGCGGCAGATTCTTCGCCTCACCCCGCTCCAGAATGGCCTGCGGATTGGCTTCCGCCATCGCAGCTTCGGTCAGGAAGTAGGCATCGTGGTTTTTGACCAGCCGTTCATTGCCGGTTTCCCGCGCCATCTTGTAACGTGCCACGGGATCGGAGATCGGCCAGCACATGACGATAAAACCGAGACTTGCGTCGACATCCCCGGCATCCGGCAGCTGCAACGCGGAATATCTGGAATCGTGCGGCCGCAGCACGTTCAGCCACAATTGATGACCGCCGCTGGAGCCACCAATCCCGCCAACGCGGGTGTTATCACCGCCCCATTTGCCGATATTGGCCTTCAGCCATCGGATACCGAGATTGATGTCCGCGATCGACGCCGGATAGGCCGCCACCGGCGGCATGCGGAAATCAAGCGCCAGCACCGCCGTGCCTGACGCCGCCACGGCCTGATTGATCACGGCCATCTGCAAGCGGTCGAAGGCGACCCAAGCGCCGCCGTGGACGTTCACCACAGAGGCAAAGCCGGTGACGCCGCGCGGACGATAGAGACGGGCGAGCAGCGGCACATCGTCGGCCCTGCCGTACTCAACATCTTCCGCAATGACTTCGTGCTGTTCCATGAGATTGCCGTTCGTCGCCATGCCGAATAGCTCCTTCACGCACCGTAACGTCGCTGCTGCGTGTTGTCAGCCAGAACCCGCCAACGGAATAGCGGCGTATCCGGTGGCGGTGCAAGCTCCGGCGTCCAGCCGGTCAGTTTCTCCAGCGCATAGGTGTCCATCACGATCCCGCGCCAGACCCGCTCGACCCGCTCGAGCGGCTCGCGCTTCGCTGATGTGATCTCCCACAGTGTCGAGCGATTGTCCGGCTCGCGCGCGACATAGAGGCCGGCGTGATCCTTGATGAGGTTCATGCCGGGGTCACCAAAGCCCTGGTAACGGCCGCGTTCGTTGATCTGGACAACGGGTACGCGGCCGTTGAAATACCAGCGCATCATCGCGTAGGTGCGGTAATCCGTCGTCGCGATCCAGGTCGCGCCGGTCTTTTGCAACTGCGCTTCGGCGCGCGCCACCACCTGCTGATAGCCGGCCTCGCCGCCGACCGGATCGGTGCGGCCGATCAGATTCCAGGGGGCTGCGACATAATAGAAGAACACGCCGACGACGAAACCGATGCCTGAAATCACCGCCACCCTCGCCCATTTCACCGTCGACTGGATCATCCAGTCCGGCCAGCCCTCGCGGGGCAGCATGGCGAGGTTAATAGCGGACGCGGCAAATCCGGCGGGCCACAAAAACATCGGCCAGGTATCACCGACGCGCAATGTGAGCGACTTCCAGAAGAAATAGACGAACGGCACGATCACCGCCGTCGACAGCAGGATCGCAACCGGCTCGCGCGTGCGATAGCCGCGCCACGCCGTCAGCGTCACGCCCGACAGCACCACCGGCAACATCACGAAGCCGACGAGACCGAACTGTATCCCCAGAAATTCACCGACGGTGCGGAACGACCAGCCATGGGTCGCCACCGCGCGGACGAACTGGAAGCGGAACGAGGCCCAGTCGTGCTGAACATTCCAGATCAGGACCGGTGCGAACACGACGACTGCGATCAGCGCGGCCAGGTACGGATAGGGGCTGAGCAGCCAGCGCCGCCGCCAGTCCGGCACCAGCGCAAATGCCACCACTGCCGGCAACAGCATGATCACGGTGAATTTCGACAACGCCGCCAAGCCGGCGAACAGGCCCGCGGCGAGCCACCAGCGCGCGTTGCCGCTCTCATGCAGCCGGACCAGCGACCACAGCATCGCGACCGCAAACGGGATCATCGCCGTGTCCGGCGCCACCTTCGCCATCAACAGCCCGTAATAGAGTGCCGCCTCCGGCATCAGCAGCGCAAATGCGACGCAACGAAAATCATGGGTGACGCGGCGGACGATGTCGGCGAGCAGCAACTGCGTCACCAGCATCGCCACGATGCCGGAAAACCGCACCCCGAGATTGGTGTCGCCGAAGATCGCGGTGCCGAAGCGGATGGCCCATGCAATGCCGGGCGGATGATCGAGGAACGAGAGCACGCTTTCCTTCGACCAGGTCCAGTAATAGGCCTCGTCGGTGCGCAGCTCGATCACCCCGGCATAGACCAGCCGCATCGCCGTCATCGCGGCGATCAAAGCCACCACGGCAAGCCATTGCGGCGCGGCGGGAAAGTCGGGCTTTCGGCTATTGTCGGGAGCGTTCGTCACGGCGCTTTTTCTGCGAACCCAAAGGGGGTGTCAACGTGTTGCAGAGCAAAAGATGAACGCCGGGATGACATCAACAGGTAGTCATCGCGGGAATTAGGCAATAGTGTCGCCGATACTGTATTAGATGAACCTCATGGCCTCCCTCTCCCGAGAACAGCTGGTAACCCTGCTCCGCGGCATCAGCCTGCGGCAGATCCGGCTCGCCAGCGGCGTGGTGCTGTTCGCCTATCTGGTCAGCCATTTCCTCAACCACGCGCTCGGCAACATCTCGATGGAAGCGCTGACCAGCGGCGTCTACTGGCATACCCTGTTCTGGCAATCGCTCCCGGTCACGATCGTGTTCTATGCCGCCTGCTTCGTTCACACCGGGCTCGGCATCTGGGCGCTGTACGAGCGCCGGCAATTCCGCTGGAAGGCGATCGAGCCGCTGCAGCTGGTGCTGGGCCTGAGCATTCCCGCAATGATCATCACGCATGTGATCGGCGTGCGGCTCGGCCACAGCCTGTACGGGCACGAAATACTCTACCCGCAGGTGTTCTTTGCCTACTGGATCGCATGGCCGCCCTTGAAAATGTGGCTGCTGTTCGCCGTCCTTCTGATCTCCTGGATGCACGGCTGCATCGGCCTGTATTTGTGGCTGCGGATGAAGGCGTTCTTCAAGGCCGCCGCGCCATATTTGCTTGCCGCGGCGATCATGGTTCCGACGCTGGCGATGCTGGGTCTCTATCAGGGTGGGCGAAACGTCGTCGAGAGCGACAGCGTCGAATGGCGGGAGGAGAATCTCAAGCCGGTTCAGACCGGCACCTCGGACGAAAAGGCCGTCTTGAACAAAGTCACGGATTATCTCCTGATCGGCTATTTCGGCCTGCTGATCATTGCGCTGCTGGCCAAGGGCGCACGCGCCATCCATGAGCGCCGCGGCGGCATGGTCAATTTGTCCTATGGCAATGGCCGGACGGTGCGGGTGCCGAAGGGGCTGAGCGTGCTCGAGGCCTCCTTACGCAACAACGTGCCCCATGCCAGCGTCTGCGGCGGCCGCGCCCGCTGTTCGACCTGCCGCATCCGCATCATCGGCGACTGTAGCCACCTGCCCGAGCCTTCGCAGCGCGAGGCGTTCGTGCTGGGCCGCGTCGGCGCCACCGATCCATCGATCCGGCTGGCCTGTCAGTTGCGTCCTTCCGACGACCTCTCCTTCTTCCAGCTGTTCCTGCCGCACACGGTGTCGGCCGGATCGCACGCGTCGAACCCGACGCGGATCGGCCAGGAGCGCTATCTGGTCAGCATGTTCGTGGACATGCGCGGCTCGACCAAGCTGGCCGAAAAACGCCTGCCGTTCGACACCGTCTTCATCGTCAACCGGTTCCTCGGCGCGGTGTCGCAGGCGGTGCTCGAAAGCGGCGGCCAGCCAAACCAGTTCGTCGGCGACGGCATGCTGGCACTGTTCGGGCTTACCGCGAACCGGCCCGACGCTTGCCGACAGGCGCTGAAGGCTGCCGCCAGGATCGCCGCCAATGTCGAGGAGCTCAACAAGTTCCTCGAACATGATCTGCGCGAACCGATCCGCTTCGGCATCGGCATTCATGGCGGCGAGGTGATCGTCGGCGACATCGGTTACCGCGATCACATGGTGTTCACCGCGCTCGGCGACGCCGTCAACGTCGCAGCACGGCTGCAGGACATGACCAAGGCGCTTGCCTGTGAAGTGGTGATATCAGACGAAGTCCGCGCCACCGCCGGCGTCGCGCCCGACGTGCTGCCGCAGCAGGAGGTCGAGATCCGCGGCCGCAACGCGCCGATGATCGTGCGCGCGGTGAACGACGCAAAGACGCTGTCGGCGCTGGTTGGCGAAGTGCAGGTTGCTGCGGCGTGAAGGTCGCCAGCCTCGCTGGTTCCCTCGAACTACGCCAGCTGCGTGCCGTCAGCGACACCCTCTGGCGGGCACGACGCCGCGTCGACGCGGCGTATTTGAGGTCTTGCGCTGGTGAGCCATACCGCGCCGTAGATCGATACTCCGGCAGCGATCAAACCACCGACGAGGTCGATGAAATAGTGCGCCCCCTGAACCGGCGTTGATGCGAGGACGGCGAGATTCAGCAGGATCGCGGCGGCACGCAAGCGCTTGACCGGATAGAAGGCCCACATGAAAAAGATCGCCCACTCCGCGTGGAAGCTCGGAAACGTGATGAGGCCCGACATCTCGTCGACCAGCACCTGTTTGCCCGAACGCAACGCGTCGAGAAAGACCTTCTGGTCAGCCGTCACGACCGGTGACAGGTCGCCCAATTGGCCGTTCCCGACCTGCAGGAAGCTGTAGGTACCAGCCGCCGGCATAAAAGTGAATACGACAAGCGCGATGCACAGTCCGATGGCATTGGCGAGAACGAATTGCTGGAACCGCACAAATCGCCGTGTGGGCACCAGAACGACCAGCAATACCACGAGTTGGAGCAGCACCGAGTTCATACGCGAGTAGGGTCATGATGCTCAGGAGTGGTCGTTCACTGACGAAGCGAAAATGGGCTAGCCAGTCCAGCCCCATCCATGCATCCGCGCCGTGCAGGAGCTCGTCGCAGTAGGGGAAACCGATGGTAGCCAATGGATAAGACAACGCACCACCCAAAGTCAAAACGAGCAGGAGCTGCGCGAAACTTTCTGTGGTGAAGCTGACAAAAACATCGGGTCGCAGCCGACGATAGCAATAAGCGACTACAAGACATGGCACGGCGCCAAGGCCGATTGCCTGCACAGTCGACCATGCCAGTGACAGACCCGCGGCCCAGTAGCCGGCGATCGTCGCAACCGACATCGCGGCAATCACGACCCAAATGACACGGCTGTTGCGCGCCAATAGTTCGGATTCGGGGACTGAAACGGGATTTGCGACGGGCGAGAATAGATCGGAGATCTGAAACGCCTTGACGAATGTCTGGTTGTACATCGTGTCCTCTTATCAGGCACTTTCCGGCACATTGTGTTCAGAACCCCTAAGAAATACAGAATGTATTGCGCGTATATACAACCTGGAGAGCCACAGAGTTAATCCTGACTAACCATCGATTTGGAATTTGCGAGAAACGGGCAGGCATTGGGAATATTTCCGGTCGATGGCGACAATCATCGTAAATTTAGCGTCAAGCGATGACGGACTCCTCAAGCAATTCGCGGCACCGCACGACCACGCATGGCATTTTATCGAGCGGCGCAACCTTGCATTAACGATGCGCGATCGAGCGCTTTTCCCGCAACATTTCGCGCCGTGTGATGTTTTTCACACCTGAACAAGCATTCAGAAATCGCACCCGGACTGCGAAGGACGACAGCGACGAAGCAATCCACGCTTCGGTTCCGGGAAATTGGCCGCTTCGCTCGCAATGGTGATGGTGGCGCGCCGGCGCGCAATCGCTCACCCGCCTGAACATCCATTCAGAAAATTGTGCCGAACCGAAATGCAATTTTCTCGAACCCGCTTTCTTGCGCACGCGACTGATGGGCGATGGGTAAGACTGAGACCTGAAACTGAAGAACTGAAACTGAAACGCTCAACCCGCGCCCGAGACAAAACGTCGAACGCGCATCACTCAAGGAGAAAGACCATGCTTCGCAAAGTTACGCTCGCTATCGCAGCTGCTGCTTCCCTCAGCGCCATGGCGCTGGCCCCGACCTCCGCGTCGGCGGGTGGCTTCATCTGGCCCAACTTCAACCATCACCACCACCACTGGGGCCATGGCTACGGCTTTGGCGTCGGCTACATCGGTGGCGGCTACGATGGTTGCTACCAGACCCGCCGGGTGTTCACCCCGTACGGTGTCGTGTTCCGCACCGTCAACGTCTGCGCCTACTGATTTCAGTCGCAGCACGCTCGGATGAGAAGCCCCGGTCGCGAAAGCGGCCGGGGTTTTCCTTTTATCGAGGTCGTTCGCAACTCGCACTGGTGTCTGCGTTGCTGCACGCCCCTCGATGAACGACACGCACACTTGATCAGCTCGCCGTTCGCAGTGTGATCTCTCTCACACCTGAACACTCATCGGCTGATCGCAACCCAATTCGCTCGAACCGGCTTTCGCGCGCGCCCGACTGAAGAGCGATGGGTAAGACTGAACCTGAAACGATCAACCCGCGCCGAGACAAAATGTCGAACGCGTATCACTCAAGGAGAAAGACCATGCTTCGTAAGATTACTCTCGCTATCGCTGCAGCCGCCACCCTCAGCGCCATGGCGCTGGCCCCTACCGCCGCTTCGGCGAAGCCGATGGGCTGGCCGAACTTCCCGCATCATCACCACCACTGGGGCCATGGCTTCGGCTTCAATGTCGGCTACATCGGTGGCGGCTACGATGGCTGCTACCAGACCCGCCGGGTGTTCACCCCGTACGGCGTCGTGTTCCGCACCGTCAACGTCTGCGCCTACTGATCTCATTCGCAGCACATTCGGTTGAGAACCCCCCGGTCGCGAAAGCGGCCGGGGTTTTTCGTTGCCGTGCTGCAACGCAATGGATGTGGTCGCTGCGAAAGCATCGATTGACTCCGAGTCTTCAGATGCGACAGTTTCGCGCACGTGAGTCTGGTGATGACCGACTCGACAAGAAGAGCTTCGGAGGAAGCAGGATGCTCGATCGACGAGAATGGATGAAGCGCGCCGGTATGGCAGTGCTGGCCACAGGCCTGGTCTCGCAAAGAGCGTTCGCGCTCGATAGCGTGATGCTGCCCTTCGACAATGGTGAACGCCCGCTGGTGAAATACCCGCAAAAGCGGCCGATGATCGGCCTGACCGAGCGGCCACCGCAGCTCGAAACCCCGTTCTCGATCTTCAACGACGGCGCGATCACGCCGAACAACGCTTTTTTCGTCCGCTATCATTTGTCCGACGTGCCTTACAATATCGATCCGGACAAGTTCACGCTGGAGATCAAAGGCAAGGTCGACCGGCCGCTGAAGCTGTCGTTGAAAGACATCAAGAAGCTGAAGGCGGTCGAACTGGTCGCCGTCAATCAATGCTCCGGCAACAGCCGCGGCTTTTCGAATCCGCGCGTCGCCGGCGGCCAGCTCGGCAACGGCGCGATGGGCAATGCGCGCTGGCGCGGCGTGCCGCTGAAGGCCGTGCTCGATTTGGCCGGCGTCCAGGCGGGTGCCAAACAGGTCACCTTCAACGGCATGGACGGACCGGTCAGCGACAAGACGCCGGATTTCGTCAAGGCGCTCGACATCGATCACGCACGCGACGGCGAGGTGATGCTGGCCTATGGCATGAACGGCGACGACCTGCCGGTTCTCAACGGCTTCCCGCTGCGGCTCGTGGTGCCCGGCTATTACGGCACCTATTGGGTCAAACACCTCAACGAGATCACCGTCATCGACAATGTGTTCGACGGATTCTGGATGAAGAGCGCCTACCGGATTCCGGACACGCCGAACAATGCCGTCGAGCCGGGCACGGCGCCGAAGGCGACGATCCCGATCGGCCGTTTCACGGTGCGCTCGTTCATCACCAATGTCAGCGACGGCGCCAAACTCAAATCGGGCAGCACCACACTGAAGGGCATCGCTTTCGACGGCGGCAAGGGCATCAAAGAGGTCGCGGTCTCAACCGACGGCGGCAAGACATGGACGCCCGCCAGGCTCGGCCGCGATCTCGGCAGATATTCGTTCCGTGAATGGAAGCTGCCAGTGAAGCTCGCAGCCGGCACGTATGAGCTCAAGGTGCGCGCGACCAGCAATGGCGGCGACGTGCAGCCGGTGACCGCTTTCTGGAATCCGGCCGGCTACCTGCGCAACGTCGTCGAAACCGTTCGCGTCACGGCAGCCTGAGGGGAATGACCATGCACAAACGGATACTCCTCACACTCGCTCTTCTGGCTGGCTGCGGTCTCACTGCTGTCCACGCAGCACCCGTCGTCTACGCGCTTCCGGACGAGACCGCCGCCTTCAAGCCTGGCACCAATCTCGAAACGGTGCAGAACAATTGCACTGCCTGCCACTCCGCCGATTACATCAAGACGCAACCGCGTGGCGAGAAATTCAAAAAGGAGTTCTGGGCGGCGGAAGTGACCAAGATGATCAAAGTCTATGGTGCGCCGATCGAAGATTCGGACGTCGGCAAGATCGTCGATTACCTCACCGCGAACTATTGAAAATCGCTTCCCCGCCGGTCGCGCGCGTGCGCCCTGCGCAAGCCGGCCGGACGAATTCCGCCAACCGGGAAACCGAAACCAGCCGCGGTTTCGCCGCGTCAAATGCGCGCGAAACGGGCAAAAGGCGGAAATGCGGTGCGATTTGGCGGATTTTTGCGGAATCCGCGATATCGTTTGCGCTACCCAGTCCGCCCCAACCCGCGTATCCTGACGGCTCGGGCATGGCGGTATGTGCGGGGACCGGCGGCTCGTTTTCTTTTTTTGATTCCGCGGAGACGACGTGAATGGCTAAAGGCACGGTGAAGTGGTTCAACCCGACCAAGGGCTATGGATTCATCCAGCCCAGCAACGGTGGCAAGGACGTTTTCGTTCACATTTCGGCAGTTGAGAAAGCTGGTCTTTCGACGCTCAACGAAGGGCAGACCGTCGAATACGAAGAGATTGCCAATCGCGGCAAGACCTCGGCCGAAAACCTCAAGGTTTAGCGCAACCGCGCGTTCGGCAACGGTGCGCTCTCGGAAGTAATCCGGGAGCGAGGCTTGAAAAAACTTTCAAAAAAACTGTGAGCGTTCGGCGGAGCGAGCACCGTAGTTGCTCGTACTCTTTATACCGACCGGCCGCTCAGTCTTCCGTCATCCACTTCTCGACCGTCATGACGTCCGGCGGCTGCAGATAGCCCCGCGGCCAGAGATCCACCACCCAATCGACCTTGGTCGCGAGATCGACCAACACCGGGGTGTTATGTGGGGTCTGCAATACCAGCGCGTTGCCGCGATAGCGCGGATCACCCACCACATGATGTTTCAAGAGTCCCCACTCCTGCAGCACCAGTAACAGGCTGGTGGTGTTGCGCGTGGTGTCCCAGCAATCGTAATTGTGCTTGTCGTCGAAGTAGCGGAAATCCGCCTTGGCGATGCGTTTGTCGGTACCGATGATCGGCCCCATGCGGCGATCGAACCAGATCACCGCCTTTTGCACCGCGGCGCGTTCCGCCAACGCCGAAACCCGGCCGGCGGTCATGATCTGCGTCAGCGCCTTGCGATCCGCGGCCGTGAAATCCAGGATCTCGCGGCGCCTGCAAACAAAGCCGTAGCAGACCGTCATCGAAGTTGCCGACGGCGGATAGATCGAGACGGAGGTGTAGAGCTGGGCGATGCCCGAACTCATTTCGGCCGTCGCCGGAGCGCCTGGCAACGCCAGCGCGACAACGCCAAGCGCGCCGGCGAGCCTGGCCCGCAGTCGGCTTGTTCTTATCGGTTGACCGGCGTCTCCCATGATCCCTGCTTATCCCTGCGGCAACGTACTATCAGAGTTAGCCCGGGCGTCGCACGCTGCCAAGTTGCAAGACCGTCATCTCTGGAACAACGCGGGGACAATTTCTCCCGTGATGCGTTTTCGTCACGCTTTAAGCTAGTTCACCGGCAGCGGGGCGTCGCGCTTGACCTCTTCCATGACCGCGTAGGTCCGCGTCTCCCGCACCCCAGGCAGCGCCAGCAGAATTTCGCCGAGAAAGCGCCGATAGGCCGTCATGTCGGCGACCCGTGCCTTCACCAGATAATCGAAACCGCCGGCCACCATGTGGCACTCCAGTACTTCCGGGGCTTGCTGCACTGCTTTGGCGAAGCGCTCGAAGACGTCGGGCGTGGTCTTGTCGAGCATCACTTCGACGAACACCAGCAGGCCAAGGCCAAGCCGGTGCGGATTGAGCCGGGCGCCATAGCCTTCGACAAAGCCATCGCGTTGCAGCCGCTTCAGCCGCTCGCCGACCGAGGTTGGCGACAACCCGATCCGCTCGGCCAACTCCACATTGGCGATACGGCCATCCCCCTGCAGGATCGAGAGGATTTTGCGGTCAATCTTGTCAATGTCAGTCATTTATCCGGAAATTTCCTAGTTTCTCCAAGCTTTATAAGTCAAATTGACGAATTTGTCTATCGAACTACGGTTAGAGCGGCAGTAAATTGGCTAAATCCCGAGGAATCGCCCATGCCTGCCGATCAACCCCTTCCTCCACCTTTCAGCCCAGCTTACGCCCCCGACGACCGCGCTATCGCCGCGCGGCTGCTTCCTGGAGCGCGGCTGGATGCGGCGCGCGAGAGACACATCGACCAAACGGCGACGCGGCTGATCGAAGCCATTCGCGCCAATGACGATCCGCTCGGCGGCGTCGAGGACATGCTGCGCGAGTTCGCGCTGTCGACCAAGGAAGGTCTGGCGCTGATGGTGCTGGCGGAAGCGCTGCTGCGCGTTCCGGATGCCCGCACCGCCGACCAGTTCATCGAGGACAAACTCGGCCAGGGCGACTTCGTGCACCATGAGACCAAGTCCAGCGCCTTCCTGGTCAACGCCTCGGCGTGGGCGCTCGGCATGTCGGCGCGCGTGATCCAGCCCGGCGAGACGCCGCAGGGCACCATCGGCCGGCTGACCAAGCGGCTAGGTGCGCCGGCGGTGCGCGCCGCGACGCGGCAGGCGATGCGGTTGATGGGCAATCATTTCGTGCTCGGCGAAACCATCGAAGCCGCCCTTGCGCGGGCGGAGCCGCATTCCTCGCAGCCCCGGCGCTATTCCTTCGACATGCTCGGCGAAGGCGCGCGCACGGCCGAAGACGCCGCGCGCTATTTCGATTCCTATTCACGCGCGATCGAGGCGATCGGCCGTTCCGCCGATCAACGTGCCCTCCCCGACCGGCCCGGCATTTCCGTAAAACTCTCGGCGCTGCATCCGCGCTTCGAGGCCGTCAGCCATTCACGCGTGATGCGCGAACTGGTACCGCGCCTGATCGATCTGGCGCAGCAGGCCAGGACCTATGATTTGAATTTCACCGTCGATGCCGAAGAAGCCGATCGGCTGGAATTGTCGCTCGACGTGATTGCGGCCGCGTTCGACGATGCATCGCTTGGCGGCTGGGACGGCTTTGGCCTCGCGATCCAGGCCTATCAGAAGCGCGCTTCCGACGTGATCACCTATGTTGACGACCTCGCACGAGGGCTGAACCGGCGGATGATGGTGCGGCTGGTGAAGGGCGCCTATTGGGACACCGAGATCAAACGCGCGCAGGAGCGCGGCCTCGATGACTATCCGGTTTTCACCCGCAAGGCGGTGACAGATCTCAATTACATCGCCTGCGCGCGACAATTGCTGGGCCTGCGGCCCCGGATCTTTCCGCAATTCGCCACCCATAATGCGCTGACGGTTGCCACCCTGCTTGAACTGGCTCGCGGTGAAAGCGGGTTCGAGTTCCAGCGACTGCACGGCATGGGCGAGGCGCTATACGCCCGACTTGGTGAGGATCATCCTGACATCGCCTGCCGCACCTATGCGCCGGTCGGCAGCCATCGCGATCTGCTCGCCTATCTGGTGCGACGGTTGCTCGAGAACGGCGCCAACTCCTCCTTTGTCGCGCTCGCCGCCGACGAGGCCGTGCCGGTGGCAGCGCTGCTCCGTCGCCCGGCGGATGTCATCGGGGCTGCCGACAATGCCCGCCATCCGAACATACCTTTGCCGCGCGATCTGTTTTCGCCGCGGCGCGCCAACTCGCAGGGGTTCGAATTCGGCGAGCGAGCCGCGCTGAACAAACTGGTTTCTGCTATCGCAACGGAGCAATTGCCCGCGGCCGGCAGCGTCACTCAGGCGACGCCGGCGGAAGCGAGCGCGGCGATTGCAGCCGCACGCGACGGATTCAAGGCCTGGAGCCGGACGCCGGCCGCGACACGCGCGACAATCCTCGAAAGGGCCGCCGAGTTGCTCGAGCAGCGCGCGGCGCATTTCATCGCGCTGCTGCAACGCGAGGGCGGCAAGACGCTGGACGACGCGCTGTCGGAGGTCCGCGAAGCGGTCGATTTCTGCCGCTATTACGCTGCGGAGGGGCGCGAACCGTTCGGCGCGGGCAAGGCGATGCCGGGTCCGACCGGCGAGAGCAATACGCTCGCGCTGCGCGGCCGCGGCGTCTTCGTCGCCATTTCGCCGTGGAATTTTCCGCTGGCGATCTTTCTGGGCCAGGTCACGGCGGCGCTGATGGCCGGCAATGCGGTGGTTGCAAAACCCGCCGAACAGACGCCGCTGATCGCGCGCGAGGCGGTGCGGCTGTTGCATCTGGCCGGCGTGGATATTTCGGCGCTGCAACTGGTGCAGGGCGATGGCCGGATCGGTGCCGCGCTGGTGGCGCATTCCGATATCGCCGGCGTCGTCTTCACCGGCTCGACTGAAGTCGCGCGGTCGATCAACCGAGCGCTGGCCGCCAAAGACGGCCCGATCGTGCCGCTGATCGCCGAGACCGGCGGCATCAACGCGATGATCGTCGACGCCACCGCGCTGCCCGAACAGGTCGCCGACGACGTCGTCACCTCGGCATTCCGCTCGGCCGGCCAGCGCTGCTCGGCGCTGCGGCTGTTGTTCCTCCAGGACGACGTCGCCGACCGCATGATCGAGATGATCGCGGGCGCCGCGCGTGAACTCAAGATCGGCGACGCCAGCGACCCCGCCACCCATATCGGGCCGGTGATCGATGCCGAGGCCAAGCAACGTCTGGATGCGCATATCGCACGCATGAAGCAGGAAGCGCGGGTGCATTTCGCCGGTATACGCGCCGGACGGCAATTACGTCGCGCCACATATTTTCGAACTGGCCGATGCCTCCCGATTGACCGAAGAAGTGTTCGGCCCGGTGCTGCATGTGGTGCGCTACCGCGCCGACCGGCTCGCCGCCGTGCTGCGATCGATCGAACGATCCGGCTACGGGCTGACGCTCGGCATCCACTCGCGGATCGACGATACGGTCGAGGACGTCATCGATGCCGTTCAAGTCGGCAACATCTATGTCAACCGCAACATGATCGGCGCCGTGGTCGGCGTGCAGCCGTTCGGCGGCCATGGCCTCTCCGGCACCGGCCCGAAGGCGGGCGGGCCGCATTATCTGACGCGGTTTGCCACCGAACAAACGGTGACGATCAATACCGCCGCGGCCGGCGGCAATGCAGCCCTGCTATCGGGCGGCGAGTAGTTGCCCTCACCCTTCCGTCGCGATAAGCAAAACCAACAAACGTCACGGGAGCGGTACCAATATGGAAAACGGCATTTTTGACGGCCTCAAGGTTCTGGACTGCGCGAGTTTCATCGCAGCTCCCGCGGCCGCCACCGTGCTGTCCGATTTCGGCGCCGACGTCATCAAGATCGAACCGCCCGGCGCTGGCGATCCCTACCGCAATCTGCCGAACCTGCCGGGCTATCCGCAAAGCGAGCATAATTATTCGTGGATGCTGGAGGCCCGCAACAAGCGCAGCCTCGCGCTCGATCTCAGCACCAAAGAGGGACAGGCGGTGCTGCACAAGCTAGCCAGCGAGGCCGACGTCTTCATCACCAATTATCCGCCGCAAGTGCGGGCGCGGCTCGGTATCACCTATGACCATTTGGCGCCAACCAACGACCGCTTGATCTACGCCTCCTTCACCGGCTACGGCGAAAAGGGCGAGGAAGCCAACAAGCCCGGCTTCGATAGCAACGCCTATTGGGCGCGCTCAGGCCTGATGGATCTGGTGCGCGCTGACGAACACACGACGCCGGCGCGATCGATCGCCGGCATGGGCGATCACCCCTGCGCGATGGCGTTTTACGGCGCGATCGTCACCGCGCTGTACAAGCGCGAGAAGACTGGCAAGGGCTCGCATGTCAGTTCCAACCTGATGGCCAATGGCGTCTGGGCGGCCTCGGTGCTGGCGCAAGCCAAACTCGTCGGCGCCAAGTTCGGCGAGCGGCGGCCGCGAGATCGCGCGCTGAACGCGGTAGCCAATCACTACCAGTGCAAGGATGGCCGCTGGCTGATCCTGTCGCTGCTCAACGAAGAGCGGCAATGGCCAACGCTGGCGCGCTGCCTCGGTCACGAGGAGTTCGTCACCGATATCAGGTTCGCCACCAAGAAGGACCGCCATGCGCGGTCGCTGGAATTGATCAAGCTGTTCGACGAGATCTTCGCCACCAAAGACCTCGCCGAATGGCGGAAAATCCTCGACGGCAACGGGCTGGTGTTCGGCGTCGTCGGCATCCTCGACGACATCCCGCACGACAAGCAGATGATCGAGAACGAGGTGCTGGTGCCGTTCGAGAACGACACCATGCTGACGATCAATAGCCCGATCTGGGTCGACGGCAGCCGAAAAGTCCAGCCGCGCAAGCCGCCCGGCCTCGGCGAGCACAGTGACGAGATCTTGCGCAACGCCGGTTACGACGAGGCCGCGATCAAGGCGCTGCGCGCATCCGGCGCAGTGGCGTAACGGCGATGCCGTCCTACCGCCTGCACTATTTCCCGGAATCCGGAAACAGCTACAAGCTGGCGCTGATGCTGACCCTGTGCGGCCAGACCTTTGAGCCGGTCTGGACCGATTTCGGCGGTGGCGTCACGCGTACGGCGGAATGGCGGCGAACCGTCAACGAGATGGGCGAGATCCCGGTGCTGGAAGTCGACGGCGAACGCCGCACCCAGACCGCGCCGATCCTGCTTTCCCTTGCCGAACAATATGGCCGGTTCGGCGGCGAGACCGACCAAGAAAAGTTCGAACTGCTGCGCTGGCTGTTCTGGGACAACCACAAGCTCACCGGCTATATGGCCACCTATCGCTTCATGCGGACGTTCATACGGTCCGGCGATCCCGCGGTGCTGAAACATTTCCGCGGACGGCTCGACGATTTCCTCGGGATTCTGGAGACGCATCTGCAAGCGAACGCGTTTGCGATCGGTGCAAAGCCGAGCATCGCCGATATTTCGATGATGGCCTATCTGCACTATCCGTCCGACGAGACGGGATATGATTTCGCGAACAGCCATCCGGCTATCAGCGCCTGGCTCGGCCGCATGGCCGCCCTGCCCGGCTGGAAGTCCGCCTACGATCTGCTGCCGGGCAAGCGTCTGACGCACTACGCCAGAGAGAACAAGTAATCAGCGGTGGGTCCAGGCCCAGACGATACCAAACACGATCACGCCGGCGACGATTGCGGTGACGATCGCCCAGGTGCTGACCCGGACGTTGCTGACTACCTCTCGTTTGGCTTCGTTGGCCGCGATCTCGCGGTTGCGCTGCTTGTCCTGGTCGGAAGAGCTCATCGCCGGTCCCCGCCTCAGTTGGTGGCGGTTGCTACCTTAGCATCAATCGACGACAGTGCATCGATACCTTTGCTGCCCCCATGCCGGCGAGCCGGCCAGGGGAGGCCGCCAGCCGCGCGCAGATGACCGTTTTCACCTGCGCAACGCTTCCTTTGAATAGCCGGCGATCTGCTTGTAACCTTCGGACAGGCCGACGAGCTCCTCGCGGCTGATGACGTCCTCGATTGCCTTGAACGGCTTGTCCTGGGTGCGCTGAAACACTTCGCGCAGGATCGCATCCGGCGGATTGGTGCGGTTGGTCAGCACGATGCGCGTGGTCGCCTCCAGGCGTTGTTTCTCGTAAGTCGCAAGCGCTACGACCGGATCAGCATTTTCGAGCAGCGCGGCCGTCAGCGCGCGCGCATCCAGGATTGCCTGGCCGGCGCCGTTGGAGCCCCGTGGCACCATCGGATGCGCAGCGTCGCCGAGCAGCGTCACACGGCCAAAACTCCAGCGCGGCAGCGGATCCTGGTCGACCATCGGGAATTCCAGCACGCTATCGGCGGCGCGAATGAAGGCGGGCACATCGAGCCAATCGAAATGCCAGTCGGCGAAGGCACCGATGAAATCGTCGCGCGAGCCGGACCGGTTCCAGTCGCGCTTGCGATAGTTGGGTGTTTCGATTTCGGCGACCCAGTTGACGAGCTGCAGCCCGTCCGCGTCCGCGGGACGGATCGGATAGATCACCATCTTGCCATGCACCAGCCAGCCGGCACGCACCATGCTGGCGCCTGACAGCATCGGCTTGCACCGCGTGACGCCGCGCCACATGTTGACACCGGAATAGCGTGGCTCGCCCTCATCCGGAAAAAACTGCTTGCGGATGGCGGAATTGATGCCGTCACAGGCGATCGCGACGCGGCCCCGCGCAGTCGAACGATTGGCGTCGCCCGGCCCGTCCGAGAATGTCACGGTGACGCCGGCCTCATCCTGTTCGACGCCGAGGCAATGCCGGCCGGTCAGCAAGCGATCGGCGCCGGCGCGCGCGACAAACGCATCCAGCAGCACCCGTTGCAGGTCGCCGCGATGGATCGAGAATTGCGGATGGTCATAGCCCGCGGCGCGGCCGAGCGGCTCCTGATAGATCAACTGGCCGAAGCGATTGAAGAACGTCGCATCCGTGGTCGCGATCGCGACCTTCGCCAGCGCCTGCTCGAGGCCGAGTGCGGCGAGTTCTTTGGTGGCGTGCGGCAGCAGATTGATGCCGACGCCAACCGCCTTGATCTCGGCAGCCGATTCAAAAATTTGGCATGGGATTCCGTGTTCCTGCAACGCAAGCCCGAGCGTCAGGCCACCGATGCCGGCGCCGACGATAATCACCTCGTCCATGTTCCCATCCCGTCGTCTTTTCGGAATGAAACATGATTAGTAAGCCTACTGTCAATCTCGCGACCGCGAACGATGGGCTTTTTCTAGCGGCTTTTGACGAAACACATGCCCATGCGCGAGATTTGGCCTGCGACCTGACAGGCGAGCCCCGCCGCGCAGGTCCAGCCACGAAAACTCGCGTCGTTGCCGGCGGCTGGTTTACCCGAGGCATAGCAATGCGCGCCCCAGCCATCGCTATATTCGGTTCCGGCCAGCTCGGTATTGCCGCGCAATTGCGGACGGCTGGCAAATCCGCGGGAATAATCCGGCGGCCTGCCATCCCGCGATGCGATGAGGATATCCCGACGGCGGGCCTGGTCGCCGAAGAAATGCGGCGATGCCGGCACGACCGAGGAATTGGAAGGTTTTTCCACCATCCAGTCGACGCCCGGGAAATGAAAGCCGCCGATGCCGCGCGTCTGGTGACAGCCGGAACAAGTCACGTCGTTCAGCCGCCGCGCAAAGCCTGCCAGCGAGCGGATGTTTTGCAGATTCACGCCATCAGCCGCAGCCTTCTTCAGCGCGGCAACCACGTCGCTCGCGGCAAAAACGGGGTTGGCGCCCTCGCCCTGCATCAGGCCGAATTCAGGTTGCAGATCCGAATTGTCGAACCCGACGGGGGTCGCGGCGATCGCGCCAATGGCGAGAAACTTTTCCGGGATCAGGGCCATGCCGCGATCGAACTCGGCCAGATGTTTGGGATCGAGCAGCCAACTCTTGAATTCGCGCCGCAGGCCGTCATCGGCCAGAATACGGTCACGGTCGATCTGGTTTTCCATTGGCGCTTCCAGAAATTCCCGCACTTGCGCATCATAGCGGAACACCTTCAGGAGATAGTCGGTGCGGAAATCGCGCACCGCCGACTTGGGCGCATGGGCGATCTGAATATTGGTCTCGATGCGGTCGATATTTTGATAGTCGATCAGATCGAGCGGACCGCCTTCATCCAGCAGTTTTCCTGCAAGTGCGGCACCAGTCAGCGAAGATTCCCCGGCAGCGAGCCAACGTTTGGCGATGTCCGAACAAGTGATCGCATTTCCCCTGCGGTCGCGCGCTTGATCGCCTTTTGCCTTCAACACGAGGTTCAGCGTCATCGGCAAGCGGACCGTCGGCACATCCTCCTTGTTCCGCGGCATCACGGTGCGCGTCAGCCGATAGATCAGCCGGATCTCGCCGCAGCCTTCCTCGTCAACAAAGCTGCGATCCATGCGGTTGACGATGCCGGCCAGCACGAAACGGGAATCGGCAGCGTCGAGCAAAGCGCTATCGAACAGCTGAAAATCAAAGCCGTCGCCGACGCCGATGGTCGCGTTCGGCAGGCGCTGCCGGTGCCTTGCGACGTAACGATCGAACTCGCGATCGATGGCGGCGCGAGCCTTGGCCATCTTCCCGACGGCAAACACCTGGCCGGTGGTGAGCGGAATGTCGGTCGATCGCTCCGGCAACAGCATGGCGCCGATGGAAAACCGTCCGCGGTCGAGTTCGCGCAGCGCCAGCGGATCTATCATCGCCGTACCGCGCTCGATCGAAGCCTCGATCGCATGTCCGGGCAAGACGGCGCTGAGCAGGATGAAGGCAGATAGAATGAGACGCACGCGCCGCTGTGTCCTGATGAAGGCTGCCGCGTTCGGCAGCGTGTTGCACTCAGGAAACTAACGAAAAGCACTCCCACTGTCTCGCGACAATAGGAGCGCCGTTCACGTCAGAGTGAAGGAATAATCAGCGGGCGACGATCAGGCCCTTGCTGGTGACGACCACCCATTTGCCATCCTGCTTGCGGATGGCCTCGATGCGGCCGAGGCCGGGCACGGGATCGCCGGCATAGACTTCGAACATGCCCTGGCGGCCTTCGATCAGCGCACTGCCGTTCCCCGCGTCACGGAGCGCCCAGCCTTCCACGGTCGGCAACCGCGCGATTTCGGGCTTTGACGCGGGCAGCGGAACCGACGCGGTGGCAGCGGGCGGCGCGATCGAGCCGGTGACGTCCCTGGATGCGGCGGGGGCCGCAGCGACCGGAGCAGGCGCTTGTTGCGCGCGCAGCTTGTCGACGGCCTCGCTCAGCTTGGCGAGTTTGGCAGCGGGTTCGACCTGCGCCTTCTCGACCTTGTCGAGGCGGTCGCTGGTCTTGTTGAACTGGCTCATCCCGAGCTTGGAGCCGTGCTCGACGCTGGCCTTCAGCGCGACGATATCGGCTTCGATCCGCTCGACCTGGGATTCGAGCAGGCTTGCATTTGCGACCTCGGAAGTTCCGCCCACCATGTAGCCGAGGCCCGCGGTGGCCATCGCGCCGCCAAGTGCGCCGGCGACCGCCGCCAGCGCCACCACGGCGGCCATCGCCGACATCCGGCGCTTGCTGGACGTGGGTTCGCTCGCCGTTTCCGGCGCCGCTCCGGCCGCGTCATTGTCGTTCCAGGTGCGATCGGCCGGCGACATGATCAGAAGCTTGCCAGGAAGCGGCGGCGGATTAGCCTTTACAGTTTCGGCGGCAGGCGTTTCGGCTTTGACGGGTTCAGCCTTGAAGGCTTCCACCTTCGGCATTTCAACTTTGGGCATTTCAGGATTGGACATTTCAGCTTTGGGTGCGTCCGGCCCGGGCGAGGTTTCTTCCTGTTCGGGCGCCAGCCGGGGGACTCGACCTCGATCGAGGCCGCCGTCACCGGCGGCTTGGCCGCGGACATGTCGGGAGCGGCCGGCCCGGTGCCGATGGTCCCGGTTTCACCGCTGGTTGGCTCGGACTGCTGTTCGCTCACGTTCAATTCTCCAGAATGGGTTGACTATTTGGTAACTTTTATTGCTTGCGAAATCGTTACCGGCCGGGGCCTTACCTAAATTTTAGGAAGTCATCCGGGCCGGTTTTGCGGCGGCAATGAGACCGCGCCGCGGCCGGCAATTGCGCCCCGCCGCTATGCTGCCATGCGGCACTCCCCGACAGCTCCGTTTGCGCCCGCCCATTTCCCGACTAACATGGCCCCACCAGCCAGAAGGCAGGGGGCGAGCGATGACCATCGAAAAATGCATCAACGAGTTTGGCGTAGGCGATGTCATTTTTGAGGAGGGCTCGACCGGACGCGAGCTGTTCGTCGTGCTCGAAGGCCAGGTCGAGATCGCCAAGATGGACGGCGCCCGCAAGACCGTCATCGTCACGCTCGGCAAGGGCGAATTCTTCGGCGAGATGGCCGTGATCGACGGCTCCTCACGTTCGGCCACCGCCATTGCCGCGGCAGCCCACACCCGCGTGATGCGGATCAACCACGCCCGCTTCGTCTATCTCGTCAGCCAGCAACCGGCGTTCGCGCTGATGATCATGGATGCGCTCAGCAAGCGCCTGCGCGCCTCCAACGCCGTCACCTTCAAAGCCGCGGCCAATTCATGAGCGAGCGCAGGCCGAGCCCGTTCAAGACCCTGCTCGAGAGCGACGTCTGCACGCTGATCGAGGCGGCCAGCGACGTCTACCAGATCCGCTTCAAGAACCGCGCGGCCAATGCCTATCTGGTGCGCGGCAGCTCGCGGACCATCATGATCGACGTCGGCCTGTCGTCGAACTATCCGCATTTGCTGACCTGCCTGAACCATGTCGGTTGTCCGCCCGAGAAGATCGACATGGTGGTGCTGAGCCATGAGCATCTCGACCACATCGGCGCGGCCTATCATTTCGCCGGCCGCACCTTCATCGCCGCCCACCGGCTCGCCGCCAACAAGATCATGCTGCGCGACGATTTTTCGATGCTGCGCAAGATGTTCAACGAGCCGAACGTGCCGATCAATGTCGACATCTGGCTGGAGGAAGGCAATCTGATCGACCTCGGCAATTTCCGCCTCAACGTGATGTACACGCCGGGCCACACCTCGGCCTGCATCACGCTGTTCGACCAGGACAAGGGCCTGTTGTTCGCCGCCGACACGCTGATGCCCGGCGGCGTGATGGGCGGCGTGTTCGGCTCCGGCAGCATCGCCGATTACATCCAGTCGCTGGAGCGGCTGAAGGGTTTGAACTCGAATATCCTGTTGTCCGGTCACGGCCGCCTCTCCGACACCCCGCAGGACGACGTGCGGATCGCGATCCAGCGCTCGCACACGCTGCTGTCGGACACCGCGCAATTGTTCGACGCGCTCGACGCGCGCTCGAACTTCGAGCCGATCATGCAATCGGTGCGCGACCTCAACAAGCTGGACGACGGGTAGCGCGACACTCTCAGTCGTCATTGCGAGGAGCACTTGCGACGAAGCAATCCATCCATCCGGTATGCCGCGACATGGATTGCTTCGCTTCGCTCGCAATGACGTGGAGAGAACTGAAATTCTACATCACCACCGGCGCGTCCGGCAATTCGTTCGGCTCGCCCACATAGGGCGGAAAATGCGTCGCCAGTTCGCGCGAGACCGCTTCGATGCCCTTGATCACGCCGCGCTCGAAATCTCTCGTCCTGAAATCCCTTTCCATCTCCACGCAGATTTTCTCCCAGCCGGCGGCGCCGACTTTTGCGTCGATGCCGCGGTCGGCGATAATTTCGACATTGCGATCGGCAAGCAGGAGATAGATCAGGACGCCGTTGTTGTGCTCGGTGTCCCAGATCCGCAATTGCGCGAAGATATCGAGGGCGCGCTCCCGTGACGGCTGGTTCTTGAACAGCGGCCGGCCGTCGAGCGCGCCTTCCACGACGAAGCGGAGCTGGCCGGAATGCGTGGCCTCGCCGGCTTTGGTCGCCGCCTCGATCGCAGCCAGCACGTTCGGCGGAAAATAGCGCTTCACCCACCAATGGTGGTGCAGGAGATGCTTGGCGATGCGTCCAATGCTCATGTGCCTATCTACCAGCTTCCCGAGGCGCCGCCGCCACCAAAACTGCCGCCGCCGCCACCGCTGTCGCTCGAGCTACTGCTGCTGGAACTACTGCTGCTTCCGCTGCTCCAGGAACTGCTGGAAGACGAACTGCTGTCGCCCCATCCGCTGCGGCCACGACGCCCTTTGGCCGAACTCTGGTTGGCCGCCGACAGGATCTCCGCCACCAGCGCCATCATGAACACTACGAAGGTTGCCAGCGCAGCGGCCGCAAACGAGCCTGAAATGTACCAGGCCCCCGCGCCGACGATACCGCCGGTGACCGTCGCACCCAGCAATGCACCAAGCAGGTTGCGCATGATCGCGCCGAAACCAAACAGCACGAACAGGGCAAAAACCGGATCGACATGGTTGAACAGCCAATTCGATTGCAGCCCCTGCTGCGGCTCGCTCCGCCGCGGCGGCGGCGCCGGCAACTTCTCGCCTTCGATGATCCGCATGATGCGATCGACACCGGCGGAAATCCCGCCGGTAAAATCACTGTTCCTGAACCGCGGCGTGATGATTTCGTCGATGATCCGCTTGGCGGTGACGTCGGTGAGCGCGCCCTCGAGGCCGTAACCGACCTCGATGCGGAGATGGCGGTCATTCTTGGCAACGACCAGCAGAACGCCGTCGTCGATCTTCTTGCGGCCGATCTTCCAGGCTTCGGCCACCCGGAGCGAGAATTGCTCGATGGCTTCGCCATCCGTCGTCGGCACGATCAGCACCGCGATCTGGCTGCCTTTCCGTGCCTCGAACGCACGGATCGACTGCTGAAGTTCTTCGGCGCTCGACGCGGACAGGGTGCCGGTCTGATCGACCACGCGCCCCACCAGCGGCGGCACCGCGACGTTGGCCAGAGCCGGAGCCAGGACTGGGAAAACCCAGCCCAGCAACAGCGCAAGCAGAATGGCTCTGGCGGCTTTGATCACGGTCAGATCTTGTTGTCGGTTATTTCGACGGGGCCGCCGGCGTCGGGTTGAAATCGACCTTCGGCGCGGTCGAGATTTCCTTCTCGTTCGCAACCGAGAAGTTCGGCTTTTCCTTGTAGCCGAACATCATCGCCGTCAGATTGTTCGGAAAGGTGCGGATGCCGACGTTATAGTCCTGCACCGACTTGATGTAGCGGTTGCGCGCCACCGTGATGCGGTTCTCGGTACCTTCGAGCTGCGACATCAGATCCTTGAACAGCGCATCCGATTTCAATTGCGGATAGTTTTCGGTCACGACCAATAGTCGCGACAGCGCGCTGGAGAGTTCACCCTGGGCGGCGGTGAATTTCTGGAACGCGGCGGGATCGTTCAGCACTTCCGGCGTCGCCTGGATGCTGCCGACCTTGGCCCGCGCATTGGTGACGCCGATCAGCACGTCCTTTTCCTGCTGCGCAAAACCCTTCACCGAATTGACGAGGTTGGGCACCAGATCGGCGCGCCGCTGGTACTGGTTGACGACCTCCGACCAGTTCGCCTTGACCTGCTCGTCGGTGGTCTGGATCGCGTTGTAGCCGCAATTGGTCAGGCTCAGCGTCGCCAGCGCCGCCAGCACGGTCCAAAATCTGCGCATCGAACTTCTCCTGTTGCGGCATTCCGCCGGCGTCTCAAAACGGTCTCGTCCGGCAATCGAACGAGAGGCCACCACTGTATCCATTTTTACGGCTGATAGCTCTTGCCTATCAGTCACCGAACTAGTCATCATGGTTCAAATTGGTCCCCGGGAGGATCCATGAAAACAAGCGAAAAAGCCTTTGAAACCATCGTTGTGGAGCGGCCGGAACCGCGCATCGCGCGGATCGTGATGAACCGGCCCGAGGCACGCAACGCCCAAAACCTGCAAATGACCTACGATCTCAACGCCGCCTTCGACCAGGCGGTGCAGGACGACGACATCAAGGTCATCATTCTCGCCGGAAGCGGCCCGCATTTTTCGGCCGGCCACGATCTGCGGCCGGGCGGCAAAAACAATGCCGGCGTCGATTTTCCGCCGGTCGGAAATTGGGGCGGCTTTGCCGAACCCAACGCCCATGGCCGCTTCGCCCGCGAGCAGGAGATCTATCTCCAGATCACGCGGCGCTGGCGTAATCTGGCCAAGCCGACCATCGCCGAAGTGCACGGCAAATGCATCGCCGGCGGGCTGATGCTGGCCTGGGCCTGCGACCTCATTGTTGCCAGCGCCGACGCCGAGTTCTGCGATCCCGTGGTCACGATGGGGGTCTGCGGCGTCGAATGGTTCGTGCATCCCTGGGAACTCGGCCCGCGCAAGGCCAAGGAATTGCTGTTCACGGCGGACGCCTGGAGCGCGGACGAGGCGCATCGGCTCGGCATGGTCAACCACGTGGTGCCGCGCGACCAGCTTTCTTCGTTCGTGATGGCGCTGGCGCAAAAAATCGCCGCCAAGCCCGCCTTTGCGCTGAAGCTGACCAAGGAAGCCGTCAACCGCTCGGTCGACGTGATGGGACAGCCGGCGGCGATCGAACAGGCGTTTGCGCTGCATCAGCTTTGCCACGCGCATAATCTTCAGGAATTCGGAATGGTGGTGGATCCGGCGGGGCTCCATCCCTCGGTGCGGAAACCGGCGACAGCGAAGTAAAACAACATGGACCTTACCTTGAGCGACGAGCAGCGGCTGCTGCGCGAAAGTGCCGAACGCTTTGTCGGCCAGACCTACAACGCCGAACATCGCCGGAAGTTGCTGAACGATCCGCTCGGCTTCAGTGCTGCGATCTGGAAGCAGTTCGCCGAACTCGGCTGGCTGGCGCTGCCGATACCGGAAGCCTATGACGGCCTCGGCGGCGGCGCGGTCGAGATCGGCATTCTGATGGAGGCATTCGGGCGCGGCCTGGTGTCCGAGCCCTATCTCTCGACGGTGGTGATCGGCGCCGGGTTGATTGCCGAATCCGGCAACGAGACGCAGAAGCAGGCATTGTTGCCAAAGGTCGCCGACGGCTCGCTGTATCTCGCCTTTGCGCATTCGGAGCGCGCGGCGCGTTTTGATCTGGCCGAAGTGGCGACCACGGCAACGAAAGCGCCGGATGGTTGGAGCCTTAACGGCAGGAAGACTGCCGTGCTCGACGGCAACGCCGCCGGGCAGATCATCGTCTCGGCGCGGATGGCGGACAGCAGCGCACCGGGACAACTGTGCCTGTTCCTGGTGCCGGCGGATGCGGCCGGACTCATCAAGCGTGATTTCCCGAGGCTTGGCGGTGGCCGGGCCTGCAATCTCAATCTCAGGGATGTGCACCTCCCCGCCGACGCCCTGCTCGGCGACGGTGCCGATGCGCTGCCGGCGATCGAGGCGGTGGTGGACCGCGCGATGGCAGCACTCGGCGCGGAAGCCGTCGGCATCATGCAGACGCTGCTGGACCAGACGCTCGAATACACCAAAATCCGAAAACAGTTCGGGCAGCCGCTGTCGGCCAATCAGGTGATCCGCCACCGGCTTGCCGACATGGCGATGAATTGCGACGAGGCGCGCTCGATGGCGTTGCGCGCGGCGCTGATGGCCGATGCCGAACCGGTGGTGCGCGCCCGCGCCGCCTCCGGCGCCAAGGCCAAGATCGGCAAATGCGCGCGGTTCGTTGCCGAACAATCCGTGCAATTGCATGGGGCGATGGGCGTCACCGAGGAGCTC
The DNA here is from genome assembly GCA_963802535.1 of uncultured Alphaproteobacteria bacterium. Classification (GTDB taxonomy): domain Bacteria; phylum Pseudomonadota; class Alphaproteobacteria; order Rhizobiales; family Xanthobacteraceae; genus Bradyrhizobium. The sequence goes on along the minus strand of CAWDJI010000007.1, from coordinate 107,810 downwards.
GATATCGGGTCCTACTTCAAGCGGCTGCTTGCCTTCGACACGCTGTTCGGCGGCAGCGCGCATCACTATCGCCGGCATGCCGCCCTCAGCGGCAAAGCCGTTCATACCTAGAGGGAGCGCAACATGGATCTCACCTTCAGCGCCGATGAGCGCGCCTTCGAACAGGAAGTCCGCGGCTTCATCGCCGAAAATCTCTCCGCGGAAGTGAAGCACGCGCAGTCGCTGACCCCATCGGTATTTTCCGATCCCGACATCGGCATCGCCTGGCAGAAGGCGCTGCACCGGAAGGGTTGGGGCGCGCCGGGATGGCCGGTCGAATATGGCGGGCCGGATTGGACGCCGGCGCAGCGCTGGATTTTTGAAGCCGAAAGCGCACGGGCCGGTGCGCCCAACGTCAATGTGATGGGCGTCAAGATGGTCGGCCCGGTCATCATCGGTTTTGGGTCGCAGGCGCAGAAGGATTTTTATCTGCCGCGGATTCGCTCCGGTGAGGACTACTGGTGCCAGGGCTATTCCGAACCCGGCTCCGGCTCCGACCTGGCCTCGTTGAAAACCCGCGCGGTGCGCGACGGCGACGACTACGTCATCAACGGCACAAAAATCTGGACCACCCACGCCCATCACGCCAACCGCATGTTCGCGCTGGTGCGCACCAGCGACGGCGATCGCAAACAGGACGGCATCTCCTTCATCCTGATCGACATGAAAAGCCCGGGCATCACCACAAGGCCGATTCTCACCATCGGCGGCGACCATGAGGTCAACCAGGTGTTCTTCGACGACGTCCGCGTGCCCGTCGCCAACCGGGTCGGCGAGGAGGGCAAGGGCTGGACCTACGGCAAATATTTGCTCGAATTCGAGCGCGGCTCCGGCATTGCGTCGGCGAAATTGCGCGAGGCGTTGAAGACGGTTTCGGACCTTGCGGAATCGGAGGTTACCGGCCGGGCCATCGAGGACCCCGATATTTCGCTGCGCATGTCCGAGATCGAGGTCGACATCGACACGCTCGAGATGACCGAGCTTCGCGTGCTGTCGGCGTTGCAGACCGGGCAAAATCCCGGCGCGGTGTCCTCGCTGTTGAAATTGCGGGTCAGCGAAATCCGCCAGGCCGTGACGCGGCTCGGCGTTGAGGTAATCGGCAACGACGGCCTCTATGTCGAGCCGATGCGGCCGTTCTATAAATTGAACGAGGAGCCGGGAATTCCCGAGGAGATGCTGCCGGTGGTGCCGGAATATCTCAACAGCCGGGCGTACACGATCTTCGGCGGTTCGTCGGAGATCCAGCGCGAGATTGTCGCGAAGATGGTGCTGGGGCTGTAGCTCGCCGTCATTCCGGGGCGAGCGCAGCGAGAGCCCGGAATCCATTGATCTACTTACTCCGCCGCGCGATGGATTCCGGGCTCGCGCTACGCGCGCCCCGGAATGACGAAGCTAACCCCGCGCATCCCTGATCGCCTGCCAGATCTTCACCGGCGTCAGCGGCGTGTTCAGCTGCTTGATGCCGAGTTCGCTCAACGCATCCATCACGCCGTTGGTGATGCAGGGCGGGCCGCCGATGGCGCCGGATTCGCCGCAGCCCTTGGCACCCAGGGGATTGGTGCGGCACGGCGCGGAACCATCCAGCGTCACCATGATCCGCGGAATGTCGTCGGCGCGCGGCACGCAATAGTCCTGATAGCTCGCGGTCAACAGCTGACCTTCCTCGCTATAGGCCACGCCTTCATAGAGCGCCTGCCCGATGCCTTGCGCGACGCCGCCATGCACCTGCCCCGTCACCAGCATCGGATTGACGGCAATGCCGACATCATCGACCGTGGTGTAACGCACCACTTTGCTAACCCCGGTTTCCGGATCGATCTCGACCTCGCAGATATGCGTGCCGTTCGGCCAGGTCGGCCCGTCGACCTTGCCCTCGCTGTCGACGCTGAGCTTTGCGCCGTCTTCTTCTTTTGCAATTTCGAACAGGCTGATTTTCCTGTCGGTGCCGACCACCGTCAGGAAACCGTTGCGATACTCGATATCCCCAACCGCCGTCTCCAGCACATTCGACGCCTTCTCGCGCGCCTTCTCGATCATCTCGCTGGCGGATACCGCGACCGCCGTGCCGCCGACGAACAGCGAGCGCGAACCGACCTGCCGAAGCCGGTGGCGAGATCCGTATCACCCTGCACCACGTCGATCTTGTCCATGGCAATGCCGAGCGACTCAGACACCATCTGGGTGTAGGTGGTTTGCAGCCCCTGCCCCATCGCCATGGTGCCGGAATGCAGAATGATGCGGCCTTCGGCGGTCGCGTGCAGGCTGACCTTTTCGGTGTGCGCGGTGCCGCCGGTCCATTCGATGTAGCTGGTGAGGCCGCGGCCGTAGAGCAGGCCTTTCTTCTTGGCGGCTTTCTTGCGCGCGGCAAAACCGTTCCAGTCGGCGAGATCAGAGGCACGCTCCAGCATGTGCGCGAACGCGCCGGAATCATAGACCTGACCGACCGCGTTGGTGTAGGGCATTTGCGCGGGCTTGATGTAGTTCACCTTGCGGATGGCGCGCGGATCCATGCCGATCTGCCGCGCGGCGGCGTCCATCAGCCGCTCGACGATGAAGACGGCTTCCGGCCGGCCCGCGCCGCGATAGGCGCCGACCGGTGCGGTGTTGGTCATGACAGATTTGACTTCGAAATGCACCAGCTGCAGATCGTAGACGCCGGTCTGCACGAATGGTCCGAGCACCAGCGGGATGATGTTGGCCGTGCCGGAACAATAGGCGCCGGTGCCACCGACCGAACGCACGCGGTAGGCCAGCACGCGGCCCCTGGCGTCGAGCGCGAGCTCGGCGGTGGACGTCAGATCGCGGCCATGGGTGCCGCCGACGAATTCGTCGGTGCGGTCGCCACGCCAGCGGATTTTTTTGCCGAGTTTGGTAGCGGCATAGGCGACCACGCCGTCTTCCGGATAGAGACTGGTCTTCTGCCCAAAACCGCCGCCGATGTCGCCGACCAGCACGCGCACGCTCTCCTTCGGCCGCTTCAAAATCGCTTCGGCGAGCAGGTCGCGGGTCGAGCCCGGCGTTTGCGATTGGGTGTGCAGGATCAGCCGACCGGTCTTCTTCTCGATCTCGGCAATGGTCGAGCGCGGCTCCATGGCGGACGGAGCCAGCCGCTGGCTGACCAGATCGAGCGACACTTTGTGCGCAGCGCTTGCGAACGCCGCTTCGACTTTGGCGGCATCGCCATAGCTCATGGCGGCGACGATGTTGTCGGGCGCATCCGGCCACACCGCAGGCGCACCCGGCTTGATCGCCTGGAGCGGATCGACCACCGACGACAACATTTCGTAGTCGACCGCGATCGCCTCTGCCGCGTTCTGCGCCAGCACCCGCGAGGTCGCCACCACAGCCGCGACCGGCTCGCCGGCAAAGCGCACGAACTCATGCGCCAGCAGCCGGCGCGGCGGCACCGTCATCGGCTTGCCGTCCGGCCGCTTGAAGATCGCCAGCGTCGGCAGCGTGCCGATATCGTCCTTGATCAGGTCAGCGCCGGTATAGATCGCCTCCACGCCCGGCATGGCGGCCGCCGCTGCCGTGTCGATCGATTTGATCCTGGCGTGGGCATGCGGCGAGCGCAGCACGTACAGCCACATCGCGCCTTCTTCCGGCTTGTCGTCGATGAACTGCCCCTTCCCGGTCAACAGCCGCTGGTCTTCCAATCGCTTGACCGGCTGGCCCGCACCGAAACGCATATTGCCGGGGAGAATGTTCATCCGTTTGTCCTTCGAACTTCCTATGTTGGGCCGGTTTTAGCGGAAGGATGGGCCGGAGGCCAAGGCGTGTTTTGAGGCGGTAACGCGGGGGTAACCGTCATGGATCTTGCTCCGCTGTCGTCCCGGCGAACGCCGGGACCCATACTCCGCGGCGCATTGTTAAGATGGTGTCCGACGCCAGCATTCTCGCCGATAGGCCGCGGCGTATGGGTCCCGGCGTTCGCCGGGACGACGAAAACACTGTAAGCACGCCTTCGCATTCTCGCGGACGCATTGCGCCCGAGGTTTGCTAGTAATTCTTACGCCCCCCAAATCCAGAGGGCGCAGGGAATGCCGGATGCGCGCTGCACCCGAGGTCTCATGCGCAAGTTGGGTAGAAAGTGCGCGCATGAGCATACAGGGCAGCGGAGAACATCCGACACTCCCTGCGCAAGGGAGTTACGAGAAGCAAATCCACAAGCTAAATCAATGTCGTGTAGTCGATGTGTTCACCGTTGTGTCGCGATTCCGAGCCCTCGTCGCTGTTAAACATATCAACAGCTGTGAAGTGCAGTGGAGTGATGACATCCACCAAAAAGTCGCGCCGACATATTCACAAGGTGAAGACAGCCCGACGATCACGGTAACGACAGTCGCAGAACCAGGCCAACTCAATGTTGAAAGCCCGTTGTATTGGATCAAAAGCCATGCACCATTTTTAACGACGTTCTGACGGCGGCCCTGATCCAGATCACATCAGGCGAGGTCGAAAACCTTCCACTCGCCGTAATGCTTCCAGCGCGCTGGTGACATGCGCATCAAAAGCGGCCCCTCGGTGGAATTGGTGACCTCGGTCAGCTGTCGTTCGGCGCGATGACCTGTGTCGCCTGCCGCACCGGCAGATCGCTGTGGTCAGTTTAGCTTTTCACAAGATCCCAGCGAAACGAGGAAACTCCCTGTTTCGCCTTCGAAAAGCGAGAAATGGTTTGTGCCGTACAGCGTGAATTTCCCGTGCTCGCGCTGAAAATTGTACGTGTCGGCTGAACCCAAGAACTGACCCATCGAAGGAGACAATTCTACGTCGTAGTTTATCAGGCACCTGTTCGCATGCGAGCCGTCAAGGTTATCGACCAGGCCGTACTCCCCCCCGTCACATCTCAATCGCTTTTCGGCGTCACTTACTTCCTTGATCGTGACGAAAAACTTTGCGTTAGCCGGACTAATTCGATCGCTGATCACCCGCCTCTGTTCGTCGAGTTTCATCCCGGCTGTGCTGCTTACTTGGCAGACCCATTTGCCTACACGCGAGCGCTGCTCCGCCTTGATGCACTGGCCATAGGCCAAAATCTGATTGATGTTTTTCGCCTTGTTATCCTTCTCGAGTTTAAACGCCGAATCACGGCACACGGCGTGGCTGCTGCCTGCCGCAACTAAAAGACTGATCGCCGACAAGGCTACTGTTCGGAACATCGATTTCATCTGAAACCTCCGAGTAGACACGCTTACCGGTCGATACCGACGCTTTGCAAGTTACCGCATTCTTTAGAGCGAAAGGCGACCCGCCGGATCCTCAAGCGGGCCGTATCATTCGAACGATCCAGATTAGCAAGCAGGCTCCAATGAAGCCTGAAATTAGATAGCCGGTCCATCCGCCAAGGACGATGCCGAAATAACTCAGGATAGCACTTGCAATCGCCGCACCGACGATCCCGAGAAGAATATTCATGATCATACCCATGCTACGCTTCATGAAGCGCTCTGCCAGCCATCCGGCAATTCCGCCGATGATGATAGCTGCTATCCAGCCCACTCCAGCGCTTCCCATGGTCATCTTCTCGAAAATGCAGTTGTACTGGACGTTACGCCCAAGGCGGCGGCTGAAGATTGATCTGTATCAAGCCCCTGCGTTGGAGGACCGAGAAACTGCTCCCTTCATAACAACGGATGCCTTCTTTAACGCAGCTTGGGACGACGCATGAAGGGGCGCATTATTCGGCCATGGTCGCCTTCGGACGACGAGCAACTTCGCAAGCTCGCTTCAGAGGGTCGAAGTTCGGGCATCATCGCCGAAAGATTGAAGCGGACCTCCGCTTCTGTTCGCTCCCGCGCAGCTGCTCTTAACGTGGTGCTGACGAAAGTGAAAGGCGTCACTCGTCGCCCCATCACATTGGCCCCCAGCGGCAGGCTCTGAAGATGCACCACGAGACACGGCCATCACTCAACCTAGCGATCGTGACCGCGCTCGTCTTGGCGCTGGGTGGGTGCGCCGGGTCGGAGCAGGCGACTCTAGAAGGGCCTATGGTTGCCTCCGAGATGCCGGCAACTATTCGGGCGGACCAAATTGTCGGCCGGTGGGGTGTGGCTTCGTACCAAGATCCAAAAGACCGACAACGGGTTGAAGCTGCGGCTAAATCACAGTGCAAACTACCCTATGTGATTACGGCGGGCGCATCGGGCGGCGTGGTCATGCATCTTGCGGACGAGGCGGCTCCACAAGACCTGCGCCTAAAGGGTGGTCCAGGCGGAACAAATTATATCGGTCCACCTGGACCTGCAGGTGGAGAAAAGGATCGCGAAGTTGTTTCCGTCGATAGTCGGCTGCTCATAACGCGATTTGTTGATCCGGATGCCGCCAAGCGCTATGGCTTTATGGTCTACGTGCGCTGCACGTGATCAAGGGTCCACGAGCTGCAGCTTGCAAAGGGCGGTGGGCGTTCGGGGACGGAACGCTTGGCCAGACCAATTTTTCTCGGGAGATTTGAATGAAGTTTTTGCTCTTAGCTACATTGATTTTCGTCGGCTACCAAAGCGCAATCGCTCAAACTTCTGAATGCTCGACCGTACCGAAAGCCAGCGATCGACTGGCTTGCTATGACCGAGCCACGCCGCCAACCGCTGGAAAACAGCCCGCGGCGTCGAGAGTTTCGGTGCCATCGAACCAAGGTCCAGTGTCTGACACTGCAAGTCAAGCACCGCTCGCCGATTTGTTAGCCGCCGAAAACTCAAGGTTGGACGCGAAGATAAAGAATATCTGCTGGGGATGTTAAGTACGGAAATAGGACCTCGCGTCCGACCTAGCCGCCGTTCGCCAACTACGCTTTCGATATTGCATAGACTTCGTGCTAACGGATGGCCTTGGCGGCGATGGCCGGGCTTGCGGCCTTGTATTGGAGTGCGACAGCATGGTTTCACCGCTGGACCACCGAGACTGACGTCACGAACTTGCGGGTCGTTCATAAGACCTGTTTCATCAAACGGCGAACATTTGAAATGAGCCTCGACAAAGTCGAGAGCGTCGATGTCAATCAGAGCATTCTTGGCCGCCTTATGAACTACGGCGACCCCACCATTCAGGGTGTCGGCGAGGGTACGGAAACTATTTCTACCGTTACCTCGCCGCTCGCATTTCGCAGCGCCATCACGACAAGACGGGTCGGGTCGTAGATCACGCTACCGGAGGTCGCCTCTGCGCCAGCCGCAAGTCCATGTTGACGACGCGCATAGGCAAGGGTGGGGCCGCTCCGGGGGCGGTTGGCCGGGATCGATATCGCACCGGTACCGCTATCGGTAATTACGCCATTTCCCCGCACATGATCCAGATCAACGCCGCCGCTCGACTGCCGCCAAAACTCGCGTATGGCAAAACCGCTTACCACCACCGAAGTTGTGGCGTTGATTACGATCATGGCTCTCATCGTGGCTGTACTCGCATACATTGGGTTCGCCATTTTGCGCAGAACCAATTGCCAAGGTTAGCCGGCAGGACTGGTACGATAAAAGGCTATACGCGCTTCGCTAATAGCCTGAGCATCCTATTCGACGGCGATAAGGCGATAAGACGCCAACCGCGATCCACCGCGATTACATCGAACCTTGCGCAAATTGAAGCGCCGCGACCGGGCCAGGGCGATAAGGTTGGTGGAGGCAGAACGCGGCTGGCAAGTTCGACGATGCGATCGAGACGCCAAACGGCTCGCTGCTGAACACCCTGCGCGAAGCCGTCGCCTACCTCGCCAAGACGGCCCCCAAATCAGAACGCGACATGCCGGCGGTTACGACGGCGGCCGAGATGCTGTCATACGCAGCCGAGCGTGAGATTGCTTGGGTGTTTTTGACGCGGATGCGGTCGGTCATCGGGTAAACGTAGCGCCCCAATTTGCATCAGGTGAGCCAACACGTCGAGAGCAACGCCGACGGCTGGGGCGATGACATCAAGCTGTCCGATATCGACGACAAGTTCGTCAGTCAGGTCTGCGGCCGCCGCCTTCGGATGTGCGGCCCACCTTCGGGCGCACGAAACGGTGCGCGGGAGCGTGAGGAGAAATGGCGCAAGCCCCGGGAATCAATTGTCCCGTTTGATTTAGCTCAACGGTCGCCTTTGGGAGGGTCCGACCGTTGTGACATGAAACCATCCGACAAGCCGTGCTTGGGTGAGGATGAGCCGTCGACGAAACCGTCACGCTCAGAGGAGGCCCGCCGGATCATCGAAGGGTATACCCACAACCTGAGGGAGATCATTGAGAAACTCCGCCGTCGCCTGCATTAAGAGCGCAAACGCGGGTTGAGGACGAGCCCACCCATTGTCCTTTGGGACAGGTTTCAGCAGACGAAATCGCGTGCCATGGTCGTAACTGCTTTCTTGGATGCCCGGAAGCTTAGGCAATCTTGTGTTCAAAAACCTCAATACGGCCCCCGAGAACAAACCCCGGTTTCTGGGTGAGCTTGGCGACCTATCCCACGCAAAGGTCAGTTCGAGCGAGTTCAAGTACAGCCAAGGCACCGAGATTTTTGGACAAGCAGAGGCTGCGGATTATATTTATCAAGTGGTTGAAGGCGCGGTTCGGACCCACAAAATGTTATCGGACGGTCGCCGTCAGATTGGCGCATTTCACTTGCCCGGCGATATTTTCGGCCTCGACAACGGCGCTTTCCATCGCTTCACAGCCGAAGCCATCATTGACACCACTGTTCTGCTAATTAAGCGCCAAAGTCTGGAGCGTGCGGCCAAAACCGATCCTGCGATGGTTCTAAGCCTACTGACCATGACGACCGACAGCCTTCAGCATGTGGAGAACCACATGCTACTCTTGGGGCGCAAGACCCCGCGAGAACGCGTGGCCGCGTTTCTCCTTGAGATGTATGGCCGCGTGACAGCAGGGAGCGTCATAGCCCTTCCAATGGACCGCCGCGATATTGCGGACTATCTCGGCCTTACCCTCGAGACCGTGTCACGCGTGCTTTCTGAATTTCAGCGGAAGGGATACCTAAAGCTTGCGGGGCCACTCTCCCGCGAGGTCCATGTAGTTAATCCCGGGGGCCTAACCAGACTGGACCGTTGAAGTGCCAGTAGGCGAGCACGAGCCTATGACGAGCGGACGCTACCCCCGTTTGCCACTGCGTGCGCCCTTGAGCGATTACCGGAGTGTAAACCTGTCGCATGAGAGGCAGCATTAGCGGCCGGGTCAATGGTACCGGAAACTCTATCGGAGACCCAGACAAGTCGTCGGGAGTTGGTTAGTCCCCGGTTAGCCCCGAGGTCTGCGCGGTCGCGACGCGGCGCTCGAGTCCGTGCTGGCTGCGCGGGTCGCGGTGGCCCGGAGGCTCCGTAAACGCGATGCAGAAGAATTGGTGGTGACAACAATATAGCGGGTCACGAACCTGGCTCCACGTCTACCGCGCCAAGGTCGTGACCTGCAAACAGGCACCTTACCGTCGCACGCCAACGCGATTGACGCCGCCATTCATGTTGCCACCGGCGTTATGACGAACCGCAGCGCGCGCCACCGGACGAGGCCTCAAGACAACGCCTGCCCGCGCAACGCACCCCCCGGGATACCCCTCGTACGTGCAGTACACGACCGCTTTGGCTGGCGCTGGACTGAGAGTGAGACCTGCAAGCCCCAGCAGGGCGCTAGCAGCAATCCCGGCAACAGTCGCTGACTTGATCGAAAGACGCTTCCTCGGATGCATAGCGGACAACTCCTCTTTGCGCTTGTGGAACTGAAGGTGACGGGAGCCGCCTCAGTGCGGCTAAACCTAACGTGAGTGCCAAAGGATCGCTGACGTTGACATAGATCAACGGAGAGTTTGCCTAACGCCAAGCTATGAGCCCGACCGTCCGCTTAGGATATACAAACCAGGAAGCCGCGCTCTTGTGGCGCGATGTCTGCCTTGGCCGAACCTCAGCCATGACGACGCAATCTGTTCGAGCGAGCATCATGGCCGCTGGAAACTGGCGACAGCGCGGCACGCACCACCAGCAAGGGACTTAAGCTGGATATCGGTGCCCGCGTGTGCGAAATGTGGCAATAGCCGGCTGATGCGATGATACGTCTGTGTCGTACGTTCAGTTAGCTAGCGCCATCGATCTCACGAGGATCCTGAGCGGCCTCAAAATGAGGAATGAGATCGGCAGGTAGGGCAACCAATTTTGCCGCCCGGTTGATCGACGACCCAAAGACCGTAGCCGCAGCGACGTGCTTTGCGAGCCGCGTATAATCCGACCATATCAAGTAAAACATGAGAGGTGGCTGCTTTCCATCTGCCAACAGTTGTCTAGAACGTTCGATCGCCCCGTCGGTCAGCCACCACGTGTGGGCGAGCGTCACAATTTTCCTGAAGTTGCGAATGGTGCCTGACTGCAGGCTTGGGTCGACCCCGGATAATTTGGCGCAATGTGTCAGCCAATTCAGACCGGCCAAAATAGCTATGGCAAAATCGGTCGTTGCCTTCCCCGTGAACTCGATGACGGTCTCATCGTGCGGGCGCTGAAACAGATAAGCATTCATCATTTCGATCTGGCGGTCCGCACTGGTCAGGAACTCAAATTCCGCCCCGGGCACCATCATTAGATATCGCATCGCTTCCAGTCTGGTGTGGTCCCAAACGGAGCGTACATCGCCATCCAGATCCGACAGTGCTCGCTTGCAGGCCGGATAGATCAATTTGCCATGATCGACGTCATCGAGGTATCGGGGAACGCAATTACCCAATTCTTCAAGAATGACGTGCGGTCCGAAGAACCCGCCAATGGTTGCTTTGTCGGCGGATTTTTCTACCGGTGGCTTTCTCGATTTCCACCAGTCAAACAAATGCCAGCCCTCCGGCTTGGTCAGGACGTCAGGAGCATACCCAGATGATGGCGACCGCCATGGGCAAGCCTAGCGCCAGGGCTACGGCAATCGTCGATGTGAATGCGGCAAGCAAATTTACCTTCGGCCTTACTTTGTCCAGTACAGGCATGGCTTCACTCCAACAGCTTGGAGGGCGAAATGCTGTCACCGAGACAAGCGGTGACGGCGCGTCGCGCGCTCACACGTGTCCAGAAGGAAAAATGATGATGCTCCGACATGGTTAAGGGAATATTAATGCAGCTAGAAGGAATTTAATCCTTCAACCAGTGTTCGTATTGGATCAGCTGGGGTTGCTGGCACAGCGATTGCTAATAATAGCAGGCCGGGGATTTCAAGCCAGGAAGGAAAGCTGTGATGGGCCGACCTGCGTTACCCGACGATGGTCGCGGCGGCAATTGGCTCGCCAGTTTGATTGAAGCAACCGAAGTTGTCGCCGCTTCGGCGGAGACCTGTGATCCTGCCATCGTAAAAGCGTTCAGCGGTCGTTTGGTGATGCGGACCGAAGTCAGGCCCCTGTTCGACCTCCTGCGCACCACTAGCAAACCGCCGCTCTCGGGAATAGAGCTGCCTGAAGGCGGCCGTGGCTTTGACATCAGGCTGCGGAGGCTTCCTCTAGCAACTCTCTCAGAGACTTCGCGGAGAACGGCTTTGTAAGATAGGCGAGGCATCCGGATTGATCTGCCGCCTCGCGAACGGAGGGGCTATCATTTCCGGTCATGTAGATGACCGGCACTGAATTGCCGGCCGCGTTGAGGCTGCGGCGCAGTTCGATGCCTGAAACATTGCCTAAGTTAATGTCGAGAAGGACGCAAACCGCCTCGTCGAAATCACGGTGGTCTGCGAAAGCCTCCGCTGAAGAAAACAGTAAGCTGTTGTAGCCGAACTGTCGCAGCAATCGGGCTACACTCCGGAGCATTGCTGCGTCGTCATCGACGACAAGGACGACATTCTTTTTTTCCAAAATTCTTCCCTGGCCAGGAGGGCCAATGCCCGCTTGTCGCCATGACTGAACTATCCGAACAGTCAAACTGACCCGCCACACCGAGGAGTGTACACCCCCACCGCTCGGTATGCCATTGTACCGAGGGCCAACAGTAGAACCGCGGCGAATTGTCAGGGCGTCAGCTGGCCATAGATGGGTCGCCTAGGACACCAAGCCGCTCGGCAAGCGAGACAAGTTCCGCCAAGGTTCGAACTTCCATTTTCACCATCACCTTCTGCCGGTGGGCTTTGATAGTGCGCTCGGTCGCTCCCAAAAGGACGCCTATCTGCCTGTTGGTGTTTCTGCCGCCGACGATGAGTTGAAAGACCTGACGCTCGCGCGGCATCAAGCCTGCGAGCAGAGCTTGCATGACACTGAGTTTGGCCTGTTGCTCGCGTTTGGTTTGGTGACGTGCAAGCGCACGATCGATTGCTGTAAGCAAATCGAAGGATGCTACCGGTTTAGTAAAAAAGTCCTCTGCGCCTGCCTTCATAGCGCGCACCGTGACGGGGATGTCGGAGTACCCAGTGAGAAATATGATCGGCAATGTCGAGCCGAGTTCGCTTAACCTCTTTTGCAGCGCCGGACCGTTCAAGTCAGGGAATTGCACGTCGAGAAGGATGCAGGACGGAATGACTTCGCTCGGCGGGCGATCCAGCAACTGTTGCGCTGTCGCATACACGGCAACGTCGTAACCAGCTTGCTTCAATCGACGCTCCATTGCTGTAGCGAACGGCGCGTCGTCGTCAACGATATGCACAAGCCCCGGCATCTGCCCCTCTTTGGCGCGCCACATTAACATCCGATAAAATGAAGGTGACCTCACGACCCCGTTAGTTGGAGCAGCCATGCCCACAGCGGCACCGGGATTTTACGTACCGCAGATGAGGTAGGCACTGGCGCCCTCCGTGTCAGCTGATCGCGCGATAGCATAAAACAACCCAAGAGCATGGGACCCAAATTGGCTTGCACTTGTGCAACGCGGCGCATGTTTGTGCCGCGTAGCCATAGTCAGCACCGGCCAGTGGGCCGTTTAAAGTGCGCCCCGTTTCAGCGCGCGCCGCTCAATCCAGGCACAGCGACGAACCGAAGCCCCCGAGCGCGCGACGGCGGATATGCCTTGGCCTACTAGCAGCAGCGGCTCCATTTGCTCCCGCAACGCGCGACAGCGATCCAATTCGGCCTGCCAGTCAATAGGTCTCGCGTGAGTGACAGATGCAAGCGGCGGCAACATAACCAGCGCGAAGAGTGTTTGTCTCATGTTTCACCCAGACGTGGTATAATGGACCATCCCGGAGCTATTTTTGCGTCGTTATTGTCGTGTAGGACAATGGAAACTTCGTCCCGTGAGGCGCACCAAGACCAAGAGAAATATCAACGCTTGCTCTGCCTTATTGCGCGCAAGCGGCGAATTTCAGGACAGGTCAATGTGACAAGGGCAGGCGACGGATGGATCAGGGATGAACCAGACTTGGTATGTTACTTTTGAAGTGCCAAGGAGCGGCACGGTGATGCAACGGCGAAACCCTCGCCTGTCCAAAACGTTTAGAACTGAAGCGGAAGCGAGGAATTTCGCGCGAGAAAAGTTGGATCGTGGACTGGTCGTTACCTCCGGTACCCTCAATCCCCATCTGCCGAGAAGGTAGTCAATTCCGTCAGTGGAAATTCCGGTGTAGCTTGAAGCCGGCCAGGCACCGGAACTGCTCACGATGGGCACCATCGAAAGAAGTCTTTGTCGCCGATGACAGGCTTTTATAGCGTTTATGCATAGGTCGTCACACTCTCGCTTTGCCCAAATCAAAGTTACCGCTGGACTGCCACTAAGATTGGTGCATGGCATCAAGACGGCATCGGAAGACCATACGCTGATCGAAGGTCACCACCGCCTCGACCGCGCCGGTGCGGTTGGTTCGGCCTGAGGAAATGAAAGCTCAGCCAGGGTGCCGTTAGAAGCTGCGCATCAGGTCGTATCGCCTAGTTGAACCCGAGCGACTTCACTGCGCGCTTTGATATTTCGGCTGGTCTTTGAGGCCGATTTCTCCAATCTCTAAAACCTTCTTTGCGATCATCAGGGTCCAGGGATCGTTGCGATCCAGACCAAGAGCGCGCAGGGTTAATTCAGAAGCCGGAATCAGATGACCGGTTTCTCTCCCAATGGAGTATTTCTTACAAGGCGATAAATAGCCATTGCTCGCTTCGGATACGCGACGGCCATGCAAAGAACTGAAAGCCTCCTGCAAAGAGCGGGTGATGGAGTAGGTCGGGCGCTCGTGTGGGCTTCTATTTTGTCCCGGCCACCGACTGCCCGAGCGCCTCCTTGCATTGCTCTTTGACGTTGCCGATACTTTTCAGGATGCAACTTCGTTCCTTGCCGGGACAACTTTCCTTTACATCCGTAGTGCAGGCTTTGCTGATCTCGGCGACCCGCGCAAGCCTCGCCTTACAAGCGTCAGAAAATTCTGCGGCGTGTGTTTTCACGCAGTCTTTAATGCGGCCCCCGCCGGGCTTAACTTCAGCACATTTTGCCTTGATATCGGCAGCACAGGCTCCAATCGACCACTCCTTTGCAATCGCGACCGGTGCGGAGAGAAGTACTACGGCGCCAATTACCACGACACTCTTCATCATCGGTCAGTTCCTAAAAACATTGCGAATGCCCTCACTCACTCGGACTAGGTGAGTGTGCCTAGACCAACCGGCTCTATATGGTGAACGATAAAGAACGGCACACTGGATTGACATATGTCAACGCACGCTATGCCTTGGGCAAGCCACACAAGCCGACACTACCGTGAAACCCAGCGAGCGATGCGGTAGGCCGCGAACGCGAAGAAGGGTGAAGCGCCTGAGTGATCACGTCTCCCAGATCGCGATAAGGCCCTCAGCCGTCACCGATCACATACGGGAAGTTAGCGGCCATTTTTTCCGCCGCTTCACCCGTGCTCCGTCGCCGACGGGCGGCTATGCATTAACTGGAAGGAAGTCATCTGTGGCCGTCGGCGTGTCGTGACTGGCGCTGGCGTTCCAGGTGCTTGGCGAAGATGCGGACGACCCCACCTTGATCATCATCAGGCCGACTGTCGAAGACCGCCGACGCGGCACGCTCAATTTCATGGCGAACAGCCAAGAATTGGGCCTTACGAGCATCCGGACCGATGCTGCTCCTGCCCGCAAGATCGTCCACCGCTGAACTGCTGATTTCACACTGAACAGTTTCATCGCGGTTCCGCATCGTGAACATGAATATCCTGCGAGCATCGTCATATTCAACCAGCTGTCCCGACGATAGCGGCATTATCGTTCTCCTCGTCAGTCTTGCCGAAATGCGGTCTTTGCCAATTATAACCTTCAGCTGCGGCCGAAACAGTTCACGGGGATGAGGGTACGTGAAAAAACTCCGCTCGCCGGCGTATCCGCCGGCTTGATCCCGCCAAGCTTAATCCTCGCTGAGATATTGTCGCTCGATAATGTGCGATGCTGCGGTACAATGCTGCGCGGCCTCATGGTGCGGTAGGAGCGTCAGGGATATTTCCGGCACATTTTCTCGAAACAGAGAGGCCGGCATTTCTGCCGGCCTGTTTTTATTGAAGAAGTGGTAGCAGGACGGGGTCAGTATTTCGCGACGACCGGGCTGCCGTAGCCGCCGAAGCGGTAGTTCACGCGAAGGGTGAGAATGTCCACGTCCTGGCCGATGCGGTTGGCTGCGCCGGCGACCAGCGGATTCACGACCGAGAAGGAATTGTTCGCGTCACCCATGAAGAGCCGATCGTATTCGATACCGAACGACCAGTTCGGCGCAAAGCCGTATTCCCAGCCGACACCCAAGGCACCACCCCATTTATTAGAACTTGCCGTGGCCGCAAGGACCCCGCCCGGGTTGGTCCACACGTCATAGCGGTTCCTTACGGTCGCGGCGCCGCCTTTCAGATAGAACAGCGAGGCATTCCAGGCATAACCGATCTGGCCGGTAATCAGGCCCAGGGCGTCGACCCTGACGCCGGTTCGGAACGCCGGAAAGTTGAGGCTGACACGGGATCCGCTCAAATCCGCCCAGTCGCCCTGGCCTTCCAGACCGAAGACCCACCCTCCGGATTGCCAGCGGTAGCCCACCTGGCCGCCGAGCACGCCGCCCGATCGACTCGCGCAGCCGTCCGCGAGCGTCACGCCAGCCACAGGGACGATGCCCCAGCAATTGCGGCTCGATCCCCAACCGCCATTGGCGCCGATATAGAAACCGGACCAGTTGTACATCGGGGAAACGTAGGCAACCGGCGCCGCCTTCACCGCCATATCAGCAGCCGAGGCCGGAGCGGCCATAACAACGAGGCTCAACGCGCCGAGCAAAAACTTTTTCATCCTGTTCGTCTCCAGACTTGCTTCGTTCTGCTGCGGATCGGCAAATTCGGTCCGCAATCAATATTTGAGACCCTAGTAGCGCGATGAAATTAGCTTCGATAACCTGAGTTTTGGAAATAATTCGCGCATTCTTCGGATGTGAAGGCGTGAAGGAGTTCGCCGCTGGCGGCGCAGACCGCATCGACGGTTCGTGCGGCGGCCTTTCGGAGCAGATGTCTTGAGCTCGGCAAAGACCTGTCGCAATCGGGTTCAGGTCTGGCGAATATTGTGGCAGGAAGAATAGTTTGGCTCCGACGCAGCGGATCGAGCTGACGCACGGCTTTGCTTTTGTGGCTGCCCAGATTGTCCAGCACGACGATATCGCCGGGACTGCAGCGTCTCGGCAGAAGGACCTCGGCCACACAGATCCGACAGCTCTCGCCATCGATCGGCGCACCTCGATGAACCACGCGCATCGATCCGATCGCTGCGCAAAGCCGCCAGGAAGGTCATGGTCTTCCAGCGGCCTGCTGCAGGAACCTCTGGTGGGTAGCCTGTGCCCGCGCGGCGCCCATCCCCGCAAGGGCGCCATGTCTCGTCCGGGTCCAGGTCTCGTCGATGCCGACAAGCCGCTCAGCTTCGACGATCTGATACTTGTCCAGTCGAACGCGCCGCCGCGCCACGTCGGCGCCGCGTCGCGTTCGCCAGCCGCCACGCTCGGTTGTCGAAGCTGAGCGGCTTCTCGGCATCGCACGAGATCCTACACCGACATGGCAGTCGACCTTCAGACCGCGCCGGGCAAGTTCGGCACCACGAGCGCTCGCGCAGGGCGCTGAAGTCCGTCACTTCTGGCGACTCCGCTGCGATCGCCAAACCGCATGTTCACCCGACAATCGCCTTCGGCTTGTGACCGCCCATCTGCCCTGCGCGACGCTCCCGGCGTCTCATCGTAGACGTCTGCAGTCCAGCCGATCGCCGTCGCTGATCGCGACCCCAAACTGCTCTCGGCTGCCCGAATATTCGCGGGACATACCCGCCTTCAATAGCCGCCACCACCCGTCTCTCCGAAGACTCCAGCACGACGTCAAGGCTTGCCCGTCCATGCTGGCCTCCTGCCCAGCCACGCATGGTCAATCGAAGAACACGCTGATTTGGGAATCCCAAATCAGATTTCAACTAACCCCATCCCGCTTTAGTTCTCGCAGGCATTTCATCGCGTGACTTATTGGCAACACTGAGAAGACAAATGACAGAGCATTGAATTAACTGATTTTTACAGCTTGGCGCTTTCGCCAAGTTTTGTGTCAGGGACGATCCAATCAAGCCGGAGTGAGACAGCCATTCGACAGCCCACAGATTAGCGATTACCGAAAAATTGACACAAAGCCCCCTTGCTCGAAAAAGGCCAAGTCATGTTCGCACCACACAGCCTTGCATCAAACGCGAAAAATTCTTCGCAAAAACGACAGTCACAATCATAGTTGTGAGTCTATGGGTAGCAACTTCAACAGGTCAGCGACCAACCGCCGTCGAAAGGCGGTTTCGGGCTCGTTCCGGTAGCGCACTCTTTTGCCGTCCTTCATCGTCTCCCAGACGATCTGGCCGTTCGGGTCGAGGCGGACGCGGTAGCTGTTCGCCGGCACGACGCCGGTCGCCATATAGGCCTTCAGCTTTTTGGCAAGCTCCGGGCTTTCGATATAGAGCCCGGCTTCAGTGTTGATCACGGCAGAGCGCGGGTCGAGGTTGAAACTGCCGATGAACACGGCTTCACCGTCGAAGGCCATCGCTTTGGTGTGCAGGGCGACTGGCGATCGACCGGAAAGGAACGACCATCCCGGCCGAAAGGCGTCGGTATCCGGGCGCAGCTCGTACAGCTCCATGCCGTTCTCGAGCAGGCGCCTCCGCGTCTTGGCATAACCTGAATGCGCCGGCAGCATGTCGTTGGAAGCCAGCGAGTTGGTCAGTACGCGTACTCGGACGTTGCGCTCGCACAGCGCCTTGACGGTGGCCTGAGCGCCGGCGGGCAATACGAAGTACGGCGACTCGACAAGAACCTCCTCTTTCAGCCCGGCGATCCGCCCGCGAATGAATTCGATGACGTCATCGCTCTCCTTGCCGCTGGCGATGGCTGCTGGGTCGTCGGCAACGATACGCCCGCGCGCCCATACGAGATTGTCGCGAAGTTCGGCGCTCTGGACCACCAACTCGTCCAGATCCTGGTCGATGGGATAAGGATAGTCAGCCGCGGCGATCGCCTCACGCAAACGAACCAGGATACCTTCGAGATCGGATGCACCATGCGCACGATCGACGATCGCCGCGATTGGCACGGTTGAGGCGCTGTTCCAGTATTGGTCGAATACCCCCGATAGATCGCGGACGACAGGCCCAACCGCCAACACATCCAGATCGCGGTAATTGGCGATTGTGTTCACGCCATAATAAATGTCACCGATATTGCGGCCGCCGACAATTGCAGCGGCATTGTCGGCAACCATCAGCTTGTTGTGCATGCGGCGATTGACCCGGCGAAAATCGAAAATGAAGTCGAGAATTGACCAGCGCCGGTTTGTAAGCGGATTGAACAGACGGATTTCAACGTTGGGGTGAGCATCGAGGCAAGCTTTGACGGAATCGCTGTCCTTGTAGAAGGGATCGTCGACGAGGAGCCGTACCCTGACCCCGCGGTCGGCGGCCCTCATCACGTGGTCGACGACGATCCGACCGGTCGTATCGCCGTCCCACATGTAATACTGCATGTCGAGGCTGCGCTCGGCGAGGTCAGCCAGCGCCAGACGGACGATGAAGGCCTCGCGCCCGTGGCTCAACAGGCTGAAGCCGGACATGCCCGGATGCACATCGGCGGCCGCACCAAAGAACTGCCCCAGCCTGGTCGACGCGAAATTCTCGAACGCCTTCGAAACCGTGTGCGGATAGTGATGTTGGGTGCCGGTGGCACGTCCGGTGATTGTCTGGGCAAGCCAAATCAATGTCGACAGTGGCGAGCCGCCAACAGCGCGCTGATGACCTAGTTCCGGAAAATTGAGCCTCGACATCATCTATCCTCGCAAGCGAAGCCGGAACGTTCCTGCGTATGGTCGCCTGTCCGAATGCGGCGCACACCTGCAAAGCGCTGCCGATGCGTTCAAGCCTCTCCGGCCACTCGGATTCTGCCGCGTCGGGCCGCCGCCTCAAGGGCGCCGTGGTCGCGCTCGGTCTGCTCAAGATAGCTCAACGAAAATTTTCCGATGGCATCCGGGAGCGCGTCTCCTGTGCCGCAATAGCCTGAAATCATTGCGGCGTCGCCCGACTTTGCGTGAGCAAGCGCGAGCGCCCAACCGCACAGACCACAATACCGCGAGAGGCCGTCAAGTGCCTCGCGATCGCCTTCCTTCAAATTCAAGCCGCCTTTCATGTCGGCAAGTTGTCGGACGTAGTAGTGCTGCCGAATTCCGTTGACCGAGCCGACCGGCCCCCAGCCAAGGAAGATGTCCGGGGACCCCTGGATCATTCGCTGCCCGATTACGACGCGCCGCCCTTGCTGCTTGATTGATCCTTTGCTGTCGAGATAATGCGCCAGCACTGATTCACGCGCTTCCTTGATTTGCAGGAAGAGCGGACTCCCGGCTCCCTGCTCCTCGAGCAACACAACCCAGCAACTGGTGCCAACACTGCCCACACCAACGACCTTGCGCGCGACATCGATGATCCGGTAACGGGACAACAGTCGCCTGCGATCCTCTGGCAGGGATGCCAGATAGGATCGCAACATGGTCTCCAGCGCTTCTGTCATCGGCGTACCGTCCGGGAGATGCTTGGCGCGAACGATCAGCGGCACATCCTCTACGATGCGATGTTCGCCGTTGACCTCTTCTGTCAGCCGATCCAGCGCTCGAATATGGCCCCGGGCGCGGGCCTTGGCGAAAGTGGTCTGGGCGAGCTTCCGCAGACGCGGCGGGGCCGCCGCGAGGATCGTTCGCTCGTCTATCAGGTCGTACCACACTTCCAGAAAATCCATCTTGGCATAACCGCGAATCCTCCTGACATAGGCTTCGACCACCGCACGCGCTGCCTGCTCGGCATCAGTCCGGTCGCCGCCGAGAAACAACGCCGCAACCGCAGCGCTCGCGGCTAGCCGCTTGAGGTCCCATTCCCATGGTCCGGGAAGAACCTCGTCAAAATCATTGATGGCGAAAACAAGATTGCGCTCCGCTGACGCGAACAGACCGAAATTCATCAGATGCATATCGCCGCAGGCCATCACCTCAAGATTGGTACGCGGGGAATTTGCGAGATCGGCCGCCATAATACCGGCACTACCCCGCAGAAAGGCGAACGGCGAAGTCAGCATACGTGCCATCCGCACCGGCACGAGTTCCTTGATGCG
The DNA here is from genome assembly GCA_963802535.1 of uncultured Alphaproteobacteria bacterium. GTDB lineage: Bacteria > Pseudomonadota > Alphaproteobacteria > Rhizobiales > Xanthobacteraceae > Bradyrhizobium. Next base: position 87,245 of record CAWDJI010000007.1, on the reverse strand, counting down.
GGTAGCATTCTGGGCTTCAAGGACCGAAACCGGGTCGGGTCGCCCCCGCGCACGCCGGAATTCCGCATGGGATGAGCGCGGTACATTGCCGCGAAGGGCTTTACCGTTCGCCACCCGCTCGGCACGCGAGAAACGGATTGCACTGAAATTGTTGAGTCTCGCGAGTTCGGCTCGGCTCGCACTCAGTCGAAAGAAATCTTCGAGCTTGGGCATGTGCGCAATCCCACAGTTTCGCAGGCCAACGTCGCGCGACAACTGTAGCCGGCAATGAGTTAGCTCAATTCAGCTTCAAACACGTTGATGGATCGCCGCATGAATGGTGCTTTACGTGTGTACCTGGTCCCGGACTTGGACATTGATTTAAGTCAACGCAGCCGCTTGTCGGACGCGATGAACCACCTCGAAACCGTTGCCGAAGTCGATCTTGGCCGATTCGCGAGGCGCATCAGTTCATTTCTGACGACCCCGCAGAATGTGATTCAACCCGTTCCACGCCGGCGTAAGGACAAATCCTACGACCAGGATTGTCGCCGCGCCAATCAATAATCCAACGACACCTGAGATTGCGGCCTCAACGATCCATTTGAGCGCTCCAGCGGCTGACGGCAACGCGTGGGACGCGATTTCGGCGGCGGCATGAACTGTCGAGCTGATTGAAGACGGGCCGTATAGTTCCAAGCCATGCAAGACGATGCCACCGCCAACCCAGATCATGGCGGCGGTGCCGACGGCACTGAGAATTGTAAGGAACACGGGCATCCCGCGCACGAGGGCGCGTCCGAACGCCCGGCCCATACCGGCCAGGACCGAGGCGTGGCTGTTGCTGGTAAGCGCCACACCGAAATCGTCGGCTTTCACGATCAGCGCCACGACGCCATATACGGCAACGGTAATACCGGTCCCAACGAGTGCCAGAACACAGGCCTGCGTCAAGATGCTTCCCGCCGGAAGCGCCGCCAATGCGATCGCCATGATCTCTGCCGAAAGGATAAAGTCGGTCCTGATGGCACTTGCGACTTTCTCATCCTCGACTGTCTTCGGGTTCAACGCGACGGTACGGGGCTGGACCCCATGCTGACGTGCTGGGTGTGGCATGACGGCTTCAAACACTTTCTCTGCGCCTTCGTAACAGAGAAAGGCACCGCCAATCTCGCGGGGTTGGTAGGAATTGAGTGTGGCGTAGTCTCCGGGGTGATCAACCTCGAATCATCCGGCGTTGAAGCGTCGGACTGGAGACCACGCCATGACAAGCAGTACCACGCAGCCTGATTCTATGCATCCAGCGGCCGATATGGCCGGGGATCTTTTCGACAACTGGTTTGATCCGCTTGAGGCCGAAGTGCGGGCTCGATCGCGTCAGTTCATTGAAGAGCTGCTTCGCGCCGAACTGGATTCTTCGCTGGCACGACCGCGTTACGGACGAAGCCGGATGGCGGGCAATGAAGAAGGAAGCGGCGTTACAGGCCACCGCCACGGTAGCCGAACGCGGTCGCTGACCGGCACGTTCGGGCCGATCGATATCGCGGTGCCGCGCGCCCGGCTGACCACTCCCGAGGGCAAAACCGCTGAATGGAAGAGCCAGGCGCTGCGGGCCTATCAGCGGCGTACGCTTGCCGCCGACGCGCTGATCGCGAGCACGTATCTGGCCGGCACCAATACTCGCCGGGTGCGCCGCGCGCTGGCGGCCCTGTTCGGCGGGACGGTTGGCAAGGACACGGTGAGCCGGACGTGGCGCAAGGTGAAGAGCGACTGGGATGCCTGGAACACCCGGTCGCTGGCCGGGGAGCCGGTCGTGCGCCTGATCCTGGACGGCACCGTGGTGCGCGTGCGGCTCGACCGCAAGGCGACCTCGATCTCGTTGCTGGTCGTGCTCGGCGTGCGCGAGGACGGCCAGAAGGTGCTGCTCGCGATCAAGAGCATGGGCGGCGAGGGCGCCGAGGCCTGGCGCACTGTCCTCGACGGTCTCATCAAGCGCGGGCTCAGGCGTCCCGAGTTCCTCATTGTCGATGGCGCGCCGGGGCTCGACAAGGCCATCGCCGCCGTCTGGGACGGCGTGCCGGTCCAGCGCTGCACGGTCCATAAGCACAGGAACCTGTTCGCACATGCCCCTGAGCGGCTGCATGACGAGATCACTGCGGATTACAACGACATGATCTACGCGACGACGCCTGAGGAGATCGAGGCGCGCCGCAAGGCCTTCATCCGCAAATGGAGGCTTAAGCATCGCGCCGTCGCCGACAGCCTGGAGGAAGCAGGAGAACGCTTGTTTACCTTCACGCGCCTGCCGCCGAGCCAATGGCGCAGCGTGCGCACCACCAATGCAATCGAGCGGCTGCACGAAGAGTTCAAGCGAAGGATCAAGACGCAGACTGTGCTGCCATCAGCAGACACCGCCGCCATGTTGTTCTGGGCATTGCTCGCCTCTGGACAGATCAACATGCGCAAGGTCGATGGATGGCAGACGCTCGCCACAAAACCCATCGATCAGCCAATTGACCTCGCCGCCTGAAGCGATACCTTCATGTTCCCGGAGAACGCGCCACACCTAATTCCAACCCAATGCCGGAATGAGAAGCGGCGTAATCGCCCAGGGGAGGAAGTAGCTAAGGGCCAAGGCAACAGGCAACAGGATCAGGAGCTTGTTGCGAAGCGATCCCGCCGCGATCCTGCCGATGATCGGCAGTTCACGCTTGGCAGCAAATCCGATCACGTAACCCGGCGTAACCGCGGCATCGTCGATGACGACGCCTGCCGCCTTGGCCCCAGCCTTCGCTGCCTGGCCCGCGACATCGTCGAGCGAAGCTGCCGCCACCTTTGCGATCGCCGCAAGATCGTCAAGAAGGGCGATCAATCCGACGCTCATCGATGCTTGCCCTCCATCGTAGCTCCACCCTTTCTGAAGCGAATGTCCAGGAGCCTACGGACCGCGAGCGGATTGGCTCTCTCGACAACCAGAGCATCCCAGCGGGCCGTTAGAACAGTGTCCTCAAGAACAATGTCCTTTGATCCAATTGCGAGGACCATGTGCCTGTAGCACCTTCGATCCGGTCTTTCGTAGCAGCACATTTTGTTTGGAGACAAACTCATGTCTTACGACGCTTCGCTCCGAAGTTGCGGCTACGAGCAGTCAATCACGGCCAAAAATGAGCGAAAGTTCTCACGCGTGAAAGGGTGGCGAGCCGGCACACGCGCCGACTCCGCACCGTCCCAACTTGAGAATGAGACCCAGCTGGCGATGGATCGCCTCTTGCGCGAATGTCTCACACGCAAACCGCCTTGGGAATGAGCACGGACCTGAGTGCAAAATGCTTTATACGCCATTCTAGTCCATGGCTATTAGTCCCTTTGTCGAAGTTGGCAAACATACCGCCGCGGCGCGCCTTTGACGAGCTGGCTCCATCGCTCGCTACACGTGACCGATCACCAAGAGACGCTGCCCGAGATGCACCATCTCTGTCGTCGACCCGTAGGGTGCGGCGCAAACGTTCAATTGAACTATGTCACCTGGCGGGATCAGTTGCGGCTGGCTTAAGCGCCGATAAATCCAACTCCCCAATCGAATTGCTCCAGAGGTACAGGCTGACCATAAAGCAGGCAACCGCAGCTGCCATGCACAGGACAGCTGCCCGTCGAGACCGCGCTATGCTCGCAGCGCGGTCGGGCGATTTTTCATGCGGTGTCATAACGGGTAGCCCACGGCCGAGAAGTGCTTTCTGTCATAGCGCCAATCTCGCAGACCGTCCCGCGAAACGGATTAACCATTTATGCCGCACCCAGAAGCTGACGGCGTCTGTGTTCGTTGGCGCTTAGCGCTAACGGTCGTGTCGCTGCCAGAGGGTTCCATACCAAAACATTCCGCCGTAGCAGCAATCGGGAAACTGAGAATCGACTGCGCTCTAATGCATCGAAATACCGCGTAGATCCCAATCATGCCTTCAGAAGGCGGCCTCCGAAGCTCTAACCGTCGCCAATTTCCGCCGAGAGGCTTGATTCATGTCAAGGGCAGAGTCGGGAAAAGCATCTGATGCTCGCATAGTGACTCTTGTTGAGTTTCCCGACTGCGGGGTTTTCTTTGATGCTTGAACTCCCGCCGAAACCGAAACAAGGAACTGTTTATTTGCTTCTTCTGACGGTCCAGCTAACAGGGGTACTCTTTATTGTTTTGAACGGTTTGCCTGAATTTAGGCAATTGGTGGCCCGTCCAGGTGAACAGCTTCCATACACGCCGTACCATAATCCTGCGACAATCTTCATCGTGATCGCAATGCAAGCCGCGTATTGGTATCGCCTTCAATGCGTTCCAATCCCCGATCAAGCCTCGAATATGATCTTGAGCCATTTCTTTTTATTTATAGGGCGGCTCACGTTTATTTTTGGTGGCTCCCTGTTCGCCGTTGTCTTCTTCAGACATCTACCGGAGATCGATCGAGACGCCGATAGTTGGCTGATGTTGCATCGCGGATTGCAACTGGTTGCATCGCTTTTCGCGCTTTTTTGTTCAACTCTTGAGCTAGAGCGACTAGGGCGCGCGCTGGGGAGCAGCCGACAAGATTGATTAATGAGCGCTTCTTAGCGACGACGGCCCGCTTATTGGGAAACGCGCTCCCAATCTAGAAACTCGATCTGGTCGAGGGCTCGTTGCTGCCCATTAAGAAACAACACCAGCCGCAGACCATCGGTGAAATAAGGTTCGCCGGTTAGATTTACTCTTGGATTGGGCATGGACGATACGCCCACGCCACCTATGAAGCCAAAGCGTGAAACTGCTCGCGACAAGATCAAATCCTGCATCAGATAGAAGCGGTCCTGATCCACGTCCGGGCTGATAACATGGGTCGTCAGATACCACGATTGCGTGGTCAGCTTAATGCCGATGTCGCGACTGATCTGGCCAACCCACACCTGAAGCCCTTCAATCTCGAAGGGCGCCAGCCATAGTCGCAGATGATTACGTTGGCTGACGGTGTCGCGCGCCTTCTGCAGTGAGACATCCTGTTGACGCCCAAAAACATACAGCGGGCTAACCGGTGCGTTGAGATATTCGCTGCCAAACAAGAAGGCGCGTATCGTGCGGTAAGTGCTGTGGAGATCGAACGGCTCGTCAAGCCTCCAGCCGCGCTCGATGAAGGCAAATAGTGCGTCAATACCGCGCCCGACGACTACAATATTGAGCGGATCCCCGTTGGTGTTACCCGCCTTATTGGTAGTACAACAACCCAACTGCTCCAACTTTTCGCGGAGTGCCGCGAGATCAACGGCTTCGACTGCACCTGGCGGATAAATGCTTCCAAAGTCGACTTTTTCTATCGCATACGAGGAGCCGCCCACCGGCAGAACGAATCTGAACCGGACCACCTGTCTATCGGTCTCGAAGCCAACTTCAAACAGTTTTAGCCCACCTTCACGGTGCGTGAAGACGAAACCGGTAGCGCTTCGCTTTTGTCGGATCACATCAGACATCGGGGATTGCGCTAACACCGATGCAATCGAGGCATTGGTACCGCCGCGCCACCAAATGCGCAGCAAGCGCTCGACTTCCGGAGCCGAGAAATAGTTCGGGTCCGTGACAATCGGGAGAAAACGAAGCGGAAGATCGCTGCCGTTGTCTACATTCAGCCAAACGACCTGGATGCCATGGTCAGCCAACGATGCGCCGAAATATCGCTCACTCTCGTCGTCGGTCAGCACCGCCGCGCGAACGGTCACCGCACCCTGCCGCCGAACCTCAGTGCGGGACTTGAAACGCTGCTCTGTCGCCAGGTCGGTTCCAGCGTCACTGGAACGACCGACTGCTGCTAGCAGTGAAAGCAACACGACAGCTATTAACACCCTGCTCCATTTCTTCATGACATCCTGATCGTTGCAGCGCAATCAAGTCAACGCCGGCTCGAAAGATTTGATATCGTCCAATCTCTTCATGAACCCCGGCACTCCATTGATGCAGGTCAATGTGGTCGCACTTCATGCCGTCCTTCCGGCCACGAACGGTCTTTTTCGTCCGGCGCAGGTCCGTTAATCGGACGACCGGCCGCGCTGCCTCCTTGCCAGTAAGAGGGAGCGGAAGGACACCAAGGCAAGAAACATTGGCGAATAGTCGCTTCATCAGAAGCGGTCGCATGGCCGAGTATCGGATTACGTATATGCTGCCGGGTCTTACTCGGCATCGAAGCCCCTGCATCGGCGGATGCAGGTCATTTTACTTGGAGATCGGGTCACGATTCGAAGGAACGCGCTGCGATCAAACCTGTGTCGACGACGCGGTAGTTGGCGAAGCGAGTTCGCGGAGTATGGCGACAAGCTCCGTGTGCACGGGTGATGTCCGGTCGCTAAACGCCTCGATTGGATTTGCTTCGGTGAGCCGATTGAGCCGTGTGAGCAGACGAATGCGTTGACGACGGGTAAGTTTCGCCTCCGAAGAGCGCCAGCGAAAAAACAGGCGATACAGTTCACCGTCTCCGAAGAGTGCGTTAAGTTCATGTATCGTGACGTAGGCGAGGAACAGAACCATCAGCCATATCTGAATTGACAAAAAACGCGCCAACGGAAATTGATCCACGAAATGTGCCCCGAAGTCGGTGACTGCCCCGCCCGCAGCGACGAAGTGCCCAAGTTCCTCGACAGAACGCACAACCAGCACGCATAGCCAATAAATCGCGCTCTTGAACAAAATGGGCTGGATCAATGGCGCACCGTCGAAACGGCGCATAAAGGGCAAATTGTCAGTTACCAAAACGGCTTTTCCAATTAGCAGTGCTGCGACCAGCGCCGTGAAAAAGCCACTGAACTCGATCCCGTGCTCCTGCAGGATGAGGCGCTTGGTCCAGAGTATCAGATTGAAACCGACGAAGAAGAAGATCGTAGGCGGAAGCGCATGTTTCACCTGTGCGACCCACCAGTTGGCGGCCCGCCGCATAAGCGCTATCGGCCTGGAGGCAGCAATAGCAGGTTGGCTCATACCCTACTCCCCGGAATGCGCCGAGCTATCGGTCCCATCGTCGTGGTCGTGTGCACCTGGGTTCCGATTTTCCAGGAGCGATACTGCCCCGTCACCAGCGGCGGCCGCGTTAGTTATAGATTGATCCACATCAATAGCTTTGGTGCTTTTCTGCCGGCCTGCTAATCGGCGGCCTTTATCTGTTCTGAACAGCGTCGCAGGGTGCTTCGTTGCTCCCCCGCGACCATGCGCCAAAGGCAATCGATGCTGCGTCAAGTCCTGAGGATTGTCACGCATCCGGCGACCATCATCGCAGGGGTCGTCTGCGGCCTGCTGTTCGGATTCTTTCTGCCCGGACCAGCCCATGCGCTGGTGCCATTCGCGAAACTCTACGTCGCCCTGCTTTCGATGAGCATGTTGCCCATTCTCGTGACGGCGCTCACGTGGGGCATCGGACAGATGTTGCGCAACGCAACGACCCGCGCGCTGTTTCCGCGTATGGTTTTGGCGTATGCGTTGCTGCTGCTGATACCAAGCGCGGCGACGGTGCTGGTCTGCGTCGGTCTCAGCCCGGGCAAAAGCCTGGGCGCAGGCGCCGCCGCGGCGCTCGGCGAGAAACTCGCCAGCGAGCCGGCGGTCGGATCCAGCGGCGCAATCATGACGTTCCTACAGGGTATGGTGCCGCCCAATATCTTCGCAGCGCTGTCCGGGGGACAGTTCATCAGCATCGTTTTTTTCTGCGTTCTGCTTGGGCTCGCACTCGGCGTCGTCAAGTCCCCCGGTGCTGACGATGCGCTACGGGTGCTGAACGCACTCAACGAGGCATTTGCGACCATCTTCCACTGGGTGCTGATCCCGCTGCCATTCGGGCTCTTCGCTCTTGGCGCGGCTCACGTGGCGGAGGCCGATCGGGAGCTGTTGGGAGCGCTGGCGCGCTACGTTGGCTATTTCTACCTTGCGGGACTGGTGGCGGTAGCCGGGCTGACGGCGGTTCTCTCGATAGTATGTCGCAAGGCGCCTTGGCGGGTGCTGTCCGATCTCAGCCAGCCCCTTATCATCGCCTTTGCCACTGACAATCCCCTCGCTGCGCTATATTCCGCGATCGAAGTCCTACAAGAACGGTTCGGCGTAGACCGCAGCGTCGTCGACACGGTCACACCGTTTGGCGTCCTCGCCAACCAGCACGGCCAAGTGCTGTTGTTCACCTTCACGGTGCTCTTTCTCGCACAGGTCTACGGCGTCTCGCTCGGCACGGTCGCGATCGTCATCGTCGCGGCTTCGTGCCTGATCTCGGGCGCGGCAGCAGTCGGAGGAGGACCGGCGCTGGTGCCGATCCTCGCGCCGATCCTTTTGAACGCGCAGATTCCCGATGCGCTGGCGGTCGTGGTCCTGGCGACCACTCAGCCCGCGGTAGCGCCGTTGGTCTCGTTGCTCACCGTGCTGGGCACGGCCGCGCTGACCGTCATCACAGCCAAGCCGGGGAAATCCGTATGAATACGAGATTATGGCGCAGATGGGTGATTAGCGCATCGCTTGCGCTGGCGATATTGCCGCTGGCGCCGTCCGCTATGTTGGCGCTTTCTAACTTCCCCGATATCCGCCAGGTGCAGGAGCGCGGAGAACTCCGCGTCGGCCTAGTCGCCAAGGACATTCCGCCCCTACTGGTGACCGGAAGCGACGGTCAGCCCTCCGGCATTGAGGTCGCCATGGCCAACGGCCTAGCGAAGCGCCTGGGAGTGAAGCTTCAGTTCGTGCGAACCGCCGCGACCCACGATGAACTGGTGGCGCAGGTCGCGGCCGGCGAAGCGGACATTGCGGTGTCTTCGGTTACGCGCACCGTTGAGCGTGCCCTAGCGGTGCATTTTTCGCGCCCGTACCTCACGCAGTCGATTGCGGTTGCGTTGAACCGGGTGCGTGCGTTGCAGGAGAGCGTTGCATGTCCAAACACGCCCGCCGATACAGCGGCACTGGCGACGCGGCCGGGCGGTCTCGGCGTCACGCGCGGCGGCGCCTATGAACAGGCGTTGCGCAATCAGGACAAAAAGATCAATCCGATGGTCTTCGACACCGAAAGGGAACTCCACGACGCCCTGGAGTCCGACAAACTGCTTGCCGGTCTGGGCGGCGAGATCGAGTTGCGTCAGTTGTTCGCCCGCCACCCCGCGGCTCGTATCAAGCTCAAGCTTTGCCTGGTCGGCGAGCAGAAGGACCAGATCGCCATTGCAGTGCGGCCCGATGCACCCAATCTTGCTGCATGGATCGATGTCGTTCTGGACAACGTCGGCTTGAAGCTAAAGCCCAGTGGCATCTTCAGCCTCGGAGCGGACTGGAGCCTCTAAGCGGTGAGGTCCGGGGCGGCAAGCAGGCACAAGGCCGCAATCCCAGTTGCTTGGAATGGAGCGAAAGCAAAAATCAATAACGCCAGTACTCCAGTCAGCACCGAGAGAAGCCAGTCAATGCGTTGGCTGCGCAAGTGGCGCATACTTCCTATGGGATCCAAACTCATGCCATTGCTCCATTTGTGAACAGTTGATCAATCGTCCTTGGCACGGGGGCCGTTGTTCTCATGGATACCAAGTGCTTGCGGATCGGCACAGCGTGAAGAGCAGCTTGCGGACGCATGTCACACCCGCCCCATCAAAGGTCCTCAAATTGTCCGTTCGGGTCGAGCTACGGAAGTGATCTACATCAACCCTCGAGGCGAAAACTTGCCTTGCTTAAACAACAAAGGCGAACGCTCCCTGGGGCGAATGATGACTCGCGCGAGACTGAGTGTCCGCGTTCACGCGGCGCGATCAGACTAATAGCACGTGGACGTTACGTCCGGCTCTGCAACGACTTTCTCTCCATTGTCCTATGAGACAAGGAAAACCTGTCCCGTGATGCGTATCAAGAACAGGGGAAATATCGAAATTTGTTCTAACGCGCGGGCGACGGATTTCGCCAGCGAGGATCAGCTGCAGCACCCGACGGAAGATGGATGAACCAGACTTGTCCATCGTCCGCTCTAACGCAGGACGCTTTCAGTTTTTTGCATAGCCGGACGCGCTAAGCAAGCCAGCCTGACCTAAACCATTAAGTCACGTGTCAAATTACGACAGTCTGATACGTTTAGACCGTGTAGGGGAATGACCTGTGCCGGGGCGTATCCATATTGTTGACGACGACGTGTCGTTCGACGTGCGGATGCCGGGACTAAGCGGTCCAGAATTGCAAGCGCGCCTGAGCGAAAACGGTTCGACGAACCCGATCATCTTCCTCACTGGCCATGCGGATACTCCGACTGTCGTGCGGACCATCAAGGCGGGCGCGCATGACTTCCTGACCAAACCTGTATCATCCGACGAATTGCTCCGCGCCATCGAGCGGCCTTTCGCACGGCATGAACTGGCTCGCGATCAGCAGGGCAAGTTGCACATCATTCGCGCGCTTGTCGCAACGTTGACACCGCGCCAGCGGCAGGTCTTCGACCTTATCGTTGTCGGCAATACCAACAAGCATATCGCCCGCGCGCTGGGCGGGACCGAGCGCACGATCAAGGCCCACCGACAGCAGGTAATGGAGAAACTGCAGGTTCGGACCTTGCCCGAACTTGTATCTCTTGCTGCGCGGGTCGCCCTCCCCGACACCTATGTTCGGTAGGCGACCCCCTTTCAGTAGTTGACAAGTACTCCGAGTGAATTATTTTCCTGTCGTATTCGATAAAAACATAGCTTTGCCGAGCGTTTTTTCTTGTCAAATCAGAAGCCAGTTTTTGTCGTCGATGATGACCCAGCGATGCTGCGGAGTATAGGGCGACTGCTGCGGCAGGTCGGCTACGATAGTGTGCTTTTTCCGTCAGCTGAGCTTTCGCGAACAGCAGCGATTTTGGGAGCGCCGCTTGTGTACTCCTCGACATAAATCTGGGTGATGTTTCAGGCATCGACCTACGATGTCGATCGGCATGTCTCAAAAGTGCCAGGAGCCACTTTGAGCCGGCGTCGAGTGCCGATTGTGCATAGGCGGGGCTTAAAGGTCGGCTGCATCTCAATCGAGAATACAACCACCGTCGGTCTTGCCAACAGGTGGGGGAGTTGGCAGCCTGCGGTCGTAGCCGCGACGTTTTGGCCCTCACAAATGGATGCTCGTTGGCACAGCGGTGGCCGCATCCGGAATAGTGTACCAAAGCTAAGCGTATGCGCTGGATTGGCGTTCCGACGACCACTTAAATGGCAGCATGAAAATAACCTCACAAATCGATGCCAAGGCGCTGGGATCCCAGACTGGATCGAGCGCAGACCACTCAAATGCCTCCGGGGTGCCGAAACTGAAGGGCGCGCATATCCTCCTGGTTGAAGATTCCTGGCAGCTCGGCAATGCCATGAAACGTCTCCTTCGCTTATTAGGAGCGGATGTAGCCGGTCCGGCTGCCACCATCGCGGACGCCGAGCGCCTGGTTACCGAGCACATTCCCGATGTAGCCATCGTCGACATCAATCTGCGAGACGGCGAGCGGTCCAACGGCTTTATTGATCGCTTGCACGAACAATGCATTCCAGTCGTCGTCGTTACAGGTTACGCGGCCGCTTCTCTATCTCCCGGAAAGGCCGAGGCCGTTCTGCAGAAACCCGTGAGCGTGGAAACGATTCTGGCGATCTTGTACCCGATCATTGCCCGGATGGAGCGCCGATGAGCGGTTCGCTCAGGCGACGTCGCCCATTGACGTTTTGAGTGGTATCTCGATTGTGCAGGAAACACCTTCGGACAAGAAGGCGAGGTCGACCGTGCCAGCGAGTTCGTGAGGGATGAGATCGCGGATGAGGCTCGTTCCGTACCCGCTTTGAGGCGGAGTCAAAACCGGCGGACCTCCCCTCTCGCGCCATACGATTGCCAGGACTGCCGCAGCATCGCCGCTGTTTCGGATTTCCCAGCTGACGGACACTTGGCCCTCCGGGACCGACAGCGCGCCATATTTGGAGGCGTTCGTCACAAGTTCGTGCAGCACCATCGCCAGCGCCTCGGTCGCCGTAGCGGTGAGCTTGATGTCGGGCCCGCAAGTTGTCGTATTTACCTTCGTCGCATAGGGAGCCAATTGGTTGCGGACGGTATCCGCGACGCGAACGCCCTGCCAACTAGCCTGGCTCAATGACGCATGCGCAACGGCCATGCTTTGGATACGCTGATCAAGAGCCCGGACATACTCGTCGATCGTGCCGCTGCCCTCTCGCGTGTACATCGCGACCACGCTGACGCGCGCGAGCACGTTCTTGACGCGGTGATCAAGCTCTGCGATCAGCAAGCGCTTGTGCTCGTCGGCTCGCTTGCGTTCCGTGATATTGACGGTCAGACCCTTGATGCGCAGGCATTTCCCGGCAGAGTCGAACTCGGCCGTTGCGGTTTCCTCGAACCACATTTCCTGGGCGTCTGGGCGCAATACGCGAAACTCGACTGTATACGAAGGTTTGTCGGGCCGTACACCTTGCACTTGTGCCTCGAAGTGCCTGCGGTCTTCCGGGTGGACCAGCGCGAGAAAGCGGGCGGTCGTCAAGGGGGCTTGCTGGTCGTAGCCAAGAACCTTCGCGGCGTTGGCGCTGTGATGCGAAAAGCCGGTGCGGGCATCCCATTCGAAAGCCATTACGGCACCGGCTGCCAGGGCCTCTTCGAGCCGCGCCTGCTGCTGACGCCGCTCCGCGAACAGCGCGGCAAGAACGAGCGTAACGAGCGAAGCCCTCAGGATTCCCGCCTGGGCGGTCGCGATCCGATCGACGATCGGGAGACTGAGGTCGCCGTAATGCCCAATGCCAAAGGTTGTCGTCCACACGATTGACAGCGCAATGATGACACCCGGCCGTCGCCGACGAACACCGGCTGGCAGCGAGCCGCCAGCCACAGTAACGGCGGGACCAAGAGAACGATCGACACCACACTCACCCATGTTCCGCGCGGCAAATAGGCAGCAAGGGCGGTCAGCAACGTTACAGCCAGCAGCGCCAGGGCAGCTTCCATGGTCTCACTCGGTGACGGCGGCTTGCGTACGGCCGCGCCGATTCCGATCAGCAGCGGAGCAACCGCGCCGATGCCAATTGCGCCGGATGCGACCCAATGCTGCCAGATGGTGAGGCTCGGCACTGTCGAGAAGTGGAACAGCTTGAACGCCACAGTTCCAACGGTGCCCGAGATGGCCGTCGCAAAGACCGCGGCCGCCAGCAATCCCAAGACCTGGCTTAGCCGATCGAGGGTGAACCCCGAACCAAACAAGCGCTCGATCAGACCCGCCGCAAGCAACGCCTCACCGGCGTTGCACAAGGCGAAAGTGGCAGCGGCTCGCGAAGGTCCTGTCTCCCAACAGATTTGCTATAATCGTTGCGGCAGCCACCCCGATTGCCACTGGCCATTTCGCGCGGGGGCCAATCGCTATCAGGACGCCCGCGGCAACGCCGGAGGCCGGCCAGAACACCGCCACGCCGTCAGGTTCTGTCAGCAGAGAAAGACCAAGCCGCGCCGTCAGGAAAAAGCCGATGCCAACCGCCACGGCCACTCCGATCGCGGTGACCCCATTGGCGAGTCGGATCAGTAACCACCCGCCACGGCTCCACGCGCTTGCCAGTCAAAAACTCCCCCGGCATCGAATGATCCCCTCCTTACCCATCAAAGCATGGGAGGTAATCGTCGGACTAGAGCGCAAGTTACAAATACGTGGCGGTGTCCGATTTGGGTCCAAAAGGCGACCTCCGCCAGCAACCGGACGGCGTCTGTTTTGCTCCTACTAATGGAATTCGACCATCGCGGACGCCCTGTCTGAAAAGTCCAGCAAGAGACATGGACGCGGTCGCTATGACACCTTGATCCGCCCGAGCCAGCACGAGCTACGCTACCGCCTCTCAGTTCGGCGGCGCCAGCGGCTGGCAAACCGCACCGTGGTCCGGTGGCCTGGCCGGCGGATGATTCGGCAGAACCCCAAACTCAGAGATGTACCTTGGGCCAATGGCCCTTGGGGCAATGTCCCGAGAACGGCACCTGTCGTAGATTCGCTAGGGCCATGCCCTGACACGATTCGTTACGCGGCTTCAATCGGGCCAGCGTCCCCCAGGAGGCGGCTCGTGCACGGTCCCGTCGTCCCTGGCTGAACTCACACAACGGCGGGGCCGTGCTTCTTATCCTTCAATGCTCCGTGCAACAGCGGCGGATCGCAAATGAAGAATTGTCTCTACTGGCGAACCCTGTAGCGACGGTGGTGGCGCGGTGCGGGGGCCATGGCCATCGTGGATCCGAACATTCCTATCGGACCCAACACGCCCTCCGTCGGCTGAAACAACGGCTGCGTGGCCGCTACAACGACGGGGCGTTGAGAACCCTTGCTGGCTACGACCGTCCCGCCTGACCCCATTTGCACGACCGTCGCGGTCACGTTGCGATGGGTGCAGCGGCAGCCAAGCGCACTCGCTGCTGCCGGCGATAGATCCAGGAACGCTCCGGTGAACGGACCACGATCGTTCACCGTGACTTGGATCGACCGGCTGCCTTTCTGGACGGTCAGTACCGTGCCGAAGGGCAGCGTCCGATGTGCGGCCGTCATTGCGCCGCAGTTGAACCTCGCCCCGGAAGCCGTGCGGCTTCCGCACAGGCGGTCGCTCCCGCCGTAGTAGGTAGCGCTCCCGGAAAGACGATGCGCCTCAGCAACGGAGCAAAGAGACAGAAGAACGATGCCAGTAGCGACGATGATTTTCATGCGGGATACTCGGGGTTGCGGCGGCGCAACTGCCGCTCTGTTCAATCGAAGGTTCGACGAACGAACCTTGTGAAAAAACCCGTCGAAAAAGGTCGACGATCCCCGTGCCGGCAACCGTGTTGATCGGCAAACACGCCAGAAATTGGGCGGGATGGAACCTGACGCGAGACGGGCAGCAGCTGGGTGGGATACTTTTGTTCGCTTGGAAGTCGGCCCGCGTTGATGCTGGCGAAATTGATTTAAACCTTATCGCTCGCTGATCGCTTCAGGAGTCCCGTGGTGTGCCGCAGGCATTCCCCTCTACCGTGGATCGGCCGAGACCGCCCCTTTTTAAGAGGATCGGTAGTATCGGACTGTCATTGTCGTGCGACCATTAGCAGGTGCAGCATCATCGGCGATTGCCCTTTGGGACACTGTACTTTGGGACAGCTTTCCGCAACTTGCGTTTCTAAGTTTAGATGATTTCTACCGTACTCCGAAACCAGGAAAGCTCAGCGGCCTGGGAGAGAGCGATGACATACGCCATTCACGCATCGAGGGAAGGCCAAAGCGTCGTCACGATTCGAATCAGTCCCGTGGTTGCTGCCGACAAAGCTCGAACATTGGAAAGATTGGGCTGGTCGGTTCACGTCACGGATTCCACCGGTCACCAATTTGCTCCGGCGGACCTAGATCGAATTTCATCGGCTTCCCGTGATCGGGCAACTTAAATGCCGCACAAGCGGGCTGATATGTGGTCACGAACATGACCGCTCAGCATGTCGTCGAGGTCGTGCCCGTAGTGGATCTTGTCCCTACACAGATGACGGTGGGCATGCGTGAAATAATCCACAAGCGCAAACGTTGGCGTGAGAAATCAAGTGATCGGACAACGAATTTCCTGAACAAGCTCCGCATTCCAGTTGTTTTGGGACCGAACGGTCGGCACTATTTGATAGATCGGCATCACCTTACTCGCGCACTGCGCGACGAAGGCATCACTGAGCTCACTGTTTTTTTCGTCGCAAATCTGAGCACACTCAGTATCGATGAATTCTGGAAAAGCCTTGAAGACCAGAACTGGACTCATCCATTTGACCACGAGGGACGGCGGCGTTGTTACAACGATATGCCGCAAACCATAGATAATATGCAGGATGACCCGTTTCGCTCCTTGGCAGGATCAGTCAAGCGGGCCGGAGGTTATGCGAAGGTTCCAGTACCATTCAGTGAGTTCAAGTGGGCAGACTTCCTGCGCTGCCGCATCCCGCGCGAACTGCTCGACAGCGACTTCGATCAAGCCTTGGCTATTGCGATGCATTTCGCACAAGGAACAGGGGCCGCCGCACTGCCCGGCTGGCGAGAGAAAAATTCGACTTTGCGGATGCGGGCCGACGCACCCGGCCGGCAGGCTGCCACTTTTCTATGCAACCTTGCTGGTAGTTTTCGTCGCCGGGTTGACGCATGATGAATTGCGGCATTGAGGCCGGTTGAGATGGCTCGATGCTGTACTGGGAATGGTTAAAGCTATTTGCGCTTTCGCTTCTATTGTCCGCCGCTCTTTCGACGGGCATCGGCGGCGTCATATGGTGGTTCATGAGATAAAGGTCGTTTCAGTTGCAGCGGCCCAACGCTGGCGGGGCACGGTAGATCCTGCGCTTCTCAATCTGTGCACGCGAAAGGCGTCACGACGTGAACACCGCGTAGACCAGCACGGTGGCACCGCCGGCCGCGAGGAACACCAGCCAGAAAAGAATATTTGAAAAATCAAACCGTCTTTCATGGTGCCGCCGAACCGGTCATGTTTGCTGTCACAAAATTCATGCACTGCGAACCGTGGCCTTGATCAGGATCAAGCCAATTCGGTCGCTGGCGCTGATCGGCAGGCGTTCGCGGCTGTGGCAAACGCTGGATGCAGTTGCGATCAACGATCCCAGTCTCAATGCATCAGAACAGCAACGAGCGTTAACGCGACTGGCAGCGTTCCGAGCACAAACACTACAACACGAAACCCCAACTCGGTGCCCATAGGACAACCCCGTCCTGTTGATCAGGCGGGAGCACCGAAAGATGTCTCTCTGTCACCGATAGAAGCCGATGGCATTGCGGTGATGATGGAACCTAATTGATGCCATGCCTTGTGTCTATCCGGTGCCAGACATTTCCGGGCGCTCGGCGAAACGCTAATCCCTGCGCTCGGTCCAGGTTCTCTCGCCGCAATCGCACCTGAACATTCGGACGGTGAGGCCCCGGGTCGAGTTCATCATTTGATAGGCGAGCTTGGGTTGAACACCGCACTTGCACCGGATGTTTTCTGAGGTGCGCGGCCCTGAAAGCTTTTCGTTGCTGAAATAATTCATCGAATAACCTCTGCCAAAGGTGAGGCGATAAGTGCCAAAGTGAACATTAGTTCCTGAGGCCGGCTGCCGCGGTCATCTACGGTTAAGTGGTGGTTACCGGCGGTCGCCTGGTGTTTTGCCCCCGGGTTAAACATGCAAACGAAAATGCGCACTGTCTGGCCTGTCAGGTGCGAAAAAGCGAACTTAAACCTTGCTCACGGCATTGCCGCGCCGACCAGTGGATTTCCCCCGATGTTGTCGATCGGGATGTAAACGCTGATGAGGAAAACCCACGCGGGAAATACCGCGATAGACCAGCTGATAAAATAGCTTCCGAAGGGAGGCACCGCCGCCAGTAAGAACCCGATAAATGCGACCCAGCGCGGGGCGATGGCCGTACGGATCGATCACAACGGTTGAGGTGGTAATCATGAACACCGCGGCCATCTTTATCGCGTACACGTTCACGATTATGTACGAGGCGGCACGGGCGAAACGAAAAGTCGTCGAACTGATCAGTTCATTGGCTTCGGAAATGGACGCAAGATAGGGGTATTATTCGCAACCAAATCCACCTGCGCAATCAGAAGCGCGAAATTGTGTTGCAATGCGTCAATAACATCCTCGTTGCGTGCCGCCCAGCTGCAAAATCCACCTAAGATGTTGAGACATGCTCACGCGCTCTGCGTCGCGTGGTCGCTGTGCGCTGGCGCGACTTGCCCGCTGTCCTGAGTCCTGCGCTGGCGCGCTCGACGTGGTGACGGCGCGCGCGCTGCCGTCCGCTATCGGTCGTCTGTCGCGCGCCGCCTGTCGGCCCTCCATGCGTTGTACGCCTTGATGGCCTTCTTGAGCCGAACCACCTCGCTGTCGGGATCAACTGGCGACACAGGCTTGGCCGCCTTGGTCTTGGCCGCCTTGGCCGCAGCGTCACGGCGGGCGTGCTCCGCTTGCAGTCTGTCGATCTGTCGGCGCAGCACGGCGATCTGTTCGGGTTCAGCCTTGCGGGCACCAGCCAGCAGCTTCTTCAGCCGGGTGTTTTCCATAAGCAGGCTGAGCCGCTCGGCGTCGGTGGCTGACGCGGGCTTGGACGCCAGTTGCGCGCGCAGCCGCTCGATCTCTGCCCGCGCCTCGACCAGCTCCTGCGACGATGCCGACACTGACGTTTGCGCAGCCTTGGCGGCCTCGCGCGCCAGCTTGACGGACGGCGGTTCGGCCTGTTGCAGCCGCTCGCGCCAGTGGCGCTGGCGTTCCGCGCCGGTCATCGCCTTATCGCCCTGCGGGTGTCGCGGCATGGGGCGCTCCCATTTCGTCTCAGCCAGTCAGCCAGTATGAGACGAAATAGGAGCTGGGTCGAGTGCCTGTCGCCTGTCGCGGTGTGATGGCCGTCCCGCGCGGTCGTCGCGCTGTGACGCTGGCGCGCTCGCTGTGATGATGTGCACCGTTGCCGGTGTGCTGTCGTCGCCGTGGCTGGCGATGGTGGCGCGGTCGGAAGTGATTTGCCCGACGGGCAATTTTGTTGATTATGCTGAGGTTTTTTCCTTCATCATTGCGAGTAGCGAAGCGACGAGGCAATCCATTTCACGGCTTGGCGCGACATGGATTGCTTCCGCCTTCGCTCTTTGAGCTACGGCGGACAAGTCGCTTCGCTCGCAATGACGAAATCACCCCACATCCCTTAGCGCCGCTTCCACCACCTTGCGCTGCTCCGCCGTCAGCGCTGCCTGCGGCGGGACGGGGTCGCCGACGGCGTAGCCCTGGATTTCGAGGCCGGCCTTGATGCAGGCGGCCAAGTTAAAACGGGCGAAGGCTTCGTTGATGCGCCAGAGTTTCCGTTGCAGCACCATCGCGTCGTCCCAGCGTTTGGCCTGGCACGAGATTATAGAGTTCGACGCTCTGGCGCGGAATGATGCAGGCCGGGCCCGCCATCCAGCCCCGCCCGCCGATCAGCATCACCGCCGCCGGAATATGGGCCGAGGCCGAGAACACTTTTATATTCTCGCCGCAGCGGTTCATGATCGACAGCAGCCGCCCCGTATTGGTCGAGGCGTCCTTGATGTGGCCGATGCGCGGATGGGCGGCGAGGCGTTCGATCACGTCGAGCGTCAAATCCGAGCGCTGGAATTGCGGGTTGGTGTAGATCACAACGGGAATGTCGACCGCGTCCGCAATGGCGCGGAAATAGGATTCGACCTGCGCGTCGGCGAGTGGAAAATACGCCTCCAGGATCGCAAGGATGCCGTCGGCGCCGAGTTTTTGGTAAGCCTTCGACTGCGCTACTGCGTCCGCCACGGAGGTCGAAGCAACGCCGGCAACGACCGGCACCCGCCCTTTGGCGGCCTCGATCGTGGTTTGCACGATGGTCTCGCGCTGAGCGGCGTTGAGATAGGCGAACTCACCGGTCGAGCCGAGCGGCGTCAGCCCGTGCACGCCGGCCTTGATCAGATCGTCGCACAGCCGGCCCAGCACGTCACTGCGGATGCGACCATCGGGATCGATCGGGGAAACCAGATAGGGAAAGACGCCGTAGAAATCAGCCATGGAGCGATAATGCCCGAAAGCGGGGAAATCCGCCAAGCTTCGCCGCTCGACGCCTTCCCCTCTCCCCTTGTGGGTGGCGCCTCACGTAGTGAGGCGACGGGTGAGGGGTTCTCTCCTCCCGATAAGTCTCACGGTGAGGATAGAGACCCCTCATCCGGCGCTTCGCGCCACCTTCTCCCACAAGGGGAGAAGGGAAAGGAGAATTACTTCAAACCGTCGAGCTTGTACGAGGCCTGGATGAATCCGCCGTAGCGTTCGCTGCGGACCGGCAGCGTCTGGCACGGACAACCGGTGCCGAAAATATTGGTGGAGGCACCGGGGGCCCACATTGCCCAGTAGCGGCCACCGGCGCCAACGCTGAAGGATTTTCCGATCGCATAAGACAGGATCCCTTCGAGCTGCACGCCGTGCCCGGTGCCGGACTCCGGCGAGACGGTGTTGGCGACGTCGGTTCGCAACAGATGATTGTCGATGCCGGCGAAATTCGCAAACGGCAGATAGGCGGCGTCCGCGGTCAGTGTCAGCCGGTCCATCAGCTTGACGGCGCCATTGACGCCGACCCTGAACGAATTCCATTTGGTGCTTTCGGTAATGGCAAGCGTGGAATTCGGTATCGAGGGGATGCAGCCGGAGAAGCGGTTAGCGAGCTGCACGCAGCCATAGGCTGATTTGTCTTCCCGAAAATAATTGTAGCCGATAAAGCCGCCGACATTGGCGCTGGGTCCGCGAAAAAAGGAGTAGCCGACGTCGACGGTGGCGTAGCCGATTTCGCCGCTCACGCTCGAGACCGTGTTCGAATAGGGCACCGTTCCGTTGAAGATCAGCCAATCCTCGTCATGCATGTTGCCTGACAGGATTTTTCCACCACCGACAAAGCCCTTGAGGAAGATGTTCTGCGAGGTGTCGACGCGGCCGAACACCTCACCTGATGCTGCCGTGGTGTCGTAGGTGAGCCGCGAGTTCAGGATATTCTGCCTGGCCTGATCGGCGGTTGAGCCGAGATCCTTCTGGAAGCGGCCGGAAGAGTACCAGGTACGGCCGCCGATCTCGACCTCGATACCGGGAACGACGCCCGCATCGGTCGTCCCGCGCAGACGATAATCCGATTCCGTCGGCTGAAATTTGGCATCACCGTCGACACCGATCCTGTAGTTCAGGCCGACCTTGACGGTTTGCAGGTTCTGGCTGACCGAACTGGTGCCGCCGGCCGTCTGAAGATAGCCGTTGTTAAGCGGCGGCAGAACCTGGAGGAAGCTTTGCGGCGTGGCGACGTTGATGGCGCCGAAGCCCGCGTAGTCATATTCCAGCCTGAACGACCAGGCCGGCGTGATCGCCCGTTCCACACCGCCGCCGACGGTCCAACCCCATCGCGTGCCGTCAAAGGTCGTCGCGGGAGACGTAAGCCGGTTGGAATGGATGTCGATCCGCTCCTGCAAAAAGGCGCCGCCACCCTTGGCATATACCAGCGTGCGCCCCTGCGCTCCGGCAGCCCAGCCGACCCGACCGGTCAGGCTGCCGCCCAGCCCCTGGTGAACGCGGCAGTTCGCGGAGATGAAGAAGCCCGATGACGCAAGGCAGGTCGCGCTGCCATCGGAGATTGATCCGGAGACGTCGCCTTCGATGCCGAGAACAAAACTCGAGTTTGCAATTTGCCAGTTGTAGCCGCCCTGCCCGCCGCCGAGAAACGCCGGGCTTCGGACGGTTCCGCCGTAGATCGACGGCCCCCGGGGATCGGAAAACTGCGAGCTGGCAGAGCCTGCGCCAAGATGTGCACCGAGATAGAACCCGGTCCAGGACCATGACGGCGCGTAGGCTGGAATGACATCCGGCATGTCCGCCGCAGCGGCGGGATTGGCACCCGGGAGACTGGAACCGAACAGCAGACCAAGAATCACAACCGAAACGCTTTTCATCGACACAACCCAAAACTGTTACCGGCCGCAGCCGCCAACCAAGGTCGGTCGAAAAGCTTAAATAAGGGCTAAGCGTTGACGATTGGGTAACCCTAATTTTTGGTTAAGCGTTGATCCATGAGCCTCGTCGAGGGCGAGACGTAGTCGGGATCATGCGCAAAAGGCAACGGCGCGCCGGTTCGCAAGGCCTGGAGCACGGCGGCGAAATCGGTCGCCGCACGGAAGCCGAGCAGCCGCGCGGCCTTGCCGGGATCGTAGACGCGGCCGATGCTCGCCGGCAGCCGCCAGCCACGCCGCGCATAGAGTTCGGCGGCGTCCGGGAAGTAGCCGGCGACGATGCGCGCCGCGTCCGATTTCAATGTTTCCGCATCCGATGGCACGAAGGGCGGCGGCGCAGAGACGACGAAGACCTCGAAGCCAGAAGGCGTGTTCTCGAGGGCTGCCACATGCGCTTCCGCGGCGTCCTCGACGGTGAGGCGGCGATGCAGCAATTCGTTCGCCTTCAAATTCTCGCCACTCAGCGCATTGTCGGTGTCGTCCTGCTCGGGGAAAAAACGTCCGGTGCGGAGCACCGTGCAGTTCAATCCGTGCTCGAGGTGAAACAGGCGGCAGAGCCCTTCGGCGGCCAGTTTCGTCACACCGTAGATGTTGCGCGGCTCCAGCGGGGTCGTCGTCTCGTCAAGCCAGATTGCGGCCCTTCCCCTCGCCTCCGAGATATTCCGCGAGATCATCAACGACGTCGTCGAGGTGAAGATGAAGCGGTCATGGCGCGCGGCGACGGCGGCCTGCAGCAGATTGAGCGTGCCTGACACGTTGACATCGACAAACGCCTGCGCCGGAAATCGCGCGATGTCCGGTTTATGCAGGGCGCCGGCGTGAATCACCGCCTCGATGCCGTGATCGCCAAACGCCCGTTCAACGGTCGCGCGATCCGCGACCGAGCCAATGACATCGGTGGCCGGACCTGCAACCACATCGAGGCCGATGACGCCATGGCCGGCCTTGCGCAGCCTTGGCGCCAGAAAGCGTCCCAGCCAGCCTGAGGAACCCGTCAGCAAAACACGCATGCGGCACCGGCGATCAGAACGCCTTGGCGATCGCCGCCCTGGCGTCCTGCTGAATAACCTTCAGATGATCTTCGCCGCGAAAACTTTCGGCGTAGATCTTGTAGACGTCTTCGGTGCCTGACGGCCTTGCGGCGAACCAGCCCTGATCGGTCTCGACCTTGACGCCGCCAAAGGATTGATCGTTGCCGGGCGCCTTGGTCCGGATCGCGGTCACCGGATCGCCGGCGAGTTGTTTGAGCCCTAATTTCTCCGGCGTGAGCGCCTTCATCGCGTTCTTCTGCTGCGGCGTCGCCGCCACGTCGATCCGCGCGTAATGGGGCGTGCCGAATTCGGACGTGAGGCCGGCGAACAGCTGGCTGGGATCACGCCCGGTCCTGGCGATGATTTCAGCCGCCAGCAGCCCCAGGATCACGCCGTCCTTGTCGGTGGTCCACACCGTTCCGTCCTGCCTGAGGAACGAGGCGCCGGCGCTTTCCTCACCGGCAAAACCGAACGCACCGCTGCCGAGCCCGTCGACGAACCATTTGAAGCCAACCGGGGTTTCGACCAGTGTGCGGTTCAGTTTTCTGGCGACACGGTCGATGATCGAACTGGAGACGATGGTCTTGCCGATCGCGGCGTCCTTGCGCCAATGCGGCCGGTGCTCGAACAGATAGGCGATCGCCGCGGCCAGATAATGATTCGGGTTCATCAGCCCGCCCGTGCGCGTGACGATGCCGTGGCGGTCGGCGTCGGTGTCATTGGCAAAGGCGACGTCGAACCGGTCCTTCATCCCGATCAGGCTCGCCATCGCGTAAGGCGACGAGCAGTCCATCCGGATCTTGCCGTCCCAATCCGCGGTCATGAAGCGGAAGGTCGGATCGACGACGTCGTTCACGACCGTGGCGTTGATGCCATAATGCTCGATGATCGGCTGCCAGTAATGCACGGCGGCACCGCCGAGCGGATCGATGCCTATTTTGACGCCGGATGATTTGATCAGCGCCATATCGACGACACTGCCGAGATCGGCGACGTAGGGGCGGATGTAATCGTAAAGGTGCGTCGACGGCGCCTTGCGGGCACGCGCGTAGGGAATCCGGTTCACGCCCTTCATGTCGGCCGCGAGATAGGCGTTGGCGGCTTTCTCGACCTTGGCCGTGACGTCGGTATCGGCCGGGCCGCCATGGGGCGGATTATATTTGTAACCGCCATCCTCCGGCGGATTGTGCGACGGCGAGATGACGATGCCATCGGCCAGGCCGGACGTCCTGCCCTTGTTGTAGCTCAGGATCGCGTGCGAGATGACAGGCGTCGGCGTATAGCCGTCGTGCTCGTCGATCATGATCTCGACGCCGTTGGCGGCAAACACTTCTACCGCACTGGCCAACGCTGGTATCGCCAGCGCATGGGTATCGATGCCGACGAACAGGGGGCCGGTGAGACCGATTTCGCGGCGGTGATCGCACAGCGCCTGCGTCGTCGCCAAAATATGGTTTTCGTTGAAGGAATTTCTCAGCGACGAGCCGCGATGGCCCGAGGTGCCGAAGGCGACGCGCTGGGTGGGATCGGCAGGATCCGGCTTTCCGGCGAAATAGGCCGTCACCAGGCGCGGGACATTGACGAGATCAGCGGAAGCGAGCGGCTTGCCCGCGGCAGGGTTGGATGCAGTCACGTGACCTCACAAAAAGGGAACAGTGTCTGCACCAACATACGCGAAAGGGCGCGCCGCGGCAAAAGGCGTTAGAGGCGGCTCGGGGCACAAAACAACGCCGATCGATGGCGATTTCGTGGTCGTCAGAGGCGAGATCACCCGCCTTGGGACCTGCGTCAGGTTTGGCTCTCAAACTGTTGCTGCCATCGCAGCAGATAGGACTGCAGCGAGCGCACGACGAAGGCGAGCATCATGCCGACCACCATCATCACGAAGATGGCGACCATCATCTCGCTGGCATTGGCGCGCGCCTCCGCTTCGATGATGAGCTTGCCGAGCCCGCGCTCGGCGCCGATGAACTCGCCGACGATGACGCCGATCAGCGCAAACGACACCGCCGGCATCAGCGAAGCGAACACCCAGGCCAGCGCCGACGGGACCACGACGGTGCGCAGGATCGCCGCATTCGCTGGCGCCGAGCAGACGCGCCGCGGCGATCTGGTCGCGGTCGACCGCGCGCGTGCCCTCGAAGGTGTTGAAGAACACCACGAAGAACACCACGAGCCAGGCGGTCGCGATCTTCGACAGGTCGCCGAGGCCGAACATCAGGATGATCGAGCGGCACCAGCGCGATGCGCGGAATCGAGTTCAGCGCGACGATGTAAGGCCCGAAGATCGCGCGCCAGCAGATCCGAGCGGCCGAGGATCAGGCCCGCAGCGATGCCCGAGGCCGAACCGAAGAGAAATCCCCACCAGGTGTTCTTCAGCGTGACCAGCGTCGCGAACCAGAGATTGTTGTCGTTGGCGCCGAGGCAGGCGACGAAGCCGTCGCCCGGCCGCAAAGCAGCCGAGCTTCAGGAAGCTCTGCCAGATCGCCGACGGCTTGGCGACGAAGTACGGATCGAGGATCTTCGGCACATAGGCCTTCGGCAGCAGCGCCTTGCTCCATTCAAAGCCCCACTGCCAGACGACGAGCACCACCACGAGAATGGCCAGTTGCCAGAACAGGATGGCGGCGCGGCTGGGACATGGTCATTCGGCCTTGGTGCGGCGAAACTCTTCGCCGAGCGAATGCCAGATGTGCGAATAGAGCCGGCCGAATTCCGGCGGTCTCGCGCACGTCCACGGGATCGCGCGGCCGCGGGAAGGCGACGTCGAAATCGTCCTTGAGCCGTCCCGGGCCGCGCCGAGAGCAGGATGATGCGGCTCGCCAGCGTCAGCGCTTCGCCGAGATCGTGGGTCACGAACAGCACGGTCTGGCGCTCGCGCTCCCAGATCTCGAGCAGGTCTTGTGCATCTCGAGCTTGGTGTGGGTGTCGAGCGCGCCGAACGGCTCGTCCATCAGCAGGATCTCGGGCTCCATGATCAGCGTGCGCATCAGGGCGACGCGCTGGCGCATGCCGCCGGACAGCATGCGCGGAAAGCTCTGTCGCGAAGCCGGTGAGGCCGGCGGTCGTCGATCGGCTCGGGCGACGCGCGCCGGCGCGCTCCGCCTTGCGGCAGCGCCCGCGATCTCGAGGCCGTAGCCGATATTCGGCCTCGACGGTGCGCCAGGGAAACACGCGTGTCGCGCTGGAAGACATAGCCGACCTTGCGGTTGACCTTGCCGGTCTCGACCGCGTCCTCGTCGATCAGGATGCGGCCGCCCGAGCGCGGCAGCAGCCCCGCCACCATGTTGAGGATGGTGCTCTTGCCGCAGCCGGACGGACCGAGCAGCGCGACGAACTCGCCCTGCCGGACCTCGAAGGAGACGTTGTCGACCGCGACGAACTCGCGGCCCGGCGCGCTGAAGCGCTTGGCGAGACCGTCGCACGGCGATGCGGACGCGGCGCCGCTCGCGCGCGTCGGATCGGCGTCCGCGCGCGCAGCGCGCAGACTCAGGGCCCGGCGCGCGCGATCATTTGTATTTCGCCTGCGCCGCGTCGAGGAAGCTCATGTCGACGATGTCCTCGTATTTCGTCTCGGGAATATCCGTGCCCTTGCGGTACCAGGGCTTGGCGCCGCGCTCGAACGAGGCCTTGTCGATGCCGCCGTCATAGGCCCAGGTCGACTTGTCGAAGCCGAGCTCGGCGCTTGACGGCATCGGGATCGATGCCGGCGAAATATTTCTGGCGCGACCAGTGCCTAGACCTCGTCGAGCGGCGTCGCCTTCACCCATTGCATGGCGCGGTAGATGCGCGTTGACGAAGGCCTGCACCGTCGCCTTGTCCTGCTCGATCGTGTCCTGCGAGCGTGTAGATCGACGAGCACCGGCACCGTGCCGCCGAAATCCTTGTCGAACACGCCGGGCTTGGAGGTGTCGTAGATCGTCTTGCCGAAGCCCTTCGTCTCGGCCTCGACGATCCAGCTCGGCGGCGCCATGATGGCGTCGAACTGCTTGGTCTGCGAGCGACGGGAAACATCGTGCTCGGCCCGCCGCCGGCGACCCAGTTCACCTTGTCGCCGAGCCCGCGCGATTCGAACACATAGGTGCCGAACACCCAGGTGCCCGAGCCGATCGCGGTGGCCGCGACGATCGGCTTGGCGCCGTCGGGCCGCTTGTAGGCGGCGAGCTTCTCGACCGACGTGATGCCGCCGTCGTAAAGGTCCTTGCGCACCACGATGTTGGCGATAGGAGCGCGACCATCTCGGTCGCGAGCAGGATCTTGCACGGCTTGCCGCGCGCGGTGAGCTGCAGCGGATGGCTGGCATCGCCATGCGCGAACAGCGACTTGTCCGGCCGCGAGCGTCTGACGGCCGAAGGTGCCGGCATTGCCGGTGACGAGCTTGAGGTCGACGTCCTTCGTCCTTGAAGTAGCCCTTCAGGTCCGCGATCATGCCGATGGCATAGACCGGCGGTCGCCGGCCCGAAGGCGAGCGTGGCGGGCTTGGCCTGCGGCGCGCAGCGGTCCGGGCAGCAGTCGGTGTGCCGGCCAAGGCCGCGCCCGCGATGAGGGCCTGGCGGCGTGGTGATGTGCATGCGTTCCTCCCGGTATTTTCCGTTGTTCTGCTCGATCCGTGGCGTCACGGCGGATCATTCGGCGTCGATCATGACGATGGCGCCTGACCGCTCGCAGCTTCTCGCGAGCTTCGTCTCGATCGCAGAAGCCGATCTCGCTCAGGATATCGCGCGTGTGCTCGCCGATCTGCGGCGGATCGCGGCGGTTCTGCAGCCGCTGGCCGTCCATGGAGATCGGCAACAGCGGCGTCTTGGCCTCGCCGCCGTCGGGCAGGTGAATGTCGGTCAGCCCGCCCGACGCGTTGAGATGCGGATCGTCGAAGAGATCGCCGGGCTTGTTCACGGGCGCGTAGGGCAGATCGAGCTGCTCGAGCGCGCGCGGAGAGATCGGCCTTGGTCCATTGCTTGAAGATCTTGGCGATCTCCGGGAATCAGCCAGCCGCGCTGGTCGACGCGGTCCTGACTGGTGGCGAAGCGCGGATCGGTCGAGCCAGGCCTCGCGATCGAAGGCGCGGCAGAAGCGCCTGCCATTGCTCCTCGCCGACGATGGTGACGAACAGCTTCGAGCCGTCGCTGGTGTCGAAGAGGTCGTAGACCGGCCAGGGACTGTCCTTGACCGAATAGGGCATCGACGGCTGGCCGGTGACCGTCTCGTACATCATCGCCTGCGCCATCAGGAACACGTTGTTCTCGTAGAGCGCGCTCTGGATGTGGCGGCCGCGGCCGGTGCGCTGCCGCTCGGCGAGCGCGGCCTGGATGGCGATGACGCCGAACATGCCGCCCATGATGTCGTTGACCGAGGCGCCGGCGCGCATCGGCCGATCCGGCAGGCCGGTCATGTAGGCGAGGCCGCCCATCATCTGCACGACCTCGTCGAGCGCCAGGCGGTTCTCGTAGGGGCCCGGCAGATAGCCTTTGAGCGAGCAATAGATGAGGCGCGGCGCGAAGCGCGCGACGCGACTCGTAGTCGAGCCCGATGCGCTTGCAGCAGGCCGGGGCGGAAATTCTCGATCAGCACGTCGCTGTTCTCGATCAGGCGTCGCGCGACCGCCTGCCCTTCCGGCGAGCGTCGTGTCGATCGCGACGCTGCGCTTGTTGCGGCAATAGGTGCCGAAGAAGCCCGCCGCCGGTCCCTTGAAATAGCGGGTGCGGTCGCCCTTGGGCGGCTCGACCTTGACGACGTCGGCGCCGAGGTCGGCGAGGATGAGCCCGCAGGTCGGCCCCATCACCATCTGGCTGAACTCGACGACGCGAATGCCCGCGAGCGGGCGGATGTCGTTGTCGTCCTGCGATGGTGCCCTGCTCCGCCATGCTCACGCGGCCCTCCGCAGCGCCTTGGGAATTCCGGCCTCGTGCAGATGGCCGGTCAGATGTTTGGCCGGAATGTGCGGGCTGAGAATTTCGCGCGTCGCCATCAGCCGGTCGAGGTCGATGCCGGTCGAGAGGCCCATTTCCTCCAGCATGAAGACGAGATCCTCGGTCACGATGTTGCCGCGCGCGCCGGGCGCGAAAGGGCAGCCGCCGAGACCGGACACCGCGGCGTCGAAGCGGCGGATGCCGGCCTCGAGACCGGCGACAGGCATTGGCGAGCCCCATGCCGAGCGTGTCATGCAGATGCAGCCGCAAGCGTCATTGTCGGGCCGAGGTCGCTGCGCACGCGCCTCGACGATCTGTCTTGATCAAAGGCGGCGTGGCGTAGCCGACGGTGTCGGCGAGTCCGATCTCGTCGGCGCCCGCCTCGGCATAGGCGGCGCGAAGCGGCGCACCGCGCGCCTCGCCGATGCGGCCTTCCATCGAGCAGCCGAACGCGGTCGAGATACGCGCCCGAGAGGTGCGGGCGACTGCCGGCCGGCCTGGCGTCGATCGCGGCGCGCACCGCGCGAAAACCTTCGAGCTGCTCATCGATCGTGCGGCGAACATTGGCCTGGTTGTGCGTCTCGCTCGCCGAGATGACGAAATAGATGGCGTCGACGCCGGCGGCGATGGCGCGCTCGGCGCCCTTGAAATTCGGCACCAGCGCGCCGATGGTGATGGCTTTGTGCGCAAGCGCGTGCGCCATGACCGCGTCGACATCGGCGAATTGCGGCACGATCTTCGGCGGCACGAAGGAGCCCGCATCGATCTCGCGCACGCCGGCCGCGGCGATGGCGTCGATCAGCGCGCATTTTGCCGCGGTGGGCACGAACATATCGAGGTTCTGCAGGCCGTCGCGCGGACCGACCTCGCAAATATGGACGTCCGGCGCGTCAGGCATGCGCGACCCTCCCGGGCAGGATTGTCATTTCTTGCAACAAAGAACAATCTATGGGACGCTCTGTCAAGTCCAATCGCCACGGTGTCCTTGTGCCGACCCTCGACAATCCCAAAAAGCGCCCGGTCAGGAATGGCGGCGCCCGGACGACAACAAGCCGTGCCGAGCTCACCGCACACCGGATTCTGGCGGTGGCGCGGCGGGAGGGAATGCAGCCGGGCGACCGGCTGATCGAACAGCGCCTGGCGGACGAACTCGATCTGTCGCGCGGGCCGATCCGGCTGGGGCTGAAAGCGCTTGCGGTTGCCGGGCTGGCGAAGAGTGAGCCCAATTGCGGCTTCGTCCTCGCCAAGGACACGCGCAGCACAGCAACCGAGTCGGCGCTTGCGACGTTCAGGCACGGCGACGAGGCGTATGCCGCGATGGCTGCCGATCGTCTTGGCGACCGCCTGCCGTCGAACGTCACCGAATCCGAACTGATGCGTCGCTATGGGCTGAGCCGGCCGGAGTTGCAGCGTCTGCTTGACCGCACGGCGGCGGAAGGCTGGATGGAGCGGATGCCGGGCTATGGCTGGCGTTTCACCGAGAATTTGTCGAGCCCCGAGGCCTATCAACAGAGTCTGGCTTTTCGCGCCGTCATCGAGCCCGCCGCCATCATGCAGCCGGGCTATCGCCTTCCCCCTGAAATCATCGAGCGGCTGCGCCAGCGCCATCTGCGGATTCTCGGAGGCGAACTGCGAGCGAATGTCGCTCAGCGAGGTGTTCCAGTCGGGTTGCGAATTTCATGAAGAGATCATGCGCGGCACCGACAATTCGTTCTTCCTGGAAGCGCTCAAACGGGTGAACTCAATTCGCCGCCTGTTCGCCTACCGTACGTTTGCCGATCGACCGGGAATGCGGCGCCACATCAAGGATCATCTGCGCCTGCTCGACCTGCTCGAAGCCGGACGCAACGCCGACGCCGCAAAACTCATGGTGAGCCACCTGCGACGCTCTCCGCTCGCAAGCGGTGGGTGAGCAACATTGCCAGGCGATCGCCCCCTCGGCCGCCCTGCAAAGCAGCGAGCAGGTACGATCTGACATCATCACAGTTGCGCCAGCAGCGCTGCAGCGCCCTCGGGAGGAGATTTGATTCTGGTTGCGGGATATATTTCTTGCAACCAAATCAGTTGGATGGGATGCTGGCTATCATCTAGGTTCGGCCAATTTCCGTGCGGGGGCACCATGGTGAACGGAACGACCAAAAGATTGATGCTTGTTGCAGTCTGCGTGTTGTGCGCTTTCACAACCAGCGCCAACGCCCAAGACAAGGGCGCCAAGGGTAAATCCATCTTTCCAAACATTTTCGGTTCAGACCCCAACAATTGTCCAACGTGTGAAATCATGGATTTGGATCGAATCCGCATTCGCTGTGACGCGAGGGCGA
The DNA here is from genome assembly GCA_963802535.1 of uncultured Alphaproteobacteria bacterium. Classification (GTDB taxonomy): domain Bacteria; phylum Pseudomonadota; class Alphaproteobacteria; order Rhizobiales; family Xanthobacteraceae; genus Bradyrhizobium. The sequence goes on along the minus strand of CAWDJI010000007.1, from coordinate 56,519 downwards.
CTGCATACACGCGTCAAGGCTGTGACCAGACATGCACAGCCGAGTGCAAACGGATCGGCACATCGTTGAGAGCGTGCGATTCGGCAACGTCAATTACCTGCGCTCAATAGACGGCCAGACGGAGGCTTCATCGTGAAGACAACGACCAGGGAATTGCTGCTTCTACTATCATGTTTTTTATGCCTCATCGCAACCAGCGCCAACGCCCAGAACAAATCCATTCTTCGTGGTTCAGCCACTGAACAAGTGACCGAACCGGACCGGGAACGCATTCGCTGTGACGCACGGTCGAAGGCATACCAGAAGCAGGATTGTGACAAGACCTGCACGGATGAATGCAAGCAGATCGGCACCGCATTGAGCGAATGCGATCCTCCAAGACTCGTGGCTTGCACGCAATAGATTTTACCAATTTCAATCGGCCAGATGCTGCCGATCGACCGAATCCGACGAGATCGACCCCTGGAGCCCTCATTGTGAGAACATCAACCAGAGGACTGCCGATATTCCTGGCCTGTATCCTGTGTCTTATCGCGAACGACGCTAGCGCTCAGAACAAGAACGCCAAGAACAAGTCCGGTTTTCAGGACTTGTTTGGTTCGGACCCCAAGAATTGTTCGACGTGCCATATCGTGGATTTGGATCGACTGCGCATTCGCTGCGAAGCAAGGGCGACGGCCTACCAGAACCAGGGCTGCGATCGATCGTGTACAAGTGAGTGCAAGCGAATAGGCACATCGTTGAACGAATGCGATCCTCCGGGACCGGTAACCTGTGTACAATAGATTTTAATGATTTCATCCAGCGGGTCATCATTTGCGCGGTACAAGGATTGCGATCGTTTGGCTCCGTGCTGCGACGTCCGTCGTGCACGCCTTCAGGGCCCCCATCCTCGGGGCAGCGCTGATTTGCCTGCTGCTGTGCCTGCCTTTGCAGATCATTGAAATCTATCGTGCGCTCGCTCAGGACCTGCTCTACGCCGATACATTCCGCCTTGCTCCCAAGATCAGGTTCGCGAGCGGCATTTTTCTGTGCCTCGTATGTGCCGTATCGATCTGGACGACATCAAGAGCCATAGCCCGGCGAACGCCCCTACGAGCTTCGCTTGCAAAGCCTGTGATTCGTCGCCTGCCGAAAGTGCTTTCCGCGTTGCCCATTGCCGGGCTGGCGCTCGGCATCGTCGCCAGTTCCATGAGCAAATCAACGATCCGGGCGGACGACGCGGTGCGCCGGATACTTGCCTTTGTATTCGACGAAACGATTCCCAGCGTGGTTGATGAAATCAAGGATCGGGTGCTGGACTACAATTTTTATCTGTGCATCGCGGCGATGATAGCGGGATCGATTGCCGTGGCTTGGATCGTTTTCCTGCCTCTTGTCGATCAACGTCCTGCGGGAAGCTCTAATGCTACCAATTTCGCACCGGTCGAATTGTTCGGCTGGAGGTCGCGGCTGATCCTCTACGTCAGCGCCGTCGCTTCCACTGTTTTGTTCATGGCAATGCCGGTGATGTTGCCGCAAGCGATCGGCGTATTGGGCGTCTTGTTTGTGTTTGCGGCGAACGTCATACCGATCGGTGCGCACCTGGCTTTTCTGGGAGACCGGCACGGCATCCCCTATCTCGGGATAATCGTCAGCTTCGTGTTGGTGGTTTCCGCGCTGGATCTCAACGACAATCACACTTTGTATCGACCTATCGCCAAGGCGACGCATCGACCGACAGCCAAGCCTACCGGACCTCCGGCGACCTTGTCGAAGCCGCCGCCCGCAGAGGAGGCTTTTAGGGATTGGTTCGAAAAGCGCTCCCTGCCCGAACGACAAAGGTATCGGGCTAAAGAAAGGCTTTACCCCGTCTATGTCGTCGCGGCCGAAGGTGGAGGCATCTATGCCGCATTTCACGCTGCAAGCGTGCTTGGCGCGCTGCAGGACCGTTGTCCGAAGTTTGCGGATCATCTCTTCTCGATCAGCGGTGTATCGGGAGGCAGCCTTGGCGGGGCGACGTTTGCGGCTGGCTTGAAGCACGCACGCGAGTCTGACTGGCCGAGCGCCAGGAGCGGTCCATGCGTCCCGACCGAACCACCACAGCAACGTAGTGAGTCGATGGTCGACTTCGCCGATTCGCTACTCAGCAGCGATCTGCTGTCGCCGCTGACGGCCGGCTTGCTATTTCCGGACATGTTGCAGAAGGTGTTGATCGGTCCGGTCGGTTCGCTTGACCGCACCCGGTACTTTGAGGCGGCGTTTGAAGCCAGCGAGAAATCCACGATCGGTCGGAAGCGGAACTCCAAAGTCATCGATTTCCTGCAATCGCCGTTCCTCCAGCACTGGACGCCAGCGGCCAGCTCGCCGGCTCTCGTAATCAATACGACCGAGGTAGGATCCGGTCGACTGCGGATCATCGCGCCCTTTCTGTTCAATACCGATCACGTCCTGTTCCTCCCGTTCGCGGACGCAGAGCTGGCAAAAAAGGCCGGGGACTCCCTCGACAATCTTTCCGTCTCGACAGCGGTCGTGACTAGCGCACGGTTTCCGTGGGTGACGCCTGCCGGCGCCTTTTACGATTGGTCATCCGTCCCGGGGACCAAGCAGGCCGCCGACCGACCCATCGAAAAAATACGGCTCGTCGATGGGGGCTATTTCGAGAACTCCGGTGTGGCTTCCGCCCTGGAGCTGATATCGACCATGCAATCGGCGTCTCGCCGATATGGATTCGCGGACAAGATCAGCATACGTCTCATCGTCTTGACCCGCGGCGGATTTCCAACACAGGAATTTTTCGGCTTGTCAGACCTGATTTCCCCTGTCCTCGCACTCCTTAGCGCGCGCGAAAGCAGGGCTCCTCTCGTCATCGATCAGGCCGCGCGATTGTTTCGCGAACAAGCTTTGACGCCCTCGCAGCCTGCCACCAGCCTGTCGAAGGTCGAGCTGCTCGATCTTTATTACCCGCTGCCTCTCGGTTGGCGTTTGTCGGCGCTCTCGACAATTCTCATCCAGGCGCAGAATGGAATCCCCGCACGTTGTAAAGCGGCAGGTACGCCGGACCACACCGAGATGGCGTTTGATGCCGATTGCCTCGCCAAAACGGTAGAGCAAGAACTCGATTGATGTGCGACGAGGGCGTGTCGCTGTAGGCACCGATTTAGCCCGCCCGAGGTTCCCAGACCGTCTCCTCGATCCATCCGAGCTCTGCGAACTCCCCTGCGCGGAGTGGCGCCTCGCCCGCGGCGAAGAACTCATCGAGCTGCGGCGGCGCTACGGCGGTGGAACTCAGCATCGCATGCGCCTGACCGCGATGATGGACCTGGTGCTGGAACAGATGCAGCAGCAACCGGTCCATCCGCTCATGTTGAACGTGATCGCCGCGGTGAACATTGACGATATGGTCGAGACCGGCGATGTCGAGACGCGCGACGACCGCAATCAAGCGCCGGTCCATCTCGCTCTGCGCATCGCGGAGCTGGACGACGGTTTCGCAAGGCTCCTGATCGGCCCAGGCCGCCGGCCCCAGTGTGCCGCCCTCCATCGCGTCGATGTAGAAGCGGTCAATGATCAGGATGTGGTTGAGGGTTGCGCGCAGGCTCGGAAAGAAACCGGTGCGCCGTGCTGTGAATTCGGCCTGCGACAACCGCTCGCAGGCGCCAAGCAGGCGATGATTGGCCCAGCCATTATTGTAGGCCATGGCGCGGTAAGGCAGCACGGCATCCATCAGCACCTCCGCTATTTCAGGAAATTCAGACCTTGATCAGCCGCACCCGCGTGCCCCAGGGATCCGCGGCCTCGATGCCATCAGCGACAGAGGCGACCGCGACGCCGGTCTGGCGCAGCCGTTCTTCCTTTGCCGCGAACAGATCCGGCTTATCGATCTCCAGCGAGAACCAGGCGAGACCAGTGGCGGCATCGTCGCGGCGACCGGCGCCCGCGCTTTGCCAGACGTTGAGACCGAGATGGTGATGGTAGCGGCCGGAGGACAGGAACGCTGCGCCATTGCGCGCGCGAGTCGGATCGAAGCCGAGCGTGCCGCGGTAGAAGGCATCGGCCTTGGCGAGATCGCCGACCCGCAGATGCATATGCCCGATGCGCAGGCCGTCAGGCGCATGGGCGTAGTCGCTGACCTTTGTATTGGTCAGCGACACCAGATTGTCGATGTCGAGCTGGTCGGTCGCCATCGCCACCGAACCATCGCTCCATTTCCACAGCGTCGGATCGCGATCGGCATAGACCTCGATGCCATTGCCTTCGGGATCGTCGAGATAAACGGATTCAGAGACGAGGTGATCGGCAAAGCCGGACAGTGGCACGCGATGGATCGCCGCATTGACCAGCCAACGCGCGAGATCCTTGCGCGTCGGCATCAGGAATGCGGTGTGGTAGAGCCCGGCTGAGGTGCGGGCTTCGTTCGCGGCCTCGGGACGCGCCTCCAGCACCAGCAGTTTTATGCCGCCGGCGCCGAGCACCGCGCCGGTCGCCGAGCGTTCCAGCACGGCCAGACCGAGCACATCGCGGTAATATTCTGCCATCGCATCGAGCTTGCGAACCCGGATCGTCACCATGCCGATCCGCATCGGCGTGCGGTTGGCAAAGGTCGGTCCACCGCCTCCCCCGCCCTCCTCGGCACGCGCCGCGCCGGCAGCCGCCGCAGCAAGAGAAGAGGCGCCGGCAAGTTGCAGCAGAGTGCGTCGGGTCATGTCAGGGGTCATCGCGGGTTGGTTGCCTGGTTTTCGGGTTGGATCGCGGCGGTCTATCATACTTTTGGGACGGCTGCCGCGTGTCACTGCGCTCATCTCGATCACATGTCCGTCGGTTGCAAAAGGTGTCAGGCCCGCCCGTGCGCGTGATAAATCCCGCGCTCGAACTGCCGGTAGGCGACCAGCGCCTGTTTGTCGACGAAGGGCAGGATCTGCATCATGATCACGCCGGCGATCTTCGTCGCCGGGTCGATCCAGTAATAGGTGTTGAACAGGCCAGCCCAGGTGAGGCTACCAGCCTTGCGGCCGTTCGCGACCGGCCCGGCATTGATCATGTGGCCGAGCCCCCATTTCAACCGAACGCCCGGAAGGAGATCGACGTCGTTCGAGAGCCCGGGATTGGTCGTTCGCATCACGCCGATCTCGAGATCGCCGATCTGGTTTGCAGCCATCGACGCGACGCTCTCCGGCCGCAGGATGCGCGTCCCGCGAAAACTGCCGCCATTGAGCAGCGCCTGCAGCAGGATCAGATAATCCGGCGCGGTGGAATAGATGCCGCCGCCACCTGAAAAGGCGGTCGGCGTCGCCAGCTTTTCGAAAGCCTGCGGCAGCAGCTTTCCATGCGCATCCCGCACATGCAGGGACGCCTGACGCGCGCGCTGTTTCTCTGATATCGCGAACCCGGTGTCGTTCATGCCGAGCGGCCTGGTGATGTGTTCGCTGAAATAGCGATCGAGGCTTTTGTCGGCGGCGATCTCGACCAGCCGTCCGACATTGTCGAGGCTGCCGCCATAGGCCCATCGCGTCCCCGGCTCGAACATCAGCGGCCGGCGCGGCCATTGCGGTTTGCCCCGTGCCGCCTTGTTGTACCTGAGGACATCGGGGTCCCAGAGCGGATAGCTGAACCCTGACGTGTGCGACAACAGATGGCGCAACGTGATCGGCTTTTGCGGCGGCCGCAGCTGCGGAACGCCTTTGGCATCGAAGCCGGTGAGGACGAGCGACTCGGCCAGCGTCGGATCGACATTGGCGGCGGGCTCGTCGAGCTTAAGTTTACCCTGCTCCACCAGCTGCAACGCCGCCACCGACGTCAGGAGTTTGACCATCGAGGCGATGCGGAAAATCGTATCGGTCGACATCGGCGCAGCGCTCGCCATGCTGCGCGAGCCGAACGCGCCTTGATAGATGATCGAATTTTCGTTCGCGGCCATCGCGACCACGCCGGGTATTTCCCGGGCGGCTACTTTCGCCTGCAACGCGGCGTCGATCTCGTCGCCGTGAACCGGCCAGGTTCTGTAAGGAACGGCAGATCAACCCGATCGGGAAGTCGGCCGATGCTATGGCCGAACCAACCGCCGACGTCACCCGTATCACCCGTATCGCCGGTGTCGCCTGTATCACCCGTATTGCCGGTCATGAAAAGCTCCCCCGTTTTGGTCATGGACGCTATTCGCGGCACCTCATTATGCAGCTAAACGTCCGACCACATTGTGAACTGCCGCACATATTCTCAACTACTCCGGCATACCCGCCAGCAACAACCGCTCGATACGACGCGTCCTGATATCTCCTTGCATCGGTGTTCGGGCTGCCCACGCAGATACTCTGAAGCCAGGCACAATTACAGCGTGACGCTCTGCGATTTGCCGCGCATCTTCAATCCTATTGATGGCGACCAGGCTGGAGATGAGCGTACGAAGATTCGATGCATTACGATCGTTATCCATGTCCGCGCGGCGCGCCATAACAATCGCTTGATCGAAGTTGCCGTTGACGTAATGAGCCTGCGCCAGAATATGCCTCGCGAAGAATACATGCAGATCGAAAGGCGACAGGCGTACACCGGTTTCAGCGCAACGCACAGCATTCGGTCCATCGCCTATGAAGCAGTGAGTCGCGGCTTTAAGCGTCCACGCAATGGCTGAATTTGGACCTATCGCAACGGCATGATCGAAGATATCAATCGACTGCTCCAAATCCTTGCTAAGGTGAGACTGCACGTGGCCACGAATTGCCAAGGCCATCGCGTCGTTTCCGTCGCTAGCTATGGCCGCACTTGCCAGCCGCTCGGCAGCTCGGACATCGGCGGTGGGGTCAGGTGACCAGCCCTGGCCCTGACGAAACATATGCCAGTAAGCGGCATAGGTGAATGCTGGCGCATAGCTGGGATCGAGTGCTATTGCTCGCTGAAGCAAACCTCTCGCACGAGAAAAAGTCGCATAATCGAGTCGATAGAGAGGCTCCATTGCCTGCAGGACAAGATCATACGCGGTCATGTTCTGCGGATGCTTGCGCAGCGATTTTTTCAGTTCGCGGTCGCGCACATTCGGCGCAATCGTCTTGACTACGCCTTGGGCAATGCGGTCCTGAAGGTGGAACAGATCATCGAGCTCGCCCTCGTGCTGGTCGGCGTGGATTACTTCGCCCGTGGCTGTGTCGCTGAGTTCGGTACCAATTCTCAGGCGTCGTCCAGACCGCAGTACGCTTCCATGGAGCACGTAGCGTACCCCGAGATGCTCCCCGATCGCCCTTATGTCAACCGGATCAAGAAACCCAGCGGTCGATCCACGTGAGATGACGAAGAGCTCTCGCAGAGCGGCCATGCCATAGATGATATGATCGACCATGCCGTGCGCGAAATAAGCATCATCGGTTGTGGAGAGATTGCGAAAGGGCAACACCGCAATCGATGCCCGCCCTTCATAACCAGTTAGCTCACCGAACGCTGCGTTGGGCGCACCAGGCTTCCTCAGACTGATTACCCGCACGGGATGCGAGAGATTGCGCAGATGCAACTTGGCGAGAGAAGCGGCCGGAACAAGGCTTGCAGCCGCAAGCCCTGCCGTCCGCACAGCGCATCGCGCCGGGTGAGCACCTTGCCCGCCCTATTTCCACTTCGCCAGATAGAAGCGCGGCAGCTCGTCCGAATACGGCGTGAAGTCGAGCTGCTTGGAATAGCCGTAGGTCGTCACATAGGTATGCAGCGGCGCGAAATAGGCCTGCTCGGTGATCCGCTTGATCGCGGACGAATAGGCCTTGGTGCGCAGCTCGGAATCGTTGGACGATCCGGCTTCCATCAACCATTTGATGACATCAGGATCGCGCGCGTAATCGTCGGCACCGCCGTCGAAGAAGTTCGGCATGAACGCCGATACGTCGTTGATCGAATAGCTGCCCCAGCTGCCGAGATAGGCGCGCAACTCGCCGGCTTTGGCGCGCTGGGTCAACGCCGCGGTCTGGATCTGGTTGAGCTTGGCGCGGATGCCGACCGCGATCAGATAGTTCTGAACCGCCGAGCCCCATTGCGGCAACACGTAGCTCGTCAGTTCGAGGTCGAAGCCGTCGGGATAGCCGGCCTCGGCGAGCAGCGCCTTCGCCTTGGCGGGATTGTAGTCGTACAGCGTCGCGGCCTCGCCGTTGCAGCCGAATTGCGTTGGAAAGCAGGGTGCGCCCGGGACACGGCTGCCGCCGGTGACGAGCTTGTCGGCGATCGCCTGGCGGTCGATGGCGTGCCAGATTGCCTGGCGTACTTTGAGCTTGGTGACCGGATTGTCCGCGCCGGTGCGCCCCGCCGCGTCGAGATCGAGATAACCGACCCGCATCAACTCCTTGCGCACGGACGTTAGCGTTGGAATCTTGTTGACGTTGTCGAACTGGTCCGGGTTCAGATTCCAGATCCAGTCGGCACGGCCGGAGAGCAGTTCGGTCATTTCGGTCGTGGCGTCAGGCACGAAACGTACGGTCATCTTCTTGATCGCGGGCTTGCCCTTCGGACTTCCGGCCCAATAATCCTCGAAACGTTCGAAGTCGACGGAGACCCCCGACTCGACCTTGGTCATCTTGTAAGGTCCGGCGCCGACCGGCGCCTTGGCATAACCTTCCGCGCCGACCTTCTCGCGATAGGTCTTGGGATAGATCGGAACAACCATGGCGAAGTATTCCAGCGCCGCCGGCGTCGGCCGCTTCAGCTTGACCCGGACCGACATGTCGCCGGTCTTCTCGGCCTTTTCGATCCAGTTGTAATTCGCGGGCGTCGACACTTTGCTCATGGGATCGGAGACCAGATTGAGCGTGTAGACGACGTCATCGGCGGTAAACGGACTGCCGTCGTGGAATTTCACGCCCGGCCGGAGCGTGAAATCGATCGTGGTCGTATCCGGCATCTTCCACTCGGTGGCGAGCAACGGCACGACCTTGAACGTTTCAGGATCGCGGTAGACCAGCCCGTCCCAGCCCTGGTGATGGATCACCACGCCGGTGCGCAAATTGTTGTAGAAGGGATCGATGTTCGGCACCGCGTCGCGGAACGTGATCCGCAGCGTGTCGGCGGATTTCTGGGCGGCCACGGGCATCGCGCCGGTGCCGAGCAAGAGTGTCGCAAGGATTGCAGTTCCAAGCTTCATTTGCAGGCGCATGTCGCTCTCCTTCTTATTCGTGTTTGCCGAACCGATGTGATGCACACCCTATGCCAGATGGCACTCTACCATTCCCTGGGGGGCGCGGACCATGGGCGTTGGTGCCACACTTTGGCAGCGTTCGACCGCAATTGCGACAGCGCGGGTTGAACCGGCAGCCCGGGGGGATATTGGCCGGGTCCGGCATCGCGTCGCCGAGGCCGATATCCGGCACGCCCTTCCCCGGTTCCGGCGTCAACACGCTTTGCAGCAGCGCCTGCGTATAGGGATGCGCAGGTGCGCGGAACAGTGCGTCGGTCTCGTTGCGCTCGACGAAACGGCCGAGATACATCACCGCGACCTCGCTCGCGACATGCTCCACGACCGCGAGATTGTGGCTGATGAACAGGTAAGTCAGGCCGAGATCGCGGCGCAGATCCGCCAGCAGATTGAGGATTTGCGCCTGCACCGAAACATCCAGCGCGCTGGTCGGCTCGTCGCAGATCACGATCCGCGGTTCGAGCACCAGCGCCCGCGCGATCGCTGCGCGCTGGCGTTGCCCGCCGGAGAGTTGCGACGGCATGCGTTCGCCCATCGCCGCCGAGAGCCCGACGCGTTCGAGAATTTGGGCGACCCGGCGTTCGATCTCGGCGCCCGAGAACGTGCCTTGGGCCATCAATGGAAGTGCGACGATGTCCTTGATGCGCTGGCGCGGATTGAGCGAGGCGAACGGATCCTGGAACACCGGCTGGATCAGCCGGGCACGCGCCTTGCGATCGAGGTCGAACAAGCGCTTGCCGTCGACCAGCACGGTGCCGGCCGTCGGCGTTAGCAGCCCGAGGATCAGGCGCGCCAGCGTGGATTTTCCACAGCCGGACTCGCCGACAATGCCGAGCACGCTGCCGGCGGGTACGCTGAAGGTGACGTCGTCGACCGCGATGACGCGCTTTTCCGCCTTCAGTATTCCGTCATGGACCCGGAACTCGCAGCGCAGATTCTGGACTTCGATTGCGGCGCTCATGCGGGCTGCGGCTCCGCAACATTTGGCGCCAGCCGGCAAAGATAATCGTGTGCGGCGCCGGCTGATTTCCGCGGGATCTCGTGCGCGCAGGTTTCGTCCGCATGCGAACAGCGCGAACGGAACGCGCAGCCCGCAAAGCCCGGTGCGATCGCCGGCACCACGCCCGGAATCGAGCCGAGCGGCCGGTCGCGCTGCGCGCGGCCCGGCACCGGCACGCAGGACAACAAGCCGCGCGTATAAGGATGCTGCGGCGAGCGGAACAAATCCGCGGTCGGCGCGCGTTCGACCACCTCGCCGGCATACATCACCGAGACCCGGTCGGCGACGCGGGCGACGATGCCGAGATCATGGGTGATCAAGAGGATGGCAAGCCCGAGTTCGCGCTTCAGGGTCGCGAGCAGCCGCAGGATCTGCGCCTGCACGGTGACGTCGAGCGCGGTGGTCGGCTCGTCCGCGACCAGCAATTCCGGATCGCACATCAAGGCCATCGCGATCATGACGCGCTGGCGCAGTCCGCCCGAGAGCTGATGCGGAAACTGGCCAAGCCGCATCTCAGGTGCGGTAATGCCGACGCGGCCCATCAGCTCGACCGAGCGCTCCAGGGCGGCGGCGCGCGAGCCGCCCTTATGGCGCGTCAGCACCTCCGCCATCTGCGAGCCGATGGTGAAGGCCGGATTGAGGCTCGTCATCGGCTCCTGGAAAATCATCGAGATGCGATTGCCGCGCAGCCGCGCCATCTCGCGGTCCGACAGCGACAATAAATCCGTGCCGGCAAAGCTCATTCGTTTTGCGGAACGCTCGCCGCCACGGGCGAGCAGGTTCATGATCGCGAGCGCCGTCACCGACTTGCCGCAGCCGGATTCACCGACCAGGCAATGGGTCTCGCCCTTCTCGACCCGGAACGAGGCGCCGCGCACCGCCGCACTGCGGCCGCCGAAGGTCACCGCCAGATCCTCGATCTCCAGGAGCGCGCTCATCGCGACCGCTCCGAGCCGAGCAGATTGCGCAGGCCGTCGCCGACCAGATTGATGCCGAGCACCAGCACGAACAGCGCCACGCCCGGCACCATGATCACCCAGGGCGAGAAGAACATGTAGTCCTTGCCCTCGGCGATCATCAGGCCCCAAGACGGCAGCGGCGGCGGCACGCCGAGGCCGAGGAACGACAGTGCTGCCTCGAGCAGGATCGCGAGCGCCATCTCCAGCGTCGCCACCACGGCGAGATGGCTGGCGATGTTCGGCAATATTTCCTTGATCAGCAGATGCGGCGTCGAGGCGCCGGCGCAGCGGGCGGCATTGACGTAATCGAGATTGCGGATCTGCATGGTGGTCGCGCGCGCCACCACGGCAAAACGATCCCACAACAAAAGTCCCAGCGTTGCGACCACGAGCCCAAGCCCCGACCCCATCAGGCCGACCACCGCGAGCGCGACCAGCACCACCGGGATCGACAGCCGTGTCGTAATGGCGAACATCACGGCGTCATCGACGCGGCCGCCGAAGAAGCCGCCGAGCACGCCGAGCGTGATGCCGATCAACCCTGACGTGATCACCGTCATGATGCCGATCAGCAGCGAAATCCGTGCGCCATAGGCCAGCCGCGCCAGATAGTCGCGGCCGAGCTGATCGGTGCCGAGCAGATGCCCGGACTGGGTGCCCTCCATCCAGAACGGCGGCTTGAGGCGATTGCCGAGATCCTGGGTGAACGGATCGTGCGGCACGAGAGTGATTGCCGACCAGCGCGACCACGACGATGGCACCGACGATCGCGATCCCGATCGCAAAGCCGGCCATGCCGACGCGCGACGTCAGGGGCGCCTGAATGGCAATCGGCTCGCTCATCCCGTTCGCAGCCTCGGATCGAGCAGCGCGTTGAGGATGTCGGCGAGCAGCGTCAGGCCGATATAGATCGCGGCCAGCACCAGCACCACCGCCTGCACCACCGGAAAATCGTTCTTGGCGATGCTTTCCCAGCCGAGATAGCCGACGCCATGCAGCGCGAACACGGTCTCGATGACGATGGAGCCGCCGAGCATGAAGCCGAGCTGGACCGCGGCGATCGAGACCACCGGGATCGCGGCGTTGCGCAGCGCGTGCTTCAGCACGATGCGGGCGCGCGACAGGCCCTTGGCGCGCGCGGTGCGGATATAATCCGACGCCATCGCCTCGATCATGCCGGAGCGCGTCAGCCGCGTCAGCGCCGGGATCGCGGTGAACGCCAGCACGATGCCCGGCATGACAAAGTGCTGCCAGGTGCCGGTGCCTGATATCGGCAGGATGCCGAGATTGAGACCGAGCACGATCATCAGGATCAGCGCCAGCCAGAAGCTCGGGATCGCCTGGCCGACCATGGTGAACATGGTGACGCCGCGGTCGACCCAGCTGTTCTCGCGAAGTGCCGCCAGGATGCCGAGCGGGATCGAGATGATCAAAGCGAGGCTCAGGCCGACCAGGCCGAGCGTCAGCGTGATCGGCAGGCGCCGCCCGATCAGATTGGCGACGCTGTCCTTGAAGAAATAGCTCTGGCCGAAATCGCCGACCATGGCGCGGCCGACCCAGCTGAAAAACTGGACGTAGAGCGGACGGTCGAGCCCGTAGGCCTTGCGAACGATCTCGACATCGGCCTGCGTCGCCGACGGGCCGGCGATGGAAATCGCGAGATCGCCCGACAGCCGCGTCAGCATGAAGGCAAGCGTCATCACCGTGAACGCGACCAGAAGGCCGAGAGCGAGACGCCGGGCAATCAGATTCAGCATATCCCAGAATTCCAGTACGGAAGCGCAGCAGGGGTTTCCGGCAGCCTGGCCGGAAGTCGCGGCAACGGTGTCACCACCGGACCTTCCATGCAAGAGCCGGGCCCAACTCAGGCGATCGGCGGTCGCCTTACGCCCATGGCCGCGCCGCCTCGAACGCGGCCGACATTTGCAGCACGCCGAGATCGTCAAAGCGCCGGCCGACAATCTGCAGGCCAACGGGCAAGCCTGTCGGCGGTGAAGCCGCAGGGAATCGAGGCCGCCGGATTCTGCGACATATTGAACGGGTAGGAGAACTCCGCCCATGACATCCAGTCCCATGGATGCTGCGGCCAGTGGGCGGGTTGCAATTTCTCCGCGGGGAACGCGGCGACCGACACCGCCGGCGTCAGCAGAAAATCCCAATCCTCGAAAAAATGGTGGATTTCGGCGCAATAGGCGTATTTCACCAGCCGCTTCTTTTGATAGTCCGACATGGTGATGTGCGAACCGGCCTCGATGCAGGCGATAAAGCCCGGATCCATCTTGTCACCAAGTTCGGGGATGCGGTCGGCGTGGCGCTGGTAATGCGCCGGCCAGAAGAAGCGCACCAGTTCCGGCCCCTTCGGCCCCCACGGCGTTTTGACCTGTTCGACGCGGCAGCCGAGATCGGTCTCGAACGCCGTCACCGCCTTGCGCACCAGTTCCGCCACCTCGGGGTCGACGCGGGCATGGCCGAGATCCGGACTGAACGCGATGCGCGGCGCGCGCGGCCGGGACGCAAGCAGCCCCGGATAATCGGCCGGTGGCGCTTCGAGGCTCGATTGATCGTCGGGGTGAGCGCCGGCCATCACCTTGAGCATCAGCGCGGCATCGGCGACGGTGCGCGTCAGCGGCCCAAGATGAACGGTGTAATCGCTCGGCGCCATCGGCGATTGCGGCACGCGGCCATAAGTCGGCTTCAATCCGAACACGCCGCAGAAATGCGCGGGCATGCGGATCGAGCCCGCGCCGTCGCTGCCCTGATGCAGCGGACCATAGCCTGCCGCAGCACCTACACCGGCACCGGAGGACGATGCGCCGGCGTTGAAGCCGAGCTTCCACGGATTGTGCGTGACGCCGGTCAGCGGGCTCTGGCTGACGCCTTTCCAGCCAAATTCGGGCGTCGTGGTCTTGCCGAGGATAATGGCGCCGGCCTCACGCAGGCGCGCGACGACGACGTTATCGGCGGGTGCGATGTCGCCCTTGCGCAGATAGGTGCCGCCTTCGAACGGCATGCCGCGCACGGGTTCGAGATCCTTGATGCTCACGGGAATGCCGTGCAGAGGTCCGGGCGATGCGCCCTTGGCCAACGCGGCGTCGGCTTTTGCCGCGGCGTCCAGCGCTTCGTCCGCGGCGAGATGCGCGAAGCCGTTCAGCTTGGGCTCGAGCGCCTTGATGCGATCCAGCACTGTCGAGGTGATTTCGACGGAGGACAGTTTTTTGGCGCGGATAGCACTCGCCAGTTCAGTTGCCGGCGTGAAGCAGAGATCGGTTTTATCCATCGCTCAGCTTCCGCGCTTGACGGCTGCGGACGAATTCGAGGCGACGCCTGATCGCGAAGCAACAGGGGGATCATAAGCCTGGATCGGCGGCAGATTGCCGGTGAAACGCTCGACCTCGACGGTCGTCAGCTGCCCGGTGCAGCCCTGCGCGAGTGACGATGTGCCGACGTCCCGCGTCAGGACGTTGGGATTGCCGTGCACGCAAAGCGACATTTCCTCGTTGGGATCGGCGGGGTCGTACCACGCGCCGGTCGAAAGCTGGATCACGCCAGCGCGGATATCCGTCGGTGACGCGGACGCCCGCCAGACAGGCCCCGCGTTCATTGAACAGACGAATGATGTCGCCATCGGCCACGCCGCGCGCCGCAGCATCATCCGGATGCATGCGCGCGACCTCGCGGCCGCGATGTTTTGACGCCGCAGCTGTGGCCGCCGAAATCGAGCTGGCTGTGCAGGCGCGTTGCGGGCTGGTTGGCGACAAGGATCAGCGGCGTCGATGGCGACGGCGCCTGCACCGGCGCAAGCCAAGTCGGATGACCGGGACAATCCGCCTCGCCAAAGCTCGCGATCGTTTCCGAGAAGATCTCGATCTTGCCGATGGCGTCGGCAGCTTGCCGCCTTCCGGGTCCTCGCGGAAACGGCGGACCTGTCCGCCATCGTCGGGCAGTTCCGGCAGGATCAGGCCATCGCTCGCCCAGAATTCGTCGAAGCTCGGGGCCGGCAGATTGCTCTCCGCCAGCGCCTTCCTTGTCGGCTCATAGAGATGTTCCAGCCATTGGCGGACATTGCGGCCTTCGGTAAAGGCCTCGCGGGCGCCGAGGCGTTCGGCGAGATCAGCAAAAATCTCGTAATCGTCGCGCGCTTCGCCATAAGGCGGCGCGATGCGTTGCATCGGCACCAGCAAGGGATCGTTGGCATTGCCGCCGATGTCCTCGCGCTCCAGCGTCATGGTCGCGGGCAGAACGAAATCGGCGTGCCGCGCCGTCGCGGTCCAGCCCAGTTCATGCACCACCAGCGTATCGACCTTCGCAAAGGCGCGGCGCAGGCGATTGAGGTCCTGGTGATGATGGAACGGATTGCCGCCGGCCCAGTAGACCAGACGGATGTCGGGATAGGTTCGGGTCTTGCCGTTGTAGCGATAGGTGCCGCCCGGATTGAGCAGCATGTCGGCGATGCGGGCGACCGGGATGAAATCGGAAACGCCGTTCTTGCCCTGCGACAGCGTCGGCGTCGGCACCGCGTTGTAGCGCCGTCCGTAATAGGCGATGGCGCCGAGCGCATAGGCGTAGCCGCCGCCGGGCAGACCGATCTGCCCGAGCGCTGCAGCGAGAACGGCGCCCATCCAGACCGGCTGCTCGCCATGTTCGGCGCGTTGCAGCGAGTGCGAGACCACGATCAGGGCGCGGCGTCCGTGAAGTTTTCGCGCGAGCGCCACGATGGTGTCCGCCGTAACGCCGGTGATCGCTGCGGCCCAAGCCGCGTCCTTGGGCTGGCCGTCGGTCTCGCCCAGCACATAGCGCTCGAACACCGGCCAGCCGGCCGTATAGCGGTCGAGGAATGCGCGATCGTGCAGTCCTTCGACGACCAGCGTGTGCACCAGCGCCAGCATCAGCGCGATATCAGTGCCGGGGATGTTGCTGATCCATTCGGAGCGGGCTTCATCGGGCAGGTCGCCGCGCAGCGGGCTGACATGCACGAATTTGCAGCCGCGCGCGGCGGCGCGCGCCATGGCGCCGCGCTCGACATGCTTGCTGGTACCGCCGCCGGCCACCATGCTGTTCTTCAGCGCCATGCCGCCGAAGGCGAGCACGATCTCGCTGTGATCGACGATCTGCTGCCAGGACACGTTGCGCTTGGTCAGCTGCTCGTAGTCGCCGATGATGTGCGGCACCACGACGGTGGCAGCACCCGAACTATATGAGTTGACGGATTTGACGTAGCCGCCCATGGCGACGTTGAGAAAGCGGTGGACCTGGCTTTGTGCGTGATGAAAGCGGCCCGCGCTCGACCAGCCGTAGGAGCCGCCGAACACGGCGCCCGGGCCGTGACGTGTCCCGCACACGGACGAGTTCGGCGCCGAGCAGATCCGACGCCTTCTCCCAGGACAGCGGCACGAATTCATCGCGCCCGCGGCGGTCGTCGGGTCCCGGTCCATTTTCCAGCCAGCCGCGGCGCACCATCGGCTGTGCGACGCGCGCACGGTGACGCAAGGCGCCGGGAAAGTTATCGATGATGCCGTTCGGATCGGGATCGCCGGGATGCGGGAGAACTTCGAGTTCACCGCCCTGCATGCGGGCGGAAAAAACGCCCCAGTGGGAGGTGTGTGATCGGAAAGGCGCGTCGGTTGGTTCGGTGAGGTCTGGGGCGGTTCCGGTGAGTTCTGTCATCACAGTCTCTTTTTTTGGCGCGAATTCTCTGAGGTCGACACGGTCGGGCGCGATGCTTTCCTGCGGTCAGTATGACGTGCCCTTCAAGACAAAACTAGGACCTATGCGCGCGCAATAATCGTGAGCCCGCCCTGGCCGCAGTAGAATATCGCGGACATTGTTGATACTAAAGCCACATGGCAAAAAGGGCTCATTTCATCGGCATCGCCGGCAAAGGCATGTCTGCCGTGGCGCTTTTATTGCGCGAGGCGGGATACGAGATCTCCGGTTCGGACGAGGGCGCTTATCCGCCCGTCAGCGACTATCTGGCAGATGCGGGCATCGCGTTTGCCCACGGCTACCGCAAGGAGAACATTCCCAAAGATGCCAGCGTGATCGTGATCGGCAAGAACGCCAAGCTCGTGCCGGACACCAATGAGGAAGTGAAGGCCGCGTTCGATTCCGGCATTCCGATCAAATCCTTCCCCGATATCCTGGAGGAACTCTCGCGGGGCAAGGAAACGCTGGTGGTTGCCGGCAGCTACGGCAAGTCGACCTGCGCTGCGCTCCTTGCATGGTGCCTGATGCATGCAGGCAAAAACCCGAGCTACTTTGTCGGCGAGATCACGAAAGGTTTTTCGGTACACGCGAAGCTCGGCGGCGGTGACGTGTTCGTGCTCGAGGGCGATGAATATCCTTCGGCAAACTGGGATGAACGATCCAAGTTCCTGCATTACAATCCGAGATGCGTGCTGCTGACGTCAGCCACGCACGACCATGTCAACGTCTACCCCACCCACGAGGATTATCTCAGGCCCTTCAGGCAGCTTGTCGGCATACTGCCCGAGGGCGGCTTGCTGATCGTCAACGATGAACCGCATGCACGCGCACTCGCAAGCGGCTACGACGGCACGGTCGAGTATGGCCTCGACGCGCGCAATCGGTGGCATGCCGCCAACATTGCTTACGGGCTCCCGACCACCTTTGACCTCATACACCGGGGCAACAAGGTCGCGGCATTGAGCACGAAGCTGTTGGGCGCGCACAACATAGAGAACATCGTCGGCATCAGCGCACTGCTTCTGACAAAGCACCTGCTCTCAGCGGAAGAACTCGCCGCGGGCGTAGCAACATTCGAGGGCGTCAAGCGCCGCATGGAACTGCTCTCCCCTGCTTCGACCATACCGGTCCTCGAAGGTTTTGGCTCGAGCCTCGAGAAGGCAAGGAGCGCCATCGCCGGCATGCGCCTGCATTTCCCGTCCCGCCGTCTCGTCGTGGTGTTTGAGCCTCACACCTTTACCTGGCGCAATCGCACGGCGATTGCCCAGTACGACCAGGCCTTCGAAGGCGCGGAACGCGTGTACATCTATGAGCCTGCCAAGCAGGGTGCGCATACCCATGCGCAACTCAGTCAAGACGAGATCGTCGCGCGCGTACGCGCCACCGGCATGGACACGGCAATGCTCAATGGCCAGGATGACCTCAAGGTCATCCTCGGCGACACGAAACAAGACGATGCCATACTGCTGTTGACGTCCGGCGAGCTTGGCGGGCTGATCAAATCGCTTCCACCTGCCATCGAGCGCGCGTTCCCCCTTGCCGAATAGAGGCGACGGAAGCGTCTTATCCCGACTTTGGCCCCTCTAATTTTTTGCACGCAGGGGTAGTGACTTTGTTCTTGTTTCGTTCTAGACTCCTTCCGGTTTTTTCCGGTTTTCAGTCGGGGGTAGTTTCCAATGAGTGATGGGCAGATCGAAACTGGTTACCGCGAAATCGTCTTTCACGACGACGATAAAACACCGCAGTCCTTTGTCGTAGAACTTCTGCACGCGGTATTCGGGAAGCAACTCGCCGATGCATACCGATTTATCGGACAGATTGCCGAAGATGGAGAGGCAAGCTGTGGGAGCTATCCGGGCGACGCTGCGAACGAGCTGTTGGAAACCGCACGACGGCGGGTTGAGGAGTCCGGTCATCCGCTGCGGATCACCAGCAAAAAGGTCGCCGGCGATACTGAGCTGCTGAATTGAAGGTGCACGTTCTGCGGCGAGCTTTTTGGCGAGAATCATTTCTCCTTAAAGGGAAAAACGACGGTCGTCTGCGATGACTGCTTGAACGAGATCAGAGAAAAACTTCCCGATGTCGCCAGCAACAAGCGGTTCAACTTTGCGTATCATGCACTTTCTACGCATTTCTCCGGCACTGCAGCAGACGAGTTGGTTTCGACCTCGCGGACGTTCCCGGGTCACATGCGCGCCGACGTTCAGGTCGGCGTCGACAGGCTGTTCTCGGAAGCTTCGTTGCGATTTTTCGGCATCTACGAAGAGCATCGCTACGAGACACTGAACTTCGCGGCACTGACCCGGGCGGCCGCAATGCTCACGCCATTACGCCCGCGCAGTATCACGATGTGGATATCGGCGATGGAGCGCCGGCGAAGTGTCTCGAGAACGGCCTCTGGCTTTGCGAGGCGGGTGACCTTCGTTACGCCGTCGTGCTGTCTGCGGATCGGGACCATGGTCGTAAAGCCGGAACCCGGATCGAGATCGCCGTGCCTATCGGCGAAGAGGGCGCGGTGTTCGTGCAACGATGCTTCGCCGAGCTGGAGCGCGCGGTCAATGACGCGCGCTGTTACCGCGGCAAGGTGCTGTCGCTCGAAGGCGGCGGCGACTATTCCGGCCGCTCGCGCGGCATCATGGTGCACAAATTACCGCCGGTCCGGCGCGAGGAGGTCATCCTGCCCGAAGCCACACTGAAACTGCTCGATCGCAACGTGCTGAACTTCGTGGACAGTCGCGAACAGTTGCGCCAGCTCGGACAATCGACGCGCAAGGGCATCCTGCTGTACGGGCCGCCCGGCACCGGCAAGACCCACACCATCCGCTATCTGGCGACAAACCTGCCCGGTCATACGACCCTGATCATCACCGCGGCGCAGGTCGCGTTGCTTCCGGAGTACATGGGTCTCGCCCGCCTGCTGCAGCCCGCGATGGTGGTGATCGAGGATGTCGACCTCATTGCACGCGATCGCGAAAAGATGGGGCCCTGCGATGAATTGATGCTCAACGAGCTGCTCAACCAGATGGATGGATTGAAGCAGGATGCGGATATTCTGTTCGTCCTTACCACCAACCGGCCGGAGCAGCTCGAGGGCGCGCTGGCAGGCCGCCCCGGCCGCATCGATCAGGCGATCGAGGTGCCGCTTCCGGATGACATCGGCCGCGGAAAGCTGGTGCAGCTCTATGGTAAGGGCCTGACGCTTGGCGATGCTGTTGTGCGCGAGGCCGCACAGCGGACCCAGGGCGTCAGCGCCGCCTTCATCAAGGAAATGATGCGGCGCGTGGCGCAGGCAAGCATCGCGCGCGACGGCGGCAAGACCGTCGTATCTGGCGATATCAGCGAAGCGCTCGACGATATGCTGTTCACGGGCGGCAAGCTCAACGTGAAGCTATTGGGCGGGGCCAGGGAAATGGCCGGCGCATGACCGCGGCATGGTCAACGGCGCCGATCGATGTCAATCCAGCGCCTGGCTTAGCCGCGAGATCTGGAGCAGCGCGCCCTGCTCTGCCGGTACCAGCTTGTTGGCGACCAGCCCTGCGTCGCTCTCGGGTTCCAGCAACGCCGCCACCAGACCGGCCAAAGGCTGATCGAGCGGTATGTAGATATCGCCCGGTAGGATCGAGACGGTCTCCTTGCTCAGCGAATAAGTTCCTTTGACGATCGCACCGGCCCCGGTGTCGTCGCCGCGACCGTCCTCCTTGGCGCCCAGCGCGATCGCATCGACGCGATATCGCGTTGCTTCGACCGTTGCCGCCTTGGTCAGGACCCGCGTGGTGATCCCGGCGCGCGCGAGAATTTCGATCGCCTCACGCGTCGCGCCGCTCAAGAGATAGGCCGCGGGGCGTGGGCGCGTCAGTACCGGTTCGATCTGCAGCGACGAAAGCCACGTCACCGACACGGGCTTGTCGGCCCCGGTCGATGGATCGACAAAAATCATCTCCCGCTTTTCCGGTCGCTGCCGGGCGACGATGACGAGGGGACTTGTCGAAGCACTGGCCTCCACCGCCGCCTTTTGCGTCAGCGCCATGAACGCGCCGGGGTTTGCGGCGGCGCGTTTCAGAATCGCTTCGGCAGCAACGACATGGGTATGAACGCGCCGGGCGTAATGCGCCCGTCCGAGCCCGACGCCGCGCGTCTCCAGCAAAAAACTCACCGCGTTGCGCAAGCCTGCGACGTTGCGGCCGGTGTCCGGTCCGATGCCGCCCATCGCCACCGGCGCGTCGAGGCGACTGCCGTCGGTCGTGTGGTACCAATCATGCGTGAGGCCGTTGGCATCGAATGCGGCGAGAATAGCGGGGAGGAAAAGCTCGGCCTCGGCTTGACCGAGGCTGGGCGGCAGATTGGGCACGGTCGCGTACTGGATCATGGCATCGATCCGCTGCAGGCCGCCGAGTTTTTCGACCCAGCGACCGCCGACCGTGAATTCGTGGCAGTCGAGCACCAGCGCCGGCTTATACCGTGTGAACAGCGCGCCGATCGCCCTGATCTCCGGCGTCTTCTGCAGCGTGTGATCCCGATTGGGGTCGACCCCGTTCGCAAGCGCCCGCTTGAAGGCATCGGCCCCGTCCGGATTGGCACGCGGCACGATGATGACGTCGATCGCGTCCAGCAACCCGCCGAGATCGCCCTCACCCAGACGCTGCGCGAGTGCGAGCGCGGCCTCGCCGCCGGCTGGCTCGTTGCCGTGCTGCTGACCGATAATGAGGGCAACAGGTTTTACGCCGCTGCCGATCTTTTGCTGATCACGCGAAAACAACAGGATGGGCAGTTCCCGTCCCTGTTGCGACCTCGCCTCCACATCGAGACGCATCGACGGCGCACGGTCCGCCAGCTGGCGCAGATAGGCCATCATCTCGCTCTGCGACGTGAAATCCGCTTTTCCCGCGGCGAAAGCCGGCGTCGCATAGGAGACTTTCGGATCGGGATAGCGGACGGCAACGGCATCCGCTTCGCGATACGCCGTCATCGGATCGAACGCGGCCCAGGCTGCGCCGCCACTGGCGACCGCCACGAGCAGCAAAAGACGGCTGGTGCGGAAGAACCCGTTCATGTCGCAAGCCTTTACGGACGTTCGATTTTTACAACGGTTGATATCGCGGCCCCCAATCAAGGGCACCATACAGTCCACCAAGCCTTGTTCCGTCAAGCCTTTGTGGCACCTCCGCCGAGCCGAAGGAGTTTGCGCTTCCTGCTGCACTGCCTCCTGAATTTTGTGCGCACGCCCGCCCACTCTCGCGGCACGGATGCCCAAAATCTGGTCTTGCCGTCTCAACCCAGCCGATGTCATGATTATGACATGAGTGCAGTAAAGCGACAAAGCTCCGAACTGCGTGACGAATACGCCGCGCTGACGCGCCAGCGGATCGTGGCTGCCTTTGTCGAGTCGCTCGAGGACGAGACCTCGGACGATGTTTCCATGGCGGTCATCGCCAAACGCGCCAACGTCGCCGAGCGCACCATCTACCGGCACTTCAAGACTCGTGCCGAACTGCTCGCCGCCGCCGGCGAGTGGATCGAGGACAATGTGTTCGGCTACGTTCCGTTCACCTCGCCGGACGAATTGCCGGGCATTTTCCGCAAGCTGTGCAAGAGTTTTGATCAGCATCCGCATCTGGCGCGCGCCATCGCGCTGACCCGGGTCGGCCGCACCGTGCGCGCCGGCTTTCGAAAGCGCCTGATCGAACGTCATCGCGAGGCGATGACCCCTTTGACGCGGAACCTGAAGCCGAAGGAGAAGCGTCAGGCCGAGGCGCTGGCGACCTATCTCAACAATGTGCTGGCCTGGAACGCGCTGCGCGAGGATTTCGGCATGTCGAGCGGCGAGATCGCCGACACGATCGAGTGGGCGCTGACCACGCTTTTGAAGGATGTCCGCCGGCGCGATGCCGCCGCCGCGCGAGTGTCGGCCGACAAGCGCATTCCATCACCACGAAAACGTAACGCAGGCACGAAAACACCGGCGTAGGAGCAGCACCATGGATATGGCACCCCCGAACGCAATCCCGGACGATCTCCTGATCAATGCGAGCGACGAAATCCGTATCCGCCAGGATCTGGTGCTCACGGCGCTCGGCCAGCGCCCGGCCGACCGGGCCTTGCGGGTCGGCCGCCTGCTCGACGTGCACAGCCGCACCTGGAGCGAGGACCAGGAGATCGTCTTCAAGGGCCGGCGCATCGCCTGGGTCGGGCCGGCGGGCAGCTATCCGGGCGAGGTCCGCGAGCGCGTGCACCGGCCGAATCTTGCGGCCGTGCCCGGTTTCGGCGAGGTGCACAAGCACATCGAAAGCTCGCATCTGACGCCGGAATGGGAGGCGGCGCTGGTGCTGCCGCGCGGCAATACCTGGACCTGCGAGGCGAGCCACGAATTCTCCAACGTCAACGGCGCACGCAATCTCGAATTCTGGTTCGAGGCGCGCCAGCGCGGCTCGCCGCTGAAGATCTTTCCGCAGCCGGGATCGGCGGTGCCGCCGACCGCCTATGAATGGGGCGGCGGCTGGTTCGGCGACGACGAGCAGGCGCGCTTCATGGCCGAGAGCCTGATGGTGACCGGGCTCGACGAAGTGATGGACTGGCCGGCGGTGTGGAATCCGGACAATCCTTCCTACAAGCGGATCTGGGGCATGATCGAGGCGACCTTCGCGGCGCGCGGCGTCGTCGAAGGCCATGCCTCGGGCTTGCGCGACCTGCCGTCCATCAACGCCTTTGCCGCCGCGGGCCTCGCCTCCGACCACGAAGTGCAGACGCCGGAGGAGACCTGGGACAAGCTGACGCGCGGCCTGTTCATCGAGCTGCGCGTCTACGCGATGCCCGAGATCGTCGCATGGCTGCTCGCCAAGGGCTTGCAGGACTGGTCGCAGATCGCGTTCACGACCGACGACCGCAGCGCCAGCCACACGCTCGAAACTCGGCGCCAGCGATCACAATGCGCGGGTCGCCATCGAGGCCGGCCTCGCGCCTGAGATCGCGATCCAGTGCCTCACCATCAATCCGGCGCGCCACATGCGCCTGACGCCGTATGTCGGCAGCCTGTCGCCCGGACGCTTCGGCGACGTCGTGCTGCTGTCGGATGTCAACAAGCTCACGATCGCCGAGGTCTGGGCCGACGGCGCGCAGGTCTCGGACGGCAAGCGCTACACCGGTCCGGTGCCGGAGATCGAATGGCCGGAATGGGCGACCAAGACGGTCAACATCAAGCGCACGATCGAGCCCGAGGATTTCGAGCTCGCCGCCGAGCCCGGCCGCGCCACCATGAAGGCCGCGGTGATCCGCCCGTTCCACTGGCATCCGGATTTCTACACCCTCGAGCTGCCGGTGCGCGACGGCGCCGTGCAGCGCGACGAGAGCCAGGCCATCACCAAATTCGCCATCGTCGACCGCTTCTCCGGCGACGGCCGCGTCTCAAAGATGTTCTGGCGCGGCTGCGGACCGCGCACGCCGGACACCGCGCTTGCCTGCTCGGTGGCGCACGACAAGCACAACATCTGGGTCGTCGGCTCGTCCGACGCCGCGATGGCCAAGGCCGTCAACGCGCTGGTCGAACTGCAGGGCGGCTGGGCGCTGGTGCGCGAAGGCGAACTCGCCGCCACCGTGCGCTTCGAGATCGGCGGCCTGATGAGCTGCCGTTCCGCCGAAGCGCTCGATGCCGACATGCAGGCGCTCTACGCCGAAGGCCGCAAGGTCGACTGGATGTACGAGCCGACCTACCGGCCGCGCTGGTATCCGGGATTTCCGGAGCGGCTGATGTTCGCGACCCTGACCTGCGCGCCGTGGAGCTGGGTGCTGGTCGCGCCCTGCGAGCAGGCGCCGCTTGGTTTCATCAACGTGCAGACCGGCGAACCGCACCCGGTGGTCTGGTAACGGCAATGATCGGAGGGACACCATGAACGAGATGACGCCACAGCCATCGGCCTCCGGTGCGACTGCGCCATCGCCGCGCAGCCACAAGCCCGGTCGACCGTTTCTTCCGCCTCACCGAACGCGGCACCAGCGTCGGCCGCGAAGTGATGGCCGGCGCGACCACGTTCGCGGCGATGGCCTATATCATCGCGGTGAACCCGGCGATCATGTCGAATGCCGGAATGGACCGCGCCGATCTCGTCAGCGCCACCGCGCTCGCCGCGATCTTCGGCTGCGTCATGATGGGGCTGACCGCCAATCTGCCGCTCGCGGTGGCGCCCGCGATGGGCTCCAACGTCATCTTCACCTATGTGATCGTCAAGCAGATGGGCATGCCCTGGCAGGGCGCGCTGGCCATGGTCGCGTTCACCGGCGTGCTGTTCCTGATCCTCAGCCTCTCCAAGCTGCGCGAGCGTGTCGCGAGGGACGTGCCGGAAGTGCTGAAGATCGGCATCCAGGCCGCGGTCGGTACCTTGATCGTGTTCATTGCGCTGCGCGGCGCCGGCTTCATCGTGCAAAATCCGTCGACCTATATCTCCATGGGCTCGCTGCGCAGCCCGGCGATGCTGCTGACGCTGGCCGGCCTGCTGCTGACCCCGGTTCTGGTCGCACGCCGCATTCCCGGCGCCCTGATCCTGTCGATCGCGGTGCTCACTTTGGTCGGTCTGTTCGTTCCCGGCGCGAACGGCAAGATGGTCACATCCGTGCCCTCGGCCATCATGTCCTGGCCGCGCTGGCCGACCAGCACCTTCATGGCGCTCGACGTCGGCTATCTCTTCACCCATTTCGTGGTGGCCTTGCCGCTGCTGTTCTATTTCCTCTGCGCCGAATTCTTCTCCACGCTGGGCACGCTGATCGGCGTCACGGGTGCTGCCAATCTGCGCCGGCCGGACGGCTCGATCCCCAACGCCACCGCCGCCTTTGCCACCGATGCGACGGCCACGATCGTCGGGCCCCTGCTCGGCACCTCGGTCGTCACCGCCTATATCGAATCCATCACCGGCGTGCAGGCCGGCGGCCGCACCGGCCTGACGTCGCTGACGGTCGCCGCCTTCTTCTGCCTCGCGCTGTTCTTCTGGCCGGTCTTCGTGATCATCCCGGCGCAGGCGACCGCGCCGGCGCTGGTGCTGGTCGGCATCCTGATGATGCAGGGCCTCGCGCGGATCGACATGACCGATTTCGGCAACGCGACGCCGATCGTGCTGACGCTGCTGGTGACGGTCCTGACCAACAATCTGATCAACGGCATGGCGCTGGGCACGCTGAGCTACATCGCGCTCGAAGTCACCATGGGCCGGCGGTCGCAGATTCCCGCGATGGTCTGGGGCCTCGGCGTGGTGTTCATCGCCTATGGGATCGTGACCGCGCAGATCATGTAGGGCGCGTGGCGCGCGCGGCCTGGATCGCGCTCCAGACGAGATATGGCGTCGCCGGCATATCCAGTTCATGGATGCCGAGCGGCGCCAAGGCATCGAGCACGGCGTTCATGATGGTCTGTGGGGCTGCGATGCAGCCGGCCTGCCCGGTTCCCTTCACGCCCAACGGATTCGACGCCGTCGGCGCCGTCTCTTTCAGGCCGCCGGCAAAATTCGGCAGATCCTGCGCGCGCGGCAGCGCGTAGTCCATCAACGACCCGCTGAGCAACTGCCCCTCGGCGTCGAACGCGACGTGCTCCAGCAGTGACTGCCCGATGCCTTGTGCGACGCCGCCATGCACCTGCCCCAGCGCGACGCGCGGATTGACGAGGCTGCCGAAGTCGTCAACGATCGTGTAGCGATCGAGCCGCACGACGCCGGTGTCCGGATCGATTTCGACTTCCGCGACATGGCAACCGTTCGGAAACGTGTAGAGGTCGTTGGTGTTCGACGCGTCGCCGTCAAGCCCCGGCGTCAACCCTTCGGGAAGATTGGCGGGATCCCGCGCGGCATCGGCCAGTTCGGAAATCGCGATGGCGCGCTCGGTACTTTGCACGACGAAGCGGCCATCGACAAAGGACACCTGCTCGGACGGCGCCTGAAGCAGATGGGCTGCGATCAGCCGGCCCTTCTCGATCAGCGCTCTCACGGCCATCACCAGTGCGGTGCCGCCCATATGCATCGAGCGCGCGCCGCCATGGCCGTTACCGCCGGGCAACAAATCCGTGTCGCCCTGGTAGAAACGGAAGGCATCGATCGGCAGTCCCAGCATGTCGGCCGCGACCTGGGGATAGGCGGTTTCGTGTCCCTGCCCGTTGGACTGTGTACCGACCGCCAGCGACACCGTGCCGTCAGCCTCGAACGCGGCACGCGCGAACTCGGCCGGCACGCCGCGGGCGGTTTCGAGGAAGCAGGCAATGCCGATGCCGCGCAGCAGGCCGGCCTTGACCGATTGCTTGCGACGCTTGCGAAAGCCATCGAGATCGGCGAGCGCGATCGCGTCGTCGAGATTGGTGCCGAAGCGGCCACCGTCGATCTTCATGCCCATCGCGGTGTGATGCGGAAATTTTCGGACGATGTTGCGGCGGCGCAATTTTACGGCGTCGATCCCGGTCTTGAGCGCCGCAACGTTTACCAGCCGCTCGATCAGATAGTTCGCTTCCGGCTTGCCGGCGCCCCGATAGGCGTCGATCGGCGTCGTGTTGGTGAAGGCGCCGCGCACCTCGTAAAAGACCGACGGGATGTCATAGACGCCCCCGATCGCACTGCCCGCGGCATTGGTCGAACTGATCGGGCCGCTGGTCGAAAGATACGCGCCCATATTGGCGACCGCCCGCACCTCGAGCGCGAGAAACCGGCCGTCCTTGTCGAGCGCGAGCCGCGAGCGGGCAAAGAAATCGCGGCCGTGCGCCGAGCTGACAAAGTCCTCGGCACGTTCGGAAACCCAGCGCACCGGGCGGCCGAGTTTCCTTGCCGCCCACAGCACCAGCACATATTCGGGATAGACATAGTTCTTCATCCCGAAGCCGCCACCGACATCGGGCACCACCACGCGCATTTGCTCCAGCGGGATTTTGAAGACACCGGCGAGCACCCGGCGGTGGTCATGAACGGCCTGGCCGGTCACCGACAGCAGAAATTGACCGGTCTTGCGGTCATGGAAGCCGATGGCCGCGCGCGTCTCCAAGGGTGCGGCCACGACACGGTTGTTGAAGAGGTCGCATTCGACGACATGCGCCGCCGATGCCATCGCGGCGGCAACGGCAGCTGCGTCACCCTTGTGGAACAGGAATGCGGAATTGCCCGGCGCCTCCTTCCATAGCAGCGGCGCGTCCGGCTTCAGTGCCGCGGTTGCGACCGTGACGCAGGGAAACGGCTCATAGGAAATGTCCACCGCTTCGCCGGCCGCCAACGCGGCCTCCGGCGTTTCCGCGACAATGCAGACGACGGGGTCGCCGACATGCCGCACCACGCCGCGCGCCAGCGCAGGGTGCGGCGGGACGATGATCGGTTCGATCGCATCGATCACCGTGACGCACGGCAAGTCGCCGATGCCGTCAGCCGCGAGGTCGGCCTCGGAAAGCACCGTCACCACGCCGGGAACGGCGCGCGCCGCTTTCAGGTTGAGCCGGGAGATGCGCGCGAAGGCGTAAGGCGAACGAACCACATGGGCGTGCAACACGTTCGCCACGTGATCGTCGGCGACATATCTTCCGCGCCCGGTAAGAAAGCGCAAATCCTCCAGCCGGTTCAGGGACTGACCTTGATAACGCTCACGCAACCGCGCACCTTCTTTCCGAAATACTGGGGACGCTCCGGTCCGGATACTGACGCAGCCGAGTGAAGCTTTGCAAGCTGAGAGAACGTCAGCGCATGTCCATTGTGCTCGGGGATTTCCGCGATCCGCGTTCACTTGGGTGCGCTTCGCCATACCTCGTAGAAGCACCAAGTTGACGAGTATCAGCTGAATTCCTATAAACGCTTACAAGAGAATTGTGCATTCTGATGAACCTTTTGAACGTGTCTTGCGCTTTAGGCTTGGCCGCTCAATGCTGAGGGCCCGGAAGGGCGTGGGGGCTTAGGCCTATCGTGTCGCACGTCGCACGTGGGTTGTCTCTGATCGTTAGATTCGGCAGGTCAATCTGGCGAGCCCTTTCGGCTCGGAGCCGGAATTCGGCCGCGGCATGGTTTATCGACATGAACCTTTCATCGTTTATGGGCGAAGGCTGGGCTCATGGCCCACAGGTCTTGTGTGACGACGAAGGGATTCTGCTTTGCCGGGCCTGGCGTGAAAGCGCCGACGGCAAACGAAACGTCGTGCTGACCGTGGCTGCCGGCAGCGGAGCACCCGACACCGCAAAGCCTCGATCGCATCGCACACGAGTATGGACTGAAGGACGAACTGGACAGCGCCTGGGCGGCCAAGCCGCTGGAGCTCGTGCAGGAGCGCACCCGGACTGTCCTCGTGCTCGAAGATCCGGGCGGCGAGCCGCTCACCTGGCTGGTCGGCGCCCCGATGGAGGTCGGAAGCTTCCTGCGCCTCGCCATTCAAATCGCCGCCACCCTGGGCAAGGTCCATCAGCGCGGGCTCGTGCACAAGGACGTCAAGCCGGGCAATATCCTGGTCAACCACAACGGTGGGGTGCGGCTCACCGGCTTTGGCTTTGCGTCGCGGCGCCTGCGCGAACGGCAATCTCCGGCGCCGCCCGAGTCGATCGCAGGAACGCTCGCTTACATGGCACCCGAGCAGACCGGACGCATCAATCGTTCGATCGACTCCCGAAGCGACCTGTACTCATTCGGTATCACGCTCTACCAGATGCTCACCGGCGCGCTGCCATTCACCGCGTCCGACCCGATGGAGTGGGTGCACTGCCATATCGCCAGAAGGCCGGCGCCGCCAAGCGAGCGGCTGGAGAATATCCCGGTCGCGATTTCGCAAGTGATCATGAAGCTGCTCGCCAAGACGGCCGAGGAGCGTTATCAGACCGCCGCCGGCGCCGAGAAGGATCTGCAACGCTGTCTTGCCGGATGGGACCTTGCGCAGCGCATCGACGATTTCCCGCTGGGCCAGCACGACACGCCCGACCGGTTGCTGATATCAGAGAAACTGTACGGGAGGGCGCGCGAGGTCGAGACCTTGCTCGCCTCCTTCGGCCGCATCATCGGGACCGGCGTGCCGGAACTGGTGTTGGTCGCGGGATATTCCGGCATCGGCAAATCCTCGGTCGTCAATGAGCTGCACAAGGTGCAGGTGCCGTTGCGCGGGCTGTTCGCGTCGGGCAAATTCGACCAGCACAAGCGCGATGTTCCCTATGCGACGCTCGCGCAGGCGTTCCAGAGCCTGGTTCGGCCGCTGCTCGGCAAGAGCGATACGGAGCTGAGCGGGTGGCAGCGCGAATTTCTGGAAGCGCTGGGCCCAAATGGACAGCTGATCGTCGACCTGATCCCCGAGCTCAAGCTCATCATCGGCGAACAACGGCCGGTTCCGGAGCTTCCGCCGCAGCAGGCGCAAAGCCGCTTTCAGGACGTGTTGAAGCGGTTCATCGGCGTATTCGCCAGCCCTGAACATCCGCTGGTGCTGTTCCTCGACGATCTTCAATGGCTCGATGCGGCGACGCTCGATCTGCTGGAGGACCTGCTGACGCGATCGGACCTGAAGCACTTGATGCTGATCGGCGCCTATCGGGACAACGAGATCGATGCCGCGCATCCGCTGGCGCGCATGCTCGACGTCATCAGGTCGGCGGGCGGAACGGTCACCGAGATCACGCTCGCGCCACTCGGCCGGGAGCATCTCGGCCAGTTGCTTGCCGACGCGCTTCGCTGCGAGCCGGAGCGGGCGGCGCCGTTCACGCAGCTGGTGCTCGAGAAGACCGGTGGCAACCCGTTCTTCGCCATTCAATTCATGTTCTCGCTCGCCGAAGAAGGAATGCTCACCTTCGACCCTGATGCGGCGCGCTGGTCCTGGGACCTCGATCGCATTCACGCCAAGCGATACACCGATAACGTCGTGGACCTCATGCTCGGGAAACTCACCCGGCTGCCGGCCGCAACGCAGACTGCCCTGCAACAGATGGCGTGTCTGGGAAACATCGCCGACACCGCGATGCTTTCGATCGTCCTTGGAATTTCGGAGAAGCGGGTCCACACCGCCCTGTGGCCGGCCGTACGGCAGGAATTGGTCGAGCCGCAGGCGGGTGCCTATCGGTTCGTCCATGACCGGTTCCAGGAGGCGGCCTACGCGCTGATCCCCGCGGGCGAACGACCGGCGGCCCATCTGGGGATCGGCCGGCTGCTCGCGGCGCGGACGAAACCGGAGGCCATCGAAGAAAACGTCTTCGAGATTGTGAGCCAACTCAATCGCGGCGCCGCCTTGATCACCGCGCCGGAAGAACGGGAGAAGCTGGCCGAGCTTAATCTGTTGGCCGGCCGGCGCGCCAAGGCGGCGACGGCCTTTGCCATGGCGCTGGACCACTTCAGCGCCGGCGAAGCAATGCTGAGCGAGGACCGCTGGGAGCGGCATTACGCGCTCAGTTTCGCGTTAGGGACGCAGCGCGCCGAATGCGAGTTCGTGACCGGCGAGCAGGCGGCCGCGAAAGCGCGCCTTGCCGGGCTGGCAGGCCGTGCCGCCACGCTCCCCGATCTCGCCGCCATCACCCGGCTTCAGATGGAGCCGAATGACCGCGATGTCGAAATTGGCCTCGCCTATCTGCGCCGCGTCGGCATCGATTGGCCGCTGCAACCGACGACCGAGGAGGTCGCCGAGGAATTCGAACGGATGTGGCGGCAGATCGGGGAACGCCCGATCGAAATCATGCTCGACCTGCCGCAGATGGCCGATCCGGTCGCGAGCGGAACCATGGACGTCCTCACCGTGCTGGTGTCGCCTGCCTGGTACATCGGCGACAATTTGCGCAGCCTCATCATCGCGCGCATGGCGAATCTCAGCCTGGAGTTTGGCAACTCCGATGCGTCGTGCCTCGCTTACATTTTGCTTGGCACCGTGCTCGGGCCCGACTTTGGCAACTACGATGCAGGGTATCGCTTCACAAAACTCGGCCTCGATCTGGTAGAGCGGCACGGGCTGGAGCGCTTCAAGGCGCGGGTCTATCTCGGCTATGGTAGCTGGACGCGGCATGTCCGGACCGGCCGCCCGCAATTGCGGCGGGCCTTCGACGCGGCGCAGCAGGCCGGCGACTTCAACTACGCCAGCTTCAGCCGTCATCACCTCGTCACGCATCTGCTCGCCTGCGGCGATCCGCTCGCCGAGGTACAACGGGAGACCGAAGCCGGGATCAGCTTCGCGCGCAAAGCCCAGGTTGAGCTGGCCGTCGACAGGATGACCGGACAACTCCAGCTGATCCGCACCCTGCGCGGCCTGACGCCCCAGCTCGGCCGCTTCGATGAGGCCGGCTTCAACGAAGCGCAGTTTGAGCGCCATCTGGAGGCGGATCCGCGCCTGGAGCAGGCCGCCTGCTGGTACTGGATCCGCAAGCTGCAGGCCCGCGTCCTTGGCGACGATCCCGGCGCCATCGCGGCGGCGGCGAAGGCGGAACGTCTGCTCTGGACGTCGAAGGCCCTGTTCGAGCGCGTGGAATTCCATTTTTATGCCGCGCTGGCGCAGGCAGCCCTTGGCGATACGGCACCCGCCGCGGAACGCGCGGCGCGTCTCGCGGCGCTGGCAGTACACCACCGCCAGCTTCAGCAGTGGGCCGATATCTGCCCGGAGGACTTTGCCGATCGCGCAGCACTGGTCGGCGGGGAGATCGCGCGCATCGAAGGCCGCGAGCTCGATGCGATGCGTTGCTACGATCGGGCGATCGAACAGGCCCGCGCCAACAGCTTTGTCCATATTGAAGCGATCGCCAACGAGCTTGCCGGGCGTTTTTACGCGGCGCGCGGGTTCGAGAAGATCGCCAATGCCTATCTGCGCGATGCCCGCTACGGATATCTTCGATGGGGGGCCGATGCCAAAGCGAGGCAACTCGAACGGCTTTATCCGCGACTGCACGTAGCGGAAGACGTTGGCGCGGTAGCAAAGCAGAGCGCGTCGATCCAGCAAATGGACGTCGCCACCGTGGTCAAGGCCTCGCAGGCCGTTTCAAGCGAGATTGAGCTGCCCGGGCTGATCGAGACTTTGATGAAGATCGCGCTGCAAAATGCCGGCGCGGATCGCGGTTTGCTGATCCTGCCGCGAAACAATGATTTCTGGATCGAGGCAGAGGGCCGGCTGAGCGGCGATGAGTCCACAGTCGTGATGCGCCGGGCACCGGTCTCCGGTCCCGATTGTCCCGAGGCGCTGCTGCGCTATGTCATTCGCACGCAAAAAACCCTCATCCTTGATGATGCGTCGCGGCCCAATCCGTTCTGCGACGAAGATTACATTCAACGCCGGCATCCCAGATCGATCCTCTGCCTGCCGCTCATGAAGCAGGCCAAACTGGCCGGGCTGCTTTACTTCGAGAATACCCTGGCAACACACGCTTTCACGCCGGACCGGGTCGCCGTACTGGAGCTGCTGACCGCCCAGGCCGCGATCTCACTTGAGAACACCCTGCTCTACAGCGATCTGCAGGAACGCGAGGCTCGCATCCGACGGCTCGTTGATTCCAACATCATCGGAATATTGTTCTGGGATACACAAGGCAACATCAGCTACGCCAACGACGCCTTTCTGGACATGACCGGCTACACCCGGCAGGACGTGGTTTCCGGCGCGGTCCGCTGGAAGGAGATGACGCCGGCGGAATACCATGCTCACGACGCGCAACGGATCGATCAACTCCAGTTGGGGTCGGAGGTTCCGCACCGTGAAAAGGAGTTCTTCAGAAAGGACGGCAGCCGGGTTCCGGTGCTGATCGGCACGGCTCTGCTCGCGGGATCCTCCGATGAGAGCATTTCCTTCGTGCTCGACCTCACGGCGCGAAAGCAGGCGGAAGAGAAATATCGGTTGCTGATGGAGCAGGCCCATGACGCCATCCTGGTGCTCGATCAGAGCGGCCTGGTGATCGAAGCGAACCGTACCGCCGGGGTCATGCTTGGGCGGCCCCGGGAAGACATCATCGGACGTCCGTTCCGCTCGGTTGCAGCCCCTGAGGAAGCGTCCGAGCTCGATAGCCTGCTCACGGCCGGTTCAACCGGATTGATTCAGCTGCGCCTGGCTGGCGCCGACGGCAAGGGCCTCGACGCAGAGATGTCGGCAGCCCGTGTGTCGACCGGCGGTCAGGAATTGGTCATCGTCATCGGGCGCGACGTCACCCAGCGCCTGCGCCTCGAGCAACAGCTGCGCCAGTCGCAAAAGATGGACGCCATTGGTCAGCTCACCGGCGGCGTGGCCCATGACTTCAATAACCTTCTCACCGTGATCACCGGCACCATCGAAATCCTGTCGGACGGTCTTTCCGACCGGCCTCAGCTCGCGACCATCAGCCACATGATCGATCAGGCCGCCACAAGAGGCGCGGATCTGACCCGGCAGCTTCTGGCGTTCGCCCGCAAGCAGCCGCTGCAACCCCGCGATACCGACATCAACAGCCTGGTCGCCGAGACCGGCAAGCTGCTGCGACCGACGCTGGGCGAACAGATCGAGATCGATTTGCGACTCCAAACCGATTGCTGGCGTGCCTTGATCGATCCAAGCCAGCTCTCGACCGCCTTGATCAATCTTGCCGTCAATGCCCGCGATGCAAT
Organism: uncultured Alphaproteobacteria bacterium; assembly: GCA_963802535.1. GTDB lineage: Bacteria > Pseudomonadota > Alphaproteobacteria > Rhizobiales > Xanthobacteraceae > Bradyrhizobium. The sequence continues at coordinate 22,214 of CAWDJI010000007.1, read as the reverse complement.
GACGGATGGCGGCAAGATCAGCTTCGCCACCACCAATGTGAGCTTCGAGCCTGAGGTCTCCGATACCAATCCGGAGGGAAAGCCCGGCGATTATATCATGATCACCGTGATCGACACCGGGGCCGGCATCCCGGCAGCGATCCGCGACAAGGTGTTCGAGCCGTTCTTCACGACCAAGGAACTCGGCAAAGGAACCGGGCTCGGACTGAGCATGGTCTACGGCTTCGTCAAGCAATCCGGTGGCCACATCAAGATCGACAGCGTCGAGGGGCTGGGAACGACAATCAGCCTCTATCTGCCGCGCGGCATCCAGGACGTGGCGCTTCCAGGCGTGACGGCTGCGCGCGAACCACAACGCGGCAGTGAGACCATCCTGGTGGTGGAAGACGATGCGCTGGTACGCACCTATGTGGTAGCGCAGCTCCAAAGCCTCGGCTATCGCACGATTACCGCCGCCAACGGTCCCGATGCCCTGGCCCTGCTGGACCAGGATATTGCATTCGATGTGCTGTTCACCGACGTCATCATGCCCGGCGGCATGAATGGACGCGAACTCGCCGACGCGGTCATCCGGAGGCGGCCTGGCCTCCCGGTACTCTTCACGTCGGGATATCCGGAAGCCGCCATCATGCATGACGGTCGCCTCGACCCTGGTGTGGCCCTGCTCAACAAGCCCTACCGGCAGTCGGATCTGGCGCGCCTGATGCGTGAAGTCCTTGGCGCCCGGGCCACGCCGGACGGTTCAAGCTGATCCGGCGCCCAAGCGCATCTGTAGTTCGCCCAGTGAGCGAACTACAGAATCAGAGGTTTGCGATTCCTGCAGGGATCGGCGGTGTCACACGCCCGTCTGCGTGATGAACTTGGTGTTGAAATAGCCGTCCATCGCCTCGATACCGCCTTCCGAGCCGTAGCCGGAATCCTTGATGCCGCCGAACGGCACTTCGGGCAAAGCGAGACCAAAACTGTTGATCGACATCATGCCGGCCTCCACCGCCGAGCCGATCGCGGTGGCGGTCTTGGTCGAGCTGGTGAAGGCGTAGGAAGCGAGGCCGAAGGGCAGGCGGTTGGCTTCCTCGACCACTTCATCGAACGTCGAGAAGCGCGAGATCAGCGCCAGCGGGCCGAACGGCTCCTCGCTCATGGCACGGGCGTCCTTTGGAACATCGCTGACCACGGTCGGCTCGAAGAAATAGCCCTTGTTGCCGATGCGATGCCCGCCGGTCTCGAGCTTGGCGCCCTTGCCCACCGCATCCTGCACCATGCCTTCGATCGCGGTAACGCGGCGCGGATTGGCGAGTGAGCCCATCGTGGAGTCGGGATCGAGACCGTTGCCGACCTTGAACGCCCTGGCGCCGTCCACGAACTTGTCGACGAACTCGCGGAACACGTCGTCCTGCACCAGCATCCGCGTCGGCGAGATGCAGACCTGGCCGGCATTGCGGTATTTCGCGGCCGCCAGGATTTTCGCCGCCGAGGTGACGTCAGCGTCCTTGAACACGATCGCCGGCGCGTGGCCACCGAGTTCCATGGTGGCGCGCTTCATGTGGAGACCGGCGAGCGCGTTGAGCTGCTTGCCGACGCTGGTCGAACCGGTGAAGGAGATCTTCCTGATCACCGGGTGCGGGATCAGATATTCGGAGATCTCGGCCGGCACGCCGTAGACGAGATTGATGACGCCGTCGGGGATGCCGGCGTCCGCGAAGGCGCGGATCAGTTGCGCCGGTGCCGCCGGCGTTTCCTCGGGCGCCTTGACGATGATCGAACAGCCGGCCGCGAGCGCAGCTGACAGCTTGCGCACGACCTGGTTGATCGGGAAATTCCACGGCGTGAACGCCGCCACCGGGCCGACCGGCTCCTTCATCGCCAGCTGGTAGATGCCGGGCCCGCGCGCCGGAATCAGGCGGCCATAGGCGCGCTTGGCTTCTTCCGCAAACCACTCGATGACGTCAGCGGCGGCCATCGCTTCCATCCTGGCCTCAGGCAACGTCTTGCCCTGCTCCATGGTCAGGAGCGGCGCGATCTCGTCATTGCGCTCGCGCATGATCGCGGCGGCCTTGCGCATGATCCGGCAGCGCTCGAACGGGGCGACGTTGCGCCAGATCTTGAAGCCCGCGGCGGCGGCGGCCAACGCCTCGTCGAGATCGGACTGGCCAGCATGGGCGACAACGCCGATCACCTCCTCAGTCGCAGGATTGACAACTTCAATGACTTTGCCCGAGTGGCTCGGGCGCCATTTGCCGGCAATGAAAAGCTGGGTGTTCGAATAGGCCAACGGAATCTCCTGTTGTTCATTATGTGCTGGATTGGGATGTGTTGGATTGGGTGGGCGGACGATGCTGCTCCAGACGGCTCAGTTGCCGCCCAATGCACCGAATTTCCTCGCAGCACCGCCGTGACAAATTTCGTCCGCTGCCCGTGTCATCTCCGTTCCGAGGTATAGGCGAAAGCGCGGCTCGGCGACAAGAGAGCGGAAGTCGGGCATGCGCGTCACCCCGCCGCCGGCCACGAACAGGAACTGCTCGGCGATTTCGGCGAGGATGTCCAGGTGCCAGGCCGCAGTCGGGTGCATGCAGAGAATCACCAGCCTGCCCTCCTGCCGCAACTTGCGGAAGAAATCGAGCATGAAACCGATATAGCCATCCTGCAGGTTGAATTGCGGTTCGTCGAACAAATGAACCAGCGGGATCTTGGTCGGCGACGGCGCAAGAAATACCGACGGTATCCGCTTCCGAAAGCGCCTGACCTGATAGGACTGATGATAGTGGATCGCGAGCCGGTCGCGCTCGCGATACTTGACGCCATGAATATCGGTGCCGGCAACCAGCACGCGGCCTGATGTCGGCGCGTTGGAGCCCGTCATCATCTCGAACAGCGTGGTCTTGCCGGCGCCGTTCGGCCCGACGACGCCGATGATCCCCGGCTCGTCCAGCGCAAGGTCGGCTTCGAGGGTAAAGGTCGGACGGCGGACCACACGGCCTCGCGTGTAGACCTTGCGAACTCCATCAAGGACGAGCAACGGCGCAGCCACTATTGAACTCCCAGCAGGCGCTGACGCAGCGCGCGATCGTCGCGAAGGGTAGCGGCCTCGCCGGTCCAGACGATGCGGCCGCGATCGATCACCGCGGCATGGTCGGCGACCGACAGGGCAATCTCGGCATTCTGCTCGACGACGAGCGAGGCGATCCCCTCCTCCTTCATCCGCACGATGGTCGCAAGCACGTCGCCGACGATTTTCGGCGCCAGACCCTGGCTCGGTTCATCGAACAGCACCAGTCCGGGTGAGCCGACCAGCGCTCTGCGCGATCGCCACCATCTGCATCTCGCCGCCGGAGAGGTTTTCGCATTCGCGCTCCATCAGATATTCGAGCGGCGAGAAGATCGCGCAGGCTTCCTTGACGGTCCAGTTGCGGAAGCGCGTGCGCTTCTGGGCGATGGCGAGATTTCGCGCCACCGTCAGCGTCGGGCACAGCCTGCGGTCGTCGGGCACCCAGCCGATTCCGGCGCGCGCGATCTCGTGGGTCGGGCTTCGCGTCACATCGCTGCCTTCGAATCTGATCGCGCCGCGGCGCGGCCGGGTCAGCCCGAGGATCGAGCGCAGCATCGTGGTCTTGCCGGCGCCGTTGGGGCCGAGCAGCGCAAATACCTTGGCCCGCTCGATGGCGAGCGACGCGCCGAACAGCGCCTGGGTCTCGCCGTAGAACGTATCGACGGTCTCGACTTCGAGGATCATGCGAACCTCCCGAGATTGGACCGCTTGACCCATTCATTCTGCTGCAACTCGTGCGGCGTGCCGCGCGCCACCACCTGCCCCCAGTGGATCACCGAGATGCGATCCGCCAGCGAGAACAGGAACTCCATGTCGTGCTCGATCGCGACGATGGTGAGCCGGCCCTTCAGCCGTCCGACCAATGCGGCGAGCCGCTGCACCCCGTCGGAGCCGAGCCCGGAGGTCGGCTCATCGAGGCAAAGCACGCGCGGCTCCTGCGCCAGCGCGACCGCGATCTCCAGCGCGCGACGATCGCCATACGACAGATCCTTGGCGCGAATTTCGGCCTTTTCCGCCAGCCCAACCGAACCAGCGCTTCCCTGGCCTTGGCTGCGAATGTCTTGTTGCTCGCCGCCGCGTGCGCGATATCGAGCCCACGCGCGCGAAACTCCGGCAGCCCCATCATCACATTGTCGAGCGCCGAAAACTCGTCGAACAGCGTCATGATCTGGAACGAGCGCGCAACGCCCTTGGCGGCGATCCGGTGCGGGCTCAAGCCCGTGACGTCTTCGCCGCCGAGCCGGATCGAACCACGGCTCGGCTTCACCCGGCCGGTCAGCACATTGAAGAACGTGGTCTTGCCGGCGCCGTTCGGTCCCATCACGCCGTGAAACTCGCCGTCGGCCACCGCCAGATCGATGCTTTCCAGCACGACGCGGTCACCGAAGCGAACATGCACACCGGAGGCCTCGATCATGCTCATCGCCCGCCCCCGAACAACAATCGCATCGCGGAATTGCCGCGCTCGCGCAAGGCGTTCAGCGAATGCCGCTGCAGCGCCGCCGAAATCGCACCCGCGATGCCCTCGGGGCGGAACAGCACGATCGCGATGAACAGGAGACCGAAATAAAGCATCCAGGCATTGGTCAGGGCACCGATCACGTCGCGCGCCGTCAGGAATACGAACACGCCGATCACCGGGCCCCAGAAGCTGACGAGACCGCCGCCGACCAGCGTCATCATCACGATGTAGCCGGATTGATGCAGGCTCATCACATCGGGGAAGGCGGCGAGTTGCGCCATGGCGAACAGGCCGCCGGCGAGGCCCGATATCGCCGCCGACAGCGTGAAGATCGACGCCTTGTAGAGCCAGACATTGTAGCCGAGATGCGCCGCCCGGACCTCGCTCTGGCGGATCGCCGCGACGATGCGGCCATAGGGCGAGTTCACCAGCCGCCACAGCCCGGCAGCACCGATCGCGAACACGGCCAGCACGAAATAATAGAACGCGACATTGTCGGTGAGATCGAACGACACGAAACCGAAATCGGCCGGCAGCCGCCTGATCTTGAGCAGGCCATCCTCGCCGCCGGTGACGCGGTGCGACCTTGATCGCGAGCGTCCAGAAGATCTGGCCGAACGCAATCGTCATGAAGGCATAATAGATGCCGCGCCGGTGCGAGATGAACAGCGCTACCAGGCCGCCGGCCAGTCCCGCGACGACGGCCGCGGCGGCAAGGCAGATCCAGAGATTGGCGACGAGCTCGAACTGGCAGAGCCCGAACGCATAGGCGCCGATCCCGAAATAGGCGCCATGACCGAACGATGGCAGTCCGGCCGTGCCCAGCACCAGATTGAAGGCAAGCGCGTAGAGCGACCAGATCAGGATCTCGATGCCGAGATAGGGATAAAGCCCGACGCGCGCGATCCATAGCGGCACCGTCGCAAGCACGAGCCAGAGCACCAGCATCGTCGGGGTGACGAGGCGCGCGGCATCCGGCGAATTTGTGGGTGCAGCAATCATGATCAGGCCTCGAGCACGCTCTTCTTGCCCCAGAGGCCGCGGGCGCGGAACGTCACGACGGCAACCAGCAGGATGTACATCGACAGCAGCGACCACTCCGACGCATAGGCGCCGGTAAGACCGACACACAGTCCGACCAGAAGGCCGCCAACGACCGCGCCCCAAAAACTGCCGACGCCGCCGAGCACGATCACCAGGAACGCGGGAATGACGGCGTCGACGCCCATATGCGGACGGATGCCCCAGATCGGCGCGACGATGATGCCGGCGATCGCCGCCAGCATGGTGCCGAACACGAACACCAGCAGCCGCAACCGCGACAGGTTGATGCCGAGCGCGCGAACGATCTCGCTGTCATGGGCGCCGGCCTTCACCGTCGCGCCGAACGGCGTCTTCTCGATCAGCAGCCAGACCAGCGCGATGATCGCCGCCGCGATCCCCGCGGCGTAGAAGCGATAGGTCGACCAGATCAGATCGCCGAACAGGAAGCCGCCATTGACGGCCTGCGGAACCTGCAGCACGTAGTCGCGCGTGCCCCAGACCAGGCGGATCATCTCCTCGATCACCATCGCCGCGCCGAAGGTCAGCAGCAGGCCGTACAGCGGATCCTTGCCATAGGTCCGCCGCATGCAGAACTCGATGACGATGCCGACGAGGCTGACGATGACGGGCGCGATAACGAGCGTCGCCGCATAGCGCCAGCCCAGCGGCAGCGTGAGCCACGCCTTTGCCAGTTCGGCCGGAAACGGCGGCCGCGGTCCCATCATCTGCATGGCGATATAGGCGCCGAGCGCGAACAGCGAGCCGTGCGCCAAGATTGATCTGCTCCATCAGCCCGACGATCAGCATGAAGCCGAGCGCGATCAGCGCGAACAAAAGGCCGAGCGTCAGGCCATTGAGAAGATGCGGAAGAAGATCGAACAAGCTTTGAGCCTTGCAGGAATTACTCGGGTCTTCGAAAACGGAGCGGAGCTGCGGCGCGCCAGGCGCGCCGCGCAATTCTTGGCGGAGGACGACGGTCTTCACGAATCGACGGTCGGCACCTGCTCGTAGGGAACGAGCTTGCACTTTGCCGGCCGCCGCGTCGTCGGCTGCGGATTTGGGCTCGGTCCAGCTGATGAGCTCGTAGCAGATCGGTATTGTCGGTCGGCTTGGCATTGCGCCGCGCCAGATAGATCGTCTGCTGCAGTCTGGTGCGTCACCGGATCCATGTAGGCGTCGAAATGCTGCATGCGCTCGGTTGCGGACAGCTTCAGGTTCTCGAGCTCCTTGATGATCTTGACGTTGTTGGTCGAGCCTGCCCGCTCGATCGCCCGCAGCAATTCGCGCGTCGCCATGTAGCCGTTGTAGGAGACGTTGCCGGGCACCGGGATCGGCCCGTCCTTGTTGGCTGCCTGCCACTTCTTGACGAAGTCGGCGACGCCGGGCAGCGGCAGCTTGTGATACCAGGTGGTCCCGAACACGCCGAACAGGCTGTCGGGCGCGCCCCATACGTCGGGCCAGTCCTGCTGGTTGTTGATCCAGGCGGGCTTGCCGTCGAGCTTGAGCTGGGCAACCTGCTCGCGCAGCGCCTTGATGTCGTCGCCGCCGATTGCGGTCGCCACCACGTCGGGCTTGGCCTGCTGGATCTTCAGGAGATACGCGGTAAAATCCCGTGTATTCTGCGGCACCAGGAGATTGTCGATGATCTTGCCGCCGGCAGCCTTCGACCTGCGCCTTTGTCGCGGCCGAAGTGGTGTGGCCCCAGACATAGTCGTTGGTCAGCAGCATCCAGTTCTTGCCGATGGAATTGACCGCGTTCTTGACCGACGCCTTGGAGAAATTGGTGCCGTTGCCGTCCCAGACGAACTTGATGCGTGAGCAGTTCTCGCCCGCCTCGCTTGGCGCCGAGGAATTGGTGTTGAGATAGATCACACCGTATTTGGCGGCGACCTGGGTAATGGCGTTGGCGACGCCGGAATGGATCGCCCCGATCAGGATGCTGCAGTCCTCGCGGGTGATGAAGCGTTCCGCGATGCGGCTGCCGGTGGCCGGCGTCGTCTCGGTGTCTGCCGTGGTCCAGGCGATCTGGCGTCCCAGCACGCCGCCTTTGGCGTTGGCCTCGTCGATCGCCATCTTGATGCCGCGCAGATCGTCCTGGCCGCTGTTGCCGTATTGGCCGCTGGCATCACAGGTCAGCCCGAGCTTGATCGGCTTGGCTGCGCCTTGCGCCCAGACGTTTTCCTTCCACGGTCCGAAGAAGCTGCCTGTGCCGGCGATGACACTCGCCATCAAGCTGCCCTTGAGAACGCTCCGTCGTGAAATCTGACGCCGTTTCATCGCTTCCTCCCGTCTCCCAAAGTTTTCTTGTTGTGGGCAATAGAATAAACATTCCATTTATGACTGTAAAGTGGAATATTTGATCCAAACGATGAAATGCCGTTAAACAGGTATGCAACGGAGAGAAGACCAAGATGAACAAGCCGTCCGGCGACATGAGCTATGACGAACTGCGCGGCGCGATCGCCCAACGGCATCGCGCATTGTCCGGCCGCCTGCAGCAGATCGCGGAGTTCGTGCTCGAACATCCAACCGATGTGGCGCTCGGCACCGTGGCGGAGGTGGCGGAACGCTCCGGCGTGCCGCCGTCGGCGATCGTGCGCTTCGCGCATGCGCTGGGATTCGGCGGCTTCACCGAGATGCAGCTTGTGTTTCGCTCACGCCTCGTCGCCGGCGTCGCGCCGAGCTACAAGGCCCGCCTCGCCCGGATGAAGAACGAGGAGAAATCCGTGCTTGGCCGCAAGCCGGCCGCGGTGCTCTCGCGCTTCGTGTCGGAGGCGCAGTCGTCGCTGGTGACGCTCAGTCAATCCGTGCATGCCCGCGAGCTCGACGCCGCCACCGCCATCCTCGCCAAAGCGCGCGACATCTATCTGCTCGGACTTGGCGGCTCGTTCCCGGTCGCCACGCATCTGGCCTATGTGCTGCGCAAGCTCGGCCGGCGCGTCGTGCTGCTCGACGGCATCGGCGGCAGCATTCACGAGCAATCGCATGCTGCGACGTCCGAGGACGCCGTCGTCGCCATCAGTTTTCGCAACTACTATCCGGATACCGCGCGGCTGTTTCCCGAACTGGTGGCGCGGCGGGTGCCCGCGATCTCCATCACCGACAGTCTGTTGAGCCCGATCATCGAGGGCGCCAGCGTGGTGTTCGAAATCCAGGACATGCCCGAGCCGGCGCTGCGGACGCTGGTAGCGCCGATGTGCCTGGTGCAGGCCCTCGCCATCGGCATGGACCTCGCCACGGACTGATTTTCAAAGGGAGAATAGAATCATGTCATCGCTCGACAGCGAACACGCTTGCAGGAAAGATCGCACTGGTCACCGGCGCAGGCCGCGGGCTCGGCCGCGCCTTTGCCGAAAAACTGGCCGCGATGGGCGCCGATGTCGCGATCCACGGCATGCGCGAAAATGGCCCGGCCGAATATGGCGAGGGCACCACGCTGACGGCGGTGGCGGCCGAGGTCGGCAAGCAATATCGGCGTCCGCACCCATCGCGTGCTCGGCGACCTCACCAAAAGCGAGGACATCGAACGCGTGGTCGCGGAGGCCGAGCGGGCACTCGGGCCGATCGACATCCTCGTCCACAACGCCGGCGGCGACATCGCGGCCGCCGGCGGCAAGCCCAACCCGAACGACGCCGTCAACATCAAGGAGGCAGGACGTTCGCGCGGTGCTCGACCGCAATCTGCTCAGCACCATCCTGACCTGTCAGGCGGTGGCGCGCGGCATGATGGAGCGGCGGCGCGGCCGCATCGTCACCATCGGCTCGGTCGCCGCTTTCAAGGGCCGCACCAACGGTTCGATCTATGCGGTGGCGAAGGCCGGCATGACCCACTACACCCGATGCCTCGCCGACCAGCTCCGCGCCTACGACATCGCCGTCAATTGCATCGCGCCCGGCGATACCCGCACCGGCCGCTTCCTCGGCACCCGCGAGGTCGACCCAGAACCGCATGGTCGAGACCGGCACGCTCGAGCGCATCGCGACCGTCGACGAGGTCGCCCGCGTCGTCGAGTTTCTTCGCAGGGCCCCAGGCCGCCTTCGTCTCGGGACAGGTTTTGCGAGTCGACGGCGGCGGGCAGTGCTGGCCTGGGTGAAGCTTTAATGACCCTCTTCCGTCATTGCGAGGAGCACTTGCGACGAAGCAATCCATTCTTTCTGCGGTGAGATGGATTGCTTCGCTTCGCTCGCAATGACGGCAGTTCACGCCGTTTCGACGCACGCTTCCATGATGCTGTCGATCTCGGCGATCGAGAGCACCCCGATCTCGGCAATGAACACAATCCGTGTCCGCGGCACCCCGGCCGCGAGCGGCCCGCCCGGCGCCAAGGTCGCGCGCCCGCCGGCGAGTTGAAACACGGTTAAGCGCCCGGGCTGCTCGATGGTCTCGAACAGTCCTTTCGCGCGCGCAAGCTTCGGCGCCAGCCGGCCGATCGCTTGCTGCAGCCGGGGGAGCGACACCGGCCGTTCCGACGTCCAGCTCAGCGTTTCGAACCGGTCAACCGACGGCCGTCGCGGTCCTGGCTCGCGCGGCGCCGGCACGCGATCCACATCCGCGGGGAATAACAATGCTGCGGGGACTTCGCCATGCAGCGCATCGACCATTATCGCTCCGGGACGGAGTTTTCGGACGGTTTCGCGCAACCGTGCGCAAGCCGCCGCGTCCACCAAATCTACTTTGCTCAGCGCCACCACATCGGCGGCGCGCAGTTGCGACCGCAGCAACGCGTCGTTCAGCGCCTCCTCACTGGTCGTCGCGTCCACTACGCAGAGCACCGTTTCCAGCGGCGCTTCCTTCCAGATCACCGGATCCATCAGGTTGCGCACGATATCGGCGGGATCGGCGATGCCGCTGGTTTCGATCACGATGAACTCCGGCCGCGGATCGCGTCGCAGCAGGCTGGCGAGCGTGCGCAGCAGATCGCCTTCCAGCGAGCAGCAGATGCAGCCATTGCTCAGGCTGATTACGCCATCGCTGGTGCCGATGACCAGCTCGGCATCGATGTTGATGGCGCCGAAATCGTTGACCACGGCGGCGATCCGCCTGCCTTCGGCATGCGCCAGCAGATGGTTCATGATTGTCGTCTTGCCGGCGCCGAGAAAACCCGTCACCAGCAGGATCGGAACAGACATCAGCAGCCTCGCACAATCAGCTCGCCACAACGGGCCGGCGCACCGGCCGGCCGGGCCGCGCTGCCACATCGAGCACGCCGTCGGCGATCAGCGGCGCGCCGCTGACGATCAAATGCCGCACGCCTTCCGACGGGCGATTCATCGCCGTGAACGTCGCCCGGTCACTCAGGGTCTCGAAATCGAACACGACGACATCGGCATCCGCACCCGGCTGCAATCTTCCCTTGGCTCGCATGGCGGGCGTGCTGTGGGAGAGGATTTCGGCCGGGATCAGCGCGCATTTGCGGATGCCTTCCAGCAGCGACACCTTTCGGCGCTCACGCACCCACTCGCGGATGAAACGGGTGAAGCAACCGGCCGAACGCGGATGCGAGGTGGCGTCATCCGGCAGCGGCCAGGCATCGCCGGTGTACGGCTTGCCATTCGACAGCGTCCAGGGCATCGCGTCGGATGCGATGGCGCCGCCGGGATACAGCACGGACATATCGAGCAGATCGCGGTGATGCGCATTGTTTTCGATATCCAGGACATGCCACAGCACCAGCGTGGACGGCTCTTCCGCCTGTGCCGCCAGCAATTCCTCGCGGCTGCCGAAGCGATGCCCGTCCGTCACCCGCTGCACCGAGTCGTAGCCCAGGCCATTGCGCGCCTCGAACTCAGGGTCGCTGAAGAACGCCGCCGCCAGCACCGTCGAACCGGTGCCGTAGGGATAGGATTCGACCGTGATCGGCAGGCCCTGCGCCTGCGCTTTCGCAATCAGCGCCACACAGCGCTCGATGTCGGTCTTGCTCGACGAGTTGAAGTGGCAGATGTGCATATGCGCGCCGGTGGCGCCGGCATAGCCGATCAGGCGGATATAGGCTTCCGCCGCGCTTTCCGGATCGATGCGGGACATGTAGGCGACGTGGGTGAAGGTCGGCACGTCCTGCGCCGCCGCGAGCTGACACACCGCGGTCAACTCCTGCACGCCGGCGCCCGGCGCATAGGCGTTCAAAATGCCGATGCCGATGCCGCCCTCGTTCAATCCGCCGGCGATGCGATCGAGGATGCCGGCCACCTCCCCCTCGCTCGCCACGTTGTCGATCCAGCGGCGATCGCGCATGGCATTGCCGAACGCCTCCAGCGAGCTTTCCGAATTGGAGCCGGTCATCGCGCCGATGCGCGCAAAGGCCCAGTTGACGGCGGCGCCGTAGTTCAGCACGCGTCCCCTGTCGGCCTGCTTGTTGTACCAGGACGCGACCGGCAACACGCCCGCCTCGAGATCGAGCGAGGTCGTCACCCCGTCGAACGCCTGCATGCGGTCCGCCGGGATCGACTGGCCGTGCGCGTGCAGGTCGATGAAGCCGGGCGCCACCACGAGGCCAGTCAGCGTCGATCACCCGCTCGGCGCCGCCGAGCCCGGTGCCGACGGCGGCGATCTTGCCATCCAGCACCGCGACATCGCCGATCGCATCCATCCCGCTGGCCGGATCCACCACCCGGCCGCCACTGATCACCAAGCCGCTCATTTTTGACACTCTCTCCACGCCAAAGCTCTGAGCCAATAGAGACAGATTTTTGCGCCGGCGACCACCTCCGCCGATGCTGAAGCATCATGCGTTTTGGATCAGTTGCGAAGGAAATTCGATCTCCTGACCGCCGCGCCGGTCCCGCCCAAACAAAAACATCGAAAACAACCCCATGCACCGTAGGGAACCCCTTGCAAAGAAAGGGGTCGCCGGCATGGATACCTCAGCCCAAAAAAACATTTTGACACGTCGGGCAAATCAGGGGCATAATTCTATTATTCCGAAATCTGTAAGACCGCCCATGCGTTGCCTGTCGGGCTCGCGGCGCGATAACAGACCAAACATCCTGATCATTGAAATGACTTGGGTCGTGCGGCGAATGATCGCTTACGCGTTGCAAGCGGTTGCGATGCGCTTGACATCGGGCAAGCCTCAATCCAGTTTTTCAATGCTGCAAAAAGGCTGATTCACTTTGTGCTATAATGGGCGGACAAGCCGCCCGAGGAGGAATTTTATGAGAAAGATGTTGGCACTGATTGCGCTTACTTTGTTGACTGCGGTTGTGATTTCCGAGGTAGCTTCTGCCGCAAGTTGCCCGCCTGGCCAGCGTTACTATAACGGCCGATGCGTTTGATGGACTTGCATGGTTAGTTAAAAGACCCGCGTTTGCGGGTCTTTTTTTTGCTTTGCGGAAGTGACCGCGTCGGCATCGCGGCAAAACGTACATCATTTGATGGACGGACAAATCGTCGCGTGGTCGTTTACGATGCGCAACTGCAAGAAAAAAACCAGTTAGCATGCACCTTCCAACGGGTTCGTAGCCGCAGGTTGCGGACTGGGTACGGCAAAGCAGGAGCGGACAATGTCGAACCAGACACCGATCGACAAGAACAAGAAGACGAACGAAATAGCCGACCAGGATCTGGACAAAGTGGCAGGTGGGACGGTCAAGCCGCCCGTCCTGGTGAACAAGCCCAAACCCCCGAAACCTGATGAATTCAGCCCAGGGGGAAAGCTGTAAAAGCTGTAAGCGAACATGAGTGACAGCGAACGTGGCTCGTTCGCTTTGGCATCATGGAGTTGGATTGGATTGAAGTTGCCCCGATCGTCCCAGTGGATCGCAGCCACCGGCTGCGAGCTGGTGCAGAAACGCAAGGAGCTTGAAATGCCAAAGAAGACAGAAAAGAGCACGATTTCGAAGGGCGCCAAGAAGCCGGATGCGATCTCGGACAAGGATTTGGACAAGGCGGCTGGCGGGACCATTTTCAGAGTTCGATCCCTACAGGGGCGGCACAGAAAACCAGGCAAGCAAGCACATCGTTAAAAAACCACCGACAGTAATCGACGTGTAGCGTTAGTTGGCGATCGGGCGGTGACGGTTGCCGGATGTGGGAGCTGGCGACACGCAACCCGCTGCTGTCGCGGTAAGCCGGCTCGCTCGTTATCTCGATCGCTGCGACGCCTGAAAGTCCGAGCATTAGTTCGGTTCGCGCAGCCAGGGAATCAGCTGCAGGCGCAGCACGCCTGTATTTGATCCCCTACTCCTTGCAGCAGCAGCGGATCGGCTGCTCCCGCGAGACCGAGTACCATGTCCGAGAACCGCTCGCCCTGCACCAGGACGTAGCTGTGAAGTCGGCTTGCAGCAAGTTGCTCGTCGCCGGCACAGATCGCTTCGAGAATTCCGGCGTGTTCCCGCGGCGACGGCAACAAGCGGTTTCGCGCACGAAGCTGGCGATTACGATGACAGTGCACTTAATCGGGCGGGATTGTTTATTGCATCATCACTGCAATTGCCGTTTCTCATTCCAGGGGTGCAGTCCAGCACGGTCACCGTATTAAACATCTCGACAATTGAAATGACACAGGCCCGCGCTGACGCCCATAGTTCCATTGAACCTTTGCGCGCCCAGTGCAGACAGATCGCTACCGGTGGATTGCAATTTCCGGGGCTAGCACAGCGTCACCAAGCATTATTCGGCTTGGAGGCGCTGTTGCGTCTTATGGCCAGTTTTTGGCTTGCGGAATTGACTCGCTATTCCTCGAATAAGAGCGCTGGTGATTTCAGCGATGGCGCAGTCCCCCAAATACAAGTTCGTCGATAACCTCAGGCCTCCCTGTTCAGGGTGCGGTCGACCCCTGATGCTGACGCGCATTGAACCTGAGGAACCGGGGTTTGATCTGCGGACCTACTATTGCGCGCATTGCGCAGCGAACGAATCCGTCATCGCGCCAATCGGTATTGGCCCGGTTCGACCTGTGGCCTAGTACGAATTCGTAGTGGCCGTTTTTGGTTTTTTGACCCATTATTCGGCGATGGGGCGGTCATTCGCAAAGCAATTTACGCTGGTCGAAGTGCTGACGGACGATGGAGAAAATGCGGGTTCAGACTTTAGCGGAACTTGTCCTGCTGGCCGAACGGATCGGCCTTGGATCGGCCGACAGACCGACGGCCTGAGCCGTCTCACCCTCGGCCAGACAACTCCGTTGATCTAGGTCAACGTCAGCGATCCTTTGTCGCTCAGGCTATGTTCAGCCGCACTGAGGCGGCTCTCATCACCTTTCAGTTCCGCAAGTGCGAAGAGGAGTCCGCCATGCATCCGACAAAGCGTCTTTCGATCAAGTCAGCGACAGTTGCCGGGATTGCTGCCAGCGCCCTGTTGGGGCTTGCAGGGATCACTCTCAATCCAGCGCCAGCCAACGCGGTCGTGTACTGCACGTACGAGGGTTATCCTGGGGGGTGCGTTGCCCGGGCCGGCGTCGTGCTCAGGCCGCGTCCGGTGGCGCGTGCTGCGGTCCGTCACAATGCCGGTGGCAACATGAATGGTGGCGTCAATCGCGTCGGGGTGCGGCGGTAAAGGATTGTTTCGGCGGGTCGCGAGCGAGAAGGAAGCCGTCACCGCTTCGTTCCGGTGACGGCTTTTTCTATCGTTCCCGCGCGAAGGACGGGCGACCGACAGCGGCTGCATCGCAGCATGAAACACACCTGGTATGTCACTTTTGAAGTGCCAACCGATGGCACGCTGTTAAGACGGCGACATCCGCGCTTAACCAAAACGTTCGCAACAGAGGCAGAAGCCAAGGATTTTGCGCGAACCAAATTCACTAGTGGATTGATCGTCTCTGCGGGAACCATCATCCCGCACTTGCCGAGAACGGCAATTCCGTCGGCGGAAATTCCAGCGTGGCTTGAACCGCCCGGCGAAGTTGATCCAGATCAATAAGTAGGCTCTCGACGTTGGGTGACATGCTCTGACAGGGGCAGCAAACCGGGAGCCTGAAAATGAGCGAACGTTCGGAGCCGAAACAGGTCTGTCGTCGCAGCGCACTCGCTTTTCTTGGATACGCGGCTGCATTTGGAGTGGTTGCTTCATCCGCGCTTTTGACGGTGACGGAGGCTGAAGCCCAAGCCACCACTACGCCCACCGCGCCCACGCCGCCGCCTGCAGATACGGCGAAGTCCGGCACCGAGCGGCGTCAGGAACGGCGAGCGGGGCGCGCGGAACGGCGTCAGGAACGGCGGACGGGACGCGCAGAGCGGCGTCAGGAGCGGCGCACAGGACGCGACGAGCGACGGAACGCGCGCACCACGACCACCGAGCAAAAGAAGTAAACCGTTCCCCTTTCGGCTGCCGCGCGCCGTTTCCCGCCCGGCGGCCCTTACGGTGCAGATGATGGATAAAGTCCAACGCGCCATTCTCGAAAACCAGATCATCCTTGCCGAAGCCTTGTGGATGCTCCTGCATTCGCAAGGTACCAGTTCGGAAGCAATGCTTCAGAACGTGTCCGCCCGCATCAAGCTTACGAGGGCCCTGCTCGAAGAACACAACGAAGTGAACCCTTAGCGCGTCAGCGAGCAATCACGGCGACCTCGAAGCGCATCCGGGATTACGGTGGCAGTGCACTTAATCAGACAGAACGGGCAGAACAGTTTGGTGCACTGTTACTGAAAGGTAACGCGATCAAGCCGCACCCGCCTGACGCAGCGTGATCCGGGTCAATTCGGAGGGACGACCGAGCCGCAGCGCGAAGCCTGGCCACAGGGCGGTGCCGTTGTTCACGTACAGCGTCATCCCGTCGACGTCGTAACGACCGGATACGTAGCCGGCGTTGGCGCGTGCGGCCAGCCGGTCGATCCCCCAAATCATTCCGCCATGCGTGTGCCCGGAAAGTTGCAGCGCCACGCCGAGTTCCGCGGCGTGCCGTGCGTCGCTCGGCTGGTGATCGAGCAGGATGACAGGCGCGCCTTTGGGGGCGCCTTCGAGGATCGCGGCAAGGTCGCGAGGATGTCCGGTGCGGCGCGACGCGCGATCGGTGATGCCGGCGAGAACAAGCTTGCCGCCGTCGCGGTCGAGCACGATGTGCCGGTTCTCCAGCGACTTTAGCCCCAATTCGGCGTAGTGCGCCATCCACGTGCTGTAGCCGAAAATGTATTCGTGATTGCCTGATATCACGTAGACGCCGTCGGCCGCCTTCAAACCCCGCAACGACGCGATGTCGGCGCGCCGTGCATCGAGCGTGCCGTCGATCAGATCACCCGTGATCGCGATCAGGTCGACGCCGAGCCTATTCGATCGTTCGACGACGGCGCGCGTCCACGATTCGGGAAACAGCCGGCTGATGTGGAGATCGGTCAGTTGCAGAATAGTGTAACCATCGAACTGGCGCGGAAGGCGGGGGATGCCGACCTCGATGTCTTTCAGCGGCGGAATCCGCATCGCCTGATGGACGCCGATCGCAGCCGCAACGGCGGCCAGCGCCGCCAATCCATAACGAACGCCGTCGGGAGCGCTCACGATGCCGCCGCGGATCGGAATTCCGAACAGCAGTCCGACATCGAGCGCCAGCTGCAAAAGCGCGAGCAGGACGATCGTACCGAACGCCCAGTTGAACAGAGCGACCACCGGACGTGGAAACTCCGGAGAGAATACCGAGCCCGACGAGAGCTTGCTCCAGCGGTGAAACTGCAATGCGACCAACGCGAGCGCCGCCACCACGATCTTGACCCCGAGCGGCAGCTGCAGCGGCCAGATAAAGCGGGTCAGGATCAGCAGATAGATCAGGCCTAATATGAGTTGGGGAATCGGTTCGCTCCGGATTTGACAGGGTGTGTCGTGGCGGAGAGCGAGGGATAGAGATTGGCGCTCCCTAGGGGAATCGAACCCCTGTTTCAGCCTTGAGAGGGCAAATACAGACCTATCCCCAGTGTTTACCCGGAATTGCTTGAAATTGATACGAAGCCAAATTACTTTGAAATAAGCCCTAAAGAAGGGCTACGACATTTTCTCTGAATTACCTCTGTTTTCCGCCCGCTGCTTACCCAGTGCTTACCCCGAGCCAATGACAAAGATAACAAAACGAGTCGTTGATGCAGTCCGGCCGTCGGGAAAGGAGGTATTCCTTTGGGACGACGAAACTCCCGGCTTTGGGCTTCGCGTGAAGCTTACCGGAGCCAAATCGTTCATCATTCAATACCGGAATGCTCAAGGTCGAAGCCGGCGTCTTACCCTGGGACGATATGGTGTCCTCACGGTCGACGAAGCCCGCCGAAAAGCCCGGTTATCGCTCGCCTCTGTTTTGAAGGGTGAAGATCCGGCCGAAAGCAGGCTTTTAGAGCGAGGTGCGCTCACGGTCGCAGATTTGTGCCGGGAATACCTAGCTAAGGCTGAACGTGGGCTGATCCTCACGAAGCGCGGCGATACCAAAAAGGCGTCCACCCTCTACACAGACCGGGGTCGCATCGAACGCCACATTATTCCGCTCATTGGAAAGCGCACCGTCAAAGACCTCACAACCGCCGACGTTCGCAAGTTCGTACAGGATGTCATCGCCGGTAAAACGGCCGGCGAGGTGCAAACCCCAAAGCGCCGGCGCGCAATCGTTCGCGGTGGGCCTGGGGCCGCGGCTCGCACAAAAGGCTTGCTGGGAGGCATCCTCTCCTACGCCGTGCATGAGGGCTACCGCCCGGATAATCCCGCAGCGGGGGTGGTGCGTCCAAAGGACAAGAACTCGTGAATGGCGGCTCGATGATGCCGGCTATCGCGAACTCGGCAAATGTCTGAAACGGGCCCGTAACGAAGGCGGCAATTGGCAGCCAGTCATGGCCGTGCGCATTGCAGCACTTACGGGATGCCGCCTTCGAGAGATTGAGGGGTTGTTGAAGGCTGACGTTGACCCGGCTCGCATGGTGCTTCGCCTGCAACAGACCAAGACTGGAAAAAGCATCCGGCCAATCGGCGCAGCGGCTTTGGCTGTCATCAAGGAAGCTTCAGCGCTTTCGGCCTCCAAGTACGTTTTTCCCTCAATCACCAGCGAGCATAAGCACCACGCCGGTTTGACGCGATGGCTAAAGGGTGTGGCCGTAGAAGCGGTGCCTGGCATTACCTCGCACGGCCTGCGCCACTCTTTCGGATCCACGGCGGAAGACCTGGGATTTTCGCTTCCAACCATCAAGGCGCTGCTCGGGCATGCCGGCTCAAGTGTTACCGAGGGCTACATTCACAAGGTGGATTCCGTGCTGGTCTCAGCGGCTTCGCGAATTGCTCAACACATCGACGAAACAATGAATGGAAAGAAATCCGGAGAGGTCGTTCCGCTGAGAACGGCTTGAGCCAGCTCGGCGCGGCTAGGGCAGCTCCCGAAAGCCGGTACCGCACCGGCCTGCCGCGTCGTCTCTCCTGCGCACGCCCTCGCGTGGGATAAACGATCCCCCTCGCGGAGGTACATATGGCCGTTGACAAAGATGTTTCGCTAGAACTTCAGCACGCAGCAAATCTTGTCATTGAAGCCGGAGTGCATGCAGCAGAGCTTGCGGAGACCGTTGGCCGAGGTGAACGATCTCGAGAATATTTCAGAAGGTTGGCTGAGCTGCTCGATCTGTACACCTCGCCAGACAATCTTGTCGACCGCGATCCTCAGTACCCGCTGCCGGCGATTGTTGCGAAACAGTTAGCCAATTTTTGCCATTATCTCGGCGATGGAATAATCCCGGGGCCAATAAAGCATTGCGCACGCAGGGGGCGCCCGCTCGGTCCCGATGAACGACGCGACGTTAGGTATGCAGTTGCCTACGTCATAGCGGCCAAGGACGGCTTAATCCAAGATCCTCACCCAATAAAAACAATCACCAAAGAATATGGACTGTCGGACCGAAAGTCAGTTCAAGGCTGGATCCGTGAACACGAACGCGAGATCTCGAAAGCAGGCCCTACCGACCCGAAGTTAATCGAGGCGCGGATGATGGGCGCCGCAGGCAGATATCGTGTGTCGGGTCGCCACCGGGATGCGATCCGCGGTCGAGCGTCAAAGAAGACTTCTGCCCACCGCCGCCATCCTTAATAGGCTATTTCGTCGGGCGGTGACGGTTGCTGCCGGATCTATAGGAATGATCGCGTTTGACGGACGTTGCTCCGCTCATATGCGAGGATCCTATGATTGCCGATGACCCCACCAGCCCACGGTATGATCAATTGTTTCGGCGTGTGGGCGCTGCCCGCTACGTGGAAGAAACCTACGGGTTTCCGTGCTCACCCAAGACGCTCGCAAAACTCGCCTGCGTAAGCTCGCACGGCCCGCCATTTCGCAAGGCCGGCCGCATTCCTCTCTACCCAAAAACAGGACTGGATGACTGGGCGAAGAGCAAGATTGGACCTTTGGTGCGGTCCACGTCCGAATCCTCGGTGCATCGTGAGAAGAATACTGACGCGAATTCCGAGGAGCAAACGGCACCCGAGGACGAGGGGTTGCCGTCATGCTGATCCGTCACCCCGATTCCGCTCGCGGTAACGATCTCTACGAAACGCCCGAGGTGGCCACGCTTTCGCTGCTGCGCGCCGAACCGCTTCCGCGGACGATCTGGGAGCCAGCCTGTGGTCCCGGCGCGATCGTGCGGGTACTTCGTGACGCCGGTCACCGGGTGATCGCGACCGATCTGGTCGACTACCGTTCGCCGGATCAGGACCATGCCGGTCGCGACTTCCTGCTCGAGCGTAGGGCGCCGGACGGCGTCGAAATGATCGTCACTAACCCGCCGTTCAAGTTGGCGGCGCAATTCGCGGCCCACGCTCTGTCGCTGTGCCCGCGCGTGGCGATGCTGCTGCGCCTCTCGTTTCTTGAAAGCGGCAACGAGAAAACGAAGGCCGGACGGGCGCGACTATTCGCCCTCGATGGCGGTCATCTGGCGCGCGTTCATGTTTTTCGAAACCGCCTGCCGATGATGCACCGCGACGGCTGGGCCGGAAATCGTGCTTCAAATCCGACGGCGTTCGCCTGGTTCGTTTGGGAGCGCGGTTATACCGGCAAGCCCGAAATTGATCGCATCTCGTGGAATCGAGATGCGTCACGGAATGCAGGAGAGTCTGATGTTGATTACTGATTTCGTGCTCACCAAGAAAGTAAGCGCCCGCGATCTGTTTGGTGAGCGATTGAAGAAGTTCGGAATCCGGGAACACGTTGCGTCCGGTAAAGACGACGAACGGTCGCGATGTTTGACTGACGGCAGCCAGTGCCTCGCGGTGTTTCTAAGTGAGGACGGGTTCGTTGATTTTCTCACGGCATATGGAGCAGATGCACCCCGAAAGATACTCCATGCGATTTGCGAAGCGTTTGGAGCGGAGATCTTCAGCGAACACGAGCCACAGTTTTTGGATTTACGGAAGGCTGCTCCGGCTGAAAGATCTCGGAATATGCCGCCATGATCAGGCGAACCCTTCCCCAGCGCCGGGCCGCAGAGACCTTCAACCTGCGGTTCTGGAACCAGCCGTTCACGGTCACCGTCGGTTTCTATGCCGACGGCACGCCGGGCGAAGTCTTCATCGACGGCGGCAAGACCGGGCAAGACATCCAGAGCACAGCCCGCGACGCCGCCGTGGTGCTGAGCCTCGCGCTCCAGCACGGGGTTCCTCCTGAAACAATTCGCCACGCCGTCACCCGCGGCGCGTCGGAAGAGCCCGCGTCGATTTTGGGCGCGGTCGTCGATTCCATCACAACGAAATCATTTTCGGGAGGCGTCTGATGGGTGTTGACCGCGAAGACTTTTCCGACGCCGCGAATTGCCAACTCCCGCGAGAGCTGCCCGACCTGCGCCGCGGGGACATCGTTGCGCTCGACACTGAGACGCGGGAGGAGGGATTGAGCGTGCGCGCCATCGCATGCTTCCGTGATCCCGATCAGATGCGCGCAGCGGTCATCGAGCTCAGCGAGCAAGGCTTCGACGCCAACGTCCTCGACGAGATTGACGACGAGAAACCGCCGGCAATCTGGATCCCAATCAACACCATCGCCACCACCGAACTCGATTGCACCAGCTTCGTCTATTGGACGGACCACGCGATCCAGCCGATTCGCGGCGTCGTCGTCGAAATCGAAACCTTCGGAGCAGAGGAATGATGAAACATCAGCCACAGCATCCCGCAACCGTGCAGGCCGCGACCACGCATTCCTTGCACCGCGATTTCGAGACGAGGTCTAGGACCGATCTGACGAAGGTTGGTGCGGCTCGCTATGCCACTGATCCGTCGACTGAAGTTCTGTGGGTAGCGTTTGGCGTCGACAACGCCCCGGTGAAGTTGTGGCGCCCCGGCGATCCTATTCCATCGGAATGGTTCGAAGCGGCGGTAAATCCAAACTGGACCGCGGTCGCGCACAACGACTCGTTCGAAAGCGCCATCGAAGAACACAAGCTGCATCCTCTCTACGGCTTTCCAATTATTCCGCCCAAGCGTCACCGCTGCACCCAAGCAGCGGCTCTCGCGCTCGGACTGCCGGCCAAGCTCGGCCTCCTCGCCGATGTGCTGGAGCTGATCAATCGCAAGGACGCCAATGGCGAGCGCCTGATGCACCTGATGTCGAAGCCGCGGAAGCCGCGCTTTGGCGAGGATCCTAAAGACACCTACTGGCACGAAGGCAGGAACGCAGCAACGGCTCGGCTCCTATTGCATGGTCGACGTCGAAGTCGAGCGCGAGGCGGATGGTCGACTGCCGCAGCTGTTGGACGCCGAGCAGGCGGTGTGGGTGCTCTCGAACGCGG
>CAWDJI010000006.1:0-17713 GCA_963802535.1 uncultured Alphaproteobacteria bacterium | reverse complement strand
ACCAGTTGCAAAACGCAATCAGTTTGAGGAGATGTGTGATGGCGAAGTTGATCATGTGGAACCTGATGACGCTGGATGGTTTCGTCGAAGGTCCGAACCGGGATATTTCCTGGCATTCCGACGTCTGGGGCGAGGAACTGGAGCAATTGTCGATCGAGCAGTTGGACGCCGCCGGCGGATTGCTGTTCGGCCGGGTCACCTACGAGCTGATGGCAAATCACTGGCCGAGCGAAACCGGCGCGGTCGCCGATTTCATGAATGCCGCGCCGAAATACGTTTTCTCCCGCACGGAGAAAAAATCCGATTGGAACAACACGCAGATGTTCAGCGCGGACATCCCCGAGACCGTCGCCAGACTGAAACGCGACAGCGCCAAGGATATCTTTCTGTTCGGCAGTGCCGATCTCGCATCCCACCTGATCCCGCACGGCCTGATCGACGAGTTCCGCATCGCGGTGAATCCGGTCATTCTCGGCGGCGGAACACCACTGTTCAAGCCGGGCGAAAAGCTCGAGCTGAAGCTGATCGACAGCCGGCCATTATCGACCGGCATCGTGATCCTGCGCTACGTGCCGGCAACGGCAAAATAATCCTTGGCCCAAATGTCGGCGCGCGCGAATGCGGGCCGTCTTGTTACACCGGGAGTTTTTCCATGTCGCTGACGCTGCATTTTCATCCGCTGGCCTCGTATTGCTGGAAGGCGTTGATTGCGCTGTACGAGAACGACATCCCGTTCACGCCGAACCTGGTCGATCTCGGCAATCCCGCCGAGCGCGCCGCGCTGGTGAAGCTGTGGGGAATAGGCAAATTTCCGGTGCTGTGCGACGACGCGCGGGACGAGACCGTGCCGGAATCCAGCATCATCATTGAATATCTGGATCGCCACTATCGCGGCCGCACGCGATTCATTCCCGACGATCGCCGGTCTTGCGCTGCAGACGCGGCTGCGCGACCGCTTCTACGATCTTTATGTGCATCTGCCGATGCAGAAGATCATGCTGGACCGGATGCGGCCTGCGGACAAAAAGGATCCGCAAGGCGTCGAGGAAGCCCGTGCGCAACTGCGGACGTCCTACGCCATGATCGAGCAGCAGATGGCAAATGGCGCGTGGGCGATGGGCGAGGATTTCAGCCTCGCCGATTGCGCCGCGGCGCCGCCGCTGTTCTACGGCAGCATGGTGGTGCCGTTCGAGGAAACGCAGAAGAATTCTTGCGGCCTATTTCGAGCGGCTGAAGGCGCGGCCCTCGTTCGTGCGGGTGCGCACGGAGGCGGAGCCGTATTTCCAGATGGTGCCCAAAGAGTCCTAGGGAGGAGCGTTGAATGGCGTTCGCCAGCAGGGCGGATATGATCCGCGCCATCTTTGCGGCCTATCTCGCCAGCGACCGCAAATTCGTCGAGGATGCGTTCAGCGACGATTTCCGCTTCACCAGTCCCTACGACGACAATATCGACAAGGCGACCTATTTCGAACGGTGCTGGAAGGGCAGCGACTGGATCGAACGGCACGAGCTGGAGCGGATTTTCGTCGAAGGCGATGAAGCCTTTGTCACCTACCGCTGCATCGCCAAGGGCGGCAGGACGTTTCGCAATACCGAATTCTTCGTCTTCGAGGGCTTCAAGGTAAGACGCATCGACGTCTATTTCGGCGCGACTTACGACGATGGCGCCTTCGTCAAACAGCCCGGGTAGCCTGCGGACGCGCCTCTCATGGTGAGGAGGTGTCTTCGCGCGCCTCCTCCCGAGTGAGCGCAAGTGCGCCCGTCCGGGGATGAGGTCCGACTATGCGGCGGCCGAACAATTACTTCAAAAATAATTTTCACTGACATGTCGGCGGCGTAAAAGCCCGCTCGTCTTGTTGACGAAGGCCGACGCGACAGTAGCCGGCCCAAAAAGATCAAACCGGAGAATAGCGATGCGATTCATGGTGATTGTGAAGGCCAGCAAGGATTTGGAGGCCGGCCAGATGCCGAGCACGGAACTGCTGACCGCGATGGGCAAGTTCAACGAGGAACTGGTGAAGGCCGGCGTGATGGAGGCGGGCGAGGGCCTGCATCCGAGCTCGAAGGGTGCGCGGATCAAGTATGGCAGCGGGCAGGGCAGCGTCAGCCGCGGTCCGTTTCCTCTCTCTGGCGATCTCGTCGCCGGCTTCTGGCTGATCAACACCAAATCGCTCGATGAAGCGGTCGAATGGATGCAGCGCGCGCCGTTCGGCAATGGCGACGAGATCGAAATCCGTCAGGTGTTTGCGGCGGAAGATTTCGGCGAAGCGCTCACCCCCGAGCTGCGCGAACAGGAAGAGCGGCTGCGGTCCCAGGCTGCGAAGAAGTGACGTCTTTCGCTCTCCCTCGTATTCCCCGGTGCGCAATTGCGCACCGGGGAATGACGGCAACTTGAAAAATAAGGACACCCACCATGCGATTCATGATGCTGATGATCCCCCTGGGCTATGAGACCGCGCCGCCGGACGTCCAGCTCGACCCTGAACGGGTCAAGGCGATGATGAAATACAACGAGGCGCTGAAGGACGCCGGCGTGCTGATCGCGCTCGACGGGCTGCATCCGCCGTCGATGGGCGCGCGGGTTTCCTTCGCCACCGGCAAGCCTGTCGTCACCGACGGCCCCTTCACCGAGGCCAAGGAAGTGCTCGGCGGCTACTGGATGATCGACGTGAAGTCGCGCGAGGAGGCGATTGCCTGGGCGAAGAAGTGCCCGGCCTCCGAGAACGAAATCATCGAAATCCGCCAGGTGCAGGAGATGGCCGATTTCTCCGAGGAGGTGCAGGCAGGCGGCCGAAGGTCTTCGCCGAGCTGCAGAAGGGAAGTGCGCACAAGGCGCGGTAAGTCGGAACAGGCTCCGCGCGCCGTTAAGTCGAGAGTTTATCACCAATCCGTCAACCGCATGGGAGAAGTAATCCAATGAGCACCAACGATACGTTCCTCGCCGTCTTCCTCGGCAGCAAGACCAACCCGAAAATGGCGGCCTGGAACGCGCTGCCGGAGGCTGAGCGGCGCGGCAAGGAGCAGCAGGGAATCGCGGCGTGGAAGGCATGGGTCGAAAAGCACCAGGCGGCGATCGTCGAGCTGGGTGGCCCGCTGGGCAAGACCAAGAGGGTCGATTCAAGTGGTGTTGCCGACATCAGCAACGAACTGGGGGCCTTCACCGTGGTGCGCGCCGCGTCCCACGAGGCCGCCGCGAAAATGTTCGAGAACCACCCGCATTTTGCGATCTTCCCCGGCGAGCGTGTGGAGATCATGCCGGTGCTCCCGATCCCGGGCGGTTAGACCCGGCCGGTTGGAACCGTCCGGAATTGCGCCCCCCGCGCGCCGTTAATCTTGATGAACGCCAGTTAACGGCCTCAAAATAAGTGACCTTTTCAGCCGGCTCATGTAAAAGCCTTTCACATGAGCTGGCGAAAGGACCAAGGCCGCAGCGAGCGCGGCTACCATCACGGTAATCTGAAGGAGGCGCTGCTGCAGGCGGCGCTCGGCCTGATCGCCGAAAAAGGCGCGGCCGGTTTCACCTTCGCCGACGCCGCGCGGATGGCCGGCGTCAGCCCCGCCGCGCCCTACCGACATTTCCGCGACCGCGATGAATTGCTGTCCTCGATCGCCCAGCGCGGCTTCGAGCAGTTCGAGGCGCTGCTGACGCAGGCCTGGGACGACGGCCGCCCGGACACGGTCACGGCGTTCGAACGGGTCGGCAAGGCCTATCTCGCCTTCGCGCGCAACGAGCCCGCGTTCTATTCGGCGATGTTCGAATCCGGGCTTCCGGTCGATGCAAACCCGACCCTGATGGCCGCCAGCGAGCGCGCCTTCGCCATCATCCGCGCTGCCGCCGAGCGGCTTGCGGCGCTGGCGCCGCCCGGCACGCCGCGGCCGCCGGCGATGATGATGGCGCTGCACATCTGGTCGATGGCGCACGGCGTGGCCTCGCTGTTCGGCCGCGGCGACGCGGCGCGGCGCAAATTGCCGATGTCGCCCGAGGATCTGCTGGAAGCCGAAGTGCTGATCTATCTGCGCGGCCTCGGCTTCCCGACCGACCGCCGGCCACCGGACCAGAAACCGTCAGGCCCGCCGCCGGTGCCGCCGCCGGTCCCTGGGGAACCCCCAAATAAAAATTTTCGAGGGTGCGGCCAGCCGCCCGCTTGACAAAAACGTGGGATGGTTTAGGTATGTAAATGTTATTTACATTCACAACGGCGTGATCGCCGTCATGGAGAGGGAAATGGCCTACACCGCAGATGTCAATCGATGGCGCGGCCCCACGGAAGAATCCTATCGACCCCCGCATATGCTTGAGAGCCCCTGGCATCCCGGCTGGATCGCCGTGACCATCCTCGGCTTCATCATCTGGTGGCCGATCGGGCTTGCCCTTCTCTTTTTCACACTAGGGAGCAGAAAAATGGGTTGCTGGAGTCACCAGGATCGCTGGCAGAACAAGATGGAGCGGATGCAGTACAAGATGGAGCGGATGCGCGGCCGCATGGAGCGTCGCGGCTTCTCCGGCTTCGGCTTCGGTCCGCCCTCGAGCGGCAACCGCGCCTTCGACGAGTACCGCACCGAAACCCTGCAGCGTCTCGAGGAAGAGCAGGTCGAGTTCAAGAATTTCCTCGACCGCCTGCGTCACGCCAAGGACAAGGAAGAGTTCGACCAGTTCATGGCGCAGCACAAGCCGCGTCCGACCCCGCCGAACGACCAGCCGCAGCAGGGCTAAGCGCGCAACCTCGCGAGTCATTCAGCCTCAGGCGTGATGCCCCCATGATGCCTGACGGCGATACAGCCGCCCATCTGCGACACGCAGATGGGCGGTTTGTTTTTCGTGCACCGCCTGGCGCGGGAGCCAACTATATTGGATTGCGCCTCCTTCACTTGAGCTTCACGACAAGCCCGGCTTGTGCCTCGCTCGTGATGCGCCTCATAGCTGCAAGGTTCTGCGGGTGGTGATACAACGAAGGATGACTCTCGAGACAAGGGAGGGGCGTCATCGCTCAGCAATGGATCTTTCGGGAATCTGAATTGCGCTTGAGAAACGCAGCGCTGGATGTCGAGATATGTTTGGACCGCAGCGCGCTGGTTCACGCGCCCGTCGATCGTCTTCCGGGCGTGTCGGGGACGTACCGCACGGGCACAACCGAAATAGCCTTCGAGATCGAACGCTCTCATCTCATGTCCGGAACGCATTCGAGCGGTCCGTTGTCGATTGTCTGGTGGTGCGTCGACTTGAATGACGCGCGCATCGGCAGGCGCAGTGTTGCGCAGAGTCCCGACTTGGATTGGCATCGAGTGGAGCGCGGTCTCGGCGAGGGCTTGCGCGAATTTGTACTGCAAATGCCGCCCAATGGGGCGATGAACATGATCCATCTTGTTGGCGGCTATATCCATGGCGTATGGCATGGTGGCTGGTTCCGCAGTTGGGGTAGCTGGCGCTGGTACCCTCGGACGCGAGGCAACCGGGCTTGGGTCGTGCCGACCGATGGGCCTCCGCTCACTTCACCGGAATGGCGCTTCGAGGATCGAGATGGTCCGAAGATCATCCATACCCCGAGCGGCGACGCTTTGATCCATGAAGGCGGCGGACCGAACCTGTCGCCAGCGGAGCCCTACAGCAGGCATCTCTTCCGGTATGAAGGCGCTCTCGGCACGCACAGGCTGCCGGTTCACTTTCGTTTGATCGATCCCATGGCCCCGTCGATGCCCAGGCTGTGGGCGGTCGAATACCACCCTGCCTCCAAGCCTCTGGGCTCGCCGGGAGATCGAACGCATCCTGCAACGGCCGGTGAAGCGACGCTACCGGAAGCGCAATGGCGCGAACTTGACCGTTTCGTAAGCGAGGCATTGCTGCACTGGCCGGCCCATCCTGCAACTGGCACCTCGCCCGCATGGGTCGAGACGACTGGCGACTATCACGGAGGTTTGTGGTCCGGTCTTCTCCCGAGAAGTCATTGGTTTGAACACCGGGATTACGGGAACTCCCTGCCTATCTGGGACATTAGACGCCGGATCGCCAAGGCGGGGCAGTAGCGAACTCCCGGCAGCGCTGGACTTTCCCGCTTCGGTGCGCGGCCGCCCGCCAAAGCAGGTGGGCGGTTTGTTTTTGTGACCAAGCCTCATGGCGCTGCTTCGTGGCCGGGCTATATTGTGCGGACGCGCCAATTCCAGGACGGCTGCCATGAATGCAACGCACTCTGTCGATCAGCTCTGGCGAATGATCCGGCGTGAAGCCGAAAGCGCGGTGGCGCGCGATCCGGTATTCGGTGCGGCGCTGTCATCGGCGATTCTCGATCATCCTGACTTCGCTCACGCGCTGGCGTATCAGGTCGGCGAGAGGCTCGGCAAAAGTCTGGCGGATCGCCGGCAGTTTGCGCAGCTCGCCCTTGATGCGTTCGGTCGCGCGCCCGATCTGATCGACGCCGCTAGCCGCGACCTCCAGAGCATCGCCGTTCACGATCCCGCGACGACGGCGCTTCTGCCGCCGCTGTTGAACTTCAAGGGCTATGTCGCGCTGCAGGCATGGCGCGTCTCCAACTTTCTCTGGCGCCAGCGCCGCAATGATCTCGCGCTGCTGCTGCAAAGCCTGTCGTCCGATCAGCTTCAGGTCTCCATTCATCCGTCCGCATCGATCGGAACGTCGGTGTTTCTCGATCACGCCACCGGAATCATCATCGGCGCCTTCGCCGTGATCGGCGACGAGGTGACGATCCTGCAGAACGTCACCATCGGCCGAAAGCATTCGGAGCCGGACCGCGCCCCGAAAATCGGCAGGGGCGTTTATCTCAGCGCCGGATCGACCATTATCGGCGGTGTCAGCATCGGCGATTTCGCCAAGATCGGCGCCGGCGCCATAATCGAGCATGACGTGCCGCCCGGCTGCACCGCGGTCGGCGTTCCCGCGCGGTTGACCAATTGCCCGGAGTCAAAGGTTTCCGCCTGAGCGCGTAGCGTAGGGTGTAGGGTGGGCAAAGGAGCGTTAGCGACGTGCCCACCATCTTTCGCCAATTGCGCATCGAAATGGTGGGCACGCTTCGCTTTGCCCACCCTACGGACTGCGAACTGATTTGCCCTGCCGGCAAGCGCAATCTCGATGCGCAACTGCGACCAATTGGCACGACGGGCAAATCAGTCAAAACCTGTCCAGCCCTTCGCGTAAAAATATTCCGCTTTCGCCGCAGGCCAAATCACCAGCATAACTCCGCCCGTCTCACGGCAGATGAGGGGCGTTGGCCATCGTCACGAACGCGCGGTGAGATGCGATGGACGCGAGAGCTGCGACTGACGTGTGCAGCTTGAGCGTACGGCGAAGTCGTGTGGTCCTGACGCCGCGGTGCTGGCGTAAGTTCTCGAGAAGCGAAGCTTCTCGTGGACGACGGTGGCAAGAAAGCCGTTCACCGGGGAGAGCACGAAGTAAGCCGTAAAGCCATTGCGCAGGGAAGGCCGGAATGCTCCCGCTGCCCTGTATGCTCGTGTGCAGTTTTGTTTGCGCAAATCGCACGCGAGACCGCGGGTGCAGCAAGCACCCGGTCTTCCCTGCGCCCTCTGACAAGAGGGCGAGAAATTATCCAGCAAACCTCGGGCGCAATACGCCGCGAGAACGCGAAGTCGTATCCGCGTAGGATGGGTGGAGCGAAGCGATACCCATCGCCACACGCACCGGCGTTGATGGGTATCGCTTCGCCCATCCTGCATTTGATGGGGGCCGCGGAGCGGCCGTCTCGAAGGGCGAGGCAACCGGCGGGCCACCAACCTCCGAGGGCATGGAACCCGGACCCCGAACCCCCGTAACCGCCCGGCCTGCCTTGATTTCCGGCAGTCGGATTCCCCTTTGGTAACCTAAAGTTAACCAAGCTTAGCGTCTGGTTAGGGACGGAATGACGCGCTGATAGCCCTCGTTTTGACATGTTGGCAGGGGAAGCAGGACCCGGCTTTCGGCGGGCCCCCCATGCGACACCAAGAGCGGCTTTCGCGCTGGCGCATATCGCCGCGCCCGACGCGCGGCTGTGGAACCGGCGGCCGTTTGCTCCCGGAGGAAATAGGGATACTTGCGTTGAGAGGATACCGCTCATGAATCCCGCCGACGTGGCGCCGGCAGCCCTGCCGTTGGTCTCCGCCGACGTATCGCTGATAGCCCTGTTCCTGCAGGCCCACTGGGTCGTGAAAACCGTCATGTTGGGGCTGCTGGCCTGCTCGGTCTGGGTCTGGGCGATCGCGATCGACAAGATTTTCCTCTATGGCCGCACCAAGCGCGCGATGGACCGTTTCGAGCAGGCGTTCTGGTCGGGGCAGTCGATCGAGGAACTCTACCGCGCGCTATCAGCCAAACCGACGCAATCGATGGCCGCGTGTTTCGTCGCGGCCATGCGCGAGTGGAAACGCTCGTTCGAAAGCCAGTCGCGCTCCATTGCCGGCCTGCAGATGCGGATCGAGAAGGTGATGAACGTCTCCATCGCCCGCGAGGTCGAGCGGCTGGAACGCAGGCTGCTGGTGCTGGCGACAGTTGGTTCCGCCGGTCCCTTCGTCGGCTTGTTCGGAACCGTCTGGGGCATCATGTCGAGCTTCCAGTCGATCGCGGCCTCGAAAAACACCTCGCTCGCGGTTGTGGCGCCGGGCATTGCGGAGGCGCTGTTTGCGACCGCTATCGGTCTTATCGCTGCCATCCCCGCGACCATTTTCTACAATAAGTTCACGTCCGAAGTGAATCGGCAGGCGCAGCGGCTGGAAGGCTTCGCCGACGAGTTTTCAGCCATCCTGTCCCGCCAGATCGACGAGCGGGCGTGAGGACGGCAAATGACGAGCGCATCGTGAGATCAAGATCATGGCGATGAACATGGCAGGTTCGGCCGGCGGTGGCGGTGGACGCCGCGGCCGGCGTCGCGCCGCCGTGATGGCGGAGATCAACGTCACGCCGATGGTCGACGTGATGCTGGTGCTGCTCATCATCTTCATGGTGGCGGCGCCGCTGATGACCTCGAGCATCGATATCGATTTGCCGGTCGCCAGCGGCAGCAAGCAGATCCAGGCCAACACGCCGCCATTGACGCTCTCCGTCAAGCGCACCGGCGGGGCCTGCAATTCGAACGTCGAGCTCTATCTCGGGGATACGCTGATTTCGGCCAATGACCTCTTGCCCAAGATCAAGGCGATCCGGGAGACCCGGTCGGAGGCCGAGAGCGTGGTATACCTGCGCGGCGACAAGGACGTCTGTTACACGGATATGATGAAACTATTGGGGTATATTCGGACGGCGGGATTCAAGGCCAATATCGTCATCATCCCAGAGCAGGGCTCATGAGCCATGAAGCGGCGCGCGACGGCTGACAGCGGAGCGGGAAAGCTCAAGTGAAGGTCAAGGTCGACAAGACGGTCCTGGCATCGGTTGCCCTGCACGTCCTCGTGCTGGGCTGGGTGATGCTGTCGTTCTCGACCAAGGCGCTCGAAATGCAGCCGGAAGATTCGGTCGCGGTCGATGTCATTTCGCCCAACGAGCTTGCCAAGGTCATGGCCGGCATGAAGACCGGCAAGAAGGAAAACCCGAAGCCGCTGGTCGAGAAGATCGCCGAAGCCAAGCCGGTCGATGACGCCGTCGGCAAGATCGCCGAGAAGGCGCCGGTTGTGACCGAGACTGCGCCGCCGCCGCAGCCGAAGGTCGAGGAAAAGCCGGTCGAGAAGAAACCCGACCCGCCGAAGGTCGTCGAGAAGCCCAAAGAAGAGCCGAAGCCGGTCGAGAAAAAACCCGAGCCGGTCAAGCCCGACCCGATCGCCGAGGCGATCAAGAAGGAAGAGAAGAAGCCGCCGCCGAAGCCCGTGCAGGCCGCCAAGCCGCCGGAGCCGCAGAAGCCGAAGATCGTCGAACGGCACTTCGATCAGACGCAGATCGCGGCGCTGCTCGACAAGCGCGACCCGACGCGCCAGGCCGCGGCCGGCGACACGCTGAATTCGAACGCCGCGCTCGGCCTTTCGAAGGGCACGGCTGCGGACAATTCCGCGACATGGGGTGCGATGTTCAAGCAGCAGGTCGAACGGTGCTGGAAAAAGCCCTATGGCGGAATCGAGTCGCAGAAGCCTGAGGTCGCGTTTGCCATTCGTCTGAAGCGCGACGGCACCCTTGAAGGTTCGCCGGTTCCGGAAGGCGCTCCGGCGACCCCCTACCTTCGCGTCTATCAGGAGAGCGCGTTGCGCGCGATCATCGAATGCCAGCCGTACAAGCTGCCGGCGGCCCTTTACGAGGAATGGAAATATTTCGCGCCGGTGTTCAAGGAAAAAGTCTGACCGCGCTCGCGCATCGGCGATCACACCCATTGGCGATCACACAAGAGCAAGATTGAAGCCATGACTGACAAAGATAAATTGCCGAACATGTTGTTCCGCCCGAGCCGCCGGCAGATCATTTCTGGAATGGCTTCGACGGGCCTTTTGATGGGTGGTCAGATCGGGAGCGCCTTCGCCCAGAAACGCGTCCTCATTCCCGAGGGCGAATTCACCCCGCTTCCGATCGCGATCCCGAATTTCGTCGCCGGCACACCAGGCGATGCCGAGGTCGGCGTCGGCGTGGCCCAGGTCATCACCAACAATCTCAAGCGCAGCGGGCTGTTCGCGCCGATCGATCAGGCCGCCTTCATCGAGCGCATCACCAACATCGACACCGCGCCGCAATTCAATAGCTGGAAGCAGATCAACGCGCAGGCGCTGGTGACCGGCCGCATGACGCGACAGGGCGACGGCCGGCTGAAGGCGGAATTCCGCCTCTGGGACGTCAACACCAACCAGCAGCTCACCGGCCAGCAATATTTCACCTCGCCGGAATACTGGCGGCGGATCGCGCACATCATCTCCGACCAGATCTATGAGCGTCTGACCGGCGAGAAGGGCTATTTCGACAGCCGCGTCGTGTTCGTCGACGAGACCGGGTCCAAGGAGCGCCGCGTCAAGCGGCTGGCGCTGATGGATCAGGACGGCGCCAATGTCAGATACCTGACCAAGGGTGCCGATCTGGTGCTGACGCCGCGGTTTTCGCCGTCGACCCAGGAAATCACCTATATGGAATTCGGCCAAGGCGATCCGCGCGTCTATCTGTTCAACGTCGAGACCGGGCAGCGCGAGATCGTCGGCAATTTCCCCGGCATGTCGTTCTCGCCGCGGTTCTCGCCGGACGGCCAGCGCATCATCATGAGCCTGCAGCAGGGCGGCAACTCGAACCTGTTCGTGATGGACCTGCGCTCGAAATCGACGACGCGGCTGACCGACACGCCGGCGATCGACACCTCGCCGTCCTATTCGCCCGACGGCGTCCGCATCTGTTTCGAATCCGACCGCGGCGGCAAGCCGCAGATCTATGTGATGGCGGCAACCGGCGGCGCGGCGCAGCGCATCTCCTTTGGCGAGGGCAGCTATTCGACCCCGGTGTGGTCGCCGCGCGGCGACTACATCGCCTTTACCAAGCAGGGCGGCGGGCAGTTCGCGATCGGCATCATGAAGACCGACGGTTCGGGCGAACGGATCCTCACCTCGGGCTTCCACAACGAAGGGCCGACCTTTGCGCCGAACGGCCGGGTCGTGATGTTCTTCCGCGAACCCGGCGGCGGCGGCGGGCCTTCCTTGTACACCGTGGATATCTCAGGTCGTAACGAATTGCGGGTACCAACGCCTGGTTTTGCGTCCGATCCGGCGTGGTCGCCGCTGCTGTCCTGATGGAACTCGGTCGGTGCGGAAGCCCTTGTTAATAGGTAAACATTGCCTAGCCCCCTGATTTTTCAAGAAAATTTTTCGCGTCCCGAATAAAAGCAACGTCTCGGTAACGATGTTCCCTCAGAAAGGCTTCATCTGAGAAGGGTAGAACTACGTACCCTAACAGGATGCGTGCCCTGCCGATGCAGTTGGTCGACCCGAAAAAACGAGGTAGCCGCGACGAGCTGGAGCCGGTGCTCTATGCGGCGCTGGTCGATTCCATGTGCCAGAACTTCTGGCCGATGTTCATCGGCTCGGTCTCCTCCGCAGTCGCCGCGGTGTTGACGGCGCTCAAGACCGGCAACGTGCTGTTGTGGCCGTGTGCAGCCCTCATCATCGGCATCGGCACGGTTCGCGCTTTCCAGATGCGCAAATACGAACGGCGCACCGAGGTCCTGACGTTCCAGCAGGCCAAGCATTTGGAGCCGCGCTATGCGATCGGCGCCATGGTCTACGCCGGCGTACTGGGCGTCTGGTGCTTCCTCACGATTTTCGGCAACAACGACGCGGTCGCGCACATGATCTGTGTCGCCGCGACGGTCGGCTACACCGCCGGCGGCGCGGCCCGCAATTACGGCCGTCCCAAGCTGATCCAATATCACATCCTGCTGGCTTGCGGCCCGATGTCGCTGGCGCTGGCGACGCATGCCGATTTTTTCTATATCAGCCTCGCCGCGCTGCTGGCGCTGTTCTTCGTCGGCCTCAAGGGCATCAACCTCAGCCTGCACGCCATCTTCGTCAAGGCACTGACGTCGAGTTTCCGCGAAGCGGCGCTGGCCCGCCAGTTCGATACCGCGCTGAACAACATGCCGCATGGGCTTTGCATGTTTCGCGCCGACGGCCGGCTTGCGGTGATGAATCACCGCTTCAGCCAAATGATGAACCTCTCCGGGGATCTCATCCAGCGCGACGCCAGCGCGCACGACATTGTCGAGGCCTGCATCGCCTCGAACTCGATTTCGACGGCGAGCGGCAAGATGATCCTGTCGGAGATCGTCAACACGCAGGCCCGCGACATGATCACCACCGATCCCGACGTCACGCGGGGTCGATCGCTGTCGTGGACGTTCCAGGCGATGGAGGGCGGCGGCGCGGTCGTCCTGCTGGAAGATATTACCGAACGCCGCAATGCAGAAGCCCGGATCAGTCATCTGGCGCGTTACGACGAACTGACGGCGCTGCCGAACCGGGTCAATTTCCGCGACGAGATCGGGCGGCTTCTGGCTGTCCAGCAGGGCGCCGAACAATTGTCGGCGCTGCTGTTCATCGACCTCGACCAGTTCAAGCAGGTCAACGACACGCTCGGCCATCCCTGCGGCGACCAGTTGCTGTGCGCGGTGTCCGAACGGTTGCGCGAGATGCTGCGGCCCGAGGACTTCGTGGCGCGGTTCGGCGGCGACGAGTTCGTGGTGTTCCAGCAGAACATCCATTCCCCCGACGACGCCGCCGGTCTCGCCCGGCGCATCGTCGATCGGCTGAGCGAGCGCTACAAGATCGACAATCATCTGGTCGAGATCGGCGCCAGCATCGGCATCGCCATGACCTCTCGCGGCGTCAGCGCCGATACGCTGTTGAAGAACGCCGACATGGCGCTGTACCGCGCCAAGGCCGACGGCCGCGGCACCTTCTGCTTCTTCCGGGACGAGATGGCGCAGGTCGTCGAATCCCGCCGCATCCTCGAACTCGACCTGCGCAAGGCGCTGGCCAATGAGGAGTTCGAGCTGTTCTTCCAGCCGCTGGTCAATCTCAAATCGGGACGGATATCCACCTGCGAAGCGCTGTTGCGCTGGAATCATCCGGTTCGCGGCACGGTTTCGCCGACCGATATCATTCCGGTCGCCGAGGACATGGGCCTGATCGTCGATCTCGGCCGCTGGATTTTGCGCAAGGCCTGCATGGAATGCATGAAATGGCCCGAAGGCGTCAGCGTCGCGGTCAACTTCTCGCCGCAGCAATTCCATCAGCGCGACGTGCTGAGCGAAGTCCGCTACGCGCTCGAGGTCTCCGGCCTGCCGGCGAACCGGCTCGAAATCGAAATCACCGAGTCCTCGCTGCTGCGGAACACGCAGCTGACGCACGATGTGCTGTCGCAATTGCATTCGCTCGGCGTGCGGATCTCGCTCGACGACTTCGGCACCGGCTATTCCAGCCTTTCTTACCTGCACAACTTTCCCATTGCAGAAGGTCAAGATCGACCGCTCGTTCCTGGAAGGGATCGACAGCGACCGTCCGCTGACGCTGCTGCGCGGCGTGGCGCGGTTGTCGGCCGATCTTGGAATGTCCGTGGTGGTGGAGGGCATCGAGACCAACGAGCAGCTCGAACTGATCAGCGCCGATGGCGCGGTAACCGAGGCGCAGGGCTATCTGTTCAGTCCGCCGGTGCCCGCGGTGCGGGTCCGCCAGTTGCTGAATGCCTCGCATGGCCGCCGTCCGCCGGACAGCATGCTGGTTCCGGTCGCCTCTCGGTCCATCGCCTGATCCCCGTATCCCCGTGAAAATACGGGGGAATTGGCGTCCCCGGAGTAACCTTAACTCGTCGAAGCCTTTGCAATCTCGTTAACGAGCTGTTAATCCTCTAGCCGCTCGTAGAGGTTGCTTGGAAGCGTTAGGAGTAAGCATGAGGTCCCCGGCCGAAGTTTAATACGGCCTTTGGACGGAGTTCGGACCTGTTGGATCAAGTCGACTATCGTCTAGCGCAAACACCAGAAGAAAAAGAAGAAATCTACAACCTTCGCTACCGTGCCTATCTTCGCGAAGGGGCTGTCAAGGAATCTCCCGCGCAGCGTGTCACCGATCAGTATGACGACCTGCCGAATTCCTGGACATTTGGCGTCTATCTGTTCGGGGAACTCTACAGTTCCGTTCGCATCAGCGTGCTGACCTCGGAGTGGCGGGAGTCCTGTTCGGCAGAGGCATTCGGCGAAATTTTGTATCCCCGGATCGATCGGGGCGAGGTCATCATCGATCCCGCGCGTTTCGTCGCCGACCCTGACAAGATCAAGCGGTTCCCTGAACTACCCTATCTGACGCTGCGGCTCGCCTATCTGGCTTGCGAATATTTCAACGCCGATCTCGGGCTGGCGATCGTGCGTGCCGAGCACCAGGCGTTTTATCGCCGCGTGTTCCTGCACGAAACCATTGCCGAACCCCGCATGTTCCCCGGCCTGCTCAAGCCGGTCGGACTGATGGCTGCGGATTTTCCGGCGATGAAGGAAAAGGTCTTCGAGCGCTATCCGATGATGCGATCGACAGCATTCGAGCGGCGGATGCTGTTCGAGCGCGCCGGTGGCCGGGCCGCACGGCCGACCCGTGTCGCCTCCGCCTACGAGCGGGCCTCGATCGCTCCGAGTTCCTGAACCGGAAGGACTGCGGGCAGAATCGGCCGCCCGGCCCGTATCGGCTTCCCGCTGCCCGCAACCTGGCAGGGCCCGTCATGCCTCGGGGGCCGGCGTATTTCGCCCCGACGCCCACTAGAAAGCCCCAAATCTAGTGATTTGGGCCCGGTACGCGCTTGCCTTCACCGTCGCGCCACATTTACAAACCATTAACTATCGCGGTCGCTTTTCACGGTTTGTCGGCATTTGACCGGGTCCGGCAAGGTTCCATCAAGGTTGACGGAACGTTCGCTTAACCATCGACCTGTAGACCGGATAACAGTCGAAAAACGTGAGCGTGGAGGCTCCGGAATGAAATATCAGATGCGTATCCTCCAGGGATGGAAGCTGGCAGCCTTGGTCGCTGTGGCGCTGTCGATGGGCGCCTGCGCCAAGAACAACGTCGGCGCCGATGGCGCGATGGCGAGCGCGGCGACCCCGGGCAGCCAGCAGGATTTCGTGGTCAATGTCGGCGACCGCGTGTTCTTCGAGAGCGACCAGACCGAATTGAGCCCGCAGGCGATCGCCACGCTGGAAAAGCAGGCGCAGTGGCTGCAGACCTACAACCGCTACTCCTTCACCATCGAAGGCCATGCGGACGAGCGCGGCACCCGCGAATACAACATCGCGCTCGGCGCACGCCGCGCCCAGTCGGTGCGCAGCTATCTCGCCTCCCGCGGCATCGATGCGAACCGCATGCGCACCATCTCCTACGGCAAGGAGCGTCCGGTGGCGGTCTGTAACGACATCTCCTGCTGGTCGCAGAACCGCCGCGCCGTCACGGTGCTGAACGCCGGCGCCTGAGCCTTCGGACTTTCGCAGAGTTTCAAAACCGGCGTCTTCAGACGCCGGTTTAACTGCATTTTAAGTATTCAAGCCAAGTGGATGCAGGCTTTCGCTAAGAAGTCTTGGCAAGAAGTTAATCTAGCGCTTCAGGATGAATTCCCGGAGCAGCGCCATCGCCCGTTCGGGCGCATCGGGCACTACGCCGTGTCCGCAATCCGCAAACCGTTCGAACTGCACGAGGCTCGGCGGCAGGGCGGCAGCGATGTCGGCTTGGCTTTCGATCGGGTGCATCGGATCGTCTTCACCCCCGATCACCAGGGTCGGACACTGGATCCGGTCAAGCTCCGGGAACATGTTGAACGTGTCGCTCTCGCCGCCCGGTTTGGCGAACCAGTGCAGCGCCACCTCCGGACGGTTGATCGCACGGCGCGCCATATCCGGGTCGCGAGGAATGCGCGTATAGACCGGCATCGCGAGCCGCCTCCACGCCTCACGCGCCTCTTGGCCAAGAGGGGCCTCGGGCTGCAAAAACCGGCGGCGTGCCAGTGCGCCGACTTCCGGGCCGCCGAAGCGTTCGAACAGCGCCACGCGGCGCTCCCGATAGGAACCGCCGGCGGCTTCGGTGCTGATCAATACAAGCTTCGAGGGGTGGGCTGGATGGCGGGTGGCATAGGCCAGCGCAACCATGCCGCCGAAAGACGCGCCGAGCACGATCGGGTCGACGATGCCGAGCGCGTCGCAGAACGCGCGCACGTCATCACCCCACTGCGCCAGATTCCAGCTCTCCCTCGGGCCATCCTCGCTGCGGCCGTTGCCACGGTGGTCGAGATAGACGATCTGGGCGATGTCAGCCAAGGCGGAATAGGCCGGCCGGTAGATCGAATGGTCGGCGCCGGGACCGCCATGAAGCATCAACAGCACCGGCTTTTCCCGCATGATCGGCCCGTCCGGAACCAGCTTCGCGCCCTCGACATCGAAGAACAGCCGCACCCCGTTCACGGATACGTGCATGAGCGGCTCTCCATCGATTTGTGAACGGTCCGCCGGGCCCGGCGGCTTGTCTTGAAGCGGATACTAAACCATACCGGCATCCGCGAACCGAATCGGAAGTGCCAGTCACAATTCTGGCGTACTCCCTATCTCAATAGTGTTCTGCTTTCGTTTGACACGCGATTTCGTCGTCAGGGCAAAATGTCATCCAGATTTCTCAATGCCACCGGCGCCGCGGCGATTGCCGTGACGCTGGTTTTTTCCGTGCAGACCTCGTCCGCACAGATCACGTTCCCGTGGGAGCGTTCTCCGCAAGGCGCTCCGCAAGGCCAGGTGCAGTCCGATGACGCCGACCTGGAAATGCGGATCCAGCGGTTGGAAAACCAGCTCCGGCAACTGACCGGCCAGAACGAGGAGTTGCAATTCCGTAACCGGCAGCTCGAAGAGCGGCTGCGCCAGCTCGGCGCCGCGCCGCCGGCGCCAGGCGGCCAGCCGCCGATGGCGCAACCCAACGTGGCCGCGGCTCCCCCTCCAGTTCAGCCCGGTCCGCCGCAGGGGCAGCAGGGCAATCCGCAACAAGGCTATCCGCAGCAGGGGGCTCGCCAGCAGAGGGCTATCCGCAGGCCCAACCCGGCTACGACCAGCAGCCGCAGATCGCGTCGCCCGCGCCGATCGTACAGGACCCGGCAGCCCCGCCGGCCGGCGGCCGGCGCCGCGGCGATGCCTTCGACCCGAACCAAAATCCCAACGCCCCGGGCGCGCCGCGCGCACTCGGCGGTGGCCAGATGCCGATGTCGAGCGAAGCGGCGGCCGGCGCGCCCGGGCGGGCGCGGTCCGGGCGAACC
>CAWDJI010000005.1:0-454682 GCA_963802535.1 uncultured Alphaproteobacteria bacterium | reverse complement strand
ATAGTGACGCGATTGGTGCAGGTTGCCGCCATGAAACCAGAGCGCCGGCTGCTGGGTCGGCTTCCACATGTTGCGCAATTCGCCTTCCCAGGGACCGGGGTCCTTGGTGGTGCCGGAGCCTAAGCCCCAGCACTTGCCGACCTTGTCGGCCACTTCCTGCGAGATGAGCCTGGCGGCCCAGCCGTTCATCGAGCCATAGCCCGTCGCGTAGACGATCAGGTCCGCCGGCAATACCGTGCCGTCCGTCAGCACGACGGAGTCTTCGCGGATTTGCTCGATGTTGACGCCGCTGTGGAGCTTGATCCTGCCGTCCGCAATCAATTCGGAGGCCCCGACATCGATGTAGTACCCGGAGCCTCGCCGCAGATACTTCATGAACAGCCCCGAGCCGTCGTCGCCAAAATCGAGCAGGAACCCGGCCTTCCTGAGACGCTCGTAAAAGTCCGCATCCCTGCTGCGCAATCTCCTGGTAGATGGGAATGTGGAAAGTGGGCATGATCTTGTAAGGCACCGAGGCGAACATCAGGTCGGCGATGTCCGTGGTGATGCCGGCTTTGAACGGCGGACTCGGAGTAGAGCGGCCCGAGTGCCAATTCCATGAGCGAGTCGGATTTGGCGACGTGCGTCGAGGAGCGCTGAATCATGGTGACGTCCGCGCCGTGCTCCCACAGGGCCGCGCAGATGTCGTGGGCCGAATTGTTGGACCCCAGCACCACGCACTTCTTGCCGGCGTAATCGTCGGCGCCGGTATGCTGGCTGGAGTGATGCTGCACTCCCTTGAAGCTGTCGGCGCCGGGGATCTCGGGAATATTCGGCATCCCGGACATGCCGGTCGCCAGCACCAACTGCTTGGGACGGAGAACGACGGTCTCGCCGGCCCGCTCCACGGTCACCGTCCACTCCTGCGTCGTCTCGTCATAGTGAGCGCTCTTGCACTCGGTGGAATGCCAGTAGTTGAGCTCCATGACCTTGACGTACATCTCCAGCCAATCGCCGATCTTGTCCTTGGGAGAGAAAACCGGCCAATGGTCTGGAAACGGCAGGTAGGGCAGGTGGTCGTACCAGACGGGGTCGTGCAGACAGAGCGATTTGTAGCGCTTCCGCCACGAGTCGCCGGGGCGATTGTTCCGCTCGATGATGATCGTCGGGACGTCCAGGCGTTTCAGTCTTGCCGCCGAGACCGATGCCGCCCTGTCCGCCGCCGATAATGACGCAATAGGGCTGTGTCTTGTAGCCCAGTTCGGCCTCTTCCTGAGTCTTTCGCTCCAGCCACGTCTGACGATTCTTGAACACACCGTGCTGCGTCCCTGAAATGCGGGTCGCGCCTTTTTTCTCCTCGAATCCCTTGAGCTCGGTCATGGTCGTGAGCAGAGTCCAGCATTTGCCGGCTCTCAGGCGAATGTGCCCCTTGCCCCTCGACAGTCGCGGTCTCAAACGTAAACCAGCCTTCGGTCACGCCGTTCTCGGAGGTCGCCTCGCCTGCGATCCGCCATGAACCGGGCTTGACCTCGGGCAAGGTCGCCTGCAACATCGCCTGGATCGCTTCTTGACCCTCGAGCGTCTTGATGTTCCAGGTGAACGAGACCAGATCGCGCCAGTAGCATCTCCTCGTCAAACATTTCCACGCGCGGCGGCCCGATCCTCCCGATCCAGCGCGGCGCCAAATCGGGACAGCCATTCGGAGACCTGTTGTGTCGGGGAACCCGAACGATGAATCATGCTTCTTTCCCTTTTTGCGGCCTGCTGAGATTCTCCTTGGCTACTTCTCCTGCATCGGGCCGGTCAGCTTCGCCGGGTCCAGGGGCTGGAATGGTTCCTGTGGCCGAGTCCCTCCTCCCGCACGTCCGCCCCGATGATCCCCCGCCCGACGACCTGGGTCTCGCCGCCGACCTTCCGGAGCACGATCGGCTCGATGCCCGAGAGCGTTCGGATCGCTTGCGTGAGCGTGTCCGAATGCGTCGTGATCCAGATCTGCGAATGGCGCGAGGCCGCGACGATCCGTTCGGCCAGCGGGCCGAGCAGGTCGGGGTGGATGCTGGCCTCCGGCTCGTTGAGGGCGAGGAGCGAGGGGGCCGCGGGCTCAGGACTCGCCGCGAGCAAGCAGAGGTAGTGCAGCGTCCCGTCGGACAGCTCCCGTGCCGCAAACGGCCGGCGGAACTCGGGCACCTGCAAGGCCAGGGCGAAGTGGCCCTAGTCGGCCTCGATGATCAGCTCGGCACCCGGGAAGGCCCGGCCGATCGCCCCCTTGGGCCGGCGCGTTGAGCTCGACGCCCAGCGTCATCCGCACCGACTCCTTGCCGCTCGCCCGCCCCGAGGACCGAGCGGTGGGCGGCGACATGCAGGGCGACGATTGGCAACGACACCTCCCTCTCCTTGGAGCAGCCATCCGCCCGGCGGCCGGGCTCGCCTTTCTCGGGGTCCGGTAGATCGCGACATTCTACGTCACCACTTGCCCCCGAGCCACGACCAGCACCATCTCCAAACCCGGAGGGTCGAGTGAACTCAGGCTCACATAAGGACAAGGGCGGAGGTCCGGCTCGCCCGGCTGATCCTCGCCGCGATGCCAGTCCCGGCGGACCTGAAAGAGGCCATCACAAACGCCAACACGAAGCTGATGGCTCGACTCGCCAGTAAGATGGCTGCTGGCATCGGGCGGGAGGCCGACACGCATGGACGCTGAAAAACCGACGAAGACCTGCCCGAAGTGCGGCAGCGGGGACGACTCGTTTCACAGCAGGAAGAAGATCCCCGCCGACCCCGAGAAAGGCGAGCCGGAGGCCTGGGAGACGAAGCACAGGTGCAAGGCGTGCGAGAATTAGTGGAAGGTCAGGCCGCCGGCCTCTTGCCGCGGGGAGGATCACCATGGCGACGGAGCCTGACCACGTGGCCCGGGCGGGGGCAATCCGGGACCGACCGCACTTGAACCAACCGTCACCTGGCAAGCTGTCCGCGCGGGGCGTGTCGTGGCCAGGGCAGCTACTCTTGCTCTTACATTTGCTTACAAGCCTCGCCCTCCTGTCGGGGTGCTCCAGGAACAACGATCCGGCGTCCGGGAACGCCACGGGCGGGCCGACCCGAGCAGCAACACGGGAGAGGAACACCCCAAAGCCCCTCGCAGGGTCACCAACTCGGTCGGCATGACCCTGGCCCTGGTCCCGGCGGGCGAGTTTCGGATGGGGGCCCCGGACGGCGACGACCTGGCCGAGAAGCCCGA
Source organism: uncultured Alphaproteobacteria bacterium (assembly GCA_963802535.1). Taxonomy (GTDB): domain Bacteria; phylum Pseudomonadota; class Alphaproteobacteria; order Rhizobiales; family Xanthobacteraceae; genus Bradyrhizobium. Next base: position 451,468 of record CAWDJI010000005.1, on the reverse strand, counting down.
GAAGCCGCAGCACCGCGTCCGGATCCGGCGGGCCTACTACCTGGGCGTGCATGAAGTCACGCTCGGGCAGTTCCGCGCCTTCGTCGAGGCGACCGGGTATCAAGACCGCCGCCGAGACCGACGGCAAGGGCGCCTCGGGGTACGACGCTGCGACCCGCGGCTTCGTCTACAACAGCAGCAAGTACCGCTGGCACGACCCCGGCTACCCGCAGGACGACAGCCACCCCGTGGTGAACGTCAACTGGCACGACGCCGCGGGCGTTCTGCGACTGGCTGAGCCAGAAGGAAGGCCGCACCTATCGCCTGCCGACGGAGGCGGAGTGGGAGTACGCCTGCCGCGCCGGCACGCACCACGCGCTTCACCACCGGTGACGCGGTCGAGGACCTGAAGGCGGTGGCCAACCTGTGCGACCAGTCCCTGGCCCGGCGCTGGGACACCGCCACGGTGAAGAAGTACGGCCTCGACCCCAAGGTCATCACAGTTCCAGCCCTGGGACGACGGGTTCGCCTTCACCGCGCCGGTCGGGAGCTTCCAGCCCAACGCACTGGGGCTTTTCGACATGCTCGGCAACGTCGGGGAGTTCTGCGGCGACGGGTACCAGGCCGACTACTACCGGCAATCGCCCGAGGAGGACCCGGCGGGCCCGCGCGAGAAGGCGAAGGGGCACGTCGTCCGCGGCGGCACGTTCCTGAACGGGCCGGGGCTGGTGCGGGCGACCTCCCGCGTCGAATGCCCGGACGCCTACCGCAACTACGTCATCGGCTTTCGGGTCGTGCTCGAAACCGGCGGCAAGTGAACCCGCGGGGCGTCCGGGCTTCAGGGCCCGATCCGCCTCGCGGACGTGCCGGCCCAGGCCGGCCAGGCGCGACGGCGGCTCGTTGCTGAAGACAAACCGCACGAAGCGGTCTCCGTTGGCCACGCCCCAGTGCCGCATCGGGGTCGCCGCGACCTTCCCGCGGCGAGCAGCCGGTCGGACGCCGTGCAGGAGTCGGACCCCAGGCCCCGACGTCGAGCAGCATCGACCCAGCCCCCCGCCGCCGGGATCAGCGGCAAGCCGCGCAGTTCGGCCACGACCGTGTCGCGCCGCTGCCACTCCGCGACGCCGCGACCAGATCCGTCTCGGTCGCGGCCAGCGCCGCCGCGGCGGCACCCTGCGTCAGCCCGACCGGCGTGACGACGTTGTAGATGCAGACCTTGGCGACGTCGGCCAGGATGCCCGGGGGGCCGACCACCCAGCCGACCCGCCAGCCGATCATCCGGTACTCCTTGGAGACCGAGCCCACCGTGACGGTGCGCTCGGCCATCCCGGGCAGAGAGGCGGGGTGGAGGTACGGCCGGCCGTCGTAGAGGATGCGCTCCATCGCCGCGTTGTAGACCAGCCAGAGCGAACGCCGCACGCACGGCGCGGCGACCGCCTCCCACTCCGCGCGGGAGAGCGACGGCGCCGGACGGCATCGACGGGTTCATCAGGAACACCGCGCGGGTGCGTTCCGACACGGCATCGGCCAGCGCGTCCAGGTCGAGCCGCCACTGCCCGCTTCGCAGGACGAAAGGCACCAGCCGCGGCACGCCGCCGGCCAGGCGGACGCGGTAGATCATGCCGGCGTAGGTGGGGTCGGTGAGCAGGACCTCGTCGCCCGGGTTCAGCGTGGCCAGGAGCACGTTCAAGAGGCCCGCGGTGCCGCCGGCGGTGATGACGCACTGCCGGTCCGGGTCGTAGGCCACGCCGCTCAGGCGCGACACGTGCCGGGCGGCGGCCTCGCGCAGGCGCGGGGCGGCCGACGAACGGCAGGTAGCTGTTGGCGTCATCCTCGTCGATGGCGGCGCCGCGTCGCCTCCAGCGCGCCTGCGGGGGCCGGAGGTCGGTGTCCAGGTTCTCCAGCCGCAGCACGTCCGGGTCGGTCCCGGCGGCGTCGGCCACGCGGTCGATGGAGAACCCGGGGACGTCCCGGAGCCTGTCAACCGTCATTGGTTTCCTCGCCATCCTGCTTCGGGATGGAACCGCCGGGGCCGGCCGAGCGAAGTCATGGCTGGGCTCAAGCCGTCCCCTGGAATTCCACGCCGTTGATGAACGTGCGCCGCGCGTACAGGTCGCCCGAGAGGATCACGATGTCGGCCAGCTTGCCCGGCTCGAGGCTGCCGCGGTCGTGGGCAAAACCCGTCCGCTCCGCGGGCGTGAGCGACGCCATGCGGATCACCTCGGCCACACCCGGCGTCGGTGTCGCGCGTCATGACGCGGACCATGTGGTCCAGCGCGAAAATGGAGCTGGCCAGCACGGCGCCGCCCGGCAGCACGCCGACGGTCCCGTTGTTCTCGAACGGCTCGCCCGTTTGGTGATGCCCGATGCGATAGATGCCCGGCGGCGTGTCGAGGGCCCGGCTGCAGTCGCTCACCAGGCACAGCCGCTCCGGGCCTTTCATCCGATAGGCGAACTGCAGCATCTCCGGCGCGTGGTGAAAGCCGTCCGCGATGACCTCGGTGCTCATCTCCGGGTGGTAGAGCACGAACTCCGCCATGCTGCCGCGCTGCGGCGTGCCCAGCCGCCTGCGGATCGAATCGGTGCTGCTCATCGCGTTCCAGAAATGATCGACGTGGCGCATGCCGGCCTCGTACACCGCCGCCATCTCGGGCCAGGAGGCGTTGGAATGCCCGCACGTGACCAGGCAGCCGGCGGCCTTCGCCGCCCGGCAGAACGCCACCGCCCCCGGCAGCTCGGCGGCGCACGTCGCCGACTTGATGATCCCGCGCGCCAGGGCCGGCTCGTACTCGGCCGGGTCGGGGTTGCGCTCGAAGCCCTTCGGATGCGCGCCGACCTTGTCCGTGGCGAAGTAGGGGCCGTACCAGTGGACCCCGGCGATCCGGGCGCCGTCCTTCACGTTCCAGTCGCGGCGGACCTGCTCCACCGCGTCGAGCATCGCGGCCAGTTGCGCCGGCGTCCCCGTGGTCGTGGTCGGGAAGATGCGTGGTCGTGCCGTGGCGGGCGTGGGCGCGGTTGGAGATGCGAACCGCCTCGGGCGTGCCGTCCGGTCTAATAGCTTATCTACTCCGAATTCCTTCAAGGAGCGTGCCGGCCAAGGGGCCGTCGGGCTCTCGCGAACTGTGCCAGGAAGGCGTGGCACGGCTTTGCGGCATCGGTCCCTGACGAATCCCGTCCTGCTCCACTTTGGCCGTGGTGCAGCACTGGCTGACCGCCTACTCCGTCCCAGGCCGCCAGGGCCTCGCCCACCCCTCGAGCATTGCGCACGACGCCGCCGACTCGATCGCCCGCCACCACGCCTCACGTTGAGTCCGGGCGCGGACGAGGAGCCGGTTCTCGCCATTGCGGCCATCGACCTGCCAGACGGTCCGGCCGCTCGAGCCGGTGAAGCCCGCCTCGCCGGTCGTCCAGCCCGAGCGATGGAGGCGGTCGATCGATTCTTCGACGGGCGGGAAGTCGGTGTCGTCGGTCATCGCTGGTGGCTCCTCGCCTCGGTCATTCGGTCGGGACCTTGGCGACCTTCTTCAGCGGCAGCCCCTTCGTTGATATACCGCCACACCACCCCGGTCTGGGTGTCGATGATGAGGGCGCCCGGAGCCGACACTGAACCCACGGCGGAAATCTGATACCGGGGACCGGCCACGGGTAATCCCGCCGCCTTGTCCCACCTGCTGTTCGACCTGGGCGAATGCTGAAGGGAGGGCATGGTCGCCGGTCAACACGATCGTTGCCACCACGCCCGCGATCAGGCCAGCCGCGAACCCGACGAAGGTGTCTCTCCGTCGTCATGATCGAGTGCTCCATGGAAATGCCGAGACCGGTGATGTCGCCAGAGCGCGATTGTACGACGAAGGCTGGATGATCTCGCAGCGGGTACACAATGTGTAGATCCCTCGAGAGCTGATCACCGAGGCGGTCGAGGATGTGATGGCGGGGCGGAATCCGCAGTGGTGAACCCGCTCGCCTCTGCTTTCCCTTGGACTTCGAGGCGGCCGACCGGGATGATGAGCCGGGACGTGATCGAACGCGCCGCTTTCCTCCGCCGCATTCATGTCAGGCGTCGTCGAGCCATGAGCGATTCGTGTAACCAACGCGTTATGGCCTCGCGAGTCCTGCTCTGGACCGCGAGACTCACCGGGACCGCCGCCATCGTGCCTCTGATGCTCATCGTCTTCGGCGAGCCCGGGACCGGCCCTGCCGGGTTGCGAGGGTGGGTGTACCTGGCGCTGTTCCCGTTCGGCTTCTCCGCCGGCTATCTCCTCGGGTGGCGGTGGCCGCTCCTGGGCGGTTGCGTCAGCCTTGCCTGCATGGCCTTGAGCCTGGCCCTGATCGGGAGGACCTTCGGCATCGGGCCTTACCTGATCTGGGGTTTGCTGAGTGTCCCCGGAATCCTCTACGTAATCGCGGGAATGCAGCTGCGGAGTGCCAGTCGCATTGCCGCGATGCGTAAGCCATGAGCCCGGATCGCAACCCGGCGGCGAGGTAGCCGTGGTCCTGAACCCCTGGCGACGGAACCCCGTGCGTCCTACGCTGGTGGTATGCGACCGCTCATCCCGCTCACCGCTCCTGGTCTTCCTCGCTCCCACCCCGGCTGCGACCCCGTCGACAACACCGCCAAGGTGGTCGGCATCTCCGACGGCGACACGCTCACCTTGACAGTCACTTCGCTACCCAGAGCGACCAGGGGATCGTCGCGAGCCAAAAAGCCCCCAGCAGCCGGCCGGTACGGTCGATCCACCCGGACTCCGAATGCCACCGGCCCATAGTCAAGAGGGCCAGCCACGAGCAGAGCACGGCCAAGCCCGGCAGGATCGATGCGATCAGGGGAGGGATCGTTATCAGATTGAAGAATTCCAAGTCGATGCCCACGACGGCGGCCACGCACAACGCCAACGAGGCGACGAAGCCCGGCTGGCAGGCGAGTCGCCTTAAGGACGGCCTGGGTTGGCGGAGCCGGGCGACGAGGAGAGCCGGGGTGAGGGGTATGATGAAGCAGAACAGAAGTTGGACGCCGCCTTGGATCAGCAGGAATTGCGGCGGCAGCTTGAGTACGAAGGCCGTCCACCATCCCAACAGGTCGGAGCGGCTCGACGGCGTGATCATGCCGTACCATTCGCCCATGTCGGACAGGGGGCGGAGGGAAACCGCGAGACCGACCGCAAGCGCGACGATCAGGAGCATCACGTCGCCGGTGCTTGCTTTTCGTGGTTCGGAGCTCGGAAGTGTTGTGTCCATCGCCGGGCTCGCCGTTGGGCAGTCCTCGGATCTCCCGAGCTTATCTACTCCGAATTCCTTCATCAAGTGAGCGTCCCGGCCAAGGGGCCGTCGAGCTCTCGCGAACCGCGCCAGGAAGGCGTGGCTCGGCTTTGCGGCATCGGTCCCTGACGCATCCCGTCCTGCTCCACTTTGGCCGTGGTGCAGCACTGGCTGACCGCCTACTCCGTCCCAGGCCGCCAGGGCCTCGCCCACCCCTCGAGCATCGCGCACGACGCCCCCGACTCGATCACCCGCCACCACGCCTCACGTTGCGTCCGGGCGCGGACCAAGAGCCGGTCCTCCCCATTGCGGCCGTCGACCTGCCAGACGGGCCCGACCGCTCGAGCCTGTGAAGCCCGCTTCGCCCGTCGACCACCCCGAGCGATGGAGGCGGTCGATCGACTCTTCGGTGGGTGGGAAGGCAGAGTCGTCGCTGCCGGGCATCGCTGGTTGCTCCGACACTTCTCTTGGACCGGGGGGCGGAGGGGTCGCCCCGTCGATTCACCCGGCCCATCGGTGCCGATGGTGCATCAAGCGATCCCGCGTCGTCGCCTGGCCAAACCCACGACCATGGCAAAGCCCGTGCCCGAAATGATCCAGGCCGAGGGCTCGGGCACAAGGACCGTGCCCGTTACGAAGAAGTGCAGGCCGCTCAGTGTCGGCTGGTCAATCCAGATGAACGGACCAGTCGGGACGCTTGCGGAGAAGAACGACGCCTGAGACGTCGGGACGTTATTCTGAGAAAGGTTGTGCCACCGCCGGAGCCGAGGAACGCTGACGAAATAACTTCCCGACTTCTGGGTGCCAGACCTCTCGTTTGCTCGTGGGGTTCTGGGGAAAACAGGAGAGACGAGCGGCACTTTCCAGATCCGACGACACCCGTTCCCTTGAGACCCGGACGCGATTCGCCTCGCCGAGGCCACGGCCTTGCTCGGCTCCGGCGCGAGGTGGTACAGCGGAGACTGTTCCGCAACTGGGCCCTTCAACGAGCCAGGTCATGTCACCTTATTCCCCCGATGTCGAGCAGACCATGAGGTCCTTCTACCACTCCTTGCGCGAGAACGATCGCCGGCGGTACGCCGCCGTCGAGGCGGCCAAGCTCGGCCATGGGGGGATCGAGTACATCGCCAAGGTCTTGGACGTCGATCCCAAGACCATTCGCCACGGGCAACACGACCTCGACGACCTCCCCGAGGCACCCGCCCCGCGGGTCCGCGAGCCTGGCGGTGGTCGGAAACGGCGGCTCGACCAAGACCCCAAGATCGACGAAGACTTCTCGCAAGGTCCTCGTCGAGCACACCGCCGGCAGTCCCACCGAAGAGTCGCTGATCTGGACCAATCTGACCAAGACCGAGATCGTCGATTTGATGCAAGAGTGTGGTAGTTATGTCAGTGTGCATATCGTCGATCAACTGCTCGACCAGTACGACTATCACGAACGGAAGGCCCAGCGGATGGAGCCTCTGAGCCGCCATCCCGATCGCAACAGCCAATTCGAGACGATCGCCCGGCTCAAGGGCGAGTACCTCGATTCCGCCGACCCGATCCTCAGCATCGACCTGAAATCCCGGGAACTGCTCGGTAATTTCTTCCGCGACGGCACGCTCTGGACGCGGCAGACGATCCGGGTGTTCGACCACGACTTCGCCGAGTTCGCCCAGGGGGTGGTGCTGCCCCACGGGATCTACGACCTGAAGCAGAACCGCGGCTACATCCACCTCGGCACGAGTCATGATACTAGTGAATTTGCCTGCGACTGCCTGAGGGATTGGTGGGAGCGGTTCGGTCGCGCGGCCTACCCGGGGGCGAACTCGCTGCTGGTGCTGTGCGACGGCGGCGGCAGCAACCCCGCCGACACCGAGCAGTGGCCAGGCCCACCTGTTCCGCACCGATCTCCAGCGCCTGGTCAACGAGCTGGGGCTGGAGATCCGGGTGGCGCACTACCCGCCGTATGCGTCGAAGTACAACCCGATCGAACATCGGCTGTTCCCGCACCTGACGCGCGTCTGCCGGGGCGTGATCCTTCACAGCGTCGACCTGGTCGCCGAGCTGATGAGGAAGGCCAAGACGCGGACGGGCCTCTCGGTGGTGGTGGATCTCCTGGACAAGGTTTACGAGACGGGCAGACAAGTTGAGCCAAGCCACCAAGGACGCCGTGAATCTGGTCCGAGACATCGTCCTGCCTCGATGGAACTATCGTATTTTGCCCAATGTGTGATATCGGGAAGTTATTTCGTCAGCGTTCCAGGCTCCCACCCCGAAGACGACGCCGTAGGAACCCGGGCCAAGGCCGCCGAGAGCGGCACCGAGACATCGGCAGGGATGGAGGGGATGGTGAAACTTGTGCCCGCCAGGGCATACGACTCGATCTGGGAGGGTGGCATCGTCGGCAGGCCCCCCGGGCCGCTGAGGGGCACGATGGCGCCGAAGATCGTGCCGGCTCCCTGGATGTTGGCGCCGATGTGGTCGACCTGCACCTGCTGGGCGACGGTGAACCTCGCCCCGATCCAGAAGGTTGCCCCGATGCCTTGCAACGTCAGCGGGGACTGCCCGAGTGTGGCCGTCTCCAGGATGGTGGCTGCTCCGGCCGGCGACGGCCCCGAAGCCAGGGCCGCACCCAGCACCACCGCCGAGAGAAGTACCACCGTTGCTCGAAACGCGGAGTGTCCTTGCATGCATTCGCCTTTTCATCAAGAGAGTTTCCGCATGGCCAACCGGCCCGCTACCCACGAGGTCGCCGGGGTCAGGACCGTCGCTGATGGCGGTCGATCTTGAACCCCGGTGGCAACTTGATCAGCAGGCGGCGAAAGCAACAAGATAATCGTCGACAGGGAGTGATGGTCGCGAGAGGGTCGACAGCCGCGATCCTGGCCGAGGTCTTGCGCCAGCTCAACGTGACCGACCAGGCCGAGCGGGAGTTGGTCACCGAGGCGGTCGAGGATGTGATGGCGGGGCGGAATCCGCAGTGGTGAACCCGGTCGCCTGCGATTTCCCTTGGACTTCGGGGCGGTCGACCAGGATCATGAGGAACAGGGACGTGATCGAAATGTGCGGTTGTTCCGTCCGCCGCATTCATGTGAGGCGTCGTCGAGCCATGAGCGATTCGTATGGTCAACGCATTACAGCCTCGCTAGTGGGGGAGATCGATCGATGGGACAACAACCGCCAGTGGGGTCGAGGTCCGTTTCGCCCAGCCGGAGTTTGAGCAAATCAACCGTTGTGCCTACTTCGACTACCAGCGGGAGCGGATCTACGTGCGGACCAGCACGGCTCTACGGAAGGGCACGCGTGGAAGGAAGAAGTACGGCAGGCAGAAGCTCCGGGTCACCAAGCGGATCGTCATCACGAGTAAGCGGTGTCCCGGGTGCAAGGGCACGTCCCTGACCACCGAGATCGACCGGAAGGAGTTGGGGGGCTGCCCCATCACGAGGACCAAGCGAGCGTACGACCTCATCCTCACCCCTGCGGGCGTCCGGCGCAAGGTGATCGAGTGTCGAGCCTCGGTGCATCGGTGCCTGGACTGTGGTCTCTGCTTCATCCCGGAGGGCTACCAGCGGCTGGACCGGCACTTCCACGGGCTGAAGAGTTGGGCGATGTACTCCTCGACATCTACAACCTTGAAGTGCTGGAGGTGCCGACCAACCACGTCGATGGTGCGCATCGACGACGACGACGAGGTCTATCGCACGGCGGCGGAGAAATACCGCGCGATCCTGAACTTGATCGACGAGTGCAAGGAGCGCGCGCAGCCGGTGCTGGTGGGCACGACCTCGATCGAGAAGTCGGAGCAACTGGCGGAGATGCTGCGCCAGCAGGGCTGGGAGCAGCACGACTTCGCCGACCCCAATGCGTTCGCGCCGCGATTCCGGCGACGACGGCGCCTCCAAGGCCAAGGTGTTCGCCATCCTCAATGCCCGCTACCACGAGCAGGAGGCCTACATCATCGGGCAGGCGGGGGTGCCTGGGGCGGTGACGATCGCCACCAACATGGCGGGGCGGGGCACCGACATCCAGCTCGGCGGCAATGCCGACATGCGCATCCGGCAGGAACTGGGCCGAGATCGAAGACGCGCGCGCGCGCGAGCACGACCCGCGTGCGGAGGAGATCGGCGCCCAGGTGGCGCGGCTCAAGGAGAAGGCGCTGGTGGCCGGCGGGCTGTTCGTGCTGGGCACCGAGCGGCACGAGAGCCGGCGCATCGACAACCAGTTGCGCGGCCGCTCCGGCCGGCAGGGCGACCCCGGGCATTCCAAGTTCTTCCTGTCGCTGGAAGACGACCTGATGCGCATCTTCGGGACCGACAAGCCTGGACACCATGCTGCAGCGGCTTGGTCTGGAAGGAGAACGAGGCGATCGTTCATTCCTGGATCAACAAGGCGCTGGAGAAGGCGCAGCAGAAGGTCGAGGCGCGCAACTTCGATATCCGCAAGAACCTGCTGAAGTTCGACAACGTGATGAACGACCAGCGCAAGGTGATCTTCGACCAGCGGGTGGAATGGATGAAGGACGAGGCGGTGAACGAAATCGTGGCCGACATGCGCCACGCCGCCATCGAGGACCTCGTCTCCAAGCACGTCCCAGAAAACGCTTATCCCGAAACAGTGGGACATCAAAGGTCTCGACCGCCAGGCGCGACATTCTCACGCTGGCGCTGGACCCGCTCCGCACGCCCTGGGCGGAGGAAGAGGGCATCACCGCCAAGGAGGTGTGCGAACGCATCACCCCAGGTGGCGGACCGATGGGATGGCAGGCAAAGGACGCAAAATTTGGCGCCGCCCGCATCCGACCACATCGCAAAAGGATCGATCGTGTTGCATGCGCTCGACCAGCTCTGGCGCGAACACCTGCTGACGCTCGGCAATCTGCGTCGGGCGATCGGGCTGGCGCGGATATGGCCCGCCGCCAACCGCTCACCGAGTACAGGACCGAGGCCTTCCATCTGTTCGAGAGCATGCTGGGGCGCCTGGCCACGGCGGTTACGGCGCTGTCCATGCGGGTGGGGATCGTCTCCCAATAGCGACATCGTCGACTATTGTCCGCCAGCGCGATCGGGCCTATTTGGTAGGCAAGCCGGCCGGTAAGAACCTGGCAGGCGTAACCGAGGAATACCGATGCCCGAAACGGTCTCGGCCGCAGCACCTGCGTTTTCCCGTCCGCTCCTGCTCGTCGCGGCGGCGGTCGGGATCCTGCTGGCAGGCACCGTAGCGCTCTGGGCCCACTACGGCACGACGGTGTTCTACGAGATGATCGCTGCAGGAATTGCTGCCTGCCTGTGAACGCTCGCGGGGGCAGGGCAGAAGAACCAAGATGACCGCGCGCCACATCCGTATTCTCCTGATGACGGCGGCATTCGCCGCCGGGTCCTCTCCAGTGCGGTCGCCACCACAAATTCCTTTAAAACTTCAAATCAGGTTGTCGGATTGATCGAGTGCGCCGCGTCTAGCGCGTTGCTTCCGCCAGCATGCCGAACACCGAGAAAACCAGCGGCTTTCGCTCCAGATTATAGGCTTCGGTGTCGCGCGCGGCGCGGACGATCTTTTCCCATACCTCCGCCAGCCGTGCAAGGCGCGGCAGGTTCGCGGCATTGGCCTCGTCGGCATGCAGCCGTTCGCCGATCCAGCGATCGATGCCGTCGACGAACGCCGCGAGCGCCACGCGGTCGCTGGTGCCGAGCGCCTCGCCGAGCGCGTGCAATTCGCGCGGATCGACCTGCGGCAGCGTCGCCAGCAGCGCCGCCGTGCGCTGCTGCAGCTTCAGCGCATCGCCGCCGAGCAGCGTCAGCGCGCGGGCGACGCTGCCCTCCGAGGCCTCCGCCGCCTCCGCCAGCGCGGGATCGTCGGCCGCATACTCGGCGGCCTGGGCCGCGGCGCGGATCACGTCATCGGTCGCAAGCGGCCGCAACGGCAATTTGCGGCAGCGCGACTGGATCGTCGGCAACACGCGCGCCGGCGCATGGCTGACCAGCAGGAACAGCGATTGCTGCGGCGGCTCCTCGAGGATCTTCAGCAGCGCGTTGGCCGCGTTCGGATTGAGCTCGTCGACGGTGTCGACGATGCAGACCCGCCAGCCCTCGACCGCCGCGGTCGAGCCGAAGAACGAGATGGTCTCGCGCGTCTCGTCGACGGTGATGACCGTGCGCATCACGCCGCGGTCGTTGAGGGTGCGCTCCAGCACCAACAGCCCGCCATGGGCGCCAGCCGCGACCTGCCGCGCCACGGGATCGTCAGGATCGACCGCGAGCGTCTTCCGCGCGCTGCACAGAGGGCGCCAGCGGATCGGCGATGGGTCAGCACGAACCGCGCCATGCGATAGGCCAGCGTCGCCTTGCCGATCCCCTGCGCGCCGCCGATCAGCCAGGCATGCGGAATGCGCCCGCTGCGGTAGGCGGCCAGCAGCGCCGTCTCCGCCTCGCGATGCCCGAACAGATCGGGCGTTTCGCGCGGATGCGGACGGCGATCTCACGCTCGACCTTGCGGGCGCTCATGCGGGGCTCGCGGTTGCGGGGATCGGCGAACAGACGATCGCGCAGCGCGGTCCAGACGCGCGCGGCGACCGTGTCGGGATCCGCATTGGCGTCGATCAGCACGCAGCGCTGCGGGCTCGTCCGCCGCGATCTGCGTAGGCCTCGCGCAGACCCTGATGGAACTTGAGGTCCTCGCCCTCGAACCTGTCGGGCGCGCCGCTGCCGCGCCTGACGGCCGCGCGCTGCAGGCCGATCTCGACGGGAATGTCGAGGATGATGGTCAGGTCCGGCTTGAGATCGCCGATGGTGACCCGCTGCATGGCGTTGAGCACGCCCGGCGGGACGTGTCCGAGCCTGCCCTGATAGACGCGCGTCGAATCCGAGAAGCGGTCGCACAGCACCCAGAGCCCTGGCTGAGCGCGGGCTGGATCACGCGTGTGCACATGGTCGTCGCGGGCCGCGGCAAACAGCAGCGTTTCCGCCTCGGGCCCGAGCAGCTTGCCCATGCCCGACAGCACCAGATGGCGCATGATCTCGGCGCCCGGCGACCCACCGGGCTCGCGGGTGACGATGGTGCGCAGCTTTGCCGCATCGAGACGTTCGGCAAGCTTCTTGATCTGCGTGGACTTTCCAGAACCCTCGCCGCCTTCGAACGAAATGAACTTGCCCCGTCCGGAAGGCCGGCTAACCGCTGCATCGGCCATGATCAGAGCTTCTCGGCGCTCGCGCGGAACATGCCGATGACGAGTTCGCTGGCGCCGTCGATAGCGCGGCGCATGGTCGAACCGGTCGCGATCGCCTCGGCGGCATAGACCGGCGTCTCCACCGCGACGTTGGCGCCGCGCCAGACCCTGACCACGCCGACCGGCTGGCCCTCGTTGACCGGCGCGCGCACCGGGCCGTTATAGACGACGCGCGCGATCAGCTTTTCGCTGCCGTTCTTCTGCACCATCACCTTGATCGGGTCACGGCTTGCGAGCTTCACCGAGCGGCTCTCGCCGCCGAACACTTTTGCGTAGCCGACCTGCTGGTTGGCCGCGAACAGCGTGCGGGTCTCGAAATTGCGAAAACCCCATTCCAGCATCTTCTTGGCTTCGGTGGCGCGGTCATCGGGGTCTTCGAGCCCGTTGATCGACGACGATCAGCCGCGTGTCGTTCTGCACGGCGGAGCCGACCATGCCGTAGCCGCCTTCCTTGGTGTAGCCGGTCTTCAAACCGTCGGCGCCGTTGAGCGAGTTCAACAGCGGATTGCGGTTCGGCTGCCGGATCTTGTTCCAGGTGAATTCCTTCTCGCCGAACAATTTGTAGAAGTCCGGATAGGTCCGGATGATGTAGCGCGCGAGCGTTAGCCAGTTCGCGCACCGTCATCTTGTTGGCGGGATCGGGCAACCCGTTGGAATTGCCGAAGGTCGATTTGGTCATGCCGAGCTCGCGCGCCCGCTTGGTCATGAAATCGGCGGCGAAGATCCGCTCATTGCCGGCCATGCCCTCGGCCAGCGCGATGCAGGCATCGTTGCCGCTCTGGATGATGCGCGCCGTGCAGGAGATCGTCGACCGACACCTTGCTGTTGAGGGCGGCGAACATGGTCGAGCCGCCGGACGGCGCGCCACCCTTGCGCCAGGCGTTTTCGCTGATGCGGTACTCGTCGGTCAGCTTGACCTTGCCCTTCTTGATGGCGTTGAACACCACCTCGGCGGTCATCAGCTTCATCATGCTGGACGGCGCGCGCAGCTCGTCGGCGTTCTTCTCGAACAGCACGCTGCCGCTGGAAGCCTCGATCAGGATCGCGGTCGGCGCATCGCCGTCGAACGCCGGCCTCTTCAGCCTTCTTGGCGCCCTGCACGCTGTTGTTGGCGGCGTAGACGATCCCGCCCCAGCCGACCGCCAGCACCAGCGCAGCCGCGACCAGGCCGCGCCACGGGAAAGCGGCCGCGGCGTTGATTTTGCGGAAAATGGATGTCTCGGCTGCCATCGGCGATGTCCTGAATCCCGGCCTTCTAACAGTTGGAAGTATCGCAAACAACACAGGTTTTCCGACTTGTGGATTGGGCCGATCCGATTGCGGCGTCAATCGAACGACCCTATCCTGCAATCCCGACAGAATACGAAAAACAGGGCGGAAACGCGATGCCATCCTCACGCACAATTTCCGCCAACGGGATCGAGCTGTTCGTGCGCGAGCAAGGTCAGGGGCCGCTGGTGGTGCTCTGCCACGGCTGGCCGGAATTGTCCTATTCCTGGCGGCACCAGATCCCGGCCATCGCGGATGCCGGTTTCCATGTCGTGGCCCCAGATATGCGCGGGTTTGGCCGCAGCGGCGCACCGGCCGATGTGGAAGCCTACAGCATCTTCGACAATGTCGGCGACATGGTCGCGCTGGTCTCGGCGCTCGGCGAGAAACAGGCGGTCATTGTCGGCCATGATTGGGGCGCGCCGGTCGCCTGGCATGCGGCGATGTTCCGCCCGGATATGTTCACCAAGGTCGCCGGCCTCAGCGTGCCGCCACCCTTCCGCGGCCGCAACCGGCCGCTCGAAAGCCTGCGCGAAGGTGGCGTCACCAATTTCTACTGGCAGTATTTTCAAGACCCCGGCGTGGCCGAGGCCGAATTCGAGCGCGACGTCGCGATGACCATGCGAAAAGTGCTCGGGCGCGGCGTCTCCGATCCCAGCCGCGATGTTCGTCACCGAGGGCAAGGGCTTTCTCGGCAATATCGGCCCGGTCGAGACGCTGCCGGACTGGATCAATGAGGCCGACATCGCCACTTTCACCGAGGCCTACCGGATATCCGGTTTCCGTGGCGGCCTGAACTGGTACCGCAACCTCGACCGCAACTGGGACCTGACCGCGCCCTGGCAAGGCGCCCAGATCCACCAGCCGTCGCTGTTCATTGCGGGATCGCAGGATTCCGTCATCACCGGCCTGATCGGCGCCAAGCGGGTCAACGAGCTGGAAAAGGTGCTGCCGAACCTGCGGCAAAGGCTGATCATCGACGGCGCCGGCCACTGGGTGCAGCAGGAGCGCCCCGACGAGGTCAACGCGGCCTTGATCGCCTTCTTGAAGGGTTAGTAGAGCCCGCGCCCGCTGAGGACTTCGCTGGGGCCGCGCGGATCGATCGGCAGATAGGCCGAACCTGCCTCGGTGTCGTAGGTCACCGCGCGGGGATTGTTCAGGTAGCGGCCGCGGGTGCGGCTGGAGGCCGACATTTCCGAGGTGGCGTTGAGCGAGGCGTAATCGGCCGAGGTATTGCCGAGGCTGTAGGGCCGCCCTTCCGGCATCGGAACATCGCCGCGGATCCGCCCCGCCGACGATGAAATCTCGGGAACGAACGGCCGGGCCGACGCAACCCGGACCGCGGACGGCGACGGCGCAGGGGCGCCGGTTCGCGAGCGTCGCCATCAGCTGGCGGTCGTCCGAGCCTTCAAGCGGCGCCCGGCCGACATATTCGACTCGTACTTTAGCGACACCATTTCCTTTGAATTCAAGGAGTTCTGCGGCCTTGTTCGAGACGTCGATGAGGCGGTTGCCATGGTAGGGGCCGCGGTCATTGACGCGCACGACCAGCGACTTGCCGTTGCTGAGATTGGTGACCCGGGCGTAGCTCGGGATCGGGAGCGTCGGATGGGCGGCCGTCAGCGAGCCCATGTCAAAAACTTCGCCGTTGGCGGTCAGCCGGCCATGGAAATCATCGCCGTACCAGGAGGCGATGCCTTCGGCGCGATAGTCGGGGTCCTCTTCGGGAACATAGACCCGGCCGCCCACGGTGTAGGGCTTGCCGACGCGGTAGGTGCCGCCGCCTTTCGGCACGGGCTCGCCCATCGCCACCACACGGGGGCTGGACGACACGCCATATTTGGGATCGACGCGGCTGGCGAACTTGCTCGACGAGGCGCAGTTGGCGAGGACAAGGCACGCGGCTATAGCGGCGGCGCCACGCGCCGTCCGGACCACCGATGTCGGCCGTCGAATCCCCATTCGCCCCAATTACCATTTCCACCGCCCACGCGCCTGCTTCGAGGCCTGCGCGGACTTGATTCACGATACGGCCCACCTCCGCATCATCTGATGAAGATACCGCAACCGGATCACGGCGGAAATGGGGTGCGCGCTTCCGTGGTGAATCAAACGTTGCCTTGTGCACCCGTCGATTTACGGGGCCATTGCCCCTGCCCTGTCCCGCCTTCAAACAACCTGTTGCAGCAAATCATCACTCGGTCCGGATCTTCTCGCCAACCACTGAATCTTTTTGACTGTGCAACGGGGCGGTCGTTCTGTGGCTTGCAGGGGCGCAAAGGAACTTTTGCGATGATTGAGACGGTTACGGCAGTTTTGGGCCTGGTGAGCGCGGGGATTTTCTTGGCCCATGCGTTTGAAGGTTATCGTTCCCGGGCCTGAGTGCCCGGTTTTCGAAGTTGGGGTCACTGTGCCTCAGAAGACGCATCACCTCTTTCCGGCCGGGAGATTCCGAAAGCTTTAATCAATTCGGACGAGCATCCGATGTGGCAGGTGTATCATGCGCAACCACGATTTGGTCTCAGACGGATTTCTCGCACTGACAACGGCAAGCCTTGTGCTGCTGTGTTCGAGCCTGCTGGCTTTCGCGTTCGGCTAAGCGTCAGGCTGCCGCCCAACTCGATTCGGCGCCAGCGCCCACCTCACCCGATTTGACGCTTTCCCCGGGCCTTTGCGCAACGTTGGCCCACGCTCCGGCTCGCGCTGCGCCGTGTGACACCGACGCAGCGGACCGGCCGCTGATTTCCTACCGATCCCCTTAGCAACCGATAGTGGACTCTGTTAACGTCCGCTATCAAACCTAACTTTCGGGGATAAATGACTAACGGTTCTCGCGCGCAATATTTTCATCGAGGCAATCTTCCACCAATCGGATTGATTTATTCGAAGGAAGAACTCGAGCTGACGCCTTGGTACTATTCGGTCGAAATGGAGCCAGGCAAACTAACGACGGGACAAGAGTTCTCGAACGTCGCCCTTACACGGATTTTGCTGCAGCGCGCCGATCTGACGGGGAAAGACTGCCTCGACATCGGTACGATGGAAGGCGTTATTCCGATTTTGATGAAACGCCGCGGCGCGTCCGGTGTGGTCGCCTACGACAGACCATCCGCTTTGACGGCGCGGATCGAGGCTGTGAAAAACAGATTCGGCGTCGATTTCGAGTTCGTCTCGGGCGTTCCCCTCGCCGGGTTGCCGGCTCGGATCGACTATCGAACATTCGACGTGGTCGTGATGTCTGGACTTCTCTATCACTTGTTCTCGCCGCTATCGGGGCTCGCAACCGCCCGAGGGCTTCTCCGCAACGGCGGCATCATGGTTCTGGAAACGGCGGCGATTATCGACGATGCCCCGGCAATGCATCTGAACTCCAGCTTCCGGTTCCTCGGCGAAGCCTATTTTTTGCCGACGCTCGGGAGCCTCGATTATCTCATCCGATTCCTGCGCATGGAGATTATCGATTGTGCATATGTGGAATCGCATCGCATAGACGGGCTACGAACCGCGCGGGTAGCGATTTCGTGCCGGGCTATTGATCACCCAAGCGATCCGCCAACCGATGATTTCCTGCAAGGCACATTCCACACCGAAATGGATATTGCCGAGCAGCTCGACTGGAAACGCTGCAATAGCGTCAGGAGTGACGTGACATATCTTGCCCCGAATTATCGAATCCTCCGCAACCAGTTTGCCGGCTTCAGGGCGCTCAGGCGTCTGACGCGAAATCTCGGAATGGACCGCGTTTCCAGATTCATCGACAATCTGATCGGGTGGCGGCATGCCAGTTACTGGCAGCGGTTCGACTGTGACTCATTGGATCTCTACGAATATTGCAGGCGCGCAAAGCAGGAACATCTGGAAGATCGAGATTCACAATTGTGGCTCGAAGATACGGCGTAAAGGGCGATTGCAGGTCAGGCCAGCTCGCACGCGCCGCCGGTTTTCTCGCTGTTCCCGAGATCAGCCCAAGGCTGCAATGGATCGCCAATGTGACTTTTTGGATACGGTATTTCCTGCACAGTCAATTGCAGCAAAATCGAAGCCGTACTGCGGGAGGGAATCATGAAGAAAATCGCACTTGCTGTTGCTGCAACTGTAGCGCTCTCAGTGGCCGCGTTAGCTGCCGACATGGCCCCTCGGTGGAAACGCTGGCTTATAGTTGGGGACGCGGCAGCTCCGACGTCTCCTATTACAACACTGCTACCGGCTTGCTGATCGCACCGCCACCGGGCTCCATTACCAGCGCTAGCTACGACATGAACGGCGGTATTGCCGGCGGCCAGGTTGGTTACAACTGGCAGAGCAGCAACTGGGTGTTTGGCGTCGAAGCCGACGCATAGTGGTCTGGCGAAAAAGGAAGAGCGGCCTATAGCTGCGCAGCCACGCTCATCGGTGGCCCCTGCTTACCCGGCCTGACGCTTCTGCCTGCCGGTGCGACCGGAACCAACCTGACTCTGGACAGCCACCTCGAGTGGTTTGGTACCGTGCGCGGCCGCGTCGGAATCCTCGCCACTCCGCAGGTCCTGTTCTACGGCACCGGCGGCCTGGCCTACGGCTCGGTCAAGACCACCGGTTCGCTGACTGGCTTTACGCCCAACGGCGGTGCGCTGATCGCGACGGGATCCAACAGCGATGTCCGTGTTGGCTGGACCGTCGGCGCCGGCGTTGAAGGCAAACTCACGAGCAACTGGAGCGCCAAGCTCGAATATCTCTATATGGATTTCGACTCGTTTCGCGCGGCCAGCTTCTCGCTCGCACCGGGCAGCACGATTCGCGCTGATGTCGATACGCGCTTCCGCGATCATGTGTTGCGTGTCGGGCTGAACTACACCTTCGGCGGCCCGGTCGTTGCAAAGTACTGAGACATCAGTTGATGAATTCAAGCCCCGGCGTCGTCCGGGGCTTTTTCTTTAGCTCTCGCAGGCAGGACAGACGGCAATCTGAGAACCGACCCGTCTGATGCCACCAAAATGCAGGGTGAAGCCGCCACGACCGTTGACGGGGTGCTACGGGCCACCCTAAAGAAGCGAACCGACGACGTTGGCTAGCAAAGGGGTAGCAGAGAAACGTTTCGTTCTCTGTTCCACGACAAAAAGCTAAGCAATTTCACGGTCCGGAAGGGTGGCCGAGTGGTTTAAGGCACCGGTCTTGAAAACCGGCGTGCCTGCAAGGGTACCGTGGGTTCGAATCCCACCCCTTCCGCCATAAGCCATTGATATAATTGAATGATTTCTATTTCTGTAGTCCTCGCGCACAATCGAACGTACAAACGAAAAGCGCCTAGCAAATTTATTTTTGAGACGCCATTTTAGCGGATGCGCTTCACGATCGACCCCGACGACGACCCGAACGAAGCCTATGACGTGTGCCGATGCCTGAAGAGCCGCACGGCCCGCGGGGATGGTGGTCGGTAACAGCAAACGGGATTCCGGTTTGGCACTTTGGCGCCATCGAAAAGGCGCGGCAGTACGCGACCGATGCGCACACAGGCTCAGCATGGTGACGGACAAGGCTTGGGAGCGGAAGTGAAGGCGCCAACCCTACGCCACGGCGGGAGGAAAACGATCGGAACCCAGCGGCCCCTGTTTGCGTTTATCGGCCGGCAGGATTCTTAGGAGGATCGTCATGCGCCGTCACGTGAAGCACGAAACTTCATTGGAGGACCGCATTTCCGAAAGGCTCGACGAGATCAAGACGAAGGCCGAGGCGCTACCACCCGGTAGCAAAGAGCGGGAGCGCCTAGAGCGCAGGATCAGGCAAGCCAACACTTTTGCGCACATGAACGACTGGATCAGCTCTCCGGGGCTTAGGCCGCCCGAATAGGCATATGAGAAGCCCGCCAGCGCCAACCGGCGGGCCTGCTGTCGATTTCATGCACGTCTAATCTCTTCGTCTCACATCGTCGAGGAAACGTTGTTTCTCGCCGGGCGCGTAACCTTGTGAAGCTCCGAAATACGGTTCGTTGTTGTGATCATATTGTGCGGCCCGGCTTCGACGTTGCGGGGCACCCTGTCGCTCACCCCCTTGCTGCTGCCTGAACAAGACGCGCTTGTTGACGTCGCAATACAATCGCGAGCGCCCGGAGACCGATGCCTGGCATTGCTCACGGGTTCGATAGGAACAATCGCCGGCCCCCCCAAGTTCCCCCCCCATGGCGCACCAAGGATAATCGTAAGCAGCAGCGGCGGGGGTTGGTCCGGCTAGCACGACCGTCCCGAATAACAGAGCCACTATGGCAAGCATGGTGTTTCGCATGATCCGTGTTTCCTCATTTGACTGCGATATCAAATCTCGGGAATGGGGATCGTTCCTAATCGATCCGGGGATTTGTTAAAGCCGACCGTGATCCAAATTGCGCAAGCGGCGTGGCGGGGACACCTCGACCAACTCTTGGCCGCTTTGCGGCAGAAGCGGCCCAATCGCGAGTGAAGCAGGTGGCGCGGTCGAACGCGCCTGCCCGGTACCTTGATCGAAGGATAACGGCCATATTGCGAGATTCTAGCAGCTCTACGGTAGGCCGATTGATCGAGATCAAGTTGGATCGCGAATAAACCGCCATCATGCAGTCGATGTCGGCAAATCC
Source organism: uncultured Alphaproteobacteria bacterium (assembly GCA_963802535.1). Taxonomy (GTDB): domain Bacteria; phylum Pseudomonadota; class Alphaproteobacteria; order Rhizobiales; family Xanthobacteraceae; genus Bradyrhizobium. The sequence continues at coordinate 431,177 of CAWDJI010000005.1, read as the reverse complement.
GCAGGAGTTGAAGTTGCATGGTAAGGCGAACTTTGAGGTCTCTCACGTTGACGTTCGTCATGTTGACACCTGCCATGGCTGCTGCACCCGACGAGCAGCGCGGCAAAACGTTTGCGCTGAACAATTGCGCGCGATGTCACGCCATCGACCGGGTTAGCGAAAGTCCGCTCAAGATCGCGCCGCCGTTCCGGGTACTGCACAAGCGCTATCCGATAGAGACCCTGGCAGAGTCGCTCGCCGAAGGCATTCAGACCGGCCATCCGACCATGCCGGAGTTCCAACTCGATCCTGATCAGATTCACGACCTGCTGTCGTATCTGAAGACCCTCGAATAGCCTCGCCTACATCGCCTCCACCGTCCATGCGATCATGTCCTTCGCGATCCGGCCGAACGCATCGCTGAATGCCGCGACCGCTTCCGGCGGCGCGACCTGATCGAAGCTCTTGGACTCCTCGAACAGGCGCGCGGCGACGATCTTGCCGTTTTTATCAACGATCCTCGCCGATAGTGCGATTTCCGCAGCTGGCTTCGCATCGACCGCAATACGGAACCGCCTGACGTCGATTACGAGCTGGAATTCAGTTTGACCAACGTCCGCCATCCGCAATGGTGCATGTGCGAGGTCGTAGTTCTCAAAACTCTCGATCAGCCTTGCCTGCAACAGTTTTGGAAGCGAATCGGCCCACATCGCTTCCGCGAATCCCGGGTAGTCCTGCGCCGGCGAAAACAGAAAGCGCTGTGTTTCGAGCATCGCGACCGCCGTTGGCTCCGGGATCGCCCATTGCACGTTGACGGTCTTGCCCGCCGGCCCCTGATTTTGCAGGGCACTCAAATCATAGGTGATCTTTACCGGCGGCGCGGTCACGCCGGTCATGCGTTCGAGACCGGCGACGATGCCATCGAGCTTGCCGGTGTTGCGAGCGAGGCCTTCCGAAAAAACCTTGAAGTTGGCGATTGTGTCCTTGAGCGCCCCGGAATTCTCTGAAAGCACCGAATCCACCTTGCGCAGCGCATCGCGGGCGGCCTGTGTCATGCCCTGCCCGGCGCCGGGATCGGCCACGAGTGTCGGCACCTCGCCACTGCTGGCAACCAGCATGCCGCCCTCCAGCGTGATGACGGGAACGCCGGTCAGGCCCTGGAATTCCAGGCCGACCCTGGTATCGGCGCGCACTGGCGTCGTCGACGCCACCGAGATGGTCGCGTTGACGCCGCGCGGCTTGCCCGGCGCCAGACCGAGCTCGGAGACCTCACCGACGCGGATGCCGTTGAACAGCACCGCGGCGCCCACAAGCAGTCCCGGCACCGAACCTTCGAACTGGACGTGGTAGATCGCGCGCGGACCGAGGCCACCGGCGTTGTGCAGCCAGTAGACGAAGCCGAACACGGCGGCGATCGCCGCCAGCACGAAGGCGCCAACGATGACGAAGGGTGCGCGGGTTTCCATGGTCTAGCTCGCTTTGGGTTGCAGCATCTGGGAGCGCTTGCCGTGGAAATAGGCCCGCACCCAGGGATGCTCGGATTGAAGCAGTTCGCGCATAGGCCCGATGGCGACAATCTTGCCGTCGGCGAGTGCCGCGACGCGGTCGCAAACGGTATTGAGGCTGGCGAGGTCATGGGTGACCATGAACACCGTCAGCCCCAGCGTTTTCTGCAATGTCTTGATCAGGGCATCGAAATCGCCGGCCGCAATGGGGTCGAGGCCCGAGGTCGGCTCGTCGAGAAACACGATCGCCGGATCGAGCGCGAGCGCGCGCGCCAGCGCCACCCGCTTGGTCATGCCGCCGGACAGTTCGGACGGAAACTTGTCTCCGTCCTCCGCCTTCAGGCCGACCATTTCGAGCTTCGCAGTAGCGATCTCGTCCATCAGTTCGTCCGACAGCACGAGGTTTTCACGCAAGGGAAACTGGATGTTTTGCCGCACGGTGAGCGACGAAAACAGCGCGCCCTGCTGGAACAGGATGCCCCATCGCCCGGCAGCGCTCCTGGTCGCCCGGTCGTGATTGCCGATCGGCGCGCCCATCACCTCGATCTCGCCTTCCTGCCGAGGAATGAGGCCGATGATGGTTCGCATCAGCACCGACTTGCCGCCGCCGGAAGCGCCGACCAGGCCGAGGATCTCGCCCCGCCGCACGTCGAGGTTCAAATGATCGATCACGACATGACGGCGGAAGCCGACCACGAGGTCACGCACGCGTATCGCAAATTGTCCGCCCACTTCCTGCATCGCTACATTCCGATCGATGCAAAGAACACCGCAAACAGCCCGTCGAGCACGATCACCAGGAAGATCGACTTGACCACCGAGGTGGTAGTCCGCTTGCCGAGCGACTCGGCGCTTCCCTTCACCCGCAAACCCTCGCTGCAGGCAACGGTGCCGATCACCAGCGCCATGAACGGCGCCTTGATGATGCCGACCTCAAAATGGGTGACGGAGACGGCCTCATGCAGCCGTGCAATGAAGATGGCCGGCCCCATGCCGCCATAGAACCAGGCCACCAGACCGCCGCCATAAAGCGCCGCCATCGAGCCGATGAAGCTCAGGATCGGCAGCGCGCAAATCAATGCCACGATCCGGGGCAACATCAGGACTTCGACCGGGTCCAGCCCCATGGTCGACAACGCGTCGATTTCCTCGCGCATCTTCATCGAGCCAAGCTCGGCCGTATAGGCGCTGCCGGAACGGCCGGCGACCATGATGGCGACAATCAGCACGCCGAGCTCGCGCAGCACCAATATGCCGACCATGTCGACGACATAGGAATCCGCGCCGAATTTGCGAAAGTGGAAGATACCCTGTTGCGCGATGATGGCGCCGATCAGGAAGGTAATCAGCACAACGATCGGGATCGCCTGCCAGCAGACCCGATAAAACTGATAGACTAGCGACGTCAGCCGCAGCGATCGCGGCCGGCGCAACACGCCGAGGATCGCGATGCACAGCGCGCCGAGCATCTGCAGGAACGCGCTCACGTCTTCACTTGCGCCGATGGTAGTGCGGCCGATATCGCTGATTTTGGCCACAATCGGGTTACGCGGCGCGGGCGGTGCGGGCGTCCGTCGGTTGACCTGACGCACCTCCTCGATCAGCCCGGCATAATGGTCGGAAACGCCGACGACGTCGGCACGGTGACCCGCCGAAATTGCGCGCCGCGACATTTTTTCCAAAAGCCAGGCCCCGAGCGTGTCGAGTTCGCGCACCTCGGCCAAGTCGAGCTTCACGGTACTGGAGCGGTCGAGCTGCGGCGCAACGGCGTCGGAAAGACGCTCGAGCGCCGTCACATTGGCCGCGATCCAGGATCCACCTGGACGCAACTCGAGAACATCGCCCGTTGACGTGGCCGTTAGCAGAGGTGCGGTCGCCAAGATGCTATTCCTTCAATGGACTAACGCCCTCCTAGGCCACATGGACTTCAACCATGTTGACCTGTCTCAAGCAAAAGCGGCCAGCGCCGTCCGGTTGACGCAAATCAATTGCTGTGCCGCGAGCTCGCGTAAGGGTTAGCTCGACGAAAACGGAGAGACCCAGGAGAAGCTCATGCGTTTCTATTTCGACATTAACGACAGGCTTCCCATCCGTGATCAGGTGGGGCGTGACTTCAGGCTGATTTCAGAGGCTGTCATATACGCAAAGTACCTGGCGGCTGACCTGCGGTGCCTGGAAGCCGACATCAGACCCCAGCTATCGGTTCGGGTTATCGGTGAAGGCCGGGAGCAGATCCACGAGGAAGCCGTTTTCACCTAGACCGGCACTAACAGGCAATGTGCTGAAGAGTTCCAACCCGATCATGTTTGGCCGCCTCAGCGCAGCGAGTCGTTGGCCTTATCTCTCACAATCCAGGGAGAACGCCGTGCAGGTGTTGCGGGCCGGTTAGAGTGCAAGCCTGACGTTGCAGATATCATGCTCAGCCGGGTCCGATTTCACCTCGAAGCCGAGGCTGCGGCACATCGCCAGCATGACGGTGTTTTCAGTCAACACGTCGCCGGAGATGGCTTTAAGCCCTTCGGACCGCGCATATTCGATGATCATCTGCATCAAGGCCCAACCAAGGCCCCTGCCCTTCAGGTCGGATCGCAGCAGGATCGCGTATTCGCCGCTCTCGTAAATCGAATCGGAGTGCACCCGGACCACGCCCAAAAGCTCGTTGGTGATCTCGTCGAAGGCGACGAAGGCCATTGCGCGCGCGTAGTCGAGCTGGGTCAGGCGGGCAATGAATTCGTGGGAAAATTCCTTCATCTGCGCAAAGAACCGCAGCCGCAGATCGTGGCTGGTGACATGACGCAAAAATTCATGGATCAGCGGCTCATCCTCGGGGCGGATCGGGCGGACAAACACCCGCCAGCCGTCCTTCACCTCGATGTGACGCTGCCATTGCGACGGATATGGCCGCACGGCGAAATTGGCAGGCCCGGAGCCGCGGAATTTCCGTTCCACGCGCCCGAGCGCAACGCGGGCGTCGACCGCCAGAACACCCGATTGGTCGGCCAACAGCGGATTGATGTCCAGCCCGCGAATTTCCGGAATGTCGGCTGCCATCTGTGCGAGCTTGACCAGCACCATGGCGACCGCGTCTTCCTTCACCGCCGGCACGTCACGGTAGGCGCGCAACAACCGCGAGACCCGGGTGCGCTCGATCAGGCTGTGCGCGAGCTGCAAATCAAGCGGCGGCAGCGCCAGCGCCTTGTCGTTGATGATCTCGACCGCGGTGCCGCCGCGGCCGAACACCACGACGGTGCCGAAGGTCGGATCGTCGGCGAGGCCGAGGATGAGCTCGCGCGCCTTCGGCCGCAGCACCATCGCCTGCACCATTACCCCGGATATCCGCGCTTCCGGTCGCATCGCTTTCGCGCGCGCCAGAATTTCCGACGTCGCGGATCGGACCGCCTCGACACTGGTGAGATTGAGCATGACGCCGCCGACATCGGATTTGTGCGTGATATCGCGCGACATGATCTTGAGCACGACCGTCGAGCCCTGTGCTAAAATCGCCGCGGCGTGAACGACTGCCTGCTCGGCATCAACAGCGGCATAGGTCGGCACCATCGCGATCTCATAGGCGTCGAACAGAAGCTTGATTTCGATCGGATCGAGCCACTGGCGGCCGTCCGCCAGCGCATCGACGACGATCCGCCGGGCCGCCTCGGTGTCGGGCGCAAACGCGCTGGGCATCGCCGGCGGGACCTGCGCCAGAATCTCCACCACCTCGCGGTGCCGCACCAGATGCATGAAGCCGCGCACGGCGTCGTCTTCGGTCGGATAATTCGGAATCCCAGCTCCGCTCAGGAGATCGCTGATTTTCTGATCCGCGCCGATCCACGCTGCGAGAACCGGCTTGGGTGACATGCGTTGCGGCGCGCGATACTTCTGGACGACGCCGACCACGGTGGCGGCGATTTCATCGGCGCGCGCGATCGCGGTCTGGACATTCATCACCAGAATGGCGTCATTGCCGGGATCGGCCAGCAGCACTTCGAGGGCTGCGGCGTAACGCGCAGGGTCGGCGTCGCCGATGATATCAACGGGATTTGAACCCGACCATGTCGTCGGCAGCACCGCGTCGAGCCTGGCACGGATTTCAGGCGCGATAGCAGCGGGAATACCACCGAGTTCGACCAGCCGGTCGACCGCAAGCACGCCGATGCCGCCGCCATTGGTGAGGATCGCCAGCCGCTTGCCTGGCGGCGATTTGAGACGGCCAAGTGTCTCGGCGCAGTCGAACAGCTCGCGCAAGTCTGAGACCCGCAACACGCCGGCCCTCTGGAACGCGGCGTCGTAGACCGCGTCCGAGCCTGCCAGCGCACCGGTATGGGTGGCGGCGGCTTTGGCGCCCTGGGCCATGCGGCCGGACTTGACGACGACGACCGGCTTGATCCTTGCCGCGGCACGCGCCGCCGACATGAATTTCCGGGCATCCTTGATCGCCTCGATATAGAGCAGGATGGCCTGCGTCTTGTCGTCCATCGCGAAGTAATCCAACAGATCGGCGATATCGACGTCGAGTTGATCGCCGATCGACACGATCCCGGAAAAACCCACCGCACGTTGCGCCGCCCAGTCCACCATGCCCGCCGCGATGGCGCCGGACTGCGAGATCAGCGCCAGGTTTCCCCTGTCCGGCATGTGCGCGGAAAAACTCGCATTGAGATTTGCATTCGGCATCATGATGCCCAGGCAATTGGGACCAATCAGGCGCATTCCGTATTTTTGCGCCGCGTGTTCGGCCGCTTCCGCCAGCGAACCCGGACCATGGCCGAGGCCGGCGCTGACAATGACCGCGCCCGCCGTGCCGCGGCGGCCGGCCTCGTCAATCAGACCGGCGATCGATTTCGCCGGCGCCGTCAACACCACCAGCTCCGGCACAAACGGCAATTTGGAAAGGCTGCCGAACGTGGCGGCCCCGTCGATCTCGGAATAGCGCGAATTCACCAGGCCGAATTCACCCGCGAATCCGGCCTTGCCGATATTGTTGAGGATAGCCCGGCCGACCGAGCCCTGGCGCGGGCTGGCGCCGACCAGCGCGACCGAACGCGGTGCCAGCAGATTTTTCAGGCGGTAGGTCGACATTCGGGTTCGATATCCGGCAGATGTTGCCCCCTTGTGAACCCAAGCGCGCTACCACGCAATGAGCCGCAGGCGCGACATTGTAACCGGGCCCTATTGTCGTTCGTTCACCAAATTTGAGGTCGCTTCGATCACTCGCTCCCCATGTCTGAGCATCCGATCGCAGTCGCGCCGGATGAATTCGAGCTGATGCTGACCGCATTCACTGCTCATCGCTTTCCAATCCTGAACCGAATGCGCGGTCCCAAGCTTTGAGGCGAATTCGCTGAACAGATGAGTTTCAGTTCGTACCCGGTCGAGTGTCGCACAGGCAGCGAACGCCATCTCCTCCAGCAGCATCCGTTGCGCGCCAAACATGAAATGCAGCACCCGCTTGTTCGCCGCAGTCACGGGATCGATCGACGCCTGTGTTGCGTCTGTGGCCTCGGAAAGCTCCGTCATGACGACCTCCGGTCTTGTCTGCGGGGATATTACGACCTGATCCCGTCCACACTTTGAGCTGCATCAAACAAGCCGCCCGTGCAGGGCCGTAGACTGCACATCAACGATTCAAATTCATGGAGGCTCCAATGCGCGCACATCAGATCATGACCCGGCCGGTGTTTAGCGTAATGCCGGAAGCTACCATCCTCGAAGCTGCCAACCTCATGCTGCGACAGCATATCAGCGGGCTTCCGGTGGTCGATGCCGCCGGCAAGCTGGTTGGCATCGTCTCGGAAGGCGATTTCATCCGCCGCAGCGAAATCGGTACCCAGCGCAGGCGCAGCCGCTTCCTGAAGCTCATTCTCGGCCCGGGTCAGGCAGCGACCGACTTTGTTCACGAACACGGTTGCAAGATCGGCGAGATCATGACGCACGATCCGGTGACGATATCAGAGGATACTTCGCTTGAAGCGATCGTGGCGTTGATGGAGAAGAACAAGCTCAAGCGATTGCCGGTGATGCGCGGCGAAAAGCTCGTCGGCATCGTGTCGCGCTCCAATCTGTTGCAAGCAGTCGCGAGCCTTGCCCGTGAGATCCCGGACCCTACGGCCGACGACGATCACACCCGCAACCGCATCATCACTGCGCTCGGCAAGAACGACTGGTGTCCGCAGGGCCTCAACGTCGTGGTCCGCGACGGCATCGTGGATCTGGGCGGCATCATCACCGATGAGCGTTCGCGGCAGGCTGCCATCGTCTGCGCCGAGAACATCGCGGGCGTGAAGAAGGTCCACGATCATCTGTGCTGGGTCGATCCGATGTCCGGGCTGTACTTCATCGCACCGGAAGACGAGGAACTCGCGAAAGCGAGCTAGAATGGGCGGTGCACCGCAAGGGGCCGGACAAAAAACTGCGAAAACAACCCCATGCACCGTAGGGATTGGGCCGCGCACGCTCCAAAAACACAAGATCTAGCGGGTGGTTTCCGTCAGATACTTCTCGGGAACCTGCCCGAACCGGCGCAGCACATGCTTGTGACCTGATTTTTCCTTGTCGAAGGAACTGATGCGACTGAATGCGACCGCGCCGACATGGCCGAATACTTTCCACTGCCCTTGCGCCGTCTGGATGGCGAGCGCCGGACTTCCGCAATCGACCAGTGTACCCTCGACAAGATGGCCGTCGACGAGATCGAAGGCCAATGCGTGGAAACCGATGATTCCCGTCATTTGCTCCCCTTACGTCAGCCTTGGCTCAGCGCGCAGGCGAGGTCCCGCCGGTGCTGCAGTGCTGCAAGGCCCGCATCACGTCCTCACGTGAGATGATACCCGCAAGGCGCTGATCTCTGTCGATCACCGGCATGCTGCGGATACGGTGGTCTATCATCAGCTGAAGCACCCTGGTCAACCTGGTGTCGGTGCCGACATAGATGAAATCCGAGGTCATGATATCGGCGACGGTGCGCTTCATCAGATCGTCGTAGCGCGGCATCATGCGAGCCGGGGTGAAGACGAAACAGGCGAGATGATCGAACTTCGAAACCAACCCCACGACCTGCCCGTTTTCCACGACCGGGTAGGTGTTGAAGTCCTCGCGTTCAAAGAGTTCGCCGAGTTCCCGCAGCGTCAGGCCGCGCGCGACCGTCGTGACGGTGCGCGTCATATGGTCTGCAACAACCTGGTCGATGAAACTATCCAAGACGCGATCCTCAATCGAGATTCGTACGATTCAATCAGGCGCGCCGGCTGCCGGTATTGATTGAGATCAAGTTCAGTGCGACAGCAGGGAACAGCGATTGGACGGATTGACGAGTTGCCGTGTCACGCCGCCGAGGATCCACTCGCTGAGCCTCGAGTGGCCATACGCACCGGCAATCACTGCGCCGGCGCCGACGTCAGCCGCAATCCTGTTCAAGCTGTTCGGTAACCCCGGCTGCCGAATCCGGAACAACGGTACTTGCGATGATACCGTGGCCGAGCAACCACGACGCCACGTCCGCAACATTTTGTAACGCATCGGCGCGAGCGGCGCCCCCTGCTCGGGAATTTCCACGACCGTGACATCCTGCGCCCGGGCGAGGATCGGCAGCGCATCGAATACGGCCCTGCGGGCTTCCCGCACATCCTTCCAGGCCACCACCACGCTTCTGAAATCCAGCCATTCGAGCGCCGGCGGCACGACGATGATCGGGCGGCCCGCCTGCATCAAGAGCGCGCTGGGATCCGCCGCCGCGCAGGGGTCGACGAGGGTCTCGCTGCGGGCTCCGACCACGAGGATGTCCGCGCGCCTCGCCTGTTGCAGGACATAGGGCACCGGCAGTGCCTGCGTGGAACGCCATTCCAGGGCTTTCGCGCGTTTCTCGACGCCGGCGTGAAACTCCGCCTCGAGTTCGGACAACCGCCTTCGAATCGCAGCGGCCTCCTCATCGAAGAGCTTTTGCGCCGCGCCGCCATCGGCAAAATACAGCGGCGGCCTGAGGTCCGACGCGGCAATGCCGATCACCCGCGCTTCGAAGCGCTCGGCCAAATCCCCGGCCACCGCGAGACAGGCATCGTTGGGCCGGTCCAGCGCCAGGCTGACCATGACGGTTTTGTAGTCCATATCCTGCTCCACGCCTTGGTGTCGAAATGTCCTGCTTGGGCATCCGGCCCATGACGCGGCATCCTAGGCGGCGATTCGGGCCCGGACCTGACCTAGATCAAAACCGGCGGGGTTTCTCATTGGGGACCGCCTGAAATCCTTGCGGGACACAAGGTGCAGCCAGGCACATGCATATTGTCTTTTATCTCAATGAGGTAAGCGCTACTGTTTGACCTGCCGCGTTGCCGATCCACATCGCCTGATTGGAAACGAAATCCGACGCGCATGGGGAGCCTCGAAGCCCGAGCATGATTGACGTCGACCGACCATTTCGCAGTCAGGATCCGCTTGACCAGAACGTGCGCAGCGGAGTCGAAGGATCTGGCGTCGGCACCTGGGATTTTGAGTTTTCGACCCGGGAATTGACCTGGTCCAACACCACAAGGAAGCTGTTCGGCGTCGCACCGGACACGCCGATCGATTACGACACCTTCCTTTCGCTGCTTGATTTGCAGGATCGCGATCGCACCGCGAAGGCGATGCAGCAGTCGATCGAAACCGGATGCAATTTCGACGTTCAGTACCGGGTGCATCGGCATTCGGATGCGGGTCATTGGGTGCGCGCGCTCGGCGCCATCGTTGCCGACTCCGACGGCGCCCCTGCCCGGCTCAGCGGCGTGATGATCGACATCGACCGCGAGAAGCGCCTCGAGGACGAGTTGAGGACGAGCGAGCGGCATTTTCGCTCGATCCTGGACACGGTCCCCGATGCGATGATCGTGATTGACGAGCATGGCATCATGCAATTTTTCTCGAGCGCCGCCGAACGACAATTCGGCTACAGCGAACCCGAAGCGATCGGCAAGAACATCAGCGTGCTGATGCCGGAGCCGGATCGCAGCCGCCATGACGGTTACCTAGCTCGCTATCTGAAAACCGGCGAACGGCGCATCATCGGCATCGGCCGCATCGTGACCGGGATGCGCAAGGACGGCACCACCTTTCCGATGCACCTCACCATCGGCGAGATGCAATCGGACGGGAAAGCCCTACTTTACGGGTTTCGTGCGCGACCTTACCGAGCAGCAGCAGACCCAGGCCCGGCTGCAGGAACTGCAATCCGAACTGGTTCACGTCTCGCGCCTCTCCGCGATGGGAGAAATGGCGTCTGCGCTGGCCCACGAACTCAATCAGCCGCTGTCGGCCATCAGCAACTACATGAAGGGATCACGCCGCCTGCTCGCCGACAGCACCGACGTCAATGCGCCGAAGATCGAGGCCGCGCTCGACCGTGCCGCGGAACAGGCCATCCGCGCCGGTGACATCATCCGGCGATTGCGCACCTTCGTCGGGCGCGAGGCATCGGAGAAGCGTGTCGAAAGTATTTCAAAGCTGACCGAGGAAGCCGGCGCGCTCGGACTCACCGGTGCGCGCGAGCAAGGGGTATTGCTGCGCTTCAACCTCGATCCGGCCTGCGACCTGGTGCTTGCCGACCGGGTCCAGATCCAGCAGGTTCTGGTCAACCTGTTCCGCAATGCGCTGGAAGCGATGGCCAATTCGTCCCACCGCGAGCTGATCGCCTCGAACGCCAAGGCCGCGGACGATATGATTGAAATCGCCATATCCGACACCGGACATGGATTCGGCGATGATACCCATGTGAACCTGTTTCAGCCGTTTTTCACGACCAAGGAGACCGGCATGGGCGTCGGCCTTTCGATCAGCCGGACAATCATAGAATCCCATGGCGGCCGGATGTGGGCCGAAACAAATCAAGCCGGCGGTGCGACGTTTCGTTTCACCCTGCCCGCCGGTGCTGCCAAGGATGTGACCGATGGGCGGTAAGGTTTATGTCATCGATGACGATGCGGCGATGCGCGACTCGCTTGATTTCCTGCTGGACTCGGCCGGCTTCAGCGTGCGCCTGTTCGATTCCGCGCAGGTTTTTCTGAGCGAGCTTCCGAAGCTGGAGGCCGGTTGCGTGGTCACGGATATAAGGATGCCGGGCATGGACGGCATGGAATTGCTGCGTCAACTCAATCCGGCCGCTGGCGTCCGAAGGCTTCCGGTCATCGTCATGACCGGCCATGGCGACGTGCCCCTCGCCGTCGAAGCCATGAAACTTGGTGCGCTCGACTTTCTCGAAAAGCCGTTCGAGGACGACCGGCTGATCGGGATGATCGAGACCGCGCTCTCGCAGAATGATGGCGGCTCGAAGAATGATGCACTCACAGCCGACATGGCCGCACGGGTCGCTTCGCTCACCCAGCGGGAGCGCCAGGTGATGCAGGGGCTGGTCAGCGGCCAGTCGAACAAGGTGATCGCCAAGGAATACGACATAAGCCCCCGCACGGTGGAGGTCTACCGGGCCAACGTCATGACCAAGATGCAGGCAACGAGCCTTTCCGAACTGGTCAGGTTTGCGATCCGGGCCGGGGTTTTTGAGGATTGAGCCAAGTCAATTCGGGCAGACGCGAAACCGGCTATCTTCCGACGATGATAAACACCTCCCCCATGCCGTCCGGCCGTGCCGAGATCGCCCCGTCTGCCGGGAAATCGATGATCTACGTCGTCGACGACGACTTCGACGTGCTCAAATCATTGCGATTTCTGCTGGAGACCGAGGGTTTCGAGGTCTGCACCTTCCGCAGCGGGTCCGCATTGTTGGGGTCACCCGTCCGGCAAGGCGCGGATTGCCTGGTTGTCGACTACAAGATGGCGGGAATCGACGGGCTGGAACTGGCCGAGCGGCTGCGAGACCTCGACGTCAACGCGCCGATCGTCATGATTACCGGCTATCCCGACGCGAACATCACCGCGAAGGCCCGTTCGGCCGGGGTGCGTCAGGTGCTGCTGAAGCCCAATCTCGAGGACAATCTGGTGGAATGCGTGCGGAACGCGATCAATTCGGGAGCGCTGGGCCTGAAAAATCGGGCGATATCCACCTCCGTAAAACCCCGTAAGTAGACCCCCTTAAGATATCGACCGAAATATTCAGGAGCCGGCCTCCTCGCTACACCAAGCCATCCCGCATCGAGGAGATGGCGACATGCAGACCCAGACGATCACCGCCCCGGCAGCCCAAATTCTCAACATCCCGCGCGCCATGGTTGCCCCGTCGCCCGACCAGTTCAGCGTCATCGCCACCTGCTCCGGCGTGATCGCGACCGAATTCAGCTATCGCAAGGACGAGGAAATCTACGGCGAGGGTGAGCCTTCCGAGTATGTCTACCAGGTGATTCACGGCGCGGTTCGTACCTACAAGCTCCTCAGCGACGGGCGCCGCCAGATCGGCGCGTTCCATCTGGCCGGTGACGTGTTCGGCCTCGATCCCGGCACCTCGCATCGTCTGACGGCCGAGGCGATCACCGATACCACCGTCCGCCTGGTCAAGCGCCGTAACCTGGAAGCCGCCGCGGGATCCGACGTCAGAGTTGCGCACAATCTGTGGACCATGACCGCATGCGAACTCAGGCACGCGGAAGACCACATGCTGCTGCTTGGCCGAAAGACCGCGATGGAAAAGGTTGCCACCTTCCTGCTGGAAATGGACCGCCGGCTGGCGAAGGCCGGGATGATGGCGCTACCGATGTGCCGCCGCGATATCGGCGACTACCTCGGCCTGACGCTGGAAACCGTGTCGCGGGCGCTTTCGCAGCTCAACGACCAGGGCATCCTGGTGATTTCAAGCGCCCGACAGATCGTGCTGCGCAACCGCCAGCGGCTCGCCGACATGGATGCCTGAGACAGGCCGCGCGAGCGCCACGCACACCGACAGGAGCCGACCATGAACAATTACCGCGTCTCCTTCTACAAGGATCTGCTGAATTCGGACGGCCACAGTTTCAAATGCCTGCAGCGCCAGGTCGATGTCCAATCGGACGGCCCGTCGCAGGCGGTGGCACTGGCCGAACGGCTGGTCGACAACGGGCGCCTCAACGCAGACTGCGTCGAGGTGGTGCACCTGAGCGGCCATCACGAATTCGAACAGCCAACGGGCCAATCATCTGTCCCCTGCAAACACACATGGAGCCGCGCCTCGTAACGCGCGCGCCATGACATGGATCGTTTCCCTGAACTTGCCGCCGGCTACACCGCGGCATTTCAATCACCCCTCGTCGCCTTCGTCCTGACTTCCCTCATCATCGAAATGACGCCGGGGCCGAACATGGCCTATCTCGCCGTGCTTAGCGCGAGCCGTGGCCGCATCGCCGGACTGGCAGCGGTACTCGGCGTGGCGTCAGGACTGGCACTCCTCGGCGTCGCGGTCGGGCTTGGGGCCGGATCCCTGATCCTGAACAACCCACTGGCGTATGAGGGCCTGCGCTGGGCCGGGGCGCTGTATCTGTGCTGGCTGGCCTACGACAGCTGGAACGAAGCCCGGCAGCCCGTCGAAGCCGCGCCAGTCGCCCGATCGCGCCTGGTGCATTTTCGTCGCGGATTCGTCACCAATTTGCTCAATCCGAAAGCCGCACTGTTCTTTATCGCCGTCGTTCCGGAATTCATCACTGGCCCCGCGCCTTCGGTACGCGAACTGGCGATCCTGGTTTCCATCTATGTCGCAGTCGCCACCTTCGTGCACGGCCTGATCGTGCTGTTGGCGGGCGGCCTGCAGACGTTTTTTGCAGGCCAGCTACGGCGCAAAATGGCCGGCAATGTCTTCGCTGTCATTCTTGTTCTAGTGGCGGTGTGGCTGTTCGTGAGCGGCGGCCGTTAGGCAATCGTCCCCTCTCCCCGCCACTTGATGTCAACTGAGGCCGCTTCACTCAATCGTCTCCGTCGCACGCACGCATCGGCTTCTCTCACGGAGGCCACTTCCTGTTGGGCATTCAACGAGACTCGGCCTACCTCGCCGGGTCTGGTGGCCTGACGGCACTTAGCCGCATATTGTCACCATGCCGGACGACCGCTTTGCGGCATGAGCGGCCAGTCGCAAATCGAATAATAACGATGTCTGCTTTTTACCCAGTAAGCGGCCATCGCCCGCCAGATTAGCCATGTCCGAAAAGTGCCAATAGCGTCAATTCGCACTGCGCAAGTGTGACGAAGCGAACAATTACCGTAACCTCCCTGCTCCCCGCACGCACCACACGCCCCATTGCATGGTACTTCGTCATATTGCCTCTTACTTGTTCAAAAACGAGCTGCTTTGATGATATTTTGAGCGCCATCTAAGTTGCCTTCGTATGCAGCGTTCTTAAACTGATCCTTGATGCATCACACCTTTGGAGATTTTATGAAATACATTGGCGTTATCACAGCCGCGGCAGCATTCGTGGTAACCGTCGCGACGCCCGCATTTGCTGGGAGTGCGGCGCAGAACCCCGAGTGGATAATGAGGCAGAAGGCGTGCAAGTCAGAAGCTTCTGCACGGGGTCTTCATATGTCTAAGAAGACCGCCTATGTCAAAGAGTGCATGGGTAAATAAATGGCTAAAGGCTAGCATTCTAGAGCTAGATTTGTATCAAAACCCCGCTTCGGCGGGGTTTTCGTCGAGGTGAAGAGGAAGCGCGGCAGATTCGCTGGCGAAACTGACAAGGCGATTGCGCAACTGCTGAGCGGGCAAACTTCAGCGCAACACTCATGAAGCGCCGGCGCCGATCGATCCGGAAGCCGTAACCGCTGATTAACCGTTCAGGGTCACTCTCCATCCTGACCTTCTGGATGGTCTACGCGTACCGAGTACAAGGCCGTCGCTGGAAATTTTGCGACGGCCTTTTTTCGTAGGGGGCTGGATGGACTACCAGGCATTTACGAACGAGAGCCTCACCATGATGTACGAGGCTGTCCGCGGGCGCTGGCTGCCGACGACACGATCGAGCGGCAAGGGGATGACCCTAAGTTCAAGGTTCGCGACACACCCGACTGGAAGAGGCATGCGGCCGATCTCGAGGCCGAGATGCTTAAGCGCGGGATGATGTTCGAGGCCATCGACTGGCACGAGGGCCAAGAGAAGCTGCCGTTCGGGTGATCAGGCCGCCGCTTCAAATCAGGTTGAGTGCTTCAATCAGCCAAATAGCGCCGAAGGTTATGATCTGCGGTACGATGAAGGCGATGATAATGTCGAGCCACATTTCTTGAGCTCCCATTTCACTGGTGGGACGCTCGGCCGATTTGCGTAACGAAGGTTGATCGGACTGGGGCGCGGCTCGCTCGTCTTGCCCATCCGGATCACCGGTTTAGTAAAAGATTGCCAAACGTTCACTTGGCCCATCGCGACAGGCCCCCGACAATACGGGCACGGGAAACGGGGGGCTTCCAATGTCAACGCTGCAAGACTGTGATATGGAGCAGCTTTCGCGGCTGTTTGCGCGCGGTAATTTGACCAACGCCCGAGAAATCACTCGCCTGTTGAAGGTCGAACTTGAGGGCGACTTTGGCGTTCGGACCGGCTCGACTTCGCTCTGCGCGTCGCTGCTAGGAAAATGGTCCGTGGTTTTCCACGAAGGCCTGTCCGAGGCTTGAAGTAACCCTGGAAGATTCAATCGGTGTTGCAATGCTCTGCTGATCGACGGATCACATGGCGTCGCGGAGTGTCGACCGTCTCCATGGCGTCAATCAAACCGGCCAACCAAACGGTGGCGGCATCGGGACCCGGTGAAGCGGAACGGCCGATCACAGCTTTGCTCTCTGGCGGGTCATGCCGGCAACGCTCGCTGCGATGAAATGTCCGTAAATTGCTTCGAAAAATAGTGGCCAACATGCCCCGCCCCCGTTGTTGATCGACGAGGACAATAAGCCGCGTTTGTTTCCGGACGACTGCGCGGCTGGTCGAATACGGTTTCGTCTAGCACAAAACAGCGAAAACCCCGCCTGGGGGGAAGCGGGGCTTTCTTGGGGAAGCGGATGATGGGAATCGCGCGCTTCATTGGTAGGTCCGCAGATCCAGCTAAAGGTTCAAACGATTGCGCTAATCCGCGGCGGGTTGCTGCGCCCTACTCTGCCCGTGGTTCAAACCGTGGGTTTCAGTTGACACTGTTCTCCCATGTTCGCCACTGTTCGGAAAAGTCTAATAAAAACAGCGCGTTACCGCGTCCGCAGCTTCAGCCATTGAAGGCGGCCTGAGCTTCCGGCAGATCCCAGATCTTGCCGATCGCGGCCGTACCGGCCGACACAATCGCACGCTCGTCGCCGTGAAGGTATCGGCCGGCATCGATGAGCACGCGCCCGTCGACGATGACCTGATCGATATTGGCGCGATTGCCGAGCGCGATCAGGCCGCGCCGCGGGTCGAACAGCGGCTGCAAGATGCGGATGGGTCAGATCGACGACGGTGAGGTCGGCGGTGGCGCCCGGCGTGATCGTGCCGAGATCCGGCCGCTTGATGACCGCGGCGGCGGTGGCGGTGACCGCCTCGATCAGATCAGGCGCGTTGGCGACATCGGCGCGCGCGGCGGTGATCTTCGAGATCATCGAGGCGGCATTGAGTTCGCCGAGCAGGTCCATGTTGTAGCCGTCGGTTCCGACCACCGTGCGGACGCCGTGCTCCGGCAAACCGGCTGAACGCCGCGGTGACGCCTGCGCGCGCAAACACCCGCGGGCAGTTCAGCACCGTGGCTCCCCGCGCCGCCATCAGCTTCAAATCGCTGTCGCTGCTGGCGATGCAGTGCGCGGCCAATCAGATCCGGTGCGAGCAGGCCGAGCCAGTCGAGATATTCAGCCGGCGTGCGGCCGCCATGGCGGCTTGCCGATGGTGGCGACTTCGGCCTGGCTCTGCGCGAGATGGGTCGTGATGGGAACGTCGAGTTCGCGCGCGCGCGCCGCACAGGCCCGCAGCAGATCCGGACCGCAGGTGTCGGTCGCGTGCGGGCTCATCGCAAGGCCAATCCGGCCATCGCCGCGATCCGTTCCAGCGCTGGTACAGCGCGTTCCAGGTATTCATGTCGGCCTGGCCGTCGTCGCCGGCATAGCGCACGACGCCGTCGGGACCGGCCTTGGCATCCGACGTCGAGAACAGATAGGGCGCGCCGTAGAAGCGGATGCCCATCTCCTCGGCGGCGTCGAACATCTCCGGAATGGTGTTGCGGAACGGCTCCATCACGGTGGTGGCGCCGCCCTTGAGCAGTTGCAGAATGCCGAGCCGCGCGATCGCGAGCCGCTCCGCCGGCGACAGCATGTCGGCGCCGCGCTTGGTCAGCGGCAGCAGCACCGTATAGACGATGCTCTGGTTGTTGCGGCGGCCATTGCCGTCCTCGGTGTGCGTCCGCGCCACGGCTTCGCTGAAGCAATGATTGTGCAGGTTCAGAAGGCCCGGCAGCACGAAGCGGCCGGGCTTGTCGAACACTTCGATCCGCGGACGGCCGGTCGCGCGTGACGGCGGCGATCCGCTTGCCTTCCAGCAACACCCAATGATCGCGCAGCACCTCCTGCGCACCGTCCTTACGCGACAACACATAGCTGCCGAAGATTGCGATCGTGCTCATGCCGGTTTCACATTCCAGAACACGGCGGTGCCGTCGAGGATGCCGGTGATGGAAGAACGGTAGGCGGTCGGTTGCTTATACTGGCCAATCGGGAAATAGGGAATTTCCTCGAACGACAGCGCCTGGATCTCGCGGCAGATGCGTTGCTGCTCGGCAAGATCGGGGGCGGCGAGCCACTGGCTGCGCAACACGCCCATCTTGTCGCTCTTGTACCAGCCGGCCGCCTTGCCGTCGCCGCGCAGATTGGTGTTGCCGGCCGGATTCAGCCAATCGATGCCCTGCCAATTGCCGACGCCGGCGCTCCAGCCGCCCTGCGCGATCGGCTCCTTCTTCAACTGGCGCTGCAACACCAGGCCGAAATCCAGCCCGGCATATTCGACGTTCATGCCGGCCTGTTGCAGCATGTCGGCGGCGATATCGCCGAGCGGCTTCTGCGCCAGCGAATTGGTGGGAACCAGCAGCACCACCTTCTCGCCATTGTAGCCGGCGGCCTTCAGATCGGCCTTGACCTTCGCCATGTCGCGCGGTCCGCGGAACACGTCGAGGCCGACATCGCTTGCCAGCGGCGTCCCCGGCGCGAAGAAGCCGATCGGCGAGAGCCTGATAGGCCGGATCGTCGCCGGCCACCGCGGTCATGAAAGCGGACTGATCGATCGCGCCGAGCAGCGCACGGCGAATGGCCGGATTGTCGAACGGCGGCTGCAGATGGTTGACGCGCATCATGCAGGGTAACCGCGGGGATCGAGAATCCGCGTGGTGATGCCGCCGGCACGCTTCAGCACCGGCAGCAGATCGTGCGGCGTTGTTTCCTGCCAATCCTGCTCGCGCGGTCTGTAGCGCGGCGACGCCGGTCGCCGGCATCCGGCATCGTGGTCCAGACCACGCGGTCGTAGTGAACGATCTTGGGGCCGGCGGTCCAGTCCGGCTTGCCGTCCTGGCGCGGCTGATAGCGATCGAAGCGGGCATAGACGTTGCGCGCGCCCTGCACGCGCTCGTCCGCCACGAAGCGGAACGGGCCGCTGCCGACGACTTCGGTCAGCGGCTTGAACGGATCCTGGTTCGCCAGCCGTTCCGGCATCATGAAGCGGGGCTGGATCGCGGCTTTGCCGAGCGCCTGCGGGCAACAGCGGGAACGGCTCGCTTCAGCCGGAAACGGATGGTGCGGTCGTCCGGCGCCGACAGTTCATCGGTCGCCGCCATCAGTTCGGCGCCGAAGCCGTCGCGCGCCGCCCATCGGCGAATGCTCGCGATGCAATCGCGCGCAAGCACGCGCTCGCCATCATGCCAGAACAGGCCGTCACGCAAGCGTCAGGTCCCATTGCCGCTCGTCGGCGGAGACGACATGCCCGGACAGCATCTGCGGCGACACCTCGAGCGCCGAATTCATGCCGTAGAGCGTGTCGTAGCACCATGAAGCCGTGGTTTCGGGAGACCTGCGCCGTGGAGTAGATCGGATCGAGGAAGGTCAGATCGATCACGGGAATGAAGCGCAGCGTGGTCTGCGACTGCGCCCGCAAAATTCCCGGCAGCGACAGCACCGGCGCCGCGGCGGCCGCGCGCAACAGCGAACGACGAGAGAGAGGCATCCTGGACTCCGTCAGCGACCGGCCGCTTCGTGCTTGCTGTAATTGGCCGCGATTGCCTCGCCGGTCGTGATCCACAGGTCTGGACATGATTTGGCGTAGGTAAGGAACTCGCGCAGCAGGCGCAGCCGCATCGGACGACCGCTGCATTGCGGATGCAGCACGGTCGTGACCATGGCGCCCCAATCCCTGACCTCGTCGAGTTCGTCCTTCCAGATCGAGAGCACATGCTCCTTCGGAAAGATCGACCGCGGGCTGAACCGGGCGGAAAGCCCGTGCATCCAGTCGTCATAGCTTGCGGTCACCGGAAGCTCGATCGTGCCGGGCTTGCCATCCGCCAGGCGATGGCGATAGGGCCGCACATCGTCACGGAATGACGAGGTGTAGACGATGCCGTGCCGCACCAGCGCGACCCGCAGCTCCTCGGTGAACTCGCCGTAAGGCGCGCGATAACCGATCGGCTTGACGCCGAGCCGGCGCTTCAGCGCCTCGAAACCCCGCTCCAGTTCGTCCTCGATCCAGGGGTCGCCCGGATCGGGCAGCAGATGGTGGTAGCCGTGATGGCCGATCTCGTGGCCGGCCTTCAGGATGGCTTCTCGCCATCGCCGGATGCGCATCGACCGACCAGCCGGTGACGAAGAACGTCGCCTTGAGATCGAGCTGATCGAGCAGCTCCAGCAGCTTCGGCGTGCCGACGCGCGCCTCATAGCCGCCATAGCTCATCGTGATCAGACGCTGGGCGTGCAGCGCGTCCTTGCTGGTCCAGGCGCTCTCCGCGTCGACGTCGAACGACAGGAACATCGCCGAAGTATAAGGCTTGGGCCAGGGATATTCCGGAGCCGGCGGCGCGGTGTTCGCCGGAATCGAGGGGGATGCTCTGCAAGTGCTTTACTGTCCAGCATTGATCGTCGCCTTTTCTACGCCGTAGTCGGTCAATTTCCATTTCGTCAGCAGCGCCCGGTAGGTACCGTCCGCGATCAGCGCCATCGAGGGCCTCCAGCGACCGCCTGCTGCAGAACCTTCTCCTTCACCGGCAGCGCCAACCCGGTGTACTGGACACAAAGGCCGCGCCGACCGGAACATAGGTGTTCGGCTCGAGATCCATGATGTAGGGCAGCGTCTCGCCGCCCTGCACGGCCGCATCGAGCCGTCCCTGCCTGAGCTGGGTCCGTGCATCGGCGGATCCTTCGGTGCCGACGAACTTGATCGGATTGCCGCCGCAGTTCTTTTCGCTCCACGCGGCGATCTTCTTCGGGAACGAGGTGCGGCGGCTGGCGCCGACGTTCTTTCCGCACAGCGCCGCCATATCCTTGAACTCCGCCGCGCGCGATTGCTGCACGAAGAAACTGCGGTCCGCTGCGCAAATAGTCGACAAAGGTCGCGGTGTCCTGCCGGCTCGCCATAGTCCGTCATGCCGGACAGGATCGCATCCACCCTGCCCGTCGCAATCGCGGGCATCATCTGGTCGAAACTGGTCTCCTGCCATGCGATCTTGATGCCGAGCTTGCGGCCGAGCGCCTCGCCGAGATCGACGTCGAAACCGGTCAGCGTGTTGGTGGCGGGATCGCGGAACTCCATCGGCGGATAGTTCGGCACGAGGCGACCTTGATGCTGCCGTGTTTGGCGATCTCCGCAGGCAGCTCGATGGCCATCGCAGAACCAGCGAACGGCGCTGAACGAGCGTCGACTGCAACGAAGATCTTTGATCATGAAAACTGCTCCCATCAGAGTCACCGCGGAAAGAAATGACTTGGTGCGCACTTCGCGGGGCGCACCGAGAACCTCGGCCGCAGGGCCGGCTCCACGATCGCGCCATGGTCCATGTAGACGACGCGGATCGGCGACCTCGCGCGCAAAGCCGAGTTCGTGGGTCACCACCATCATGGTCATGCCGCTGCGGGCAAGCTCCTTCATGACCGCAAGCACCTCGCCGACCAGTTCGGGATCGAGCGCGCTGGTCGGCTCGTCGAACAGCATCAGCATCGGCTTCATGGCGAGCGCACGCGCAATCGCCACCCGCTGCTGCTGGCCGCCCGAGAGCTGGGCGGGATAAGCATCGGCCTTTGCCGCCAGCCCGACGCGGTCGCAGAAGCTCGATCGCCTCGGCCCGCGCCTCCTCCGGCTTGCGGCCCTGCACCTGCACCGGGCCTTCGGTGATGTTTTCGAGCGCGGTCATGTGCGGGAACAGGTTGAAGCGCTGGAACACCATGCCGGTCTTCAGCCGCTGCCGCGCGATCTGCCGCTCGGTGAGCCGGTGCAGCCGCCCGCCCTGCTTCGCGAACGCCAAGCAACTCGCCATCGAGCCAGATGCCGCCGCTGTCGATCGGCGGTCAGCTGATTGATGCAGCGGAGCAGCGTCGTCTTGCCGGAGCCCGACGCGCCGATCAGGCACAGCACCTCGCCTGCCCAGACGTCCAGCGAGACCTGCTTCAGAGCCTGAAACTCCCCGAAATTCTTGCTGACGGAACGGATGGCGACGAGGGGTTTTGTCATCGGCTGATCTGCAACGTGCCGCGCGCAAAACGTCGTTCGAGCAGCATCTGCAACGGCGTCAGGATCGACACGACGAGCAGATACCAGAGGCCGGCGACGATCAGCAGTTCGATCACGCGCGAATTGGCGTAGTAGATATTCTCGGCGTTGTGCAGCAATTCCGGATACTGGATGACGCTGGCCAGCGATGTCGCCTTCACCATGCCGATGAACTCGTTGCCGAGCGGCGGGATCACGACCCGCATCGCCTGCGGCAGGATGATCCGGCGCAGCGCCCGCAGCCGCCCCATGCCGATCGCCTGCGCGGCCTCATATTGTCCGATATCGACCGACAGCATGCCGGCCCGCATCACCTCCGACGTGTAGGCGCCCTGGTTGATGCCGAGCCCGAGCAGCGCCGACAGGAACGGCGTCATGACGTCGACCGCGCGCGCCGACCACAGGCCGGGAATGCCGATGGTCGGAAACACCAGCGCGAGGTTGAACCACAGCAGCAATTGCAGGATCAGCGGCGTGCCGCGGAACAGCCACGTATAACCGGACGCGACCGACTTGAGCACCGGATTGGGCGACAGCCGCATGACCGCGACGACGACGCCGAGAACGATGCCGAGCGCCATGGCCAGCACCGCCATCACCATGGTGTTGACGATGCCTTCGAGAATCACCTTTGCGGTCAGGAAGCGGCCTGACATAGGACCATTCGATCTGGCCGTTGGCGAAGGCGCGCCCGATCGCGGCCAGCACGACGACGATCAGCAGCCGCCGCTGAGCCAGCGAAGCCAATGCGGCTGCCGCGCGACCGGCATTCCCGACAGATCGGGAAAACCTTCCGCGAGTGCCGCTGCCGCTTCATTGCGTGCGCCGCATTCAGCATGGGCTGGGTCGACCGCATTGGCGCCGAGCCCCCATTTGTCGAGAATGGCCTTGTAGGAGCCATCCGCGATCATCGCAGTGAGCTTCTGCGTCACCACCTCGCGCGAGCGCCGTATCGTCCTTGCGGAACATGATGCCCTGATAGCCGATGGCGAAGGGCTCGCCGACGACGCGGTATTTTCCGGCCTCCTGCGCTCTGGGCATAGGGCAGCGTCTCGCTGCCCTGCACTGCGGCGTCGATGCGGCCCTGCTTGAGCTGGTTGCGGACGTCGATCGAGTTCTCGCCCGGAACATATTGCATCGCCGGCTTGCCGGCCGGCTCGCAGTTCTGCTTGCTCCATTTCTCGATCTCGACCGGAAAGCTGGTGCTGCGCGTCGTGCCGACCTTCTTGCCGCAGAGATCGGTGGCGGCCTTCGCCGCATTGTCCGCCATCACGAAGAACTGCGGGCCGGTCGTCGAGATAGTCGACGAAATCGGCGGTCTCGCGCCGCGAGGCGCGGTCCGAAATGCCGCTGATGATGAAATCGGCGCGCTTGGTCTGCAGCGAGGGAATCAGTTCGGCGAACGGCGTCTCGCTCCAGACGATCTTTACGCCCAGCCGCTTGGCAAGCTCGTCTGCGAGATCGATGTCGAGCCCGACCAGCTCGTTGGATGGCGGGATCGCGGTACTCCATCGGCGCGTAGGTCGAATTGACCGTCAGCCGCAAGCGTGCCCGCCTGCTTGATCTCCGCCGGAAGTTCGGCGGCCTGCGCCGACGTCACGGAGCGAGCGCGGCGAAAGCGACGGAGAACGCGAGAGGCGTGTCATGTCAGCTCCTTTGCCAACGCTTCCGAAGCCAATGCGGTGCCATGTCAGTCCGCATCGAGAACGGCCGGCTCGATCACGCCGGCGCGTTCGGTGATCACCCTGTATTGCTCCGGCCGCCGATGGGCGGCGAAATTGAACATCTTGTCCTTGCCCTGGCGACAGAGGTCGAGATCGAGATCGGCGACGATCACCTCATCGGTCGAGCGTCTGCGGCTTGCGCGACGATCCGGCCGTTGGGATCGACGATGCAGGAGCCGCCGATCAGCCCGGAGCCATCCTCGTCGCCGGCCTTGGCCACCGCGATCGCCCAGGTCGCGTTCATGTAGGCGTTGGCCTGCGTCACCAGCGTCGAGTGGAAGGTGCGCAGCGACGCGTCTTCGGTGATGCCGCCATTGGGATCGTAGGCCGCGGAATTGTAGCCGATGCAGACCAGCTCGACGCCCTGCAGGCCGAGCACGCGCCAGGATTCCGGCCAGCGGCGATCGTTGCAGATCATCATGCCCATGATCGCATGGCGCCCAGGCCGAGCCGGCGCGGAAGGCGGGAAAGCCGAGGTCGCCATATTCGAAATAGCGCTTCTCGAGCTGCTGATAGCGCGCGCCGTCGCGCGGCTCGACCGAGCCCGGCAGATGCACCTTGCGATAGCGGCCGAGTATTTCGCCGTCGCGATCGACCAGGATCGCGCAATTGTAAGCGTCGGCCGTCCGGCGTCAGCTCGGCGTAGCCGACATAGAAGCCGACGCGCAGCGCGCGCGCGCGATCGAACAGCGTCTGCACGGCCGGGTTCGGCATGCCGCGCTCGAAATAATGGTCGAGCGCTTCGCCTTCGAGCAGCCAGCGCGGGAAGAAGGTCGTGAAGGCCAGTTCGGGAAACACCACCAGGCTGGCGCCGCGGCGCGGCCGCCTCCTCCAGCAGTGTCGAGCATCCGCGCCAAGCGTATGCTCGCGCGTATCGGCTTTTTGCGTCGGCCCCATCTGTGCGGCGGCGGCGCGAAGAACACGAACCAAGATTGCCTCCAATCTGTGCGCAGTGCTGCCTCAATGGGCGAATGAACCCTTTGATCCGACAGTGCTAATCCGCGACCATTACGCGCAAGCGGGGCGCAAAATGCAATTCATTCGTGCTATGATATTTTGGCCCAGAGTAATAATCGGTAGTGATATGAACCTGCGCCAGCTCGAGATCCTGCGTGCCGTCATCCGCCATCGCACCACGGTTGCGGCGGCCGACGAACTGGCGCTGTCGCAGCCGGCGGTCAGCAACGCGCTGAAGACGATGGAGGCGCAGGCCGGCTTTGCGCTGTTCGAGCGCGTCAACAACCGGCTGTTTCCGACCGCCGAGGCGATGGCGCTCTACAAGGAGAGCGAAGCGATCTTCGCGCTGCACGCCAAGCTCGAAAACCGCGTGCGCGATCTGCGCGAGAACCGCTCCGGGCATCTGTCGATCGTGGCGACGCCGCCGCTGGCCTACAGCATCATTCCGCCGGCGCTGTCAAGCTTCCTGCGCCGCCGTCCGGAGACGCGCGTGTTCTTCGACGTCCGGCGCTACGAGGGCATCATCGAGGGCGTGCTCGAGCCGCGTCGCCGAACTCGGCTTCGCGCTCGGCCTGTCGCATCATCCCGGCATCGCGCATGAAGTGGTGCACACCGGCGAAATGGTCTGCGTGCTGCCGCCGAAGCATCCGCTGGCCGACACGGCCGGTGATCTCCGCCGCCGATCTCGTCCGGCCTGCCCTTCATCGGGCTCGAGCGCGGCACGCGGCTGGGCGAGGCCGTGCGCGACAGTTTTGCCCGGGCCGGCGCGCCGTTCCAGCCGACCGTCGAGGTGCGCTACTGCAACACGGCCTGCGTGCTCGCGGCCGCCGGCGTCGGCGCCGCCGTGGTCGATCCGTTCTCGCCGCGCCAGAACGGCAGCCATGACCTCGTCGTGCGGCCGTTCACGCCGACGACGCGTGCCGTCGCCTACATGCTATGGTCGGAGGCCGAGCCGCTGTCGCGCCTGGCCAAGGCATTCCTGAATGAAGTTCGCGAGACCAGCCGTCTTCTGAGCCGGGATGGCGCCCCGGGCTGAACGCGATGTCACATCGCGGCCACGGCCAGTGTGGTTTCGATATGCGGCACGGCGTCGACCAGCTCGCGGGTGTAGGCGGTTTGCGGATTGTCGAACAGCGCCCGGCTTTCGCCCTGCTCGACGATGCCGCCATTGCGCAGCACGATGGTGCGGTCGCACATCATGCGAACGACGTTGAGGTCGTGGCTGACGAACAGGAACGCGAGATCGTCCTCGCGCCGCAGACGATCGAGCAGTTGCAGCACCACCGCCTGCACCGAGACGTCGAGCGCCGCGGTCGGCTCGTCCAGCACCAACAGCCGCGGCCGGCAGGCGATGGCGCGGGCGATGCCGACGCGGGCCTTCTGGCCGCCGGAGAGCTGATGCGGGAAGCGCGGCAGCAGGTCGATCCGCCAAGCCGACGCGCTCCGCGCATTCCTCGACCCGCTGGCGCAGCGCATCGCCCGCGCGCATGCCGCCAAGCCGCAGCAGCGGATGGGCGATGCAGTCGAAGGCGGTGAAGCGCGGATTGAGGCTGTCGTTCGGATCCTGAAAGACGATCTGGATATCCTTGCGGAACGGCGAGCGGTGGAAGTCGCGCGCCGGGATATGGCCGATCGATTGTCCCGTCGAACACGATCTCGCCCTCGCTCGGGTCGATCAGCCGGCAGATCATGCGCGACGTCGTGCTCTTGCCGGAGCCGGATTCGCCGACCAGGCCGACGCTCTCGCCGGCGGCGATCATCATCGAGAAGTCCGCCACGCGCAGCGGCGCCCTGATCGAAGCGCTTTGCGAGCTTCTGCACCTCGAGCAGCGGCGGCGTGCCCGGCGCGGGCGGCGGCTTGGGCGCAACGGACAGCGATCGCGACCTCACGCCCCCTCTCCTCTTCCGTGCACGAGATCCTCGATCCGCGAGCGTCGCGGTCGGCGACGCCGCCACCAGCCGCTTGGTGTAGGGATGCTGCGGCGCGCGGAACAGCGTCGTTCGGCTCGGCCTCCTCGACCAGGCGCCCCTGCTCCATCACCACGACGCGGCGGCAATAGCGCGCGGCGAGCCCGAGATCGTGGGTGATCAGGATGGTCGCCATGCCGCGCTCGGCGGCAATCGCCGGCCAGCAGATCCATCACGACCTTCTGCGTCGTGACGTCGAGGCCGGTGGTCGGCTCGTCGGCGATCAGCAGCGCCGGATTGCAGGAGATCGCCATCGCGATCATCACGCGCTGGCACATGCCGCCGGAGAGCTCGTGCGGATAGGCGGTCATGCGCTGTTTCGGGATCGCGGATCTGCACGGCGCGCAGCAGCTCCAGCGCCTGCGCGCGCGCCTGTCGCGCGACATCCGCTTGTGCGCGAGGATGGCGTCGGCGATCTGCTCGGCCGATGGCGCGGATCGGATTGAGCGCCGCGCGCGGATTCTGGAAGATCATCGCCATCGCGGCGCCATGCAGATGGCGGAAATCGCGCTGCCGAGATCCGGTGATGTCCTGCCCGCGAAACAGGATCTGGCCGCCGTGATCCGCCCGGCCGCATCGAGCAGCCGCGTCATCGCAAAGCCGGTGACCGACTTGCCCGAGCCGCTTTCGCCGACGAGGCCGAGCATCTCGCCCTGCGCCGAGCGACAGCGTCACGCCGCGCACCGCCTCGACCAGGCCGCGCCGGGTCGAGAAGGTGACGTGCAGATCGTCGATGCCAGCAGTCCGCGTCATGTGCGCATGCGGGGATCGAGAATGTCGCGCATCCCGTCGCCGAGCAGGTTGAAGCACAGCACCGCCAGCATCAGCGCAAGGCCCGGAAAGGCCACCAGCCACCATTTGCCGGTCGAGATGAAGCGCGCGCCCTCCGCGACCATGATGCCCCATTCCGGCGTCGGCGGCTTGACGCCGAGGCCGATGAAGGAAAGCCCGGCGGCGTTGAGGATCGCCCAGCCGAGATTGAGCGAGATCTGCACCGCCATCGCCGGCAGCACGTTCGGCAGCAGGAAGCGCAGCACCACCGAGAAATGGCTCTCGCCGCAGGCGCGCGCCGCCTCGACCCAGCCGACATTGCGGCGGACGTTCACCTCGGCGCGCGCGAAGCGGATGTAGAACGGCAGATTGATGATCGCGGTCGCGATGACGATGTTCTCGACCCGGTTGCCGAGCGCGGCGACCATCGCCATCGCCAGCACGAACAGCGGAAAGGCCATCAGCACGTCGACGAAGCGGCCGACGCGCGCGATCGAGCCGGCCGCCGGCATAGCCGCAGAACGCGCCGATGACGGCGCCGATCACGAAGGAGATGCCGACCGCCGAGACGGCGATGGCGAGATCGAGCCGGGCCGCGACGATGAGGCGGCTGAACACGTCGCGGCCGAGCTGATCGGTGCCGGCGAGATGCGCCGCGCTCGGCGGCAGCAGGGCCTGCGAGACGTTGGAGACGATCGGATCGTAGGGCACGATCCACGGTCCGAAGATCGCGATCAGCGTCAGCAGCAACGACGCCGGCCGGCGGCGACGCCGGTGAGCGGGTTGCCGCGCAGGATCCAGACGGCATGGCGAAGTGTTGCGCTGGTCATCCGATCGTCACCCTGGGATCGGCGATGCCGTAGAGGATATCGACCACCAGATTGACGATCACGAACACGCTCGCCATCAGCAGCACGAAACCCTGCACCGGCGCGTAGTCGGACGAGAGCAGCGCATCGAGCGCATAGGAGGCGACGCCCGGCCAGGAGAACACCTTCTCCACCAGGACATTGGCGCCCAGCATGGTCGAGAACACGATGCCGGCGATGGTGATGACCGGCAGGATCGCGTTGCGCAGCGCATAGGTGACGACGATCTTCCACCAGGACAGGCCGACCGAGCGCGCGGTGCGCACGAAATCGCTGCCGAGCGAGACCAGCATCGAGGCCCGCGTGATGCGCGCCAGCGGCGCGATCACGAACAGCGCCATGCTCAGCGCCGGCAGGATCAACTGCCTGAAGGCGGCCCACCAGCCCTCGAAATCGCCGGCGAGCAGGAAGTCGATCAGACAGGAAGCCGGTCCGCGGCGGCGGCAGTGACGTGAAGACATCGACCCGGCCGGTCGGATCAGGCGCAAGCCCGAGCAGATAGTAGAAGACATAGATCAGCAGCAGGCCCGAGACGAAGGTCGGCACGCAGACGCCGAGCGCGCAGAACAGCCGCACGCCGTGATCGACGAGCGGAGCCCGGCCTGCAGCGCCGCGACCACGCCGAGCGGCACCGCCGAGACCAGCGCGATCAGGAGCGCCGTGAAGGTCAGCTCCAGCGAGGCCGGCAGCCGCTCGCGCAGATCCTTCGTCACCGGCTGCCCGGTCATCATCGAGCGGCCGAGATTGCCGCGGCCGACGTCGTAGAGATAGAGCACGAGCTGTTCCGGCACCGGCTTGTCGAGGCCCATCTGCTTGCGGATCGACTTCGATCTCCTCCTTGCCGGCATTGGGCCCGGAGGCGAAGAACACCGCCGGGATCGCCCGGCAGCACCCGCATCAGCAGGAAGGTGAAGACCAGCACGCCGAACAGCGCCGGCAGCGACGACAGAAACCGCCTGCCCGCCCGTACCACCGTTGCGCCAAAGGCTCACCATTCACGCCTCGCGCGCTACTTGCTGCGGCTGAGGTCGCGATAATCGACCTGGCGGTGGAACTCGTAGGTATAGCCTTCGACCGACGACGCCATCACCGCGTCCTGGTTCGGCTGCCACAGCGGGATCTGCGGCATCTCGCTGAAATGGATGGCGTTGAGCTTGCTTGCCGTCCTCCTCGTACTTGGCCTTGTCGGGCTCGAAGCGCGCTTCCTGCGCGATCGCCACCAGTTCGGGATTGTTGATCGAGCGAGTAATTCCAGCGCTGATTGCCGGTGTAGAAGTTGCGGTAGAAATAATCGGTCGACGGCAGCCAGGCGACGATGCCCTCGGTGAAGAACGGAAGCTTCTTCTCGTTGATCTGCGTCGACATCTGCGCATCCGGCAGCTTCTGGATGTCGACCTTGATGCCGATCTTGGCGAGCGATTCCTTCACCAGCGCCGCCATCGGCTCAGCGGTCGAGGCCTGGCCGACGTTGAAGCTGAAGGTGGTCGAGAAGCCGTCCGGCATGCCGGCGGCCTTCAGATATTCCCTGGCCTTGTCGAGGTCGAGCTTCACCGGCTGCGGAATCGGATAGACGCCGCTCGGCGGCTTGCCGTCGGCCCAGGTCGCGCCGAACAGCGGCGCGCCGCGGCCGAACAGGCGGCCTTGAACATGTCGTCATAGGGCAGCGCAAAGGCGACGGCGCGGCGCACGTTGACGTTGTCGAAGGGCGGCATCTGGTTGTTCATCGAGACGAAGGTGATCGCATTGTATTGCGGCGTCGAGATCACCTTCAGCTTGCCCTTGGCCTCGAGCGACTGCACGTCGCTGGCCTGGAGATCGATGACGAGATCGGCATCGCCGCGCTCGACCAGATTGGCGCGGGTCGCCGGCTCCGGCACCGACTGCACGATCACGCGCTTGAAGAACGCCGGCTTGTCGGCCGAGCCGCGATTCCAGGCCTCGTTGCGCTTGATGATCACCTGCTCGCCCGGCTTGAAGGTTTCGATCACATAGGCGCCGCTGCCGGCGGTGTTCTCCTTCAGCCACGCGGTCGCCCAGGGATCGTCCGGTGTCGCATGCTCCTTGGCGACCTTCGAATTGATGATGATCGGGATAGACGGTGGCGAGATTGGGCAGCGCGAGCTTGTCGGGCTTCGGCAGCGTCACCTCGAAGGTCAGGGGATCGATCACCTTGAACTGGTCGGCCGACGTCATCGAACCCGTCAGCAACTGCGCCTTGCCGAGCACCGGCGCGGTGACGCAGCGATCGAGCGACCATTTGACGTCCTCAGCGGTGACCGGCGAGCCGTCCTGGAACTTGGCGTCCTTGCGCAGGCGGAAGGTCAGCTTCAACCCATCCGGGCTGACGTCGTAGGATTTCGGCGAGCTCGCCGGTGATCGTGTCGAGATCGAACACCCATTTGCCGTTGAGCTGCTTGCGGCCGAACGAGACCAGCCGGTCATAGGTGCTCATGCTCACCGCAAAGGCTTCGCGGGTCGAGCCCGGAATGTTCGGGATCGAGCGTGTTGACCGATGCTCCGGTCACATAGCGCAACGTCTCGGCCCGGGTTTGCGCCTGCGACCGAGCCGGCGGACAGTGAGAACGCGACAATGATAGCGACCGCAAACAGACGCCTGGATCCCAAAACGCTCATCGACCCTATTCCCTATTTTGTCAGGTTTATTTTCTGAATGAGATCATCAACTTAAAGCAAGGGATATGCCAACCGAACCGCCGGAGACGACATGCATAGTAGCTATGAGCGATCTGTCGCAACATCCCACGCTACACCGTTCACGGCTCCTCGCCCATGGCCGGCGATTGCCGCCCGACGATCGCCTGCGGCACGTCATAGGCCCTGAACGAAGCCCAGTGCCGCTCGATATCGGCGCGAAACAATCCGCGCGTCAGGCCATGCACCAGCTTCGGTACAGCAGTCGTCATCGCATTGATCGACGATCCCGACGGCACCGAAGCTCATGGTGGAGGCGATGGCGAAGACATGGATGTTGGCGATCCACGGCGTCTCTCCGGCGACGCGCTCGGTCAACGCGTAGTCGTCGGCGAGATAGGGAAAGCGGCCGAGCCGCGCGTCTGCGCTCGTCCTCCGGTGGCTGGTAGCGATCGGCCCAGGTCGCGATGTTGGCGGCACAGTTTTGCAGCTCGCGGCGGCCGGCAAAATTCATGTCGATGCCGGTGCCGCAAATCACGAAATCCGCCGTGAATGGCGCCGCGTGGCGTCTGCAATTCGACGCCAGGGCCTGTTTCTCTGGCGGCTTCGACCGGCGCGCCCTCGTGCAAATGAAAATTGGCGTGGCGGGCGCAGCGATCGTAGGTCGCCTGCGGAAAGCCTTCCCGCATTTCGAGGATGGTGCGCATGAAGCGCCAGCGCCAGGCATCGTCGAGATCGCAGAAATGGCGCAGGAAGCCGCGGAAGGTGAGCCAGCGATAGGGCTGGATCACCTGGATCTCGCGCCCGGCGGCAAAGCAGATGCACCTCCGCCGCGCCTGCCTCGAGCGCGGTCGCCGCATTGTCGAAGGCGGAAGCGCCGGCGCCGATCACCGCAACCTGCTTGCCGCGCAGGCTTGTGAAGTCGATTCGGCTGCGCCGGATGCGCGCACAGCGACGCCGGCAAATGGCGCAGCGGCTCCGGAATGATCCAGTCGCCCATGCCCTCCTGCCCCGTCGCCAGCACGATCTTGCGCGCATAGATCGTCTCGACGCCCTCAGCGGACTGCACGTTGGCCGCGAGCAATCCGTCGGCCGCCGGCGAGATCTCGACGAGCTCGCAACCGTTGCGCACCGGCACGTCCACGATGCGCCTGAACCAGAGCAAATACTCCGCCCAAAGCTCTCGCGAGATCAGGTCGAGATTTCGCCAGTCCTCCTCGCCGAAGCGGGCCTCGTGCCAGGACTGATAAGTCAGGCTCGGAATATCGAGGTCGGGTCCGGTAAAATCCTTCGGACTGCGCAGCGTCTGCATGCGGGCATAGGTGAGCCACGGGCCTTCCTGTCCCTCCTCGGTCTTGTCCAGCACAAGCAGGTTGGTCACCTGCGAGCGCATCAGGCCAAAGGCGGTCGCGAGACCCGACTGGCCGGCGCCGACCATGAGCACATCCAGCGCCGGCCTGCCGTCCGGACACGGCTTCGGCGTAAGCCACGCCGCATCCGGATGCGCGATCTTGGCGAGATCGGCGCGAACCTGGGCTTCGAGAGCGTGAAGTGCGTCGGTCATGCCGCGAGCCAGCCGCCATCGACCACCATCACGGTTCCGGTCGTAAAGGACGACGCATCGCTGGCGAGATGAAGCGCTGTCTCCGCGACTTCTTCCGCCTGGCCAAACCGCTTCATGGCGTGGCGGGCCTTTGAGGCTTCGCGCACCGGTTCGGGATCGGCATGACGGGCAAAACTGCGCCGCAGCATCGGCGTATCGATGGCGCCCGGCGCGATCGCATTGACGCGGATGCCGTCGGTGGCGAAATCCAGCGCCATCGTCCGGGTCAGGCTGATGATCGCGCCCTTGGCGGCGATATAGGCGCTGTTGCCCTTGCCGCCGGCGATCGCAAGCTGCGACGCCAGCGTGATGATCGAACCGCTGCCCTGCCGCTGCATCTCCGGCACCGCCGCGCGTGCCCACAGCCAGGTGCCGCCGACATTGGTGCGGAACACCGCGTCCCAATCGGCGGGATCGGTCGTCAGCACCGTGCCGCCGCAGGAAAATCCCGCAGCCGTCATCAGCACGTCGAGCCGGCCACGCCGCGCCATGACGTCGCTTACGGTGGCTTGCGCGAAACCGGCATCGCCGACGTCGCCGACATGGATCGATGCTTCCTCCTTTGCGCCGGCGACCGCGGCCAATGTCTCCTCCAGGCCCGCGCGATCGCGATCGACCAGCGCGACGAAGGCGCCTTCCTTCGCAAACAGCACCGCACTGGCACGGCCGATGCCCGAGCCGGCGCCGGTGATGATTGCCGTCCGTCCTGCCAGTCTCATGTCAGATTTCCCTTCGATGCGCCGTCCACCAAGCGCTCCGATCGGCAGCGGAATCGACGCAGCCGAACCGCGCCCGCCAGCCGAACTCGTCGGCCAGTCGCGAGACCGAAAGCGGCGCGCGATCGGCCGGGCTATGCAGGTCGATCGTAGGCGCTTCACCGGCTTCGGCCAGCCGGCAAACGAAACCGGGATGCAACGCGGCCAGCTGCTGGCCCCATTGCAGCGCCGACCACTCTGCGCCGGTTGAAATGTTATAGAGCTGATGTTTCGGTTTCGATGCCTCGACCAGCAATGTCACGGCTTCCGCGACATCCACGGCATAGATCCAGTCCCTGACACCCGGACGCGACAATACGGCCTCGCGTCCCGCCTGCAGCGCGGCTAGAATCTGTGCCTGCGGGCTTGGCGTATCGCGCACATCATTGGCACGCTCCCACGGACCGAACACGGCGCTCAGGCGCACGCTGATGATCTCGGTGCGCCAAAGAGCCGCCAGCCGTGCCGCAACCTTCTCGGACGCCAATTTGGTGATGGCATAGAGCGAGATTGGATCGCAGGCGGTCTCTTCGGTAAGCGGCAGGCTGCCGAACGCACTCGCGCCGTAAGCGGAAGCGGATGACAAATTGATGATACGCCCGACGCCAAGGCGCCGCGCCGCGATCAAGATCGGCGTCTGCGCCAGCAGGTTTACCTGCAAGATGGTCTCGGGATCGGCCGCCTCACGCTCCGGTCCGGCAGTGATCGCGGCGCCGAGAATGATGGCCTCATAACCGGAGGCAATAACTTCCTCGACGACCTGCTTGTCCCTGACATCGCCCTGGATGACGGTCAGCCGGCCCGCATGAGTGGCGAAATCCTTGGCCGCAGTGGGTGGCAAACCCGCACGGTCGAACAGCGTCACCGCGTGCCCGCGCGCCAGTAATGCTCCGGCTATATTGAGCCCGACAAAGCCGGCGCCGCCGAAAACAAGGATTCTCATCGCTCAATCCGAACCCATCGCGGCGGATAGATCACAGCAACCGCGCACCAAAATTCTGTTCCGGGTCCATATCTGCAACCAGCCGCCCGGTCGGCTTCGCCGCCTCGCCTCCCGTGCGCGCAAGGAAGCGGCCGGAGCCGGCTTCGACCGAACGCTTGCCGTCGTCGATGATGACGCGCCCACGCGAAAGTACGCTGGTCGGCCAGCCTCGCACCTTGCGGCCGGCAAAAGGCGTATAGCCGGCGCGGTCATGCATGAGCGCGTCGCTCAGCGTAACCTCGCGCTGCGGATCCCAGATCGCGATATCGGCGTCGCAACCGACCGCGATCGAGCCCTTGCGCGGATGCAGATTGTAGATCTTTGCCGGCGCGGTCGCGGTCAGTTCGACGAACTTTTCGACACCGAGCCGGCCTTTGGACACCATGGCGTCGAACAGCAGCGGCAAGCGAACTTCGAGGCCCGGCAGGCCGTTCGCGATTTGCTTGAAATTCGGATTGGGCCCGGCGCGCAATTTGCCGGTTTCGTCAAACCGATAGGGCGCGTGATCGGACGAGATGGTCTGGAGATCGCCGAGCGCCAGCGCCTGCCACAACGCCTCCTGGTCGGCGGCGCGGCGCGGCGGCGGGCTGCACATCCATTTGGCGCCGTCGATGCCGGGCTTGTCGAGATCATCAGCGGTGAGGAAGAGATATTGCGGACAAGTCTCCGCAAACACTTTCAGGCCCTGCCCGCGCGCGTCGCGGATCACCTTGGCGCCTTCCGCCGTCGACACGTGAAAAATCATGATTGGCTGATCGATCAACGCGGCCATGCCGATCAGGCGGTTAAACGCCTCCGCTTCCGAGAAGCGGGCGTGGCTGATGGCGTGATACTTGGGGTGGGTATAGCCGCGGGCCAGCAGTCGCTTCACCATCCAGGAGATGATGCCGTGGTTCTCGGCATGGGCACAGAGCATGGCGCCGCCGTCACGCGCGGCAAGCAGGATGTCGAGCAGCGGCTCGTCATCGATCTTCAGGAGATCATAGGTCATGAAGATCTTGATCGAACCATGGCCCTGCTTGATCAACGCCGGCAGGTCCTTCTCCAGCGTCTCTTTGGTGGGATCGGCGATGATCATGTGGAAGGCATAGTCGATCACCGCGCCCTTTTTCGCGAGCGCATGATATTCCTCCAGCACCTGCGGCAGTTTCATGCCGACGTGCTGGGCCGCGAACGAGATCACGCTGGTGGTGCCGCCGAAGGCCGCCGAGACGGTCGCGCTCTCGAATGTATCGGCGTTCACGATGCCCGCGGCCGAGAGCTGCTCGATGTGGGCGTGGCTGTCGACGCCTCCCGGCAGCACCAGTTTGCCCCGCGCGTCGATCTCGCGCCGGGCCCCCGGCAGCCCCCGGCCGATCGCGGCGATGGTCTCGCCGGAAATGGCGACATCGGCCTCGAACACGTCGCTCGCGGTTGCGACCCGTCCGCCGCGAATGAGCAGGTCGTAGGCGGGCTCGGTCATGGCAAACTCCTCAAGTTTTGAATCCTTGTATTCAATTGCGCATGCATAAAAGCACAGATCGTGCCGTCACACTCCCTTGCGATCTCGGAGCAGACGATGGACCATGCATCACTGGATGGCATGTTCATTGCTTCCAGGGCGGGGCGATCCTACTGTGCATGGGGTTGTTTTCGCGATTTTATGTCCGGGCTCTGCGATTCACCCCCGAAGGGCTGTCCGGTTCTGCCGCTGTCGTACCACACCCATCATTCCGCAGGAAAACACCATGTCCCGGCCCCGCATTCTCGTCATCAACCCCAACTCCAACCATCTGGTGACCCAGGGGCTGGAGCAAGCCCTGAAGCCGCTAGGCTTTGACGGCGGGCCGGAGATCGTCTGCGAGACGCTGGCTGAGGGCCCTTTCGGGGTCGAGAGCCAGGCCGACGCCGACAGCGTCGTCATGCCGCTCCGCCGTCTCGTCGAAGGCGACAACCAATCGGCGGCCTTTGTGATCGCCTGCTACAGCGATCCGGGCCTCCAGGCCTGCCGGGAGGCGACGGACCGGCCGGTGTTCGGCATCGCCGAATGCGGCGTCTTGACCGCGCTCGCGCGCGCCGATTCCTTCGGGGTCATTGCGATCGCACAGCGCTCGATCCGCCGCCATGTCCGCTATCTCAGGCAGATGGGGTTGATGGATCGCCTGACCCGGGAGCGGCCGCTCAACATGAGCGTCGCCGAGACCGCGTCCGGCGAAGGAACCCTCGCAAGGATGATCGAGATCGGGCGTGCGCTTAAGGACGAGGATGGCTCTGGCGCCATCGTGATGGGCTGCGCCGGGATGGCGCGCCATCGCCGGCCGCTGGAACAGGCGCTCGGGATTCCCGTGATCGACCCGACCCAGGCGGCTGTGACCATGGCGCTCGGCACGGTCCAATTCGCCCGTCACTGAGTTTCGTCTGAGGTGCCGTTGCGGGCAAGCCACTGCGCATGGCTTTCGCGCGCCAGTTCGAAGGTATTGCGCTGGGTGGCGTAGAGATTGCCGAACAAGCGCCCGATCGGATGATAGGCGTCGAAATCGACATACATTCTGGCCTGGTCGATCAACCCGTCGCGGGCGTGCAGCCGCAGCACCTCTCCCACCAGCAGTTCGCGGCCGGGCCCAAACGCGAGCGCGACGTGTTGCCGGCACTCCAGCGCGAAAGGAGCAGCCGCCAATCGCGGCACGGCGACATCGACCGACGGCAATGTCTCTAAGCCGGTCGCTTCGACTTCGCTATTTCCCGCGGGGAAATCGATCGCGCAGTCGTTCATGGTTGCCGCCAGCGCCTCGTCCACCATGTGAACGACGAACTGCCCGGAGCGGTGGATGTTGCGCGTGGTGTCCTTTGGACTGTGATCGGCCTTGTGTTGCAGGCCGAGCACCACCAGCGGCGGATCTTCGGAGAAGACGTTGAAGAAGCTGAACGGCGCCGCGTTGATTTTGCCGTCCTCGTCGAGCGTCGTCACCAAAGCGATCGGCCGCGGCACGACGACCCCGCACAGCAACTTGTAGCGGTCGCGCGGATCGAGCTCGCGGAAGGAGATGCCGGACATCCAGGTTTCAATACAACAGCGCGTTACCAATGGCAAAGCGCGCTGGCCGGCGGCCCGCTCTGGATCGCGTCGTGCCCGTTCCCCGGCCTAATAATTGGTCGCGGTCTTCTCATTCGGGATGCCGTCGATCGGGCATTCGGCAGTGCCCGCGGTCGGGCGGGTCATCGCCTCGACCATTTCGCGGGTGCCTTCGGGATCGGCGATCCACTTCGAATAGAAGTCGTAAGGACAGGCAGCCAGGCCCTTGGCGCTTTCGCCGGAATTGATCATGCCGGTATAGCCGCGATGCACCAGCTTGTAGAGGTGGTTCTGCGACTGGCCGTTGCGGCGGGCATCGCGGATCAGGCTCTTGGACAGCGCCGCGTACTGGATGCCGTATTCCTCCTCGCCGGTCTCGCCGAGCGTGCGGCCGTCAAAACCGATGATCGCGGAGTGACCGAAATAGGAATAGACGCCGTCAAAGCCGGCGGCATTGGCGACGGCGACATAGACATTGTTGGCCCATGCCATCGCCTTGGAAATCAGGATCTGCTGTTCCTTGGCCGGATACATGTAGCCCTGGCAGCGCACGATCAACTCGGCGCCCTTCATGGCGCAGTCCCGCCAGATTTCCGGAAAGTTGCCGTCGTCGCAAATGATCAGGCTGACCTTCAGGCCCTTCGGACCATCGGAGACATAGGTGCAATTGCCGGGATACCAGCCTTCGATCGGCACCCACGGCATGATCTTGCGATACTTCTGCACGATCTCGCCCTTGTCGTTCATCAGGATCAGGGTGTTGTAGGGTGCCTTGTGCGGGTGCTCCTCGTGACGCTCGCCGGTGAGCGAGAACACGCCCCACACTTTTGCCTTGCGGCAGGCTTCGGCGAAAATCGCGGTTTCCTCGCCCGGCACGACCGAGGCGGTCTCGTACATTTCCTTCGAATCGTACATGATGCCGTGGGTGGAATATTCCGGGAAGATCACGAGATCCATGCCGGGCAAACCAAGCTTCATGCCCACCACCATGTCGGCGATCTTGCGGGCGTTATCGAGCACCTCGGCCTTGGTGTGCAGGCGCGGCATTTTGTAATTGACGACGGCGACGCCGACCGTGTCGTTGCTTGAGGAGATGTCACCGTGAAGCATTCTGATCCGCCTTCTGTTATGGTTTCAAGTTTTTGCGGTCGATCAGACCGCCATGTCCGATATCAGTGACTGATCATCCACGGGCGCGCGGTCGGAAAACCCTTGGCGCCGCTCTTCGTTTTGGTCATCAGCCGCGCCGGCTTCTTTTTACCCGTCGAGCAGCAGCCGCAGCCGGGGCCGTGCGAGGCCTTGTACTGATCGAGCGTCTTCGGCGCGTGCGAACTGCGCTCGTTGGTGGCGTGCGCCTTGCGCTTATCGGAGGGCATGCAGAAGAATGCGGGCGCAGTCAGGATGACGCGCGGCGATTCACTTTCGCATTGCGGACAATCCTGCGGCGCGTCGCATTCGGCCATCGGCCGCATGTCGGTGAACGGGCCGCAATCATTGCAGAGATATTCATAGACCGGCATTTTGTTTCCTCGCGCGGCTACTCAACGCTGGCGGATGCGGGGCGGCCGATACGCAAGCCGTCCCGCATCCCTTCGCGCCGGGATTACTTGTCCTGTGACAGCGGCATCTGGATGTCGCCCTTGATGTGTTTGATCGGCCCCACTGAGGACGGCATGATGTCGAAGTCAAAAATTTCCGTCGGCAGCCACAGCGTGGCGCAGGCGTTGGGCACGTCGACCACGCCGGAGATGTGGCCCTGGCATGGCGCGGTGCCGAGGATCGAATAGGCCTGCGCGCCGGAATAGCCGAACTTCTTCAGATATTCGATCGCGTTCAGGCAGGCCTGCCGGTAAGCGATGTGCACGTCGAGATAATGCTGCTTGCCGGCCTCATCCACCGAGATGCCTTCGAAGATCAGATAGTCCTTGTAGTTCGGCGTGATCGGCGAAGGCTTGAACACCGGGTTCTTGATGCCGTATTTGGCAACGCCGTCCTTGATGATGTCGACCTTGAGATGCAGCCAACCGGCCATTTCGATCGCGCCGCAGAAGGTGATCTCGCCGTCGCCCTGGCTGAAATGCAGATCGCCCATCGAAAGCCCGCCGCCGGGCACATAGACCGGGAAGTAGATCTTTGAGCCGCGCGACAGATCCTTGATGTCGCAATTGCCGCCATGCTCGCGCGGCGGCACGGTGCGGGCGCCTTCCAAACCGATCTTGGCCTTGACGTCGCCTTTCGCCTGCCCGGCGTGCGCGGTCGGCGCGAAGGGTGGATTGGCGAGCCCCGGCACGCGGGTCGGGTTGGTCGCGATCAGTTCGGCTTCACGCGCGTTCCAGGTCGCGAGCATTTTCGGATCGGGCAAACAGCCGATCAGGCCGGGATGGATCAACCCGGCAAAGTTCACGCCGGGGATGTGGCGCGACGAGGTATAGAGGCCCTTGATGTCCCAGATCGATTTCTGCGCCAGCGGGAAATGATCGGTCAGGAAGCCGCCACCATTCTTCTTGGAGAAGAAGCCGTTGAAACCCCACAGGCTTTCCTTCAGGGGGCCGACGTCGAGCAGATCGACCACCAGCAAATCGCCGGGCTCGGCGCCCTTGACGCCGATCGGGCCGGACAGGAAGTGCACGATCGACAGATCGATGTCGCGGACGTCGTCGGCGGAATCATTGTTCTTGATGAAGCCGCCGGTCCAGTCGACGGTCTCGATGATGAAATCGTCGCCGGGCTTGACCCACTCGACGATCGGGATATCGGGGTGCCAGCGGTTGTGGATCTTGTCGTTCTCGTAGGCCGACTTCGAAAGATCGACCTTGATCAGTGTATCTGGCATTGCAAGCTCCCCTTTTTACAAACGTTTACGAATTAGACCGACAGATATTTCGAGACTTGCGCGGCATCGACGGTGTCGCGCTTGTCATCACGCACGATCTCGCCATTCTCGATGACCAGCACGCGGTCGGCGATGTCGAGCGCAAAACTCAGGACCTGTTCGGAGACCACGATCGATAGACCGCGCTCGTCGCGAATCCGCTTCAAGGTGCGCGCCATGTCCTTGATGATCGAGGGCTGGATGCCTTCGGTCGGCTCATCGAGCAGCAGGACCTTTGGCTTGGTGACGAGCGCACGCGCGATCGCGAGTTGCTGCTGCTGTCCGCCGGACAGATTGCCGCCGCGGCGATTCTTCATCTCCAGCAGCACCGGGAACAGCTCGTAGATACTGCCGGGCACCTCCGTCTCGCCGGATACGACGAGACCGGTCTCGATATTCTCCTTCACGGTCATCGCAGAAAAGATCATCCGGCCCTGCGGCACGTAAGCGAGACCCTTGGCGACGCGCTCGTAACTCTTCATGCCGGAGATCTCGGCGCCGTCCATCGCCACCGACCCGCTCCGGGTCGGAACGATCCCCATCAGCGATTTCATCAGCGTGGTCTTGCCCATGCCGTTGCGGCCCATGATCGCCACGATCTCGTTTTGGGCGACCGAGACATTGAGGCCGTGCAGCACTTCGCTCTGGCCGTAAGCGACGTGGAGATCCGAGATAGCCAGCATTTGAAGCGTTCCTTGGTGTTTAGTGCCCGAGATAGACTTCGATGACTTTCGGGTCGTTCTTGACCTTCTCCATCGTGCCTTCCGACAGGATCTGGCCCTGGTGCAGCACGGTCACCTTGTGGGCGATGTCCTCGACGAATTTCATGTCGTGCTCGATCACCAGCACCGAGCGATCCTTGATGATGCGGTTCAGGAGCTCGGCGGTCTTGGCGCGCTCGCTGACGCTCATGCCGGCGACGGGTTCGTCGAGCATCAGCAAATCCGGGTCCTGGATCAGCAGCATCCCGATCTCGAGCCATTGCTTCTGCCCATGGCTGAGCAATTCGGCGCTCATGTTGAGCCGGTCCTTCAGGAAGATCATCTCGGCGACTTCATGGACGCGGTCGCGCACCACAGCGTCGCGGGTGAAGGTGAGCGAGCCGAACACGGTGCGGCCGCGCGGAAACGATATCTCGAGATTCTCGAACACAGTGAGGTCGTCATAGATCGACGGCGTCTGGAATTTGCGCCCTACCCCGGACTGCACGATCTGGTTCTCCTTCAGTTTCGTCAGCTCCTTGCCGCGAAACTGGATCGAACCTGAAGTTGCCTTGGTCTTGCCGCAGATCAGATCGAGCACCGTGGTCTTGCCGGCGCCGTTGGGGCCGATGATGACGCGGATCTCGTTCTCTTCGACATAGAAGGAGAGATCGTTGACGGCCTTGAAGCCGTCGAAGGAAACCGTGAGCCCGGAAACCGCAAGCAGGAACTCTTTGGGCTGGTGACCGATGAGCATGATCTAGTTCCTCATTCCGCAAGTCGGGCATCGGCAACCGTGGTGACCGATGAGCATGATCTAACTCCTCATTCCGCCGGGGCGCCGTCGGCAACCGAACCATCGGTCCAGCCCTCACCGGATTTCGACTTGCGTCGCGCCAGCAACGCATCGATCCGCGGCTGAACGTAGTCGCCCCATATCCCGGCCAGACCGTTCGGAAAGGCGAGGACGACGGCGATGAACAGGCCACCGAGGCCGAACAGCCACAATTCCGGAAAGGATTCCGAGAAACTGGTCTTGGCGAAATTGACCAGCAGCGTGCCGTAGACCGCGCCAAGGATCGAGAGCCGTCCGCCCACCGCGGTATAGATCACCATCTCGATCGACGGCACGATGCCGACAAAGGACGGCGACATGAATCCAACATTGAGCGCGAACATGGCGCCGCCGATCGCAGCGAAGATCGCAGCGATGCAGAACGCAAAAATCTTGAAATTGGCGACGCTGTAGCCGGAGAACCGGACCCGGTCCTCCTTTTCACGCATCGCGACCAGGATTCGCCCGAGCTTGGAGTGGCGGATGAACTGCGCGATGAAGATGCAGCCGAACAGCAACGCCACCTCGAAGAAATACAGAACGATCTTGGCGTGGTCCGGCCGGATGTCCCATCCCTTCAGGGTACGCAGATCGGTCATGCCGTTGATGCCGCCGGTGTAGCCCTGCTGTCCCACGATCAGGATGGTGAGGATCGCGGCAACTGCTTGGGTGATGATGGCAAAGTAGGTGCCGCCGACGCGGCGTTTGAACATCGCCGCACCGATGATGAAGGCGAAGAACGCAGGCACCAGAATGACCAAGGCAATGGTGAGCGTGAGACTGTGGAACGGCTTCCAGAACATCGGCAGCGACGTGATCTGGTTCCAGTCCATGAAATCCGGGATGCCGGGCGTGGACTGGATCTTGGTATTCTCGACGCTGGAGGCCTCGAGCTTCAGGAACATCGCCATGCAGTAGCCGCCGAGGCCGAAGAACACGCCCTGCCCCAGACTCAAGATGCCGCAATAGCCCCAGCAGACCACCAGCCCCAGCGCCACGAAGGCGTAGGTCAGATATTTGGCGACCAGATTGAGGCGAAACACGTCGAGACAGAGCGGCAGAATGACCACCAGGATCACCGCGAGCGCCAAAATACCGAGGAGCTCCGATCGGTTAGCAAAACGCGAGTTGGTCATGGCTTCGGCCTTTTTTCTTGCTTACTTGCGGACCTTGAGGGCGAACAGACCCTGCGGCCGCAGCATCAGAATTCCGACAACGGCGAGCAGCGTCAAAACCTTCGCCATCGACCCCGACATGAAGAATTCGAGTGTCGACTGCGTCTGCGAGATGCTGAAGGCCGAAGCGATGGTGCCGAGCAGGCTGGCGGCGCCGCCGAATACGACCACCAGGAAGGTGTCGACGATATAGAGCTGGCCGGAGGTCGGACCGGTCGAGCCGATCATGGTGAAGGCGCTGCCCGCGATCCCTGCGATCCCGCAGCCGAGGCCGTAGGTGTAGCGATCGACCTTTTCGGTGTTGATGCCGACCGCGCCGGCCATGATCCGGTTCTGCACGACGGCGCGGACCTGGCGGCCCCAGCGCGACTTGTACATGACGTAGGCGACCGCCATCGTGATCAGCAGCGTCAGGCCCATCACGAAGACGCCGTTGATCGGCACCTCGATGCTGTCGGTGACCTTGAGCGAGCCGAGCATCCATTGCGGCAGTTCGACGCCGACTTCGCGCGCGCCAAACACCGAGCGATAGGCCTGCTGAAGCATCAGGCTCAAACCCCAGGTGGCGAGCAGCGTATCCAGCGGACGCTTGTAGAGATGGCGGATCAGCGCCCATTCGACCAGCATCCCCAATGCACCGGACGCTATGAACGCAAGGATCATCGCCAGGAAAAAGTATCCCGAAAACAGCGACGGCAGATGGCTCTGAAAGAAATTCGACGTCAGCCAGGTCACGTAGGCGCCGAGGATCATGAACTCGCCATGGGCCATGTTGATGACGCCCATCTGGCCGAAGATGATCGCAAGACCGAGCGCCATCAGCACGTAGACGGAAAACAGGATCAGGCCGGCAAAGCCCTGCATGACGAAAATGGAGCCGAGATCGCCAATCGAATATTCGCCGAACATCAATGTTCTCCGCGGGAGGAAGTCCCGCGTCGCGAGCAGATTCGCGACGCGGGGGTGTTAAGCGTGGACTGACAATCCACGCCAGGGAGCGGCTTCGTTTGGGAGGAACGACGCGCGGATGGCCCCGCGGTTTCTTACTGATAGCCCTTCGGGAACGGATCGGGTTCGACCAGGTCCGCGGTCTCGTAGATCAGTTCGAACTGGCCATCGAGCTTGGCCTTGCCGACCCGGGTCTTCGACCAGAGGTGATGGTTCTCGTGGATGCGGACGTAACCTTCCGGGGCGCCCTTGAATTCGACACCCGGCGAGGCCGCCGCGACCTTGTCGACGTCGAAGCTTCCGGCCTTTTCGACCGTTAATTTCCACAGCCACGGCCCGAGATAGGCAGCCTGGCTGACGTCACCGATCACCGTCTTCTCGCCCCACATCTTCTGGAAGGCGGGAACGAAGGCTTTGTTGTTGGGGTTATCGAGCGACTGGAAGTATTTCATGCAGGCATAGGCGCCCGCGATGTTCTCGCCGCCGATGCCGTCGATTTCGTCTTCGGTGACCGAGATCGTCAGCAGCGCCTGCTTCGACAAATCAATGCCGGCCGCCTTGAGCTGCTTGTAGAAGGCGACGTTGGAACCGCCGACGACGTCGGTGAAGATCACGTCGGGCTTGGTCAGCTTGATCTTGTTGATGACCGAGTTGAACTGGGTGTTGCCGAGCGGGTAGTACTCCTCGCCCACCACCTTGCCCTTGAGCACGTTCTCGACGTGCTTGCGCGCGATCTTGTTCGACGTACGCGGCCAGATGTAGTCCGAACCGATGAAGAAAAAGGATTTTGCGCCCTTCTCCTTGGCGATCCAGTTCAGGCCGGCAAGAATCTGCTGGGTGGCTTCCTGGCCGGTGTAGATTACGTTCTTGGACTGCTCGAGGCCTTCGTAGAAGGTCGGGTAGTAGAGCATGCCATTGTATTGCTCCATCACCGGCAGCACCGCCTTGCGGGAT
The DNA here is from genome assembly GCA_963802535.1 of uncultured Alphaproteobacteria bacterium. Classification (GTDB taxonomy): domain Bacteria; phylum Pseudomonadota; class Alphaproteobacteria; order Rhizobiales; family Xanthobacteraceae; genus Bradyrhizobium. The sequence continues at coordinate 386,258 of CAWDJI010000005.1, read as the reverse complement.
GCGGAGGTCCAGCAGCCCATGATGGCCGCGACCTTGTCGTTGACGAGCAGCTTCTTGGCCTTCTCGGCGAAGGTCGGCCAGTCGCTGGCGCCGTCTTCCTGGATGAACTTGATCTTGCGGCCGAGAATGCCACCCATGGCGTTGATCTGCTCGATGGCGAGCTTCTCGGCTTCGATCGAACCGGTTTCCGAGATCGCCATCGTGCCGGTGGCGGAATGCAGGATGCCGCAGGTCACCTCAGTATCGGTTACCGCGAGTCCCGTGGTGTTGACCGCAGAAGTTGCGGGGCCCGCGCCGAACGATGGGCGGGAAAGCATCGAAATTGCCGGCAATGCGGCCATTCCCATCAGCAGTTTACGGCGAAGCGGAGACTGCAAGCCCCGTTTTGTTTCGTCTGACATGAGCACCCCATTTTTGGTTCGAGAACGCTTATTGGTCAGGCAAGGATTGCTCACTTTTGTGCAGTGCACAGATACGCAAGATCGCGTATATTGCACCGCAAAATAGCGACGTAGATTTTGGTACCGAGTTTGCTGACGCGGGTCAGGCTTGAAGGTCCGCCGTTTGAGGTCAGGAGTTGCAAAGTGGCAGGGCGGCAGCGGATAGACCGCGTCAGGCGCCAATATAACCAGTGGGTTGCCAACCAGACGCTGGAAGACTACGCGCTGCGCTTCACGGCCAAGAGCGCTCGGCGCTGGTCCGCTGCCCGCGTCGCCAATACCGCCCTCGGCGCCTGCTCGTTTCTGGCGCTGGAAGCGATCGGCGGCACCATTACGCTCAATTACGGCGCCACCAACGCGGCCGCCGCCATTCTCGTGGTCAGCGTCATCATCTTCTGCTGCGGCCTGCCGATCGCCTACCATGCCGCCAAAAGCGGCATCGACATCGATCTCCTGACCCGCGGCGCCGGTTTTGGATATATCGGCTCTACCATCACGTCGCTGATCTACGCCTCCTTCACCTTCATTTTCTTCGCCATCGAGGCGGTCATTCTCGCCACCGCGCTCGAGATGTGCTTCGGCATCCCCCGCCCGATCGGCTATCTCATCAGCGCGGTCGTCATCATTCCCCTGGTGACCTACGGCATCACGCTGATCAGCCGCTTCCAGCTGTGGACGCAACCGCTCTGGATCATCCTGCACATCCTGCCATTTGTGGCGATCGCCTACGCCAACCCGCACTCCTTTGCGGAGTGGCGAAAATTCGCCGGAGAGCATGGTGACGGCGGCGGTCAACTCGACCTCATGCTGTTCGGCACGGCTGCCTCGGTGGCGTTTTCGCTGGTGGCGCAGATTGGCGAGCAGGTCGACTTCCTGCGGTTCCTGCCGCGCGACCGGCGGACCTCACGGACATCGTGGTGGATCGCGATGCTGAGCGCCGGTCCCGGCTGGATCGTCCTCGGCGCGCTCAAGCTGTTTGCGGGATCGTTCCTTGCCTACTTCGCCCTCAGCCACGGCGCCTCTTACGAGCACGCCGCCGAGCCTGCGCACATGTATCTCGAAGCTTTTCGCTATGTGCTGTCGCAGCCCGACCTGGCACTGGCGCTGACCGGCACCTTCGTCATCCTCTCGCAGATCAAGATCAACGTCACCAACGCCTATGCCGGCTCGATCGCCTGGTCGAATTTCTTCTCGCGCCTGACCCACAGCCATCCCGGCCGCGTGGTCTGGCTGGTGTTCAACGTGCTGGTCGCGCTGCTTGTTGATGGAGATCGGCGTCTACAAGGCGCTGGAGCAGACGCTGGCGCTCTATTCCAACGTAGCAATTGCCTGGGTTGGGGCTCTGGTCGCCGACCTCGTCGTCAACAGGCCGCTCGGCCTGCGCCCGCAGCAGATCGAATTCAAGCGCGCCCATCTCTACGACATCAATCCGGTCGGCGTCGGCGCGATGACGATCGCCACGATTGTTTCGATCAGCGCGTTCTACGGCCTGTTCGGGCCGACGCCCAAGGCGCTATCGGCGTTCGTCGCGCTCGCCGTCGCCTTTGTCACGGCACCTTTGATCGCCTGGGCCACCGACGGAAAATATTACATCGCGCGCAAGCCGAAGCGGAGCTGGCAGAACCTCGAAGCGATCCAGTGCTGTATCTGCGAGCATTCGTTCGAGCCTGAGGATATGGCCTCCTGCCCGGCCTATGCCGGCCCGATCTGCTCGCTGTGCTGCTCGCTGGACGCGCGCTGCCACGATCTCTGCAAGCCGCATGCGCGGATCCAGGCGCAGGTGTCGGATACGCTCGGCAAATTGCTGCCTGCGCCGATCTACGCCCGGATCAATTCGCAGCTCGGGCATTATCTCGGCGTGTTTGCGGTATCCGCAGGGCTCGTCGCGCTGACGCTCGGCATGATTTACCTGCAGACATCGACGACGATTCCCGTCGACGACCTCCAGCTGTCCGACGTGCTGTGGAAGGTGTTCTTTGCGCTCACCATCATCATTGGCGTGGTGGCATGGCTGTTCGTGCTGGCGCAGCAGAGCCGCCGTGCGGCGGAAGCGGAAACGCGGCGGCAGACCACACTGCTGATCCAGGAAATCGACGCGCACAAGCGAACCGACGCCGAATTGCAGCGCGCCAAGGAAGTCGCCGAATCCGCCAATCTGGCCAAGAGCCGCTACGTGGTCGGCTTAAGCCATGAGCTGCGCTCGCCGCTCAACGCCATCAGCGGCTATGCGCAATTGCTGGAGCAGGATTTGAGTCTCAACACCAAACCGCGCGACCAGGTGCGAGTGGTCCGCCGCAGCGCCGATCATCTGTCGGGGCTGATCGACGGCATTCTGGATATTTCCAAGATCGAGGCCGGCCGCCTCTATCTGTCGCGCGACGAGGTGCGCCTCTCCGATTTCCTCGATCAGCTGGTCGGCATGTTCCGCCTCCAGGCCGCTGCCAAGGGCATCGACTTCCAGTTCAAGCGGCCGGCGGTGCTGCCCGTCGTGGTCTATGCCGACGAAAAGCGGCTGCGCCAGATCCTGATCAATCTGCTGTCGAACGCCATCAAGTTCACGCAGGCCGGCAGCGTGCAGTTCGTGGTGCATTACCGCAGTCCGGTTGCCGAATTCGAGGTGGTCGATACCGGCCCCGGCATCCAGGCCGGCGATCTCGAACGCATCTTTGCGCCGTTCGAACGCGGCGCGCTCGGCGTCTCGCAGCCGCAGACCGGCACGGGATTGGGCCTCACCATCAGCCGGCTGCTCGCCGGCGTCATGGGCGGCGATATCAAGGTGAGCAGCACAGTCGGCAGCGGCAGCAATTTCCGCATGAAGATCCTGCTCTCTGAGGTCACCAACCCGACACGGATCGCGCCGGTCGGCGCCCCGATCTACGGCTATCACGGCCCGCGCAAGACCATCCTGATCACCGACGACGATCCGACCCATCGCGATCTCCTGCGCGAAGTGTTGACGCCGCTCGGCTTCATCCTGCTCAGCGCGCCCGATGGTCCGGGCTGCCTGGCGCTCGCGCAGCATTGCCGGCCGGATCTGTTTCTCCTGGATATCTCGATGGCCGGCATGGACGGATGGACGGTGGCGGAGACCTTGCGCAAGACCGGCCACCACCAGGCCCGCATCCTGATGGTGTCGGCAAGCGCGCTCGAAGCCCACGGCACGCCGCTGGCGCAGCCGTTCCACGACGGCTATCTGATGAAGCCGATCGATATTCCCCGGCTATTGGAGACCATTCGCCAGTTGCTCAAGATCGAGTGGGAATACGAGGTGGACCAGGTCATAGTTCCCATTTGGCGGCCGGACACCGGCTCGCGGCCGTCGGTCAGGCATGTCGAGGAACTGATCGGCCTCGGACAACTGGGTTACATCCGCGCCATCCAGGTCAAGCTCGACGAAATCGGCAACGATCATCCTGAACATGCCGATTTCGTCACACAAATGCGCTCATTGATCGATCGCTTCGATCTCGATCAATACATGGCGACGCTAAAGACGCTGCACAGCTATGATCACTGAACCCAAAAAACGCGACATCGCCCTCGTCGTCGACGATTCCCCCGAGACGCTGCGACTGCTCACCGACGCGCTCGACGGCGCCGGCATGACCGTCATGGTTGCGCTGGACGGCGCCTCGGCGATGCGGATCGTCGATCAGATCACGCCTGACATCGTGCTGCTCGACGCCGTCATGCCCGGTATGGACGGTTTTGAGACCTGCAAGCGGCTGAAGCGAGACGCCGGCCTCGACAACGTGCCGATCATCTTCATGACTGGTCTGGCGGAAACCGAACACATCGTCCGCGGCCTCGAGGCCGGTGGCGTCGACTATGTCACAAAACCGATCGCGATCGAAGAGATGCTGGCGCGGATCCGCGTACATCTCGCCAACGCGCGGCTGACGCAGAGCGCCCACGCAGCCCTCGACGTCTCCGGCCGCTATCTGCTCGCGGTGAACAGCGTCGGCAAGATCATGTGGGCGACGCCGCAGGCGCAGAAATTATTATCGGACACACTGGCCGCTGATGCCGACGACGATTTCGTGCTGCCGGATCCGATGCCACAATGGCTGGCGCAGGCACAGAAGGGCAAGGCCGGATCGAAGGCCTTTGCCACGGTGGCGTTTCCCGGCAATGAGCAGCTCCGGCTGCAGTTTATGGGCAAGCTCGGCCCGAACGAGTTTCTGCTGCGTCTGGCCAAGGATTCCGGCGCCGATACGCCGGCGGAGTTCTCCAGCGAACTCGGGCTAACGACACGCGAGGGCGAAGTTCTGTCGTGGCTGTCGAAGGGAAAGACCAACCGCGACATCGCGCAGATTTTGGGGCTAAGCCCGAGAACGGTAGACAAACATCTGGAGCAAATCTACGCAAAGCTCGGCGTAGAGAACCGCACTGCGGCTGCGGCAATTGCGACCAACGCGAACCGACATCGACCATGAAAATGTACCGCTAGATTTCTGTCTGATTGCCTGGAGAAACGAGGCGCTGATTTTGCGCAACATCATTCCCAGCGCCGCGAAACGCTCAATTTTTGAGCGTGCAAGCACGGCAGAGCTCAGGCTTAATCGCGTCAATACGAATCGTGCTCACCCAAAGCGGGCAAGAACACGAAATAAAAGCGGTGGAGGATCGGATGCGAAGGCTCGCGCAGGTCGCCCTGCTGGCGTGCGTCTCTACGCTGACCGGCGCGGCGCTCGCCTTCGACAGCGGACAATATGACAACGTCCCACCTGACATCCGGGCCTGGTTCAAGGGCGTGACGGCGCCGAACGGCGTGCCCTGCTGCGACGTCTCCGATGGTCACCGCACCGAATATGATTTTCGTCAGGGCGCTTATTGGGTCCCAATCGAAGGCCAATGGATGCAAGTGCCCGAGCGGGCCATCATCCGCGACCGGGGCAATCCGGTCGGTCAGGCCGTGGTCTGGTACGTGCATCACCGGGGCAGCATCATCATCAGCTGTTTTGTGCCGGCAGATGCCGTTTGATGTCCTGGACGAATGCGAAGGTGTCGACGGCGCCGCTTTTGGAGAAGCCATGCGTGTCGTGATCTGCGGTGGGGGTGTGATCGGAGCCTGCACCGCCTATTTCCTCAGTCAGCGCGGGATCGATGTGATTGTCGTGGAGCGAACTGAGGTTGCCGCTGCGGCATCCGGCAAGGCGGGAGGCTTCCTTGCCCTCGACTGGTGCGCGGGCAGCCCGCTTGATGCGTTGGCCCGGCGAAGTTTCGAACTGCATGCCGCCCTTCCCGGTGAGATCATGGGCGATTGGGGCTACCGCCGCATGACGGCCTATAGCGGTGTTGTCGTTCCCGAACGCGACTCACGCCGTCACTTGCCAGCCAGGCTCGACTGGCTCTCTGAAGGCGTCGTCATCGAAGCTCAACTCAGCTCGACAGATACGACCGCAATCGTTCACCCTCACGCCTTCACCAATGCCATGATGAACGCCGCCCGAAGCAACGGTACCGAATTGCGCCACGGGCGCGTCACCGGCATCGTCCGGACGGCGGATGGATCGACCGCGACAGGCGTTGAGGTCGATCACGACCTCATCGAGGCGGACGCTGTTGTGATAGCCATGGGGCCCTGGTCAGTCATGGCGGCCGCGTGGATGGTTCTGCCCGCCGTGTATGGGCGGAGAAGCCCGAGCCTGGTCTACCAAACCGGGCTGGACCTCCCGGCCGATGCGCTTTTCCTCGAGTATCATCAGGATGCCGGCGGCGTCCTGACCGTGGAAGTGTTTCCGAGGGCCAACGGCAACACTCTCATCACGGCCTTCGGCGACGAGCCCCCGCTTCCGCTCGACCCTGCAGCGGTCTCGCCTGAACCGATCGAGGTCGAACGCCTCAAGGCTATCGCTGAACGCATATCACCGGCGCTGCGCCCAGACAGGGTTATCGCGGCGCAAGCGTGCTTCCGTCCCTTCACCCAGGACGGCCTGCCGTTGATCGGCAAGGTGCCGCAGATCGGCGGCGCCTACGTCGCAACCGGCCATAGCGTCTGGGGCATCCTCAACGCCCCGGCGACCGGGGAAGTTATGGCCGAGCTCATCGCTGATGGCCGGGCGCGGAGCATCGATCCAAGGCCCTTTGACCCGGCCCGATTGCGGCAATCGACCGGTCGCTAGTACACCCCCAACCATGCTTCCCTCGGATCGCGCTCCGCTCTGACGGCCGCTGCCATTTAGGCCACCCTGGTCGGCGAAGGATCGCCACCCGGCCATTTGATAAAATCCTTGTAGGGCATGTGGATATCGATCCACCGAATTCTTCCGCCGGACACGGCGTCGAGCGCATCGTCCGAAACCAGATTGATCTGATCCGAAAGCATATTGATTTCGCGTCTCCTGGCCATGTCGCTCTCCTGTTGCAAAGCCGATCGCAGCAGCTGGTATTGCGCAGGCGAGGCATCCGCTCCGTGAGGGCGCGCACAGATTTGACGACAGAGCTCAGGTTCCGACACAGAGCGCGGCACCCTGCTTGCGCAGATAGGCAATCACCGAGAGCGCGGTGATGCGGCCGGTCTTGGGATTTTCCGACGGAATGTTCTCGATCGACATCGAGAACCGCGCGGAATCGGATTCGACCTCGACGCGATGCACGTTGCGCGTCACGGTCGGATCGGCCCAGATCTGCAGCATGGTCCGGTCCGGCCCGAGACCGGCCAGTGAAAGTGCGACGGCAACGTTGAGATTGGCCGGAAAGCCTTTTGCGGCGTCACGCGCCGTGCCCTCGAATATCATCAAGGGTTCGACGATATCGGCGATGTCGATATTGTTCTCAACCAGGTACGGCGCACCGGCGAGTCCATTCACGGGTTTTCGCGTGACCATTCGCACCGACTGGATGTTGCCTTCCGCGGCAGCGGTCACGGCATCGAGGCCGATCAGAGCGCCGGTCGGCACCACGATCTGGCCGCCGTTTCGCTTGGCCAGCTCGATCAGATCCTCGTTTTCGAGCAGCGCGCCGGCGCTGAGCACGATTGCGATTTTTCCACGGCTCACGAACGGGGCGACGATCGATCGCACCAGTCTGGCAGGCGCGCACTCGATCACGATGTCGGCGACGTCACAGAGGCCGTCGATCGGCAAAATCGGCGGTGGCCGCTGCAATCCGGCCAGAAATCCCCGGTGCTTGGCCGGGTCCTGGATCGAGATCGCAGACAGCACCAACCCGTCGATGCCCTGGTCCAGGGCTGTCGCAACCCTGGTCCCGATCGAACCAAGCCCGACAACTGCAACACGCCTTGCTGGGGGCGCCATCCAACGGACTCCTTCAGTCTCCGGAACGTTCTGCATAGCATCTTGGCGAAGCGGGTCGATCCCCGAGAATGCAACGCGTGCGCGCTAGGTGCGCCGTTGCGCACATGAGGGTTCCCTGACCGGGCGTTCCCCCGCACGTGCCGAAGTTGCCCGCGCGCGCGTCAGCCGCGTGCACGTGGTCCAGACCAACGCCAGCCGGCTGCATTGCCAGTCCGGCCCCAGTGCTGCGCTGGAGACCGGCTCCGGATAGGTCAGGCCGATCCCGACAAGCGCCGCGACGCAGGCCAGCGACACGATCGCAGCGACGAAAACGAGGTTCCTTGGCGGTCCACCAATTGCGGGTCATGGCGATCACTCCTTTCAGGCCCTCAACATAGGATCGCCCCGCCCTGCCCCTTGTGAACACAGTCACAATGTTACCGGCCATTATTGTCGCGCCGGCGCCGTTCCCGGGCGAAATCGGCGGATCAATTCTGCAACACTCGCAGGATAAGATGCGCGGCACGCGACATGATCGCCCGCAAATCCGTTGCGCGCGCGCGGACGTTGATCGACACTCGTCGTTTCGGGACAAGCGCGTGTGCGGGGCGTGCCATGAGTAAGCAGGAATGCGGGCTACGACTATCATCGTTACCAGAAGCTGCTGGCGGAAGCGATCGACGATACCAAGCGGCTCGAACTCATCGATCTCATGATCAAGGAGGGCGCGCGGGACAGGCTCGAAGCCCAGCGGACGTCCGATCGCGTGGCGATGACGGCGGTGACGGTCGCCAAGATCCTCGGACCGGGCGGGCGCCGCGACAATTTCAGGCCCGACTGAGCGGTTGGCCGGAAGGAACCGGAACGGCAAGCTCGGGCGTTTGCCGTCATTTCTCCGAGGCGGCCATCACCAGCGAGCCGACCAGCCCGATCAGCGCGGCTGCCAGCAGGCAATATTGCAGGATCGCAACCGCCTGCCGTGGGACTTCGGTGGCGGTTGCCATGTCGTAGACCAGCCAGGCCGCCGTCGCCGCGCTCATCAGCATCACTTTGGGCCATTTGCCGTTCACGGAAATCTCCCTGTTTGCCCCTCTTCGACGCTGGTATTCTGTCGCCGGTTCACTTAACAGAAGCGCCAAACCGCCCAATCCCGCGTCTCACAACCAAAAATGAAAGCGACAAGGCCCCTTTTATGAGTGGATTCAAGGAACCCAGCTTCGCAGACCGCCAGAAGGCGGCGCAGCAGGCGACGGCAGAACATCCTGAACAAGTTCAAGGCCCAGCCGGGCCCGACGATCCCGAGGTCAAGCAGCGCCAGGCCGAGCGCGAGGCGCAGGCTGCCGCCCGCGCCAAGGCCAGGGAGGCCCGCGAGGCCGCCAAGGCCGAGCAGAAGGCGCGCGAAGCGGAAGCCGCGGCGGCAGCCGCCGCCCAGCTCGCCCGCGAAAAGGAAGAAGAGGCCGCCCGGCAGGTGGCGCTCGAGGCCGAAGCCAAGGCCAAGCGCGATGCGCGCTACGCCGCCCGCAAGGGCGGCAAAGGCAAGAAGAAGTAACGCAGGTCGCCGCGCGGCGTTCGGTCGCTGCAAAATCAATCGCAGGCCCGCCTCCGCGTGAGGCGAGCCTGCGCGAAGACGAAAACGACGGCTTAGTTCTTCTTCATGCCGTCGTCTTTTTTCATGCCGTCCTTCGTCATCCCGTCGTCCTTCTTCATCGCATCGTCCTTCTTCATCATGCCATCGTCCTTCTTCATGGCATCCTTGGACATGGCGTCCTTCTTCATGCCGTCGTCCTTGCCCATCTTGTCCTGGGCGAAGGCGGCAGGCGCGAGCGCGAGGCTGAGCGAAAGAACGGCGGCAGAAACGCCGAGGCCGATACGGGTCGTGATGGTCATGGGTTGGTCATCCTTGTTGGATCGATTTTCTGAAGCGACGTCTGCCGCTCTCCCAACGACGCAACGGCAATGCGCATTGTTACGGGCATAACGGATAGTTGAAGCCGGCCGGGTGGCGGTGACCGCCGATCCGATCGCAACACGCGGTTCGACGCATTGTTGACGGAGTCTTCTGCGAAGCCTTCCCGCTCCGAGTGTGCACTGCAGCAATGCCGGGACTGCAAACAGCACTTGCCGCCGACGCACGGCCTCGAACTATCAGATGAGAGAAACTTCGCGCGAAGACCGGCTAGACTGCGCTCAACGCCGGCCTTGAACGCGCCGATCAAGAACAGAATTTCAGGGGAGAAACCATGCTCACACGCCGCCACGTCCTCGCATCCGCGCTTGCCGCGCCCGCCATCCTGCGCTTCGGCACCGGCACCGCCCACGCCGCAACGACGCTGAAAATCTCGCACCAGTTTCCCGGCGGCACCATCGACAAGGGCGATTTCCGCGACCGCCTGTGCCGGATGTTCGCCCAGGAAGTCGCCAAACGCAGCGGCGGCGAAATCGCCGCCGAAATCTATCCGAACTCCTCGCTGATCAAGACCAACGCGCAATTCTCGGCGATGCGCAAAGGCGCGCTCGATATCAGCCTCTATCCCCTGCCCTATGCCGGCGGCGAATTGCCGGAAACCAATATCGGCCTGATGCCGGGCCTGGTCTCGACCTACGACCAGGGCCTGCGCTGGAAGAAGGAGCCGGTCGGCAAGGCGCTGACCGACTTTCCTGGCCGACAAGGGCATCATCCTTCTGACCTGGGTCTGGCAGGCCGGCGGCGTCGCCAGCCGCTCCAAGCCGATCGTCGCGCCCGAAGACGCCAAGGGCCTCAAGGTCCGCGGCGGCTCGCGCGAGATGGACATGGTGCTGCAGACCGCGGGCGCCGCCGTGCTGTCGGTGCCGTCGAACGAACTCTATGCGGCGATGCAGACCGGCGCCTGCGACGCCGGCATCACCTCCTCCACCAGCCTGATCTCGTTCCGCCTCGAGGAAGTCGCGAAATCGCTGACCTCGGGCGCCGGCGCCTCCTACTGGTTCATGCTGGAGCCGCTGATGATGTCGAAGGCGATCTTCGACAAGCTGCCGAAGAACCAGCAGGACATCATCCTGGCGGTCGGCACCGAACTGGAAGCCTTCGGCAAGAAGGGCGCGCAGGACGACGATATCGAGGTCGCCAAGGTCTATGAGAAGGCCGGCGCCAAGGTCAGCGCGCTCGATGCGGCGACCGTCGGCAAGTGGCGCGACATTGCGCGCGATACCGCCTGGAAGGACTATAGTGCTAAGACGGCGACGTCAGCCAATCTGCTGAAGCTCGCGAGCGACGTCTCCGCATGATGCATGGTCCGCTTCCGGATCAAATTGACCGCACCGATCCCGCCACGGGCAACGCGCTCGTGGCGGGGCTTGGCCGTGCGCTGGCGTTCTGCAACAACATCATCGTCGTCTTCGCCGTCGATCGCGCTGATCGCGGCCTGCGTGATCCTGAGCTACAGCGTGCTCGGCCGCGCCCTGTTCCACAGCCCCAACTACTGGCAGGACGAGGCGGCGGTGTTTCTGCTGGTCGGCGCCACCTTCATGACGGCGGCCTATGTGCAGGGCCAGCGCGGCCATATCGGCATCGAGGCCTTTGTCGGCCTGATGTCGCCGCTCGCCAACCGCATCCGGCTGTGGCTGGTCGATGTCGCAAGCCTGCTGTTCTGCGCCTTCTTCGCCTGGAAATCCTGGACGCTGGCGCATGAGGCCTGGGTCGACGGCCAGGTCTCGAACTCGATGTGGTCGCCGCCGCTCGCGATCCCCTATGTGCTGATGGCGTCCGGCATGACGCTGCTGTGCGTGCAGATCCTGCTGCAGATCATGATCCCTCTCGCCGGAGCGGCGCGCCGATGACCGTTCTCGGAATTGGCATCAGCTACGGTCTCGCGACCCTGTTTGCGATGTTCTCGGGCATGCCGATCGCGTTTGCGCTCGGCGCCGTCGCCGTCGTGTTCATGGCGATCTACATGCCGGCGGCCTCGCTCGATACCGTGACGCAGAACGTCTACGAGGAAATGGCCTCGATCACGCTGCTGTCGATCCCGCTGTTCATCCTCAAGGGCGCCGCGATCGGCAAGTCCCGCGCCGGCCAGGATCTCTATTCGGCGCTGCATGCCTGGCTGCATCGCGTGCCCGGCGGGCTCGGCGTCGCCAACGTGTTCGCCTGCGCGCTGTTCGCGGCGATGGCGGGCTCCTCGCCGGCGACCTGTTCGGCGATCGGCTCGGCCGGCATTCCCGAAATGCGCAAGCGCGGCTATTCCGGCGGCTTTGCCGCCGGCATCATCGCCGCCGGCGGCACGCTCGGCATCCTGCTGCCGCCCTCGATCACCATGATCCTGTTTGCGGTCGCCGCGGAAAAATCGCTCGGCCGGCTGTTCCTCGCCGGCATCGGACCCGGGCTGCTGCTGGTGACGCTGTTCGGCATCTACGCGGTGTTCCGCTTCCGCAAGGAATATGCCGCGGCGAAGGCGCTGTACGACGCAACCGGCGCGGATGCGGCGATCCTCAAGCGCGACGATTTCACCATGGCCGAGCGCTTCAACGTGCTGCCGCGCGTCCTGCCCTTCGTGCTGCTGCTGACCGGCGTCATGATCGCGCTCTATGGCGGCTACGCCACGCCGTCGGAGACCGCGGGCCTCGGCGGGCTGCTGGCGCTGGTGCTGATCGCCGCGATCTACAGCGTCTGGCGGCCGAGCGACCTGGCGCCGATCCTGAAATCGACCATCCGCGATTCCACCATGCTGATGATGATCATCGGCATGTCGCTGCTCTATTCCTATGTGATGAGCTATCTGCACATCTCGCAATCGGCGGCCGAAGCCATCGTCGCCATGCATCTGCCGCGCTGGGAATTGCTGTTCGCGATCCTGGTCATGGTGGTCGTGCTCGGCTTCTTCCTGCCGCCGGTGTCGATCATCCTGATGACCGCGCCGATCATCCTGCCGCCGCTGCGCGCCGCCAATTTCGACATCATCTGGTTCGGCGTCGTCATGACCATCGTGATGGAGATGGGGCTGATCCACCCGCCGGTCGGGCTGAACATCTTCGTCATCCGCAACGTCGCGCCCGATATTCCCCTGAGCGAGGTGATCTGGGGCACGCTGCCGTTCGTGCTGCTGATGATGGTGGCGGTGCTGCTGCTGTGCTTCTTCCCGGAGATTTCGACCGGCCTGCCCGATCTGGTGATGGGGCCGGACGGGGGACGGTGAAGTGGGCGAATAGTGAATGGCGAGTAGCGAATAGGCTACTTTCCATTCGCTATTCGCCACTCGCCATTCGCGCTTTCGCATTCAACGCCGACGCGACCCGGCTGACCGGCGGTCGCCCGATCAGCTTGCTGACCTCATTGGTCGCCGCGACCAGCTTTGGCATATCGACGCCGGTCCTGATCCCCATGCCCTCGAGCATGTAGACCACGTCCTCGGTCGCGACATTGCCGGTGGCGCCGGGCGCGTAGGGGCAGCCGCCGAGGCCGCCGGCGGCGGAATCGATCACGCGGGCGCCCTCCTCCATTCCGGCATAGAGATTGGCCAGCGCCTGGCCGTAGGTGTCGTGGAAATGCATCGCGAGCTTTTCCATCGGCACGCTGCCGGCCACCGCGCGCAGCAGTTGCCGCGCCTTCAGAGGCGTGCCGACGCCGATGGTGTCGCCGAGCGAGATCTCGTAGCAGCCGAGATCCCACAGCGTTTTGGCGACATCGACGACGGCCTGCGGCTTGACCTCGCCGTCAAAGGGACAGCCGAGCACGCAGGAGATGTAGCCGCGCACCTTGATGCCATCGGCCTTGGCGCGGGCCAGCACCGGCTTGAAGCGCTCGATCGATTCCGCGACCGAGCAATTGATATTGGCGCGCGAAAATCCTTCCGAGGCCGAGGCGAACACCGCGATCACCTTGGCGCCGGCGGCCTGCGAGGCCTCATAGCCCTTCTCGTTCGGCACCAGCACGTGGAATTCGGCGCCCGCGAGATGGCTGACGCCGCGCAGCACCTGGTCGGAACCGACCATCTGCGGGATCGCCTTCGGCGACACGAAGGCGCCGACCTCGACGGTGTGCAGTCCGGCGCCGATCAGCGCCTCGATGAAGGCGATGCGGTCGGCGACGCTGATCGGGGTCTTCTCGTTCTGCAGGCCGTCGCGCGGGCCGACCTCGACGATGCGGACGGTGTCGCTCATGCGGCCTCACGAAGCGGCCGGCTCGACTTCGGCGAGTTCGACGCCCTCGCCGACGATATCGCCGACCTTGCATTTGATCTTCTTCAGCACGCCCGCATAGGGCGCGCGCAGCGTCTGCTCCATCTTCATGACTTCGAGCGTCAGGATCGCCGCGCCCTTCTCCAGCGTCGCGCCCTCCTCGGCCAGCAACGCCACCACGGTGCCCGGCAGCGGCGCCACGATCTTGTCCTCGCCGACCTGCTCCTCGGTCTCGCCGCCGAACGGATCGACCCAATGCAGGTCGAAGCGGCCGTTGCGGGTGCGCAGATAGAGTTCATGGCCCTCGATGACGGCGACGACGTGGGATTTCATCCCGTCGAGCGTCAGATCGAAGCCGCCATCCTCGGCGGCGGCGGTCGTGAAGGCGAATTCGCGCTCGCCGATCGACAGCGTCGACGGGCCGTTGCCATAGTTCAGCGTCACCTTCTGCTCGGCGCCCTGGCCCTGGCGGAACGCAAACACGCGCTGCCGCCGGCCGACCGGCTGCCAGCCAAAGGTCTGCCACGGCGAATGCGCTTCGCCGGCGCGGCCTGCCGTTCCTCGACGAGGATGGCCGCCACCGCCGCGCAAAGTTCGAGATCGCCGAGGGCGTGCGACGGTTCCGTCAGGCCCTTCAGCTCGCGCTCGATGAAGCCGGTGTCGATCGTGTTGGCGCGCACTTGCGGATGCGTCACCAGCGCCGACAGGAACGGAATGTTGGTGACGATGCCGCGAACGTCGGTTTCTTCCAGCCCGCGGTTGAGCCGGTCGATCGCCGCCTCGCGGGTCGGCGCCCAGGCGATCACCTTGGCCAGCATGGCGTCGTAATAGGGCGAGACCGCATCGCCGGCGCGATAGCCGGCATCGATCCGCAGGCCGTCGACCGCCTCCGGCGTGCGCCAGGTCTTGATCCGGCCGACCGAGGGCATGAAATTCTTCTGCGGGTTCTCCGCATAGACCCGCGCCTCGATGGCGTGGCCGTTCAGTTTGATCTCGTCCTGCGTCAGCGGCAGCTTTTCGCCGAACGCCACCCGCAACTGCCATTCCACCAGATCGATGCCGGTGATCAGTTCGGTCACGGGATGCTCGACCTGCAGGCGCGTGTTCATCTCGATGAAGAACACGTCCTTGCCGTCGGAGACGAATTCGATGGTGCCGGCGCCGACATAATTGACCGCACCGGCCGCCTTGCGCGCGGCGGCGCAGACCGCCTCGCGCTGCGTCGCGTCAAGCGTCGGCGACGGCGCTTCCTCGATCACCTTCTGATGCCGCCGCTGCAGCGTGCATTCGCGCTCGAACAGCGACAGCAGATTGCCGTGGCTGTCGCCGATGATCTGCACCTCGATGTGGCGCGGATTGTGGACGAATTTCTCGATCAGCATGCGGTCGTCGCCGAACGCCGCCTTGGCCTCGCGCTTGGCGCTGACGATGGCGGCGGCAAGTTCGCCGGCCGAATTCACCACGCGCATGCCGCGCCCGCCGCCGCCGGCGGACGCCTTGACCAGCACCGGGAAGCCGATCTTGTCGGCGGCCTTGGCCAGCGTCGCCTCGTCCTGGGCCTCGCCGTGATAGCCGGGCACCAGCGGCACGCCGGCCTTTTCCATCAGCGCCTTGGAGCCGGACTTCGAGCCCATCGCCGTCATCATGGCGGCGGTCGGGCCGACGAACACGAGACCGGCATCGAGGCAGGCCTGCGCGAATTCGGCATTTTCCGACAGGAAGCCGTAGCCGGGATGCACGGCCTCCGCGCCGGTCTTGCGCGCCGCCTCGATGACGCGCTCGATGTTGAGATAGCTGTCGCGCGCCCGCGCCGGTCCGAGCAGCACGGCTTCATCGGCCATGGCGACATGCATGGCGTCGCGGTCGGCCTCGGAATAGACCGCGACCGTGCGCAGCCCCATGGCGCGCGCGGAGCGGATCACGCGGCAGGCGATCTCGCCGCGGTTGGCGATCAGGAGCGTGCGAAAACGCCGGTATAGTTTCGAGCGATCCATCATCAGCCTGCATCACATCCTGAACAGGCCGAATTTCGTCGGCTCGATCGGCGCATTCGCCGCCGCCGACAGCCCAAGGCCGAGCACCAGCCGCGTATCGGCGGGATCGATCACGCCGTCATCCCACAGCCGCGCGGTGGCGTAATAGGGACTGCCCTGGCTCTCATACTGGGCGCGGATCGGCGCACGAAACTTCTCGTCCTCTTCGGCCGACCAGGTGTCGCCCTTGGCCTCGATACCGTCGCGCCGCACCTGGGCCAGCACCATCGAGGCCTGCTCGCCGCCCATCACGGAGATGCGGGCGTTCGGCCACATCCACAGGAAGCGCGGGCTGTAGGCGCGGCCGGACATGCCGTAATTGCCGGCGCCGTAGGAGCCGCCGATCACGACGGTGAATTTCGGCACGCCGGCGGTCGCCACCGCCGTCACCAGCTTGGCGCCGTCGCGCGCGATGCCGCCGGCCTCGTATTTCTTGCCGACCATGAAGCCGGTGATGTTCTGCAGGAACACCAGCGGGATATTGCGCTGGCAGCACAGCTCGATGAAATGCGCGCCCTTCAGCGAACTCTCGCTGAACAGGATGCCGTTGTTGGCGATGATGCCGACCGGATAGCCCCAGATATGGGCGAAGCCGCAGATCAGCGTCTGGCCGTACAGCTTCTTGAACTCGTCGAACTCGGAACCGTCGACCAGCCGCGCGATGATGTCATGGACGTCGAACGGCTTGCGGCCGTCGGCGGAGACCACGCCGTAGATTTCCTCCGCCGGAAACAGCGGCTCGCGCGGTTCGCGCATGTTGAGCGCGGCGCGGACCGGCGGCTTCAGGGTGGCGACGATGCGCCGGGCAATCCCGATCGCGTGGGCGTCGTTCTGCGCGTAATGGTCGGTGACGCCGGACTGCCGCGAATGCACGTCGGCGCCGCCGAGTTCTTCGGCGGTGACCACCTCGCCGGTCGCCGCCTTCACCAGCGGCGGGCCGCCGAGGAAGATCGTGCCCTGATTGCGCACGATGATGCTCTCGTCCGACATCGCCGGCACATAGGCGCCGCCGGCGGTGCAGGAGCCCATCACGATGGCGATCTGCGGAATGCCCTGCGCCGACATCTGCGCCTGGTTGTAGAAGATGCGGCCGAAATGCCGCTCGTCGGGAAAGATCTCGTCCTGCATCGGCAGGAACGCGCCGCCGGAATCGACCATGTAGACGCAGGGCAGATTGTTCTGCCGCGCGATGTCCTGCGCGCGCAGATGCTTCTTCACCGTCATCGGATAGTAGGTGCCGCCCTTGATGGTGGCGTCGTTGGCGACGATGACGCATTCGCGGCCCGAGATCCGCCCGACGCCGGTGATGACGCTGGCGGAATGGACGTCGCCGCCATAGAGGCCGTGGGCGGCCAGCGGCGACAGTTCCAGGAACGCGGTGCCGGGATCGACCAGCAGGTCGACGCGCTGGCGCGCCAGCATCTTTCCGCGCGACGTATGGCGCGCGCGCGAAGTTTCGCCGCCACCGCCGGCGACCACCTTGAGTTTGTCGCGAAGCTCGGCGACGAGGCCGCGCATCACCTCGGCGTTGCGGGCAAAGTCGGCGGATGCGGGATCGATCGTGGAATGAAGCGGCATGGCCTCTCGGCAGGTTCTGGTGCGCCGCAATCCGGCATTGCGGCTGGGGTCATGGTGTCATTGGGCCGCAGTCTAGCGCAACCCTCCCGTTTGAAATGTCGGGTTGCCGACAATCCAAAATTAAAAACGATCATACGTTTTTTTAATTCGACCCGCAAGGGGCTACCGTAGATCAGGTAACGTCGACCGGATTGCGCGCTATGCTATTGAAATTCCTGCCATCTCGTGCAATAAACATACGATCGCTTGTATGTTTCATTGCCGTCGGTAGAACGCTTTTTATCGGGAAACTACCCAGGAAAATCGGATGGCACGCACGATCGGCTCACACGGCCCGAAGACGCTGGAAGCGATCCGCCAGGCGGGGCTGCGCCTGATCTTCGAACATGGCTATGCCGCGATGAGCCTGCGCGACCTCGCCGCCGAGGTCGGTATCCAGGTCGGCTCGCTCTACAACCATATCAGCACCAAGCAGGAATTGCTGTTCGACCTGGTCCAGGACCACGTCAACGAGCTGCTTCGCCAGCTCGATCGCGCGCTCGAGGGCAAGCAGGGCCCGGAGGAGAAGCTGCGCGCCTTCGTCGCCTTCCACGTCACCTACCACATGAGCCGCAAGCGCGAGGTCTTCATCGCCAATTCCGAGCTGCGCAGCCTGGAGCCGAAGAACTACGAGGCGATCGTGACGCTGCGCGGCGCCTATGAGGCGCGGCTGGCGGGAATTCTCGCCGAGGGCGTCGCCGAAGGCGTGTTCGAAATCGTCGATGTCCAGGTGGCGACGTTTGCGATCCTGGCGCTTCTGACCGGCCTCTGCGCCTGGTACCGCCCGGGCGGGCGCCTCAGCAAGGAGGCGATCATCGCCGCGCACGAGAAGCTGGTGCTGTCGGGCGTTTCCCCACAGGCCGCCACCTCCCCTGCCCGAAGCCCCCGCAAGCCGGCGCGGCGGGTGGCCGCGGTTTAGTGGCAGCCGCCCGATGACGGAACATCAGCCGCTCGACGACATCGACCGGAAAATCTTGTCCGAGCTTCAGAGGGATGGACGCATCCGGATCAACGAACTGGCCAGTCGCGTCGGCCTGTCGCTCCCCCCTTGCCTGCGCCGGGTGCGGTCGCTGCGCGCCCGCGGCGTCATCACGGCGATCCGCGCCACGATCGACGAGAAGGTCCTCGGCTTTGAGGTGGTGTCGTTCGTATCGATCCAGCTGGCGAGCCAGGCCAAGGCGACGCTGGAAGCGTTCGAAGCCTCGATTGCGGCCTTGCCGCTCGTCCTGCAGAGCTGGCGCCTCTCGGGAGAAGCGGACTTTCTACTCAAATGCGTAGCAGCCGATGTCGAGGGGATGCATCAGCAGCTCCGGCAGTTTGCTGCCATGCCCGAGGTCCGAACCATCAGAAGTATGCCGGTGCTCGGCGTCGCCAAGGATGCGCCGTTGCCGATACCGGGGGCGCCGCCCGCAAACGGTACCTAGTGGGTCCGAATTCTTAGTGCGTCCAGGGTTCGCCGCGCCGGAACGCGAAATTGTCGGCATAGGCGACCTGCCGCTGCTTCGAATCCTTCGGCTCGATCACCTGGTAGGCAATGCCCTTGCGCTCGCAATAGGCCACCGCGTCTTCCCTGGTGTCGAAGTGCAGCGTGAGCTGCTGCTTCATGTCGCCGGACGAGGTCCAGCCCATCAAGGGTTCGATCGCCCGGGGCTGCTCGGGCTCGTAATCGAGCTGCCATTCCCGGGTCTTGGCCCTGCCCGATTGCATCGCGTTTTTGGCGGGCTTAAAAATGCGTGCGGTCATGGATGGTGGGACCCCTGGAGATATGCGACTGCGACGTTTTGACGGGACATTTGGCGGAAACGGCTGGGATAGTATAGAGACACCTTTCAGGGAATTGATCGGTGATTCCATAACCCCGATGTACCATTTCCGGACCGGTATAGTCATTATGCTGCACTGTGACAATCTTCGGTCGCCCTGCGGCCCGATCTCGCGGCGCGATCTTCCCGAAAGCATCACTTCGAAGCGGCACCCATGAAAATCAACGCCACCCTGCCCGAAAAAGGACGCGACCTCCGGCTCGACCTGTTTCGCGGGGTCGCGAACTGGGCGATCTATCTGGATCACATTCCCGACAATGTCGTGAACTGGATCACCACCCGCAATTACGGCTTCAGCGACGCCGCCGACCTGTTCGTTTTCATCTCCGGCTATACCGCCTCCTTCGTCTACGCCCGGATGATGCTGGACCGCGGCTTCATCGTCGGCGCCACCCGGCTGACCAAGCGCGTCTGGCAGCTCTACGTCGCCCATATCATCCTGTTCGTGATCTACATCGCCTCGATCAGCTATCTGGCGCTGCGCTTCGGCGATTCCGAACTGGTCAACGAGTTCAACGTCGTCGGCCTGGTCGACAACGCGACCGAGACGCTGCGGCAGGGCCTGTTCCTGAAGTTCAAGCCGGTCAATCTCGACGTGCTGCCGCTCTACATCGTGCTGATGGGGCTGTTCCCGCCGGTGCTGTGGATGATGCTGCGCCAGCCCAACTGGACCATGATCGCCTCGATCGTGCTGTGGCTGGTGTCGCGGCAGACCGGCTGGAACCTGCCGGCCTATCCCGGCGGAACCTGGTACTTCAATCCGTTCTGCTGGCAGGTGCTGTTCGTGTTCGGCTCATGGTGCGCGCTCGGCGGCGCGCGCAAGTCGATGGCGATCATCAACCACCCGGCCACGCTGTGGTTCTGCATCGCCTATCTGCTGCTTGGCCTGGTCATGACGATGGCCGGCAAGTTTCCGGACTTCGGGCACATGTTCCCGCACTGGCTCTATTCGACCTTCAATCCGAACGACAAGACCAATCTGGCGCCCTATCGCTTCCTGCACTTCGTGGTGATCGTGATCATGGTGATCCGCTTCGTGCCGAAGGACTGGGCCGGCTCTGGAATGGAAGGTGTTCGATCCCCTGATCGTCTGCGGTCAGCAGTCGCTCGCCGTGTTCTGCGTCGGCGTGTTCCTGTCGTTCGTCGGACACTTCGAACTGTCGATGAGCTCGGGTTCGCTGTTCGCGCAGATCTTCGTCAGCGTCACCGGCATCGCGATCATGACCATCGTCGCCTATTACATCTCCTGGTCGAAGCGGCAGGACAAGCCGCTGCCGAAGCCGGCGGCGCCCAAGGCCGCCTGATCAAGGCCAGCCTGATCAAGGCGGGGTCCGAACGCCCCTGGGAGGCGGCCGTTCAGGCCGCCTGCGTGCTCGATGACACCAGTGTCGCCACGTCGGTATAGGTATTGACCAGCGGCGCGACGATCTTGTGCATGGCGGTCTTCGACACCACCGTGTCGTGCATGATCAGATGGTCGACCCCGGTGGTCAGGAAGCAGGCCACGGCGTCGCGCGGCGTCTCCACGATCGGTTCGCCCTTGATGTTGAAGGACGTGTTGATCAGCACGGGAACGCCGGTCAGCGCGTCGAACTCCTTCAGCAGCCGATAGAGCATCGGATTGGTCTCCTCGCGCACGGTCTGAACGCGCGCGGTGCCGTCGACATGCACGATCGCCGGAATCTTGTCGCGCCATTCCGGGCGAACCGGCTTGGCGATCAGCATGAACGGCGAATCCTCGTCGCCCTCGAAGATCTCCTTCATCCGCTCGGCCAGCACGATCGGCGCGAACGGGCGGAACGCCTGCCGGTGCTTGACGCGGCTGTTGAGGATGTCCTTCATCTCGGGCTTGCGGGGATCGCCGAGCAGGCTGCGGTTGCCGAGCGCCCGCGGTCCGAATTCCGAGCCGCCCTGAAACCAGCCGATCACGCGCTGATCGGCGAGCAGCTTTGCGGTGTCGCGGCAGATATTGTCGCTGCGTTTCGCCTCGATCTGGATCCGCACCAGAAACTTCTCCAGCGCCTTGGCGACATCCCGATCGCTGTAGGGCTTGCCGACATAGGAATGCTCCATGACGAAGCCGCGGCGCTGCTTCAGGATTTCGAGCCAGCCATAATAGGCGCAGCCGATCGCAATGCCGTCATCGCCGGTCGCCGGCTGGATCCAGACATTGTCGAAACCGGCTTCACGGGCGAGCCGGCCGTTGGCCACGCAATTCAGCGCGACGCCGCCGGCCATCGTCAGGTTCTTCGCGCCGGTGGTTTCGCGAAGCCAGCGGGCGCGGGCCAGCAGCACGTTTTCGGTATCGTCCTGCACCCGCCAGGCCAGATCCTCCCAGTGCCGCATCGACGGGCTTTTTTCCCAGCTGCTGCCGTCCTGGATGTAGGGCTGCTTGAAATCGGTGGTCCAGTGCGGCACGTGCAGTTTGCCGTCGGTCGAGCTCGAGCAGGTGCTTGACCTGGTCGTGGCGGCCATAGGGCGCGAGCCCCATCAGCTCGCCGCATTTATTCCAGTCGCCGAAAATGTAGGTCGAGGCCCGGCTGTAGAGCGCGCCGAGCCCCGGCATGTTGTAGAACTCATCGCTCAGGAAGCCGCGGTCCGGCTCCATGAAGACCTTCTTCAGGCATTCCAGCGTCGATCCCTTGAATTTGTAATAGCTCTCGGATTCGCGCGCGAGCGGCGTCGCCGCGTCGGCCGGACGGAAACGATTCCATGACGTCGGACCGATAGCTGCCGACGCCGTCGACGATCATCACGACGCCTTCGTCGAACGGCGAAACCGCGAACGCGCTGTAGGCGTGCGCCAGATGGTGCGAGATCGTCACCACCTTGTCGGACTTTGCCAGATACAGCGGATGCTTGGACGCCTCGCCCCGTTCGAACTCGGGCAGGAAACCCGGCGCGTCGAAATAGACCAGCCGCTCCTCCATCTCGCCCGACCGGCAGGATGTAGCAATTGCGGACGATCAGATCGACGTCATCGAGCGTGATGCCTTCGGCCTCGAGGCAGTAATCGATCACCTCCTTGTAGAAGCCGGGCGCGTGCTTGACGCGCGTGATCCGCTCCTTGGCGATCGCGTAGGCGATGGCGCCGTCGCGCAGCAGGCAGGCGCTCACGTCATGATCGTAGGTGTTCAGGCCGAGGACATAGGTGTGTTGTTTGGGCATGGGTACTCTTTGAGGCGGGGGTCTTCAGGCGGGATCGTCGCGATCAAAAATCATGTCGACTTCAAGTTGCTGGCATAGCCGTCGCCATATTTTTCATTTCGAATTCTGCAGTGCACAATTACACGAATTCAGGAAGATGAACGAAGATGAACGAGTCGCAACGCATAAGCACATTGGCTCCGCCGCACTATAACTTGACCTTACCTTCCCTTCTTAATAAAGTCCTGAATTGCCGGAGAACCTTAGTCAAAATATTGTCTTAGCCCATCTGAACCGAAAACATTCTCGAGCGTCTAAGTTAGATAGTGCGGAAGTCCAGGTGGTTTTGGAAGTGACCAGGAGATTCTAGAATGGCTAAACGCTACAATATCCTGACGCGCTGCTCTCGCAGCGCTCGCTTTGTTGTTCGTCTACGTCGCCAGCACGTCTGCCATTCTGGTAGGTGCAACGACCTCGCCGGCGCAAGCCTGGCGCGGTGGTGGACGCGGCGGTGGCTGGGGCCGTGGCGGTGGCTGGGGTCGCGGCTATGGCCGTGGTTACGGTCGTGGCTATGGCTACTATGGTGGCGGCGTCGTCGTTCGCGGCGGACCCCGTTGCTGGTGGAACGCCTACGGCGTTCGCGTCTGCAGATACTATTGATATCTGGCTGATCCGCGTCAGCCTACGCAGCGATCGGGAAACAAGAATTGGGTGTGTCGGGCAACCGGCACACCTTTTTATTTGGCTGCGCGTTTTGATTCTTCCGCAGCGCGTGCTAGCTCGCCAGCCGCGGAATCAACTTCAGCGCGGTGCCGCGCTCGATCGACGCGAGTTGTTCATCCGTGAACACGCCAGCCTCGCGCAATCCCTTCACATGATCGATTCCGGTCCGGTACGGAAAGTCGGTTCCGAACACGATCTGCGACGGCGGAATGATCGCTGTCAGCGCCGACATCGCGCTCTTGTTCGCCGTCTGCGCGGTGTCGTAATAAAAGCGCTTCAGCTCGGCGAGCGTTCCGTCCGGCACGGCCGGCCTTGGCCTTCGGATCCAGCAGCGGATTGCGCACGAAGCGTTCGATCAGGAACGGCATCGTTCCGCCCGCATGCGAGAAGATCCAGCGGATGTCGGGAAAGCGGCGCGCATTGCCGGAGAAAACGATGTCGGCGATGGTGCGTGTCGTATCGGTGCCGAATTCGATCATGACCGGCTGCTGCGTCGGCACCAGATTGACGCAGCAATTGGCCGCGGTCGGATGGGTGTAGACCAGCGCCTTGCGGCGGTTGAGTTCTTCCATGACCGGCAGGAACAAGGGATCGCCGAGCCATTTGTCGCCGTAGCTCGTCATCAGCGCGATGCCGTCGGCTTTCAGCGTATCGAGCGCATAGGCGATCTCGCGCAGGCTGCCTTCGGCATCGGTCAGCGGCAGCATCGCGAAATTGCCGAACCGGCCGGGATAATCCGCGACCAGTTTCGCGGCATATTCGTTCGCCTCGCGGCAGAGCCGGCGCGCCGGATCGCCCTTGGTGAAATTGACGCCGGGCGTGGTGACCGACAGCATCGCGGTGGCGATGCCGGCCTTGTCCATGTCGGCAAGCGTTTTCTCGATGGTCCAGTTCTTCATCAGGGCATCGCCGAACCCGCTCTCGTTCGACGCCGTCACATAAGTCGGCGGCGAGAGATGGTGATGGACGTCGATGCGAAACGGTTTTGCATCGGCGGTCTGCGCCGACGCACGACGCCGCCGGTGGCGGCCGTCAGCGCCAGCGCGCCGGCGCCGAGCATGAAGCCGCGCCGGCTTGGCGCGGAAAACAACAGCGTCGGATTCACCGCAGCAGAAACATCCCCGCAAAGGCGGCTTACGCAATTCGGTCATGGCCAATCCTCCCGTTTCTTCTTGTTGTTGGCCGTCAAATCCTATCCGTCGAGGATCGCCACCGCCCGGGTCCAGCCCGCCGAGGCGCGCTCGATCTTCACCGGAAAGCACGACACCATGAAACCGGTCGACGGCAGCTGCTCGAGATTGTGCAGTTTCTCGATGTGGCAATAGCCGATATGGCGGCCGGCCTTGTGGCCTTCCCAGATCAGGCTGGCGTCCTTGGTCTCGGCATATTTCTTCGCGGTGTAGACGAACGGCGCGTCCCAGCTCCAGCCGTCGATGCCGGTCAGCCGCACGCCGCGCTCCAGGAGATACATGGTCGCCTCATAACCCATGCCGCAGCCGGAGGTGACGTAGTCCTGCCGGCCGTATTTGACGCCGGCGCTGGTATTGACCACCACGATCTCCAGCGGCGACAGCGTGTGGCCGATGCGCTTGAGCTCGTTCTCGACGTCCTTGGCGGTTGCGACATAGCCGTCGGCAAAATGCCGGAAGTCGAGTTTTACGCCCGGCTGCAGGCACCATTCCAGCGGCACTTCGTCGATGGTCCAGGACCGCTCGCCGCGGTTCATGGTGGGATGGAAATGCCAGGGCGCATCCAGATGCGTGCCGTTGTGGGTCGAGAGCTGCACCTGCTCGACCGCCCAGCCCTGCCCGTCCGGCAGATCCTCCGCCTTCAGCCCGTCGAAGAATCTGCAGCATGCGCGGCAGGCCCTGCTGGTGATCGATGTACTGGATGGTCGGGTGGCCGCCCGGCGGATCGGCCGGCACGTCGTTTTGCAGGGGAACGGAGATGTCGATCAGTTTGCGCGCCATGGCGTTTCCTCGCTCGTGTTTTTCTGATTCTTCGGCCTAAGCCGGCTTTCGCGTCCTGGCGCTCGACCCGGTTCTTCAAAATTCCGATCTTCTCGACTTCGAGTTCGATCGCATCGCCATGCTCGAGATACCAGCCGATTTCAAGGCCGCAGCCATTGCCGACCGTGCCGGAGCCGATGAATTCGCCGGGCATCAGCGTCTCGTCCTTGGTGACGTGCGCGATGATCTCCTCGAACGAAAACAGCATGCCGTCGGATACGCCTTGCGAGCGCATCTTGCCGTTGACGCGCACTTCCATCTTCAGGCTGTAGGGGTCGCCGATCTCGTCCGGCGTGACGATCCACGGCCCCATCACGTTGCCGCCGTCAAAACTCTTGCCCTTGGCGGGCCAAGCCGGCCCTCCATTTCGATCCGCTGGGCGTCGCGCGCCGAGAAATCGTTGAAGATCGTATAGCCGAAGATGTGATCCTTGGCCTTGGCGGCGGAAATATTGGCGCCCTTGTTCCTGGTGATGATGCCGAATTCGAGTTCGTAGTCCATCACCTGGCTGTAGCGCGGCCACTTCACCGTGGTGTTGGTGCCGCGGACGCTGAAGCGGTTGGTGATGTAGTAGATCGGCTGCTTGCGATAGACCTCCGGCAATTCGCCGAGCGGCTCGGCATTGAGCCGCGCCAGTTCCGCCATGTCGTTTTTGGCGCGCGCGGCGAGCTTGAGCTGCCCGCGCGGCGCCTGAAGGATGTGCAGCGGGAACGACATGCCGTCGCGCATCTGCCGCGGCTCCGGGATCGGTGCCAGGATTTCACGCCCTCGATCGGCGACCGACAGCGCGTCGTCCTTGCCGTGCTTGTCGAACATCGCGGCCGCCTGATCGAGCGCGCGCGGGCCGGCATCGATCAGCGCCAAGCATCGATGCGAAGGCCGGATTTGCGCTGCCGTTGGCGGCTGGCGGCCGCCGCCAGATCGAACAACCGGGCGTCGCCGGAATGCACGATGCCGATCTTCTCCTGACCGCCGGACTTGAATGTTGCGAGTTTCATGTTGACACCCCTTGCTTTTGGTTAACATATAT
Source organism: uncultured Alphaproteobacteria bacterium (assembly GCA_963802535.1). GTDB lineage: Bacteria > Pseudomonadota > Alphaproteobacteria > Rhizobiales > Xanthobacteraceae > Bradyrhizobium. The sequence goes on along the minus strand of CAWDJI010000005.1, from coordinate 360,045 downwards.
GATCAAAGAAAATATCGATAATCAAGTCCTAAAAATGTAAAACGGGGAGACGGCCGTGAAAAAGATCCTTGCCACCCTTGCGATCAGCCTGGCGCTGACGGCAGCGGCCGTCGCGCAAGCCAAGATCCAGGTCGGTTGCACGGCGACATCGGATTGCGCCTCCGCGATGGTGGCGGTCGACGAAGGCATCTTCAAAAAGCACGGCCTCGAAGTCGAGATGACGCCGATCGGCATCAACTCGAACATCCCGGCGGCGATCCTTTCCAACTCGATCCAGATCGGCGGACCGACCTCGACCGTGTTCCTGCAGGCCGTCGACGGCGGCCTCGACCTCGTCGCCATCGCCGGCGCGTCGATCATGAACCCGATCTCCAACGGCAACATCGCGGCCTTCGTCCGCAACGGCATCACCATCAAGGAGCCGAAGGATTTCGTCGGCAAGAAAGTCGGCGCCCCCGGCCTCAACGCCTTCCTGCATGTGCTGTTCGTGAAGTGGCTGGTGGAGAAAGGCGTCGATCCCAAAAGCGTCAACTTCGTCGAGGTCACCTTCCCGACCATGTCCGACATCATCAAGTCCGGCGGCGTCGACGCCGTGCTGACGGCCGAGCCGTTCGTCACGCGCATGCTCAATGCGGGACTGGGTTCGGTCGGCGCGCGCTATGCGGCCGAACTCGCCCGCACCGAGCCGATCATCTTCTACGCCGCCTCGCGCGAATGGGCGGACAAGAACGCCGTCGCCATCAAGAAATTCCGCGACGCGATCGCCGAATCCGCACCGATCGTCAACGGCGACCGCGAAAAGGCCTCGGCATCGATTTCCAAATTCACCAAGCAGCCGATCGAACTGGTCAAGGCGACGCCGCCGAACCAGTCCGAACCGGTGCTCAAGCCCGAGCAACTGGCTTGGTGGATCGAGGTGATGTCGTCGCAGAAAATGCTGCAGTCCAAGCTCGATACCGTCAAAGCTGGTCCTGAAATGAGGATCGACGCAATGCCGGCTCCCGAACGCAATCCGAGCCAACCGGTGACCGAGGCCGCGACCTTGAGCGAGCGCGCGGCCACCCTGGTCGAGCACGACATCCTCGCCGGCCATCTCGCGCCGGGCGCGCGGCTTGGCATCGTCGATCTGGTCCAGCGCTACGACATCGGCGCCACGCCGCTGCGCGAGGGCCTGTCGCGGCTGGTGTCGCGCGGCCTGATCGTCGGGATCGGCCAACGCGGCTTTCGCGTCGCCGACGTCAGCCGCGAGGACCTGCTCGACATCACCTTGATGCGGACCGCGGTCGAGATCGAGGCGTCCGGCTCGCGATCACCCAGGGCGACGACGCCTGGGAGGCCGGCATTCTCAGCGCGCTGCATCAGATGCGCCGGCATATCGAGCGGACCGGCAATGAATTCCGCGAAGGCGCCGAGGATTTCGACCGGCTGCACAAGGGCTTTCACACCGCGCTGCTGGCGGCCTGCGGCTCGACGCGGATGCTCAACGCCCATTCCGACCTCTACGACCAGGCCTACCGCTATCGCCGCGTCATGATGCGCGCGATCGACAGCGGCAAGCGATTCGTCGCGAGCATCAGTTGCTCGCCGACTGCGTGCTCTCGCGCGACATTCGCCGGCGCGCAGACGATGCTGGTCGGCGCATCTGCGCTCGACGATCAATTTCGTCTATCCTCCAGGCAGCGAGAACTGAACACCATGGCCATCGCCGCAATACGCCAGGGAATCGCCGTCGTCCGTCACCGCAGCCACCGCAGATCGCGTTCGCCGACGTCACGCTCGAACTCGGCGGCAAGACCATCATCGAGAATTTGAGCCTCGGCGTCCGGCCCGGCGAATTCCTCTGCATCGTCGGCGCGTCCGGCTGCGGCAAGACCACCGCGCTGCGGCTGGCCGCCGGGCTCTATCAGCCGACCAGCGGCAAGGTGAATTTCGACGGCCAGCCGATGCTGCAGCCGCGCCGCGAGATCGCGATCGTGTTCCAGGACTACGGCAAGGCGCTGCTGCCGTGGCGCACCGCGGCGGGCAACGTCTCGCTGGCGCTGGAAGCGGGCGGAATGCCGGCCGCCGAGCGCCCTGCCCGCATCGAGGAATTGCTGCGCACGGTCGGCCTGCCCGGTCACGCCGGCAAATATCCGGCTGAAATGTCCGGCGGCATGCAGCAGCGCCTGCAGATCGCGCGCTGCCTGGCGCAGGAGCCGAAGACGCTGCTGATGGACGAGCCGTTCGGCGCGCTCGACGCGATGACGCGGCAGGGCTTGCAGGACGAGGTGCTGGCGCTGGTGGCCGCGCAGCGGCGCCACCGTGATCTTCGTGACCCATGATCTCGACGAAGCGATCTATCTCGGCGACCGCGTCATCGGCCTGTTGCCGCATCCCGGACGGATCGGCATCGAACTCGCAGGTCAATCTGCCGCGTCCGCGCGATCAGCTTTCGACCCGCGAACAGCCGGAATTCCTGCGGCTGCGGCGTCAATTGTTCGACTTCATCAAGGCGACCGAGCAGTGAGTTTGGATGGCGCCAAGGAGAAGGCCAAGGCGCTGATGCTGCCGCTGGCGCTGTTGCTGGCGTTCGAGGCCTGGGCGCGCGCTTCCCATCTGCAAAGCGACAGCCTGGCGCCGCCGAGCGCGATCGTCATGGCGCTGGCCGGCGCCTTTGCCGATCTCTCCATTCTCACCGCGACCCGCGACACGCTGTTCTCGGCCTTCGCGGGCCTTGCCGTCGGCAGCGTCATCGGGCTCGCGCTCGGCATTGCCTTCGGAATTTCTGATGTCCTCAACCGCCTGATGGAGGTGACGATCGAGGCGATCCGGCCGATTCCGTCGATCGCGCTGTTGCCGATCGCGCTGATCGCGCTCGGCTTCGGCTACCGCATGGAAATCGTGATCGTGGCGTTCGCCTGCGTCTGGCCGATCCTGATCCTGAGCCGGGCCGCCGTGCGCAGCATCGAACCGCGGCTGATCGAGGTCTCGCGGGCGCTGCGATTGCCGCCCGCACAGCGGGTCTGGAAGATCATCATCCCCGCCGCACTGCCGCGGATCTTCGTCGCGTTCCGGCTGTCGGCCGGGATCGCGCTGATCGTCGCCGTCACCGTCGAGATCGCCATCAACCCGCTTGGGCTCGGCGCCGGCATCATGCTGGCGCAGCAGGCGCTGCGGCCGGACCTGATGCTGGCCTATCTGGTCTGGATCGGCGCTCATCGGCTACGCGCTGAACATCCTGCTGGTCGTCGCCCAGCACCGCCTGTTCGGCCGCGCCGCCTTGAGCGGAGACAGCCCATGAACCTCATCGCGATCCTCTGGCGCCTGGCGAGCTTTGCGGTCGCCGCCGGCTTCGTCGCGCTGTGGCAACTGGTCGCCAATCTGCAAGCTGGTCTCGCCGGTGTTCCTGCCCGGGCCGGACCGGGCCTGGGCCTCGCTGATGCGCGGGTTTTCCACCGGCGATCTCTGGAGCAAGCTCGCCGGCACGCTCGAGCACATGGCCTATGGCTGGCTCGCCGCCTCGATCGCCGGCATCGCGATCGGCGCGGTCATCGGCTCGTCGCGCACTGATGCGGACCTATGTGGCGCCGTCGCTGGAGTTCCTGCGGCCGCTGCCGGTCTCCGCGATCATCCCGGTCGCGATCGCGATGCTCGGGCTGACGCAGGGCATGGCGCTGTTCGTGATCGCGTTCGGCGCGATCTGGCCGATCATGCTGGCGACGATCCACGGTTTTGCCGCGGTCGAACCGCGCCTCTATGAGGTCGCACGGTCGCTGCAGATGTCGCGGCTCGCGGTGATCTTCAAGATCGCGCTGCCGTCGGCCAGCCCCGACATCCTCGCCGGCATGCGCCTCAGCCTGACGGTGGCGCTGATCCTGGCGGTGGTCTGCGAAATTCTCGCCGGCCTCGACGGTCTCGGCCACTGGGTGCTGCTCTCGGCCCGCGCCTTCCGCTCGGCCGACCTGTTCGCCGGCGTCATCCTGCTCGCGGTGATCGGCTATGTGACGTCGGTCGCGATGTCGCTGGCCGAACATCGCCTGCTGGCATGGCAGGCCGCGCAAAGGTAGCCGCGACGCCGCCTCACCCGGTCACCCCGACTTGTTCATCTTCTTCACTTTGGCGTCGGTGGCTTCAATCGATGCCGCCAATTCCAGAATTGCCTTCGCAAGGAGTCGGCAGCTTCCTTGGCGTCCTGGGATCGTTCGGCGCGAAGCGCGTAATTCTTGGCTGAGGACAATGACATCGGTGACCTTTCCCACGGAAAAACCCGCCGGGTTGATGCGGCGGGTTTCCTTACGCATTACTTCTCGCAGGCGCTCAAACGGCAGTCCACGATTACCCCGAACATAGCGGTCGAGGGTTAAGGAATGGCTTCACCTCACCACATCGTCTGCCGCGCGCGCTCCGGCCATTCCCGATCGTATTTTTCGCCGCCGACCGTGTTGTCGCTCATCTCGGCCAGGATCTGGCCGGGCGTCGGCAGGGTCTTTGGGGTCGACCCGCTTGTCGGGATTCCAGAGATCGGCGCGGACGATGGCGCGCGCGCACTGGAAGTAGACTTCTTCCACCGTCGATGACGACGACCGTGCGCGGCGCCTTGCCGTCCATCTTGAACGACGCGCACAGTTCCGGATCGGCCGACACCTGCGCGCGGCCGTTGATGCGCAGCGTGCTGCCGGAACCCGGGATCAGGAACAGCAGCGCCACGCGGGGGTCGCGCACGATATTGCGCAGGGAATCGCAGCGGTTGTTGCCGCGGCGATCCGGCATCATCAGCGTCTTGTCATCATGGAAGCGCACGAAGCCGGGCAGATCGCCGCGCGGCGAGCAATCGAGCCCTTCCGGCCCGCAGGTCGCCAGCGCCGCGAACGGCGATCTGTCCATCAGCGCCCGGTAGGCCGGCGTGACCCGGTCCGCGACCTTGACCGTCGAGGCGTCATTGGGAAAGCCGTAGATCGCCTCGAGCTGCTCGATCGTCGAGATGACAGACATTTCGTACCTCCTTCGGCTAATCGTCCCAGCGCTCGCCCTTGATGATCCGGACCAACTGGCGCGCGTGATAGTCGGCGCTGCCGGTGTTGACAATGGTGACGTCGGGCGCCGCCGCGGCCTCGTCGACCGTGCGATGCAGCCGGTGCTCGATCCTGCCGTCGCTGCCGCGGGCCCGCATCGCCAATCCGTTCCGCCAGGACGTTCGGCGGCGCCGTGATCGAGACCACGAGAACGCTGGCGTAGGCCCGACGCATCGCGGCAACAACCGTGCGCGACACATTGGCGACCACGGTATGCCCGGCGCGGATTTCGTCATCGATGGCGCGCGACAGCGCATAGCAATGGCCGTGTGCTTCCCAGTGCATGGCGTATTCGTCTCGTGCCAGCGCCTCCTGGAACGTGCCGAGACTAACCTCCTCATTGTCCTCCGACGCCGACGCCTGGCGCGTGATCACGCGACGCGGAAACACGATGCTGCGATCCTCGGCGCAGGCCGCTTTGGCAAGCCCAAGCAGCGTATCCTTGCCGGCGCCGCTCGGACCGACCACCAGGATCAGCCGCCCCGGCCCGATCGCGACTGACTGGTCCGCTGCAATAGTCGGTGCTTCGCTCATGCCACACGTGTCCCTTCGCGCCAGACGCTGCGCACCACCGGAATGTCGCGCGCGACGTGCACCCGGATCAGATCGGCGCGTTTTCCGACCGCGATCTCGCCGCGGTCACGCAAGGCCGACGGCTTCGGCCGGCGCCTTGGTGACGGTCCGCACGGCGGAGGCAAGATCGATCGCGGGAACGTGCTGCGGCAATTGCAGCGCGGCCATCAACAGGCTCGAGGGAATGTAGTCGGACGACAGGATGTCCAACAGCCCCTCGCGGGCGAGATCGACGCGGCGATATTGCCGGAATGCGAGCCGCCGCGCACCACGTTCGGCGCCCCCATCAGGATGCCGATGCCGGCCTGGTGCAGTCCGCGCGCCGCTTCCATCGTGGTCGGAAACTCCGCCACCGAGACCCGGTCGCGAACGGCGTCGATCACGTTCTCTTCCGTCGTGTCGTCATGGCTGGCGAGCGGGATCTCGTACTGATGCGCCAGCGCCACGATCTCGCGCATGTTGGTCGCGGCATAGGCCTTCTGGTAGGCAAAGCGTTTTGCGAACAGCACGTCGAGTTCGGCGTCGGTCTTGCCGCCGCTCTTGCCGCGGTAATAGTCGCGCAGCTTGACCTCGTCGCGGAACTGGCGCTGCCCCGGCGTGTGGTCCATCAGCGACATCAGCCGCACGTCCGGCCGGCCGATCAGCTCCCTGGCCTCCTCGACGACGCTTGGCATCGGGATTTCGCAGCGCAGATGCAGGAAGTGATCGGCGCGCAGCAAATTTTCCTCGCGCGCCGCAGTGATCGCCGTTGCCAGCACGCCGGCCCTGCCGTCGACCTCCTCGGCGCCGTCCTCGCGCCAGACCCGCAACGATATCCAGCACCGTGGTGATGCCCGACGGTAGCGAGCTGCCCGTCATAGGAGACGACCGCGGCGATCGGATCCCAAAACACCTTTGGCCGCGGCACGTAATGCGCCTCGAGATGGTCGGTGTGCAGTTCGATCAGGCCGGGCATGACGAGATCGCCGGCCGCGTCCTCGGCCCGCCCGGGTGCATCGCCCTCGCCGAATTCGGCGATGCGGCCGTCAGCGAACGCGACCCAGCCGCGCTCGATCACGCGATCGGCGAGAACGATGCCTGCATTGCCCAGAATGGTGTCGTGCTTCGTCATCTCACTTCTCTTCCTTCATGCCGCCGCCGCAAACGACGTCACATCGACAATCCGGTCGGCGATCTCATGCCGTATCTCGTCGTCATGGACGATCGCCACCATCGCTACCCCCTGACGTTTCTTCTGATCGATCAATTCGACCACCACGGCGCGATTGGCGGCATCCAGCGAGGCCGTCGGCTCGTCCAGCAGCAGGATCGGCAGATCGGAGATGAAACCGCGGGCGATATTGACGCGTTGCTGTTCGCCGCCGGAGAACGTCGATGGCGGCAGCGCCCACAGCCGCTCGGGGATGTTGAGGCGGCGCAGCAGCGCGCCCGCCTTCTCGCGCGCCTCTGATCGCGCCATCCCGTTCGCAATCAGGGGTTCGGCGACCACATCCAGCGTCGGCACCCGCGGCACCGCCCGCAGGAACTGGCTGACATAGCCGATGGTCGAGCGGCGTACGCTGAGTACCTGCCGCGGCTCGGCGGTGGCGAGGTCAATCACCGCACCCTGATGACGGATGCCGATCCGGCCGCCATCGCAGCGATAATTGCCGAAGATCATTTTCAGGATCGAGGATTTTCCGGCGCCCGACGGCCCCGACAGCACCACGCACTCGCCGGGCGCGACCTGGAACGAGACCCCGCGCACGACCGGCAGCTCGACGCCGCCCTGCAGGTGCATCGTGAAGGTCTTTTCGGCGTTGGTGATGTCGATCATCGCAGTCATTGGTTGGCTCATGCCGGCAAAATCGAGGAGACGAGCAACTGGGTATAGGGTTCGCGGGGGTCGTCGAGCACCTGATCGGTCAGTCCGGTCTCGATGACAAGGCCGCCCTTCATCACCATCACGCGATGTGACAATAGCCGTGCCACCGCCAGATCATGGGTGACGACGACGGCCGCCAGCCCGAGTTCGCTAACGAGATTGCGCATCAGGTCGAGCAGCCGCGCCTGCACGGAGACGTCGAGCCCGCCGGTCGGCTCGTCCATGAACACCAGCCGCGGTTCGGTCACAAGATTGCGCGCGATCTGCAGCCGCTGCCGCATGCCGCCGGAATAGGTCCGCGGCGCGTCGTCGATGCGGCCGGTGTCGATCTCGACCCGCTCCAGCCAGGACGAGGCGGTGTCGCGGATGCGGCCATAGTGGTTCCAGCCGACCGCCATCAGCCGCTCGCCGACATTGGCGCCGGCCGAGACCGCCATCCGCAGGCCCAACGCGGGGTCCTGGTGCACATAGCCCCAGTCGGTCCGGAACAGAAAGCGCCGCTCGGCTTCGCCAAGCGCCGCCAGATCGCGCAGCACGCCGTCGCGCATCCGGTACGACACCTGGCCCGCGCTCGGCGCCAGCTGCGCCGACAGCAACTGCAACAGCGTCGACTTGCCCGATCCGGACTCGCCGACCACCGCCAGCACCTCGCCGGGATAGAGCGCAAAGGAGACGTCGCGGCAGGCGGTCAGCCGGCCATAGTTCTTGCCGAGGCTATCAGCCACCAACAGCGGCTGATCGTTGTCCTGCGTGAGGCTTTGGGGCTCAGCCATGCGCCCTCTCCTTGTGCGGCGCCGCGCTTTCGCTGCCGCGATGACCGGCCGACTGGCGGCCTTCGCAGATAGTCCGTATCGGAGCACACGAACATCCGGCCGCCCTGGTCGTCGGTCACGATCTCGTCGAGATAGGAATCGCCGGCGCCGCACAGCGCGCAGGGCGCGTCGAACCGGTAGCGCGTAAACGGATGATCCTCGAAATCGAGCGACACCACGGTCGTGTGCGGCGGGATCGCGTAGATCCGCTTCTCGCGCCCGGCGCCGAACAATTGCAGCGCCGGACAATTATCCATCTTCGGATTGTCGAATTTCGGCGTCGGCGACGGGTCCATCACATAGCGCGCGTTCACCTTCACCGGATAGGCGTAGGAGGTCGCGATATGGCCGAAGCGCGCGATATCCTCGTACAGCTTGACGTGCATCAGGCCGTATTCGCCGAGCGCATGCATGCGCCGCGTCTCGGTCTCGCGCGGCTCGAGGAACCGCAGCGGCTCGGGGATCGGCACCTGATAGACCAGGATTTGCCCGCCATGCAGCGGCGCCTCGGGAATCCGGTGCCGGGTCTGGATCACGGTGGCGTCGACCGTCGAGGTCGTGGTCGCAACGCCGGCGGTCTTGCCGAAGAATTTCCGGATCGAGATCGCGTTCGTGGTGTCGTCGGAGCCCTGGTCGATCACCTTCAGCACGTCCTCGCGGCCCCAGGATCGCCGCCGTCACCTGCACGCCGCCGGTGCCCCAGCCATAGGGCATCGGCATCTCGCGGCTGGCGAACGGCACCTGATAGCCGGGGATCGCGATCGCCTTGAGGATCGCGCGGCGGATCATCCGTTTGGTCTGTTCGTCGAGATAGGCGAAATTGTAGGCCGGCGCGTTCATTCCGCGGCCTCCTTCATTGGGGCCACGTCGGCGGCCTCGGCGAACTCCTTGCGCAATTTGCGCAACAGGCCGAGTTCGGACTGGAAGTCGACGTAATGCGGCAGCTTGAGATGTTCGACGAAGCCGGTCGCCTGCACATTGTCGGAATGCGACATCACGAACTCTTCGTCCTGGGCCGGCGCGAACACTTCCTCGCCGAGTTCGCGGGCGCGCAGCGTGCGGTCGACCAGCGCCATCGACATGGTCTTGCGCTCGCTCTGTCCGAACGCCAGGCCATAGCCGCGCGTAAAACACGGCGCTTCGGTGGCCGAGCCCTTGAACTGGTTGACCATCTGGCATTCGGTCATCGCGATCGCGCCGAGCGGCACGGCGAAACCGACATCCTCGGCCATGAATTCGACCTCGACCTCGCCGAAACGGATTTCGCCGGCAAAGGGATGGTTACGGCCGTAGCCGCGCTGCGACGAATAACCCAGCGCCAGCAGAAAGCCTTCGTCGGCGCGCGCCAGGTTTTGCAGGCGCAGATCGCGGTCCGCCGGGAAGCTGAGCGGCTCGCGCGTGAGGTCGCCGACGGTGGCATCGGCGTCGGCCTGCGGCGACGGCTCGATCAGGCCGTCGCGGCCGAGAATATCCGTGACGCGCGGCGTCGCCGCGGTCGACGCCTCCCCCGTGACAGGCACTTCCGGCGAAAATCCCTCCGCAAGCTGCGGGTCCAGCAGGCGGTGGGTGTAATCGAAGGTGGGCCCGAGAATCTGCCCGCCCGGAATATCCTTGAAGGTCGAGGAAATCCGCCGCCGTACCGCCATCGCGCCGGTATCGACCGGCTCGGTGGCGCCGAAACGCGGCAAGGTGGCGCGGAAAGCGCGCACCAGAAAGATCGCCTCGATCATGTCGCCGCGCGCCTGCTTGATCGCGAGTGCCGCCAGCTCGCGGTCGTACAGCGAGCCCTCGGTCATGACGCGATCGACGCCGAGCGAAAGCTGCTCGGAGATCTGGTCCAGCGAGACCTCGGGAACGTCACGGTCGCCGCGCCGCTCATGCGCCAGCAGACGATGGGCGTTCTCGATGGCGCGCTCGCCGCCCTTGACGGCTACATACATGCTTTAGCCTCCCCTCGCCGTCAGCCGCGTGGTTCTGGGTATCGCGACAATCGCATCGTCATGGACCAGCACGACGTCGATGCCGCGCGGAAACAGGGTCTTGTTGATGGCCAGCCGCTCGAACAGATCGTGCGGCTGCAGCGAAACCTGCAGGATCGCCGTGCCGTCGATGCCGGGGCCGCGCAGTTCGAACGCGGGGCCCTGCGTCAGGCTTTCGACCTGCAGGATCAGCGTCGTCGAACGATCCGGATATTCATTGCTGCCGAACGCGAAGCGATCGAGCGCCGGAAGGTTTTGGGGATCGCCGATCAATGCAAAACTGCTGATCGAGGAATCCGCAATGACGGGCGCGCTGGTATGGAATTTCAGCCATTTGGCGACGTCCGACGTTTCCGACATCCGCGCGTCGAGCCAGACCGGCGTGTCGTGGTCGAACAACGTCAGCGCGATGGCGGCGGTGCCGCGCATCATCGCGGCAGGCGTGCCGGCCATGGCTGCAATGCGCTGCACGCTGCCGGGGCGCGCCATCGCGTCCATGACGGAGCGGAAGGTCGATTGCGCCGACAATACCTTGTCGGCAAATCCGGCGGGCAGTTCGGCAACCGTCGTCATCAGCCCTCTCCCCGTACCAGGGTGTAGAAATCGACCCGCGTCGCCGCGGCTTCCGCGGACTTGCGGTTCCGCTTTGCCGAGATCGCCGCGCGCAGCGGCGCGATCACCTTTGTCTCGACGAGATCGGCGAACTGATCCGACTGCACCAGGGCGTCGCACAGCGCGATCATCCGCGCCTTCGCACCGTCGCGGCCGAGCGTGTAGCCGAAGCCGATCTCACCGGTCGAAAGCCGCACCGCGGCGCGCGACACCGTGGCTTCGCCGAGATTGAAGGCCGCGCCGTCACCGCCGATGCGGCCGCGCACCATCACGAGGCCGTTTTCCGGCTCGCGCAGGTTCTCGTGGTCAGGCAGCTCGATCGTGTCGAGCCGGACCGATATCTCGGCTGGCTCCGAATGCGCCAGCACGGCCATGACCGCCTTGCGCTGGGCCTGTTTGTTCTCGGTTACTCGATGTCCACCTTGCATATCCGCCTTGCCGGAATCAAGTTGTCTATGATAATAGACAACTTCATAACGCAAGCGCCATGACGTTTCGTGACAACGGGTTGTTTTTCCCGATGGCTCCCAAGGGCATTTTCGCACCATGAGCATGCAGAGACACGGCCTCCGGCGTGGCGCTGTGGCGGCAGGTCGCCGACGGGATCGAGCGCGGCATCGCCGACGGCCGCTTTGCCGCGGGCGAAAAGCTGCCGGGCGAGATCGAGATCGCCGAGACCTACCGGGTCAACCGCCATACCGTGCGCCGGGCGCTGGCGACGCTGGCCGAACGCGGGCTGGTGCGCGCCGAGCGCGGCAGCGGCACCTATGTCGAAGCGCCGCGCCTCGCCTATCCCTTGCGTTCACGGACGCGGTTTTCCGAAATCGTCGGCGCCGGCGGCCACGAACCGCGCGGCCAATTGATCGATGCGTCCGGAGGAAACCGCGACGCGCGAGCTGGCGCGGGAACTTGGCCTCAAGAACCGGCGCGCCGCTGATCCGGATCGAGTCGCTGCGGCTCGCCGACCGCACGCCGATCTGCGTCAGCACCACCTGGCTTTCCGCCGAAGCGCTTTCCGGATGCCGGGCGCGTCTTCGCCAGTGTCCGCTCGATGACCAAGCTGCTCGCGCATTACGGCATCCGCGACTATCGTCGCGGCTCGACCCGGATCACCGCGGCCATTGCCGACGCCAGCGACGCCGCGCGGCTCGATCTTGCGCTCGGACGTCCGGTGCTGGTGGTCGACAGCACCGACGTCGATCTCGACGGCAAGCCGCTGGTGACAAAGCGCTCGCGCTTTGCCGCCGAGCGGGTCGAGTTTTTGGTGGAGAACAGCTAGCCGCGGTCAAACCACCGCGCGTTTTCCGATGATCGCAAACCGCAACTTGCCGGAAATCCAGTCGATCGCGGCGACCGCCACCAGAATCATCAGGATCAGGAACGACACCTTCTGCCATTCCAGAACGCGGATCTGCTCAGCCAGTTGCAAACCGATGCCGCCGGCGCCGACGATGCCGATGATGGTGGCCGATCGCGTGTTCGATTCGATGAAATAGAGCACCTGCCCGGCGATGACGGGCAGCACCTGCGGCATCAGGCCAAAACGTATTTCATGCAGCGCATTGCCGCCGGAGGCGCGGATGCCCTCGACCTGCTTCTTGTCGGCGGCTTCGATCGCTTCGGAGAACAATTTGCCGAATGCGCCGAAATCCGACACCGCAATCGCCAGCACGCCGGCGAACGGCCCGAGGCCGACGACGTTGATCCAGACCAGCGCCCAGATCAGCGTATCGACGCCACGGATCGAATCGAGAAACCGGCGAACCGGGAACCGGAAGATATTCGACGGCACGATGTTCTTGGCCGCCAGCAGGCTGACCGGCAGCGCGAATACGGCGGCAAGGGTCGTGCCCAGCATCGCGATCGACAAGGTTTCGCCCAGCGCAACGAGATAGGCCGGCAGCGATGAGCCCGGATCGGGCGGGATCATCAGCATCACGATCCAGCCGAGCTGGTGCAAACCGGCCAGCATCCGCCCCGGCGAGAATTCCAGTTCGACCAGCCCGAATGCGAAAATCCCCAGGGCGCCGGCCAGCATCGCGGGCATGGCGAGACGGGAGGATACCGGCCGGTCGAAAATCTCGGGATACCGGCCGCGCAAATTCTCGGAGTCCGGTGCTGGCAACCGTGTCATGTCCGCGCTTCCTTGCCGAACAACCGTCCGCGCGCCCAGCCGGTCCCGATATCGATGACGAACACGGTGACAATGATCATCAGAAGGATCGCGCTGACGTCGGAATAGTAGAATTTCCGCACGGCCACGACGAGTTCCTGGCCGATGCCGCCGGCGCCGACAAAACCCATGACCGAGGCGCCGCGCACGTTGATCTCGAAGCGCAGCAGCGTGTAGCTGGCAAAGCCCGCCGCCACCTGCGGCAATACCGCAAACCGCATGCACGATACCCAGCTCGCGCCGGTCGATCGCACCCCTTCCACCGGCTTCATGTCGATGTTCTCGACGATCTCGGAATACAATTTGCCGAGCGCGCCGACCGAATGGATCATGATGGCAAGAACGCCGGCCATCGGCCCGAGACCGAACGCGATCACGAAGATCAGCGCGAACACGATGTCGGGAACGGTGCGGCAGAACTCCATCAGGCGACGAACCGTAAACTGCAGCCACGGCGCCGGCGAGGTATTCTCGGCTGCCAGAAAATTCAGTGCAAAGGCGAGCATCGCTCCGGCGAGCGTGCCGACATAGCTGATCAGGATGGTCTCGCCGAGCAGCGACAGCCATTTTTTCCAGCCCCAGAACCACTCGGCCGATATCGGACCAGACCCGCGCGCCGCCCTCCAGCGTGGCGATGCGGTCGAAATAGCTGGCGAAGTTTCCGATCTTGCTGACGAAGGTTGCCGGATTAACCTCCGCGCCCAGGCGCCGCGATGACCAGAACCGCGAAAAACACCGCCGTCGCCAGCGTCATCCGCAGCCGCTTGCGCGCGACCGCCTTGCGGTAGGCGTCGTTGAGCACCGCCAGTTGCTGGTCTGGAAGGATGGATACGGCTGAAGTCATTCGAGGGCTGCTGTGCCGGCTGGTCGCTGAACGAAAAAAGGCCGGGTCGTCGGGACCCGGCCTGGCGTGTTTCCGCCGATCGATCAGGACGCCTTCTTCTTGCGCAGATTGTCGACGAACTTGATCAGGTCGATGGTGCCATCCCAGTCCTTGGTCGTGGCCGGGTTGAAGCCCTTCTTCTGGCCGTCGGACAGCCGATCGAACGCGGCCTTGTCCTTGGTCGGGGATTCCGTGAACGCCTTGGCAATCGCGGCCTTCAGATCGTCCGGAAGCTCGGAATTGTAGGCATAGGGTCCGTTGATGATCGGGGCCGACTTGTGGATGATGCGGAAATCGTCCTTCTTCATCGGCGTGCCGTCGGCGTTCTTCAGCATGCCCTTGTGCAGCATCTGCGCCAGCGTCGAATTGTCGTCGCTGGTCCACTGGTTGGCGGCGACGTCGACGGTGCCTTGCGAGAGCGCCAGCATGGCGTTCTCGTGGCTGCCGGTGAAGACCACCTTGCCGAAATAGGTGTCGGCGTCGGAGATGCCCATCTTGTCGAGCTCGAAGCGCGGCACGTTGTTGCCCGACGTCGAGTTCGGATCGACCAGGCCGAGGTTCTTGCCCTTCAGCTGGTCGATGTTCTTGTACGGGCTCGTCGCCTTGACGAAGAACATCGAATAATAGCCGGTCGAGCCGTCGGCATTGATGTCGTTGGCGAAGGCGTCGGTCTTGACGCCGGTCAGCCGCGCGCGCGCGAACGACGCCGAGCCGTAGCTCGCGATCTGGATGTTGCCGGCGCGCTGGCCTTCGATGACGGCGGCGTAGTCGTTGGCGATGCGCAGCGTCACCTTCACGCCGAGTTCCTTCGAGAGATAGGCGACGAACGGCGTCCAGCGCTCGGTGACCCCGGAGGCGTTCTCCGCCGGCACCACGGCGAAGGTCAGCTCCGGATATTTGCCCTTCCAGTCCTGCGCCGAGGCAGCGGAAGCGGTAAACGCCAGCGCGGCGGCGCCGGCCAGAACGATGCGACGATTGATCATGATGTGCCCTCTTGTTGTGGTTACGCTCATCGGCCGATTGCAGGTTTGCAAACGGCCGCCCTGTTACAAAAGAAAGCTCAGGCCGCGGCGGCAGTGCCGAGTGCCGGGACGCGTCGCATCGTCGGGCGCCTGCGACCGGCGCACTGCCCATGACTTCATTGGCCTCGAGATCGTAAAGCTCGCGCGCGATATGATCGGTCAGCGCCGCAGGCGCCCCGTCGAACACGATGCGGCCGGCGGACATGCCGATCAGGCGGTCGCAATAGCTCCGCGCCAGATCGAGCGAATGCAGGTTGCAGATCACGGTGATGCCGAAATGCTTGTTGATGCGCAGCAGCGCGTCCATCACGATCCGCGTGTTGCGCGGATCGAGCGAGGCGATCGGCTCGTCGGCGAGGATGATGTCGGGCTCCTGCACCAGCGCGCGCGCGATCGCGACCCGCTGCTGCTGGCCGCCGGACAAGCTGGTCGGCGCGCTGGGCGGCGATCGAGGCCATGTCGAACTGTTCGAGCGCCGACATCGCCAGCGCCTTGTCCTCTTCGGGCCAGGTCTGCGTCAGCGAGCGCCAGGACGGGATTTCGGCGAGCCGCCCCATCAGCACGTTGGTCAGCACGTCGAGCCGGCCGACCAGGTTGAACTGCTGAAAGATCATCGCCGAGCGCGCGCGCCACTGCCGCAAATCCCTGCCGCGCAGCGCCGTCACATCGACGCCCTCGAACAGGATGCGGCCTTCGGTGGGCTCGGCGAGGCGGTTGATCATCCGCAGCAGCGTCGACTTGCCGGCGCCGGAGCGGCCGATCACGCCGACAAAACTGCCCGGCGCGATCGAGAATGACGCATTATCCACCGCGGCTTTTGTGCCGAAACGGCACGTCAAACCTTCCACCACCAGCATGCAATGCTCCAGAGTCCCAATCTGCAGTTCTGGATCATCGCTAACGATTGGATATTTCAGTTGTGTGACATCGGCGCTGCGGTGCGGCGATCGTCCACACCCCGTTGACTGTCACGCATCTGTCATGAAGATGTCATCATGGCCGTCGATGACGTGCCAGCCTTGATACATGCCATGTGATTGCGCAGGGATGTTCGCATGGCCGGTAAAATGCTTTCGGTCGAGCCTTCCATCGATCCCACCGCGAAACTGCACGACACCAAACTCGGCGCCTATTGCGAAGTCGGCCCCCGCACGATCCTGCATGAAGTGGCGATGGACGACTATTCCTACGTCGTCAACGACGCGCAGATCACCTACACCACAATCGGAAAATTCTGCTCGATCGCGGCGATGACGCGGATCAATCCGGGCAATCATCCGATGCACCGCGCCTCGCAGGCGCACTTCACCTACCGCGCCAGCGCCTATTTTCCCGGCGAGAGCGACGACGCCGAATTCTTCGAATGGCGGCGCGCGCACCACGTCGATATCGGCCATGACGTCTGGATCGGGCATGGCGCGATCATCCTGCCGGGCCGCAACGTCGGCACCGGCGCCGTGGTCGCGGCCGGCGCGATCGTGACCAAGGACGTCCCGGCCTACACCATCGTGGCCGGCAATCCGGCGCGGCCGATCAGGCGGCGGTTTCCGGAAGACATCGCCGACCGGCTCGACGGCGCTCGCCTGGTGGGACTGGGACCATGAGACGCTGCGCCGCGCCCTGCCCGATTTCCGCAAGCTCGCGGTCGAGGATTTTCTCGCCAAATACGAGGCCGCCGCGGATCGCAGCCCGCGCAAGCCAGACAGCAAGGTGCCGCATCGTGACCGACATGTTGATCGAAGGCGGCCGGGCCCTGCTCGGCGAGGAATTTTCCAGGAAACCTCGCTGCGGATCGCCGGCCGTGAGATCGGCGCCGTCGGCGCGGACACGCCCACGGCTCGCTCCAGGTTCACTGGCCTCGATGCCGGCGGTCTCCTGGTGCTGCCGGGCATCGTCGACCTGCATGGCGATGCGTTCGAGCGGCAGATGATGCCGCGCCCCGGCGTCGATTTTCCGATCGATGTGGCGCTGCTCGACAGCGACCGGCAGGCGATCGCCAACGGCATCACCACCGTCTATCACGCCACGACCTGGTCATGGGAGCCGGGCCTGCGCAGCGGCGACAATGCCAGGCAGTTGCTGGAAGCGATCGAGGCGATGCGGCCGCAGCTCGCGGCCGACACCCGCTTTCATCTGCGCCACGAGACCTACAATCTCGACGCCGAAGCCGAGATCATCGAATGGCTGGCGGACGGCCGCATCGACCTGTTCGCGTTCAACGACCACATGGACTCGACCGTCGCCAACCTCGACCAAGCCGCAAAAGCGCAGCCGCATGGTCGAGCGCACCGGCCTTTCGAACGAGGCCTTCGACCAGCTCGTGGCGCGTGGCGTCCCGCGCCGACGAGGTGCCGGCGTCGATCGCGCGGCTGGCGCAGGCGGCGCGTGAGGCCAATGTCCGGATGCTCTCGCATGACGACGCCAGCCCCGAGATGCGACAGGCGTTTCGGGCGCAGGGCGTCGGCATCGCCGAGTTTCCGGTCAACGAGGAGACCGCGCGCGAGGCCGCCGAGGCCGGCGACTTCATCGTGTTCGGCGCCCCCAATGTGGTGCGCGGCGGCAGCCACACCGGCTGGACCAGGGCATCCGACATGATCGCCAAGGGCCTATGCTCGGTGCTGGCGTCCGACTATTACTATCCGGCGCAACTGCTGGCCGCGTTCCGCCTTGCCGCCGACGGCGTGCTGCCGCTGGCCGAAGCCTGGCAGCTGATATCGGCAGCGCCTGCCCGCGCCGCCGGCCTCACCGACCGCGGCGTCCTCGCCGCCGGTCAGCGCGCCGACATCATCCTGGTCGACGACAAGCTGCCGCTGCGGCCGCGCATCGTCGCGGTCATCGTCGCCGGACGTCTGGTGCATCTGACCGACGCCACCCGCCTGCGCAATTCGTCGCCCGTACCGCGCAAGGCCGTTGCAGTGGCGTGAAGCAGCTTTATTCTGCACAGATGTCCAATTATCCCCGTTACGCGATCTATTATGCCCCGGCCAGGGCAGCGACCTCGACCGCTTCGGCGCGGAGTTGCTCGGCTATGACGCCTTCGCCGGCGATGACCTGCCCTTTCCGGAAGACGTCTCCCAGGCAGCACCCGATTGGCACGACCTGACCGCCGATCCCCGCAAATACGGCTTTCACGCCACGCTGAAGGCGCCGTTCTCGCTCGCGGAAGGCAAGACCGAAGCCGAACTGTTCGCAGCGTGCAGCAACTTCGCCGCAACGCCCCGCGCCATTCCCGTTATCCAGCCGGTCGTCGGTTCGATCAGCGGCTTCATTGCGGTGATCCCGGCCGAGCCGCCGCGCGAACTGATCCGCCTCGCCGCCGATTGCGTCACCGTGTTCGATCCGTTCCGCGCGCCGCTGACGGAAGCCGATCGCGCGCGCCGCAATCCGTCGAAGCTGACGCCCACCCAGCGCGACCATCTCGACCGCTGGGGCTACCCTTACGTGATGGACGATTTTCGCTTCCACATGACGCTGACCGGGCGGCTCGGCAGCGAGCGCCGCGAGAGCGTGCTGGCGATGCTGAAGGCGCGCTTTGCCGTGCTGGATCTTGCGGAGCTGGCGATCGATCGGATCGTGGTGTTTCGTCAGGAGAGTGCGGCTTCGCGATTTCGGATCGTTGGGGAGTGGGAGCTATACGAGGCGGATGCGGGTGGTGTCGCGACAACAACCGTTTCCACGGCTTGAGCAAGGCCACGCTTTGAGACAGCTGCGGGTAGCCCAGTTCTATCTCAAGGCGCTCGCCGCTCCTTCCCTGCTGGATCAGTTCTGATCGGAATTTTTCCGACGGTCTTTTAGGGGGACGTCATTCGGGCCCATTTCGCCGAATGTACGGATGGGATAGCCGGCGCGCTCCACGATCATGGAGATTTGATCGACCGTCTCGGTGTACCACTGTGTTCCGTCCAGCAGTTCCTGGATCGCAAGCAGAATTTCCTTGTCGTCCATGGATGCAATCTCCAGCTAACGAGATTCAGTCACCGCAGCTGCATCACCGGAATCTGTTGGCGATCTGCAGCGGCAACCACGATCCAAGCACGGTGAAAACAGCCATCGCCACTTCCGCGATATAGCGCATCGGATGATGGGAGCTGGCGAGCCTCCCCTCGAAGTGGATCCGTGTGATGATCTCTTCCATGGCCATCCCGGTCAGGCTGACGGCAATGATGCCGCCGATGACCGACAGAACGATGTTCAGGACCCATCCGGCCGGGCCGCGCCCGTTCGACCAGGCTTCGTAAATCCCCACAGCCAACATGATGAGAAACGCGACCAGCACGAGGGTCATCGGGCCGCCCACGCTCGACTCCGAGCCGAGGAGGCCGACGAGCAGCATTGCCACCACGGCTGTGAGTGTAATCGTCTTCACGAGTGATGACCTGTCAGAGCCATCGTGCAGCCAAGCACGATCAAGCTCAGGCCGATAACAGCGCCGATGAATTCGGCAGCTTGTTCCCACCGTAAGAATTTTGATATGGCGTGGACGGTGGCCGTGACGGCGGTCTCCACGATTTCGCTGAGTAAATGTTGAAGCATAATGGTTGGTCGCACCAACCTTCTCGAAGTTCAAACCGATGCCGGAGTGTGGAGATTAAGCACTGATTTGCCCGACGGGGCAAGAATTATTTCTGTTTTTGCGAAATGCGAGCTGATCCTGTTGCAAACAATCAGGTACACCGTAATCACAGCTTTATCCCGTGCAGGATTGCGAAGAAGGTTGCCATTCATTGTGTCCCTCCACCTTCCTTTTTCCCAGACTTGAACTTCCCTGCCCAAAGCCCCAACAGCACGAGGCAGATCCCCAGGGCATCAATCCGCCAATCAGCCGTCGACTTGTCTCCACTTTCCAACCAGAAACATGTGATGCCCGCGAGGATGAGGCAGACGCCGATAATCTGATCGATTTTCATGCGCCACTATAGCCGAGATTTCACTCTCGGGCTTCCGTCGCCGGCGCAGACCGCACGACATCAGATATTCACGGCCCGAAGTGCTGCGGTGAAGGCTGTGAGATCGGCGCGCGCTGTCTCGTCCGATACTTTCCGCGCAAAGTCGGCGAGTTGTTCGATCACGATGGCCCGATCCTGCGGCAGGAAATAGTCCGCCCAGACCTCGCGCGTGTCGCGGATCGCGGCCGCCACCAGGCGGACGTTGGCCGGCCTGGAGCTGCCCTCGACCGCCGCGCAGACGGTGGCCAGGATGAACCCGGCAGCGCTGCTGCGGGCGCCCTCGAAATCCTCGCTCGCGCACGGGCGTGAACTGCGCCGGCGTCAGGCTCGCCTTGAACAGTTTGCTCGCGACCGCCTGGCGCGCATAACCGCGGATCATGAAGTTCATCGCTTCCGCGAACTGGTCCTCATACGCGCTCATGTTGCGGGTGAGCGCCTCCAGATCGGGCTGCGGCCCCGGCTTCGAACCGTAGCGGGTGAACAATTTATTGACGGAGTTGGCGGCATCCATCCAGTCGAGGAGCCAGTCAAGATCGCTGGCCTGTGCAGGCGGCAGCGCGTTGAAAGCGTCAATGTTGAAGACGCGGCCGAGTTGAGCTGCGACCTCCGGCCGGGTCAGATCGGGCCGTCCCCCCTCCTTCGCCACCCCTTCGACATAAACCCGGAACGCCTGCGCGGCCTCGCGGGCGGCGACGGCGTCACGCGCGCCATCCTGCGCGAGCGCCGGAGCGGCGAGCGCGAGAAGGATCAGGAGGATTCGGACGATCGGCATGGGCAACCCTCAAACAGTGCGGCGTCGGTCGTTCGCGACGCGGCGGTTGTTTGTCGGGCCCGCGCAGCAAAAGTTCACGGCCCGCGGCCGGCTTGGGCGAAATTGAAATTAAATGATTGAAAGTATTGATATTTTGGTCGGGGCAGCTGGATTCGAACCAACGACCTGCAGTACCCAAAACTGCCGCGCTACCAGGCTGCGCTATACCCCGATCTATCTTGGGAAAGGACGTCGATACACGCTCAGGGCCGCCGCCAGCAAGGCGAAGGTCGGCCCGTTTGGCCGGTTACGGGCCGCGGCTGGTTCTACGGTGCATGGGGTTGTTTTCGTAGTTTTTGTTTTCGGCCCTGCCCGTGGCGCCTTATCGGCTGTTGAACAGCGGGTGCGCCACCCGGTCGCCGGGCGCAATGCCGTATTTCTGCGCGGTGCCCGCGATCACCTCCAGCACGCCCTTGGCGAGCCCGCCCGACGAGATGATTTTGGTGGAATGCGGTTCGGTATTCTCGGCGATGCGCAGGATCCGGCCGTCGGCGCGGATGAAGATCATGTCGAGCGAGATGTAGGTGTTCTTCATCCACATCGAGACCTGCTGCTCCGGCGAGAAGTCGAACAGCATGCCTTTGCCGTCAGGCAATTCCTTGCGGTACATCAGCCCGGTGGTCTTCTCCTCCTCGGTCGTCGCCATCTCGACCGAGAACACCTGCACGCCGGATTTGGTGACGATCTCGAGCGGCTGAATGCTCGCGGCCTGCGCGGGCGGGCTGGCGCCAAGGCTGGCAAACAGGCCGAGTGCTGCCAGCAGCGACACCATCAGCCGCATCCGCAACGGAAGCCGCGCCATCATCGAAACCAGATTCATGAAACTACTCACGCCGGACAGGGTTGTGGGCCTATCCCCGGTATCAGGAATAGGCCAGGAAACCCTAACCCGATGATTGCGGCAAATGCCAGAGGCGGCGCCATGCGGCGATGCCGTCCGGCTCACGATTCCGTCAGGCAAGCCGGTCGCTTAGTGCGACGACAGTGCCGACGGCCCGGTCTCGGGATGGATCTCGGCGGCCATCATGCCCTTGGAGCCGGGCCCGAACCGCACCAGCACATACTGGCCCGGGCGCAGCTCGGTCATGCCGAAGCGGCGCAGCGTCTCCATATGCACGAAGATGTCGGGCGCTCCCTTCCCCGCAGGTCAGGAAGCCGAACCCGCGCAGCCGGTTGAACCACTTGACCTGCGCCCGCTCCAGACCGGTGGTCGGGGTGACGCTGACATGGGTGCGCGGCGGCAGCATCTGCGCCGGATGGATCGCGGTCGATTCGTCCATCGAGACGATCCGGAACGCCTGGTAGCCCTTGGCGCGCTGCACGCATTCGACCACGAGGCGCGCGCCTTCATAGGCGGTCTGATAGCCGTCGCGGCGCAGCACGGTGACGTGCAGCAGCACGTCGGGCCAGCCATTGTCGGGAACGATGAAGCCGTAGCCTTTGAGGCGTCGAACCATTTGATGACGCCGGAGATTTCGACGAGGTTGGCCGCGGCATCGCCGAGGCCCGACAGCGCATCCATCGCCGGATCGCGCTCGGCGCCGGCAGAGAATTCACCTGGTCCAAGTCTGTTTTGCCCTGTCCCGCCTGACGGCGGCCCCCCGAGCTTCTTGGACTCAAATCCGTCCGACCCCATGACCCCGGACCCCACACATTCAAAGCGGTCCGTTATCGCCGTAACGGACCGGAACACGCGCTCATCCATGACCACTCATGATAACGCCGCGCGAATCTCTCGAATCAAAAGATAACACTCCCGCCTGCCGCGCATAGCTAAAAAACATATTTGCCGGGAACTATGAACAGTCTTGCACGGCCTGCGAATCAATTTTCGATCAATTGCCTACAAACGGTCCGAGCGTCTCCCCGATGTCGTGGCGGATCACGAGATCGGCGATATCGTCCTGTTCGGTCGGCTCGTTGTTGATGATGACGAGCCTGGCGCCGCAGTTCTTGGCCATCAGCGGAAAGCCCGCGGCCGGCCACACCACCAGCGAGGATCCGATCGCCAGCAACAGGTCGCAATGCTGCGCAAGTTCCGTGGCGCGGCGCATCTCGTCTTCCGGCATCGCCTGGCCGAACGAAATGGTCGCGGTCTTGACCGGTTCGTCGCAGACCGTGCAGTCGGGCGCGCCGCCGATCTCGTCGAAACGCGCTTTGACCCATGGCAGATCATAGGCCTGCCCGCAGCCGATGCAGCGGGCATAGGTGGTGTTGCCGTGCAGCTCGACCACGTCGTCGGCCTTGAAGCCGGACATCTGGTGCAGATTGTCGATGTTCTGGGTGATGATCGCGGGGATCTTGCCGGCCTTGTAGAGCGAGGCCAGCGCCCGGTGCCCGCGGCCGGGCTTTGCCGCGGCAAAGGTCGGCTCCATCGCAAAGCGCCGCCGCCAGGCTTCGTCGCGCGCATCGGGGCTTGCGACGAATTCGTCGAACGGGATCGGGCGGTTGCGGGTCCACAAGCCGCCGGGCGAGCGGAAATCGGGAATGCCGCACTCGGTCGAGATGCCGGCGCCGGTGAAGGGAACGATGACGGGCCGCCTCGGCGATCATGTTGCCGAGCGCTTCGACGCCGCTGCGCAGATCCGGTGCGATCAAGGGAGACATCCAAGCTTTTCCAATCCGACTATAGCACGGTCAGCCGGATTGGGCGTTTGACGCAGCCTTGTCACGCCGCCTTGGCGACCGGTTCCTTCGGTTCCCGCGCCTCTTCGGTCTTCCTGGCCTTGGCGATGGGGGCACCCTCCGCCTTCTTCACCGGCTTGCCGTACTGGGCGAGCTTTTCCAGTTCCGCCTCGAGCTCGGCGCGGCGCGCGGCGACCTTCTCGAACAGTTTATCGGTCGCAAGTTCGCGCAGTGCGGCGAGTTCTTCGATGCTCAGTGAATCCAGATCGATCTTGGCCATTGGAACCTCCCGTTTTCTGTTCGCTACCGGGAAGGTGCGCAAGCGACAAGCAGCGCTTTCGCCTTATCCACCGCCTTGGTTCTTCAAGTGCCTTGTTCTTCAAGTGCCTTGGCTTTGCAAACAGACGATCACAATCCCGCAAACTTGCTTCCCAATTCACGCCCCAATCCGACCCGCCAATACGGGTGGGACGACTCAATAAAAAGGATGGGCAATGAACGAACAGGAAGACAGGCTCGCGCGTGCAGCGCGAAGAAATCGCCGCACGCGTCGCGAGCTTCAAGGCCACCCAGCAAAAATTCGAACGCGAGCGCGAGGAATACTACGCCACCACGCTCGGCAATGCCTGGAGCGGCTTTAACCGCCCGTCATTCTGGACCTAGCGTCTGGTTCATTCCGAAGGCCCGGAGCAACATTGAAAACGGAAAACCGCGGGGTGTAAAAAAATCGGGCACGGCGGGAACGAACTCCCCGCATGCGGGTTTCCAGTGCAAGTGCAGCAACCTTGCCAGAGGTGAAAGCATGAAAGACCCCGTCGGCATCTTCGGATGTTGGCGGGGTTTTTCATATTGCGCCGCGCCATTGTCCGGAAGCCATGCGGATACGCTTGGCTGCCCGTCGGCAGGTATGGGAACAAATCGCAACCTTAGGGGATTATGCTCGCGTAGAGGTGCGCCTATGCCCGCGTGGCTGGAACTCCTGCTCAACGTGATCGCGTTTGCCGGCTTTATCGGCATCGCGAAATATCACAGATCGCGCGGCGAGAATTTGCCGGATCGCTAGACGTTGACGCGACGCAGATTTTCGATGCAGCCTAATTGGCTTTGTGCGGCTCGCCGGCCGTCCGGACCAGCCTGTCAGCCTTGACCAGGACGTGACCTTGCTCCGGCTGTGGCCGGAGCGAAAAGCTGATGACGATGAAAGCAAAGCAAAACAGCAGTCCGACCACCATCACGCGCCGGTGGGTCGGTTTGTCCGCGTTGTGAAACGAAGGGACCATTGGCTGTTTCCTTCAGCCATCCCTATCGCAACCTCTGATAAGCACAACGCAATCCCGGTTTTAACCTAACTGAATAGGGTTATCCCTTGTCCATAGGCGGGACGTTTACTTAACCGTCTGACTGTCCTCGGCCTTGCCGGCACACTTGTCCACAGCATATCCACAGCGAAATCACAGCGGTCCCAACGCATTTTCCGGTGCTGCCGCCGACGCTTGCTGCGCAGCGATCCACAGTCGGCCGTGCCAGTGCCATACAGAACTCCTTTTGTTCTCAAGGGAACGAACAGGGGGCGGGTTTTTTCGGACCACCCCAGCTTAAGATCGCGTTACTTTCGCAAACAAACGCGCAACCGCGATCGGCGTTCGCATCGTCGTGATCGAACCTTTTTGAGACGATTTGGACCTATCCAAAAAGGTGCTGACATGACCCAGGCAGATCACTATCGCGACCAATCGATCCGGGCCAAGCGACTGGCGCACGCCGTCAAGGACCCCGAGGCCTCGAAGAAACTCATCGAGATGGCCGAGGAATTCCGGCTTTACGCCGAACGGCTGGACAAGACCCTCCTCTGATATCCCTGACATCAGACGAATGCGCGGCTGGGCGAACTCTATCGCTGAATCAATTCCGCGCGATAAATCCTGGTGCCGGAGGTTTCGACGATCCGTCCTTTGAGGGATTTGACGAACGCTTTTGAGCCTTCGACCGCGAAGTGCATACGCAACGCCGCCTCGTCCGCCCACTGTTCGAAGAAGAACAGGCGCAACGGGTTTTGGCAGTCGACATGGACATCATGCGAGATGCAACCGGGTTCGGTCCGCGAGCGCTCGACATGTTCAAGGCAGGATGCAAGCACCTCGCTAAAACTGTCCTCGCGCGCCAGAAGGCTTCCCGTCACCAAAATCATCCCGCTCCCCCTCGTGTAATCGTCCGGACCGTCGCCGCCCTGGCGGCTCCGCTGCGCCGTTAACCCAGTCCGCCGTTAACCCAATCTCTTTACAAAGCGTAAACGCGTGCCTGACATTTTTAGGCCAGGAGGGTAATCACATGGTTATTTATCCGGTGCCAGTTGAAGTAACGCAGGCCAGAATCCAGCTCCTTGTCGACCAGGCTGCCAAGGCGCCAGCAAAGACGATCAATGAAGATCTGAAGGCCGTGCACGAGGCCATTGCGCAAGCCGAGGAAACCGCTCTGGTCGACGTCAAGGTCTAGCCGACGCGAGAGCGTCTGCTCTGCAAGCTGACAAGTCTGCCGCCGCGGACAGGCCCCGCACGGCAGACCACTTCCTCGTCGCCATTGTCTGCGTGCTTCAAGCCGCTGCGTGCTTCAAGCCGCGCGCTTGGTGCTCGCCTGCTGCGAGAAATACTCAAGGATCTGAATACGGATTTCCTCCGCGATCGGGCCCTCCACACGGCGCATACAATTCCAGAGCCTGATGATTTCCCGCTGTTTCTCGACATCCATTGCCAACCTCCTTGGTTGAATCAATCAGAACATAACGGGAACGATTTCGCAAGCCCCGGCCGACCGGAGGGACGCCAACAGATTCTCTTTTCAAGGGGATCAGCGATGAGGAAAAAGAAGTGAACCAATCGTGGGATATAGCGACTTATGGATGAGTAGTCCCTCAGACACTCATCCCCATCAGAAAGCCCCGTTTCCCCCGGACGGGGCTTTCGCTTGTGTGCCCCTTCGTACGTGCCCCTTGAAAGCTGCGCCGCTTCGCGTTCTGTGACCGATCGGCCGCAGAACGAGCTTGCAACGTTAACGCGCGTGTTTCGGGAGAACTGTGCGGCCGGGCTCACGCAATGGCCGGATTCGGCATCAGCGCGCTTGGCCTGCGGGTCGGAAATTGGAACATCGCAAAAGATTGCGGATACGCGCCTGGCAGCGAAGGCCGATGGCGGGGTCAGCGTGGACTAGCCGAAGTTACGAAATCCCCACATCAGGATTCCGAGCATCACCACGAGAATACAAAGGCTGCCGACGGCGACCATGAGCGTAACCTCCCAACCCGAGAGACCCGCCCTTTTGGCTTTGACAGCCCCGACGCCCAGCAAGACAAATAATACCGGGCCGACAAGAAGTGTCACGAGCGCTTCTTCGGCGCCTGCACAGGCAGGTTGAGCACGCCAAAGAGGGCGAGCAGCAGGGCAACTTCTTCCTTTGAACCAACTTTAATCATCGTCATCTCCTGTTATCTGATGTTTGGTCGCGCCGGGATTTGGACGCGTTCACGGCTATTTGGTTTCGTGATTGTTTCAATCGTGTTTCGTCGGCTTCAGCGCTTGCACTTGGGGCCACAGGCTGCATAGTGCCCCATGGCAAAAGCAAAAGTGACCTTCAGGATCGTTCGGATTGCAGACGACAACTGGACGATCCAGGCGGACTATCCAGGCAGCGAGCAACGAGAAATCACTGGGCTTGCCAGCAAGGCCGATGCCGACGACTGGATGAACGGAAACCGCAAGATCGCGTGGCTCCGCTCTCAGGGCTACGCCAAGTAATACGCCAAGTAACCCGACAGTCGGCGTTTCGCCCTTTGGCTTCGCCCAGGCGGGCATAGTCCCGTCGCACGCTAACGGCTCGCCGACCCCTGCCCCTTCGGCCATTTTGCTGCTATTGAACGCCCCGAACCAAAACCAAGCCTCGCAAGGGAGCCAAGAAACATGCGTTATCTCCACACCATGCTGCGCGTCCGCAATCTCGATATTGCGATGAAGTTTTATCGGGACGCGTTGGGGCTGAAGGAAGTGCGCCGGATCGACAACGACAAGGCCCGCTTCACGCTGGTGTTTCTATGCGCCGCGGAAGACGAAGGCCTGTTCAAGGCGTCGCCGCAGAGCCGTGGCGCGCCGCTGGTCGAACTCACCTATAATTGGGACGAAGAGAAATACGGCGAGGACCGCCATTTCGGCCACCTCGCCTATGAGGTCGACGACATCTACGCGACCTGCGACCACCTGATGAAGATGGGCGTCACCATCAACCGCCCGCCGCGCGACGGCAACATGGCCTTCGTCCGCTCGCCGGACCTGCATTCGATCGAGCTATTGCAGAAAGGCGAACCGAAAGCGCCGGCTGAACCCTGGACCTCGATGCCGAACACCGGTCACTGGTAGGCTTGCGATAAGTTTTCGGCACGTCCGCTATCCCGTGGCGGACGTGCCATTGCCGCCGCTAGCGACAGCGGTGATAGGCATGGTCAAGCGCCAGCAGCCTTTCCGGAGCCATCAGTTTCAACGTCAACGCGCCTGGGCCGCGACCTTGTTCGCCTTCGTTGGACACCAACCCGATCACGCGAAGCGAACCATCAGGCCGTCGAGCGACACGCTTGATGTCGTAGCTGGAAGCGAAGAACCGAACCGCCTTCGACTCGATTTTCAAAAGCCCGTCGCTGCGGGGATTTGAGCAGTCGGCAGCCTCGAATCCCCACAAGCCCAACAACTCCTTCGGCAAGACATCGGCGTGAGCCGGCCCCGCGAGCAGGACGAGCGCTCCCGCGATCGCAAAAAGCTTCATGCCACCCTCACGGTTGCGATCGTCCTGGCTTCATTGATGGCCCGATCCGGCTCGAAGACTTCTGGCGGTTTTCGCACCGTTTGCACAGCCCGGGGAAACGGTTTGCATAAAGGAACAAGACACCCTCTGGCACGTTTTTCATTGCATAGACGTTTTGGAGGACGCGACGATGGGACGAGGAATTCTGTTGTGGCTGCTGGGCGTGCCGATCCCGATCATCATTCTGCTTTGGCTGTTCTTCGGCCGCTGACACCGGTTGAATTGATTGCGTTCCAGACATCAGGCTTCGTCGTTCGCGCGGCGGACGCCTGATTTTTTGTTGCGTTGAGCCGCAATGCCCCCGCGCTTTTTTGCCGGTCTTCCGCTATGAACGGCGACAAGCAAGGTCATCGGGAGCGAAAACGCGTGGCTGACAACAAGCAAAAACAACTCACCATCTGGGGCCGGGCGAATTCGGTCAACGTGCAAAAAGTGCTGTGGTGCCTGCACGAACTCGATCTCGCCTATGACCGCATCGATGCCGGCATGCAGTTCGGCAAGAACAACGAGGCGGCGTACCTCGCCATAAATCCCAACGGCCGGGTGCCGACGCTGGTCGACGGCGATTTCGTGCTGTGGGAATCCAATTCGGTGATGCGCTATCTCTGCCTCGCCTATGGCCAGGCATTCGCCGATCTATCCGCAGGATCCGCAGACACGCGCTGCCGTCGACCGCTGGCTGGACTGGACGTTGTCGACCTTGCAGCCGGTCGACCGGCCGGTGTTCTGGGCGCTGGTGCGCACGCCGCCCGAAAAGCGCGACATGGTTCAGATTCAGAAGGACGCCGACGCCGAAGCCGTGCAATGGCGCATCATCGACGCGCGGCTTGCGACGCGGCGTTTCATCGAGGGCGACGCAGTTCACGATCGCCGATATCGCTCTGGGCGCGTTTGCGCGGCGCTGGTTCGGCGTCGAGGGCATCACCAAGCCGAAACTGGAGAACCTCGAACGCTGGTTTGCGCTGATCGCTGCCCGCCCGGGGTTTGTCCAATTCATCGCGCCGCCGATGACCTGATCTCAGCGCACGTTTCGGGACGTGCCGACGCCGATGCTGATAGCGCCGCCGACCTTCACGCAGGTGTCCGAGCCCTCGACCTTGACGAAGCCCGGGCCATACGCCGCGCATGAATTGGCCGATGACGCGCCCCTCAGCGGAAGCGTCTTGCCTGCAGCGGCGGCTTTTTCGGATTTCTGAAGGCCGGGCTGCTGGGCCAATGCGCTAAAGGCGGGCAACAGCAGGGCCGCGATCACGAGTGCGGATTTTCTCATCCCGCCTTCTATCGTCTCTTGCGCGGCCGGCGCTACCGGACGAACTTGATGCCGACCGACTTGCCGCGGCGCCATACTACTTCGCAGTTTCGGCCGGTTCGGGCGTCGCGCGTAAACGCCAGCTTCAGTTTGGCCGGCAGCGTATTGGGATCGTCGATCGTGACCTTGGCACCGGTCGTGGACATGTCCTGCACCACGCAAGGGCGCGCCGCGAAGCCGCCTTCCAGCGTGATCCATCCGGATTGATGCATCGATTTGCGCGACTCGCGCTTTTTGGTGCCCAAGGCCATTTCAAAAGTTCCCCTAGCCACCAGCCCTACGCCATGCGGCTTAAAAAGGCGTTGCAAAATATCGACCTTTCCGGCGATCCGGCGGCCGACCGCTTCAGCTGCAATCCGCCGCAAAAAGGGGTTTCCGGGCCGCTTGCCCGCCCGGCCAAACGCCACTATACGTTCGCCCGTCGCCGCCTTGACTTGACGTCATTGTCGGCAACCAACACGGCGCCTCATGCCAATAAGGCATTGATTTTCCGGTTGTTTTGCTCCCTTCGTCTATCGGTTAGGACGCCACCCTTTCACGGTGGAGAGAGCGGTTCAATTCCGCTAGGGAGCGCCATCCCCCCAAATCGCCTTGCCTTCCAGTTGAGCGTGGTTCGCTGAGGCGTGCATGGCTCACGAGCGCCCAATCGCTTTGAGCCTTGCCGCGCCATCCAGCAACTTCCGCCGCAGTCTCAGCGCGTGGCGGTAAAGCACCGAACCCGGCAACGCGTCGAACGAGTGCCGGTTGTATCCGGAATTGATCAAGGCGGGATTAATGAAGATGCGGCCATGGCGCGCCCGGATCGCGGCATGGAGCGCGACGTGTTCGCATACGGACGCCCCGGCTGCGTCCGTACCGCGATAGCTGGCACCAGTGAGAACGGGCTTGCGATAGATCGCCAGACCCCCGAACGCGGAATCGACTTCGATCCATTCGCGATCCCTCGGGATTCTGACCATCTTGGAATAGATCGCGATCCGCAGTGCGGTTTCCTCAGGAACACCTTGCGCCCTCAATTCACGCAACTGCTCCAGGCAATCGCCCGGCGACCAGGTCGGATGCCTCAGCGCCAGAATATCGTAATAGGGACCGCGCTGATTGGCGCAGCAGACATCCCAATCGCTGCGCGCAAACGAAGACCGGACGCCGCGCCGGGTGAGAAGACGGTTCATACCGTCGAGATCGGAGACGACGACATAGTCGATGTCCGAATAACGGTCCCCTTGAAGCTCTTCCAGGTAACGGTTGCGGCAATGCGCTATTCGTTCGGTGCGGACAGGAATATCGCCGCGCAAGCGCCCCAGCGAAATGGCGCGGAAATTGGGAATCGTATCCTGCATCGCCGCCAGGATTGCGGGGGTGTCGTCGGCGCTGTCCGACTCCACGATCAGCCAGCGAATTTCGCGCGCGGCGTCAAACGCCGATGCGAGCCGCTCGACATCTGCCCTGATCGTTTTGGCGCAGTCGCGCGCGATGCCGGCGATCAGTATGCTTTCGGGCGCAAGCACGCTGCGATCCTTACGGTGGCTGCCTGTGAATGCGGCAACGCATCCACGCCGCCAACGCGGAGCGCACCTTAATCTTGCGATGTGCCAGCGTAAAGCCGATCCCCTGATGCGTTCCCGCCGCTCGCAATCCGGATTGGAAAACACCGGCACCCCCTTGATCTTTCGTGGTTGCCGCGCTTCGCTGGAAAGCGCCACCCCTGCCGGCGATATGAAAATCGTGACGCCTTCAGCGACCGAACGAAATGAGCTCTTCAAGAGCTTCGCGCGCGCCCTGTTCAAGGGGGATATGGACGCGCTCTATTCGGTCGTCACGCCTGATTTCCTCTGGAGCTTCCATGACGGCATCGCCGTCACCAGGTCTCTGGCCGGCCGTGCGGCCATTGCCGGGCACCTCGCCGAACAAAAGGCGCACTTCTCTGCGCAGCATTTCCACGACGTGGCCTATCACCATTCCGACGATCTGACCTTCATGACGTTTCGTGTCAGCGAGACCGTTCGCGCCACCGGTGAGCAGCGAGAGCAACGCGGCATCGAGCGCTACTCGTTCCGGGACGGCAAGCTCGCAACCAAGGACGTCTATCGCAAGCCGGTCGCCGGCTGATCTTTCAATCATTCGAGGTGCACGTTTCATGTCCGATAAGCGCTTCCACGTCGACGGCGCCCGCGTCCTTGCCGACCTCAACACGCTTCGCGGCATCGGCGCCTACAAGAGCGGCGTTCACAAGCCGACATTCTCGGAGCCGCATATGCGCTCGCTGGAGTGGCTGAGGCAACAGCTCCCCGAAGCCGGACTTGCCGGCGAAATCGACGGCATCGGCAACCTCATCGGCACCAGCGCGAAACCCGGGCCGAAACTGCTGGCGGGTTCGCATCTCGAAAGCCAGAACTACGCCGGCTGGCTCGATGGCCCGCTCGGCGTCGTGTATGCGCTGGAAGCCGCGCGAACCATCAATCCCGACCCGAATGCCAAAGGCGCCGTCGAAGTCGCGGCATGGTGCGACGAGGAAGGTCATTTCGGCAGTTTCCTGGGCAGCCGATCTTTTGTCGGCGACCTCAGCGAGCGCGACATCGACGCCGCGCGCGACCGCAACAGCGATCGAACCATGCGCGACGCGCTGCGCGAGGTCGGTCTCGCCGGCCGCCCGCGCGCAAAGGCCGAACGCGGCCGCCACATCGGATATCTGGAAGCCCATATCGAGCAGGGACGGACGCTCGAAAGCGGCGCACTCGGCGTCGGCATCGTCACCTCCATCGTTGGCATCTGGCAATACCGGATCATTTTTACCGGCGAGCAAAATCACGCCGGCACCACAAGAATGGCAGACCGCAAGGATGCAGGGCTGGCGCTGGCAAAGCTCTGCGTCGATATCGACGAGCGTTTCCCGCAAGCGTGCGGGCCGCGCACGGTATGGACCACCGGCAGCATCACGCTCGATCCGGGAGCGCCGAGCATCATTCCGGGAAAAGCGGAAATGCTGTTCCAGATGCGCGACGCAGACAGCACCGTGATCGAACGACTGGAGCATCTGCTGCGGAACATGGCCACCAAGATCGGCGCGCGCGGCCCCTGCGCGGTCGCCATCGAGCGCATCCGCACCGGCGTTCCCGCCATGATGGACGGCGCTTTCCAGGACGCGGTCGAATCCGCCAGCACCGACTTTGCCGGCGGCAAGTCGATCCGCATGCCGAGCGCCGCCGGTCACGACGCCCAGGTCCTCTCTACCATCATGCCGGCTGGCATGCTGTTCGTGCCCTCGATCGATGGCATCAGTCATCACTGGACCGAGAACACGGCGGATGCCGACATCGTCACCGGCGCCGAGGTCTTTGTCGACACCTGCCGGCGGCTGCTGGCGCGATAGGCGCGAACGTTACGCCCGAAACCTGTCTCAGCTTTGCTGCCCCCATGAGATGGCGCTCTAGAGAATTGTCAATTCCGCGCTTGCTTGCGGCATAAAAAAGCCCCGGACGATGCCGGGGCTTTAAATTGGTCTCGGGAAGAAACTCAGTGCAGGAAACCAGCTCCGCACAAGAAGGCTCAGTACTTCGCCACGACCGGGGTGTTGAAGTAATAATTGACCCCAATCTTAGCGGTGTGGATGCCCGTGGGATCTTGCCGCCAGCAGAAATTTTGCACGGCGTTTACATCGATGCCGCACGCGTTATAGGAGTCACCACGACCGAGGTAGAGATATTCGCCCTTGACGGTCCAGTTGCTGGCGAATGCGTATTCGATGCCGGCGCCAACCGCATAGGTAACCTGTGACTTGCTGCCTCGTGCAGTCACCGTGTCGGTAAATCCGGGCACAAGGTTTCCGGTATCGATCACGCTCGCGCTGCTGTTGTAGAACGCAACGCCGCCCTTCACGTAGAATAATGCGCGATCAACAGCATAACCGGCACGACCTGCGATAACCCCGTACCAATCGCCTGTCCTTGAGCTTCCAACGACATCAAGGGAATTGGGCTCCAAGCCAGACCCGCGAAGGCGCAGATATCCGGCCTCGCCTTCGATACCAACTACGAACGGAGAACCGGCACCCTGCCAGTTGCAACCGGCCGTGCCACCACCGATGAATGAGGAGTCATGCCCATAGCTCCAGGGATTGGTCCCGACGCCGTTGTAGAGAGAAAGGTACCGCCCTGCCCAATGCTTCCGAGGTCGGTTGACCTCCAGCTGCGTTCGGGGGTCGCACCGCCGACAAATCCACCCAGATAGCAGCCGCTCCAATTGTAAGCTACGACCGGCGCGGCGACCGGCGCTTTCGTGTAGCGAGGGGCCATATCGGCAGCGACAGCCGATCCGGTCATTGCAACGAACGCAAGCATTCCCAGTGCAATTTTCTTCATGGCTATTCCCCAGTCGGCTGAAATATCCGGCAACAAATGTAGCGGAATTAGGCACGCCGTGCTGTTGCTCGGTCGTCACAGTAACGGGCAAAGAATTTAGCCATTGGAACCTCGCTGGCGCCTTGGCAGGGTGAAGGGCGTTCCAACACGTCCGCAGTTCGACATTTCCCAAGTGCGTTCCGAACCACCTTGGTGACAACGAGTCGCGTTTGATTTTGTTGCAAACGGCTGAATTTGAAGCCATTTTCGAATCGTGTGAGGCAAAGTTCCCCAAGATGTTGCTGCTCCAGTCCCTTCCGACCGTCATCGGCGCCGCCGCCATCGCGCCGGCGCTTGCTGATGCTGTGGCTCGTCATCGCCGCGGACGAACGGCCAGGCCCGCCGGCGCAGGTGTGGATCGCCTTCGTGCTCGGCGCCGCCAGCATCTCGCTTCTGGGAATCGCCCGCGCGCCGTTCGCCGCAATTCTCGCGGTCCCCGGTAATCCCTGGATGACGATGAGCCTCCGCTCGGTGTTCGGCGTCGCCGCACCCGAAGAAATCGTCAAGGTGCTCGTGATCATTGCGGTGTCCTGGAAGCGCCGTACCTTCGCCGATCCGATGGACACCCTGGTCTATGGCGCCGCCGCCGGCCTCGGGTTCGCGGCTTACGAAAATCTCGCTTATCTGGTGCAGCATGCCGATATGTGGCGATCACTGGCGGCGCTGCGCAGCGTGCTGACCGTGCCGTTCCACGGCGCGCTCGGCATCATCGCCGGCGCCTATATCGCGATCGCGCGCGCCGGCACGGCGCTCGGCGCAAACCGCCATCACCGCGACTGGGCGCGCATCTCGAGCTGGATGCTGGCGTTGTTTGCGCCGGTCGCGCTGCATGCGGCGTTCGATTTTCCGCTGCTGACGCTGCAGAAGAATCCGGACCTCGGCTCGACCACGCGGTTGCTGCTGGGAACGGCCAGCGTGATCATCGGCTTCTCCTCGATCGGCTTTGCGGTGCGGCTGGTGCGGCGCGTCGGCCGGCATCATGCGCCCCGGACCGAGCTTGCGCGCGAGCGCCTGAGCCAGTTGCGGCGGATGTGGGCGCTGCTGGTCGTCGGCGGCGGCGCCGGCTTTGCCGGGGTCGCCTTCCTGCTGACCTCGCTCCACCATTGGTTCATCAACCCCGAGCGCAACGCGTCGCTGGTGCTGATCCCGATCGGCTTCACATCGATCCTGATCGGCTTTGCGCTGTTGGTGGCGACCACGGCGGTTTACATTTTCGGACGCAACCGGCTGCGGACCACGGCGGACGGTTTTTCATCGGCGCCAGGGCCAAGCTAATACGGCCGGGCTAGCACAGCCTTAAAATTGCATACGTTTCATCTTGCACTAACTGGTTTCCTCTTCGCGGCAAAACGATCTAAAATCGATCGCGCACACCGGGAGAGCTCCGATGACCCTTCCCCAGGACTTGTTGCCCAAAGACATGCTTCCCAAAGACATCGCCAAATTGCAGTCCGACATGAGCGCTGCGGTCAAGGCGCACTGGAAAGCCTTTTTGTTCGAAGGCATCGTGCTCGCAGTGCTTGGCCTCGCCGCGATGATCGTGCCGCCGCTGGCGAGCCTTGCCGTCACCATCTTCCTGGGCTGGATGTTCTTGATCAGCGGCATCGCCGGGCTGATCGTCACCTTCTGGGCACGGCAGATGCCGGGTTTTTGGTGGTCGCTGTTTTCGGCGGCCCTTGCCGTGCTCGCAGGCCTCGTCCTGCTGGCGCGGCCGATGCAGGGCGTTCTCACGCTTACCATCGTGGTCGGCGCCTACTTCCTCGCCGAAGGCGTCGCCACCATCATGTATGCGCTGGAACATCGTCGCGAATTGTCCGAGCGCTGGTCCTGGCTTCTGGTGTCCGGGCTGATGGATATCCTGATCGCGTTCCTGATCATCGCCGGGCTTCCGGGGTCGGCGGAATGGGCGATCGGCCTTTTGGTCGGGATCAATCTGGTGCTTGGCGGCGCCTCGTTGGTCGGTATGGCGCTCGCCGCCCGCAACGCCTGACGCAAGGCGGCGCGTCATCGCGCGATTTTGGGATGACAAGGCCAAAGGCGTGCGCTATAGAGCCCGCCATGATCATGATCGCCACCAGCAACTATTGGTATTTTAGCTACGACAGCTCGCTGGCGGTGGGAGGATCGCGCTCAATCTGACGAATTGCAGCAAGAAGTCCGAACAGCCGCCAGATCCTGGCGGCTTTTTTATTGGCCGGCAGGTTCTTCAAAACAGGAGCCACAGCCGTGTTGAGCACCACCGACGATCTCAGAATACGCGAACTGAAAGAACTGACGACGCCGCAAGAGGTCATGCGCGAGATACCGCGTACCTTGACCGCGACGCGAATTGTGATGGCTAGCCGCAACGCCATCCACGCCATCCTGCACGGCACCGATGACCGCCTTCTGGTCGTCGTCGGACCTTGTTCGGTGCACGACCCCGAGGCCGCCATCGATTACGCCGAGCGCCTGGTTTCCCTGCGCGAACAGCTCGCCGACCACCTCGAGATCGTGATGCGCGTCTATTTCGAGAAGCCCCGCACCACTGTCGGCTGGAAGGGGCTGATCAACGATCCGGACCTCGATGGCAGCTTCGACATCAACAGGGGACTGCGCCTCGCCCGCAACGTACTGTCAGCGGTGAACAATCTCGGCCTGCCGGCGGGCGCCGAATTCCTCGACATGACGACGCCGCAATACATCGCCGATCTGGTGTCGTGGGCGGCGATCGGCGCGCGCACCACCGAAAGCCAGATTCATCGCGAGCTGGCCTCCGGATTGTCCTGCCCGGTCGGCTTCAAGAACGGCACCGACGGCAATGTGCGCATCGCCGCCGAAGCGGTGAAGTCGGCGTCCCACCCCCACCATTTCATGGCGGTGACCAAGGGCGGGCGTTCGGCGATTGCGGCCACGACCGGCAATGACGACTGCCACATCATCCTGCGTGGCGGCAGCAAACCGAATTATGACGCAGCCTCCGTCGATGCCGCTTCGGCCGAACTGGTTCGCTCCGGCGTGACTCCGCGGATCATGATTGATACCAGTCATGCCAACAGCTCAAAGAAGCCAGAGAACCAGCCGCTGGTGGTCGCCGATATCGCCCGCCAGATATCCTGCGGCGAGGCGCGCATCACCGGCGTCATGCTGGAGAGCAATCTGGTCGCGGGCCGCCAGGATGTCGTGCCGGGCAAGCCGCTGACCTATGGCCAGAGCATCACCGACGGCTGCATCGACTGGGAAACCACGGTAAAGGCGCTGAACGTTCTCGCCGACGCCGTCGAAGCAAGGCGGGGTCTGACCCGCCGCCCTTTCAGCGAACGATCGGCTTAGGAAAAACATTCTTGAACAAAACGATAGGCCGGAATCCGCTCAAACAAGTCGAGCAGATTCTGGCCGAACCAGCTGCCGCTAGCAACCGCGGCAGATGCTCTTGATCTTCTTGTCGAGGATGGCGTTTTCCCTGCTCAACACGTCGTTCGGATCGTTGAGATTCTTCTCGTTCGGAACGTCGCTCGGCCGCACTTGGCGATGCCCGACCGGCGCCTGAACTGTCGGCTGCGTCGTATTTTTCGGCACCGTCGAGCTCTGCGCGAACGCGTCCGGGCCAACGGCCAGAACCATCAGTGCCA
Organism: uncultured Alphaproteobacteria bacterium; assembly: GCA_963802535.1. Taxonomy (GTDB): domain Bacteria; phylum Pseudomonadota; class Alphaproteobacteria; order Rhizobiales; family Xanthobacteraceae; genus Bradyrhizobium. Next base: position 322,535 of record CAWDJI010000005.1, on the reverse strand, counting down.
CCGACAGGATGATTTTTCTCATTATGGTTCTCCCGCTTTCATTTCAGTTCATCGTGCCGGAACGTCGATCGTCCCGCAATTGCGACGCCCCTGGGCGGCGCAGTCCTGCACCTTTCGTACGTCGGCCATGGTCCCGAGCAACCAGATACCCGCCGCCACCAGCACCACGAAGAAGCCGAGCATCACCGCGTTCTCGACTGTGCGGTTGCCCCCCTCCTCGGCTGGCTGCTTTCCTTCCTTGCCTCCCTCGCCTCCATCGCTCATCGCAGGGTCACGGCGTTGGCGGATAGAGATGAACGTCACCGCAATAATCGACGATACGATAACGTGTTTCCGACGATAGTTCACCTTCTCCTGAATTCGGATGCGACAAATAATTCGGGCCGATCGGCGCCTTGCCGTGGCCGCCGGGAATGTCGAGCACGTAATCCGGCTGGCACAGGCCAGAGACGCGACCGCGCAAGGTCCGCATCAGTTCCTGACCCTGTTCGATCGTGGTGCGAAGATGGGCCGTCCCCGGCGCAAGGTCGCCATGATGCAGGTAATAGGGCTTGATCCGGCATTCGACGAATGCCCGCATGAGGGCTTCCAGCGTCGCGGGATCGTCATTGACGCCCCGGAGCAGCACCGACTGGCTCACCAGCGGAATGCCGGCATCCACCAGCCGGGCACAGCCGGCGCGAGCATCAGCCGTCAGTTCGCGGGGATGGTTGGCATGAACCGCGACCCAGGTCGTGGCACCCTCGACCCGCAGCGCATCGACCATTTCGGCGCTGATGCGCGCGGGAGCTGCTACCGGCACACGGGTATGGAGGCGGATGATCTTGACGTGATCGATGGCGGCAAGATCCGCCATGATCTCGGCCAATCGGCGCGGCGACAGCATCAGGGGATCGCCGCCGGTCAGGATGACTTCCCAGATATCCTTGTGTTCACGGATATAGTCGAGCGCGTCCCGATAGGCGGTGTCCGACAGCGCCGTCGCCTTGCCCGGCCCGACCATCTCGCGGCGGAAGCAGAAGCGGCAATACACCGCGCAGACATGGACCAGCTTGAACAGCACCCGGTCGGGATAGCGATGCACGATACCGGCGATCGGCGAATGGGCGTCATCGCCGATCGGATCGGCGTGTTCGCCGGCCTCCTGCACCAGTTCCAGCGGGTTCGGAATGAACTGCCGCGCAATCGGATCGTCTGGGTCAGCAACATCGATCAGGGCAGCGATGTCAGGCGTCACCGCGATGGCGTAGCGCGCGGCGACGCGCTCGAGATCGCCAAGTTGCGAAGCCGGTGCCAGCCCATGGTCGATCAGTTCGGCCGGTTGCCGCAACGTCGCCGCCAATTTCGGATCGATCCTGTTCATGCTTGTTCCGCCGGCGGCGTCCATACCACCTGATCTACCCTGAGCGCGCCACTTGCCAGCATCACCAGCCGGTCGAATCCCAGTGCGACACCGCTTGCTTCCGGCATTTTGGCGACAGCGTCGAGAAAATCCTCATCGAGCGGATAGCGCTCGCCATAGCGCCGTGCCTTCTCGTCCATCGCCTGCGTAAAGCGGCGCCGCTGTTCGGCCGCATCGGTCAATTCGCCGAACCCGTTCGCGAGTTCGACGCCGCAGGCATAGATCTCGAACCGCTCGGCCACGCGCGGATCGGACGGTTTTGCTCGCGCAAGGGCCGCTTCCGGCACGGGATATTCGAACAATACCGTCAAACGCCCCTGCCCCAGATTGGGTTCGATATGCTCGACCAGCACCTTGCTGAACATATCCGACCAATTGTCGTCGTCCGCCACCCGCACCCGCCCTGCCGCTACCTCGGCCAACGCGGCACGATCGCCTTCGCCATCGGCCACCGTTGCCAGCAGGTCGATTCCCGCAAAGCGCTCGAACGCGGCGGCAACCGTCAGCAATTCAGGCTCGGCAAAGGGATCGGCAACCCTGCCGCGGAACGAAAACCGCCCGATGCCGGTCGCCTGCGCGGCATGCGCTATCACGACGACGCTGTCGGCCATGATGGCGTCGTAGCCCGCATTGGCGCGGTACCATTCCAGCATGGTGAATTCGGGTAGATGCAGATCGCCACGCTCACGGTCGCGGAACACGCGCGCGAATTCGAATATTTTGGCTTCGCCGGCAGCCAGCAGTTTCTTGGCGGCGAACTCCGGCGAGGTTCGCAAATAACGTGGCGCACGCGTGCCATCACTGCCGGTCAATTCGGTACGCGGAGCATGCAGATGGGTCTCGTTGCCCGGCGAGACCTGGAGGATGCCGGTCTCGACCTCGACAAACCCCTGTTCGTCGAAAAAGCCCCGCGCAGCCTTGGTGATCGCAGCCCGCGCCAACAGGAACGGCTTTCGATCCGCATGTCGCGACGCCGACCACCATGGCGACAGCTGGTCCATGTCAGCCATCAGCGGGCGTCCTTGACGATACGTGGCGCAACGACCTTTGGCGCCGCCATCCAACACCTTAAGAAATTATCATATACCATTGATATTATTCGATTTAATTCACGAAGATGCCGCGATTACGAGTGGGTCGAAGGCTCCTCGCCTCGCATCCGTCTTTCCATGTCGAAAGACACAAGCAATGTCCATCGATAGCGAGCCGCATCATACCACCTGAACCTTGCGGCGAATTGCGAGTCCAATGACCAGCAATTTCGCACAGGATACTCGCATGTTTGGCGGCTGGTTACGAAGAACGGGGTACTTGCTCTCAGCACTGGTGTCGCTCGGCGTGGCCATGGCGTCGCCCGCTGACGCGGAAGGGCCCGAGGCCGACTTCAAGCTGCGGACGGATGCCGATGACACATACACCTCGCCCGATGGTCAGATCCGGCTCGAGCAATATTACAAGGATATGGGTGACGCAGGTTACCTGCACCAGTTCTGGACCTTCGACGACAAGCATCAAAACCCCTCCCTGCTGAACGGCGGCGAAACCACTAACACCGCAGGCTATCCCGCCGGCTTTCGCTTCAGCGCGAACAGCCAGTGGCTGGTGCGGATGCAAAAAGTCGGTTCCGGCGCCCAAGACCTGTTCCTGTATCGACGGAACGGATTTGCATTCTCGTCCGCCACGCCAAAATCGCTCAGCGATATGGCCTGGGATTACTTCTGGGCCTCGCCAGCATCCAAAAGGCTGCATCGCAACCCCAAGGAACGGGATGAGCTCAGTCACGTCTTTGCCGCTTTGGTCAAAGGCATGGAGGACAATTACGCCTGGTTGGGCGTGCACTGGCCGGATAGCCGCTATGCCGTGATCAGCCTCAACTTTGATGCCCAGGGGGAGGACAAGCCCAAGCCCTACATCGAGGACTGGTGGTGCGCCTATGACCTCAAAACCGGTACATTTTCGGTGCCGGCCAGCTTTGCCGAGCACAACGCCAAGGCCTACACGACCCCTCGCCCCAGGCGGCGATAGCAGCGTCGGAATCGTGATTTTCGGGCCATCGGCAATAACCCGGATCGGCGGCAAAACGCTGGTATCGACGGACAAAATCAGTATGTTGCAGCCCGAAACCGCCTCGATGGCCGAAGGACACAAATGTCCGGACAGGTCGGAGGCCAGAAATCCGGGAAAACAGCTTTGAAAGTCATCGCCAGTTCTATTCGCAAGGGCAACGTCATCGAGCAAGACGGCAAGCTTTATGTGGTTCTGACCGCCGAGAACATCCACCCCGGCAAGGGAACTCCGGTCAGTCAGATCGAAATGCGCCGGATCGGCGACGGGGTGAAGATTTCGGGACGCTACAAGACCACCGACCAGGTCGAGCGGGCGACGATCGAGGATCACAACTTCAACTACCTCTATGAGGACGCCGACGGCTTCCATTTCATGAACGCGGAGAATTACGACCAGGTCCAGGTGTCCAAGGAAATCATCGGATCGGCCGCGCCCTATCTCCAGGAAAACATGTCGGTGAAGCTCTCGCTGCACGACATGGTTCCGGTTGCGATAACGATGCCGCAGCGCGCGACGCTGGAAGTGGTGGAGACCGAGCCGGTCACCAAGGGCCAGACCGCGTCGTCTTCCTACAAGCCTGCTATTCTTTCCAATGGCGTGCGCACCAACGTGCCGCCGCACGTCGGAACGGGAACACGGATCGTCATCATGACCGAGGACGGCTCCTACGTTGAACGCGCCAAGGATTAGGCGCCAGGATCCGACAACGGGCACGCGCCGGGGGGCGATGCATTGGGTACCAAGGCTGTCCGCTTGCTGACGCGTTGGCTGACAGCCTTCTGTTTGCTGGGGCCTGGTCTCCTTCCGATCTGCGCGACCGGCGCTTCGGCCGAGGAGTTCCGGACCGCTTCGATCTCGGCCATCCGTGTCGAATGGCGCGCGGTGCAGGACCAGTTGCGTACCGAGATCGGCAGCCAGCCCGCGGTGGTCTCCGCCTTCACTTTTGCGAGCCAGCGGCGCGCCCCAAATTGGGATCCGCGTTCTCGGCCGGCCCTGGTGCAACTCAATGCGATCACCTCGCCGGTCTTCCCCGGCATCGGACGCAGCCCGGTTCCGGTGCTGTTGCCGTTCGACGTCGCTAGCTATCTCGACGCGCGGCAGAGCGGCGTGCCCGACAGCCTGTCGGTGGCGCGCTACCAGGCCGATTTCCGCCCTGCTGACCTGTTCCATGCGGGCGCCGCCGGCTACGACGCGATGTTCTCGTTCGAGCCCGGCGCCGGCGACGGCATGCCGACACGGACTTTTGCCAAACCCGTCGAGGTGCAGATCACCGGTTCGGTCCTCACCTACGACCTCGCCGATCCCCTCGGCGGCAAGGGCGAACCGGTCAAGGCACTGGCGGCGCAGTTCCCGGATATGCGGCGTTTCATCCGCGAGGGTTACGTGCGCTACGCCTTCACCCGCTTTGGCGTCCCCTATGTGGTGTCGATCCAGTGCCTCGACTCGAGCCCACGCGCGGGCCGGCTGGCGTGCCGCGAGGCCCATCCGGTCGCCGAGCGATTCCTGAAAGCGCTGCGCATCGCCGGCGGCCAGCCGTCGCGGCCACGCCGCGATATCTCGTCCGATGTCGCTGAGCGGCCGGTCGCCACCTCGCCCGATTTCAGCTATCGCCCGAGCGGCGACATCGTGGCCAATAGCGGCGCGCGCAAGCGCGGTGGCCATCCCGATCTCACCGCGTATTCGCAGATCCGCTTTCCCCTGGAAAAGGCGCCCGCCTTCGCCCGCTCGCAATCCTTCGGCAAGCGCAAATCCGACGAACGCGGCTATCCCTGGCAGGACAATTTCTGCGAGGCGCGCAGTTTCGAGGTCGGCCAATGCGCCGCCGGCTTCGGCCATCAGGGCCAGGACATCCGCCCCGGTGCGTGCCCTGCGCAAACCGGCGAAGGCCAGGACGCCTGCGATCCCAAGCAGCAGGCGATCGTCGCGGTCCGCGACGGCGTCCTGATCCGCTCGCGGAAGCAGCAGGCGGCGACGCTGCAAATCAACACGCGCAACGAGCACATCCGCTTCCGCTACATGCACATGAACCCCTCCGCGATGGACGCCGACGGCGTGCTCAACGGGCGCGGCGTAGCCGAGGGCGAGAAAATCGGCGTCGTCTCGAACTATCTCGACCATCCGAACGGCACGTCGCGCCACCTGCATTTCGACGTGCAGGTGTTCACGCGCGACGGCTGGCTCTGGGTCAATCCCTACACCACCCTGGTCTCGGGCTATGAGCGGCTGATCCGCGGCCGCGGGCGCGAGATCGGCACCGATCCCATTGCGCCGTCCGCGGTCGCCCATGCGCTGCCGCAGGACGTGCTGCGCCCCGACCCGCAGGAGGGCGGCGAAGGCGGCGACAATTGATGGCCGAGGCCCTCACGTAGCCGCGGCAGCGACGGCCTTTTTCCGCGCCGGCGGGGTCCAGCGGAAGGCGGCGCCGAACCTGTTCCAGACATTGATCGAAGCAATCGCCGACGTCAGATAAGCCAATTCCTTCTCGGAGAATTCGGCGCTGGCCTGGGCATAGACCTCGTCGCTGACGCCGCCCGCGAGCAATGTCAGCGCTTCCGTCCACGCCAGTGCTGCGCGTTCGCGGGCCGAGAATTGCGGTGCCTCACGCCACACCACGACCAGATTGAGCTTGTCGGCCGACATCCCGAGGCTCTCGCCTTGCAGGATGTGATACTGCACGCAAAAGGCGCAGCCGTTGATTTGCGAGGCGCGCAGCTTGATCAGTTCGAGCAACTGCTTGTCGATGCCGGCTGAGGCTGCGACCTTGCCGAGCGCCTGTACGGCCTCAAAGGCGTCGGGCGCCAGCGCCATGAAATCCTTATACTCCTTGCGGGCATGTGACATGTTCATTGCCTTATGTTATCAGTGTACTGATTTATTATAAGAGCCCTTATATGGCGCGCAAGATCGGAACTTCGAGAACGGAAAAATCTCGTGCGGCGAAAAAGCCGCGGGCCAAAAAGCCGAGAAAATCCGGAAAATCGCCGGCGGCGAAAGCATCGCCAAATCCCGTCGCCGCCATAATCCGCCCGCCGCCGCCCGGCGAAGGCAAACGCGGCGAGCGAGGCCACCTCGCCTATCTGTTGCGGCAGGCGCAGGGCACAGTCCGGCTCACCATCGAGCGGGCGCTCGCCGAACTCGGCGTCACCTCGCCGCAATTCGTGGTGCTGACAATGCTGAAGGCCTATCCCGGTCTCTCGGGCGCAGATCTCGCGCGCGTTGCGTTGCTGACGCCGCAAACCGTCGGCGTCATCATCCGCAACCTCGAGCGCGACGGCGCGATCCGGAAGACGCCGCACCCGGTCCACGGCCGCGTCCTGCAATGGACGCTGACGCGGCGCGGCGCCACGCTGCTCGAAAAATGCCGCCGCCATGTCCAGGCGGTGGAGCGGCGACTGGTGGCGGGGCTCTCCAAAAAGGCGCAAATGACGGTGCGGCGCTGGCTTGCTGGCGTTGCCCTCGATTTTCAATAGAAGACGGAACAGTTTCGCGGAACCGGGCGCGGCGCAAATCAGCTTTGGCGCACGCGCCCCTGCCCCCTACAATGCGGCCATGAACCCGTTCGATTCTCTAAAATTCTTTCCCGCCGCGCGGTGCTTCAAGCCGGTATCGGCGCTGCGGCCGTTCTCAGCAATCCGATCGCCGCAGTTGCGCTCGCCCCGGCCGGTTTCGACGCATGGCGCGACGGCTTTCGCGCCCGGGCGCTCGCAAAAGGCATTTCGGATGCGACCTGGACCCGCGTGATGGGCCGCATCGAGCCTGACATGTCCGTGTTCAAGCAGATGCAGAAGCAGCCGGAGTTCCACGAGCAGATCTGGCAATACGTCAACCGCCGCGTCTCCGACTGGCGCCTCATCGCAGGCAAGGAAGCGCTTCGGAAAAACGAGGCGCTGTTCACGCGGATCGAACAGGATTTTGGCGTCGAGCGCGGCACGCTGCTGGCGTTGTGGGGTGTCGAATCCGCCTATGGCGATCCCTTGGTGCAGCAGAACCACATGCGGCCGGTGTTCCCCTCGCTCGCAGCGCTGGCCTGGAACGAACCGCGCCGCCGCGCCTATTGGGAAACCGAGCTGATCAACGCGCTGAAAATCGTCGAGCGCGGTTGGGGCACGCCAGAGGAGATGCGCGGATCCTGGGCCGGCGCCATGGGACACACCCAGTGGATGCCGGAAGTCTGGCTCAACGTCGGGATGGATTACGACAAGGATGGCCGTGTCTCGCCGTTCGGCAAACCCGACGATGCGCTGGGTTCCAGCGCGCGCTATCTCGTCAACCGCGGCAAGTATCACCGTGGTGAACATTGGGGCTATGAGGTGCGCGCGGGCGGTGTTGCCGCAAGCGGCAGCCGGACTTATGCGGCGTGGGCGAGCGCCGGCGTTTCGCGGGCGGACGGCCAACCGTTTGCGCAGCCGAGTGCATCCGCACAAATGTGGGTACCGGTCGCCGGCGGACCTGCATTCCTGCTGGGGCCTAATTTCTACGCGGTGCGCAGCTACAACCCGTCGATGAACTATGCGCTGGCGATCTGCCATCTCGGTGACCGCATCCTCGGCGCGCCGCCCTTCATCAACCCCTTCCCCGGCTCGGAGCGCGCGCTGACGCTGGCCGAGGTGCAGGAAATGCAGACGCGATTGACAAAGGCCGGCTTCGACACCGGTGGCACCGACGGCCGCGTCGGGAACGACACCATGAAGGCGGTCAGGGATTATCAGGCGAAGATGGGCCTGTTGCCGGCGGATGGCTATGGTGGGCTCAAGGTGTTGGCGCGGCTCAGGCAAGGAAACTAGTTGACCGTCATTGCGAGGAGCTCTTGCGACGAAGCATTCCATTTTTCCGCGCGGACAGATGGATTGCTTCGCTGCGCTCGCAATGACGAGCATTCTCACGCCGGCCGCACCACGCCGCCCGCATTCATGCCGCCGTCGATGACAAGCTCCGTGCCGGTCACGTAGCTCGACGCATCGGAGGCGAGGTACAACACGCCCTTCGCGATATCCATGGCATGGCCGGCGCGGGCTAGCGGGGCAAACAACCGTGCGCGCTCCTCGGGGTCGATCGACGGCGCATTCTGTCCCGGCGTCGCTGAGCCCGCGGGAATCTTGCCCCAGATCGGCGTGTCGATGATCCCCGGATGAACCGAGTTGACGCGGATGCCGTCGCCGTAGGTGGCGCATTCCATGGCGATTGCCTTCGCAAACATCCGCACCCCGCCTTTGGTGGCGCAATAGCCGGAAAGGAAGGCCGAGCCGCGCAAGCCCGCCAGCGACGACATCATGATGACGGAGCCGCCCTTGGTCTTGCGCATCGCCGGCAGGCAATGCTTCACCGACAAAAACACGCCGTCGAGATTAATCGCGGTCTGCCGCCGCCAGTCCTCCAGCGACATCTCTGTGATCGACGGCGCCCCAATGCCAATGCCGGCGTTGGACACCAGCGTGTCGAGCCGGCCGTAGCGCTTCATCACCTCGGCCACGACCTCGATCCAGCGTGGCTCGCTGGTGACGTCGTGGTGCAGGAAGGTCGCCTCGCCACCGGCTTTCTTGATCCGCGCGACCACCTCCGAGCCCCTGAGTTCGTCGATATCGGTCACGGCGACGGATGCGCCTTCTTGCGCCAACAACTCCGAACACGCCTCGCCGATGCCGGATGCACCGCCGGTGACGATCGCGACTTTTCCCTGAACCTGACCGGCCATTTCTGCTCCCATTTTCTATTGTTGGTTGTTGTATCAGTCTACCTGATCACCGCCGGTCCCTGGTCCGGCACCGCGACGTCGATCACGCGTAATTGCACGCGCTCCGAGCCCTGGTAGCGATCGACGGTCAGCGAGCCCGCGACATGCAAGGGCTGGCCGCGGTTTTGTGTCAGCGCATTGCCGAGCTTTTGTCCGATCGACCGGAACGCGATACCGTTGACGATGACGCCGTCGCCGGACTTGAAGCGCAGGCGCAAATGCGCCTGCCCGACCTCGTCGGCATACACCAGTTGATGCGACGGCAACGCGATCACAGGCTCCGGATTGCCGGCGCCGAACGGGCCTGCCCTGTTGAGGGTCGCGGCGAATTCCAGCGTGACGCTGCGCGCGCTGACGGCGCCGTCGATGAACAATTCGTTCTCGTGACGCGAGGCGGCGACGTCTTCGGCAAGCGCGCTTTCCATATAGGCGCGAAATTCCGCCAGCTTCTCCTTGCGCAAGGTGACGCCGGCGGCCATGGCGTGACCGCCGCCCTTCATCAGCAATTTTTCCTTGACCGCCTGCCGCACCGCCTTGCCGAGATCGACGCCCGAAATCGAGCGGCCCGAACCGGTGCCGATGCCGCCCGGCTCCAGCGCGATGGCAAAGGCCGGCCGCGCGAATTTTTCCTTCAGCCGCGAGGCGACCAGGCCGACCACGCCGGGGTGCCAGCCTTCGGACGCCGTGACGATGACCGAGCCCTTGTCTTCGAGCCCGAGCGACGCCAGTGCTTCGGCCTCGGCCTGCGCTTCCGCCGCCTGCTCGATGATGCGGCGTTCGGAGTTGAGGCGATCGAGTTCGGCGGCGATCCGCGCCGCCTCGGAAATATCGCCCTCCAGCAACAACCGCACGCCCAAATCGGCGCGCCCGATGCGGCCGCCGGCATTGATGCGCGGCCCAAGCATGAAGCCGAGATGCCAGGCCTCCGGCGGGCCATTGAGCCGCGACACGTCCATCAGCGCGGTATGCCCGACATGGTCGCGGCGGCGCATCGCGATCAGGCCCTTGGCGACGAAGGCGCGGTTGAGCCCGGTGAGAGGTGCTACATCAGCGACCGTGCCGAGCGCGACGTGATGCAGCATGCCGAGCAGATCCGGCTCCGGCCGCTCGCTGGTCCAAAAACCTCGGCTGCGCAATTCTCTGTTAACGGCGACCAGCGTCACCAGCACGAGGCCGACGGCGGCGAGATAACCGAGGCCGGAGAGATCGTCGGGCCGGTTCGGATTCACCAACGCGTCGACCTCGGGCAATTCGTCGCCGCTCTGGTGATGATCGATGACGACGACGGACATGCCGATCTTGCGCGCTTCCGCCAGCGGCTCGAGGCTGGTGGTGCCGCAATCGACGGTGACCAGCAAGGTCGCGCCCTTCCCCGCCAGCATGCGCACGGCGTCGACATTGGGGCCGTAGCCTTCAAAAATGCGGTCGGGAATGTGGATCAGCGGATCGAGGCCGCAATGACGCAGGTGCCAGGTCAGAAGTGCCGCAGAAGTTGCACCATCGACGTCGTAATCGCCGAAGATCGCGACCTTCTCGCCGCGCACGGCCGCGTCCGCGATGCGTTTCGCCGCAGTCTCCATCTGCGTCACGGTATAGGGATCGGGCATCAGCTTGCGGATAGTCGGATCGAGGAAATCCTCGACCGCGTCGATCGCGACGTCGCGGCCCGCGATCACCCGCGCCAGCATTTCCGGCAATTGGTAACGCTGCACGATCGCCAGCGCCTTCGCCGCTCCCCTGGCATCGAGCCGGTCGCGCCACAATTTGCCCGTCGCCGATTGCGACACGCCGAGAAACGCCGGCGGCAGTTCGACGGGAAAATGGGATGCGGAAGGCGTCATGATGGTTTCAGTACGATGTTAGTCTTGGGGCCCGAGCCCGCGCCCTATCTGCGCACTTCCGGATTCAATGTCAAAGCAAAGCAGGCATGAATCAACGGCCCGCGGCGCATTGCGCCCCCGTACTCTGCTGTCGTCCCTGCGAACGCAGGGACCCATAACCACGAACGTGGATAGTGGAAGGGGCTGTTGCTCCAGCGTGTTCAACAATGAACGTCCGGGATTATGGGTCCCTGCGTTCGCAGGGACGACGTGGATATAGTTTCGCGATCTCGCGGCACGATCTGCCCGAGGTTTGCAAGTATCTCTTCGCCCTCGAAATCCAGAGGGCGCAGGGAATGCCGGATGCGCGCTGCACCCGAGGTCTCATGCGCAGTGAGTGGTAGAAGTGCGCGCATGAGCATACAGGGCAGCGGAGGCAATCCGACATTCCCTGCGCAAGCGAGAGTATGGGCATGAAAAGCCGAGACAAATCAATGTACTGCGGTTGATGTGTCTATCTTTGTGTCGCGATCCGCTGAAGTTTATATTTGCTGTGCAAAATTCCGTCGCCGCATCGGATAGCATCATTTGCCGCTAGCAGGGAGCGGCCCTTGCCAAACGACGCGATCACGATCGTCTTGCGTGGGACAGACCGGACCGTTCAGCAGCATGTCGGTCGCTAAGTTGCGATATTCGACCCTTTCGGCCCGACTGAACCGCTCGCGCGCTATCGCTCGATCTCCTTTTTCTGGAGCACTTCTTTTCGCTTTTTCTTCTTCTTCTGCTCGATGAACCACAACCACGCAAACCCAACGGCGAAGATCACCATTGCGATCAAAATGGCGTCATCTATCATCGGAGCCGTCCTGACCTATCGTTCACCGACCAAGATTGCAGTTCCGTATCTAAAGGGCTTCTTGGTCATGTATCACCGGGGCTAACTGCACTACGCCCGGCCACGGTCACGTTACCTTCTTCACGATCTGGAAGCCCTTAGCGTCGAGTTCGAGTACTACCGCTAAGGCCAAGTGCGAGCACTCCTTCGGCGTGATCCAATGAGAGCTCTTCCAATCCGGATCGTCTTCCTTCGGGTAACTATCGAAAGCCGAGCGAATGGCGGCCTCGATGACATCCTTAGGATCCTCCGACATCGATTACCTCACCTTGAATGCGGACCAATGGTGTCGCGATTGCGTTTCCCCAATTCATCCGAGCACGCGCGACGATGCACACCCGAGCACTGATCCACGTTAATCGCGAATCAGGCCTGTTGTCTCGTCACGCGAGAGATGCTCTTTGCCTCGCGCATGAGGCGTTATGTCGGCGAGAATTTCCTTTCAATCATGCCGGCGTTCCCGCTAGCGTCGGCGGCGCTGTTCCGTTTTTTCCGCTAGGTCTCTTTGCGCTCCCATATCGTGATGTATGACGCGCGATGATCGTTGCCTAGCGCATCTTTGAAATCAGGCTGGAAGAAGACGGTCACAATGCGCCAATCATTATGCAGGCCGCTGTTTAGTTGGATATCCAGCATGGGTTGGTCGGCCCAAACGGATGTAGTTTTAAACCTATCGTCCCGCAGCTCGGACATTAATTATCCTGCTTCAGCTCTGCCCTGGTACCGCAGGACGGCCTTCCTGAGTTCCGCGCTGAGCCGGCCGGATTGCCGTTGTCGGCGCGAACGAACGATTACTTTGTTGGCTCGGTAGTGGTGGTGCCGTGGCGCGCGTTCCGTCGCTCATCACGTCCTGTGCGCCGTTCCTGACGCCGCTCTGCGCGTCCCGTGCGTCGTTCCTGTCGGCGTTCCGCTCGCCCGCTTCGCCGTTCCTGTCGCCGCTCGGTGCCAGACTTTGTCGTGTCTGTAGGCGCAGTCGTCGTCGGAGTGGCGGGCGTGGTGGTGGCTTGGGCTTCAGCCTCCGTCACCGTCAAAAGCGCGGATGAAGCAACCACACCAAATGCAGCCGCGTATCCAAGGAAAGCGAGTGCGCTGCGACGACAGACCTGTTTCGGCTCCGAACGTTCGCTCATTTTCAGGCTCCCGGTTTGCTGCTCTATCGGAGCATGTCACTTCAAGTCCAAAGACTAGCTATTGATCTGGATCAACTTGATAAACCAAAACAGGCCACTTAGTGCCTAATACGAAGAGTTCGGAGCGAAAGAGTTTGCGAGGATACGGTTGTCGATGAAATCGCCCGCGACTCAGGAGCCCGGGAAAAAACAGAATCCAAGATGGACTGATCGATCCGTCGCCAAGGCCACTTAGCGCCGCGTGACAAGCCATCCCAGAAGGAAGGCGATGGCCAGCGCCGGCAAGGGCGCCTCCCGGGTCAGGGAAGCGATGACGCCAAGCGGCATGTCCGGCTCCCGACCCTTCCGGATCGCGGTCTTGACGCCGCGGCCGACCGTCGCCAGCGCCTCGCTTGTTGCTTGCGCGGCAGATCCATCATCGGCGGCAGGCTCGGGAGAGAACGGAATATCACTCATGGTGTCGCTCCGTTTTTTAACGCGGGCGCGTGGCGGTCGCTTCTTTGGTGATGGCCGCAACCGAGTTGCCGCTTTTGCGAACGATGCTACCCAACTCCGGGGCTGAGAGCTTAAGTCGTCGGCGCAAAACCCGCACCTGAACCTTGTCCCGCAAATCCAGGGCGTTGCGAAACATCGTGGGCTTGCGTATCTGCACGGTCGACCTCCATATGGAGGGCACATCTGGTGCGCCCATTACGACTAGAACGGAAGTCGATCGCTTGAGTTCCGGCCGGCCGTATGAATTTGCGGTTACCATTCAGGGATGTGGCTTCAGGCCGCCTGGCTGAGGCCGGTCGAGTCCACTTGTTCGGTGACGACATCAAACCGCGCAAGCACCGCATTGCCGAACTGGGTTGAGATTGCGACATCTGCCGCGTCGCGTCCGCGAGCGATAACGATTCGTCCGATACGGGGCACGTTGTGCCGGGCATCGAAGGTGAACCACCTTCCGTCGAGAAAAACCTCGAACCAGGCGCTGAAATCCATCGGCGCAGGGTCTTGGGGCACGCCGATGTCACCCAAGTAGCCCGTGCAGTAGCGGGCCGGAATATTCATGCAGCGACACAGCGTGACGGCCAGATAGGCGGAGTCGCGGCAAACCCCGATGCGTTCTTCGTTGCCCTCAGACGCCGTGCGGTCGCAGCGGGCATGGTGGTAGCCGAACTGTATGCGATCATGCACATAGTCGCAGATCGCCTGTACGCGTTGCCAACCACCTGCGATTGGCCCGAACAGCGACCAGGCGACATTGGTCAGCCGCTGGGTGTCGCAATAGCGGCTTCCGTAGAGGAACGGCAGAACCTGGTCGGGCAGATCATTGACGTCCAACTGCCGGGCCTCCGGAACTCTTTCATCCGGCAGGCCGCTATCTTCGATCAGGAAGTCGTTGCGGATTTCGACGCGGCCCGCAGGCGCCAGAAACCTCGTCCAGGTATTGCCAAATGGATCAAGCCCCGCGCGGACGATAACTCGTGGCGACACCTCAATTTTGTGTCCGCCGCGCAGGTGTTTCTGACGCGAGGGATGCACTGACAGAAGCACCACCATCGGCACCTCTTGATAACAATCAAATGCGATGTCGTAGCCGGCACGGATGATCAACGTCTCTCCTGCGATGTAATTTGCTTGTTGCCCTCAAATAATCCTGTGTCCTTCGCTTAGTTTCGGGGAAATCGTGCTCAGATATTCGCCAAAAATCCGCAGGCTCTTGTGTTCACTTTCGTAATTGAGCGAGTGAGCAACGTTGTTGTCAGTCCCGCCGAAAGCTGCAAGCTTGCCACCGCACCGGCAATAACTGTGAGACCAATGCGCGCGTGGGCCCCCTCTTCTTGGTCTGTTTCCTGTGCGCCGGCTCCGTCGTGGTGTAGGCGGACAAGAAGACCGACGATCTAAAGCCTGCCGATCCGGATATACCCCCGTCGAACGACCGCTGTTGGCGGACAATCGCAATCGGATGTTATGGGTATCTGCTTTTCACCCAGAACCAGTCATGGCTCACCCTTGGAGTCACATCAGCTTTGTGCCCCGAAGCCGACATTTGACCCAGTCCACCCCCCGATTTTGACCCGTTTCGGATATGGCTGCGTGCGCTGAAGTCGTATAGCCTCGGCAGCGCAGTTTCCGTAAGCAGGTCTCTGAATGCGTGAGCGTCTGCCGGGGGTTCTGATGGGAGCTAACATGATGGACATGGGTTGGCTTCGTCCATTTACCGTAGTCGTCGCACTGGAGCGCGCCGTATTTATGATTTGCCAGTTCAGCCAAGCACGGACAACCGTTGCATTGCGACGGCATGCGAGGCTTGCCTTAGTTCTTCTGGTCCTGAACTCGTCCGCGACTTTCGCGGCGGCGTTAGAGGTCGTTCACCCCGCGCCGGAATCAGCAGGCGACATCCGCTTTCAATACTACTGGCAGTTGCTTACACGCGCACTCACCCTTACGGAGCCGGACTTTGGTCCCTACGTTTTGCGCTCGGCCACATCGGCTATGACGGAACGCCGCGCTCTTGAGGAACTGATGACCGATTCGGGTAAGATCACTGTGCTGGTGCATGGCAATGTGGCGGACTACGAAAAGCAATTGTTGCCGATCTATTTTCCTCTCGACAAAGGATTGCTGGGCTATCGCGTATTCCTTATCCGAAGCGAAACGCAAGCTAGGTTGGAGTCCGTCAAAGGCCTCGGCGATCTACGACAGCACAGTATCGGTCAGGGCTTGAATTGGGGAGACGTCACCATTCTGCGGAACGCTGGCCTGACCGTTGTAGAAGGCACGAGCTATGAAGGCCTGTTCGCGATGCTCGCCGCGGGGCGGTTCGAGCTCTTTTCGCGTGGTGCAATTGAAATCGGAGAGGAACTTGCGCGGGAGAAGTCAAACCATCCCGATCTGATGATTGAGCACAACTTACTTCTGTATTACCCGCTGACGCGCTATTTCTACGTTCGTCGCTCACCCGAGGGCGAGGCGCTGGCACGGCGTATATCCACGGGATTGGAGCGCATGTTATCGAACGGTAGTTTCGACAAAATGTTCCAGACCTTCAAGGCACCATTCGAGGATGAAATCGGTTTCCGCAACCGGGTGCTCATCGAGATTGATAACCCGCTGCAGACGCCGGAGACCCCGCGAAACCGGCCTGAGCTTTGGTTTGACCCGAGGCGCGACAACTGAGCAACCATTCCCTACGATTGGATTGATGAGTTTGTCGAGAGCCGCTTATCGTAGGTACGTTATGCAGTCGACGCGAGAGTCTCCGGCTCACGACCCTTATCCTCTTCTGGGTTGTCGCCATCTGCGTATTGATGTTTTCGACCATGACCGTGCTGACTGTTTTGCTGGAACGGCACGGCCTGTACCAGAAGGCGCAACGGGATGCACAAAGCAACGTCACCCGCAACTTCGCAGCCATTTCGACCGGCCTTTGGAATTTCGACATCATCGGGCTGAAAGCTACGCTGCAAGGGCTAACCCAAACTGGCTCTATCGTCCGTGCTGAAGTTCTCAATCGACAGCAACAAGTCGCAGCAATCGAAAGAGAGCATAAGGAAGAACCGGAACACGTATGGGAAGTCCCGATTTTGGATCCCGAAGGATCCAAGATGATCGGAACCCTGAAAATCTCAGAATCCTACGAAGACGTACGTGATCTGTTCACCAGGAACCTTGCTACCGAACTGGTTGCTGAGTTGGTCAAGATCGGCGGATTGGCAGCGTTGCTGTTCATCATCATCTACAGGCTCATTACGCGTCACTTGCGCACCCTGGCACGTGACGTTTCCGACCTCAAACCCGGATCCCCGACCGCCCCAATAAAGTTGCATCGCAAGAAGGTTCGTCACGATGAGCTTGATACGTTGGTAAGCTCCATCAATCGCTTTCGCAGCGAACGTGCGGAAGCCGAAGATGCCCTGCAACGCGACATAGCAAAGCGGAAACTAGTCGAAGCAGAGTTGCAGGAAAGCGAGGCCCGCCTGCGATCGAGCGAAGAGCGGCTGAAGCTCGCAATCGATGCCGCAGGGCTCGGCATCTGGGATTGGGACGTCGAAGGGGATCGGTTGGTCTGGGACGATTCCATGTATCCGCTCTACGGCGTTCGCAGGGAAGAGTTCAGCGGCGCTCTCGACGCCTGGTCGCGATGCCTCGTGCCGGAAGATGCCGCGCGCGCCAGAACGGATGTCGAGGCGGCACTTCGCGGCGACCGCGATTACTTGTCTGACTTCAAGATCCAGCGAACCGATGGCGCCATTCGCAACATTCGCGGCGTGGCGCAGATCATCCGGGACGCGGACGGCAAGCCCGTGCGAATGATCGGCATCAATCGGGACGTCACGGACCTGATCAACGCTGAGCGCGAGCGCATCCGTGCCAACGAAGCCGTGCAAACGGCACAGGAAGAACTCGCACAAGTGGCGCGTCTGACGACCATGGGCGAACTCGCGGCGTCTATCGCCCACGAAATCAGCCAACCGCTCGCTGCTGTCGTTTCTTACGGGAATGGAGCGCTGCGATGGTTGGCGCAGGCGCCGCCCAATCTCGAAGAGACCAAAGCGGCTCTCAAAGGCATCGTCGAGGCGGGCAATCACGCCGGCGCGGTGTTTACGGGCATTCGGGAACTGCTCAAACACCGCAAGCTGGAATATGCCACGCTCGACATTAACGCGGCTATCCGGGATGTGCTCGCCCTGACGGGAAGCGCGCTGCGAAGCCGCGCGGTGGCGGTTCAGACGGCACTCGCCACCGATCTACCGCTTGTCTCGGGCGATCGAGTCCAGTTGCAACAGGTCATCATGAATCTGGCCATGAACGGGGCCGACGCCATGAGCTCCGTGACCGACCGGCCTCGGGCGTTGCGGGTCGGATCGAAGGTCAACGGCGAAGGCAGCATTGAAGTCACCATCGGGGATTCGGGCTCTGGAATCGAGGAAGCGATCCGCGATCGCATCTTCGATCCACTTTTTACGACCAAGCCCACGGGTATGGGCATGGGGCTGTCGATCTGTCGAAGAATTATCGATGCACATGGTGGCCGGCTTTGGGCATCGCCCGGTACGCCGCATGGCACCGAATTCCGGTTTACGATACCTCAGGCGAAATCTCCCCCGCTTAACTAGAGCCCGGAACAGTTCCCTTGTCCCCGCTATGAATGTGTAGCCAGTTTACCGGGGAACCCGGCAAACGGTATGATGCGGCGAGGTCGCCTTACTGTCCTCGCGCCAAGGGCCTGTCGAACAATGGATGATAAATCCCCGAAATCGATCGTATTCATCGTCGACGATGATCCGCTGGTGCGCGAATCCCTCTCCAGTTTGCTTCGATCGGTCGGCCTGCAGACGCAGGTTTTCGGCTCTACGTCGGCGTTTTTGCGGGAAAAGCGGCCTGCGCTTCCGGGCTGCCTGGTGCTCGACGTCAGGCTGCCCGGCGAAAGTGGACTGGATTTTCAGGCCGAACTGGCTAGTCGCAATATTCATATCCCCATCATTTTCATGACGGGTCATGGGGATATTCCAATGACGGTAAGGGCCATGAAGGCCGGCGCGGTGGAATTCCTGACCAAGCCTTTTCGCGAACAGGACATGCTGGATGCGGTGAAGCTTGCGCTGGAACGGGATCGCGGCCGGATCGAATCCGACAAGGCTTCTTCCGGATTGAAGGTGCGCTTCGACACCCTGACCCCGCGCGAACGGGAAATCATGGCCCTGGTTGCATCGGGATTGATGAACAAGCAGGTCGCCGGCAAAATCGGGCTGAGCGAGATCACGGTCAAGGTCCATCGAGGCCGCGTCATGAAAAAGATGGGCGCGAGGTCGCTGGCGGATCTGGTGCGGATGGGCGAGGCCCTGGGCCTGCGTCCTCCGGGGCCGTAGCATCTCGATACTCAAGTATAATGAGGCGCGCCCGAAAGCGATGATAATGTTGGCACGATTTACCCTGGTCCAGTTAATTTGGCAGAAGTTCCCTTGATCTCAATCGTCGATGATGACGGGTTCGTTCGAGAGTCCACGAGGGGGCTTGTTCGATCGATGGGGTATGCGGCTGAAACATTCACTTCCGCCGAGGAGTATCTGCGGTCGAATCGCGCCGCGGACACGGCTTGTTTGATCTCCGACATCCAGATGCCCGGCATGAACGGTGCGGATTTGCAGGATCGGCTGCTTGCCGAAGGGCATCGCACGCCGATTATCTTCGTGACCGCCTTCCCCGACGAAAGCATCCGAGCGCGCGTCCTGAAGGCAGGCGCCCTTGGTTTCCTGACCAAGCCGTTCAGCGACCAAAGCCTGATCGAGTGCCTGGACAAGGCTCTGCTCGGCGCCAAGAGCGGTCCAGCCTCGTAATTGCAGCTCCCGGATAACCGGACATCGCGCGTCAGCGCCTTGAAGCGGCGCGACGGTCATGTCATGCGGGAATTCCGCGCGGACTATACCCAAGTATAGCGTTCTATCTCTTCGGACACTGAGTGGCGACGAAGCTGCGATGTACGCTCGTTCGCATGATGCACCTTTGATCCAGGGCAACGTAGTAGCCCGTGTCGCTTGGGGAAGAGATCATGTCCTATATCGCCTCGATCCATAGCCACGTCTGCAACCCGCCAGCCGCATCCAACGTTCTCCACGGGGTGTTTCGCGAGCAAGATTGGTTGCCCAGTCCAATCGCGACGTCTGCATCAGCCCGACGTGAGCTTGAGACCCAATTGGTGATGGATCGGCTCTTGCGCGAGTACCTCACACCCAAATCGCGGTGGGAGTGAGCGAGGTGCGCTCGCGCCAAGGCCTTTGCGCAGAGGGGCGCTGGTTTGAGCGGCACTAAACACCCCGAGCGGGGCAAATGCGAAGCGACATGGAGGGTGTGTTGACTGGATTTGTACATATTGTCGACGACGATGCGTCCTTCCGGACAGCGATAGAACGCCGATTGAAGTACGCCGGTTACGAGGTTGCGACTTACGCTTCGGCTCTGCACTTGCTGGAGCAATTACCCAGCGAAGCTGTCCCGAGCTGCATTTTGCTGGATGTTCAAATGCCCGGACTGGACGGTCCGGCACTGCAGTGCCGGCTAGGTGAACTCGGCTCGACCCTGCCAATCATCTTCCTTACCGGTCATCCCGATATCCCGACAACGGTACGGACAATCAAGGCAGGCGCGGACGATTTTCTGATCAAGCCCGTTGCATCGGATGAACTTCTTCATGCAATTCAGCTGGCGATTGCGAGCCATGAAGTCAGACGTGGCTTGAAGAGCAGGCTGGACATGGTTTGTGCCCGTGTCTCGGCATTGACGCCCCGTGAGAGGGAAGTCTTCGAACTTGTCATTCGGGGCGACACCAACAAACAAGTCGCTCGCGCGCTAGGCTGTACCGAACGTACCATCAAGGCCCATCGCCATAGGGTGATGGAGAAAACGCGGGCCCAAACCCTGGCGGAACTGGTGTCGCTGGCAGAGCGTGTCGGCGTTTTTGGAGTTACGCCGGTTACTCCACCGAAAGCCTCTTTTTGCTCGTCAGCCTATGGTTGATCGACAGGCGTAGCGACGCGCCGCCAGAACCACCAGCACCAGCAACACCACCAGCACGGCGACCAGCGTGAGAAACAGCACGGTCTGATATTCGTTCATCAGCCACATGGCGTGGCCCCGCAGGTCTCAATGCAGCATCGCGCGGGCTCGCGCCGCAATTTGGACTCACGACTCAGCTGCATATAATATCGCGTGCAACCGGCGTCTCGTTGGGTGAAGGCTGACCAGTGACCCCCTGATCTCCAAAACCGACGAGCGGAGTCAAAGGCCCGGTACGGCTCCCCGCTTCACCGGGTCTTTGTGCTGCGTCTTGTTCAGCTAAAGCGTCGCCTATCGCCGCCCACAAAGTTGGCCAGCCTGAGTAAGTTTTTGGCGCACGAAAACAAGCCGCTCGCGAAGTAGTCACCCACATATCACGCTTGTGCACTGCATGAAGCCGCGGGAATTGTACCGCCGCGCGCGCTCGCGTTCTGCAAACAACGACGCAACAGCCCATCATCGTCTAAGGATAACGCATCACAGTTCAAGATATTAGTCCGATCAGTTCCGTTCAGCCGGAGTCCCCTGTGAGGGACACAGTCCCCGACGACACGCGAAGGCTGCAGCTGATGGAAGAAATGCTGCGCGACCGTGGTTACGTGCGTAATCAACACGGCTTCTTGGTCGCGCCAGGATCGCGGATAACTGCTGCGAAGGCGGGGTCGGAGTCGATCACGACAGAGATTGCCTCAGAAGACGAGGACACAGCCGCGGCCGCCTGAACACCCGGCTGTAGCCGGTAGAGCCCTTGCCGACCGGCTGCCTAGCGGCCTTTACCGCCCTTCTTGGCGCTCTCCAGCCCCATGTCGACCAGCCTGCGGATAGCCTCCGACAGATTAGGCAAATCCGGCTCGCGCCGTCTCCAGTCGTCGATCTTCTTCACCCATGCGGTGGGCGCGACCATGTTTAGCCGCTGGATTTCATCGTCCAATTTTGTGGGCATTTGCCATCCGATTTATGTTGCGTTTCTGCCTATTGTATGTATAATACACCTTATACAGGAAATGCCGAAAAAAGCAAATTTCTGGACAATGAAACCTATTACTGACACCCGCCACGATTGCGATGACGACCACATGACTGTCGAACAGATCGTGGCGCGCATTCGCTGGATCGACGAGACGCTGACGGTCCTGCATCGCGAAATGGCAGCAGCAATGAATCCGGACGATCCGCGCCAGTCGGCAAATTTTCGTAATCACTAACCCTTAACTCCGGCGGCTTCGGCCTACTGGGGTTGAGGTGTCAGTAAAACCTGACAATGGAGCAAGCAAATGAGGATTGGTAACAAGGTAATCAAAGGCAAACTTGGCTGGCTGGTGGATGTCCATTGGGACGACGGCCGCAAGGCTACGCTGCCGACCGCCCACCACCGTTTTTTCGATAGCGCCACCAAGCGCTACGCGCACAACAACACCGGCATGTTGAAATACCCCGGCAAGTTGAAGGCTTGGAAAGACGCCATCGTCAAGCACGGCGCAGTCGTGATGACCGACGACAACTGGATCGGAGATAAGCCGAAACGAATCGGATTTTCCGATGTGTTCGCCATCACCGACCTGCAACTGGATGACCCCGGTTCTAACCACAGCTTCACGGTTGCCCGGTGGTTGTAAAAGCAAGCGATGACCTAACCCCGGCAGCCTTATGGCTTAACCGGGGTTGAGGTGTCAGGAAATCTGACGAAGGAGATGGGTAATGACACTTGCACACGAGCGCTGTGAGGACTGCGCTGAAGATCGGGTCGAAATAATCAAGGCGTACATTCGGTCGCTGAACGAATTGCTCAAACAGCTGCAATTCAAAACACCAGCGAATAAGACCAAACACTAAGTTCCCTTCCCCGGCCGCTTCGGCCTACCGGGGTTGAGGTGTTAGGACGTCGTGGTCTTGACGACCCGATCCGCTCGTCGCGGACTTAGGGCTTCAATGAGCCTCGCCGCAGCTTGCATGGTCTTCAGTGCGTTGGACTTGCGATTAAAACTGATCAGTTTCGTTTTTTCAAAACAGACGATCCATTCATTCTCGATATGAATAATTCGGTATCCGGCCATCGATCCCATCCTATATTCGAACGGTCACTGCCCGACTTCAGGCTACCGCTCGACCATTAAGGGAATGCCGAGATGATCAATGAAATTTGGTCAAGAGGCTTTACGTGAATTGCAGATCAGGCAGCGGCGTAAGCGGCTTCGTCGAAAAATCTGACGCCGCAGGTATTTCCGTTCCGCCATAACACGCGGCAATGCCTTGTCGTTTCAAAGCCATCAAGTGAAAGCTTGAAATCCGGAGCGGCAGCGTGATGTGTAGACGAATGAAGCATGGCTCCGTCCCGGTGGCAATTCAGTACCATGCAGGGATAACAGCCGCGAACACCGTCAATGTGAAGCAGCCCAAGCCGATTGATTTCAGTGCGCTTGAGGTTTCGACGTTCACGCATCGGAACATCTCCCAGTAGGTATGATCAAGAAACAGCGAAAGGCATCAACGATGACTAAAGCATGGGCCAGCCCTTAAAAGTCAGGCGAGCTAACCTTTTAAAGTTGTCGTTAACGGGATATTTTGGCGGCAGCGTTGATCTGGATCATGCCTTTGGATTGCGCCATCGCTACCGCGCCCACCGATGCGACGCTGCTCGCTCACGTTCCGAATAATCCGTCCAACCCGCCCGCTTCGGCTTCGGCGCCGGTTTCAACGGTACCACTGGCTGCGGACCGATACCGGGATGAGACGCCACAGGCGTGCGCTTGGGCGGACCATTCCGGGAGGGTGCCAACACGGTCGGCGGCTTGGTGTTGGCGGATCGCATCGCGTTCGCTTCGACGTCGAAAATGGAATGTCCGCCGGTCAGCTCAAGCGCCAGCGCCTGCAACTTGTCGACAGGCAGCTCGCGACGGCCTTCCGCGAAGTCGCGCAAGCTGTCGGCGCGGATCCCGATTGCCTCCGCGACGCGGCCGTACATCATTCGCTGGACGCGGGCCATGCTCGCGCTACGGAGCCACTCGGTGCCTGAACGGTCTGAACACTCAGATGATGCAGACCGAGGACAAGCAGATATCGCTGACCGATCCCGATGCTCGTTCGATGGCGACCAGCGGCCGGGGCAGCGGAATGGTCGGTTAGAATGTGCAAAGTGCCGTCGACACGAAGCATCATCTCATTGTTACCCATGAGGTGACTAATGTTGGCTCTGACCGGAGCCAGCTGTCCCGCATGTCTGAGCAGGCACGCGCAGCGATTGGTTCCGAGACCATCGAGGCTGTAGCCGATCGCGGCTACTATAGCGGCGAGGAGATTGTATCCTGCGAGCAAGCCGGCATCACAGTTTATCTGCCGAAGCCGGTGACCTCGGGTCTTCTGGCGAAAGGCCGCTTCGGCAAGCAGGACTTCGCGTATATCGACGCGGACGACGTTTATCTTTGCTCTGCCGGCGAGCAGCTAACCTATCACTACACCAATGAGGAAGAGGGCAAGACACTACGTCGCTATTGGACCACTGCCTGTCAGGCTTGTGCGCTGAAGAGCAAGTGCACAACGGGCAAGGAGCGGCGGATCTCACGATGGGAGCACGAAGCCGTCCTTGAGGCGGTGCAAGTGCGGCTCGATCGGAACCCGGCCAAGATGCGAGAGCGCCGCCAAACTGTGGAGCATCCGTTCGGTACGATAAAGTCCTGGATGGGAGCCACGCACTTCCAGATGAAAACGCTCAAGAATGTCGGCACCGAAATGGCGTTACACGTCTTGGCCTACAACATGAAAAGGGTGATCAGCATTCTGGGCATCGCCGGTTTGATGGAGGCGATCCGGGCATAGGCTCGACCTCCCGCGAACCTTGCCGCACCTGCGACCTCGATTACCTGTTTTTACACAGGCTGGGTCAAAAACTGCCCTGGCACGCTCGAAATCCAACTTCCGCTTTAGCCCTGAAAGCGGACTCAACTCGCATGTGGCGCCGACAACCGCGAGCGTTTTGGCAAAACGACATGAGATGGGCGTTAGTGACGAACCCTATAACGCCGGTGGTGGCGTGGTGCAGGAGCCATGGCCATCGTGGATCCGAACATTCCCAACGGACCCTAGACGCCCTCGGTCGGCTGGAACAAAGACGGTATGGCTTGTGCAACGACGGGGCGTTGAGAACCCCTGCTGGCGACGATGGTCCCGCTGGCCCCCATTTGCACAACCGTCGCGGTCACCTTGCGATGGGTGCAGCGGCAGCCGAGCGCACAACTGCCCAGCGATCCACGCCGCCCATGAAGCGCTGCTCGTCTCCGGCAAAGATGGGAGCGCGTGGTCACGATCTCATCACCGGGCGAATAACCAAGGCAGTCGATGATGTTCCAGAGTTTACGCTCACATCAGCTTTCAAAGTCGAATACTCAACCGTGGCGGCTCGTGGCTTCCTTCATCCATACGAACAAGACCGGGCGCGGAAACCCGAGATGTGCGATGAGCCCTTTGAGCGCAATTGCGCCTTCGGCATCGTACTGGGCGCGGAAGCTGGCCGACACCTGTCCCATTGCGATCATGGCATTGATGCCGCCCTGTGCCATGTAATTTGGTGCGATCACGACGGACCCTTGCGGCGTTGCGACGGTCTGTAATCCGCCCCATTTACGCAGCTTACGAAGGAAGAACTTGCGCGCTGTTTGATCGAACCCCAGGCAGCGGTGCAGATCATTGACGCAATGCCACGGGAAATCGGGGCGGCCGTCATCGTTCGGCGTGCGAAAGAAACGCAGCGTCTGGCCGCCTATGGTAGCGATATGGATGGGCTCGATCATGGCATCCTCGCGCGGTCCGCGTCAGTGACGTCAGTGATCTTCTATTTTCGCTCTAATTTTTCTTCCGTTTCTATTGTCCTTCCGGTCAATAAAGCACCATAAAATAAGAGAGGGCTAATAGGTTCCGCGCAACAAGGTTCTGTGCCCCACCTGCGCCCCGGTACGGGCGGTGGTGCTTGATCTGCGAGGCGCTAAGCTCAAGGTAGAAGTCTCCGCCAATTTAGCCTTGATAACCATTCCGATGACGTGATGCCGGCCAGCCGCACCAGCGAGCCACGCGCGGGCGGGCATGAGGCGGCTGCCCGCCCCATGCGATAACAACATCGCCTTAATTCTTGGGGGTAAAGGCCGCTGTCGCTGCCTTCATTACGGACTCGCCCATGCTTTTGCCCTGATCAGTCAATGACCGCATCTGGTCCTGAAAAAAATCGGACTGGATCCTGAGGGCGTCCTGCATGTCCTTGGCCTGGCTTAGCTTGTCCCCGAGATCGAATGTCGAGGTGACATTGCGCTGCATGAATTCGCAGAACTGCTTCGCCTGATCGGCAATCGGCAGGGGCGAGGAACTCAGACCTTTCTCCAGCAGGCCAAAATACTCATCGCTGGCCTTTCGAAGGCGGCCGAGTGTCTCAGTCAGCATCCCACGTACATTCTCGGCTGAAGGATTGATGTCTGTCATTTCGTAGCTCCTTTTGTGACGAACAAATTAAGCTCTGCTATTTAACAAGTCCGCCGAACCAAGCACGGAAATAACCGGCATAGAGCGCCGGTACTTCGAGAAGTCATCGAATGGCCAGTGCCGGGCACAATCACCAGCCGGCAATCCGGCATCCCGCCGCCAGAAAGTCCGACGAAGGCGATTACCGCCACGCTGAAAACGATAATCGCAAACCGAGGCCACCTCTATTTTGGAGAGCCGGCTTGATGCCATGCTCCAATCTTGGTGGCAAACGGGCGGTAGCATTGATCTGCGTCAAGCGAGAGTGCGACGGCCAATGTTTTCACACGCTATCTGCAACAATTTGTAGATTGATCGAAGGGGCTAATCCGCGCTGGTCCGCCATTTCATCGCTATCTGGATGAGACATGAGACAAGTACTTTTCGTGCTGACTTTGTTATTGCCGCTTGCATCCGTCTCTCAAGCAAGGCCGTTTGACTGGCAGACCCAATTGGACCGCTGCCGCGCCCTGCGCGAGCAAATGGAACCGCTACTGCTGGCAGGTCAAGGCACTCTTACTGTTGCGCGCTCCGGAACAGCGGCTCGCCGCTGTGCTTGGATTGAGCGGCGGGCCTTGAAACGTGGCGCACGCTAGCGAATCCGCTGCGGGAGTCAGTGCATTCCAGTCGGGACCCACCGCATGCCGCGGCGTCCCTCCGACCCCATTGGACCGTGCCTGCGGTCGAGGGTGACCCGGCGACGTACCCGTATTAAGTCCACGAGATCAAGCATGAAGGCTGGCTGAGGATGCGCCGAGACCGCACGGGTCCACTGCTTCACGCGCAAGGCCATGACTGGACCAACCGCTTCCGCGCCATAGTTGATGCGTGCCCTCCGCGTCAAGGCCGCGTCGTTCGTGATCGACGGTGAGGGCTGTTGATCACCGGCGATGACAAGATGTCGGACTGGGCTGCGGAAGGCTGCTCGCTCAAGATTGACGCGGCCTCTCACTGCGTGCGCGGAACCCTTTCCGAGAACATTGACTTGGATCAATACTGCCTACGGTCTAGGTGCGTCGGTGTTGTGCCGACTTGGAGGAAGTTCCAGTGCGCTCATTGGCTTTGACGATTTTGACGACGGGTATCGTTTTAACAGCAGGGCACGCTCAGGCTCAGACATATGATCCGGCATATCCCGTTTGCTTGTACGTCGTCACTTACGGAATGAGCCCTTACTATAGATGCAGCTACAATACGATGGACCAATGCAGGGCATTTGCTAACGGTCAGATGTGCAGCCTCAACCCATACTATGCTGGTGCGAACGCGCCGGTGAGACGGACCAATCGGCGTTATTATCGGCAAGGCGCAAGATCGCCCGCGCCCGCTCAGACCAGATCGTACGCACGACCGGGGCCTCCGATCCACTACCGGGCCACACTGTCCAATCAATTCAATGAACCGTATTATGGGGCTTCCCAAGGTTACGCACCCGGCGAAAAACAACGATTTCTCGAAAGTGTGACACTAAGTGATTAGACGGCTCGCCAAGCCGCTCGGCAGGGGCGTGGCGGCGAGCCATCCGATTGAGCGGGCATCTGAAGGGCGACGGCTCGCCGAGTTTGAAAGGCGTGACGGATCTACGCTCGGGAACTAGCAGGCCTAAGATCTGGCGCGAGAATGTGGAACGATGACCGGTACCGGTACCTGATGCGCTTTAAATCCCGACATACCGCCCCCGGGGTCTCCCCACCCCCCTCCGCACGCGCGCCCCGCACAGGGGCCTGTGGCGAGTCGACGATTTTCCGCCGGTCCAACGCGGGCCAGCAAAAATAACGCACAGGCGGCTCGCGCTAAGTCAGGAGAGACAGCTTGCCGATCTAATCAACCGGCGCCGGCATCGACATGCATATTCGAGCGCGGGGATTTGGGGCAATGACCGGTACCGGTACCCAGTCGGTGTCAATCCCGGTCCACCGCTCCCCGTCCTGCGTTCGTGACGTTCGCGAGCGCCCCTCTGGTCGGGACGGGATGACGATCATATGCCACGCTTTACATTTCTGGAAAAGAGAAATATTTTTAATTCCGGGGCTTGACACATTTTCTGCTAATCCGAAGTTATTTGCCCGTCGGGAAGTTTTGTTGATTTTGCTCGATTTTTATCTCCGTCATTGCCCTATCAGGAACCAGCTCGCTCGCATCCTGTTATAATCGTTGTCCTGGTCGCACCGTCGTCAGTCGAGACGAAGGGACACCGCAAGCCCGGAGGACCACCATGTCAAACCATGTCTACAAGATCCTTGAAATCGTCGGTTCTTCTCCAACCAGTATCGAGGATGCCATCACGACGGCGGTCACACAGGCCGGCAAGACAATTCGTAACATGGACTGGTTTGAAGTCGTCGAAACCCGCGGCCATATCAAGGATGGCAAGATTGGCCACTATCAGGTGACCCTCAAGATCGGATTTACGCTGGAGACGCAATAACGGCGTCGATCACGGCCGCGCGTTCGGCGTTTTGGTCCGGTCTTTCGCGGGCCACTGCTCGGAGACATCAGGCAAGGCCATTTCCTTGCCGGTCATTCGCTCGATTGAAATGGCGTAGACCGTGATCACGTCGATGCGCGGGAAGAAGCCTTTGGGCCTTGTGGTTTCCGGCTTGCCGTATTTTGCCATCAGCGCCTCGCAGAAGCGCTGCTTGGCGGCGCGGTCGTCGACGATCCGGATTTTGCCGAACAGGATCACGCTTTGGTACGCCAGGCCTGAATCGCATTCGAAGCGGCCGTAATCGAACACGGAATCCGGCGAGTCGATGCCAAAGCAGATGCGTGGCTCGTGTTCGATGTTGGCCCGGAAATGGCCGCTGGCGCTGCTGGTGTGAACGTACACCTCGCCTTCCATCCAGACGTAGAGCAGCGGAATGCAATAGGGATAGCCGTCCTCGCCCACGGTTGCGAGTTGGCCGCTGAAGCCGCGCGCCAGCATTTCACGGCCCCGTTGTTCGGACATGGCCCGGTCGGCGCGACGCAGTTGGGGTGAACTCATACGAACCTCCCTGAACTCTCGGATAGAACTGCGACCGCATCGACTTGAATCGCTTTCAAGCTCGACATAACCTGACAAGTGGTTTGTTTGAAATATCCACTTTCGGTAATCTCAAAATACCACTTTGGCGGATAACGACATGAAGCGCCAACAAGGCTGGGCGGACCTCTATGCGTTCGAGGTGACCCGCGCGAGCGATGTGCCGCTGTTCCGCCAGCTCTATCTGGAGCTTCGTTCGGCGATCCTGTCGCGGCGGTTGCAGCCGGGAACGAAGCTGCCGTCCACGCGGGAACTCGCCTCCGAGCTCGGCGTGTCACGCTCCGCTGTGGTGGCCGCCTACGAACAGCTTCTCGCGGAAGGATATACGTCCGGCCGGCACGGGTCGGGCACGTATATATCGCCGGATCTGCCCGGACCGGACGACGAAAAGGCAACCAGGCGCAGGAAGCCTGCCGCGGCGATCGCCTCCAACAGCGGGCCGATGCAGCCCTTCAGCGATTTCATCGATGTCACCGCGCAGAGCGATCAGCGCCCGTTCAACCTTGGACGCACGCTGGTTGATGCGCGCTCCGTGGAAGTCTGGCGCAAACTGAGCGCACGCACCTTCCGTTCGCTCGACCCCAGCCATTTTGGCTATTCCGATCCGCGCGGGACGATCGAACTTCGCACAACCATTTGCGACTATCTGACCGCGGCTCGCGGCGTGCGGTGCGATCCCGACCAGATCGTGGTCACGGCCGGAACGCAGCAGGCGCTCGACATCGTGATCCGGATTCTTCCGGGCCCGAACAAGGAGGTCTGGATCGAAGACCCCTGCTATCCCCTGACGCGACAGGCCCTGCTCGCCGCAGGTGCGACGGTCCGCCCGATCCCGGTCGATGCGCAAGGCATCGACGTCGGCAAGGGCATCACGATCGGCGCCGAACGCCCGCGCCGTATTCGTGACGCCCTCGCACCAATTCCCGACCGGCGTCGTGCTCTCGATGGCGCGGCGCCTCGAACTTCTCGCCTGGGCACGGGAGAGCAATGCGTGGATCGTGGAGGACGACTATGCCAGCGAGTTCCGCTATGGCGGCCGGCCGCTGGCCTCGCTGCCAGGGGCTCGATCAGAGCGAGCGCGTGATCTACATCGGCACCCTCAACAAGGCGCTCTTTCCTGGCTTGCGGATGGGCTATGCGGTGGTGCCAAGGGCACTGTTGCGGCCGTTCGTCACCGCCCGCTATCTGATGGACCGACAGCCTTCGACGCTGAGCCAGGCCGTCGTTACCGCCTTCATGGAAGAAGGCCATTTTGCCGCGCATATTCGCCGCATGCGCCAATTATACCGGGAACAGCGCGACGTACTGGTTGCCGCGCTCAACGACCGCCTCGGCGATGACCTGACGGTCGATGCCCCTGACCAGGGGATGCATCTCGTCGCCTTCACGCGGCGCGGCCTTTCGGACACAGCCATCGAGCGCGCCGGCCGCGACCACGGCGTGATCGTCCGCGCCATGAGCCGCCTGTATGTCGCAGCCACGCCACGATCTGCACTGGTTCTCGGTTTCAGCGGCCACCCGCGCCAGACGATCGTTCCCGCGGTCGAACGGCTGGCTCAAACCGTCGGCGAACTATCAAAATCATCTTCGCGTGCACGGCGACGATCGGCAGCGCCGAAGCGTTGACGGAAAACCGCGTCCATTCGAATCGCTGCTCAAAAAAGCAACCTGCACAAACAACGTGCAGTTGATCCCAAGCCGCACCCCGGAAAATAAACCCGTTGTTAGGCAAAATTCGCGACAAAGCTAACAACGTGCGCCCGTCTAAATCCCGGTCGATTCTGCAAGGAGGCGATCAAGGGGGCGTGAGGCAACAGAAAGTCGCAGCAATGTCCGTCGCGCTTGCAAGACCGATCGCAACTACATCGGCCAATTCAGCAACCGTCGAGGATGAATCCGACATCGCAGCGTTGATCTCGCGGCTGACCGCCGAGGTCAACCAGGTCGCCTGCGACAAGACCAAATCGATCCAGAAGATCACCAACCAGATGAAGATGCTGGCGCTGAACGCGCTGATCGAAAGCTCGCGCGCCGGCGCGCAGGGCGCAGGCTTTGCCGTGGTGGCGCAGGAAGTCCGCAATGTCGGCCAGCAGGTCGAGACCATTGCGCGCGAGCTGGAAAGCCAGCTCACCAACCGCACCGGCAATCTGATGAGCTCGATCGCGCGGATGGCCGACCGTTCGCGCGGCGAGCGCATGGTCGACCTGTCGCTCAACGCCATCGAACTGATCGACCGCAATCTCTACGAGCGGACCTGCGACGTGCGCTGGTGGGCCACCGATTCCGCCGTGGTCGACTGCGCAGCGTCGCCGGATGCCGCCGCTGTGGCCCATGCGTCGGAGCGGCTGGCGGTGATTCTCGGCGCCTACACCGTCTATCTCGACCTCTGGCTCTGCGACCTCAACGGCAATGTGCTGGCCAATGGCCGCGCGGATCGCTTCAATGTCGTCGGCCAGAATGTCGCCGCCACCAAATGGTTTCGCGATGCGCCGAGCCCTGCGCTCCGGCGACGACTATGTCGCCGGCGACGTCGAATGCCAGCCCTTGCTCGGCAACGCCCAGGTCGCCACCTATTGCGCCAGCGTCCGCGTCGGCGGCAAGGCGAATGCCGCGAGCGACCGGCATCCTGGCGATCCATTTCGACTGGGAAGCGCAGGCCCGCGCCATCGTCCAGGGCGTGCGCGTCGGCGCCGCCGACAAGGCCCGCGTGCTGCTGGTCGATTCCAGTTTCCGCGTGATCGCCGCCTCCGACGGCCAGGGCCTGCTCACCGAACGCGTGCCGCTTTCGCTGAACGGCCAACGCAGCGGCTTCTACCAGGACCGCGCCGGCGGGTTGGTGGCGTTCCATGCCACGCCCGGGTACGAGACGTATCAGGGGCTTGGGCTGGTACGGGGTGATCTTGAGCGGGGCGTAACGCGGCATCCTGCGACACCCCGCGTAACAGGTTCAGCCGTCATCCTGAGGTGCGAGCCTCTTCGGCGAGCCTCGAAGGATGACTGGTTCGGTGCCCGCGGCCATCCTTCGAGGCGCGCTGCGCGCGCACCTCAGGATGACGCTGGTGTATGCGGCACGATACTTCAGCACCCCATCCGATCGGCAATCCCGCCAAAATCCTTGGCGACGATGTCCCAGTCGCCCTTGGCCTCGAAATCGTATTTCTGCAACGGGCCGTATTCGGTCGGTCGCGGGACGAAGGCGGTTTTCAGGCCGAGTTTTTGCGCGGCCTTCAGATCGTTGTTGTGCGCGGCCACCATCATCACCTGTTCCGGCGGCAGGCACAGCAATTTGGCGGCGCCGAGATAGGTTTCGGGATCGGGCTTGTAGTGCTCGAACAATTCGGCCGACATGACGAGGTCCCACGGCAACCCTGCGAACTTCGCCATGTTGGTCAACAGCGCGACGTTGCCGTTCGAGAGCGGCGAGATGATGTATTTTGTCTTCAACCGCGCGAGACCGGCGACGCTGTCGGGCCAGGCGTGGAGCCGGTGCCAGCCCATGGTGAGATAGTGCAGGTCCGCCTCGGTCAATCCCTTGATCGACATCTGCGCGACCAGTTTTTCCAGCGACTGCCGGTGCAGCGTGTCGAGGATCATGTAACCGCGTTCGGGATGCTTGCGCACCTCGTCCATCGAGGCGGCATAGACCGCGCGCCAGCCATCGACCAGGGCGGTCCAGTCGGCGTCGATGCCGCGCGTCTTCGACCATTTGGTGAAATCCGCGATCAGGCTCGGTGCGCCAGTCGACCACGGTGCCGAACACGTCGAACACCAGCGCTTTGACGGCGGAAATATCGGACATGGCGCCTCCCGGTTTTTTTGTTTTTATTATCGTCATTCCGGGGCGATGCAACGCATCGAACCCGGAATCTCGAGGAATTCCGGGTCTGGTGCTAGCGCACCATCCCGGAATGACGGCACAACTCAGTCCAGATGGAACTTATCCAGCTGCCGGTGTTCGGCCTTGATGTAGCGCACCGTGCCGGTGACCGAGCGCATCACAACCGTTTCAGTCTCGATCACATCCTTCCGGAACTTGACGCCCGACAGCAGCGAGCCTGTCGTGACGCCGGTCGCCGCGAACAGGCAGTCGCCGCGCGCCATGTCCTCGATGCCGTAGATCATCTTCGGATCGAGAACGCCCATCTTGTGGGCGCGCTCGCGCTTTTCCTCGGAGTCGAGGATCAGCCGGCACTGCATCTGGCCGCCGATACAACGAAGGGCTGCCGCCGCCAGCACGCCCTCGGGTGCGCCGCCGGTGCCGATATACATGTCGACGCCGGTGTTATCAGGGTCGGCGCAATGGATCACGCCGGCGACGTCGCCGTCGGTGATCAGGCGTACTGCCGCACCGGTGCCGCGAACAGCTGAAATGATGTCGGCGTGACGCGGGCGGTCGAGCACCAGCACCGTGATGGCCGAGGGCTCGACGCCCTTGGCCTTGGCGAGACGACGAACATTATCGGCCGGCGTGGCGTCGAGTTCGACCACGCCCTTCTTGTAACCGGGACCGACCGCGATCTTCTGCATGTAGACGTCGGGCGCGTGCAGCAGCGTGCCGCCGTCGGCCATCGCCATGGTCGCGATCGCGCCCGGCATGTTCTTGGCGCACAGCGTGGTGCCTTCCAGGGGATCGACCGCGATATCGACCTTCGGGCCGGCGTTGAGCCCGACCTTTTCGCCGATGAACAGCATCGGCGCCTCGTCGCGCTCGCCCTCGCCGATCACGATGGTGCCTTCGATCGGCAGCTTGTTGAGCTCGCGGCGCATCGCGTCGACCGCGGCCTGGTCGGCCGCCTTTTCCTGGCCGTGGCCGCGCAGCCGCGCGGCCGAGACCGCCGCGCGTTCCGTCACCCGCACGATTTCGAGCGTCAGAATGCGCTCGAGCAGCAGTTGCGGCGGAACGGAAATATGGGTCGACATCAGCTTAACTCCCTCAAATCTGCATCGCAGGCCGTCCGGTCCGCGATCAATACGCCTAATTCTTCTCGATCCGTATCACCTGCGGGCGGCCAGAGATCACCTTGTCGCGCTGCACCAGTTCGAGTGCACGATAGATCGCCTCCTCCGAGGTGGCATAGGTAATCAGAATGACCGGAACCGGTGAAGCCTTCTTCGCGGAACCATTGGCGTCGACGCCATCGGGATGGCGCTGCACGATCAATTCCAGCGAAATCTTCTGTTCCGCCAGCCGCGTCGCAATAGTCGCGGCCGTGCCAGCGAGATCCCGCGCCATCAGGCGGATGTAATAGCCGCCCTCGTGGCGCTCCATCGGCGCTTTCTTGGTCGGGCGCAGCTTGTCCACCGGCCGGCCGAAAGGTTTTGCGCGAATGCCGCGTGCCACGTCAGCGATGTCAGCAAGGACGGCGGATGCGGTGGCCGCGCCGCCCGCGCCAGGGCCGACCAGCGTGATCGGCGGAATGCCCTCGCCGTCGATGGTCACGGCGTTGGTGACACCCATCACCTGCGCGATCGAGGATGATTTCGGCACCATGGTCGGATGCACGCGCTGTTCGATACCCTTCGCCGTGCGCACCGCGACCCCAAGCAGTTTGACCCGATAGCCGAGTTCCTCCGCGGCGCGCAAATCTTCCGGTTTGATCGAGGAGATACCTTCGACATACACCGCACTCTGAGCAACCTTCGTGCCAAACGCGAGGCTGGCCAGGATCGCGAGCTTCTGCGCGGTGTCGTGGCCGTCGACGTCGAATGACGGGTTGGCCTCGGCATAGCCGAGCCGCTGCGCGTCCTTCAGGCATTCGGCGAATGACAGGCCCTCCTGCTCCATCCTGGTCAGGATATAATTGCAGGTGCCGTTGAGGATGCCGTAGACGCGGTTGACGGCGGTGCCGGAAAGCCCCTCGCGCAGCGTCTTGATGACGGGGATCGCAGCCCCCACCGCCGCCTCGTAGTTCAATGCGCCGCCGTGCTTTTCGGCGGCCTTGGCCAGCCGCACGCCGTGCTTGGCGATCAGCGCCTTGTTGGCGGTTACCACCGACTTGCCGGATTTCAGCGCGGCCTCGATCGCCGAGAGCGCCGGATCGCCGGAACCGCCCATCAACTCGACAAAGCAGTCGATGCCGGGATCATTGGCCAGCGCCAGCGGGCTTTTCGCCCATTCAATGCCGCGCAGATCGAGCTTGCGCTTCTTCGCCTTCGAGCGCGCGGTCACGGCGACGACACGGATCCCGCGTCCAGAGCGCGCCGACAGCGTCCGCGCCTGCGCTTCGATGAGGCGGACGACTTCGGCGCCGACAGTGCCGAGCCCCGCTATGCCCACTTTCAGGGGTGCGACCATGACCAGAAATACCTGCGAAAGGAATTAGCGCCTGTTGGCGAGAGGAACCACGTTGTGCAATGTTTCGATGCCGCTTTCAAGGAAGCGGCGAACCCCGCGCGCGGCCTGGCGGATGCGCTGCTCGTTTTCGACCATGGCGATCCGGACATAGCCCTCGCCGTGCTCGCCGAAGGCGACGCCGGGCGACACCACCACGCCGGATTTTTCCACCATCAGGGTGGCGAACTGCATGCTGCCGACGCTCTCGAACGCCTTCGGCAGCGGCGCCCATGCGAACATCGAGGCCTGCGGCGGCGGAATATCCCACCCCGCGCGGCCAAAACTCTCCACCAGCGCGTCGCGGCGCTTGCGGTAGGTGTCGCGCATCTCGCGAATGCAATCCTCCGGCCCGTTCAGGGCTGCGGTCGCCGCCACCTGGACCGGGGTGAAGGCGCCGTAGTCGAGGTAGGATTTCACCCGCGCCAACGCCGCGATGATCCGTTCATTGCCGACCGCAAATCCCATGCGCCAGCCGGCCATCGAGAACGTCTTCGACATCGAGGTGAATTCGACGGTCACGTCGATCGCGCCGGGAACCTGCAGCACCGAAGGCGGCGGGTTCTTGTCGTCGAAATAGACTTCTGCGTAGGCGAGGTCCGACAGGATGAAGATCTCGTGCTTCTTCGCGAACGCCACCAGATCCCGATAGAAATCGAGGTCGGCGACATAGGCGGTCGGATTGGAGGGATAGCAGACGATCAGCGCGATCGGCTTCGGGATCGAATGGACGATGGCGCGCTCCACCGCCTCGAAGAATTGCGGCGTCGGTTCCGACGGCACCGAGCGGATCACGCCGCCCGCCATCAGGAAGCCGAAGGCGTGGATCGGATAGCTCGGGTTTGGGCACAGCACGACGTCGCCGGGCGCCGTGATCGCCTGCGCCACGTTGGCAAAGCCTTCCTTCGAGCCCAAGGTGGCCACCACCTGGGTTTCCGGATTGAGTTTTACGCCGAAGCGGCGGGCGTAATAGCCGGCCTGTGCCTTGCGCAAGCCCGTGATGCCGCGCGAGGCCGAATAGCGGTCGGTCCGCGGCTTGCCGAGGGTTTCCTTCAGCTTCTCGATCACATGCGGCGGGGTCGGCAGATCCGGGTTGCCCATGCCGAGGTCGATAATATCGGCGCCGGCGTTCCGTGCGGCCGCCTTGGCCCGGTTGACCTGTTCGAACACGTAAGGCGGCAGGCGGCGGATGCGGTAAAAATCTTCCATGGGACCCTTGCTCCAACAACCCTCAGGGACAGAATCGGTCTTGGAATCTGCGGTTTCGAAACCGGGTTCGGTTTCGTCCAGAAATCGCGCCTAATCAATGATTTAGGGCGAATTCAGGTGCAAGACCCCAAGGCGTCAGGACCCGTGATGCGGCTGAATTTGGGCTCTTTTAGCACGGGAGGACCCTTGCGCCAGCTTCTATAGCGCCTTCAAGCGGCCGCTCATTTGGCGGCGGGATTGGGCGCCGTCCCCGTGGTCGCCTGACGGTCGCGGGCAGCCCGCAATTCGGCCTCGATCTTTTCCAGCTCTTTCGGCTTCAGCGCCGCCTCGTCGCGGTCCGGCGGCAAATCATGCACGGGAAGATAGCCTCCGGCTTCCCGCGGACGCTGCGGGGCATCGCCCGGCGTGCCAACGCCCGGCAAATCGGCAATCGAGGTCGAGCAGCCGCCAAGCGCGAGCGCTGACGCGAACAGCGCTGCCATCGACCACAGCCTTATCGTCCGATCAATCGGCATCCAGTCAGTAGGTCCCCTGAACCTTGTCCCGTCGCTTTAAGTCGCTTGCATGGCCTGTGCCGATGCGAGCCGGAATGGTACGGGCCTTGCTTCGCAAGATTGCCCGCCTGCGGCAATTTCACCGCACCGTTCAAGCCCAACCGTTCAAACCATTGTCGCCCGAAACGATTAAAGCCTGACCAAGAAATCCAACCGGTGCGGCTGCAATGTGTCCGAACGAAGAAATATTATCGCAGTGCAACAGGATTAACCCAAATTCCCCGCGCAAACCGCGCGGTGACGAACCCGAAATGAACCTATAGTGTTCCTGACATGAGTGACGTTATCACCGAACCTAACACGGCGAAATCCTTCAACGCTGAAGCCTTCGCCATGAATATCGCCAAGGCGATGGAGACCAGCGGGCAGGCGCTGGCGGCCTATCTGAAGCCGCGCGAGAACGCCGAGCCCAGGGACAAGCCGCCGAACGAAATCGCCGAAGTCATCAAGACCTTCTCGACGGTCGCCGAATACTGGATGTCGGACAAGGACCGCGCCTCCGACCTCCAGGTCAAGA
Organism: uncultured Alphaproteobacteria bacterium; assembly: GCA_963802535.1. GTDB lineage: Bacteria > Pseudomonadota > Alphaproteobacteria > Rhizobiales > Xanthobacteraceae > Bradyrhizobium. The sequence goes on along the minus strand of CAWDJI010000005.1, from coordinate 284,810 downwards.
TGGCAAAAGCCTATCTCGATCTCTGGGGATCGACGGTGCGGCGGATGGCGGGCGAAGAGGCCCCGCCGGCGATCGAGCCCTCGCCGCGCGACAAGCGTTTCAAGGACCCGGAGTGGAAGAGCAACAGGTTCTTCGATTTCGTCATGCAGCTCTATCTGCTCACCACGCAATGGGCGCATGAGCTGGTGAAGAACGCCGAAGGCGTCGATCCGCATACGCGCAAGAAGGCCGAATTCTACGTGCAGCAGATCACCAACGCGATCGCGCCGTCGAACTTCGTCTTCACCAACCCGGAGGTGTTGCGCGAAACGCTGGCGTCGAACGGCGACAATCTGGTTCGCGGCATGAAGATGCTGGCCGAAGACATCGAGGCCGGACACGGTTCGCTGCGCATCCGCCAGTCCGACCCCTCCAACCTCGTGGTCGGCGTCAACATGGCGACGACGCCGGGCAAGGTGATCTTCCAGAACGAGCTGATGCAGCTGATCCAGTACACGCCGACCACGGAGACGGTGCTGCGCACGCCGCTCCTGATCGTGCCGCCCTGGATCAACAAGTTCTACATCCTCGATCTCAAGCCGGAAAAATCCTACATCAAATGGTGCGTCGATCAGGGCATCACCGTGTTCGTGATTTCCTGGGTCAATCCGGACAAGGAACTCGGCAAGAAGACTTTTGACGACTACATGAAGGAAGGCCCGCTGACCGCGATGGACGTCATCGAGAAGGTGACGGGCGAGATGAAGGTCCATACCGCCGGTTATTGCGTCGGCGGAACGCTGCTGGCCTCGACGCTGGCGTGGTTGGCCGAAAAGCGCCGCCAGCGCGTCACCTCGGCGACGTTCTTTGCAGCCCAGGTCGACTTCACCCATGCCGGCGATCTGCTGGTGTTCGTCGATGAAGGCCAGATCTCGGCGCTCGAGCGCGACATGGAGGCTGCCGGCGTGCTCGAAGGCAGCAAGATGGCGATGGCCTTCAACATGCTGCGTTCCAACGACCTGATCTGGTCCTATGTCATCAGCAATTATTTGAAGGGCAAGGCGCCCTCCTCGTTCGACCTGCTGCACTGGAATTCCGACGCGACGCGGATGCCGGCGGCCAATCATTCGTTTTATTTGCGCAATTGCTATCTGGAGAACCGGCTGTCGACCGGCAGCATGGTGCTGGACAACACCCTGCTCGACCTCTCCAAGGTCAAGGTTCCCGTCTACAATCTGGCGACGCGCGAGGATCACATCGCGCCGGCGGATTCGGTGCTGTACGGCTCGCAGTTCTTCGGCGGCCCGGTCAAATATGTGCTGTCCGGCTCCGGGCACATCGCCGGCGTGGTCAATCCGCCGGCGTCGAACAAGTACCAGTACTGGACCAACGACAAAATCAAGGACGTCAAGCTCGCCGACTGGATCAAGGGCGCCACCGAGCACAAGGGGTCGTGGTGGCCGGATTGGCGGCAATGGATGGAAACGATCGACGCCGAGATGGTGCCGGCGCGCGCGGTCGGCACATCAGCGATGCCGCCGATCGAGGATGCGCCCGGCAGCTACGTCCGTGTCCGCGCGTAGCGCAAGCGCGCCGGGTTCGCTATAAACGGATATCCCGTGCAGGGATTCGAGATCAGTTGAGGGGGAAACGATGACGCGTGAATTGTTCTGGCTGACGCTGACGGTGATTTTGACCGGCCTGCTCTGGGTCCCCTACATCCTCAATCGCTGTCAGGTCCGTGGCCTTACCGGCGCCATGGGCAATCCCTCGCGCAACGACAAGCCGCATGCGGAATGGGCCAACCGGCTGATGTTCGCGCATGACAATGCGATCGAAAACCTGATCATCTTCGCACCATTGGTGCTGATCCTCAACGCCGCCGACTATTCCACCAAATGGACCGTGATGGCCTGCGCGGTGTATTTCTGGGCCCGCGTCGCACATCTGATCGTCTATACGCTGGGCCTGCCGGTGTTCCGCACACTCGCCTTCACCGTGGGTTTCCTCGCGCAGGCGGTGCTGGCGCTGGCGATCTTCAAGATTCTGTAGGCCCGGACTCGTCACAAAGTCCGGACCGGCTCTACGACGACCTTGCGTAGTCATCGACGGCAGCAAGATGCTGGCGTCGTTCCTCCAGTGATGAACGCGGCCTCGAAGCCGTTCCGGACGAGCCCTACTATCGCCTCCCTGTCCAGGCCAAGGGCGTTGTGACACGCGATCAAATTCTCACTCACATACCCGCCGAAGTAAGGCGGATCGTCTGAATTGATCGTCACCAGCAGATTGGCATCCAGCATGGACGGAAGCGGATGCGACTCGAGTTGCGGAACCAGCTTCAGCCGCAGATTTGAGAGCGGACAGACCGTCAGGGCGATGCGACGGTCGGCAATCTCCCTGGTCAACGACGCGTCCGACAGGCACGCATTGCCGTGATCGATACGATCGACCTGCAGGAGATCAAGGGCTTCCCGGACATAGGATGCAGGCCCCTCCTCGCCGGCATGGATCGTGGTGCGAAAACCCCTGTTGCGGCATTCCCGGAAAAAGCCCACGAATTTTGAAGGCGGATTTCCGACCTCGGCGCCTCCCATGCCAATGGCCAGAATTTGTTCGGCCCACGGCATCACTTGATCGAGGAGTTCGATCGCCTCGGCTTCACTTCTGTGCCGGTGAGCACTCACCATCAGGCCGGAGCTGATGCCGACGTCACGCCGGGCGTCGCTGATCGCGCCAAATATGCCTTCGAGGATTGAGGCTATCGGCACCCCGCGATCGGTAAAGCTCTGCGGACCCAGAAACAGTTCGGCACGAACAACCCCGTCCCGCACGGCCCGTCTGAGATAGGCCATCGTGACATCGTAGAAATCACGTTCAGTGACCAATACGCGGCAGCCCTCAAAATAGAGATCGAGGAATGACTTAAGGTCCGAAAACTCGTAGGCGGAACGAAGCGCCTCGGGGCTATTCCAGTTGAGTGCGATGCCGTTACGTTCCGCCAGCGCAAACATCATCTCCGGCTCGATACTGCCCTCGATGTGCATGTGCAGGTCGGTTTTTGGAAGACCGCGGATGAAGGTGGCTAGGTCCGGCATTCAGGATCGCCCTGTTTCAGGTAGTCGTGTTGCGACAGGCGGCCTCACTTCAGGTGCAGGCGCATCAGGATATCCTGGTTGTGGTTGCCAAAACCGCGGCCGAAAATATTGACGCCGCCGGGATGCGCAGCGTTGTCGTCGATGCCGATCCGCAGCCGGATCGAATGATGCTCGGCTAATCGCAGCTGAGCCAGCGTCACCGACGAAAGCTTCTTCGTCCCCATGAAGGTGCCCTTCGACGAAATGTGCCACTGCGTCAGCGCGCCGTATTGCGAGCCTTCGAGTTTCCACCATCGCGGGGTGTGAACGCCGCGGCGGTCGCCGTAATCGCCCGGCGAGGTCCAGGTGCCGACCTTGACGTCGTTGACCCACAGAGCTGATGTCGGAAGGCCAGTTGGCATTGGTGCCGGGAACCTCCGAGGACAGTTCCAGCGCGAATTCGAGCGCCATGACCGGGACATCCAGCACTTTCGCATTATTGGGAAACTTGTATTCGACGTAACCGCGGCCGAACCATATCAGCGCGGCCTGCACCCGGCACGGATCGAGAAACAGATCGGGCACATCGAGCACGCCCATGATCCCCTCAGTCGAGCACAGGCCGCACGGTGCCGAGACATGGTAACTGGTGTAGAGCCCGAGCGGCATCTCGACTTCGATGATGTCCTTTTCGCGGCTGGTCTCCTCGCCATCGAGCCGGATCACGATCTCGTCGAACCGCGCCGCGCAGATCTTTTGCTGGCCCTTGCGGGCGCGCCCGGTTTCCGTATCGATCAAATTCGACTCTTCCAGAATCTGGATGTTGGTCGCGATCGTCGATTGCGGCATCCCCAGCGCTTCCGAGATCTGGTTGACATTGAGCGGCCCGCGACGGCGCAACAACCGCAGGATTCGCACGCGAACCGGCGATGCCAGTCCGCGGACGATCTCAAACTGGGTTTCGGGATTGACGTTGAGAAAGCTGCGAACGCTCTTCTTCAGCGACGGCAGTTTCCGTCCCGATGAATCATCGGACTTTCTTCGTTTCCCGGATTCCGATTTCCTGTCGAGCATTCCCTCAAGTCCGCGACAGGTGAATCACATTCCATGACGCCGGCTTCAGCGTCGCGCGGATATGGCCGCCTTCCACAGTCACCCCTTTCAAGGCTGCCGGCTTGACGCGCTCGGCCGCCTCTTTGGTATTTGTCGCGCGCAAATCGTCGTGACGCAATTCCATCGCCTCGCCCACTTTGAGCTGGCCGAAGCCGCGTGCATCGAGACTGACTTCCATCTCCTGCGTCAGGTCGCGATTGAGCAGGAACAGGGAAAGCCCGCCGGATCCGTCGGCGACGGCGGACATTTTGAGATACGGCACGTTGGGTACCGGGAACGTCAATTCGTCGGTGCCGCGCGGATCGTAATAGGTCGAATCGTAGGTCTCGGACTCGACCTGCGCGCGCAACACCCTGCCGCGGCCGAAGCGGCTCATATGCGCGAACGGGAAGAAGATGGTCTGCCGCCACGCCGGCCCGCCGGTCTCGGTCATGATCGGCGCAATCACGTTGACGAGCTGGGCGAGGCACGCGGTCTTGACCCGGTCGGCATGGTTCAAAAGCGAAATGCAGGCGCCGCCGAACGCCAGCGCGTCTTCCATGGTGTAGATTTCCTCAAGGATCGGCGGCGCCACCGGCCAGCCTTCCTTGACCCGGTCGGCCCGCTTGCGGCGGGTGCGGTACCAGACGTTCCATTCGTCGAAACTCAGCATCATGCGCTTGGGCGAGCGCCGCTTGGCCGCCACCGCATCCGCAATGGCGACGACTTCGTCGATGAAGCGGTCCATCAGATCGGCCGACGCCAGGAACGCCGCGGTGTCTTCCTTGTAGTTGTTCAGATAGGTATGCAGCGAAATATATTCGGCGTGATCGAAGGTGTGCTCGATCACGGTATCTTCCCAGTGCCCGAACGTCGGCATGTTGCGCGCCGAGGATCCGCAGGCCGCGAGCTCGATGGTCGGATCGATCCAGCGCATCATCTTGGCGGCCTCCCGCGCCACGGCGCCGTAGGCGGTCGCGGTCTTGTATTCCATCTGCCAGGGGCCATCCATTTCGTTGCCCAGGCACCAGAACTTGACGTTGTGCGGCTTCTCCCAGCCATGGGCGCGGCGCAGATCCGACCAGTAGGATCCGCCGGGATGGTTGCAGTATTCCACGAGGTTGCGCGCGGCATCGCCGCCCCGCGTGCCGAGATTGACCGCCATCATCGGCTCGACGGAGGCGGCCTTGCACCAGTCCATGAATTCATTGGTGCCGAAATGATTTGGCTCGGTCGAGAACCAGGCCAGATCGAGGCGCGCCGGCCGCTGGTCGACGGGGCCGACGCCGTCTTCCCAATTATAGCCGGAGACGAAATTGCCGCCGGGATAGCGCATGATCGTCGGACCAAGCTCCTTGACCAGCGCCAGCACGTCCTTGCGAAATCCCTTGGCATCGGCGGTCGGATGTCCGGGCTCGTAGATGCCGCCATAGACGCAGCGTCCGAGATGCTCGACGAAGGCGCCGAACAGGCGGGGGTCGGTGTCGCCGATGGCGAAATCGCGATCCACCAGAACTTTTGCTTTTCTCATTTTCCCTCCGACATATTGAATTTTCGCTGCGTATTACATTGAGGTGGAAACCTGGGGTCCGGCGCCCGCCACCTCCGGCAGCAGCACCGCGGCGCGCAATTGGCGAGAATAAGGGTGCTGCGGGGCGTTCAACATCGCGCGCGCTTCACCGCTTTCGACCACGTTGCCCTTCTGCATCACGATGATTCGGTCGCTGATATAATAGGCCGTTGCCAGATCATGGGTGACATAGACGATCGAAATGCCGAGATCGTCGCGCAGCGTCTTGAACAGATTGACGATCGACATCCGCAACGACGCATCGACCATCGATACCGGCTCGTCGGCGACGATCAGTTTCGGGTTGGAGAGCAGCGCCCGCGCAATCGCGACGCGTTGCAGCTGCCCGCCGGAAAGCTCATGCGGGTAACGGCGGCGAACTTCCCTGAGCGACAATCCGACCTTGCGCAAGGCGTCGTCGACGGCCGTTTCGATCGTGTGCCTGATCGCCGGCGCCAAGAAACCGGCGCCGCGTCATGAACAGATAGCGGTCGAGCTGCTTGAGCGGGTTGAAGGCCTCGAACGGATTCTGGAAGATCGGCTGCACCTTGTGCATGAAGGCCATGCGATCCGAACTATTTCGCACCGTCGCAAGATCGATCCCGTCGAACACCAGCGCGCCGCTGCTCGGCCGTTCGATGTTCAGGATCATCCGCGACAGCGTGGTCTTGCCGCTGCCGGATTCGCCGATGATCGTAAAAATCTCCGGCCGCGCCGCTTCGATCCGAAAGCTGACATCGTTGACGGCGGCAATTCGCTGGCGCGAGAACAGGCCGCCCCGGGTGAAGGTCTTGCTGACATGCGAGACATCGAGCAGCGCTGCATTCATGACCCGCCGCTCCCGTTGACGGCGAAACAGGCGACGCGATGCCCAGGTGCTGTTTCGATCATGTCGGGAACCTTATGGCTGCAAACCTCCATCGCCAGCGGACAACGCGGGTGAAAGCGGCACCCAGGCGGCGGATCGGCGAGACTGGGCGGCGCACCTTCAAGCCCTTTACGCGGAACGTCATCACCGATGCGCGGCAGGCTGGAAATCAGGTGCTTGGCATAGGGATGAAGCGGATTACGAAATATCTCCGGCGTCGTGGCTTCCTCGACCAGGCGGCCGGCATACATGATGCCGAGCCGGTCGGTGAGATAGGCATGCACGCCCATGTCGTGGGTCACGAACAGCACCGAGGAGCCGATCTCGCGCTGAATGCCGCGGATCATGCCGAGCACGTCCTTCTGCACCACGACATCGAGCGCGGTGGTGGGCTCATCGGCGATGATGAAGTCGGGACGGCAAATGGTGGCGAGCGCGATGGTCGCGCGTTGCCGCATGCCGCCTGACAATTCCTGCGGATAGGCCGTCAGCACCGATGCATCGAGGTTGACCCGCGCCAGATGGGCGATGACTTTGGTCTCGAATTCCTTCTCGGTGCCTGACATGTGGGGTCTGGCGAAATCGACAAAGCTTTGCCGCAACCGGCGCACCGGATTGAGCACGTTCATCGAGCCCTGCATGATGTAGGACAGATGCCGCCAGCGAATCCGCGCCACCTCGGCCGGCGGCGCCCGATGCAGCCCGCCATAGCCCGGCAGAAACGCGAACTCGACCGTGCCGCCGACCACTTCCAGCGGCGGCTTGATGGCGCCGGCGATGGTCTTGATCAGCGTGGTCTTGCCCGAACTGGATTCACCGGCGAGGCCGTAGATCTCGCCGCGCCTGACGTCGAAAGTGATGCCGTCGACCGCCCTGACGTAACGGTTGACGCCGAAATGGCTGGTGCGGAAATGCGCCTGCAAGTCTCTCACCGACAGGATCGGCCCGGCGCGCTCGGGTTGCCGTGTATCCGTCGCAGCGGCTAGGCGCGGTGCTCATGATGCCACCCGGCCCATGCGGCTGAGGCGGCTGCGCGGGTCGATATATTCGTTCATCGATACCGCCAGCAGGAACAGCCCGATGAACGTCATGACCACGACGATGGTCGGAAACGCGATCCACCACCAGACGCCGGCGACCATCGCGGTGTGCTGGTTGGCCCAATAGATCATGCCGCCGATGGTCGGGGTGTTGATGTCGGTGAACCCGAGCACCGCGAGCGTCACTTCCAGCCCGATCGACCAGACCATGTTGTTCATGGTTGTCGAGAACACGATCGGCATGACGTAAGGCAGATGCTCCTGCACCAGGATCTCGCGCGTGGTCATGCCGGAAAACACGCTGCTCTGGGTGAACTCGCGGTTCTTCAGGCTCATGGCGACCGAGCGGATCAGCCGGGCGTCATAGGCCCAGCCGAGGCAGGCCATGATCAGCGCCAGCATCAGCCACGACATGCTGTCGCGCATCACGAAATAGAACAGCACCAGGATCGGTAGCAGCGGAATGACGATGAAGGTGTCGTTCACCGACATCAGCGCGCGGTCGATCCAGCCGCCCTTGTAGCCGCTGAGAAGTCCGATCACGAGCGCCAGCAGGCGGCTGATCAGCGCGACCGTGAAGCCGAACAGCAAGGTGTTGCGAATGGCGTAGGTCAATTGCCAGAACACATCCTGGCCGCGCGACGTGGTGCCGAACCAGTAGGTCAGCGACGGCGGCACATCCGGTGGCACCACATAGACGTCCTGCGGCGGATAGGGCGAGAAACCCGCGAGCAGCGACAGCACCAGCACGAAGCCGACCAGCAGCGCCCCGATCCGGAATTCGGCATTGTAGCGCAGGAGATCGCGCAGGATGGCCAGCATCAGCTCACCTTCACCCTCGGATCGAGCAAAGGATAGAGCAGATCGATGGCGAGAACGCCGATCGACACGCCGAGAATGGAGATCGTGGTGACGCCGAGCACGAGGCCATAGTCGCCGGCATAGACGGCATCGACCAGCAGCGAGCCGATGCCGGGATAGCCGAACACTTTTTCGGTGATGACGGCGCCGTTGAAGATGCCGCCGAGCGAAATCGCAAGCCCCGTCACCTGCGGGACCAGCGCATTGCGCATCACGTAAGACGACAGCACGCGGCTTCGATCGACGCCGGCGAGTTCGGCATAGACCACATAATCCTCGGTCACGATGTTGGAGACCAGGGAACGCATGCCGAGGAACCAGCCCCCTACCCCGATCAGGATCAGGGAAAGCGCCGGCAGGATCGCATGCTTCAGCACGCTTGCCACAAACGCCCAGCTCCAGGCCTGCGGCAGGTTCATCGCCGAACCGCCGCTGATCGGGAAGCACCGGCCACAGGAAGCCGAACACGATCAAGAGCAGCAGCGCCAGAATGTAATAGGGGATCGGATGCAGGCCCATCGCGACCACGCCCATCAATTTGAGGCCGCGGCTTTTCTGGTAGTAGCCGGCGAGCCCGCCCAGCCAGTTGCCGAGCACCCAGGTGACGATGGTCGAGACCACCAGTAGTCCGGCGGTCCAGGGCAGCGCCCGGGCGATCAGCGTCGAGACCGGTGTCGGGAAGGCCGACATCGAGGGTCCGAAATCGGCGCGCAGGATACGTTTCCAGAACACCCAGATATTGGTGCAGGGCCGAGCCTTCGAGACCGTAGAGTTCGCGCAACGAAATGCGCATCTGCTCGATCGCTTCGGGCGCGGTGTTGCCGAACGACGTGACCACCGAGATCGACTGCTCGACCGGATCGATCGGCGTCGCATGGGTGATGACATAGGCAAGGTTGATGCCGATGAAGACCACGAGCACGAACTGCAACAGCCGCTTGGCGATGTAGGCGAGATATCCGCTCATGAAATTCCGAGATGCGAAGCCAATTTCACCGGACTGGATTTATCCGGTGAAGCCGTCGCCGGTCCCTGTCAGCGCACCCGCCCGGCGTTTGCGCTGACATCATAGCCCTAATTGACCGGCTTCAACCTGACGAACATGGCGCGCGAGTTGCCCCAGTTCGGCACCGGATCGGTGTACGGATTTTCCGCGGTCGGATAGCCGGTCCAGTAGGTCTGGTCCATCGCCGTGAAGACGTTATAGGCCATCAGCGGAATGGTCGGCATTTCCTGCACCGCCAGCTTGACGTAGTCCTTGCCGAGCTCGATCGATTTCGGATCGTCGAACCCGACCGAGCGGGTCTGCTCGATGATCTTGTCGAGTGCGGGGCTCGCCCAGCGCTGCCAGTTGCGCGCCGGCTGCGGCTTGCCGGGCTCGGCCACGAACTGCGAATGCCAGCTATCCATGAAATAGGACAGATCCTGGTGCCCGCCCCAGGTCTCGACGCTCCAGCCGATGAAGCTGTCGAAATCGCCGGCGGCCCGGCGCGTCGGCAAGGTGCCCTGCGCGACGTCGATCTTGGCATCGATCCCCGCCTGCTTCCATTGCTGCACGATCATGGTGCCGGCCCGCGTCATGACCGGACGCAAATCGCCTTCGACCATCAGGCGAATGGTGAAGGGCTTTCCGTCCGGCATCATCCAGGCGCCGTTGCGCTTGGTGTAGCCGGCCTTCTCCAGCAGTTCCCGCGCGGCCTGCGGATCGGGCTTCCACCAGCCCATGCCGAAGGCGCGGGCGATCTCCTTGGGGTCCGTCGGGATCTGCTCGCCCATCGACGGCCGCAGCATGTCGGCGATCTGTTTGCCGACGGTCGGATCGTACGGCTTGATCTTGCGTTTGCCGGTATCGATCTCAAAGCCCTTCAGCCACTCTTCCATCGGCTGGTGATAGGTTGCCGGATGTGTTCCGGTCGGCGGCACGCCGATCGCCGAGATCGTGGCGGCGCCGCGATAGGCCGCCATCGACACCGCCTTGATGTCGATCAAGAGCGCCAAGGCCCAGCGCACGTCCGGATTCTTGAACATCTCGAGCTGGTCGTTGAAGATCACGGCCGGCAGCGTCGGATCCGGATGGCCATAGGGAAATCCCTTGAACCAGGCGACCGTCGACTTGCTCTGCTTGGCGAGCGCGAACATGCCTTCGGGCGCGATATCGTGGATCACGTCGAGCTCGTGGTTGAGCTGGGCGATCACGCGCTTGTCCGGCGGGCCCGGATCGACATAAGCGAGATATTTCGGACCGGGCTTGCCGAAACGCGCCAGCGTGGTGCGCTGCCAGTCGTCGCGCAATTGCCAGATGAACCATTTGCCGTCGGGGTCGTAGCTGCTCAGCACATAGGCGCCGAGCGAAACCGGCTTGTTGAAATCGAACTTGACGGGATCGGCTACCTTTTCGAAGACATGCTTGGGCAGGATCCACACCGCGCCCCAACGCACCGTGAAGTTGGCATGGAAGCGCGAATTCGGCTTCTTGAGTTTGAACACCACCGTGTACGGATCGGGCGCCTCGACCGAAGCGACGTTGATGGCGAGAACCGCGCTGAACCGCATTCCCGGATTCTTGATCTGGGTCATCACGGTCGCAATCACGTCATCGGCGGTGAACTCGACGCCGTCGCTCCAGAAGATGCCCTTGCGCAGCTTCGCGGTCATTTCGGTGAAGTCGGCATTGTATTGCGGCTTGTCTGACGCCAGCGAGTTGTCCCAGACGCCGTCGAGACCGCTTTCCGGATCGATGTACCAGAGCGTATCGAGTGCGGCCTGCTGCAGCCCGTTGGATTGCGAGCCCGCATTGATCGCCCAGATGTTGAACCAGCCGGCGTTCTTGATCGTCCCTTCCGGGTTCTCGAGAATCAGCAGTTCTTTTCGGGGAATGTTCTGCGGAATGCCCTGCGCGTTCGAACCCGCCGGCAACAACAATTGCGGCGTCACCGCGCACAAAGCCAGCGCCAGCAACCAACGAATGCGGCTCATGGTTTTCTCCCTGATCGCGCAGTGCTCTTCGGCACGTCGTGCCGGCAATCTAGGCTCGGGGAATCCGACGAACAACAGAAATCATGATCCGTATCCGAAGATCGGGTTTACTCGGTCAGGTCCGGCGTGCCGGACGGTGGCTTTTGAGCCAATGCAGCATCAGCACGGCCGCGCTCGCACATAGCATGGTGAAGCTGAGCAGCACGTTGCTGCCGAAATTCACCAGCAGGCCGATAAGTATCGGCGGCGAAGCCGCGGAGATCAGATTGATCGGCATCGCAATCCGCGAAGCCGCTTTGGCGAATTCAACGCTGTCGTAAAACACAAGAGGAATCGTCGCGCGCGCAACCGCGAGCGCGCCGCTGCCAAGACCATACAGCAGGATGAACGCGGCGATCATCCAGTGCGATCCGCCGCCGATCAACAGAATGAATATCGCCGCGACCAGCGTTGAGGCGGCAATGAGCGCCGTCGTAATCCCGTCCCACCGCCCGCCCCCGAGAAAATCGAGACCGCGCGCACTGACCTGAATTACCCCGAGCATCGAACCGAAGGTCACGGCCTGCGTTGGCGACAGGCCCTCCGCTTTCAGGATCTCGATCATGGTGGCGCTGAGGCCAAAGGTGACGAAGGCGCACAACACGCTCGCCGACACGATCAAATAGAACGTGCTTTTCCGGACGATCCGAGCTTCGCCGGAAGTTAGCACCGAACCGACATCATCCTTCCGTTCCGCCCGACGCGGCAACCCGAACACATAGAGCGGAAGGCAGACCAGGATCAGCATGGCGCCATAGACGAGACAGGTGCCGCGCCAGCCGACGGCGGCGGAAAGGAAAGAAGTGGTCGGCCAGAAGATGCTGCTGGATAGTCCCGTCACCAGCATCATGGCGCCGATCGCCCGCCTCGCCCCCCGGCCGGCGATCTCGTTGAATAGGATGTAGGTGGCGGTCGCCAGCGTGGCGCTACCGGCCGAACCGAGGATCACCCACGCGATGCAGTACAGCACCGGACCGTGGGCAAGCGACAGCAGGATAAAGCCGGGTACGGCGACCACGGTGCCTGCGATCATCACCCGCCGGGCGCCAAATCGGGTGAATGGTTTTGCCAGAAACGGAGCCCACAGGCCCATGACGACGTAGAAGATCGAGTTGCCGGCGAATACCGCGGTGATGTCCATCTGAAGATCGGCGGCGACCTGACGGCCGACGACGGCAAGAAGGCCGATGGTGCCCCAACCAACCACCTGCCCGATCGCAGCAACGGCCAATACGCCGATGAGTTTCTTTTTGGGTTCCAATTTCTTGTTGGGTTCCAAGAACCGCCTCTTTCTCCGCCACCCCAGATGCCCGACTGGGCGTCAGAGGCCCTTCCTGGTCAAGACGAACAGCATCCTGGCCGATTCATTGTCGAAACCTTTGACCTCGCCGCTCTCGATTTCCACCGAACTCCAATTGCCGGCGCCTGCATAAACGGTGCGCAGCCAATCGGCCGACGGATAATTGTAGTAGCGCTTGAGCGTGTCGCGGCCTTCAGCGTCGCCGGTCTTGAAGCTGGCGTAGAAAGCGCCGCCCGGTTTCAGCGCACGCCAGATCCGTTTGAGGATTTGCGGAAGCTCGTTGCGGGGAACATGCAGCAGGCACGCATTGGCCCAGACCCCGTCATAAGCCTCGACGGCGTCGAGATCGCCAAATAGCAGCGTGCCGACCGGACGGCCGAGACGGCGCGAGGCTTCCGCGGCCATTTCCGGCGATCCGTCGGTAGCCGAGACGTCAAAGCCCAGCGCCAGCATTTCCGCGGTATCAAAACCGGCGCCGCACCCGAGTTCGAGAATGGCAGCCCCCGGCGACAGCAGCGCCAGAAAGCGACCGAGCCGAACCCGGCGCGAAGTGATCTCACGCTCGGCATAGGCGCTGGCGTTTTCCCGGTAGAACCGCAGCGTCGCCTCGTCTGCGCCCTCCATGCCGCTCATGACCTCATGTGTCGGCAAGGCCCAGCATCAGCCGCATGTTCTGCACCGCCGCCCCTGACGCGCCCTTGCCGAGGTTGTCGAGCCGCGCGACCAGCACCGCCTGACGATGCTTGTCGCTGGCAAAGACGTACAGCTCGAGCTTATTGGTCTCGTTGAGCGCCTCGGGCTCCAGCTTTCCGCTCTTGAAAGCCGCATGGTCGGCCGGCATGACCGAGACATATTTGCTGCCGGCGTAACGCTTCGCCAATGCGGCGTGGAGCGCAGCACCGTCGGGTTTGCCCGGCAGCGTGTCGAGATGCAGCGGCACCGAGACCAGCATGCCCTGCCGGTAACGACTGACCGACGGCACAAAGATCGGGCGTCGTGTCAGATGCGAATAGAGCTGCGTCTCCGGCAAATGCTTGTGCTCGAAGCCCAGCCCATAGAGCTCGAAGGCCGGCGCGGTGCCGCCCTCATAATTCTCGATCATCGACTTGCCGCCGCCGGAATAGCCGCTGACGGCGTTGATGGTGACGGGATAGTCAGCCGGCACCAGTCCGGCATCCACCAGCGGCCGCAACAGCGCCACCGCCCCGGTCGGATAGCAGCCCGGGTTCGAGACTCTTCGCGACACGTGGATCTTGTCGGCCTGGTCCGGCGTCAGTTCGGCAAAGCCATAGGTCCAGTCGGGCGCCACCCGAAACGCGGTCGAGGCGTCCAGTACCTTGGGTCCACTGGCTCCCATACCGTCGATCAGGGCGACGGTCTCCTTGGCGGCCTCATCCGGTAGGCAGAGGATGACGAGGTCCACCTCCGCCATCAGCGCCCGTTTTGCCGAAGGATCCTTGCGCTTGTCCTCGGCAATGCTTTTCACCACGACGTCGCTCTGCTGGCGCAGCCGTTCCGCAATGCCAAGCCCCGTCGTTCCGGATCCGCCGTCGACAAAGACGGCGGGTTTTGCGGTTTTGCCGCTGGCTGAGGATTGGCCCTTCGGCTGTTTGGTGTCGGTGAGGCTCATGGCGCGTTCCTTCAATCCGTCGCTGCGCTGACGGGCTTTGGTGATGTGTAATCCAACTGCGGCCGCAGCGCGACCATCTGCTTTGCGATCGTTTGCGCCCCTTCATCCGGACGTTGCAGCATGGCCGAGGCGATCGCGGCATGATCGGCATCGGACTTGTGCTGGTTGAGCTTGAAAGAGCCTTCGACCTCCTCAACCATCATCACCAGCCCCACGATCGCTTTCTTCAACATATCGAGCCGCCCGGCCGTCATCTTCGACGACGTCCAGGGTTTTTTGGGCAACAGCCAGTCTTCGAACTTGGCGCTGAGCGTATCGATCTGCTCGGCCAGTTCGTCGTCCGACAAAATCCGCACCGTGCCGGTCAGATGAACCACCTGATAGAGCCAGGTCGGCACCTGATCCGGCGAGACGTACCAGTCGGGCGATACATAGGCATCGGCGCCGTTGACGGCCAGCAGCCAGGAATTGCTGCCGCCGGCGAGCTTTACCAGCGGATTGTGACGGGCGACATGAAACGCCGCGCGCGGCGTGCCGTCATCGGCAAAGGTCAGATAGAACGGCAATGAGGAGGCGATCGGCTTGGCGCCATCAGACGCGCAGACGAGGCCAAAGCCGCGCGTTTGCGCGAACGCAAGGCTCGCGGCGCGGTCGGACTTGAACATCGGTGGCGTATACATTTCAAACTCCTGCTTGACGTAGGAGCCGCCCGATCAAACCGCGTGTCTTGAAGGAAAAGAGCCGCGGATCATATCCGGCGGCAGAGGCGATGATCTTAAACGCAGACGACCGCCCATACCGCTGACATGCGGCGGCGGCGGGCGATGAGGCTGGTCGAAGCGTTGATCATGGGCGCGGGCTATAAGGCCACCCGGTTCCACCGTCAAGCCAAAACCCCGGGAGCCGAAACACAAAGGCCGCCCGATGGGCGGCCTTTGATTGGTAATCGAACGCGGTTCGGACGGTCAGAGCACCGGATTCCACTGCGCCGGCACCAGCCGGTAACCGCTTCCGTCCTTCACCACATTGCCGAGCCCGGGGAATGGGAAGTGGAAGCCTTGAACCCGCATTTTGTCCGCGACCAGCATGTCATAGATCTTGCGCCGTGTGGTTTCGGCCTGGCCGGGATCCTGGTCAAAGAAGGCCCGCCAGTTGGGATTGACCACGAACAACGCCGGATGATTGGTCACGTCCGACTGGATGAACAATTTGTCGGAGCCCGATGACAGAACATAGGAGGTGTGGCCCGGCGTATGACCGATGGTCTCGACCGCCAGCAGTCCCGGCACGACCTCCTTGCCCCACTCGTAGGGCGTGGCCTTTTTCTTCAGCCCGGTTTCGAGAACGCGACGGGCATTCTTGAACACGGTTTGCATTCGGCCCTCGGGCGCACGGCTCATTTCACCGTCATCCATGAAATACTTCCACTCCACGGACGGCACCATCACCTCGGCATTGGGGAATGCCAGCGAATTGTCGGCGTTGAGCAGACCGTTGATGTGATCGCCGTGGAAGTGCGAGATCACCACCACATCGACCGACTTCGGATCGATGCCCGCGGCCGTGAGGTTGGTTACGAACTGGCCGGCCACGCCCTTGCTGGCAGCATACGCGCCGCCACCGTTTCCGGTATCGATGACGACAGTCTTTCCGCCCGTCTGTATTGCGAGCGGCGTGAACAGCAACGTCATCTTGTCTTTCGGCAGGAATGCCTTGTCGAGCGCCGCGTTCACCTCATCCTTCTTGGCATTGAGGACGAAATTATCCGCCAGATCGAACGTGCTCGATCCGTCGAAGATCGCATTCACCTGGACGTCGCCGACCTTGTAACGATAGAAGCTCGGCGCCTGCTTGTCGGCCACCGGTGCGGCGGCGCTTGCGGTGTTGGCCGGGAGTAGCGGTGAAGCAGCGAGCGCGGCAGCTCCAGCGAGTGCGTGACGTCGTGTCAGTTCCATGTGATGTCCTCCCAATGAGACGGATGCGTGCGGATGCGGGACTTCCCGCAGTTTTGAGGGTCTCTTGTCCCGTTCTTCCGTATCTGTGGGGCTAACCCCCGCGTGTGCGCCTTATTCCAGCACCGCTGGACTTAGGCGTCATACCGTCCGCCACAGCCATTCGGCGACGTGCGCGATCACGTCGCCGAACAGCAGCAGGGCTGCCGACCACACCAGCGCCGAGACGAAATTGGCGACCTGGAACTGCCAGTAGGACATCTCGAAAATGCCGGCGGCGAGCGGCACCGATGCACGCAGCGGTCCGAAGAAGCGCCCGATGAAGATCGAGGGCACGCCCCAGTTTTTCACAAAAGCCTCGCCACGCGGCAGGATTTCCGGATAGCGCGACAGCGGCCACATCTGGGCCACCTGTTCCTTGTATTTGAAGCCGAACCAGTAGGAGACCCAGTCGCCCAGCGCCGCCCCAATGCCGCCGGCGATCCAGACCGGCCAGAAGCTGATGCCGCTGGCGCCGATCAGCGCGCCGATAGCCACCAGCGCGCCCCAGGCCGGGATCAGCAGGGAAATGAACGCCAGCGACTCACCGAACGCCAGTACCAGCACGATCGGTGCGGCCCAAGCCTGATGCTCGCGCACGAAATTGGCCAGAGCGTGCGCAAAATCTTCCATCTATTGAATGCCTTCCCGCCCCGCATACGGCCGTTCTGCGGGCCCGATTCCCGACGACAGGTAAGCCAGCCCCTTGCGTGACATCAAGTCACAAAGCCGGGCTTGGGCCGTGATTTCGATTTCAGGTCGCGCCCAGCCGCCTGACGGAGGTCTCCAGACACAAAACTACGAAAACAACCCCATGCACCGTAGCCGGGCCCCGGCCAGCAGTAGTCTTGCCGCGTCACGTTTTAGGCTCAACCGTGGCATAGTGAGCGGGACCGATTCGCTTTCGCGACCCGCGCGCATACATGAAGAAACATGCCCAAACCATTGAAATCACCTGCAAAAACCAAGTCTGCCGACGATTTGTTCGGGGCCAATGAACCCAAGGGCCGAGCCCCGCTCAAGGTAGCCGCCCGTTCCGGCAGCGCCGAAGCCGGCTACACCGCAGCCGACATCGAGGTGCTCGAGGGGCTGGAGCCGGTCCGTCGCCGGCCCGGCATGTATATCGGCGGAACCGACGAAAAGGCGCTGCATCATCTGTTCGCCGAAGTGATCGACAACGCCATGGACGAGGCGCTGGCCGGTCACGCCACCTTCATCGAGGTGGAACTCGGCGCCGACGGCTTTTTGACCGTGACCGACAATGGCCGCGGCATCCCGGTCGATCCGCATCCGAAATTTCCGAAGAAATCCGCGCTCGAAGTCATCATGTGCACGCTGCATTCGGGCGGCAAATTCGACTCCAAGGTCTACGAGACCTCGGGCGGTCTGCACGGCGTCGGCGTCTCCGTCGTCAACGCCCTCTCCTCGTTGCTCGAGGTCGAGGTCGCGCGCGAGCAAAAGCTCTACAAGATGTCGTTCGAGCGTGGTCATCCCAAAGGCAAGCTCCAGGACCTCGGCAAGATCAACAATCGCCGCGGCACCCGGATTCGCTTCAAGCCCGACACCGATATTTTCGGCAGCAAGGCCACGTTCAAGCCGCAGCGGCTGTTCAAGATGGCGCGGTCGAAGGCCTATCTGTTCGGCGGCGTGAAAATCCGCTGGCGCTGCGATCCCGAGTTGCTGCGTGGCCTCGAAGAGGTGCCTGCCGAGGACGAATTCCACTTCCCCGGCGGCCTGAAGGATTATCTCGCTGCCGCGATCCACGCCGACACGCTGGTGCACCCGGATATCTTCTCCGGCAAATCGGGCCGCAACGGCGCCCATGGCGCCTGCGAATGGGCGGTGGCCTGGACCGCGGATGCCGACGGCTTCCTGTCGTCCTACTGCAACACCGTGCCGACGCCCGACGGCGGCACGCATGAATCCGGCATGCGCAGCGCGATGCTGCGCGGCCTGAAGGATCACGCCGAGCGCATCGGCCAGGGCAAGCGCGCCGCGCCGATCACCTCGGAAGACGTGATGGTGGGCGCGGCCGTGATGCTCTCGGTGTTCGTGCGCGAGCCTGAATTCCAGGGCCAGACCAAGGACCGCCTGGCCACCGCCGAAGCCCAGAAGATCGTCGAACAGGCCATCAAGGACCCGTTCGATCACTGGCTGTCCGGCAATCCGCTGCAAGCCAACAAGCTACTGGATTTCGTCGTCGAGCGCGCCGACGAACGGCTGCGCCGCCGCGCCGAAAAGGAGACCTCGCGCAAGACCGCGGTGAAGAAGCTGCGCCTGCCGGGCAAGCTCGCCGACTGCACCAACACCGCCACCGAAGGCTCCGAACTGTTCATCGTCGAGGGCGACTCGGCCGGCGGCAGCGCCAAGCAGGCGCGCGACCGCAAGACCCAGGCCGTGCTGCCGCTGCGCGGCAAGATTCTCAACGTCGCGTCCGCCGGCAAGGACAAGCTCACCGCCAACGCCCAGCTCTCCGATCTGATGCAGGCGATCGGCTGCGGCACGCTGGCGCATTACCGCGAAGAAGATCTGCGCTACTCACGCATCATCATCATGACCGACGCCGACGTCGACGGTGCGCATATCGCCTCGCTCCTGATCACGTTCTTCTACCGGCAGACGCCGCGGCTGATCGACGAGGGACATCTCTATCTGGCGGTGCCGCCGCTCTATCGCCTCACCCACGGCAGCAAAACGGTCTACGCGCGCGACGATGCCCACAAAGAGGCGCTGCTGAAGAGCGAGTTCAACGCCAACGCCAAGGTCGACGTCGGCCGCTTCAAAGGCCTCGGCGAGATGATGCCGGCGCAGCTCAAGGAAACCACGATGGATCCGGCCAAGCGGACCATGCTCCGCGTGGTGCTGTTGGCCGACGACCGCGAAGGCACCGCCGATTCGGTCGAGCGGCTGATGGGCACCAAGGCCGAGGCCCGATTCGCCTTCATCTCGGACAAGGCCGAATTCGCCAGCGACGACCTGCTGGACGTCTGATCCCCTGGGTTAACTGACCGATTATCGAGCTTTTCAGCCCGTTTTCGGCCGAAACACGCCCAAATTCACGCTTTGCACGCGATTTTGCCCTAGGTCGTTTTCGGAAGGGTGTGGTGTTGCCGCAACAGCATTTTCGGCGGAACCACGTATAGTCCTGATACTGAATTTGGGAATCGGTGCAGGCGCACCTTCAAGCGGTCCGCTTCGAGCGCTTAAAAGTCTGAGGAATTTAAAATGAAGAAGATTGTGCTGGCTCTGACCGCGATTGCTGCGATGACCGGATCGGCCTCGGCGGCTGACATGGGCCGCCCCTACGCCAAGGCCCCGATGGTTGCGGCAGCTCCGAGCTGGACCGGCTTCTACATCTTCGGTGGCGCTGGCGGCGGTCTGTGGGCGTCCGATCAGAACGTTCAGACCAGATCCGGGCGCCGTTCCGCTGACGATCGATCAGCGCCAGGGCGGCTCCGGCTGGTTCGGCACGGTTGGTCTTGGCTACGATTGGCAGGTCAACCCCACCTGGGTTGTCGGCGTGTTCGGCGATGGCCAGTTCGGCAGCATCAAGGGCAGCCTTGTCGATCCGACCGTCGGCTTTACCGGCCGTCAGAAGCTTGAAGACTTCCTGGGCAGCCGGCTTGCGCCTCGGTTACCTGGTCGCCCCGAACGTTCTCTCCTACGTCAACGGCGGTTACTCGGGTGCGCACTTCTCGGGCAACGAACTTCCTCAGCGCGTTTTCTGGCCTTCCGGTCGGCGTCCACACCAACAGCTACAACCAGAACGGCTGGTTCGTCGGTGGCGGCGTCGAGAACAACCTGAGCATCTTCGGCATCTCCTCGCCCGGCTGGTTCATGAAGACCGAATATCGTTCGGCCTACTACGACAAGAAGACCATCAACGAGCTGTTCGACGTCACGAACCTGTCGACCGGTCGCGACATCCGCGCCAACAACTGGAACCAGACGATCTCGACCTCGCTGGTCTACCGCTTCAACTGGGGTGGCCCGGTCGTCGCGAAGTACTGATCTCTGCTAAATCAGCAGCTCAAAAGCCCCGGCATCGTCCGGGGCTTTTTTGTGCCTGCCGTGCGGCGGGCTACTTTGCAGCGACCGCGGCTTTCAGCGTCTGATATGCGCCGAGCAACTGCCGCTCGATCCCGATCCAATCCTGCTCATCCATCCCCTGCCCACGCAGGATCATCCAGCGGCGCATGCGAGCCCTCCAGACAGCACGCCGGAAACACTCGGCCCTTGCGATACGCTCCGGCATCGTATTCGATCGATAGCTACGGTCGTTCTTCGCAATGGTTTTGGGACAATGGTTCCAGACCATCGCTCCCAGGATGCCCGTCAAGCCGTCCCAGGCGGCAACAGCGGGGGAAATCCATGGCCAGAGCGCTCCTGATCGTCGGCTTTCTTGCGCTCGCCGTCGGGCTGCTATGGATCGGCCAGGGCACCGGCGCGGTCACATGGCCGCGGTCGAGCTTCATGATCAACCAGCTGCAATGGGCGGGCTACGGCGCGGTGCTCGGCGCCGTCGGCCTGATCCTGATCTGGCAAAGCAAGAGCTGATCGTGCAGGCTCTCAATCAATAACAACAGGGATAACAACCATGAAAACAGGACAATTCGATCTCACCGGCAAGGTCGCCATCGTCACCGGCGGCAATGGCGGCATTGGGCTCGGCATGGCCCGGGGCATGGCGCAAGCGGGTGCTGCGATCGCCATCGTCGGACGCAATGAAGCCAAATCGGTTGCCGCGGTCGCCGAACTCACGCGCTGCGGCGCCAAGGCGATATCTGTGATCGCTGACGTCACCGACAAGGCCGCCGTCGACGCCATGGTGGCGCGGGTCGCACGCGACCTCGGGCGGATCGATATCCTCGTCAACAATGCCGGCATCAGTATCCGCAAGCCGCCGCAGACGCTCGATCTCGCCGAATGGAACAGCGTGATCCAGACCAATCTGACCAGCGCCTTCCTGTGCTCGCAGGCGGCATATCCAGCGATGAAGCAAGCCGGCAGCGGCAAGGTCATCAATATCGGTTCGATGATGTCGATCTTCGGGGCCAGCTTTGCGTCGGCCTATGCCGCGAGCAAAGGCGGCATCGTGCAGTTCACGCGCGCCTGCGCGGTCGCCTGGGCACCGGATAACATCCAGGTCAACGCCATCCTGCCGGGCTGGATCGACACCGATCTGACCAGGGGCGCCCGCGCGCAGATCGATGGCCTGCACGACAAGGTGCTGGCGCGTACGCCGGCGGCGCGCTGGGGCGTGATCGACGATTTTGCAGGCATCGCCGTGTTTCTCGCCTCGCCCGCGTCCGACTTTGTCACGGGCACCGCGATCCCCGTCGACGGCGGCTTTTCAGTCATGGGCTAAGCGCAAGAAACCGCTTTCAAATGCGGCACACAAGAAAAAGCCCCGGACGATGCCGGGGCTTTTGAGTTGCCGAACCAGCAGAATTCAGTACCGCGCAACCAGCGGAGCACCGAATTTGTAGCTCAGACGAACGACCGCCGATTGAATGTCTCGGGGTTTTGCATCGAAGGTGTAATTGCCAGGTGCGCCGCCGGCGAGCTGATAGGTATTGCTGCCGAAAGCCGCGTAGTCGTATTCAAGTCCGACGATCCAGTTCTGGGTGACGCCGTATTCCCAGCCCGCGCCGACGGTATAGCCATCGTGCCATCGGGTCTGCGAACCCGAGCCCGTCACCGGGACCGCGTCGACGACCGACAGCCGATTGTTCACGCCGGCATAGCCGCCCTTCACATAAAACAGATGGTTGCTCACGGCGTAACCAAGCCGGCCGGTGACGGTCGCCATCCAGTCGGAACGCCAGCTGAACTGATCATCCAGACCGACGCCGAAGACATTGTTGAACACGCTGCCGCGGGTGCCGAGACCGACGAGGGTGCCCTCAAGACCGAACACGTAGTTGCCGGCCTGCCAGTTATAGCCCATCTGGCCGCCGCCAATAACGCCCGACCCGCGCTGCCGGAATCCCTGGCCGGGGCTCAGATCGCCGAACACCGTCGTGTTCGCGGAGTTGATCCATTGCTGGTTGGCCGATGCACCGCCGACATTGCCGCCGACATAGAAGCCTGCCCAGTTGAAGATCGGATCGGCGAACATCGGCGCCTTGGTGTAGGGCCGCGCGCCGAGATCGGCAGCCGAAGCGGCGCCAACGCCAGCGGAGCCAATTCCAAGTGCTGCGGTGAAGGCCAGCGTCGCGATCAGTTTTGACTGAGTCATTTTTGCACCCGTTGATGTTGATGGGTGCAAGCTTTGGTCGGGAGAAACTTACCAATTCGGAATCGATATCGTTAACGACGTCGAATTGTCAGCACGCGAAGCGAATCCTTGCGCGCTGTTGCAATCGCGCAACTTTTCACGGTTACCTAAACCAGTTGTTATCCCGGATATTTTCTTAAATCCGCGATTCCGGCGAATGCACGTGCTCGGGACGAACACCAAGCCCGATAAAACGCGCCGTGATTCCCTGCAGCCACGGCACCGCCGTGATCAGCCGCACCACCCATGGCGCCTTCAGCGGTTCGCCGCCGCTCTTCAGCGCTGCGCTGACGATGTTGTTCTGCGCCACCACCTGCATCCGCTGCGTCATCCGCACCGGAAATTCGCGCCGCTGCCGCACCGCGTCCAACTCATTTTCCGGCGGGCACCCGTTCACGAGCTTTGCCGCCAGCAGATTGGCGGTCGCGACCGCGTCCTGGACCGCGAGGTTGACGCCGACGCCGCCGATCGGCGACATCGCATGCGCGGCATCGCCGATGCATAGCAATCCCGGCCGCGTCCAGCGCGTCAGGCGGTTGATCGCAACCGTCAGCAGCTTCACGTCGTCCCAGCTCCTGACCTCCGCGAGGCCGGATTTGAGGATCGGCGCCATCCGTTCAACGTCGGCGAGCAGCGCCGGCAGTCCCCTCGCCCTCACCGCATCATACTGACCTTTGGCGATCACATAGGCGCATTGCCAGTAATCGCCGCGATCGAACGTCACCATCATGCTGCCGGGATCGACGCGGGCGAACACGTTCTCGGTCTCGTTGGCGCGTTTTCCCGCGCGAAACCACAACACGTCCATCGGCGCGCCGATCTCCTCGACTGCAAGACCTGCACGCTCGCGCACCAGCGAATGGCGACCGTCGCAGGCAATCGTAAGATCGGCCGCGATATCGATCGTGCCCTCCGGGGTCTTCGCCTTTACGCCTGCGATACGCGCGCCATCCTGGATGAGGTCGACGGCTTCGGTACTCATCATCACCTTGAGCGAAGGAAATTGTTTCCCGCTCTCGCGCAGGAAATTGAGAAAGTCCCATTGCGGCATGAACGCGATGAAGGGAAATTTGACGTTCAGCCGGCTGAGATCGGCGATCCGCACCGACGCGCCGCCGAACATCCCGTCCATCTTCTGGATTCGCTGGTGCGGGAGCTTCAAAAATCCATCGCTGAGCCCAAGCTCGTCCATCACCTGCAAGGTCGAGGGATGCACGGTATCGCCGCGAAAATCGCGAAAAAAATCCGCGTGCTTTTCCAGCACCACGACGTCGACGCCGGCGCGCCCGAGCAGATAACCGAGCATCATGCCGGCGGGCCCGCCGCCGACGATACAGCAACGGACTTTCATGGCGCGCAAGCTCCTCAATTGTTGCTGCGGTTCGCCGTACGGAAGGTTTTGATCTCCGACACGCTGCCGTCGCGATAGGTCAATTCCACCGAGATCGACTGGGTCTGCGGCGCCAGCTTCTGGTAGATTTGAGCGCCGTACGGAATAGCACTGGGATCCCTGAGGTCGCAGGGCGGCATCTTCAATACCTTGTCGGGCACAGCACTGTCGATTCCGATGCGGACCTCACGGATCGCGCAGCGATACGACAACAGATGCGAGTAATAGACCAACAGCCCGTTGAATTCGCGGAACGACAGCCAGCTCGTCGCGGTCATGTCGAGGATCTTGCGCTGGTCCCGGACCAACGCTGCTTCCGGATCGAACCGGATCGGGAACGGTCCCTGCAATTCGCCATTGGTGTCGACATAGCGCACCTGGATCGTGGCGGCCGGCGCGTCAGCGGCCAGCTCGATCGAGGGGTTCGGCATCCGCTTGCGGGTGCGCGGATCGAGCGTGTCCATGAAGCCGGTTTCGCGGAAATCACCGCTATCGCCGATCCGCCAGGAAATCCCGAGCGTCGGATCAGCAATCGAGAACACCACGGTCCAGCCGCCATTGTGACGCGAGAACATCGCGATCGGCGCGTTGACGGAATCGTTTTGCGGCGCAAGCCGCTGCACCGGCGGCAACGCTGCAACCTTCTGTAACGGCTCCGCCGGTTTCGTGACTTCCTTGGCGATTTCCTTTGCAGCCTCCGCCGTTCCCTTGCCGCTCAGGAACACGTCATCGACCATCTGGTCGAAATAGACGGGAATCTGCTTGTGCTTGACGGTCTCAGCCATCTCAGCGACCAGCCGGCGCGTGCGCTGCGCGACCTGCACCAGATTGACGCCGGGCTGCGTCAGCTCCCTGGCAAAAGTCCGCGTGAACACCGAATTCGGATTGTCATCGTTGTTGGACAAGCGATCGAGCGCGGTCTGCCGGGGACCCGCCGAGAACACCGAGAACACGCCTTCCGGCAATTGCGTCATTGGCGCCAGCCCACCGCCGCCGGCGACCGCACGGGTGCCGGAACGTTCGAACGGATTGTTGCGGCAGGCGTCGAACACCAGGATGGCGGTGCGCGCACCCTTGTTCTGCAAGCGCTCGATGACGCGGTCGGCGAGGATCGAGGCGTCACGCACCAGCTCTTCCTGGCCTTCGGTGGCGGCCGGCACGTCGGTCGGCAGCAGGAAATTCTGGCCGGCGATTTCAAAGCCGTGGCCGGCGTAAAAGAAGAACGCGGTATCGCCCTTGTCGACCGCCTTGTCGAACGCGAGCAAGCTCTGGCTGAACGCCTGCCGGGTCTGGTTTTCCGCCACCATCACGGTGAAGCCTAATTGCTTGAGCGTATCGCCCATGGTGCGGGCGTCGTTGACCGCCTTTTGCAATTTGGGGACGTTCTTGTAGTCGTTGTTGCCGATCACCAGAGCGACGCGCTTTTCGGCGTGAGCGGGGGCTGCAAATGCCGCCACAGCCGCGGTCACGGCCAGGGCAAAAGAAATCCAGCGCCTCATCGCATTCCCCATCTGCACGAATGTTCCCGAGGCCCGCACGATTGCCTCATGTCATAGTCGGCCGAGCTTCGCCGCCGGTTCAATCCGAATGACAGGCGAACCTTTTTGTTTTGACGCGTTTTCTTCACGCGAACCGGCATCCACTTCGCTTGAAAACGCTTCTAGCGTTCCGGCAAACCGGCTTCGACCATGGCCCGGACGATGCGATCGCTCGATTCCTGATAGGCGGCGGTGACGTTCTTCTTCGGCAGCGGCATGTTGACGGCGTTCGAGCCTGGCCGCAGTTCCAGGGCCTTTGCCATCGCGGCCCTGGCTTCTTCGCTCCGCCCCGTTCGCTGGTATGCGGTGGCCAACAGCGCATGCGTTCGCCCTGATCCTGGCGTGATCGCGATCGACTTCAAGAGAAACGGGATAGCTTCTTCGTTGCGGTCCATGAACAACGCGGTGTATCCCGCCCCGAGCAACCAGGTCCAACGCGCAACCCGCGGCGTATCGAACTGGATAGCTTGCTGGAATGTCGCGAGCGCATCGTCGAACCGTCCGAGTCGAACCTGCGACAGACCCAGATTGTAAAGCGCCAGCCCGTCCCATGGATCAAGCGTCAGGACCTTGCTGCAAGCCACCAGGCTTTCGACGAACTGGTTGGTCGCGGCAAGAAAGCGGCAATGGCCCTCGAGCACGGGAATATAGCTCGGCTTCGTCCGTAACGCCCGATCGAGCATCATTTGTGCGTCGCGCTCGGTGGCGGGCATGTCGGCCGGGTTGTACCAGAGCATCTGCACTCCGCGCAGCAGGTGCGCGGCAAGTGCGGCCTCAAGGTCGACATTATCAGGATCGGCCGCGATGGCTTTTTCGAGCATCCCCTGCGCCATCTTGAATCGCTCCGGGGTGGTCTGGTTGATCGAGGCCATCGCCTGCTCGATCACGACCCTGGCGCCGCTGTCGGGCAGCTCACGGCCGTTTGCGGCGCCGCCGGAATTGATCATCGCGTTCAAGCGCAGCGCCAGCGGATGGCCGACCCCCGCGGCAAGCCGGACCTGCTGCAGCGGCACGTCGGCATTTTCGGTGCCGACCGAAATGGAATCCGCCCACCGCACTTCGCCGCTGGCCGGATTGTTCATGCGCGCCTGCAGGCTCCAGGCGCCGTTATCCAGCCGCAACTCGCCACTCACCACGAAGTCCGCCTGCGCGGTGCGGACGGCGACGCCCTCCGGCGAAGCCGTCGCCACTTCCGTCCGCGGCGACAGCACGCGGAGCTTGTCGATCCGGGCCAGGCCATCGGTAAGCCGATCAGTGACGCGCGCGGCCATCTCGGCAATTTGCGGGTCATTGCCGACGCCGACGATCGCCGCCACGGCGACAGTTGTGGGTTTTGGCGTGGTGCTTGAATCGGGCGCAACGCCCGGCGCTGTAGCAGGGTTGAGGGCCGCGCTGAGGCGGTTCGCCACACTCGCCGCCAGCTCGGCAAGCTTCTGGTCATCGCTCGCACTGGGAGGTTTTCGCGCGAAAATGAGCTCGGTTTCGAAGATCGGCACGGCGGCCGCCAGGCCGAGGATGGCACCCAGTGCAATCCATGTGGCGAGAGCGGCCCGGCCGCTCAAGCCGAAACGGGAGCGTCTCGCTGGAGAGGCCGGCTGATCGACCGGCGCTGCGGTCACGCTATTCAATCCGCCGTTCACGGGCCCCGACGCGGGTGCCATCGATCCGAGCGCGGGTGGCACCTCTGGCTGGACGTTTACGCCGCCCTGCTCGACCGACACCTCCGCCTCGAACAGGTAACCGCGTCCGGAAACCAACTTGATCAGCTGGCGCTCTTCGTCACCGAGGGCGGTTCGAATTTCGCGGATGCATTGGAACAGGCTGTCGTCGCCGACATGAACCTTCGGCCAAATCGCCTCGATCAGGTCCTGCTTTGAGAGAACGCGGCCGGCATTGGTCGCGAACAGCTGTAGCATGTCGAAGGATTTCGGCCGCAGCTTGATCGCTTCGCCATCGGGTCCGCGCAGCCTGGCGCGCTCCTGATCCAGTTCAAATCCGGCGAAACAGAGCACCTTGTCTCCAAAATCTCTCGGGTCCCGCGAGGTGCAATGCGAATATCAGAGAAATTTCAGAATGTCACCGTCGTCCCGTCAGGATCCCGGATGGCCGCTATGGCATGATTCCGGACGATTTCCCAGGCGATTTGGGCCTGCATTCTGGAGGAGCCGGGAGTGGCCATTTCAGCGCTGCGACGAACGGCACCTTTGGCGTTGGCCGCCAATCCTCTGGCCGGCGCCCAGGGTAGCCGACTGCTCAGCTGGTCCACCGCCGAGGTCGATCCGGGGGACCGGTTCGACTTTTGGCGTACGGTTCGCACAGACGGCCTGTTCGGGGCGACCACCGAACTTGCACCCGAGCAGCGTCCGCTGTTTTCAGGTCAATTCGCGCTGCGAAAGTTCGGCAGCGCCGACCTGATCAAACTGCGCGCTTCACCCCATTACGTCGAACGCGGCCCGGCTGATATCGCCAAGGCCCCCGGTGACAGTCTTTGCATCTATCAGCAACTCGGCGGCGGCTGCCAATTTTGGGCCGGCGAAGCCGACGACTTTTCCATCACCAACGGACAGTTTGCGACCGGCTATTCGGACCTGCCCTACCATGCGGTCCCGCTCACGGCCGACGGCTTTGATTTTCGCGTTCTGAAAGTACCGGTTGCCGAACTTTCGGGGCCGATCACCGGGCTCCACGACCTCGTCGCAAAACCCTTCAGCGATCGCGCTGAGCTCAGTCCCTTGCTGGAATCCTGCTTCTCCGACCTGACCGAGGCGACGGATAACAGCGATCCGGCAACCGCCATCGCGCAGGTGCAGACGATCACGCGTTTGGCGCTGATCGAGCGCGGCATCGTTCGGCCACGCAGCCGGGCCGCGCAGCACGCCATTCGGGTCGGGCGCCGCTCGCTCGCGCGACGATTGATTGGCCGCCACATCGCAGAGCCGCAACTGTCCCCGAACTTCGTCGCGAACCTGCTCGGGATTTCGATCCGCCATTTGCACGTCCTGTTCGAAGAAACCAACCAGAGTTTCGCACAAACCGTAACGACGCTGCGGATCGAACGAAGCTGCCGGTTGCTGCGCGAGGCGCCGGCCATGACGATCGCCGAAATTGCCCTCGCCAGCGGCTTCGACAGCATCGCGACATATTATCGTGTCTTCCGCGCGCACCAGGGCGTCACACCCGGCGACCTCAGGGACGCAACGATCAGGCCTGCGGCATAGGCGCTTGACCGATGGCGCTTCCGGCCGGCAAGGACGTGGCGCGCCACAACTGGTGAGCGGCCCGGCAAGGGTTGATGTTTGACCGCCAAATGACGGTTTGGCGGTTATTTGTGCGAAAACATTAAGCTTTTTCGGCCATCTTCCCGGTTCCCAGATTGACTTTGGCCGTTTCGCGCCTATGTTCCGGCACAACGCGGCCCTGGATCGACACGCGATTCCCCTGGGTTAGCCGCTCGTCAGCGTAAGTCAGAGCCCCCAGCTTCATAAAGCGCGCCGTTTCGGGGTCAAACGCGACAGCCTTATTACCCTCGATTCCGAACGGCGGTGTCGACTAGAGGCTCAATGTCTTTTTCCCATCTCGGTCTTTCCGACAAGGTGCTCGCCGCAGTCGCGGCCACCGGTTACACCACCCCTACCCCCATTCAGGAACAGGCGATCCCCCACGTTCTGGCCCGCCGCGACGTTCTCGGCATCGCCCAGACCGGCACCGGCAAGACCGCTGCCTTCGTCCTGCCCATGCTCACTATGCTGGAAAAGGGCCGCGCCCGGGCCCGGATGCCCCGCACCCTGATCCTCGAACCGACCCGCGAACTCGCCGCCCAGGTCAAAGAGAATTTCGACAAATACGGCGTCGGCCAAAAACTCAACGTCGCACTTCTGATCGGCGGCGTCTCGTTCGGCGATCAGGATTCCAAACTGACCCGTGGCGTCGACGTTTTGATCGCGACCCCCGGCCGGCTGCTCGACCATACCGAGCGCGGCGGGCTGTTGCTCACCGGCGTCGAACTGCTTGTCATCGACGAAGCCGACCGCATGCTCGACATGGGCTTCATTCCCGACATCGAACGGGTCTGCAAGCTGGTCCCGTTCACGCGGCAGACCCTGTTCTTTACCGCGACGATGCCGCCGGAAATCAGCCGCATCAGTGAAGCCTTCCTGCACAATCCCGCACGCATCGAAGTCTCCAAGCCCGCCACCACGGCGGTGGGCGTAGCGCAATTCCAGGTCCCCGCCGGGCGCGAGGTCCACGAGAAGCGCGAGATTCTGCGCCGCCTGCTGCGTGACGCCAAGGACCTTCAGAACGCGCTGATCTTCTGCAACCGCAAGCGCGAAGTCGCCGTCGTCTACAAGTCGCTGCAAAAACACGGCTTCAGCGTCGGCGCATTGCATGGCGACATGGACCAGTCGGCCCGTACCGCCGCGCTCGAGGCCTTCCGCAAGGGCGAAATCCCGGTGCTGGTGGCCTCCGATGTCGCCGCCCGCGGCCTCGATATTCCCACCGTCAGCCATGTCTTCAATTTCGACGTTCCGCATCATGCCGACGATTACGTCCACCGCATCGGCCGTACCGGCCGCGCCGGACGCGCCGGCACCGCGATCTCGATCGTCACGTCGCTTGACAACAAATCGATCGCCGCGATCGAACGGCTGATCGGACAAACCATTCCGCGTGCCGAAGGCGATTATTCCGTATCGTCGGAAGCGACTGGCGACACCGACCGGCCGCGCGAACCGCGCGCAAGAGAAGGTTCGAGGGAAGGTTCCCGCGGCGCCCGCAAGCCGCGCCGTGAGCGCGAACCGCGGCAGGGTGGTGAACGCGAACCGCGCCATGCGGCTGAGCGCCAACCTCATCCGGCTGCTGAACGCGAGCCTCATCACGCTGCCGAGCGCGAGCCGCGTCAGGGCGGTGAACGCGAAGCGCGTCACGGTGGTGAGCGCGAAGCGCGTCACGGGGAACGTGAGCCACGCCGTGCCAAGGGCGCCGGACGCAACGCCGCCGCGCAAGCATCGACCGAGGCATTCACGCCGCCGGCACCCGCGCCGGCCTCACGCGTGCCTTCGATCGGCCGTGCCGAACCGCGGCGCCCCCAGCGCGAGGTCGAATTGGAGCCTGCCGATCACTCGCATCTGCCGGCGTTCCTGCTGCGCCCGGTACGCGCCCGCGTCTGACGCCTGCCCGGTTCTGATCGAACCGGAGCAGAAGCTCCCAACAGCTTGTTTTGATGCGCTTTATCCGAGCGAAGGTATCGCCTTCGCTCGACGGCGCGCCGAACCGCGCAGGCACGAACGGGGTCCAAAACCCCGTGTTTACCCGGTGTTCATTCTCGTCCCCTAACTTGGCCGCGATAATTCAAGTTATTGCCTAGGGCAACGCGAAGCGTTGCTCGGAATATTGGGGACGGGTCAGTGGTGAAGCTGCTGGACGAACACGAACGCACGATGGCCTTCGCCGAAGTCGCGCTGGGCCAGATCAAGTCGCTTCGCCAGACCGCGGTGCCGCGCAATTATGAAATCTGGTACGTCTACGCCACCGGATACAACGCCCCCCTCAACAAGATCATCAACGAGACGCTGGCGCGCAACGGCAGGCTGAGCGAGGCCGATCTCGAGCAGATCTACGAAACCTATTTGTCCCACATCAAGACCTCCGACCGCATCGACAAGGTCGGCGCCCGCGTGATCGGCGAGATCGACGACGTGATGACGCTGATCACCGAGGCGCTCGGCATGTCGGCGAGCTACGACGCCAGCCTGAACGGCGCGACGCAGAAACTGTCGCGCGTGAAAGACCGCGACCAGCTCAAGGCGATCGTGGGCGAGCTGATGAAATCCACCCGCGAGATGCGCGACACCAACAAGGCGCTGGAAACCAGGCTGTCGCTGTCGAAGACCGAGATCAGCAACCTCCAGCACAGCCTCGAGGCCATTCGTGCCGAGAGCCTGACCGATCCGCTCACGGGACTCGGCAACCGCAAATATTTCGATCGTTCGATCGAGATGGCGGTGCAGTCGGCCCTTGCCAGCGGCGAGCCGCTGTCGCTGCTGATGTTCGACATCGACCATTTCAAATCATTCAACGATTCCTACGGCCACCTCACCGGCGATCAGGTGCTGCGGCTGGTCGGCATGTCCTTGAAGCAGACCATCAAGGGGCAGGACATTACTGCCCGCTATGGCGGCGAGGAATTCGCGGTCGTGCTGCCCAACACCGCGCTGCGCCAGGCGCTGACGGTCGCCGATCACATCCGCCGCGCCGTGATGGCGAAGGAATTGAAGAAGAAGTCGACCGGCGAGATCCTCGGCCGCGTCACGATCTCCGTCGGCGTCTCCATGCTGAAGCCGGGCGACGACACGGACTTGCTGATCGAACGCGCCGACGCCTGCCTCTATGCGGCCAAGCGCAACGGCCGCAACCGCGTGATCTGCGAAGCCGATCCCGAATACGCGCCGGACTCACGCACACAGGTGGCGTAGAACCGTAGGGTGGGCAAAGGCGCGCATGCGCCGTACCCACCATCTTCCAATTCGCTATCTGGAATGGTGGGCACGCTTCGCTTTGCCCACCCTACGCACCGTCTTCGCGACCGACTTCTTCTTAGCGGTCGCCTTCTTCGCCGCGGCTTTCTTCACAACCTTCTTCGCCGCCTTGCGCGGCCTCGGGCGCTTGCGCAATGCCGCGCGCTGCGCCGCCGCCAGCGCCGCCCTCGCCCATACGCTGAGGTCCTCCTGGTCGTCGAACAGCCGCGCCGGCAATTGCCAGTACGAGTTCACGGTCACGGTTTTGGTGCGGGTCTGGTAGGAAAACGGCTGCGATCCCTCGGCTTCGAACTGCGGTATCGTCGCTTCATCGGCGCGGAAATACAGGCCGGCGCGCAGCGCGAGCGCGAAGTTGGTACCGTCGGCGGAGATGCCGTAGCCGGAGAACATCCGGCGGATGGTGACCGGGCCGAAATCGGCAAACAGGTCGATCAGGAAATCACGATCCATGATGGCGCCCAAATATCCTAGCGTCGTCCCGGCGAACGCCGGGACCCATACGCCGTGTCATATCATTTGGGCAAAATGGCCAACGCCGCCCGCAAAATCAACAGCGGTGGCTATGGGTCCCGGCGTTCGCCGGGACTACGGTTTAGACCTTCGCGGCCGTCAGTTGCACCGACTTGCCACAGCCGCAGGCGGAAACCTGGTTCGGGTTGTTGAAGATGAACTGGGCCTGCATCTTGTCGGCCTTGTAGTCCATCTCGGTGCCGAGCAGGAACAGCACGGCCTTGGGATCGATCAGGATCTTGACGCCGCGATCTTCCACCACCTCGTCGGAGGGGCGGACTTCGTGGGCGTATTCGACCGTGTAGGACTGCCCGGCGCAGCCGCCGTTCTTGATGCCGACACGCAGGCCGACGATCTCGGAATTGGCGCGTTGGGTCAGTTCGGTAATGCGCTGTGCCGCAGCCTCGGTCAGCTTCATGACTTGCGGGCGCGGCCGCGGCTTCGGCTTGGAGGCGGGAGTTGGTGCGGCTTGTGTCATGTCGTTCATGTGGTCAATCCCAGCGGCAAATCAATGCCAGTCATCTTCCCGTAAAGCTGTTAACGCACATCACCACATATTGAGGACGAGGCGGGCCTCATCCGACATCCGGTCCGGCGTCCAGGCCGGTTCCCACACCAGATTGACGTTGACGACACCGACGCCGGGAACGCTGGCAACGGCGTTCTCCACCATGGTCGGCAGTTCGCCCGCAGCCGGGCAGTTCGGCGTGGTCAGCGTCATCATGACGTCGACGGCGCGGTCGTCCTTGAGGTCGACCTTGTAGATCAGGCCGAGCTCATAGATATCGGCCGGGATTTCCGGGTCGAACACGGTTTTCAGCGCGGCGACGATCTCGGAGCCGAGCCGCTCGGTCTCTTCCGGCGGCAGCGCCGAGACGGTTTCCATATTGGCGGTTTTGACTTCGGCCGTATCGGTCATGAAAACAATTCCCGCGCCTTGATCAGCGCCTGTACCAGATGGTCGACTTCTTCGCGGGTA
The DNA here is from genome assembly GCA_963802535.1 of uncultured Alphaproteobacteria bacterium. Classification (GTDB taxonomy): domain Bacteria; phylum Pseudomonadota; class Alphaproteobacteria; order Rhizobiales; family Xanthobacteraceae; genus Bradyrhizobium. The sequence goes on along the minus strand of CAWDJI010000005.1, from coordinate 251,157 downwards.
TTATACATCCCAAATGACGCACGGCAGGTGGCCGTGACATTGAACCGCTCTAAAAGCGGCATCACGCAATGGGTGCCGGCGCGCACCGCGATGCCCTGACGGTCGATCACGGTGGCGATATCGTGGGCATGCGCGCCCTTCATTTCGAAGGAGATCACCGGTCCCTTGCCGCGCGCGGTGCCGATCAGGCGCAGCGAGTTGATTTCGCGCAGGCGTTCCTGGGCGTAGGTCGTGAGATCGTGCTCATGGGCGGCGATGCGCTCCTTGCCGATCGAATTGACGTAGTCGATGGCCGCCCCGAGCCCGATCGATTCCACGATCGCCGGCGTGCCGGCCTCGAATTTGTGCGGGGGATCGCCGTAGGTGACCCAGTCGCGCGCGACCTCGCGGATCATCTCGCCGCCGCCATTAAACGGGCGCATCGCGACCAGATGCTCATGCTTGGCATAGAGCACGCCGATGCCGGTCGGGCCGTACAGCTTATGGCCGGTGAAGACATAGAAATCAGCGTCGATGTCCTGCACGTCGATCGCCAGATGCACGGCGGCCTGGCTGCCGTCGACCAGCACCGGGATGCCGCGGGCATGCGCCAGCTTCACCACGTCCTTGATCGGCACGATGGTGCCGAGCGCATTCGACATCTGCGTCATCGCAACCAGCTTGGTGCGGTCGGTCAACAGCTTTTCGAATTCCTCGAGCAGGAAATTGCCTTCGTCGTCGACCTCGGCCCATTTGATGACCGCGCCGTAGCGCTCCCGCAGGAAATGCCAGGGCACGATATTGGAATGGTGCTCCATGATCGAGATGACGATCTCGTCGCCGGCCTTGATGTTGGGTTCGCCCCAGGACGACGCCACGAGGTTGATCGCCTCGGTGGCATTGCGGGTGAAGATGATCTCCTCGGTCCGCTTGGCGTTGAGGAATTTTGCAACCTTGGTGCGGCCGCCCTCATAGGCTTCGGTGGCGGCGTTGGCGAGGTAATGCAGCCCGCGATGCACGTTGGCGTATTCGCTTTTGTAGGCTTCCGTCATGCGGTCGAGCACGGCGGTCGGCTTCTGCGCGGACGCGGCGTTGTCGAGATAGACCAGCGGCTTGCCATAGACTTTCATCGCCAGCGCCGGGAAATCTTCCCGCACCCGCGCCACATCATAGGCGCCGTTCTTCACTGCCGGATGCATCGTCATCCCCTCGCCTCAAGCCAGCGCTGCGCGGCCAGAATCGCAAGCTCGCGCAGTTCGTCACTAACGATGGATTCTATGGCCTCGCCGACGAAAGCCTGGATCAGGAGCGCCTGGGCTTCCTTCTCGGACAGGCCGCGGGCGCGCAGGTAGAACAGCAGGCTCTCGTCGAGTGCGCCGGTAGTCGCGCCATGACCGCAGGTGACGTCGTCGGCGAAAATCTCCAGCTCCGGCTTGTTGTCCGCCTCGGCATCGTCGGACAGCAACAGCGCCCGCGTCATCATCTTGGCGTCGGTCTTCTGGGCGTGGGGCTGCACGATGATGCGGCCCTGGAACACTGAATGGCCGTGATCGTCGACCACGGCACGGAAGATTTCGCGGCTGGCGCAGTTCGGCACCGCGTGATCCATGAACAGCGTGGTGTCGGCGTGCTGCTTGCCGTTGAGCAAATTGACGCCGTTGGTCTCGACCTTCGAGCCCTCGCCGGCGAACACGATGGTCGCCTGGTAGCGGCTGACGCCGGCGCCCGCCATCATGCCAAACGTGTTGAAATGCGCATGCGCGCCCAGCGTCACCGTGGCCGACGAAATGTTGAAGGCGTCACGGCCGTCTTCGTTCAAGCGGACATGGTCGAGGCGTGAATTGTTGCCGATCGAGACGATCAGGGAATCATGCACCTGATAGGCCTTGGCGCCATCGGCGGCGACATAGCTTTCCACCAGCGTCGCACCGGCATCCTTGCCGAGACGGAGCAACGAGCGGGTGAACATCGCCGCTGGCGTTGCGCCGCTTGCGATATGGACGATCTGGAGCGGCTGCGTCAGCACGGCGCCGTCGGCGACATCGATCACGACGCCGTCGGTCATCATCGCGCTGTTGAGCGCCACCATCGGATTGGCGTTGTCGGGCGCGAACAGTTTTTCGTGCAGCGCGGCATCGCCAGCCTCCAGCGCTTCGCGCAGGGTGTGGATGACAAGGCCCTTCTCGGGACTACCGAGGTCAGAGAGATTTGGCGCGAACACGCCGTCGACCAGCACCAGCCGGCGCACGCCTGCCATGGCGTGCAGCTTCAGCGCGCTGGCGGCCTGCGCCAGTTCCTTCGCAGCCGGCGCGGGCGCGAGCGGCAGCACCTCGCGCATCAGCGCGCGCAGATCGGTGTATTTCCAGTCCTCGATCCGGCGGTGCGGCAGCCCCGTTTGCGCATAGGCATCAAAGGCCGCACTTCGCGCCGTGGTAACCTTGCCGGTACCGGGAAGCCGATCGCGTGCGACAGCAAAGCTGTCGCTCAGCGCGCGCCCGGTCTCGTTTTTTGCCAAAGCAACATTCATCACTGGATCCGTAATTCCCGTCAGGCCGCGTCTTCGAACTGGGCGTAGCCGGAAGCCTCGAGCTCCAGCGCCAGTTCCTTGCCGCCGCTTTTGACGACGCGGCCCTTCGACATCACGTGCACAAAGTCAGGCACGATGTAGTTGAGCAGCCGCTGGTAGTGGGTGATGACGACCATCGCACGATCAGGCGAACGCAGCGCGTTGACGCCGTCGGCCGCGACGCGAAGGGCGTCGATGTCGAGGCCGGAATCCATCTCATCGAGGATGCAGACAGCCGGCTCAAACAGCGCCATCTGCAAAATCTCGTTGCGCTTCTTCTCGCCGCCAGAAAATCCGACATTGACGCCGCGACGAAGCATCTCCTGCGGAATATTCAGCCGTGCGGCGACCTCGCGCACTTTCTTCAGAAAATCCGGCGTCGAGAACTCGCTCTCGCCGCGCGCCTTGCGTTGCGCGTTGAGCGCGGTGCGCAGGAAATTCATGGTGGCGACGCCGGGAATTTCGACCGGATACTGGAACGCCAGGAACACGCCCTTGGCGGCGCGCTGGTCCGGTGACATTTCCAGGAGGTCTTCGCCCTTGAACAGGATTTCGCCGCCGGTGACTTCATAGCCCGGCTTGCCGGCGATGACGTGCGACAGCGTCGACTTGCCGGAGCCATTCGGCCCCATAATCGCATGCACTTCGCCCGGATTAACTGATAGCGACAGGCCGTGGAGAATCTCACGCTCCTCGACGCGGACCTGCAGGTTTTTGACTTCTAGTAGTGACATTCTCATCTATCCTTCTCGTCATCCTGAGGTGCGAGCCGACTTCGGCGAGCCTCGAAGGATGATCTTCCGTCTTGGCAGTCATCCTTCGAGGCTTGCTTCGCAAGCACCTCGGGATGACGACCGCTATCCAACCGAACCTTCAAGGCTGATCGAGATCAGCTTCTGCGCTTCCACCGCAAACTCCATCGGCAGTTGCTGCAACACGTCTTTCACAAAACCGTTGACCACGAGGCCGACGGCTTCTTCCTGGGAAAGCCCGCGCTGCACGCAGTAGAACAGCACGTCTTCCGAAATCTTCGAGGTGGTGGCTTCGTGCTCGAACAGCGCCGAGGAATTCTTGGCCTCGATGTACGGCACCGTGTGTGCGCCGCATTTGTCGCCGATCAGGAGCGAGTTGCAGGCGGTGAAGTTGCGGGCGCCGGTTGCCTTGCGATGGGCGGTGACGAGGCCGCGATAGGTGTTTTGCGAAACGCCGGCCGCGATGCCCTTGGAGATGATCCGGCTCGTCGTGTTCTTGCCGAGATGAATCATCTTGGTGCCGCTATCGACCTGCTGGTGACCGTTCGAGATCGCGATCGAATAAAACTCGCCGCGCGAATTGTCGCCGCGCAGGATGCAGCTCGGATATTTCCAGGTGATGGCGGAGCCGGTCTCGACCTGGGTCCAGGAGATCTTCGAATTGTTGCCACGGCAGTCGCCACGCTTGGTGACGAAATTGTAGATGCCGCCGACGCCTTCGGAATTGCCGGGATACCAGTTCTGTACCGTCGAATATTTGATCTCGGCGTCATCGAGTGTGACGAGTTCGACCACGGCGGCGTGCAACTGGTTCTCGTCGCGCTGCGGCGCGGTGCAACCTTCGAGATAACTGACGTAAGCGCCCTTGTCGGCGATGATCAGCGTGCGCTCGAACTGGCCGGTATTGCGCTCGTTGATGCGGAAATAGGTCGACAGCTCCATCGGGCAGCGCACGCCCGGCGGCACGTAGACGAACGAGCCGTCGGAAAACACCGCCGAATTCAGCGTCGCGAAATAATTGTCCGAGGTCGGCACAACAGTGCCGAGATACTTCTTCACCAGCTCGGGATGCTCGCGGATCGCTTCCGAGATCGGCATGAAGATCACGCCGGCCTGCTTGAGCTCCTTTTGAAACGTGGTCGCGACCGAAACCGAATTGAAGACAGCATCGACCGCGATCTTGCGCTGGCCTTCAGGCCGCACGACACCTTCCAGCACCTCGACTTCACGCAAGGGGATGCCGAGCTTCTCGTAGGTTTTGAGGATTTCCGGATCGATCTCGTCGAGCGAGGAGACCGTCTTCTTCGGCTTGGGGGCCGAATAGTAATAGAGGTCCTGGTAATCGATCTTGGGATAGTTGACACGGGCCCATTGCGGCTCGGTCATGGTCAGCCAGCGGCGATAGGCCTCCAGCCGCCATTCCAGCATCCAGGCCGGCTCGTTCTTCTTGGCGGAGATGAATCGGACGGTGTCTTCCGACAGGCCCTTGGGGGCCTTGTCGGACTCGATAAGGGTCTCAAACCCATATCGATACTGATCGACGTCGACACGCCTGACGCGGTCGACCGTCTCTTGTACGGCTGGCATTCCATCCTCCGCTCGCGGTTTCAAGGACCGCGGTGGATCAATCCAAAATCGAATTCGAAGTTTTGTAACGAAACCGGCTTAGAACGGTTCAAGCCGTGTTTCGTCGCTGCCCTCTAAGTAAGGCATCAGCGAGCTTTCGCCAAGCCTTGAGGGTCATTTCAATGTCTGTCTGTGATGTAGACCACCCCAGACTGAACCGCACAGCTCCCTGGGCGAGGTCCCTGCCCAGCCCCATGGCCTCCAGCACATGGGAAGGCTGAACCTTTCCCGACGAGCAGGCGGAGCCTGACGATACCGCAATACCTTCGAGATCGAAGCCAATCACGGCGGTTTCGGCCCGCAGGCCGGGAATCGTAAACAATGTGGTATTGGGTAACCGTTGAGTATTCTCGGAGAAGACGATCACCCCGGGCGTCTGCTTCAGCCCGTCCTCGAGGCGCCCCCTGAGGCCCCTCAGTCGCGCGGCATCGGCTCCGAGGGCCGCTATCGCCGCCCTGGTAGCGGCACCAAAGGCAAAAATCCCCGCGACATTCTCGGTGCCGGCCCGGCGTCCGAGTTCCTGCCCGCCGCCGCGCAGCAGCGGCTCCAGGCCTTGCACGTCTTCGGCCGTGACCACGGCACCAACGCCTTTGGGGCCGCCAATCTTGTGCGCCGACAGCGTGACAAGATCGGCACCCAATGAATTGATATCAAAGGATATTTTCCCGAATGCCTGGATCGCATCGACGTGCAGCAGGCCACCTGATTCATGGACTAGCCGGGCCACTTCCGCCACCGGCTGCACAGCGCCGGTCTCGTTGTTGGCCAGCATGACCGACACCAGCGCTGGGGCGCCGCCCAGCAGCGCCCGCAGATGGTCGAGATCGACGAGGCCGGACGGTGTGACGTTGATGGTCTGGATCGCATCAGCGGCAAACCGTCCTCCTGATAGCACCGAGGCATGCTCGATCGCCGACACTAAAAGCCGTTCGACCTTCTGCCCCGCCCCCCGCCGTAGCCCCGGCGTCAGCGCCAGCGCATTGGCTTCCGTGCCACCCGAGCAAAACACCACGTCCTGCGATCGCGCCCCGACTGCCGCAGCGACGGCGGCCCGGGCGTCCTCCACCAGCCGGCGCGCCTTCCGGCCTTCGCTGTGAACCGATGAGGGATTGCCGCTCAGTTCCCACGCCTCGGCCATCGCCACCCTCGCCTCCGGGCGCAGCGGCGTGGTCGCATTCCAGTCGAGATAGACGCGCTCTAGCATGCGCCGTCTTAGCACTTTTCCAGAGCCGGCCAATCATTGCGCCGGCTGGCTGCTGACGCGGGCCGGCATGGCTGGTGCGGATCCGCCCATCCGCAGCCCGAACAACGGTCTCAGGACGGGGATGCGGCGAACGATCTCATAGGTCACGACGCAGGCCGCCGCCGTGCCCGAGATGACGATGGCAGCTTCCAGCCAGGCCGGCAGCCCCTCGCCGTGCAAGGCATGCGCGATCATGATGATCGCGGTCTGGTGTACGATGTAATACGGAAAAATCGCATCGGTGAGATAACGTCGCACTGGCGAATCCGTGTTGAGCCAGCGCCGCGCGAAGCCGAGCACGACCAGCATGCTGAGCCATTGATAGAAGCCATAGGCGACGCCGGCCAAAACCTTCAGCGGCATGCCGCCACCCCTGATTGACCACAATGCGATGAAGGTCAGGAAGAACGCGACCGCCAGCGACAGCGCCAGCCAGCGCAGACGTTCGATGGCGTCCCAGACGGCACCAGCGCGGGCCAGCACAAAGCCGAACAGGAACACGGTGGCAAACAGCGCGTGATTGTACCAGTCGCCGAACAGCGCATGCGTCGAGGGAAAGTTTGGCAGCAACAGCAGCCGGTACGCCGCCAGCAACAGCGACGGCACGACCAGCAGCAGCACGCCCGACAGCGCGAAGGTGAGTTTCCGCTCGACCCAACCGACAAGACCGGGAAGGAGCGCCAGCACGCCGCCGAACGCCATCGTGTAGACCCAGAGATAGACAACAAACCAGAGATGGTTCCAAGTCGGCAGCACGATACAGGGGTTCGGGCAGAATTGCTTGCCGAAGGCGAGATAATGCCGCTGGTAGAAATCGACGAAGCCGGCGGGATAGCCGAGCGCCTCGACGATCTGGTCGTAGGCCTGCGGCGGTACGATCACCAGCATGCCGAAGACAAGCGGGATCAACAGCCGCGCCGAGCGCGACCGCAGCAGCGGCGCAAGCGTGTATTTGGCCAGCATGAAGCGGGTTGCCACCCCCGAGACCAGGAACAACAGCGACAACCGCCAGGGATTGAGCACCAGCATCACCGGTTCCAGTGCCGTGATCTGGTGCGCGCTCTTGATGTGAAAGCCCCAGGAAACGTAGAGCATGCCGACGTGGTAGAAGATCAGGAGGCCGAAGGCGGCGATCCGCACCCAGTCGAGATCGATCCGCCGCTCGCTGCCGGGGGCGGTATAAGGCGATTGTGCTATGGTTTGCTGGCTCATGGCTTGATCCCTCAAAAGCGCTGCGAAGTGAATGACTGACGTCAAAAATGCGCCTGAAAGCCGTGGCGTCGAGCCGGTTTGGGATCAAAACCCAGCCGCCTGGGACGAGACGACCCCGCCTGGGACAAGCGGATTGTTTGGCGGGATAACCGGCGCCGACCGGCTGGTTTACGCCGGGGTCGCGGCCGTTGCGCTTGCGATCGGCGGCGTCAACGCGCTGTCGACCGCCGACGACATCGCCCGGCGCGGCGGTCCCTACGACCTCAGGACGCCGCTGTTCTGGGAGATGACCAGCATTATCGTCATCATCCTGCTGGCGCCGGCCCTGTTCGCCGCGGTGAGAAGGATCCGCAGGAAACCTGGCTGGCCGGTGCGTATCGCACTGGTGATCGCAGCCATTGCCGTGTTCTCCGCCGTGCACATCACCGGGATGGTAGGCTTGCGTAAACTCGTGCTGTGGGCGCTCGGCGGCAGCTATGATTTCCATCTTTCGCTGGCGACGGTGCTCTATGAAGCCCGCAAGGACGCGGTCACCTGCCTCTTGATCGGCGGCGGCATGTGGCTGATCGAAAGCCGCCGGGCGTTCCGGACGGCCGCGAAAGCGGCGCCCGCCACGGTTTCAGAAGCGTTGCCGCATATGGTCTGGCTCCGCGACGGCACCACCCGCATCCGTATCGAGCCCCGGGAGGTGATCTGGGTCAGTTCGGCCGGAAATTACGTCGAATATAGCCTTGCCGATGGCCGCAATCATCTGGTGCGCGGAACGCTGGCGGCCACGGAAACCGAGCTTGCACGGTTTAACCTCGCGCGCGTCCACCGCACCCGGCTGGCCAATCTCGACCGGGTGACCGCGGTGGAGTTGAAGCCATCAGGGGATTTCGAGCTCAGCTTCGATACCGGCCAGACGGCGCAAGGCAGCCGGCGTTACCGCAACGCCATCGCCTCGATCGAGGCGAAGGGAAATCTGCAAAACCCTTCAAATACTTATCCTGTCCCTTGAATCGGCTTTAGGGTGACCTCGGGCGCATAAAGTCCTTGCTTTTTGCCCCTCGCGTCATGTTAGAACGCGGCCACAAGTTCACCGAGCGCTGTCCGCGCATCGCCCCAACGACGTCCGATCATTGTTTCCGCCGGGTCACGTCCGTTGCCAAGGAAGACTTCCAAGGATCATCAATGCCTGAAGTTATTTTCACCGGCCCCGCAGGCCGCCTCGAAGGCCGTTACCATCCGGCCAAGCAGAAGAACGCGCCGATTGCGATGATCCTGCATCCGCATCCGCAGTTTCACGGCACGATGAATCACCAGATCGTCTACCAGTGCTATTATGCGTTCGCGCATCGCGGCTTTTCGGTGCTGCGTTTCAATTTCCGCGGCGTCGGCCGCAGCCAGGGTTCGTTCGACCACGGCACCGGCGAATTGTCGGACGCAGCGTCAGCGCTCGACTGGGCGCAGACCATCAACCCCGAGGCGCGCGCCTGCTGGGTCGCCGGCTTCTCGTTCGGCGCCTGGATCGGCATGCAGCTCTTGATGCGCCGGCCCGAGGTCGAAGGTTTTATTTCGATCGCGCCGCCCGCCAATCTCTACGACTTCTCCTTCCTCGCGCCCTGCCCGTCATCGGGCCTGATCGTGCATGGCGAGAAGGATGCGGTGGTGCCGCCGAAGGACGTCAACACGCTGGTCGAGAAGCTGAAGACGCAAAAGGGCATCGTGATCGACCAGCAGATCATCCCGGGCGCCAACCATTTCTTCGACGGCAAATTGCAGCCGCTGATGGAAACGGTGACCGGCTATCTCGACATGCGGCTCGCCAACGTTCGCTAAGCAGAGCGTTTTCAAGCGAAGTGGACACCGGTTCGCGTGAAGAAAACACGTCAACTTAAGAATCCCGGTTCATCATGACCGCCTTCGTCGCCCTGCTCCGTGCCGTCAATGTCGGCGGCACCGGCAAATTGCCGATGAGCGAGCTCAAGACGATGTGCGAGGCGCTGGGATTTGAGGGCGTCCGCACCTATATCGCCAGCGGCAATGTCGTGTTCACCAGCCGCAAATCCGAAGCCGCGGTGAAGAAGGCGCTGGAAGCGCGGCTCGAAGCCTATGCCGGCAAGGCGGTCGGCGTCATGGTGCGCACGGCGGACGAAATGCAGGCCGTGCTGAAGAGCAACCCGTTTCCTGAAGCGCCAGGCAACCGCACGGTCGCGATCTTCCTCGACGCGTCACCGCCCAAGGATGCGCTTGCCGCTGCCAAAGGCCGCAAAGACGAAGAAATCGGATTGGGTGTGCGCGAGATCTACGTCCACTATGGCGATGGCATGGGACAATCGAAACTGGTGATCCCAGCCGCGAAAGCCGGAACCGCGCGCAACATGAATACGATTGCGACGCTGGCGAAGATGGCGGCGGATTTGTAAGCTCCGAGTCATGTAGCCCGGATGAAGCGCAGCGAAATCCGGGGACCCGAGGGAAGATTTCCGGATTGCGCTTCGCTCCATCCGGGCTACGAACTCAGGCTGGCGCCAGCTTCAGCGCAACGATCCCGATCATGACCAGCACGATACCGGCGATCTTCATCGGGCTGAGCGCCTCGCCGAACAGCAGCACGCCCATGGTCAGCGTGCCGACCGCGCCGATGCCGGTCCACACCGTATAGGCGACGCCGATCTCGAGCACCTGCAACGCCCGCCCGAGCAGGAACACGAACGCGGCCAGCAGTGCCAAGGACGCGATGCTCCAGCCGAGGCGCGTATAGCCTTCGGCATATTTCATCGAGATCGCCCAGCCGACATCGAGCAGCCCCGCGGTCACCAGCGCGACCCAGGCGATCTGCGGCGACATGGCTACGCCGCCAGTTTCAGCATATGCGCGTCGTGGCGGACCAGAAACGCGTGCAGCAATTGCGGGTAGTCGGCACCAACGGCGGTGCGAACGCTCGGCCGCTTTGCCAGTTCCGCGCGCCACGCGCGAACTTTGGGCGTATTGGTAAAGATCGAAAGTTCGATCAGCGTGTCGAACACGTCGAAATAGCGGAAGATCGGCGCGAACACGGCATCTACCAGACTGAACTTTTCGCCGGCGAAGAACGGACCTGAACCCAGCGCCTCTTCGACCCGCGCAAACTTCGCAGCGACCGCGACCCGCTTGGTTTCGAAGATCGCGGGATCGCGTGTCGTCTCAAGGCCCCATAGCTCGCCGAGAATGGTCGAGCCGAATTCCATCCACGCCCGGTGCTGCGCGCGCTGCAAGGCATCCTGCGGATGCAATCTTGCGCCGCCCTGGGTGTCCTCGATGTATTCGCAGATCACATTGCTCTCGAACAGCGCCACCTCGCCGTCATCGCTGCGCACGACCAGCACCGGCACCTTGCCGAGCGGCGACAGCTTCAAAAACCAGTCCGGCTTGTTGGCAAGGTCGATGTCGACGCGCTCGAACGGCACACCCTTTTCGTTAAGCGCGATCACGGCGCGCTGCACGTAGGGGCAAAGCTTGTGACTGATCAGCGTGAGTTTGGCGGCCATGACGATCTCCGGGGCGAAGCCGGACGGCCTCGCTTCATGCATCTGCATCGAAAATAGATGCGCCTGCATACAGTCGTCAAGGTCGATGCAATTGCATCAACAATTCTTGATCCACTAGGGCCGGGCGATGATCCCCCCGGTCATCGGGATCGGGACGCCCGTGGTGGCCGGATAGCTGAGCGGCAGACCCTTGAGGCCCCTTGCCGCCAGAAATCCGAAGGCCTGGGCCTCGATGGCGTCCGAGTCCCAGCCCAGACCGTCGGCCGCTTCCACGCTCGCCGGCGCCAGCCGCTCGCGCAGCATCCGCAGCATAGTCAAATTGCGGGCGCCGCCGCCGGCCACGATCCAGCTCTTCGGCGCCTTCGGCAGCAGCGGCACGATGCGGGCAATCGCGGTCGCCGTGAACGCGGTCAGGGTCGCCGCGCCATCCGCCGGCGCCATGCCGCCGACCTTGAGCGCAGAGAAATCGTTGCGATCCAGCGATTTGGGCGGCGGCAGCGCAAAGAACGGCAGCGTCAGCGCCTGCGCGATCCAGCCTTCATCGACCCGCCCTTGGGCGCCGGTTCTGCCTTCGGTGTCAAAGCGCTGGTTGAAGACGCGGTACATGTGGTCGTCGAGCAGCGCGTTGCCGGGCCCGGTGTCGCAGGCAATCAGCGTATCGGTCCCGTCGATATAGGTGATGTTGGAAACGCCGCCGATATTGACCACGACGATCGGCCCCTCGCGCTCCAGCGATTGGGCCAGCGCGCGGTGGTAGACCGGCACGAAGGGCGCACCCTGCCCGCCGGCTTCGACGTCGGCGGCACGGAAATCATGCATGACCGGGATATGGATCGCCTTGGCCAGAGCCTGGCCGTCACCGATCTGCACCGTCAGTCGGCGCTCGGGCCGGTGCAGCACGGTCTGGCCGTGGAAGCCGACGATGTCGATATCCTGGGCGGTGATACGGTGTTGCGCGGTAAAGCTCGCCACCGCCTCGGCATGGGCCAATGTCACCGCCTGTTCGGCCTCGCGCAGGATACCCGGCCGGGCATCGCGCTGCGGCAGATCGACCGCCTCGTACAGCGCCTGGCGCAGCAGGCGGCGCTCCATTTCGCTGTAGGGGCGGTATCCGGATGGCCCGAAGGCCCTGATCTTGCGGCCGTCGGTTTCGATCATGGCGACGTCGACCCCGTCGAGCGAGGTGCCGCTCATCAGACCGATTGCCGTCAACATCATCGCCGTGGTGCCTTCGTAACGCCCGTCCTGCCCCGACGTACAGCAAGGTTCACAAACCCGGCTTTCGTAAGTCTTTCGACCCCAGAAAACCTAATGATTTCTTGGCGTTTTCGAGGCTTCTGGAACCCCGCATGGCCAAGAGGATCATTTAGCCATCCTATCACTACCAACAGATTTACGGGCTCGATGAATTTGGGCCGTGGCGCCTGTCGTTCCCGTCCGTACAGGACGGCTCCGTGCCCTGCTATTCGCATTGCGTTGAGGGGCGAATTGCGCGACTCTTGGCCTCGTACTGCCCTCGTAATCGCAAAGTTATTGCAAGCCAATGTCGTTTGATCCCCTGAAGCCGACCGCCGTCAGTGAGGTGCGGAGCGCGCATCCAGACCCCGGTGAGCCCTCGATCGATTATCGCGAAATCGTCGAGCTGATCGACGTCGGCATCACCAAGACCGACACCGGAAGCGGACGCATCTTCTATGCGAACGAAGCCTTTTGCCGGATGGTTGGATATTCCGCGCAAGAGCTTTCAGCCGGAACGATCTCCTTTGTCGAGATGACGCATCCTGACGATCTGGAGAGAAATGTCGCGCTTCACCGGAAATTTCTCAGCGGTGAACTTGATCGATACAGCATCGAGAAGCGTTACATCAGGAAGGATGGCTCGATAGTTTGGGCACGCGCCACGGCAAAGCATCTTCCCCAGTCGGAGAATGGCTGCAAAACGACGCTCGGCCTCATTGAAGATATTTCGCGCCAGGTTGGGCAATTTTTCAAACCGAATTCGACGCGTGGCATCGCCCCCTCATATCTCGGGAAATCCATCGCGAGGTTGCACCCCGCCGAAGACTACATCCGGAGAAACTGGAACAAGCCGCATAGCAACGACGCGCTCGCCGCATTGTGCAAGATGTCAACGCGGGCGTACTTCCGCGAATTTGGCAAAGTCCACGGCATCTCGCCGCAGGCCTACGTCAAGAGGCTCCGCCTGCAGCGGGTACAGGAAATCCTCCTTCGGGGAGAGAAAGACGTGTCGGTCGCCGGAGCCTCGCTGCTGGCCGGGTTCAGCAACCAGGGTCATTTTGCCCGCGAGTATCGCATTGCGTTTGGCGAGCTTCCTTCGGAGACATTGAAGAGAGGCAAATGCCAGCAGCCCCGCGCATCCGCCACTTAAAGCGACTGCTTGAGTGCGAAGATGTCGAGCATGACCTTTGCCGCGATATCGCGCAGGCCCCGGTTTTCGACCAGCAAGCTGTGAACGGATTCGGTGGCGGTGGCGCCTCGCTTCCGCCAACGGTGCAGGGTCATCACGCTCACGCCGATCTGCCGGCACACGTCCCGCTGAACGGTGCCCGCGGCTTCGAGCGAAGCAGCCTCAAGGAGTTTCCGATCGATCTCGGTTCTCGTATGCCCTCTCCGCATCAGCCATTCCTCGCGCGTTGCCGGCGAAGAGAAGAGATGCGAGCGCGCCACGCGTAACCGACCGCGACCCCGGCCCCAAACAATGCAACCACCGCCACCATTTCAAGCATGGTGGCTCAACCAATTGCGCAGCATACGGCGTCCCCAACGATGCAGTGCTGCGAACTGCATTAGAGGCAGAGGTTACGCAAAGCAATCTCGGTAGTATCACCTACACTTGGCGCGATTGGAGCATCGTGGCATTTCCAGAGCATCTTTCCTGACTTCCGGGACACCCCGGCCGATGCCACCGTTGCAGCTTCGGAGGCGGTTCAACGCCTCAAGATTGCCGGAGCGGTTAACGGTCCTGGACGGGGGCTGGAAACGTCAATTGGAAATACACCCTTAGATCGAGTGCGACCGCCACGCCACCCGATCGACTGGCAAGCCAGGCCACGTCCAAAACCAACCTGCGGGTTTGCGGTCCCTCGCTTTCTCCCCGGCCCCAATTCGAGCGAACGGACGGCAGCGCGCCGCGTTCAGGTGATGGCGTAAATCAGCGAAAAGGCGCTGTTTTGGGCGGGCTTCGGGCTGGCCGGCACCAGGGTATCTTGTGCGGGGCAAGCACTTCTTATAATGCCACAGCGCACGCTGGCGGCGGCCTGCCAAGCCAAGGTTCCGCAGTTCGTCATAGCTACCGTGAAAATGGAATGATCAGAGTCGCCCGCCAATGACCTCTTTTAAATCAGACTTCCTGAATATTTTGCAGGAACGCGGCTTCATCCACCAATGCTCCGACTTTGACGGCCTCGACGCGCTTGCCGCCAAGGGCCAGGCCACCGCCTATGTCGGCTACGACTGCACGGCGCCGTCGCTGCATATCGGCAACTACCTCACCATGATGATGCTGCACTGGTTGCAGCAGAGCGGCAACAAGCCGATCACCCTGATGGGCGGCGGCACCACCATGGTCGGCGATCCCTCCGGCAAGGACGAATCGCGCGCCATCCGCTCGATCGAGGAAATCGAAGCCAACCAGGCCTCGATCCGCGGCGTGTTCGCAAAAGTGCTGCGCTACGGCGATGGCGCCAGCGACGCCATCATGCTCGACAACGCCGAATGGCTGACCAAGCTGAACTGGATCGAGATGCTGCGCGATATCGGCCGGCATTTCTCGGTCAACCGCATGCTGACGATGGACTCGGTACGGCTGCGGCTGGAACGCGAACAGGAGATGAGCTTCATCGAGTTCAACTACATGGTATGCCAGGCCTACGACTTCGTCGAACTGGCGCGGCGCGCCGGCTGCCGGCTGCAGATGGGCGGCTCCGACCAATGGGGCAACATCGTCAACGGCGTCGATCTCGGCCGTCGCATGGGCACGGCGCAATTGTTTGCGCTGACGACGCCGCTGCTCACGACCGCTTCGGGCGCCAAGATGGGCAAGACCGCGCAAGGCGCGATCTGGCTCAACGCCGACGCATGCAGCCCCTACGATTTCTGGCAGTACTGGCGCAACGTCGAGGACGCCGACGTCGTGAAATTTCTAAAACTTTTCACGATCCTGCCGATGAGCGAGATCAACAAGCTCGCAGCGTTACAGGGTGGCGAAATCAACGAAGCCAAGAAGGTACTGGCGACCGAGGCGACCGCACTGCTGCACGGCCGCGACGCCGCCAACACGGCCTCCGAAACGGCGCGGCAAACTTTTGAGGAAGGCGCGATCGCGGAAGATCTGCCGACGGTGGAAATTCCGCGCGGCGAACTTGACGCTGGTGTGGGCGTGCTCGCGATGTTCGTCCGGGCCGGCCTCGTCGCCTCCAACGGCGAGGCGCGCCGCCAGATCAAGGGCGGTGGGCTTCGCGTCAACGACGCCGCCGTCACCGACGAGAAGATGGTCCTGAACGCCGGCCACCTGACGCCGGAGGGCGTCATCAAGCTGTCGATGGGCAAGAAGAAACACATCCTGCTTAGGCCTGCATAGGCGTATTCGCTTTTGACGCTTGTGGGGAGCGCCGGAAACGCGCTCCCTGCCCTTCATGGATCAAGAGACGCCACGGGGAGACGCGTTGACGAAGCCGCTAAAACCGGCTCGCGTCGCCCTCAATGTGCTGGCGCTGTGCTTTGCGCTGTCGGTGGTCGGCCGCGGCCTCGGCGAGAGTTTTACGGTTTTCCTGAAACCGATCGCCGAGAGTTTCGCCTGGGACCGCGCCGAGGTGGTCTCGGTCTATTCGCTGACCTGGCTGGCGGGCGGGCTGATGGCGCCGCTGGTCGGCCGGCTGTTCGATCGCTCCGGTCCTCGCATTGTCTACTCGCTCGGCCTGCTGCTGCTCGGCGGCTCGTTCCTGGTCGCTTCGCGCGCACAGGCGCTCTGGCAGTTGCAGCTCTCGACTGGTTTATGCGTCGGGATCGGCATTGCGCTGATCGGCAATGTGCCGAATTCGATCCTGCTCGGCCGCTGGTTCGGCCCGCGGTTGCCGACCGCGATGGCGATCCTGTATTCGGCAACGGGCGCCGGCATATTGGTGCTGCTGCCGGCCTCGCAGGTTTTGATCGACCGGATCGGCTGGCGCGACGCCTATCAATGGTTCGGCATCACGGCACTGTGCCTGCTGGTGCCGCTGCTGCTGATGCCATGGCGCCTGTTCGCCACCGGCTCGCCCCACGTCAACAAGAAGACCGATGGCGGCTCTGTCGACAATGGCTGGACGTTGCAAAGCGCGATCCGCCACCACGCCTTCTGGGCGCTGTTCTCCACCTTCTTCTTTACGGCGGTCGCGATGTACGCCATCACGGCGCAGATCGTCGCCTATTTGATCGATGCCGGATTCCCGCCGTTGCAGGCGGCCACCGCCTGGGGCTTTTCCGGCGTGGTGTTATTGTTCGGCATGCTCGGGATCTCGACGCTCGACGGCATCATCGGCCGCCGGCCGTCGGTGCTGTTCAGCTATGGCGTCTCGATCGTCGGGATCTTCCTGCTCTGGCTGTTGCAGTATTATCCGAACTACTGGCTGCTGACCGGTTTTGTCATTTGCTTCGGCAGCATGATCGGTTCGCGCGGGCCACTTATCACGGCAACCGCGCTGAACATTTTTCGCGGCGAACGGGTCGGCACCATCTACGGCACCATCTCGATCGGCAGCGGCCTTGGATCGGGCCTCGGCTCCTGGGCCGGTGGCCTGATCCATGACTGGACCCACAGCTACAATCTGCTGTTCGCGTTCGCGCTGGTCAACGTGGTGCTGGGATTGATCCCGTTCCTGGTGGTGCCGGCGCTGCGGCGGTGACACGGCACGCGATATTCGACACACCTTTCGACAAATCCAATTCAGCTCTGTCTGCCGCGTCGAAATGACCCGGCGGAACTGTGCGGCATGTCACAACCTTAGCGGGAATAATCGAATTAGCCTGCCACAGGGGGCATAGCGGAACAGGAGATACAAGATGGACTCGGATCAAGCGATCGCGACACTGTTTCACGACACCCATGAACTCGAAAACTTCTTCCACAGCTTCATCGGTCAACTGGCAAAGCGCCGCCTCAAGGCCGACGAAGACGTCACACATCTGGCCGCCGAAATGAAACTCAAGGTGCCGGCCGCCCTGAAAGGCGTCAAGATCACCTGGGCCGGCGCCCCCGATACCGGCGCCGATCAGGCCAAAGAGCAGGCGATGACGCTGGCGCGTCCCGGCGTCGCCGAGGCGGTCGGCCTCACCATCGGCTGCATCAAGATTAGCCGCTTCAGGGTGTGTCTCGAATGCGGCTGGTTCTACTGCCGCGTCGTCATCAAGGGCACATTCTAGATTGAGGCTCCGCCAGCCGAAACATCCGCGGCCCGCCCATTCATTCCGGCGGGCCGACATCGGCGCACGCGGATCGGGCCTCGGTTCCTGGGCCGGCGGCCTGATCCACGACTGGACCCACACCTATAATCTGCTGTTCGCGTTCGCGCTGGTCAACGTGGTGCTGGGACTGATCCCGTTCCTGATGGTGCCGGCGCTGCGGCGATAAAGATGAGGCACGCCGCCTTCACGGACGCCACCAGCTCCTTCGCCATCGGCCGCCGCCACGAACGAGCCGCTCGACGACAAGCAGCAATATCGCACCGATCGTCGCGTTGACGATGGCGCCGATGATTCCAGTACCGACATGAATGCCGAGCTGGGGCAACAGCCAGCTGCCGATAAAGGCGCCGACAATCCCGATCAGGAGATCGCCGACGATCCCATAACCAGTCCCCTGCACGATTTGGCCCGCGAGCCAGCCGGCCACGAGACCCACGAACAAGATAACCAGCAAGCTCTCGCCTGACATACTCATATTGTCACCTCAGCGATTGGCCCCGGCTGCAGCATCACAGGCTGGTTCGCTTCTGGCTGTACAAAATTGATCATGCCCGACCGAACAAAGTCGGCCGGGCAAATCTTTAATCAATCGTAGTGCGTGGGGTTCAATAACGACCGCCACCGATACCAATGCTGATGCCGGGCGCACGGACTCCAAAACCGGGCTCGCGCGCTTCATAGCCGCGGCGCTCGTAATAGCCCTCGCGCGGCGCATAGCCATACGAGTTCGCGCGATTCGCGGATAATGACGCGGCGTTCGCCGCGTTCACGCCAGCAACGGCCGTCTTCGTTGCAAACCATGCGTACGTTCTGAATGTTGCTGTCCGATGCGACCGGACCAATCGAAAGCGGAGCCGCCGAAGCAGCTGTAGCAAACAGCGCCGCAGCGCCGGCAGCCAATGCGAGGGTAAGCGTTTTCATTTTTTCTCCGGGGTTGATGTGTCACGGAGCCAATAGACCTGCAACCGATTGGTTCCTGCGGCATCTTCACGTGTTTGAACCCCGGAACGGCTCCAGCTCTAATCCAGCCCCGCTTTCCGCATGCCGTCCAGAAACCGCTCCATCAACTCCTCCGTCTGGTAGGGCACGCTTGCCCTGATCCAATCGATCGAGAGCTGCAGCTGCTCGCGGCGTATCATCGCGAGAAACGATCGCGCTTCATCGATGCGCCCGGTCTGGGCCAGGCTTGCGCAGCGCAGCCGTTGTGCACCCTGAAACCCGGGACGCAACCGCAGCAGCTCTTCCGCGGTCCGCAGAGCGTCCGCATATCGACCGGCGCCATAATGCGCGACTGCGATCGCGCCGAGAAACAGCGCCTTCTCAGGGTCAAACGGGCTTAACCTGATGGCGTCTTCCGCCTGCGCGATTGCCTCGCGGTCGTGCCCGGCAAATGCCAGTCCCCGGCCCAGATCGCCGCGGGCTTTGGCGGAATTCGGATTGAGTTCGACCGCGCGGCGGAACGCCGCGATCGATTCCCCGGTGCGCCACTCCATCATCCCGAGATAGCCGAGTGCGATCTGTCCCCATGAATCGCTATCATCGAGTTCAATGGCGCGAATGGCGTGCGGGCGGCCCGTGAGCAATCCATACTCGCGATCGATCCAGCCCATATGCGCCGAAAACAACAGACGGAACGCAAGCCGGCTGCGCGCGGGCGCATAATCCGGGTAGATCGCGACCGTCTGTTCGAGCCCTTTGATCGCCGTCGCGTAGTCGGCTCGCGTCAGACGCCACACATCGTTTTCGGCGCGCGCCACCCGTTCCCACGCGCCGAGGTCGTCCGGCGATCGCGAGAGGGTGCGAAACCCCTCCGCCGCCAGCAGCCGGGGTTCGATCGCCGCTACCACATTGCGGGTGATCTCGTCCTGCACCGCGAAGATGTCGCCGAGTTCGCGGTCGTAGCGTTCCGCCCAATGATGGCCACCCGTGATCGCATCGACGAGCTGCGCGTTGATGCGAATCCGTTTGCCGGCCCGGCGAATACTGCCTTCCAGGACGTAGCGCACGCCGAGTTCCCGCGCGACCTGCTTCACATCGACGGCGCGGGTCTTGTATGTAAACGTCGAGTTCCGCGCGATGACGAACAGCCAACGGATGCGGGACAGGTCCGTAATCAGGTCTTCCGATATTCCGTCGGCGAAGTGCTCCTGGTCCGGATCTTCGCTCATATTGGCGAACGGCAGCACCGCGATCGAAGGGCGGTCGGGCAGCGGCAGCGCGCTGGCTTGTTTGTCGCCGCCGGCGTCGACGGCGGCCGAAAGCGGTGCCTCCGTCATTTTTCCGACAAAACGGTAGCCACGGCGATGCACGGTCTCGATATAGCGCGGGCGTCTCGCATCATCCTTCAGCGCGTGCCGAAGCTCCTGGATACAGGTGACCAGCGCTGCATCGCCCACATTGACCTCGGGCCAGACCGCGCTGAACAACTGATCCTTGGTGACGACCTCACCGGGGCGGTCAGCCATGTAGCTCAGCAACGCAAGGGCCTTGGGCGTGAGGTGCACGTTGCGGCTCCCCGACATCAACCCGCCCTGGGGTTCAAGCCGGTAGCGTCCGAACGTAAGTACCCGCTCTGACATGCTTTTCTCCGGCTTCGAAGCTAGCACAAACCGCCCATAGAAATCCCGTTTCTCGCTTATGACTTGCGGCCGGTTGGCTCCTACCCTCGCCTGTCAAATCCGAATCCTGCCTGGCCAGGCAATTTTGGAAATGCGGCCTCATTCGCAGCGGCCAACCGGGAGAAGCGCGATGAAGACAACCCTTGCAGTGGCGGTGATGCTTTCGGCCTCACTGGCGCAGCCGGCGCACGCGCAGGCCAACGCCGACAAGCTTGGTAGCGTCAATTTCGAGACGTCCTGCAAACCCGAGGCGCAGAAACTCTTCAACCAGGGAATGCTGTATCAGCACTCGTTCTGGTACCGCGCGTCGCAAAACGTGTTCGAGGATGTGTTGAAGGCCGATCCGCAATGCGGCATCGCCTATTGGGGCATCGCGCTCAGCATGCTCTGGAACCCTCACGTTCCGACGCCTGCGAAAAATCTCGCCGACGGCTCTATCATGCTCGCCAAGGGCAGGAGCGTTGGCGCCGCAACCCAGCGCGAGCGCGACTATTTGGAGGCGCTGGGTGTGATGTACGCCAATTCCGACAAGGTCGACCATCGCACCCGTGTCGTGGCCTATGCGAAGGCCATGGAGCAACTGGCGCAGCGCTACCCGAACGACGACGAGGCGCAGATTCATTATGCGCTGGCGCTCAATACCTCGGCTTCGGCCACCGACAAGACTTACGCCAACCAGGTCAAGGGCGCGGCGATTCTCGAGCCGATCTCAGTACGCCAGCCGCAACACCCCGGCGTCGCGCACTACCTGATCCATTTGTATGATTATCCCTCGATCGCCGAGAAAGGCCTCGATGCGGCCAGGCGCTACGCCAAGATCGCGCCCGCCGCCGCCCATGCCCAACACATGCCGTCGCACATTTTCACGCGCGTCGGCTATTGGGATGAATCGATTGCGTCGAACATCCAGGCCGCGCGCGCCGCCAAGGATGCCAAGGATTTTCACGACCAGCTGCACTCCATGGACTACCAAGTGTATGCCAACCTGCAGCTCGGAAGGGACGCCAAGGCCAAGGCGCTGATTGACGAAATGTCCGGGATTACCGGCTTTACAGAGACATACCTTGTCGGACCCTATGCGCTGGCAGCTTCGCCGGCACGCTATGCGCTGGAACGCGGCGACTGGAAGGCCGCGGCCGAACTTCCGGTCCGCCCGAGCCCGTTGGCTCATGTGCAGGCAATCACGCATTTCGCGCGCGCGCTCGGCGCCGCGCGCTCAGGTAATCCCGATGCCGCCAAGGCCGATATCACCAGGCTCGGCGAGCTGCGCGACAGACTGCGTGACGCCAAGGACGCCTATTGGTCGGAACAGGTCGATATCCAGGCGCAAGTCGCTTCAGCCGCGGTGCTGTTCGCCGAAGGCAAGCACGAGGATGGACTCAAGGCCATGAGCGCCGCCGCCGACGCCGAAGACAAGACCGAAAAGCATCCGGTGACGCCGGGCGTGCCCAAACCGGCGCGCGAATGGTACGGCGTATTGCTGTTAGAGAGCGGTAACGCGAAGGAAGCGCTGTCCGCCTTTGAAGCGACACTAAAGAAGGAGCCCAACCGGCTCGCCGCGTACGTGGGCGCGGCAAAGGCCGCCGAAAAGGCCGGCGATGTCGCCAAGGCCCAGGAATATTACAAGAAGGTCGTCGCCATTGCCGGCGATGCGGACAAGAGCCGGGTCGAGGTTGGCGAAGCCCGCGCATTCCTGACGAAGAAGTCGTGAGACATCAGCGCCTATCGTTCTCCGCGAAGGTCGTGAGGGCACTCTTGCCGCTGCTGGTCGTGGGTGCTCTCCAAATTCCGGCGCAGGCCGAGCCCAGGCAGCTCCTCGGCTATGCCGGCGTGCTCGGCGAGTGGGAACTGACGGCGACCGTCGACGAAAAATCGCGTCTATTGGGCAAGGAGTTCTCCGGACGGCTGTCGATGAAGCATGTTGGGATCTGTACGCAGGATGGACCGGAAGAACGGCGAGGCGAAATCCGCGTTCAGATCTCGGCACTATCGTCCCAGCTGGATGCGAAATTGCTGGTCGAGGGCATTGAGTGTACCTACAGCGCGCACTCGGCGAACCCCTACAGTGGCATGATGGCTTGTCCCGACCGCGAAGCCATTCCGCTCAAACTATGGCTGCGATAGGCGTGCCGGCGCTGCGGCGCTGACGACACAGCGGGCACTGTTCCGGAACCGGACGCAGAACAGCATTTTCGGTCAGGTATTCGGCTGGGCTGACAGCTATCCATGATCCGTGCCAAGGAGAATGGATGAAGACGGATGTCGCCAGTCGCTATCATGCCCGCATGCAGCGGGTGCTGAGCTTTATCGATGAGCATCTCGACGACGATCTCGATGTCGACCTGCTCAGCGGTGTCGCGGCTTTTTCCAAGTACCACTTCCACCGGCAGTTCACGTCGCTGTTCGGCATCAGCATCCATCGTTACGTCCAGCTGCTGCGGTTGCAACGGGCCTCCTACCGCCTGGCGTTCGCCAGCGACCCGGTCCTGGAGGTGGCGCTGGACAGCGGCTACGGCGGACCGGAAGCGTTCGCGCGCGCCTTCAAGCTGCACCACGACCAGTCACCGACATCGTTCCGGAACGCGCCGCAATGGACTCGTTGGCACGAGACCTATCTGTCCCTAAACCGCGCACGGAGCGTCATCATGCCACCCGCCTTCACCGACAACGACGTCCGCATCATCGAGTTTCCGGAAACGCCGGTCGCCATCCTGACGCATCGGGGCGATCCAGAATTGCTCGGCGACACCATTCGCCGTTTTATCGGGTGGCGGAGAGCCCATGGGCTATCCCCGACAAAGAGCGCAACCTTCAACCTGCTGCACACCGACCCCGAGACCACCGAGCCCGCCGACTACCGCCTCGGTCTTTGCTGCGCCACCGACCGGGTCGACGCCAACGATTCCGGCGTGGTCGCGGGCGTGCTTTCGGCCGGACGCTGTGCGACCCTGCGGCTGATAGGAAGCCCTCACGATCTGCGGCCGGCGGTCCAGTTTCTGTACGGCGATTGGCTGCCGCGCAGCGGCCTCGAACTGCGCGACCACCCGATTTTTGCGCAGCGCGTCACCATTTACCCTGACGTACCCGAGCACGAAGCCATCACCGACGTCTTCCTGCCGCTCGCAGGATGACGACAGCGGACGGTGCGAACAGCGAACCTCGCTAATTATTCGACGGGAATTCGATCGGGCCGTTCTGCTTGTTGCCAGGGTTGAATTCGAAGATCTTGCGGAACAGGCCGGGTGCCATCGCCGAAATCGGGTTGACGTTCAGTACCGGCGCTCCCGGCGTGCCGACGACTTCATAGGTGACGCCGATCAGGCCCTCATTGCTGCCGCCGAGGAACAGGCCAACGATCGGAATCTGACCGAACATGTTGTTCAGCCCGTACAGCGGAACGAAAGTGCCCTTCATGCGCACCGAGTTGCCGACATAGTCGATGTAGCCTTCGATGGTGGCGCCGATGGTCGGGCCCTTGACGACGCCTTCCCGAATCGAGAGCTGGCCGCTCTGCCGTGTGAATTCGGCTCGCAGGCCCGAGAACGCAATGCCGTTCTGGGTGCCGACCGGCCCACCGGCGGCCGCACGCTCCAGCGCCGCCTCGCCCTTGATCGAAAAATCGCGGACGTTGAGCAGGCCTTCCTTGGCCGAGGGTTCGACCGTGGGCGGCTCCATCGCGAGTGCGAGCTGACCACCGATCATCTTGGAATAGGTGTCGGTGAAGCGGAGGAAGGCGCCGGCATCACCGGTCTGCAGGATGATCAGGTCGCGGCCCTGCCCTTGCGTGCGGCCGCGCAAATCCACTGTCACCGGGGTGTCGCGGCCAACCTTGCCCGTCAGTGCAAAGGCCTTGATGTTGCCGCCACGCCGGGAAAATTTGGCGTCGACGCTGCGCAGCGCTTCGCCATTGTTGCCGGCGACGGCGCCGAGCTTGAGGTCAACGTCGAAATCGAGGTTCTTGGTTTTGCTCTTGGCGTCGGTTTCCCGGCCCGAAATCGCCGATTTGAGGAAACCGCGGCCATCGAACACGTCGCCGCGCATCGTGACCTTGACGACGCCATCGGTGCCGCGTTCGGCCTTCAGCGAGGTCTTGTCGCCTTCCGACGGTGAATAGGTCGGGAAGTTCGCGCTCATCAGATCGCCGTTCGCATCGACTTCCACCGAGCCCTTGATCGATACGCCCCCGCCCTCGACCACGATGTCCTGGAACAGGGTCGACTGCTCCTTCTTGACGACGCTGAACGTCGCCTTGCCGGATTTGCCGGGCACCTTGACCCAGCCCGGCAGGATGTTGTCGAGCTTCAACGAGGTGAGATCGGCCTCGATGCCAACGCGGCTGTCGTGATCACCGATCTTGCCGATCACCTTGATCGGGATCGCGCCGCTGACGGCCGGCCCGAGATCGAGCCCGAGACGGGCGCGGCTCGCATCGTCTAGCGTCGCCGACAGCTTGATATCGGCGTCGGCGTCGTTCAGCTTGCGATAATCCAGCTGCGCCGACTGACCGTTGATCTTCACATCGCCCTTGACCTGATAGCCGTTATTGTTGGCCACGACTTTGAGCGTATTGGCTTCCAGCTTCTGGTTCATCACCAGTTTGTCGGCGGCAAAACCGCCGAGATCGGCCGTGATGGTGTAAGTGGTATCGGCCTTGGTCAGCGCGCCCTTGAGCGGCATCGCAAGCGTCACGATGGCGGACATGTTTCCCTTGCTCGAATTCGGATCGATCAGGGTGCCGGAGAATTCGCTCAGGCGATCGGAGGCGAGGATTTCGGCGGCGGCCGGCACCGTGCCCTCGATGCGGAATTTGATCTTCGACGGCGACGGCTTGGGTGCCATGTCCGGCACTTCGAAAACGAAATCCGAAATGGTCATCTTGCGGCCGGTCGGCGTGTCGGCGATGCCCTGGCCGATGTTGACGGTCGCGGTGCGGCCAGTCACCCGGGCTTTCAGGTCGGCGTCGCGCACGACCGGCATATCGTCCGCCGGGCGCACCGTTACGCCCGTTGCGACGATGTTGACGGCCAGACCATCATCCGGGATCGGGGGACCCTTGCGCGACAGATTGCGCACCGGCGAATTGACGCCGACCTCGATGCGCTGGAGCGTGCCGCGCTCGATCCGCTCGATCACCCATTCGCGCACCTCAGGCACGATCAGGATCGGCCACATCCGCTTCAGGGCGGAGGCCGACATCGGCGTGCCGGCAAAACCGAGCTGGAGACGCGCCTCGCCGGCATAATCGACGCTGCCGGTTCCGGCGACGCCGATCTCGCCATTGCTGATATCGGCTTGCGTCAGCAGCACGCGCTTCTTGTCGGTGTCGAAGCGCATCCCGATGGCGATGCGGTTGAAGATCAGCGGCTGCTCGCCGTCGGCGCCGGCGAGCACGATGGTGCCGCCGGAAAAGCCTGCCTGCCAGTCGGTAATGGCGCCATTGGGCGGCTCGAGATGGGCCAGCAAGGTGATGCGGTTCGCCCCGGAAATGATCTTGAAGGGTGCGACCAGCACACGCCGTCCGGAATCCCATTCGACGGTCATCTCGGCCGAATCGATCGTCATCGGATAATCGGGCGTGTCGCTGTCGGTGATGGTGCCGGCGCCCGCGGTGAGCTTGCCGCGGAAATAGGTCGGCAGGCCGTCGCGGCCGAGTTCGCCCTTCAACTCGCCGGACAGCGGCAGGTCGGCGCTGTAGGTGAGATCCTTCACGCGCATGGCCAACAGAATGTTGGCGGTCGACAGCTTGTCTGCGCGCAGGTCGACCGATCGCACGCCGTTAACTTGTGGACCGACCAGCACCCGAAGCGACCATGGCTTGGCGCCCTCCTCACCGAAAGAGAGCTGCACCCCGCCGCCGCTCGGCCGGCGCAGGCTGAGGCTGATATTGTCAAACGTCCATTTGTTGCCGCGCTGCTGATCGTCGACGACGAGATTGCCGTTCTTCAAGCCGATCTCGTTGAGGTTTTGTCCGTCGAGGCCGGTCAGACTGAGACTGTCGAGCCAGTCGAGGCCGGCCAGCAATCCGTTCGGCGTGGTTTCGACAGGCGCGCCCGGCACGGGCGCCGGCGCAGCTCGCGGGAATGTCGCCGCAAGGCCCGCGTCGCGCTTCGAGGCAACGCCGGTCGCGAGTGGTTTTGCGGTGTCACCGGCGGAAACCGTCACCGTGCCATCCGGTGTGATTCGCACCGCCAATTCGGCATCCACCAGATTGAGGCTCTCGGCGCGCAGCCGCCCCATCAGGAGTGCGGTGCCGGATAATCTCACCTCGGCCTTCGGGGCGCTGGCGACGATGGCATGGTCGCGGTCCCTGACCACGATGTCGCGGATTCGCACCGCGATCCGGATCCGCCCGGCGCGCTCGATCTGCGTGCCGCCGACCTCGACCGTGTTGCCGTGCCCGATATTGTCCTCGATCGCGGCCGCGAGCCAGGGCGTCGCCAAATCGAGATTGATCGGCCCGGCGCCGAGCCGCCACCACAGCCCGCCGAAACAACCGGCGAAGATCACGGCCAATACCGCGATCACGACCACCAAGCGCTTGACCCAGCGCTCGCCGGTCACCCATCGGTTCATCGCCGCGAAATTGTCGCTCAGCCGGTGAAAGCCGGAATTGGAACGCGATAGCAGCCGTCGTGCGCGATGGCCCGCCGCTTCGTCCTGATCGTGATCCCAGCCCGGCTCATCATCCCATCGCGAGATTTGGGCCTCGGCGCGCGGATTCGACCCTTGTGGCTGTTTACCCTGGGGCGAAGTGTTCCTTGCCATTGCCTCTCGGTGCCGGCGCTGAGGTTGATCGCCGCCACCGGCGCGCTCATCGATGTCTATCGAGCGCTCCTGTGCCGGCATCGCTGCCAATCCTCGATTAATACTGTTACTCGTGGCGGGACCCAAGGAATCAATCAGGCGGGCCCTCAACGAGCGGACGGGTGGTGCGTCGAATTCCTTGTAACCATACTCCGTGGCCATCAAACTTGCCCAGCAGCCGGCACGAATCCGGCTGTTCGGGACGAGACCCGCAATACCCTATTGGTTGATCCGCCGAAAGCGACGAAAGGAAGGCGTATGTCCAAGAAAACGCGCAAGAAATCCTCCAAAGGATCCGCCAAGACCCCGGCCCGGAAGACGGCCACGGCGAAGGCGGCCCGTGGCGGCTCAAAAGCCTCGGCCAAAACGCCCGCGGCAACACCCCGCAAGGCGGTCGCAAAGAAACCAGCCAAAGCGGCCAAAACCGCCGTGGCCAAAGCATCCCATAAGCCCGCGTCCAAACAGTTAAAATCCGCGCCATCGGCGGCGCCGAAACCGGAAGCTGCGCCGATTCCGAAGCCCGCTCTGAAGCCTGTAGCCGCGCCGGTTCAGAAGCCCGAATCGAAGCCCGGCCCGGCTGTCGCGCTGGTTGAGGGCGCCAAGGCCCCGAGCTTCCGGTTGCCGCGCGACGGCGGCGAAAGCGCAGCGCTTGCCGATTATGCCGGCCAGAAGCTGGTGCTGTTTTTCTATCCGCGGGCCGATACCCCGGGCTGCACCAGGGAGGCGATCGACTTCACCCGCCTCCGGGATGCCTTCGCCGAGGCGGGCACGGCCGTGCTTGGCGTCTCCGCCGACACCGTGAAGGCGCAAGAGTCGTTCCGGGACAAGCACCAGCTCAGCATTCCTCTGATTTCAGACGAGCAACATCAGATGCTGGAGGCCTATGGCGCCTGGGGCGAAAAATCGATGTATGGCAGGACCTTCCTTGGAATTCTTCGCACCACCGTTCTGATTGGCGCCAATGGCAAGATTGCAAAGATCTGGCGCAATGTCCGGGTCGACGGCCACGCCGACGAGGTTTTGGCAGCCGCCAAGGCCATGTAGGTTTTACCGGTTCCATTTCCCAAAAATTAACCATGAGAGGGTCAAATCGGCCTCGCAAAATGAGCCGTACGGAACCTGTCCGACCGGCGCGGGAGTGCCGATGTCGTACCGTTCCGGTCATCATTCCGACCACCAGCACCACCATCCCCACGACCATGGCCGCGGGCCGCCGCGCCGGCCCGCGCCCCAAGCGGCCTTAGCAGCGGCTGCCGCCGGCGATGGCTATGCCATCGTCCATCACGGCAAGCAGGTCCGGTTCGGGCCGGTGGTGTTCTGGATCGTGGTCGGCACGGTTGTGGTGCTGGGCATGTGGTCGGCGGCGACTGCGACCTACTTTGCCTTTCGCGACGACGTCCTGACCCGGCTGATCGCCCGTCAGGCCGAGATGCAATACGCCTATGAAGACCGCATCGCCGAGCTGCGCGCCAAGGTCGATCGCACCACCAGCCGCCAGTTGCTCGACCAGGAGCAGTTCGACCAGAAACTCGACCAGATCATGAAGCGCCAGACCGCGCTGGAATCCCGCGCCACCGCGCTGGGCGCCATTCCGGATAGCTCAGCAACCGGATCGATCCGGCCGCCGGCGCGGGGTGCTGCGGCTGACACGTCCACATCAGGCGCGCCAAAACCCTCCCCGATCAGCGACACCGTGATCTTCGTGGCGCCGCCGGATCGTGAGGCCCGTCTCGAATCGCGCACACCTGTTATCGCCAAGGTGCAGCCGAACCAGTTCGCAAAGGTTCAGGGCGTCGACAACGTGCTGGTCCGCCTGCAGACCTCGCTCGATTCCGTCGAGCGTCGCCAGATGGCCGCGCTGAGCTCGGTCGAAGACGGCATGGAATCGCGCGCCCGTCGCATGCGCGGCGTGTTCACCGATCTCGGCCTCGACATGGCGCAGCTCGAAGCCGCCACCCCACGCTCGGGCGTCGGCGGTCCCTTCGTTCCCGTTAAACTTGCCGCCGATGCCGGGCCGTTCGAACGGCAGCTCTACCGGATCAACGTCACGCGCTCTGCGCTCGAACGCCTCAACCGGACGCTGGCGCTGGTGCCCTACCGCAAGCCTGTGATCGGCGAGGTCGAGTTCACCAGTGGCTTCGGCGTCCGCAGCGATCCCTTCCTCGGGCGGCCGGCGATGCATACCGGTCTCGATTTCCGCGCCGCGATGGGTGATCCCGTGCGCGCCACCGCCAATGGCAAGGTGGCCTCGTCGGGCTGGATGGGCGGCTATGGCCGCATGGTCGAAATCGATCACGGCAACGGGCTGGCGACCCGCTACGGCCATCTGTCGGAGATCAACGTCAAGGTCGGCGAGATCATCAAGATCGGCCAGGTGATCGGCGCGGTCGGCTCGACCGGCCGCTCCACCGGTCCGCATCTGCATTACGAAACCCGCATCGATGGCGACGCCGTCGATCCGCAGAAGTTTTTGCGCGCCGGCGTACGCCTCAGCTCGGGCTAGTTTTCCCGGCGCGGCTGCCTCGCAGCGGCCAAATACAAAAACATCGAAAACAACCCCATGCACCGTAGGAATGCGGGCGCCTCGGCACGCCCCGCTTGACAGCAGTGCCGTTTGCTATTTGAATATGCGAACTAAAGTTCGCAATCCGAACTATATTGACCCGATCAACGGGCATCCCGATGGGCAGGAAACCGAGGCACCAGGTGAGCGAGGAAGCAAAATCCGAAAAGAACGTGGTGCAGTCGCTCGCCAAGGGCTTTCAGGTGCTGCAGGCGTTCACCAGCGACGAGCCGGAACTGGTTCTGGCCGACGTCGCGCGCCGCAGCGCCCTCGACAAGGGCACCACCTTCCGCCTGCTCAATACGCTCGTGATGCTCGGCTACATCGAAAAAGTCGGCGACACGCGGCGGTTTCGGCTGACGCTCAAATGCCTCGACATCGGCTTCAACGCCATTGCACGCTCCGATCTGCGGGCGCAGTCGCGGCCGATCCTGCGCGGACTGGTCGGTGAATTGAACGAGGCGGCCTCGCTCGGCGTGCTCGATGGTTCCGACATCGTTTATGTCGAGCGCATCCAGGCCGGCCTGGTGCGGCTCGGCGTCGACGTCCGCATCGGCAGCCGCGCGCCTGTCTATTCGACCGCGATCGGTCACGCGATCCTGGCCTTCATGCCGCAGGAAAACCAGATCGAGGTGCTGGAAGCGCAGCCGCGCCCGCGCCGCACCGAAACCACGATCACCGACCTCAACGCCCTGCTTGCGCCGGCTGAAGCAGGTGAAGTCGGCGGGCTACGCCGTGTCGAACCAGGAAAACGTTTCCGGTCTCTGCGTGCTGGCAGCCCCCGTGCTCGATCTCGACGGCGTGCCGCTGGCCGCGGTCAGCGTCGCTGCGCCCACCATGCGGCTTTCGGCAAACGAGTTCGAGCGCGTCGGCGTCGAACCCTTGCTCAAGGCGGCCGGTCAGCTCTCGCGCGCCCTCCAGGCCCTGGGCGGCGCCACCTTCAACATCTCGCAATCCTAGAACCTGCGCATACGAGGAGTTCCGCATGACCGTCATGACCAACTTCAAGGGCATCATCCCGGCAATCGCCGTGCCCTTCCGCAAAGACCACAGCATCGACGAGGCGGAGCTTGCGAGATTCGCGACCTGGCTCGCCCGCCGCAAGGGCATCGTCGCCCTGATGACCAATGGACACACCGGCGAAGTGTTCTCGCTGACGGCGAAGGAGCGCGCGGAAGTGACGCGCATTACCGCCAAGGCCATCAACGGCATCTGCCCGACCATCTCCTCGGTCGTGTGCGAGGGCATTACCGAGGGTATCGAGCACGCATTGATGGCCAAGGAGGCCGGGGCCACCGCGCTCGACATCATGCCGCCGCATCACTGGCTGCGGTTCGGCTTCAAGCGCGAGCACTGCCTCGATTATTTCACGGCGATCGGCGACGCGACAAAACTGCCGCTGATCGTGCACGTCTATCCGGCGTGGACGCGCTCCTCGTTCTCCTCCGAACTGCTGGCCGAACTTGCGAGGTCGCCGCACGTCCAGGCCTTCAAGATCGGCACCCGCGAGATGAACAAGTATGCGCGCGACATCAAGGCGATCCGCGCTGCAGCGCCGCAGAAGGCGCTGTTGACCTGTCACGACGAATATCTGCTCGCTTCCATGGTGCAGGGCATCGACGGCGCGCTGGTCGGTTTCGCGTCGGTGATTCCGGACCTGATCAACGACCTCGCTGGAAGCCGTGAAGGCAGGCGACCTCCATCTCGCCATGCGGCTGCAAAGCATGATCGATCCGCTGAAGGACGCGGTCTACGGCGCCGGCGAGCCGACCGGCGAAGCGCATGGCCGCATGAAGGCGGCGATGCAGGTCGCCGGCGTGATCCGCGACGCCACCGTGCGTCCGCCGACGCACGCCCCCAGCGCCGAAGAGATGGCGGCGATCCGGCACGCCGTCGGCGCTGCCGGCCTGACCGCCATGGCGGCTGAATAAATCCTGGCTGACCGGGCCGGAAGCAACAAAAAACGAGATTTGGGACGACGCACATGATGGTTACTACGGCAGCGCCTGCGTTACGGCACAATGCAGGCACGGATGCCGCCGCACTCATTCGTATCGGCGATGTCTCGAAGACCTTTGTTTCGACTTCGGGTTCCGCGGTTCACGCCCTGAGCCGGGTATCGCTCGACATCCGGCAGGGCGAGTTCGTTTGCGTGGTCGGGCCATCGGGCTGCGGCAAGAGCACGCTGCTCCGGCTGCTCGCTGGGCTCGACACCCATAGCGAGGGCCAATTGCTGCTCGGCGGCGAGCCGGTGGTCGGTCCTTCGCGAAAAGTCGGTGTGGTGTTTCAGGCGGCCAACCTGCTGCCCTGGATGAACGTGCGCGAGAACGTCCGCCTGCCGCTCCGCGTCGGCGGCGTCCACGCGCCGGCCGATGATCGGATCGACCGGCTGCTTGCGGTCACTGGCCTTCGCGACTTCGGCGACAAATTTCCTTACGAACTTTCCGGCGGCATGCAGCAACGCGCAGGAATCTGCCGGGCGCTGGCGCGCGATCCCGAAATCCTGCTGATGGACGAGCCGTTCGGTGCGCTCGATGCCCTGACGCGCGAGCGCCTAAACCTCGAGCTGCAACGGATCTGGCAGGAGAACCACAAGACCATCATGCTGATCACGCACAGCATCTCGGAGGCGATCTTCCTCGCCGACCGCGTGATCGTGATGTCGGCGCGGCCGGGGCGGATCCTGGCCGATCTTGTCATTGCCATTCCGCGGCCGCGCACCTTCGACGAAATCGTCCTGCACCCGGAATATCCAAAACTCGCGCGCGAAATCCGCGGCCTGCTCAATGCGCAGGAGAACGCCCATGACTGAAGTGACCAACACTGCGGCCGCGCCCGTGCAGCCGGCAATTGCCGTCAGGAAGCCGAGCCGTATCCGGCTCGGATCGCCGATCGCCTGGATCGGCCTTGCGGTACTGATCGGCGCCTGGATCGCCGCGGTCCAAATCTTCAACATCCCCTCCTACATCCTGCCGAGACCGGAAGCGGTGGTGCGGGCGCTGTGGTCGGGGCTTGCCGTCAGTCCGACAAGCTCGCTCGGCTACTATCTCCCTTTGTGGGGCACGCTCAGCAACGCGGCGATCGGATTTGCGATCGGCGTCGCCCTCGGCCTCGTCATCGGCTCGATGATGGCCGAAGTGCCCGCGATCGAACGGCTGGTGATGCCCTATGCGTTCGCGCTGCAAAGCCTGCCGAAGGTCGCCATCGCGCCGCTGGTCGTGATCTGGTTCGGCTTCGGCGACGGTTCCAAGATCGCTATCTCCGCCCTGCTCTCGTTCTTCCCCGTGCTGATCAACAGTTTTACCGGATTGCGCGCGGTCGAGCCCGAGCGTCTCGATCTGATGCGCTCGCTCTCGGCGACGCGGTTCGAGACCTACCGAATCGTCAAGTTGCCGAACGCGGCGCCCTTCATCTTTGCTGGATTGGACATGGCCGTGGTCTACGCGCTGCTCGGCGCCATCGTCGCGGAATTTCTGGGCGCGCAGCGCGGCATGGGCGTCGTCATCACCCAGGCCCAGGCGGTGTCCGACGTGGCCGGCGTATTCGCCGCGCTCGTCATTCTCGGCATGCTCGGCATCCTGCTGCACGCGATCGTGCGCTGGGCCGAGGCACGCATCGTCCACTGGGGCGCCAATCGCAATAAATAAAATAACGGGAGGATCAAATGATGAGAACACGCAGACAAGTGCTCGCTCTGGGCGGCAGCGTTGCCGCGTTGATGGCCGCAGGCGCGCCACTCGCACGCGCCGCCGACGCCAAGAAGCTGAGTTTTGGCGTCGGTCTCAAGGCGCTCAACGCCAGCGTCATCAACTGCGTCATCGGCGAGGTGCTCGGCTATAACGCCCAAGAGGGATTCTCGATCGACGTGCAGGCGCTCGGCACCAATTCGAACGTTCAGGTCGCGACCGACCGCGGCACCGTCAACATCGGCATCGGTGTTCCCTCGACCATGCTGCCTGTACTCGCCAAGGGCGAATGGCAGGGCGGCAAGATGTTTTACCAGTACACCTATCCCTACAAGTGGGACATTGCGGTCGCACCGGGTTCGCCGCTCAAGAGCTATGCCGACCTCAAGGGCAAGAAGATCGGCGTGTCCGACTTCGGCGCGACCGAATATCCGGTCACCAAGAATGTCCTGAAAGCGCTGGGTCTCGATCCCGAGAAAGACGTGAGCTGGGTATCGGTTGGAAACGGCACGCCGGCGGGTGTCGCCCTGCAGCGCGGCGTGATCGACGCCCTCGCCTATTACGACACCGGGTTCGGCCAGATCGAGGCCGCCGGGATCGAGATGACCTTCCTGCCGCGACCGACAACGATCCCGATGGTCGGTGGTCAGTTCCTGATGGCGATGCCTGCCATGTTCGAGAAGGATCGCGACCTTCTGATTGGCTTCGGCCGCTCGGTCTCCAAGGCCTCGCAGTTCCTGCTGGCCAACCCGACCGCGGGCGCCACGGGCATTCCTGAAGATGTATCCAGAAACCGCGCCACGCGGCAGCAGCGAGGAACAGGCGGTCAAGGCGGTCCTGCAATCGATCGGCCGCCGCATCAAGCTCTACGCGCCGCCCTATGCCAATACCAAGATGGGCGCCATCAATGAGCAGGAATTCCGCACCGAAGCCGAGATGAACGGCCTTGCGATCAGGGACTACAAGGCCGCCTACACCAACGACCTGATCGACAAGATCAACGATTTCGATGTCGCCAAGGTGCAGGCCGAGGCGACGGCGTACAAGGGATGACGGAGGCGGCCAACCAGGGCGCACCACATGCCGTGGTGACCGGGACCAGTTCCGGCATCGGCCGCGCCATCGCCGAGCGGCTGATCGCAACCGGCTGGACGGTGACCGGCCTCGACCGGTCGCCGGCGACGATCGTCGACACCCGCTTTCGGGGCATCGAGGCCGACCTCACTGAGACCGACGGCATCGCTTCGATGCTCGAAGGCATCACGCAGGTAACCGCGCTGGTGCATGCCGCCGGCTTCATGCGCGTGGGTACGATTGGGCGAGCTCGACCCGGACCAAGGCGCGGGCATGTGGTGGCTTCATGTCGATGCGGCATCGGAACTGGCCAATACGCTGGCGCCGCGTTTGCCGGACGGTGGCCGCATCGTGCTGATCGGCAGCCGGACCGCCAATGGCGCGGCCGGACGCAGCCAATATGCGGCGACCAAAGCCGCCCTCGTCGGCATGGCGCGCTCATGGGCCATCGAGCTCGCGCCACGCCGGATAACCGTCAACGTGATCGCACCGGCGGCGACCGATACGCCGTTTCTGCACGATCCCAGCCGGGCCGGAACGGAACCGGTGCTGCCGCCGATGGGCCGGTTCGTCGAGGCCAGCGAGGTTGCGGCACTCGCGGCCTTCCTGCTATCGCCGGAGGCCGGCGCGATCACCGGCCAGCAGATCGTGATTTGTGCGGGCGCTTCGCTGTGATGGCCAAGTAAAAACGTGAAGTAAAACTCTGAAGGAGAGATGAGATGACCGTCCGCATCGTCGATGTGCGCGAAGTGACAAAGCCGATCGCCTCGCCGATCCGCAACGCCTACATCGATTTTTCGAAGATGACGTCGAGTCTCGTCGCTGTCGTCACCAACGTCGTGCGCGACGGGCAGCCGGTGGTCGGCTACGGCTTCAACTCGAACGGCCGCTACGGCCAGGGCGGCCTGATGCGCGAGCGGTTCGTGCCGCGCCTGCTCGAGGCCGATCCGAACACGCTGCTCGATGTGATCCGGCGAGAACATCGATCCCGATCGTGCCTGGGCGGCGATGATGATCAACGAGAAACCGGGCGGCCATGGCGAGCGTTCGGTCGCGGTCGGCACGCTCGACATGGCGATCTGGGATGCCGTGGCCAAGATTGCCCGCAAGCCGTTGTTCCGCCTGCTCGCCGAACGATACGGCGTCGAGGCAAACCCGCGCGTCTTCGTTTATGCGGCCGGCGGTTATTATTATCCGGGCAAGGACATGTCGGCGCTGCGCAAGGAAATGCGCGGCTACCTCGATCGTGGCTACAACGTCGTCAAGATGAAGATCGGCGGCGCTGACATCGACGAGGATCGGCGGCGGATCGAGGCCGTGCTCGAGGAGATCGGCAGCCAAGAACCAGCTGGCGGTGGACGCCAATGGCCGGTTCGATCTGGAGACCGCGATCAACTACGCCAAAATGCTGCGCAACTATCCGCTGTTCTGGTACGAGGAAGCCGGCGACCCGCTCGACTACCAGCTACAGGCAGCCCTCGCCGAATTCTATCCGGGCCCGATGGCGACTGGAGAAAACCTGTTCAGCCACCAGGACGCCCGCAATCTGATCCGCTTTGGCGGCATGCGGCCCGATCGCGACTGGCTGCAATTCGACTGCGCGCTGTCCTATGGACTTTGCGAATATCTGCGCACGCTGGAAGTGCTTAAAGTACATGGCTGGTCACCCAGCCGCTGCATCCCCCATGGCGGCCATCAGATGTCGCTCAACATCGCCGCCGGCCTCGGGCTTGGCGGCAACGAGAGCTACCCAGATCTGTTTCAGCCCTATGGCGGTTTTCCCGATGGCGTGCGCGTCGTGGACGGTCACATCACGATGCCCGACCTGCCCGGCATCGGTTTTGAGGGCAAGGCCGATCTCTACAAGGAGATGCGCGCGTTGAGTGCGTGATGCTCGGTGGCGTGCCGTAACCCGTCGCTAATAGAGAGCACTCAGCTCTTGGGGGCTTTCAAGAGTTCTTCCGCCGCCCTGACACCGCTCTTTGCCTTGAGTGTTAGCGCTGTCGGTTGTGGACTCCATGCGGAAACCAGTTTTTCCGCTTTCTCAAGTTCTGGTTTCGACAGCATGGAAGCCATCTCATTCACGTTTTTCTTCGGTGCCACGTTTGAGAGTTTAAAATACGCGTACGATAACGACAAATCTCTTGGCGCTCCTTTTCCTGCAGAATACGACATGGATAAACTAAAAAGGGCGCCGGGATCTCCCTGATCGCCGGCCATCTTCCACCACTTCAGCGCCTCTTCTGAATTTCCTTGTTTGTCATAAAGAATAGCAACGTCGTGCTGGGCCAGCGCATAACCGGCTTTGGCAGAAACAAGTTTGTATTTTAATGCTTCATTTGGGTCAGTCGGTACAACGCCCGCGAATTGCCCATCATAATAACAACCAAGCTTATAGGCTCCCAGCGGATCGCCTGATGCAGTGGATTTTTGAAACCACTCAAACGCCTGCTTCGGATCTTTTTGGGTGCCGATGCCATTATTGTGCATCATGCCAACATGGTACTGCGCCTCTGCATTTCCTTTGTTGGCCAACGCGACCATCGCATTAAAGGTGTCCGCATCATTTGCATCGGCCGGCATTGAAAAAAACAAAAGGCAGGAGAAAGCCAAAGACAATATAATTTCATGCATTCTTCTCCGCATTGGCGCCGGCCATGTAACGAGCAGAGCGGCGGCAGTTTAATCCAAATCAGGCCACCGCAAAATCAAATTAGCCACCAAGGATAGTGAACCAGACCAATGCCGCCTTCAAGCCGTCGCCTTGTACTCGGGCGCGGTGGCCAGGAACTGCGCGTAGGCGTCGGCATCGGGCGGGGTAAACTTTTCCGTCAAGCCGCTGCGTCGGCGTTTCGTTGTCCCGATATCGGACAACAGCTCATCAAAATGCTTGAAGTGATAAGGCGCCACGCATAGCCCGCCATAGACGCTGGCCGCGGGTCGCTCGACCCGCTTGAAATGCAGCATCATCTCGATGTTGTCGCGCATCTCGGCAGCACTCGGTTGATGCGCAAGCTGGTCATCGGCATAACGAACCAGCCAGTTTGCCGCCATGTCGGCACACAGCACCGTGCAGAAACTGGAGTTGAAGCCGACAAAACCCATATCCGGCAAATCCGGATTGGCGATCAGTCGGTAGAGCCGGTACTGGCCGTCGGAATCCACCAGCTTGTTACGCAGCTCCTCGGGCAGGAACGGCACGCCGAGCTTGTAACCAATGGCGAGGACGGCGACATCAGCGGATACGCGCTGGCCGCCGGTCATCACGATGCTGTTGCCGTCGTAATGATCAAAACTGCCGCGGATGGCCTTGATCCGGCCATCGGCCACCATGGGGAAGAAATCCGGCGTGGCGATCGGCACCGAGCAGTTGACGCCGTCCTCGATGCGCGCCTCCGGCACCATGTCGCACTTCTTCAGCTTGAGCTGCAGCTTCAGCATGCTTTCCAGCCCGCGCCAATTGGCCCAGACAAACGGTTTTGCCAGCGCATGCTTGAACCGCGACAGCGCGCTGATGCCCCAGCTTGCGAACATCTCTTCCTGCGCGCGGATGTAGAGGATGCGCTTGAAATTGATCAGGCCGCCAATGAAGTAGGGAATCCGCCACACCGGCTCGCGATATACCAGCGTCACCTCGCTGGCGCCGGAATTGACCGCGTTGACCGCGATGTCGGTGGCGGATTTCGAACCACCCAGCACGACCACCTTCTTGCCCCGGGCCAAGCCGGCATCGTTATATCCTGAGGAATGCATCACCCGCCCACCCTGCGCCTTGAATGCCTCCTCGCCGTTCAGACTGAGCGTCTGCGGTTCGTTGAATTGCCCGGTGCAGACCGCGACGAAATCGAAATCCTCAGCTGTGGCACCGCCGGGGCCGCGGAGATCGAGCCGCCAGCCCGGCTTTGAATCCGGCCGGCGGTTCATCTTGATGACTTCGCTGTTGAAGCGGATCAGGCGGTCGAGGCCGTAGTCGCGGGCATATTCGGCCAGATAGGCATGGACCTGCGGGCCTTTCGGCCATTCCGGATAGGTGGCCGGCATGGCCTTGTCGGTGTAGCGATAAAGCTCCTTCGGGCTCTGGGTCTGCACATCGGGATAGGATCGTGCCGGTTCCCAAACGCCGCCGAGATCGCCGCTGCGCTCGACGATGGTGACGCGATGTCCGCGCGTCGAAAACGCCTTTGCGGCGGCAAGCCCGGACACGCCGGCGCCGATGATGCAGACCTGTTTTTGGGTGACCATGGGCGTGTCTCCGTCGTGACCGTGAATGCGTCAGTTGCGCCGCCTGAAATCGCCGCTAGTCGTTGGCTTCGGGCGGCAGGAAATTCACCTCGTGCTCGGCGGAAACCCGCACCACCTCAGCGGGATCGGTCATGTTGTGCAGGCGGTTGAACAGCGCCTCGAGTTTTTGCATCGGCGACACCCAGAACAGTGCGCGCGCCGGCTTGTCCGACTTGTTGAAATAGCCGTGCGGAATGCCGCGCGGCAGCCGCACCAGATCGCCGGCCTTGGCGCTCACCCAGACGCCGTCGAGCTTGAGCGCGAGTTCGCCTTCCTGAACCAGGATGAATTCGTCCTGGGTCGGATGGATATGGACCGGCACGAACTGGCCGGGTTCGCTGTTGGTCTCGAAGGCGAAGGTGGAATCGGTCACGGCCTTGGGGAAATAGACCTGACCGAGGATGTTCCAGGTCACTCCGCCGTAGCCGGTGCCATCAGCGGTGATACCCTTTTCGAGCGCTGCCATATGCCGTCTCCTGTCGGATGGTTGTTCGATCGGGATCGCAGGTCCCGTGTGCCGAAGCTGCGGCGGCCTTGGGGCATCGTCTAGCCGCAAAACGAATCCGAGGGACGGCGAGGTGATATTTCGTTGCTGCAACGCAGGATCGTGGCGCGGATGTGGGCACGGCCGCCAGCCAAATCGGCTTCCCAAGGCGGCTTCCTGGAGATATTATAGGGTTCAAATAAACACGGAAGGCCGTGTGATGGCGATGGGCGCAGGCGTTGCCGAACGAGTTCGAACCGCAAGGCTAGCGGCGTTCAATCGGGTATCGACCGACGATGTCGACGCCGCGGCCGAGGCGGTCGGGCGCATCTTCTGCCCCCATGAGCTGACGCCGGTTCGCGCCGCAGCGCCGGATTTTTACGCCCTGCACAATTGCGCCGCCTTCGACGGCTTCTCCATCAACTACGTCGCCTATGGCGGAACGGTATCGATCGATCCCGGCTGTCTCGACCGCTTCTTCCTGCTGCAAATCCCGCTGCAGGGATCGGCGAGAACCGCAACCGGGACTTGCGAGGTCGAGAGCAGCCCGGGCGCGCTCGCCTCGCTGCTATCGCCGACCATCCCGACGCAAATGACATGGGACGGCGATTGCGGTCAGTTGATCCTCTTGCTCGACCGGCGGATGGTCGAGCAGCGGGCCGCAGCCCTTTCGGGCAAGCCGGTCGGGGCCGTCGAGTTTGCGCCCGCGATCGATCTCAGCCAGGCCTGCGGGCGCGAATTGCAGTCGAAGATCACGGATCTGGTCGATCTCGCCGAGCATCTCGGACCCGGGCGCCAGCTGACGCCGGTCGCGGCGGCCGCGTGGCGCGAGGTCCTGCTCGGCGCCCTGCTTCATGGTCAACGCCACAGCCGCAGCCAGGCGATGCAGCTGTTCGAAGGCCGCGCGGAATCGCTGCCCCGCGCCTTGCTGCGGGCGCGGGATTGCCTGCATGCGCACGCGACCGAGCCACTCGATCTCGCCCAACTCGCCGAGGTGACCGGCATCGGCATCCGCGCCTTGCAGATCGGGTTCCGCCGCCATTTCGGCACATCGATTTCACAGATGCTGCTCGACATCAGGCTGGCGGCGCTCAACGCGCAGCTGAGCAGCGCCCGCCCCGGCCGGCACGTCACCGACATCGCCTATGAGCTCGGATTCACCCATCTCAGCCGGATGGCGAGCGCCTACGGTAGAAAATTCGGCGAAACGCCGTCGGCGACGCTGCGCCGGGCGAGTTGAACTGAATCGGTCTGGCGGCAGACTCCGTCCACCTCTCCCGCTTGCGGGGGAGGTCGGATCACATCGCAGATGTGATCCGGGTGGGGGCTCTCTCCACACGATGACTCGCGGAGACACCCCCACCCCACCCTCCCCCGCAAGTGCGGGAGAGGGAGCGCACCTCCTGCGCGTTTGCTATTCGAGCTAGTGTCCGACCTCGCCGGCGATGATGTCGCCGAACAGTTCCCAGCTCTCGCCGTTGAACTTCATCAGCTGCATCTGCTCGATCGGAAAGAAATCGTTCGGGCCGGTGTTGATCATGATGCCCGGTAGCAGCACTTCGCTGGAGAAATTCTTCAGGCTTGCGGCCTGCTTCATCACGTTCTCACGCGTGAGGTTGTCGCCGCATTGCTTCAAGACCTGGACCATGGTCTGCGCGGTGGCATACCCATAGACGTTGTTGTTGTTGGTCTTGTCGCCGTCGGGGAAATATTTGTCCATGAAGGCGAGCCACGTCTTGAGGCCCGGATCGTCCTTCCACAGCGGATCGGTCGGGTCCTTGAAATAGGCGGTGGATATGATGCCCCTGGAATTGTCGAGGCCGGCCGGCTTGAGCACGGTCGCGACCGAGGTCGAGACGTTGCCGAGGAAAAATACCGGCTTCCAGCCGAGTTCGCCGACCTTGCGGATCGCCTGCGCCGCGCCCTTTGGCGCCGCCCAGGTCATGAAGATATCGGCGCCGGAGTCGCGCAGCGCCACGATCTGCGAGTTGAGGGTGGGATCGGAAACCTCATAGGATTTATCGGCGATGATCATGTTGGCCTTGTCGCCGAGCCCGTCGCGCAATCCCTTCATCTGGTCCTTGCCAGCGTCGTCATTCTGCCAGATCGCGGCGATCTTGCCGTTCGGATAATTCTTCAGGATGTAGGCCGCGTAGATCCGCCCCTCGCTCTGGTAGTTGGGCTGCCAGCCCATGGTCCACGGAAAATTCTGCGGATCGCCCCATTTGGTCGCCC
This sequence comes from uncultured Alphaproteobacteria bacterium, assembly GCA_963802535.1. GTDB lineage: Bacteria > Pseudomonadota > Alphaproteobacteria > Rhizobiales > Xanthobacteraceae > Bradyrhizobium. The sequence goes on along the minus strand of CAWDJI010000005.1, from coordinate 210,060 downwards.
CGGTCGCGACGAACAGCTGCGGGACCTTCTTGGCGTTCATGTATTTCTGGGTCGCCGAATTCGACTGCGTGCCGAGCGGCTGGAAGATCAGCAAGACCTCGTCGCTCTCCACCAGCTTGCGCGCCTGCTCGACGGCTTTCGGCGGGCTGAAGGCGTCGTCATAGCTGATGAAATTGATCTTGCGGCCGTTGATGCCGCCTTCGGCGTTGATCTTGTTGAAATAGGCAGCCTCGGCCTTGCCGATAGTGCCGTAGGCCGACGCCGGCCCGCTATAGGGCATGATGTTGCCGATCCTGATTTCGGTATCGCTGGCGCCGGGATCGTATTTTTTCTGGGCGTGGGCCGCGGTCACGGTCAACGCGGCAATCGCCGCCAGTACAACAAGGCTTCGCGCCGTCATCGTTCTCTCCCCACTTTGTTTTGTTGGAGTGTCGCAAGCCGCAACCGGGCTGGCAAGCATCGGCTTATTCCGTGGGGTGAAACGGTATTGTTGCGCGCCGCCAATTATGATTGATGCATGGCAATGTCCGTCACGTCCAAGGTCTTCCGAATTTGAACTCCGACAAACGAATTGATCCGAAGCACCCGAAGCTTGCAGAATACGGATTTCCGCACCGCGCGATGGCTGGCGGCAAAGGCCTTTGGCGCGGCGGGCTTTCATCAGCTCGGTTCGGCATTTGTGGAGGAGCGGATCGCGCATGTCAGCGAAAAGCTCGCGCGTGGCGAAACGGTTTATCTCGCCGGCCTCGGGCCGCCCGGCACGCACAATTCAGGTGTGGCGCTGGTCGAGGTGACGCAAGCCCGCGGGCCCCGCCTGATCCTCAACAATGAGGAAGAGCGCTTTTCCGGCAACAAGCACACCACGGAATATCCGCGCGCGTCGATCGACGCGATGGTCTCGACGCTGCGCGGCATCGGACGCGACATCGGCGATATCGACGCCTGGCTGACCAGCTGGGACTATCCGACACTGGCCGGAACGCTCGCCCGCTCGGTGCTGGAGGAGTTGCCGCAAAGTCTAAGACTGTTGCGCACGACGGAGGCCGCGGGTTTTGAAGGCCGCCGGCTCGACCAGATGACGCGCACGCCAAAAATTCTGGCGAAGCAATTGGGCTTGGCCTCGCGCGCGGCGCTGATCTGCCTGCCGCACCACGACAACCATGCCTGGTTTTCCTGGGCCGCCTCGCCGTTTGCCGATGACGGCGAGCCGGTCGCGGTTGCGGTGCTCGACGGCACCGGCGACCAGGGCTCGATCTCGCTCTACACGGTCGAGCATGGCGCGATGCGAAAGCTCTATTGCAACGACAGCATGTTCGATTCGCTGGGTGCCTTCTACAGCGTGATCTCGTCGACGCAGGGCGGCTGGACCTGGCTGTCCAGCGAAGGCCGCTATATGGGCGCCGCCGCCTGGGGCGACATGAACCGCGCGACCAACCCCTATTATGCGCGGCTGCGCGACGTGCTGCACTTTGGCGAGGCCGGTGAGATCAGAATCAACCGCGCGATGGCCAACTGGTATTGCGACCCGTTCGACAACCCCTACAAGAAGCCGCTCACCGAGATTCTGGGACCGCCGCTGACGCCCGACCAGCTCTGGAATCCCGACGCGGTGCTGCGGGTCGAGGATATTCATCACCGTCCCGACACCAAGGACCGCCTCGACAAAGCCGCCGCGACGCAACTGGTGTTCGAGGACGCCATGATCCATGTCGTCGATCATCTGCTGCGCGTAACGGGTGCGAGCCGGCTGGTGCTGACCGGCGGCGTGGCGCTGAATGCGATCGGCAATATGCGGTTGCTCGAACATTTCGATGCAAGCGTGGTTTGCCGGCGCCCAGCAACGCCGCGCTCGGCTGCATCTGTGGGTGCCGCCGGTGCCCGGCGATCCCGGCGTGACCATCGGGGCGGCCTGGCGCTTCGCGCATCTGGCGGGCGCCCCGCGCGGCGCGCCGATGACGCACGCGTTTTATTGCGGCTCGCCGCCGACGAGTGCCGACATCGCGACGGCGTTGCAGGTCGACGGCATTGCCTCGCAGCGCATCGGCGATATCGCAACGCCTGATGGCCGTGACGCCATCGCCGATCTGATGGCGTTCATGGTGGCGCAGAGCGGCGTGATCGCGCTGTATCAGGGCGCGGCCGAAACCGGGCCCCGCGCGCTCGGCCACCGCTCGATCTTTGCCAACCCCTGCGACGCACAGGCACGCGAGCGGCTCAACGAGCGCGTTAAATACCGCGAGGCGATCCGCCCACTGGCGCCGATGGCGACGCTGGAAGCCGCGCAAACATATTTTGATCTGTTGCCGGGCGCGTCCGACGCCGATTACAACGCCTACAATTACATGGTGCTGACGGCGCAATCGAAGCCCGCGGCGCGCGACAAAATTCCGGCGGTGATCCATGCTGACGGCACCGGCCGGATCCAGATCGTCAACCCGCAGGATGATCCCCTCACCTACGCCTATCTGAAGGCGCTCGGCCGCCACATCGGCGTCGAGATATCCGTCAACACCTCCTTCAACGTTGCAGGTCCGATCGCTCAGACGCCGCAACAGGCGATCGACACGCTGCGCCGTTCAAAAGGCCTCGACGCGGTTATGCTGGTGGCCGATGACGGCGCGGTCTACGCCGCCTGGCACGGCGGTGAGCGCGACAGCGGGAGATTCACCGGCTGGCTCGCGGAATGGAACAGCCGCCGGTAAGGTTGACGGGTTAGCTTAACAAGCGACGGCAATTGCGACGCGACTACGACGCGCTATCGTGCATGGACCGGACAATTTCATCGTCCGTCAACATCGTGAGCGCGCCATGCATGCTGAAAGCCACGAGCGGTTTCGTATATTGAATCTCAGCCCAAAACCCGCCTGGGCCGAAGTCTGGCATCTGCGCAAGATTATCGTTCCGCGGCGATCGATCACCGGAAAATTGCTGACCGGCCAGGTCTGGCGACGTCACGACGGACGGCGATGGATCTACAAGAAATTCACCGAATACAACGGCTGAATGTTTACGCGCCTAGCGAATTGCGCCTGATCAATCCGAGCACCCGGCCGTCGATCAGCAATAGCGCGCTGCCGATCACCAGCGCGCCAAAAATCTCGCGCGGAGAAATCTGTTCGCCGAGCACGAGATAGCCGAGCAGGATCGCGGTGACCGGGATCAGCAGCGTCACCAGCATGACGTTGGTCGCACCTGACCGCCGCAAGATCTGAAAGAACACGATATAGGCCAGTGCCGTCGACAGAGCGGCAAGGCCGATCACCGCAAGCCAGGTCGAGACTGATGGCATCGGCAATTGCCAGGGGCGTTCGACAAGGCCTGCAACCACGATCATCATCGCGCTCGAAGCCAGCAACTGGAACGTCGCCGTTCCCAGCGGCGGCGAGTTTGATAGAGCTTTCGCGCCACCAGCGCCGACAGGCCGTAGCTGAAGGCGCCAGCCAGGCACAGCAGGATGCCTATGCCCTGCCCGTTTTCGAAACTTCCGCCCAATCCACCATGGAGGATGACGACGCCGACCAGGCCTGTGATCACGCCTGCGATCCGCCGCGCCTGCAGTTTTTCTTCGCCGGCGGCCGCCATCACCATGACGGTGAACAGCGGCGTGGTGGCGTTGAGGATCGAGGCCAGCCCGCTCGGGATAAAGGTCTGCCCCGCCACGATCAGCGAGAACGGCAGCACGTTGTTGAAGAGCCCGATCGCGATGAACGGCGTCCAGCCTGAAATTCCTTTGGGAAAGCGGATCCGGTAGACCCACAGCAGCGGCAGCAGGAAACCGGACGCCAGCACCACCCGCAGCAGCACCAATGTCAGCGGCGGCAGTTCGCGGAGCACCACGCCGTTGAAGAAGAACGAGCCGCCCCACAAGATCGAGAGGACGCCAAGCAGCGACCAGTCGCGGGCGTCTATCCGATCATCTTGGGTGGTCATTGCGGCTCATATCTGCGTTGACGCAGACTTATTCCAGCCTGCGCGGCTTGCCCACCCGATTTCCGACAAGCGCGATAGAGATTATTTCGGCCGCGAGACGATCTCGACCATCTTGCCTTCGTCGTCGTCGGGCCCGTTTGCCGTTGCCGCTTCATAGGCAGCGAGCGCCGCGCGGCTGACTGGTACGGCCGGCAACAATGCTTCCGCGAGCCGCACCGCATAGGCCGCGTCCTTGTGACGGAGCGAAGCGGTAAACGACGCGCCGGAGAAGTCGCGGGCCACCATCCGCTTCGAATGGCGAACCACCTGTGGGCTCGCCACCGCGCCGGTCGAGAGCGATTCCGCCACCAGCTTCATGTCGAGGCCGGCTTGTTCGGCGATCGCGATCCCCTCCGCGAGGCTCGCGATCTGTACCGCGCCCATCAGATTGTTGATCAATTTGAACACCGTGCCTGAGCCGACCGCGCCGAAATGGCGGATCGTCGAACTGACAGCGGCACCAGATAAGGCCGCGCCCTGTCGAGATCGGTGGACTCGGCGCCGACCAGCAGCGTCAGCTTTCCAGCGGCTGCCGCGTCCGGCAGGCCGGTGACGGGGCTGTCGATATAGATCAAACCACGGCCACCCAGTTCGCGCGCCATGTCGAGCGTATGCTGGTAAGAGACGGTGGAGCATTCGATCGCGAGCGTGCCGGATTTCATATTGGCCGCAGCACCGGCCGGGCCGAGCCAGACGGCGCGCGACGCCTCGTCGTCAGCGACCATGGTCACGACAGCATCCGCATCAATCGCGGCATCTTCCGGCGAGGTCGCCCATTTGGCGCCGCGCGCGATCAGATCTTCCGCCTTGACCTTGCTGCGATTCCAGATTGAGACCGTGAACCCGGCGTCGAGATAGCGGCCGGCCATGCCATGCCCCATCCGCCCCAACCCGATGAAGGCAACTCTGGTCATGGGCTAATCCACATCCTCGACCGAGCCCGGCCCGGTGCCGAATGCGCGCTGTGCCAGCGTTGCCGCCATGAATTCATCGAGATCGCCGTCGAGCACGCCCGACGGTGTCCGAGGTCTGCACGCCGGTGCGCAGATCCTTGACCATCTGATAGGGCTGCAGCACGTAGGAGCGGATCTGGTGGCCCCAGCCGATATCGGTCTTGGCGGCCTGGTCGGCGGCGGCCTGTTCTTCGCGCTTCTTCAACTCGATTTCGTAAAGCCTGGCGCGCAACATGTCCCAGGCCTGCGCCTTGTTCTTGTGCTGCGAGCGGCCGGCCTGGCAGACCACCGCGACGCCGGTCGGGATATGGGTCAGGCGAACCGCGGATTCGGTCTTGTTGACGTGCTGGCCGCCGGCGCCGCCCGAGCGCATGGTGTCGACGCGCACGTCGGACTCGGCGATGTCGATCTTGATGCTGTTGTCGACCACCGGAAAGATCGCCACCGACGAGAACGACGTGTGCCGCCGCGCGTTGGAATCGATAGGGCGAGATCCGCACCAGGCGATGCACGCCCGCCTTCGGTCTTGAGCCAACCATAGGCGTTGTGGCCGGAGATCTGGATGGTGGCGGATTTGATGCCGGCTTCTTCGCCTTGCGTCTCTTCCAGATATTCGATCTTGAAGCCGTGCTTCTCGGCCCAGCGCGTGTACATGCGCAGCAGCATCTCGGCCCAGTCCTGGCTCTCGGTGCCGCCGGCGCCGGCGTGCACTTCGAGATAGGAATCGAACCGGTCGGCCTCGCCCGAGAGCAGCGCTTCGAGCTCGCGGCGGGCGACTTCCTTCTTCAGCGCTTTCAGCGCGTTCTCGGCCTCGACGAACCACGCCCTCGTCGTTCTCGGCCTCGCCGAGTTCGATCATCTCGATGTTGTCAGAGAGTTCGCGCTCGACCTTGCCGATGCCTTGAAGCGCATCCTCCAGCGAGGTGCGCTCCTGCATCAGCTTCTGGGCCTTCTGGGGATCGTTCCAGAGATTGGGATCTTCGGCGAGCTTGTTAAGCTCGGCGAGCCGTGCCGTGGATTGTTCAACGTCAAAGATGCCTCCTCAGCAGCCCGACAGACTGCTTGATCTCTTCAACGAGGCGTTCGATTTCGGCGCGCATGGTGTCTCTGATCTGCGGTGCGTGACCGCTAACTGAAAATGCTGCGACGGATGTAGCGGCGTATCACGCAAAGCGCAATCGGGTCGGGCTGTTTAGTACAGCCCACCGGTTCCCGGAAGCCTGAACATGCTGGGCTCCTGTGGCGCGCCCTGCGGCGGCGCCCTGCCGTCGGCATCAGCCACGCCAATGACCGAGTAATTATCCGGCGGCGCGGTACCCGGCTTGAAGGCTTCGAGGATGGTGCGGCCGCCTTCGCCGGGGCCGGCGCGCATGCCGCTCTTGGCATCGACGCGCACCAGCTTGATGCCGGCCGGCACCTTGAACGGGGTCGCCGGCTTGTCGGCGAGCGCCAGCTTGAGGAAATCCTTGGCGATCGGAGCAGCCAGATGACCACCGGTGGCGCCCTTGCCGAGATTGCGCGGCTTGTCGTAGCCGACATAGATGCCGACCACGAGGTCCGCCGAGAAACCGATGAACCAGGCGTCCTTTTCGTCGTTGGTGGTGCCGGTCTTGCCGGCGATCGGTTTGCCGACTTCCTTCAACACCGTGGCAGTGCCGGCCTGCACGACATATTCCATCATCGAGGTGATCTGGTAGGCCGTCATCGGATCGAGCACCTGCTCGCGGCGGTCGACTAGTTGCGGCTCGGGCTGGTTCTTCCACCCACCGGGCGCGTCGCAGCCGCGGCATTCGCGGGCGTCGTGCTTGAAGATGGTGTGGCCGTAACGATCCTGGATACGATCAATCAGGGTCGGCTTCACGCGACGGCCGCCATTGGCGAACATCGAATAGGCCGTCACCATGCGCATGACCGTGGTCTCACCGGCGCCGAGTGCGTAGGACAGATAGTTCGGCAGTTCGTCATAGACGCCGAACCGCCGCGCATATTCGCCGATCAGCGGCATGCCAATATCCTGCGCCAGCCGCACCGTCACCGTGTTGAGCGACTGCCGCAGCGCGTTACGCAGCGTCACCGCTCCCTGATACTTGCCGGACGAATAGTTCTCCGGACGCCAGACGCCGGCGCCCTGCCCCTGGTCGATTTCAATGGGAGCGTCGACCACCACCGTGGACGGCGTGTAGCCATTGTCCATCGCCGCCGAATAGACCAGCGGCTTGAACGACGAGCCCGGCTGCCGGTAGGCTTGGGTCGCGCGGTTGAACTGGCTCTGGTCGAACGAGAAGCCGCCGACCATCGCCAACACGCGGCCGGTCCAGGGATCCATCGCCACCATCGCGCCGGAGACTTCCGGCAATTGGCGCAGGCGGAATTGGCCTTCAACCGGATTGCCGTCCTTGCCGAACAGCGGATCGGCATAGATCACGTCGCCCGCCGCGAGCACCTGCGCGACCGAGGTCGGCGTCCTGCCCTTGGTCGGTCCCGACGCGGCCTTGGCCCATTTGACGCCGTCGAGCGTGACGATGCCGGTCTGCCGCTGTTTTGAGATGGCACCGCCCAGTTCACGGCTCGGCTGGAATCCGATCCGGGCCGACTGGTCGCTGGTCTCCAGCACCACGCCCAACCGCCATGGTGAGATATCGCCGAGCGATTTAACGTCCGCCAGTTTCACGCCCCAGTCGCCTGAAATGTCGAGCTTGCTGACCGCGCCGCGATAGCCCGTCGCCTCGTCGAAATTGACGAGGCCGGCGACCATGGACTTGCGCGCCATCACCTGCATCTTCGGATCGAGCGTCGCGCGGACCGAGAGGCCGCCTTCATAGAGTTTCTTTTCGCCGTAGCGCTCGAAGATGTCGCGGCGGACTTCCTCGGCGAAATATTCGCCGGCGAAGATATGCGCGGCATTGGAGCGGTTGGTGACAACAAGCGGTTCCTTGCGCGCCTTGTCGGCGTCGGCCTGCTTGATCCAGCCATTCTCGACGAGGCGGTCGACCACGTAATTGCGCCGTTCGATGGCGCGGTCGCGGTTACGAACCGGATGCAGCGAAGAAGGCGCTTTCGGCAGTGCCGCCAGATACGAGGCTTCCGCGACCGTCAGTTCGTTCACGGACTTGTCGAAATAAACCAGCGACGCAGCCGCAATGCCGTAGGCGCCGAGGCCGAGAAAGATCTCGTTGAGATAGAGTTCGAGGATGCGGTCCTTGGAATAGGCGCGCTCGATGCGCATCGCCAGCAAGGCTTCCTTGATCTTGCGGGCGAACGACACCTCGTTGGTGAGGAGGAAGTTCTTCGCGACCTGCTGGGTGATGGTCGAGGCGCCTTGCGGGCGGCGGTTGGATCCGTAATTCTGTGCGTATATCACAGCGGCGCGCGCCATGCCGGTGAAGTCGATGCCGCCATGCTCGTAGAAGTTCTTGTCTTCGGCGGCGAGGAAAGCGTTGATGACGAGTTTTGGAACCGCCTGGATCGGCAGATAGAGCCGGCGCTCCTTGGAATACTCGCCGAGCAGCGCGCCGTCGGAGGCGTGCACGCGGGTCATCACCGGCGGCTCATAATCCTGAAGCTGCGAATAGTCCGGCAAGTCCTTGGAGAAATGCCAGATCGCGCCCGCGACGCCGGCGACGCCCACCAGGAACACCACGGTTCCGGCGGCGAACAAGAAACCCAAAAACCGCACCAGCAAGCGCATCGAAGTTCCGTTCCAACCCTTGCGCCGTCACGTTCGGCGTCTGCCTTGCCAATCAAGGCCCTTAAAGCCCCAACCAACGGACGCGCCGTTGTGCGAACGAATAGTCGAAGGGGCCGGCGAACAATACTGGCCGATTCCGGACCCTGCGGCAGTTTTTTATATCGCTGTCGCTGTGGCCAAACTAGGGCTTCCATCACGCCGGCGCGTGCATTTGGTGTGCATTTTGACGCGCCGTTTCACTCGCCTATTCACTTGCCCGGCCCGGCGGTTGCCAGCCGTTTGGCGAAAAAGGCATCGATCGCCTGGGACATCGATCCGACGGTCTTGGTCCGCCAGTTCTCCGACACCAGATGCTCGAGATCACCCTTGTTCGAGACATAGCCGAGCTCGACCAGCACCGACGGCACGTCGGGGGCCTTCAGCACCCGGAAGCCGGCCGATTTCAACGGGTGCTTGTGCATCCGCACGGTGGTCTTCATCTCCCCCATCAACAGGCGGGCGAACCGGTTTGAAAACGTTCGGGTCTCGCGCTGCGCGAGGTCGATCAGGATATCAGCCACTTCGGTCGGCTCATCCGTGAGATTGACCCCGCCGATGGCGTCCGACTTGTTTTCCGCCTCCGCCAGCCGCTCGGCTTCGGCGTCGGAGGCCTTGTCCGACAGCGTGTAGATGGTGGCACCCTGGGCGTCGCCCTCGCGTCGCGGAAGTGCGTCGGCATGGATCGAGACGAACAGCGCAGCCGACTGGTTGCGTGCCACCTTCACCCGGTCGTTCAAGGGAATGAAAGTGTCGTCGTCGCGGGTCATGACCACGCGGTATTTGCCGGATTTCTCGATTCGGTCGCGCAGCGCCAGGCCAAAGCCCAGCACCAAATTCTTTTCCATTTCGCCGCCGGCCTGGGTGCCGTTGTCGATGCCGCCATGGCCGGGATCAATCACGATCAGGGGCCGCGTATCGGCAGGCGGCGGCAGTGGTTTGGATACGATTGCAGACACGGCCGGTACAGCGTTGGCCGGCACGACAGCCGCATTGGCTTCCGCTATTCCCGGCCGCAACTCGGGGCGGTTTTCCGGCGCCAGCGACTGCACGAAGGCGGTGCGGTCGACCTCTTCCAGTTCCAGCACCAGTCGCGGCGGCTGGCCGTTGGCCGCCTCCAGCACATAAGACTTGGCGATCCTGGCGGGTCCAGCGAGATCGAACACGAGCCGCGAACCGCCGGGCATCACGAGCCCATAGCGGAACGCCTTGACCAGGCCCCGTCCCGCTGCACCCGTGCCGGCAGCGAGCTTGAAAGTAGTTTGGGGAATGTCGACGATGACACGGTAGGGATCGGCAAGCGCGAAGGCGCGAAACTGGATCGGTTTGTCGAGATCGAGAACGAAGCGCGTCTGCTTGGCGTCACCGGCCAGGCGGGCATCGGAGGCGACCGGGAAACTTGAAGCGGGCGCAGGATTTGAAATTGGCGGACTTGCGGTAGCGCCAGGCGCGGGTCCCTCCGCGGCAGTATTCTCGGGGCACAACAATGCTGCGGTGCACAACGAGCCCCATACCAGCAAAACACGTTGATTTGCACGGTTCGCCAACAATTCGGTGCCTCCGGGCAGTCTTCTTATCGCATTAAAACCACAGGGTTAATCGGGCCTTAATGTCTGGAATACGAAAAGGAACGAGTGTTGCCGCGCAGCGACGCTTCAAAGATGCTTCCCTTGCACGCGACCGCCAATCCACGTATGTACGAGATGCTGACGGCTAATACTCCCGGTTGTGTCGCGTTCAGCCTCCCGGTGCAGCGCCGGAACCTTCGAAGCCGAAGATTCCTGCGTCTTTCCCGCCCCTCTCCCCAGCCAGCGCTGTGCGCGGCTGACACGGAGAGGCGGTTTCGAGCCCGAGCGGCGTCCGGTCCCAGGTATTTTTCTGCTCCAGGGACGGTTCAAGACACGGCAGAACCGATTATCCGGACCCAAAACGGTCCGATATGCGATGGCCGGCGAGCGCGAATGCGCCGCGCCGGGCCTTCAGCGAAAAGACACGGCGGTCAATTTTGCCGCCAACATGTTCAGACGGGCCGACGCTTGATGCGCCAGACTGTGTTGCCGACCAGGATCCCCGGAACGATCGCGCCGACGCGAAGCGAAAGCTTCGCACGTCGCCTTGTCCCGGCGGGCCCCCGTTCGGCGCGGCGCCAAGGTTTGCGTTTTGGCCTTCCCCTCACCCCCGAATCAGGTGGACCGTCGCGTCACCGGGCCGCGCATTACGCGCGCGCCCTGCACCGCGCCCGCCGCCGTCAAGAGCCCCAAAATGCCCAACAAGATGTTGATCGATGCCACCCATCCGGAAGAGACCCGGGTCGTTGTGGTCCGCGGCAATCGCGTCGAAGAATTTGACTTCGAGACCGCCCAGCGCAAGCAACTGCGCGGCAATATCTACCTCGCCAAGGTCACGCGCGTAGAGCCGTCGCTGCAGGCGGCCTTCATCGAATATGGCGGCAACCGCCACGGCTTCCTCGCCTTCAGCGAAATCCATCCCGACTATTACCAGATCCCGGTCGCCGACCGTCAGGCGCTGATCGAGGCCGACGAACGTGCCCACCGCGAGGCCGAGGAAGAGAGCGAGAACCGCTCCTCCAACCGCCACCGCGGCCGTTCACGCCACCGCAACGCCCGCCGCCGCGGCCAGGGCGAACGCGTCCAGAGCGAAATCATTGAGAACGCCGCCGTCGATCCGGCGCAGGCCGCCCAGCCCTATGAGGCTGAAGCCGCCGGCGCGCACCCCGACGACGCGCTGGCCCACGATGCCACGCATCATGGCGAGGCTGACCATCACGACCATGAGACGCACGGCCATGACGATCATGGCCCCGAGGCGCACACACACGATCATGATCACGGCCATGCTCATTCCCATGAACACGACCACCATCATGACGATCACGCCCATGATCATGCCGCGGCCGAAGCCCCGGTAGCGTCAGAGGCCGCCCCGCTGAAAGCCGTCACGACGACCGCCGAGGCCGCCGAAACCCATCACGAAGCCGCGCATGATGCGCGCCACGCCGAGGAGCACGCGCTCGAAAACGCCGCCCATGCCGACGATGTGCATCACGCCGAGCATTCCGGCGAGGAACATGCAGCGGCACCCCACGAGGATCACGGCGCTGCGCCTGAGGGCGACGAGAACGACGATGAAGACGACGAGGATGCCGAGGAAGAACAGGTCGAATCCGTCGGCGGCGACGACGTGCTCGAGGAGGTGCCGGAGCGCGCCTTCCGTCCGCGACGCCAGTACAAGATCCAGGAAGTCATCAAGCGCCGCCAGGTGATGCTGGTGCAGGTCGTCAAGGAAGAGCGCGGCAACAAGGGCGCTGCACTGACCACCTATCTGTCGCTGGCAGGCCGTTACGCCGTGCTGATGCCCAACACCGCACGCGGCGGCGGCATCAGCCGCAAGATCACGTCGGCGCAGGACCGTTCACGGCTGAAGGAAGTGGTGCAGGACCTCGATGTCCCCGAGGGCATGGGCATCATCCTGCGCACCGCAGGCGCCTCCCGCACCAAGCCCGAAATCAAGCGCGACTTCGAATATCTGATCCGGATGTGGGAAACCGTCCGCGACATGACGTTGAAGTCGCAGGCGCCGACCCTGGTCTACGAGGAAGGCTCGCTGATCAAGCGCTCGCTGCGCGACCTCTACAACAAGGAAATCGACGAAATCCAGGTCGCCGGTCAGGCCGGCTACGATGAAGCGCGCGACTTCATGAAGATGCTGATGCCCTCCAACGTGCGGGCGGTGCGGCAATATCGCGACGGCCAGCCGCTGTTCTCGCGGATGGGCGTCGAGAGCCAGCTCGATGCGATGTTCTCGCCGACCGTGCAATTGCGCTCCGGCGGCTACATCGTCATCAACCAGACCGAGGCGCTGGTCTCGATCGACGTCAACTCCGGCCGGTCGACCCGCGAGCATCACATCGAGGATACCGCGCTCAAGACCAACCTCGAAGCGTCAGAGGAAGTCGCCCGCCAGCTCCGCCTGCGCGATCTCGCCGGGCTGATCGTGATCGACTTCATCGACATGGACGAGAAGCGCAACAACCGCGCGGTCGAGCGCAAGCTCTCCGACTGCCTGCGGCAGGACCGCGCGCGCATCCAGGTCGGACGCATCTCGCATTTCGGCCTGCTGGAAATGTCGCGCCAGCGCATCCGCGCCAGCGTGCTGGAGAGTTCGACCGATGCCTGCGCGGTGTGCGGCGGCAGCGGCCATGTGCGTTCGGTGTCGTCGGTGGCGCTGCAATTGCTGCGCGGCATCGAAGAAATCCTGATGAAGGGCGCAACCCATAATCTGGTGGTGCGAACCCGCACCGACGTCGCGCTCTACGTCCTCAACCACAAGCGTGGTCATCTGCGCGATCTCGAAAACGCCTTCAAGGTCGCGCTGGCGGTATCAGCCGATCCGACGGTGGCCGGCCAGCAATCCTTCATCATCGATCGCGGCGAACAGGTGCATACGCTGGAAGCGGCCAAGGCCCTGCTCGCGGCGCAGGCTGCGGCCTCCCCGCCCCAAATCGACGAACCCTATGACGACGAAGAGACCTTCGACGTCGAAGGCGAAGTCGAAACCGAAGAGACCGAAGGTCTGACCGAAGAAGCCGCAGGCGCCGATGAAGCCGTTGCCGGTGAAAGCGAAGCGGATGGTCACCGCCGCAAGCGGCGCCGGCGTCGGCGCGGTCGTGGCGAGCCCCGCGAAGGCGGCGCGCCGCGTGACGAGAATGAAGCCGTGCGCGTTGCGCCCGAGGCCGTCGAAGGCGCGGTTGCCGACGATGGCGAGGAAGGCGACGAGGAAGGCGACGAACAGCCCGGCGTGGCGCGTGGCGAACAAGGACCAAATGGCGAGCGGCGTCCAAGGCGTCGCGGACGTCGCGGCGGTCGCCGCCGGCGTGGCAGCGGACCGGAAGATGGTCTCGTTGGATCGATCGCCGACGAACTCGGACCGACCTCGGTTTCCGAAGCGACCGACGCCGTTGCCGATTTCGACGGCGGCTCGCACGAGCCCGCGCCGACACTGGTTCAGTCCGAGCCGGCTCCGCAGCCGCAATGGCAGCCCGCGGAACAAGCCTTGCCGGAACCGGTCGCCAGCGTGCCTGCGCCTGAGGAAACCGCTGTTGAGGCCGACCCTGCCGCCGCGCGCCGTCGTTCGACCGTGCGCGAAAAGGTCTCGTTCATGAGCAGCGCCCAGGCTGAGCCGGCGCCGTCCGTCAGCCACAGCGCACCGGAACCGATGACGGCACCCGAGCCCGCTGAACCCGCGCCCGCCGCAACCGGCGAAGCCGCGCCGCGCAAGGCTGGCTGGTGGTCGCGCCGTTTCGGTAACGGCGAATAGGCAGACGCTATTAGCCAAAAGAAAAACCGCCCGGCAAAACCGGGCGGTTTTTTTATTGCGACAAATTACTCGTCAGTCGGTGGTGATCGCTGTCTCCATATCCGACGGATCGATCTGCTTGTTGAGGTTGGCGTGCAGCTTTTCGGTGTTCAACTCGCCCTCCCACCACGACACCACCACGCAGGCAACGCCGTTGCCGCACAGATTGGTCAGCGCGCGGCACTCGCTCATGAACTTGTCGATGCCGAGCACGATCGCCATGCCCGGCACCAGCCGTGGATCGACCACGGCCAGCGTCGCTGCCAGCGTGATGAAGCCCGCACCGGTAATGCCGGAGGCGCCCTTCGAGGTCAGCATCGCCACCAGCAGGATGGTGATCTGCTGACCCATCGAGAGATCGAAGCCGAGCGCTTGCGCGATGAACAGCGTCGCCAGCGTCATGTAGATGTTGGTGCCGTCGAGGTTGAACGAATAGCCGGTCGGCACCACGAGGCCGACCACCGACTTGGAACAGCCGAGCCGCTCGAGCTTTTCCATCAGGGACGGCAGCGCGCTTTCGGAGGACGAGGTGCCGAGCACGATCAGCAATTCGTCCTTGATATAGGCCAGGAACTTGAAGATCGAGAACCCGACCATCTTGGCGATGACGCCGAGCACCACGAACACGAACAGCGCCGCCGTGACATAGAAGGTCGCGATCAGCCCGATCAGGTTCAGGATGGCGCCGGTGCCGAACTTGCCGATGGTGAAGGCCATGGCGCCGAACGCGCCGATCGGGGCGGCCTTCATCACGATGGCGATGACGCCGAACACCGCATGCGCCGCGTCGTCGATGAAGGAACGAAGGGTATGGCCGCGCTCGCCGAGCGCCATCAAGGCAAAGCCGAACAGGATCGAGAACAGCAGCACCTGGAGGATTTCGCCCTGCGCGAAGGCGCCGACCACCGTATCGGGAATGATGTGCAGGAAGAAGTCGACGCTCTTTTGCGCCTCGGCCTGCTTGGCAAAGCCGGCGACCTTGGTCGCATCCGCCATCGCGCCGCCAAAACCTGCGCCCGGCTTGACCACATTGCCGACGATCAGCCCGATCACCAGCGCAAAGGTCGAAACGATTTCGAAATAGACCAGCGCCTTGATACCGATGCGGCCGACCTTCTTGGCATCCTGGATATGGGCGATGCCCGACACCACGGTGCAGAAGATGATCGGCGCGATCACCATCTTGATCAGCTTGATGAAGCCGTCGCCGAGCGCCTTGATCCAGTCGTTGGTGGCAAGGCCGGGCCACAGCCAGCCGACCAGCGCACCGAGCACGATGGCGATCAGCACCTGAACATAGAGAACTTTATACCAGGGCTTCGCTGCGCTTACCGGCGCGCCAGCCGCGATCGTTGTTGCCGTCATGACGTTTACTCCCCCTCGAATACCAATGGATTGATCAACCGCACTTGCGCCACGCGTGTTGTTTCCTGCTTACAGCCAAATCACATGGGCCAACGGAGTCAATGGCATTGCTCCGGAGTTCAGCGCTTGTTCGCGCGCCCTGTCCGAGCCAGCACGCGATGCGCGGTCCTATTTAAGCCAGCGCGCTATGCGCGCCACGGCTTCGCGCATCTCGTCGGCCGAGCGCGCGTAGGAGAAGCGAATGAAAGCGCAACCATGGACCGGATCGAAGTCGACGCCCGGCGTTGCCGCGACATGGGCCTTCTCCAGCATCCGGCCGGCGAACTCGAAACTATCAGAGGTGAAGTCGGAGACGTCGGCATAGAGATAGAACGCGCCGTCGGCCGGCAGGAATTTTGTGATCCCCGCCTTCGGCAGGCCCTCGATCAGTATCTGGCGGTTTTCCTGGTAGCCGCGCTTGATCGCTTCCATCTCGGCAGCACCCGCAAAGGCGGCTTCGGCGGCGACCTGCGACAGCGTCGGCACCGAGATCGAGAGGTTCTGCTGCAACCGTTCGATCGGCCGCACCAGCGGTTCCGGCACCACCATCCAGCCGACCCGCCAGCCGGTCATGCAGAAATATTTCGAGAACGAGTTGATCACCAACGCGTTCGGCGACAGTTCGGCCGCCGATACCGCGGGAAACGCATAGTCGAGGCCATGATAGATCTCGTCGGAAATAAAGCGGATGCCGGCGCTCTCGGCGGCCGCCATCAGGCCCATGAGCGCCTCGCGCGACATCATGGTTCCCGTCGGATTGGCGGGGCTGGCGACCAGCACGCCCTTCAGCGGCGCCTTGCGATGCGCCGCCAACAACGCCTCACCGGTCAGCGCATGACGCGTCGCGCTCGAGGTCTCGATCAGCACCGGCTCGCAGCCCAGCGCGGTAAGGATATGCCGGTACGGCGGGTAACCGGGCACGGTGACCGCGACGCGGTCGCCCGGTTCGAACATCGACAGGAACGCCAGGATGAAACCGCCCGACGATCCCGTGGTGACGACGATTCTTTCGGGATCGACCGAAGCGCCGTAAGTATCGTGGTAGTGACGCGCGATCCGCGCGCGCAGCGAGGGGATGCCAAGCGCGGAGGTATAATCGATCCGCCCGTCGTCGAGAGCGGCCCGCGCCGCGGCAAGCGCCGTCTTCGGGGCCGGCGCGGCCGGCTGGCCGACTTCCATGTGAATGACGTGGCCGCCAGCCGCCTCGATGCGGGCCGCGGCTGCCATCACGTCCATCACCATGAAGGGTGGAACATCGCTCCGCCCCGAGGCGGTCAGCAGGATTTTCGCAGCGTCCCTAAGTGTCGAATCCAACATCGCTATCTGCAATTTGATGGGGGTGCGGCCGATTTCGCGTTTCGGCACCGGTTACCGCCCCAGACTGGCCGTATTCGGTGGCTCCTTATAGCGTTTTCAAGCGAAGTGGATACCGGTTCGGGTGAAGAAAACACGTCAAAACAAGAGACTGACGTGCGGTTCTGATCTAATCAGGGCCACCCGGCCTCAAGGCCTAGTTCCTCGCACCCATCGCCAATAGACCGCTCCATGTTGCTCCGCATCGGCCACCGCAAAACCACGCTGAAATTGACCGCCATCACCACGGCGGTGGCGCTGGCCATGGCGCCGGCCATGGCCTCGGCCCAGGAGAACAAGGGCCCGCCGATCCTGCGCGATACCGAGTCGGAGCAATTGCTGCGCGACTACACGCGGCCGATCCTGCGCGCCGCGGGCATGGAGAAGCAGAACATCCAGATGGTGATCATCAACGACAGCACGTTCAACGCGTTCGTCGCTGATGGCCGCCGCATCTTCGTCAATTACGGCGCGATGATGCAATCCGAGACGCCGAACCAGATCATCGGCGTGCTGGCGCATGAAACCGGCCATCTCGCCGGCGGCCACCTTGCCAAGCTTCGCGAGCGAATGGCCGAGGCGCAGACCCAGATGATCATCGCCATGCTGCTCGGCGCCGGCGCGCTCGTGGCGGGGGCGCGGGGCGGCGGCAACTCAGGCCTCGCCAATGCCGGCGCCGCCGCGATATCGGCGCCCGGCGAAGTGATCCGCCGGACCATGCTTTCCTATGTGCGGCAGCAGGAAGAAAACGCCGACCGCGCCGGCGTCAAGTTCCTGACCGCGACCGGCCAATCGCCGAAGGGCATGTACGAGACCTTCAAGCGCTTCACCGATGAGAGCCTGTTCGCGGCGCGCGGCACCGACCCCTATGTGCAGTCGCATCCGATGCCGGCCGAGCGCGTGCGCGCGCTGGAAGAGCTGGCGCGAACCAGTCCCTATTGGGACAAGAAGGACGATCCGGCCTTGCAGATGCGCCACGACATGGTGCGGGCCAAGATCTCCGCCTTCATGGAGCGGCAAGACACCGTCTACCGGCGCTATCCGCTGTCGAACACCTCGATGCCCGCCCGCTATGCGCACGCCATCACCACCTATCTGCACGGCGACCTGCGCAACGCGCTGACGCAGATCGACGCGCTGATCCAGGTGCAGCCCAACAACCCCTATTTCCATGAAGTGCGCGGCCAGGCGCTGCTGGAAGGCGGCAAGCCGGCCGAGGCGATCGCGCCGCTGCGCAAGGCGGTGCAGCTGTCCGGCAATTCTCCGCTGATCGAGATGCTGCTTGGGCAGGCGCTCGTGGCCTCCGATAACAAGGCCCTGACCGACGAGGCGATCGCCATTCTGCGCTCGGCCGTGGCGCGCGAGACCGAAGCGCCGATCGGCTACACCCAGCTCGCCATGGCCTATGGCCGCAAGGGAGACTACGCCCAGGCCGATCTGGCATCGGCGCAGGCCGCCTACCTGCGCGGCGACAACAAGACCGCGCGCGACCTCGCCTCGCGGGCCAAGACGCGGTTTGCGATCGGGACCCCCGGCTGGGTGAAAGCTGACGATATTGTGAGCGCCAAACCGCTGCCGGGACAGAAAAACAACTAGAAATCAACCTAGTTAGGCTACAACCGAAGACCAGTATCAAACGTATTAAAAGGACCGGCCTTCACAGGAACTGCCCGGAACTCGCCGCAAAAGGATTTGCCGATATGCCGCTTCGTTTTCTTGCTCCCGCTCTGTTTGCGATCGCCCTTTGCGGCGCGCCGCTGCCGGTTTCCGCCCAAAGCTTCTCCGACACCCAGCGCGGCGACATCGAGAGCATCGTCCGGAATTATTTGATCGCGCATCCCGAAGTGCTCGAAGAGGCGATGGCCGAACTGACCAAGCGCCAGAGTGCGGCCGAAGCCGCCAAGCATGCCAGCGGCGTCGCCAACAATGCGGAAGCGATCTTCAACTCGCCGCGCAACGTCACGATCGGCAACAAGGACGGCGACGTCACCTTCGTCGAGTTCTTCGATTACAATTGCGGCTACTGCAAGCGCGCGATGACCGACATGATGGAGCTGATGAAGGCCGATCCCAAGCTGAAGGTCGTACTGAAGGAATTTCCGGTCTTGAGCGCCGGTTCGGTCGAAGCCGCCCAGGTCGGGGTCGCGGTGCGGATGCAGGATCCGACCGGCAAGAAATATCTCGACTTCCACCAAAAACTGCTCGGCGGCCGCGGCGCCGCCGACAAGGCGCGCGCCATGGCCGTCGCCAAGGAAGTCGGCCTCGACATGGGCAAGCTCGAAAAGGATCTGGCGAGCGCCGAAGTGCGCAACACGCTGGAGGAGAACATGCGGCTCGCCGAGGCCATGGGCATGAACGGTACCCCGAGCTATGTGATCGGCAAGCAGGTCGTGATCGGCGCGGTCGGCGTCGACAGTCTCAAGGAAAAAATAGGCATTGCCCGTTGCGGCAAGGCGACCTGCTGAGCGACCGCTACAGCAACATCAGACAGCGAAAAATCCGGCTGCCTTGCGGCCGGATTTTTTGTTGGGCGGATGCCGGCCGGGACCGAACCGCGGCCGCGCAGCGGGCAACTAAGGAGGGTTCACTTACCAGGACCCGCTCATGCCCTTGGCCCCGCCGACCAACGCCTACGATCTCGAACTCCTCAAGCATCCGCCGGCCCGCGGCACCGATACCGACTACGGCTGGTGCTACGGCCTGCCGCCGGGCATTACCGAAAGCCAGTGGCCGCTCAGCCCGTACGATGGCTTTCCGATGCAGCCATGCTTCACGCTGAGGCTGCCGGAGCAATACCGCACCAAGGGTGCGGACTATGTCGCGCTTACCATGTTCGCCGATCAGCAGCATGACGAGCCCACCGAGATCGAGGCCATCGCGGATTATCTCGGCAGCGAAACACTGGAGCCTCCCGCCGACGCCAATCTGAAGCCGTACTGGATCTACAAACAGAACCGGCATCCGATGGAATTTTCGATGAAAGATATCATCGACCACAATTTTGCGGCGATCTGGCTGACCGCGGCCGAGTTCGCCGGTCCGCTTTGTCAGCCGCCCCGCCTCACCGGCAATCCATTGCTGGCGCGCAACCCACCGCCGCCATGGCTGGAGTACGGTTCGGCGCGCGCGACCTTCGATTTTCACATCGGCAGCTATGACAGCATCGAAGAAATCGCAAAGAAAGAATGGTATCGGCGGTTCGGCCGCGTGCCTGCGATCGGCCACCACGCCTACGCCATCGGCATCATCCCGCGCGACGGCGATCCCAATGTCGGCCATCCGCCGCGTGACCAGATTCTGCATAAGAATGAACTCGGCGGTTACATCCCGCCTTACTGCAAGGAAGCCGAGCCGTTCGATCTGGCGCAATTGTCCACACGTAACCATCTCGGCGGCACCATGTTTCCCGAGCAGTGGACGCCGAAATTCAGCGCGACCTATCTCGAAATCGAAGAGCATTTCGGCGGCTTCAACTTCGGCGGCGGCAACGCCCAGCTCGATCTCGCGACGATGGAATTCGACTGGGCGTGCGGCTGAGTTTCCTGTTCATCACGCATTCATCAAACAAACCTGATGGAACCGCGATTAGTCGGGAACATCGTGCATCTCCTTTTGTTGTCGGTGTGGGCAATGCATCCACGTGAGGAGAACTTTATGACCAATCGCTTTTTGATTTCGACCGCCATCGCGGCGCTGATCGCCGGCACAAGCTTTGCTAATGCGCAAAGCACTGCACCAGCGGCAGGTTCGACCGTGCAGCAGACCGCGCCGTCATCCGGTGGCGCCGCGTCTGGCGCGATGAACCGTGATAGCGGCGCTTCCGGCATGAAGGGCGCCGAGTCCACCGACACCAAGGCCCCGGACTCTGCGAAAACCAAGGCATCGCAATCGAACGAGAAGATGCCGGCCAGCAAGAGCGCTCAGGACACCCATCCGGTTCAGGGTGAGAAGTCGAAGAGCATGACCTCGGAGACCGACACCAAGGGTGCCAGCAAGAGCGGCGCCATGGACTCCAAGAGCGCCTCCGACAGCAAGGCTGCGACCGACAGCAAACCTGGCAACATGAACGCCCAGACCAAGAGCCCGACCGACACCAAGAGCGGCAACATGAATGCCGAGACCAAGAGCCCGGCTGACGCGAAGCCGCAAACCACGACCGGCAACGCCGCCACCACGGCGACCGTAGCCCCGCCGGCCGAGAAGCGCACCCAGATCGTTTCCGCCATCAAGACGGAGAAGATCGAAGCGACCACCAACGTCAACTTCAACATCTCGGTTGGCGCGGTAGTGCCTACCACCGTCCGCTTCCACCCGCTCCCGCCCCGGATCGTCGAGATCTATCCGGAATGGCGCGGCTACGAGGTGATCCTGGTGAGCGGCCGCTACATCATCGTGCGCCCGCGGACGCATGAGATCGTCTACATCATCGAAGGCTAACGCCTTTGCGTTGACGGCACTTTCGGGGTGGGCAGAAATGCCCACCCCTTTTTGCTTGGACGCACCCGACCCCAATCATTGGTTAACGAGCGATTTCCGTAGGTTCCATCAGGCTTTTTACGAACCGGATGAGGCATTTGAGGGGTGTTCAGCCTCCCCAGAAGGCTTCCCCTTGGGCCCGATGTTACCTATAACCCCGCGACCTACCCGCCCCGATCTCTTGGAATTTGCATGGCCCAGGCCTCTGCCGCGACAATCCTTGTGCTCAACGGCCCGAACCTCAATCTGTTGGGGACGCGCGAGCCGGAGAAGTACGGACATGCCACGCTCGCCGATGTCGAGAAACTCTGCGCGGAAACGGCGGCGCAGTTCGGCTGGACGGCCGATTGCCGCCAATCCAACCGCGAAGGCGAGTTGATCGACTTCATCCATGAGGCGCGCCTGAAGCAGGTGGTCGGCATCATCATCAATGCCGGCGGCTATTCCCACACCTCGATTGCGCTGCATGACGCGCTGGTCGGGGTAAGAATCCCGACCGTCGAAGTGCACGTCACCAACATCCACGCCCGGGAGAGTTTCCGGCACCAGTCCTACACCGCCAAGGCCGCCTTCGCATCGCTGTGCGGCTTCGGTATCGACGGCTACCGCCTCGCAATCTCAGGCCTTGCCGCCAAAATCGGCGTCAAGGCGAAAAGCTGAAACCAGTAGCGTGACGCGTCGCCGTCATCACCCAGACAATTCCGGATCAAGCGCATGGCGAGCAAGCCTGACACCAAACCAGCCGCAAATTTCAAAAGCGACGACAGCGCGCTCATCCGCGAGCTCGCGTTGCTGCTGGATGAAACGAGCCTCACCGAAATCGAGATCGAGCGCGCAGGTCTTCGCGTGCGCGTGGCGCGCAACGTCACCATCGCCGCCTCGATGCCGGTCAACTACCAGCCCGCGCCCTCGGGTTCCGCAGCGTCAATCGCCTCCGTGACGCCTGCGGCGATCGCCGATCTGGCAAAACATCCGGGCGCTGTGCCCTCGCCGATGGTCGGCACCGCCTATTCGGCGTCCGAGCCCGGCGCCAAGCCGTTCATCGAGGTCGGCACCAAGGTCTCGGTCGGTCAGACGCTTCTGATCATCGAAGCCATGAAGACGATGAACCAGATTCCGTCGCCGCGCGCGGGCACGGTGACGCAGATTCTCGTCGAGGACGGCCAGCCGGTCGAATTCGGCGAGCCGTTGGTAATTATTGAGTAGGCGCGAATAGCGAATGGCGAATAGCTAATAAGGGTTCGCTGCCACCATTCGCTACTCGCCATTCGCCATTCGCGGCCAGGACAGCATGTTCGATAAAATCCTCATAGCCAACCGCGGCGAAATTGCCCTTCGCGTGCTACGCGCGTGCAAGGAGCTCGGCATCTCCACCGTCGCCGTGCATTCCACCGCCGACGCCGACGCCATGCATGTGCGGCTGGCCGACGAAAGCGTCTGCATCGGACCGCCGCCGTCCAAGGACAGCTATCTCAACATTCCCTCGCTGCTGGCGGCCTGCGAGATCACCGGCGCCGACGCCGTGCATCCCGGCTACGGCTTCCTGTCCGAGAACGCCCGCTTCGCTGAAATCCTCGGCGAGCACAATCTGCATTTCATCGGCCCGAAGGCCGAGCATATCCGCCTGATGGGCGACAAGATCGAGGCCAAGAAGACCGCCAGGAAACTCGGCATCCCCGTGGTGCCCGGCTCCGACGGCGCGGTCGGTCCCGAAGACGACGCGTTGGCGATCGGCACCGCAATCGGTTTTCCGGTGCTGGTGAAGGCGGCGGCCGGCGGCGGCGGCCGTGGCATGAAGGTCGCGAACTCCGCCGACGAATTGTTGATGGCGCTGTCGACCGCCTCCAACGAAGCCAAATCGGCCTTTGGCGATGCCTCGGTCTATCTCGAAAAGTACCTCCAGAAGCCGCGCCACATCGAGATCCAGGTGCTCGGCGATGGCCGCGGCGGCGCGATTTATCTCGGCGAGCGCGACTGTTCGCTGCAGCGGCGCCACCAGAAGGTCTGGGAAGAAGGCCCCTCACCGGTGCTGGCGGCCGCCGCGCGCGCCAGGATCGGGGCGACCTGCGCCAAGGCGATGCAGGACATGAAATATCTCGGGGTCGGCACCATCGAGTTTCTTTACGAGGACGGCGAGTTCTATTTCATCGAAATGAACACCCGAATCCAGGTCGAGCATCCCGTCACCGAGAGCATCACCGACATCGACCTCGTGCTGGAGCAGATCCGCATCGCCGCCGGCGGCGACCTCCCCGCCCGCCAGGACGAGATCGCCATCATCGGCCATGCCATCGAGTGCCGTATCAATGCGGAAAACCCGCAGACGTTTCGTCCCTCACCCGGCAAAATCACGCAATTCCATGCGCCCGGCGGCCTCGGCGTGCGGATCGACTCGGCGGTGTACCAGGGTTATGTGATCCCGCCCTATTATGAACTCGCTGGTCGGCAAGCTGATCGTTCACGGCAAGACCCGCGGCGAATGTCTGATGCGGCTGCGCCGCGCGCTGGACGAAATGGTGGTCGAGGGCATCGAGACCACGCTGCCGCTGTTCCGCGCCCTGGTGCGCGAGACCGACATCATCAACGGCGACTACCACATTCACTGGCTCGAACAATACCTCGCCGGCCAGGCCGCAGAGACCAAGACCCCCTAGGATTAGCCCCCCTGAAATATGCTGGCGTATGGAACCCGCCGCCTCTGCGGGCGTTGTTTCATATTGGGGGTCTTCGTTGCCAGGGCGGTCTGTATTTCCTTTGTTCATGATGCGAGATCATGGTGACAGCTGACGCCACGCGCCGCCGCGCGGTTGGCCAAATCCTGCTGCTTGCGGCGGGACTTTTCGTGCTGGTGGCAATCAGCGCGGCCTCCGTCGTGCTCGTCACCCAGTCCCGCAAAGACAACGCCTGGGTGGTGCACACGGTCGAGGTCGAGAACCAGCTCTCGACCCTGCTGTTGCAGATCCGGCGCGCCGAAAGTGCGGCGCGCGGCTATCTCCTGACTTCCGAACCGCGTTTTCTGGCCGAGCACGAAGCCGCCGCAGCGAGCATCCTTCCCGACATCGACAAGCTAACGCAATTGGCTGCCGACAATCCGGTCCAGTCCGAAAACGCCAGGCAGCTCCGTACGCCGGTCGAAGCCCGGCTCGCCGAATTTGCCAAAGCCATCGAGTTCGTCAAACGCAATGACATCGCCGGTGGCATCGCGATGCTGCGCGAGGCCGGCGCCAGCGATTCGGTGCGAAAGATCGGCGAAATCTCACGCGCGATGCACGCCGAGGAGGAACGGCTGTTCGCGTCGCGCACGGCGACCGCCGACCGCACCCAGCAACTGGCCTCCGTCGTCACGGTGGCCGGCTCCGGCCTCGTGATCGCGCTTGCCGGCATCTCGATCTTCCTGGTGCGCCGCTCCTCGCGCGCGCGCGATGAGGCTGAGGAAAAACTGCGCGACAACAATCTCAACCTCGAGACCACGGTCGACGCGCGCACCGCCGATCTGCGCGAAGCCAATGACGAGATCCAGCGCTTTGCCTATATCGTCAGCCACGATCTGCGCTCGCCGCTGGTGAACATCATGGGCTTCACCAGCGAACTCGAGGAGTTGCGCGGCGATATTTTCAAACGGATCGCGACGCTGGCGCGCACGCAAGCTGCCGCAACCGCTGATAACGCCACCGATAGCGCCGAGCCCGCGCTCGAAGGCCCCGACAAGCAATTGTCGGAGGATTTTTCCGAGGCGCTGGGCTTCATCAAATCATCGATCGCCAAGATGGATCGGCTGATATCGGCAATCCTCAATCTCACCCGCGAAGGCCGGCGCGAGTTCGAGCCGGTCCGGATCGACACCCGCGAACTGATCGAGGGGATCGTCTCCACCGTCGCCCATCAGGCCCTGGAAGCCGAGGCGAAGATCCGGATCGAGCCGCTGCCTGCGATCGTCAGCGATCGTCTGGCGCTGGAGCAGATCTTCTCCAATCTGATCGACAATGCGCTCAAATACCTCAAGACCGGCGTTCCCGGCGATATCCAGGTGCGCGGCCGTACAAAACTCGGCTTTGCCATCTTTGAGGTCACCGACAACGGACGCGGCATCGATCCGAAAGACCATCAGCGCATTTTCGACCTGTTCCGCCGCGCCGGAACCCAGGACAGGCCGGGCCAAGGCATCGGGCTGGCACATGTCCGCGCGCTGGTGCGGCGGCTCGGCGGCACCATGTCGGTCGCCTCGGAACTTCACCACGGCAGTACGTTCACGATTACACTGCCGATCAACTGGACCATCAGTAACCGGAACAAAGACAAATGAGCAATCCAGTCACCATCATCATGATTGAGGACGATGAGGGCCATGCCCGCCTGATCGAGCGGAACATCCGCCGTTCCGGCATCAACAATGAGATCATCCCGTTCACCAACGGTACAGAAGCGCTGAACTATCTGTTCGGCCAGGATGGAACGGGACTCGTCCACAAGGGCAACGCGCTGTTGATCCT
Organism: uncultured Alphaproteobacteria bacterium; assembly: GCA_963802535.1. Classification (GTDB taxonomy): domain Bacteria; phylum Pseudomonadota; class Alphaproteobacteria; order Rhizobiales; family Xanthobacteraceae; genus Bradyrhizobium. The sequence goes on along the minus strand of CAWDJI010000005.1, from coordinate 184,315 downwards.
GCTCGATCTCAATTTGCCCGACACGTCAGGCATCGACATCCTGAAACGGGTCAAGGACAACAAGCATTTGAAGACGACGCCGGTCGTGGTGCTGACCACGACGGACGATTCCCAGGAAATCAAGCGTTGCTATGAACTCGGATGCAACGTCTACATCACCAAGCCGGTGAATTACGAAAGCTTCGCCAACGCCATCCGCCAGCTCGGACTGTTCTTTTCCGTAATTCAGGTACCGCCAGCCGCCACATGACCTCGACCGCGCCGACATTGCTGTACATCGATGATGACGCCGCATTGGCGCGGCTGGTCAACCGCGGCCTGACGCGACTGGGCTTTACGGTGGTCCATGCCGCCGACGGCCAGCAGGGCCTCGACCGGCTGGCGCAAGGCGGCATCGACGCCATCGCGCTCGACCAGTATATGCCGGGTCTCGACGGCCTGGAGACGCTGGAGCAGATCATGGCGATCCCGGGCGCGCCGCCGGTGGTGTTTGTTACCGCGTCGCAGGATTCGGCCATTGCCGTCACCGCGCTGAAGGCAGGTGCCGCCGACTATCTGGTCAAGGATGTGCAGGGCGATTTCATTCCGCTGCTCCAGGTCGCCGTGACCGGCGCGTTGCGGCAGGCGGCGATTCAAAAGGCCCGCGACGAGGCCGAGGCCGAGGTCCACGCCTCGCGCGACCGCTACGCGGCGCTTGCCGCCGAACGCGAGGTGCTGCTCCGCGAGGTCAATCACCGCGTCGGCAACAGCTTGCAAATCATTGCTTCGCTGCTGCACCTCCAGGCCAATTCCGCCAGCCAGGACGACGTCAAGGCGGCACTGACCAATGCGATGGGGCGTGTCGCCGCCGTCGCCCAGGTCCACCGCAGGCTCTACACCTCGCACGATCTGAAGAGCGTGCTCTTGAACCAGTATCTGGAAGCGCTACTGGAAGACCTGCGGCGTTCCGCCGAGGGCAACCGGATGTCGCGGCTGACGCTGAAGGCCGAACCGATCGAGATCGATCCGGATCGCGCGGTCGCGATCGGCATCATCGTCAACGAGTTGGTCATGAACGCCGTGAAATACGCCTACCCCGATGGCGCCGGTCCCATTCACGTCGAACTCAAGGCGACGGGCGACAATCTCGAACTCGCGATCGCCGACGACGGTGTCGGCCTCAACGTCAAGGCCGACCCGCGCTCCACCGGCATGGGACAACGCATCGTGTCGGCAATGGCATCGAAGCTCGAAGCCAGCGTCGAGCGCGATCCCGCCCATAGCGGCACCCGGATCGTGCTGCAATTCCGCCGCGTCAGCGCGCCGAAGGCGGCCGTGGCGGCGAAATAAGCGCGACAAGATCGGGGTAGCTGCCGTAATACATCGGCGCCGGCCGGTGTCGCCACCTGCCAAGAAGGCCTCCATGCCTAATTCGGAGCTAGTCCGGCCTCGCGTATGATCGCTGCGTTCTCTTCGTATTCCTTCTTCTGGAAGCGCGCAAAAGCCTCAGGGCTCTCGGAGCCCCTGGGCTCCAATCCTTCCCTGCCGAGCGCCTGATGCAGCGACTTGTCCGCTATCACCGACTGGATCGCCGCGTGGAGCTTCGTGACGGTGGCTGAAGGCGTCTTCGCGGGTGCAAAGAGGCCAAACCATGCAATCGAATCCATTCCCTTGAGGCCAACTTCGTTAGCTCCTGGAATGTCCGGCATCACGGCCGAGCGCTCCGCGCTCGTTGCGCACAGCGCCACAAGTGCACCTGAGTTGACATGCGGCAGGATCGTTGGCGGCGTTCCGATGATCATCGGAATGTTGCCACCCAGAACGGCGGTAACGGTTTCGGCGCCGCCCTTGAAAGGAACATTGACAAGCTTGATCCCGGCGATTTTGGCGATCTGGACGGCGGGTATCTGGAAGCCGACGTTGGAGGTTCCGTAGAACACGCCATCGCGCTCCCCCTTTGCTTTCGCGAGGAATTCCGCCCAGTTCTTCACGCCGTATCCGGCTGATACGGCGACGAGACTTGAACTCGTCGTAACCTGGGAAATCGGCGCAAACGCCGTCAGCGGATCATAGGACAGCTTCAGCATCGCCGGCGCGATCACTTGGGAGACGTTCGAGCCGAGAAAAATCGTATGTCCGTCCGGCTCAGCGCGCAGCGTCTGCACGGCGGCGAGTGTCGACGATGCGCCGGCAACGTTCTCGATCACATTCCTGGCACCCAGGACTGCATCGAGGCGATGGGCAAATTGGCGCATCGTCAGGTCGGCAGAGCCGCCCGGAGGGAATCCGACGAGGTAACGAATGAGCTTGGTTGGGTACTGCTGCCCGTGCGAGACGGCAGGCAAAACGGCGGCCGCAGCGGTTGAAATCGAATATTGCAGGAAGCGCCGTCGGTGCATCTCGGTATCCTCCATGCAAGTATTCCCGCCGGGGCGCTACACCACCCACTGCAACCACGGCAGCACGATCACGAGCAGCCCGCCAAAGTAGATCAGCCCGAAGATCAGGCCGAACTTCCAGAAGTCGCTTTTGCCGATGTAACCACTGCCGTAATACATCGGCGCGGGCCCTGTGGCGTAGGGCGAGATCACGCCCATCAGGCCCAGCGAATAGAGGCACAGCATCGTCAGCGTCGGCACCGACAGGCCGGGAATGCTGGAGCCGACCGCGAGCACCACCGGCAGCACGGTTGCCGCATGCGAGGTGATGCTGGAGAAGAAATAGTGCACCCAGAAGAAGAACGAGACCAGCAGGATCATCCCAACCATCGGGCTGACGCTGGCGAGCGGCTTGGCATAGCCCTCCGCCACCCATTTGATGAAGCCGATTTCGTTCAGGCCCGATGACAAGGTGAGCAGCGAGGTGAAATAGAAGAACACCTCCCACGCCGCCCGCTCGCGGACGATGTCCTCGAACTCGATCACGCCTGTCAGCAGCATCAGCGAGATCACAACGAAGACCACCATGGTCGCGTTGATGAAATTCGAGCCGAGCAACGGCAGGCTGATGTTGGGATTGGAGCCGCAGATCCACAGGAACATCGCCAGCAGCACCAGCGCTGCCATGATCCATTCGCTGCGCGACGGCGGGCCCATCGCGGCAAGTTCGTTGGCACTCCAGGTGACGATTTCCGGGCTTTCCTTCACCTCGGGCCGGCATATGACGTAAGACAACAGCGGCACCAGGATCAGCAACAGAATGCCGAGCGGCGCGAAACCGATGAACCATTGCGACCAGCCGACATCGACATTGACGATCTTCTTGGCGATCGAGAGCGCCGCGGCGTTCGGCGCCAGCGCGGTCAAAAACAGCGAACTGGTGACGCCGGTGGTCGCGAACGCCGTCCACATCACATAGGTGCCGATCTTGCCGGCGGTGGGCCCGGGTTCGGAGCCATAGATGCGCGGGATGTTGCTGACGATCGGATAGACGGTGCCACCGGAGCGCGCGGTATTGGAGGGCGTTGCGGGCGCCAGCACGAGGTCGGAAAACGCTACCGCATAGCCAAGGCCAATGGTGCGGCGGCCGAGGCCGTGCACCAGCAGCAGCGCAAGCCGGCGGCCAAGCCCGCTCTTGCGGTAGCCGATCGAGAACACGAAGGCGCCGACGATCAGCCACACCGTGCTTTCGGCAAAGCCGCCCAGCATCCAGCGCAATGATTTGTTGGGGTCGTGCTCGACATAGCCCATGACGCCGGCGACCGTCAGCCCGATCAGACCGACCGCCCCCACCGGCATCGATTCCAGGATTAAACCTGTGATAACGGCGGCAAATATCGCGAAATAATGCCACTGATCGGCATTGAGACCGGCCGGAACCGGCACGAGGTAGAGCACGAGCCAGACCACCAGCGGCGCAACGGTCTTCCAGGTAATTTTCACGCCTGCCCCTTATGTTTCCCCTTGTCGGCGTCTTTTGCTGGCCCGGTATCCCCGGTGACGCCGCCATTTTTGCAAAACGTAGCATAGGCCGTCGGCGTCCTGCTATCCTCGACCGATGACATCGCGCGATTCAGCCGCTTCCGAAATCACGCCCGAGGTGCTGTTGCGCGCCTATGCCTGCGGCATCTTTCCGATGGCCGAAAGCGCCGACGATCCGACCCTGTTCTGGGTCGAGCCGGAGATGCGCGGCGTCATCCCGCTCGATGGCTTCCGCATCGCCTCGCGGCTGGCCCGTACCGTGCGCTCGGATAGCTTCAAGGTCACCGTCGATACCGCCTTCAAGGCTGTCATGGCCGGATGTGCGGCGCCGCAGACCGGCCGCGATGACACCTGGATCAACAAGCGGATCCGCGATCTCTACAGCGGGCTGCACGCGCTCGGGCATTGCCACAGTGTCGAGGTCTGGCAGAACGACGATCTGGTCGGCGGTCTGTATGGCGTCAGCCTTGGGCGCGCCTACTTCGGCGAAAGCATGTTCCACACGGTGCGCGACGCCTCCAAGGTGGCGCTGGTGCATCTGGTGGCGCGGCTGATCTCAGGCGGCTTTGAGTTGCTCGACACCCAATATGTCACCGAGCATCTGAAGAGTTTTGGCGCGGTGGAAGTCTCAAGGCGCCGCTACCGCACCATGCTCGACAAGGCAATCGCCGGCGAGCCTGCGGATTTTCTGAAACTGCCGACTGATTGCCCGGTCAGCGGCGCGGACGCGCTCGCGATCATCGCGGCGCGCGCCTAGTTCCCGAACAACCCGCCGAACAATCCACCCGGCCGCTGCTGTTGCGGCGGCGGCTGTGGCGGCGGTTGCTGCTGCTGGAACTGCGGTTGCGGCGGCGGCCCGGGCGGGCGCGGTGCAGCCTGCTTCGGCGGCGGCGGACGTTTTGCGGCGGGCGGCGGCGGCGGTGGTTTCGGCAGATCGGGCTGCGCCGAGACGATAGTCTGGTCCGGGCCTTTACAGTCGGTCAGCCAGATATCGTAGACCGGATGCTCGACGCCGTGCAGGCCGGGGCTCGCGGCATACATCCAGCCGGTGAAAATCCGTTTCACCTCGCCCTGCAGCGTGATCTCGTCGACCTCGACAAAGGCGTCGGTGTTGGCGGCTTCCGTCGACGGACGGGTGTAGCAGGCGCTGGTCTTCACCCGCAGCGCGCCGAACTGCACGGTCTCGCCGATATCCTCGTCGAAATTGATGATGCGGCCGGTGATCTTGTCGAGCCCCGAGAAGCTCGCCTTCTTGTTGGTGATCTTGGTCGCCGGCGGCTCGGAGACCACCTCGTCGCCGGGCTGGAGGCTGGCGGAGGCCGGCGGCACGCTGCCCTTCTGGTTGGGCTGGCGCTGGCCCGGCGTGGCCGATGGCGGCGCGTTGGCAACGCCAGGCGCGGGCGGTCCGCCCGGCTGCGGCGGCGCAACGGCGATCCCGGGTTGGGTGTTCTGCGGCACGACGGTGGTACCGGGCGGCGGCGCCAAGGGCTGGCCCTGCACGCTGCCCGGTGGCGGCACGCCCTGCCCCGGCGGCGGACGGTTCGGGGTCGGCAACAGCCGGCCACGCGGCAGCTCCGGCACTTCCTCGTCGTCGTCGGGCGCTTGTTGCTGTTGCTGATTGCCACGCGGGATCGCGCCCGGCGGCCGCAGCGGCGGATCGGAAAAAATATTGCCGATCTGCGCGCGCGCGGGCGGCGCAAGCGAGATTGTCGAGGCGGCCACTAGCGCCGCAAAACCAGTCAGGGCAATGGTTCGAAACATCTCGCGCGGCTTTAAAAGGCGAATCGGGCTCGCGACATAGTACAAACATATCCGCCGCTTGCGTGGCCTCCGGTTAACACGGTGAATACGGCGGGGAAAGGGCGGCTTTGCCACCCTTCCCGGCCACTAGGCAGTCCCGGCCGCAAATGAAATAGTGGCGCCAATGCGCGTCAGCGCGGGTCTCGTCCGCGCAAAACCATCAAAATCCGGGATAACCGGAACAAGCCGGAAGGAAACCCTCAATGCCCGATCGAATTCGCCTGGACGGCCGGGTCGCCGTCGTGACCGGTGCGGCCGGAATCATTGGATCCGCGACCATCAAGCTGCTCGCCGAGCGGGGTGCGCGGATTGTCGCAGTCGACCGCAAGCAGGCCGATCTTGCGGCCGCCATCAAGGAGCTGCCGGCCTCCGCCGAGGCGCTCGCGATCGCCGCCGATGTCACCCAGGAAGACGAAGTCGCCGATTATGTCCGTGCCACGGTCGACCGGTTCGGCACCATCGACGCCTTCTACAACAATGCCGGCATCGAGGGCGACATCAAGCCGATCCCGGAATATTCGCTGGAAAGTTTTCGCCGGGTGCTCGACGTCAACGTGGTCGGCGTCTTCCTCGGCATGAAATATGTGCTGCCGGTGATGCTGAAGCAGAACAAGGGCAGCATCATCAACACCGCCTCGATCGCCGGCCTGATGGGATCGCCGCATATTGCGGTCTACAGCGCCAGCAAGCACGCGGTGATCGGGCTGACCAAGAGTGCGGCCTGGGAATGCACCGGCACCGGCGTGCGCGTCAATTGCGTCTGCCCCGGCCTGATCGACAGCCGGATGCTCAGCGCGATCTTCCAGGGTCGCAATGGCGGCAACGCCCCGCCGCCGCTCGAGAAGATGGTCGAGCGGATTCCGGCGCGGCGGCTCGGACACGCCTCCGAAGTCGCATCCATCGTCGCTTTCCTCGCCTCCGACGAGGCGAGCTACGTCTCCGGCTCCGCCTACACCGTCGACGGCGGCAGGACTGCCGCCTAGTGTTCGTCATTCCGGGGCGATGCGAAGCATCGAACCCGGAATCTCGGGATTCCCGATGTGCTATTGCACATCTGCGGTCTGGTCCTTCGGACCATCCCGGAATGACAACAACTAACGTCTGAGGTTTTCATCGATGCCCGTCGTTCTCGATCCCGATGCCGCCGCCGTCTACAAGGCGTTCCAGGAAGCCGGACGCCCGCCCTATGAGACGGTGGGACATCTGAAGGCGCGCGAAATGTATCTGGCCGCCCGCCCCGTCGCCAATCCCGAGCCGCCGGAACTGGAATCCGCAAAACCGCTGTCGATCCCCGCCCCCCATGGCGCGATCCCGGCGCGAATCTACACGCCGAAGACATTGCGCAAGAGCGATGGCCTCGCGCCCTGCCTGGTGTTTTACCATGGCGGCGGCTGGGTGATCGGCGATCTCAATTCCCATGACGTGGTCTGCCGCAAGCTCGCGCATGAGGGCGAACTGATCGTGATCTCGATCGACTACCGCCTCGCCCCCGAACACAAATTCCCCGCCGCCGTCGACGACGCGATCGCGGCTGTGAAATGGATCGCAGCGAACGCGAAAGCAACTCGGCATCGATGCTGCGCGACTGACCGTCGGCGGCGACAGCGCCGGCGGCAATCTCGCCGCCGTGGTGGCGCTTGCGGCGCGCGACGGCGACGGCCCAAAGCTCGCCGGTCAATTGCTGATCTATCCCGCCACCGATTTTGCGATGAACACTCCCTCGCATAGCGAGCCCGAGACCAGCATTCTCTTGACGCATTCCGTCATCAAGTGGTTCTGCAACCACTATCTCAACGGCCCCGCCGATGTCGATAATTGGTGGGCCTCGCCCGCGCGCGCCAAAGCATTGGCCGGATTGCCGCCGGCCTATGTGCTGACCGCCGGCGCCGACCCCCTGCGCGACGAAGGCGACGAATACGCCAAACGGCTGAAGGACGCCGGCGTGCCCGTCGCCTACAAGCATTTTCCCGGCCAGTTCCACGGCTTCTTCACCATGGGCAAGCTGCTGCCGCAGGCCGATGTCGCAGCGAGCGAGATCGCGAGCTGGCTGAAGGCGCTGAACTAGCTTGGAAACCTCCGCCTCCATCGAGATCGCAAAACGCACGCTGTTGTCGTGCGGGCTGATCGCTTGCGATCGGCACACTGGCGAGCCTGATCGCGAAGAAAATCCGCATCCCTGATGTCGCGGTGTTTCTACTCGCCGGCATCGCCATCGGACCGCAGGCGCTGGGCCTCATCGACATCAATGCGGATGTTCGGCGCTCAACCAGATCATTCTGCTGTTCGGTGCGAGCTACATCCTGTTCGACGGCGGCGCATCGCTGCGGCTCAATGTGCTGAAGCAGGTCTGGATCACCATCGTGGTGATCGCGACCGTCGGCGTCGTCATCACCGCTGACCATCACCGGGATTCAAGCCGCGCACTGCATCCGTCGGCTTGTCCCCATGATGGCGCTGCTGCTCGGCGCGACGCTGGCTTCGACCGATCCGGCGACGCTGGTGCCGATCTTCCGTCAGATAAGTATCGCGGCATTTCGCGTGAGCGCAGACCGTGATGAGCAAGTCCGCGTTCAACGACGACGGAAGGGCGATCATCACCTTCGGCATCCTGGTGGTCGTGCGACCGGCAGCCGCGACATTCTCGCTCGCGGCCTCGCTGCTCGATCTCGTAACACGTTGCGCGATCGGCATCGTCGCCGGGCAGTCCGTGCTCGGCTATCTCGCCGCCCTCGTCGATCGCGCATGCCGAAGATCCGGCGTTCCTCGCGGAGAACCACCCGTCGTGACGCTGGTCGCCGTGATCGGCGCCTATTTCGCCGCCGACGGAGCTACATTCCGCTGGCTTCATGGCGGTCTTCGTGTTGCCGGCATCATGCTCGGCAACAGCAGCGAAACCTTCGGCTTCAAGATCGTGAAGACGGCGAAGCGCAAAAGCTTGACGAATTCGATCCTGACCACCGCGTTCATCCTGCGCCTGTTCATTTTCATCGCTGCTCGGCGCCCAGGTGACCGTAACCTGAAATTTCCCGCGCTGATGAACCAATACTGGTTCGGCGCGCGGTCGCCGTCGTCACCGTGCTGATGCTGGCTGGCGATCCCGGACTGGTCGGTGATGCCGGTGATCCTCAAGTGACGGTCTTCCTGTGGCGCTGATCGCCGCGCGCGCTGGAGTTGCCTGCCGAGAAACTTCCCGCTGCCTCTGGCCATCGGTGCTGGACCCGCGAGACCGGCGTGTTCGACAATATCCCGCTCACCGCGCGCGCTGAAGCAGCGGCCTGCTTGGGGCTATCTGGCATGAAGGCGTCGGGTTCGCGGATCGATGATCGCCTCGGTCACTTCCGTCGCGATGCGCTGATCGACCGATCTGGAGTGAAGTCGGTCAGGCGTCGACGACCCGAATGGCTCGTGCGGTCGCCTAAGTCATTGGGTTTGCTGGAACAACGTTGCGACGCGCTGGCATCCCGACGTCGATGTTGCGGGCTGACTCGATGGCACATGCTCCCGGGAATCGGGTGTCGCCGGCGCATCCAAATTGCAAATCTGCGCACATGAGACGGCGAACCTGCGCCTGTCAGCGCAAGGCATCGTCATTGCAATTGGAGCCTTCAATGAATTCGGACAACCAGACCAAGCGAAACCCATTCGGCGTCATCGACGTCCCCGATCCCGATGGCGCTGACGTCATGCAGTTCGCCGGCACCGCTACGCTCGACGGCGCCGCCGACGATGTGAATGCGGCAGCGTGGGGTACGGCGAAAGGCGCCGGCCAACCCGAAACGATCGAAGGCAACTGGTCGAGCCGCTGGAACGGCGGCGCGGATCCGACGATTGCAGGCGATACCGCCGACAAATGGAAGCAGGGCCGAGGCGAAGCGAGAAGTCGCGGGAGACCGGCTCTATCTCTACTTCGACTGGGATTCCGGCGCGCGCAAAGGCCTGATCGAGGCAAGGCGCGAAGGCCGGCAGCTGGTCGGAAAATATATCAATCTGACCAGCCCTGCGATCACACGTCCCTGGGTCGGCAAAATCGTCAACGACCAAAGAATAGACGGCCGGTTTCCCGAGGGGCGCCTGGATTTCCGGCGCTAGACGGCCCAATCCCGGTCAATGGTCGGTTTTTCCATTTCCGATGAATTCGATGGCGCCCACGCTCTAATGAAACCAAACGTGAGACCGACGAAACTGTTTTCCGGGATGACGAAGACGGCTTGAAACAATCGCCAATCAGGATCGCCCCATCAGACACTGGGAGCCATCTGTGAACAATAAACGGATCGACGCAGCCTTCAGGAGCACCAATATAAGGCGAACGGCGCAACGCCGCCGGGCGACGTATTTGGCTACTCTGACCGACCACCCAACCGATGACGCGAGATATGCGATGGCCAAGAGATCGGCGATTCCTGCCGTGTTGGCCTCGGCGTTGGTGGCCATGGCCGTATGGGCCCTGGCATGATCTGCGGTCCCGACCGACTTTGAACGGGGCGCTCTGATTCGGCACGCTCCCAAAACTCCGGCAAGAATGGAAGGCGCGATGAAGCAGTAGCTATCGTCGCGCGTCGAGATTTTCATCTCGAAGCCTTCGCCGTAGCACACGGCGAATTCTCCGTCGATTATCTACGCAATCCTTGCGATGACCGGGTAATGGATTGCCTTGCCATCGCTCCGGGCGGCATCGATCATGGGCTCCCACCAACCATCATTGCGCCGGCAGCAGCCGCGCATGCCTTCGCCGCAACTGTTGCCAAGTAAGTTTGGCCGGGCTTAAAGACCGCCAAACTGCGCGTGTTGTGCGTTGGATAATCCTGGAATTTTGAGAAGTGCAATGCTGGATTGGATCATTAGCGTCATTCACGACCCCCATTCACCGGTCTGGTTTTCCAGGGATATTTTCAGGAGCGTTTTCCAGTCCCTTCTGGGAGCGACGGCGTCTGCGCTGCTGGTGGCTCCACTGACGGCGCGCTGGGTCGCCTGGGAAACGACACGCAAATGGCGTCCCGCACGGCGGGTTGCGTTCCGTGATATCGAACACGGCACCAGCCTGATTTGCAATTCGTTCGCGGACTGGAGCACGGTTGGAAGGGAAGCGGAATCGGACGATGACATGCTGTTGTCCTGCTGGTCGATCTACATGGCCATGCTGGAGGGGCACGAAGAGATGAAGAAGGCCTATGGGGACTGGTCCGAATTGTGGTCGCCACAGCAGGTATCAGCCATCATCGGCTTCCTGGAACACGTTGCCGATCTCTGCCATCACGTCGAAAACGAGAGCAACCTGATCAATCGCATTATCGATTTTGACGAGCAGCCGGATCAGCTCAAGAAAGGCGATCGCTGGAAGATGGTCACTCCGCGAGCGGTTGAGTCCGGCGAACTGCCGCGGTTGGACGTCGCTGCCTTGCGGTCAAAACTCAACCGACTTCGAGCAAGTTGCTCTGATCGCGCACTCGTCAAGATATTCGATGATTGCAACGACGTTCTCAGCGGCTGCGATCAAAAGGGCATGGACAGTCTGCAAAAGAACTGTCGCGAAGCAATGCTGAAGAAGGCTCGCCTGATCGAGTTGGCGTTCACTGAAAAAGTATGATCCGCGTTACGGAGCACGGCATTCTTTTCCCGGGAATGACGCCTCGACTACCCCGCCCTTGCCGCGCGGCGCAGCGATTGCGGGGGCTGGCCGAAGGCGCGGATGAAGGCGCGGCGCATCCGCTCCGGATCGCGAAAGCCGGTGACTTCGGCCACCCGCTCGATCGCCTCGCTGGACGACTGCACGCGCTGCCGCGCCACCTCGATCCGTAACCGCTCCACCGCCTTCGACGGCGTGGTGCCGGTTTCGGCGATGAAGGCGCGGGTGAAATGCCGCGAACTCATGCCGGCCTGTTCGGCCATGTCCTCGACCGTGAGCGGCGCGTCGAGATGTTCGCGCACCCAGCCCAGCAGCGGCCCGAAGCGGCCGGTCGGCGTCTTCAATTCCAGGAGCGAAGAGAATTGCGACTGGCCGCCGCTGCGGCGGTGATAGAGCACGAGCTGCTTTGCGGTTTGTTGCGCGATATCGTCGCTATAGTCCTCGGCGATCATCGCCAGCGAAAGATCGATGCCTGCGGTAATGCCGGCGGACGTCCAGATATTGCCGTCGCGCGTGTAAATCTGGTCGGCCTCGAGCTTCACTTTGGGATAGGCCGCCATGAGCTGCCTGGTGCGTTGCCAATGGGTGGTGGCGCGGCGGCCATCCAGCAAGCCGGCCTCGGCGAGGATAAAGGCACCGGAACAAACACTGGCAATGCGAATGCCACGCCTGGCCATCGCACGCACGAAGGCCAGCGTCTTCGGACACGCCGCCGCGGCGCGGGAGCCCTCGCCGCCTGCCACGATCAAGGTGGTGATGGCGCCGGAAGGTCTCACACCCCGCGCCAGCATCTCCGCACCTGACGAGCTGCGCACCGGCCCCGGCGTCACCGCCAACGTCTTGATCGCGAGCGGCGCACCGGCAACACGCGCGGCGATCTCGAACGCCGATATCGGGCCTGCGGCGTCGAGCAACTGAAAGTCGGGAAAGATCAATACGCCAATCATTTTGCGTCCGTGTCTCAAAACGAGGGATATTTGGCATTCCTGACACGAGGCCATCATGAGAGGATGTTCGGGTCAAGTGAAATCAGGAGGTCCTCATGTCCGCGCCGCTTCAGATCGGTCTTGTGCTGTTTCCGCGCGTAACCCAGCTTGATTTCACTGGCCCGTTGCAGGTGTTTTCCAGCATTCCCGATGCGCAGGTGCATCTGATCTGGAAGCGGATCGAGCCGGTGCCGACCGACTCGGTGCTGATGCTGACACCCACCATCAGCTTTGCCGATTGCCCGCAGCTCGACGTCATCTGCGTCCCCGGCGGCTTCGGCATCGATGCGATGGTCAACGACGAAGAGATGCTGGCCTTCCTGCGCAAGCAGGCCGAAGGCGCCAAATATGTCACCTCGGTCTGCACGGGATCGCTGGTGCTCGGTGCGGCCGGCCTCCTGAAAGGCTATCGGGCGACCACGCACTGGTCGGCGATGGACAATCTGGCGCCGCTCGGCGCGATACCGACCAAGACCCGCGTCTGCGTCGACCGCAACCGCGTCACCGGCGGCGGCGTCACCGCAGGCATCGATTTCGCGCTGACGCTGGTGGAGCAGCTCGTCGACCGCCGCACCGCGGAGGCGATCCAGCTGCGGCTCGAATACAACCCGGCGCCGCCCTTCAACGCGGGCTCGCCGGACACCGCTCCTGTGGAAGTATTATCGCTGATGAAGGAACGGATCGCGCCCTTTCAGCAGCGCCGCAGCGAGGCCGTCGCCCGCGCTGCGGCGCGGCTAACGTAACGCGAGGCTTGCCATCGCGAGAGCACGCGACAACAGAAAAAGGCCGCCTGGTTGCCCAGACGGCCTTTCCTGTCTCACGGCGGCGCCACATTTCACGGGCGATCTCAGAACCTCTGCACCGGGGGCCTATCTCCCAGCCGTATCCTGATCGGGGGCCGCTGCTTATCCGGGACAGTCGCGAACTGGAGCCCGAACCGTACGCGATGGTCTCCCATCTCCGTAAGATGGCTTGATTGAACGGCGAAACAGGGAAACGCGCAAGCGTGCCTCAAGCGAAGTCCCCACTGTTCCCGATATTCACAGGCCCGCTTGCGACGCAGCAAATCCGTCCGTCCGGCGTTCGCCCTGCAGCAACCGAGCAAAGATGATGCCGTGAGTGACGAAGTAGAACGGCACCAGAAGCGTCGGGATGGTCGACCATGGCAGCGACCACATCGCGGTCGAGCCAACCGTACCGCCATAGATCTGTAGCGGCGATCCCGGCGCCGACAGCACGCCGAGCGCTACCGCCTCAAGAAGGTCAAGCGTGCCGAGAATGTTCCACGCCAGCAGCGCGCCGCGACTGCCGGCAAAGCTACGCAGTGGGGTCAGCATCAGCGGAACCGCAATGACACCGACAATGATATCGCCCCATCCTGCCGATTGCGGAAATGGTCCGCTCAATTTTCCCTGCGACGCCAGCAACAGGATGAAGGCACCCGGCAGGATGCGAAGGGCGTTGAGACCGAGCAAAAGTGGAACCGGCAACGCCAGCAAGGTTTCGCGTACGCCAGCGGACAGCAACGCCGCCACGCCGGTCATGATCAACGGCAGCACCACCATGATGCCGACCACCGGCACCGGTGTTGCCGCCGCCGCATAGATACCGGTCGTCGCCAGCGCGATGGCAAAGCCGATCCAAAGTCCGGCGATCGATACGCTGGCGAGCTTCTGCGCCGGCGTCAGCGGCATCGTCGTGATAGTGGCGTTCAAAATCACGGCAATCGCCGCGGTCAAGACGGTGGTCCCAATCAGTTCGAGCATCGGACGTCTCCCATTCAGTGTAGTTACACATATCGGAGTCAGCGAATTGTCCGGGCGAAACGCCCGGCCCCGCTCACCCGAGATTTCGAGAACCCAGCACTTTCAGCGCAGCCTGACCGTCGGCGCCGAGCAGCTTGCCGGCCTGGGCCTGCGCCGTCGACCAGAATGGAAAAGCGCGTCGCACCATGCCCCGCCCCGGCGCGGTGATCGCGATCATGCGGGCGCGCGGATCGTCACCGGGCTTGATGGAAATCCATCTCTCGGCTTCGAGCAGCGCCAGATTGCGCGTCAGCGTGGTGCGCTCCATTCCCAAAAAGCCGGCAAGCTTGCCGACCGGCATTTCACCGCGCAGCATCAATTGCGACAGGATCGTGAACTGGGTGGCGCGGATTCCGGATTCCTGCATGCAGGAATTGTACAGCCGGGTGATCCTGCGCGCCGCCTGCCGCGACGCCAGGCAGAAGCAGCCGGCGGCGGCCATGTAATCATTGGTGTCGGATTCGATGCGCGCCATTATTTGAGTGTAGATACACGTATATGACGGCGCAAGGCGCCAGAATCGGCTTTTCAAGAAGATGTGAGGCGATCCGCCACCCGGTTGCGCTTGGTCCATATTCGATTCCGCGACCCAGGATTTCCCAGCCTCAGTGCTCCCTGATACCCTGGGGCTTGATACCCAGGGACTTGATATCCAAGGCTTGCTGCTCCTGCGCCTCATAGTATTCGGCCGAGAATTTGATCGACCATCGCGAGAAGAAGGAACGCAATTTCTGTGTGGGTTTTTCGCGCCGATATGTTCGGCGACATGCGCCTCGCGCAGCAAGATCAGCACCGCTGCAAAACCGGCCGTCGCCCTGAGCTTCTCAACCGCCGCAATGCCGGCTGCATCCGCCTGCCGATAGCGAAAACCGAGTTTTCCGATGACATGGAGGCGCTTGAAAGTTTCGTAGCTTTTGGCCGCGAACCGAACAAACGAACTCCTTTTGGCCTGCGGCCAGGCCGCCGGGTATACCGGCAGTACCAGGAGTTTGCTCTTGGCAATGACCGTCGCCAGCGGATGCAACAGTTGTGTCCAGGCCGGCCACGATGTGAGCTTGGCAAACAAGATCGCGTGCATCACCGTCGCGGCCCCGAAGGAAATCGGGAACCAAAGCACCGCGCCCAGGATCACGAGCAATGCGGCGTTCGGCGAGAGATGCCGACATCGTCGGAACACCCACGCCATGCCGTTCTCAAAGGCATCATGCACGGCCTGTTCGAACACCCGATAGCTCATCCTGCGCCGGAGCCGCGACCAGTTCCGGCGGATCGATCGGCTCCACGTTCGACGCCTGGTCTCGGAAACAGGAAGCACGCGCACCGCGCCGCTTATGACAGTAACGATGACATTACCCAGAACCTTAACCGCGAACAGCGGAAGCCAGGCAATCTGCACCGCGAAAGGAAAAGCATAGTCGAGCAGCCGCATCAGGGTCGAAAAAACAAGATGCAAGGCCTTGTTGGCAACGAGGCCAGCAACAACAAGCGGGATGATGACCGCATCGTCGAGGGAACCGCGGAATCGGCTTGCCTTGGTCCATGCCGGGTTTTGAGATTTGGTCATGGTGCAACGGTTCCGGGATTAAGACGATCAATCTGCTACAAGGACCGGTCGTCGAGCGAATGTCCGATGTTCGTTGAGCGTCAATTTCCGACGTTGGCGCGCCTGATCAATATGCCCGCTTCATCACAAGGGACCGCCCCGCACCGAGTGGTTTGTCGGCGTGCGATCCTCGCGTTGATGTAAATCAACGTGTCGCCGCCATCGCGCCGCACATAGGTAGCCGTAACGTGCGCCATTTCGAGGAGAAAAGCGATGGGAGACGCTGGAGTGGGCTGGATCACAGCCATCGTCGTCGGTGGAATCGCGGGCTGGCTGGCAGAGCAATTCATGAAGAGCAACATGGGAATGATCATGAATATCGTGCTCGGCATCGTCGGTGCGGCGATTGCCAGCGCTATTTTGAGTTACTTCGGAATCAGCCTCGGGGGATGGGTCGGCTACCTGATTTCCGGCTTTATTGGCGCGGTCTTGCTGATCTGGATCGTCCGCGTGATCCGGCCAGCGTGAGCGCATGCCGCGGCAGGTGAGGACCGCCAAACGACGGGGCACAACGCGCGCGCCCGCGATGTCCGATGGGTCGACCTCTATTCGAAGCACGAACTGGCGAAGCTGTCGGTGAACGGTGATCGCATGCAAGCGAGCCGCTAATTAGCCGCTCGCTCTCGCTTCATCACGGGGCCTGACGCTTTTGAATGGCCGATCCGTATTCGTGGCCCATGCGCCGCTCGGCTCAGCTACCCGGCGTCCAGGCCTGGTAATCGCCGGTGGCCTTGGGCCGGCGGCCGCTCGCCAGCGTCGAGCCGGACGGACGATAGGCGGATGGCGTGCCGGTCATGTTCGGGACATGCGGCTTTTCCCACTCGCGCGGGACGTAGTTCTCTTCGGTCGGCGCGACGTCGACGGTGTGGTGCAGCCAGCCATGCCATGACGGCGGCACCTTGGTCGCTTCGGCATAGCCGTTATAGACCACCCAGCGGCGCTGGAAGCCGAGCGTCGGATCGATCTTGCCGCCCTTGGTGCGATAGTAGGTATTGCCCTGCTCGTCCTGGCCGACGCGTTCGCCAAACCGCCACGTCCACAATTGCGTGCCAAAAGTCTGGCCGCTCCACCAGGTGAAAAACTTCAGCAGAAACTGCTTCATCAGGGCTATGCCGGTTCGAGAATACGTTATGCCCTGATGCCATCGGCGCGGCGAATTGTCCAGCCGGGTTCGGCAATTGCGGCGAAATCAGCGCGGTCTGTTCATGCCGCATACAGTTCCGATCTGGCAGTTTGAACGCTGCGCACACTTCGTGCGCGGGCTCGGGAACGTCCGCCTCCTGAAATGGTTGGACCTGTAATCCCCGAGATGGAGCCGATAATGATCAATCTGAAGGTTTTGAGTACCGCCGCGGCCATCGCGCTCGTTGCGCCGATGGTAATGCCGAGTTCGAGCTTTGCCCAAGGCCTCAAGGAGACCTCGCGGCCGGGCGGCGCTGTTCGTGGCGTTGGTGGCGGCGCGCCGGCCCCACACTTCAATCGCGGCGGTGGTGGCGTACATGTTGGCGGCGGCGCGCCCGGCCCGCGCTTTAGTGGCGGCGGTGGCGGCGGTGGCGTCTACCGCGGCGGCGGATATGGTGGCGGTGGCGGATATTACCGTCACGGTGGCGGCGGTGGTTTCATTCCGGGCGCCGTGGCCGGTGCGATCGTCGGCGGCGCAATCGCCTCGCAAGGCTATTACGGCGGTCCGGGCTACTACGCGCCGGGA
Organism: uncultured Alphaproteobacteria bacterium; assembly: GCA_963802535.1. GTDB lineage: Bacteria > Pseudomonadota > Alphaproteobacteria > Rhizobiales > Xanthobacteraceae > Bradyrhizobium. The sequence goes on along the minus strand of CAWDJI010000005.1, from coordinate 166,888 downwards.
CCAGGCTATTATCCGTCGGCACCGGCCTATTACGACGACAGCTATGCCGAAGACGGCGTGGTGGCAGTGGCCCCCGCGCCCGGCGGCGATGATTCCGTCGCCTACTGCATGCAGACCTACCGCTCCTACGATCCGCGGACAGGAACCTATCTCGGCAATGACGGTTTTCGGCATCCCTGCCCGTAACCGCCTGCAAGACGCTTGAGTTTGGAGAGCGGCGCATTTCGATGCGCCGCTCTTTTCATGATCGCAGCGCCACCGCGACACCACCGAGCGTGATCACGAGCGCTGCAATTTCGCGCAAACCAAGCGGCTCATGCAGCATCGCCGCCGCCGCGAGCACGCCGACCACCGGCACCAGCAAGGTGCCGATCGAGGCGGTCGCCGCCGGCAGCCGCCCCAACGCTGCGAACCAGCAGACGTAACACAGGCAAAACTGGATCAGCGTCATGTAGATCATCGACGCCCAGCCGATTCCCGACAGCGCCGTCAATTGCGGATGCTCGATCACGAGGCCTGTGATCGCGACCGGCAGGCAGCCGAGGCCGACCTGCCAGGCCGCCAGCGGCAGCGGCGGCATCGCCAGCGGAAAGTGCTTGGTCAGGACGGTGCCGAGCCCGACACACACCGCACCCGCCAGCGCGCATAAAATTCCCGGCAGTTTTTCGACGCTGGCCTCGATGCCATTGCCGCCGATCAGCACGGCGATACCAACCAGCGAGACCGCCAATGCGAGTGCGCGGAGCAGCGACAGCCGTTCGCCGAGGATCGGCCACGCCAAAAACGCCACCCAGACCGGGATCGAGATGCCGAGCACCGCGGCCTCGCTGGCGCTGAGCCACAATAGCGCCAGTCCCATGAACGCGGTCCAGCCGCCGATCGCCAGCGTCGAGACCAGCCACAACCGCAGCCACATCGGCCGCGGCACACGGAGCCGCTCGCCCCGCGCCAGCGCTATTCCCGCAAGTGCGGCGGCGCCGACGAGCCCGCACAGTCCGCGCGATGACAGCGGCGGCCACTCGGTCAGCAGATGTTTCATGATCGGGAAGTTGAGCCCCCACCCGACCGACGCGATCACGAGGAAGACGAGGCCGAGCGGCGACATCCGGGGACGACCCGCGGGGCGAGCAAGAGGCATGGCGGGATCAGTTCCGGGGTGAAGGACGCATTTGTCCTTGTTCTGACATAAACCAGCGGAATTCGCCGCCATGCAATTCTTATGCACCCTACCATACAGACGTTCCAGCCGCCTTCCGCCTTAATCGACGCGACGGGTCATGCGAGTTGCTTCGGCCGCGGCCCGAGCAAAAGGAATCATCGTGCCGCGCGTTCTCGTGGTCGATGACGACCCGATGGTGTGCGTCGCCATCGAGGTGTGTCTCCAGCGCCAGGGTTTTGAGGTCACCGTTGCGGACGGCGGCGAAGCCGGGATGCGGGCACTCGAATCGTCCGATTTCGACGTGATGCTGATCGACGTCTTCATGCCGCATATGCGCGGCTTCGAATCGATCCGGATGTTCCACGAGCGCATGCCCGAAATCCCGATCATTGCGATGTCCGGTTATGCCTTCGCCAATACCGAACGCGCGCCGGATTTCCTGCGCATGACCATCGAACTCGGGGCGACATGCTGTCTGCGCAAGCCGTTCACGCCGAATGCGCTGTTGACCACCGTGAACGAATGCCTAACCAAAACAACAAAGTCCGAGCGCATCTCGAAAAACTGAACTAAAAAGCGTGAATGCCTTCGCAGCGTACCATCCTTGGAACCGGCCTCGCGATCCTGCTTCTCATTGGCGCTGCCTCGATCGGTCTGGATCTCAAGTCGCGGTCGGATACGGCCTCCGTCGACCACGCGCTCGAGGTGCTGAAGAAGATCTCGGACATGCGGCCGCTGCTGCGCAGCGCCGAAAGTTCCGCGCGCGGCTTTGCGGTCAGCGGCGATCCGGATTTCGTCAGGGAACACCGCGAGGCCAGCGCGGCGTTCGTGGCCGCCTTCGATGACCTGATCGGAACCGTCACGACCGCCGTCGAAACCCAATTGCTCGACGAGACGCGCGCGCTGGTGGCCCGTCAGATCGCCGTCAGCACCGAGTTGATCCGGCTTCATGCCGCCGGCGATCAGGCCGGGATAGCGGCACTGATGGCAAGGCCCGAAGGCCGCACCGTGACGGACGAGATCACCGCCAATCTGCAAAAGGTCACGGCGGAGGAACGCCGGCTGCTGACGCAGCGCCGCGCGGCGTCCGACACCAGCGGGCGCTTCCTGCTGGCGATCGATCTGGCCGGCGTGGCGCTGATCCTGTTGCTGGCCACCGTGCTGACGCGCTCGGCCAGCCGGTCCAGCCGCGAATTGCAGGATTCGCTGACCGCAACCAAAGCCACCAACGAGGCCCTGGAGGCCGCGGTCGCCGAGCGGACCGAACATCTGGTCAAGGCCCATGAGGATCTGCGGCATTCCACCGAGGTGATCCAGAACACCTTCAACAGCGTGGCGGAAGGCGTTGCTCGTGCTCGACGCCAAGGGCCGCGTGCTGCTCTCGAACGCCGCCGCCCGAAAACTGCTTCGACACCAGGAAGGCGCGTCGGTCCGCGATATCCAGAAGCTGAGCGTCGGCTACCGCGCCGACGGCGTGACCCGGTTGACGGCGCGCGAAATGCCCTCCGCGCAGGTGCTGCGCGGCGAGCCGTTCGACGAGCAGGAAATCGTCCTCCGGCCGACCGACGGCCACCCGGTGCAGCATCTCGTGGTCTCCGGCCGTCCGCTGCGCAACGCTGCGGGCGCCATCAGCGGTGCGGCGCTGGTCTATCACGACGTTACCGCCTGGCGCGACACCGAGCGCAAGCTGCAGCAATCGCAAAAGCTCGATGCCATCGGCAAGCTCACCGGCGGCGTCGCCCACGACTTCAACAACATGCTGACCGTGATCACCGGCACCACCGAAACGCTGGTCGCCGGCTTGGCCGACCGCCCCCATCTGAAGAAGACCGCCGAACTGATCGATGTCAGGCGGCCGAACGCTGCAGCGAGCTGATCCAGCATCTGCTGGCGTTTGCGCGCCGCCAGCCGCTGCATCCGCGCAATGTCGACGTCAACGGCACCGTGCTCGATATCGCCAAACTGCTGCGCCCGACGCTGGGCGAGCAGATCGAGATCGAACTCGATCCTGGAACCGGAGGTCGCAGCCGCCCATATCGACGCCTCGCAGCTTGCCAATTCGCTGCTCAACATGGCGATCAACGCCCGCGACGCCATGCCCGAAGGCGGCAAGCTGTTGCTCGAGACCCGCAACGTCGTGCTCGACGAGGCCTATGCGCGGCCAATCCCGGACGTGCTGCCGGGGCCCTACGTGATGCTCGCGGTCAGCGACACCGGTACCGGCATGTCCAAGGAGGTGCAGGACAAGGTGTTCGAGCCGTTCTTCACCACCAAGGAAGTCGGCAAGGGCTCCGGCCTCGGCATGAGCATGGTCTACGGCTTCGTCAAGCAGTCCGGCGGCCACATCAGGATCTACAGCGAGGAAGGCCACGGCACCACGATCAAGCTGTATCTGCCGCCGGCGCGCGGACAGGCGGAGACCGCCATTGCCGCGTCAGCCGCGCCGGCCGGCGGCAGCGAGACCATTCTGGTGGTGGAGGACGATGATCTGGTGCGCAACTTCGTCACCACGCAGTTGCAGCAGCCTCGGCTACAAGACCATCGACGCCGCCGACGGCCCGACTGCGCTAGTCGCGCTGGCCAATGGCGCAGACGTTCGACCTGCTGTTCACCGACGTCATCCTGCCCGGAGGCATGACCGGCCGGCAGCTCGCCGACGAGATGGCAAGGCGCCGGCCCGGCCTCAAGGTGCTGTATACGTCGGGCTATACCGACAACGCGATCGTGCACCAGGGCCGGCTCGACCCCGGCGTGCTGCTGCTGAGCAAGCCCTATCGCAAGTCGCAACTGGCGAAGATGGTGCGCCAGGCGCTGGGTGGCTGAGCACGGCAGCGAAACAAATCTGCGAAAACAACCCCATGCACAGATCGAGTGACAATACATGACCGCTGCCTACGACCGCGTCGCCAGCACCACGCCGGCCAGCGTGAACAACAGCGCCACGATCTGGATCGGCCCGAGCGGCTCGTGCAGCGCCATCGCGGAGGCGACCACGCCGATCACCGGCACCGCCATGGTGCCGATCGCGGCCACCGAGGCCGGCAGCCGCGCCAGCGCTGCAAACCAGCTGACATAGGCGATGCAGAACTGGATCACGATCGAATAGATCAGCAGCCACCAGCCGAGCGGCTGACGCTTGTCGAGATGCGTGGTCTCGATCAGCAAGGCCGACGATCGCGACCGGCAAACAGCCGAGCCCGATCTGCCAGGCCGCGGCCGGGATCGGCGGCCATCTGCAGCGGCAGTCTTTTTGGCGAGCACGGTGCCGAGCGCAAAGCCGATCGAGCCGCCGAGCGCCATCAGGATGCCCGGCAGTTTTGCGGCCGCGGCCGAAAAGCCGTTGCCGCCCATGATCACGGCAAGGCCCGCGAACGCCATCACCAGCGAGATCGTGCGCAGCCAGGTCGGCCGCTCGCCGAGCACCGGCCAGGCCAGCAGCGAGGCCCAGACCGGCATGGTGTAGGCGATCAGCGCGGCCTCGCTGGCCGGCAGCCAGAGCAGCGCCAGCCCCATCAGCACCATCCAGCCGGTGACGTTGAGCAGCGCCGCCAGCATCAGCCGCGGCCACAGCGCGCGGTCGACCCGCAGGCTCTGGCCCCGTCGCCAGCGCCAGCGCGGCCAGCAGCCCCGCCCCGATCACGCCGGTGACGCCGCGCAGGGTCAGCGGCGGCAATTCGCCGAGCAGGTATTTGGTCACCGGCCAATTGAAGCCCCAGCCGACCGAGGTGATGGCGAGGAACATCAGGCCGGCGGGGGCGATGCGCGCACGCGCGCTCGGGAGGGTTCGGGTCTGTCATGGGGTACCGGCCGAGAATTGCGGGAGAATCCGGACACGACTTTGGCCGCTATTTCGGGCCTCGCGACCATCGCGCGCGCCGGGCATGCCTGCCCGGAACTCTCCGTAGCCCTACGTGAGTCTCCAAAGTGCAATCCCGGCTTTCCGGCGAATAAATAGTTGCCCTGTGAACAGCGGGTGCAGCTTGAATTATAGGCCCCGCCAAACAATTTTTTTCGCTTGGGAATCCCTGAGGACTCACTGATACTTGCGTCCATCACAGGCGCGGCATTGCCCCCTGTTATCCCCCTCTTTCCACCATATTTAGTATTTGATTCAGGAACTCGTACTAGTTCTTGACGGGCGCAACGGAGTTGGCCTAGTTTTCGATCTGTTCGGCGCGAGTGTGTTTTGGGTCCCGCCGGTCACTCCCAAAAGGGTTCCGAAACGACCACTCCGCCAGCCGGTTGAGGCAGCGGGTGAAGGGCTTGTCTGCCCTTCGGATTTCGGGGGTTCTGGGGCGCAGAAAAACGGGCCGGAATAGGCCCAGGTTTGAAGAGCGTTGGGGCGTTGAATTGTGGCCTGGATGCCGCGGTCGGGACGGACCTGCATGAAGTGCGACACGTCGGAGGGTCGATGCGCGCATCCGGCTCGCCGCCGAGAGAAACAGGCCGGGTTCACCGGTTGAGCTGCGGATCAAGGGATCAGGGTTGCTGAAGGCAGCCATGGTCCGGGAGGTCCGCTCAAGGAATAACATCCGGCGCCGCGGCACAGCGGTCCGGTCAAATAAGAGACGGGGCACGACCTATGCGAATCGAACGGCGCAACACCACGGCCGGCCAGTCACCCTACGCCGGGATTGATTTCAGATTGACGACATCGGAGATCCGCAATCCCGACGGCTCGATCGTGTTCCGGCTGGAAAACGTCGAGGTGCCCGCAGTTCTGGTCGCAGGTCGCCTCCGACGTGCTGGCGCAGAAGTATTTCCGCAAGGCCGGCGTCGCCGCGCGCCTGAAGAAGGTCGAGGAAGAGACCGTGCCCTCCTGGCTGTGGCGCTCGGTGCCCGACACCGAGGCGCTGGCCGCCCTGCCCGAGAACGAGCGCTTCGTCAGCGAACTCTCGGCCAAGCAGGTGTTCGACCGCCTCGCCGGCTGCTGGACCTATTGGGGCTGGAAGGGCGGCTACTTCTCGTCCGAAGAAGACGCGTCAGCCTTCTACGACGAGCTGCGCTTCATGCTGGCCAAGCAGATGGTCGCGCCGAACTCGCCGCAATGGTTCAACACCGGCCTGCACTGGGCCTACGGCGTCGATGGCCCCGGCCAGGGCCACTATTATGTCGACCCCTTCACCGGCAAGCTGACCAAGTCGAAGTCGGCCTACGAGCATCCGCAGCCGCATGCCTGCTTCATCCAGGGCGTCGATGACGACCTCGTCAACGAGGGCGGCATCATGGACCTCTGGGTGCGCGAAGCGCGCCTGTTCAAATACGGCTCCGGCACCGGCTCCAACTTCTCGCGCCTGCGCGGCGAAGGCGAAAAGCTGTCCGGCGGCGGCCGCTCCTCCGGCCTGATGAGCTTCCTCAAGATCGGCGACCGCGCGGCGGGCGCCATCAAGTCCGGCGGCACCACGCGCCGCGCGGCCAAGATGGTCGTGGTCGACGTCGACCATCCCGATATCGAGACCTATATCGACTGGAAGGTGAAGGAGGAGCAGAAGGTCGCCGCCCTCGTCACCGGCTCCAAGATCAACCAGAAGCACCTGAAGGCCGTGCTGAAGGCCTGCGTCAATTGCGAAGGCTCGGGCGACGACTGCTTCGATCCCGAGAAGAACCCGGCCCTGCGCCGCGAGATCAAGCTCGCGCGCCGCAGCGCTGGTGCCCGACAACTACATCAAGCGCGTCATCCAGTTCGCCAAGCAGGGCTACAAGGACATCGACTTCCCGATCTACGACACCGACTGGGATTCGGAAGCCTACCTCACCGTCTCCGGCCAGAACTCCAACAACTCGGTCTCGCTGAAGGACGACTTCCTGCGCGCCGTCGAAACCGACGGCGACTGGAACCTGATCGGCCGCACCAACAAGAAGGTCGACGAAGACGCTGAAGGCGCGCGACCTCTGGGAAAAGATCGGCCACGCCGCCTGGGCGTCGGCCGATCCCGGCCTGCACTTCAACACCACCATGAACGACTGGCACACCTGCAAGGCGTCCGGCGACATCCGCGCGTCCAATCCGTGCTCGGAATACATGTTCCTGGACGACACCGCCTGCAACCTCGCGTCCGCCAACCTGATCACCTTCTACTCCACCACGACCAAGCGTTTCGACGTCGACGCCTACGAGCATCTCTGCCGGCTCTGGACCGTCGTGCTCGAAATCTCCGTGATGATGGCGCAGTTCCCGTCGAAGGCGATCGCCGAACTCTCCTACGAGTTCCGCACGCTCGGCCTCGGCTTTGCCAATATCGGCGGCCTGCTGATGACCATGGGCCTTCCCTATGACACGCAAGGAAGGCCGCGCGCTGTGCGGCGCCCTGACCGCGATCATGACCGGCATTGCCTATGCGACCTCGGCCGAGATGGCCAAGGAGCTCGGCCCCTTCCCCGGCTACAAGAAGAACGCGCGCGCACATGCTGCGCGTGATCCGCAACCATCGCCGCGCCGCGCATGGCGAGTCCCGCGGCTATGAGGGGCTCGCCGTCAACCCGGTGCCGCTCGATCACGCCTGCTGCCGCAGACCGACATCGTCGCGCACGCCAAGGCCGCCTGGGACAAGGCGCTCGAACTCGGCGAGACTCAACGGCTACCGCAACGCGCAGACCACCGTGGTGGCGCCGACCGGCACCATCGGCCTCGTGATGGATTGCGACACCACCGGCATCGAGCCTGACTTCGCGCTGGTGAAGTTCAAGAAGCTCGCCGGCGGCGGCTACTTCAAGATCATCAACCGCGCCGTTCCCGAAGCGCTGCGCACGCTCGGCTATCGCGAAAGCGAGATCGCCGAGATCGAGGCCTATGCCGTCGGCCACGGCTCGCTCTCCAACGCGCCGGCCATCAACGTCTCGACGCTGAAGGCCAAGGGCTTCACCGACGAAGCGATGGCGAAGGTGGAAGCCGCGCTTGCCGACCGCCTTCGACATCAAGTTCGCCTTCAACAAGTGGACCTTTGGCGAGGACTTCCTGCGCGAGACGCTGAAGATCGCGCCGGAAGCGATCGCGGCCCCCGGTTTCGACCTGCTCGCCGCGGTCGGCTTCTCCAAGCGCGAGATCGAAGCCGCCAACGTCCACATCTGCGGCGCGATGACGGTGGAAGGCGCGCCGCACCTGAAGGCCGAGCACTATCCGGTGTTCGACTGCGCCAACCCCTGCGGCAAGATCGGCAAGCGCTATCTCTCGGTCGAAAGCCACATCCGCATGATGGCGGCGTCGCAGCCGTTCATCTCGGGCGCGATCTCCAAGACCATCAACATGCCGAACGACGCCACGGTCGAGGATTGCAAGTCCGCCTATCTGCTGTCCTGGAAGCTGGCGCTGAAGGCCAACGCGCTCTACCGCGACGGCTCGAAGCTGTCGCAGCCGCTGAACTCGCAGCTCATCAGCGATGATGACGAGGAGGAGGATGCGATCGACGCTTCTACGAGAAGCCGATGGCCGCGCGCACCGCGCAGGTCTCGGAAAAGATCGTCGAGAAGCTGGTCGAGCGCATCATCGTGATGCGCGAGCGCGAGAAGATGCCGGACCGCCGCAAGGGCTACACCCAGAAGGCGGTGGTCGGCGGCCACAAGGTCTATCTGCGCACCGGCGAATATGACGACGGCCGGATCGGCGAGATCTTCATCGACATGCACAAGGAAGGCGCGGCGCTGCGCTCGTTCATCAACAACTTCGCGATCGCGGTCTCGCTCGGCCTGCAATACGGCGTGCCGCTGGAGGAATATGTCGACGCCTTCACCTTCACCCGCTTCGAGCCGGCGGGCCCGGTGCAGGGCAACGACTCGCATCAAGTACGCGACCTCGATCCTCGACTATGTGTTCCGCGAACTCGCGGTCAGCTACATGAGCCGCTTCGATCTCGCCCATGTCGATCCCTCCGAGTTGCAACTTCGACGCGCTCGGCAAGGGCGTCGAGGAAGGCAAGGACGCCGGAGCAGCCGCAGCAACAAGTACCTGTCGAAGGGCCTGACCCGCTCGCGCACCGACAACCTCGTCGTCATGCGCGGCGTCAGCGAGCCTCAGACCGAGGCCCGCGGCTCCAGCAACGTCACCTCGATGGCCTCCCACGGCGCCAGCTCCGCGCGCTGCCGACGCCGTCGAAGGCGCCGTCGCGCTGAAGCAGGAAGCCCAGCACGACCTGTCGCCGACGGAGAAGCTGGAAGCGCTGCAATGGAGCAAGGCCGGCGCAGCCGCGGCCAGCCGCGCCCAGCAAGGCCGAACGTCGCGCCGAAGCGAAGGCCAAGGGCTACGAAGGCGAGATGTGCGGCGAGTGCGGGCACTTCTCGCTGGTGCGGAACGGCACCTGCATGAAGTGCGATACGTGTGGAAGCACGACGGGGTGTAGCTGATACCGACAACGCAAGCCGCCCGGAGGCATTCATGCCTGTCGTGTTTCGCCACAGCGGCTTGCGCTACTACTTCTTCTCAAACGAAGGCCAGCCGCCCGAGCCGCCGCATGTTCATGTCAAGGGCGGCGGCCGGGACGCGAAAATTTGGCTTGAGCCGGACATATCGATAGCCGACAGTTACGGCTTCAATCCGCGGGAACTTTCGAATATCCTGCGGGTGGTCGCGGACAACCGCGACCTCCTTCTGAGAGCCTGGCATGACCATTTCGGCAACTAGCGTTCGCTTTGACGAACACACGATGTGGGTCGAACTGACCGACGGACGGACGCTCGGCGTTCCGCTCGCGTGGTTTCCGCGGCTATTGCGCGCGACGCCGGCCGAACGCGAACAGGTCGAGTTGAGCCGCGTCGGCCTGCACTGGGAAGCGCTCGACGAAGATATCTCGATCGCCGGCCTGCTCGCCGGACGCGGGGATGTGACGCGATCGACGGAGCACGCGGCGTAGGCTGCAGGGTCATCTTTGCGTAACAGTCGGCGCAATACGCCGCGCTATGGCGCCCTGTGGGTTCGCTACTGTGATTTCGCAAATGGGTACGTGGAGAACATCATGGACGCGATCACCTTTATTTCGGCTTATCCGGCGTGGATCAAAATACTGTTCTCGGTCGGAGCTGTACGCATTTTGTTCGGGCCTTGGCATGGTCTTTACCACGGTGCCGAAGGCCAGTGCCGATGCCGCAGGTGGTTCGGTCAGCGTGACCTCGAACAACCAGAAAGGCGGCATTACCGCGAACAAGGTCAACATCGGCAAGCAATGACACAATGGCTTTTTCTTCTGCTGATAACGCTCGCTGCCGGAGGCGCGATGGTCCAAGATAACCCGTCGATCACAGTCACCTCAAACAACCAGCAGGGCGGCATTACCGCCTATAAGGTCAACATCGGCCGGATTGATCTAACGTTCAATGATGAAGTCGCTGCAGAGGTCGCAAAGCGCATACCGAAAGACAGGCCGTTTGATTTGAAAGCGGTCGGTTCGCAACGGGATCAACAAGTCGCGGCGCAGTACGCAGGCTATCTCCAGGCGGCCGGTTACACATTCAGAAAGCATATGCAGATCGGAGTGATAGCTCCACCGCCCGATGGTCCGATTACAATAACCGTATTTCCCGACCATACCGATTTGGTTATCTCACCGCGCTCTTAAGCCCGTAGGCTCGATTGGAGCCAAAGGCGCAATCCACCGTTACGAATTCGTCCTAGGCGGCGGATTACAGCTTCGGGTAACTAACTAATTCGCCCTACCGCGCTGCATTGCTCGGGCAAGCAATATCAATCCCAATCAACAACGTAGAAATTATGCTCGCCGTGGGGGCATTCTTCGCGCAGCATGTGTCTGATTGGAGCCGAAGACGTAATCCGCCCCGCCCTAAGAGCTACCGATCTTCAGGTTCCCAATTAGCGAATCAGTTCGGATACGAAGTTCGTATAGAAAGTTTCTGGCATCGGTCGCCAGATCTCATGCGCAAACCTGATGCGGCTTATTTCATTTCGCATCACCGATTACGAAGCTTCTCGTACCCTTGGAATGCGACCGAGAATTCGAATGTGGTCGCCGAAGTGGTAAAATTCGCTCTCAGGCAAGCCACGCAACTTAGCATCATCCAAAAGAAGGCCGAAGAGAAACGACCATTCATCTTGATCGTTTCTTCTTGCTCAGCTCCAAGAGGAAGCAGTAGTTGGGCCTTCCATTGAATTCAGCATGTACCCGCCTATGGCATTCAGGGCAGAGAGTAATGCCGTTGCCGAGGTCAGCCCCAAGGGTAAAGTGTCTTCGAATGATGTGATGCGCCTGGATTCGCTCGGTTGCTTCGCAGCAAAGGCAACGAAACGCATCTCGTGCCTTGATGAATCGGCTCCACAGTCTGAGCAGCCACTTGTTCGATCGTTCCCTCTCAATCGCGGCGGCAAGCGCGTGTTTACAAATGCTGAGAGCAGCAAGGTCTTCCGAAGAAACAGGTCTCATGGAAACCATTGGATGGTATCCCGTTGAATTTCCTTTGGGGCGGCATGTTCACTTTCCTGGGAACGACAATCACCTTTGATCGGTCCGGCCGCCCCAGCAGCATAACCCACACGTGAATCCTTCCGGCAAATATTCCGCAGTCTCGGAACCGCCAGGTGGGGCGGGGCATTTTTGCCGGAACGGCATGGAGGCCGCCTCAGCCCGCAGGACGGATTGGAGCCGACCTGTCCGTCATAGCTCGCAGAGCGAAGGCGGAAGGCGTAATCCGCCGGTTACGGATTTCAGCCAAGGCGGCGTCACCGTAGTCCCGGTTGCCTGTGTGTCCAGCATCACAGTGATCCCGCTCACGGCCCGGCATAGTCCACTCACATCAACGGCGCAAACGCCAAACGCGGAGCGGGACCCATGACCAGCCGAATCTCAATCTTGAACGATGCTGCGCTCGACACGGTTAGTGGCGGCACTCCAAGCCGAGACGTCCATGATCGAGCTACAATCGTTGGTTTCCCAGCGAGCGATGTCGCTACAGATGACGACCGGCATATTGCGATCAATAAGTGATTCACTGAAAACGATTGCGGGCAACATAGGTCGCTAGATTGTCGTACGGATTGGAGCCGACTTGTCCGCCGTAGTTCAAAGAGCGAAGGCGGAAGGCGTAATCCGCCGCAACGTGACACACCTCACTGCATATGCCCTGCCCACCCGGCATGGTCCGCTCATATCAACGGCGCACAGCGCTATACCAGTGGGAGCGGACAATGAAGGATCGGGACTTTCAATCTGAACGATGCTGAACTTGCTGAAATCGTCGGCGGGGCGCTGACTGATTGCCACAATGCGAGGCTGCGTTTCCGGATGGGAATATTGGGCACGCTGTCACTCGACGTCAAGGCGTGCGGCGGGGATACCGGCGTCAGTGTCGCTTACCAGAAGTAGGCTGAGAGCTCGTAGCGCGTAGGATTGGAGCCGAAGGCGTAATCCGCCGTTCGTGTTGCAACAAAGATGGTGGGTTACGCTTCGCTAACCCGTTGGGGTGGACGGCCCCCGCGGCATCTGGTGCCATAGTTGCGCTGTCAACACCCAACTGAGGAGCCGTCCATGAACGAGATTACGCGGGTTGCCATCGATACGTCAAAATCTGTTTTCACGCTTCACGCGGTCGATGCGCGAGACCAACCTGTTCTGCGCCGCAATCTGAGGCGGCAGGATCTGGTGCCCTTCTTCGCCAAGCTGCCTCCCGTCACTGTGTCGATGGAAGCTTGTGGCGGGTCGCATTATTGGGGCCGTACGCTTCAGGCCCTGGGCCATCGGGTGCGGTTGATCCCGGCGCAATATGTCAAACCGTTCGTCAAACGCAGCAAGAATGATCGCAACGATGCGCAAGCCATCAGCGAAGCCGCGGCGCGACCGGGCATGCAGGAGGTCGCTGTTAAATCGGCGGACGTACAGGCGCGGGCAATGCTGCTGACGGTACGCGAACTGCTGGTGCGCCAACGGACCCAACTGGTCAACGCCTTGCGCGGTCATGCGACGGAGATGGGTTTGGTGGCACCTGTCGGTGGCAAAGGGCTTGCCATGCTGCGCTCCGAGATCGAGGCCGACGCCACATTGCCGGAGGCGGCAACTGAAGCTTTGCGGCTACTCGGCAGGGAGGTTGATCAGCTGGAAGCAAGGTTGGCGGCAATCGACAAGAATTGCTGGCGCAACACAAGGCCGATCCCGACAGCCGCCGTCTGTCAGCCATTCCAGGGGTTGGGCCGATGAGCGCACTCAGCTTTTCTCGCATGGTCGATGCGACGCAGTTCGAATTCGGGGCGGCATTTCGCGGCCTGGCTGGGCTTGGTGCCGCGCGAGATCTCAACCGGCGGCAAGCAACGCCTCGGCGGCATCAGCCGCGCCGGTAACGAGCGGTTGCGTCAGTTGCTGGTGCTTGGCGCCACCGCCGTCATTCGCTTTGCCAGGCCGGGGCGTCCCGGCGTATCGGCATGGCTACTCGCTTTGCTGGAGCGCAAGCCGCGCAAGCTCGCGGCTGTCGCTCTGGCCAACAAGATGGCCCGGATTATCTGGGCCATGCTGACGAGAGGGGAAGATTACCGGCTCGCAAAGCCGGTAGTTGCGTAACTCCGCTCGTCATGTCGCAGGTGTAAGGGCAGACAGGAAAAGATGCTGATCGGTCGAACCGACGATCCACAGAACCCGCGTAGGGTGGCGGCCTTCGAGGTCACTAATCCGTTTGGGGGTGGATCGCGGAACCCATCTGGGCCAGCGGTCAAAGTGCCGCGTCAAACAGGCCGGACACACGACCGCTTTTCGCACCAGATCAAATTTTTTCCTCATACCCCCTTGCATTCAAAGGGCCGTCCACACACACCCTACGGACCTACCTACTATCGGCCCACGGCAGTCATCCCTGCCTGCTCCAATTCAACCTTCTCTTCGGCGGTGGGTACGAGCCCGCTACGGATCGTCTCGTAGGCCCACCAGCGTCCGTCTCTCGGCATGCTCGCCCGCCGCAGCGGCTCCGCTTCCGTGAAGATGAACCGGCGCCGGAAGGCCAAGGGGCTCTCCGCGAGCAGAAACCCTTTCATCCGCTCAGGCCCCATGAACCAGGGCCGATCCAAAAAGCGTTCCCGCGCATTCGTCCAAGCCGGCGGGCTGCCAAGATTCCATCGGAGAGCCAGATGTTCGCCGATCGCTCCGAAAAGCGCGTTCGTCCTGGCATCGTCGGTCAGGCCCGGATCTTCAGCGATGCGCCGCGCACGCGATTCCGCATTCGCATCGCCATAAAAGTCGTCAAGGAAGCCCGCAAGACAGAACCGAAGCTTCTCGCCGTCACGGACGAGTTGCCGGACCTGTACCAGCGTGCCAGGTCGGATCAGGTTCGGTTTCAGCTTTTCGGTAGGCATCGAGCAAGGTCTCAAGCGTAGATTTGATGCGCGGGCTCACCGTCGGCACGACGATCCCGGACAGGTTAGGATAGCACTCCCTCAGTAAGCGGTCTCACGCGCTCTTTTCTGCTTCCTGCGCGAATGTTATGTTCTGCCCATGACCGCCGAGGATATCAAGAAAGCCGACGAGCAGCTTCCCCCGCGCGAGCTGAAGGCGAAGCCCGCCTTTGCGCCCACCCGGCCGAAGGACGTGTTTGGCTCGCTGCCCTATAAGGGACCGGCAAAGTCGATCGCGGATATGGAAGCGGCGATCGCCGCCGAGGCGAAGCGGCGGCATGCTCGCAATCGATATTAATCGCATCGTCCGCTATCTGGTGGGCGACGATCCCAACGTTGAGAAACGCGCAGTGGCGTAGCCCGGATGATGCCAACGGGTCGGCGCAAAGCGCGGCCCGATGACAGGCTCCGCGAAATCCGGGACCGTCTCGACAACGGTCGCATTCCCGGATTGCGCTGCGCTTCATCCGGGCTACGCCTGCTCCGGAATATCCCAAAATCGTCTTCAGCAATTTCGGAAACCGCGCATTGATGTCCGCCTCGCGCACGACGTTGCGGTGCTCGACGCCTTTCTTTGAGGTCTGGATCAGGCCGGCTTCGCGCAGAATGCGAAAATGGTTCGACAGGGTCGATTTGGCCATGTCGGGGCACGGCGCTGCCTCCGGTGCACGACATGCAATCGTTCTCGCTCGAGCAGGCTTTTGACGATGCGCAGCCGCATCGGATCGGCGAGCGCTGCGAGCACTCCGGCCAATGTGATGTCCTCGCGCTGCGGGTGAACGAACTGCACCATGCCCAAATATATAGCACTGCCCTTGAACTCATTCAATAGTTCATTATTACTGAACTATTGAATAACTGCGCGTCGCGCGCGACAATGGAGAGCAAGATGACCAAGAGACTTGAAGGCAAAGTGGCGCTGGTAACCGGCGCATCCAAGGGTATCGGCGCCGAGATCGCCGTCCGCCTGGCCGCGGAGGGTGCGGCGGTTGCCGTCAACTACAGCGCCAGCAAGGAGGCCGCCGACCGCGTGGTGGCCGCCATCACCGGCAAGGGCGGCAAGGCCGTCGCCGTCCATGGCAATCTGGCCGACGCCGGCCATGTGAAGAACGTGGTGGCCGAGACCGTCAAGGCGTTCGGCGCGATCGACATCCTCGTCAACAACGCGGGCATCTACGAGTTCGCGCCGCTGGATGGCATCACGCCTGAGCATTTCCACAAGCATTTCGATCTCAACGTGCTTGGCCTGCTGCTGGTCTCGCAGGAAGCCGCGCGGCACTTCAATGCCAGCCGGCGGCAGCATCATCAACATCAGCTCCGGCGTGTCGACGATCGCGCCGCCGAACACCGCCGTCTACACCGCGACCAAAGCCTCGGTGGACGCCATCTCCTCGGTGCTGTCAAAGGAACTGGCGCCGCGCAAGATCCGCGTCAACACCGTCAATCCCGGCATGATCGCCACCGAAGGCGTCGTCTCCGCCGGCCTCGCCGAGGGCGACATGCGCAACTGGATCGAATCCGACCACCCCGCTCGGCCGGATCGGCAAGGTCGAGGAGATCGCGGCCGCGGTGGCCTTCTTCGCGTCGAACGACGCTTCCTACGTCACCGGCGAAACGCTGCACGTGACCGGCGGTCTGCACTGACAGGGATTGTGAATAGGGAGGCCGCCCGATCCGGGCGGCCTTTCTTTTTGTCGCCTTGAGGATTCAGTAGCGATCGTAATAGGCGCGGCGCTGCTGCGGGTATGCCCGCATCGGGTTGATGCCGCAGGTCTCCCCGGTTCCGCTCGCCGTGGCCGCGCACTGCTGATAGCTGGAATAGGCGCAGTCGCCGGGATAGCCGTGGCTGCGGCCTTGCAGGCAGTAGCTGTCCTGGATCGGCTCGGCGGCGGCGGGTGACATGGATCCGGCGACGGTCAATGCGGAAACGGCTGCGAGAAGGGCGAGAGAAAGATTGCGGTACATGCGTTAGCTCCTTTGTGTTTGGGTTCAGGAGGGAGACGCGCGGGCGCTGCAAAAGGTTCGCATTGAAAAGACCCATTCGTCCGGCTATGTGATTTCAGTCACATCAGCCGCGCCATTGCGCCGGCGGAAAGTCTTGGGAATGTCGAAACGACGCTGGATCTTGCTGTTGCTGGCTGTCGTGGTGATCGGCTCGATCGCTGCGGGCTACCGGTACTATCAGAGCAAATGCCACGGCATGGACGCCTGCGCGGCGGCCGACGCCGAAAGCCATGAGCGGGACAAGCCCAGCGAGCCGCAGTAGCCGCTTGCGGGATTTAACGCGCAGCCGCTTTGCTGCGTTCGTCGATCGAAATTACTTTTTGGGCCGGGGTACCGAGGTCGCGCCGGTTGACCATGATGCGAGCTCGATCTCACCCTTGTGATCCTTGTGGGTGGATTCGCCGTCAACGCCGTCGAGCTTGATCCCGCCACCAGCGACCTTTCCGAGTTCGTCGTCGGTCAACGCATCGTCGCCGCCGATCCTGGTGGCTGCCTTGTCTTTGCTCATGACGTCTCCTTTTGCAGGACAAGCAACAATCCGCCTTGTACTGGCAGCAAGTCAAGGAACGTGGCTGTGATCCACCTCACAGCGCGCAAGGCGGATTGCGCCGGAGCGGCGTAGCCCGGATGAAGCGCAGCGAAATCCGGGGATCAATCCGACACCGCCCCGGATTGCGCTTCGCTTCATCCGGGCTACGAGGTCAACCAATCGTGCGCTCCAGCAGATTGAGCCAGTTGGTGGTGCCGAGTTTCTGCAACAGCGGTTCGGAATATCCGCTTTGCCGCAGCGCCCCGACCAGCGCAGGCAGGCCTGCCGCCGAGCCGATTTCCGCGGGCACGGTGGCGCCGTCGAAATCCGAGCCGAACCCGACATGGTCCTCGCCGAGCTTTTCGATGAGATAGTCGAGCTGGCGCACCATCAATCCGAGATCGGTATCGGCCGTCATGTTGCCGTCGGGGCGAAGGAAGCAGGTCGCGAAATTGAGGCCGACCATGCCGCCGGAATCGCGGATCGCGGCCAATTGCCGGTCGGTCAGGTTTCGCGGCGACGCGCACAACGCATGCGCGTTGGAATGGGTCGCGACCAGCGGCGCCTTGGAGAGGCGCGCAACATCCCAAAAACCCTTTTCGGTGATGTGCGAGAGGTCGACCAGGATCTTCATCTCGTTGCAGGCGGCGACCAGCTTTTCGCCGGCCGCGGTCAGGCCGTCGCCGAGATCGGGCGTGGCCGGAAACTGGAAGGGCACGCCATGGCCAAAGATGTTGTTGCGGCTCCAGACCGGACCGAGCGAGCGCAGCCCCGCCGCGTACAGCACTTCCAGGAAATGCAGATCGCCGTCGATGGCCTCGCAGCCCTCCAGATGCAGCACCACCGCCAGCGCGTCACGCGCAATCGCTGCATGGATCTCGGCGGTGGTCTTGCACAACGCGACGGCGCCTTCCGACTGGCGGATCACCCGCATCAGGACGGCAAGCTCACCGGCGACGGATTTGCGGGCGTCGTCCATCGGCAGCGGCGCCGGCAGCGGCACGGCATAAGAGCCGCCCGTCATCTGCTTGCTCAGCGACGCAAAATTGCCTGGTGACGGCGAATACATCGCAAACAGGCCGCCGACGAAGGCCCCTGCTCTGGCTTTTTTCAGGTCGATATGGCCGGCGTCCTCGCCTTCAAGGAAATCGGACACCGCATCGCTGGAATTGGATCTGTAGAGGCGCAGCAGAACATCGTTGTGGCCATCGAAGACGGAGATGTGGGAGGTCATTTTTACCGGTGCCAGTGACGGAAATTTCGAGTTGCGATATCGCCTGCAACTTTCCGCAGAACCGGTCGCCGTGCAACCGCTATTCGGTCAACGCCGACGGAGGCTCCTCAATGACGATGAATGCCATTGGCGGGGGCCTATTCGGGCGACCGCAAACCCGGCGAATGCAGCCATTCGCTGATATGCGATCCGGTCTCGGCCTGGCGAGCTCTGCGCAAAGCGACCTCGCGCAAGGCGCCGTGGGGCAGCAAATTGGCCTCTTCGCGAAGCCGCTTCGCCTCTTCGGCGAGACGCTGCTCGGGGGTGCGGGTGTGGGCGGACCTTCGTTGCTTCTGCATTCGCTGCTCCTTTCGACACTGCCCGGCGATAGATTACACCCCCTGGAAAACAACGCAAGCTATTGTTTTTACAGGAGTTTTTTACTCATAAGCCTCAAAATACGGAAGCTGTGGAACTTTAGCTTGCTTAGTCAGTTGAGTAAGTGACTAAGCCATTAAGTCCTAAGCCATGGAGAGGGGCCATGAAGGATCTGCGCGGCGAGCGACTGCAAATCATGCTCACCCCGGAAGAGCTACTGACAATCGACAATTTCCGCTTTCAATTCCGGATGCCGACCCGGGCGGCGGCGGTGCGCGAACTCTTGAAGATGGGCCTCGCGACAAGGGGCATCGACGGCGACGGCAGCCGGTCCAGCCATTACGGCGTGTTCGACCGCGGGCCGGACGGACATCACGTCAATCGCGACGGCGATGAACGCGATAGTGACGGCTCGCAATAGCGCCGTCACTTTAAGCGCAGGCAAAATCCGAAGCGCGTAGCCCGGATGAAGCGCAGGCGTAATCCGGGACAGTCTCAAAGTCGTCCCGGATTGCGCTGCGCTTCATCCGGGCTACAATCGCTGCAATGACCGTCATTTCGATTCAGTCGCAGGTCGCTTACGGCCATGTCGGCAACTCCGCCGCGGTGTTTCCGATGCAGATGCACGGCATCGACGTCATCGCGGTACCCACGACATTGCTCAGCAACCGGCCGGGTTACAAAACCATCCGCGGCCGGGTGCTGGACGCGCAACTGGTTGGCGATCTGCTGCTTGGGATCGAGGAGCGCGGCGCCGTTCGTTCCGCTGACATGATCCTGTCGGGCTATCTCGGCTCGCCCGAAATCGCCGGCGTCGTCGCGGACTTTGTCACCCGCGCCCGCGCCGGCCACGCTGGTTTGCGCTATGCCTGCGACCCCGTGCTGGGGGATCGCGACCGCGGCCTGTTCGTCCACGCCGACATCCCGCCACTGGTGCGCGACCGGCTGCTGCCGCTGGCCGATATCATCACGCCCAATCATTTCGAGTTCGAATGGCTGTGCGGCGCGAAGGCATCGACATCAGGCCAGATGCTGGACGCGGCGCAAGCACTGCTGGCGCGCGGGCCAAAAACGATCGTCGTCACCAGTGCCGAATTGTCCGATACGCCGGCCGGCGAAATCGAGATGCTGGCGATCGAGCGCGAACAGAGCCTGGCGGGTGCGGACGCCGAAATTGCCGATCAGCCCGAACGGCACCGGCGATTTGTTCGCCTCGCTGTTCGTGTCGGCCCGCGTGCGCGGATCCGACACGCCGGCGGCACTCAGCCATGCCGCCTCCGCCATCTACGCCGTGCTGACGCGCACCGCGGCAGATGGCACCGAGGAAATGCGCATCGTCGAAAGCGCCGAGCAACTGGTGCGGCCGACGCGGCGATTCGAGGCGGTCGCCGTGCGCTGAGCGCAGCTGCGCGACTAAGCCGGATCGCCGTTGCCGGACAATATCTGCGCGGCGCCGCCGATGGCGCGGCGGAAGGCTTCATCGAAGGTGACGGCGCGAAGCTTCCATCTGATGGTCCGGCCCTGCCACGCCATCTGCCACTTCGTGGCCCAGCCGAGCGCCTTGTCGTCCCATACCAGCCGTCCGACCAACGTGACGTCACCGCCCTGCCCGGCGACGCGCGCGGCCAGGGCCGCGGGCGAAAGTTTTGCCAGTTCGGCCGCGTCGAGGCCCGCCTTTGCCAGTGCCGCTTCGTCCGGCAGCACGACGCGCATTCCCCGCTTGCCGGCTGCGGCGAGCAGCGATTCTCGTGGCGCCAGCGACTGCGCGGCATCCGATGTGACGATGTATCCTCTCGCGCCCTGATCCATCGCGATCAGGACGCTGACGGACGGACGGTCCGCCAGCCACGGCTTCAGTCCAAGCTTCCCGAGGAGGCCGTCGATCCTGTCCTTGTCGAAGTCAACGGTCAGATAGAAGGACCGGTCGCGGGTGCCTTGCTCGTCGCCCTTCGGCCTGCCCGCCTTCTGGTCGCGATAGTCGTGCGCCGTAACGAACTCTTTCGCGTTCGACTTGTACTGATCCAGGCGAGAGTCGCCTGCAAGCTTCAAGGCGCCGGACACCTTGATCAGGACATCCTCAAGGCAGATCGCAAAACCAACCAGGCGGTTGGTCTCGCCCTGCCCCGTGACGATGGTTTGTGCGCGATAGAGATCATCCGCCGTCGCTGCCAGCGCGACGTAGCAGCACGACAGCGCAAACCCGACCGACGCTGCAATGATGGCGCAAATCCTGAACCGGACCATCGCATATACTCCCGCGCGTGCCCCGGCGCCTACTCTACCACTTTCTCGGCGACGGCGAGCATGGTGGGTGGCACGGTCAACCCCAGCGCCTCGGCGGCTTTCAGGTTGATCGACAATTCGAATTTGGAAACCTGATAGTACGGAATCTCGGCAGGGTTGGCGCCGCGCAGAATCGCATCGACGGTTGCGGCCATCCGCTTGGTCAGTTCCCTCAAATCGAAGGAGTATGCCATCAGGCCGCCGGCATCGACGGCCGCAGCAAATGCCTGAATCGCCGGGATACGAACCTCCGCGAGCGCTTCGGAAATAGCGACGCGGTGATTTAGGGCATCTGGAGTATCTATCACCATGATCGCATCCGCGCCGTCGCGGGCGGCCTGAACGATGGCGTTGCGATAGGTTGTCGGGTTGCCCGGATAGTCGACCGAGACACTAGAGACCTGAACGCCCGCAGTGTCAGCCGCGCTCCGCACGGCTGCACCGGTTGGGCCGTCCCACGCTGCTCCCGGCGTGATGCAGGCCAGCTTCGACATTCCCGGAAAGAGTTCACGCAACAATGCGATGCGCTTGCCATGGATCGACGGGCCGGTATCGACACTGACACCGGTTATGTTGCCGCCCGGCCGGGCCATGCTTTGTGCGAAACCAGCCGCGACGGGGTCGTTGGATATCGTGACGATCGGGATGCTTTTGGTCTCGCGCGCGAAGAACAGAGGGGACGGGTCGATCAGGTTGATGACGTCAGGTTTGCTGGCGACTACCTGGGCCACGAGGGCCGCCGGGCCCGACACGAACTGCTCCTTGCTGTAGCGATCGACGATCAGGTCTGGCCCCTCGACGCGGCCGAGACGCCGGAGTTCGCCAAGAAAGGTCTTGTAATAGGGCGACCTGTCCTCACTCATCTGCGCTTGCGACGGCGACGATACATTGACGAGGGCCAGGCGCTTGACGGTCACCGGCTGCGCCGCCGCGCGCGCCGCCATGGCAAGCGATGCCGCCCCCACGATAAAATCCCGCCGCCGCATGTCGCCCCCGCGCCCTTCAGCCCGCGGCAGCGTAGCGATTATGCGCATGGTGCGCCACGCCTCTTAACCCCTGATATCGTCAGTGCGTCCGGCTGACGCCCGAAGCAACCGCCACGTCGCCTGTCTTGGCCGCCTTGGCGCGCTTCGTTTTCCGGGGAGCTGCGGCGGCCGGTTTTTCCGCATCCCCCGGCAGGTTCATGGCATCGGCCATGTCATCCAGCACCGCCTTGTATTCGACGCTGGTGTCCGGCGCAGGCGCGGTTGCGGCAACGGCTCTTTCCGCCTGCGCCGGCTCGATCGCGTTGTGATCGAACCGCACGCGCTCAAGCCTGGTGCCGTCAAACCAGGCGCACAGCACGCCGGTGATCTCATTGTCGTCGAAAATGCTGGTGTTGACGGTGTCGACGGTCATCACGGGCCCGCCGGATCTAAGCACCACGAGATCACCCGACTTGATGACGGTCATTGGAAAACTCCACGGTCGGAACGCGAATCGAAGCACGTTTGCGCTGCAACAATAGCAAATCGAAACCGGTTAGGATGCCCAGGATTTAGCCAAAACGGCGGTTCCGCTGCCCCGGCAAAACGGAAAAGCGCCCAAACCGGGCGCTCTCCTTGTTTTCGAGATTTAAGCCTTCTTGATCAGAGCTTTGGGCCCAGCAAAATCGGCAGATAAGGCAGCTTCGTGCTGTTGTTCGGCTTGTGGACCGCGCCGCCGGTGACAATGTTCAGTTCCTGCTCGGTGAGAGCGCGATCGGTCTTGGCTTCGATGGTGCGGTTCATGGCAGTTCTCCGTTTTTCCAGAGGTGGGCGCGACCACCGCGTCCCTTTCCTGTGATTGGGAGAATGCCTGACGTTGGGGCGGAACGCTGTTACCAGGGGAACAGGCGGCTTCCATCATCCGGGGCTCGCGACTTCGTCGCGCCCCGGAATGACGGGAGGTGGGGCGCGGCGGGCCTAATCCACCACATCCAGTTTCACGTTGGCTACGCCCTTGCCGACCATGCCGAGCGCGTTCGCCGCCGAATAGGAGACGTCGACAACACGGCCGTGGACGAAAGGACCGCGGTCATTGACCCGCACCGTCACCGAACGGCCGCTGCCGACGTCGGTCACGCGCAGCTTGGTGCCGAACGGCAGCGTCGGATGCGCCGCAGTCATCTCCATGGTGTTGAATTTCTCGCCGCTCGCGGTCTGGGTGCCCTCGGTGTAGAAGCTCGCCACCCCCTGCGAGGCGGTCTTGGTGTCGCCGGCACCGCGGCGCGCCGCGAATGGCGTGTGCCGCTTGATCGCGGCCACGCGCCGGTGCGTCACGACGGTTCGATCCGGCTCAAGCGATGCCACGCGGGAGCTGCGAATTTCCGATCGCTGACTGACGACCGAAGACTGCGCACAAGCGCCGAGCGAAGCGGCTACGATGGCGAGCGCAAGCCACCGGATGGAAGAGCCGATGCAACCATTGGCCATGTTGCAATCCCCAAGCTTTTGCGCCCCCGCCCAAGCCGAAAACCACGTTGCATGGTCCGAATCCAATCGGGGCAGAACCGCGGCCGGAACATGTCAGGCCTCGTGCCGCCATTGCATTTGGGTTGGGGTGTGGTGATTGGGTGACAGGGGTTTTTCGAGAAGCAGCCGTCATGGCCGGGCATAGCCCGTCAAGGACGGCGTCGGTTCCGCTCGCCTATGCACCGGCCATCCACGCCTTCCCGCCCGCGTCGAGAACGTGGATGCCCGGCACCCGTCTCCGCAACTTCGACGAGGCCTCGAGTGATCGGCGCGCCGAAGCTTTAGCGAAGGCGGAAGGCCAGGCATGACGACTCGGCTTCGGGCCGCTACTTCGCTGCTTCGGCCGTGAAGAACTTCGTCCCGTCGAAAAACCGGTTCGGCCGGTTGAACACGGACAGGAACATCGCGCCATGGGGCGCGTGCGCGACATGGATGTTGCCGCCCGGCCGCCACACGAAATCGCCGGCGCCGCAGCTCCCCTCGGCGTCTTCCAACGAACCCTCGAGCATAAAAGTCTGTTCGAGCGCGGTGTGCTCGTGCAGCGGTACCACCGCGCCCGGCGCCATCTTGAACAGGATCGTCGAGCGTCCCTCGTCGTCCCTGTAGAGGATCTTCATCTCGATGCCGTCGAACTCCGTCGGCTGCCAGCCCATCGAAGAAGCGGCAACGAAGGTCGAGCGCAATTCGGGCGGGTTGACGGGCACTGGCTTGTTCATGGCAGCTTCTCCCACAATCGATCCGGTCACCAGCGGTGTGGATCGGCTTTCATTCTATCACCTCATCGGCGCGCAGAAGGAACGCTTCCGGAATCGTCAGGCCGAGCGCCTTTGCGGTCTTGAGGTTGACGACCAGCTCGAATTTGGTCGGTTGCTCGACCGGAAGTTCGCTTGGGCGCGCGCCCTTGAGGATCCTGTCGGCTAGCGCCGCGCTGCGTTGGTAGTTCTCGTCGTTGCTGGGCCCGTAAAACATCAGGCCACCGTCGCGGACCTCCGGCGGAAAGGAATGAATGGTCGGAAGCCGGTGTTTGAGCGCAATTTCTGCGACCTGCTTCCGGTTCCCGAACATCACATTGTCCGCCATAAAGACGGCAGCTTGTGCGTTCGCACGCTTGGCATCCTCGAAAGCCGGCTCCAGGTCATCCATTCCTTTGAGTACACGTGGGAAGACTTCTGTGCCGCGCGTCGATGCCGATGCCCGGATACTTTCCAATGCGTCACCATGCCCCGGGAACGAAGGGTTCCAAAATACAGCAATTTTTTTGGTCCCCGAAACGGCGTCAAGAAGCACCTCAAATCGCTTTCCACCAAGCGCGGACTCGCTATAGGTCACGCCAGTGAAGCTCCCGCCGGGCTTCGCCAGACTTTGTACGACGCCAAGCCCGACCGGATCAGGTACGAAGGCAAACACAACAGGAATAGTCAGCCTTGCCTCCTTGAGTGCAACGACCGCAGGCGAAGTGATCGCAATGATGACGTCCGGTTTTTGCGATCCGATTTGGGCTACAAGCGTGGTCAACCGGTTGGCGTCGCCTTCGCCGCCCAGGAGATCAATTGTCGCGGTGCGGTTGTTTTCGTAACCAAGCCGGGCAAGTGCCTCGAACAACAGCTGGATCGGCGTGCGGTTCGGAAATCCGCTGTGGAGAATTGTGATCTTCGGCGGCTCCTTCGCCGGCGCCGGCGATACCGCAAACGGCCACGCGGCGGCCGTGGCGCCCAACAGAGCGATCAAATCCCGTCGGTTCATCCGGCGCCCCTGCTCCCATCCGCAAATCTTGGTACCACATTGCGGGCGGAAAGGCCCCCACAACACTGACC
This sequence comes from uncultured Alphaproteobacteria bacterium, assembly GCA_963802535.1. GTDB lineage: Bacteria > Pseudomonadota > Alphaproteobacteria > Rhizobiales > Xanthobacteraceae > Bradyrhizobium. The sequence continues at coordinate 141,704 of CAWDJI010000005.1, read as the reverse complement.
GGGGCAGCATCAGATGCCGGAAGCGGGAGCGACCCCGACGATTTCTCTCACTTTGGCGTTCGTCAAGGAGCGCAATGGGTCCCTTACGGCCGGAACGGGGCCGGCGACATCCCCCGCCAGTCCGTTAATCGGCAGCCACGCTCTACACCAAGAGAAAAGGCCGGCGGGCGTTACGCCACCGGCCTCTCTTGCAGCTGCCGGCTCGGGTCCGGTTCCGCTGCGATTTCATCCATCAAGCCTGCGTGAGTTTGGTTAAGCGAACCTTAACGGGAATCAGCGTGAGCTGGATCACGGATCGGTTGAACGCGTCGCGTTATGTCAGCGTCACAGTAACAGGAGATGCCCGTAAATTCCCGCCGGGATTCCCGGAATATCCAGCGGAATCCATCGCTGGTATTTTTTAGACAAGAGATTTGCTGCAGGAGACCGAAGATGGCCCAGGTCTATTTCCACTGCTCCAGTTCCCGCGAAGTTCGCGTCGATCAGTCAGGCGCCGTGGTGAGCAATCTCGCCGAGGCCCGCGACTACGCCGCCTGCGTGGTGCGATCGATGATCATGGAGGCGAGCGCGCAAGACTGGCGCGACTGGGTCGTGCATATCAGCGACGCTTTCGACGATGAGATTTTTGCGGTCTCGTTCGCGTCCGTTCTCGGCAAGCCGCACTGAGGTCGCCATGAGCGCCGCACAAGCCACCTTCATGCCGCTGTTCCGCCACCTCGACCTCATCGTGGCCGGATGCCAGCGTCTGATCGAGCGCGTTACCGACAGCTACCGGCCTGAGCGCCATTACATGCGCGGCCCGGGCCCGAAATGGCACGCCAAGCATCTCGCTGGCAGCGCGACGCGCTGAGTTCGCCGCGTCCTCAATAAGGCGGCTTTTTCCGCGCCCGCTGCGCGCTGGCCGCTTCCACCCACCACGACAAATCATCGGCGAAGCGCGGAAACGTCCGCGCCAGCACCTCGCCACCCTCGCCGGTCGGCTTGCCCTCGGGCGACAGCGCGTGCGCGATCTGCCCGACCCCGATCGTGGACGAGATCACCACCATGCCCATCTCGGACAGCGTGCCGTGCCAGGCGGTCGAGGCGCGGGCGCCGCCGAGGCGGCCGGCCGAATAGCTGGCGATGGCCGCAGGACGCCAGAACCACTCCTCGAGGAAATGATCGGTGAGGTTTTTCAGGCCCGGCTGGATGCCCCAGTTGTATTCGCCGGTGATGAACACGAAGCCGTCGGCATCGCGGATTTTTCCCGCGAGCTGTTCGAGCGCCGCCGGCGCCTCGCCTTTCGGATGCTCCTTGTACATCCGGTCCAGCATCGGCAGCCCAATCGCCTTGGCGTCGATCAGCTCGACGTCGTCGCCGCGGCTGCGAAAACCCTCGACGACGAACTGCGCCAGACGGATTCCTAAGCGATCGGACCGATACGAGCCATAGAATACGAGAATGCGATGGGACATGGCCGCGATGATAGCAGCTAGACCGTCCAGTTGTCGCCCTTGCCGGGCGCGCGGTGCTCGTTCGGCGGCAGCGACAGGCCACGATAGAAGCCGTACATGCCAAAACCGACGGCGCCGAGCGCCATCGCCACCTGGAAATAATGTAAAATGCTCTCCATACGCATTGGTCGCGGCCGGCGGCCGCGGGTTCACGGCACGGCTTGCTGCGCTAAAACTCCGGCGGCTCGAACCAGTTGGTCAGTGATAGCCCGCCATCCACCACAATCGCCGCACCCGTGACATAGGCCGAGATCCGGTTCGACAGCACGGCGAGCGCGAGCGGCGCCAGATCCTGCGCCTCGCCGATCCGGCCGAGCGGGATGTGTTTTGCCAATGACGGATCGGCGACGAAACCGCCGGCGGCAATCGCACCGGGCACCAGCGCGTTGACGCGAATGCCATGGCGGCCGAAGGTTTTTGCCAGTTCCTTCACCAGCATCGCCATGCCGGCTTTCGCCGTCGAGTAATGCGGCAGATTGCGTGGGGTACCGGCATGCAGCGAGGTCAGCAGCAGGAACGACCCGGGCGATTTTGCCGCGATCAGGTCCCGCGCCAGTTCGCGCGAAAGATGAAAGCCGGCCTCGAGATTGACCGCGTGCATCTGCGCCCAGGTTTCGGTCGAGACGGCCAGCGCGTGGTCGGCCTCACGTCGCGGCGGCGAGGCAGAGTGGACGAAGTGCGTCACCTGCCCGAGTACAGAACGCGCATGGGCCAGCAGCGCCTCCCGGGCGGCGGGGTTGGCGAGATCGCCGATCCACGGCAGCGCCAGGTCCGGCCGGGCCGAGGTTTTCACCGCAGCCACCACCCGCTCCTCGCTGACATCCGCGAACACGGTCCGGACGCCCTCGCCGACCAAGGCCTGCGCAATGGCGCGGCCAATACCGTTGCCGGCGCCGGTCACCAGCGCCGCCTCGCGCGCGGGATCGAAGGCTGGGTTCAACAGGCTCATGGTGTCATCTCCGAGGGGCACGGCCAGATACCATTATTTCTTTCGAGGTCCGGCTGCAAAACACAAGCGCCGAATGCCATAGTCCGGTTCAAACTCAACAAAACGGCATCAAGCCGGTAAAACCCCGATGGGAGAAACGATGACTTTGAAGGAATCTCACGTCGCAGGCCCCGCTAGTCCCGCCGTCCGCGACATCACGCTCGGCCAGTTGCTGGAGCAGGCCGCAGCCTCGGCGCCGGACCGGCTCGCGCTGATTGCCGGCGTCATGGATCCTGCCGCGCGCCGCCAGTGGACCTATGCCGAGCTTTACAGCGAGGCGCAGCGCACCGCGCGCGCCCTCTCCCGCCGCTTCAAGCCGGGCGAGCGGGTCGCGATCTGGGCCTACAATCTGCCGGAATGGGTGATGATGGAGTTCGGCGCCGCCATGGCCGGCGTGGTGCTGGTGACCGTCAATCCGGGTTTTCGCGCCAACGAACTTGAATATGTGCTGAAGCAATCCCGCGCCGCCGGCGTGTTCGTGGTGTCGGCGTTCCGCGGCAATCCGATGCTGGAAACGGTACACACGGTCGCGCCGCGCTGCCCGGAATTGCGCGAGATCATCTGTTTCGATGACTGGGCACCTTTCATCGCCACCGGCGACGATCGCGGCATTGCGCTCCCCGACGTCAAGCCGACTGATCCGGTCATGATCCAGTACACGTCGGGCACAACGGGATTTCCAAAGGGCGCGCTGCTGCATCACCGCGGCCTCGCCAACAACGGCGCCGATACCGCTTTGCGCATGGGGATCGAAGCCGGCGACGTCTTCGTCACCACGATGCCGTTGTTCCACACCGGCGGCTGCGTCTGCTGCGTGATCGGCGCGGTGTCGCGTGCTGCGACCCAGGTGCTGGTGGAGGCATTCGAGCCCGGCCTGGTGCTGGAAATGTTTTCGACCTATCGCGCCAACGCCATGCTCGGCGTTCCCACCATGCTGGTGGCGATGCTGGAGCATCCATCGTTCGCCACATCAGATTTGTCCGGGGTCAAGGCGATCTGCTCGGGCGGCTCGACCGTGCCGGCCGCACTGGTGACGCGGCTCGAAAAAGAACTCGGCGCGCCCTTCACCATCGTGTTCGGGCAGACCGAATGCTCACCGGTGGCGGCGATGACAAAACCGTCGGATACGATCGAGGACAAGGCCGGCACCATCGGCCTGCCGCTGCCGAACATGGAGAACAAGATCATCAACCCCGACACCGGCAAGACCGTGCCGGTCGGCGAGATCGGCGAGTTCTGCACCCGCGGCTATCATGTCATGACCGGCTATTTCGAGATGCCTGATGCCACCGCCGCGAGCATCGATGCCGATGGCTGGCTGCACACCGGCGACCTCTGCGCGATGGACGCCCGCGGCTATTGCACGGTCGAGGGCCGGCTCAAGGACATGATCATCCGCGGCGGCGAGAACATTTATCCCCGCGAGCTCGAAGAGCTGCTGTTTCGCCATCCCAAGATCAGCGAGATCGCGGTGGTCGGACTGCCGCACGAAAAATGGGGCGAAGAAGTCGCTGCCTTCATTCGTCCGGCGCCAGGTGCCGTGATCGACAAGGAGGAACTGTCAGCCTACATGCGCGCGTCCCTGGCCCCGCACAAAACACCAAAACACTGGTTCGTGGTCGAGGCATTTCCGCTGACGGGGTCAGGCAAGATCCAGAAATTCAGGCTGCGCGAAATCTGGGCCAAGGGCGAGTTGCAGGCGCTGTAAGGCGCATTTCCGTTACTGCATCAATCCGGCACATCAATTGTGCTTGTAGACCGCTTTCAAGACGCAGGAAAACGGCCTAACCTGCTGCCTGGAATTGGCGGTGAACCCCATGCGAACCCGCGTCAGGAAGTTCGCGCACGTACTCGAGCGCATTGGGCTTGCGATGGCAGGCGCCGCAAGCGGCCTGTTTGTGGCCGCCCTTGTCGGAACCAGCGTCGCGCTGTTCACCTCGCAGGCCTTTTTGCTGTTCATGATGCTCGGCGGCGCGGTCGGATTTTACCTCGGGATCGATACCCCGCCGCTGCCGTTCCATGCCTCGAATAATCAGTCGCAAGACGGCAGCTGGGTCGGCAAGATCGACACCCCGGAACTCCTCAGCGCGGTCGGCACCTTCCTTGCGGCGGGTGCTGCGTTTGCCTCGGTCTGCGTGATCGTGCTGCGGCAAGATCTGCACATCGCCTGGACCTGGATGATCATGGCGGGATGGGTTTTCGGCGTCACCATGCAGATCGTCGCCGGCGCGATCGCCCGCCGGCGCCGGTGAACCTTAGCGGTGATGATCTCGGATTGTGTCGGCGTCATCCCCGCGCAACGGCTTCGCCGTTGTCGCTGGAGGAGCGAGCGGAGCGAGCCTCGAAGGATGGGCCACGGGCGCTTCTCATCCTTCGAGGCGCGCAAGCCAGCGGCGCAATTGCGCCGCTGAGCGCACCTACGGGTGAACGCAATTGCGTTCATCCCGGGGATGACGCGAGAAGGTGCGAATGGGCCGCTTCAACCTAGACCGATCATGCCCTATCGGTCGGCCCGGCCGATGACCGCCATCAGCTCGGATATCTTCTGGCGCTGATCGGACTTGTCGCCGCTCGCAATCGCGTGCTCGACGCAATGCGAGACGTGATCCCTCAGCACTTCCTCCTCGACCCGCCGGAGTGCTGCCCGCACCGCCGATATCTGCGTCACGATATCGATGCAGTAGCGGTCCTCGTCCACCATCTTCGACAGCCCACGAACCTGCCCTTCGATGCGGCTCAGACGTTTCTGACAGGAAGCCTTGATGTCTTTTCTCATGCGGCCTATATACCCCCATAGGGTATAAGTTGCAAGCGACGGGAAGTTTGATGAACCAGCACGCCGGTCATGCGCATCATGATCATCACGCGCACCACGCACCGGTCACGGTGCGCGATCCCGTCTGCGGCATGACGGTCAATCCGGCCACCAGCAAGCATCGTTTCGAATATCGCGGCGAGGCTTTTCACTTCTGCTCGGCGGGCTGCAAGACCAAATTCGCCGACGATCCCAAAGCCTATCTCGAACCGCGGCCTGCGAAGCCCGACGCGCCGCAAGGAACAAACGACGGCACGGTCTACACCTGCCCGATGCATCCCGAGATCCGGCAAGTCGGCCCGGGCAGCTGCCCGATCTGCGGCATGGCGCTGGAGCCTGACGTCGTCAGCCTCGATGCGCCGCCCAACCCCGAACTCGCCGACATGACGCGGCGCTTCTGGATCGGGCTGGCGCTGTCGGTGCCACCGGTGGTGCTTGAAATGGGCGGCCATCTCGCCGGCGGCCACGGTCTCGTCGACCAAACCCTTTCGAACTGGATCCAGCTTGTTTTTGCAACGCCTGTCGTGGCGTGGGCCGGCTGGCCGTTCTTCGTGCGCGGCTGGCAGTCGCTGGTGACGCGCAACCTCAACATGTTCACGCTGATCGCGATCGGCACTGGCGTCGCCTGGCTCTATAGCCTGGTCGGCACGCTTGCACCGCAGATCTTTCCCTCGACGTTCCGCGGCCATGGCGGCGCAGTCGCCGTCTATTTCGAATCCGCGGCCGTGATCACCGTGCTGGTGCTGCTCGGCCAGGTGCTGGAATTGCGCGCCCGCGAGGCGACGTCCGGCGCCATCAAGGCGCTGCTCGAACTGGCGCCGAAGACCGCGCGCAGGGTTGGTGACGACGGCGCCGATCATGAAGTTGCGATCGACAGTCTTAAAGTCGGCGATACATTGCGGGTGCGTCCCGGCGAAAAAGTGCCGGTCGACGGCGTCGTTCTCGAAGGCCGCTCCTCGCTCGATGAATCGCTGGTGACCGGTGAATCCATGCCGGTGACGCGCGAGGCCGGCGGCAAGGTCATCGCGGGCACGCTGAACCAGTCCGGCGGTTTTGTGATGCGCGCGGAAAAAGTCGGCCGCGACACGCTGCTGTCGCAGATCGTCAAGATGGTCGCCGACGCCCAGCGCTCGCGCGCGCCGATCCAGCGGCTGGCCGATCAGGTCGCCGGCTGGTTCGTCCCCACCGTGATCGCGGTGGCGCTGATCGCCTTCGGCGTCTGGTCGATCTTCGGCCCCGAACCGCGCATGGCCTTCGGTCTCGTTGCCGCCGTCAGCGTGCTCATCATCGCCTGCCCCTGCGCGCTGGGGCTGGCGACGCCAATGTCGATCATGGTCGGCGTCGGGCGCGGCGCGCAGGCCGGCGTGCTGATCAGGAACGCCGAAGCGCTGGAGCGCATGGAAAAAATCGACACGCTGGTGGTCGACAAGACCGGTACTCTCACCGAAGGCAAACCGAAGGTAGTTGCGATCGTAGCCGCCGATGGTTTTACGGAAAACGAAATCCTGCGGCTTGCGGCCAGTGTGGAACGATCGAGCGAACATCCCCTCGCCGACGCGATTCTGCGATCGGCGAAGGAGCGCGCGCTGGAACTCGGCAAGGTCGAAGCAATTCGAACTCGCCGACCGGCAAGGGCGCCACCGGCAAGGTCGACGGCAAATCGATCCTGCTCGGCAATTCGAAATTCCTCGCCTCGCTTGGTGTCGACACCCATCCGCTGGATGCCGAGGGCGAACGCCTGCGCGCCGACGGCGCCACCGTCATCAACATCGCCGTCGACGGAAAACTGGCCGGCCTGTTCGCCATCGCCGATCCCGTCAAGGCCTCGACGCCGGCGGCGCTGAAGGCGCTGGCCGAAGAAGGCGTCAAGGTCATCATGCTGACCGGCGACAACGCGACCACGGCCAGGGCCGTGGCGCGGCAGCTCGGCATCTCCGATGTCGAGGCCGAAGTGCTGCCGGAGCAGAAGAGTGCCGTGGTGGCAAAACTTCAGCAGGCCGGCCGGATCGTCGCCATGGCCGGCGACGGCGTCAACGACGCCCCGGCGCTGGCCGCCGCCGATGTCGGCATCGCCATGGGAACCGGCACCGATGTGGCGATGGAAAGCGCCGGCGTCACGCTCCTGAAGGGCGATCTCGGCGGCATCGTGCGGGCGCGAAAACTGTCACGGGCGACCATGCGCAACATCCGGCAAAACCTGTTCTTCGCCTTCATCTACAACGCCGCCGGCATCCCGATCGCCGCCGGCATCCTCTATCCGAGCTTCGGCATCCTGCTGTCGCCGATCATTGCAGCCGCAGCCATGGCGCTGTCGTCGGTCAGCGTTGTCGGCAACGCCCTGCGGTTGCGGGTTGCGCGGCTGTGACCTCTCTCGTCGTCCCTGCGAACGCAGGGACGACAGAAGAGCGCTATTGCGACGGCAGAAGTCCATCCCGCCTACACCGTAAACCGAAGCTTAATGCGCACCACCTAGGATGGAGGCCCTCACTCCCATACTCCCGTGATTGGCCCTATCCCATGAAAATCGGCACCCTTCTGACCGCCGCCATCGTCTCGTTGTCCACCGTCGGCGGCGGCCTTGCCGTCTATGTCGCGGTGTCGAAATACCAGACCATGGACAAGGTGTCGGTGGCGCAAAGCCGGCTGCAACTGGTGCGGACCGTCGGTGAAATCCCGCGCTACATGAATCCAGAGCGCGGTTTTGCGACCAACATCCTGTACGGGCCGGCGACGGTGGACCCGAAGATGCGGGCCGATCTGGTCGAAAAATACCGCAAGCAGACCGATGGCGCCCGCGACAAGATGAACACGATCCGCAAGGATCTCTCCGCGCTCGACGATGGCACAGCCGTCGGCAGCGGCATCGATGCACTGAACGTGAAATTTGCAGCGTTGCGCGAAGCGATGGACAAGGCCATCGATGGTCCCGCGGAGGCCCGCAAGGACGCCGCCAGAAAAATCGTCGCCGACAACGCCGTGTTCAACACCGCCGTTACCGCGCTGCTCGACGAGCAGGTGCGCAGGATGGCGCAACTCGATGGCGACGCGTACCGGCAGGCAAGCTATGCCAATATCGCCTGGACGCTGCGCGACGTCGGCGGCTTCAACGCCAGCCTGCACAAGAACCTCGTCGGCTCCAACCGAGTGGCGACCGATGCCGAAAAGATGGATTTGAGCCGCAGCCAGGGCCGTAACGACCAGATACTGATGTCGCTGCAGGAACTGCGCGGCAATCCCGCGACACCGGCCAACGTGGCGGCGGCGCTGGGCAAGATGAACGAGGCCTATGTCGATCGTTTCGGCAAGGAGCTGAAGCTGGTCAAGGACGGCGCCATCAGCGGCAAATACGAGCACGACGTCGACACTTACTATGCGGAATCGCAGCTCGGTCTGGCTGCGGTCGTCACCGTGCGTGACGCCTTTTACGACAACGCCGAGCAGATACTCGGCGGCTCCTATTCGGCCGCCCGTACCAGCTTCGTCATCGCGCTGGCGGGCCTGATTGCGGTGATCGCGGCGAGCTGCGGCATGATCCTGATGGTGCGCCGCCGCGTCTGCAAACCGATCGTCGACCTCACCGCCACCATGTCGCGTCTTGCAAGCGGCAATGTCTCCGACGAGATCTCGGGCGCCGAGCGCGGCGACGAGATCGGCGCGATGGCGGCCGCCGTGCGCGTGTTCAAGGACAACATGATCGAGGCCGAACGCCTGTCGGCCGAGAAGGCCGCCGAGAACGACGTCAAGATGCGGCGCGCCCAGGTGCTCGATGAGCTGACCCGCACCTTCGAGGCCAAGGTCTCGGAACTCGTCGGCGGGCTGTCGGCGGCATCCTCCGTGATGGAAGGCACCGCGCGGTCGATGTCGTCGACCGCATCCGCCACCAACCGCCAGGCCGGCATCGTGGCGGCGGCTTCCGAACAGACTTCCACCAACGTGCAGACGGTGGCGAGCGCCACCGAGGAACTCACCTCCTCGATATCAGAGATCGGGCGCCAGGTCGCGCAATCGACCGAGATCGCCGCCCGCGCCGTGGAAAATGCGCGCCGCACCGGCGACACCGCGCGTTCGCTCGCCGAAGGCGCGCAGAAGATCGGCGACGTCGTGACGCTGATCCAGAGCATCGCGGCGCAGACCAATCTGCTCGCGCTCAACGCCACCATCGAGGCCGCACGCGCCGGCGACGCCGGGCGCGGCTTTGCCGTCGTCGCCTCCGAGGTCAAATCGCTGGCCGGCCAGACCGCCAAAGCGACCACCGAAATCTCCGAACAGATCGCCGCCATCCAGGCCGCCAGCGACGAGACCGTCACGGCGATTCAAAGTGTGGCCAACGTCATCGCCGAGATCGACCAGATCGGCATCGCGATCGCCTCCGCCATCGAGGAACAGGGGTCGGCGACCAAGGAAATCTCGCGCAGCGTCCAGGAGGCCGCGCGCGGCACCCAGGACGTCAATTCCAACATTTCGGGCGTCCAGAAGGCCGCCGACGACACCGGATCCGCCGCCAATCAGGTGCTGGGCGCCGCCGAGCAATTGTCCTCGCAGTCGAAGGATCTCGCCGGTCAGGTCAACCGTTTCCTCTCCGAGGTGCGGGCGGCTTAAGCCAAGGCTTCACTCGTGATACATGACAGTCGCGGCACGCCGCCGCTTGACTGGGGACGACCGTCGTCATGGATCAACCGACACCGAAACGCCCAAAGCTCGCCGAAACCGTCGTTGAGCCCACCGTCAAGCTGCGCGAGGTGACGATCGGTCGCTGCTGCGAGGTGCTCGGCGACACCGCGATCGAATACAGCGAGCTTGGCGACTATTCCTATCTCGGTTCAGGCTGCATGGTCGCCGACGCCAGAATCGGAAAATTCTGCGCGATCGCAGCGCAGGTGCGCATCGGCGCACCGAACCATCCGCTCGACCGCCCGTCGCAACATCGGTTTACCTACTGTCCCGAATATTACTCCGCCGACGCGCAGCGCGACCATGCTTTCTTTCGCGAGCGCCGCGCCGACCGCGTCGTGATCGGCAACGATGTCTGGATCGGTCACGCGGTCATTGTGATGCCGGGTGTCAGCGTCGGCGATGGCGCCGTGCTGGCGGCCGGCGCCGTCGTCACCCGTGACGTCGCGCCCTACACCATCGTCGGTGGCGTGCCGGCAAAACAGATCAGAGAGCGTTTCAACCGCGATATCGCAACGCGGCTTGCCAAGATCGCATGGTGGGATTGGCCCGCCGAGACCATTTTTCAGCGCCTGCCAGAGTTTCAGTCCGGCGATGTCGAGGCGTTCTGCGCCCGCTGGGGCTGATCTTCAGTCGGTGAAGCCGACATAGCGCACGAAATCGTCGTTCGGCGAGCGTTCGGAACGGACGCCGTTGGCCGGAAAATCATCGTCGGGATAGCCCATCGCGACGCAGGTCATGATGACCTGGTCTTCCGGGATCGCGGCGACCTCACGCACGATGTCGGAGCGAGTGATGCCCTGCCCGTTGATGACGGAGCCGAGGCCGCGGTCCCATGCGGCGAGCACGATGCCGTAGCAGAGCGCGCCGAGATCGAAGTGACAGACCGCGCCGGGATCGAGGACGCGGTCATAGGCCAGCACCAGCGACACCGGTGCGTCGAATTGCCGAAAGCCGCGCAGCACCCAATCCTGCCGCATCGGCTTGTCGTCGCGCGCGATCCCCATCACCGCGAACAGTTTTTTGGCGATGTCGACCTGGCGGCCGCGATGCACGCCCTGATATTCGCCGTGGCTGACGATGTCGCGCTTCGGCTTGGCGCCCGCCATCATCTCTTCCATGTTGCGCTGGCGCACCCGCTCCAGCGGCTCGCCGGTCAGGACATGGATGTGCCAGGGCTGGGTGTTCATCGAGGACGGCGCACGTTTTGCAACTTCGATGATCTCCTCGATCACCGCGCGCGGCACCGGCTGCTTCTTGAACCCGCGCACGCTGCGGCGGGTCTGGACCAGCGTCTCGAAATCCATGCGTTGCATCCCCAACTTCCTTCTCCAATCCCTGTCAGGCCGCAGCTTGCTAGTCCCGCTTGAAGCGGTAGTCGAAGCGATCGCCGTCGGCGGTGATCAAGCCGACCGTCGGTGTCGGAAAATGGATCGGCAGGATCAGCGTATCGGTACCAGCGACGGAAGCAAAGAAAGTCCGGCGCGAAGCCGCCGACTGCTTCGGATCCCAATCGACGTTCGGCGACCAGTCCAGCTCCCGGCACTGGATCACGTGGTGCATCAGGTCACCCGTCACCACCGCGCGCTGGCCTTTCGAGAAGATGTTGACGCAGCAATGGCAGGGCGAATGCCCCGGCGTCGGCGTCAGCGTGACAGTGTCGTCCAGCGCGTAGTCGTCATCGACCAACAGCGCCTGCCCGGCCTCCACGATGGGAAGGCAATTATCGCGGAAAACCTTGCCGGACGCTTCGGCGCCTTTGGCGTATTCGGCTTCCCATGCCGCGTATTCCCTCTTGTGGAATATGTATTTTGCATTGGGGAATGTCGGCACCCAGCGCCCGTCCCGCAACGTGGTGTTCCAGCCGCAATGGTCGACGTGAAGGTGGGTGCAGAACACGTAATCCACCTGCTCGAAGCCGATGCCGAGCGCGAACAGCTCGTTGCGCCAGCGTTCCTTGCCGGGAAAATCGAACGGCGGCGGATGGCCCTTGTTCTCGCCGGTGCAGGTATCGACCAGGATGGTATAGCGCGGGGTGCGGACCACGAAGGTCTGGTAGGTGATGCACATCTTCCCCGATGCAACATCGAAAACCTCCGGCTCCATGCCAGCCAGATGATGCTTGAACACGGTCTCGTCATAGGCCGGGAAGAAATCCTGCGGCCGCCGCCACGGCCCGTCGCGCTCAATCACGGCATCAATGGTGATGTCGCCGATCCTGATCTGCTTCATGCTGGTTTCGCTCCCGCTTTTGCGGACAGCGTACCGGGCAGACCGGGATGGTTCAAGCTTCGTAGCCCGGATGCAGCGAAGCGAAATCCGGGTAGACCGCCAGAATGGTCCGCTATCGGCGCAATTTCGTTCCCGGTGGGACGTTCTTCTTCACCTTGACGCTGCATGATCGAAGATCATCAGCGCTTGTCGACCACGTGGCTTTGCTGCGCGCGGCGTTCCGGAACACACGCAGCGAACGTCCCTTTGCGATAGATGCCATAGTCATCCTCCCCGATCATCTGCACACAATCCTGACATTGCCTCCCGATGATCCGGACTTCTCGAACCGATTGCGTCGGATCAAGGGTCGCTTCACCCGAAGCGTCGTTGCAGAGGGCGTTGCTGTTTCAAGCGATCATCGCGGTGAATATTCGCTTTGGCAGAAGCGCTTTTGGGAACACACCATTCGTGATGACCGGGATTTCGAACGCTGCGTTGATTACATCCATTACAACCCAGTCAAGCATCGGTTGACCTCGACGCCATCCGAATGGCCGTTTTCATCGCTGCATCGATATGTCCGCGCCGGGATCTTGGCCCAGGATTGGGGCGGGAACGGCGACGCCGATGACAGGAATTTTGGCGAACGCGGAGACTGACCCGGATTGCGCTTCGCTCCATCCGGGCTACAAAATGAAAATCCTCGGGTTTCGTAGCCCGGATGCAGCGAAGCGAAATCCGGGGTAGCTTGCTGGCGCAATCCGTCCCAGCGGGAGCCAGCCACAGCCCCGCCGATGACGGGAATGTCGGCGAACGCGGAGACTGACCCGGATTGCGCTTCGCTCATCCGGGCTACAAAATGAAAATCTTCAGGCTTCGTAGCCCGGATGCAGCGAAGCGAAATCCGGGGTAGCTTGCTGGCGCAAGCGCGTCCCAGCGGGAGCCAGCCACAGCCCCGCCGATGACGGGAATGTCGGCGAACGCGGAGACTGACCCGGATTGCGCTTCGCTCCATCCGGGCTACAAAATGAAAATCCTCGGGCTTCGTAGCCCGGATGCAGCGAAGCGAAATCCGGGGGTAGCTTGCTGGCGCAATCGCGTCCCAGCGGGAGCCAGCCACAGCCCCGCCGATGACGGGAATGTCGGCGAACGCGGAAAGTCTGACCCGGATCGCGCTTCGCTTCATCCGGGCTACGCGGCTAGCTGCGCAGTCCCGGCGCCTCGTGGCCCGTGCGGGCGACGTATTCGGTGTAGCCGCCGCCGTACAGATGAGGACCTTCGGGGGTCAGCTCCAGCACCCGGTTGGAGAGTGCGGCCAGGAAGTGGCGGTCATGCGAGACGAACAGCATGGTGCCCTCGAATTCGGAGAGCGCGTTGATCAGCATCTCCTTGGTCGCCAGATCGAGATGGTTGGTCGGCTCGTCCAGCACCAGGAAATTCGGCGGGTCGAACAGCATGTGCGCCATCACCAGCCGCGCCTTCTCGCCGCCCGACAGCACCCGGCATTTCTTCTCGACGTCGTCGCCGGAAAAGCCGAAGCAGCCTGCGAGCGCGCGCAATGAACCCTGGCCGGCTTGCGGGAACGAATCCTCCAGCCACTGAAAGACCGTGCGCTCGCCGTCCAGCAGATCCATCGCGTGCTGGGCGAAATAGCCCATCTTGACGCTGCCGCCGATTGCGACCGTGCCGTCATCGGGCTCGGTCGATCCCGCCACCAGCTTCAACAGCGTCGACTTGCCGGCGCCGTTGATGCCCATCACGCACCAGCGCTCGCGGCGGCGGATCATGAAATCGAGGCCCTCGTAAATGGTGCGGCTGCCATAACCCTTGTGGACATTCTTCAGGCTGACGACGTCCTCGCCGGATCGCGGTGCGGGGAGGAATTCGAACGCCACGGTCTGACGTCGTTTGGGCGGTTCGACGCGCTCGATCTTGTCGAGTTTTTTCACCCGGCTCTGCACCTGCGCCGCATGCGAGGCGCGCGCCTTGAAGCGCTCGATGAACTTGATTTCCTTTGACAGCATCGCCTGCTGGCGTTCGAACTGGGCCTGCTGCTGCTTCTCGTTCAGCGCGCGCTGCTGCTCGTAGAACTCGTAATTACCGGAAAATGTCGTCAGCGTGCCGCCATCGATCTCGACCACCTTGTTGATGATGCGGTTGATGAACTCGCGGTCATGCGAGGTCATCAGCAGCGCGCCCTCATAACCCTTCAAAAACTGCTCCAGCCAGATCAGGCTTTCGAGGTCGAGATGGTTGCTTGGTTCGTCCAGCAGCATCACGTCCGGCCGCATCAAGAGGATGCGCGCCAGCGCCACCCGCATCTTCCAGCCGCCCGAGAGCTCGCCGACATCGCTCTCCATCATTTCCGCGCTGAAGCCGAGACCCGAGAGCGCCTCGCGCGCCCGGCCGTCGAGCGCGTAGCCGTCGAGTTCCTCGAAGCGGCCCTGCACCTCGCCATATCGGGTGATGATTGCGTCCATGTCGTCGGCGCAGGCGGGATCGGCCATCGCGGTCTCGAGCTCCCTCAACTCGCTTGCCACGATGCTGACCGGGCCGGCGCCGTCCATCACTTCGGCGACCGCGCTGCGGCCGGCCATCTCGCCGACATCCTGGCTGAAATAGCCGATGGTGATGCCACGATCGAGCGAGACCTGGCCCTCATCGGGCGGTTCCTGGCCCGAAATCATCCGGAAAAGCGTGGTCTTGCCGGCCCCATTCGGGCCGACCAGGCCGATCTTTTCGCCCTTTTGCAAGGCCGCGGAGGCTTCGATGAAGAGGATCTGGTGGCCGACTTGTTTTGAGACGTTATCGAGACGGATCATTGGTGCCTGAACATGGAAATTGTTGGCCGCTCTTATTCCATGTGGGGCGCAGGGGAAAGCCCTTAAGCCGGTGCCCACGGCCGTTTTGGGATGCGCTTTGGCGTTCCGTGTCATACTTCCATGCAATTCGACGACGCCCAGACAGGGCACGGAACTGAAATGGGGGAATGACGTGCGAATTCTCTTGCTCTATGCGCTGGCGCTCGGCGCCGGCGTCAGCGTCGCAACCCAGCAGGTGTTGAACGGCAGTCTTCGCACCGCGTTGGGATCGCCAGCCTGGGCGGGTTTGGTCAGCTATGCCGGCGGCTTGCTGACGATGATCATAGCGATGATCGCGCTCGGCGAAGGCGTGCCGTCGCTTCGCATCATGGCCGGTGTGCCGTGGTGGGCCTGGTCCGGCGGCCTGTTCGGCGGCGCCTTCATCCTGCTTTCGATCCTGCTGTTGCCCTCGCTCGGCGCGGCGACGCTGTTGGCGTTCGTTATCGCGGGCCAGGTGCTCGCGGCGGTGACGCTCGATCATTTTGGCGCGTTCGGGCTGACGCCGCATCCGATCAACGCCGTCAGGTTGATGGGCGCGGTGTTGTTGATTGCGGGCGTCGTCTTGATCAGGGACTGACCCGCGCCGGCGCATTGAACCGGCTGGCCGCCGCAGCCGACCAATGGGCCATTCCATTGTGTTGATAGCGATGACCGACGCCGAAGAAATCGATGAAATGCTTGCCAAAGCCAGCACACAGCCGCTGAAGGACGCGGCCTATCTGCTGTGGGTGGAATGTTCGAAGCTCGACATGCTCGAGTGGCGGGCGATGCCGCCGGAACAGCGCCCCGTAATCCCACAGCGACCGGCGGCGGATGGACCGATCACCGTTTCCTATGTGAAGGATCACACCGAAACCGGGTCGACCTTTCGCCGTTTGAAACGCACCCATCCCGGAATTGAAAATGAGGAAGTGAAGCAGGCGATTGTCGCCGCGATGAAATTCGACAAGGCCTGCTATACCTATTTCGACAGGATCGACGACGAGTACGAGGCACGATTCACGCGCGCGGTCGAGCTCGCGGCCAAAGATCATCCCGGCTTTACGGAACGGACCTACGTGCGGGCGAAGCACTATGTCAGCTATTTCATGAAGTGACGGCGGCCCGAAGGCTTTGTCGACCGGCCGGCAGACTTTAAGGCTCCAGCCCGCTCTCACGCAGCACCGGCGCGACCTCGCGCGACGCGAGAAACCGCAATAGCCGGTCCGACGAACCCACCTTGCTCGAAGCGGCCATGCGGCCGGCGGAGAACACCGCGGGCGTCTGCAATTCGTGGGGAATGGGGCCGATGACCTCGATCCCTGCGACCTGCTTCAACTCGCTGATTTGTTGTACGGCGAGATCGGCCTCGCCGGTCACCAGCCGTTCGGCGGTAAACCCCTGCGGGATGATTGTCGCCTTCCCGTTGATCTCGGGTGCGATGCCCAGCCGCTCGATCAATTGCGCGAACAGGATGCCGCTGGCGCCGATCCGCGAATAGGCCACCGAGCGGGCACCGAGCAGCGCAGCGCGCAACGCCGGTTCCGTTGCGATATCGGGATGGGCCGCACCCGCCTTCACCGCAAGGCCGACATAGGACCGCGCGAGGTCAACGCAACTATCCGCGACCACGCGTCCTTCGCGGGCCATTTCATCGAGGCCCTCGCGGGTCAGGATGACGACGTCGGCAGCTTCTGCGCCGCGCAGGCGCGCCAGCAGCGCCAGCGTCGGGGCGAAATCGGCGTCGATGCGCAAGCCGCTGGCTATCTCGAATTGACCGGCCAGGCTGTGAACCGCGCCCTTCAGCGCCAGCGTCGAAAGCACGCGCACATTATCCATCGCGCTACGCCCGTCGCATCAGCTTGAGCACGGCCGTCAACCGCAGGCTGCGCTTGCCGGCGAGCGCCGTGGCATCCAGCAGCGCCCCCTCTTCGTCGCAGGTGCCGGAAAAGCCGATGCCGACCTCATGGCCGCCGAACACCGGGTTCTCGCCGCGCGCCGGCGTATGCTCCTGATTCAGGATCTGGCCCTTCCAGCGGCCGTTCTCCGAAGTGTAGGTGCCGAGATAGTAAAACGACGCGTCGCCGCCGAGGATGCGACCGTCATTGAGCAGCATCACTCCGGTCAGGCCGCCGTCGACGCCGTCGAGCAGGCGAAGGTGAATGGAATAGAGCCCGTTGATGATACCGCCCTCGCCGACGCCGCCGGCGATCGGGATCGTCTCTTCCTCAAGCGGCGTCATGACCGATCTGAACACGGCTCCTGGCAATTCCTTGAAGGCGCCCTCGAAGCGGTAGAGTTCGCCGTCCGGCCTGCCCCGTGCCAGAAGCGTCGCGTCGTCGGTACCGACCATCGCGCGGTAATTGAGGTCGGGATTGTGGCGAACGGTCTTGATCTCGATAGCGATGCCGCCGTCGGCCTCTTCCCGATAGGTGCCGATATGAGCAAACGCCGAATTGCCGCCGAGCATCTTGCCGTCGCGCACGTACATCACGCTGCGGCCGACCGCGTCGTTGAGCTGGAACCTGACCTTGTAGAAACCTTCAAGCAATGGCCGTCCCCGGCAAGCGCAGGTGCGTTGTCTAGCGCGGTTCATAACGCAGGGGAACCGGCTTGAAGCGGGGTATTTGAATCTAACCTGCCAAAACCACCGTCAAAATTGGTGTCATCAAAACGCAATGATCCGCCAAAGCGGTGGCGCTTTGGCGGATCAAGGTTGGTTCCCGGGCGTCTCCGCCCGGGTATTGATGGCTCAGGCCGCGGCCGACTTGGCGGCGGTCGAAACTTCGGCGATCGTCTTGAGGATCTGCGAAGCGATGGCGTAGGGGTCGCCTTGCGAGTTCGGACGACGGTCTTCGAGATAGCCCTTGTAGTCGTTCTTGATGAACGAGTGCGGCACGCGGACCGAAGCACCGCGGTCGGCCACGCCATAGCTGAACTTGTTCCAGGGCGCGGTCTCGTGCTTGCCGGTCAGGCGCTTGTCGTTGTCCGGACCGTAGACGGCGATGTGGTCCATGAGGTTCTTCTCAAAGGCCGACATCAGCGCCTCGAAGTAAGCCTTGCCGCCGGTCTCGCGCAGATAGGTCGTCGAGAAATTGGCGTGCATGCCCGAGCCGTTCCAGTCGGTGTCGCCGAGCGGCTTGCAGTGATACTCGATGTCGATGCCGTAGGTTTCGGTCAGCCGCTGCAACAGATAGCGGGCCATCCACATTTCGTCGGCGGCTTTCTTGGAGCCCTTGCCGAAGATCTGGAATTCCCACTGGCCCTTCGCCACTTCGGCGTTGATGCCTTCGTGGTTGATGCCGGCAGCGAGGCAGAGTTCGAGATGCTTCTCGACGATCTCGCGCGCGACCGCGCCGACATTGCTGTAGCCGACGCCGGTGTAATACGGGCCCTGCGGCGCCGGGTAACCTGAGGTCGGGAAGCCGAGCGGACGGCCGTCCTTGTACATGAAGTATTCCTGCTCGAAGCCGAACCAGGCGCCTTCATCGTCAAGAATGGTGGCGCGCCGGTTGGTCGCGTGCGGGGTGACGCCATCCGGCATCATGACTTCGCACATCACCAGAACGCCGTTGGTGCGCGCGCCGTCCGGATAAACCGCGACCGGCTTGAGCACGCAATCCGAGCTCCGGCCTTCGGCCTGGTTGGTCGAGGAGCCATCGAAGCCCCACAGCGGAAGCTGTTCGAGCGTCGGGAACGAAGCGAATTCCTTGATCTGTGTTTTGCCGCGCAGATTCGGTGTCGGCGTATATCCGTCGAGCCAGATATACTCGAGCTTGTACTTGGTCATTGAGCCTCTCTTGAGTTTAATGCTGTGAAAATGCGGAAGCCGAAGCCTTTGGAGGTTGAAGCCTTCTAGTCCCCGCACACGTGTACCCGGCCCCACGTCAGGCCGTTTCTTACCAAGCAATTAAAGTGCCAATCGCTGCACTGCGGCACGCGGCGATTTCAGGGATGTCCAGCCGGGGCGTCGCATTTTTTGATGCGACATAGAAGCGCGGCTGCCCTGCGCGCCAAGCGGCCAAAAGACGCTTTCGGCACGTCATGAAGCCCGATTCTCCGGCAGTTTTGCCCGACCGCTCCGCGCCCGATTAAAGCCGCGGCAGCCCTCCACCCCGTCGGCGGCGAAGTTCGGCCGCGACCGGCAACCTTTGGGTCGGCTCAAGCGTTAGTCATCTGCCCATTGCCTCGCACGAAGCAAAACAGGAAATGCCTACAAAATGCACATTGTCTGACCTTTTTTGAGCAACTTGCATTCCGGGCAGGCGCGAACGATATCGCGGTTTCGGTAACTACTAGAGAACGAGTCGGGCGCACCATGGTGGTTCGCTCGATCAAGGAGAGACTGAAATGATCAATACGAGTGTGAATGAGGGGTCTGCCAAGATCTACCAATTCCCTTCTGGGGGCCGCGCGGCTCTTGGGGGACGTCGCTATGGCGAGACCAACACCGTGACCGACTTTGCCGGTCCGGCCGTCAACCTCGCTGACTGCAGCGGCAGCTGGTACCACGCCGAGGCCATCGAGGAATCCAAGCCCGGGCGTGACCACTGATGCCGGTGAGATGTTCGAGTACGACGTGTCCAAGAACTCTGGCACGAGTTCAGGCGCGGTCGGCAAAATAGAAAAGGGTCGGAACGAAATCGTTTCGGCCCTTTTTCATGTCTGCTCGCATGTCGTTACCGGCCGTTTGGCGAGCTTGAGCGTGGTAAGGCCGGCTTTCGTGATCTTCAGCGTAACCCCGCCTCCGGAATAGCTCGACCCCGACAGCGCCAGGCGCTTGGTCAGCGTCACCGCCTTGCCATCGAGCTGCAAATGCGCGCGCGAATCGGGCAGGAAAAACCCGGCAAGGAACTGCGTTCCGTCGGCGCACCGATAGTTCTTGAATGTCGTTTGCGCCGATGCGGCCGACGAGGCGACCATCCCCAGAAACAATGCCGCCCCGAAGCCGGCGATCTTGCGTTTATCCATGTTCTCCCCCTGACTGCCCAAGTATAACAGGACGTATAGACCAGACCGTGGAGCGCGACACGCCCCCGACATTGCCCCCGCACAGAAATTGCATCCCCGAACAAGAATTGAAAAAGACAGCCCGATGTCAGATTCCCCTGCCCGTCACCTCAACCTCGCCGGCGCCAGCAATTTCCGCGATCTCGGCGGGTATTCGACCAGGGATGGCCGCACGGTGCGCTGGCGGCAGATCTTCCGCTCCAACCATCTCGGCCATCTGACCGCCGAGGACGCCGCGGTCCTGCGCACGCTCGGTGTCACGCGTGCTTTCGATTTTCGTGGCTCGGTGGAGCGTAACGAGGCGATGTGCGTGCATGCCCGAGATATCCGTGCATTCGCTGCCGGTCGAACCCACGGTGGTCGCGGCGCTGCGCGCCATCGCCGCCACCGGCACGGCACTGTCGACCGACCACGCCGCCGAGGTCATGCGGGGATCCTATCGCAGCTATGTGCAGCAGAACACACCGCGCTACCGCACGCTGTTTGCGCATCTGCTGGAAGACAGTGCGCCGCTGGTGATCCACTGCACCGCCGGCAAGGACCGCACCGGATTTGCCTGCGCGCTGATCCTGCACACGCTCGGCGTCCCCGACGAGGTGATCTCGGAGGACTATCTCATGACCAACCGCTACTACCGCAGGGATCCGAACTCCGGCAGCGACCTGCCCGACCACGTCAAGCAGGTGCTGGGAACGGTGCAACCCTCGTTCCTCGACGCCGCGTTCGAGGCCATCGATGCCGATTACGGCGATCTCGAAACCTATCTGCAAAACGGCCTCGGCCTCGGCGCCGCCGAGCGCAAGGCACTCGAAGAACGTTATCTGCAATCCTAATCCGACTTGACCCGCTGCATCGAGACGATCCGCGCGGATGGCTTGCCATGCTTCGACGAGATGTCCACCTGCACCTTGTAGTCCAGGCTGGCTTCGCCCTTCGGTACAAAGACCGACGCCTTGAAGCGCGCATGGCCGCCTGCATCAAGCGTAACAGGCGGATCGTCGAGCACGCGGAAGGAATATAATTCGCGCTTGCGAGCCGGCAGCTTTGCCTTCATCGCAGGCTCGACCAGCGTGCGCAGGTCGAGCTTCGTGACGGTCGCACCATCCATCAGGTAATAGGCGAAGGCGTCGCTGTCCCAGCGGCTGTTGGCGACCTCGATGACGGCCCGGCTGTCGGGCGACCATGCCGCCAGCAGATCGTAGCGATTGGCGCGCATCTCGCCGGTCGCCCAGTATTCGCCGCCGAGTTTTGCAATCACCGCGCCGTCGGACAAGCCGGACCAGCACGTTTTCGACGCCCTCCGGAATATCGCTCCCCGACGGCAGGCCGCCCGGGCTGCGCCAGGCAAACGCGTATTTCTTTTGCGGTGACGTGGTGTCGGCGACGACGCGCACCGCGCCCTTGCCCTCGCCGCAAACGAGGCCGCCATGCTGATCGGTGACGCAGGCGTCCGCGCGCGTTGCGGCGGTCTGCGCAACATACGATGCGACGAGGAGGACGGTGAATGTCAGGGGCCTGCGCACGGGGCCTATTCTACCCGGCCACCGGCGCTGTCGTAAAGAAGTGCGGACCGGCCCTTTGCCGATCCGCACAAAACACTTCAGCGCAAAATCAGGCGGCCGCTTCCATTTCCATTTCGGCATCGAGGTCGGCGATGACGTCCTCGAATGCCTGGATCGCCTGCTGGATCGCTGCGATCTGCATCAGCTCCCAGTCCTTGATCGGCCCATTGCGATTTTGCAGCGCGACGACCAAATCCCGCCGCTGCTCCTTAAGCTGAACAAGAGGTAAACCGTGATCGGCTAGATATCCCATTTTTGTCGCCCCTGCCTGGGTTGAACTCGCCTTGTAGCGAATGGGCTCTGAGATTCGACTTACGCAAGTTGCGCAAATTTTAGCGATCGGCCCTGATCCGTATTCTTACGTAGTACCCTCCGACGCTACGGCTTGGATAATCGGCCGGCGTGAAGATGGTCGACGCCATTCTCCAGATCGGGAATAGTTGCAACCTTGTCGTCAACCCACCGGCGCATCAGCGCGAAACGCCCAAAGACGTTCACGTTCGCCTTCTCGGCGGCGATCGAAATTAGCGACGCGGTAGCGGATGACGGAAATTGGGACATCGGGGTGCGGATCGCCTGAACGTGCCACGTCGTTCATCTCGTCACCCTCAGCGCGAATATATTATTCGATACCCGCATTTGGATGCGAAATTCGCCGCATTGCAAATGAAAAACTGCGTACGTTAGTTTGCGATTCCATTGAACCGCCGCGGAGCCCACCATGGACGGAAAAGTCATTGTCGTGACCGGCGCGCTGGGCGCGCTCGGCCGGGTCGTTACCGATGCCGCGCTGGCGCGCGGCGCCAGGGTCGCAAGCGTTGACCATGCGCCTACGCAGGTACCGGCAACGTCCAACCAGTTCGAACTCGGCGGCGTCGACCTGACTGACGCGGCCGCAGCCAGGAAGGCGATCGATGCCGCGGCATCGCATTTCGGCAAGATTCACGCATTGATCAACATCGCCGGCGGCTTTTCGTGGGAAACGGTCGCCGAAGGCGATCCGAAGACGTGGCAGCGCATGTACGCGCTCAACGTCACGACCGCGCTCAACGCCTCACGCGCGGCGATCCCGCATTTGATCGTTTCGGGTGCCGGGCGGATCATCAACATCGGCGCGCTGGGCGCGCTGCAGGCGGGCGCCGGCATGGGCGCCTATGCCGCCTCCAAGGCCGGCGTGCATCGGCTGACCGAAGCCCTTGCCGCCGAGTACAAGGGCAAGATCACCGTCAACGCCGTGCTGCCGTCGATCATCGACACCGCAGCCAACCGCGCCAGCATGCCGAACGCCGATTTCAGCAAATGGGTGACGCCAAAGGAATTGGCCGACGTCATCCTGTTCCTCGCCAGCGACGCCGCCTCCGGCGTCACCGGCGCGCTGCTGCCGGTGAGCGGGCGGGTTTAGGCTCGCGGTCTAAGCCAGCCTCCGCAACACCGCTTTGAAGCGGATGCTGCGCTTGCCGGCGAGTGCGGTGGCTTCGCCTTCAGCGCCGTGCTCATCGTAAGTGCCGGAAAAGCCGATGCCGACCTCGCGGTCGCCGAACAGCGGGCGCTGGCCCATCGTCGGCGTATGCGTGTGATTGATCAACTCGCCTTTCCAGCGGCCCTGCGCGCTGCTGTAGGCGCCGACATAATCGAAATGAGCGTCGCCGCCGCGAATAGTGCCGTCATGCAGCACCATGAGACCGGTGTTGCCGGAATCGATGCCGTCGAGCATGCGGATTTGAAGCGAATAGAGCCCGCTGCGGATGCCGTC
Source organism: uncultured Alphaproteobacteria bacterium (assembly GCA_963802535.1). Taxonomy (GTDB): domain Bacteria; phylum Pseudomonadota; class Alphaproteobacteria; order Rhizobiales; family Xanthobacteraceae; genus Bradyrhizobium. The sequence continues at coordinate 118,358 of CAWDJI010000005.1, read as the reverse complement.
CGCTGCGTTCGTTCCTGCCGGTGGCGCCGCCTCCTCGCTGATTGCAGTGACAACAGCGGTGATTGGCGCGCCTCCCAACAGCGTGCTGCCGCCCTCGAACAAATACCGGTCGCCCTCATGCCGTCCCCGCATCGCGACGGTGTCGATATCAGGCACCGGCCTGAAACCAGAACCGTCATTGCGCTGAAGCGTCGTGATCTCGATCACGAGATCTGCGCCTGTTTCACGATAGCGGCCGGCCAGCGCAAAGGCGGCGTTGCCGCCGAACAAATGTCCGTCGCGCACCACCAGCACGCCGCGGCCGGAGCCGTACGCGCTGACGATCTCGATCTTGTAGAGTCCGTTTTGCATCGCTTCAGTCCGGGATCAACAGCCGCAGCCTCGACTTGAAGCGGATGCTCTGCTTGCCCGCAAGCGCGATGCCGTCGGCCTCGGCCGTCTCGTCGGTATAGGTCCCGGTAAAGCCGATGGTGACGACTTTTCGTTCCCACACCGGCCGCGCGCCATAGGTCGGCGTATGCTCCTCGTTGGTCACCTCGCCCTTCCATTTGCCGTTGGCGGCAGTGTAGTTGCCGTGGGCGAAGAAGAACGAGTTGCCGCCGCGCAACTGACCATCGCGCATCACCATGACGCCCTGGTTGCCGCCCTGGACGCTATCGAGCATCTCCACGGTGATGTGATAGAGGCCGTTCCTGATCATGAATTGGTTGCGCGCCCGAATATCTGTCCCGTCGGCAGAATAGCGGCTTCCGCGCGATTTGACCAAATCCGCGCTAAACTCGCGACAGTGAGTCGCGGCTGTCGCTGCCGCCGGAGCCTGGCCGTTGGAAACCGCGCTTTATCTGCCCGTCAAACGCTTCCTGGAAAAGCTCGGCTTCACGGTCAAGGGCGAGGTCGGCGGCTGCGATCTGGTGGCGCTCTCAGGCGACGATCCGCCGGTCGTGGTGATCGGGGAACTCAAGCTCACCTTCAATCTCGAACTGATCCTGCAGGCGGTCGACCGCGCCGGGGCCTGCGACGAGGTCTGGCTCGCCGCAAAATTGTCCGCGCGCGGCAAGGGCCGCGAAAGCGACGCCCGCTACCGCAACCTCTGCCGCCGCCTCGGCTTCGGCATGCTCGCGGTGACCAACACCGGCGACGTCGAGGTGATCGTCCAGCCCGCCACGACGGCGCCAAGACGCAATCCGAAAAAACGCTCGCGGCTGATCTCCGAACACCGGCGGCGCAAGGGCGATCCGGCGATGGGCGGCAGCACCCGCGCCCCGATCATGACGGCCTATCGCCAGCAGGCGCTGGCCTGCGCGGCGGCGATGTCGGAAGGCCCGCGGCGCGTGAAGGATTTGCGACAGGGAATGCCGGATGCCGGCAAGATCCTGCTGCACAATGTCTATGGCTGGTTCGACCGTGCCGAGCGCGGCATCTATGTGCTGACCGATGCCGGCCACGCCGCGCTGAAACGCTGGCCGCAGCAGCCGCTGGAGCTGACCGCCGCCGAATAGGAGCAACGGACAATGGGAGGATCAACATGATCGTGGTAACCGGCAGCGTGACGGCGCGTCAGGATAGTTTCGATCAGGTTCGAAAACTCAGCCTCGAACACGTCCACCGCTCGCGCACCGAGCCCGGCTGCATCTCGCATTCCGTCCAGATCGATTGCGAAAACCCGCTGCGGCTGGTGTTTTTCGAGCAATGGGCCGACCGCGCCGCGCTGCTTAACCATTTTGCGGTCCCCGCCTCCCGCGATTTCGTCAAATCGCTGCAAGCGCTGGCGACCGCCGCCACCTCAATCGAACTGTATGAGGCTACCAGGCTGGAGAAATTATAGACGCATAGCTGTATTGCCATGCGAAATTCATATTGCAATGCAACATAAGGGCACCTAGGTATCTCCGCAGTTCAATGCGAGGCCCCGATGAGCGACGACTGGAACACGAAATATGGCACCCGGCGCGTTCGGCGCGATCCGCCGACGCTGGAGGAGGCGATTTTCGCCGCCGTCGGCATTACCGAGGATCCCCAGCAGCAGGCGGAAATCGCCGCGGCGCTGATGGGCCTGCCGTTCGAAGAGGTTTTGGCTGAAGTGAAGAAGACCGGCCGTGCGGTTGCGCGATCGGCCACCCGCGTCATTACGGGCGAGCAAGGCGCACAGCGCTCGGTCGTGGTCGAGCGCCGTGTGATCCGCCGCTTCGGCAATGACAAGCGTACGGGCACCTGAAGCCGCGTCTGAAGCCCTTTGCGCGACCGGCAATTCGCGGACTTAAAGATTCCGCGAATTGCCATTAAGCCAGGCCGTCTTCGGTCAGGCCGTCCGGCCCCAGCCATACATCCGGAACATCATGCCCCAATAGGCGCGATTGATGTTCGTGATCGCCCGAGCAGCATCGATCGTCGTCGCCATCGCTGACGGCACGGCTTCCGGCTGGCTCTGCTTGGCCAGATCGATATTTCCGGTGGATTCGCCGTAGCGGAAGGTCAAATGCGCGCCGAACTTGTTGGCGAGCGCCCGCATCGCGTCGTTCTGCGCGCCGGTGGTGATCCGCAGGCTTTGATAGCCCTTGGCGCGCGCCTCCGCGATCAGCTTCCGGAACAGGATGCTGCCGACGCCCTTGCGCCGCACCGACGTTTCAACGCTGAAAGCGATTTCCGGCAACGCGTCAGGCGATTGCTCCGGCGGATGCAGTTCGGCAGCGCCGCGCACCACGCCATCTTCGATATAGGCGATGATCAGCGTGCCGTCGTTGGCGCATTTTTCGGCGTAACGCTCGATAAAGCTGTCGTCCATGAAGCCATGAAAGCGGTCATGGCGGCTAGTGCGGTCGAGCCGCAGGAGATGGTCGCGCAACAGCGGCAACTCTTCCTGCTGGCTGAGAATCCGAACGGTGCCTTTGGCGCGGCTCGGAGCGGTAACATGATAGTTCATAGTCAGTACTCCTCGTGAAAACCCTCGAGGAGGCGTCGAATCCCTAGACCGCCAATATGGTGCATCGCAATATGAAGTTCAAGTGCTTCAAATGCCTTATAAAAAGTCATTTTTCATTAACGAAATGGTAACCAAATGGGCGGCAGCACTGACTGTATCAGAGCACCATCTGGGTCTGCGTCACGATCGCAACCAACTTGCCGTCTTCGGTCTCGAGCCGCGTCTGCCAGACTTGGGTCCGCCGGCCCCGGTGCACCGGGGTGGCGATGGCGATTACCGTGCTCCCCTCCTTGGCGCCGCCGATGAAATTGGTCTTGCTCTCGATCGTGGTGGTGCCCTTGGCATCCTCGGGCAGATTGATCACGGTCGCCGCCGCCCCGACCGAATCCGCAAACGCCATCACCGCGCCGCCGTGAATCGTTTTGTAGAGCGTGCAGAGATCGGGGCGCACCAGCATCTTGGCCACCACACGATCCTTGTCGGCCTCGACGAAGGTGACGCCCTTCAGTTCCGCAAACGGCATCTTCATCGATTGGATTTTTTCCAATAGCGACATGCATCCTCCGGTTTTTCTTTCGAGCGATTTCTTAAGGGAGAATGGCGACCTGCGGTAAATCAGGCAATGACCTCCGAGGTAATGGTTGCCGTGACAAGGCGCCGGTAATTCGGCATAGCCTTTTCCGATGCGCCAGTTCCCTCCCCGCCGGATCGTCTGCCTCACCGAAGAGACCGTGGAGACGCTGTATCTGCTCGGTGAGCAGGACCGCATCGTCGGCGTCTCCGGCTATGCGGTGCGGCCGCCGCAGGTGCGCCGCGAGAAGCCGCGGGTGTCGGCCTTCATCTCCGCAGACATTCCAAAGATCCTGGCGCTGGAGCCGGATCTGGTGCTCGCCTTTTCCGATCTTCAGGCCGGCATCGTTGCCGACCTCGTTCGATCGGGCGTTGCCATCCACGTCTTCAACCAGCGTGACGTCGCCGGGATTTTGGCGATGATCCGGACCCTCGGTGCGCTGGTCGGCGCCACCGATCGCGCCGATCAGCTTGCGACCGGCTATGAAGCGCGTCTCGCAATGATCGCGGCAACGCCCCGGCCCTCCCCAAGGCCAAAAGTGTATTTCGAGGAATGGGACGATCCGCTCATCAGCGGCATCGGCTGGGTGTCCGAATTGATCGAGATCGCCGGCGGCGAAGACGTGCTGCCAAAACTGCGGTTTCAACAGGCCGCCAAGGACCGGATCATTTCCGCGGACACCGTGCGCGACACTGCACCCGATGTGATCCTGGCGTCCTGGTGCGGCAAGAAAGTCGTACCCGACCGGATCCGAGCAGCGGCCGGGCTGGAGCGATATTCCGGCGGTGCGCAACAACCGCATCGTCGAGATCAAATCGCCGCTGATATTGCAGCCGGGCCCGGCGGCGCTGACCGATGGCCTCGATGCGATCGTGAAGGCGTTGTGGCCGTAGTGACACCAAGCGAAAGTCCGCGGCGATCCCGTGTCACGACGTCGCGAACGAGATCGTCGACCGATCGTATTCTCCCGATCCCATTCGGCCCTCGGCAAAGATCTCGTGCTCCGCGATCCATTCGAACGACTGCTCGAAGACTTCCTTCGAATAGGTCTCGAACACGATCCGCTCGCCCGGACCCCAACGTCGCGTGTCCATCACGGCATGGAAACGATCCGGGAATTCGTTCTTGTAGTAATGCGTGTAGCGTTCCGGCCGCAGATCGATATCGCGCTGCGCCCGGCGCAGAGCGCGAAAGTATCGCCTGACGTCTTCCGGATCCACGTCGCCCTTGATCATGGCCGCGATCATGAAGCTCGTGTCGATCACTTTGCGAAACCCCAATTGCTCGGCCAGATAATACGGCCCGTTGAACAGCGCCGCGGCCTGGCTTTTGCCCTCGAGCAGCAGCTCCATCCGGTGAAACAGCATGCCGTCTTCGAACGTCAGGTTGATCTGGCCCGGCGCCATGTACTGTTCCAGGGCCTGTATGGTCGAGTAGTGGCTTCCCGACTGAAAGCCGACTGAAATCGGCACGCCCGCAAGGTCGGCAGGCGTCCGCACCGGCGAATCCGCGGGCACGAAGATTCCCGATGGCGCCACCGAATAGACATCGGCATAGAGCTTGGCATGGCCATTGGACGCCGCGACATTCACGGTCCAGTGGCAGGCACAGCTCACATTGGCTTCGCGGCCCTTTTCGATGCTCTGGAAGGCACCCTGGTTGGCCTTGTCGTGATGCTTCCCCTCGCTGGAGCGGATCAACTCGCGAAACTGGTAGTCGAGACCTTCGGCGCGGAAATAGCCTTTCTCCTCGGCAACCCACTCCTGGAGACGAAAATGCGGCTCGATGATGAACTGGCTCATGGCGGATCTCCCTGAAGCTCAACCCTGGAGGGGTTTTTGATTGACAGCAGCGTATCCGATGCGCGTGATTACCGCCATGTCTCGATGGGAATAGATGATATGGCCGAAATTGCATCATCGGAACTGAACTTGCGCGAACTGCGGATTCTCAACGCCTTGCTGCACGAGCGCAGCATCACACGGACGGCGCAGCTTCTGGCGACCACGCAACCCGGCATCAGCAAGGTGCTGCGGCATCTGCGGACGCAATTTGCCGACCCGCTGTTCGTCCGGAATGGGCACGCGATGCAGCCGACGGCACGAGCGCTCGAAATCGCCGACCAATTGCGCGCGCTGCTTGGTGCCGCCGACAGTTTGCGCGCCGCGGTGACCGCATTCGATCCCGCCCATTCGGACCGCACCTTCAGTCTGTTGCTGACCGACGTCGGAATGATCCGTTTCCTGCCGCCGCTGATCGGCCACGTCGCGGCCATCGCTCCCAGGGTCAATATCCGCGCGATGCCGCTGGACTCGCGCCAGTTCGAGCTCAAGCTGGAAGCCGGTGAAGCAGATTTGGCGCTTGGCGCATTTCCGAACGCCGCGCGTCACCTGCGGCGCCAACGATTGTTTTTCGACGGCTACGTCACCGTCGTGCGCAACGGCCATCCCAGATTTTCAGGCCTGCGGTCCCGCGCGGGCTTTCTCGCCGAACGGCATATCGTGGTGACGGCATCGGAGACCGGCCACGCCGCGCATCGGACGGCACATCGCGTGCTGACCTCACAGATTTCGCCTGCGAACGTCATGTTGCAGGTCCCAAGCTTTATCGCCGGCGCCATCGTCGCTGCGGAAACCGACGGGCTTGCGACCTTGCCGGCCAATCTGGCGAAACGTCTCGCCGGCCCGCTCGGGCTGACCGCGTTCGAAACGCCGATCACCCTGCCGCGCATCGAAATTTCGCAGTATTGGCATGAACGCTATCATCGCGATGCCGCGCATCGCTGGTTGAGGTCGGCAACATCAGATTTGTTCGGCGCAAAGGCACAGAAGCGCCGGCGCTAGTCTAGAGCGCCGGCGCCGCGCGCATCGCGTCGTTTTATGCGTTCACGCGTTCACGCGTTCGCGGACGGGTTCATCCACACGATCTCCCACACATAGCCGTCCGCGTCTTCAACGTGACGGTTGTACATGAAGCCGAGGTCCTGCGCCGGGTTGGGATCAGCCCGGCCGCCAGCCGCCACCGCGCGCGTCAGCGTTGCATCGACAGCATCACGGTCGTCGGCCGTAAGGGCGAACAAAGCCTGGCTGTCGCGTCGCGCGTCGCCGATCGGGCGTTTGGTGAATTCGCGATACTGGTCGTGGGTCAGCAGCATCACGCCGATCGCGTCCGTGAACATGAGCGAGGTCGATCTCTCCCCCGAAAATTGGGGATTCACTGTGCCGCCGAGCGCTATGTAAAACGCCGTCGATGCAGCGAGATCGCGCACAGGCAAGTTCACCAAAATCATCTTGGACATCGCTTTTCCTTCTTTGGTGGCCGGCGGCCACGCTATTGTCTTACCAATCCTGCCGTAGCTCAAATATATCTTGATATCAAGATACTTTGTGGAGAGATAATCGACGATGGATCGTGCCGAGATTGCCGCCAAACAATGGGCTCGCGAGCGCCCCGATTTGCCGACGTTGCCTGTAGAAACCGTCGGCCGTCTGCTTGACGCCGCCGCGCGGGTGATACGCGATCACATGAACCCGTTGCTGGCAGAAGCGGGGCTGCAGGTTGGTGAGTTTGATGTCCTCACGCCGCTCAGGCGATCCGGTGAGCCCTATATGCTTTCACCAACACAGCTCTACGAATCGGCAATGATTTCTTCTGGCGGCATGACCAACCGCCTGGATAGGTTGGAGAGCGCTGGGCTGGTTGAACGACGCCCTGATCCCAACGACCGGCGTGGCAGGCAAATTGCGCTAACGGCTGCCGGCAAGCGTGCGATCGACGATTTGATCGGCCCAATGGTGGCGCTGGAGGCGCAATTGATCTCTGTACTGACACCGACGGAACAGAAAACGCTCAACGCTCTGCTCAAGAAGTTGCTTACCGGCCTCTAGAGCCTTTTCCGTTCCGATTAAATTGGAACGGGGCTCCGAATTCTTGTTTGACAGGTTTTTTTTGCGCGAACCAGTGTCCACTTCGCTGGAAAACACTCCAGCTCGTGGCACTCCCGCCGTTACCTCTCACGTTCGATCGATGAGTTCCTGCCCCTAAATCGCCTCCACCCCGCACCACTCAGCGATGAACAGCGCGGTGGCCTTGGTCGACTTCCGCAACGACTCCAGATCGACATATTCATTGAACCCGTGCATCGCCGCACCGCTGGCGCCGAAGCACAGGCTCGGGATGTTGTAGTTGAGGCCGTAGAACCGCGTATCCGTCAGTGCCGTGAAGACGAGGTCCTCGACCTTGCCGCCATAGACGGTGGTAAAGGCCTTGCCGAACGCAGCTTCGGGGGCGGCCGAATCCGTCAGTTCATAGCCTTCCGACAGAAAACCCGACCATTCGACGTCGGGCGGATTGTTGGAGAGGAAGCGATGGTCGCGCGAGGCGGCAGACACGCAGGCCAGAATCTCCTTCTGGCACTCGGCAATCGACCAGCCCGGCAGCACCGCGATGCGGCAATCGACATCGCACCAGGCCGGCACGCTGGAGGCCCAGTCGCCGCCCTTGATGATCCCGGGATTGAAGTTGATCGGGTGGTTCAGCGTCTTGAAATGCGGATCGGTCCTGGCGCGCTCGTTCCATACGGTCTCGAGCTTTTGCAGCGAATGGATCAGATGATAGGCCGCCATGATGGCGTTGGCGCCGGAACCGGCGTGCGCCACATGCACGGGAATGCCGCGCACCCGCAAGCGGAACCAGATCACGCCGACCTGCGAGCGCACCATCTTGCCGCCGGTCGGTTCGGGGATGAAGCAGGCATCAGCACGGTAGCCGCGTTGCAGGGTCGAGAGTGCGCCGACGCCGGTACTCTCCTCCTCGATCACGCTTTGAAAGTGAATGCGGCCGGTCGGCTTCAGGCCCGCGGCCTTGATCGCATCCAGCGCATAGAGTGCGCCGATGGTGCCCGACTTCATGTCGCAGGCGCCGCGGCCATACATTTGCCGTCCTTTACCACCGGCGAGAATGGCGGCGTCTCCCACATGTCGAGCGGACCGGCCGGCACCACGTCGCAATGACCCTGCAGGATCAGCGATTTGCCGGCATTATTTGTGGGCCGATAGGTGCCGACCACGGTGCGCGCTTTGGAAAAATCATGCTCGATCGGACCGAAGCCACGCAGATCCTTCAAATCCTCGACATCGATATGCCAGTCGTCGACCTCATAGCCGCGCGCGCGCAGGAGATCGCCGATCATATCCTGGCACGGGCCTTCGGCGCCGCGGGTCGAGGGGATCGCGATAAAATCCCGCGTGGTCGCAAGCTGGGCATCAAAGCCGGCATCGACGGCGTCGAGGATTTTTTGATGCGTATCGGCAGTCATGCGGCGGCTCCAATCGGGATTGCGGGTTACGAGCACCCTAACCCGATCCTAGCCGCCGGGGTAATGCCGAAGATAGACTTCCTGCAGGACGTCTCCGAGCAGACGGCCTTCCGAATATCCACTGCAGCGACGCCGGCCGCTCGACACCGTCGCGAAGCCGCGGGCAAGGTTCCGGCGCGCCGAGCACGGTGCGAACCGGAATTTTCTCTGCATAGATCGGCAATGCGTAGTCTTCCTCATCGTCACCGACGCCCTTGGAGCGGACCTTGGCGGATGCTTCCTCGATCTCCATCGCGATCACCGAGCTCGCCTTGATCTCCTGCGCCGTGCTTTGGCGCAGACCGGCGGTGCGATCGGGAAAGAACCGGTCGACCATCGCGACCAGCGCGCGCGCCTTCTCGTCCGGGTCGGTGACGAGGTAGGCGTTGCCGAAGGCCATCACGGCGCGATAGTCCGCCGAATGGTTGAAGCCGCACCTTGCCAGCACCAGGCTGTCGATGTGGGCGACGGTGACACAGACCCGCTGGCCGCTGGTCTGGTTCCTGAGCATGCGGCTGGCGCTGCTGCCGTGCCAATATAGCTTACTCTGCTCGCGCCAGAAAAACGTCGGCGTGCAATAGGGCTGGCCGTCGATCACATAGGAGACGTGACACAGCATCGAGGCGTCGAGCAGGCTGTGCACGGTGGCGTGGTCGTAGCGGCCGCGTTCATGCAGGCGCTTCACCCGATTGCGCGGCGTTACTGGATAGGAATCGATCGTTTCGGCTTCGGCCACGGCTGATCCTGTTCGTATTGATGGACGACAAAGAGAGTTGTAGCTGTAATATTGGTCTGCGATAGTACCAATTCCATGCGAAAAATTCCGACCAATTCATCGGCGCCGCCGCGCAAGGCCGAGTTGCCGCTCGATCTTTCCGGGCCACACGTCGATCTGCGGGCCTCGGCGCCACATCGCCTCTATCAGGCGCTTCGCCACGCCATCGTTAGTGGCATCGCGAAACCGGGCGAACCGCTGCCGCCGTCGCGAACGCTGGCAAGCCAGACCGGTTATCACCGCAACGCCGTTACGACGGCCTATGAACGACTGATCGCGGACGGCCTTGCAGTGGCGTCAGTCGGATCCGGCACATTCGTCGCCGCCCGCATCCCAACGCAAGCAAATAGCGCACGCAGCAGGGCGATCGCGATTCCACCCCCGCAGCAAGGCATCTTGTCGCTTGGATGCACGCATATCGACGTCAGGGCCTTGCAGCGTTTCCGATCGTTCGTCGGGCGGCGGATGCGCGCGTTCGGGACCGACCATCTGCATTACGGCGATCCCAGAGGCAGCTTGCGAACTTCGCACCGCCATCGCCGATCATTTGCTGTCGGCGCGCGGGCTGCGCTGCGATCCCGACCAGATCATGCTGACGTCGGGAACGCAGCACGCCTTGCGGATCGTGCTGAGCGCCATTCTCAAGCCTGATGATCGGGTGTGGTGCGAAGATCCCGGCTATCCGGCTGCACTAAACGCGATCGAGCATTGCGGCTACCGGCCGGTCCCGGTGCCGGTCGACGAATTCGGCATGGTCGTCGCCAAAGGCCGGACCCGCGCGCCGGCTGCACGCGCGGCCTATGTGACACCGTCGCACCAGTTTCCGCTCGGCGTGCAGATGTCGATGACGCGCCGGCTGGAATTGCTGGATTGGGCTGGGGATGCCGACGCGTTCGTGTTCGAGGACGATTACGACAGCGAATTCCGCTACGATGGCGCGCCCTTGCTGTCGCTCGCCGGCATCGATCACCTCCGCCGCGTCATCTATATCGGCACCTTCGCAAAGACGCTGTTTCCAGGATTGCGCATCGGCTACTGCGCGCTGCCGGAGAGACTGATCGGACCGGTGACGACGGCCCGCGCCGCACTCGACCGCTTTCCCGGCACGCTGCTGGAAGGTGCTGTCGCGGACATGCTGAATTCCGGCGCCTTCGCCGCCAATCTGCGCAGGGTACGCGGGCTCTACCGCGAGGCCCGCGACGTGCTGGCAGGAACACTGTCGACGGCGTCCGAAGGCCGCCTCACCGTGCCGGTGCCGTCGCAGGGCCTGCATCTGGTCGCGCGGTTTGATCCATCGACCGAGCCGCTTGTTGCATCACAGGCGAAGGCCGCGGCCGGCGTCGAAGGCTGGCTGCTGGCGGAAACCTATCGTCGCGCGCGTCCGCTCCCGGGATTTGTGCTGGGCTTTGCCGGTCATCCAATTCCGCAACTGATAGCGTCAGCCGAAAAGCTGGCAAAGGCATCGCTGGCTGCGCTGCGGTCCAACCGCAAGCTGGATGCGCGTGGAACCGTCAAATCACGGAACTCGACTTCCACGCACGCCCGCTCCGCGCGTTGAGCGCCAGCGCCCTAGGAGAATCGCAACCGCACTCATACAGTCGCGACCGCACGGAACCCGTGCCTCATGGAGACACCGGATGCCTGGCAATCGCAACGTCCTGTATCTCATCATCGGCGCCCTGGTCGTTGCGGTCGGCGTACTCGGCTACAATTTTTATGAAACCAAGAAACAGCCCGAGGGCGTACAGATCAATATCGGCCCGGGCGGGGTGAAGATCCAGAACAAGTAAAGGAGGCACAATTTGGCGATCACGAAGGCCTCAACCAAGCTTGCCCTGCCCGCCAGCCTCTTGCTGTGGCTGCTCGCAACGCCGGCCATGGCAGAACAGGTCTCGCGCGAACAGGACATCGCGGATTTGCGGCTGGGCCAGCGCATCCTCGTCGACGACGGATCATGCCCGGCGGGACAGATCAAGGAAGTCTCGGGCTCGCAGATGACGACAACGGGCGTGCTGCGCACCCGCAAATGCATTCCGCGCATTGGAACCAAGCAGAAGCGGTAGAACCCGGCCGGGCGATCGTCACCAGCTGCCGTATTTGCCGACGATCCCGCGCCAGACGGCGTCGCGCTCGGGACCAAGTGATTCTTTTCCAACACTGGCATTCCTGGCGACGGCGGTGACCACCATTACAAGCTTGAGCTCGGGGTCGACAAAGATCGACTGGCCATAGACGCCGAGGAACGCAAACCTTCGTTTCTCGCCGGGAAAGTGCCAGAACTGGTAGCCGTATCCAAAGTACGACGTCGCCTTCCGCGGCTGGAACGCCAGTGGCTGCCGGTGCCAGTCGGTCGCGTCAAGCAGATAGTCTTTCGGCACGATCTGCTTGCCACCGACCGCGCCGTCATTGGCGAGCAGCATTCCCAGGCGTCCGTAGTCTCGCAAGGTGGCGTTGAAATTTCCGAACGCGCTTACGGTGCCATCGGCCGATTTGATCCAGGTCGCGTCGGCCTCCGCACCCATCGGCTGCCAGAGCCGCGCGGTCAAATACTCGCTGAGCGTGGTGCCGGTTACTTCCCGGAGCAGCACGGCCAGAATCACCGTCTCGCTTGAAGCGTAGTGAAAGCGTGTGCCCTGCTCGGCTTCGCGGGTCTGGAATTCACGCAAGGCGGCAATCGAGCCGTCACGGTTGCGGGCAATCACGAACCGCGTCAGGTCGTCGTTGCCGTCATAGGCCTCGCTGAACCGCACGCCGGACGACATTCGCAGCACGTTTCGAATGGTGGTCTCGCCATAGGCACTGCCGGCCAGTTTTGGCACGTATTTCGAAACCAGATCGTCCAGCGAGGCGATCTTGCCTTCGGCAAGGGCGATCCCGACGCCGAGGCTGACGATGGATTTCGCCATCGAATGCGAAATGAAACGATCGGCCGGTTTGCGATCGTACTGGTAGCGCTCGAACAGGACTGCGCCGTCCTTGATCACCAGCAACCCGGTGACGCGCTGGTGCGCCAGGAAATCATCGAGCGTCAAGGTCTGGTTTTCGAACCGGTAGTCGAACCTGGCCTCACCGGCCGCGGCGGGCAGCGGCATTGGAGATTGCGCTTTGCTCAGCGAATAATGCGGCAGCAGCTCGTCGAGATGGCTGAACGATCCAACCCGCACGCCTTCGTCGAAGAACCAATTGGCGCGGGTACCGAGCGGGTAGCCCTTCGCCTTGCCCAACAGCTCTTCATCGGGGGCGGCGAAGGCCGGGAATGCAAACGCCGCAAGGAGGAATGCAAGGAGAATTCGCGCTGGCCGCATCGATTGGCTCCCGCTTCGGGATCAAGTGACGCCCATTGCAATACAATGGCCGTGACCTATGTGTCGAGCCAACGACCATCGAGACGCGCCGCAAACCAGCGGTGGCGATCGGGGATCAGTTCGTCGACGGCTCGAACATGCATTGCAGCGTCGGCTTGGCGATCCTGGTGAAGGTCGCGCCGATCTCCGACTGTTTTGACGGCGGCACCCAATCGGTCTCGATCGTCGGCACGCCGGTTTCGCTGATGCCGCGGAGCAAGGCTTCGCGCAGATCGGCGTCCTCCACGGACGCTGCGGCATGATCGTGCAGGCAACTGCAAACCGTCTCGGGATGCGCCCAGCGTCCCACCATGTGGGGCGCGCACAGCCGAACGAACTCTCCGCGGGGATCAGGGAGTTTGAACAGCGAGCGGAAGGGACCCTGCTGCAATTGCAACTGCGCCTGTAACTGGGTCTGGGCTTCGGCGGAGCCGCCGAGCAGGAACGACGCTAAAAGTGCTGCGGAACAAATACGTACAAACATACGAGGCCTTTGCCGGAAAATGTCGGGAGGACGGCGCGCGGCGCTCAGTTGGCAGCGACAAGCATCGGCAGCGGCGCCGAAACCGTGACCGGCGAGCCGTTGTAGGCGAAGGTGCCGATGCCAGGCAGGCCCTGATCGGAAGAACCAGCCATCGAGGGACCAGCCAGGATGAAGGCGAAGGCGAGAATGAAGCTGATGGTCCGCATTTGACTGTCTCCGGTTTTGGTGCCCGGCGTCCCCGCCGTTTCGTTGGCAAAGTGATAACCAACGGCTGTTTCCGGTTATCTGCGCCAAAAGCGGAAAATGGTTTCATCCCGGCGAGAATTGTTTCGTCGACCCGATCGGACGAAACATTGGCAGGAAAAAATCAATGATTTCAATCAAATGGCGCTAGGGAAACCGCCTGCCGAAACTGCCTTTTCGCGCCCGGATCCATCGTTCGACGGACCTGTGCGACGGGTTTACTGGCTGACCGCGGCGACCAATTCAGGCGCAACAGTCACGATGGGCGACCCGCAATAGGTAAACGTCCCTACCCCGGGCATGTCGCGATCGGCGCTACCCGCCAGCGACGGACCGGTCAGGACGAAAACCAGGGCAATGACGTAGCTGAGGGCTCGCATCTGACATCTCCACGCACCATCTGCACGTAAGACGCCTGTTGTGGCGTCCTGGTTCGAGGCGATCCGGCGAGTTTTTAACCTTTCTCTGCTGAAGAGACCGTTCGCAAATTGCAGGGCGCCGTGAACCGAAGCGTCACGCCGGCCGTCTCAATTGAACACCGTGCAACTTTTCCCGTTGGTTCCGCGTTGTCCAAATTCACAAACCAATGAAGGATAATCGTCGTGGGCAATGGCAACATTGGTGTTGGCAATACAGCCGCGCCCCGCAAATCCAGCCAGCAGATGGCCGGTGCGATGTCGCAGCAAAGCGCCCCCGTCATGGGCGACAATCAAGGCTCACCGCAAAAATTCGTGCGACTGGTGGGCTGCCGGGAATTCGAAGCTCAAACCCGGTTTGGAGGTTCGCCCATATCCCAATCCGATCAAACGGTAAGGCCGGGTTTCTCACCCGGATTGCCTCCGCCGACCTAATGGATGAACTCACCGCATTTTTGCACCGCGGCGTCGGCGGCCCCCCAGGGCATGATCGGCACCGACGAGGTCGAGTTTTTCGGTGAGCCTTCGATCAGCCTGTCGGAATACACCATGTAGACCAGCACGTTCCGCTTGGGATCGCAGCCGCGGACGATCTGCATTTTCTTGAAGAACAGCGAGCGGCGCCGCTGAAACATGTCGTCGCCTTGCGACATCTTGTCCTTGAAGCGAATGGGGCCGATCTGGCGGCAGGCCAGCGAAATGTCCGAGACCTCCTCGGCCAGCCCCAACCAGCCCTTGAAACCGCCCTTCTCCGGCACCGTGAAGTGACAGGCCACCCCGTCAACCTCGGGGTCGTCGACACCATAGGTCGCGAGCTTGTCGTTCGGGCTCATCCATTTGAACACGGTCGAGCGGCGGAAGATCAGGTCCGGCTCGTCGGCGGCGGCGGCCGGGCCGGCCTGCCACAGCGTCAGAAACAACAATGCCGAGAATATCGGCAGGGCCAGATTTCTCCATGACTTGTCACACTTACCGATGGCCTTGAATGTCATTTCTATCTCCGCGGAGGGGCTCACCGCCTATGTAGTGGCGGAAAGCCGCACAGGAAGGCTGCCGGTCGCAGCGGATGGCCGGCGTTTAACGGAATGTGAGGCTTTTTTGCTACGCTTGGGGCGAAAAGCGCCGGGATTAGAGGCCTTACGCTGGTGAACGCTTTTCGCGTCTGCGACAACAAATGATTATCGAAACATGGGATTCGACGATCGGATTTGAGGATTTTGCGCGTGAGCGGGCATCGGTTTTTTGGTTTGAATAGTTCGAGTATGAACAGCGTAATCATTGCGAACCAGCGATTTTGGCGGATGGCGATTTTGACGGCGGCCGGCACCATCGGCGCCACCTCCCATGCCGACGCCGCGCTCTACTACTGGCAGGATTCCGAGCCCGGATATTCGAGGCCCGCACCTTCAGCCCAGCCGCGGCAGCAGAAGGTGCGCAAGCAGACGACCGGCAAGAAGGAGATCGCGGAGAAGGAAACCGGCGCCAAGCCGCAGGGACCGCTGATCATTGCGATCTCGATCGACCAGCAAAAGGTCAGGGTTTACGACGCCAACGGCTTCTTCGCGGAAAGCCCGGTGTCGACGGGCATGAAGGGTCATGCGACGCCGATGGGCGTGTTCAGCATCATCCAGAAGCACAAGCTGCACCATTCCAACATCTATAGCGGCGCGCCGATGCCGTTCATGCAGCGCATCACCTGGTCGGGGGTTGCGATGCATGCCGGCGTGTTGCCCGGCTATCCGGCCTCGCATGGCTGCATCCGCATGCCGATGGCGTTTGCCCAGAAGATGTGGAACTGGACCAAGATGGGCGCGCGGGTCATCGTCACGCCCGGCGAGATGTCGCCTGCGAATTTCACGCATCCGTTGCTGGTGGCGCAGAAGGTCGTGCCGCAACCGGTCATGGCCGATGAGCCGAAAGCGGACGCACCGGCGGTGAAATCCGACAAGGGTGCGGACGCGGGCTCGGCGATCAAGCCGGCCGCCTCCGAAGCAAATCTGGAACTGCGTCCGACCGTCGGCCATGCATCGCCCGCGCCAACCCGCACCGCGGATGCCAGCAATGCAACCAATGCCGCGGTCACGATGTCCGATGCGGCGCCGTCGCCTTCCGGCGAAGCCGCCACGCGCGTCGAAGCAAAATCGGAAGAGACAAAATCCGAGCCGGTGAAGGCGGAAGCTGAAGCAATCGCGGCGTCGGAAACGAAATCGCCGGAGACCGCTGTCGTCCGACGCCAAGCCCGCTGAAGCAACAGAGACCGCAGGCCGAAGAGCAAGACCGAAGTCTCCGCCACCGAGACCGCGAAGAGCGAAGACAAACCCGCCGAGGCCAAGGTAGAGGCCGAAACGGAGCAAGCCAAGTCCGTCGAAGCGAAGCCGGAGGAAGTGCAGACCGGAACGCTCAAGGCTGATGCGCCCAAAGCCGACGCACCGGCAGCCGCTGAAAAAGAGGCGCCTAAGGCCGCCGAAAAGCCTGCCGAACCCGCCAAGGAATCCATCAAGGCGGTGGCCGACACGCCTGCCGATCGCGCCGGATGCCAAGAAGGATCCGTCGCGTCTGCCCGGCGCCGAGAAGGCCGCTGCCGCCAAGGCCGAACCGCCGAAGCGCAGCGGACAGATCGCGGTGTTCGTCAGCCGCAAGGACGGCAAACTCTATGTGCGGCAGAATTTCGCGCCGCTGTTCGAGGTGCCGGTGACGATCGCGCCGAGCGAGCGGATGCTGGGCACGCATGTATTCACCGCGGAAGCCGACAAGAACGATCCCAACAAGTTGCGCTGGTCGGTGGTGTCGCTGCCGGTGACCGCGCGCAACGCGGTGCAAAGCGACGATGACGAGCGTTCGTCGCGCCGCCGCAAGGTCGCAGGCGGCGCGCCTGCCGAGGTCAAGCCGATGCCGGCCGCCAACAGCGCGGCCGAAGCACTCGATCGCATCACCATCCCGCCGGATGCCATGGCGCGCATCACCGAGGCGTTGACGACCGGCGGCTCGATCGTGGTGTCCGACCAGGGCATCAACGGGGGCGAAACCGGCGAAGGCACCGATTTCATCGTCTCATTGCGCTAACGACCCTTCCATAACGGCTTGTTGAGCGGCGCCCGCGCGCCTGTCGCGCTATGCTGCGCGCCGTTGCCCCACAAGCGAGGCTCGCCATGATCGACCGCAGGACCGTAATGACGGCGGCACTGGCCGCTTTCGCTGGATTGGCTTTGCGCCGGAACGCGCAGGCGCAGGCCGGCATGAGCCGGATGACCGCCTATGCGTTTTCGTTTGCGGGACTGGCGGGCGGCAATATCAGCCTCGCCGACTATGCCGGCCGGCCGATCCTGATCGTCAACACCGCCTCGCTCTGCGGCTTCACGCCGCAATATGCGGGTTTGCAGGAACTATGGACCGAGTTCGGCAAGCGCGGCCTGATGATCATCGGCGTGCCCTCCAATGATTTCGGCAGCCAGGAGCCGGGTGGTGCGACCGAAATCGCCGAAACCGCGCAGCACCAATATGGCGTGACCTTCCCGATATCGGCGAAAGCCGTCGTGAAGGGGGCGAATGCGCATCCGTTCTACAAATGGGCGGCCGAGGCGCGGCCGAAGGATGTTCCACGCTGGAACTTCCACAAATACCTGATCGGCCGTGACGGCAATATTGCCGAGGTATTTCCGGAATCGGTCGTGCCGTCGGATACGCGGGTGAAAACCGCGATCGCGCGGGCGCTGGCCGATACCTGAATAAACCGGCGGCAAATCGGGCGGCTGTGACCGACGGCCGTTGCCTTGGCTACGGCGCTCCAACTAGGGTACGATGCATCAGGGTGGAAGCGGCCCGGACGACGGCCAAAGCCGTACCGGGGAGCGGGATCAGTAGTTGAGGAAATCAAGATGCGGATGACGGCAGGTTTGATCTTTGCAGGCGCGGTTTCGCTGTTGGCTTCGAGCGCGGCATGGTCGCAGACGCCAGCGGCCAAGGGCACGGCGGCTCCAGCCGCCGCTCCTGCCCAGGCCGCTCCGGCACCGACCCCGGCCGCAGCACCCGCCCCTGCCAGACCTGCTTGCAACAATCCGAATGCGCTCGGCATCGGCCGTACCGTCGAGATCGACACCACCGGCGGTCCCGGCTTCGGCTTCGAGCATTTCAAGGATCTCGACTTCCTGCGCGACAAGGAAGTGGTGCTGACATTCGATGACGGCCCGTGGCCGGTGAACACGCCTTCGGTGCTGAAGACGCTCGCCGAGGAATGCACCACCGGCATCTTCTTCCCGATCGGCAAGCACGCCACCTATTATCCGGAAATCCTCAAGCAGGTGCAGGCCGCCGGCCACACCATCGGATCGCACACCTGGTCGCATGCCGCGCTCGTCAACAAGAAACTGAGCGAGCAGCAGCGCAAGGACGAGATCGAAATGGGTTTCAGCGCGGTCAAATGGGCGCTCGGCGGCCAGTCGCCGGCCCCGTTCTTCCGCTTCCCGGCACTCCAGCATCCGCCGGAAATGGTCACCTATCTCGGCACCCGCAACATTGCGATCTTCTCCTGCGACCTCGACTCCTTCGATTTCAAGGCGAGCAAGCCGCAGACCGTGATCGATACCGTGATGCGCAAGGTCGACAAGCTCGGCAAGGGCATCATCCTGATGCACGACTTCCAGAAGCACACCGCCGAAGCCCTGCCCGAGCTCCTGAAAAAGCTGAAGGCCGGCGGCTACAAGGTGGTCGCGATGCGCGCCAAGACGCCGGTGCAGACCATCCCGCAATATGACGAGGACCTGCTCAAGCAGGCAAAGCTGCCGACGGTGAATTCGCGGCCGGTTTCCAGCGTCGTACAGACGATCTCGGAATAGCCGGCCCCCGCTGATCGACAGATCCGTGGCGCTCCGCATCGAAGGCTATGTCATCGTCTCGGCAGACGGCATGCTGGCCAATGCCAGCAACGTCATGCCCGACGAATTGAAGTTCGAGGGCGACAAGCAGTTCTTCACGTCCGCCCTCGACCGCGCCGATCTGATCGTGCATGGCCGCAATTCCTATGAGGACCAGCCGAATTCGCCACGGCGCAAGCGCCTGTTCCTGACGCGGAAAGTTGCGGCGACCGCGCCCGATCCGGCCAATCCCAATGCCATGTTGTGGAATCCGGCAGGCTGCTCCTTCGAGGCGGCCTGCGCGGACGCCGGCGTGACCGCCGGCACCGTCGCCATCATCGGCGGCCCCGGCGTGTTCGGCATGTTCATGGAGCGCTACGAGGTGTTCTGGCTCTCGCAGGCGCCGCATGTGCATGTGCCGGATGGCGAGCCCTGCTTCCCCGGCGTGCCTGCGCAGACGCCGCAACAGGTGCTGCAATCGCACGGGCTGCGCGCCGGTCAGGCGCAACTGCTCGACCCGGCCGCCGACGTCACCGTCACGCCGTGGCGGCGCGGCTGAAGTCTTCCTAGACGTCGTAGGCCGGCTCGTTGCTCCGTGTTCCCCGGCCATAGCCTGCGATCATGAACAGGGCGCCGACGATCGACAGGTTCTTCAGCGCGTCGATCAGCGTCTTGGCATTGTCGGGGGCCGACTGGTTCCAGAAATCGTGGAAGTAGAAGGTGGCGACCAGCACGAAGATAATCAAAAGGATGGCAAAGAAACGCGCACCGAAATTAACCGCGATCATCAGGCCGGCGATGATCTCGAGGGCGCCCGCCGAAAGCGCCAGCAATTGCGGCATCGGCATCCCGGTCATGGTTTCGAGCTGCGAGGTATAGGGCGCGAGCAGTGCCGGGATCGCGACCTTGGCCGCGATGAAGTCCGCCGTCTGCTGAACCGCGAAAAGCTTGGTCGCCCCCGAATAGATAAAAAGCACGGCGAACAAGATTCGCCCGAAGGTAACGAACGCTGGCATGGGTCGGCCTCACCAAATAACAGATGCAATGTCACACACGGTCGCGCGAAACGATTATGGTCGTTTCGCCTCCGCTTTTCAAACGATCAAATCGAAACGATTCCCGTCAGGAACCGCTCTAATTTCAGCTAAAGGGGGATCCCCTCTAGTTTTTTGTTTGAGCATGATCTTTTCGGAAAACCGGTCCCCACCCCGCATCAAGTGCGGGGCAGGCTTTTTCCGGATCATGCTCTAAGCGAACAGGGTCGGTTGCTGACGGCCGGCGCGCTCCTGGGCTTCGACGGCGGCAACCGCCGTCATGTTGAGAATGCCGCGTGCGGTGACCGACGGGGTGAGGATATGCGCCGGGCGCGCCGGTCCGATCAGGATCGGCCCGACGGGGAGCGCATCCGCCAGCGTCTTGATCATCTGATAGGCGACGTTGGCGGTATCGAGGTTCGGCATGATCAGGATGTTGGCCTCGCCTTCCAGGTTCGAATGCGGCAGCACCAGCTTTCGCGCCGTTCGCGACAGCGCGGTGTCGCCCTGCATTTCGCCGTCGGCCTCGATCTCCGGATGCTTTTCCTTCAATAGCGCGGTGGCAAGGCGCATCTTGCGGGACGAATCCGTATCGTAGCTGCCGAAATCGGAATGTGACACGAAGGCCACGCGGGGCTTCATGGCGAAGCGCTGGACGTGGATCGCCGCCAGCGACGCCATTTCAGCCAGTTCCTCGGCGCTCGGATTGGGCCGCACCTGCGTGTCGGCGATGAAATAGGAGCCCTTGCTGGTGATCATCATCGACAGCGCCGCGAAATCGCTCACCCCCGGCAGGAAGCCGACGATTTCCCGGACATGGCGCAGATGGCTCATATAGCGGCCCTCGACGCCACAGATCATGGCATCGGCCTCGCCGCGAACCACCGCAAGGGCGGCGATGACGGTGGCATTGGTACGAACCACGGTCCGCGCCGCCTCGGGCGTGACGCCGCGCCGGCCGGCGACATCGATGTAAGTCTGAACATAAGACCGGTAGCGCGGATCGTCCTCGGGATTGACGAGGTCGAAATCCTGCCCGGCCTTGATCGACAACCCGAACCGCTTGATCCGCGCTTCGACCACCGACGGACGCCCGACCAGGATCGGCCGCGCCAGTTTCTCTTCCAGCACCACTTGCGTGGCGCGTAGCACACGCTCGTCCTCGCCCTCGGCGTAGATCACCCGCACCGGCTGGGTTTTCGCCTTGGCGAATACCGGCTTCATCACGAGGCCGGAGCGGAACGCGAAACGCTCCAGCTGCATGGTATATTCGTCGAAATTCTTGATCGGACGCGTGGCCACGCCGGAATCCATCGCGGCCTTGGCGACCGCAGGCGCGATGCGCAGGATCAGGCGCGGATCGAACGGGCTCGGGATCAGCGAACCCGGCCCAAACCCCTGGGTCTCGCCGCTGTCAAACCCCTGGGCGACCGCGTCCGACGGCGGATCGCGCGCAAGCTGCGCGATCGCGTCCACTGCGGCGTGCTTCATTTCCTCGTTGATGCTGGTGGCGCCGACGTCGAGCGCGCCGCGGAAGATGAACGGAAAACACAGGACGTTGTTGACCTGGTTCGGAAAATCGCTTCGCCCGGTGCAGATCATCGCGTCGGGGCGGGCTTTTCGGGCCTCTTCCGGCATGATTTCCGGATCCGGATTGGCCAGCGCCATGACCAGCGGATGATCCGCCATCGCCTTGACCATGTCGGGCTTGAGCACGTTGGGCGCAGAAACCCCTAAGAAAATATCGGCGCCGCCGATCACGTCGCCCAGCGTGCGCTTCTCGGTCTTCTGCGCATAGACCGCCTTCCAGCGGTCCATCAGCGTGTTGCGGCCCTCATGCACCAGCCCGTCGATGTCGCAGACCCAGATGTTCTTGCGCTGTGCGCCGAGCGAAACCAGCAGATTGAGGCAGGCGATGGCGGCTGCTCCCGCGCCGGAGCAGACGATCTTGACGTCGGCAAGCTTCTTGCCGTTCAGCAGCAGCGCATTGGTGATCGCGGCGCCGACGATGATGGCGGTGCCATGCTGGTCGTCGTGGAACACCGGGATCTTCATGCGCTCCTTGAGCTGCGCCTCGATCTCAAAACACTCCGGTCCCTTGATGTCCTCCAGGTTGATGCCGCCAAAGGTCGGCTCCAGCGCCGCCACCGTCTCGACCACCCGCTCGATGGTGTCGGCGGCGATCTCGATGTCGAACACGTCGATACCGGCGAACTTCTTGAACAGGACCGCCTTGCCTTCCATCACGGGCTTAGAGGCCAACGGCCCGATATTGCCGAGCCCCAGCACCGCGGTACCGTTGGAGACCACGGCGACCAAATTGGCGCGGGCGGTCAGCGAGGCCGCTTCGGCGGGGTTCTTGGCGATCTCCATGCAGGCCGCGGCAACGCCCGGCGAATAGGCCAGCGCCAGATCGCGCTGGTTGGCGAGCGGCTTGGTGGCCTGGATTTCGAGCTTACCCGGCCGCGGCAGGCGGTGGTAGGCGAGCGCCGCGGAATGAAGATCTTCAGAATAAGACGACATGCGTACTCCCGCGTTCCCGGTCCCAAGCCTTAGGTTCTTTACTACGTGCAGACGAGGTCAGCTTTCCGGCAGATTGGGCCGGATGTGAAGCACGTGCAACCGCTTGGACGCAACATCTCATGGCGAACCCATCAACAAGCTGTCGCCGGCCAGATCGACCCCGGGGATCGAACACGCTAGCATGGGTCCCTCCCCGCCCCGGTCATTCGACCGACAATGGCAAATTGCCCTGTGCCCGATCGGCAACCGGAGCTAAATGAATGATTAAGATTTTGGGCGGACTGGTTGCCGCCATCGTGATCGCGGCGGGAGGTTTCTTCGGTTTCGAATTCTATGTGCAGCATCGAATTGCGGGCGAGGTCGATGCAGCGCTTGAACAGATACGCGCAACCGGCGGCAAGGCGAGCCACGGCAAGGTATCGTTCGACCTGTTGAGCCGCACCTTCACCATTGCGGACATTAGCGGTCAATCGGCTGCGCAACCCCCGGTCAGCATCAAGATCGGCAGCCTCACGGCCTCCGAGGTCGGTCAGTCGGACACGGCGCGATTTTCCGCCGAGATGCATCGAAATCGCCGATATCGAGATCGGCGCGGCGATGGCCCCAGCAGGCTTTGAACGTCACCTACAAGGTGCCGCGGATCACGGTAAAGGACTTTTCCGGACCCGCGAGCTTGCAGCAACAGCCGGCCTCGTCGTCCCTTGTCGATATCTACCGGTCCGCGCTCGCGCAATTCGCAGGCGTCACGGCGACGTCGATCACGGCGCCGAGCGTTGCCGCGACCATGAACCAGGGCGCCGCCACCCCGGGCGGTGGCGAGTTCGCCTATACGGGCCTTGCGATCGAGGGCATCAAGGACGGCAGAATCGCGAACGCGAAAGTGCAGCGTGCGGTTTTCACGCTCAACGCCCAACCACCCACCGGCAAGCCGGAGAGGCTCCTGGCGATCTCGCTGACATCGCCGGCTACGATATCGACACGACAGCGATGGCCGCGATGTTCGATCCGCAAAAGGCCAATGACGATCAATATTATCGCGTCTACCGGCAGATCACGACAGGCCCCTATGTCATCACCTCCGGGCAAGGCCTGAACATGCGGATCGAGGGCATGACGGTCGATGATGTCGCGTTGCGGCCGTCGCGGATGCAATTGCCGGAACTGCTGGCGCTGATACCGGCGCCCGGCGCCGCGCCACCGACACCGGCGCAGGCGCGCGCGCTGATCGACAAGGTCGCCAAGCTGTATGAGGGCATCCGGATCGGCAATAGCCGAGATGCGCGGTTTCGCGGTCGAGACGCCGCAGGGTCCGATCAGGCTCGCGACGATGCGGGTCAATCTGGACAGCGGCAAGATCAACGAATTTGCGATCGAAGGCCTCGACGGCCGCACACCGCAAGGTCCCGTCAAGCTCGGGCGCTTTGCGCTCAAATCCCTCGACGTTGCCAACCTGCTGCGCCTGTCGGCGCAGTTCGCCGGTTCGCCGCAACCACCATCGCCCGACAAGGTGCTGGAGATGATCCCGCTGATCGGAGGCGTTGAACTCAAGGGGCTGGTGGTCTCCCTTCAAAAACACCGGCAAGCCGGTCAGCATCGAAAACTTCAGCCTGGACTGGGGGCAGTTTGTCGGGCCGATCCCGACCAAGGTCCGTCTGACCGCCAAGATGACGTCACCCGTCGATGCCACCGATCCCTCGGTGAGAGCCGCTGATCGCGGCCGGCCTCGATACGGCAACCATCGATAGTGATTTTGGTGCGGCCTGGACGGAGGCTGCGAAAACATTCGCGCTCGAGCCGGTGTCGCTCGACTTTAGCGGCCTCCTGAAGGCGAACGCGCGCCTGTCGCTCGGCAACGTGCCGCGCGGCGTGTTTACGCTCAACCCGGTGCAGGCAGCTTCCATGGCCGAGCAGATCGAGGCCGGCGGCTTCGAGCTCGTGCTGCGCGACACGGGCGCGATCGATATCACGGTCGCGCAATTTGCCCGCAGCCAAAACCTCAGCCGCGAGGCGGCGCGAAGCGCCATCGTCGACAGCATCCGGGCCGTTCGCGAACAGGCGTCCGCTGCCAGTCCCGATGCACTGTCCGCTCTTGAGACGATCGCCCGCTTCGTCGAGACGCCGCGGCAAACGCTGAACGTCAAGCTCACGCCGCGCGGCAAGGTGACGGGCGCGCAGCTGATGCAGCTGTTGAACACCGACCCGATGGCCGCGCTGGCGCAATTCCGGATCGAGGCCTCGACCGGACTTTAACGCTTACGCCTTGTCCGGCAGATTGAGCCGGATGTGGAGTTCGCGCAGCTGCTTCGGCGCGACGTCCGACGGCGCGCCCATCAGAAGATCTTCGGCGCGCTGGTTCATCGGGAACAGCGAGATTTCGCGCAGGTTTGTGGTGCCGCAGAGCAGCATCACGATGCGATCGACGCCGGCCGCCATGCCGCCATGCGGCGGGGCGCCGTACTGGAACGCGCGGTACATGCCGCCGAAGCGCTCGACGACGTCCTTTTCGCCATAGCCCGCGATCTCGAACGCCTTCACCATCGCCTCGGGGCTTGTGGTTGCGGATGCCGCCGGAGGCGATCTCGTAGCCGTTGCAGGTGATGTCGTACTGGAACGCCTTGATGGTCAGCGGGTCCTGCCCGTTGAGCGCATCGAGGCCGCCTTGCGGCATCGAGAACGGGTTGTGCGAGAAGTCGATCTTCTTTTCGGTCTCGTCATACTCGTACATCGGGAAGTCGACGATCCAGGCGAGTTCGAACCGATCCTTGTCGACGAGGTTCAACTCCTCGCCAACCCTGGTGCGGGCGAGGCCTGAAAACTTCCAGAATTTTTCGGGATCGCCGGCGACGAAGAACGCCGCATCGCCCTCCTTCAGCCCGAGTTGCGCGCGGATCGCGGCCGTCCGTTCCGGGCCGATGTTGTTGGCGAGCGGGCCTGCGCCCTCGCCGCCCTCGCGCCACATGATGTAGCCGAGACCGGGCTGGCCTTCGCCTTGCGCCCACGAGTTCATCCGGTCGCAGAACGCGCGGGAGCCGCCGCCGGTGCCGGGGATCGCCCAGACCTGGTTCTTGGGGTCTTCCAGCATCCGCGCGAACACCTTGAAGCCGGAGCCGCGGAAGTGCTCGGAGACGTCCTGCATCTCGATCGGGTTGCGCAGATCCGGCTTGTCGCTGCCGTATTTCTTCAGCGATTCCGCAAACGGAATCCGCCGCCAGCCTTTTGTCACCGGCTTGCCTTTTGCAAATTCCTCGAACACGCCGGTGATGACGGGTTCAACAGATGCAAACACATCCTCCTGCTCGACAAAGCTCATCTCGAGGTCGAGCTGGTAGAATTCGCCCGGCAGGCGGTCGGCGCGCGGGTCCTCGTCGCGGAAACACGGCGCGATCTGGAAGTAGCGGTCGAAGCCGGACATCATCAACAGCTGCTTGTACTGCTGCGGCGCCTGCGGCAGCGCGTAGAACTTGCCGGGATGGATTCCGGACGGCACCAGAAAGTCCCGCGCACCTTCCGGCGAGGACGCCGTCAGGATCGGGGTCTGGAACTCGAAGAAGCCCTGCTCCTTCATCCGCTTGCGCATGGAATCGACGATAGCGCCGCGGGTCATGATGTTCTGATGCAGTTTCTCGCGACGCAGATCGAGGAAACGGTACTTAAGCCTTATGTCCTCAGGATATTCCTGCTCGCCGAACACCGGCAGCGGCAGATCGCCGGCCGGACCCAGCACCTCGATCTCGCTGACATAGATCTCGACCAGGCCGGTCGGCAGTTCCGGATTGTCGGTGCCTGCGGGGCGGCGGCGCACCTTGCCGTCGATCCGCACCACCCATTCCGAGCGCAGCTTTTCGGCGTCCTTGAACGCCGGCGAGTCCGGGTCGGCGACGCATTGGGTCAGGCCGTAATGGTCGCGCAGGTCGATGAACAGCACGCCGCCATGGTCGCGAACGCGATGGACCCAGCCCGACAGCCGAACCGTCTGGTCGATATGGCTCTCGCGGAGCGCGCCGCATGTATGTGACCGGTAGCGATGCATGGAAATTCCAAAAACTGATCTTTGAGGGGTCAAATCGAGGGCCAAGAATCAAGGAAACAAGGCCTGCCCGAACTGCGGGAGGGTTTACCCGACGAGGCGAGGTGCGGCAACCAGCGGAGGCCCCTGTTTTGGCCCAAAATGCAGCGTTTCGGCCGCTTGGGGCTTGAACCCTTTGCCTATTCCCTTGGGGCGCCTATCTTTGGGGTCATGACCGTCCATTTCCCGTTCCAGAACACCTATGCGGCACTCCCGGCGAACTTTTTCGCCCGGGTCGCGCCGACACCCGTGGCCGCC
This sequence comes from uncultured Alphaproteobacteria bacterium, assembly GCA_963802535.1. Taxonomy (GTDB): domain Bacteria; phylum Pseudomonadota; class Alphaproteobacteria; order Rhizobiales; family Xanthobacteraceae; genus Bradyrhizobium. Next base: position 91,518 of record CAWDJI010000005.1, on the reverse strand, counting down.
CCCCGGCTGATCAAGCTGAACCGGCCGCTCGCCGTCCATCTCGGCCTCGATCCGGAGCTACTTTCGAGCCCGGAAGGCGCCGAAATCCTCGCCGGCAAGCGCGTGCCTGATGGGGCCGACCCGATCGCGATGGCCTATGCCGGCCACCAGTTCGGGCATTTCGTGCCGCAGCTCGGCGACGGGCGGGCCATTCTGCTCGGCGAAGTCATCGATGCCGACGGCGTCCGCCGCGATATCCAGCTCAAGGGGTCTGGCCCGACGCCGTTTTCGCGCCGGGGCGATGGCCGCGCAGCGCTCGGCCCGGTGCTGCGGGAATACATCGTCAGCGAGGCGATGTTCGCATTGGGCATTCCGACCACGCGCTCGCTGGCGGCCGTCATCACCGGCGAGACGTGATCAGCGCGAGACCATGCTGCCCGGCGCCGTGCTGACGCGCGTCGCCTCGAGCCACATCCGCGTCGGCACCTTCCAGTTCTTCGCCGCCCGCGGCGATACCGACGGCGTGCGCCAGCTCGCCGACCACGCGATTAACAGGCACTATCCGGACGCCGCGAAAGCCGACCGCCCCTATCACGCGCTGCTCGCAGGCGTGGTGGCGCGGCAGGCTGATCTGGTCGCGCGCTGGCTTCTGGTCGGCTTCATCCATGGCGTCATGAACACCGACAATTCCTCGATCTCGGGCGAGACCATCGATTACGGCCCGTGCGCGTTCATGGACGATTACGACCCGGGCCAGGTGTTCTCCTCGATCGACGAACAGGGCCGCTACGCCTATGCCAACCAGCCGCGGATCGCGCTGTGGAATTTGACGCGGCTCGCCGAATGCCTGCTGCCGCTGTTCTCCGACGACAAGGACAAGGCGATCGAGCAGGCGCAATTCGTCCTCGGCGAATTCGCCGAAAAATTCACGACCGCCTATCAAGCCGGCCTGCGCGCCAAGATCGGCCTGTTCACGCAACGCGACGGCGACGAGGCGCTGGTGCAGGATCTGCTCGACGCCATGGCCAAGAACCAGGCCGACTTCACCCTCACCTTCCGCCATCTTGCCGAAGCCGCGCGCAGCGCAGACGGCGACGCGGATGTCAGGGCGCAGTTCACCGATCCCATGGCCTTCACCGAATGGGCCGTCCGCTGGCGGCAACGCATCGGCCGACGAACCGCAATCGCCGACCGAGCGCTACACCGCGATGCGCGCGGTCAATCCGGCCTTCATCCCGCGCAACCACCGCGTCGAAGCGGTGATCCAGGCCGCCGTCAACAACGACGACTACGCGCCGTTCGAGGAATTGCTGGCGGTGCTGGCAAAACCGTTCGAGGATCAACCTGAATTCGCCGGTTACGCCGACCCGCCGCAGCCGGAGCAGCGCGTGACGCAGACGTTCTGCGGGACGTGACTTTGTAGCAACCATTAGAACGCCACTCACCGCTGTCGTCCTCCGCGAAGGCGGTACCCAGTACGCCGCGGCCATTCCACGTCATTGCGAGCGCAGCGAAGCAATCCATGTCGCAGCATGACGGATAGGTGGATTGCTTCGTCGCAAGCGCTCCTCGGAATGACGGTTGATACAGTTTTGCGTTCTCGCGGCGCATTGCGCCCGAGATTTGCAAGTATTTCTCCGCCCTCGAAATCCAGAGGGCGCAGGGAATGCCGGATGCGCGCTGCACCCGAGGTCTCATGCGCAGTGAGTAGTAGAAGTGCGCGCATAAGCATACAGGGCAGCGGAGAACATCCGACATTCCCTGCGCAATGGCTTTACGGCTTATAACGTGCTCTCCCCGGAGAACGGCTCTTTTGCCTCCGTTGCGCCCTGGAAGGCCACCTGGATCGTTGATCTACCTGAGTCGCCTCCGTCGGAGCTGTTGCCTCCAGGTGCGTTGACGCCAGCACCGCGACGTCAGGACCACACGTCTTTGCCGTACGCGTCTGCCGCCGTCGTCACAGGCTCCATCCGCGTCCACCGCATCCCCGTCCCACGTTCGTGACGATCCGACGCCCCTCTGATCGGGACGGGATGGCAGCGAATATAGCCCTGATTTGCATTTCTGGAAAAGCGAAATATTTTTTATTTTGGGGCTTGACACATATTCCGAAAATCAGAATGACTTGCGTCCTCCGAAAGCTCAAACAGTCCGTTTTGTGCCACTCGAGACCGGCAAACTACGGGGGCGCGGCAAAAAAATGTCACCTATCCGCGCCGCACTAACTGTGCAACGCTTTGAATGAGATCGTCCCGCGACTTCCAGCAAGTGGAGCGTACACTGGGCCCTGCTGTAAAGAAGACGGAGCCGCTGGTAACCGGTGCAGGCATGCTTTCGACCGTCGGTATCGCCGTAGCCTATTTTTTTGCCGCGCGGCTAAGCCTTGCATTGCTCGCGCCGGTCGACGGTGTTGCGGTATTCTGGCCCGCTGCGGGCGTGGCTTCGGGGATTCTGATCGCGCTTGGTCCGGCGGCGCGGTGGCATGTCGTCGTTGGCGTGATGGCTGCAACGATCGCAGCCAATTTGCTGGGCGATCGCAACATCTGGAGTTCGATGTTGTTTGCGGTCGCTAACGCAAGTGACACCCTCATCATCGCAGGCCTGGTTCATCGCTTTTGCGGCTCCCCGTTCGAATTGAACGAACTGCGCAAGGTACTGGCGCTGTTTGCCGCGACCATTGCCGGCTCGAGCCTGTCCGGAATTGCCGGTACGCTGGGCTTTGTGCTGTTTCACGGATCCAGCGCGTCAGCGCTGGCCATCTGGCTTCACTGGTTCTCATCTGGCGCGATCGGGAACATTACGGTGGTACCGCTCGCGATCGGTCTGGCATCGTTAGTGCGCAACTTCCCGCCACGGCGCGAGATCGTCGAAGGTCTTTTGGCCCTTGCCGTGGTGTCGATCGTATGCTCGTTGATGGTTTTCCTGCCAAATGAGCCTTGGACCGCCGAGCTGGCGATCGGCGCGCTCTGCCCGCTCCTGCTCTGGATCACATCCCGCCTTCGGCCGGCGTTCACCGCGATTGCCACGTTCATATGTGCGATCACGATCGTCTGGACCACAATCTTCGCCATCGGCCTGTTCGGGGACTTGCACCTGTCGGTCGAAGAACGTGTGCTGCAGGGCCCAGGCCACCATCCTTACAATCTCATTGGGCAGTCTGGTTCTTGCGGCCCTGTTCAGCGAGCGAAGGCTGCACGAAAGCGCCATTCTGGAACGGGAGGCCCGCTTGCAGGAGGCGCTGCGGGCCGGCAGCGTCATGGCCTTCGATTGGGACGTGGCTGCCGACGAAATACGGTTCAGCCAAAACGCAGCTGAGATCCTCGGTCTCGACGCGCAACCGGTTCTCAGCGGGGTTGAATGGCTGAAACATATACATCCTGAAGACCAGCCGCGGGTGACCCTTTGCCATGAAAGCGCACGTCCGGACCAGCCGTCGTTTTCGATCCTGTTCCGCTACCAACGGCCGGATGGTGCCGAAGTCTGGCTGGAAAAGATTGCGATCGTCCGGTTCGATTCAGAAGGAACGATTACGCACATCAACGGGCTGACGACCGATGTCACGGTACGCAAGCGTTTTGACGAGGAGCTGTCGCTCGCACGGAAATCGGCGGAAATGGCCGATCGCGCCAAATCGGGCTTTCTGGCCGCCGCGAGCCATGACTTGCGACAGCCCTTGCAAACCCTGAAACTCCTGCAGGCAGCACTTGAGCCACATCATGCAAGCGGCGACGCCCGCAACCTTGTTGCCGGAATCGGGCAATCGCTGGACACCATGACCAGCATCCTGTCGAGTCTGCTCGACGTGAACCGGCTGGAATCGGGCAATCTGCGTCCAACCGTGAGCGAGTTTCCGGTGAACGAAATCTTCGGGCCGCTCGCCCAGGATTTTGCCGCGCCCGCACAGGAAAGAGGGCTCGGGCTGCGCGTCGTCCGTTCCAGGCTCATCATCCGCAGCGACAGGCGGATGCTCGCGGAGATGATCCGCAATCTGTTATCGAATGCGGTCCGCTATACCGACAAGGGAAGCATTCTGCTGGGGTGCCGGCGAGCCGGCGACAACATCCGCATCGAAGTTTGGGACAGTGGCGTCGGTATCACCGGGGACGAAATCCCGCACATATTCCACGAATACTATCAGGGAGCTGATAGCGCGGAGCGCGGCGGTTTTGGCTTGGGCCTTGCGATCGTGAAGCGGCTCGGAGAGATCCTGGATCACCGGGTCGAAGTGCGCTACGATTGCCGGGAAAGGTACGCGGTTTTTCATTGAGGTCCCGCGGGGTCGAAGCGACGTCGCGGCGCCGGATGCCACACCGCAGGTGTTTCTTCGCTCGGATGCTTTCCTCGGCAACGTCCTAGCGATCGAGGACGAGGCCTCCGTGCGTGCGGCGCTCGGGAGACTGTTGAAGGAGAAAGGCGTTGAGGCCACCATTGTGGGAACGACGGCTGAAGCCATGACGCTGGTCAGCAAACACGGTCTGCGCCCGGACGTGCTGCTGTGTGACTACAACCTCCGTGGTTCGCCGGATGGTATCGAGTCCGTCAGGCAGCTGCGTGCCGCCCTTGGCCGCAACGTCCCGGCCGTCGTGATGACCGGCGACATCAGGTCGGAAACGGTGAACTCGATTTCCTCGCAGGGTGTCGCCGTCCTGATCAAGCCCTTCGTGGCCGAGGAACTTCTGAAAGCCTTGAGAGACGAGACGTCGGGAGCGATGATGTGAACGTCGCGCGCCGGCGGACACGCGGCAACGCGTCAGCCTCACAGGCCAACATTCAACCCGGTAGCGGACAGAAGGAAAGATCGTGGCCAGATTTGTGAGCGTCGCCGTCGGCCAGCTCGGCCCGATCGCAAGCGCCGAAACCAGGACCGAGGTCGTGGCGCGGCTGGCGGCGTTGATGCGTCAGGCGCACGCCAATGGCTGCGACCTGATCGTTTATCCGGAGTTGGCGCTGACGACGTTTTTTCCGCGCTGGTTCATGCAGGATCAGGCTGACATCGATGCGTTCTTCGAGCGCGAGATGCCGGGACCGGAGACGCGCCCGCTGTTCGACCTCGCCCGCGACTTGCGCATTGGATTTTGTCTGGGTTACGCCGAACTCGCGACCGAGAACGGACAAACCCATCGGTACAATTCCTCCGTGTTGGTCGATAAGCGCGGCGAGACGATTGCCAAATATCGCAAAGTGCATTTGCCGGGCCACGCCGAACACGAGCCGTGGCGCAAGTTTCAGCATCTGGAAAAGCGTTACTTCGAACCGGGCTCCGGCTTTGGCGTGACCGAAGCCTTCGACGGCGTAATCGGCATGGCGATCTGCAACGATCGCCGCTGGCCCGAAACCTATCGCGTCATGGGGCTGCAAGGCGTCGAAATGGTGCTGATCGGCTACAACACGCCGGTGCACAACCCGCCGGCGCCGGAGCACGACGACCTGTCGCTGTTCCACAATCGTCTCGTCATGCAATCCGGCGCCTACCAGAACGGGACTTTTGTCGTCGGCGTGGCCAAGGCCGGCATCGAGGAAGGCGTCGACCAGATCGGCGGCAGCTGCATCATCGCACCATCAGGCGAGATCATCGCAGGCTGCACCACCAAGGCCGATGAGATCGCATTCGCGCGCTGCGATCTCGATCTGTGCAACTCCTACAAGCGCACCACATTCAACTTCGACATTCATCGCCAGCCGCATGCCTACAAGATGATCGTCGAGCGGAAGGGGCCGCATGTGATGGCGGATGGAACGCCGGTGGCTTCAAGTAAGTAATCTGCGCCCTACGCGCCCGACGCTGCGAGCACCAGAAATTCAGGCGGCACGTGATCCGTCAACCACACGCCGTTGTCGGCGATGAAGAATTTGTAGCCGTTCTGGTGCATGCGACCGGCGTCAACCCGGAAGATCGCAGGTTTGCCGTGACGCTGGCCGACACGCAGCGCGGTTGCCTCGTCGACACACAGATGCACCTGTTGGCGCGCCTGCGGTTTCAGTCCCTCCGACCGGATAGCGTCCACGAACCGCATCGCGGTCCCATGAAACAGCACATCCGGCGGCGCTTGCGGCGACAGACCGAGTTCGACCGCGACGGAGTGCCCCTGCGCGGCGCGAATACGCTGCCCGTCGTCCGATAGCGAGAACCGTTTCTTGTCGCTGGTCGCGACAACATCGACCAGGTCTGCACGGCCGAACCTGGTCCCGGTCGCATTCCCTTTCGCGATCAGGTCATCGATCGAGGCCCAGCCCTGCGGGTCCAGCAGCAGGCCGATCGCGTCAGGCTTGTGCCGGAGAACGAAGCTGAGGAATTTGCTGAGTTCGGTGCGGTTCGCAGACATGGCGCTGGATGTTAGCCCGTACCTGCAATTTCCGGAACCGATGGGTTCGCGCAGAGATCAACCAATTTCCGTTCCGTCCCCGCCCCGTTAACCCCGCTTCTTAAGCGCCCGTCCACCATTGCGGCGGCCGTCCCGCCCTTAACCACAACAATTAACATCCCCTCAATTCACTCCCGACAATTCTAACGACGTGTTTGGGGGAATTGCCGTGGACAACTTTACTGTGGATGCGTTTGCTTTCGAATTCATCGGGTTGATGATGGTGGCGCTCTGCCTCGTCGTGTTGGCGCTGCCGTCGGGCCGCCGGCCGTCCAAGCACGTCCGCTACGAGTAGCCTTTTCGGGCCCGCGAGCTGCCGGGCCACCGTTTGCAGGCCGCGCCGAAAAGCGCGTCCGGCCGCAGAGCGCACGCAGAAAGCGGTGCTTTGCTTAAAACCCAGGGCTAAAATTTGGCCCAAGACCCTTGACATACCAGCGCTTTCGGCCGAACGCCTTTCGTAAGCGCTATGGACTGTTCATGGATCTGATTACCACCACTGCCGACCTTGCGGCCGTCTGCACCCGACTGGCCCTCCACAAGGTCATCACCGTCGACACCGAGTTCCTGCGGGAGACGACCTACTACCCCCTGCTCTGCGTCGTGCAGATGGCGAGCGCGGACGAGGCCGTCGTGGTCGATACGCTGGCCCAGGGCATCGACCTCAAGCCGTTCTTCGAGCTGATGTCGAACGAGGCGGTGCTCAAGGTGTTCCACGCCGCCCGTCAGGACATCGAGATCGTCTGGCACCAGTCCGGCACCATTCCGCACCCGATTTTCGACACCCAGGTCGCCGCCATGGTGCTCGGCTATGGCGACAGCATCGCCTATGACCAGCTGGTCGAGCGCGTCACCGGCCACCGGCCCGACAAGACCCACCGCTTCACCGACTGGTCGCGCCGGCCGCTGTCCGCCGAGCAGATGCATTACGCGGTCTCCGACGTCACCCATCTGCGCGACGTGTTCGCCGCCCTCGACGCCGATTTGAAGAAGCGCGGCCGCAGCGACTGGGTCAGCGAGGAGATGGAAGTCCTGACCTCGCCAAAAACCTATGATTTCCACCCCGAGCGGGCCTGGGAACGGCTGAAGACGCGGGTGCGCAAGCCCAAGGAATTGGCTGTCCTGATGGAAGTCGCGGCCTGGCGCGAACAGGAAGCGCAAAGCCGCGATGTGCCGCGCTCACGCGTGCTCAAGGACGATGCGGTTGGCGATATCGCGACCCACGCGCCGACCTCGCTGGAGCGGCTTGCGAGCCTGCGCTCGCTGCCGAAGGGTTTTGACCGCTCCAAATGGGGCGCCGACATCGTTGCCGCCGTGCAGCGCGGCATCGCGCGCGACCCCGCGACATTGCCGAAGATCGAAAAGCCGCGCGGCAATTCCAATGGGGCGGCGATCGTCGAACTCTTGAAAGTGCTGCTGCGGATGACCTCCGAGCGCCACGCGGTCGCCTCCAAGGTGATCGCCACCGTCGACGACCTCGAACAGATCGCCAATGACGACCAGGCCGACGTCGCCGCCCTGCACGGCTGGCGCCGCGAATTGTTCGGCGAAGCTGCGCTGTCGCTGAAGCACGGAAGGCTGGCGCTCGCGATCGAAAAGGGCCGCGTGGTCCGGGTCGATCGGGATCAGGCGGTCTGAGGCGAGCGTTGGTGGCCTCGTGGTTCGAGACGCACGCGTTGCGGTGCTCCTCACCATGAGGAATTGAGAGCTCACCTGACCGTCTAAGTCCTCATCCTGAGGAGCGGCGTCTTCGCCGCGTCTCGAAGGATGCAGCCCCGCTCCCGCAAATTCAGCAACTCACCACTTCAACTCCACCCCCACCGTGCCCTGGTGCGACTGCATCGCGGCGCGGAATTTGGCGTCGTAGTTGATGTAGATGCGGGCGGTGTTGGTCAGGCTGAGCGAGGCCGAGGCGCCGGCATCCGCCCCGTACTGGCTTTCGCCGATACCCTGGAAGGTGACGCTCTGGCTGCCGAGGCTGACGGTGATGTCGGAGAAATTCTGCACGAGGTTGTTGACGAACTTGCCATAGGCCGAGAGGTCCAGAATCTTCTGGTCGAAGATCCAGTAATGCCCGACCTCGGCGCCGACAAGCACGCGGACGCGATCGACGGTGGCACCCGTCGCCACCACGGGGTTGAGGCCGCCGATCTCCTGGAATGATCCGGTTTTGGCGTGGACATATTCGAACGCGCCCTTGGGCACGATGCGGTACTGGTCCTTCGACCAGTAATAGCTGATCTCGCTGATCACGCCGTCGAGGCGCGCATTGTAGCCGGCGGTGGCAAAGCCGAGGCCAGTGTCGCGGCGTGAATTGATGTTGCCAAAGCCGTGCACGATGGCGCTGGCCCAGGTCCACGGGCCGGCATCGACGGATGCATTGAAGCCGAGCTGGGTCAGGTCGATGGTCGCCGATTGCAACGCCAGGGGGACGTCGATGTTTGTGCGGCTCTGGTCAACCGAGAAACCAATATTGAAGCCGGGCATGACGCGCGCGCCGATCCCGGCCACCCCGCCCCAGGTCTTGCGGTTGTCGCCGACGAACAGGCCGAGCGGGCCGTTGGTGGCGGAAATGCCGTAGCCCTCGAACCAGGTCCGGTAGCGCGGCGTTTCGGTGTTCTCGGAGGCGCCGCCGCCGCCCGGATTGGTCCGCAGCATGCGGGAAAAGCCGTTGCTGGTGCCGAGCCGCTCCAGGAAATTGCTGCCGAGGTTGGTCACGGTGGCGCCGGCGGAGACCGTTGAATTGATCATGGTCGGTGTCGGGCTTGGAATCGGCGTAGGTGTTGGAGACGGCGACGGTGTCGGCGTCGGCGTGGCCGTCGGCGTTGGGGTGGGCGAAGCGGTCGATGTTGGCGATGGCGACGGCGATTGCGCCTTCGCAGATGTCACCACGCCAAACGCGAGCACGAAGCCGATGGCGAGCAGCCGCGCCAATGCGCGGCCCGCCCCGATCCCGTCAGCTCGCGATGCGCAGCGCATGAACACCATTCCCGAAAAAGCGCTCGCTTGAAAAAATGTGCGATAAACCGATCGGCAGGTTTGGATTTGCGCCCAGTTCATCCGCAGCGTCAATCGGTTGCGGTCCCCACCAAGGACTGAATACGGCCCATTGTGGTTCGGCGGCCACAGGTGGCTTGTCCTATCCGGAACTGGTCTCGTCCAAAGCGGGCCAAACCAGGGTGCCGTCGGGCGAGGCCTGTCCGGAAATCCTGCAAAAATCGCCCTCGAGCCGAACCTTGCCGCTGGCCAGCAGCCGCAGCGCCTCGGGGTAGATTCGGTGCTCGAGCCTGAGGATGCGCGCCGCCAGTGTTTCGGCGGTGTCGTCATCGGCAACCGCGACCGCGCCCTGCATCAGAACCGGCCCCGCATCGGTTTCCGGAATGACCAAATGCACGGTCGCGCCCGAAATCTTGACGCCGGCGGCAAGCGCCTGGCCGTGCGGATCGAGGCCTGGAAACGACGGCAGCAGCGAGGGATGGATGTTGAGCAATTTGCCGTACCAGCGCCGGACGAATTCGGCGGTGAACAGCCGCATAAAACCGCCGAGGCAAATCAGCTCGACGCCCTTCTCGTCCAGCAGGCGTTGCAGCACCGCCTCGAAGCCGGCGCGGTCCTTGCCGAACGGCTTGCTCTCGATGACTGATGTCGCAATGCCGCTCGCGGCGGCCTTTTCCAGGCCCTGCGCATCGGCGCGGTTGGAGATGACGGTGACGATCTCGGCCGGAAAATCAGGCGCCTTGGCCGCCTCGATCAGCGCGGCCATGTTCGAACCGCGCCCGGAGATCAGGATGGCGACGCGGCGTTTCATGGCGTCACCGCGCAAGATCCAGATGGCCGTTATAAACCACGCGATGTTCGCCCTCAGCCGCGATCACCTCACCGAGCAATGCGACGCCCTCGCCGCCCGCGGTGAAAATCTCGGTGACTTTATCGATCGCGTCCGGTTTCACGATCGCAATCATGCCGATGCCGCAGTTGAAGGTGCGCAACAGTTCGAGCTCGGCGATGCCGCCCTGCTCCGCCAGCCATTTGAACACCGGCAACACCGGCAGCCGCGCGAGATCGATGCCGACGCCAAGATGTTTTGGCAGCACGCGCGGAATGTTGTCGGTAAAGCCGCCGCCGGTGATATGGGCGAGGCCCTTGATGGCGCCGGTCTCGCGGATCGCGCGCAGACAGGACTTTACATAGAGCCGCGTCGGCGTCAGCAGCGCGCCGCCGAGCGTCATCACCGGCGAGAACGGCGCCGGCGCGTCAAAACCGAGGCCGGAATTTTCGACGATCTTTCGGACCAGCGAAAACCCGTTGGAATGCACGCCGGAGGAAGCCAGGCCAATCACGGCGTCGCCGATCGCGATATCGCCGCTCGGCAGCAGCGTGCCGCGCTCGGCCGCGCCTACCGCAAAGCCTGCCAGGTCGTAATCGCCGTCCTTGTAGAGGCCGGGCATTTCCGCGGTCTCACCGCCGATCAGGGCGCAGCCGCTTTCCCGGCAGCCTTCGGCAACTCCGGCGACGATCGCAGCAGCCGCTTCCGGATCGAGCTTGCCGCAGGCGAAATAGTCGAGGAAGAACAGCGGTTCCGCGCCCTGCACCACGAGGTCGTTGACCGACATCGCCACCAGGTCGATGCCGATCCCGCCATGCAGGCCGGTTTCGATCGCGATCTTGACCTTGGTGCCGACGCCGTCGGTGGCGGCCACCAGGACCGGATCCTTGAAGCCCGCCGCCTTGAGGTCGAACAGCCCGCCAAAACCGCCGATTTCGGCATCGGCGCCGGCCCGCGCAGTGGCGCGCACCATCGGCTTGATGAGATCGACCAGGCGGTTGCCCGCATCGATGTCGACGCCCGAATCGGCGTAAGTGAGCCCGTTTTTGCGGTCGATCATGCCCAAATCCCGTCAGATGACGGCTGGTTACGAGGAAATCCGCGATCCTGCAATGGCTCGCAAGGGACAAGCGCATATACTATGTAGATAACAACCGGCCTGCCCCGCGAAGGGTCGGAATCGTTACAATTTAAGGCCGGTAGCCGGGAAGCGACCGAGTTGAGTATTCCAAATATCATCACGCTGGGACGCATCATCCTGGTGCCCATTATCGTCTGGGCGATCGTCTCCAGCCAGATGGAGATCGCATTCGCGATCTTCGTTGTTGCCGGTGTCAGCGACGCCGTGGATGGTTTTCTCGCCAAACGCTTCAACATGGCGAGCGAGCTCGGCGCCCTGCTCGATCCCTTGGCCGACAAGGCGCTATTGGTCTCGATCTACGTCGCACTCGGAATCTGGGGCGCGGTGCCGCGCTGGATCGTGATCCTGGTGGTGTCGCGCGACATCATGATCGTCACCGCCGTGATCGTGTCATGGTTGTTCGACAAGCCGGTCGAGATGAAACCGTCGATGGTATCAAAACTCAACACGGTGGCGCAGGTGGCGTTCGCAGCGCTGGTGCTGGCTTCGCTCGGCTTCAACTTCAAGCCGGCGCCCTATGACGTAATCCTGATGGGGTTTGTTACGGTCTTTACTTTGGGTTCTGTCTCCCTCTATCTCGTCGGCTGGGTACGGCACATGAGTACGATCGAGGCGAATTAGGTTATCCTCCAACCAGATCAGCCTTTCGAAATTCCGGCCCGGAGACTTTGCGTGGCAGTTCGCGTCCAACCCCGTCAGCTCGCCTTTGCGCTGCCGCACGCAGAAAGCCTGACCCGCGACAATTTTCTCGAAGGCCCGGCCAATGAAGCGGGGCTGGCGCTGATCGAGCGCTGGCCGGACTGGCCGAACGGCATCATGCTCCTGGTCGGCCCGGAAGGTTCCGGCAAGAGCCACCTCGCCGCGATCTGGGCCGAGGATGCCGGCGCCCGCTCGATCTCGGCGCATGCGCTGACGCCTGCCAGCGTCCCCGGCGCGCTGGCGACCGGCGCGCTTGTCGTCGAGGACCTGCGCCCCGCGGATTTCGACGAGCGCGCCATGTTCCATCTGATGAATCTGGCGCGCGAAGACGAAGCTTTCGTGCTGATGACGGCGCGCGTTGCGCCCTCCGCTTTCGAGGTCGAGCTGCGCGATTTGCGGTCACGCTTACGCGCGGTACCGACGGTGCAGCTGTTGCCGCCCGACGATCTGTTGTTCCGCGGCCTGATCGTCAAATTCTGCGCCGACCGCCAGATGAGCATCGACGAAACCGTCGTGAGCTATCTCACCAGCCGGATCGAGCGGTCCTACTCGGCGGCACGCCAGGCGGTCGATCTGCTCGACACCGAGGCGCTGCGGCTGGGCCGGCCGGTGACCCGGGCGCTGGCAGCGGAATTGCTGCGCCACGCCTGATCGAGCCGCCCCTCATTGCCCCGTGCCGCCTTGACGGCGACGACGCGGGGAACATCAATGTCATCGAAACGTCATCGGCGTATCACATGGTGCGCACGGCATTCGCTTAAGACTCGTATTGCGCCCTCGCCAAGATGGATCGAAGCTTCATGGAATCGGCACAAGTTATTGAAATAAAAGCAAAAGACGAAGCAGCCGAAGCTCCGCCCGCGATCGCCACGAGCCCGGAGCGCTTCATCAACCGCGAACTGTCCTGGCTGCATTTCAACCGCCGGGTGCTCGAGGAAGCCGTCAATCCCGGCCATCCCGCGCTGGAGCGGGTCCGGTTCCTGTCGATTTCAGCCAATAACCTTGATGAGTTCTTCATGGTCCGCGTTGCCGGTATCAAGGCACAGGTCCGCGAAGGCATCGCCGAACGCAGCCCCGACGGCGCGACGCCATCCGAACAGCTGGTGCTGATCAACCAGGCGGTTTCGCAGCTTGCTTCCGACCAGCAGGCGATCTGGAGCGGCCTGCGCACCACGCTCGCCGAGACCGGTATCGTGCTGGTGGACGGCCATGACGTCAGCAAGGCCGAGCGGAGCTGGATCGAGGATCACTTCCTCCACAACATCTTCCCGCTGCTGACGCCGCTGGCGATCGATCCGGCGCACCCCTTCCCGTTCATCCCGAGTCTGGGCTTTACCGTCGCGCTGCATCTGGCGCGGGTCGCCGACGGCAAGCCGATGAACGCGCTGATCCGCATGCCCGGCAAGATCGACCGCTTCATCCGGATGCCCGCGGGCAAGGACGGCGCGGTGCGCCTGATCACGCTGGAACAGGCCACCGGCCTGTTCATTGGAAAACTGTTCCCTGGCTACACCGTCAAGGGCCAGGGCGCGTTCCGCATCATCCGCGACTCCGAACTCGAAATCGAGGAAGAGGCGGAAGATCTGGTCCGCCTGTTCGAGACCGCGCTGAAACGGCGCCGGCGCGGATCCGTGATCCGGCTGGAAATGGAAGCCAAGATGCCGGAAGCGCTGCGCGCCTTCGTGCAGCAGGCGCTCTCCACCGCCGACGACGAGATTTTCCTGGTCGACGGCGTGCTGGCGATGAACGAATTGTCGCAGCTGACGCGGCTCGACCGCCCCGACCTCGAATTCGTGCCCTATGTGCCGCGCCATCCCGAGCGGGTCCGCGACCATGGCGGCGACATTTTTGCGGCGATCCGGCAGAAGGACCTGATCGTCCATCACCCCTATGAATCCTTCGACGTCGTCGTCCAGTTCCTGCAACAGGCCGCCCGCGACCCCGACGTCGTCGCGATCAAGCAGACGCTCTACCGCACCTCGAACAACTCGCCGATCGTGCGCACGCTGGCGGAAGCCGCCGAGGCCGGCAAATCGGTGACCGCATTGATCGAACTGAAGGCGCGGTTCGACGAGGAAGCCAATATCCGCTGGGCGCGCGACCTCGAACGCGCCGGCGTGCAGGTGGTGTACGGGTTCATCGAGCTGAAGACCCACGCCAAGCTGTCGATGGTGGTGCGCCGCGAGGGCGGCAATCTCACCACCTATGTCCATACCGGCACCGGCAATTATCACCCGGTCACCGCGCGCATCTATACCGATTTGTCCTACTTCACCTCGGACCCGATCATCGGCCGCGATGCGGCGCGGGTGTTCAATTACATCACCGGCTATGCCGAACCCTCCGACATCGAGCGCATGGCGGTGTCGCCGCTGACGCTGCGCAAGCGCATCATCGAACACATCAAGGGCGAGACCAATTTCGTCCGCCACGGCAAGCCCGGCCAGATCTGGATGAAGATGAACTCGCTGGTCGACCCCGATATCATCGACGCGCTGTATGAGGCCTCGCAAGCCGGGGTTTCGATCGAACTGGTGGTACGCGGAATCTGCTGCCTGCGGCCGGGTCTGCCGGGGCTTTCGGAGAACATCCGCGTCAAATCGATCATCGGCCGCTTCCTGGAACACGGCCGGATCTACTGCTTTGGGATGGGTCAGGGCCTGCCGAGCGCCAAAGCGGCTGTGTATATCTCGTCCGCCGACATGATGCCGCGGAACCTCGACCGCCGCGTCGAAATCCTCTGCCCGTTGCAAAATCCCACGGTGCATCAGCAGGTTCTCGAACAGATCATGGTCGCGAACCTGAAGGATACCGAGCAGAGCTGGCAGTTGTTGCCGGACGGGTCGTCAACGCGTATGAAGGCCGCGAAAGGCGAAGAGCCGTTCAATCTGCACAATTACTTCATGACAAATCCGAGTCTGTCAGGCCGTGGAAAGTCTCTCAAGGAATCTTCGCCGCGCCGCCTCACGCGCCGGAACGAGCGTCAGCAATCGTCTTAGTGGAGCACGGCGGTGAAGCGGCCGCGCAAGCGCTCTTCCAGCGTCGCGGTCATCGACATCGGTTCGAACTCGGTTCGTCTCGTCGTCTATGAAACGATGGCGCGCAGCCTCGTCACCATCTTCAACGAAAAGGCGCTGTGCGGGCTCGGCCGCGAGGTCCAGAGCACCGGCCTGCTGGCGCCCGACGCCGTCGCCAAGGCGCTGACCGCGCTGCGGCGCTTTCGCGCGCTGTGCAGGATCCAGAAGGTCGGCCGGGTCTACGCCATCGCCACCGCCGCCTGCCGCGATGCGGCCAATGGCCCCGATTTCATCGCCAAAGCCGAACGCATCTGCGGCGCCAAGATTCAAATCCTGTCAGGCCCGCGCGAGGCCAAATTGTCGGCGCTCGGCGTCATCTCCGGCGTGCACAATCCCGACGGCATCGTCGGCGATCTCGGCGGCGGCTCGCTGGAGCTGATCGACGTGCACGGCAACCGCCTGCGCTCTGGCGTGACGCTGCCGCTCGGGAGTCTCGCGCTACAGGATCTCGCGGACAAATCGCTGAAACGCGCCGAGCGCATCGTCAAAACCGAGCTGTCCGACGTGGCCCAGCTCAAGGCCGGCCGTGGCCGCACTTTTTACGCGGTCGGCGGCACCTGGCGTGCGCTGGCGCGCATCCACATCGTCCAGAGCGGCTATCCGCTGAAGGTGATGCACGGTTACTCGATCCCGGCGGCCGACGCACTCGACTTTGCCCAGCGCCTGCGGCGGCTGGTGGCGACCAACATGCTGGCCAATATCGAGATCATCGCCGACGCGCGGCGGCCGCTGCTCGCCTATGCGGCGCTGGTGCTCGAACACATCATCCGCGTCGCCAAGCCGAAGACCATCGTGTTCTCGACCTTCGGCGTGCGCGAGGGCCTTTTGTACGAAATGCTGCCGCTATCCGAGCGCGCCAAGGACGGCTCTCATCTGCGCCGCGCAGACGCTGAACGGCCTGCTGTCGCGCTCCGCCCGCCACGCCGAGGAACTGGTGTCGTGGACCGACCGCCTGGTCCGGGTGGTGAAGCTGCGCGAAACCGAGGAAGAACGCAGGCTGCGACATGTCGCGTGTCTGCTCTCGGACATCGGCTGGCGGGTGCATCCCGACCATCGCGGCGAAGAGACGCTGAGCCTGATCACCAACGGCAATTTCGGCTCGGTCAGCCACCAGGGCCGCGCCTTTGTCGCGCTGTCGGTGTTTTATCGCTACGCGGGCCTCAGCGAAGAAAACGAACCGCCGGCGCTGGTGCGCGAACTGGTGCCGCCGGCGATGGATGAACGCGCGCGAATCCTCGGTGCGGCGTTCCGCGTCGCCCATCTGATCTCGGCCGCGCGCACCGGCGTGCTGCCGGCGACGCATTTCCGCAGCCGCGGCCGCAAGCTGATGCTGGTGTTCGAGCATCGCATGGTCGATCTCGTCGCCGACCGCGTCGGCAGCCGTTTCAAGCAATTGGCGAAACTGGTCGGGCGGTCGGGATCGATCGTGCGGCGGTAGAGGCGATCTGCGCAAGGCGATCACCCCTTCGTCTCCTCCGGTTTCGGCATGGGCGGGACCCGCTTCGCAAACTCGCGTCCCGGATAGTGTCGGCGGCAATAGGTCACGAGTTCGTCGATGAATGATTTGGCATAGGGCGCCAGAAACCGCTGCGGATCCCACGCCACAACGGTCCAACGCCCGATCGGCGCGCCCCGGTGCACCAATGGCACGGCGCGGACGCCAGCCGGGATGCGGACATTTGACGGCACGACAGCAACATCGTCACCGGTTCGCGCCAGCGCGAGCAGCGTGTGCGGGGCCCCACTCTCCAGGATGACGCGCGGCCTGATGTGCGCGACATTGCATGCCGCATCGAACCATCCCCGCGACGCATAGTCCCGACGCAGCAGCAGCAGGGAATTGTCAGCGAGTTCGGCAAGCTCGAGTTTACGATTGTTCGCGAAACGGTGTCGCGGCGAAACGACGGCAAGCACGAGGACGGGCGCAAGCAGTCGCCGGTGAAAAGCATCGTCGGCGGCAGGAATGAGAGCAAGGTGAACATCGCCGCGTTCGAGCCGGTCTGGCACGCAGGCTCCGCCATCCTCGATCAGATGGATATCCACGGAGACGTGCCTGCGCCGAAACGCCGGCAGAAAATCTGCGAGCACCGTTTCCATGTGCTGGGTGCTGCTGCCAATTCGCAACGCGCCCGCCTTTCCGGCTTTCAGCGCGCGCGCCCGTTCGCCGAAAGACTCGACGTCCTGCAGCAGCCGACGGCCTCGCCGCAGCAGGTCCTCGCCCTCGGATGTCAGTTTGACCCGGCGGCCGACGCGATCGAACAGGGGAATTCCGAGTTCGAGTTCAAGCGCCTGGATCTGGCGCGATGCGGCCGGCTGGCTCAAATGCAGGCGTCCATGCGCCGGGGCAAAGCCGCCGGCTTCCGCAATGACGACGAAGGTTTGCAGGTGCCGAAGATTCATTTCAATGCGCATTTTGCATGAATCTAGCCATGATAATTGCATTGGACACATGAGACAAGCTGCTTCAAGCTTCCAGGAGTCAATCCGGTCGAGAAGCAGTTCGTCTCACAGATGGAGACTGCCATGTTTGAAACCGAGCAATTCGTCGCCGACTGCCGCACAGCATTCGCAGGGGATTCGACCCACAAGGCGATCCGCGAGGTCGTTGCACGGGCAATGTCCGAACCGTCAGCCGTCCTCAAGGCGCTAGGCGAGCCGAAGCGCGCGGAGAGTCAAAAGCTCTTCCACTCGGATTCTCTCACAATCCTCAATGTGATTTGGGCACCAGGCATGATGGTGATGCCGCACGATCATCGCATGTGGGCCGTGATTGGAATCTACTCGGGTCGGGAGGACAATATCTTCTGGCGGCGTATTCCCGGTGCATCGAACAGGATCGAGGCGGCAGGCGCGCAGGCGCTATGCGAAAGAGACGCGGTCGCCTTTGGATCCGACGTCATCCATTCCGTCATCAACCCGATCGATCGGCTGACCGGCGCGATCCATATCTACGGCGGCGGCGACTTCATCGCCGCAGAGCGTAGCGAATGGGACTCCATGACGCTTGACGAACACCGCCTGGATCGCGTCCGGAGACAACGCGAGTTTGAGGAGGCCAATGCGCGCTATGAGGCAAGCTTGCGTGCCGTGCATAGCCAGGACGCCTAGCCAGAATTGCCCATCATTGCACTACTAGATCTTGTGTTTTTGAACGGCGGAAGGCTCTACCCCTACGGTGCATGGGGTTGTTTTCGCAGTTTTGATCACGCCGCCTTGGCGGCGTGCTCGGCGTGCTTCTGCTGCGCGCGTTTGCGCCAGATCGATCCTGCCACCAGCACGATGATGATGCCGAGGATTCCGCAGAGCGTTTCGGCGCCGTGGCCGCCATTGGCGAAGTGCAGGCCGATAGGTCCGAAGACCCGGTCGAGCTGGACGCCGAGCGGGCCGTCGGACAGCGCGCGCAGCTGCGGTTCGACGGCCGGATCGGTCGCCATCACCTCGCCGGCGATCCAGCCCAGCAGGCCTGCGCCGGCCCAAACCAGAATCGGAAGCTTGGTGAGCAGCGCCATGATGATCGCGGCGCCGGCGACGATCAGGGGAACGCTGATCGCAAGGCCGAGTACCAGCAGCGGCACGCTGCCATTGGCGGCGGCCGCCACCGCGATCACATTGTCGAGGCTCATCACGATATCGGCGATCGCCACCACCTGCACCGCGCCCCACAGATGCGACGCCGATTCCATGCCCTCTTCGTCTTCCGGTTCAGGGACCAGAAGCTTGGCTGCGATCACGAGCAGCGCCAATCCGCCGACCAGCTTGAGGTACGGCAGTCCCATCAAAGTGGCGACGATGCCGGTGAAGATGATGCGCAGGAACACGGCAACCCCGGCGCCCAGGATCATGCCCCACAGACGCTGGCGCGGCGGCAGCCCGCGACAGGCCATCGCGATGACGAGCGCATTGTCGCCCGACAGCAGGATGTTGATCCACATGATCTTGCCGAGCGCGACCCAGAACGCCGGCTGGGTCATCTCGCTCTGGAACTGGGTGACGAACGCTGCGATGTTCGCCGGATCGAAGGTCTGCCACAGCCAGTTCACAGCGCTTCCTTTCGGCCCTTCGACCGTCTTTGGTTTCGGCCTTGCGGCCGTCTTGGCGGCGTTTGAGCGCCGCTCGTTTTGTGTTAGCCGACGATTTCGTTGCCGGAGAAGAATTGCGCGATTTCGATCGCGGCGGTTTCCGTGGCGTCCGAACCATGCACGGAATTCTCGCCGATCGATTTTGCATGAACCTTGCGGATGGTGCCGTCAGCCGCCTTCGACGGGTCGGTGGCGCCCATCACATCGCGGTATTTCAGCACGGCGCCCTCACCTTGCAGCACCTGCACCACGACCGGACCTGAGGTCATGAACTCGACCAGTTCGCCAAAGAAAGGCCGCGCCTTGTGGACGGCATAGAAGGTTTCGGCCTGCTCGCGGGTCATGCGAATGCGCTTCTGGGCCACGATCCGCAGGCCTGCCTTCTCGATCAGCGCGTTGACGGCGCCAGTCAGATTGCGCTCGGTCGCGTCGGGTTTGATGATCGAGAAAGTGCGTTCAATCGCCATTGAATTACGTCCTTACAACACGCTGGGTGGGAGTTGTCGGGCTTATATCGGCGCGATCTGGCAACGGCAAGCGACCCGATGCCGCGATACGGCCGGTTTTGACGGGATTTTCGCACGCGGAACGCACACCGCCCCCTCAATCGCCTCCAAAGCGGGCTTTGGCCGGAAATGGCTCGATAGCTTCCGAATTACAACAATTTCACGAAGGTGAACCCTTTCTGCAACCGCCGTCGCGCCGGCGTTCAGCTTCGCGGGGCTAGGCTTGCAGGCAATCGGACACCCTGCGGCTCATCCGCCATCCAGGGCGTTACGGGAGGCGATTTCACCGATGGCGCGCATGCCGCGCCGGAACATCGAGGAGACGATCATGCTTCGCAAATTCTCGCTTGTTGCAATTGCCGCGGCCTCATTGGGCGCGGCCGCGTTGGCGCCGACCTCGGCTTCGGCCTGGGGCGGCTGGCATCATGGTGGCGGCTGGCACCACGGCTGGGGTTTTGGTGGCCCGCGCATCGTCGTCGGCGGCCCGGCCTATTACGGCGGCGGCAATGACGGCTGCTACGTGCGGCGTCTGGTCGGGACCCCCTGGGGTCCGCGCTGGCGGCTGGTGAACCGTTGCTACTGATCCTTTTTTGAGCTCCCCCTGACTACGCCCCGGCCCTCGCGCCGGGGCTTTTTTTGCCCGCCACGGAACAAATTCAGCGGCCTATCTCAAGTTGTTGCGGCGGGCGCATGCAGGGTTTGCGAGGGAAACAATTCGCGTCCTCATGACTTGACCTGCGTAACTTACTCAATGTGCGACGCAGGAACTCGCTATGAACAGCCGAATCAACAACGAAAGCGAACAGATCGACCGCAAGACATGGCGGGCGGTCTGCGACGGCGTCGGCGAACGGCTCCAGCAGAACATGCGCCCGGAACCCGCGCTCCCAACCCATCTGGAGCAACTGATGGAAGAGCTGCGCCGGCGCGAAAAAGAGCTTCATTAAGGGCCGCCGACAGGCCGATTTCACCGATAAATGGGTTGCGTTTGCGCGCCGCTCCGGTGACAAGGCCGCATGCTTTCCATAACCGATATCTCGATCCGGATCGCCGGACGGCTTTTGATCGACAACTCCTCGGTGCAGATCGTGCCCGGCGCGCGGGTCGGCTTTGTCGGCCGCAACGGCGTCGGCAAGTCGACGCTGTTTCACGCGATCCGCGGCGATCTGCCGCTCGAATCCGGCTCAATCGCCATTCCACCGCGCTGGCGCATCGGCTCGCTGGCGCAGGAAGCGCCAGATGGCCCGGAGAGTCTCGTCAACGTCGTGCTGAAGGCCGACCTCGAACGCGACGCCCTGTTGCAGGAAGCCGAGACCGCCCACGATCCGCATCGGATCGCCGAAATCCAGACGCGTCTCGTCGATATCGACGCCCACTCCGCGCCGGCGCGGGCGGCGGCGATTCTGTCCGGCCTCGGTTTTTCGACTGCGGACCAGGCCCGCCCCTGCTCGGAATTCTCCGGCGGCTGGCGGATGCGCGTGGCACTGGCGGCGACGCTGTTTGCGGCGCCCGATCTGTTGCTACTCGACGAGCCCACCAACTATCTCGATCTCGAAGGCACGTTGTGGCTGGAAGACCATCTGGCCAATTATCCGCGCACGGTGATCGTCATCAGCCATGATCGCGACCTGCTGGACACGTCGGTCGATCAGATCCTGCATCTCGATCGCGGCCGGCTGACGCTCTACAAGGGCACCTACTCCTCGTTCGAGGAGCAGCGCGCCACCCGCGAAATGCTCGATGCCAAGCACGCCAAGCGCCAGGCCGACGAGCGCAAGCGGCTGCAGGCCTTCGTCGACCGCTTCAAGGCAAAAGCCTCGAAAGCCCGCCAGGCCCAGTCCCGCGTGAAAATGCTGGAACGGATGAAGCCGGTCACGGCCCTTGTGACGCAGGATGTTCGCGAGATCTCGTTCCCGACGCCGGAAAAGATGCTGTCGCCGCCGATCATCGCGGTCGATGATGTCTCGGTCGGCTACGATCCGAAGAAGCCGGTGCTCAACAAGGTGACGCTGCGCATCGACACCGACGACCGCATCGCGCTGCTGGGATCGAACGGCAACGGCAAGTCGACGCTGGTCAAGCTGATTGCGGGCAAGCTCGCGCCATTCTCGGGGCGGATCACGCGCGCGGAAAAACTCTCGGTCGGCTATTTCGCGCAGCATCAGGTCGACGAGCTCAACCTCGACGGCTCGCCCTACGACCATGTCCGCAAGCTGATGCCCGATACACCCGAGAGCAAGGTCCGCGCCCGCGTCGGCGCGATCGGCTTCTCCGGCAAGGCCGGCGACACGCTGGTAAAAAGTTTGTCGGGCGGCGAGAAGGCGCGGCTGCTGCTGGGGCTTGCGACCTTCTTCGGCCCCAACATGATCATCCTGGACGAGCCGACCAACCATCTCGATATCGACAGCCGTGCAGCCCTCGCCGAGGCGATCAATGAATTCCCGGGCGCCGTCATCATGGTCTCGCATGACCGCTATCTGATCGAGGCCTGCGCTGATCAATTGTGGGTGGTCGCCAACCAGACGGTTGCGACCTATGACGGCGATCTCGACGAGTACCGACGGATGATCCTGTCGGCGACCGGTGTGCGCACCACGCGCGACCGCGGCAGCGAGCGCGCCAAGGATAACTTCAAGGAAACAGCCAGCGCAAAACCCGAGCGCGGCAGAAGCGAAAAGCGCACGCCGCTGACACGGCGGATCGCCGACGCCGAAGCCGAGATCGCCCGCATCAATGGCATCATCGCCAAGATCGACACGGCACTGGCGCTGCCGGACCTGTTCACGCGCGATCCGAAACAGGCCACCCAGCTCAGCAAGGCGCGCGCGGGCGCCACCAGCGCGTTACAGCGCGCGGAAGAAGACTGGCTGGAAGCGAGTTCGCAATACGACGAAGCGACGGGGTAAGGCGGTCCATTCGCGCGAAGAATCGTAGGGTGGGCAAAGGCGCACTTGCGCCGTGCCCGCCAACTTCACGTACGCTTGTTGTTAAGATGGTGGGCACGCTTCGCTCTGCCTACCCCTACGCACCGATCGTAATCGAATAGGCGCGCTTACGTCGCCGCAGGCTTTTTCTTCGGCTTCGGTTTTGCCGCCCTCGGCTGCGCCACCGGCTCCGGCCCGCGTTCGATCGACGACAGGCGTCCGCCGGTGAAGGTGTAGATGCCGGCCCGTGTGCCCTGCGAGAACGTAACCACCGCGACCCGGTCGCCGCGTTCATTGTTGGAGAAGTTGACGTTGCTGGGCGCGCCGATGCCGCGAATGACGTCGCATTCGGTGTGGCCCAGCGCGACCGTTCCGCCTCTGCCGGGCTGCGGGCCGCCGGCGGCACCATCAGCCAGTGCATTCGCATCCGCCGTACCCGGCGGCGGCGTCATTCCCGGACAGGCGCCATCGGCGCTTACGAGGTCCTCCGGGGTAACCGGCCGGTCCGCGGTCAACGGCGCGGACTCGATCGAAATGCTGCGGGTGAACACCCGCCCCGTTCGCGAAAACCAGTCGGCATCCCGCGATAGAAGATCGGATGCACTGCTACAGCCGGCGAGTGCGGGGCCGAGCAGCAACAACGCCAGCAATGGCTTTCGATCGATGGTTCCGTGCACGATAAGATCCGGCTCCCGCCCTCTAAAGCCTTGGTCGAACCAATGCCTTAGTCAGTTATCTTGATGCGCTTTCTCGGTGCGCGTTGGCACCGTTTCGCGAGAAAACGCACTAACCATTTGTCCCAACATCACTTTGCGGCATGACCGTGGCTGCCGCAAGGTCACGGCCCAAAAACTAAGATTATCATTAATTGCCGGACGTCGCTATTGCCTCCGCTGCCAGCGGCCGCGCTCGTCGGCCTGCCAGTAAGTGACATCGAAGCCCCTCGTCTTGCAGGCGGTCCAGTTTTCACGCGCGGCGGCGAGCGCTTCGGTGTCGTCGCCGTTGAAAACCAGCACCAGACGTTCGTAACTTTCGCTGTCGGCAGGCAGGCCCGCATTGTCGATCAGGAAGCGGACATTGGCCCGGTTCGGATTGCCCTCCTCGATCGAAAGGATGATCGGCTGATCCTGCGCATCGCCGGCGCGCCAGGTGGCGTGCGGCAGGAACGAATCGTCGCTGTAGGTCCACAAATGTGCATCGAGCGCGTCGGTGCGCTCCGGCGAGGTCGACTGCACGACCACGCGCCAGCCGCGCTCCAGCGATTTTTCCAACAGCGGCGGCAGCACGCTTTCCAGCGACATGTTCTGCAAATGGTAGAACAGGACTTCGGTCATCCGGCTTCTGCTATTCTGTTGCGCTATTTTTTGGCTTCGTAATATTCGGCGACCAGCCGCTCGAGCAGCCGAACGCCGTAACCCGAACCCCAAGAGTGGTTGATGTCGGTTTTCGGGGCGCCCATCGCCGTGCCCGCGATGTCGAGATGCGCCCACGGCGTACCGTCGACGAAGCGCTGCAGGAATTGCGCCGCGGTGATCGAGCCACCGTTGCGGGTGCCGGTGTTCTTCATGTCGGCGAATTGCGAATCGATCTGCTTGTCGTATTCGGGGCCGAGCGGCATGCGCCAGACCTTTTCCCCGGTCTCGTTGCCGGTCTTGCTCAGGCGTTCCGCCAGTTCGTCATTGTTGGAGAACAGGCCTGCATGTTCGGTGCCGAGCGCGACCATGATCGCGCCGGTGAGGGTTGCGAGATCGACCATGAATTTCGGCTTGAACTTCTTGCGTCACGTACCAGAGCACGTCGGCGAGCACGAGGCGGCCCTCGGCATCGGTATTGATGATCTCGATGGTCTGCCCCGACATCGAGGTGACGATGTCGCCGGGACGCTGCGCGTTACCGTCGGGCATGTTCTCGACCAGGCCGATGGCGCCGACCGCATTGACCTTGGCTTTGCGCGCCGCCAGCGCATGCATCAATCCGACGACGCAGGCCGCTCCGCCCATATCGCCCTTCATGTCTTCCATGCTGGCGGCCCCCTTGATGGAGATGCCGCCGGTGTCGAAGCAAACGCCCTTGCCGATGAAAGCGACCGGTTGCTCGCCCTTCTTGGCCCCGTTCCAGCGCATGATCACGGTGCGGCTCGGCTGCGTCGAGCCCTGGCCGACCCCGAGCAGCGCGCCCATGCCGAGCTTGGTCATCGCCTTGACGTCGAGCACCTCGATATCGACGCCGAGCTTCCTGAGCTGGCTGGCGCGCCGCGCGAATTCGATCGGATAAAGTACGTTCGGCGGCTCGTTGACGAGTTCGCGCGCGATGATGACGCCGTCGACGATGTGGGATTCGGGCGCGAAGGCTTTTTTCGCTGCAGGAACGTCGCCGACCGCAATCGAGATGTCGGCGCGCAAGGCTCCGTTCTCGCCGTCCTTCTTCTTGGTCTTGTAGCGGTCGAAGCGGTAGGCCCGTAAGCGGATGCCCGACGCAATCGATGCGGCCTGGTCGGGCTGCATTGCGCCGTCAGGCAGTTCCGCGATCAAGGTGACCGCGTCGCTGGCGGCGTTGAGCTTGCCGGCGATCACGCCCCCGAATTTGAGAAAATCCTTCTCCTTCAGGTCGGACGGCTTGCCGGCGCCAACGACCAGCAACCGCTCGGCCTTGATCCCCTCCGGCGCCAGAATATCCAGCACCGCGCCACTTTTGCCTTTGAACTGGTTGGTGGCCGCCGCCCGCTTGATGGTGTTCGCCGCCGCCCCCAGCGCCTTGCGGCTCGCAGCACCCAGTTTCAGCGCGTCGTCGCAAAACACCACCAAAACGCCGCGGGGCGCGGCAGAAAATGGGACAAAGCCGACCTTGACGGTGTCGGACATAGGCAAATCCTCCAGAATTCAGGGCTGTTCGGGGGACCGGAACGGCCCCCAAGCGGTATGAGCGGGTACTCGGATTGTTCTCAGGCGTGATGGTCCAGAGCATCGGGACCTTGATTTGCAGCACTATGACCTGTCCGCCGCCGCGCTGCCAAGCGCCGCCGTTGCCGCAAGGCAACATGCGCTGATTTATTAACCATATCCTAAGGGCGCCACGGCTCGGCCATTTTGTTGACGGATCAAAGGGATGGTAGTGAGACAGTAGACGGCTGGAAGGCTTGCGGCGCGACCAAAGGGGATCCCGATTGTTAGCGGGATTGGTCGAATGCCGCGCTTCCGGCGCGCCAGGTGGGATCGTGCGGTAACGATGGGGTCGATCGACAAGTATATCTTCCGCACGACGCTTGCGTCGTTTGCGCTGGTCCTGGTCAGCCTGACAGGCGTGATCTGGATTACGCAGGCGTTGCGCGGCATCGACCTGATGACGAGCCAGGGTCAGACCATCATCACCTTTCTCGGCATCACCAGCCTGGTGATTCCCGCCCTCGTCCTCATCATCGCGCCGATCGCGCTGATGATCGCGATCTCGCATACGCTGAACAAGCTCGCCACCGATTCCGAAATCATCGTGATGAACGCCGCCGGCTTCTCGCCGTTCCGGCTGTTCCGCCCGTTCTTCTTCGCCACCTGCGTGGTGGCGGTCATGGTCGCCTTCATTGGCGCCTTCCTCGCCCCCGACGGCATGCGCCGGATCAAGCAATGGGATGCCGAGATCACCGCCGACGTGCTGACCAACATCCTGCAGCCCGGCCGCTTCGCCCAGCTCGACCAGAATCTGACCATCCGGATCCGCGACCGTCTGCCCGGCGGCGTGCTCGGCGGCATCTTCGTCGACGACCGCCGCGATCCGAAGGAACGCGTCACCATCATCGCCGACCATGGCACGGTGCTGAAGACCGAAAACGGTTCGTACCTGATCCTCGAGGACGGCAATCTCGAGCGGTTCGAGATCGGCAAGCGGGACCCCGCGCTGGTGGCGTTCGGCCGCTACGCGTTCGACATGTCGAAATTCTCGCAAGGCCGTGACGTAGCGCTGGGAATTCGCGAACGCTACATCTGGGAACTCGTTTCGCCCGACCAGGAAGATCCGATCTTCAAGCAATTGGGCGGACAGTTCTTTGCCGAATTGCATGACCGGTTCATGGCGCCGGTCTATCCGTTTGCGTTCGCGATCCTGACCTTCGCATTCCTCGGCACGCCGCGCACCACGCGCCAGAGCCGCAATTTTTCGATCGGCGGGTCGATCTTCGCGGTGTTCGGCCTGCGCATGGCCGGGTTCGCCTGCTCCGTGGTGACCGTGAAGAACCCGGGGGTAGCGCTGATCCAGTATTCGATGCTGTTCACGTCGATCGGGATCGGCCTGTGGATGATTTTGGCCGGCGTGGTGGTGGAGCCGCCGGCCTTGCTGATCGAGGCCATCAACAAATCGAATGCGCGCCTTGCGCGATTGTTCGGGCGGCCCGTCGCAGCATGAGCATGATGACCAACACGCTCGGGCGCTATTTTGCCGGCCGCTTCCTGGTCTCGGCAGTGGGCGTGTTTGCCAGCATCTTTGTGCTGCTGGTGCTGGTCGATTACATCGAGATGGTGCGCAAGACCTCCGGTCTGGTCGGGGCGTCCGCGATCACGGTGGCGCAGACGTCGTTGTACCGCGTGCCGCAATTGCTCGAAAAGCTGATGCCGTTCTGCGTCCTGATCGGGGCGATGACGTGCTACCTCGCGCTGTCGCGCCGGCTCGAACTGGTGGTGGCGCGCGCCGCCGGCGTCTCGGCCTGGCAGTTCATTTCGCCCGCGCTCGCCAGCGCTATCATTCTCGGCGCCGTGGCGACCACCGCCTACAATCCGATGTCGGCCAATCTACGCGAACTCTCCAAGCGCATGGAGGCGGAGCTGTTCGGCTCGGCGCCAGGCGGCGGCATCCAGGACGCCGCCGGCTTCTGGCTCAACCAGATCAACGGCGATGGCCAGACGATCATCAATGCCGCCCGCAGCGAGCAGCAGGGCGTGCGGCTGACCGGGCTCACCGTGTTCCGCTTTGATACAGATCTGCAATTCAAGGAGCGAATCGAGGCGCGCGAGGCTTCGCTCGAGGAAGGCCGCTGGGCGTTCAAATCGGTACGCCGATTCTCGCTCGACAAGCCGCCGATCGACCAGGACACCTACTACCTCACGACCACACTGACGCCGGCCCAGGTCCGCAACTCTTTCTCCACACCCGAGACTGTGTCCTTTTGGCAACTCCCCGGCTATATCCGGTCATCGGAGAGCTCCGGCTTTGCCACCGCCGGTTATCGATTGCAGTACCACAAACTCATTGCACAGCCGTTTTTGCTGGCTGCAATGGTGATGCTGGCGGCTTCCGTGAGCCTTCGCTTCTTCCGGATGGGCGGCGTGCAGAAGATGGTTTTGAGTGGCGTGGGCGCAGGCTTTCTGCTCTACGTTCTGTCGAAAGTAACTGAGGATTTGAGCAAGGCCGAGTTGATGCATCCTATCGCTGCGGCGTGGTTGCCCGTGTGTGTGGGCGGCCTCACCGGCTTTTTGGCCTTGCTGTACCAGGAGGACGGGTAGTGGCCGTTGTCGCCGCCCGCCAGTTGAGGTCGTCTGCGTTCAGGCGGCGCACCCCGGTGCGCCGCCATCGGAAGCCGCTTGGCCGCCGTCAGCGCCTCCTGATCGCCCTGCTCGCCGCTATCGCGCTCGCAGGCGTGATCGATCTTGCCTGCGACGGCGCCGGCCGCAGCCCAGAGCTTCACCTACAATCCGCAACGGCCGAAGTCCGCGGTACGGCCGAGCCAACAATGACGGCCAGATGCTCGTGCAGGCCACCGAGGTCGACTACGACTACAATAATCAGCGCGTGTCGGCGGTCGGCAACGTGCAGATGTTCTACAACGGAACCAGCGTCGAGGCCGACAAGGTCATCTACGACCAGAAGACCAAGCGTCTTCATGCCGAAGGCAACATCCGCATGACGGATGCGGCCGGCAAGGTCACCTACGCCAACATCATGGATCTGAGCGACGACTACCGCGACGGTTTCGTCGAATTCGCTGCGCGTCGATACCGAGGATGCGACGCGCATGGCGGCGACCCGCGCCGACCGCTCGAGCGGCAACTACACCGTGTTCGAAAACGGCGTCTATACGGCTTGCGCGCCCTGCCGGGACGATCCGAAGAAGCCGCCGCTGTGGCAGGTCAAGGGTGCGCGCATCATCCACGACCAGACCGAGAAGATGCTGTATTTCGAGAACGCGCAGCTCGAATTCTTCGGCGTTCCGATGGCGTATCTGCCGTACTTCTCGACGCCCGATCCGACCGTGAAGCGCAAGACCGGGTTCCTGATGCCCGCTTACAGCAACTACACGACGTACGGCTACGGCGTGGAAACCCCGTTCTACTGGGCGATCGCGCCCGACTATGACGCGACCTTCAGTCCGCGCTTCATGTCGCGGCAAGGCGTGCTGTTCCAGGCCGAATTCCGCCAGCGCCTGATGAACGGCGCCTATCAGATCCGCGCCTACGGCATCGACCAGCTCGATCGGAAGGCCTTTACCGGCCTGCCCGGCGACCGCGAGTTCCGCGGCGGCGTCGAGACCAAGGGCCAGTTCGCGTTGAACGACAAATGGGTGTGGGGCTGGGACGGCGTCCTGCTGTCCGACTACTACTTCATGTCCGACTACCGGCTGTCGCAGTACCGCGATCCACTGGGATCGTTCCTGAGCCTGCCGACGGAAGCGATTTCGCAGCTTTATCTGACCGGCGTCGGTAACCGCAGCTTCTTCGACGCGCGCACGATCTACTATCTCAGCTTCTCCGGCTTCCAGCAGAAGGTTCCGGTCATTCATCCGGTCATCGATTATTCGAACGTGGTCAACAGCCCGATCTTCGGTGGTGAATTCAGCTACAAGACGAATTTCACCAGCCTGACGCGAAATGACGCCGCGTTCGATCCGATCACGACGCTGGCCAACACCAACAGCCTGTGCACGAACACGTCCGCCGATCCGCTGGCGCGGATACCGACGCAGTGCCTGTTGCGCGGCATCCCCGGCACCTACAGCCGTGCGACGGTGGAAGCGCAATGGCGACGCTCGTTCACCGACCCCTACGGCGAAATCTGGACGCCGTTCGCGATCGTTCGCGCCGACGCCATCAATGCCTCGATTTCGAACCAGCCGGGCGTTTCGAACTTCCTTCCGGTCGGCGATACCAATGCGCTGCGCGTGATGCCGACCGTCGGCCTCGAATACCGCTATCCCTTCATCAACGTGCAGCCGTGGGGCACCACCACGATCGAGCCGATCGCGCAGGTCATCGTCCGCCCCAACGAAACCTACGCCGGCAGGCTTCCCAACGAAGACGCGCAGAGCATGGTTTTCGACGCCTCGAACCTGTTCTCGGTCGACAAGTTCTCCGGCTACGACCGCGTCGAAGGTGGCGGACGCGCCAATGTCGGCGTCCAGGCGACCACGCAATTCGACCGCGGCGGCAGCGTCAATGTGCTGTTCGGACAATCCTATCAGCTGTTCGGCATGAATTCGTTCGCGGTGGCTGATGTGACCAACACCGGCGTCGCTTCCGGCTTGCAGAATACCCGCTCCGACTATGTCGCCCGCGTCAATTATTCGCCCAACCGCACCTACACGTTCAGTGTGCGCTCGCGCGTCGATGAAGCAACGCTCAACGTCAACCGCTTCGAGGCCGAGGGCCGCGCGGCATTCGACCGCTGGTCGGTGAGCCTGATGTACGGCAATTATGCCCCGCAACCCGAACTCGGATATCTGACCCGGCGCGAGGGCCTACTCGGCAGCGCCTCGATCAAGGTGGCGTCGAACTGGGTGGTGACGGGTTCGGCGCGCTGGGATCTTGAAGCCAACAAGATCAATTCGTACATCATCGGTGCGGGTTACGTTGACGACTGCTTCGTGCTGGCTGCCAACTATGTGACATCCTACTCCTATTCAGCCGGTACGGCGCCGCCGGTCCTCGGTCACGCATTACATGTTCTCGATCGGCCTGCGGACCATTGCGACTTCGGCGGCAACATCATCCAGCGCCGGCCTGCAGTAATAGCGAACCCTTGCCGGAAAATTTCCCGTGCATTGCGGATCGAATTGGTTGAAACGGCTGACATGACCATGACCACCACCACTCCATCTGGACCCCATCGTATCCGGTCCCTGATCGCCGGCGGCGCCGTCGCGCTCGCGGTGCTGGCAGGCAGCGGTTCGCCCCTGCACGCCCAGAGCGTGGCAGTGCTGGTCAACGGTGAACCCATCACCAACTACGATATCGAGCAGCGCACCAAGCTGATTGCCCTGACGTCCCAAAAGCAGTCGCCGCGGCAGGAAGTCATCGACCAGCTGATCGACGAGAAGGTCAAGCTCAAGGAGGGCAAGAAATACGGCGTCGACCCCACCTCGAGCGATGTCGAGCAGTCCTACTCCGGCATGAGTCAACGGATGCGGATTTCGGCCGACCAGCTGACAAAATCGCTGGAGAGCAAAGGCATCCGGTCGGACACCCTGAAAGCCCGGCTCAAGACCGATATGGTCTGGACCAGCCTGGTGCGCGGCCGGTTCAAGGAAAGCCTTCAGGTCGGCGAAAAGGAAGTGACCGCGGCGGCCGGTGACCAATCCCAGACCGAGGCCTTCGAATACAAGATGCAGCCGATCATCCTGATCGTCCCGAAGGGTGCCGCGCCGTCCGCGATCGAATCGCGGAAAAAGGAGGCCGACGCGCTGCGCGAGCGCATCCAGACCTGCGAGGCGGCCAACTCCTACTTCAAGACGATGCAGAATGCCGCGATCCGCGACATCGTCACCAGGACCTCGGCCGACCTTCCCGGACCGCTGCGTGAACTGCTCGACAAGACGCCGATCGGTCATTTGACCGCGCCCGAGATCACCAAGCAGGGCGTGGAAATGGTGGCCCTGTGCGGCCGCAAGCCGACCACCGTCGATACGCCGAAGAAGCGCGAAATCCGCGAGAAGATGTACACCGAAAAATACGAAGCGAAGTCGAAGGCCTACCTGCAGGAAATCCGTAAAGCCGCGATGATCGAATATCGTTGATACATGGCAAAGCCCCTCGCGCTGACATCCGGCGAGCCCGCGGGCATCGGCCCCGATATCGCCATCGCGGCGTGGCTGCGGCGCAATGAACTGGGGCTGCCGCCGTTCTATCTGCTCGGCGACCGCGACTTCCTCGAAGCTCGCGCAAAGACCCTCGGGCTGAAGGTCGAACTCGCCGCCACCACGCCCGAGGAGACGCCTTCTATATTTGCCCGCGCGTTGCCGGTGGTGGCAACCGGCGAGCCTGCGACCGCGCGGCCCGGCGTGCCGGACGCGACCAGCGCGCAAGCGGCATTGGCTTCGATCCGCGCGGCGGTCGGCCATGTCAGGGCCGGCAAAGCCAGCGCCGTCGTCACCAACCCGATCGCCAAGAGCGTGCTGTACCGCGCCGGATTCCGCCACCCCGGCCATACCGAATTTCTCGCCGAGCTTGCCGCCAATGGTGGTGCGGCGCCGCAACCGGTGATGATGCTGTGGTCGCCGCAGCTTGCCGTAATTCCCGTGACGATCCACCTTTCGCTGCGCGAGGCGCTGACCGAACTCTCGACCGATCTGATCGTGCGGACAGCGCGCATCGCAGTGGCCGACCTGAAGGCCCGCTTCGGCCTCGCCAATCCGCGGCTTGCCGTGTCGGGCCTCAATCCGCATGCCGGCGAGGAAGGCTCGCTCGGAATGGAAGACATCGAGGTGGTGGCGCCGGCGATCGACATCCTGCGCCGCGACGGCATCGCGGTTCGCGGACCGCTGCCGGCGGACACCATGTTCCACGAAGCCGCGCGAAAAACCTATGACTGCGCGATCTGCATGTACCACGACCAGGCGCTGATCCCGATCAAGACCATCGCCTTCGAGGACGCCGTCAACGTCACGCTGGGACTGCCGTTCATCCGCACCTCGCCGGACCACGGCACCGCCTTCGACATCGCCGGCACCGGCCGCGCCAACCCGTCGAGTCTCGTTGCAGCATTGCGGCTCGCCGCCCGCATGGCGGCGGCAAACGTCTTGAGTGCGATCGACGATCTGCCGCCGCTGCGCGACGTCATCCGCGAACACTCTTTGTCGGCACGCAAATCGCTCGGCCAGAATTTTCTGCTCGACCTCAACCTGACGGCACGGATCGCACGCGCCGCGGGTCCGCTCGAGGGTGCTACCGTCATCGAGATCGGCCCCGGTCCGGGCGGGCTGACCCGCGCGCTGCTGGCGCTGGGCGCGCGGCGCGTCATTGCGGTCGAGCGCGACGAGCGCGCGCTGGCGCCGCTCGACTATATCGCAAAACGCTATCCGGGCCGGCTCGAGATCGTCCACGCCGATGCGCAAACTTTTGACCCGCGTCCGCTGCTCGGCGGCGAACGCGCAAAAATCGTCGCCAACCTGCCCTACAATATCGCCACCCAATTGCTGGTGGACTGGCTGTCGATCGAACCCTGGCCGCCCTGGTACGACGTCATGGTGCTGATGTTCCAGCGCGAGGTCGCCGAGCGCATCGTCGCCGCCGAGGACGACGAGGCCTATGGGCGGCTGGCCGTGCTCGCGAACTGGCGCGCGGAAACCAAAATCCTGTTCGACATTTCGCCGGCGGCCTTCGTGCCGCAGCCCAAGGTCACCTCCTCGGTGGTGCGGCTGGTGCCGCGCAGCGCGCCGGAACCGTGCGACCGCCGCGCGCTCGAACAGGTGGCGGCGGCCGCCTTCGGCCAGCGCCGCAAGATGCTGCGGCAGAGCCTGAAATCGCTGTCGGTCGATCCGGCCCGGCTGGCCGCGGCCGCCAATGTCGAGGCCACAAGGCGTGCCGAGACGGTCCCGGTCTCCGGCTTTGTTGCCATGGCCTGTGAATTGACCAATATACGAAATGCAAAATAAAATATTCCGTAAGGAGAAAATGCCATGGCGCTGATGCGTCGCCAGTCGCTGGTGAAATTCGATGCCCCCCTGTGCGAAACCATTGTCGAGACACCGAAGCCGCAAGGCCGCGAAGTGCTGGTCCGCATCGAACGTTGCGGGCTGTGCCATTCCGACCTGCATATCCAGGACGGTTACGCCGATCTCGGCGGCGGCAAGCGGCTCGACACCACGCGCGGCATGACGCTGCCGTTCACGCTCGGTCATGAGATCGCGGGCGTGGTCGACGAAGTCGGCCCCGATGCGCCGAAGGATCTGATCGGAAAGAAGCAGGCGGTATTCCCCTGGATCGGCTGCGGCCAGTGCCGCGACTGCGGCAATGGCGATGAGAACCTCTGCGCCAAGCAGCGCTTCCTCGGCGTTGCGATCGACGGCGGCTTTGCCAGCCACGTGCTGGTGCCCGATGCAAAATACCTGCTGGATTACGATCCGCTGCCGGTCAACCAGGCCGCCACGCTGATGTGCTCCGGCGTCACCGCCTATGGCGCGCTGAAGCGCCTGGTCGATCGTCCGCGGCAACGCAATCTCTTGCTGATCGGCTTGGGCGGCGTCGGCATGATGGGGCTTTCGTTCGCGCAGGCGATGTTTTCGCAGAAAATCGCGGTGGCGGATTTGAGCCCGGCCGCGCGCGAGAGCGCGCTGAAGAACGGCGCTGCGGTGGCCTACGATCCGGCCGAGGCCGATGTCGCCAAGCGCATGATCAAGGAGACCGAGGGCGGTTTTGACGAGATCGTCGATTTTGCCGGCAACGAAAAATCGATGGCCTTTGCGGTCTCGGTGCTGGCGCGCGGCGGCAAGATCGTGGTGTCCGGCCTGATGGGCGGCAATTTTTCCCTGCCGATGGTGCAATGGATCTACAAACGCATGACCATCGAAGGTTTCATGGTCGGCACGCTGGCCGAAGCCAAGGAATTGATGGCGCTCGCGCGTGCCGGCAAGATCAAGCCGACGCCGATGAAGGAAGAGCCGATGGCCGACGTCCAGAAATGGATCGAGGAACTGCGCGCCGGCAAGGTGGTCGGGCGGATCGTGTTGAAGAACTGAGGCGGAGCGCAAGGCTCCGCTCTTAATCAAATCGAACGCACTCGCCTACATCATGGCGCACATACAAAACTGGCGGCGCTCTTCGCATCGCCCGCTTTGTAATGCGGCCAGGCCGGCCATTGGCACAGCGGCAGCGCGCGGTCGACCGCGATCGGCAGCACCGGCTGCTGCTCGACGACGGTGAGATCGCCGGGCGCGCGACCCTGCTCCACCCAGTCGACGAGAACCGACAGCATATCCACATTCGCCGGCGCGCCGCTGCCGACGTGATCGACGCCGGGCGCCATATAGAGGCGCATGAATTCCGCGCGTGCCGGCCTCGCCCATGCGCTTCTGCACCTCGCGGAAATAACCGATCCCCGCGTAAGGGCTCTGCGCGTAGTCGGCCATGTGTTCCAGCACGATCAGCTTGCCGCCACGGGCCTTGAACGCGCCGAGATCGGGATTGGTCGAATCCATCAGCGCCGAGACCTCGCGCACCCGATCGGCAAAATCCTCCGGCCGGTATTTGCGGACGTCGAAATTGGGATCGCGCGCGAAGATGTGCTGAATGGCACCCGACCCGTAGACCCAGGCGATGCCATTGGCGGGCACCTGCGGCAGCGCGGGCGGTGCGCTGCCGAGCCACCACGCGCTCCATCCGCCGGTGGGCCCAAAGGATTTCGTGCCCTCGCCGGAAACACTCCAGCCCGGATATTCGCTGACGCCGTTGGCGAGCGCGAACGAGAATTTATACGGCCCATGCAGCGTGCGGATGGCCGTGACCTGCGCTTCGCTGAGGCACTGGTCGCCACTGGCCCCGCTGGCGCAGAGCAGTTTGGCCGGATCGAAGTGCTTCTTGCAGCCGACCGGGTCTTCCACCAGGCCATCGGCGACGCCGTCCTGCGCATCGCAGGCGGCAAGCACCGCGTCGTGCACGAGCTTGACCTGCGCCGGGCGAATCCAGCCGTCGCCCATGGTGGCGAGGCCGGCGCGCGTGCCGGCGTGCTGCAGGCCGACCCAGTTGATGACGGGAACGCGGGAGAAGATGCCGTCAAAATCATTCGGGATAACGCTGCGCCATGGTCAGGCCCTCGCGCCCGCCTTCCGAACTGCCGACGAAATAGGTCTTGTCCGGCTTGCTGCCGTAAGCCCGCTCGATCAGCATCACGGCGGCGTCGCGCACTTTCTTGTAAGAGGCGTGCGCAAAGTTGACGAAAGCTTCTTCGTTGGCGGCAAACAGCTGCGGCGGTTCGCCCGGTCTGGTTTCGTGACCGGAGTCGGTGCCGTAGGTGGCAAATCCCTTCGCCAGCGGCGAAGCGACGTCGAAGGGTGAGGCCGGCGGCAGGCTGAGGCCGGTGATCAGCACGCCATTGAATCCGCCGCCGCCATACTGCACCGAGCGGCCGTTCCACTGCACCGGCAGATTGAGCTGAAAGCGGATCGGCGGCGCCTTCGGATCGGTCGGGTCGATATGGCCCTGCACGCGGCAGAATTGCGGGTTGGCGGGATTGATGCGGGCGGCAGGCGTCGGCCCGCCCTCGGCAACCGTCAGCGGCTTCGCCTCGACCAGCGCCGCCGTATCGATCTTGATGGCCTCCTTGCCTGCCCCCGACAATGCCGCGCATGCCGCGGCTGCGTCGGCGCCGAGGCTACGATCTGCGGCCGTGGCGACGGTTGGCAAAGCGGTTTGACTGCACAGAAATACAGACACCATCGCCACACCGGCCCGCGATACGCCGAATTTCGCGATCATCTGATCCTCCCGCGGACTTTTGTTTTATGCCCTGATGTGGGGCGTGGAAGCTGCCACAAAGCCGGACCGGCGTCACGCCTCGGACCCGCCGCGGCGTGCAACCCGCTGCTGCGAGTCGCGCGCCCTGCGGTTGCGGCAAGCAGCCGCAGCTGGGCCATGTGATCCGCAGCACATAAGTCGCGCCCCGGAATGCTGCGCCGCTTTTCGCGAAGCCCGCGCGCTGATATTCTGCCGCCATATTGCAGGGGATGATTTGGGGATGCGCGGGGCTGTTGGCGGTAAAATCTGGAAATTGGCAACATTGGCGATCTTGCTGTCGCTGGTGTCGGCCCTGCCCGCTTCGGCCGAAAAGCGCGTCGCGCTGGTGATCGGCAATTCTTCCTATCAAAATGTTACGCGGCTCGATAACCCGCGCAACGATGCGGCGCTGATGGCGGATACGCTCGGCGCGCTCGGCTTCACCCTGATCGGCGGCCGCGCCCAGCTCGATCTCGACAAATCGACGATGGACACCGCCGTGCAGAATTTCGGCCGCCAGGTCCAGGGCGCCGATGTCGCGCTGTTTTATTATGCCGGCCACGGCGTCCAGGTCTCCGGTGCGAACTATCTGGTCCCGGTCAGCGCCAATCCGACGCGCGAGGCCGACGTCGATTTCCAGATGGTCGACGTCAACCTGGTGCTGCGCCAGATGCAGGGTTCGGGCACAAGGCTCAACATGGTGATCCTCGATGCCTGCCGTAACAATCCGTTCGGCTCCCGCGGCTTGCGCGCCTCCGATGGCGGCCTCGCCCAGATGCGCGCGCCCGAGGGCACGCTGATCTCCTACGCCACTCAGCCCGGCAACGTCGCGCAGGACGGCAAGGACGGCAACAGCCCCTACACCAAGGCGCTGGCCTCCACGATCAGGCAATCCGGGCTCGACATCTTCCAGACCTTCAACCAGGTGGGGCTCGCCGTGAAGCGCGAGACCGGCGGTTCGCAGCAACCCTGGGTGTCGTCCTCGCCGATCGACGGCACGTTCTACTTCGTCGCTCCCAAAGCCTCGCCTTCGTCACCGCAGGTCGCTTTGGCAGCGCCGTCCGAGCCACGGCTGGCCGATACGCTGCGTCCCGACCCGGACCGGATCCCGATCAAGGATACCGCCCTGCTGCGCGAGTTGAGCGACCGGCTCTACGAGCACAATTTCGATCCGGAACCGCTCGACAGCAAGAACGGCATGCGGGTCGCGATCCGCCAGTTCCAGCAAAAGACTGACATGACCGCGAACGGTGAGGCCACCGAGGGCGTGTTGACGCGATTGCGCAAGATGGACGATTTGAAGCCCTGGGGCTCGATCGTCTACAATCCCACCAGCGGCAAGTACGGCATATCCTGGAAACAGGCTTCGCGCCGGGCCGCCGTCGACGAGGCACAGTCAACGTGCAGCGGTGGCAAGTGTACGCTCGAATTGAGCTTTTACGGCCCGCGATGCGGCGCCTTCGCAGCCTCGGGCAAATCCTGGTCGCTAAGGCAGAGCGACAGCGTCGAGCGGGCCAAGCAGGCGGCGCTTGACGAGTGCAACAAGACTGGCAAATCTTGCCGCATTATCGATGCGGTGTGCGCGAACGAGGCCGCCCGCCAGAATTAGATCGGTTATTGGAAGCAAGTCATTATGCGAAGCGCCGTTCGAGGTTCGATCAGGATTGGCCTGTTCTCCCTCCGCAATTCAATCGCAATCGGACCCGGTCTGGCGCTCGCACAAGGCAGCGCCCGCGGCAGCATCGGCACATAGACGGCATCGAAGCAGTAACATTGGTATCGAGCGGCAGATTTACATTCGAGAAATTGGAAGCACCGAAGTTATGCGAAACAACCTTCTACGCGCGACCAGAACCGCCCTGCTCTACATGTCATTTATGGTCGTGGTCGGCGCCGGTACCGCATTCGCGCAAGGCAGCGCCGGCGGCAGTGTCGGCAATGATGAGAAATCCCTGTCCGGCTCGCGCGAAGCGCCGCGGTCGGTCGAGAAGCCGGCACGGCGCAGCAAACCCAGGCCCGAAGCCGACGAGCCGCGCCGCGCCGCACGGAAGAGCGGTGGAGGTGGTGGCGGTGGCGGTGGCAGCAGCCAATTCGACGGCGTGTGGACCGTTACGGCCTCGGGCTGCGGCGGCACCAGCACGTCGACCGCCGTCGTCAGTAGTGGCAGGATTACTTTCGAGGGCGGTTCGGGAACCATCAACGCCGCCGGCGTCAGCCACGGCGTCGGCGTTTACAACGGTGTCACCGTCACCAGCACCGGCCGCACGTCAGGCCGCACCGGCTACGGAACGTTTCGAACATCGGACGGCTGCACGGGCACGCTCTCCTCGGTGAAACAGTGAAGCAACTCCGTGTTTGCCGAGATTGGGAACATTTGCCGATGAAAAGTGCCATTCGATGTTCGATCGCGATCGGCTTATTGTCGTTGGTGATGTCAACCATGCTCGCGCCCATCACCGCATTCGCGCAAGGCAGCGCCGGCGGCAGCATCGGCAACGACGAAAAATCGTTGTCGGGTTCGCGCGATGCGCCGCGTGCGGTTGAAAGTCCGGCACGGCGCAGCAGGGCGAAACCGGAATCAGCCGAGCCGCGCCGCGCTGCGCGAACAGGTGGTGGGGGTGGCGGCGGCAATTTCGACGGCGCGTGGGTCGTTAATTCGGTCGGCTGCGGGAGCACCACCCGGGGCGCGGTGGTCGTGACCAGCGGCAGGGTCATCGGCGAAGGTGTCACCGGAACCATCAGCCCCAATGGCGCCGTCCGAACCGTCGGCAATTTCAACGGCATCGTCGTCAACAGTTCGGGTCATGTTTCCAGCCGCAGCGGCTCCGGAACATTCCAGCAATCGAACGGCTGCGGCGGAACATGGACGGCGTCGAAACAGTGATCCGCATGCCTGTTTCATAGGCCCACAGATGAGGCCGGCAGGCCCCAATTATGCCCTATCCGCTCCGGAATTGCGGCCCATTACGACCCTAGTCTTTAACGAGAACTTCGGCCGTAAAGCGTTGCGTATCATCACCGGGGATGCACATGTCAAAACATTCAGCGAGGTTCATCTCAGCTGTATTCGCCAGCATTTTGGCCGGAACCAGTTTCGCCACGGTTCCGGAGACTGGCGCAAAGACCGCCGACAATTGCCTGTCCGGTCCGAAGGGTACAGTACCCGCCGGCCACCATTGGTATTACCGCATCGAGCAACCCTCCAAGCGCCAGTGCTGGTATAGCCGCGCAGAGACCGACAAGACGGAGACCGGCAAGACCGCGCGCGCAGCAGCACAAGAGCCGACGTCCCCGCCGCCGCAGGCTGCTTCGGCTTCGGCCGCCGCCAATTCCGTATCCGCGCCGAATCTGCTGGCGCGCAAATCAATCGCCGATGCCCGCGCCGAACTCACCGCCCCGCAAATTCGCGTCGAGGATACGCGCACCAGCGCAGAACCCGCAGCAGGCCTTCAAAATAGTCCGCGCGCGATCGCGCCGGATGCAACAGCGTCACAGTCGCACGTTGCCTCGCGCTGGCCGGAATCATCGGACGCCACTAGCGCTGCGAGCAATCCCCGCCTCGCTTCGGCCGAGCCGGCGGTAACCGCGCAAACCAGTCCGGCGCCACAACCCGCAACGGTAGCGCTCGCGGCGGCGGATTCGTCGCTGGAAAAGCAATCGACCTCGATGCAGATGCTGCTGCTGACGTTGGCGGGTGCGCTGGCGCTGGCAGGCATCACCGCCAGCCTGATCTTCAGGCTCGGCCGTGCGCGCGCAACGCCGCAGGAGATCCGAAATGACCGGCGTGCGATCTGGGATCAGGTTCACGCGGAGCGTTCGTCGCCATCGATTTTCCCGAACGAGGATATGCCCGTCTGGCGCAACAAGGCCGCCCGCGACCTGCCCCGCGATCCTCGCGCGCCCGACGATCCGGAGCGGCGGGTGACGGAAATGCTGGCCCGGCTGGCACGCAGCGCGCAGACGTAAGGAAAGAGGTTATTTTTCGAGCTGGCGCTGCAAGCCGCGAACGAACTCGGTCAGCCCGGTGCGGCGTTCGCGCTTGAGCCGCTCGGCCTTGAGGATCGACTGCACTTCGGCAAAGGCGTCGTCGAGGTTCTGGTTGACGACGATGTAGTCGTATTCCGCCCAATGGCTGAGTTCATGGGTGGCCCGGTCCATCCGCCCACGAATGACCTCGTCCGAGTCCTGGGCGCGGGTGTGCAGACGCTTTTCGAGATCAGCCGCTGACGGCGGCAGGATGAAGACGCTGACGACGTCGGCTCTCGCCTTCTCGCGCAGTTGCTGCGTACCCTGCCAGTCGATATCGAACAGCACGTCCTGACCGGCCGACAGCGCATCCTCGACCGGCTGGCGCGGCGTGCCGTAGCGGTTGTCGAACACGGTGGCCCATTCGAGCAGTTCGCCCTTCGTGACCATGGTTTCGAATTTGGGCTTGTCGACGAAGAAATAGTCGCGGCCGTCGACTTCGCCGGGCCGCATCGGCCGCGTGGTCGCCGACACCGACATTTTTAGCCCCGACATGCGATCGATCAGCATCCGCGACAGCGTCGACTTGCCCGCGCCCGAGGGCGAGGACAGCACGAACATCAGCCCGCGCCGCTCAACTCCGTCGAAACCACTCGCCGTCATCGCT
This sequence comes from uncultured Alphaproteobacteria bacterium, assembly GCA_963802535.1. Classification (GTDB taxonomy): domain Bacteria; phylum Pseudomonadota; class Alphaproteobacteria; order Rhizobiales; family Xanthobacteraceae; genus Bradyrhizobium. The sequence goes on along the minus strand of CAWDJI010000005.1, from coordinate 50,613 downwards.
CACTCCAGGTTCTGAACCTGCTCGCGGAACTGCTCGACCACGTTTTTCATCTCGAGCCCGGTATTGGTCAACTCCAGATCGTTCGATTTGGAGCAGCAGGTGTTGACCTCGCGGTTGAACTCCTGCGCCAGGAAATCGAGCCGCCGCCCGACCGGTCCGCCCTTGCCGATCATTTCGCGGGCCTGGGCGACGTGGGAGGCGATCCGGTCGAGCTCCTCGCGGATGTCGGCCTTGGCCGCGATCAGGATCGCTTCCTGATTGAGCCGGTCGGCGTCGAAGCGATCGGAAGTTTCCAAAAGTGCGGCGATCTGTTCGGCCAGGCGCGCCTTGATCGCTTCGGGCTTGCGGCCGGGGGCGGCCTCGGCCCGCCTCGCCAGCTTCTCGATCTCGTCCATGCGCTGGTTCAGGATCTGCCCCAGCGTGACGCCCTCGCGGCGGCGCATCTCGACCAGGTTTGCCAGCGCCTGTTCGAAGGCTGCGGACGCGGCCGCTTTCGCCGCCTTGTCTTCCTCTTCGTTACTCTCGGGCTCGACCACCTCGATGACGCCCTTGATGCTGAGCAGGCCATCGATACTGGGCGCCACCGCGTCGATCTTGCTGGCGAGCACCCCTGCGACCTTTACGATCGAATTGAGGACGTCCTCGTTGATGCGGATGGTCGAGACCGCGTTGGCGCGCTTGACGTTGAGATTGGCGTACACCGTGCCACGCGACAGCACCTCGCCGGCGCGCTTTTTGGCGAACGCCTCGATCTCGTCCCAACCGGGCGGCAGCCGCAGGCGGAGGTCGAACCCCTTGGCGTTGACCGACTTCAGTTCCCATTCGAAGGTATAGGGACCGCTGGCGCCGTTGCTCCGGGCAAAACCGGTCATGCTCGATAGCGCCATCGCGTAAAACTTTCCGAAAACAGGGGCGAGACTCAGGGGCTGAGGACGGCCAAGCTTAAAACGATTTCACGCCAAGTGGAATTGCGTTAGCGCGCGGTCGGACCTGCCAAATCTTATGTTTGAGCATGATCTTTTCGGAAAACCGGCCACCACTTTTCCGGATCAGCTCCTAGCGCTGCACCACCGGCGGCGTGGTGGTCGTTTGCGCCGCGCCCTGGCGGGCGGGTGCGGCCGCGGGCTTTGCCGGCTTCTTCGGCGCCGTGGGTTTGGTCGTCGTCGCCGTCGGGTTGCCGTCGGCAGCCGGTGCCCCGGCAGCGGCGGGAGCAGCCGCCTCTTCGGCCGGTTCGACCGTATCGTTCTGGATCTGCTTTTCCAGCGCGCGCAGCTTGGCGACGTTCTTCTGATGCTGATCGTAGGTCTCGGTAAAGGTGTGGCCACCGGTACCGTCGGCGACGAAGAACAGGTCGCGGGTACGCGCGGGGTTGGCGGCGGCCTCCAGCGAGGCGCGGCCGGGATTGGCGATCGGCCCCGGCGGCAGGCCCTCGATCACATAGGTGTTGTAAGGCGACGGCTGCGTGATCTCGGAGCGCTTGATCGGCCGTCCCAGCGTTCCCTTGCCGCCGACCAGGCCGTAGATGATGGTCGGATCGGACTGCAGCTTGATCTTCTGCCGCAGCCGGTTGACGAACACCGCAGCAACCCGGCTGCGCTCGTCGGCCTTGCCGGTTTCCTTCTCGACGATGGACGCCAGTGTCACCAGCGCCTCCGGCGCCTTGATCGGCACGTCGGGATTACGGCGTTCCCAGATTTCCGCCAGCACCCGCTTCTGGGTCTGCTGCATGCGCTGGATCACCTGTTCGCGCGTGGTGCCGCGCGGGAATTTGTAGGTCTCCGGCAGCAGCGTGCCTTCGCGCGGCATTTCCCTGACCGAGCCTGAGAAGATGTCGTTGTCGGTCAACCGGGTCACGATCTGTTCGGAGGTCAGGCCTTCGGGAATGGTGACAGCGTGCTGCACCACCTTGCCTTCGACGATGGTGGCGATGACGTCACGCAGGCTGGCGTTCTTCTGGAACGAGTATTCGCCGGGCTTGAGGTCGGAACTGGCCTTCAGCGCAAATACGCTGCCGATGAACAGCCACGGATTGACGTTGATCACGCCCTCGCGCTGCAGCGCGTCGGCGATGTCGCGCTTGCCGGCGCGTTGCGGAATGTTGACGACCTTGTCTTCCGTCAGCGGTCCCGGCGTCTCCAAAAGCTGCCGGCCGTAATAATACGCGGTCCCCGCGCCGATCATCAGAATGATCAGGATGGTGATGATGGCGTTGCCGACGATGACGAACGGATTGCGGGCGCGCTCCGACCGCTTCGGCGGCGGCGGCACCTGCTCGGGCTCCAGCGCCGCGCGCGGGCTCCTTGGTGAAATGGGCGGCCGTTCACTCATCGATGCAACCTGAATCCTGCCGGTTCAATCGTGGCCTGACAAACCCATGCCCTGCCAATAGCATACGCCCACGCCTAGCAGTCATTGCAGAATACGGCAAAACGGTGGAGTCATTCTAAACACTTGCTAAACACTTGCTAGCCCGTCACGCGCTGAACGATCACGGAGGCATTGGTGCCCCCGAAACCGAAGGAATTCGACAGCGCGACGTTGATCTCGCGCTTGCGCGCGGTCTGCGGCACCAGGTCGATGGGCGTCTCCACCGACGGGTTTTCCAGATTGATGGTCGGCGGGGCGATGTTGTCGCGAATCGCCAGGATGCTGAAAATCGCCTCGATCGCACCGGCCGCGCCCAACAGATGGCCGGTGGAGGATTTGGTCGACGACATCGACACCGTGGAGGTGGCGTTGCCGAGCAGCCGCTCGACTGCGCCAAGCTCGATCTCGTCGCCGATCTGCGTCGAGGTGCCGTGCGCGTTGATGTAGTCGATGTCGGACACCGAAATGCCGGCGCGCTTCAGCGCCGCACTCATGCTGCGGAAGGCCCCATCGCCGTCCGGCGCCGGCGAGGTGATATGATAGGCATCGCCCGACAGGCCGTAGCCGATCACCTCGGCGTAGATCTTCGCGCCGCGCTTCTTGGCGTGTTCATATTCCTCGAGCACCACGATGCCGGCACCCTCGCCCATCACGAAGCCGTCGCGGTCCTTGTCGTAGGGGCGTGAAGCCCTCTCCGGCGTGTCGTTGAAGGCGGTCGAGAGCGCGCGCGCGGCACAAAACCCGGCCATCGCCAGCCGGCAGATCGGCGATTCGGTGCCGCCCGCGACCATCACGTCGGCATCGCCGAGCACGATCAGGCGGCTGGCGTCGCCGATCGCATGCGCGCCGGTCGAACAGGCGGTGACGACGGAATGATTGGGGCCCTTGAGGCCATGCTCGATCGAGACGTAGCCGGAAGCGAGATTGATCAGGCGGCCGGGAATGAAGAACGGCGACACCTTGCGCGGCCCGCGCTCCTTCAGGAGCAGCGCGGTGTCGGCGATGCCGGACAGACCGCCGATCCCGGAGCCGATCAGGGTCCCGGTCGCGCATTTGTCTTCTTCGCTCTCCGGGTGCCAATCGGCATCGTCGAGCGCCTGGCGCGCGGCGGCCATCGCGAAGATGATGAAATCATCGACCTTGCGCTGGTCCTTCGGCTCCATCCACGCGTCCGGATTGAAGGTACCGTCGCTGCCGTCGCCGCGCGGAACCACGCAGGCAATCTGGCTGGAAAGATCGGCGACTTCGAAGGTCTCGATTCGTCGCGCGCCGCTCTGGCCGTTGAGGATGCGGGCCCACGTGACGTCAACGCCGCAGCCGAGTGGCGTAACCATGCCCAGCCCCGTGACGACAACCCGTCTCATATCAAAAACTCCGGCCCAAAACGCGCGGTCCATAACAAGAAACCGGGGGACCGTTCGACAACGGCCCGTCCGGTTCTATGCGCACCGCGCGGGGCGTCAGCTTTTCGCGTTCTTTTCGAGAAATTTCGTCGCGTCGCCGACGGTCAGAATGGTTTCCGCGGCATCATCGGGAATTTCGCAACCGAATTCTTCTTCAAAAGCCATCACGAGCTCGACGGTGTCGAGACTGTCGGCGCCGAGGTCATCAATGAAACTTGCCGCATCGACCACTTTATCGGGTTCAACACCGAGGTGCTCCACCACAATCTTCTTAACCCGCTCGCCAATCTCACTCATCGTTCAACCTCGTGCTTGTTCCATTGGACCCGACCCCAAGATACCGCAAGACGATACGAGCCATCGTGGTCGTTAAACTTCCTTCGCAATCGCGCATAGTCTTGATTCGGCCCGGTGGTAGCCGACAAACGCCCGGCGAACGGCAGGCGTCGCCACGCCAATATACAGGGTTTCAAAATCCTGCAATGGCCTTGTTTGCCCATCCGTCGGGGGTTCGGTTATCACACTTCCCAACTCTTGACCACACGCCTCGCCCGGCCGGCCGAAACCGCCTCCGGCGGTCGATCCCGGCGGTAAATGGCTCAAATCATGGCCATTCCGCCGTTGACGTGAATGGTTTGCCCGGTCACGTAAGCCGCCTCGTTCGAACTGAGATAGACGGCCGCCGCCGCGATGTCCTCAGGCGTCCCCAGCCGGGCCGCAGGAACCTTCGACAGGATGGCCTCGCGCTGCTTGTCGTTGAGCGCGTCCGTCATCGGCGTCTTGATGAATCCGGGCGCGATGCAATTGGCGGTCACGTTGCGCTTGGCGTATTCCGCGCCCAGCGTCTTGATCAGGCCGATCAGGCCGGCTTTCGACGCGGTGTAGTTGGCCTGGCCGGGATTGCCGGTGACGCCGACGATCGAGGTGATGGCGATGATGCGGCCGAAGCGCTTGCGCATCATCAGCTTGGTGGCCGCGCGCGCCAGACGGAAGGTCGCGGTCAGGTTGACGTTGATGACGTCGTCCCAGTCCTCGTCGCGCAGCTGCACAAAGAGATTGTCGCGGGTGATGCCGGCATTGGCGATCAGGATATCGACCTGCCCCATCGCGGCTTCCGCCGCTGGCACCAGCGCCTCGACGGCAGCACTGTCGGAGAGATTGCACGGCAGTACGTGAACGCGATCACCGAGCGAGGCTGCGAACGCCTCCAGCACTTCGCGGCGCGTTCCCGATATCGCAACGGTTGCGCCCTGGGCATGCAGGGCTAACGCAATCGCGCCGCCGATGCCACCGGTCGCGCCGGTCACCAGCGCCGTCCTGCCTGTCAAATCGAACATCGAATTCTCCTCTCGCAAGCCTTATCGTTTGAGCATGATCTTGGCGGAAAACCGGTACCCACTCTTCCGGATCGTGCTCTAGGCCGAGGCGGCCAATGCGTCCTTGGCGGCGGCAATATCGTTGGGCCCACCGACCGACACGCCGACCGCACCGTCGGCGATGCGCTTGACCAGCCCGCTCAACACCTTGCCGGCGCCAATCTCAAAGAAGCGCGTGACGCCGTGGGCTGCCATATAGGCCACGGACTCGCGCCAGCGCACCGTCCCGGTGACCTGTTCGACCAGGCGGCGCCTGATCTCGTCGGGGTCGGTGATCGGCGCGGCCAGCACGTTCGACACCAAGGGTGACGCCGGCGCCTTGATGGTGACCTCGGCCAGTGCCTTCGCCATCGCGTCGGCCGCCGGCTGCATCAGCTTGCAATGGAACGGGGCGGACACCGGCAGCAGCATCGCGCGCTTGGCGCCCTTGGTTTTTGCAATTTCGAGCGCGCGCTCGACCGCGGCCTTGTCGCCGGAGACCACCACCTGCCCGCCGCCATTGTCGTTGGCGGCCTGGCACACCTGGCCCTGCGCGGCCTCAGCTGCGACCGCCATCGCCGCCTCATAGTCGAGACCGAGCAATGCGGCCATGGCGCCGGCGCCGACCGGCACCGCCTTCTGCATCGCAAGCCCACGGGTGCGCAACAGGCGCGCGGTATCGGTGAGGCTGAGGCTGCCGGCTGCGGCAAGTGCGGAATATTCGCCGAGCGAATGACCGGCGACAAAGGCTGCATCCCGGCCGACCGAAAAGCCGGCCTCGGTCTCCAGCACGCGCAGCGTCGCGATCGAGACCGCCATCAAAGCGGGCTGGGCATTTTCGGTCAGCTGGAGGGTTTCGGCGGGCCCCTCCCAGATAATCGCGGTCAGCCTCTCACCGAGCGCCGCGTCGACCTCGTCGAACACGGCGCGTGCGGCCGGAAAGGCCTCCGCCAGGGCCTTGCCCATGCCGACGGCCTGCGACCCCTGTCCCGGAAAGGTAAATGCTGCGGTCATTTTTGCTGAAAACTCCCTCAAGTGCAGCCGTAAGACACCGGCTTTCGCCGTGCTGTCAAGCCGTGCGGACGGTGCAAACGACACGACCGTTCGACTTGCAGGTAAAATGTTTACGCTGTCTGGAACTCGGCCGCCGCGCTTAAAGCGGTCTTAAATGCCGGACGCCGAAACTGCGACCATGACATTCATGGTCTCACCGACATCGACCGCTTCCGCATCCGCCGGGCAACCGCAGCGGCTTTGGTCTCACTTGCAAGGCTGCGTCGACTGGCTGCTCGCCGGCCCGCGTCCACAGCCCGACGATATCCAGCAACGAGCTTGCTGCAGCAACGCACCAACAAGACCAAGACGGTCGTCGTGGCTGTATTCGCGTCGCTGCTGATCGCGATCGATTGCCGCCGCCCTTACCGGCGCCGCATGGGCCTATGCCTGGATGCTGGCGGAGCTGGTTCTCGGCAGCACCCGAATTTTCCTGCTGGTCAAGGCCCTCGCGCGGGTCAAAGCAGACCGCCGGGTCGCGGCGAACGTCACGCCGGTCTGGGCCGGGCTGACATCGGTCATCCTGATTTCCGCCGGCTGCTATCAATGTGTCGGATCGGGGATCCTGCCGCTGGCGCTGATGGCCGGCATCGGACTTGCCAATCTGGTCGGCGGTATCGCCTCGCGCAACGCCGGCACGCCGCGCTACGGCATTCTGCTGATCTGCATCCTGACGCTTCCGTTTGCCTGGCCACGATCCTGTCGCCGGTCCCGTTCCTGTTTCTGATCGGCCTGCAAACCCCGGTCTATACCGCCGGGATGATTTTCCTGCTGCTGGAGAACCACAAGATCCTGCTCGACCTCCACCACTCCGAGCGCAACAACCGCCAGATGGCGCATCACGACCTGCTCACCGGTCTTCCCAATCGCGCCCTCAACCTGAAGCTATTTTCTGAACTGCTCGCTGGTCCGTGGCCGGAAATCGCGTCCACCGCTTCGAAGCTCACCGTGTTCTGCCTCGACCTCGACGGCTTCAAAGGCGTCAATGACAGGTTTGGACATGCGGCGGGCGACGCCGTTCTGGTCGCCGTGGCGGACCGCCTGCGCGCCAGCGTGCGCGACGCCGATTACGTCTGCCGCCTTGGCGGCGACGAATTCGTCATCCTGCTGCCTGACATTTCCGACGGCGAAGCTGCTGATATCGCGCGGCGGATCGTCGCGCGGGTTTCGGAGCCGTTCGAGTTTGCGCCGGCGGCCCGCGTCGGCGCCAGCATCGGGCTTGCATCGGCGCCGCGTGACGGGACCACCGCCGACGAATTGCTCAGCGCCGCCGACCGCGCGATGTACGAGGCCAAACGCCGCGGCAAGGGCGGTTTTGTAATTCACAGCCCCGGCGCCGAAATCGCAGCTTTTGCACCGATGGTGAAGGCTCCGGCGCTGGCCTGCTAAAAGGCCCGCCGCAGGGGTCCGGATAAAAACTACGAAAACAACCCCATGCACCGTAGAAAAGTGCCGGTTACGCCTAGAATCCGCCGGCCTTTTGATCCCCGCCGACCTCGGCTCCAGCCCGCGCGCGGCGCTGGCTGCTCACCAATTGCCCCGGCCGGTCCTGCTGGTTCGGCTTCGCCGTCGCCAGCCGCAGCACGGCCGCGTAGTTCGGCTGCACCTCCATGCGCGCGGCATGCCGGCTGGCGCTGAGAATGCGGTGGACGCGCGGCAGGTTGTAGCAGGGCACGTAGAACAAGAGATGATGCTCGAGGTGATAGTTCACATAGTAGGGCGCGATGAACAGCCGTTCGAGGAAACCAGCATGCGTGGTGCGGGTGTTGCGCAGGGGATCGGCGCTGTCGGGCACCACGGCGTGCTCGGCGATGTTTCTGACGCGGGTGATCACCATCATCCAGGTCACCAGCGGCAATAGCCACAACAGCGGATAGGCCCACCACACGCCGGCCGCCGCGAGGCCTGCGAACATCAGCGCGTTGACGACACATTGCGGGCCGAGCTTTTCCCAGAAATGCGCGGCGCGCTGCTTCAGCGGCCATTCCTTTGGCCCGAGCGCGTTGAGCAATTGCGCCTTGCGCTGCTGGTAGCCGGTCTGCCCGGTGATATCGCGCATGAATTTGCGGCGGTAGCTGATCTTCGTGATCGGAAACGGCGCCGACAAAATCAGATCGGGATCGTCGTCCTGCTGGGTGCGCGCGTGATGCTGGAGATGATAGCGGCGATAGGCGCGAGTCTCGGCGAAGACCGGATAGGCGCAGAACCATTGGCTCAGGGTCAGATTGGTCTTCTCGTCAGCCGACAGGCAGCCATGTGCGCCGTCATGCATCAGGATCGCCAGTCCGAGCTGGCGCGAGCCGATGATGCCGACCGCCAGCACAAAGGTCAGCGGATTGGGCCACCACGCGACCAGCGCGATCGCGCCCAGGATCAGCGCCCAGGCATGGACGATCATGGCGGCGCCTTTCCAGGTCGAACGCTCGCGCACGGCGATCAGTTCATCCTCGCTCAGGAAATCGCGGGCACGCATGCGAAGCGCGGTCATGATGAAGTCTCCCGGTCGGGTGGAACTGTGTTGGGGTCGGCGACGAGGCGCAGGCGGGTAGCATCGCCGTCGGATTTTACGATTGCCTGATCGCCGAGCACGCGCAGCATCTCGCGCGACAATTCTTCCGCCGAACGGCCCATGGCATAGCCCTCGACCATCACGCCGATCGCGAGCGCCCAAAACCGCCGCGAGGTCGCATCGGGATCGCGCAGCGTGTTCCAGCCGTGCCGTTCGATCTGGTTCGAATAGGCGCGCAGCCCCTCGCCGTGCAGCCGCTCGATGGTGCGCTCCACCAGCGGCGCGAGATCCTGGCGGCGGCGCGTCAGCGTCAGCGCCTCGGCAAAGAACGCGACCGAATTGGTCGCCGTCACGGTCTCGACCAGCGCGCGGGTGTAATCGCGCGGCGTATGCGCCTGGAGCGCCGCCTGCTCGGCCGCGCGCGCCACATACAGCATGTCGCGGCAGGCGGCTTCGACGAACAGCGCCTCCTTGGTGCGGAAGTAATAGGTGATCTGGCTCGGAAACGCGTCGGCGACGGCGGCGATGTCGGAGATCGAGGTGCCGGACAGGCCGCGTTCCCTGAACAGCCGGCTGGCGCCATCGAGCAGCCGCGAGCGCATCTCGCGTCCAGCCGAACGCGTGGCGCGGACGGCGTGCTTGGGGTCGCCGGCCATGGGTTCGGAAGCCGTTTGGACGGATTTGGGAGCCATGTTGCCCTCTGCCATTCTTTGTATGATATACAAACAAGTATGTCAACGGAACTCAGCCGAGCCGCCTGGCGACGGCCGCGAATGCCGCACCAAACCCCGCATGAACGCTTGCCAGCGGGCTCAAAATCCTTATAAACCGCGCATCCGTGGATCCCGGCCGGGAGCTGAACGGACGGTCTCAGCAATCTCACCTTTTGGCGATGTTGATGTGGCAGGGCCAGTCGGCCCGTCGTCCCGTGCTTCCGCCTTCTGAGCATTATCGAGTCCTTTCCGAAGGTCTCGAAGGGCTTGCCGCCGGGAACCGCGCCAACACTAGGAAAGGACACCCATGCCTCTTTATGAGCATGTTTTTCTCGCGCGTCAGGATGCGAGCACCCAGCAGGTCGAAGAGCTGACCACCCAGATGACGGGCATCGTCGAAGGGCTCGGCGGCAAGATCACCAAGACCGAGAACTGGGGCGTACGCTCCCTCACCTACCGCATGAACAAGAATCGCAAAGCACATTTCGTGCTGATGAACATCGATGCGCCCTCCGCTGCGGTCACCGAGATCGAGCGCCAGGAGCGGATCTCCGAAGACGTCATCCGCTATCTCACCGTCCGCGTCGAAGAGCACGAGGAAGGTCCCTCGGCGATGATGCGCAAGGCCGATCGCGACCGCGAGCGTGACGATCGCGGCGGCGGTTTCCGTGGCGACCGCGAAGGTGGTTTCCGTGGCGATCGCGAAGGCGGTGGATTCCGTGGTGGCGAAGGCGGCGGCTTCCGTGGCGACCGTGGCCCGCGCCGGCCGCGTGACGACGAAGCAACCGCAGCGGTTGAGGAGTAAGAATCATGGCTGAAGCTGGTGCACGCCGTCCGTTTTTCCGCCGCCGCAAGACCTGCCCGTTCACGGGTCCGAATGCGCCGAAGATCGACTACAAGGATTCCAAGCTGCTGATGCGTTACGTCTCCGAGCGCGGCAAGATCGTGCCGAGCCGCATCACCGCCGTCTCCGCCAAGAAGCAGCGTGAACTCGCCCGCGCCATCAAGCGCTCGCGGTTCCTCGGCCTCCTGCCCTACGTCATTCGCTAAGACGATTTCGATCGGCGGCCTCGGTGCCGCCGATCGCTTTATTTCATAAGGCTTCCGGGTCGTCCGGTCGCCGATGGTTGGGGTCGAAAGACCTCTAACCGCTCGAAAGGAGCGGGACAGCTGATGATCGTGATCGCCCTCATTGCGCTAGCGGCCGGCTCTGCGTCGGCGCTGATGTTCGCCTCGATCATCTCGGGCGCGCTGATCTCATTGCTGCTGTTCTATCTGGCGCCGCTGCCGCTGATGGTGGCCGCACTCGGATGGGGACCGATCGCAGCCACGCTCGGCGGCATCGCCGCAGCTTCGGGCCTCGGGCTGATGTTCGGCCTGCCCTACTGCATCGCCTTTGTCGTCACCGTCGCACTGCCAGCCTGGTGGCTCGGCCATCTCGCGCTGCTCGGCCGTCCCTTGCCCAACACCGGATCAGGCAATGGTGCAGCACCTGCCGCGCCGATGCTGGAATGGTATCCGGTCGGCCGCATCCTGCTCTGGATCGCGGGCTTTGCTATCCTGACCACGGTTGCGGCCATGCTGACGCTGGGCAGCGACGCCGAGACCATCACGGGTTCATTGCGACGCGGGCTGACACGAATCCTCGGGCCCCGCGATCTGGCCAGTCCCGGCGATAACGAGCGCTGGATCGCGGCGCTGGCCATCATCGCGCCGGCGGCCGCCACCATCGTCGCCATGATGACGCTGACGCTCAACCTCTGGCTCGCCGGCAAGATCACCGCGACCTCGGGGCGGCTGCACCGGCCATGGCCGGAACTGAAGCGCGCCGAATTGCCGCCGATGATTCTGGTCGTTTTGTCAGTGGCGCTGGCCTTCTGTTTTGTCGGCGGGATCATCGCGCTGTTCGCGCAGATCACGGCGACCGCGCTGCTGATGGCCTATGCCATCACCGGCTTTGCCGTGCTGCACACGCTGACGCTGGCGCTGAAAGGCCGCGCGTTCTGGCTCTGCAGCACCTACGCTTTCGTCATGGTGTTCGGCTGGCCGGTGCTGGCCATGGTGGCGCTGGGCCTCGCCGACGCCGTGTTCGGACTTCGCGAACGCTTTTTGCGCGGCAAGCCGCCGCCTTTGCCCGCAGCTTAAATTCTACCCATCCACTTCAACCGCATCATCACCACTTCAACAGGAGAACGAAAATGGAAGTCATTTTGCTGGAACGCGTCGCCAAGCTCGGTCAGATGGGCGAAGTCGTCAAAGTCAGGGACGGATTTGCCCGCAACTTTCTGCTCAAGCGCGGCAAGGCGCTGCGCGCCACATCCGACAACCGCGCCAAGTTCGACGGCATGAAGGCCGAACTCGAGGCCAACAACATCAAGGCCAAGGGCGAGGCGACCCTGGTTGCCGAGAAGATCGACGGCCGCAACGTCGTCGTGCTGCGTCAGGCCTCGGAAACCGGACAATTGTTCGGTTCGGTGAGCGTGCGCGACATCATCGCTTCGTTCGAAGCCGACAAGCTCACCATCAACCGCAGCCAGATCCTGCTGGACGCGCCGATCAAGACCATCGGCAAGCACAAGATCGCCATCGCCGTGCACCCCGAAGTCGAAGTCAGCGTCAGCGTCACGGTTGCGCGCAGCGCCGATGAAGCCGAGCGCATCAACCGCGGCGAAGACATCTCGACCCGCCAGGAAGATCAGGATGCCGCCGCCGAAGCCCTCGCCGCTGCCGGCGAGTTCTTCGATCCGGAAGCCCAGCACGACGACGAACCGGCGCCCGCTGCGACCGAGAAGTAACGCAAGCGTTGTTGGAAGAGCGAACCCAAGCCCGGCCGATCAGGCCGGGCTTGGGATTCGTGTGGCCGCCTTCTCGTCAAGCATCGCGATCGAAGCCAGGGCCGTCGCCGTGTGCTTCTCGACCCCGTCGGTGACGCAGAACACGTCGGCCGCGACGACGGCGACCTGACGTCCTGATTTGATGACGCGCGCCCGGCAGATCAGGCGATCGCCGACCGCCGGTGACAGCAGATTCAACTTGTATTCCGCCGTCAGCGCCGCCTGGCCGCGCGAGGCAGCGGCTGCGATCGTGGTGGCGTTGTCGACCAGGAAAGCGGTGACGCCGCCGTGGAACAGGCCGTGCTGCTGCAACAGTTCCGGCCGCCGGTCGACCGCCAGCGTGCAGGCGCCACGCGTCAATTCGGACAGTTCCGCGCCGATATGGGTCATGAAGCCCTGGCGGCCGACATGGTCACGGATACGCGTTGCGATCGGCGCGAAATCAGGGTCGCTTTCTGCGATCATGCCGTTTCTCCTTTTGTGTGACCCGCGTCGGCAGCGACGACCGCGCGCGTCGCGCAAGCGATCAATGTCTCGGCTTGATCCCTGGGATCGGCGCGGTCGCGGCCCGACAGGAAGGCGCGACAGAAGATTTGCGCAGGCCCGATGATCTGGCTGAAGAACAAGGTCGCCGTCATCGGCAGCAATTCGCCGCGTTCGATCAGCGGCGCGCGCCACCGCTCGATCGCCTCGGCGAGGCGCGAATTCTGCGCCCGCTGCGCGCCGCGAATCTCTTCGCTCCATTCGCTGCGGGAAATCTCGAACAGATAGCGCGCCTCGCGCCGGTTGCTCACGACCCAATCCAGATGCGCATGGATCAGCCGCGCCACGCCCTGCTTCGCGTCGCAGGATTCATCCACCGCCGCGAGGACGGCGGCGTGGTAGCGGGCGATGATTTCCAGAAACAGCGTGCCTGCGAGTTCCTTCTTCGACGCGAAGAAATGGAAAAAGCTGCCATTCGACGCCCGCGCGCGGGTGCGTATGGCCGCAACCGTTGCGCCCTCAAAACCGTCGCGGTCGAACACGGCCAGTCCCGCCGTCAGCAGATCTTCGCGCGCCGTAGTCACAGCAATTGCCCTCGCATTTGCACTAGATCAACACTCTAGAGTATTACTCTAAATGCGGTCAAGCGAAGCCAGCAGGCGGCCGTCCTGTCGCGAGATCTATTGGGAAATCGGTGGCGCCGGCGGTCCCGCCGGGGCTACTGGCGGCTGCGGGGGTACGGAGGCCGTCACCGCCGGCGGTGTCGGCATCACGACGGGCGGCGACACCGGCGCAGCAGCTGACGCCGAGGGGCTGGCAACCGGCTCGGGCGTCGTGCTGGCGGTCGCAGCCGAGGCCGGCGGCGCTGGCGTAACCGGCGGAACCGGATCGGGCCGCAACGGCGTCGGCTCGCTGCCACCGGATTCTTTGGCTGCATCGACCTTGGCGGTCTCGGATTTGGCGGCTTCGGGCTTGGCAGCTCGCCAGCGGGTTTGGCGGAATCAGGCTTGTCGACCTCACCCTTGCCGGAATCGACCTTGGCGGTATCGCGCTTGGATGCCTCGTCCTTTGCCGCCTCGTCGGATTTCGGCGGCTCCTCGGTGCCGGGCCGGCCGCGTTTGCCGAGCTTTTGCTTGGCGCCCATCTTGCTGTCGGTCGCAGCCTGCGTCGGCGCCTGGCCATCGGCCGGCTTGGTGCCGTCCGGCGCCTGGCCCGGCCGTGCCAGACGCTTGGCGTCGCGGCCGGGACGTGCGGCGCCCTCGCCTTGCGGCGCGATCCCATCGGCGTCCGGCCTGGCAGCCTCCTGCCTGGCGCCCTCCGGCTTGGCACCCTCTTTGCCGCCCTTGGCCAGATCCGTCTTCGGCTGATCCTTGCCCTGGTAACGGGTGTCGGTGGCGCCGTTCGAAACCAGGAAGGAAGCAAGCACCGAGGCCATGTCGCTGGAGGTGGTATAATGCTGGCGCAAATAGCCGGGCAGCGAGGACGCCGGCACGGTCTTCAGCAGGCCGCGGGGGCTCTTGTGACAGGCATTGCAGGTGCCCGCGAAAATCTGGGAGGGGCTCTTGCCGGCCTCGAGGTTGGTCAGCTGCGCACGCGCCGCACCGCCTGCAAAACAGACAATCAGAAGCGTCACCGTCGCTAAACTGAGCGCTCGGCTCAACATTCCTGCTTCTCCAGATGTGGAATCGCTTCCAGCGTCGCACGACACGGCTGGCGGCGGTCACCTTTTATCCGATTATGCCGCGAATGGAAGCGCACTTATGACGCATCTGCGTGATCACCGCATTTGGGAATATCCGCTTTGACTACAATGCAGTAGCGCGCGGGGATAATCGTAATTATGATGTTGTTGATGTACATTGGAACCATGATTTCCACCGTGCATATGGTGTAACGGGCCGGTCGCTCCATTGGTGCTTCGATGGATCGTTTGTTGCGTTATTTCCTGGGACAGTTCATTCGCCGCGGCGCGATGACCTTCACGGCCGCGAGCGGACTGAAATTCACGTGCGGCGATGGCACCGGCCGGCCGGTATCGGTGCGCTTCCTTTCCACGCAGACCGAACGGCGGATCCTGCTCAATCCCGAACTGGCGCTCGGCGAAGCCTATATGGACGGCACGTTCGTGGTCGAGGACGGCTCGATCGCCGACGCACTGGCGATCCTGCTCGATCAGCCCGAAATGGTGCCACGCTGGGCCCGGGTGCAATGGTGGCTGCGCTATCTGGCGCGCCACATCAGGCAGTTCAACGCGCGCGGCCGGGCGCGAGACAACGTCGCCCATCATTACGATCTCGACGGACGGCTTTATTCCCTCTTTCTCGACGCCGACAAGCAATATAGCTGCGCCTATTTCGACAGCCCCGATGCCACGCTCGACGATGCCCAACTGGCCAAGAAGCGCCACCTCGCCGCAAAACTGCTGATCAGACGCGGCGACCGCGTGCTCGACATCGGTTCGGGCTGGGGCGGCCTTGGCCTCTATCTGGCCGAGATGACCGGCGCCGATGTGACCGGCATTACCCTGTCATCGGAACAATTGCAGGTCGCCAATGCACGCGCCGGAGAAAAAAACCTCGGCCGGCACGCAAAATTCCTGCTCAGCGATTACCGCGACATTCCCGCACCCTTCGACCGGATCGTTTCGGTCGGCATGTTCGAACATGTCGGCGTCGACTTCTACGAAACCTTCTTCCGGCGATGTGCCGAGCTGCTCAGCGACGACGGCGTCATGGTGCTGCATTCGATCGGCCGCTCCACCGGTCCTGATGTGACCAGCCCCTGGATCGCCAAATATATTTTCCCGGGCGGCTACATGCCCGCGATGTCCGAGGTCCTCCCCGCGATCGAACGCGCGGGTCTCCTGGTCTGCGACATCGAGATATTGCGGCTGCATTACGCGGAAACGCTCAAAGCCTGGCGCGAACGCTTCATGGCGCGGCGCGAGGAAGCGGTCCGGCTGTATGACGAACGCTTCGCGCGGATGTGGGAGTTTTATCTGGCAGGCTCCGAAATGTCGTTCCGCAAGCAGAACCTGATGAACTTCCAGCTCCAGCTCAGCAAACGCCAGGGCGTGGTGCCGATCACGCGCGATTACATCGGCCACGAGGAAGCGCGGCTGCGCGGCATTGAACAGGGCAAGGCGCCGCGGCTGCAACTCGCCGGCGAATAGAGCGTTTTCAAGCGAAGTGGATCCCGGTTCGCATAGCAATCAAGTTTACGCAGATTGCGTAGGCCGAAACGATGAATATCTCAGTTTCGCAGGCTGTAAGGGGTGGCGAAAGGCATGCGGGCCGACGCCGGACGGGCAAGCTGCGCGCGCAAGGCGGACAGCACGCTGATATCGCAGGGCACGGCTCGGATTTCCGGGCGCGAAATCACTTCCATGGTCTCGATCAGCCGCGACAACCAAACGCGCTGGCCGCTTCCTGATCGCCATGTATTGAGTTGCTGACCCATCGTCTGTCCTGATCCGTCGCCTTTACCAACCCGAAAGCCGCAAACCTGTTCCCGAATGAGCCGCCCATCATGCCGGCAAGAAAATCCGGCGGATGTGACCTACTTCACAGAGCCCCCCGGGCGGTTTCCCGTAAAAACCCGGAATGGCCCAGAAAACCTACCCAGCACCGTTCGAACCCAAATCCGACCTCACGACCGATTACGCCTTGATCGCGACCGGCGTCGCTGCGGCCGTCGTGGCGTTGATCTTTCTCATCTTGGTTTGATCAATCGCTAACATCGCGGCCCGAAAGCGCTTCGTGCCTTGGATGGGTCTGCCCAAATGGCGATAAGGTTCAGGCGTTCCTAAGAACTTGCCTAAGATCTTGCAGAACATTTTCGTGAAGTGCGGCGGCGGCGCCCCGGGCGACTGTGGGCGAAAACCCGTCAAGCAGAATGCGTACCCCGGTGCCGATTCATACAAACGCATTGTGTGAATCGTGCATAAGGCAGCTTCGCACTTCCGCTGGGGCCGAGTGTGGCGCTTTATCGCCGCCCCCCGTCCGGGAATCCCAATAACGACCAAATCCAAAGAATAAACTTGTCCATGGCCCTGACTGATTCGAACGTCCTCAAGCTCGCCCCCGACGCGGGAACTCCGGTCTACCGGAGCGCGCCGCACAATATCGAGGCGGAACAGAGCCTGCTGGGAGCGATCCTGGTCAACAACGACGCGTTCTACCGGGTTTCGGACTTTCTCGAGCCAAAACACTTCTTCGAACCGATCCATCAGGCGATCTACGAGACCGCCGGCAGCCTGATCCGGATGGGCAAGGTCGCCACTCCCGTCACGCTGAAGACCTTCCTGCCGGCCGAGACCGATATCGGCGGCATGACGGTCGGCCAGTACCTCGCCCGCGTGGCCGCCGAAGCCACCACGATCATCAACGCGCAGGATTACGGCCGGACCATCTACGACATGGCGCTTCGCCGCGACCTGATCCGGATCGGCGAGGACATGGTCAACGTCGCGTTCGACGCGCCGGTAGATTTTGCGCCGCGCGCCCAGATCGAGGATGCCGAGCGCCAGCTTTACGAACTGGCCGAGTCCGGCCGCTACGACGGCGGCTTCCAGCGCTTTGCGCAGGCGATGAAGACCGCGCTCGACATGGCGGCCAACGCCTATCAGCGCGACGGAAAACTGTCGGGCATTTCCACCGGACTGCGCGATCTCGACTCCAAAATGGGCGGTCTGCAGCGATCCGACTTGATCATCGTTGCCGGACGTCCCGGCATGGGCAAGACCGCGCTCGCGACCAACATCGCCTACAACATCGCCGAAGCCCATCGCGCCGAAGTGCAGGCCGACGGCACCATGAAATCGGTCAATGGCGGCATCGTCGGCTTCTTCTCCTGCGAAATGTCGGCCGAACAGCTCGCCACGCGTATTCTGGCCGAGCAAACCGGAATTGCGTCCAGCATGATCCG
This sequence comes from uncultured Alphaproteobacteria bacterium, assembly GCA_963802535.1. GTDB lineage: Bacteria > Pseudomonadota > Alphaproteobacteria > Rhizobiales > Xanthobacteraceae > Bradyrhizobium. Next base: position 32,970 of record CAWDJI010000005.1, on the reverse strand, counting down.
CCGCGGCGGCATCAAGCAGGACGAGTTCGACCGGATCCGCGACTACACCATCAAGCTCGAGCACCTGCCGCTGTTCGTCGACGAAACCGGCGGCCTTTCGATCTCGCAATTGACGGCGCGGGCGCGGCGGCTGAAGCGGCAGAAGGGCCTCGACATCATCGTGGTCGACTACATCCAGCTGCTGCAGGGTTCGGGCAAGCGCGGCAATGACAACCGCGTGCAGGAAGTCACCGAAATCACCACCAGCCTGAAGGCGCTGGCCAAAGAGCTCAATATTCCGGTGGTCGCGCTGTCGCAGCTGTCGCGCCAGGTCGAAAGCCGCGACGACAAGCATCCGCAATTGTCGGACTTGCGCGAATCCGGCTCGATCGAACAGGACGCCGACGTCGTGCTGTTCGTCTACCGCGAGGAATATTACCTGCAGAACAAGGAACCCAAGCCCGGCACGGCCGAGCATGAAAAATGGCAGCTCGAAATGGAGCTCGCCCTCGGCAAGGCCGAAGTCATCATCGCCAAGCAGCGCCACGGACCGACGGGTACGGTCCAGCTGCAGTTCGAGGGGCAATTCACCCGGTTCAGCGATTTCGTCCAGGGCGATAATCTGCCCTACCGTGTGCCCTAGGCCCGGGCCTCAGCGCGGTTGAACCAAGGCGTTCGCCCGCGTAAAATGCGGCATGAACATCGCATCCGATCCCAAATCCATCCCGGTCAGCAGCCTGCTCTCGCCCGAGGCCAACCACACCGCCGCGCTTGCGAGCGCGACTGGCATCCTGACCGTTGACCTCGACGCCATCGTCGCCAACTGGCGCAAGCTCGAGAAAACCGCGGTGCCGGCCGAATGCGCCGGCGTGGTCAAGGCGGACGCCTATGGCTGCGGCGCCGAGCAGGTGGCGCGCGCGCTCGCCAATGCCGGCTGCAAGACCTTCTTTGTCGCAACCCTGGATGAGGCGCGCGTGGTCCGCGCCGCACTGCCGGCGGTCACCATCTATACGCTCGACGGCTTCTTCCAGAACACCGGCGATGCCTACGCCAAGATCGACTGCAAACCCGTCATCGGCGATCTCAACGAACTCGCCGAATGGGACGTGTTCTGCCGCCGCTCCGGCTGGTCCGGGGGTGCGGCGATCCACATCGACACCGGCATGAACCGGCTCGGGCTGACGGTCACCGAAGCGCAGGGCATCATCCCGCGCATCAATGCCGGCGATCACGGTATCACGCTGGTCATGAGCCACCTCGCCTCTGCCGAACTGCTCAACAACCCGCTCAACGCCAAGCAACTGACGGCCTTCCGCGAGATCGCCAGTCTGTTTTCGGGCGTGCCGGCGTCGCTGGCGAATTCGTCCGGGGTGTTCCTGGGCCCCCAGTTCCAGTTCGAGCTGGTGCGGCCGGGTGCGGCCGTCTACGGCATCAATCCGACGCCGGAAGCCGACAATCCGATGCAGCCGGTGGTCGAGTTGAAGGCCCGCATCGTGCAGATCCGCAATCTCGAAAAGGGCGAGACCGTCGGCTATGGCGGCACCTGGACCGCACGGCGCCCGACGCGGATCGCGATCGTCTCGGCCGGCTACGCCGACGGCTATTTCCGCGCGGGCAGCGCCAATGACGGCACCCGCGGCGCCGAAGTGGTGGTCGCCGGCAAGCGCTGCCCGGTCGCGGGCCGGGTTTCGATGGACCTGATCGCCGTCGACGTCACCGATCTCGAAAAGAACGCCGTGCGGCGCGGTCACATGGTGACGCTGATCGGCGACGGCATCACGGTCGATGAACTCGCCCATCATTTCGGCACCATCGGCTATGAAGTGCTGACCAGCCTCGGCAAGCGCTATGCGCGGATCTACAGGGGTGGCGAGGCAAAGGCGGAGCCGGCGCCTGTCAACGTACCGGCGACCGAGCCTGCGGCTGCGAAGACCGAGCCGCCTGTCGTGAAGTCCGAGCCGCCGCCGATCCCGACCTGACCGATTTTCATCGGGCATGAAGATCGCGACCTTCAACATTAACAACGTCAACCGCCGCCTGCCCAACCTGTTGCGCTGGCTGCGTTCAGCCAAGCCCGACGTGGTAGCGTTGCAGGAACTGAAATCGACCGACGTCGATTTTCCGGCCGCGGCGATCGAGAAGGCCGGCTATGGCGCGGTGTGGCAGGGACAGAAGACCTGGAACGGCGTCGCCATCCTGGCGCGCAATGCGGAGCCGGTGCTGACGCGGACGGCGCTTCCCGGCGACGCCAGCGATCACGAGGCGCGTTACATCGAAGCCGCCGTGAGTGGCATCATCGTCACCTCCATCTATCTGCCGAACGGCAATCCGCAGCCCGGCCCGAAATTCGATTATAAGCTCGACTGGTTCAAACGCCTTCGCGCCCACGCCGCCAAATTCATCAAGCAGGATATTCCCGTGGTGCTGGCCGGCGACTATAACGTCGCGCCGACGCCGTCCGACATCTATCCAACCAAGTCATGGGACAAGGACGCGCTGATACAACCGAAGAGCCGCGCCGCGTTCAGGACGCTGATCGACCAGGGCTGGACCAATTCAATCCGCACGCTGCATCCGGCAAAGCCGATGTTCACGTTCTGGGACTACAAGCGCAACCGCTGGCCGCGCGACGCAGGGCTCAGGCTCGATCATCTCTTGCTGAGCCCGGTGCTGGCCCCGCGCCTCCGCAAGGCCGGCATCGACCGCCAGATCCGCGGCGAAGAAGGCGCCAGCGATCACGCACCGGCATGGATCGTGCTGAAATAACGCCGTGCCTTGACCCACCCGCAATCGCACCCCGCCCGTCTGGCCATCGGGTCCTGCATTCGGATAACCTTCGCCGAAAACAGGGGGCGGAGGAATGCGCGTGCAATTCTTGAAGGCGATTGCTGCGGCAGCTGCGCTGGTTTGCGCGTTCGGCAGCCCCGGGGTCCGCGCCGACGATGATTATCCGTCGCGCCCCATTACACTGACCCACGGATTTGGTGCGGGCGGCAATGCGGACGCGATCGCCCGGATTGTTGCCGATGGCCTCTCGCGCCGGCTCGGCAAGCCCGTCATCGTCGAGCCCCGCCCCGGCGCCGGCGGCAACATCGCCTCCGATCGCGCGGCGAAGGCCCAGCCCGACGGCTACACGCTGATCATGCTGACCGGCGCGCACGCGGTGTCGGCAGCGCTGTACAAGTCGCTGCCGTTCGACCCGGTCGACGATTTCCAGATGGTCTCGACGGTCGTATTCTTTCCCCTTGTCGTTGCGGTCAAGACTGGCCACCGGTTTCAAACGCTTGCCGACCTGATCAAGGAAGCGAAAGCCAAGCCGGAGACCCTCACCTACAGCTCGGTCGGCGTCGGATCGACGCAGCATCTTGCCGGCGAATTGCTGTCATCGATGGCCGGGATCAAAATGATCCATGTGCCTTACAAGGGCGGCGGCGGCCCGATCAACGATTTGCTGGGCGGCCAGATCGATATTCTGATCGATACGCTGACGATCACGGCGCCGCAGCTCTCGGCCGGCACGATCCACTGCCTCGGCGTCACCAGCGACAAGCCGTGGTTCTCGATTCCCGATGTACCGCCGGTCGCCAAAACCGTCGGGGGTTACGAGGTTCGATCGTGGCTCGGCATCGCAACCGGAAAGAACGTCCCCTCACCCGTCGTCGACAGGCTCAATCGCGAATTGCGCGCCGTGCTCGATACGCCGGAAATCAAGACCAAACTCGAAACCATGGGAAATGAGGTCCGCGCCGGCTCGCAGGCCGAGATGCGGACCATGATAGCTTCCGAGATCGCGCGCTGGAAGCAGGTGATCGGCGATGCCAACATTCCGAGGCAATAGTCGCGGGCGCTACCAGCCGAATTTCTTGCGCAGCATGATTCCCGAGGATGTTCGAATAGTCGTCGGTCCATAGCGCGCTTGATCGATCTGGTTGTAGCCGCGTCCAGTTGCCGGCAACGCTTCCGGTATCGGCGCCATCGCGCGCGAGAACCACGAGGCGGGCATTGGCCTTCAGCGTCGTCATGAGATCGCCGGCGCCGTCATCTTCGCGCAGAAAGGCCGTCAGCCCCAGCGATTGCGCGACATTGGCCACCACGGGCGCGAGATCGAGATGCCGGTTGGAGATGTGCGCGACGATCACGCCATGTGGTGTAAGTCTGGACAGATAGCCCGCCATCGCCTCGCGCGTCAGCAGGTGCACCGGAATCGTATCCGACGAAAACGCGTCCAGCACGATCAGGTCGTAGCGGTCCGGTGATGCTTCCAGCGTCAGCCGGGCGTCACCGGTCACGACAGGCATTTCGGGCGCGCAGCGCGACAGGAATTCGAATCGGCGCGGATCCCGCGCGATGCGGATCACTTCGGGGTCGATCTCGAAGAAGGTCCAGTGCTCGCCGCTTTTGCGGTGGCAGGCCAGTGCTCCGGTGCCGAGGCCGACGATGGCCACACGATCGAGGTTGCCATGCGCCGCCCGTGCGGCCCTGATCGCTTCGTCGAACGGCCCGCCAAAATAGTAATAGGTCTGCGGCGCGCGGCGTGCCGGTGACCGGCGTGCCATCGGCGTTGCGCAGCCATTGGGCGCCATGCACCGTGGTGCCGTGATAGAGCAAGCGGGCGCGACCTTCGTTGACTTCCGCGACCTTGTGGACGCCGAAGAAACTGCGTGCGGTCTCGATCGGTGCAATGCCCGGCCGCCACAGCGCGGTCATCGCAAAACTCAGGATGACGAGTTCGAAGAAACGCACCGGCCGTTGCCGCTGAAACAGCATCGCAGCGGCCAACAGCGCCAGCAGAACCTGGAACGGCAGTTCCAGCGTGGCCGGTGGCTGATAGCGGGTGGCGTACCACGCGAGCGCCAGCGCCGCGCTAAGGGCGAGCCAGGGCGACGCTTCGGTCAGCGCCTTGCGTATTCCCGCCGCGAACAGGCCGGGCGTGCACAGCAGCGCCAGCGCGATCAGGATCGGATACTCGTAATTGCCGTTGAAGATCTGCGGCGCCAGCAGGCCCGCAAAGGCGCCCCCGACCACGCCGCCAAACGACGTGCAAAGATAGAACTCGGTCAGCCGCCGCGGGCTCGGCCGCCGCGCGTAAACTTCGCCATGGCACATCAGCGTCAGCAACGCGAAGGCGGTGAGGTTGAGTGCAATGGTCGCCAGCCAGAACACCTTCTCGCCGCCGATCAGGCTCACTGCCAGCGGCGCCACCGCGAAGGGAACGAAACGCACCACATTGGCGTGCGCGATCCAGGGCCGCTCGCGGAACACGGCGACGAAGGTCAGCAAATAGATCGCAAGCGGCACCACCCACAGGAACGGAGCCGCGGCAATATCCGTCGTCAGATACGCCGTCACCGCGATGACAAGGCCCGACGGCACGGCTGATAGCGCGATCCATCGCATCCGCTCGACGGCGCCGACGGCGGCATCGTCGCCGGTTTCGGCTGGCGCGACGGCAGGCACCGCGCGGGTCGCGAACACTCCGACCACGCTGAGGAGAATGGCGAGCAAGCCAAATCCGACCGACCAGACCGCGGTCTGCGTCTTCAGCGTCAGGAACGGTTCGATGAAGACGGGATAGGCGAACAGTGCGGCGAACGAACCGAGGTTGGATGCGGCATAGAGCACGTAAGGGTTACCCGCCTGCCGGTGCCCGCTGGTCGCAAACCAGGTCTGCAGCAGCGGCGCGCTCGCCGACAGCGTGAAGAACGGCAGGCCGATCGAGACCGCAAAAAGCCCGAACAGCCAGAGCGCGGTCCCTTCCGACGGCGGCGCGGCCCATCCGGGCGCGATCGCAATCGGCAGCGCGGTGGCCGTCAAGCCGACCAGCGCGAGATGGAACACCGCCGCCCAGCGTGGCTGCAACACGCGGTGCAACAGATGGGCGTAGGCATAACCGCCCAGCAACACGGTCTGGAAGAACACCATCGCAACCGACCACACCGCCGGCGCGCCGCCGAGTTTCGGCAGCACCATCTTGGCAAACATCGGCTGGATCGAGAACAACAGCAGCGCCGAGACGAACAGCGTTGCGGCAAATAGTAGCGGCGTCAATCGCAGCGATGCCGCCGGTCGATCGGCCATTGGCGATATCCGATCGGATAAATTGAAGACTGACATGACGAGCCCGGCAACCGGCACTTTTGGGTTGCAGCGTATCCAGTCAGTCCTGAGCAAACGCTTAATTTGCGGCGGGAAACGCCGCAGGCGGATGGTAAACGCCAGCTTGATCCTCGCCGGTTCCAGCTCATGCGCGAACTCGTTGGCCGTGCAATTACGCCGTCCAAGACACGGCTCAGGCTTTGGGAAGCTGGCTGGCCCGGATGATGAACCGGCCGACTTTGCCGATCCTCCTGTATTGCACGACCGAGTTCCGGCTGGGTATCCTCGGGCATTCAGACGAAGGGGATATTTGATGACTGCTTTCAATACGGTGCGCTTCCGCGTGAAGCCAGGACGCGATCAGGAATTTCTCGACGCCCACAAGAACGTCGAGGCCAATTGGCCGGGTTTGACGCACGCCAATATCATCAAAACCGGCGAGCGCTCCTACTGCATTATCTGTGAGTGGAACGACATGGAGGCGTGCGTCAACGCACGGCCGAACATGATCGCGACCCTCAATTCTTTTCGCGATACGCTCGAAGACCTCGGCGGCGGCCTGGGCGTCACCGATCCGGCGGCGGGTTCGGTCGTCATGGCGCTGAAATAGTTTTTGCGGCCTTCTACGTCTCTCGTCCCATTGACGGCCCCAGGCAACTCAGAAAACCTGTCCCCGCTTCGGGGATCGATTTCACAAGCCCGTGCTGAACACGGCCGGGATCGACGGCGTCTTTCCGGAAATGGAGAGCGTGACCGGAGCGCTCGCCTATTGCTTTCGGGCAATAGGCGTCTGGGGAAGTAAACAACGATGATCCGCGTGTTTCTCGATCGGCTCTACCTGTTCTCCGGCTATCTCGCCGGGCTCTTCCTGATTGCGATTTTCGTGCTGATGATGGTGCTGTCGGCCGGCCGGCCGCTCGGCATCAACATTCCGGCGGGCGACGATTTCATCTCCTGGTGCATGGCGGCGACCGCCTTTCTCGGGCTCGCGCATACGTTCAAGCACGGCGAGATGATCCGCGTCGGTCTCCTGATCGACCGTCTCAGCGACAAGCGTCCGCCACTATGTCGAGATCGCGGCACTCCTCGTCGGCACCGGCTTCATCGGCTTTTTCGCCTGGTACGCCGCGGTCATGACCTGGCAGTCGCTGGAAGTTTTCCGACATTTCGCAGGGCGTCATCGCGGTGCCGCTGTGGATTCCGCAGCTCGGCTACAGCGGCGGCCTCGTCATTCTCTTCATCGCCTTTGTCGATGAGCTGATCCATGTCCTGCGCGGCTTCGCGCCGCGCTACGAACTGCCAAAGCCGAAGACCGCCGAGGAAATCGTCGAGCGCGCCATGCAGAGCGGGGTCTGACATGGAGCTGCTCTCGATCGCAGCGCTGCTGCTGGGATTTCTGGCGCTGCTGCTCGGCGCCGGCGTCTGGATCGCGGTCGCCCTGATGGCGACCGGATGGGCCGGCATGCAATTCGCCGGCGGCGGCATTCCGGCCGGCAGCGTGCTGGCGACGACGGTATGGGGCAGCAGCGCGTCGTGGTCGCTCGCCGCCTTGCCGCTGTTCATCTGGATGGGCGAAATCCTGTTCCGCACGCGGCTGTCGGAGGAAATGTTTCGCGGCTTTGCGCCCTGGCTGAACTGGCTGCCGGGCCGGCTGATGCACGTCAATGTGCTGGCCTGCGGCGTGTTCGGTTCGGTGTCGGGCTCGTCGGCCGCGACCTGCGCCACCGTGGCCAAGATCGCCCTGCCCGAACTGAAGAAGCGCGGCTACGACGAAAACATGAGCCTCGGCTCGCTGGCCGGCGCCGGCACGCTCGGCATTCTCATCCCGCCGTCGATCACCATGGTGGTCTACGCCGTGCAGGCCAACGTCTCCATCATCCAGGTTTTCCTCGCCGGATTCCTGCCGGGCTTTCTGGTGATGGCGCTGTATTCCGGCTACATCGTGATCTGGTCGCTGCTCAATCCGGATCGCACGCCGCCGGCCGAGCCGCCGATGAGCTTTCGCCAGCGCATCTCGGAATTGCTCAATCTCATTCCCTGCCTGCTGCTGATCGCCTTCGTCTTCCTGTCGCTGCTGATGGGCTGGGCGACGGCGACGGAATGCGCGGCCTGGGGCGTGCTGGGATCGCTCGCGATCGCATGGTGGCAGGACGGGCTGACCTGGGAATCGTTCTGGGCGAGCGTGATGGGCGCGACGCGGGTCAATTGCATGATCCTGCTGATCCTGGCCGGCGCCTCCTACATGGGCACGTCGATGGCCTATACCGGCATCCCGCTGGCGCTCGCGAACTGGGTCAACAGCCTCCAGCTCAGCCCCTATTCGCTGATCGCGGCGCTCACCGTGATGTACATCGTGCTCGGCACCGCGCTCGACGGCATTTCCATGATCGTGCTGACCACCGCCATCGTCATTCCGATGGTGAAGCAGGCCGGCTTCGATCTGGTCTGGTTCGGCATCTTCCTGGTGCTGGTGGTGGAAATGGCGGAAGTCTCGCCGCCGGTCGGCTTCAACCTGTTCGTGCTGCAGACCATGAGCGGCAAGGATTCCAACACGGTCGCCAAGGCGGCCCTGCCGTTCTTCTTTTTGCTCGTTCTGGCGGTGGCCATCATCACGGTGTTTCCTGATATCGTGATGGTGCTGCCGCGGATGGCGTTCCCTGGCTAGAGAAAGGTGTTTTCATGTTGAGGCTTGTCAAAACGTTCGCATTGGCGGCCTGCGTCGCGGCGCTTGCTGCTCCCGCAATGGCGCAGACCAAATGGAATCTTCCGGCGGCCTATCCGGCCGACAATCCGCATTCGGTGAACCTGATCGCGTTTGCCAAGGACGTCGGCGACGCCACCGGCGGCAAGCTGCAGATCACCGTGCATGCCGCGGCCTCGCTGTTCAAGGCGCCGGAAATCAAGCGCGCGGTCGCCACCGGTCAGGCGCAGGCCGGCGAGGTGCTGATCTCGCTGCATGAGAACGAAGACCCGCTGTTCGGCATCGACGTCGTGCCGTTCCTGGCGACCAGCTATCCGGCCGCCAAGAAGCTGTGGCTGGCCTCAAAGCCCGCGATCGAAAAGAAGCTCGCCTCGCAAGGCCTGATGCTGCTGTTCGCGGTGCCGTGGGGGCCGCAGGGCATCTATGCCAAGAAAGACCTCAACACCATCGAGGACATGAAGGGCCTGAAGTGGCGCGCCTACAATGTCGGCACCTCGCGCATCGCCGAACTGGTCGGCGCGCAGCCCGTCACCATCCAGGCGGCGGAATTGCCGCAGGCGCTGGCCACCGGCGTCGTCAACGCCTTCATGACCTCGGGCTCGACCGGCTACGACAGCAAGGCCTGGGAAACCATGACGCACTTCTACGACACGCAGGCCTGGATTCCGAAGAACGTCACCTTCGTCAACAAGGCGGCGTTCGACGCGCTCGACAAGCCGACGCAGGAAGCGATCCTCAAGGCGGCGGCCGTCGCCGAAGAACGCGGCTGGAAGCTCGCGGAGGAAAAGGCGAAGTGGTATCTCGATCAGCTCACGGCCAACAAGATGCAGGTGCTTCCGCCGCCTCCGGCGCTGAAGGCCGGCCTCGAGAAAATCGGCGAGCAGCTGACGGCCGACTGGTCGAAGAAGGCCGGCGCCGATGGTGAAGCCGTGATCGCCGCGTACAAGAAGTAACACCGTCGCTATCGTGCGCCAACGGAGTTCGGCATTCGATTGCCGGGCTCCTTTATTTTGCGCTGAGAGCGCCGCTGACTGAGATCAGGCCTTTCCGGTGTGGCCCCAGGTAACATCCCAGTCCTCGCCGGCGGCATCGACGACGCGGCCGTCGGCCTCGAAGAACTTGTTCGGGACCTGGAAGATCGCGAGCATCAGCCCGCCTTCCGGACACCAGGCGACGTGACGGCTGCCCTGCTCGCGCCAGACGAATTCGCCGGCCTTGCATTCGATGCCCTTGGCCGGGCCTTCCTTGTCGACCAGGCTGCCCTCGAGCACATAGGTCTGCTCGATATTGACGTGCTCGTGGTCGGGCAGCACCGCGCCGGGCGCAAACTTCATCAGCGCGGTCATCAGCCCGGTCGTGCGATCGAACAGCAGCGTCTTGGCCTCGCAACCGGGAAACCGGGTTTTTTGCCATTCCATGGTCGAGGGACGAACCAGATGCGAATGCGTGTCTGATGTCTGCGACCCCTTCGGCGTCACGGCGTCCATGGCGATCCTCCGTTTTTGTCTTGTTTGAGCGATCCTAGCAGTTATGAGCCCGGAGACAAAACGGCGAAAAACAACCCCATGCACCGTAGACTTGTCTTTGTTTCACCAGAGGTTTTTGCCGTCGATAATGGTGACCGGGACGGCATCGAGATCGAGATCGTCGAACAGCCTGGCATTGACGCCGACTTTCGGGTTTTCAAAGTCCGGCTTGCCGGTCGACCAATCCGGCGATTCCGAATAGGTGCCGCAGCCGCAATTGGCGCAGAAATGATGTTTGACCGTTCGGCTGCCCCACAAATAGGTCGCGACGTTTTCAACCGGCGACGTCAGGCGAAACTGCGCCGGCGTGTAATAGGCCCAGAGCGCGCCGCGCTTTGAACACAGCGAACAGGTGCAGCGCGTCACGCCGGCCGGCACCTCGCTGACCTCGAATTGCGTGTGGCCGCAATGGCAGCTTCCCTTGATTGGCATGGTCTGTTCCTTCGAAATGATCCGACGTGAGGTGGTTCGTAAACGGTCGCTGCTGCCAGCATGGTGTCAGCAGCGACGTAACCCGCCAAAGTGATCGGAGTTGCGTTGCCGATACGTTGCGAAAGTTGCTAGCGTTACCCTCCCCTCGGCACGAGTTGCGGAGATAACAAGCTTTGGGCTTCCTCTTCGTCCTCATCGTCGGGCTTCTCGCCGGCACCATCAGCGGCATCGTCGGCACCGGCTCCTCGATCATGCTGATGCCGGTGCTGATCTATCAGTATGGGCCGAAGGAAGCCGTGCCGATCATGGCGGTCGCCGCCGTGATGGCGAACCTGTCGCGGATCCTCGCCTGGTGGCGCGAGGTCGACTGGCGCGCCTGCCTCGCCTATTCGGTCACGGGGATTCCGGCCGCGGCACTCGGCGCGCGGACGCTTCTCGCCCTGCCGTCGCACGCCGTCGATATCGCGATCGGACTATTCCTGATCGCGATGGTGCCGGTGCGGCATTGGCTTGAACGCCACCAGCTCAAAGCAAACCTCTGGCATCTGGCAGTGGGAGGTGCTGCGATCGGCTATCTCACCGGCATCGTGGTTTCGACCGGGCCGCTCAGCGTGCCGCTGTTCCTGTTTTACGGCCTGAGCAAGGGCGCGTTCCTTGCCACCGAGGCCGCGAGTTCGCTCGGGCTCTATTTGAGCAAATCAGTGACCTTCGAACGCTTTGGCGCGCTGACGGCTGATGTCGCCCTGAAAGGCCTCGCCGCCGGTTCGTCGCTGATGTTCGGCGCCTTCATCGCCAAGCGCTTCGTGCTGCACCTCAAGCCCGAAATGTTTCGGCTGCTGATGGACGGCATCATGCTCGCCGCCGGGCTTTCGATGTTCTGGAATGCTTTGTGGAATTAGGGCGCGCAGGAGACGCCATTGCCTGGAACAGTCACCTTCCGAACCGCTGTAGTCCTGATGCTCTGGTGCGCCGTACCTGTGCTGACGGCGCATGCACGGGCCACACTTCTGAAGCGCGTCGAGTTTGAAAGCGCTTCGCAACGGCGGATGGGCACGATCGTTCCGGGCGACCGCATTCAGGGCGATCTGACCAGGCCCGATGGCGCAGGTCCTTTTCCCGCCGTCGTCGGACTGCACGGCTGTGCCGGGATGCATGATGCGACAAAGCAAAAGCTGGCCGATGAACTTGTCGCCCGGGGCTATGTCGTCCTGCTCGTCGAAAGCTACGCAACACGTGGCATAGCTCACGCGTGCACCTCAGAGGCGTATATGACCTTCCTCAAGCGCCGGCCGGATGCCTATGGGGCGCTCGTCTTCCTGGCGGGCCAGACCTTCGTCGATCCACGACGCGTAGCCATGGTCGGCTTCTCGGCAGGCGCAAGGCTTACGCTCTCCGCGGCGGAGCCCAATGCATTCGAACATTTCGTGCCTGCAGACTTGCGGTTCCGGGCGGCGGCCGCGTTCTACCCTCCCTGCAGCGCGGCAGCGGCGCGTCCGGGGATACCCACGCTCATCTTCATCGGGGCCCTCGATGACTGGACGCCGGCGGCAGCGTGCACCGATAAAGTCGCCCGCTGGGGCAACGCCGGGCCGCCGGTCGAACTTGTCGTCTATCCCGGCGCGTATCATGGATTCTATTACGAGTATCTCCAGCCCGGCAGGACGATGTTTGATCACTGGCTGGAATACAACGGCGGGGCAGCGGACAATGCAACACACCGGCTGCTCCGGTTTCTCGATCGACATCTCTCAGAAGGTCGATAGGACCTGCGACGCTGGGTCCGTTCGAAGCGCGCGCACCGCAGCCCGGATCATCGCTGCGATTTCGGCCTCGGCGTCGCTGTCCTGCAGCTGACGCCACGCGCTCTGGATTGCGACGACCACCCGCTCGGTCGGATTGACGAAGATAATTTGGCCGAAGGCGCCTCTCGCCGAGAAGGCACCGTTGTTGACGCCATCAGGCAAGGGCGGCACCGCCCACCAGTGATAGCCGTACCCCGCCGGTGAACCGTGCATGAGCTGACCAAAGCCAGTGGCCGCGCTGTCGGGCTGGCCGGCGAGATCGCGCCAGCCTGATGGTAGCACCCGTCGGCCACTGAACGTTTCGCCGTCCTCCAGCACCAGCTGGCCGAGGCGGCCAAGGTCGCGCAGGCAGAGGCTGACGCCGAGCCCGCCCAACTCCAGGCCCGCCTCGGACTCGAGTTGCCAGTGCCCGTCCGCCTCCATGCCGGCCGGTCCCCAGATCGCTTCGGAGCAGTAGTCCGCCAGCCACCGGTCCGTGGCGGCCGCGACCACCGCCGCAAGCAGGCAGCTCTCCCCGGTCGAGTAGTTGAAGACGGCGCCCTGCGGGTGGACGCGCGGCCGGTTGCACATGAGATCCAGGATGGCGCCCGGCCGCCCGCTCACCATCGCCCGGCCCAGGCGCCGCACGTCGGAGCGCCCGCCAACGTCCGGCTCCTCGCGCCAGGCCACGCCCGAGCACATCCGCAGGACATTGCGGACCGTGACGCCCTCGTAGGCCGAGCCGCGCAGCTGCGGCACATAGAGGTCGCAGGGGTCGTCGAGGTCGCCGATCGCGCCGTCGTGCAGAGCGGCGCCGGCGAGCGTCGAGGTGATCGCGTTCGCCATCGCGAAGCTCGTCCAGAGGCTCTGCGGCCCGTTGCCCATGCCGTAGCGCTCGACGGCGACCTCGCCGTGCTTCAGGATCATCAGTCCGGCCGTGCGGCGGCGGGCCATGTAGTCGCTGACGCTGAGGCGAACCCCGCCCACCTCAAAGGTCAGGTCCGCGAGCGAACGGGCGTGCGGTGGCAGTGGCCGCACCGCGTCACCGCGCCGGATGACGCGCACCGGCCAGACCTGGTCCTGGTTGCGGAAGGTCGGCGCCTGATTTTCCGGTGTCGTGTCCATGATGTTCGGAGCCGCCCGCTCCGGATCGGCCGCGGCATTCGTCGATGTAGGACAGGCCATGGATACCCCCGCGTTAGTTGAGACGACGCCAAATCGCCCGGGAACGGCGCGTTGGCAAAGCAAATCAAGTTGGTTTGACGTGGTCTGGTCCCGCTGGCATGCTAACGGGCGATGGTACGGACATCACACCGTCAGGCGCTTGCGACCGTCCGCAATATCTGGCGACGCGCGAATGAGTCCGCACCCAAGTTAGCGCCGCACCCCCGTGATAGCTTGCCCAAAAGCGTTCAAAAAAGGGGGAAGCCATGCAGAAGCTAAGCCGCCGCGCACAACTGAAGAGCATGCTGGGAATGGCCGCGATGGTCGGGATGCCCGACATCGCCCGCGCCGAGGACCCTCCGATCCCGCCGCAAGGCATCGGCAACCGCATCAAGCACATCGCCTACAGCGATATCGGCGGGCGTCCGGACAGCATCCAGATCATGTCCAACCGCAAGCACCTCTATGTCGGTCACATGTTCAGCGACGGCGTGACCATTCTGGATGCCAGCGATCCGCGCAACCCAAAGCCGGTGAACTTCTTCACCGCCGGGCAATACACCCGCACGCATCACATGCAGTCATCGGACGATATCCTGCTGCTCGCCAACGGCGCCAATATCGTCGCCATGCAGTCCTATAGCGACCAGCGCGGCTATTTCGAGAACTCGCTCTCCGACAGCATCACCAAGCGGAAAAACTTCCGCAGCGGGCTGTCGATCCACGACATCTCAAAACCCGGCGAAATGAAAGAGATCGCGTTCCTGGAAATGCCGGGCTCGGCATCAACCGGCTGTCCTGGATGGGCGGGCGCTATGCCTATGTGTCGGCCCATTTCGACGGTTTTACCGACCATTGCCTTTGCATTGTCGACCTCAACGAAATTACAAAACCGGTCATCGTTTCGAAATGGTGGCTGCCGGGCATGAACCGTGCGGCCGGCGAAGTGCCGACCGCACCGAAGGGCAAGCGCTACGCGCTGCATCACATGATCGTCGCCGGCAAATCTCGGCTACGGCGCCTGGCGCGATGGCGGGTTCACCATCCACGATATTTCCGACGCCACGGCGCCGAAATTGCTGTCGCACATCAACTGGTCGCCGCCCTTCCCCGGCGGCACGCATACGCCGTTGCCGCTGCCGGGGCGCAACCTCGCAGTCGTCGCCGACGAGGCCAATGCGGAGAAATGCGCGAAGGGCCTGTTCCAGATTTTTGTGCTCGATGTGCGGGCGCCGGAAAATCCAATACCGATCTCGACGCTGCCGGTGCCGCGCGACCGCGACTATTGTGCGGCCGCCGGCACTTTTGGTCCGCATAATCTGCACGAAAATCGTCCCGGCTCGTTCCAGAGCGAGCAGACGATCTTCTCCACCTACAATGCCGGCGGCGTCCGGGTTTATGACATCAAGGATCAGTACGCGCCGAAGGAGATTGCGTCCTGGCTGCCGCCGACGCCGGCCAAGCTGATCGATCCCCGGCCCAATGTCGCGCTCGCTGCCAAGACCGCCGATATCTACGTGACGCCGGAAGGGCTGATCTACGTCAGCGACTGGAACGCCGGCCTGCACGTGCTCGAATATCAGGGCTGAGGTCGCGAAGCCGGAGCGGCATCACTTTCACTTCACCTCTCCCATCGGGAGAGGTCGAATTGCGCAGCAATTCGGGTGAGGGGTTAGGGTCCCCCGATAGTCCGAATCCCCTCACCCGGCGCTACGCGCCGACCTCTCCCGATGGGAGAGGTGTTACTCCATGGCAAAACGGCCCGGCGGCATTTTCCTCGAATTCAGCCATTACCGGCGTACCGGCCTGAACCAATCGGCATGGCAGGCCGACGAAGTGACGCGCGTCACAGCGAACCTGCCGGAAATCATCACCCTTGATGGCCCGTAGATTCAAACCGTTTCGATTTCAGGAGAGAATAAATGAACAGGGGCATTATCGGCACGATCGCCGCGATCGTTGTCATCGTCATTATCGCTGCTGGAAGCTGGTACACGGTCGATCAGACCGAACGCGGCGTGCGCTTGCGCTATGGCGCGGTCGTCGGCACCGCGCAGCCCGGCCTCGGCTTCAAGATCCCGCTGATCGACACGGTCGAAAAGGTCAGCGTCAAGACCTCGACCTATGCCTGGGACAAGATGAACTCCTATTCCTTCGACCAGCAGCCCGCCGATCTCAAGATCAGCGTCACGTTGCGGGCGTCGCCCGACAAGGTCTCGGACCTCTATGCAAAATTTGGACGGCTCGACACCGCGGTCAACCAGGTCGTCAGCCCCGCCGTGAACCAGCAGGTCAAGATCGTGTTCGGCCGCTATACCGCGGTCAAGGCGATCCAGGAGCGCGGCGCCCTCAACAACGCGATCAAGGAGGCCATCACCGCTTCGCTGAGGGATGACCCGATGATCATCGTCGAGAGCGTGCAATTGGAGAACATCGAGTTCAGCTCGACCTATCTGCACTCGATCGAGCAGCGCATGCTGGCCGAGGTCGAGGTGCAAAAGCTGCAGCAGAACGCCGAGCGCGAAAAGGTCCAGGCGCAGATCACGGTGACGCAAGCCAACGCCAAGGCCAACGCCGTTCGCGCCGAAGCGCAGGCCGCCGCCGATGCGTTGCGCCTGAACGGCGAAGCCCGGGCCACCAACATCAAGCTGACCGGTGAAGCCGAAGCCGCCGCCATCGAAGCCCGCGCCAAGGCGCTCGGCACCAACCCGAACCTCGTCACGCTGGTACAGGCCGAACGCTGGAACGGCGTACTGCCGACCACGATGGTGCCCGGCTCCGCCGTGCCGTTCGTGTCGTTGAAATAGCGTTCGAACTTTTTAAGGCCCTCATGCCCGGGATCGTCATCCCGGGCATTTTCTCGCATACACCCATCATCAGTCATTCCGGGGCGCGAAGCGAACCCGGAATCTCGAGATTCCGGGTTCGATGCTGCGCATCGCCCCGGAATGACAAGGATGGTGATACAGAACGCAACAGAAAGTGTCCGGCCACTCTCGCTTGCGCTGAGTCCCCTTACTGCCGGACCGCATGCTAGATGCACCCGGGTCCTTGGGGGAATCGAACAGTGCGCGCATTAATCTTTGATTTCGACGGCGTCATTGCCGACAGCGAGGCGATTGCCAACACCGTTCTGGCAGAAACCGTGACCGGGCTCGGTCACCCGACGACGCTCGACCAGTCGCTTGCGCGCTATCTCGGCCGCAGATGGGGTGAAGTCGTCGCTGAAATCGAAGCGGCGATCGGAAGGTCAGTACCCGCCGATTTTTCCGATCAGCTCAAGCGCGACACGCTGGATCGTTTCAGAAGCGACCTGAAGGAAGTGAGCGGGGCCGGCGCCTTCATTCGCCGCTTCTCCCACATTCCCCGCTGCATCGCCTCTTCCAGCTCGATCGATCGCCTGCAATTGAGCCTTTCGGTACTGAACCTGGAAGCGGAATTCGGCAATCACGTTTACAGCGCCGATATGGTCGCGCGCGGAAAACCGCATCCGGATATTTTCCTGTACGCCGCAAACAAGCTCGGCGTGAAGCCGAGCGAATGCCTTGTGATCGAGGACAGCGCGGGCGGGATCAGGGGGGCCGTTGCCGCGGGCATGACGGCGGTCGGCCTGTCCGCCGCCAGTCATATTCGGGACGGCCATGACCTCAAGCTGCGCGATGCCGGCGCCGTGCATTTGGCGCAGTCATGGTCGGACGTCGAGCGGTTTGCCGATCAGTTTTTCGAGGGCTAAGCCCCCTGTGACAACATGCCGACGGTTACGGATGCAGGTATCGTCACCGATACCGTGGCATAGTGCATGACCACTTTGGGAGCGAATCTCGTGAGCGTATTGGCGGAAACGGCTGATATCACCTATTCCGGGAACGCGGCGACTGAGCGGGCCGAGGTCCGGCAGGAAACCCAGAAATTCGCCGAGGCGGCCATCGCCAACAGCAAGCGCGAGGGCCTGCTGCTCGCCGTTCGCGCCCGCTGGATCGCGTTGGCGGTCACGGCCGTGACGATACCAATCATCAATCCGCATTGGGACGTCCTCTATTACGTCGCGATGATCATTCCCTTTGCCGTGATCGGCTGGGCGCAGCGCAAGGTCGGCAAAGCCGGTCGCTCCGGGCCAGAACTTTTCCTGATGTTTTGCGACCTGGCGCTGATGACCTTCCTCGTCGTCGTGCCCAATCCTTTCACGGCGGATTGGCCGCTGGGGATGCAATTCCGATTCAACACGTTCAGCTATTTCTACATCTTCCTGGCGACAGCTACGCTCGCCTATTCATGGCGAACGGTGATCGCAATGGGTTTCTGGACCGCGGGTCTTTGGGCCATCGGGGTCGCCTGGATCTACTTCCAGCCGGAGACCCACGCCGCATTGATCGAGCGCGTGCGCGCCGCCATCGGCCATGACCACAGAATGTTCGACATTCTCAACCCCGCGGAAGTCGGCATCGGGGCACGGTTTCAGGAAATCATCGTGTTCCTGATTGTCGCCCTGACGCTGGCGCTGGCGGTGCGCCGCGCCAACGCGCTTCTGATCAGCCATGCCGGCATCGAACGCGAACGGACCAATCTGGCGCGGTATTTTTCGCCCAACGTCGTCGAGCAGCTTTCCCAAAACGACGAACCGCTGAAGCAGGTTCGAACCCAGAATGTCGGCGTGCTGTTCGCCGACATCGTCGGTTTCACCGCCTATTCGGATGGCCGCAGCCCAATCGAAGTGATCGGGACGCTGCGGCAATTCCACGAGCGGATGGAACGCGAGGTGTTCCGGCATGACGGCACGCTGGACAAATATCTCGGCGACGGATTGATGGCGACGTTCGGCACGCCTTTCGCAGGCGAGGCCGACGCCGGCAACGCATTGCGATGCGCGCACGCCATGATCGAGACGATCGACGAACTCAATCGGGAACGTAAAGTTCGCAACGAGCCGCCGATCCAGCTCAGCATCGGATTGCATTATGGTCAGGTCGTGCTTGGGGATATTGGATTGAACCGGCTTGAATTCGCCGTCATCGGCACGGCGGTAAATGCGGCCAGCCGTCTGGAGGCACTGACCCGCGAATACGGATGCGCGATGGTGGCCAGCGACGAACTGGTGCAGCGGGCGCGCGCCGAGAGCGGCAGTTCGAGCGCCGATTTTGCTCTCCTCGTCGAGCAGCCGCCCCGGAGCATTCGCGGACTGGAACAGCCGGTCGGTATCTGGACGCGGGACAACAACGTAACGTGAAGCAGCCCCTCGCCTAACCGGAAGAGACGATGCCCCGATCCCGAAGAAATCCTGAAAACGCCTTCTACGTCGAACCGCGCAGCGGCGACCGCTATCCGCTGGATGTTCCGCGCTGGTGCGCCGACGGGCCAAAGCCGCTGCTGATCAATCCGCTAGGCGGCATCTCCCGCGACGAGATCGAGCGCGGCATCCGATCGCTGTGGCGCTATCAGGCTTCGCTACCGGTCGAAATCGCAAAACCGATTTCGATGGGCGAAGGCTGCACCCCGCTGGTGCAGAAGGAATGGGACGATTTCCGGCCATTCTTCAAGCTGGAATGGTTCAACCCGACCTGCAGTTTCAAGGATCGCGGCACCACCGTGATGCTGTCGTACCTGCGGCAACTCGGAATCGGCGCCGTGCTCGAAGACAGTTCGGGCAATGGCGGCGCATCGGTCGCCGCCTATGGCGCCGCGGGTGGCATGCGCGTGAAGATTTTTGCGCCCGCCTATACGTCGCCGGCGAAGGTCGCCCAGGTCCGCGCCTTCGGCGCCGAGGTGCAGCTTGTCGAGGGGCCGCGCGAGGAATCGCAGAACGAAGCGATCCGCCAGTCCAGCCAGGTGTTCTACGCCAGCCACAACTGGCAGCCATTCTTTTTGCAGGGAACCAAATCGACCGCCTATGAGCTGTGGGAAGATTTCGATTTCGCAGTGCCCGACAACATCATCATCCCGGTCGGCGCCGGCAGCAATCTGCTCGGCTGCCACATCGGCTTTTCGGAATTGCTGGCCGCCGGCCAGATCAAAAAACTGCCGCGGCTGTTTGCGGCCCAGCCGCTCAACTGCTCGCCGCTGGACGCGAGCTTTCAGGCCGGCGTCGATACGCCGGTCGCGCGCGCCGTCAACAAGACGATCGCCGAAGGCACCGCGATTGCGCATCCGCTACGGCTGAAGGAAATGGTCGACGCGCTGAAAGACAGCGGCGGCGCATCGGTCGCGGTCACCGAGGACGAGATCATCGCAGCACTAAGACGGCTGGCGCGGCTCGGCCTGTTCGTGGAGCCGACCTCGGCCAGCGTCGCGGCGGCGTTCACAAAGCTCACCGAGCGAGGCGTCATCAAGGCGCGCGAAAGCACGGTCATGGTGATCTCGGGCACCGGCATCAAGACGGCATCGACGATTGCGGAGCTGTTTTGATTGCGTGCTCGCACCACGCCGATTTTTGCGCGGTCTTTTTGCGTCACCTTTGACGCCGTCACCGAGAACCGCTATAGAACAAAATAAGAACGCGCGACTCACCAAGATTCCATGGCCAAAACCACCCTCTCTTTCGTCTGCCAGAACTGCGGCGCGGCGTTTAATCGCTGGCAGGGCAAGTGCGAGTCCTGCGGCGAGTGGAATACGCTGACCGAGGAAGACACCACCGGCGCCACCTCGATGCCGGTGTCGATCCGCTCCAAACGCAGGGGACGGACGTTTGCGCTGGAATCGCTGACCGGCAAAAGCCAGGACGCGCCGCGCCTCTCCTCCGGCATGGCCGAACTCGATCGCGTTACCGGCGGCGGTTTTGTCCGCGGCTCGGTGCTGCTGGTCGGCGGCGATCCCGGCATCGGCAAATCGACGCTTGCTGACGCAGGCCACCAGCATGATGGCGCGCGCGGGACATCGCGCGGTCTATATTTCAGGCGAAGAAGCGGTGGCGCAGGTGCGGCTGCGCGCCGAGCGGCTCGGGCTTGCCGATGCGCCGGTGCAGCTTGCGGCGGAGACCTCCGTCGAAGATATCGTCTCGACGCTGTCCGAGGGCGCGGTGCCGCGGCTGATCGTGATCGATTCGATCCAGACCATGTGGACCGACACGGTCGAATCCGCGCCCGGCACGGTCACGCAGGTGCGCGCCTCGGCGCAGGCGCTGATTCGATTCGCCAAGAAATCCGGCGCCACGATCATCCTGGTCGGACACGTCACAAAAGACGGCCAGATCGCCGGCCCCCGCGTGGTCGAGCACATGGTCGATGCGGTGCTGTCGTTCGAGGGCGAAGGCTCGCAGCAATTCCGCATCCTGCGCGCGGCGAAAAACCGTTTTGGTCCGACCGACGAAATCGGCGTGTTCGAGATGACGGGCCTCGGCCTGCGCGAGGTCTCCAACCCATCCGAATTGTTCCTGTCGGAGCGCGATCTCGGCAGCCCGGGCACGGCGGTGTTCGCCGGCATCGAGGGCACCCGCCCGGTGCTGGTGGAATTGCAGGCGCTGGTGGCGCCGACCACGCTCGGCACCCCCCGTCGCGCCGTGGTGGGCTGGGACCCGAGCCGGCTGTCGATGGTGCTGGCGGTGCTGGAGGCCCATTGCGGGGTCAAACTCTCCGGCTACGACGTCTATCTGAACGTGGCCGGCGGCCTGCGCATCCAGGAGCCCGCGGCCGACCTCGCCGCGGCCGCCGCCCTGGTCTCGTCGCTGGTCAACGCGCCGCTGCCGACGGATGCGGTCTATTTCGGCGAGATTTCGCTCTCCGGCGCGGTGCGCCCGGTGGCGCAAACCTCGGCCCGGCTGAAAGAGGCGGCAAAACTCGGCTTTGGCCGCGCCATCCTGCCCGAATCGGCGCGTGGCGAGCGCCGGCGGCGACGCAGGTCTGGTGCTTAACAGCGTCGGCGGATTGACCAGTCTGGTCGCCGAAATTGCCGCACGAGGCACTCCCAGAGCCAACCGGGAGGCCAGTCGCGAAGGGCAGACAGAGAAAAATGCCACACCGGCCCGATTCCGTCGGGAAAACGGCTAAAGCGGCGTGACGTTACCCGCCCTCGCCGCTATACAACGCGCGCGTAAGCCTAAGGCGGGACGGCGTTACTCCGGTCTTGCGGGACACGCCATATGACCGTCACCTAGAGCGGCACCGACACGCCGATTCGCGACTACAGAATTCACGAGCGGACCTGACCAGCCGATGCCTGTAACGATACTCGATCTCGTCCTGCTTGCGGTGATGCTGATTTCGGGGCTGCTCGCCATGGTGCGCGGCTTCATGCGCGAGATTCTGTCGATCGCGGCCTGGGGCGCTGCGGCGCTGGTCACGCTGTACGCTTTCTCAAAACTGCTGCCGACCGCCAAGACCTATTTCAACAACGACACCGTGGCCTCGATCGTGGTTGTGGCCGGCACCTTCATCGGCACGCTGGTTGTGGTCTCGGTGATTACGGTGCGGATTTCGGACATGATCCTGGATTCCCGGATCGGCGCGCTCGACCGCACTCTCGGATTCCTGTTTGGTCTCGCCCGCGGCCTCCTGATCGTGGTCGTGGCCTTCCTGTTCTTCTCGCTGGCTGGTTCCGGACAAGCAGCGGCCGGATTGGATCACGGGTGCGAAGTCGCGAATGGTGCTTCAGGGAACCGGCGATTGGTTAATGGCGCTCTTGCCGGATGACCCGGAGAACACCATCTTAAAGAAATTCAAGAAGAATAAGCCAGACGACGATCAAACTGACACCGAGCAGGCAGCCCCTGCGTCCGGTGATGGCTACAGCAAGCCTGCCCGTGACGGCCTTAAAAAGCTGATCGAAAAACCGGCGGGCAAGTAACTTTTTGGGCCAGAAGAGAGGCGATGGACGCGATGCAAAACCCTTCCGATCCCGCCGAGCAACTTGACCGAAACTCCGGTCCGATCGAATTGCAGGACGATCTCCAAGACCTTGACTGCAAAGGCGACACGCTACGCGAGGAATGCGGCGTGTTCGGCATCTTCGGCCACCCCGAGGCCGCCGCCATCACCGCACTCGGACTGCACGCGCTCCAGCATCGCGGCCAGGAAGCCGCCGGCATCGTCTCGTTCGACGGCAGCCGCTTCCACTCAGAGCGCCGCCTCGGCCTGGTCGGCGACACCTTTTCCCGCCGCGAAGTGATCGAGCGGCTGCCCGGCAACGCCGCGGTCGGCCACGTCCGCTATGCCACGACCGGCGCCACCATCCTGCGCAACGTGCAGCCGCTGTTTGCCGAGCTCAACGCCGGCGGTTTTGCGGTCGGCCACAACGGCAATCTCACCAACGGACTGACGCTGCGCCGCGAACTCGTGCTGCACGGCGCCATGATGCAGTCGACCACCGACACCGAAGTGATCCTGCATCTGGTCGCGCAGTCGAAGCGCAGCCGCTTCATCGACCGCTTCATCGAGGCGTTGCGCACGATCGAGGGCGCCTATTCGCTGGTGTCGCTGACCAACAAGAAGCTGATCGGCGCGCGCGATCCGCTCGGCATCCGCCCGCTGGTGCTCGGCGACCTCGACGGCCACCCGATCCTGACGTCGGAGACCTGCGCACTCGACATGATCGGCGCAAAATATGTCCGCGACGTCGAACCCGGCGAAATCGTCGTATTCGACGAGCAAGGCGCGCACAGCCACAAGCCGTTCCCGCCCAAACCGCCGCGGCCCTGCATCTTCGAATACATCTATTTCTCGCGGCCGGATTCCATCGTCGGCGGCCGCTCGGTCTATGAAGTCCGCAAGGCCTTTGGCGCCCAGCTTGCGCGCGAAAGCCGCGTCGAAGTCGACGTCGTGGTGCCGGTGCCGGATTCCGGCGTACCGGCCGCGATCGGTTACGCCCAGCATTCCGGCGTGCCGTTCGAACTCGGCATTATCAGAAACCACTATGTCGGACGCACCTTCATCCAGCCGACCCAGAGCGTGCGCGAACTCGGCGTCCGCATGAAGCATTCGGCCAACCGCGCCGCGATCGAGGGCAAGCGCATCATCCTGATCGACGACTCGCTGGTGCGCGGCACCACCTCGAAGAAGATCGTGCGCATGATGCGCGACGCCGGCGCCCGCGAAGTGCATTTCCGCCTCGCCTCGCCGCCGATCCTCTATCCCGACTATTACGGCATCGACCTGCCGGACCGCGGCGGCCTTCTTGCCGCCACCCATTCGCTGGAAGAAATGCGCGAGATCATCGGCGCCGATTCTCTCGCCTTCCTGTCGATCGACGGCATGTACCGCGCGATGGGCGAGCCGGGCCGCGATCCCGCCAATCCAAAGTTCTCCGACCATTGTTTTACCGGCGTCTATCCGACCCACCTCACCGACCAGACCCAGGTCGAACCGCAGCCGCGGCAGCTGTCGTTGCTGGCGGAGGCGAGTTAGTAGAACCCAATAGGCTGTCGTCCCGGCGAACGCCGGGACCCATAACCACCGGCCTTCGTTGGTCGAAGAAAATAGTCACAACGATCTTTCGCCACCATAGCCGCCACGGCGTATGGGTCCCGGCCTTCGCCGGGACGACGATTTACTAGAGTCCCTATCAATGCCCCACCCCCTCGCCTCCCGTATCGCTCTCGTCACCGGCGCCTCGCGCGGCATCGGCTACGCCACCGCGCGGGCGCTGGCCAAGGCCGGCGCGCATGTGGTGGCACTCGCGCGGACGCAAGCCGGCCTGGAAGAACTCGACGACGAAATCAGGAAAGACGGCGGCAGCGCCACGCTGGTGCCGCTCAACCTGACCGACCATGACGGCATCGCCCGGCTCGCCGCAGCACTCCACGAGCGCCACGGCAAGCTCGACATCCTCGTCGGCAATGCCGGTGTCCCCGGTCCCTCTTCGCCGCTCGGGCATATCGAATTGAAGCAGTGGAACGACGTGTTCGCCGTCAACGTGACCGCGAATTTCCAATTGATCCGCTGCATGGAGCCGCTGCTGAGGCAATCCGACGCCGGCCGCGCCGTGTTCGTGACATCAGGCGACGCCAGCAAGGCCACCGCCTATCTCGGACCCTACGCCGCCTCGAAGGCCGCGCTCGAAACCCTGGCGCGCGCCTGGGCGCAGGAGACCGCGAGCACCAACATCCGCGTCAACCTGTTCAGCCCCGGCCCGATCCGCACCCGGATGCGCGCCACGGTATTTCCCGGCGAAGACCCGGACACGCTGGACACGGCGGAGCAGGCCGCCGAATTCATCGTGCCGATGTGCGCGCCTGCATGGGCCGAGACCGGCAATCTCTACGACTACAAGACGCGCACGGTGATGAGCTTTCGTCTGCCGGCTTAGGCTCTCTCCACGTCATTGCGAGCAAAGCGAAGCAATCCATTCTTCCATTATGCCGCGACATGGATTGCTTCGCTTCGCTCGCAATGACGGTGTCAAACCGTTGACACCTCCCCCTCTCCGCGATTGACTGCCGCCCAAGCGGGAAAAACCCGTTGGTAAAATCAAGGGAGGCCGCCCTATGCCGATGATTGATCGCGCGCTACCTGCCGCAAGAATTCTTACCCGAACCATCGCTCACCGCCGCGATGCTGATCGGCATCGCCGCGATGCCGCGCGCCGCGCTCGCCGGCGAAGTGCCGAAATTCGCCGTCGATTCATCCTGGCCAAAGCCGTTGCCGAACAACTGGATCATGGGCCAGGTCGGCGGCATCAGCACCGACGCGCAGGGCCACATCTGGGTGTTTCAACGTCCGCGCTCGCTGACCGACGACGAGAAAGCCGCAAGCCTCACTCCGCCGCGCACCAAATGCTGCGTCCCGGCGCCGCCGGTGCTCGAGTTCGACAGCGACGGCAATCTGCTGCGCTCGTGGGGCGGCCCGGGCGAAGGCTATCAATGGTTCGGCAACGAACACGGCATCGAGGTCGACGATCGCGGATTTGTCTGGCTCACCGGCAATGCCGCCGACGACAGCCAGATCCTCAAGTTCACGCAAGACGGCAAATTCGTCCTGCAGATCGGCAAGATCGCGCCGCCCAAGGGAAGCAACGACACCACGCAACTGGGCAGGCCCGCCGAGGTCACCGTCGATAAGGATGCCAACGAAGTCTATATCGCCGACGGCTACGGTAACCGGCGCGTCATCGTGTTCGACGCTACCTCAGGCGCCTACAAGCGGCACTGGGGCGCCTATGGCAAGCCGCCGAACGACGACAAGCAAGCGCCTTACGATCCCAAGGCGCCGGTATCGCAGCAATTCGGCAATCCCGTGCATTGCGTAAAAGTTGCCAATGACGGGCTGGTCTATGTCTGCGACCGCACCAACAACCGGCTCCAGGTTTTCAAGAAAGACGGCAACTTTCGTTAACGAGTGGTTCTACGAAAAGAACACACTCGCCAACGGCGCAGTCTGGGACGTCGTGATCTGGCCCGATCCGAAACAGACCTATTTGTTGAGCGCCGACGGCGCCAACAACGAAATCCGGGTGCTGAAACGCGACGACGGTACCGTGGTCGGGAATTTTGGGCGCAACGGCCGCAATGCCGGCGAGTTCCACTGGATTCACGCCATGGCGGTCGATGCCAAGGGCAACGTCTATACCGCCGAAGTTGATACCGGTAAGCGGGTCCAGAAGTTCAAGCTGACCTCGGACGCGCTACGATAGGTGGATTGCCGGGAACGCCGGGAACCACTACCACCATCGCAAGTCGAAGCCGGGCCGGACCTCCCACAAGAAGGCCGCCCGGCGACTTTAGATGGAGGAAATACATGACCACACTTAACGCGCGGCGCCTTGCTGCGTTGATCACCGTTGCCGGTGTCTGCTTCGCAGCGCCCGCCTTTGCCCAGGACAAGACCGTCAAGATCGGCGTGTTGAACGACATGTCAAGCCTTTACGCCGATATCGGCGGCCCCAATTCGGTGGTCGCGATCAAGATGGCGATCGAGGATTCCGGGCTGCTCAAGAAGGGCTGGAAGATCGACGTCGTGAGCGGCGATCACCAGAACAAGCCTGATGTCGGCGTCAACATCGCGCGGGCCTGGATCGACAACGACAAGGTCGATGCGATCGCCGATACCCCGAGTTCCGGCGTGGCGCTCGCGGTGAATAATCTCGTCAAGGAGAAGAACGCGGTGCTGCTCAATTCGGGCGCCGCCACGGCCGACCTCACCGGCAAGGCCTGCACGCCGAACACGATCTCCTATACCTACGATACCTACATGCTGGCCAACGGCACCGGCAAGGCGCTGACCAAGGCCGGCGGCGATAGCTGGTTCTTCCTCACCGCCGACTATGCCTTCGGCCATGCGCTGGAACGCGACACCACCGCGGTCGTCACCGCCAATGGCGGCAAGGCGCTCGGCGGCGTCAAGCATCCGCTCAACTCGTCGGACTTCTCGTCGTTCCTGCTACAGGCGCAGGCTTCCAAGGCCAAGGTCATCGGGCTCGCCAATGCCGGCGGCGACACCACCAACGCGATCAAGCAGGCCTCCGAATTCGGCATCGTCGCCGGCGGCCAGAAGCTTGCAGCGCTGCTGTTGTTCATCAACGACGTGCATTCGCTGGGCCTGAAGACCGCGCAGGGCCTGACGTTTACCGAATCCTTCTACTGGGACATGAACGAGCAGACCCGCGCCTGGTCGAAGCGGTTCGCAGCGCTCGCCAGCAAGAACGCGATGCCCTCGATGACCCAGGCCGGCAACTACGCCATGGTGCTGCATTATCTGAAGGCGATGGAAGCGCTCGGCGGCAATCCGCATGACGGCGCCAAGGTGGTTGCCAAGATGAAGGAACTGCCGACCGACGATCCCCTGTTCGGCAAGGGCCCGCTGCGCGCCGACGGCCGCCGCCTGATTCCGGCCTATCTGTTCGAGGTGAAGAAGCCGGAAGAGTCGAAATATCCGTGGGACTATTACAAGCAGATCGCCACGATCGCCCCGGAAGACGCCGCCAAGCCGCTCGAAGCCAGCGACTGTCCGCTGGTGAAGAAGTGACCGCGTAGCGGTCATTCCGGGCTGGTGCGTTAGCACCAGACCTCAGGTGCGCAATTGCGCACCGGGGCCAATCGAATTCCGGGTTCGCGCTCTGCGCGCCCCGGAATGACGGTTAAGGATGTAGGGTGGGCATAGGCGCGCTTGCGCCGTGCCCACCACCTATCCCGGAACGCGACGAGAGATGTGGGCACGCTTACGCTTTGCCCACCCTACGAATTTTTCGTAACCGCCAGCGTGCGCCACGCGATCACCAGTGCCAGCACCAACAGCGCCGCCGCGAGCAGGAACGGCGCGCCCGGCAGTTTTATGGGCGCGGACTCGCTGATAAAATAAGCAAAGGTCAGCGTGAACAGAAACGGCCCCACCAGTTGCGACACGCTTTGCACGCTGTTGGTCGCGCCCTGCAACTGGCCCTGCTGATCGGGGGCGACCAGTTGCGTCGTCATCGCCTGGATCGCAGCACCCGCAATGCCCCACAGCGCCATCACGGGAATGCCGACCCAGAACAGCGGACCGGTCGGCGCGGCACCATAGATGAAAAAGCCGAGCGCGCCGCAGCCCATGCCGAGCAACAGCGCGCGGCGTTCGCCGAGACGCTTGACGATCGGGCCGACGCCGGCGCCCTGCACCACCATGGCGCAGACGCCAACCAGCGCCAGCGTCAGGCCGACGGTCTTGGTGTCCCAGCCATAGCGATAGGTCGCATAGAGCACGAAGGTCGAGGGCAGCACGACATGCGCAACCTGGCCGAAGAAATTCGCCAGCGATAATCCGGCGAGAACCCGGTTGGAGCGCAACAGATGCAACGCACCGAGCGGATTGGCGCTCTTCCAGCGGAATGGCGAGCGCCGCTCCGGCGGCAGCGACTCCGGCAGGATCAGCCAGCCGTAAACCGCATTGGCGAAGCTTAAGCCCGCGGCGACCCAGAACGGCAGCCGCGGATCCATGTCGCCGAGCAGGCCGCCGACGGCGGGCCCGAGGATAAATCCGGCGCCGAACGCCGCCCCGATCTTGCCGAACACCGCAGCGCGCCGTTCCGGCGGCGTCACGTCGGCGATATAGGCGAACGCGGTCGAGATACTGGCCGAAGTGATGCCTGAGATCACCCGGCCGATGAACAGCCAGGTCAGCGACGGCGCCAGCGCCATCAGCACATAATCCAGCGCCAGCCCGAAATTCGACAGCAGCACCACCGGGCGGCGGCCGAACCGGTCGGACAGCGCGCCGAGGATCGGCGAGAAGATGAACTGCATCACCGCCCAGGCGGTACCGAACAGCCCGAAAATCCGCGCCGCGGTCGCGGTGTCGTTGGCGACAAAGCTTTCCACCAGTTTTGGCAGGATCGGCAGGATCAGGCCGAGCGCGAACATGTCGAGCAGGATGGTGACGAAGATGAAGGCGGCAGCACCCGCGCGCACCGGCGGCATCTCGGCGGCGCGCTCCGATGCCGCCTCGCTCATGACGGCCGCTTGCGCTTGTGGGCGAACGGATTGGCCTTCTCGCGCAGCGTAATCCGCACCGGCGTGCCCGGCAGCTCGAAGGCCTCACGCATGCTGTTGGTGAGATAGCGCAGATAGGACGTCGGCACCGCATCGGCGCGCGAGCAGAACAGAATAAAACTCGGCGGCCGTGCCTTGGCCTGCGTGATGTAGTTCAGCTTCAAGCGGCGGCCCGACACCGACGGCGGCGGATTGGCGTCGACCGCCTGCTCGAACCAGCGATTGAGGGTGGCCGTCGGCACGCGCTTGTTCCAGGTCGCATAGGCCTCGACGATCGCGGTCATCAGCCGGTCGATGCCCTCGCCCATCAAGCCGGATACCGCAACGATCGGCACGCCCCTGATCTGCGGCAGCCAGTGATCGGCGTCGGTGCGCAGCGCTGATACGAGGCTGCCTTTCTTCTCCATCAAATCCCATTTGTTGACGGCCAGCACGACCGCCCGCCCCTCGCGCTCGATCAGGTCGGCGATGCGCAGATCCTGTTCCTCGAACCGGTTCTGTGAATCCATCATCATCACGACCACCTCGGCAAATCGCACCGCGCGCAGCGCATCCGACACCGACAGTTTTTCCAGCTTCTCGTCGATCCGTGCGCGCCGCCGCAAGCCCGCAGTATCGAACACCCGGAAGTCGCGCCCCTGCCAATTCACCTCGACGGAAATGGAATCGCGCGTGGTGCCGGCCTCGGCGCTGGTCAACAGCCGCTCCTCGCCGAGCAGATGATTGATCAGCGTCGACTTGCCGGCGTTGGGGCGGCCGACGATGGCGACCCGGATCGGACGGTTGGCAAAATCCTCGTCGGATTCGATGATGTCGTCGTCGTCGAACTCCTCACCCTCTTCGGTCGGATCCGGCATCAGCACGCGCAGGCAATCGTAGAGGTCGCTCATGCCCTCGCCATGTTCGGCCGAAACCTGCACGGGGTCGCCGAGCCCGAGCGCGTAGGATTCCATCGCGCCGACTTCGCCGTGGCGGCCTTCGCTCTTGTTGGCGACCAGCACCACCGGCTTGTTGGCGCGGCGGGCGAATTCAGCGAAGGTGCGGTCGTTCGGCGTCAGGCCGGCGCGCGCATCGATCACGAACATCAGCGCGTCGGCGAGCGCGATGGCGGTTTCGGTCTGCTCCTGCATCCGCGCGGTGAGCGAGCCCTTGGCGCCCTCGTCGAGCCCTGCGGTATCGATCACCGTGAATTCGAGATCGCCGAGGCGCGCATTGCCCTCGCGTCGGTCGCGGGTGACGCCGGGTTCGTCGTCGACCAAAGCGAGCTTCTGCCCGACCAGCCGGTTGAACAGCGTCGATTTTCCGACATTGGGCCGGCCGATGATGGCGATCGTAAAAGACATAAATAATCCAGACGCCCTTTTTGAAGGACGTGTCAATCGAATGAAGTTGTGAAAGCAGGGTTCTGACCCCAGTCAGACCCCTGCTCGTTTGTATTCTGACGCGTTTTCTTTACGCGAACCGGCGTCCACTTCGCTCGAAAACGCTATGTTAACGCGTGAACGAACCGCTTGGCACCGGTGCCGGGAAAGGCGCGGCGGATTGTTGCGTGGATGTCGCGGGCGCAGCCGACTGGTCGGGCGGTGGCGCAGTGGTGCGCTTGCGCACGATCCGCTTCGGCGGCGGCGCGGGCGGAGCAGCAGTGGCGCCGCCCTCTTCCTCGGGCGCGGCGTTGGGATCGGTGGCGGGCTGATCGGTGGGCGCGGCGCTGACGGCAACCGGCGCCTGCTTGCCCTTGGACTTCGCCGACTTCGATTTCGACCCCGGTGGCGGCTCCAGCGGCGGAGCGGACGCTGCCTGCGAATTCGGATCGTCGATCTGTTGCTGGCGCGCGCCCTTGTACAGGTCCTTCGGCACGCCCTGCTCGAGACCCGGCACGCCGTTGGGGAACACCGGCTTGCGTTCGCCCGGCAGCTTCTTCTTGGTGTCGAGGAAATCGAGCAGGTCAGAAGGGTCGAAACTGCCCATGCTGCCACAGCCTGCCAGCGCGCTGGAGAGCGCGATGACGATTGTCGCTGCGATCAGACGTTGCGGGCGGCGCATGTTCGGTTCTCAGCTCTTTGCAACCGGCGGAAGCAACGCCTGCAGCGCTTCGGCGCGCGAGCGCAGGCTCGACGGCGTGTCGCCGTCATTGGCGATCAGGTCCAGCCATTGCCGGGTTGCGGTGGCATCGTTGGCGCGCCAGGCCGACAGCGCCAGCAATTCGCGCGCGGTATGACGAAAGGTCGCCCCCGGTGCGGCAGCCGCCTCGAGACGCTGCTTCATGTTGGGATAGGTCGAGCCTTCCAGCAGCAATTGGGCGGCGCGAATGCGTGCCAGATCCTGTTCGGCGGCGCCGACGCTAGTGTCGGCGGCAATCTCGTCGAACATCTTGGCGGCCGCCTGCTGATCGCGGCTCGCCACTTCCGTCGCGGTGCGCAGCCGCGCCAGCACGCGGTAGCCCGCCGGCGCCTTGGTGGCGAGGTCGGCAAAGGCGGCTTCAGCCTCGGTGTGCTTGTTGGCTTCGGAGAGTTCGACCGCCTTGTCGAAGGCCGCACCGGCCTCGGCGGCCTTCTTGGCTTCGAGATATTGATAGCCACGCCAGCCGCCCACGGAGGCGATGATCAGGATCGCCAACGCGACGATGTAGATCGAATACTGGTCCCACAGCTTCTTGAGCTGGTCGCGACGGACATCCTCGTCGACTTCGTCAAATAATTCAGACACTTAAGGCTATCCCATCCCCGGTGAGCCGCGGAAATAGCGGCGGCGCCATGCGCCCGATCCCCGCATGGCGGCGGCGATACCCTAACGATATGGCGGTGGCAAGGCAAAGCGAGGCGGATCAAAGCGTTAACGCTGGGGGACATGCCCCGGCCCGCGCAGCGGGCGTCGCGGGACTCGAGCGTCCCGGGAACGCGAGCGTCCCGGGGAATATTGACTTCGCCGTTCAAAGCTTGGCGTAATCGGTTCGATTTTTGGTGTTTATTCGTCTGATTTTGCAGGTGGTTCATGCTTTGCCGCGCCCTCATTGTCACGCTTGCAATCGCCCCGGTGGCCCTGCCCCTCGCGGCCCAGGCCTACGACATCAAGCCAAAGACGCCGGACTCGGCATTCTCCGCAAAACTGCATCCGGACATTTTGGGCATCTCCTCGGATTCGTCAGCTGAAGCGGCGCGCGCGATCCTCGAATCCTTTTTCAAGGGACGCGCCAACGCCACCAAAGACGTCCAGCAGCAGAAATTCGGCGGCACCGCGATCAGCTTCGTAAGCTCGCTCAACTTCAGCCTTCCCGCCGCCGCCGGCCAGAACGGCGAGGTGCTGTCGGGCAGCTTTTCGTCGCCCGCGAGCGCCAATCGCGCCTATTTCATCGCACGCAACCTCACCTTTGCGGACGACCGGCAGCCGACCAAGGCCGACATGGTCAAGGAAGTGATGGGCAAATACGGCGCGCCCACCATCGTCGGCGATCAGCACCTCTATTACATCTATCGCGCCGGCGGAATCGTCTCGGCCGGCACCAAGTACAAGGAAGCAATGGCCATCGACGCCATCGGCAAGCCGCTCGATCCGAAAGCGGCGCTGAAGCTCAACGGCGAAACCATTCGCGGCAGTTGCGTCGCCGTGGTCAAGCGCGCGCAGGCCAAAGAGAAGACGCTGGCCGCCATGCTCGGTGAAGCCAAGGGCGCCAATTGCGACGGCGTGGTCAGCGTGCAGCTCGTACCCGGCACGGCGTCCGACCGGGTCGCTATCGCACAGTTTGTGCTGCTGGACGTCAAAGGCGTCATCAGTGCGGCCGCGATCGACAATGAAGCTATTGCCGCGGAACAGAACGAACGCAATCCGGCGCCGAAAGGCAGCGCGCCGAAGCTGTAAAGCGTTTTGAATTTTTGTTGAAGCGGCCTACTCGCACCGTCTCGCGTCATCCTG
>CAWDJI010000004.1:0-743359 GCA_963802535.1 uncultured Alphaproteobacteria bacterium | reverse complement strand
CTGGCGTTGGCTTCATGGCCTATCGTCGGAAGTCCAAGCCAGCATTGATGGCTGTCTGATCCGAGGTCATCAGGTATTGATTAGAGAGCCGCCTTCGGGCGGCCTTTTATTTGAGAGCCTTTGCCGCACGACTTCCGTTGTTGATGCTGTGAACGGCTCTCCCACCGGCACATACGTGCCAGGGCACCGGCGGCAGCGGTACTGATCCTAGCACGCGAGACCCTTCGCGGGCTTCACCAGATCGCGCCCGACCAGAGCCCGACCACAGCGCGCCAGCTGCGTGGTGCAACGACTCACGGTGAGGTCCGTGAAGTGAAGCTAGGCGGCTTCAGTGCGCCGACGCAGGATGTGTCGGGGGCGTCCGGAGCGCCGAGGAACGACACGATTACCGCTTGGGCGCAGGGAGACGCGGGGGAGACAAAATGCCCGACGCCCGGGATGCTGATGATGGTTGCGTTGGACAGGCGCGCCGCGGCCGCCTTCGCCCCGGCGAGAGACGTCAACGTATCGAAGCTGCCAGAGATGAGGAGCGTCGGAATGTTGCTCGCGACGGGCTGGCGCATGGCCGACGGAGCGGCAGGAACCTTCCAGACGTCGCGGCAGTCTTCGTTGGCATACGCCCAGCTGCCAACGCCCTCACTTTGCACCGAGGCCGGATAGTCGGGAAACGCTTCCCGGCCGGCGGCGGCAAGATCCTCCGGGGTCGCGAACGGGTAATCTTCGCGACAGGTGACGCCGAAGGCCAGTCCGTAGCCAAGGGCAGCGACACCCGGACCGGGTGGCGGCGCCCGGCCTGCCCGATCCTGGGCGATCGCCTCGATGGCCTCGGGCCGGCCTGCGGCGAGCCCACCAATGAGGTCCGGCGCGGCGCGGAGTAAGGGCACGGCATAGTTCTGGTTGCGCAGCCAGTCGACCAGTGCCCCGCCGTCGAGCACGACCTTGAGGTCCTTGCCGGTCACGGGGTCGCTGACGGTTGTCGTCAGCGGCTCGGCCTCGAGCTTGTTGACCAGCGCCGTAAAGCTTTCCTCGAGACGGGGATGGGCCGCGTTGCAGGCCGGTTCCGCTGCGCAGGCGTGGAAGAGGTTGTCGAAGCCGGTGCGCGTGATCCGCCAGTTTCCCGGGATGGTGTAGGTCGTCGGTAAGACTGAATCGAGGACGACGCTGCGGATACCTTCGGGTTGGTCGCGCATAAGTGTCTGCGCCAGGTAGCTGCCATATGAAGTCCCGTAGAGATTCCACGTGGTAAGGCCGAGCACCTTGCGGAGGTCGGCGAAATCAGCGGCGTTCTCAGTCGAATTGTAGGCGCTAAGGTCGGCGCCGGTGGCGACGAGTTCGCGGTGGCAGGCTTCCGTCGCTGCCAAATGAGCGCGCTTGGTTGCCTCGGAATAGAAACGAAGGCCGAGAAGCTCTCTGGCGAAGTCGTCGACGGACGCGCAGGTAAGTGCCGGCTCCGAGAACATGGTGCCGCGCTGGCTCACTACCAGAATGTCCCGGTCGCGGATGAAATTGGCAGCGATGAGTCCGTTGACCTCCAGAGGGGCAATGTCGCCCGGCCCACCGGCCAGATAGACAACCGGATCGGCTCGCTTCTCCGGCGAGCGGGCTGGGAATTTCGCGACCATGAGCCTGATGGTGCGGCCATCCGGTCGACTCCGATCCTCATGCACGACGAGATAGCCGCAGCTCGCGTCGGCGAGCGTCTCGGCGCCCTGAAGTTTAGGGCACGGCGCCGGCTCGAAGCGCGGCACAGTTGCTCTTCCTTCGGCAGCCTGTGCGGCTCGCGCTACAACCGGTGAAGCAAGGAGAAGAGCGAGCAGCAGAAAATGTTGGTGGGTAGTAGCCATGGTCCCGAGCCTTACGACTGGAGTAGGCGCCCACCAAGCCGCCCCAAGGCAGCCTACTCCGAGATTGGCGATAAAGCACGGCACAATGTTCGCTATCGGGTGAAAACGGCGCGATCAGCAACATACGTGGCGCCGCACGAGCCTGACGCGAGGCAGACACAATGGCTCTCTCAGTCGGGGTACCATCCCGGTACCAGATGGCCTCGATAGCGAGCTTCGATCACGGCGCGTTCGACCCGAAGACCCGCCGCGGTTCATTGCGCATACCGGGCGGGACCGCATCGAGGTCATCGCATCATGGTGAAAACTGCCACGTCGCAACGCTCCAAGGCGTCCCTGAGCCGCGGACGTCGTGGCGCACGACGCGCACATCCTGATCAGGAATCGCGGCTCGGCCGGTCTCGCCTTCCGCGCTCACGACGCACCAGCGCGGCCGGCCGGGAAGGAGCACCGCCCCTCGCGGCGCCTGGCACCCGACCAGTATTGTGCGTCTATTGGATCGGCTACCTTAGTCGTGGAGGCCTAACGAGGGCTTCGTTGAAGGGGCGTGATAGAGCAGTGTCATACGGTCCCGGGGTTGTTGCTTCGCCAACAGCGAATATCCATGACGGCGGCTTCGGGCTCAGGCTCGATCGACGCAAGGCACTGGGAGCTGCTATCGGCTGTAGCGTTGCCTTGTCCGGCCTCGCCCGGCCCAGCGTGGCCGCACCTGGGGTGCGTACCCTTGTTTCACCTGACCAGCTCAGCGCAGCCTACGACTATGTCATTATTGGTGCGGGTTCGGCAGGTTGCGTGTTGGCGCACCGGCTTGGCCGGGCCGCGCGGAGAGTGCTTCTGATCGAGGCCGGTGGCCCGGCGAATCTAGCCGCCATTGCCAATCCGCCGGACTGGCCTGAGCTTCAGGGCAGCCAAGTGGACTGGCGATATTCGACGATCCCACAGGCGGGGCTCGCTGGGCGTGTCGTTCCGTATCCGCGCGGCAAAGTGGTGGGAGGTTCGAGCGCTATCAACGCCCTCGCCTATCAGCGCGGCCATCCGGCCGCGTACGATCGCTGGCCCGAGGGATGGCGTTACTCGGACCTTCTGCCATATTTCAAGCGCGCCGAAACGTTTTCCGGTGGCCCCAGCGCCTGGCACGGCGGCGATGGTCCGCTGCACGTGCTCTCGCTGGCGGATGTGACGGACCGCAATCCTGTCGCATCGGCCTTCATGACAGCGGCGCAGGACCTCGGATTCCCGGCAGCGCCTGATCTTGGAGGAGCAAATCCCACTGGTGTCGGGTGGAACCAGCTCAGCATCAAAGGGCACCTTCGAGACGATGCCTCGACCGCCTACCTTGCAAGCCTCGACGGCGTGACCGTGGATCTGCTGGTTGGCACAGAGGTGCTCGGTCTGATCATCGAGAACCAACGGTGTATCGGACTGCGGATTTCCAATCGTGTCGTACGGCCCGACATTGAGGTCTTGCTCTGCGCTGGGGCCGTTGATTCCCCGCGCCTCTTGATGTTGTCGGGCATCGGCTCTGCTGACCACCTTCGACCTCTCGGCATCCCCGTCGCCATCGATCTGCCGGACGTCGGTCGTCATCTCGAAGATCATCTGCTCGTTGCGGGCGTGGGCTACAAGGCGCGACGCGAGGTGCCTCGCTCTCGCTACAATCACGCTGATGCTCTCCTCTACGTGCCGCAAGGCGCGTCTGACGCGAGCCCAGAACTCCTGGTGATGTGCGTCTCGCTGCCGTTCGTCTTGCCTACTGTAGGCCCGCTTGCTTCACCGGCGTACGTCCTCGTGCCCTGCCTGATGCGGCCTCGCAGCCGGGGCAGCGTGACACTTGCCTCCGACAACCCGCGTGCTCCAGCCCTCATCGATCCCAACTACCTCTCAGAAACTGCGGATCTCGCTGTCCTTGCGGACGGCGTTGCTCTCGCCCGCGACATCGGCGCCGGCACCGCCTTTGCCGAATGGCGAGCGGAGGAAATCTACCCGGGCCCCGGCTGGGCAAACATTGCCACTCAGCACGATTTCATTCGTCGCGCGGCGAATTCCTTCCACCATCCCGTCGGCACCTGCCGCATCGGGCCCGTCGTTGATGAAGCCCTGCGCGTTAAAGGCATTGCGGGTTTGCGTGTCATTGACGCCTCGGTGCTGCCAGGCATTCCGGCTGCAATGATCAACGCCGCCGTAACGGCAGTAGCCGAAAAGGCAAGCGACCTTGTGCTTGCAGGATAGAGGCCAGGCCGGGAATGTGACCCTCATTCACGTTGACCGGGAGACGCTTGGCCGTTGCGCCGGCCGCACGCTTAAAGCTGAGCAGCCAGACGAGAGCGATTTTGTCTACGCCGGTGGGAGCCGTCGCAGCCTCGATTGAGCAATGCGGGTAAAGGAGCGACACTGGCCGCCTATGGCTGCCGTTCAACGCAATTGCCGGAGTTGGCACGGCTCTCGCGCCGGCGGAGGAGCCTGTCCACAGACGACTCGGCTGCATGGTGGATCAAAACCTCCAGGAGAACTTGCCCTTGGCGGCGTGGTCCTGGACGTTGCTGGCGATCTGACCGACGTAGGACAGGCCGAGCGTGGCGTTGCGGCCGATCGCGAGATCGACCCCTACTTCGGCCAGCAGGCTGTCGCGCGCGATCGGAACGCCGGCGACCACGAACGGCGACGCAGGCGCGAGCTGGAACGCAAGCGCCGCGGCCGGCGTCACGCTGTTGAACGCGTGCTGCCATGCGGCAGAGGCGCGCGGGATCAGCACCATGCCGTCGCCGATCGGGATCATGTTGGCGGCGCGGATCCCGAGCGTCGAATAACCTACCTCGAAATTGTTCGCCGCAATATTCAGTCCCGCGATTGTGGCGCGTTCAGCCGCTGCGCCGGTGTCGAGCCGAACCCACGCCCCGCCGGCGAATGGCTCGACCGCCACCTTGCCGAACGCGAAGCCGTAGCCGATCTCGCCGAAGATCTGTCCGGTGCCGCCGTCATAGCGTGCGGTCGCGCGATCGAAGAAGCCGGGGAACGCGATGGTGCGGTTGGTGTCGATCGCATTGAACGCGTAAGCGACGCCCCCGCGCAGGTTGAGCGCGCCAACGCCCCAGCTGCCATAGCCTGCGACATGGCTGGTCTCGACGTTCGCGATGCCGCGGCCATCAAGATTGTTGCGCGAGCCGGTGTAGCCGGCCGCAATCCCCGCGCGACCGCTCGCGCCGACGCGGGTGTCGAAGCCGGTGATGAAGCCCGCGAGATCGCGCTGTACGCTCGCGGCATTGCCGTCGCCGTTGAAGCGGCCAGAGGCGCCAAAGCC
Organism: uncultured Alphaproteobacteria bacterium; assembly: GCA_963802535.1. GTDB lineage: Bacteria > Pseudomonadota > Alphaproteobacteria > Rhizobiales > Xanthobacteraceae > Bradyrhizobium. The sequence continues at coordinate 738,217 of CAWDJI010000004.1, read as the reverse complement.
CTGCGTCCAGAACACGACGTCGGAGGTCGGCGCCGGCGCCACCAGCGGCGCCTTCACGACCGGGGACTTGGCGTAGGCAAGCGCGGAAAGTTCCTCGCCGTCCGCGAAGGCCAGCGGCCCGCCGAACGCGAGCGGCGCCATGCCGGTGTAGCCGCCATAGGAAGCCTGGCGCAGCCGGCCGAGCACCGCGGAGCGCATATAGCGGCTCTCGTCCACCAAAACGCCCGCGGTCGAGGCGTGCACCTCGCCTGAAAAACTGTCCAGCGCCTGCGTGTAGGCGCGGACACTGGATAAACGGGAGAGACTGAAGAAGCCCTGGTCGAAACCCGGCGCGCCGCTGTCCCAGATCCGCTGAAGGTGGCCTGCGACGCTGCGCTGGTTTGCGGACTTGCTTAGATCATTGCCCTTGAAGTCGGCGTCGGTCGCGATGAAAAGGCTGTTGCCGAGCACAAGCGGGGTGTGGGTGAAAACCAAACCTGTCGTGCCTTGGAGCACGGGAGTGACGGTGAGGCCACCTGCTGCCGTAATGACCGGCCCGCTCGTCCCCTTATGCACGCTGATCGGGTTCACCACGATCGCGCCATCCAGCGCCGCTCGTCCGGAGATCTGGAGCAGGTCAGCCCGTCCACGGGCGGGGTCGATGTCGATGTGCACGCTGCCGGTTGACGATTGCACGAGATCGCCCGTCAGCGTGGTTGTGCCGATCGTGCCGATGCCGCCGACGTGCAACGTGCCGGCGTTTTGAAACACGCCGCCACTCAGGTTGAGAGTCGTCGGCGCGGAGATGACGCCGCCTGCCAGGTTGGTGACGACATTTCCTGCTCCATCCAGAATGATATTGCCGAAGATCGTCCCCTTGTTGATGGTGTTGTTACTCGCTGAGCTGTCGGCAAGGATCGCGGTTCCTCCGGACGCCGCATCACCACGGATTATACCGTCGTTCAGGATCTTGTTTGCCGTACCGCCCAACAGCCGGATTGCCGCGACATCACGCTCGTTTGGGGCCACCGACTGAAATTTGGGATCGGTCAGGCCGCCCTGGACCAGCGATGTCGGGTCGATCGAAATAACGATCGGGTTTTTAGCCGTACCGTCGCTTTGGGCGAGAATTCCCGCCGAACCCACCCCGTCGGCAACGACCTGACTATTGACGAGGTTTATGTTTACCGGGCCGCCGGTGCCGGTACCCCCGGCAGTACCCCGCGCCTGAACATCACTCACCACCTGGTGCGAGCTAAATTTATCAGGCCGCCGCCGCCCCCGATGCTTTGCGCAAAAATCGCCGGCGCATAGGAACCGGTGGTATGGACAGACGCACTGTTGGCGGTGATGGACACGACGCCTCCGTTGCCGGAGCCGCGCGGACAAAGGCCTTCGGTGACGGTCCCATAGAAATCTGGGGCGTGTGAGAAATCCCCAACGGCACCGCCACCGCCGCCGATGCTCTGAGCCAGGATCCCATAAGCGCCAGCACCGCTTGTGGATATTTTTGCGCCGGGCTGCAGTTCGATCTTGACGGTCCCGCCGTCGCCGCTCAGCGCCCCCGGCTGCCGCGGTTCTGCGGGAGAGGGCGAACTGTCCACCAACCGCCATGCCGCCGCCAGCACCGATCGATTGCGCCAGGATGGCGTGTGCATCGAGGCCAGAGGTTGTGATCGGGCCGCTGGCAAAAACGTTGACATTGCCGCCCGCGCCAGAACTGCCGTTCGGACCGCCGATGTTCAGCGAAAATCCGTGAACGTCGGCAAGCCGCCCCTGCGGATTGATGATGATCTTGGAGGGGTCGAACGTTTCGTCGGTGGTCATTGTGCGGACCAGGCCGCCGCCGCCGCCGACGCTCTGCGCGAAGATGGCGATGCCGTGCTTGCCGGTCGTGGTGATGGTGCTGCCGTTTGCGCCATCCCCGGTGGTGACGGTGACAACACCGCCGTCACCTCCACCACCACCATTGCCGCCAATGCCCATGCCAAGGCTCTGCAGCGAACCGTTGACCGTGCCGGCGAGCGATCCCTCGCCGCCGCCGCCCCCGACGCTCTGCGCGAAGATGCCGAATGCCGCGACGCCTTGCGTCAAGATCGTGCCGCCGATGCCGTTGGTGACGGTGACGGGGCCGCCGGCGCCGCCGGCGCCGCCCTGACCGCCCACCGCAAGCGAGGCCTGGACCGGCGTGTCGTTAGGTGCCTTGTCGGTCGAACTCGCGGCGCCGCCGCTGCCGCCACCGCCGCCGACGCTTTGGGCATAGATGCCGTCGGATTGGGCCCCGTATGTCGCGATCGATCCGGTGTTGGTTGCGTTCGCCGCACCGCCATTGCCGGCAGCGCCGCCTGTGCCCCCGACCGAAACCGCAACGTTGATATTCGGGCTGTTACCGATATTTTCTTGGACGGGTCGGCCTGGGGCTGCGAGAAGATGCCGTTCAGCTCGTCGAATGTTGCCTGAATTTCCTGGCCGATCTGTCCGATTTGGAGAACGCCATCGCCAAGGTCCGTGACAGTTTGACCGAAGTTCAGGCCGCCCGCCAATATGTCGAACAGGGATGTTGCGTTCGACACGGGATTGGTCCCGCCCGCTGTCGCGCCGCCCTTGCCGGCCTTGCCGCCGCCGCCGCCGATGCTCTGGACCGAGATCCCGATGGAGTCGGTGCCGCGCGTCACGATGCTGCCGCTGTTCGTTACTGTTGCGGTGTTGCCGTCTCCGCCCGCGCCGCCGCTGCCGCCAACCGCGACCGCGATGCTCAGCTTGCCGCCATTTGCGGTGGCGACGCCGCCGCCCCAACACCGCCACCCCCGCCAACGCTCTGTGCGAACACCGCATCGGCCCCGTCGCCCCGCGTGGTGATGGCTCCACTGTTGGTCAAGCTGACAACGCCCGCATCACCGCCCGTGCCGCCCCTGCCTCCGATCGCCAGCGACGCCCCGAAGCTGCTCTTCGCATTGTTGGCCGATGCGCTGGCATCGCCGGCGCCGCCCATGCCGCCGCCGCCGCCGACACTCTGCGCGAACACCCCAAAGGCATCCTGGCCAAGGGTCGCCACCAGCCCTTTGTTGTTGATGGTGACGGCGCCACCCGTGCCGCCGGTACCGCCGGCGCCGCCGACCGCCACTGCGAGCGATATGGCGACGCCGTCCTTCGGACCGGCCGAATAAGACGCCGCCGTGCTGTCACCCCCATTGCCGCCGCCACCACCGATCGACTGCGCCATGACCCCGATCGCGCCATCGCCGGCTGTGGTGATCAGCCCCGAATTGACGAGCCCGACGCGTGCCGGCGGTGTTGCCGGAGCCGCCCTTGCCGCCGATCGAGGCCGAGAGCGAGATGGCCGGGATCTCCGGGTCGCCCGAAATGTTGACCGCGCGCGCCGCCGCGATTCCGCCATTGCCGCCGCCACCGCCGATGCTGTGAATATTGACGCCGTAGGCGTCCGCCCCATAGGTCGTGACTTGCCCCGTGTTGGTGACGGAAACATTGCCTCCCGCGCCACCGCCCCCGCCTCGGCCGCCGACCGCGACCGACGCGGTCGGAATGACGCTGCCAACGTTGAACGCGACCGCCGCACCACCCTTGCCGCCGCCGCCGCCAATGGATTGGGCCTGGACCCCGGCAGCGTGATCACCGTAGCTGGTGATCAATCCCGAGTTGCTGACATTCACCGGGCCGCCAACGCCACCCCCGCCCGCGTCGCCGCCGATCGTCAGCAACAACAGTCCGGTGCCCTTCAGGGTCGCACTGCCGCCGGCGCCGCCCGAACCGCCGATGCTCTGCGCCAGGACACCCGCGCCGCCGAGCGGTTGCGTTGGTCGAAGCGAACACGCTCTCCGCCAGGTTCAGCGTGACCGGGCCGCCATTGCCGCCCAGCCCACCATTGCCGCCGATTGCAACGCCGCCGCCGATGGCCAGACCGGTGGCGTCTCCTCCCACCCCGCCGCCGCCACCGACGCTTTGCGCCAGCAGCGCAATCGAATTCGTGCCCGTCACGAACACCGATGTCGCAACCGTCGAAGCCTTGGGCGCATTGACCGTGACCTGACCGCCATCGCCGCCGGCTGCGCCGGCACCACCGGTCCCGAAGAAACCGGCCGAGCCGCCATTGCCGCCGCCACCGCCGACGCTCTGCACGACGGCGCCATGCCCGAAATTGCCGGACGCCTTGAGAATGCCGGGAGTTGTCGCGCTGCCGAGGGTCAGGGTCGCGCTACCGCCGGCGCCCGCAAACCCGCCGCCACCGGCCTGGCCGATCCCCGCGCCGGCTGTCCCCGCCTTGCGCCGCCGCCGCCGCCATTGGCCTGGACCAGGACCGCCTGCCCACTTGTCTGACCGACGCCAGCTGACCCATTCAAAATCACCGTGCCCAAGATGGTGGCGCTGGCGGTTCCGCCACTCCCGCCATTGCCGCCACTGCCGGCCAGCGTGGTAATTCCCGTGCCGGCCACCCCGCCAGCACCGCCGTCGCCGCCATTTGCATCGACATAGATTCCCGTGACACGGCCTATTCGAGAAGTCTGAGTGACCGTGATCGCGCCGCCGCTGAGAAGCACACTGGCCGTCCCGCCATTGCCTCCCGCACCCCCATCGCCCCCGGACGGGACCATACACTGCGCCTTCCCGGCATTGCCACCATTGCCACCGATCCCGCCACCGGCGCTGGCGCGCAAACCGAACCGCGTTGTTTGCACCGTGCCGCTCAACCACTGCAGGGAGGCCGTGCCGCCCGTCCCACCGTTACCGCCGGCGCCGCCCTGGGTCGTGTCTACCATGTCGCTGTGAGTTAATGAATCGGCGCCAGCGCCGCCAGCCCCCCCGAACGACGCGCACTTCCACACCGCCTTAAAGCGCGCGCGATGGCACCACTGGCGACGAGCGTCACCGAGCCGCCGGAGCCGCCCGCGCCGCCATTGCCCGCGACCTTTTCAAAGAATCCAGCTGGGATCGTTCGTTCCGCCATCGCCGCCGTGGCCTCCGAACGAATTCGCGAGCGAGCCCGAACGTCGCCAGACCGGTGATCTGGTCCGGCACGAAAGTGCCGTTGACGAAACTCACCGTCAAATCGCCGCCAGCGCCACCGGCGCCGCCATTGCCGCCAGTGATATTGTCATTACTGACGTAGCCACTCTCACCGCCCGATCCGCCATTACCACCCCGGCTGACGATTGGCGCACCAAAGCTATCGCTTCCAAATCCACCTGGGCTGAAGCCACCAATGATCGTCAGGGCGCTGTTCGTGCTGCTGATCTGGCCGCCCGGCTGCCCCGGACTGCCGGGATTGCCGGACTCACCGGAACCACCATTCGCCCCGTTGCAACCGACGAGGCCCAATGATGTCACGTTATACGGCTCCAATGGTGAGTGTGTTGCCGAAGCTCTGGGGAGGTGGAAAAATTGGCCACCACCGGCGATGGCGGAGCCGGATTGCTACTTGAATTGCACTGCGCCTGCGCCGCGGCGGGTGCCATGACCTGTGCCAATGTCATGGTACCGAGCGCGAGCAGGATATTTGAACCTAAACGCGGTCGGGCGGTACGCCGGCACGGTGATGGTGACGGGTTGTCCTGCGCGGGGATCAAATACGGTGAGCGTCATGGTCATGGACCTGCTCTTGATCGCAATTCCTTCAGCTCTAGCGGAGATTTGATCCCATGAGTGTCACCGAAAGAGCGCGCCTGCACTGTTTATGATCATCCCGACGTCCGCTGGTCGAACGAAGCGACGGCGACAACGAGCAGACCGGACGGAAGCCAGTGATGGATTCCTATGGCCCGCGTGGGCCGATCGGCGACGGCGCACTTTCGGGAAAGCATCTGACCCACATCGACCGCATCGGCGCCTACGCGGCGCGCGAGGCTGCCGTGTACGCGTGCGGTCAGGCGCGGATGAATGTCTGATCCGACTCGCCTATGCGGCCAACGATATCGAGCCGATCGATATCTTCTACAAGATGAGCGGGCGCGGAGAACGACAAGTCCCCGAGTTCTTCAGCCATCCCAGAATGGCAGCTCTCTATCCAGCCGCCGCCATCGATGCGACGCTCGCTCACGGTCGGCATTTCCTCGATGAGACACTTCGGGGGAATGGTAGTATCGAAGATCGCAAGTGACGCAATGTCGACCTCACCAACCGATAATAAGTTCAAAGCTCGAAAATTTTGGCGAGGGGTTATGCGTCCGTTGGCGCCAGTTCGATCGGGGGGTGCCAGGGGGCGGGTCAGAAGTGCTGTGGTCTCCATGTCGAGCCGCGGATCCCAGACCAGCCAAGCCACGCTGCGGCTGTTCTGAAGAGCTTGACTACACGCAGTGAACGGCTCCGGCAGTGGGCGGGCAGACGATCCGTCTCTAACTTTCAAAACGTCTACTATTTGGAGGGTTTTGATTGACGTTGAATCTTCGCATCTTTTAGATTCCGAAAAGTAGATTTTCAAAACGAGGATGTGATGCGATACGGCTATGCGCGGGTAAGCTCTAAGACCCAAGACTATTCGGCCCAGGTCGAGGCGCTCAAGGCTGCAGGCTGCGAGCGGATTTTCAGCGAGAAGCGATCAGGCAAGTCGGCAACGGATCGCCCGGAGTTTAGCAAGCTGATGCGGACGCTGGTGCCCGGCGACACCATCGTGGTGAGCAAGCTGGATCGGCTGGCGCGATCAAGCCGGGATTTGCATAACATTCTGCATGAGGTTCAGGAGCAAAACTGCGGCTTCGTCTCGCTCGGCGAGAGCTGGTGCGACACCACCACCGAGGTTGGCAGGTTAATGCTCACCATCATGGGCGGTATCGCCGAGTTCGAGCGCGGCCTGATCCGCAAGCGTTGCGAAGAAGGCATCGAGCGGGCCAAGGCCAACGGCAAGCAATTCGGCCGGCCGACTGCACTCGATCCCGGCCAGCGCAGGCGCGTCGCCGAGCGTTACGCTGCCGGCGAGACGATGGCGGAATTGGCGCGCGAGTACGAGGTCGGTGAGGCGACGATTTGGCGGGCACTGCAATAGCAGCGCTGGGTGTACTGACCGGGCTCGGCCGCGTAGTCCTTAATCTACAATGCCGGCGGCGATCAGCCGCCTGTACAGCTCTCGCCTGGCCTCGAACCGTTCCGCCGGTCGCGGCCTTATCGTCCGCCAGCGTCTGCAAGACCTGCTTCACAAGCATCCGAGCCACAAAGGCCTCGCGCGGGTCCAGCGCGTCGAGCCAGCGTTCGACGGACGCCACGTGATGCCGGTCGCCTCCAGCTCGGCAATGGCCCGGCGATCCAGCTCGCTTGATCCACTGCGTCGTCGCCAGCCATGCTTCTTCCGCTGTTTCCGAGCGCGCGCGATGCGGTCGGTCCGGTCACGGCTCCGTTTCACCGAGCCGCCTGCCAGATTTTCGGCCGCACGACCGGAACGAGCCGGCCGCGCTCATCCCGAATGATCGAATGCACGGCTTGCCTCCGTAATCCGGTCGCGCAGTCGCGGCAAGCTTGGCGGTCACGTCGTCGTCGCCGATCAGACCGCGGGACATCGCGCCCAATTCCATCGGCATGCATCAGCGAACGCAGGCAGATCGCGGTCGAGGACATCGAGCTGAACGCCTTGCCGTGCTGCCCATGCTCGACAGGTCGCCTCATCGGCGATGTCAGCATGATCGTCCTGCCAGGCTCGCGCGGATCGCGGCGCCAAAGAGCGCGCAGCCGGTTGCGTTCGGCTCGCATCTCGGCGCGCTGGATGCGGTCCAAATCTCCGGAAAGTGCGCGGCTGCCAGCCGCGCCCGTTTACCTGCAGCCTCCGCTGTGGCGGAAGCAGGTCGATCTGCCGCGCATCCTGGCTGCCTTGCAGGGCTCGCCAAAACGGTTCATCGCCGAGCAGCGAGGCATCTCGCGGTTCAGCCCATTGCAGAACCGCGCGCGGCCGATCATGAAGTTCTCGCGCTGCGTCTCGGACTGAAATCCGAAGACGCGACCGTTTCGCGGATCTCGCCGGCCTCGGGGTGAATTCATGACGCAACCTTTTCGCAGCGGTATGCTTGCCAATTGTACCATGACGCGCCACCGCTGCGGGCAATAGCATCACAGCATTCGGTTTCCGAGTTAACGCTCGTAAGACTTCGCATCACGGCCGGCGATTCGCGGTGCGACCTCGCCGACGGCCTCGGCTAAACGGATAGTGTCACTACCGCGCGGCTAAGAAGCTCAAGAGAGTGCGGTCCCGCGGCATTCAGGAACCCCAGACCGCGATCACCTTGACCGCGCACGGGCGCCGCCGGCATTGATCAGGCGCGGTAACTGCGTTTTATGTCCCGTCATGCCCTCGCTTTGCGAGCGGCCGTGCACGCGGGGTTTCCTTCGCCGGTGAATGGACTACGTTACCAACACCATGTCGGAAACGCCGACAGGTCCGCCGGAAATTTACGCCATGTGGATTGCCCCGCAGGCGAATGGCTGATCGAGGGCCGGCCTCAAGGCGGACCACATCAGAGGGCGGCGCAGAAATTGGACGCCCGAAAGGGCGCCGACAGGGTCTGCCGCGAACAAAATGGTCTGCCAGCGTAACCGACTGAAATCATTGGGATTTCGGCGGACCGAGCAGGCCTGGCAGCCCTTTTCGGGGCCAAAATTGTTACTGGGGCAAAGTGTATGTGTCGGGGGTGTATGCCCATAGGGTCAGGGGGGAGGATGAGTCCCTACACCCTGTGTGTTATTCCTATTTGTTTTAACGTTTCCAAGGTCTGACAGGTCACGACAGGTTTGACCGAACTAACAAAATCAAGGGTTTCTCTCAGGGCAGACCTCGCGGCAAACCTCCACCTCAGGTCTTGGCCGGCGTCACGTCAGAACCAAGTAGAGGGTGTCGTGCAGTGCCGAATCGCTCATCCTCCCAACCTTCACCCCATCCGGCGGACTGGCCTAACTTCTTGTCGAAGATCTGCCGGCACTCCTTCAGCGACGGCAGCTCGATCGAAATGACGCCGTTTGCTCGAAGGTTAACTTCGGGTTCTTGAGCACCGCGCCGAGAAGGTCGTGGAGGAACATGCCAACCTTTGTTTCGGTCGCCTTCCATGTGATCCCCTGCGCCGCCGCGTGCCGGCGTAGCGGTCAAACAGCAGCCTCTTATCGCAGATCCGCTCGAGGTCCGCCTGATTTCTGCGGCTTCGGCGGCAGCGATCCGTCGATAAGCATCTGGATGCCACCATGCTTCGATCGGCAGCATCGATTCGATCTGCGTTGCGCCAGCAATGCCGCCGTCTTCGGGCATGGTCCGAACGTCGACCTGGCTGAGACCGCGACTGCCCCTGTATGACGGCGGCGCCAAGACGCTTCTCCGTCTCTTCAGCCGTCTTGCCGGCAGAGAACACCGGCATTGAATGGCCGGTTGCGATCGAAGTGCAGCAGATGATGCAGCAAAGCCTCGCGGCCGCCGTTGTCCATCTCGGCGTGCGTCGGTGAGCCTGTCGGCGAGAACTCGATGCCGGAATATTCGCGCCTGCCCTTGTGGGTAAGCCAGTAATCGCCAAGCGGGATCGCGCCCAGCCCTGTACCTATTATCTCGTTGCCAAACCATGCCTTGACAGGCGCTGACCTGAAGCAACCTGAATGGTTCGTGCCTTCATCGAATTTCATCAGACGACGACGGCTTTGTTGCCGGCGAGCACGAGCGCATGCGTTTCGTTGATCTTCTTGATCGCGTCGTCGTCGTCTTCGGTCTGTTCGCGTTTGCGAATGCCTTCGACCATCCGGTCGAGCCGCCGAGACCCGAATGCCGAGATCATCTGCGGCTTCTTCTCGAAGAACGATTTGGCTTCGAGCTGGATCGGCCGCACCAGATGTCCGCCACGCTGATAGAACGGAACGCCCGCCTCGATCAGGATCTTCGCCGCCTGCTCCGCCATCAGCGACAGCAGCCCGTATCTCCAGACCGGCAGCGCTTACTGTCGCATCATCTCGGCGTCGACGGCAGATGAAGCGTACTTCTCTTCGGTGCGCTCAAGCTGCCGTTGGAGGTAGTCGATCGGATCGGTCCCCGCGGCCGCCTGGTCGTGGCAGTGCTCCCAAATTGCACTGCCTGCATAGAGATCGCCGATACAGCAATCGAAGATGACATCTTCCGAGATGCCTTCCTGAATGCAACCCCGCAGGAAACCGAACAGCAGTCCGCTGCGGCTTTCGTATTCGTATCCGCCGACGGTGTACTTCACGCCTGCGCCTTTGTCCCGCACCAGCAGAAGATCGATCAGCCGCTTCGACGGCTCTTTCTTGCCCGCTGTCGACCGCCACGACTGCGCCTTCGCCTTCGCTTTGGCGCGCTCAGCCTTTGGGTCTACTGGATCAGGAAAATCTTTCGGCTCGAATATCGTGATGCCGAACTTGATCAATTTGGCCTGACACGGCACCCGGCCGTCGCGAAGCTTCTTCTTGGTCGGCAGATTGGTGGTGCCCGGAAGCCGCAAAATTCGATCGACATTTTGCGTTCCCGCGGCCGATCCGAGATCCTTCATCAACTGCGCTGCGCGGCCCTCGATGTCGGCGATCACCTTCTGGGTCTCGTCATCGAACACGAGGCTCTCGGACTGCGGTTCGCCGTTCGGCTCTCCTCCTGCCTTTGGCAATCACGGGTTCCGGCAGCTCGATCGGCTTCGCCAATTTGAAGATCACGTTTAAGCCGTTGCCGCTGTCGATGACGGCCGTCGGCTTCTTCTTGAACTTCCCGATCTCGGTGAGGTAACGCTTCTTCGCGTCTTCGGGCGGCTCGTCATGCTTTGGGTCGAGATCGGTCGGAACGTATTCGATCCTGGCGATGTCGGTCTTCGCGGCCTTCTTGCCCATGCGGGTGCGCGTTGGGTTCAACGAATAATAGAGATTTCTCGTGCCGTTGTGCTTCGCGACGAAGCTGCGGACACCATCGGTGTTCTCTATGGTCTTCGCCTCTATCCTGCCGCTCTCGGGATCGATCGCGAGCAACATCCACGGCCCCGCCGGCCGTAACTGCCTGAGAAAGATCACGGCAGCATCGTCGTTTTTTGCGGAGCCGGCGCCGCCGGCCTTACCGGGATTTCTAGTGAAGTCGTCCATCGGGGCGTCCTCTTTCAGCTCATCGCGCGCGCGGCAGCGGATTCGTATTGCTTGATCATCGCCACGATCTCGTGGATCTGGACCAGCCGGCCGTTGTTTTGGGTTGAATCGAACAGCGCATGAGCGACCGACTCCTCACGCTCGGCTACGTCGAGCATCTCCCGCAGCACGTCGATGGCGTCCGGGTCGCTGCATTCCTCCACGATGAACGCCGCCCTGACGCGCAGGCCGGCCCGGATTTGACGAACGATGATTTTGCTGATCACGACGTTCGGCAGATCGGATGGTTCGCCTTTAAACCGCTCGTATGGAAACCGATCGCGCACGCGATGGGCGCGCTGCGGGTGCGCCTCGAACCACGCGGCATCATCCTTCTTCCACGGCGACGGCAGACCGTTGAACGGGATGTTCGGATCTACCCCGGCCGCCTTGACCACCTCGGCCATGTCTGGCGGCGGGCGCGCGACGAGATCATCGCTCGAAATGACAATGTACCCGTACCGATCGGGCGGCCGGCGGCGGAATTCACTCTCGGCCTTTCGCCGCTGTGCTCGGTTCATGATACGGCCCTCGTCCGCGAACAGGTGCTACTACGCCCGCTACTGTGGCCGTCAGGGTCGACGCTGCGGCCGCGGGGCTTCAGCAACTTGAGCGCCGCCGCGCGCTTGCTGTGATCCTGATGTGCGTAGTGGTGGGCGATGCGGGTCTTGCGGTCGAACAGAACCAGCCCGTACGCGCCAATGGCGGCCCACACTCTGGTGGCGGACTTCGACTCCGGTGCCCATGGCGCGTAGCCGGTGATCGGCCCGCTTCTGACCATGCGCTCCAGCACATCGAGCCGGACGACCTCGGTCCCGTCGCTTAGCCGGAACAGCATCTCCGGGGTCAGATCGAAAACCCTTTCGCGTGCGGCATGGTCGCTCATGCGGCACCTCGGCGCTTTCGCGCGGCCTCGCGGAGCGAAGCCAAGCTGTCTCGCTGTGAGTGCCCGACGTTGTGCCCGTTACCGACAGACGGCGTCGCCTCTACTGGCCGACCCGCGCCGTTGGTGCCGGTTGGGCCGCCGTTCGCCTTGGCTCTGTTCGTAGGTTTCAGGCCGTTGGGGCCGGTCTTTTTAGTGGGTGTGGTTTCGTTCTGGTGGGTGTTGTCGAAAGCAGTGTCGCTGTTTGCCGTCATCACGCCACCGCGCGACGCTTGGCGGGCTTCACGGCAGGCGGATGATCCTGTTCACGCGTCGCGGCGGGGCGCTCGGCGATCCGCTTGTTCAGCCAGAGATGAACCTCGCCGCGCGGAAACCATGCCTGCCGCTTGCCGAGTTTCACCGGCATCGGAAAGCCCGTCTCATTCTGTTTGCGCGCAAGGTCGGTGCGGGATTTGAGGATACCGGCGTCAACCAGATCCTCAAAGCGGTAGCCTGAAATGTCGTCAATCATAATATTAGGTGTCCTCTCGTTACTCCGGGAGGACACTCATCTATCAGCAGAAAAATCCGCTGTGCAGAGCGCAAATTTCAGGTGTTTTTGCGCCCCCTGCGCGTCGCGTGCCCGGTCGTCGCTTTCTTCTTGATCGGCTTCGGCTTTTTCAGGAGGTCGCGCTTCATCTCTTGCAGACGCCGACGCGCGCTGCGTCTCCTTCTTGGCCGGTACGGCGAGCCATTTCACGCGCGAGTTCGTTGACCTCCCAGTCCGCGAGCAGCGCCTCCAGCGCGTGCTGTTCGTCGAAATATGTCCACTCCATCGGCCGCCCCTTCGGCCTGCTTTTCGGCAACGCCCGCAGGATCGTCAGGATACCCTCGGCGACGGCGGGAGAGATGCCGATCAACGGCTCCGACGGCTCGTGCGTCTCGATGGCGTGTTGCAGGATGGTGACCAAGGCTTGAAGGTCGGTATCCTCGGTCATGCCGTCACCCGCGATCGCCGACGATCTTGGTCAGCGCCGCGGCCCACGTCGTCAGCGCGTCGGCCTTCTGCTTCTCCATTTCGGCTTGCAGATAGTGGCCGCCGACGCCGGGCACCGCGTGATTCAAGACCGCCTGCACGATGTGGTTCGGAATGCCGAGATCCTGCATCTTCGACGCCGCGGTCCGCCGCAGATCGTGCAGCCGCCAGTCGGTGACGCCGCTCGCCTCGTCGAGCGCGATCTTCAATTTCGAGAAGCCGGAGATCTTGCCGACGTGCCGGCGAAGACGTAGTCGCGAGCGGCGCCCTGCCCGACCAGCGACAGTCGCCAGCGGCGGCAGCCTCGAGGCTATGCGGGCGGCTCGACTTGTTGTCGGTCTGCCGCCAGACGCCGTCGAGGATGTGACCATGCCGCAGGATCGCCGCCTCGTCACGCCGCTGTGCCGTGACCAGCAGGAAGCGGACCATGCGGCCGAAATTTTCGTCGCCGCTTCGCGGCCGTCGAGACGTCTCGCAGGCGTGCCAGATCGCTCCTGATCTCGGCATCGGTCAGCTTGCGGGTGCGCTTGATCTCGGGTGCCTTGCGGATGTCGGGCACGAAGTTGACCGGGATCAGATCTTCCTGCGCCGCCCATTTCAGCACCGGGCCGAGCCGCTGCAACAGGCGGTTGCCCGCGATCATGGCGTCGGCCTCGACCATGGCGTCACGGGCGGCGCGCAGATCGGCCTTGCGAGAACTCGGCGGCTGGCAGCGACAGATACGGCGTCGAGCGCCGCCGCATCAGCGCGCATCGCCTCGGGCAGCGTCTTGATCCGCTTGCCTTCCTTCGTGCGCAGCGTCTCGTAGCGGTCGAACAGGCCGCCGAGCGTGAGCACGTCGGACGACCGTGGATGCGGTGCCGGTGCCTCGATCGGAATGCCCTTGTCGGCGCGGTCGATCAGCAGGCGCGCGGCGTCACGGGCCTCGCTCAGCCCCATCGCCGGGAAAGTAGCCGAGCGGCTTGCGCTGATAGGCGCCGTTGGCGTGGTAGCGATAGTACCAAGTGCGGCGCTTCTTGCCGACCCGCAGGATCAGGCCGGCAACGCCCTGGTCGTACCAGTCGCCCGGCTGCAGGTGTCGGGATGGCGAGCGGCGGAGAGCTTCTTTGATGGCATGTCGGGGTCCGGTTTTCTGGGTGCAATTTGGGTCCAGCCAGACCTGTTATACTACGTGATATGCCTTGATATACCAAGGGATAACAACTCTAGTAAATTCAACGGCTTAGTCTGAGCCAAGCCCTTGATCGAAAACGACGGGTCCGCGGTTTTGTAAACCGAAGGTCGGGAGTTCAATCCTCTCAACCGGCACCAGCGAAATCAACTACTTACATTCTATTTCGAATCTGTCGTCTTCCCAGAAGAGATGATTGGGAAGATCATGGGAAGATGTAGATAACCCTAAACCGGCCAGTACCGACCGCCAGCCTTGACCACCTACCCGCCAAAAATCACCTTCGGCGAGCTGCGCGAATCCGGCGTCCGCGATGTGCTGATCCATTGCCGGGATCAACGCCGAGGCCACGCACGGATGTAATGCGGGCCAGTCTGGTTCTGTTAGGCGCGCATCGATAGCGACACACCAAGCTTTGCTGCCATTACGCTCGTAGCGCCCGAAGTTCTCTTTAGTGACTTCGATATTTTCGCGACGCCCGCTTTAGCTTTCGCCATCGTCTTGAGTTGTCGCACGTCGTCATTGCTCCATTCGCGACGGACGATCTTTTTCTTAGTTCTAGCCATATTAACTCCGATTCTTGTGAGGCCGCTTCTTACACAATATTTTTCGAACGCAATAGCGACTGATATTTTCAGCAGCACACCTGAACGCCTCCATCACCCGGCTCAACGCGACATGCTGCCGGTCCTTCAATTCTGGCGCGAATTCCCAAATAATTGGCGTGTTCTAACAAGCGCGTTTCTGATCTTCCAGCCAATCGAAGTGCACAATCGTGCTGCGGCATTGCAGCGGCTGCAATTGCGCTCGGAACGACCCACAACACCTTTCAGGATCTTGAGCCTTGATAGATTGTAACACGTCCGCATGGATGCTGACCGAATTGAAAATTGCAAAAGCTTACGTCAGGCTCTGCGCCATGCCCGAGGATAGTCCATCGGTTTCGCTCGCCTCGATTGGCAACCACGAGATCCGGCTGCTGGCGGGACGGGCGGTCGATCTTGATAGCGCGCCGCTGTTTTGGCTGGAACTGTTCGATCACAGCACGAAAACGTCTGTTGACAGCTTCTGTTGCCACCGGCTCAAAGACGCTGTGCCTGTGGTCTGCGATTTCTTCACGCAAGTGGATGATTTGAACAAACTCGGTGAGAGTTGATGAAGGACTACCGAAGCCAACTGGAAACCCTTCGCAAGGCGGCGGCGGAAACGGCGTTGATCCGCGATCTGGCAACCAACCCGCAAAAGCTAGAACTGTTTGCGAAACTCACAGTGCATTTAAATACGCTAGCGGCCGAAGTAGAGCGCGCAATGGCAGCGGGAAACGAACCATCGGATGGCGATACGCGCCCATAATCCCCGTCATTAGGACCTTATGCCGACTTCACCGGACAAGTTCGACCCTCTCGCCGTCGTCGTAGACTGGCTTGATGCGTGCCGCTTGGGAAAACTCGACGCGTTGCTCGACCTCTACGATGAGCGCGCGACGTTGGAGTGCAACTGCGAGCGCGTCAGCCTGACCGGTCGTGAAGCCATCGCGGCCTACTGGGTGCCAAAACTGGAGCGAAGGATACATTCAACCTTCCGTCTCGACGATATGATTCTAACCGACCCCGGGGTGCTCGTCGATTACCGAGGTTACGACGGCAAAGCGGTCCAAATTCACTTTCACTTCAGTCCCTCCGGCAAAATACTTTATACAAGCTGCGGACCACTGCGTCGTCGCGCGGCCTAGAAACGCTGCCCCGTATCTTGTCCCGCTCCGCCCGCGCCAAGGCCCTAGCCTGTCGAACTTGCCGGTGAGCTGTTCGGCGCGCAGCCGCCGGCCGGGGACGTCGTCAGTAGTCGACGAATTTCTTTTCGCGGCAAGTGAGCAAAAGAGGACAGCGCGCCCCAACTGGCTGTGATCCGTTCGCAACCGAAACGTCGCAGGGCCGCGCCCCTCGGCGCTTCCCAGCCGGCCCCGGCGCGCGCGGTCCCCCTTCGCCGCCGGGGCTGTCTGTTCGGCCTGCGCCTTGGCGAGATCGACGCGCATCAGTCCGCCAGCGCCACCATCAAGGGTAGTGCACCTCCGACCTCCAGCGGCATCAGCGCCCGGCCGGCGCCGAGGTCAGGGCATCGAAAGCCTGATCTCGGCTCCGTCGACAGCCGAGGCCAACGATTCGCGCGCCATCGCTTCGATCGATGGCCAGTTTTGCCGGAAGATGCTCGTGGCGTCTTGGAAGTTTGGCGCTTGAACCTGCACACTGCAGGCTTTTCGGCCTTTGCCGGCCGCTATTTGAAAATGGAAACAAAAACCGACGGCATCCGAGTCGAGTTTGATCGGCTGATCTTCACGGCGCATCTGGTCCCCCCCGATTTGCGTCGCGCATTTTAGATTTGTGATTTTGCTCGCCGTTGGACGGCATTGTGGCGCGCTCAGCATCCGTGAACCCACCCGATACTTTTTTGGGAACTGTGGTTTTTGCCACGCCATCGCAAGCGGCCGTCGATGGGTAAGCGCTCCCAGGAGGTCGCGAAGATTTTCCGCCCGATCGTAGAAACAGTTTTCCGCATCCAGGAGGAGGCCGCGACGGGGCAGCCCATCGTTGCCGCGGATGTCAGCGAGCTTCTCCAAATCACATTCGAGGGCGGCGCGACGTGCCCTCAATTCTGCCGACACTGATGCGTACTCAACAGTTCGCGCGTCATCTGCACGTCTAGCTTCATGACGTATCGTCGGAAGTCGAAGCCCGCAGCACAGATGGCCGCCTGATCCATCACTTAGGTTTGAATTGAGAAGCCGCCTGCGGGCGGCTTTTTGTTTGCACCGAGTGCCGATAGGTTGCGGCCATTCGGGAGGCATCGATGGAGAAGCTGTTACTGGTGATAGCGCTGGCCTGCTCGCCAGGCGATCGTCTGATCGACCTTAGCAGCAAGATCCCGCGCGGGATTAGGTCGATGAATTTCGTTGTGTCCCTCGAACCGTTTTACACGCGGTTTTATATTTACCAGCCCGGCTTCCCCGATAGCCTCCAAAAATGTTGCGGGGGCAAACCTTCGGGGGTTTTACGGATACCGATCATAGACGGACGCTTCTGCGTCCGACAAAGCCAGCCACAAATGAAATGGTCGGTTCGTGCACTCCTAAGGCCTGATATTGAGATGTGATCGCACCCGCCGTCGATCCCGCCGCTTAAGCCGAGACACGCCGCCGACGATGCCGAGCGTGCGGCGGCGGAAGCGGCAGCACAGGCATGGGCCGGATCTCAGCCGCCTGTGCTATATCAGACGGGGCAATGGGGGTGGGGTCGATGGCTTCGGAAAAGAAACGGGCACCGTGGGTGCCCGCGCTCATCGTGCCGCCCGATCCTTTGGCACTGCTGGAAGAGTGGAAATCCTATCGCGCCGGCCTGGATGTGCTCGAGGCCCGACTGCTCGTCAGTCATCCCGATCTGCACTGGCTGGATGGACTACGGGCGTTCAAGGCTCAGGCTGATGCCGTGATCCGCCTGGCGCCCAAGGCGCCGACGAGCAAATCCATCCCGTTGACGGATTTGGAATTGCCCGTCCCTCGTCGTCCCGCTCGAACCGCTTCAACTCGTCGGCGGCCGGCAGCGTGACCGGCCAGGCCTCTGTACGGGCCGCCAGGCCGGCAGCGCGCGTCACTGGTGCGTTTATTTTGCCGGGCCGGCAAAAAGACTCACTCACGGGCTTCCCTGCCCGCCCCACGTCGATTTGTTTAGGATGCTCGGCCGGAGACGACCCCGGTGACGGCTTTTTGCTGTCACCGTAAGGGCCGATCTCAACAGTCTGTCCATCATTTCGAGGCCGACCACCCCGAGATGCGCCTCTCCACGGGTTCGGCTGCGGCGTTAAGCTCACCTCGTGCCTGCCTGAGTTCGGCAAACTGCCGGCGCTGCCTGGCGTTTGGCCTCACCTTGCGCGAAACCTCGACTAGATCGGCGCGTTCAGCGCCGGTCAGGTGATTAACGCTCTGCGGGACGGACTGATAGGAAGCCATGGCTCTGCCCTGTAGACAACGTTGCGGACGAACGGGGAAAACTAAGTGAGTCGAGGCTGGGCCGCACCTGAAAACTAGGTGGCAACTTGAATGGCGGCGATTACCGGGAACGCCGATGACGCGATCCGAATTAGCTATGGGTTTGTCGATATTCATCGTGTTGGCCGTGATCAAGCCAGCCGATGCCAAGTGACAGAGAGCCGCCTTCGGGCGGCTTTTTCTTTTTGAATGGTACGATGGTCGAGCTACGATCCCCGCATGACGACCACCCCGCAAAAGATCACATTCGGCGAGATGCGCGCCTCCGGCGCCCGCGACATCCGGATCCATTGTCGCAATATTAGCTGCGGCCATCACATCGAGATCAATGCTGACAGCTGGGCCGATGATGTCCGACTGTCCGACATCGAGCCGAAGTTCTTCTGCAC
The DNA here is from genome assembly GCA_963802535.1 of uncultured Alphaproteobacteria bacterium. Lineage (GTDB taxonomy): Bacteria > Pseudomonadota > Alphaproteobacteria > Rhizobiales > Xanthobacteraceae > Bradyrhizobium. Next base: position 719,656 of record CAWDJI010000004.1, on the reverse strand, counting down.
CAAGTGCCGCCAGCGCGGCGGGGAGATCAGGCCGAAGTCTTAAGAAGTTCCGCACAACTTAGGCATGCTCGGGATGCGTTATTCCGGCCAAAAGGTCAAAACGCACCACGGCCCGTCCTAAGGGCGTTCGGCACCGAAGGGCTCTTCGGGCATGGCGACAGTCGACCCCCGCCCGATGCTCAGGTCCTGAAGAGCGAGTCCGGATGCGAGCTTTTCTATAACCCATCGTGGCTGCTTTCCGCGTCCAGCCCAAACCTGGCTCGGTTCATCCGGATTTGCGAACTTAGGAAGGACCGGCGGATAGGGACGACGGGCCTTTAGGTGATCGGCCGTGGCAGGGTGCAGACTAACAAGGCGCTGCTCGAGCATCTTCTTCTCAGCAAGCATTTTCGCCACGAGGCGTTTAGAAATCTCCTCGCAAATCTCCCCACAGTTCTTCGGCTGACATCGATACCAAGTTGGCCGGTAAACTCATTGGAGCTACTCGACTGGAACTGTATGCGAAATATACCCGGCCATTTAAACTCAAGAGCCAAGTCAGGGACAGATTGTCCTAAAGCACAGTGTCCTGAGGTACAGTTTCAATCTTCAGCCACGACCACCCGGTTATCGCGGCAAGCGTTGCCACAGCGCAGGTGTCGTCCATGCGACGAACCCCGTCGAGCCGCTTCTCGAAAAGTCCGAACTTTCCGCGCGCTCGCTATCCAATATGGCGAGGCGCCGGTCCAGTTCTTTAATGCGGCTGAGCAGAAACTCGGCAAGTCTTTAATTCTTAGGCTGACGTCTTTGTTCGAGGAAGGTTGCGGGACTAGTTCTTTTTCGCGGTTATCCATACTGCCGTCTACCTCGGTTCCAGTTAGAAGGCGCCGCGAAACCCAATTGTGGCCAGTTCTCGCTCATTTCAGTTCCGTCGAAAACGGCTTGCGAAATAATAGTCTCCTCTGCAACGAAGACTTGTCAAATCAGCAAATCGTCGCATCGTATACTCGGGGACAAGTTCGTCTGTCAGGTCTGCGGTCGCCGCTGTGCCGATGTCCGGCCGAAATTTCCGCAGGCACGGATGGGAACTGGTTAGCACCAGCACGATCACGCTAACTTTGGACGAAGTGAGAAAAAGGGACAACGATGGCAAAGGGCGAGGACGGCAGAGACAACGCGATAGCAAAACGGCTGCGGCTCCTGCGGAAAGCACAAGGCGACGATAGCTCGTCGGTTTGGGCTAGGCGCATGGATATGACACCGCAACAGTACAGCAATTACGAGAGTGGTTATCCGCTGCCGCGCGACGCGGCGATTACGTTGGCCACGAGAGTGCCCGGACTGACAACCGACTGGCTTTTTATGGGACGTGAGGAGGGCTTGTCGGTCGAGTTGTGTCGCCGCTTGCGGCAGGCGGCTCTCGCTGATCCCGATAATTCCTAGTAAGGCACCGGCTAGGTGCCGCACCCCACAGGCTTCATCCCACCCTGCCAACCCACAAAGGCAGCCAAGCCGCCAACCGGCCCGCTCTGGGTTCACGAGATCAAGCACGACGGCTACCGCCTCATGGTGCGCCGGGACGGCTCACGCGTCCGCTGCTTCACGCGCAACGGCCACGACTGGGCCGACCGCTTTCCGGCCATCGTTGACGCCGCCAGCAGCCTCAAGGCGACGTCGTTCCTGATCGCACGGCGAGGCCATCATCCTCGGCGACGAGCGACGAGCAGTTCTGAATTCAACGCCCTGCGCAGCCGGAGCCGCGGTGGCGAGGTGATGACTTATCGCCTTCGACCTGATCGAGCACGACGGCGACGACCTGCGCGAGCGACCGCTGATCTCACGGCCAAGCGGCGGCGCGCCAGACTGATCGGCAAGACCAAGCGCATGGTTGACTGGATCAATCCAGTACGGCGATCACCTCACGGCGCGACGGCCCGGCTATCTTCGATCACGTCTGCCAGATTGGGGCACCGAAAGGCATCGTGTCGAAGCACGTGGATAATTTCTATCACAGCGGACCCTCGAAGATGTGGCTGAAGTTGAAGAACCCGGCGAGCGAGGCGGTGCGCCGGGAGCGCGAGGAGGAGTGGCGCTAAACCCGCCCACGGTCACCAGAGATGCGCGCGACGGCTGGCGATGGTTGCGCGTCGGCGCTTTCAAATCATTTTATTAAAATTGGCCATTTAACTGTAAATCGGGTTCCCGATTTTCCAGACAATTGCACAGCGATATCGTCGGCGCTGCATCACGTCGTTCCTCAAAGTACCAAAGCCAGCGCGGCAACGTACGGATTGGACTGCCGATGATCAAACATTCTACAGATGGCCTGCTGTTCTTCGATCGTGGTCGAGAATTGCGCATTGTAGCTTACGACGTTAGCCGAACAAACGCCCAAGTGCATGCAGATGGACTGGGCCTTCTTCCGCTACACTTCTACATCACGCTCGACAACTTTCTCACAGTTGGAAAATGCCGACTGCTCTGGAGGTATCGGGACGATATTGGCGTCGTGTTCGAACGTTGGATTGATATTCCCCAGCGCATCGCGGCTGACCAAGCAGGATCTGGCGATTGCGGTGATCACCGGCACAGATAGCGGCTCGACGCTGGCGTGTCGGTCGCGCGTCGTGATGGTGACGATGATGCGGTGACGTGCGAGCCGCTACCGTGCTGTCTGTGTCGTCGTGTAGTCGCGACGGTTTCAGCTGCAATGAGGCGGGGTCGGGGCTGGGACATTGGCGGTGTGCGATGTGGCGCATGTCGAATGCTCAGGCGCTGATCTTCGTCGCGGCGATCGTCATCGCGTTCGCAATATTAGTGCTGCTGGCCTAATCGTTGACCGGCTGCGAAGGGGGGCGCCGCTCCTCTCGCCGCGCCGCGGCGTCTTTCCTGCCGGCCGTCGGATACGCAGGAGTGCTACGCCAACCCCGTCGCCGCCCTATGCAGCGGCTCCATCAACGACTTCGCCGAGAATGGCTTTGTCAGATAGGCGAGACACCCGGATTGAAGCGCAGCCTCGCGAGTGGCGGGGCTGTCGTTCCCGGTGATGTAGATGACCGGCACGGAATTGTTTGCTTCTTTAAGACGGCGTCTCACCTCGATACCCGAAACATCGCCCAAGTTGATGTCGAGAAGGACGCAAATCACCCCGTCGAAATCGCTGTGATTTGCGAAGGCTTCCGCCGAAGGAAACAGCACGCTTGCGTAGCCCAACTGCCGCAGCAGTCGCGCTACGCTCTTCAACATCATGGCGTCGTCATCGACGACTAAGAACAAGGTTCCGCTCTGGCAAGCTGGCCACCTCGATGTCGGAACCCGTCTTGGGTCAATGCAATGCGCCATCGTTGCCGGCGGTCGGACGATGGCTTTGATCCATGTCAAGCGAGGCGGCAATGGAACTCTCGATCTGCCCGTTAGCGGCCTGTGCTGCGCGATTTCATCCGGCGTTCGTGACGTGCTGATTGCCGCGATCACCGCAAGAACCAAGTCAGCGACAATTGTCCCGAAGCGCAGCGTCCCGAGGTACAATGTCGAAAGGTACAGTGTCCTCATCTCAATTGGCTTTGCTAAAAGCAAGTGGCCCGTCGCGAGTCGCGACGTTCGACCTTGGACTCCAGCCCCCAGCTGCCATGGCTCGGCGTCGAGGCTGGCGGCGGGTGCGACGCAAACAGCTGGGGTCTACATGACGGCGCAGTGCGAACTGGTGCGCGGAATCGACCGCTACGTGATCGCGGCGGGCTCCCGGCCAGTCCACATCGCCGAGCTATGCGAGACCTTTGACGTTTCGCGACGCACCCTGCACCGCGCCTTCATGGATGTGTTGAGCATTCCGCCGATTGCCTATCTGCGCCGCAAGCGGCTCGACGAGGTCCGTGCTGCACTGTTGATGGCCGATCTCGGTGCGACGGTTGCGAACCTCGCCCGCGCGCACGGCTTCCTAGAGCTGGGCCGGTTTGCGGGGACTTACCGGCGGACGTTCGGCGAGCTGCCCTCGCAGACATTGCAACGAAGTCGGCGGCACGATGCAGCACGACGCGGGCGGACGCGACGATAAACCGTACACCACGAACCGCCAGCCATGACCACCACCCACCCCGGTGACCCTGTACCTTGGGACAACGTGCTTCGAGACAATTGTCGCTCAGCCGGTCCGGCGTTCAGATGCGTCCGGGTAGCTGTTCCAGTCGGTTACCCACCTCAGAGGCGGCCCCGGTTTCACTCCATGCAGACCGGGGCCGTTTACTGTCGGACATCTGTTCACTTTTGAACACTCGCTGGATCGATTTCCAGTTAGAACTGCCTAACCATGATCGCGGCACGTCAAGCCCAAAAAAAGGTGGCGCATGGCATCTCACCCAAGACCAGTTTTCAGCCTGATCGAATTGGCAGGTATGGCGATCATTGCTATTAGCATCATGCTGATTTCCTACGTCATGTTTCTTGTTTGATGGCAGGAAGCGACTTCGCGGGCGGTGCGCCGGGAGAGCAGCGAGAAGTGGCGGTGAGCCCGGTGGTTGATTAACCGACTATGAAAAATCGCTGCAGCGCGTTGCACAAACAGCCATAGCATGACGGATAAAATATCTAGACAAGACCAGCACTCGGCAATGAAGCCGAACGGAAGTTTAGAACGTGTCTTATTTGGTTATCAAGGAAGCTGCGCTTTCGCTGTTTATTTCAATTGCCCTCACCGCCGTCTTCGCCGCAATCGCCTTTACAATCTGGTGGGTCTTCGCTCGATAGCCACGCCAGACCGCGATAGAAAAGCCTCCCGTCGCAGCGAGCTTCTGAAGAAGTACGGTTGATCGACGGGTTGATACGACCCGGCCACGCCGCGAACTGTTCGACATGTTGACTCAATTCGGTCACCCGACTCACTGCAGATGCTTGGCGTGAAACCGGCGTCTCACCGGGTGGCGGATTGATCCCTGACCCACCCGACGAGCGGAGTTTCAAAGGCCCGGACCCAGCCCCCAGCCCTCCGGGTCTTTGGGCTGTCTGGAGGTCTCCAGCGCATCGGTTTGCCAGCAAGCGGATGGCCCCGACATGAGCCGCCACCATCACGTCGAGGCCAACGACGCGGTAATTGATTTAATCAAACGTTAAGGCGCTGGCGGGATACAAAGTTGGGGGCCCAGACAGGTCAGGTGACCAGATGTGGCTCATGTCAGACACCACGGCTAAGGTTCTCATCCTTCTCGCGCTCGTTTTGGGGCTGCTGGCCATGTTCACGGGAGGTGAGGATTACTCGCTGCGCCGAATGTTAAGGCCAGCCGTAGCGGCAGTTGACGGTCCAAGCTCCGGACCCTTCATCAACGCCCGAACTTAGTCCAGAACCTCATACTCGAACGCCACGCCTTCCGGATCATTTTCGACAAACCACCGTTCCATTGCATCCTCGTTGGCAAAGACCTTCAGGTGATCTTTGTCGCCAACCTGCTTGCTGGTATCGACGTAGATGAAAACGGTCATGAGAAGGACTCCCTAACGCGTTCCATTGCGGGATGCTGCCGCTTCTTGACCTTGACCCAATGCGGCGACCGGGGACGATACGGCCTGTCTTTCAGCTGACGGAAGTGGTGATGACGGCGATGTTCCTGTTTGTTATCATGGGCTCCACCCACGGCAAGGCCCCTGCGGGTTTCGCTCCGCTTGCCATCGGGCTCGCGCTGGTGATGATCCATCTGGTCAGCATTCCCGTCACCAATACTTCGGTCAATCCCGCGCGCAGCACGGGTCCGGCCCTCTTCGTCGGCGGCTGGGCGCTGGCGCAGCTCTGGCCGTTCTGGCTGGCTCCATTGATCGGCGGCGCGCTGGGCGGGATGACTTATCGCTGGCTGAGCGAAGAGCCCGGCGGGGTTGTCGAGGGGACAAAGCGATAATCATTACGCTGGCGCGGCTGGCATTGGCGGGCGCAGCTCAGCGACGAGAACCGTTGCTTGACGACATCGCCGAACGCGGTGGTCGAGCCGATCCACCCGAAGGCGATGCCGGTGATCCTGACGACAGACGAAGAGCGGGACGTGTGGATGCGCGCGCCGTGGGACGAGGCCAAGGCATTGCAGCGGCCATTGCCGGATGACGCGCTCAGGATCGTGATGCGCGGGGCCGACAAAGAGGACGCGGCGGCAGCATGACCACGACGGCCCTCGTCGTGGATCACGTTGCCGCAGATGGCATCTCGCCTTGATGTAGAAGCGAAGGCGTTGTGAATTCATGCCAAACAATTGCTATCATGCGCCAATGCGCCTGAAAGGAATGCTGTGCGCTTGATCGCGGTCCGTCGTCTGGGTTAGGGATGCCGCGCCGCTGCCGATGCCGCCAGTCAGGCTAATCCGTCGTAACAAATGATCAGCAAAAAAAGCCAGCGAGACGCCAACGAAGATCAGCTAGGCGACAAGCCAAATACGCAACAGTCGGATGTGTCGGTTAAAGCTGACAACAGTCCTCAAGCATGCGCCATGCAGCGGCTGGTGGGTCACCAGAACAAGCCTGTGCGGAGCGTTTGAGGTTTGCCGTTCCTGCACGTTGTACCCGTCGCACTCTGCCCTTACCTCCAGCCATGATCGTGCGCCATCCCTCTCCCTCCGGTTTCATCGAACCTTGCCTGCCGTCGAAAGCGGCCCGACCGCCGTCTGGCCCGCTGTGGGTTCACGAAATCAAGCATGACGGCTTCAGTGCGATCCGTGCTCCCAATCCTGATGTGCGCCCAGCGCAAATCGCACTCTCTCGGCGCTTTCTTTGCGGACAACAAACCCGATGCCGCACGTCGTGCAACGAGCGACGATGACGCCGTTCTGATTCCGGGTGAACCTGAAGCCCGGCACATCGGCGGCCGGGATCGGATTGCAGAGGACTTCGTGATTTCTCACCATGACTGGCCCCGGTGGGTTTACTGGAACAGCACGACGAAAGCAGCCATCAGAATAGCCGAGATGGCCGTCCACATCAGCGTGAGCCAGATGAGTGCGGTGGTGCGGGTCATCGGTGCAGCGAAAGGCCATAGCTCCGTCGTTGATTGATCTGGATCAGTTGTCGCAATTTTCCAGGCAATTGAATTAAATCGCGCTAAGGATCGCTAAGACCACACAGCAAACCCCGATAGCAGCGATGACAGCAGTAACACGGCTAACACCGATAACAGCGCGGTGTCGATGCGGACGGATAACGCCCTATCGCGGCGGCCCGTCCAAGATGTGGCTCAAGTCGAAGAACCCGGCGAGCGAGGCGGTGCGCCGGGAACGCCTCGCGTTCAGAGCAATCGTTTAGCTGCGAACAGACACAGCAGCACCGTTCCTGATGTTACAGCGGTCACGGTCATATTGATGAGGCTGGCAACGGCAGTTGCAACTACCGGCATCGCACGAACCGTCCGCCGTGCTGATTTCGACTTACGCTTCTTATCCGCACCTACGCGCTAGTCGCGCGCGCGCACCGGCTTCGGCACGATGGTCGCCGCCGGAAGCGGCGTGAAATCCGGGTTCTGGTCGTTGCCAACCCTTATGCCGGAATAGGCGACGAGCCCGTCAGCGGTGGCGACCGTGTCGCCCGAGCGTAACGAGCCGTCCATCGCGAGATCGACTGACGCAAGACCGGCGGGATTGTGGCCGTTGCAGGTGCAATCGGCGCGTAGCGCCTTCCGATAGGCAAAGGCGTTTTCACTATCGGCGTAGCGTTCGCCGGTAGCGGCATAGGCTCTGTCGATGCTGGAGCCGAAGAAAACTTTGATCGGGCTTGCCGGACAGAAGGCCTGGCACATCTGCACCGGCGAGGCCGCGCCGCGCACCAGCGGAAAATATTTGCCGTCGCAACTGCGGACGCAGAAGGCAGGTCCCGCGCTTACGACGGCCGGCCGCGGCGGTGGTGATTGCGGATTGTTGTTGAAAGGCGACGTCTGCTGCTGTTGCTTCTGGCCGCCACCGAAAAAGAAATCAAGCAAGCCTTCGGCCGCACTCATTTCGGGCGTCAGCGCCCCGGGGCCAACGATTGCGGTAGCCACAAGCATGCGGCGTAGCTTGCGCTGAAAGGGCAATTCGGTACGCAACGCTTGCTCCACTGGACGCAACGGACCTCTCTGCAGCACTAAGGGCGCTCGCGGCAATCGTGGATGCGAAACGCGCTCTAAGCTGGGCGGAGAAGGGGAAAGAAATAGGCGAGTGGGCACAGCAAGCGCCACATTTCGGCCGTTATGGGACGCCGAGTTCGTTCGGGTCAAACCCGGAAGTCGCGGCCTTGCGGCGGGATGTCTTCTGCTTTCCCGGGTTGGACTGGGCCTCTGGTGCTGGAGGTTTGAGCGCCGCAAGCAAGGCGCGGATTTCAGCATCATCCGAAATGTGCCGGGCAGGCGCTGATTGATGCCCGTCGTCTGTTTTCGTTACAACGATGCGAGGCCGTCTGCGCCGCAGGTTCAGCCAGAGCAATGCGCAGCCAGTTACAATAAAAAAGACGGTTAGAAAGTCCAACAGCATAGGCAAGCTGGTTACTCCATCCGAAATAACCTCATCGGCTAACACGTTGTGATGGGAGACGCTCGCCCCCACATACCATAAACGTATCAAACAGCTCCACAAGGGCGGTATGGGAATGTTGAAAATTGGCCACGAGCTTGGTGTAGGCACCGGCTTTGTGCAGCGGGTGGTGACGGAGGCCAGGTCATGATCTCTCTCGAAGAGTGCAAGGCATACCTCGATGAGTGCCAAGCCCTTGCAGCGGAGGCCAAGCTCACGCTGCGACGAGCGACCGCCATTATGACGGTCTGCCATGCTTGGCTCGCGCTGAGCGATGCGGTTCGCAGATACGAAACGATCGTTGGCGAGGAAGATGCCTCCCAATCGCCTTAGAGGCGATCTTTCGTTCCCGGTAAAAATTCGACGGTGTCTGCATCTGCAATGATAGGGACACCAGAAACCGTTCCTGCATAAGCGGGCAACCCAATCGAACCCGTGAGAAACACTAAAAGAAACTTCATCGACTTGAAACGGTCTAGGAACTACCCTCCCTTAATGTTGCACTTTTACGTCGTAAGACGTGGATGGAGAACTTAAGCCTAGCTTCCTCGCGATGCATTCAGACGTAGTCATGGGAGCAAAGAGCCTTTTCATGGTGCCACGATCGTTTCCCGGCCATCGTGACGCTGCGCTCCAGGTGCAGTTTGCTTGCGGTTGGTGGTGGCCCGACGCTCGACTATCCTGACGCGACGGCGTTCCTCGCCACGTTCGAACGCATGGTCGAAAAACTGCGCTAGCGGCGGATGCAGTGATAGACGGTGCGCGTTGTGGACGCTTGGAACGCGAGACCGCCTGATCTTCTCGCAGTGGTCGCGGCGGCGCTGGTGGTGCTGGCGTGAAGGTTGACCGGAAGTGCTGACAGTCTATCGCAAGAACCACCACCAGATTGCAAAGGCGGCGGTGGCGAACACGGCGGTGATGGCGGTCGAAATTAGTAACGAGAACGCAGCCAACTTAATCCAGTCAGTCACGGCTCATGATTTCCAGTCCAGCTCAATAACCGCGTCCAAGGTATGAACGACTAACCTCAAATGTGCCCCGCGGGTCATCTGGTGACCCACCAACCTCTGCATGCTGCATCCTTTGGGGCTGTTTGGTCCGTCCATCCCCAATGTTGCCCCGTGTCTGGCTGTTGTCTGGCTGCTCTTGGTGGGCTTCCCGTCGTCCCTTCGCTGGCCTTCATTGTTGTCTAGCTGGTGCTGGCTGATCATTAGGGCTGCGGCTCATTGAATGATGGCTTCGTGATCGGAGATTACGGCTTCGGATCGATGGAGCAATTCTGATTATTTGAGGAATTGTAGAATTTAATGCTCCGGCTGCACCCATGACGCGCTGCGCACATTCGTCAGATCGCATTGGCGACTTATCGCAAATGTTTGGCGGGCGTTCACAAGTTGCTACGCCGTCCCCTGATACATGGTTCAGCGAGAGCGAGAGCGAGAGCGATCCAGTTCTTGCTAGTGACAATTGGGAGAAAATTAGTGAGCGTTAAATCTTGGTTATGTGTTTTTGCGGTGACGAGCGCCATGCTCGGCGCAGTTGGCGGAGCGAACGCAAGTGCCGTCACTTACGACATTTCAGGGCTTGACGCGCTGGGGGCCGCCTATCACGCCCACGTTACCCTCGACGTCTCCGGCGGATTTGCCACAGGCGGCACCGGTACGATTGATGACGTAAATTTCGGGGGAACTCAGCCGCTCTCTCTCATTACTCTAGCGACCCCCGGCGCCAACTTTGGCCGCTTCGTCGGTTTCCACTCCACGGGTGGCCACACTATTTCTGGTTTCGATAATGCAGTGCCGATCTCGACGAATGGCTTCTTATTCGCGCTTTCCGGCACTCCAGTCTGGGGAGAAAACGCGCTGTTCGGTTTCTATGGAAATGGAAGCGGTGGCTACCAAGCGGCGTTTTTCGGTTCGGTAGGCGATGGGCCTAATGAATGGGGTTACAATATTGCGGCAAACGTGACTGTTGGTGCCGTTCCCGAACCGTCCACTTGGGCCATGATGATCCTCGGGTTCGCTGGCGTTGGCTTCATGGCGTATCGACGCAAGGCAAAGCCAGCATTTAGGTTCGCCTGATGCATTATCAAGATTGAATTGGGAAGTCGCCTTCGGGCGGCTTTTTCGTGTGACGGCAGCTAAGGGACAGCGTCCCAAGGCAAAGCCAGACAGCAGCCGACGCGCTCGGGGCCTGCTAACTTTCCGCCCATGATATTTCAGCTTCCGTCCGGCTTCATCGAACCCTGCCTGCCGTCGAAAGAGGACCGACCGCCTTCCGGCCCGCTTTGGGTTCACGAAATCAAGCATGACGGCTACCGGCTGATGGTGCGGCGGGATGGCGAGCGCGTTCGCTGCTTCACGCGCAACGGCAACGATTGGGCCGACCGCTTCACGGGCATCGTTGATGCTGCGCTCCGCATCAAAGCGCAATCGTTCCTGATCGACGGCGAGGTCGTGATCTTTCGCGACGACCAGACGCCGGACTTCCAAGCACTACGGAGCCAACGCCGGGGCAACGAAGCGGTGCTGGTCGCCTTCGACCTACTTGAGCAGAGCGGCAGCGACCTGCGCGATCTACCGCTAATGGAGCGCAAGCGGCGGCTCATCAAGCTGATCGGGAGAACAAGGTGGAGCTCGATCCAGTACAGCGCGCATCTGAAGGGGAGCGGCGCATCCGTGTTGGCGCATGCCTGCCGATTGGGGCTGGAGGGCATCGTGTCGAAGCGGGTGGATGCGCCGTACCGCAGTGGCCCGTCAAAGACGTGGCTCAAGTCGAAGAACCCGGCGAGCGTGGCGGCGCGCCGGGAGCGCGAGGAGGAGTGGCGCACATGAGGATCAGGCTATTGTATCGTTGCGTTCACCGACATGACCGACCTGCCGGAGCCGTACGGACCTTTTCCTACGCCATAGATCGCGAATGTATCGCTGCCCTTGTATCCGCGTGCGGCGCTGTACCTGAAGGTCGTTACGTTGATCTGCCTTAGCGTTCCATGCGCCGGCTGCTGGGAAACGCCCGAACTATTCATCATGCCCGGAATTCTGATCGGGAAATTGCACGTTTCGCCCGACTTGACGGCGAAATACGCAGTCATATCGACGCCAAACTCCGATGGCAGGCCGGTGACCCGGCAGTCATGAACGGCGAAAGCCGAAGTGGGCATAAGGCTCAGCGCCGCTATTGCCAAGAAGCGCATGCCGATCCCCCGTGATGATGGACGCTTGTCTCGGATCAAATCGCATGCACCACCATGCGCGGCAGTCGAGCGGCCGCGTTGATCTGGATCATGCCGTTCCCGGACCGGCACTGACGCGCCGCCGATCATCTTGAATGATCCGGCATCGCGTTTCAAACGCCCGGCAAATCAGGAGGCAGCCGGTGCCGCCGCCTTGACCTCCGCCAGAGCCGCTTGCAACGCGGCTTCCTTAGTGTGGTCGAGAGAAGTCTTCAGCACCGTGCCGCCTTCGCCTTTTAGCCGGTCAAGAACCTTGTCTGCCGTGACTTTGCGCACCAGCACGAAGAGCGCCGCGGTTCCGGGTTGAACGGCGGCAGCGGTCTCTTTCATCCACTTGTCGTTGATGCCTATATCAGCCAAATATCCGCTGAGCGTGCCGGACGCTGCGCCAAGGGCAGCGCCAGCCAGCGGCATCAAAAAGATCAGGCCGATCAGCGAGCCCCAGAAGGCACCAGAAACCGCACCGACAGCCGTGGTGTTGATCAGTTGATTTAGTTTGATTTGTCCTTTGCTGTCTTTCACGGCGACCACCGCATCGCCGAGTTCGATCAGATACTCCTTCTGCATGGCCAGCAGCTTCTGACGAACTTCCTCCGCCTTTGCCTCGGTTGGGAATGCAATTACGACAAGATCACTCATGCTGTGCTCCCTTAGTGAATGAGAAAATCTCATTCTGGTCATTTTTCATGCTAATTGCGGCGCGTCTTATTCAAAGCCCGCTATGCCCCCCGCAGCGACATGACGCGACGTGTCGATGCTCCCTCGACCTATGAGCCTTTGGCCACGCTGGCGACGTCACTGGCTAACTTATCATTGTGCGTTATGCCGATGACTTCATCATCGGCTTCGAGCACCATAGGCCAACAGCGTCGCGCCGCTCAGTACGGATATCCAGCGCAAATCCAGTTGCCGTAGGGGTCGTAGCAGTTACGGCGGTACGCACCAGCGCCAACTGCGGCCGCGCCAACAGCGGCCGCACCGACCGCTGCCGCACCGACACCGTAGCCCCGATAGCCGTAGCCGCCCCGATAGCCGTCCCGCCGCGCACTGCGACAGCGCCGCCTCCGCGAGGTCCTCGAACTGCGACCGCTCCGCCGCGGTAGCCTCCGCCACCGCCCCGATAGCCGCCACCTCCGCCGCCGCGAGCATCGGCGTCGTCGGGAGTGAAGGTGACCAGCAGCATGGCTGCGGCTGCCGATGCGATGAGAATTCGACGCAACATTAGCGTCCTCCTTCTTTGAGAGAGGAAAGCCGCGGACACCTGCGCATCCAGCGAACCGCGGGTCTGTACGAAGCCTCGACGTGAGCTTCGCGCCCTTGACCTAGATCAAACCTCCCGTTCACCTACGTGAACGACTGTTCACTACCGATGTTTTTGGTTCTTCACTTTGACCCAATGCTTTGACGCGGCGACCAACGGTGTCATGCCAGTTCGACACGATATTGTCGGTACAGAGCAAGTTGCAGCGGCTGATTGTGGGGACGCGAGCATGTTCCGATGAACATTTATCGCCTGCTAAGAAATACCGCTTTAGGGAAGACCGGCCACCTGATCGCGGCTTACGAATTGACGCTGCGTGCTCTTGATGTTGTGGATCGCAACGACCCCCTGACCACAATGATCGCAAAGAAGGTCTTAGAGATCGGAGAAACCGGCCTCAAAGACCCAGCCGAGATATCGAAGCGCGCCGTGAAGTTGCTCAGGTTCAATTAGCCCCGCGCTTGACGATAGATGGCTATGCGCCGCACCAACCGCACTTATCTGGTTGCACGGCAACCCGACTGCCGCAGCGCAGCGAAACAAGATCCGCGCGGAGACCACGCAATCGAGCGCGCGGTCAATGGCTACCAAGAGGCGGTTTCACCAGCCCAGGGTCGAGTGTTATAGTCGCGGTCGTTCGACCTGTAGGGTCGGGTTCGACACCGGGGGGAACAGTTGTGCTACTAGATCATTGAGGCGGTCTGGCGCAGGCCGTGGGGTTCGGGCAATCGATTGGGGTATAAAATGCTTAGTAAGCTCGTGTCTCAATCGAACGTCAGTACAAGCGAATTTGAATACTGCGAGGGCACCAAGATTTTCGGGCAAGCAGAACCCGCAGACTATATCTATGAGGTAATTGAAGGCGCGGTTCGAACCCACAAGCTGTTGTCTGACGGTCGCCGCCAGATCGGCGCATTTCACTTGCCTGGCGATGTCTTCGGCCTCGAAAATGGCGATTTCCATCGTTTCACAGCCGAAGCCATCGTCAAGACCACCACTTACGTTGTTAAACGCCAAAGTCTAGAGCGCGTGGTCAAAACCGATCCTGTGATGGTTCGAAGTCTCCTAACCATGACGACCGACAATCTTCAGCATGTCGAGAACCACATGCTCCTTTTGGGGCGCCAGAACTCGCAAGAACGTGTGGCAGCGTTTCTCCTTGAGATGAATGACCGCCTGACAGGAGCAGGTGTCATAGCCCTGCCAATGAGCCGCCGCGATATTGCAGACTATCTCGGTCTCACCCTCGAAACGGTGTCGCGCGTGCTTTCTAAATTTCAACGGAAGGGTTACCTGCGGTTCTTGGGCGGAATGCAGCGCCAAATCGTCTTAATGAATGCCGCTGGCCTGGGGGAACTAGACCGCTGACGACGCCGCTCGCGGCAGGCTGCGCTGGGGGCGGCAAAAAGAAAAGGACGGCACAATGGCCGCCCTGAACTTCAGTCTCCGATCACGTCACTCGTGGATCGACCCGAGATGGGCGCGGCTGCTGGCTCGATGCCATCAGTTGAACTACCGCGTACAACGGTGCAATCTCAGCAGCCCGTGTACCGAGGATCGGGACCTTCGTGAAGCATACGCAGATAGGCTAGGCCGTAATAGATGAGTTCTTCGGTCTCGCTGTGACCAGCGGATGAAAGGTTTGCGAGATACTGGCCCACCTTCGCTCTGATTTCCTCACGGGCCAACCCCTCAATCGCGGGCAACTTTTCATAGGAAGTCATCACTCGATCAACAGCGTCATTCATCGAACCCGCCCCCAAAAACTAAGCTCCCGCATCGCAACATTGTTGCGTTGCGGAAGTCAAGTGCGGTGTCAAGCCAGCTGACTACTACTAAACGAAACTAGTAGCTCTACCTGACACGTGTCGGCGGGAGCGCCCTGCTCGACCGGGGCTAGGGACAGGCTGACGGTGCTGATGCCGCTTGTGATTTCAGCCCTTCAACCCGAGGCGAGCCATCATGCGCAGCACGGTCTGGTAGGACCATGCACCACCGCGTGGCGGCTCAACGCCCTGCTCAGTCAGTGCTTGCGCAATAGCGCGCGAGGATTGGCCTGCCATCGATACCAGTACAGGACGCAGCGCCTCATCGCGGGCGGCGGCGTCTGCCGCCTGCCTTGCCGCCAGCTCGGGATTGCCCAGCTTGACGCCGCGGGCCTTGGCTGCCGCAAGGCCTGCGCGGGTGCGCTGGCTGATCATTCGCCGTTCCTGTTCGGCGAGTGCGGCATAGATGTGCAGCGTGAACGGGTCGACGTTCCTGCCCAGTGCGCAGACGATGAACGGCACGCGCTGCGCCATCAGGCTGGAGATGAATACAACATCGCGTGACAAGCGATCCAACTTGGCCACCGCGACCTCACACTTGGCCTTTTTCGCTGCTTTCAGCGCGGCCTTCAGTTGTGGCCTGCGTTCCAGCGCGTCGGAACCTTTGCCGCTCTCTACCTCGGTAAATTCGGCGGCAATCTCGAAGCCCTCGGCCTTGGCGAACATGGCAACGGCGGCGCGCTGCGCTTCCAGCCCGAGGCCGGAACGGCCCTGCTTCTGGGTCGAGACCCGGTAATAGGCGATCAGCGGTGACATCGGATGCCTTTTGCTACATACGTACCAGCATCAATATGTAACAGAAGCGCCCCGATTGCAAGCCCCGCGAGCGGGCCTGCCGTAGTTTTACGTGTTGCCCGACCTGCCGCGCGAGCGATGCCGAGCGGATGAACCTCAGCTTTGCCAAACGGATCAGCCCGCGACGGTAGAACGTCGCAGGTCCTTGAGCCGCAGCAGCATGGTGAGCATTCGCTCGAGCTTGCGGTCGAGATGGACCTCGTAACGTCCAAGCCGCTGTCTCGCAATCGATACTTCGGAAGGATACATCGCACTTGAAGAAACCCCTGCGGCACAGGGACTTTTGCAGCCGGGTTGCGCGTGCAGGCTGGCTCGCGAGGCATTGGGCCGAAGCACCTTGTGCGAAGACGATACTCGATCACCGTTGGAAGCGCGCAATCGCTGGCGAGCGATCAGCAATTGTTTCTCCGGCGATCCGGTCAATCCCTGGCGATCAGGTTCCGGCGACGAAGAACGACGCCAGCCGGGTCTGGATGTTTTCCGCGATCTCCTGGGCGGCGCGATCCTCGGCATCGCGGAAGGCACGCTGGCTGGCGAAGCGCTGTATCTGGCCTTGGAAAGTGTCATAGGACACCCGCGAGAACGCGGTGCCGGTCATGACCGACTTGTTGGTGGCGAGGTCGATCAGATTGTACTGCGCGTCGATGCCGTAGTTTTCGCCGGAGGGCAACGCGGTGTTCGGATCGACAATCAGGGTGGAGCGCGAGCTGTTAAACCGCAGCACCAGCCGATGGGTCGGCGGCATGCCGGTGGCGTTGCCGTAGAGCTTGAACGCCAGCGCGTTGCGGATTTCGACCTGAATGCGGGCTTCGCGGGAGGCGTTGGGCTTGTCGACTGGCGGGACTTCCACGCCCATCAGCTTTTCGCGCAGGCCGGGCGTGCCGTCGGCACGTTCGGCATACATCGGCTGGAAACATCCGGCTGTCAGCGCCGCCAAAGCTGCGACGGCGAACAGCCGGGTGGCGATCCGGAACTTAGCCAACGACATTCACGAGCCTCATGGGAACCACGCCTTGCCGCCGAGAGCGAGTTTTACCGCATCGAGCGACAAAACGGCAGCCTTAATTTCAGGATTTTGTGCGACCTGTGGCACGGTAACATCACCCGTTTTTTCCCCATTGACCTGGAGCGTTACGGTAGGTGCGCTCTCCTTTCTGCGTTCGACGTTGCTGACCGCCGCGACTTGGTGGCCGGTGTTTTTAATCGCACACTGAGCTTGGAGGCTGTCGCGATTTCAGCTCTTCAACCCGAGCCGAGCCTTCATCCTCAACGCAGTCTGATAGGACCATTCGCCACCGCGCGGCGGCTCGATGCCCTGCTCGGTCAGCGCCTGCGCGATCGCACGCGAAGACTGGCCCGCCATCGATACCAGAATGGGGCGCAAGGCGGCGTCGCGGGCCGCTGCAGCGTCGGCAAAATCGCGCCGCCGGGTAATGAGCGCCCGGCGGCCTATCAAACACCCCGATCGTCGTCGCAACCGAGCATCTTGCGAAGGAAAACCACGAGAGAAGCACCCCGGTCCTCGGGGTGGGCTGCGAAGTGGCGTTCTCGTGCCGCATCCATGTCCTCGCCGTCTCGGTAATCCTTAATCACCGCGACCTTCGGCGGCCGGACTTCGGGCAAGATCGACGCCTCCAATTTTGATAGCCGGCTTTCCAGCGTCATTTGTTGATCGTCTCTTCCAGAGTTCGAACGCGCTCTTCAAGCTCTGCCGTCTCGATGACCTTGGCGAACGCCTGCACCATTTTTGTCAACTCGCCGGCCTCCGTCGGCGTCAGCTCGCCCTGTCCCACCGCTTTGACGAGGGCACCCATGGCCGGAACCGCGTCGCTGAGCGATTTCATCACCGGCAAGTCAAAGGCCACTGGGCTGTCTTTGCGGGGCGGTGCCAGCCTGTCCATGCAGAGCCTCAGCGCCTGCATGTCACCGGCCTTTGCAAGTTCGATAGCCTTCCGGGTAAGGGCCTCAGCCTCGCCCTCAAGCAACGCCTCGATTGCCAAGGTCGCCCTGTTGCGCGATCCGGTGGCCCTTCCGTTTGGATTGCCGGACTGACCTTTCTTCCACCTGCTATCTTGCGGTTCTTCCATCTTGGTCACCCATTGACGCCACCACCTTGCCTGCATTTTCCCTGTATTAGCAGAGGAAGGGCCTGACGTATTTCCCCTCTCCAGGTGTTGGCTTCATCCCTGTTCGATTCGTCGCATCAGCACCGAATACTCACCGTGGTGCGTGCCATCGAGGGCAGGCAACGGCTCCCAGCCTTCCGCCGTGAATCTCGGAACGTCGGCGTGCCGAACATAGCGGAATACTTCGCCCGCCGACTGGTGCGGATGTCACGCTAGCTGTCACGCTAACCCTCTTACGATGGGCACGCTGCCGACATCTCTCCGAGCAGAACCGCGAACTCGATCGCTGCGGCCGGTAAGGCTTGGCGCACTGCTCACAGCGCGGGGCGGTCTGCCACGGCATGCGCGCCGTCGGATCGTTGATCGAAACTGGGATGGTTGTGGCGTGACCACAGTAGTTGCGGTCAAACACGTACCAGCAATGCATTCGGGGCTGGCTGCCCTTCTTGCCGCCGTTGGCGATGTGTTTTGCATCATGCATGTCCTTAAGACGCTCGGCTAGGGGGTAGATGCGGCGCAGGTGGCCGCGCGGGTGAATGCGTTCGAAGCGGTCCGCAGAGAACAGAAACGACGGCTCCATGAGAAGTATGACCAGGCGAAACCCAAGCCGCCATGCGTGTTCGATGATTTCCATTGCGATGCTGAACGGCGGATTCGACAGCAGGACGTCGCAGTCCAGCGGCCGATCCGTCATCTTGAGGAAATCGAGCACGGTCGAATCCGGACAGCCGCGATTCACAATGTCGCTGGCGTGGACAGTGAGGCCGCGCTCGCGCATGGCGATCACCAGATTGCCCAGACCGCAGAACGGTTCGCAGACGATGGTTACGCCGGCCAGCAAGGGCTCATGCGCAAACAGGGGTTTGAGCGCGATTGGTGGGGTGTCGAATTGATCAAGTCCGCGCTCGGACTTCGAACGGCCAAGGGAAGGACGACGTTTAGCCGGACGGCTTTCGAAGCTTGAACTCTTACCCACAACGCTACCCCTATAAATTCTTAGAGAACTAAAGTGAGAGAACAAGAAAAGAGAATAGGACCCCCTTGGGCACGATCGTTCCTAGTTTGCAAAAATCTCCGGCACGCTCGTTCCTAGTGACTAGGCACGCCCGTTCCTAGTTTTGGGTATTTGGGTGTGGAGCAGGACAACACGCGGCGGCCGGGCACGGCACGGCCGTCCTCGGCACGGGCGTGAGGCAAGTTCCCTGCACGGTGTCCTCCTGCCGGGTGAAGGATGGTGAAGGGACTTCCGTATCTATGTTTCGCGCACGCGCGCACACACGCTCGGGAGGATGCATCACGCCGCAGTGGCCCTCTCATGGCAGACCACGCCAAGTGCGCTCGTAGAGAGTACCCGGAAGACCCTTCACCATCCTTCACCTTTGCTAGAAAGGGGGTTCAAAACGAGTCCTCCCTCTTCAAGAGTTCGAGGTCTGCGAACACATTCCCTGTTTTCGTGTGCGTCGCGGCCCAACCTTTGTTCTGCATTTCCAGCGAGAACGACCTGTTCGTATCGAACAGGTTCGAGTTGCCTTGAGCGTTGCGCCATTCGCACCAGCGCCGGAACGCCTCCCGCGACGGCGTCGAAGCGCCGGGGACCTTCCTGGTCTCCGCCTCGATCCAACGCGAGAGCAAATCCTCGTCGTGCAGGAAGGCATCGGTGGCAGACCGCACCTTCTTGGGGATCACGAACCCCTTTTTGCCGCACCTCTGCCACAAGAGGCACCCGTCGATCATCCAGCGAAGGATGCCCGGTGCCTCATCCGCCAGCAGTTCATCCTTGAGGTTCTTGTTCTTGTGCTTCGGCGTGAACAGGAAATTCAGCATGTGGAATCGCCGCCGGACAGCAGGGGTAATGCCGCCCGGGAACGTCGGCTGGTGGTTGCCGCTGATGGTGAGCTTGAATTCGGGAAAGAACTCGAACTGGTTCTGCCGCATGAAGTGCGCGGAAATCTTTCCACCGCCGGTCACGTCTTTTAGGAGCCGGATATTCCATTGCGCGCCTGCATCGACTTCCGATACCGAGCACATCCGAGCCCCGGCAAGCGATGCGATCTCTTGCGGATGTCCGGAATACTTCCTTTGTGTGAAGACCTCGGCCTCCGGCGTCACCGCATAGTCCTTCATGATCGCCGCAATGGTATCGACGAGAACGCCCTTGCCGTTGTCGCCGGGGCCGTAAATGAACAGGAAGATTTGCTCGCTAGTCTTGCCGGTCAGGCCGTAGCCGAACCATTCCTGCAAGAACTGGATGATCTTCTTGTCGCCCTGCGTGACCTCGTCCAGAAAGACCATGAACTTTGGGCAGTCCGCCGTGTCAGCCGGGTCGACCAGCACCTGCCGCGACACCATGTCTTCCGGCCTTGCCGAACGGAACTGCCCGGTGCGCAGGTCGACGATCCCGTTTGGCGCTCCGAGCAGCCATGGGTCTTTGTCGAAGTCCGACATGTGGGCGAGCAACCTGCTGTCGTTGCGGCAGAAGGTTTCGACGCCGCCGCAGAAGGCTGCCTTCGATATCTTCTCCCGGTCGCTCTTATTCGCGTACGCTCGGGTTTGGGCTACCAATTTCCGCGCCAATTCGAACGCCATCTGGTGTCCGCGCGGCAACCACGCCTTGCCGTCGAACTCGTGCCAGTGCCCCCGGTCAAGATTGAAGCGAATCCGGTGGCCGTGATCGTGGAAAATCCTTGTCGCCATCGCCTCCTGCAACAGTTCCGCTGGCGACACGACAGCCGCTGCGGCTACCATCGCGGCTTCATCGGGCACCCATCCATCCCTGAATGCGAGCCACGCCGCACGCTGCGGGTCGGCCAGCGAGCATCCAGTATTCGAGGGAGGGCCACCCATGCGTATGCGGCTCGACGCTGTCCCACTTTTCATCCGGATCGGCCTTCTCCTGCGGCTGCGCCTCACACCAGCGCAGCCAGACGGCACGGCCTTCCTCGCCAAGCGCGCCCTTGATCGCCATGCACACGGCGAACCATTCATCGTACTCCGCGCACCACCACGACGTGCCGTCGTTGCGCAGGACCATGAGGGCGAAGATCACATGTCGGAGGGACGGCGCGCGCAAACTTTCCAGCGACGTGTTCGTGGCTACGCCGGGGGTCGAGTCCATATCCGGAACCCCGTCCGGCACCGCGTCGAACGGGCCGAATAGAGGCTGCAGTTCCTCCAAGGCATAGCGCCGGCCGAGCGCCTCCGTCCTGACACGCCACTCCGCCTTCGGCCCCGGCTTCCCGTTTACGCCCATGGGTAGCCGTACCAGCTGCGACGCCGCGAGTGGTATCGGTCTTGCCCCATACGGTATGCCGCTTGATGGCCCTCTTCACCGCCCTGTATTGGGCAGGCGACATGCCGCCCTCGACGGCCCACGCAAGCTGGTAGTTGCTCTTGCTAGTCTCCGTTGTCCAGTCGGCGGCAATCCGGCCGCCCTATAGAGCGCCGTCGTCTCCGTGAGATCGATCTTGGATCCGATGTCATCGAGCGTGATGAGGTAGACCCTGTCGATATTGGCGTCGCTGCGACCCAGTCCATTCCGGTAGGTGGCCTTCGACACGAACACCGCATCGTCGTTCTTCGGCGTCGCGTATTTCGCGTGCGCCCATTTGAGCCCGGCGAGCTTCCCGTCTGCATTGAACTTTCCCCACTCGACGTGCGCCCGTGCCGCAGCGGCACCGAACCCGGTGCGGATGAAGTCGCGACCATCCGGACTTATCGTGTCGCTTCGCTCACCTGCGCCACCGCTGGCTTTGCCGCCGGCCCTTCCGGCATCGTGACCATTCGCGCCGACATTGGCGGTCACGCCGGCCACGCCGGCGTCGTCATGTCCGTTATGCTTGGGCGTAAAGCGCGAAGGTTCGAACGACGGTTGAGGTTCAGGCTGTCGGTCTGCCATGGCGGTGGTCCCAAGACGCCCGGTGTCCGCCGCCGAGTTTCCGAGCGGCGGCTGAGGAGTCTTGCTACGTTTTGTCGCCATGACCCTCATTCCCTCTCAAGCGCGGTAGGGTCTCCTCCGCGATCCCCAATGCCAGGGCGCGAACTGCGGGCGCCGGTTTCCGCGGCTTCTATAAGCAACGAGCTGAGCGCTGCGTCTTCTAGACGAAATCCCAACAGTCGCTCGATTTCTCCGCGTGCGATCCTTCGGCCAAGCGGCGTCGTAACAATATTGATCTTGCCTGCGCACAGCGCTCTATAAATCGTTGGAGTGCTGCGTCCCAAAATCGCAGCTGCTTGCGCGACTGAAAAAAGCTGCTGGCCCGGAAGCACTCGAGCGATCCGCGTGAGACTGTTTGATCGGCGATGCGCGCTCATGAGCTTCGCTGAAATTTAAGTCACTCCTAATACGAAGCTGAAGTTTCAAACCATTGTAAAGCGCAAAATCTGCAGTCAACGCGCAGCGTTGGTGCGCGTTGATTTTTCCACTTCGATGAAAGGAGTTGAATTCGTCGTCAGGGGTTTCAATCTGTCGCTAAAACATGGTCCGACTAGTCGGAGAGGGTTTGCATGTGTCTCCCCGGGGTTTGAATGTGTCCCCCCGGGGTTGAAGATCTACTTTCCCACTCCCCGCATCGGCCTATCGCATGCGACTGTTTGCCGCTGTGACAGAACTACAAACTAGAGAGCGCTGCAGATGCGTCACCAGCTGTTAGAACTCGGTGATGATCGCGTGCGTGATCGCCAGCCGCATGCCTGCGTCAGGATACAGCACCAGCTGCCTCGCACTGATCAGGTCGAACAGGTTCGAGGTCGTCGCCGTCAACGCTGGCACGGTTTGCGCATACTCCTCGACCGGCATCCGCTCCCGCGTCAGACGCTGCATCACGCTCGCCAACTGGAACGGATCGAACAACACCTGCTGCAAGGCGACGCGGTCGCGCCATTCGCGCAGGGTCTTCTCGACCGTCGCCTCGAAGTCGATGGGATCACCAGGTGTCGGCGTGAACACCTTGGCCTCGACATCGTGCGGCGACCGAAGCCAACGCCGGTCCACGAACAGGATTGGCCGCGTTTAAACACGGCGACGCGCTGGCGGCTTGATCGCGGGGCGACCTTCGCGGACGCATCGCCTCTTATTGCGGGTCTCTTGATCCTAGCTGGAACGAATACCCTCTTTGCCTTACGGGGGCCCCTTTCTCTTGGTGGGTGGGGCCCTGATGGTTTGGCGCGCCCGCCTGCTTGAGGGGTCCCAGTTACCGCCGCGACTGGGGCCCCGTTTTCGGGTCGGCACCCCACCCCCACGCCGATGCCGATCCAGTCTTCAGATCGTTTATCTTGTCGGGTAAGTGGAGGAAGCGTCGCGCCGACGATCACGACATCTCTGCGGCGCGTACCATCAAAGGTAGCGACGAGAGGTAATCGCGCAGGTCGTCTGAGAGGATCAGGGTTCGTTTACCAGCCTTGTGGGCCTTTAGCTTGCCGGAGGCGATAGCCTCGTAAAGCTTGGTCTTCCCGATACCCGAATAGGTGCAGGCCTCGTAGATTGTGAGACCATACTTCTCAAATGCGCCGCTCATTGACGTCTCCATCAGCATTCGCAATGCCTTGTACGTGCACAAGACTGCATGCCGGAGATGCCGACAATCAACGATCCGGGGGCGACGAATTTAAATTCGTCGGCCGGGCTATGGGCGTTTCAAGGTTGAGAGGGCGAGGCTTGCTGACCTAGCAGCCGAGCCAGCTGATCACGCAAGGCGTCGCGGGCATGACGGCGAGGCCTCACGATAGCGCGGCTCTAGCGACTGCTGCGTGTGGCTCCACCATGGCCCGCTTCTGTCTTCGCGGAGACTTGCAATTGCGCCTGTGATCGAACAATTCAGGCGAGCCTTGGTCTGATTAACATCCCGGTACAGTTCCTCGTAGAGACCGGCCTTGCCAGGTCGGTTTACGCCGACTTTTAGTCGGTTGGGACTGCCCATGGCTCACGAGGCGGTGGATGGCTAGGAGCAATGCCGCGGCGAACTGCACCACCACATCCGGTGCGTCCGGATCGACCCCAAGTGACTTCGCAAGATCGCGCAAGGCCTGATCGAGCTGTTCCACTGCGCTAATGTTCGGACAATTAGTCGCTGACATCTGTGGTCCTCCGCAGGAAGCGCGGCCGACTACGGCCACGGGCGTGACCATCAGCATTCATAACGTCAGGGATTTAGTCAAGCGAGCGGGGCTGGTTCAACGACGCGCAGCGTCCATCCTTATCAATGGAACGACGTTGTCCTGGCCAGAACAGTGGGACGCCCAGGCCTCCATCAACGTGCGGCGCTTTTCCAGGGCGTCGCTGCGGCGGTAGGCCTGTTCGGCCTTGTCGCCAATGACATGCGCGAGGGCGGTTTCGATCAACTCGCGCGGATAGTCAGTTTCGTTTCCAGCCCAATCACGGAAACTGGAACGGAAACCATGCTACGGTGGCATTTTCGATCTTCATGCGGCGGAGCATCATTTCCATAGCCATGTTCGACAGCGGTTTGTCGCGGCGCTGGCCGGGAAATACGAAATCGCCCGAACGGCCCTCGCTTAGTCTAACAAGGATGTCGGTGGCGCGTTGAGACAATGGAACCCGATGCTCGCGGCCCGCCTTCATGCGATGGGCGGGCACCGACCAGATTTTCTTGTCGAGATCGACTTCATCCCAGCGCATGCCAAGGATTTCACCGGAGCGGGCGGCGGTGAGGATGCACAGTTCCAGCGCCAGCGCGGCGAGCGCCTCGCGCCCCCGAAGGTCCGCGACAAACGCAGCTACTTCGTCGTAAGGCATGGCGGCGTGATGCCCGCGCGCCAGTTTCGATGGCCGGGGCAACAGGTGATCAAGATGGCCGCGCCACCGGGCCGGGTTCTCGCCCTCACGGAAGCCCTTTGCCTTGGCGGCGTCCAACACCTTTTCGATCCGGCCCCGCAGCCGCGATGCGGTTTCGGGCTTTGTCGTCCAGATAGGTTTCAGGACCGCCAGCACGTCGTCGGTGGTGATGGTGTCCACCGGCTTGTCGCGGAGCGGCGCTGCATAGGTGGCTAGCGACGATTTCCACTGCGCCTTGTGCGTCTCATTCCGGAAACCCGCCGACAGGGTCTCCCGCACCTGATCGGCCATTTCGCCGAACGTGGGGACGCCGCTGGTGCGTTTCCGCTCGTCGATGGGGTTCAGCCCTTGGTCGATCTTCCGGCGTGCCGTAGCGGCCTTCTCGCGGGCGTCGGCAAGGGACACCGTGGCCGGTGTCCCAAGTCCCATTTCCTTTGCTCTGCCCCCGCCACGTGAAACGAAGGACCCATTTGCGAGAGCCGGTGCGAGAGACAATCAAATACAAATTGCCGCCATCGCTATACTTGCCCGGTTTTGCCGTTGTCGACCTTCCGCGCCGTCAATCTGCCCGCCATAGCTTCCTCCCGCCGGTCCCCAAATTAGTCCCCAAACCTAGCACGGTTTGAGGCGGTCGGGAATGGAGAGCGGCGAACGTCGATAACAAGAAACGCCTAATTTTATTGAACAATACTGAACTCGTGCGAACGTCGGCGAACGAAAATGGACGAGAGTTCGGCGGACGTCACCACCGACCGCACCGTGACGGTAGCCGGCGTCGACCGCCTGCGCGCCGAGTTCAAGGCCAACGCCTGGTCGGGCCGCGTCGAGGGCGGCTACCGCTTCGCAACGCCATGGATGGGCATCACACCCTACGCCGCCGGGCAGTTCACCACCTACAGCCTGCCGGCCTATGCCGAGCAGGTGGTGTCGGGCAGCAACAATTTCGCGCTGAACTATGCCGCCAAGAACGTCACCGCTTCGCGAACCGAACTCGGCCTTCGCAGTGACAAATCGTTCGCCGTCGAGAATGGCGTCCTGACGCTGCGCGGCCGCGCGGCCTGGGCGCATGATTTCAATACCGACCGCAATGTCACGGCGCTGTTCCAGACGCTGCCGGGTGCTTCCTTCGTCGTCGGCGGCGCGGCGCAGGCGCGCGATTCCGCGCTGGCCACGGGCTCGGTCGAGATGAAATGGCTGAACGGCTTCTCGGTCGCCGGCACCTTCGAAGGCCAGTTCTCGAACGTCACCAAATCCTACGCCGGCAAGGGCGTCGTCCGCTACGCCTGGTGACGACTTACCTCGCCCCGCTCTTCTGCGGGGAGAGGTCGGATTGCATCGCAGATGCAATCCGGGTGAGGGGCGAGGCACGGTGCTAGTCACATTTGCGCCTCCAGGAAGACCGCGTACTCCAGACCGCCGACATCGAAACTGCGGATAGAGCCCCTCACCCCAACCCTCTCCCCGCGAAGAGCGGGGAGAGGGGGCTACCTCTTTCGTACTTTCCTTCTCCGCCCGGCTGTGGGAGATGAGAAAGTAACGAAGAAAAGGGGAACGCCGATGCGCGCAGCAATCTTCCGGAACGGCGAGATCGTCGTCGATGAGATGCCCGAGCCGAAGCCTGGACCAGGCATGGTGCTGGTCAAGACGCTGGCCTGCGGCATTTGCGGTTCCGACCTGCACGCCCGCAAGCATGCCCATCGCATGGTCGAACTGTCCCGACATTTCCCCGGTCGCAAGCCGATGGATCTTTCCCGTGATGTGGTGTTCGGCCATGAATTCTGCTGCGAGGTGCTCGATTATGGTCCGGGCACCGCGCAAAAATTCAAGGCAGGCACCCGCGTGTGTTCGCTGCCGGCGCTGCTGACGGCGGAAGGCCCGCAAGGCATCGGCTATTCCAACGACAATGTCGGCGCGTATGCCGAACGCATGCTGCTCAGCGAAGCCTTGCTGCTCGAGGTCCCGAACGGCCTGGCAGCCGAGCATGCGGCACTGACCGAGCCGTTGGCGGTCGGCGTCCACGCCGTTGCCAAGGCCAACATCAGAGGAGGCGAGGTGCCGCTGGTGATCGGCTGCGGACCGGTGGGTCTCGCCGTGATCGCAGCCCTCAAGATCAAGGGATTGCACCCGATCGTGGCGGCGGATTATTCGCCGGCGCGGCGGGCACTCGCCGAAAAGCTCGGCGCCGACATCGTCGTCGACCCTGCGCGCGCGCAACCCTATGCGACCTGGGCCGAGCACGCCGCGATGTCGCCCGAGGAAAAGGCCGCACGGCCGCCGCTGCAAGCGCTGTTGCCGGCGCTGAAACCCGCGTTGATCTTCGAGTGCGTCGGCATCCCCGGCTTGATCCAGCAGGTATTCGAAGGCGCGCCGCGCGACGCCCGTATCGTCGTGGTCGGCGTCTGCATGGAGAATGACCGCTCCGAACCGATGCTCGGCATTTTGAAGGAGCTCAACGTCCAATATGTGCTGGGCTACACGCCCGATGAGTTCGCGTATTCCCTGCGCCTGATCGCGGAAGGCGAAGTCGATGCAGCCTCATTGGTGACGGCGCGCATCGGCATCGACGGCGTGGCGCAGGCGTTCACTGATCTGGCCAATCCGGAAGTGCATACGAAAATCATCGTCGAGCCGTGGCGCTAACTGTCCCTGGCTGTCGTCCCGGCGAAAGCCGGGACCCATACGCCGCGGCGGTAATTGTTATACACAAATGCTCGATGCCTTCTTCCAACAACAGATGACCGGGATTATGGGTCCCGGCCTGCCGCCTACGCTAAAGCTTCGGCGGGCCTCATGCTACAACCCCGGCGAAGCCTTGGCGGAGACGGGTCGCCGGGACGACAAGAACATCACTCAATCACCTCATCGGCGCTGAGCAAAATCGATGTCGGCAACGTCAGACCCAGCGCGCTCGCGGTCTTGAGGTTCGCGATAAGCTTGAACCGCGTCGGTCGCTCGATCGGCAGATCGGCGACTGCGGCACCCTGCAAAACCTTGCGGGTCATGCCTCCGCCCTGCGCAAACAAGTTTTGCAGATCGGGGCCGTAACCTATCAGGCCCCCGTTCCGGCCGAATGCGGGGAACAGGCTGATGGTGGGGAGGCGATGGCCCAGCGCTAGCTCCGCCAGCAGTGGCAAGGTGCCGCCGAACAATGGCGAGGAAAGGATCAGAAGGCCCTGCGCGTGTGACTTCACCATGGCCGCAAACGCGTCATCATAATCGGCCGGACGGCTGGTCTCGAACACTTCCGTCGTCAGATTAAGGACGAGGGCTGCGCTGCGCACCGTCTCTAGTTGCAAGGCACCGCTCGCCGGGTGCCACAGGACCGCAACCCTGGAGAAATCAGGCACGGCTTCGCGGATCAGTTGCAGAGTCTTCGCGCTGAAGCCGGGCAGGTCGAGGAAAACGCCGGTAAGGTTGGCGCCGGGATGGGCGAGGCTCGCAGCCCAGCCACTCGCGACAGGATCCGACTCCAGGTCGATGACCACAACGGGAATGGCCGGCATGATCTGTCGCGCGGCGCGGATCGCCGGCGCAGCAACCGCGAAGATGGCCTTGACGCCTTGTCCAGCCAAGTCTGCCGCCAATGCGGGCAATCTGTCGATCTGGTTATCCGCGATGCGAACCACGATCTCGGTGTTGGCGGCTTCCTGGGAGCCGGCTGGCGCAAGTCCATCCCGGAACGCCGCGATATAGCCCGCAACGGCGGGGGTGAGGTCTGACGGGCCGAGGTATCCGACCCGCCATTTCGGCTGTTGTTGTGCATGGACTGCGAACGGCCAGCCGGCTGCCGAACCTGCCGCTATCTGAATGAAATCCCGCCGCCGCATGCACTCCCCGATTCCGGACATAGCCGATATAGCTTACTGACTTGCATTACCGGATACCGAACCGATTAACCACCCGCGCCCCGGATCGGAGAGACTCGATATTGCCGGATGCTGTATGCTTCGGACAAAGAACAAGGGAGAAAACGATGATCACGCTGACCGCAAAAGATGTCCTTCCCGACGACGGCACCAGCGGCGCGCTGGTAGGGCGGGTCTGGATGCCCGACATCGCGGGCCCGGCGGTGGCCGCCATTCGCAGCGATGGCGTCTTCGACGTTAGCGCTGGGTACTCGACCGTCAGCGCGCTCTGCGAGGAGAAAAACCCCGCGGAGACGTTGCGCGGCATCGCCGGCAAACGGATCGGCGACCTCGAAAGCATTTTGGCCAACACGCCACCCGATCGACGCGATACGTCAAAACCCTGGCTGTTGGCGCCGCTCGATTTGCAGGTGCTGAAGGCGGCGGGCGTCACCTTTGCGATCTCGATGCTGGAGCGCGTGATCGAGGAGAGGGCGCGCGGCAATCCGGCGTCCGCGGAAGCCATCCGCAAGGAAGTGGTGCGGCTGGTCGGCGACGATCTCTCAAAGCTCAAGCCTGGCTCGCCGGAAGCGATGAACCTGAAGCAGGTGCTGATCGACCAGAACGCCTGGAGCCAGTATCTCGAAGTCGGCATCGGCCCCGATGCGGAAGTGTTCACCAAGGCGCCGACGATGTCCTCGGTCGGCACGGGCATGGATGCCGGCCTGCATCCGAAATCGACCTGGAACAATCCCGAGCCGGAAGTCGTGCTTGTCGTGTCGAGCAATGGGACGATCGTCGGTGCCATGCTCGGCAACGACGTCAATCTGCGCGACTTCGAGGGGCGTTCGGCGCTGCTGTTGTCCAAGGCCAAGGACAACAACGCCTCTTGCGCGGTCGGCCCGCTGCTGCGGCTGTTCGACAAAAGTTTCTCGCTGGACGACGTGCGCAAGATGGACGTCGGACTGACCGTGAAGGGACAGGACGGTTTTGTCCTCGAGGGACTGTCATCGATCGGCAAGATCAGCCGCGACCCCACCGACCTCGTGGCGCAAACCATCGGGCCGGTGCATCAATATCCCGACGGCTTTGCATTGTTCCTCGGCACCATGTTCGCGCCGGTAAAGGACCGCGACGCCAAAGGCGAGGGTTTTACCCACAAGCGCGACGATATCGTCACGATATCAGCGCCGCAGCTCGGCAAACTGGTCAACCGCATGCGCACCAGCGACGAGTGCGAACCCTGGACCTTCGGCATCGGCGCGTTGATGTGCAATCTCGCCAAGCGCGGGATTTTGTAGCCTCCTGTCACGGCTTCGGTGGGCAAAGCGATAGCGTGCCCGCCCTGCGATTTCGTCATTGCGAGCGAAGCGAAGCAATCCATAGCGCGGCATAACGGATGGATGGATTGCTTCGTCGCTTACGCTCCTCGCAATGACGGGTGGAGAGGTTGGTCGCGACAAATTACCCGACGGGGGGCAGCTCATTGCCGATATTCAGAAATCTTGTCAAGCCCAAAATAAAAAATATTTCGCTTTATCCGAACTTCGACCCGCGCTATATCACACGCATCCCGTCCCACTCAGAGGGGCGTTGGCCATCGTCACGACGAGGGGCGGGTAGCGGTGGACGCTGAGGCTGCGACTGACGCGCGCAGCTGAAGCGTACGGCAAAGACGTGTGGTCCTGACGCCCCGATGTTGGCGTCGACGGTGGCAACAGTACATGGCTCACCGGGGAGATCACGTTATAAGCCGTAAAGCCATTGCGCAGGGAATGTCGGATTGCCTCCGCTGCCCTGTATGCTCATGCGCGCACTTTCTGTGCACATTGCGCATGAGACCGCGGGTGCAGCGCGCATCCGGCATTCCCTGCGCCCTCTGACTATCGAGGGCGGGAAGTTTCCATCAAGACTCGGGCGATCAGCGCCGCGAGAACGAGAAACCATTTCCGATGTCGTCCCCGCCGAGTGCGCAATTGCGCACGGGGGGCGGGGACCCAGTATCCCAGAGACGTCGATGATTGAGCCGAGAAGCCGCGGCGTACTGGATCCTCCGCCTGCGCGGAGGATGACAGCAGTGAGTGGGGCCGCACCATCAACGTCATTGCGAGCGGAGCGAAGCAATCCATGCCGACTTCCATTGCCGCACGATGGATTGCTTCGCTGCGCTCGCAATGACGGAATCCGATCACTACACCGGCAGCGCAATCGAATACTTCACCTGGCTCAGCGCAAAACTCGACTCGATCGACGCAATCCCGTCCAGCCGCGTCAGCTTGTTCTTCAAAAACGCCTCGTAGGACGACAGATCAGCGGCGACGACGCGCAGCAGATAATCGCGGTTGCCGGTCATCAGATAACATTCCAGCACCTCGTCCCATTTCGAGATCGCCTTGGCAAAGCGGTTGAGGTCCTCCTCCTTCTGCCGCGCCAGCTTGATCGAGATGAAGACGCTGACATGAAGCCCGAGCGATTTCTGGTCGACGGTCGCGATATAGCGCGTGATCACGCCGCGTTCCTCCAGCAATTTGACCCGGCGGTGGCAGGGCGACACCGAGAGCCCGACCTTGTCGGCGAGCGCCTGCATGGTCATGCGGCTGTCGGATTGCAGCAGGCTGAGGATTTTGCGGTCGATGGCGTCCAGTGCGTGCATTGGAATGAACTCTGTGTGGTTGGCCGTGGATTGGTATTTTATCCCAATATTGGCGGGTATGTCGCGAGAATTTGAGATTTATGAGCACCGCAGGAACGATAAAATTTGGCCAGATCTGGTCCTTAAGTCCGGAGCCGCCGTCATGCCTATCGCACCCGCACGCCTCGAATTATTGTCCGCTCTGGCGCGCAAGGTCCTGTGGCTGTCGTCATGGACCATCCATCACGCCAACCACGTCAGGCCCAATAGTGACGGGCTCAAGGTCGGCGGCCATCAGGCCTCCTCGGCCTCGCTCGCCAATATCATGTCGGCACTGTATTTCTCGGTGCTGCGACCGCAGGACCGCGTCGCGGTGAAGCCGCATGCGAGCCCCGTGTTCCACGCCATCCAGTATCTGTTCGGGCACCAGACCCGGGAGAAGCTGGAGAATTTTCGTGGCTTCAAGGGCGCGCAATCCTATCCGTCGCGCACCAAGGACGTCGACGACGTCGATTTCTCCACCGGCTCGGTCGGCCTCGGTGTCGCGCAGACCCTGTTCTCCTCGCTGGTGCAGGACTACGTCAAGGCGCATGGCTGGCTGGGCGATCGCCCCGAGGGCCGGATGATCGCGCTGGTCGGCGACGCCGAAATGGACGAGGGCAATATTTTCGAGGCGCTGCTTGAGGGCTGGAAGCACGGACTGCGCAACACCTGGTGGATCGTCGACTACAACCGCCAGAGCCTCGATGCTGTCGTGCGCGAAGGGCTCTGGGAAAAATTCGAATCCATGTTCCGCAATTTCGGCTGGGACGTCGTGATCGTGAAATACGGCACGCTGATGCAGGCGGCGTTCGCCGAACCCGGCGGCGAGGCGCTGCGGCGCTGGATCGATGCGTGCCCGAACCAGATGTATGCCGCGCTGTGTTTCCAGGGCGGCGCCGCGTTCCGCAAGCATTTACAGGACGACATCGGCGACCAGGGTCCGGTCTCGCAATTGATCGACCGGCGCAGCGACGAGGAATTGCTGGCGCTGATGTCCAATTTGGGCGGACACGACATGACCAGCATGATCGATGCGTTTGAATCCGTCGATCACGACCGCCCGGTCTGCTTCATCGCCTACACCATCAAGGGTGTCGGCCTGCCGATGCAGGGTCACAAGGACAACCACGCGGGTCTGATGACGGTCGCCCAGATGGAAAAATGGCGCGCGACGCAAAACATCCGCCCCGGCCATGAATGGGAGAAGTTCGAAGGATTGTCGCAAGACACCGCAAAGCTCGAAGCGTTTCTGGCGGCAGCGCCGTTCAACCGCGAAGGCCGGCGCCGGCTCACCGCGCCCACCATCGACGTGCCGCAGCAGTTGACGTTCAAGCCGTCGGCGCAGATGTCGACCCAGCAGGGCTTTGGTCTCGTGCTCAATGAACTGGCGCGCGGCGATACCGAACTGGCGTCTCGCATCGTTACCGCGTCGCCCGACGTCACGGTCTCGACCAATCTCGGCGCCTGGGTCAACCGCCGCGGCCTGTTT
The DNA here is from genome assembly GCA_963802535.1 of uncultured Alphaproteobacteria bacterium. Classification (GTDB taxonomy): domain Bacteria; phylum Pseudomonadota; class Alphaproteobacteria; order Rhizobiales; family Xanthobacteraceae; genus Bradyrhizobium. The sequence goes on along the minus strand of CAWDJI010000004.1, from coordinate 687,129 downwards.
GCAAAAGCCGAGAACCACGATCTGTTCCGGCAGGAGAAGATCCCGTCGACCTTCAACTGGGACTATTCGCCCAAGGGCCAGCATATGGAGCTCGGCATCGCCGAGATGAACCTCTTCATCATGATGTCGGCGCTCGGCCTGTCGCATCAGATCAACGGCGCGCGGCTGCTGCCGATCGCAACGCTGTACGATCCCTTCATCCAGCGCGGCCTCGATGCGCTGAATTATGCCTGCTATCAGGACGCGCGTTTCATGGTGGTGGCGACGCCGTCGGGCATCACGCTGGCGCCGGAGGGCGGCGCGCACCAGTCGATCGGAACGCCGCTGATCGGCATGGCGCAGGACGGCCTGGCCTCGTTCGAGCCCGCCTTTGTCGATGAACTCTCCGTGATCATGGGCTGGGGTTTTCAGCACATGCAGCGCGAAGGCGGCAAAGGGGAGGAAGGTGGTGGTTCGGTCTATCTGCGGCTGTCGACGCGCACGCTCGACCAGCCGCAACGGATCATGACGCCGGACCTGCAACGCGACATCACCGCCGGCGCCTATTGGCTGCGCGAGCCGGGTCCGAACTGCGATCTCGTGGTCGCCTATACCGGCGCACTCGCGCCCGAGGCGATCGAGGCGGTTGGCTTCATCGGCGACAGCCACAGGGATGTCGGGCTGCTGGCGGTTACGTCGGCCGACCGGTTGCATTCGGGTTGGACCGCCGCACGGAATTTGCGGCGCGACCGCCGCGGCGTGGCGCATCTCAGCCACATCGAACAAATGCTGGCGCCACTCACCCGCGACTGCGGCATTGTGACCGTGATCGACGGCCACCCGGCCGCCCTCGGCTGGCTCGGCAGCGTCCGCGGCCACCGCGTCGAGGCGCTCGGCGTGGAACAATTCGGCCAGACCGGCACCATTGCCGACCTCTATCGCCACCACGGCATCGACGCCAACGCCATCATCGATGCGGCGGAGGGGCTGACCGTCGGAGCGCCGGTGCGGCACCGGAAGATGGCGGTGTAGCCGTTGCGACGGGTGGCGGCGGCATCATGGGCCCCGGATCAGCAGCGCACCGCTTCGCGCTGCGCAGCATCCGGGGCACGAGAGTTTCCAGGGCGGCAAACAACAATTCCGTGTCCCGGACGCGGTGCGGCACGAAGTGACGCTCCGCAGAGCCGGGACCCACCTGCATGCTGGCATTCCCCGGCGCGACGGACGGATGTCTTGCATCCGTCACACCCCTGACCTTATATCCCGTGCCTGCCGCAACGCGGCATCCCGCATATGGCGGGTTCATTTCCCGGGATTTTCGTGCAAGGATGCCTGCCGAACGCTCCCGTTCCCCAAATCCTTCGCCCTGCAATAACGAGGTTTCCGATGGTCAATCGCATGCAATTCTACATCGACGGCGCCTGGGTCGATCCGGCCGTCAAGAAGTCCACGCCCGTCATCAATCCGGCGACCGAAGAGGCGCTGTATGAAGTTGCGCTCGGTTCGAAAGCCGATGTCGACAAGGCGGTGGCGGCTGCCAAGCGCGCGTTCCTGACCTATTCGCAGACCACCCGCGAGGAGCGCATCGCGCTCCTGGAAAAAATCATCGAGATCTACAAGACCCGCATGAAGGATATCGGCGCCGCCGTGTCCGACGAAATGGGCGCCCCGCTGCCGATGGCCGAACGGCTCCAGGCCGGTGCCGGCCTCGGCCATATCGCTTCCACGCTGGAAGTGCTGAAGAACTATCATTTCGAGGAAAACATCGGCACCGCGACGGTGCTGCGCGAGCCGGTCGGCGTCATCGGCATGATCACGCCGTGGAACTGGCCCTTGAACCAGATCGCCTGCAAGGTCGCGCCCGCGCTCGCCGCCGGCTGCACCATGATCCTGAAGCCGTCGGAATTCACGCCGTCCTCGGCGTTGATCTGGGCGGAAATCATGCATGAAGCGGGCGTGCCGAAGGGCGTGTTCAACCTCGTCAACGGCCTCGGCCCCGAGGTCGGTGCCGCCATGAGCGAGCACCCTGATATCGACATGATCTCGTTCACCGGCTCTACCCGTGCCGGCGTCGATGTCGCCAAACGCGCCGCGCCGACCGTGAAGCGCGTTAGCCAGGAACTCGGCGGCAAGTCGCCGAACGTCATCCTGGAAGGCGCCGACCTCACCAAGGCCGTCACCGGCGGCGTCATGCACATGTTCAACAACTCCGGACAGTCGTGTAACGCGCCGTCGCGGATGATCGTGCCGCTGTCGAAGATGAAGGAAGTCGCTGCCATCGCAAAGGGCGTCGCCGACAAGACCAAGGCGGGCGATCCGCGCGCCGAAGGCACCACCATCGGCCCGGTCGTCTCGCGCATCCAGTGGGACAAGATCCAGGCCTTGATCCACAAGGGCATCGAGGAAGGTGCAACCTTGGTCGCCGGCGGTCCGGGTCTGCCGGAGGGCGTCAACAAGGGCTTCTACGTACGCCCGACCATCTTCGCCGACGTCACCAACGACATGACGATTGCGCGCGAAGAAATCTTCGGACCGGTGCTGACGATCCTCGGCGCCAAGGACGAAGCCGAAGCGATCAAGATTGCCAACGACACGCCCTACGGTCTGGCCGGTTACGTCACCGCCGACACCGTGGAAACGGCGCGCCGCGTCGGCAAGCAGATCCGCGCCGGCAACGTCAATCTGCAGGGCGTTCCGAACGACCGCTCGGCGCCGTTCGGCGGCTACAAGCAGTCCGGCAACGGCCGCGAATGGGGCAAGTACGGTCTGGAAGAATATCTCGAAGTGAAGGCGGTCGCCGGCTACAACGCCGCCTAAATTGATGCGGCGTTCGCGCCTGACGTGAAAGATGCCGGCCGCCGAAAGCGGCCGGCATTTTTTTGACCAGAATCGGCGTTAAGCTCGACGAAGAAACAACAGCTACAAATGAGGGCGGAAATGAAGAAACTCGTCATTGCACTCATCGCGCTATTGCCGCTTGCCGGCGCCGCACAGGCGCAGACCCCGAAGGATCTGCTCGCCGCTCTCCTGGTGAAATGGAACAAGCCGACCGAGCCGTTCAAGATGATCGGCAACGTCTATTATGTCGGAACCGACGGCCTGGCGTCCTATCTAATCACCTTGCCGCAGGGGCATATCCTGGTCGATACGGTGATGCCGGAAGCGACGTCACAGATCAAAGCCAGCATCGAGAAGCTCGGATTCAAGATCACCGACATCAAATATATCCTCAACACCCATGCGCATATCGATCACACCGGTGGCCTCGCCGAAATGAAACAGGCGAGCGGCGCCCAGATGGTCGGGGGCGAGGCCGATAAGCCGCTGCTGGAAGGCGGTTATTATCCCGGCGCGCGCGAGGAAACGGCGCTCAATTTTCCGCCTGTCAAGGTGGATCGCACGGTTCGCGAAGGCGACAAGGTTACTGTGGGCGATGTCACGGTGACCGCGCGTGAAACCCCCGGCCATTCGCCGGGCTGCACCAGTTGGGAATTCGCGGTGAAGGACGGCGACGCCACCCGCTCTGTGCTGATATTTTGCAGCGGCACCGTGGCGCTGAACCGTCTCGTCGGCAGCCCGACCTATCCCGGGATCGTCGAAGATTATCGCAAGACCTTCGCGCGGGCGAAAGACATGAAGGTCGACGTGCTGCTCGCGCCGCATCCGGAAATGTACAGGATGCCTGACAAGCGCGCGATGCTCGCCGACGGCCAGCCCAATCCGTTCGTCGTTCCCGGCGAATTCAACGCCTATGCCGCGACGCTGGAAAAGGCCTTTGAAGAAGGGCTCGCCAAGCAAACCGCCGCGGCCCAGGAAAAGAAGGGTTGAGCGCGGGAGGACAGGGCGCGGCGCGGTTTTATCCGCCGAGCGCGCCCTGCGTATTCACATAGAGCGCGTAGATCGACTGGCTCGCCGCCATGAACAGCCGGTTGCGCTTCACGCCGCCAAAACAGAGATTGGCGCAGCGCTCCGGCAGCGCGATGCGGCCGATCATCACGCCGTCGGGGGCAAACACCACGACGCCGTCGAGTTCGGGATCGCCCATGCCCCAGCCGCACCACAGATTGCCGTCGATGTCGCAGCGGAAGCCGTCGGGCGTGCCGGGGCCGGCGTCGACGAACACGCGCTTGTTGGAAATCGTGTCGCCGCCGGGCGCGACGTCGTAGGCGAGAATCTTGCGGGTCGGAACACCGCGGGATTCTATGATGTAGAGAATCTTCTCATCCGGTGAAAAGCAAAGCCCGTTCGGCCCCAAAACGCCCTCGGCGACAATGGTGGCCTTTCCGGTGGCGCCGTCGACCCGGTAGACATTCATGTCGAGTTCGGGCTCGGCCTTGTAGCCCTCGTAATTGCCGAGCAGGCCGAAGATCGGATCGGTGAACCAGATCGACCCGTCGGATTTCACGACCACGTCGTTCGGCGAATTCAGGCGCTTGCCGTTGAAGGAATCGATCAGCACGGTAATCGAGCCGTCATATTCGGTTCGCACAACGCGGCGGCCGCCATGCTCGCAGCCGATCAGCCGCCCCTGGCGGTCGCGGGTATGGCCGTTGGCAAAATTCGACGGCCTGCGATAATGGCTGACCGCGCCGGTCTCCTCCTCCCATTTGATGATGCGGTTATTGGGGATATCGCTGCACAACAAATAGCGCCCGTCGCCGAACCACACCGGACCCTCGGCCCAGCGCAGGCCGGTGGTCAGCCGTTCCACCGCCGACAGCTTCAGCCAGTATTTTTCGAAGCGCGGATCGAGTGCATGGATGGCCGGATCGGGGTAATAGGTCGCCGGCTGCCAGCCAGGCGCGGGATTTTGCCTCGGACATTTGCTGTTCTCGTTGTTGTTGCGTTTCCTCGCGGTTTGGGTTTGCTATCATTGTCGGCCAGCGACCGCAAACCGGTCGCGGCCAAGAGGCCAAGAAAGAGAGAAGAGATGCCACGCATATTGATGACCGGCGCCGCCGGTGGGATCGGAACGAGCCTGCGCAAACTGCTGCCGCCGATCTATCCGGACCTCCTGCTGAGCGACCTCAAGGCGCCGGCCGATCTTGGCCCGAACGAGAAATTCAAGGCGGCGGATCTGGCCGACCTCGCCCAGGTCGAAGCGATCTGCGAAGGTGTCGATGGCATCCTGCATTTCGGCGGCTATTCGGTCGAGGGTCCCTGGGAAGGCATCCTGCAAGCCAATATCATTGGCGGCTACAATCTGTTCGAGGCGGCGCGCAAAAAGGGCGTCAAGCGCGTCATCTTCGCCTCATCCAACCACGCGGTCGGGTTCTACCCGCGCCACCACCGGATCGGCACCGACGTCACCGCGCGCCCCGACGGCCGCTATGGCGTCAGCAAGGTGTTCGGCGAAGCGCTGGGCTCGCTCTATGCCGACAAGCACGGCCTTGGCGTCACCTGCCTGCGCATCGGCAATTTCGGCGAAAAACCGCTGGACCACCGCCGGCTCGCGATCTGGCTGAAGCCGGAAGATCTGGTGCAGCTCTGTCAGATCGGGCTCGAACATCCGGACATTCATTTCGAGATTTTCTACGGCGCCTCCCATAACGAGCGTTCATGGTGGGATAACCACCGCGCCTACGATCTCGGCTATCGCCCAACCGGCCGCAGCGAAGTTTTCCGCGAACATGCGATGGCCGAGCAGGCCAAATTGCCGCCGGACCCGGTCGGCGATTTCTACCAGGGTGGGTCGTTCTGCGGCATCGAGTTCGACGGCGACAAGAGCCGGATCATCGATTGGAAGTGACGCCTCAGGCGTAATTCCGGGGCGATGCGAAGCGTCGAACCCGGAATCTCGAGATTCCGGGTCTGCGCTGCGCGCACCCCGGAATGACGGGCTTTAATTTTCGGCGATGCGGCCCAGATAATCCGACTTGCTGAACTGCATGTGGTCGATGCAGAGCTGCGCCAGCGCCCAGTTGTCGCGGCCCTTCAGCAGTTCGATCATGAACTCGTGCTGGCGTCGCGACAGCGCCAGGCCTTCCTTGTCGGCCAGGTTCTTGGCCCGCCACGGCAGCGTCAGGTTCATGTAGTCCTGCAGCGAGCGCACCAGATAGGGATTGCCGCAGGCCGAAAACATCGCGACGTGAAAGGCGTCGTTGGCTTCGTGGATGCCGCGCAGATCCTGCGCGTCGGCTTTGGCGCAATATTGCCGCTGCAATTCGCTGAGCTGGTCGATCAGGCTTTCCGGCGCGGGCAGGGAGATCATCAGCGCGGCCTGCCGCGTCAGCATTTCCCGCACCTCGTAGATCTGCCGCACCTCTTCCGCCGAGTAGAACCGCACCGTGGCGCCGATGTTCTTCTCGCGCAGCACGATGCCCTGGCGCTCGAGTTGAAACAGTCCCTGACGCACGAAATGGCGGCTGGCGCCATAACGCGTCATCAGCGTGTCCTCGACCAGCCGCGACCCCGGCGCGAAGCGGCCGAAGATGATGTCCTCTTCCAGCCGGCGGATCACCTCGGCCTGTTCTTCCTCGCGCGTCAGCGCGGACGCTTCCGGCAACGCTTCCTGCAGCTTCATCGCAAAGCCTCCCAGCCCGACAGCCGATAGCAATCCTCGACCAATCGCAAGGTCTCAAGATTGTCTTGCGGTGCGGTCTCGAAGGGCGAATTGTCGCGCAGCGATTGTACGAAATGCGCGATCGTCCGGTTATAGGACCCCTGATATTCGACGGCGAGATCGTAACTCTTCTCGGCGGGTGAAGCGCCGGAACAGACAAGGTGAGCCCCGTCGAGCTTGATTGCGCCCTTGTCGCCGAGGATTTCGAGCCGGTCGACCTGGGTGGCCGGATGCCCGTGCGCGGCAAAACTCGCAAATACCGTCACGCCGGCGCCGTTCCCGCTTTGAAGCTGGATCACCGCGCCGTCCTCGCCGACGAGTTGCTCGCTCGAACGCGACAGTTGCGCCGCCGTCACGCGCAACGGGCCCAGCAGCATCCGCAGCGTATCGAGGTGATGGATCAGGACCTCCGCGACCAGCATGCGCTTTTCGCCGCGCATGAAGGGCTGCCGCTCCAGCGCCGGGCATAGCCCGTCGGGTCCGGGCAGTACGCCCGATGTCACAAGCGTGAGTTGCGCCTGCTTGACGTTGCCGATGCGCCCCTCCCGCAGCCAGGCGGCGGCGTCGCGATAATATCCGCGAAAGCGCCAGTTCTCGTGCACCATCAGGCGCGTCAGGTCACTGACTTCGGCGGCAAGATCGGTCGCCTGCGCAAGGTTCGGCGCCAGCGGCTTCTGACACAGCACCGGCAGATGTCTTTTCGCGGCGAGCCGGACCAGCGGCGCGTGCATCTGGCGCGGGGCGGCGATATCGACGGCGTCGAGTTCGCATGCCGCCAGCATCGCCTCGGCGCTGGCAAAGGTTTGCGCAATCTTGAACTCATCCGCGCGCCGCGCAGCGTTGTCCGCGGAGGGATCGGCGAGCGCAACAATTCGGGCCTGGTCTGCTATACTGGCCCAGGCGATCAGATGATGGCGGCTCACCATGCCGGCGCCGACAAGGCCAATGCGCAATGGCTGGTTCATGGATGCTCGCTCCCGATCATCGCCGGAAATCAGCACGCGGGTCCGTAATTGTCAATAATAACAGCATAATGGCGTCGTATCCGCTCATTTTTGTCGTCGAATATCAAATATTGACAATAATTCCCTTCGCTCCTTAAGTGGGCGGACGGACGACAGGGAATAGCGACATGGCTGACGACGGGCTGCGCAAGGGACTGGCGAGTTATGGGGATGCCGGCTTCTCGCTGTTCCTCCGCAAGGCCTTCATCAAAGCGATGGGCTATTCCGACGACGCGCTCAATCGCCCGATCGTCGGCATCACCAACACCTACAGCGACTATAATCCCTGTCATGGCAACGTGCCGCAGATCATTGAGGCGGTGAAGCGTGGCGTGATGCTGACCGGCGCGATGCCGATGGTGTTCCCGACCATCTCGATTGCCGAAAGTTTTTCGCATCCGACCTCGATGTATCTGCGCAATTTGATGGCGATGGATACCGAGGAAATGATCCGCGCCCAGCCGATGGACGCCATTGTCGTGATCGGCGGTTGCGACAAGACCTTGCCGGCGCAACTGATGGCCGCGCTCAGCGCCGACCTTCCGACCGTCGTCATTCCCGTTGGACCGATGGTGGTCGGGCATCACAAGGGCGAGGTGTTGGGCGCCTGCACCGACTGCCGGCGGCTGTGGGGCAAATACCGCGCCGGTGAGATCGACGATGTCGAGATCGAGGCCGTCAACGGTCGGCTGGCGCCGTCGGTCGGCACCTGCATGGTGATGGGTACGGCGTCGACGATGGCCTGCATCACCGAAGCGCTGGGCCTGTCGCTGCCGATGAGCGCCACAATCCCCGCACCTCACGCCGAGCGCTTTCGATCGGCGGAAGCCAGCGGCAAAGTCGCCGCTGCGATGGCGAAGGCCAAGGGCCCGCGGCCGAGCGAATTCCTGACCGCCGCTTCATTCAGGAATGCGCAGGTGGTGCTCCAGGCGATCGGCGGCTCGACCAACGGCCTCATCCATCTGACCGCGATCGCCAACCGCACCAAGCATCGCATCGATCTCGAAGCCTTCGACAGACTTGGCCGCGAGGTGCCCGTTCTGATCGACCTGAAGCCGTCCGGCGAGCATTACATGGAGCACTTCCATCATGCCGGCGGCCTGCCGAAACTGATGGCGCAACTCGGCGATCTCATCGATCTCGACGCCAAAACCATCACCGGTGCGAGCCTCCGTGATGTTGTCGCCAACGCCGAGGAAGTACCGGGGCAAGATGCGATCCGTCCCCGCAATAATCCGATCAAGCCTGAAGGCGCGATGGCTGTGTTACACGGCAACCTCGCGCCGCGCGGCGCGGTCATCAAGCATTCGGCGGCGAGCCCGAAACTGTTGCAGCATACCGGGCGCGCGGTCGTGTTCGAGTCGGTCGAGGACATGACGCTGCGTGTCGACGATCCCGCACTCGACGTCAGCGCCGACGACGTGCTGGTGCTGCGTAACGCCGGCCCCAAGGGTGCGCCGGGCATGCCGGAAGCGGGTTATCTTCCGATCCCGAAGAAACTGTTGCGCGCCGGCGTCAAGGACATGGTGCGGATATCGGATGCACGCATGAGCGGGACGGCGTTCGGCACCATCGTGCTGCATATCACGCCTGAATCCGCCGTCGGCGGTCCGCTGGCTCTTGTAACGAACGGCGACATGATCCGGCTCGACGTCGCCAAGCGCGGCATCGATCTCCTGGTCGACAATGCCGAGCTCGAAAAACGCCGCGCCGCATTGGCGCCGGCGCAGACGCCCGATTGGGCCAGGCGCGGTTACGCGCATCTATTCAACGAGACCATTTTGCAGGCCGACGAAGGCTGCGATTTCGATTTCATGCGCGGCGAAGGAAAGGGATAGGCGGCAGCCCGCCTTTAGTCGAACCGGTGGAATGGGTTGGATCGTCCGTTGTCGCGGACGATGACGTTTGACTGAATTGCTTCGCGCGCGCGTTGCACCTTAGGTTCGATTGACAATCAAGCTAGTGCGATGGGAAGATTAAAAGAAAAGACATCACAGGGGGAGACGATGAACAGATTAAACAATGTTCTTGGTGCGGCGGTTGCCGCGTTTATCATGACGACCGCTGGCGCTGGTGCTCAGGAAGTGAAGCACTATCGCTTTGCCTACGATCAACCAAAAATAACCGGCTACGGAATCGTCGGCGATATCTTCAGCGAGAAACTGAAGGCGTTGAGCAAGGGCGCGATGATTATCGATCAGTATCCCGGCGCTCAGCTCGGCCAGGAGCCGCAGGTTCTGCAACTGGTGAAATCAGGCGATATCGATTTCTGCATCTCCTCCTCGGCGAATGCCGCGACGCTGTCGCCGCAGGCCGGAGTGATGTCGCTGCATTTCCTGTTCAAGTCCGAAACCCATCTGATCAAGGCCATGGCTGATCCGAAAGTATCGGAAGCGGTCAAGGCGATGATCGCGGAAACGGTGCAGGGCGCCCGCGTCATTTCGCTTGCGACCCTTGGTCTGCGCAACATGTATTCCAAGCGCGAGATCAAGAAGATGGAAGATGTCAAAGGCCTCAAGGTGCGGGTCCAGGCGACGCCCACCGAGGATACCATGTTCCCGGCCTACGGCGCGCAGATCGTGCACATGCCGTTCGGCAGCGTCTACACCTCGCTGCAGACCGGTGTGGTCGACGTCGGTGAAAACGGCGTCAATGTCTATCTCGCCAACAAGCACTATGAGGTGGCACCCGTGCTTTCGATGACTGAGCACGAGGCCAACAACAGCCTGGTTTGGGTCAGCGACAAACTCTGGAACAGCCTGACGCCGGAGCAGCAGGGTTGGGTGCAGGGTGCGGCCGACGAGGTCAACAAGACCCAGCCTGCGAAAGCGGTCGAACTCGAGCATCAATCACAGGACAAGCTGAAGGCGATCGGCGTCAAGGTCGTCACCGACGTCGATAAGTCCGGCTTTGTCGCGGTCGCCGATCCCTACCTCGACAAGCTCGCCAAGGAACTCGGCCCGCATGCCGAGAAGATCAAGGACCTGATCCGCGCGATCAAATAAGGGCTGGGCCGTGCGCAGTCGCCTGCGTGGATCCAAACATTATCGACAATCGTCGATCGTTCAGGGCGATAAATTGCCGCATCGGCCTCAAGGCCGATGTTTTATTGACAATCCCGCGACCTTGATGGGATGATCAGAAAAACCAAAACGGGGGAGCGGGATGGCCACGCGAAGGAAATTCATCGGCGCGACGGTTGCAGCAGCGGTCATGTTTACCGCAAGCGCCGTCGCCCAGGACGCCAAGCATTTTCGCTTCGCCCACGATCAGCAGCTCAACACCGGCTACAGCGTCGCTTACGACATGTTTTCTGCCAAGCTCAAGGAATTGAGCAAGGGCGCGATGCTGGTCGACCAGTATCCGGGCGCGCAGTTGGGGCAGGAGCCGCAGCTGTTGCAGCTGGTGAAATCCGGCGACATCGATTTCGCCATCGTTTCCTCCGCCAACACCGCGACGATCTCGCCGCAGGCCGGCGTGATGTCGTTGCACTTCCTGTTCCGCAGCCCCGACCATCTGGTCAAGTCGCTGGCCGATCAGAAAGTCATCGATGCGATCATTGCCATGATCGACGAGACCACGCAGGGCCTGCACGTCATCGCCACTGGCTCGCAAGGGGTGCGCAGCATCTATAGCAAGAAGGAAATCCGCAACGCGGGCGACATGAAGGGATTAAAGATCCGCGTTCAGGCCACCGCAACCGAGGATGCGATCTTCCCGGCCTATGGCGCCCAGACGGTGCACATGCCGTTCGGCAGCGTCTACACCTCGCTTCAGACCGGCGTGATGGACGCCGCCGAAAACAGCACCAATGTCTATCTCGTCAACAAGCATTATGAAGTAGCACCGGTGCTTTCGATGACCGAGCACGAGGCCAATAACGCGCTGTTGTTCGTCAGCGACAGACTGTGGCAGACCCTTTCCGCCGACCAGAAGGAGTGGGTGAAGACCGCTGCCGCCGAAGTCAGCGCCAAGGAGCCGGCGAGGGCGTTCGAACTCGAAAAGGCCGCGGCCGCCAAGCTGAAGGGTTTTGGCGTCAAGATTGTCGAGGACGTCGACAAGAAGAGTTTTGCGACGTTGTCCGATCCCTTTCTCGACAAGCTCGCCAAGGAACTCGGGCCGCATGCGGAAAAGATCAAGAATCTGATCCGGGCGATCAACTAACTCCTCATGGTGAGGAGCGCGCTCTTCGCGTGCGTCTCGAACCATTAGGCCGACATACGGGCCTCATCCTTCGAGACGCGGCGAAAGCGCCGCTCCCCAGGATGAGGTCTGAAGACCCTTCGCGCTGCCGCAACCTTCACGCCGTTCCCGGGAATTACGATGGCCATTGCCGATAGACTGGTTTTACAGCGGCAGCGACACCTGAAGTGGCCGTCGTTCGACAAGCTCGAACTGATCCTGATGATCATCTGCGGCGTGTTGTGTTTCGGGTTCTCCCTGTCGGTGACCTGCGACATCGTCACGCGCGAGATCGGCCGCCCCTGGCTTTGGCTGCAGGAAGTCACCTCCACGCTTTTCATCTACGCCATCTTCATCGGCGCTGCGGTGGCGACCCGCCGCAACGACCACCTCTATCTGACCGCGATCTCTGAGGCGATGCACGGTACGCCGCGGCTGATCGTCGAGATCATCATTCGCCTCTGCGTGCTCGGCGTCGCCTTTGGCCTGATCTGGTTCGGCTATATCAACTATCTGCGCGGCTTCGGCAGTTTCCGTCTGCCGTCGGGCACGCCGATCGCCTCGCTCTACGCCGCGATTCCATTGTCCGGCGCGCTGATCGCGTTGTTCACGGTCGAGCAGCTCGTCAACGGCATCCGCAACGGCTTTGAACATCCCGAACCGCCGGAGGAGGACCCGGCGATACCGGTGATCGACCCCAACGCCAGGATTGGAGCGCAGTCGTGAGCTCACCTGTGATCCTGGGATTGATGACGTTCTGCTTCCTGTTCTTCGGCTATCTCGGCGTGCCGGTGCCGTTCTCGCTGATGGCGGGCGTGTTTGTCGGCGCCATGCTGACCGATGTTTCGCTCGCCGCGATCATCCAGAAGGTCTTTGACGGCGTCGACTCCGAAGCCTTGCTGGCGATCCCGTTCTTCCTGCTGGTCGGCGAACTCATGAGTTCGGCGAATGTGGTGGTGCGAATAGCCAATCTGTCGCTGTCGCTGGTCGGGCACATCAGGGGCGGGCTGTCGCAGGTCGTCGTCGTCTTCTCGATGTTCTTCTCGGAAATGTCGGGATCGACCACCGCCGACGTCGCGGTCATGAGCCGCGCGCTGGGCGGGCCAATGAAAAAGGAAGGTTATTCGCCCGCCTTCATCGCCGCGATCATCGCCTCCGCCTCGACCATTGCGGCGCTGGTGCCGCCGAGCATCACCGCGGTGGTGTATGGCGCGACCGGCAACGTCTCGATCGCCGGGTTGTTCATGGCCGGCGTGGTGCCGGGATTGATGATCGGCTTCGGTCTGATGATCTACTGCTATTTCTTCGGCCCCGTTGGCATGCGCAAGCCGCGTGCGCCGTTGCGCCAGGTCCTGTTCGCCGCCGGCGATGCGGCGCTGCCTCTGATGATCCCGGTGATCCTGCTCGGCGGCATCCTGACCGGCTGGTTCACGCCGACGGAAGCCGGCGTCGTCGCCGTGATCTACATCATCGTGGTGGTGATCCCGGCGCTCAATCGCCGGCATTTCAGCAAAATCCCCTACGATTTCTGCCTGGCCGGGCTGATCTTCTCCCTGCCGCTGATCACCATCGGTGCCGCCAACGCGTTCGGCTGGATGCTGGCGTATCTGCGCGGTGCCGCCGTGATCGCCGACTGGATCACCTCGCTGGCGGGCAACGATCCGCATCTGATGATGCTGCTTGCTGGTGCTGCTGTTCACCGTGGTCGGCGATTTCATCGAGCCGGTGCCGACCATCATCATCTTCATGCCGCTGGTGAACACGCTGACCCAGGCCGGTGACATCAACGGCGTCCATATGGGCGTGGTCCTGATCGCGACGCTCGCCTTCGGGCTGATCACGCCGCCTTACGGGCTGGTGCTGCTGATGGCGTCGAAATTCGTCGGCGTCAGTTTTGCGAAAGCGTTACGCGCGGCGCTGCCGATCTACGTGGTGTTTCTGGTCACCATATGTTTCACGATCTACTTCCCGAAGGTGGTGCTGTGGCTGCCGAAGCAGGTGATCCCGGAATCGGTAGGCTGCTTCAAGTCGCCGGCAGGGACGGGGTATATTTGTCCCAACTGATTCCGTCGTCCCGGCCTTGAGCCGGGACCCATACCGCGTTGTGCTCTCGACTCAGACAAGTTGGCCGACGCCTTTTGTAACAACAAAGCCCTGTGGTTATGGGTCCCTGCGTTCGCAGGGACGACAGCGAGAGTGCGTCACTTCCCCTTGCTGGTGAACTTCTTCACCGCCGCCCGGAAATCATCCGTCTGCATGGCCTCGATGATCTTCTTTTCCTCGGCGTCGAGCTGCTGTTTGGTCGGCGTCACCGCGGCCTGGTAGACCAGCGACTTGGTGCCGCTGATCGAGGCCGGCGGGTTCTGCGCCAGGCGTTCGGCGAACTTTTGCGTCTCGGCCTTCAGTTCAGCCGCCGGAACGACTCTCGCGACCAGGCCCCAATCATAGGCCTGTTGCGCGGAAAAGCTGTCCTCGGCCAGAAAGATCTGGAGCGCGCGGCGGGTGCCGACGGTGCCGACCATGCCGACGGTGCTGCCGCCATCCGGCGAGACGCCGATCTTGGCATAGGCCGGCGTGAAGCGGGCGTCTTCGGCGGCGATGCAAAGATCAGTGACGAAGGCGAGCCCCATGCCGGCGCCGGCCGCCGAGCCGTGAACGCTCGACAGCACGATCTTCGGCATCCGCCGCACCGTCTCGATGAAGGCGTGATAATGCTTGAGCAATTCGCCGACCACGGGTGCGATGGTGTCATTGGCCGCGGCGGCGCCGATGGTCTGCAGGTCGCCGCCGGCGCTGAAAGCGCGGCCTTCACCCTGGATCACCAGCACCCTGATCGCGTCATTGGCCTCGACCTCGGCGCCGAGCTGTTCCAGCTTTTTGGCGATCGACAGGTCGACCGAGTTGAACGCCGCGGGCCGGTTCAGCGTGATGGTCGCGATTGGACCGTCGATCGTGAGCAGCGCCGGTTCATCGGAACGGGTGGCGGGTTGATCTGGTGTCGGCATCGAAAAGCCCTCGGGATCGGAACGGGAGGTATTTAAATAGCAGAAGCAACACCCTTGCGCGCCGCCAATGCATGAGGCCTAATGGCAGCCGTCATCGTCTGGGATGCGGACACGAGCGCTGCACCTCACGAGGCAAGCAAGCCAAAATCCACCGTAAGGGGAGACGACATGGGTGATTCCTGTGCGCAAGCAGTTGGATTGTCCGTATGACTCAAGGACCTGTTGTCATCGTCGGCGCGGGGCATGCCGGCTTCCAGGTTGCGGCCTCGCTGCGCCAGCACGGCTTTGCCGAACCCATCGCGCTTCTGAACGACGAGGGCCATCTGCCGTACCAGCGGCCACCGCTCTCCAAGGCCTATCTGAAGGGTACCGGCGGGCCCGACAGCCTGATGTTTCGGCCGGAGAAATTCTATCAGGACCAGAAGATCGATCTGATTTCGGACCGCGCCGTGTCGATCGACCGCGCCGCGCATAAGGTATTGCTGGGCTCCGGTTCCTCGCTCGACTACGGCCATCTGGTGCTGGCGACCGGTGCGCGCAACCGCCTGCTCGATATTCCCAACGCCAATCTCGACAGCGTGCGCTATTTGCGCATCCTCGACGAAAGCGAGGCGTTGCGGCACCGGATCGGATCCGGCGAGCGCGTGGTCGTGATCGGCGCCGGCTTCATCGGGCTCGAATTCGCCGCCACCGCCCGGGCCAAGGGCCTCGAAGTCGACGTGGTCGAACTCGGCACCCGCGTGATGGCGCGCGCGGTAACCGCGGAAATCTCGGAATTCTTTCAGGCGAGCCACGCCGCAGCCGGCATCCGGATTCATCTCGGCGTGCAGGTCACCAGCATCGAGAGCGACGGCGTCAAGGTCACCGGCGTCAGTCTCAGCGACGGCCGGCATATGCCGGCCGATCTCGTCGTGGTCGGCGTCGGCGTGTTGCCGAACGTCGAGCTCGCGGCGCAAGCCGGCCTGCCGGTGGCGGCCGGAATCATCGTCGACGAACATTTGTCGACGGCCGATCCGGATGTTTCCGCGATCGGCGACTGCGCGCTCTATGCCAGCCCGCGCTTTGGCGGCGCGCTGCGGCTCGAATCCGTGCAAAACGCCACCGATCACGCGCGCTGCGTCGCGGCCAGGTTGACCGGCGATGCCAAACCCTATGACGGGCTGCCGTGGTTCTGGAGCGACCAGGGACCGCACAAACTCCAGATCGCGGGGCTTACGACCGGCTACGATCAAGTGGTGGTGCGCGGCGACCGCGGGCAGGGCGCGTTCTCCGCCTTCTGCTACAAGGCCGGGCAATTGGTCGGCATCGAGTCCGTGAACAAGGCCGGCGATCACATGTTCGGACGCCGCCTGCTTCCGAACGGTTCGATCACGCCAGAGCAGGCGGCTGACACCGGCTTTGATCTGAAGAGCGCGCTGAGTTAACTCGGTCACGCAGTCAGCACGATCGGCGTGAACGCCTGCAGTTTTGCAATCGCCTGCCAGTCCCATGCGATGCCGAGCCCGGGCGCCGACGGCGGCGTTGCCTTGCCGTCCACGATCGCAAGCCGGCTGGTGGTGATGTCGTCGAGCTGCGGAATCCATTCCACCCAGGCCGCGTTCGGCACGGCGGCGCACAGCGAGACGTGCAGCTCCATCAGGAAATGCGGACAGATCGGCACGTTGAAGGTCTCGGCGAGGTGCGCGACCTTGAGCCACGGCGTGATGCCGCCGATGCGCGCGACGTCGGCCTGCACGATCGAGCAGGCGTCGCGCTGCAGATATTCGCGAAAATGGCTCGGGTGATAGATCGACTCGCCCACCGCGATCGGCAGCGACGTTGAAGCCGCAAGCCGGATGTGGCCGCCGAGGTCTTCCGCCGGCAGCGGCTCTTCGAACCAGGCGAGATCGAGCGGCTCGTATTGCCGGGCGCGGCGGATCGCTTCGCCGACGGTGAAGGCCTGATTGGCGTCGACCATGATCTCGAAACCGGGGCCGACCGCCTCGCGCACCGCGGCAAGGCGGGCGATGTCCTCGCTGACATGCGGCCGGCCGACCTTGATCTTGGCGCCGCCAAAACCCTGCGCGCTGCACCGCGAGCGCGTCGTCGACCAGCGCCTGCGGTTCGACATGCAGCCAGCCGCCCTCGGTGGAATAGACCGGCACGGCGGCCTGCGCGCCGCCGGCCTCCTTCCAGAGCGGCCGGCCCGCGGCGAGGCATTTGACGTCCCACAGCGCGGTATCGATGGCGGCCAGCGCGAGGCTGGTGATGGCGCCGACCGCGGTCGCATGGGTCGCGAAAAACAGGCTCTTCCAGATCGCCTCGATGTCGAGCGGATCGCGGCCGAGCAGCCGCGGCGCCAGATGATCCCGGAGCAGAGCCACGACCGACGAGCCGCCGGTGCCGATCGTGTAGCTGTAGCCGGTGCCGACGATGCCGTCGCTGGTGTGGATGCGCACCATCGGCGTTTCCTGCGCGGCGAACGACTGGATCGCGTCGGTGCGCACCGTCTTTGGCATCAAGATCGACCTTGCAGGATTTCGACGCGCTCGATCTTGGCCATGGTTTCCCCTTTATATTTTATTGGGCGATGCTGGTTTGATCCGCATCGTTGAATGGATCAGATGATGGCGGCCACCTCCGCCGCCGTCGGCATCGACGGCGATGCACCCATCCGCTGCACGCAGATCGACGCGGCGGCATTGGCGTAAGCGAGCGCATCGTGGATGGCTTTGCCACCGGCAAGCTGCGCGGCGAGTGCGCCGACAAGACAGTCGCCGGCGCCGGTCGTGTCCACCGCCTTCACGCTGCGGCCCGGAACGACCGAAGCCTTGCCATCGATGATCGCCAGCACGCCGCGACGTGCCCAGCGTCACGCAGACGATCTGGTCGGCTCTGGTTCGCAACAACCGCCCGGCTTCGACGAAGCGCGCATCGTCGTCGGTGTCGTGCAGCTCGGTGCCGGTGAGAAATCCGAGTTCGGTTTCGTTGAGCACGAGGACATCGACGAGATCGAGCAACTCCGGCCCGAACTTGATCGCAGGCGCGGGGTTGAGGATCGTGGTGGCGCCTGCCGCGCGCGCTTTGCGGAAGAACGCTGATATCGTCGGCAGCGGAATCTCGAACTGGCTGACCGCGACGTCGCCTTTGGTCAGTTTGGCGGCGCCGACATCGTCCGCACTGACCAGCGCATTGGCGCCGGGCACGACGACGATGGTGTTGTCGGCGTTGGCGATGGTGATGAGCGCCGTGCCGGTATGGGTGTCGGCGGTGTCCTTGACGAAGGCAAGGTCGACGCCTTGGGCTGCGAGGAACGTCCGCAACTGCTGCCCGAAGGCATCCGTCCCCAACCGGCCGATCAGCGTGGTCGGCCGCGCCGAGCTTGGCGGCGGCCACCGCCTGGTTGGCGCCCTTGCCGCCGGGAAAATACAGCACGGCCTTGCCGGCGACGGTCTCGCCGACCTGCGGATGCCGATCGGCGGTCGCCACCACATCCATATTGATGCTGCCGGCGACGAAGACGCGCGCCATGTTAGCCCTCAAAATGCCTAATCCCAGAACTCCTTCTTGCGGCTGATCTGAAACTCCTGCTTGACGACCTCGATATCAGGCAGCGTCGGCAATCCGGCCTCGTTGCCGAGGCGCTGGATCTTGTAGGTCGAGGCGGCGCGTGCGAATTCGAAATGGTCATGCCAGCTTTTGCCGGGGTTGGCCAGATAGGAGTAGATGTAGGCGCCGTGGAAGACGTCGCCTGCGCCATTGGTATCGATCACGCGCTCGCGCGAGATCGGCAGCGCCGGCAGCGTGCGAACCGCGCCGGTCTCGTCGTACCACAGCAGGCCCTTCTCGCCCTGGGTGACGCCGCCGACCCGGCAGCCGCGGCTCTTGAGATAATCCAGCATCTCCTCCGGCGTCTTGTCCATCTGCTCGCACAACCGTTCGGCAACGATCGCGACGTCGATGAATTCCAGCAGCTCGTGGGTGTTGCTGCGCAGGCCGCCGCCGTCGAGCGAGGTCAGAATGCCGGCCTCGCGGCACAGCTTGGCGTAGTGGATCGCGGCATCGGGCTGATGGCCGTCGATATGCAGCGCGCGGCAGCCCTTGAGGTTGAGGATCGGAAACGGGTGGATGTGTTCGTCGTCGCGGCAGCGCACGATGGCGCGCTTGCCGTCCTTCGGCATGATGAAGGACAGCGAGGAGGCGTTGACCTTGCGCGGGTGAACCGAGATGGCGTATTTCGCGCTCATGTCCTAGAACATGCGGCCGAGCCAGTCGTTGGCGACGGTCGCGATCAGGTCCGGCACGATGCCGAGCTTGGCGCAGCAGAACGCCGCCGTGACGGCGTTGCCGCCAAACGACACCGCGTAGGCGGAGGCCACGTGCTTCTCGTCGCCGGTCGGCATGTGGTCGGTGATGAAGGTGACGTCGATATAGGTCTGTCCGATGAAGAGGGCCTGCATTCGCTTTCCGTCATTGTACTTCAGCGTTGGGCTGATGGGCCCGGCAGCGATACACTAACACCGGTTATCGGATGAATTCGCTGAAATTTTTCGCAGTCGTGCCGTCTTTGCGGCTTGAGGTGGGGAGGACTGGACTACGACCGTCCTGAGGGTATCGTCGGCAATCCGGCTAACGGCCGGCCGCTGTCCGGGGTTCCGGACGGTGCGACCGTACGGGAGGGAGCGATGACCGCCAGGACACGCGAGGGCTGTTCCCATGATTACCGGTCTCGATCATGTCGTCGTTCTCACCAGCGATATCGCGGCGGGCGAGGCGGCGTACCAGTCGCTGTTTGCGCGGACGCCGGCCTGGCAAAACAGCGGCGACGGCGCCGACCGCGTGCTGTTCACGCTCGACAACATGTCGCTGGAATTGATGGCGCCTTCCGGCGACGGGCGCCAACGCGGATCGCATCCGCAGCGTTCTGGCCGCGCAGGGCGAGGGATTGGCGAGCCTCTGCTTTCGCACCGACGACATCGCGAAAATGCATCGCCGGCTCGATCGGCTGACCCTGAAGCCGGAGCCGGTTGCCGAGGTCGAAAGCCGCGATGCGCATCTCCGGCGCCACGCTGTCCTGGAAGCGCACCCGCGCCGCAACCGACACCACGCGCGGCATCCGGCTGTTCTTCCTCGAACGATCGAAGGAGCGCCCGCTCTCGGTGCGCACCGCGCCGGCATCGATCACCGCGCTGGACCATGTGGTGGTCTCGACGCCGGATCCCGAACGCGCCGCGGCGCTCTATGGCGCGCGGCTCGGGCTCGACATGGCGCTCGACCGCTCGCATGCCGGACTGGGGCCGGCTGATGTTCTTCCGCTGCGGCGATCTCATCGTCGAGATCACGCACCGGCCGGGCAAGCCGGCTGCGGGCGCGCAGGGCCGGGTGCAAGACCGGCTGCATGACCGGCTGAGAGGCCTGTGCTGGCGCGTCACCGACATCGACGCCACCCACGCCCGGCTGATGGCTGGCGGCGTCGACGTCTCCGAAGTCCGCACCGGCCGCAAGCCGGGCACGCGGGTGATGACCGTGCGCAGCGGCACCTGCGGGGTCCCGACGCTGCTGGTGCAGCCCTCGGTGAAGCCGGAGGGTCGGCAAAGGCGCACTTTGCGCCGTGCCCACCGATCCGGTTTCGAGGCCAGGATGGTGGGCACGCTTACGCTTTGCCCACCCTACATTCCTAATCCGCGCGGCGCGTGCTACATCGGATGACCTGAGTAATATCGAGCGATTGATTTGGCCAAGGCAATTATCAAGGCAAAGCGAATTCTGAAATGGCAGCGCGACCCCGAGGGCATGCGGATACGCATCCTCGAGGCCGCGAAGCAGGAATTCGCCGCGCATGGCCTGGCCGGCGCGCGGGTCGACCGCATCGCCGCCAATGCCGGCGCCAACAAGCGCATGCTGTATTATCACGTCGGCAACAAGGAAGACCTCTACCTCGAGGTGCTCGAAGGCGCCTATGAGAAGATCCGTGCCGAGGAGCGCGGGCTCGATCTCGAACATCTCGATCCGCCCAAGGCGATCGAGCGGCTGATCGACTTCACCTGGAACTATTTTCTGCGCAACCCGGAATTTCTGGCGCTGCTCAACACCGAGAATCTCGCCAAGGCGCGCCACCTCAAGCGCTCGACGCAAGCGTCAAAACGATGCATTCGCCGTTCGTCGAGATGATCCGCACCGTGGTCAACCGCGGCGTCGAAAGCGGCGATTTCCGCGTCGCGGTCGATCCGGTGCAGCTCTACATTTCGATCGCCGGCCTGTGCTTCTTCTATCTCTCCAACAGCGCAACGCTCAGCGTGATCTTCGGCCGCGACCTCCTGAAGAAGGAGGCGAGGGACGAGCGCCTCGCCCACATGGTGGCGCTGGTGCTGGCGGCGCTGACCGGAAAATCGACCGCGGATTTCGGCAAGGCCGAGGCGGTAGGGGTGCGCGTGGCGGTAAAGCAGGTGGTTTGAATTCATAGTCGTCCCGGCGAACGCCGGGACCCATAGCCACCGGCGGAAGTTGTTTTTCGCGATGGGCGTTGTCTTCCTTTTTTAGCAACAAAGGCCGCGGAGTATGGGTCCCGGCGAACGCCCATAGGCGTTAAGATAGTAGAACCATGGTTTGATAACGCCGTTTTTTTCTTGGCGGCTCGCGCAGATGGCGTCGGAGCGTTGATTTTATTCGTCGCAGTCGGCCGATTGCTGGCTGCGGGATCACGGCTTGGAGTAGTGCGGCGATGAGTAGCTGGAGCAGACGCCAGGCGCCAGGACGTGTCAGGCGGCTTCTGCCAAGCGGGGAGAGTCCTCGAGTTCGTCGACAAGCGGCTCGAGCAGAAGAATCGTCAATAGATGAGCCAGAACATGCGGTCTGGCGGAGCGTTCGTCGGTTCCGGGCGGTCCCTTCAAGCCGATCAGGCTCTTCAGCCGCTTGAAGGCGAGCTCAATCCGCCATCGCAGCCGATAGAGGGCGAGAACGTCAGCGGTTGCGAAGTCTTTCGGCTTGAGCGAGGTGACCAGGATCACCCAATCGGCCGCGTCGAGCGTTTGCTTTGAGAGCTGATGGCCTCCGCGCTGCGCGTCTCGACGCACCTTGCGACGCGAGGCGGCAATAGCTTGCGCTGGCTTCCTGACCGCGACCAGACGCACGGCGAGCAGCTCGCCGCGCTTGCGTTCGATCCAGATCGGCCGATCGATCAGCCCGCGCGTCGACTGCCTTGCGCAACTCGGCGACAAGATCGAACACATTACCTTTACCATCGAGCCAGCGGGCGCTCTTCCAGCCGGCCCGGATCACAACGTCTGCGCCGGCTTCGATCAGGCTCGCCATGCGGTCAGGTTGCAGATAGGCCCGATCGGCCAGACGGATCTCGCCCGCAACCGCCGGTATCCGGTCGAGCGTCTCGCCCGCCTGCTGGTCGGTTAGCTCGAAGTGGCCAAAGCGTTCCTGCGGAAGATCGAACGCGCTGTGAATGCGCCACAACTCGTTCTTCTTTCTGGCGGCTGGTCCTTTCTTCGGTACCGTCGTCGCGTCGATGATGCGGATCATTCGGCCACGACACGCTCGCGGGGCAGCATCAGCAAGCGCCTGACCCACCAGCAGCGCCAGCCAGTCCCCGCACTGGCGCAAGCGATACAGCAAAGCCACGCTGGAAATATCGACAAGGCCTACCGACGTCGCCCATGCCGCGGTCGACCGCAATCCCCATTCGCCCAGACAATAGGCCAGGATCAACCGCAGCAAATCTACCGCATTGGTGATCTCGCGCGGACGCAGGAACGCTTTCGTCTCCCGCGCCGTAACATCGAGCCTTCCAGCTCCACCAAGCCGAACCACAACATTCGTCCAGTCTTCGTTCACAAGCGATTCGTGTCTCATCACACGCTAGAATCACAGACGATTCCGTCCGGCAAGACTATTTTAACGCCTATGGGCGTACGCCGGGACGACGACGAAATGGCTTCGCGTTCTCGCGACGCATTGCGCCCGAGCTTTGCAAGTATTCTTCGCCCCCAAAATCCAGAGGGCGCAGGGAGTGCCGGATGCGCGCTGCACCCGAGGTCTCATGCGCATTGGTAGTGAGAAGTGCGCGCATGAGCATACAGGGCAGCGGAGAACATCCGACACTCCCTGCGCAATGGCTTTACGGCTTATAACGTGATCTCCCCGGTCGGGCCGAGCTCGTTGTCACCGTCGCCCTTGCGGACTTACGCAAGAGCTTGACGCCAGCATCGGGGCGTCAGGACCACACGTCTTTGCCGTACGCTTCCGTGCCTTTCGTCAAGGGCACCTCCGCGTCCATCGCTCCCCGTCCCGCGTTCGTGACGATCGCGAGCGCCCCTCTGGTCGGGACGGGATGGCGATCATATGCCACGTTTCGTGTTTCTGGAAAAGCGAAATATTTTCGATGCGATATGATTTTTGGCTTGACACGATTTCCGTAAATCGGAAGTGATTTGCCCGTCGGGCAGGTTTGTTGATTTTTCTCGTCATTCCGGGGCGCGCGAAGCGCGAGCCCGGAATCCATTTCACAGCACGGTCCGCAGGCCAATGGATTCCGGGCCCGCGCCAAGTGGCGCGTCCCGGAATGACGACAGTCTTCGGCGCAAAATGTCGCGGATATCCCCCTAGACAGTATTTATCCATTCAGTTAATTTCGTCCCAGAAACAAACCGATCAGGGAGCGAGACGTGGCCGAGACGAAGGGCCCCTCAGGCGTCGCGAAAGCGCTGAATGCTGCGTGGGTGCGGCCGTTTTTGTTCCTGATTTTCATCGTGGTGGCCTGGGATCTGACCATCCGCGTGTTCCGGATTCCGGCCTACCAGATCCCGGCGCCCGGCGACGTCGTGGCTGTGCTGTGGACCGACTGGCCGGAACTGTTGCGGCAGGCCTGGCCGACCACCTACGCCACCATCTGCGGCTTCCTGCTCTCGGCGCTGTTCGGCATTCCCGTCGCGATGCTGATCGCGGGATCGAAGACGGTGGAGGCTTATGTCTATCCGTTACTCGTGTTCTCTCAATCGGTGCCGAAGATCGCGATCGCGCCCTTGTTCGTGGTCTGGTTCGGCTTTGGCATCATCCCGAAGGTGATCTCGGCTTTCCTGCTGGGCTTTTTCCCGGTGGTGGTGTCGGCGGTGCAAGGCTTCAAATCGGTCGATCCTGACATGGTCGATCTTGCGCGCGCGATGCAGGGTACCCGCTTCCAGGTGTTTCGCGCCGTCAATCTGCCCCATGCGATGCCGGCGATTTTCTCCGGCCTCAAGGTTTCGGTAACGCTGGCCGTGGTCGGCGCCGTCGTCGGCGAGTTCGTCGGCTCCAATTCCGGCATCGGCTATGTCTTGCAGCGCTCGATCGGCACCTTCGACCTGCCGACGATGTTCGCGGCCCTCGTCATCCTGGCGTTGATGGGCGTGATCCTGTTCTGGATCGTCGACCGGATCGAAAGTCTTGTCATTCCCTGGCATGTCAGCCAGCGCGAGGATCTTGTTATTGCGGCGTGAACGAAATCAAACACACCGTCATTGCGAGCGCAGCGAAGCAATCCATCGAGCAACAAGGAAGTGTGGATTGCTTCGTCGCTTCGCTCCTCGCAATGACGAAAACAACAAGTATGGGAGGACTAAAATGATACGAATGTTGACCGCGGTCTCGGCCGCATTGATCTGGACGGCGCTGGCCGTGGTTCCCGCATCCGCCGCCGACAAGGTGGTGCTGATGCTGAACTGGTACGTCTATGGCGAACACGCGCCGTTCTATTACGGCAAGGCCAAGGGCATCTATGCCGCCGCCGGCATCGATCTCGAAATCCAGGAAGGCCGCGGTTCGGCGGCGACCACGCAGGCGGTGGCGGCCAAGACCGCCGATTTCGGCTATGTCGACGTGCCGACCATGATGCGCGCGGCAGTGAAGGGCGCGCCGATTGTCGCCACCGGCGTGCTGCTGCAGACCAGCCCGATGTCGGCGATGGGCTTTGTCGAAAAGAACATCAGGAAGCCCGAGGACATCAAGGGCAAGACGGTAGCGATCACGCCCGCCGATTCCATGACCCAGATCTGGCCGCTGTTCCTGAAGAAGACCGGCCTGAAGGAAAGCGATTTCCAGACGGTGGCCGGTGACGGTCAGACCAAGCTCAACGCCGTCATCAACGGACAGGCGGATTTGCTGCTCGGCTATGTCATGGACCAGTCGATGAAGATCAAGGACGCCACCGGCAAGGACGTCTATCCGATCAAGTTCGCCGACTACGGCATCAACATGGTGTCGTCAGGCATCGTCGCCAACACCGACTACGTCAAGGCCAATTCCGATCTGGTCCGCCGCTTCATGGCGGCGACCACCAAGGCGGTCGAAGCCGCCGAGAAGGATGCAAAGGGGGCGGCGCAGTCGATCCTCGACGCCAACCCCAAGGGCGGCAAGATCGAGACGCTGACGCAAGGCTTTGAGCTGACGATCCCGCTCTATCGCACCGCGGAAACCAAGGGCAAGCGGCCGTTCCAGGTCACCGACCAGAACATGACCGATACCGTCAATCTGCTGGTGGAGTATGGTGGCCTCGAAGCCAAGGCCAAGGACAATCCGAAGGCGTTTTACACCAACGACTATCTGCCGAAGGGCGATTCGTGAGGGGGTTACGCAGTAATCTCCTCGTCATTGCGAGCGAAGCGAAGCAATCCATGGCGCAGCAAAGCAAGTATGGATTGCTTCGTCGCTTTGCTCCTCGCAATGACGGATACTTGATACGGCTCTTGGACGACGGACTTTCCTGAATGAACGCAGCGACCAAACAAATCGACCAACCGGCCGCCCACCTGCGCCTGGTGTCCGATCGTGCCGGCGCCGGCACTCCGGGCATCACACTATCCGGGGTGTCAAAGACCTATCGCTCGCGCGACGGCGATGTGCCGTCGCTGCGGCCGCTCGATTTTCACATCAACGAGGGCGAGTTCTTTGTCGTGGTCGGCCCCTCCGGCTGCGGCAAGTCCACGCTGCTCAAGATGATCTCGGGGCTGCTGGCGCCATCGACGGGCGAAATTCTGGTCGAGGGCGAGCAGGTCACAAAACCGCACGGCAATGTCGGCATCGTGTTCCAGAACGCGCTGTTGCTGCCCTGGCGCAATATCCTCGCCAATGTGATGCTGCCGATCGACATGAAGAAACTGCCGCGCGCGGAGTATCTCTTGCGCGCCAAGGCGCTATTAAAACTGGTCGGGCTCGAAGGGTTCGAGAAGAAACTACCCTGGCAACTCTCCGGCGGCATGCAGCAGCGCGCCTCGATCTGCCGGGCGCTGGTGCACGATCCAAAGATCATGCTGATGGACGAGCCGTTCGGCGCGCTCGACGCCATGACGCGTGAACGCATGAATGTCGAATTGATGCGGATCCAGCGCGAGACCGGCAAGACGGTGCTGTTGATCACGCACTCAATTCCCGAAGCGGTGTTTCTGGCCGACCGCGTGTTGGTCATGACCGAACGGCCCGGCTCAATCGCGGCAATCTACGACGTGCCGCTGCCGCGCCCGCGTTCGCTGGATGCGATGGCGGATCCCGCCTTCACCGAATTGGTGCAGCGGATCCGAAAGCACTTCTTCACCCAAAGCGCGCTGGATTAGGGAATGGCTCCTTTCGCAAAGGCCGCGCTGGCTCTGTTCACCTCGCCCCGCTTGCGGGGAGAGGTCGGATTGCGAAGCAATCCGGGTGAGGGGGACTCTCCACGAGTCCCGCTGTTGAGGCAGCCCCTCACCCCGACCCTCTCCCCGCAAGCGCGGGGCGAGGGAGCGCGTGCACCGGTCGTGGAGACGGAATGATGCCGCTTCGTCTAGCCGTCCGCGACATTGCTTTCTTCGAACGTCCGGTAACGTTTGTCCGGCCGTTCCGGTTCGGCGCGGTCGTGATCAACGCCACGCCGCAGATGTTTGCGCGTGTCGAGATCGAAGTTGAAGGCCAAGGAAAAGCTAACCGCAGGGCGACGGGCGCCACCGCCGAGTTCCTGGTGGCAAAATGGTTCGACAAGCGACCGCATCTGTCGCCGCAGGAGACGATTTCCGAACTTCGCCGCTCGCTCCTGATCGCGCGGGAGCTTTATCTGGCGCATTCCGGCTTCGAGACCGCGTTCGGCTTGCACGCAGCCTGCATCGGCGCGCAGATCGAGGCCTGTGCCAAAGAGGATATTCCGTCGCTTGCGGCGATCTATGGGCCGGCTGAAATCGACAAGGCCATTCTGGATGCGCTGCTGCGCGCGACCGGCCAAAACGTCTTCGACGGCATGGCGGCCAATATCGCCGGCGTCGATGCGCGGCTGTCGCGCGATCTCGCGGATGAAGATGTTTCGCGCTTCCTGGCAGGGCGTCAGCGGCTGGAGCGGGTCGCGATCCGCCATACCGTCGGCATGGACGACAAGGTCGAAGGCGAGGGTGGCGTCGCCGACGCGCCGCGAAAACGCCGGCGCGCGCTACTTCAAGCTCAAGCTCAATGGCGATCCCGTGCATGACGTGGCGCGCCTGACCCGGATCGGCAACGAACTGGCGACACTGCCGCACGACTATCGCGTCACGCTGGATGCCAATGAGCAATACGCCGACCTCAAGGTGCTCGGCGCGCTGGTCGAGCAGCTCGATCGCGACGCCGCGCTGAAACCGATCGCATCAAAGTTATTGTATATCGAGCAGCCGATGCCGCGCGACATCACGCGGCAATCGCCGCTGGGCGCGCTTCGTAGCCGCGAATTCATCATCGACGAAGCCGACAATTCCTATGACGCGTTCGCTGAAGGCCGCGCGCTCGGCTATCGCGGCATCTCGTCAAAATCCTGCAAGGGCATCTACAAGTCGGTCATCAACGCCACCCGCGCCGCGAAATGGAGCGCGGAAGGCGACAAGGCTTTTATCGCCGGCGAGGACCTGACCTGCCAGGCCGGGCTTTGCGTGCAGCAGGATCTGGCGCTCGGCGCCCTGATCGGCGTGACGCATGCCGAGCGCAACGGCCATCATTATGTCGACGGTTTTGGCGATACGCCGGCCGCCGAAGCGGAAGCGTTTCTCGCCGCGCATCCCGATCTCTATGTCAGCGACGGCCAAAAAATCCGCCTCGCGATCCATGACGGCGATCTCCTGACGGGATCGCTGACCTCACCCGGTTTTGCCAGTTCCGTGCATCCTGTGTGGTCCGCGATGTCGCCGCTGGAGCGGCCAAGCCCAAGAATTTCAAAGGAGCAAGCAATATGACGACCAAACGCCTCGGCCTGATCATGAACGGTGTGACCGGTCGCATGGGGCTCAACCAGCATCTGATCCGCTCGATCATCGCGATCCGCGACCAGGGCGGCGTGGTGCTCGAGAACGGTGACCGCATGATGCCGGACCCGATCCTGATCGGCCGCGACGCCGACAAGGTCGAGCGTCTTGCAAAGCGCTTCAACGTGACGCGCTGGTCGACCGATCTCGACAAGGCGCTGGCCGACAAGAACGACACCATCTTCTTCGACGCCGCCACCACGCAGGCGCGGCCGTCGCTGCTGACGAAAGCGATCAATGCCGGCAAGCACGTCTATTGCGAAAAGCCGATCGCGACCAATCTCGATGAAGCCGTGGCGGTGCTGCGGCTCGCGGCCTCAAAGGGCCTCAAGCACGGCACGGTGCAGGACAAGCTGTTCCTGCCGGGCCTGAAGAAGCTCGCGTTCCTGCGCGATTCCGGCTTCTTCGGCCGCATGCTCTCGGTGCGCGGCGAGTTCGGCTACTGGGTGTTCGAGGGCGGCTGGCAGGAGGCGCAGCGGCCGTCGTGGAATTATCGCAGCGAAGACGGCGGCGGCATCATTTTGGACATGGTCTGCCACTGGCGCTACGTGCTCGACAATCTCTTCGGCGAAGTCGAGAGCGTGAGCTGCACCGGCACCACGGATATTCCGGAGCGTTTCGGCGAGAGACGGCAAGCAAGTACACGGCGACCGCGGACGATTCCGCCTACGCCACCTTCCGCCTCAAGGGCGGCGTCATCGCGCATATCAACATGAGCTGGGTGACGCGGGTCTATCGCGACGACCTCGTCACCTTCCAGGTCGACGGCACCCATGGTTCGGCGGTGGCGGGTCTCACCGATTGCGTGATCCAGGCGCGGCAGGCGACGCCGCGGCCGGTGTGGAATCCGGACGAAAAACGCACCCATGATTTCTACGCCGATTGGCAGAAGCTTCCGGAGAACGTCGTCTACGACAACGGCTTCAAGGAGCAGTGGGAAATGTTCATCCGCCACGTCTGCGAAGACGCGCCCTACAAGTATACGCTGCTGGAAGGCGCCAAGGGCGTGCAGCTTGCGGAATGCGCGTTGCAAAGCTGGAAGCGAGCGGCGCTGGATCGACGTCGCCCCGATCAAGGTGTGAGGTGAGGCCATGAACAAACCTGTACTCCCGATGTCTTCGCTGTCGCTAAAACTGCCGACCGCTGCCGGCGCGATCGAGACCTATCGACTGGCGGCGTCTCGCGTGTTCCCGGCGCGGCTCGAAGGCACGCTGAACCGCGTGGCGTTCTCGGCGGCGCATGTGGTGGCCGATCCTCGTGTCGACAACGATCCGTGGCTGACGCGCCGCGATCGACTGGGACAAGACCATTGCGTTCCGCGAACATGTCTGGGACCTCGGGCCTCGGCGTCGCCGAATCGATGGACACCGCGCAGCGCGGCATGGGGCTGGACTGGCCGACCTCGCTGGAATTGATCCAGCGCTCGGTCGAAGGCCGCCAAGGCGAGGGGCAACGCGCTGGTGTTTTCCGGCGCCGGCACCGATCACCTCGCGGTCGAGGATGCCAAGACGCATCGACGACGTGATCCGTGCCTATGAGGAACAGATCGCCGCGGTCGAAAAGGCCGGCGGCCGCATCATCCTGATGGCTTCGCGGGCACTGGCCAAAATCGGCCGCGAACGCCGACGATTACGCAAAAGTTTATAACCGCGTGCTGTCGCAGGTGCGCGAGCCCGTGATCATCCACTGGCTCGGCGACATGTTCGATCCCGCACTGGCGAATTACTGGGGCACGAAAAGCCTCGATGAAGCCATGGACATCGCGGTCGGCATCATCAACGCCAACGCCGCCAAGGTCGACGGCGTAAAAGTCTCGCTGCTCGACAAGCAGCGCGAGATCGACATGCGCCGGCGGCTCGACAGAGGCGTCAAAATGTATACCGGCGACGATTTTAATTACGCCGAACTGATCGCCGGCGACGACAAGGGCTTTTCACACGCGCTGCTCGGCATTTTCGATGCCATCGCACCCGCGGCGTCCTATGCGCTGTCGCGGCTGGCGGCCGGCGACGAGGCTGGTTTCCACGACGTGCTCGGGCCGACGGTGCCGCTGTCACGCCATATCTTCAAGGCGCCGACGCGGTTCTACAAAACCGGCATCGTGTTCATGGCCTATCTCAACGGTCACCAGGATCATTTCACCATGGTGGGCGGGCAGGAGAGCACGCGCTCGACGTTGCATCTGGCCGAACTGTTTCGGCTCGCGGATCAGGCCGGCCTGCTCGCCAATCCCGAACTGGCGACGCGGCGGATGAAGACGGTAATGGCGACCCGCGGCGTTGAAGCCTGATGCGGGATTTTTCGAATGACCATCGCTGGCTGTCGCTGAACACGGCGACCGTCCGCAAGCAGGGAAATCTGGTCGAGATCATCGAAGCCTGCGCGCGGCATGGCATCCGCGCCATCGACCCCTGGCGCGACCAGGTCGCCACCGTCGGCCTCGAACGCGCCGTGCGTGCGGTACGCGATGCCGGGCTTGAACTGACGGGCTATTGCCGCGGCGGCATGTTTCCGGCGGATGCCGCGCATCGCATCGAGGCGCGCGACGATAACCGCCGCGCCGTAGACGAGGCCAAGGCGCTGGGTGCGCCCTGCATCGTGCTGGTGGTCGGCGGACTGCCGCAATATTCGCGGCCGGGAAGTGCGGCCTCAAAGGATATCGCCGCAGCGCGTGCGCAGGTCGACGACGGTATCGCCGAGATGATGGAATACGCCAAAGCCGCAAACATGCCGCTGGCGATCGAGCCGTTGCATCCGTCCTATGCCGGCGACCGCGCCTGCGTCAACACGACGAAGCACGCTCTGGATATCTGCGATCGGCTCGATCCGAAACGCTCTGGCGCGCTCGGTGTAGCGCTCGACGTCTATCACATCTGGTGGGATCCGGAATTGATGCCGCAGATCGCGCGCGCCGGCAAGGATCGTCTGTTGGCGTTTCACGTCTGCGACTGGCTGGTACCGACCAAAGACATCCTCACCGACCGCGGCATGATGGGCGACGGCGTCATCGACATCAGATCGGTGCGCGCAGCGGTCGAGCGCGCAAGGCTTTGTCGGCTATTCCGAGATCGAGATTTTTTCGGATGACTGGTGGAGCAGGCCGATGGACGAGGTGATCAAGACCTGCATCGAACGGCATCGGTCGGTGGTTTAGAAACACGCTGTTGCGTCGTCCCTGCGAACGCAGGGACCCATAACCACAGGGCGTTGCAAGTTAAGGAAGTCGTCAACCGCCGTCCTTCATCAAGACTGCCGCGGAGTATGGGTCCCGGCGTTCGCCGGGACGACGACAGGGAGAATCCGGAGCGCCTCAGAGCAGCCGCTTGCGGATCATTTCCTCGATCGCGGCGAGTTCCTGATTGGCCTTGTAGAGCTGGGCCTCGGCGGCTTGCGCGCGGAACTCGGCGGCGAGCGCGTGATCTTCGGCGGCGACGACGCGCTTTTGCGCCCGTGCCAGGGCCTTCGGTCACGTCCTCGAGCTTGGCTGAGAGTTCATGGACGACGTCGTGGCGGGCGCGCTCGGCGGCGTCGCGTTGCTTTTCAGCGAGCCGCAATCTCTGGGCGGCACTTTTGCACAGCGACTGGGCGCGGGCTTCGGTCTCGCGCGCCTGGTTTTCCATGCCCTCGAACAGTTCGGCGGCCTGCTGCACCAGGTTCAGCGCGGTCGGGCTGGTGTGCTTGGCGGGTTGCCGGGCAAAACTGACGATTTTCTCGTCTTCGGCGGGGATGGAACCGGGTGACGAGGCGTATCGGTAGTCCCAGATGTCCTCACGAAGCTGCTGGTTTGCGCGGTACGCCATTTGCGAAAGACCCTTTTTCGAGACGCTGGAGCGAAAAAGGTACTGCAAACATGGTAAACCGCGGGTTAATTCACCGCGCAAGCCAAGAACGAGGCTGCGAGCGGAATTCGCACCCGATCTATCCGTTGCGATGACCTGCCAGACCAAACTTGACGGCTATTTTTTCTTGGTCGAGCCGACGCCGGATTGCAGGCTTCCGACGCCCTTCTGGCTCGGCGCGGCTGCGATCGTCTTGATCTTGTCCTTCTTCGGCTTCTTGGTTTCGCGATTGCTGCGCTGCTCGCCCTTGGCCATGGTGCTCTCCCGGATGTTGTCGACGTCCTTGAACGCCCTGAACTGGCACAAGCCTAGCTGTTTGGCGAAGGATAGCTACAGGCGATCGGGCGAAGCCCCGTTTAATTTCACGTTATCATGCTTGTGTTTGCTCTAAGGTCGCGGCGATTCCCGGCGCGGCCGGGAGCCGCCAAACAGCAAAGCGGGCCCCCATGAGCGAACGGCTGGAGACGTTGAGGAAGGCGAGGGATCGCATGCTCGAAGAACGCGATGCGCACGCCAAGGTACTTGCAGCACCGTTCGACCGCGACAAGGCGGAGCGGGCCCGCGCCAAATTCGTGGAGACGCAGTCCCTGGTCGATGCGATCGAGCGCGCCATCGCCGGCGAGCGGGCGTCGCCGTAGCGTCGTCAGTCTGAAGGCCGTTTGCCAGGCGGCAGCCCGGCCACATTGCCTTAGCCGGGCACAGTGCCTTTGACGGCCCATGCGACGCTGACAAAGCTTCGCGGGCCATCCGGTTGATCGCTCAGATAGGCTTGGCGAACGCCGGCCTGCACACGCTCCGCAACGCCTTCGGCCTGGGTCGCCAGGAACTCGGCCGCGGTGCCCTGGCCGTTGATCAGCGGAATCCAGTAGTCGTCGAAATTCGCAAAATCCATTCGAATAGTCAGGGTGGCTTCGGCGATCTGTTGCAGGCCGGCAGCGACGAACGCGTTCGTCATCTCGCCGGGAAATGTCATCGGTCTCACCAAAGCTGCGCCGCGCCTTTTGAGCGCATTTGGCTCGATCGCGGCGAAAGTATCCCAGAAGATGCGCTGGCTCGGCATCCCGCCAAACGTATCCCAGACGGTGGCTGCGACGACGCCACCGGGCCGCACCACGCGCTGCATCTCTGCCACCGCTTGATGCGCGTCCGATACGAAATGCAGAACGAGCATGGACAGCGCACGGTCGAATTGATTGTCGCCGAACGGCAGCGCACATGCGTCGCCCTGGCGCGCGGAAATCCGCGGATCGGTGTTTCGCTGCCGCAGTGCCTCGACGAATTGCTCCTCGTAGTCGATCGCCTCGATGGTCGCCGCATTCACCCGCGCCGCAATCAGGAACGTCAGGCTGCCGGTCCCGCAGCCAACATCGACAATGTGCTCGCCGTCGGCAGCTCCGGCAAAATCCAGAAACAATGGCGCCAGACGCGCGCTCCACCTTCCCATGAATTGATCGTAGCCGTCAGCGCCCTTTGCAATAAAGGTAGTGGGCATGTCTTGCCTCGGTATGGGATTGGCGCAATCGCCATGAAATCGATATTGGCTGAATTGTCCTGAGCTTAAGTACCCGGCGGATGGTTGCCTAGCGAAGATTGAACGTCACCCTGCTTCAAACCGCCGCCGCGCGCTTTGGTCTCACTGACACGTCGCAGCCGTTAGCCGACTTGACAGGGCACCTTTAGAAATCCGCGGAAGCGGACCCGGCCGCCGCGCACGGGTTCGCCGTCGAGCGCATAGTTTGGAAACCGCTGCAGGAAACGCGAGATCGCGATCGCGCCTTCGAGCCGCGCCAGCGCCATTCCGGCGCATTGATGGGCGCCGGTGCCGAAGGCGAGATGCCGGTTCGGGGTTGCGTCCGACGTCGAGGCGTTCCGGGTCAGCGAACTGGGCGGGGTCGCGGTTGGCGGCGCCGATGCACAACGTCACCGGCGTGCCGGCGGGAAGCTGCGTGCCGCCGAGTTCGACCGGCTCGACCGTCATGCGGTTGCCGAGCTGGTTTGAGCTTTCGAACCGCAGCATCTCCTCGACTGCGGTCTTGATCATATCAGGATGTTCGATCAGCCGCTTCTTCTCGGCCGGATGATTCGACAGCGCCACCAGGCCGTTGCCGATCAGATTGGTGGTGGTCTCATGGCCGGCATTGAGCAGGAAGATGCAATTGTGCAGCAATTCCTTTGACGTCAGCCGCTCGCCATTGTCCTCGCCCTCAATCAGGCGCGTCAGCACGTCGTGGTTCGGGTTGCCCGGTTTGGCGCGCCGGCGCTCGACCAGGGTTTCGAGGTAGCCAAGGAAATCCGTCACCGCGTGGTTGCCGCGGGCAAACACTTCCGCGCTGATGACGGGCTCGAGCGCGCCCAGGATCGCCAGCGACCAGTCGCGCAGCGGCTCGCGTTCGTCGTGGGGCACGTCGAGCAAATTGCCGATCACTTCAATCGGTATAGCGGTCGCAAAATCGTCGATCAGGTCGACCTTGCCCTTTGCCGCAAGCGCGTCGACCAGGCCGTCGACCAGTTTGATCAGGTCCGGCTCCATGCCTGCGATGGCGCGGGGCGACAGTGCGCCCATGATCAGCCGCCGCACGCGGGTGTGGGCAGGCGGATCGTTGAAGACGAGGCTGGTGGTGTGGTGCTCGTAGAGCGGCGAGTTGCCGTATTTCGGCAAAAACTCCCGCTTCTTGTCGGAGGAGAACACCTTGGTCGTCTTGTAGGCGGTGACGAGGTCGTCATAGCGGGTGAGGAAATAGGAACCGTTCGGCAACCGCTTGACCGGCGCATTCTCCCGCAGTGCACGATAGGTCGGGTAGGGATTGGCGTAGAATTCGGGCGTCAGTTTCTCCAGATCGAAATCCGCCGACAGCTGCCGTGAATCCCTAATTCATGGCGCGTCATTTTCTTTGTGAGGATCGACAAGGTTACACGAGCCTATCAAAATTAGTCGCATCTGCAACTATCTTTCGGTTCTCCGCATCAGGGTCAACCCAAAGGGATGCGGCCATGCCGTTTTTGCACTTTCGTTAGGCGGCGTGCCGTCTACAGTCCTGCCCGAACCGCTCTCTCGCCCGACTGGAAACGCAAATGGACGCTCGCGCCGATGCGCCACAGGAGCAAGCCGCCGTCCTGGCCCGATGAAATCTTTTCGATACTGCAGCGCTTCGACGTGCGGCAGGTGCCTTACGTGCCCGATGCCGGCCATTCGCAGCTGATCAACCGCGTGCTCGGTTCGTCCTCAATGCGCGGCGTGCCGCTGACCACGGAAGAAGAGGGCGTGGCGATGCTCGCCGGCGCCTGGGCCGGCGGCCAGCGCGGCGTGCTCTTGATGCAGTCGAGCGGCGTCGGCAATTGCATCAACATGCTGTCGCTGACGCAGATCTGTCCGCTTCCCGTTCCTGACGCTGGTGACGATGCGCGGCGAATGGGGCGAGTTCAATCCCTGGCAGGTGCCGATGGGATCGAAGACCGCAAGCCGTGTTCGAACTGTCCGGCATCCGGGTGTTGCGGGCGTCGCATCCGGGAGAAGTGCGCGAGGTGGTCGAGGCCGGCGCGCAGCAGGCCTACAACGCCTGCACGCCGACCGCGGTGTTGTTGTCGCAGCGTCTGATCGGCGACAAAGGTTTTCGTGAAATGAGCAAAGCAAACCTCCTCGACCGCCGCGCCGTCGTCTCCGGGCTGCTGGCCAACCGCAAGGACGCCATCGTGATCGGCGGCCTCGGCGCCTCGACCTATGACATGGCGGCGGCGGGCGACCACGACCGCAATTTCTATCTGTGGGGCGCCATGGGCGGCGCGGTCATGATCGGGCTCGGTGTCGCGCTGGCGCAGCCTAAACTGCCGGTTGTCGTGATCACCGGCGACGGCGAGATGCTGATGGGCATGGGCAGCCTCGCCACCGTCGGCCTGCAGAAGCCGGCCAACCTCACCATCGTCGTGCTCGACAACGAGCGCTATGGCGAAACCGGTGGGCAGGTCAGCCACACCGCGTCAGCCGCCGACCTCGTCGGCGTCGCCAAGGCGTGCGGGATTTCGGATACAAGGGCGATCACCACCATGGCCGAGGTCGAGGCCTTTGCGCCCAGCCTGCAGGACGTCGCAAGCGGACCGCGCTTTGCCAGCGTCAAGATCGACGGCGCCAATCTGGAGCGGGTACTGTCCAGCCGGGACGCCAACTATATCGTGAACCGGATCCGCGGCGCGCTGGGGTTCCAGCCGATCTAGAGCAGGGCATTTAACGCACTGCGGTGGCCTCGGGATTCAAGGAACGACGCGGGCTTCCGTAAAAGCGACCCGAAAGCACTCGTTTGGGGGTCAATACGGGGGCCTCCATCAGTAAAATTACGCAGTTTGGAGCGTGTGCGCTGCAATAAATCCTTGACTTGGTCAAGGTGAGTGATTACTCACACGCCCATGTCCACCCTGCGCATGACGAGTGATTTACGGCGTCAATTGATATTGAGCGCCGCCAAGCGGTGCTTCGCCCGCAATGGCTTTGCCGGCACCACGACCAAGAGCGTGGCGGCGGCGGCGGCCATTTCGGAAGGACTGCTGTTCAAGCATTTTCCCTCCAAGGCGGCGCTCTATGCCGAAATCCTGGCGGAAGAATGCGAGGCCGATCCGGACCTGCTGCATCTGCTCGGCCAGGCGCCGTCGACCGCAACCCTGGTCGAACTGATCAAGGGCATGGTCGGGCACTTCATGCAGATATCCGACGGTTCGGACGAGCAGGAGGCGCAACGGCTGCGGCTGATGACCACGAGCCATCTCGACGACGGCGAATTCGCGCGCCTGCTCTATGCCAAGGTCAGCGATCTGATCGGCTCGGTATTCACCGCATCGCTGGAGAGCGCGATCGCGGCGGGCGATGCATCGCGGATCGGCAGCGAGCCGCTCAATTTGTTCTGGTTTGCGCATCACACCGTGCTGATGGCGGCGCTGTCGCGGCTGCCGGCCACGCCCTGTCTGACCTACGGCAACGCCACCGATCTTGAACGGCAGCTTTGCCAATTCATCCTGCGCGGTATCGGACTTAACGAAGCCGCAATTGCTTCTCATCTGGACTGCGAGCTGTCGCCGAATTCGGGACAATCGGTAACTGCAGAAAGTGCATGACATGAATATCGTAACCGAAAGCCATCTCAAGGGTCAGCCGATCGGCGATCAGTCGCGCAAGCGTCCGGTACGGATGGTGCGCTGGTTCATCATCGTCGGGTTGTTGCTGGTCCTGCTGGCCGGCGGCCTGGTCTGGTTCAACTATTTCCGCGGCAAGATGATCGCGCAGTTCTTCGCCAACAACAAACCGCCGGCGACCAGCGTCAGCATTGCCGAAGCGAAGTCCGAAACCATCCCGAACCTGTTGACCGCGGTCGGCGATCTCGCCGCCGTGCATCAGGTCAACGTCACCTCGGATCTGAACGGCCGTATCACCGAGATCATGTTCATCGCGGGTTCGAGCGTGAAAGAGGGGACGCCGCTGGTGCAATTGTTCGATGGTCCCGAGCAGGCCGACCTCGCCAGCTTCAAGGCGCAGGCGACCATGGCGCAGCTCTCGCTCGAGCGCGCCAAGCAGCTGGCCAGCGCGTCAGTTCGGACCGCAGGCGACCGTCGACCAGGCCCAGTCGTCGTTCGACCAGGCCAATGCCGGCATCGCCAAGACCCAGGCCGTCATCTCGCAGAAGCAGGTGCGGGCGCCGTTCGACGGCGAACTCGGCGTGCGCAAGGTCGAAGTCGGTCAGTACCTGACGGCGGGAACGCAGATCGTCTCGCTGACCGACCTGTCGCAGCTCTATGCCAACTTCACCGTCACGGAAAAGGACAGCGGCGCGCTCAAGGTCGGACAGATCGTCCGCATCGCGGTCGATGCCTATCCGGGCCGCAAGTTCGAAGGCCAGATCACGACCATCGAGCCGCAGATCGCGACCGACACGCGCAACATCCGCGTGCAGGCGACGATCGCCAACCCGGAACGCATCCTGAAGCCGGGCATGTTCGCGACCACCACCGTGGTGCTGCCGGACAAGCCGCCGGTGGTCACCGTTCCCGAGACCGCGGTCGATTACACGCTGTACGGCGACTCCGTCTACGTCCTCACCGAGAAGAAAGAGGATGACGGCAAGACCAGCCTGACGGCGGTGCGCACCTTCGTGCAGACCGGCAACCGCATCGAGGGGCGGGCCGAGATCCTGAAGGGGCTGAAGCCCGGCGACCGCGTCGTTGCCGTGGGACAGCTCAAGCTGCAATCGGGCGCGGCCGTGACGATTTCGGCCGACCCGACGCCTGCGATTCCGGCGAAGCCGCCGCGCTACTAGGAGCGATGCGGCCGCAGGCCGCGTTCTTGCAATTCAGGCATCGGTCCCGCGAAGGGACCATGCCCAATCGTTTGTACTTACCGGGATAACCAGCGATGGCCCTTTAACCGATATCTTCATCAAGCGTCCGGTCCTGTCGGTCGTCGTCAGCCTGCTGATTCTCCTGATCGGCCTGCGCGCCGCCAGCGTCTTGCCGATCCGGCAATATCCGAAGCTGTCGAACACGGTGATCAACGTCACCACCGTCTATCCGGGCGCGTCGGCGAATTTGATCCAGGGCTTCATCACCACGCCGATCGAGCAGGCGATCGCCTCCGCCGAAGGCGTCGACTACATCACCTCGTCGTCGGTGCAGGGCACCAGCACGATCCAGGTCTACATCAAGCTGAATTTCGACCCGAACCAGGCATTGACCGAAGTTCTCGCCAAGACCAACTCGGTCAAATACCTGATCCCGAAGGAATCCAACGATCCGATCGTGACCAAGACCACCGGACAGACCACGGCGGTGATGTATCTTGGATTCTCCAGCGACGAATTGTCCGGTTCGGCGATCTCGGACTATCTGACGCGCGTGGTTCAACCGGTGCTGTCGACCGTCGACGGCGTTGCGTCAGCCGACATTCTCGGCGGCCAGACGTTCGCGATGCGGCTGTGGCTCGATCCGATCAAGATGGCCGGGCGCGGCGTATCGCCGAGCGATGTCCAGGCGGCGATCCAGGCCAACAATTTCCAGGCCGCCGCCGGCCAGGCCAAGGGTTACTTCATCGTCTCCAACATCACGACCAATACCGATCTGCGGAACCTCGACCAGTTCAAGAAAATGATCGTCAAGTCCAAGGACGGCGGTTTCGTTCGGGTCGAGGATATCGCGTCCGTGGAGCTGGCGGCGCAAAGCTCGGATGCGAGCGTCGCCTTCTCGGCGAGCGCGCGATCTTCATCGGCGTGCAGGCGACCCCGCAAGGCAACCCGCTGACGCTGGTCAAGGGTGTCCGCGCGCTATTCCCGGAACTCGAACGTAATCTGCCGCCGTCGATGAAGATGAAAGTGGCCTACGATTCCACCAAATTCATCCAGTCGTCGATCGACGAGGTGAAGAACACGCTGATTGAGGCGGTGGGATCGTCGTCGTCGTGATCTTCCTGTTCCTGGCCTCGTTCCGGTCGGTCCTCATTCCCGTCGTCACGATTCCGCTGTCGCTGATCGGCGTCTGCAGCATGATGGTGGCATT
Organism: uncultured Alphaproteobacteria bacterium; assembly: GCA_963802535.1. Taxonomy (GTDB): domain Bacteria; phylum Pseudomonadota; class Alphaproteobacteria; order Rhizobiales; family Xanthobacteraceae; genus Bradyrhizobium. The sequence continues at coordinate 647,781 of CAWDJI010000004.1, read as the reverse complement.
GGGGTTCAGTTTCAACTTGCTGACACTTTTGGCGATGGTGCTCGCGATCGGGCTCGTGGTCGACGACGCCATCGTGGTGGTGGAGAACATCCATCGCCATCTGGAAGAGGGCAAAACGCCGGTGCAGGCGTCGCTGCAAGGCGCGCGCGAAATCGTCGGCCCCGTGATCTCGATGACGATCACGCTGGCGGCCGTGTACGCGCCGATCGGCTTCCTCGGCGGCCTGACCGGCTCACTGTTCCGCGAATTTGCCTTCACGCTCGCGGGCTCGGTGATCGTGTCCGGCGTGGTTGCGCTGACGCTGTCGCCGATGATGTGCTCGGTGTTCCTCACGAATGCGGAAGAGGGACGGTTCGCCAAGATCGTCAACCGGGTGTTCGGCGCGATGACGCGCTGGTATGGGCGTCAGCTCGACCGGTCGCTCGACTATCGTCCGATCACCGGCCTGTTCGCGCTGACGATCCTCGGTCTGGTCGGGTTCCTCTATATGAACACGGCCAAGGAGCTCGCGCCGGAAGAGGACCAGGGCATCGTGTTCTCCGTCACCAAGGCGCCGAAATACGCCAACATCGACTATGTCGATTTCTACGGTGAGAAGCTCGACAAGGCGTTCGCCAGCTTCCCCGAGACCGACCTGCGCTTCGTGCTGAACGGCATCAACGGCCCACAGGGCGGTATTGCCGGCATGCTCCTGAAGCCATGGGACGAGCGCACACGCTCCTCGATCAAGCTGAAGCCGCTGGTGCAGGCGCAGATCAGCAAGATCGAAGGCGTCCAGGCGTTCGCGTTCAACCTGCCGCCGCTTCCGGGCGGGCCGGGCGGGTTGCCGGTGCAGATGGTGATCAATTCGACTTCCGACTACCGGAATGTCTATGAACAGATGAGCAAGCTGAAGGACGCCGCGCGCAAGAGCGGCATGTTCATCGTCTCCGACAGCGATCTCGACTTCAACCAGCCGGTGGTGCGCGTCTCCATCGACCGCTCCAAGGCGAGCGATCTCGGCATCAACATGGCACAGGTCGGTGCGACGTTGCAGACGCTGCTGGGTGGCAATTACGTCAACCGCTTCAACCTCGAGGGCCGGTCGTATCAGGTGATCCCGCAGGTGCCGCGCGGCATGCGGCTGTCGCCGGAATCGCTTGGTGGTTACTATGTCCCGACCAACACCGGCCAATTGGTGCCGCTTTCGACCATCGTGTCGATCGAGACCGGTACCGATCCGAATTCGCTGACCCGTTACAACCAGCTCAATTCGGCGACCTTCTCGGCGGTGCCGATGCCGGGCGTGACGGTCGGCCAGGCGGTGGACTTCCTCGAAGCCGAGGCCAAGAAGCTGCCCGCCGGTTTTGGTCACGATTATCTGGCCGATTCCCGCCAATATGTGCAGGAAGGCAACCAGCTCGCGATCACCTTCGGTTTCGCGCTGATCATCATCTTCCTGGTGCTGGCGGCGCAGTTCGAAAGCCTGCGCGATCCGCTGGTGATCATGATCTCGGTTCCGATGGCGATCGTCGGTGCGCTGATCCCGCTGTTCTTCGGCGTGGCGACGATCAACATCTATACCCAGGTCGGCTTGCTGACACTGGTAGGCCTGATCACCAAGCACGGCATCCTGATGGTGGAGTTCGCCAACGAGTTGCAGCTCAAGGAAGGGCTCGACAAGCGTTCGGCGATCGAGATGGCGGCCCGGATCCGGCTGCGTCCGATCCTGATGACGACGGCGGCGATGGTCACCGGCCTGATCCCGCTTCTGACCGCAACCGGCGCCGGAGCGGCGAGCCGGTTCTCGATCGGGCTCGTCGTCGTCGCGGGCATGTCGATCGGCACCCTGTTCACGCTGTTCGTGCTGCCGGCGGTCTATGTCTGGATGGCGACCGACCACCAGGCCAACGCAAGTTCGCAGCGGACCAGGGAGATCGCGGATTTCGACCTGGAGACGTCGGGGCTCAAACCGACCTGAGCGCCTTGGGCGGGATGACTTTAAGAACGGCGGCGGTCCAGACTGCCGCCGTTTCGTTTTTCGCCCTGAGTTACCGCACTGCGGCAAGAGACAAGGCCAAGTCTTCTTGCTAGCTTGGCGGGGATGAGCATTTCCCTGCATCCCGATACGCCGGAGGGACGGACGCTGGCGGCATCGCCTGCGGTTGCCGCAGCGCCCGTGCAGGGGCCGCAGGCGACCAAAACCCGCAGCCGGCTGTTCATCAAATACGTCGCCCTGTTCGTCGCCGTGGTGGGCGTGGCGCTGCTGTCGAACGGGATTTTCGAGGTTTTCTTCTATTATCGTGAGCATAAGGCCGCGCTGATCCGGATTCAGCACGAGCAGGCCGAAGCCGCCGCCGCCAAGATCAGCCAGTTCATCAAGGAAATCGAAAGCCAGCTGGGCTGGACCACCCAGTTGCCCTGGTCGGCCGCGGCCGACCGCCGGTTCGACGCGCTCCGCCTGCTGCGCCAGGTGCCCGCCATCACCGAATTGTCGCAGATCGATTCGACCGGCAAGGAACGCTTGCGGGTGTCGCGTCTGGCCATGGATGCGATCGACTCCGGCCTCGACCTCTCCAAGGACCCGAAATTCACCGAAGCGGTCGCTAACAAGGTCTATTACGGGCCGGTCTATTTCCGTCGCGAATCCGAGCCCTACATGACGCTGTCGCTGGCCGGCACGCGCAAGGACGCCGGTGTCAGCATCGCCGAGGTCAATCTCAAGCTGATCTGGGACGTGGTCTCGCAGATCAAGGTCGGCGAGCGCGGCCATGCCTATGTGGTCGGTTCGCAAGGCCGCCTGATCGCCCATCCCGACATCAGCCTGGTGCTGCGCAACACCGACATGTCGAAGCTGGTGCAGGTCCAGGCCGCTTTGGCCGAGCAGGCGGCCGTGGCGGAGCAGGCAGCACTTGCCGCGCAAGCGTCGCAGGCCGTGCCTGGGCGGCCAATACCGGCGCTGCCGCCTCCGCGGCCGACGGCCCCGAAACCGGAACTCGCTGGAAGGCGCGTTGAATATCCAGGGGCAGGAGGTGCTGACGGCGTCGGCGCCGATCTCGCCGCTGGGCTGGATCATGTTCGTCGAGCTGCCGGTCAAGGAAGCCTACGCCTCGCTGTACCAGGCGCTGCAGCGCCTGGCGCTGGTGCTGGCCGGCGCCTCGATCTTCGCGGTGCTGGCCGGAATTTTCCTGGCGCGGCGCATGGTCGGTCCGATCCAGGCGTTGCGGGCGGGTGCGGCGCGCATGGGCGGCGGCGATTTCGCCCAGCGCATCTCGATCAAGACCGGCGACGAACTCGAGGGCCTCGCCAACCAGTTCAACGACATGGGTTCGCGGCTGCAGGAATCCTATGCCGACCTCGAAAACAAGGTCGAGCAACGGACGGCGGAATTGAGCGAATCGCTACAGCAGCAGATCGCCACCGCCGACGTGCTGAAGGTGATCAGCCGTTCCGCATTCGACCTGAAATCGGTGCTGACGACGTTGACGGAATCGGCCAAGGCGCTGTGCGGCGCTTCCCAGGGCATCATCAATCTTCGCGATGGTGATGTCATGCGGCTGCAGGCCGAATCCGGCGCCACACCGGCCTTCATCGAATTTATGGCCGCCAACCCGATCAAGCCGAACCGCAATACGATCACGGGCCGGGTCTTTATGGACGGAAAGCCGGCCCATGTGCCGGATGTAAGACTTGACCCCGAGTATAATTTCGGCCCTGCGGCGGTGATCGGTGAATACAGAGCCGTCCTGGCGGTGCCGCTGATGCGCGATGGTTCGGTCGAAGGGGTGTTGTTGCTGGCAAGGACGGAGCCGGGCGCATTTACTTCCCGCCAGGTCGAACTGGTGCAGACCTTTGCCGACCAGGCCGTGATCGCGATCGAGAACGTGCGCCTGTTCGACCAGGTTCAGGAACGTACCAAAGAGCTCTCGCTGTCGCTCGACGATTTGCGTACCGCGCAGGACCGCCTGGTGCAGACCGAAAAGCTGGCGTCGCTCGGCCAGCTCACCGCCGGCATCGCCCATGAAATCAAGAACCCGCTCAACTTCGTCAACAATTTCTCGGCGCTTTCGTCGGAACTGATCGACGAACTGAACGACGTACTCAAGCCCGCCGCCCTCGACGCCAAGACCCGCGAGGAGATCGACGAGCTCACCCATATGCTGAAGGGCAATCTCGAAAAGGTGGTGCAGCACGGCAAGCGCGCCGATTCGATCGTCAAGAACATGCTGCTGCATTCGCGCGAGGGATCCGGCGAGCACCGGCCGGCCGACATCAACGCCATCATCGAGGAGAGCCTCAACCTCGCCTATCACGGCGCACGCGCGGAAAAATCCGGCTTCAACATCACGCTCAAGCGCGCCTTCGACCCCGAAGCCGGCATGATCGACCTCTATCCGCAGGAAATCACCCGCGTCTTCCTCAACCTGATTTCGAACGGATTCTACGCCGCCAACAAGCGCAAGGAGGCCGGCGAGGAGGATTTCGAGCCGGTCCTGACCGCCACCACGAAAAGCCTCGGAAACAGAGTGGAAATCCGGATTCGCGACAATGGCACCGGTATCCCGTTGGAGGTGAAGGAGAAAATGTTCAATCCCTTCTTCACCACCAAGCCGGCGGGCGAGGGCACCGGGCTTGGCCTTTCGATGAGCCACGACATCGTGGTGAAACAACATGCCGGCACAATCGACGTCGATACAAAACCGGGCGTATTTACTGAATTTATTATTTCGCTGCCGCGTACGGGGGCAGCACAGGTCAAGACGTGATCCGGAACGGATCATGCGCAAATATATTGGAGGCGGCAATTGAGCGTTTACATACTCGTCGTCGATGACGAGCCCGATGTCGAAGCCCTGTTTCGTCAGCAATTCCGGCGCGATCTGAAGACCGGGCGCTTCACCATGGAGTTTGCACCGTCGGCGCCCGACGCGCTGGCCCGCATCGCCGCGATCACGGATCCGTCGCTGATCCTGATCCTGTCCGACATCAACATGCCCGGCATGAGCGGGCTGGAAATGCTGCCGAGGGTGCGCGCCGAGCGCCCCGACGTTCCCGTCATCATGATCACCGCCTATGGCGACGCGGAAACGCGCCGCAAAGCGATCGAGCGTGGCGCGGTCGGCCTCTTGACCAAGCCGATCGATTTCGCGCTGCTGCGCCACGAAATCGATACCAGGCTCGGGCAAGCTGCATGACCGCCACCATCCTCGTCGTCGACGACGAGCCCGATCTCGAGGCATTGGTGCTGCAAAAGTTTCGCCGCCAGATCCGCGACGGCGCGGTGGCCTTCATGTTTGCCCATGACGGCATCGAGGCCCTGGCCTCGATCGAGGCGCATCCGCATATCGATATGGTGGTATCCGATATCAACATGCCGCGGATGGACGGGCTGTCGCTGCTGGCGAAGTTGCAGGAGGCGGAAGACAAGAAATCGACCGTCATCGTCTCCGCCTATGGCGACATGAGCAACATCCGCACCGCGATGAACAATGGTGCGTTCGACTTCCTGACCAAGCCGATCGATTTCGGAGATCTCGAAATGACGATCGACAAGACCGTCCGCCATGTCGAGATGATGCGCGAGGCGCGCCGCCGTCAGGCCGAGGCCGAACGCGCGCATGCATCATTATCGCGGTTTTTCTCGCCGCAGATCGCCTCCCAGCTTGCTTGCGACGGCGAATCCGACGGCATGACCGTGCATTGGCGCGAGGTCGCGGTCATCTTCACCGACGTCACCAGTTTTAGTTCGCTGGTGGAAACCGCCGCGCCCGAAGTATTCGGCCCGTTGCTCAATGAATATATCGGCGGCATGACGGAAGTGATCTTCGCGCATGAAGGCACGGTCGCGAAAGTCATCGGCGACGGAATTCAGATTCTCTTCAATGCGCCTGGTGACCAGCCCGACTATGCGACGCGGGCGATCGCATGCGCGCATGATCTTGATATCTGGGCCCAGGAATTTTGCGAACGCTGGAAGGCAAAAGGCGTGAATTTTGGCGCAACCCGTGTCGGTGTTCACGCTGGTCCGGCGATGGTGGGTAATTTCGGCGGTAACCGCTTCTTCGATTACACTGCCTATGGCGACATCATCAACACCGCATCGAGGCTGGAGGCCGCCAACAAAATTCTCGGCACCCGCATTTGCGTCAGCGCGGCGGTCGCCAACGCTACCGATAATTTCCGGGGCCGGCCGGTCGGCGATCTCGTGCTGCGCGGGCGGATCGAGCCGCTACGCGCCTACGAGCCGCTGTCGGAAGCCGCGTTTGCTGCCCCGGCAACGTCGCAATATTCGGAAGCCTTCGCCAAGCTGGAGGCCGGAGATGCGGCGGCGATGCCGGCGTTTGCGGCGCTGGTCGGCACCCATGCCGATGATGCGCTGGCGGGCTTTCATTTGAGACGGCTGCTCAACGGCGCCAAGGGCGTACGGATGCAACTGGAATAACAAGAAACGGAGCGCAGACATGACGAGCGATTTTGCAGCCGGCAATTACCGGTTCATCCCGGCCGTGTTCCAGTATTCGGCTGGCGTTGCGGCCGGTGCCGGATTTGAGATCGAGCGGGTGCGCTTCGACAAACCGGTCGCGCTGGCCGAAGGCTTTGCAAGAATCGCGAAATATATTCAAGGAGCGGGCCGGCCGCTGACCTCGTTATGCGCCTGCGAGCTGCGCTCGCCGGCGGCATTCACCGACGAGGGATTCAGGAACTTCAACCTGCACTACGTCAAAACGCTCTCGGAGTGGGGGATCTACGACGGCAAGACCAACCCGGTGGCGCGCAGCAATGTCTGCCCCGAAATCGATCCGCCGGCCGAGCCGTCGTTCTACGCGTTCTCCTTCACGCGCCCGAGTGCGGGCACGCAGCCGAGTTTTGTGATCGCGGGCAGCGGTGAATTGCTGGAAGGCGGCGCCACCTATGCCGAGCGCACCGTGCGTTACCGCGACCTCAGTCCCGACGGCATGAAGGAAAAGATCCGCCACGTGGTCGGCGCGATGGAAAAACGTATGGGTGAATTCGGCTTTGGCTGGAAGGACGCCACCGCGGCGCAGACCTATACCGTGCACGATTTTCATTTTGTCCTTGCCGAGGAACTGGTCCGCCGCGGCGCCGCGCGATCGGGCCTGACCTGGCATTTCGCGCGGCCGCCGGTGATCGACCTCGAATATGAGATGGATTGCCGGAGGGTGATGCGGGAACTGGTGGTTTAGTCTTGTCGTCATTGCGAGGAGCGAAGCGACGAAGCAATCCATTCTTTCTTTATGCGGACAGATGGATTGCTTCGCTTCGCTCGCAATGACGGCAGTCAAGACCGACGCCTACCGCTCTCTCGGATCGAGCGCGTCGCGCAGGCCGTCGCCGACCAGATTGAACGACAGCACCACGAGGAAGATCGCAAGCCCCGGCCAGATCGCCATCCAGGGCGCGCTGGTGAGAAAGCGTTGCGCGGCGTTGAGCATGCTGCCCCAGGACGGCGATGGCGGCTGCTGGCCCAGCCCCAGGAACGAAAGTGCGGCTTCGGCGATGATGGCGGCGGCGATCGACAGCGTCGCCTGCACCAAAAGCGCCGGCATGATGTTCGGCAGGATATGGAACAGCGCGATGCGCCAGCGCGGATTGCCCATCGCGCGCGCGGCCTCGACATAATCCTCGACCTTGACGCTCATCACCTGGCCGCGTGTCAGCCGCACGAATACCGGCATCCTGGAGATGCCGATCGCGATCATGGCGTTGCCGAGGCTCGGGCCCAGAAACGCGGCCAGCGCAATTGCCAGAATCAGGAACGGGCAGGCCAGCATGGCGTCGGTGATACGGCTGATCAGTGAGTCGATGAAGCCGCCGCGATAGCCCGACAGCAGGCCGAGCGGCACGCCGATCCCGAGCGCAATTCCGACCGAAATGGCGCCGGCCATCAGCGAAGCCCGCGCGCCATAGACCACGCGAACGAGAATGTCGCGGCCGAGGTCGTCGGTGCCGAACCAGTGCAGCGCCGAGGGCGGCTTGCGCACCAAGGACCAGCTGGTCGCGATCGGATCGTAGGGCAGGATCAGCGGTGCAAACAGTGCCAGCACCATGAATGTCGCAATCACGACAAGTCCGACCACAGCGCTCTTGCGCTTGAACAGCCGGCGCAGCGCGCGCCGCGTCGGGCTTTCCAGCTCGTCTGACCTGGCAACGGGGAGGACGGCAAGCGCGGCATCGGTCATGGGTTACGCCCTCAGCCGCGGATTGACGAGGATATAGGCGATATCGGCAATCAGGTTCAGCGTGATGTAGATCGTCGCCGTCATCAGCACGACGCCTTGCACCACCGCATAATCGCGGTTGAACACCGCATCGACGATCAGCTTGCCAAAACCCGGGATCGAAAAGATCTGCTCGGTCAGCACCGCGCCCGACAGCAATTCGCCAAGTTCAAGCGCGCCGAGCGTGATGATCGGTGTCAGCGCATTGCGCATCGCGTGCTTGAGGATGACGGAGCGTTCGGAAAGCCCCTTGGCGCGTGCGGTGCGGACGTAATCGCTTTCCAGGACCTGCAACATGGCGCTGCGGGTATGCCGCATCAGGATCGCGGCGATGGCATTGCCGAGCACGAACGCCGGCATGATGGTGGAGGCGAGGCTGGCGCGCCAGTTTTCGCTTGGTGGCACATAGCCCGACGCCGGCAGCCAGCCGAGTTCGATCGAGAACAGGAAGATCAGCATGATGCCGAGCCAGAAATTCGGCGTCGAAATGCCCCACAATGCAAACAGATTGGCGCCAAAATCCCACGCGGTGCCCTTCTTGACCGCGGAGACGATGCCGGCGGGAATTCCGATCAGGAACGCGATCACGATCGCCATCGAGCCGAGCTGGAGCGTCACCGGCAGTTTTTGCGCGATCAGGCTCAGCACCGGCACCTTAATGCGCAGCGACTCGCCGAAATCGCCCGACAGCACGCCCTTCATCCAATGGACGTACTGCACCGGGATCGGCTGATCGAGGTGATATTGCGCGCGGATCTGCGCGATCACATCAGGATCGCGCTCCTCGCCCGCCATCACCAGCGCCGGATCGCCGGGCAACAGATGCTGCAACGAAAAGATCAGCACCGACACGAAGAACAATGTCGGGATCAGTTGCAGCACGCGCTTGCCGAGGAAATTCAGCATGGCTTGTCCCGTGTCCCGGGCGCGGCGCAACATGCAATGTTGCGCCGCTGAACCAGGACCCAGTCTGGCCGCCCGGTGGGTCCCGGCTCTGCGGAGCAGCGTAATAACGCTGCACCGCGTCCGGGACACGGAAGCATGAGCGGGATCCTCACTTCAGCGTCAGCCCGGTCACGCGCACCAGCCCGTCCGGCATCTGCCTGTAGCCTTCGAGCTTGGTGGTGTGCGCAATCAGTCTCTTGACGTGATAGATGTAGAGGATCGGCTCTTCATCCAGCACGAGCTTGGTCAGCTTCTCGTAGAGCGCCTTGCGCTTGTCCTGATCGGTGACCAGGCGGGCGTCGTCCAGTGCCTTGTCGGCCTCGGGATTGGCCCAGCCGCTGTTATTCTGCGGCGCATTCGACTTCAGGAAGACATAGGAATTGCCGTCCGGATCGACCCGTCCGCTCCAGCCGATCAAATAGGCCTGGTATTCGCCGGCCTCGGCCTGCTTCAGCGAGGTGGCAAACTCGGTGACCCTGATCTTCATCTCGAAGCCGGCCTCCGAGGCCATCGACTGGATGACCTGCGCGACCGCTTCGGTCTCCGCGCCCTTCGGCACCAGGAAATCGACGTTCACGGGGCCGGTGACGCCGGCTTCCTTCAGCAGCACCTTGGCCTTGGCGATATCGCGGCCGCGGATCGGGAAGGCCTTTTGATAATAGGGGTGATCGGGGTTGACCCACTGGTTGCCCGGCTTGAATTCGCCGTTGAACACCACCTGGTTGATCGCCTCGCGGTCGATCGCAAGATCGAGCGCCTGGCGAACCTTGGCGGACTGGCTAAGCGGTCCCTTGGCCTTGTCCTTGCCGACGTTGAGCGTCACGCCCTGGTAGCCGATTTCGGTCGCGGTGGATAATTTCAGCTTGGGATCCGACTGCACCGCCTTGATGTCGGTGGCGAGCAGCCGTTCGATCAGATCGAGGCCGCCGGATTTCAGATTGGCGAGGCGGACGGTGGCGTCGACCAGCGGCAGGTAGACGATGCGGTCGATCTTGATCTTGTCCTTGTCCCAATAGTCGGCGAATTTCTCGAACACGATGCGGTCCTGTTGCACGCGCTCGACGAATTTGTAAGCGCCGGCGCAGACCGGCTTTAATCCGAACTTGTCGCCTTCGGCTTTCGCCGCCTTCGGCGAGACCATCATGCCGGCGCGATCGGTGAGCTGGGCGATCAGCGGCGAGAACGGCGTCTTCAACACCAGCTTGATGGTGAGGGGATCGACGATTTCGACATGGTCGAGCTGCGCCAGTTCCGGCTTGCGGAACGAAGTCGGCATCGTGACGTGGCGATCGAGCGAGAATTTTGCAGCCTCGGCGTCCAGCGGCTCACCGTCGTGGAATTTGACGCCGGGCCGCAGCTTGATGAAGACCTCCTTGCCGTCATCGGAAGTCTCGTGCGACAGCGCCAGTTGCGGCACGATGTTGAGCTTTTCGTCGATGTCGAACAGCTTGTCGCAGAAAGAAGCGAACACGATACGGCCCACGTAAGTGCGCGCCAGCGTCGGATCAAGAATGTCCGGATCCTCGGCAAGTCCGATGCGCAGCGTGGTCTGGGCCTGAACGGTCGCCTCGAACGACAGCAGCAAGGCCGCCGCGGTCACTGCCAAACGCAATATCTTCATCGCACCATCCCCATATCCACGGTTACACTTTGGCGGCTTGTGTCCCGACAGTACCAACCCCGGCACGCGGCGTACCTTCCGCCCGCCCGAAGGCGGCGACCAGTTTTTCCAGCAGCGGCGAAAAGCCGCCATCGGCGGGAACAATGTTGTCCGGCGCCGGCAGTTCCGCAACCCGGTGGCAGGCGGTGGCGTGTCCGGCGGCGTCGGCTTCAAGCCGCGGCACCTCGCTGCGGCAGCGATCGATCGCATAGGGACAACGGGTGTGAAAGCGGCAGCCGGTGGGCGGATCGAGCGCGCTCGGCATCTCGCCCTGCAACACGATGCGGCTGCGTTTTGCCTGCGGCTTCGGCACCGGAATGGCCGACAGCAAAGCGCGGCTATAGGGATGGCGGGGGGCGGCAAACAGCGCCTGGGCTTCGGCGGTCTCGACGATGACGCCGAGATTCATCACGGCGACGCGGTCGGCAATGTGTTTTACGACGGCCAGATCGTGGCTGACGAAGATGTAGGCGAGGCCGAGCCGGTCCTGCAGGTCACGCAACAGATTGAGGATTTGCGATCGGATCGAGACGTCGAGCGCGGATACCGGCTCGTCGCAAATGATCAGCTTCGGTTCCACCGCCAGTGCCCGCGCAATCGCGATGCGCTGGCGCTGACCGCCGGAGAACTCGTGCGGATAGCGGCGGGCAAAGCGCGGCTCGAGCCCGACCAGCCGCAGCAATTCATCGACCCGTTCACGGCGGCGCGCGGCCGGGACCAGATCATGCAGCGCCAGCGGCTCGGTCAGGATCTGGCTGACGGTCATCCGTGGATTGAGCGACGCGTAGGGGTCCTGGAAGATGATCTGAGCGTCGCGGCGGAAGCTGCGCAACGCATTGGCGTCGAGCCCCAGGAGATCGCGGCCCTCGAAACGGATTTGACCGGCGTCAGGTTCGATCAGCCGCAGCACCAGCCGGCTCACGGTCGATTTGCCGCAACCGGATTCGCCGACCAGCGCCAGGGTCTTGCCCGCTTCGACACGGAAGCTGACACCGTCGACGGCTTTTACGTAGCCGGTGGCGCGACCGAACATCGTTCGCCCGGCGACGAAATGCTTGACCAGGCCTTCGACTTCGAGGAGCGCGGTCATGACACCAACCGCTCCAGCGGCGCCTTGATGCAGCGCGAGGCGTGGCCGGGGCTGAGCAAGGCCAGCGGCGGCGGTGCCGCGATGCAGATGTCGCCGACGAACGGACAGCGCGGCGCAAAGCGGCAGCCGGGCGGCGGATTGGCCATGTTGGGCACCATGCCCTCGATGGTCGCCAGATGCGAGGCGCGCCGGTCAAGGCGCGGGATCGAGCCGAGCAGGCCGACAGTGTAGGGATGCTGCGGATTGGCAAAGAGTTCATCGACCGGCGCACGCTCGACGATCTCGCCGGCATACATCACCGCGACCTCGTCGCAGACCTCGGCGACCACGCCGAGATCGTGCGTGATGAGAATGATCGCAGCACCGCTGGCGGCCTTCAATTCGCGCATCAGATCGAGGATCTGCGCCTGCAGCGTGACGTCGAGTGCGGTGGTCGGCTCATCCGCGATCAACAACTGAGGATCGCAGGCCAGCGCCATCGCGATCATCACGCGCTGGCGCATGCCGCCTGAAAGCTTGTGCGGGTATTCGTCGATCCGCTTGTCGGGTGAGGAGATGTGGACGCGGCGCAGCAGCTCGATCGCGCGGTCGCGGGCCTGGCGCTTCGAGCCGCCGCGATGGCGCAAAATCGTCTCGATGATCTGGTCGCCGATGGTAAAGCTCGGATTGAGCGAGGTCATCGGCTCCTGGAAGATCATCGCAAGGCGATTGCCGCGCAGGTCGCGCAGCGTCTCGTCGGGCACGTCGAGCAAGTCGAAACCGTCGAAGCGGATCGAGCCCGAAACTTCGGCGGAATGTTTTGACAGCAGCCCCATGATGGCCAGTGAAGTGACGCTCTTGCCGCAGCCGGATTCGCCGACCAGCCCGAGCGTCGCGCCATTGGTGACACTGAGATCGACGGCGTCGACGGCATGGGTGGTGCGGCCGTCATCGCCATGGAAGACGACGCGCAGGCCCTCGATCTCGATCAGCGGGCTGGCCGTCATGTTTTGGCGGCCATCGCAGCGATACTGGCTTCAATACCTGCATCGATGGTGGCGCGGTCGGTGATCCCGGCCGGATTGTCGCGCGTCGGCAGGAAGGCGCGGAAATGCACCCAGCGTTCGCGGCTGACCGCTTCCAGCCGCTCGAGTTCGCGCAAGGGATCGGTGTGGTCATCGACGCGCAGATTGAGCTCGGACCATTCCTCGTTGCCGTGGATCAGGAGAGCAGCCGATTGCTTGCCGCGCTTGTCGCCGCCGGCAGCCTCGCCCGCATGCATCGCTGCGATCAGCCGTTGCGGAAACGGCAGTTTGGCGTTGGCGACATAGGCTTTTGCGGTGTCGTCGAGCACGGCGGCGCCGGCCAGCATGTTGCCGGCAATCGAAAAACCGTCGCCCTTTATATGTCCGCACCAGTCGACGCATTCGTTGCCCGTATGCGCGGCGATGCGGCCCTTCGCATCCATGATGTGCAGTTGCCGGCTTTCACGGCCGCCATCGCCGGCAATCAGGGTTTTGACGATGTCGCCGGGTTCGCGGCGTTCGTGCAACAGCTTCAGGCCGTCGATGCCGTAATAGGGATTGACCAGCGCCTGCGTCGCGATGCCGCCAATACCGGCCGCGATATGCGGCACGCGCGCGCCGACGGCGAAGAATTTGGTCGCAACCGCGATGCCGAACTGGCCGGATTGGGGATCGCGGGCGATGATCGACCAAGTCATCTTAAACCTTAAGCGTCATCTTGGTTTACCTTATCGTCCGGCCGCGTAGCCCTGCATGCCCCTGGGATTGGCGGCCGCGCGGCGGCGGCGGCCAACCTTGGAGGCTGCGGTGAGGCGGCCTTCCGACCAGTCGGGGCCGATCTCGACGACATGGCCGCGGCTCTTCAGGATATCGGTGGTTGCCTTCGGCACGCGATTCTCGACCACGAGCACGCCGGGTCGCGCGGTGCGCGGCCAGAACGAGATCGGGAAATGTTCGGAGTGCCACGCCGGCGCGTCGATCGCTTCCTGAAGGTTCATCTTGGCGTGCACGTGCCGCAGGAAGAATTGCGTGGTCCATTGGTCCTGCTGGTCGCCGCCGGGCGAACCCCAGGCCATGTACGGCTCGCCGTCGCGGTGCGCCATGGTCGGCGACAGCGTGGTGCGCGGGCGCTTGCCCGGGGCGAGGGCCGCCGGATGATCTTCCTCGAGCCAGAACATCTGGGCGCGGCTGCCGAGGCAGAAGCCGAGTTCGGGAATGACGGGTGAGGATTGCAGCCAGCCGCCGGACGGCGTTGCCGAGATCATGTTGCCGGCCTGGTCGATGATGTCGAAATGCACGGTGTCGCCGCGCACCTCGCCGAAGCGGCCGACGGTCGGCTCGCCGGCGCCCATGGCGCCGACTGCCTCGCGATGACCCTCGGCGCGGCGCATTTTGACGATCGAACCGAAACCTTCGACCGAGCCGGGCACGAAATCGAGCGAGGCATTGTCCTTCGAGATCAGCTTGCGGCGTTCGTCATTGTAGGCGTCGGACAACAGGGTTGCGATCGGGATGTCGGTGAATTTGGGATCGCCATAGAATTTCTCGCGATCGGCAAACGCGAGCTTGGCGCATTCGATCTGCAGATGGATGAATTCGGGCCCCGCGGGATCGAGCCCGTCGAGTTCAAAACCTTTCAGGAGCGCCAATTGCTGCAGCATCACTGGGCCCTGGCTCCAGACGCCGGGCTTGCAGACGGTGTAGCGGCCGTAATCATAGGTCAGCGGCGCCTCGATGGTTGGCTGCCAGCGCGCCATGTCGTCGCCGCGGAGCACGCCGCGATGCGGTGAGCCGCTGACATCCATCACATCCTGGGTGCGGCAGAATTTGTCGATCGCCTCTGCAACGAAACCTTTCGACCAAGCCTGGCGCGCGCGCTCGATCTGCGCCACGCGGTCGGCGCCTGCGCTCTCGGCCTCTTTGAGGATGCGGGCGTAGGTTTCCGACAGCTGCTTGTTGGTGAACAGCGTGCCGGGCTTTGGCACTTCGTTGTTGGGCAGATAGACGGCGGCTGACGTCTTCCAGTGATTCCGAAATAGTTTTTCCACGATCTGAATGGTTGCAGCCGCGCGCTCGACCAGCGGGTAGCCGTCGCGGGCATAGGCGATCGCGGGTTCCAGCAAGTCGCGCAACCGCATCGTGCCGTAATCGCGCAGCAGCAGCATCCAGGATTCGAACGTGCCGGGCACACAGGCCGCGAGCAACCCGGTGCCGGGAACCATCTCCAGCCCTTCGCTCTTGTAATGCGCGATGGTCGCGCCGGCCGGCGCCGGGCCCTGGCCGCAGATCACCTCGGTTTTGCCGCGCTTGGTGTCATGCACGATGATGGGCACATCGCCGCCCGGGCCGTTCAAATGCGGCTCGACCACTTGCAGCGTGAACGCGGTGGCAACGCCGGCATCGAAGGCGTTGCCTCCCTTTTCCAGAATTCCCATTCCGACCGCGGTGGCAATCCAGTGCGTCGATGTCACAACGCCAAACGTGCCTTCGATTTCCGGCCGGGTGGTGAACGGATCGGGATTGATGTTGCTCATGGGAATCCAACTCGCTGGTATCGTGGTGCGGCGGCACTTGACCACAGGGCAGGCGTCCTGCCAACCGTTTGGTTGGTTGGCATGGCTGCCATACGAGTGATCACGCCGGAACGGCTTCCGCCGGACTGTTGACGGCGTGGCAGGCAACGCCACCGAGCAGGACCGGTGCTTCCTTGCGGCAGCGATCGTAAGCGAGCGGGCAGCGCGGATTGAAGGCGCAACCGGGCGGCGGATCGATCGGATTGGGGATCTCGCCCTTGACCGGAATCCGCTGGCGGCCTGACATCGCGAGATCCGGTACCGCGCCCAGCAGCATTTTTGTGTAGGGCATCCGCGGATTGCTGAAGAGTTCGCGGCCCTCCGCGATTTCGACGATGCGGCCGAGATACATCACGCCGATGCGGCTCGCCATATGGCGCACCACGGCAAGGTTATGGCTGATGAAGAGATAGGTCAGGCCGAACTTGTCCTGCAAATCGCGCATCAGATTGAGGATCTGCGCCTGCACGGAGACGTCGAGCGCCGAGGTCGGCTCGTCGCAGACGATGAACTCGGCTTCCGAGGCGAGCGCCCGGGCGATCGCGATACGCTGGCGCTGGCCACCGGAAAATTCATGCGGGAATTTCAGGCCGTCATCGGCGTGCAGGCCGACCAGGGTCAGCAACTCACCGACGCGCGCGGCGATGTCGCGCTCGCCCTGGATCAGGTCGAAGGCGCGGATCGGCTCCGAGACGATCGCATCGACCCGGAAGCGCGGATTGAGGCTGGCGTAGGGATCCTGAAAAATCATCTGGATGCGGCGGCGCAGTTTTTGCCGCACCTGGGCCTGCTTCGCATCGCTCATCGAGATCCCGTCGATGACGACCCCGCCGGAACTCGGCGGCAGCAGTCCGACCACCATCCGTGCGACCGTGGTCTTGCCGGAGCCGGATTCGCCAACCAGGGCAAACGTCTCGCCCTTCTTGATGTCGAAGGTGACGCCATCGACCGCTTTGAGGTATTCGAGATGACCGCCTTCGAGCACGCGGTTGAGCCACGGCTTCGAGACGTCGAACGACGCGGCGCAGATTTTTCACATCGACAAAGGGTGCCGCACTCATGCCGCGGTCTCCTTGATCGCCGCTTTGGTCGCATCGTCGTAAAGATGACAGGCGACGGCCTGGGTGCCGCGCGTGATCGGTTCGGGCCGTTCGACACGGCAGCGGTCGAAGACCGAGCCGCAGCGCGGGTTGAACGGACAGCCCTGCGGGATCGCCGACAGCCGCGGCATTGATCCTGGAATCTGCACCAGACGCTTGTCTTCGCCGGCCAGCGTCGGGATCGCACCCATCAGGCCCTTGGCGTAGGGATGCAGCGGGTTCTGCACCACGTCCAGCACCGGGCCGATCTCGGCGATCCGGCCCGAATACATCACAGCGACCCGGTCGGAGGTCTCGGCGATCACGCCCATATCGTGGGTCACCAGCATCACGGCGGTGCCGTGGTCGCGGCCGAGGCGCTTGATCAGCTGGATGATCTGCGCCTGCACGGAAACGTCGAGTGCGGTGGTCGGTTCGTCGGCGATGATCAGTTCGGGCTCGGCGCAGATCGCCAGTGCGATCACGACGCGCTGGCGCATGCCGCCGGAGAATTCGTGCGGGTAGGCGTCGATACGTTTTTCAGGGGCGGGGATGCCGACCTCTGCCAACAGATCGATGGCGCGCTTGCGCGCCGCGGTCTCGGAGAGGTTCAAATGGGTTCGGATGGTCTCGACCAACTGGTCGCCGATTCTGTAGAGCGGATTGAGGCTGGTCAGCGGATCCTGGAAGATCATGCCGATCCGCTTGCCCCGGATGCGGCGGATTTCCTCCGGCGGCAGATGATCGATCCGCATCCCCGACAGATAGATCTCGCCGCTGGCGATGCGGCCGGGCGGATCGATCAGGCCGATCACGGCAAGGCCCGTGACCGACTTGCCGGCGCCGGATTCACCGACCACGCCGAGCACTTCGCCCTTGGCGATGTCGAACGAGATGCCGTTGATCGCATGCAAGGTGTTGCGGCGGGTGACGAACTCCACCTCGAGGTTACGCACGGAGAGGACAGGAACGGTCATCGGAGTTTCGGGTTGAGCGCGTCGCGCAGCCAGTCGCCGAGCAGGTTGATGGAAAGGATCAGCCCGGCCAGCGCGATGCCGGGGAAAGCCACGATCCACCATTCGCCGGCGAACAAATAATTGTTGCCGATCCGGATCAGGGTGCCGAGCGACGGCATGGTGTCGGGCATGCCGGCGCCCGAGGAACGACAAGGTAGCTTCGGTGATCACCGCAAGCCCGAGGTTGATGGTGGCGATCACGAGAACCGGACCCATCGCATTCGGCAACACATGGCGCAGCATGATGATGGGGGCGGGAAGCCCGATCAACTGGGCGGCGGCGACATAATCCTTGTTCTTCTCGACCATGACGGAGCCGCGCACGGTGCGGGCATATTGCACCCAGAAACTCAGGCCGATCGCGACCACCAGCACGGTCAGCGTACTCATGGCGTCGAGCCGGTTGCCGAGCACGGATTTGGCGACGCCGTTGACGAGAAGTGCAATCAGGATCGCCGGGAAGGTGAGCTGCACGTCGGCGATGCGCATGATCAGGCCATCGACCGCGCCGCCGACATAGCCGGCGACCAGCCCGAGCGTGATCCCGATCGCGCCGGCGAAGATGACGCCGAGCACGCCAACGGTGAGTGATATCCGCAGGCCATGGAGAATGGCGGAAAACACGTCGCGGCCCTGTTCGTCGGTGCCGAGCAGGAACGGGCTTTGGCCGTCGGCGGTCCATAGCGGCGAGATGCGCGAATTCATCAATTGCAGCTGCGCCGGGTCGAACGGGTTCTGCGTCGACAGCACGGAGGCGAAGATCGCGAGCAGGAAGAACAGCAGCGTGACCGCAGCCGCCACCATCGTCATTTTGGAGCGCGTGAACGAATAGAAGATGTCGCTCTCCAGCGCGCGCCGGAACCAGCCGGTGGCCGCCCGCGCATGCGGAGCGCTGGTTTCGGCTGGATGCGGGACGACGGCGTCGGACATGAAAATCTCGCTCTCAAGCCGGACGGCTGATGGTGGAACGCAGGCGCGGATCGACGATGGTGTAGAGGATGTCGACCACGAGATTGATCGTGACGTAGATCAGCGAGACCATCAGCAGATAGGCCGCCATGATCGGGATGTCGACGTTTTGTACGGCCTGCACGAACAGCAACCCCATGCCCGGCCACTGGAATACGGTCTCGGTGATGATCGCAAATGCAATAACCGAGCCAAATTGCAAGCCCGCCACCGTGATGACGGGAACCAGCGTGTTCTTCAGCGCGTGGCCGAAATGGATCGCCCGCGTGGTCAGGCCGCGGGCGCGCGCGAAGCGGATGTAATCGGTACGAAGCACTTCCAGCATTTCCGCGCGCACCAGTCGCATGATCAACGTCAGTTGGAACAGGCCGAGCGTGATCGAGGGCATGATCAACGCCTTGAGACCGGAGATGGTCAGGAGCCCGGTGGTCCACCAGCCGAGCCGCACGACATCGCCACGGCCGAACGAAGGCAGCCAGCCCAGCGTCACCGAGAACAGATAGATCAGGAGAATACCGATCAGGAAGGTCGGCAGCGAGATTCCTATTAGCGAAACCGCCTGGAATATTTTGGCAAGGATGGTGTCGCGTTTGAGCGCCGAATAGACCCCCATCAGGATGCCGAACACCATCGCAAAGATGCTGGCGCAGATCGCAAGCTCCAGCGTGGCCGGCATCCGCTCCGCCAGCAGGTTCGATACCGGCTGCCGGAATTGATAGGAGACGCCGAACTTGAACTGGACCGCGTTGCCGAAATAACGCGCGAACTGCACCACGAAGGGATCATCGAGTCCGAGCGATTTGCGCACCGCTTCGCGTTCGGCCACGGACGTATCCAGCGAGACGATCTGGTTGACCGGGTCGCCGGCGAACCGGAACATCGAAAACGAGATAATCCCGACCGCAATCATGACGCCGATCGCCTGGATCATCCGGCGAAGAGTGAAAGCGAGCATGTGATCCTTTCACTTCTCTCTTTGACAGTGTGGCGGACGCCGCTGTCCGCCGGAAATGAAAAGTCCCGGAAGCTAAGAAGCTACCGGGACTGTTGTCGTTAAGTCTGCCTACGGTTCCTTGACCATCCAGTAGGGCAGCACCGCGTTGTCGGCGCGCTGTACCACTTTCAGTTTCTTCGACACGCCCCAGGCCAGCGCCTGCTGATGCAGCGGGATATAGGCATAGTCCTTGGCCGCCATTTCGAAGGCTTCCTTGATCATGAGATCGCGCTTGCCCGCATCGGGCTCGACCAGAATTTTGTCGGTGAGCGCGTCCATCTTCTTGTTGCAGTAGCCGGCAACGTTGGCTTCGCCACGCGAGGATTTCGGGTCGTCGCGGCAGCCCATGATGTCGTACAGCACGTTGTGCGAGTCCGACGTGCCGGGCGTCCAGCCGAGCAGGTAGAACGACGACTGGTAGCCGCCGGGCTTCAGGATCTTGGCGAAGTAGAGTTGCTTGGGCTGCGCCAGCAGCGTGACCTTGACGCCGATGCGCGCGAGCATGCCGACCACCGCCTGGCAGATCGCCGCGTCGTTGACGTAGCGGTCGTTCGGGCAATCCATCGTGACTTCGAAGCCGTCGGGATAACCGGCTTCCGTCAGCAGCTTCTTGGCGCCGTCCGGATCGAATTTCGGCCGGGTAAAGTCCTTGGAGAGCGAGAACAATTGCGGTGCGATCATCAGCGCCGACGGTGTCGAAAGGCCGCGCATGACGCGGGTCTTGATCAGCTCGATATCGACCGCCTTGAAGAAGGCTTCGCGGACGCGGACGTCCTTGAACGGGTTCTTGCCCTTGATGTTCGAGTACAGCAATTCGTCGCGGGTCTGATCCACGCCGAGGAAGATGGTGCGCAGTTCGGGCCCCTTCATCACCTGGGCGTTCGGGCTGGAATCGACGCGGCCGATGTCCTGGATTGGAACCGGTTCGATGATGTCGACTTCGCCCGAGAGCAGGGCTGCGACGCGGGTGGCGTCGGAGCCGATCGGCGTGAAGACGATTTCTTTCAGATTATGCTCGGGCTTGCGCCACCAAAGCGGGTTCGGCTTGAACACGGTCTTGACGCCGGGCTGATGGCTCTCGACGATGAAGGCGCCGGTGCCGTTGGCGTTGAGCGAGGCGAAGCTCGGCGAGGTCGCGGCGGCGGGCGTCGGCTCCGCGGCGTTGTTTGCCTCGGCCCACTTCTTGTCCATGATGTACCAGGTATCCCATTGATAATGGATAATGGGATTTGGCGAGGGCAGGATGAAGTCGACGGTGAAGTCGTCGACCTTGACGAGCTTGACGTCGGCGGCGACGCGGGTCTGCACGTTCGAACCCTTGGCGCGGGCACGGTCGGCCGAGAACAGCACGTCGTCAGCGGTGAAGGGGTCGCCGTTCGAGAATTTGACACCCTTGCGCAGATGGAAGCGCCAGCGGGTCGGCTCCGGTGTTTCCCAGCTTTCGGCCAGCCCCGGAATGATCTTCAAATCCTTGTCGCGCGCGATCAGGCCTTCATAGATCTGGCCCAGATGCGAATGCGTGGTGGTTTCGTTGAGGGTGTAGGGATCGAGCGATTTGAGGTCGCCCTGGTTGGCGTAGCGCAAGGTCTGGGCCGATGCCGGCACCGTCGCCCATGCGAGAATGGAGGCCGTGACGGCCACAAGCAAACTCTGACGTCCTAACATTTTTTTGGTTTTCCCCGCTCTGATCAGCCCAGTTCCGCAAATTGCGGCGGATATTGCCGATCCATGTTGCCAAAGTCCAGCCGCCACGCAAGCGTGATTGCCACCGCGCCAGTTTGCGCGGCAGTGCGGCATTGACTAGCATCACTCTAGGCGCAGCGCGCGGCCGGGTGACATTGAACTTTCGGAGTGCCGATGGCGGAACTGAAGGCCGACGTACTCGTTCTGGGGGCCGGGATGGTCGGCGTCGGCGCCGCTCTGCACCTGCAGAAACGGGGCCGCGACGTCGTTCTGATCGATCGCCACGAACTCGCCGGTGAAGAGACGAGCTATGGCAATAGCGGCTTGATCGAAAGCTCCTCGGTGTTTCCCTATATGTTCCCGCGGGATTTGCGCGAGATCCTGCGATACGCGTTCAACCGCGCGCCAGAGGTGCGCTATCACTTTCGGGACCTGCCGGCCTTCGCGCCCTGGCTGGTGCGATACTATCTCGCGTCATCGCCGGAGCGCGCACTGCACAGTGCGAAGGCAGAGCTGCCGCTAATTCAGCGCAGTCTGATCGAACATGAGGCGCTGATTGCGGAAGCCCATGTGCCGGAGCTGCTGCGGCGTGGCGGCTGGATCAAGCTGTACCGTTCCGATGCGACGCTTGCTAAAGCCGTACAGGAGCTCGAACGCGCCAGGCAATATGGCGTTGCCGGCGCCGTGCTCGATCCTGCGGCGATCGCGGCGCGCGAGCCCAGCCTGACCGGAGATTTTGCAGGCGGCGTGCATTTTCCCGATCCCGGCTTTGTCCCCGACCCCGGTGCTCTGGCCAAGGCCTATGCTTCGCTGTTTGGCCGCAAGGGCGGCCGCTACCTCGTCGGCGATGCACGCACACTCGAGCAATCCGGGACGCGATGGCGCATGGCGACGCTCGAAGGAACCATCACGGCGCGCGAGGTGGTGGTGGCGATGGGGCCGTGGTCCGATCAGATTTTCCGCCCGCTCGGCTATTCGATTCCGCTCAACGTCAAGCGCGGCTATCATCTGCATCTGAAGCCGCGCGGCAACGCCGTGCTCAATCATCCGGTGCTGGACTCGGACCAGGGCTTCCTGTTGGCGCCGATGAATCGCGGCATTCGGCTCACCACCGGTGCCGAGTTCGCCCACCGCGACGCGCCATCGACGCCGGTGCAGGTCGAGCGCGCCGTGCCGAAGGCGCACAGGCTGTTTCCGCTTGGCGAGCCGGTCGATGCCAAACCATGGAAAGGCGCGCGGCCCTGTTTGCCGGACATGCTGCCGGTGATCGGCAAGGCGCCTCGCCATCCCGGGCTGTGGTTCGATTTCGGGCACCAGCACCACGGCCTGACGCTCGGACCAGTGTCCGGACGCCTGCTGGCGGAACGGATGACCGGCGAGACGCCGTTTGCCGATACCGCCCCTTTTGCGGTCGAACGGTTTGGTTGACCATGAGCGAGGAATGGGGTCCTCAAGGGCGTCTTGTCCTTGCGTGACTCAGCCAGTCACGGCGATACTGCACGGTAATACTGGGACGAGCCATCAACGCGGTCAGGAGTGGTCATGAAGATAAACGTCGAAGTGGATTGCACGCCTCTCGAGGCCCGGCAGTTTTTCGGACTTCCGGACGTCGCCCCGATGCAGACCGCGGTCATGGACAAGTTGCAGCACCAGATGATGGCCAACATCGACAAGGTCTCGCCGGAATCGCTGATGCAAAGCTGGTTCACCTTCGATCCCAAGATCGCCGAACGGTTTCAGGACATGTTCGTCACCATGGCCGGCCTCGGCGGCATGACCAAGAAGGACAAGAAATAGTGGCGGTCGCAGAAGACGCGCCGTCGGAACAAAGCAGGCTTCGTGCGCCCAGCCTGTTCATGATGCTGGCCGAGGCCAGAAGCGTGTTTGAACTGAACTCCAGCCTCTTGCTCTCGCCGCTGTTGATGCGCGCGCCGCGGGGCGACGGTCATCCGGTGCTGGCGTTGCCGGGCTTTCTCGCCAGCGACCTCTCGATGGCGCTGATGCGGCGCTATCTGAAAGAACTCGGCTACGACACCCATGCCTGGAACATGGGCCGCAATCTCGGCGGCCTCGCCAGCAAGCGCGACGCATTGCGCGCGCTGCTGACGCAAATTCACCAGACGACCGGCAAAAAGGTCAGCATCGTTGGCTGGAGTCTCGGCGGCATCTATGCGCGCGACCTGGCGCTGCAACTGCCGGACATGGTGCGCTCGGTGATCACGCTCGGCAGTCCGTTTACCAACGACATCACCGCGACCAACGCCACCAGGCTGTACGAGGCGCTGTCGGGCGAAGGCATCAACGACAACCCCGAAATCAGGGAAGCCATCGCCGGCGACCTGCCGGTTCCCACGACCTCGATCTATTCGCGTACCGATGGCATCGTGAACTGGCACACCAGCCTGCTGCGACCCTCCGATACCGCTGAAAACATCGAGGTGCATCTGGCCAGCCATATCGGGCTTGGCGTTAACCCTGCCGCCTTGTGGGCGGTCGCCGATCGGCTCGCGCAGGGCGAGGGTGAATTCAAGCAATTTGACCGATCAGGCCCGTTTGCCATTGCATATGGCCCCCCGGAAAATGCACAATCCTGATCAATGTCCTCGAAGAACCAGCCTGTCTTGAGGACCCTGTAAACGCCAGAAGCGCCACCAAAGGCGCCGCGTAATCTACCTGCGGGAGGAAAACATGACTGACGCCAGGAAACTGTCCTCGATGGACGCGTCGTTTCTGTATCTGGAAACGCCGGAAATGCCGATGCATGTCGGAAGCATGGCGATCTTCCGCCTGCCCGAGAATTACAACGGCAATTTCTTCGAAGACTTCAAGGCGATGATCGCCTCGCGGCTGCACATCGCGCCGATCCTGAAAGCGCGCCTGGAAAAGGCGCCGCTCGACATCGATCATCCGTCCTGGGTCGAGGACGACCAGTTCGACATCGACCGCCATATTTTCCGCGGCAGCCTGCCGGCGCCCTACGACCGCGCCACGCTGGAGCGCATCGTCGGCTGGATGCATGCCAAGCTCTTGAACCGCGCCCGTCCGCTCTGGGAGTTCTATGTCTTCGAGGGCATGAAGGACAATGAGATCGGGCTGTATTCGAAGATGCATCACGCCTGCATCGACGGCGGCGCCGGTGCGGCGCTGACCAACATGATCTACGATTTGACGCCGGTGCCGCGCGTGGTCGAACCGCCGACGGCGCGCAAGGTCGCCCAGGAGCCGCGCGACATCGCCGCCAATCTGATCGATTCCTATCAGCAGATGTGGCGACAGCCGTTCGATTCCTCGGCGGCGCCGAAGAGTCTCGAACTGCCGCGCTCCGGCAAGAGCGATCTCGGCTCGATCCTGTTCGACAACGCGATGTTCCAGATCGAGAGCGCGGTGAAATTCGCCGCCAGCGTGCCGACGATGCTGAAAAGCGTTTCGGAAGTGGTCGGCAAGATTTCCGATCCGAAATCACGCGACAGCATCGTCAGCATGATGTCGCCGCCGACCATTTTGAACAAGGCGATCTCCTCGGAGCGCAGCTTTGCCGGCACCTCGATCTCGCTGTCGCGGGCGAAAACGCTCGCCAAGGCTTCCGGCGGCAAGCTCAACGACGTCGTGCTGGCGCTCTCGAGCGGCGTGGTCCGCCGTTATCTGCTGCAGCAGGGCGCGCTGCCGAACAAGTCGCTGACCGCGGCGGTGCCGATCTCGCTGCGCGAGGAGGGCAATACCGAATCCAACAACCAGGTGTTTGGCATGATCTGCTCGATCGCCACCAATGTCGAAGACCCGAAGGGACGGCTGGAGGCGATCATCGCGCAATCCACCAAGTCCAAGGAGATGTCGCACCCGCTGCGGGCCTTGATGCCGCAGGTCTCCAACATCTCGATGCTGGGCGCGCCGATCCTGGTCCAGATTCTCGCGCTGCTGTACAGCCGTTCGAATCTCTCCGACGTGCTGCCGCCGGCAGCTAACATCACGGTCTCCAACGTGCCGGGACCGCGGCAGACATTATATGCAGCCGGCGCGGAATTGCTGCACATCTTCCCGGTGTCGATCTCGACCCATGGGCTCGCGCTCAACATCACCGTGCAGAGCTACCGCGACCAGCTCGATTTCGGCTTCATCGCCGGCGCCAACATCATTCCGCATGTCCAGGTTTTGTGCGACATGCTGCCGCTGGAGTTTGAAGCGCTGGAGGCGGCCTACGCGCCGCCATCCAATATCACCAGCGCCGCTGAATAGGGTTTTCTCGATGATTGAAATGCCGCCGCTGCAGTACGCCCAGACGAACGGGATTCGGATGGGCTATTACGACGCGGGACCGAAGACCGACACGCCGCCGCTGATCCTGTGCCATGGCTGGCCGGAGATGGCGTTTTCCTGGCGTCACCAGATCAAGGCCCTGAGCGAGGCCGGGATCCGGGTGATCGCGCCCGACCAGCGCGGCTATGGTGCGACCGACCGGCCCGAGCCGGTCGAGGCCTATGACATGGAGCATCTGACCGGCGATCTCGTCGGCCTGATGGACCATCTGAAAATCGACAAGGCGATCTTCGTCGGCCACGACTGGGGCGGCTTCATCGTCTGGCAGATGCCGCTCCGCCACATCGACCGCGTTGGCGGCGTCATCGGCGTCAACACCCCGCATTACGATCGCTTGCCGGCCGACCCGATCGAGCTGTTCCGCAAGCGGTTCGGCGACAGCATGTATATCGTGCAGTTCCAGGATCCGGCCCGCGAACCCGACCGCATCTTCGGCAGCCGGGTCGAGCAGACTTTTGACGCCTTCATGCGCAAGCCGTTGCCGCGCAAGGACGACGCGCCGGCAGCACCTGCGACGGCGGGCGTCGGCGCATCAGCCACGACCAATTTGGCATTCCCGCAGATGATCGCGGCCTATAATGCGAAGTACGATCCGCGGACGCCGATCCTCTCGCCGGAGGAAAAGAAGGTGTTCGTTGACACTTTCACCAGGACCGGCTTCACCGGCGGTATCAACTGGTACCGCAACTTCTCACGCAACTGGCAGCGCTCAGAAGGGCTCGACCATACGGTGCGGGTGCCGTCGCTGATGATCATGGCCGAAAACGACGCGGTGTTGCCGCCGTCGGCGGCCGACGGCATGGAGAAGATCATTCCCGACCTGGAAAAATATCTGGTGCGGGACAGCGGCCATTGGACGCAGCAGGAAAAGCCGGATGAGGTCAGTGCCAAGCTGATCGAATGGCGTAGAAAGCGGTTTGGTTAGGCGGGCGACCCTCCCGGGACGTCATTGCGAGGAGCGCAAGCGACGAAGCAATCCATTCTTTCTTTTTGCGGCACGATGGATTGCTTCGCTTCGCTCGCAATGACGGGGTGAAAGCGTCGCGCGTAATTCAAGACAAGTGAGGCAGGGGTACTATTGCAATGGCGTCCAGCAACAGACTGAATCCGATCCCGCATCCGCCGACCAAGCCGGTGGTCGGCAATATGCTGTCGCTGGATGCAGCGGCGCCCGTTCAGGACCTGGTGCGGCTGACCAAGGAGCTCGGGCCGATCTTCTGGCTCGACATGATGGGCGCGCCGCTCGTCATCGTCTCCGGCCACGATCTGGTCGATGAACTCTCCGACGAGAAGCGTTTCGACAAGGCGGTGCGCGGGTCGCTGCGCCGGGTGCGCGCGGTCGGCGGCGACGGGCTGTTCACCGCCGATACCAATGAGCCGAACTGGAGCAAGGCCCACAACATCCTGCTGCAGCCGTTCGGCAACCGCGCGATGACGTCCTACCATCCGAGCATGGTCGATATCGCCGAACAGCTGGTCAAGAAATGGGAGCGGCTCAACGGCGACGAAGAGATCGACGTCGTTCACGACATGACGGCGCTGACGCTCGACACTATCGGCCTCTGCGGCTTCGACTACCGCTTCAATTCGTTCTATCGCCGCGACTACCATCCGTTCGTGGAATCGCTGGTGCGCTCGCTCGAGACCATCATGATGACTCGCGGCATCCCGCTGGAAGGCCTGTGGTTGCAGAAGCGCCGCAAGGATCTGGCGCAGGACGTCGCCTTCATGAACAAGATGGTCGACGAGATCATCGCCGAGCGCCGCGGCAACGCGGAAGCCGCCGAGGGCAAGAAGGACATGCTCGGCGCCATGATGACCGGTGTCGACCGCGCAACCGGCGAGCAACTCGACGACGTCAACATCCGCTACCAGATCAATACCTTCCTGATCGCGGGCCACGAGACCACCAGCGGCCTGTTGTCCTGCACGCTCTACGCGCTGCTCAAGCATCCCGACGTGCTGAAGAAGGCCTATGAGGAAGTCGACCGCGTGCTCGGCCCCGATACCGACGCGCGGCCGACCTATCAGCAGGTCACGCAGCTCACCTACATCACGCAGATATTGAAGGAAGCGCTGCGGCTGTGGCCGCCGGCGCCGGCCTATGGCATCGCGCCGCTCCAGGACGAGACCATCGGCGGCAAATACAAGCTGAAGAAAAACACTTTTGTGACCATCCTGGTCATGGCGCTGCACCGAGATCCCAGCGTGTGGGGACCGAATCCCGACGCGTTCAATCCGGAGAACTTCAGTCCCGAGGCGGAAGCCAAGCGTCCGGTCAACGCCTGGAAGCCGTTCGGCAACGGCCAGCGCGCCTGTATCGGGCGTGGCTTTGCGATGCATGAGGCGGCGCTGGCGATCGGCATGATCCTGCAGCGCTTCAAGCTGGTGGATATCAATCGCTACCAGATGCAGCTGAAGGAAACGCTGACGATCAAGCCCGACGGCTTCAAGATCAAGGTGCGACCGCGCGCCGAGAAAGAACGCGGCGCTTTTGCCGGCCGCGCTGCGGCGGCGGTCGCAGCGTCGAACAAGGCGGTACCGCAGGCGCCGGACGCGTCCCGGGCACAACACGCCGTTGCTCGTGCTTTACGGCTCCAACCTCGGCACCGCGGAAGAGCTCGCCACCCGCGTGGCCGATCTCGCCGAGGTCAATGGCTTTGCGACCAAACTGGCGCCGATGGACGAGTTTGTCGGCAAGCTGCCGGAGCAGGGCGGCGTTCTGATCTTCTGCGCCTCCTACAATGGCGCCGCACCCGACAACGCCACGCAATTCGTCAAATGGCTGGGCAGCGACCTGCCCAAGGATGCTTTCGCAAAAGTCCGCTACGCCGTGTTCGGTTGCGGCAACAGCGACTGGGCGGCGACCTATCAGTCGGTGCCGCGGATGATCGACGAGCAATTGGCCGCACATGGCGGGCGCAGCGTCTATACGCGCGGCGAGGGCGATGCCCGCAGCGACCTCGACGGCCAGTTCGAGAAATGGTTTGCGGCGGCCGCCCAAGCCTCGACCAAGGAATTCGGCCTGGCATCGAGCATCACGCGCAGCGCCGACGACGCGCCGCTCTACACGATCGAGCCGGTGGCGCCGAGCGCGGTCAACACCATCGTGGCGCAGGGCGGCGTTTCGCCAATGAAGGTGCAGCTCAATTCCGAGCTGCAGAACAAGGCCGGCGCCAATCCGTCCGACCGCTCGACCCGGCATATCGAGGTAAACCTGCCGCCGGGCATTTCGTATCGCGTCGGCGACCACCTTAGCGTGGTGCCGCGCAACGATCCGGCGCTGGTCGATTCCGTCGCGCGCCGGTTCGGCTTCCTGCCGGCCGACCAGATCCGCCTTGCGGTCGCCGAAGGCCGCCGCGCCCAGTTGCCGGTGGGAGATACCGTGTCGGTCGGGCGGCTGTTGACCGAGTTCGTCGAGTTGCAGCAGATCGCGACCCGCAAGCAGATCCAGATCATGTCCGAACACACCCGCTGTCCGGTCACCAAGCCGAAATTGCTGGCCTATGTCGGCGACGATGCGGCTGCCACCGAGCATTACCGCAACGAGGTGCTGACCAAGCGCAAATCGGTGTTCGACTTGCTGGAGGAATATCCGGCGTGTGAATTGCCGTTCCATGCCTATCTCGAAATGCTGTCGCTGCTGGCGCCGCGCTATTATTCGATCTCGTCGTCGCCAGCGGGCGATGCATCGCGCTGCAGCGTCACCGTCGCCGTGGTCGAGGCGCCCGCAAGTTCCGGCCGCGGCGTCTACAAGGGCGTTTGCTCGAACTATCTCGCCGGCCGCCGCGCCGGCGATACCATCCACGCCACCGTGCGCGAGACCAAGGCCGGCTTCCGCCTGCCGGACGACCCCGCCGTGCCGATCATCATGATCGGACCGGGCACGGGACTGGCGCCGTTCCGCGGCTTCCTGCAGGAGCGTGCCGATCGCAAGGCCAAGGGCGCGAGTTTGGGTCCGGCGATGCTGTTCTTCGGCTGCCGCCATCCCGAGCAGGATTATCTCTACGCGGACGAATTGAAAAAGTTCGCAGCCGATGGCGTCACCGAACTGCACACCGCGTTCTCACGCGCCGACGGACCGAAGACCTATGTCCAGCACCTGGTCGCAACGCAAAAGGATCAGGTCTGGAACCTGATCGACAAGGGCGCGATCGTCTATGTCTGCGGCGACGGCGGCAAGATGGAGCCGGACGTCAAGGCAGCCCTGGTGTCGATCTATCGCGAAAAGACCGGCAGCGACGAAGCCGCCGGCCTGCGCTGGATCGACGATCTCGGAACCAGGAATCGCTACGTGCTGGACGTGTGGGCGGGAGGATAGTCTTTCGCTGTCGTCCCGGCGCAGGCCGGGACCCATACCGCGTGATCTGACGTTTTAAGTACTCTGTTCGACGAGTTTTCATCACCACGAACATTTGTGGTTATGGGTCCCGGCCTGTGCCGGGACGACAGCTGTTGATATTCGTGTGCTAGAACCCCCCGATGATTCCATGGGTCAAACTCGATACCGCGCGCATTCCCGGCACCGTCGAGGAACTGCGCCTGATGCGGCGTGGCGCTGAATTCTCCATCAAGCTCGGCACCAACGAGCTGATGAACAGCCGTCTCTCCGGCTCCGAAGCCGCCCTTGCGACGCTCGCGGCCAAGAAGATCGAGGCGATCAAGAAACCGCATCTGCTGATCGGCGGATTGGGCATGGGCTTTACGCTGCGCGCAGCACTCGCCGTGCTGGGAACGGGCGCGCGGATCGTGGTGGCCGAACTGGTGCCGGCCGTCGTTGCCTGGGCACGCGGTCCGATGGCGGAGCTGTTTGGCGATAGCCTGAGCGATCCGCGCGTCAGCATCGATGAGACGGATGTCAACGAAATCATCCGGTCGAACAAATCGAAATTCGATGCGATCCTGCTCGACGTCGATAACGGACCGGAAGGCCTCACCCGCAAAGCCAACGATGCGCTCTACAGTTCGGCCGGATTGAGTGCGGCGTACGCGGCGTTGCGGCCCGGTGGCGTGCTCGCGGTCTGGTCGTCGGGACCCAACGCCGCGTTTTCAAAACGCCTGCGCGCCGCTGACTTCGATGTCAACGAGGTTGCCGTGCGCGCGACCGGGAGGGGCGGCGGCGCACGTCACGTCATCTGGATCGCGATCAGAGGCAAATAGCGTCGGCCGCAGTCCTCAGAACATCGTGTTGCCGTTCGCCGGATTTTCCGGGATGGCCTGAACGACGTCCCAGTGCTCGACGATCTTGCCATTCTCGAGCTTGAAGATGTCGATGATGGCATTGCCGCGGGCGCCGGGCTCGCGAACGGCGTGGACGTGGAGGATGACGTAATCGCCGTCCACGAACGAGCGCTTGATTTCGCTGCGCGAGTTCGGAAATTTTTCGCGCAGGAAGCCGATGAATTTGCGGAAACCTTCCGGGCCGTCGGCCGCGCCCGGATTGTGCTGGACGTAGCGGTTGCCCATCAGCGCAATCGCCGCATCGGCGTCCTTCTGGTTGAGGCCCTTCTCATAGAAGTCGAGCACCACCTTGCGGTTGGCCTCCTGCTGCGTCTCGGAGGCGGCGTGGGCGGCGTGCGACGCCAGGGCCAACAGCGCTGCGGCGACGATCATCGCGCGTGGCCGGAAAAGGAAATCCATGTTCAAGCTCCATGTGGCCGATAGGTGCAATCTCGCGCCCCTTTGTAGGCTGCGAGCTTGTCGGCCGGAAGAGGGCACCCCGAATTCACGAGGTTACCTCCGGGAAACCTGATCAGGCCGCCTTCGCCGCGGCGCCATGGGCGTGCTTGTCGATGGCGTCGCGCCGTTGACCGGCGGATGTCTTGTCATACGCCGAATCCCGCATTCAGACGCCGCCGTGCGTTTAAACCGCAAGTTGCGCTTTATTTAACGAGCAATCTGTGGCAAATTTCACACGCTGTGATTGAATATTCTGTTTGACTAATTCGATATTTTTGAGCGGCGAAAAGCCGGCTCCGCCCGTTTTCATTCAACCCATAAAGGAGGCCAGACATGGCACGAGCACCCGCTATCAAGCCCACTCGAAGGATTTGCGCCGCAATGGAGCATCATTTCATGATGGCAGAAACTGATGCTGTTTACCGGGAGAACCGCAGAATTATAGAGACAGCGACGAAAACGGCACGCCTGGCGACGCGTACGAGTGTGATCCGCATCCCGGTGGTGGTGCATGTGCTCTACCATACCGACCAGGAAAACATCGACGACGGCCAGATCGAGAGTCAGATCGCTGCGCTCAACCGCGACTACCGCCTGCAGAACGCTGATCGAAGCTCGATCCCGAACCCATTCCGTCCATTTGCCGCGGACACGCTCATCGAGTTTGGCCTTGCGGTTCGCGATCCCCACGGCAATCCCACCACGGGGATCACTCGGACGCGGACCTCGAAGGCGGTATTTCCGTATAACGCGGCTGATCAGCAGGCGACCAGGAAGCTCGACGCCATGGTCAAGTTCGATGGGTTTGGTAAGTCCGCCTGGCCGAGCGATTCCTATTTGAATCTGTGGACCTGTAGTATTTCCGGCGGTCTTCTCGGCTACGCGCAGTTCCCGGGCGGTGCGCCTGCCACGGATGGCGTTGTGATCCTGAACACGGCATTCGGGAGCAACGGGATCGCGGCGGCGCCCTATAATCTTGGCAGGACCGCGGTCCACGAAGTTGGCCACTGGTTGAACCTGCTGCACATCTGGGGCGATGACGGCGGCGGTTGTACGCGATCCGACAATGTTGATGACACCCCCAACCAGGCAGACTCCAACGGCTCCAATGTACGGATAACGAACTTCCCGCATGTAACTTGCAACAACGGGCCCAATGGCGACATGTTCATGAACTACATGGACTATGTCGATGACGACACCATGTTCATGTTCACGGCCGGGCAGCTGAAGCGGATGAACGCAACCTTGGCCGGGCCGCGTGCGTCGCTGGCGAGTTCGACGGGATTGACGCCGGTTGACACGCCCAGGCTTGGAACCGAAGTCCTCGCCGCGCGTAGTCTTGCGGGTCGGATGATCATCGGAGATGAGCGGGGCGTTCGTCCGGAGCAGGAATTTGACGGGGTTTCCTGGGTCTGAGGTCAGGAAGCTCCGTTCATGGGAGATGCCAGATGGCCGAACCGATTGATAAAAAATTGCTCCTTCGGCACTGGGTCCACTCGCGCGAGGAGGATACGGCGACGGAAACGGTTTATCGGCCGTCTGGCTTTCCGCTCCCACCGTCACGGGGGCGGACAGGCTTTGAATTCAATGGCGACGGTACGTTCAAGCGCATTGGAATCGGTGCGACCGATATCTCCAGCGTCACCCAAGGGGCGTGGAAAATAGAGGCCGCGGATGCGAAAGAGGTTGCCGTCAAGGTGGACGGCGAATCGCAACTCATGAAAATACAGGACCTCAGGCCGGATCGTTTGGCGATCAAGAAAACGCCTTAGGCCCGGCTCGGACCCTCACCCTTGGCCTCAGGCCGCCTTCGCTGCTGCGCCATGAGCGTGCTTGTCGATGGCGTCGATGATTTGCGGCCACATCGGAATCGGTAGCGCGTGGCCCATGCCTTCGATCATCAGGAGTTTTGCGCCGGGGACCGAAGCCGCGGTGTCCTTGCCGCCCTCGGGGCGCACCAGGGGATCGACGGTGCCGTGAATCACCAGCGTCGGCGCCTTGACCGAATGCAGCCGTTCCTTGCGGCTGCCGGAGGCCAGCACCGCCCGCAACTGCCGGCCGACGCCGGCCGGATTGAGGCCGCGTTCGAAGGTGCGTTCGGCGCGCGCGCGGTCGAGCGCCTCGTCTTCCGGGAACGAACCGACGCGCAGGATTTTCCAGGTTTTTGCAAACCGCTCGAAATACTCTTCCTTGGTCGCGGGCGGCGGCGCCATCAGCATCGCGGCGGCCTCGCGCGTCGGCGGCGGCACTTTTGGATTACCCGTCGTCGACATGATCGATGTGAGCGAGCGCACCCGCGCCGGGAACGAGATCGCGACTTCCTGGGCGATCATGCCGCCCATCGAGGCGCCGACCAGATGCGCGGACTTGATGCCGAGCACGTCCATCAGGCCGACGGTATCCTTGGCCATGTCGATCAGTTTGTAGGGTGCGGCGACCGGGATTTTGAGGAACCGCAGTTTCAACAGCTCGATCGGCGTCAGGCGCTTGCCGCCGGTCATCCGGGAAGATTTGCCGATGTCGCGGTTGTCGAAGCGGATGACGCGAAAACCGCGCGCGGCGAGCTGGCGGCAGAATTCGTCGTCCCAATGGATCATCTGGGCGCCGAGCCCCATGATCAGCAGCAGCGGTTCCGCTCCGGCGTCGCCGAAGATTTCGTAGCAAATGTCGATGCCGTTGGCGCGGGCGGTCTTGGGCGGTTGATGGGAGAGCGCGTTCACGTCGATGATCCCTCGGTGGTACCTTGATGAGGACCTGTATGGCACGGTTTGCCGCATCGCAGAAGGCTCAGCAGCGGATGGTAAAATGCCCCCGTTGACCGCCACGCCGCAACGGTGTGGTATGGCGGCTAATATCCGAGGCGTGGCAAGCGCTCGCAACCAATGGAGGGCGCCTATGGCCGACAAAGGCAATGATCCTGCCGTGATCTGGCAGACCATGATCGGGGAGATGGAGAAGGGGTTCAACTCCTTCGCCGGCAAGGCGATGGAATCGCCGGAATTCTCCAAGGTCATAAATCAGGTCGGCGGCGTCACCGCGGGCGCGCAGAAGCAGCTCGGCGAGATGATGGAGAAATACCTCGTCAGCATGAACCTGCCGAGCCGGGCGCAAATGGTCGGCATGGCCGAGCGCATCCAGGGCATCGAAAGCCAGCTCAACGAGATCAAGGCGATGCTGCACCAGATCCATCACAACTCGCTGGCGCCGGAAGGCGGCTATGGCGCAGCAAAGCCGCCGCGCACCAAGCGTCCGCCGTCGGAGGGAGAGCAAAAATGAACGCTCCCGCAGGCCTCGACATCGCATCGCTCCCGGACCGGATCCAGTCCGAGGTGCAGCGCGCGATCCAGCGCAGCATCAAGGGTGTCGAATACATCGCATCGTCAGGGCCGTCGCTGGGCTCGACGCCAAAGGACGTGCTGCTCAGCCGCGGCACGCTGAACCTCTATCACTACCGCCCGATGGCCGACGAAATCTACCGCGTGCCGATCCTGATCGTGATGGCGACCACCAATCGCGGCTACATTCTCGACCTGGTCCCCGGCCAGAGTTTTATCGAGTTCCTGCTGAAGCGCGGCTACGACGTCTACATGATGGACTGGACCGCGCCGAAGCCGGAGGAAAAATCGCTGCGGATGGAGGATTACGTCCTCGACTTCATTCCGGACTGCATCCGCCGCGTGCAGCAGGATTCCGGCGAGCAGGATGTCTCCGTGATCGGCTATTGCTTCGGCGGCGTGCTGTCGCTGCTGTACGGCTCGATCTTCAACGACGGGCCGATGAAGAATTTGATCTGCTTCACCACGCCGATCGATTTCCGCGAGATGAAGCTGTTCTCGAATTTCTCCGACCGCCGTTATTTCGACGTCGACAAGCTGGTGGACAGCGTCGGCAACGTGCCGGGCGACATGATCATGACGTCGTTCGATATGCTGCGGCCGGGGTCGCGCGCGTTCAGCCAGATCCAGTTGTGGGACAACATCTGGAACGACGAGTACGTCAAGGGCTACCGGATGATGGATCGCTGGGGCTCGGACACCTTGCCGCTGGCCGGCGAATACTTCCGCACCATCACCAAGGACCTGATGTGGGACAACAAGCTCTACAACGACACCATGACGGTCGGCGGCCGCAAGGCTGACATCGCCGACATCAAGGTGCCGATCCTGCACGCGGTCGCCGAGCACGACCACATCGTGCCTTATGACGCCGCCAAGCATCTGATCACCAAGGTTGGTTCGACCGACAAGGAAGAGATCGTGCTGAAGGGCGGTCACGTCAGCCTCGTCGCCGGCGCCAACGCGATCAAGCGGCTGTGGCCGAAACTGGATAACTGGCTAGGTAAGAGATCAACATGAGCGAAACACGTTCCTATCCGCGGCACGTCAAGACCGACGGCGGCGACATTGAATTCCGCATGATGGCCCGCGCCGACGAAGCCGCGGTGCTGGCTTTCGCGCAAAAACTGCCGACCCATGATCTGCTGTTCCTGCCGCGCAATATCAGCCAGCCAAAGGTGCTGTCGGCCTGGATCAACGAGATCGAGCGCGGGCAGATCACCAGTCTCCTGGCGGTGAAGGGCGGCGTGGTGGTCGGCTGCGGCACGCTGGTGCGCGACACGCATTCCTGGTCGCCGCATGTCGGCGAGATCCGGATGGTGGTGTCGCTGGACGTTCGCGGGCAGGGCGTCGGCCGGGCGCTGTCGCAGGAGACCTTTGCGCTGGCGCTGGGCGCCGGTCTGGAAAAGCTCTCGGTGCAGATGACGGTCGACCAGCAGGCGGCGATCGCGCTGTTCGAGAGCCTCGGCTTCAAGGCCGAGGCGCTGCTGCGCGACCATGTCCGGGACGTCGACGGCAAGAAGCACGACATCGTCGTGCTCGGGCATAATGTGGCGCAGGTCCGGGCCCAGATGGAGGCCTACGGGCTTCCAGGCGCCGTCCAGCATTAAGGGGCTCGGACACAAAACTACGAAAACAACCCCATGCACCGTAGGATTGCCCCGGCCATGCCGCGCCGGGGCACGGGTCCGCATTAGCCTAAAGTGGAACTTTTGCCGGTTCCCTGGGCAAACCGCTCATCGTTAAGGCTGATCACGGATTCGTGATATCGCGATGCACCATTGATGTTGCGTCGCACCATTAACTATGGCATACCTCTTCTTGCCCCGGGCCACTCCGGACGGGGTGAGCCCATAGCTCAAACCTGAGGATGGAGACACCCCCATGACCACCGAAACCAATTCCGTGCTGAACACCGTCAAGGAAGCTTTTGCGCCCGTCACCGAGGCATTCACCAAGTTCCAGAACATGGAAGTTCCTGAAGCTGCCCGTGAGTTCGTGAAGAAGCAGGCCGAGACCGCCAAGGTTCGCGCCGCCGACTTCCACGCCGGTTCCGAGAAGGTGACGTCCGCGATCGAGACCGCCGTTTCCGGTTCGGTTTCCGAGGCCGCCAAGATCAGCCGCAACATCCAGCAGGCGCTCTATCAGGACGCGGAAGCGTTCTTCGCCGGCATCGACA
This sequence comes from uncultured Alphaproteobacteria bacterium, assembly GCA_963802535.1. Classification (GTDB taxonomy): domain Bacteria; phylum Pseudomonadota; class Alphaproteobacteria; order Rhizobiales; family Xanthobacteraceae; genus Bradyrhizobium. Next base: position 611,039 of record CAWDJI010000004.1, on the reverse strand, counting down.
AGCTCGCTTCGGCCAAGTCGCTGAGCGAAGCCGCCCAGATCCAGTCGGACCTGGTCCGTGCGCGTGGCGAACTGTTCGTCTCGCGGGCGAAGGCTTCGACCGAATATCTCGGCAAGCTCGTCGCCGACAGCGCCAAGACCGCGCAGGACAACTTCTCGAAGGTCTACACCAAGACCGCCTGATCGCGTTTCGCCAACTGCCCTTTTGGAAGGCCCGCTTAGGCGGGCCTTCTTTTTGTCGGGTGTCTTCCTAGATCATCATTGTCGCCGTTACGGTGGGCGGCGCTTCTCGTCATTGCGAGGAGCGCAAGCGACGAAGCAATCCACTCCTCCTTTCGAGGCGTGAGATTGCTTCGCTTCGCTCGCAATGACGACGCTGGTAGCTCTGACAGGCTACCCCTCTCAAAGGCCGTCATGAATGCTCGCGGCACATTCGTCGTAGACACGCCTGCCGATGCGCAACGGGCCGCCGAGCTGCGTCGCGTCAAGCTGCTGGCGACAATGGTGCTGGCGGCGACGTTTGCGATTTTCATTGCGGCGAAGGCGTCAGTACCGCTGCATCCGGCGTTCGGCTTCGTCGCGGCCTTTGCCGAAGCCGCCACCATTGGCGGCCTCGCCGACTGGTATGCGGTGGTGGCCTTGTTTCGCAGGCCTTTGGGGCTGCCGATCCCGCACACTGCGATTATCCAGAGCAACCAGCACCGCATCGCCGACAAGCTCGGCGAATTCATCGAGCTGCATTTTCTCGAAGCAGCTCCCGTCGAAGCCAAACTGCGGCAGATCGATTTCGGTTCGTTCATCGCCGACTGGCTGCGTGACAAGAAGCGCAGCGAGGATCTGGCGCGCTTTGCATTGCGATTGCTGCCGGAAGCGGTAGCCGCGACCGAGAACTCCGGCCTGATGACTTTCGTCAGCCGCCGCATCACCTCGCAATTGATGTCGATCGATCTGGCGCCGCTCGCCGCCGGGACGCTGCGCGCGTTCGTGAAGGAAGGCCGCCACCAGGGCCTGCTCGACGACATCCTGCGCGGCGTGCATCAAACGCTGACCGAGGCCAACACCATGGCCATGATCCGCGAAAAAATCCGCGACGAACTGCCGACGCTTCTAAAATTCTATCGCGCCGACCGGTTTCTGGTGAACAAGATCGTGGCATCGACGACCGCCTTCTTCGACGAAGTCCGCAACGATCCAAAACATCCGTTCCGCGGCGAGTTCGACCGCATGGTGCTGTCGTTCGTCGACCGGCTCGGCAGCGATCCTGAATATGCCGGCCGCATCGATGGCCTGAAGCGCGACCTGCTGGCGCGGCCCGAGCTCGGCGATCTCGCGCGCCACATCTGGTCGAATGCGCGGTCGTTCTTCGAACGCAGTGCGTCCGGCGAAACCCAGGTGCTGCAGCAGCATCTGGTGCGGATGTTCGTGGCGGCCGGCGAAGCGCTGGCCAGCGATCCCGAGATGCGCGCCGAAATCAACCAGGGGCTGGTTGCCGTGCTGCGCAGCGTCGTCGCCGAGCAGAAGAGCGGCGTCTCGACCTTCATCTCCGATCAGGTCAAATCCTGGGACATGGGGCAGTTGATCGCGCTGATCGAAATCAATATCGGCCGCGACCTGCAATACATCCGCTTCAACGGCTCGCTGATCGGCGGGCTTGCAGGATTGGCGCTCTACACGCTCGAATACCTGCTGCGGCTCGTGTGACTAATTAATCACGTCACTGCTTTTCCTATCCGGAGTGTGACGGGGTTGGCTTGCAAGAAGAAACCCGGTTCCCTAGCTTTTACGAAATAATGTTGCGTTGCGGAACGATTCTACCAGGTTGACGTCTTCCCACTGAACCGTGGGCCGGCTGCCGAGACGTAAGGGGCCGAGCCCGAGAAGGAGATACGATGTCCGTTGCTACGCATTCGCTTGCTCCGCCGTCCAGAACCCTGATGTTTCTGGAAGGCCGCGCTATTTCCGAATTGGGCGCTTTCCTCGGTGCCTTGCCGCTTCTGAGCCTCGCCCCGAAAGGCGATGGGCACCCCGTGCTGGTATTGCCGGGCCTCGTGGCATCCGACACCTCGACGCGCCCGCTGCGCAGTTTCCTGAAGAACCGTGGCTATGCCGTCAGCGGCTGGCGCCAGGGCCGCAATCTCGGCCTGCGCCACGGCGTGCAGCACGCGATGGTCGATCTCGTCCAGGAATTGAACGACACCCATGGCCGCAAGGTCTCTCTCGTCGGCTGGAGCCTCGGCGGCCTCTATGCGCGTCAGCTCGCCAAGATGATGCCGGAGCGCGTGCGCTCGGTGATCACGCTCGGCAGTCCGTTTGCGTCCGGCCCGAAGGCGACCAACGCCTGGCGCGTCTATGAGATGGCGAGCGGCCGCCGCGCCGACGAAGAGGATGCGCGGTTCGGCGGATCGCTGGCGGAAACGCCATCGGTGCCGACCACCGCGATCTTCAGCCGTACCGACGGCATCTGCGCCTGGCAGGGCTGCATGGAAAAGACCACCGCGACCTCGGAGAGCATCGAGGTCGAAAGCAGCCATTGCGGCATGGGCCACCATCCCGCGGTGGTCTATGCGGTCGCCGATCGTCTCGCACAGCCGGAAGGCAAGTGGGCGCCGTTCGATCGCGGCGGCTGGCGCAGCCTGGTGTATCCGAATCCGGATAGGTAGGCGGCGGGCGCGACCTCTTCTTACCTCGCCCCGCTTGCGGGGAGAGGTCGGATCACATCGCAGATGTGATCCGGGTGAGGGGGACTCACCGCGCACCCACATCTATCGAGTTTGTTGAGGCAGCCCCTCACCCCAACCCTCTCCCCGCAAGAGCGGGGCGAGGGAGAAGACACGCATCTCCCTTTTCGTGAATCTGCAAAACGCGGTATGCGTTGATTCATGCCGCAGCCGCTTGCCCGCATCGTCGAACAGCTGAAGCGCGAACCTTCGCGCACCGGCTCGATCGTCGTCACCGTGTTCGGCGACGCCATCGTGCCGCGCGGCGGGTCGGTCTGGCTCGGGACGCTGCTGGAATTTTTCAAAGGGCTCGACATCGACTCTGGCGTGGTGCGCACCGCGATGTCGCGGCTTGCGACCGATGGCTGGCTCGAACGCAACAAGGTCGGCCGCAACAGTTTTTACCGGCTGAACGACAAGGGCCGGCAGACCTTCGATACCGCAACCAGCCACATCTACGATCCGCCGCCATCGGACTGGACCGGGCGGTTCGAACTGCTGCTGATCGGCAATGGCGAAGACCGCGACGCGGCGCGCGATGCGCTGAAGAATGCGGGGTTTGGCAGTCCGCTGCCGGGCGTCTGGGTCGCGCCGTCGGGCGTGCCGGTGCCGGAGGAGGCGGCCAGCGCGATCCGCCTCGAAGTCTCCGCCGAGGACGACAGCGGAAGGCGGCTGCTCAGCGAAAGCTGGCCGCTCGAACGCACCGCCGATGCCTATCTGAAATTCATCAAGACGTTCGAGCCGTTGCGCGGCTCGATCGGCCGCGGCGAAGCTCTCAGCGATGCCGACGCCTTCACGGCGCGGATCCTCTTGATCCACCATTACCGCCGCGTCGTGCTGCGCGACCCGCTGCTGCCGCCGCCGCTGTTGCCGCGGGACTGGCCGGGCAGGGCGGCGCGAAAACTCTGCGGCGAGATCTATCGCGGGCTGCTTCCCGCGTCGGAACAATGGCTTGACGCCCACGCCAGCAATGAAAACGGGCCGTTGCCGAAGCCGGGCAGGGCGCTGGCCCGCCGGTTCGACGGGGCATAAAACATGTTACAATAATACTTGCGTGTTGAAAGTTTTTGATATATATCAAATTCAACGAAGAATTCGGGAGGTCGGCCATGTACACGCAGGCGCTCAACACGTCCGACGGCGACGACCGTCACGTTGAGGATGCGGCACGCGCCGCGCAGTTCCAGGCGCGCATCGATGCCGACGAGCGGATCGAGCCGAATGACTGGATGCCGGCGGCCTACCGCAAGACGCTGACCCGGCAGATTTCCCAGCACGCGCATTCCGAAATCGTCGGCATGCTGCCCGAAGGCAACTGGATCACCCGCGCGCCGTCGCTGCGCCGCAAGGCGGCCCTGCTTGCAAAAGTGCAGGACGAATGCGGCCACGGGCTTTATCTCTATGCCGCCGCCGAGACGCTCGGCACCTCGCGCGAGGAGCTGGTCGATCTGATGCTGGCGGGGAAGGCAAAGTATTCCTCGATCTTCAACTATCCGACGCTGACCTGGGCCGACATCGGCGCGGTCGGCTGGCTGGTCGATGGCGCGGCGATCATGAACCAGATTCCGCTGTGCCGTTGTTCCTATGGCCCCTATGCGCGCGCGATGATCCGCGTCTGCAAGGAGGAATCCTTCCATCAGCGCCAGGGTTTTGAGATCATGGTGACGCTGTCGCGCGGCACCGACGAACAAAAGGCGATGGCGCAGAGCGCGCTCGATCGCTGGTGGTGGCCGGTGCTGATGATGTTCGGCCCGCCCGACAAAGCGAGCCAGCACAGCGACACCTCGACCAAATGGAAGATCAAGCGTTTTTCCAACGACGAGCTGCGCCAGAAATTCGTCGATGCGACGGTGCCGCAGGCGCAGTTCCTCGGCCTCACCATTCCCGATCCCGGCATGAAGCAGAACGCCGAAGGCAATTGGGTCTACAGCCCGATCGACTGGGAAGAGTTCAACCAGGTACTGGCCGGCAACGGCCCCTGTAACCGCGACCGGCTGGCGGCGCGGCGCAAGGCGCATGACGACGGCGCCTGGGTGCGCGAGGCCGCATCGGCCTATGCCGAAAAGCGAAAAGCTCGCCAGCACGCCCAAGCCGCGGAATAGGAGACCATCATGGCCACGCCGAACACCCCGCTCTGGGAAGTCTTCATTCGCAGCCGCAACGGGCTGGCGCACAAGCATGTCGGCTCGCTGCACGCCGCCGACACCACGCTGGCGCTGCAAGCCGCGCGCGACATCTACACCCGCCGCGGCGAGGGGCTCTCGATCTGGGTAGTGCCGTCGAACGCGATCACGGCTTCCGATCCGTCCGAAAAGGGCATGATGTTCGAGCCCGCGGAATCCAAGATCTACCGGCACCCGACGTTTTACGACGTGCCCGATGAAGTCGGGCATATGTAACTGCCTCGTGGAGAGGGGCAACAAACACAGACCTCATCCTGAGGAGCTTGCGAAGCAAGCGTCTCGAAGGATGGCGGCACAGAACCCGTGGCCCATCCTTCGAGACGCGCGCAAGGGCGCGCTCCTCAGGATGAGGTCGAGCAAGCAGTGAGTGACCAATATGGCTGTCGCTTCCATCTCCGTCTCCGAAACCCCGCTGGTGCTCTACGCGCTGCGCCGCGCCGACGATGCGCTGATCCTCGGCCACCGGCTGTCGGAATGGTGCGGCCATGCGCCGGCCATGGAAGAGGACATGGCGCTCGCCAATATGGGCCTCGATCTGCTCGGACAGGCGCGCGAGCTTTATTCCTATGCCGCCAAGGTCGAAGGCAAGGGTAACGACGAGGACAAGTTCGCCTATCTGCGCGACGTCAGGCAGTACCGCAATCTGCTGCTGCTGGAACAGCCGAACGGCGATTTCGCGCGCACCATGGTGCGGCAGTTTTTCTATGCGGCGTTTGCCGACCTCTATTGGCGCGCGATGATGCAATCTTCCGATCCGACCTTGGCCGCAATCGCAGCGAAGTCGGAAAAGGAAAGCGCCTATCATTTGCGGCATTCGTCGGAGTGGATCATTCGGCTCGGCGACGGCACCGAGGAAAGCCATCGCCGCGCGCAGACCGCGATCGATGATCTCTGGGCCTACACCGGCGAGATGTTTCGCGTCGACGACAGCGAGCGCGGCCTGATCGAAAAGGGGATCGCGATCGATCCAACCAAATTGCATGCGCAATGGCAGAAGACGGTAACGAGTGTCATGGGCGAAGCGACCCTGGCGCTGCCCAAAAGTGACTGGATGCAGCAGGGCGGCCGCGACGGCCGGCACAGCGAGCATCTCGGCCATCTCCTGAGCGAATTGCAGTCGATGCCGCGGACGTTTCCGGGGGCCACATGGTAGTCGCAACCCTCAGCGATGCCGATCTGCGCCGGCGCGCCTGGGATGCGGCGGCGCAGGTCGTCGATCCGGAAATCCCGGTGCTGACGATCGCCGATCTCGGCGTGCTGCGCGAGGTCGCGGTCAGCGACGGCCATGTCGAGGTCGCGATCACGCCGACCTATTCCGGCTGTCCGGCGATGAACATGATCGCACTGGAAATCGAACTGGCGCTGGAGCGCGCCGGCATCGCGCGACTCAAAGATCCGCACCGTGCTGTCGCCGGCCTGGACCACCGACTGGATGAGCGAGGACGGCCGCCGCAAGCTCAGGGAATACGGCATCGCACCGCCGCAAGCTTCAAGCTCCCGCCGCGCGCTGTTCGGTGAGCAGCAAGTGGCCTGTCCGCAATGCGGCTCCACCAATACCGAAGTGCTTTCCGAATTCGGCTCGACTTCCTGCAAGGCGCTGTGGCGCTGCAAGGCGTGCCGCGAGCCGTTCGACTATTTCAAGTGTCATTGATGTCCGCCACTTTCACCCCGTCATTGCGAGCGAAGCGAAGCAATCCATCTCGCCGCACAAGGAAAGAATGGATTGCTTCGTCGCAAGTGCTGCTCGCAATGACGGTGAAAGTTCGAAAGATCCAATGTCCCTAGCCCCACGCTTCCATCGCCTTGCCGTCAACGACCTCCGCCGCGAAGCGCCGGATGCGGTGTCGCTGACGTTTGCTATACCGAAAGAGCTGTCCGGCGATTACAGTTTCATGCCCGGTCAGTATCTGACCCTGCGCACCACCATGGACGGCGAGGAAGTCCGCCGTTCCTATTCGATCTGCTCGGGCCCCGACGACGGCGAACTGCGCATCGCCGTGAAGAAGGTCGATGGCGGCGCGTTCTCGAGCTGGGCTGCGGACGACCTCAAGGCCGGCGACGAACTCGATGTGATGACGCCGACCGGCCGTTTTGGCGTCGCCCATGCGCCTGAGGAGGCGCGGGTCTATGCCGGCTTTGCCGCGGGAAGTGGCATCACGCCGATCCTGTCGATTGTGAAGGGCGTGCTGGCGCGCGAGCCGAACAGCCGCTTCTTCCTGTTCTACGGCAACCGCTCCCCGCAAGGCATGCTGTTCCGCGAGGCGCTGGAAGAACTGAAGGATCGCTTCCTGCAACGGCTCTCGGTGTTTCACGTCATATCGGGCGAAGAGCAGGATATTCCGATCCTGCACGGCCGGCTTGACGGCGAAAAAGTTCGCGTGCTGCTGCGCTCGCTGGTTCCGGCCGCGTCGATCGATCACGTCTTCATCTGCGGTCCGACCGGGATGAGCGAAGACATCGAGGCGACCTGCCGCGACATCGGCATTGCCGAAGACCGTATTCATGTCGAGCGCTTCGTCTCGGAATTCGGCGGCAAGCCGCGGGCGAAAAAAGTCATCCCGGCATCGGCGCCGCCGAAGGCGCTGGCGTCGCTTGTGATCGACGGCAAGCGCCGCGAGGTCCCGGTCGCCGAGGACGAATCCATTCTCGACGCCGCGCTGCGCGCCGGCATGGATCTGCCGTTCGCCTGCAAGGGCGGCATGTGCTCGACCTGCCGCGCCAAACTGGTCGAGGGCGAAGCGCAGATGGAAGTCAATTATTCGCTGGAGCCGTGGGAATTGAAGGCGGGTTTTATTCTCACCTGCCAGGCGCGGCCGGTGTCGGACAAGGTGGTGGTGGATTACGATCATGTGTGATCGTCATTCCGGGGCTCGCGAAGCGAGAGCCCGGAATCCATTTCACCACAGGGATTGCGGATCGATGGATTCCGGGCTCGCGCCAAGAGGCGCGCCCCGGAATGACGACGGGAGGAAGCGTTGACACCCCAGGCTGCTTCGCTCAACACTGATTGAATTCGAGAAGCTTGTTGCAACAAGCCCGACAGGGAGACCGCAGTGAACGTCAATGCCACGCTTTCGCCCGACGACCTCGCGCGCGCCTGTGCGGATGCGATGTGGAAGGAGGACGACGCCAGCAAGGGGCTCGGCATGGCGATCGTCGAGATCGGACCGGGCCGGGCGACGTTGTCGATGACCGTGAGGCCCGAGATGGTCAACGGCCAGCGCATCGCCCATGGCGGGTTTATTTTCCTGCTGGCGGATTTCGACCTTTGCGTTTGCCTGCAATTCCCGCAACGAACGCGCCGTCGCGGCGCAGTGCGATATTACGTTCATTCGGCCCGGCAAGCTCGGCGATGTGCTGGTCGCGACCGCGCGGGAAATCTCGAGCAGCGGCAGATCAGGCATCTACGATGTGCGTGTGACCGCAGGTGAAGTGGTGATCGCGGAATTTCGCGGTCACTCCCGCACCATCGGCGGCGTATGGCTGCCGGAGGCCGGCACGGCAACCAAATAAAGAAAAGAGATCAGGGAAACGCGCGATGGCTTCGACGAACATTCAATCCCGCACCGGCGGTTACCGCGCCGAAATGGATGCGGCCGAGCGCGCCTCCCGCGACGAGATCCTGGCGTTGCAGACCAAACGCCTCGCCTGGTCGCTGGCGCATGCTTACGACAATGTCGCGCACTACAAAAAGGCCTTCGACAAGGCCGGCGTGCATCCGCGCGATTTCAAGCACGCTGTCCGATCTTGCGAAATTTCCGTTCACGGTGAAAACCGATCTGCGCGACAACTACCCGTTCAACATGTTCGCGGTGCCGCGCGAAAAAATGGTGCGCGTGCATGCCTCGTCCGGCACCACCGGAAAACCGATCGTGGTCGGCTACACCCAGGCCGACATCGACACCTGGTCGGAGGTGATGGCGCGCTCGATCCGCGCCGCCGGTGGGCGAACTGGCATGATCATGCACAACGCCTATGGCTATGGCCTGTTCACCGGCGGGTTAGGGGCGCATTACGGCGCCGAAAAACTCGGCTGCACCGTGGTGCCGGTGTCCGGCGGCATGACCGAACGGCAGGTGCAGCTGATCAACGATTTCAAGCCCGATATCATCACGGTGACGCCGAGCTACATGCTGGCCATTCTCGATGAGTTCAGGAAGCAGAAGCTCGACCCGCGCAAATCCTCGCTGAAATTCGGCATCTTCGGTGCCGAGCCCTGGACCAACGCGATGCGCGCCGAGATCGAGCACGCCTTTGATATGGACGCGACCGATATCTATGGCTTGTCGGAGGTGATCGGCCCCGGCGTGGCGCAGGAATGCGTGGAGACCAAGGATGGCCTGCACATCTGGGAAGACCATTTCTATCCCGAAGTGATCGACCCCGAGACCGGAAAAGTGCTGCCCGACGGCGAGAAGGGCGAGCTGGTGTTCACCTCGCTCACAAAAGAAGCGTTTCCGATCATCCGCTACCGCACCCGCGATCTGACGCGGCTGCTGCCGGGCACAGCGCGGCCGGGGATGCGGCGGATGGAAAAGGTCACCGGGCGTTCCGACGACATGATCATCCTGCGCGGGGTCAACGTGTTCCCGACCCAGATCGAGGAGGCGCTGCTCGCCACCGACTGGTGCGGCGGCCATTTCATCATCGAACTGACGCGCGAAGGCCGCATGGACGAGATGACGGTGCTGGCGGAAGCCCGCCCCGAACATTGGGACGGCAACGGCCTGACCGAGGCGGCCGACAAGGTCGCGACCTTCATCAAGAACACCATCGGCATCTCAGCCCGCATCAAGGCCGTCGCGCCCGAAGCGCTGGAACGTTCGCTCGGCAAGGCGAAACGTGTTTACGACAAGCGCCCGAAAGGGTAGCCATCAACCCTCATGGTGAGGAGGCGCCTCTTGGCGCCGTCTCGAACCATGAGGCCACAGACGGGCCTGCATCCTTCGAGACGCGGCGAAGGCGCCGCTCCTCAGGATGAGGGGTGGGAGCGGTGACTGGGAGATCGAAGAGGGAGACTGTCACCCCTCATGGTGAGGAGGTGCCCTTGTGCCGTCTCGAACCGTGAGGCCCGGACGGTGGCTACATCCTTCGAGACGCGGCGAAGGCGCCGCTCCTCAGGATGAGGTCTGGGAGCAGTGAATGGGAGATCGAAAGTGGATGAAGGGGCCTTTCTTTACATCCTGCGATGCTCTGACGGAAGCTACTACATTGGAGTAACGCGTACCGCGCTGGAATTGAGGATTGCCCAGCACAACGTTGGAACGTTCGGTGGCTACACCGCAACCCGGCGGCCGGTAACGCTGGTATTCTCGCAATGGTTCGACCGGATCACTGACGCCATCGAGAATGAACGCAAGCTCAAGAAGTGGAGTCGGGCAAAGAAGGAGGCCTTCGTGCGGGGCGATTTCGCGGCGCTCCAACAACTTTCGGCGCGCAGATCGCCACATCCCTTGAAGCGATTGCCCACGACGGACTGACAAGCCTCTTGAACTAAGCGATCAGTTCGTTAGTCATGGTGCAGGCATCTCGCATCGTCAAATGGTGTTCAATTGAACAGATACTGGAGACTTCGGTGACGTCGGCGCCCGAAGCAGAAAGGCGCTCCGTCGCCGCACGCTGCGTCCGCCTGCCGGCGAAGGCCGCCGACGCCGCGTCGCTGGCGCCCGTGGTCGAGACGCACGCCTTGTCGCGCGGCGAGAACGAGCTGCTGATTGAAGTCAAGGCCGCGGCGGTCAATCCGTCCGACGTCAAGGCCGCCACCGGCCTGATGCCCTATGCGGTGTTTCCGCGGACGCCGGGCCGCGACTATGCGGGCGTCGTGATCGACGGCCCCGCCGAATGGATCGGGCGCGAGGTGTTCGGCTCGTCCGGCGATCTCGGCATTCGCCGCGACGGCACCCACGCCACGCATCTGGTGGTCGAGGCCGACGCCGTGGTGGAAAAACCCAAGGGCCTTTCGTGGGAGGAGGCGGCCGGGATCGGCGTTCCCTTCGTCACCGCGATGGAAGGCTTGCGTCGTTCGGGCATCCCAAAGGCCGGCGAGACCGTGCTCGTGATGGGCGTCAATGGCAAGGTCGGTCAGGCCGCGGTGCAGATCGCGAGCTGGCACGGCGCGCGCGTGATCGGCGTGGTGCGCCGCGAGTGAGCCGCTATGAAGGCCATGCCAATTCCAAGGTCGAGGTGATCGACGCTTCCGCGACCGACGTCGCCGCGACGGGTGCGTGAGCTCACCGGCGGCAAGGGCGCCGATATCGTCTTCAACACCGTCGGCGATCCCTATTTTCAGGCGGCGCACAAATCGCTCGGCTTGCGCGGGCGGCAGATCCTGATCGCCGCGATCGACCGCATCGTGCAGTTCAACATCCTGGAATTCTATCGCGGCCAGCACACCTATGTCGGCATCGATACGCTCGGCCTGTCGTCGATCGCGACCGGCGCGGTGCTGCGCGAGCTCGGGCCCGGCTTTGCCAGCGGGCATCTGAAGCCGTTCCCGATCAAGGCGTCCGCGATCTTTTCCTTGGAGCAGGCGAGGGAAGCCTTCATCGCGGTCGCCGGCTCGTCGCGCGATCGCGTGATCCTGCGGCCGGGTCCATGAGACAAGGAAAGACCGTCATTGCGAGGAGCGAAGCGACGAAGCAATCCATTCTTTCTTTTTGCGGTGAGATGGATTGCTTCGCTACGCTCGCAATGACGGAAGTATACCCCAGAGAGCTAGCAGGAATCTGAGGAAGCCAGCCATGTCCGCCGCCAACATCGTCGTGTTCTCCGGTCTTGTGATCGGCCTCGTCTATGGCGCGGTTGGCCTCGTCAGCGGCTTTTGCATGATGAGCAGCCTGCGCGGCTGGTGGGCGGAAGGCGACGGCCGGCTGGTCCGGACCTATGCGCTGGCGATGGGTGTGGCGGTGGCCGCGACGCAATTGCTGGCGGCGGCAGGCCTCGTCGACATCGGCAAGTCGATCTATCTGCAAGCCTCGTTCTCGGCTGCCGCTGATGTTGTTCGGCGGGCTGTTGTTCGGCTACGGCATGGTGATGTCGAACGGCTGCGGCTCGCGGGCGCTGGTGCTGCTTGGGCGCGGCAATCTTCGTTCGTTTGTTGTCGTACTCGTGCTTGGTATCGTTGCGATGATGACGCTGAAGGGGTTGATCGCGCCGGCGCGGATTGCGCTGGTACAGGCGTCGCAGACCACGGCAAAAGTGAATTCGGTGCCGTTGCTGCTGTCCGGTCTGGGCTTGAGTGAAGTTGCGGCGCGCATGGTGGCGGCGTCCATCATCAGCGCGGCGCTGATCCTCTTTGCATTTGCCAGCGCGCCGTTCCGGCAGTCGCCGGGGCAGGTCGTCGCCGGTCTCGTGGTCGGACTTCTCGTCGCAGCGGGATGGTACGCGAGCGGCTATCTCGGCGCCGACGATTTCAACCCGACGCCGGTGGTGTCGCTCACCTTCATCGCGCCGATCGCCGATAGCCTGCAATATGTCATGCTGTCGACGGGATCGACGCTGAATTTCGGCATCGCCACCGTCGGCGGCGTATTCGCCGGCAGCCTCATCACCGCGCTCTTGACCGGGCGCTTCCACTGGGAAGGCTACCAGTCGCCGCGCCACATGCTGCGCTCGGCCGGCGGTGCTGCATTGATGGGGGCGGGCGGCGTGATGGCGTTCGGCTGCTCGGTCGGGCAGGGGCTGACCGGTTTTTCGACGCTGGCGCTGGCCTCGTTCGTCGCGATCGCCGGAATCATGGCGGGCACGGCGCTCGGCCTGCGCGGCGCGCTACGCGTCCGGCCGCTGGCGGCGGCGTAGCCGTTACTCCGCGGTTTTCGTAACGATACGAATTTCCGATTTCAGCGTCCGGTGCACCGGGCACTTGTCGGCGATCTCCATCAACCGCTTGCGCGCATCGGCATCGAGCGCGCCCTCGATTGCGATCACGCGGTCGATCTGATCCAGCATGCCGTCCTTGGTTTCGCATTCGGCGCAATCTTCCGCATGGATCTTGCTGTGCTTGAGCGTCACCGTGATGCGGTCGAGCGGCAGCGATTTGCGATCGGCATACATCCGCATCGTCATCGAGGTGCAGGCGCCGAGGCCTGCGAGCACGAAATCATACGGCCCGGGCCCGGTGTCCTGGCCGCCGGCGGCGACGGGTTCGTCGGCCAGCATCTGATGCGGGCCGGTGGTGACGGTCTGCTGGAATTTGCTGGCGCGGGTTTCGCGCACCACGACGTTGCGGGGCGCTTCGGACGGGCTCGCGGCAGGCTGAGCCGCGACCGGATCGACGTAGCGCTCCGCCCAGGCGGCAATGACATCGGCGACATAGGCGGCATCGCGCTTGCCACTCAACAGATGATCGGCGCCGGAGAGCGACACGAAACTCTTCGGGTGTTTGGCAGCCACGAAGATGTTGGTCGCGTTGTCGATCCCAACCGTATCGTCGGTCGGGGAATGCATCACCAGCAGCGCCTTGTGCAATTGTTTCACATGCGCCATCAGATTGTGCTCAGCGACGTCGTCGAGGAATTCCTGCGCTGATCTGGAAGGGCCGCCCGGCGAGCTGCACCTCGACCTTGCCCTGGCTGCGGATGTCCGCGATGCGATCCCCGAACAAATGGGTGACATGCGCGGGATCGGAGGGGGCCGCGATGGTGACGACGGCCCTGGCTTCAGGAATTTTGCCGGCGGCGGCGAGGATCGCCGCACCGCCGAGGCTGTGGCCGATCAGGATCGCGGGCGCACTTCGGGTCTGGCGCAAATGATCGGCGGCACGGACGAGGTCGGCGACGTTCGAGGAGAAAGTCGAGTTGGCAAAATCGCCCTCGCTGGAGCCGAGGCCGGTGAAATCGAACCGCAGCACCGCGATACCCCGCGATGCCAGTGCGACAGCGATGCGCTTGGCCGCCAGCACATCCTTGCCGCAGGTAAAGCAATGCGCAAACAGCGCATAGGCCTGGATCGCGCCGTCAGGCGTATCGAGGGCTGCGGCAAGCTGATGGCCGCCTTCGCCGGTGAATTGGAAGCGTTCGGTCGGCATCGTCGGGCTCCCTCGGTCAATCCTGTTCAGTCGCCGGAATAACGCTCTTCAGCCCAAGGATCGCCGCGGTTGTGATAGCCGCGGACTTCCCAATAGCCCGGCGCATCCTTATCGAGGAATTCGATGCTCTGCAGCCATTTGGCGCTCTTCCAGAAATAGAGATGCGGCACCACCAGCCGCACCGGGCCGCCATGCTCCTGCTCCAGCGGGTGGCCGGACCAGCTATGGGCGAGCAGCGCGTCCTCGGCGGCGAAATCTTCCAGCGCGAGATTCGTGGTGTAGCCGTCATGCGAATGCAGCACCACGAAGCGCGCCTCGTCGCGCGGTCGGCAGGCCATCAGCAGGTCGCGGGTCGACAGCCCCTCCCATTGATTGTCGTAGCGCGACCAGGTGGTGACGCAGTGGATGTCGGAGACGAATTTAGTCTGCGGCTGTGCCGAAAATTCCGCAGAACGTCCAGAAGATCGGATTTTCGACCGCGCCGTAGACGTCGAGCCGCCAGCGCTGGCGCGAAATGTTCGGCGACAGCCCGAGATCGAGCACCGGCCAATCCTTCGTCAGATGCTGGCCCGGCGGCAAACGCGCCTCTTCAGGGCGCGTGATCTTGCCGGTGAGGAAACGGCCCTCGCGCGCCCAACGTTCCTTGGTTCGCGTCAGCTTCGTTTCCGGCGGCGGCTCAGGGTCGTCGGTCATGTCGAAACTCTTTCGACCTCATCCTGAGGAGCGGCGTCTTCGCCGCGTCTCGAAGGATGAAGGCCCGTCTATGGCCTCATGGTTCGAGACGCGCGAAGACGCGCTCCTCACCATGAGGAGAGAATTATTTAGGCGCGCGCGGCTCGATCGGCGTGGTGCCGCGCACGCCCAAAATGTCTTCCAGCACTTTGGCGCCGGCGAGCAGTTGCGCTTCGCCGCGCGGGGCGGCGACCATCTGCAACCCGACCGGCAGCCCGGACGCCGTGAAGCCGCAGGGCAGCGACAGCGCGGGGCAGCACACCAGCGTGATGGCGTAGACGATGCCGAGCCACTCGACGTAATTGTCGAACTTCTTGCCGGCGCATTCGGCGACGTAACGGTTTTCGACCGGGAACGGCGCCACGATGGTCGCGGGCGCCAGCAGCAGATCGTACTTGCCGAAGAATTCCAGCGTCCGCGCGGTCATGGCGACGCGCTGCGCCTCGGCGCGCTCGAGCTGCTCGACCGTCAGCTTGAGGCCTTCCTCGATATTCCAGATCACCTCGGGCTTGAGCTGGTCGCGCTTGGTGCGCAGCAGCGCCGCCTTGCTCAGCGCGAAATCGAACGCGCGCAGCACGTGGAAACATTCATGCGCCTCGCGCAGATCCGGATGCGCCTCCTCGACGATGACCCCCAGCTCCTCAAAGCGCTGTGCCGCCTTGCGGGTGACCGCGGCCACTTCCGGATCGACCGGCGTGATGCCGAGATCGGGCGAATAGGCGATGCGCTTCGGTTTTTTGCCGGAGCGGGCGGCGGACAGGAAAGAATTCGGCAGCACCGGCAGCGACAAGGGATCGCCGGGATGTTCGCCGCTCATGGCGTCAAGCAGCAGGGCGACGTCCTCGACGTTGCGCGCCATCGGGCCCTGGACGCCGAGATTGCGGTCGATTGCCGCGGCCAGCGTGTGTGCGACGCGGCCGATGCTCGGCCGCATGCCGACAATGCCGCAGAAGCTGGCGGGATTGCGCAGGCTGCCGCCCATATCGGAGCCGTGTGCGAGCCAGGCCGTGCCGGTGGCGAGCGCCACCGCCGCACCACCCGAGGAGCCGGCCGCGGAGCGCGAAGTGTCCCAGGGATTGCGCGTCGGGCCGAACACTTCATTAAAAGTGTTGGCGCCGGCGCCGAACTCCGGCGTGTTTGACTTGGCGTAAATCACCCCGCCATTGTTTTCGAGATGCTCGACCAGGATGTCGGATTTGGCCGGGATGTTATCCCTGTAGATCGGCGAGCCCTGCGTGGTCAGCACGCCCGCGACCGCGGTGAGGTCCTTGATCGGGATCGGCAGGCCCGCCAGCAGGCCGCGCTCGGCTACCGGTTTCTCCATCAGCGCCCTCGCGTGTTTGCGGGCGCGGTCGAAACAAAGGGTCGGCAGCGCGTTGACGGGGCCGTCGACCTCGGCGATCCGCTTCTCCAGCACGTCGAGCAGGTCGAGCGGGGTGACTTCACCCGATCTAAGTTTGCCGACCACCGCACACGCCGTCTCTCGCACCAGCCCCTGATCAGCCACTCGTGTCTCCCGTCGTTTCCTGTTCGTGAATGGTGCTGTAGTACATTTTTTGGCAAAGTGGAAACGCGCTGACGTCGTGGCTGCACTGGAGATTTGGAATGCCGACACTGTTTTCTGCGCTGGATTGGCGCGCGATGAGCCAGGAAGACCGTGACCTCGGCTTCAATAATGTCATCGATGTGCCCGGCGGCATCGAGATGGTGGCCGGCTGGGAGCAGCGCTCCGCCGATACGCGCAAGCGCTTTCCCGAGCATCTCGACCTCCGCTATGGTCCGCGCGAGCGCAACCGGATCGATTTTCTCAAAGCTGCCGACAAGGCGCCGACGCTGCTGTTCATCCATGGCGGCTATTGGCAGACCCGCGCCAAGGAGGTCTTTACGGTGTTCGCCGAAGGCCCGATGGCGCACGGCATCAATGTCGCGCTGATCGGCTATACGCTGGCACCCGATGCGACGCTCGATCAGATCGTGGCCGAAATCCACGCCGGCATCGATTATCTCACGGCGCAATTGCCCGCGCTCGGTGCGGCCGATGACGGCATCGTGGTATCCGGCTGGTCCGCCGGCGGGCATCTGACCTCGATGGCGCTGTCGCATCCGAAGGTGAGGGGCGGCATGGCGATATCAGGGATTTACGATCTCGAACCGATCCGGCACAGCTATCTCAACGTCAAATTGAAGCTCGACGAGACAATGTCGCGCCGCAACTCGCCGATGATGCAGCCGGGCGGGCCGTTGAAGCCGCTGTCGCTCGTGGCCGGCAGCGCGGAGTTGCCGCTGTTGCGCAAGCAGACCGCCGATTTTGTCGCTCACCGCGCCAAATACGGATTGCCGGTGACCTATGAGGAGATCCCCGGTGCCAATCATTTCTCGATCATGCACGAGATGATGTCGCCGCAGGGGAGGGTGACGACGCTGATCCGGCAGTTGTTTGAGAGGACGAAGAGCTGACCACGCCGTCATTGCGAGCGTAGCGAAGCAATCCATGGTACGGCATAACGGATGGATGGATTGCTTCGTCGCTATGCTCCTCGCAATGACGGCGGTGGACAGTGTGGCCTACCCCCACCCCGCACTGATCCCGCCATCGACCGTATAAATCACGCCCGTCGTATAGCCCGCGCGGTCCGACGCCAGGAACGCCATCAGGTCGCCGATCTCGCGCGCGTGCGCGGGGCGGCCGAGCGGCAGGCCTTTCTGGAATTCCTTGTAGCGGTTCTCGTCGCCGAACTGGTTTTTCGCGCGCGTCTTCAGGAGCGTGACGTGACGGTCGGTGCCGACCGGGCCGGGATTGATGCCGACCACGCGGATGTTGTCGGCGAGACTTTTGCCGCCGAGCGCGCGGGTAAACGCCATCAGGCTGCATTGCCGGCGCTGCCACAGATGTAGTTGGCGTCGAATTTTTCACCGGCCGCGCCGATGTCGTTGACGATGACGCCGTGGCCGCGCGCCTTCATCTGCGCGTAGATCGCGCGGGTGAGGTTGATGTAGCCGAACACTTTCAGTTCCCAGGCGTGACGCCAGGTCGCCTCGTCGATCTTGTCGATCGAGCCGCCCGGAAT
Source organism: uncultured Alphaproteobacteria bacterium (assembly GCA_963802535.1). Classification (GTDB taxonomy): domain Bacteria; phylum Pseudomonadota; class Alphaproteobacteria; order Rhizobiales; family Xanthobacteraceae; genus Bradyrhizobium. The sequence goes on along the minus strand of CAWDJI010000004.1, from coordinate 593,315 downwards.
ATCGCCGGCATTGTTGACGAGGATGTCGATGTCGGCGGCATCCTTCACCAGTTTCGCGATGTCGGCTGGCTGGCGCAGGTCGACGACATGGGCCGTGGCGTCGATCTGGTGGGTCGAGCGCAGCCGGTCGCACAACGCTTTCAACTGGTCGCCGCTGCGGGCGGCCAGCCGCAGGTCGCAGCCTTCCTCGGCAAAAGCCTCGGCCGCGGCGGCGCCAATGCCCTTGGAGGCGCCGGTGATCAGGACGCGCTTGCCGCGCAAATGCAGATCCATGGGAATTCTCGCTTCTTGAGGGAGATTGGTGGGAAGTGGTCGACGAAATTGGTAGGCGGTTGGCCCGGCAGTGGTCAACATTGCAGTGCAGCGTTGCACCGGAATGCAGTTTGGTCCATTGCAGGGAAATGCAATAAGCCGTGTTCCCGGCAAGCTATCTGTCACCCAAGGAATCCTCAGGATGAGCAAGAAAACCTATCGGATCGCGGTCATTCCCGGCGACGGCATCGGCAAGGAAGTGGTCCCGGAAGGCCTGCGCGTGCTGGAGGCCGCCGCGAAAAAGCACGGCGTCGCCGTGCATTTCGACCATTTCGACTTCGCGTCCTGGGACTATTACGAAAAGCACGGCGAGATGATGCCGGAGGACTGGAAGGCCAAAATCGGCAAGCACGACGCGATCTATTTCGGCGCGGTCGGCTGGCCGGCAAAGATCCCCGATCACATTTCGTTGTGGGGGTCGCTCATAAAATTCCGCCGGGAGTTCGACCAGTACGTCAATTTGCGTCCGGTGCGGCTGATGCCGGGCGTGCCGTCGCCGCTCGCCAACCGCAAGCCCGGCGACATCGATTTCTGGGTGGTGCGCGAAAACACCGAAGGCGAATATTCATCGGTCGGCGGCCGCATGTTCCCGGATACCGACCGTGAATTCGTCACCCAGCAGACCGTGATGACGCGGATCGGCGTCGACCGCATCCTGAAGTTCGCGTTCGAGCTGGCGCAGTCACGGCCGAAGAAGCATCTGACCTCGGCGACCAAATCCAACGGCATCTCGATCACGATGCCTTATTGGGACGAGCGCGTTGAGGCGATGGCAAAGAAATTATCCCGGCGTGAAGTGGGACAAATATCACATCGATATCCTGACCGCGAATTTCGTGCTGCATCCGGACTGGTTCGACGTCGTGGTCGGCTCGAATCTGTTCGGCGATATCCTCTCGGATCTCGGTCCGGCCTGCACCGGCACCATCGGCATCGCGCCGTCGGGCAATATCAATCCGCCCGGACTGTTTCCTTCGGTGTTCGAACCGGTGCACGGCTCGGCGCCTGACATCGCGGGCCAGGGCATCGCCAACCCGATCGGCATGATCTGGTCGGGCGCGATGATGCTGGAACATCTCGGCGAGAAGGATGCGGCCGCAGTCGATCGTCGGCGCCATCGAGCGCACGCTCGGCGAACGCACGCTGCGGACGAGGGATCTCGGCGGCAATGCCGACACCACGGCGTGCGGCAAGGCGGTCGCGGATATGGTGGAGTAAAAGCGGAACTACAAACTCAATCGTCGTCCCGGCGAACGCCGGGACCCATACGCTGCGGCGGTTGTAATTGTAGCCGGTGTCTACCGACTTTTTTCTCTCGACAGAGCACGCGAGTATGGGTCCCGGCGTTCGGCCGGGACGACGAAGAGCGTTTACCCCTTCGCAATCCTGCGGCAATGCGCCAACGCCGCGCCGATCAGATTCTCGCTCGCCTCGGGCGTGCGGAACGCGGAATGCGCCGACAGCGTGACGTTTTCCAGTTTGGTCAGGGGATGGGTCGCCGGCAGCGGTTCGGTGTTGAAGACGTCGAGGCCGGCATGGCGGATCTGGCCGGAGTTGAGGGCCTCGATCATCGCTTCCTCGTCGACGATGGCGCCGCGCGCGGTGTTGACCAGGATGACGCCGGGCTTCATCGCCTCGATGCAGGCGCGCGACACCAGGCCGCGGGTCTCGTCGTTGAGCAACAGATGGATCGAGACCACGTCGCTCTCGGTCAATAGTTCGTCGAGCTCGACGAACTCGACTTTCGGATGCTTCTTCGGCGACCGGTTCCAGGCGATCACGCGCATGCCGCTGCCGATCGCGATGCGCGCCACTTCGGCGGCGATGCCGCCAAAGCCGATCAGGCCGAGCGTCTTGCCGGTCAGCTGCATGGCGTCGTCGCGCAGCCAGTTGCCGGCGCGAATCCCGCGATCCATCTTGGAGAGGCCGCGCGCGCCTTCCCACATCAGCGCAATAGCGCATTCGGCCACCGCCGTATCGCCATAGCCCTTGATCAGATGCACCTCGATGCCGAGTTCGGCGAGCTCTTCCGGGTTCATGTAGCTGCGCGCGCCGGTGCCGAGGAACACGACGTGCTTGAGGCCCTTGCATTGCTTGGCAATCTCGGTCGGCAGCTCGGTGTGGTCGACGACTGCGATCTCGGCGCCGTCGAGGATTTTTGGATACTGGTCCGAAGTGATGTCGGGATCGCGATGGATGTCGAACCTGGGGATCGCCTGGTTTTCCCAGCCGTTCGAAGATCACAGCCAGCGATTCATTGGCATCGACAAAAACACCGCGCACGGCAGTCCTCCGGTTTTTTATTAGATTACGACGCGACGCCGGCGAGCGCCAGCACGGTATGCATCAACACGTTGGCGCCCGCCGCGCAATCGCCCTGCGTGGCGTCTTCCAGTTCATTGTGGCTGATGCCGTCCTTGCAGGGCACGAACACCATGGCCGTCGGCATCACGGTATTGAGGTTGCAGGCATCATGGCCAGCGCCGGAAGTGATGCGGCGATGCGAATAGCCGAGTGATTTTGCCGCATGCTCGACGGCGTCGACGAGCTTCGGATCGAAATGCGTCGGCGCCTTGCGCCAGACCAGATCGAGCTGGACGTCGACCTTGCGGCGGGCCGCGATCTCCGCAACCGCTGATCGTAAATCCCGGTCCAGCGCGTCCATGATCGCGGCATCGGCGCTGCGGCAATCCACCGTGAAGGCGATTTCGCCGGGAATGACGTTGCGCGAGGGATTGGCGATCACGGCCTCGCCGATGGTGCCGACCGCCTTCGGGCCGTGCTTCTTGGCGATCGCCTCCATCGCCAGCACGATTTCCGACAATGTCGCCAGCGCGTCGCGCCGCAGCGGCATCGGGGTCGAGCCGGCATGGCTTTCAAAACCGGTGATCTTGCCGTCGTACCACAGTACGCCCTGGCCGGAATCGACCACGCCGATGGTCTTGTTCTCGGCTTCGAGGATCGGGCCCTGTTCGATATGCAGTTCGACGAAGCTTGAAAATTTCTGCCGGCCGACGGGCGCATCGCCGCGATAGCCGATGCTGTCGAGCGCTTCTCCGACCGTGACGCCCTCGGCGTCCTTGCGCGACAAAATATCGTCGGTGGTGAAGTCGCCGACATAGGCGGCCGACGCCATCATTGCCGGCGCAAAGCGCGAGCCTTCCTCGTTGGTCCAGTTGCAGATGCAGATCGGCGTCTCGGTTTCGATGCCGGCATCGTTCAGCGTGCGGACCACTTCAAGGGCGGCGAGGGTGCCGAGCACGCCGTCATACTTGCCGCCGGTCGGCTGGGTGTCGAGATGGGAGCCGAGCCCGACCGGCGCCTTCGACATGTCGCGCCCCTTGCGCAGGCCGAACATCGAGCCGAGCGTGTCGACATGGACCTCGAGGCCGGCCGCCTCGCAGGCCTTGCGGAACCAGTCGCGGACCAACTTGTCCTCTGGTCCCAACGTCAACCGCCGTACGCCGCCTTTCGGTGTCGCGCCGAATTTCGCGGTCTCGTGAATCGTGCCCCACATCCGGGCGGAATCGATTTGCAGATTGGAGGCGATTTTGGTCATTGGGCCATTCCGGTATTCAGTGCCGTCAACTTTCAATGACGCGACGACGGCGGCGCGTCAACAACGACGCCGCCTTGCGCCAGCGAGGCCGCGAGTTCGGCCACGCGTTCGACCGCAACCGTGTCGGGAGAGGTGAGCCAGCTTGCCGAAAACGTCAACAGCGGTATTTGCAGGTTGGTCGACAGCAATTGCAGCCGTCCATCGGCTATCTGGTTTTCGACGATCGCGGTCGGAATCACGGCAATGCCGAGGCCTTCGATCGCCATATGGATCACGGTGCCGAGCGAGGCGCTGGCGTGCAGGCGCATCGGCGGCAGATCCGGCCGGTTGAACAGCGAACGCACGATTTCATACGGCGGCGTCTTGCGCGGAAAGGTGATGATCGGAAATTTGGCGAGATCATGCACCGTCAGCCGTTCCTTGCCCAATCCCAGCGACGGGCTGGCGAGAAATCCGACCGAATAGTCGCAAAGCACCCGGTTGCTGAAGGTTGGCCCCGTCACCGGGCCGAGCAGGAACGCGAGTTCGATTTCCTGCGCCAGCAGCCGGGTGCGCAAATTCGAGGTGATGTCGACCTCGATTTCGAGCGACAAATTGGGATAGGTGTTGTTGACGCTCTTGATCAGCTGCGTGAGAAAGGTGTGGACGATGGTCTCGGCGACACCGAGCCGCAGCACGCCGCGCATTGCCGAGCGGTCGCCGACCACCGCCAGCATTTCCGAGCGCAGCCCGATCAGCTTCTCCGCATACACCATCAGCTGTCGCCCGCTTGGCGTCGGCAGCACCATGCGGCGGTCGCGCTGAAGCAGTTTGACGCCGACTTCGCGTTCGAGCTGGGCGATCCGCTGCGAGATCGCGGGCTGGGTGGTGTTGAGCTTGTGGGCGGCGCCGCGGAAGCTGCCCAGGGTCACCACCCACATGAAGGTCTCAATTGCCTTGAAATCGGTCATGCACCCTCTGTCCGCAGATCGATAAATCTGATTTATCGATATCGATCAAAAATAACGATTAGACATTATCATAGCCATATGCGCGAGTAGATGTCGACCCGATTGGAGCTGTTGCAACGATGACCAGCTTGGCAAGAACGGAACGACCCAATCTCGATACGGCGGATTTATCGCCAAGCGTCGCCGCCCGGCATGCCTGCCGGACCGGCATGGCCACCACCACGGCCGGCGTCGCCAACGGCTATGTCCAGGGCAATCTCGTGGTGCTGCCGGAGAAGCTGGCGGCGTCGTTCCACCGGTTCTGCCAGCTCAATCCCAAACCGTGCCCGATCATCGGCATGTCCGACGTCGGCAATCCCCGCATTCCCGCGCTCGGCCTCGACCTCGACATCCGCACCGACCTGCCGCGTTATCGCGTCTGGCGCGACGGCGAGGTGGTGGAGGAGCCGACCGACATCAGCGCGCATTGGCGCGACGATCTGGTCGCCTTCGTGATCGGGTGCTCGTACTCGTTCGAGGAAGCGCTGCTGGCCGACGGCCTGCCGATCCGCCACATCGAACGCAAGCTGCGCGTGCCGATGTACCGCACCAACATCGCCTGCGGTTCGGCGGGCCCGTTCGCGGGTCCGATGGTGGTGTCGATGCGGCCGTTCAAGCCGGCGGATGCGATCCGCGCGGTGCAGATCACCTCGCGCTTTCCTTCCGTGCATGGCGCGCCGGTGCATCTCGGTCATCCGCACGCGATCGGCATTGCCGATATCGACAAGCCCGACTATGGCGATGCGGTGCCGGTCGCAGCCGACGAAATTCCGGTGTTCTGGGCTTGCGGCGTGACGCCGCAATCGGTGATCGCCGCCGCCAGGGTACCGTTCGCGATCACCCATGCGCCCGGATTGATGCTGGTGACCGATTTGCAGAACAAGACGCTTGCCGTGCTTTGATGCAGACAGTGCCGCTCATTGAGGCTTTACCGTAACCGTCAACCGTTTCATCGATAAACGTCGACCAACAGGGGATTTGTAATGAGCATCACTCGCCGTAACGTATTGCTTGGAGCCACCGCAATTGCCGCGCTCGCGCCGATCGCGGCCCGCGCGCAAACGTCCGAAGTGGTGATCGGCCTGCTCTATCCATTCTCCGGTGCCAGCGCGCAGCAGGGCGTCGATTCGCAGAAGGCCTATGAGGCCGCGCTTGAAATCATCAACAACAAGTATGATTTCGATCTGCCGGGGGCCAAGGACGCCGGCTTGACGCGGGCTCGGCGGCGCCAAGATCCGCCTCGTCTTTGCCGACCACCAGGGCGATCCGCAGAAGGGCCGCGCCGAAGCCGAGCGCCTGATCACCCAGGAGAAGGTCTGCGCGATCATCGGCACCTATCAGAGCGCGGTCGCGGTCACCGTCAGCCAGACCTGCGAGCGCTATCAGATCCCGTTTCTTTCGGCCGACAACTCGTCGCCGAGCCTGCATACCCGCGGCCTGAAATTCTTCTTCCGCGCCGCCCCCCATGACGAAATGTTCTCGAAGGCGATGTTCGACTTCTTCGACGCCATGAAGAAGAAGGGCACCAAGATCGAGACGCTGGCGCTGTTCCACGAAGACACCATCTTCGGAACCGACTCCGCGAACGCGCAGACCAAGCTTGCCGATGCGGCCGGCTACAAGATCGTTGCCGACATCAAGTACCGCGCCAACTCGCCGTCGCTGTCGGCCGAAGTTCAGCAGCTCAAGGCGGCGAATGCCGACGTGCTGATGCCCTCGAGCTACACCACCGACGGCATCCTGCTGGTCAAGACCATGGCCGAACTCGGCTACAAGCCGAAGGCCATCGTGGCGCAGGCCGCCGGCTTTTCCGAGAAGGCGCTGTACGACGCGGTCGGCGACAAGCTCGAAGGCGCGATCACCCGCGGCAGCTTCTCGCTCGATCTCGCGGCCAAGCGGCCGATGGTCGGCAAGATCAACGAATTGTTCAAGGCGAAGTCGGGCAAGGATCTGAACGACAACACCTCGCGCGAGTTCATGGCCCTGATCATTCTGGCGGACGCCATCAATCGCGCCAAGTCGACCGACGGCGAAAAGATCCGCGCCGCACTGGCCGCGACCGAAATCCCGGGCGAGCAGACCATCATGCCGTGGAAGCGCGTGAAGTTCGACGACATGGGCCAGAACAACGACGCCGACCCGGTGCTGCTGCAATATGTCGGCGGCAAGTTCGTCACCATCTCGCCGGCGCAGGCCGCCGTTGCCGAAGCCGTCTGGCCGATGAAGTAACGAACGGGCGCTGGGGGCGGGGGCCATGACAGCCGAGACTAAAGTTGAGAACTTCGTCATTGCGAGGAGCGCAGCGACGAAGCAATCCATTCTTTCTTTTTGCGGCAAGATGGATTGCTTCGCTGCGCTCGCAATGACGACGGATAATGCCTCGGACCTGGAGCAACGTCTGTGACCGCCGAGACCATTATCCAAAGCCTGGCGAGCGGCCTGTTGATGGGGCTGCTCTACGGGCTGATCGCGGTCGGCCTCGCGCTGATCTTCGGCCTGATGGACGTCGTGAATTTCGCCCATGGCGAATTCCTGATGATCGCGATGTACGCGACCTTCTTCCTGTTCGCGTTCTTCGCGATCGATCCGTTGCTGGCGGCGCCGCTGGTGGCGGCGGCGTTGTTCGTCTTCGGCGCCGTGGTCTATCTCCTGATCGTGCGCTTTGCGGTACGCGCCAAGGCCAACGCCGGCATGGTGCAGATCTTCTCGACCTTCGGGCTTGCGATCGTGATGCGCGGCGTCGCGCAGTTCTTCTTCACGCCGGACTATCGCAGCGTCACCCATTCCTGGCTCGGCGGCAAAACCATCTCGATCGGCGGCATCTTCCTGCCGCAGCCGCAACTGATCGGCGCGGCGGTGGCGATGGCGGCGTTCGGCGGGCTCTATTTCTTCATCAACCGCACCGATTTCGGCCGCGCGCTGGAAGCAACGCGTGAGGACGCCGGCGCGGTGGCGCTGGTCGGCATCGACAAGAACCGCGTGTTCGCGCTGGGCTGGGGCCTCGGCGCGGCGCTGGTCGGGCTCGCCGGCGCCATCATGTCGATCTTCTTCTACATCTATCCCGACGTCGGCGCGTCGTTTGCGCTGATCGCCTATGTCACGGTGGCGCTCGGCGGCTTCGGCAGCGTGTTCGGCGCCTTTGCCGGCGGCATCATCGTCGGCCTGGTCGAGGCCTCCACCGCGCTGATGCTGCCGCCGTCGCTGAAATCGGTCGGCATCTATGCGGTCTATCTGCTGGTCGTGTTCGTGCGGCCGCGCGGCCTGTTCGGATCGATGTGATGGATACCGATTTCGCAAACCGCCGCCGCCGCGACCTGATCGTCGCCTTCTGTCTCGCCGCGATCGCCGCCGTCGTGCCGCTGTTCGTCAAGGACGTCTACGTCCAGAACATCATGGTGCTGACCTTGATGTACGGGGCGCTGTCGCAGAGCTGGAACATCCTGTCCGGCTATTGCGGGCAGATTTCGCTCGGTCACGCGCTCTATTTCGGGCTCGGCGCCTACACCACCACGATCCTGTTCACGAAGTTCGGCGTGCTGCCGTGGTTCGGCATGCTCGGCGGCGGCGCTGATATCGGCCGTGATCGCGATGGCGCTGGGCTATCCCTGCTTCCGCCTGCGCGGGCATTATTTCGCCATCGCCACCATCGTCATCGCCGAGATCGCGCTGCTGCTGATTCAGAACTGGGAGTGGGCGGGGGCAGCGCTCGGCATCACGATTCCCATGCGCGGCGACAGCTGGCTCAAATTCCAGTTCGCGCGCAGCAAGCTGCCGTACTTCTACTTCGCGCTGGGGCTGGCCTGCGTCGCCTGGTTCGTCACCTGGTGGCTGGAAGATTCCAAATGGGGCTATTGGTGGCGCGCGGTGAAGGACAATCCGGAAGCCGCCGAAAGCCTTGGCGTCGTCGTGTTCAACTCCAAGATGGGGGCGGCCGCGGTCTCGGCGTTCCTGACCGCGATCGGCGGCGCCTTCTATGCGCAGTTCGTCTCCTATATCGATCCCGAAAGCGTCATGGGCTTCCAGTTCTCGCTGTTGATGGCGCTGCCCGCGGTGCTTGGCGGCATCGGCACGCTGTGGGGGCCGATGCTGGGCGCAGTCATCCTGATCCCGCTCACCGAACTGACGCGCTCCTTCATCGGCGGCTCCGGCCGTGGCGTCGACCTGATCGTCTATGGCGGGCTGATCATCGCGATCTCGCTGGCGCGGCCGCAAGGCCTGGTCTCGTTGTTCGCGCCCAAGCGCAAGGAGGCGGTGCGATGACCGCGCCCTTGCTGGAAACCCGCGGCGTCTGGCAGCGCTTTGGCGGCCTGATCGCCAACAGCGACGTCTCGATCTCGGTCGGGCGCGGCGAAATCGTCGGCTTGATCGGGCCGAACGGCGCCGGCAAGTCGACGTTGTTCAATCTGATCGCGGGCGTGCTGCCGCCGACCCAAGGCTCGATCTGGTTCGACGGCGAAGACGTCACCAAACTGCCGGCGGCGGAGCGCTGCGTGCGCGGCGTCGGGCGCACCTTTCAGGTGGTCAAAAGTTTCGAGACCATGAGCGTGATCGACAACGTCATCGTCGGCGCGCTGGTGCGCAACACCGTGATGCGCGTGGCGCGGCGCAAGGCGCATGAGGTGCTGGAGTTCTGCGGCCTCGGCGCCCGCGCCAATGTGCTCGCCAGCGATCTGGTGCCGTCGGAAAAACGTCGCCTCGAAGTCGCGCGGGCGCTTGCGACCGAACCGAAACTGCTGCTGCTCGACGAAGTGCCTCACCGGTCTGACGCCGCTCGAGGCCCAGACCGGCGTCGAACTGGTGCGCAAGGTGCGCGACACCGGCGTCACCGTGCTGATGGTCGAGCACGTCATGGAAATCGTGATGCCGCTGGTCGACCGCGCCATCGTGCTCGATCTCGGCAAGGTGCTGGTCGAGGGCAAGCCGGCCGACGTCGTGCGCAATCCGAAAGTCATCACCGCCTATCTGGGGGACCGTCATGCTGTCGGTGCATGAAGTCACCACCGCCTATCAGGGGCTGGTCGCGATCTCGGCGATTTCGATCGAGGTCGCCAAGGGCGAGATCGTCTGCGTCGCCGGCGCCAACGGGGCCGGCAAGTCGACGCTGCTGAAATCGATCGCCGGCGCCGAGCGGCCGCGCTCCGGCACCGTCACCTTCGACGGCGCGCGGATCGACGGCCTGGCGCAGCACGTCATCACCTCGCGCGGCATCGCCTATGTGCCGGAAAACCGCCGGCTGTTTCCGCGGCTGTCGGTGCGCGACAATCTGCGGCTCGGCAGCTACCTCTATCGCGGCAAGGCCGATCGCGAGGCGCCGCTGGATCTGGTGTTCAAGCTGTTCCCGCGGCTGTCCGAGCGGCTGGAGCAGCGCGCCGAAACGCTGTCCGGCGGCGAGCAGCAGATGCTGGCGATCGGCCGCGCGCTGATGACGCGGCCGCGGCTGTTGATGCTGGACGAGCCGTCGCAGGGCATCATGCCGAAACTGGTCGACGAAATCTTCCAGGCGGTGAAGCGCATCCGCGACACCGGCCTGACCGTGCTGATCGTCGAGCAGCGGATGGCCGAGTGCCTCGAAATCGCCGACCGCGCCTACATCCTGCAAACCGGCCGCGTGCTGATGCAGGGCGCCGCGGCGGAGATCAGGACCAATCCGGATGTGCGGAAGGCGTATCTGGGGCTGTGACAAGTGTGTTGCTGCAGCCCGGTCATCCGAGGAGCGCAGCTGAAATCCGAAGGAGACCGCACATCGCCGTGCCGACTGGCCGCCGGATTGCGCTGCGCTTCAATGCCGGGCTACGGAGGCTGTGATCGATGCTCCGGCAGCGTCAGCCCAAACACCTTTGTCAAATCCGCCACCTGTTCCGGCGACAGATACCGCGGGTTCAGCCCGCGCAGCAGCAGATACAACTTTGCCGTCTCTTCCAGTTCCTCGATCGCGAACACCGCGGCTTCCAGCGTATCGCCTGACACGACCGGGCCGTGATTGGCGAGCAGCACCGAGGAGTATTTTCCGGCCAGGCCCTTGATCGCGTCGGCGACGGCGGGATCGCCGGGCCGATAATAGGGCACCAGTGCGGTGTGGCCGCATTTCATCAGATAATACGGCGTCATCGGCGGCAGCGCCGCGCGGGGATCGATCTCGGGCAGCATCGAGAGCGCCACCGAATGGGTGGAATGCAGATGCACCACGGCGCGTGCCGCGTCGCGGGTCTGGTAGAGCGCGGTGTGCAGCGGCACTTCCTTGGTCGGGGCGTCGCCGGAGACCAGTTTGCCGTCGGCGCCGAGCCGCGACAGCCGCGCCGGGTCGAGGAAGCCGAGCGAGGCGTTGGTCGGCGTCACCAGCCAGCCGCCGTCGTCGAGCTTGACGCTGATATTGCCGGACGAGCCCGGCGTCAGCCCGCGCTCGAACAGCGAGCGGCCGAGGCGGCAGATTTCCTCGCGAATTCTGGTTTCGCTCATGCCAAGACCCTGTTTCCGAAAGGCCTTCTCTCATGCTTTGGCAAGCGACCCAGCCGTGATACCCAGAGGCAAAGCCGGGATCGCGGCTCAAGCGAAATAAGAGGAAATGCCGCATGCCTGAAACCAAACCGCGCGTCGCCGTCATCGGGCTGGGCTCGATGGGCTTTGGCATGGCGACCTCGCTGCGCCGCGCCGGTTTTGACGTCACCGGCTGCGACGTCTCGGCCGATTCCGTCGCGCGCTTCGTCGCCGACGGCGGCAACGGCGCCAAGACGCCGGCGGAAGCCGCCAAGGCCGCCGACATCGTCGTCAGCGTGGTCGTCAACGCCGCGCAAACCGAAACCATCCTGTTCGGCGCCGGCGGTGTCGCCGAAACCCTGGGCAAAGGCGCGGTGTTCATCTCCTCGGCGACGATGGATCCCGACGTGGCGCGGCGGCTTGCCAAACAGCTCGAAGCCACCGGCCGGCTTTATCTGGACGCGCCGATCTCCGGCGGCGCGCAGCGCGCCGCGCAGGGCGAACTCACCATTCTGGCCTCGGGCAGCGCCGCCGCCTTTGCCAAGGCGCGCCCGGCGCTCGATGCGATGGCGGCAAAGCTCTATGAGCTTGGCGATGCCGCGGGGCAGGGCGCCGCGTTCAAGATGATCAACCAGTTGCTGGCCGGCGTGCATATCGCCGCCGCTTCGGAGGCCATCACGTTCGCCGCCAAGCAGGGCCTCGATATCAGGAAGGTCTATGAGGTGATCACGGCCTCCGCCGGCAATTCCTGGATGTTCGAAAACCGCATGCCGCACGTGCTCGATGGCGACTACACGCCGCGCAGCGCGGTGGAGATCTTTGTCAAAGACCTCGGCATCATCCAGGACATGGCGCGCACGGCAAGATTCCCGGTGCCGGTGGCGGCCGCCGCGTTGCAGATGTTCCTGATGACGGCGGCCTCCGGCATGGGCCGCGACGACGACGCCTCGGTGGCGCGGATGTATGCCCGTGTCACCGGCACGCATTTGCCGGGTGAGCCCAAGTAAACTCGAACCGAAGTAACAGCGATACAGAAGAGGACAGACCATGCCCCGCTTTGCCGCCAACCTCTCGATGATGTTCAACGAGGTGCCGTTCCTCGACCGTTTTGACGCCGCCGCAAAAGCGGGCTTCACCGCAGTCGAATTCCTGTTTCCCTACGACCATCCGGCCGAGGAGGTCGGCGAGCGGCTCAAGCGCAACGGCCTGACGCAGGCGCTGTTCAACCTGCCGCCGGGCGACTGGAACGGCGGCGAAAAAGGTCTTGCCGCGCTGCCGGAGCGTTTCGACGATCTGAAGAAGAGCCTGGATACGGCGCTGCCTTACGCGCAGGCGACCGGCGTCAAGCGGGTGCATCTGATGGCGGGGATGGCCGATCGCAACGATCGCAAGGCGGTCGAGGCGTTCCGCAAGTCGGTGGCCACGGACGGCGGAATTCTTCGCGCCCCATGGCCTCGACGTCGTGCTCGAGCCGATCAATTCGCGCAACATTCCCGGCTATTTCCTCAACGATTTCCTGTTCGCGCGCGACCTGATCAATGAGCTGAAAATTCCGAACCTGAAGCTGCAGTTCGATATCTATCACTGCCAGATCATCCACGGCGACGTCACCATGCGGCTGCGCGAGATGATGCCGATCACCGGCCACATCCAGATCGCCAGCATTCCCTCGCGCAACGAGCCCGACGGCGAGGAGCTGAACTATCCGTTCCTGTTCGCCGAACTCGACCGGCTCGGCTATGGCGGCTTCGTCGGCTGCGAATACAACCCGCGCGGCAAGACCACCGACGGCCTCGGCTGGTTCAAGCCCTATGCCGGAGTGAAAGCCGTGACGTCGGCTGTGAAGTTGTCCCTCGGCTGCATCGCCGACGACTATACCGGCGCCTCGGATCTCGCCAACACGCTGACGCGCGCCGGTCTGCGCACGGTGCAGACCATCGGCGTACCGTCGGACGATCTCGCGCTGCCCGAGGTCGACGCGGTGGTGGTGTCGCTGAAGAGCCGCTCGATCGAAGCGGGGCTTGCGGTGAGCCGCTCGCGATCGGCGGAAAAATGGCTGCGCGGCCGCGGCGCCGACCACGTGCTGTTCAAGATCTGCTCGACCTTCGATTCCACCGACGCCGGCAATATCGGCCCGGTCATGGATGCGCTGCGCGCCGATTGCGGCGACACCATCGTGCTGGTGACGCCGGCATTCCCGGAAACCGGCCGCACCGTCTATCAGGGCAATCTGTTCGTGGGCTCGGTGCCGCTCAACGAGAGCCCGCTGAAGGATCATCCGCTCAATCCGATGCATGATTCCAATCTGGTGCGGGTGCTGGCGCGCCAGAGCAAGACCAGGGTCGGGCTGGTGGCGCTTGCGGCGCTGTCGCGTGGCGCGGACGCGGTACGTACGCAACTCGCCGATCTCGCGGGCAAAGGCTTTGGCGCCGCTATCGTCGACGCCGTGTTCGACCGCGATCTCGAAACCATCGGCAGCGTGGCGCTGGATCACCGTCTGTCGGTCGGCGCCTCCGGCATCGGGCTTGGCCTTGCCCGGGCGATGGTCGCGTCCGGCAAGGTCAAATCCAACGCGGCAAATGCCATCGCCGACGCGCCCGTCGGCGGCTCCGCCGCCTGCCTCGCCGGCAGTTGCTCGCAGGCGACGCTGCAGCAGATCGCTAACGCCGAAAAGGCGATGCCGGTGCTGCATCTCGATCCCGAAGGCGTCATCGCCGGTCCGGAGGAGGCCCGGCGCGCGCTGGCGTGGGCGAAAGAGCGAATCGGTGACGGCCCGGTCCTGATCGCGAGCAGTTCGACGCCCGAACAGGTCGCCGCGCTTCAGTCGCGCCATGGCCGCGACGCGGCCGGACATGCCATCGAGCAGGCGATGGCCGATATCGCCGATGGTCTGGTGCAATCCGGCGTGCGTCGCTGGTGGTCGCCGGCGGTGAAACCTCAGGCGCCGTGGTCGATCGCCTCGGGATTCCCGGCTTTCTCGTCGGCGCGGAAATCGCCGCGGGCGTGCCGGTTTTGCGCGCGGTCGGGGCGAAAAACGGCGACGATGCTGCTGGCGCTGAAATCAGGCAATTTCGGCGGGCCGGAGTTTTTCTCCGACGCGCTCAAGCTGATGCGCTGATCTCGTCTCCGTCTGCAACGAAGGCGCTTCTAGGCAGTGCCGCCGCCGGGGCCCGCGACGCCAAGGCGCGCGGCATCATGCATCACCAATTCAACCAGCGCCGGTTCAACGCCGTTTCGTTCGGCGGCTTCTGCCAACAGGCCCGGTTTCGGCTGGGTACGCAGGAGCACCGGATATTGTGACGGGGTGTGATTGGCCACGCTCAATCTGACAAGGTCGGGTCGCGCGTAGTGCCCGTTGGTATCGATAATGGCCTTCCAGGCCTTGATCATCCAGGCCTGCAGTTCCGCGCGCACGATCGCCGGGCCTTCAACCGGTCCTGCGAGCGGAATCCCGAGCGGCGCGATGACGCTTGATCCGCCTTTGGCGTAGCCGATGTTCATCTTGCCCTTATGGGGAAAATCGTCGGGGATATCGGCTTCGTCGATCTGCCCGCAGGCGGAAAGCACGAACGCGCCGGCCTCCAGCGCGTGCGCGCGCACCGAGGCGTGGCCCCAGAATGCCTGATGGCCCGCGTCCCACTCTTCCAATTGCGGTCCGGTATGGAGCGCGAACGCGCCTGGAAACACCGCGACGTGGATCTCTTCACCGAGCCCGATCATGGCCGCCCGCACCAATGTCATCAGGTGCTCGCCGCAAATCAGGCCACCAAGGCGTCCGATGTCGGTGTCGAATACTCTGAGGTCGGATGCGTCGCCCTGACCCCAAAACAGCCGCTCGGTGAAGGTCGGCATGGTTTTCCGGTGGCGACCCATCAGCCGTCCGTCGCGGTCGAAAAACAGCAACGCGTTGTAGATGGTGGAGACCTCGGGGCGAGGGTCCATCTCGTTGCATCCCATCACGACATAGGCGCCGGCCTTGCGCGCGGCAGCACCGAGCCGTTCGGTGTCTTCGCTTGGAGCTACGATCGCCGCATCGCGGAACCGGACACGTCCCCCGGCCCATTGTTGCAGAGGGCTGTCCCAACCTTCCGTCCAATAGGGGTAACCGGAGAGCCACACTTCCGGAAACACGATCAGGTCGGTGCCGCCTTCGGCGGCTTCCGCGATCAGCTTCTCGGCCCGGGCCAGCGAAGCCTCGCGGTCCATGAAGGCGGGCGCCTTTTGCACGATGGCGACGCGCACGATCTCGCGTCCGCCCAGAACCGGCTTGCTTGATTTCTGTATCATTGCATTTGCCCCCGTAACAGGTGAGTGCCATGATGGACGATGATGACCGCGGCCGCTTGTACCTGCGGGACACGCGCTGGTACCGGGAGGCCAACTCTCACGCCTACTCTCACTCCAACTCTTGCAGAGGGGAGCGCGCTTGTTGGACACGCTTTCGACCGATCTGTTGGAGCCCTCGAGCCGGTTCGGCTTTTGGTCGGAGGTCGTCTGCCGCACGTTTACGATGCTTGACTGCCGGGTGGCGGACCGGACGGGCTTTCGTGCCAGATTGTGCAGCCGTTCAATCGCGGACATCTCCGTGGCACGGGTCGAGGCGAGTGCTTCCGGTGTCGCGCGGACCGCCGGACTGATCCGCTCCGGCCACGACGATTCACATATCGTGATGTTGCAAATCAGCGGCTCGACACTGATACAGCAGGGCGAGCGGTCTCGGACGATGTGTCCGGGTGGGCTCGACGTGGTGCAGGCGAACCGGCCTTACGTTCTGGATTTCCCGCGCGACTTCTCGCAATACGTGATCAAGCTGCCGCGCGACGTACAACCGCTAGGCCGCGCCATCAGCCCGACCGCGGCCCGGTTTGTCCGGTCGCTCGCGCGCGATCTGCTTGATCCTGACATCGAACCGGATCGCGTCTGCGACGAGGTCTCGGCCCGGGCCTTGCAAGAGCTGTTGTGCGGGCGGCCGGCCGAACCGGCGCTGCCGCATCTTATTCCCGACCTTCATACCATGGCGGTTGCCATGATCCGGGAGAGAATGTTCGAACCGCTGCTGAGCCGCAGTCGGGTGGCGGACGAACTTGGGGTATCCGTGCGCACGCTCGCACGCGCGTTCGCGACGCACGGAACATCGTTTGATCGTTCGCTTTGGGATGGCCGGCTGGAAGCTGCCTATGAGGCGCTGTTGTCGGGCCGGGCCGGCACCAACATCACGGAAATCGCGCTACGCCACGGTTTTTCCGACTCATCACACTTCGCGCGCCGGTTCAAAGCGAGGTTTGGCGTCACGCCGGGCTCGGTGTTGAAACGTTAAGAGGCATCAGCCCTGCAATCCAAGCATGGCCGCGATGCAGCAAGACATGCCATCGAGCAGGCGATGGCCGATATCGCGAACGGTCAGGTGCAATCCGGCGTGCGCAGATTGATCGTCGCCGGTGGTGAAACTTCAGGCGCCGTCGTCGATCGGCTCGGGATTCCCGGCTTCCTCGTTGGCGCGGAAATCGCTGCATGCGCGCCGGTTTTGCGCGCGGTCGGAGCGAAAAACGGCACGATGCTGCTTGCCCTGAAATCGGGCAATTTCGGCGGAGCGGAATTTTTCTTCGACGCGCTCGGGCTGATGCGCTGATCGCGCTACGCCGCTCATTTCCCAGTGACTTCTCTCGCGTACCGTAAATTTACGGGACGCCGAATTAACACAACCTAAGAACGAATTCAGTTTGATGCGCCCACGCATCATTCGCTCAACTGATTCGACTCCCCGCTTCGTCGCACCCGGCGTGTCGCCCGCGCCCAAAACCAAGAGACCCCGACCCATGCTTGCGAAGTACTCGATCCGCGCCAAAATCATCACCGTCGTTGCCTTCCTGCTCGTCGCGATGACGGGCATGGGCCTGCTCGCGGTCCGCAATATGCGGGCGATCAACGCCAACACGGTCGACATCGCGACCAACTGGATGCCGAGCGTCCGGGTGCTGGGCGAGCTGCGCGCCGGCGTCATCACCTACCGCAACGTGATCCGCGAGCACATGCTGGCCGAGACGCTGGAAGAAAAACAGGCGTCGGAAAAGACCTTGGCGACCGTCGTGGAAGCTAACACCAAGATCCGCGCGTCCTATGAGCCCATGATCACCTCGCCGGAAGAGCGCGCCCTTTACAAGGAATGGTCGGACCTCTGGGACAAATACAAGAAGGGCACCCAGGACGTCATGGAGCTGTCGCGCAAGGCCGCCGGCAAGATTCCGACCGAGGCGCATGACTTGAACACCAAGACCGTGAACAAGATCGGGCTCGAATGCCGACGCCGTCCTGAAGAAGGACATCGACCTCAACAATGCGGGCGCGGACAAGGCGGCCCAGGACGCAGCCGACAATTACACCTCCGCTCTCATGATGCTTGCCGCGATCCTCGGCGCCGCCGTCATCATCGGCATCGGCGTAAGCTTCTACCTGGTTCGCGACGTTTCGAACGGCATTGCCTCCATCGTCACCCCGATGCAGGCGCTGGGCAAAGGCGATCTCAGCGCGGAAGTCCCGCACCAGGGCGAGACGACCGAAATCGGCGCGATGGCCGACACCTTGCAGGTGTTCAAGCAGGCGCTGATCGCAAAGAAGGCCGCCGACGAGGCCGCCGCCCTTGACGCCGAAGCCAAGATCGAGCGCGGCCGCCGGGTCGACGGCATTACCCGGAATTTCGAATCTGTCATCGGCGAGATCGTCGCAGACGGTGTCGTCCGCTTCGACGCAGCTCGAAGCTTCGGCCGGTACGCTGTCGGCGACGGCCGAGCGTTCGCAGACCCTGACCACCGCGGTCGCGGCGGCTTCCGAGGAGGCCTCCACCAACGTGCAGTCGGTGGCTTCCGCGACCGAAGAGCTGTCGTCCTCGGTCAACGAAATCAGCCGCCAGGTGCAGGAATCGGCGCGGATGGCGACCGACGCCGTCGGCCAGGCTCGCGTCACCAACGACCGGGTCAGCGAGTTGTCCAAGGCGGCGAGCCGCATCGGCGACGTCGTCGAACTCATCAACACCATCGCCGGCCAGACCAATTTGCTGGCGCTGAACGCCACCATCGAGGCCGCGCGTGCCGGTGAAGCGGGCCGGGGATTTGCCGTCGTTGCCTCCGAAGTGAAGGCGCTGGCCGAGCAGACCGCGAAAGCCACCGGCGAAATCGGTCAGCAGATCACCGGCATCCAGGCCGCGACCCAGGAGTCGGTGAACGCGATCAAGGAGATCAGCGGCACCATCGAAAGACTGTCGGAGATTTCCTCGACCATTGCCGCCGCCGTGGAAGAGCAGGGCGCTGCAACCCAGGAAATCTCCCGCAACGTGCAGCAGGCCGCCCAGGGCACCCAGCAGGTCTCTTCCAACATCACCGACGTGCAGCGCGGCGCCTCCGAGACCGGTTCGGCCTCCGCACAGGTGCTTTCGGCGGCGCAGTCGCTGTCCGGCGACAGCAACCGCCTCAAGCTCGAGGTCGGCAAGTTCCTGGATTCGGTCCGGGCAGCCTGACACCCCGGCCGAACACCAGCGCAGAGCCCGGCTCCCAAAAGAGCCGGGCTTTTTGCTGTTTGCGCGCCGCGGCGTGTCCGGTGGCCCCGCCACCCGCCGCCCAAGTAAACCGCCGAAGTCAAAATTAACCAGTTTTGTTTACTTTGTGGCGCGCGCGGGGCGCTGGTTTCCACCTGCCACCTTCAATGACGAAATCTGGGGTTCGCTGACATGATCAAGCTCAATCGCATCGGCTACAAGCTCGGTCTGGCCGGCGTCCTCAGCGTGGTGCTGGCGGTTGGGATGGTGGCCAATCAAATGGTCACGGAAACGAACGTCGCCGGATCGACCGAACGGGCAGGCCGGTCGCAGCGGGTGGCCGACAGCTCGCTGGCGGCGCATCTGGATCTGCGCAAGATGCAGCTCACCGCCCGCGAGGTCAGATTGGCAAGGACGCCCGCCGACGTCGAAAAGGTCGTCGCCGACCTGCAACGCTACAAGGCCTCCGAAGCCAAGCAGTTGGAGATCGCGCTGGCGACCGCCCAGAAGCCCGAGACCAAAGAGCGACTGGCGCAGATCAAGATCGTTGATGGACAGTTTTGCGACCGGCCGTCGAAGATCTGGCGAAAGCGCAAACCACGCTGCTGGCGCAGATCGACAAGCGCTCGGTGATCTCGAGTGAATGGAGCAAGGCGATCGAAACCCAACTGGCCTCGCCGGCGTTGGCGAAGCTCGACAATCGCCTCGAGATAGAGAAGCTGCTGCATCAGGCCGATGCCAAGGTGAACTCGCTGCGCGCCATGGTCTGGCGGCTCGGCGCCACCGGCGACAAGAGCCAGATCGCCCAGATCACCAAGACCCAGGCTGCGCTCAAGACCAATTTCAACCTGTTGCGGGGCGAGGCTGACGACCGCGATTTGCTGACGGTGATCAGCGCGCTGGACCAGATCGTCAAACGTTTTCTCGCCGCCAATGACGAGGTCGTCAAGAGCGAAGAACTGAAGGCCGACATCGTTGAAAACCGTACCATCAAGGTGGTCGCCGACGCTGCCGATTTGATGGAGGCCACGGTCGAGAACGCGCAGAAGAATTCAGCAAATTCGAGTGGCGAGGTCGTGGCCGAGACGGCTGAGGCTAACCGCATCAACCAGATCATGACTGCCATCGTCATCCTTTCGCTGATCGCATCGATGGTGTTCTCTTTCCTCAGCATCTCCCGTCCGATCATGCGCCTGAACGGCGCGCTGGGCGCGATGGCCGGCGGCAATCTCGATGTGGTGATTCCCGGTGCCAACCGCGGCGACGAGATCGGCGACCTCGCCAAGACCGTCGTCGTCATCAGGGAGAATGCCGAGCAGAAATCCCGCGACGAAGCCGAGACCAAGATCAAGCAGGATCAGATCGCCGCCCAACAGCGCAAGGCTGACATGGTCAGGCTCGCTGACACCTTTGAGACCGCCGTCGGCGAAATCGTCGAAACGGTATCGTCGGCTTCGACCGAACTCGAAACTTCGGCCGGCACGCTGACCGCGAATGCCGAGCGCGCCCAGGAATTGACCACGATGGTCGCTGCGGCTTCCGAGGAAGCCTCCACCAATGTCCAGTCGGTGGCTTCCGCCACCGAGCAGTTGTCCTCTTCGGTCAACGAGATCAGCCGCCAGGTGCAGGAATCGGCGCGGATGGCGACCGAGGCCGTCGGCCAGGCGCGGATCACCAACGATCGCGTCAGCGAATTGTCGAAGGCGGCGAGCCGCATCGGCGACGTGGTCGAACTGATCAACACCATCGCCGAACAGACCAATTTGCTTGCGCTCAACGCCACCATCGAGGCGGCGCGTGCCGGCGAAGCGGGCCGCGGCTTTGCGGTCGTGGCGTCGGAAGTGAAGGCGCTGGCGGAGCAGACCGTCCAAGGCGACCGGCGAGATCGGTCAGCAGATCACCGGCATCCAGGCCGCGACGCAGAACTCGGTGAACGCGATCAAGGAAATCAGCGGCACCATCGAAAAGCTGTCGGAGATCGCCTCGACCATTGCCTCCGCGGTGGAAGAGCAGGGTGCTGCGACGCAGGAGATTTCCCGCAACGTGCAGCAGGCGGCGCACGGCACCCAGCAGGTTTCCTCCAACATTACCGACGTGCAGCGTGGCGCTTCCGAGACCGGCTCGGCCTCGAGCCTGGTGCTTTCGGCGGCGCAATCGCTGTCGGGCGACAGCAACCGTCTCAAGGTCGAGGTCGACAAGTTTCTCAACTCGGTGCGCGCGGCCTGATCCTCGCGAGGACCGTCCATCCAGTCTTCCAGAAGTTCAGAACACGGGCAGTTCACCAACATGATCAAGCTCAATCGTATCGGCTATAAACTTGGCGCCGTCGGCCTCTTTGGCGTTCTGCTTTCGGGAGGCATGGTCGCCAATCAGATGGTTTCGGAGCAGGCCATCCATTCGGCCAACCATCGCGCAGGACTTCAGCAGTCGATCGCCGACCGCACCCTCGAAGGCAACGCTGCCTTGCGCGGCATGGAGCTGGCGGTGCGCGATATCGGGCAATCAAAGAACGCGTCAGAACTCGAGAAGAGTTCGGCGGGCCTGAACGACGCCTTCGCCGCCATGACCAGGGCGCTCGACGTTGCGATCGGCAATGTCGTCAAGCCGGAAGACAAGGAGCGGCTGCAGAACATCCGCTCCCTTGCCGTCGAATACCACAAGCATGCATCGGAAATCGGAAAGACCCAGCTCAAGATCTTCGAGATAACCAGGAAGCGGAGTGAACGCTCCGCAGCCTGGACCAAGACATTCGAAGGCTTGCTGCTGTCGTCGGCGCTGATCGGTGCATCAAATCGAACCGATATCGAAAAGGTGCTGAACGAAGCCGATTCAATGTTCAATGCGGTTCAATCCGCAACCTGGCGCCTGATCGCCACGGGCGATGAGAGCGAGAAGCAGGTGATCGTCAATCGCACCGGCGGATTGGACGACACGCTGGACAATGCCAGGAGCATCATCAGCGACACCGGGCTTCTCGGCACCATCAATTCGCTTGCGACAACCGTGAAGGGATTTTCTGCGGTGACCGCCGAGGCGATCCAGGCGGAAGCGGCCAAGAAGGAGCTTGTTGACGTCAAAGCCTCGCCCGTTGCCAATCAAGCCCGCGAGTTGATGCGAACGGCGGCGGAGGTTGCCGGCAAGAACACCGAGGAAGCCAAGACGCTGGCAACGACCGAACTGGGCCAGGCCAATCGCCTGAGTTTCGCGCTGGAGATCGTCATGATGCTGTCGCTGGTCGGCTCGGTGATCTTCACATTTGTCGGGGTTTCCAGGCCGCTGATCCGCCTTAGCGGCGCGCTTCGGAAAATGGCCGCAGGCGAGCTGAACATCGAAATTCCCGGTGCTGCGCGCGGCGATGAAGTCGGCGATGTGGCCAAGGCGGTCGTGGTCATCCGCGAGAACGCCGAGCAGAAGGCGCGCGACGAAGCCGAAGCCAAGGCAGGTCAGAACAGGCAGGCCGCTGAACAGCGCAAGGCCGATATGGTCAGGCTCGCCGACACTTTTGAGACCGCCGTCGGCGAAATCGTCGAGACCGTGTCGTCGGCTTCGACCGAGCTTGAAAACTCGGCGGGCACGCTGACGGCGAATGCCGAGCGCGCCCAGGAACTGACCACGACGGTCGCGGCGGCGTCGGAAGTGGCTTCCACCAACGTGCAGTCGGTGGCGTCCGCCACCGAGCAGCTGTCCTCTTCCGTGAACGAAATCAGCCGCCAGGTGCAGGAATCGGCGCGGATGGCGACCGAGGCTGTCGGCCAGGCGCGGGTCACCAATGATCGCGTCAGCGAATTGTCGAAGGCGGCGAGCCGTATCGGCGACGTCGTCGAACTCATCAACACCATTGCCGAACAGACCAATCTGCTGGCGCTGAACGCCACCATCGAGGCGGCGCGGGCCGGTGAAGCCGGCCGCGGCTTTGCGGTCGTCGCGTCCGAAGTGAAGGCGCTGGCCGAGCAAACCTCCAAGGCGACCGGCGAGATCGGCCAGCAGATCATCGGCATCCAGGCCGCGACCCAGGACTCGGTGAACGCGATCAAGGAGATCAGCGGCACCATCGAAAAACTGTCGGAGATCTCCTCGACCATTGCCGCCGCCGTCGAAGAGCAGGGCGCGGCGACCAAGGAAATCTCCCGCAACGTGCAGCAGGCGGCCGAGGGCACCCAGCAGGTTTCCGCCGGGATTACCGACGTGCGCCGCGGCGCTTCCGAGACCGGTTCGGCGTCTTCGCACGTGCTTTCGGCGGCGCAATCGCTGTCGGGCGACAGCAGCCGTCTCAAGGTCGAGGTCGACAAATTCCTCAACTCGGTGCGCGCGGCCTGACTTTACGCGGACAACTTCCCCGCGAGGGAGCGAGCGATGATGCGCGGTTTGAGACTGCGACTTGTCGGCGCACCGTACTGATACCCAGCCAATCTTAAAAGTTAATTTGGACCCGGCCAATATTGCTTGTGCTGGCGCGCGGGGCGCGCCTGAACGCATGCCTGCGATCATCGGACAATTTTCGAGGATAGCCCAGTGAATACGACAACTCCCCAAAACGGTTCTTCGGCGCAGAAGTCCATCAAGACCGTTCTGTTTGCCGTGCTCGGCCTGCTCGGCGCGCTCTTTGTCGCGTCGATTGTCTGGAAGGGCAACGCGACGTTCTCGGCCTATTCGTCGGCCGTTGGGCAGAAGAATTTCGACCAGGGCGCCAATCGTTTCATCAAGGGATTGTTCGAAGTGCTGATGGAGCGGCTTGCCACCAACAACGGGCTACAGGGCGCCGACCCCGCCCCGCCGGCCGTGCTTGCCGAGATCGAGAAGCGCCGCAATGCGGTGAAGAGCGATTTCGATCCCGGACTTGCCGCCTTGGCGCAGCGGGACTTTCCGAACAAGCAGGTCCTGATGCAGGAGCTCCAGGCCGCGCTGGACAAGGCCAACGACTTTCGCAAGCGCGCCGATGCTGCACTTCCGCAAGGCGCGCGATCAGCGCGATGAAACCCTGCGCAAGACTTATATTCCCGTCATCACCGACAGCGTGAACGCCGCGCTGAAGGTATGGTTCTCCGCGCTCTACACCACCGCCAAGAACGACCCGCAACTGGCGTGCTGGCGTCGATCAAGGAAATCGGTTTTCAGATGCGCGATGTCGCGGGCAAGGAGCGCTCTAACGTCGCCTCGTCGATCGCCGCGGGCGTGGCCCTGACCCCCGACATGATCCTCGCCAACGCCCAGTTCCGCGCCCGGGTCGACATGCTCTGGGAACTCTTGCAGCATCTGACCAATGATCCCGATACGCATCCCGCGATCAAGGAGGCGATGCGCATTGCTCAGGAGAAGTACTTCAAGGGCTTTCGCGGCCGAGCGGACGAAATGCGCAAGGTTGGTGCAGAGGGCGCCAAATATCCGATGACGGCCCCGCAATATGTCGACGAATCGACGCCTCAGCTCGGCACGTTGCTCGAGGTGATGCACGCGGCTGGCGTCGCCAGCGAGGCTCATGCCGGAGCGACCATCGATCGGGCATTCTGGGAACTGATGATTGCGGCTACGCTTCTGGTCGCGGGTCTTGCAATCGCGATCGGCTCGATGCTGGTTGTCGTCGCGCGCGTCACCACTCCGCTGACGAAGCTTTCATCCGTCGTACAGCGGCTTGCCGCCAACGACACGACGGTGGTTATTCCCGCAATGCGGCGCAACGACGAACTGGGATCGATGGCGACCGCGCTCTCGATCTTCAAGGACAACATGATCGATGCAACGCGGCTCCGTGGCGAACAGGTTGAAAACGAGCAACGCCAGTTGCAGCAGCGCAAGGCCGACATGGTCAGGCTTGCTGACAACTTCGAGAGCACCGTCGGCGAAATCATCGACACCGTGTCGGCATCGTCGGCAGAACTGGAATCCTCTGCGAGTTCGTTGAGCATGACCGCGACGCGCTCGCAGCAATTGACGGGCAGCGTTGCCGCCGCCTCGGCGGAAGCCTCCGCCAATGTGCAGTCGGTGGCCTCGGCCACCGAAGAGATGGCCTCGTCGGTCGGTGAAGTCAGCCGCCAGGTGCTGGCGTCGACCCGAATGGCCACCGAGGCCGTCGATCAGGCCCGCCGGACCAGCGATCGCGTCAGCGAATTGTCGAAGGCGGCAAGCCGCATCGGCGACGTCGTCGAACTCATCAACACCATCGCCGGCCAGACCAACCTTCTGGCGCTCAATGCCACCATCGAGGCCGCGCGTGCCGGTGAAGCCGGCCGAGGCTTTGCCGTCGTCGCGTCCGAGGTGAAGGCGCTGGCCGAGCAGACCGCCAAGGCCACCGGCGAGATCGGTCAGCAGATCACCGGCATCCAGGCGGCGACCCAGGACTCGGTGAACGCCATCAAGGAGATCAGCGGCACCATCGAGAAGCTGTCGGAGATCTCCTCGACGGTCGCCGCTTCGTGGAAGAGCAGGGCGCGGCGACGCAGGAAATTTCCCGCAACGTGCACCAGGCCGCCGAGGGCACCCAGCAGGTCTCCGCCAACATTGCCGACGTGCAGCGTGGCGCCAGCGAGACCGGGTCGGCGTCTACGCAGCTGCTCTCGGCCGCGCAGTCGCTGTCGCGCGACAGCAACCGCCTCAAAGCTCGAGGTCGGCAAGTTCCTCAATTCGGTGCGCGCGGCCTGACCGGGGTGCGCGTGCAGGCCGGCCGAATTTGCTGAATTGGCGGGGCGTGGTCGGCGTTTTGCCGCGACCTCCGCTCGTGCAATTGGGTCAAATACCCTGACGCACATGGTTAAAATCAGGGCGTGCAACTTGTATTCATGAGGCGCGATACGTGCCGTCTTTGCATGTTTTGACGCCATTCGTGGCCGCTTTTCCGTAGTCCTACGGTAGCCCTGCGGTTCCACGTTAACCGATTGAAGAATCTCGAAGCGTACCTTGGTCCGATAGCCCGTGAACGCCGGGCTGCTTGCGATCGCGTCGGAAATGCACCCTCAACGATGAGAAGGTACAATGACACGGATCATTCAGAATTTGCGGATCGGGACCAAGCTGGCGATTACGTCGGCGTTTGGCGTCCTGCTGGTCGGATCGATGATCGCCAGCCAGATCTACGGCAACGCCGGCGTGCGGCAAACCTATCAGAGCGCGATCGTGCAGCAGACGATCATCGCATGACGCCATCGAGGCAAAGGCAGCGCTCCGTGGCATGCAGATCGGCGTTCGCGACGTCCGCCTCGCCAACACGCCGGCAGATATGCAAAAGGCCAACGGCTCTCTGAACGAGCGGTTGACGGCGGTGAACAAGTTCGCCGACGACATGGCGAAATTGTCTCACTCCAGCGAAAATCGCGCGCGCGTTGAAAAGCTCAAGGGTCTCGCCGCCGACTACGTCAAAGGGACCCAGCAGATCGTAGTCGTGCGCAGCGAGGCGATCGGCCTTGGCGCGCCGGGTGCCGGTCCCGACGCCGCGGCGCAGATCGCAAAGCTGAACGACCGAAGCGATCCGCATTGCCCGCGAAGTGACGCTTCCGATCGCCGCCGCAGCTGAAACGCTCGCCGCAGAGATCGCTGACTTTGCCAAGCACAAGGTGGAAGAGGAGAACGCCGAGGCAGCGCATGAAATGGCGGTCGCCGAGCGGACATCGCTGGCCATCGGCGTTTGTGCGATTGTGCTGCTGTTGGCTACCTGGGTGTTTTCCTTCTTCACCATCGCGCGTCCGATGCGCGCCTTGACGGCTGCGATGGAAGAGCTTGCCGGTGGCAACTTTGCCGTCGTGCTGCCCGGCCTTGGCCGCAAGGATGAGGTCGGTGGCGTCGCCGGCGCCGTCGAGAAATTCAAGGTCGTCTCGGAGCAAAAGGCCCGCGACGAAGCCGAGGCCAAGATGAAGCAGGATCAGATCGCCGCCCAGCAGCGCAAGGCCGACATGATCAAGCTCGCGGACGACTTCGAAGGCGCGGTCGGCGAGATCGTCGAGACCGTGTCGTCGGCCTCGACCGAACTGGAGGCTTCCGCCGGCGTGCTGACCAAGACCGCCGAGCGGGCGCAGGAAGTCACCACGACGGTGGCGGCGGCGTCCGAAGAAGCCTCCACCAACGTGCAGTCGGTGGCGTCGGCGACCGAGGAACTGTCCTCGTCGGTCAACGAGATCAGCCGCCAGGTGCAGGAATCGGCGCGGATGGCCAATGAGGCCGTCGACCAGGCCCGCACCACCAACGACCGCGTCAGCGAATTGTCGAAGGCCGCAAGCCGCATCGGCGACGTCGTCGAACTGATCAACACCATCGCGGGCCAGACCAATCTGCTGGCGCTCAACGCCACCATCGAGGCGGCGCGCGCCGGCGAAGCCGGTCGCGGCTTTGCGGTCGTGGCGTCCGAAGTGAAGGCGCTGGCCGAGCAGACCGCGAAGGCCACCGGCGAGATCGGCCAGCAGATCACCGGTATCCAGGCCGCGACCCAGGACTCGGTGAACGCGATCAAGGAGATCAGCGGCACCATCGAAAAACTGTCGGAGATCGCCTCGACGATTGCCGCTGCGGTCGAAGAGCAGGGCGCGGCGACGCAGGAGATCTCCCGCAACGTGCAGCAGGCCGCCGAAGGCACCCGGCAGGTCTCGTCCAACATCATCGACGTGCAGCGCGGCGCCGGCGAAACCGGTTCGGCGTCCTCGCAGGTGCTCTCCGCGGCGCAGTCGCTGTCCCGCGACAGCAACCGCCTCAAGCTCGAGGTCGGCAAGTTCCTCGACTCGGTACGCGCGGCCTGATAACGACGAAATTGCAGGGACGAGGAGCCCGGCCGCGAGTGGCCGGGCTTTTTCATTTGGATCGGTGCCGTTGCGCGCGGTCTGACGGCGATCTGGCAGTCCGGTGCGTATTTCTACCGACCGACAGTATCATCCCGGCGGGCCATAGAGGCAGGGAGCCTCCGCGAGCCATGCCAGGGAAGTGAAGCGCCCTGCATCGCCCGCGTTGGCCTTTTGCCCGTTTTCGGGTAAATCAGCGCGGACGAATTGGCCTGCAGGGGCGCCAATTTCCGTCTCGCCATAGGCATCGGGAATGCCTGATCGATGATCGCACTGGTCCGTATTGCGCTGAGCCGGCCGTATACGTTCGTCGTGCTCGCGCTGCTGCTGCTGATCATCGGACCGCTGGCCGCGCTGCGCACGCCGACCGACATCTTTCCGGATATCCGCATCCCCGTGATCGGGGTGGTCTGGCAGTACACCGGCCTGCCGCCGGACCAGATGGCCGGGCGCATCACCACGCCGTTTCAGCGCGCGCTGACGACCACCGTCAACGACATCGAGCACATCGTCGCCAATTCCTATACGGGCTTCGGCATCGTCAAAATCTTCTTCCAGCCCAACGTCGATATCCGCACCGCCAACGCCCAGGTCACGGCGATCTCGCAGACGCTGATCAAGCAGATGCCGCCCGGCGCAACCCCGCCGTTGATCCTCAACTACTCGGCCTCGACGGTGCCGATCATCCAGGTCGCGCTGTCCGGCGAAGGCCTGACCGAGCAAAATCTCGCCGACATCGGCATCAACCAGCTGCGCACGCCGCTGGTCACCGTGCCCGGCGCCGCGATCCCCTATCCGTTCGGCGGCAAGCAGCGCCAGGTCCAGATCGACCTCAATTCGACCGCGCTGCAGGCCCGCGGGCTGTCGGGCCAGGACGTCGCCAACGCGCTGGCGGCGCAGAACCTGATCACCCCGGTCGGCACGCAAAAGATCGGCCAGTTCGAATACACCATCCAGCTCAACAATTCGCCGCTGAAGATGGAAGACCTCGGCGGCCTGCCGATCAAGGCCGTCAACGGCGCCATGGTCTATGTCCGCGACGTCGCCACCGTGCGCGACGGCAACCCGCCGCAGACCAACATCGTCCACGTCGACGGCAACCGTTCGGTCCTGATGATGGTGCTGAAGGCCGGCTCGATCTCGACGCTCGATATCATCGCCGGCATCAAGCAGAAGGTGATCGACGTCAAGGATCCGCTGCCGGACGCGCTGAAGATCGGCTTCATCGGCGACCAGTCGCTGTTCGTCCGCGGCGCCATCGAGGGCGTCGCCATCGAGGGCGTGATCGCAGCACTCCTGACCAGCGTGATGATCCTGCTGTTCCTGGGAAGCTGGCGCTCGACCGTGATCATCGCGGTCTCGATCCCGCTGTCGGTGCTCGGCGCCATCATCATGCTGTCGGCGATCGGCGAGACGCTCAACATCATGACGCTCGGCGGGCTGGCGCTCGCCGTCGGCATCCTCGTCGACGACGCCACCGTCACCATCGAGAACATCAACTACCATCTGGAGCAGGGCAAGCCGGTCGAGCAGTCGATCCTCGACGGCGCCAACCAGATCGTGACGCCGGCCTTCGTCTCGCTGCTGTGCATCTGCATCGTGTTCGTGCCGATGTTCTTCCTCACCGGCGTGGCGCGCTTCCTGTTCGTGCCGATGGCGGAAGCGGTGATGTTCGCGATGATGTGGTCGTTCATCCTGTCGCGCACGCTGGTGCCGACGATGGCGAACTATCTTCTGAAGGCCCATGTCCATCATGAGGGTGGACCGCCGCCGTCGCGCAATCCGCTGGTGCGCTTCCAGCGCGCGTTCGAGGCGCGGTTCGAGCGGATTCGCGCCGGCTACCGCGATCTGCTGTCGATGGCGCTGTCGCGGCGGCCGCTGTTCGTGACCGGCTTCCTCGGCATCGTCGCGGTGTCGTTCCTGCTGGTGCCATTTTTGGGCCGAAACTTCTTTCCCGCCGTCGATGCCGGCAACATCCTGATGCATGTCCGCACCCAGGTCGGGACCCGGGTCGAGGAGACCGCCAACCAGCTCGCCGACGTGCAGAAGGCGATCCGCAAGATCCTTCCGCCCGGCGAGATCGACACGCTCGCCGACAATATCGGCATGCCGATTTCCGGCATCAACCTGACCTACAACAACACCGGCGTGATCGGCCCGCAGGACGGCGACGTCCAGATCAAGCTGAAGGAAGGCCACCGGCCGACGGCCGAGTATGTCCAGGTGCTGCGCGAGCAATTGCCGCGGCAGTTTCCCGGCATGAGTTTCTCGTTCCTGCCGGCCGATATCGTCAGCCAGATCCTCAATTTCGGCGCGCCGGCGCCGATCGATCTGCAGATCCGCGGCGCCAATCTCGAGGCGAATTTTGCCTACGCCAACAAGCTGCTGGGCAAGATCCGCCGGATTCCCGGCATTGCCGATGCGCGGATCCAGCAGTCGCCCAACGACCCGACCTTCAACATCGATGTCGACCGCACGCGGGCGCAATATGTCGGGCTGACCGAGCGCGACGTCACCAACAGCCTGGTCGTCAATCTGGCGGGCAGCGCCCAGGTCGCGCCGACCTATTTCCTCAATCCGGAAAACGGCGTGTCGTATTCGATCGTGATGCAGACGCCGCAATACCAGATCGATTCGCTAAGCGCCTTGCAGGCGCTGCCGATCACCGCAACCGGCAATCCGCAATCGCCGATCCTCGGCGGCATTGCCGACGTCAAGCGATCGACCTCCAGCGCCGTGGTGTCGCAATACGATATCCAGTCGGTGGTGCAGATCTACGCCACGCCGCAGGGCCGCGACCTCGGCGCGGTCGCTACCGACGTCCGGGCCGTGATGGCGGATACCGCCAACGATGTGCCGAAGGGCTCATCGGTGGTGCTGCTCGGCCAGGTGCAGACCATGAACAGCGCGTTCTCCGGCCTGCTGTTCGGCCTGCTCGCCGCGGTCGTGCTGATCTATTTCCTGATCGTGGTGAACTTCCAGTCCTGGTCCGATCCGTTCGTGATCATCACCGCGCTGCCGGCAGCCCTTGCCGGCATCGTCTGGATGCTGTTCACGACCCAGACCACGCTGTCGGTGCCGGCGCTGACCGGCGCCATCATGTGCATGGGCGTTGCCACCGCCAACAGCGTGCTGGTGATCAGCTTTGCCCGCGAGCGATACGAGGAACTCGGCGATCCCGTCGCTGCGGCGCTGGAAGCCGGTTTCGTCCGCTTCCGCCCGGTGCTGATGACGGCGCTCGCGATGATCATCGGCATGGCGCCGATGGCGCTGGGGCTCGGCGAGGGCGGCGAGCAGAACGCGCCGCTCGGACGCGCCGTGATCGGCGGCCTGATCTTCGCGACCATCGCCACCCTGATGTTTGTTCCCGTGGTATTTAGTATGGTACACAAGAAACAAGGCGTCACCGTCGACGACCCATCGGAGAAGCCGCATGCCGCCCACTGAACCGCGCCCGCCGGTCTCGCGCCGGAAACTGGGCATATTCGGTGTGGTGGCGCTGATCGGCGCAGGCCTGATCGTCGCCACCGGCATCCGGGCGCGCGAGGAATCCGGCTCCAAGCTGAAGCAATGGACCGACAACCAGGCGGTTCCGAGCGTCGCCGTCGCATTCGCCGAACGCCCGCGCGCTCAATCCCACCATCGACCTGCCGGGCCGGCTGGAGGCCTATTCCCGCGCGCCGATCTTTGCGCGCGTCAGCGGCTATCTGAAAAGCTGGAGCGTCGATATCGGCGCCAAGGTCAAGGCCGGACAGGTGATCGCCGAGATCGAGGCGCCCGACCTCGACCAGCAATTGCTGCAGGCGCGCGCCGATCTCGCCAGCCAGCAGTCGAGCGCAAAACTGTCGGAAGCGACGCTGACGCGGCGCAAGTCGCTGCTCGCCTCGAACTTCGTCTCGATGCAGGAAATCGACGAGCGCAGCGCCGACCTCGCCAACAAGAAGGCCGCGGTCAATTCCGGCCAGGCCAATGTCGAACGGCTGGAAGCGCTCGCCGGCTACAAGAAGATCACCGTGCCGTTCGACGGCGTGGTCACCGCGCGCGACACCGACGTCGGCGCGCTGATCAATGCCGGCGGCGGTACGGGACCGGCGATGTTCGTGGTCTCCGACATCACCAAGCTGCGCGTCTATGTCAACGTGCCGCAGAACTACGTGCCCGCGATCAAGATCGGCGCCAAGGCCGCGATCACGATGCCGGAATATCCGAACCGCAGCTTTGCCGCGACGGTGGAAGCCTCCTCGCAATCGGTCGAGGTCTCCTCCGGCACGACGCGGATGCAGTTGGCGCTGGATAATTCGAACGGC
This sequence comes from uncultured Alphaproteobacteria bacterium, assembly GCA_963802535.1. Classification (GTDB taxonomy): domain Bacteria; phylum Pseudomonadota; class Alphaproteobacteria; order Rhizobiales; family Xanthobacteraceae; genus Bradyrhizobium. Next base: position 561,390 of record CAWDJI010000004.1, on the reverse strand, counting down.
GAACTGATGCCGGGCGGCTACGCCAATGTGCGGCTCAGCCTGCAGCGCGATATGATCCCGCTGCATATCCCGGCCAGCGCGCTGATCTTCAACCAGCAACGGCCTGCGCGTTGCGACCGTCGGCCCCGACGACAAGGTGCTGTTCAAGACCGTGACCATCGCCCGCGATCTCGGCCACGAGATCGAACTGGCCTCCGGCGTCGCCCCCGACGACCGCATCATCACCGCGCCGCCCGACGGCATCGCCGACGGCGACCAGGTCCGCGTCGTCGGCGCCAAGGGCAAGCCGGCGACGGCGTCGGAAAAGCAGGACGTGAAGGGGTAGGGGCGGCGTTCCGTGACCTCGCACGCCGCTTGCGGGGAGAGGTCGGCGCATAGCGCCGGTGAGGCGGGCACAGCGTCTCAAGGTAGTCCGTGCTCGTGGATGGAGCCCGCTCACCTCGACCTCTGCCCGCAGTGCGGGGCGACGAGAAGTCACCCCACCCGCCACTCCAGCACGCCATCCGCCGCCGTGACGATATCGCCGACCGATCCCACCGGCGTGCGGTCCATGTTGCGCAAGTGCGCCAGTGTCGCGCTGTCGTTGGCGGGCACCCGCGCCAGCGCGCGCGCGTCGTCCGCCGTGCGCAGCATCACCACGCCGTGCTGGACGTCGCCCTTGCCGCCATAGATCACGGTAAAGCTCTCGACCTTGCCTTTGCCTGACGCCTCGGTGACGAAATCAGGCACCGCGCCCTTGCGGCGATCGGCCTCGGCCTGCACGCTGGTGTCCTGTTCGAGCGCGTGCTTCGGCGCGGTGCGCGACAGCACCAGGCCGTGATGCTTGGTGACGAAGCCGCCCTGGCCGTAGAGCAGGCCGAGACTTGCCGCCCTCGCGCAGCTTGCGCACCATCGCGCAGGCCGCATGCGTCATATAGGTGTTGAGCGGCGCGCCGAAGAACGTCAGTCCGCCGGTCACGGTCGGCTTGACGTCGGGGCCGAGGCCGAGCGTCCGCCGCGCCATTTTTGGCACGCAGGGAAAGCAGCTGTACAATTCGATCGCGTCGAATTTCTTGCCGTCGCCCTCGACCAGATCCATCACGGCCTTGAGCACGGCGTTCTGCGGATGGCTCTCGTAGAACTGGTCGCGCACCAGATAGTCGCGCGGCTCTTCCGCCGACGCGCCGCCCCACGGATAGATCAGGCGATCCTCCGGCACGCCGGCGGCGCGGGCCTTTGCCAGCGACGTCATCAGGATCGCGCCGCCCATGTTGACGGTCGGATTGGCCACCATCAGTTTGGTGTAGGGCCAGGCGATCAGCCGGTTTTCCGGCGTCGGCGTCGTGATCTCGTCCGGCGCAAAACGCTTCTTCAGCCAGGAATTTGGATTTTCCGACGCGACGCCGGCATAGGTCGACCACAGCTGTCCGGACTTCGGCGAGCGCCTCGCGTGGCGTCTGGCCCCAATGCGCCGACGTGGCGGTCTCATACAGCGGATAGACCGTGATCGGCCTGAACACGCCGAGTTGCACCGCCATCGGCTTCTGGAACGCCGCGCCGCGCTTCGGCTCCTCGACGTCATGGGCGAACGGCGTCCATGGCAGCTTGATGCCGCCGCGCTCGCGCCTTGGTCGCGGTCGATTGCGCCTCGGCGCCGCAGACCGCCGCCACGCTGCATTCGCCGCGCGCGATGCGCTTTGCGGCCTCATGCAGATAACGGATCGGGCTCTCGCCGCCGACCGGGCCGTAATAGCAATGCGCAGGTTTTGCGCCGAGCCGGTCGGCGAGCAGTTTTTCCGGATCGCGGTAGCGCCAGCTCAGGAAATTGACGACGTCGAGCGAGCCGAGTTCGCCGAGCAGTTTTGCGCCGCTGTCCGCTTCGGCGCGCTTCAGCGCCTGCTCCAGCAGCGTGAGCGGCTCGAGGCCGTCGGCGATATCCTTTGGCCGATCGACGATTTCGCCGACGCCGACGATGACGGGAATGCGGTCTTCGGGGAGTAGGGGATGTCATTTCTTCTTGTTTCTCTTTCTAGATATTCGACACGCCGTCGCCCTTCGAGCGTCATTCGCTGCGCGTAGCGAAGCATCTCAGGGTGACGGCTACAGGCACAACGTCATCCTGGATGCGAGCCTTGCGGTCGCTTGCGCTCGCTCGCGATGACCGAAGGATGAGCCGCGGGCTCACTCCTCCAGCAGCGCGTTCATGTGCTCGACCGCCTCGACAAAATCTTCCTTGAATTCCTGCACCACGGCGCCCGCCGATTTCACGCTGTCGATCAGGCCGACGCCCTGGCCGACGAAGTAGCTGACGAGGTCGCGCGCCTGCGCGTTGCCGGCGGCGGCCGCGCGGTCGATCGAGTTGAAGGCGTCGCGGCTGATGATGCTTTGCAGCGGCATCGGCAGCGCGCCGGGGCTGTCCGGCCCGCGGTCCCAGGCATCGGTCCAGACCGAACGCAGCTGCCGCGCCGGCTTGCCGGTGCGGCCCTTGGAGCGGATCGCGTCGCGCGAGGACGCCGCGATCATCTTCTCGCGGAAGATTTCGGTGGTCTCGGATTCGACGGTCGCCAGCCACACCGAGCCGGTCCAGGCGCCGGCCGCGCCCATCGCCATGCAGGCCGCCATCTGGCGTCCGGTCATGATGCCGCCCGCGGCCAGCACCGGCACGTCGCGGATCGGCTTGATCGCCTTGATCACCTCGGGCACCAGCACCATGGTCGACACCTCGCCGCAATGGCCGCCGGCCTCGGTGCCCTGGGCCACCAGGATGTCGACGCCGGCCGCGACCTGCCGCAGCGCATGCTCCTTGGAGCCGACCAGGGCTGCGACCGGCACGCCGTGCTTGCGGCCCATCTCGATCATCGCCTTCGGCGGCACGCCGAGCGCGTTCGCGATCAGCTTGATCGGATGCCGGAAGGAAACTTCGAGCACTTCCATCGCGCGTTGCGCGTCGAACGGCTGCGGCTGGTTGTCGGCGACATTGGTCGTCGTCAGCTCGATGCCGTATTTCTTCAGCAGATTGCGGGTGAAGTCGCGATGCGCCGGCGAGATCGCGCGCCTCCAGGCTTTTCCAGGTGACGTCCTTTTCACCCGCGGTCGAAATGTTTTCCGGGATCAGCACGTCGAGCCCGTAGGGCTTGCCGTCGGTGTGGTCGTCGATCCATTTCAGTTCCTGCTCGATCGATTCCGGCGAGTGCGCGGTCGCGCCCAGCACGCCAAAACCGCCGGCGCGGCTGACCGCGGCGACCACGTCGCGGCAATGGCTGAACGCCAGCAGCGGAAACTCGATGCCCAGCATGTCGCAGATCGGCGATTTCATGGCCGTTTCCGTTCCCTGTGGCGGCTTTGGCGCCGCTCGTTTTTGGTTTTCATTTGCGGTATTGGGCGGACGCTAGCCCATCGGCTTATGAGTGCCAAGCACCTTCGACCTCATCCTGAGGAGCCGCGAAGCGGCGTCTCGAAGGATGGGCCACGGGCCTCATGGTTCTCCCGGCGATGCGAAGCATCGTCCGGAGACGGCGCAAGTGCGCCTCCTCACCATGAGGGATGACGACATTCCACCTCGCAAAATATGCAACCCGGCGCGGCCGATTTGTCTCTTGCGCTTTGGTAGCCATGCGGAGAATGCTGCTCCTCAAATCAGAGAAATTTCAGGGAGCTTCCATGTCCGCCTCGCCATCTCCATCCGGCAACGCCGCCGAGAGCTATGACGTCGTCGTGGTCGGTGCCGGTTTTGCCGGCATGTACATGCTGCACCAATTGCGCGGGCAGGGGTTTTCGGCGCGGGTCTATGAGCAGGGCGATGGCGTCGGCGGCACCTGGTACTGGAACCGCTATCCCGGCGCGCGCTGCGACGTCGAGAGCATGCAATATTCCTATTCGTTCTCCGACGAACTGCAGCAGGAATGGGACTGGAGCGAGCGCTACGCGCCGCAGCCGGAGATCCTGAAATACGCCAACCACGTCGCCGACCGTTTTGATCTTCGCCCCGACATCCAGTTCAGCACCCGGGTCGAGCGCGCCGCGTTCGACGAAGGCGACAATCTCTGGTCGGTCACCACTGTCCGACGGCAAGACGGTGACCGCAAAATTCGTCGTGCTCGCCACCGGCTGCCTGTCGAACGCGCGGATGCCCGAGATCAAGGGCCTCGATGGCTTCAAGGGCAAGGTCTATCACACCGGCCATTGGCCGCATGAGACGGTCGATTTCACCGGCCAGCGCGTCGGCGTGATCGGCACGGGATCGTCGGGGATCCAGTCGGTGCCCGTCATTGCCGAGCAGGCGAGCCATCTCACGGTGTTTCAGCGCACCGCGAATTTCTCGATTCCCGCCCGCAACGCCGCGCTGACCGAAGAAGAGCGGCAGGCGTTCCGCGCCAAATATCCGGAAGTCCGGCACTTTGCGCGCGTCGAGTCGCGCAACGGCATCTATACCGAGATGCCCGATCGCGGCGCGCTCGACGACGGCGACAATGAGCGCCGCGCCAAATACGAGGCGCGCTGGAGCCGCGGCGGGCTCACCTTCATGTCGGTCTACAACAATCTCGGGCTCGACAAGGCCGCCAACGACACCGCCGCCGATTTCGTCCGCGAAAAGATCGCCGAGATCGTCGAGGATCCCGAGACGGCAAAACTGCTGCAGCCGAACAGCCATCCGATCGGCACCAAGCGCATCTGCATCGACACCGACTATTTTGCGGCCTTCAACCGCCCGAACGTGACGCTGGTCGACATCAAGTCGAATCCGATCGAGGAAATCACGGCCAACGCCGTGCGCACCGGCGGCAGAGGACTACGAGGTCGACGCGCTGGTGCTGGCGACCGGTTTCGATGCCATGACCGGATCGGTCGCCAGGATCGACATTCAGCGGCCGCAACGGCCAGACGCTGAACCAGAAATGGGCGGAGGGCCCACGGACCTATCTCGGCCTGATGAGCGCGGGCTTCCCCAATCTGTTCGTCATCACCGGCCCCGGCAGCCCGTCGGTGCTGTCGAACATGATCGTCTCGATCGAGCAGCATGTCGACTGGATCACCGACTGCGTCGCCTATATGCGCGACCGTCGATCTCGATGCCATGGAAGCCACCAAGGACGCCGAGGACAAATGGGTCGCCCACGTCAACGAGGTCGCCTACACCACGCTCTATCCGCAGGCCAATTCCTGGTACATGGGCGCCAACGTTCCCGGCAAGCCGCGGATCTTCATGCCCTATATCGGCGGCGTCGGGCCGTACCGCCAGATCTGCGACGACGTCGCCGCCAAGGGCTATGAGGGTTTTGCGATGACAGGCGCGGAACAACCGCGGAAGGTGGCGGCGTCGTAGGTACCCAGGACCGTCATTGCGAGCGAAGCGAAGCAATCCATCTCTCCGCGCAATGGAAGAATGGATTGCTTCGTCGCTTCGCTCCTCGCAATGACGGGGAGAGGCCGCGTTATCCCCGCAGCCGCCGCGCCAACACCTCGACAAACCGATCCGCATCCGCCTCGTCATTATAAACATGCGGCGAGACGCGCAGGCGTCCGAGACGCAGCGCGACATGAACGCCCTCGCTGGCCAGCCCCTCGATCAGGCCCGCCGGCATTCCGCCCTTGAAGGCGAGGCTCAATATATGCGGCGCGCGCAGGTGCGATTTCGGCACGACGACGCCGATGTCGCGCACGCCCTCGGCAATCCGCTCCGTCAGCATCGCAATGCGTTGCTTACCGCCGCGGCACCCCATTCCGCCAGCATCTCCATGCCAATCGACGCCATCTCCATCGAGATGAAGTAGTCGCGCTCGCCCATGTCGAAGCGGCGCGCGTCGGCGACGTAGCTGAGATCGGTGAAATAGACCGCATTCTCTGCCCGCACATTGCGGCGGCCGGCCGAAATCTGCTCCAGCGGAATGCCGCCCTGATGGCGCTTGGCGACGTAGAGAAAGGCGCGGCCGTAAGGCCCAAGCACCCATTTATAGGTCGGGAACAGCACGAAGTCCGGATCCAGACGCTTCACGTCCATCGCCAGCACGCCGACCGCTTGCGTCGCATCGATCAGGAACATCGCGCCGCGCTGCCGGAGCGCCGCAGCCACTGTGTCGACGTCGATCAGCCCGCCATCCGACCAGTGCACCGACGAGATCGAGGCGAGGCTGACCGGCGCAGCACCGGACCGTTCGATTGCGGCAAGCACGGCGGACGTCCAGTCGCCATCGTCCGGTCGCTCGACGGTCTCGACCGTAAACCCTTGCGCTTCGCGCCCGCGAATGCCATTCCAGCACCGGGGAGGAGTGATCGTCTTCCAGCACGATCACGCGCGTGCCGCGGGAAATCGTCAACAGCTTCGCTGCGGTCGCCACGCCATAACTGATCGAGGGGATCAGCGCCGACATCGGATGGTTCGGCGTTGATCAGGCGCGCCGCCGCTGTCCGCGCGCGCTCATTCTGCTCGTTGGCAAAGCTGGCCGGAAGCGTCCAGGGCCTGCCTTTGCGCCCGACTGCGGCGCGGCCGGCCTCCTGCGTGCGGAGCGGAAGCGGGCTATAGGAAGCTGAATTGAGGTAGCAAATCTCGCGTGGAATATCGAACAAAGCGCGCTGCGAGGAAAGCATTTCGGATGTTCTCTTTGTGGCGACCTGTTCATTATGGCCGATCGCGATCGTGTCATCCACAAGGGCATTGCTCCGAGTACAAATCTTCCGCGCCTCGATCGCCACGCAGGCGTCGGCACAAGGAATTGATCGACATCGCGGGGTGGAGGCCTGATGGTCCGTGGGTGATAGGCCGGCAGTTGTGGTAAGAGTTCAATTCCGCCATGCCAGAGATCGCGTTAACATAACACGGCCGAAAGAAGCCAGGAGCCCAAATGAACGATATCGTCACCGACCCCGCCGCCTATACGCCGCCAAAAGTCTGGACCTGGAACAAGGAGAGCGGCGGCCGGTTTGCCGCCATCAACCGCCCGATCGCGGGTCCCACCCATGACAAGGAGCTGCCGATCGGCCGGCATCCGTTTCAGCTCTATTCGCTGGCGACGCCGAACGGCGTCAAGGTCACGGTCATGCTGGAGGAATTGCTGGCCGCCGGCCACAGCGGCGCGGAATACGACGCCTGGCTGATCAGGATCGACGGCAACCAGTTCGGCTGCGGCTTTGTCGCGGTCAATCCGAACTCCAAGATCCCGGCGCTGATGGACCGCAGCGGGCCGGTGCCGATCCGGGTGTTCGAGTCGGCGTCGATCCTGATGCATCTCGCCGAAAAATTCGGCGCCTTCCTGCCGACGGGCGGCCAGGCGCGCGCCGAATGCCTGTCATGGCTGTTCTGGCAGATGGGCAGCGCGCCCTATCTCGGCGGCGGTTTTGGTCATTTCTATGCCTACGCGCCGACCAAGATCGAATACGCCATCGACCGCTTTGCGATGGAGGTCAAACGCCAGCTCGACGTGCTCGACCGCCGGCTTGCGGACAACGAATATCTTGCGGGCAGCGAGTACACGATCGCCGACATCGCGATCTGGCCGTGGTACGGCGCGCTCGCCAAGGGCCTGGTGTACGGCGCGCGGCGAATTCCTGTCGGTGCACGAATACAAGAACGTGCAGCGCTGGACCGATGCGATCGCCAAACGCCCGGCGGTGAAGCGCGGACGCATGGTCAACCGCGTCTCGGGCGATCCGGCGAGCCAGTTGCACGAGCGCCATGAGGCCAGCGATTTCGATACCAAGACGCAGGACAAGATCGGCGAGCCAGCCAAGCACGCCGTAGCGTGTAGGGTGGGCAAAGGCGCCATTGCGCCGTGCCCACCACCGTGCGACGAACGCCGACGAGAAGATGGTGGGCACGCTTCGCTTTGCCCACCCTACAAGTGAAAAAATAAACGGGCAGGGAAACTTCCATGAGCTTGTTCGAAAAGGGCGCCGTTCGCATCCACTATGAAGAGGCCGGTTCGGGCTTCCCGCTGCTGCTGATCGCCGGCGGCGGATTGAACTCGAACATCTCAGGGCATTGTCGGCAGCTATCCGCCGTTCAACGCCATGGAAGAGTTCGGGAACGAATACCGCTGCATCGCCTTCGACCTGCGCAATGCGCCTCCCGGTCAGTCCTCCGGCCCGCTCGAGATCGACCGTCCCTGGGATTCCCATACCGATGACCAACTGGCTCTGATGGATCATCTCGGCATCGACAGGTTCATGGTGCTGGGCTTTTGCATTGGCGGCCCCCTGATCTGGAATCTCCTGAAGCGCGCGCCGGATCGCGTCGTCGCCGGCGTGCTGGCGATGCCGTCCGGATCGCGCCCCGAGATGCGCGAGCTGTTCTACGACAACAACACCAAGGGCTGGGCGCCGGAGCTGGTGAAGCAGCGGCCCGACATCACCATGGAGCAGGCCGATAAATTCCTGACGAAAATGTACCGCACCAACCCCGATTTCGTCTTCACGGTGACGCGCGATTTCGTGCGCCAGTGCCAGACGCCGGTGCTGATCCTGCCCGACGACATCCCGGCGCATCCTTACGCGGTGGCGATGGAGTCGGCGATGCTGGCGCCGAACGCCGAGGTCAGCATGTTCCCGTGGAAGGAGCCGAAGGAGCGGGTGCCGCTGGCGGTGCGCCAGATCCGGTCGTTCCTTCGCGCGCACCGGCCGGTAAGTTGCGGGCGTAGGGTGGGCAGAGCGCAGCGAAACCCACCGCCTTGGTGGGCGGTCACTGATGGGTTTCGCTGCGTTCTACGCCATCCTTGCCAGCTACGACGCTGCCAGCAGGTCGTTGTATTCCGGGTGCTTGCCCATAAAACCCTGGATGAATTCGCATTTGACCGTGAGCTTGCGTCCCTGCGCCCGCACCGCGTCGAGCGTCGCGCGTGCCAGTTTTGAACCGATGCCCTTGCCGCCGAGTTCCGCCGGCACTTCGGTGTGCACGAGCGTGATTGCGCCGGGCGATTTGCGGTAGGCGACAAAGGCGATCGTTCCGCCGACATCGAGTTCAAATCGGCTTTCCGCTTCGTTGTCGCGAAAATTATCGGCCATGTGCGCTCCTCTCGGCGAACTATTTCGCGGCTACCACCGGCGCTGCCGGAAACACCACGCGGTCGTCGGTGCGGCAATAGCGGTCGGCGAACATGCGGCCGATCGGGTGATAGCGTTCCATGTGCACGCGCATGGCCTCAGGATCCCACAATTCGTCGCGGATATGGAAGTTGATGCCTTCGCCCATGATCAGCTGCGGTCGCCGTTCACGTCGATGGTCTTCCAGATCTTGCACTCCATCGCCCACGGCGCGTCGGCCAGCCGCGGCACCGCGACCCGCGTCGAGGGCGCGAGCTTCAGGCCGAGATAATCGGGCTCGCCGATCTCGGGCGGAAAGTCGCCGCTGGAATCGTGCATCGCGTGCGCCAGCGGCTCGTCGGTGAGGTTGACGACGAATTCGCCGGTGCGCTGGATGTTGACCAGCGTGTCCTTGACGCGGCCGTCGGGCCGCTGGTTGACCGCGAACATGCAGAGCGGCGGATCCTCGCAGAACACGTTGAAGAAGCTGAAGGGCGCGGCGTTGACCACGCCGGTCGGGCCGATGCGTCGTCACCCAGGCGATCGGCCGCGGCAGCACGAACCCCGCCAGCAGCTTGTAGCGCTCGCGCGGCTGGAGATTTTCGGGGGCGTATTCCATGGGGGGATTCTCGTAGCGTGTGAGCTACTTACCTCGCCCCGCTTGCGGGCAGAGGTCGGATTGCGTCGCAGATGCATCGCCGGTGATGGCGGGCACAGGTCCATCAGTCGACACAAGAGTTCGCGGAGAGGTGCGCCCTCACCCCGACCCTCTCCCCGCAAGTGCGGGGCGAGGGAGAAGGTCGTCTACGGCATGCTCAGTTCATGCCGTCCGACCACCATCCAGTGCACCTCATCCGGACCGTCGGCAAAGCGCAGATGACGCACGTCCTGGTACATCTCGCCGAGCGGGCTCCAGTGCGAAATGCCGGTGGCGCCGTGCATCTGGATCGCCTGGTCGATGATCTTGCAGGTGCGCTCGGGCACCATGGCCTTGACCATGCTGACCCAGATCCGCGCTTCCTTGTTGCCGAGCACGTCCATCGCCTTGGCGGCCTTCAGCACCATCAGCCGCATCGCCTCGATCTCGCAGCGCGCCTGCGCGATGATCTGCATGTTGCCGCCGAGATGGGCGATCTTCTTGCCGAAGGCTTCGCGGGTCAGGCCGCGCTGCACCATCAGGTCGAGCGCCTTTTCCGCCTTGCCGATGGTGCGCATGCAGTGATGGATGCGGCCCGGACCGAGGCGGACCTGCGAGATCTCGAAGCCGCGGCCTTCGCCGAGCAGCATGTTTTCCTTCGGCACCCGGCAATTGTTGAAGCGCAGATGCATGTGGCCGCGCGGCGCGTGGTCGTGGCCGAACACGTGCATCGGGCCGAAGATCTCGACGCCGGGCGTATCGATCGGCACCAGGATCTGCGACTGCTGCTTGCTCGGCGGCCGCGTCCGGATTGGTCTTCACCATCACGATCATGATCTTGCAGCGCGGATCGCCGGCGCCGGAGATGTAGTACTTCTCGCCGTTGATCACCCATTCGTCGCCGACGAGTTTTGCCGAGGTCGAGATGTTCTTGGCGTCGGAGGAGGCGACATTCGGCTCGGTCATCGCATAGGCCGAACGGATTTCGCCGGCCAGCAGCGGCTTCAGCCACTTCTCCTTCTGCGCCTTGGTGCCGACGCGCTCCAGCACTTCCATGTTGCCGGTATCCGGCGCCGAGCAGTTCATGGTCTCCGAGGCCATCGGATTCTTCGCGAGCTCGACCGCGATATAGGCGTAGTCGAGATTCTTCAGGCCCTGGCCGGTCTCGTCGTCGGGCAGGAAGAAGTTCCACAGGCCTACTTCCTTGGCCTTGTCCTTGGCCTTCTGCAAGCACGTCAACTGTTCCGGCGTAAAGCTCCAGCGATCGGTCTTCTTCTCGCCGAGCTTTACGAATTCGACCGACATCGGGTCGACGGTTTCGCGGATGAATTTCTTGACGTGGTCGTAGAGCGGACGAACCTGATCCGACATGCGCAGATCGTTGAGTTCTTCGCCCGGATTGAGGTTGTAGGTCGTGGTGCGGGGGATATAGGCGTGTTTCATGGCAGGTCTCCCGTTTGGCGCGGATCGTTGTTCGTTGCCGCGCAATCTAGACGGCCGATGGGGCGGCGCACAAGCCGCCGACGCGTTGCGCGCGGCAGCCCTGCAATGGCAAATCAGGATGGTTTCAAACAGCGTTTGAATCGGTTTTTTCGCACGGCGGAAGGCCGGCTATTTCCGGCGTTCCGGGCCTGCACTTCGCGCATCCCGGAATGGCGAACCCTCAAAACGCCGTATACCCGCCATCGATCACAAAACAATCCGCCGTATGATACGACGACGCCTGGCTCATGATGTAGACCGCGATGCCGCCGAAATCGGTGGGCTCGCCGAACCGGCGCACCGGAATCCGCGGCATCACATTGGCGACGAATTTGTCGTTGGCCATGATGCCCGCCGTCATGTCGCTCTTGATCCAGCCGGGCAGGATCGCATTCGCGGTCACGCCGTAGCGCGCCAGTTCGACCGCGAGCGCGCGGCACAGCGCGTTCAGCGCGGCCTTGGTGCCGGCGTAATGCTCGTTGCGCGCGGTGCCGAACAGCGAGGCGAGGCTCGAGGTCGCGACCAGCCGGCCGAACTTGTCGCCGGCCTCGGCGCGCTCGGTCATGTGGCGGGCGGCGACCTGGAACACGTGGAACACGCCGTCGAGATTGGTCGCGAACATTTTTCGCCATTCCTCCTCGGTGCGGTCGATGAAGGCGCGCCGTCCGCCGCCGCCGATGCCGGCATTGGCAAAGCAGCCGTCGACCCGGCCGAAGGCATCCAGCGTCGCCTTCATCGCGGCCTTGACGGAGGCGGGATCGGTGACGTCGCAGACCTGCGAATCGACCTTGCCGGGGCCCTTGGCCAGCGTCGCGGCGGCGCGCATGTTCTTGTCGGCGTTGCGGCCCCAGATCGAGACGTTGCAGCCGGCGGCGTTCAACGCCTGCGCGATGCCGAGGCCGATGCCGCCATTGCCGCCGGTGATCACGGCGATGCGGCCGGTGAGGTCGAAAATGCTCATGGGTTGTTCCTTAATTGTGCGCACAGTGACGGGCAGATGTTCGCCGCCAACCATGGACAAGCCGATCAGGAAAATCAAATATGCGTCCAACACCGGGATTGGCGTTGTCGTGGACCGATAGCGCGTAAACACAACTCATGAGGAAACAATGCAGTTCAAGCACGTCACGCTCGATTTCGACGGTTCGGTCGCCATTCTCAGGCTCGACCACCAGGAGGTCATGAACGCGGTTTCGATGGACATGCTGGGCGGGCTCGGCGAGGCGCTCGATGCCATCGAGGAGAAACGGTCCGAGGTGCGCTGCCTCGTCCTGACCGGCGCCGGCCGCGCGTTCTGCACCGGCGCCAATTTGCAGGGCCGCAACAACGTCAAGCCGGGCAAGGTCAATGCCGGATCGTCGCTGGAGACCGGTTTCCATCCGTTCCTGCGCCGCCTGCGTAATCTGCATTGTCCGATCGTCACGGCCGTCAACGGCCCGGCCGCCGGCGCCGGCATGAGCTTTGCGCTGATGGGCGACATGATCCTATGCGCGCGCTCGTCCTATTTCCTGCAGGCCTTCCGCCGCATCGGCCTGGTGCCGGATTGCGGATCGACCTGGCTGCTACCGCGCCTGATCGGCAAGGCGCGATCGGTCGAACTGTCGCTGATGGGCGAGCGGCTGCCGGCGGAGAAGGCGCTGGAATGGGGCCTCGTCAACCGCGTCCATGACGACGCTGACCTGATGGCTGAGGCCATGAAGCTTGCGCATGATCTTGCCAGCGGGCCGACGATCGCGCTGTCGCTGATCCGAAAACTCTATTGGGACAGTTCCGAAAATTCCTTCGAGCAGCAGCTCAACCTCGAATTCGAGTCGCAGCGCATCGCGGGCTCGGCGGAAGATTTCAAGGAAGGCGTTACCGCGTTCCTGGAAAAGCGTCCCGCCAAGTTCAAAGGCAAATGATCCAAGACCAATGATCGAAGAGCAACTCGGACGCTGCGTCGCCTCCTGGTTTCCGGGCGCGACCGGCGTCACGGGCGCCGCAAAACTATCCGGCGGCGCCAGCCAGGAAACCTGGACGTTCGACATCGTGCACGCGGATGGCACCGCGGGCGCGATCCTGCGCCGCGCTCCGCCGGGCTATGGCGCCTCGCCCGGACGGGCTGCCGGGTTAGACGCCGAGGCGACCCTGATGCAGCTCGCGCATGATGCTGGCCTGCCGTCGCCGCGCGTGATGCATGTGTTGCGGCCGGAGGATCAGCTCGGCACCGGCTTCATCATGACGCGGATCGAGGGCGAGACCATCGCGCGCAAGATTCTGCGCGATGAACAATTTGCCAAAGCGCGCCCCATACTGGCGCGCCAGCTTGGCGGTGTGATCGCTGGCATCCACGGTCTGCCGATGGCGAAAGTACCAAAACTGCGCGAGATGTCGTCGACCAAAGAGCTTGTGGCTATGGAGCAGGAGTACCGCAGCTTTGGCTGGCCGCGTCCGGTGTTTGAACTGGCATTGCGCTGGCTGCGCGAGCGCGATCCGGGTCCCTCACAGGAAGTAACGCTGGTGCATGGCGATTTCCGCCACGGCAATCTCATTATCGGGCCCGACGGGTTACGCGCGGTGCTGGACTGGGAGATCGCGCATCTCGGCGATCCCATGGAGGATTTGGGGTGGATCTGCGTCAACTCCTGGCGGTTCGGCGAGATCGACAAGCCGGTCGGCGGCTTCGGTTCGCGCGAGGATCTGTTCGCCGGCTATGAGGCGGCCGGCCGCAAGATCGATCCTGCTCGGGTGATGTTCTGGGAAGTCATGGGCACGCTGCGCTGGGGCATCATGTGCTGCGGCATGATGCAGCGCTTTCGCTTAGGCCCGGATCATTCGATGGAGCGGGCGATGATCGGGCGGCGCTCGTCGGAGACCGAAATCGATTTACTGCGGCTGCTGGCCCCGAGGGGAGGGTAAAGTGCAGGACGAACCGACACCCACCGAACTGATCAAGGCGGTCGCGGATTTTCTGCGCAACGAGATCACGCCAGAGATCAAGGGCCACAACGCCTTCAAGCTCCGAGTCGGCATCAACGCGCTCGATCTTGTGACTCGGCAATTGGCGCTGGCGGATGGCGGCGATGCCGCGGAGGCCTCGCGACTGAAAGCGCTGCTCGGCATCGAGGGTTCGCTGCTCGACCTCAACCGCGCGCTGTCGGACAGGATCGCAAAGGGCGAGGTCGATTTGCAGACACCGGGACTGGCGGAGCATCTGTGGCAGACGACCATGGACAAGCTCGCCGTCGATCAACCGAATTATGCGTCGTACAAGAGGGAGTTGGGGACGAAGTGATAGTTACCGTCATTGCGAGGAGCGTAGCGACGAAGCAATCCATCTATCCGTTTTGCCGCAAGATGGATTGCTTCGCTTCGCTCGCAATGACGATGAGGCGACTATTTCCCCACCCATTTCGGCGGGCGCTTTTCCGAAAACGCCTTCGGACCCTCGATATAATCCTGTGAGGCCGCCATGGCCTTCACCGCGGGGTATTCGCGCTGTTCGGCGATCGCCTGTTCCAGTGAGACCGCAAGGCCCTTCTGGATCGCCTGTTTGGAGGCGCGGATCGACATCGGCGAGTTGTTGCAGATCGTCGTCGCCCAGCGCTCTGCCGCCGCCAACGCTTCGCCCGCGGGGACCACCTCGTTGACGAAGCCGAGTTCGAGACCGTCCTTGGCCGAGACGTGGCGCGCGGTCAGGATCATGCCCATGGCGCGCTTGAGACCAATTTGCCGCGGCAGCCGGTGCACGCCGCCGGCAAGGGCTGCGAGGCCGACGCGCGGCTCGGGAAGTGCAAAAGTCGCATTCTCGGAGGCGATGATGAGGTCGCAGGCCAGTGCGATCTCAAAACCGCCGCCCATCGCCACGCCGTTGACGGCGGCGATGATCGGCTTGTCGCAATCGAAGCGCGAGGTCAGCCCGGCGAAGCCGCCCTTGTCGGTGCCGCGTTTGCCGCCGGCGGCCTGCCATTTCAAATCGTTGCCGGCACAGAACGCCTTGTCGCCGGCGCCGGTGACGATCGCGACCCACTGGTCGGGATCGGCGGAGAAATCGTCGAACACCTTGTTGAGTTCGAAATGCGCGTCGATATGCAGTGCGTTGTACACTTCGGGGCGGGACAGCGTGATGATGGTGATCGGCCCCTTGCGCGTCACCTTGGAGAATTTCAGGTCCATGTTTGCTCCCGTTATTTTTCTGCGACAAGGAATAATAGCGCCGTGCGCGCGACCCTGACCCATTCAATTACGCAAGCGAGCCGCGCGTCACAAGCGATATTGCATTGCTTGACTTGGACTTGGTCTTCCAAGCTTAATCAAATGCCAGCCGAAACGCTCGGTAGCTACTAAACACAATAAACGACATTTCCGGGAGATAGCCTGTGGATTTTGCATTGCCCGCCGACCTCGTCGCCTATCTCGACGAACTCGACGCTTCATCGAGCGCGAGATCAAGCCGCTGGAACAAGCCGACGACAACATCCGCTTTTTCGACCATCGCCGCGAATGGGCGCGCACCGATTTCGACAATGGCGGCCTGCCGCGGCACGAATGGGAGGCGCTGCTGCGCAAGGCCAAAAACCTCGCGGATGCCGCCGGCCATCTGCGTTTTGCGATCCCGAAGCGCTACGGCGGCAAGGACGGTTCCAACCTCTGGATGGCCGTGATCCGCGAGCACTTTGCATCCCAGGGCCTCGGCCTCCACAACGATTTGCAGAACGAGCATTCGATCGTCGGCAATCTGCCGATCGTGACGATGCTCGACCGCTACGGCACCGACGAACAGAAGGCGATGATCGACGGCTCGATCACCGGAAAATACCGCATCACCTTTGGCCTGACCGAGCCCGAGCACGGCTCGGACGCGACGCATATGGAAACCCGCGCCGTGCCGGCGACCCAGCGACAACGTCAAGGGCTGGCGCATCAACGGCCAGAAGATGTGGACCACGGGCATGCATGTCGCGACGCATTGCGCGCTGTTCGCCCGCACATCTGGCGAAGATGGCGACGCGCGCGGCATCACCTGTCTGCTGGTGCCGGCCAAGAGCGAAGGCGTGAAGATCGAGGAGTACATGTGGACCTTCAACATGCCGACCGACCATCCGCGCGTCAGCTTTACCGACGTGTTCGTGCCTGACGATGCGCTGTTCGGCGAGGTCGGCCGTGGCCTGTCGCTGGCGCAATGCTTTGTGCATGAGAATCGCATCCGGCAAGCGGCGAGTTCGCTGGGGGCTGCCGTATATTGCATCAACGAAAGCGTCAAATACGCGCGCGAGCGAAAGCCGTTCGGCAAGGCGCTGGCCGAGAACCAGGCGATCCAGTGGCCGCTGGTCGAACTGGCGACCCAGGCCGAGATGCTGCGGCTATTGATCCGCAAGACCGCCTGGGAGATGGACAAGCTGACCCAGCCCGAGGTCGAGCACACGCTCTCCGACAAGGTCTCGATGTGCAATTTCTGGGCAAACCGTCTCTGCTGCGAGGCCGCCGATCGCGCCATGCAGGTCCATGGCGGCATGGGCTATTCGCGCCATACCCCGTTCGAACACATCTACCGCCACCACCGCCGCTACCGCATCACCGAAGGCAGCGAGGAAATCCAGAAGCGGAAGGTTGCGGGATTCTTGTTCGGGTATATGGGGGCGGGGAAGCACTGAGGTCGAGGCACAACTCTCTCTCACCACGTCGTCCCGGCGAACGCCGGGACCCATAACCTCCAGGAAGTGGTGTGGGGCACACTAACAAAGCGGAGGCAACGAATACTTCCCGCAATCATTGACGATACGGCGTATGGGTCCCGGCGTTCGCCGGGACGACATCGAGAGAGACGGTGGCCCTCAATTCACCTGACGATCCTTCCCCGCCCAATACGGATCGCGAAGATTCCGCCGCAAGATCTTGCCCGACGGATTGCGCGGCAGCGCGTCCATGAAGTCGACCGATTTCGGCGTCTTGAAGCCCGCGATGCGTTCACGGGCAAAATTGATGATGTCGGTCGATGTCGCCGCCTTGCCGGGCTTCATCACCACGATCGCCTTCACTGCCTCGCCCCATTTGTCGTCGGGGATGCCGATCACGGCGGCTTCGGCGACGTCAGGGTGATCGCAGATCGCGCTTTCGACTTCGGCCGGGTAGATGTTCTCGCCGCCGGAGATGATCATGTCCTTGATGCGGTCGTGGATGTAGAGGTAGCCATCCTTGTCCATGTAGCCGGCGTCGCCGGTGCGCAGCCAGCCGTCACTGCCGAGTGTTTTGGCTGTGGCCTCCGGCAGGTTCCAGTAGCCGACCATGTTGGAGCCGGAACGGGTGGCGATCTCGCCGACTTCGCTGGGCGGCAGCCTTTTTCCGTCGGCGTCGAGGATCGCAAGTTCGATGCCCGGCAGCGCCTTGCCGGCGGATCGCATGCGGTCGAGGCCCTCGATATGGTCTTCCGGCGGCAACGCCACGATGGTGCCGGTGGTTTCGGTCATGCCGTACATCTGCACAAAACCGCATTTGAAGACTTCGATGCATTCCTTCAGCAGCGCCGCCGGAATCGGCGAAGCGCCGTACAGCATGTATTTCAGCCGCGAGAAATCGACCTGCCGCGCCCGCGGTTGCCGCACCACGAACTGCATCGCGGCCGGCACCATGAACAGTTTGGTGATGCCGGACTGCTCGAAGAAATCCAGCACTTTTGTGGGATCGAACTCGCGCGCGATCACACCGCGTGCGCCGTGATAGAGCCCCATCACGCCCCAGCCGGAGCCGCCGATGTGGAAGATCGGCATCGCCACCAGCGAGACGTCGTCGGTCGACCATTTGTTCCAGTCCGGCTTCTCGGCCTCATTGCCGGTCTGCACCAGATTGAGGAAATTGGCGTGCGACAGCATCGCGCCCTTGGGCTTGCCGGTCGTGCCCGAGGTATAAAGCTGGATCGCGATATCCTTTGGGCTGATCGGCACCTTGGGATCGTCGCCGCTCTGCGCGTCGCGCCAGCCAACAAAATCCTGCCATTCCGGCGCGCCGCCTTCGGTGGTGATGATGGTGCGCACGCTCGGAACTTGCGGCTTGATGTTGCGGGCTTGCGTGATGAACTCAGGCCCAACGAACAGCGCCGCCGCCTTGCAATCCTCGACGATGAAGGCGACCTCGGGACCGGCCAGCCGCCAGTTCACCGGCGCCATCACCACATTGGCCTTCATCGCGCCCATCAGCAGCTCGAAATAGAAATCGCTGTTCTTGCCGAGATAGGCGATCCGCTCGCCCGGCTTGACGCCAAGCGCGATCAGCGCATTGGCAACGCGGTTGGTCTTGATGTCGAATTCGGCAAAGCTGGTCTGCCGGCCCTCGAATTCATAGACCAGCGCATCGCCGCGGTTTTTGGCGCGGTCGCGCACCATCTCGGCAAGGTTTGCCGGCGCTTGTTGAACGGACATGTTTCTCCCGTCGTGTCTTATTTTCGTTGCGCGGAGTGTGACGCGATCCGGCGGCAAAAACAATACGGGGATGTCGTCCCGGCGTTTCAACACCGTCGTCCCGGACAAGCGAAGCGCGATCCGGGACCCATACGCCGCGGCCCATCGTTAAGGCGATGGAGCAGTTGCCTTCGTAACCATGAACGACGGTGGTTATGGGTCCCTGCGTTCGCAGGGACGACAGCTGAGATCACCCCCGCGCGGCGCGGTCCTTTTCGTTCTGCGCCTTGATCGAATCCCGCGCCCGGTCCCAATCAGCATCAGACCATTCGCGCAACTCGTAAAAGTTTCCGCCCGTCGCCAGCGCCTGTGCTCCATCCATGGCAATGGTCTCGCCGTTGATCCAGTCGCAGCCGCCGGAGATCAGGAACACAGCAAGGTTCTGCAACTCCTCCATCTTGCCGACGCGGCCCATCGGATTTCTGGCAATGGTGCGTGCACCGGGTTGGTCGCCGGGGTTGAGGCGCTTGCTCATGCCTTCGGTTGGAATTTCTCCGGGCGCGATCGTATTAAGGCGGATGCCATAGCGTCCCCACTCCATCGCCAGCGACATGGTCATGGCGTGGATCGCCGATTTGCTCATCGCGGATGGCACCACATAGGGAGAGCCATTGCGGACCCATGTCACGGTGATCGACACGACGTTGCCGGGCTGTTTCTCGGCGATCCAGCGCCGGCCGACCGCGTGCGTCACATAGAAGGTGCCGTGCATCACGATATTGGCGATCGCATCAAAGCCGCGTGGCGTCAGGTCCTGGGTGCGCGAGACGAAATTGCCGGCGGCATTGTTGATGAGATCGGTGAGTGGGCCGCCGGTCCAGATCGCTTCGATCATCTCGTCGACGGCCATGGCGTTGCGGATGTCGACGCCGTGGCTGACGACGCGCCCGCCATGCAGGTCCATCAGTTCGGTGGCGGTCTCATCACAGACGCTTTTGCGGCGGCCGCAGATATGCACCTCGGCGCCGAGTTGAAGGAACCGCGCGGCCATGGATTTGCCGAGACCGGTACCGCCTCCGGTCACCAGAATGCGCCGCCCGGCGAGAAGCTGATCGTTGAACATCGTTTCCACCCGAAGGAATTGTTGTTAATTGGTCGATTGACTAAATCCGGACAACGCCGTTCTGTAAAGCGGTAACAAAGAATAGCAGTGGAGGAGAATTCTCATGGAGCAACGCGTCTCGATCTCGATTTCGGACGGTATTGCCGACGTCCGACTGGTGCGGGCGGACAAGATGAACGCGCTCGACGCCGCGATGTTCGAGGCGATTGTCGCGGCAACTGAACGGCTTGCCCATGAAAAGGGAGTGCGAGCGGTAGTATTGTCCGGCGAGGGACGAGCGTTCTGCGCCGGCCTCGATATGGGACGTTTCGCCGCGATGAAGGAGACCGGGGGCAACGGGATCGCCGGTGGCGAGAAACGCGACCTTTCCGCGCGCACGCATGGGCTCGCCAATTTTCCGCAGCAGGCGGTGTGGGGCTGGCGACAGCTTCCAGTGCCGGTGATTGCCGCGATCCAGGGCGTCGCCTTCGGCGGCGGATTCCAGCTCGCGCTCGGCGCCGACATGCGCTTCCTCGCACCTGACGCGCGGATGTCGATCATGGAAATCAAATGGGGACTGGTGCCCGACATGGCGGGCACGCCGATCCTCGCAAGCCTCGTGCGCGACGATATTTTGCGCGATCTGACCTACACCGGGCGCATCTTCTCGGCGCAGGAAGCGATGAGCTACGGCCTGGCGACACGGATCTGCGACGACCCGCGCGCGGCGGCCTTCGAGGTCGCGCGCGAAATCGCCGGCAAGAGCCCCGACGCGATCCGCGCCGCCAAGCGCATGCTCAACAATCTGTCCGTCGATCCCGGCCCGGCGCTGCTCGCCGAATCCGTCGAGCAGATGAAACTGATGGGCACGGCCGAACCAGCAGGAAGCCGTGCGCGCCAATCTGGAAAAGCGCGCGCCAAGATTTTCGGATGCGGGATAGTCGCCGTCATTCCGGGATGGTCCGAAGGACCAGACCCGGAATCTCGAGATTCCGGGTTCGTGCTGCGCACGCCCCGGAATGACAGTGAGAGATCGGACAACGACAATGACCTCATCCCCCTTCAACGGCATCATCAGCGGCGAGCGCCGCCGCGACCATGCTGACGTCGCCGAGCGCGCCGATCGCATCGCCAGCGGACTGCACCAACTCGGCGTCAAGCCCGGCGACAGCGTCTGCATGCTGATGCGCAACGACATCGCCTTCATCGAGGCGGCCTATGCCGCGATGCGGCTAGGGGCCTATGGCGTGCCCGTCAACTGGCACTTCAAGCCGGAAGAGATCAATTACGTGCTGAAGGATTCCGGCACCTCGGTGCTGATCGCGCATGCCGACATGCTGCATCAGCTGCGCGAGGCGATTCCATCAGGCGTCACCGCGCTCAGCGTCCCGACGCCACCGGAGATCCTGTCCAACTACAAGATCAATCCCGATCATCTCGCGACGCCGGATTTCGCGATCGATTTCGAAGTCCTGGCTCACGCAGCACGCGCGCTATGACGGACCGGTGGTGCCGCAACCGCAGAACATGATCTACACGTCCGGCACCACGGGCCATCCCAAGGGCGTGCGCCGATTTGCGCCCACGCCGGAGCAGAGCGCCAACGCGGAACGGATGCGGGGCATGATTTACGGCCTGAAGCCTGGCGCGCGTACGATCCTGCCGGGGCCGCTGTATCACTCGGCGCCGAATTCGTTCGGCCTGCGCGCCGGACGCCTTGGCGGCGCGCTGGTGCTGATGCCGCGCTTCGAGCCGGAAGAGTTTTTGCGCATTATCGAGCGCGAGAGGATCGACACCATCTTCATGGTGCCGACCATGTTCATCCGCCTGATGAAGCTGCCGGAGGAAGTCCGCCGGAAATACGACATGTCCTCGCTGCGGCATATCATTCACGCGGCCGCACCGTGCCCGGCAGACGTCAAGCGCGCGATGATCGAATGGTGGGGGCCGGTGATCTATGAGTTTTACGGCTCCACCGAATCGGGTGCAGTCACCTTCGCCAATTCCGAGGACGCGCTGAAAAAACCCGGCACCGTCGGCAAGATATCGCCGGGTGCCGAACTGCGCTTCATCGGCGATGACGGGGGCGTGCTGCCGACGGGCGAGATCGGCGAAATCTATTCGCGCATCGCAGACAATCCGGATTTCACCTACCACAACAAGGCGGAGAAGCGCTCCGAGATCGACCGCGAAGGTTTTATCACCTCCGGCGACGTCGGCTATATCGATGAAGACGGCTACGTCTTCATCTGCGACCGCAAGCGCGACATGGTGATCTCGGGCGGCGTCAACATCTATCCGGCCGAAATCGAGGCGGCGCTGCATGCCGTTCCCGGCGTCCATGACTGCGCGGTGTTCGGCATTCCCGACGAAGAATTCGGCGAGGCATTGATGGCGGTGGTGGAGCCGCAGCCCGGCGTCACGCTCGATATCGCCGCCGTCCGCGCCCAGCTCAAGACCTCATTGGCCGACTACAAGGTGCCCAAGCACGTCGAAATCCAGGCCAATCTGCCGCGGGAAGATTCCGGCAAGATCTTCAAGCGCCGCCTGCGCGACCCCTATTGGGAGCGGGCGGGACGGAGGATTTAGTAGCCGTCGTTCCTGCGAAAGCAGGAACCCATACGCCGTGTCCTCTCCTTCGGGCACGATGAGAGACACCTTTCGTAAGCCCCATGGCCCGTGGCTATGGGCCCCCGCGTTCGCGGGGACGACGAGAGGAGGGCGACAAAGTGCGCCGCCGCCATCTTTATCTTGCACTGCGGCAAAAAACTTGCACACTCCAGATCTTGCCGGGCAAGCCTCTGGAGTAGCCAGCCATGTCGCCCCAGACCATGCCTTCCGAGACCGAAATCCGCGCCAACCGCGTCGAAGACGCCGAGGATGCCCGGCTGCGGACCGATATCAGGCTGCTCGGGCGCATTCTCGGCGACACCGTGCGCGACCAGGAGGGCGCCGACGTGTTCGACCTGGTCGAGCGCATCCGGCAGACCTCGATCCGGTTCCACCGCGACGACGACCAGCCGGCGCGGCGCGAGCTCGAGCTGATCCTCGACAGCATGTCGATCAGCCAGACCCTGCGGATCGTGCGCGCCTTCAGCTATTTCTCGCATCTTGCCAACATCGCCGAGGATCAGAATAACATCCGGCAGATGCGGGCGCGCAGCGGGGCGGGCGGGGTGCCGCGCGTGCTGGCGCAGACGCTGACGCACGCGCGGGACGCCGGGATCAGCGCGGCTGAATTGCGCAAGTTTTTCGAGACCGCCGAGGTCAGTCCTGTCCTGACCGCGCATCCGACCGAGGTCCGCCGCAAGAGCACGATCGACCGCGAGATGGAGATCGCAGCGCTGCTCGACCGGAAGGAACGCGTGCAGCTCACGCCCGAGGAGGCCGAGGCCAGCGACGAGCAGTTGCGCCGTGCGGTGCTGACGCTGTGGAAGACCAATCTGTTGCGCCGGACCAAGCTCACCGTGCTCGATGAGGTCGCCAACGGCCTGTCGTTCTACGACTACACCTTCCTGCGCGAAGTCCCGCGGCTGCATTGCATGCTGGAGGACCGGCTGAGCGAAGGCGAGAGCGGCCGCGCCGAACTGGCCTCGTTCCTCAAGATGGGAAGCTGGATCGGCGGCGACCGCGACGGCAACCCGTTCGTGACCGCCGACGTCATGCGCGGCACGCTGAAACTGCAATCGAGCCGGGTGCTGCGATTCTATCTGGAAGAACTGCACGCGCTCGGCGCCGAATTGTCGCTGGCGGCGCATCTGGCCGATGTCTCCAAGGATCTGCGCGCACTCGCCGAGCGTTCGCCGGACAAGTCGCCGCATCGCAGCGGCGAGCCCTATCGCCTCGCGGTATCCGGCATCTTTGCGCGGCTGACGGCGACCGCGGCACGGCTCGAGGTCGAAACCACCCGCGCGGCGGTCGGCGAGGCCGAGCCTTACGCCAATGTCGGGGAATTCAAGGCCGATCTCGATATTCTCTACCGCTCGCTGATCTCGAACAATTCCGGCGTGATCGCGCGCGGGCGGCTGCGGCTGTTGCGCCGGGCCGTGGATTGCTTTGGTTTCCACCTCGCAAGTCTCGACATCCGGCAAAATTCGGCGGTGCATGAGCGCACGGTCGCGGAATTGATCGACGCGGCGATGCCCGGCATGTCCTATCTCGCGCTGACCGAGGAGGCGCGGGTCGCGCTTTTGGTAGCCGAACTGCGCAATGCGCGGCCGCTGACATCAGCCTTTGTCAAATACAGCGAGGAAACCGCCGGCGAACTCGCACTGTTCCATGCCGCCGCGGACGCCCATGCCCGTTACGGGTCGGCCGCCATTCCCCAATGCATCATCTCGATGTGCAAGGGGATGTCCGACATGCTGGAGGTCGCGCTGCTGCTGAAGGAGGCCGGCCTCATCCATCCCTCCGGCCGCAGCGCGATCAACATCGTGCCGCTGTTCGAGACCATCGAGGATTTGCAGGCCTCCAGCGGCATCATGGACCGCATGTTGTCGATCCACGACTACCGCAAGCTGGTCGACAGCCGCGGCAGCGTGCAGGAAGTCATGCTCGGCTATTCCGACAGCAACAAGGATGGCGGTTTTGTTACTTCGGGCTGGGAGCTCTACAAGGCCGAGATCGGGCTCGTCGAAGTGTTCGAACGCCACCACGTGCGCCTCCGGCTATTTCACGGCCGCGGCGGTTCGGTCGGTCGCGGCGGTGGGCCGAGCTATGACGCGATCATCGCGCAGCCGGGCGGCGCGGTGAACGGCCAGATCCGCATCACCGAACAGGGCGAGATCATCTCCAGCAAATATTCCAACGCCGAAGTCGGCCGCAACAATCTGGAAATTTTGGCAGCCGCCACGCTGGAGGCGAGCCTGCTGCAGCCCAAGCACAGCGCGCCGCGGCCGGAATATCTGAGAGCGATGGAAGAACTGTCGGCGCTGGCCTTCAAAGCCTATCGCGGGCTGGTCTATGAAACCCCGGGCTTTGCCGATTATTTCTGGGGCTCCACCGTCATCACCGAGATCGCTACGCTGAACATCGGCAGCCGCCCGGCCTCACGCAAGAAAACCCGGGAGATCGAGGATCTGCGGGCGATCCCGTGGGTGTTCAGCTGGGCGCAGTGCCGGCTTGATGCTGCCGGGCTGGTATGGCTTTGCCAGCGCCGTGGAGACCTGGATCGCGGAGCATCCGGAGCAGGGCATGCCGTTCCTGCAGGAGCTCTATCGCGAATGGCCGTTCTTCCGCATGCTGCTGTCGAACATGGACATGGTGCTGGCAAAAAGTTCGATCGCCATCGCCTCGCGCTATGCCGAACTTGTGCCCGACGTGGCCTTGCGCGAGAATATTTTTGGCACCATTCGCCGCGAGTACCACAGCTGCATCGACTTGCTGCTGAAGATCATGGAACAGGAGCGCCTGTTGCAGGGCAATCCGCTGCTGGAACGCTCGATCCGCAACCGTTTTCCCTATCTCGATCCGCTCAACCACGTGCAGGTCGAGCTCTTGAAGGAGCACCGCGCGCAGAATCCCGACGAGCAGGTGCTGCGCGGGATTCAAATCACGATCAACGGTATTTCGGCGGGGTTGAGGAATAGCGGGTGAGGAAAGGCGCGAATGGCGAATGGCGAATGGCGAGTAGCGAATAGAAATCACCCTATTCGCTATTCGCCACTCCCTATTCGCCCCCTTAAATCGGATCCCAGGTAAAAACATCCGCCGAGCGGTCGAGCTTGGAGAATGATCCCTTCAGCGCCGGCATGCCGTGCTCGGCGATGGTCTGAGGCGTCCAGCCTTCGCTGCGGTGAACCGAACGCACCGGACGATGCTGGCCGAACAGGAAGATCTCGTTCATGCGCACGCCAAAAATCTGTCCGGTGACGTCCTTGGCGGCGTCTGAGAGCAGATGCGCGCAGACCGGCGCGATCTTTTCCGGTCCCATCTGCTGGATTTTCGCCACCCGCGCCTTCTCGGCCTCGGTCTCGGTCGGGATGGTGCCGATCATGCGGGTCCAGGCGAATGGCGAGACGCAATTCGAGCGCACGTTGAAGCGGCCCATGTCGAGCGCGATCGACTTCGACAGGCCGACGATGCCGAGCTTGGCGGCGGCGTAATTGGCCTGGCCGAAATTGCCGATCAGGCCCGAGGTCGAGGTGAAGTGCACAAACGAGCCGCTCTCCTGTTCGCGGAACAGCCGGGCCGCGGCGTGGCTGACATAGAACGAGCCCATCAGATGCACCTTGATGACGGACTCGAAGGCTTCCACGCTCATCTTGTGGAAGATCATGTCGCGCAAAATGCCGGCATTGTTCACTACGCCGTCGAGCCGGCCGAAATGATCGGTCGCGGTCTTCACGATTTTGCTGGCGGGGATCGCTTCCGCCACCGATTCGAAATTGGCGACCGCAGTGCCGCCGCGCTTCCTGATTTCCTCGACCACTTCCTCGGCCGGCGTGGCGCTGGAGCCCGCACCATCGGCGGCGCCGCCGGGATCGTTGACCACGACTTTTGCTCCCTCGGCCGCACAGAGCAGCGCGATCTCGCGGCCGATGCCGCGGCCTGCGCCGGTGACGATGATGACTTTGTCTTGCAGTGATTTGGCCATGGTGGTTTCTCCGGTTGTTGTCCGTCATTCCGGGGCGATGCGCAGCATCGAACTATGTTGTGCAATTGCACATCTGAGAATCTCGAGATTCCGGGTCTGGTCCTTCGGACCATCCCGGAATGACGGCTGTGGTTATCGCTCGTTCGTAAAAATGATCGTGCCTGACGCCGCGAACATGCCGCCGACGCCGTGACAAACCGAAATCCTGGCGTCCTTGACCTGGGCCGGTGCGATGCCGCGCATTTGCCGCACGCTCTCCTGTAGCGCATACATGCCGTACATGCCGGAATGCATGTAGCTCAAGCCGCCGCCATTGGTGTTGAGCGGCAGCTTGCCGCCGGGCCTGGTGTGGCCGTCGGCGACGAACTTGCCGGTCTCTTCATGCGGCATGAAGCCGAGATCGCCGAGGCCGTAGAGCGGCAGATGCGCAAAGGCGTCGTAGATCATGAGATGGTCGACGTCCTTGTGGGCGATGCCGGCCTCCTTGAACGCGAGAGGTCCCGCGGTCTTGAAGGCGCGCGAGGAATTGAACGTCTCCATCTGGCTGACCATCGGCGTTTCCACGCTCTCGCCGGTGCCGAGGATATAGACCGGCTTCCGCGGAAAATCTTTTGCGCGGTCGGCCGAGGTCAGGATCAGCGCGCCGCCGCCGTCGGTGACGAGGCAGCATTGCAGGATGCGGAACGGATAGGCGATCATCCGCGAGTTGAGGACGTCCGCGACCGTGATCGGATCCTTCATGGTGGCGCGCGGGTTCTTCGCGGCCCATTCGCGCTGCACCACCGCGACCATGGCGATCTGCTCATGGGTGATGCCATGGGTCTTCATGTAGCGCAGCACCGGAATCGGAAACATGCTGGGCGGGCCGTAGACGCCGAACGGAGATTCGAACTGGCCATTGAGGCTGTCGGGCGCCGTCGAGCGCGGCAGCTTGCCGATCATCGACTTGCCGCTCTCGGCATGCGTGATCAGCACGGTCTTGCAAAGCCCGGCCTCGATCGCGGCTGCGGCATGGCGGACATGCAGCATGAACGAACAGCCGCCGACGGAAGTGCCGTCCACCCAGGTAGGCTTGATGCCGAGGTAATGGGCGATCTGCTGCGGGGTTTCCACGGCGGTGGCGATCCCGTCGATGTCGGACAGTTTTAGTCCGGCATCGGCGATGGCGTTGAGTGCCGCATCGGCGTGCAACTGGATCTGCGACACGTTCGGAATGACGCCGAGTTCAGTGGTCTCGGCAGCGCCGACGACGGCGACCTGGTTCCTGCGCATGATGCTAGCCCTTCGCCGGACGGAACAAAGGAAGGGTGATCTTGTCGTCGAGTTTTTCGAAGGCGACTTCGAGCTTCATGTCGAGTTCGAGCGCCTCCGGCGTCTGCGGGCAATCGATGATGTTGCTCATCATGCGCGGACCTTCGTCGAGTTCGACGACGGCGATCGCGTAAGGCGGGGTGAAGCCGGGCGCGGCCGGGCGATGGTTGATGACGTAGCTGTAGAGCGTGCCCTTGCCGCTGGCCTTGAACACGCTGACTTTTCGGCAGGCGCAGGACGGGCAGAACGGGCGCGGCGGAAAATAGACATTGGCGCAGGCGTCGCAACGCTGCAGCCGCAACTCGCCGGCCGCGGTCCCGTCCCAGAAATGCTGGGTTTCCGGCGTCGGTTTCGGTTTCGCGCGCGCTGGCTCCGCCATGTCAGGCATTCCTCCCTGGGGTCGGGCTTGAGCCCGCTGATTGCGATCTTGATGCGACATTCGACTATTCCCCGTCAACGGTCCAGCGTCGGCGCCGCATGGCCGCATTCCACCAAGCCAACAGCGCTTGTATGCCAGCGATTTCCCGCGCTAGGGTATTTGCCATTGCGCTGCGCGGAATGTTTCCGCGATCCCTGCTCGCGATCCCCTTGGAGACGACGTGCGAACCATTCGAATAGGATCCGGTGCCGGCTATTCGGGCGATCGCATCGAGCCCGCGGTCGAACTCGCCGAAAAGGGCGACATTCAGTATCTGGTGTTCGAATGTCTGGGCGAACGCACGGTCGCGCTGGCCCAGCAGGCGCGGATGAAGAATCCGGAAGGCGGCTACGATCCGCTGCTGGAGGAGCGGATGCGCGCGGTGCTGCCGCTTTGCGCAGCCAAGGGCTTCAAGATCGTCACCAACATGGGCGCGGCCAACCCCGAGGCCGCGGCGCGCCGGACCGCCGAGATCGCGAAATCGCTCGGACTCCCGTCGCTGAAAATCGCCGCCATTGTCGGCGACGACGTGCTCGATGCCTGCAAGGATAGCGATCTGCCGATCATGGAATTCGACGGCAGCATCAGGCAGCTCGGCAACCGCCTGTTGTCGGCCAATGCCTATCTCGGCGCGGAACCGATGGCCGAGGCGCTCTCCGCCGGCGCCGATATTGTCATTACCGGCCGCGCGTCGGATCCGGCGCTGTTCCTGGCGCCGATGATCCACGCCTTTGGCTGGGCGATGGATGACTGGAACCTGCTCGGGCAGGGCACCGTCGCCGGCCATCTGCTGGAATGTGCCGGGCAGGTCACCGGCGGCTATTTTGCCGACCCCGGCTACAAGGACGTGCCCGATCTGGCGCGGCTCGGTTTTCCGATCGGCGAAGTCGGCGAGGACGGCAGCCTCGTCATCACCAAGGTCTTGGGCTCCGGCGGCGCGGTGACGGCGCAGACCTGCAAGGAACAATTGCTCTACGAGGTCCACGACCCCAGGCAGTATTTTCAGCCGGACGTGGTGGCGGATTTTTCGCAGGTGAGCGTAGAGGAGATCGGCCCGGATCGTGTGCGGGTCAGCGGCGGCCGCGGCGCGAAGCGTACCGATACGCTGAAAGTCTCGGTCGGCTATGTCGACTCTTATATCGGCGAGGGACAAATCTCCTATGCCGGCCCGGGCGCACTGGCGCGCGGACGGCTGGCGCTGGAGATCGTGCGCGAACGGTTGAAGCTGACAGGCGTTACCGCCAGCGAATTGCGTTTTGAATTGGTCGGCGTTGACGCGCTGCATGGCGCAGAAGTCTCCGCGCGCGCCAATGAGCCCTATGAGGTGCGTGTTCGCGTCAGCGGGCGCACCGAAAATCTGCGCGAGGCGGTCAGGATCGGCAACGAGGTCGAAACGCTCTACACCAACGGGCCGGCCGCCGGCGGTGGCGCGTGGAAGTCGGCGCGCGACGTGGTGGCTGTTGCATCGGTATTGCTGCCGCGCGCATTGGCGAAGCCGCAAGTTCGTTTCGTGGGAGCATAAGGTGAAGCTGCGCGAGATCGCCCATTCCCGCACCGGCGACAAGGGCAATATTTCGAATATCTCGGTGATCGCCTACGATGCGAAGCATTATCCATTGCTGCTGGCGCAGGTTACCAGCGAGCGGGTGAAGGCGCATTTTGCCGGAATTGTCGAGGGCGTGGTAGTTCGCTATGAATTGCCCAAGCTGGCGGCGCTCAATTTCGTCATGACAGAGGCGCTCGGCGGCGGTGTGACGCGGTCGCTGGCGCTCGACGCTCACGGCAAATCGTTAAGCTCGGCGCTGCTCGATCTCGACATCGAGCCCGGTTCGGACGACAAGTAACGGCGCCCAAGGAGGCAAAGAGAACACCATGCCGAACACCCCGACACTTGCCTCACTCGCCGCCGATCTCGACAGCGGGCGCACCTCCGCCCGCAAGCTGGTCGAGGAATGCCTGTCCAAAATTGCCGATCCGTCGGGCGAGGGCGAGCGCGCCTTCATCCATGTCGACAAGGAGGGCGCGCTCGGCGCGGCGGATGCGATGGACCGGCTGCGCAAGGCCCATGCGGCGCCGTCGCCGTTTGCCGGCATCCCGGTCTCGATCAAGGATCTCTTTGACATCAAGGGGCAGGTCACCCGCGCCGGCTCGCGCGCGCTGGAGGAAGATTGCACGCCGGCGGACGCCGATGCGCCTGTGGTGGCGCGGCTGCGGCGCGCCGGCTTCATCGTCATCGGCCGCACCAACATGACCGAGTTCGCCTATTCCGGCATCGGCATCAATCCGCATTACGGTACGCCGAAGGGCACCTGGAACCGCAGCGTTGGCCACGTGCCCGGCGGCTCGTCCGCGGGGGCTGCGGTTTCGGTTGCCGACGGCATGGCCCATGGCGCGCTCGGCACCGACACCGGCGGCTCCTGCCGGATTCCGGCGGCCTTCAACGGTATCGTCGGTTTCAAGCCGACGCAGCGCCGCGTGCCGCTCGACGGCGGCGTGCCGCTGTCATCCTCGCTAGACAGTTTTGGACCGCTGGCGCGCACCGTACAGTGCTGCGCGACGATGGACGCCGTGCTGGCCGACGAACCGGAGCTGCCGATACAGGCGCGCCCCGTCAAGGGCATGCGGCTGGCGGTGCCGACCACGGTGGCGCTCGACGACCTCGATGATGAAGTGGCAAGCACGTTCGAACGCGCATTGGCGACGCTGTCGCGCCAGGGCGCGCTGATCGAGCGGATCGAGGTGCCGGAATTCCTCGACGTCGGCGCCATGAACGCCAAGGGCGGTTTTGCGGCGTCGGAAAGCTTTGCCTGGCACCGCTATCTGATCGTGAGCAAGGGCGACGTCTACGATCCCCGCGTCTACACCCGCATCCTGCGTGGCGAAGGCATGAGCGCGGCCGATTACATCGATCTGCTCGGCGCCAGAAAATCGTTCATCGCGCACACCGAAGCCCGCATCGCGCCTTATGACGCGCTGGTGCTGCCGACCACGGCCAATACGCCGCCTGTTATCGCCGACCTCGCCGACGACAAGGCGTTCGCCACGCAAAACCTGCGTGCGCTGCGCAACTGCACGCTGATCAACATGCTCGATGGCTGCGCGATCTCGCTGCCGGCGCATCGTGAGGGCGAGGTGCCGGTCGGGCTGATGCTGGCCGCCGCCGGCGGACGGGATCGCTGCATTTTCGAACTTGCGGCCGGAATGGAGAACATCATCCGTGCATGACCTGACTTTCACCGTCGAAGACAAGGGCGCGCCGACGCCGCTGACGCTTGCGATCGACCAGGCCGTGATTGCCGGCTGGACCGGCCGCGATCCGGTGGCGCGCGACAAGCATATCGCGGAACTCGAAGCGATCGGCATCGCGCGGCCGGCCTCGACGCCGATCTATTACCGATGCTCGGCGGTGCGGATTACCCAGGCCGACCGCATCGAAGTTTCCGGCGGCGATTCCAGCGGCGAGGTCGAGTTCGTGCTGATCGGCTGGCAGGGCCGCATCTTCGTCGGCTGCGGTTCCGACCATACCGACCGCAAGGTGGAAGCCTACAGCGTCACGGTCTCCAAACAGATGTGCGACAAGCCTGTCGCGTCCGTGCTGTGGGAACTGGAGGACGTGATCGGCCACTGGGACCAGATGATCCTGCGCGCCTGGGCGCATATCGGCGGCGAACGGGTGCTCTACCAGGAAGGCACGCTCGATCACATGCTGCCGGTCAAGGATCTGATCGCGCGCGGGTTTGGCGGCAAAGGTTTGCCGGACGGCTGTGCGATGTTCGGCGGTACGTTTGCCGCCAAAGGCGGTATTCGGCCTGCGAGCAGGTTTGAGTTCGAGCTTGAGGATCCCGTGCTGAAGCGGAAGATCAGCCACGGCTATGATGTGATCACGATGCCGGTGCTGGGCTGAACTGTCGTCCCGGCCTTGAGGCCGGGACCCATAGCCACCAGCGTCAGTTATGTGGATGCTGTCGGCCGCTCTGCCTAGGGCGTGGACTCACTAGCGCGCAGCCAAACTCGGATTGACGCGAGTTTGACGAACGCCAGATAGTTGGCTGCGAGTTTGTCATATTGGGTCGCGACGCGGAGGCCTTATGAGCACAATCAACGCGGCTACGATTTGCATTGCCGCGGCCAAGGCGAACGGCACCACGTAGCTCGTCGAAATGTCACGAAGCGCGCCGAGGACAGCAGGAGCCAACGCAAAGACAGCTTGATTGAACGCCACCACGAGCGCGACGACCGTACCGACGTCGGCCGCACGAAACTCATGTTGCGCGATAAGCGGGGGAAGGGAAACCACGTTACCGACGCCGAGACCAAACAGCACGCAACCAACCAGTACAACCGTGGGCGCATCTGAGACGATCATCAATGCAACGCCGACGCTTTGGAGGAGAAAGTTCGCGGATGCAGCCAGGCGGCGATCACGGCCTCCGATCGTCCAGCCTAGCAGAGTGCGGCCCAAAACAGCAGATGTCGTCACCATACTGACTGCAGCGGCAGCCCCGTTCTCGCCGAGCAATGGGGATATTCGGGTCAGCAAGTGCGTTAGCAGTCCGACTTGAGCGAATAGGGCCAACGCGAAGGCCACTGAAAGTGTCATGAAACCCTTGGTCTTGATGAGGTCTTTGCGAGGACTACGCGTTGATGGGGTAGCGACGTGGGGCTTGCTGTCGATAAGCAGTCCGTCGGGCGCCAGACCGAGTCCTTTCGGATCACGGCGCAGGTAAAAAATCGAAAGAGGTATTATGACCAGCGGCATGGCGATACCTACCGCGACCGCCGCCGCCTCAACGCCAATCTTGGCGATCAGCAAAATAAGCAAGGGCGGAAACATGACGCCGCCGATGCTTGCGCCGTTGAATGCCAAGCCGATGGCCTTTGGTCGATCTCGATCGAACCATGGAGCGACCATCGCGTTGATCGCCGCACCGCTCGTCGCTGCCCAACCACTCCCCGAGATCGCTGCCGCCACGAACAATTGCCACGGAGCTGACGCGACCGACCAGGCCACGATCCCTGCACCTGCGAGAACCGCGCCGATGATCGTTGTCTGCGCCAACCCAATTGATCTGTGAGCTTCGGGTAAGTACACAATCAGTGCTGCCCCGATCAGGAAGTGCGCAGTGATCGCGCTGGAGATCATTGCGACCGGCCAGCCCTTGGAGGCGTGCAACGTCAGCAAGAGCACTCCCGGACCATAAAATCCGACACCCCATCCGAAAACCGCGATTACAAACGCGACCCAAACGACGGACCAGCCCTGAAATCGCGATTGTCGAAGGTCGGGGATCTGCAGAGTTGGGTGTCCTGATTTGAGGGCAGGGCGACGACTTGCCAAGTACGCGCCGTATGCGCGATCAACCGCGCGTTTGCTCGTAGGCCTTCAGATGCGTGTAGGCCGTGCGCAGCCGGGGCACCGGAACTTTTGCGGTGTCAGCGCGCGCAATCAGGTCGCCAATCACATGATCGGCTTCGACCGGTTGGCCCGCCTTGATGTCGCGGAACATCGATGCGGTGAGCGGCGAGCCTTCCGTGGTGAACATCCCTGTCGCGCGTTCCAGCGCGGGCGCGCGGGGCGGATAGCCTTCCGCGGTCGCGACCGCCCTGCATTCGTCGAGAATGCCAAGCAGGAAATCCTTGCCGCCGGGCGCCGCCAGGATCATGCCGATCGGGGCGCGCATCAGGCTGGTCGAGGCCGCGATCGACGCGAGGAAGACCCATTTCTCCCACATGTCCTGCAGGACGGTCTCGCTCGCCGCGCCGCCGAAATTGCCGCTTCCGACGACGTCCGCGATGGCACGAACCCGGTCTGACATTTTGCCGTCGCGCTCGCCGAAACCAAGCGACTGCACCGGGCCCAGCTGGACCACTTCGCGCTTCTCGTTCAGTGTCACCGCAGTCAGGCAGAGCCCTCCGAGCACGTGGCTCGCGCCAAATTTTTTGTCGAGAACATCCAGATGACGCATACCGTTGAGCAGCGGGATGATCGCGGTCCTCTCGCCTACTGCCGGCGCGAACGACTTGATCGCATCGTCCAGGTCGTAAGCCTTGCAACTCAACAGCACGACGTCAAACTTGTCCTTGATGGTGTCGGCCTGGACGACAGGCGGATCCTTTAGCGTTGCGTCGCCGTTCGGGCTTTTGATCACGAGGCCTGCGGCGGCAAGCTCCGAGGCACGGCGCGGCCGCACCAGAAAGGTGATGTCGCGGCCGGCTTGCAGCATCTTGCCGCCGAAATATCCGCCAATGGCCCCGGCGCCAACGATGAGAACGCGCATCCCTCAATTCCTCTTGTTGTTGGATACCGGATTGTCCAGAACGTTGCTCATCCGCGGCTCCCGTGTTCCTGGACATCTACATACCAGAAGGGGCACTCTGTGCGCTCGCCGGAATCGGACTTCGTCGTCGGCTATCCTCGAGGAACTCAATGCTCGATATCGAAGAATGCGAACGGGCACGCGTTGGGCGGGATCGTCGCTTCGACGGCCTATTCTTTTCTGGCGTTCGCACGACACGTATCTACTGCCGCCCTGTCTGTCCGGTGCGCCCTGCCAAGGCGGCCAACGTAATGTTCTATCCGTCGGCAGCGGCGGCCGAACTTGCGGGTTTCCGACCGTGTCTGAGGTGCAGGCCGGAGGCTGCTCCTTTCTCGCCTGCATGGAAGGGAACACGCACCACTGTCGAACGTGCGCTCCGGCTCATCGCGGACGGTGCACTTGATAACGGCAGTGTCGAGACTTTGGCCGATCGTCTCGGGATCGGTTCGAGACATTTGTCCCGGCTCTTCCAGATGCACCTCGGTGCAAGCCCGGTTCAGGTCGCCCTGACGACACGCGTGCAGCGGGCGAAGCGGTTTCTGGACGAGACCGATCTCACGATGTCGGAGATCGCCGTGCGCGCAGGCTTCGGTAGCTTGCGGCGATTCAATACGGTGTTCGCTGAGGTTTATCGGCGACCGCCAACGCAGATCAGGCGTGCCCGCAAACCGAGTGCCACATAAATGTCGGCTTCCGGTTGAAGCGGACAGATCGTCAGCCGAGCGCACACGTCTCTTGTTGGCACGTAGCATCGCTGCGCTGCTATGCAGCATACGTCGGCTGTCGAGGCATAGCGGAGTCTGGCGTGGCGTCGGCCCTGCAGATTTGTGGGTTCACAGCCTAGTCCGATACATTCAGAGTGCTGGGTAGAGGTGCTTGAGTTTGATGCGGGCATTGGTTGAGAATTGCCCTTGGCGTGGCGTGGTTGGCATTGCGGTCATGCTCCCATGCGGCGATTTCCTCGACGAGGCGCTTGGGATCTGCGGTCGCGGCACTGCCGTGGCATGGATTGCTTCGTCGCAAGGGCTCCTCGCAATGACGGGACGACTCGTTGCCGGAAATCGGGTGGCTCAAGGCGACCCAGTCTGAGAGACTGCCCCCATGAGAGCCACCGCAAAAACCAACCTCCGCCCATCTCCCGACATCGCCGCCCGGGTCGACGCCATCGACTGGACGCAAGCAACCGCCGACCTCGACGGGCAGGGCTGCGCGGTTCTGAAGGGCCTGCTGTCGCCAGACGAATGCCGGACACTCGCAGCGCTCTATCCCGATGACACACGCTTCCGCAGCCGGATCGTGATGGGACGTCACGGCTTTGGCCGTGGCGAATACAAGTATTTCTCCTATCCGTTGCCCGACCTGATCGGCGAACTGCGCCCGGCGCTGTATACGCGGCTGACCGGCATCGCCAATCGCTGGAACCAGACCATGGGCATCGACATCCGCTACCCCCTGGCGCACGAGGCGTTCCTGAAGCGCTGTCATGACGCGGGACAAGCGCGGCCGACGCCGCTGCTGCTGCAATACGGCGCCGGCGACTACAACTGCCTGCACCAGGACCTCTATGGCGAGCACGTGTTCCCGCTGCAGGTCGCGATCCTGCTCTCGGAACCCGGCCGCGATTTTACCGGCGGCGAGTTCGTGCTGACCGAGCAGCGGCCGCGGATGCAGTCGCGGCCCGAAGTGGTGCCGCTGACGCAAGGCGATGCGGTGGCATTTGCTGTGCATCACCGCCCGGTGCAGGGGACGCGTGGGTTCTATCGCGTTAATCTGCGCCACGGCGTCAGCCAGATCCGCTCCGGCCACCGCCATACCGTCGGCGTGATCTTTCACGATGCGAAATGAGTGCGAAGCAAATTGACTGCGGATTTGTTCGATACGGTTGCGGATGCGCGCCCGTCGCGGGAAGCGATGGCCGATGGCGCCGTGCTGCTGCGTGGCTTTGCGAGTCGTTTTGAAAGTAGACTGATTCCGGCGCTACGCGAGATCATAGCTCAGGCGCCGTTCCGCCACATGTCCACGCCAGGCGGTCATCAGATGTCGGTCGCGATGACCAATTGCGGCGATGCCGGCTGGGTCACCGATCGCACCGGTTATCGTTATGACGGCACTGATCCTGAGTCCGGCGAGAAGTGGCCGGCGATGCCTGACGTGTTTCGCGAACTGGCGCGCGAGGCGGCGACGGAAGCCAGCTTCAAACGCTTTTCGCCGGATGCCTGCCTGATCAACCGCTACGAACCGGGCGCCCGGATGTCGCTGCACCAAGACAAAGACGAACAGGACTTTGGTGCGCCGATCGTCTCGGTGTCGCTTGGAATCCCCGCGACCTTCCTGTT
This sequence comes from uncultured Alphaproteobacteria bacterium, assembly GCA_963802535.1. GTDB lineage: Bacteria > Pseudomonadota > Alphaproteobacteria > Rhizobiales > Xanthobacteraceae > Bradyrhizobium. Next base: position 524,828 of record CAWDJI010000004.1, on the reverse strand, counting down.
CGGCGGACTGAAGCGCAGTGACAAGCCGCAAAAATTTCGGTTGACGCATGGCGACGTCGTCGTATGGGGTGGGCCGTCGCGGCTGTTCTTTCACGGCATAGCCCCGCTCGCCGACGGCGAGCATGCCCTGATGGGCCGCGAGCGCATCAATCTGACGTTTCGCAAGGCGCGCTGAAGCAAGGGCCACGGCAAAGTCTTGTGCCGACCAAGTTCGAAGCGATCGGCCCCTCGCTGCTTCGTTGCTCCAACTCAGGGATACGGAACAACGAATGCGCCGAAATCACCATTTCCGGCATTAATGTCGACGCTCAGGCCGTCGGTCGTTATGTCCAGAGGCCCCATCTGAGCCACCGACCAACGCCAGCTTTTCATAAATTCCTTGGTCCCCTCGAACGATGTCGAAGCCGCAGCCAACCAAGTATATTTACAGATGCTCTCGTCCAACAACGTCTGGCAAACGATGCCATCACCATAAGCACCAAGCTTGTAGGTGCCGGCGATCGCTTCGGTGACGCCGGAAAAGTAATCTCTGAGACCCGGTAAGTCGGCGGCTTTGTATCCATTGGGCAGCCCCTCGACAGCGAAATAAATGGCGCTGCCTGCCGGCTGCCCGATCGTCTGGGCCTGATTAAGCGCGCTTGCTCCGTCGGTCTTTCCCTGCTTTTTCGTCAAGACGAGCTTGTTCGCGAAACCAAAATCTTCGAATACGCAGAAGAGCTTGATCTTGTTTTTTGAAAGCTCTTGCGCCTCGTTTTTGGTGACGGCCCATTCGGGATGCGTGGCCATTCTGTAATACCGACCTACCGTGTCTACGTTCTTGTTCTTCAAAAGCTGCGCCTTACCAAGGCAACTATCGTTCGTATCAATAATCATTGTTTCTCTCCAATATCTTGTTCTAAAAAAAGTGCTCGCATCGGAACGTATCGAATTGCGCTATCATTCCATTAAAGTACTCGCCAGTCTATGATTGCTCCGCTAGGAAATACAACCATAAGGTATGCCGGAATGACGACGGACGCAAACCCCGGCAGGGTCGGCCTCTACCTCGCCGTGCTGCAACTGGTGTTCACGCTTGGCTGGACGACCTACGTCATCTATTTGCCAAAACTCGCCGCACAGGTCGGGATCGCGCCGACGGCCGTCATCTTCATCCTGATGCTCGATCAGGCCATTTTCACCATCACCGATACCGCGATGGGCCTTGCCGCCGACAAGATTGCGCCCTTTGTCGGCCGGCTCGGCGTCTTCGTCGGCACCGTGACCGCAATTTCCTGCGCGGCCTTTGTTGCGCTGCCCTTCGTGGCCGGAACGGGCCCGGGTGCGCAGGTGTGGTTCATCGTGCTGATCCTGATCTGGGTGGTGACGTCGTCGGCGTTGCGCGCGCCGCCGCTCACCTTATTGGGCAGGCATTGTGCGCGGCCGACGATTCCATTTCTGTCGGCGCTGGCGATGCTGGGTTACGGCCTGGCGGGCGCGGCTTCGCCCTATCTCGGAATCGTGCTGCGCAACGAGGATCCGCGGCTTCCCTTCCTGATATCGGGCGTGGTCCTGTTGATCACCACGCTGGCGTTGTCACGGGTCGAGCGCGGCGTCGCGCAGCAGGCACCGGTTTCGAGCGAACCGACGCCGCCCGTAAAGCCGCTTGGCCAAATCCCGATGTTCTTTATCGGCGTCGATGGTGATCCTGTCGCTCGGCTATCAGCTGCATTTTGCCATCAACAGCGCGCCGTTCTTCCTGCGCTTTGCCAAGCCCGATGAGTTGCCGTGGCTGATGCCGGTGTTCTGGATCGGCTTCAACATCGCGATGTTTCCGGCGAGCGTCGTGGTCAAGCATCGCGGCGGGCTGATCGTGATGGGCGCCGCCGGCCTGCTCGGTGCGCTCGCCGTGTTCGGTGCGGAGCTGGCCGGCAATCTCAACATGCTGATTGCCGCGCAATTCGTCGCGGGTGCTGCCTGGGGCTGCATGCTGATGAGCGCGGTCTCGGCGGCGCTGGCGATCGGCGAGACCGGCGCCGAGGGCAAGGTGGTCGGTCTGGTATTTTCGGCGCTGGCGCTGGCGACCTTCGCACGGATGGCGGCGGTCGCCGGCGGTTTGCAAAAACTGCCGGAATACGCGCCGCTGCTGCAATGGGCGCCGGTGGCGTGCTGGTCGGTCGCCGGCGCCGGGTTGCTGGTGATCGCTGCGTCCCGGGTGCAACGAAATTTTATGGCGCGGCAGACCTAGTAGCGACGCTATATCTTGTGTTTTTGAATGTTGCGAGACCCATTCCCTACGGTGCATGGGGTTGTTTTCGCTATTTTTGGTCTCGGCTTGGCTCTAGATGTTCTTTGCCGGATGAATGAACGCCCACGGGCTGACCTCGGAATCGGTCGGCACTTCCACCGAAATCACGTACGGCCCGCCATCGGCCAGCGCCTTTTCCAGTGCGGGACGAAAGTGATCCGGCGAGGTGACACGCGCGGCGCCTGCGCCAAAGGATTCCGCGAGCTTGACGAAATCCGGATTGACGAGGTCGGACGCCACCACGCGGCCGTCAAAACGTTCGCGCTGGTCGCGGCGCACATTGCCATAGGCGTTGTTGTTGAAGATCAGCGTCACCACGCCGATCTTGAACTGCACCGCGGTGGACAATTCCTGCACGCCGAACATAAAACCGCCGTCGCCGGTGATTGCGACCACCGGCCGATCGGGATGGGCGACCTTGGCGCCGAGCGCGGTCGGGAAGCCGGAGCCGAGCGTGCCCTGATAGCCCGAGGTGATGAAGGTGCGCGGCTCGTAGATCGGAAAGCCGTACCAGGAGGCGAAGCCGACCTGCGACAGCTCGTCGGTGACGATGGCGTTGGCCGGCAGCACCTCGCGCAAAATGTTCAGATACGCCATCTGCGGCTGGATTTTCTGGATTTCCTGATGGGCCGCGGCGGCGGCTTCCCGGATTGCCGCACGCCTTCCGCTGGTCCTGCTGTAGCCGGCCTTCTTCACGGCGGCGGCGAGGTCTGCGGTGCCCGCTTTGGAATCGGCAACGACGGCAACGTCGGTCGTTACACGGCGCATTTCGGCCGGATCGATATCGATACGAACCGATTTCAACCCCTGCGGTTGATATGGCCATCGGAATCCGGAGGCCGGCAACTCCATGCGCGTGCCGATCCCGATCATCAAATCGGTGCTCGGCCATAATTTATAGGCCGCCGCCATCGTCAGCCCGAGTTCATGCGCGTTGGAGACGATGCCGCGGCCGCTGCGGAACGCCACCACGGGCGCGTCGATCGTTTCGGCGAGTTCGAGGATTTCCTCGCGGGCATGGATCGCGCCACTGCCGACAAAAATCATCGGCCGCTTGCTGCCCTTGATGAGATCGGCCGCAGCCTTGATCCGGTCAGGGTCGGGCTGCGGGGCCGGGAACGGATCGAACGGTTTTGAGCCCGCGACCTGCGCGCGCTGGGTGAACACGTCCCAGGGCATTTCCAGCGACACCGGGCCGCGGCGTCCCGACAGCATTTCCTGGAACGCGCGCGAGACTTTTGTCGGTGCATCGTCGGGATATTCGATTCTGTCGGCCCATTTCACAAACGTGCGCAGCGTCGCCAGCTGGTCCGGCATCTCGTGCAGATGGCCGCGGCCCTTGCCGAGAAACGCCGTCGGCACCTGGCCGGTCAGGCACAGCACCGGCTCGTTGCCGCCGAACGCCGTCAGCAGCGCCGCACCGGCATTGAGCACGCCGGGGCCGGGCACCACGCTGAATACGCCCGGTCTGCCGGTCGATCGCGCATAGCCATAGGCCATGTAGCCGCAGGCCTGCTCATGCCGCGCGCCGATCACCTTCAACTGCGCCTGATGAAACGCGTCGAACAGGCCGTAGATCTGCGCGCCGGGCAGGCCGAACACGGTATCGACGCCATGCGCGACGAGGCCATTGACGATTGCTTCGCCGCCGGAAGTTGCAGTCATGTTACCATCCATTTCACGCAGGAGATTATCAGGCTTCGTCGACCACGCCGTTGCGCAAAATGCCAACGCCTTCGGCCTCGACCTCGATGACGTCGCCGGGCTTGAGATAGCGCGGCGGATCGAACCGCGCGCCCGCTCCCGTCGGCGTTCCCGTGACGATGACGTCGCCGGGCACCAGCGTGGTGAAGGTCGAGATGTAGTTGAGGAGATAGCGGAAGCCGAAGATCAGCCGCGCAGGTGCGGTCGTCCTGCCGCGTCTCGCCGTTGACGCGTGTGGTCAAATGGACATCCGCGATCTGCGATTCACTGGTGTAGGGCACGATCCATGGGCCGAGGCTGCCGGTCGAGTCGAAATTCTTGCCTTGCGTTACGTTGAACTTCGCATGCCGCACCCAGTCGCGGATGGTGCCTTCGTTGCAGAGCGTGACGGCGGCGATGTGATCAAGCGCCGCACTCTCCTTGATGTGGCGGCCGGCCGTGCCGATCACCAGCACCAGTTCGCCCTCGTAGTCGAGCTGCGCCGACGCGCGCGGGCGGACCAGCGGCGCGTTGTGCCCGACGAACGAGCGCGGCGTCCGCATGAACATGCTCGGATATTTCGGCGCGTCCTGGCCGTCCTTGTACTCGGCGTTGCGGTCCGGGTAGTTCACGCCGATGCAGATGATCTTTTCCGGCGCCGGAATCGGCGGCTGCCATGTGATTGCATCGAGTGCGTGATCCGCCGAACGCTTCGCTGCATCGTCGGCCAGCTTCATCAGTGCGCCGGCTTCGACGGCTTCGCGCAGCGTCGGGTACTCTTTCCCGAAACGTGCCGAGAGATCGACGATGCCGGCATCCGTCACGGCACCGTACTTTGTGACGCCGCCGATCGAATAGGTCGCGAGACGAGGTGAGGTCATGAAATATCCTGTCAGCAGATGTCCTGTTAACCGGGTGTCATGCCGGCGGCTTTGATGAGGGCGGTTGCGGCCGGCGACTTGAGGTAGTCGATCAATGCCGTTGCCGCGTTGGCTTCCCTGGTATCGGCAGCGACTGCCGAAGTGAACACCAGTTCCTGTTGCAGGTCACCCGGGAAGGGGCCGACCAGTTCGACGCCAGACCCGATCAGGACGTTGGTCAGAAACACGCCGAGTTCAGCTTCGCCCTTGGCGACGGCCGGCGCGATCGCTGCGGGGGCAGCTTGCACCTTGGTCTTGGCTTTCATCTCCTCGGCGATGCTGAGACGCTCGAACACTTTTGTTATGTAGGCGCCGGCCGCGCTCGACGGCAGGAACGCGATCGAAGGCGCCGCGAGCAGGGCCTTCTTGAAGGCGTCCGGCGTCGAGATGTCCGGCTTCGGTGCGCCCGCCCGCACGATCACGCCATAGCCGACGCGTGCGATATCAACGGTCGGCCCGGGTGCAAACCGCGCCTTTGCGGCGGCATCCTTAAAGACGTCGACGGGCACGATGACCACGTCGAAGGGCGTGCCCGAATTGATCCGCGTAATGATGTTGGGGGTGGAGTCGAAATGAATGACCAGCTTGTGACCGGCCGCCTTCTCGAACTCGGGGGCAATCGCGTTCATCGCCGATGTCATCGAGCCGCCGGCAATCACCTTGAGTTCGGCGGCGTGGAGTGAGGTCATGGCAAGCATCCCGGACAGCAGCGTGGCGAGGAACAGTGGCTTGTGCATGACGCTCTCCCGGTCCGGCTCGGCCTAATCCGCAATCGTGACGTCGGCGACAAAGGCCGGTTCGCGCACGGCTTGGCCGGCGAACGGCGAGCCCTGCTCGAACCAGGAGCGCGGCGCCGGTGCGCCCCACAGCGTTTGCCGGCGTGGGTCCTTCAGCGACCAGCGCAGCGGCTCGTGATCATGGTCGCCGGTGAAATAATCGCTGGTGTAGAGCTCGAGGCGATGGCCGTCGGGATCTCGGATATAGAGGAAAAACGCATTCGAAATACCGTGGCGGCCGGGGCCGCGCTCGATGTTCTTGAGGAAGCCAGAGGAAGCCATCACGTCGCAGAGATGCAGGATGTTCATTGCGGTGGGCACCCAATAGGCAAAATGGTGCAGGCGAGGGCCTTTGCCGTTGGTGATGGCGAAATCATGCACATTGCCCTTGCGGTGCAGCCAGGCGGCGGCGATGCGCCCGTTCGGCCCGTCCTCCTCGCCATATTCGGTCAGCCGAAAACCGAGCCTTGCATAGAAATCCACGGTGCCTTGGACCTCGGCGGCGAAGACGTTGAAATGATCGAGCCGCTGCGGATGACAACCCTTGTAGAGGTCATAGCGCCGCAGCAGATGCGGGCGCTTGTCCATCGACGCGTACAATTCGATCTGGAAGCCGAACGGATCGGTGAATTGCAGCGTGCGGCCCTGGAACGGCTGCTCGGCGAAAGCGTAGGTAACGCCGTTCTCGGAGAAGAAGCTCGCCGCCTTGTCGAGATCGGCGTCATTGCCGACCTTGAAGCCGAGCCGGTTGCAGGCCGCCGCCTGTGCCTTTCGCAGCACCAGCGAGTGATGCTGATGCTCCTCGGCGCCGCGCAGGTATACGGCTTTGTCGTCGCGGTCCTCGACGTGGAGGCCGACGGTCTTTTCGTAGAAATCGCTGCTGGCGTTCAGATCCGTCACGTCGAGCACGGCGTGGCTGGAGCGGATGATGTTGAACGGCGGATCGAATACGTGTTGCGGAATGGGCATGGTGATTCCCTGGTTTGGCTTCGTCATTCCGGGATGGTCCGAAGGACCAGACCCGGAATCTCAAGGTTCCCCGGTTCGCAATTGCGAACCTGAGGTTCGCTTCGCGCCCCGGAACGACGGTGATTTAAACTCCCAATCTCTGAATCTTATGCGTCCCGCGCGCCAGCGAGACGTGTTTGGTTTCCATGTAGAAGTCGAACGAATAATCGCCGCCGTCGCGGCCGATGCCGGATGATTTCATGCCGCCGAACGGTGTCGGCAGATGGCGGACGTTTTCGGAGTTGAGCCAGATCATGCCGGCCTCCAGCGCATCCGCCACGCGGAGCGCACGGCCCATGTCGCCGGTCCAGACGTAACCGGTAAGGCCATATTGCACGCCATTGGCGATGGCGACGGCGTCGGCCTCGTCCTTGAAGGGAATCACGGTCAGGAACGGACCGAACACTTCTTCCTGCGCAACGCGCATTTTGGAATGCGCACCGGTGACCAGCGTCGGCTGCACATAGTGCCCGCCGCCGGGGCCGTCATGCGGCTTGCCGCCGACGGCAATGGTCGCGCCGTCTTTCTGCGCCACCTCGAAATAACTGCAAACTTTTGCGAGATGCCGCTCGTGGATCAGCGGCCCGATCTCGGTCACGGGGTCGAGGGGATGGCCGACCTTGAGCGCCTTCACCCGCGCCGTGAGCTTTTCGATGAATTTCTCCGCGATGCCCTGCTGGACCAGCAGCCGGCTCGACGAGGTGCAGCGTTCGCCGTTGAGCGAGTAGATCATGAACACGACCGCATCAAGCGCGCGGTCCAAATCCGCATCGTCGAACACGATCACGGGGTTCTTGCCGCCGAGCTCAAAATGCACGCGCTTCAAGGTCGGCGCGCCCTGCGCCATGATTGCAGAACCCGTCGAACTCTCGCCGACAAAGCCGATCGCCTTGATCGCGGGGTGTTCGGTCAGCGCCTTGCCGGCCTCCTCACCGATGCCGTGCACGGTGTTGAGCACGCCATCGGGTACGCCGGCCTGCTTGACCAGTTTTGCAAGGAGATCAGCCGTCACCGGTGACCATTCCGCGGGCTTGTGGACCACCGTGCAGCCGACAGCCAGCGCCGGCGCGATCTTCCAGGTCGACAGCATGAACGGCGTATTCCAGGGCGTGATGACGCCGACCGGGCCGATCGGCACCCGGGTCGAAATGTTCCAGTGCTCGTCGCTCGGCGTGCTGAGGCCGTCGCGGGCTTCCGCGCATTTATCTGCAAAGAAGCGGAAGTTTTCGGCCGCCCGTATCGCGGCTTTGGCCATGAAGCGGTGCGCTTGCCCGGTATCGATACATTCGAGCACGGCAATATCGTCGGCGCGGTCCTCGATCGCATCGGCGACCCGGTGAAGCAATTTCTTCCGCGTCGCGGCCGGCATGTCGCGCCAGGATTTGAAGGCCTGCGAAGCCGCCGTCGCGGCGCGGTCGATGTCTTCCACATTGCCGCGCGCGACGGAGGCCAGCACCGCGCCGTCGACCGGAGATTTGGTTTCAAACGTCTGGCCGGAGATCGAGGGCACCACCTTGCCGTCGATCATGTGCCCGATGCCCTCGTCCTTTAGTTTGGCGAGCAGGGGGGCTGCGCGGTCGCGATTGGCCGCGAACACGTCCTTTGGGGTGACCTTATCCATGGACTGTCTCCACTTTTAGGGCTTCGTGGATGTTGTTGCGCTTCCAGCTGGTGTCCTTGTCGTTGATCTGCATGTCGAACGACAGTGCGAACTTCATTTCCTTGAACGCGGGATCGAGATGGGCGGAGAGCGCCTTGAAGATATGCTCGCCGGCTTGCTTGCGGGTGGCGAGGTCGCGGCCTTCGCCGAGCCGCAGCACCATGTCGAGGAAGCCGTAATTGTGCCGACCGTCGGCGATCGCGTAGTGCTCGCATTTGATGGCGCGGACGCGGATGCCACCGAGCGGGAAGATGCCGGTTTCAACCGCGGCCTTGCGTACCAGTTCCACGATCGCGCCCATATCGACGCGGGCATCGAGATTGGCGGAATATTCGATGGTGAAATGCGGCATGTCCGTACTCCAGCGTTTCCTGTTGTATCAAGCGAAGTAACAGCTCACCGAGCCGTAGGGGCCATAATCGGCCTGGATCGTGTCGCCTTTGCGGGTTTCGATCGGGCGGATGAACGATCCCGCCAGCACGATCTGACCGGCTTCGAGCGCGAGGCCATTCGGCGCGATCTTGTTGGCAAGCCAGGCGACACTTGTCGCGGGATGATTGAGCACGCCCGCGGCAAGCCCGGTTTCCTCGAGCTGGCCGTTGCGAAAACACAGCGCGCCGATCCAGCGCAAATCCGCATCCATCGGGCGGATCGGGCGGCCGCCGAGTACGATGCCGGCATTCGCCGCGTTGTCCGCGATGGTGTCGAAGATCTTTCGCGTTGATTTGGTCTGCGGATCGACGCGCTCGACCCGCGTGTCGAGGATCTCCAGCGCCGGCACCACGAAGTCGGTGGCGTTGAGCACGTCGAACATCGTGCAGTCGGGGCCGGAAAGCCGCGTCTTCATCACGAACGCGAGTTCAGCCTCGATGCGGGTGGCGATGAAGCGGTCTGATGGCACCAGCCCGCCATCGGCAAAGAACATGTCGTCGAGCAGGACGCCGGAATCCGGCTCGTCGATATTGAGCGCGCTCTGCATCGCCTTCGAGGTCAGGCCGATCTTGTGGCCTTTGACGATGCGCCCCTGTGCCACCTTCATGGCGACCCACGCCTTCTGGATCGCGTAGGCGTCAGCAATGGTGATGCCGGGATGCTCGAGCGAAATCTGCCGGATCTGCGTGCGGGTCTTCTCCGCATGGTCCAGCCGCGTTGCGCATTCGTGGATTTCGTGGTCGGAAAGGGCCATAAGCGCTCGATGAAAAAGTGGTGCCGGGAGATGATTAACATGTTAAGTGAAATCGATCAAACTGATTTGACGCTTGCTGCACCGCAAAACTTTATGCCCTGCAACCGACACTGCTGACGGACGGTTCAAGCGATGGCACGGAAGAAATCGCAGAAGGAATCCGCCGTGGACGCCGCCGAGTCCGCGCGGCGCGCGCCGATGCGCGAATTCTCGCGGTCGCTGCCGATGTCGTTGCTGCGCGCACGCGAAGCCGTGATGCGGCAGTTCCGTCCCTCCTTGCGCAACCACGGTCTGACCGAACAGCAATGGCGGATCCTGCGCGCACTGACCGCGGTCGACGCCATCGAGGTCACGGAACTGGCGCGTGTCGCTTTTCTTCTGGGGCCGAGCCTGTCGCGAATCCTGCGCGACCTCGAAGCGCGCGATTTGATCGAACGCCGCACCGCGAAGGCGGATCTCCGCCGTGCCGTGGTGTCGATCTCCGCCAAGGGGCTGAAGCTGATCGAGGCGGTGGCGCCGACGTCAGAGGCGATCTACGCCGAGATCACCAGCCGCTATGGCGCCCGCAAGCTCGCCGAGTTGCAGGATATGCTGGGCGCGCTGGAACGCAGCCTCGGAGCCATGGAAGTGGCGGGCGATGACAGCGGCGAGACGGACGAGTGAGCACAAATTTGCATGATGCTACCGGCGCCATGCATAGCGGGAGACAAATCACCGCAATCGCCGTTCGAAGGCGGTTAAGGCCATAGACACGCACGCGATTTTTCGCTCAAAGTGGCCGCCAAGCCGGTGGTGAAATCCGGCGCGGGAGAGTGCGGTTTGTCGCGGGATGCGGCCGGACCGGACACGTAAGACAAGGCTGAATTCCGGACATGGTCACCATCCAAGTCAACAATTTGATCGATTTCGTTGCCGAGGTGTTTGCCCATTCGGAATCCTCGCCTGAAGAAGCCCGCCGCATCGCGACCTACCTCACGACAGCCAATCTCACCGGCCATGACAGCCACGGCGTGATCCGGGTACCGGTCTATATCCGCTGGAAGAAAATGGGCTCGGTGGTTCCCGATCAGATCGCGGAGGTCGTGGTCGATACGCCCTCGCTCGCGGTGATCGACGGCAAGTTCGGCTACGGCCAGACGGTGACGCCGCAGGCGGTGCGGATCGGCATCGATAAATGCAAGAAGGCGGGCCTTGCCGCGATCGCACTGCGCAACGCCGGCCATATCGGCCGCGTCGGCGACTGGGCGGAGATGGCCGCCGCCGAAGGCCTGGTGTCGGTGCACTTCGTCAACGCCGCCGGTTCGCTTTTGGTGGCGCCCTATGGCGGCGTCGAGAAGCGGTTGTCGACTGCGCCTTATTGCGTCGGCATACCGCGTCTGGGGCAGGATCCGATCGTGCTCGATTTCGCAACCTCGGTCGTCGCCGAAGGCAAGGTGCTGGTCGCAAGCCGCGGCGGCAAGAAATTGCCAAAGGGCGCGCTGGTCGATGCCGACGGCACGTTGAGTGAAGACCCGGTAGTGCTGTACGGACCGCACAGCAAGGACGGTCCGCGTGACCACACCAAAGGCACAGGCGCGATCCGCGCGTTCGGTGAGCACAAGGGCTCGGGGCTGGCGTTCATCTGCGAATTACTCGGCGGCGCTTTGACCGGGACGGGTGCTACCTCGGGTGACCGGCGCTTCGCCAACGGCATGTTCGCGATCTATGTCGATCCCAAGGTGGTCGACACCAGCAATTTCTTCGACGGCGAAATCTCCCGCTATGTCGACTTCATCCGCGCGACCAAGCCGGTCGCGGGCGTCGACGCCGTTCTGATCCCCGGCGATCCCGAAAAGAAGATGCGTGCCGACCGCACCAAAAATGGCGTGCCGCTGCCCGACGATACCTGGGCTGCGATCGTAGGTACCGCCCGCGAGGTCGGCGTCAGCGAAGCCAGCATCCAGAGAGCCGTGAGCTAGAAGACGCAAAGCTAAACACGCAATGCAATTGAAATCCGTCGTAACGATCACAAAAAGGAAACGCGATCAATGACTACAAATAACGTGAAGAAAGTATGGGCTGAGGGCAAGGCCGTGGTGAACGGCTGGCTGGCCATCCCGTCAGGATTTTCGGCCGAAGTGATCGCGCAGTGCGGCTTCGACAGCGTCACCGTGGACATGCAGCACGGTGTGCAGGACTACCAGTCGATGGTGCAATGCTTCCAGGCGATGAACGGCCACCCGGTGACCCCCATGGTCCGCGTTCCCTGGAACGAGCCCGGCATCGTCGGCAAGGTCTTGGACGGCGGCGCCTATGGCGTGATCTGCCCGATGATCAATACGCCGGAAGAAGCCAAGGCGCTTGTCCAGTATTCCAAATACCCGCCGATGGGCGTGCGTTCGAACGGCCCGATCCGCTCCGGCATGTATGGCGGCGCCGGCACCTATCAGAAGACCGCGAACGACGAGATCATTCTGCTGCCGATGATGGAGACCAAGACCGCGGTCGAGAACATGGAAGCAATTCTCGACGTCAAGGGCATCAACGGCGTCTATGTCGGTCCCTCCGATCTCGGTTTCTCCTATGGCCTGGTGCCAAAACTCGACCGCGAGGAGCCGGAAATCCTCGCGATCTACGAGAAGATCATCAAGGAATGCGGCAAGCGCGGTCTGCACGCCGGCATCCACTGCTCGGGCGCGGAAGGCGCGGTGCGTGCGATCAACATGGGCTTCAAGCTGGTGACGCTGTCGAATGAGAGCGGCCTGATGGCGACCTATGCCAAGATGCAGGTGAACCAGACCCGCAAGGACGCCGGCGGCAAGGCGTAAGAAGGCGAATAGCGAATAGGGAGTGGCGAATGAGGGAGTAGCGCGTAGGGTAACACCATTCGCTATTCGCCATTCGCTACTCGCCAATCTAAGGAGACCTGCCATGGCCCCAGCACCCGTCATTCGCCTGCACCCCGACGATGGCGTGCTGATTGCGCGCTCGAGCCTGCCGGCGGGCATGGTGGTGGCCGACGGCGTCACCACGCTTGAGCGAATTCCGGCTGGCCATAAGGTCGCGATCCGGCCGATTGCCGTCGGCGAGCCGGTGCGGCGCTATGGCCAGATCATCGGCTTTGCGACGATTCCGATTGCGCCGGGCCAGCACGTCCACACGCAGAACTGTGGCATGGGCGATTTCGCCAAGGACTATGCCTACGGCGTCGACGTCACGCCGACACCGAATTTCGATCTGCCCGCGACCTTCGAGGGCATCCGCCGCGCCGACGGACGGGTGGCGACGCGCAACTATATCGGCATCCTGACCTCGGTGAATTGCAGCGCCCATGTCGCCGGCATTGTCGCCGACATGTTCAAGAAAAACCCGTTCAGCGGCGACAATCCGCTAGCCGATTACCCGAATGTCGATGGTGTCGTCGCGCTGACCCACAAGACCGGCTGCGGCATGACGCAGGACGAGCCGCTGGCGCTGCTGCGGCGGACGCTCGGCGGTTATGCGCGGCATGCCAATTTCTCCGCGGTGATCGTGCTCGGCCTCGGCTGCGAGGTCAACCAGATCGGCGGCCTGATGCAGGAGCAGAAGCTCGCCGGACGACTGCGCGCGATGGACATCCAGGAAGTCGGCGGCACCCGCAAGACCGTGGAAGCCGGCATCGCCTTCGTGCGCGAGGCATTGACTGACGCCAATAAAGTGAAGCGCGAGCCGGTGCCGGCGAGCGAATTGACGGTGGCGCTGCAATGCGGCGGCTCCGACGGCTATTCCGGCGTCTCCGCCAATCCGGCGCTGGGGGCTGCGAGCGATCTTCTGGTGCGCCATGGCGGCACCGTCATTCTCTCGGAAACGCCCGAAACCTATGGCGCCGAACATCTGTTGACGCGCCGCGCGGTCAGCCGCGAGGTCGGCGAAAAACTCGTTGGCCTGATGCGCTGGTGGGAGGAGTATACCGAGCGCGAAGGTGCGGAGATGAACGCCAATCCGAGCCCGGGCAACAAGGCCGGTGGCCTCACCACGATTCTCGAAAAATCTCTGGGCGCGATGGCCAAGGCTGGCACCACCAATCTGGTCGACGTACTCAACTACGCCGAGCCGGTCACCAAGAAGGGTTTTGTCTTCATGGATACGCCCGGCTACGACCCGGTCGCGGCGACCGGGCAGGTGGCGGGTGGCGCCAACCTCGTCTGCTTCACCACCGGCCGCGGCAGCGTGTTCGGCTGCAAGCCCGCGCCCTCGATCAAGCTCGCCACCAACACGGTGATGTTCAAGCGCATGGAAGACGACATGGACGTCAATTGCGGCACCATCCTCGACGGCGAGGAAAGCGTGCAGCAATGCGGCCAGCGCATTTTTGAGTTGATGCTGAAGACAGCATCGGGCCAGCCGACCAAGAGCGAAAGCTTCGATTTCGGCGGCGCCGAGTTCGCGCCCTGGGTGCTTGGCGCGACGATGTGAGTTAGGGTCGACGGGGACCCTCTCCACGTCATTGCGAGCGAAGCGAAGCAATCCAGAGCGCCGCGAGCGGAACAATGGATTGCTTCGTCGCTTTCGCTCCTCGCAATGACGGCTTTTGCTCGGCTTCCGCCCGCCGTCTAGGCATCTGCTGCCCGTTGTTAGTGCTTGATCCACATCGGAACCAGTGTTCTGCTTAAAAAAGCTGCTGGAGTAGCCCGTCCGTGTCGATCTTCGTCGCACTACATCACGTCACCCATTACAAATACGATCGACCGATCGACATCGGGCCTCAAACCGTACGGCTGCGGCCTGCGCCGCATACGCGCACACCTGTCCTGAGCTACTCGCTCAAGGTGACGCCTTCAAATCATTTCGTGAACTGGCAGCAGGATCCGCAGGGCAACTGGCTGGCGCGATTCGTCTTTCCGGAGAAGGCGACCGAGCTGAAGATCGAGGTCGATTTCTCGGCACAGATGACGGTGGTCAACCCGTTCGATTTCTTCGTCGAGCCGTATGCCAGCTCTTTTCCGTTCCAGTATACCGACGATCTCAAGACCGAACTGGCGCCGTATCTGGCGACCTCGGACGAAGGGCCGTTGTTTGCCGCTTACCTGAAGGACATTCCGCGGCAGGCCGACAGCACCGTCAATTTCCTGGTCGACCTCAACGCGCAGCTGCAGAAGAAAGTCGGCTACGTCATCCGCATGGAGCCGGGCATCCAGACGCCGGAGGAAACGCTGGCCTCCGGCTCCGGGTCGTGCCGCGACTCGGCCTGGCTGTTGATCCAGATATTCCGCCATCTCGGGCTCGCCGCGCGATTCGTCTCCGGCTATCTGATCCAGTTGCGCCCCGACATCGATCCGGTCGAGGGCCCGCGCGAGGTCGAAAGCGATTTTACCGATCTGCACGCCTGGGCCGAGGTCTATCTGCCGGGCGCAGGCTGGATCGGCTTCGACGTCACCTCGGGCATGCTGACGGGCGAGGGGCACATTCCCGTCGCCGCCACGCCGCATTATCGCTCGGCGGCGCCGATCTCGGGCAGCGCCGGCTTTGCCAATGTCGAGTTCGGCTTCGAGATGAGCGTCAAGCGCATCCGCGAGGCGCCGCGCATCACGCGGCCATTCTCCGACCCCTCCTGGGCGCGGCTCGATAGCCTCGGCGAACAGGTCGATGCCGATCTGAAGAAAGATGACGTCCGGCTGACGATGGGCGGCGAACCGACCTTCGTCTCGGTCGACGATCTGGAATCGCCGGAATGGAATATCGCCGCCGTCGGTCCGACCAAGCGCGCGCTCGCCGACGACCTCATTCGCAAATTGCGTGCGCGTTTCGCGCCGGGCGGACTGCTGCATTACGGGCAGGGCAAATGGTATCCGGGCGAAAGCCTGCCGCGCTGGGCGTTCGGGCTTTACTGGCGCAAGGACGGCGTGCCGATCTGGAAGAACGCCGAGCTGATCGCGAACATCGACAATACGCGGAAGGCTGACATCGCCGACGCCGAACGTTTTGCCGGCGGCATCGCGCAAAAGCTCGGACTCGATACCGACTACGTCCTGCCCGCGTACGAAGACACCGCGCATTGGCTGGAGAAGGAAGCCGCACTGCCGGCCAATGTCGATCCGACCGACTCCAAATTGGCCGATCCGGAAGAGCGCTCGCGAATGGCGCGGGTGTTCGATGCCGGCCTCAACAAGCCCAAAGGTTTTGTGCTGCCGATCCAGCGCTGGAACGAGGCGTTCAAGCATCCTCCCGGACACTGGCGCAGCGAGCGCTGGAAGATCAGGCGCGGCCATCTGTTTCTTTTTCCGGGCGATTCCCCGCTTGGACTGCGGCTGCCGATCGGTTCGCTGGAGCATATCCCTCCGGAGGAGTTTCCCTACATCGTCGAGCAGGATCCGATGGAGCCGCGCGACGATCTGACGGATTTCGACAAGGAAGCAGGGGCGGAAAGCAAGAAGGCGAAGGAAAAGCCGAAACTCGAACCCGTGCGGACGGCGATGTCGATCGAAACCCGCGATGGCGTTCTGTGCGCCTTCATGCCGCCGGTCGAGAAGCTGGAAGATTATCTGGAACTGATCACGGCGGTGGAAGCGACCGCCGAAGAGATGCAGTTGCAGGTCCATGTCGAGGGCTATTCGCCGCCCTACGATCCGCGCGTCGAGGTGATCAAGGTGACGCCCGATCCCGGCGTGATCGAGATCAACATCCAGCCGGCGCAAAGCTGGCGCGAGGCGGTCGATATCACCTTTGGCCTCTACGAAGACGCCGCCAAAACGCGGCTCGGCGCCAACCGTTTTCTCGTCGACGGCCGCCACACCGGCACCGGCGGCGGCAATCATGTCGTGGTCGGCGGCAGCACGCCGCAGGATTCGCCGTTCCTGCGCCGTCCCGATCTGTTGAAGAGTCTGGTGCTGTACTGGCAACGCCATCCGTCGCTGTCCTATCTGTTCTCGGGCATGTTCATCGGCCCGACCAGCCAGGCGCCGCGCATCGACGAGGCGCGGCATGACGGGCTCTATGAACTGGAGATCGCGCTGGCCCATGTGCCGCCGCCCGGTATCGAGGCGCCGCTGTGGCTGGTCGATCGGCTGTTCCGGCACATCCTGGTCGACATAACCGGCAATACCCATCGCGCCGAAATCTGCATCGACAAGCTCTATTCGCCTGATGGCCCGACCGGCCGGCTCGGGCTGGTCGAATTTCGCGCACTGGAAATGCCGCCCGATCCGCGGATGTCGCTGGCGCAGCAATTGCTGATCCGGGCGCTGATCGCAAAAATGTGGCGCGAGCCGCAGCAGGGACAGTTCGTGCGCTGGGGCACCACGCTGCATGATCGCTTCATGCTGCCGCATTTCCTCTGGGAAGACTTTTTGGGCGTGCTCGAAGAGCTCAAGCAATCCGGCTACGAATTCTCGCCGGAATGGTACGCCGCCCAGCTCGAATTTCGTTTCCCGGCGTTCGGCCGCGTCCATCACGGCGGCGTGGCGCTGGAACTGCGTCAGGCGCTGGAGCCCTGGCATGTGCTCGGCGAAGAGGGCTCGGCCGGCGGCACCGTGCGCTATGTCGATTCGTCGGTGGAGCGCTTGCAGGTCCACGTATCCGGCTTCGTCGAAGGCCGCCACGTCGTCACCTGCAACGGCCGGCGGATGCCGATGACGGCCACCGGCCGGTCCGGCGAGGCGGTCGCCGGCGTTCGTTTCAAGGCCTGGCAGCCGGCGTCGGGGCTGCATCCGACCATTCCGGTCCACGCGCCGCTGACATTTGATTTAATTGATACCTGGAACGGCCGTTCGCTCGGCGGCTGCGTCTACCATGTCGCCCATCCCGGCGGCCGCAGCTATGACACCAAGCCGGTCAATTCCTACGAGGCGGAGGCGCGGCGGCTGGCCCGGTTTCAGGACCACGGCCATACCCCGGGCAAGATCGACCCGCCGCCCGAGGAACGCACAATTGAATTTCCTTTGACGCTCGACTTGAGGACGCCGCTCCGGCACTAAAGGTGCGGCTTAAATCGGAGAGTCGGATGGCGGGGCAAGCCGGCAGTCAGGACCACAAGGCCCGTCCGGGCCAGCGCCGGATGGCGCAGTGGACGCGCGATTACGCGCGGCTGCCCGGTATTCCCGACGAATATATCGGCCAGGACGGCGCGCCCCGTCCGGCCTGGGCCCGGTTCTTCGACGCTTTTGCGGCGCTTTCGCCCGCCGATATCGAGCGGCGCTTCGCCTCCGCCGACCGCCATCTGCGCGAAGCCGGCGTCACCTATCGCGCGCCCGGCGAGACCGCCGACCGGATGTGGCCGCTCAGCCATCTGCCGCTGATCATCGACGACGCCGACTGGCAGCAGCTGACCACGGGTATCGCCCAGCGCGCGCAATTACTGGAAATGGTGCTGCGCGACCTCTACGGCGAAGGCCGGCTGGTCGCCGAAGGCGCGGTGCCGGCCGCCGCGATTGCAGGCTCCAACGAATATCTGCGCTCGGTGTGCGGCATCAAGCCGCCGGGCGGGCGCTATCTGCATCTCTATGCCGCCGACGTCGGCCGCGGTCCGGACGGGCGCTGGTGGGTGTTGAGCGACCGCACGCAGGCGCCGTCGGGCGCCGGCTACGCGCTGGAGAACCGCCTGGTGCTGTCGCGCGCCTTTTCCAATCTCTACAAATCGATGAACGTCGAACGCGTGGCGCCGTTCTTCGAGGCGTTCCGCGATAGCTTGCGCGCCAGCGCCGACCGCGACGAGCCGCGAATCGGATTGCTGACGCCGGGCGCTTTCAGCGAAACCTTTTTCGAGCATGCGACGATCGCGCGCTATCTCGGCTTCCTGCTGGTCGAGGGCGACGACCTCGCCGTCAGCGGCGACCGCGTCCATATCCGCACCGTCGCCGGCCTGAAGCGGCTCGACGTGCTGCTGCGCCGGGTCGATTCCAATTTTCTCGATCCGCTGGAGCTCGACGCGTCCTCGCATCTCGGCGTGCCCGGTCTGATCGACGTGCTGCGCAAAAATGGCGTCGTGGTCGCCAACATGCCGGGCTCCGGCGTGCTGGAGGCGAGGGCGCTGTTGGGCTTCCTGCCCAATCTCTGCCGCCGCCTGCTCAGCGAAGATCTGCAGATGCCGCACATCGCGACCTGGTGGTGCGGCCAGAAATCGGCGCGCGAGGAAGTGCTGTCGCGGCTCGACGATTTCGCCATCGAAGGCGCCTATACACGGGCCGTGCCGGGCTTTCCCGGCAATGGACCGGTGCTCGCCAGCGAATTGTCGCCGTCCGAGCGCGAGCGGCTCAAAAACGCGATCTCCGAGCGCGGCATCGACTTCGTCGGCCAGGAACTGGTGCGGCTGTCGACGACGCCGGTCTGGGAGAACGGCCGGATCACGCCGCGCCCGTTCGTGCTGCGGGTGTTTGCCGCCGCGACCCCCAATGGCTGGACCATCCTGCCCGGCGGCTTCTGCCGTATCGCCGAAGCGCCCGACGCCCGTGCCGTATCGATGGGGGATGGCGCACGGTCGGCGGACGTCTGGGTGGTGTCCGACAAGGCGGTTTCCGCGTCCTCCTTGCTGCCGGTCGCCGACACCGTGCGGATCCGGCGCATCGCCGGCGTGGTGCCGAGTAGGGCCGCCGACAATCTGTTCTGGCTCGGCCGCTATCTGGAGCGCGCCGAGGCGACGCTGCGGCTGATAAGGGCGCTGGGCACGTCGGTGCGCGATCCCGGCAAGGGAAGCGCTGCTACCGGGACCACGACCGCGCTGCACTCGGTCGAGCGCATCCAGCGGCTTCTGGTGACCTGGGGCGCGATCTCGCAGGCGAGCCGGACCAATTCCGCCAAAGTGGCCGCCGAGGCGCTGCAAGGTACGGAAAAATTCGGCTCGGCGCTGTCGCTGCTGCGATCGGCCCAGCGCACCGCGACCTCGTTGCGCGAACGGCTGTCGCCCGACGCCTGGCAGGTCATTACCGAAATGGTGGAGCGCCTCTCCGTGGAGGCCGACGATGACGACGGGGTCGTCAGCGCGGCCGAGCTCAGCCTGCAGGAGCTCGCAAGTTTCGCAGGGCTCGCCCAGGAGAACATGAACCGCGCCGCCGGCTGGCGCTTCCTCGACATGGGCCGCCGCGCCGAGCGCGCCATCAACACCGCGCGCCTGGCGCGCCAGTTCGCCTATGACGAGGCCGGCGATGAGGACCTCGACGTGTTGCTGACGCTGGTGGACTGCCAGATCACCTACCGTTCGCGCTATCTGGTCGGCCCCTCACTGGCGCCGGTGCGGGATCTTGCGGTGCTGGACCCCTACAACCCGCGCTCGGTGGCGTTCCAGGTCGCCGTCCTCAATGAGCACATTGCCGGCCTTCCGAGCCTCAAGGAGCACGGTTTGATCGAGCGGCCGCAGCGGCTGGCGGTGGCGCTGCAGGCGACGCTGACGACCGCGGAGGCCTCAAATCTGGACGTCAAATCCCTGTTCGCGCTGGAACAGGATCTGCTCAATCTCGCCGATGCGATCGGCCTGCATTATTTCCCGCACGGACCCAATGCGACCCGGCCGGAGAAGCTGACGGGCCTCGCGTGATCTACGACATCCGTCATGTCACGACCTACAGCTATGAGAGCCCGGTCAGTTTTGCGCGCTGCTCGCTGCGGCTGGAGCCGCGCAGCGGCGACGGCCAGCAACTGGTCTCGCACTCGGTCGAGATCAGGCCGAAGCCTGCGGAACGCACGGTGAGGCGGGATTTCTTCGGCACCCATACCGAGAGCGTGCTGATCGAGACCGCGCATCGCAGCCTGCGGATCGACTCGAAGTCGCGGGTGTCGGTCTCGCGTCAGGCGCTGGGCCGCACCGCGCCCAGCCCATCCTGGGAGAGTGTGCGCGACGTCGCGTTCGAAGTCTTCGAGCCTCGGGCCCTCGTCGCCGGTCGGCTACGTGTTTGCGAGTTCGCTGGTGCCGGTGCTTGGGCCGGTCACCGCCTATGCCGCGGCAAGCTTTCCGCAAGGGCAGGGCATTCTGATTGGCGCCGTCGACCTGATGCATCGCATCCGCCGCGAGTTCAAATACGATCCGAAGGCCACCGTGATCTCGACGCCGCTCAAGGAAGTGTTCGAGAAGCGCCACGGCGTCTGCCAGGATTTTGCCCATGTGATGATCGCGGGCCTGCGCGGCCTCGGGCCTGCCGGCGGCCTATGTCTCGGGCTATCTGCGCACCATTCCGCCACCGGGCAAGCCGCGCCTGCAAGGCGCCGACGCCACCCACGCCTGGGTCTCGGTGTGGTGCGGCAGCGAGATCGGCTGGATCGGGTTCGACCCGACCAACGATATCCTGGTCGAGAACGACCACATCATCCTGGCGGTCGGGCGCGACTTCTCCGACGTCTCGCCGGTCGACGGCATCATCGTCGGCTCCCGCAAGCAGAAGCTCGCGGTGGCGGTGGACGTGTTGCTGGTCGAATAGCCGGTCAAAACAAAAAGTACGAAAACAACCCCATGCACCGTACCGGTGTTTAGGTAGCGATATCATTTCGTAGAGAAGGCAGTGGGTTAGATGTCCATTGTGACTTCGTCCGTAGCTTCCCAAACGTGCGGATATCGACGGAATCCCACCGCGGAAGCCTCGGGACGTGAGGCTGTTTGGCCCGCTACGCCGTCATTCGCTTGTTGATCGTCCTGGCGGCTTCGTTCAGCTGCGGAAGAAAACGCTCGGTAATGACGGACACCGTGACGACCCTGGCGATCCAGGTGAGGTTGATGCACCCAACGACCTCATCGCCGACATGAACCGGAACGGCGATGGAATTGCGACCGTCGTTTACCTTGCTTCGGGGCAGGTCATAGTGTCCGCCAAAATCCGGATCGCGGGTGCCGTAGCCACGCGCGCGGACGCCGTCGAGCAGCCTGTTTAGCTTGGCCGTGTTGCGCGCCAACGCGTCACCGGGACGGACACTTTTCCGCAAACGCGCAAGAATCGCGGCGCGTTCCTTCGGCGAGCAAAATGCGAGGTAACACCGCCCCGAGGCCGAGCGCAGCATGTTCACAACAAACCGCCCGGGAGGTGTGGAAGCCATGATGTAGTCGAAATCCGACATCGGCCGGTTGGTATCGATGACGAACATATGATCGAGCCGCGGGCCCAGCAAATTCGAAGGCCAGCGCACACGCTTGCAAAGGTCGGCCAAAATCGGTGCCGCGACTTCCGCCAGATGTGTCTCTTCGTCAAACACTCTGGCTCGCCTGGAAAATACATAGCTCGGGACATAAGCGCCATCGGCGATCCGCTGCCACACCAGATCGCGGCCAATCAGTGTCTTGAGAATTCGCAGCAATGTCGCCTTTGGCAACTGGGTGGCCAGATGCAGATCATTCAGGCTCACGGCCTTCGAACTCCTGGATGATCCGCAGGACGTCCAATCCACGATCCAGGGCGCGTATGGTTTTTACACTCATGCGATCTCAGCTGCGCCTAAACCCCGCTGAACCGCGATAGCACGGTTTCACCTGGTGAAACAGAGGGAAGTCGACAAAACAAGCGTTCCGAAACGTGTAAGGTTTGTCGCAACTAGCAAAACAGAAACAGGCGGGAAACGCGTCAAGATGGATGTCCGGGACGGCGATCAATACGTGATCCCATTCGAGCAGGCGTCAAATCATGACGTTTCGCTCATCGGCGGAAAGTGTGCTGGCCTCGCCTCGCTGATAGCGGCTGGCGCAACGGTGCCGCCAGGCTTTGCCGTGACAACCCGCGCCTACCTCGAAACGTTGGCCGCACGTAATCTGCAGTGCGAGATCCGAACGCGCATCGAAGCGGTCAACGAGCAGGACGTTGCGGCGCAAGCCAATATCGCGCGCGAAATCCAGAACCTGATCAGGTCGGAGCCAATTTCTGAAGGGATCGCCGACGCCATACGGTTTGGCTATGAAAGGCTGTGCGCACGGACGGCCTGCGATTTGCCGGTGGCCGTGCGCTCTTCCGGCACCTCAGAAGACATGCCCGACGCCAGCTTCGCGGGTCAGGGCGACACGTATTTATGGACGGTTGGTGCAGACGCCGTCGTCGATCGGGTGCGGGACTGTTGGGCGAGCTTGTTCACCGCGCGCGCGATGGCGTATCGCGGCAAACATAACCTCGTCCATCTCGATCAGGCCATGGCCGTGGGGGTTCAGCAAATGGTCGATGCTCGCGCCGCGGGCGTCGCCATGAGTCTCGATCCCTCGAATGGCGATCGGTCCAAGATTGTCATCGAATCCGTCTGGGGACTGGGCGAACCATTGGTGTCCGGCCTGGCGACGCCGGATTACTTCGTCGTGGACAAGGTGTTGCTGGAGCCGATCAAGCGGGTCGTCGCCGGCAAGCCCACCGAACTCGTGGCCGATATCGCCAATCAAACGACGGTCTTGCGCGAGGTCGAGGAAGCCCGGCGCAACGTGGCGAGCCTCACCGAAGCGCAAATTCGTGCCGTCGCACGGGTCGTCAAAGCGGTCGATCGGTCCTTCGGTGCGCCCCAGGACGTCGAATGGGCAATCGATCCGCGAAGGACCGAGGATGAGGGCGTCGTCCTGCTTCAGTGTCGACCGGAGACGGTGTGGAGCCGAAAGGCATGTGCGCCGGTCCTGTCCAAGACCTACGCGCCGGGAATTGAGGGCGTGCTGAGCACCTTGATGGCGCCTTTGGCATCGCGGAAGCAATGATCATAAAAAAGCGGGGGGAGACAACATGAACGCGCAGGTAAAATTCCCAAGTCCCTACGAACTCAAGGCGCCAAAAGGCGCCGAGGGATGGCGCGATCTCTATCCGTATTACGCGTTGTTTCAGGAGGAACGGAAGGAGGGCGACGAAAAGCAGTTTTGGTTCTGCGACGCCCAGCACTGGCCGACGCCATTCCGGCCGTTCGACACCATCATGGCGGACTATGCGGTCAAGTGCCTTGGTCAATACAACACGCGTCACCTCCTTGTGCCTCCGGCCAATGGCGTCGACTACCGGATACACAATGGTTACCTCTATTTGAGCCCGATCGCGGTTGCGCCCGAGAAGATTGCCGAACGGGTACCGCATTTTCTGGAACGCGCCGGCTTCTATTTTCAGAACTGGAACAAGCTGCTGGACAACTGGCACGTCAAAGTGCGCGGCGTCATCGATGCGCTGGAGGCGCTTCGATATGAACAATTGCCGGACATGGTCCCGAAGGAATGGGTGTTTGAAGGGCGTGGCCTCGACAACACCTACTACCTGATGGAAAATTACGAATCCGCGTTGCAGCTTTGTTACAAGGCCTGGCAGTATCATTTCGAGTTTCTCAATCTCGGTTACGCGGCTTATCTGGATTTCTTCGGTTTCTGCAAAGAGCAATTCCCCAGCATTCCGGATCAAGCCATCGCCCGAATGGTCCAGGGCATCGACGTCGATCTGTTTCGGCCCGACGACGAACTGAAGAAGCTTGCGCATCTGGCGCTCGACACCGGCGTCGACGCGGCGCTGATGAGCGGATCGGTCGAGCAGGCTCTTGGCGCGGTCGCGGCGCTCCCCAAGGGCAAACAGTGGATCGAAGCCTGGACGCTGCGCAGAATCCCTGGTTCAACTTTACCTCGGGGAACGGCTTCTACTCATCCGACAAATACTGGATCGAACATCTCGATATTCCGCTCGGGTACCTGCGGAACTACATCGTTCAACTCCGGAAAGGCATCACGATCGAGCGGCCGACGGCGAAAGTGGCCGCCGAGCGCGAGCGCATTACGAAGGAATATGCTGAGCTCCTGAGCAATGAGGTGCGGCCGGTTTTCGAACAGAAGCTCGGCCTTGCACGCACGGTTTTCCCTTACGTCGAAAATCACAATTTTTACATCGAGCATTGGTCGCTTGGCGTGTTCTGGCGAAAGATGCGGGAACTGAACCGGCTCTTCATCACGGTCGGCTTCTGGTCGGACCCGGAAGGGCTGTTCTTCCTGAGCCGGAACGAAGTCCGCGACGCGCTGTGGGACTACTGCTCTGCCTGGGCCGTGGGTGGCGCTCCGACCGGGCCCCATTTCTGGCCGCAGCGGATCGCAGAGCGGCGAAAAATCATGGACGCCCTGGCGCAACATCGGCCCGAACCGGCGCTCAATGAGCCGCCTGAGGTTGTCACCGAGCCCTTTACGATCATGTTGTGGGGCATCACCAGCGAGCGCATTTCCGCCTGGTTGAAAGGCCCGACCGACAGCTCGCGGCTTGAGGGAATGGGGGCGTCGCCTGGGATCGTCGAAGGTCTGGCGCGTGTTATTCGCTCGCCCGACGAACTCGACCAGATCCAGGACGGCGAAATTCTCGTCGCGCCGGTCACGGCGCCGAGTTGGGCCCCGGTTTTCAGCAAGATCAGCGCCACCGTAACCGACATCGGCGGGATGATGTCGCACGCGGCCATTGTGTGCCGCGAATATGGACTTCCCGCCGTCACGGCGACCGGCTCGGCGAGCTCGGTGATCAAGACCGGCCAGAGACTGCGGGTCGACGGCACCGCCGGCACGGTCGAAGTGCTCGCGAACTGAGTAGAGAACCGTGATGAATGCCGCCGCGCCAGCGCTTGATTTTCACGGCCGCACGGTCCTGATCACCGGCGCTGCCGGTGGGCTTGGACTGGCGTTCGCGGAAGCATTTGCCGCGGCGGGGGCGGACCTCGTGCTCGGGGATATTGCCGCGGATGCGGTGAAGCGCGTCGCCGACGATTTGGCGAAACGCCACCGCGAGCAGCGCATCCTCGGTCTGCCGCTCGATGTGACGCAGGAGGAAAGCACGAAGAGATTCGCCGAGGAGGCCGTGCACGTCGTGTCCGGCCGCGAGCGTATCGACGTGCTCGTCAACAACGCGGCGATCTACGCCGGGCTCACCCGCGCCGGCTTCCACGAACTCGACCCGGCGGAATGGGACCGCGTGATGATGGTGAACCTGAAGGGGCCGTTCCTGATGGCGCGCGCGGTACGGCCATGGATGCTTGGGGCAGGCGGACGTATCGTCAACCTCGCGTCGGCGACGGTCTTCAGCGGCACGCCATTATGGGCGCATTACGTCGCCAGCAAGGGCGGCGTCATCGCCTTGACCCGCGTGCTCGCCACCGAACTCGGCCCGCACGGCATCACCGTCAACGCGATCGCGCCGGGCATCACGCTCACGGACGCCAGCCTTGGTCTGATCCCGGATGCGGCGAACTACGGCGCGCAGCGCGGCGCGATCCGGCGTGCGGCCATGCCCGACGATGTGGTCGGCGCGGCGCTGTACCTGGCCTCGCCTCTGGCCGCGTTCGTCACCGGGCAGACGCTCGTCGTCGACGGCGGCAAGCAATTCATCTGATAAGGAGGATTCTTCGATGATGCAGATCGAAACCCATGTCGACCGCTTCGTGCGTAATTGCTGGTATGTCGCCGGTTGGGAGGATGAGATTTCCGCCGACAACGTCCTTGAGCGAACGCTGCTCGGCGAGTCCATCGTCTTCTATCGCGCGGCGGATGGCCGGGTCGTTGCGCTCGAGAATCGCTGCTGTCACCGTGGCGCGCCGTTGCACGCGGGCCGCCGGGAGGGTGATAGCCTGCGTTGCCCGTATCACGGCATGCTCTTCAACGCCGAGGGCCAATGCACCGAAATCCCCGGGCAGGATAGGATTCCGCCGCGCGCTTGCGTGCGCAGCTATCCGATGGTCGAGCGTGACGAGTTGATGTGGATCTGGATGGGCGAGCCGGCGAAGGCCGACCCCGACAAGATCATCCGCTTCGAGTGGCACACCGACCCGGCCTGGCGCAAGAAGCGCGCCTACTTGCACTATCAGGCCCCGTATACGCTGATCGTCGACAATCTGCTCGACTTCTCGCATCTGACCTACGTCCACAGCACGACAATCGGCACGCCGAGCACGGCGACGACCCGCGCGCTGGTCGAGCCGATCGAAGGCGGCCTCAAGATCACGCGCCGCTATTACAACGACCAGATCCAGGCCAACCGGCGCAGCATCGCCACCTTCCAGGGCCCGGCTGACCGTTGGCAAATCTACGAATGGTTCGCGCCGTCGTTTGTGCGCCTGTACACCGGCTCGGCGCCGGCGGGCACCGGCGCGCACGAGGGACGGCTGGTCCCCGAGGCGATGCAGTACCGGCACTGCTCGGTCCAAACGCCCGAAACATCGACCACCACCCACTACTGGTTCACGCATGCGGCGAACTTCAAGACGGAGACCTCGGAGGTAATCGACGTCGTGTTCGACGGCGTGCACCGCGCCTTCATCGAGGACAAGGAGATCATCGAGGTGCAGCAGAAGGCGCTGCAGCGCGGCCGGCCGTTCCAGCCGATGAACATCGCGCACGACCAGGCACTGGTACTGGCGCGGCGGCTCATCCAGCGGATGCTCGATGAGGAGGCGCATCCGCGGAGAACAGAAACCCGCATCCGCCGCATTCGAGCCTGCCCAGTAACCGTGCTCGCCTCAGGACCTGCGTCAATGACTTCGACTGAAGTGCCGACAGCGCTTGTGCTGGACTACGGTGGTGTGATCTGCCGAACCACCTTCGAACGTCAGCCGCAAATCGAGCGCAAGCTCGGTCTCGCACCCGGCACCTTGAGCTGGCGCGGTCCGTTCGATCCCGACAATGACGCGCTGTGGCGCGACATGCTCGCCGACCGCATCACCGAGCGTGAATATTGGGGTCTGCGCGCCGCCGAAGTCGGCCGCCTGATCGGCGAGGAGTGGACCGATCCGCGGATGCTGATGGGCCCTGCACTGAAAGATCCGATCGACGCCGCGACGCGCCCGGAGGCGCTCGCCGCGGTGCGGGCGGTCCGCGACGCCGGGCTGAAAGTCGGCGTATTGTCGAACGAGCTTGACCTGTTCAACGGTCCCGGCTTCGGCGCCAAACTGGCTATCGTGCAGCTTATCCCACGCCATCGTGGATGCCACCTATACCGGCATCCTGAAGCCCGACCGTCGCGCCTATCAGGCTGCGGCGGACGCGCTCGGTGACGCCGATTGAACGCTGCCTGATGGTCGACGACCAGCCCCGCAACATCACCGGCGCACTCGCCGCGGGTATGCAGGCCGAGTGGTTCGACGTCACGCGACCGGCGGAAACCTATGCGCGCGTCCTGGCGCGGATGGGTATCGAGGCTGCGGAAAGCGTGGGCTGAAGCTTCGGCTGCTCTCGCTTGATGACGGGCACGGGATTTGTCGCATTCCTGGCTTCGCTCGGCGAGATACGCATCACCCCAGACCCACAGGGCGCGGATCACCGGCTCCAGCGATCGTCCTTGAGCGGTCAGCGAATATTCGACACGCGGCGGTACTTCCGCAAAGATCTTCCGGCTGATGAGGCCGACCTCTTCGAGTTCACGCAGTTGCCGGGTCAACATGCGCTGGGTGATCCTTGCCAGGCGCCGTCGCAATTCGTTGAAGCGCATCGTTCCGTTCAAGAGATGATAGAGGATGATCGCTTTCCATTTTCCGTCGATCAGATCCAGCGTCGCTTCGACGGGACATCCGGGTGTGCAATCGTACTTCTTTGCGAACAGGTCCTGCATGGTTCACTCCGTGATACCTAGTCCCAGAATTGTGCGTACTTGCTCGATATAACTCCAGCGCGCTAACTCTGTCACGCAACTTCGGCACGCGTTGTTTGCGGACCAGATCGATCGGCGTGACGTGCGCACGATCGACGATGTGCGAACTCTGACGATGTGTGCCTCGGGACGATAGCTGTTCAATTCCATTGCGACCAAAGCCCGCGGCGGAGCGACGACCGCGGCGGGCATGGAATTAATTCGTCGCAAATCTGGAAACCCTTCAACGAGGAAAAACTGAAATGCGCATCAATCTGCCCGCACTCATTGTCGCGCTGGCGGCAGCGACTCCCGCTTTTTCGCAACAACAACCCAACACTGTCACCGCCGAGATATTTGCCCGGTTGCCGCAATCCGTCGGCAACATCGCGTTCACGCCCGACAATCAGGTGATCTTCAGTCACCATCCCTTCTACAGTCCCGACGTGCGCGTGGCGAAGCTCACCTCGGCCACGACCTTCGAGCCGTTTCCAAACGCGGAATGGAACACGCCGCAAAAGGGCAGCGACCAGTATCTCGACAACGTCCTGGGGCTGCGGTCCGATGAGAAGGGCGTGGTCTGGATGATCGATATGGGCTTCCGCACCAAGATCACGCCAAAGCTCGTCGGCTGGAATACACATACCAACAAGCTCGAGCGCATCTACTACATGCCCGAGCCTGCGACACGGCCGGGATCGCAGCCGCAGGACATCGTCATCGACCACAAGAACCGCAAATTCTACATTGCCGACGAAGATATCGGGCCGGGCGGTGACGGTTCGAAGGCGGCGATCATCGTCATCGACATCAACTCTGGACGCGCCCGGCGCGTTCTCGAAGGCGACAAGTCGACCGTTCCGGAGAACGTGCCGATCACCGTCGACGGCAACGACCTGACCGTTCCCGGCAAGGACGGCAAGCCAGTCATCATCAAGGTCGGCTGCGACGGCATCACGATGGATGCGAAGGCCGAATGGGTCTACTACGCGCCACTCAGCGGCCGCAGCGTGTATCGGATCCGGACCACCGATCTGAACGATGAAAGCCTGTCGGGCGCCCAGCTGAGCGCAAAGGTCGAGCGCTACTCGGACAAGCCGAACAATGGCGGGCTGTCGATCGACTTCGCCGGAAATCTCTATCTGACGGCGGTCGAGACCAAATCGATCGGTGTCATCACCACGGATCGCAAATATCGCACGCTGACCAGCGATGCCGAGATGGTCTGGCCCGACGGCATTTCATATTCGCCCGATGGCTACATGTACGTATCGGCTTCGCAGGTTTCCGCTGCCGCCATGTTCCACGGCGGCAAGGCCGAGAACAAGACGCCGTACCTGATCTATCGCTTCAAGCCGTTGGCGGCGGGGATCATCTCGCGCTGACACCGGAAGTCTGGCGGCCGCAACGATCCTGCTTGTGGCCGTCAGATCTTTGCGCCACAGGCAAGACCCGCCCAAGTCGGACATCGCGTCATGTCCGAAAAGTGCAACACCAGAAGTGGACCGGTGCCTATTCGATCACCAGGTCGGCGCGGGCGAGGAGCGACGGCGAAAGTTCGAGGCCGAGAGCCTTTGCGGCCTTGAGGTTGATGATCAACTCGAATTTGGTCGGCTGCTCGACCGGTAGGTCGCCCGGCTTCGCGCCCTTCAAGATTTTATCGACATATGTTGAGGCTCGCTCGAACAAGGCTGATCGTGTCGAGCCATAAGAGGCGACGTTTCCAGCCTGAGCAAATTCCTTGAAGCCCGAAATAGAGGGCAAACGGCGCTGAAGTGCCAAATCGGCAATGCTGCGGCGGTGAAAAATCGTGAACGGGTCGACAAGAACAATCAGAGCTTGAACACGGTCGCTCTCCATTTTACCAAAAGCTTGCAGAAGTTCTGACGGATCGACAACTTCCAAGCCGAGCACCACGACACCCAAGCGTTTGCCGGCATCTTCCAATTGCCCGAACTCAATTCCCTTGTTTGGGTCGCCCGGATTGTAAAGCACGGCTACTCGGGTAACCCCGGGGACCAACTCCGTGAGCAACTGAAGCCGCTTTCCGGCTAGTTCCGAATGGAGACAGGTTACGCCCGTCGCACTACCGCCGGGAGCCGCGAGGCTCACAATAAATCGGTCGAGTGCATCACACGCAACAACCACAATGGGGATATCTGACGTCGCGAGCTTTGCCGCTCTAAGACCTTGGTCGCTGGCTGTGAAGATGACGTTCGGATGCCACTCAACTAACTGCAACGCCAAATCAGGAAGTCGTTCGAGTTTTCCGTTTGCCCACTGTATTTTAACGTCGACGTTCTTCCTCTCGATCCAGCCAAGTTTGCGCAGTCCTTCGCGAAAGGCATCAACACCATCATCCGGTGGCGAAAACGGACTGAGAATTCCTACACGCATTGTGTCCGCCACAGCGGCAGTCAACAACACTTGCCCCCAAGCGCCAACCACGACTAACAGGATGGCAGAAAAACGGATGAACCGCATTGTCGAACCCGCGGTTTGAGATTTCAATGCTCGGTCAATGGAAGCGACGCTCATCGGCTTAGCCCATTCCTTTCCGACATGCCATGCGACAGGCCGTCCGGCTGAGCCAACCGACTGCCCATGTCTCAAACCGGTCAAACGCGTCGCTTTAACAGCTCGCCGCTCACTTCCGGTCCTCCTCTGGAAACGGACATCGTCAGGGCGGGTCGGCATGTCTCAAACGTGCCCATCGGAAATCCGCCCAGCGCCCGCTAACGTTCCGCCTTCACTACGCTGTCTGATACCGCTTCAAGAAGGTGCGCGCCCGGTTGATGGTGCGCGCCTTCAGCTCCGGCGGGTCCTTCCAGGGGAACACCGTGATCTCGGCATTCGGGCAGAGCGAGGCGACGTCGATCGAAGCCACCAGCGGATGCGCAGGCACGTCGTCCGGCAGTACCAGCATCGCCGTCTGGCATGATTTCGCGAAATCGCGCGAGACGCTGTACACGAAATCGGGCCGCGCGCGGTAAAGGTTGTGCAGATATTTCTCGATCGTCTCCATCGAGATTTCGGGCCGCCGCTCGCGCATCTCCTTGGCCCAGACGGTCTTGCCGGCGTCGTACATGTAGTCCGGGGTCGCCGCGCCGTGCCCGACCGGCTGGCTCAATACCGCAGCAGTGACCCGCTGCGGCGCCCGCTCCATCAGCTTCATCGCGAACGGGCCGCCGATGCAGTTGCCGAAGAAGCAGAACTTGTCGATGCCGAGATGATCCATCACGCCCAGTTGGTCGTCGGCGAACGCACTCCAGGGATCGTCAACCGGCACCGGTCCGCTGAACTCGCCGCCGGTGGCGTTGCGCTGGTCCATGGTGATGACGCGAAAATCGTTCTTGAACTCCGCGGGAATGTTGATCACCGCACGCGTCCATACGTCGATGCGCGAGTTCAAGCCGCCGCCGGGCAAAGCCAGCAGCGGGAAGCCTGTGCCGATCTCGGCGTAGCGGATGCGGACATTGCCCTTCTCGTAGAAGCCGACCTTGGCGCCGTCAGGCAATCCCGGAACAGCCCCCGCCGGCTGTGCCTGGGCGAACACTTGCGGCACCGCACTTGCCGCTGCGGCGGCAGCACCGCTTGCAATAACGCGTGCGTCGGCTCGGATCGATCATCGGCGGCTCCCTTTTCGGTTGATTGTACCAGAGATCCAGCAGTCGGGCGCGGCCATCGTGGCCGATCTGGCAGCGCACCAATCCGTCACGGCAAATGCTCATAACTCCCATGATCTGGTGGAAAAGACTTGTTCTGCCCCGTGGGTTTCCAATAGTGCGGATGTAACGGGGCAAGCCGTCCCCGGGAGGAAGCGATCGCGTGGGCAACTCGCCGTTCCGGCGGATGTTCGAGGCCACTGCGCCGGACTTCTGGCGTTTGTGGTATGTCGGACTGATCGTCGCCACCGTGCGCTGGGTGGAAACCATCGCGATCGGCGTAGTCGTCTACCAGCGCACCGACTCGGCGTTTCTGGTCTCGATGATGACCATGCTCCGTCTGCTTCCGATGGGCCTGTTCGGAGTGTTTCTCGGCGCGCTTGCGGAACGCTTTGATCGCGGCAAAACGCTCCTCGTCGTCGTGCTGATGATGAGCGGCACCTCGGCAGTGCTCGCATTTCTGGACCTGTCCGGACAGCTCGAGGTCTGGCATCTCGCGCTCGCCAGCTTCATCAACGGCTGCGGCTGGTCCACCGACAACCCGGTGCGCCGTGTGATGATCGGTGAGGTCGTGGGCCGCGAAGGGATGGGCACCGCGATGTCGCTGGATGTCGGCGCCGGCAATGCAAGCCGCATGGTCGGCCCCGCCGTCGGTGGACTCCTGCTCGCCGGCATGGGCATCCAGGGCGCGTTTATCCTGAGCGTGCTGCTGTATTGCACCGCGCTCTGGGCGGTCCTGACCATCCGCTCACGCATTCCTCGCACCGCCGGCTCCGGCGCCGTGCTGGCGCGGATCGCCGAGGGGCTCGCGCTGGTGCGCGCCGACAAGCGGCTGATCGGCGTGCTGGTCGTGACCGTCATCTACAATATCTTCGCCTGGCCTTTCACCAGCATGATTCCCGTCATCGGCCGCGACCGCCTGCATTTGGGCCCGGAGGGCGTCGGCCTGCTGGCAACCATGGACGGGATCGGCGCGTTCGTGGGCGCGCTTGCGCTGGCGCTGTGGCTGACGCCGAAATGGTACGGCCGGGCCTATCTTTGCGGTGTCGTCAGTTACCTGATCACGGTGGTGATTTTCGCGCTGGCGCAAAGCCCGGTGCTGGCGGGCGCGGCATTGCTGCTGACGGGGCTCGGTGGCGCCGGATTTTCGACGATGCAGGCGACGCTCGTCTATCTCGCTTCGCCGCCGGAAATGCGCTCGCGCATATTGGGCGTCCTGACCGTCTGCATCGGCACCGGTCCGATCGGCTTCCTGTGGCTGGGCTGGCTCGCAGACCGCATCGGGGCCCACAACGCCACGGCGGTGACCGGCGTTCTCGGCTTAGTGGCGCTGGCCGCGACCTGGCGCTGGTGGAAGGAGATTTGAGGGTGGGGCGCCTGTGTCAACGACGCCGGTCGAGCGGCCGGAACCGACGTTCACAACACTGTTATTGCGACCTATCGCGCGCTTCGCCTCCCTCAACTGGGCCTCTCGCGCCTGTTGTTGTACGCTCGGCGGAGCAACTGCATCGCTCGCCAGGAGGAATTTACATGACCACCGTCGTCCTCAACCGCCGCAACCTCCTCGCCGCTGGCGGGTCCGTCCTGGCAACCGGGGTTTCCGGGCTGCTGTTGCCCGCCCGCGCGGAAGGCCTCGCACCGACCGCTTCGATGTCGGGCGGCGCCAACAACTACCGCAAGGGCGCGCCGACCGTGGACCGGATCGGCAAGGGTGGCTTCTGGATGAGCGGCACCGTACGCCGCGCCGGCGACGGGGCTCCGCTTGCCGGGCAGCGCATCCAGATCTGGGCGCACACGACCGAAGGGCAGGAGCACGAACCGCAAAGTCATGGCGCCACGCTCACCGACAAGAACGGCGCGTTCCGTCTCGAGATGCCGCAGATCATTCCCATCTTCGGCCAGCCGCATGGTCACCTCGCCTATGACAGCGGTGAATTCAAAACCGTCTTCCTGCGGCCGGTGATGCGGAGCGCCAAGGAGACCAGCCTGGAGGCGCACTTCGTCCTTCAGCCGGCCTGACCGAGTTGGGAATGAAGGGAATGGAGATTGGCCCGGGTGGCCCTGATCTGGGCCGCCCTTGCGGCCGCCATTGGCGTGCCGATCGCCGCGGCAGCGGCGAGCCCGCTGCTCGCATGGCGCGGTCCGGTCTACATCCTGGCCGGATTCGCCGGGATCATCGCGCTGGGGCTCATCCTCGTTCAGCCTTTGCTGATCGCCGGATACTTGCCGGGACTGTCGGGCCGTATCGGGCGGCGTGCCCATCACTGGATCGGAGGCGCGCTGGTGGTGGCGGTGGTGATCCACGTCGGCGGCCTCTGGATCACCAGTCCGCCGGACATGATCGACGCCCTTACCTTCACATCGCCGACGCCGTTCTCCCCCTTTGGCGTGATCGCCATGTGGGCCATCTTCGCCGTCGCGCTTCTGGCGGCACTGCGCCGGCGATTGGGACTGCGGCCGCGAACCTGGCGCATCGCCCATATGCTGCTCGCGATCGTCATCGTCGCAGGCAGCGTGGTCCATGGCATGCTGATCGAGGGGGCGATGGAGACGGTGTCGAAGGCGGTGCTTTGCGCGCTGGTGCTCGCGGCGGCCATAAGAGTTATCGGACTGAATTGGGCGCAAGCTCGGGACAAAGGGGCGAGGAATACACGATGAAGCTGGTCTATTTCGATGATTTCAAGCTCGGCGTGCTGAAGGGCGACGCCGTGGTCGATGTCAGTGCCGAGGTCAAGGACATCCCGCATACCGGCCCGGGCGATCTGATGAACGGGCTGATCGAACATTGGGGCAGCTACAAGTCGCGGCTCGAGGCGGCGGTCGCGCGCGGCACCGGGGTGCCGGTGTCGAGCGTCCGCATCCGTCCGCCGGTGCCGGGCCCGCGCACGATCGACTGCATGGCGGTCAACTACATGGAAGACGGCACGCGCAGCGCGCCGGCGCCGATCAACGCCTTCCACAAATCGCCGAGCGCGATCATCGGACACGGCGACACGATGGTGCTGCCCGACGTGCCGGCCACTGGTCTTCGAGGGCGAGGCCGAGATCGCGGTCGTCATCGGCAGGAAGTGCAGCCATGTCAGCGAAGCCGAGGCGATGAGCTACGTCTTCGGCTACATGAACTTCATCGACGGTTCGGCGCGCGGCCTGCCGCCGCCGGGCAACGTGTTCTTCCAGATGAAGAGCCGCGACACATTTGCGCCGATCGGCCCCTATCTCGTCACATCGACGAGATCAAGGACCCGCAGAAGCTGCAGATCAGGCTGTGGAACAACGGCGTGCTGATGCAGAACTTCAACACCGACGATATGGGCCACAAGATCGCCAAGTGCATCGCCTGGCTGTCGAGCATCCATACGCTGCTGCCCGGCGACATCGTCGCCACCGGCACCAATCACCGCGGTCTCAACCCGTTCATGGACGGCGACACGATCGAGCTCGAAACCGAAGGGCTCGGCCGGTTGAAGTTCGGCATCAAGGACGATCTGAAGCGCAGCTGGGCGCGCAAGACCCGCCTCCAGATGCACGAAGAGGCCAAGGAGAAGACCCCGGGCGCCTACCCGGACATCACCCCGCAGCTTACGGGCAAATACGCGAAGTAGCCTTGCGGGCTCGCGCCGATCAGGTCCCGGTCCGCTTCATGTCGTGAAGCGGATCGGCGCGCAGATTGCCGAAGAACTTTTCGACTTCGCGGGACAGCGTCTCGGCGGTCGCCGTCAGGTCGCTGGATGCGGTGAGGACCGAGGCCGCCGCCGTGCTGGTCTTGCCCATGGCGTCGCTGAGCGAGCCGATATTGACGACCAGCGTGCCGTTGCCCTGCGCCGCCAGTTGTGCGTTCTGCGAGATCTCGCGGGTGGCGGCGTCCTGCTGGCTGATGGCGTTGGCGATGTTCGACGTCACGTCGTTGATCTCGCGCACGGCGTTGCCGATTTCGCGGACGGCATCGACGGAGTTTTTGGTCGAGGTCTGGATCAGGCCGACATTCTGGCCGATTTCAGCGGTCGCTTTCGCGGTCTGCTCGGCCAGCGCCTTGACCTCATGGGCTACGACGGCAAAACCGCGGCCGGCGTCGCCGGCGCGTGCGGCTTCGATGGTGGCGTTGAGCGCCAGCAAATTGGTCTGCTCGGCGATCGCCTGGATCAGATTGAGCACGCCGTCGATACGCTGGGTGGCGGCGGCAAGGCCTTCGATTTCGGTGATCGATTTCTCGGTGCGCAGCCCCGCCTGTTCGACGGCGCTGGCGGATTGACGGACCTGCCGGCCGATTTCCTCGACCGAGGCGGAGAGCTCTTCGGCGGCGCTGGCCACCGCAGAGACGTTGCTGGAGGCCTGTTCGGTGGCGCCGGAGGCGGCAACCGCGCGGCCAGAGGCGTCCGATGCCACGCTCGAAATGGTCTCGGCGTTGCCGCGCATCGAGGCCGCGTTGTCGGCGACCGCGCGCATCACGCCGCCGATCGCGTCACGGAAAGCATCGACCGAGGTTTCGATGTGCCGGGCACGCTGGTCGCGCGCCCTGGAATCCTCCAGCACCTGCGAATTGAGGTTGCGGTTGCGATCCATCGCCTCCTGAAAAATCTTGATCGCCCGCGCCAGCGCGCCGATCTCGTCGCCGCGGTCGGCATGGGGCACCTCGACGCCTTCGGCGCCGTCGGCGACGCGCTTGATGGTGTCGGTGATGGCAGACAAGGGACGCGCGACCGAACGGGAGATGATCAGTACGCCGATAATGACCACGATCAGCGCGAGGCCGCCGAGGCAGGTCAGGACGAAGGCCATGGTGTGGTTGGCGTCGGCCTGCTGCGCCAGCTTCTTGCTGCGTTCGGTGTAAACCCTGGAAAGCGCCTCGAGGTCCTTGTTCAGGGCCGAGCGCACATTGCGGTTGGCGTCGTTGTCGCCCCACTCGCGGCCGGCGGCGGGGCTGATTTCCACGCCGCGGCGAACCAGTTCCTGGCGGAACTCGATGAACTGTTCGATGCGTTTCTTGAAGGTCGCGAACTGCTCGGCATCGTCGGCCTGGACCAGCGCCTGCCAGTTCTTGACGACCCCGAGAATCTGTTCGTTGAACTTGAGCAATCCCTCGCCGTATTTCTTCACGACGGCGACGTCGGTGGACATGTAGACGCCGCGGGATTCCATCACGACGGCATAGACCAGCGAATTGACCCGCTCGACATTGACCGCGGCGCGGCTTGCGGTCGCGACCGCTTCGGTCAGGGCGGCATTCTGGCGGGTGTTGTAGTCGGACAGAGCGGTGATGGCGGCGACCAGGACCGCGAACAAGGCGAACAGCGAGTACAGCTTGGCGGCGAGCGACAACCGGGAGGTGATGGCCGGCGCGGAAACGGGGGCGGGGGATTTGGTGATTTCGGCCATAACGGCACTCCAGCAAGGCCACCGTCGGCCGGCCCAAATTGTGCTAAGTTTTCATGGAGATTGTCTTAACGCGCGAACTTTTCCCGATTGCAATCATTTGAAAAATTTATCAACTATATCAATCAGTTATGTCTTTGATCGCAGGCGCGTCGAATGGAACTCGGGCGTTCGGCTGCGACCATAGCGCGCATCTGGCATGCCAGAGCGCCGGTTTTGGTTGAAAGCGATTTTCGCGTGGGCGGCCGACATGATCCCGTCGTGAGAACGGGGATACGCTGACGGCTGGCCCGTGGAAGCGCTAAAGACGTTCCTCAACCAGGCGATGCCCCCTATTGAGGACGACGAGATCGCCTGCCTGATCTTCGGACAAAACGGCGAGAGATCTGGGGAACACATCGCGCCGGCAACGCGGGCCTGCTGCCCGATTTTGCGTCACGGCTGATCGCTTGAACCGTCTGCAAGTTCGCGCCGACTAATCTGTCACGCAACCATTTGGCCTTGGGCGGGTTAGAGCGGGCCGCCACAATCTTGAAGAATTTCTGGCCCACCCTTCAATGACGTGCTTAATTTGCGCAAGACTTTGGCTGAGAAGACTTTGGCTGAGGAATTTTGATGAGAGCTGAAGGCATCGAGGCGGCACGGCGCATCCTGTGCGTCTTCCCGCGCTATACGTCTTCTTTTGGCACGTTCGAATACGCCTATCCGCTGACCGATGGCGTTCAGGCCTTCATGCCGCCGCAGGGGCTGCTGCTGATTGCGGCCTACCTTCCGGCCAACTGGCCGGTCCGCTTCATCGACGAGAACATCAGCCCCGCCACCGAAGAAGACTTCGAATGGGCGGAGGCCGTGTTCGTCAGCGGCATGCACATCCAGCGCCAGCAGATGAACGACATTTGCCGCCGGGCGCATGCCTTCGACCTCGCGGTCGCGATCGGCGGGCCGTCGGTCAGCGCCTGCCCCGATTACTATCCCGCGTTCGACTATCTCCATGTCGGCGAACTCGGCGACGCCACCAATGACCTGATCGCGCGGCTGGCGCGCGATCCGTCGCGGCCGGAAGCGCAGGTGGTGCTGAAGACCGCCGATCGCCTCGCGATGACCGAATTTCCGATTCCGGCCTATGAACTGGCCGATACCAGAAAATATCTTCTCAGCAGCATCCAGTATTCGAGCGGCTGCCCCTATCAATGCGAATTCTGCGATATCCCGGGTCTCTATGGTCGCAACCCGCGCCTGAAGTCGCCGCAGCAGATCATCGCCGAGCTCGACAAGCTGCGCGAATGCGGGATGACCGACACGGTGTATTTCGTCGATGACAATTTCATCGGCAACCGCAAGGCCGCACTCGACCTGCTGCCGCATCTGGTCGAATGGCAGAAACGAACCGGCTACATCACGCGGCTGGCCTGCGAGGCGACGCTCAACATCGCCAAGCGGCCGGAGATCCTCGAATTGATGAAGGAGGCGTACTTCGTCACGGTGTTCTGCGGCATCGAGACACCCGATCCCGGCGCGCTGAAGGCGATGCACAAGGACCACAACATGATGGTTCCGATCATGGAAGGGATCCACACCATCAACTCCTACGGCATGGAAGTCGTCTCCGGCATCATCATGGGGCTCGACACCGACAAGCCCGAGACCGCCGACATCTTGCTCGACTTCGTCGATGAATCCCGAATTCCGCTGCTGACGATCAATCTGCTGCAGGCGCTGCCGAAGACGCCGCTGTGGGACCGTCTGGAGAAAGAGGGCCGCCTGCTCGAGGAAGACGAAAGCCGCGACTCCAATGTCGCTTTCCTGCTGCCGTATGATCAGGTCGTCAGTTCATGGCGCAAATGCATGGAATTCGCCTATGAACCGGCGCGGCTGTTCGCGCGCTATCAGTATCAATGCGAATACACCTACGCCAACCGCCTGAAGGTGCCGGTCGCGCCCGAGCTCAAATCCTGGTCCAACATCAGGCGCGGCCTGATCATGCTGCGCAATATTTTCTGGAAAGTCGGCGTGCTCGGCGACTACCGCAAGGTGTTCTGGAAATTCGCGCTGCGGCGGCTGCGGCAGGGCGACATCGAGGGCCTGATCGGATCGGCCATGATCGCGCACCATCTGATCATGTTCTGCGCGCGCAGCCTCGGGCGGTCAGCAGAGCGCATCGAACTATTCGATCCGGCTGCGTGAAGCCTCGGTCCCTGCCGAGTGATGCCAGCGCCCGCTTCGATTGAAAGCGTTGCGAGTGTGACAAATCAGAGACTTAACGCGGATTTTCGTCGCCACCGCGCCGATTTGTCCCCCGGGGCGCGCTTGCCGGATCGGACGCGGACCTGTAAAACGGCGGCGGTTAATTTACCGCGTGATTTCAAGGGCTAGCGCCGATCAGACATGGCCGATCAGACATAGCTGACACAGCCGTATTCGCGCCCGCAAAACAAGCTAAACAATTCAAGCCGATGTGAGAACTGGACAGGGTATGCTCGAAAAGAACTCCGAAAGTCAGGTCCACGTCGAAGAGATCGAGGAGCCGCCGGGGTCGAGCATCGCCTTCGGGCTCGAGCGCATCGGGCTGATTGCCGTCAAGGCGCCGATCCTGTCCTGCGTCATCCTGCTCGGGCTGATGATCCTGGCGATCTTCGGCATCGAGCGCATCAAGATCGACGATTCGCTGAGCCAGCTGTTCCGCTCCAATTCCAAGGACTACAAGCAATACGAGGCCGTCACCAAACGCTTCCCGGCGACCGAGTTCGACGTGCTGGTCGTGGTCGAAGGCAAGACGCTGCTGGCGCGCCCCAATCTCGAGAAGATCCGCGACATGGTCACCGACCTGCAATTGGTCGATGGCGTGCGCGGCCTGGTCTCGCTGTTCTCGGCGCGTCAGGCGCCGGAAAAAGGCAAGCTGCCGGCAGCGCTGTTTCCGTCCGAACTGCCGCCCGAGGGGGCTGTCTACGACAAGTTCGTCGAGACCGTGAAGGCGAACGAGATCATTCGCGGCAAGCTGTTGTCCGAGGACGGCACGCTGGCGCTGATGGTGATGTCGCTCGAACCCTCCATCGTCGGCAGCAACGCGCTGACCAAGGTGGTGGCCGATATCCGCAAGATCATGGCCGACGATCTCGCCGGCAGCGGGCTCAACGCGCAGCTGTCCGGCGTTCCCGTCATGCAGCTCGAGATCCGCAACGCGGTCAAGCGCGACGGGCTGACCTACAACATCCTCGGCATTCTGGCCGGCTGCATCATCGCGATCATCTTCTTCCGCAAGATATCGTTCATGATCATCGCGGCCTTCCCGCCGATCATCGCGATCCTGCTCGCGCTCGGCGGCCTCGGCTGGGCCGGCTTCAATCTCAACATGTTCCTGAACGTGATGACGCCGCTGATCATGGTGATCAGCTTCTCGGACTCGATGCAGCTGACCTTTGCGGCGCGCGACCGGCTGATCGCCGGCCAGGACAAATACACCGCCTTCAAGAACGCGGTGCTGGTGGTGGGCCCGGCCTGCGTGCTCACCCATGGCACCGCCGGCATCTCGTTCATCGCCCTGCAATTCTCCGATTCCGAACTGATCCAGAAATTCGGCGAGGCGGGATTGGCCGCCACCATCATCGCATTGATCGCGGTGCTGTCGCTGGTGCCGGCGTTCGGCGTGCTGCTGGTGCGCAATGAAAAGATCATGGCAGTGAAATTTCAGGGCGCCGACGCCGGCGTCCAGGCGCTTGCGCAATTTCTGCTACTGGATCGCGGTGCGCATGGTCGGCCGTCCCGGCCTGTTCAGCCTGATCGCGGTGCTGCTGGTTGCCGGCCTCGGCTACATCTACGCCACGCTGGAGCCGCGCTACCGGCTCGCCGACCAGGTGCCGGACAAGCGCCAGGCGGTGGCGGCGTCGAGCCGTCTCGATGCCAAGCTCACCGGCGCCAACCCGATCGACGTGCTGATCGAATTCCCCAAGGGCGCCTCGCTCTACGCGCCGGATACGCTGAAGACGATCGCCGACGTCCACGCCATGGTGGAAACCGCGGCCGGCGTCGGCAACGTCTGGTCGCTGGAAACGCTGCGCCGCTGGCTCGCCGAAAAAGCCGGCGCCACCGACGTCTCGACGCTGAAGGAATATGTCAGCGTGATCCCGGAACATCTGGTTCGCCGTTTCATCTCGGCCGATCAGGATGCGGTGGTGGTGTCGGGCCGCGTGCCCGACCTCGACTCCAGCGAGATCCTTCCCGTGATCGACAAGCTCGATGCGGCACTCAACAAGGTGCGCACCGAACATCCCGGCTTTGAAATCGCGGTCACGGGTCTATCGGCGATTGCCGCGCGCAACAGCGCCAACATGATCCAAAAGCTCAACCACGGCCTGACGGTCGAGTTCCTGCTGGTCGCGATCTTCATTGGCCTCGCGTTCCGCTCGGTCGTGGTGATGTTCTCCTGCATCCTGCCCGGCATCTTCCCGGTGGTGGCATCGGGCACGGTGCTGTGGATCCTGGGCGAGGGGCTGCAATTCGCCAGCGTCGTGGCGCTGACGGTGTCGTTCGGTCTCGGCTTGAGTGCGACGATCCACTTCCTCAACCGCTTGCGGCTTGAGCGGAAGCCCGGCATCAGTCCGGAGCTGGCGGTGGAACGCGCGACCGTGCTGGTTGGTCCGGCGCTGATCCTGACCACGGTGGTTTTGGCCTGCGGCCTCATCGTGACGGTGTTCTCGGACCTGCCGTCGCTGCGCCTGTTCGGCTGGCTCAGCGCGTTCTCGATGGTCGCAGCCCTGGTCGCCGACCTCTTCATCCTGCGGCCGACGTCGATGTTCCTGATCAATCTGTCGGAGAAGATTCGCGGCACGGGCGCTCACGCGAAGCCGGCGGAGTAGGTTTCAACGAAGCCGCGTCAAAAAACAAAAAGCCCCGGCTCTGATCAGAGCCGGGCTTTCGCTTATGTAAATCCTGAAAGACGAAGATCAGGTCTTCGTCATCGTGATGCTGACGCCGCGGATTTCACCCTTGGAGTCGATCTGGACGGTCTGCTTGGTGCCGTTGGTCCGCAAGTTCAGGCTGGCAGCAAATCCGGCCGCCTCGACGAACACGTCGATCGATCCGGCGCCCGCGGTGCCCTGGAGGTTGCCGAAGATGTTGCGGCTCTTCTCGCTCCAGTTGCCGGAAATGCGGTCGCCCTGGCTGGTGACGTTGCTGGAGAGATCGAATTTGTAGCTGTCGCTGGCGCAGTGCAGGTTCTGAACCAGGCCGAGCCCGTTGGCGTTGACCTTGTAGTCCGCCTTGCAGCGGATGTGTTCGGTGGTGCCGTTGGAGAGCGTAACATTGCCCGCGCCGGTCCAGTTGCCGTCAAAACCGGCAAACGGGCCTGCGGCCTGCGCGTGGCCTGCGGAGACCGACATCAAGAGCGCGGCGCCGACGCCGGCAGCGGTGAGTGCCGGCCCGAAGAAGCCATAACCAAAGCGTTTCATAGTGAGTTTTCCCATCAAAATAGACGTTCTTGCGAAAGACACGTCTCGCCGCATCGAAGATTTAGTGTCCCCACAGAATGTTAGGTTCAAATGACAACGCCGCCAGTGGCCATCGCGCGACGGCAGGCGGCATTTTTGCTTCCCGGAATCAAAACCATCCGGCGAAGGCCTGACCGGCCACCATCTAGCTTCGCCGCGACGCGGTCCGCAACAACCAATTGTGAAGAAAGTTGGAGCGAAAATATCCGTTAAATATCAGTCGGTTAATAGAGATGTCGGGGTCGCCGCAAATTTGGCCGCATTTCACAGTGCTTGTCCTCCTCTCATTGCTGCGCTACGCGGCGCCTGTCATCCAGACAAATCCATCCCGGCGATGCCGAAATGTATTTCCGGAACCGGATTTCTTGCTGCTGAAATGAAGGAATACGATGCGTAAGTTTCTCC
Source organism: uncultured Alphaproteobacteria bacterium (assembly GCA_963802535.1). Taxonomy (GTDB): domain Bacteria; phylum Pseudomonadota; class Alphaproteobacteria; order Rhizobiales; family Xanthobacteraceae; genus Bradyrhizobium. The sequence continues at coordinate 481,933 of CAWDJI010000004.1, read as the reverse complement.
TGGTTCTCTCCTTGTTGTCATCAGCGGTTTCATCGCAGGCCTTCGCCCAGCCAGAACGCAGCGGAACGCCGGAGGAGCAGAAGGCTTGTGCGCGCGACGTGCAGCGCTTCTGCCGCCCGGTGATCGACCAGGGCGATTTCACCATCCTGGCGTGCCTTCAGCAAAATCGCCCCAAGATCACGCCTGCATGCGACCAGGTGCTGAAAAGCCACGGGCAATAGACCGCTTTCGCATCCTTTAACCGTCGCGTACGGCCCGATTCCGGGGTGATCACCGGCGCGGCGGCATGGGCTCATGAGCCCAGATAGCATTGGTTTTGGCGGCGTATTCCCCTATATGGGGCTCGCGATCCCATCGGCTCGCGATCCCATCGCATTCGCCAGGCGTCGGCGCGTGCCGCCAATCCAGATGAACCAGCTCTATTGATGACCAGCGCGAGCGAACTGCGATCCGGAAAGACCCACCGCGACGAGAATTTTCCGGTCGCGTCGTGGATCATTCATCCGCGTCACCGGGCGCTGATCCTCTCCTTCTACAATTTCGTCCGCACCGCCGACGACATCGCCGATCACGCGACGCTGGCGCCTGAAGAGAAGCTCCGCCTGCTCGATTTGTTCGAAGCGGAATTGCTGGGCAAGGGCGACACCCAGAAAGAGGCGGTCAGCCTGCGCCATGCGCTGGCCGAACGCGCGATGTCGCCGCGCCACGCGCTCGATGTGCTGATCGCGTTCCGGATGGACGTCAGCAAGCTCCGCTACGAGAACTGGGACGACGTGATCCATTATTGCCGCTACTCGGCGATGCCGGTCGGCCGTTTCATGCTCGACGTTCACGGCGAGAGCACCGCGACCTGGGCCGCTTCCGACGCGCTGTGCGCCGGTTTGCAGATCAACAATCATTTGCAGGATTGCGCCAAGGATTTTCGCGACCTCAACCGTGTCTACCTGCCGCGCGACGCGCTCGCCGCAAGCGGTGCAGCGGTCGAGATGCTGGGCGAGGCAAAATCGCAGCCGGCGTTGTTGAAGTGCCTGCAGGCGCTCGCGGTTCGCACCGAGACCCTGCTCAACGAAAGCAAGTCGCTGGGTTCAGAGGTGAAGGATTTCCGCCTCGGGCTCGAGATTGCGGTGATCCAGGCCTTTGCCGACAAGATCGTCGGCATGCTGAAGGTGCGCGACCCCCTGAGCGAGCGGGTGCATCTGTCGCCGCTCGAATTGCTCGGCCAGAGCCTCGGCGGCATCGCCGGCGAGGTCACGCGCCGCGCAGTCGGACGCCGGCCCGTTTCAAAACCGGCGGCCGGGGCATGACGCTCCAGGCGGCGGCCAACGCAAATTACGGAACCACCGCGTCCGGCAGTTCGTTCTATGCCGCGATGCGCATCCTGCCGCGCGACCAGCGCGAGGCGATGTTCCAGATCTACAGCTTCTGCCGGCAGGTCGACGACATCGCCGATTCCGATGGCCCGCGGCCGGAGCGGCTTGCCGCACTCCAGGTGTGGCGTGACGATATCGATGCGCTGTATCAGGGCCATCCGCCGCCGCGCCTGCAGGATTACGTCGCCTCGGTGCGCAGCTTCGGCCTGAAGCGCGAGGATTTCCTGGCCATCATCGACGGCATGGAGATGGACGTGCCGCAGGATATCCGCGCGCCGGATCTGGCAACGCTCGACCTCTATTGCGACCGCGTCGCCAGCGCCGTCGGCCGGCTGTCGGTCCGGGTGTTCGGCCTGCCCGAGGCTGACGGCATCGAGCTTGCGCATCATCTCGGCCGCGCGCTGCAATTGACCAACATCCTGCGCGACATCGATGAAGACGCCACTCTTGGCCGGCTCTATCTGCCACGCGAGGCGCTGCTGCATGCCGGCATCACCAGTAACGATCCGCACAAGGTGACCGCCGAGCGCGCCTTGCCGAAAGTGTGCCTGCCGCTCGCCGAGCGGGCGAAGGTGTATTTTCAGAAGTCGGACGAAATCATGAAGCGCAATTCGCGCCGCGCGGTGCGCGCGCCGCGGATCATGTCGAAATATTATCGCGCGATCCTCGACCTGCTGATCGCCAGGGGGTTTGCCGCCCCGCGCGCGCCGGTCCGCGTCACCAAGATGGCGAAGATCGCCATCCTTCTCCGTTACTCGATCATCTGATGCAGAAAACCGCCCACATCATCGGCGCCGGCATTTCCGGTCTCTCCGCGGCCGTGCGATTGGCGAACGCCAATTACCTCGTGCATGTCCATGAGGCCACGCAAACCGTCGGCGGCCGTTGCCGGTCGTATTTCGACGCCGCCACCAGCCTGACCATCGACAATGGCAACCATTTGCTGCTGTCCGGCAACCGCCACGCGCTGGCCTATGCGCGTTCGATCGGCACCGAGGCGGGGCTGGTCGGGCCGAAGCGCGCGCAGTTTCCCTTCGTCGACATCTCGACCGGCCAGCGCTGGCAGCTCGACCTCGGCGACGGCCGCCTGCCGCTCTGGGTGTTCGACGAGGCGCGCCGCGTCCCCGACACGACCTTGCGTGATTATTTGGCACTGATGCCGCTGATCTGGGCAGGCACCGACAAACTGGTCGGCAAGGCGATCCCGTGCGAGGGCACGCTGTACCAGCGGCTGGTGCAGCCGCTGCTGCTGGCGGCGCTGAACGTCGATCCGCCGGAGGGCTCGGCGGGACTGGCAGGCGCAATCGTCCGCGAAACGCTGCTGGCGGGCGGACAGGCCTGCCGGCCGCTGATCGCCCGCGACGGTCTGAGCTCGGTGTTGATCGAGCCCGCGATCAAGCTCTTGCAGGACAAGGGCGCCACGATCCAGCTCGGACACGAGCTGCGTGAGTTCGTCATGAGCGGCGACACCATCGGTGAACTGAAATTCGGCGACGACAATGTTGCGGTTGGGACGGACGATGTCGTCGTGCTCGCGGTTCCGCCGCGGCCCGCCGCGTCGCTGCTGCCGGGCCTGAAGACGCCGACGAAATACCGCGCCATCGTCAATGCGCATTTCCGCTTCGATCCGCCAAGGGACGCGCCGGCCATCCTCGGCGTCGTCGGCGGCCTGGTGGAATGGCTGTTCGCGTTCCCGCAGCGCCTGTCGGTCACCATCAGCAATGGCGACCGGCTGGTCGACATGCCGCGCGAGGAGCTCGCGCAGGCGATCTGGCGGGATGTCTGCAAGGCCGCGGGCGTGCAGGGCGAATTGCCACCCTGGCAGATCGTGCGCGAACGCCGTGCTACATTCGAGGCGACGCCGGAGCAGAACGCGCTGCGGCCGGGCCCGGTCACGGCCTTCAAAAACCTGTTTCTCGCCGGCGACTGGACTGATACGGGGTTGCCGGCAACCATCGAGGGATCCGTGCGGTCCGGCGACCGCGCAGCCGATCTGGCTCTGAAAAGAGCGTGACCGCTTTCACCGCGCGGAATCGCGAATAGAGGGATGTCTGGCGAAATGCCTTCCGTCGATCAAACCGTTGCCGTCGATGCCGTCGCGACAGTCGACCCCGCAAGCCTGGAGAAGAGCATCTCGCAGGCGACGCAGGCGTTGCTCGGCTACCGGCAATCCGACGGGCACTGGGTGTTCGAGCTGGAAGCCGACAGCACGATTCCGTCCGAATATGTGTTGTTGCGCCACTATCTCGCCGAGCCCGTCGACAGCGAACTCGAAGCCAAGATCGCCAATTATCTGCGCCGCACGCAAGGTGCGCATGGCGGCTGGCCGCTGGTGCAGGACGGCGCGTTCGACATGAGCGCCAGCGTCAAATCCTATTTCGCGCTGAAGATGATCGGCGATGCCGTCGATGCGCCGCATATGGTGCGGGCGCGCGAGGCGATCCGCTCGCGCGGCGGTGCCGCCAACAGCAACGTGTTCACCCGGTTCCTGCTGGCTTTCTACGGCGTGGTGAGCTGGCGCGCGGTGCCGGTGCTGCCGGTCGAAATCATGCTGCTGCCGATGTGGTCGCCGTTCCACCTCAACCGGATTTCGTACTGGGCGCGCACCACGATCGTGCCGCTGATGGTTCTGGCGGCGCTAAAGCCGATCGCGAAGAATCCGAAAGGCGTCGGCATCGACGAATTGTTCCTGCAGGATCCGCGTTCGCTCGGCATGACCGCCAAGGCGCCGCACCAGAGCTGGGGCTGGTTCGTGCTGTTCCGCTCGCTCGACGTCATCTTGCGCGCGGTCGAGCCGCTGTTTCCGAAAAAGCTTCGTGCGCGCGCGATCGACAGCGCGGTTGCTTTCATCGAGGAGCGGTTGAACGGCGAAGACGGTCTCGGCGCGATCTATCCGCCGATGGCCAACACCGTGATGATGTATGAAGCGTTCGGCAGGCCTGCCGATTATCCGCCGCGCGCCGTCACCCGCCGCGGTATCGACAAGCTCCTGGTGATCGGCGAGCACGAAGCCTATTGCCAGCCCTGCGTCTCGCCGGTGTGGGACACCGGGCTGACCTGCCACGCGCTGATCGAAGCCAGTGGCGCGGAACTCGGCCGAAGCCAAGCAGGCGCTCGACTGGCTGAAGACGAAACAGGTGCTGGATCTCAAGGGCGACTGGGCCGTCAAACGCCCCGACGTGCGGCCGGGCGGTTGGGCGTTTCAGTACAACAATGCGCACTATCCCGATCTGGACGACACGGCGGTCGTCGTCATGGCGATGGACCGCGCGAGGCGGCAGTCCGGCAGCCACGAATACGATAATGCGATCGCGCGCGGCCGCGAGTGGATCGAGGGCATGCAGAGCCGCGATGGCGGCTGGGCCGCGTTCGACGTCGACAACCTCGAATATTATCTCAACAACATCCCGTTCTCCGACCATGGCGCGCTGCTCGATCCGCCGACCGAGGACGTCACCGCGCGCTGCATCTCGATGCTGGCGCAACTCGGCGAGACCGCTGAGACCAGCAAGGCGGTCGCCGATGGCGTGACCTATCTGCGCCGCACCCAGTTGGCGGAAGGATCGTGGTACGGCCGCTGGGGACTGAATTACGTCTACGGCACGTGGTCGGTACTGTGTGCGCTAAATGTCGCAGGGGTCGATCACAAGGATCCAATGATTCGCAAGGCGGTGGATTGGCTGCTATCGATCCAGAACAAGGATGGTGGCTGGGGCGAGGATGCTGTCAGCTATCGGCTGGACTACCGGGGATTCGAGGCGGCACCTTCGACGTCTTCGCAAACGGCATGGGCCTTGCTTGGACTGATGGCAGCGGGCGAGGTCGGGAACCCGGCTGTCGCGCGGGGTGTGGGGTACCTAAAAGCCACGCAGACCGAAAAAGGAGTGTGGGACGAGGCGCGATACACGGCAACGGGGTTTCCGCGGGTGTTTTATTTGCGTTATCATGGCTACTCGAAGTTCTTTCCGCTCTGGGCGTTGGCGCGGTATCGAAACTTGAGCAGCACCAACAGCAGGGTAGTAGGGGTCGGGATGTGACTTTGGGGGCGGGGGCCGCCGCGACCGTGAATTCGTTTGAGCCAGATTCAATCGATCCACGGCCGGTTTTGATCGTTACAGGCTTGGTGCAGGAGGCCCGAATCGCGGCCGGGCCGGGCATGATCGTGATCTGCAGCAGTAGCGATCCGCAGCAATTGCGTGCGCTGCTCGCGACACTGGATCCATCGACATTCCGGGGCGTCATCTCGTTCGGCGTCGCCGGCGGGCTCGACCCGTCGCTGAAGTCCGGCGACGTCGTGGTCGCAACCGAGGTTCTCTCCGGCGATACCCGATTCCTGGCCGGACTTGCCCTCAACGAGGAAATCATCGCCAGCGCGGCGCTGCGGCGCCGGCGCGTGGTCCGTGGCGGCCTTGCCGGCGTGGAACAGGTGATCGCGGCAACGGCCTGCAAGGCCGCGCTGCATTCGGAGACGGGCGCGGCTGCGGTCGATATGGAAAGCCATATCGCGGCGGCCTATGCCGCCAAGGCCGGGATCCCATTCGCCGCGCTGCGCGTCATCTCGGATCCCGCCACCCGGGCCTTGCCGGCGCTGGCCAAGAACGCCATCAAGCCGAACGGCGATATCGACCTGCGCAAGGTTTTGGGTGGCCTCGTACGCAATCCGAGGACGCTGCGCGCGCTGGTCTCGACCGGAATCGATTTCAATCGCGCGCTGCGTTCGCTGCGCGGCTGCCGCGGTTTTCTCGGCGGCGAGGGGATCGTCGCGGCGAGCGCCTGACAAGGGTTGGTGCCAAGCCACTTGCTGCTGAAAGCCATCTACAACGAAAAATGCCGTCGCTCAGCGACGGCATTTTTGTTTTGAGTATTGCCTCGCAGATGCTCAGGCGGCCGTGGAGGCCTTCTGTTGCTGCTTGGCGGCTGCGGCTGCCGCCTCGTCGCGGCGGATGTCCGACAGGCGCTTCTGCACTTCGGCGGAGAAGATGTACTGCGCCGGGCGCTGCTTATCGAGGTTGATCTCGGGTGCCATCGGACCCGTGGTGCGGATGCCGCGAAGGGCCACCCACATCGCCTTCAAGGGATTGGTCAGTGCGGCATTGGCTGCGGTCGGCTCGTAGCCGCAATGCGCCATGCAGTCGGCGCACTTCTCGTACTTGCCGGTGCCGTAAGTCTCCCAGTCCGTCGTGTCCATCAATTCCTTGAAGGTCTTGGTGTAGCCTTCGCCGAGCAGATAGCAGGGCTTCTGCCAGCCGAAGATATTGCGCGCCGGCATGCCCCAGGGCGTGCACTCGTATTCCTGGTTGCCGGCGAGGAAGTCGAGGAACAGGCCGGAATGCATGAAGTTCCACTTCTTGCCCTTGCCGAGCGCAAAGACGTCGCGGAACAGTTTTTTGGTCTTGGTGCGGTTGAGGAAGTGCTCCTGGTCCGGCGCGCGCTCATAGGCGTAGCCGGGCGACATCGAAACGCCGACATCGAGTTCGGTGGTGAAGTCGAGGAATTTTGCGATGTCCTCGGCCGCGTGGCCGTCGAAGATCGTGGCGTTGACGTTGACGGTGAAGCCGCGCGCCTTGGCCGCCTTGATCGCGGAAACCGCGCGATCGAACACGCCCTTCTGCGACACCGCCTTGTCGTGATGCTCCTTCAGGCCGTCGAGATGCACCGAGAAGAACAGATAGGGCGAGGGCTCGAACAGATCGAGCTTCTTTTCCAGGAGCAGCGCGTTGGTGCAGAGCGAGACGAACTTCTTGCGCGCCACGAGGCCGCGCACGATCTCGCCGATCTCCTTGTGGATCAGCGGTTCGCCGCCGGGGATCGCCACCATCGGCGCGCCGCATTCGTCGGCGGCATCCCAGCATTCCTGCGCCGACATGCGGCGGTTGAGGATCGCATCGGGATAGTCGATCTTGCCGCAGCCAACGCAGGCGAGGTTGCAGCGAAACAACGGTTCGAGCATCAAAACCAGCGGATAGCGCTTTCGGCCAAGCAGCTTCTGCTTGAACATATAGCCGCCGATACGCAGCTCCTTGAAGAACGGTATTGCCATTACAAGCTTTCTTTCTGGATCCAAGTTTTCTCTTTTGGATCTAAGTCGTCGTGAAGTGGATCAGCCCGCAGTCAGTTCGGCTGGAAGCCGGAATTCGATATTTTCTTCCCTCCCAGGAAGCACCGACACCTTGACGGGTCCGATTCGCCTCAAAGCCTCAATCACGTCGTCAACCAAAACTTCGGGCGCCGAGGCACCCGCCGTGATGCCGACGGCTTTTGCATCCTTCAACCAGTCGGGGTTCAATTCCCTGCCATCGGCAATCAGGTAACTCGCGACGCCGACTTCGGTGCCGATTTCGCGCAGCCTGTTTGAGTTGGAACTATTGGCGGCCCCCACCACCAAAATGACGTCCACCAGTTTGCTCAGGTCCCTTACCGCAGATTGGCGGTTCTGTGTCGCATAGCAGATATCCCGGATGTCCGGGCCTTGAATATCTGTAAAACGGGCCTGAAGGGCGGCAATTATGTCTTTTGTGTCGTCCACGCTCAGGGTGGTCTGGGTAATATAGGCCACCGGGGTGTCCGCCGGCAGGGTTAACGCCGCCACGTCGTCCACGTTCTGGACCAGCACCACCGGCCCTGGAACCTGGCCCATGGTTCCCTCGACCTCGGGGTGCCCGGCGTGGCCGATCAGGATCAGGGCCCGGCCCTTGGACATGTACCGTTTGCCCTGGTTATGGACCTTGGTGACGAGCGGGCAGGTGGCGTTGAGTACCGGCAGGCCGCGGGCGGCGGCCTCCTCCTCGACGCTGCGGGCGACGCCGTGGGCGCTGAACACAGTCACCGCCAGCGGCGGTACTTCCGACAGATCCTCGACGAAGATCGCGCCCTTGTTTTTCAGGCTTTCGACCACGTATTTATTGTGCACGATCTCGTGGCGCACATAGACCGGCGGGCCGTATTTCTCGAGCGCGCGCTCGACAATCTCGATGGCCCGCACCACGCCTGCACAAAATCCACGCGGCTGCGCCAGATACACTTCCATGGGATGCCCGTTACGCAAGTTGCACCAAATTCATTCAATCGCTCCCGTGCAGTTGGTCTGCCGGATAATCTGCAATAACCGCACCATGAGCGGCACCGGCGGCAATCCCACCCAAGCACATGGAAGCACAGGACTTTGTGTCAAAAAATTAGCCGCGAGAAAAGCCGGATCGTAAATGGCCGGCGACTGAGGTAAACGGAATAAGGTATTATAATACTTATGCCTGCCAATTCCTCACTCGTTCGTCACTTTATCGCCCCGAGCGGCGGGCTATAGGAACCAGCAATGCCGTTTTGATCCCGTTTTGCCGCCCCCTGACGGGCCCCGCGAAAAGTAACCAAAACAACATTAGATCGGCCCCGGGAACTCCGCTAGACAGCGGGCGTTTTCGGCAGGCTCCTTAAGTTTTAGATTTAGAAAGAAACGATGTGCTGACCAGTATTGTTGTCTCCATTGTCAGGTTCTGTACGCGGTTTGCCACTCTCGTTGTCGTTCTCTCGCTGGTCCTCGCGATCGGGGCGGGCTTCTATACGGCCCGCAATTTCTCCATCAACACCGACATCAACACGCTGATTTCGCCCGACCTCGACTGGCGCAAGCGCGACAACCAGTTCGAGAAAGCGTTCGACCGCGAGCGGCTGATTCTGGCCGTGGTCGAGGCGCCGACCCCGGAACTCGCCACGTCCGCAGCCAAGGCGCTGGTCGAAAAGCTTGCCGGCGACACCAAGAACTTCGAATCGGTGACCGCGCTCGGCTCGGGTGAATTCTTCGAGAAGAACGGGTTGCTGTTCCTGCCGGCGGAGGAAGTGGGCAGGGTCACCGGGCAGCTTGAAGCGGCAGCGCCCCTGATCGAGATCATGGCCGGCGATCCCTCTATTCGCGGTCTGACCGGCGCGCTGGAGACCGGCCTTGCCGGCATCAAGCGCGGCCAGGCCAAGCTCGACAATGCGGACCGCCCGTTCAACCTGATCGCGCAGACGGTCGAGGACGTGCTCAAAAACGCCAAGGCGACGTTTTCCTGGCGCGAGCTGGTCGGCGACAAGCCTTTGACCGATGCCGACAAGCGCGCCTTCATCGAATTCAAGCCGATCCTCGATTATCAGGCGCTGGAGCCGGGCAAGACCGCGACCGACGCGATCCGTAAGGCGGCAACCGATCTCAATTTCGCCGGCGCCTATGACGCACGGGTTCGCCTCACCGGACCGGTGCCGATGGCCAATGAAGAATACGCTACCGTTCAGGACGGCGCGATCGTCAATGGCATCGGCACGGTCGTGATCGTGCTGGTCATTCTCTGGCTGGCGCTGCACTCGGCCAAGATCATCTTCGCGGTGTTCGTCAATCTGTTCGTCGGCCTCGCGATCACCACGGCAGTCGGCCTGATGATGGTGGGTTCGCTCAACCTGCTGTCGATCGCGTTTGCGGTGCTGTTCGTCGGCCTCGGCGTCGATTTCGGCATCCAGTTCAGCGTCCGCTACCGTTCCGAGCGCTTCAAGAACGACGATCTGGCGCAGGCGCTGGCGAGCGCGGCCGAGCGCGTGGCGGTGCCGCTTTCGCTGGCGGCGATGGCCACCGCCGCGGGTTTCCTGTGCTTCCTGCCGACCGATTACAAAGGCATCTCCGAGTTGGGCAAGATCGCCGGCGCCGGCATGCTGGTCGCGTTCCTGACCAGCATCACGACCTTGCCGGCACTGCTCGATCTGCTCAATCCGCCCGGCGAAAGCGAACCGGTCGGCTATGCGTTTCTGGCGCCGGTCGACGAGTTTCTGGAAAAGCACCGGGTCGTCATCATCGTCGGCACGATTCTGATCGCGCTGGCCGGCCTGCCGCTGCTCTATTTCATGAAGTTCGACTTCAATCCGATCAATCTGCGTAACAAGCACGCGGAGTCGATCGCGACTTTCCTCGACTTGCGCAAGGACCCGAACACCGGCGCCAACGCCATCAACGTGATGACGAATTCGGAAGCCGACGCCAGGGCGATCGAGACGAAGCTCGAGAAAGTGCCTGAAGTGCTTCGCGTGATGTCGATCGACAGTTTTGTGCCGGATAATCAGCCGGCCAAACTGAAACTGATCGCGCAGGCCGCCAAGGTGGTGGCGCCTGCGCTCAATCCGGACTTCGTCGATGCGCCGCCCACGGACGCGGAGAATGTGGAAGCGCTGAAGAGCTCGGTCGATAGCCTGCGCAAGACCGCCGGCGAAGCCAAGGGCGCGGGAGCGGGCGCTGCCGCCGCGCGGCGGCTTGCGGATGCGCTGTCGAAGCTTGCCGAATCCAGTCAGGCGATGCGCGACAAGGCGCAGAGCGTTTTCGTCGTCCCGCTCAAGGTGACGCTGGACCAGCTCAAAAACACGATGCAGGCCCAGACGGTCAGCGCCCAAAACCTGCCGCCGGAACTGGTCGCGGGCTGGAAGACCAAGGACGGCTTGATGCGCATCGAGGCGTTGCCGAAGGGCGATCCCAACGACAACGACAATCTCCGAAGATTCGCCGATGCGGTGCTGGCGGCGGAGCCGAACGCGATCGGCGGACCGGTCTCGATCCTCAAATCCGGCGACACCGTCGTCAAGGCCTTCGTCCATGCCGGCATCTGGTCGCTGCTCGTGATCAGCCTGTTGCTGTGGCTGGCGCTGCGGCGGGTCACCGACGTGCTGCTGACGCTGGTGCCGCTACTCGTGGCAGGTGCGGTGACGCTGGAGATTTGCGTGCTGATCGGCTTGCCGCTCAACTTCGCCAATATCGTCGCGCTGCCGCTGCTGCTCGGCGTTGGCGTCGCGTTCAAGATCTACTATGTGACCGCGTGGCGCTCGGGCCGGACCAATCTGTTGCAGACCAGTCTGACCCGCGCGATCTTTTTCAGTGCGCTGACGACGGCGACCGCGTTCGGTAGCCTGTGGCTGTCAAGTCATCCCGGCACCGCCAGCATGGGCAAATTGCTGGCGCTGTCGCTGGTGACCACGCTGGCCGCCGTGCTGTTGTTCCAGCCCGCTTTAATGGGCAAACCGCGCGATGTCGGGGAGTAGGCAGATATCGCCGACGGGATCGGCCGGTTGCGTGGCAGCCTGTTTCTGACCGGCGGGCTTTTGCGCCGGGGCCGGGTTTACTGTGCCGGTGGTTTTCGGCGCGGCAGCAGGGGCTGCGGCTGTGACAGCGGCCTTCGGTGCAGCGCTTGTCTGACTTTTCGGCGCCCCCTTGGCCATGCTGTTGGCGGGGCTGGAGGGGATCGGCGGTCCGACCCGGGTCCAGGTTTCGCCGCCGCACAGGAAGCCCAGCACGCAGCCTTAAATCTCGAGCTGGTCGGTACCGACCGGCTTGATGGTCGAGCTGTAAAGCTGCCCGTCCTTGGCGTTATAGACTTGGCCCTCCCACGCATCGACGCCGGGCTTCTTCTTCATCTCGATCAGGATCGGCATACCCAGCGTCGGCCTGCTCTGCTTGGAAGCATCCGGATTATGCGAATCCTTGCCGCCCGGCGTTTTCTCCCAGGCGACCGCGCCCCAGATGTTGCTGTTGCATTGGGCGACGCGGATGTTGGCGACGCCATCGGCCACCCGCCAGTCCCCGGTGGGATCGGCAGCCAGCGCTGGGACAAAACCTGTGGCCAAAAAGAATCCGGAAAAAACTATTCTGCGCGCGAGGGTTCTTGGGCAGTGCAACATGGTTCAGACCTATGCTTTAGTGATGATCCAACGCGGGCAAAACGCCGCATTGAGCGTTTTCAGTTGACGAAATGGCCATCAACCGAAGTAAGTAGCGAATGCTAAGTTCAAATCTAGACGTTTCCGAGATGTTTGTGGAGCGGCAGGCGCAGCGTAGTTCCATGCATTCGCGCCATTTGAATGAGCAATTGGTTCGCGTGCTCAAGACGATCGGCTACGACGTCGGCTTCCAGAAGGGTCAAGGTCAATACCTGTTCGATCGTGATGGGGCCCGTTACCTCGATCTACTGAGCGGTTTTGGCGTTTTTGCGATTGGCCGTAATCATCCGGCGCTGCGCCAGGCCCTGAAAAGCGTTCTCGACTCAGATTTGCCTAATTTGGTGCAGCTGGACGTCTCGACGCTGGCAGGCGTGCTGGCGGAACGCCTGCTCGAACATGTCCCATATCTGGACAAGGTGTTTTTTGCCAATTCCGGCGCCGAGACCGTCGAGGCCGCGATCAAGTTCGCCCGCGGCGCCACCGGCCGGCCCGGCCTCGTCTCCTGTTCTCACTCGTTTCATGGATTGTCCTACGGCGCCTTGTCGCTGATGGACGACCCGAACTTCCGCTCTGGTTTTGAGCCGCTGCTGCCGGGATGCACCCAGATCGCGTTCAACGATCTGGCAGCCCTCGAGCAGGCGCTGTCGTCGCGTCAGGTCGCCGCCTTCATCGTCGAGCCGATCCAGGGCAAGGGCGTCAACATGCCCAGCGACGAGTTCCTGCCGGGCGCAGCAGCCCTGTGCAAGAAATACGGCACGCTGTTCATCGCCGACGAAATCCAGACCGGGATCGGCCGCACCGGAAAATTCCTCGCGGTCGAGCACTGGAATGTCGAACCCGACATGGTGCTGCTGGCGAAGGCGCTCTCGGGCGGACACGTGCCGGTCGGCGCGCTGCTGACGCGCAAGAGCATCTTCGACAAGATCTTCAATCAAATGGACCGCGCGGTCGTGCACGGCTCGACCTTCGCGAAGAATGATCTGGCGATGGCGGCCGGTATCGCAACCCTCGAAGTGATGAAGGCCGAACGACTGGTCGAGCAGGCCGCCAAGCGCGGCGCTGAATTGCGCCTCGCGCTGACCCGCATGGTGCCGGGCTACGAATTGCTCAAGGAAGTGCGCGGCAAGGGATTGATGATCGGCGTCGAGTTCGGCCCGCCGAAATCGCTGCGGCTGAAGGCCTCCTGGAACGTGCTCGAGACCGCCAACAAGGGCCTGTTCTGCCAGCTCATCACAGTGCCGCTGTTCAAGGACCACAAGATCCTGACGCAGGTGTCCGGCCACGGCAGCCACACCATCAAGCTGCTGCCGCCGCTCTGCATCACCGAAGAGGATTGCGGCTGGATCGAACGCGCGTTCGACACCGTCATCGCCTCCAGCCACAAGGTCCCCGGCGCGATCTGGTCGCTCGGCAAGACGCTGGTGGACAACGCCGTGCGGAAGTCGGCGTAGGCGACACGATTTCGGAGCCGCATGGCCCTTCTGTCTCCTTCAAGGAATTGAATTTGGGAGGAGGGACCATGACGCCGGGTTCGATTCGGGCGACCGCTGCCGCTTTCATGCTGACGGCCATCGCAGGCAGCGCAACCGCGCAGGAGCGCGCGTTCGATTTCGCCCTGGTCGGCGACATGCCCTACACCAAGGTGCAGGAAGTCGAATATCAGCGGGTACTCGCAGCCCTGAACGCCGCCGACCTTGCGTTCGTCGCTCACATCGGCGACTTCCAGTTCGACGCGACGCCCTATAACCGCAATCCTGCGCTCGCCTCGATGCCTTGCGTCGACGAAAATTACAAAGCGGTCTACGACTCGTTCCAGAGCATCCGCCACGCCTTCATCCTGACGCCTGGCGACAACGACTGGTCCGATTGCTGGCCGCTTGAGGCCAAAAAGGTCGATCCGCTCGAGCTGCTCGCCAAGCTCCGCACCATGTTCTTTCCGGAAGGCATGAGCCTCGGGCAGAAACCGATCGCGGTGCGCAATCAGTCCGCCGATCCGAATTTCTCAAAGTTTCGCGAGAATTTGCGCTGGTCCGATCGGTGGCGTCACCTTCGTCACCGTCCACATCGTCGGCGAGAACGATAATTTTGGCCGCACGCCGGAGATGGACGCCGAGCATCTGGAACGCAAGGCCGCGAACATCGCGTGGCTGAAACAGGCCTTTGCCGAAGCGAAGGCCGCCAACAGCACGCGGCGTGGTGATCCTGACGCAGGCCAATCCCGGCTTCGAGAATTTCTGGCCGGCGGGTGCCAAGACCCGCTACTTCCTTCGCTTCGTCCCGCGTGGGCAGCCGGTGCCGAGCCGGCCGCTGGCGTTCGGCGACTACGTCCAGACGCTGTCCGAAGAGCTGGAGAGCTACGACAAACCGGTCGCCTTCCTGCATGGCGACACCCATCTGTTCCGGATCGACAAGCCGCTCTACAGCAAGAAGACCGATCGCCTGTTCGAGAATTTCACGCGCGTGGAAACCTTTGGCTGGCCGGATAGCCACTGGGTCCGCATCTCGGTCGATCCCGCCGACCCGCAGCTGTTTCGCTTCAAGGCCGAGATCGTGCCGGAGAACGTGGTCAACCGGCGCGCCAAATGATTTGATCGGGCGCCCGTCCGTTTTCGCCTCCGGCCATAAGGCGCCCGGCGCGATCTGGTCGCTTGGCAAGACTGGTGGACAACGCCGTGCAGAAATCGGCGTAATCGAAAAGCATCGCAGGGCGTTACAGCAGAAGCGCGCTGCGCTACGCGGCGGCTTGCATTCCAGCATCTTCATGCTTGAAAGAGGGTAACATATATGTTACTCTTGTGCATGCTTGACGTCCGCTACTACGTCGCTGCGAGCGGTGAAGAGCCCTTTGCCGAATGGTTTGCGGGACTGGACGTCGCTGCCAGTGCCAAGATTGCCCGTGCGCTCGCACGCATGGAGCAGGGCAATCTCTCTAATGTCAAAAGCGTGGGAGATGGCGTTCTCGAGTATCGGATCGATTTTGGTCCTGGCTACCGAATTTATTTCGGACGGGATGGTGAGACGATCGTCGTCCTGCTGGTCGGTGGAACCAAGAAGCGGCAACAGCGCGACATCGATGCGGCGCGTACTCTACTGGCAAGATTACAAGCGCGGCAAACGCGGACGGAGCTGAACGGACGATGGCAAAAACAAAGAGCTTCAAGGAATTGGTGCAGGCTCGGGTCAAGGCCGACAAGAAATTCGCCGAGGCGCTGCTTCGCGAAGGGGTCGACGCGATGCTGAGCGGCGATGTCGACACCGGCAAGACGATCCTGCGCGACTACATCAAGGCAACCGTCGGCTTCGAGAAGCTCGGCGAAGCCACCGGCGCACCGCCCAAGAGCCTGATCCGCATGTTCGGACCGCGTGGCAATCCGCAGGCCCGGAATCTCTTCAGCGTGATCGGCTACCTGCAAAAGCGTGCCGGCATCAGCCTGCATGTCGCGGGCTGACTAGTTGGCCCTGCGCTACTACCCCGCCCCGCTCTTCATCGTCGTCTCGAACCTGTCGCCGAACTCCGCCAGTTCGTCCCTGGCGAGGTCGCTGACCGCCCAGTAGCTCAGGCCGCGGTCGCTCCAGTGCCGGATGTTGAAGCCCTGAATTGTTTCGATCTTTGCCGCGCGGCGTTCGGTGCTCGCGGTCTGCGACACGAACAAATTGATGACGTGCTGACGCTTGCGATAGACCACGGCGCCGATGGCGCGGGCATCGACGTAATCGAGCCGGCCGCCGACCAGGGTAAAACCCTGCGCGGTGAGGTCGATCACCGGCGGCGAAACATCGAGCCTGCCGTTGAACCACGGTTTTACAGTGTGCTGGTCGGTGGAGATCACGTCGGTGAGGTGGCCGGCCTGCAACGAGCGCAGATGCGCGGAGACGAGCTCGGTCTGGATGCGCATTGCGTCATCGCTGCGCAACACGACGGCGAAGAGACCCGTGGCGGCGATCGCCGAGACCGCGGACCCAAAGGCAAACCCTTTCAACACCCCGCGCCGCGTCGGCGCCTCCGCCTGCGGCAGCGACGCCTCGATGCGGCGGCGCAACTCGACAGGTGCAGTGTAGCGCAGACCGCTGCCGGCCATGGCCTTCTTCATCTCGCGATAGTCCCGCGCGAGAACGGCGCATTTGGCGCAGCCCGCCAGATGCGCCTCGACCTCGCGCACGTGAGAGGCGTCGAGCTCGCCGTCGATCAGCGCGTGCAGCAGGATTTCAGCATCTTCGCAGGTCATTACGATTTCTCCTGTTCCGCGAGCCATGCCGACCGCAGCATGGCTCGGGCGCGCGCAAGGCGCGACATCACGGTGCCCACGGGCACCTCGGCGACATCAGCGATCTCGCGGTATGAAAGATTCTCGATCTCGCGCAGCACGAAGGTTTCACGGAACGGCTCGGCGAGCGCGGCGATCAGGCGCTGGATCGTGCCGGAATCATGCTGCTTGACGATCGCAGCTTCCGGCGTGTCCTGGTCCTCCTGCCAGATCGGCGCCTGGTCGCTGTCCTCGGGCAGCGGATCGGTCCCGGTCGCCGGAGCGCCGGCGCGCCGCGCGAATTCGGCGTGACAGACGTTGCGCAGGATCGCGAACAGCCATGGCTTGATCGCCGGTCCGCGATAGCTGTGAAAATGCTTGAGCGCGCGCAGATAGCACTCCTGCACGGCGTCGTCGGCATCGGCCGCGTCGCGCAAGAGGTAGCGCGCCAGCGTATAGACGTCGTCGAGATGCGGCATCGCCAGTTCGCGAAACCGCCGCGCCTGCTCCGGGTCGTTGTCGACGATCTTGACCGGCATGGTCCTCTGTCCGGCGCTTGCGGAATGCTGCGCCCGGCCGGGGGCGGCAGGCCACCGGCCGGAGAGCGCTGTGATGCCTTGGTTTGCTGCGTTACTCAACCTTGATCGTTCCAGTTATTGCGCCATCGCCCGGCTGGGCGCCTGAGGACCTGATCACCCCGGGCTACGGTTTATTCCCAACCGGCCTCCGAATTTGGCCGCGATCGGCTAACGCGTTCGTGATCGGACATCCCGACCGGCCGACCGCGGGGGCCGGGAATAAAGGCCGGGCCGATCCGATCACGTCAGTGTCGCAACAAGCCAACACGCATGTTGGGCTTTGAATGAAGCGGAAAGGGATATCCATGTTTAATATGTCGCGTCGTGATGTCGTCAGGAGTGCGGGACTTGGCGCAGCACTCGGCCTCAATTCCCGTCTCACCATCGTCGAGACCGCGTTGGCGCAGCCCGCCCCCGAGGCGGGAACGGGCTTCCACAGGTACAAGGTCGGCTCCGTCGAGGTGACGGCGCTCTATGATGGCGTATGGAGGAAGCCGCACGACCCGACCTTTATCAAGAACGCCAGCATCGATGAGACCAAGGACGCGCTGGCGAAGGCCGGCATGACCACGGACTACGTTCCGATTCCGCTGACCGTCGTCGTGCTGAAGATCGGCGACCGGCTGGTCATGGTCGACGCCGGCTCCGGCGTCGGTCAATGGCAGCCGAACGCAGTCGCGTTGCCCCGGAACATGAAGGCCGCTGGGATCGATCCCGCGAAGATCAGTACCATCCTGCTCTCGCATTTTCATCCCGACCACATTTTTGGATTGATGGAAAAGGGCACCAACGCGCCGATCTATCCCAATGCCGAACTGGTGGTGAGCTCCGCCGAATATCGCTGGTGGACTGAACCCGGCCGCGTGGAGAAATTGCCCGAGGGGCGCAAGGCGCTCGGCACCCGCATCCAGGCGGCATTCCCGCAATGGAAGAATTTCCGGCTGGTCGAAGGCGAAGCCGAAGTGGCGCCAGGCGTCCGGCTGGTTAATGCGCCCGGCCACACGCCGGGGCATTCAGCGTTCCTGGTTGCGTCGGGCAATCAGCAGCTGATGATCTCCAACGATGTCGCTTATGTTCCGGCGTTGCTCGCGCCGCATCCGGAGTGGCAGGGCGCCTACGACCAGGACGCGCCGCTGGCGGTGGAGACCCGCCGCAAGCTGATTGATCGTGTCATCGCGGACAAGATGGCGATTTGCGGCGCCCACTTTCCGTTCCCTGGCACCGGCTCGTTCGCCAAGGACGGCGCGGGCTATGCGTTCACTCCGGTGCAGGCATAAGCGGCGCCATCGAAGCCGCGGCTCATCACTCTTTGCAAGAAAAGGAAAATCCCATGCGTTCTACTCGAAGCCGTACCCGCCATCTGCTGGCACTGGCGCTTTGCCTGGCCGGAGCGCCAGCCGCCGCGATCGTCGGATCAATGCCGGCGCTTGCTGTCGACAACATGAACTCGGCGGACGCGCCCGATCTCTCCTCCGTCCGCGCCAAGATCAAGGCCGCGAACTATCAGGGCGCGCTCGCGGAGCTCAAGGTTCTTTCCGAAACCAACCAGCATCCAGACGTCTACACGCTGATGGGCTACAGCCTGCGCAAGATCGGCGACTACCCGACGTCGCTCACCTTCTACAGGAAGGCGCTCGACTTCAACGCCGATCACAAGAGCGCGCGCGAATATCTCGGCGAACTCTATGTCGACATGGGTGACCTTCCGAAAGCCCGTGAGCAGCTCGCGGTTCTGACCAGGCTCTGCCCGCAGGGCTGCGAGGAGCGTGAGGATCTGGAGAAGCTGCTGGCGACGAAAGCGGCGAAGGTCAATTGATGTCCCGCCCAGCGGAAGCAGCCCTGCGCGACGCCGGCCTGCTTGCAGGCCGGCTGCTGCTGGTCTTCATCTTCCTGCACGAGAGTGTCGGCCTCATCGGCAATTATGCCGGTGCGGCCGGCTATATGCAGAAGTCCGGCGTGCCGTCCTTGCTGCTGCCCGCCGTCATCGCGCTCCAGCTCGGCGGCGGCCTCTCGGTCGCTGCCGGGTTCATGAGCCGTTTTGCCGCACTGCTGTTTGCGGCCTTCTGCCTGCTCACGGCGATCCTGTTCCACCGGCAGTTTGCCGACCAAAACCAATTGCTGCATTTCCAGAAGGATCTGGCGATCGCCGGCGGATTTATCGTGCTCGCCTGCTGCGGGCCAGGCAACTGGTCAATCGACCGCTATCTGCGCGGGCGGTGAACTGACACCTTCGCATCCTGCAAAATCATCGTTGCCGATACGCTTATGCCGCAGTTTCGGCCGATCTGCGCGATAGTAGGCTGAAGCCCGATCGATCATGAGGAGCAGAGCGATGCGCATTACCGGCGGCTGTCATTGCGGCGCGATCCGCTACCAGGTGGAAGGCGATTTGATCGTGCATGCACTGTGTCATTGCGCGGATTGCCGGCGGCACGCCGGCGCGCCGATGGTAGGCTGGGCGATGTACGCCGAAGACGCGGTCAAGGTGACGCAGGGCGAGCCGAAGATCTACGCGTCTTCTGAACACGGCAGGCGTCATTTTTGTCCCAATTGCGGAACCGGCCTGTTCTACGTCAATGCGAACATGCTGCCGGGGATCATCGATGTGCAAAGCGGTACCTATGACGATCCCGATGTCGTTCCAGTGACGGTGCAGATTCAGGTCGCCGAACGGGTTGGCTGGATGGCGCGTGCGCACGAATTGCCTGCGTTCGAGCGGTATCCGCCGCAGGCATAGCGCCCGTTAACGGGACTCCGCTTCGAACGCTTTCAGAGCCTGAAGCAGGAGGGCCGGCGCTTCCTGCGCAACGCCGTGACCGACGCCGTCGAATGTCCATCGGCTCGCGGCCGGCATCAGGGCTGCGGCGCGCGACGCCATCTCTTTATAGATCGACCATGAGTGCTCAGCGGTAGCGACGCGCACCGGGCAATTGATTTCGGACAGCCACGCAAACGGATTGCCGCGTGCGTCGCCGGTGTAGACCTGTTCCATGGCCTCGAAGATCGGGCGCAGCACGGCGGATTCGATTTCGGGCGTGCAGCGCAGCCGCACTTTGCCATCCGCTTGCTCCGCAAAACCATGCTGGATGTAGGCGCGGAGCGAGCTCTCGGTCCATTTCGCAAACGCCGACGCGGCGCGATAGCGCTGGAAAACGTCTTCCGCGCTGTCGAACTCGGCCCGGCGGCGCAGCACGCCTTCCACGGCGCCGGTCGCAAAGTCGCTCAGCTCCTCGGACCGCGCAGCGCGTGGATCCATGACAGTCGGCTCCATCACGAACAGGCGTGAAAAACGCGCAGGCATCAGCTTTGCAGCCAGCAGCAGATCGGTTGCGCCGGCGCTGTGTCCGATGCCGTAGATATCGGCTAGATCGAGCGTCTCGACCACGCGGCAGACATCCTCGGCAAAATCCTGGAAGTGATAGCGATCGGCGGTCGGCTTGTGGCTGTCGCCGTGGCCGCGGCGGTCGAGCGCGTAGACCGTATAGTCCGACGCTAGTTCGCGGGCGACGTCGTCCCAGACTTCGGCGACGAAACCGGTGCCGTGCAGCAGAAGGGCAGGCAGCTTGTGTGAATTCTCCTGGCCCCATCGCGCCAATGCGATGCGCGCATCCGCCGGTCCGATCGTGATGCGATGCGGGTTCGTCATGCGGATCGCTACTTCGCATCCTGCAAGATCATCGATGCGGCCTTTTCGGCGATCATCGCCGTCGGCGTATTGGTGTTGCCCGAGGTGATGCTCGGCATTACGGATGCATCGGCGACGCGCAGTCCCGAAATGCCGTGGAAGCGCAGGCGTTCGTCGACAACAGCGGAAGAATCCGATGCCGCGCCCATCTTGGCGGTGCCGACGGGATGAAAGATCGTGGTGCCGATATCCCCGGCGGCTTTTGCCAATGAGGCGTCGTCGTCGCCGACGCTGGGGCCGGGCAGATATTCCTGCGGATGATATTTTGCGAGTGCCTGCTGCTTCATCAGCCGGCGGGTGGTGCGGATGGCGTCGGCTGCGACCTGGCGGTCGTCGTCGGTCGACAGATAGTTCGGCGCGATCGCCGGCACCTGGTCGGCTGCCGCCGAGCGGATGCGCACCGTGCCGCGCGAGGTCGGCTGCAAATTGCACGCGCTGACCGTGATCGCGGGAAAACGGTGCAGGGGGTCGCCGAACTTGTCGAGCGACAGCGGCTGCACGTGGAACTGGATGTTGGCGCGCTCGCGACGGGGATCGGAACGCGTGAAAATGCCGAGCTGCGACGGCGCCATGGTCAGCGGGCCGCGGCGGCGGAACGCATAGTCGAGCCCCATGAGGCCGCGCCGGAACAAATTATAATAGGTCTCGTTCAGGGTGCGGACGCCCTCGACCTTGTAGATCGCGCGCTGCTGCAGGTGGTCTTGCAGATTGCGCCCGACGCCTTGCCGGTCGAGCGTGACGTCGATGCCGAGCGGCGCGAGCCAGTCGGTGGGGCCGATGCCGGAACGGTGCAGCACCTGCGTCGATCCGATCGATCCGGCGCAGAGAATGACTTCGCCTTTGGTGCGGGCCTCGATCAGTTCGTTGCCCTGATAAAATCGCACGCCGACCGCGCGGCCGTTCTCGACGATGAGACGGTCGACCAGCACGTTCTTTTCCAGCCTCAAATTGGGGCGGTTCAGCACCGGCTTGAGAAATCCCCGCGCGGAGGACCAGCGGCGGCCGCGCTTCTGGTTGACGTGGAAATAGCCGATGCCTTCATTGTCGCCAGTGTTGAAATCGTCGATGCGGGGGATCCCCATCTGCTCGGCGGCATCGCCCACTCTATCCAGCACTTCCCAGGACAGCCGCGGCGCCTCGATCCGCCAGCCGCCGCCCACGCCATGGTGCTCGCTTTTCCCGAGGAAGTGATCTTCCAGCGCTAAGAAGTGCGGCAGCACGTCGTCATAGCCCCAGCCGGTGAGGCCGAGCTGGCGCCAATGGTCGTAATCGGCGGCCTGTCCCCGCATCGAGATCATGGCGTTGATCGCCGACGAGCCGCCGATCACCTTGCCGCGCGGATAGGCCAGCGTGCGGCCGTTGAGGCCGGGTTCGGGTTCGGTCTTGAACATCCAGTCGGAGCGGGGATTGCCGATCGCAAAGAGGTAGCCGACCGGGATATGGAACCAGATCCAGTTGTCGTTGCCGCCGGCTTCCAGGATCAGGACGCGGTTTTTGGGATCAGCCGACAGCCGGTTGGCCATGATGCAGCCCGCCGTGCCCGCGCCGACGACGATATAGTCGAAATCACCCTCAAGCCTGCCCGGCATTTTTTCCAATTTCCGCCCCTGGTCGTCATGCCCGGACTTGTTCCGGGCATCCACGTCCTTTTCAGTCCTAATAGTCAGACGTGGATGGCCGGGACAAGCCCCGGCCATGACCGCGGGGCGGGTCTGCCGGGAGGCCTGTTGGGTGGACCGTCCCTTGCATGCTACTGAATTAGAACAAACAACCCGGAAGACCGAAACTCCATGCCCATTGTCAACCGCGTCGCCGATCTGCAACCCGACATCCAGGCCTGGCGCCGGGACATCCATCAACACCCTGAATTGCTGTACGAAGTGCACCGCACTGCGGCATTGGTGGCGGAACGGTTGCGGGAATTCGGTTGCGACGAGGTGGTCACTGGCCTCGGCAAGACCGGCGTCGTCGGGGTCATCAACGGCAACAAGCCGGTCGGCAAGGGCGACATCCGGGTGATCGGGCTGCGGGCAGACATGGACGCGCTGCCGATCGAAGAAGCGACCGATCTGCCCTATGCCTCGAAGAACCCGGGCCTGATGCACGCCTGCGGCCATGATGGCCATACCGCGATGCTGCTGGGTGCGGCGCGGTATCTCGCCGAGACGCGCAATTTCGCCGGCAAGGCGGTCGTGATCTTCCAGCCGGCCGAAGAGGGCGGCGCGGGCGCGGTGGCGATGATCAAGGACGGTCTGATGGACCGTTTCGGCATCGAGCAGGTCTACGGCATGCACAACGGTCCCGGCATTCCGGTCGGCAGCTTTGCCATCCGGCCCGGTGCGATCATGGCCGGCGGCGATGCTGTCATCATCAAGATCGAGGGGCTTGGCGGCCACGCCGCGCGTCCGCACAAATGCATTGATTCCGTGCTGGTCGGCGCGCAGCTGATCAATGCGCTGCAGTCGATCGTGTCACGCAGCGTCGATCCGCTGGAATCGGCCGTGATTTCGATGTGCGAGTTCCACGCTGGCCATGCCCGCAACGTGATCCCGCAAACCGCCGAGCTGAAAGGCACGGTTCGCACCCTCGACCCGGAGGTGCGGAAACTGGTGGAGCGGCGCGTGCGCGAGGTCGTCGCCGGGGTGGCGCAGATGACCGGCGCCAAGATCGACCTCGAGTACAGCCACGGCTACCCGGTGACGGTCAACCATGCAGCCCAGACCGACGTTGCGATCCGCGCGGCCCGGGAAATTGCCGGCGACGCCAATGTCGAGGAAATGCCGCCTTTGATGGCCGGCGAGGATTTCGCCTTCATGCTGCTGCAGCGGCCGGGCGCGCTGATCTTTTGCGGCAATGGCGACAGCGCCGGCCTGCATCACCCCGCCTATAATTTCAACGACGAGGCGATCGTCTACGGCACCTCCTACTGGATCAAGCTGGTCGAGAACACGCTGGCCGCGTGACGCCGTTCGCGGCGATTTTGCCAACCTCCCGGGGCGGATAGCCGCTCTGCGGCAGAGTGTTGGGTGGACCACCGCGTGCATGCTACAGAGTCACGGATTCATTCCGTAAAACAGGGAAATTTCATGCCCATCGTCAACCGCGTCGCCGATCTTCAACCCGATATTCAGGCCTGGCGCCGCGAAATCCATCAACATCCCGAATTGCTGTATGACGTCCATCGCACCGCGGCCTTCGTGGCCGACCGTTTGCGGGAATTCGGCTGCGACGAGGTCGCGACCGGCCTCGGCCAGACCGGCGTCGTCGGCGTCATCAAGGGCAAGAAGCCCGCCGGCAAGGGCGACATCAAGGTGATCGGGCTACGCGCCGACATGGATGCGCTGCCGATCGAGGAGGCGACCAATCTGCCTTATGCCTCGAAAAACCCCGGCAAGATGCACGCCTGCGGCCATGACGGCCACACCGCGATGCTGCTGGGCGCCGCCCGCTATCTCGCCGAAACGCGCAATTTCGCCGGCGACGCGGTCGTGATCTTCCAGCCCGCCGAAGAGGGGGGCGCGGGCGCCGACGCCATGATCAAGGACGGGCTGATGGACCGGTTCAAGATCGAGCAGGTTTTCGGCATGCATAACGGCCCGGGCATTCCGGTCGGCTCGTTTGCGATTCGCTCAGGTCCCGTGATGGCGGCGACCGATGAGGTCGATATCAAGATCACCGGGCTTGGCGGCCATGCGGCGCGGCCGCATATCTGCATCGACTCGGTGCTGGTTGGCGCGCAGGTGGTGACGGCACTGCAGTCGATCGTATCGCGCAGCGTCGATCCGCTGGAGTCGGCGGTGATTTCGATCTGCGAGTTCCAGGCCGGCCACGCCCGCAACGTGATCCCGCAAACTGCCGAGTTGCGCGGTACCATCCGCACGCTGACCCCGGAAGTCCGTATCCTGGTCGAAAAGCGCGTCCACGAGGTGGTCGCCGGCGTGGCGCAGATCACCGGCGCCAAGATCGACCTCGTCTACAAGCGCGGCTATCCCGTCACCGTCAACCATCCGTCGCAGACCGATTTTGCAACACGGATCGCCAGGGAGATCGCCGGCGAAGCCAACGTCCACGAGACCCCGCCGTTAATGGGTGCGGAGGATTTTGCCTATATGCTGGAGGCACGGCCGGGCGCGTTCATCTTCTGCGGCAACGGCGATACCGCGGGGCTCCATCACCCCGAATATAATTTCAACGACGAGGCCATCGTCCACGGTACCTCGTACTGGATCAAGCTGGTGGAGAACGCGCTTGCCGCCTAAGGCGAGGTGCATCAGAAACCGCTTCAGGCACTTCGGTGATTAGTTGAGAGAACGCCTGCATGATCTTGCAGGCGTTCTTTTATTTTTGTGCACTCACACTCTCAAAGCCGATCTATCGGCTGATCGGATTGGTCGGGGCGGGATCGTTGGGCGCGCGCTTCGGAAAATTCGGCTTTCCCGGGCCCGGTACCTCAACCGGCTTCCTGTAGGGCACCTTCGGTCTGAAGTCGCTGGCCTGGACGCCGTTCACGTCCGGCTTCTTTTGCGTGTCTCCCCGCACAGCGCCGTCCGCAGGCAGTTCGCTCTGGATCCGGTTGCGTGCCCGGTCGATCGGCGCGGTGGTGGTCGCTGTCGTGGTTGCCGGTTTGACCGTCGTGGTGGCGGCAGGCTTCACGGCAGCAGTCGTCGCCGGTTTGGTGGTTGTCGCCGTGGCCGGCTTGATCGTCGTTGTGGTTGATGGCTTGACCGTCGCAGTGACGGGTTTGACCGATGTCGTTATCGCGGGCTTCACGGCATGTGTCGCAACCGGCTTTACCGATGTGGATGCCGGCCTGGCGGCCGTTGTGGTCGTCGGTGCGCGGATTACGGGCGCCGGCGTCGGTGCGGCGCGCGCGACCGGCGAGGGCGCACGCACCACAGGGGCCGGCGCTGGTGCTGCGCGGACCACAGGTGCGGGTGCCGCGCGGGCCGGTGTTGAACTGTTGCTCTTCTTGTCCTCGGCCTCGACCGATTGCGGTAACGTGAACGCCGACAATATGCCGACGAATGCCAGCCCCCTGAATTTCATGACGCGCCCCCAAAAAACGTTGAACTGACTTGTTCTTGCGCAATTCTTTGAAGTTGCCGGTTGAGCCTAGACCCAATCCGTCGCAACGCGCAGCGCTATTCATGGGCGCCCACGAAAAAAGCCCGCGTGGTGGCGCGGGCCTTTCCCATTGCATCGCAGCGAGGATCGCTGCTGCGGCGCGCTTCGCCGTCTCAGAACAGATGGGCGAAGATGTAATACAGCGAACCCGACAGCATGATCGCGACCGGCAGTGTCAGCACCCACGCCATCAGCATGTTGCGGATGGTCGCAAACTGTAGTCCCGACCCGTTGGCCGCCATCGTGCCGGCGACGCCGGATGACAGCACATGCGTGGTCGAGACCGGCAGGCCGAATATGTCGGCCGCTCCGATCGTGGCCGCGGCCACCAGTTCGGCAGACGCTCCCTGGGCATAGGTGAGGTGGGTCTTGCCGATCTTCTCGCCGACGGTGATGACGATACGCTTCCAGCCGATCATGGTGCCGAGGCCGAGCGCGATCGCAACCGCGACCTTGACCCAGGTCGGAATGAACTTGGTGGCGCTGTCGAGCGAGCCTTTGTAAGCATTCAGGGTGACGACCTCTTCCTTGCTGAGCGAGTTTTCCTTGTCCTTCATCAGGAAGCGGATCGCTTCGGAGGTCAGGTACATGTCGTTACGGGTGTTGCCGACGGCTTCGGCCGGCACCTTGTTGAGCGAGCCGTATTTCTGCACCTGGTCGCCGACATCCTTCACCAGCACGGCCAGCGACGGATAGGTGCCTTCGCTGATCTTGCGCGCGGCAACGTATTGCGTCACCGCCGGGCGGGGATCGCCGATGATGCTGTGGCCGGCGCCCTTGGCCGCGACCACCTTGGAGGCGGCTTCCGAGGTCTTCTGGAACTGCGCCACCTGCAATTCCGGCAGCGCGCGGTTCAGTGCATAGGCGGTCGGGCACGGTGCCGATCAGGATCAGCATGATCAGGCCCATGCCCTTCTGGCCGTCGTTCGAACCATGGGCGAAGCTGACGCCGGTGCAGGTGGCGATCAGGATGCCGCGGATCCACAGCGGCGGCGGCTTGTTGGCTTCGGGGGCGGCGTAGAGCGCGGGGTTGCGCACGATGAATTTCAGGACCAGCAGCAGGATCGCCGCCATGCAGAACCCGAACAGCGGCGACAACAGCAGCGCGTAGCCGATTTCGGTGGCTTTGGTCCAGTCGACGCCGGAGGTGCCGTCACGGCCGCGCATCAAGGCGTTGGCGACGCCGACACCGATGATCGAGCCGATCAAAGTGTGCGAGCTCGAGGCCGGCAGGCCGAAGGCCCAGGTGCCGAGATTCCACAGGATCGCGGCGATGAGAAGCGCGAACACCATCGCAAAGCCGGCGCTGCTCCCGACCTGGAGGATCAGTTCGACCGGCAGCAGGGCCACGATGCCGAACGCGACCGCGCCTGACGACAACAGCACGCCGAGGAAATTGAAGAAGCCCGACCACATCACGGCGAATTCGGCCGGCAGCGAATGGGTGTAGATCACGGTCGCAACCGCGTTCGCCGTGTCATGGAAGCCGTTGACGAACTCGAAGCCGAGCGCGATCAGAAGCGCGACCAGCAGCAGGAAGTAGGGCAGGTAGCTCGTGACCCGGGTGCCTGTCGCGTCGACGTCGGCATAGATGCTGTAGGCGACGTACAGCAATCCGGCGGCGAGAATGCCGAAAAACAGGATCATCGTCAGCGGGTTGAAACCCTTGTCGAGATTGGGCCTGGCGGCCGGCTGGATCGGTGCTCCATCTGCCAGCGAGGAATTGAGTGCAAGATCGGTCATTCTGACGCCCCCGGAAACTGTGAAGACGCCGTTTTGACGCATGGATTTGAAGGTTAGATGACAGCGGCAACGTTATGCCCGCGCGCCGGACCGGTCTGTCAGGGCCGCGCCGCCCATTCCGGCCTGAGCATCGACATCAGGCGCATCGATCGAAAAGTGCCGTCGGCGTCCCGATGCAGGTCGCGGATAATGCCTTCCGCGGTGAAACCGTTTTTCAGGTAGGCCCGATAGGCCCGCTCATTGTCCGGAAATACCAGGAGCTCGACGCGATGCGCCGCCAGATCGTCGAAACAAATTTGCAGGACCGATCGCAGCAAGGCCGATCCAATGCCGCGCCCGGCGTTTTCGACCGCAATGCGCCTGAGCCGGATGCATTGATGGGCGCTTCCGACCCCTTGCAGGATGGCGAACCCGACGACATCAGTGTCATCGCGCGCCATCAGGTATCTGTTGGACGGCTTGTCGATTTCAATGGCATGCTGCTCGGCGTCCCATCTGCCGACCAGACGCGCATAGCCTTCCGTGCGCTCAACACGCATGATTTCCGGGATGTCGGATCTGGTCGCCGCTTGAACCTGCATGGCGGCAGTTTTGGCACGTTGACTGCGCAATGCTCAAGCAGGCGGTGGATGAAGGTAAGTGGGAGCAGGTCGCGCGCTGCTTAGCGCCGGGGCTAGGGGGAAGCCTCGCAGCGCGCCGACCTTATGGGAACGTCATGGCGTGAACAGACGCCCCAACTCCTCCCCACATAATGAGATGCTATCCTGAATCAATTGAAGGTTGTACATTTATTTTGTCATATTTCGTTTGCGCTACCAGGAATCTGCGGTTCCAGTGTCGCAGTTCCCTGATTTGAGGCGAACCTCAGGCGGCGTTCGCTGATGTGCGCAGCAGCACTGCTGCAATCCTGAGATCGTTGACGAAGCGCTGGTATTCCAGCGCCTTGGTATCCGCATCGGGCAAGCGCAGGCGTCATCGATCAGAGGCTTAATCGACGAAGCCTCCAGCGTTCCTCTACTTCGGCTTGGCAGCTGGCATCGCTTTCAACCGCGCAGGGTTGAAGACGCCGGCGTAATAACGCCGCCAAATTTCCTCCAGCCGGTCCTCGGTCGGCACCTCGGCCTTGCTGATTCCCGGCGTGATCGAAACGGCATGGCCGTCCCAATGCGCGCAGACATCAGGGGTCAGGATCGACCAGGGCATGTCGGCAAAGCGGCTGGCGAAGAACGGCGCTGATGCTTCGACGATGTGATGCGCAGGTTCGAACCAGGCGATGTAATGCGATTTCTGTTCGCGTCCGATTTCGCGGAAGCGGACCGAAGCCTGCATCCTGTGTTGGTCGCGATGCGCGGCGTCTGTCATCGCGATGATTTGCGCCATATCCGGATCGGTCTCGACCGACGGCAGGTCGTGATGTGCACGCAGCCGCCAGAGCAGGCGGTAGAGAAGGGCAAAACGCAGGGGATCGCGATGCAGGATCGCGACCTTCGCCAGTTCGATGAATTTGGCCGGAACGTTGAATGTGCCTTGCGGGGGCTCAGGCAGAAATGCAGATGGTTCGGGTGTGTGGCCGCGCACCCTCCATGTCACGTCGGACGGATGTACGCCGTTCAGTGCCAACGCTCGTGCGGCTTTGCGCCAGCCGTCGAAATCGGTTTCGCGTTCGAGGGTGATGGTGTGCATCCATTTCCCCTTTCGTCATTGCGAGCGCAGCGAAGCAATCCAATTCTTCCTTTCTTGGCGTGGTGGCGATGGATTGCTTCGCTGCGCTCGCAATGACGGGTAAATTCAACGGCTAAATCCCTTTGATTCCACTCATGAATCGCCTGAGCATCAATCCTGATTGACTCCGCCGGCCCTGTTAGCTTTATATTAGAACATATCATGAACAAATGAGCCAGCAGCGGGTTCATTTCAAAACCGGCAGTGGCCCAATTTATTGAGGAACGGCGCATGAGCGGCGCACGCATCAACACGCTTGCGAGTTTGCGCGGCCGCATCGAGCGCATCGAGGCGCCCGCGGACGCGCATGCGCTGCACAAAGTGGCGCTCGGCCATGCCGAGGCGGACGCTGTGCTGTGCGGCGGCCTCGCCCGTGCCGCGGTGCATGAAGTGTTTGCCGAAGGACATCAGAGTGCTGCGGCGACCGGGTTCATCGCGGGCCTTGCCGGAAGGGTGACGGCGCGGCGGCCGCTGGTCTGGGTGCGACAGGATTTTTCGGAAATCGAATCCGGCGCGCTGTCGGCGAGCGGCCTTGTCGAACTCGGCCTCGATCCGCGCGCGCTGGTCACCGTGCGCGCGGCCGATGTCGACGCGGCGCTGCGGACCACCGCCGACGCGCTGGCCTGCGATGCGCTCGGCGCCGTGGTGCTGGAAGTCTGGGGTAACGCTCGCCAGCTCGATCTGGTCGCGAGCCGCAAGCTGACGCTGGCAGCCCAAGCCTCCGGCGTCACCGCATTGCTGTTGCGCCTGGCAGCGCCGCCATTGCCCTCGACCGCGGAGACAAGATGGATCGTGCGCGCGGCGCATTCGCCGCCATCAGCCCCCTGGCACGCCTGGGGCGCGCCAATGTTCGACGCCGAGCTTGTTCGTAACCGTCATGGCCCGGTCGGGCGGTGGATCATGGAATGGAAATGTGATGAGTGCCTTTTCAGCGAGCCGGCGGCGTATCCTCAGCCTATGGCTGCCACGCCTGCCCATCGACCGCATCATGCGGCAGCGCAAAGCGTTTTTAGACGAAGCGCGTAATTCTTTCGACGCGAACGGTGCGCTCCCTCTCCCGCTTGCGGGGGAGGGTTGGGGTGGGGGTGTCTCCGCGAGTTCATATTGTGGAGAGAGCCCCCACCCGGATCGCATCTGTCGATGCGATCCGACCTAAGAGCGAGCTTCGCTCGTCTCGACCCCCGCAAGCGGGAGAGGTGACAGAAACCCCCATCGTCGTCGTCGCCAAGCAAAACAACGCGCTGGTGATCCTGCGCTCGACGATCTTGCTGTGCGGTCCGGGCTTGCGATCGGGCTGCCGCTCGCCAATGCCCGCGCCATCTGCCCTGAGTTGACAGTGTTTGATGCCGACCCAGTCGCGGACGCCAAAACGCTTGGCGATATCGCCGACTGGTGCGACCGCTTTACCCCATTGGTGGCGCTCGACCCGCCGCACGGGCTGTATCTGGACATCACCGGCTGCGCCCATCTGTTCGGCGGCGAACGGGCGTTGTTGCAGACCGTGTGCGTCGCGCTCGGCCGACGCGGCTTTGCCGTCAGCGCCGCTATCGCCGGCACTTCGGTCTGCGCGCGCACCCTGACGCGCCATGTGTCCGGGAAAATCATCGCCGACGGTGAGGAGGCCGACGCCACAGGCCCATTGCCGGTCGCAGCGCTCGGCGCCGGCGAGGCCATCACGACAGGCCTGCGACGCGCCGGCCTGAAAACCATCGGCGATGTCGCGGGGCGCGCCCGTCACGAGATCACGGCGCGGTTCGGTGCAAGCTTCACCACGTTGCTGGAACAGGCGCTGGGCGAGGGCGATGCGCCGATCAGTCCGCGAAAACCGCTGCCGGATTACATTGTCGAGAAACGTTTTCCCGAACCCGTCGCCACCGAAAACGTGATCGCGATCAATCTGTCCTCGCTCGCCGGCATGCTGGTGACCGCAATGGACAAACAGGGCAAGGGCGCGCGGCGGCTGGAGGCGAGTTTCTTCCGCACCGACGGCGCGGTGCGTACGATCATGGTCGATACCGGCCGGCCGGTGACGAAGGCAGAAGTGATCGACCGGCTGTTTCGCGAACGGCTCGACGCGCTGAACGATCCGCTCGATCCCGGTTTTGGCTTCGATCTCATTCGTCTCTCCGCCAGCCGCACCGAAATCGTGGTGCAGCAGCAACGCGATCTCGATGCCAATGTCCATGACAATGACGAACTGGCCGCCCTGATCGACCGCATCGCCGCGCGGATCGGGGGAAAACGCGTGGTCGTGCATCTGCCGCAGGACACCCATATTCCGGAATGCGCGGTACTGGCTGCCCCGGCGCAGCATCACCTCGCTGCCGCCGCGCAAGCCGCATGGCCTGATCGAATCCTGAGCGAGCCGCCGCTGCGACCACTGCGGCTGTTCGAAAGACCGGAGCCGATCAAGGTACCGTTCGCGACCGTGCCCGACGGGCCGCCGCACCAGTTCACCTGGCGGCGCGTTACCCACGCCGTGGTGCGGGTGGAAGGCCCCGAACGCATCGCGATGGAATGGTGGAAGGCTAACGGCAAAACGCTGACGCGGGATTACTTCCGTATCGAGGATGCCGAAGGTCTGCGCTTCTGGATTTTCCGCGACGGACTCTATCAAGGCGAACTCGGGGAAGACGAGAGAGGCGAGCCCGTGCCGCCAAAATGGTTCGTGCATGGGCTGTTCGCATGAACAGTCCAGGTGTTGAGCCAACGCCCGACTATGCCGAAATCGGCATCACCACGAACTTTTCCTTCCTGCGCGGTGGATCGGATCCGCGCGCCTATGTGCACGAGGCGAGCCGGCTGAACATTCCCGCGATCGGCATCGCCGATCACAACACGCTGTCCGGCGTGGTGCGGGCCTGGAAGGAACTCGATCATCCCGATGTCATCAACAAGCCAAAGCTTCTGATCGGCGCGCGCCTCGTCTTCATCGACGGCACGCCGGATATTCTGGCCTATCCGCGTGACCGTGCTGCTTACGGCCGGCTTTGCCAATTGCTCACCCGCGGCAAACGCGGCGGCGATGCCGACAAGATTGCAAAAGGCGAATGTCATCTCAAATTCGAAGACCTCGTGGAATTTTCCGAAGGCCAGCTTCTGGTGCTGACGCTGCCGCATCGTTTCGATTCGGCCGAGGCGTTGAAAATCCTGGACCGTTTGAAGGACAGCCGCGCCGATGGCGTGTGGCTCGCCGCAAGCCTGCTCTATCGCGGCGACGACAAACGCCGCCTGGCGCGGCTGCATCGCCTCTCGCTCGCGGCCAAGGTGGCGTTATTGGCGACCAACGAGGTGCTGTACCACGATGCGGCGCGCCGTCCGTTGCAGGATGTGCTGACCTGTATTCGCGAAAAGACCACGATCGAGGCCGTTGGAAAACGCCTCGAGGCCAATGCGGAACGCCATCTCAAGCCGGCGCATGAAATGGCGCGGCTGTTCCGCGATCTGCCGGGTGCGATCGCGGAGACCATGCGCTTTGCCGGCCGCATCTCCTTCACGCTCGATCAGCTCAAGTACCAGTATCCGGACGAGCCGGTGCCGCCTGGAAAAACCGCGCAGCAGCATCTGGAAGACCTGACCTGGGCGGGGGTTAAGCGATATTTTGACGACAGGATCGACGGCACGCTCCGCGCCACCTTGCGTAAAGAGCTGGCGCTGATCGCCGAGCTCAACTACGCGCATTATTTTCTCACCGTGCACGACATCGTCCATTATGCGCGCAGCCAGAACATCCTGTGCCAGGGTCGCGGCTCGGCGGCGAATTCGGCCGTGTGCTATGTGCTCGGCATCACCTCGGTCGATCCGACCAAGGTCGATCTGCTGTTCGAGCGTTTCATCTCCAAGGAGCGGCTGGAGCCGCCCGACATCGACGTCGACTTCGAACATTCGCGCCGCGAAGAGGTGATGCAATATGTCTACCGCCGCTACGGCCGTCACCGTGCCGCGATCATTGCCACCGTCATCCACTACCGCCCGCGCAGCGCGATCCGCGATGTCGGCAAGGCGCTCGGGTTGACCGAGGACGTCACCGCAGCCCTTGCCGATACGGTGTGGGGCAGCTGGGGCAAGGGCCTCAACGAGATGCAGGTCCGCCAGGCCGGGCTGGATCCTGCGAACGCCATGATCGAGCTTGCGGTGGCGCTTGCCACCGAGCTGATCGAATTCCCACGGCATTTGTCGCAGCATGTCGGCGGCTATGTGCTGACGCAAGATCGGCTCGACAGCTATGTGCCGATCGGCAACGCGGCGATGGACGACCGTACTTTTATTGAATGGGACAAGGACGACGTCGACGCGCTCAAGATGATGAAGGTCGACGTGCTGGCGCTGGGCATGCTGACCTGCATCCGCAAATGTTTTGATCTGATCGACGAGCATAAAGGCCAGCGCTGGGAACTTGCGACGGTGCCGCAGGATGATGAACTGGTCTACGACATGCTGTGCCGAGGTGAATCGCTCGGCGTATTCCAGGTCGAAAGCCGCGCGCAGATGAACATGCTGCCGCGCCTGAAACCCAGAACCTTTTACGACCTCGTCATCGAGGTCGCGATCGTGCGCCCCGGTCCGATCCAGGGCGACATGGTTCATCCTTATCTGCGGCGGCGAAACAAGATCGACAAAGTGAGCTATCCGTCGCCGTCGCCTGCGCATGGCGACAAGGACGAACTGCGCCGGGTGCTGCACAAGACGCTCGGCGTGCCGCTGTTCCAGGAGCAGGCGATGCGGATCGCGATCGAGGCGGCAAAATTCACACCTGAGGAAGCCAACGGCCTGCGGCGTTCGATGGCGACCTTCCGCAATGTCGGCACCATCGGCAAATTCGAAGACAAGATGATCGGCAACATGATCGCGCGCGGCTACGATCCGGAATTCGCCAAAAACTGTTTTGAGCAGATCAAGGGTTTTGGCAGTTATGGCTTTCCGGAAAGCCATGCCGCGAGCTTTGCGCAACTCGTCTACATCTCGTCATGGCTCAAGCATTACCATCCCGACGCGTTCTGTTGTGGGTTGCTCAACTCGCAGCCGATGGGCTTTTACGCCCCCGCCCAGATCGTCGGCGACGCCCGCACCAACGGCGTCGAGGTGCGCGAGATCGATGTGTCCTTTAGCTTTGCGCAGAACACGCTGGAGCAGGGGAGCGGAAAGTATTGCGCGGTGCGGTTGGGGTTTCGGCAGATCGACGGGTTTCATTGGGTTGACCCGGATGAGGAGGGGTTGAGGAATAGTCAGCTGTCATTCCGGGGCGAGGTCAACCGCGAAGGGACTGCGCTCCCTCTCCCGCTTGCGGGGGAGGGTTGGGGTGGGGGTGTCTCCGCGAGTTCATACTCTTCGTGAGGAGAGAGCCCCCACCCGCCGCGCTCTTCGAGCGCAGCGACCTCCCCCGCAAGCGGGAGAGGTGAAAGAAGACTGGGCCGACCGCATCGTCGCCGCACGCGAACGCCGGCCCTTCACCTCGCTGGAAGATTTCGCCCGCGACACAGCCTTGCCAAAACGCGCGCTGATCCTGCTGGCGGATGCCGATGCGTTCCGTTCCATCGGGCTCGACCGCCGTGCCGCGCTGTGGGCGGTGCGGCGGCTGCCCGACGATGTGCCGCTGCCGCTGTTCGAGGCCGCGGTCGCGCGCGAGCAGCCCGACGAGAACGCTAAACCATTGCCATTGATGCCGTTGCCGGAGCAGGTGGTCGCCGACTACCAGACCATCCGGATGTCGCTGAAGGGGCATCCGATGGAATTCTTGCGCGAAATGTTCACGCGAGAGCGCGTGGTGCCTTGCCAGCATATCGCGCATCGCAACGACCGGCGCCATGTCCGCTGCGCCGGCGTGGTGCTGGTGCGGCAGCGTCCGGGCAGCGCCAAGGGCGTCGTGTTCATGACGCTGGAAGATGAAACCGGGATCGCCAACATCGTGGTGTGGCCGGCGGTGATGGAAAAATACCGCAAGGAAGTGATGGGCTCACGCCTGATCCTGGTCGAGGGCTACATCCAGAGCAGCCCCGAGCACGTCACGCATCTGGTCGCGCAAAAAATGTTCGACCGTTCCCATGATCTGATCGGCCTTGCCAATGATGCGCTGAGCCGCAAGCCTCCGGTGCCGGCGGGACCTGCGCTGATCGAGCCGCTCAACGGCGACCGCAGAGACAATCCCGATATGCCGGCGCAAAAACACCGCCACCCGCGCAACGTCCGCATCCTGCCGCCGTCAAGGGATTTTCATTGAGGACGTGAATCAAGAGGCGGCTAACGCAGCTCTCTCAGCCGTCATTGCGAGCGCAGCGAAGCAATCCATCTCACCACCGAAAGAAAGAATGGATTGCTTCGCTGCGCTCGCAATGACGATGGCGGAGCGCGCGTGCTCACGTTGCGTCCACCACAAAATGAAATGGCCGCTGGAATTACTTCCAGCGGCCGTTCCCGGACAAAGTAATTGATTGGTGATGAACCCTAGCCCCGGGTGATTGAGATTCTAGCCGACATGCCGCGATCCTTCGAGTCGAAAATGAAGTTCCATGGAAATGCGACAGGTAACGTTACCCTTCGGTCTCACCCAACAGGGTGTGTGCATTCCGCCCGCCGCCGAAAACCACCGTCAACGGCCTGTTTCCCCTGACTATCCCTGGTGTCTCACCTATTTGGGTGATGCTGCCGTGCGCAAATTGAGAAACAGTGGCGCATGGCGACGAAGGTGGACATTGGCCGGTTGCAGTCCATCGGCAACCGGCTCGGCGAAGCGGTCATCGACCCGGCGATGTGGCCGCTCCTGATGGCGGACGTCTGCAGCGCCAGTGGTGCTACCGGCGCCTGCCTGCTGCAAAGCGATATCCGTACGCCCGACGTGCCGATGACGGCTTCCGCCCGCGAGTTCTTCAAATCCTATTTCGACAATCATCTGCACGAGAACGACATCCGCGCGGTTCGGGGTGTGCCGCTGTTGCTGGCCGGGCGCAAGGTCGTCACCGACCAGGACCTCTTCACCTCCGAATCCGAAATGCTGCGCGATCCGCTCTACGTGCATCTGGACCGCTACGGCCTGCGCTGGTTTGCGGCGGTGGGATTTTTCGCGGGCTCCGCGCTATGGGGGTTTTCGATGCAAAGGACGGTGGGCGAGGGCGCTTTCGATGACGACGAAAAAATAGCACTCGGCCATCTGTCGCAACGCTTGACGGAGACGGCGACGCTGTCCACGGCGGTCGGACGGGTGGTGTTGTCGAACGTCACCAACGCGCTCGGCTTCATCAAGCGCGCCGCGATTGCGCTCGACCGGTTTGGATCGGTACTCGACGTCAATCCGCTGGCGAAAACCATTCTCGCCGGCGCCGACATCCGCATGGTGGATCAGCGGCTCGTGATGCGCGACCGGCGGGCGCAATCCATCTTCAATGACTTCCTTGACCGCATGCGTATTGCGACCGATCTCGACGTACTCGCTGTCGCGCCGATCGTGATCCGGCGCGAAGGCCGGCTGCCCATCGTTATCAGGATTCTCCCGGTCGATGGCGCGGCACGCAGCCCGTTTCTCGGTGCCCGCGCCATTCTCATCCTCTCCGGTGCCGACGAAAACGAAGCCGAGCAGCTAGCCATGCTGCGCCAGGCCTTCCGCCTGACACCGTCGGAGGCGCGGATCGCGCTGTGCCTGGCGGCCGGCAAATCGCTGGAAGAAGCCGCACAGGAAATGGCGATCGCGCAGGAAACCGTGCGATCGCATCTGAAGTCGACCTTCCGCAAGACCGGCACGCACCGGCAGGGCGAACTGGTCGCCCTGGTTGCCCGGCTGCGATGAGCTAGACATTCACGCGGTTCGAGATCGCGCCGAAGATCATAAAGTGGGTAAGTAGGCCCACCGTCATTGCGAGGAGCGATAGCGACGAAGCAATCCATTCCTTCGTTACGCCGAGAGATGGATTGCTTCGCTTGCGCTCGCAATGACGGGGCAAACTTGCAGTCCTTCAGAAATTCACCCGGTTCGAGATCGCGCCGTCGACGATCAGGTTCGAACCCGTCGTGAACGAGGACGCCGGGCTTGCCAGGAACACCGCGGCGTTGGCGATCTCCTGTGGCGTTGCCATGCGGCCCAACGGATTGCGCGCCAGCGTATCAGAATAGCGCTTGGGCATGTTCTGCTCGATCATGTTCCAGACGCCGCCCTTGAAATAGACCGTGCCCGGCGACACCACGTTGACGCGGATTTTCTTCGATGCGTATTGCCGCGCCAGTCCCTTGGCCATGTGGATCAGCGCCGCCTTGATCGGACCATAGGAGCTGGCGGTGTCGGCCACCGCCGCTGAAATCGACGAGATGATGACGATGGACGCATCGCCGCGCTTCTCACCGCTGGCCTCGAGGAACGGACGCGCGGCCTCGAACGCGTTGACGGCGCCGAGCACGTCGAGCCGGAAATTCTGTTCCCAGGAGGCGGGATCGCCGCCTTGCGCCATCGCGCCGGCGTTGGAGAACAGCATGTCGATGCTGCCGAGTTCGTTTGCTGCGCCAGCGATCCATGATTTCAGCGCGGCGCCGTCGGTGATGTCGACCGCTCCACCGGTGGCCTTCACGCCAAGCGCTTTCAGCTCAGCCACGGTCGCCGTGACTTGCTCCGCATTGCGCGCGCAAACCGCCACGCCTGCGCCTTCGCCGGCCAGCGTGTCCGCAATTGCGCGACCGATGCCGCGCGTGCCGCCGAGGACGACCGCGTTTCTTCCCTTTAGACCCAGATCCATTTTGTTGTTTCCTTTTGTTGTCCTGCGGCACCCTAGCAGAACCGCGAGGCGGGCGCTAAACATCATGTGCAAGCGCCCCATGACGAGGGCGCAGCAAAAATGGATGTCATGAACGATACGAACTCTGCCCCGTCAGCTGCGCCGCTCGGCGCGAAGCGGTCCTTTGCGGCGATGCGCCACCCGGGATTCCGCGCCCAGTTCACCACCTTCGTGCTCGCCATGATGGCTGACAATATCGAGCACGTGATCAGCTACTGGGTGGTGTTCCAGAAATTCCACTCGCCGGCGCTGGCGGGCTTTGCCGTCGTGTCGCACT
This sequence comes from uncultured Alphaproteobacteria bacterium, assembly GCA_963802535.1. GTDB lineage: Bacteria > Pseudomonadota > Alphaproteobacteria > Rhizobiales > Xanthobacteraceae > Bradyrhizobium. Next base: position 443,712 of record CAWDJI010000004.1, on the reverse strand, counting down.
GGCTGCCGTTCCTGCTGTTCTCGGTCGCGTCAGGTGCGCTTGCCGATCGTTTCGATCCGCGCCGGCTGATCCAGATCGGCATGGCGCTGTTCATCATCGCATCGCTGAGCTGGAGCTATTTCTTCGTCACCGACACGCTGGAAATGTGGCACGCCATGGTGATCCTGGTGATCCATGGCTGCGCCGGGGTGCTGTGGCAGACGCCGAACCAGATGCTGCTCTACGACATTGTCGGCCCGAAGGATCTGGAGAGCGCGGTTCGGCTCAACGCGATGGCGCGCTATCTCGGCGTTCTCATCGGTCCGGCAGTGGGCGGCGCCATCCTGCTCCTGCTCGGCCCGGCGCACGGCATCATGCTCAACACCGTGTTCTATCTGCCGCTGGTACTATGGCTCGTCAGCGCGCCCTATGGTCCGCGCTTTCGCGCCGGCGCGCCGCCGCCGCGCCGTGCGGTCCGCGGATTTGGCGACATCGTCCAGACCATGCGCGACATCAAGGACCACACTGTGATCGTCTCGATGATGTTGCTGGCGGGCGCGGCGTCGTTCTTTGTCGGCAACGCCTATGGCGCGCAGATGCCGGCTTTCGCCAACGACCTCGGCCATGGCGATCCCGGCCTGTCCTACAGCATGCTGCTGGCCGCCGACGCCGGCGGCGCCTTGCTGGGTGGTATCGTGCTCGAAGGCGGACGGCTGCTGCCGCCGCGGCCGCGCACCGCGATCGTGCTCGCCATGCTCTGGTGTGCGGCACTCGCGATCTTCGCGCTGGCCAACAATTATGTGCTGGCGCTCGGCTTCCTGTTCGTGGCGGGTTTTCTGGAATTATCCTTCAATGCCATGGCGCAGAGTCTGGTCCAGCTCAATGCGCCCCTGGACAAGCGCGGACGCGTCATCGGGCTGTTCAATATGGCGAGTCTCGGCCTGCGCGCCTTCAGCGGCATTTCCGTGGGCCTGCTCGGCAGCTTTGTCGGCGTGCACTGGTCGCTCGGACTGTCGGCGCTCGCCACGCTGGCCGTCGCCACAGCACTGCTCGCGCTGCCTTGAACGATGGCGTGATGCATCTCACAGATTCCGCCCTGCGGGCGGCGTATGGCTTGCGGCTGTGCGCCGTGACAGGCCGGCGCTTGAATTGATGGGAGCACTGACATGACCATGCTTACGACCACGGAGGTTCGCGCCCTCAGCGATCGCGAACTCGATTCCGTCAACGGCGGCAAGGTAACCGAAATCGGCATTGGGCCACTGACGATCCAGCTCAATCCCGACAGCGGTTGCTGGGCGGTCTGGTGGGGCAAGGAATTCGTCGGCGGCGCTTGTAAGAAGTAATTCGAACTGCCCCCAACTAGCGTGACGAAAATGTTTCTACCTGTCCCGGACGCGGTGCAGCGTGCAACGCTGCTCCGCAGAGCTCAGATGCGCAATTGCGCATCGGGGGACCCACAGGTAGGCCCCGGCTTAGCGGCGGACCACGATGCAAGCGCATCGCGCTGCACCGCATCCGGGGCACGAGACTGGTCACTCCGGCGACGCGCCCACCGGTGGGCCGCCGGGTGGCCGGTGCAGATAGGTGATCGACGCGTACGCCCCTAGCCACGAACCGACTGCCGCAAACGCGACATAAACCCAGTTCTCGGTGTAGCTGATGACCGCGTAGGACGAGAGCACATACCAGACGCTGCTCCAGGTCGCCGCCGGCACGCGCTTGCGGGCCACCACCGCCGAGGTGAACATGACATAGACCGCGTCGGTCGCGGCGGTGGCGAGCAGGACGGCGCCTGCGGTCAAGGGGTCGATGGCGGCCATTGCAACTCCTATCGAGGTCAGGCAGAGCTTTTGGAAGTCTAGGGAAGAGCGACGCCCATGAAAAACACAAACGACATCCTCGCCAATGTTTGGACATCCGTCGGTGGCAACGTTGCCGCGCTCGACGCCGTGAAGCTGACCGGCGAAGAGCCGCAACTGCCGTCGTCATTCCGCGTCGCCGCCGCGGCGCAAGTCAGCGTCGCCGCAACGGGCCTTGCCGCGGCCGAAATCTGGAAATTGCGCAGCGGGCAATCGCAAGCGGTCGCGGTCGACATGCGCCATGCCGTGGTCGAATGCCGCTCGGAACGTTATCTGCGCGTCGACGGCAAGCCGCCGCCGCCGGCCTGGGATGCGATCGCCGGCGTCTACACGACGCGCGATGCGCGCTTCGTGCGACTGCACACCAATTTCAGGCATCACCGCGACGCCGTCTGCACGGTCTTGAACTGCAAGCCGGAGCGCGACGAGGTCCAGGCCGCCTTGATGCAATGGGACGCTGAGGCATTCGAGACCGCGGCCTATGCGGACGGCGGCGTGGTTTCGATGATGCGGTCGTATGATGAATGGTCGGCCACGCCGCACGCCGCCGAGCTTGCAAAACTGCCGCTGATCTCGATCGAGAAAATCGGCGAGGCCGCCCCAAAACCCTGGCCGAAAGGCGACCGGCCGCTAGCAGGCATTCGCGTGCTCGATCTGTCGCGCGTCATCGCCGGACCCGTCGCTGGCCGTACGCTGGCCGCCCATGGCGCCGACGTGCTGCTGATCGCCGGCCCCGACCTCCCGGCCATTCCCTGGCTCACCATCGATACCGGGCGCGGCAAGCTCTCGGCCTTTGTCGAGCTGAAGAGCGAGCAGGGCCGTGCTGCGCTGCACGATCTGCTGGCGCGGGCGGACATCTTTTCGCAGGGCTACCGGCCCCGCGCGATCCAAAACCTCGGGTTTTCGCCTGATGAGGCAGCCCGTATTAATCCGGGGGTCGTCTATGTGACCCTGTCCGCCTATGGTCATGCCGGTCCGTGGGCGGAGCGCCGCGGTTTCGACTCGCTGGTGCAGACGTCCACCGGGTTCAACCATGCCGAAGGGCAGGCGGCCGGCGTCGACGGGCCAAAGGAATTGCCGGCGCAGATGCTGGATCACGCCACCGGTTACTTCATGGCGTTCGGCGCCATGATGGCGAAAGCCCGCCAGTCGCGCGAAGGCGGCAGCTGGCATGTCCGGGTGTCGCTGGCGCAAACCGGGCGCTGGCTGTGGAATCTCGGCCGTGTCGAGAACGGCTTTGCGACCGAGGATTTGAAGGGGGAAACCGTGACGCCTTTTATCGAGGAGTTAGCTTCCGGCTTCGGTCCGCTGCGGTCGGTCCGGCACTCGGCGCTGCTGTCAAAAACCCCGGCGTTCTGGGCCCGCCCGGCGATGCCGCTCGGCAGTCATCCGCCGGAATGGCCGGCGTTTGAATAATCATTCATCCGCCGTTCAGGCCAGCCTCTCCAAAGTTTAACCTCAAACGCTAAGGCTATCAGTGGTTTTTAGCTTGTTTGAAATATGAATTTGGCACTATTAGCCGCACCGGCGAGGCTGTCTTCGCCGAAATCAAAAACGATCAGACACGGGACGGATGGCGACCGATTTTACCAAGCGATTGCAGATGTTTAGCCGACGGCAAATGATCGTTGCCGCGGCCCTGCTGACGCTTGGCGGAGCGGCCGCTTACGGCTTCCTGCATACGGGCGGCGAGAAGAGCGGGCACTCCGAGGTGTCGAGCCAATCGCGAAGCCGGGGCCAGCAGCGCTACACGCCGACGCCTGCCGAATGGGCCAGCCTGACCATCCAGCCCGTTGTCGAGAAGGGATTCCGGGCCGAGCACGTCACCGAAGGCAAGATCGCGATCGACGAGGATCGTTCGACGCCGGTGTTCTCGCCCTATGCAGGCCGGGTCACCAAGCTTCTGGTCCGGCCGGGCGATGCCGTGGTCAAGGGACAACCGCTGTTCGTGATCGAGGCCGCCGACAACGTTCAGGCGCAAAACGATTTCATCGGCGCCATGACTTCGATGAACAAGGCGAAGTCCGCGCTCGATCTGGCGCAGTTGCAGGGCCAGCGCGCCAAGGATCTGTTCGAAGGCAAGGCCGTTCCGCTCAAGGATTATCAGCAGAGCCAGGCCACCCTGATCCAGGCGCAAAACGATATGCGCTCCTCGCAGACGGCGATGGAGGCCGCGCGCAACAAGCTGCGCATCCTCGGCCTCACCGACGAGGACATCGCGACCTTCCAGGAAAAGGGCCGCATCAATCCCGAGACCACCATCTTCGCGCCGATTGCCGGCACCGTGGTCCAGCGCAAGATCGGCCCCGGCCAGTACGTCAACGCCGGCGCCAGCGATCCCGTTTACGTGATCGGCGATCTCTCCACCGTCTGGATGACGGCCTTTGTTCGCGAGACCGATGCCGCCACCGTCTCGGTCGGGCAGGACGTCGCCTTCAACGTGCTGGCACTGCCGGGCCGTCCGCTCTCGGCGCAGCTCAATTATGTGGCCACCGCAATCGATCCGGCGACGCGCCGGCTTCTGGTCCGCGCCACCATCGACAACAAGGACGGCATGTTGAAGCCGGAAATGTTTGCCAACGTCACGATTTTTTCGGACAGCGACCATCCCGCGGTCGGCGTGCCGAAGACCGCGTTGATCTATGAAGGCGACCAGGTGCGGATCTGGGTCGCGCATGAAGACAAGACGATCGAACTGCGTCAGATCAAGGCCGGCCTCACCAATGGCGATCTCGTCGAAGTGATTGGCAATCTGAAGCCCCGTGAGCAAATCGTGACCAAGGGCAGCCTGTTCATCGACCGGGCCGCATCCGGTAGCTGATCCCTCTCTTTTTGTTCACTGAAAGCTCCGATCTGAATGGATCGCCTGGTCGCCCTAGCTGTCAGCCGCCGCTATTTGATGGTCGGCATGTTCGTCGCCGTCATGGTCGGTGGCCTGATCGCCTTCAAGCAGCTCAACATCGAAGCCTATCCCGACCCGACCCCGCCGATGGTCGACATCGTGACGCAAAGCCCCGGCCTGTCGTCGGAGGAGATCGAGCGCTACATCACGATCCCGATCGAGACCCAGGTCGCGGGCATCAAGAATTTGCGCACCATCCGCACCATCTCGCTGTACGGATTGTCCGACGTCAAACTGCAATTCTCCTTCGACTACACCTATGAGGAGGCGCTGCAGCAGGTGCTGAACCGGCTGTCGCAGCTGGCACCCTTGCCGGGCAACGTGCAGCCGGGCATCTCGCCGCTGAGCCCAATCGGCGAAATCTATCGCTACCGCCTCAAAGGTCCGCCAAACTACAGCGTGCTCGACCTCAAGACGTTGCAGGACTGGGTGTTGCAGCGCCGCTTTCGCGCCGTGCCCGGGGTGATCGACGTCACCGGCTGGGGCGGCAAGACCAAGACCTATGAGTTGCAGGTCGATTTCAACAAACTGGTCGCCAACGGATTGACGCTGCCGCAGGTCTTGCAGGCCGTCAGCAATGCCAACATCAATGTCGGCGGCAACACCGTCAATATCGGCGCGCAATCCGCCGTGGTGCGCGGCGTCGGCCTGATCCGCTCGATCGACGATCTCAACAACACCATGCTGTCGCAATCCGGCGGCAATCCGGTGCTGGTCAAGGATGTCGCCACCGTGACCGTCGGCGAAAAGCCGCGGCTCGGCATCGCCGGCCTCGACCAGGACGACGACATCGTGCAGGGCATCGTGCTGATGCGGCGCGGCGAGCAGAGTTCGCCGACCATTACCCGGGTCGAGCAGCTGGTCGCCTCCATCAACAATTCCTCGATCCTGCCGCCGGGCGTGCGGATCGAGCGGATCTACGACCGCAAGGATTTGATCGACATCACCACGCACACCGTGCTGCACAACATGGTGGTCGGGATTTTGCTGATCGTGCTGCTGCAATGGATATTCCTCGGCGACCTCCGCAGCGCGCTGATCGTCGGCGCCACGATCCCGTTCGCGCTGTTCTTCGCCGTCATCATCCTGGTGCTGCGCGGCGAATTCCGCCAATCTGCTCTCGGTCGGCGCGATCGATTTCGGCCTGATCGTCGACGCCACCGTCATCATGGTGGAAGCGATCTTCCGCCGGCTGTCGCAAACCACAGCGCTGTCGGAAGCCGAGCGCAGCCACATCTCGTTCGACACCACCATGGGAATGAAGAGCCACGCCATCTTCTCGGCCGCCGCCGACGTGTCGCGCTCGATCTTCTTTGCCGCCGCCATCATCATCGCCGCCTTCCTGCCGCTGTTCACGCTGAGCGGCGTCGAGGGCAACATCTTCGGGCCGATGGCGCGGACCTATGCCTATGCGCTGGCGGGCGGATTGCTCGCGACCTTTACCGTGACCCCGGCCTTGAGCGCGATCATCCTGCCCTCGCACATGGATGAGACCGAGACCTGGATCATGCGCCAGCTCGACCGGATTTATCTGCCGGTGCTGAACTGGGCGATAGCGAACCGCCGGATCGTGATGGCGGGTGCTGCGGTTCTCGTGGTCACGACCATCGTATTTGCGCGAATGCTGGGACTGGAATTCCTGCCCAAGCTGGAAGAGGGCAATCTGTGGATCCGCGCCACGCTGCCGCCGACCATCTCGCTCCAGGAAGGCAATGCCTATGTCAACGAGATGCGGAAACTGATCCGCAGCCGGCCCGAGGTGGAATTGGTGGTGTCGCAGCATGGCCGCCCGGACGACGGCACCGACGCCGCCGGTCTGTTCAACGCGGAGTTCTTCGCACCATTACGGCCGGCGAACGAATGGCCTGACACCCATGACAAGGACGTGCTGACGGCACAATTGCTGAGGGATTTGCAGGACAAATTCCCCGGCGTCGAATTCAATTTCTCGCAATATCTGCAGGACAACGTCTCGGAGGCAGTTTCGGGCGTCAAGGGCGAGAACTCGATCAAGCTCTACGGCAACGATCTGCAGGCGCTGACCGACACCGCCAACAAGATCAAATCCGTGCTGTCCACCGTGCAGGGCATCACGGATCTGGCCGTGTTCACCTCGCTCGGCCAGCCCACCATCCAGATCGACATCGATCGCGCCCGCGCCGCGCGCTACGGCCTGTCGCCGGGCGACATCAACGCCACCATCAAGGTCGCGGTCGGCGGCGACACCGCCGGCGACATTTATGAACCCGGCAGCGACCGGCATTTCCCGATCATCGTTCGCCTCGCGCCGGAATACCGCAAGAGCGCGGAGGCGATCCATAATTTGCGGATCGGCGTCGCGGGCCAGGGTGGCGCGATCACGCAGATCCCGCTCAGCGAGGTCGCCTCGATCAACCTGATCTCGGGCGCCGCCTACATCTACCGTGAACAGCAGGAACGCTATCTGCCGATCAAGTTCTCGGTCCGCGAGCGCGACCTCGGCAGCGCGATCCAGGAAGCGCAGGACAAGGTCGACACCCAGGTGCAGCTGCCGCCGGGATCACGGGTCGAATGGGTCGGCGAATTCGGCAATCTGCAGGATGCCATCAAGCGGCTGTCGATCGTGGTGCCGATCAGCCTCGCGCTGATCGCGGTGCTGTTGTTCTTCAATTTTGGTTCGATGGTCGACACGCTATTGGCCATGAGCGTGATCCCGATGGCGATCTTCGGCGGCGTGCTCGGGCTCCTGATCTCGGGCATTGCCTTCAGCGTCTCGGCGGCGATCGGCTTCATCGCGCTGTTCGGCATTGCCGTGATGGACGGCATCATCATCCTGTCGCAATACAACCAGCTGATCGACGAAGGCTATGAACGGATGCGGGCGGTGATCCGCACCGGAGAATTGCAATTGCGGCCGGTGCTGATGACCTGCGTCGTCGCCGGCATCGGGCTGTTGCCGGCGGCAATGTCGGCAGGGATCGGATCGCAGGTGCAGAAACCGCTGGCGGTCGTGGTCGTCACCGGCATGATGCTCGCACCAGTGGTGATCCTGATAACGCTGCCGGTGCTGATCTCGGTGTTTTCGCGCCGGGCGCGCTGAGCGACCCTTCGGCGACTTGTGGGCACATGCCCATGTTTCCTGCCCACTCCGTTTGTGGTTGACGTCATCCCGCGGCCGTCCCTTGATACGACGAGGGACAACCGCGGGAGATCACCATGCGGATCGAGGGAAACCAGGGCCATTCGGGCGCCACCGCCGAGCAGATTCTCGGCGAGATCCGCGACTATTGCCGCGAGACCCAGACCGCCGAATCCACCTTCGGACGGCTGGTCGTCAACGACGGCAAGCTGGTGTCGCGGTTGCGCGACGGCGCCAGGATCACGACCAGCACGCTCGACAAGGTCCGCGCCTATCTGACCGAGCACCGCATCGCCTCGCCGTCGCCCCAAAGCAAGCCATCGCCAGTCGCAAGCGGGATGAACGGAAGTGGTGCGGCCCCCGCGGTTGCGCCGCCGGGATTTCGTTTTTTCGATAACCGCCAAAAATACCTGCTGTTCGTCTCGACCTGCAGCGAGAAGACCGAGGTCGCTCACCGGATTTCGCTCGAGCTTGGCAATCTGCAGCCGGCGCCGCCGGCTTTGCGGATTTTCGATGCCGGCGTCGGCGACGGCACCGTGCTGTCGCGGGTGATGCGGGCGGTGCATGCGCGCTTTCCAACCATGCCGCTCTACGTCGTGGCGAAGGAAATCAGCTACGAGGACGTCCGGCTGATGCTGGAGAAGATGGCCGACCGGCTGTTCGAGCATCCCGCCACCGTGCTGGTCGTCACCAACCTCTATTACGCCGAGGCGCCGTGGCTGACGCCGCGTTCGGCGACTGCGGCGCAAGGGCTGATCTGGAAGGACGTCGCACTGTCGGGCAATACCTCACACGGCTTTGCCGAACAGATTGGCGAGCTCGAGGGATTTCTGGCCGAGAACTGGCGCGCCGGCATCAGCCCGACCACCGGCAATCCGGTCTATCAACGGCCGATCGTGCTGACGCTGCGGCGCGAGGATCACTCGTTCCTGCTCGATCCGATCATGCCGCGGCCGGGGCGGGTGATGGCCGATTATGACCTCGTCATCGCCTCGCAGCCTTATCGCGCGCGGGCCAGCGTCGAGTTCAAGGCTTCAAAAGTGCTGACGCCGCTGGTGAAGTCGCTGCGGCCGGGCGGGCGGCTGATCGGGATTCACTCGCACGGCAAGGATCCCGGCATCGAGATCATCGATCAGGTCTGGCCCGGCGACGATCCCTTCAAGACCGACCGCTATGCGATCCTGCGCCAGGTCAAGCATGAGCTTGGTGCCGCCGCGCGGCACTACAATTTCAATGCGTCGTCGGATGCGCGCTCGATCTTCCGCTACCACATGCACACGCTGCCGGACGAGGTCAGCGGACCGATCGGAACCTCGACGCTGTTCGCGGCCTGGAATGCCGCGATTTACGTCGCGCAGATCGAGGATGTCAGGCTGTCGGAAGTCGTTCGCGACGGCCGCTACCTCGAAGCCACCGACAAGGTGCTGAAGAAACATGGCGGCCTCTGGTTCAACGACGAAACCTATGTGATTTCGCGTCGCCGCGCACCGGCTTGATCGCAGGAGGCGTCCGTGACCGCATCCGTCCCATTGCCCTCCAGCGAATTAGCGGCGCGCCTGGCCGCGGCCAGCGTCGAGATCTCCTCGCACGGGCATCAATTGCAGGAGCTGCGTGACAATTTCGCGCCTGATATCGACGTCACCATCACCTTTCTGCCCGGCGACAATTATCGCCACAATATCGAAACGGCGACGGCCTTGCGTCGCGCCGGCTTTAATCCGGTGCCGCATATCGCAGCCCGCGAAATGAACTCGCAGCCGGCGCTCGATGACTTTTTGGCGCGGCTGCGCGGCGAGGCTGATGTGACGCGGATTCTCCTGATCGCCGGCGATGTCGCGGCGGCCAAGGGGCCGTTCAAATCGACGCTCGATGTCTGCGCCTCTGGATTGATCGAGACGCATGGCATCACGCGCGTCAGCGTGGCCGGTCATCCCGAGGGCCATCCGTTTCTTGACCAGGCCCACGCGCTGAAGGTGCTGGCGACGTGGCGTGACTGGGGACGGCAGACCAAAATTGGCGTCGATGTCGTCACGCAATTCTGCTTCGAAAGCGCGCCGATCCTGCAATGGATCGGTGAACTCACCAAAGCAAATATCGATCTTCCCGTGATCGTCGGTCTGGCCGGTCCGGCGACGCCGGCCACATTGACAAAATTCGCGCTTCGCTGCGGCATCGGCAATTCGATGCGGGCGCTGCGCAGCCAGATCGGCCGGTTCGGCCGGCTCCTGACAGATACTGGGCCGGATGACGTCATGCGTGGTTTGCGCGTCGCTCCCGCGGCCGCAACGGCTCCGATCGCAGGTTTTCACCTGTTCCCGTTCGGCGGCCTGCGCAAGGCCGGCGCCTGGCTCCGCGATTACGACCGCGACCCGCTCCGGCAAGCGGAGCGGGCGGTGGCTTCGACGGTTGCTACTCAGAACCCGTAAAGCCGCGTCGGATTGTCGACCAGGATCTTCTTGCGGATCGCAGCATCCGGCGCCCACACCGGCAGCTGGTTGAGCAGCCGTCCGTCGTCGATCTGGAACAGCGGCGTCACATCGCTGATCTGCTTGCCCTGTCGGCGTCACCGAATCCGGATGCGGCCAGTCCGTGCCCCAGACGATGCGGTCGGCATTGGCTGATGATCAGCGCCTGCGCGAGCGGGGCGGCGTCGGCATAATCGGGACCGAGATTGGACGCGCGATAGGCGCCGGAGATCTTCACATAGGCCTTGCCCGATTTCACCAGCTCCAGCAGATCGGCAAAGCCCGGCTGCGCGACGCCGAGGGCGGCCTGCGCGCCGCCGAAATGGTCGAACACGACCGGCACCGGCGAGGCCGCGACCAGATCCTTGATCGCTGAGATCATCGACAGACTCGTGAACAGCTGCACATGCCAGCCGCGCGCCTTGATGCGCTCGACAGCAGCCGAGAACCGTGCCCGCCCGACAGCCGGGTCGTGGACGCCGCCGGTGGTGAGGTTGAGCCGGATGCCGCGAAAACCCGCTCTGCCCATGGCATCGAGATCGCTCTCCGTCGTCTTGTCGTCGATCACGGCAACGCCGCGTGCGTTTGCCCCGCGCGCCGTCATCCCGAACAGGGTCGCCGAATTATCCGGGCCGTAGATGCTTGGCGTGACGATCACCACGCGCTCCATTTTGAGCGCCTTGTGCAGGGCGGACATCTCCTCAGGCGACGCCAGTTCCGGGGTGTAGACGCGGCCGGCGAAGAACGGGAATTTCGCAGGATCCGGGTGGATGTGGGTGTGGCAATCGCAGGCGCCGGCGGGGATGTCGAAATTCACCGGCGTCGATGGCTGGGCAGCCTTGGCCGTAACGATTCGGTTGTTCATGGTCACTCCGGTCGCGATGCGCGGCACACTATAGAGACGGGCGCAATGCGGGAAGGGCGCGACACTCCGTTTATCGTTTCGGTAAGGCCCGCGGTTGATCGAACCATAAGCGGCGCTAATTTGACTAATGATCCGCGCGTCCGGACTATCCGGCATCATCTGGAATCAATTCATGCGAAAATTTTCACAAAGGTTCAAAACCGGGGCGTCGGTCGCCGCGGTGGTCGTGGTGCTGTTTGGCGTTTACGGGTACCGCAAACTTTCCGCGCTGGCCGCCGATCCCACCGGCGAAAAGGATTGCGGGCCGCCGGTCGGCGGCGGCTGAGCAGGCCAAAATCGATCTCGAGCGGATCAAGGCGATTGCGCCGCTGAAGGACGTGAAATGGTCGCAGCTCGGCGGCAGCATCAATGACGCGAGCTGTCTCAACAAGACCGAGATCTACGGCGTCGTCGAGGTGAAAAGCGTCGACGACATCGCGAAAACGCTGGCGTTTGCGCGCGACAACAAGCTCTCGATCACATCCGCCGGCGTGCGCCACAGCATGGGCGGGCAGGCGTTCCGCAAGGGCGGCATCGTGCTCGACATGCGCGGCTTCAACAAGGTCGTCCTCAACGAGGCGACGCGATCGATCACGGTGCAGCCGGGCGCGACCTGGCACGAAATCCAGAACATGCTGCATCCGCGCTTTGCGGTGCGCGCGATGCAGTCGACCGATATTTTCAGCGTCGGCGGCTCGATCTCGGTCAATGCCCACGGCATGGACCATCAGGCCGGCGCGCTCCGCAAATCGATCAAGTCGATGAAGGTGATGCTGGCGGACGGCTCGCTGAAAACGGTGTCGGCGACCGAGAACAAGGATCTGTTCAACCTCGTGGTCGGCGGCTACGGCCTGTTCGGCGTCATCGTCGAGGCCGAACTCGATATCGCGGATAATCTGGTCTACCAGACCGGCCGGCGGGTGATGGACTACAAGGAATTTCCCGGACTGTTCGCCAAGGAGATCGAGAAGGATGCCAATATCGGCCTGATGTACGGCCATCTTTCGACCGCGCCGAGTTCGTTCCTGCAGGAAATGCTGCTCTATACCTACACCAAGGTCGACGGCTCCGATTTCAAGCGCGAGCCGCTCGGCGAGGTCGTCAGGCACCAAATTGCGGCGGCTGACGATCAATCTGTCGAAGCAGGGACCGCTGTTCCAGGAAATGAAGTGGCTGTCCGAGAAGCATATCGAGCACCGGATGGAAACCTGCACGGTGACGCGCGCGCAGGCGATCGGATCGGCGGAGGCCTGCCTCGTCAACCGCAACGATCCGATGCACGATTCCGTGCCGTATTTGCGCAACTCGCTGCCCAATGACACCGACATCCTGCACGAATATTTCATTCCGCGCAGCCAGTTCGTCTCGTTCGTCGACGGCATGCGCAAGGTTTTGACCGACAACAAGACCAACCTGTTGAACGCCTCGGTGCGCATCGTGCATCAGGAGGACAATTTCCTGACCTATTCGCCGGAGCCGGCGTTCTCGCTGGTGCTCTACATCAACCAGACCACCGACGATGACGGCAACCGGCGGATGAAGAAGGCGACCGAAGAGCTGATCGATCTCACCATCGCGCACAAGGGACGGTTTTTCCTGCCCTACCAGCTCTATTATTCAAGGGATCAGTTGCAGCGGTCCTATCCGCAGATCAACGACTTCTTCGCGGCGAAACGGAAGTATGATCCGGCGGAGCTGTTCACGAACACGTTCTACCAGAAATACGCGTCGTAAGAATTCGAACGGACTATCCGCGTCATTGCGAGCGAAGCGAAGCAATCCATTCTTTCTTTCCGCCGTAAGATGGATTGCTTCGCTTCGCTCGCAATGACGTTGTTGGGTTCGGCGGCAGGCCGCTGCAACCGCCGGCCTGCTCGGCGTCCAGCACCAGCAGCGCGCCGGCTGCGTAGAGGCGGGTGACGAAACCGGCATCGTCGGAGCGCGCGAACGTGACGTAGCTGTTTGCCGCAAGGACGCGGCCGTTCGCTTTGGCGATGATGGTGAGCGCCTCTGTCGGCGACCCGATGATCGCCATCGATTTGCCCGGCGCCGATCCGAAAGTGAGGGCGATGACCACCACAAGCCAGCCGCCGGCGACCAGCGCAACTGCGCCGGCGATCCTGCGCAAGGTCCGCAGCCGGTTCTGAAGGGGCGCTTCAATAGTCATAGAAGTGCTCGATGCTCACGCCTTTGGCCTTGAGGTCGCGGTTGATATCTAACGAGACGGTCGATCCTGGCCTTCAGCCCGGCCCGCCGGAAGCCGGGTTTGGCATCAAGCTCCAGTGAAAACAATTCGGTCGGTGTCCTTGACGTCGAGTTTGGCGGCATCGGGTGCGATCACGGTGATCAGGATATCGTGATTGCCGGCGATCTCGGCAAGGCCAAAACCCTGGTCCAGCAGGCTTTGCAGGATCTCCGTCAGTTCCTTGTAGCGCGGCGCCTGCACCAATTGCCATTGCGGCGTCAGCGCGCGGATCGGCTTCAGGCGCGGCTCCTTTGCCAGCACGGCCGGCGGCAGCGTCGCCGACCGCGAACATGATGTCGCGCGGCTCGTCGTCGCCACCGGCATCGAGCGCCTTCTGGATCAGCGCGGCGTAGCCGACCTTGAGGTAATATTCGGTGCCGAGCGCGAAATCGCGCTCCCATGTCCGCAACGGGCTTGGCGTCGGCGCCGAGATCGCCATCAGGCCGTCGAGCTTTTCGCGGAACGGATATTTGTACCAGGGGATGGTGTAGAGGAACGCGGAATAGTCCTGCAGCATGGCGCGGGCGAACTCATCCTGCGGCGTGCGCGTCTCACCCCGGATCCATTCGAACACGCGGCCGATGGTGTTCTCGTAAAATCCCTTGATCGCGTATTCGGTCGAGTAGCTGATGCCGATGATGTAGATCATGGTCTTGACGTCGGTCGAGCGATTCACCGCTCGGCGGCACCGCCTGGTTGATGGTGCAGAAAGATGCGCCAGAAGCCGAAAATGTGGCCGAGATAGTTGAAATGGCTTTCGCTGGAGCGGTCGAGGAAGCGGCCGAAATCCTCGAACGAATAGACGATGTACCATTCGGGAAAGGTGAAGAACGTGTTGTTCTGCTTGCGCTGGTAGCCGGGCTCGTTGATCGCGGGCAGCGTCACCGGCGGCGCGGATGGTGCCGCGGCCGATGCGGAGGGACGGCAGGTGCCCTCGATATAGGCCAGCGGCGCAAGCACCGACACCGCGATCAGGATCGCGATGCCGGCGAGGATGCGCAGCAGCCATTTAAGCATGGACGGCAGCCCGCGTCCGCGGCGCCAGCAAATAGCCGATCAGGATCGCGACGCCGCCGAGGCCGAGATGCGGCGCGTTGGTGAACACCCGCGTCATCAGCGGCAGGTCGCGGATGCCATTGATCAGGATGCCGAAGTCGAGATAGCCCGAGCCGGTGAAGAGGCCGAGCACGCCGTCGGCGAAGTAGAACGCGCCGAACAGCTGGAAGAACAATTCCGAGGCGCGGCGCGAGGTCAGTGCGGCGGCCGCCGCCCACAGCGCTGAAACCAGATGCAGCCCGTCGGCATACCAGGTGCGGCGGAACAGGCCGAAGATCATGTCGTTGGCGTCGATGAAGGCCGGAATGTATCCGGTCAGGATCACGAAGCCGAGCAGGGCGGCGTAACCCCAGGCGCACAATCTGATGATATCCATGATGTCTCCGGCCGTGGTCGAATCTGTGCTGAGTTTAGAGTTTTCCGAGCGACTTGAGCAGGGCGTCGTTGAACAAGGCCGGATCCTCGATTTGCGGGATGTGCCCGAGCCCCGGCAGTACGGTCAAACTGGCCTGCGGCAACAGCGTCAACAGATCGGCGGCCTGATCGATCGGCGTGATCGTATCCTGATTGCCCCACAGGACCGCGGTCGGGAGTTTTGTGCGTGCATAGGCGTCGCGGTCGGCGCTCACGGCATTCCGGTCGGTGCCGAGAAAGTAATGCAGCCAGTCGGCGATATCGGGGGTGGTGTCGCGCTGCGTCGTCGGCCGTTGCAGGATGGCGACGAATTCGGGCAGCGCGCGCTCCTTCTTCGCGATCAGGAACTCGAGCAGGGCTTGCGTCGCCACCGGATTGGTAATGGTCAGCGATACCAGCACTTCGCGGATCCATTTCGGCTGGATGATCCATGGCGCATCAGACGGCGCTGCCGTCAGTCCGAGCGCCGCATCCACCAGCACCAGGGCCCGTGCACGGTCCGGGTAACGCATGACGAGTTCGGTGGCAGCCCCGGCCCCAAAGGAATGGCCGACGATGATGGCGGGCGCGGCTTTCAGATGGATGAGCACGTCGTTGACGCGCGCCGCCTGGTCCTGCCGCGTGTAGCTGCCCGGGCGATCCGAGAACCCGAACGGTGGCAGGTCGAGCGCGATGACGTGGAAGCCGGCCGCGGCCAGCGGGGTGATGGTGTGGCGCCATAGCTCGCTCCACGCCGCGGTGCCGTGAAACAGCACAACCGGAATGCCGTCCGCCGGGCCGTGTTCCTGCACGAACACGCCACCGGAACTTGTCGGCACCAAATGGCCCCATGACGGCGCCAGTTCGGCGCGCGTGCGGGTTTCGCGGATCGACGCCCCCATCCGGAATGCGACGATCACGAGCGCCAGCACCAGCAGCAGCGCCAGCAAGGTGTTGCCCGACCAGCGCAGAATGGTTGAGATCACACGGCCTCGCAGAATGAAACATTCCAATGGGGAGGCGAACCGGCCCTGATCCTAGGCTTACGCGGATTCTCCGGGATGAAAAACGGCTGGACATGATCAGCGCGCGGTTAATCACCGCAAAAAAGGTCGCGCGGATTACTGCCCCGACGGCGTGCGCAGGCCGTGCCAGGCATCGCGCACCTGATGGTAATGCACTTCCGGCAGATAATCCGGCGTATTGAGTGCGAGCGTCTTGACGTCGAGCCGGCCGATGGCGCTGAGCACGGTGTAGGAGGCGATCACGCGGTCGCGCTGCGCGCCGATCAGGCGGGCCTTGGCCTGAATCAAATCCTGCTGCGAGTTCAGGACGTCGACGGTGGTGCGCTGGCCGCCCGCGGCCTCCTTCTGCACGCCGGCCAGTGCCACGGTCGCGGCGCGCACTTCGGATTCGGAAGCCGTCACCGCGACCTTGGCGCCTTCATTGGCGACCCAGGCGCCGATTGCTGCGGTGCGGGCCTGGTTGCGGACCTGGTCCAGCACCAGCCGGCTTTGCGCGGAGATTTCCTTGGCCTGCCGGGTTTGCGACGCGGCCGTGCCGCCATCGTAGATCGGCTGCGTCAGCTGGCCGGTCACCGAAGCCTGGTCGGTCCCGAAGGTGCCGAGCGTGGAGTCCGACTGCTTGCTGCGGCTGGCGCTGCCTTGCAGCGTGATGGTCGGCATCAGGCTGCTTTCGGCGACGCGGATGCTGGTGGAGGCGACATCGACGTCGAAACCCGCCGCCAGCACCGCAGGATGCTGCGCGAACGCCAGGCCGGTGGCGTCGTCGCGGCTGCGCGGCAGATAGCGGTCCACGGTTTCGGCAGGATTCAGCATCGTGGGCGCGTTGCCGATCACCTGGGTATAGGTCGCCTGGCTGATGGCAAGCGCGACCTCGGCGGCGTTGAGATCGGCAAGCCCGCGATTCAACCGCGCCTCGGCCTGCGCAGTATCGGTCGGCGTGACGTCGCCGGCATTGAGCCGCTTTTGCGTGATGCCCAGCGTTTCCCTCAGGAACGCGACATTGGCGCGCTGCGCGGTGACCAGCGACTGGTTGGCCAGCACATTGGTATAAACCGTGACGGCGTCGAGCAGCACGCCCTGACCGACATTGCGCAAGGCTTCGCGGCCGGACTGCACCTGCAGTTCCGCCACCCGCACGCTGTTGGCGGTCTTGAAGCCGTTGAACAGGGTCTGGGTCACCGTCACCCCGATGGTCCAGGGTTTCAGGGTCGCGGACTGGACGGTGTTGTCGGGCAGCAGGTTGCGAACCGCCTGCAGGCCGGCGGAGAGGCCAGCGACGATCTGTGGCCGGTAGCCGGCCATCGCCTGCGGCACGTTCTCGTCGGTGGCGCGCTGGCGCGCCCGTTCGGCATTGAGCTGCGGATTGGTCTGATAGGCTTTTGCGAGCGCGTCCGGCAGGCTCTCGGCTTGGGCTGCTGGGGAGGCAAAAAGCGCACAAATCACCGCACCAAGGCAAATGCCCGATCGAAGCACGCGCCTTGCAACGTGGCCAACCCTAGCGGCACGCCCAACCATTTGATCCCGTAGCTAACTTTAAGGCCCGTCCGCGCCCCCGCCGACGGCCTCGACACATTTACCTGTTTAGGGGGCGGCGGCGCCACAGGCAAACGGCTACGCGACATCACCACAGGAATTCGGTGCATGGCTGTTGCCGGTTCGTCACAGACGAAGTCAGATGACAAATACGTTATAGCTCGCGCGAGGGCCGGCGTCCGATTCCAGGGCAACGGGCCGTTCATATTCGGCCGGGTCCTTTCATGCCCAAACTGTTTTCCGACCCCGACGCGATCGCGGAAGACATCATCCGCGATGTCGGGACCAACCTCGTGGTCGGACTGCCGCTCGGGCTCGGCAAGGCCAACCACATCGTCAACGCGCTCTACGCCCGTGCGGTGGCCGACCGCGCCATCAAGCTGACCCTGTTTTCCGCGCTGACGCTGGAAAAGCCGAGGCCGGGCGGTCTGCTTGAGAAACGCTTCATCGGTCCGGTGATCGACCGGCTGTTCGGCGGCTATCCGGACCTTTCCTATGCGCGCGCGCTGCATGCGGGCGCGCTGCCGCCGAACATCGAGGTGATCGAGTTCTTTTTCCTGGCCGGCAAATGGCTGCGCGTGCCGTTCGCCCAGCAGCACTACATTTCAGCCAACTACACCCATGCTTCGTCCTATCTTCTGGCGCGCGGGCTCAACGTCGTCACCCAGTTGGTGGCAAAGCGTGTGGTGGATGGGGTGGCGCGCTACAGCCTGAGCTGCAACACCGACACCACGCTCGATATTTTGCGCGAGCGCGGCGAGGGCCGCGCATCGTTCAGGCTGGTCGGGCAGGTCAATTCCGAACTGCCGTTCATGCCCGGCGCCGCCGACCTTTCAGGCGAAGAGTTCAGCGCGGTGCTGGAAAGTCCACAGACGGATTTTCCGCTGTTCGCGCCGCCGGCCGAGCCGATCAGCGACACCAAATATGCCATCGGGCTGCATGCCGCGGGGCTGGTGCCAGATGGCGGTACGCTCCAGATCGGAATCGGGCAGGTGGGCGATGCGCTGGCGCAGGGGCTGATCGTGCGTCACCGCGACAACGCGCAATTCCAGGCCGTCATGCAGCGGCTCGCGCCGGGAGCCGCGCAACAATCCGCGCTGCAAACCGGTCCGTTCGAGAAGGGCCTCTATGGTGTCAGCGAAATGCTGTTCGAAGCGTTTCTCGGCCTGATCGATGCCGGCATTTTGAAACGCGAAGTCGACGGCGTGATGCTGCACGGCGCGTTTTTCCTGGGCCCGAAAGCGTTCTACCGCGCGCTGCGTGAAATGCCGCCCGAGCAGATCGCCCGGATCCAGATGATGCCGGTGTCGTTCACCAACCAGCTTTATGGCGACGAAGTTGCAAAACGCCGCGCCCGCGTCGACGCGCGCTTCGTCAACAACACGATGATGGCCACCCTGATGGGGGCTGCGGTTTCCGATGGCCTCGAAGACGGTCAGGTCGTGAGCGGTGTCGGCGGTCAGTATAATTTCGTGGCGCAGGCATTTGCGTTGCAGGGCGCGCGATCGGTTCTGGCGCTGGAGGCGACACGGCCGGCCGGCGCAAAGACGCTGTCCAATATCCGCTGGAACTACGGTCACACCACCATTCCGCGGCACCTGCGCGACGTCTTCGTCACCGAGTATGGCGTGGCCGATGTCAGAGGGAAATCCGACGCCGAAACCATCGCGGCGATGCTTGCCGTGACCGACTCGCGCTTCCAGGCTGAACTTTCAAAAATTGCCAAGGATGCGGGAAAGCTGCCAAAGGATTTCGAGATTCCGTCCGCGCATCGCGAGAATTTTCCGGAAACGATCGCAGCAGCCTTGAAACCCGCGCGCGACGCCGGCTTGCTGCCGTCCTTCCCGTTCGGCAGCGATTTTACCGAGGTCGAACAGCGGCTAATCCCGGCCTTGCAGGTGTTGCAGGAAGCGCAACGCACGCCGCAGCGTTTGCCGGGCCTGTTGTGGGATGGGTTTACGCACACGGCGGATGCGGCCGACCGCGAATGCCTGGCACGGCTTGGCCTCGATCGCTCCCGCGACACTGGCCGAACGCGCCTATCGCGCGCTGGTGAGTGCGGCGCTGGTGCAGGAGCAGGGCAAAATAATCGGTGTCGTCCCGGCGAACGCCGGGACCCATACGCCGCGGCCCCTGTTGTTGAGCAAGGAAGACGTCGAACATCGCGCTAAACAATTGCCGCCGGTGGCTATGGGTCCCGGCTCAAGGCCGGGACGACGGCGGAGAGATATCGCGCCCTACCTGTTCTTGTTCACCGGCTTGCGCTTCTCGATGAACGCGGCCATGCCCTCGGAGCGGTCTTCCAGCGCGAACGTGGAATGGAACAGATTGCGCTCGACGTTCATGCCCTCCGACAGCGGGGTCTCGAACGCGCGGTTGATGGCTTCCTTGGCCATCGCGGCCGCAGGCCGCGACATCGCGGCGATCTTTTCCGCCGCGGCCAGCGCCTCTTCCATCAATTTGTCCACCGGCACGATGCGGCTGACGAGGCCGGAACGCTCAGCCTCGGCGGCATCCATCATCCGTCCCGTCAGGCAGAGGTCCATCGCCTTGGATTTGCCGATCGCGCGCGTCAGCCGCTGGGTTCCGCCGATCCCGGGAATGGTGCCGAGGGTGATTTCCGGCTGGCCGAATTTTGCGGTGTCGGAGGCGATGATGATGTCGCACATCATCGCCAGCTCGCAGCCGCCGCCGAGCGCATAGCCGCTGACGGCCGCGATCGTCGGCTTGCGGCAGGTGGCGATGCGGTCGCCGCCGATGGCGGCGAAATCGCTGGAGAACATGTCGATGAAGGTTTTCGGCTGCATTTCCTTGATGTCGGCGCCGGCCGCAAACGCCTTTTCGCTGCCGGTGACCAGGATGCATCCGATGGCGTCGTCGGCCTCGAGGTCATCGACCGCGGCCGCGATCTCGCGAAACACGCCGAACGACAGCGCGTTCAGCATTTTTGGGCGGTTCAGCGTGATGATGCCGACCGCGCCCTTGCTTTCGACAATGATGTTTTCGAACGTCGCCATGGTCCACCCCGGTGCCTGATGTCGCGGGCAATGTGCCCGCTGCCGGGATGGGCTTCAAGAGGTCGTGCGAAGCGATCGGCGCGCAATTCGCGTCACGTCCGCTGCCTTACGCCATGAACATCCGTGCCGCCGACGCCATGGTCAGCAATGCGCCGAAGGCGATGAAGATCTTTCCGATCAGCGAGGTCTGGTCCCAGGTGGAGGTTTCGCCGGCCGATGCCAGCACGGGCGCCGCCGCGGCGGGCTTGGCCGTGGCCATCGCGACCGTCTGCGTCGCGGGGCTTTGTTGCAGGGCTCGATCGAGCTCGTTGAGCTGATCGGAGGCAACCACCGAATTATCGGGTGCGCCTTGCGCCTCCGCCGGCTTGTCGGCGGCTGCCAGCAGCATTGTATTGGCCTTTGCCGTCATCGCGCTGGCGCTGTCGGGGGCATCGGCGGAAGCCAGCTGCGCATTGGCGTTGGCGACGGAGGCCGGGATCGCGGGCGCGCTGTTGCCGGCGACGTCGGTGCCGGTCTTGTCGGCGCCCTTCCTGGTTTCGGTGGATTTCGACGCCACCTTGCCGGATCTGCGCTGCGCGTAGCGTTTCCAGTAGCGCGCGCTGTGCCTGACCGATTTGCCCGTCGTCGCGCTGTCGGATTTCGACGCGGCCGCCGCGCTATCGCTGCTGGCTGCCACGACTGGCGATGGCCCTGCGAAACATACAAAGAGCCCTGTTGCTAAAATCAATGCCGAGCGCCCGCTGGCTTTGACCATCATGTGGCAATCTCCCCATTTGCCCGCCCCCACAAGCGAAATGAGACCCTGCGCCGTGTCCACAGCGGGGCAGAAAAAGGGAATCTTCGGGCAAGAGCAGGCGAAAACAGGGCAGCGCGGTTGCGCCACGCGAACGATCGCTGCCGAATTTCGCCGGACCAAGGCTTGCGGGTGCGAGCCGGCGCGATCGATGCTATGAGCCTGCGCGACACGGGAACCGGCTGTCCCGATTCCCGCAGCGGGTTGTTTGGGGAGCCCACGCCGAGGCATTAGATCAGGACTTCAGATCACGACTTCGTGATCAGTATGTCCCGGCGTAACAAATTGAAAGATCGACCGAATTGCAATGTGGGAGCGCGCGTGCGCGAACGTGAGGACGAATGGACCGGCCTGATGCGGTCGGCCATTTCAGGCGACAGTGCGGCGTATCACCGCCTGCTCAAGGCCGTCACGCCGGTGCTCCGGGCCGCGGCGCGCCGCGGGCTCGCGCGTGCAGGACAACCGGTCGATCAATCCGAGGACATCGTGCAGGACATTTTGCTGGCGGTCCATTTGAAGCGGCACACCTGGGACGTCAGCGCCCCGTTCGCGCCGTGGCTGTTTGCGATCGCCCGCAACAAGCTGATCGACGCGCTGCGCCGCCGGGGCAGGCGGATTTTCGTCAATATCGACGATTTCGTCGAGGTGCTTCCGGGCGAGGCCGCGGTCGAAACCGCCTCGGCCGGTGAGGTCGCCGCCCAGTTGCAGTCGCTGCCGGCACGCCAGCGCGACGTGTTGCAGTCGATCGCCGTCGACAGCGCCTCGATCAAGGATACGGCGGCGAAGCTCTCGATGAGTGAAGGCGCAGTGCGGGTGGCGCTGCACCGGGGATTGACCAGCCTGACGGCGAAGCTACGGGAACAATGAGAATGGATACCGATCAGCTCATTCGAACGCTTGCCGAGGACAACACGCATCGGACGCGACCGGTCGGCTTTGCGCTGATGCTGGCGCTGGTGGCCGCTGCCCCCGTCTCGCTGTTGATGTTTTTCACCGAGCTCGGCATCCGGCCCGACGTCATGACCGCGATGCGCAACCCGTTCTTCGACCTGAAATTCGCGGTCACGCTGGCGCTGGCGATCGCCGCCATTGCCGTCAGCCTGCATCTGTCGCGCCCCGAAGCCTCGCTGCGCGGCTTCGGCTGGCTGTTGTTGATCCCGGCCGGCTTGATGACCGCGGGGATCGGCGGCGAGATGATGATGCCGCAGCGGCTACCGATGATGACGCGGCTGGTCGGCAACAATTCAAGGGTCTGTATGACGGCGATCCCACTGATGTCATTGCCGATCCTGGCCGGTGCGCTGATCGGCCTGCGTCACGGCGCGCCATCACGTCCGGCGCTCGCCGGCGCCATCGCCGGAATGTTGTCGGCGGGATTGGCGGCGACGCTGTACGCCTCGCATTGCACGGACGATTCACCGCTGTTCGTGGCGACCTGGTACACGCTCTCGACCGCGCTGATGACGGCGATCGGTGCGCTGGCGGGATCGAAGCTGCTGAAGTTCTGATTTTTCGTCGTCCCGGCCCAGTGCGCAATTGCGCACAAGGAGCCGGGACCCATAGCCACAGGCGCTTGTGGTGGTCGAAAGCCGTCGAACAGCTCTTTCAAAGTCGAGAGGCCGCGGCGTATGGGTTCCGGCGTTCGCCGGAACGACGCAAGTTTTACCGCTTACGCCACCGGCGCGTTCTGCTGCATGCGGTGGAAGCGCAGGACCTGTTGCGCGGTCGATGGCCGCAGCCGTTCGTAGGTTTCCTTGCAGGCCGCGATATCGGTCGGCTCGGCGCCGGACAGTTCGTCGCGCATGTTGATGATCGCGCGCACGGTCGACCACGACATCCCCGCCACCTTCGCCAGGATCATGACGCCCTCGGCCCGGGTTTCGATCATCATGTTCTCGGCAATCGCCACCGGTACGTTGGCCAGGGCTGCGACCGAGGCGTTGGCTTCGTCGAACTTGCCGGCCTCGGCAAATGACGCCACCTGGAATTCATCGAGCCGGCCGTCCGCGTACAGCGATTTGATCAGCGCATGCGCAATCTCGGTATTTTTGGTGGTCGCCGAAGGCGCGGAGCGTGCGCGCCGTGTCGCCTCCTTGACCGCGTTCGGCACCTGGGCGGCGATCTGCGGGTTGGCGGTCTCCAGCCGCTGCCGCACCGTGTCGGACGCCTTGGCGAGCAGTTTCAGGTAAAGATGCCGCGGAATAGTCGGACGCAGACCGATGCAGGTCGCCAGGTCGTCGTCGCCCTCGGCGCGGTTGACCAGGCGCGTAAAACCACGCTCGGTGAATTCGGCGCCGGGATTGTTGACGGTGCTCTGGACCACCTCGTCATTGCCGCGCTGGACCAGCACGTCGGTGACCGCGCCGCTCAATACTTTCCGGGTCGAGATCGCCATCAAATGCGCCTGGCTCTTGCTGCGCGCGTTCTCGATCAGGGTCTTGTCGTCGAGCCGCGCCGATTGCGACAGCACCGGTCCCGCGACTTCGATGATGTCGTCGAACGCCAGCGCCCGGATCGTCAGCGGCGGTGAGGTGTCGATCGGCGCGAGGCGATTGGCCAGCAGCGTCTTGGCGGATGTTTCGATGTGATCGATCAGGCACTGGAACACGTCGTCGAACAACCCGACCTGCTCGTTCGAAAATTCGACCGCGCCGTTGATGAAGAGATCGGTCACCCGGCGCAGGGTCTCGACCCGGCGTGCGACGGTTCCGTGCGCGAGCGTGGACTGCAATTCGTCGAGCAGACTTAAGGGGGCGGCGGCGGACTTCATATGACTCTATCCTGGAGCAAAAGCCGGCGACGGATTCTTCGTCATCGGGAGGCTGAAATGGGTTGGATCAGGCGTTGGCGATGCGGTTGCGTCCCCGTGCCTTGGCTGCGTAAAGCGCGCTGTCGGCGCGCGCGAGGAATGTGTCCGGGGTTTCCTCCGGCTTGAGCGTCGTGACGCCGGCGGAAATCGTCACCGTCATGTCGGGCGAAAATGCGCTCCAGTCGAGTTCGGCAATAATCGCGCGCAGCCGGTCGAGCGCGCGCACTGCGTTGTCGGTGCCCATGTCGGGCAGCACCAGCAGGAATTCCTCGCCGCCGTAGCGGCCGAAATGGTCGACGCTGCGGATGTTGGCGAACATGGTGATGGAGAAGGTCCGCAGCACCTCGTCGCCGGTCGGGTGGCCGAAGGCGTCGTTGATGCGCTTGAACCAATCGAGGTCGATCAGCGCGATCGAGCAGGGCGATCCGTTGCGCACCGCGCGCGCGATCTCCTCGTCCAGCATCCGCATGATGCAGCGGCGGTTATACGAGCCGGTCAGTTCGTCGAGTTCGGCGAGTTCCTCGATCCGCTTGTAGGCTTCCTTGAGCTTCAACCCGCTCTGGTAGAGCGAATGCTTCATCGAGCTGGAGAAGATACCTAAGAACATGCAGCGTCCGATGGTCAAGACGAACACCAACAGCGTGGCCAGGCGCTCGAGGTAGCTGCCATGCGGCATCGAGACCGGCTTGTCGGTCAAAAGGAACAGTCCCGCCAGGCCGATCGTCATCGCCGTCCAGATCATCATCGTCTGCACCGGCGTCGAACGCAGCGAACTGAAGCTGAACACGGTGAACAGGGTGCAGAGGAACAACCCGCCGGCTTCGGGGGCGATGTAGGTGAACGCCAGCGCGATCAGCATGCAGATGGTCGACTGCGGCGCGACCAGGTAATGGTCCTTGAAGCGGTCGTTGAAGCCGAGTTCGGAAAGCACGATGCCCAAGGCGACCACGGTCAGTCCGGTTGCCGCATAAGCCGGCCCGATCGTGAAGGGGATTGCGCCGGCCTGCGCGTAGAGCAGCAGGAGCCCGGCATCGATGATGTAGCTGCCGCCGATCATGACCAGGATCTGGCGGCGCTGCTTGGCGCGGCGCGCCAGGACCTTTGCCGTCGGTTGGGCGCCAACGCCATCCAGTTCGGCCGGATTCACGAATGACGTCGCAGCGGTGCCCATGGTCTCGCCGTTGATGGAACTCGTTAAAAAATCTAAGTGGGAAAGCCTTTAGGTTTGGTATCTTTTGGGCCGAATCTGGTCCGTTAAAACCCTGCCATTGCGCTGTTTCGCAACGGAAATCCGCCGGTTCAGGCCGTCGAAAGCCTTGGCTGGCAACCAAGGTTGCAAGCAGTTGCTGCCTTGCGGTCCAAGCCTTGGTAAGGTTCCGATGGGTGAGGCGCTCTGTTAAGAAAGCATTTCTGTATTATGATACCGTATCTGGGGCATCGTTTGTTCTCGCCGGCGCGACGGGTGCCCGGCGAGCTTCTGTGGGGTAGATCACACATGCAGGCGGGACATTGCCGTAATGTGAAGAATCTTACCTCCGCCGTCGAACCCTCCGCCATGCCCGTCCGACCAACCTTGCGAGACGGCCATTGAGTGCGACACAGGCGGCTTCAGACGAAATTCTGATCGCTCGGATCGCTCAAGGCGACCGGCTCGCCATGCAGGTGCTTTACGGAAGGCACCATGTCAGGGTGTTCCGCTTTGGGCTTCGGCTCGTACGGGACGAACAAGTCGCGGAAGATCTCATCAGCGAGGTTTTTCTCGATGTGTGGCGTCAGGCTGGCAAGTTCGAAGGCCGATCCGCCGTCACCACCTGGCTCCTGGCGATTACCCGGTTCAAGGCCCTGTCGGCACTAAGGCGCCGGAAGGACGTTGGACTGGACGACGAGACCGCGAACGCGATCGAGGATACGTCCGACGATCCGGAAGTGGTGGTGCAGAAGAAGGATACCAGTGTCGCGTTGCGCAAGTGCCTGACATCACTTTCGCCAGAGCATCGGGAGATCGTCGATCTCGTCTACTACCACGAGAAGTCCGTGGAAGAGGTGGCCGAGATCGTCGGAATTCCCGAAAACACCGTCAAGACGCGTTTGTTTTATGCGCGCAAGAAATTAGCCGAACTGCTCAAGGCAGCCGGCATTGAGCGAGGTTGGCCATGATGGCAGTAAAGAAAATGCTGGATCAAGAACCCAGCGAAATCGAGATGCTGCTGCCATTCCATGCGGCCGGCACGCTGAACGCGCGCGATGCGCGCCGCGTCGATGAGGCGCTCGCCAGCGACCCCGACCTGGCCCGGCAATACGCCGTTATCCGCGAGGAATATGCCGAGACCATTCATCTCAACGAGAGCCTGGGAGCGCCGTCCGCGCGCGCCATGCAGAAGCTGTTTGCTGCGATCGACGGAGAGCCCGTGCGCAAGCCATCGCTGTCGGTCAATCTCTCGGCGCGGGTCTCGGAATTCTTTACCCGGCTTTCGCCGCGGACGCTGGCCTGGTCGGCGAGCCTCGGTGCCGTGCTGCTATTGTTGCAGGCCGGCGTGATCGGCGCGGTGCTGGTGAAAAACCAGAGCGCTTCGTTCCAGACCGCTTCGCTGAGCCAGAACGAACAGTCGGGACCGATCACCCGCGATCTCGGTGGCTCGGCGCCGCCGCGCGCGCTGGTGCGGTTCGCGCCGGAAGCGCGCATTGCCGACATCACCGCGCTGCTCGACAACTATCAGGCCTCGATCGTCGATGGCGCCAAAGGCGGCATGTTCCGGCTCCAGTTCGGCAGCCGCGCGATGGGCAAGGACGAAATCGCTGGCCTGATGACCAGGCTGCAAGGTGAAAAGATCGTCAGTCTTGCGGTGGCGACGCCATAAGGCGTCTGCCGCGTGCCTGATTAGCCGAGGTTCCATGGCCCACTCGAGCGTGAATTGGCGGATGAAGGCGCAGCGCGCGGCATTGTCCGCGCTGGCGTTGCCATTGGCCATCCTCGGCGGCTCGGCGGCGTATGCGCAAAGCATCATGCGCACGCCAAGCCTGCATATCGATTCCCGTGTTCCAACCCTCAACCCCACAGTGGCGCCGCGCGTCAATCCCACGGTCGGGACGCGGGTCAATACGGTCGTCACCGGCAGCAACAGCGTCACCATTGCGCGCATGCCGTCAGGGGGCGGTGGAGGGATCACTGCCATCGCCCGAACGGGAGACAGCGGCATCGCGCGAATGGGCGACGGCAGCATCGGGCGAGTAGGAGACGGCGGCGGCGGGATATCGGTCCTGCGGCGCGACGGTCCGGGCGGTATCGCGCGTATCGGCACGGATAAGCTTCCCTACGCGCGCTATTCCCACAGTCTCTACCCGCCCTGCGAATATGCCAGGCGCGGTCCCGACGGCGAATGCTTCGATCGCCCCGTCGTCTCGACGGGTGGCGGCGGCAGCGGAGTCTCGGCCAAGAACAAGAGCGGTGGCTCGCGCAACAATTCGTCGCCGCAGGCTGCGGTCAATCTGCTCACGGTCCGGAACGAATTTGTCGCGGAGATCGACAGCGCGCTGTCGCCTGCGCAGGCCGACGCGCTGGCGCGCGGACACGGTCTCGAGCGGATCGCATCGCAGGCGTTTCCGATTCTGGGCGGCAGCACCATCGGCCTGTTCCGTATCATCGACGGCCGTCCGGTGGACATCGTACGCCGCGAATTCGCCGCCGACGCCAGCGTGAAGTCGCTGCAGTTCAATTTCCGCTATGTGCTGCAAGACCAGAAGGATCAGAAGAAGGCGCTAACCGAGGGCGACGTCGCGCAATACGCGATCGCCCAGCTGCGCCTGCCGCAGGCGCATAAGCTCGCGCGCGGCATGAACGTCACGATTGCGGTGATCGATTCCGGCATCGACGTCAAACATCCCGAACTTGCCAACTCGGTCGCCGATAGCTTCGACGCGCTCGGCAGCAAGGAAGGCCCCCATGTCCACGGCACCGGCATTGCCGGCGCGATCGTGGCGCATGCCAGGCTGATGGGAAGCGCGCCGGAAGCGCGGCTGCTGGCGATCCGTGCTTTCGGTGCCGGCGCCGGCGGCGCGGAAAGCACTTCCTATGTGATCCTCAAGGCGCTGGATTATGCCGCCGAGCACGGCGCGCAGATCATCAATATGAGTTTTGCCGGTCCGAAGGATATGTTGATCGAGCGCGGCGTCGCCGCGACCGCGTCGCGCGGGATTTTGATGGTGGCCGCCGCCGGCAATGCCGGCGCCAAATCGCCGCCGCTCTATCCCGCCGCCAATCCGAACGTGATTGCGGTGAGCGGCACCGATGCGCAGGAAAAGCTGTTTTCGGCGTCGAACCGCGGCAACCACATCGCGATTGCCGCCCCTGGCGCCGATATCTTCCTGCCGGCGCCGGACGAAAAATACCAGATCACGTCGGGCACCTCGTTTTCCGCCGCTTACGTCAGCGGCGTTGCGGCGCTGATCCTGGAGCGCAATCCAGCGTTGAAGCCGAACGATGTGCGCGCCATTCTGGAGAAGACCGCCCGCGACCTCGGCACTCCCGGCCGCGACGAACTGTTCGGGGCAGGCGAGGCGGACGCCTTTGCAGCCGTGACCGCCGCGGTTGCTGGGCCCGAGGTGCCGGTCGCCGCGGTTTCCGGCAAGCCGGCTTCCGAAAAAGCGCCGGCTTCCGATAACGCTTCCGTGAGCCGGGCGATGATCGACTCCGCGCCGTCGATGGCATCGGACAAATCGGCCGCAAACGTCGTCAATCGCGCTCCGGCGCAGTGATTTCGGTCCACCGACCTCCCAATAAATCGTTAAAAAAATCGCCCGGCGTTTTGAACGTTCGCGAACCCTGCTGCGACTAATAAATGTGGGAGCGGTTATCCCTCCCCATCGGCTGTATTCGGCGCGAGCGCCCATCCACCCCAAGCGCCCATATGGCTTGACCCGTCCGGTTGTCCCCCCGGACGGGTCTTTTCTTTTCAGCACCGCTTTCGTTCCAGAGGCTTTGCGCGAGCGGCCGTGCGCCTTTTTTCCCGAACCGTCGTTGAAAGAAATCTCCGCATCGTCAGGCGCAACGCCGCCATGCCGCGAAGCGGCTTGACGGTGGATGCGACGAATAACCCCGTATTCATGCGGGTTTCTGTCGCCGAGCAGCGACCGGTAGTGTCACGTACTGGACAATCCAGAAGTTTTCCACAGAATATCACTGTCACGTGCAGTTGATTTGTCCCGGTTGCGTCTGCGTCCGTTCTTCTCCTTACGGGCTGATTTATGACGACACATCGTGTAGACGGGGCGCGCGGCCGAGACATTGTTGCACGCTGGTGCAACCTTGCCGAGCAACGGCTGGAACATCTCACCGAATTGTTCGAGACCGGGCGCTGGCGGCGCTATCACTCGGAACAGGCCTTTCTCGAAAATATCCGGGAAGCCAAGGCGGCAGTGGAAGTCTGGCGCGATCTCGAAGTCCGCGAGGCTTCGCTCGACAACACCGTCATCGATCCTTCCTGGCTCGCACGTGAGCGATCGAACTTGCCGTACAGTGCCGGCATGCAAGCGCCCGTTCAACGGCTGCAGCCGCTGCCGGAGCAAATTCCGGACGAGCCGCCGCCGCGCGATATCCCGGGCGACGTCCTGCTCGCACTGGAAAGCGTGCTGGCGGCTTCTGCGGAAGCGCCGTCAATACCCGACGCGCCTCATCTGGACGATCTATCGCCACCGCTGCTCGATCTCGACGTGATCCAGGAGCGCTATCCGCTGCTGCGCAACGCATTGTAGGCGCTGGATTCTTGTTTTGACGCGTTTTCTTAACGCGAACCGGCGGCCACTTCGCTGGAAAACGCCCTACCGTCGCACCGCGTTGGTCCCGATCACCACCTGCGCATAACGCTGGGCGCCGTCGGCCGACAGGTCGGTCGTGATGGCGCGGGCGTGATCGAGGCCGACCACGGCGCCGCGCGGGGTTTCCGAAATCATGTTGTTGTTGACCAGCGCGGTGCCTGCGCCCGGCACCACCGAAACGCCGATGCCGACAAAGGCCTTGCGGATCACGTTGCCGGTGATGGCGATATCGCGGAGATATTTGCCCCAGCCGGCCACGATCCCGAACGAGGGCGCGTTCTCGATCACATTGCCGGTCACGGAGCTGTCTGCCTCGACATAGATGCCGACGCCGGCGTCGTCGTCCGGCGCCGTGCCGATCGGCCGCTTCGGCAGCAGATTGCGGATGATATTGCCCTGCACGACGGCGATGCGGCCGCCTTCGTTGAAATTGCAGACGGAGACGCCGACGGCGGCGCCATCGACAGTGTTGTTGGCGATCACAGCACCCTCGAACGCGAATTCCGAATAGAGCGCGACCTCGCGGACGTCGCTGACGCTATTTCCTGATATCTGGATGTTGGAGGCCGAATTGCCGCGCACCGCCGAATAATCGCAATTGCGGATCCGGTTGCCCCGCACGATCACGTTGCCGGCGCGGAAAGCGTTGATGGCGTTGCCGTATTGTCCGGAGCCGCCGGGGCCGGCCTTGATGTCCTCGATGCGGTTGTCCGCCACCAGCGTGCCGTCATCGCCGATCGCGGTGCGCAGGATCTCGATGCCGTTGTCGTTGGTGCCGGCAATGGTATTGCGCGAGACGATCAGGCCCTGGGCGTCGAACGACACCACCGCTGTGGTCGCTATCTTCGTAAAGATATTGCCGCTGATGTCGCCGGAGACCTGCTCGAGCCAGATGCCGTTGCCGCCGCTTGCGGTGATTTCGCATTCGGTGATGCGGATATCGCGCCCGCCGGTGCAATGGATCAGGCCGCGCCGCGTCGGCAGCGGAATGCCGCCGCCGTCGAAAGTGATTCCGGTTAGACCGATGCCGCCGGCGCCTTCGCCCTGCAGCATCGATGCGCCGCCATTGAAGACGAATTTGGTTGCGCCGCGCACGCCGACCAGTTGCGTGCCGCCTTGCAGGCGAAGCAGGCCGGTGCGGTAGATTCCGGGCGGCAGCGCCAGCGGCACCTGCGCCCGCGCGGCCTCGTCGATCGCCCGCTGCAAGACTTTGGTTTGATCATCGGGACTGCCGGGACGGACGCCATATTGCGTGGCGTCGCGGCCAAGCATCGAAGTGGGCTGCGCCGCGCGGGCGCTGTCGGGCGACATCGCCAGCGCGCCGGCAAATCCGGCGGCGGAAACGCCCATGAAATGGCGGCGTTTGACGTCCATGATGAAGGGTCCTCGCGTAATGCGGCGTGCGGCATTCGCCGCGCAAACCTAGCGCGAAAATGCGGCCGACCATGGTGAACACGCAGGCGGAACAGGGCGATTGTTGGGGGTAGGGTTAACCTTGGGTGCAGCGACTAACGCCGCCTGTAGGTGGGCAAAGGCGCGCTCTTCGCGCCGTGCCCACCATCTTCTTCCGCGCGCAGTGCTGGTGGGCACGCTGCGCTTTGCCCACCCTACGAAGCGCGTACCGCCTGCCTCGCCAGCGTCACCAATTCGAGCAGCATTGCCTCGCCGGCATCGACCAGTTCGTCCTGCGTCATGCGCGGGCTGCCTTTGCGCCGCGATGCGCCGCCGCGCGCGAGCGGTGGAATATGGATGAACGCGGCCCGCCGCAAGATGATCGTCGGTGCCGACGGCCTCGATCGCGCGCCAGCTCAGATAATTGCAGAGATAACTACCGGCGTTGCGCGAGGGCCGCGCATCGATGCCGGTGCCGAGTGCCGCGCGCAGCAAGCGCAATGTGTGAGGACCGAATTGCATCGCATCCGGTCCGAGCCCGATCGAGCCCTTGCGGACGCGGGTTTGCGCCGCATCAGGCCACAGCATGGTGACGGCGTTGCGCGCGCGGGTCTCGATGCGTAGATGCGCGGTGCGGCCGGCGAGGCCGAACATCAGCAGCGCCTGCGGTCGATGTTTCGCCAGCGCCTGCGGCAATTCGAGGTCGACCGCTTTATAGGTCACGGGAAAGATGTGGCCGGACAGGTCGACATCGGAAAAGGCCGGACGGCGCAGCCGCAACAGCCGCTCCACCAGCGCCTGCGTCGGATTATAGGGCGCGCCGGGAAACGGGCCGAAGCCGGTGATGAGGATGCGCAGTTTGTCGCTCACCGCAGCATCTCCGCGATTTGTTCGGCGGCCACCGCCGGCGTGATCCGGCCGTCCGCCACCTCGGCCTCGGTCTTCTTTACTTTGGCACGGATGGTCGCGTCGGCGCGCAGCCGCGCCATCATCCGCTGCTCCAGCATCGACCACATCCACTTCACCTGCTGCTCGCGCCGCCGTGCGGCAAATTCACCTGATGCGTTCATCGCGGTGCGGTGATCCAGGACCTTCTGCCACAACGCCTCCATGCCGGTACCGGTCAGCGCCGAATAGGTCAGGACCGGCGGGTGCCAATGTTCCGAACGCGGGGTGAGTATATGCAGCGCGCCGCGATATTCGGCCGCCGCCAGATTGGCGCG
This sequence comes from uncultured Alphaproteobacteria bacterium, assembly GCA_963802535.1. Classification (GTDB taxonomy): domain Bacteria; phylum Pseudomonadota; class Alphaproteobacteria; order Rhizobiales; family Xanthobacteraceae; genus Bradyrhizobium. The sequence goes on along the minus strand of CAWDJI010000004.1, from coordinate 411,185 downwards.
CTTGATGTTGTCGCCGTCGGCCTTGTTGATCGCGATCATATCGGCCAGCTCGACCAGGCCCTTCTTGATACCCTGCAATTCGTCACCGGCGCCGGGCAGCATCAAGGCCAGGAAGAAATCGGTCATGTCGCAGACCGCGGTCTCGGACTGGCCGATGCCGACGGTCTCCACCAGCACCACGTCGAAGCCGGCCGCCTCGCACAGCAGCATCGCCTCGCGGGTTTTTGCCGCGACTCCGCCCAGCGTTCCGGACGCGGGCGAGGGCCGGATGAAGGCGTCGTCGGAGGCGGACAGTCGCGCCATCCGCGTCTTGTCGCCGAGGATCGAGCCGCCGGTGCGCGCCGAAGAGGGGTCCACCGCCAGCACCGCGACCTTGTGGCCGCGTTCGATCAGGAACATGCCGAGCCCGTCGATGGTGGTGGATTTGCCGACGCCGGGCGAACCGGTGATGCCGACGCGAATGGCTTTGCCGGTGTCGGGCAAAAGCGCCTGCACCAGATCGCGGGCGGCGGCCTGGTGATCGGCACGCCGGCTCTCGATCAGGGTAATCGCCCGCGCCAGCGCCGCGCGGTGACCCGAGCGGAGGTCTTTTGCGAGCTTGTCGATGTCGGGAGAGAATTCGGCGCGGGTCATGGCTTGGTTTACAACGGCTGCGCGGTGCAGGCGAGGGGCCAGGGGCCCTTGCGTCCCGATTCCGATCCATTGCGAATCGGGAATCGGGTGGGTTCGACGCGGCGCCGGCGCAACATCGGGACAGAGGCTCCGCACTGCCGGAGCCGATCATCGCTCATTCCGGGAGCCCGAGATGACCAAAGCCTATTACAGCGCCGTGCTGGACTACCCGCTTGACACCGTGTGGTCGCTGATCCGCGACTTCAACAATTATCCTGCCTATATCGACGGCGTCACCGAAAGCGTCATCGAGGACGACAAAGCTGGCGATGAAGTCGGCGCCATCAGGCGCTTCTGCTATCTCGGCAACTGGATCCGGCAACGCCTTGCCGGCCAGTCCGACGCGCAGCACACCCTGACCTATGCCGGCATCGAACCGTTTCCGTTCCCGCCCGATCTCCTGCCGGAACCGCCAGCGCCGACGCGCTACGAAGGCACCATGCGCCTGCTCGAGGTCGTCGAAGGGCAACCGGACCTTCATTGAATGGGACGTTCCACTCGACACCGCGCCGCAGGATGCCGAGCGTTGGCGGACGCTTTTCGAGTTCCTGGATTCCAGATTGGACCCACTCGCTGGATAGGGCATTAGCAACGTCTGGCCGCTTAGGCGCGCGGCAGGTCAACAGCTACTCCGCCGCCTCGCTGTGGCCGAGCCTTGCATTGAGCTTGTGGATCAGCTCTTCGGCGGCATCCGAAATCACGGTGCCCGGCGGGAAGATCGCCTCGGCGCCGGCCTTGTACAGCGCGTCGTAATCCTGCGGCGGCACCACGCCGCCGATGATGATCATGATATCCTCGCGGCCCTGCTTCTTCAGCGCGGCCTTCAGCTCCGGCACCGCGGTGAGATGCGCGGCCGCCAGCGACGACACGCCCAGAATATGCACGTCGTTCTCGACCGCCTGGCGCGCGGCCTCGTCGGCGGTGGCGAACAGCGGTCCGATATCGACGTCGAAGCCGACATCGGCAAAGGCCGACGCGATCACCTTCTGGCCGCGGTCGTGGCCGTCCTGGCCGATCTTGGCGACCAGGATGCGCGGCCGGCGGCCCTCGGCGTCCTCGAACGCATCGATCAGCGCCTGCACTTTTTCGACCCGGTTGGACATGGTGGACGCCTCCCGCTTGTAGACGCCGGTGATCGATTTGATTTCGGCGCGGTGGCGGCCGAACACTTTCTCCATCGCGTCCGAAATCTCGCCGACGGTGGCCTTGGCGCGCGCCGCATCGATGGCGAGCGCCAGCAGATTGCCGTTGCCTTCGCCGGCCGAGCGCGTCAGCGCCGCAAGCGCCGCATCGACGTCCTTCTGGTCTGCGCTCGGAGCGCAGCCGCTTCAGCTTGTCGATCTGCAGCCGCCGCACGGTGGAATTTTCCACCTTCAGCACGTCGATGGCGGCCTCGTTGACCGGCTTGAACTTGTTGACGCCGATCACCGCCTGCCGTCCGGCGTCGATCCGCGCCTGGGTCTTGGCCGAGGCTTCCTCGATCCGCAGTTTGGGCACGCCGGCCTCGATCGCCTTGGCCATGCCGCCGAGCGCCTCGACCTCCTGGATATGGCCCCAGGCCTTTGCGGCGAGATCGCGGGTCAGCCGCTCGACATAATAAGAGCCGCCCCAGGGATCGATGATGCGGTTGGTGCCGCTCTCCTGCTGCAGGAACAATTGCGTGTTGCGGGCGATGCGCGCCGAGAAATCGGTCGGCAGCGCCAGCGCCTCGTCGAGCGCGTTGGTGTGCAGCGACTGGGTGTGGCCTTGGGTCGCCGCCATCGCCTCGATGGTGGTGCGCATCACATTGTTGAAGACGTCCTGCGCGGTCAGCGACCAGCCCGAGGTCTGGCAATGCGTGCGCAGCGACAGCGAGCGCGGGTCCTTTCGGATTGAACTGCGTCAGCAGCTTGGCCCACAGCAGCCGCGCGGCGCGCATCTTGGCGACTTCCATGAAGAAGTTCATGCCGATCGCCCAGAAGAACGACAGCCGCGGCGCAAAGCGGTCGACGTCGAGGCCGGCGGCAAGGCCGGCGCGGAGATATTCGACGCCGTCGGCCAGCGTATAGGCGAGCTCGAGGTCCTGCGTCGCGCCGGCTTCCTGCATGTGATAGCCGGAGATCGAAATCGAATTGTATTTCGGCATCTTTTGCGAGGTGTAGGCAAAGATGTCGGAGATGATCCGCATCGAGGGCGCCGGCGGATAGATATAGGTGTTGCGCACCATGAACTCTTTCAGAATGTCGTTCTGAATGGTGCCCGAGAGTTTTTCCGGCGGCACGCCCTGTTCCTCGGCCGCCGCGACGAACAGCGCGAGAATCGGCAGCACCGCGCCGTTCATGGTCATCGACACGCTCATCTGGTCGAGCGGAATGCCCGAGAACAGCGTGCGCATGTCGTAGATCGAATCGATCGCAACGCCGGCCATGCCGACGTCGCCGGTGACGCGCGGATGATCGAATGTCGTAGCCGCGATGGGTGGCGAGATCGAACGCGACCGAAAGGCCCTTTTGCCCGGCCGCGAGGTTGCGGCGGTAGAACGCGTTGGAATCTTCCGCCGTGGAGAAGCCGGCATATTGCCGGACAGTCCAGGGCTGGTTGACATACATGGTCGGGTAGGGGCCGCGCAGATAGGGCGCGATGCCCGGCCAGGTCTCGAGGAAATCGATGCCTTCGAGATCGGCCTCGCTGTAGGCGGGTTTTACCAGGATGCCCTCGGGCGTCAGCCACGGCTCGGCGCTGGCCGCAAGCCCGGCGGGGGCGGTTTTTTCAAACGCGATATTCGCGAAGTTCGGTATGCGGCTCATGGGTTACCAATATAGCACATGTGACGGTGCGGGGCGTCGCCCCCTCAATCATGGTCCGGATGCTGGTGGCTGACGATGCTCGCCGAGCTTTTCCGGGCCGTAATTCTGCAGCGTGGTCTGGCTCGGCAGATTGGCGATGCCGACCACCCAGCCGAGCCGGGATTCGGTGCCATATTGCCGCGTCGGCACCATCCGGTCCGGCCGGTCGAACGCGCCGGTCATGATCTCGATCCTCGGGCCGTCGATGCGGCGGAAGCTCAAGGGCGTGCCGCAGTCGGCGCAGAAATCGCGCATCGCGATCGAGGAGGATTGGAACGCCGCCGGCTTGCCGCGGGTCCAGCTGAAATCGGCGTGTTCGATGTCGGCGAACGACGCGAACGGCGCGCCGGAGGCCTTCTGGCACATCCGGCAATGGCAGATGCTGATCTTGGCCGGTGCGCCCGACAGCGCAAAGCGGACCGCGCCGCACTGGCAGCCGCCGGTCAGAACGGATTTGCGTCTCCGCTGTCATGCTCACTCCATCCGCTGCCAGGCGTCCTGCAGCATCGCCAGCGCGTCGCCGCCGGCAAAGATGAAATCGCCGACGCCGGCGGCGCGCAGCGCGGCTTCCTGCTCGCCGGGCCGGCCTGCCAGATAGATATGCTTTGCGCCGGCGGCTTGAAGGGCCTTGGCGGCGGCCGCGGCCTGGTCGGCATAGACCTTGTCGGACGAGCAAAGGCAGGCGACGCCGGCGCCGGAGGCCTTGAAGGCGGCGGCGAGCGCTGCCGGATCGGCAAACCCCTGCGTGTCGATCGCCTCGATGCCGCCGGTCTCGAAGAAGCTCTTGGCAAAGGTGGCGCGCGCGGTGAAATCGGCAGGCGTGCCGAGATTGGCGAGGAAGACCTTTGGCCGCGCGCCGGTGCTCTTGAGCACTGGCGTCCGATTTGTCGCGCAGCGCTTCGAACGGCGCCGCCAGCCGCATCGGCGGCAGCGCATCGAATTTGAATTTGGCCTCGCCATAGGGCGCGAGCGCGATCGGCTTCGCGTCCAGCACCGCGATCGCGGCCTCGTGCAGGTTCGGAAATTCGCTGGCGCCGGTCAGCACGTCGCGGCGTTTGGCGATGTTGGCCTCGCGCACGGCGCGGGTGGCGGCGACCTTGCGCTGGATCAGGTTCTGTTCGAGCGCGGCGAACAGGCCGCCGGCCTTTTCGATCTCCTGGAACAGCGACCACGCCGCTTCGCAAAGCTGCTTGGTCAGCGTCTCGATGCCGCCGGAGCCGGCCGCGGGATCGGATACCTTGGCGAGGTTGGATTCTTCCAGCAGCACCAGTTGCGTGTTGCGCGCGGCGCGCCGCGCGAACGGATCGGGCAGTCCCAGCGCCAGCGTATGCGGCAGCACGGTGATGGCGTTGGCGCCGCCGAGGCCGGCCGAGAACGTCGCCATCGTCGCGCGCAGCATGTTCACGTAAGGGTCGCGCTGGGTCAGCATCCGCCAGGCGGTATCGGCGGCGATGAACAGCGGTTTGGGCGTCAAGCCCGCAGGCCTGTTCGACCCGCGCCCACAACAGCCGCAGCGCGCGGAATTTCGCCATCGTCAGGAACTGGTCGGCATCGGCGGAAAGCCGCGCATAGACCATGCCCTGCGCGTCTTCGAGCGGACACGCCGGCCGCTTCGATCGCGCGCAGATAGGCGACGCCGGCACCGAGCACGAACGCCAGCTCCTGCACCTCCGATCCGCCGGCATCGTGGATCACCCGCCCGTCGGCGGCCGCGAACGGACCCTTGAAGCCGAGCCCGGCGAGGCCCTTGATGGCGCTGGTGACCGCGGGCACGATCTCGGCCCAGCTATAGGGACTGGATCCCCACACCGCGCAGGCGCCGAGCGGATCGAGACCGAAGCGGATATCGCAGGCGGCAGGATCGAGGCCCTTGCGCTTGATATATTCGGCGACGTGGATCGCCGCCATCCGCGACTGCGGACCGATCTGAAGCTCGATGCCGATGCCGGCATCGAGATAGATGCCGTCGAGGATTTGCGCGACGGCCTCTGCCGAAGGCTCCAGCCCAAAACCGTAGGCGCCATTGGCGCCGGCAAACACCAGCGTCAATCCGGTCGCGCCATTTTCGAGATCGTGCAGCGCCTGCGCGTTGGCCTGCTTTGGCGTCGGGATGATCGATCCGCTGCATGATCTGCCAGGGCGCGGCGGCGGGGCGGCCTGCGACCGGCGCGGCGCCTTGCGCGCGCGGATAGATCGGATCGATCTTCAACCCGTCGGATGTCTTGCCGACCAGCTTTTCGAACGGCGCGCCCTTCAGCACCCCGTCGACCAGCTTGCGCCAGTCGTCGTAGCTCGCCGGGGCAAAATCCGCCGCCAATCGCAGGTCGTCGGTGGTCGTCGTCATCGGGACAATGGTTCCTTGGCCGCCTTTTGATTTGGCCGGAAATTGCCACGGGGCGGCCGCCAAGCCAAACGGTTGTTTTGGCGCCCTTTGGGTCAGCCGAGGTCGGGAAGCCGCAAAATACCGTCGGTCGAAAGCGCCGCCAGCGCGTCCCGGACCCGGCGTCCCGCGATGATACGGTCGGGCACGATCTCGGCGAGCGGCACCAGCACGAAGGCGCGCTCGAACAGCCGGGGATGCGGCAGCGTCAGTTCCGGCTTGTCGATTTTGACGTCGTCATAGGCGATCAGGTCGAGGTCGAGGGTGCGCGGACCCCAGTGCGTTTCGATCGCGCGGTCGCGGCCGAATTTCTTCTCGATCTTGTGCAGCGTGAACAGCAGCGCATGGGGATCGAGGCTGGTCTCGATCTCGATGCAGGCATTGATGAAGGGGGCCTGCGCTTCGTCGCCCCAGGGCGGCGTGGTGTAATCCGACGACCGCGCCAGCAGCGCGGCCTGCGTCATGCCGCAGATGTTGGAGATGGCCTTTTGGAACGTCGCGCGGACGTCGCCGACATTGCCGCCGAGCGCGATCAGCACGTCCGCCATCTCAGGGCGATTGCCTGGTGCGCGTCAGCACCACGCCGACGTCGTCGAAGATCGCGGCGATCGGCGCGTGCGGCTTGTGGACGGTGACCTCGACCGCATTGATGCGCGGGAACGCCACCAGGATGGCATCGGCGACGGCGCCGGCCGCGCGTTCCAGCAGCTTGTAATTGGTGTTCTTGAAGGCCGCGGTCGCGGTCGCCACCACGTTGGAATAGGACACGGTGTCGGACGAGGCGGTCGGTGCGCGAGGATTCCGACAAATCGACGGAGAGTTCGAGATCGATCACGAAACGCTGGCCGACCTCGGTCTCGTGTTCCATCACGCCATGGCGGGCATGGATGACGACGCCGGTGATGAAGATCGTATCGGTCATTCTTGCTCCCTTGCCTGCTCCCTGATCGCGGCGGCGACGCGCAGCGCCTGCACGGTTTCCGCCACATCATGGGTCCGGATGATCCGGGCGCCGCCCTCGGCCGCAATCAGATGGGCGGCGATCGAGCCGCCAAGCCGCTGCTGCGGTTCCGAGGGCGTCACCATGCTGATGAAACGCTTGCGCGAAGCGCCGACCAGAACCGGCAGGCCGAACGATTGCAGTTCGCCGAGCCGCGCCAGCGCAATCATGCTCTGCTCCGGCGTCTTGCCGAAGCCGATGCCGGGGTCGAGCACGATATTGCCAGGCGAAACGCCGGCCTTGGCGGCGATGTCGAGCGAACGGGCGAAGAAGTCCGCCATGTCCTTCATGATGTCGATGCTGGCGTCGGCGCTGTCGCGGTTGTGCATGATGATGACGGGCACCTGGCGCTCCGCAATCAGGCCGGCCATGCCGCCATCGCGCTGCAGCCCCCAGACGTCGTTGGCGATGACGGCGCCATGATCGAGCGCCCAGGCCACAACGGCGGACTTCATGCTGTCGATCGAGACGGGAATGCCGAGCGAAACCACATCCGGCAGCACCGGTTGCAGGCGTTTCAGCTCTTCGTCCGCCGAGATCGGCTCCGATCCATAGGGCCGGGTGGATTCCGCGCCGATGTCGATGATGTCGGCGCCCTCGGCAACCATCCGGCGGGCCTGCGCCAGCGCGTGTTCGGGGGCGGTGAACTGTCCGCCGTCGGAAAATGAATCCGGCGTCACGTTCAGCACGCCCATCACGGCCGGATAGGGCCTCGACAGCAGCGCCGGCAGGTCGAGATGACCGGCCGGGCCGGCCGCCGCGGCGGGTCTGGGCATGGTTGCGATCATGCGGTCGCTTTGCGCGGTCCGCGCCAGCGAGTCAAGGCGGCGAGCGGCCGCGCGTGATGTAATCGGAACATTTCCAGCCCAATCAATTTAGTTCTTTAAGCCCATCGCGCATCCAATCTGAACCTCAGTGCCTCGCGCTTTCAAACCGAGAGCAGACAAGCCGCACTCCTCGGGCTCGACCGCAATCCGCTGATCGGCGCTGACACACCAGCGTAGCCATTGCCCGGCACGGCCCATCCTCCCGCTTACACATCCCAATCTGCTTATCTTCGCAGCAGAGCCGGACTTACACTCAAGATTCCTCGCCTCAAGTCCAGAGCCTGAAACCTCCCTCATCTCGCTTCTCACCCCCATTACTTCAAAAACTCTGCACGCCGCCGACAGGATCGCTTATTCCTGCCGCGCGCCGAGCTGAAAGTCGAGCAATCCAGCTTGATGCGCCGTGCTCGTCTTCATCGACGAGACGCGTTACGACTGATTCCGCTCGCGGCCGTTCACCGCGGCTAGCGCTCGTTGCGAGCGTGCCGCACCCACTAATACTACCTCTCCGCCTGCCTTCATCCTCCGCCTTATTCATTCCGCTATCCGTCGTCTCCGTATTGCAGATCTCCGCCCCTGCGCCATTTCTTCTATCTGCGTCCCAATCACGGCGTCCGCCGGCAGTCGAGCGGTTGGCGCCAGGTGCGCTTTTCCCCTACTCCCCCTCATCATCTCGTCTCCTACCGCTGCGCACGGCCCGCTCGCCCGTGACCTTGATGGCTGTCCCTCATCACATTCACCGCGCCCTCTCCAGCCGTCCGGATGACCCATATCAAGCGAGCTAGTAGCTGATTTTCGGCTGCAGCTTGCGCGCCTGGGCGATCAGTTGCTCGACCGACTTTTCCGAGGGCATGACACGGACGAGCTTACGCTTGGTGTTCACGTCCTTCATGTTCTGGGCGAGCCGTGCCGGGTTGCGCAGCGCCAGTTCGCGCACCGTCGGCACGCCGGCGGCGCGCACCAGGCCGACCTTGGCCTTGCCCATCCCGGGAATCCGCATGTAGTCGGAGAAATTGGCCCATTCGAGCAGCTGCTGTTCGCTGATCCCGGTCTTCGCCGCCAGCGCCTTGCGCCCCTTGACGGTGCGGGCGGCTTCGAGCAGCGCATCAGTCGTGCGAATGCCGAGCGATTTCAGTTTCGAGGCGGAGTAGGCGGTCAGGCCTTCGATCTCGGAGAGGGGATATGTCATGATACTCGATGCAAAAAGAATGTGCGCGGGCCGAAGGGGAGGCTTTTAAGCGAACTGGCTGAGCCCCGGCGTCCCCGAGATGATCTCGCCCATTTTATCCGCTCCGATTTTGTCGCGGCCGAACCGGAAAAGTTCACGCGCGACGTTCTGAATCTCGCTCATGCCCAGACCAAGCGCCATCAGCTTGGTACCGAGCGCCATCAGACCGCCGCCCATCAACCGGGAGAGGCCGCTGTTGCTGCTGGAGGCGGCGATCGCCGCCTCCGCACCGGGAATTTGGTCGATCAGAGCCTGGACCTTGTCGGAAGGCCCCTCGTTACGGAGGAAACCCAGAACGATGCCGATGGTTTTCTCAGCGACAACGCTATCGATGCCGGCCTTGGTGGCCAGCTGTCCAATCAGTTCGTCCATATTGCCCCGCCCTCAGCCGGTTTGATACCGGGTCGTTCCTTGGGAATTTATCTTGAGCGCCCGCGAACTGAAATACAAGCGATCAGCGCATGCGAAGACGATTTTCGATCTAGATCGCGCCGCGAGTGTTGCAGCATTGCAAGAGTGAGCGCCGGATTCACGCTATGTTGTCGCACCGCACCTCCGTTTTTTCACGGGGGTTGTCAAAAAGTATGAGAACGCGGACAGACGAGGCGCAACGCAACGTCCCTGTCTGCGGATGGTTTCAATCGACGGGCGTAATGCGATATGATTGTGTTGCTTGGCAACAATCCTCCCCCAACGCGCGCGAAGAGGCGATGTGATGGCGACCTCCGATAACAAGACGGCCGATACCGACGAGAAGATTTTTATCGGCAAGGGCGAAGAAACGGCGTGGCTGACGCTTGCACTCGCCAATCGCCACGGTCTCGTCACCGGGGCGACCGGAACCGGCAAGACGGTGTCGCTCCAGGTGATGGCGGAAGGATTTGCACGCGCCGGTGTCTCGGTTTTCGCGGCCGACATCAAGGGCGACCTGTCCGGGATCTCCGAAGTCGGCGAGGCCAAGGACTTTATCGTCAAGCGGGCCAACGAAATGGGGCTCAAGTTCCAGCCCGACCAGTTCTCGACCGTGTTCTGGGACGTGTTCGGCGAGCAGGGCCATCCGGTCCGGGCCACCGTCACGGAAATGGGGCCGCTGCTGCTGTCGCGGATGCTCGATCTCAACGATGTCCAGGAAGGCGTGCTCAATGTCGCATTCCGTGTCGCGGACGAGAACGGCCTGACGCTGATCGACATGAAGGATCTCCGCGCGCTGCTGGACGCGATCGTCCCCGACACCGGCAAGAAGGGCCCGGATGCCGAAGAAGACCCGCTGGCGCCGATCCGCAAGGCCGCGCAGGGTTTTGGCAACGTCACCAAGGCGACCGTCGGGACCATTCAGCGCCAGCTCCTGGTGCTGGAAAACCAGGGCGGCGCAAAGTTCTTCGGCGAGCCGGCGCTGGCGCTGAAGGATTTCATGAAGACCGACAGCGATGGCCGCGGCATGGTCAATATTCTGGTCGCCGACAAGCTGATGCAGAGCCCGCGGCTCTACGCCACCTTCCTGTTGTGGATGCTGTCGGAGCTGTTTGAAGAACTGCCGGAAGCCGGCGACCTGCCGAAGCCGAAACTGGTGTTCTTCTTCGACGAGGCGCATCTGTTGTTCACCGACGCGCCAAAAGCCTTGATGGACAAGATCGAGCAGGTGGTGCGGCTGATCCGTTCCAAGGGCGTCGGCGTCTATTTCGTCACGCAAAACCCGATCGACGTGCCGGACAAGGTGCTCGCCCAATTGGGCAACCGCGTGCAGCACGCGTTGCGGGCGTTCACGCCGCGCGACCAGAAGGCGGTGACGGCGGCGGCGCAGACGTTCCGGCCCAACCCGAAGCTCGATACCGCCCGGGTCATCATGGAGCTCGGCAAGGGCGAGGCGCTGGTGTCGTTCCTCGAGGGCGGCGGCACGCCGGCGATGGTCGAGCGCGTCATGATCCGGCCGCCGACGGGCCGGATCGGACCGATCACGCCGGAGGAACGCAAGGCGATCATGAACAGCAGCCCGGTGAAGGGCAAATACGACACCGCGATCGATGCCGAATCCGCCTATGAGATGCTGCAGAAGCGCATCGCGGGCACGGCCGCACATCCGGCAGACGCGGACGGCGGTGGCGGCGGCGGCGGAATCCTCGGGCAGATCGGCGCGATCGTCGGCACCATCTTCGGCACCAACGTCAAGCGCGGCAAGCTGTCGACCGGCCAGGTCATCGCGCGAAACGTGACGCGCTCGGTCACCAACAAGGTGGTCGGCGGTATCGTTGCCGATCTCGGCAAGTCGGTCGGCGGCGCGCTCGGCGGCTCGGTCGGTCGATCGCTGGTGCGCGGCGCGCTCGGCGGTTTGCTGCGACGCTAATGGCTGGCGTGATCTCCCTCTGACTTCGGAACGCGCGCGTGCTGAGATATCCGTCGTTGCGAGCACCGCTCGATATCCTGTTCCTGGTCTGCTGTGTCGCGCTGACCGCCGACGTGCTGGTCCCGGAAATCTGGGGCAACGGCAAGACCAAGGACTATCCGCTGTGGTACTGGGCGGGTCAGCAGGTGCTCGCGGGCAAGAACCTCTATCCCGACAATCCCGCCCATTATTTCGAGTTCATCTATCCGCCGCTATCCGCCGTGCTGCTGGCGATCCCGAGCTGGTTCGGCAAGATCCCGCTCTATCTCTGCCTGTCGTTCCTCAACATCGTCGCGTGGTGGATGACCGCGCAGTATTCGCACGCGATGACGGGATCGGGACAAAGACCTGGCCCTTGGCTGGAAGCGCTGCCGGGCTTCGTCACGGTCACCTTCGTGTTCGACATGTTCGACCTCGGCCAGCCCAACCTCGTTCTGCTGGCGCTGATGCTGTACGGCTTCTGGCTGTTGCGCGATCAGCGCGGCTGGATGGCGGGCAGCATGTTTGCGCTTGCCACCGCCATCAAGGTGTTTCCGGTGGCGGTGCTTCCCTATCTGGTCTGGCGCCGGCAATGGGCCGCGGCCGCGAGCATGCTGGTGTTTCTCGTCGTGTTCCTGTTCGTGCTGCCGGCGCCGTTTCGCGGCGCCCAGCATAACGTCGCCGAGTTGAAGACCTGGTACCAGGGCATGGTCGGGTCGAGTTCGGAGAAGGGGTTCGGCCAGCGCGACGAGCAGAACTGGTCGTGGGTCAATCAGTCCATCATCGCGGTGACGCACCGCCTGACGCGGCCGTTGAACTACAACCAGGACGATCCGGCCAAACCGGTGCGCACCATGAATCTCGTCAATCTCGACTTCAGGACGGCGAACGGGATCGTGCTGGCGATCTCGCTGGCGATCGGGATCGGCTACCTCGCGGTGATGCCGCCTGCATCGCGCCGGACGGAACGGTCGGACGCCGAGGAACTCGGCATCCTGTTCTGCCTGATGACGGTGGCCTCGCCGCTGGCGCGTCAATATTACTTCATGTGGCTGTTCTTTCCGATGACCGTGCTGATGCATCGCGCCGCCTACGATGCGCGGCCGGCGGTCAGGGCCGGCACCTGGCTGCTGCTGGCGGTGGCGGGGGGCCTGATGCTGCCTGTCGCTTCCGGTTTTTCCGAACGACCTGCAGGCCTATGGCAATAATCTCGCCGCCACCGCCGTGCTTGGCGCAGGGCTGGTCTGGCACATCCTCAATCCACCGCTGCGGAGGCTGCCGGCGCCTTGCCTCCGGCGGCAAGCGGGTTACAACTTGCCGCTGACAATAACGCCCACAACTAAGGGAAACCAGTAATGGCCAACGCACAGCTTCAACCGGTCCTCGACCGCATCGATGCCGATTTCGACAACAGCCTCGAGCGGCTGTTTGCGCTGCTGCGGATCAAGTCGATCTCGGCCGATCCGGCCTTTGCCGGCGATTGCAAGGCGGCCGCCGATCATCTCGCCAAGGATATCGCGACGCTCGGCTTCAAGGCGGAGGTGCGGCCGACCGCGGGGCATCCGGCCATCGTCGCCAAAGCAAATGGCGGCGCGAGCGGTCGCCCGCATGTGCTGTTCTACGGCCATTACGACGTGCAGCCGGTCGATCCGCTGAACCTGTGGCACCGTCCGCCGTTCGAGCCGGCCGTGACCGATCATGCCGACGGCCGCAAGATCATCGTCGCGCGCGGCGCCGAGGACGACAAGGGACAGCTGATGACCTTTGTCGAGGCCTGCCGCGCCTGGAAATCGGTGACGGGATCGCTGCCGGTCGACATCACCATCGTCATCGAGGGCGAGGAGGAAATCGGCTCGAAGAATTTCGTGCCGTTCCTCGAAGCGAACAAGGCCGAGCTCAAGGCCGACTTCGCGCTGGTCTGCGATACCTGCATGTGGGACCAGAACACGCCGGCGATCACCACCTCGCTGCGCGGGCTCGTCTATGACGAGGTCAAGATCAAGGCCGCCAACCGCGATCTGCATTCCGGCATCTTTGGCGGCGGCGCGCAAAATCCGATCCGGGTGCTGACCCGCATTCTCGGCGGCCTGTTCGACGACAACGGCCACATCACCATTCCCGGCTTCTACGACGGCGTGAAGGACCTGCCGCCGGATATCCTGGCGCAGTGGAAGAACCTCAATCTGACGCCGGATTCATTCCTGAAGCCGATCGGGCTTTCGATTGCCCGCCGGCGAGAAAGACCGCCTGCTGATCGAACAGATCTCCTCGCGCCCGACCTGCGACGTCAACGGCATCATCGGCGGCTACACCGGCGAGGGCTCCAAGACGGTGATCCCGGCGGAAGCCTCCGCCAAGGTTTCGTTCCGGCTGGTGCCGGGGCAGGACCCGGAGAAAATCCGAAAGGCTTTTCGCGATTACGTGACCTCGCGGCTGCCCGGCGATTGCAAGGCCGAATTCACCGACCATTCCAGCGCGCCGGCGATCGCGCTCGACTGGAACATGAAGCCGCTCGCCGCCGCCAAGCGCGCGCTGACCGACGAGTGGGGCAAGGAAGCGCTGCTGATCGGCTCAGGCGCCTCGATCCCGATCGTGACCGATTTCAAGCGCACGCTCGGCCTCGACACCGTGCTGGTCGGCTTCGGCCTCGACGACGACAACATCCATTCGCCGAACGAGAAGTACGACCTCAAGAGCTTTCACAAGGGCATCCGCTCCTGGGCGCGGATTTTGGCGGCGTTCGCGGAAGAGGCGAAGTAGGTAGCGGCTGTACCGCGTCCGGGATACGGGCGCTCAAATCGGGCCGAGGTGGGTTACCGCTATACGATGCGGAAGCGCGCAACGCCGATTGCATCGACTTTATCTGCCGCACCGCGAGGCAGCCGCATCCGTTAGCTCGCGGTTGATTTGAGCACCGGAGCAAACCGTTCGGAGAACGTTGCCGCCTTGGTATCGCTGGCCGCTGTAAGGGAGGCTTGGAACGCCAACGCGGCAACTGCGACCAGGAAGATTCCGAAGATCAATCCACGCATTTCACCCTCCTTTTAGGAGTGCTGAGGTTCGCATACGGTGAAACGGTCCTGTTTCAGTGGTGTTTCATTCGTGTTGAGGAACGGTTTCGTTCAAGCGAACGTGTACGCATCCGCTCACGGGACGGGCAGGGGAGCGACAGCCCGACGGGCAAATCAATTCGGATTTGCGGAAGGCTGTGTCAAGCCCCCAAATCAAAAATATTTCGCTTTATCAGAATTGCGAAATGCGTTATATTTATCGCTATCCCGTCCCGACCAGAGGGGCGCTCGCGATCGTCACGAACGCGGGGCGGGGAGCGGTGGACGCGAGAGGTGCCCTCGACGAAAGGCATTTCAAGCGTACGGCAAAGACGCGTGGTCCTGACGTCCCGATGTTGGCGTCGACGGTGGCAACAGTGCAAGGCTCACCGGGGAGAGCGCGTTATAAGCCGTAAAGCCATTGCGCAGGGGATGCCGGATGTTCTCCGCTGCCCTGTATGCTCATGCGCGCATTTTCTACGCATTATTGCGCATGAGACCTCGGGTGCAGCGCGCATCCGGCATTCCCTGCGCCCTCTGATTTCAGAGGTCGCGAAACGAAATTGAAAACCTCGGGCGCAATGCGTCGCGAGAACGCGGACACATATTCAGTGTCGTCCCGGCGAAGGCCGGGACCCATACTCCGCGGCCGGTGTTGTTGGAAAAGGAAGATAACTACCAGCGTGCAAACCAATGTAGGCCGGTGGTTATGCGGTCCCGGCGTTCGCCGGGACGACGAGATGTTTGAAATTCGAATCGGAAGTGCATGCAGGCGCGCGTCCAAACAAAAACGCCGCCCGGAATTGGGCGGCGTTTTAATTCGGTCGTGCAGAGGTCGTTGAACGCCATTCTACACGGCAAGCCTCAAAATTTCAATTGCGGTAACTCGGATCGATACGGTCGAGCTTGCGCAGCAGCGGCGGCCAGACCAGGTTGGTCGAGCGCATCTCGGCGCGGTCAGCGATTACCGAGAAACGCATGGTTCTTGTCGATCACGGCCTGCTCGACCGGATAGGCGGTCGGCCCCAGCATCCGGGTGCGCACCTGCATCGTGCAGGCCCGCTCCAGGTGGTACATGCGCTCGAAGGCGGAGGCGACCGAGCGGCCGACCGTGAGCGTGCCGTGATTGCGCAGCAGCATGTGGTTCCTGTTGCCGAGGTCGTGCTGCAGCCGCGGACGCTCGTCGTGATCGAGCGCAATGCCTTCATAGTCGTGATAGGCGAGGTCGTGGGTGACCAGTTGCGCGGTCTGGTTCATCGGCAGCAGGCCCTCCATGCAGCTCGCCACCGCCGTGCCGTCGGGCGTGTGCAGATGGAGCACGCAGCCGGCGTCCTCGCGGACCTCGTGGATCGCCGAATGGATGGTGAAGCCGGCCGGGTTGATGCTGTAGTCGCTCTTGGTCAGCTGGTTGCCGTCGAGATCGACCTTGACCAGGCTGGAGGCGGTGATCTCGTCGAACATCAACCCGTAAGGGTTGATCAGGAAGTGATGTTCGGGGCCGGGCACGCGCGCCGAGATGTGGGTGTCGACCAGATCGTCCCAGCCATACAGCGCGACCAGGCGATAGCAGGCGGCGAGATTGACGCGCTGGTTCCACTCGGCATCGGTCATGCCGGACGGGATTTCCTTCAGGCGAGCTTCGGCTGGCGACATGATCGGTTTCTCCCGCGTGTTCTGATGTTTGCGGGCGAGCCTAACCCTGCGCCCGCTATGCAGCAAGGCGCGGGCGGCGGGTGGCAGTCATGCCTTTGCGACTGACGGAGAGGTTACGGCGCCGGGATCGCCAGCAGCGTCGAAATGCTGCGGCCGCGGATGTCGTAGACGCGCGCGAACACGACGTCGTCGCGCTTGATTTCCACCATGACCGGCGCGGTGAGGCCCTTGCAGTAGAACTCGCCGAGCGTCATCGCGAAATCGGCGGCGTTGCTGTCCCAGCCGATGGTGAAATCCGGACCGAGCGCTACCTGCGCCGGACGCTGCGGGCCGCACACCGCGACCTTCCATTTGCGTCCGCCCGGTGCGGCTTCCTGCCGCTCGACCAGTTCTTCGCGCAGGCCGTCGGAGGCCTGCTTCAGCGCCAGGCCCCAATAATCCAGCATGAAGAAATTATCGGCGGAGCGAACCGTGCCGGCGATGTGGTTGAAGTGGGTGTATTCGTAAGGATGCAGGCGGATCATCTCGCTGAGCGGCAGCAACAGGCCGAACGCGAACACCGCGAGTGCGGCGGGTTGCCAGCTGCGGCGATTTTCCTTCAGCCAGTTCATGGCCCGGCCGAAGGCGACGCCGGCCAGCACCGTCATCGGCGGGATCACGAAAACGAAATGCCGGATGCCGTTGTAGAGCGCCGGCCGCTTCACCATCGCGATCACCAGCGGCAATGTCGCCGCCAGCGTCAGCATCAGGAGAATGGTCTTGCGGCGGGCCGGCACGTCGCTGCGCGACAGCGACATGACGGTGCCGACGATGCCGGCGAACAGCAGCGCCAGCAGCACTTCGGGAAGCTGCAGCGCGAACAGCGTCGGCAAATAGGACCACGGCATGTCCGGCACCGACACCAGCGCGCCGTCGAACATTTCCTTCCAGGGCTTTTCGAAGAAATGCGAAAAATACGTCAGCGCCTGGAACGGATGGCCCGGCTCCATGATCGACCACGGCCACACCAGGCCCATCAGCAGGTAGCCGAACACGAGGCCCGGCAGCAGCACGTAGATCATATGGGCGAAGCGATGTGTCGCTTCGCGCGCGCCTTGGGTGCGAAACTCCTCGATCAGCAACGGCACGAAGCCCACGACCGCGTAGATCAGCGCCAGTCCGCCGAGAACCCGGCAGCCGATCGAAAGGCCGGCGCCAAGCCCCACGATCAGGACGGTTCGCGGCGAGGGAGAGGGATACTCCTCGGCCAGGCGGACCAGACCCAGGATCAGGATCACCATCGAGACGGCAAACGGCGCGTCCTTCGGGTTCATGAACATGTGGCCGTAGAAGGTCGGGCACAGCGCCAGCAGCAGCAGCGTCGCGATCCCGGCCAGCGGGCCGCCGACGCGCCGCGCCAGCCGCCACGTCACGGCAAGGCCGACCACGCCGACGATGGCGCCGAGCAGGCGGCGGGTTTCGAACAGTTCGAGCGGGATGATCTTGTGCAGCAGGGCGGCCGCCATGTCGAAGCCGCCGCCATACATATAGAGATTGGCGAACGACAGCGCGCCGGTGTCCTTGAAGCCGGAACCGTACATGCGCAGCAACAGGTCGGCATATTCGGCGTGGGTGTAGTCGTCCCAGCCCAGTCCGTAATCACGGAAGGTGAGGCCCGCGACCAGGGTGACGGCGGCCAGCACGACGATGGCAAGCTCGTCGCAGGTACGCTCCACCGAACGCCGCGCGGGCGTATCGAGAACAGATGTCGTGATCGATGACATGGCTATCGGTTGACCCGGTATCCCTCATGGCCCCAAGCGTGCGCGCTCTTGGGCCTCAATTCCCCGGAATCCATATAGCGCAGTTCCATTTCCAAGTAATTGCTAATTGTGGCCTAATTCCCTGATGCAACGCAACAAATCGGCGTTCTTTGGTAGGACGTAGATATACGGGCGGGGCTGAACGAAAGCTGAATGGGCCGGAACCGGCGAGGCAATCCTCCCGCCGCGAAGAGTTTTTTGAGGAACCCTGTGTACAATTGTCGGTTGGCGATGCGCACATTATGACGGTATCGTGGCAATGGCGGTCTGCGAGCATTTCGGGCGCAGCCGGGGGGTTAGTTCGATGATGGTTGGCTTGTTGGTTGCCGCTCTGGGCCTTGTTTTGTCGGGCCTGCTGGCGATCGGCTATGGAATTTCAGTCAAGGAATTCAGCGTCGGCAACACGCTGATCCAGAGCGGCGTAACCGGGGTTTGCACCGGCGTGCTGATGTTCGGGTTTTGGCTGGCGGTCCGGGAATTGAAGATTATCGCGCAACGGCTCGGCGGCGCGCCCCAGACGCGCGGCGAAGTCACGGTGCGGCCGGTGCTTCCTCCCGGCCTCACGCGCGAGGGCGCGCCTGCTGGCGATGCCGGTTTCCCTTCCAATCCGCAGGCCGCCGAGAGCGCAGGCAGCACGGAGCCTGCCGCACCGTCGGCGCCGCCGGTGCCGCCCCCTTGGCAGGATGAGGGCACGACGCGCGCTTCGCCGGCTGACGCTGCGGCGGCCGAGGCTGCGGCCAAACCGAAGCGCAACCTGCTGTTCTCCTCGACCTCGCGCAAGGAGCGCGAGCGGGCGCAGGCGCGCACCTCTGAACCGTTGCCGCCCGATCTTTTGTCGGCCGACCTTCGCCCCAACCCATCCGACGTGCCGCCACCGCCCGAGCCCGCCGAGCCGCCGCCGGCATCGTTCGACGATGCCTGGCCGAAACCGGACCGGCAAAGGCCCGGCGATGTGCCGCCGCAGCGGCGAGCCCCGCGGTCACCCACGACCTTCAACGAAGCCAACGGCGCGGCGGCTCCAAAAACCGAACAGCCGGCGGTGACGGTGCTGAAATCGGGCGTCGTCGACGGCATGGCCTATTCGCTCTATTCGGATGGATCGATCGAGGCGCAGATGCCGGAGGGCATGATGCGCTTTGCGTCGATCGACGAGTTGCGCGCGCATCTCGACCACCGGGCGTGAGCAAAGCGTTTTCAAGCGAAGTGGGAACCGGTTCGCGTGAAGAAAACGCGTCAAAACTAGAATCTGGAGCTCCGTTCCGATTAATCGGAACGGAAAAAGCTCCAGGCAATACTTGCCGTCAGGCCTGGTTTGAAAATAAAACGCGGTTGTTCTTGTCAGATTCCCGGTAATCCGTTCATATTCGCCAAGTCGTATTGGATTCCGTCTGCGTATAGGCGGAACCGGATACTGCGAGAGGTGTGCGGACGCCCGCGCATTCGTGCTTCCCAGGAAGGCTGAGCCATGACCGATGCCGCTGGCAAAACACCCGTCGAACTGACGGCCAATATCGTATCGGCCTATCTCAGCAACAACCCGACGCAGGCCTCCGAAATCCCGAACCTGATCAGCCAGGTTCACGCCGCCCTGCTGCGGGTCACGACGGGCCGGGCCGACACCCCGCTCGAGCCGGCCAAGCCGGCGGTGTCGGTGAAGAAATCGATGACCCCGGAATATCTGGTCTGTCTTGAGGACGGCAAGCGCTTCAAGTCGCTGAAGCGCCATCTGCGCACGCAGTACAACATGACGCCAGAGCAATATCGCGACAAATGGGGCCTGCCGGCCGACTATCCGATGGTCGCGCCCAATTACGCGGTGGCGCGTTCGCAGCTCGCCAAGAAAATGGGTCTCGGCCAGCAGGCGCGGAAGCGGAAATAATAGTCGTCATTGCGAGCGAAGCGAAGCAATCCATAGTGCGGCAAATCTAGTGTGGATTGCTTCGTCGCTTCGCTCCTCGCAATGACGCTGTCTATGTCGCAGTCGCCAGCGCCTCACGCGCATCGGTGCGGATGCGTTCGACCATGGAGCGCAGGCCGTTGGAGCGTTGCGGCGTCAGATGCTCGCGGAATCCGAATTCGTCGAACACCGCGATCGCATCCGTCGACAGGATCTGCTGCGGCGTGTTGCCGGAAAGAAGCGTCAGCAGGATCGCGATCAGGCCGCGCACGATGTGGGCGTCGCTGTCGCCGAGATAGTTCAACCGTGGTTCGCTGTTGCCGCTGCGGTCGATCTGCTTGGAGAGCCAGACCTGGCTGGCGCAGCCATTGACCTTGTTGGCCGCGGAATGCTCGGCTTCCGGCATCGGCGCAAGCGTCCGGCCGAGTTCGATGACGTACCGGTAGCGGTCGTCCCACTCGTCCAGCAGCGCAAAATTATCCCTGATTTCGTCGATCGTCATCGTGGTCCGCGTCCAATCCTGAAACGCCTATATAGGATGCGGGCGTATCGAAAGCGATGAAAATGGAACCGGTTCCGGGGCTATTTTCCGGCCATCATTGCGGTCAGGGCAGAGGTGTGACGCGCCAGGCGGCGCCGAGATCATCGGGTGTCAGCGTATCGCGGGAGCCTGCGTCCGCAAGCGTCGCTTCGGCGTCGTCGGCCGGGCCGATCGAGCCGGTGTGATCCGGAGCCTTCTTCTCGGCCTTCTTGTCGGTGATGATCTGATAGAGCTTGCGCGCGCCGTCCTGGGCGCGCTGACCGATCACGGTCGCAGCCTGGCCGCCGACGTCGCAGGCCGCCGGCTGGCGCTTGCAGAACTGGCCCATGTCGGAAACCGCGGCGGTCGCAGCCGATACCGCTTCGGAGGCGCCGATCTGCGGCAGCTTGTCCGATTCAGGTGTCTTGTCCCTGGGCAACAGCACGAGCACCAGCCCGAGCCAGAATACCACGCGAAGCAGAAAGAACATCTCGCGACCCCGGTCGTCTCTTTTGTTTCTGTTGCGGTGAGGCCCGCAGCTTTGCTCCTGACTATCAGCCGTCGATAAATCGCAAGTGTTTGCATTGAGGTAAATTCGCCGAAAATTCGCTGAAAATCGCAATGATTCGATTCGGCGTAAATTTTCGATTGACGGCCGCGAACACGAAAAAGTGCGCGTGAGCGGCGCGTCCACCATTTCGAAACCATAGATCGATCGCGCCGGAAACCTGTCGTTCACCATCCGCGTCGAATGAGCGTCGTCGAATGCGGGAAAGCCCCGCGAATGCACGGTGTTTTCCGCACCCGCGCCGTGCCTTAGCGTTCGCTTAAGTTCGCTCTGACACGGTGGCGCAAAGATAAAGGGGGCGTTCCGGCGCGTCTGCAAAGCTAACCTGCCAGACGAACAAGCCGAAGCGCGAGAGCCGTGATTGTTTTGAGTATCATCCGCGATTGTCTCGATGCGCTGCTGCACCCGTCGGCACGCTATGACGCGCTGACGCGCGCGCGGCATCGTGCGTTCATGGCGCCGCGGCTACTCGGCAGCCTGGTCGCCTTTGCGGCGTTTCCGCTCTATCTGGCGATGCGCGGCGCGCCGACCGCGCTCGAAGTCGCGGCGTTTGCCTGGCTGATCGCGCCGATCCTGTTGTCCTGGTTCCTGTCACGCACCGGCCGTTACGATGGCGCGCATATGCTGTCGTCGCTGGCGCTGGCGGGTCTCGTCATGATGGTCGCGGCGTCCACCGGCGGCATCGAATCCTTTGCCACCGTCTGGCTGATCGTCATTCCGCTCGAAGCCGCACTCTCGGCCTCGCGCCGCCTGGTAGCCTTTGCCTTTGCGCTGGCGATGTCGTGCGCGGCGCTTCTGATCGTGCTCGGGCACTACCACATGCTGCCGGTTCCGGAACTCAGTGCGACGCTGCGCGGCGCGCTGACCGGGTTCGGCATCGTATCTGCGATCCTCTATGCCGCGGGGCTGGCTTTTGGCGCCGAGTCGCTGGCGCGCACCAGCGTCGCCCTGCTCTATGTCGAGGAAGACCGCTATCGCCTGCTGGCACGCAACATGAGCGACGTGATCTCGCGCCACAGCCGCAACGGCGCGGTGCAGTTCATCTCGCCCGCGGCCGAAGCCATGCTGGGCACCCCGGTCGCCCGCCTCGGCGGCCACGGCCTGTTCGATCGCGTCCATGTCGCCGACCGTCCGGCCTATCTCACCGCTTTGTCGGAGGCCGCACGCGGCGGCGAGGCGCAGAGCGTTGAGTTTCGTCTGCGACGCGATGCCGTCCGCGGCCAGAGCAATGTGGCTGACTTCATCTGGGTCGAGATGCGTTGCCGGCCGCTGGAGCAGACTTCAGCCGAGGCCGAGGTCGTTGCCGTGATGCGCGACGTCACCGACCGCAAGCTCCAGGAACAGGCGCTCGAACTGGCGCGCACCGCCGCCGAGCAGGCGGATGCGTCCAAGACCCGCTTCCTTGCCACAATGAGCCATGAACTGCGCACGCCGCTCAACGCCATCATCGGCTTCTCCGAGATGATCGTGCAGGAAGACGTGCTGATGATCGATGCCGCGCGCCGCAAGGAATACGCGCAGCTGATCAACGATTCCGGCCAGCATCTGCTCGGCGTCGTCAACGGCATCCTCGACATGTCGAAGATGGAAACCGGCAATTTCGAGATTTCGCCGGAGCCGTTCGCGCCGCGCCCGGCGCTGCTCAATTGCTGCAATTTGCTGGCGCTCAAGGCCCGCGAAAGCGGCGTCGATCTCGTCACCCGCGCGCCGGAAGACCTTCCTGTCATGACCGGCGATCCGCGCGCGTTCAAGCAGATCGCGCTCAATCTGGTCGCCAACGCCATCAAATTCACCGAGCGCGGCGGTAGCGTCACGGTCTCGGCCGCGGTCGAAGGATCGCGCCTGATGCTGCGCATCACGGACACCGGCGTCGGCATCGCGCCCGACGATCTCAAGCGGGT
Source organism: uncultured Alphaproteobacteria bacterium (assembly GCA_963802535.1). Classification (GTDB taxonomy): domain Bacteria; phylum Pseudomonadota; class Alphaproteobacteria; order Rhizobiales; family Xanthobacteraceae; genus Bradyrhizobium. Next base: position 388,503 of record CAWDJI010000004.1, on the reverse strand, counting down.
CGGCGATCCCTTCTTCCAGGCCGGCAAGACCTACCAGCGCAAGCACGAAGGCACCGGCCTCGGGCTGTCGATCGTGAAAGGCCTGGTCGGATTGCACAATGGCGAGATCAACGTCCAGAGCAAGGTCGGCGAGGGCACCACGGTGACCGTGGCTTTGCCGCTTAACTTCACGCCGCCGCAGGCGGAATTGCCTTCGAGCAATATCGCGACGCTGAAGCCGGCGCTGCGGTCCGGATTACAAGAGCAAGCCCATCAGGTGAAGAAAAGTGCCTAAGCGAAATATCGAGGACGACGAGATGCCGCGCCGCCGCCGTGGCGCCAAGGCGGTGGCGGTCGAAGCGGAAACGGAGCGCGGATTTTTGATGCGCGCCCTGCTGCACAGTCCGAAGGATATGCTGGCCGCCGCGCTGGCGGTTGCCGCCATCGGCGCCATCCTCACCAACGCCTTGTTCCTCCAGGCCGGCCGTCATCCGTCGCCGATGTTCGGCTCGTCGGTCGTGACGCTTCCGGCACCGGTGGTCACAAGCCCGTTGCCGCGTCCGCGCCCGGTCGAACTGGCCGCGCGTCCGGATCCTGCGCTGTTCGAACCGAAACCGGTCGAGTTCAAAAGCGCTGAACCCAAAGCCGTCGATACCAAAGCCAGTGATCCCAAAGCCACTGACCCAATGACCAGCCTGGTGGTGAAATCGACCAGTTCGGCTCCCGCGTCCAACGCGGCCAAACCGGCCAACGTTGCGGCGGTTGCGGTGGCACCGGCCAACGTGATGCGGCCTCCGGCCTCGATCCCGGCTTCGTCGCAATCATCAGGCGCGCGCCGTGTCGCGGCGGTGCAGCGTGCGCTCACCGAATATGGCTACGGCCAGTTGAAGCCGACCGGCGCCGTCGGCGCCGATACCCAGGCCGCGATCTCGAAATTCGAGCACGCGCGCAAGCTGCCGGTGACCGGACAAATGTCGGATCGTCTGGTGAAAGAGCTCACCGCGATGATCGGCCACCCGATCGATCAATAAGCTGACGCCCGCTTCGCTGTTCCGTGCATGTCGCGGAACAGCCGCGGTGCGACGCCAAAGCGGCGTTCGAACGCGTTGTTGAGGCGGATCGGCGTCAGGCCCACTTTCGCGGCCACGCCCTTGAGCGGCAGTTCGCCGTCGATCAGCGTGCGCGCCGCTTCAAGACGCAACGCCTCGACAAAATGTGCCGGTGAGCTTCCCGTTGCTGCGAGAAAGCGCCGGTAGAAGTTTCGCTCACCGAGGTTGGCGCGCGCGGCAAGGGTCGGCACATCGAGCGGCCGATCCAGATTGTTCTGCATCCACTGAATCAAGCCGGCAAACGGGCTCTCCGCCCGGATCCGGGCGTCCAGCAACGGACTGAATTGCGATTGGTAGCCGGGACGGCGGGCGTAAAGCACCAGGCGCCGCGCAATGGCGTTGGCGATATCGGCGCCGCAATCCGCCTCGACCATCGCCAGCGCCATGTCGATGCCGGTCGTGACGCCGGCCGAGGTCCAGACCTTGCCGTCCACGACATAGAGCGCTTCCGGATCGACGGATAGTTTTGGATACCTCGCCGCCAGCGCGCCGCAGGCCTCCCAATGGGTCGCAACCCGCCGGCCTTCGATCAGCCCGAGCGCCGCCAGGACGAAGGTGCCTGAGCACACCGAGCCAATGCGTCTGGCTTTTGCCGCGTGGCGCGGTATCCAGCGGCTGACGGCGCGGTCGGCGATGACAGCGCGAAGGGCTGCTTCTTCCGCTCCAGCGATCAGCAGGGTGTCGATGCGTTTTGCTCCCATGCCGGCAACGCCGCGCGTTTGCACGGTGACGCCGCTGTCGCTGCTGACTAGGCCGCCCGCCGGGGAAAGGATCACCACCTCATAGAGCCTGGATTTGCGTTCGTGATTGGCGGCCGCAAACACGGCGGCTGGACCGGTCACGTCCAGCAGCTGGAAGCGGTCATAGGCCAGGAAGGCGATCGTGGTTGATTTTGGCATCGTCGGAAATTAGCAGTTCTTTGTCATTCCTGACAAGTCTGTCCCGAGCTTAAGGTGACGTCATCTGCTCGACCCCGCTCACCAATAGCCCGGAGACAAACGGATGAAGCTTTCGATCCTGATATTTGATGGCCTGACGGCACTTGATGCCATCGGCGGTTACGAAGTTCTCGCGCGGCTTCCGGGTGTGAAGACCGAGTTCGTCGCAGCGCAACGCGGCATCGTCGCTGCCGATACCCGTTGCCTCGGTCTCGTGGCATTTCGCGAATTTCAGGAGGTCACGAGCACGGACATCCTGTATGTCCCGGGCGGTCCCGGTGCGTTTGCGCTCGAGAAGGACGAGCAGGTTCTCGACACGATCCGGCGGCTCGACAAGACTTCGACGTGGACCGTCGGCATCTGCAACGGCGTCGGCCTGCTCGCGGCGGCCGGATTGTTGAAAGGTCGCAAAGCCACCGCCAACTGGTTCTATCAGGATCGGCTCAGGGCTTACGGCGGGGAATTTGTCGCCGAACGCTATCATCAGGACGGCAAATACGTCACCGGCGCCGGCGTTTCCGCGAGTATCGACACCGGCTTGTTCCTGGCTTCCCTGATCGCCGGCGAACAGGTCGCAAAGACATTGCAGCTCGGTATCGAATATTATCCCGATCCGCCTTTTCCGGAAAAGCGGGTCCAGGATGTTGCGCCGGAAATACAGGAGCGGATACGCCGGTTTGAATCCGAGGTCGGAATCGAACATCTGGCCCAGGAAGCGCCCTTCAAGAACATGTTTCAGCTCGCCGCGAGGCGATGCCAGCCACCCGGACCGGTCACACCGACTTCGGTGTGACCGGTCACACCGACTTCGGTGTGGCCGGATTGCGCGACGCGAAATGATCCGGCAGCGCCTTGAACTTGCCCAGCACCCAGGCCGTGGCCACCATCGTCGTCATGCCGACCACGCTGACCATGATCTGGGCGGGTATGTCGCCTTCGATCTGCACCAGGAACCAGTGCGCGGCGAATGACAGGAAAACGCCGAGGCAGAAAATCGGCAGCGAGTGCTGTCCCATAAGGATCAGTGGGTAGGCGAGCTTCGACCGCAGCCCCGGCCAGTCGCGCGGGATATAGCGCACGAACACCACCGCCAGCGCGAGGAAATGGACCAGCCGGAACAGGTCGAGATCGGATTTGTCGATCGGATAGATGATCTTGATCAGCCATTTCGGCACCATCGCGTCCACCACCGGAATGTGCCAGGTCATCACGATCACGAACGAGAACGCGATCCAGATCAGCGCCAGGATCAGGGCCGCGCGCGAGCGGATCAATGCCCCGATCTCGGCTGCGCCGTTGAGGCCGCACCATACGCCGAACACGAACAGCAACTGCCAGGCGAACGGGTTGAAGTACCAGTTGCCGCCGGGATAGGATGGCAGGTTCCAGTCGAAGTAGCGCGCCAGCGCGTAGAACACGGCCGAGCCGAGCAGGGTCAGCCGCGGAAATTTCACGAGGCCCAACAGGATCGCGGGCAGCGCGAGCACCAGCACGATATAGAGCGGCAGCACGTCGAGATCGACCGGCTTGAACTTCAGCATCAGCGTCTGCCCGATCATGATGTCGGGCCGCTCGAGGAACAGGAAGATGTTGTACTCGTTGCCGTACATCGGGTTGTCGAAGCGGCGCGCCGCGCGCGCGATTTGCGCGACGAAGAATAAAAACAGGAAGATGTGGGCCACGTAGAGTTGCCAGGCGCGTTTCAATAGCCGCTTGGTGGCGGCGAGAAACTGCCCATGGGCCATGGCGGGGCCGTAGACGAAGCCCGCGGTGTATCCGGAGATGAAGACAAAGAACTCGGCGGCGTCGCTGAAGCCGTAATTGCGCAGCGTAAGCCAGCTGACGATGTCGTAGGGGATATGGTCGAGGAAGACCATCCATTGTCCGATGCCCCGCACCAGATCAAGCCGCAGATCCCGTTCGCCGGGACCAAGGAGGCCATCGTCATTTTGATCAGGCATCCCGATTCACTCTCATCGCTGCCGGCAAAGTGTGCGTAACTTGCGCCTGCGATACAAGCGCAAACGATAACGTGGACCCGGTCCCGGCGGTGGCGACCTCTGCGTTCAGGGCACTAGCTTCGCAATACCCGCTGGCCTATCGTCGCTGCCATGCGATTGAAATCATCTATTTGGGTGGCGGCCTATCTGCGCCGCTGCCAGACCGAGGGAATTTTTGGTGCCGTGCGCCGGCGCGGCGCCGAAGAGGCGGGGGCCGTGTTCGTCAAAGTGGCGCACCTCGACGGCAACGCCATGCTGTACGGGCCAGCGCCGCAGACCGTCTATGACGAGAGCCGGCCGGCCGAGCGGCTGTTCGCGCCGGCTTCGCCCCAGCCGGTGCCCGAACCGTCAGTGGAAGAGCGTCTCGCCAAGGAGATCCGTTTCGACCCGGACGCCTGGATCGTCGAGACCGAGGATCGGTCAGGGCGGCACTTTTTGGATCTGGCGAAGACTTAAGACGCGCTTGGGGGGCGAATGAGGCGACGGGAGTTTCTATTATTGGGGGCTACGGTCATCGCCTTTCCGTGGCCGGCGCTGGCCCAGAAAGACTTGCCACTTGTCGCGGTGCTGGTACCGGGCGGCGCTGATTTCGCCAGGTTGCGGATCGATGCGATCCGCAAGGGTATGCAGGAGGCAGGCCTTGCCGAGAACGTCAATTATGCGTTCGCGCTCCGCTTTGCCGATGGCGTCTTCGATCGGCTGCCAGGACTGGCGTTGGAGTTGGCGGCACTGAAGCCGCGCGTCATCGTCGCCTCGGCGGCGGCGTCTACCGCGGTTCACAAGACGGTTCCCGAATTGCCGATGGTGTTTTGCTCGGTTGCCGCCGATCCGATCAAGCTCGGATTTGCGCAGAGCTATGTGCGTCCGGGCGGCAATGCGACCGGAAATGTAATGAACGCGGTTGGCGGCGAGGAAGCGCTGACCCAAAAGCGCATAGGCTTTTTCAAGGAACTGGTGCCGGACCTGAAGCGGCTCGGCTTCATCGGCACTGCGACATCGATGTTGGCGGTGGCAGAGCTCAACGCGCTTCGCAGCGCCGCCGGTCATTTCGGCTTTGAGATCGTCCACCATCCCATTCAGGGGCTCGACGATATCGCGGGCGCCGTGGCCTCAAGCAAGGCAGATGGCGTGCAGGCGCTTTATGTCTCGGGTGAGCCGCTGTTGTTCAACAACATGGCGCGCGTGCTGCCACCCGTGATGGCGTCTGGAAAGCCGACGGTCGGCACCTATCCGGAATGGGGACGCGCGGGGCTGTTGATGTCGTATTCGGCCGACCTGCTCGACGACTTCCGCCGCGCCGGAATCTATGCCGCAAAGATCCTCGGCGGCGAGAAGGCCGGCGACCTTCCGATCGAGCAGGCGAGCAAGTTCGTTCTGGTGGTTAACGTCAAAACCGCAAAACAGCTTGGGCTCAGCGTGCCCCCGACCTTGCTGACGCTGGCCGACGATGTGATCGAGTAGGGCGTTCTAGCGTCCCGAACCATCGCTGCCGGCGCGCACTTTGGGCGCGCTGCCGGGTTGGACCGCGGGCCGCGTCTGTGACGGGGCGGCGCGGGCGCGGTTGCGCTCGTCGTCGTAGAGCGCGGCGCGGTATTTGGCGCGGGTGACCGCCATGGTCGAGCCGCGCCATGCCGCCAGCATCACCAGCGCGGATCGTTCGGTGAGCCGGTCGTAGAGCCGCGACAGCCGGTAGACATTGTGCACCGAGGCGCCGAATTCGGGATTGAGGAACAGCAGCACCCGCTGGAACGCGTCTGCGGGCATGTCGAGCGCGCGCGCCGCGCAGGCCAGCGGTTCGCCACCGGGATCGCTCACCACTTGGGTTGCGATCCGCGCCGGCAGGATCAGGGCTTCGCCGATTTCGAGCGCGAAGTTTTCGCAGTCTTCCGCAAAGGCGGCCATTTCCAGCGTCTCGATCGCGCGTTTGGCGCGCCCGGCCGGAATCCGCGCCGAGGCTTTTAGCGGCGTGTCATTGAGATTGTGCAGGATCAGCGCGCGCTCGCTGGCGTTGGCGGCGAAGAACATGTCGCTGATCTCGGCGGCATCGTTCGGCCGCATCGCGAGGCTAGACGCCATCCGCAGCTGCGCCTCAGTCGGCGCTCTCGCTGCCGGCGCTTCGGACGGGGCGGACGGAATTACCGGGTGCGGTCGGCACGGCCTGGCCGGGAGTGTGCGCCGCAATCCGAGCTTGTTCATGATTTCGGACGGGGTCGCCGGATAGACCGCGAGCCGGGCGCGAACCGCTGACCGGGTGGCGTCGTCGACCTGGTCGATCAGGCGGGAGGTCAGTTCGACGAACTGCCGCTCCTCGTCGGCCGAATGGGCGCTGGCCTGGACATAAAGGTCTGTCAGCACGCGCAGCAAAGTCGGGCGGATATCGACGCCCTCGCGACGGGAGAGCGTCATCAGCCCGTCGAAACCCGGAAATAATGGAGCTGCGGTCATGTCAGATATACGCGACTTGGAAATCCCTCTTCCAAGCCTACGCTGGGGCGCTTTAAGAGCTGGTTAAGGAAAACAAGCCCTGAAAAAATGCAGCGGTTTTGCCGGTGTCGCATTAAGCACAGCGGGCCCGCTCCGTTAGGGACCCGGGCAGCGGATTAAGATGCCGTTAACCACGTTCTGCTCTGAATGTTGGCATGTCGCCGGCCAAGTCATGGTTCGTGCGGCAACCAGAAAGAATGGAACATGGGCACCATCATTGAATTTCCGGCGGATGCGGCTTCGCGGCGGCCGGGCACGGATGGCGCTTCACGCGATGGCATGGGAACCGTGCTGATCCTTCCCGTCGTCCGGATCGAACGCCCGACCGACGAGAGCGGTGGGCGCGGACCGGAAGAAGGTACAGCCCCCGGTCGCCGTCGCCGTCGGCGCCCCTGACAACGGACGTTTTGACATGCCGGAGCAGTGCCTTCCGATCCGGACCGCCGGGATCAGGTCGCGTCCGGCCATCATCCTCATCTTGATGGGTGCGGCGCTCGGGCGGCTGCAGCGGCGGCGATTTCGGCCGCACCCGCGGCGATTTCCGCAACGACGACATGCACCGCTGGCTGGGCGCCGAAGTCACCGGCAGCGTCGGCCTCAAGGCATCGTCGTTCCAGCTCACCGAAAACGAACGCCAGCTCCGCGACCTCGCCTATCCCCTGATCGAGCCGCCGCATTCGCGTCCCGCCTGGAAGAGCGTGTTCGGCGATTACCAGCCGCTGCCGTCGCCATGGCGGCAGAAGGTGGTGTTCGACCGCACCACCTATGGACGCGCGCTGATCGACGAGCCGCACCGCTCGCACACCTCGCGCTACCAGCAATTGATCGAAGACGTGCGCAACGACATCACGCGGTTCGAGCCGTTCTTTGCCTCCGCCATCCGCGTCATCGAACTCGACCGCAAGCGCAACGCCAGCCTGAAACTGGTGTCGGAATTGTCGCCGGCCGAACAGGCCGACGCGGTCGCCCGCATGGAAGAGAACACGCTGATCGTGCAATGGGTCCAGCAGTGCCTGGAACGCAGGATCTCCTCCTACCGCTGGGCGCTGGAGCGGCTGGTGATCCATGCGCCCGATGCGATCGCCGCCGACGCCGATCGCCTGATCGGTGAACTCGCCGCCCAAACCGCCAATCCGCCGGTGCAGCCGGTGGGCGGGCGCGCGGTAGTCGTGAAGGGTTAGGCGCCCGTTCGCCGCTAAGGCCCGACACAAAAACTTTGAAAACAACCCCATGCACCGTACCCCTATCATATTACCTTTATTTTTTGTGAGGTTTTCCAAGACGTTTGGTGCGTCCCGCTCTCGGGCGCTGGCTCTGCAATCTCGCGATAAAGTTCTGTAACGCCTCCGACGGCGGTCGCGCCGCGCTATAGGCAAGCCCGACCTCGCGCTTCACGTCGACCTCGATCTCGCGCACGGCGACGTCGGGATTGGCGCGCGCGACGCCCTCGGGGACGATCGCAATGCCGACGCCGGCCGCGACCAGCGCCATCGTCCAATCCTCGGATTCCGCGATCGCCGCCGGCTGGCGCGGCGACGACGCATGGCGGCCGAAGAATTCGCTCTGCTCGCAATGGCAGCGGTCGATCATGGCGACGCCGGCAAGGTCTGACGTGCGAAGCCGCTCCTTCAGCGTCAGCGGATGCGACGGCGGCAAAGCCGCGACATAGCGTTCGACCCAGAGCGGAATGAAGCGCTCATCGGCCGCCATGATGTTTTTGGCGATGATCCGCGCATCCGCTTTTTCCTTGATGCCGACCAGACGAAGCGCGACGTCGGCGGTTCCGGTCAGCGGCTTCAGCAGCGCGATCGTTCTGGGCATGTCGAGCGTGCGCATCAGGCCGAGCGTCAATTGACGCCGCGTCGACGGTTTTCGGAACAGATTTCTGGCGGCATCGGCGTCGTCGATGAGGCGGCGGGCGACGGCATGGAATTGTTCGGCCGATGCGGTCGGCGCCATGCCCTTCTTGTGGCGAATGAAGAGCGTGGTGCCGAGCTCGGCTTCCAGATTGGTGATCGCGGCCGAGATCGACGGCTGCGAAATGAAGCAGCGTTTGGCCGCCGCCGTCAGATTGCGTTCGCTGAACACCGCCGCGAAATATCGGAGCTCCCGGATATCCATAGTCCATTCCTATCGATACTATCAGATATCAATATTTTACCTATGATCCAGGAGATGGCAAGCAAGGTTCCTGACCTCAGCCAAGGAACCTGCGATGCGCATCCACCACATCAACACCGGCACCATGTGCCCGATCGGCCGCCGCTTCGTGAACGGCACCGGCAGCATCTTCCAGCGGGCGCGGATGGTCTGTCATTGCCTGCTGGTAGAGACCAATGACGGGCTTGCTTTGGTCGATACCGGCATCGGTCTCGGCGATATCGCCAACCCGCCGCGGCTCGGGCGCAAATGGGTGCGACAGACGACGCCGCTTCTCGATCCGGCCGAGACCGCCGTCCAACAAGTCAAGGCGCTCGGCTATTCATCCGATGACGTCAGGCATCTCCTGCTGACGCATCTCGATCGCGATCATGCCGGCGGCGTTCCGGATTTTCCAAACGCCAAGGTGCATGTGCATCGCAGGGAATACGAGATGGCGGTGTCGCATCAAATCCCCGCACCGAAGGGCCGCTATATCACCGATCAATGGCAGCACGGCCCCGACTGGGCGTTCTACGGCGAGGGTGGTGAGGACTGGTTCGGCTTCAGCGGCGTGCGTGCGCTCGGCGATCGAGAACCGGATATTTTGATGATCCCGCTGCCCGGCCATACGCTCGGCCATTGCGGCATCGCCGTGCGGACCAAGGACAGATGGCTGCTGCACGCCGGCGACGCCTATTTCTTTCACGGCCAGTTGCAGGCGAAACCGAAAATGCCGCTGGTGCTCGGCCTGTTCCAGCGCCGCGCCGATATGGACCGCGCGCTGCGCCTGCAAAATCAGGAACGGTTGCGGACGCTGAAGGCAACGCATGGCGATGCCGTGACGATCTTCAACAGCCATGATCCGGTTGATTATGAGCGTTGCCGCTGTGGGCGGCATTAGCCACGCACAAGCTTGTGCTTATGGGAGAGCGCCCCGGTTGAAATCAGACATTTCGTGATGGCCGTCACATACCGACGAAAGCAGTGATGGCAAATGTGGTCGCATCGGCGTCGGATGATCGCGCCGACCAATTCAAAGGAGAGATGTGATGACTGATGCAATCAACGCGAAGACCGACGTTCTGGGTGAGCGCGAACTCGATGCGGTGTCTGGCGGCACCAAGTCCCAAGAACAGGAGAACCGAAAGCAGATGGAGGCGCTCAAGACATTTCGTAAGGCACTCGAGGGGATAATCTAATCAAAGGAGGAACCCCTCCACAAGGACGGGATGGTACCTGCGTCGAAGCGGCGGCAGCTCGGCAGGCCGCTGCCGCTCCTGCCTCAAGAGAGCCAAGACGCTCGGCCTCGACGTGCGCACGTACGGATCATCTGGGCGGGGGGCGTCGTCCCTACCGCGAATAGTGTTTGGTTGCTGCGATTGCTCGCAGCGACTAACGGCACGAACCGGACCGACCAGGCCGGTCTAATAACGTTCGTTGTTTGGAGCAGGCCGGAAGTGATGGGCGGTCCGCCAAAACGACGCGACTGACCCGAAGGCGAAGTCGCCGCTGTCCGTTTGCACGTCCGTTAATGGGGAGCTGAGCCAACTCGTTGTGCTCGCGGCGAGGCTTTCCGTTGATGAGTGCGGCCCATCGCCCAGGTTGCGGTATCCAGACGTCGCTGAGCGAGGCGACCGATCATACGTCCGGCGGCAGTCGATAGCATTGTTGCCTGATCAGTCGTTCGCGCCGACGTCCGTAAAAAGGAACCCCGACGGCGTCTTGGTAAAGCTGAAGATGTGCTGGCCGCAGAAGACGGAGTAATTGTCATTGTTCTCTGGATCGCGATCGTAGACGGCCTTGCCGCGCTGGATACACGCGCGATTTTTCGCCGTGAAGAAGGTCGAATAGGTCTTGGCGCGAAATTGCGCGGCGTCGCGAATTGCGCTGTCGTTCATGAACGGCAATCGTGTCATACCGGCGACGGCGGCGGAATCGTTTGCCTTCAGCGCCGCGCGAAACTTCTCGATGAAGCCATCGAATTCCTTCTGCAAGGCAGGAGAAGCGACGGCTTTCTTCGGCGCCTGGGCGACGGCTGGAGCAAGGTTCACGAGAGCGGTTGCGAGCATGATTCTCAGCAAAAATCCCACGGGTCGGCTCCGTCCATCGACTAATCAAGGTCTTCGTCCGATCCAAATCCATGGTGCTCTGTTGCGTCAAGGACTTTCTGGCTCGCCGGCGCAGCGTTGACCCCGCCCAGGCGTGGACCAACAGCATTTGCCGGAGCAGGCGCTGGCATGTTTTGCCGCGCTCGCTTATGGCACCTTTGAGACATGCCAACCGTCCGTGACGGTGTCCGTTTCTGGGCGAAGACCGGAAGTCGGGGCCGAACCTCAAATCGACGCGATTGACCCGACTCGGACATGGGGTCGCCTGTTGGACAGGTACCGAAAAGGCACGAGTGTTGGGTTGGGGACTGGCTTCAAAGAAAGTCACAACGTTCTCAAGTAAAAATCAAGATTTTCTATGGCGACATCTCACAGTCCGCCGGATCGATCGCGGGTAATCTCCACTATGGATGTCGGGAATGATCCCGCACTGAAACATTGGAGAAGACCATGAATGCGAACCAGAACAATCAGAACAACCAGAACAACGATGCTGCTATTTCGGACGCCGACCTCGACAAGGTTGCAGGCGGCCGTTTTTCCTACTGGTTCCCAAAGGCGGGTGGATCGAGCGGTATGAACGATCCGGCCCAAATGTTTCAACAGATTCTGAATCAATTGACCAAAGGGTTAGGGTAAGCGCAGCTTCCCGCCTGCCGACGTGCGGGTGCGGCCCCAAAACTGGGAGTTCACGAAACAGCAAGAGGCCGCCTCAGTTGGCGGCCTCTTTCATTTGTCGATGTGATCCCATGTCGCTTGTCGGCACTTTTCGGACCTCACGCACCTGATCGGCGATGTCCGCTGGTCGGGGAAGAGCGGAAGTTCGTGGCGCGCTGTCAAAGTGACGCGATTGACCCACACTCAGTTGAGGCGAAAGTGGGTGGTGGCTCAGTTTGATTTTTTTGGGAGGTAGTTTTGCTGGAAATGCTCAACGGCACCATCAATATGAACCCAGTCATGTTTCGTTTGCTCTTCAACTGATATGACAGGGGCTGGGTGAAGCCGATCCGACACCCGCTGGTGTTTGGTCCCGGCCATCGCACGCGGCAGACAGAGCTATTGATCAGCGAGCGCGACAATCTGCTGGTCGAAGCGGCGCGGTTCTATCCCGGTCTCTCGGATAGCGAGATAGCGAAGCGCCTGCGGGACGCGCTGTTGGTCTACCGCAACGGTCGATGGCTGCGAGATGCAAACGAGCAGACATGCCCGCTGCAGCATCGGGGCAAGCTGCTGCAGGTGATGTGGATGATCCTCAAGACGATAGACGCGATACCCGGCGACCGGACGATCCGGGCCGCGCTGGCGAGAGGCACCGCCGCTGCGGTACGGCGTATCCGTCCGCTTCTACGCCGCAACAGCATTGCCCCATCGGACAATGCCTCAGAGGACAACTTACAATGGCTGATCGTTCGCGGTAGCAAATTGCCGGGGCCGCAACCGGAGGAACCGTCCTGTGCCCATCAGCCAGAAACGCGAATTAGAAATTGAGCGTGAACTCGCGGTCATTGTGCGCGAACTTGATCGGATGGAAAAACCGCGACCCAAAGGGCGAGAGCAAGCGGCTCAGTTCCCTTGGGCACCGCCGCTCCTACTTGATTTCGACAAGTAGGCCGCGCAGCCAGATCGTGGTGCTGCTGCTGACGCTGATCGTGTCGTGAAGGCGGGCCTCGCCCTCCTTGTTTGACATGGATCAAAGCCATCGTCCGACTGCCGCCAACGATGGCGCGTTGCATTTGGCCCAAAAGACGGATTTCCAACATCGAGGTGGCTACTTGCCAAAGCGGAAAATTGTTTTGGTCGTCGATGATGACCCCGGAATGCTGCGGAGCGTAGCTCGATTGCTGCGGCAGTCCGGCTACGCCACCGTGCTGTTTCCGTCTGCGGAGGCGTTCGCAAAACATCGCGATTTCGACAGGGTGGTTTGCGTCCTTCTCGACATCAACTTGGGAGATGGGTCAGGCATCGACGTGAGGCATTGTCTCAAAGCAGCGAACATTTCTGTGCCGGTCATCTACATGACCGGAAACGACAGTCCTGCCGTTCGCACGGCTGCGCATCAGTCCGGGTGTCTCGCCTATCTGACAAAGCCATTCTCGGCGAAGTCGTTGATGGAGCCGCTGCATAGGGCGGCGACGGGGTTGGCGTAGCTGCTCTGACGGCTGGCACGGTTCGATGAAAGCGGGAAGGACGCCGCGCGGCGAGACTACGGTGGTTACTATTGTGCGCCCGCTGCGGTCGGAGCGTGGCGGCGGCCTTTAGCCGTCTAGCCTTCGCTCAGGGCGGGGCTCAACCACTACTTCCTCGTCGTCTGGCCACACCACCACGACCTTGCGACCGAACTGATCCGCCAGCGCATGGGCAAGCGCGTCTATCCGGTCAGCTTCGTCCCGCTGATCGGCTGACACTTGTGTTTTTGATTTCGGCACTTCCACGATCCCCTAACCACGTCCCCCGGAACGGAAAATTGTAGGTCTCCGTGATCGCCCTAATTGTGACGGTGGGGGGCAACCGCACATTTTCAGCCCGTGTGACAAATCTGCACCGTCGCTGGAGCGTCCAGATGCTCAGGAGCGGCGCGCCGCAGCCCCGCCGGTCAACGATTAGGCCAGCAGCATCACCGCGACCGCGAGGATGACCACATCGGCCTTGCAGAGATGTCCTCACTTGCGCTGAGAGTGAGCCAAGCCCATCATTGCACCGTCCGCCTGCGCGCTGTCTCGATCATCGCCTCGAACTCCGCGAGGAACGCCGTCGCGTCGGGATAGTCCAGCGTCGGGCCGCAGCCAGCACCCATCAGGTAAACCTCGATCACAGACAGGAACGTCTCGCCGTTCATCCTGTTGCGCCACACTATGTCGAGGTTCGACAGATTGCACCATGTCACGAACGGCACCGCCTCGATCGTCCCTGCGATCCGGGCTAGCCCGCGAGCTTGTTCGTCGGCGCACAGGCTGCGAGGATCAACCTCTGTCGCCGCCACCATCTCGCGAAAGTCGGCAATGAACCGATCCGCTCGCTCGATCTGCGCCGCGACTTCCGCGTCGGTCATCTCGCCGGTCATCATTCGGCGGCCTCCAATAGCGGCTCACCGGCATCGTCGGCCATCTTGCTGAACGAACCAGCGAGGGCTTTCCGCGTCTCGAATACCCATCGCTCAAGACGGCGGCGCATCGGCAAATCGCCAACCGGCGCGCACTGCGCAGGCATCATCGACAGCGTTGACAGCAACACGCCCGCGATGTCGTCAATCAATTCATCGACATCGCTCTGCTTCACCAGTTCGCGCTTCTTCTCCATGACCCTGATCCTGATCAATTCCGCCTTGGCCGCCGTGAACTCGGTATCGGCGGCTCCCTTAGGCGACAGCTTCCGCTCGGCGCGAAGGTGCGCCAGATATTTCGAGCGGCAGGCGGCATCCAGATCGTAGCGCCCATCGGATTTCTTTTCGATCACGCCTTGCTCGACCAGCTTGCGGACATAGGGGGCGCGCAATCGAAATGCTTGCCCAGCGCCGGCGACGACACCAGCGCCGGGCCATCCGGCTTGCGGACATGCCGGGCGAAACCCTGCACAAGCTCGACCAGCCCGTATTTGCCCGGCGCGATCGGCTTGAATGCGCCCGCGCGCTCCAGCCGCTTGAGGTCGGCTGCTCCAGCAGCAGCAGCGTCATCGCCTGGCTGCGCTCACCGTCGTCACGGCTTCCGGTTCATCTGCCATCGCGTTTCCCTCTCAATCGGGCTCGACCAGTCGGAACTATGTTCACAATCAGAAAATTGCGGGCACCGAGCGCGCTATTCCCGCTTCGCCGTCTTGGGTGCTTCGATCATTGCAAGCTCAACCTGATCGGCAAGGCTGGTCAGGTGCAGGGCCAGTCTGTCGAATGTCTCCCGCTTCTTTGGGTCTGTAGCTAGATCGCAAATCAGCCTGCATTCGGCTGCGTGAGAGAGGGAAACAAGAGGGGGGACCGCCGCACGGTACTTATCGATCGTATTGAAAAACCAAAATTCCGGGGTTCCGGTTCCAGCCGCCGCTTGTCATGTGGCTGTTGTCGGCGGCAGATTGGCGCGACGTCCGCCTCAGCTAGCGAGTTGCCCAGCATATATCCGGATGCGGCCCGGCGTGGTCATCCGCAGTCTGCCCTCCAAATCGACCATGTAGCCTAGCGTCATCAGCAGGGCGGCATGTTCGGCGGGGATCGCTGGCGCGGGGCTATTTACGCCCGCGTTACTGACCGCAAGCAAAGAGGCGAATTCTTCAGTGGTGAGCGTTTCGGCCATGAGGCCATTATGGCCCGCTTCGACAATTCCGTGTGTGCGATTTTGCACACATAGTAAAGAAAGCTAGGCCGCCTCAGTTGGCGGCATCGATGATATCAAATCAGGACCCAGCGACCGTTGCGACCATCGTCGGAGGGGCGCCATCAACGAGGGGGCCGCCTCAGAGGTTCTCCTCCGCCCTATCCGAACGCGCCCCCTGACATAACGCCGAGCCGCTCGGCAAGGGAGACAAGTTCAGCCAAGGACTGGACTTGCATTTTCTCCGTCACCCTGTGGCGATGGGACTTAATCGTGCGCGCGGCCACGCCCAACGCGTTGGCTATCTGCTTGTGGGATTTGCCACGAACGATAAGCTCAAAGACTTCCCGCTCGCGCGGCGTCAGTGTCGCGAGACGAGAGCGAACGGCGTCCAGTGTGTGTATCGCTTCATAATGCGCAATGCCCTGTCCGACTGCTTGAAGAAGCTGGTCCGATGGAATGGGCTTGACTAGAAAATCCAACGCACCCGCCTTGATGGTCCGCACTACGGTTGGAACATCAGGATAACGAGTGAAGAATATGATCGGCAGCGCCGAACCGCGCTCGCTCAAGCGCTCTTGCAATTCCGGGCCGCTCAGGTCCGGCATTCTGACCTTGAGGAGGATGCAGCTTCTCACACTTTCGTTCGGAAAATGATCCAGAAAATACTGGCCCGAAGGGTAGCTCGCGACTGCGTAGCCCTCTTGCTTTAGAAGATATTCCGTCGCTGTCTGGAACGACGCACAGCCGCCGACAACATGCACCACCCGTGGCATAAGTTGCTTTGCTCCTACCGCAGTGTTTGATCCTGATCCAAATCCGGTAAATTCGCCGTTAATCGTGCCGCCTCACAAATCTGATGCTCGCGGGATGACGCTTCGATTGATCGCAAGGATCGTCTCGGATCGCATCGACAGACCCGCAGGGGACGCTCGTGGTGTGCGTCTGGCCCGTCGTGCATCGGAACGCGCGGGTCTCAAAGATGCGCCAGCGCGCGTCCCAAGCGCGTCTGAGCGGGCGTTTAAGAGGGATCAGTGCTTGCGAAAAGGGAGGTTGCAACTGCAGCCAGAGGCCCTGCGATCTTTCCTGTACAAAGTCCGTGCTCGATGTATGTCTGGAGCGTATGTCCCAGACGTGACAAGCCTGCCGAAACGACACATCGAAACTCCACGGAAGCCATTGATACTGCCAGGATATTTTCGGTTATCCCCGACATGCCATTCGACGTTTGTTGCAAAAGTCGTTTTGCACAGGCGAGGTGCAGGGCAGAAGTCTCGGTCGAGGGCGTCACGGCGACTTTCTGGAAAGTCGAGGGCGAAAGTTGTTCTGGGCTCAGTTCAGAGAACGCATTCCGCCCAGTACTATGCGTTGCAACAATTGGGGGCAGCATGACGCGTCGCAGATTTATGGCGGTTGCCGCTGGAGCGGCAGCTTGGCCATGGATGGCTCGGGCTCAGCCGGCGACCAAGGCTGCACAAATCGGTTTACTCTATCCAGGCTTCGAAGCGGTGACGGTGACGCGGATAGCCGCTTTGCGCGAAGGATTACGCGCTGTTGGTTATGCTGACGCCGACAGGGCAGAGATACTGGTGCGCGCTTCGGAGGGGGATCCGAGCCGGCTTGAAGTGCTGGCCGCGGATCTTGTCGAGCGAAAAGTGGACGCAATCGTCGCCGTAAGCCCGTCAGCGCTCCGGTCGGCAAAGTCGGCGACTTCGACTATTCCGATTGTCGCCAACGATCTCGAAAGCGATCCGGTCAGCAGCCGCTTTGTGACGAGCCTCGCGCACCCCGGTGGCAATATCACTGGCGTGTTTTCGGATTTCCCTGATTTCGGCACGAAATGGCTGGAATTGTTGAAGGAAGCAATTCCGACCTTATCCAGCGTCACGGCGCTTTGGGACCCTGCCACCGGTCAAACCCAATTGGAGGCGGTCAAGAACGCAGGGCGGCTTTTGAATGTCAAACTGGAGGTCGTGGAAATTCGCGCCATTGCCGAACTTCAACGTGCTTTTCACATGGCCAGCGAACATCGGCCCGATGCGATCATCATCCTTTCTTCGCCGATATTCGGGACAAACCCCAAGCTGATCGCCGACCTCACGGTCGAACATCACATCCCGACAGCTACTCTATTTTCCGAGATCGCCCGGGCCGGGAGCCTGATGTCATATGGGCCGAATTTGTTAGGCACGTTTCGACAGACTGGCACCATGCTTGGGAAGGTGCTGCAGGGCGCACGGCCCGCCGACCTACCGGTCGAACGTCCGACAAAATTTGAGATGGTGATCAATCTGAGGACAGCTAAAGCGCTGGGTCTTTCGATCTCACCGACGCTCCTTGTTCGCGCCGACGAGGTTATCGAATGAGACGTCGCGAATTGCCGCAGGGCATGAGTGTCTTGTTGGCACGAAACGGACCTTGTACGACGTCCGCTCCCTAGCCGCTGTTAGGGACGAGCGATCATCGCGAATTTACGAGCAAACACCCTGACGCCCGCGCTACTTCTTGCCCTTCGCCGCCGGGGCAGGTGGCGCCGGCGCGGGCGCCGGCTGCTTCGGCGGTGGCGGCTCGTCGGCCTGCACCGCGCAGCGCGATGCGGCGAGCGAGGCTTGTGCTTGCGGCATCAGGCCGGGCTCCGGCGCCGAGCGCCTTCAGCACGATCAATCCGGTCGTGGTCGGGGAATCGATGATCAGCCGGTCGGCGGCGGTGATTTCCTCGTCTTCCGGCAATTCGGAATGCTGCGCTTCGGTCATCAGATCGAGTTCGATCACCTTGCGCCCGGCCGAGCGGTCGTTGATGGCGTAATAGGCGACCTCGTTGCGGGTGTAGAACGACACCGACGTATAGGCCTGACTGACCGGCACCGTGAGCTTGAGCGCGCCGCCCGACAAATCGTAGCGGCAGATCGCGGTCGCAAACGCCGGGTCCATGAACGGCATCGGCGCGTTGTTGGGATCGGCGAGCGGCAGCGGCGTCACGGCATTGACTTTGGTCATCGGCGCCAGCCGCGAATAGGCGTCTTGCGTCGCGATGCGCGGCAGCGCCAGCACGCTGACGAGATGCACCACGCCGCCCAGCAGCACGCCCGCGATGATGGTGAACAGCAGGCGGATCATGGGCAGCCCACCGTCGAGATGACAGGCATCGGTGCGTCGCGCTGCGTCCTTGTCGCGACGCCGACCGGCGTATCGTACAGCCGCAGCATCAGCGCGTAGCGCTCGATGCCGCCGGTCGGCAGCCAGTTGCCGGCGCGCGAGCGCGAAGCGATGCGGATTTCGAACGCGCCGTCGGAGCCGCGGACGATCTCCTGGCTGGTGAAGCCGTAGCGTTGCAGCGAATTGGCGACCAGATGGCCCTTGCGGTCGAACAGCGTCAGCGTCCAGAACCTTGCTGCCGGCGTGACGCCGCTGACGACCACGTCGCAGCGGCCATCGAGCGGCTTCTTCTTGTCATCTGACGTGGCCGAGAAGGCGATGCCGTCGCCGGTGCCGATCGGCAGTTCGCCGCTGCGGGCGATCGAGGCGCGCGAATAGGGGTCGACGTCGGCGGTGCCGCTCTTCGGCCGCGCCGTCCACGAGCCGATCGTCAGCGTGCCGAGATCGGTGCCGCGCGTCGCCGTCATGTAGGTCGAGCCAAGGCCAACGACCGTGGCGAGCGCCAACGCCACCAGGGTGATCAAGATCAGCCGCACGGCGAAGTGCTCCCGTTCACCGCACTAGAGCCTGATGAATCTTGGTTGAGTCATTTGCTCCGAACTCAGTTCACCTCTCCCATCGGGAGCGGTCGAATTGCGCAGCAATTCGGGTGAGGGGTTGTGGCCCATCGAGAGAGCGTAACCCCTCACCCGGCGCTTTGCGCCGACCTCTCCCGATGGGAGAGGTGGAATTCCCGATGCCGTTCCAACCCAATCTAATCTCATCACGCTCTAGTTCTTCCGCTGCGCCGGCGGAGGCTGATCGCCGGCGGCTGCCACGTAATTCTCCGGGAAGGCCAGCGCACCCGATGTGATCGGCTTGGTCGGCTTCGCAGGCTCGGTGGCGGATGTCTTGCCCGCGGTCTTGCCGGCGTCGTCGAGCAGTTTTTCGACGCGCACCAGAATGTCGGCGCCGCGTTTTGTGAGAACCGGCGGCGGTCCCGGCTTGGTCTCCAGAATCTTCGGCGCGCCGTTGGCGGCGACGGTCGCGGGCTGCGCGGCCGGCGGCAGTTTCGTGCCCATGCCGACACCCGGAATTTCCTTCACCTCGATGCCCTGGTGGGCGACGACCATGATGTCGTGCCAGGTCTGCGCCGGCAGCGAACCGCCGGTCATGCGGTTGGTCGGCGAGTAGTCGTCATTGCCGTACCAGACCGCGCAGGTGAAGTTGCCGGTGTAGCCGACGAACCAGGCGTCGCGATAGGCGTTGGTGGTGCCGGTCTTGCCTGCGGTCGGAATGCCGTCGAGTGCGGCGCGTCGTGCGGTGCCTTCAGCAGACGACGTGGCTCATCATGCCGGCCATGTCGGCCGCCACCGAAGCGGGGATCGCCTGCAGCGGCTTCTTGCCGTCGCGGTCGAAGCGCCAGACCAGGTCGCCGGCGCCGGTGCGTACTTCCAGCACCGCATGCGGCTTCACCGACTTGCCCTTGTTGGGGAACGTCGCATAGGCGACGGCATGCTCGAGCACGGTGACTTCGTCGGAGCCGATCGGCATCGACGGCGTATCCGGCAGCGGCGCCGTGAGGCCGAACCGGCGCGCCACTTCGATGATCTTGACGCGACCGGCCTTGGCCGGGTTCGGCGACTTGCCGCCGAGCGCGATCGAGAGCTTTACCGGAACGACGTTGATCGAGCGGGTGATCGCCTGCGTCAGCGTCACCGCGCCGGAATAGGAATGGCCATAGTTCTGCGGGCACCAATTGCCGATGCAGACCGGGCCGTCGACCACGATCGAGGTCGGCTTGAAGCCGTTCAGCAATGCCGTGGTGTAGACGTAGGGTTTGAACGAGGAACCCGGCTGCCGGTAAGCATCGACGGCGCGGTTGAACTGGCTGGCGCCATAGTCGCGGCCGCCGACCATGGCGCGGACGCCGCCGTCGAGATCGCCGACGACGGTCGCGGCCTGGGTCGCATGATAGTCGCGGCCGAACTGGCGCAACTGGTTTTCGACCGCCTCTTCGGCGGCGCGCTGCACGGTCATGTCGATCGCGGTGCGGACCACGAACACGCGCTCGGTGTAGGATTTCGGAAACGTATCGACCAGCTTGCGCATCTCGTCGAACGCATAGTCGAGATAGTAATTCGGCGAATTCTCGTCGCGGCGGTCGACGGCGACGGCCGGGTTGCGCCGGGCGCCGAACACCTGGCCCTCGGTCATGAAGCCGGCGTCGACGAGGTTGTCCAGCACCACGTTGGCGCGGGCGCGCGCGGCCGGCAGGTTGATGTGGGGCGCGTATTTGGTCGGCGCCTTGAACAGTCCGGCCAGCATCGCCGATTCCGACAGATTGACGTCGCGCGCCGACTTGTTGAAGTAGAAATGCGCCGCGCCATCGACGCCGAAGGTGCCGCCGCCCATATAGGCGCGGTCGAGATAGAGCTTTAGAATTTCATTCTTGGTGAGGCGGGTCTCCAGCCAGACCGCCAGAAACGCTTCCTTGACCTTGCGCTCGATGGTGCGCTCGTTGCTGAGGAACAGGTTCTTCGCCAGCTGCTGGGTGATCGACGAACCGCCCTGGCGCACGCCGCCGGCCTGCGCGTTGGTGACGAGCGCGCGCGCGGTGCCGGCGATGTCGATGCCGAAATGGTCGTAGAAGCGGCGGTCTTCGGTGGCCAGCGTCGCCTTGATCAGATTGTCCGGAAAATCCTCCAGCGGAATCGAATCGTTGTGCTTGATGCCGCGGCTGCCGATCGGATTGCCGTAGCGGTCGAGGAACGTCACCGCGAGATCGGATTTCTTCAGCCAGTCGTCGTCGGAGGTTTCGCGAAACGCCGGCACCGCGAGCGCCAGCATCAGGATCAGCCCGCCGAGACCGATGGTGGCGGCTTCCGACAATGGCTCGATGAACACCCAGCGCTTCCAGCGGCCGACATAGAAGCGGTCCATGAAGGTCGAGTAGCGCTCATAGAGTTCGCGCGCGCCCTTGCCGGAAGAGAACAGCGTCGAGTTGATGCGCGCGTCGAGGTCCAGCATGAAATGCCGGAGCTTCTGCTTCCATCGCGCTGGTATGATCTGGCGCACCGGGGCCCTTGGTCGGTTCGTAGCGCTCATGCGCCCCACGGGGCGCGCAATCGAGACGTCTTGCTTGATGTTGCGGCAAACCCAAGGCGCTTTTGCGGCCTGCAAAGCTGTCCTTGGGGACTCGCGGTTGTTCTATCCGAGCGGAGGCCATAAACCAATGGTCTGGCTCACCATTTTGATGATCAGGACTAACGCTGCCCACGGCTTTTGTGCGGCGCCGGCGATGCTCCGCTTGCATGCGCGCGGCATCGCACCCCCTAGAAGCGGCGCTAAGCCGATCTCATGGAAACCATCCGATTTCATGACCGCGCCGCCCAAGCCCGTCCTCCGGCCAGGAGGGATTCTTCTGGAAAACCAAGACGTTGGAAGAGATGTCCAGCGCCGAATGGGAGAGCCTGTGCGACGGCTGCGCGCGCTGCTGCCTGGAAAAGCTCGAGGACGAGGATACCGGCAAGATCTATTTCACCCACGTCTCCTGCAAACTGCTCGATTCCGGGCTCCTGCGCCTGCAAGGACTACCAGAACCGCTCCGACCAGGTTCCGGACTGCGTCCGGCTGACGCCGGAAAACGTCCGCACCCTGAACTGGCTGCCGCCGAGCTGCGGCTACAAGCTGGTCGCCGAGGGCCGCGATCTCTATTGGTGGCACCCGCTGATCTCGGGCGATCCCAACACCGTGCATGAAGCCGGCGTCTCCGTGCGCGGCCGGGTGCAGGGCACCGAGAACGAGATCGCGGACGACGATCTCGAGGATCACATCGTGCAATGGCCGGCGCTGCTGCCGAAGCGCGCGCGGCTGAAGAAGCGGCCGAAAGCCTGACGTAACCGCCCCTGCCGCCGATCACGCAATTGCGAAGAGCCCTCGCGGGATGCTCCCATGCGCCTGGGGTGCTGCCGCTGGGTGAATTTGCCCTCTAGAGTGCGGCTGCAATAGCGATTTCATCTCGGCGGCGTTTGGTCGCCAGGAAAATACGAAGAAATATTACGTCTCAAATGAACAAGTTCGAACGGCAGGGTTCTGCCGACCACGACACATTGCCCGACGAAATTGCCGGCGAGCTCTCGCACATCACGACCGAGGTCATCGATGTCAGCGACGCGCCGCCGATCGCGCCGCCTGCGCCGCTCTCCCAGGACGAGGTCCGCACCATCCTGATGAGCCTGATGCTGACGATGTTTCTGGCAGCGCTCGACCAGACCATCGTCGCGACCGCGCTGCCGACCATCGGCCGCCAGTTCGACGACGTCTCCAATCTCTCCTGGGTGATCACGGCCTATCTGCTGGCCTCGACCGCGGTGGCGCCGGTGTTCGGCACGCTCAGCGACATCTACGGCCGCCGCGCCATGATCATCGCGGCGCTGGCCCTGTTCATCGCCGGCTCGGTGCTGTGCGCGGTGGCGCCGAACATGCCGATCCTGATTCTGGCGCGCGGCCTGCAAGGGCTCGGCGGCGGCGGCATCATGCCGGTCGTGCAGACGGTGATTTCGGACCTCGTGACGCCGCGCGAGCGCGGCCAGTACCAGGCCTATTTCAGCGGCGTGTGGGTTGCCGCGGGGATCGGCGGGCCGGTGCTGGGCGGCGTGTTCGCCGAACATCTGCACTGGTCGATGATCTTCTGGATCAACGTGCCGCTGGCGATCGGCGCGCTGGCGATGCTGCTGCCGAAGATGGCCAAGATCCCGGTGTTCCACCGCAAGCGCAAGGTCGACTGGCTCGGCGGCGTGTTGCTGATGGCCGCCGCCGTGGTGTTCATGCTGGTGCTGACCTGGGGCGGCAACCGCTATCTCTGGCTGTCGCCGACGATCATCGCGATGGTCGGTGCGTCGGTAGCGCTGGCGTTCAGCTTCGTCTGGTACGCGCGCAAGGCCGATGAGCCGTTCCTGCCGCTGCCGCTGATGGGCGGCACCGTGGTGCCCTATGCGATGGCGGCCGGCGGCTGCGCGCTCGGCGCCATCACCGGGCTGACCGTCGATCTGCCGCTCTATTACGAGGTGGTCTATCAACTCAGCGCCAGCGAAGCCGGGCTCGCGCTGATCCCGCTCGCGGCGATCTCGACCTGTGGTGCCGCGATCGCGGGCAAGACCATGGCGCGCGCCCGGCACTACAAGCGGGTAGCGATTATCGGGGACGCGGTCGCTGCGATCTGCGCCGCGCGTGCTGGCGGTGACGACGCTGCCGCTGTGGGGATTGCTGGTCGTGCTGTCGATCTTCGCGCTCGGCCTCGGCACCACCTTTCCGATCAGCGTGGTCTCGCTGCAGAACTCGGTCGCGCGCCCGCAGATCGGCACCGTCACCGGTGCGATGAATTTCTTCCGCGCGCTGATGTCCTCGTTCACGGTGGCGGCGTTCACCGCGATCCTGCTGATGGCGCTCGGCCCGGACATCTCGCTCGCCGGTGAACATCGCGGGCCGGTGACTTCGATCGCTGCGGCCGACATGATCATGGCCTTCCGCTACGTGTTCGGCGCCGCCGCGGTGCTGATGACCGCTGCCCTGCTGTGCATGATCGCGATGGAGGAGCGGCCGCTGGCTGGTCCCGGCACCGCGCCGGCCGAGATGGCGGAGTAGGGCCCCCGGGGTCTGCAAGTATACCATCGTCGTCGTCGATGCCCTCTTGCCCGCGTCGGCCAATCCAGTGAAGCTGTGCGGCAAGCGCAGCTTGTTTCGCGGCTGCGAAAAAGAAGCTGGAGGACGACCATGGGATCGCGCACCCTTGCCGGGGAACAGACTGACACGTCATCGAAGATCGATCGCCGCAGCGTCGTGCTCGGCGCATTGGCGTCGCCTTTTGTCATCGGCCAGTGCAGTGCCGCGGAAAGCCTGAAGGCCTATTCGATCTGGCCGGAGAATTACGCGCGTCCGATGCTGGAGGCGTTCGAGAAGGCGACCGGCATCCATGTCAATTTCATCCGCTTCTCCTCCGGCGAGGCGCTGGCGCGGCTGCTCGCCGAAAAGGGCAATCCGCAGGTCGACGTGCTGTTCGGCGGCCCGGTCGAAACGTTTACCGCCGGCGAAGAGCAGGGCATCTTCGAGGCCTATACGCCGCCGAGCGCCGGCCGATCTGCCGAAGCGCTTCAAGAGCGCGCAGGGCATGTGGACCGCGATCGCCGACGATCCCCTGGTGTTCATGACCAACACCAAATTCCTGCAGGAACACAATCTGCAGCCGCCGGCCTCCTGGGACGATCTGTTGAATCCCGCCTACAAGAGCATGCTGCAAATGGCCGATGCGCGCACGTCCGGCACCGCGGTGACGCGCATCTTCTCGATCCTGCAGGTCAACAACCGCAACGAGGATGCCGGCTTCGCCTACATGAAGAAGCTGCGCCAGAACATTCAGGCCTATACCAAGAGCGGCGGCGGCGGCACGGTGCCGGTCGGCCTCGGGCAGGCGGCCGGCGGCATCTTCTTCATCGTCGATGCGCTGTTCACCAAGCAGAAGGGCTACGACGTGCAGATCTCCTTCCCCAAGGAAGGGATCGGCTCGGCGGCCGAATGCATCGCGCCTCGTCAAGGGCAACAAGAACGGCGCCGCGGCGCGAAAACTGATCGACTGGGCGGCCAGCCCCGACATGCAATCGCTGCTGGCGCCGGCGAAGATCAACTTCCTGCCCGCCCATCCCAAGGTGGCGCCGGATCCGGATCTCGCCGCGGTGCTGAAGCAGGCCAAGATCATCGAGATCGACGACAGCTGGGCCGGCGACAACCGCAAGCGCATCGTCGACCGCTGGGTGGCCGAAGTCCTGAACGCCGGCTGATGGCCGCTTCGGTTCACACGTACCGGGCCGCGCGCATCGATCCGCGCCGGAGCCATGGCTGCGCAGCGGCGGCCTGCTCGGCGATCTGGCTGCTGCTGCTGATCTTCATCGTCTATCCGCTGTTGATGCTGCTCTCGCGGGCCTTCTTCGACGACGGCCAGCTCAGCCTGCAGGCGCTTGCTGGCGGCGATCACCGGCGCCGAAGAACCTGCGCGCGCTCGGCAACAGCCTGCTGCTGGCGATGATGGTCGGCGTCGCCGGCACGCTGGTGGGATTGATCTTCGCCTTCACCGTCGAGCGGGTCAGCGCGCGCCCGGCGCGTCTCGCGCCTGATCGACTTCTTCACCTTCCTGCCGCTGATCTCGCCGCCGTTCACCACCTCGATCGCCTTCGTGTTCTCGTTCGGGCCGCGCGGCCTGATCACCTACGAACTGCTCGGCATCAAGAACGTCCAGGTCTACGGCCTCACCAGCACGTTCGCCGCCGAAACGCTGACCTATTTTCCGATCGCCTATCTGGCGCTGCGGCCGATGCTGGCCTCGATCAGCACCAGCCTCGAGGAGGCCGCCTTCAGCCTCGGCGGCTCGCGCTGGCATGCGTTCCGGACCGTGACGCTGCCGCTGGTGATTCCGGCGCTGGCCAATGCCTTCCTGCTGCTGTTCGGCTGCTCGCTGGCGGATTTCGCCACGCCGCTGATTCTGGCCGGCAGCGACTTTTCGGTGCTGCCGACCGAAGCCTATCTGCAGATCACCGGGATGTTCGACCTCAAGAGCGGCGCGATCCTGTCGCTGCTGCTGCTGGTGCCGGCGGGGCTGGTGTTCTACGCGCAGGAGCGCCTGGTCGCCGGCCGCTCCTACGTCACCGTCACCGGCAAGGCCGCGGTCGTCGGCGCAGCACGACTCGGTGTCGACCGCGGCCGGCGCTGGCGCTGCTGGGATTCTGCATGCTGATCTCGGCGCTGATCCTCTATTTCTATCTGCTGCTGTTCTACGCCTCGATCGTGCTGGCGTTCGGCGCCAACCACACGCTGACGCTGGAGCATTACCGGGTGATCTTCAGCGAGGGCCTGCCGGCGATCAAGGACACGCTGATCATCGCGCTGATCGGCATGCCGCTCGGCGGGCTCTACGGCATCGTCGTCGGCTATCTCGTCGGACGAACCAACTTCATCGGCCGCAAGGCGATGGAGGTGGTCAGCATGCTGAACTACGCGCTGCCCGGCACCATCGTCGGCATCGCCTATCTGCTGGCCTTCAACGACGAGCCGCTGGCGCTGACCGGCACCGCGACGATCCTGATCGCCTGCTATGTGTTCCGCTACAGCCCGATCGGCATCCGCACCACGATCGCGCTGCTGCAGCAGATCGACAAGAGCATGGAGGAGGCCTCCGCCAGCCTCGGCGCCGGTCATCTCGTCGACATTCCGCCGCATCATGCTGCCGCTGATCCTGCCGGCGTTCTTTGCCGGTCTCGGCGTCGTCTTCATCCGCTCGATGACCGCGATCAGCGCCACGATCTTTCTGGTCTCGATCAACTGGACGCTGATCACCGTGAAGATCCTCGAAAACATGACCGAGGTCGCGCTCGGGCCGGCCGCGGCCTTTTCGGTGTTCGTGATCGTCGTCGTGGTGTTCGTGACCAGTATGCTCAACATCCTGTTGCAACGCCTGACCGCGCCGAGCCTGCGCGTCAGCCGGATCGGGGCCTGAGGCATGGCGGCAGCCTCGATCGAAATCCGGCTTGCAGGGCATCTCGGCGACCTTTCATCACGAAAGGCGCGGCGACATCACGGCGGTGAAAAATCTCGACCTCGACGTCAAGCCGGGCGAATTCCTCACGCTGCTCGGGTCGTCCGGCTGCGGCAAGACCACGACGCTGCGCATGATCGCCGGATTCCAGAAGCCGTCGTCGGGGCGGATTCTGTTCGGCGGCGAGGACGTCACCGAGCTTGCCGCCAACCAGCGCGACATCGGCTTCGTGTTCCAGAACTACGCGCTGTTTCCGCATCTGTCGGTGTTCGAGAACGTCGCCTACGGCCTGCGGGTGAAGCGCCACGACGCGGCGCGGATCGAAAGCAGCGTCGAGGCCGGCCTGCGGCAGGTCGGGCTGCAAGGCATGGGCGACCGGATGATCAACGAACTGTCCGGCGGCCAGCAGCAGCGGGTGGCGCTGGCGCGCGCGATCGCGATCAAGCCGCGCGTGCTGCTGTTCGACGAGCCGCTGTCCAATCTCGACGCGCAATTGCGGGTGCAGATGCGCAGCGAGATCGTCCGGCTGCAGAAGGAGCTGGCGATCACGACGATCTACGTCACGCACGACCAGGAAGAGGCGATGGCGATCTCGGACCGCATCGCCATCATGGACGAGGGCCTGATCGCGCAGATCGGCACCGCCGAGGAACTGTATCAGCGGCCGGCGTCGCGGTTCGTCGCGGGCTTTCTCGGCAGCGCCAATCTGCTTGCGCGGCACCGTGGTCGCGGCGGAGGCCGCGAAGACCACATCGACATGCTGGGTCATCGATGGGAGCTGGCCTGCGAACAGCCCGGTTGCGCCCGGCCGGCCCGTCGATGCCGTGGTCCGCCCGGAGGCGCTGACGCTGGCGAAGCAGGGGGCCGGTCCTGCCGGGGTGGTGGAGAGCCGAACCTATTTCGGCGACAAGGCCGAATATCTCGTGCGCGTCGGCGACGACTTGATTCAGGCGATCCAGTGGAATCCGTCGACCGCAGGACGAGATTTGGCGAGGGCCAGCAGGTCTGCGCTGAAGCTTCCGACGCCAACGTGCAGCTTCTGGCGGCCTGAGTCGTGCGCCGCGCTCGATAGATGAAGCGGGGCTCCGGAGCTCGGATGCCGCGGTTCAGCCCGCTTGTTCTCAGACCGGCCTGTTCCAGCCGCGTGTCGATCTCTTCCCGCAGCAGGGTGAAATCGATCGGCTTGGTCAGCAACCCCGTCGCACCGCCTTCGATCGCCTTGCGCCTGGTCTCGGGATCGCCATAGGCGGTGATCATGATGACGGGAACGTCGGGCCGCATTTCCTTGACCTTGGGCAGCATTTCGAGCCCGGTCATGCCGGGCATGTTGATGTCGGACAGGATCAGGATCAGCGACTGCTCGATGGTGGTGGCGATCACGCGCCAGCGCGTCCGCCGCCGAAATGGCAAAGTCCATCACGAAGCGTTGCGCGCGCAAATCGCGCCGGAATTGCTGGCGAAACAGCGCCTCGACGTCGGGTTCGTCATCGACCACAAGCACCAAAATGTTCACGTCTGACCTCTGGTTCTTGTTTGAAGAATTGCTGATACTCGGCAAAACAATGCGGAATTCGGTAAAATGCCCGGGTTCAGTATCGACATCGATCGTGCCACCATGTTGTTTCACGATGATGTCGTGGCTCATCGACAGCCCAAGTCCGGTGCCTTCGCCCGCGGGCTTGGTGGTGAAGAACGGGTTGAACATCTTGTCCTTCACCTCGGCGGAATGCCGGTGCCGTTGTCGCGAATGCGGATTTCCACGCTGTCGCCGAGATTGCGGGTGGCGGCGACCGCACCGGATCGAAACCGGCCTCGCCATTCTCGGCCTTGCGCTTGGTCACCGCATAGAAGCCGTTTGAGATCAAATTCAGGAACACGCGGGTGATTTCCTGCGGAAACACTTCGATCATGCCGGCGCCGGCGTCGAAGTCGCGCTGCAGCGTGACATTGAAGTCGCGGCTTTTCGGCGCGCGCGCCGTGATAGGCGAGGTTGAGGCTCTCGTCGACCAGCGCGTTGATGTCGGCGGGCCGGTGATCGCCGGAGCCTTCGCGCGAATGCAACAGCATGTTCTTGACGATGGAATCGGCGCGCTTGCCGTGCTGGACCACCTTTTGCAGATTGTCCTTCAGAAGGCCAGTCAGTTCGTCGACTTCCTCGCGGATCTTGTCCGTGATCGTCGGCCGGCTTCAGCACGTCGTTCAGTTCGTCGGTCAATTCCGCCGACAGCGCCGCAGAAATTGTTGACGAAATTGAGCGGATTCTTGATCTCGTGCGCGATCCCCGCGGTGAGCTGGCCGAGCGAGGCGAGTTTCTCGGTCTGCACCAGGCGGTCCTGCGCGGTGCGCAAGTCGTCGAGCGATTGCGTGAGGTCCTCGGTTCGTTCCCGCACCTCCTTGAACAGCCGCGCGTTCTCGATCGCGATCACGGCCTGGCTGGCAAAGCTGCTCACAACTCGATCTGCTTTTCGGTGAACGGCGAGACCTCCAGGCGGTAAATCGCGATAGCCCCGATCGACCTCGTCGTCTCTCGAACATCGGCACGATGACAACGTGCGGCGCCGCCAGCTCGCCGAGCTGCAACCGTGGCCGGATCGCCCTCGAGATAGGCCGGACTGGTGCGGAGGTCGTCGATGTGAACCACCGTCTGGTGTCGAACCATTGCGCCAGCGCTGTCCGGTGGGGCTGAAAGCTCTGCTGTCTGAGCCGCCTTGGCAAACGCGGCGGCACGTTGTGGAACGCCGACGGTATGACAACTTGCCGTCTTCATCAAAATTCATCGACGCCGAACTGCGCCGCAATGCGCGTGGCGTTCTCGAGCATGCTCTGGAACACCGGCTGCCAGATCGCCGGTCGACCGGCTGATCATCCTGCAGCACGTCCGCGGTCGCAGTCTGCTGTTGCAGCGATTCCGAAAGGTCGCGCGTCCTGCCTGCACCTCCTCGAACAGCCGCACATTGCCGATCGCGATCACGGCCTGGTCGGCGAAGGTCTGCAGCAGGGCGATCTGCTTGTCGCTGAATGGGTGCACCTCGGTGCGGCGAAGCACGATGGACGCCGATGCTTTCGCCTTCGCGCAGCAGCGGCACGCTCAACATGGTGCGAAGGCCCTGGTCGTGCGACCATTCCCTGCGCACCGGGAAATTCGTCGCCTTCCTCGGACCGAGCAGGTCGTGCACATGGACCGGTGCGCGGTCGATGACTGCGAGGCCGGCGATCCAGTTCGCGGTTGATCGGCATGTCGGCCGAGCACCACCGGGATCGGGCCGTGGTGCGCGCTGAAGACGAGATCGTCGCCGTCCCTCAGAGCACGCGACCGCGTCATCGGCCTCGCAAAGCTCGCAGGCGCTTTCGACGATCGCCTTGAGCACCGGCCCGACGTCCGTCGGCGAGGACGCGATCACCCTGAGGATGTTGCCGCTGCCGGTCTGGTAGGTGAGGGCTTCGGAGAGGTCGCGGGTCTTGGCCTGCACCTCGTCGAACAGCTCCACGTTCGATATCGCGATGACCGCCTGGTCGGCGAACACCTCGATGGCTTGAATCTGCCGTGGTGTAAACGGTTTGAGATATGATTGGCGAAGCACGATTGCGCCCAGCGGCTCGCCGTCGCGCAGCAGGGGAGTCACCAGCAGGGCGCGGGGTCCACCCAGAACGGTACGCGGGCTCCGGGACAGTTCGGGATCGTCCATTACGTTTGCAAAATGGAGTGTACGCCTCTCCCTGACCAGGCGTCCGAAAAGAGGTTCATGGATCGAAGCCGGATTATCGCGCAAATATTCCAGATGCTTCGGCACGTCGCCTGAGACAGCGGTAAAGTGAAACTTGTCATCGCGGATCAGGAAGATCGTGGATGCGTCCGACCCGCACAGCTCGCGCGACGTTTGCACGATGGCATCAAGCACGGGCTGAAGGGTGTCGGGTGAACTGCTGATCACCTTGAGCACCTCCGAAGAGGCGGTCTGGAATTGCAGGGATTCCGACAGGTCTCTCGTCTTGGCTTGCACCTCCTCGAACAGCCGCACGTTGCCGATCGCGATCACGGCCTGATCGGCGAAGGTTTGCAGTAGGGCGATCTGCTTGTCGCCAAAGGGATTGACCTCAATGCGGCGGAGTGTGATCGCTCCGATGCTTTCGCCCTCGCGCAACAGCGGTACGCTCAGAACGGTACGATGCCCCTGAGTCAGTGCTCGCGCTTCCGGAAATTCTCTTCCTTCTTCAGATCGCAGGTCGTGGACATGTACTGGGCTCTGGTCCAGCACAGCACGCCCGGCCGTCCAGTTCCGGTTAATCGTCCATGGCTCCATGTTGACCGGTATTGGCCCGTGATGCGCGCCCATCCGCAAGAAATCGCCGTCCCTCAGCCGCAACACGGCATCGTAAGCGTCACAAAGCTCGCAGGCGCTCTCGACGATCGCCGTGAGGACCGGCTTCACGTCAGTCGGTGATGAAGCGATCACGCGAAGGATGTTGCCGCTGCCGGTCTGGTAGGTCAGCGCCTCCGTGAGGTCGCGGGTCTTGGCCTGCACCTCATCGAACAGGCGGGCATTTTCGATGGCGATCACGGCCTGGTCGGCGAAGGTTGAAACGAGTTCGATCTGCTTGTCCGAGAAGGGGCGCACCGTCCTGTTGCACAGGCTGAGCACGCCGATGGGTTTACCTTCGCGCAACAGAGGGACGCTCAGAAACGTACGATACCCGGCTTTTTTTTGCGGTTCGGCATAGGTGTACTCCGGATCGGTCAGGACGTCGGCTACCTGTACGACCTTGCCATCCAGCAGCGCCCGTCCGACGATGCTGCCGCGCCCGGCAGGCATTCGGAACGACCGGGTGTAGTCGACCCAATCGGGCGCGAAGTTATAGTTCGTGACATGCTGAAATTCGGCCCCGTACTGCCGGGAAATGCTTGCCATGTCAGCATTGCAAAGTCGGGCCGCCAATTGAGTCAGGGTGTCGAGCACGGTTTGCAGGTCGAATGCTGAGCGGCTGATGACCTTGAGCACGTCGGCGGTCGCGGTCTGTTGTTGCAGCAATTCGCTCAGATCGTCGGTGCGGTTGCGCAGCTCCTTCAACAACCGCGTATTTTCAATGGCGATCACCGCCTGCTTGGCGAAATTGGCGACCAGATCGATCTGCTTGTCGGTGAACGGCCGAACCTCCTGGCGGTAGATCGAGATCGCGCCGATCAGTTCGTTTTCCCGGAGCATTGGGACAAAGAAGAGCGTCCTTGCTCCGGCGAGATCTGACAATGCTACGACCGGTGCATCCCCCTCGAGGTAGACGGGCTCTGTCCTGATATCCTCGACATGGAGAATGCGCTTGTCGGTCATTCCGCTGTTTGGGTGCGGCAGGAATTTCTGGTTCAGCTTCGTGAAGGCCTCCGGCGCGTTGTAGTGCGCGACGTTGGTGAAGCATTCTCCGTCGTACAGGCTGAGCACGCCGAAATTCGCACCGCAGATGCGCGTGGCGTTCTCCAGCATCTTCTGGAAAACCGGCTCCAATTCGCCCGCGGAGGCGCTGATGACCTCCAGAACCTCCGATGTCGCGGTCTGCTGTTCCAGCGAATTGGATAGGTCCGCGGTCTTGGCCTGCACCTCGTCGAACAGGCGGACGTTCTCGATTGCGATCACGGCCTGGTCGGCGAAGGTCGAAACCAGTTCGATTTGTTTTTCGGAGAACGGTTCGACGGTCTTGCGGCCGAGAAACAGCACGCCGATAGCTTCCTGACCGCGCAGCAATGGGACGCCGAGCAAGGTGCGGTAGCCTGCCGCCTTCTGGATGTCGGAGTGGGTATATTCCGGGTCGGCCAGAACGTCGTCAATCTGGACCGCCTTTTTGGCGAGCAGGGCCCGGCCAACGACACTGTCGCGTCCCGGCTGGAGCCTCAAACTACCCGAAAGCCTCATCCAGTCGACAGAGAAATTAAAGCTGGTCGCATGATAGTAGCCGTCGGGCCCGTCGCGCGTCATCGCCGCCATATCCGCCGCGCACAGTCGCGCCGCTCGACTCGGTCAGCGTATCGAGCACGGTTTGCAGGTCGAACGCCGAGCGGCTGATGACCTTGAGCACGTCGGCCGTGGCGGTCTGCTGTTGCAGGGACTCGCTGAGATCGTCGGTACGTTGGCGAACCTCGTCGAACAGCCGGACATTCTCGATCGCAATCACCGCCTGATCGGCAAAGGTGGTAACCAGGTCGATCTGTTTTTGAGTGAATGCTTCCACACGCTGCCGCGCCAGCACGATGGTTCCGATCGGCTCGTTCTCGCGCAATAGCGGCACGCACAGTGCGGTGTGCTGTTTCGCCATCGTCGTCAATTCGCGCAGGGTGTATTCGGGATCGGTTGCCACATCGAGAATTTGCACGGTGCGCCGTTCCAGTACGGCGCGGCCGGTAATCGAGCCGCGATTGACGCCGAGCGGATTGTTCTTGAGGAACTCGATATACTCGCTGCTGAAGCCGACGGCGGCACCTGCCCGATATTCTTCGCCTTCGCGCCGCATGATGAATGCCATATCGGCATTGCACAGGATGGCCGCGGTGTTCACCAACGTATCGAGCACCGGCTGCAGATCGAAGGTCGAGCGGCTGATGGTCTTGAGTACGTCGCCAACTGCGGTCTGTTGTTGAAGGGACTCGCTGAGATCCTCCGTTCGCTCCTGCACCTCGTTGAACAGCCGCACATTCTCGATCGCGATCACGGCCTGGTCGGCGAAGGTTTTGAGAAGGTCGATCTGGTTGTCGGTGAAGGATCCGGCTTCGCGCCGGGTCACGCCGATCGCGCCGATTGAAACGCCATCGCGCAGCATCGGAACGGCAATGATGCTGCGGTAGCCGCGGGCGCGCGCGACTTCCTTGACGGATTCCGCGACGTCGGGATCGGTCTCGACGTCGGTTTTGACCAGGAGCATTCCGGTTCGGGCGACCGTGCTGTGAATGGAGGGCGAGGAGAGGGGTACCGGATAGAAGCTCTGCAGCGCTTTGTGCCCGGACCCGTCTCCCACGGTGGCCGCTGCAAGATGCAGCATGTCGCCAATAGCACGTGTGACCACGGACGAATGGCCCCCGAACAGGCGTTTGGCGCTTTCGGCAATGGCGTCGAACACCGGCTGTACGTCGGTTGGGGAACTGGCGATGACGTTGAGAATTCCCGCCGTCGCGGTTTGGCGTTCCAGCGCTTCCTGCGTCTCGTTGAACAGCCGCACATTCTCGATCGCGATCACGGCCTGGTCGGCAAAGGTCTGCAGCAACTGGGTGTGGTGCGGCGCAAACGCGCCGGGCTCTGCGCGCGTGACCGAGAGCAGCCCAATCGGGACGCCGGCGCTCACCATGGGCACCCACAGCATGCTGCGGAAGCCGTGCTTGCGCGCGATTTCCACAACCGGTGTGTGCGATAGCTCTTCGGTGTCCGGGATCGCGAACGGCTGTCCATCACGCGCCAGCCGGAACGCCGCGAAATCATCGACGGGCGCCGGGAAATCCGCCTTGAGCGCAGCGTCGGCGGTTGGCTCGACCGGCGTGAAGGCAGCGAGATGGACGCTGCCGTCGATGTAGCGGAACATCGCAGCGGAGAAGCCGCCAAGCAGCCGCTTGGCACTCGAGGCGATGGCCTCGAACACCGGCTGCGCGTCCGACGGCGAGCTGGCGATGACCTTGAGGATATCGGCGGTCGCCGTCTGCCGTTCCAGCGCTTCGCGGGTCTCATTGAACAACCGCGCGTTCTCGATGGCGATCGCCGCCTGATCGGCGAAGCTTTGCTGAAGCGACAGTTCATCGTCGGTGAATGGTGCGAGGTGGTCGCGGAAAACGATGAGCGCCCCGATCGCGGTGCCCTCGCGCCGCAGCGGCGTGCCTGCGACGGTACGCGCGCCCTCGGCGCGCGCCTTCGTCACCGGCCAATCGGCCATCGCGGGATCGATATTGTCGAGATCCGGAATATGGATTTGCCGGTTTTCACGGAACACCGTTCCGGGCAGGTTGCGGCCTCCGACTTGACGCTGTTCCGCCGGCACCACTGCGCCGATACGTTCGGCGCTGGCGCCGATCCGGATCAAAAGGCCCCAATCGTTACCGTCGACAGTCCGGATTGAGACACTCGCCGCATCAAACAGGCGCGCCGTGATCTCGGCGATCCTTTGCAACGACGCCTCCGCATCGCCCGAAGCGTTGGCGATGGTGCTGAGGATTTCCGCGCTGGCGTTCTGCCGCTCGCGGGCGATGCTCAGTTCATTGATGAGCCGGCCATTTTCCGCGTCGGCCGCGGCCGCCTGTGCGATCGCTTCGTCGTGCGCGGCGAAACTGGATTCGAGCCGCTGCTCGAGTTCGGCAACCAGCCTGTAGAGATCGGCCAAGGCGTCCGGGGGAAGCGCGGTCATTCACACAAATCCGTTGGGCCCTGGCGGGTTGAAATCCCAGATTGTCCGTTGCGGCGCACGATTATAGAGCGGGTTGGCAGGCAATGCCATTCCCGGCTCAAAACGTCCCGGACCCGGATTCCACCGCGCGTTCGGCCGGCTTGCTCGGTCACTCGCGCGGCGCGCACCCGTCATGCGCCGCTCGCGCCGTAATGCGTTGCATTGTGGCGGGATCGGCGTCAGACTTGTGACCGGTCCCACTGCTTTTTTCGCGGAGCGAAACATGAGGACGAGGCGAGAAGTACTGGCAGCGACAGCCGCCGCACTGGTAATGCCCCGGAGCGCCTTCGCTCAAGGGGAGCCGCCCAAGCCGAAGCAGCTGATCTTCAACGCCTCGGGCGGTTCGCAGATCGCCTCATTGCGCGAAAACTATCTCAACGATTTCGAGAAAGAGACCGGGATCAAGATCGTCGACACCAGCCCGGTCGATTTCGGCAAGCTTCGCGCCATGGTCGAGAGCGGCAATGTGTCCTGGAACATCACCGAGATCGGCGGTCAGGATGGCTACCGCGTCACCGAGATGGGCCTTGCCGAGCCGATCGACGCAAAAATCGTCGATCGCAGCAAATTCCAGCCGCAGGCGCAGATGAGCCACGTGTTCTCGCCGAGCTGCTATTCGACCGTGATGTGCTACCGGCCGGATGCGTTCCCCAAGGGCGGGCCGAAATCATGGGCCGATTTCTGGGACGTGAAGGCATTTCCCGGCCCGCGCAGCATGCGCAATCACCCCGTCGATAATCTGGAAGCGGCGCTGATGGCCGATGGCGTGACGATGGATGCGCTCTATCCGCTCGACGTCGATCGCGCGTTCAAGAAGCTCGATACCATTCACAAGCACATCAATGTCTGGTGGAGCACCGGACAGCAGCCCGCGCAATTGCTGGTCGACAAGGAAGTGGTGCTGGCAACGGGCTGGAACGGCCGCTTCTACGATCTGATCCGTAAAGAGGCGCCGCTGATGATGGAGTGGAACGGCGGCATCCTCAAGCAGGGCAGCTGGGTGGTGCCGAAGGGCGCCAAGGATCAATATTGGGCGATGAAGACGCTGGCGGCGATGTCCGATCCGAAGCGGCAGGCAGCCAATGCCGAAATCCTCGGCTATTCGGGCATGCATCTCGACTCCAATCAATACGTCGCGGAGAAGATACGGCCGCTGCTGCCGCTGTATCCTGACAATCTCAAGAAGCAGATCTGGCTCGACCAGAAATGGTGGACCGTCAACGGCGCTGAAATCGGGGAACGCTGGAACAAATGGATGCTGTCCAAGGCGTGATCTCTGGCGCCACTGCAGGCCGCCTCCAGGTCGACGCGGCGAGCAAACGCTTCGGCCAGGTGGCGGCGCTCTCGGAGGTCAGCCTCAGCGTTGCCGCCGGTGAGTTCGTCACCATCCTCGGCCCCAGCGGTTCCGGCAAGACCACCCTTCTGAAGGTGATCGCGGGCTTCGAGATCGCCGATAATGGCCGGGTCCTGATCGATCAGGCCGACATCACGGAGCTTGATCCGGCGCAGCGCAACATCGGCATGGTGTTCCAGAATTACGCGCTGTTCCCGCATATGAGCGTCGCGCGCAATATTGCCTATCCGCTGGCGATGCGCGGAATGCCGAAGTCGGAGATGGCCATCCGGGTCAAGCAGGCGATCGACATGGTCGAACTCGGCGGCATGGCCGAGCGTTTGCCGAAACAACTCTCCGGCGGCCAGCAGCAACGCGTAGCATTGGCGCGCGCGACCGTGTTCCAGCCGCGGCTGCTGTTGCTCGATGAACCCTTCGGCGCGCTCGACCGCAAACTGCGCGAGCAGATGCAGATCGAGGTGCGCCGGCTGCAACGCCGCCTCGGGCTGACCACGCTGTTCATCACGCATGACCAGGAGGAAGCGCTGGTCATGTCGGACCGTATCGTGGTCATGGACAAGGGACGGGTGTTGCAGGTCGGACCGCCGAACGAGATTTATGAAGCCCCCGCCAACCCTTTCGTTGCCGACTTTATCGGCGAGTCCAACATCTTCGCCGGTGTGGTCGAGGCGGAGGCCGGCAATATGCTGCGGGTGCGGCTTGAGCGGGGGCCGGTGATCGAAATTGCCGGCCGCGCCGATCTTGCCGCCCGTCCGGGCCAGCAGGTTCGTGTGATGGTCAGGCCGGAGCGCTTCGTCGACCTTTCGGCCGAACCTGGTTCGGTGCGGGCCAACCGGATCGACGGCCACGTTACCGACAGCGCCTATATCGGCGTCTCGGATAAATACCGCGTCGTCACCGCGGAAGGCGTCGACGTCCTGATGCGGCTGCCGTCCGGGCCGAGCAGCCGGCGTTACAGCGCGGGCGAACCGATATCAGCGGGTTTCCATGCCGCCGATGCCCGACTGATTGCCGTCCAATGACGGTCGCATCGACCACGGACGGCGTCGCAAGCAGGGCATGGCTCAGGCCGGGTCCATTTGCATTGACGCTGCCGGCGCTGTTGCTGCTGACATTGCTGTTCATGCTGCCGCTGCTGCGACTGTTCTCGCTGAGTTTTTCGGGCGGCTTTGGCTGGTACGAGAAGGCGCTGACCGGCGGGCTCTACACCGTCATCCTGTACCGGACTTTTGAGATCGCCGGCATCGTCACCTTCTTCAGCCTCCTGATCGGTTATCCCGTGGCGTTCCTGCTGGCGACCACGACGCCAAAATGGCGTGCGGTCGGATTTGCCTTTGTGATGCTGCCGCTGTGGACCAGCGTGCTGGTGCGCACCTATGCCTGGATGGTGCTCTTGGGGCGCAACGGCATCATCAACCGGATGCTGATCGATTCCGGCCTGCTCGAGGCGCCGCTGTCGCTGCTCAACAGCCGGCTCGCCGTGATCCTCGGCATGGTCCACGTCATGCTGCCGTTCATGATCCTGCCGATCTACAGCGCGCTGACGCGTATCGATCCGGACCTGCCGACCGCCGCGCGCGGCCTCGGCGCGTCCGCGGCGCGCATCCTGACCACGATCTATCTGCCGCTGTCGTTGCGCGGCATCGTTGCCGGCGTGACGCTGGTCTTCGTGGTGTCACTCGGCTTCTACATCACGCCCGCACTTCTCGGCGGCGGCAAGGTGATGATGTACGCGATGGTGATCGAGCAGCAGGTGCGGGAATTCCTGGCGTGGAATTTCGCCGGTGCGCTCTCGGTGATCCTGCTGGCGGTGACGCTCGTGATGTTCTGGCTGCTGAACCAGGGCGTGGCCCGCCATCTCAGGGACTGATCCGCATGGTGGAGAATGGGCGATGAGAAAGCAGCGCGGCGTCGGGGCAGGGCGGATCATGCTGCGCTTCATCTGTGGGCTGATCTTTGCATTTCTGATGTTGCCGCTGGTCGTGCTGTTTCCGATCTCGTTCAGTTCGGGAAGTTATCTGCGCTTTCCGCCGCCGGGTTTCTCGCTCAAATGGTATGCGCGTTACTTTGATGATCCGACCTGGATCGACGCCACCTGGCGCAGCCTCCAGGTCGGCACGGCGACGACGGTGCTGGCGCTTCTGATCGGAATTCCGCTCGCCTTCGGGCTGGCGCGAGGACGCTTTCGCGGCCGCAGCGTGATCGAAAACGGCATTTCGGCGCCGATCATCGTGCCGCATATCGTGCTGTCGATTGCGATCTACGGGCTGTTCTCGAAACTCGGCCTGATCGGGGAATGGTACGGCATCGCGGTCGCGCATACGGTGCTGGCGCTGCCGTTCGTCGTCATCGTGCTGCTGTCGGGCTTGCGGGATTTCGACACCAGTCTGGAACTCGCCGCGCGCGGCCTCGGCGCCGGTCCCTTCAAGGCGGCGCGCACCGTCACGCTGCCGATCCTGGCGCCGAGCGTCTATTCGGCGGCGTTCCTCGCCTTCATCACCTCGTTCGACGAACTGGTGGTCGCCATGTTCATTTCCGGCGCCAACATGACGCTGCCGAAGAAGATGTTCGACAGCATCATGAGCGAGATCGAACCGACGGTCGCTGCCGTCTCCGCCATGCAGATCGTGCTGATTTCGGCGCTGCTGCTGCTCGGAACCTGGCTGCGCCGCCCCGTAACGGCGCCGCTCGTGCGCTAGATAAGAGAAAAAACGAAAGGGCAGGACGATGGCAAGCGACATTCTTCACAAGGATTTCAAGGCGGCGCCCTATTGGTGGGAGGCCTACAAGCCGGTCACCGGGGATCTTGTCGAGGTGCCGAAAACCGCGCGCGTCGCCATTGTCGGCGGCGGTTATGCCGGCCTGTCCTGCGCCATCGAGCTTGCGGACAACGGCATAGAGGCTTGCGTGTTCGAAGCGGCCGAGCTTGGTTCCGGCGCCAGCACCCGAAGCGGCGGCGGTGTCAGCGGCGGTGTCAACATCGGCAAGAGCTTTACCGGCAAGGTAACGCAGCTCGAGCCTGACGTGCTGCAAAACATCCTGGCCTCCGGCTATGACGCCTTCAGCACGATCGAGAGCCTGGTCGAGCGGGAAAAAATCGACTGCTACTGGGAGAAGACCGGCCGCTTCGTCGGCGCATGGACGCCGAACGATTACGCCTATCAGGAGCGTCGCGTCGCTACACTCAACGCCAATGCCGGATCGGGCGCCTTCATGGTGCCCAGGGAACGCCAGCGCGAGGAGATGGCGTCGGATTATTATTACGGCGGCATGGTGGTGGAGCGCTCGGCCAAGGTCCATCCGGCGCTCTACTACAAGGGACTGCTCGACGCGGCACGCCGCCGCAAGATCGCGCTCTGCGCCAAGGCGGCGGTGAAGACCATCACGCCCGTGGGCAAGGGATGGCGGATCGCGACCTCGCGCGGCGACATCGAGGTCGGCGACGTCGTGATCGCCACTAACGGCTATACCGGCGATGCAACGCCGGAACTGAAGAAGCGCCTGATTCCGCTCGCAAGCCATATCATCGCCACCGAAGAACTGCCGCCCGATCTGGCACGTTCGCTGATCCCAAAGCAGCGCACTCTGGCCGACACCAAGCGCGTGCTTTGCTATTACCGGATGTCACCGGACAACAAGCGCGTGATCTTCGGCGGACGGGCCCGCTTCACCCAGGTCACGCCTGATGTGAGCGCGCCGATCCTGCATCGCTTCATGACCGACCGCTTTCCCCAGTTGAAAGGCACCCGCGTCACGCATGCGTGGACCGGCAATGTCGCCTTTACCTGGGATGCGCTGCCGCACACCGGAACGCTCGGCGGCATGCATTATGCGCTCGGCTGCAACGGCAGCGGGGTGGCGATGATGACCTATCTCGGACGCCAGACCGCGCGGCGCATCATCGGCGGCGCCAATTCCACCTGCGGCTTCGAGCTGGAGGAGTTTCCGGATTTCCCGCTCTACAACGGCAATCCGAACTGGGCGCTGCCCGGCATCGGCGCTTACTATCGCTTCCGCGACGGCCTTAGCCGGGCGCTGGCGCGATACTCATAACCGCCGCAGGGACGGGTGATATCTAACCTCGTCATTGCGAGCGCAGCGAAGCAATCCATCTCACCCCACGAGGATAGAATGGATTGCTTCGCTGCGCTCGCAATGACGGTTCAAAACGCGGTCTGTCCCGCGTTTCCGATCAGGTTCCCGGACGCGAGACCTCGGTCTCCTTGCTGGTGATGAACTCCAGCAACACCGGGATGCCTTCCTTGGTCTTGGCGATGCCGCGCTTGATCGCGGGGATGATGTCTTCCGGTTTGGTCACCCGTTCGCCATAGCCGCCGAAGGCGCGCGCCATCGCGGCGTAGTCGCCGGAAATGTCGGTCGAGCGGTATTTCTCGGTCGAGATCGGCATCACCTTCAGCTCGATCGCCATCGAAAAATTGTTCAAGCAGGATCGACATGATCGGAATCCGCTCGCGCACCGCGGTCTCAAAGTCCATGCCGGTGAAGCCGATCGCGGCATCGCCCCAGACATTGATGCAGAGCTTGTCGGGTTTTGCGAGCTTGGCGCCCATCGCGAGCCCAAGGCCGTAGCCGAGCTGCGTGGTCTTGCCCCAGCCGATATAGGACAGCGGCTCGACCGCCTTCCAGAACGGCGACAACTGATCGCGCGGGCTGCCGGCGTCATGGGTGATGATGGTGTTGTGGATGTCGACGGTGTGCTGCAGGTCCCACAATACGCGGTAGGGATTGAGCGGCGCCTCATTGTGCGTGAGTTTTGGCATCCATTTCGCCAGCCACTCCTTGTGCGACGCTGCGATCTCCGCGGCCACTGAAGTGGCGTCGCGATTGCTGGTGACCGTCTTGCCGATCTCTTCCAGCAGCGCATCCAGCACCAGGCCGGCATCGCCGACCAGGCCGATTTTGGCCTCGACGTCCTTGTTGAGATGGTTGGGGTCGAGCGTCGAATGGATGATGGTCTTGCCTTTCGGCATCGCGACGCCGAACGAGGTTTCGGTAAAGGAGCAGCCGACGCCGAAGATGATGTCGGCTTCGCCGAGGAACTTCGGCACCGCACGCGGCATCGCCACGCCACCTGCGCCGAGCGACAGCGGATGCGTCTCGGGAAAGGACGACTTGCCGCCAAGGCTGGTGCAAACGGGGATCGCAAGACGTTCGGCCAGCCGCTTCAGCTGCGGCCAGGCTTTGGCGTAATGCACGCCCTGGCCGGCATAGATCACCGGCTTCTTGGCGGCGACCAACAGGGCTGCGGCCTCCTTCACATGGACGGGGTCGGCGCCGTAGCGGGTGCGCAGCACCGGCGTGTAGTCCAGCGGTTCCGGTACGTCCTCGTTCCACATGTCGGCCGGGATCTCGACGATCACAGGTCCGCCGCGGCCGTTTTTCAACTTGGTGAAAGCGCGGCGAAAAATGTTGCAGACTTCGGCGGCGATATTGATCGGCTCGGACGATTTCGAAAACGCCCGCATCGCCTGGCTGGAATTGAAGTTCGGGTCGATATTGGCGAGCCGGCGCGCATAGCCCATCGGCAGCACCAGCACGGGGACGGATTCGCCGTAACATTGCGCCACGCCGCCCATGGCGTTTTCGGCGCCGGGCCCGTGCTGCATGCAGAACGCGCCGATCGAGTGGCCCGAGGTGACGCGGGAGATGGCGTCCGCCATGTGGATGCCGATGCGTTCCTGCCGCACCATGATCGGGCGGATGTCGGCATTGGCGGCAAATTCGATCAGATGGTTGACGGGATAGCCGCAGAGGATCTCGATGCCCTCGCGCTTCATGATTTCCGCAATCGCGGTGCCGAGCTTCATGTCTCTCCCCCTGGCTGCCAGCCGGTTTGGTCCGGCGATTTGCATCAGTTGGAACAGGATTTTCCGGTCCGGTAAAGCGCAGGCGGCGCTTTCTCAGCGAAGTGCTGCTATGCGTTTTGCTCCTTCAGCAGTCTGATTTGCAATATCAGGCGGCCGGCACAGGCTGGAGCCGGCATCAAACCGCAGGAACTAGCTCGCTTCGCCGCGACGGCCGAACATCGCCGCCACCAGGCCGAGGACATAAGCCTTCATGCGCCGGTC
This sequence comes from uncultured Alphaproteobacteria bacterium, assembly GCA_963802535.1. GTDB lineage: Bacteria > Pseudomonadota > Alphaproteobacteria > Rhizobiales > Xanthobacteraceae > Bradyrhizobium. The sequence goes on along the minus strand of CAWDJI010000004.1, from coordinate 345,880 downwards.
GGTGGCGGGCCGAATTTCGGCGCGCGGCTCGTCGATCTCGTCGCTCAAGAGGCCGATATAGTTCTTTCCCGTTTCACGCTTCTGCGCGGGCATTTGTGTTCACTCCGGAAGACGCCATTCGGGCGACCATGGGCGGGCAGCGCAGAATTGATCGTAAATTTTTCGTCCCGTATGAATACCGGGCGCGGCCGGTGCCTGCTCGATCGGCTTAATCAATCGTTCATCCTGTTCGTCAAAACCACGTCAATCATTCCGATCTAGGGTTTCAATTCGAGCGCGGAGCGGAAAGAATTCCCGTTGGCGTCGACAGGAGTTTTCTCATGCGCCGATTGTTGAGGAATTTTTTCAATGACGAGTCCGGCGCGACCGCGATCGAATATTGCCTGATTGCGATGGGCATCTCCATCGTGATCGTTGCATCGGTCAATGGTGTCGGGACCGCGCTCAGCGGCAAGTTCGCAACCGTCAGCACCTCGCTCAAATAACGACCGGCCGGCAGCAGGGGCATGCAAGAGCTGCTGTTCGGGACTTTATTTGGAACCTGGGGCCCGCAAATCGTCTCTTATGCCCAGCAATATCCGTGGCGTGTGTTCGCCGCGGTGCTGGTTGCCATCCTGTTCATCGACCTGATGTTTCGGAAGCGATCGTCCGGTAGCGGAGATTGGCCCGAACTGGATTTTAGCGGTGGCGACGGCGATGGGGACTAGCCGGCCTTCTTGACGCGGCCGGCCGTGCGCACCGGCTTTGCCGCCTTCTTCGGGGCTTCCTTGACGGTTTCCTTCACCGCGCGCTTGCCGCTGCCAGAGATCGGCAACAGCATTTCGCGCTGGCCGCTAGCCGCCTTGCGCGGCTTCTTGCCCTTGGCCTTGGCGGCTTCCTTGCCGCTATCCTTTGCGGCGGGAGCGGCCTGTTTCCCGGTGGCAAGGCTGCGCTTGAGCGCATCCATCAAATTGATGACGTTGCCGCCGGTTTTCGGCGCCGCCTTCGCAGGCGTCTTCATGCCGCTGCGCTTCTGGTTGATCAGTTCGATCAGCGCCTGCTCGTAGCGGTCCTCGAACTGCTCCGGCTCGAACGAGCCTGATTTCTGCTCGACGATGTGTTTTGCGAGATCCAGCATGTCCTTGGTGATCTTCACGTCCTGGATGTCGTCGAAATATTCCTTTTCGCTGCGGACCTCGTAGGGGTAGCGCAGCAGCGTGCCCATCAGGCCGTTGTCGAGCGGCTCCAGCGCGATGATGTGCTCGCGGTTGGTCAGCACCACGCGGCCGATCGCGACCTTGTTCATGGTGCGGATCGTTTCACGGATCACCGCAAAGGCGTCGTGGCCGACCTTGCCGTCCGGCACCAGATAATAGGGGCGGATCACATAACGGCTGTCGATGTCGGTCCGCGGCACGAACTCGTCGATCTCGATGGTGCGGGTCGATTCCAGCGCCAGGTCGTCAAGCTCTTCCTTCGACACCTCGATATAGGTGTCGGTGTCGACCTTGTAGCCCTTCATGATGTCTTCGTTGGCGACTTCCTCGCCGGTGTCGGCGTCGACCTTGGCGTATTTGATGCGATGCCCGGTCTTGCGGTTGATCTGGTTGAACGAGACCTTCTCGGTATCCGAGGTCGCCGGATACAGGGCGACCGGGCAGGTCACGAGCGAAAGGCGCAAAAAGCCTTTCCAGTTGGCGCGGGGGGCCATGGGAAAACTCCGACAAACGCAACAACAAGACGAAGGGGCCAGAATAACATCGGGGGAGGTCGTTTGAAACATGATGGGCAGGGAATTTGACAATGGCGTTAACCGTGGTTGTTCCCGCCCTCGGCTGCGACCTTTTGGCCACCCGCGCCAAATGGGGGTCCCAATATCCGGAACATGATTTGCGATGAGGCGTTGCTTTCGACAGGTGGTGTCACGGCAATAGCTGGCATTACAGGCACTTACGCAAAAATGAGGTCCCCCATGGCAACGCGTCGAGATGGCCAGATTGTCGAAACCGCGACCGAAGCCCGCCAGGCCGAACCCGGCCCCTCGGTGCTGGCGCTTTTGACGGTATCAACCGGGCTCGCGGTCCTGATCCTGGGCGTGCTCTGGTTCGCGTTCTTCCGGACCTGAGCAAGGGGGCTGGGCTGCAGCGACCGCCCAAAGACGTTGGGTGCCGACTGACATATTCGTCTGATTGCCGATGGTAGGCCCATTGCACGGGCGCGTCCCGCCAGCCTCTTGGGTCGTCCGATTCGACATGTTAGGCGTGAGCCAAGCGGCTCGCGGGTGCGCTCGCGCCATGGAAGGCCGCCATGGATAAAAAGTAATATTGGCCGTCTGCCCTGTTCATAGCCCGTTCACGCCGGTGAGCCTCATCATGGTACCTGATATTGTGAAGCTCACCTTTGGAGGCCTCCTTGCGCCTGCTCGTTGTTGAGGACGATCCGGATCTCAACCGTCAGCTGACGACGGCACTGACGGATGCCGGCTATGTGGTCGATCGCGCCTTCGACGGCGAGGAGGGGCACTTCCTCGGCGACAGTGAGCCCTACGACGCCGTCGTGCTCGACATCGGCCTGCCCAAGATGGACGGCATCTCGGTGCTGGAGGCCTGGCGCCGCAACGGGCGCGCGATGCCGGTCTTGATCCTGACCGCGCGCGACCGCTGGAGCGACAAGGTGCAAGGCTTCGACGCCGGCGCCGACGACTATGTCGCAAAGCCGTTTCACCTCGAGGAAATCCTGGCCCGGATCCGCGCGCTGCTGCGCCGCTCCACCGGTCACGCCCAGTCCGAACTGACCTGCGGTCCGGTCTCGCTGGACACCCGCACTGGCCGGGTCAGCGTCGCCGGCAACCCGATCAAGATGACGTCGCACGAGTATCGGCTGCTGGCCTACCTGATGCACCACACCGGGCGCGTGGTATCGCGCACCGAGCTGGTCGAGCATCTCTACGATCAGGACTTTGATCGCGATTCCAACACCATCGAGGTGTTTGTTGGACGTATCCGCAAGAAGCTCGACGTTGACATTATCCAGACCGTGCGCGGGCTCGGCTATTTGCTGACGCCGCCGGCGCAAGGAGCTTGATCGAGGGTCGTGATTAAAGGTCTTGAATAAGTAACGCGCTTACCCTTTTGTTCGAACATGATCTTTTCCGGAAACCGGCCTCCCTTGCGCGGGATCATGTTCTGATGCGCGGCACTTCGCTCGCCACCCGGTTGTTCCTGTCGGCGACCGCGTGGGTGGTGGTCATCCTCGTCATCACAGGCGTGGTGCTGTCGTCGGTCTATCGCGACGCGACCGAGCGCGCCTTCGAGCGCCGGCTCAACCTCTATCTGCGCACCCTGATCGCCGAAGTCGCCACCCCGGACGAACCGCCCGACCACCAGTTCCAGTCGCTCGGCGAGCCGCTGTTCGAGCTGCCGCTGTCCGGCTGGTACTGGCAGATCGTGCGCACCGACACCGAGAAGGGGGAGACCCGGGCGTCACGCTCGCTCTGGGACAAGAAGCTGCCAAAGCTCGAGGAGCATGGCGCCGAACTGACCGCGGCCGGCGTCCGCCTCGGCTATGTCGACGGTCCCGAGGGGCAGAATTTGCGCATGGTCGAGCGCCCGGTCGATCTCGGCGCCGACGGTAAATTCCTGGTCAGCGTCGCCGGCGACGCCAGCGAGATTTTCGATGAGACCCGCAGCTTCGACTATTACCTCGGCGGCACCTTCGCCGCCCTCGGCATCGTGCTGCTGCTGACCACGATCTTCCAGGTCCGCTTCGGGTTGGCGCCGCTCAAGCGCATTTCGGAATCGATCGCCGACATCCGTTCCGGCCGCGCCGAACGGCTGGAGGGGGAGTTTCCGGTCGAGATCGCGCCATTGGCGCGCGAAACCAATGCGCTGATCGACGCCAACAGGGAGATCGTCGAGCGCGCCCGCACCCATGTCGGCAACCTCGCCCACGCCATCAAGACGCCACTGTCCGTGATCGTCAACGAAGCCGCCGCCCACGGCGCCGATCCCTTTGCCAGCAAGGTGCTGGAACAGGCCGACGTGATGCGGGACCAGCTGGCGCATCATCTGGAGCGCGCCCGCATCGCCGCGCGCGTCACCGTCGTCGGCACCGTCACCGAGGTCGCGCCCGTGATGGAGGCGTTGCGGCGGACCATGGAAAAGATCCACCGCGATCGCGACATCGCCATCGACCTCAAGGCCGATTCCCAGGCAAAGTTCCGCGGTGAACGCCAGGATCTGGAGGAAATGGCCGGCAATCTGGTCGACAATGCCTGCAAATGGGCCGCCTCGCGGGTTTTCATCGAGGTGCTGCTGGAGCCGGCGGCGGAGCCGAGCGCCGGGCCGAGGCTGCGGATCCTGGTCGATGACGACGGCCGCGGCCTGTCGGCGGCCGAACGGGTCCAGGTCGCACGGCGGGGCCAGCGGCTCGATGAATTAAAGCCGGGGTCGGGGCTCGGCCTTTCGATCGTGACCGATCTCGCCGCCCTCTATGGCGGCAGCCTGACGCTGGGAGATGCCCCGACCGGCGGCTTGCGGGCGGAATTGGTGTTGCCCGGAGTGTAAGCGCCGCGTCCACCAAGACCCGGGCCGATGGCGGAGCCATGCAGCCTCCGATTTCATCATTCCTAAACGACTTCTTAACGCGCACACTTTTATGATTACCGGTGGGGACGCTTTCCGTCCGCGACACACGCACACCGGGCGCATGAGCCAGACATCGACCGAGAGGCTGAGGGACTATCTCGCCCAGCTCCCGCCTCAGGCGCAGGCGCTGCTGATGCGGGAGTTCGAGCGTGCCATCGAGCGCGGCGAGGACATCGTGGTTGCCACCTTCGTGCTCGAGCAATTGCGCAAGGTCGTGCGCGGCACCGAGGAAGACGAAGAGGCCCCGCCGCGGACCGACGATCCGGCGCGGCTGCTGTTCCGCCCGATCGAACCGTTTCTGGTCGAGAGCAATTTCCCGACACGGCCGGGACAGATCCGGCGCACCTCGCTGCTGCCGGTCTGGCAATGGCTCAGCCGCGATGGGGCACCCGATCAGACCCAGGCATTCGAAACGGCGCTGGCCGAGATCAGGCATAGCGGCACCGCATCCGGACTGGAGACCCAGTCCCGCAAATTCCAGCACGCCGTGGCCGAAGCCATCGCCAAGGTCGGAACCCCGGTGCCGGGCGACGACAAGCAGCGATCGCTTACCCGGATCGGCTCGCCCAATGTCGTCGACGATTTGTTGTCGATCGGTGCGGTGCTGCGGGCGCGCGAAGCGATGGACACGCTTGGCAGCCGGCTGCCGAGCCAATTGCGGGTGTTCTCGGATTCCCAGATCATCTCGGTGACCGCAGCCCTCAACGTGCCCTCGCTTCAGACGCCGCAAATGCTGCCGTTCGCGCTGTCGCTGATCATGCAGCGGCTGGCCGCCCCCTGGCAGATCATTCGCCTCGCCATCAAGATGGCCGCGTCCGACGATGAAATTCGCGTGGCCGCCACGCCTTACGGCATTGCCGTCACCATCGCGCTGCACGATCTCTCCTTCCTCGCAGCCTGCCTGCGTACCGACATCAGGCGCAGCCAGTTCGACAATGTCCCCGAACAGCTGAAGACCCTTCATGACGGCGTCCGTGGCCTGCGCACCGAACTCGACCTGCGCAACGATTCCGTCTGGGGAAAGCAACTGACCTCGATCCGCGCCGACATCTCCAATTCGCTGCAATCGGAAATCGACAGCGTGCCAGGCCGGGTCCGCCGCATCCTGCGCCAGCGCGCCGACAAGGATATCGCGGCCGCGCCCAAGATCGACGCGTCCGAGGTCGAAGAGACCGCGGCATTGATCGATTTCGTTGCGATCTGCCGCACCTATGCCAGCGAACTCGCGATCAACGAGGTGACGTTGCGGACCTATTCCGACCTCCAGCACTACGTCGAGCAGTCCACCGAGGGTCTGGTGCAGGCGCTGCGCGGTGGCGACACCAAGGCGCGCGCCTACCGGCAGATGCAGGTCAAGGCGGCGATCCGCTTCTGCGAGGTCCTGTTCGGCCAGGACTATGCCTCGCTGATGTCGAGGGCGGCCGAAAATGCCGTCGCCGGCGAGCGCAAATCGTCCGAGCGTAAAGCGATACGCAACGGATAGGGCGGGCGGTCATTCTTGCGGGAAATCACGGTTTTCCGCTCCCGTCTCGATCCAGTAATTGTCAATTGCCGGGCTTGCCGCCCGTGGTGTAAAGCGGCGCATCGGCGCTTCCTTCGAACGCGCCGTTCCGCCCGGGAACCGCTTGATGACGCTGTGGTTTGTGTTCGCGCTGATGACGGTCGCGGCGATCTTTGCCGTGCTCTGGCCGTTGAGCCGCGGCGCGGCGTCCAAACCGGGCGGCAGCGAGGCTGTCGTCTACACGGATCAGCTTGCCGAGATCGACCGTGACGTCGCCGCCGGCCTGATCGGTGGGTCCGAGGCTGAGGCCGCCCGCGTCGAAATCGGCCGCCGCCTGCTGGCGGCCGTGGACGGCGAGCGCGATTTGTCGGCGCAGTCGAACCCAAAACTGCGCCGTTCGTCGGCCATCCTGGCGCTGGTGGGACTGCCGGTCGCAGCCGTAACCCTCTATCTCGCGCTCGGATCGCCGCAACTCGGCGATTTTCCGCTGAGCTCGCGCACCCGAACCGTTGACGCCAATCAGCCGCTGGAGAATCTGGTGGCGCAGGTCGAGGCGCATCTGGAGAAGAATCCGACCGATGGCCGCGGCTGGAACGTGCTGGCGCCGGTGCTGGCGCGGCTCGGCCGTTACGATGACGCGGTTCGCGCTTATCGCAATTCCATCACCCATAACGGCGACAGCGCCGAGCGCCGCTCGGATCTCGGCGAAGCCCTGGTGGGATCGGCCGGCGGTGTCGTGACCTCGGATGCCAAGGCCGAGTTCGAGCGCGCGATGGCGCAAAGCGCCGACGATCCCAAGGCAAACTATTTCCTCGGCCTTGCCGCCGAGCAGGACGGCCGCAACCCCGACGCGGCCTCGATCTGGCGTGCGATGCTGGCCAAGGCGCCACCAAATGCGCCGTGGCGGCCGCTGGTCGAGGCTGCATTGGTGCGGGTCGGCGAACCGTCGGCACCGACGGCACCGGCGTTGTCGAACGAGGCGATGTCGGCCGCCAAGGACATGAACGAGGCCGACCGAGGCGCGATGATCCGCGGCATGGTCGATCGGCTCGCGACCCGGCTGAAGCAGAACGGCGACGACGTCGAGGGATGGCTGCGGCTGGTACGGGCCTATATGGTGATGGGCGAGCGCGACAAGGCGGTGAGTGCGCTCATCGACGCCCGTCAGGCGGTTGCCAATGATGCCGATCGCTTGCGCCAGCTCAATGAGGGACTGAAGAATCTCGGGCTTGATGGATGATCGAGACCATCGAGCGCAGGACCAGAGGACACGCATGACGCGCAAGCAGCGGCGTTTGACCATGATCGGCGGCTCGCTCGCGGTGCTCGCACTGGCGGCGGCGCTGGTGCTGAACGCCATGCGCGATTCCATCGTGTTCTTTTCGACGCCGTCGATGGCGGCGGAAAAACAAATTCCTGCCGGAAAGCGTTTTCGCCTCGGCGGCCTGGTGCAGCCGGGGTCGCTTAAGCGCGGCGACAATCTGGCGGTGAGTTTTTCGGTCGCCGACGGCAGCGCGATTCTGCCTGTCGCCTACAAGGGAATTTTGCCGGACCTGTTCCGCGAGGGGCAGGGCGTCATCGCCGAGGGCGCGCTCGATGCATCAGGCGTGTTCAAGGCCGATACGGTTTTGGCCAAGCATGACGAGACCTACATGCCCAAGGACGTCGCCGACGCCCTGAAGAAACAGGGGCACTGGAAGGACGATTACGGCAAACCCAATGCGTCAGCCGCGCAGCCAATGCAGGGGGCATCGAAGTGATCGCCGAAGCCGGACATTACGCGCTGGTGCTGGCGCTGGCGCTGGCATTGATCCAGTCCACCGTGCCGATCGCCGGCGCGCGCATGCGCGACGTCGCCTTGATGAACGTCGCGCGCTCCACGGCGCTGGCGCAATTGCTGTTTGTCGCGGTGTCGTTCACGGCGCTGGTGACGCTGCATGTCAATTCGGATTTCTCCGTCGCCAACGTGTTCGAGAATTCGCACTCGACCAAGCCGCTGCTCTACAAGATCACCGGCGTCTGGGGCAATCACGAAGGATCGATGCTGCTGTGGGTGTCGATCCTGGCGCTGTTCGGCGGGCTGGTCGCCGCCTTCGGCAACAATCTGCCGCTGTCGCTGCGCGCTTATGTGCTGGCGGTGCAGGCCTGGATCGCCGGCGCCTTCTATCTGTTCATCCTGGTGACCTCGAATCCGTTCCTGCGCATCGCCAACCCGCCGATCGAGGGCCGCGACCTCAATCCGGTGCTGCAGGACATTGGCCTCGCCGTGCATCCGCCGATGCTCTATCTCGGCTATGTCGGGTTCTCGATTTCGTTTTCGTTTGCGGTCGCAGCTCTGCTTGAGGGCCGGATCGATGCGGCCTGGGCGCGCTGGGTGCGGCCGTGGACGCTGGTGGCGTGGATCTTCCTGACGCTCGGCATCGCGATGGGGTCGTACTGGGCCTATTACGAACTCGGCTGGGGCGGCTGGTGGTTCTGGGACCCGGTCGAGAATGCCTCGCTGATGCCGTGGCTCGCCGGCACCGCGCTGCTGCATTCCGCGGTCGTGATGGAAAAGCGCAACGCGCTGAAAGTCTGGACCATCCTGCTCTCGATCCTGACATTCTCGCTGTCGCTGCTCGGCACCTTCCTGGTGCGCTCGGGCGTGCTGACGTCGGTGCATGCGTTCGCGACCGATCCGACCCGCGGCGTGTTCATCCTGTTGATCCTCTGCTTTTTCATCGGCGGCAGCCTTTCGCTGTATGCCTGGCGCGCCTCCGCCTTGAAGCAGGGCGGGCTGTTCGCGCCGATTTCGCGCGAGGGCGCGCTGGTGCTGAACAATCTGTTCCTCACCACGGCCTGCGCCACCGTCTTCATCGGCACGCTGTATCCGCTGGCGCTGGAAGTTTTGACCAACGACAAGATTTCGGTCGGTGCGCCCTTCTTCAACCTGACCTTCGGGCCGCTGTTCATACCGCTGATGCTCGCGGTGCCGTTCGGTCCATTGCTGGCGTGGAAGCGCGGCGATTTGCTCGGCGCAGCGCAGCGGCTGATGGCCGCGGGCATTGCAGCGCTGATCGCGATTGCGCTGGTATACGCCTGGACGCTTGGCGGCAGCACGTTTGCGCCGCTGGCGATCGGGCTTGCGATCTGGGTCATCGCCGGCGCGTTGTGCGATCTCGCCGAGCGGCTGGCCTTGTTCCGCGGTCCGTTCGCGATTTCGCTGCAACGTGCGCGCGGGCTGCCGCGGGCAACCTGGGGTACGGCGTTGGCCCATGCCGGTGTCGGCGTGGCGCTGATCGGGATCGTCTGCGAAACCACCTGGAACAGCGAATATATCGGCTCGATGAAACCGGATGAGGTCGCGAGAATCGCCGGCTATCAATTGAGGCTCGACGACGTCACGCAGCGGCAGGGGCCGAATTTCCGCGAGATGATCGCGCAGTTCACGGTCAGCCTCGACGGCGAGAAGCTCAGCGTGATGACGCCGTCGAAGCGCAATTTCACCACGCGGGGGTCCTCGACCACGGAAGCCGCGCTGCTGACGCGCGGCGCCAGCCAGTTGTATATCTCGCTCGGCGATACCGCGGCCGACGGCGCGATTGCGGTGCGGATCTATCACAAGCCGCTGGTGCTGCTGATCTGGTGGGGACCGGTGCTGATGGCGTTCGGCGGCATGCTGTCGCTGTCGGACCGGCGCTTGCGTGTCGGCGCGCCAAAACCTGCGAAAGCCTCGCGCGCATTGCAGGCGGCGGAGTGATCCCTTGAAAGCATTTCTTGCCTGCGCCTTTGCCGTGGCCCTGATGCTGGGATGCCCCGCCGCCTACGCCGTGCAGCCCGACGAGATCATGGCGGATCCGGGCAAGGAGGCGCGCGCGCGGGATCTTTCGCGCGAACTGCGCTGCATGGTGTGCCAGAACCAGTCGATCGACGATTCCGAGGCGCCGCTGGCGCGCGATCTGCGCCTGCTGGTGCGCGAGCGGATCGCGGCCGGCGACAGCGACAACCAGGTGATCGATTTCCTGGTGGCGCGCTACGGCGAGTTCGTGCTGCTGAAACCCCGCTTCAATCCGCATACGCTGCTGCTGTGGCTGTTGCCGCCTTTGGCGCTGGTGGGTGGCGGATTGGCGCTGTGGACTTACAACCGGCGCCGCGTGATGTCGGAGGAGGCTGTTCTGACATTGACCCCGGAGGAGGAAGCAAGGCTGGAGCGCCTGATCGATGGGCAAACCGCGCCGGAAAGCCCGGCTGAGCTTCCACCGATTGCAAGCGGCGCGGTTTCCGCTAAGACTTCGGGCTAACTGAAAACAAGCATTGTACAGGGGAAATCCGATGGCTCTTTCACTCTACGACGCCAGCGTGGCCAACTATTTGCAGATCCTCGGCTCGGTCGGTGGTTTTCTCGACAAGGGCCTTGCGCATTTCCGCGAGAAGGGCATCGATCCCGAGACCATCGTCGAGGCACGCCTCGCACCGGACATGCACCCACTCCGTTTCCAGATCGTCTCGGTCGTCCAGCACTCGCGCGGCGCCATCGAGGGCGTGCGCGATGGCCTGTTCACCCCGCCGTCATCCAAGACGCCTTACGATTTCGCTGGGTTACAGGGCCTTGTCGCGCAGGCGCGCGAGGCCTTGTCGGCGTGGACGCCTGAGGCCGTCAACGCGCTCGGCGGCAAGGATGTCATCTTCGCGCTCGGCGATCGCAAATTGCCGTTCACGGCGGAGGGCTTTTTGATGTCGTTCTCGCTGCCGAATTTCTATTTCCACGCCACCACCGCCTACGACATCCTGCGCACCAATGGCGTGCCGCTGGGCAAGCGCGATTTCATCGGCCGGCTCAACATGAAGGCCTGAGCGGCGACGGCGACAGGCGGCGCATTGCCTGCACTTCGCCGCCCGCATTCGCTTGAGTTCGGAGCGTGCACGCCGGTGGCGGCGTTGCGCGCCGGGGAGGGTTGTTTCGCCCCGCAAAAGCCCATTTTTTGCCCGGGCTAAGCCATTGATTGCCTGCGCTAAACTGCCGCAGCCATAACCCCCTCCATTACAAAAGTTTAACTCCCTAGCCAGCGCGCTGTAAGGCGCGAAACCCCATCTTTGGCGTTGTCAGGTGCGCGGCCCCCCGCACCGTCGCTTTTTGGCTCTGGAGATTTCTGAACATGACCGAACGTCCCGTCGACCTTTCTTCGCTTCCGTCCTATGCCGCGCCCCGGCGCTCGCTGTTGTCCGCGCGCAAATTCGCGCTGATGGCTTCCGTCGTCGCCGGCCTCGGCGTCGCCCTTTATGGTTTCAGTCCGTCGTCCGGCCCGGTCGATGTCTTCACCAGCGCCGCGCACGCGCAGGTCAACACCGAAGTCCGCAAGGTCGAGCGGCCGATCGGCTTTGCCGACATCGTCGAGCGCGTGAAGCCGTCGGTGATTTCGGTCAAGGTCAACATCGCCGAGAAGGTCGCCAGACAAGGACGACGGCGCCAACAAGGACGAGGACTTGCCGTTCCAGCCGGGCTCGCCGATGGAGCGCTTCTTCCGCCGCTTCGGCGGACCGGATGGTTTGCCGCCCGGCATGCGCGGTGGTCCGCGCGGCGGCGGCCGTGGCCAGGTGACCGGCCAGGGTTCCGGCTTCTTCATCTCGGCTGACGGTTATGCCGTGACCAACAACCACGTCGTCGACGGCGCCGACAAGGTCGAAGTCACGATGGACGACGGCAAGACCTACACCGCGAAGGTGATCGGCACCGATCCGCGCACCGACGTAGCCCTGATCAAGGTCGCCGGCCGCACCGACTTCCCGTTCGCAAAACTCTCCGACAGCAAGCCGCGGATCGGCGACTGGGTGCTGGCGGTCGGTAACCCGTTCGGCCTCGGCGGCACCGTGACCGCCGGCATCGTCTCGGCCTCCGGCCGCGACATCGGCAACGGTCCGTATGACGATTTCATCCAGATCGACGCGCCCGTGAACAAGGGCAACTCCGGTGGCCCGGCGTTCGACACCGCAGGCGAGGTGATGGGCGTCAACACCGCGATCTACTCGCCGTCCGGCGGCAGCGTCGGCATCGCGTTCTCGATTCCCGCCTCCACCGTGAAGAACGTGATCGCCCAGCTCAAGGACAAGGGCTCGGTCAGCCGCGGCTGGATCGGCGTCCAGATCCAGCCGGTGACGCTTGATATCGCCGACAGCCTCGGCCTGAAGAAGGCCGAAGGCGCGCTGGTGGCGGAACCGCAGGCCAACGGTCCGGCGGCCAAGGCCGGCATCGAATCCGGTGACGTCATCACCGCTGTCAACGGCGAGACGGTCAAGGATGCCCGCGAACTCGCCCGCACCATCGGCGGATTGGCGCCGGGCGCGGCCGTCAAGCTCAACGTGCTGCACAAGGGCCAGGACAAGGTCATCAACCTCACGCTCGGCCAGTTGCCGAACACGGTGGAGGCCAAGGCCAATATCGACGACGGCGACAAGCCCAGCGTCAACAAGGGAACCGACGTGCCGAAGCTCGGCATGACGGTCGCCCCCGCCAACAGCGTCGCCGGCGCCGGCAAGGACGGCGTCGTGGTCACCGAAGTCGACCCGAAGAGTGCCGCGGCCGAACGCGGCTTCAAGGAAGGCGACGTGATCCTGGAAGTGGCCGGCAAGAGCGTCACCACCGCCGGCGATGTTCGCGATGCGATCAACACCGCGCGCAGCGACAACAAGAACAGCGTTCTCATGCGCGTGAAGAGCGGCGGTTCGTCGCGGTTCGTGGCAGTGCCGCTGGCCAAGGGTTAAATACGAGATGGAGGGTTTCGCCGGCATTAGTCGCCCCCGCCGACGGCTCCTTCCGGGGAGCGGGTCACAAGCTCGCTCCCTTCAGCTACCTTTCGATGGAATTCGCCCCCCTCCGTCGGAAGGTCTAAGGGCGGTGGGATCCCCCAGTCTCACCGCCCGCTTTTTTCACATAATCTTGAGCGTTCCGGGTCGCCTTGCATCAGCGGGCGGCCCGCGCCATGGTGAGAGAAAGCCACTGATTTGAGTGCAACTGCCCCCCAAATGCGCATCCTGATCATCGAAGACGACCGCGAGTCCGCCGACTATCTGGTCAAGGCGTTCCGCGAAGTCGGCTATGTCGCCGATCTCGCCAGCGATGGCGAGGAAGGCCTGTCGCTCGCCGACTTCGGCGACTATGACGTGCTGGTGGTCGACCGCATGCTGCCGAAGCGCGACGGCCTGTCCCTGATCGGTGCGCTGCGCGAGAAGGGCGACCGCACGCCGGTGTTGATCCTCTCCGCGCTCGGCCAGGTCGACGACCGCATCAAGGGCCTGCGCGCCGGCGGCGACGACTATCTGCCAAAACCCTATTCATTCGCCGAACTGCTGGCGCGCGTCGAAGTGCTGTCGCGGCGCCATGGCGGTCCGGCGGAAGAGACCACCTACAAGGTCGGCGATCTCGAACTCGACCGGCTTTCGCATCGGGTCGCCCGCGGCAAGGACGAGCTGACGCTGCAGCCGCGCGAATTTCGCCTGCTCGAATATCTGATGAAGCATGCCGGGCAGGTGGTGACGCGCACCATGCTGTTGGAAAACGTCTGGGATTATCATTTCGATCCGCAGACCAACGTCATCGACGTCCACATTTCACGGCTGCGCTCCAAGATCGACAAGGGCTTTGAACGGCCCTTGCTGCACACGATCCGCGGCGCCGGATACATGATCCGTGACGGCATTCGGTAAACTGATCCGCACCACGGCGTTCCGGCTGACGCTGGTCTATCTGTTTCTGTTTGCGCTGTTTGCCGCGTCGCTGCTCGGCTATTTCGCCTGGAATACGCGACGGCTGATCACCGAGCAGATCACGACCACGGTCAATGCCGAGATCAGCGAGATCAACGACATCTATCAGCGGCGCGGCTTGCGCGGACTGGCGTTCACGATCGGCAACCGGGCGCTGCGGCCCGGCGCCAATCTCTATCTCGTCACCACGCCGACGGGAACGGCGATCGGCGGCAATGTCGGCTCGCTGGCGCCGGGCGTGATGGCCTCGTCGGGCTGGTCGGAGACCGCGTACCGGCGGCTCGACGATCAGGACACGGTGGATCACCGTGCGCTGGTGCGCGTCATGGAACTCAGCAACGGGTTCCGGCTGCTGATCGGCCGCGACCTCGAAGAGCGCCGGCGGCTGTTCGGCATCGTCGCCAACGCCGCGCAATGGTCGCTGCTGGTCGTCATCGTGCTCGGCATCGGCGGCGGCATCTTCGTGGCGCGGCGGGTGCTGCGGCGGATCGATGCCATGACCGGCACCGCCCAGCGCATCATGGCCGGCGATCTCTCCGGCCGGTTGCCGGTCGGGCGCAGCGGCGACGAACTCGATCGTCTCGCCGAAAACCTCAACGCCATGCTGGAGCGGATCGAGGCGCTGATGATGGGCCTGAAGGAAGTCTCCGACAACATCGCCCACGACCTGAAGACGCCGCTGACGCGCCTGCGCAACCGCGCCGAGGAGGCGCTGGCGAGCTCCGGCAGCGAGGCCGAGTACCGCGCCGCGCTGGAACGCACCATCGAGGAATCCGACGGCCTGATCCGCACCTTCAACGCGCTGCTGATGATCGCGCGGGCCGAGTCCGGGCAGGCGCGCGGCAACATGGACGATTTCGACGCCGCCGACGTCGCCGAAGGGCATTCACGAACTCTACGAGCCGCTGGCCGAAGACGACGGCATGACGCTGCGCGTCAAGACCGCGCCGGTGCGCGCTGCACGGCAACCGCGAGCTGATCAGCCAGGCGCTGGCCAATCTGGTCGAGAACGCGATCAAATACGGCAAGCCGGACGCTACGGTGCAGCCGCTGGATCCGAAGATCGTGGCTGGATCGAAGGAGATCCTGATCGAGGCGCGGCGCGAGGGCGACCAGATGCTGCTCAGCGTCACCGACCATGGCCCCGGCATTCCCGAAGGCGACCGCAAGCACGCGGTGGAGCGGTTCGTGCGGCTGGAAGCCAGCCGGACCCTGCCCGGTTCCGGCCTTGGTCTCAGCCTGGCCTCGGCGGTGGCGACGCTGCATGGCGGCGAACTCGGGCTCGGCGATTCGCATCCCGGGCTGGTCGCGACATTGGCGATCCCGGCGCTGGCGGCGCCGGTGACAGGCTTGCGGCTCAAACGCAGGATGTGCCACAGAAGGTGGCATGAATTCATCCGCGCCGGGCAACGCGGAAGGACAGGTTCTCGCCGCGCGCTTCGCGGACGGGCCGCATGTCTCCGCTTCAGGCAATGCCGAACAGATTTTTGGCGACTGGCTTTCCGAACTGGAGCCGGCGCAGTCGGCTGCGCTCGATCAACTGCTGGCGTATCCCTCCGCCAGGCGGATCCTGCTCGGAATCGCGGAATTCTCGCCCTATCTGTTCGATCTGGTCCGCGCCGATGCCGCGCGGCTGATCCGCTGTGCTGGCGTGCGACCCGGAGTCGCACCTTGCGTCCCTGATCGAGAACGACCACGCACGACGTCTTCGCCGCGGCCGGCGAGGCCGACGTGATGCATCTGCTTCGCCGCATGAAGGCCGAGGCCGCGCTGATGATCGCGCTGTGCGACATCGGCGGGGTCTGGCCGGTGATGCGGGTGACGGCGGCGCTGACCGATCTGGCGGTAGCCTCGGTGCAGGCGGCGTTGCGCTTCCTGTTGCGCCAGGAGGTCGCGCGCGGCCGGATGACGGCTTCGAACGCACGACCGGCCCGAGGACGGCTGCGGCCTGATCGTGCTCGCGATGGGCAAGATGGGCGCGGGCGAACTGAACTATTCCAGCGACATCGACCTGATCGTGTTCTTCGATCCCGCCGCCACCTCGCTGGTGCCGGATATCGAGCCGGCGCCGTTCTTCGTGCGCGTCACGCAGGCGCTGGCGCGGCTGCTGCAGCAGCGCTCCGGCGACGGCTACGTGTTCCGCGTCGATCTGCGCCTGCGGCCCGATCCGGCCTCGACGCAGGTGGCGATGTCGATCGAGGCGGCGCTGCATTATTACGAGCGGGAAGGGCGGACCTGGGAACGCGCCGCGATGATCAAGGCGCGGCCCTGCGCCGGCGACGCCAGGGCCGGCGAGGCGCTGGTCGCCGAGCTCTCGCCGTTCGTCTGGCGCAAGCATCTCGACTTCGCAGCGCTTGCCGACGTCCACGACATGAAGCGGCAGATGCAGACCTATCGCGGCCAGAGCGAGATCGCGGTCGAAGGCCACAACGTCAAGGTCGGCCGCGGCGGCATCCGCGAGATCGAGTTCTTCGCCCAGACCCAGCAATTGATCGCCGGCGGCCGGCATCCGGAATTGCGGGTGCGGCCGACGCTGCAGGCGTTGCAGGTGCTGGCGACCAGCAACTGGATCACCTTCCAGGCGCTCGAAGAACTGACCGCGGCCTACGAATTCCTGCGCCGGGTCGAGCATCGGCTGCAGATGATCGCCGACGAGCAGACCCATGCGCTGCCGGACGACGCCGAAGCCGTGGAGCGCTTTGCGCATTTCTTCGGCTATGAGAGCCGCGCGGCCTTTGCGAAGGATCTGCTCGGTCACCTCAACATCGTGCAGGGCCACTACGAAAAGCTGTTCGAGGGCGACCCGACCGGCACGGCGAAACTGCCTGACGTCAATTACGGCGCCGGCCCCGAGGATCCGCGGCTGCTCGAGCATCTGGCCACGCTCGGCTTCAAGAAGCCGATCGCGGTCGCCGAGACCGTTGCAGCAATGGATGGCGGGCGACTATCGCGTGCTCCGCAACGAGGCGACCAGGAGCGCGTTCGTCGAATTCATGCCCGGCCTGATCGATGGTCTGGCGCATGCCGAAGACCCCGATGATGCCGTCACCGCGTTCGACCGTTTCCTCGGCGCGTTGCAGCGCGGCGGGCGGCTGATCTCGCTGCTCGAGCCAGAACCGCGAACTGGTGGCGCTGGTGGCGCTGATCCTCGGCGCCGCGCCGCGGCTCGGCGACATGCTGGCGCGGCAGCCGCAGATCATGGACGGGCTGATCGACCCGCGCTTCTTCGGCGCGATGCCGGACCAGAAGGAATTGTCGGCGCGGCTCGCCGGCACGCTGAAGGACGCGGCTTCCTACGAAGACTTTCTCGACCGCCTGCGTCTGTTCGGCCAGGAAAGCCTGTTCCTGATCGGCACGCGCATTCTCTCCGGCACGGTGTCGGCGCAGCAGGCCAGCACCGCCTTTGCCGACGTCGCCGAGGGCATCGTCCACACCGTGCATGGCCTCGTCACCGACCAGTTCGCCGCGCAATACGGCCGGATCAAGGGGCAGGAGACCGCGATCCTCGCGATGGGCCGGCTCGGCAGCCGCGAGATGACGGCGTCGTCCGATCTCGATCTGATCCTGCTCTATGATTTCGACGAGGATAAACCGGATTCCGACGGCGAGCGGTCGCTGCACGGCGCGCAATATTTTGCGCGCCTGACCCAGCGGCTGATCTCGGCCTTCACGACGCGGACCAATTACGGCGTGCTCTACGACGTCGACATGCGGCTGCGCCCGTCGGGCCGCGCCGGGCCGGTGGCCTCACGGATCGATTCCTTTGCCGACTATCAGGAGCGCGAGGCCTGGACCTGGGAGCACATGGCGCTGACGCGGGCGCGGGTGATCTCGGCATCGCCTGCGTTCCGCAAGAAGATCGAGGACATCATCCGCAGCGTGCTGACGCGGCCGCGCGATCCCGCAAGCACCGCCGGCGACGTCGCCGACATGCGCCAGGCGATCGCGCTGGAAAAGGGCGAGGCCGATATCTGGGACCTGAAACTCGCCGCCGGCGGCCTCGTCGACATCGATTTCATCGCGCAATATCTGCAGCTCGTTCATGCCGCGGAAAAACCCGACATCCTCAGCGTCTCGACGCTGCAGGTGCTCGACAACGCCGCGCGATCGGCGTGCTGCCGCAAGCCGAAGCCGAAGTGCTGCGCTCCGCGGCGCGGCTCTATCACGACCTGACGCAGATCCTGCGGCTCTGCGTCACCGAAAAATTCAACCCGGAAACCTCGGGCGAGAACCTGCTGCGCGTGATGGCGCGCGCCGGCGACACCCCGGATTTCTCGACGCTGGAGGCGCGGGTACGCGAGACGCAGGCCGAGGTGCGAAGGGTGTTTCGGGAGGTTGTGGGGTAGCGCGTAGGGTTGAGCTCCTCGCGAAACTCATCACCTTCGCCCAGTGTGTAGGGTGGGTTGAGCGCTTCGCGAAACCCATCATCTTCGCAACATGCAAGCGATGGGTATCGCGGAGCCTGTCATCGGGCGCGCATTCGCGCGACCCGTTGGCTCCACCCATCCTACGGGCACTTCAGCCGATCCAATCGAACGCCACGCCCATCCGTCCTTCTTTGCGCCAGACAATGTGGCAGGGTATCCGTTGCCTGTCGGCGCGAAGTGCCAATGTGAAATGGTCCGGTATGCTTCTGGAGCTCGGCACCTCGAGCGCCGCACCCATGATGGACATGTCGCGGACCACGCAATCGATCTCGTCGCCGTCGAACTCGATTGTTCCGGCTCCCAGCACATTGAAACGGGTGGCACCGCGCGTTTGCATAGGGGCATGATGGGCCGCGCGGTTTTAAGGCCTCGTTAGTAACCTAACGACAATTCGGCCCAATTTTTTCAAAGAAATCGAATTAGGACACTGCTAACCACAAAATCGGCCGTAGGAGGGGTTGAGCTCTTTGCGAAACCCGTCACCTTTGTCGCGCAATAGATGGGTTTCGCTAAGAGCTCAACCCATCCTGCGAGCTACGAGCTAACGCGATGGAATGACATTGCAGCTTCTTGAATTTCTTCTCCACGTTCTTGGATGGGTGTTTGGCTGGCCGCTGCGTTTGTTCCGACGGTGGCTGGACCGGCAGCCGGACCGCGATCCCTCTCAAATTTCGACGCTGCATAAGATTGGTCGTTTGGCTCTCGGCGGACTCTTGTGCCTCCTGATCCTGGCAGCTCTGGCCTGGTTCATTTGGGGATGATCGAAGGATGGGCAGAGGGGCCAACACCGCCCCTGTGTTTACCATCCGGAAAGTGCTACATCGGGTTGCAGTCGCGCTTCCCGCGCCGCGCCAAATTTTGTTAACGCCGATCACCTATCAAATTTGAATGTTCCCACGCCAAAAATTCCGGTTTTGGACCTCGCGCGCGACGCATTGCGTTGCGGTTGCATTGTCGCTGGCTTTGGCTCCGCTTCACGCCGGCGCCGGCACACCGGATCGCGGCACGGCGGATGAGACAACGTCGGCCATCCCGGCGACCATCGATGCGCCTGCCAGCTCGGCTTCCGAAAGATTTCCGGCCCGCGCCGCTATCCGGGCGATCATCGAGCGGGAGATCGCCGCGACGAAGTTGCCGGCTGATATCGCCGAGGCGGTGGTGTTTGTGGAAAGCCGGTACGACTCCAGCGTTGTCGGCAGCGTAGGCGAAATCGGCGTGATGCAGGTCAGGCCCGAGACCGCCAAAATGCTGGGGTTTCGCGGCAACCTCGCTGAGCTGGCGGAGCTGGAGATCAACATCCATTACGGCGTGATCTATCTCAGCAAGGCGTGGCGTCTGGCCGGCGGCGACCTTTGCCAGGCGCTGATGAAATACCGCGCCGGTCACGGCGAGGAGGTCATGACCCCGCGCTCGCAGATCTACTGCAACCGGGCTCGCAACCGGCTGGTCGCCATGAATTCTGCATTCGCTTCGCCGGGCGCTGTTGCCGCGATCGAGCCGGTCGCGCCGGTTGCAAAGCCTGCCGCGGTAACGCCGCGAGCGGAGGCGAAGCCGAAGGCGCCGATCCGCCCCAGGGATGTCTATGCCAGTTTTCGACAGGGCACGGTCGCCGCCAGCCGCGCCTATTGGGCGGCGCATGAGGCGCGCATCAAGACCATCAACGCCCAGATCGAGTCCCGATGGAAACGG
The DNA here is from genome assembly GCA_963802535.1 of uncultured Alphaproteobacteria bacterium. Lineage (GTDB taxonomy): Bacteria > Pseudomonadota > Alphaproteobacteria > Rhizobiales > Xanthobacteraceae > Bradyrhizobium. Next base: position 325,898 of record CAWDJI010000004.1, on the reverse strand, counting down.
GTCGCGTCACGCTGACGGCAATCATAGGCTGGGCACACCATTCAGGATGAACGCCGTGCATCGCCGGCGATGTGGAGGAGATAACGCATGTCGGAACTGATCAGCATGGGCTCGCTGCAGCTCAAATTCCTGCACAGCAAGGATGACACCGGCGGCAGTCTCGACATGTTCGAGATGACGCTGCAGCCGAACGCCCGCATGCCGGTGCCGCATTATCACGAGAGCTGGGACGAAATCATCTATGGCCTGACGGGAACGACGACCTGGAATGTCGGCGGCAAGGACATCGACGTCGCTCCAGGCGAAAGCGTCTTCATCAAACGCGGCGTCGTTCACGGTTTTACCAACCGCACCACAGCACCCGCATCCTGCCTGTGCACGCTGACGCCCGGTGTCCTGGGGCCGTCCTATTTCAAGGAGATGGCCGCGCTGCTGTCCGGCGGCGCGCCCGATCCGGCAAAAATGAAGGCGACCATGCTGCGCTACGGGCTCATTCCGTCGCCCCCGCCGGCGGCGTCTTAGCTTGTATAATTTCGTACAAGATGAGCAATATTGACCAGAAACCTGGCGTCGCCAGCGCGCATATTGGCGGCATCCCGCCTGAAAGAGGTCCTGCTCACATGAAAACCATGACACAGAAAATCAAGGAGCATACGTGCCCAGCCTGCAAGGGAACCGGCTTCCCCGTGGTGAAGCAACCCGTGCTGGCCAGCCGCAGAATCTATCCGGTCAAATGTGTGGCCTGTACCGGTAAGGGAAAAATCACCGACGCCGATTGAGGCGGCCTTCCCCGACGGGCGCAATGCATCGCGGGAACGCTAAGCCTTGTTTTCGTTATCCGTCATCCTGAGGCGCGAGCCTTGCGGCGCACTGCGCCGCTGGGCGAGCCTCGAAGGATGAATCGGCACAGGCCGGGCCGTCCATCCTTCGAGGCGCGCAAGTCTGCGGCGCAATTGCGCCGCTGAGCGCACCTCAGGATGACGGGACTTAGAGCAGACTGTTTGAAAGTCGAATAGGAACGCACGGGCCGCTATGCGGCGCCCCACCTACGCCTGCGCCGCAACCAGCCTTGCACCGACCGCTCCCAGCAGCAGCTGATACGCGCGATCGACGATTTCATCGAGCGAGCGGGTGCGCGCGAACATGGCCTGGGCCTGCGCCAGCAATTCGTCCCGGGTGGGGATCCGGCCCGGATGCAGTGAGGCCAGCACGTCGGCGGTTTGATGCCGGGCAGAATCGAGCGCCTCGCGCAAGGCCGACAGTTCGGAAGCGTGCAGCGCCGCCGAGATCGCAAGGGCAATCCGCTCGGGATTGAAACGTGCGGCGAGTTGCTCGGCCGCGCGGTTGACGACGCGCGAACCGAGCCGCTGTTCGTTGCGCAGCACTTCGACGGGCGGGGTCTTCAGGCCCCAGACGATTCCCGCGAAAGACAGCGCCTTCAGAATATAAAAAGTAGCGTCGATTTCCCACCACCTAAAACCCTGGCGAGCGCTGCTCTGATAGGCGTGATGGTTGTTGTGCCAGCCTTCACCCATGGTGAAGAACGCCAGCCAGCCAGTTGTTGCGGGAATCGTCGCCGGTGACGTAGCGCTTGCGGCCGTGAACATGCGCCAGCGAATTGATGCAGAAGGTGGCGTGAAACAGCAGCACCGTGCTCCAGACGAAACCGACCACGAGGCCGGACCATCCCGCGATCAGAAAACAGAGCACGGCCAGGATCACCGCCGGCAGTTGCTCGAACCGGTGCAGCCACCGCAATTCCGGAAACGCAGAGAAGTCCGCCACCTTGACCAGATCGGTCAGGTCGTGCTGCCGGTAAAAAATCCAGCCGACATGGCTGTAGAAGAAGCCCTTGTGGCGCGGCGAATGCACGTCCTCTGGCGTATCGGAATGCAGATGATGGTGGCGATGTTTGGCGGCCCACCACAGCACGCTTTTTTGCACGGTGCTTTGCGCGAGGAACGCGAGCACGAACTGAAACAGCCGGCTGGTCGAATAGGCGCGGTGCGAGAAATACCGATGATAGCCCGCCGTGATGGCGAACATGCGCAGCCAATACAGCGTCACGCCGATCGCAACCGCCTGCCAGGTGATGCCGGTCCAGAATGCGGCAATGCTGCTGACGTGCAGCAGGATGAAGGGCACGGTGGACGGATACATGATGTCGTCGTGATCGTCGGATGTGTCTGTCTTGCCTGGCATTGTAACGGTAACTCGGCTCGCTCAGGGATGTTGCGTGCGCACGCGGCTTCCAACGGACATGACGCGGGACGGATGGATGGGGCGAGAATCGCATCCACCGGTTAAAAAACCCCGATTGGGGCCGGGCAAGATTAGTCGAGAATTGCTAGCTGCCAGACAGTCATGCGCGCGATGCCGCAAGGCCTGGCCGGTTGGCCGGGATTGGATCGGCCACAAATAATTGTGCCGGGGCGGTCGCGCAAGGCAATGTTCGCTTGCCGATCCTGCAAATCAGCGGCTTTTCGACGCAATTGGGCCCGTTGGCAATCACGGGTTGCCGTTCGGTATTTTTACGGGGCGCCCGGCGGATTACGCCTTTTTCAGCGTCTCGAGCGCGTCGCGCACGTTGGGGTCGAGGCCGGCGCCGCCGGCGTCGAGATGCGCGAAAATCGCCTTGCGCATCCGCGGGTCCCAGAATTTCTTGATGTGGTCGGCGATACCAGGCACGGCCTTGTCGTGGCCCTGGCTCTGGAAGAACTTGCCGATCTGGTTGGCCATGTAGATCAGGCGGTCAGGCGACATGGGCGGCCTCTTTGGCGCAGATTTCCGCGACGATCCGCCCCGGATGCGTGAAGATTTCAAACCCGTCGGACCGCGCGATGGCGGCGAGCGTGATGCCGGCGGCATCCGCCATCCGGACCGCGAGCGCGGTCGGCGCGGAGACCGCGACCATCAGCGGCGCGCCGATCGCCGCCGTCTTCTGCACCATCTCGACCGAGACCCGGCTGGTCAGCAGCACCATGCCTTCGGCGGCCGAAATCTTTGCCTGCGCCAGCGCGCCGGCGAGCTTGTCGAGCGCATTGTGACGGCCGACATCCTCGCGCAGGGCGACGATGCCGCGCGCCGGCGTCCAGAACGCCGCGGCATGCACCGCGCGGGTCTCGATGTTGATCGCCTGCAGCGGGGCAATGCTCGCCATCGCCGTCATGATCTCGCGCGGCGAGAACGAGCGGCCCCCGGCAACGATCGCGGCGGGCCGAATGGCCTCGGCGATCGAGTCGATGCCGCAGATGCCGCAGCCGGTGGGGCCGGCGATATGCCGCCGCCGCTCGTTGAGCTCGGCGGCCCTGGCTGGCGCCAGCCACATCCGCAACTCGATGCCGTCGTCGAGTTCGACGATGTCGAGCGAATCGATCTCGTCGGGCGAGTGCACGATGCCTTCGCTGAGGCTGAAGCCGATGGCGAAATCCCGCAGGTTCTGCGGCGTGCCCATCATCACGGCGTAGGTGCCGCCATTATAGGTCAGCGCCAGCGCGGTCTCCTCCGGGATCTGGCGCGCGCCCTCGCTGAGGCAACTGCCGTCGCGCCAGACCTGCCGATCGACTGTTGGAACCGGGTCGTGCATGCGCTACTCCGCCGCTTCCGCCGGCGCGATGCGGCGCGAGTGGCGGGCCTGCTCGTCATAGGCCTTCTGCCAGTCGGACGGGCCGTTCGACGGCGAGATCTGCACCGCCGTGACCTTGTATTCCGGGCAGTTGGTGGCCCAGTCCGAATACTCCGTGGTGATGACGTTGGCCTGCGTGTCCGGGTGGTGGAACGTGGTGTAGACGACGCCCGGCGCGACGCGGTCGGTGATCTGCGCGCGCAACGTGGTCTCGCCGGCGCGGCTCTTGAGCCGCACCCAGTCGCCGTCGCGCACGCCGCGCTGCTCGGCGTCGTGCGGATGGATTTCGAGCCGGTCCTCGCCGTGCCAGACCACGTTCTCGGTGCGGCGGGTCTGCGCGCCGACATTGTACTGGCTGAGGATGCGGCCCGTGGTCAGCAGCAGCGGATAGCGCGGACCGGTGCGCTCGTCGGTCGGGATGTATTCGGTGATGACGAACTTGCCCTTGCCGCGGACGAAGCCGTCGATATGCATCACCGGCGTGCCCTCCGGCGCCTTCTCGTTGCAGGGCCACTGCACCGAGCCGAGTTCGTCGAGCTTGGCGTAGGAGACGCCGGCAAAGGTCGGCGTCAGCGCCGCGATCTCGTCCATGATCTCGGAGGGATGATCGTAGTGCATCTCGTAGCCCATCGCCTTGGCGAAGCCGATGGTGACTTCCCAGTCGTCCAGGCCGTTGCGCGGCGTCATCACCTTGCGGACGCGCTGGATGCGGCGCTCGGCATTGGTGAAGGTGCCGTCCTTCTCCAGGAAGGTCGATCCCGGCAGGAACACATGGGCGTAGTTCGCGGTCTCGTTCAGGAAGAGGTCGTGGACGATGACGCATTCCATCGCCGACAGCGCCGCCACCACATGCTTGGTGTTGGGATCGGACTGCAGGATGTCCTCGCCCTGCACGTAGAGTCCCATGAAGGTGCCTTCGATCGCGGCGTCGAACATGTTGGGAATGCGCAGGCCCGGTTCCGGGTTGAGCTTGACGTTCCACATCGCCTCGAACTGGTCGCGCACCGCATCGCCCGAGATGTGGCGATAGCCGGGCAGCTCGTGCGGGAACGAGCCCATGTCGCAGGAGCCCTGCACGTTGTTCTGGCCGCGCAGCGGGTTCACGCCGACGCCGGGACGGCCGATATTGCCGGTCGCCATCGCGAGGTTGGCGATCGCGATCACGGTGGTCGAGCCCTGGCTGTGCTCGGTGACGCCGAGCCCGTAATAGATCGCGCCGTTGCCGCCGGTGGCGAACAGCCGCGCCGCTTCGCGCAGCTCCTTCGGGATCGACGCCGGTCATGATCGCGGTGGCTTCCGGGCTGTTCTTCGGCAGCGCGACGAAGGTCGCCCATTCCTCGAACTCGCTCCAGTCGCAGCGCTCGCGCACGAAGGCTTCGTCGACCAGGCCTTCGGTGACGATGACATGGGCCAGCGCGGTGAGCACGGCGACGTTGGTGCCGGGCATCAGCGGCAGATGCAGCGCCTTGAGATGCGGCCCTTCCACCATTTCGGTGCGGCGCGGATCGACCACGATCAGCTTGGCGCCCTGGCGCAGCCGCTTCTTCAGGCGCGAGGCGAACACCGGATGCGCGGCGGCCGGATTGGCGCCGATGATCATGACGACGTCGGTATGCTCGACCGAGTCGAAATCCTGGGTGCCGGCCGAGGTGCCGAACGTGGTCGACAGGCCGTAGCCGGTCGGCGAATGGCAGACGCGGGCGCAGGTATCGACATTGTTGTTGCCGAAGCCGCCGCGGATCAGCTTCTGCACCAGATACATTTCTTCATTGGTGCAGCGCGACGAGGTGATGCCGCCGACGGCGTCGCGGCCGTATTTCTGCCTGGATGCCCTTGAACTTGGCGGCGGCGAAGTTGAAGGCTTCGTCCCACGACACTTCGCGCCAGGGATCGGCGATGTCGTCGCGGATCATCGGCTTGAGGATGCGCTCCTTGTGGGTGGTGTAGCCCCAGGCGAAGCGGCCCTTGACGCAGGAATGGCCGCGATTGGCCTTGCCGTCCTTGTACGGCACCATGCGCACGACTTCCTCGCCGCGCATTTCCGCCTTGAAGGTGCAGCCGACGCCGCAATAGGCGCAGGTCGTGACCACCGAATGCTCGGGCTGGCCGATCTCGATCACGGATTTTTCGGTCAGCGTCGCGGTCGGGCAGGCCTGCACGCAGGCGCCGCAGGAGACGCATTCGGAGCCGAGAAAACTCTCGCTCATGCCGGGCGACACCCGGCTGTCGAAACCGCGGCCGGAAATGGTCAGCGCGAAGGTGCCTTGCACTTCCTCGCAGGCGCGGACGCAGCGCGAGCAGACGATGCACTTCGAGGGATCGTAGGTGAAATAGGGATTGGATTCGTCCTTCGGCATCCAGGCGTCGTTGGCGCAGCCATGCGATTTGGCGAACACGTGGTTCTCGCCCTCATAGCCGTAGCGCACGTCGCGCAGGCCGACCGCGCCGGCCATGTCCTGCAATTCGCAATCGCCATTGGCGGCGCAGGTCAGGCAGTCCAGCGGGTGGTCGGAGATGTAGAGCTCCATCACGCCCTTGCGCAGCTTCTTCAGCCGCTCGGTCTGGGTGTGGACCACGAGGCCGTTCATCGCCGGCGTGGTGCAGGAGGCCGGCGTGCCGGCGCGGCCCTCGATCTCGATCAGGCAGAGCCGGCAGGAGCCGAAGGCGTCGACCATGTCGGTGGCGCAGAGTTTTGGGATCTGCGTGCCGGCTTCCATCGCCGCGCGCATGATCGAGGTGCCCTCGGGCACCGTGACGCTCTGGCCATCGATGGTGAGCGTGACCATCGTCTCGGATTTCGAGCGCGGCGTTCCGAAATCGGTTTCCTGGATCAGCGACATGGCGATCTCCTATTCCGCGGCCTGAAGGCGCGTCGGCGCCGGGCCGAAATCTTCCCGGAAATGTTTCAGCGCGCTCATCACGGGGTAGGGCGTGAAGCCGCCGAGCGCGCAGAGCGAGCCGAATTTCATGGTGTTGCAGAGGTCTTCGACCACGGCGATGTTCTCGCCGACGCGTTCGCCGCGGCGGATCTTGTCGATGGTCTCGACGCCGCGGGTCGAGCCGATCCGGCATGGCGTGCACTTGCCGCAGGATTCGATGGCGCAGAATTCCATCGCGAAGCGCGCCTGCTTCGCCATATCGACGCTGTCGTCGAACACGACGATGCCGCCATGGCCGATCAGGCCGTCGCGCGCGGCGAAGGCCTCGTAGTCGAACGGCGTGTCGAACAGCGCGCGGGGAAAGTACGCGCCGAGCGGTCCGCCGACCTGCACGGCGCGCACCGGGCGGCCACTCGCGGTGCCGCCGCCGATATCGTCGATCAGTTCGCCGAGCGTGACGCCGAAAGCGGTTTCGAACAGTCCGCCATGCCTGATGTTGCCGGCGAGCTGGATCGGCATCGTGCCGCGCGAACGGCCCATGCCGAAGTCGGCATAGGCCTTGGCGCCGCCGGCGAGGATGAAGGGGATCGCCGCGAACGACAGCACGTTGTTGATCACGGTGGGCTTGCCGAACAGGCCCTTATGCGCCGGCAGCGGCGGCTTGGCGCGGACGATGCCGCGGCGGCCTTCGAGGCTTTCCAGCAGCGAGGTCTCCTCGCCGCAGACATAGGCGCCGGCGCCGACCCGGACTTCGAGATCGAAGCTGTGGGCGGAGCCGCCGATGCGGGCGCCGAGATAGCCGCCGCTTCGGGCCGCCTGGATCGCCGCGTTCATCGCCGCGACCGCATGCGGATATTCCGAGCGGATGTAGATGTAGCCTTTGGTGGCGCCGACCGCGATGCCCGCGATCGTCATGCCCTCGATCACCACGAAGGGATCGCCTTCCATGATCATGCGGTCGGCAAACGTGCCGCTGTCGCCTTCGTCGGCGTTGCAGACGATGTATTTGCGGTCGGCGCTGGTCTGCGCCACCGTCTTCCACTTGATGCCGGTCGGGAAGCCGGCGCCGCCACGGCCGCGCAAGCCGGACGTGGTGACGTCGGCGAGGATCGCGTCCGAGGTCAGCGTCAGCGCCCGCTCGAGGCCCTTGTAGCCGTCATGGGCGCGGTAGTCCTCGACCGAGCGCGGATCGATCACGCCGCAGCGCGCGAAGGTCAGGCGGGTCTGCCGCTTCAGCCAGGGAATCTCGTCCGTGACACCAAGCCGCAGCGGATGCGGGCCGTCTGCGGCCATCGCATCGAGCACGGACGACACGTCGGCCGTGGTCACCGGGCCGAACGCGACGCGGCCGTTCGGGGTTGCGACTTCGACCATCGGCTCCAGCCAATAGAGCCCGCGCGAACCGGTCCTGACGATCTCGATCGCGATGCCGCGCTTGCCGGCGGCTTGCGTCGAGCGCCAGTGCGACTTCGTCGGCGCCGACGGCGACCGCGCCCGCATCGCGTGAAACGAAAATCCGCATCATCGCTGTGCCTCCGCCACCAGCGCATCGATCCGCGCTTCATCCAGCCGTCCGACGACGCGGCCATCCAGCATCGCCGACGGCGCGGTGGCGCAGAGCCCGAGGCAGTAGATCGGCTCCAGCGTCACCCGCGCATCGGCCGTGGTATTGCCGAGCGCAATGCCGAGTTTGGCTTCCGCGCGCGCAGCGAGCGCGTCGCCGCCCGCGGCCTGGCAGGCTTCGGCGCGGCACAGTTTCAGCACATGGCGGCCGGCGGGTTCGTGGCGGAAATCGTGGTAGAAGGTGAACACGCCATGCACCTCGGCGCGCGACAGGTTGAGCGCTGACGCGATCATCGGAATGGCGGGCTCCGGCACGTAGCCGAACGCTTCCTGCAGCGCGTGCAGGATCACCAGCGTCGCGCCCTCGAGCTTGTCGTGTTCGGCGATGATCTCGGCGCCGCGCGCTTCATTCCAGGGTTCGTAGGCCGATGTCATCCGCGTTCTCGATCAGAGGGTTATGTGCCCTCCGATGAGAATTGGAATTGCTCCAGATATCAATAAAGCTGTCTCATGCTGCGATACGGAAAGCCGATCAATATGCTTGTAAAATAGGGCGATTTGAAATCCCAATGAATGCGAAAACAGCGCGCATCGGCCGCGGTTTTTCGCGTATAGGTCGTGCGTCCGCCGTGGTATTTGTGAGTGTCAGACGACGGGTTAACGACTAGCTTTTGGGGCCTTTCTTGATCGACAAACTTGAACTTCTGCTGGCGCTGGCCAAGGAGCGGCATTTCGGGCGGGCGGCGGAGGCCTGCGGCGTGACGCAGCCGACGATGTCGACCAGCCTCAAGCAGCTCGAGGAAATCCTCGGCGTCATGCTGGTGCAGCGCGGCTCGCGCTTCCAGGGTTTTACGCCCGAGGGCGAACGGACGCTGGACTGGGCGCGGCGGATCGTCGGCGACACCCGCGCGATGCGGCAGGAGATCAACAGCCTCAAGGACAAGCTGTCCGGCGAGATCAGGATCGCGGCGATCCCGACCGTGCTCGGCATGGTGGCGCCGCTGACGACGCCGTTCCGCGCCCGACATCCCGACGTGCGCTTTCAGATCCGGTCCTGCACCTCGGCCGACGTGCTCGGGCTCCTGGAAAATCTCGAGGTCGATGCCGGGCTGACCTATATCGAGAACGAGCCGATCGGCAAGGTTCGCACCATTCCGCTCTACAACGAGAGCTATCGGCTGCTGACGGCGCCCGATGCCATGTTCGGCGACCGCAAGCAGGTGACCTGGAAGGAAGTCGGCCAGGTGCCGCTGTGCCTGCTGACGCCGGACATGCAGAACCGCCGCATCATCGACCGCGCGCTGAAATCGGTCGGCGCCGAGGCGACGCCGACGCTGACGTCGAACTCGCTGCTGGTGCTCTACACCCACGTCAAGACCGGGCGCTGGGCCAGCGTGATGCCGGCGAAGCTCGCGGAGACGCTGGGGCTGGCGGACACCGTCCGCTGCATTCCGATCGTCGATCCCGTCGTCAATTACAGCATCGGCCTCGTGATCCCGCAGCGCGATCCGATGACGCCGCTGATCGCAGCCCTGGTGCAGGTCGCGCGCGAAGTCGCGCCGACGCTGGAGTAGGGCCGTCACTATCCGTCATTGCGAGGAGCGACTTGCGACGAAGCAATCCACACTTTGCTTTGCCGCACGATGGATTGCTTCGCTGCGCTCGCAATGACGACTACGCCGCCGCGACGAGCCTTCGGCGGTTGCGGGCGGCGCGGCAGCTGATGCGCACCACGGTGCCGGCGCCGAGTTTCGAGCGCAGCCGCATCGTTCCGCCGTGCAGATTGGTCAGCGAGCGCGCGATGGCGAGCCCGAGGCCCGAGCCCTGATAGGTCTTGGTGAGCTGGCTCTCGACCTGCTCGAACGGCTTGCCGAGCCGGCGCAGCGAATCCGGCGCGATGCCGATCCCGGTGTCGGCGATCACGAGCACGACTGAGTCGCTGAGCACCTGGCCGCGCACGGTGACCCGGCCGTCGTCGGGCGTGAACTTCACCGCGTTGGACAGCAGATTGACGATGATCTGCTTGACCGCGCGGCGGTCGGCCACCACCGAGATGGTGCTTTCGATATCGGCGTCCAGCGTCAGCTGCTTGTCCTCGGCGCGGCCCGAGACCACGCGCACCGACTCCGCCAGGATGCTCGACAGGTCGAGCGGCTCCATGTCGAGCTTCATGCGGCCGGCCTCGATCTTCGACATGTCGAGGATGTCGTTGATGACTTCGAGCAGGTATTTTCCCGACGTCAGGATGTCGTGGCAGTACTCCTGATACTTGTCGGAGCCGAGCACGCCGAACATGCCGCTAGCCCATGATCTCGGAGAAGCCGATGATGGCGTTGAGCGGCGTGCGCAATTCGTGGCTCATATTGGCGAGGAATTTCGACTTGGCCTGGTTGGCTTCCTCGGCGCGGGTCTTTTCCTGCGAGTATTTTTCGGCGAGATCGGCCAGTTCGTCCTTGCGACCGCTTGAGGTCGAGCACGTTGGCGCGCAGGCGCAAGTCGTTGTCGACCAGCTTCTGCTCGTGCTCCTTGATGCGGGTGATGTCGGTGCCGACCGAGACGTAGCCGCCGTCCTTGGTGCGGCGCTCGCTGATATGCAGCCAGCTGCCGTCGTCGAGCTGGGCCTCGAAGGTGCGCGCGCCCGGCGCCTGCGCCCCGGTCTCCTGCAGCCGGGTGCGGACCTCCGGCATGCTGCCGACCTCGATCACGGTCTCATAGGAGGTGCCGGGCGTCACGGCGCTGTCGGGCAGTTTGTGCAGGCGCTGGAAATGCGAGTTGCAGAGCACGAGGCGGTCTTCGGCGTCCCACAGCACGAAGGCTTCCGGGATGGTCTCGATGGCGTCGCGCAGCCGCAGATCGGCTTCCACGGTCTTTTCGGCGAGGCTCTTCTGCTCGGTGATGTCGACGGCGATGCCGATCAGATGCAGGCCGTTGTCGGCCGCGGCCTGGCTCAGTTCGCAGCGCACCCGCAGCCAGATCCAGTGGCCGTCGACGTGCTGCATGCGGAAGGTCTGGTCGATGTGGTCGAGCTTGCCGGAGATCAGCTGGTCGGCGATCGCGAACAAATCGATGTCGTCGGATTTCACCAGCGCGTTGACTTCGCCGAAGGTGAGGAGGTCGTTGCGGGAGTCGAGCCCCAGCATGGTGAACATCGATTGCGACCAGAAGATCCTGCCGCGCGACAGGTCCCAGTCCCACAAGCCGCAGCGGCCGCGATTGAGCGCGGTGTCGATCCGGCCGCGCACGGCGTCATTGATCAGGTCGCCCTCGCGGGCGCGGGTCGATTGCCAGTGGAATGCGAAGCCCAGGATCAGCACGACGAACCCCGTGGTTGCAGACAGCGTCACCGACAGTGCGGCGTCCGAGCCCCATAGCGGCTCGTTCCTTTCCTGGATGACGATGACCTGGCCGGGCAGCGACTTGACCAGCCGCGAAATCGCCATCGCGGCGTTGCCGTTCGGCAGCGTCATGTCGTTGACGACGCCCTGCTGGCCGGGGGCGGCGAGCAATTGCGCGGTCGAGATGACGTCGAGCACGCGGTCGCTCGCCAAGGCCGGACTCGATCGGGATGCGGGCCAGGACGCGATGGTCGGTGCCGGTGATGATGACGTGGCGGCCGCCGGCGATGGCCCAGGACGGAATCAGATCGGGCAGCAGGCTTTGCAGCCGCTCGATGTTGGCGGCGCGATCCTGCCGGACCGAGATGACGCGATCGAGCCGCTCGGCCAGCATGTCGGTGGCGGCGGCGAGGTCGCGCTTCAGCGCGGTGCGTTTCTGCCGGGTCTGGTCGATCACCTGCACGAAGGCGCCGAGGCAGATGGTGATCAGGAAGGCGATGATCAGGGTCGGCACGGCGCGACGCAGCGCCGGCTCGGCGATCAGAGCCTGTGGTAGGCCGGTTTCGCGATCGAATGCGCCAATCCCTTGATCGAATCGGATTGGACGCACGCGTTCGCCGCATGCGCTCGCGCCATGCTTTAGACCCCCACGGAATTGATTTTCTGCACGCTGTCCGGAAGAACCCCACGTCGCTTCCGAATCACAGTGATTTGAATCCGTTTTTCCGGGCTGTCGAGAGTCAACGATTCGTTAATGTGAAATAAATCTTGTCCAAGGGAGAATTGGGAGTTCAGAAACGAGTCCGAAACAGGAACGGCTCCGTAATCCTACGAGTTCTGCGCGTAGGCGGCTCGGCGTGGCTGATGACGCGCTTGATGGTGGGGAAGGCGCGGCGCAGCGCGCGTTCGATCTCGTCGACGTTCTCGTGCACCTTGATGACGCTCATCGAGGGCGCTGCGCGGCAATGGAAGTTGACGATCTCGCCGGCGTCGGTGTCGCGGACCCGGACATTATGGATGTCATGGATGGCGCCGTTGGCGGCAAAGCCCGTCAGCGCCGCCTTGATGGTCTCCACCCGTTCGGGTGATGCATCGGTGCCATGGGGCAGTTCCGGTTCCAGCGGCTCGATATGGGTGTCGACCTCGACGTCCTCGCCAAAATCCTCGCGGATCGCGCGCTCCAGTTCATGGGCGATGTCGTGCGCCGCGATCAGCGCCATCTCGCCGTCGACTTCGAGGTCGATCGAGACGGTGAGCTTGCCGCCGAGATCGTGCACCGTGACATGATGGACGGCGAGGCCGGAATTGCGCGCGATCACCATGATGCGCTCGCGCACGCTCTCATTGTCGCGCGCCACCGGCACCGCGGTGAACGTCAGGTCGGCGTCGCCGAGCGCCTTGCTGACGGCTTCCTGCGCGTTGCGCTTGATCGCCTCGACCCGGTCGATCGGGTAGGTGCGCGGCACCTTTGCGATGGCGTCGATGAAATGGGTCGGCCCGACCATGCGCACCCGCAACCGCTCGACGCCGACCACGCCGGGCACGGCGCGGATCGCCGCAGTGGCTTTCTCCGCGACGCCTTCCGGCGCGCGGTCGAGCAGGGTTTCCACCGTCGAGCGCGCCAGCCGCAAGCCGAGCAGCGCGATCATGACGGCGACCGCGATCGCCGCCACCGCGTCGCCCCAGGGATAACCGAAGCCGGTCAGCGCAAGCCCGATGATGACGGCGATCGAGCCCAGCACGTCGGAGGCAAAATGCAGCGCGTCGGCCGCCAGCGCCTGGCTCTTGGTCTCGCGCGCCGCGCGATGCAGCGCCCGCGCCCGCCAGAAATTGACGACGATATCGATCAGCAGCACCACGAACGGAATAGCCGACAGCACCGGCGGCGCCGCGCCGTCGCGCAGGCGGCTCCAGGATTCGACCAGGATGCCGCCGGCCAGCACGTAGAGCAGCGCGATGACGAACAGCGCCGACAGGCTTTCGAACTTGCCGTGGCCGTAATGATGTTCCTCGTCGGCGGGCTGGTCGGACACCCGCACCACCAGCCAGGTGATGACGGTCGCGACCACGTCGACCGACGAGTGCAGCGCCTCCGAGATCAGCGCCAGCGAGCCGATCGCAATGCCGACCGCGAATTTTGCCGCCGCCATGCCGGCGCTGGCAAAAATCGAGATCGCGGCGACGTTGGCTTTGAGGCTGTGGCTGGCGTGGGCAGGGCTGTTATGGAGAGTGCTCATGGGCGGCGGTTTAGCAGGGCGTTCGTTAACATCAAGCGCGGAGTTCAGCCGCAATCGCAAGTCACTTGCAGGAGGGAATTTGCCACGCGCGATTTGTTGCGAATTGTTCCGAATTAAGCAGCCGTCATTGCGAGCGAAGCGAAGCAATCCATCGTTCCGCGCGTGAGGTGACAATGGATTGCTTCGCTGCGCTCGCAATGACGGGGAGGGAGTGCCACATCCACAACTGTCGTCCCTGCGAACGCAGGGGACCCAGTACGCCGCGGCCTCTCGGTTCTATCGTCGGCGTGACCAATATCAGTTTCGAACCGTCATCCTGAGGTGCTCGCCTCTTCGGCGAGCCTCGAAGGATGAATTGGCCACAGTCGGGCCGTCGCCCTTCGAGGGCCACGCTGCGCGCGGCCACCTCAGGGTGACGGAGATAGTGCCGTGTGGTGACGCGCGTGATGGATATGTGTCCGCATTCTCGCGACACGACGTGCCCGAACTTTTGAAAATCATCCGCCCACAAAAGGAGAGCGCGCAGGGGATCCCGGGTGCTCGCTGCAAGTTTCCAACCCGCCCCACGCCTCACAGCTTCACGACGATCTTCCCAAAGTGCGAGCCGCTCCGCAGATGGGCATACGCTTCAGCCGCCTCGTCGAAGCCGTAGACCCGATCGACGACCGGGTGGATCGCATGGTCGGCCAGGAAGCGATTCATCGCGGTGAAATGCTCGACCGATCCGACGGTGACGCCGATGATGTCGGCATTCTCCCACTGCAGGCGCGCGAGGTCGGGCTTCGGGCCGAACCCCGTCAAAACACCGATCTGGACGATCTTGCCACCTGACGCGACCGATCGTATCGACCGGTCATAGGTGCCGGGACCGCCGAGTTCGAGGATATGGCTGGCGCCTTGGCCGTCGGTCGCCTTCATCAGCGCGACATCCCAGTCCGGCGTGTCGCGATAGTTGATGAGGATCGAGGCGCCGAGCGCCTTGGCACGCGCGAGTTTCTCGTCCGAGGAGGAGATCACGATCGCGCGCGCGCCGAGCGCGACGGCAAACTGAAGGCCGAACAGCGCGACGCCGCCGGTTCCCTGGACCAGCAGCGTGTCGCCTTTGCGCATCCCGCCGCGGGTGACCAGGCCATGCCAGGCGGTGACGGCGGCGCAGGGCAAGGTCGCGGCTTCGACCGAGGTGAGATGCTCCGGCACGGAGACCAGCGCGGTGGCCGGCAGCACGACATACTCTGCCAGCATTCCGTCCATCGTGCGGCCACCGAGGGCTGACGGAACATAGCTGGTCTTGAACGGCCCCGAGACCCAATCGCGAAAGAACGAAGCGGCCACGCGGTCGCCCACTTGCCATTGCACGACGCCGGAGCCGATGGCGTCGACGACGCCTGCGCCGTCGCAGAGCGGCACGCGGCCGTTGAGCCCGCCTTGGCCTGCGCGGTCGAGGATCATGAGGTCGCGGTAGTTGAGGCTTGCCGCTTCGACGCGGATGCGGACCTCGCCGTCGGCGGGTTCGGGTTTGCCGACATCGACACGCACAAGGCTGCCGGCGCCCGCATCGCCGTTCAAATGATAGGCTTTCATCGTTGCTCCCTTCACAAGGGGTATTCACCTGGATGAGCACCGTCTGTAGGGTCTGACAGCGCTGTCAGGGTCAAGAGGTTTTTCAGATGAAGATTGGTGAACTCTCCCGGCGGACGGGCGTCAGCGTCCGGATGCTGCGTTACTACGAGGGCGAAGGATTGCTTGCGCCGCCACGGACCGACTCCGGTTATCGCGACTATGGCCCTGCGGAAGAGGAAACCGTGCGGCGGATCAAGATGCTCGGCGCGGCCGGGATGACGCTTGAAACGATCCAGCAGTTGCTGCCCGTGCGTGACGAACAACAATCCGGATTTCAAGCCGTGCAACGAACTGCGCAGAATACTCGCACAGCAGGTCGGCCTGATCGATCAACGGATCGAGACGCTCAGCCAGAGCCGGACGATTCTGGCTGGGTTTTTGTCGAGCGTGAACTGATTGGCGGATTATGCGTAGGATAGGTGGAGCGACTTGTCCGCCGTAGTTCAGTGAGCGAAGGCGGAAGCGATACCCATCAATTGCAGTTCGTGGATGAATGATCGGTTTCGCGAAGAGCTCTACCCATCCTGCTCCTCTACGTATCTACGTATTTACTCCTCCGCCTTCTTCCCCGCCACCGTCTCCCCATCCAGCCAATCCTGCTCCTCCGCCAGCGCCCGCCACGCCGCTTCCATTCGCTTGAAGCGATTATGCGTCGGTTCGTCGGTGGCGCGCTCGGCGAGCTGAGCGCAGTTCTCCGCATTCTCCAGAAAGTGCTGCGACTGTTTCATGGTGTCCTCCGTTACGGAGGAGGTGGGGCGCGAATGGCTGGATGCAATCGGAACTGGATTAAGCTTCGGACAGGCTGATGACTGTCTGTTCATCCGCCTTCCGCCCTCGCCCTTGGGCTACGGCGCGACAAGCCGCTCTTCGAGCTACGGCGCGACATGGTGGTTCGTCCCGACGCGCTCTCGCTCACCAATATGTCTTTCAAATCAACGATTAGTTCATCCCCGTAATTACTCCGGTGGCTCGCTGTGTGTCGCGGATCACGCGCATCGTTGCTATGCGTGCCGTTAGGTCGCTGCAGTGGGAACCCGCATAGGACATTCCGCGACATACCATCACTGCCGACAATGAGGCAGAGAAACAGGTGAATGTCGTGACACTGGAAATGAAGACCGCAATTCAGGAGCTGCCGGCCATCGATGCGCCGGCGCGTTCGCCTGTCGACGATCAATTCGTTTGCCAGTGCATGAGCGTCACGCGCGACGATCTGCTTGAAGCCATGTGCAGCGGAGCTGCAACCGTGAAAGAGCTCTCGGCGCAAACCGGGGCCGGGACGGTCTGCGGCGGCTGCCTGCCGCAGCTGGCCGAGCTCACCGCAGAGATGACTTTGGGCGCAGGCGCGATGTCTCGACATTGTCGCGCGCAACGAAAACGTGCGGTCGTTCCGCTTTGAGATTCCGGAAAGCTTTGCCGACGCAGGTTTTGAGGCGGGGCAGCGCATTGTCGTGCAGGCCGTGGTGGATGGCGTGGCCGTGCTGCGGCCCTATACGCTGACCTCGGCGTCGACCTGCAGAGACTATTACGAGATCACGGTTCAACGCGAGCCGGGCGGCGTTATGTCGAACTGGCTGTTCGACAGTCTTAAGGTGGGCGACGAGGTCTCCCTGCTGCCGCCGGGCGGCGCATGCTCCTTCGTCTCCTATGAGAAGCGGCCGCTGGTCTGCCTGGTCGGCGGCATCGGGCGTTACGCCGGCGCTCGGCATCGCGCGCGCTTATGCTGCGATCGGCAGCAAGCGGCGCGTCCACATCGAGCATTCGGTCACCTCGCGCGACAAAGCCATCTGCGACAGCGAACTCGAGTCGTATTACCCGGCGACGACGTTTCACCTGCGCCTGACGGGCGAGGAGGGACGCATCAATGCCGCTGACGTGCTTGCGCTCTCGCATCAATTTGCCGACGCCGACTGGCTGATCTGCGGGTCGTCCGGTTTTCAGGATGGCGTCCGCGCGCTGCTGGACGAGCAGGGCATTTTGCCGCAACCGGATTCACATCGAGTCGTTCGGCGCGGGAAAACCGCTGCCGGATAACGGCCGTGGCGCGATGCCGTCGCAGCGGCAGCGAACGATCATCGGCTATCTCACACTGGCGGCGGTTGCGGCCTTCATTGCGCAGGCATTCCTGGTGCCCCAGATGCCGCTGTTGCATCGTTTGCAGACGTCGATCCTCTACAGCGCCCTGACCGGAGTTGCCGTGATCCTGCTCGCATTGTTGCAGTGGCGGTTGAGCTATGTGCGCGCGCTCGGCAGCCGCCAGGAGACGTCGCGTGCCTACGGCCTGCATATCGCGATCGGCCCGATCGTGCTCGGTGCGATCTTGCTGCACAGCACGCATTTTGGCTATGCGCTCAGCATGGCTGTATTAGTTAGCTTCCTCTTCAGCCTGGCGTCCGGCGCCATTCTGGGAGCGCGCCCGCGCTCCGAAAAGTGGAAATGGCCGCGCCGGATCGTCGTCGGCAGCCACATCCTGCTCACCTGTGCCGGCTCAGGCCTTGCGCTGGTGCACGGCTTCACGGCACTGTGGTTTTAACATGCAAAAAAATCAATCGGGCGCAGGGCGCGAACGCTTTGTCAGGCGCGCCGCCTATGCGTTCGGCCTGCTCGTCGTTCTGGCGGGGCTGGCGCTCGTGGTTGTACCGCAATCGAGCCGTTTCGCCGCCAAAGGCCCGCCCAATACCGGCCATGACAAGTTGGCCTGCACCGATTGCCACAAGGATGCGCCGGGCACCTTGCGCCAGCAATTACAGGCCAAGGTCTCCTTTCACCTCGGCCTGCGCGAGACCGACCCGACCTTCGGGCACGACAAGGTCAGCAACGACACCTGCGTGAACTGTCACGCGCGCGATCAGGATGCGCATCCCGCACATCGCTTCCTTGAACCGCGATTTAAGGAGGCGAGGGAGCAGCTTGGCGCCGAGTCCTGCGCGAACTGCCACCGTGAGCACAAGGGGGTGCGGGTGACCATGACGCCGACGTCCTGCGCTACCTGTCACCAGGACCTCGCGATGAAGTCCGATCCGCTCGATGTCCCGCATCGCGAACTGATCGCGAAGGGCCAATGGAATACCTGCCTCGGCTGTCATGACTATCACGGCAACCACAAGCGGCTGACGCAAACGAAACTCGGGGATGCCTATTCGACCAAAGCGATCCTGGACTACCTGGCCGGTGGGACTTCCCCCTACGGCCACGACCTCAAATTCCCGACACAATGGAAAGCACCGTGATGCCCCGCGCAATTTTCAAACGATTTGGCTTCAAGAGCCTGCTTGCGCTCGGCTTCTTCGGCCTCGCCGGGATCTATCTGTTCGCGACGCGCCCCGTGCCGTTACAGGCCGAACAGGCCAGCGGGCGCACCGTGCCGGTCGAGATGGTTTTTCGCGTCGTCGCCGCTGAAAACGACGCCGCGCGAAAACTCTGGACGGCTGATATCGTCGGCGCCGGCGGCAAGGTCGGATTGAAGTTTCACGAGAAGTGGCGCGAGCCTTCCATGGAGGCCGGGCCGCTGCCGGCGCTGTTCCTGCGGGAGGCGTCGACGGCGCTGCAAAAGACGCGCGTTCCGCTCGGGCTGTTTCTGGGTTCGGATTTTCCGATCGCGCAGCCGAACAAGTTCAGCGGCGCCCAGGCCGAGCATTTTGCAAACCTGCGCAAGACTGGCCAACCGGAGTTTTTCAACGCCGCCGATATCGGCCGCTTCACCGCGATCTTTCCCGATCTCGCCGTCGCACCCGGCTGCGTGACCTGCCACAACGAACACCCGAACAGTCCGAAGACCGACTGGAAGCTCAACGACATCATGGGGGCGACGACGTGGTCGTATCCCAAAGAGCACGTCACGCTGGAAGAGCTGGTGCAGATCGTTGCCGCGCTGCGCTCGAGCTTCGGCGCCGCCTATGACGCTTACCTCACCAAGGTCGCGACGTTTTCGAAGCCGCCGGAAATCGGCGACAAATGGCCCGCGGAAGGTTATTTCATCCCGAGCAAGCGCGCGTTCCTGGCCGAGTTCGAGCGGCGTGCATCGCCCAACACGGTCCAGCGCCTGTTGTTGACGATGGCTGAAGCGAAAACGGCGGTGCCTTCCGCAAAATGATGTAGCGTGTAGGGCGGATTGGAGCGAAGCGTAATCCGCCGCTACGTTCAAACAAAGATGGCGGATTACGCTACGCTAATCCGTTGGGGTGGACGGCCCCCGCGGCATCTGGTGCCATAGTTGCGCTGTCAACACCCAACTGAGGAGCCGTCCATGAACGAGATTACGCGGGTTGCCATCGATACGTCAAAATCTGTTTTCACGCTTCACGCGGTCGATGCGCGAGACCAACCTGTTCTGCGCCGCAATCTGAGGCGGCAGGATCTGGTGCCCTTCTTCGCCAAGCTGCCTCCCGTCACTGTGTCGATGGAAGCTTGTGGCGGGTCGCATTATTGGGGCCGTACGCTTCAGGCCCTGGGCCATCGGGTGCGGTTGATCCCGGCGCAATATGTCAAACCGTTCGTCAAACGCAGCAAGAATGATCGCAACGATGCGCAAGCCATCAGCGAAGCCGCGGCGCGACCGGGCATGCAGGAGGTCGCTGTTAAATCGGCGGACGTACAGGCGCGGGCAATGCTGCTGACGGTACGCGAACTGCTGGTGCGCCAACGGACCCAACTGGTCAACGCCTTGCGCGGTCATGCGACGGAGATGGGTTTGGTGGCACCTGTCGGTGGCAAAGGGCTTGCCATGCTGCGCTCCGAGATCGAGGCCGACGCCACATTGCCGGAGGCGGCAACTGAAGCTTTGCGGCTACTCGGCAGGGAGGTTGATCAGCTGGAAGCAAGGTTGGCGGCAATCGACAAGAATCTGCTGGCGCAACACAAGGCCGATCCCGACAGCCGCCGTCTGTCAGCCATTCCAGGGGTTGGGCCGATGAGCGCACTCAGCTTTTCTCGCATGGTCGATGCGACGCAGTTCGAATCGGGGCGGCATTTCGCGGCCTGGCTGGGCTTGGTGCCGCGCGAGATCTCAACCGGCGGCAAGCAACGCCTCGGCGGCATCAGCCGCGCCGGTAACGAGCGGTTGCGTCAGTTGCTGGTGCTTGGCGCCACCGCCGTCATTCGCTTTGCCAGGCCGGGGCGTCCCGGCGTATCGGCATGGCTACTCGCTTTGCTGGAGCGCAAGCCGCGCAAGCTCGCGGCTGTCGCTCTGGCCAACAAGATGGCCCGGATTATCTGGGCCATGCTGACGAGAGGGGAAGATTACCGGCTCGCAAAGCCGGTAGTTGCGTAACTCCGCTCGTCATGTCGCAGGTGTAAGGGCAGACAGGAAAAGATGCTGATCGGTCGAACCGACGATCCACAGAACCCGCGTAGGGTGGCGGCCTTCGAGGTCACTAATCCGTTTGGGGGTGGATCGCGGAACCCATCTGGGCCAGCGGTCAAAGTGCCGCGTCAAACAGGCCGGACACACGACCGCTTTTCGCACCAGATCAAATTTTTTCCTCATACCCCCTTGCATTCAAAGGGCCGTCCACACACGCCCTACGCAGTCGCGGCTCAATGCTGCCGCGCATTGACCTGATATCGCGGCCAGTTTCGCAAGAGTTGCGCAGTCGGGCAGGGCGGCGAAACACCACCTGGTGGCGAAAACAGTCTTTCGATGGTGATGGTCCGGCAGCCGAGTCTCGCCGCGATCTGGCCGGTCGAGATGGCGATGGCGTCGTCGATAGCAGATCCCGGCAGATGGGCGACGATCAGATGGCTGATGCAAAGCCGCTTGTGGGCGCCAAGATCGATGTCGGTGCGATAGCTGAACACGGCGTGGACGATGCCCCGGCAATCGCGAATGGCGATCAATCCGGACCGGCCGGAGGCGGATTTGCTGCGGCGGCGCGCAAACACCAGCCATTTGCTTAAAGAGATCCCGGCGTCGTGCAGCCGTACCAGCGGGTAGGCCACGCCGGCGCTGGCCGGATCGATTGCAAGCGCTTGAAATTGCTCGTTCATGGACACTTCCCGTGACCCATGAGATTGCCGCTGGATGGCACCTCCCGTCATTGCGCCAGATCAACGACGCCGGTCATTGATTCAGGTCAAAATGGGGTGGTGAATGAACCCGAGGCGGGCTGTGATGACTAACGCCGAGCTATCAATTGCCGCTGGCGGCGAGGTCTGCGCCGATCCGGCTGCGCCGGCGTACAAGCACGGCCGCAGTACCAACGGCTGCGATGATTGCAAGGTGCGCCTGTTCAGCGTCTGCGGGGCGCTGGAAGGACCGGAACTGGACGAACTGTACCGCATCAGCCACCCCAGGAATTTCTCACCGAAAGCCATGCTGTTCGATCAGGGCGCGCTCGCGGGCAGCGTCTTCAACGTCACCGAAGGTGTCGTGCGGCTGTACAAGTCGCTGCCGGACGGGCGCCGGCAGATCGTCGGCTTTGCGTTGCCCGGCGATTTCCTCGGGCTGGCCTTGATGGATCGCTACGGCGTCGCCGCGGAAGCCGTAACCGACGTCAAGGCCTGCCGGTTTGCGCGCACCGCGTTCGTCGCCTTTCTCGACGGCAAGCCGCATCTGTTGCGACGGCTGCATGAATTCGCAGGCCATGAGCTCAGCCTCGCGCAAGAACAAATGCTGTTGCTGGGACGCCGGAGCGCGGACGAGAAAGTCGCGGCCTTCCTGCTCAACCTGCAAAAACGCTATGGCCGGCTCAGTGCGGTCTCGGTGACGGTACCGCTGTTGATGAACCGGCAGGACATCGCCGATTATCTCGGCCTGACGATCGAGACCGTCAGCCGGACGCTGACGAAATTCGCCCGGGAAAAGATTCTCGTCATCGTGCCCGACGGTATCAGGCTGATCGACGCCGAACGGCTGGATAGCCTTGCCGGCGGCTGAACATCGTTTTTGATCCAGCACATTTTTGATCCAGCACAATGTCGATTTGAGCAGGCGCGCCTATCGTTCTTCACCATCAAGCCATGGAGAAGAACATGCCCCTCGACACCATTCTGGTCGTCATTGCCGTCACCGCGATGTTTGCAACATTCGCCATCGTTCTGGGCTGGGGTGACCGCCAGACCCGCGAGATTTCAGCCGGCGTGGGAAAGCGCAAGCAGGATCGCCGGTGAGGCGACGAGGCGCCTCGCACCGTTCGGGTCAGATCTTGATGCCGGCTTTGGCGCGAATGGCGGCCGCGCGCTTCAGCAGCGGGGCGGCCTCATTGAGGCGGCCCTGGTCCTTGTAAAGCCCGGCCAGATTTTTCAGCGTCTCGACGAGTTCGGGGTTGTCAGCACCGAGCGCCTTTTCGAACACGGCCAGCGAGCGCTTGAGCAGCGGTTCGGCTTCGGCGTGACGCTCCTGATAGAGGTAGACCGCGGCGAGGTTGTTCAGCGCGAGGCCAACGCTCGCATTGTCGGGCCCAAGCCTTTCGGCCAGGCGCAGCGAGCGCTTGAGCAGCAGCTCGGCCTGGTCGTATCGCTTCTGGCTGATATAGGTGTCGGAGAGGTTGCTCAGCACGACCGATAGTTCCGGATCATCCGGACCGCGCGCCTTCTCGAGCACGGCCAGCGAGCGCTTGAACAGCGGCTCGGCCAGGTCGTAACGTTTCTGATTGCTGTAGACGGCGCCGAGGTTGCTCAGCGCCGGCGCGATGTCCGGGTTGTCGGGATTGGCTTTGTCGCGAATGGCCACCGATCGCTTCAGCATCGGCTCGGCGTCGGCGAAACGCTCCTGCACGCGGTAGAGCTCGCCGAGATTATTGAGGAGACTTGCGACTTCGTCGTCGTCCGGTCCGAGCAGTTTTTCCGCAATCGCGAGCGAGCGCTTGTAGAGCGGCTCGGCGACGGCGTAGCGGCCGAGATTGTATTCGAGAGTGGCGAGGTTGTTCAGCGAAGTGCCGAGTTTGGCTTCGTCGGCAGCCTTCTCGCGCATGGCCACCGCTTTCCGGGCCAGGGGAACGGCGACCGAATATTTTCCGGCGTTGTAGAGCTTCGAGACCTGTTTATCGAGCGGCTCCGCCGCATCCTTCGCCCAGGTCGGCGTGCCAAAAGAGAGGCCCAAAGCGAGCGCGGCAATAGCTACGCTCATCAGTGCTTTCCTGGATTTCATGGCGCAGGGCTCCGTCACGGTCCTTTGGGGGATACGCAACCTTGGTGTTGCCAGGGTCCAAAAGGTTCATGGGAGAGGGTTCTCCTTCCTTCTCCCCTTGTGGGAGAAGGTGGCGCGGAGCGCCGGATGAGGGGTCTCTGTCCACCGAGAGGTCTGTATCCGCGGAGAGAACCCCTCACCCGTCTTCGCTTCGCGAGCCACCCTCTCCCACAAGGGGAGAGGGGAAGGGGCCCCTCAATGATGCAGTGGGTCGAGAAACGGCGTGTCCGGCGTGCTGACGTAGAAGATGACGACTTTCGTAGGTTCAGTCGCACTCGGATTATGGCCGGTCATCGCCACGTTCGCCGGCTCGACCATGGCTTCGCCGGCGCGGACGGTGAGTGGAGGGCGGTCCTTCAGGTCGAGTGTGAAGGCGCCTTCGAGCACGTAGACCGTCACGGGAAAGCGATGGCTGTGATAGACCGTCTTGTCGCCAGGCTTGAAGGTCGCGGTGAGCACGCGCACCGCCTGTTTGGCGTCGGAAGGCAATCCCTCGACGATCTGCTGCAGCACCAGATTGGGTTTGGCCAGCCCGCCTTCCTGCGCGTAAGCGGGCAGGCCAAGGGTTGCGATCAGGGTTGCGATCAGTGCGGAGAGGAGAGCGAAGCGCATGTGGCGGAAGTTCCCTTGATTGATCGGCAGCCCCGGCGCCACGCTAGCCAGCAAGGCCGGCGTTCGGGAGCCGCAACATTGCGGTCCCCGGCCGCAGATGTGCATAATGGCAAAATGTTCGACTGGAATGATTTGAAATACTTTCTCGCCGTGGCACGGGATGGCAGCACCATTGCAGCCGGAAAATCGCTTGGCTTAAGCCAGTCCACCGTGCAGCGCCGGGTCAACGAACTCGAAAAGCGAATCGGACGGCAATTGATGGCGCGGCATCCGGCCGGCTATCGCCTGACCGAATTCGGCGAGGCACTGCTGCCCTACGCCGAGCGCGTCGAGGCCGCGGTCGGTGATCTCGAATTGCGGGTCAAGGACACCGCGCGCGAACTGACAGGCGTGATCCGCGTGACATGCCCGGAGCCGATTGTCTACCGCATGACGCAATCGGCGCTGATCGATCGTTTCCATGCCCTGCATCCGAACTTGCGGATCGAGTTCGTGACCAGCGACCGTTACCTCGATCTGTCGAAAGGCGAAGCCGATGTGGCGTTCCGCTCCGGCGATACCGACGACGAACTGGTGGGCCGCAAGATCGCCGACTCGATCTGGGCGATCTATGCCAGCCGCAGCTATGTCGAACGCCATGGCCAGCCGGCGCGCATCGAAGAGCTGGCGTCGCATCCCTGGATCGGCTTCGATGAAAAGCTGAACCAGCATCGCGCGGCAAAATGGATGGCCGAAATGGTGCCCGGCGCGACCATGGCCGCGCGCAACACCAGCGTGCTCGGCCTGGTCTCGGCGGTTAAATCGGGCGTCGGCATCGGGCTGCTTGCCGACCGCGCTCGGCGATGCCGAGCCTGATCTGTTGCGCGTGCTGCCGGTTCCGGAACTGGCGCGAAGCTGGCGCCTGCTGGTGCATCCGGATCTGCGGCGCGTGCCGCGCATCGCGGCGTTCTTTGATTTCATCGTCGGCGAACGCGAGGCGCTGAAGTCGATCCTGACCGGTTAGCGGGGATGGGTGTCTTCCTTCTCCCCTTGTGGGAGAAGGTGGCGCGCGAAGCGCGTCGGATGAGGGGTTCTATCCCCATCGCAGATCGTGCCGTGAGGAGAGAACCCTCACCCGTCCGCGAGGCTTCGCCTCACGGCCACCCTCTCCCACAAGGGGAGAGGGGAGAAGTTCCCGCGATTTCAGGGATTGCCGCTACCTGCCACTTCCACTTCGACCACATCGATGCGCGACGACGACTTCCGCTGCCGCAACTCCTCATACGACGTCGCGGCGCTGAAGCAATACAGCGTCCGTCGTTCTGTCCCACCGAGCACGCAGGCCAGCGCCCGGCGGCCGGGTACTTCGATCCGCTGCAATTCGCGGCCCTCACGATCCTGTCGGATGAAGGCATCTTCCGTGAAGGACGCGACCCACACCGCGCCGTCGCGATCGAGGCAGATACCATCAGGAGATTTCATGCTTCCGAAGCGGCCACGCAATGTCAGGCCGCCGTCGGGCGCGATGTCGTAATCGGCGAGGCACGCGCCATCCATCTCGGCGACGACGAGCCGGTCATTGTCGGCCGAGACCGCGATGCCGTTGGGAAACCGCAAGCCGTCGGCCACGACGCGCGTCTCGCCATCCGGCATCACCAGGATGATGCGGCCGATGGCGCCGCGATCCGGCGGGGGCGGCAGATCAAAACCCAGGTCGCCGACGTAAGCACGGCCAAGCCCATCCACGATCATGTCGTCGATGGTGCCGGTCGCGATGTCGGAGAGGTCGGCATAGAGCGACAGTTCGCCATTGCTGTAGGCGAACAGGCGCTTACTGGACATCGTCAGCACGATGATCCGGCCGTCCGGCAGGATGCCGAGGCCGCACGGCGTGTCGTCGTCGAATTTCGCATGCTGCTGGCATTCGCCTGAGGTACCAAGGCTGAGCAGCGTCCGCGCCATGCAGTCGACGAACCAGAGTTTTCCCGCATGCCAGCGCGGGCCTTCGAAATAGCGTCCGCCGTCGTGGATGGTTTTGGGATTGGCTGATTTTTCGATCGTCACCGGCTGGGGACTCCGTGTTACGTGATCTGCATCACATCGTGGCGGGTCATCTCGTGCACAATCCGCCAATCAGAGCGTGCGCGCCAGAGCGCCACAATGCGGGGAACACGATCATGAAACATGCAACAGGCGAACTCGGCTTCAACCAGCTCGATCAGGTGAGTGGTGGCAAAGGCCTCGGTGGCCACCTCGACAGCCTCGGCGAGCTCGGCATGGAGCAGCAGCTGCGGCTCCAGATGACCATGGACGCTTTCAGCAAATCCTCCTCGATGCTCAGCAACATGCTGAAGAAGTTCAGCGATACGGCCGGCGCGATCACCGCGAACCTGAAGTGATGGTCACCGCGGTGGCCTGTCGCTAATTGGTTTGCGTTCCCCGGACGCAGCGCAGCACCATTAGCGCGTTTACGCGCGTCTTCGACACGCTATGGTGATGCGCGGCAGAGCCGGGGTCCATCCGCGCGTGGGTCCCGGCTCTGCGGCGCACCACCCAAGGGGGTGCTGCACCGCGTCCGGGACACGAAACCATCGCGAAGCTACAGCGTCACTACGATCTTCCCGAGATGCTTGTTGGCTTCCATGTGCGCGAACGCTTGGCCGATCTCGGCGAACGGAAACACCTTGTCGATCGGCAGTTGCAGTTTTCGGGATTCCACGGCCGGCCAGATATCGTTGCGGACTTCGTCAAAGATCTCGCGGACTTCTTCGATGGTGCGGGTGCGGAAGGTGACGCCGATATAGTTGATGCGGCGTGCGGCATGAAGGTCGAAGTTGAAATCCCCGTGGGTGCCGCCGAGCCGGCCGACATTGACGATGCGACCCTTGACCTTGGTGGCTTTCAGATTCTGGTTTGCGACCGAGCCGGACACCTGGTCGACGATCAGATCGACGCCTTCGCCGCCGGTCGCCTTCAACACCTCGTCGACCCAGCCGGGATCGGAAGAATCCACCGCCAGGTCAGCGCCGAATTCCTTCAGCCGGCCGCGGCGCATCGCATCCGTCGAGGAGCCGATCACGGTCTTGGCGCCCTTGTACTTTGCGATCTGCATTGCCATCAATCCGACGCCGGAGCTGGCGCCCTGGATCAGCACGGTCTGGCCGGCCTGTAGCGCGCCATTGGTGACGACCGCGTTGTGCATCGTGGCGAGTGCGACGGGCAGGGTAGCGGCCTCCTCGAAATTCATGTTGGAGGGCGCGCGGAACAGCCGGCCGTGATCGGCCAGCGTATATTCCGCAAACGCCTGGCCACCGGAGCCCATGATCTTGTCGCCGATCTTGACGCCGCGTGGCATCGGGGCCGAGCTCGGCGACTTCGCCGGCCCATTCCATGCCGAGCACGGTGCCGACGCCGCCGGCTGCGCCATGCACATGGCCCTTGGTCATGCCGAGGTCGGCGCGGTTGAGGCCGCAGGCATGGACTTTGACCAGCACCTGCGTGCCTTTTGGCGAGGGTTTTGCGACGTCGGTGATTTCGGGGCCATTGGTGCCGTACACGTAGGCTTTCATGGGCTGTTCTTTCTTGTTGGCGATTTGCGCCGGACGAGATCCATCTTCCTTTGCGCGGTGAGATGGATTGCTTCGCTTCGCTCGCAATGACGTGGAGAGAGCGCCGCCGTCTACTCCGCGGCCTGGCGCGATCCGCCCGACAGCATGGCGTCGAACCGTCCGCGCATGATCGCTTCCGCATCGCGCATGATGCGCGACACCAGTTCGGCGCAGGTCGGGATATCGTGGATCAGGCCCTGGACCTGGCCGGCCGACCAGATGCCCTCGTCGGCATCGCCGGTTGCGTAGACCATCTTGCCGCGGGCGCCGGCGACGAGCTCGCGCACGTCCTCGAACTTTGCGCCTTCCTTCTCCATTGCCACCACCTTGGTCGAGATCGCGTTCCTGGCAACGCGCGAGGTGTTGCGCATGGTGCGGAAGATCAGTTCGGTCTCGCGCTCGTCATTGGCGACGATGCGCTCCTTGACCAGCTGATGGATCGGGCTCTCCTTGGTGCACATGAAGCGCGTGCCCATGTTGATGCCCTCGGCGCCGAGCGCCAGCGCCGCAACGAGACCGCGGCCGTCGCCAAAACCGCCGGAGGCGATCATCGGGATCTTGATCTTGTCGGCGGCGGCCGGGATCAAAATCAGACCGGGGGTATCGTCCTCGCCGGGATGGCCGGCGCATTCAAAGCCGTCGATCGAAATCGCATCGACGCCCATCCGTTCGGCCGACAGGCCGTGGCGGACGCTGGTGCATTTGTGCACGACCTTGAT
This sequence comes from uncultured Alphaproteobacteria bacterium, assembly GCA_963802535.1. Lineage (GTDB taxonomy): Bacteria > Pseudomonadota > Alphaproteobacteria > Rhizobiales > Xanthobacteraceae > Bradyrhizobium. The sequence goes on along the minus strand of CAWDJI010000004.1, from coordinate 297,596 downwards.
GCCGTGCTTCTTGAATTCGGTGACGTGTTCCTGCGGCTTGTTGCCTGCGGTTTCCACGATCTTGATGCCGGCCTCGATGATGGCCTGGCGATATTCGGCATAGGGCGGCGGCTTGATCGAGGGCAGGATGGTGAGGTTGACGCCGAACGGCTTGTCGGTGAGGCTGCGGCAGCGCGCGATTTCCTTGGTCAGGTCTTCCGGCGTCGGCTGCGTCAGCGCGGTGATGAGGCCGAGCGCGCCGGCATTGGCGACGGCGGCGACCAGTTCGGCGCGTCCGACCCACTGCATCCCGCCCTGCACGATCGGGTGCTCAACGCCAAACATTTCGGTAAATCGCGTCTTGATCATGTCCTGCCCTTTGGTTTCCCGGCGCGGATGGCCGCGCGTTATTATTGGGATTTCAAGGAGCAGGATGCCGTTCCGTCCGGCAAAAGTCTACCGGACAGGGCAGGGTTCAGGGCAACGCCATCATGCAAAAGCGGGGCCTTTGTTTCCGCGGGGTGGACAATTCCGCAAGTTGCGCCGGGTTCAGCCTTGAACCCGGTCCATATCTCCGCTTGGGGCCATCCGGCGCGCCGCCGGAGTGGGCCGAAGCCAGCGGGCGAGGTGTCGCCGCTGCAACGCGGTCCAGGCAAGCCAGGAAATGCCGCGAGCCGCAGGCAGGCCGCCGCGTGCAAGATCCATCGCCGGCTTCTCGATCCAGCGATAGGTCAGCGCCGCCACGGGTACAACGAGAACGACCGTCAGGATCAGCGCGGGCAGCAGCGCCTGACCGGGCGTTCCCAAAAACACCATCTTCTCTTCATTGTGCCAGACGACCAGTTCGAGATGGGTTTTGTGGCCGATGAACGACACGCCCATTTTCAGCACCTGATACACAAAGGTGTGCACCATGTAGATCGAATAGGACCACAGGCCGATTTTTTGCAACGGGCGGGAGCGCAGCACCTGCGATATCAGGCCCTGATCGAACGAGAAGGTGTAGATCAGAATTCCCGCCAGCAGCGGAAACACATATTGCACGTCGCCAAAAGGCTTCGACAGCACGAACATGATCACCAGGATCACGCAAAATGCTTCCAATACATTCGGAATTTGAAGCCTGTCCCTGGAGGCCAGCCGCAGCTCATACACCAGGCAGCCCGCAAAGAACGAGAACATCGCGCGGAACATGCCCCAATCGGCATTGACGAAGAGCGTCGTCGGCGAAACCTTGTGCAGCATCATGCCGCCGGCAAGGCACAGCGCCAGAAAAATTTCACGACGCCGGTGCGGGAACAGCAGGATGACGCCTGCGAACAGCAGCGAGACATAGAATTCGACCGCCGCACTCCAGGCCGGTCCGTTCCAGCTCATGCCGGGATGCAGATGGAACGACTGCAGGAAGAGAATATTGGTGATGACTTCATACAGCGAGTGGCCCTGGCCGAACGGCTGCGAGTCCAGCGCCATCGATCCGTCGGCGCGCATGAAGACGATTTTGCTGATTTCGATGCCGACGAACAGCACCAGCATCACCATGTGCAGGGGCCAGAGCCGGGCGAACCGTGCTTTGAGGAAACGCAGGCCGTCGGCGCCATGGTTAAGGCGCGAACCGTAGGCGTGGCACAGCACGAAGCCGGACAGGGCGAAGAACATGTCGACGCAGAATTGCAAATTGGAGAAGGCGCCGAAATCCTTCAGGGCGTGGTAAATGGGGATGTGAAACAGCGCGACCAGCAAGGCGCAAATTCCGCGCAATGCATCAAGTGCCTCAAATCGGATCGGACCTATGGTTGCTTTTCCCGGCATGATACACTTCTCCCGGCATTCGCGTGCGTTGAACATGCTTGCGATCAGCTAGAGCAAGGCCGGGGCCAACGCGGCCGTCGTTAAGCATTCTGGAATTGGGGGAGGGGCTCATGGAGCCGTGGCTCAGAGACGCGATCGGATATCTTCGCAGCTGGATTGAATTCCAGATGCAAAATTCGCAGCAGCCCGGCTGCATCGTCGCGGTGGCGCATCGCGGCAAGGTCATCACCGAATTTGCACTTGGCCAGGCCAATCTCAAAACCGGCGAAAAGCTCACGCCGCGGCACCGGTTCCGGATTGCATCGCACTCCAAGAGTTTTACATCAGCCGGAATCATGAAGCTGCGCGAGCAGCGCAAATTGCGGCTGGACGATCCGGTCGGGCAATATGTCAAAGGCCTGCATCCGCAGGTAGCCCAAACCACGATCGCGCAGCTGCTGTCGCACAGCGCCGGTCTCACCCGCGACGGCGCCGACGCCGGCCAGTTCGGCGATCGAAGGCCTTATCTCAGCGCGAAAGAGCTGATGGCGGACCTGCAGCTGGCGCCGGCCATCGCACCTAATACGCGCTTCAAATATTCCAACCACGGATTTGGATTGCTCGGCCTCGTGATCGAGGCGACTGCGAAAGAGCCATATCGGGACTGGATCAAACGCGAGATCGTTGTGGCCGCAGGCCTGCGCGAGACCGAACCCAACATGCCGTTGCCCAAGGGGGCCGCGTTCGCACGCGGTCATACGCTGCGGCTTCCGGTCGGACGCCGCCTTGTCGTTCCCGGCGACAATTCGACAAATGCGATCACGTCGGCCGCGGGTTTTGCCTCAACCGCCGCCGACGTCGCGCGTTTCTTCGCGCAACTGGCGCCCAACGCGAAGCGGAGCCTGCTCTCCGCCGGCAGCCGCCGCGAGATGACCCGCAGACACTGGCGCAATCCGCACAGCACGATCGAGGGATATTACGGGCTGGGAATCATGAGCGGCACGCACGCGGGCTGGGACTGGTTCGGCCATGGCGGCGTGTTCCAGGGCTATATTTCGCGAACCTGCGTCATCCCGGCCTGCGAACTCAGCATCACCATCCTTACCAACGCCGCCGATGGGCTGGCTGCGTTCTGGCTCGACGGCGCCATGCACATCCTTCGCGCCTACGCCAAGGGCGGTGCGCCGAAGCGGCGCGTGCGCGACTGGACCGGGCGCTGGTGGGGCACGTTCGGTGCGGTCGATCTGGTGCCGGTCGGCAACCTGGTGCTGGCAGCCAACCCGCAGCTGCTCAATCCGTTCATGGACTCAAGCGAGATCGAGGTGACCGGCCGGGATAGCGGATGGATATCGCAGGCGGCCGGATTCCAGAGTTTTGGCCAAGCGGTGCGCCGTGTGCGCAACAAGCGCGGCGTCGTCAGCGATATCTGGCTCGGGGGAGGTAATCTGAAGCGGGCGACGGCGCTGGCGGCGGAGATCGAGCGCCGCTACGCGCCGCGCCAGCGCCGCCCCATCAGCTAGGCATCCGACCAAAGCCCAATGAGTTCGAGGATATGTCCAGGCAACTTATTGTTGTAGACTGGGCCGGTAAGCCCGCGGCCAAAAGCAAAAGCCCTCGGCCAAAAGAAAGGGTGCTCGCGTCATGCCAGATCCCGTCGTCCTGTTCGGCACTGTCATCCTGATCGTGCCGATGGCCTATTTCCTGCTGGCGGCGCCAGCCTTTCTGCTGGTGAAGCTCGACATCCCGCCGGTCACCCAGCTGATGCGCGGCATGTTCAGTTCCTATTTTCTCATACTGGCCATTGCCGGTGTGATCGCGACGCTGGCTTTTGCCGTGGAAGGCCGACTGGCCCTCGCGATTGCCATTGCCCTGATCGCGGCTTTCGCGGTCTCGGCGCGCCGCTGGTTCCTGGAGCGGATGGATGCCGAACTGACCGCCCGGGACGCCGGTGACACAACCGCCGTGCGCAAACTGCGCCGGCTGCATTGGGGCGGCATGCTCTGCAATGCGGTCCAGCTCGTCGCGATCGTGGCCGCCATTCCCTATATCAGCGTGACGCCGGCCTGATCGGGTTTGACCGCCCCGCGATCAGGCGTAACGGACGGCCTTATGCGCCGCTTCAAACGAGATCAGCCGCTGCTCGTTCTCGTCCCATAAGGCCATTCGCACGCACCCCAGGCTTTCAAGCAGCGTAATTCGTCCGACATCCGCGAGCTCCGGATGATCCCGCAACACATCGGGCAACCGGTAGCAGGGAATTCGGCTGCTCAAGTGATGGACGTGGTGAACGCCAATGTTTGCCGTAATCCAGCGCAGGACAACCGGCAGGTGATAATGGGAACTGCCATGAAGTGCGGCCTCGTGAAAACTCCAAGCCTCGTCATGGGACCAGGAGGTGTGTTCGAACTGGTGTTGGACAAAGAACAGCCACACACCGATCGACGCCGCCAGCGCCGTGATCGGAAGATGGATCAGAAGGAATGGCCCAAGGCCGACCAGCCGGATCATGGCGGCGACCAGAATTGCGATGACGAGGTTGGTGCCCATGGTACTTAGCCAGGGCATCCAGCCGCTTCGCATCATCCCGATCGGCAGGCGTTGCTTCAGGATGAACAAGAATGCAGGACCGATGCCGAACATCACGATCGGATGCCGGTACAGCCGATAAAGCACCTGGCGCCACCAGGGCCGCGACAGAAACTCACGCACCGTCAATGTGTCGATGTCGCCGACCCCTCTCTGGTCGAGATTGCCCGAACTGGCATGATGGAGCGCATGACTTCGCCGCCAGTGATCGTACGGAGTGAGGGTCACAATACCGATGACCCGGCCGACCCAATCGTTTGCGGGACGGCCGAGGAAGAACGATCCGTGGCCGCAATCATGCTGGATCATGAAAAGGCGGACCAGGAAGCCCGCCGCGGGCACCACCAGCAGCAGTCCAATCCAATAGCCGTGGTCCAGCGCCAGCCAGATCAGAGCCCAAATGACAAGGAAGGGAATTGCCGTGATGATCAGCTCGAACGATCCGCGCGCGCTGTTCGGCTTGCGATAATTGGCGAGCAGGTGCGCCAATGCGCGGGGTTCTGACGAGCTTAAAGCCATCTCGATGTTAGTCCTCCAGAAATGGACGGTTGCGCGATTTTGTTGCCACGAAGGCAAGCAATAGCACAAGCGAGGAAGCGGACTGAGCAATATTGCTCATCCACAGCTGTTTTGAGCAGGGGGCGACGGGCCACAAATTCTTCAAGGGTGAGCAAAATTGAACAGCGAAGTGGCGTCGGCAGTTCCATGCTGCCCGTCACCGCGTTCGTCCCGGCTGCCATCGCGCGCGAGCCGATGTCGGACAAGTCCGGCTGGCTATACAGCGAACCCGAAGCCCTGACAGCGAACTCGAAGCCCTGGAGTAAGGCGATGCGGCGTCACCAGTTCAATGACAACACGATACTCGAAGAACGCCTGGTCGATCTCGCTCGCAGGGTGCGAGCGGATGTCGAAACGCTTCCCCCATGCGGGAAACGCGACGATCTGGTCGAGAGACTTCGTGAGGTCGAGACGGCGGTCGACATGAACCGGTTCCTGCAACTTCCCGGCCTCAACGGCGAGTAAGGCCGGGCGCTGTCTCGAATCAGGCCTGAAGCACGCTGCTGAGGGCCGGTTCCGGTCGCGCGGCGCTGGCGCTCAGCTTTTGATCGACGGTCTGGACTGTGCGATCGATCTCGGCATTGGGCAGGCCGAGCTGGTGCGAAATCAATTTTACGAGCAGGTCGACCCGCTCGATGAACGGCGCGCCGCTGGCGACGGCCCGGGCGGCGGAGGAGGGTTTGAGCAAGCTTTCCGCGGCCTTGGCGTATTTCTCGAACGGTACCTGATCCTTCGGGTCCGCGCCCAGACGTTGGGCGACGGCATCGACATGGTCATAGATCGACTGCGAGAGCTTGAGGTCGCTGTGAACGGCGTCGCGGATCGACCGCGGGTCGTGCGGCGTGACGCAGCGGTAGTTTCCAGTCAGCAGCATCGACCACTTGGCCAGCGGCACGAAGAGTGAGTCGAACACCTTGAGCTTGACCGGAACGTCCAGCCCGTCGAGCCTCACCGCGTCGATGTCGGCTTCCAGCTCGCGCAGCAGGACGTTGTGCTTCGCGTCCTCGAAAATGGTGGCCTTGAAGTTGGTCGGCAGGCCGACATGCAGGACATTGGCCGGCTCTTCCGGCGGGCGGAAGGCCTGCGGATCGGGCGAGCAGAGCGATACCAGTCCCGGCTCGAACCGCTCCCATACGCGGGCATTGGTGTAGGCCGCTTCCAGTTTTGCTTCCGCCAGCGCCGGGATCCGCTTTAGATAAGGCAGCGGCGGCATGTTCATGATCGACAGGCAGGGCAGTTTTGCTTCCGCGATCTCGATCATCAGGGCCTGGATTGCATGGTCGGAATATTGCGGTTCCTGCATCGCAAGGCCGACCAGGTCGTAACGCGACAGGTCGATTTCGGCGGGCGTGGCCGCGTCCAGTCTTCCCGGCAGGTCGCGCGAGAAGATGGCCCGGTGCGTCGCCTCGTCACGCAGCTTGATACGGACTTCGGTGCCGCAGCGATTGATCAGTTCGGCGGTATTGGTTCGGCAAACCAGGGTCACGTTGTGACCCGCCATCAGGAATTTTGTCGCCAGCAATGAGCCGTAGGAGGCTCCGAGTATCAGAATGTTGCGCGCCATACTCTGTGTTCCACCGATGCTAGAATTTTTGTGACGCCCGACCGAAGCCAAACTGGAAATGACAGCGCACCACTCCAGCGGCGCAGCTGTGCAAACGCCGTTTCAGGGCCACATGCTGTGGGGCGATGCGCGTGCGCCGCCGTCGTCAGGCGACGGCTTGCTTGACGACGGTTGCTTCCTCGTCAAACGCCGTCGAGATGTCGCGGATGCTGATCACGCCGATCAGGCTGTAATTATCGATCACGGGCACGTGGCGGATGTGGTGCAGGTTCATCAGGTGACGGACATGCTCGAGCGAGTCCGTCGAGCTGCACGACACCAGTTGCTGCACCGAGATGAATTGCGAAACCCGCAAATTGGCGCCGGCCGCACCATGTTCGGCAATGGCGCGAACCACGTCGCGTTCGGTGAACATGCCGACCGCGGTATTGCCCTCGGTGCGGACGACATCCTTGACCACCAGCGCGCTGATATTGCTGGAGCGCATCAGTTGAGCGGCAATCGCCACCGTCTCGTTCATGCGAACCGTTGCGACACGGGCGGCTTTCTTGCGCAGGATATCTCCGACTTGCATGGCAATCTCCTTGGGATGATCGTGCCCAATTCTGGTATACATAATGCCAATTGTCAACACGAAGTCGAGCCGCGGGCAGGTACAAAACTGCCTATAAATACGGTAGTATTGCTGACGCATTGCCCGATCGCGGCTGAACTCCGGCCTGCCGTTGGAGCTCCGAATGGGTTCCTTGTATCTGGCATGCCTGACGTCGCACACAAAAAAAGAGGCGCACCGGGATGCGCCTCTTTAGCGGGGTATCAGACGGTGAGGGCGGAGTGTCAGGCAGTCTTCGCACCGGTGCTCGGCACCGGTGTCCGCGGTGGCCTCCTCGGCGGCGGCCTCGTTGCCCAGGATGAAGGCGCGCCGCATCGGCTTGATCACGAACAGCGCCATCAAGGCTGCGGTCGCGTTCAGCGCCACCACGATCACGAACACGGCCTGCCAGCCGTAGCTGGCGGCAACGATGCTTGCGAGCGGCACCAGCAGCGAGGCCGTCCCCTTGGCGGTGTAGAGCATGCCGTTATTGGTGGTGGCGTATTTCGAGCCAAACGTGTCGCCGCAGGTGGCCGGGAACAGGCTGTAGATCTCGCCGAACACGCCGAAATAGACGGCCGTCGACAGCACGAACACCAGCGGGTTGTGACCGTACGCCGCGAGCGTCAGGATCATCGCGGCCGCGGTGCCGAACGCGATGAACATCGTAGGCTCGCGGCCGATATTGTCGGATACCCATCCGAAGAACGGGCGGCCAAAGCCGTCGAAGATGCGGTCGAGCGAGATCGCAAAGGTCAGCGCGGCCATCTGGAAGCCGGCGAGGCTGACCGGCGTGTCGGCGATCTTGAAGTCATGCGCGATCGGCGCGATTTGCGCCGCCGTCATCAGGCCGCCGGCGGCGACCATCACGAACACCAGGTACATCACCCAGAAGATCGGGCTGCGCAGCACCTGGGGCGGGGTGAAGTCGATTTTTGTCTGCGGCAGATTGAGCTGCTTCTTCTTCGCGGGCATCGCCATTCGTCGGCGGGCGAATGAAGAAGGCGAGCGCGAACACGATCAGGCCCTGCGCGATGCCGAAATCGAAGAACGCGCTTTGATAGCCGCTGGTCGCGATCATGTTGGCGATCGGCACCACCGTGATGGCGGCACCGGCGCCGAAGCCTGCAGCTGTCGCACCGGCGGCGAGGCCGCGGCGATCCGGAAACCATTTGAGCGCGTTACCGACGCAGGTGCCGTAGACCGCGCCGGCGCCGACACCCGCGATCACGGCGGCGGCGTACAGCATCGTCAGCGAGTCCGCATAGGAATTCAAAACCCAGGCGATCGAGATCATCACGCCGCCGAACATGACGACGATGCTCGGGCCGTATTTGTCGACGAACCAGGCTTCGATCGGCACCAGCCAGGTCTCGGTCACGACGAAGATCGTGAAGGCGAGCTGGATCGCCGCGCGGCCCCAGTGGTTTTTCGCATCGATCGGATCGACGAACAGCGTCCAGCCATATTGCAGGTTCGCGATCATCGCCATGCAGACGATGCCCATGACCAGCTGAAGCCAGCGGGAGCCAGACGAAGTGGGGGCCGCTTGGGTGTTGGCAGGTGAGCTGGAAACCATCGAGTTCCTCCCGGGCGCGCTTTTCTGTTGTGACCTAGTGTCGCAATGTTGTGACGTATCGTCGCAAGCGTTGGCCCGAACCCTGGTATATTGAATGCCAATTTGCAAGAGGCATCTTGTGTTGCATTGCAGCATGATGGATTCGCCCGCTGCCCGACATCGCGAGATGCTCGACGGTCCGCAGGGGTGCCCAACTCAGAGCAGGCGCAAAGAAAAAGCGCCCGGCCCTTGAGGGCCGAGCGCCTGGTTTGGCGGAAAGCGAGCTGCGCTTACATGTTGGCGACGGCTTTTGCGATCACGACCTTGCGCCATGGCTTGAGTACGGCGATCGCGAGCAGTGATGCCAGGATATTGGCGCCGGCCGCGATGATGAACACGTTGTCCCAATTGCCTGAAGACTGCTGCATGTAGTTCGCCACCGGCACCAGCAGCGCCGCGGTGCCCTTGGCGGTGTAGAGCAGGCCGGCATTGGTGGTGGCGAACTTCGAGCCGAACGTGTCGGTGCAGGTCGAGGGGAACAGCGAGTAGATCTCGCCCCAGGCAAAGAACACGAAGCCCGACAGCAGCACGAACCAGACCGGATCGTGACCGAGCATGTAGAGGCCCCAGATGCCGATGCCTTCCATGCCGAACGCGATGAACATCGTGTTCTCGCGGCCGATCATGTCGGAGATCCAGCCGAAGAACGGGCGCGTCAGGCCGTTGAGCACGCGGTCGATGGTTGCGGCGAACGTTACCGCCGTCATCGTCACCGCCATCAGCGTCACCGGCACGCTGTCGACTTTCCAGTCGACGGCGATCGGCTTCAGATTGGCCGTCACCATCAATCCGCCGGCGCCGACGATCACGAACATGAAGTACATCAGCCAGAAGATCGGCTGACGGATCACCTCGGTCGGCTGATAGTTGCGCCGGCTCTGGATCACGTTCGCATTCTGAGTAACTGCAGGCACCTGTCCCGTTTTCGGCGAGAACAGGAAGAAGGCGAGGATGACGATGATGATGCCTTGTCCGAGACCGAAATACAGGAATGTGGTCTGGAAGCCGGAGTCCTTGATCATGGCCTGGATCGGCGCGACCGTCAGCGCCGAACCGGCGCCGAAACCGGCAGCGGTGATGCCGGCGGCGAGGCCGCGCTTGTCGGGAAACCATTTCAGCGCGTTGCCGACGCAGGTGCCGTAGACGCCACCGGCGCCGATGCCCGCGATGATCATGCCGAGATAGTAGCCGTTGAGCGTGGTGGCCTCGGCGTTGATCGCCCATCCGATGGCGCAGAGGATGCCGCCGACGAGAACCACGAGGCGCGGGCCGTATTTATCGACGAACCAGCCTTCGACCGGCACCAGCCAGGTTTCGAACAGCACGAACAGCGTGAACGCCCACTGGATCGACGCGCGATCCCATCCGAATTTCTTCTGGATGTCGGGGACAAAGAATGTCCAGCCATATTGGTAGTTGGCGATCATCACCATTGCGGCGACGCCGATCGCTAGTTGTGTCCAGCGGTAGGTATCGCTGACACGTGCGGCCGTAGGGACCGTTGCTGCCTGAACCATATCCGTCATCGCTCCTCCCGACGCGCTTCTATATTCTTCTCGAGCGCGCTCCGGCGGCCATTTTGGTATTTGATATGCCAAGGATCAAGGGGGACGCGCGCCCCGCGCGCAAATGCCGCAGCGGCGCGGCAGCGCGTCGCGAAAGTCTAACGCAACGGACAAAAAAATGGCCTCGAAAATCGAGGCCATTGGTCGAAAGTAGAATTTCGAATCGTAGTCTTAAGCGAAAGCGCGAATCGCGCGAACGCTTGATTCGCAGGCCTTAGATGCCGAAACGGGGCAGGTCGCCATTGCGGATCGCGATCTTCGCGCTCTGCATCAAAAGGCGGTCGATGTTCGCCATCAGGCGGCTGAACAGGGAGGCCGAGGGAGCGAGGGTGATGGAGGCAGTCTTGGACATTGTTGTCCCCTTTTCTGGTGGGCGGAGCGGTTCCGCTTAATCATCTGGGGACAATCTAGGTATACCAGATGCCAGTCACAACAGACTTGTTTGCATGGCAGCATTTATCCCTGTGCATTGCAGCATAAATACATTGTTTGGCATTCCCAATAACGAAAAAGGCCGCCGGATTCGGCGGCCTTTCGCTGGTTTTGGGCTGGATGAGGCGGATTTACTCCGCCGCCTGCTTGCGCGGCGGGTCGAGCGCGCCGGAATCGTGGATCTCGGCGACCTGGTGGTCGCTGAAGCCGAGCACCTGCTTCAGGATCTCGTCGGTGTGCTCGCCGAGCAGCGGCGAACGGGTCACCTCGCTCGGTGAGTCCGACATCTTGATCGGGTTGCCGACCGAGAAATACTTGCCGCGAGCCGGATGATCGACCTCGACCACGGTGCCGGTGGCGCGCAGCGACTCGTCCTCGATGATCTCCTTCATCGAAAGAATCGGACCGCAGGGGATGTCGTCCTTGTTGAGGATGTCCATCGCCTCGAATTTGGTCTTCGTCATCGTCCACTGTTCGATGCGCGCGAAGATTTCGTTGAGGCGGGACAGCCGGGCCGGCGGCTTGGCGTAGTTCGCATCGGTCTTCCAGGTCGGCTCGCCGATCACGTCGCAGATCTTCTCCCACACCGGCGCCTGGGTGATGAAGTAGATGTAGGCGTTCGGGTCTTGCTCCCAACCCTTGCACTTCAAAATACGGCCGGGCTGGCCGCCGCCGGAATCGTTGCCGGCGCGCGGCACCGCGTCGCCGAACGGGATGCCTTCGCCGAACTGGCTGTATTCCTTGAGGGGGCCATGGGCGAGGCGCTGCTGGTCGCGCAGTTTGACGCGCGCGAGATTGAGCACGCCGTCCTGCATCGCAGCCGTAACCTTCTGGCCCTGGCCGGTCATGGTGCGCTGATAAAGTGCCGTGACGATGCCGAGGGCGAGATGCAATCCGGTGCCGCTGTCGCCGATCTGCGCGCCGGTGACCAGCGGCAGTCCGTCGCGGAAGCCGGTGGTCGAGGCCGCACCGCCGGTGCACTGCGCCACGTTTTCATAGACCTTGCAGTCTTCATACGGTCCGGGGCCAAAGCCCTTGATCGAGGCCACGATCATCTTCGGGTTGATGGCGTGGATCTTCTCCCAGGGGAAACCCATGCGGTCGAGCACGCCGGGGCCAAAGTTCTCCACCAGCACGTCGCAGGTCTTGATCAGTGCTGTCAGGACTTCCTTGCCCTTCGGGTTCTTGGTGTCGAGCGTGATCGAGCGCTTGTTGTGGTTGAGCATGGTGAAATACAGGCTGTCGACATTGGGAATGTCCTGCAACTGGCCACGCGTAATGTCGCCGACGCCGGGACGCTCGACCTTGATCACGTCGGCGCCGAACCAGGCCAGCAATTGCGTGCAAGTCGGTCCCGACTGGACGTGGGTGAAATCGAGAATGCGAACGCCCTTCAGCGCCTTTGTCATCGTCTTTGCTCCGTACTCTGTCTGCTCTGCAATAAGGAATGGGGTGAATGTGAAGCCGGTTATTTCTTCTTCAGCACGCTTTGCGGATTGAGGTTGCCGATGCGGCCACTCTCGGAACCGGCTGCCGGATCGATCACGGCATTGATCAGTGTCGGCTTGCCGGAATCCATCGCGGCGTTGACGGCGCGCTTCAGCTCGTCGGGGGAGGTGGCGTGGACGCCGACGCCGCCGAACGCTTCCATCATCTTGTCGTAGCGCGAGCCCTTGACGAACACCGTCGGCGCCGGATCGGAGCTGACGGAATTGACGTCGGTACCGCGATAGATACCGTCATTGTTGAAGATCACGATGCAGACCGGCAAATTGTAGCGGCAGATCGTCTCCACCTCCATGCCGGAGAAGCCGAACGCCGAGTCGCCTTCGACTGCGAGCACGGGCTTGCCGGTTTCAATCGCAGCGGCGATGCAATAACCCATGCCGATGCCCATCACGCCCCAGGTGCCGACATCGATCCGCTTGCGCGGCTGGTACATGTCGATGACGCCACGGGCGAGGTCGAGCGTGTTGGCGCCCTCGTTGACGAGGATGGCGTCGGGCCGTTCCTTGATGATCGTGCGCAGTACGCCGAGCGCGCCGTGATAATCCATCGGCGAATTGTTGTTCATGAGCCGCGGCGCCATCTTGGCGACGTTCTCGTCGCGCTTCTTGGCTACGGTGGCCATCCAGTCGGCCGGGGCAGCGGTCCAGTTGCTGCCCATGTTTTCGAGCAGGGCGGAAACGCAGGAACCGATGTCGCCAACCACGGGGGCGACGATCTCGACGTTGGAGTCCATTTCCTTCGGCTCGATGTCGATCTGGATGAATTTTTTGGGCGCATCGCCCCAGGCCTTGCCCTTGCCGTGCGACAGCAGCCAGTTGAGGCGGGCGCCGATCAGCATCACGACGTCGGCGTCCTTGAGCACAGTCGAGCGTGCGGCACCGGCGCATTGCGGATGCAAATCGGGCAACAGGCCCTTGGCCATGCTCATCGGCAGGAACGGAATGCCGCTCTTCTCGACGAAGTTTTTGATCGTGTCATCGGCCTGCGCATAGGCCGCACCCTTGCCGAGGATGATCAGCGGACGTTTTGCGCTCTTGAGCACATCGAGCGCGCGCTTCACCGCCGACGGGGCAGGGATCTGCGCCGGTGCGGCGTCGATCACCTTGACCAGCGATTTCTTGCCGGCCTCGGCATCCATTACCTGGCCGAACAATTTTGCCGGCAGATCGAGATAGACGCCGCCGGGACGGCCCGAAACCGCGGCGCGGATGGCGCGGGCCAGACCGATGCCGATGTCGGCGGCATGCAGCACGCGGAACGCCGCCTTGCACAGCGGTTTTGCAATCGCGAGCTGATCCATTTCTTCATAGTCGCCCTGCTGGAGGTCGACGATCTCGCGTTCCGATGAACCCGAGATCAGGATCATCGGGAAACAGTTGGTGGTGGCGTGCGCCAGCGCAGTGAGGCCGTTGAGGAAGCCCGGGGCCGACACCGTGAGGCAGACGCCGGGCTTCTTGGTGAGGTAGCCCGCGATCGAGGCGGCGTTGCCGGCGTTCTGTTCGTGGCGGAACGAGATCACCCGAATGCCGGCGGCCTGCGCCATGCGGCCGAAATCCGTGATCGGAATTCCGGGCACGCCGTAAATCGTGGTGAGGCCGTTGAGCTTCAGCGCATCGATCATCAGATTAAAGCCGTCAGTGAGCTCACGCTCGGCTTCGGTATTGCTATCAATGCTCTTGGCTGCTGTGACCGACATTCCGCTTTCTCCCTGATCGTTTTTTTAAGCCGACGCGTGCGTCGTCTTCCGTGGTGAAAAGTGCTAGTTAAACAGCTCCTGGCCGTGCGCCTCGACGTAAGCCGCCAGGCCCAGCGTATGATCGCGGGCGCGTTTTTCGGCCAGTTCCGTGTCGCGTGCTTCCAGCGCTTCGATCATGCCCAAATGTTCGGGCAGGGAAGTCGCGGTGCGATCGACACGTCCGATGGTCAATTGCCGGTAGCCGCGCACATGCAAGAGAATGTCGTTGGTCATATCGACCAGCACCGGCGACTCCGAGAGCGAGATCAGCGCCTGGTGGAAGGCGATATTGGCCTTGGAATATTCGTCGACATGATCCTGCGGCAGCCGGTCCTTGCCGAAATCCTTGAAGAAGTCGCGCAGCGCCGTGATGTCTTTCTTGCGCGCGGTGGTGGTGATCAGCCGCGCCGCCATGCTTTCGAGTGCGGCCCAGGCCCGGATCATGTCGACGATCTCGGTCTTGGTGCGGCGGACCACGACGATGCCGCGGCGTGGCACGGTTTTGACGAAACCGTCCTGTTCGAGCATCGCGATCGCTTCGCGAATGGGCGTGCGGCTGACGCCGAGGCGTTCGGACAGCGCGCGCTCGTCGAGCATCACCTGCTCGGGCGTCGCATAGATATCCATCTTGAGAATGGCTTCTTTCAAGGCTTCATAGGCCTTGTTCTTGAAGCTCGTCTCCGGCGCGATCCGGACGATTGCGATATCTGCATCAGCCATGACGGGCGGCGCCTTGGGTTGTTTGCTTGCGGGCACGATTCGTCTCCTCCACTGGGAGACCTGTTGTAGCAGGGAATTGCCTTAATATTTTTGGCATACCAAATACCACCATGTCAAGTTGCCCGTGTTTTCAGCGTTTTGGGGCCATCGAGTGGCTTGACAATCTCCTCTCTGGCATACCAAATGCCATAAAATTCGCCCAGGAGGAAGCCAAATGTCGAATCCCAAAGATGCAGTCCGCAAAGTTCTCGATGCGGTGAAGGCCGATAAACGCACCAGCCTGACCGCCCCGGAGGGCAAACTGGTGTGCGATGCCTATGGCATCCCGGTTCCGAAGGAGGGCGTGGCGAAATCCGCCGCGGAAGCCGCCAAGCTCGCGGCCGACATGGGCTTCCCGGTGGTGATGAAGATCGTCTCGCCGGACATTCTCCACAAGACCGAAGCCGGCGGCGTCATCGTCGGCGTCAAGACCGCGGCCGACGCGGAAAAGAATTACGAGACCATTCTCGCCAATGCGAAGAAGTACAAGGCCGATGCCAAGATCGAGGGCATCCAGGTCCAGCAGATGCTGGCCGGCGGCACCGAGGTCATCGTCGGCTCCATCACCGACGGCTCGTTCGGCAAGCTGGTCGCCTTCGGCCTTGGCGGCGTGCTGGTCGAAGTCTTGAAGGACATCACCTTCCGCCTGGCGCCCGCCACCAGGGACGACGCGCTGTCGATGCTCGACGGCATCCAGGCCCATGACATGCTGAAGGGCGTGCGCGGCGGCGACCCGGTCAACCGCGAGGCTTTGGCCGACGTCATCGTCAAGGTGTCAAAACTCGTCAGCGACTTCCCCGAAATCGTCGAGCTCGATCTCAACCCGGTATTCGCCACCAAGAACGACGCGATCGCCGCCGACGTGCGCATCGTCGTCGACTTCGACTACAAGCCGCGCCCGGCGCCGCGCCCGAACGACGAAATCGTCGCGGCCATGAACCGCATCATGCAGCCGAAGGCGGTTGCCGTGATCGGCGCCTCCGCCGAGGACGGCAAGATCGGCAACTCCGTGATGAAGAACCTCATCAACGGCGGCTATAAGGGCGACATCTATCCGATCCATCCCAAGGCCGCCGAGATCCTGGGCTACAAGGCCTACAAGAGCGTCAAGGACGTGCCGGGTGTGATCGACACCGCTGTCTTCGCGATCCCCGCAAAATTCGTTGCCGGCGCGCTGATCGAATGCGGCGAGAAGAAAATTCCGGGCGCCGTGCTGATTCCCTCGGGCTTTGCCGAAGCCGGTGCGCCCGAATTGCAGGCCGAGATCGTCGAGATCGGCCTGAAGTACAATGTCCGCCTGATGGGGCCGAACATCTACGGCTTCTATTATACCCCGGCCAATCTCTGCGCCACGTTCTGCACGGCCTATGACGTCAAGGGATCGGCGGCGCTGTCGTCGCAGTCCGGCGGCATCGGCATGGCGATCATCGGTTTCTCGCGCTCGGCCAAGATGGGCGTCTCCGCGATCGTCGGCCTCGGCAACAAGTCCGACATCGACGAGGACGATCTGCTCGCCTTCTTCGAGCAGGACCCGAACACCGCGATCATCGCGCAGCATTGCGAGGATCTGAAAGACGGCCGCGCCTTTGCGGAAGCCGCCAAGCGCGTCTCCAAGAAGAAGCCGGTGGTGGTGCTGAAAGCGGGCCGCACTTCGGCCGGCGCCAAGGCCGCGTCGTCGCACACCGGCGCGCTCGCCGGTAACGACAAGATCTACGAGGACGTGTTCGCGCAATCAGGCGTGATCCGCGCTCGCTCGTTGCGCCAATTGCTCGAATTCGCGCGCGGCGTGCCGGTGCTTGCCGACGCCGAAGGGCGAGAACATCCTGATCATCACCGGTGCCGGTGGCTCCGGCGTGCTGCTCTCGGATTCGGTGGTCGACAACGGCATGTCGCTGATGGCGATGCCGCCGGACCTCGATGCCGCGTTCCGCAAATTCATCCCGCCGTTCGGTGCGGCCGGAAATCCCGTGGATATCACCGGTGGCGAGCCGCCGATCACCTATGTCAACACCGTCAAGCTCGGCCTTTCCGACGATCGCATCCATTCGCTGATCCTCGGCTACTGGCACACCATCGTCACGCCGCCGATGGTGTTCGCCCGCAACATGGTCGAGGTGAAGAAGGAGATGGAGGCCAAGGGCTTTGTGAAGCCGATGGTCGCCTCGCTCGCCGGCGACGTCGAGGTCGAGGAGGCCGCCGAATATCTCTACCAGAACGGCATCCCGGCCTACGCCTATTCGACCGAACTGCCGGTCGAGGTGCTCGGTGCGAAATATAAGTGGGCCCGCGGCGCTGGGTTGCTCTGAGACTGGACCGTCATTGCGAGGAGCGAAGCGACGAAGCGATCCATCTATCCGTTATGCTGTACGATGGATTGCTTCGCTTCGCTCGCAATGACGGTGTTCCAGACGACATCTCTACGACGATCTCTCCGCGCAAGCGCGGGGATGGCGAATAGTCTCATCTCGCGTCGCGAGAGGCGAGACGTGATCCGACGCAAACCGCCCGCGCTAAAGAGACGGACGAGCCCGAGTCGCGTGACGGCGGCGTGCAATCCGTCGATCGCGCGCTCTCGATCATCGAAGTGCTCGCCGAGGACGACGAGGGCTATCGCCTCAGCGATCTCGCCGTCCGCACCGGGCTTTCGACCTCCACCGTGCATCGGCTTTTGTCCACGCTGGAAAGCCGCCGCTTCGTGGCGTTCGACCGTGCTCAGTCAAAATGGCATGTCGGCGCGCGCGCCTTTACCGTCGGTGCCACCTTTGCCCGCCGCCGCAATTTCTCCGCCCAGGCCGTGCCTTACCTGCGCAAATTGCGCGATCTCACCCGCGAGACCGCCAACCTTGCGGTGGTCGACGACGAGTTCATCATCGTGCTGACCCGCGCCGAAAGCCGCGAGATCATGCGGTCATTGACAAAAGTCGGCGGCCGCGTCGCGATGGTGGCCTCCGGCGTCGGCAAGGCGGTGCTGGCGACCTATGCCGACGAGGACGTCAACGCCATCATCCGTCACCACGGCATGCCGCGGCTGACCGAAAAATCCATCGTGCGGCCGAGCGACCTGTTCAAGGAGCTGGAAAAGGTCCGCCGCCAGGGCTACGCGCTCGACGACGAGGAAGCCTGCATGGGGCTCCGCTGTATCGCCGCCGTCGTCTACAATGATAACAGCGAGCCGCTGGCTGCGATTTCCGTCTCCGGCATGACCAGCCGCATCACCGACGAGCGTCTGGCCACGCTGGGTGAGACCGTGCGCGAGGTCGCCGCCGAACTGACGCTGGCGCTCGGCGGCGTGATGCCGGCGGTGAAGGCTGGCTGAGGCTCTAGCTACCCCGCCGCACCGGCCGCCGCAAAAAACCGCTCCGGCCCGTCCAGCTCCACCAACTTCTTCCGCTCGATCAGCCAGAACCGGTTGCCGACATTTCGCACAAAACTGCGGTCGTGCGAGACCAGCAGGCAGCTTGCCTGCGGGTCCAGCAATTCCTCCTCCAGCGCTTCCTGGCCCTCGATGTCGAGATGGTTGGTCGGCTCGTCGAGCAGATAGAAGTTGGGCTCTGTCAGCCGCAGCACCAGCATGCCGAGCCGCGCCTTCTGTCCGCCTGAAAGCTGCGCGATCGGCCGGCTCTGTTTTTCGATGGCAAGGCCGGCGCCCGCGAGCATCGTCCGCGCGCGCTGGTCGCCGACATCGAAGCGGCGGGCGATCGTGCGCATCGGCGTTTCCTTGTCATCGAGGCCGGCGAGCGCCTGGTCGCAATAGCCGAGCACCAGCGATTGCGTCGCCTTGATGCCGGCTTGCGCCACATCCGGATTGTCGATCGCGGCGCGCAGCATCTTCAGCAGCCGCGTCTTGCCGGCGCCGTTCGATCCCAGCAGCACGATCCGGTCGCCCTTGCAGATGAACTGCTTGCCGGTTTTGAACAGCAAACGGCCGTCCGGCGTCTCGACCGCGGCGTCCTCCAGCGTCACCAGCACTTTTGCGTGCGTTCCGCGATTGGCAAGCCGGATCGTGCCTGCGGAGCGTTCGAGATGCGCCGGCTTTGCCGCATCCTCCAGTTTCTCGGCGCGCGCCTTCAATTGGCGGGTCTTTGACAGCAGCAAGTCGCTGCCGGAATTGATGCCGATATTGTTGAGCTTTGCGGCCTGCTGGCGCAGTTGCTGCGCCGTCTTGAGGTCGCGCGCGTAGCGCCGTTCCTCCGCGCGTCGGCCTCGCGCAGCGCTTCGCGCGCCGCCGTGAACGGCAATGAAAATATCTGCGATTGCTCGGGGCGCAGGAACAGCGTCCGGTTGGTGGTGGCATCGAGAAAGGCGCGGTCGTGGCTTGAAATGATGACGGGCATCTCGCGCGGCAGCGCGTTCAGCCAATCTTCGAGCTGGCCGATCCGCGCGAGGTCGAGATGGTTGGTCGGCTCGTCCAGCAGCAGCACGTCGGCGTCCGTCACCAGCACGCGGGCCAGCATCGCAAAGCGCTGCCAGCCGCCGCTCAATTGCTTCAGCGGCATCTCGCGCATGTTCTCCGGCACTTCGAGCTGCTCCAGCGCCACATCGACCCGCCAGCTTTCGCTGAGCTGCTGGTCCGGCGGAGAGCGCATCCAGCACGGCCGCATGGACGGTGCGGTCCATCAGCGCTGTCCGGCACGTTCTGCTCGACATAGCCTAGCGTCAGTCCGCGGGATCGCGTGATCTCGCCTTCGCTCGGCTTCCATCGCGCCTGCCATGCAACGCAGCAGCGTGGTCTTGCCGCGGCCATTGGCGGCGACAAGCCCGATCCGGTCGCCGGCATTGACGACGAGGTTGAGGTCTGAAAACAGCGGCGCGCCAAGCGTCACGCCGAGATTGCGGATGGTGATAAGCGTCATGATCGTTCTCTGGTCTTGCCGCGATCACGTTGGTCCGGGGCACGCAGCCGTCGTCGGATATCGGTGTCAAAGCGCGGCGATGAGATGAATGCAGGCAAGCGCAACAAGCGCCAAGCCGCATGGCCACGAAGGGCAGACCAGGAAGAAGTTCTGTAAGAGAGTGTCCTGGGTCAGCCCTGCAAACGCATTTGCAGGGCGTGAACTGGGCCACGCTGGCGGTAATGCCGGAAAAATGTCATCGCGCAGCCCTCCTTCTCGGTTCGAGTTACGTCAGGATAACGCCGCCGGCAACCGAGAGCAAGCCGAAGCCGCGTGGCTACGAACCGGACAGTCGGCGTCGGGCGACATAGGCCGCAACTTCGGCGGCAATGATCGCCGGGATCGCCGCCAGTGTCGCGAGATAGAACGGAAACAAATAGGGGATCGGTCCGAGGTTACCCCAACTGACCGCGGCATACGGCCCCGCAACATTCCAGACCGCGGTCGCGAGGAAGGGGGCAACGCCCCATTGCCAAGCCTGCCGCGGCCACTGATAGCCTGATATGGCGGCCAGCGCGCACAGTGCCGGCAGCGCGGTGAGGATATATCTGATCTGGTACACTTCTCCCGGCGTCTTCGCCGGAGTCCACTATTCGACAAGAAGCTGCGCGACGATGCCCATCGCGGCCGGAAAGGCCGAGCAGAAGCACCTGCTTCGCCGGCAGGAACAACGCCAGCAGCCCGGCAACGATTAGGCAGGTGACAGCAAACGGTAGCAATGACACGCGTGCCCCCTGTGGTGATCCCTGGGACAGCAATTTGTCGTGCGCCGTCAGGCCATGGTTCATCGGCGCGCCGTCGTTGGCGCGCGGCTCACACCGGCATCGCCCGCTTCTGGTACGCCCGGCCCTTGATGGCGGCGGGCTCGCTATGGCCGGCGACCACGCGCACGCCCTCGTCGATCCGTTGGATGATGTTGTCGGGCGAGCATCCCTGCAGGAACGCGATACCATTCTTGCGGCAGGCCGCCAGGATACGGTCGCGCGCCGCCTGCATTTCCGGCGGGAACGGTTCGCTCGGAATGGTGCGGTAGCCGAGCGAAAGGCTCAGATCGCCGGGGCCGATCTCGGCAAAGCCGAGGCCGGGCACCGCCAAAATCTCCTCGCAATTGGCAACACCTTCCGGGCTTTCCAGTTTTACGCCGAGCAGCAGTTCGCCCTTTGGATTGAGCGGCCAGGGATCGCAGCGGTCCATATATTCTTCCGTCGACAGGCCCCAGATTGGTGCTGCCGTGCTTTCCGATCCGCGCCCGCGCGTGCCGACGCCGAGGTGTTTTCGGTCGCGGTCTCTTGCCCCAGATGCGCCGCCGAGCCGCACCATCGGCGAGGGGATTTCGGGATCGACGCCGATCGTGTTGTGCGGATAGCGGCAGGATTCCACGAAAGCCCGCACCGCGCCGGCGTTTTCCGCCTGGCACAGCAGGATACCGTGGGCGCCGCGGCCAAGGATCTGGCGAAAGTGCCAGGCGTTGTACCGCACATGGTCGGCGTCGATGCCATTGACCGGCGCCTCGATGATAACAGCCGGCGTGCGGTGCCCCGACCGTGTCGGGCCGCCGTCGACCATGCCGCGGATATATTCGGCAAGGCCGGGCATGTCGAAAGCGCCGTGTTCCATGCCGACATTCATGTAGTCGGCCCAGGTCGCGGCATCGATGTAGCCTTGCCCGTGCGTCAGCACATGGCCTGAGTGCGCGCCGTCATAATAGATCGCCTGATCCTGCTCCAGCAGCTCGACGCAGCGATTGATCCGCTTGCCCATCAGGTTCCTCCGGCCGCTTTTTCTTTGGTTGGAACAAGGCTAGCACGCCGCCGTGCCATCGGGCGATAGGGACGGAACGCAAGGCGCGTCCCGCGATGGGTTCTGCGCGATAGGTGGCATGGACAGCAGCGGCTTTTTCCGATTGAAATGCAATGAAATGACACGACGCGGCAAATGACGAACAATAGCCGCTGCGCACAAACTTGGAGGAAACCAATGACCCCGTTTCATACACGCCTGCTCGGTGCGGCCATAGCATTGACGCTCGCGGCCTGCGGTCCGGCCCTCGCGCAGCAGCTCGAACTGAAACTGATGGCCCCCGCAGCGCCCGGCGGCGGCTGGGATCAGACCGCCCGCTCGATGCAGCAGGCCCTGGTCGCCGCCGGTGTCGCACGCAGCGTCCAGGTCACCAACGTCGCAGGCGCCGGTGGCAGTGTCGGCATCGCGCAGTTCGTCAACGGCGCCAAGGGCGACGGCAATCAGCTGATGGTCAACGGCTTCGTCATGGTCGGTGCGCTCGCCATGAACAAATCGCCGGTCACGCTCGATCAGGTGACGCCGATTGCGCGCCTCACCGAGGAGATCCAGGTGATCGTGGTGCCGGCGAACTCGCCGATCAAGACGGCGCAGGATCTCGCCGCCGCGGTCAAGGCCGATATCGCCAAGGTAACCTTTGCCGGCGGCTCGGCCGGCGGCGTCGACCATGTGATGGCGGCGTTGTTCGCCGGCACGATCGGCGCCGACGCCAAGAAGATCAACTACATTCCGTTTTCCGGCGGCGGCGAGTCGCTGGCCGCCATTCTCGGCGCAAAGGTCACCGCGGGCATTTCGGGATTGAGCGAATATGACGGTCAGATCAAGTCCGGCAAACTGCGCGCGCTCGGCGTGACCTCGGAAAAGCGGATTCCCGGCGTCGATATTCCGACCTTCAAGGAACAGGGCATCGACCTCGTGCTGACCAACTGGCGCTCGGTGGTCGCTGCTCCCGGCATCACCCCGGAACAGAAAAAGACCCTGAGCGATGCGGTGGAGAAGATGGTCAAGTCCGATGCCTGGAAGGAAATCCTCAAGCAGAAGGGCTGGGATGATGCCTATCTTGCCGGCGACGCGTTCGCGGATTTCCTCAAGAAGGAAACCGTTCGCGTCACCGACGTCCTGAAGTCGGTCGGCCTCGTCGAAATCATGACGCCGGACAGCGCCTCCGGCGAGCGTCCGAATGCGCCGGCGTCGCGCGGCGTCGATCGCGCAGGCGTCGTCATTGCCGCGGCACTCGCCGCCCTTGCCGCGGTGCTGGTGTGGGATTCAAGGCAGCTGCAAACCACCACGATGTATGGCATGGGGCCCGAGGTGATGCCTGTCGTTATCGCGATCGGGCTCGGTATTCTCGCGATCGGCAATCTGATCGACGCGTTGCGCGGCAACCTGCCGCCGCGGGAAAGCGCCGATCCGAAGTCGGTCTGGCTCATCCTCGCAGGGCTTGCGCTCCTGATCGCCATCATCGCCTTTGGCGGCGGCTTTATCCTGGCGACGTCGGCGCTGTTCGTCACCACGTCGGCAGCCTTCGGACGGCGCGCCATTGTCGTCGACTCCGCCATCGCGCTGGTCATGACCACGCTGATCTTTCTGGCCTTCGATCGGCTGCTGACCTTGAGCCTTCCCGCCGGTCCCCTGGAAAGGCTGCTGTAATGGATACTTTCGCAGCCCTCGCGCATGGCATGGCCGTCGCGGTCCAGCCCATGAACCTGCTCTATGCGCTGGTCGGCGTGTTCCTCGGCACCGCGGTCGGCGTGCTGCCCGGCATCGGGCCTGCGCTCACCGTGGCGTTGCTGTTGCCGGTGACCTACAAGCTCGATCCCGGCGGCTCGCTGATCATGTTCGCCGGCATCTATTACGGCGGCATGTATGGCGGATCGACCACCGCCATTCTCATCAACACGCCCGGCGAGAGCGCCTCGATGGCGACCGCGCTCGAGGGCAACAAGATGGCCAAGGCCGGCCGCGGCGGGCCGGCACTTGCGACGGCAGCGATCGGCTCGTTCGTTGCCGGCACGATCGCCACCATTGGTCTCGCCTTTCTGGCGCCCTGGCTGGTCGATTTCGCGGTGCGCTTCGGGCCTGAAGACTATTTCGCCTTGATGTGCGTGGCGTTCATCACGGTGTCGGCGACCTTCGGAGATTCGCCGATCCGCGGACTGACCAGCCTGTTCATCGGGCTGACGCTCGGGCTGATCGGCATCGACAAGCTCACCGGTCAGGCAAGGCTTGCGTTCGGCATCCCCGAACTGCTCGACGGCGTCGAAGTGACGACGCTTGCGGTCGGCCTGTTCGCGCTCGGCGAAGCGCTCTACGTCGCATCGCGCCGTCATCACACCGAGGAGAAGCTCGAGCCGATCCGCGGCTCGTTGTGGATGACGAAGGAGGACTGGAAGCGGTCATGGAAACCGTGGCTGCGCGGGACGCTGTTCGGTTTTCCGATCGGCGCGCTTCCCGCCGGCGGCGCCGAGATTCCGACGTTTCTGTCTTACTCAGCTGAAAAGCGGCTGACGAAATATCCGGAGGAATTCGGCAAGGGCGCAATCGAAGGCGTCGCGGGACCGGAAGCCGCCAACAACGCGTCCGCCGCCGGCACACTGGTGCCGTTGCTGACACTCGGCCTTCCGACCTCGGCGACCGCTGCGATGATGCTGGCGGGTTTCCAGCAATACGGCCTCAACCCGGGACCGCTGCTGTTCGCCGAGCGGCCCGATCTGGTGTGGGGTCTGATCGCAAGCCTGTTCATCGCCAACGTGATGCTGCTGGTTCTCAACCTGCCGCTGGTCGGTCTGTGGGTAAAACTGCTCGCGATCCCGCAGCCATGGCTTTACGCCGGCATTCTCGTGTTCGCGACCATGGGCACCATCGCGGCAAAGCCATCGGTGGTCGAATTGTCGATGCTGGCGGGTTTTGGCGTGATGGGTTTTCTGATGCGGAGGTTCGATTTTCCGATCGCGCCTGTCGTCATCGGTCTCATCCTGGGGCCCATCGCGGAAAGCCAGTTGCGCCGCGCACTCGCGATCAGCCTCGGCGACCCCATGACGCTGCTGCAAAGTCCGATGTCGGCGACGCTGCTCGGCATCGCGCTGATCGCGCTGCTGGCGCCGTTCGTGATGAAGGGACTGGGACGGTTCAAGGCGAACGAAGACTAACCCTCTGCGGATCTGTTGGGTCAACCCGCGCAATGCAGGAAACCGAACATGCTGACTACCTGATATGAAGCGGATCATCGAAGAGCAATTGCTCGGCTTTGTCGCCACGTCCGCGCCCGACGGCACGCCGAACGTGTCGCCGAAGGCGACGTTCTTCGTGGTCGACGACCACACGATCGCATTCGGTGACATCCGCTCGCCCGGGACGATCCGGAATCTGCGAACCAACCCGCGCATCGAGGTCAACTTCGTCGATCCGTTCGTGCGCAAAGGCTACCGGTTCGCCGGCACGGCCGAGGTGGCCGAGCGCGGCACCGCCGCCTTTGAGGCGCTGCTCACCCACTACCACGGCTCGCTCGCGACGCGCTTGCGCGCCATCGTGGCAATCACGGTGACAAAAGCGCTTCCGCTTGTCTCGCCGGCCTACGACGATGGCACGGAGGAGGCCGATGTCCGGCGCGGCTGGACCACGCGTTTTCGCAAGCTGCAGCCGGGTCAGCGATTTGTGGAATGATATCGAGATATCGGTGAAGCCCGCAGGGTGGATTGGGTTGATTCCAATCCGCCCCGCGAGCTGTCGTGATCACAGGTGGCTGATGATCCACTTGACGATCTGATCCACCAGCGGCGGCTTCGGATGCGACATCGAGCCGTTGCCGGTGTTGGCCATGCCGCCCTGTACGGCGGACAGCTCGTCGATGTTCAATTCGCGATCGTTATTCATGTGGTGATCTCCCTTAATCGATGAACGCCTGATCCATCGTGCCGGGGAGCGTAGAGGAGGCGGTCACCCGGGGCCGTGATCCAGGTCACGAACCGCTGCCGGCGGTCTTGCCGTGCCCATTCACCCCGTGATCCAAATTTGATCTGCCGCAATATGGGTCTGGCAATTGCCGTCATGCTGCGCAGGCCTGCCGAAAGGCGGCCGTGCGCCGGGATCAACGGCGAACGCACAATGCATTCCTGGGAGGGGCGCATGACGATTCACGAGCAGGCCTATTTGTTGACGGCTGAATTGTTTGTTCTCTCGTTCGCGGCGATTTTCGTGATCTGGTTTGCGGATAGACTGCGGCGTAACTTTTTCGGCAAATCCTAGCCTTAGCTGGATTCCCTCAATCGGTTCGTACACATCTGGCATGGGATCTCGGGTGCAGCGCGCATCCGGCATTCCCTGCGCCCACTGGATGGGGGCGGGAGAATTACTTGCAAAACCTTGGGCGCGTCGCGCCGCGGGAGTGCGAAACTATTTCCACGTCGTCCCGGCCTTGAGCCGGGACCCATACTCCGCAGCCTTCGTTGCTGAATAAGAAAGACAACGCCCAGCGTGCAAAACTATTGCCGCCGGTGGCTATGGGTCCCGGCTCAAGGCCGGGACGACGAGTGTGTATTTTCACCGTGCTCCTGATCCAACCACCTGATCCCACAACATTTTTCCGAAACCATGCCACATCGCGGGAAACAAATTCAACTTCGTTGAGATCGCCTGCCGTTGCCGTGATCATCGCGCCAGACAAATTCAACGAGGTGCAAAAATGGCGAAGATGCGAGCGATCGATGCCGCGGTACGTGTCCTCGAAAAAGAGGGGGTGGTGACCGCCTTCGGCGTGCCCGGCGCCGCAATCAATCCGCTTTATTCGGCGCTGAAGCGCGCGTGGCTCGATCAGCCATATCCTGGCGCGCCATGTCGAGGGCGCTTCGCATATGGCCGAAGGCTATACGCGTGCCAAAGCCGGAAACATCGGCGTCTGCATCGGCACCTCGGGTCCGGCCGGCACCGACATGATCACAGGGCTTTATTCGGCCATTGCAGATTCGATCCCGATCCTGTGCATCACCGGACAGGCGCCGCGGGCGCGGCTCTACAAGGAAGACTTTCAGGCGGTCGATATCGAATCGATCGCAAAGCCCGTGACGAAATGGGCGGTCACCGTGCGCGAACCGGCGCTGGTGCCGCGCGTGTTCAGCCAGGCCTTTCACATCATGCGCTCGGGCCGTCCGGGCCCGGTGCTGATCGACCTGCCGCTCGACGTGCAACTCGCCGAGATCGAGTTCGACGACGAGACCTATGAGCCGCTGGCGGTCTACAAGCCCGCTGCCACGCGCAGGCAGATCGAAAAAGCGCTCGCGATGCTCAACGCCGCGGAGCGCCCGCTGATCGTGGCTGGCGGCGGCGTCATCAATGCCGATGCCTCGGAGTTGCTGGTCGCGTTCGCCGAAGCCGTCAACGTTCCCGTGGTGCCGACCCTGATGGGGTGGGGCGCCATCCCCGACGACCACGTGCTGATGGCGGGCATGGTCGGCTTGCAGACCAGCCACCGCTACGGCAACGCCACCATGCTGAAATCCGACTTCGTGCTCGGGATCGGCAACCGCTGGGCCAATCGCCACACCGGCTCGATCGAGACCTACACCAAGGGCCGCACTTTTGTGCATGTCGATATCGAGCCGACGCAAATCGGGCGCGTGTTCAATCCTGATTTCGGCATCGTGTCGGATGCGAAGGCGGCACTCGAATTGTTCGTCACGGTCGCGAAGGAGTGGCGCAAGGAAGGCAAGCTGAAAGAGCGTCAGGCCTGGCCGGCTGAGTGCCAGGACCGCAAGCGCACCATGCTGCGCAGGAGCCGCTTCGACGACATTCCGATCAAGCCGCAGCGCGTCTATGAGGAGATGTCAAAAGCGTTCGGGCGCGACACCTGTTACGTCAGCGTGATCGGCCTGTCGCAGATCGCCGGCGCGCAGTTCCTCGGCGTCTATCATCCGCGCAACTGGATCAATGCCGGCCAGGCCGGCCCGCTCGGATGGACGCTGCCGGCAGCGCTCGGCGTCCGCGCCGCCGATCCGAACCGCGAGATCGTGGCGCTCTCGGGCGACTATGATTTCCAGTTCCTGATCGAGGAGCTGGCGGTCGGCGCCCAGTTCAAGCTGCCCTACATCCACGTCGTCGTGAACAATTCCTATCTCGGCCTGATCCGGCAGGCGCAGCGCGGCTTCGAGATGGACTATCAGGTCCAGCTCTCGTTCGAGAACATCAACGCGCCGGAACTCGGCGTCTACGGCGTCGATCACGTCGCGGTCGCCCAGGGCCTCGGCTGCAAGGCGATCCGGGTCACCGATCCAAACGACACGCAGGCGGCGTTCGCCACCGCGCGCGAATGGATGGCCGAACACAAGGTGCCTGTCGTGGTCGAGTTCATTCTCGAACGCGTCACCAACATCTCGATGGGCACCGAGATCGACAACGTCATCGAGTTCGAGGAAGTGCTCGATCTGCCGCTCGACGACACGCCGGCACGCGTGAAGGCGCCGGGCACGCTGTTGCCAGCCTAATGACGAAGGGATTTACCGTGCCTAAATTTGCCGCCAATCTCACGATGCTGTTCGGCGAGATGCCGTTCGTCGACCGCTTTGCCGCGGCCAAGGCCGCCGGCTTTGCCGGCGTCGAATATCTGTTTCCCTATGATTTCGACAAGGCCGAGCTGAGCGAGCAGTTGCAGCAGCACGGCCTGACCCAGGTGCTGCACAATCTCCCCGCCGGCAATTGGGCGGCCGGCGAACGCGGTATCGCCATTCTGCCCGATCGGGTCGCGGAATTTCGCGACGGTGTCGCGCGCGCGATCGACTATGCCAGGGCGCTCGATTGCCGTCAGCTCAACTGCCTGGTCGGGATCGCGCCTGCCGGGGCCGATACGCGCGATCTGAACGAGGTGCTGATCGGCAATCTGCGCTTTGCGGCCGACGCGCTCGCGAAGGAACGGATCAGGCTCCTGATCGAGCCGATCAACACGCTGGATATTCCCGGCTTTTTCCTGAACCGGACGGAGCAGGCGGTGCAGCTGATCGCCGACGTGCGATCCAGCAATCTGTTCGTGCAGTACGACATCTACCACATGCAGATGATGGAGGGCGACATCGCGCGCAGCCTGCAAAAGCATCTCGCGCGCATCGCCCATGTCCAGCTCGCCGACAATCCCGGCCGCAACGAGCCCGGCACCGGCGAGATCAACTATCCCTTCCTGTTCCGCCATCTCGACGCGATCGGCTATCGCGGCTGGGTCGGATGCGAGTATAAACCTGGCACGACGACCGTCGATGGCCTGGGTTGGCACGCGGCGTTGACGCAGGATACCTGATCAGGGAAACAAACAAGGAAAAACCGAAATGAGCGATATTGGCTTTATCGGCCTCGGCATCATGGGGCGCCCGATGGCAGGCCATCTCCAGGCCGCCGGACACAAGCTGTTTCTGAACGATGTGGCGCCGATTGCGCCGGAGCTCGTCGCGGCCGGTGGGGTCGTCTGCAAATCGGGCAAGGAGGTCGCGGAAAAATCCGAAATCGTCATCATCATGGTGCCGGACACGCCGCATGTCGAAGCCGTGCTGTTCAGCGAGGGCGGTGTCGCGCAGGGAATATCCAAGGGCAAGATCGTGGTCGACATGAGTTCGATCTCGCCGCTCGCCACCAAGGAATTTGCCAAGAAGATCGGGGCGCTCGGCGCCGATTATCTCGATGCGCCGGTTTCCGGCGGCGAGGTCGGCGCCAAGGCGGCCAGCCTGACCATCATGGTCGGCGGCCCCGAGCGCGCGTTCAACACCGTGAAGCCGCTGTTCGACAAGATGGGCAAGAACGTCACCCTTGTCGGCGGCAATGGCGACGGGCAGACCACCAAGGTCGCCAACCAGATCATCGTCGCGCTGACGATCGAGGCGGTCGGCGAAGCCCTGTTGTTTGCTTCGAAGGCAGGTGCCGATCCCGCGCTGGTGCGGCAGGCGCTGATGGGCGGCTTTGCCTCGTCGCGGATTCTCGAAGTGCATGGCGAGCGCATGGTGAAGCGCAATTTCGAGCCGGGTTTCCGCATCGAACTGCACCAGAAGGATCTCAACCTCGCGCTCGAAGGCGCGCGGACGCTGGGCATTTCCCTGCCGAGCACCGCGCTCGCGCAGCAATTGTTCAGTGCCTGCGCCGCGCGCGGCGGCAAGGCGTGGGACCATTCCGGCATGGTGAAGGCACTGGAACTGCTTGCGAACCACGACATCGCCAAAGCTTGATAGTTAAGGCTTGATAGTTAAGGCTTGATACGAAAGGCTTGAACGAACGCGGAACCGGAACCGAACTTGTTGTTCCGCGCGCCCGATATTCGCGCGCGCGGAACCGGAACATCTCATGCCTCCGATGGTTGAAAAGCATCATCAATTCACTGGAGGACATGATGAACAACCGTCTTGCTGTTTCGCTGATTGCCGCCTCGCTGCTGACATCGGGCGCGGCCTTTGCACAATCGACCACCGTTCAGGGCGCGCATGACGGCGCCCGTGCCGGTGGTTCCGTCGCAGGTCCCGTCGGCGAGGTCGTCGGCGGCACCGTCGGTGCGGCCGTTGGCCTCGGGCTGGAAATTCCGAATGCCGTGATCACGTCGATCCAGGCCGATCGCGCGCCGTCGGTCACGGTGCGTGAGCGCGTCGTCGTCGGCGAGCCGTTGCCGGCGACGGTCGAGTTGCGCACGGTGCCGAGCCACACCGAATATCGCTACGCGGTCGTCAACGATCGTCGTGTGATCGTGGAGCCGCGCACGCGCAAGGTGATCAAGATCATCGACTGATGATCGAGATCATCGAGCTGACGATCATCGATAGGCATCTGAAATCATCCCCGCGGGTGCCATCGCGCCCGCGGGGAGTTTTGCGTCACGCGCCGGCGCTCGATCGCTGCGTGCGCTTGATGGTCCAGTCGAATACGGCCGCGGCGGCAAGGCCGACGCAGGCGGCGAGCGCGTCGACCACAAAATCCTCCAGCCGCGCGTGCCGTCCCGGTGCCCAGAATTGCAGGATTTCGATCAGGCCGGTCAGTCCGACGGCAATCGCCGCCGTCAACAGCCGGTTGCGCGTGTAGGCCAGGCCGAAAGCCAGGCCCAGCAGCACGAAGGCAAGCGCATGCTCGCCGTCCTGTCCGAGCGGGCTGGCATGCGGGCGGAAATCCGGTGGCCCCAGCGTGGCGAAAGCGACAGCCGCGGCAAGGCACCAGGCGAGGAGTTTTAGGAAGAGCGTCATGGTCCCGGGATAGCACAATAAAAGAGGCGGAATTCCGTTCACGCGAACTTGCGATGCGGTGTGGTTAACCTGCTAATCCGTATGCTTAATGCCCAAATTTACAGCGGTTCCCGCACGCCCATGCCGTGCATAAAGCGTTCCCTGATCTGCACGGGATCGCGGCGGGTGGTGCCGACGCCCGGCTTGTCGTCGATCCGCACGCCAATCAGGCTAGGTCCCGCGGCCGCCATCGATTGATCGATCAGGCGTTCGAAATCCTCCTCGTCCGCTGCCCAGGCGCTGTTGCCAAGGCCGCTTGCGATCGCAATCGCGACGATGTCGGCGACCGTGGCGCCCGGCGTCGGTTGCGCGCCGGTGATCTGGTAGATGCCGTTATCCATCACCACCATGGTGAGATTTTTCGGCGCCAGGGTCGCAATCGTCGACAGCGATCCCAGTTGCATCAGCAGCGAGCCGTCGCCCTCGAGCGCGAAGATGCGCCGCTTCGGTTGCGCCAGCGCCACGCCGAGCGCGATCGGAAAGGCGAGGCCCATGCTGCCGAGCATGTAGAAATTCTGCGGGCGATGGCCGGCGGCCCACAGGTCGAAATTGGTGTTGCCGATGCCGCCGACCACGGCCTCCTCGTTTTTCAGCTTCGCGATCAGCCGCGAGGTGAGGTCGAAGCGGTTCATGACCTTGGTGTTGCGGGCAGGGGTGCTGGCTGCTCATGGTGTTGCTCACTTGTCGAACACTTTGCCGCCGGTCAGCAGCGGCGAGAGGATCAGCGCCACCGGCGCCTGCGTGGTCAGCGCCTGCTTGATCGAGCGGTCGCACGATGAATTCGAACTCATCGAGTCGGGTGCAGGTGTGATGCTCCATGGCCAGCGAATCCAGCACCGGGCGCATGGTGCGGCACACCAGCGACTGGCCGTAATTGAATTCGCCGAGCGTGCCGCGTTCGGACACGAACATGATCAGCGGGATCTGGTAGGGCATCGCCAGCGACGCCAGCACGTTGGCCAGCGTGGCAAAGCCCGAGGTCTGCATCAGCACCGCGCCGCGCCGGCCGCCCATCCAGGCGCCGGAGACGATGCCGACGGCTTCCTCCTCGCGGGTGGTCGGAAACGTCGTGAAAAACGGATCGGCGTGCAGATTCTTGATCAGCGTCGTCAGCACCCGATCCGGCACGTAGGGCACCAGGCTGATATCGTTGCGCTTGAGCGCCTGCAGCACGATGCCGTGCCAGCTCTGCTCCTGAGATGCCTGCTCCTGGGAAGCTTTGGGCGAGGCCTGGGCCTCAGCGACCGCCATTTTCGTTCTCCCGAATATTGCTCGCGACCTCGATCGCGATCGTCTTATTGTGGCGCCGAACTTGACGCCACCGGCGAGATTGTCAACATGTTCAGGCGTTGCCGCGATGCGCGTTCCGCGCAGTCTGCATGCCATAATGTGAGATAACGAGAACATCGGAAGAAGAAAATGACCGTCAACAACAAGCGCGTGTTTTACGTCAAATATCTCGCCCACGAGATTTATACCGAAATCCTCAAAGCCCGCCCCGATGTCCGGTTGGACCGGCTGGAGAATGAAAGCCCGGATGCCGTCGCGGCGCCGATCCTGTCGGCTGCCCACGCCTACCAGATTGGGGCTGCTCGCGACGAACTGGCGCCGCACTTTCATGCCGATCAGGACCTGCTGAAGCGGGCGCCGAATTTGCTGATCGTCTCCAGCAACGGCGCCGGTTTTGATCCGGTCGATGTCGATGCCTGCACCGCGGCGGGCGTGCTGGTGGTCAATCAATCCGGCGGCAACGCCAATTCCGTGGCCGAGCACGCGCTCGGGATGTTGCTGACGCTGTCGAAGCGCATCCTCGAAGCCGATCGCGCGCTGCGGCGCGAGGCCAATGTCAACCGCAACGCGCTGATCGGCAATGAGGCGCAGGGCAAGACCATCGGCATCGTCGGGATCGGCAATGTCGGCCGCCGCATCGCCGAACTCTGCAAGGGCCTCTTGCACATGAAGGTGATCGCCTACGATCCCTATCTCACCGCAGAGCAGATCGCCGCACGCGGCGCCGAGAAGGTCGAACTCGACGATCTGATGCGCCGCTCGGATTTCGTCTCGATCTCTTGCCCGCTGAGCAAGGACAACCGCCGCATGATCGGCGCGCGCCAGTTCGCACTGATGCAGCCGCACGCTTTTTTCATCACCACCGCACGCGGCTTCATTCATGACGAGGCCGCCTTGTTCGAAGCATTGCGCGACAAGCGCATTGCGGGCGCCGGCCTCGATGTCTGGGACAAGGAGCCGCCGCCGCCGGACCATCCGCTGTTGCAGTTCGACAATGTGCTGGCGAGCCCGCACACCGCGGGAGTTACGAAGGAAGCGCGGGTCAACATGGGCAAGATCGCGGCCGAGCAAATTCTGGATGCGCTCGACGGCAAGCGCCCACCGCGCATCGTCAATCCCGAAGTATGGCCGGCTTACGCCAGGCGGTTCGAGAAGACGTTCGGATTTGCGCCGAAATAGAACCAGAACGAGGCATGGAAACGAGCATGACCGACAAGCCGCGTTACGTTCGCCCGCTCAGCCCGGAGTCCAAAGGTGAGGCGCCCGGACGCAAGCGTCTTGAAGACCGTCGGATCCTGGTCGTCGGCGGCGGACAGCGCACCTTCGATGCCGCGACCGATCCGGTCGGCAACGGCCGGGCGATGTCGCTGCTGTTCGCCAAAGAGGGCGCCCATGTCGCGGTCGCCGACATCCATCGCGCCAGCGCCGACGATACCGTCGGGCGCATCATAGCCGAGGGCGGACGTGGTTTTTCGATCGAGGCCGACATCGCGCGCGAAGCTGATGTCAACCGGATGATCGACGAGGCGATCGACGGCCTCGGCGGGCTCGACGGCATGGTCCTCAATGTCGGCATTGGCGTAGGTGCCCTTGGTCTTGACGGCGTGGACCTGCAGCAGTGGAACGACACGCTCGCGGTCAATCTCAGCGGTCCGATGCTCTGTTGTCGAAAAGCGCTCAAGCATCTCGCCGATGGCGCCTCGATCGTCTTCATCTCGTCGATCGCGGGCCTGCGCTCCGGCTCGCGGCTGATTGCCTATGACACGTCGAAGGCGGCGCTTGGTGGCTTGATGCGCAATGTCGCCAAGGAAGGCGCGCGCCGCGGCATCCGCGCCAACATCATCTGCCCCGGGCTGGTCGATACGCCGCTCGGCCGGCACACCAGCGCCGGCCGGCCGTCGCGAAGTGCGGCGGGCGTGCCGTTCGGGCGGATGGCGACGGGCTGGGAGATCGCCTACGCCGCGCTGTTTTTCATGTCCGAGGAGAGCGTCTACATCAACGCACAGACACTCGCGGTCGACAGCGGCATTACGGGTTTATGAGCCCGTATCGGGGGAGAAGGTTTGCTCCGCCGACGGGTCGATCCCGGCAATAAATCCACTGCCAAATGCCGTCCAAACGACGCGTACGTTGCTATTTTCGCTGACATCTCGACTAGTTAGCCGGGTGAGACCATTTTCCAGGTGTGGCCGGTTGGCGGAGTTGTTCCGCCGGGGCCGATGGAAGATGAAGAGATGCAACAGGTCCGCACATTCTTGCGTGGCGCGCCGTCCCGGATCGGGCGTCGTCTGGCCCAGATCGTTGCCATCGCCGCCGCCAGCCTGCCGGCTGCCGGGGCCTAATCGGCCTGTTTCACCCGAAATCGTGGATTTTGTTCGCGCAACATGCCAGTACCGGCAGGTCTTGGCGTGGTTTTGATCATATTGTATGACTAATTGAGTGGCCGCTTAGCCTGGCGATCCCTGCTCATCCTGATCTGTGTTTTTCGTCGGCCGAAGGGCACTTCGATGTATCGAACTTCCGATGCTCTCATCCGCAACGTGCACAGCCAGGTCGCCGACCGGGTCGGGATCTCAATCGTGCGGGGCGATGTCGGCGCCGGCGAGACCTTGCCGTCCGAAATGCAGATCTGCGAGATGATGGATGTCAGCCGCACCGTGGTGCGGGAGGCGATCCGGACCTTGACCGGGAAGGGGCTGGTCGAAGCCCGACCGAAGAGCGGAACCCGCGTTCGCCCGCCCGAGCAGTGGAACCAGCTCGATCCGGATGTCTTGCGCTGGCGGCTCGAAACCTCCGACATGGATTCGTATCTGACAAAACTGTTCCAGTTGCGCAGCGCGGTCGAACCGGCGGCAGCAGCCCTGGCGGCGACGTTTGCCGAGGACGACGATATCGCGCGCATCCGGGCCGGCTATGACGGCATGGCGGCGGCGAAGGTCAACGAGCAGTTCGTCGTCGCCGATATCGCCTTTCACCAGGCGATCTACTTTGCGACCCGCAACGAGTTTTTCTGGCCGATCGCACAGATGTTCGACATCACGCTGCGCCAGAGTTTTACTATCGCTGCGACAGGCTCGCACCGTCCCCGGGCGCTGGTCGAACATCACGCCGTGCTGGATGCGATTGCGACGCGCAATCCGGAAGCCGCGCGTGAGGCGACCAACGTCCTCCTGAACAATTCCGCCGACGATCTGGTGCGGATTCGCGGCCGCGAGTTCGCCGCTCGCCCAAAGCCGAAGGCGTTGGGGACATCGGCCAAGCCAGCCGGCGACCGCGGCTAAGTCACTACCTTATTGGATTTTTTATCGCTGTCGGCGCCCGGATGGCACTATTGTGCCCTCCGATCTTGTATGACATTATGACTATATAGCCTCGCGCCAGCTGCCGTACGGCAGCTGAAATGCAGCGGGGAAAGAAATGAAATTGGGGAGGATCAATTGGCAATCAGAAGGACCATCGCTGCCCTCGGCTTCGCCGCCGTGGCGCTCGGCATCGCCGCACCGGCATTCGGCCAGCAGTTCAGCCTGCGCGCGGCGCATTACTTCAAGGAAGATCACCCCTGGAATAAGGGGCTGACGTTCTTTGCCAAGCGGGTGGACGAGGAAAGCAAGGGCCGGGTCAAGATCGATATCTTCAACGGTGGCATTCTCGGCAGCGAGGCGCAGACGCTGCAATTCGTCAAGGACGGCTCGCTCGATCTGGTGATTTCCGATCCGTCGGCCGGCGCGCCGTTCGCCAAGGAACTGGATTTCTTCGCGCTGCCGTTTCTGTTCCGCAACTACGATCACTGGAAGGCGGCGCTCGATGGCGAGCCCGGCAAGGCCTACGCCAAGTTGATCGAAACCAAGACCGGCCTGAAGATCATCGGATACTGGGGCGGGTCTACCCGAAACGTGTTGTCGACCAAGAAACCGGTCAACAGCATCGAAGACCTCAAGGGCTTTCGGCTTCGGCTGATCTCCAGCCCGCTGAAGGTCAATGCCTGGAAGGCCGTCGGCACCGTTCCGACGCCGATCGCGTTCATGGAAACCTATCTCGCCATGAAGTCCGGCGTGGTCGACGGCATGGAAAACGAATCGGTCGCGGTTCGCGAAATGAAATTCTATGAACCCGCGCCGTTCATCGCCCGCACCGAGCACGAGTTCACCGTCCGGCCGCTGTTCATCTCGAAGAAGACCTTCGACAAGCTGCCGCCGGACCTGCAGCAGATCGTGCTAAAATCGGCGCAGGAGGCGACCTCCGTCGAGCGCAGCGCCGAAGCCGAAGCCGGTGTCGCTGCCGAAGCGGAAATGCAGGGCAAGCTCGGGGTGAAATTCAACACCATCGACAAGGAGCCGTTCAAGTCCACGACCAAGCCCGTGATTGCTGAATTCGCCAAGACCATGGAACTGACCGAGCTTTTGTCCAGCATCGATGCCGTCAAGTAACGATCGAGCCTTGCGCATGTCCGTCC
Organism: uncultured Alphaproteobacteria bacterium; assembly: GCA_963802535.1. GTDB lineage: Bacteria > Pseudomonadota > Alphaproteobacteria > Rhizobiales > Xanthobacteraceae > Bradyrhizobium. The sequence continues at coordinate 261,243 of CAWDJI010000004.1, read as the reverse complement.
AATTCATTTGGGCGGACATTTGCATATTCCTGTCCAGCTCCTGGAGTCCGTCGTGACCAATTCCAAAGCCGCAGCCGTTTCCGGCGCGGATGTGTTCGAGAGCGCCACGCCTGAGATCGCGGTCAAGGCCGTCCATCGCTCCGGCTTCGTCGAACAGGTGGCCGAAATCGTCGTCGTGGCGGCGCTGGCGGGCGAACTGGTCGCGATGTTCGGCAATGTGATCGCGCGCTCGCTGTTCGGCACCTCGCTGTTGTGGAGCCTCGAGATCGCCGAGCTGGCGCTGGTCGTGATGACGTTCGTCGGCGGCGCGATCGCCTATCCCCGCAACGAGCACATGGCGCTTCATGCCTTCACCGACCGGTTGCCGCAGCGCTGGCACGCCGGCATTGCTGCCTTCGCCTGCTGGCAGGTGTTCGCGATGGCCATTGTCGGAGGCTGGCTGGCCTGGGAGATGATGCTGTCGCGCTGGGACGAGCGCACGCCGTACCTCGGCATCAGCGCGATCTGGTTCGCAGCCCCAATGATCTTCGGGATGGCGCTGCTGGCCTATTTTGCAGTCATTCGCGCGCTGATGCAGCCGCGGCGCCTGGCAGTTATTGCTTTCATTCTGATGGTCGCCGCCGTCGGTGCGGTGCTCGCGCTGTCGTTGGTGCTTGGACCGCAGGCGCGGGACTATGCGCTTCCAGCGGCATTTGTCGTTTTCTTCCTGCAACTATTGTTCGGTGTGCCGATCGGCTTCGTGTTGCTGATGACGACGCTGATCTATCTTCAGACCTCCCATACCATCCCGCTTTCGGTGGTGCCGATCAACATGCAGGGCGGCATCAGTAGTTTCGTGATGCTGTCGATCCCGTTCTTTATCCTCGCGGGCTATGTGATGACCGAGGGAGGACTGAGCAAGCGGCTGACCGACTTCGTCATATCGCTGGTCGGCCGGTTCCGTGGTGGGATGCTCCAGGTGATCGTGGTCTCGATGTACATCATGTCGGGCATCTCAGGCTCCAAGGTCGCCGACGTCGCCGCCGTCGGGACCACGATGAAGAACGTCATGCGCCGGGAGAAGTACGATCCCGGTGAGACCGCGGCGGTGCTCGCGACCTGCGCGGTCATGGGCGAAACCGTGCCGCCCAGCATCGCGATGCTGGTGCTGGCCTCCGTGACCTCGCTGTCGATCGGCAGCCTGTTTGTGGCGGGATTGTTGCCCGCCGCGGTCATCGCGCTGTGTCTGATGCTGCTGATTTACGTCCGCTCGCGTGGCCGGGCAGGGGTGCTGAAAAAGCATTCGCTGCGCGAAATCTTCCGCGCCGGCATCGACGCGATCCCGGCCTTTGTCGCCCCCATCATCCTGATCGGCGGCATCGTCGGCGGGATCGCAACGCCGACCGAGGTCTCGTCCACGGCGGTGATCTATGCGCTGGTCCTGTCGATGGTGGTCTATCGCACCCTGACCGGACAGCAATTCTGGCGCGTCATGGTCAACACGGCGGCGCAGGCCGGCATGGTGCTGTTCATCACCAGCACGGCCAGCACGTTCTCGTGGTCGCTGACGATTGCAAAAATGCCGCAAAAGATCGCAGCATTGTTCGGCGCGTTGCACGGATCGGCGACGCTGTTCATGCTGGCAACGATCGTGACGCTGGTCGTGATGGGCGCGCTGCTCGAGGGACTTCCGGCGCTATTGATCTTCGGCCCGCTGCTGTTGCCGATGGTGACGCAGTTCGGGATCGATCCGCTTCAGTACGGCATCGTCATGGTCATCGCGATGGGGCTCGGCGCATTCTCGCCGCCGATCGGTGTCGGCATGTTCGTGACCTGCTCGATCTGCGACACCACCATGGAAAACGCCAGCCGGCACATGATGCCGTATCTGGTCGTGGTCACCATCGGCCTGCTGCTGGTCGCCTTCGTGCCCTGGTTCAGCCTGGTGGTGCCGAAGATGCTGCAGATGATCTAGGGCGCCGGCGAGCCGGTCCTAATCGTTGGCCTCCGGCGGCAGGAAGTTCACTTCGTGCTCGGCCGAGATGCGCACGATTTCGGCGACGTCGCTCAGATTGTGCAACTGGTTGAACAGCGCCTCCAGCTTCTGCGTCGGCGAAACCCAGAACAGCGCCCGGGCCGGCTTGTCCGACTTGTTGAAATAACCGTGCGGAATGCCGCGCGGCAGCCGGACCAGGTCGCCCGCCTTGGCCTGCACCCAGACGCCATCGAGCTTGAGGTCGAGCCTGCCGTCCTGCACCAGGATGAATTCGTCCTGGGTCGGATGGATGTGGACCGGTACGAACTGGCCGGGGTCGCTGTTGGTTTCGAACGCGAAGGTCGAGTCCGTCACGGCCTTCGGGAAGTAAACCTGTCCAAGAATGTTCCAGGTCTTGCCGGAGTACCCGGTACCGTTCTGCGTGATGCCTTTTTCGAGAGCCGCCATGTTTTTGGTCCTTTTCTGGCTGTCGCGCTGAGGCTACCGCCGGCCTGCCTGCTGTCAAGCGCGCGAGGGCGCGGCCGGGCGCTTCCTTGCAAAAGCTTGAAGTTTAAAATAAGTGTGGGGAGCTCAGTTCCGGGAGGCCAACGGATGTCAAAACTGTCGCGTTCTTCCCATGCGCTCGTCACCGGCGGCGGGCGGGGCATCGGCCGTGCGATTGCCGCTGCGCTCTCGGAGGCCGGGGCAACCGTCACCATTGTTGGCCGCAACCGCGCCACGCTGGACGAGGCCGTTGCGGCAGGGGCCGCGCAATTCGCCGTTGTGGCGGATGTGGCCGATGCCGCTTCGGTCAAGTCGGCCGTTGCGGAGGCCACCGCCCGGCAACCGATCGATATCCTGATTGCGAACGCAGGTGCTGCGGAATCAGCACCCTTCGGCCGCTCCGATGCGGCGCTGTTCCAGCGCATGATGGACGTCAACTTTATGGGCGTGGTGCACGCCACGCAGGCGGTGTTGCCCGGGATGATCGAGCGCCGTCAGGGGCGGATCGTCGCGATCGCCTCGACCGCCGGCCTCAAGGGCTATGCCTATGTCAGCGCCTATAGCGCCGCAAAACACGCGGTGGTCGGCCTGGTCCGCTCGCTGGCGCTGGAAACCGCCAAGAGCGGCGTCACTGTGAACGCGGTGTGCCCGGGCTTCACTGAGACCGACCTGCTCGAAGGCAGCATCGACAACATCATGAAGAAGACCGGCCGCAGCCGCGAGCAGGCGGTCGCCGAGTTGTCCAAACATAATCCGCAAGCGCGCCTCGTGACGCCAGCGGAAGTCGCTGACACCGTGCTGTGGCTGTGCGGCGAAGGCGCCGGCGCCATCACCGGACAGGCGATCGCCGTCGCCGGCGGCGAAGTCTGAGCTGTGAGCAATAAGTCAGGCCGTCATTGCCTGCGACAAACGCGCCGCGTTTGCGCACGGGAGCGAAGCGACGAAGCAATCCATTCTTCCTTTGTGACAAGATGGATTGCTTCGCTTCGCTCGCAATGACGAACACAAAAAGGGAGATCCCATGAGCAGACCCGCCAATCCCGTGACGTTGCCGCTGGCGGAATATTCGCCGCAGCATTTTCTGCTCGCCGTGGCCGGCAACGTCGCCACCGCGACGCTGAACCGTCCGGAGCGGAAAAATCCGCTGACGTTTGAAAGCTACCGGGAGTTGACCGATTTCTTCCGCGCCTGTGCCATGGACGATCAGGTCAAGACCGTCGTCGTATCCGGCGCCGGCGGCAATTTCTCTTCCGGTGGCGACGTCTTCGAAATTATCGGGCCGCTGATCCAGATGGATACAAAAGGCCTCACCGCCTTCACCCGGATGACCGGCGATCTGGTCAAGGCGATGCGGGCGTGCCCGCAGCCGATCGTGGCCGCCGTCGATGGCATCTGCGCCGGTGCCGGCGCGATCGTCGCCATGGCTTCCGACATGCGCGTCGCGGCGACGGGAACCAAGGTCGCATTCCTGTTCAACAAGGTCGGCCTCGCCGGCTGCGACATGGGCGCCTGCGCGATCCTGCCGCGCATTATCGGCCAGTCGCGGGCATCCGAGTTGCTCTATACCGGCCGCTTCATGACCGCGGAGGAGGGCGAGCGCTGGGGCTTCTTCAGCCGCATCGTCGCACCCGATCAGGTGCTGGCGCAGGCACAAGCGCTGGCCAAACAGATTTCGGAAGGCCCGACCTTCGCCAACACCATGACCAAGCGCATGCTGGCGATGGAATGGGCGATGTCGGTGGAGGAGGCGATCGAGGCGGAAGCGGTAGCGCAGGCGCTGTGCATGACCACGGAAGATTTTGCCCGCGCGTTCGAGGCGTTTTCCAACAAGAAGACGCCGGTTTTTCAGGGGAACTAAGCCAAATCGGTACCAGGATCGCAAATCAGGGCTTGCGCCAAATTGTTTTAGGCTTAAAGTATCTCGGACTCAAGAAGAACCCAGGCTGCATCTTCGGAGGCGCGAATGAAGGTGGCGATAATCGGTGGCGGGCCGGCCGGTCTCTACGCCGCGATCCTGTTGAAGAAGCAGCGGCCGCAGGCCGAGATCACGGTGTATGAGCGCAACCGCGCCGACGACACGTTCGGCTTCGGCGTGGTGTTCTCGGATGCGACGCTCGACAATTTCGAAAAATACGATCCGCCGAGCTATCGCCGCATCACCCAGGAATTCGCCTACTGGGACGACATCGCCGTCCACTTCCGCGGCACCACCCACCGCGTCGGCGGCAATGGTTTTTGCGGCTGTTCGCGCCGCACGCTGCTCCTGATCCTCCAGGAACGCGCCCGCGAACTCGGCGTGACGCTGCTGTTCGAAACCGACGTTGACGACGAAAGCCGTTTCGCCGATGCCGACCTGATCGTGATCGCCGACGGCATCAACAGCCGTTTTCGCGACAAGCACATCGATCATTTCCGCCCCGAGATCGATCTGCGCTCCAACAAATTCGCCTGGATGGGTTCGACCCGGCCGCTCGATGCCTTCACCTTCATTTTTCAGGAGACGGAGTGGGGACCCTTCATCGCCCACGCCTATCAATACGAAGTCGGCCGCTCGACCTGGATTTTTGAGACCGATGCCGAGACGTTTGCGCGCGCCGGGCTTGAAGGCCTGAGCGAAGCACAGTCCGCCGAGCGGATGGCGGAAATTTTTGGCTGGTTCCTCGAGGGCCATCCGCTGCTGACCAACCGCTCGATGTGGCGCAATTTCCCGATGATCCGCAGCGAACGCTGGGTCAAGGACAACATGGTCCTGCTCGGCGACGCCAAGGCGACCGCGCATTTCTCGATCGGTTCCGGCACCAAGCTTGCGATGGAAGACGCGATCGCGCTGGCCGACGCGATGGCGCAGGCGCCGACGGTCGATGCCGCCTTGCAAAAATACGAACACGGCCGGCGCGAGGAAGTCGAGAAGACCCAGCACGCCGCCGACGTGTCGCTGGTCTGGTTCGAGCATGTCGACCGGTTCTGGGATTTCGATCCCGTGCAGTTTGCTTTCGGGGTGATGACGCGCGCCAAGGCGATCACCTACGATAACCTCACGCTGCGCGCGCCGGATTTCGTCAGCGAGGTCGACAAGGCGTTTGCAAAGACCGTCCGCGCCAAGGGCTTTGACGTCGACACAGAAAAACCGCTGGCGCCGATGTTCCAGCCGTTCAAATTGCGCGAGATGCAGGTGGCCAATCGCGCTGTGGTGTCGCCGATGTGCATGTACTCGGCGAACGAAGGCGTGCCCGGCGATTTCCACCTGGTGCATTACGGCTCGCGCGCGATCGGCGGCGCCGGATTGCTGTTCACCGAGATGACCTGCGTCGGCCGCGACGCGCGGATCACGCCGGGCTGCACGGGATTGTGGAACGACGAGCAGCAGGCGGCCTGGAAGCGGATCGTCGATTTCGTCCACGGAAATTCCGGCACAAAGATCTGCCTGCAGCTCGGCCATGCCGGCCGCAAGGGTGCGACCAAGCTGATGTGGGACGGCATGGATCGGCCGCTGGAGCAGGGCGGCTGGGACACCGTATCGGCGTCGCCGATTCCCTACTTCCCCGACAGCCAGGTGCCGCGTGAGCTGGACCGCGCTGCGATGGATCGCATCAAGGCCGAGTTCGTGGCGTCTGCGCTTCGAGGTGATGCCTGCGGCTTCGACATGCTGGAGCTGCACTGTGCCCATGGTTATCTCTTGGCGAGTTTCATCTCGCCGCTGACGAACACGCGCACCGACGAATATGGCGGCACGCTGGAAAACCGGCTGCGCTATCCGCTGGAAATATTCGAGGCGATGCGCGCGGCCTGGCCGGCGCACAAGCCGATGTCGGTTCGCATCTCCGCCACCGACTGGGCAGAGGGCGGCATCACCGGCGACGACGCGGTGTCGATCGCGCGCGCGTTCGGCGAGGCCGGGGTCGATCTGGTCGATGTCTCCACCGGGCAGACCGTGCGCGATGCGCAGCCGATCTACGGCCGGATGTTCCAGACCCCGTTCTCCGAGCAGGTCCGCAACGAGGCCCGGGTGGCCACCATGTGCGTCGGCAACATCACGACGCCGGACCAGGTCAACACCATCCTCGCCGCCGGCCGTGCCGATCTGGTGGCGCTGGGCCGGCCGCATCTGGTCGACCCGTCGTTTACGATGCGGGCGGCGGCCTGGTACGGGGCCTCCGATATCGCCTGTCCGCCGCAATATCTGCCCGGCAAGGAGCAGATTTTCCGCAACAGCGTCCGCGACCGGCAGGATTTCGACGACCTCAAAATTAAGGGTAAGCCGAAAACCCGCGCCGAGCTCAAGGCGGAGGCGACAAAGCCGCTTGCGGCCGAATAGACCGGGTGGCAGGCTCTATCGCTCCCTCGCCCCGCGCTTGCGGGGAGAGGGTTTAAAGCCAGTAGAGTGGAGTTTTGCGGATGAAGGCGATCATCGTCGGAGGCGGCATCGGCGGCCTCACCACCGCGCTGATGCTGCGGGCCCGCGGCATCGACTGCGAATTGTTCGAGCAGTCGGACTCGATCCGCGAACTCGGCGTCGGCATCAACACGCTGCCGCATGCGATCCGCGAACTGGCCGGTCTCGGGCTGCTGGATAAACTGGATGCGGCCGCGATCCGCACCGATGAATTGTATTATCTCAACCGCCATGGTCAGGAAGTCTGGCGCGAGCCGCGGGGTCTCGGCGCCGGTCACGACGTGCCGCAATTCTCCGTTCATCGTGGCCGCCTGCAAAGCGTGATCCATCGTGCGGTCGAGGAGCGGCTCGGCAAGGAATTCATCCACACTGGCTGCCGGCTCGGCGCCTTCGCCCAGCATGAAGGTGGCGTGGTCGCGCATTTCTTCGACCGCAGCGGCTCGCATATCAAGACTGCGCAGGGCGATGTCCTGATCGGCGCCGACGGCATTCATTCGCGAGTGCGCGAGATGCTGTTTCCAAACGAGGGGCCGCCGTGCTGGAACGGGCTGATGCTGTGGCGCGGTGCGCGCGACTGGCCGATGTTCCTGACGGGAAATTCGATGATCGTGGCCGGCGGGCTCCACGCCAAGGTCGTGGTCTATCCGATCGCGGAGGGATCGAGCCCGGCGAGCCGCCTGACCAATTGGGCCGTGCTGGTGAAGGTCGGCGAGAACAACGCGCAGCCGCCGCGCCGCGAGGATTGGTCGCGGCTTGGCAAGCGCGAGGAATTGATGCCGCATGTGGCGCGGTTCTCGGTGCCGCATGTCGACGTCCGCAATTTGATCTCGGCGACGCCGGATTTTTACGAATACCCCTGCTGCGACCGCGATCCCTTGCCGTACTGGACCTGGGGACGGGTGACGCTGCTCGGCGACGCCGCGCATCCGATGTACCCGGTCGGCTCCAACGGCGCGTCGCAGGCAATCCTCGATGCGCGGGCGCTGGCCGATTCACTGGCGCATGCCGAACATCCGCGTCAGGCCCTGCTGGCCTACGAGCAGAAGCGGCTGCCGATGACGGCCGAAATCGTGCGCTCGAACCGCCGCGGCGGACCGGAGGGCGTGATCGACGCGGTCGAGCAACTGGCGCCGGAAGGCTTTACCGATATCGAGAAGGTGCTGAGCTACGCCCAGCGCGAAGCGATTGTCCGCGGCTACGCTTCCAAGGCGGGCTTTGCGGCGCCGTCACTGGCGGCGGTGCGGGCGTAAGCCGCGCCTCTCGTAGCCCGGATGGAGCGCAGCGCAATCCGGGACGGTCGTCGCGGCAGCCCCGTGGCCCCGGATTACGCTTCGCTCCATCCGGGCTACGATGCTTTGCCGCGCCGTCACTGGCGGCGGTGAGGGCGTAAGCCGCGCCTCCCGTAGCCCGGATGGAGCGCAGCGCAATCCGGGACGGTCGTCGCGGCGGTTCTGCGGCCCCGGATTACGCTGCGCTCCATCCGGGCTACGGCACGACCTCACGCCACAGAATTCGTAGGGTGGGCAAAGGCGCGCTTGTGCCGTGCCCACCATATCCGGAACGCCATTATCGATGGTGGGCACGCTCCGCTTTGCCCACCCTACACAGTACGGATTCGCCTCACGCCCCCGGAGGCGGCGGCAGGAAGTGGATGTTGTGCTCGGCGGCCAGCGCCACCACGGCATCAGGCGTCTGTTCCTTCAGATTGTGAATGCTCCAGAACAGGTCGTAGAGCCGGCGGGTCGGCGAGACCCAGAACAGCGTCTTCGCCGTGCGGCCTGACTTGTTGAAGATGCCGTGCGGTTTGCCCATCGGCAGCCGCACCAGATCGCCCGGCGACCCCTGCGTCTCGGCGCCGTCGAGAAAGAAATCGAGTTTTCCTTCCAGGATGTAGAGATATTCGTCCTGGTCGGGATGGATGTGCGGCGGCACGAACGTGTCCGGTGGAAACGTCGCATGCCAGGAGAAGGAATGCTCGCTGACGTGCTTGGGCACATAGGTCTGGCCCAGGATATTCCAGGAAATTCCCTGCATGCCCTCGTTGGCCCGGGTGATTCCCGCGATTTCGGTTTTCGTCATTGTGTTTCCTTCCAGCGTTGATCTGCCGCCGCTTATTTGCCCGGCGTGCAATCCTTGGCGTAACGGTCGCCGTAATTCGTGAAGACTTTTTCCACGATCTCGGTCTGGAATTTTCCATCCGCGCGTTTTGCGACTTTGGTCAGATAGAAATTCTGGATCGGATAGCCGTTGGCGTTGAACTTGAAGTCGCCGCGCAGCGAGGTGAAGTCGGCCTTCTTCAGCGCCGCCGAAACCGAATCCTTGTTGGTGAGGTCGCCCTTCAGCGCCTTGACCGCGCTGTCGATCAAGAGGGCCGTATCGTAACCCTGCATGGCGTAGGTGCCGGGAACGATGTTGTAGGCGGCTTCAAAGCCGGCGACGAACTTCTTGCTCTGGGGATTGTCCATGTTGGGCGCCCAGTCGGCGCCGCCGAACATGCCGACCGCCGCGTCCTGCTGCGCCGGCAGGGTCGATTTATCGACCGTGAAGGCGGACAGCACGGGAACGCGATCGGCGAGACCGGCCTGCCGGTATTGCTTGACGAGGCCAACTCCGAGGCCACCCGGCATGAAGGTGAAGAGCGCATCGGGTTTCGCGGCGGCAATCTTGGTGAGTTCGACCTGGAAGTCGGTCGTATTCAGCGGCAGGTAGCTTTCCTCGACGATCTCGCCCTTGTAGTCGATCTTGAATCCGGCAGCGGAGTCCTTGCCGGCCTGATAGTTCGGCACCAGCACATAGACGCGCTTGTAGCCGCGATCCTGCGCGACTTTGCCGAGGACCTGATGAACCTGGTCGTTTTGGTAGGAGGTGACGTAGAAGAACGGGCTGCATTCCTTGCCCGCATAACTCGACGGACCCGCGTTCGGGCTGATCAAAAAGGTCTTGTTGTCCGTGACCGGCTTGTGGATGGCTTGCAGGATGTTGGAAAAAATCGGCCCGACCACGAAATCGACCTTGTCGCGCTCGAGCAGACCCTTGACCTTGCTCACGGCGCCGTCCGGCTTCAACTCGTCATCGACGACGACGACCTCGACTTCCCTGCCGGCCATCTTGCCGCCGAGATCCTTGACCCCGAGCGCAAAACCGTCGCGGACCTGCGAACCCAACGCTGCGGCGGGCCCCGACAGCGTCACGATCACGCCGACCTTGATCTTCTCCTGCGCTGCGGCGTGGCCGGCGGCGGCGCTCAGCAGGACCGCTAATCCGGCCAGTTTCAACGGCTGCATCATGACAACTCCCTCACTCGGCCCAACCGCCGAAACCTCGCTTATTGCTCTGGCGCCAGCTTATTCTGATGACGACGGCACCTGCAAGCACAAGGCGGAACATGCAATCCGCACGCCAATTGCTTGAAACTTAAAGAAATCTGGACAATGATGCCAAGTTGCGGTCGTATTCCCCAAACGTCTAATCCAGCCAAGATAGCGTCATGACTCTTGATTCCGAGACCAAGGCCGTCGAACTCCCCGAGGATCATGGCGATGAGATCAGGCTGTGGCTTCGTCTGCTGACCTGCACCACGCTGATCGAAGGCGAGGTGCGCGGGCGCTTGCGTGAGCGCTTCGACGTCACGCTGCCGCGCTTCGATCTGATGGCCCAGCTCGACAAGGTGCCTGACGGCATGACGCTGTCGGATGTCTCGAAGCGGATGATGGTTTCGAACGGCAATGTCACCGGGCTGGTCGAACGGCTGGTCGAATCGGGTCACCTCGACCGGCGTACCTCGGAGGCCGACCGCCGCGTGCAGGTGATCCGGCTGACCAAGGCCGGCCGTGCCGAGTTCCGCAAGATGGCCGCCGAGCATGAATTGTGGATCGCCGACATTTTTGCGGACCTCGCGCCGAAGGATGTCCGTGAGTTGATGCGCCTGCTGGCCAAGACCAAGGCCTCGGCGCAGCGGTCCGCCAAGACCCGGGCGGGTTAAAGCGGGATGAAGTTAAGTTGAATACCAACGCGAAGGAAGTGCGCTCCCTCTCCCGCGCTTGCGGGGGAGGGCGGGGTGGGGGTGTCTCCGCGAGTTATCGGGTGGAGAGAGCCCCCACCCGCCGCGCTTCGCGCGTCGACCTCCCCCGCAAGCGGGAGAGGTGCACCGAGTTCGCCGCCCGCGCCTGGGGTTCCAAAAAAGCCTGGGGCAGTCCCGATTTGGCCCCTTGCATCAAATTACTTTAAGTATAAAATGATTTGCGAAATGGAGCGCTGCCGGACGGTCCTTTAGTCATCCCGGAAACGAGGGCGATGGAAATGTCAGGTGGAAGTCTAATCCTTGGGCCATCAGGCCATGTCGATGATTTCGCGCGGCGAAATCTGCCGCCGCCAGAACAATGGCCGGAATTGCGGCTGGACCGCCCGGAATTCCAGTACCCCGAATATCTCAACGCCGCGGTCGAGTTGACCGACCGCATCGTCGAAAAAGGGCTCGGCGACAATATCGCGCTGATCGGTAACGGCCGCCAGCGTACCTACAAGGAGCTCGCCGACTGGTCCAACCGCCTGGCGCATGCGCTGGTCGAGAATTACGGCGTCAAGCCCGGCAACCGCGTGCTGATCCGTTCCGGCAACAATCCCGCTTTGGTCGCGGCCTGGCTGGCTGCCACCAAGGCCGGCGCCGTCGTCGTCAATACCATGCCGATGCTGCGCGCGGGCGAACTGACCAAGATCGTCGACAAGGCGGAGATCGCACTGGCGCTGACCGACAGCCGCATCGCCGACGAGCTGGTCGCCTGCGCAAAAACCAGCAAATTCCTCAAGCAGGTGGTGAACTTCGACGGCACCTCCAACCATGACGCCGAGCTCGACCGGGTGGCGCTGAACAAGCCGGTGCGGTTCGAAGCGATCAAGACCGGGCGCGACGATGTCGCGCTGCTGGGCTTTACCTCGGGCACCACAGGCGAGCCCAAGGCGACGATGCATTTCCATCGCGATCTCCTGATCGTTGCCGATGGCTATGCGAAGGAAGTCCTCAACGTCACGCCGGACGACGTCTTCGTCGGCTCGCCGCCGCTGGCGTTTACGTTTGGCCTCGGCGGATTAGCGATCTTCCCGTTGCGCTATGGCGCGACCGCGACGCTGTTGGAAAACGCGTCGCCGCCCGAAATGGTCAAGATCATCGAGACCTACAAGGCCACGATCTGCTTCACCTCGCCGACCGCCTATCGCGCGATGATGGCGGCGATGGACAAGGGCGCCGACCTGTCGTCGCTGCGCCTTGCGGTGTCGGCGGGTGAGACCCTGCCGGCGCCGGTGTTCGACAGCTGGACCCGCAAGACCGGCAAGCCAATTCTGGATGGTATCGGCAGCACGGAATTGTTGCACATCTTCATCACCAACCGGGTCGGCGAGGCCGTCGCCGGAACGACCGGACATCCGGTGTCTGGTTACGAAGCAAAAATCGTCGACGATGACATGAAGGAATTGCCTGCGGGCACCGTCGGCAAGCTTGCGGTGCGCGGCCCGACCGGATGCCGTTATCTCGCTGACACCAGGCAGTCGAACTATGTCCGCGACGGCTGGAATTTGACCGGCGATTCCTTCGTCAGCGACGCCAACGGGCGCCTGTCATTTGTGGCGCGCTCGGACGACATGATCGTCTCCTCCGGCTACAACATTGCGGGCCCCGAGATCGAAGCTGCGCTGCTGACCCATCCGGCGGTCGCCGAATGTGGCGTCGTCGGTGCACCCGACGAGGCGCGCGGCATGATCGTCAAGGCGTATATCGTCGTTGCCTCCGGCATCGATGCCGATGCGGACCTGGTCGACGACGTTGCAGGAGCACGTCAAGCGCGAGATCGCGCCTTACAAATATCCGCGCGCCATCGAGTTCGTCGCGCAACTGCCGAAGACCGAGACCGGCAAACTGAGACGCTTCGCGCTGCGTCAGATGGCGCAGTCGTCCGGCATGGCCGCCGAATGAATACGAATTGAAGGAGAGAGTTTGTGAGCACGTCAAAAGGGCCCACGCTGGCAGTAGTGCCCGGTGCGAAGGGCGAAGCGCCGGCGTCAGGTCTGCAAGTCCTGCAGCCGAGCGGCTGGCCGATGCCGAAGGGCTACGCCAACGGCATGGCGGCCGACGGCCGTCTGGTCGTGACCGGCGGCGTGATCGGCTGGGACACGAGGAATGTGCTGCCTGACGATTTCATCGGCCAGGTTCGCCAGACGCTGGAAAACATCTCCGCCATCCTCGCCGAGGGTGGGGCGAAGCCCGAACACCTCGTGCGCCTGACCTGGTATGTCGTCGACATCGAGGAATATCTCGCGAACCTCAAGGCGCTCGGCAAAGCCTATCGCGAGATATTTGGCGCGCATTATCCGGCGATGGCGCTGGTGCAGGTGGTGCGCCTCGTCGAAAAAGCCGCGCGCGTCGAGATCGAGGCGACCGCGGTGGTGCCGCGCTGAGGCTTCGGAGCGAGCCGATAACCCACTAGATATTGTGGTTTTGGAGTAGGCCGAGGCCCTATCCCTACGGTGCATGGGGTTGTTTTTCGACTTTTTGTCCCGCTCAGGGCTTACCGAGCGTTTGATGTGAGCTGGCCGAGCGCCTGATCTCGTCCCAATCGTAGAGCATCGGCACCAGTTCACCCTTCGCCCAGGTCGCGTTCTGGTTCGCATAGAACGGACTGGCCGGATGGCCGGAGGCGCCGTGGAACACGATCCACTGGCATTTGTCCCACGCGCCGACGTCGAACACGTAACGCGACAGCGCCGACGACGTCGCCTGAAAGCCGAACTTCATCGAATAGCCGGCCATGAACACGCAATCATTGTCGCCGTTGATTTTTGCGCACTCCTTGTCGAGCTGCCCGGCCAGATCAGGGTAGGCCACCGACAGCGCATGTTTCAGTTTCGGTGTGTGCAGGGTGCCCCAGTCGGCGGTGGGCGTATTCTTTGAGACGATCACCATCGCTTCGCGCAGCAGCCCATCCCATGTCGCGCCGTTCAGCAGTGTCTCGTCGTTGCTGCGCAGCAGTTGCGGCAGCGTCCACCAGAACTGGACTTCCGGAAACAGGCCGGGCGCGACTTTGGCGAAATCGCTGTCGGACGCCTTGTCGAGACCCGAGTGGCGCAGCGCCAGTTTTGTCAGCTCGAGCCGGACCGCGGAGTAGGCCGAGGCCGCGACCGAATCCGCGCGCATCTCGCCGTTCCATCCCAGGATCAACTCGCGCAGGTCCTTCGTTGCGGCCGGCGTTTCGATCGCGCGCAGACGCTCGCGAATCTCGATCGCCGGAATGCTCTTGAGGTCGCGGTGGATAGCCGCCATCTGCTCGGGCGAGGGCCGATCCAGCTCCTTCAGCCGCTGCCAGATGCGGCGGGTGCGGTGCGGCGGCATCGCGTCGGTGCAGAGATACGGCTCGCGCTCCGGCGCCGACACGCGGTTATTGGCGGTCACGATCATGCCGCTGTCGGGCGCGATCGCGTGCGGCATCTCCTCGAATGGCACCATGCCGTTCCATTCATGCATCCCGGTCCAGCCCGGCACCGGCAGCCAGCCATTGGAGCGCGGCCGCGCCGGCACCAATGCCCGCACGCGATGCCCGATTTTGCCGGAAGTATCGCCGGCCACGACATTGTGGTCCATCAGCGCAAAACCGCGCGTGCCCTCGTAGAGCTGCTCGACCGATTTGGCGCGCAGCATCGGCAGCATGCAGTCGAACGATTTGTCGGGGATCGCGAACTGCACCGATTTCAGCGCCAGCGCGGTGCCCTTCGTCGGATCTCCGGCGATGACGGGACCATGCTGGGTCTCGACCACATCGATCGTGACGTCCTTACCGTCACGCACCTTGATGGTCTCGGCGCGGTGCGTCGCCGGCAGCATTTTATCCTCAAAGCGATAGTGGCGCGCGCCGGCGTCGAACTGCTCGACATAGAGATCGTGGATGTCGACAAACGCATGCGTCACGCACCAGGCGACATCGGCGGTGTGCCCGAAATGTGGGAAACCGGGAACGCCGGGCACGGTGAGGCCGATGACGTCGAACTCGTCGCAGGCGAGATGGGCCTGCGCGTACATGTTCGGCATTTCCAGCACGCGGTGCGGATCGCCGGCGACGATCGCTCGCCCAGTCGAGGTGCGGTCGCCGGCAACAGCCCAATTGTTGCTGCCGCCATCGAGCTCGGCGCCCAACTGGTCCTGCGCGGCGGCAAGCAGCGCCGAAATGCCGGGCTTGAGGTCGGCGAGCGCGGCGGCGAGCCGCTTGCCCTCGACGCCCGGCGGCACGCACAGCAGATCGCTGCCGCCGTCGTCGAACCGCAGTTTTGCGACGTTATCCGGGCCCACGATCGGCAGTGCCGCGGCGCGCCATAGTTTCCACCACACCGATCCCATCAGGAATCCGATCTGCCGCATGATCGCGATCGAATGCCAGGGTTCAAAGGCCGCCGGTTCACAGCCGAGAATTTTGTATTCGACCGGCCAGCGGCCGAGCGCGATGAACGCATTGACGCCGCGCGCGTAGGCTTCGAGCATGGCTTTCCCCTCGTCGCTGAGGAGAGCAAAGTCGCGGCGTGAAGCTGCGGCGCCGTTCATCTGACGGGCAATGACATCACCGGCGACGGCGCGCGCGCCGAGCCATTCGGCGTAGCGGCCGGTGCCGCGCCGCAATAGCGCCTCCATCTGCCAGAGCCGGTCCTGCGCCTGCGCAAAGCCGAGCCCGGCAAACGCGTCCCGATAGGAAGCGCCTTTGACGTGCGGAATGCCCCAGGCGTCGCGCCAGATGTCGACATTGCCGAGCAGTCCCTTGATCTGTGCGGGGCTGACATGGTCAGGCAAATGATCGGCCGGATTGATCTTGGCGGAGGTTGCGGTCACAGGACGCTCCCGAGTTTTTCTCTGTTGTTGTTGTGGATCATCTTAACCATGCGGTTTCCAAAGCTATGCCAGATGACAGGCGACGAGATGGCCGGCGCCGATTTCCCGTGGCATCGGCCGCTCGACGCGGCAGCGATCGGTCACCAGCGAACAACGCATGGCAAACGCGCAGCCGGGCAGTGGGTTGAGGATGCTCGGAATTTCGCCTGCGAGCACCGGCTTGCGCTGGCGCTCGGGATCCGGCCGCGGGACGGCATCGAGCAGCGCCTGCGTATAGGGATGCTTTGGCGCGCGGTAGATGTCGCCCTTCGACCCCTGTTCGACGATGCTGCCGGCATACATCACGGCGACACGCCGGGCGATGCTGCGCACGACCGCGAGATCGTGCGCGATGAAGAGATAGCTCAGGCCGAACCGCTCCTGCAGATCCAAGCAGCAGATTGACGATCTGGGCCTGCATCGAGACGTCGAGCGCCGAGACCGGCTCGTCGCAGACGATGAATTCCGGCCGCAACGCCAGCGCGCGGGCAATGCCGATGCGCTGGCGCTGGCCGCCGGAGAATTCATGCGGATAGCGATCGCCGCAGGAGCGGGGCAGGCCGACGGTCTCCAACAGTTCGACGATGCGATCGGCGCGGTCCTTGCGCGACATGCCGCCTGCGATATCGAGCGGTTCGGCGATGCAGTCGGCGACGCGCATCCGCGGATTGAGCGAGCCGTAAGGATCCTGAAACACGAACTGCAGGCGGCTGCGCACGTTGGCGAGATGTTTTGCGCCGTCCTTGCCGGTGATCGATTCGCCGAACAGTTCGATGCTTCCCTGGGTCGGCGGGATCAGGCCGACCAGCAACCGGCCGATGGTCGATTTGCCGGAGCCGGATTCGCCGACCAGCCCCAGCGTTTCGCCCGCCGAAATATCGAAGCCGACCTGATTGACGGCATGAAGCTGCAGCGGTGCGCCGCCTCTGTCGTCCCTGACCTGGAATATCTTGACGAGGTCGCGAACCCCGGCGATCGGGCTTGGGCTCATGGCGCTGCCACCCGCGGCGGACAGCGCGCAAAGCGTGCGGGCCCGGCCGGCAGCAAGGCCGGCGCCTCGACAAGGCACTGATCGATCGCAACCGGGCAGCGCGGGCTGTAACGGCAGCCCTGAATGAACTGCGCAGGGTCGGGAATGCTGCCGCGGATCGTCGGCAACCGCACCACATCCTCGTCGAGTTTTGGGATCGCCGCCAGCAGCCCCTCGGTGTAGGGATGCACGGGCTGCCGGAACAGGTCCTTGACCGGTGCGGTCTCGACCACGCGCCCGGCATACATCACGACGACGCGCTGCGCGAATTCGGCGATCACGCCCATGTCGTGCGAGATCAGGATCACGGACATGCCGAGGCTCGACTGCAACTCGCGCAAGAGATCGAGGATTTGCGCCTGGATGGTGACGTCGAGCGCGGTGGTCGGCTCGTCCGCGATCAGGAGGCGCGGGCGGCAGGCAATCGCGATCGCGATCATCACGCGCTGGCGCATGCCGCCGGACAGCCGATGCGGATATTCGTCGACCCGCCGCCTGGCGTCGGGGATCCGCACCAGTTCCAGCAGTTCGATCGCGCGCTGTCGCGACGCAGCCGCATCGAGGTCCTGATGCAGCCGCAGCGTCTCGCTGATCTGGTCTGCGATGGTCAGCACCGGGTTGAGCGACGACATCGGATCCTGAAAGATCATCGCAATCTCGCGGCCGCGCACGGCGCGCAATTGCCGCGGCGTCAGCGCCAGCATGTCCTTGCCGGCGTAGGTGATGCGGCCGGTCGGGTGGCGCGTGGTCGCAGCCGTATGCAGCCGCAGGATCGACAGCGCCGTGACGCTCTTGCCGCTGCCGAACTCGCCGACAATGCCGAGGGTTTCGCCCTCGCGCAGGTTGAGGCTGACATCGTCGACGGCGGTGATCCAGCCGCTATCGCCGCGGAACTGGACCGTGAGGTTGTCGATCGCGAGAAGATCGCTCATGTCTCGACCTTCAGGCGGGGGTCGAGCACGTCGCGCAGGCCGTCGCCGAGCAGGTTCATGCCGAGCGTGGCGAGGCTGATCGCGATGCCCGGAAACAGCATGATCCACCAGGCCTGCACCGAATGATCGCGGCCTTCGGAAATGATGTTGCCCCAACTCGGCGTCGGCGGGGAGGGGCCGACGCCGAGGAAGCTCAGCGCGGCTTCGGCCAAGATCGCATAGGCGAACACGAAGGTGGATTGCACCAATAGCGGCCCCATCGCGTTCGGCAGCAGATGCCGCAGCATGATCCGCAGGCCCGACGCGCCGGCGACGCGGGCGGCCTCGATGAATTCGAGCTCACGCGTCACCAGCGCCGAGCCGCGCACAATGCGCGCGGTGCGCGGGATATAGGCGACCGACAGCGCGATGATGACACTGGACGTATACGGCCCGAGCGCGGCGGTGAGCCCGATCGCAAGCAGGATCGCCGGCACTGCCATCAGCGCGTCCATCACCCGCATCAACAGGGCGTCGAAATTCCGATACTGAGCCGAGAGTACGCCGAGGAAGGCGCCGATCACGCCCGAAATCAGCGCGGTGGCAAGCCCGATCCACATCGATAGCCGCGTTCCGTAGACGACGCGGGAAAACACGTCGCGGCCGAACTGATCGGTGCCGAACGGGAACGCACGCCTGTGGCGGACGAAAGCGGAACCGGATCCGCATCGCAATCGGGTCATACTGCGCAATGATCGGTGCGAGCAGCGCCGCCAGCACCATGATTGATATGACGATAAAACCGATCCGGAACGAACGATGTTTTGCCAGCTTGCGCAGCAGGCGATAACGCTGCCGCGGATTGAGCTGCGCGTCGATAGCGGCCGATGTCGCGAGCACGTCAACCAAAGCGCACCCGTGGATCGACCAGCATGTAGATGATGTCGACGAGGATATTGATCAGGACAAACGAGAACCCGAAGATCAGCATGGTGCCCTGCACCAGCGGATAGTCGCGCGCCAGAATGCCCTGCACGATCAGGCGGCCGATGCCCGGCAGCGCAAACACCTGTTCGACCACGACCGAACCGCCAATGAGCAGGCTGATGATGATGCCGGTCACGGTGACGACAGGAATCAGCGTGTTGCGGAACGCGTGCTTGGTGATGGTGTGCCACTCGTCGACGCCCTTGGCGCGCGCGGTGCGGATAAAATCCTGATCGAGCACGTCGAGCATGGCCGAGCGCGTGATGCGGGCGAGGAAACCGATCTGGAACAGCGCCAGCACCACCGCGGGCTGGATCAGCGCGGAAAACCACGGCCAAAACCCTTGCGAGATCGGGACGTAGCCGGCCGGCGGCAGCCATCCGAGCGTCACGCTGAACAGGATCACCGAGAGGATGCCGAGCCAGAAGCTTGGCATGGATACGCCGAGCAGGGCGGTGACCATCACGAATCGAGTCTAACCAGGTGTTGCGCCAATAGGCCGCGAGCACGCCGAGGCTGATCCCTGCGGGAAGGGTGATGATCAGCGACAGAAACGACAGCGACAGTGTGACCGGTAGCCGCTCGATGACGGCGCTGACCACGCTCTGGTTAAGGATCAGCGATTTGCCGAAATCGCCATGGGCGAGGCGATTGAACCAGCTCAGGAGCTGTTCGAGCAACGGACGGTCGAGGCCGAGTTGGGTGCGGATCCGGTCGATCGCTTCAGGCGTGGCCTCATTGCCGGCGATCGCGACCGCGGGATCGCCGGGCAACAATTGCAGCAGCAGGAACACCAGCACCGCGAAGATCACGACCACCGGAATGGCCTGCAGCAGCCGATAGATCACGCCGCGAAACATCTAGTAGACCATCGCTGTTCGCGCCTGCTGGAGGGCTACTTTACCCACACATTCCAGAAGCGCTGATAGAAGTAAGGTTTCAGGCCGCCGACGCGGGCGTTGTTGTAGCCGCGCAGCGAGCCGGTATCGGCGACCTTGATCATGTAGGCCTGGTCGAGAAACCGGTTCTCGATGTCGAACCAGGCCTGCTTCTGCGCCGCCTTGTCGGCGGATTTGAACAGGGCGTCGAACGCGGCGTCGATCACCGCGTCCTTTTCGATGTGCGGGAAGGTGTAGACGGTGCTCTTCCATTGCGGCGGGCCGAGCAGCGGCGGTGAGCAGAAGCTGGTGGTCGTGACGTTCCAGTTTCCGGTGCCCTTCTGGAGGTTGTTGGAATTGCTCATCCAGTCGATCACCTGCACGTCGGCATTGACGCCGGCCTCCTTCAACTGCTCGGACAGCACCAGGATGGAATCGCGCATATAGGGATAGTTGGAGTTGGTCTGGAGCACGAGTTTCTCGCCGTTGTAGCCGGCCTGCTTCAGGATCTCCTTCGCCTTCTTCGGGTCCTTGCGGTCGTAATATTTTGCTGCCATCTCGCCGGCGTAATACGGGCTCGGCGGGTACAGCATCGACGGGTTGCGCTGCGCCAAAATGCCGGTCGCGGCCATGATATCGTCGACGGCAACGACCTCGCGCACCGCCTGCCGGATCAGCGGATTGGCGGTGAGACCATTTGAAGCGTGCAGCACGAAATATTGCTGGCAGTACGGGAAGGTCTTCAGGGTCGAAAGCTCGGCATTGCCGTCGAGCCGCTTGGCGAGATCAACCGTCAGATCGCCGATGATGTCGGATTTCTTGGTCTGCAGGGCGGCGAGCCGCGCATTGGCCTCGGGTATGAAATTGTACCGGACGGAATCCAGATAGACGGTCTTCTTGCCGGCAAAGCCGTCGGCATCATTTGCCGTCTCGTCCGGCGTGTAGTTCTCGTTGCGCAGCAGAACGAGATGGCTGTCCTTCTGCCATTCGCCGAGCTTGAACGGACCGGTCCCGATGGCCTCGACCTCGCGCGCCGGCTTGTCCTTCTGGTTCGCCGGCAGCACCACCAGCGGATAGGTCGAGCTCTTGAGCAGGTCGATGAAGACGGCGTTGGTGCTCTTGAGATGGACGATGAACGTGTTCGGATCGGGCGTTTCGAATTTATCGACATCGGCCAGCAGTGCGGCGTTGGTCGAGACCTTCCTGAAGCGCTCGAACGACGCCAGCACGTCGGCCGATGTCATTTCCTGGCCGTTGCTGAACTTGACGCCCTTGCGCAGGCTGAAGGTGAAGGTTTTTGCTTCGTTGCTGATGTCGACCTTGGACGCCAGCATCGGACGCGCATTGTAGTTCTCGTCCATCGCCACCAGCGTCTCGAAGATCTCGTGGATGACTTCGAGCTCGATCAGACTGCCGGCCGTGTAAGGGTCGAGCGAGGCGGGGCCGGCGACGGTGGAATAGATCAGCGTTCCGCCCTTGGTCTGGGCCTGCGATGGCGAAGCGGCGAACAGGGCCGTCGAAGCGGCAAGGGAAAGGAGGAAGGATCTGGAAATCCGCGGCAGCATCGGCTCGCCTCCATATATATTGTTTGTTATTGCGAGCCGAAACGGACTCTTGGTTTTTTCGCTATCTTGCCGTTGTTCGCCAGCGATGGTTTGATGCTAGTATGGCGCCTCCGCCCGCGTCAACACAGCCGGGCGCACGCCTGCTGCGCGCAAAAATCAATAAAAGCACAACAAGAGGACGTCATGACCAAACAAGCGGCGGCGCTGAGTGAAACACAGAGCGCGGATGCGATGTTGCGGGCCCGCGCCCAGCGGGTCGTCCCTGGCGGCATGTGGGGCCATCTGAACGCCGCGCGGCTTCCGGAAGGCTATCCGCAGTTCTTTGCCTCCGCCGAGGGTTGCCGGGTGCGCGACGTCGACGGCCGCGAATACATCGATTTCATGTGCAGCTGGGGACCGGTGCTGCTCGGCCACCGCCACAAGGAGGTGCAGGCGGCGGCTGAAGCTCAGGCCGCACTTGGCGACTGCTTCAATGGTCCCGGTGCGGTCATGGTGGAACTGGCCGAAGATTTTGTCGCCATGGTGCCGCATGCGGATTGGGCGATGTTCCAGAAGAACGGCGGCGATGCGACCACGGCCTGCGTGACGATTGCGCGCGCCGGAACCGGACGGCGCAAGATATTGGTCGCAAAGGGCAGCTATCACGGCGCGCTGCCCTGGTGTTCGCCGAGCGTCGCCGGCGTCACCAGCGAGGATCGCGCGCATCTGCTGCATTTCGAATATAATGATGTGGCGAGCCTGCAGGCCGCGGTCGACGAAGCGGGAAAAGACCTCGCCGCCATCCTGATCACGGGCTTTCGCCACGATATCGCGCGCGATCTCGAACTCCCGACGCGTGAATTTGCCGCGGCTGCACGCGCGGCGTGCGATGCCAACGATGCCGCGCTGATTCTCGATGAGGTGCGCACGGGCTTGCGCCTCGACGTCAGGGGGAGCTGGGAAGCGCTTGGCGTGCGGCCGGATCTGGCCGCCTGGAGCAAGGCGATTGCCAATGGCTACGCGCTGGCCGCGGTCACCGGCAACGACAAATTCCGTGAAGCGGCAACAAAGGTGTTCGTGACCGGCTCGTTCTGGTGCGGCACGGTGGCGATGGCGGCGGCGCGGACCACGCTCAAAATCGCGCGGGAGACCGATGTGCCCGGCCATATCCGCGCCATGGGCCTGCGGCTGCGCGAGGGGCTGGCGTCGCTGGCGAACCAGAACGGCATCGCCATCCGCCAGAGCGGCCCGCCGCAGATGCCATTGATGCTGTTCGACGGCGATCCGGAGGTCAAAAAGGGGCGGGCGTTCTGTTCGGCCGCCTTGCGTCACGGCGCGTTCTTCCATCCTGTGCACAACATGTTCCTGTCATCAGCGCACCAGCCCGCCGATATCGACGCGGCGCTGGAGGCGGCCTCGCACGGCTTCAAGGCCGTTCGCGCGATTTCCTGAAAGGATAATTCCCTTGCGCAATTTCTTCTTCCCCGGCCGCTCGCCGGTCTATGCCGCGCAGGCCGCGGCCGCAACGTCGCATCCGATGTCGACGCTGGTGGCGTTGGAGATGCTTCGCGCCGGCGGCAACGCGGTCGATGCCGGAATCGCAGCGGTCGCCGTGCAAACCGTGGTCGATCCGATGATGACCGGCGTCGGCGGCGACTGCTTTGCGCTTTATGCGCCGAAGGGACGCGCCACGCCAATCGCGCTCAACGGCTCGGGCCGGTCGCCGGCGGCGGCGAACGCGGCATGGTATCGCGAGCGAAACATTTCGATCACCCAGCATTCGCCACATGCCGTCATGGTGCCCGGCGCGATCGGCGCCTGGGCGCAACTGGTGAAAGACCACGGCACCAGGAGCCTCGGCGAAATCCTGGCGCCCGCGATCAAGCTCGCGGACGAAGGCTACATCGTGCAGTCCCGCGTCGCCTGGGACTGGAACCGCAACGTGCCGGTCGCGGCCAAGGACCCGGACGCTGCGAAATCTTTCCTGATCGATGGCAAGGCGCCCGTCGCCGGTGCACGCATGCGCAACCCCGGGCTTGCGGCGACGCTGCGCTCGGTCGCGGAAAAGGGAGCTGCGGGATTCTACGAGGGAGCCGTCGCCGAAGACATCGTGACCAAGCTTCGCTCGATCGGCGGTTTGCACACGCTGGAGGATTTTGCGAGCGCGCACCCGGACTACGTGACGCCGGTGTCGACCGACTACCGCGGCTATCAGGTGTATGAGTGTCCGCCGAATGGGCAAGGCCTGGCGGCCTTGATGATGCTCAACGTGCTGTCTGGCTATGACATCGGCAAGATGTCAGAGGCGGATCGCATCCACACCTTCGCCGAGGCCTGCAAACAGGTCTATCTGCACCGCAACGCGCTGTTCGGCGATCCCGAGCAGGTCAAGACACCGGTGGAACATCTGCTGTCGCCGGAATGGGCGGACCAAGCACGCCGCCACATCGATCCCGCCCGCGCGCAGGCGCCGGTGTTGTTTCCCGCCAAACCGCACAAGGACACCATCTATCTCTGCGTGGTCGATCGCGACGGCAATGCGCTGTCACTGATCAACTCGCTGTTCGAGGCGTTCGGCAGCGGCATCCTGGCGCCCAGGAGCGGCGTCATGCTCAACAACCGCGGCTTCTCGTTCAATCTCGAAGAGGGCCATCCCAATTGCGTCGCGCCGCGCAAGCGGCCGATGAACACGATCATTCCGGGCATGCTGATGCGGGACGGCGAGGCCGTGGCGCCGTTCGGCGTGATGGGCGGGCACTACCAGGTGATGGGCCATGTCGAACTGCTGAGCGGGATCATCGACCGCGGCCTCGACGTGCAGGAGGCGCTCGATGTGCCGCGCAGTTTTGGGCACGACGGGGTGCTCGACCTCGAGCAGGGCATCTCGGCCGATGTCGAAGCCGAGTTGCAGAAGCGCGGTCACAAGACCGCCCGCGTAGCTTTGCCGCTCGGCAGCGGCCAGATCATCTGGCGCGACCGGGCGACCGGTGCGCTGATCGCGGGATCCGATTGCCGCAAGGACGGCAACGCCGCCGGGTTCTGAGTTCGAAGCGAACAGGAGTATTCACGTGAAGGCCGTCTATACCGAACTGCACCGCAGCCACGATCCGCAATTCTTTCTGGTGCGCGGTGTGGTCCAGCGCACCACTGAGCAGCCGGAGCGCGCCGACCGGTTGCTGGCGGGGTTGAAGGCCGGCAAGCACGATCTGGTCGCGCCAACAATATTCGGGCAGGGCCCGCGTGCGCGGATTCACAGTCCGGAATATCTCGGATTCCTCGCCGAGGCGTGGGATGCGTGGTCCGCGCTCGGCAATGCCGGGCCTGAGATGATCGCCAACGTGCATCCGGTGCGCCACGCTGCGACCTACCCGACCCACATCGTCGGACGGCTCGGCTGGCACACGGCCGATACCGGCTGCCCGATCGGCCCGGGCACCTGGGCGGCGGCCTGTGCTGCGACCGATGTCGCGACGACGGCGGCGCAATTGGTGATGGACGGCGAGGACGCGGCCTATGCGCTCTGCCGTCCGCCCGGCCACCACGCCTATCGCGACATGGCCGGCGGGTTCTGCTTCCTCAACAACAGCGCCATCGCCGCTGCCCATTTGCGCCAGAGGCATGAGCGTGTGGCGATCCTCGACGTCGACGTCCATCACGGCAACGGCACGCAAGGTATCTTCTACGAACGACCCGATGTGCTGACGGTTTCGATCCACGCCGATCCGGTCTTCTACTATCCGTATGTCTGGGGGTACGCCCATGAGCGTGGCGCCGGTCCCGGCCTTGGCGCCAATCTCAACATCCCGTTGCCGAAGGGCACCGGGGATGACGACTACATGCTGGCGTTTGATGTCGCGGAAAAAGCCATCCGCGCCTTTGCGCCCACGGCGCTGGTGATAGCGCTCGGTCTCGACGCATCGGAGCATGATCCGCTTGCAGGCCTTGCCGTGACCACCGACGGCTTCCGGCGCATTGGTGCTGCGATCGCAAAACTTGGGCTTCCGACCGTCTTGGTCCAGGAGGGCGGCTATCTCTCGGATATTCTCGGCGCCAATCTCACAGCGACCCTCGCGGGATTTGAGGAAGCGCGTTAGGCCGCTCGGCTTTCTTGCATTGAGGCGTTCAGGAGGTGGATTAAATCCGCGGTCTCCTTTTGGACCTTCGTCACGGCCTGCATTTTCACCGGGCCATATCCGCGAATGTCCATTGGTGTTGCTGCGATCTTGACCAGT
This sequence comes from uncultured Alphaproteobacteria bacterium, assembly GCA_963802535.1. Taxonomy (GTDB): domain Bacteria; phylum Pseudomonadota; class Alphaproteobacteria; order Rhizobiales; family Xanthobacteraceae; genus Bradyrhizobium. The sequence goes on along the minus strand of CAWDJI010000004.1, from coordinate 235,908 downwards.
CGTTCGATGGTGTCAGGTGAGATCCAGGGCACGAGATCGGTCACGAGCTTTTCGTACCAGTCGATCAGGCCGCGTTCCATCTGCCGTTCGCTGCTGTAGCCGAACACATCCAACGGCGTGCCGCGCAGGAATTTCAGCCGCGCCAGAATCCGGAATGCGCGTCTCGATCCACTGCTCCGAATTGCACGCTTCAGCGGCCGGCCGCGGGCATCCTTGCCGGACGACAGGATCGGCGGCGCCAGATGATAGTTGACGGTGAAGTCGCCCTCGAATTCCTGACGCAGCCGTTCCTGGAAAGCCGGTTTCCATATGCAGCCGCGCCACTTCGTATTCGTCCTTGTAGGCCATCAGCTTGAACAGCGACCGGGCGACCGCGGTGGTCAACGCCTGTGAATTCGGCACGGCACGTTCTTCGGCAGCACGAATTTGGCCGACGAGCTGTGCGATAGCGGTCGGCATAGGCGGCATTCTGATAGGCGGTGAGGAAATCCGCGCGGCGGGCGATGATTTCGTCCAGCGTCTCCGCTTTGCTGGCCTGCCCCAATATCGAGGCGGCAAAATCCCTGATCCGCGGCGGCGAGCCGACCGCTCGGCAAAAGCCTGCTTGTTCTGCTCGACGGCAACGCCGTTCAACTCGATCGCGCGCATCAGCGCCGTCCGATGTCACCGGCACCAGTCCCTGCTGCCACGCGGCGCCGAGCATGATCACGTTGGCAAACACGGTATCGCCGAACAGCGCGTCGGACAGCCGGTTGGCGTCGAGGCTCCTGAGATTGTCCGCTCCCACGACGCGCTCGAGGCGCCGCAAGCGTGCCGGCGTCTCGAGGCTGGCATCGCGATGGCGCACGATATCGCCGGTCGGCATCTCGGCCGTGTTGACGACCGCGCGCATGCTGCGGTCCGTAGGTGCCCGACGCCTTGGGCGACGTGCTGACCACGATGTCGCAGCCGATCAGTGCGTCGGCGGCGCCCTGATCGATCCGCACCTGATGGATGTCGTCTGGGCGCTGTCGAGAGCCGGATGAAGCTCAGCACCGGGCCGAATTTCTGCGCGAAGCCGGTGAAGTCGAGCACCGAGGCGCCTTTGCCCTCCAGATGCGCCGCCATGGTGATCAGTGCGCCGACGGTGATGACGCCGGTGCCGCCGACGCCGGTCACCAGCAGGTTGAACGGCGTATCGAGTGCGGCGAGCTTGGGTTCGGGCAGCGTCGTCGCGCGCGCGAGCGCATCGATGCCGGCGCCGCGCTTCTTGCGGCGTGTCGCGCCCTCGACGGTGACAAAACTCGGGCAAAAGCCGTTGACGCAGGAAAAGTCCTGGTTGCAGGTCGAGAGATTGATCTGGCGCTTGCGGCCGAACGGCGTCTCCTTCGGCTCGACGCTGAGGCAGTTCGATTCCACCGAGCAATCGCCGCAGCCCTCGCAGACGAGATCGTTGATGACGGCGTATTTTTTGGAATCGGGCGACCTGGCCGCGCTTGCGCTTGCGGCGCCGTTCTCGGTGGCGCATTCCTGCTCATAGATCAGGACCGTGACGCCGACGATTTCGCGCAGTTCGCGCTGCACGGCGTCGAGTTGCGTCGCGGGGATGGATCGTCACGCCATCAGGGAAATCGCTCGCGCTGCAATTTTTCGGGCGCGTCGGACACCAGCGCAATCCGCGCCACGCCGTTGGCGCGAACCTCGTGCGCGATGCCCTGAACGCTGATCGGGCCGTCGACCGGCTGGCCGCCGGTCATGGCGACCGCGTCGTTGAACAGGATCTTGTAGGTGATGTTGGCCTTCGCCGCGACCGCCTGGCGGATCGCCATCGAGCCGGAATGATAATAGGTGCCCTCGCCAAGATTCTGGAAGATGTGCTTGCCGCCGGTAAATCTTGACGAAGCGATCCAGTTGACGCCTTCGCCGCCCATCTGGATCAGCGACGTCGTCTCGCGGTCCATCCAGCTCGCCATGAAATGGCAGCCGATGCCGGCCAGCGCCTTGCGATCCCTCGGGGACTTTGGTCGATGTATTGTGCGGGCAGCCGGAGCAGAAATACGGCGTACGGGTCGCGCCTGAAATGTCGATGATCTCGGCGCTCGGCCGCAGCAGTCGTTCGGCGCGCGCGGTGAGGTCGAGACCGGGAAATATCAGGTCCAGCCGCTTGGCGACGATCGGCGCCAGCAGCCGCGGCGACAACTCGCCGACCCACGGCACCAGCGGTTCGTTGTTCTCGTCGCTCTTGCCGACCATGTGTTCCGGCTTGTGGCCGGGATAGTCGTAAAAATATTCCTTGAACTGGCTCTCGATGATGCCGCGCTTTTCCTCGATCACCAGGATCTCGCGCTTCTCGCGGACGAATTCCAGCGCGTCGTGATGCGCCAGCGGCCACACCATGCCGACCTTGTAGATGTCGATGCCGAGCCGCCGGCATTCGGATTCGTCGAGCCCCAGCAGTTGCAGCGCTTCCATCAGGTCGAGATGGGCCTTGCCTGTGGTGACGATGCCGTAGCTGGCGTCGGGAATGTCGTAGATCCGGCGGTCGATCGGATTGGCGGCGGCAAAGGCCAGCACCGCGTTCTTCTTGGCTTCCAGCCGATGCTCGATCTGCGGGCCGGGCAGGTCGGGCCAGCGATAGTGCAGACCGCCCGCAGGCGGCTCGAATGCCGGCGCGTTGAAAACGCGGCGTGGCGGCAATTCGACCGAGGCGCAGGATTCGACCGTTTCCGAAATCGCCTTGAAGCCGACCCACATGCCGGAAAAGCGGCTCAGCGCGTAGCCATATTCGCCGAATGAGAGATATTCGGCCACGCTGGACGGGCTCAGCGTCGGCATGAACCATGCCATGAAGGCGACGTCCGACTGATGCGGCATCGACGACGACACGCAGCCATGATCGTCGCCGGCGACGACCAGCACGCCGCCATGCGGCGAAGAGCCGTAGGCGTTGCCATGCTTCAGCGCATCGCCGGACCGGTCGACGCCGGGACCCTTGCCGTACCAGAGGCCGAACACGCCATCGACCTCGCGCGCAGGATTGGTTTCGACCTGCTGCGATCCGAGCATCGCGGTCGCGGCGAGGTCTTCGTTGACGGCGGGCAGGAATTCGATGCGGCGGTCGGCGAGGAGTTTCTTGGCGCGCCAGAGTTCGAGATCGACGCCGCCGAGCGGCGAGCCGCGGTAGCCGGAGACAAACCCGCCCGAGTTGATGCCGTCGGCACGGTCGCGGTCGCGCTGATCGAGCAGGATGCGCACCAGCGCCTGTGTGCCGGTCAGCAGCACGCGCCCGCTTTGTCTGACGTATCGATCCATCAGGGCATAGTCGTCGAGGTCGCCCGTCGTCTGGGTGGCTTGATTCATGTTCGTCCTCCCGCCGGATCAGGTCGATGAAAGTGTCGGCCTAACCGGGTGGAAGAGCTGTTCTAATTCGTCGAAATACCTGGCTATTGTGGTAGAATTATCCGTAGAAGCGGCATTCTATCGGTATTATCTGTCAGACCAATGCGGGAGCGTGAATATGATCGAGGGACAGGATCGGCGGCTGCTGACCCATCTTCAAAAAGACGGCCGGCGCAGCAATCAGGATCTGGCCGACGATGTCGGCATGTCGTCTTCGGCGTGCTGGCGCCGGGTGCGCGCGCTGGAAGAGTCCGGCGTCATCACCGGCTATGCGGCGCTGGTGGACCGGGAGCGGGCCGGCTTCCTGACCTCGGCCATCCTGCACGTGTCGCTCGAACGTCACGATGCAACCTTCGTCACCCAGTTCGTCTCGCGCGTAAAACGGCGCCCCGAAGTGCTCGAGTGTTTTGCGACGACGGGAGATGCCGACTATCACCTGCGCGTCGTCGTCGCCGACATGGCTGCCTACAACCGGTTTCTCGACGAGTTCATGTTCAAGATCCCGGGCATCCGCCACGTTCGCACCAACGTGATCCTGAAGGAGATCAAGTGCGACATCGCGCTGCCGTTCTGAGATGACTGCACGGCTTGATGGTCTCAAAAGTCGTCTCGCTTGGCGATATTTCCAAAGTAAAGCTCAAACTCTAGGTCGGCCTGCCACTGCCTTGGGCAGTTCGTGATCTCCATTAATCGCTCTTATAGGAGGAATTTTAACTTCCGATTTTACAAGCCGATTTCTCCCTCGCTACGCTTCATCATCAACACGGTCGCGCCAACGAACGAACCGGTTGGATGTGCAAGCTGGTCCATCGACACGCGAACGGAGACAGACATGTTTGATGACGACAAAGATCACACGAAGGCCGGTTCGTCCAAACTCCCGGTGAAGAAGAAAGGCCTTTCGAGACGGGCGGTTCTGAAAGCCGGCGCGGCCGCGGCCGGTGCGGCGATCGGCTCGGATGCGATTCGCGGCTTTCCGACGATCTGGGCGCAGGAGATCAAGGACATCGAGCTGCGGCACGTCGGCGTGTCCTACTCGGTGGTCAAGGCGATCGGCGACCAGGCGGCCAAGGACCTCGGCTTCAAGGTCACGATGCAGAACCTGGATACCTCGGCTTCCATCAACCGCTTCATCAGCCAACCCAACTCGGTCGATATCGCCGATCTCGAGGGCTGGCAGGCCAAGCTCGCCGCCAAGCGCTCGGTGATCCAGGGCATCGAAGTCAAGAAGATCAAGGAGTTCGACAACATCCTGCCGATCTTCACCAAGGGCGAGATCGACGGCCACAAGATCCCGCGCCAGGGCATCTCGCCCTATGAAGCGATGTATATCGCCAAGCCGAATTCGACCGATCTGCACGACGGCGTCACGGAATGGGCGACCTTCCTGCCGCAGGTCTACAACGCCGACTCGATCGGCTATCGCCCCGATCTGGTCGGCCACGAGGTCACCGAGTGGAAGGATCTGATCGACCCCAAATTCAAGGGCAAGGCGGCGATCCTCGACGTTCCCGCCATCGGCATCATGGACGCCGCGCTTTGTTTCGAAAGCGCCGGCCTGATCAAGTATGGCAACAAGGGCAACATGACCAAGGAGGAGATCGACTTCACCTGCAACAAGCTGATCGAACTGAAGAAGGCAGGGCCAGTTCCGCGCGACCTGGACCACCTTCGACCAGTCGGTGCAGCTGATGGCGGCAGGTGAGGTGGTGATCCAGTCGATGTGGTCGCCGGCGGTGGCCGCTGTCCGCGTCAAGGAGATCCCTTGCGTCTATGCGCCGGTCAACGTCAAGAACGGCAAGGAAGGCTATCGCGGCTGGTGCAACGGCATGGGCCTGATGAAGCATCTGTCCGGCAAGAAGCTCGATGCGGCCTATGAATATCTCAACTGGTATCTGTCGGGCTGGCAGGGCGGCTTCGTCGGGCGCTACGGCTATTACAGCCCGGTGCCGTCGACGGCCAAGAAATTCCTGACCGCGGCGGAATGGGACTTCTGGTACGACGGCAAGCCGGCGCCCGCGGTCATCAACGATCCCTACGGCGTGCCGATGGAGAAAGCCGGCACCAAGCGGGACGGCGGCTCGTTCCTCGACCGGGTCAAGAACATCTCCTGCTGGAATACGCTGATGGACGAGGCGGCCTACATGAACAAGCGCTGGAACGACTTCAAGGTTGCTTGAGGCTGATTGGGCCTGCCGGCGCCGTGCAAGCGCCGGCGGGCCTCGAATTGCCGTTTGCGGAGACCATAGAATGAAGTCCAGTCAGGCCAAATGATGCTTCGGGTGATGCGGCGACAAAATCTGAGTGCATGGCTGTACGTGACGCCGCTGATGCTGGTGCTGGTGCCGTTTTTCCTGCTGCCGACGCTGGTCGTGCTGGTCGCGAGCGTCTTTGAGACCGACGGATTTGGCGGGTTGCTGCCGACGTTCACGCTTGCGAATTACGCGGAAGTCCTCACCTCGGCGCAGACGTTTCAGCTCTATGCGGCGACGCTGAAATTCGCGGTGCTGACCTGGCTGTTCACGCTGATCATCGGCTTCCTGGTCGCCTATTTCCTGGTCTTCCACGTCAAGAACCAGTTGCTCGCAATCAGCCTGTTCCTGCTCTGCACGATCCCGTTCTGGACCTCGAACATCATCCGGATGATTTCCTGGATCCCGCTGCTCGGCAAGGAAGGTCTGGTCAACTCGGCCTTGCTCGGCACCGGCGTGATCCGGGAGCCCCTGGAAGTGCTGCTCTATTCCGGGCTCGCCGTCGTCATCGCCTATGTCCACCAGTTGACCATCTTCATGGTGGTGCCGATCTTCAATTCGCTGGCGCGAATCGACAAGCGGGTGGTGGAGGCGGCGCTCGACGCCGGCGCCAGCCGTCTCGACGTGATGCGCTTCATCATCATTCCGATGTCGAAAAGCGGCATTGCGCTCGGGATCAACCTTCGTCATCTCGATCGTGATGGGCGACTTCTTCGTGGTCAAGGTGATGTCGGGCGGCGGTTCGGCGTCCGTCGTCAGTGCGTTCTACGAAAATGTCGGTGTGCTGCAATATCCGATCGCCGCGGCGAGCGCGGTGCTGCTCACCGTGGTTCTGGTTGCCGTCATCGCCCTGATCCTGCGCGTGGTCGATATCCGCCGGGAGATCACGCAATGACAGTCGCTCTCGGCGAGGCTGATATGACAATGGTCAGAACCCGACGCGTCCGCGCTGTCGCCCGCGGCAATCGCCGCCCCTGGACCTTTTACGCGCTCGCGGCCGTGTTCACGCTCTATGTCGCGGCGCTCTATGGCCCGATGGTCTGCATCTACATATTGTCGTTCCAGGACATCCGCGGCGGGCTGGTGTTTCCGATGAAAGGCCATTCGCTGCACTGGTTCGTCGATCTGTTCACCCAGGTGCGTACCGGCGACGTCAAGGGTTCGTTCGACCGTTCGATCAAGCTGGCGGCGCTGGTCACGGTGATTACGCTGGTGGTCTCGCTGATGGCCGGCCTGGCGTTCCGCCGCCGCTTCTTCGGCGACACGTTTGTGTTCTATCTGATGATCGGCAGCCTGGTGGCGCCGGGACTCGTGCTCGGCCTCGGCACCGGTCTGCTGTTCCAATGGATCGGCATCCATGCGAGCTGGTACACTTCGGCGCTCGGCGCGCAGCTGTCATGGACGCTGCCGTTCGGGGTGCTTGTCATGTTCGCCGTGATGTCCCGCTTCGACAGTGTGTGGGAGGAGGCGGCGCGCGATCTCGGCGCCACCCGCTGGCAGACCATCCGGCTGGTGGTGATTCCGGTGCTGGCGCCCGGCCTGGTCGCGGTGGCGTTGTTCGGTTTCACGCTGTCCTACGATGAATTCGCCCGCACGCTGCAAACCGCGGGCTCGCTCAACACCCTGCCACTCGAAATCTGGAGCATGACGCTGAACGTGACCTCGCCGTCGCTGTATGCGCTCGGCACCGTCACCACCATCGTATCATTTGTGATCATCGGCGCCTGCTATCGGCGCCATCGTTCTCATCAACAAGCGTCGCGGCGTGCGCGCGACAACTCACTGAGGTCAGGAATGCGCGCTGGCGCCGGCGATATCGAACTGGCAGGTCTCTGCAAGAGCTATGATGGCATCACCAATGTCGTCGATGGCGTCAATCTGAAGATACCCGATGGGGCCTATTGCTGCTTTCTCGGGCCCTCCGGCTGCGGCAAGACCACGATCCTGCGGATGATTGCGGGGCACGAGGAACCGACCGCGGGCGAAATCCTGATCGGTGGCGATAACGTCGCTGGACTAGCGCCGGTCGAGCGGCGCACGGCCATGATGTTCCAGTCCTACGCGCTGTTTCCGCATCTCACCGTCCGCGACAACATCGCCTTCGCGCTGCGGGTGCGGGGCCAGTCGAAGGCCGAGCGCTACAAAGCCGTCGATCGGATGATGGAAAAGGTGCGCCTGACCGAACTGGCGGACCGGCTGCCGGCCAATCTTTCGGGCGGACAGCAGCAGCGCGTTGCGCTTGGCGCGCGCGGCGATCACCGAGCCGCGGGTGCTGCTGCTGGACGAGCCGCTGTCGGCGCTGGACGAGCAGCTTCGCGTCCAGATGCGGCAGGAACTGCGCCGGATGCAGCGCGAACTCGGCATCACCTTCATCCATGTCACCCATACCCAGCTCGAGGCGATCGCGCTGGCCGACGTCGTCGTGGTGATGGAGAAGGGCAAGATCAAGCAATCCGGGCCGGCGCGCGATGTCTACGCCTATCCGCGCGACCGCTATGTGGCCGAGTTTCTCGGCGGGCAGAACGTGCTGTCGGGCAAGGTGGAAAAGATCGGCGAGGGGCATGTCGTACTGTCGCAGCCGAACCGGAACGGGATCCAGGTCGGGCTTGGTGCCGACACGCGCCTTGCGGTCGGCGACCGGATCGATCTGGCAGTGCGGCGCGACGATATCGAACTGATGCGCGTCGATGCGCCCGGGCTCGGCAACGGCGCCACGGCGTTGCCGAGCCGCGTCGTCGCGATCGAGTACCAGGGCTCGTTCGTCAAGGTCATGCTCGACACGCTGCCCGACGAGGATTTTGTCGCCTACATCCCGGAGCGGACCTTCTTCCGCGATCCCTTCGATGTCGGCGACGTCCTGCTGGCCACCTGGTCGGCAGGCCGCGCCCGCGTTCTTGCTTGATGTCAGCCACAACACCGGAGAGATCAGATGAAAATCAGCTTTACGCTTAACGGCCGGTCCCGGACGGTCGACGTCGAGCCCGCGACGCTGGTCGCCGAATTGCTGCGCGAAAATCTCAATCTGACCGGAACCCATGTCGGCTGCGACACCAGCCAATGCGGCGCCTGTGTCGTGCTGTTCAACGGCGACGCCGTCAAGAGCTGCACCTTGCTGGCGCCGATGCTCGATGGCGGCACGCTGACAACGATCGAAGGGTTGTCGGCGCCCGGTGGTTCCAACGAGCTGCATCCGATGCAGCAGGCGTTTCATCAACATCACGGGCTGCAATGCGGCTTTTGCACGCCCGGCATGGTGATGACCGCGGTGGCATTGACCGCGAAAAATCCAACGCCGACGGAAGCCGAAGTCCGCCACGGCCTCGAGGGCAATATCTGCCGCTGCACCGGCTATCAGAACATCGTGGCATCGGTGCTGGCCGGTGCCGCCGCCATGCACGCGCCAGCGGTTGGAGAATAGCCATGTCGAACATCATCGGAATTGGCGCAGCACCTCGCCGCAAGGAAGATTTCCGGTTTCTGACCGGTCGCGGCAATTACGTCGCCGACAACAAGCGCGCCGACATGACCTTTGGCGTCTTCATCCGCTCCCAGCATGGCCATGCCGTGATCCGCGGCATCGACAAGGCGCCGGCGCTGGCGTTGCCGGGGGTGCAGGCGGTGCTGACCGGCGAGGACGTCGCGGCCGACGGGCTCGGGTCGTTGCCCTGCGGCTGGGGCATTCATGGCTCGGATGGCCTGCCGATGAAGGAGCCGGCGTTTCCGATGCTGGCGCAGGGCAAGGTGCGCTTCGTCGGCGACATGGTCGCCTTCGTGATTGCCGACACGCTGGAAGAGGCGCGCGCCGCTGCCGAGGCGGTCGTGGTCGACTATGACGTGCTGCCGTCGGTGGTCGGCGTGCTCGAAGCCGTTCGTCCAGGCGCGCCGCAGCTGTTCGACGACGTGCCGAACAATCTCTGCTGCGACTGGGAACTCGGCGACAAGGCCGCGGTTGCCACCGCGTTCAAGAAGGCCGCGCATGTCGCGCGCCTCAGTCTCGTCAACAACCGCCTGATCGGCAACCCGATGGAGCCGCGCGCGGCGATCGCCGAATATAATGGCGGCACCGGCCATTACACGCTGTGGACCACCAGCCAGTTCCCGCATGTGGTGCGCTTCCTGATGAGTGCGCTGGTGCTCAAGATCCCCGAGCAGAAAATGCGCGTGGTGGCGCCCGATGTCGGCGGCGGTTTTGGCGTCAAGCAGTTCCACTATGGCGAGGAGGCCGTGATCACCTGGGCGGCGAAACGCGTCGGCCGGCCCGTCAAATGGGTAGCCGACCGTTCCGAAGGCTTTGTGTCGGACCGCCACGGCCGCGATCACGTCACCGAGGCTGAACTCGCGCTCGACGAGAACGGAAAATTCCTGGCGTTGAAGGTCGCTACCCTGGCCAATATGGGCGGCTATCTCTCCACCTTCGGGCCCAACATCCCGACCAACCTCTATGCCCCGTTGCTGAGCGGCGTCTACACCACGCCTGCGATCTACTGCAATGTGAAGGTCGTCTTCACCAACACCGTGCCGGTCGATGCCTATCGCGGCGCCGGGCGGCCGGAAGCGACTTTTGTGGTCGAACGCCTCGTAGACGTCGCGGCCAAGGAAATGGGCATCGACCGCGTCGAACTGCGCCGTCGCAACATCATCGCCAAGGAAGCCTATCCGTATCAGACGCCGGTGCTGGTCGAATATGATTCCGGCGATCCGATGGGCTGCCTCGAAGGCGCGCTGGTCGCGGCGGACGTCGCGGGCTTTCCGGAGCGCAAGGCGGCGTCGGAGCGTGACGGCAAGTTCCGCGGGCTGGGTTATTCGACCTATGTCGAGGCCTGCGGCCTGGCGCCGTCGCGCTTTGCCGGACGGCTCGGCGCCCGCGGCGGTCTCTACGAGAGCGCCACCGTCCGGGTGCACCCGACCGGGCAGGTCACGGTGCTGATCGGCACCCATAATCACGGGCAGGGCCACGAGACGACGTTTGCGCAGATCGTGTCGGAGAAGCTCGGCGTTGCCTTCGAAAACGTCGACATCGTGTTCGGCGATACCGACCGCGTGCAGTTCGGCATGGGCACCTATGGTTCGCGCTCGCTGGTGGTCGGGCGGCGCCGCGCTTTCGAAGGCCAGCGACAAGGTGGTCGTGAAAGGCAAGAAGATTGCGGCGCATCTGCTCGAAGCGAGCGAGCAGGATATCGCATTCGAGGCCGGGGTCTTCTCGGTCGCGGGCACCGACCGCACAAAGACGTTCCAGGAAATCGCCGGTGCCGCCTATGTGCCGCACGACTATCCGCTGGAAATCCTGGAGCCTGGGCTGGAAGAGCAGGCCTATTACGATCCGGTCAACTTCACCTATCCCGGCGGCTGTCATATCGCCGAGGTCGAAATCGATCCCGAAACGGGGATCGTGACGCTGGAAAAATACACCGCGGTCGATGACGTCGGCACGGTCATCAACCCGATGATCGTCGAAGGCCAGTTGCATGGCGGCATCGTGCAGGGCGTCGGCCAGGCGCTGTATGAAAACGCCGTCTACGACGACGCCTCGGGGCAGCTGCTGTCAGGCTCGTTCATGGACTACACCATGCCGCGTGCCGATCATGTGCCGAACATGACGATCAAGACCCACTCCACGCTCTGCACCCACACCCCGATGGGCGTGAAGGGCTGCGGTGAGGTCGGCACCATCGGCTCGCCTGCGGCCGTCATCAACTCCGTGGTCGACGCGTTGTCGCATCTCGGCGTGCTTCACGTCGACATGCCGGCGACGCCGAACCGGATCTGGCGCGTCATCCAGAACGCCACAATGCCGCGCGCCGCTGAGTAGGGAGGAAACGAGATGAGATCATTTGCATTTCACCGGCCGAGCACGCTCTATGAAACCTCGGCGCTGCTTGGCGGCGTGGCGGACAGCATGCCGCTTGCCGGCGGCATGACGTTGCTGCCGACCATCAAGCAGCGGCTCGCGGCGCCGGCCGCGCTGATCGACCTGTCGAAAATCCCGCAGATGTCGGGGATTTCGCTCCAGGGCGATACCCTGACGATCGGCGCGATGACGCGCCACGTCGAGGTCGCGGAGTCCGAACTGGTCGGCAGCCAAGATTCCCGTGTTGGCCAGCCTCGCCGCCGGCATCGGCGATCCCGCGGTGCGCAACCGCGGCACGATCGGCGGTTCGGTCGCCAACAACGACCCGTCGGCGGATTATCCGGCCGCGGTTCTCGGGCTCGATGCGGTCATCGTGACCGACCGCCGCGAGATCGCTGCGGACGCGTTCTTCCGGGGGCTGTTCGAAACCGCGCTCGATCCCGGTGAGATCATCACCGCGATTGCGCTTTCCCGTGCCGTCAGCCGGCGGCTATGCCAAATTCAAGTCGCCGGCGTCGCGCTATGCGCTCGTCGGCGTCTGCGTGGCGAAGCGGGCGGGCAAGGTCCGCGTCGCGGTGACCGGGGCCGGTCCCGGCGTGTTTCGCGTAGGCGCCGATGGAAGCGGCACTCGAAAAAGCGTTCACCGTCGATGCGGTCGCTGCGATCAAGGTCGGCTCGGAGAATCTAAGCTCCGATATTCACGCGGATGCGGAGTACCGCGCGCATCTCGTCACCGTGATGGCGAAAAAGGCCGTCAAGGCCGCACTCCAGACTGTCTTGAGGCACGCCGTGAAAGCAGGAAATGCCCGCGTCGACGGGGTCGTCGATGCCAGCGAGATTGGCCAAATTGTCGGCCGTCGAGTTGCTGGAAGGTTATCGCGCAAAGCGCTTCACGCCGCGCGACGTCATCGAGGACGTGATATCGGCGCTGGAACGGACCAACGCGTCCTGCAATGTCGTCGTCACCGCGACCTATGATCAGGCGCGGCGAAGCCGCTGACCTCGCCACAGCAGCCTGGTCTGCTGGTCGTCCGCCGGGAAAATTGACCGGCGTGCCCGTCAGCATCAAGGATCTGGTCTATGTCGCCGGCGTGCGCGCGCTGGGCGGCGCGCCCGCCAACAAGGATCTGGTGCCATCCGTCGATGCCGCGGTTGTTGCGGCGCTGAAATCGGCCGGTGCGATCGTGACCTGCAAGACCACCACCTGCGAGTCCGGTTACAAGCTGACTGCCGACAGCCCGGTCTCGGGCGTCACCCGCAATCCCTGGAACCGGGACCGGACCAGTGGCGGATCGAGCGGCGGTGCGGCGGCGTCGATTGCCGCCGGATGCGGGCCGCTCGCGATCGGCACCGATGGCGTCGGTTCGATCCGCGTACCCTCGGCGTTCTGTGGTGTGGTCGGCATCAAGCCGACCTTCGGACTGGTGCCGCGATCGCCCGGATTTTCACCGCCGTCATGGGCATCGCTGGCGCATACCGGCCCGATCGCGCGCACGGTCGCGGACGCGGCGCTTCTGCTGGAGGTCGGTCGCGAGCCATGATTTGCGCGATGCCGCCAGCCTGCCGGTGCCGTCACGCAGTTTCGACGTTACGCCGGTTCGCCTCGACGGGGTCACGATCGGCAGCAGCGTGGATTTCGGCTATGCCGCGGTGGCGCCGGATGTTCGCAAGGCGTTTCAGTCGGCGGTCGAGACGCTTGGTTCGCTCGGCGCCAGCATCGTTCCTGATTGCGTGCATTTCGAACCCGATATGCTCGAACGGATCTTGAAACCGATTGCCTATACCGAGCAGGCGGCGGCGATCTCGGCCCGCGGCGCCGCCGCGCTCGCGGGTTCGGACAGCGAGTACCGCGATGTGGTGGCGAAGGGCGCGGCCTATAGCGGCATCGACTATGTCGAGGCCGGCTATCGCCGCAACAGCCTGCGCGCGTCGTTCCTGGAGATGTTCGGCAAGGTCGATGCGATCGTGACGCCGACGGTAGCGGTGACGGCGTTTGCGGCCGGTGAACTGGGTGTCGATGAGGTCGATGGCGTCGCTGTCGACCGCCATCTCGGCTGGTCACCGTTCTCCTGGCCGATAAACCTGTCCGGGCTACCGGCCGCCACGATTCCCTGCGGCTTCGATGCGGACGGGCTTCCGATTGGGCTTCAGATTATTGCGCCCTGGCTCGATGAGGGTTTGATTGTGCGGATCGCCGCCGCGTTCGAGCGGGCGCGGCCCTGGAGCCAGTTTCGCCCCCGAATGCCCTGAGCGGCTCGCGCTTTCGTCGTCGACCGACAAAGGACAGCTCCTTGCCGAGCAGCAGTTCGTCGTCGAGGTTGAGATAGTGCGCGAGATAATCGTGCAGGGCGCTCGCGGCCTTCGATGTCGCCGCCGGCGATTTGTACAGCAGGAGATCGACCTTCGGCAGCGGCGGCAGCCCTTCGTTCTCGCCGATCTCGCGCATGTTGCGGCACCAGCGCGGAGCGGCCGAGCACGGTGACGGCCATGCCGGCGAAAGCGGCGGCCTGCAATCCGCCGACGCTATGGCTGACGCAGGCGATGCGCCATCGCAAGCGGGACGCCTCCAGCCTTTCGATCGCATGGTCGCGAAAGATATTGCCGGGCGGCAACAGCGCCAGCGGAATCGGTTTTTCATTATGCGCGGTGGATTGCTCGCCGGTCATCCAGATCAGTTGCTCCTGCCGCACCACCTGGCCGCCGGTGAAATCGTTCATGCGGGTGACCAGCGCGATATCGACTTCGCCGCGCTTCACGCAGCCGACCAGCGGTGTCGACAGCGAGCAGTTCAGCTCGAGCTGAACGCGCGGAAAGGCCTTGCGGAAAATCTTGAGGATCGCGGGCAGCATGAAGGCGGCATAGAGGTCCGGGATACCGAGCACGACGTGACCTTCGATATCGGGAGAGGCGAGTTGCGACAGCATTTCATCGTGCATAGCCGATGATCGAACGCGCGTAGCTCAGAACGGTCTCGCCCTCCGCGGTCAGGAACAGCCGGCGGCCCTCATGGATGAAGATCGCCTTTCCGGTGAGCTCCTCGAGCCGCTGCAGCTGAAGCGTGATCGCCGGCTGGGTGCGGCCGAGCCGTCGCGCGGTCTCGGTGATGCTGCCGGTCTCGACGACCGACATCAGCGAGCGCAGCATGCGGATATCCAGGTTGATCAGGTTCATGGCCATGCTCGCTGTTCACCGAGCATTGTTCCATGCAATTTTCATGCTGGGAAGCGCCGGGGGCCCGCCTTGTGCCAATAAAACAGGCGGCGGCTACCCGCCGGTATGCATCAAAGCGCGAGCGATCCGATGCTGGCGCCACCGCAGACATAGAGCGACTGGCCGGTGATGAAATCGGCGTCCCGGCTTGCGAAGAACATCACGGCGCGGGCGACGTCGCTCGGCCGGCCGATGCGCCCCACGGGAATCGAGCGGGCGAGCTGCTCGGCTTTCGGGCTGCCCTGCGGAATGACCTCGTGAAACATGTCGGTCTCGACCGGTCCCGGCGCCACCACATTGACGGTGATGCCGTGGCTTGCGGTCTCCAGCGCCCAGGTGCGGGCCATGCCGAGCATGCCGGATTTCGTCGCCGAATAGGCGGTGCGGGTGACGGCGCCGAGTGCGGCGCGCGAAGCGATCAGGATGACGCGTCCGAAATGCCGCTGCTTCATACCAGGCAAAGCGGCTTGCACCAGTGTCAGCGCCGCGCCGAGATGGAGCTGGCTGAGGGCGGCGATGTCTTCGACCGTCACTTGCTCGATCAGATTGGGCCGGATGATGCCGGCATTGTGGATGACATGCGAAATCGCGTGCCGGGCCGCCACATCCTTCGCGGCATCCGCCGTCGCCTTCGCATCGAACAGATCCACCTGGATCGGCTCCAGCTGCGGGTGCGACCAGTCCGGCAGGCGGCGGTCGAGCGAGACGACGTGGCGCCCGGCCTCGAGCATCGCTTCGGCAATAGCGCGGCCGATACCGCCGCTCGCGCCGGTGACGATGGCGACTTCGCTCTGGCTC
This sequence comes from uncultured Alphaproteobacteria bacterium, assembly GCA_963802535.1. Classification (GTDB taxonomy): domain Bacteria; phylum Pseudomonadota; class Alphaproteobacteria; order Rhizobiales; family Xanthobacteraceae; genus Bradyrhizobium. The sequence continues at coordinate 220,422 of CAWDJI010000004.1, read as the reverse complement.
ATGATCTCACCCGGCTTTCTGCACCGGCCGCTTCTTCAGCGACCTCGTATCGACGCACGCTTCCGAGCCGATGGTGGTCGCGACCAGTTCTTTCAGCGCACCGCGCTGGATCTTCTGCGTCGAAGTCAGCGGCACCGCCGAGACGAACGCGACATAGCCAGGTGCCTTGTAGTAGGCGAGCCGGCTCAGGCTCCACGCGACGATATCGGCTGCGATCTGTTGACGTGCCGCGGCGTCGGGCGGCGCGCCTTCGCTGACGACGCAGGCGAAGACTTCGTCGCCGCGCACCGTATCGGGCGCAGGGGCCACGGCAACCTGCTTGACGGCCGGATGCTGCATCAGCACGCTCTCGACTTCGACCGCCGAGATATTCTCGCCGGAGCGGCGGATCACGTTCTTCTTGCGGTCGACGAAATGAAATGCGCCGTCGGCGCCGCGCCGCACGACGTCGCCGGTATGAAACCAGCCGCCATCCCAGGCTTCCGCGGTGGCCTCGGCGTCTTTGAGATACTCGCGGAAGAAACCGTAGCGCGGTGCTGGACCGGCATGGCGCACCAGCAATTCGCCGGGCTCGTCGACACCGGCATCCGCGCCGCCATCGGCCACGATGCGAGCCTCGAGCTCGGGCCCGAGGCGGCCGAAGCAACTGGTGCCGGTGTGGCGCGGCTCCCGGGAAGCAACGACGACAGCGCCGGCGCCGGTTTCGGTCATGGCCCAGGCCTCGATCAGCGGAAAGCCGAACCGGGCCTCGAAGGGATCGTGCAGCGCCTTGTCGACGCCGGCACCGAAACCGAAGCGAACACTGTGGCGTTTGTCGTCGTCGCCTTCGGGCGCACCCATCAGCATCGGCGGCATCACGCCGAGATAATGCACGATGGTGGCGCGGCTCTCTCTGACGCTCGCCCACCAGCTCTTGGGGTGGAAACGGTCGAGCGCGATCAGGCAGCCGCCGGTGGTCACCATCGCCATGGCGGAATAGGCCATCGCGTTCATATGGAACACGGGCAGCGGCGTCAGCATCCGCTCGGAGCCGTTATTGAGCGCGATCAGGCCGCCGATCGTGGCGTACCAATGCCCGGCGTAGAGAAAATATTCGTTCGGCAGTACGCAGCCTTTTGGCCGGCCGGTGGTGCCTGAGGTGTAGAGCAGGGCGCATTCGCTATCGCGATCGGGCGTACTTTTCCTCGGCGCCGATGCGTGGATCGTGGCGGGCTCGTCGTCCGGTCCGACCATGGGGATGTCGCGTCCGATCGCCTTCGCCGCCGCGACGACATCGGCACGGCGCTGTGGGATCACGACCGCCGCCACGATCTCGGAATGGCCGATCAAATATTCAAGCTCGGCCGCACGCATGTCCGGATTGATGGGCACGAGCGATACGCCGAGCGCATTGAGTGCAAACCAGTGCAGGAAGAAGCCCGGGCGATTTTCCATGAGGATGCCGACGCGATGGCCGGCGCCGTAACCTTTGCTACGATAGGTATCGCTCAGCACTTTGATCCGCGCCAGCGCCGCGCCATAGCTGATCTCGCCCGCGGCAATGCCATAGGCCTGCGCGGTTTCCGGCAGCACTGCTAGAAACGGCTTGTCGCCATGGCGCGCAGCCGCCCGCGCGAAGGCCTCGAAGACAGTTGCCGGGGCTTCCTTTGGGAGCTGCATCAAAATCTCACATGAACAGCTGGATATTGCCGAACGCGGCATCGCAATTGACGATGTCGACCCGCTTCAGCTTGATCTTGAGCGCGCCGTCGACCATCGCCAGCGTGTGCGTCGCCCAAGCGGCGTAAAGGGTCTGCTCGTCCAGCCGCGTTTCGACATAATGCATCGGCGTCCACGTCACATATTCGTTCGCCGCTTCGTTGCGGCTGTCGACCTGCGGCGTTTGCAGCACGTGATGACAGCGGCTCTTTGGCTTCTGCGAAAAGGTGCGATTGCCCTTCAGCCGTTCGACACGGATCTTCAGCAGCAGCTTGTCCTCATACATCAGTGAGGTCGTCAGCCGCGGATCGGTCTGGCCCCATTCCAGCGGCATCCAGTAAAAGCCATCCTCGGCGAACAGGTCCAGCCATTCCTCGAAGCGGTGCTGGTCGATCAGACGCGCTTCGCGAATGACGAAATCGATCAATTGCTGGTCGGTGGGTGCGGTCATGATTTTATCCGTCACATCGACATCGTCATGAATTTCGACCAGGCGCGGAACTGGTTCCGCATCTGCCATTCGGTGGTGCCGTTGGTGACGGCCGTCGTGTCCGCGATTTCGGAGGGGTCGTAGAGCCGCTGCAGATTGACCCATTGATTGGCGTCGACATGCAGGCCCTCCTGTGCACGCTCGTACATTTCGAGGTCGTCATGACCGACCACCGAAGTCGGCGCATTGATCAGGCGGTTGTACATCAACGTGCGTTCCAACAGCATGTCGGGTGCATCGACGAGGCGGAAAGTCCAGCTTTCCACCAGCGTCTTGTTGGCCGCGATCGGCTTGAACACCCGGACCAGCTGGATCGGGCCCTTGATCATGATGTTGGGGAAATACACCGTGTTGTGGCGGTTCTCGTTGAGGATCGCCTTGGCGCGCTCCTCGCCATGGGAAGCCGCCATCTTCTCGAAATAGCCGGGCACCGCGGAATAATCCGAATGGATCGAGTGGTGCACGCCGGTGTGGCCGTGGCCGTTGGGCCAGACCCGGATGCCCATGTTCTCGAAGAATTCGTAGGGCGCCATGAAGGGCGCGTAGATCTCCACGGCCATCGGCTTCTTGGAACCGGGAGGCGCGTTCTTCCAGACCTCGATTGCGGTGCCGGCCGAGGATTCATGCGCGACCATCGGATGGCAGGTGTCGGTCTGGTTCTCGACCAGCATTTTCCAGTTGCAATTGTGCATGTAGCGCAGCACGCCGCCGGCGACTTCGAGCCGGCCGGCCGGGGAGCGGTCGACCATGTTGTCAAAGCTCGACAGGCTGTCGCCGAAGAATTCCTCGAAGCCGGGGCCGGTATCGTTGATCTTGGCAAACACAAAGCCGCGATAGTTACGCACGTGCTTCACCGCACTCATGCCTTGCCCGGCATGGCTCTGCTCGACGCCGGTGTTCTCATAGCCCTTCTTCAGGGGGATCGCGAGCAGCGAACCGTCGGTCTTGAAGCTCCAGGCATGATAGGGGCAGCGGAAGAACTTTCCGGTGTTGCCGCAGGATTCGGTGGTGATACGCGTGCCCTTGTGCGGGCAGCGGTTATGCAGGACTTTGACGGTGTTGTCGGTGTGGCGCACCATCAGGATCGGCTGAGTGCCGATGGTGGTGCCATAATAGTCGCCGGGTTTTGCCACCTGGCTGTCGTGGCCGACATAGGCCCAGGTGTTGGCGAAGACATGCTCCATTTCGAGCTGGAACACCTCTTCGTCGATATAGACGTCGCGGTGCACCTCGGTCTCGCGGACGAGTCCCTTGATGGCTTCGACGTTGCCGCGATATCTGGCCATAAAAACCTCCTTCTTCAGAGATCGAGCACGAGCCGCGGCGATTTCGACCGCGAAACGCAGATTTGCATGACCTTGCCGGCAGTTTTCTCGGCATCGGTCAGGATATAGTCGCGATGGTCGGGCGTGCCCTCGATCACGCCGACCTGGCAGATGCCGCAATCGCCGCGCTGGCAATCATGCATGGGATCCTCGCCCGCTTCGATCAGTACGGCGAGTATGGTCTTGTCCGGCGGAATCTTGAAGGTCTTGCCGGAATTGTTCAGTACGACTTCGAAGGACTGATCGCCCGCCACTGGCGTAGCCGTCGTAAAAATCTCAAAACGCAAGCGGCCGTCGGCCCAGCCGAGGTCCTTTGCGCTCTGGATCGCTGTATCGATCATCGGCTTCGGCCCGCAGAGATAAAGCGGCTCTTCCGCGGTGAGCGAGGCCATCAAGCCCTTCACGTTAAAAATGTCGCTGGTGTCGTCGGTGTGGATGGTGAGGCGCTCGCCGTTCAGTGCTTCGATCTCAGCCAGAAAGGCGAGCTGGTCGCGCGCACGGCCGGCATAGATGAAGCGGTAGGGCCGTCCGCCGGCGGCAAGTGCCGTGGCCATTGACAGCACCGGCGTCACCCCGATGCCGCCGGCCAGCAGCACGATTGGCTTCGACGACGGCTCCAGCGGGAAATTGTTGCTGGGTGACTTGACCTGGACGACGTCGCCGAGTTTGAGCGCGTGCATGAATTGCGAGCCGCCCTGGCTCGGCTGCTCCAGCCGCACGCCGAGGCGGTAGGTGTGCGGACGGGTGGTCGCTGCCGGATCGAGCGAGGTGTTGATCAGCGAATAGGAGCGCTCGTTACCGTCTGGCAGGCGCACCTTGATATGCGCACCGGCTTCCCACGACGGCAGCGGCTCGCCATGCCGACGCGCGAGTTTAATGGCGCGGATCAACGTTGTTTCCGCAACGATATCGGTCACTGTCAGATCGAACTGGTCCATTGCGTTTGTCACAGAAATGTTTCGACCGTGGCAAGCGCGCCATCGAGCGCCTTGCCTTCTTCATCGGCAAGGGCCGCCTTGCACAGCCGGCCCAGCCATTGCGCCCCGTCCGCGCGACCGGCAAGACGCGGCGCCACCGCGATCACGCGGTCGAATTTCGAGGAGCCGCGCGCGTGCGTATCGGAATAGCCTTTCACCAGCCGGCGCGCTTCGAGGATGGCGACCGCAAGATCGTAGTCCTGCGCCGCGGTCTTGCGCGCAAGATCGAGCCAGGCATCGCGATGCGCAACCTCGCGCTTGTGACGCAGCGTGCCGCGGCGAAAGCGCTTCATGCCGCCGAGCAAATAAAGCGGCAGGAACCAGCGCACGGTGCCGGTCTGCACCCGGCGGCCGCGGTTGACCAGTCGATCCATCGCCTTGAACAGGCCAGGCTTGCCTTCGAGCCACAGGCCGAGACCCGCCGGTAGGGAACCTGCGACTTCCTCCATCCGCGGATGCATGAACTCGGTCGTGTAGACCAGCTGATCGGGTTTCGCGACCACCTCAGTGCGGACACGCTCAAAACGACTCGCCCGGGTCTTGAGGTCGGCGACGCGAATGACGTCGTCATAGGCCATCGCAACTGCGATGTGTTTTGCCGCCGCCCGCGTCAAAGCTGGATCGCCGCCGCGCTCCAGCTTCAGGAAGCCCGCGACCAGATCGAGATATTCGCGGGCGTAGTGCACGTCCTGAAAGTCGGTGACCTTGCGCATCCCCGCTGCGATCATGCCATGCAGAGGCGCAGGGAAAGTCGTGCGGGCCTCGGCAACAAGCGCATCGAAGGCGGCATCGCCGATCGGCGTGAGTGCTGGATACAACTTGCCGGCCGAAGCAGGTTTTGGCGGCACCGGCGGCGTGGACGATGCCGCATCCGCGACGGTGCGGTCAAAGCCTGCCGCGAACGCGCGCAGGCTCGGCTCGATACCGATCCCGGCGGCGCGGATCGTTGCTTCATACGCCTCGCGCGCGAATGGCATCGCGCCTGAGCCGGCCAGCGCGCCGAACATGACCGCAGAGATGGCGCTGCCAGTGCTATCGGCGAGTTCAGACATGTCAAAGGCGACGAAACGTTTCGCCGCCGCCTCTGCCGCCTCATAAACCTTGCTGGAATCGCTGATGCCGTCACCCGGCACCAGCTTCTCCTGCATCGCAAACGAACGATGCGACGAGGCGATCAGCGTGGTCCGATCCGGCGTGACGAGGCCGCGCTGGATGGCGCGCCCGGCTTCCATCAGTTCGGCGCCGACCACGACATCGACATCGCCGGGCACCGGCATCAGCGACAGCACCGGATAGGGCACGCCCGGGCGGGCAGGGATCATCTCGACATAATAGATGGTGGCGCCGGTGCGCTGGGCGACGCCGGGCACCGAGGTCGACTGCGCGATCCAGTCCTGGCTTTCCGCCAATGCCACGATCCAGTCGACCAGCACGCCGCCGCCCTGGCCGCCCATCGCCAGCACGGCGATGCAGAGCGGTCGGGTCTGATCGATGGCGGATGGTTTCAGCATGATGTTCATCGTGCTCTCAAACCAAGGCGAGGCGGCGCCGGTCGCGGCGGCGTTGCAGGAAACCGATGATGCCGCCGCGCAGTTTTGCCATGAACTGGTCGAAACCGGTCGGGTTGTGGATGATGTCGGCGCGGTAGAACGACGGGCACAGCACGGCGGCCTCCGCCACCTCGCCGCAATTGCCGCAGCCGACGCAAGAGTTGTCGATCGCCGCCACCGGATCGTCCTTCAGCGGATCGCTCGGTATGCTTCACCGAAAGCGAAGGGCAGCCGGACAGCCGGATACAGGCGTGGTCGCCGGTGCAGACGTCCTCATCGACGCCGAAGCGCTCGCGCACTACGCGTTCGCCGCCCTTCACCGCCTTGTTGAACAGCGGCTTGATCCGGCGCTGCTTGTTCAGCATGCATTCGGAGGAGGCGACGATCACCTTCGGTCCCTTCTCGGTACTGGTCAGCGCTTCCTTCAGCGTGTCGCGCATCTTGCCGACGTCATAGGTGCGGTCGATCTGGCGCACCCAGGTGGCGCCGATGCCCTTCACCGCTTCGGTGATCGGATGTTTGGTCGAGCGCGATTTGTTGTCGGCGCGCGACGACAGGATGTCCTGGCCGCCGGTTGCCGAGGTATAGTGATTGTCGACCACCAGGATGACGCCGTCATGCTGGTTGTAGACGGCATTGCCGATGCCGCTGGTCAGGCCGTTGTGCCAGAAACCGCCGTCGCCCATGATCGAGATCGAGCGCTTGTCCGCCTTCACATTGAAGGCGGAAGCCGAGGCCGGGCCGAGGCCATAGCCCATCGTCGTTGCACCGATATTGAACGGCGGCAGGATCGAAAACAGATGGCAGCCGATATCCGCCGCGACGTGATGGATGCCGAGATCCTTTTCGACCAGTTTCATCGCCGCAAAGATCGGCCGCTCCGGACAGCCGGTGCAGAAGCCGGGCGGGCGCGCCGGCACCACCTCAGTCAGCGCCTTGATCTTGTCATGGCTAAGGATCGACGGATCGTTCGGCGCGCGGATATGGTCCGGCAGCACTTCGGGCACGGTTGAGGTGAGAAATTTGCGAACGCCGGCCGCCATCACGGAAGCGGTATATTCGCCGCCCATCGGCAATGCGCCCTTGCCAAAAATCTTGCGTCGGAATATCCGCGGTGCGCAGCACCTTGTGCAGGGCCTGTTCGATGTATTCCGGCTGGCCTTCCTCGACCATCAGCACCGCGCGCTTCGACTTGCAGAATTCCGACGATCTCATCGTCGACCAGCGGATAGGTCACGTTCATTACGTAAAGCGGAATGCGGGTGTTGCCCCAGACGTCGGCGAGCCCGAGGCCCTGCAGCGCGCGGATCACGCCATTATACATGCCGCCCTGCATGATGATGCCGACCTCGTCGACATCGCCGTCGAAGAACTCGTTGAGCTTGCGCTCCCTAATGAATGAAACCGCCGCCGGCCAGCGCTGCTCGATCTTTTCCTTCTCGTGCATATAGGAGGCCGGCGGCAGCACGATGCGGTTGGTATCGCGGCGCGGATTTTCCAGCGCCTGTGCCATCGTGAACGCGGGGCGCTTGTTGTCCTTGGCGGCAAAGCGGCCGTGGACATGGCAGGAGCGGATCCGCACTTCGAGCATGACCGGCGTGTTGGTCGCCTCCGATAGCTCAAAACCATCTTCTACCGCTTTTACGATGGATTCGAGGTTGGGTCGGGGATCGAGCAGCCAGATCTGCGATTTCATTGCAAAGGCGTGGCTGCGCTCCTGCATGATGGAGGAGCCTTCGCCGTAATCCTCGCCGATCACGATCAGCGCGCCGCCGAGCACGCCGCCGGAGGCGAGATTGGAGAGCGCATCGGAAGCGACATTGGTGCCGGCGGTCGATTTCCAGGTCACCGCGCCGCGGATCGGATACATCACCGAGGCGGCCAGCATCGCGGCGGCGGAGGCTTCGTTGGCCGAGGTTTCGAAGTGGACGCCGAGTTCGCCGAGAATGTCCTGCGCATCCGCCAGCACATCCATCAGATGCGAGATCGGCGCGCCCTGATAGCCGCCGACATAGCCGACGCCGGATTGCAGCAGCGCCTTGGTGATCGCCAAAATGCCTTCGCCGTAGAAGGTGTCGCCGTTGCCGAGCTTGAGGTCCTGGACCTCGCGGGCGAAAGAGCGTTCAGCCATGACGCATTCCTTCCAGAGCGTTTTCAAGCGAAGTGGAGACCGGTTCGCTTGAAGAAAACGCGTCAAAACAGAGAATCCAGAGCCCCGTTCCGATTCAATCGGAACGGAAGAGGCTCTGGCTCGGCCGGTGACCGGCGAGCCGATGCCGGATCGGGGGCGATGCTAAGCGGAGATATTTTAAGTGTCAAATATCCTGATATCATTTGGCGCCCCGCTTCAGCTGGTAGCCGGACGCTTCGCGGTCCCAGGTCGAGGCAGTGACGCCGCGCTCGCGCAGCTCGTATTTTCGCACTTTTCCGTTCTCGGTCCGCGGCAGGTCGGCGACGAAATCGACGAAGCGGGGGACCGCGAAGTAAGGTAGCCGCGTTGCACAGAACTGCATCAGGTCGCCTGGGGCGATCGAAGCACCCGATCGCGTGACAATCGCGGCCATGACTTCATCCTCGGCCAGTTCCGAGCGGGCGGGAAACACGGCCACCATGTCGATATCGGGATGCGCCAGCAGCACCTGCTCGACCTCATAGGAAGAGATGTTCTCGCCGCGCCGGCGGATCGCGTCCTTGAGCCGGTCGACGAAGCGGAAATAGCCGCTCTCATCACGGATAACCCGGTCGCCGGTGTGGAACCAGAGGTTCCGCCAGGCCTCGATGGTCTTTTCAGGCATGCCGAAATAGCCACTGGCAAATGCAAACGGCTCGTCGGCGCGCAGCACCAGCTCGCCGGCCTCGCCGGGTGGCAGCTCATTGTCCTGGCTATCCACGACGCGCGCCTGAAAACCGTCGGCGACACGCCCCATGGTTCCCGGCTTCTGTGTCTCGGGCGACGCGCCGATGACGAAATTGGTCTCGGTCGAACCGTAGCCTTCGAGCAATTGCACGCCGGTGCGGGCAGTGAATGTTGCGCCGAGTTCGGCGGGAACGCCGGGCCCGAGCCCAGTGCGGACTTTATGTGCGCGTTCGTTGGCCCGCGCTTCGCCCGCGAGCAGGATCGGCACCATGGCGCCGAGCAGATAAATCACGGTCGCTTCGTTGTGGATCATCGCCGGCCAGAAGCCGGAGGCAGAGAAGCGCGGCTCGATCACCATTCGCCCGCCAGAGAGCAGCGCCTGCGCAAAAGTGTTGAGCGCGTTGATGTGGAACAGCGGCAGCGTCGTGCAGAGCACGTCGTCCGACCTTACGCCCAGAAGGCGGAGCGAGTTGACGCCCCACCAGTAATATTGCGCATGCGGGCACATCACGCCCTTGGAAGGACCGGTGGTGCCGCTGGTATAGATGATCGCAAGCGTGTCGCCGGGGTTGATGGGTGCCGCAGCGATCGCATCTCCGCGCGGCGGCATCGCTTCCATTGACGCAGCGCTTGGTTGCGCATCGCCTCCGATCACCCAGATCACCCGCAGCGATTCCATGCCTTCGGTGACATGCGCCAGCCGTTCGACGAATTGCGCCTCGATCGCGAACAGGCATGCACCGCTGTTCGACAGATAGTAGCCGATCTGCGGTCCCATCGCGGCGGTATTGATCGGGACCGCGATGGCGCCGATCCAGCCGCAGCCCAAAATGATCTCCAGTATCTCCAGCCGGTTGGAGCAGAGGATCGCGACGCGGTCGCCAGCAGAAACGCCCGCCGCGCGCAGGCTCGCGCCACGGCCGGCGGCGATGTCGCGCGCGTCGCGAAAGCTCCATGAATCCTCACCGCACGAGATCAATTCGCGGTCGCCATAATGTGCGGCCTGGCGTTCGAGCATGCGCGGCAGCGTCCGCTCGTTCGGAGGCAACAGCATGTCGGCCGCGGAAAGAGTCATGGCCGCGCCGCTCCCGGCACCAGCGCCAGCACGCGCAACGGGCTGCCGCTGCCTTTCAGGATTTTTAGCGGCGGCGCGATCAGGGAGGCGCCGGTCGGCGGCAGCAAATCGAGGTTGGTCAGGCATTGCAGGCCATAACGTCCCGCGCCGTGCATATAGTAATGACAGGGATAGGGCGGCAGGAAATGCGCGGCCTGGCCGGCGTCGGTGCCGATGGTCTCGGTGCCGAAGCCGAGCACGTCGCGTTCGTTCAGCAGAAAACGCACCGCATCCGGATCGGGGCCGGGCGTGTGCTGCCCGACCTCGTCGTAATTCTGATAGGCCGCCGGATCTGGTCTTCTTCGACCAGTCGGTCCGCATCAACACCCAGCAGCGCGGTGGGATTTTGCCGTGTTTGGCTTCCCACGCCTTGATGAAATCCGGCGTGAGCAGGAAGTCGGCGTCAGCAGCCGACTCCTTCGAGCAGTCGATCACGACCGCAGGCGCGATCAGATCATTGACCGGAATGGTATCGGTCGACGAGTTGGGAAGATCGCGGCCCGAAACCCAGTGGATCGGCGCGTCGAAATGCGTGCCGGTATGTTCACCAAAGGACAGATTGTTCCAGTACCAGCCGCCGCCGCGCTCGTCGTAATGCGAAATCTCCTCCATGCGGAAGGGGCGGCTCTGTCCCATTTCCGGCGGCATCACGATGCTCGGAAAATCAGGTCCAAGCGTCAGCGTGAGATCGACGATGCGGATCGCGCCGGTGGCGAGTGCTGTGGTGAAGCCCGCCAGAACATCGACGCCGGCCGCGGAATCATGTTGCTTCATCGGCCGAGCTCCCGTTCCAGGGCTTTTGGATTATCGCGGAAGCGGGCGAGCCAGTCCTGCGCGATATCGCCGGGATAGACGTCCTCGACCGATCCCTTCAGCGCGCCGACGATGGCGCGGGCGACCGCCGATGGCGCCAGCTTTGGCGGCAGCAGCAGCTGATTCCACTCGTCATCGATCGGGCCCGGAAAGATGTTGATGACGCGGATGCCGGCGTGGCGCATCTCGGCGCGCAACGCCTGCGAGACCGAGAGTGCTGCGGCCATCGACGCCGAATAGGTCGCGTGCTGCGGAAAATTCGACAGCGCATAGATCGACAACAGATTGACCCAGGCCACCGCGCTGGAAACGCCATCGGCGCCGCGTGACTGCATCACCGGGCCGAACGCCTGCGCCAGCCGCAACAGCCCAAAACAGTTGGTCTCCATCTCGGCCCGCGCGGTCTCGACGCCGGTGCGGCCGAACAGGCCGTAGGTGCGGTGATGCTCTGATGTGTTGATCACGATGTCGACCTTGAAGCCGAGTTCGGCGGCGAGCTCATCGACGGACTTGGTGTCGGTGACGTCAAGCGGCACCAGCGTCGTCTTCGGCAGTCCAGCGATATCAGACCAGCCCGGCGGATTCTTCCAGGGCTCGCAATGGCCGGCCCAGACCAGATCGGCGCCGGCTTCCAGCACCGCTTTCACCACGGCCTGACCAACCGGCGACTTGGCGTCGGTGACCAGCACTTTGCGGAACCGCGGATCCGACGTCATGTCACGCAGCTTTGGCTCGTCGGCCAATGACGGTGTCGCGGCCGGCGGGTTTTGCCACCAGCGCGGCCTGGCCGGCGCGGTCGAGCGTCGCTTCGACGATAACAGGCGAGGGCGCAGCGCCGCAGCGCTCATCGAGATGTACGACCAGGCTGACGCCCTCGGTCAAACGCACCAGCCCCAGCCGCCACGGCGTGCGCTCGCGAAAAAACAATTCCTGCGAATGATGCAGCGTCGTCTCGCTGACGAGTTCGCCTTCGCCGCTCATCAGGGTCCATTCGAGTTCTTCAGACAGACATTGCACGCAGGCCTCGCGCGGCGGATACTGGATCGCGCTGCATGCGGCGCAACGTTGCAACTCCAGCCGCCCCAGTGCCGCGCCGCGGACCAGGCCGAGCGCGACCCGGCTGCGGCGGTCAGGCGGCAGCGTCGGCGCGCGGGTCTTTAAGATCGGATTCTTGCGCTTCGGACGTTTGATTGGTTCGCTCATCACAAGATCCCGATCAGGTTGCGGCGAGGATAGCGGCGCCGGAGCATAGTCCGCGGTCGAAATTGATCATGCCGTAGCCGGAGACCAGCGCGTGGCGGGCGTTCTCGACCTGCGCGCCGATCGCCTGTCCGGTGACTTGCCGGATCGCCTCGACCAGCCCGAGCGTGCCACCGGCGGCACCCGCCTGGCCGACCGATAATTGTCCGCCGGAGGTGTTGAAAGGAAAACTGCCGTTTGCCTCAAAGCTGTGGCGGCGGATGAACTCCGGCCCTTCGCCCTTGGCGCAGAAGCCGAGGTCCTCGATCTGGAACACGCAGACCACGGGATAATCGTCATAGGCCTCGACCACGTCGATATCAGCAGGGCCGATGCCGGCCGCCGCATAGAGCTGATCGCGGTCCATCGCCCAGCCGCCGCGGTGCTGCACGGGATCGTCGGGGAAGGCGTTGTGTCGCTCGATGGCGCCGGTGAGCCGCGCATGCGGCAGCCCGAGCCGCCTTGCGCGCTCCTCGCTCATGACCAGGAATGCATCGGCGCCGGCGCAGGGCATCACGCAGTCGAACAGGCGCAACGGATCGGCGACCAGGCGCGCGCCGAGATATTCCTCGAGCGTCAGCGGCTTTTTGAACAGCGCGTTGGGATTGCGCAGCGCATTGGTGCGTTGGGCGACGCACAGCTTGCCGAAATCCTCCGCCTTCGCGCCATAGGTGCGCATGTAATAGTTGGTGAGGAACGCAAAGCTGCCGTTCGGCCCGCCGGCGCCGTAGGGATAGACCGCGTCCTGCGCGAACATGCTGAAGCTCGCGGTGCTCTGGCGAAAACTGTCGATCTGGTTGGTGTCACCGGCGATGCAGGCGACGATCTCGGCATCTCCTGCCTGAACGGCGCGCGCGGCGCGACGAAGGCTGACGACCGCCGACGCGCCGCCCATCGGGATATGGTCGAGCCAGCGCGGCGAAAGCCCGAGATGCTGGGTCAGCCCCACCGCCGAGTCCGGCGCCAGCGTAAAACTCGCGACGCACAGGCCGTCGATCTCGTCCTTGGAAATCCCGGCGCCGTCGATCAGCGCTTTCAACGCGCGTGCCATGAACCAATGCGCACCGCGGATCGAGAAGCGCTCATAGGGCACCGTGACGGGAACCGCGACCGCAACGCCTTCATAACCTGCAATTCGGCTGGCCATCGCGGTCAATGTCCTCCACCGAGATAGCTTGCCTGCACCCGCGAATTGCCGAGCAGGGATGCCGCCTCGCCATCCAGCACGACTTCGCCGGTTTCGAGCACATAGCCATAGTCCGCTATTTCAAGCGCCGCACGCGCATTCTGTTCCACCAGCAGGATCGAGACGCCGCTGTCACGCAACGCCGCCACGTTACGCAGGATGTCGCGCACGATCAAAGGCGCCAGACCAAGGCTCGGTTCATCCAGCATCAACAGCCGCGGCGCCGACATCATGGCGCGGCCGAGCGCCAGCATCTGGCGTTCGCCGCCCGACAGCGTATCGGCGCGTTGCAGGCGGCGTTCGGCCAGGCGCGGAAAGCGGCCATAGACTTCGTCCAGCGTGCGGTTGACGAAGGCGCGGTCCGATCGCCGCGGATAGGCGCCGAGCACGAGATTGTCATAGACGGTCAATTCGCCGAACAGCTCGCGCGTCTCCGGCACCAGGCAGAAGCCATGCTCGACGCGGGCCTCGACATCGAGCTTGAACAGATCCTCGCCCTCGAACATCAGCCGGCCGCGCGACGGCAGCAGGCCGATGGTGGCCGCAAGCAGCGTGGTCTTGCCGGCGCCGTTCGGTCCGATCACCGTGACGATCTGACCTTTATTCAGCGTCAGCGATACGCCGCGAACGGCCTCGACCTTGCCATAGGCGACGTGCAGATCCCTGATCTCGAGCATCGCGCTCATAGCACGCCTCCGAGATAGGCTTCCTGCACTTTTGGATCGGCGCGCACCGCCGCCGGATCGCCCTCGACCAGCTTGCAGCCGAACTCCATCACGACCAGGCGGTCGACCAGTCCCATCACAAAATCCATGTCGTGCTCGACGATCAGGATGGTGACGCCCTCGTCGCGGATCTGGCGCAGCACCCGCGCCAGCGCTTCCTTCTCCGGTGGCCGCAAGCCCGCGGCCGGCTCGTCCAGCACCACCAGCACCGGATCGGCGGCCAATGCTCGCGCCACTTCGAGAATGCGCTGTCCGCCGAGCGGCAGATTGCCGGCGAGTTCGTGCGGTCTGTCGCCGAGGCCGACGCGCGCCAACTGCCGCTGGGTCTCGTGCAGCGTGCGGCGCTCCTCGCTGCGATCGAGTCGCAGCGCGCTCTTCAGGAAACCGGTTTCGTTGCGCGCATAGGCGCCGAGCGCGACATTGTCGATCAGGCTCATGTTCGGGCGCAACTTCACATGCTGGAACGTGCGCGCGATCCCCATCCGCGCAATGTCCATCTGCGGACGGCGCGTGATGTCTTGCCCAAGGAAAGAGATGCGGCCGGTATTGGCCTGCAGTGCGCCGGTCAAAAGGTTGAACATCGTGCTCTTGCCGGCGCCATTGGGGCCGATCAGGCCGAGGATTTCGCCGGCCTTGAGATCGAAATTCACCTTGTTGACCGCGATCAGTCCACCGAACGTCCGCACCGCGTCCTCGACATCAAGGATCGGCGTGCCGCTCTCGGGCAGCGCGCGACGCGCCATCGGTTCGGCTGCCGCGGGCGGCGGGCGCGTGCCCTTGGGCAGGCGTTTGGCAACAAAGGAAACCAGGCCGCCGCGGGCGTTCTGCAACAGCAGGATCAAGAGGACGCTGAAGGCGATGATCTCGAATTGGGCGGGGTTTTTCGTCACCAGCGGCAGCACATCCTGCAGCCAGTTCTTCAACAGCGTGATCAGCGCCGAGCCGGCAACGGCGCCTGCGATATGACCGGCGCCGCCCGCCATCGCCATCAGCAGGTATTCGATGCCGGGTTTGACGTCGAACGGGGCAGGGCTGACGAACCGGTTCATATGCGCATAGAGCCAGCCGGCCAGTCCCGCCAGCAATGCGGCGAGCACGAAGGTGACGAGGCGGATGCGGAAAATGTCGACGCCGAGGCTCGCCAGCAGCACGCCGCCGCCGCGCAGGCTCCTGATCGCGCGGCCTTCGCGGGAATTGAGCAGATTGGCGCTCGCCAGCATGGCGAGGCCGACCATGAACCAGATCAGATAGTAGATCGATTGCGATGAGATCAGCGCCACCGTTCCGATCGTGATTGGCGGGACACCGGCCATGCCGCCGTTCTGTCCGAGGCCTGCGACCGTGCCGAACAGGAAATAGATCGAGATGCCCCAGGCGATCGTGCTGAGCGAGAGGAAATGCCCGTCGAGCCGCAGCGTCAGCGCGCCGATCGCAAGGCCGGCGAGGCCGGTCATGACCAGTGCCAGCAATAGTCCGATCCACGGCGACAGGCCCATCGTCACGGTCGCCCAGGCCGTGGCATAGGCGGCGATGCCGACAAAGGCGGCCTGTCCAAACGACGTCATGCCGCCGATCCCGGTCAGCAGCACCAGGCCGAGCGCGACCAGCGCGGAGATGCCGATATAGTTGAGCAGCGTGATGGCAAAGCTGCCGAGCAGGGCAGGCGCGATCAAGAGCGCGATGATGGTGCCGCCGATCAGCCCATAGCGCAGCGGCGGGCTCAGCACGATCGCGTCCGGCATCTCGAGTTCTTCGCCGGCCTCGTCGGCATGTCCGGAGGTTTTCCAGGATTGCCAGAGCAGCACGGGAATCAAGAGGCTGAAGACGATCACTTCCTTGAAGGAGCTGCTCCAGAACGAGGCAAAACTTTCCATGATGCCGACCAGCACCGCGCCGAGGGCTGCGATCGGATAGCTGGTGAAGCCGCCGATGATGGCGCCGATAAAAGCCTTCAGCCCGATCATGAAGCCGGAATCGTAGTAGATCGTCGTGGTCGGCCCGACCAGGATCGCGGAGACGCCAGCCAGCAGCGAGGCGATGAAATAGGCTGTCGTGCCGGTGCGCGCCGGGCGGATGCCGACCAGCCGTGCGCCGATGCGGTTGACCGCGGTGGCCCGCAGCGCCCGGCCCGACATCGACCGTTCGAAGAACAGGAAGAACAGGAGGCTGAGCAATGCCGCCGTGATCACCATCAACAGCACCTGCGCGGAGACGATGACGCCGCCGCCGAGTACGTAGATGCCGTCGACCACGGGGCGAATACGAAAGCCTTCGGCGCCGAAGAACATCAGGCCGAGGCCGCTCAGCGCGAAATGCAGGGCGAGTGCGATGATCAAGCAGCACCAGCACCGAGGCATCCGCCGCGGGCCGGAACGCAATGCGGTCGAGCAATGGCGCGATCGGCAGCACCAGCACCAGCGCGAGCACGATCTGCGCCGCATGCGGCACGGCCGGCGAGGCGGCGAACCATGCCAGCACGCAGGGGATCAGCGGCAGCACACCATAGAACAGCAGCGACCGCGGTATTTTCGCGTGTTCACCGGCGCGGATGTGGCTGGCGACGTCGATCGCGGTGGCGATGGCGGCCAGGATCGCCACGATCCAGATCGTGCCCGGCACGCGGCCGAGTTCGAACGCCGCGATCGAGAGCACGCAGAACGCGGTGATGTCGCCGAACGGCACGAACACCACGCGGGTGACCGAAAAGATCAGGACCAGGCCGAGCCCCGCCAGCAGATAGATGGCTCCATTGGCGATGCCATCGAGCAGCAGAATGATGGCGATTTCAGTCGTCATGGCGATCCAGCACCTTGCTTAGTCCGTTTAATACACTAAATTACCGTTTGAAACTGCCATTTGAGGAGACATTCTGTGGCCAAAAAACAGGCAAAGCCCGCCTCGGTTACGGTGATCGCACCCGTCGCCGAGCCGGCCGTCGACATCTCGCCGATCGAGCAGACCGTGAATGCGTTCGAATACGCGGCCTGGCATTTCGGTTCGGCGTTCGCCCGCTGGCGGCGCGATTGCCTGATCGCCATGCCGTCCAATTCGCTGGGCGGCACCGAAGCCTCGATCCTGCACGTGTTGCATCTGAACGGCACGCCTAAAGGTCTCAGCGATGTCGCGCGTCTGCTGCACCGCGACGATCTTGCCAATCTGCAATATGGCCTGAAAAAGCTGCTTTCGCTGGGTTTTATCGAGAAAGCGAGCAATGGCGCCTCGCGCCGCAACACCACCTATTTGCCGACCGAATCCGGCCGCGCCATCGTCGACGCCTATCTGCAGCACCGGCGCGATACGCTGGTCCGCCTCGTCGGCAGCATGTCCGGTACGCAGGACGCGCTGCAACAGGCGACATCGATTTTGCATGTCATGACCGGGCTTTACGACCAGGCCAGCACGATCCTCTCGAGCCAGATCGGCGACGTCCCCGGCCTGCGCCCGTAAGGGAGAAATCACAGCTTCAATCGATGAATTCATCATACGAATTGCCTCTTGACTAAGGCCATACTGCACGGTTTTATGTTTTATGTCTAAAACAATTTTTGTTGGGCCAAATTCTTGACCGGTAATGGCGGATGGCGCGGCTGTGAACAATAATCCAGGCCACGACGAAGCGGGGACGAACCGACGGCTATGCCGCGGTCAGCCTGCCATCGCCCCGATCTCTCCCTTAAGTCACACGGCGCCCGTCGACTGAGCGGCGGCCCAAACAGGAGGTAGCGACGATGAACAGACAGATGATTTCGCGCCGAACAGTTCTCCTTGGTGGTGCAGCACTTTCGGCTTCCGTCGCGGCTCCATCGATCGTTCGCGCGCAAGCAGCGCAGATCTCCGTCGGCTTCGTCACCGGCCAGACCGGCCCCGGCGCCTCGATCGGCATTCCCTATTCAAGAGGCATCGCGGCGGCGATGGCGTATCTCGACACGATCGACGGCCACAAGATCAAGCTGGTGCAACTCGACGACGGCGGCGATCCGTCGGCCTCGACGCGCAATGCGCGAAAACTGGTCGAGGAAGACAAGGTCGATCTGTTGATTGGTACGTCGGGCCTGCCCGGTTCGGTCGCGATGGCGGCGGTCGCCGGCGAGCAGAAGGTGCCGTTCGTTTCGATCTCGCCGCTGCCGCCGACGGCAGGCAAGGGCGATGGCGGCTTCTGGGCGATTTCGATCCCGCAGCCGCCGCCGCTGATGGTGGCCGCGGTCGTCGGCCAGATGCAGAAGGCCGGCATCAAGAGCCTCGGCTATATCGGCTTCAGCGATGCCTGGGGCGATCTGGTCTATGGCGCGCTGACCAAGACGACCTCGCCGATCGGCATCAAGATCCTCACCGACGAGCGCTATGCGCGTCCCGATACGTCGGTGACCGCGCAGACGCTCAAGATCATGGCGGCCCAGCCGGATGCGGTGATGACCGGCGGATCGGGCACGCCGGGCGCGCTGCCGTTCCTGGCGCTGCGCGAGCGCGGTTTCCGCGGGCCGATCTATGGCACGCATGCACTGATCAATCCGGATTTCATTCGCGTCGGCGGTGCGGCCGTCGAGGGCGTGCTGGCGCCGACTGGACCCGTGATCGTCGCCGAACAATTGCCCGACAGCAATCCGGTGAAGAAGGTCGGTCTCGAATTCCGCGCCGCGCATCAGAAGGCCAACAACGTCGCCTCGACTGACGCCTTCTCGGCCTATTCGTTCGACGGCTGGCTGGTGTTCGCCGCCGCCGCCAAGCGCGCACTTGGCTCCGCCCAGCCCGGCACGCCGGCATTCCGCGCGGCGTTGCGCGACGAGCTCTACAAAACCAAGGAACTGGTCGGCTCGCATGGCGTCTATAATTACAGCCAGGCCGACAATTCCGGCGTCGACGAGCGCGCCCGCGTCATCGTCACGCTCGAAAAGGGGCAGTGGAAACTGCTGGGCTGACGCGCTCGCCGTTCGTCACGTCGCGTCGCACCTGATCAAACGCCGCGCCGTCCAAAGGACGCGCGCGGAAGAGGGACCTTGCCATGAAACCGATCCGCATCTGGTATCAGAGCTATGTCGATTACGATAATGGCAAGACCTATTGGGATCGGCTGCGCAAGCACCTCGACGAGATCGCCGAGCCCGGCACTGATGATCGACATCAAGGGCATCACGCCGCACGATTCCTATGCCCATGCCATCGTCGAATTTCGTTGCGCCCGCGAAGTGATCTGCAATGCGGTGCGGGCCGAGCGCGAGGGTTACGATGCCTTCGTGATCGGCCATTTTCAGGATGCCGGCCTCTATGAAGCCCGCTCCGTCGTCGACATTCCGGTGCTGGCGCTCGGCGAATCCTCGATGCTGCATGGCTGCCAGCTCGGTCAGCGCAGCGGCATCATCACCATCAATCCGCGCTACATTCCCTGGTTTCATCACCAGATCACCAAATACGGACTGGAACGCCGCGTCGCCGGCACGCACGCCATGACCTTCGAGCCCGGGCAGATATTGAAGGCCTATGAATCGGAAGCGTTGGCGCGCGAGGTTGAAGAGTTATTCGCCGAACAGGCGCGCCCGCTGGTGGCAAAAGGCGTCGAGGTGCTGATCCCCGGCGGCGGCATTCCGATGCTGCTGTTCGCAGCGCTGCGCAATCACGCGATCGACGGCGCGCCCGTCATTAACGGCATCCCGATCGTGGTGAAGATGGCCGAGATGGCGGTCAAACTTCGCCGGCTTACCGGCCTCGGCGTCAGCCGCGCCGGCGAATTCGTCAAGCCGCCGGCCGAGATCATCGAAGAGTTCATGACGCATCCGAAGCTTGACTAGCTAGATGTTGTCGTTTTCGGATGGGCGGGAAGCACCGTTCCTACGGTGCATGGGGTTGTTTTCGTAGTTTTAAAGCTCGGTCCTTACCTTCCAGAGTTCCGGAAACAGTTCGACCTCGAGCATCCTGCGCAAGTAGGAGACGCCGGACGTGCCGCCGGTGCCGCGCTTCAGGCCGATGATGCGCTCGACCGTGGTGACGTGGTTGAAGCGCCAGCGGCGGAAATAGTCTTCGAAATCGACCAGCTTTTCCGCCAGCTCATACAGCATCCAGTATTTCTGCGGCGACGCGTAGACGGTCTTCCAGGCGGCCAACACCTTGTCGTTGGCCGTCCGCGTCGTTCGCCAATCGGTGCGCCGCGCATCCTCGCCGATATCGAAGCCGTTGCGCGCCAGCAGCAGCAGCGCCTCGTCGTAGAGGCTGGGCTGGCTCAGAATCTCCTCAAGCTTTGCGACCGACGTCGGCGCGGTGGGCATGCGGACCGAGCATCGCCAGATTGCGGTTGCCGGCGAGGAATTCGATCGCCCGGTACTGATAGGATTGGAAGCCGGAGGATTGGCCGAGCTGGTCGCGAAACTCGGTGTATTCGCTCGGCGTCATCGTCCGCAGCACGTCCCAGGCGCCGGTGAGCTGCTCGAAGATGCGCGCGATCCGCGACAGCATCTTGAAGGCGGGCTGAAGCTGGTCGTTGTGGATCGCCCTGATGGTGGCGCGGATTTCGTGGATCGCGAGCTTCATCCAGAGTTCGGAGGTCTGGTGCTGGATGATGAACAGCAGTTCGTCATGCGCCGTCGAGAGCGGCTCCTGTGCGTCGAGCACGCGTTCCAGATGCAGATAGTCGCTGTAGGACATCCGCCCGTCGAACGACATCTGGGCGCCTTCGCTTGCGGGATCGTAAGGCTTTTCGGTCATGTCACGGCGGCCATTTTGCGATACTCAGGCGTGTCCCAGCGCCGATTGCTCATGATGTCCTCGAGGATATCGACCGCCGCGCGGACCTCGGCCTCGCCGATATAGAGCGGCGTAAAGCCGAAGCGGATCGCGTCGGGCGCGCGGAAATCGCCGATCACGCCGCGCGCGATCAGGGCCTGCATGATCGCGTAGCCGTTGGGGTGGCGAAACGAAACCTGGCTGCCGCGTTTGCTGCCGTCGCGCGGCGAAGCCAGCATCAGCTCCGGACAACGGGCCTCGACTTCGCGGATGAAAAGATCGGCCAACGCGATCGACGCCTTGCGAACGTCACGCATGTCGACACCGTCCCAGACATCGAGCGCGGCTTCGAGCGCGGCCATCGCAATGACGGGCGGCGTTCCGACCCGCATCCGCTCGATGCCGGCGCCGGCACGATAATCCAGATCGAAGGCAAACGGCGCCTGATGTCCCAGCCATCCGGAAAGCGCCGGCCGCGCCGTCTCGGCATGCTTTGGCGCGACATAGATGAAGGCCGGCGCGCCGGGGCCGCCATTGAGATATTTGTAGGTGCAGCCGACCGCGAAATCGGCCTTCGCGCCGGATACATCGACCGGAATGGCGCCCGCGGAATGCGCGAGATCCCAGACCGTCAACGCGCCGGCGGCATGCGCCTTCGCGGTCAGCGCCTTCATGTCGTGCAGGCGGCCGGTGCGATAATCGACCTCGGTCAGCATCAGCACCGCAACGCTCTCGTCGATGCTGTCCTCGACTTCTTCGGGCGAGACGACCTTGAGCGTATATCCGCGGTCGAGCGATCCGAGCAGACCCTCGGCCATGTAGAGATCGGACGGAAAATTGCCGTTGTCGGACAGGACCACCCGCCTGGCGGGATTGAGTTCGAGCGCTGCGGCGAGCGCCTGATAGACCTTGATCGACAGCGTATCGCCGATCACGACGCTGCCCTCGGGCGCGCCGATCAAGCGGCCGATGCGGTCGCCGATGCGGCGCGGCTGTGCCATCCAGCCGGCGCTGTTCCAGCCCCGGATCAGCTGTTGTCCCCATTGCTCGGTCATCATGGCGCGGACGCGATCGGTGGCCGCAACGGGCAGGGGACCGAGCGAATTGCCGTCGAGATAGATGACGCCCTCGGGCATATGGAACAGGGATCGCGTGCGCGTGAAATCGGTCATGACGGGTCTCGTTCGCGGAGCGCAGATACTCGCACGGCGGCTCGTCGTTTCAAGGTCAGAAATTATACATTTAAAAGACTTTTTGACTGTCCCGTGGGCGGACGATGTGAGTAGATTGCCTCGCTCAGGGGAATCCAGCCAGGAACCGAACCCGCATGCTCTTTCGTCAGATTTCCGACTGGAACGACGCCTACGCCAACGGCCCCAACATTCCCGGCGGCGAACGCTGGCCGGCGGCCTGGGTGCAACCCGCGCAAGCCTATCGCGATGAACTGGCGCGCAGCGATCGCGCAACGCTCGACATCGGCTACGGCGAACGGCCGCGAAACCGTTTTGACTTTTTCCGTCCCGAGGGGACGCCCAAGGGGCTGGTCGTTTTTGTTCATGGCGGGTTCTGGAAGGCGCTCGACAAGAGTTTCTGGTCGCATCTCGCGCGCGGATCCGTCGAAAGCGGCTATGCGGTGGCTATGCCGTCCTACACGCTATGCCCCGAAATTCGCATCGCCGACATCACGCGCGAAATTGGCGCTGCGATCGCGCAGGCCGCCGGCATGATCGAAGGCCCGATCCTGCTGACGGGGCACTCCGCCGGCGGGCATCTGGTCACGCGGATGATTTCCGCGACGTCGCCGCTCCCTGAGGCCGTCCGCGCGCGCGTCAAAAATACCGTCTCGATCTCCGGCGTCCACGACCTTCGCCCGTTGCTGAAGACCGCCATGAATGCCGACCTCCGCATCGACGAGGCCGAAGCGCAAACCGAAAGTCCGGTGCTGTTGCGTCCGATGCCTGATGCGCGCCTGACCTGCTGGGTGGGCAGCGCCGAGCGCCCGGAATTCGTCCGTCAGAACGCGCTGCTGGCCAACATCTGGACCGGACTCGGCGCGCAAACCTGCACCATCGAAGAACCCGGCCGTCACCATTTCGATGTCATCGACGGGCTCGCCGACCGGAATCATCCGATCGTCCGGACGCTATTGGCGCACGCCTCGTAGCTCGTCAGAACGTCGGCGGCGTGCCGGCGCTGATCACTTCGCACGGCTTGGCGCCGATGCAGCGAAAACGGTGTGGTCGCCGGCTTTCGAAATAATAGGCGTCGCCGGGCCCGAGGATGCGGCGTTCGCTCTCCACCGTCACTTCCAGCCGGCCAGACAGAACGATGCCGCCTTCCTCGCCGTCGTGGACCAGTGGAACGCGCCCGGTATCGCCGCCCGGCTCATAGCGCTCCTTCAGGATCTGGAGCGCCCGGCCGAACAGATTGTCGCCGACCTGGCGGAACGAGATCTTGCCCTTGCCGATCTCGGTCAACTCGTCGGCGCGGTAAAACGCCTTGCGCGGCCGGTCGGGTTCCAGCGCAAAAAACTCCGCCATGCCCATTGGAATGCCGTCGAGAATCCGCTTCAGCGCGCCGACCGACGGGTTCATCTGGTTGGATTCGATCAGCGAGATCGTCGAGTTGGTCACCCCCGAACGTTTGGCGAGTTCGCGCTGCGATATTTTGTTGCGGGCGCGGACGAAACGAAGTCGTTCGCCGACATCGATGCTCATCGTGGCCTCTGGCGTTGGGGGCGGGCTGTTGAGTGTGTTGCGGATCGAACGAATACTATCCAGCCATGCCAGCAAATTCAATGGCTTGGATGATCCAAGAAAAGGACTTGCTGCACATTCATCAACATGATGTCGATGGCTGCGAACCCCGCAGAGGAGCGCGCCCATGACGATTCACCAGATCCCAAACACCGTGAAGCTCGAATCGTTCTGGATGCCGTTCACGGCCAACCGGCAGTTCAAGGCCGAGCCGCGGCTGTTCGCCTCCGCGTCGGGTATGCATTACACCACCGTCGACGGCCGCAAGGTGATCGACGGCTCGGCGGGGCTGTGGTGTGTCAACGCCGGCCACGGTCGCCCGCAGATCGCTGCCGCCGTCGAGCGGCAGCTGATGAACCTCGATTTTGCGCCCTCGTTCAACATGGGGCATCCGCTGGCGTTCGATTTTGCCGAGCGGCTCGCCGAGATCGCGCCGAAGGGCGTTGATCGCATCTTCTTCACCAATTCCGGCTCTGAATCGGTCGATACCGCGCTGAAGATCGCGCTGGCCTATCATCGCGCCGCGGGCCAGGCGACCCGCACCCGCCTGATTGGCCGCGAGCGCGGCTATCACGGCGTCGGCTTCGGCGGCATGTCGGTCGGCGGCATGGTGGCCAATCGCCGCGCCTTCGCAACCCATTTGCCGGGTGTCGATCATATCCGCCACACCCATGACCTCGCCCGCAACGCCTTCTCGAACGGCCAGCCGGAACATGGCGCCGAACTCGCCGACGATGTCGAGCGGATGGTGGCGCTGCATGGCGCCGACACCATCGCTGCCGTCATCGTCGAGCCGGTCCCGGGTTCGACCGCCGTGTTGCCGCCGCCGAAGGGCTACCTCAAGCGGCTGCGCGAATTGTGCGACAAGCACGGCATCCTCCTGATCTTCGACGAAGTCATCACCGGCTTCGGCCGGCTCGGCGCGCCGTTCGCGGCCCAGCATTTCGGCGTCACGCCGGACCTGATGACGACCGCCAAGGGCATCACCAACGGCACCATTCCCTGCGGCGCGGTGTTTGCCGCCCGCAAGATTTACGACACGCTGATGACGGGCCCGCAAAGCCAGATCGAGCTGTTCCACGGCTACACCTATTCGGCGCATCCGGTGGCCTGCGCCGCCGGCCTTGCCACGCTCGACATCTACAAGGACGAGGGCCTGCTGACGCGCGCCTCCACGCTGGCCGGCTATTTTGGCGATGCGCTGCATCAGCTCAAGGGCCTGCCGAACGTGATCGACATCCGCAACGAAGGCCTGATGGGCGCGGTCGAACTCGCGCCTCGCGCGGACGCGGTCGGCGCGCGCGGCTATGACGTCATGGTCGATTGCTTCAATCGCGGGCTCTATCTGCGCATGAGCGGCGATTCCTTTGCGATGTCACCGCCCTTGATC
The DNA here is from genome assembly GCA_963802535.1 of uncultured Alphaproteobacteria bacterium. Taxonomy (GTDB): domain Bacteria; phylum Pseudomonadota; class Alphaproteobacteria; order Rhizobiales; family Xanthobacteraceae; genus Bradyrhizobium. The sequence continues at coordinate 195,591 of CAWDJI010000004.1, read as the reverse complement.
GTCGAGAAGAGCCATATCGACGACATGGTCTCGATCCTCGGCGACGCCATCAAGCGCGTGGCCTGATCTTTGCTCTAGCCGCGGTATCGGATACTTTGCCGTCATCGAACGATACCGCGGCAGCAGGATTGAGGGATCGTGAAAGTCCTTATTCTCGGCAGTGGCGTCATCGGCGTCACCTCAGCCTATTACCTCGCCAAATCAGGCCACGAGGTGACGGTCGTCGACCGTCAGCCGAAGCCTGCGCTGGAGACGAGCTTCGCCAATGCCGGCGAGGTGTCGCCCGGCTATTCCTCGCCATGGGCCGGGCCCGGCGTGCCGGTCAAGGCGATCAAGTGGCTGTTGATGAAGCACGGTCCGCTGGTGATCCGTCCCAAGCTCGATCCCGTGATGTGGGTCTGGCTGATGAAGATGCTGCGCAACTGCACCACGGAGCGTTACGCGGTCAACAAGCGGCGCATGATCCCGATCGCCGAATACAGCCGCGATTGCCTGCGCGCGCTGCGCAGCGACATCGGCATTCGCTATGACGAGCGCGAGCGCGGCACGCTGCAATTGTTCCGCTACGCCTCCCAGCTCGATGGCACCGCCGACGATATCGCCGCGCTCAAGCAATTTGGTGTGCCCTTTGAAGTGCTCGATCGCGCCGGCTGCATCGCCGCGGAGCCGGCGCTCGCCGCCGTACCGGACAAGATCGCCGGCGGATTGCGGCTGCCGCAGGACGAGACCGGCGATTGCCACATGTTCACGCAGGCGCTGGCGCTGGAGGCCGAAAAGCTCGGCGTGCGCTTTGCCTTCAATGTCGGGATCGAGGGCCTGAACGCGGACGCCACGCGCATCACCGGCGTCGCCACCTCGACCGGGATGCTGCAGGCCGACGCCTATGTGCTTGGCGCTCGGCAGCTGGTCGCCGCGGCTGGTGCGACCGCTCGGCATTTCGCTACCGGTCTATCCGGTGAAGGGCTATTCGATCACGGTGCCGATCACGAACGCCGACGCGGCACCGGTGTCGACCGTGATGGACGAGAGCTACAAGGTCGCGATCACGCGGCTGGGCGATCGCATCCGCGTCGGCGGCACCGCCGAAGTTTCCGGCTATTCGACCAAACTCTACGCCGCGCGGCGGGCGACGCTCGATTATTCGCTGACCGAGCTGTTCCCGCGCGGCGGCGATCTCGCCAAGGCGACGTTCTGGAGCGGGCTGCGCCCGATGACGCCGGACGGCCCGCCGGTGATCGGCCCGACGCGCTACAGCAATCTGCATCTCAACACCGGCCACGGCACGCTCGGCTGGACCATGGCGTGCGGCTCGGGCAGGGTGCTCGCGGATATGCTGTCGGGCCGCAAGCCGGACATCGATGCAAGCGAGCTTGCGATCACGAGGTACGATCACCGGTTCGGGTGATCGGTAGAGCCCGTCATTCCGGGGCGATGCGGAGCATCGAACCCGGAATCTCGAGATTCCCCGATGCGCAATTGCGCATCTGAGGTCTGGTGCTTACGCACCATCCCGGAATGACGGAGCGCGGGGAGGGGCGATGATGTCGAAGCAGCCTAGGCTCACCGTCGGCTTGTTGTTCGGGGGGCGCTCGGCGGAGCACGACGTATCGCGGGCGTCCGCGGCGAATGTGTTGCGCGCGCTCGATCCGGAAAAATACGATGTGGTGCTGATCGGGTTGACCAAGGACGGTAGCTGGCTGTTGTGCGATGCCGGCAATGGCGGGGGAACCGGGGCCGTGGCGCTGACCATCCCGGAGGACGCCGCGCGGCTCGCTTTGCTTCCGGGCGGCAAGGGACAATTGTTGCAGCTCGCCGAGGGCGCGCAGCAGGCCGTTCCCCGCGTTGACGTCATATTCCCCGTCTTGCACGGGCCGAACGGCGAAGACGGAACGGTCCAGGGCGCGCTTGAGCTTGCCGACGTTCCCTATGTCGGATCGTCGGTGATGGGATCGGCCGCTGCGATGGACAAGGACGTCGCCAAGCGGTTGATGCGCGATGCCGGCCTGCCCATCGTGCCTTTCGTGACGCTGACGGCAGACGCCCCGCTTGATTACGCGGCCGCGGTGCGCGCCGTCGGCAGTGCCGACCTGTTCGTCAAACCGGCCAATCTCGGTTCGTCGGTCGGCATTTCGCGCGCGGGATCTGCGGAGGAATTCGCGCAGTCATGTGCGCTTGCTTTCCGTTACGACCGCAAGATTCTGGTCGAACGGTGCATCGATCGCGCCCGCGAGATCGAATGTTCCGTACTCGAGGACGACAAGGGCCATGTCCGCGCTTCGCCGCTTGGCGAAATCGTGCCGGCGGACAAGCACGGCTTCTATTCGTACGAAGCAAAATATACCGATGCCAAGGGCGCCAGCCTGGTCATTCCGGCGGATGTTTCGCCCGAGCAAATGCGACGCTTTCAGGCGCTTGCGATCGAGACGTTCAGGGTTCTGGGCTGCGGAGGCCTGGCGCGGGTCGATTTCTTTCTTGCCGGCGAGGAGATCTTCGTCAACGAGGTCAACACGCTGCCAGGCTTTACCTCCATCAGCATGTATCCAAAGCTCTGGGAGGCGGCTGGACTGCCACAATCCGGACTGATCGATACCCTGATCGCTCACGCGCTCGCCCGCCACGCGCGACAGCAACGTTCCGTCGAGCGTTGAAGCCTCTTACCGCTCCGTATTCACCAGCTGATACGCCCCGCGCTCGAACGCATCATGGACGGCCAGCGCTTTTGCGTCGGCGAACGGCAAAAACTGCATCATGATCACGCCGGCGATGCCGCGCGCGGGATCGATCCAGAAGAAGGTGTTGTTGATGCCGCCCCAGCTCAGGCTGCCCGGCGAGCGCTTGCCGGATACTTGATCGACGGTGATCAGGAAGCCGAGCCCCCATTTATCCCGGCCATCGGCGATGAAGGTGAAGTCGGCGCTGCGCGGCAGCACGCTCTTGAGTGCAGGGACCGACACCGCGCCGATATGGTTCTGGCCCATCAGCGCCACCGTTTCGGCCTTGAGCACGCGCGCGCCATCGAGCGCGCCGCCGTTGAGCAGCATGCGCACGAAGCGCCCATAGTCCTCGGCCGTGGAGGCGAGGCCGCCGCCGCCGATCGGTGCGGCGACGGCGAGTCCGGCTTGCGGCTCTTGCAGTTCGACGGCGCCATCCATGCGCTCGCCGCCGCGCTGCTGTTGCGCGACCAGGCGCGGCCCTTTTGCTTCGGGCACGTTGTAGGACGTGTCATTCATCCTGAGGGGAACAAAAATGTGCTCGCGGAAATAATCCTCGAGCTTTCGACCGGAAATAACCTCAACCAGTCGGCCGACGACGTCGGTGCTGGTCGAGTAATGCCAGCGTTCGCCCGGATCGAACAGCAGCGGTCCGCCGAACGGATAGGTTTCGCCGGCGCGCGGCTTGAAATCGCGCCAGTTCGCACTGGTGAACGGGTAGGCCAGTCCCGACGTGTGGGTCAGGAAATGTTTGACTGTCGCCGGCCTTGATGCCGGGCGGAGTTTGTAGGCTCCGGTCGTCGCGTCGAACGATTCGAAGACTTTCAGGCCTGTCAATTCCGGCAGGTATTTTTCGGCCGCATCGTCGAGGTCGAGGCGGCCCTGCTCGACTAATTGCATCAAGGCCACCGAGGTGATCGCTTTGGTCATCGAGGCGATACGAAACAGCGCGTCCAACGTGAGCGGACGCCCGGTCGCGACATCGGCAACGCCGAAGGCGCCCTGATAGAGCACGCGCTCGCGGTTCGTGATCAGCGCCACCACGCCCGGTACATCCTTGCGTTCGACAGCAGCACGCAGGCTTGCGTCGAGGGCTGCACTCATTACCAATTCACCCCATAAAATTTCATCTGATAGTCGTGAAGCAGCGCGTTGCGGCGTTCCGCGCTGGTGCCGAAATAGGGCGAGCCGCTGCTGGCACCGGTCGAATGCTCGGCGAACCACAGATAAGCGCCATTGTTGGACCGCTCGCTCTGCGGCCAAGGCGGCAGGCCTTCGCCGTTCGGATCCCCCGTCTTGACGAAATTGGCCCATAGCGAAGAGGCTTGTTCGGCGAGCGCGAAGTCGTAAGGCGTCCACGCGCGCTGACCGGGTTCGTTGCGCAGCGAGTTGAAGGTGTACCAGAGGTCCGACGAATGCCAGGCGCCGTAATACTCGCGGTCGCGCCCGGGCGTCGGGTGATCGAAGTAATAGACAAAAACCTTGCTGCCGGGATTTTTCGCTTTCAGGATCGAGCCGGCGATGCGGTTCTGCTCCAGCAAGAGATCGGCCTGCGCCTTGAGGTGCTGGCGGTAGGTATCGAGTTTGGTGGATGCCGGGTACAATTTCTCGAACGCGGACGACGCGTAAAAATCCTCACCCAGCAGCTTTTTCCAGTACGCCTGGAACGCCGGCATCTCCATGTCCTTGGCCGGCGCGCCGTCGAGCGCTGTCCGCTCGTCGGCGACGGTGCCGATGATGACGTCGACCCCACCAAGCGCGCCTTGCTTCAGGAGATCGACCGAATCCTGCGTCAGCACCTTGCCGTCGATCGCGGCATAGAGGCCGCTCGACACGCCGAATAATGCATCGACCTTGGCGGCATCATTGTAAAACTCCTCGATCGGGACTTTGCGCAAATCGTCCAACGTCTTGCCGGGAAAGTATTTCTCGAACATTGGTACCGCCTTGGCGACCTTGTCCTCGAAGGTCACAAAATTCGGCTTGCCGGGTTGCGCCATCACGGTCGGGCTGGAGTGCATGATCGCGCGCTGGAACAGGCCCTTGGCCAGTGGTGTCGACAGCAGCGATCGCACATTGCGCGATCCGGCCGACTGGCCCGATATCGTGACGTTGCCGGCGTCGCCGCCGAAAGCCGCGATGTTCTTCTTCACCCATTTCAGCGCTTCGACGGTATCCAGGACGGCAAAATTGCCGCCGCCGTCGTCCTTCATGCCGGGCAAGGAGAGAAAGCCCAGCAGGTTGAGCCGGTAGGCCGCCGTCACCACGATGATGCCCTTGGCGGCGAGTTTTGCGGCGTTGAACTCGACCTCGGAATTGTTGCCGTGGCGATTGCCGCCGCCGTGATAAAACACCATCACCGGCAGCGAACCGGTGGCGGGTTTCGCGGGCGCCCAGATGTTCAGATAGAGACAGTCCTCGCTATCCTTTGGATCTTTCGACGGATCCCAGTAGAACTCGTTGGCGTAGAAGGTGCCGGGCGGATTGGCGCTGGCGAGCTGGTAGCAGCGGTTCGGCCACGTCGAACTGTCCTTCACCCCGGACCACGCCACCACGGGCTGCGGCGCCTTCCAGCGGTTCGGCCCCACCGGCGGTGCGGCGAACGGGATCGCCTTATAGATGGTTATGCCCGGAACATCGCCGGCAACGCCCAGAATCCTGCCGCCTTCCACCGCAACGGTCGCATCCGAAGTTTGGGCGAGAGCGGACGGCATTGCCATTCCTGTGAGGGCCAGAGCAAATATCATCGCTGGGAGTTTCATCGCCCTTTTCCTTCCCTTCGGGTTGCCTGCGTCGTTGCTGCGCGCACGGGTTTGGTGAGGGCAGTATAGGTGGCAGGAGTGGGGCTGGAAAGGGAACGATGCTTGATCAGCCCGGATCGACCCGCATCGTCATTGCGAGGAGCACTTGCGACGAAGCAATCCACGCCTCCGCTTGCGGCGCTATGGATTGCTTCGCTTCGCTCGCAATGACGGGGAACTACCGCTTTTCTTCACACTTTTCTTTCGCAATGGTGCACCCTTCGCCTGCACCCGCAGCCCGTCGATGAACACGTCCATAAGCCGCAACACGGTTGACTGCCAGCCGGGCTGATCGTGCAAATAGCACATGCCGATCAGCGCGCGCAGCAGTTCATCCGGACCGAGGTCGGCGCGGATTTGGCCTGCCGCGACAGCGCGATCGAGCAGGGTGCCGATCGCTTTGGCAAGGCGATCGAACGAGTGGGCGTAGAGGTCCGAAGAGGTCTGCACCGCCAATGCCAGCGCCGATATCATCCCCTTCTTGGTGGCGACGAGTTCGACATACGCTTTAAGCCAGCGCCGCAGCGCGTCGACCGGCTCGGGCGCGTTTCTCAACTGTTCGGCCAGTTCGCTGAGCTGGTCGACCTCGCGACGATAGACGGCTTCGAACAGCGCCTCGCGGGTTGGGAAATGCCGGTACAGCGTTCCAATGCCGACGCCGGCGCGTTTCGCCACCGCCTCGAGGCTGGCGTCCGAACCGCCGGCGCTGAACACGGCCTTCGCGGCTTCCAGCACGCGCTCGCGGTTGCGCACCCCGTCGGCGCGGGGTTTGCGAAGCGCAGCTGTGGACTGACTGGCCATCGGAACAATCCAAAAAATAATTCTCGATCACGATCTGGTTAGGTTGGATCGCATCATGACCTCATCGCGTTGTTTGAGCACGATCTTTTCGGAAAACCAATCGTCGTTTTGCCAGATTGTGCGTCCGAGGGCTCCGTCTTGCTAAACGGAGGAACCCTCCGTATATGGCGATCAGCGCCAGATTTGGACACCCCCTTGCGGTCAACGCCAGTGCCCCGTGTCCGAAGTCAGCATCGATCGGAGCCCTGCATGAATTTTCCCATCAGCCTCACCATCAACGGCGTGCGGCGGGACATCGAACTCGATGATCCGCGCGTGACGCTGCTCGACCTGTTGCGCGAACGGCTCGATCTCACCGGCACCAAGAAGGGCTGCGACCGCGGCCAATGCGGCGCCTGCACGGTGCTGGTCGACGGCCAGCGCATCAATTCCTGCCTGGCGCTGGCGATCAGCCACGACGGCGCCGAGGTGCTGACGATCGAGGGCGTCGCGCGCGGCGATCAGCTGCATCCGGTGCAGGCCGCCTTCATCGCCCATGACGGCTTGCAATGCGGATTCTGCACGCCCGGCCAGATCATGAGCGCGATCGGCCTGATCAGCGAAGGGCAGGCCGGCGACGATCCCGAGCGCGTGCGCGAAGGCATGAGCGGAAATCTCTGCCGCTGCGGCGCCTATGCGGGGATCACCGACGCCGTGCTCGAAGCCACGAACGACCTTGCCCAATCCGACCAGAGGCGCTCCGCATGAAGACTTTCGATTATTTCAGACCGACGTCGATCTCCGACGCGATCGCGGCTGCGGCTGAGCCGGGATCGCTCTATCTCGCCGCCGGCACCAATCTGCTCGACCTGATGAAGGGCGGGGTCAGCCGTCCGGACCGTCTCGTCGACGTCACCCGCCTGCCGGGGCTCGATCGCATCGAACATTTGCCTGATGGCGGCATCCGCATCGGCGCGCTGGTCCGCAATGCCGATCTCGCCCACGACGAGAAATTCGCGCGTGCCTATCCCGCCGTGGCCGAAGCGCTGTTGTCCGGCGCCTCGGCACAGCTTCGCAACGCCGCCACCGTCGGCGGCAATCTGCTGCAGCGGACGCGCTGCGCTTACTTCTACGACACCGCCAGCGCCTGCAACAAACGCGAGCCCGGCGCGGGTTGCGACGCCCGCGACGGCGAAAACCGGCTGCACGCCGTGCTCGGCTGGAGCGAGGCCTGCATCGCCACCCATCCGTCGGATTTCTGCGTGCCGCTGGTCGCCCTCGACGCGGTCGTGGAGATCGAAGGCCGCAATGGCCGGCGCGAGGTCGCGCTGGAGGCGTTTCATCGGCTGCCCGGCGATACGCCCGAGCGCGAAAGCGTGCTCGAGCCTGGCGATCTGATCGTCGCGATGCGTCTGCCCGCCGAAGCGCGCGACTTTTCAGCGCATGCGCGCTACCTGAAAGTCCGCGAACGCACGTCCTATGCCTTCGCCGTCGTCTCGGCCGCCGCAGCCTTGCGGATTGATGACGGCGTGATCCGCGCGGCACGGCTCGCGCTCGGCGGCGTCGCGCCAAAGCCGTGGCGCGCGCGCGCGGCGGAAGCGATTCTGGTCGGCCGCCATCCCGACGCCGCGGCTTTTTCGACAGCGCGCAGACGCCGCACTCGCCGACGCAAAGCCGTCCGGCGACAACGCCTTCAAGATCGAACTCGCGCGCCGGATCGTGGTGCGCGCGCTTCACGCTGGCGGCGGCGGGAACGCCGGCGCGTGTTCCGGCCCTTCCGGCCTCTCCCTTCTCATCCGTTTCCGGAGCGCTTCATGTCGCCTGAGATCATCAGCCTTAGCCAAACCCCCGCCCATGTCCGGCACGGCTCGAATATCGGCCAGCCGCTGACCCGCCGCGACGGCGTCCTGAAGGTCAAGGGCGAAGCCCGCTATGCCGCCGACAATCATCCGCCCGGAATGCTCTATGCGGTCCTGGCGGTCAGCAGCATCGCGCGCGGCCGCGTCACGCATCTCGACGTAGCGGCGGCCAAGCGCCATCCGGGCGTCGTCGAGGTGATGACGCCGGCCAACCGGCCGCCGCTGGCGGAGGATCCGGACGCGAAGACCAACCCGTTCATGTTCCGGCTCGATGTCCTGCAGAACGACGCAGGTGCGCTACGCCAACCAGTCGATCGCGGTGGTCATCGCCGAGACGCTGGAGGCCGCGACCGAAGGCGCGGCGCTGCTGGCGCCGCGATACGACGTGCTGCCGGCCCGCGTCGGTCTCGATGCCGACGAAAGTTTCGTGCCGCCCGCGGTCGGCATCGGCAACCCGTCCGAGATTCGCCGCGGCGACGTCGAGGCCGGTCTCGCCGCCGCATCGAAGCGGATCGAGGCGACCTATGAGACGCCGGCGCAGTACCACAATGCGATGGAGCCGCACGCGATCGTGGCAGCGTGGGACGGCGACCGGCTGTCGATCGACACGCCGAGCCAGGGCCTGGCGATGGCGCAGGAGCGGATCGCCGGACTGTTCGGCATTTCGCCGGCGAACATCCATATCCGCAGCCCGTTCCTCGGCGGCGGCTTCGGTTCGCAAGGGTTTTATCTCCGGGCCGCAGCTGCTCGGCATCCTGGCGGCGCGGCTGGTCGGCCAGCCCGTCAAGCTGGTGCTGCGGCGCGAGCAGATGTACGGCCCGGTCGGCCATCGCGCGCCGACCCGCCAGACCATGCGCATCGGCGTCGACGGCGAGGGCGCGCTCACCGCGATCGATCATCACGCCAAGACGACGTCGAGCACGTTCGACGATTTCTTCGAGCCGGCGGCGGACGCCTCGCACACGCTGTATGCCAGCCCGGCGATTCAACCTCGCATGAGGCGGTGCGCGTCGACACCGGTACGCCGCTGTTCATGCGGGCGCCGGGCGAGGCCACCGGATCGATCGTGCTGGAAAGCGCGATCGACGAGGCGGCCTTTGCCTGCGGCATGGACCCGCTGGCGTTCCGGCTGAAGAACTATGCCGAGGTCGAGCCGATCTCCGGCAAGCCGTTCTCCTCGAAGGCGTTGCGCGAGTGCTACGCACAAGGCGCCGAACGTTTCGGCTGGTCGAAGCGCCCGCTCGCGCCGCGCGCGATGCGCGACGAGGCCGGTCTTGCTGGTCGGCTGGGGCATGGGCACCGCGACCTTTCCGGCGCTGATGTTCCAGGCCGAAGCGCGCGCGGTGATGCGCAGCGACGGCACCGGCGTGATGGAGACCGGCGCCCACGACATGGGGCAGGGCGCCTGGACCGCGCTTCGCCCAGATCGCGGCCGACGGGCTGGGGCTCGACCTCGACCAGGTCGAATTCAGGTCCGGCACGTCGGACCTGCCGGATGCCGGCATCGCCGGCGGCTCGGCGCACACCGCGACCGCCGGCATGGCGATCCACAATGCCGGCGCTGCCGTCATCGCCAAACTCGCCGATCTCGCCACCGGCGACGAGCGCTCGCCGCTGTTCGGCGCCGGCAATGCCGGCGTGGTCGCGCGCGACGGCCGCCTGTTCCGCCGCGACGACGAGACCCGCAGCGAAAGCTATGCCGATATCCTTGGCGCGCGCCGGACTCGCCGAGATCGAAGCACAGGGCAACGGCGCCGCCGATCCCGCGGCGCAATCGAACTACGCCATGCACGCGCATGGCGCCGTCTTCGCCGAGGTCAAGGTCGATCCGGATCTCGGTCAGATCCGCGTCACCCGCCTGGTCGGCGCCTTCGCCGCCGGCCGGGTCATCAATCCGCGCATGGTGCGCAGCCAGTTGTTCGGCGGCATGATCTGGGGCGTCTCCTTCGCGCTGCATGAGCAGGCCGTGATCGACCGGCGCTCGGGCCGGATCTTGAATGCGAACCTTGCCGAGTACCATGTCCCGGTGAATGCCGACGTGCCGCTCGCTCGACGTCCTCACCGTCGACGAGCACGATCCTCACGTCAACGCGCTCGGCATCAAGGGCGTCGGCGAGATCGGCATCACCGGCAGCGCCGGCGCCGTCGCCAACGCGGTCTGGCACGCGACCGGCATTCGGGTGCGGCGTTTTCCGATCCGGATCGATGAACTGCTGGTCGCGTCCTGAATTCGTCATTGCGAGCGAAGCGAAGCAATCCATAGCGCGGCATAACCACTGTGGATTGTTTCGTCGCTTACGCTCCTCGCAATAACGTTGTGAGAGCTGGGTGCGACAAATTGACCCGTCGGGCAAATAGATTCTGTTTTACAGAATGTGTGTCAAGCCCCGGACGCAAAAATATTCCTTTCGGCGGGACGGCACTACGCCACCGCGTCACCATCGCCAGCGCCTCGCGACCGGCAGCGTCAGCAGCGCGACCGCGCATCGGCTCGCATCACAGCGCGTCATCGTCACCACGACAAGCGACGGGACGGCAGGCACCACGCACCGATAGCGGACCAAACGCCAGCGATGCAGTGAATTCCGCGAAGCGGCATGACGCGGCACACGGCGTGGCACAAAGTGCATATCCCTACCTCGTTTGAGGCAAGTAAAATCCCGGTGCCGCGATGGCATGGCTGCTACCGCTCCGTGGCGGAACTAACTGCGTTAAGAATTCTTCCTTATCTACCGACCTAACCGTCAGGTGGCAGAGGGACGCGGTGTCGGGTTTAGTGCATATTGTAGACGACGATGCGCGGTTCGCGACAGCAATGGAGCGGCGCTTAAGGCACGCCGGTTACGAGGTCGCCGTCTATGCGTCATCGCAAGAGTTGCTGGATCGCTTGCCGAGCGACAGCATTCCGAGCTGCATCCTTCTCGACGTGCAAATCCCGGACTTGGACGGAACCGCGCTGCAAAAGCGGCTGCGTGAACTCGGCTCGACCTTGCCGATCATATTTCTGACCGGCTATCTCAACATCCCGGTCACCGTGCGCGCCATCAAGGCGGGCGCGGAGGACTTTTTCATCAAGCCGGTATCATCCGACGATCTCCTTCCAGCGATTGAGCGGGCCTTTGCACGTCATCAAGCCTCCAGCGAGCAAAAAGCCAAACTGGATGTCGTTTACGGCCGCCTTGGGCGACTGACACCGCGCGAACGACAGGTCTATGAACTCATCATTGGCGGCAAGACCAATAAGCAGATCGGCGTCATCTTGGGAACGACCGGGCGCACCGTGAAGGCGCATCGCCACAGGGTGATGGAGAAAATGCAGGTTCGCACCTTGGCTGAGCTTGTCTCGCTGGCCGAACGGATCGGCCTTGGGTCGGCTGGCGAAAAGACGGCATAGGGGTCGGCGCAGCCATTTCAGTTCATGACCTGATCGAGCCGATCAGGATGATGTCGGCACGGCAGCCACCGACACAGCTCGAACCGCTTGATTGATTTGTTCAGTTCGCGCATTTGGCGCGAAAGCACAAATCATTGGCATGCACTCACAAGCCTGACGCTGGACGTTTAGCTACCATCTGCTCGATGAAGCGTTATTATTTCGACATAAGCGACGCCGAAGGACGCATATACGGCGATCCAGATGGCGTTGAATTCCCCGACATCCAATCGGTGCAGGAAGAGGCCACTCTATCACTGGCGGAAATTGCCCGGGATACAATAAGAGTGCGAGCGACGCGCGTCACCTGCCAACGGATTGCAGTGCAGGTTAGGGACGATCAAGGGCCTGTATTACAGGCAACAGTCGATTTCCAGATCATCTCGCCAATCAATGGGAGCCACTGCTCCAACGATTAATTCGGCCTCACGACAAATTATTGTTTGAAAGGAATTCCATTGTTCGCGGCTTGGCTCTACGTCAGCAATAGTTTGCTCGGATCAAATGCGGACGCCGAAATCCTCGATATTCGGCGTGCTGCGGGCATCCGAAATGCAGACCTTGGACTAACCGGCGTCCTGATATTCTCCGGCCATCACTTTGCTCAGTTCCTTGAAGGATCGGAGCGCTGTCTCGAGACGATGAAAACATCCATTTGCGGCGATGCTCGGCACACCGGTATTGTGACATTGCAATCAAGCCTCGTTGCGGCACGAAGGTACAGTCGTTGGACGCTGGCGTATTCGGGACGGGCCACCTGCATCGACGAGGTGTTGTCCAATGCCGCGCGCGACCGCAACCCAACGGAATTATTGCGATACATGGACCAGTTCGCAAAGCTGACCTAAGGGCTTTCCGCTCAAAGAGCCAAGGCCGCAGGAAGGCCGTACAGCACGCCGCCAGCGCGGGGCTACAGGACAGCGGGCGATCAGCGCGAGCGTACAGGCCGCCACGCGCCGCGCTCCGCCGGGCCATCGCCCGCCCCAGCGCATAGCCAGCCACGCGGGCCATTCCAGAAGCTCCAGCGGGACACAACGGAGGACACCGCAAACCTATCCCCTTAATTTCGCATGAATTTTCGGCCTCGCTTAATCCCTTGCGCAGGGAATGTCGGATTGCCTCCGCTGCCCTGTATGCTCATGTGCGCACTTCTCACTACCAATTCGCATGAGACCTCGGGTGCAGCGCGCATCCGGCATTCCCTGCGCCCTCTGGATTGAGAGGGCGGGAGATACTTGCAAACCTCGGGCGCAATGCGTCGCGAGAACAATTTTCGTCGTCCCGGCCTTGAGCCGGGACCCATACTCCGCGGCTTGTGTTGCTGAAAAAGAAAGGCAACGCGGATCGCGCAAAACAATTGCCACCGGTGGCTATGGGTCCCGGCGTTCGCCGGGACGACGGGAGGCCAGACCTAACCCGCCACCGTCACGCAATTGACCCACAGCACCACGGCCTTGGCTCCCGCGGACGGATTGCTGAACCGGTGCGGGCGGCGGCTGGCGAAGCGAAAGCTGTCGCCGCGCTTGAGCGTCCAGCTTTCGGCATCGACGGTGAGGTTCATTTCGCCTTCGAGCACCAGACCGGCTTCCTCGCCGTCATGCGTATACAGTTCGTCGCCGGTGCTGCCGCCGGGCTCCATGATGGACCAGAAACAGATTGAGGCGGCCGTCCGATCCGGCGGGACTGAGCAACTGCTTGGAGATGCCGGTGCGCCACAGGTTCAACTCGGCGCGCTGCTGCTCGCGGGTGACGATGGCGTCCGGTGCCGCGTCGGCCGTTCTCCTTGGCGCCGAACAATCCGGCGATGCCGATGCCGAGCACGTCGGCGAGAGTCGCCAGCACCCGCAGCGACGGCGAAGACAGGCCGCGCTCGATCTGGCTGAGAAAGCCGATCGACAGATCGGTGCGGGCGGCGACAGTCTCCAGCGACAGCTTGCGGGTGCGCCGCAACTCGCGGATGCGCTGTCCGACCGCGACGTCCATCGCGGGCCGCCTTGGCCGCTGCGCTTGCTCATTCGCTTGCCGCCGCTCACGTCAAATCGCTTCCTTCATGTGCGTGAAAATCCCTTGCGGCGTTATCGGCAATGTGACCATAATTTCACGGTTGTGAAAATAGGCTTGGACGGCGAAACGCATAATGCTTGTCGCGAGACGAATTCGCCGGCCGGTGCCCAAACTTTGTGAGGGGGTACGATGCTTTTCAAACGTCTGGTTCAGGCCGCGACCGCGGCGCTCGTCCTTGCCGCCGCCGCGCCGGTGTCGGCGCAGCAGGTGCTCAAGGTCGGCTCGACCCCGACCGGGATTCCCTTCACCTTCCTCGACACCAAGACCAACAGCATTCAGGGCGTGATGGTCGATCTGATCACCGAGATCGGCAAGGACGCCGGCTTCCAGGTCCAGATCGAGCCGATGCAGTTCTCCGCGCTGGTGCCGTCGCTGACGTCGAACAAGATCGACATCATCTCGGCGGCGATGTTCGCCACCGCGGCGCGCAAGGAAGTGATCGATTTCTCCGACGCGGTCTACACCTATGGCGAGGGCCTGGTGGTGCCGAAGACCGACGCCAAGAACTACGCCACGCAGGAGGATCTGAAGGGCGAGATCGGTCGGCGCCCAGGTCGGCACCGCCTTTGTCGATGCGTTGAAGAAGACGGGATTGTTCAGCGAGGTCAAGGTCTACGACACCATTCCCGACATCCTGCGCGACGTGAACGCGGGCCGTCTCAAGGCCGGCTTCGCCGACTATCCGATCCTCGCCTACAATCTGAAGCAGGGCGGCTTTCCGGAAGTCCGGCTGGTCGATTCCTACAAGCCGGCCACCGTCGGCACGGTCGCGATCGGGGTCCGCAAGACCGACCAGGAACTGCTCGGCAAGATCAACGCCTCGCTCGCCAAGCTGAAGGCCAACGGCACCGTCGACAAGATCCTCGACAAATGGGGCCTCAAGGCCAAAGGCCTACCTGACAACGTCCTGAGGCCCAGATCGGCCGGCAACGACGTGATCTGAGACCGATGCAAAACTTCCTGCGCGACGCCGCCGAGTTCCTGCCGATCCTGCTGCAGGGCGTCTGGCTGACGATCGTCGTCACCATCGGTTCGCTGCTGCTGTCGACCGTGCTCGGGCTGCTCTGGGCGCTGATGCGGGTGTCCGGCATGCGCGTCCTGTCCGGCCTGAGCGCCGGCCTGATCAACGTGATCCGCGGCATCCCGATCATCGTGCTGCTGTTCTACCTCTATTTCGTGATGCCCGATTTCGGCGTCGCGATGACCGCGCTGCAGGCCTCGATCCTCGGGCTCGGCATCGCCTATTCGGCCTACCAGGCGGAGAATTTCCGCGCCGGCATCGAGGCGATCGACAAGGGACAGATCGAGGCGGCGCAGACCATCGGCATGGGCTGGTGGCTGACCATGCGCCGCGTGGTGTTGCCGCAGGCGGTGCAGAATCGTGCTGCCGCCCTACGGCAACATCATGATCATGATGCTGAAGGATTCCTCGCAGGCCTCGACCATCACGGTCGCCGAGCTGGCGCTGCAGGGCAAGCTGATCGCGTCCTCGACCTTCAAGAACACCAGCGTGTTCACGCTGGTCGCGCTGATGTATCTCACCATGAGCATTCCCGCTGATCCTGCTGGTTCGCCATTTCGAGAAGAAGGCGAACCGCAAATGATCGAGCTTCGCAACGTTCACAAGAGCTTCGGTTCGAACGAGGTGCTCAAGGGCATCACCGCCTCCGTCGAGAAAAGCGAGGTGGTCTGCATCATCGGCCCGTCGGGCTCGGGCAAGTCGACCATCCTGCGCTGCATCAACGGCCTGGAAAGCTACGAGGCCGGCGACATCCTGGTCGAGGGCGCGAGGGTCGACAACAACTCGCCGTCGATCGTTGCGATCCGGACCCAGGTGTCGATGGTGTTCCAGCGCTTCAATCTGTTTCCGCACCGCACGGCGCTGGAGAACGTCGTCGAAGGCCCGATCTACGTGAAGAAGGAGCCGCGCGCCGAGGCGCTCGAGCGCGGCCGTGCGCTGCTGGCGCAGGTCGGCCTCGCCGACAAGGCCGACGCCCATCCGGCGCAGCTTTCGGGCGGCCAGCAGCAGCGCGTCGCGATTGCGCGTGCGCTGGCGATGCAGCCGAAGGCGATCCTGTTCGACGAGCCGACCTCTGCGCTCGATCCCGAACTGGTCGGCGACGTGCTCGGCGTGATGCGCAAGCTCGCCGACGACGGCATGACCATGGTCGTGGTCACCCATGAGATGGGATTTGCCCGCGACGTCGCCGACCGCGTGCTGTTCATCGACGGCGGCGTCATCGTCGAGCAGGGCGCCGCGAAGTCCGTGCTCGACCAGACCGCAGCACGCGCGGACGCAGGATTTCCTGCGCCGCGTGCTGCATCCTCTGTGACAGCGAACCTGATGACCGTGACCCACAATCCGCTCGCCTTGCCGCCGAGCCTTTATGCGGACACCGCCATTGCGCCGTGCCGACGCCACCGCTCGACGTCGACAGGAACGTGTCGGTCGCGATCATCGGCGGCGGCTTTGCCGGATTGTCGACCGCGCTGCATCTGGCCGAGCAGGGGACGCGACGCGATCGTGCTCGAAGCCCAGCAGCCGGGCTGGGGCGCGTCGGGCAACAATGGCGGTCAGCTCAATCCCGGCCTGAAGCTCGATCCCGATACGATCGAGGCGACGTTCGGCGCCGATCTCGGCCGGCGCATGATCGCGTTTGCCTACAACACGCCGGTGTTCACGCTCGATCTGATCCGGCGTCTCGGCATTGAATGCGAGGCGCGGCAGAACGGCACGCTGCGCGCGGCCTATCACGCGGCGAAGCACGGCCGCGGTCGAGACCACCGCCGAGCAGTGCATCCGGCGCGGCATGCCGGTCACGCTGCTCGACCGCAACGCCGTGCGCGAGGCGACCGGAACCGATCGATATCTGCTGCGCCATGCTGCGATCGCGCGTGGCGGCGATCGTGCAGCCGCTGAGTTATGCGCGCGGCCTGGTGCGCGCCGTGCTCGCCGCCGGCGCTGCCGTTCACGGCGAGACGCCGGCGACCTCGCTGCGGCGCGAAGGCGGGCGATGGCGCATCGAGACACCGCGCGCGGTGGTGCGGGCCGAGAAGGTCCTGATCGCCACCAACGGCTTCACCGACGATCTCTGGCCCGACCTGCGCCGCACCATCGTGCCGGTGTTCAGCTCGATCGCCGCGACCGAGCCGTTGCCCGACGACGTCGCGCGAAAGATCATGCCGACGCGGTCGGTGCTGTACGAAAGCGGCCACATCACCGTCTATTATCGCGTCGATGCGTCGAACCGCCTGCTGATGGGCGGCCGCGGTCCGATGCAATGGATCAGCGATCCGGCGCCGGTCGCCTATCTGATGCGCTACGCGGAACGGCTGTGGCCGGCGCTTCGCGGCGTCGCGCTGGACCCACGGCTGGAACAGCCGGCTTGCGATGACGCCGGATCACTATCCCGCATGTGCACGAACCCGGCGCCGGCGCGCTGGTCTATCTCGGCTGCAACGGCCGCGGCGTCGCGCTTGCGACCGCGATGGGAGCGCAACTGGCGAAGCGGCTGATCGGCGGCGAGGCGGCCGAGATCGACATGCCGATCACAAGCCTGAAGCCCATTCGCTTCCACGCGCTTGTGGCCGGTCGCCGTGAAGAGCGTCGTGCTGACCGGGCGCATCCGCGACCGCCTCGGCCTTTAGGCTTAAATCCCGACGCCAGAACCCCCTTTCATCAAACCGACACATATGTCATTGTAGAAATACAAATGATCGCGGACGGGTTTTGAGGCGCCGGCTCACCGGACCGTGGCAGGGAGGACGGCCATGAAGAGAATCGCGAAAATCGCATTCATGGCGGCTGTGTTTGCGGTGTTGGCACTGGCCGCACCCGCACAGGCCGCGCGCGTCGAGGTGCAATGGTGGCACGCCATGAGCGGCGTGCTGGGCGATCGGCTCAACGAGCTGGTCGAAAAATTCAACGCGTCGCAGGACAAATACACCGTCGTTGCCGTCGCCAAGGGCAATTACGACGAGGTGACCAACGGCGTGATCGCCGCCTATCGCGCCAAGCGGCCGCCCGAGATGGTGCAGATCGCCGAGCGCGGCTACATGACGATGCTGCTCTCGGGCGCGATCGTGCCGGTGCAGGACCTGATGGACCAGAAGGGCCACAAGGTCGACTGGGGCGATTTCATCAAGCCGGTGGCGAGCTTCTGGAGCTACAAGGGCCGCATGTCGGCGATGCCGTTCAACTCCTCGACGCCGATTTTCTGGTACAACAAGGAGCACTTCCAGAAAGCCGGCTTCGACAAGCCGGCCGACACCTGGCAGGAACTGGAGAAGCAGCTTTACGCCATCAAGGCCAAGGGCGTCAGCGAGTGCGGCACGGTGCTGCCGGGCGATTTCTACTGGAGCCTGCTTGAGAACTACAGCGCCATCAACAACCAGCCCTATGGCACGCTGGCCAACGGTTTCGACGGGCTCGGCACCGAGTTCGTCTACAACAAGACCAAGGTGGTCTCGCAGGTCACGCGCCTGAAAAAATGGCTCGACGACGGTATCTTGCAGATCGCAGGGCAGGGGCTCAGTCCGGAACAGCTGTTCACGTCGGGCAAGTGCTCGACCTTCGTCAGTTCCACCGCGTCGCACGGCAATATCGAGCGCAACGCCAAGATCGACTGGAGCGCCACCTTCCTGCCGCGCGAGAACGATATCAACCCGCCGCTCAACAGCACCATCGGCGGCGGCGCGATCTGGGTGATGAAGGGCCATACGCCGGAGCGCTACGACGCGATTGCGGCGTTCCTCAATTTCGTCGCCCAGCCGGAGACGCAGGTATGGTGGCATGGCGTGACCGGTTACGTTCCGGCGACCAGCAAGGCCTATGCGCTGGCGCGCGAGCGGGGTTATTATAAGGACCACCCGACGCGCGAGATTGCGATACTGCAATTGTCGCGCGGCACGCCGAACGAGAATTCGCGCGGGTTTCGGTTTGGCAATTTCGTGCAGACCATGCTGGCGCAACGCAACGAGGTGGAAGCGGTGTTCACCGGCCAGAAGCAGCCCCAGCAGGCGATGGATGACGCCGTCAAGCGCGGCAACGAAATCCTGCGGCAGTTCGAAAAACTCAATGCCGGAAAAGGCACTGAGTGGGCCCCCGAACAGAAATGAAGGCCAGCGCGCCGATCGCAGATGCACCGGTCTGGCCGGAAGCTCCTGCGGTGCAGGCGGCCAGATCGCAATTCCCGCCGCCCGGCGAAACTGCCGGGCGTAGCGGGGCGACGGACCGGCCTGTGAAGGCGCGGACGGCAAAGCGCGACCGGCCCGACCGTGAACCGGGGCTGAAGCGGGCGAATTTCGGCCAGGGTGCCGGTTTGCCGATGCTATTGCTGCTGCCGCAACTGCTGATCCTGATCTGTTTTTTCTTCATCCCGTCGCTGCGCGCGCTGACGCAATCCCTGCTGCTGAGCGATCCGTTCGGCAACAACGTCCAGTTCGTATGGTTCGACAATTTCAAGGCGCTGTTCGCCAACGGTGAGTATCAGCAATCGATCGTGACCACGATCTGGTTCACGGTGGCGCAGAACGTGATCACCCTCGGCATCGCCGTCGTGCTGGCCTTCGCCACCGACCGGGTGGTGCGGGGGCGTTCGGTCTACCGGACCCTGATCCTGCTGCCCTATGCGATCGCCCCCGCCATCGCCGGCATCCTGTGGGCGTTCCTGTTCAATCCGGTGGTCGGCCCGCTCGCCCATATGCTGCATGCGCTCGGCATTTCCTGGGATCCCAACCGCAATCCGAACGACGCGCTGTGGCTCGTCATCATGGCCGCGTCCTGGAAGCATATCTGTTACGACTACATTTTCCTGTCCGTGGGCCTGTTGGCGCTGCCGGCCTCGCTGATGGAGGCCGCCGCCGTCGACGGCGCCGGGCCGATCCGGCGCTTCTTCCTGATCGGGCTGCCGCTGCTCGGGCCGACCGTCTTCTTCCTCGCCGTGATGAACTTCATCTACGGCTTCTTCGAAACCTTCGCCATCATCGATGCCGTCACCCATGGCGGGCCGGCGGGCGCGACCAACATTCTGGTCTACAAGGTCTTCGTCGACGGTTTCGTCAATCTCGACCTCGGCTCCTCGGCGGCGCAGTCGGTGTTGCTGATGACGTTCGCACTGATCTGCACGCTGCTGCAATTCCGCTATTTTGACCACAAGGTCAATTACGGGGTCTGACCGCATGGTGGAACGCGCACCGATCCTCGACACCATCTGCCACGCGATCCTGATCGCCGGCGCGCTCTTGGTGTGCGTGCCGTTGTATTTTGCGTTCGTCGCCGGCTCGCTGTCGATCGCCGAAGTGCAGAAGGTACCGCTGCCGTGGCTGCCGGGCGATCAGTTTTTCGCCAATTTGCAGACCGCCTGGATCAAGGCCGACTTCAGCCGCACCTTCCTCAATTCCATTGTGGTGGCGGTCGGTATCGCCGCGGGGAAAATCGCGGTGTCGTTGCTGTCGGCCTTCGCCATCACTTATTTCCGCTTCCGTTACCGGATGCTGGCGTTCTGGCTGATCTTCATGTCGCTGATGCTGCCGATCGAGGTGCGGATCGTGCCGACCTTCGAGGCGGTAGCGAATGCCGCTTTGCCGCTGCAATGGCTCGCCGACATGCTCCATGTCGCCGATTTCTGGAAATGGATCAGCGGCCACGACATCACGATCGCGTTGGAATGGAACATGGTCAACACCTATTCGGGGCTGATCCTGCCGCTGATCGCGTCCGCCACCGCGACTTTCCTGTTCCGGCAGTTCTTCCTCACCGTACCGGACGAATTGTGCGAGGCAGCACGGCTCGACGGCGCATCGCCGCTGCGCTTCTTCTGGAGCATCCTGCTGCCGCTGTCGGTCTCGAATATCGTGGCCCTTGCGATTATCCTGTTCCTGTTCGGCTGGAATCAGTATCTGTGGCCATTGCTGTTCACCACCGACAAGGACATGGCGACTGCCGTGATCGCGCTGAAGAATCTGATCCCGCGCGCCGACAATGAGCCGGCCTGGAATATCGCGATGAGTGGCGCACTTCTGACGATGCTGCCGCCGACGCTCGTGATATTGCTGTTGCAGCGCTGGTTCCTCAAAGGGCTCATCGACAGCAGCAAATAGGGACGAAGCATGATTTTTATTGCCGGACACCGCGGCGCCCGTGACCTTTGGCCGGAGAACAGTCTGTTCGGCTTCCGCAATCTGCGTGGACTTGGCGTCGACGCGGTCGAGTTCGATGTTCACCAGAGCGTCGATGGCGGGCTCGTCGTCATCCATGACCCGCTGCTCGATCGCACGACGCATGACACCGGGCCGGTCGGCGTCCGCACGTTGAAGCAATTGACGACCACGCGGCTGCGCGAAGCCGGCGAGGAACGGATCCCGACGTTGGACACCGTGCTCGATCTGTTCAGCGATTCCGAACTCGAAATTCACATCGAGATCAAGACCGACGCCTTCGGCAATCCCTATCCGGGGATGGAACGACGCCTGGTCGACATCGTGAAGCGGCGCGGGCTGGAGCACCGCGCGATCCTTACCTGCTTTGTCCCTGAAGTGATTGCGACTGTGCGAAGGCTGTCGCCGCAGGCGCGGGTGCTGGTCTCGCTGGACCGCCGATCGGCCGAAATGATGGGCGGCATCTCGCCGGCGCTCGACCGTCTCGCCGCCATTCCCGATTGCATCGTGGCGATCGAGAAGTCGCTGCTGTCGCTGACGTTGCCGCTGGCGCTCAAGGTGCTCGGCCGTGAGCGGTTAGGTGCCTGGGTGACGAATGAGGAGAAGGATATCGCCCACTGGCTGGCTCAGCCGGTGCGGCAGATCACGACCGACCGGCCCGATCTCGCCCTCAATATTCGCCGCGGAATGGTGTCCGCGCCTGGACCGTCATGAGTGGCCTTGGCATCCCGCGCCGGCGGTTCCTGGCGGGCTCGCTCGCCACTGCGGCGATGGCCTCGCCGTTCGGGATCGTGCGCGGTGCGCCGGTGACGTTTGATGCCGATCCCTACACGCTCGGTGTTGCGTCCGGCTGCCCGCGCGAGGACAGCGTCATTCTGTGGACACGTCTCGCGCCGCGGCCTTTGGAGGAGGGCGGCATGCCGCCTGCACCGGTCGAGGTCGAATGGCAGGTCGCGGAGGACGAAGGATTTGCGCGCATCGCCGCGAAGGGCGTCGAGCGGGCGATCGCCGAGCTTGCGCATTCCGTGCACGCCGAGGCGAAGGGCCTGCAGCCGGGCCGGGTCTACTGGTACCGGTTCCGCGCCGGTACGGCGGTGAGTCCGGTCGGGCGTACCCGCACCGCGCCGGCCGCGGGCAACAGCCGGTTCCGTTTCGCCTTCGCCTCCTGCCAGCAATACGAGCAGGGCTACTACGCCGCGTACCGCGATATGGCTACGCGCGACCTCGATCTCGTCGTGCATCTCGGCGATTACATCTATGAACGCTCATGGGGTCAAAATCACGTACGCCAGCACGGCGTCGGAATACCAACGACCCTTGCCGAATACCGCAATCGTTACGCACTCTATAAATCCGACGCCGACCTGCAGGCCGCGCATGCCGCGTTTCCGTGGCTGTCGACCTGGGACGACCACGAGGTGACGGACGACTATGCCAACGACCGCTCATACACGGTACGCGATCCCGAACGCTTCCTGAAAATTCGCGCCGCTGCCTACCAGGCCTATTACGAACATATGCCGTTGCCGCTTTCGGCGCGGCCGGTTGGACCGGATGCGACCATCTACGCGCATTATCGCTTCGGCGACATGCTGGACATGTTGCTGATCGACGACCGCCAGTACCGTTCCGCGCCGGCCTGCGTGCAGGGCGGACGACCGACGACGGTGCCGGATTGTGCGGAACGGACTGAGGAAGCACGAACGATGCTCGGACGCATGCAGGAGCAATGGATGGATCGCCAACTGGCCGAAGGCAGGGGACGCTGGACCATCGTGGCGCAGCAGACGCTGATGGCCGAGGCCAGGCACAGGGATGCCGAGGGCGGCGACCGCTACTGGATGGACGGCTGGGACGGCTATCCCAATGCCCGCCGTCGCCTGCTGGATGCGGTCGTTGCGCGCAAGGTGCGCAATCCCGTCGTCATCGGCGGCGACCGCCACGCCTATTTCGCCGCCAATCTCAAGCGCGATTTTTCGCGGCCGGATGAAGCAACCATCGCGACCGAATTCGTCGGCACCTCGATCACCTCTGATGGCCCCGGTCCGGGCAGTACACGCAGTGCGCTCGCCAACAATCCGGAGTTGCTTTATGCCAATGGCGAGAAGCGTGGCTACGCGGTCATGGATCTCGATGGACGATCCTGTACCGTCGGTTTCGAGGCGCTGGATAACGTCAAGGATGCGCAGAGTCCGGTGCGGCGGCTCGCCACTTTCGTGGTTGAAGACGGCGTGCCCGGCGCGAAGGCGGCCTGATGCCGATGCAAGCTGAGACTGATTTGATGGCGCTGATGCGTGGCGCCGAGCCGGTGGTCGTGGCGGCGGCAACGACACTGGTCGCAATGCAGCGCGCGCCGCTTGCGACCGCGCGGAAAGAGCTACGCGACATCGTCACCGATGCCGATCTCGCTGCGGAAAGGATCGTGATCGACGGGCTGAAGGCGTTGACGCCTGGTGCGGCGATCCTGTCTGAAGAGCGTGGTTTTAGCGGCGGCGCCAGTGCACCGCGCTGGATCATCGATCCGCTCGACGGTACCGTGAATTACGCCAGTGGTCTGCCGTGGTTTTCGGTCAGCGCCGCCTACCATGATGGCGACGAGGCGCTGGTTGGCCTGGTCGAGTCGCCGCTGTCGAATATCAGTGGCCGTTATGTGCGCGGCTCCCTGGCGAGCGTCAACGGCGTGCCGGCGCGAGTGTCGGATACGCGCGCCCTTGCCGATGCGGTGGTTTCGGTGATCCTGACCTCGCACTATCAGCCCGACGAGGTGCGCAAGGCCGCCGCCATCATCGAGCGGCTTGGCTCGGCAGTACGCGGTGTCCGCATCGTGGTCTCGGGTGCGCTTGAGATGACATGGATCGCGTCCGGCCAGCTCGACGCTTTCGTTTCGATCAAAGCGGACCTCGTTTCGCATGCCGCTGCGATGCCGCTGGTGCGCGAAGGCGGCGGACGCGTCACCACGCTCGCAGGCGTGGATTCGCGGTTTGACGATTTGCAAAAGATCGCTTCAAATGGTCACATCCATGACGAGCTGTTGCGGTTGCTCGAGGAGATTGCGCTTTGAGTGACCAGACCATCCTGCGGGTCGCCTGGCTCTATTACATGGAGAACCTGACCCAGGCCGAGATCGGCGAGCGGCTCGGACTGACGCGTGCGCGCGTTAACCGCATGCTCTCGGAGGCGCGGCACAGCGGCATCGTCAGCATCCGGTTGAATTCGGCGTTCGCGAACTGCACGGAGCTCGAACATCAGTTGCGGCAGCAATGCGGGCTCGACGACGCCGTGGTAATCCCGAGTCCGGAAAATCCTGAACTCGTCGCAAGCCTGATCGGAATGGCGGCCGGAGCTTATTTGTCGAAATTCCTGGAGGAGAAGCGTCCGCGCACGATCGGCATCGGCTGGGGTGCGACCTTGCGCGAGACCATCCGCCACGTCACGCCTGCGGAATATCCGGAGCTCTGGATCGTCTCGATGATGGGCGGGCTCTCACGCGGCCTCGAACTTAATACGTTCGAAATCGCGGGGGAACTGGCGCGACGGCTCCACGCCAAATGCAGTTACCTCGCCGCGCCGATCTATGCCAGCAGCCGGCGCTCGCGCGACACCTTCATGGCGCAGGAAGTCTATGCGGAAGTATTGGATCGCGTCGACCGGATCGATCTTGCGCTGCTCAGCCTGGGCGACCTCTCGCCGCGCTCGCTGCTGGTACGGCACGGGCTGCCGCCCGATGTCGGCATCGAGGACCTGCGCGCCGCCGGCGCAGTCGGTGACGTACTGGGGCAATACCTCGAACAGTCCGGACGGCAGATCAGCCACGGCATCAATTCGCGCGCCATCGCGTTGCCGATCGAGAAGCTGGCGCGGGCGCCGACCGTGATGCTGATCGCCGGCGGGACCAACAAGGTGCCGGTCATCGCGGCGGCGTTGCAAGGGCGGATCGGCAAGGTGCTGGTGACGGACGAGAAGGCCGCCGCCGGCGCACTCAAGCTGATCGGCAAACAGCGGTGAGCTTGTTTCTCGGCCTCGACATCGGAACCTCCGCCGTCAAGGCGATCATCGTCGATGACGAGGACCGCGAGCAGGCGAGTGCAGAGGCGCCGCTCTCGATCGACCGCCCACAGCCGTTGTGGTCGGAGCAGCATCCCGACGCCTGGTGGACGGCGACGGCCGCCGTGCTCGACCGCCTCGCGGCCGACCATCCGAAACTGATGTCCGGTGTCGCAGCTCTCGGCCTGTCCGGCCAAATGCTCGGTGTCGCCTTGATCGACGTCGCCGGCCGGCCGATCCGGCCGGCGCCGCTGTGGAACGACGGGCGCGCTGCTGCCGAATGCGCCGAGCTCGATACGACGGTAGCTGACTTCGCTGGTCTTGCCGGGGCGCGGCCGATGCCAGGTTTTTCCGCGCCAAAAATCCTCTGGCTGTCGCGCCACGAGCCGGACGCCATGAAGCGCACACGCCACATTCTGTTGACCAAGGATTATGTGCGGCTATGCCTCACGGGCGACGCCATATCCGATCGCGCGGATGCTTCGGCGACGCTGTTGATGGACACGCGCGCCGGCGTGTGGTCGTCACGGCTTGCCGAGGCGTGCGGTATCACTACCGACGTGCTGCCGGCATTGATCGAAAGCGGCGCGATTGGTGGCACGCTGCGGCCGGAACTGGCGCGGCGCTTCGGCTTGCGGGCGCATTTGCCGGTCGCGGGCGGCGCCGGCGATAACATGGCAGGCGCAATCGGCGCCGGAGTGGTCCGGGCAGGCGATGCTTTCATCAGCCTCGGCACCTCAGGCGTCTACTTCGTCGCCAATGATCGCTTCGTGCCGGCCCGCGGGCAGGGCATGCACACGCACCGTCACGCGGTGCCGGGTCTATTTGGTCAACACGGGTGCGTCTTGAGTGCCGCAAGCGCATTGACATGGATCGCCGGTATCCTCGGCGTTACATCGATCGAGCGTTTCCTCGCCGAGATCGAGGCCGCGGATTTGTCGCCGGCGGAGATACCGGTGTTCTCGCCCTATCTCGGCGGCGAGCGAACCCCGCATGACGATCCGCTTGCCAGCGCCACGCTGTCGAATCTGCGGTCCGCGGCGGGGCCGTTGCACATCGGCCGCGCCGTACTGGAGGGCGTCGCCTTCGCGATCGCCGACTGTCACGACGCGTTGATGGAAGCGGGCGCGCCGATCGGCGCGATCGCATTGACCGGGGGCGGAGCGCGCAGCCGGTTCTGGGGACGGATCATCGCCACCGTGATCGACCGGCCCTTGCGCTTGCCGCCATTGGCCCCACTCGGGCCGGCGCTGGGTGCCGCGCGGCTGGCGCGCCAGGCCAGTGGAGGGGCATTGACCGGGGAGGGCGATCGCCGTGCCGTGACAATGCTCGAACCAGACGTCGGCTGGCGCTCGGGGCTTCAGCAGCGGCGCGCGATCTATCAGCGGCATTATGCAAAATTGGCAGGCTCCTGAGCCTTCGGTGCGCTGTAGAACATTTGTAAATCAAGAAATACATATGTATAATGGCGGTGACGTTGCCGATAGCAGCGCCGGACAACATGCAGGAATCAAGGTTCGAACATGCGCGCAGCGGTCCTCCACGACATTCGTGACATCCGCGTCACCGATATCCCCGCACCGACGCCGGCGGCGGACGAGGTGATCGTGCGGGTCAAGGCGGTCGGCGTCTGCGGCAGCGATCTGCATTCCTATCTGGAAGGCGGCACCACCGGTCCGACCCGGATCAATCCGTTCGTGCTCGGCCATGAATTCTCCGGCACGCTCACGCCCGAGACCGCGCGACGGGCAGGGCTGCCGGCGGATGCGCTGATGGCGGTGGACCCGTCGATTTCGTGCGGCCGCTGCGAATGGTGCCACCGCGGCCACACCAATCTGTGTCCGAACGTGCGCTTCCTCGGTTACGCGCCGAACAACGGCGCCATGGCCGAGTTCATCTGCGTGCCGACGTCGGCTGTGCATATCGTGCCCGACAATATCGATCCGGCGGCGGCTGCGATCCTGGAGACGCTGGGCGTTGCGATCCACGCCATGGATCTCGCGCGGCCGCGGCTGATGGAAACGGTCACGGTGCTCGGTTGCGGACCGGTGGGATTGCTGCTGGTGCAACTGGCGCGGCTGGCTGGCGCCGGCAAGATCGTCGCCATCGATCCGGTCGAGGCGCGCACCGCGCTGGCCTGCGATCTCGGCGCCGATGTCGGCGTGCCGCAGCCACGAAGAAGTGGCGGACGCGACCGAGGGCCGCGGTGCCGACCTCGTGATCGAGGCGACGGATTCTTCGCACGGTTTCGAGCACGCCGCGCGCTGCGCCCGTATCGGTGGTCGCCTCGTCATCGTCGGCATCCCGGAGAACAATCAATACGTCCTCAGCGGCGCCGAATCGCGCCGCAAAGGCCTGTCGATCAAATTCTCGCGGCGGATGCCGGAAGTGTATCCGCGCGCGATCGCGCTGGTGCAAAGCGGTCGCGTCAAGCTTGCGCCACTGGCGACGCATCGCTTTTCACTGGAGCAGGCGCCGGCCGCGTTCGAGCAACAGGCCGCGCGCCGCGACGGGATCATCAAGGCGATCATCTATCCCTAGAGCCTTTTCCGTTCCGATTGAATTGGAACGGGGCTCTAGATTCTTGCTTTGACGCGTTTTCTTGACGCAAACCGGTATCCACTTTGCTGGAAAACGCTCTAAGACAGCGCTTCGCGAAGGCCGCGCAAATATCCGGCGGAAAACGCCGCCACGCCGGGGCCGTCGGGCGAATAGTCGAACGGCTCGACCGCGATCGTGCCGGTGTAGTGATGCCGTTTCAGTGCGGCCAGGATCGGCGCGAATTTCATCTCGCCTTGACCCGGGCCGCGGCGGTTCGGATCATTGACCTGAAGGTGCGCGATCAGCCCGGTCGGTAGCCAGCGGTCGATCAATGCGGGAACAGGTTCGGCCTCGGTTTGGCCGGCGGCGCTGCAATCGATCATGGTTTTGAAATTGGGATGATCGATCGAACGCACCAGCTCGGCCGCCTCGGCGATCGTGTTGATGAGGGATGTTTCCCGCTGAGACAATGGCTCGATGCAATAGATGACGCCGGCGCGGGCCGCTGTGAGCGCCGCTTGGGCCAGCGCATCCTGCAACCGCGGCAAGGCGATCGCGTGCGTTTCGCCTTGCGCAATCTGCCGCTGTTTCGGCGAGCCGTGCACCAGAACCGCGCCGCCGAGTTCCGCGCAAAGACCGATGAGGCGGGTCATCACGTCAAGGGTACGCTTGCGCAAGGCCGCGTCCGGATCGGTCAAGGACAGGCCATCCGGCTTGACCAGCAGCCAATGCAGTCCGGTCACGACCAACCCGGAGGATTCGACAACCCCGCGAATGTTGGCTGCCTCCGCCGTAGAGATTTTCTCCGGCGCATCGCTGAGCGTAAACGGCGCGATCTCGAGGCCGTCATAGCCGAGGCGGGCGGCGTATTCGCATTGCTGCTCCAGCGGCATGCCGGCGAGCACCTCGTTGCACAAGGCAATCCGCATTTTGAAAAACTCCGATTCATTCAGGCCTGCCGCGAAGCAAGGCGCTGGATCTGCCGGCTGATGGTCCCGGTGATTGATGTGACCAGCGATTTGAAGGCAGGAATATACATCAGAAGGATCAGGATGGTGACGGTAGCAAAGCCGATGCTGATCGGCCGGGTGAAGAACGGCTCGAGGCTGCCGTCCGACAACACGAGGCCGCGGCGCAGGCTCTTGTCCAGCAGGCCGCCAAGGACCAGGCCCAGCACAAACGGTGCCATCTGGTAGCCGCGCCGGCGCAGGAAGAACGCGCCGATGCCGATCGCCAGCATGCAGTAGATGTCGAACAGCCGCGAGGCGCCGGCGAACGCGCCGACGGTGCACAGCAGGAAGATGATGGGCATCAGCACGGTGCGCCTGATCTTGAGCACCAGCAGCAGCGGCCTGATCAGGAACAGGCCGAACACCAGGATGCTGACGGTGGCCAGCGATGTCATCGCCACCACGTCGTAGATGAATTGCGGGTGCTCGATCATCAGCATCGGCCCGGGTTGGATGCCGTGGATGATCATGGCGGCCATCAGCACGGCCGATGGCGCCGAGCCGGGAATGCCGAGCGCCAGGCAGGGAATGATATGGCCGGGGATCGAGGACATGTCGCCGGTCTCGGCCGCCATCAGGCCGTCGATCGAACCTTTACCGAATTGTTCGCGCTCCTTGCTGACAGCCTTGGCCGCGGCATAGGACATCCAGGCGCCGGCATCTTCGCCGACGCCCGGCATCAAGCCGGTCAGGACGCCGATGGCGCCTGACCGCAGCACGGTGCGCCAATATTGAAACACCTCGCGAAACCGCGGCAGCACGGAATCGCGCATCTCGACCATTTTGCGTTCGACGGGATCGGCCAGCGTGGTCAAAACCTCGGCAAAACCGAACGCGCCGACAAGGGCCGGGATCAATGAAATGCCGCCGGAGAGCTGGCTCCATCCGAACGTGAAACGATCGTGGGCGTAAAGGCCTTCCTGGCCGATCTGGGCCACGAACAGGCCGAGTGTGCCCATCAACCAGCCCTTGAGTGGATCGTTGCCGACGATGCTGCCGGACATCGCAACGCCGAGCAGCGCAAGCCAGAAGAATTCATACGCGCCGAACGACAGCGAGACTTCGGCGAGCAGCGGCGTAAATGCCGCCAGACACAACACGCCGAATAGCGTGCCGCTGAACGCGCCTGATGTTGCAATACCGATGGCCCGGCCGGCTTCGCCACGCAAAGCGAGGGCGTGTCCGTCGGCGCAGGATGCGGCGTTGGCTGCGGTGCCGGGAATGTTGAGCAGGATCGCGGTGCGCGATCCCCCGTACAGCGTGCCGACATAGGAGCAGATCAGGATCAAGATGGCGTCGTTGGGCGCCAGCTTGATGGTCAGCGTGGTCAGCAATGCGATGCACAGCGTCGCCGACAATCCGGGAAGACAGCCGACGATAATGCCGAGCAGGGCGCCCGAAAGCCCATAGGCGATGGAGGTGACGTTGAGGATGCTCAGATAGGCTTGACCGAGCTCGGATAGACCCGACAGCATGACAATATCCGGCTAGGGCAGGCGAACCAGGAAGATTTCCTGGAACACGATGGTGATGGCGATGCCGGCGCCGAGGCCGATCGCAGCGGTGGTGGCGAATTGGCGCAACGTCAATGGCAGGCCGGCCGATTTGCGTTGCTGATGCTGCAGGAAGAGAATGGCGGTGGTGACAAAAATCGCCGCGGCCAGCCAGAACGGCAGTCCGTGCCCAACCAGCACGACGCCGAAGGCAATGCACAATGCAAGCACCAGCAGGATGCGCATCTGCTCGGCGCGGTTGACTTCGGCCTTGCCGGCGGACGTCAGCAGATGAGGCCGCCAGCTGCGCGCGGCGAGCAGCGCGCCCAGGATGGTCATGGCGATCCCGAGCAATCCCGGCAGCAGGCCGGGGATGGTGTAGGGGTTGATGCCCTGCTTTTCGAGCCGGTCCATCATGATGGACCCGATCAGGATGGCGATGCCCAACGCCATCCAGCCGAGAGCGGAAAGGAAATCGCTGCGCAAGGCGGCGAGATCCTCCGTGCTTGAAGCGTCCGGAGCGGCCTGTTGGGGCGAAGACATGATCTGCGCCCTAGATCTTCGGAATTCCCACGGTAGCGGGTGAGACCTTGGCCTTGCCGGAATCGAACAGCAGCCAGGCATTGGCCTGAACCGCCGGGAATACCGCCTTTTGCGCGGCTTCGCCCGAGGACGGTGCAAACAGCGCGCCGCGCGATGTCGCGTATTTCTTCACCGCTTCGCTGTTGGAGATGGTTTGCTTCCAGATCTTTTCGACGGTGGCGATCACGTCGTCCGGCACGCCCTTGGGAATGAAGATGCCGAAATAATTGGTCGGCGCGGTGAAGCCCGGAAGCGTTTGCGACAGCGGCGGAATGCTGCCGTAGCCTTCGAGATCGAGCGCCTTGTCGCTGACGGTCGCGAGCGGACGGAGCCGCTTGCCGCGGATCATGTCGGCTTGTTCGACGGCCAACTGGGTCGTGACGTCGGCCTCGCCGGAAACGGTGGCGACCACCGCCGGGTTGCCGCCGTCATAGGTGACGTGGCGATATTTGACGTCGGTGACCTTGGAGATCAGTTCCATCGCATTGTGACCGGCGGAAGTCACACCGGCGGTCGCAACCGAAATCTTGCCGGGTTGCGCCTTCATGGCGTCGAGTAATTCCTTGGCGTTCTGATACGGCGTCTTCGGATTGACGCCGATCACCTGCACGTTGGCGACACTGAGAAACAGGTGCCAGTCCTTGATCGAGGTATCGAGCGAGCCCAGCGTCTGGTAGGCGCCGAGATCCTGCGCAGCACCTGCGGTCCAGGTGTAACCGTCCTTGGTCGCTTCCAGTGCGCTGCGCGTTCCGATCGAGCCCGATGCGCCGGGCTGGTTGATGATAACGATGGTCTGGCCGAGCGACTTCTCCATCTCACCGGCAACCAGCCTCGTGATCTGGTCGGTCGAGCCGCCCGCGGCCCACGGCACGATCAGGTTGATCGGTCGGACCGGCTTCCAGTCGGCCGCATGGGCTGGCGGACACAAGAGACTGGCGGAAATCGCGGAAACAACGGCGGCAACCCGAAAGCCCGGATATCTCATGCGATAGCCTCCATCTTGGTTTTTCATTTTCTGTCGATGGCTTTGGGCCGAACGGCCAAAAAAATCCGCTACGCACCCAAGACGACAACATGACGCGGCTCGACGCTGATGTAAACATCCTGGCCAATCGCCAGCGGCTCCATCGCGGCGCAGCGGATGACCAGATGTTGATCGCCCCAGGCGACATGCATCTGCGTGAAGTCGCCCTGGAACACCGTGTGCTCCGACCCGCACCGGCCAGACGTTGTGCGCCGCGGCCGGCGGTTCCGTCGAAAGCTTGAGATGCACGGTGCGCACCGAGAACGTCAGCTCGGCGCCCACCGGCGCGTCCATGCGCCATGCCGTAGACGATTTGCCCGGCGGATGTTTCGAGCGCGATCAGGCCGTCGGCGTCGAGATCGGCGCGATGGCGGCCGCGGATGAGATTGGCCGAGCCGACGAAATCCGCGACGAAGGCGTTGCGCGGAAGATTGTAGATGTCGCCCGGCGTGCCGACCTGCTCGATCAGCCCGTCGCGCATCACCACGATGCGGTCCGACATCGCCAGCGCCTCTTCGAGATCGTGCGTCACGTAGACCGACGTGATGCCGAGCCGGTGCTGCAGCTCGCGCAGCTCGATGCGCATGTCGGCGCGCAGCTTGGCGTCGAGGTTCGACAGCGGCTCGTCGAACAGCAGCACCGAGGGCTGGAACACGAAGGCGCGCGCCAGCGCGACGCGCTGCTGCTGCCCGCCGGAGAGCTGCGACGCGCGCCGCGATGCGAAGCCGCGCATCTGCACCATGTCGAGCGCGCGGTCGACCTTCTCGGCGATCTCCGCGGCCTCGTCCGCCGCACGCGCAACCCATAGGCGACGTTCTCGAACACCGTCATGTGCGGCCAGATCGCGTAGGACTGGAACACCATCGAGAGGCCGCGCTTCTCGGCCGGATGTTGATCGCGCGCCGACGAATAGACCGGGGCGCCGCCGATGCGGATTTCGCCCGCGCTCGGCTGCTCGAGGCCGGCGATCGCGCGCAAGGTCGTGGTCTTGCCGCAGCCGGACGGCCCGAGCAGCGTCAGCTGCTCGCCCGGCTGGACCTCGAAGCTGACGCCGCGCACCGCCGGCACGGCGCCGTAGTGGATTTCGAGGTTGTCGACCTCGATGTGCGGTTTCGCGCTGAAGACGGGGCAGGCGCTCCCGGCGGCGACGCTGGCATGATGGAAATTCCTGACATTCTACTCGACCGGATGCGCGCCGGCGCGGCGCGTGACCGCGACCAGCACGATCACGCGCACGCGACCACCAGCGTCTGGATCAGCGCCATCGCGGCGGTGAGTTCGGTCGAGCTCGCGAACCAGCTTTCGACGATCGACGGCGTGATGACCTTGGAGTGCGGCCCCATCAGCAGGATCGAGGCGCCGAGCTCGCGGATGCTGGCGACGAACAGCAGCAGCCACGCCGCGATCAGGCCGGGCCACAGCAGCGGCACCGTCACGGTGCGGATGCGATAGCCCCAGCCGGCGCCGCACATCTGCGCGCATTCCTCCAGGCTCTTGTCGATCTGCAGCATCACGCCGGAGATCGTGCGCACGCCGAGCGGCAGGAACACCGTGAGATAGGCGATCAGCAGCAGCCACAGCGTGCCGTAGATCGGGATCGGGAAGATCAGCCACGCCCACATCATGCCGAACGCGAAGATCAGCCGCGGCACCGACTGCGGAAACATCACGATGTATTCGATCACGCTCGCGCCCGGCAGCCGCGAGCGGTAGATGATCCAGGAGATCAGCCCCATCAGCACCACGCCGAGCGTCGCGGTCCCGAAGCGCGAGCCACAGGCTGTTGCCGAGCGCCGTGCGGCGGCGTTCATCGTGAAGGCCTTGTGGAAATGCTCGATCGTGAAGTTGCTCAGCGGCGGGAAAGGCGATGGAGATCTTCTGGATCGACGCATAGAACAGCGTCAGCAGCGGCAGCACGACGGCGGCAGAACAGATAGAACACGCAGACGCCGAGCAGGACGTAGCGCAGCCGCCCGACATCGTTCACGCGCGGCCGGAACGCCTTGCCGGTGATGGTCACGTAGCTGCCGGCCGTGATGATGCGCCGGTAGATGAACAGCGTCACGAACATCACGACGAACAGCGAGGTGCCCATCGCGGCCGCGACCGGAATCTTCGGCGGATATTGCTGCACCAGCTGATAGATCGCGGTCGTCACCACGTAGTAGCGGTTCGGCAGGCCGAGCACGAGCGCGACCGCGAACGAGCCGAGCATCTCGGCGAACACGAACACCGCGGCGCCGAGCACGCCGGGCAGCACCAGCGGCAGCGTGATCGCGCAGCATGGTGCGCAGCCGGCTCGCGCCCATCACCTGCGAGGCCTCCTCCAGCGCCGGGTCCATCGACTTCATCACCGCGCCGATCATCACGAAGGCGACCGAGCCCTCGAACAGCGCCATCACCCAGGCGATGCCGTAGGGCGTGTTGATGTCGATGAGATATTCGCTGCCGCCGAGCGCGCGCCAGACCTGATTGAGGAAGCCGCTTTCCGGCGTGCCGAGCAGGCTCCAGGCGAGCGCGCCGAGCAGCGGCGTCAGATAATAGGGCACCACCATCATCTGCTCGAACAGACGCCGCCCCGGCACGTTGGTGCGCGTGATGATCCACGCCATCACGAAGCCGAGCACCAGCGCCATCACGGTCGCGGCGAACGAGACGGTCAGCGTGTTGAGGATGATCTGCGGATAGGCGAGCAGGCCGGCGAAATTGTCGAAGCCGTATTCGGTCGGCGGCCGCGCCTCCGGATCGCCGGTGTTGAGCGCGGCCTGCAGCAGAAAGACGACCGGATAGAGCACGAGCACCGCGGCGAGCGCGGCAACGCCCATACCCGGCCAGTTTGCTGGCGCAGAGACTTGGCGACGTCGCTGGACGGCACGGCCAGTCCGCTCACAGCCCGAGCATCGCGTTCCATTCCTTGTTGAACACATCGCGCTGCTTGCCGCGTAGTCGTCCCAGTCCGTCGGGTAGATCAGCTTGAGTCGGAGAGCTTCTCCCCGGTCGGCATCGGCGGCGCGTCGTTGCGCACCGAGCCGTAATAGAGGTTCGGGTGGATCCTGGTAGTATTTCTGGCCGCGGTTCGACATCGCCCAGTCGACGAACAGCTTGGCGGCTTCCGGATGCGGCGCCTTGTTCACCGCGCCGACGATCAGCGGCGTCGCGACCAGCCCCTCGGCGGGCGCGACGAACTCCACGTCGGCGCCCCTGTCCTTGTAGAGCACGTAGGCCGAATATTCGGCGATCGCGCGTGATGTCGTCGTCGCCCTTGGCGAGCCGGTCGAACAGCTGCACGCGCGAGTCGAAGGCGCGCGGGCGCTGCTTGGCGAACTCCTTCCAGAAATCGTTGCCGTAGATCTTGCGCAGCAGAGTACCACTGCACGTACTGGATGCCGGACGAGGAAATCTTGCAGCTGATCTTGTTGCGGCAGCGCGGATTGTGATGTCCTTGTAGGTCTTCGGCGCTTCCTGCGGCTTCACCTTGGTCTTGTTGTAGGCGATCCCGGCGAAGGTCACGCCGGTCCAGAAAAATGAGCCGGCCGGCGTGCTCAGAGTAGTCCTTCTTGTAGGCGGCGTTTCGGGGCCAACGTAGAGCTCGTAGCCGCCGCTCTTCTCGAAATCGACCGCGGGCGCGACGTCGGACAGCTGGATCACGTCGACGTCGAAGCGGCCGGCGGAGCGCTCGGAGAGGATCTTGTTGTAGAGCGCGCCGGTCTGCGCGCGCACATAGCTGGTCTTGATCTTCGGGAAGTCCTTGCCGAAGCCTTCCATGATCGCGGCGGTGCCGGCCTCGTTCTCGTGGCAATAGAAGACGAACTGGCCTTCCTGCTCGGCCTTGGCGACGTCCGCATAGGTGAGGAAATCGAGCACCTTGGTCGGCGTCTTCGCGCCCTGCGCCAATATGGCGGGGGCGGCTACCCCGAGAAGTGGCAGAGCTGCGCCCGCCTTGAGAAGGGTGCGTCGTGTCACATTGCTTTTGTTGCTATCGGACAATTTGCTCTCCCTATGGCTCGGTCTTCTTTTTTTGAGACCGCTTGATGCCGGATATAAGCATCTCGGCGCCGCATACGCCACGTGGCGTTTAGTCTGACCCCGGGCATCAGATTCGACGACAGGCGCTCATGTTGCAGGGCAATACGACGCGGCGATCACATTCGTCCAACGACTTTCTCGGCGCATTTGAGGAAGTTTCGAATGAGCGGACTGAGTGAATCCCGCCGCCAGCAAACGGCAATTTCGATGGTGTCCGCCGCGTCCGAGAAAGGCCTGAAGACCACACCGCGCGGCGATCCGAGTTCCGCGCAAGCGGGAAGGATCGCAAGACCTTCGCCGGCCAGCACGAGACTTATTGCCGAATGCGCGGTTTCAACCCGGCCGACGATCGGCATGCTGACCTGATGCCGGCGGAGCAGGGCCGCCACGGCGGAAGAGGCCGGTTCTTCGCCCGGTCTAGGTAGCGCAATGAGCGGACGCCCCTGCAACTTGCTCACCGGCACGGCGGTCAGGCGGGCGAGCGGCGAACGGGCTGGCACGACGAGCATCAAGGGCTGCGTGCCGACCTGGGTCACCTGGATCTCGGGATGGTGAATTGCCGGCATGCACAAGGCCGCCGTCACGGTGCGATCGAGTAGCCGGGCCTCGCGCGTCGACCCGCTCAGCTCGACGAATTCAAGCTCCACGCCCGGCAGGGAACGACGCAGCTCCGGAACGAGTTTTGGCAAAACGGCGTGCGCCAGGACGAACATGTAGCCGACCGACAGCCTTCCCCGGCGTCCTGCCGCCACGGCGCGCGCAGCTTCGGCGCCCTCCGCGGCGAGAGCGAGCGCCTCGCTCGCCCGCGACAACAGGGCCTGACCGGCCTCGGTCAATTCCATTCCGCGCGTGCCGCGACGGAACAGCGGCGCGCCGATTTCGGCCTCGAGCTTTCGGATCTGGACCGACAGCGGCGGTTGCGCCATGCGCAGCCGTTCGGCGGCCCGGCCGACGCTGCGCTCTTCGGCCACGGCAACGAAGTAGCGAAGCCGGCGGAGATCCATAGGCATACCGAAACCGTATGGGTTGGTCGCAAAATTCGTATTGGACTGCGAGTTAACAAGAGTGTCATTCTTGCTGTCAATCGCCGATCCGGTGCAATCGCTTGACGCGGCCGGATCGAAGCCCGGCTGGCCGGGTCGGATGTGTGAGGAAGTGGTTTGAAGATGAGCGACGATCTCTGCTTCCTCTCCGCCGCCGACCTGCGACGGCGCATTGGTCGCAAGGAGATTTCGCCGCTCGAAGTCACAAGCGCCGTGCTCGCGCGAGCGGAGCGATTACAGCCTGAACTGAATTGCTTCATCACGCTCTGTGCGGACGAGGCGCTGGCTCAGGCGAAGGATGCCGAACGCAGGATCATGGCCGGCGAGCCGCTTCGGCTGCTGGAAGGCATCCCGTTCACCGTCAAGGACATCGTCAACACCAAGGGCGTCCGCACGACCTTCGGGGCCATTCCGTACAAGGACAACGTCCCCGACCATGACGCCGTGGCCGTGGCGCGGTTGCGCGCGGCGGGTGCGATCCTGATCGGCAAGACCACGACGCCGGAATTCGGCAGCAAATGCCTGACCGATTCGCCGCTTGTTCGGCCGCACCCGCAACGCCTGGAGCGCGGAGCGCTCGAGCGGCGGCTCCAGCGGCGGCGCGGCGGTGGCGGTCGCGAGCGGCATTGCGCCGCTTGCGGTCGCAACCGATGGCGGCGGTTCGACCCGCATTCCGGCCGCCTGCAACGGCGTGGTCGGGCTGAAGCAGAGCAATGGCGTGATTCCGCACAGCCAGGTGCAGGACGCCTTCGGCAACCAGACCTATGTCACGCCGATGACGCGCACGGTCGCCGACACCGCGCTGATGATGCAGGTCATGGCCGGCGAGGATGCCTCCGACCCCTGGTCGATCGGAATTCCCGCGCGCGATTTCATCGGCGATGCCTCGCCGCATGGCGACCTCAGCGGGAAAAAAATCCTGTTCTGCCTCGCGCCGCCGGGCCGCAAGGTTTCCGCCGATGTTGCGGCGGCGTTCCGGGCCAGCCTGAAAACGCTCGAAGCGCTCGGCGCCGAACTCGAGGAAATGCCCGGCGATGGCTTTGACGTCGAGCCGATCTGGCGCGCGATCAATCACACCGTCTGGCGAACGCGCTTTGAAAAGCTCGCGGCCGAGCATCCGGGCGAATTGAGCGAAACCTTCCTCAAGCAGCTGGCGCTGGCGCAGAGGATCAGCGGCGTCGACTACCAGCAGGCGATGTTCGACCGCACCGTCCTGTTCCGGCGGGTGCAATCGCTGCTGGCAGCGCGCCGATCTGCTGGTGATGCCGACGATCACGCGAACCGCGCTGCCGATCGAGCAGGATCTGTTCGGTACCATCGAGATCGACGGTGAAGTATTCGACAACGTCCGCCCGAACTGGTTTCCCTGGACCATGCCCTTCAACATGACCGGACATCCGGCGGTGAGCATGCCCTGCGGCTTCGGCAGCTGACGGGCTGCCGATCGGCCTGCAGCTGGTCGGGCAATTTCGTGGCGACGCCGAATTGCTGCGGGTCTGTGCGCTGTTCGAAGCCGCGCAGAATTCGCTCGACCGCTGGCCGGTCTTGCCACTAGCTGTGGCGTGAGAATCGGCATGCCGGAACCTTGCGGAAGGCTATTGAATGCTGTTTCCAAAGATCGGATGATCAGTGAAGCGATTTGGTCTACTTGAGGACGGCGCGAGGGGAAGCGGCGCGTGAGCGTCTTCATTCTCCGACGCCTCCTGACCCTGCTTGCGACGCTGGCGGGCGCCTCGGTGATCATCTTCCTGGTGCTCGATGCGCTGCCGGGTAACGCCGCCGAGATGCTGATGGGTGCCGATTCCTCGCCCGAAGCGCTCCGCGCGATGACCGATCAAGCTCGGGCTCGATCAGCCGCTGGCCGTGCGCTATCTGCACTGGATCGGCGGGCTGTTGGTCGGCGATCTCGGCAACAGCTATTCCTATGGCACGCCGGTGGCGGAATTGATCGCCGAGCGGCTGGTGCTGACCATTCCGCTGGCCGTCATGGCGATGCTTCTGACGGTGGTGCTGGCGCTCGCCGCCGGCGTCTACACCGCCGCCAATCACAACAAGATCGGTGACGTCGGCGTGATGGCGATGACGCAGTTCGGCATCGCGATCCCGAATTTCTGGTTCGCCATCCTGCTTGATCCTGCTGTTCTCGGTGAAGCTGCAATGGCTGTCGGCCGGCGGTTTTGCCGGATGGGGCGAGGGCATCTTCGCCGGCATCCGTTCGCTGCTGCTGCCGGCGATTTCGCTCGCGGTGGTGCAGGCCGCGATCCTGGCGCGCGTCACGCGCTCGGCCGTGCTCGAAGTGCTGCGCGAAGATTTCGTCCGCACGGCGCGCGCAAAGGGCCTGACCCGGCGACAGGTGCTGTGGGGGCACGTGCTGCGCAACGCCATGATCCCGGTCATGACGGTGATGGGGCTGCAATTCGCCAATCTGCTCGCCGGCACCATCGTGATCGAAAACGTGTTCTATCTGCCCGGCCTCGGGCGGCTGATCTTCCAGTCGATCGCCAACCGCGACCTCATCGTGGTCCGCAATTGCGTGATGCTGCTGGCGGCGATGGTCGTGATCGTCAATTTCGTGGTCGACGTGCTCTATGCCGTGATCGATCCCCGCATCAAGGCGAGCGAACTATGAGCGGCATTCAGCCTGCGACAGCGATGCCGCTTGAGCGTCGCGTCCCTCTGCACCGGCCAGCAGGCTTTTGGCAGCGCGCGCTTCGCCACCGCAGTTTCATGGTCGGCGGCGTGCTCACGCTGCTGGTGATCGCGGCGGCGCTGCTGTCGCTATTGTGGACGCCGTGGTCGGCCTACGAGATCGACATGGCGCACAAGCTCAATCCGCCTTCGTCGGCGCACTGGCTCGGCACCGACATGCTGGGCCGCGACATCGTCTCGCTGCTGCTGGTCGGCGCCCGGACCTCGATCGTGGTCGGCATCATTGCGGTAGGCATCGGTCTGTCGCTCGGCGCCTCGATCGGGCTGCTGGCGGCCGCCCGCAAGGGATGGGTCGAAGAGGTGATCATGCGGCTTTCCGATTTCACCTTTGCGTTTCCGGCGCTGCTCTCGGCGATCATGCTGGCCGCGGTGGCGGGGCCGGGCATGGTGACGTCGATCACCGCGATCGGCATCTTCCAGATTCCGATTTTCGTGCGCATCACCCGCGGATCCGCCAACGCGATCTGGGCGCGCGAATTCGTGCTGGCGGCGCGGGCGTCCGGCAAGGGCAAATTCCGCATCACCATCGAGCACGTGCTGCCCAATATCCTCTCGATCCTGATCGTGCAGGCGACGATCCAGTTCGCGACCGCGATCCTGGCGGAGGCGGCACTGTCCTATCTCGGCCTCGGCACCCAGCCGCCGCAACCGTCCTGGGGCCGGATGCTCAACGACGCGCAGAGCCTGCTGTTTCAGTCGCCGATGCTCGCGGTCTATCCGGGTCTGTGCGATCGCGACCGCGGTGCTGGGACTCAATCTGTTGGGCGACGGGCTTGCGGGATCTGTTCGATCCGCGGCTGGCGCGGGAGCGGTGATGAGCGACAAGACACCGCTGATCGAAGTCGAGAATTTGCGCGTCCGGCTCAATACCAGCCGTGGCCCGGCCGATGCCGTGCGCGGCGTCAGCTTTTCGCTGGCGCGCGGCGAGACGCTCGGCCTGATCGGAGAATCCGGTTGCGGCAAGTCGGTGACCGCGATGGCGCTGATGGGGCTGTTGCCGGACAGCGCCGTGATCAGCGGCAGCGTCCGGCTCGACGGGCAGGAACTGGTCGGCCTTGCCGAATTCCGACTACTGCAAGCTGCGCGGCAACCGCGTCAGCATGATCTTTCAGGAGCCGATGACGGCGCTCAATCCGATGCACACGATCGGCCGCCAGATCGCCGAACCGTTGCGCCGGCACAAGGGCTTTTCGGCGTCGCAGGCGCGCAGCGAAGCGATTGCGTTGCTCGACCGCGTCGGTCTTCCCGATGCCGCGAAGCGGGTCGACGCCTATCCGCACCAGTTTTCCGGCGGCCAGCGCCAGCGCATCACCATCGCCATGGCGCTGGCCTGCGAGCCGGATCTGTTGATTGCGGACGAGCCGACCACGGCGCTCGACGTCACCATCCAGGGGCAGATCCTCGATTTGATCGCCGATCTCGTGGCCGAGCGCGGCATGTCGATGATCCTGATTTCCCACGATCTCGGCGTCATCGCCGAAAACGTCGCAGCGCATGATGGTGATGTATGGCGGCACCGTGGTGGAGAACGGCAGCAGCGAAACGCTGTTCGCAGGCCTCGGCCATCCCTACAGCCAGGGCCTGTTCCGCGCGCGACCGAAACTCGGCGCCACCAAGGGGACGCGCCTGCAGACCATCCCCGGTACCGTGCCTGAACTCGTCGATCTCCCGCCGGTTGCGCCTTTGCCGACCGCTGCGAAATCGCCGAAGCGCGCTGCCGGGCGACGTTTCCGGCAGCCGTCTCAGTCAATACCGATCACACCGTGCGCTGCCTGCGGACCGACGTTTCGATGGCGCAATCGGATCGGGGCCGTGACCGCATGAGCACGACGACATCAGCTGATATTGCGCGGCAACCGCCGCTGCTCGAAGTCGACGACCTCGTGCAGCGCTACACGCTGCCGCGCGAAAACCTGTTCCGGCCGGGCGCGCAGGTGCTGGCGCTCAACGGCGTCAGCGTGCAACTCGCGGCCGGGCAAAAGTCTCGGCGTGGTCGGCGAATCCGGTTCCGGCAAGTCCACGCTGGCGCGCGCGGTGATGGCGCTGGAGACGCCGACCTCGGGCTCGGTACGGTTGCTCGGGCGCGACCTGCACCGGCTGCCGGCCGGTGAACTTCGCCGCGCCCGGCGCGATTTCCAGATGGTGTTCCAGGATCCCTATGGGTCGCTCGATCCGCGCCAGATGGTGGCGCGGATCGTCGCCGAACCGCTGACCGCGATCGGCAATGTCGATCGAGCCGAACAGCGCGCCCGGGTCGCGGCGGTGCTGAAGCAGGTCGGTCTGCGCGACGCCGACATGGACAAGTTCCCGCACGAATTCTCCGGCGGCCAGCGGCAGCGCATTGCGATCGCGCGCGCCTTGATCACGCAGCCAAAACTGATCGTCGCCGACGAGCCGGTCAGCGCGCTCGACGTCTCGGTGCAGGCGCAGGTGCTCAATCTGCTGGAAGACCTGCAGGACGAATTCGGACTGAGCTATGTCCTGATCAGCCACGACCTCGCCGTGGTGGAATATCTCTGCGACGAGATCGCCGTGATCTATCTCGGGCGTATCGTGGAGCAGGGCACCCCGGAAGATCTGCTGAACCACTGTGCGCATCCCTATACCCGCGCGCTGCTCGAGGCCGTGCCGCGCACCCGTCCGGGCCGCCAGCGGCGCCGCGGCACACAAATCGTCGCGTCGCAATCTGTGGGCGCAACGGGCTGCGCCTACGCCGCAAGATGCCCCCATGCCGACGCACATTGCCGTGCGGTAGCCCCCGTGGCGCGCAGCGTCGGGCCGGGCCATTCCGCCGCATGCCACCATGCCGAGACAATCATGGCGCTATCTCCCCTTGGCGGCGAAGCGTGATAGGGTAACGCAGGATTAAGGTTTGGCGGCCCCTTCGGTCCGTCCCGTTCAGGAGCGTTTGCATGTCCAGAAAATTCGCTTTGATTGCCGCGGCCGGTTTCGTCGCGCTTTCCCTGCTGCCGCAACCGGTGGCCGCGCAGGGCAAGAAAGACAGCGTCGTGATGGCGATGGCGCTGGAGCCGCCCGGCCTCGATCCGACCAGCGGTGCGGCGGCAGCCATTGCCGAGGTCACGCTCTATAACGTGTATGAGACCCTGACCAAGGTAAAGGAAGACGGCACCACCGCGCCTTTGCTGGCTGAAAGCTGGACAGCGTCGCCGGACCTCAAGACCTACACCTTCAAGCTGCGCAAGGGCGTCAAGTTCCAGAACGGTGAACCGCTGAGCTCCGAGACGGTGAAGTTCTCGTTCGAGCGGTCGGCGGCTCCCGCCAGCACCAACAAGGACAAGAGCCTGTTCCAGAGCATCAGTCGGGATCGCCACGCCGGACGCCGACACCGTCGTGGTCACGATGAAGAACCCGGAGCCGAACCTGCCCTTCCTGCTCGGGCAGGCGCCTGCCTCGATCGTCGAACCGAAGAGCGTGGATACCAACGGCACCAAGCCGGTTGGCAGCGGGCCGTACACGGTTGCCGCCTGGGCCAAGGGCTCGTCGATCACGCTGGCGAAATGGCCGGACTATCGCAATGCCGCGGCGATCAAGCTCAGCAAGGTCACGATCCGCTTCATCAGCGATCCGTCGGCGCAGGTGGCGTCATTGCTGTCGGGCGACGTCGATGCCTTCCCGCGCGTCGCCGCCGCGCGCAGCCTCGCGCAATTCAAGGCCGATCCGCGCTTCAACGTGCTGCTCGGCGGTTCGCGGGCGAAAACCATCGTCACCATCAACAACAAGAAGAAACCGTTCGACGATGTGCGCGTGCGGCGTGCGGTCCTCGCCGCGATCGACCGGAAAGCCATGATCGAAGGAGCCGCCGACGGTTTCGGCGTGCCGATCGGCAGCTTCTACGCGCCGGGCGGGCTCGGCTACGTCGATACGACCGACATCAATCCCTTCGATCCGGAAAAAGCAAAGAAACTGCTCGCCGAAGCCGGCGTGACCACGCCGCTGGAAGTCACCCTGAAACTTCCGCCGCCGGCCTATGCCCGGCAGGGCGGCGAGGTGCTGGCAGCGCAGCTTGCCAAGGTCGGCATCGTTGCGAAGATCGAGAATCTGGAATGGGCGCAATGGCTGTCGGGCGTGTTCAACACGACCGGACCGCAAAACTACGATCTCACCATCGTCTCCCATGTCGAGCCGTTCGATCTCGTGAAATACACCGAGGACAATTATTACACCGGCTACAAGTCGGAGGCCTTCAACGCGCTCTACAAGAAGATCACGGAAGCCGCCAACGACGCCGATCGCGCCAAGCTGCTGGGTGACGCCCAGCGCATGCTCGCG
Source organism: uncultured Alphaproteobacteria bacterium (assembly GCA_963802535.1). GTDB lineage: Bacteria > Pseudomonadota > Alphaproteobacteria > Rhizobiales > Xanthobacteraceae > Bradyrhizobium. Next base: position 152,023 of record CAWDJI010000004.1, on the reverse strand, counting down.
ACCGATGCCGCCGCCGGTTTCCTGTATCAGCCGCAACTGATCACGATCGCCAACAAGAAGTTGAAAGGTTTGTGGAGCCAGGTTCCGCTGTACGCCAACGACTTCACGGAATGGGCCTGGGAGTGATTTCGGTGGCGGCGTCGGGCTTGGACGGCTCGACGTTGCCATCCACGTTTTGACGGACAGTCGAGGTTCGCCGAGTTTCGGCGGACCTCGTGGACTTAAAACTACGAAAACAACCCCATGCACCGTAGAAAATTGGGCCTCGCACCACCTGGAAACGCAATATCTGGGGTGGGGGATCCGGCGAATTAGTCATACTAATATGATAATCTTCTATACAAGAATTCCACGATATGGCATGAACTCCCCGTCAGCTTGATCCGGCCCGAAGAGGCAGGACGCTGTCCGTAACAGTTAGGGAGCGAAACCGGCAATGAATCCTTCCAGCAAAATCCATCGCGAATAGCCGGCCGCCCGGTCGCCTAAGCGCCATGAGCTCCAATCTCGTCGTGATTCCGCCAGGCCGCGGCCATTCCAGCCAGCTGGAAGTGACACGCACCATCGGGATCGACATCATCGTTGGCCGTTACGCTGAAGGTACGCCGCTGCCGCGCGATGCCGAGTTGACGGCGATGTTCAATGTCTCGCGGACTGTATTGCGCGAAAGCATCAAGACGCTGTCGGCCAAGGGACTGCTCAACGCCAAGGCGGGGGTCGGAACGCGGGTCAGGAAACGTTCGGCCTGGAACATGTTCGACGTCGACGTTCTCGGCTGGCATCTCGAGGCCGGCATCGACAAGTTGTTCCTTCGCGATCTCGCCGACATCCGCCTCGCCGTAGAGCCGCGTGCCGCAGCACTTGCCGCCGAACGGCGGACGGACGACGCCATTCCGGTTCTGCGTGACAGCATCGCCAGGATGCGCCTCTTCCCATCCGACAGCATCGAATTCGCCGACGCGGATCTTCGGCTCCACCTTGATGTCGCCACCACTTCCGCCAATCCGTTCATGAGATCGATCGGCGCCGTGATCGAGGCCGCGTTGCGCGCGTCGTTCCGGCTGAGCGCGCCGACTGACGAGCAGGAGCGCGAGCGCTCTATCTCCGCGCATGAACGGATTGTCGACGCAATCGCCGAGCGGGACGCCGAGGCGGCTTCGGCTGCGATGAAGGAAGTTATCTTCAACGGCCTGCGCCGCCACGGCGCGGCAGGTTAAGACGAAAACGGAGATGGTCATGGCAGCTTCCAGCGCTCTACGGCCCTATAAGGGCGTCTTTCCCGTCGTGCCCACGGTGTTCGACGGCGAGGGCCGGCTTGATCTCGACGGCCAGAAACGTGCCGTCGACTTTATGATCGACGCCGGCTCGCACGGGCTGTGCATCCTTGCCAATTTTTCCGAGCAGTTCGTGCTGACCGATGCCGAGCGCGATACCGTGCTCGACGCCGTGCTCGGGCATGTCGGCGGCCGGGTGCCTGTCATCGTCACGACGACGCATTTTGCCTCGCATATTTGCGCCGAACGCTCGCGGCGGGCGGAGCAGGCGGGTGCGGCCATGGTGATGGTGATGCCGCCCTATCACGGCGCCACCATCCGGGTCGGAGAAAATGCGATCTACGAATTCTACCGCACCGTTTCGGATGCGATCTCGATTCCGATCATGATCCAGGATGCGCCGGTGGCGGGAACGCCGCTGTCGGCCCCGTTCCTCGCCCGCATGGCGCGTGAGCTCAAGAACATCGCCTATTTCAAGATCGAGACGCCGCAGGCAGCCGCCAAGCTGCGCGAGCTGATTGCGCTCGGCGGCGAGGCGATCGAAGGCCCGTGGGACGGCGAGGAGGCGATCACGCTGATGGCCGACCTCGATGCCGGCGCAACCGGGGCCATGACCGGCGGTGGATATCCCGACGGCATCCGCCAGATCACCGATCCGTATTTCGCCGGCCGCCGCGCCGAGGCCGCTGCCGCCTATGAACGCTGGCTGCCGCTGATCAATTATGAAAACCGCCAGTGCGGCCTGATCGCATGCAAGGCGCTGATGAAGGAGGGCGGCGTCATCAAGCACGACACCGTCCGGCTTCCGCTCCAGCCGCTGCATCCGGCCGCGCGCGCGGGGCTTATCGAAATCGCGAAAGCGCTCGGTCCGCTCGTGCTGCGATGGGGCAAGTGAGCCTATGACAGCCATCCGCCTTGCCATCGTCGGCCTCGGCAAGATCGCCAGGGATCAGCATATCCCGTCGATATCGGCTACCGAAGGCATCGAGCTAACCGCGATCGCGAGCCGCAATGCTTCCATCGACGGCATTGCGCATTTCGCGACGCTCGATCAGTTGCTGGCCGATGGACGTGACATCGATGCCGTTGCGCTATGTGCGCCGCCTCAGGTGCGCCATGCGCAGGCGGCCGCCGCGTTGAAGGCCGGCAAGCATGTGCTGCTCGAAAAGCCGCCGGGGGCGACTGTCAGTGAACTTGAGCCGCTGGTGGCGGCGGCGCGGGAAGGTGGACGCACGCTGTTTGCGACCTGGCATTCGAGGTTTGCTCCGGCCGTCGAACCGGCGCGCAGTTTTCTAAGCAACCGCCAGATCAAGTCGGTCCTGGTCGAATGGAAGGAAGACGTCAGGGTCTGGCACCCCGGTCAGACCTGGATCTGGGAGCCGGGTGGACTTGGTGTGTTCGATCCCGGCATCAACGCGCTCTCGATCCTGACCCGCATTATGCCGCGGCCGTTCTTCCTGACCGCGGCGGAGCTGTCGTTTCCGAGCAATTGCGCGGCGCCGATTGCCGCCGATCTCACCTTCTCTGACGTGACGGGCGTGCCGATCCGGGCCGAATTCGATTTTCGACAGACCGGTCCGCAGACATGGGATATCAGCGTCGACACCGATGTCGGGCTGTTGAAACTCTCATCCGGCGGCCGCCGCCTCGACCATGACGGCCGCACCCTTGTCGACGAGAAGAAGGCGGAGTATCGCAAGATCTATCGGCGCTTCGTCGAGCTGATTGCCAATCGTGAGTTCGGACGTCGATTTGTCGCCGCTGGTCCATGTTGCTGACGCTTTCATGCTCGGCCGGCGCCATGACGTCGAGCCATTCATCGAGGATTGAGCATGTCGCAGCCGGATAAATCGAAAGTGACCCGCGCGCCGTTCGGGCATCTGCCCGACGGCACCGCGATCGAAGTCGTGAAATTGCGTGGCGACAAGGGATTCGAGGTCGGTATCATTACCTACGGCGCCGTCATTCTGTCGATCCTCGCACCGGATCGACAAGGCCGTCTCGCCGATGTCGTCCTCGGCCGCGATGATCTCGACGGTTATGTCGCGCTGCGCCGTTTCCTTGGCGCGACCGTCGGGCGCTACGCCAACCGGATCGCCAACGGTACGTTCGAGCTCGACGGCAAGGCGCTTCCAGTTGCCGACCAATGACGGCGCCAACGCCCTGCATGGCGGACTGGCCGGTTTCGACCGCAAGGCCTGGACCATCACGGCTATCGGCGACAGCCCCGCGCCCTTTGTCACGATGTCCTATGTCAGTGCGGATGGCGAGGAGGGGTACCCCGGCCAACTCAAGACCGACATCACCTACCGCATCTCTGGCGGCACCGAGCTTGCGATGGAAATGACTGCGGTGACCGACAAGCCGACCGTCATCAATCTGACCAATCACAGCTTCTTCAATCTCGCCGGTGTCGAGACCGACGGCGGTGTTCTCGACCACCGCATGACGATCGCAGCCGACGATTATTTGCCGGTGAGCCCGGGCGGCATTCCCCTGGGCGCACCGCAAAGGTCGAGGGAACGCCGTTCGATTTTCGTGAGGCGCACCCCGTCGGCACCCGATTGCACGATGTGGACGAGCAACTTCGGATCCGGCAGGGCTACGATCACAATTACTGCCTGCGCGGCGGCGCCGTCGCCGAACCGCGCTTTGCCGCGCGCGTGGAAGATCCGGGCTCAGGCAGGGTGCTCGAACTCTGGACCAATCAGCCCGGCGTTCAATTCTATGGCGGCAATTTCCTCGACGGCACCGTGACCGGCAAATATGGCCGCGCCCACCGCAAGTACGACGCGCTCTGCCTCGAGCCGCAGGTCTATCCGAACACGCCGAACCGTCCGGACTTTCCGTCCGCGCGGCTCGATCCCGGACAGACCTATCGCCACGTCTCGCTCTATCGATTTTCCACGAACTGAGAAGGACAGGGGAGACCGCGTGGAAGAAGTCGAAACCAAAACCTTAAGCGATCGGCATTGCCATCTCGGTGAGGGCTGCACCTATGATCCGGCGACCGACACCGCATGGTGGTTCGACATCGTCGAACGCACGCTGTTGCAGGCCGACCTTGCGTCCGGCGTGGTGACCGAACACGCGCTGCCGATGATGGCGAGCGTCGTTGCGTTCATCGACGACCGGCGCCAGCTGCTTGCGACCGAAAATGGCCTCTATATCCGCGACATCGCGGATGGCCGCCTTACGCTTCAAATTGACCTTGAAGCGGACAATCCGGCGACGCGTTCCAACGATGGCCGGGTCCACGCCAGCGGTGCGCTCTGGATCGGGACCATGGGCCGCAAGGCCGAAAAGGGTGCGGGCGCGATCTATCATTTTGGCGGCGGCGAGCTGCGCCGGCTCTATGCCAACGTCAGCATCCCGAATGCAATCTGCTTCTCGCCCGATGGCGCAACCGCCTATTTCACCGACACCAAGGAGGCGATCCTGCATCGCGTCGCGATTGATCCTGCGACCGGCCTGCCGACCGGCGACCCGTCGCCGCTGTTCGACCATCGCGGCGGAGTGGGTGGCCTCGACGGCGCTGTGGTCGATGCCGAAGGATTGATCTGGAACGCGCGCTGGGGTGGATCCTGCGTCGACGCCTATTCGCCCGAAGGTAATCGTGTCCGCACCGTCAGGGTTCCGGCCAAGCAGGCAAGCTGCCCGGTGTTTGTCGGCCGCAATTTTGATCAGCTGCTGGTCACCACGGCCTGGCAGGGCATGGACGCCGAGGCCAAGATGGCCGATCCGCACCATGGCCAAACCTTCATTCTCGACGTCGGCGCAGGTGGGCGGCCGGAACCTCGCATCAGGCTCGACCTGCCATGACCGGCCGTCTCGCACGATTGCGTGTCAGTCTTCATGAGGCTTGCACAACTGCAAGCTGTGATCGATCATCCGTTTCCGTCGGCCGGATGGGCCCGACGATGCGCCGGTACTCAACCGGCGCCAACACCAAACCGCAACAACGCGGCGACTACGGCTCAACACTCTGGGAGCGAAACATGAAGTTGATCAAGACTACCCTATCCGCCGTCCTGCTCGGTGCGGTGGCCCTCGCGGGACCCGTACTCGCACAGGACAAGGGCACCGTCGGCATCGCGATGCCGACCAAGTCGTCGGCGCGCTGGATCGCCGACGGCGACAACATGGTCAAGGTGCTGAAGGAGAAGGGCTACAAGACCGACCTGCAATACGCCGACGACGACATTCCGAACCAGCTCGCGCAGATCGAGAACATGATCACCAAGGGCGCCAAGGTGCTGGTGATCGCCGCGATCGACGGCACCACGCTGTCCGACGCGCTGCAGAAGGCGGCCGACAAGGGCATCAAGGTCATCGCCTACGACCGCCTGATCCGCGGTTCGAAGAACGTCGACTACTACGCCACCTTCGACAACTTCCAGGTCGGCGTGCTGCAGGCGCAGTTCGATCGTCGACGGGCTCGGACTGAAGGAAGGCAAGGGCCCGTTCAACATCGAGCTGTTCGGCGGCTCGCCCGACGACAACAACGCCTTCTTCTTCTACGACGGCGCGATGTCGGTGCTGAAGCCCTACATCGACAGCGGCAAGCTCGTCGTGCGCAGCAAGCAGATGGGCATGGACAAGGTCGGCACGCTGCGCTGGGACGGCGCCGTGGCGCAGGCGCGCATGGACAACCTGCTGTCGGCCTACTACGCCACGCAAGAAGGTCGACGCCGTGCTGTCGCCCTACGACGGCCTGTCGATCGGCATCCTGTCGTCGCTCAAGGGCGTGGGCTACGGCACGCGGCAGCAGCCTGCCCGATCGTCACCGGCCAGGACGCCGAAGTGCCGTCGGTCAAGTCGATCCTCCGCGGCGAGCAGTACTCGACGGTGTTCAAGGACACGCGCGAGCTGGCCAAGGTGACGGTCGACATGGTCGACGCGGTGCTGGGCGGCAAGACCCGGAGTCAACGACACCAAGACCTACAACAACGGCGTCAAGGTCGTGCCGTCCTACCTGCTGAAGCCGGTCGGCGTCGACAAGTCGAACTGGAAGCAGATCCTGGTCGACAGCGGCTACTACAAGGAAGGCCCAGATCAAGTGAGGCAGGACCAGGCGCGGCAGCGATTCCCATCGCTGCCGCCGGGGAAAGAGCCGTCATCGGGTCGCCAAGCCGCGGCCCGATGACATCATGTTCGGGGAAACCGAATGACGACCCTGCTCGAGATGCGCGGCATCACCAAGACGTTCCCGGCGTGAAGCGCTGACGACGTCAACCTCGCGGTTCAGGCAGGCGAGATCCACGCCGTGGTCGGCGAGAACGGCGCCGGCAAGTCGACGCTGATGAAGGTGCTGAGCGGCGTCTACCCGCACGGCGACTACGACGGCAGATCATCTTTGAGGGGCAGGAGCGCCACTTCACGCGCATCGACGACAGCGAGGCGCTCGGCATCATCATCATCCACCAGGAACTGGCGCTGGTGCCGCTGCTGTCGATCGCCGAGAACATCTTCCTCGGCAACGAGCCGGCGCGGTTCGGCGTATCGACTGGCGACGCGGCTACAGCGCACGCAGCAGCTGCTGGCGAAGGTGGGCCTGAGCGAAGCGCCGGACACGCTGATCACCGACCTCGGCGTCGGCAAGCAGCAGCTGGTCGAGATCGCCAAGGCGCTGTCCAAGGAGGTGAAGCTGCTGATCCTCGACGAGCCGACCGCGAGCCTGAACGAAAGCGACAGCGACGCGCTGCTCGACCTGCTGCTCGAGCTTCAAGCGCCCAGGGCATCGCCTCATCCTGATCTCGCACAAGCTCAACGAGGTCGCCAAGGTCGCCGACTCGATCACCGTGCTGCGCGACGGCCGCACCGTCGAGACGCTCGACTGCCAGGACGGCGGCGTCGAGCGAAGACCGCATCATCAGCGCGATGGTCGGCCGCGAGATGGCGGACCGCTATCCCCACGCGCGAGCCGAAGATCGGCGAGATGGTGTTCGAGGTGCGAGAACTGGCCGGTCTATCATCCGCTGCATGCCGACCGCGCAGGTGATCAAGGGCGTCGAACCTCAGCGTCCGCACGCGGCGAGATCGTCGGCATCGCCGGCCTGATGGGCGCCGGCCGCACCGAACTCGCGATGAGCGTGTTCGGCCGCTCCTACGGCCGCAGGATCAGCGGCAGTGCGCTGCATGGACGGCAAGCGAGGTCGATGTCTGCGACCGTGCGCAAGGCGATCGACGCACGGGCTTGGCCTACGTCACCGAGGACCGCAAGAGCTCGGCCTGCGTGCTGGACGACGACATCACGCAGCAACATCACCCTGGCCAATCTCGACGGTGTCGTATCCAGCGCGGCGTGATCGACGAGCGGCGGGAGTCTGCGGGTCGCCAACGACTACCGCGGCAAGCTGCGCATCCGCTGCTCCAGCGTCTTTCAGAAGACCGTCAATCTGTCGGGCGGCAACCAGCAGAAGGTGGTGCTGTCCAAATGGCTGTTCGCCGATCCGGAGGTGCTGATCCTCGACGAGCCGACGCGCGGCATCGACGTCGGCGCCAAGTACGAGATCTACACCATCATCGCCGAGCTCGCCGAGGAGGGCAAAGCCGTTCTCATGATCTCGTCGGAAATGCCGGAGCTGCTCGGCATGTGCGACCGCATCTACGTCATGAACGAAGGGGCGCTTCGTCGGCGAATTCCGACCGGGCCGAGGCGACGCAGGAGAAGATCATGCGCGCAATCGTGCAAGCGGGCAGCACAATAAAAGGCGACAGCAATGCGAGACAGACCATCCTGCGACCAGAGCGCAACGCGCCTGACGACGCAGCGCATGCGGGCATTTCCTGCAAGCAGCAACCTGCGCGAATACGGCATGCTGATGTCGCTGGTCGCGATCATGGTGTTCTTCCAGTTCATGACCGACGGCACGCTGCTGCAGCCGCTCAACCTGACCAACCTGGTGCTGCAGAACAGCTACATCGTCATCATGGCGCTGGGCATGCTGCTGGTGATCGTCGCCGGCCACATCGACCTGTCGGTCGGCTCGGTGTGCGGCTTCATCGGCGCGCTCGCGGCCGTGCTGATGGTGCGCCTATGATGTGCACTTCGTCCCGGCCACGCATTGTCTGCCTCGCTGCTCGGCGGCGCTGATCGGCGCGGCGCAGGGCTATTGGGTCGCCTACTTCCGGATCCCGTCCTTCATCGTCACGCTGGCCGGCATGCTGGTGTTCAAGGGCCTGGCGCTGGCGCTGCTGCAGGGCCAGTCGGTCGGGCCGTTTCCGGCGACACTTCCAGAGCTTTCAGCTCGGGCTTCATTCCGGACGTGTTTCCCGGCGGCGGCGCGCTTCGACCCGACGCTCGCTCGCTGATCGGCGCGATGATCGGCGCTCGGTGCTGGTCTATGTCAGCGTCAGGACCCGCGCCCGGCGCGCCAGCCATGGCGTCGAGGCCGAGCCGACCGGCTTCTTTGCGCAAGAACGCGGTGCTGTTCGCCGTGGTCATGTCTGCTCAGCTATCTGCTCGCCTCGTACCGGGGCCTGCCGAACGTGCTGATCATCATGGTCGTGCTGATCGCGCTCTACGACTTCGTCACCAGCGCGCACGACGATCGGCCGGCGCATCTACGCGCTGGGCGGCAACGAGAAGGCGGCGCGGCTGTCGGGCATCAAGACCGAGCGGCTGACCTTCTTCACCTTCGTCAACATGGGCGTGCTGGCCGCGCTGGCCGGCCTGGTGTTCGCGGCGCGCCTCAACACCGCGACGCCGAAGGCCGGCCTCGGCTTCGAGCTCGACGTCATCGCCGCCTGCTTCATCGGCGGCGCCTCGGCCTCGGGCGGCGTCGGCAAGGTGATGGGCGCGGTGATCGGCGCCTTCGTCATGGGCGTGATGAACAACGGCATGTCGATCCTCGGCATCGGCATCGACTACCAGCAGGTCATCAAGGGCCTGGTGCTGCTCGGCGCCGTGTTCGTCGACGTCTACAACCAGCGGCGCTGAGTGGTCGTTCCCGTACAGGAAGTGAAATGAGCCGTATCGCTATCGGCGTGATCGGCGCGGGGCTGATCGGACGCAAGCATCTGCGCAAGATCGATGAGCACCGCGACTACGATCTGGTCGGCATCGCGGACGTCAATGTCGATGCGGTCGCCGCAGCGTACCCCGATACGCGCGTGTTTGCGGAGTATCGCCAGCTGCTCGACGAAGCGCGGCCCCAGGCGGTGATCATCGCTTCGCCCAATCAGCTTCATGCCGAGACCGGCATCGAATGCGCGCGGCGCGGCATCGACATCCTGATCGAGAAGCCGGTCACCGACACGATCGAGACGGCGACCGCCCTGATCGCGGAGGTGCGCAAGGGCGGCATCAAATCGCTGGTCGGCCATCACCGCCGCCATCATTTGCAGGTCGCGACATTGAAGGCACTGCTGGCCGAGGGCCGGATCGGCGATATCGTCGGTGTGTCGGCGATCTGGGCCACGCATAAGCCGGCCGGCTATTTCGGGACTGCGCCATGGCGGCGCGAGGCCGGTGGTGGGCCGATCCTGATCAATTTGATCCATGACATCGATTTCCTGCGCTTCACGGTCGGCGAAATCGCCGCCGTCGAGGCGCTCGCATCGAACCGCCAACGCGGTTTTGCGGTGGAGGATACGGCCGCGGCGCTGATCGAATTCGAGAATGGTGCGCTGGGTACGTTTTTCGTCAGCGACAGCGCCGTCTCTCCCTGGACGACGGAGCAGGGCTTGGGCGAGTCCGTGGAATTCCCGTTCAGCGGCGAAAGCAATTATCGCTTCATGGGCCGCCGCGGCGCGCTCGAGTTTCCAGGGCTCGTCCAATGGACGCAAGCAGGCGATGCGCAGGACTGGAACCGCCCGGTCCAGGCCCAGCGCATCCACGCGCCCTCGATCGATCCCTATGTCGCGCAACTCGATCATTTCCGCGACGTCATCCGGGGCGCGGTGCCATCATTGCAACCGGTCGAGGATGGCGCGCGCAGCCTGATGGCAACGCTCGCCATTGCGGAAGCCGCCGCGACCGGACGACGCGTCGATCTGCGTGACCGCTACAAGGCGTTTTGAAGGGCGATACGCCGGAAACCTCCGCCAGGAGCCCGCGCCGCGACCTCGCCAAAAAGCTTCTTGGCGAAATTCTATCGCAGCATTAAAGGTTGGGGGACGAATCCGCCGACGAGACGGCCCGGGCAAGGCAAGCCCATTTGAATATGGGCCCCTGTCCGGTTGGGTCATCCTGGAGCAAATCGCATGGCCAAACGGTCGATCGCCACGGTCTCGCTGAGCGGTTCGCTCGATGAAAAGCTGCGCGCCATCGCCGGCGCCGGCTTCGACGAGGTCGAGATTTTCGAGAACGACCTTTTGACGTTCAACGGCAGCCCCCGCGACGTCGGCCAGCTCTGCCGCGACCTCGGGCTTGCCATTTGCGCGTTCCAGCCGTTTCGCGATTTCGAGGGCATGCCGGAGCCGCAGCGCGGACGCAATTTTGCCCGCGCGCAGCACAAGTTTGACCTGATGCAGGAGCTTGGGACCGATTTGCTGCTGATCTGCAGCAATGTTTCGCCGGCCTCGCTGGGCGGGATCGACCGGGCGGCTGCGGACTTTCACGCTTTGGGTGAGTTGGCAGCGCCGCGCGGCCTGCGTGTCGGGTTCGAGGCGCTGGCGTGGGGGCGTCACGTCAACGATTATCGCGACGCCTGGGAAATCGTGCGCCGTGCCGGCCACAAATCGATCGGGGTCATTCTCGATAGTTTCCACGCGCTGGCGCCGGGGTTCCCGGTGACCGCCATGGCGTCGATCCCCGCGGACAAGATCTTCCTGGTGCAGCTTGCGGATGCGCCAAAGCTCGGCCTCGACGTATTGTCCTGGAGCCGGCATTTCCGCTGCTTCCCGGGCCAGGGCGATCTGCCGGTGGGCGCCTTCATGGAGGCAATCGCTGCGACCGGCTATGCCGGTCCGCTGTCGCTGGAGATCTTCAACGACCAGTTCCGTTCCGGCTCGGCGGTCCGCACCGCTACCGACGGGCTACGCTCCCTGATCCTGCTGGAGGACCAGCTGGCCCATAGCCCATCGGGCACACCGGCGGCCGGGCTGCAAACCAAAGCGCAGAGCCGCGGCGTCAGTTTCGTTGAATTCGCCGTCGATGAAGTCAAGGCCAAGAATTTGTCCGCACTGTTCGGCCAGCTCGGTTTTCGCAAGACCGGTTCGCATCGCAGCAAGGACGTCGAGCGCTGGTCGCAGGGTCAGATCGAGCTCGTCATCAACTGCGAACCGGACGGCTTTGCCCATTCGCACTACATCACCCATGGCCCGGGCGTCTGCGCCATCGCGATCGACGTCGATGATTCCGGAAAGACCATGACGCGCGCGGAGGCGCTGAAGGCGCACACCTTCTATTCTCCGGTTGGGACCGGGGAACTCGAAATTCCGGCGATCCGGGGGGTCGGCGGCAGCCTGCTGTATTTTCTGGAATCGGCAGGCAAGAACTGGGACACCGATTTCGAAGCGCTGAGCAGCGATGCTGCGACCGACCGGCTGACGGAGGTCGATCATATCTCGCAGTCGATGCCGTATGATGAAATGCTGTCGTGGCTATTGTTCTACACCGGCATCCTCGATCTTCAGCGTTTGCCGCAAATGGAGATCGCCGATCCGGTCGGCCTCGTACAGTCCCAGGCGCTGATCAACGGCAATCAGGGCCTGCGGATGATCCTGAACGGGTCGTCGGCGACGCGAACGCTTTCAAACCGGTTCATCAGCGAATTCTTCGGCTCCGGCGTCCAGCATATTGCGTTTTCGTGCGCCGATATTTTCGCGGCGGTTGCGGACATGCGGGCGCGCGGTGCCGATTTCCTGAAAATTCCCGACAATTACTACGACGACATCGAAGCCAAATACGACCTCGATGCCGCGACGATGGCCGCACTTCGCGACAACCAGATCCTGTACGACCGCGAAGGCGACGGCGAGTTCTTCCAGATCTATACCCACACGTTCGACGAGCGGTTTTTCTTCGAAATCGTCCAGCGCCGCAATTACCAGGGATTTGGCGCTCCCAATGCCGCGGTCCGGCTCGCGGCGCAGACACGCGAGTCCCGGCAATTGACCATGCCGCGGACTTGAGCCGGAACTACGCGTCAATATCCGCTGCGTTCAGGGACGACGCGACGCGCGAGCCATGTCAGGCATCCACCGCCACCTTTAATGCCTCGGCGCGGATCTCTTCGACCAGCCGTTCCTTCAGCGTGACGAATTCGGGTGTGGTCTTGATCTTGTAGGAGCGCGGGTGGGGCAGATCGATCGCGATCTCGGCCTTGATGCGGCCGGGGCGGGCGCTCATGACGATGACGCGGCTGCCGAGGAAGATCGCCTCCTCGATATCGTGGGTGACGAACAACACGGTCTTCTGGTCGCGCTCCCAGATGCCGAGCAGCATTTCCTGCATCAGCACGCGGGTCTGATTGTCCAGCGCGCCGAACGGCTCGTCGAGCAACAGGATCTTTGGATCGTTGGCGAGCGCGCGCGCAATCGCCGTGCGTTGCTGCATGCCGCCGGAGAGTTGCTTTGGCCAGTGATTTTCGAAACCCGACAGACCGACCCGCTGGATGAACCCATCGGCGATCTTGCCGCGCTCGGCTTCGGAAACACCGCGCTCGCGCAGGCCGAACGCGATGTTTTCGCGCACCGTCAGCCACGGGAACAGGGTGTAGGACTGAAACACCATGCCGCGATCGGCGCCGGGTCCCGACACCTCGCGGCCGTCCAGAACGACGCGGCCGCTGGTCGGCCGGTCGAGCCCGGCGACGATACGCAGCAGCGTGGATTTTCCGCAGCCGGACGGGCCGAGGATGGTGACGAAGTCGTTGTTGCCGACGTTGAGATCGGTCGGCTCCAGCGCCCGCGTCGGTGCATTGCCCTGGCGTGCCGGGAAGGTGCGCGAGACCTGATCGATCCTGAGCGTGGTCATGCCAATCTCCACGGAAACAGCCAGGCGTTGAAGGCCTTGAACAGGAAATCCGAGACGAGGCCGATCAACCCGATGACGATGATGCCGAAGATGATCTGGCCGGTGTTGAGCAGCGCCTGGCTGTCGGTGATCATGTGGCCGATGCCCGACGATGAACCGATCAGTTCGGCGACGATGACGTAGGTCCATGCCCAACCCAGCACGAGGCGAAGGATTTCCGCGATCTCGGGGGCGGAGGAGGGCAGCAACACGCGGCGGATGATGCCGCCGTCGCTGGCCCCCAGCGTGTATGCGGCTTCAACGAGGTCGCGCCTGGTGTTGCCGACGTTGACCGCGATCATCAGGATGATCTGGAACACCGAGCCGATGAAAATGACCAGCAGCTTCTGCAGTTCGCCGATGCCGGCCCACAGGATCAGAAGCGGAATGAAGGCCGAGGCGGGCAGGTAACGCGCAAACGAGACGAACGGCTCGAGGAAGGCTTCGATCGGCTTGTAGGCGCCCATCAGGACGCCGATCGGCACGGCGATGATGGCCGCCAGCACAAAGCCGCCGACGCACCCGCCAGATCGTCATGCCGATGTCGAACAGGAAGCCGTGCTTGGTCAGGAGTTCAAGCCCTCCTGCACCATGGTCAGCGGGTTGGCGAGAAACGTTTTCGAGACGTAGCCGCCAAAGGTTGCCCAGGCCCACAGCGGCAACGAACAGGACGAAGAACGCAAGGCCATAGGCCACGCGCTGCTTCGAGGTCACGGGATCCAGAGGACGTATCACGGGATGTCCTCAAGGCGGAGCTGATCGGAAGTCCCGCTTCCAGTATCGGAAGCGGGGATCGGTGTGTCGCGGAGCAGCTACTTGATGAAGCTCGCGTCAAAGAGATCGTCGATCTTCGGAACCGACTTGATGATGCCGATTTCGAGCAACAGTTCTGCGGCTTCCTTGTTGAAGGTCTGCAATTCGCCGGCGAAGAACTTCTGGTTGGCGGCCTTGTCCTGCCAGCGCAGATATTTCGCCGAGTTGCCGAACTGCTTCGCCGGACTGCTTCACGTCGGCGCCCATCACCTCGTAGGACTTGGCCTGATCCTTGGCGATCGGCGTCGACCGCCTCGAAATAGCTGTCGGCCAGCGCCTTCGCGGCCTTCGGATTCTCGGTCAGGAATTTCGGCGTGCAGCCGAACGTGTCCATGATCATCGGATAATCGAGCGTGGTGGCGATGATCTTGCCCTTGTCGGGTGCCGCTCGCACCGTCGAGAGATAAGGCTCATAGGTCATGGCCGCATCGTTCTGGCCGGACGACGAAGGCCTGTGCGGCCGCGGCCGGCTCCAGGTTCACCACGGTGACGTCCTTGACCGAGAGGCCGTTCTTCTTGAGCAACCAGGCCAGCGTGAAATAGGGCGCCGTGCCGGGCGCGGATGCGGCGACCGTCTTGCCCTTCAGGTCCTTGATCGCGGCGACATCGTTGCGCATCGCCATGCCGTCGGCGCCGTAGCTCTTGTCGAGCTGGAAGATCTGCTTGGTGGCAACGCCATTGGCGTTCCAGGAAATCCAGGTCTCGACCGTGGTCGCCGCGCACTGGATGTCGCCGGACGCAATCGCCAGATGGCGGTCCTTCTGCGGGATCTTCTTGATCGTCACGTCGAGGCCGTTCTTCTTGAAGATGCCGGCCTCGCGTTGGCAAGCGTCAGCGGCGCAAAGCCGGTCCATCCGGAAATGCCGATGCCGACCTTGACGTCGTCGGCGAGCGCGGGTGCGGACACCAGAAGCGCGGTGGCTGCGGCGAATGTTGCAAGACTACGCATGGCTGTACCTCTTTTGCTGGTTGATGGATTGCGTCGTGTTCGTCTGTTCAAACCCGTGCGGGCGATGCCGTTGCATCGTTGCTCGTCGAATTTGCAATGATTGTGCCGGACCGACATGCGCATACTCTCTCAACCGCCTCTGAAAGCGGGCAACCAGCTTGTGCGACTCGCCGGGATAGATCAGGCGCACGGCGGTCAGCGTCCGCGCGCTGCGCCAGGTGTGGCGGTCGATCACAAGGCAGGGTGCGCCGATCGCAATGTCGAGCGCCGCGGCGGCTGCTGTCGTCGGCCACGATAGCGCTGATCGCATGCTCGGCTTCCGTCCATGGGACATGGTGAAGCAGCCAGGTGCCCGGCGGCTCGATCGCAAAATTCGCCGTGGCCGCTTCCGGCACCGCGTCGAGATCGATCAGCCGGTCCTCGATCGCGAACGGCACGCCATCGGCGCTGTGGCGGCAGGCGATCGCGATCACCTTGCCGGTTTTCTGCACGCCGAGACGTGCGCGATCGGCGGCGTTGGCGATGCGGCGCGCGCGACTTGATCAGCTCGATAGCCGTAGCTGCGGCCGAGCGCGGTGATCTCCGCGCGGATATCGGTGATCTTCAGCACCGCCGACAGGAATTTGGGACGGCGCACAAAGGTGCCGGCCCGCCGCCGCCGCTCGATCAGGTCGGCCTGCGCCAGCTCCGACAACGCCTTGCTCACCGTCATTCGCGAGCAGCCATAGCGCGCCATCAGTTCGTGTTCGAACGGGATGCGGTGACCCGGCGGCCATTCGCCGGTCAGGATCCGGCGCTCGATGTCGAGCCGGATCTGCTTGTACAGCGTCGGCTTGTCGGCGGCCTGGCGTTTGTCGCTGTTGATGGACGAGGCTCATGCCACGAGCCTCCGCACGGCCGCATTGAATGTCTCGCGCGCCTGCTCGCGCAGCCGATGGCGCCCAGCCGTCGACGACCTTGTTGCCGCCTGCCCAGACACAGTCGACGGCACCGGCGCCGCCTGCGAAAATCCAGCCGTCGAGGACGGCATCCCTGCTGCGCCCGGCGAGCGAGGGATGCGTGGTGTCGAGCGTCACGATGTCGGCGCGGGCACCTGCCTGGAGTCCGACGATCGGCTGCGCCAGCGCCTGGCCGCCGCCGGCCAGCGCGCCGTCGAACAGTGCGCGGCCGGTCGAGACGCCGAGACCGCCCGACAGCACATTGCGCTCGTGGTGCTTCAGCCGCTGGCCATATTCGAGCTGACGCAGTTCGTCGGCGACGCCGACCAGCACGTTGGAATCGGTGCCGACGCCGAAGCGGCCACCGGCGTCGAGGAATTCGCGGGTCGGAAAAATGCCGTCGCCGAGGCTCGCTTCGGTAATCGGGCAGAGGCCGGCGACCGCGCCGCTGCCGGCAAGCGCTGTGATCTCCGTCGCGGTCGTATGGGTCGCATGGATCAGGCACCAGCGTTGATCGACGGGCGCATGTTCGAGCAGCCACTCGACCGGCCGCCGGCCCGACCAGGCGATGCATTCCTCGACTTCCCTGATCTGTTCGGCGGCGTGGATATGCACCGGCCCGCCTTCGGCCAGTTGCACGATCGCCGCCAGTTCGTCCGGCGTCACCGCGCGCAGACTGTGTGGCGCGATACCGACATTGGCGCCGGGCAACGCTGCGGACGGCCGCGCGTGTTGCAGTCACGAGCCTGGCAAACTGGTCGACCGAGCAGATGAACCGGCGCTGGCCGGCATGCGGTGCGGCGCCACCAAACGAATTGTGGGCGTAGAAACACGGCAGCAGCGTGAGTCCGATGCCGGTGGTCTCGGCGGCTCGCGCGATCCGCGTCGCCATTTCAGCCGGATTGGCATAAGGCGCGCCATCATGGTCGTGATGGAGATAGTGGAACTCGCCGACGCGCGTAAAACCCTGCTCGAGCATCTCGACATAGAGCAACGTTGCGACGGCTTCGGTATCTTCGGGCGTCATCTCCAGCGCGAAGCGATACATCGTCTCGCGCCAGGTCCAGAACGTATCCGCGGTATTGCCGCGGGTCTCGGCAAGGCCCGCCATGCCGCGCTGGAACGCGTGGCTATGCAGGCTCGCTATTCCCGGGATTGCCAGTGCGTGGCGTTCATCGCCAGGCTCGGCGCCGTACCGGCCGTCACCTTGGTGATGATCCCGTCCGTCACGACCACCTGCACGTCATCGGCCCACCCGGTGGGCAGCAATGCTGAATGCGAAATGCAGAGTGGACATGTTTTCCAAACCGGCTGGACAGAATCGCCGGCCGATAATATGTATAGACATATCTACCCGTCAAGCTTCCGCGCGTCGAGGGAATGCGATATGGCCGAGCGCTTCGATCGAATCTGGCTCAACGCCCGGCTCGCCACGGTTCGGGGCGATCTGCCCGGGTCTCGGCGTGATCGAGCACGGCGTGATCGCGGCGCGCGACGGCCGCATCGCCTTTGCCGGCAGCCGTTCCGATTTTCCGTCTGATGCCGATGCGGCCGAACGGATCGATTGCGCGGGGCGGTGGATCACGCCCGGGCTGGTGGATTGCCATACCCATCTGGTCTTTGGCGGAAACCGCGCCCACGAATTCGAGCTGCGACTGCAGGGCGCAAGTTACGAAGAGATCGCGCGCGCCGGCGGCGGCATTGTCTCGACGGTCGCTGCGACGCGGGCCGTCCAGCGAAGCTGAACTGGTCGCCGGTGCGCTGCCGAGGCTCGACGCCCTGATCGGCGAGGGCGTCACGACGCTGGAGATCAAATCCGGCTACGGGCTCAATACCGAAACCGAGATGCGTCAGCTGTCCGCCGCGCGTACGCTGGGCCGTAGCCGGCCGGTCAGCGTCCGGACGACGTTTCTTGGCGCGCACGCGCTGCCGCCCGAAGCCGATGGCGACAAGGATCGCTACATCGACCTCTGTTTGCCGCGAGATGCTGCCGGCGGTGGCGCAGGCCGGCCTTGCCGATGCCGTCGATGCTTTCATGGAAGGTATCGCCTTCTTCGCGCGATCAAACGGCGCGAGTGTTCCGGTGCGGCAAGGACGCTTGGACTGCCAGTCAAGTTGCATGCGGATCAATTGTCGAATCTCGGCGGTGCGGCGCTTGCCTCGGAATTCTCGGCCCTGTCGGCCGATCATCTGGAGCACACGGATGAAGCCGGCGTTGCAGCGATGGCGCGAGCAAATACGGTGGCCGTCCTGCTGCCGGGCGCGTTCTATTTCATTCGCGAGACGAACAAGCCGCCGGTCGAACTGTTCCGTAGCCATGGCGTCAGCATGGCGCTCGCCACCGACTGCAATCCCGGCAGTTCGCCACTGACGTCGCTTCTGCTGGCCATGAATATGGGCGCGACGCTGTTCCGGATGACGATTGCCGAATGCCTCGCCGGCGTGACGCGGGAAGGCGCGCGTGCGCTCGGCGTTCTCGGCGAGACCGGCACGCTCGAGGCCGGCAAGTGGTGCGATCTCGCGATCTGGGAGATCGACCGGCCGGCCGAACTCGTCTACCGGATCGGCTTCAACCCGCTGCATCGCCGGGTGTGGAGGGGGCAATGAGCGGCCGGGACACAGCGATTGTCGTTTCGCCGGGCAAGGTCAGTCTCGACGATCTGGCGCGCGTGCTGGCGGGTGCGCCTATCGTGCTCGACCCGTCATTCTGGCCGCGCGTCGAGGCTGCTTCCGCCATTGTCGCGGCCGCCGCGGGTGCGCAGGCGCCGGTCTACGGCATCAACACCGGGTTCGGAAAGCTGGCGTCGAAACGCATTCCCCCCGATCAGACGACGCTGCTCCAGCGCAACCTCATCGTATCGCATTGCTGCGGCGTGGGAGCCGCCGACACCCGAACCGATCGTGCGCCTGATGATGGCGCTGAAGATCGTCTCGCTGGGGCGAGGCGCTTCCGGCGTCCGCCGCGAAATCATCGAGCAATTGCAGGCCATGCTGGCGCACCGGCGTCTGTCCGCTGGTGCCGCAGCAGGGATCGGTGGGAGCATCCGGTGATCTGGCGCCGCTTGCGCATATGACCGCCGTGATGATCGGCGAGGGGCAGGCGCTTGTCGGCGGCGAGGTCGTGCCGGGCCTCGATGCGCTGCGCGCTGCCGGTCTCGCGCCGTTGACGCTCGGGCCGAAGGAAGGCCTCGCCTTGATCAACGGCACGCAGTTTTCAACGGCCTATGCCATTTCCGGATTGTTGCGCGCCCATGGTCTGCTCAGCGCGACGCTGGTGACAGGCGCCTTGTCGGTCGATGCGGCGATGGCTTCGACTGCACCGTTCCGTCCGGAGATCCAGCAATTGCGCGGGCATGCCGGACAGATCGCAGCCGGTGCTGCCCTGACCGCGTTGCTGGAAGGCAGCGACATTCGCTTGTCGCATCTGGAAGGCGACGAACGCGTACAGGATCCCTATTGCATGCGCTGCCAGCCGCAGGTGGCCGGCGCCGTGCTCGACCTGCTCGACTCAGGCCGCCCGCACGCTGACGATCGAGGCCAACGCGGTCACCGACAATCCGCTGGTGCTGGTCGAGACCGGCGAGATCGTCTCGGGCGGCAATTTCCACGCCGAGCCGGTCGCGTTTGCCGCCGACCAGATTGCGCTGGCCTTGTCGGAGATCGGCGCGATCAGCGAACGACGCATCGCCACCCTCGTCGACCCCGCGCTGAATTTCGGTCTGCCGCCGTTCCTGACCCCGGATCCCGGCATCAACTCCGGCTTCATGATTGCCGAAGTGACGGCGGCGGCCCTCTATGCCGAGAACAAGCAGCGCGCCGCGGCCTGCTCGATCGATTCGACGCCGACCAGTGCCAATCAGGAAGATCATGTCTCGATGGCCGCGCATGCCGCGCGCCGGTTGTCCGACATGGCCGACAATCTTGCGACTATTCTAGGCATCGAGCTGCTGGTGGCGGCGCAAGGCATCGGGCTTGCGCGCGCCACACACGACCAGTCCAGCACTGGAGGCGGTCATTGCCGTGCTGCGCGCGCAGGTGCCGGCGCTCGGTGGCGATCGCTACATGGCCGACGACATCGCCAAGGCAACGGCGCTGGTCGCAGCCGGCGCATTGCCGGCCGCCGCGATTTCGGCGCTCAAGAACAACCCGTTTCCAAACCTCGTTTGAACAAGACTTGCCGAGAAAGGTCCTTTGTCATGAACCGCCGACTGGACAACGACCGGACGATCCGATCGCCGCACGGGTCCGAGATCAGCGCCAAGAGCTGGCTGACCGAAGCGCCGCTCCGGATGCTGATGAACAATCTCGATCCGGATGTTGCCGAACGGCCGAGCGAACTCGTCGTCTATGGCGGCATCGGCCGGGCCGCCCGCGACTGGGACAGTTTTGATCGGATCGTTACCTCGCTGCGAAAACTCGAAGCCGACCAGACGCTGGTCGTGCAGTCCGGCAAGCCGGTCGGCATTTTCCGCACCCATGCCGATGCGCCGCGCGTGCTGATCGCGAACTCCAACCTGGTGCCGCACTGGGCGACGCTCGATCATTTCAACGAACTGGATAAACTCGGGCTGATGATGTTCGGTCAGATGACGGCCGGATCCTGGATCTACATCGGCAGCCAGGGCATCGTGCAGGGGACCTATGAAACCTTTGTCGAGGTGGGCCGGCGTCATTATGGCGGCAGCCTTGCCGGCAGATGGATATTGACGGCGGGGCTCGGCGGCATGGGCGGCGCCCAACCGCTGGCCGCGACGATGGCCGGCGCTTCGATGCTCGCGATCGAGTGTCAGCCGAGCCGCATCGAAATGCGGCTGCGCACGGGCTATCTCGACCGCCAGGCCGGTACGCTCGATGAGGCGCTCGCGATCATGGCGCAGGCGGCAGAGAGCAAGAAGCCGGTCTCGGTCGGCCTGCTCGGCAATGCCGCCGATATTTTTCCCGAGCTGGTGCGCCGCGGCGTCAGGCCCGACATCGTCACCGACCAGACCAGCGCGCACGATCCGATCAACGGTTACCTGCCGAAGGGATGGACGCTCGCCGAGTGGGAGGACAAGCGCGAGGCCGATCCGAAGGCGGTCGAAGCGGCGGCCAAGACCTCGATGGTCGGCCACGTCCAGGCCATGCTGGATTTCCATGCGCAGGGCATTCCGACGCTCGACTACGGCAACAACATCCGCCAGATGGCCAAGGACATGGGCCTGAAGAACGCATTCGATTTCCCGGGCTTCGTTCCGGCCTATATCCGTCCGCTGTTCTGCCGCGGCATCGGGCCGTTCCGCTGGGCGGCGCTGTCGGGGGATCCCGAAGACATTTTCCGCACCGACGCCAAGGTCAAGGAGCTGATGCCGGACGACAAGCATCTGCACAACTGGCTCGACATGGCCCGAGCGCGGATCAAGTTCCAGGGACTGCCGGCGCGGATCTGCTGGGTTGGCCTCGGCGATCGCCACCGGCTGGGCCTGGCGTTCAACGAAATGGTGGCGCGCGGCGAACTGAAGGCGCCGATCGTCATCGGTCGCGATCATCTCGACAGCGGCTCGGTGGCGAGCCCGAACCGCGAAACCGAAGCGATGCGCGATGGCTCGGACGCGGTATCCGACTGGCCCCTGCTCAATGCGCTGCTCAACTGCGCCAGCGGCGCCACGTGGGTCTCGCTGCATCATGGCGGCGGCGTTGGTATCGGCTATTCGCAGCACGCCGGCATGGTGATCGTCGCCGACGGAACGCCGGAGGCCGCGCGTCGCATCGAACGGGTGCTCTGGAACGACCCGGCGAGCGGGGTCATGCGGCATGCCGACGCTGGCTATGAAAGTGCGATCGAGTGCGCTCGCGCCAACGGTCTCGATCTGCCCGGGCTGACGCGATAGGTGCGCTTTTCGGATGCAGGAAAACCGTCTCCCAAACAGGTCTTGCGACAAGAGAAAATTGTCGCCGATGCCTCCAAAAAAAGCACAGACGCACTTTCGTGCCCTTGTGTCTCAAGCCATTGAAAACGCTTGGCTGCCCTGATTTGACTGGACCGTGATCTCCGCGCAGAGTTGACCTCGCAGGCCCTGTTCCGCTCCCGAAGGTCCCTATGAAGCGTTTCGTCAATTCGAAGAGATTGGGTTTTTTCACGCGGCTTCTCGATGCAGGCGCCGCCGGCCGAGCGCTATCGCCTGGCCGCCGAGCAGATCGGGCACGCCGAAAAAGCCGGTCTTGATTCCGCGTGGATCGCGCAGCATCATTTCCATGAGGCCGAGGGCGGCCTGCCGGCGCCCTTCGCCTTTCTCGGTTTCGTCGCAGCGCAGACCTCCCGCATTCGCCTCGGGACCGGCATCGTCACGCTACCGCTGGAACATCCGGTGCGGGTGGCGGAGGACGCGGCCGTTCTCGATCTGTTGTCGAACGGCCGCCTTGAACTCGGCGTCGGGACCGGCGGCAATCCGTCGGCCTTTGCCGCCTTTGGGCTCGACAGCGCGCAGCGTTCGGAGATTTTCGCGCGGAATCTCGATGTCGTCCGCAACGCGCTGGCTGGCGGGCCGCTCGCCGGCGGCGATACGCTCTATCCGCCGCGACCGCAATTGTGCGGCCGGATCTGGCAAGCGACCTTTTCGGTGAGCGGCGGGGCGAGGGCAGGCAAGGCGGGCGACGGTCTGCTGCTGTCACGGACGCAGCCCCGGTCCAAGGAAGCGCCGCACGCGACGCTCGCCGAGATTCAGCATCCCATTATCGACGCCTATCTCGACGCACTGCCGCCGGGCTGCGAGCCCCGGATCATGGCCTCGCGCAGCGTGTTCGCCGCCGACGATCGTGCAGGAGGCGCTGCGTCTGGCCGATATCGGGCTGCGACGTGCAACTGCGATCACTTCATCGCCGGCGGTCACGCCGTCGCCGGGCGACTCGTTGGCCGACATGATCACCGCCTTCGACGTCCATGTGGGGACGCCTGACGACGTCATCGCCTCGCTGCGCACCGACAGCACGCTGGAGCGGGTGACCGATCTGGTTTTCCAGGTGCATTCGGTCGATCCGCCGCATCCGTTCATTCTGCGATCGATCGAACTGGTCGCGGAAAAAGTTGCGCCGGCGTTGGGCTGGACAAAAGCGCATGGCGGCCGATGTGGCGCTGGTGGATTAATCGAGATGCGGAAATCATCGAATTGAAAGAGGCTGAATGATGAGTACAGAGACAAGGATATCATCGATCTTCTCGCCGGGATCGAGCCGGGATCGAGCTTGGACGCCATCCGCGCCCGACGCCTGCAGGCGCGCGAGAACGCCCAGAAGAGCTATCTCTCCTTGTTCGAGCCGGCCGATTTTGGTGACGTCGCGGCTGCGGAACGCTATGCGGTCGCGGCATTCGTGGCCGGCGTTCATGATGAGTCTGCCGTAGCCAGCTTCTATCTGGCGAAGCTTGCCAAGGCCGCAGATCGGTTCGAGTCTGGTCGAAGCGCTCAAGGCCGAAATCGAACGCGCCAAGACCGAAGGTCCGTATGGTGCCTTTCCGGCCGGGCCGCTCTCGGTCGAGGACAAGACAGGCTTGATCTATCGCGTTGCCGGCGGACGGCCAGCGCGTCCTTGGCGCCAGGCTTGCCGCTGCTCTCGAGCATGCGCATCTGCTGGTGTTCCGTCCGCGCGACGCGGCGCCCGCTGCCATGCAGGCGCTGCTGGATGCCGGCTGGTCGACCACCGCCATCGTCACGTTGTCGCAACTGGTCGCGTTCCTGTCGTTTCAGGTTCGCGCCGTCGCCGGCCTGCGGACGCTTGGCGCCTCGCTCGGGCACCATGCCGACGCTGCGGCCAAAGCCAGTTAAGGAGACAAGCATCATGAGTGATTCAATCGTCGTTCACGCCAATAACAACGAACCGGTCGTCTTCACCCAGGACGAACTGGGCTGGCTGCCCTGGATCGATCCGCTGCCCGAGGCCGAGTTGACGGAGCGGCATTGGGCCGGCCTGGTCGATCGCTCCCGCGCGAAGTCCGATTACTTTCGCCTGCTGGTGCGCGATCCCGAAGTTCTCGAAGCCAGGACCAAGACCGACAAGGACATCTTCTACAACACCGCCGACGGCCTGCCGCGGGCCGAGCGCGAACTCGCGGCCGCGGCGACATCGCGCTACAACGGATGCATCTATTGCGCGTCCGTGCACGCGCGCTTTGCCACGGTCCATTCCAAGCGCCGCGACGATGTTCAGCGCCTGCTCGACGAAGGCGTCGGTGCCGATCTCGGCGCGCGCTGGAACGCCGTCGTCAGGGCATCGGTTGCGCTGGCCTCGACGCCGATCGCATTCGGCAAGGAGCATATCGAGGAACTGCGCAGCGTCGGCCTCGATGATGCCGAGATCGTCGACGTGATCAACAGCGCGGCGTTCTTCAACTGGGCGAACCGGTTGATGCTGTCGCTCGGTGAGCCGCACAAAGAGCGGTGCGTGATCGCAATCATCGCTGCGTGGCATAAGAATTGCCTCGAATGAGCTGGATTTCAGATGTCAGAACGGATGGAGCCGCACATGAGAAACATCAGCCGTCGTAGCCTGGTCAAAGGCTCTCTTGCCGCCATCGTGACGGGAACGGCACTGTCGCGCGCAGCCTTTGCGCAATCTTCCGAGCCGATCACTGCTGGGTGTCAGCGGTCCCCTGACGGGGCCGAACGCGCAATATGGCGCGCAATGGAAGCAGGGTTTTGATCTGGCGCTGGACGAAATCCACGCCGCCGGTGGCATCAACGGGCGCAAGCTCGCCTACATCTTTGAGGACAGCCAGAGCGATCCGCGCCAGTCGGTGGCGATCGCCCAGAAATTCGTCTCGGATCCGAAGATCGTCATGGAACTCGGCGATTTCTCGAGCCCGGCCTCGATGGCGGCGTCGCCGATCTATCAGCGGGCAGGCCTGGTGCAGTTCGGCTTCACCAATTCGCATCCGGATTTCACCAAGGGCGGCGACTTCATGTGGAGCACCTCCGTCAGCCAGGCGGACGAGCAGCCGCTGCTGGCGCGCTATGCCGTGAAGCCATCTTGGCCTCAAGAAGCTCGCCATTCTGCACCTCAACACCGATTGGGGCCGCACCAGCCGCGACTATTTCGCGAACGCCGCCAAGGAGTATGGCGCCGAAGTCGTCATCAGCGAAGGCTATATTCGCCGACGAGCGCGATTTCCGCTCCACGCTGGTGCGCGTCCGCGACGCCAATCCGGATGGCCTGATCCTGATCTCGTATTATTCCGACGGCGCGCTGATCGCCCGCCAGGCGCGACAGGTCGGGCTGAAGCAGACGATCTGCGCGGCGAGCTCGGTCTATTCGCCGAAATTCCTCGAGCTCGGCGGCGACGCGGTCGAGGACGTCCATCTCGGCACCCGGTATTTTCCCGAGGATCCGCGCCCCGAGGTGCAGAAATTCGTCGCCGGCTTCAAGGCGAAGTACAACGGGCAGGAGCCCGACGCCTTCAACGCCTATGCCTATGATGCGATGAACATGGCCGCTGCCGTGGTCAGGATCGGCGGTACCGATCGCAAGGCGATCCGGGACGCCTTCCCGAAGGTGAAGGACGTTCCGACGGTCATCTTCGGGCCGGCGACGTTCGATGTCGCGAGCCGTCGCGTCAAGGGCGCCATGAACGCCGAACTCGTCGTTCGCAAGGGCCAGTTCACGCTCTGGGACGGCAAGCCGACCTGACATGATGGCCGGCGAGCGCATCACCGCTCGCGGCTTCTCTCAATTAGGAACTCAGTGTGTCTTCCTGGCTCGACTACACGATCAACGGATTGATCCTCGGCAACGTGTACGCGCTCGTTGCCGTCGGGCTCGCGCTGATCTTCGGCGTCAGCCGGCTGATCAATTTTGCGCAGGGCTCGATCTATCTCGTCGGCGCCTATGTCGGCTGGGTCGCGGTGGTGCAGCTGCGGACGCCGCTTTTCGTCACCATCGTTCGTGGTGGCCGTGGTGTCGGCGCTGGTCGGATTGATCATCGAGCGCTTCGGCCTGCGGCCGTTGCAGAATTCGGTGCGCATTGCGCCGCTGCTGGCGACGATCGGCATCAGCTTCGTGCTCGATCAGATCGTGATGCTGACCTTCTCGCCCAATCCGCGCGCGCTGCCGAGCCAGTTGCCCGATATCCGCTTTCAGATCGGCACCGGCACGATCGGTCCGCTCGACATCCTGATCGCCGTGTGTCGGCATCACCAGCGCCCTGCTGCTGTTTGTCTTCCTGCGCTACACCAAGCTCGGCTGGGCCGTGCGCGCCACCGCGCAGGACCGCGACGCCGCGATGCAGATGGGCGTCGACGTCAACCGCGTCAACCAGACGGTGTTCGGGATTGCCGCCGCGCTTGGCGGCCTCTCCGGCATGCTGGTCGGCATGTACTACAACCAGATCGATACCGCGATGAGCCTTCAGGCCACGCTCAAGGGCGTCGTCGCGGAGGTGGTCGGCGGCGCGGGCAATGTGCCGGGCGCCGTGGTCGGCAGTCTGCTGCTGGGGCTGGTCGAAAGCTACGGCGTGGCGGTGTTCGGCACCAGCTACCGCAATCTGTTCGCCTTCCTGCTGCTGATCGTCGTGCTGGTGTTCCGGCCGAACGGCCTGTTCGCCAGCGCCAAGCAGGCGCCGCCGGAACCGCTCACCGGCACCTTCATCGCGCCGAGCCGCCCGGTGCGCATTCCGCGTTGGGCGTTGCTGGTCGCGTTCGCGGCCTTTGCGCTGCTGCCGCTGCTTCCGGTTTCATCCTACGTGCTGCAGACGCTGATCAACGCCTGGCTCTTCGCCATGCTGGCGCTCAGCCTGACGCTGGTCGCCGGCACGATCGGCCAGGTCTCGCTCGGACATGCGGCGCTGCTCGCGATCGGCGCCTATACGTCCGCGCTGCTGTCGCTGGATTTCGTCCGTTCCCGGTCAGCATCGTCCATCATCTGCGGCGGGCTGATGAGCGCGGCGCTCGGCACGCTGCTGATCTCGCCGTCGTTCCGTCTGCGCGGGCATTACGTCTCGATCGCGACGCTGGCCATCGGCGAGATCATATCGCTGGTGATCCTGAACTGGGAAACGCGTCACGCGCGGACCGATCGGGGTGTCGGGCATCCCGCCGCTGTCGCTGTTCGGCTATGAACTCGTCAGCACGCCGTCGATCTACTGGTTCAGCTTTGCGGTCATGGTTCGTGCTCGCGCTGTTGCAGGTGCAGGCTGCTCGGCTCGCATATCGGCCGCAGTTTTCGCGCCATTCGCGACGACGACGTCGCGGCGCGCGCCTATGGCCTCAGCCTGAACCGCTACAAGGCGTTGGCCTTCATCTTCGGCGGGTTCGCCGCCGGCGTCAGCGGCGGCATCGCGGCGCATCTCTATTCCTACATCAACCACGAGACCTTCAACACGCAGCAATCCATTCTGGCGTTGACCATCGTGATCCTGGGCGGCCTCGGCAACGTCGCCGGCGCGATCGTAGGCTCCGTGGCGCTGGTCGGTCTGCCCGAGGTGTTCCGGATCGCGGCGGAGTACCGCATCCTGATCTACGGCATCGTGCTGTTGCTGCTGGTGCGGTTTCGGCCGCAGGGCCTGTTGGGAACCATCTGATGGCGGAGCAGGCGCAAACCTTCGCTGCTTTCCTGCGCGGACTGACACGGCGCTTCGGCGGACTGACCGCCGTCGACGGCATCGATCTCGACCTCGCCAAGGGCGATCTGGTCAGCATCATCGGCCCGAACGGCGCCGGCAAGACCACGCTGTTCAATCTCGTGACCGGGCTCGACCGGCCCGATGCCGGCGAGGTCCGTCTCGATGGGCAGGTCATCACCGGTCTTTCGCCGGAGAAGCTGGCGGCCAGGGCCTCGCGCGCACGTTCCAGCTTGGCCGTGTCTTCGGCAATCTCAGCGTGATGGAGAACGTCCTGATCGGCGCGCATACGCGACTGCGCGCCGTCAGGCCGGCGACACCGCTGATCGGTCCGTTGCTGGAATTGGGATTGGCGCTGTTGCGACCGGCTTCGGTAAAGGCCGAGGAAGAGCGATTGCGCGAAGAGGTGAGGGGCATCCTGGCGCGGTTTGGCGAGCGGCTGCTGCCGCGCATCGATCAGCCGGCCTACAGCCTGTCCTACGCCAATCGCCGCCGTGTCGAGATCGCGCGCGCGCTGGCGCTGAAGCCGCGTCTGTTGCTGCTCGACGAGCCGACGGCCGGCATGAATCCGACCGAGACGACGGAGATGCAGGGACTGGTCGCCGAACTGAAGGCCGAAGGGCTGACGATCCTGCTGATCGAGCACAAGCTCGACATGGTCATGCGGCTCTCCGACCGCGTCATCGTCATGGACGAAGGCAAGAAGATTGCCGAAGGGCCCGGCGAGGACGTGCGGAACGATCGCCAAGGTGATCGAGGCCTATCTCGGTCACGGCCTGTCGCAGTCGGACGGCGATACGCAGGAGACGGCGGCATGACACGGCGCGCACCTTCCTCCGAACCGCTGTTGCGGCTGTCCAACGTCAACACCTTCTACGGTCAGGCGCAGGTGCATTTCGACCTCTCGATCGACGTGCCGCGCGGCCACATCGTCTGCCTGCTGGGCGGCAACGCCAGCGGCAAATCGACGACGATGAAGATCATTCTCGGCCTGGTAAAACCGCGCTCGGGCGATTTGATCTTCGACGGCACCTCGATGATCGGCCTGACCACGCCGCAGATCGTCCGGCGCGGCATTGCGTCCGTGCCGGAGGCGCGGCGGCTGTTCGCGGACATGAGCGTGCGGGAAAACATCCTGATGGGCGCCTTCGTGCGCAACGACAGCGCCGAGATCGCGCGCGATCTCGAACGGGTGCTGGCGCTGTTTCCGAAACTCGGGCAACGGCTTTCGCAACGCGCGGGCTCGCTCTCGGGCGGCGAGCAGCAGATGGTCGCGATGGCGCGCGCCCTGATGAGCCGGCCGCGGATGATCGTGATGGACGAGCCGACGATGGGCCTTTCGCCGCTCTACGTCGATCGCGTGCTGGAGCTGATCAGGACCATCAACAAGGAGGGCGTGTCGATCTTCATGGTCGAACAGAACGCCAGCCTGGCGCTGGAAATCGCCCATGAGGCCTATGTCCTGCAGACCGGCCGGATCGTTCTGTCCGGCCCGGCGCGGGCGCTGAAGGACGATCCCCGGGTGCGCGACGCCTATCTCGGCGGCGCGGAGGCGGTGTAGTCGCGCTTCAGCTTCGCTCGGATTCCGGAACGAAGAACGGCGTGCCCGCGAGTTCCGGCTCATCATATGCCTCGACCTTGCGGCGCATGTGATCGATATCCTCGCGGAACAGCGATGTCACGATGGCGCCGGCGACCCGCTCGCCTGCGATATTGACGCCCGGAATATCGCTGGCGATGCCGGCATGGCTGGCATGGGCGCCGAAATTGACCAGATGGATCTGGCCGAGCGTTGGAGCGCGGCCCGGTGTCTTCTCGGTCAGCTCGAAACCGGGACCGAGATAGGGAAATTTCTCCAGGTCGCGTCGCCGAAGTTCGGGGGCGGGCTGATAGCGGTCGTACCAGGTCGCGATATCTGGGGCGTAGCTCGCGAGTTCGGGAATCAACGCCGGATCGACATTGAAGCCGGTGGCAACGATCAGAAAATCATGCAGCCTTGTTTCATCCTGGCCTGAAAGCTTCACCGCAACTTTCCCGCCTGCGCGCGAGGCGGCCTCTATCCCGGTGCGAAAATGGATGTGGAAATTGTTGAGCTTGATGGTGCGGTTGACGGTTTCGTGCGGAACCGGCGCCTGAAGATCGTTCAGATAGACCATCGTCGCCCAGCGCTCGGCGTCTGACAGCGAAGACCAGCCGTGCAGAAAGCCGGGAAAAGCCGAGCCGCGTCCCTTGTTGACCTGCGGCAGATAGGGACGGCGCACATACATGTCGACGCGCGCAGCCCCCCGCTCGAGCGCGGTCGCGGCATTGTCCCAGGCGGAGGCGCCGCCGCCAAGGATCGCAATCGATTTGCCGGCCAGCGCTTCGAAATCGATATCGTCATTGGTGTGGGCGGCAAGTTCGGGCACCAGCGCGCGCTCGACGAAATCCGGCCAGAAAACGCCACCGGCTCCAGCGCGGCCGGTTGCAAGAACGACCCGCCGCGCGAGGACGGTTTGACGTACTCCATCTTGGTTGAGCGTAGCACGCACGAAGCCATCAGCAGGTTCGAGCGCTTCCAGCGCCGTTCCGTGCCTGACCGGCAGACCCAGCATCTGCTGCAACCAGGACAGATACTCAACCCAGGTCTGATTGTAGATCTTGTAAAGCGTCTCCCAGGCCTCAAAGCCGTATTTCGCTTCATACCAGGCGCGAAAGGTGAGGGAGGGAACGCCGAGGGCAGGGCCGGTCAGCGTCTTCGGCGAGCGCAGCGTGTCCATTCGCGCGAAGGTCAACCAGGGTCCTTCCTGCCCCGGCTTTGACCGCTCGATCACGCTGATATTGCGGACGCCCTTGAACATCAGGCTGCCCGCTGCGGCGATGCCGTTCATGCCGGCGCCGACAATCAGGACGTCCAGAACCGGCTGGCCGGCCGCATCCTCGATTTTCGCCGGCCAATTCGCCGCCGGCACACCCAGAATTTCCAGATCCCGCGCGACGGCACGTTCATGCCGTGCGAGCCCCGCCAGATCGATGCGGTCTACCTTGTCCAAGCGTCCAGCCTCATCAGTTCACGGTCCGAAGTTTCAGAACCTTACATGCAAGCTATTTCGTTCTCTATACGCTGTGCCATGTGAAGCAAGAGCCGATCCTGGCCCCTCCGTGCGATAATCTGTAATCCGAACGGCAGGCCACTCGGGTCGCGGCCGCAAGGAATCGAGATTGCGGGAAGCCGTGCGTGATTTACAAAGGGGGTAAACGCGGCGTGCGCTCGGGAACTGACTTCCTTGCCTCCGATCATATTTGGGCCGAGTAGCGCCACAGGCCATGCGACGCAGGGCACGGTCGGCGCCAGCAGGATGTCGAACTCTCCAAAAAACGATGCAAAAGCTTCCTTGATGGCCGAACTGGCGACGAGTGCCGCCGCGACCTCGACGCCGCTCCAGGCGAGGCCACGTTCGATCTGCCTGGCAATGTCTTGATCAAACCGCCCCGGGTCCTTGGTAAACTCCGCGCCGTAGATTGCGGCAAGCCCGGCGTGCTGGAGTGGCATCAACGCTTCTTCCGTTGCGCCAGCCGGCCAGACCGGATCACGTGTGGCGATCCCGAATCCCCTTTGGGCCAGATGTTCGACGATCGCCCGCAACCGATCAGCGATGATCGTCTCGATGGGAGTGTCGAGCCCCAGCGTCGGCGAAAATGCGATGCGAAGATCCGACGTGCTGGCCGGATCGGGTTCGACTGCGAATAAGTCAGGGTCCCGCGGATCGGAACCGACCATTGCCTCGAAGGCGAGCGCGGCGCCGGCAACGTCGCGGGCGATCGGGGCAATCACCGACAGGCCAAAAAACGGCTCGATAAATCCGGGACCATAGGGAATGGCGCCGTACGATGGCTTGAAGCCGACGATGCCGACATGCGCGGGCGGACGCCGGCTGGAGCCTCCGGCGTCGGTCCCGATTGCAAGAGGCACAAGGCCAGCCGCGACAGCCACTGCTGGCCCGCCCGACGAACCTCCGGGAGTCAAATCCTCGGATTGTGCGGATGGCGTGTCGGCCCGAACAGCGGTGACGTTGTCACGCCCTTGCAGGCGAATTCAGACGTGGCGCCAATGCCGATGACGACCGCGCCGGCCTTCTTCAATCGCTCGATGGCGATGGCGTCACGCGGAGCAATGAAGTCGGCAAAGAGTCTGGATCCTTGGGTGACGCGCCAGCCCTCGACCCAGATGTTGTCCTTGACGATGACTGGAACACCGGCGAGCGGCATGCTGTCACCGCGCGCGACACGACGATCGATAATCGCCGCATCCGCAAGCGAGCGTTCGGCGTTGACCGTCACGACTGCGTTCAGAGCTTTCGCCGCATTGATGCGATCGAGAGCTGCGCGTGCTATTTCCACCGCCGACGCACGCCCAGCCTTAGCTGCGGCAACGATTTCTCGTACATTCACCGCGCCCCTCCTGAAATGAGTGCGATCGTTCCGCAGAATGCCAGGATCGCAAGGCCGACGAATGCGCCGGGGAGACCAACGAAACGTTCCGCGATCGAAATGAGAGCCGGCGTCACCAGCAAGCCCGCATATGAGGCGGTCAGCACCGCGCCGGTTGTCTCGCCGATCCGGTCCTGCGGTGCCAATCGCGCAACTTCTGCGAGGAATACGCCGTTCCAGCCGCTCGCCGTCAGGCCGAAGGCCGCGGCAACGGCATACAGTCCCGCCTTGCCCAGAACATCCCCAAAGAGTCCGAACATCGCTGCGCAAACCGCCATACCCAATCCGAGGCTCACCAGAATCAGTCGAGTGGCGCCGATGCGCATCGCGAGAAAGCCCCAGCCAAGCCGTCCGAGCAAGCCGCCGCCTTGCGCGCAGGCCAATGCGACGCCGGCCTCGATGTGGCTCAGTCCAAGCTCGCGTACGCCGAGCGTCACGAAAACAGGTATTGAGGGCGAGCTGCATGCCGCTAAAGGGGATAGACGCCAGCGGCCAGGGCGGCGAGGCGACGATCGGAACTTACCAATGCCAGCCGTGCTCGCATTCCGAGCTGCGGCGGCGCCTGCGCCAGACCTGCATAGGCCGGCCGCAGCCACTCGAATACCAGGATGCCGCCAATCGCGCAGACGCCCACGGCGGCGTAGGACCATTGCGGCGCGAGCCAGATCGCGATCGCGGGAAGCGTCAGCGAACCGCAGACCGCGCCGATCTGATTGCCGGTCTGGCGTACGGAAAAGACCAGGGCGCGCCGCTCGTCAGTGACGAGCTTGCCCAACAGAGCCGTACTCGCCGGTGTCTCGGGTCCGAAGGCGAAGCCGAGACAAAGGCCCGCAAGAAGCAGCGCCGCGCCAGAGCCGAGCGTTGCCAAAGCCATGCTCGCGACGACCGCCGCGGCGCACAGGCTCGCTACCCGCAATGATCCGATACGATTGATCGGGCCACCGGCCCAGAACGTCGTGAGGACGCCGACCGCAAACACGGCCGTGGAGAAAACCGAAAGGCTTTGAACACTCAGGCCCGCGGTGGGTGCCACCACTCCCGGCGCGAACAGAGCCAGTGCCACCATCGCTTGCAGCCAGGTCATGGCCGCAAGCGCCGGCAACAAGGCTGGCCGAAGCGTCTGCGTGATCGGCTATCATGCGTCCACGTTCGGTGAGTGGGAGACAAAATGGCTGGCGGAATATCCGTTCACGCGGTGGATGTCGCAAGCGGGCGGCCCGCGCAAGGCCTGCAGGTCGAGGTATGGCGGCTTGAACCGTCGCGCGCCCGCATCGCCGACGGTCGGATCGGCGCGGACGGTCAGCTCGATCATCCGGTCACGCGTGGTGTCGGCGTGGAGTCCGGTGAACACGAGGTGCTGTTTCACCTCGGAGAATTTTACGGCGATGCCGGCACCGGCTTTCTCACCGTGACGCCGTTCCGGTTCAGGATCGAGAAGATCGACGAGCATTTTCACCTGCCGATGAAATTCACACGTTGGGGCTATACCCTGTTTCGCGGGGCGTGAAGCGGGCGTCAATTCGTCAGTCGCTTGGACAGGCCGGTGACGCGCTCCATGACCGCCATCAGCGCACACCGTGGCAATGATCAAGACGCCCGACAGTGCGGCAATCGTGACATCGAGCTTGCTCTCGAGGTCCTGCCACATCCGGATCGGCAGCATGTCGGTCGCCGCATCCCGCAGGAACAGTGAAACCGGCACGTTGTCGAACGAAGACATGAAGGCGATGAAGGCGCCGGCGATGACGCCTGGGCGGATCAGCGGCAGCACGATACGCCTGAACGTGTAGAAGCGGCTGGCGCCGAGAACGGCGGAACTCTCCAGCAAGGTCGGCTCAAGCTGGGCCAAGGCTGCGACCGTGTTGCGCACCACATAGGGGACGCAGACCACGGTGTGGCCGATAACCAGCGTCAGCGCCGACACCGGCAAGCCCACCAGCGAGAACAGCATCAGGGCCGAGAGACCAAAGGCGAGCGCCGGAAGCACCAGCGGCGACATGAACAGTGAATCGAGCACGCGGCGTCGAAAGTGTCGGAGATCGTGCGATTGCAAGGGCTGCTGCGACACCGAGCGCGATGGAAAGGCCCGTCGACCACATCGCGACGACGAAACTGTTTTTCGCGGCAAAATGCAGCTGCCACGCATTCCATAACTCGATGTACCAGCGCGCCGAATAGCCTGGCGGCGGAAATTTGAGCGAGAATCCGCTGGTGAACGAGACGATCAACACGACCAGTGATGGCGCGATGATGACGATGAGCGCGATCAGCGCGATCACTGTCATCACGAATTCGAAGCTAACCGCCTCCCAGGTTCGTTTTCTGCCACCCATCGGTCAGGCTCCGCCGTAGCCGCGGGATAGCCGGCCCAGCATCCCGAACACGGTGACCACGGCAAGAACCGCGAGAAGAAAGATGATCGAGATCGCGGAGGCAAACGGCCAGTTCTGGAGCGTCGATGCCTGCTGATACAGATACATCGGCATGAAAAGCATTTGCCCGCCGCCGACCAGAGACTGGGTAATGAAGGCGGTAATGGCTGCGGCATAGGTCAGTGTGCAGCCGGCGATGATGCCAGGGAGCGACAACGGCAGCACCACGCGCCAGAAAGTT
Organism: uncultured Alphaproteobacteria bacterium; assembly: GCA_963802535.1. GTDB lineage: Bacteria > Pseudomonadota > Alphaproteobacteria > Rhizobiales > Xanthobacteraceae > Bradyrhizobium. The sequence continues at coordinate 117,423 of CAWDJI010000004.1, read as the reverse complement.
CGCCAGCTACCGGCGCCGAGCGAGCAGGAGGCATCCTCCAGATTCATGTCGATCCGGCCGAGCGCCGTGATCAGCGGCAGTGTCATCAGCGGCATCTGTACCTGGGCGAGCGCGAGGACGACGCCTAGCTGGGTGTAAAGAAGCCGGATTGGTGTGTCGATCACCCCGATCGAGAGCAGCGTCGAGTTGATGATGCCCTGACGCCCCAGAATGACGATCCAGGCAAAGGTGCGAACCACGACGCTGGTCAGGAGTGGCAGCAGCACGATGAGGATGATGAGCGTCTGAGTTCGCGATCCGACGCGGTGATAGAGCCATGCGATTGGAAAGCCCAGCACGAGGCACAAGGCCGTCACTTCGGCGCCCAGCAGCAGCGTCGAGCCGAGCACGCTGAGGCTGAACGGATCGGTCAGGAAATGGACGTATTGGCCGAGGCCCCAAACGACACCGGCCGTATCATTGTGCAGCGAAAGAACGAACAGCTGCACCAGCGGTGCGACGAAGAACACCAGGAAGAACAGGGCCAGCGGTGCGGCCAGCCCCATTCCAAACGACGTGACGTCGCGCGGCACCGCTGCGGCAGTCATTGTCCGATTCCCTAGAGCTTGATTTCGCGGTTGAATCGTTCGATCCAGGCGGAACGCTGCTCGTTGATCTTCTTCCAGTCCTGAAACACGAACTTCTTCTTCAGTTCCGCGGTGTCCTTGGCGAGCACGCGTGCGATCTCGCCGCCCATCGCGACCTTGGAATTCGTCGGCACGATCAGGTAGGGCGAATTCATCAGGGTCGTCTGCACTTCCGGTGAAAGCGTCGCCTCGATTAGCTTGAATGCCAGTTCCTTGTTCGGCGAGTTCTTGACGACATGAATCGTGGTCTTGAAGGCGATCGCGCCTTCCTTCGGCGCCACGAACTCAACGGGAACGCCGCGCGCCTTCAGGATCTGGATGGCGTTGAAATTACCGGGCGAGATGTCGATCTGGCCCTGCTGGAATAGTGTTGCCAGCGCGCCCGGATTGGCGGCGACGGCTGCCAGGTTGGGCTTCAGCGTTTCCAGGGCCTTGAAGGCCGGATCGACGTTGGCTTCCGAACCGCCATGCATTTTTGCAATCTCGACAAGCCACCCGGTACCGAGTGTGGAGTTAAGATTGGTAATGCCGACCTTGCCCTTGAACTCGGGCTTCCAGAGATCGGCCCAGGAGGTCGGTGGGGTCTTGATCGTTTCCGGGTTGTAAGTGAGACCGACGACCTGGAAGAACGGGGCCGGTCCCAACGGCTCCTGCGCTTCTGCAATGAGGTCCTTGTAGTAGGTACTCTTCTCCACAGGGAAGGGGTCGACGATGTCCTGGCCGATGGCGACGAGCGCCGGGCCCGGATCGTGCAGCATCACATCGATCGGCGGGCGCAGCCTTCGCCGCGTTGACTTTTGCGATCTGGTCGACCGACAGCATCGGATCGAGCACGATCGCCGCATCGGCGTTGGCTTTGCGGAACGCTGGAACGAGGACCGCCTTGTGTGCTTCCTCCCAACTTCCGGTGAAGGTGGCGAACACCAGCGGACGCGCCTGGGCATAGCTCAGCCCGGGAAACGCCTTCATGGCGCCGACGGTCAATGCGGTGGTGAGAAGGCTTCTGCGACTGATCATCAAACTCGTACTCCCGTTGATAGGCTGATGCCTCGGCTGAATTCATGCAGGAAAAACGTTAGCGAGCGCCGGCGCGAGCGGCGCAACGCGCACCGCAACACCATTCTCCAGCAGGCGCGTCTCGCCGAGCCGCGCCTGAGATACTTTCACGCCGGAGCCGTCGGCAGTGGTAACCTCGTGCACGACGGTTGCTCCGAGCGGCAGCGCCATGCCGACGACGCCGGCAAAGCCGGAATCGTCAGTCGACGAATTTCAAATGCTCGGGCCGAATGCAGACGGTGACACGACCGCCTTCCGCCATCGACTTTGATGCCGGTCTGGCGATGATCTCGGCGCCGGCATCGAGCCGCACCTTCGCGCTGTGCGCGTCCGCTGACACCAGCGTTCCCGGCATGCGGTTGCTCGAACCGACGAATGTATTCACGAACAGCGTTTGCGGCTTGTCGTAGACGTCGGTCGGAGAGCTGAATTGTTCCAGATGTCCCTGGCTCAGAACGGCGACACGATCGGCCATCGACAGCGCTTCTTCCTGGTCGTGCGTCACGATGAGCGTGGTGACGCCGGAGACGCGTTGCAGGCGCTTGACCTCGATCTGCATGTCGAGCCGCAGGTTCTTGTCGAGCGCCGCGAAGGGCTCATCGAGCAGCAGGATCGACGGCTTGATCGCAAGGGCCCGCGCCAGCGCCACCCGCTGCTGCTGGCCGCCGGAAAGCTGGCGCGGCAGGCGCTCGGCCATCGCGGGAAGCTGGACCAGTTCGAGCAGGCGCTGAGCTTCGCGCCGGCGGTCGCCGTATCGATGCCGCGCGCAGCAAGGCCGTAGGCGACATTCTCGGCGATCGTCAGGTGCGGAAACAGGGCGTAGTTCTGGAAGACGATGCCGACTGCGCGGCGGTTTGGTGGCAGCATGTCGACGATGTCGTCGCCGATGATGATGCGGCCCTGGGTCTGGGCGATGAAGCCCGCGATAATGCGCAGCAGCGTAGTCTTGCCGCAGCCGGACGGGCCGAGCAGGGCGATGATCTCGCCGCCCTTGACGTCGAGATTGATGTTTTCGACCGCGATCGCGCCGCCGGGATAGCGGTGCGTAACCGCGTCGACGACGAGTGAGCGACTGCTCTTCGCTTCAGCCATGGACTGTTCCTTCCGACACGCGGGAACAAAGCAAATCCCGTGCCTTCGCAATCGATGCGGCGCGCGTGTTTGCTTTTGGCTGGCGTGCACGGGGACATCCAGGCGCTTCTCATCTCCGGCCGTCCGTTTTGGTCATGTGTCGCGGTGCTCCAGGCGAGTAGCCAGCGGGCCCGCAAGACCATGGGTCGGCTTCGCGTCGGGCCTCCGAAACGTGCCTGCGGTCGCTTTTCGCAGTCGCAGCGCCAGCAACGTCTCAGCCTGCTTCACGGCGGCAACGACCTGATCGATCACCGGAACGGGAATTCGCTCGGCGACGCGCGCGGCCAATCCGGACAAAGGCGCGCCGGCCAAAATCAAAACGTCGGCCTCGTCCTCTTTCACCGCGCGCATTGCAAGTTCGACCAGAAGATCTTCCTTTTCGGTCGCCCACCTCGGCGATCTCCCGGAACGGGCCATCGAGCATGCGGATGCCGGCACAACGTTCCCAGAGCCCGTGTGCACGAACGCATTCCTCAAACCAGGGGCCCAGCGCGCGGGCAAAGGTCACGAGCCCAAACCTGCGGCCTGCCATGCAGGCGGTGAGCATCGCGGCTTCCGCCATGCCGACGACGGGGATATCGAACAATTCCCTCGCGGCGAAAAGACCGGGATCGCCGAAGGCGGCGATGATCGCGGCGTCAACGTTCCGGTGATGCTCGGCGAGCATTTCGAGCGCAACGGCGCCGCCAATCTGCGCTTCGGCGCGCGTCGATATATACGGTACGCCGCGGGGCGCGGTGAGAGGAATAAGCGATGTTCCCGGCGATGCGGCGCCTTGTCCGACACTCAGCATAAGGTCGGTAATGTCGCTGCGGGTGTTGGGATTGAGCAGCAGGATGTTCATGGTCACGCCGCCGGTCTGCTGAGCGTGGTTTTGGCCAGCACTTCCCAAAGCGCCGTGCCGGTGCGCTGGACATGCGCTGAAAGCAGGCGGCCGGCTGTTTCGCCGTCGCGGGCCTCCAGCGCGACCAGAATGGCCGCATGCTCCTCGACGGAATTGCTCCAGCGCCGCTCCGCGCCGAGCGCGAGATAGCGTGCGCGTTCGGCCCGCGAGAGCAGCGTCTCATGCGCCTCGCGCAGCGGCGCATTGTGCGCAGCCTTTACGATCAGGCCGTGTATCTCGCCGTTGATGGCGAAATAATCGTCGAGCCTGCCGTCGCGATGGTGTCCTTCCATGCGGGTCTGCAGCAGGCGAAGCCGCTGCAATTCACGATCGGTGGCACGTTGGGCCGCAAGCTCTGCGGCAAGCCGCTCGATACCGGCGAGCGCCTCGAACAATTCGAACATGCGATCGGTTTCGATCTCCGCGATACGCGGGCTGCGGTTGGGACGCAATTCGACCAGCCCTTCTGCCGCGAGCACCTTCATGGCTTCGCGCAATGGGGTTCGGGAAACGCCGAGCGCTTCGGAAAGTCTGGTTTCCTGCACCAATGAGCCGGGAGCCAGTTCGCCGGAAATAATCATGGCTCGCATCCGTGCCGCGGCGCGCTCATGCAGGCCCGCCCGCCTGAGCTTCAACGTCTTTCGCACCGTTCCGGCTTCGGATTTCTTCCGCACGTGCTTCCGCCTTGCTGCTTGAGCCCATGTTAGCCGGTCCAACGCACGCGGCCTGCCCAAATGATCGACGTATACGGATGAAAACATGGGCATATCGCTCAAAGTGTATGCAGTGTGCAAAACAGCATTGCGCGATTTGGCGCCGCGAAGGATGATCGAAACGTCCACGATCTGGTCATCAGTACGGAGCCCAATGATGGGGAAACCCTCCCACCAAGCCGTTTTCTCGATCGTATTGCTTCTCGGTGCGGGTGCACGGTGACCGCGATGCGAACGCGCCTCGGCATGCTGACGCCATCGTCGAATTCCGTTCTCGAGCCGGTTACCTACGCCATGCTGGCCGATGCCCCCGGAACCAGCGCGCATTTCTCCCGCTTCCGCGTCACCGAGATCGCGCTCGATGCGGCCGCGCTCAATCAATTCGATCCGTCATTGATGTTGCCTGCCGCGGATTTGCTTGATGATGCCAAGGTCGACGCCATGGCCTGGAACGGCACCTCGGCGAGCTGGCTTGGCATCGAGCGCGACCAGAGCCTGTGTGCCTCGATCGCCGCGCGCACCGGCAAACCGGCCACGACGTCGACGCTGGCCTGCATCGACGCGGTGCGGTCGGGTGGTGCGCAGCGCGTCGGCTTTGTGACGCCCTATACCGACGATGTGCAGGCGCGGATCGGCAAGGTCTGGGCGGGCGCGGGTGTTGCCTGTCATGCGGAGCGGCATCTGGGCTTGCGCGATAATTTCTCGTTCGGCCAAGTCGCGCCTACCGAAATCGCCGACATGATCCGCGCGGTGGCCGCCGAAGGGTGCGACGCTGTCGTGGTCCTCTGCACGAATATGGAAGGCGCTGCCGTCGCAGCGGCCCTGGAGAACGAGCTCCAGATCTTGATTCTGGATTCTGTCGCGGTCACGCTGTGGCGAACGATGTTGCTCGCGGGCGCCGACCCGACGATATTGTCGCGTTGGGGCAGGGTCTTTCAACTGCCAGTCTTGTAGAACCTGACGGAGGCCGTTCACGTGACGCAATTCGATCTCGCCATCCGGGGCGGCACCATCGTGACCGCCAGCGACGAATTCCGCGCCGATATCGGCATTCGCGAGGGTCGCATCACCGGCATTGCCGAGCGCATCGAGGGAGCGGCGCGGGAAATCGATGCGACCGGCTTGCTGGCGCTGCCCGGCGGCATCGACAGCCACGTGCATATTTCGCAGGACTCTGGGCCCAATGTCGTGATGGCCGATGATTTTGCCTCGGCCACGCGCGCAGCCGCGGCCGGCGGCAACACCACGATCCTGCCATTTGCGCTGCAGATCAAAGGCTCGTCGCTGCGGGCCTGCGTGGAAGAATACCGGAAACTCGCCGAAGGCGAATGCTACATCGACACATCTTTTCATCTCATCATCTCGGATCCAACGGCGGTCGTGCTCGGTCAGGAGCTGCCGGCGCTGGTCAAGGACGGCTACACCTCCTTCAAGGTCTTCATGACCTATGACGATCTGGTTCTGAGCGACAAGCAATTGCTCGAAGTGTTCGAAGTGGCCCGCCGCGAGCAGGCGCTGGTGATGGTGCATTGCGAGGGCTACGACGCGATCCGCTACCTTACCGACAGGCTGGAGCGCGAAGGGCATATCGCGCCATATTTTCACGGGACCTCGCGCCCGCAGGCCGTCGAGCGAGAGGCCGACTCACCGCGCAATCAGCCATGCCGAGATCGTCGGCGTCCCCATCATGATCGTACATGTGTCGGGCAGGGAGGCGATGGAGCAGATACGCTGGGCGCAGCAGCGGGGTTTGCCGGTGCATGCGGAGACCTGTCCGCAATACATCACGCTGACCGCCGATGACATGAAGGGCCTGAACATGGACATGAGCGGCGCGAAATATGTCTGCTCGCCGCCGCCGCGCGACAAGGAAAGCCAGCAGGCGATCTGGGAAGGCATTACCGGCGGCGTGTTCCAGACGTTTTCATCCGATCATTGCCCGTTCCGGTATGACGATCCGAAGGGCAAGCTGACGCCGAATTCACGCACCTCGTTTCGCTGGGTGCCGAACGGAATTCCGGGCGTAGAGACGCGCCTGCCGATCTTCTTCTCGGAGGGGGTGTCGAAGGGACGAATCAGCCTTCAGAAATTCGTGGAGCTGACATCGACCAACCACGCGCGAATCTATGGTCTGTATCCACGCAAGGGCTCGATCGGCGTCGGTTTTGACGCCGACATTGCGCTGTGGGATCCAAAACTCAAGAAAACGATCCGGCAATCCGATCTGCATCACGGGGCTGATTATACGCCGTGGGAAGGCTTTGAGGTGACGGGCTGGCCGGTCATGACCATCGCCCGCGGGCAGGTCGTAGCCGACAACGGGAAGATCGTCGGCACCAAAGGCGCCGGCGAAATATTGAGCCGGGGCAAGTCGAGCCTGGTCTGAACTCGTGCGGTGTTACTTGGTGCCGTAGGCGCGGTCGCCGGCGTCACCGAGACCCGGTACGATGTAGGCGTTGGCGTCCAGTCCCTGGTCGATCGCGGCGAGCCAGATCGGAACGTCCGGATGAATGCCGCGCATCCGCTCGACGCCCTCAGGTGCGCCGATCAGGCACACCAGCCGGATGTCGTTCGCGCCGCGCTCCTTCAGCCGGTCGACGGCGGCGACGGCGGAGTTCGCCGTTGCCAGTACCGGCGAGATCACGATTACCAGCCGCTCGTGCAGGTCGCTCGGCGCCTTGAAGAAATATTCGACGGCCACAAAAGTTTCCGGTTCGCGGTACAGGCCGATATGCGCGATCCGCGCGGTCGGCACCAGGTCGAGCATGCCCTCCGCAAAGGTCGTGCCGGCGCGCAGCACCGGCGCGAACACCAGCTTCTTGCCGGCGATCTGCGGCGATTTCATATGCGCCAGCGGTGTCTCGATCTCGATATCGGCGAGCGGCAGGTCGCGCGTGACCTCGTAACACAACAGCATCCCGATCTCCTTGAGGAGCTCGCGAAACGATTTTGTCGAAATGTCCTTTTTGCGCAGCAGCGTCAGCTTGTGCTGCACCAGCGGGTGATTAACGATCGTAACGCCGTCCATGTTGCTAATCCCAATCTAGAAAACCGTGCCGTCACTTATCACTTTCACCGGCGGTGACGCATCGGCGCGACGCTCGCGCGCCAGCGACCGTCCCGCAGCCCACGTTCCGCCTTCGAGAATCTTTGCTAACGGCATCGAAATGGCATTGAGCCCAAGCCGGTGTCGCAGACCGTCCGCGACACGGTCGAGCAGCGCCACCGTCAGTGCGCGCCATTCCACGACCAGCGGTGAGGCCACCTCATGCGCCTGCTGCGCAGCGTCGGAATCGCGAAACGTCAGCACGCCGGCATCGACGAACAGCCCGCCATTGCGATATTCGGCAAGGCCGGTGAGGCCATCGATATCGGTGACATCGATCCCGGCGGTTTGCAGCGGTTCGATCAGCGAATAGGCCAGCCATTGCGAGAGCTTGTGCAGCGGCACGAGGCCACTGGTCGCATCCGCCGTCGTCATCGAAGGATGTTTCCAGCAGTCGCCGAGCGCGATCCCTCCCAGCGTCAATCGCGACGGCCAGACCGGTCCGAGCTGTCGCAGCAGTTCCGCCAAAATCGTCGGGGCAGGGAGCCGCCCATTATCTGCCTGCATCGCAAGCTGGTCGAACAGGCCGCCGGGCCGCGGCGTATCGCTTCTGCCGAATATCTCCGGTTTCGACGCCACCAGCCGGCCCAGTCGGCGCAGCAGGTCAGCGCGGCCGTCGAGCCCGACCAGCGGATTGGATTCCGAAACCTGCATGCCGCGCTCGAGGTCGGCGACGCCGAAATTGGCGAGCGCGCCGGCATCGACCCGCAACGGCTGAAGTGGATCGGCCGAGAATGCGCCGCCTGCGAACATCGCGAGGCTGGCCAGCCCCAATCCTTCCGAACGGCCGATCGCCGATCCGGTCTCTGCATCGCGGTAACGCCACGACGGGCCGGCGCCGGCATCGAGGAGGACGCTGACGATGGCCAGATCGAATTCAGCCCGGGCGCGGGCCGCGCGATCGGGCCATGTGACCCGGTCGACGATTGCGGCCCAGCGATTGCCCCCATTCGCGACGAAGTGCCGCCAGCGCGAATGAAAGGGAATGTCGAGCGAGGGATAGGCCTTGCGGGTCGTCTCCAGCACGAGCTCGACGGTGCTGTCCATGCGGTCGAGGTGGATGCGGAAGTTCGGAAGCCCGTCCTCAAGGCCAATCGCAAGCATGCGATGCGCGCGCTCGCGAACGGCGCTGGCATTCAGCAATGACAAAGCCGCCGTCGTCTCCGGATCTGCGGGGGACACAGCTGTCCTCAATATTTTTCGAGCGGGCGGCCGACCGTATTGACCGGGTCTTCTGGCGGTTCGGGCGTGTAGTAGCCGGCGGCTTTCTTTGCCGCCATTTCCACATGCGCGTCGGCCGGGATCATGTCGTCGGGAATAGGCACGCGCTCGACGATTTCGATGCCCTGGCTGGTCAGTGCATCATGCTTCATGTCGCTCATGGAAACGAAGCGGTCGATCCGCTTCAGCCCGAGCCAATGCACCACGTCAGGCATCAATTGCTGGAATCGTGCGTCCTGCACGCCGGCGACGCATTCGGTGCGTTCGAAATACTGGGCCGCGGCATCGCCGCCTTCCTGGCGCTTGCGGGCGTTATAGACCAGAAACTTCGTGACCTCGCCGAGCGCGCGGCCTTCCTTGCGATTATAGATGATGATGCCGAGCCCGCCGGTCTGCCCTGCACGCGCGCATTCCTCGATGCCGTGGATCAAATAAGGACGGCAGGTGCAGATATCAGAACCGAACACGTCGGAGCCGTTGCACTCATCATGCACGCGGCAGGTGATCTTCGTTGTGTGATCCGGCAATTTGGTAACGTCGCCGAACAGGTAGGCCGTGGTGCCGCCGATCGGCGGCAGAAAAACCTGCAGGTCGGGCCGCGTCACCAGTTCCGGAAACATGCCGGCGGTCTGTTCGAACAACTGCCGGCGCAGATTATTCTCGGTGGTCGCGAAGCGCTCCGCCAAGCCCGGCAGATGCCAGACCGGATCGATCGCGATCTTGACCACGGAGACGCTGCCATTCTTGTGCACGAATTCGCCATCGTGCTTCAGCCGTCCGGCTTCGATCGCGGCCTGCAATTCCGGCAGGTCGAGACGGGCGCGTGTGATGGCGATGCTCGGGCGGATGTCGATGCCCTCGGCGATCTCGGTTGCAAAATTCTCCGCGGCGAGATGTCCCCATGGATCGAGTGAGACGATCCGCTGCTTCTCGGTCCATTGCGGAAATGGCCCGATCGTTTCCGCAGGGTGGGTGTTGGTGAGGTCGGGACGCCGGATCGGGTCGAGCGCGCCGGAGGAGACGGCGAGCGCGCGGTAGACCGAATAGGAACCGCCATGGGTGCCGATTACGTTGCGATCCTGCGGGCGCGACACCGTGCCAATCACCGGTCCGCGCTCGCGTGCGTTGGGGGCACCCCAGGTGATTGGGAAGTTGAGCTTGGCACCCGGCGCCGGATGCGACGTAATTCGGATATGGTCAACCCGATTGGAGCGAGTCATTGCCACGAACCCTGAAACGGCGACGGCCCGCCTGGATAGACGGGCCTGATCACCAACGACAAATCAGCAGCGGTTGCAGCTGAGAGAGCAATATAATCAGAATTCGGCCGAATACAATGGCGTTTCGAATTCCGGGGCCGTCTCGGCTGTTAACCTTTTCAGCCTGAGCGCGGTGTTTGCTTTGCACCATTCGTCATGCGCTTGACGCATTTCGATCACGTGCGGCATCAGTTGCTTCGTCGAGTTGGCGATCGACGCCGCACAGCAGCTGACCGTCACGCTGCGGCCTGAAATGCAGAACTGACGTGCGCCATCGCATGCTTCTCGGCAATTGACTTCGTGCAAACCAAAACTTTAACTGCCGACTTCGGGGGAGCAGAATCCGCGTTCGCAAACTGCTCTATTTTTGTACAGCACGGCCACAAAACTAATCAGGAATCTCCATGCGCGTCGTCAATGTCGCCGCCGCTCAGTTGGGCGCAATTCAGAAAGCCGATAGCCGCGAGGCCGTTGTCAAGCGCATGATCGCGCTGATGGACGAAGCCAAGGCGAAGGGCGCCGATCTGATCGTCTATCCCGAGCTCGCGCTCACGACTTTCTTTCCGCGCTGGTACATGGAGGACCGGGCCGAGGCCGACCGCTGGTTTGAACGCGAGATGCCGAGTGCTGCGACCAGGCCGCTGTTCGAGCGCGCCGCGCGGCACCAGATGGCGATGAACTTTGGCTATGCGGAGCTGACGCCGGACGGACACCATTTCAACACCTCTATCCTCACCGACAAGTCTGCAAAGATCGTGGGAACGTACCGCAAGATTTATCTGCCCGGCCATTCGGAGTTTGATACCAAGCGTAGCCACCAGCATCTGGAGAAGCGCTACTTCGAGCCCGGCGATCTCGGCTTCAACGTCTGGCGGACGCTTGGTGGCATCCTGGGCATGGCAATCTGCAACGATCGCCGCTGGCCGGAGACCTATCGCGTGATGGGACTGCAAGGCGTCGAGATGGTGCTGATCGGTTACAACACCCCTTCGGTCAATGCCGAGAAGAGTGAGGAGGGGCTGGAGAAGCGGCTGTTCCACAACCGCCTGTCCGTGCAGGCCGGCGCCTACCAGAACTCGACCTGGGTCGTGTCGGTCGCCAAGGCCGGTGTTGAGGATGGCCATCCCCTGTTCGGCGGCAGTCTGATCGTCAATCCGGATGGCGAGATCGTGGTCGAGGCCACGACCGAGGACGATGAACTGCTGGTTCACGCTTGCGATCTCGACGCTACCGTGTTCGGCAAGCAAACGATCTTCAACTTCGCCAACCATCGCCGCATCGAGCATTATGGCCTGATCACCAGCCGCACCGGCGCGGTACCGCCTCCGGAAATCTAGAGGGAGACCGCCATGCCATCAGTCGATCTCAATTCCGATCTGGGCGAAGGTTTTGGCACCTATCGCTGCGGCGACGATGAGGCCATGCTCGCGATCGTCACCTCCGCAAACGTCGCCTGCGGACTTCATGCCGGCGATCCCGAAGTGATGGCCCGGACATTTGCGATCGCACGCAAGCGTGGCGTCGCGGTCGGCGCTCATCCGGGCTTCCCCGACATCTGGGGTTTTGGCCGCCGCCGTCTGCCGTTCTCGAACGGAGAGATCGAGCGGCTCGTCGCCTATCAGATCGGCGCGGCCACGGCGCTTGCGACCTATGCGGGTCATCGCATCTCCTATGTGAAGACGCACGGCGCGCTCGGCAACATCGCCTGCGAGGAACGCGACGTCGCGGATGCGGTGGCGCGGGCGGTGCGGGCGGTCGATCCCAACCTGTCGGTGCTGGCGATCGCGTTGACGGAGATGGCTGCCGCCACTGAAGCCGCCGGGCTCGAAATGCATCAGGAGATCTATGCCGACCGCGGCTACACCGATACCGGGCAGTTGATCCCGCGCGGCCAGCCCGGCGCGATGATCGAAGGCGCGGAAGAAGCCGCCGACCGCGTGCTCGCGATGGTGCAGGCGGGGGCCGTGATCACGGCCAGCGGCAAGCATCTGCCGACGCCGATCCGTTCGATCTGCGTGCATGGCGATTCCGCCCATGCGGTCGCGACCGCCAGCCTTGTCCGCCAGCGATTGGAGCAGGCAGGGGTTACGCTGAAACCGTTCAAGCCAGTTGCTGCATGACAGCACAAGCCGATCCGGCGCTGGCCTTGTCCGAACCGCGCTTTCTCGATGCCGGAGAGGCCGCCCTCGTCGTCCAGTTCGGCGAAACGGTCGATCCCGCGCTCAACGACCGGGTGCTCGCACTCGACGCGGCCTTGCGTGCCGAACCTCCGGCAGGAACGCGCGAGTTCGTGCCGACCTATCGCTCGCTCATGATTTATTACGATCCCCTGCAGATCGACCGGGACACGCTCGTCGCCATCGTGCGCAAGATGATGGCGACCGTTGCCGAATGGCGGGGTGATGGCACGAGGTGGACCTTGCCTTGCTGCTACGATCCGGCCCTGGCCGAGGATATCGACGAAGCCGCAAAACTTCTGCGGCTCGCTCGAGATGAAGTGGCCACGCTGCACGCCAAGGCGACCTATCGCGTCTACATGTGTGGTTTCACGCCGGGCCAGACTTACCTTGGCGGCGTGCCGGACGCGCTCAAGATATCGCGCCGCCCGACGCCACGGCCACCGCATCCGGCCGGCTCGGTGCTGATCGGCGGCGGACTTTGCACCATCGCACCCTTCGTGATGCCGACCGGCTGGTATGTCATCGGCCAGACTCCCGAGCGCCTCTATGCAGCCGAGCGCAAGCACGCCTTTCTGATTCAGGCCGGCGATATCCTGCGGTTCGAGCCGATCGATCTGGCGACGTTTCGGGATTTGGAGGCGCGGGCGGCCGGCGGCGAAGTCGTTGCCCGCAAGCAAGCCGCATGACCGCGGCAATTGCGGACGCGGTCCTTCGCATCCTGTCAGCCGGGCCGGGTGTGACGCTCCAGGATGCCGGCCGTCACGGCTATCTGCGTTTTGGCGTCACCGCGGCAGGGCCGATGGATGCGCTCGCACATGCCACGGCCAACCTTGCTGTCGGCAATCAGGCGGGCGCAACCGCGCTGGAAGTTTCCGTAGGCGGCATCGAAGTCACAGCCGAATCCGCGCCGCTGTGTATTGCCGTAGCCGGCGGCGAATTTTCGCTCAGCCTCGATGGCCGGCCGCTGCCGCCTGCGGTGGTGCTCAATCTCGATGAAGGCGCGGTGCTGAAAATCCGCGCCGGGGGCAAGGGCTCGTGGTGTTATTTGGCGATCGCAGGTCAACTCAATGTGCCAAAGATGCTCGGCTCGCACGCCACCCATACGCGTACGGGATTTGGTGGCGTGAACGGCCGCGCCATTGTCGCCGACGATCGTCTCGGCATTGCACGATCCGGATCGTCGGCGCCGCAGGCGAGCAGCATCGTGGCGCCGTGGCTGGACCGTCGCTTCGACACCCTCCGCGTGGTCCTTGGTCCCCAACACGACTACTTTGCCGATGACCAGATCGCGGCCTTTCTCGCGGGGCCCTGGACCGTCTCCACCAAAGGCGACCGCATGGCGTGCTTTCTCGATGGACTCCGGCTGACGCACGCGCGCGGCTACAACATCGTCTCCGACGGGATCGCGCTTGGCGCAATTCAGGTGCCAGGCGATGGCCGTCCGATTGTTCTCATGGCCGATCGTCAATCGACCGGCGGTTATCCGAAGATTGCCACCATCATCGGTCCCGATCTCGGCCGGCTGGCGCAGGCACGGCCGGGAACGACGTTCCGGTTCGAGGTCGTATCGATCGCGCAGGCGGTGGCGGCCCGCCGCGAAGAGGCGGCCTTGCTCGCACGCGGCATGGTCGTCGAACCGATGTTGCGCACCCACCTCAGCTCGGAATTCCTGCTCGGCCTCAATCTGATCGACGGAGTGGTCGGCTTCGATCACGGCGAGGCGACTGCGATCAATGGCTGACAGCGCGTCGATGCACCTGCTACGGTGCAAAGGCGGGACCTTTTCCCACTGCTTCCTTCCCTATGAGATCCGGAGAATTCAATGCCTTTCGATTTGATCCTGCGCGGCGGCCGGGTGGTTGATCCCTCGCAAAAGCTCGACGCCGTGAAGGATGTCGGCTTCGCCGCCGGCAAGGTGGCAGCGGTCGGAAGCGAACTGAAGGCCGATCCGACAACCGAGGTGCGGGATGTGTCGGGTTACATCGTCAGCCCCGGCCTGATCGATCTGCACACCCACGTCTATTGGGGCGGCACCTCGCTTGGCATCGATGCCGAGGAGTTTTGCCGCACGTCCGGCGTCACTACGGCGGTCGACACCGGCAGCGCCGGTCCGGGTAATTTTCTGGGATTCCGCAAGCACGTGATCGAGCCGAGCCAGGTCCGCATTCTGGCCTATTTGCATGTCTCGCATGCCGGCATCTACGGCTTCTCGCATCGGATCATGGTCGGCGAGAGTGAAGAAATCCGGCTGATGAACCCGATCGACGCCGTCGCGGTGGCGGACCAGAATCGCGATCTCATCGTCGGCATCAAGGTCCGGGTCGGTCTGCATTCCTCGGGCACGTCGGGGGTTGTTCCGCTCGACATCGCGTTGCAGGTCGCCGACGAAGTCGGCATGCCGCTGATGGCGCATATCGACCATCCGCCGCCGAGCTACGAGGACGTGCTCGCCCGGCTGCGGCCGGGCGACATTCTCACCCACGCCTTCCGGCCTTTCCCCAATACGCCCGCCACCGCGCAAGGAACGGTGAAAAGGGCGGTGCTGGAGGCACGCGAGCGCGGTGTGCTGTTCGACATCGGCCACGGCAAGGGATCCTTCGCTTTCAAGACGGCGAGGGCAATGCTCGCCAACGGCTTCTATCCGGACACCATCTCCTCTGACGTCCATCTGCTTTGCATCGACGGTCCGGCCTTCGATCAGGTAACGACCATGTCCAAATTCCTGTGCATGGGTATGCCGCTCTCCGACGTGATCGCGGCCTCGACGGTCAATGCGGCAATGGCGCTGCGGCGTCCCGAGCTAGGCAGCCTCAAGCCGGGAAGCGCCGGCGACGCCACCCTGATCTCGGTCCAGCAAGGCCAGTTCGATTACGAGGACGTCGTCGGCGAGCACCTGATCGGCGACCGCAAGATCGTGTCCGAAGGTGTCGTGATCGGCGGCCGTTGGTGGCACCCGAAGGAATTGTCGAAATTCAGGCGGATCGCAGGTTAGGCCGGACCGCAAAGCCCGACGGCGAGGCGCAAATCCTACGGTGCATGGGGTTGTTTTGCGAGTTTGCGTCCCGCCCGGGTGGCGGTGCCCGCCGGGATAGATGGGTTCGTCAGACTAATCGCTCGACATTGTGATCGCCCGAAAATACCTTCTGTGCGGTGGCGCTTTTTACGGCAGAGCCGCTCGCACTGGCATACCACTTGCAAGCAAAATGGGACCGATTGCTATCGATCTGACCGATCCGTTTCATGAGACTTGGCGCCGAGCCCCTCGGCCAAATGAATTGGACGGAATCGTCATCAAAACCCGAAACTGGGAGAGCTCTATGGATCGCAGGACTGTGTTGAAGGGATTGGCCGGGGTAGGCAGCCTGGCGGCGACGGGCGGCCTTTCGATGCCGGCTCTTTCCCAGGGCGCCGCGGCGCGCACCCTGCGCTTTGTGCCGCAGGCCAACCTGGCGAATTTCGATCCGATCTGGGGAACCCAGTATGTCGTGCGCAATGCCGCTGCGATGGTCTGGGACACGCTCTACGGATTCGACGCCAACTTGCAACCGCAGCGCCAGATGGTCGAGTCCGAAGAAGTGTCCGATGACGGTCTGGTCTGGACCTTCAAGTTGCGATCCGGCCTGAAATTCCACGATGGCGAGCCGGTGCGGAGCAAGGACGTGGTGGCGAGCCTGACGCGCTGGTCGGCGCGCGATCCCATGGGCCTGATGCTCAAGGCGCTCCAGAACGAGCTTGTCGCCGTCGACGACAAGACCTTCAAATGGTCGCTGAAGGCGCCTTTCTCGAAAATGCTGATGGCGCTCGGCAAGAACAGCACGCCGTGCGCCTTCATCATGCCGGAGCGCATCGCCCAGACCGACCCGTTCAAACAGATCCCCGAATATATCGGCTCCGGCCCGATGAAGTTCGCCAAGAGCGAATGGGTACCGGGCGCTAAGGCGGTGTTCGAGAAGTTCACCGATTACGCGCCGCGGCAGGAAAAGGCATCCTGGCTCGCCGGCGGCAAGCAGATGCTGGTCGATCGCATCGAATGGGTTGTCATCCCGGATGCTGCGACGGCGGCCGCCGCCCTTCAGAACGGCGAGATCGACTGGTGGGAGTCTCCGATCCCCGACCTGGTGCCTTCGCTCAAGAAGAACAGCAACATCATGGTCGACATCGCCGACCCGCTCGGCAATATCGGTTCGTTCCGGATCAACCATTTGCACCCGCCCTTCAACGACGTGAAGGCGCGCCGCGCCTTGCTCATGGCGCTGAGCCAGGAAGATTATATGCGGGCGCTGGTTGGCGATGACGCAGCACTCTGGAAACCGCTGCCCGGCTTCTTCACGCCGAACACGCCGCTCTACAATGAGGCCGGTGGCGAGATCCTGAAGGGCAAGCGCGATCTCGCTGGTGCCAAGAAGCTGCTGGCCGAGAGCGGATATTCAGGTCAGCCGGTCACCTGCCTGGTGGCGCAGGATCAGCCGATCACCAAGGCGTTCGGCGACGTCACCGCGGATCTGCTGAAGCAGATGGGCATGAATGTCGACTTCGTCGCGACCGATTGGGGCACGGTCGGTACCCGCCGCGCCCAGAAGACGCCCCCGGGCGCAGGCGGCTGGCAGGTGTTTCACACTTGGCACGCCGGTGCCGACTGCATCAATCCCGCGGTCTACAACGCCATTCGCACCAATGGCGACAAGGCATGGTTTGGCTGGCCGACGAGCGAGACCGTGGAAAAGGAGGTCGTGGCTTGGTTCGACGCCAAGAACCTTGATGAGGAGAAGGCCGTGGCCGCTCGCCTCAACAAGGCGGCGTTCGATGACGTCGTGTATGCGCCGACCGGCTTTTTCCTGAGTTACACGGCATGGCGCAAGAACGTCTCGGGTATTGTGAAGGGGCCGCTGCCCTTCTTCTGGGGCGTGTCGAAGACCGCATGATGGCGCGGTAAACCGACATGCTCTCGTATATCCTGCGGCGGATACTCTCGACGTTGCCCGTGATGGGCATCGTCGCGCTGTTCGTCTTCAGTTTGCTGTACATCGCGCCCGGCGATCCGGCGGTGATGATCGCCGGTGACCAGGCGACCCCCGAAGACGTTGAACGTATTCGCAAGGGCCTCGGCCTGGATCGGCCGTTTCTGGTCCAGTTCGGGTCCTGGCTCTGGCACATCCTGCACGGCGATCTCGGTACCTCGATCTTCACCAACCTGCCGGTCTCAGCCCTGATCGCGCAGCGCATCGAGCCGACCGTCTCGCTGATGTCGCTTACCCTCGTGCTCACCATCATTATCGCCGTGCCGCTCGGCGTGGTGGCGGCGTGGAAGGCGGGAAGCTGGATCGACCGCACCATTATGGCTTTCGCGGTGTTCGCCTTCTCGCTTCCCGTCTTCGTTGTCGGATACGTCCTGGCCTATGTGTTCGCGCTGCAGTTCGAATGGCTTCCCGTGCAGGGCTATACGCCGCTCAGCAAAGGCGTCTGGCCGTGGTTGCAGAACCTGATCCTTCCGGCTTTGGCCCTGGGCTCGGTCTATACCGCACTGATCGCGCGTATTACCCGCGCTTCCATGCTCGAGGTGCTTCAACAGGATTATGTTCGCACCGCCCGCGCCAAAGGGCTCGACCAGCACAGCATCCTGTTCATTCACGCGTTGAAAAACGCGGCCGTTCCGATCGTGACAGTGATCGGAATCGGCATCGCGCTGTTGATCGGTGGCTCGATCGTGACCGAGAGTGTATTCGCAATTCCCGGCCTTGGCCGGCTGACGATCGACGCCATCCTGCGCCGCGACTATCCCGTGATCCAGGGTATCGTGCTGCTGTTCAGCTTCCTCTATGTGCTGGTCAATCTGATGGTCGACGTCATCTACACCCTGGTTGACCCGAGGATCCGCTATTGACCATGTCGACCGCCAGCGCTGCGCCGGTACCGCCCGGACTTGTCATCGCACCGCAATTGCCGGATCTGTTGGCGCCGGTGAAAATCAGGCGCGGTGTGTTCGGTTTCCTGCGCAATCACCCGACGGTCGCGATCGGTGGCGCGTTGCTAATCTGTCTGGTCCTGATTGCGATCTTCGCCCCCTATCTCTGGACTGTCGACCCGACTGCGCTGGCGCCCGCCAAGCGCACGCGGGCGCCATCGGCGGACTATTGGTTCGGTACCGACGTGCTGGGGCGCGATCTCTATTCAAGGGTGCTATTCGGATCACGGGTCTCGCTCACCGTGGGTCTTTCGGTGGCGCTGCTTGCTTCACTCGCCGGTCTTGCCATCGGCATGGTCTCGGGTTTCCTGCGATGGGCGGACGGCATCATCATGCGGATCATGGACGGATTGATGTCGATACCGCCGATCCTGCTCGCGGTTGCGCTGATGGCGTTGACGCGGGCGAGCGTCAGCAACGTCATTCTGGCGATCACGGTTGCCGAAATCCCGCGGGTTTCGCGCCTGGTGCGCAGCGTCGTGCTGTCGCTGCGCGAGCAACCCTATGTCGATGCCGCCATAGCCTCCGGAACGCGAACGCCGATGATCATCCTGCGCCATATCCTGCCCAACACGCTGGCGCCGATGCTGGTCCAGGCGACCTATATCTGTGCCAGTGCGATGATCGTGGAATCCATCCTCTCCTTCATTGGCGCCGGCACGCCGCCCACCATTCCGTCATGGGGCAACATCATGGCCGAGGGCAGGGCGCTGTGGCAGGTCAAGCCCTTCATCGTGTTCTTTCCCGCCGCGTTCCTCTCCGTCACCGTGCTCGCCGTCAATTTGCTCGGCGACGGCCTGCGTGATGCGCTCGATCCGCGCATGGCCAAGAGTTCTTAGAGAGTCTGTAGTGATGGCATTGCTCGAAGTCGAGAACCTGCAAACCCATTTCCGGACCCCCGAAGGCATCAACCGCGCCGTCGACGGCGTGTCGTTCCATGTCAACGAAGGGGAGACGCTGGCCATCGTCGGTGAATCCGGCTGCGGTAAGTCGGTCACCTCGATGTCGCTGATGCGGTTGATCCCGGAGCCGCCGGGCAAGATCGCGGGCTCGATCCGGTTTCAGGGAACGGATCTGCTGCAAATGTCGGAGCGCGAAATGCGCGCGATCCGCGGCAACGACATTTCGATGATCTTCCAGGAGCCGATGTCCAGCCTCAATCCGGTGCTCACCGTCGGCCGTCAGATCGGCGAGACGCTGCGGATGCATCAGGGGCTCGACAAGCAGGCCGCGGAAGCGCGCGCCATCGAGATGCTGAATCTGGTCGGTATCCCCGAGCCGGTGCGGCGCGTGCGCGAATATCCGCATCAGCTCTCCGGCGGCATGCGGCAGCGGGTGATGATCGCCATGGCGCTGGCCTGCAACCCCAAACTCCTGATCGCCGACGAGCCGACCACCGCGCTCGACGTCACGATCCAGGCGCAGGTTCTGCAATTGATGCTGGACCTCAAGCGCCGGGTTGGTGCGGCGATCGTTCTGATCACCCATGATCTCGGTGTGGTTGCCGAAATCGCCGAGCGGGTCATGGTGATGTATGCCGGCCGCAAGGTCGAGGAGGCGCCGGTGGCCGAATTGTTCCGCTCGCCCCGCCATCCCTATACGCAGGGGCTGCTTGGCGCGGTGCCCAAGCTCGGCTCTTCGTTGACCGGAGGCGCGCGGCGCCTTGCCGAGATCCCCGGTCAGGTGCCGAGCCTGAAGGCGCGCATCGACGGCTGCGTCTTTGCCGGGCGATGTTCGCTTGCCACCGATCTCTGCCGTCAATTTGCGCCTGGTCTCGAGGAGAAGGGGCCCCGCCATACCGCCGCCTGCCACTATGCGGCCAAGGAAGCGGTCGCGGCATGAGCGCCCCGTTGCTCCAGGTCAACGACCTCAAGAAACATTTTCCGGTGCGCGGCGGCCTGTTCGCCAAGAAGGCCTGGGTCTATGCCGTGGACGGCGTGTCCTTCGAGGTCGAGCGCGGCGAGACCTTGTCGCTGGTCGGCGAGTTCGGCTGCGGCAAGTCGACGGTCGGTCGCGCCATCCTGCGATTGTTCGATATCACCTCCGGCCAGGTGGTGCTGGATGGCCAGCGCATCGATCGCCTTACGCCCGGTGGCTTGCGCAGCATGCGCCGCCGCGTTCAGGTGGTGTTCCAGGACCCGTTCTCCAGCCTCAATCCGCGCATGCGCGTGCGCGATATCCTGGCCGAGCCGATCCGCAATTTCGGCCTCGCCAAATCCTCCGCCGAACTCAAGGCGAAGGTGGCGGCGCTGATGGACACTGTGCGTCTGCCGCGCGATGCGCTGGGCCGAAGGCCGCACGAATTCTCGGGAGGCCAGCGCCAGCGCATCGGCATCGCGCGTGCGCTTGCGGCAGAGCCCGAATTGATCGTCTGCGACGAGGCGGTGTCGGCGCTCGACGTCTCGGTCAAGGCCCAGATCGTCAACCTGCTTCAGGATCTACAGCGCGAGTTCGGCCTCGCGTTGCTCTTCATCAGCCACGATCTGGCGATCGTCGAGCACATGACGCACCGTGTCGCGGTGATGTATCTCGGCAAGATCGTCGAGATGGCGCCAAGGCAGCAAATTTTCGCAGCACCAAGGCATCCCTACACCAGGGCGCTGTTGTCGGCCGTGCCGGTGCCGGAACCCGGGGCGATCCGCAATCCGATCATCCTGAAGGGCGATGTACCGAGCCCGATCAATCCGCCGAGCGGATGCCGTTTCCACACCAGGTGCCCGTACGTGTTCGATCGCTGCCGCACCGAAGAGCCTGAACTGCGGTCGGCTGAAGCCGGGCAGTGGGTAGCGTGTCATCTCGATGCATTGCCGGAACGGCCCGCATCCGTCGGCTGATCCACCGCCGTCAGCGAGCCACCAGCGGCACATAATGTTCCAGTTCGGGGTCGGGGAACTGCACGGTCTGACCGAGTTCCGCGGAGCGATAGAGTCCCATCAGCATCTCCATGACGCCGACGCCGTCATGGAAGGTTTCAGCAGGAGTTAGGCCCCGCCTGAACGCTTCCACCATGTGCCGGTTCTCGTCGGTGTAGCCGTAGATGCCGGCTTCGTCCTCGACAACAGGCATCAGACCTTGTTCGGCATTCTGCTTCTCGACGAGATCCTCGCCCTCAGATCCCGTGACGGCGCGCGACAGGAACACCTTGAGGCCGGTCGAGAGCGACGAGAACTCCATCGAATATTCCGGGCCGAGCAGTTCGAGCTGGATGCGCAGGCCGGCACCGACATAGGCCCAGGACGTCGTCGCTTCGATCATGATCTGATGACCATCTGCGTCTTCCAGTGCAAGAATACCCCGCGCGAAGTCTTCGACCGGGCGTTTGGCGAAATCGATGCCCATCCGCTTTTGCAGGTCGGCCGCATAGCGTGGCCGCGTCCATTTCAAATTGGCGGTCGTCGCACTGGCGCTGACCAGCCGCAGGCTGTCGCGGGCTGCATTCGGCGCAGTCAGCATAAAGCGCGCCACCTCGACCGAGTGACACATCATGTCTGACAGTACGCCGCCGCCCTGACGTTCGCCTTGCCAGAACCAGGGCTCGTGCGGGCCGGAATGTTCCTCCGCCGCACGCGCCAGATAGGGCCGTCCACCCTGCGGTACGGCGCGCCGCCAGATGATGTCCTTGCCGCGCATGACCGCGGTCGAGAACAACTGGTTTTCCAGATAGCCGTGCAGCAGGCCGGCATCCTCGGCCAACCTGAGCATTTCGCGCGCCTCGGCAAGCGTGCGAGCGAGTGGCTTTTCGCAGGCGATGGCGCGCAGCGGCGCGCCGGCCTTGGTCAGGCGATGGATTTCGCGCATGATATCGAGGCGGGTGTCGTTCGGCGTCAGGATCCAGAGCGCATCAACTTCGCCCGACATTACCATCGCCTCGATACTGTCGAACGCGCGCGCCGACCCAAGGCCGAGACTGCGTGCCTTCTCGGCGATGCGCGTACGTCGCTCGGCCGAACGGCTATAGACGCCGCCGATAGAGACGTTGCGTACGCCGACCATGGATTGCAGGTGGAAGGCGGCGATAAAACCGCTGCCGATCAGGCCGACGCGCAGCATCGGGAGTTCCGTGAGCTTCGGCATGTCAGAGACCTCCTTCAATGGCGCGCGTCGCGTCAGGTAATATCGGTGGCGCCTTGCGTTGCCGGCCGGGAACGGCGGCCAGCAGCGCCTGGGTATAGGGATGCTCCGGGCGGCTCAGCAGTTCGGCAGTCGGCTTGATCTCGACGATTTCGCCAAGCCGCATCACCGCGATCCGGTCGCAAACCTGCGCCGCGACATTGAGGTCATGGGTGATGAACAACATCGCCAGCCGCAGCCGCGTCTTCAAAGTCTCGAGTAGCCCGAGCACCTGGGCCTGGACCGAGACGTCGAGCGCCGACACCGGCTCGTCCGCTACCAGCACGTCGGGGTCGAGCGCCAGTGCACGCGCAATGCCGATCCGCTGCCGTTGCCCGCCGGAGAATTCATGCGGGAAACGCTGCACAGCACCTGGATCGAGGCCAACCAGCGCCAGCAGTTCCTCGGCACGCGCAAAAGCCTGCGCGGCTGGGACGCCATGCGCGATCGGCCCGTCGGCGATGATCTGTCCAACGCGGCGGCGTGGATTGAGTGAGGTGAATGGATCCTGGAACACGATCTGGATATGCTTGCGAGCGTCCCGCAGAGCCGCCCCGCGGCTTTGCGTGAAATCCAGTTCGCCGATTCGGATCTCGCCGGTATCGGCATCGGTGAGCCGCATGACGAGCCGGCCGATCGTGCTCTTGCCCGAGCCGGATTCCCCAACCAAGCCGAGCGTTTCGCCGCGCCGGATTTCGAAGCTCACGTCCTTCACCGCAGCGACCTCGCTCTGCGCGCTGAACCAGTCATTGCCGCGATAGGTCTTTGCCAGTCCAGTTGCCGCGCAGGCGACCGGTGCGTCCCCGACCGCCGGGCGCACTGGCGGGTTCAGGGTGGGCACCGCTGCGAGCAGCCGTCGCGTATAGGGATGCTGCGGGCGTTCGAGCACGTCCGCGACCGAACCCTGTTCGACGACGTGGCCTTTCTCCATCACGGCGACGCGATCGGCAATATCGGCGACGACGCCGAAATCATGGGTGATGAACAGCACCGCCATGCCGCGGCGCTGCTGGATGTCGCGGATCAGCCGCAGAATCTGCGCTTGTGTCGTGACGTCGAGCGCGGTAGTCGGCTCGTCCGCCACCAGGATCGATGGTTCGAGCGCCAGCGCCATCGCGATCATGGCGCGCTGACGCTGACCGCCGGACAATTGATGCGGATAGCTGTTGATGATCCGGTCCAGATCGCGCAATCCCACTTCCTCGGCGAGCGCGCGGGTGCGGGCGCGTCGCTCGGCCAGATCGAGCTGTCCATGCGCCTCGAACGCCTCCATGATCTGGTCGCCGACCCGGATCACGGGATTGAGCGCCGTCATCGGTTCCTGGAAGATCATCGCGATCCGCCGCCCGCGCAATGTCCGCCACTCCGCCGCCGGCAGTTTCAGGAGATCGCGCCCCTCGAAGTGGATCGCGCCCGAGACCGGTCGAATCGTGTCGGGCAACAGGCCCATCACGGCGGAGGCGCAAACCGTCTTGCCGGAGCCGGATTCGCCGACGACGCAAAGGATCTGCCGCGGGTGCAGCGCCAGCGAAATGTTTTCGACGGCATAGGGGCGGTCGGCGTCGGCGGGCAGCGCCAGCGTTAGCTGCTCGATCGACAAAATCGCGTCCGCCGCCGTCTCGCTCATGGTGCCCGACCCGACATCATCATTGGTCCATCCCGGTTACGCCGCCAACGCGATACCATCCTTGCGATGGTCTGAGGCGCCATACATCACGCCGCTGTTGGTATCGACCTGCACGGCCTGGAAACCTCCGAGCGGCTCGTCCGCCCAGATCACACGATGACCGCGCGCGCTCAGATCGTCGGCGACCGCGCCCGACACCGTCGGTTCGAGCGACAGCGTGCCGTCAAAGGCAAAACTGCGCGGTGCATCCGAGGATTGCTGGATGTCGAGGCCGCGGTCGAGCACGCCGCTCAGGATCTGCATATGTCCCGCGGCCTGATATTGTCCGCCCATCACGCCAAGTGCCATGACGGGTTTGCCGTCCTTTGCGAGCATACCCGGAATGATGGTGTGGAAGGGGCGTTTCCCCGGCGCGATGGCGTTGGGATGGCCTTCGATCAGGCGGAAACCCGCGCCGCGGTTTTGCAGCAGCACGCCCGAACGCGGCGCATAGATGCCGCTGCCGAAGGCAAAAAACAGCGAATTGATAAAGGACACCATGTTGCCGTCGCGGTCGGCGACCGCAAGATAGGCGGTGTCGCGATGGACCGGCATCTCGAAATCCACCGGCGCGCCGGCACGTTTGGTGCTGATGGTCGAGCGCAAAGCTGTGATCGAGGCGTCGGACAGCAGCGCGTCGACATCGAGCGGATGAAAAGCCGGGTCGGCGACCAGTGCGTCGCGTTGCCGGTAGGCCACCTTGGTTGCCTCGGCGAGGAGATGAATGCGATCCGCTTCGCTGAGCGCGCGGTCGGCCATATCGAAGCCGGCGAGGATGCGGGCGATCAAGAGCGCCGCAACGCCCTGTCCGTTGGGTGGGCATTGCCAGATTCGATGATCGCGATAGTCGGCGCTGATCGGTGCGACATAATCCGCTTTGGCGCTGGCGAGATCGTCGAGCTGCATCAGCCCGCCCAAATCCTTCAACGTCGCCACGATCTCTTCGGCGACGGCGCCCTCGTAGAACGCGGCGCGTCCCTCGCGCGCGATCCGGCGCAGCGTCGCGCCGAGGGCTGGATGGCTGAGCTTGCCGCCGATGCCGGGCGACACGCCACCGGGCAGATAGACCGGGATGCCGGTTTTGTGTTTAGCGATCCGGTCGCCATAGCGCGCCCAGTCCAGCGCGGAGCGTGGCGGGATCACAAAACCGTTCTCGGCCGCACGGATCGCCGGCGCCAGAATCTCGTCCAGTCCTTTCGAGCCATAATCGGCGGCAAGCCGGCACCAGGCGTCGACCGCACCGGGAACGGTGACGGCATGGGGCGAATCGTCAGGGATCGACGTCATTCCCTGTTGTCGGAACCAGCCGAGTTCGGCTTTCGCCGGTGCTCGACCGGAGCCGTTGATGGCGACGGGCTGGCCGGAGGCTGGCGCATAGATCGCAAAACAGTCGCCGCCGATGCCGGTCATGTGCGGATCGATGACACTTTGCAGTGCGATTGCGGCGATCGCGGCGTCGACCGCGTTGCCGCCGCTGCGCAGCATCTCGACGGCGGCGAGCGTGACCGCGGGGTGAGAGGCCGCGGCCATGCCACGGTCGCCTACTGCCAGCGAGCGTCCGGGAATCATGAAGTCGCGCTGCCCCACGCTCATGCTGTTCTCCGGTTGTTGTGCTGAGGGCGCTTGACGAGCGCTGCGGCGGCTGCCTCGTCGCAGATGATATGGACGTTGTCGTGCAGGCGCAGCGCGGAAGCGGGACAGGCCGGGTCGATCGGGCCTTCAAGGGCGGCGGCGATGGCGGCCGCCTTCGCCGGCCCGGTTGCAATCAGCAGGATGCTGCGCGCTTCCAGGATGGTCGCGATCCCGATCGTGATGGCACGCTCAGGCGCCGATGCGGGATCGGGAAAATTGCGGGCTTCCGCGAGACGGGTAGCTTCGTCGAGCCTGATTTCGCGGGTGCGCGACGCAAAATCCGAACCCGGTTCGTTGAAGCCGATGTGGCCGTTGGTGCCGATGCCGAGCAGCTGCAGGTCGATGCCGCCGCTGGCTGCGATCAGCGCCTCATAGCGCGCCGCCTCGGCGGCGATGTCGCCGGCCATGCCGTCGGGAATTTTCGCGTGTCCGGCGTCCATGTCGACATGCTCGAACAAATGTTGCCTGCATATAGGTGTGAAAACTTCCCGGCGATTGCGGTCGCTACGCCGACATATTCATCGAGGTTGAAGCTGGACGCCGCCTTGAACGAGACCTCGCCGGCGCGTGTCGGCGGCGACGAGGCGGGCATAGAGTGGCGTCATGGTCGCGCCGGTCGCGAGACCAAGCGTGAGGGCAGGCTGGTCGCGCAGCGCGGGCGATGATGTGCGCGGCCGCGCGGTCCGTGACGGACGCGGCGTTGTCGACAATCTCGATTTGCGGCGCGTGCTGTCTCATGCCGCGACATCCGCAGCCGTGCAAACGGCAGCGCCAGTGGGCTCGACATCGTCGCCGACGCCGAACAATGCGCGGTGCACGCTGATCGATGGCGCCGCCGATCGCGCCGAGCAGCGTCGCGCGGTTGCCGAGCGCTGAGAGTTCGATCCGGACCGGCTCGCGCATGCAGCGGCCGAGATTGGCCTCGATCCGCAGCTTCAACTCCGGCCGCGCGCCGATGCTGCCGCCGAGGATGACGATTTCAGGGTCGAGGACGCTGTGCACGGCAAGGATCGCGGTGGCGATGACGCGGCCGACCTCGTCGATGGTGATCGCGCGCCGCCTCGTCGGTTTCGAGCCGATCGAAGATCTCGCGCACGGTGCTGCCGGGCGCGCCGCCGAGCCCGGCATAGCGCTCGGCGATCCCGGCGCTGGCGATGGCGGTTTCCAGCGTGCCGAGCCGCTGGCCACGCGCGTCATAGGGATCGCCGCCGAGCGGCAAATAGGCGATCTCGCCGGCCGCACCGCGTGCGCCGCGGATCAGCTGGCCGTCGGCGAAGATCCCCATGCCGATGCCGGTGCCGACCGCGATGAAGGCGAAGTTCCGTGCCTTGCGGCTGTTGCCGCGCCAATGCTCGCCGATCGCGGCCAGATTGACGTCGTTCTCGATGGCGATGTCGACGCCGAGCCGTTCGCGCAGCGCGGCCCGCACGTCGAGGCTATCGAGGCCTGCGATATTCGGTGCGATGACGATGGCGCCCGATGCCGGGTCAACGATGCCCGGACTTCCCATCACGCCGCCGCGCAGACGTTGCGCGGAGACGCCGGCGCGCTCGAGCAGGGCGTCGGTCATTCGCCCGATCTGCGCTACGACAGCGGCGCCGCCATCGCTTGTCGTTGGCTCAATGCTCTCGGCGACAGTCACGCCGTGCAAATCGGCAAGCGCGACATGCAGCTTGGTGCCGCCGAGGTCGATTCCCAGCACGAAGGCCGCGTCCGGCCGCAGCGCATAGGTGACCGCGCTACGCCCGACATTGCCCTGGATCTGCCCGTCCTCGTGCACCCAGCCGTCGCGTTCAAGATCGCGCATCACTTCCGAAATGGTCTGCTTGGACAGGCCGGTGCTGCGGGCGATTTCGGCGCGAGACACCGATCGATCCCGCAGCAGGCGCTCGACCACGAGGCGGACCGATTGCTGACGCGCAACGGGTGAGGAGGGCAGATCTTGCATGAGGCCGGTCCAATTGGTCAGGGTACCGAACTAATATCTCAAGTTGAATGTCGTCAAGGGGCATTCTTGATCGAAAAATGGCTGTTTGGTGCTTCCGCCCTACGGAATGTGGGATAGTTTGTTCGGTATATTTACAAATAGAGAAGGGCGTGCTTGTTTTGTCGTCCGTATGACAAAAGCCATGGGAGCCCGATATGAGGCGCGTAGCGACGGTGTTGGCGGCAATTTCGATGACCGCGTTGGCTCTGGTGTCGGCACAAGCCGCGACGCTTGCGGGTTGGCATCCAGGACGATCCCGATGCGCTCGATCCGGCGCTTAGCGGCACCTATACCGGCCGCTTCGTGTTCGCAGCACTGTGCGACAAGCTTGTCGACATCTCGCCCGACCTCAAGATCGTGCCGCAGCTCGCCGAGTCCTGGGAGTGGGCGGCGGACGGCAAGTCGATCACCTTCAGCTTACGCAAGAACGTCACCTTTCATGACGGCACCGCGTTCGATGCCGCGGCGGTGAAGTTCAATATCGAGCGCATGAAGACCATGCCGGATTCCAAGCGCAAGGCCGAACTGGCGCCGATCGCGACCGTCGATGTGATTGCCGCGGACAAGGTGAAGTTCAATTTGTCGGAACCGTTCGTGCCGCTGCTCGCCAATCTCTCTGACCGTGCCGGCATGATGGTGTCGCCCAAGGCGGCCGGCGAGAAGGCGGGTGAGTTCGCGGCTTCTCCGGTCTGTGCCGGGCCGTATCAGTTCGTCGAACGCAAATCGCGCGATCTCATTCGCGTCAAGAAATATCCGGGCTACTGGAATGCCGGCCAGATCGGTTACGACGAGATCGTCTATTCCTATGTGCCTGATTCAACCGTGCGGCTGTCACGGGTGCGCGCCGGCGATCTCGACCTCGCCGAACGCGTAGCCCCCACCGACCTCAAGACCATTCGCGACGACGCCAACCTCGCGCTGCATTCCGGCCAGGGACTGGCTGTTGCGCATCTGATATTCAATGTCGGCGCGGGGGCGAAGGCCGATACGCCGCTCGGCAAGAACGCCACGCTGCGCCAGGCTTTTGAGCTGGCGATCGACCGTACCGTCATCAACAAGGTCGCCTTCAACGGCGAGTTTCTGGCCGACAATCAGATGATCCCGCCGTCGTCGCCGTTCTACGACCAGGCCCACAAGGCTCCGGCGCGCGACGTCGCCAAGGCCAAGGCGCTGATCGCTGCCGCCGGGATGACCCGGGTGCCGATGGAACTGAGTTACGAGAACACGGCGGGCGATAACCGCGTCGCGCAGATCATGCAGTCGATGGCAGGTGAGGCCGGTTTTGACGTCAAGCTGTTGCCGATGGAGACGGCCACCGCGATCGAGCGCTATCTGAACGGCAATTTCGAAGCCTATATCGGCAACTGGAGCGGCCGCGCCGACCCGGATCCGACGCTGATCGCTTTCTTCAGTTGCGCCGGCTCGCAGAACGTCAACAAGTACTGCAACAAGGATCTCGACGCGATCCTGAACCAGGCCCGCGGCGAGGCCGACGAAGCCAAGCGCAAGGCGCTCTATGCCAAGGCGACCGACATCTATCTCGGGGCGTTGTCGTCGATCCCGCTCTATCACCCGAACTGGTTCTTTGCGGCGCGTAAATCGGTCGGCGGCATCGTCATGGTGCCCGACGGGCTGCTGCGGCTGGTCGGCGTCAAGCCTGCGAACTGACGCGCATTCGCGCGCCGGCCAAGTGAGGAACAGACGGCCAAAATGAAGACCCTGCTTCTGCGCCGGCTCGGCGTCGCGTTGCCGACATTGCTGCTGGTGTCGATGATGGTATTCGGCTTGCAGAAGCTGCTGCCCGGCGATCCCGCGGTGGCGCTGGCCGGTGAGGAGCGCAACCCCGAGGTCATCGAATATCTCCGGCAGAAATATCGCTTCAACGATCCGGTGCCGGTGCAATACGCCATCTGGCTGAAAGCCCTGGCACAGGGTGACTTCGGCACCTCCGTGCGCACCCGGCTGCCGATCGGCACCATGCTCGCCGAAAAACTGCCGGTGACCCTCGAGCTTGCGACGCTGTCGATGCTCATCGCGCTGCTTATCGGCCTGCCGATCGGCATCTTCGCAGCGCTGCGGCGTGGGACGCCGTTCGACTACGGCGCCAGCATGTTCGGACTTGCCGGGCTGTCGATTCCACATTTCTGGCTCGGCATCATGCTGATCCTGCTGTTTTCGGTGAATCTCGGCTGGCTGCCGGCCGGTGGCTTTGTTTCGCCGTTCGAAAGTCTGTGGCGCAATCTGGTTTGCATGCTGATGCCTGCGCTGGTGCTAGGCACCGGGGTTGCCGCCGTCATGATGCGCCATGTCCGCAGCGCGATGATCATGGCGATGAAGCAGGACTATGTGCGTACCGCGCGCGCCAAAGGTGTCCGCGATCGCACCATCGTGCTGCGCCACGCGCTACCGAATGCGCTGATCCCGGTGGTGACGCTTGGGCACGCTGCAGTTCGGCGAATTGCTGGCCGGCGCGGTGCTGACCGAGCAGGTGTTTTCCATTCCCGGTTTCGGCAAGATGATCGTCGATGGTGTGTTCAGCCGCGACTATGCCGTGGTTCAGGCGGTCGTGCTCTGCACCGCGGCGGTGTTCCTCTTGATGAGCCTGATTGCCGACGTCGCCTATGTGCTGCTCAATCCGAGGCTCAGAACATGAGCACGATCGAGACAGTACCGGTCGCAAGCCGGGCGCGCGCCGCCGGTTCTTCGGAAATTCGCCGTCTGTTGCGCGAGCCCTCCGCCGTGATCGGCGGCTCGATCATTCTGCTGTTCGTCGTGATGGCGGTGTTTGCCGCGTGGATTGCACCCTATGATCCCAACGGGCCGGACTGGATGGCGATCCGCGCGGCGCCCAATGCCGCACACTGGTTCGGCACCGACGATCTCGGCCGTGACGTGCTGTCCCGCGTCATCTTCGGCACGCAAGCTTCGCTTTCCGCCGGCATGGTGTCCGTGACCGTCGCGGTGCTGATCGGCCTGCCGTTCGGTCTCATCGCCGGCTATTTCGGCGGCCTTGCCGACATGGTGATTTCGCGCTTTGCCGATGCGCTGCTGGCGTGCCCGTTTCTGGTGCTGGCGATTGCACTGGCCGCGTTCCTCGGTCCCAGTCTCCAGAATGCGATGATCGCCATCGGCATTTCGGCGGTGCCGGTTTTCCTTCGCGTGGCGCGTGCCGAAACCCTGATCGTCTGCACCGAGGATTACATCGCGGCGGCCCGTTCCCAGGGCCTCGGTCATCTCGCCATCCTGACCGGGCAGGTGCTGCCGAATGTGCTGGCGCCTGTCATCGTGCAAGCGACGCTCACCATGGCGATTGCGGTTCTGGCCGAGGCGAGCCTTGCCTTCCTGGGCCTTGGTCAATTGCCGCCGGCCCCGTCATGGGGTGCGATGCTCGATGTCGCCCGGCAATTTCTCGGCGAAGCGCCATGGATGGCGTTCTGGCCCGGGCTTGCGATCATTGCGCTTGTGATCGGCTTCAACCTGTTGGGTGACGGCCTCAACGACGCGCTCAATCCCAGACACTAGCGTGACTTGGCCTTGCCGGTCGTCTTGCGGATCACAAGGCTGGTGCCGAGAACATAACGTACATCGCTGACGACGCGCGTCTTCAGCATATCCATCAGCAACGAAACCGCGACCCGGCCCGCCTCCGTGCAGGCATTCGAGACACTGGACAGAGGCGGATAGGTCATCGCGCCGAGCACGTCGTCGCAACCGACGATGCTGAAATCCCTGGGTACGTCGACGCCGCGCGCGGCGAGGCCGGCCAGTGCGCCCTGCGCCATCAGATCGTCGAAGGCGACCGCGGCGGTCGCGCGATGGTCGAGAATGGCTGGGGCGGCGAAATAACCGGTCTGGAACGAAGCCATCTGCGCCGGCACGGTCAGGACCTTCAGATTGTGAATTTTTGCCCGGCGTCGCACGGCGGCGCGGCGCTGCGCGTTCGACCACGAACTCTTCGGCCCGCTGATATAGGCGATGCGCTTGTGGCCGAGCGAGGCGAGGTGGTCGACGGCCTCGGCGACGCCGGCGCCGCTGTCCATCAGCACGCGCGGGATGCCCTTGATGTCGCGGTTGATCAGCACCAGCGGCCGCCGTGCGGCGTGAAAGCGGATTCGCTCGTCCGATAACCGCGACGAAGCGAGGATGAATCCTTCCACCTGAGTCGAGAAGCGGCTGACCAGCTTTTCTTCCTGTTCCGGGTTTTCGTCGGAATTGCCCAGAAATACACAGAAGTCGAGCTTCTCCGCCGCGACCTGCGCGGCACGAATCAGCGGCGGGAAAAACGGATTGGCCACGTCAGGCACGACCAGCGCGACATTGCCGTAGCGGCCGGTCGAAAGCGCTCGCGCCGTGTGGTTCGGCACGTAACCGATCTTCTCGGCGATCACCATCACCCGACGCACGGTGTCCGCGCTCAGCATGTCGGGCCGGGTGAACGCGCGTGACACCGTGGCGCGCGAGACGCCGGCGGCCTCTGCCACCTGGCTGATTGTCGGCGCCCCCGGGCGGCGCGTGAGGTCGTCCATGACAGTCCTCTTCGGCTGCTTGACGCGCAACCGGTTGCATAGAATAGTACGATCTGCATGCCGGAGGCAATCGCGACGGCGGCGCACCGCAAATCCACGTTCAACCCTTGAAGACATCTGCAATGGAATCGATTGCCGCTTCACGCGAGCTGGTGCGTCACAGGACGGTGGAACGCTTGCGTGTGTATTCCTTTGCGACGCGCCGGGCGATGGCGGAGCAGGCGGCGCACGACATTGCTGCGGCGATCCGGGCCAGGCTGGCCGGCGCCCCCGGTATGCGGATGATTTTCGCCGCCGCTCCCAGCCAGGCCGACATGATCGAGGCTTTGATCGCCGCGCCCGATATCGACTGGCGCCGCATCACAGCGTTCCACATGGACGAGTATATCGGCCTGCCTGCCGGCGCGCCGCAACGCTTTGCGGTCTGGCTTCGAGACCGCCTGTTCGATCGCGTGCCGTTCGCCGCCGTGCATCCGATCGAGCCGGCGCCCGAGCCACACGCAACCGCGACGCACTATGCCGCTTTGCTGGATGCGGCGCCGATCGACATCGTCTGCCTCGGCATCGGCGTCAACGGCCACATCGCTTTCAACGATCCGCCGGTCGCGGATTTCACCGACCCGCAGGACGTCAAGATCGTCGAACTCGACGAAATCTGCCGCCAGCAGCAGGTCGACGACGACTGCTTTCCTAGTCTTGCGGCTGTGCCCGAACAGGCTTTGACGCTGACGATACCCCGGCTGTTGCGGGCCGAACGATTGTTCTGCGTCGTGCCGGGAGCGCACAAGCGCGCGGCTGTTGCCGGCGCGCTGCACGGACCGATCGCCACCGATTGCCCGGCCAGCGTCCTGCGCCGGCATCCCGACTGCTCGCTCTATCTCGATGCGGAGTCCGATCCCGATGCCTGAATCGACAAGGACGATGCGGGTCACCGGCCGCGATGTCGGCAGCGGGCGGGGCATTTTGGTCACGATCGCCGACGACCGCATCGCGGCCATTCGAGCCGAGCGAGTTGGAGTTGACGTCGGGCCCATATCTCGCCGCTGGCCTGATCGACCTGCAGGTCAACGGCTTCGGCGGCCTTGATTTCAACGACGGCACGCTGACCCCGGAACGTGTGTCGGCGCTGACATTGATGATGACCAAGCTCGGCATCACGACCTATCTCCCGACGCTGATCACCGCGTCGCGCGCCTCGCTGGTCTCGGCACTGACGGCCATCGCCGCGGCGCGGCGCCAGGATCCGCTCTGCGCCCGGATGATTCCGTTCGTCCATGTCGAGGGTCCATATCTCGCCCCCGAAGACGGCCCGCGCGGCGCGCATCCCCGCGAACACGTCCGCGCACCCGATCTCGACGAGGTCGCCGAATGGCAGCGCGTCAGTGGCGGCCTGGTCGGCAAGATAACGCTGTCGCCGCATCACGATCAGGTTTCGGACTTCATCCGCGCGGTGGTCGGGCAGGGCATTCTGGTCGCCATCGGCCACACCTCGGCAGCGGCCGAGCAGATTCGGGCAGCCGTCGCGGCCGGGGCGCGGCTGTCCACCCATCTCGGCAATGGTGCTGCGGCGATACTGCCACGGCACCCTAATTTCATCTGGGCGCAACTGGCCGACGACCGGCTCGATGCCGGTTTCATCGCCGACGGCTTCCATCTGCCGGCCGATACCTTCAAGGCGATGCTGCGGGCCAAGGGGCTCGAGCGCGCCTATCTCGTCTCGGATACTGCGGCGGTCGCCGGCATGCCGCCCGGGGTTTACGACCAGCCGATCGGCGGCCGCGTTGAACTCGGGAGCGACGGACGTCTCAGCGTGGCCGGAACGCCCTATCTGGCGGGCGCAAGCCGGCCGCTGTGCGAGGATGTGGCGCTGGCCATTCGCATGGCCGACCTGTCGCTCGCTGACGGAATGCGTTTGGCGACGGCCAATCCGGGCCGCTTTGTCGATAACCGCGGCCGCTTGGCTGTCGGCGAAGTGGCCGACCTGATCCTGTTCGACTGGGAGCAGGGCGCCGCAGCACTTGATATCCGGGAGACTTATGTTGCGGGGCAAAAGTTCGGTGCCGAATGATGAGGCGTGTTGCCGCGATCGGCAGCATAGGCATCGCTTGACCCGCAACCGGTTGCATAGCAGATTATTGATTAGGGCAGTCGCCATCGCACGGAGGGGATCACCATGTCTGAAACTTGTCTCAAGAAACCCGTTGTCAGGCATCTTTGCGCCGCACCCCGTTCTGGGCTGTTCGCCGCCTCGGTCATCGGCGCAGCGCTTTTTGCCGGTATCAGCGCAGCGCAGGCGCAGAAGCTGACGGTGTGGAGCGGCTATCCCGAGATGGAGCCGTTCTATCGCCATGTCGCCGACGGCATGAAGGCCAAATTTCCGAAGCTCGAGGTCTCGGTCGAGGCCATCCCGCTGCGCGAGCACGAAAAACGCGTCGCTCTCGCGCTGGCCTCGGGCGCCAACAACGCGCTGGTGATCGAACTGAACGCCTCCAGCGCCGCGCGCTACGCCAACAACGATCTGTTGCCGAAGGCGCCGGCCAATGTGGTGGCTTTCGTCTCCAACCCCGCCAACTTCAGCGAATTCTTCCGCGACCGCGCCAGCATCGGGAGCACCGTCTACGGCGTGCCGCTGTTCCGCGGTCAGGTTTCGCTGTTCTACAACACCGATATGTTCAAGGCCGTCGGCCTCACCAAACCGCCGGCGACCATGGATGAGTTCAACAGCTACGCCGAGAAACTGACGCAGCGCGATGCCTCGGGCAAGGCCACAGTATCCGGCTGGAGCATGCGCCTCTCGGGCGGCGGTCAGGGCGTCGCCGAAAAATTCTGGATCAACCTGTTCCAGTTCGGTGGCAGCATCCTCACCCAAACCGCCGACGGCAAATGGAAATCGACGCTGGCCGGCGAGGCCGGGCGGAAGGCGCTGAAGCAATATCTGGTCAACATCCACAAGACCAAGACCGTCACGCCGGAAATGCCGGCGGACGCCGAAGCCTTCGAACGCGGCCAGACCGCGATGTTCATCCGCGAATCCTGGGTGATCGGCGACATCGCCAAGAAGGCGCCCAACCTTGCCTACGCGACTGCGCCACTGCCGCGCGGCTCGATGAGCGTGCCGGTCAATCTCTATGTTGCTGCCAAGGGCGCCGAAGCCGACGCCGGCTGGGCGTTCGCGATGGCCGCCGACGAGCCGGACAATCAGCTCTGGTTGCTGAAGAACGTGGGTTGGCTGCCGAACCGCGCCGGTCTGGATACCTCCGCGATCACCGCGGCTGTGCCGGCCTTCAGCTCCTTCGTCAACAACCCCAAGGGCTATGATCTGTTCGCCGTGCCGGCGATCGACGTCAGTGACGAAGTCCTCACCCGGGTCGCCGCCAAACTGGTCGCCGCCTTCGCCGATCCCAAGCTCGCCGACGACGACAAGGCGATCGACGCGCTGCTGCTGGCCAGCGAGACCGAAGTCAACGAGATCCTGAAGCGCGAAGGCATGCTCGGCAAGTGACGTTGCAGGGACCGTGATGAAATTTGGTCAAATAGAAACCGCACAGGGATTGCGCTCCCTCTCCCGCTTGCGGGGGAGGGCTGGGGTGGGGGTGTCGCCGCGAAGTCATCGGGTGGAGAGAGCCCCCACCCGGATCACATCTGCGATGTGATCCGACCTCCCCCGCAAGCGGGAGAGGTGCACCGAGCCTGCCTCGGGCTCGTCGGGTCTGACAACCAGATGCTGGAGCGAAAAAAATGGATCTTTGCGATCCTCGCGCTCCTGCCGATCCTGGCCATCTATTCCGTGGTCAGGCTGTACCCGATCGGCGAGACGCTCCGTCTTAGTCTCTACCGATGGAATATCCTGTCGAAGAACAAGCCGTTTATCGGTCTCGACAATTTCAGCGAGCTGATCGGCGATCCGCTGTTTCGCGAAGCCTTGTTCAACACCACCATCATCGCCTTCGGCGTGCTGATCGTCACGATTCCAACCGCGCTGTTTCTCGCCGCCCTGATCTACCACCGCACCAAGTCGCGCTTTGCCGGTTTCTATGAAACCGCCGTGTTCCTGCCCCATGTCGTTTCGCTGGTGCCGGCCGCATTGGCCTGGAAGTGGATCTTTGATGCGCGGCTTGGGCCGCTCAATGCCTTGCTCGGCTGGTTTGGCGTCGAGCCGAAGGCCTGGCTGTTCGACCCTGCGCTCTCGCTGGTCTGCATCATCGTGTTGTGCGCATGGCAGGCGCTCGGCTATGCGGTTCTGATTTATCTGGTCGGCTTCAAGAACCTGCCGCAGTCGCTGTACGAGGCGGCGCGCCTTGACGGCGCCTCGGCAGCGCAGTCGTTCTGGTATCTGTCGATCCCGCTGCTCAAGCCGATCACCCTCTATGTGTCAGTCGTCACCCTGGTGTCCGGATTCAACGTCTATGCCCAGGCCTTCATCCTTGCCTCCGATGTGCAGGGGGCACCGGGCCGCCAGGTGCGGGTGCTGGTGCTCGACATGCTGGAGAACAGCTTTCGCAATTACCGCGTCGGCTATGCCGCTTCGGAGGCCGTGGTGCTGCTGGTTATCGTGCTGGTACTGACGCTGATCCAGTTCACCTTGTTGCGCGAGAAGGGCGGCCGGGCATGACCGTGACATCGCATCACGCCGGGCTCGACGATGTCGTCGGCGACGCCAACCGCCTTCTCAAAGTCCGGCTGACCAATTTTGCGATCGACGCCTTCCTGATCGCGTTTGGTCTGGCGATGTTGCTGCCGCTGGTTTTCCTGGTCGCCAACGCCTTCAAGACGCCGCAGGAAATCCTGCTCTGGCCGCCGACCATCGTCCCGCATGACCCGACGCTGGAGAATTTCAAAGCCGTGCTGAGCGAGACGCCGCTCCTGATCTGGATCTGGAACAGTCTGTTGTTCGCCTGCCTCTCGACGGCCTCGATCACAACGACGTCGGCTATCGCCGGCTACATTCTCGGCAAGTTCTCGTCCAAGGTTCTGACCGTCGTCTTTGCCACCATCCTGGCGACCGCGATCATTCCGTTCGAGGTCTACATGATCCCGCTGTATTTCCAGGTAAAGGCGCTCGGCGCCTTGAACTCGGTATGGGGATTGATGGTCGGCTATCTCGTGATGAGTTTTGGCATCTTCCTGATCCGACAGAACGTCATTCATTCGATTCCCGACGAACTGCTCGAAGCCGCGCGCATCGACGGGGCCGGGGAATTCTGGGTGTTCTTCTATATCGTGCTGCCGCTGTTGCGGGCGCCGCTGGCAGCGCTTGGCGTGCTGGCATTTTTCCAGGCCTGGACCGCCTTTACCTGGCCGCTGATTGTCTCTTCGAGCAAGACGTCCTACACCATCGAGGTCGGGCTTGCGTTGTTTCAGAGCGGATTTACCGTGGATGTCGGCCGACTGAGTGCTGCGTCAGCCGTCGTGCTGATCCCCAGCGTCACGCTGTTCGTGTTCCTGCGCCGCCACTTCGTGCAGGGCGTTGCCAGCACGGGCCTGAAGGAGTGAGCATGAACGACAGTTTGATCAAAAAGCCAAAGCAGCGCGTGGCGCTGATCGGTCTCGGCATGGCCGTCACCCCGCACGCAAGGGCGCTCCGCGATCTGTCTGACAGGGTCGAGGTTGCCTACGCCTACAGCCAGACGCCGGGGCGACGCGAAGCCTTCGGTCGCGACTTCGATTTCCCGTTGACTGATCGGTTTGAGACGATCCTGGAGGATCGCTCGGTCGATGCGGTCTTGATCCTGACGCCGGCCAACACCCATCTCGATCTCGTGAGCCGCTGCGCGGCGGCGGGCAAGCACATCCTTTTGGAAAAGCCGGTCGAGATCACAACGGCGCGCGCCGAGGCCCTCGTTGCGGCGACCCGTGCGTCCGGCGTCCGGCTCGGCATCGTCTTGCAGAACCGCTACCGTCCCGCCTGCCTCGCGTTGAAGAAGGTCATCGATGAAGGCCGGCTCGGGCGCCTCGTCGGCGTCTCCGCCGTCACCAACAATTGGCGGCCGCAATCCTATTACGATGAGCTCGGACGCGGCACCCGCGCGCGCGACGGTGGCGGCGTGCTGCTGACCCAGGCCATTCACACGCTCGACCTGATGATCTCTTTTGCCGGAGCGCCGCAACAGGTCACCGGCTTTGCGACGACCAGCCCGGTCCACCGCATGGAGACCGAGGACATCGCGGTTGCCGCGATCCGCTATGCCAATGGGGCCGTCGGCACGGTCAGCGCCACGACCTGTGCCTATCCCGGTCTGCCGGAACGTATCGAACTGATCGGCGATGCCGGCGTCGCCGTTCTCGACGGCACCGTACTCAAGGTCGCGTTCCACTCCGGCGAGGCGCTGGAAGCCGGCGATGCGACTGCCAGCGGAGGCGGCACGGGCGCCGATCCGATGGCTTTCCCGCACGCCTACCATCAGGCGCTGATCTCTGAATTTCTCGATGCCATCCGAGACGGCCGTGATCCCTGGATCTCTGGCGAGGAGGCGCTCAAGGTGCATCACTTCATCGACGCGCTGTTGGCCTCGAACGGCCGATCGGTGGCGATATCGGGTGCCGCGTCAAATGAGCGCTGATCTGATCGAAAAGATCAGCTAGCGCCGTAACGCCGTCTCGGGGATCGCCCGGCGCACCACTTCGCGCATCGCAAAGCTCGAATGAATGCGGGCGACGCCGGGCATCCGCGAAAGGTGCTGCTTGTGAATGCGCTCGAAGTCCGCGATGTCGCGCGCGATCACCTGCAAATGATAATCGTCACTGCCCGACATCAGGTGGCAGGACACGACGTCTGGACAGCGCGCGATCGCCGCCTCGAACGCGGCGAGATAGTCTTCACTCTGCTTTTCCAGCGTGATGGTGACGACGACGGTCGTGACGAGCCCGAGCGCGGTCGGTTCGAGATCGGCCCGATAGCCGCGGATGATGCCGGCTTCCTCGAGCTGACGGATCCGGCGCGCGCAGGCGGTCGGCGACAACCCGACCTTTTCGGCCAGCTCAATCTGGCTCGCCCGGGCGTCAACGAGCAGTTCGGCCAGTATCCGAAAATCAATGTGATCCAGCTCATTCACGCGGTAATCCACCAATATTCGAGAGATATGCGCAGATTATCTGCGTAAACGTCCGTCCGCAAGCCGCAATTCGCAGAGAAGCACTGCCGTCCCAAGCGTACTCTTTTCTGAGTCGGACAACAGACTTCAACATGCAGGACCAAGCCCATGCGGATCGGTGTGCCCAAGGAAATCAAGGTCGAGGAATATCGCGTTGGTCTGACCCCGGCGTCGGTGCGGGAATATGTGATGCGGGGAAACGACGTCATCGTCGAACAGGGCGCGGGTCTCGGCATTGGCGCGAGCGATGACGTCTATCGTTCGGCAGGTGCTGCGATCGTGGACACCGCCGCCGAGATTTTTGCGACCGCCGACATGGTGGTCAAGGTCAAGGAGCCGCAGCCGGGCGAATGGCGCCAGCTTCGCGAAAATCAGATTCTATTTACCTATTTGCACCTGGCGCCGGATGCGGCGCAGACCAAGGGACTTCTGGCTTCAGGCTGCACGGCAATCGCCTATGAGACCGTGACGGATGCCCATGGCGGATTGCCGCTGCTGGCGCCGATGAGCGAGGTGGCGGGACGGCTGGCGATCGAGGCCGCCGGTGCCGCCTTGCGAAAATCGGCCGATGGCATGGGCAAACTGATCGGTGGGGTGCCTGGTGTTGCGCCGAGCAGGATCGCGGTGATCGGCGGTGGCGTCGTCGGCACCCATGCCGCACGAATGGCGGCAGGTCTTGGCGCCGACATCGTCATCCTCGACCGCTCGCTGCCGCGGCTTCGTATCCTGGACGAAATGTTCCATGGACGCGTTCGCACGCGCTTCGCGACGCTGGAAGCGATTGAGGAGGAAGTCATCGGCGCCGACGTCGTCATCGGCGCCGTGCTGGTGCCGGGCGCCAGCGCGCCGAGGCTCGTCTCCCGCGCGCATCTCGCCCGCATGAAACGCCGTGCAGTGTTAGTGGACGTTGCGATCGACCAGGGCGGCTGCTTCGAGACGTCGCGGCCGACAACCCATCAGGCGCCGACCTATCTGGTCGACGAGATCGTGCATTATTGCGTCGCCAACATGCCCGGTGCTGTGCCTGTCACCTCGAGCCACGCGCTCAACAATGCGACGCTGCCGTTCGGCCTTGCGCTTGCGGGCAAGGGCATCGGCGCCCTGATCGAGGATCCGCATCTGCGCGCCGGTCTCAACGTGCATCGCGGGCAGATCACCAACCCTGCGGTCGCCGCCAGCCAGAATTTGCCGGCCGCGGCGCCTGAGAAAGTTCTGGCGGCCTGAAGTCTGCCGGCTGGAGCCTGATGAGATTAGGTTGAGTTGGAACGGCGTCGGGAACTCCACCTCTCCCATCGGGAGAGGTCGCGCCGAAGGCGCGGGTGAGGGGTTACGGTCTCTCGCTAGTGCAGCACCCCCTCACCCGATTTGCTGCGCAAATCGACCTCTCCCCGATGGGGAGAGGTGAACCGAGAGCGGAGCGGGCCAAAACGCCCTCGAGATCCGCGCGGCTCAGCCGCAGAATTTCTCGATGCAGCGCAGCCAGTTGCCGCCCATGATCGCGGCGACGTCGGCTCGGCTGTAGCCGCGCGCGAACAGCCCGGCGGTGAGGTTCGGCAGCTTGGCGACGCCCTCGACGCCGAGCGGATAGGGTTGGCGGCCGAAGGCGGACAGGGGTCCGAAAATATCCGGGCGGCGCGTGCGCCAGGTGACGACGCTCGGCGGGGCGACCACGTTCGCCTGGTCCTGAAAACCTTCGACATAGTCCATGCCGATGCCGACATTCGCCGCGCCCACGAGTTTCACGAAATGGTCGGCATGATCAAGCAGATCGTCGAGCGTCGGATTGGCTTCTGCCAGCGAATGCGGCAGCCCGCAGACGCCGATCATCCCGCCTTTATCGACCATCGCCTTTACCGTTGCGTCGACGGTGTTGCGGCCGTTCGGCCGTAATGCGGCGGCATTCGAATGGGTACAGACCGGCGCGCGGGCCAGCGCCGTGGCTTCGGCGCGGGTGCGGTCGCTGCAATGGGAAAGATCGAGGATGACAGGCATCTCGTTGACCACGCTGATCAGCTCTTCGCCGAGATAGGTCAATCCGGCATCGCGCTTCTCGCCGCACCCGTCGCCGAAGGCATTGGCTGTGGTGTAGGCAAGCCCGAGGATGCGCAGCCCCATTCGCACCAGGATTTCGAGC
The DNA here is from genome assembly GCA_963802535.1 of uncultured Alphaproteobacteria bacterium. Lineage (GTDB taxonomy): Bacteria > Pseudomonadota > Alphaproteobacteria > Rhizobiales > Xanthobacteraceae > Bradyrhizobium. The sequence continues at coordinate 76,140 of CAWDJI010000004.1, read as the reverse complement.
CGCCAGAGCTTTTCTTCCAGCATCGAAGCGCCCTGCGTCCCGAACATCACGCCGACTTTGCCGGCTCGTTTGGCGGCGCGCAGCTCTTCCGCTGTCAGGCACAGTTTCAGGTATGGGTTCTTCTCGATCTTGGTCAAAAATTGCTCGGCCTTACGCAGAGCCGCGTCCCAATCCTCCTCGAGCGCGAAGGTGACGTTGGTGCCATCAACGCCACCGGCAACAAGACGCTCGCTATATTTCTCGTCGAGCACGTAGGCGATGGAAAGCCCATCGAAGACATAAGTGTCCTTATGAAAGGCGAGCACTTCGGCATCGGCTGTCAGGGCGTGGCCAGCGGGCATAATGGGCTCCAGTGGGATCAGGAGGGAGGCGGCGACGTGCCCTGTGTTTCCAAAACGCGAGATCGCAAAGGGGGCGATCGGCGTTTCGGTCTTGCCGGTCGCGATCAGCTCGGCCATGACGTCGCCGACGCCGGGGCCGAGCTGAAAACCGTGGCCGCAGAAGCCGAAGGCGTAATGCAGTCCGGAGACTTTGGCTGACGGCCCCATGATCGGAATATCGTCCGGCAGATAACTCTCCACGCCGCTCCAGACCCGGATGATGCTGAGCCGGTTGAGCGCGGGCACCAGCCGCGAAATCTGCGTGAACTGCTGGAGCGTGTTTTCGGGCAGCACACTGGCGCGCGAGGTGTCGGCGCTGGCCGGACCCCTGCCGCCGCCGCCGAACACGATGTTGCCGCGCTTCACCTGCCGGAGATAGACGACCTCGTGCGGAATGACGCTTGCCACGCCAATGACCGGAAGGATCGCGTAGGGCATGGGCTCGGTCACGGCCATTTGAGGGCCGTGGGCCGTCAGTGGCACTGGCTCGCCGAATTGCGTCGACAGCCGGTTGCCCCAGGCGCCGGCGGAAATCATCAATTGCGGGGCGTGAAAGACGCGGCCATCAGCGGCCTCGACGCGGAAGTCGCCGCCTGACTTCTCCACGACGGTTATCTCGGTATTCTCGACACACGGACGCGCCCAGCCGCTTTGCGGCGCGCCCAAAGGCAGGGGCCGCAAGGCGTGGATTGGCGTGGCCATCGAGCGGCGAGTACGAGGCGGCACGCACCTCGGGCCCGATAAAGGGAAAGCGATCGCGCAACGCATTGCCGCTGATGATTTCCAGATCGAGCCCGTAATGCCGTGCCTCGCGGCCATAATCCTCGATCTTCGCCGTCATCTCCTCATTGTAGGCAAGGCGCAGATGACCCGACGGCAGGAATTCCGCGTCCTCGCCGAGCAATTCGTTGAGCCTTCCCCAGATCTCGCGCGAACGGTTGGCAAGCGGCAATTGCGGAAGATAACGGCCTTGCCGGCGCACGTTGCCGAAATTGGTCCCGCTGGCCTGCTGGCCGATCAGCCCGCGCTCGATCAGGGTGACCGCGATGCCACGTTTGCGCAGGAAGAATGCGGTCGCAGCGCCCATGATGCCGCCGCCGACCACGATCGACATCCGTGCGTGTGACGCTGCTCATGTCAGAACATTTCGGGTCGAGATGGAAAGAGGTTTTATGGGAGCCTGTCCGCGCAACCGCCCGATGGTTTCGAGCGGCGCGCCGATGGCGGCGGAAACGATCTCGGCTGCGGCATGGCCGCAGTAGCGACCCTGGCAACGTCCCATGCCGACGCGGCTGAACGCTTTTGCGCGATTGAGTTCACGCGCGCCTTTTTCCAGTGCCACGCCGCGCAGTTCAAGCGCCGTGATCCCTTCGCAGCGGCATACGATGGTCTCGTCCGGAATGGTTTTCGCGAGGAAGCTCGGCCAGGGGAACGCTTCGGCAATGCCTTCGCGGAAGCGCTCCATTCGTTTTCGTGCAGTCCGCAACGCGCCAACCCGCGGTTCCGGGACGCTTTGGCCGAGATCGGCGAGTGCTGCGTATGCGGCCAGCCGTCCGGAAATCTCCGCGCCGTCTGCACCTTGCGTCCGAGCTCCATCGCCGGCGAGATAGACGCCCTTGATTGTGCTGCGGCCGTCGATGTCGACCGTGGGCCAGAACTGACGGGTTTTTTCGTCATACTCGAAGTCGCAGCGTGCGAGGTCGGCCAGTTGCGTCTCTGGCCGCAAATGATAGCCGAGGCCGACGGCATCGCAATCGAAGCGTCGTACTCTCGCCGGAGGCGAGCCGGACGGAGACGCCGCTGACGCCTGTTTCGGGGTCACCGTGAATCTCGACCGGCGTCACGCCGCGATGGATAGGGATGCCGGAGCGTTTCAGGCCGGCCACGAGCTTCATGCCCTTGAGCAGCACATCAGCCCGCGCGATCAGGCGCGGCAGCGCCTTGATCTGGGTCAGGAACGGCGTGGTGTCGAGCAACGCCACCACCTCGGCGCCGGCCTTCAGATATTGCGAGGCGACGAGTTGCAGCAGCGGTCCCGTGCCCATGAACACAACGCGCCGGCCGATCGATGCGGCCTGTGACTTGAGCGCGATCTGGGCCGCACCCAGGCTGTAGGTGCCGGCATAATCCCAACCCTTCACCGGCATCAGCCGATCGGTCGCGCCGGCCGCGATGATCAGCGCGTCATAAGGCATCGCGCTTGCAACACCGTCGGAGACGAGGTGCACGTGTCCATTGGCGATGTTCCACGCCAGATGGCGCGGACGATAATCGATCTGTCCCTTGAGGCGGTCGAATGTCGTATGCAGCGCCTGCGCGCTTGCGGTTTCGCTGCCGTAGAGCGCGGAGTCCGGCCGGGTAAATCCGAGCGGCTGGCGACGATAGATCTGCCCGCCGTCGCGCGCGCCTTCATCGACGACGATCGGCCGCACGCCGGCCTCGACCAGCGTTTCCGCCGCGCGCACTCCGGCCGGACCGGCTCCGATGACGATCACACGCGGGTCGGCCATGATGCATCCGGCTGTTCGGTGAGAATGGAAAGACCTGATGTGACCGGGGTATCGCAGGCGCGCAGCCGCTCGCCTGCTTCAGTCCAGACCCAGCAATCCTGGCAGGCGGCCATCAGGCAAAAACCCGCGCGCGCGGTGCCGCCGAATTCCGACCGCCGAAGTTTTCCGAAATGGGTGAGCACCGCCACCAAGAGCGTATCGCCGACGAAAGCCGGAACCGCGGTGCCATCGACCGTGATCGTGATCGCTGGCCGTCCGGTTTCGCCAAGGCGTACGAAGCGGGATTGCTGCGCGAGGTCCGGGGCAGGGGGCATGGTCAGACCGCTCTGTCCGCGAGTTCGCCGAGCGTGGCAAAATGGAAATCCGGCGTCGTCAGTTTCTCGACCGCAATCGTGCCGCCGAAGCCGCCAAGGCCCTTGCGCCGCTCGATCCAGCAAGTCTTGTAGCCGAGGGCTTTGGCGATGCCGATGTCGTGGTACTGGCTCTGCGCCACATGCAGGATCTGGTCGCGCACATAACCCGACCGGCTGATCCGCCCGCGTGCAAAGCCGAAGAAATTCGGATCGGGCTTCTCGCAGAGCGCGTCGTCCACCGTCACGCTGTCCCAAAAGGGATTGCCGAGCGTGCGCGCGAAATGCTCAAAAGCCCAGCGTTGGGCATTGGTCATGGCGACGAGGCGATATTTTTGCGAAAGCCGCTTCAAGGCTTCAACGGAGTCCGGAAAGGCAGGCCAGAACTCGACCGAGTCGCGAAACCCGCGCGCGAGTTTGGCGTCGTCCTTCAGCCTGGCATCGCGCACCAGGTCGAAATAGGCGCGCTCCAGATCGTCGGGGTAGCGCAGCACTTTTTCGGCACCGCGCGAGGCGCGGTAGGCGTCGAGGATCGCGTCGTCGCTGACCTCTGAAGGTGCGGCGCCCGACTTCCGCAGATAGGTCAGCATGCCTCCCTCGAAATCGATCAGGGTGCCGACGACGTCGAACGACATGACTTTGAAGGCGCCAAAGAGCTGGTCGGAGGTCATGCCAGCTTCCCCAGGGAATCCGGATTGGCGAGAAACTGGCCTGGCGTCATGCCGCAGATGGTGCGGAAATGCCGGCAAAGATGGCTCTGGTCGAAAAAGCCGACCTCGATCGCGGCAATCGCGGGCGGCACGCCGTCGCGCATCAGCTGCTGCGCCTTCTTCACCCGCACCGCGTTGAGATAGCGATAGGGCGAAACGCCCATCTCGCGGCGAAAGACGGTCACGAGGCGGAAGACGCTGAGCTCCGCCACCAGGGCCAGATCCTTCAGCGCGATACGCTCCGAGAAGTTCGCTTCAATGTAGCGCGCGACAACGGCGAGGGATGGCCGGGGCGCAGCGTGCTGCGGCCAAAGGGGTTGGCCGGCAAGTTCGGAAAGGTCGGAAATCGCGGTCAGCATTGCCCGTCCTCCGTACGTCCGGGGGGCTCGCATGCCGCCCGATCGAGACATGAGGTTAAGCTGAGGCCGCCGCGCTAAACTCCCGAACAATGGCCGCGAGACGGAAATACCTGCCGAATAGCAGGTGCCGGCGCGGCATGATCTGCGGCGGGTGGAAAGGGCAGCCCGTTCAATCGTCCCGCCCGAACAGCCGCTCGATCGGGTAATGCAGTTTAACAAAAGGCGACTTGATGACAATGTAGCTGAAGTACTTCTCGATGCCGATATTGCGCTCGAGCATCGATTCGATGACGCTCTGATAGTGGTTCACCCCGTTGGTGATGAACTTCAGGAGATAGTCGTAACCGCCGCTGACCAAATGGCATTCGACGATCTCGGGTATGTTGCGGATCGCGGCCTCGAACCGCGCGAAATCATCGCGGCGATGGTCGGACAGCGTCATCTCCGTGAACACCAGCAGGACATCGCCAAGCTTGCGGAGTTCGAGCTGGGCGCCATAACCGGCGATATAGCCGGCCTGCTCCAAGCGTTTTACGCGAGTCAGGCAGGGGCTCGGGGACAGGCCGACGGCGTCGGCGAGATCGACATTGGTGATCCGGCCGTTCTTTTGCAGTTCGGCAAGGATCTTCAGGTCGATCCGGTCCAGCTTGGCGGGGGCCGTCATACAACTCTCGATTTGGCGAGGGACGGCATAGTATGCCGTGACGGTCGGCCTATTGCCAGCCGTTCGGAACCGGCGGGGCTTTCCGGGGCGGAATGAGGTCAGGTTTGGGGCATCACGACGGGCCATTTTCCCCGGACGCAACCCGGCCTTGCGGGCCGCGGACGGCGCCTTTTCTACGGTGCATGGGGTTGTTTTCTTAGTTTTGTGTCCGGGCCCTGGGGCTGGCGCCCGCCGCGGCGCCGCGAAATCCTGCGAAGCCAAAGCAGAATATGCTGTGGATCGTGGCCGCGAGGCTAGCCGAGCGCCTGGTTGGCCAGACCGAAGACGTGGAATCCGCCGGCCGGCTGCAATGGCGTGCCCCGGGCCATGGCCAGGGCATTGCCCACGCGCGCGAGTCCCAGCTCTTCCAGCCAGTCCGAAAGTCCGGCTTCACCGGGGACGTCGATGCGCATGAACATGCCGGCGTTCGAGCCGATCCAGTGGGCGATCAGCGCCTTCGCGCTCGCCGTGTCGCGGGCGACCACCGGGCCGATGACGTGCCCACGTCCGAACCGGCGGTAGAAGGCAAAGCCCACCATCTCGCCGGCATCGTCGAGCACGACGGCTTCGCCATTCTCGATCAGGGCCGCGATCAGGCTCGCGCGCGGGGCGCCGCTGGCGGCAGCATCGAGCTCCACGAGCCGGGCGAGATCGTTTCGGCCCAAGGGGCGGATGCGTTCGCCGGCGCGCAGCGGCACGAGCGGCGCGGAGAACGACGCGCCCTGGTGCTGGACAAGGGAGCCGATGCTCTGAAATCCGAGTTGACGATAGAGCGTCTCGCCTTCGTTTGTGGCGCTGAGCAGCACCGTGCGATCGGCGATCCGGTCGAGCGTGTTGTGCATCAAGGCGCGGCCGATACCGGAACGTTGAACCGTGGAACTGACGATCACCATGCCGAGCCGGGCGATCCTGTCGCCGAAGCTCCACCACATCGCCGAGCCGACCAGCTGGTCGCCCGAATAGGCAACGAGACCTTGCCCCACCGAATGCACGAATTGCCAATCCTCGAGCCGGTGCGGCCAGTTCACCTCGCGCGAGAGAACCTGCGCTGCGGGCAGATCCCGCGTCGCCATCTCGAGAATCTCGAACCGGGTCGCCGGCTTTGGTGCGGTCACCGACTTTTCCTTTTTGGCTGCCCTGCTGCTATTCCCACGCGGGCGGATCAACGGGCTAGGACGATCTTGTCGCATGCCTTGCGGCATTCCGGGAAGACGCCCGCGGAATGGGCGCGCATCAAAACTGCCGCCGGAGCGCGCCACTACGGCATAAGATTCCAGCGAAGCCATGCAAGGCTTTGCTTCATATCCGGGCATTCGTGCCAAGATCAGCCAACGTGGCAGCCGCGCAAGAGGGGAAACCGAGATGGCTCTGTTCAAGCCGAAATACATCACCTTCGATTGCTATGGAACGCTGACCCGCTTCCGCATGAGCGAGATGGCCCGCGAGATGTTCGCCGATCGCATTGCAGCCGAAAAGATGGACGACTTCGTGCGCGATTTCGCCACCTACCGCCTCGATGAGGTGCTCGGCCCATGGAAGCCCTATCGCGATCTTTTGGTGAACGCGATCCACCGCACCGGCAAGCTCTGGGGCATCAAGACCACCGACGCCGAAGGCGAGGCCTATTACAACGCGGTTCCGACCTGGGGTCCGCATGCGGATGTTCCGGCCGGTCTTGCGAAAGTGGCAAAGGAGATCCCGCTCGTTATCCTCTCCAATGCGTCGAACGACCAAATTCACTCCAACGTCGAAAAGCTCGGCGCGCCGTTCCATGCGGTCTATACCGCGCAGATGGCCCAGGCCTATAAGCCGCGCATGCAGGCATTCGAATTCATGCTCGACCAGCTCAATTGCGCGCCCGAGCATATCCTGCACGTTTCGTCGTCCTACCGCTACGATCTGATGACCGCGCACGATCTGCGCTTCGGCAAGCGCGCCTTCGTCAATCGCGGGCATGAACCGCTGACGCCATATTACGGCGCCCATGAAATCCCCGATATCGGCGGGCTGTCCGGACTCGTGGGGCTCTGAGGCGGGGTCGTAGATAGGGGAGAACTCGACGCCGATGAAACCGGACTCCTTCTGGCTCGACACGGCGCCGGCCTTCACCGGCGAGGCTCCCCTTTCGGGCGCGGTGCGGGCCGATGTCGCGATCGTAGGCGCCGGCTTCACCGGGCTTTCCGCCGCACTCACGCTGGCAAAAAAAGGTGCTTCGGTTCGGGTTCTGGAAGCGGGCAAGGTCGCCGCGGAAGCCTCCGGCCGCAATGGTGGGCATTGCAACAACGGACTCAGCCACGATTTCTCGGGCGTCGCCGCGCGCTTCGGCGTGGAACAAGCGCGCGAGATGTATCGGGCCTTCGATGCCGGCGTCGACCTCGTCGAGAGCCTTGTGAAGTCGGAGAAGATCGATTGCGACTTCACCCGCTCCGGCAAACTGAAGCTCGCCGCAAAGCCTGAGCATTTCGACAAGCTCGTGCGCGCCCAGGAGGTATTGGCCAGGGAAGTCGATGCTGATACGGCGATTGTCGCGAAGCAGGATCTCGGCACCGAGATCGCGACCGAACGATATCACGGCGGACTACTGCAAAGGCGCTCGGCGTCGATGCACATGGGAAAATTCGGCGCCGGCCTCGCGCACGCCGCTGCGCGGGCCGGAGCCCTGATCCATCAGAACGCAGCCGTCACCGCCATCGATCGCATCGCGCACGGGCGCTTCCGCCTGAAGACCGCGGATGCCACGATCGAGGCGGATCAGGTTTTGCTCGCGACCGGCGCTTCGCAACAGGGGCCGTTCGGCTGGTTCCGACGGCGGATCGTGCCGGTCGGGAGTTTTATCATCGTGACCGAGCCGCTCGGCGCGGAACGGGCGGCGGCAATCATGCCGGGCCGCCGGACCTGCACCAGCACGCAGCATATTGGTAATTACTTCCGCTTGAGCGCGGACAACCGTCTCATCTTCGGCGGACGGGCGCGCTTTGCGATGTCGAGCCCGAAATCGGACTTGAAGAGCGGCGCTATCCTGCAGGCCCAAATGCGCGAAGTTTTTCCGCAACTCGCCGATATCAGGACCGACTATTGCTGGGGCGGCCTGGTCGACATGACGCAGGACCGGCTGCCGCGCGCCGGAACGCAAGATGGCATGCATTATGCTATGGGTTATTCCGGCCACGGCGTGCAGATGTCGACCTACATGGGCGATGTCATGGCCCGCCGCATCGCTGGCGAGGACGCGCCAAATCCCTGGCGCGCCCTGGATTGGCCGGCGGTCCCATTCCATTTCGGCAAGCCCTGGTTTCTGCCTTTCGCCGGGGTCTACTACCGCGTGCTCGACCGAATTTCCTGAAGCTCGAAAGATAGTCCTCTTGCTTAGGCTATGAGCAGAACGTCCGTGCGAGGGAAAAGGGTAGACCGACAAGATCGTCCTATCCGCCCGGTTGCCGGAAACTACTCTTCGGTGTCGAAGCGAGAAGAACGGCAGAAGATCCGCGCCTTCGACGGAAGCGATAACGATCACGATCGACAAGTAGCGGAGAGTTCGACATGACGAAACCGGTATCCGATCCTCTGGCCTTGCTCTCGCATGCGCAGCGTGAGCCGCTTTCTGCCGCGATCCGGCATGGCGCTTCGCGGCGCGACGTGATGCGGCTGCTCGCGGCAGCCGGCCTTGCCCCGAGCCTTGGCGGCCTTCTGATCGGCTCTTCGACCAAAGCGCGTGCACAGACGCCAAAGAAGGGCGGCAAGATCCGTGTGGCGGGCTTCGGCTCCTCGACCGCCGACACGCTCGATCCGGCCAAACAATCCTATTCGACCGATTATTGCCGCTGCACCATGTTCTACAATGGGCTGACGGACCTCGACGATCGCCTCAACCCGACGCTTTCGCTCGCCGAATCCATCGAGCACGACAAGGCAACCGTCTGGACGATCAAACTCAGGAAGGGCGTACAGTTTCACGACGGCAAGGAGTTGACCTCGGAAGACGTGGTCTTCTCCCTCAAGCGCCACCATGATCCGGCGACCGGATCGAAAGCCAAGGCGCTCGCCGACCAGATGAAGGAAATCGAAGCCACCGGCACCCATGAGGTGAAGATCACCCTGGCCGGACCCAATGCGGATTTCCCGGTGGTGCTCGGCACCTTCCACTTCCTGATCGCAAAGGCCGGGACCACGGATTTTTCGAAAGGCATCGGCACCGGCCCGTTCATTTGCAAGGAATTCACGCCCGGGGTTCGTTCGATCGCCGTACGTAACCCGAATTACTGGAAGCAGGGCGGTGGCCCGTATCTCGACGAGATCGAGTTTTTTGGCATCCCCGATGTCGGCGCGCGCGTCAACGCGCTGCTCGCCGGCGACGTGCAGTTCATCGGTAACGTCAATCCGAGTTCGGCGAAGTTGATCCTTGCCAGCAAGGGCCTCTCGATCCTGGAGACGAAATCCGGCAACTACACCGATCTGGTGATGCGCGGCGACAGCGCGCCAGGCAACAACGCCGATTTCGTGCTCGGCATGAAATATCTCTTCAACCGCGACATCATCAAGCGCAACGTCTTCCAGGGTTATGCGGAGATCGCAAACGACCAGCCGGTGCCGCCGCTTAACCGCTTCTTTGCCGCGGATATTCCGCAACGGGCCTACGATCCGGAAAAAGCCAAGTTCCATCTGAACAAGGCCGGCGTGGCGGGGTCGACAATCCCCATCGTCACCTCGCCGGCGGCAACCGCATCCGTGGAAATGGGTTTGTTGCTCCAGCAGGCGGCGCAGACCGTTGGTATCAAGATCGATCTGAAGCAGGTGCCGGCGGATGGCTACTGGTCGAACTACTGGATGAAGGTCCCGATGGGCTACGGCAATATCAACGCTCGCCCGACCGCGGATATCCTCTTTTCCCTTTTCTTCCAGTCGAGTGCTGCCTGGAACGAGTCCGCCTGGAAGAACGAGAAATTCGACCAGCTTCTCGTCGCGGCGCGCGCCGAAACCGATCAGGCCAAGCGCAAGCAGATGTATACCGACATGCAAGTGATGATCCACGAGGGGTCAGGCATCGGCATCCCCGTCTTCATCAATGGCCTCGATGCCCATACCGACAAGCTCAAGGGGCTCAGACCCATGGGAACGGGCTCGATGATGGGATACGCTTTCGGGGAGCATGTCTGGCTGGACGCCTGAACTTGGCGACGCACTACCAGGATTTTGCGAGGCCGATTAAATGAACAGAATGATCGGTCGGCTCCTTCTGTCGCGGCTTGTGATTTCGCTGCTGATCCTGTGGTTCGTGGCGACGGTCGTTTTCGTGATCACCAACCTCCTGCCAGGCGACGTTGCGCAGACGCTGCTCGGACAAAGCGCGACACCGGAGGCGGTCGCCGGTTTGCGGAAATCGCTTGGGCTCGATCTGCCGCCCGCCTATCGCTACGTTGCCTGGCTTGGCAAGCTCGTGACCGGGGATGCGGGTCGCTCGCTGGTCACGGGTCAGCCGGTCGTCGCCTTGATCGGCTCGCGATTGGGTAATTCGTTGATTCTGGCGGGCGTGACCGCTTTGGTCGCAGTGCCGCTGGCGTTGATGCTCGGCATCACTTCGGCGGTGGCGCGCGGCTCGTTGTACGACCGGATGGTCGGCGCCGGCACGATCCTGGTGGTTTCCATCCCCGAATTTCTCGTCGCCTCGCTGGCGGTGCTGATTTTTGCGGTGCATCTCAAATGGGTGCCCGCGCTGTCGCAGCTCGGCCGCATCGATAGCCCACTCGACGCGCTGCGCGTCTTTGCGCTTCCAGTGTTCACGCTCACCTGTGTGATCGTCGCCCAGATGGCACGGATGACGCGCGCGGCCCTGATCGACGCGCTTTCTTCCTCCTACGTCGAGATGGCGGTGCTCAAGGGCGCCAGCCGCGCCCGGGTCGTAGTGCATCACGCCTTGCCGAACGCCATCGGTCCGATCGCAAACGCCATCGCCTTTTCGCTGTCCTTCCTGCTGGGCGGGGTCATCATCGTCGAGACGATCTTCAACTATCCAGGCATCGCCAAGCTGATGGTGGACGGTGTCGCCACGCGGGACCTGCCGCTGGTGCAGGCCTGTGCCATGCTGTTCTGCGGCGCCTACCTCGCGCTGGTCACGCTGGCTGATATCGCTGCCATTCTCGCCAATCCGCGCCTGAGGCATCAATGAGCGCACCGCCCGTCCTCGATCAGAAGCAGGATGCCAGGCCGCTGATGGGCTTGAAAGCGCGTGATGTTGTCCGCGCCATCGCGCCTTGCATCGTCCTGTTCTGGCTCGCAATGGCGCTGATCGGCCCCTGGATCACGCCCTACGATTCAAGCGCAATCCAGAACGCCGATATCTTCGAGGGCATGAGCTCCAAATTCTGGCTCGGCACCGACTATTTCGGCCGCGACATGCTCTCGCGCATTCTCGCCGGTGCACGCTACACGGTCGGCATCGCGCTGATTGCGACGCTGTTGTCGGCAGGTGCCGGCATCCTGCTCGGGCTTGCCGCTTCCGCAATCGGCGGGCTGTTCGACGCAGCGCTGAGCCGTTTCTTCGACGCGCTGATCTCGATGCCCTCGAAGATGTTCGGGCTCGTCGTCGTCGCAGCGTTCGGCTCCTCGATCCCGGTGCTGATCCTGACGCTTGGCATCATCTATCTGCCGGGCTGCTATCGCATCGTCCGCTCGATCGCGGTCAATGTCGCGGCGCTCGATTTCGTGACGGTGGCGCGCGCGCGAGGCGAGGGTACTCTCTACATCATGCTGCGTGAGATCCTGCCCAATATGGTCGGCCCGGTGCTGGCGGATTTCGGCTTGCGTCTGATCTATGTCGTGCTGTTGCTTTCGAGCCTTTCCTTCCTTGGACTTGGCGTGCAGCCGCCGGAAGCGGATTGGGGGTCGCTGGTGCGCGAGAATATCGGCGGGCTGCCCTATGGCGCGCCAGCGGTGATCATGCCTGCGCTGGCCATCGCCAGCCTGACGATCGCGGTGAACCTCACGATCGACGGGCTGTTCGGGCGTCGCGACGGGACGATGTGATGGAACCTCTGATCGATATCCGCGATCTGCGCGTTGCCGCTTCGACCGGCGACGGCCCTGAGAGCGAGATCGTCAAGGGCGTCAGCTTCGCCGTGAAGCGCGGCGAGGTGATGGGACTGATCGGCGAGTCCGGTTCGGGCAAGACCACCATTGCCCTCGCCGTGATGGGGTATACCCGCTACGGCTGCCGGATTTCCGGCGGATCGATCCGGGTTGGTGGAACCGAGGTGACGGAGCTCGACGCAAAGGCGCTCGCCGCCCTGCGCGGCCGCCGCGTCGCCTACATCGCGCAGAGCGCAGCCGCCGCCTTCAACCCCTCGCGCATGATCATGGCGCAGGTGATCGAAAGCGCATTGATTCACGGGACCGCCAGCAAGGCGGAGGCCATGGCGAAGGCCGTCGGGCTGTTTCGTGCGCTTGCGATCCCGAGCCCCGAGACGATCGGCAGCCGCTATCCCCATCAGGTTTCCGGTGGCCAGCTGCAGCGGCTGATGGCGGCGATGGCGCTGATCACCGATCCGGAAGTCGTGATCTTCGACGAACCCACCACCGCGCTCGATGTCACCACCCAGATCGAGGTGTTGAAGGCGTTCAAGAGTGCCATCCGCGAACGCAACACCACCGGCATCTACGTCACGCACGATCTGCCTGTCATCGCGCAGATCGCCGACCGCATCGCGGTGCTGCGTAATGGCGAGTTGCAGGAAACAGGCGATCTCGGGCAGCTCATTGCAAGTCCGAAAACCGAATATACGAGGAGCCTGCTCGCAGCGGCAGAGCCGGCCTTACGTCTGGTGGCACATAAATCGGAACCCGCCGTTCCCCTGCTCGAGGTCTCGGGCGTCGCCGCCGGCTATGGCGGGCTCGATGCCGAAGGGCTTCCCAACACGCCGGTGCTTCGGGATATCGATCTGGCCATCGCGCCGGGGAGGGCGGTGGGGGTGGTCGGCGAATCCGGTTGCGGCAAATCAACACTCGCGCGCGTCATCGCCGGCTTGACGCCTCTGGCGCGTGGCGTCGTGAAGCTCAACGGCGAAACGCTGCCGCCAGCACTCGCGCAGCGTTCGAAGGACCAGCTCCGCCGCGTGCAAATCGTTTTTCAGATGGCGGATACAGCGCTCAATCCGCGCGTCAGCATCGAGGAGATCATCGGCCGGCCGCTGACCTTCTACTTCGGCATGACCGGAGAGGCGCGCCGGAAACGGGTGCAAGAATTGCTCGATTTTACCCATCTGCCGGTTTCAGTGATGCCGCGTCGGCCCGGCGATCTCTCGGGCGGGCAGAAGCAGCGCGTCAACCTCGCCCGCGCGCTCGCGGCAAAGCCGGATCTCCTGCTCTGCGACGAGGTGACCTCCGCACTCGATACGGTCGTCGCGGCCGCGATCCTTGATCTCATCGTGGATTTAAGGAAGCAACTCGGCTTCTCGTACATGTTCATCAGCCACGACATCAAGACCGTGCGCGCAGTCTGCGACGATGTCATCGTGCTGTATGCCGGCCGGATGGTGGAATCGATGCCGGCGTCCAGCATCGATGCAAGCCTGCACCATCCATATGCGCGACTTCTGTTCGCTTCGGTGCCGAAGTTGCAGCGCGGCTGGCTGGAGCAAACGGCGATGCCGGCCGTTGTGGCTGCCACTGGCGCGGTGCCGACGCCACAATCAGGACGAGGCTGTGCGTTCTTCGATCGCTGCGACGCCAGGCTGCCCGGTCTGTGCGATGAACAGGCGCCGCCATTCCGCGAGTCTCGCATCGGAACGCGGCTGGCCTGCCATGTCGATGATGCCACGTTGAGTGCGAGTTACTAGGTTCGTCGAACTGATGCGTCGGCAAGGAGTGCCAAATGGATAGCCCTGGATCGAACGTCCTGACCAAGGATCCATTGCTGCAGCCGCTGACGATCAAGAAGCTGACACTTCGTAACCGCATCATGAGCACGAGCCATGCCTGCGGGCTCGAACTCGGCGGGATGCCGCAAGACGCTTACCAGCGCTATCATGAGGAAAAGGCGCGGGGTGGGCTGGCGCTGTCGATGTTCGGCGGCTCCTCGAATATCGATCGCGACTCACCGAACATCTTTCGCCAGCTCAATGTCGGCACTGACGAGATCATCCCGCATTTTCAACACTTCAGCACCCGCATGCACGAGCTCGGTGCGGCGCTGATGTGTCAAATCAGCCATCTTGGTCGTCGCGGTGATCCCTATACCGGCGATTGGCTCCCCACGATCGGCCCTTCGCCGGTGCGCGAGGCGCTTCACCGCAGCATTCCCAAGGAGATGGACGAGCATGACATCAACAGGGTGGTGCAAGCCTATGCGCGCGCCGCCCTGCGCTGCAAGGAGGGTGGGCTGGACGGCATCGAAACCCTCGCAGCGGGCCATCTGATCGGCCAATTCCTGTCTCCGTTGACCAATCGGCGCACCGATCGCTTCGGCGGTTCACTGGAAAACCGCCTGCGGTTCGGTCTCATGGTGCATGAGGCCATCCGAAAGGCCGTAGGCGACGATTTTCTCGTCGGTATCCGGTTCGTGGTGGACGAAGGCCCGGTCGGGGGTTTGCGCTTCGAGGAATGCGTCAGGGCAGCCCTGATCCTGAAACAGGCTGGCGCCGTCGATTTCGTCAATGCCATCTATGGAACCATGGACACGATACGCGCTTTGGCCGAGGAGAACATGCCCGGCATGGGGTCGCGTCTTGCCCCCTGGGTCGAGTACGTCGGCGCGTTCCGCCGCGAGGTCGATTTGCCGGTGTTTCACGCCGCCCGTATTTCCGACGTCGCGTCAGCGCGCTTTGCGGTGGCGGAAGGAAAACTGGACATGGTCGGAATGACGCGCGCGCAGATCGCCGATCCCTATCTGGTGCAAAAACTCACGCAAGGCCGCGAGGCTGAAATCCGGCCCTGTGTCGGTGGTACGCACTGTCAGTCGCTCCACAAGCCCTCCTGCCTGCACAATGCCGCGACCGGCCGCGAGCTCACGCTGAGCCACGTTGTGGCGCGCGCCAAAGGCCCAAAGCGCAAAGTGGTTGTCGTCGGTGGCGGGCCGGCCGGTCTGGAAGCCGCGCGCGTCAGCGCGGAGCGAGGCCATGAGGTTTTGCTGTTCGAGGCGGCGAACGCGCTCGGCGGCCAAATCCGCATCGGTGCGGTTTCATGGCGTCGCGATCTGATGGGGATCGTGGCGTGGCGCGAAGCTGAATTGCGGCGCCTCGGTGTCTCCGTTCATACCAACAGCTACATGGAAACCGCGGATATTGCAGCACTCGGACCTGATGTCGTGATCCTCGCCACCGGCGGTCTGCCGCAGATCGATCTCGAACAGGGGAGTGATCTGTGCCACGCCACCTGGGATGTCCTGACCGGACAAATACCGGTATCGGGCGCCGTCTTGATCTTTGACGGCACCGGCCGTCATCCCGGTCCGCTCGTGGCCGAGCTTGCCGGGGATGCAGGCGCCGACGTGCATTACGTCTCGATCGATGCGCAGCTCGCGGAAGAGCTGACCTATGCCGAGCGGCTGAACTGGAAGAAGCGCTTCCTTGCACGTGGGCTGCAACCAACATTCGAAATCCGGCTGGTCGCCGTCCGGCGCAAGGAGAACCGGCTCGAAGCCACGCTGGTCAGCCAGATTTCGCGCGAGGAAACGCGCATTGTCGTCGATCAGATTATCGTCGAGCAGGGTAGCGTGCCGATGGACCAGGTGTATTTCGATTTGCGCGGCCAGTCTGCCAACGACGGCGTGACCGAGCTGGAAGCTCTGGCCAAAGCAGCCCCGCAACCGCGCCTGCACCAGATCGGCTTCGAACTTCATCGCATCGGCGACGCCGTTTCGAGCAGGAACATCCATGCCGCCGTGCTTGACGCGGTGCGGATATGCAGTGCGCTGTGATCGGGGTGATACCCATGCAAACGCTTGAAACGAAAGGAAAATGCTTTAATTAGAAAGCTCTCACCGCCAGTCGGCTCAAAAATCAACAATTCCGTTGCGACGATAAAGTGAAATAACATCAACATGTTAGAGCATCGCTTTTCCGTCGCCCCCATGATGGACTGGACCGACCGGCATTGCCGCGTGTTCCACCGTCTGATGACGCGCCGGGCGCGGCTCTACACCGAGATGCTGACGACCGGCGCCATCATTCATGGCGACCGCCAGCGGCTGCTCGGCTTCGATGCGAGCGAGCATCCGGTGGCGCTGCAGCTCGGCGGCTCCGATCCGCGTGATCTCGCGACCGCTGCCAAGATCGGCGAGGATTTTGGCTATGACGAGATCAACCTCAATGTCGGCTGCCCGTCGGATCGCGTGAAGGACGGCCGCTTCGGCGCCTGCCTGATGGCGGAGCCTGCAGCTGGTCGCGGAAGGCGTCGCGGCGATGAAGCGCGCGGTGAAAATTCCGGTCACCGTCAAATGCCGCATCGGCATCGACGACCAGGATCCGGAGGTCGCGCTCGACACGCTGGCGCGCGCCGTCATCGCGGCGGGCGCGGATGCGCTGATCGTGCATGCCCGCAAGGCCTGGCTCAACGGCTTGTCGCCGAAGGAAAACCGCGACATCCCGCCGCTCGATTACGACCGGGTCTATCGGCTGAAGGCGGCATTGCCCGACGTGCCCATCATCATCAATGGCGGCATCGGCAGCCTCGCGGAGGCCAGGGCGCACTTGGCGCATGTCGACGGCGTGATGCTGGGGCGCGCGGCCTATCAGGAGCCGTGGCGACTGCTGAACGTCGATTCCGAATTGTTCGGCGAGGCCGCGCCGCACGCGACGATGAAGGATGTATTCGAGGCGATGATGCCCTACATCGAAGACCAGCTCGCGCAAGGCACGCGGCTGCATTCGATGACGCGGCATTTTGTCGGCGCGTTTCACGGCGTGCCCGGCGCGCGGGCGTTTCGCCGCCATCTGGCCGAGAACGGCGTCCGAGCGGGCGCCGGAGCTGGCGTGCTGCGCGATGCGATCGCGCTAGTTGGCGGCGGCGCGGTCGCGTCGATGGCGGCCTGAGGAATTGATACTGCCCGTGACATCGGGATAGCCGTGCAGCATCAGCTGGTCGGCGTGCACGCCCCAGCTTTCCAGCCGGTCGAGGAAACTCATGCCGAGCAGATTGGTCTTCATCTGTCCGCGCGGCACCACCAGCGCCGGCACCGATTTCTCGACCAGCTTGCCGACGGCGAGGCGATCCAGCGTCAGCCGCGCCGCCTTGGTGTGACCGCCGGCGGTCTCGACATCGACATTGTATTCCAGCATCTCGAGCGGCAGCCCGATCGCCTTCGCGGTCTCCCAGGTCAGCACGACCGAGGTCGCGCCGGTGTCGATCACCATCGGCGCCTTGACGCCGTTGATCTTGGCGTGCAGCGCGAATTCGCCGCCCTGGCCGCGCGCGATCTGCACCGCGGGCGCCGGCGCCAGGCTGCGCCGCCGCAGCATCTGCGAGACCGTGTCGCTGGCGCGCGCGATCTGTTCGGGATCGCCATAGGCGACGACGGCGCCGGCGGTGGCGGCGAGCATCAGCAGCACGAGCAGGATGCGGCTCACAGCGCGCCTCCCGATCCATCCAGAGGTCGATCAGTCGGCGTTGCTGCGGCTCCGAATCGGCGTCAGGCCGGCTTCCGCCATGCGCGCCGGCAACCCGTCCATCACGGCCAGCCGCTCCGCGCTGCTCCATGCGGTGCCAGCGCGCGATCTCCGGCAGCGTGCGTCCGCAGCCGAAGCAGAGATTGGTTCTGGGGTCCATCATGCAGACTGCGATGCACGGCGTTTCTTTGCTCATTCGGTCGAGTGTGAAATGCTTTCGGTGGTTTGCGCAAGCGCTGCCATCACAACCCGGTTCCCGCGCTCATGATCGGCTTGTTGCGGGCCCGGCGCTTGTCGTCGGCGACCATCGGGCTCCGGCTGCAGCGGCGGGGCTTCCTCGGCCATCGGCGCCAGCGCCGACATCACGCGCTCCGGCGGGAAGGTGACGATCACCTCGGTGCCGATGCGCAGCTTCGATTTCAGCGTGAACGTGCCGCCATGCATGTCGATCAGGCTCTTGGCGATCGGCAGGCCGAGGCCCGCGCCCTGTTCGGCCGACTTGATCGAGTTGGAGCCCTGGCCGAACGAGGCCAGCACGATCGGGATTTCGTCCTCGGCGATGCCGGAGCCGGTGTCCTTGACGCTGAGATATTGCCCGCCCGACGCGGTCCAGCCGACCTTGAGCCAGATCTCGCCGCCTTGCGGGGTGAACTTGATCGAGTTCGACAACAGGTTGAGCACGATCTGGCGGGTGGCGCGCTCGTCGCCCCAGATCTGCGGCATGCCCTGCTCGAACACCTCGTGGATGGTGATGCCGCGGCTGGTGGCGCGCAGCTTCAACAGATGATGGCAGTCGGCGACGACATGCACCAGCGACACCGCTTCCTCGTTGAGTTCGTAGCGGCCGGCCTCGATCCGCGACAGATCGAGGATCTCGTTGATCAGGTTGAGCAGGTGGACGCCGGAATTGTGGATGTCGGCCGAATATTCCTTGTAGACCGGCACCGCATGCGCGCCGAAAATTTCGCTCTTCATCACCTCGGAGAAGCCGAGGATCGCATTCAGCGGCGTGCGCAGTTCGTGGCTCATCTGCGCCAGGAAGCGCGACTTGGCGACGTTGGCGGATTCGGCGCGATGCCGCGCCTCGTCGGAGATCGCCTTGGCCTGTTCGAGTTCGCCGATCAGCGCGTCCTTTTCGGCGCGCGCCTCCAGCGTCGCCAGCGTCGTCGAATGCAGGCGATGGGCGAGCAGGGCGAAATAGCCCTCGGCGGCCAGCGCCAGCAGCGCCAGCACGTAATTGTCGAAGGTGCCGCCAGAGCACGAAATTGAGCGCGATCGCCACCGTCACCGGCGCGGTCGCCGCAAGGGCTGCGATCGGCAGGCTCGCCGCCAGCATGCTCGACACCGCGATCACCAGCAGCATCAGGAACATCATCAGCGTGTTGGAGACGACGTCGAGGCCGGCGGGGTGGATCAGGATCGCGGTCCAGCACAGGCCGTAGAGCAGATCGAGCAGCACGAAGCGCGTGCGCCATTTGCGCGTCGCGGCCAGCGAGGGCTGCTCGGCGAGGAAGCGCGCGCAATTGCGGATGATGGCGGCATGGATGCAGAGCATGCCGAAGGTCCAGGCCGCGGCCGAGACCGGCTGCATCCAGAAGCCGAACAGCACGCCGGTCGCCACCACCAGCAGCATGACGACGTAGGAGGCCGACATCCGGGTCTGGGCGTATTGCCGGAGCAATTCGGTGTCGAAGGCCGGGCGGGTTCCGCTGGTCGACGTTAACCGGTCGCGCGCCTCGCGCACCCGCTGCGCCGCGGCGCGGCGGCTGTTGACCGGCGCGGCGACTGGCGGTTCGGCCGGAAGCTGGACAACTTCAGGCTTTTCTGCGGGATTACTCATCAAACAACACAAATCCTGCCCGCGAACCGCGCGGGCTTTTTGCATTGTCTATCTGTGGGCCTAAATCCTTAAGCGATGACTTAAAGAGCTAAAGAATCCGTTAACGGGGGGTTAAATTAACGTTTGCCGCCGTGCCTTCGAGCGGGAAAATGCTGGCGCGAAATCCGGTCCGGGTTCGAACCGTCCCGGGGCACAGGCGACGTATCGAAGGAACCCAGCTTTCGCCTCCCGGGAAACATGCAAATCCGCCGCCTGTTGTTGCTCGCTCTGATGTTGATCGTGGCCACCCCGCTTCCGGCGCGGGCGGACGATCCGCCGGCAAAGGATGTCGCGACAATCGGCGACTGCCTGCGCAAGCAGGCGCAGAAGAAAGGCGGGTCATCGCAGGAAGCCGACGAGGCGGCCTGCCTGATGACCGTGGCGAAGCCCTGCATGGGCGGCGACGAAGCGGCCGCGATCGATCGCCGCAAGATCGAATGCCTCGATCGCGAGCGGCTGGTCTGGGACAAGATCGTCAACGATTCCTACAAGACCATGATCAACGCGCTCGATCCCGACCAGCAGGCTAAACTGCGCGAGATGCAGCGATCATGGATCCACACCCGCGACCTGACCTGCGCGTTCTGGTACGATTATTTCCAGGGCACGATGGCCAATCCGATGATCGCTTATTGCAACAACCGCGAGACCGCGCGGCGCGCGATCTACCTCAAGGTTTTTGCAGCCGACCTCGCGGACCGGAAATAGCGCGTAGTCGTCATTGCGAGGAGCCAACGGGTCGCGCGAATGCGCGCCCGATGACAGGCTCCGCGACGAAGCAATCCATTCTTCTTTTTCGTGGTGAGGTGGATTGCTTCGCTGCGCTCGCAATGATGGTAGAGGCTCTACCGCTCCAGCCGCGCCATCAGGCTCGACGTGTCCCAGCGCTTGCCGCCCATCTTCTCGACTTCGGCATAGAACTGATCGACCAGCGCGGTCACCGGCAGATTGGCGCCGTTGCGGCGGGATTCGGCGATGCAGATCGAGAGGTCCTTGCGCATCCATTCGACCGCAAAGCCGAAATCGAACTTGCCGTCGTTCATGGTCTTGTAGCGGTTCTCCATCTGCCAGGACTGCGCCGCGCCCTTGGAGATGGTCTCGACCACGGCGTTGACGTCGAGGCCGGATTTCTTCGCGAAATGAATGCCTTCCGAAAGGCCCTGGACCAGGCCCGCGATGCAGATCTGGTTGACCATCTTGGTTAGCTGGCCGGAGCCGGCCGGTCCCAGCAGCTTGCACATCCGCGCATAGGCCGCGATCACCGGCTCGGCGCCGGCATAGGCGTCGGCCTTGCCGCCGCACATCACCGTCAGCACGCCGTTTTCGGCGCCGGCCTGGCCGCCGGACACCGGCGCATCGATGAATTTGAAGCCGGCCTTGGTGGCGGCGGCATCGAGCTCGCGGGCGACTTCGGCGGAGGCGGTGGTGTGGTCGACGAAGGTCGCGCCCTTCTTCATGCCGGCGAAGGCGCCGTCGGCGCCGATCGTGACCGCGCGCAAATCATTGTCATTGCCGACGCAGCACATCACGAAATCCTGGCCCTCGGCGGCGGCTTTTGGTGTCGCCGCCGTACGGCCGCCGAACTTGTCGGCCCATTCCTTCGCCTTTGCACCGGTCCGGTTGTAGACGGTCACCTCGTGGCCGCCTTTTTTCACCAGGTGGCCTGCCATGGGGAAACCCATCACGCCGAGACCGAGAAAAGCGACTTTAGCCATGTCTGCTACCTTATCGTTTGCCCTGCGGGCTTTACCTTTGGGGGGAGCGCCGGCATCGAACGGGCCGGGCGGTCTTGGAGGCGGGAGGCGCACCATAATCCCTGCGCCATGAAGGGCAACGGCTTCGTTTGGCGGTCTGGGCTGCTTTTGTGCTAGGATGGCGGACCTAAGAACTTCACAAAAAAGGGAGTGAGATCGCATGGGCGTCAGCGTGGGCGTGCTCGATCATTTCAACATCCGGACCCGGAATCTCGCCGACACGGTCCGGTTCTATGAGGACATCCTGGGCCTGGAAAAGGGCGCCCGGCCGAACTTCGCCTTTCCCGGCGCGTGGATGTACTCGGAGGGCAAGGCGGTGGTGCACCTGGTCGATATTTCCAAGACCGATGAGCCGCAAAAGCCCGATTCCGGCGTGGTCCATCACGTCGCCTTTGCCTCAACCGGCTTTGCCGGCATGCAGCAGCGGCTGAAGTCCAAGGCGACGGCATTCGACTCGCGGCAGGTTCCCGGCGGCGACCTCTGGCAGATCTTCGTCACGGACCCCAACGGCGTCATGGTCGAATTGAACTACGAGGCCGCCAAGGAGGGTGGGGTGGTGGCGCCCGCCGAGCGCCGCGACGACGTCGGAGCGAGGTAGCCTTTTCCGCTGCAACGCTCTAAGAGAGCCCCGGTTCTGACCGCAGTCAGGACCGACTGGCTCCAGGAGACGTACCGTGAGCGTTACGCAGCAACAGGTTCTCGATGCCTTGGCCAAGGTGGCGTCGCCGCGCGGCGTCGCCTTGACGAATGCCAATGTGCTGTCGGCGATCACGGTCACCGACGGCAAGGTGTTCTTCTCGATCAATGTCGATGCGGCGGAAGCGCGTGCCTGGGAAAGCGTGCGTGCGCAGGCGGAAGCCGCCGTTCGCGCCATCCCCGGCGTCGGCGTTGCCATGATCGCGCTGACGGCCGAGCGCAAGGCAGGTGCGGCGACTTCGCCGTCACCGGGTGCGGCGACTTCGCCGTCACTAGGCGCCACGGCTCCGCCGCCATCTCCGCCCCCGCACCGCCACGCGCACGGCGTCCAGCCAGTGTCGGCGCATAAGCCGCCGCAAAGCCCGGCCTCGCCGATGTCCAAGCAATCGGAAATCCCGGGCGTCGCCGCCGTCATCGCGGTGGCGTCGGGCAAGGGCGGCGTCGGCAAATCGACCACCGCGCTCAATCTCGCGCTCGGCCTGCGCGATCTCGGTCTGCGCGTCGGCCTGCTGGACGCCGATATCTACGGCCCCTCGGTGCCGCGGCTGACCGGCATTCACGAAAAGCCGAAGCTGAACGACGATCGCAAGATGATCCCGATCGAACGCTTCGGCCTTTCCATCATGTCGATCGGCTTCCTGGTCGAGGAAGACACCGCGATGATCTGGCGCGGACCGATGGTGATGTCGGCGATCACCCAGATGCTGCGCGACGTCGCCTGGGGCACGCTCGATATCCTCGTCGTCGACATGCCGCCCGGCACCGGCGATGCCCAGCTGACGCTGGCGCAGAACGTGCCGCTGAAGGGCGCGGTCATCATCTCGACTCCGCAGGACCTCTCGCTGATCGACGCGCGGCGCGGGCTTGCGATGTTCAAGAAGGTCAACGTGCCGGTGCTCGGCATCGTCGAGAACATGAGCTATTTCCAGTGCCCGGAATGCGGCACGCGGTCGGACATTTTCGGCCATGGCGGCGCGCGGCACGAGGCAGAGCGGCTCGGCGTGCCGTTCCTGGGCGAAATCCCGCTGCACATGTCGATTCGCACCACCTCCGACTCCGGTAACCCGGTGGTGGCAAGCGAGCCCGACGGCCCGCACGCGGCGATCTACCGCGCGATCGGTGCCAAGGTCCGCGACCAGCTTCAGGGCGCGATTGCGGCCGCCTGAGGCCCGTTTCCAGGGTGGGGCTGCGACTTTCGTTTAATCAGTGCAGTCATGCCTTTGTCGCGTTTTCGTTGGGCGACTTCCGTGTTAAAGCCCCCCGGCCAGAGCGCCCCGGATGACGTGGAATTCGCCCCGCCGGAGGACGCTTTTAGGAATATGGGAAACGCCCCGCCAAGGAGATGCCTGAATGAAGCGTCGTGATTTTTTGAAAGTTTCTGCGGTCGGTGCGGCCGCGACAGCCGTGGCTTCGCCGGCGATCGCGCAGTCGTTGCCCGAAATCAAGTGGCGCTTGACGTCGAGCTTTCCGAAGTCGCTCGACACCATCTATGGCGGCGCTGAGCAGTTGTCGAAACAAGTCGCCGAAATGACCGACAACAAGTTCCAGATCCAGGTCTTCGCGGCCGGCGAAATCGTTCCGGGTCTGCAGGCGCTCGATGCGACCTCCAACAACACCGTCGAGATGTGCCACACCGTTTCCTATTACTATGTCGGCAAGGATCCGACCTTTGCGATCTACGCGTCGGTGCCGTTCGGCCTCAATGCGCGCCAGCAGAACTCCTGGTGGTACCAGGGCGGCGGCGCGGAACTCGGCAACGAGTTCTTCAAGAAGTTCGGCGTGATCGGCTTCCCCTGCGGCAACACCGGCACCCAGATGGGCGGCTGGTTCCGCAAGGAGATCAAGACGGTCGCCGATCTGTCGGGCCTCAAATTCCGCATCGGCGGCATCGCCGGACAGGTCCTGCAGAAGGTCGGCGTCGTGCCGCAGCAGATCGCCGGTGGCGACATCTATCCGGCGCTGGAAAAGGGCACCATCGACGCTGCCGAGTGGGTCGGTCCGTATGACGACGAGAAGCTCGGCTTCCAGAAGGTTGCGAAATACTACTACTATCCCGGTTTCTGGGAAGGTGGCCCGATGGTCCACGCCTTCGCCAATCTGGAGAAGTGGAATTCGCTGCCGAAGAACTATCAGGCGATCCTCGCCAATGCCTCGGCGAACGCCAACACCTGGATGAACGCACGCTATGACATGCTCAATCCGTCGGCGTTGAAGCGTCTGGTTGCCGGCGGCACCCAGCTTCGTCCCTTCACCAACGAAGTGCTGGAAGCCTGCCTGAAGGCGACCAACGAATTGTGGGCCGAACTGTCCGCCAAGAACGCCGACTTCAAGAAGTCGATCGACGCGATGCAGGCCTACCGCTCCGACCAGTATCTGTGGTGGCAGGTCGCCGAATACACCTTCGACAGCTTCATGATCCGCTCGCGCACGCGCGGATAGCGTTTTCGAGCGAAAGCCTGTCCCGCACTTGATGCGGGATGGACTTTCGGTTCGCGTGAAGAAAACGCGTAAAAAAGAGAAGCTGATCTAAATCTTTAGTAGCAACTTGAAGCCCGGTCTCCGCGAGGGGCCGGGCTTTTTGCGTGATGCGACACAGTTCGGGATGGAAATCGGGAACCGGATGTTCCATTCTGGCGGAAAGCCTCGGCAAGAAGGCTCTTGATCACACAATCAAAAGGGCAGGGATCCATGAAACGAAGAGATTTTCTCAAAGTCACCGGTATTGGCGCCGCGGGCGCCGCAACCCTGGCAGCGCCGGCGATCGCGCAGTCGATGCCGGAAATCAAATGGCGCATGACGGCGAGCTGGCCGAAATCGCTCGACACGCTCTAGGGCGGCGCCGAGGTGATGTCCAAGGCGGTCGCTGAGGCCACCGACAACAAATTCCAGATCCAGACCTTCGCCGCCGGTGAAATCGTTCCCGGCCTGCAGGTGCTCGACGCCGTGCAGAACGGCACCGTCGAGATGGGGCATACCGCGTCCTATTACTATTTCGGCAAGGACCCGACCTTCACCTTCGGCACCGCGGTGCCGTTCGGGCCCAACTCGCGCCTCAACCAGGCCTGGTACATGCTCGGCGGCGGCAAGGATCTGCTCAACGAATTCTACAAGAGCTACAACGTCACCTCGTTCTTGGCGGGCAACACCGGCTGCCAGATGGGCGGCTGGTTCCGCAAGGAGATCAACACCGTCGACGATCTGAACGGCCTGAAGATGCGCATCGGCGGCTTCGCCGGACGCGTGATGCAGAAGCTCGGCGTGGTGCCGCAGCAGCTCGCCGGCGGCGACATCTATCCGGCGCTGGAAAAAGGCACCATCGACGCCGCCGAGTGGGTCGGTCCCTATGACGACGAGAAGCTCGGCTTCAACAAGGTCGCGCCGCACTACTACTATCCCGGCTGGTGGGAAGGCGGCCCGATGCTGCTCGGCCATCGTCAATCTGGACAAATGGAATTCGCTGCCGAAGCATTATCAGGCGTCATCGAGCAGGCCGGCCACTACGCCAACAACTGGATGATGGCGAAATACGATCAGCTCAATCCGACGGCGATGAAGAAGCTGCTCGCCGGCGGCACCAAGCTGCACGCCTTCTCGCCGGCGATCATGCAGGCGTCGCTCAAGGCGACGAAGGAACTCTACGCGGAGATCTCGGCGACCAACCCGAACTTCAAGAAGGTCCTGCGACTCGATGATGAATTCACCAGGCAACGGCTATCAATGGTGGCAGGTCGCCGAACTCGGCTACGACAGCTTCATGGCGCGCAACGCGCAAGGCTGATCGACGGAACGCTGATCGTACGCAGGTCAACGCAAACAAAGACCCCGGAGCGATGCTCCGGGGTTTTTCATTTGGGCGAAGCGAACTTCGCTATTGTTTGGGCTGGCCGAAATCGAGCGGCGGCAGCTCGATCTGCGGCACCTCGATCTTGACCTTGCTGAGGTCGACGTCGATCGGCTTGTCGAGCAGAGCGGTCACCGTGATCGGGAAGGCGATGACGATCGCCACCATGATCACCTGCAGGCCGATCCAGGGCACCGCGCCCCAATAGATGTCGGAGCTCTTTACCTCCTTCGGCGCGACGCCGCGCAGATAGAACAGCGCAAAGCCGAACGGCGGATGCAGGAACGAGGTCTGCATGTTGACGCACAGCATGACGCCGAACCAGATCAGCGCCGCATCCGCACCGACCACCGGTGCCAGCACCTTCTGCGCGATCGGCGCGATCATCGGCAGGATGATGAAGGCGATCTCGAAGAAGTCGAGGAAGAACGCCAGGAAGAAGATGAAGAGGTTGATGAAGATCAGGAAGCCCCAGACGCCGCCGGGCAGCGAGGTCAGATGGTGCTCGAGCCAGACGCCGCCGGAGACGCCGAGGAACACCACCGAGAAGCAGGTCGAGCCGATCAGGATGAACACCACCATGGTGGAGAGGCGCATCGTCGACTCGTAGCCCTGCTTGATCAGGTCGCGCAGGTCGGGGATGCGGACGGCCTCGAGGCAGAGCCAGACCACCGCGAGATAGACCACCGCGAAGGTCAGCTTGAACAGCTTGCCGTCACCGAGAAGCATTCCGATGATGGTGCCGATGCCGGTGGCGGCGATGCCGATCAGGAGCATCTTGTGCCCCCTGTTGCTCAGATCCTTGTGATGGATCGCGGCGAGCACGATGGCGCCGATCGCGCCCATCGCGCCGGCTTCGGTCGGCGTCGCAAGGCCCAGCATCATGGTGCCGAGCACGACGAAGATCAGCACGGCCGAGGGGATGATGCCCATCAGGCATTTCTTCCACAGCGCCCAGCCGGTCAGCGTGCGCGCGTCCTTCGGCACCGGCGGCACGTGATCCGGCTTGATCAGGCCGAGGAAGAAGGTGTAGCCGGCGAACAGCGCGATCTGGAGCACCGAAGGTCCCCAGGCGCCGAGATACATGTCGCCGACCGACTTGCCGAGCTGGTCGGCCATCACGATCAGCACCAGCGACGGCGGCACCAGCTGCGTGATGGTGCCGGAGGCCGCGAGCACGCCGGTGATGTAGCGGATGTTGTAGCCGTAGCGGATCATCACCGGCATCGAGATCAGCGCCATGGCGATCACCTGCGCCGCCACCGTGCCGGTGATGGCGCCGAGGATGAAGCCGACGATGATGACGGAATAGCCGAGGCCGCCGCGGATCGGTCCGAACAGCTGGCCCATCGAGTCCAGCATGTCTTCGGCGAGCCCGCATCGTTCCAGCACCGAGCCCATGAAGGTGAAGAAGGGGATCGCCAGCAGCAATTCGTTGGACAGCACGCTGCCGAAGATGCGGCCCGGGATCGCCTGCAGGAAGTTGAGGTCGAAGAAGCCGAGATAGATCGACAGGAAGCCGAACGACAGCCCGAGCGCGGCCAGCGTGAAGGCCACCGGGAAGCCGATCAGCATGGTCAGGATCAGGCCGCCGAACATCAGCGGCGGCATCATCTCCAGCGTAATCATTGCATCGGCCTCTCGTACTTGGCGTCGATCATGACATAGCCCTTGAGCGCCGCGATGCGCTTGATCACTTCAGAGACGCCTTGCAGCGCCAGCAAGACGAAGCCGGCGGGAATGACGAACTTGATCGGCCAGCGCACCAGGCCGCCGGCATTGCTGGAGATCTCGCCGACCGCGTAGGCCTGGTAGAAGAACGGCCAGGACAGATAGGCGAGCAGCAGGCAGGACGGGATCAGGAAGAACAGCGTGCCGATCATGTCGAGCCAGAGCTGGCCGCGCTCGGACAGCATCAGATAGAGGATTTCGACGCGGACATGCTCGTTCTTCTTGAAGGTATAGGAGGCGCCGAACATCACGAAGATGGCGAACATGTACCACTGCAGTTCGAGCCAGCAGTTGGAGCTGTAGCCGAACGCGTAGCGGATCATCGCATTGGCGGCGCTGACCACGCAGGCGGCGAGCATCAGCCAGTTGCAGATGTCGCCGAGTTTCTCATTGAGCCAATCGATGCCGTTACTGAGTGCCAACAATGGACGCATCACGTTCTCCTCGGACACGTCATCGACGCGCGCCGGATTTCTTCATTGATATTGCGTCGCCACCCCGCGCCAGGCGCGCCGAGCTGTTGCCGCGCGGCAAACGCGCACGTTCGTCCCGGCGCGAGAAACGCGCGGATCCGCAGCTCATTCGCTGAAGCGATTGCAACGATCAGTCCTCCCCCTCATCGCGCTTCGCCGTCTTGACTGCTCCGCGAAGGGAACAGCGGCCTGTCTCGGCCGTGCTGGCGTGAAAGCAGCCGCACCATTTCAGCGCGTTGTGGCGGCGTCAATCGGAAAATGGACAAATTGACGCGGGGTCAATTAGCTCGCGCGAGCGGTAAGTCGCGGCGGAAAGGCCGAGCTGCCGAAAATTTCAGCCGCCGGTAACGCTCATGTGGCGGCTGACGCTCGGGCGGTTGTGGCGGCGGTCGATGATGAAGTCGTGGCCCTTCGGCTTCGAGCCGATGGCGCGATCGATCGCGGCGCGCGAGCAGGTCGTTGTCGGGCGAGGCCCGCAACGGCTTGCGCAAATCGGAGGCATCCTCGTGGCCGAGGCAGGTGTGCAGCGTGCCGGTGCAGGTGATGCGTACCCGGTTGCAGGATTCGCAGAAATTATGGGTCATCGGCGTGATGAAGCCGAGCTTGCCGCCGGTCTCGCTGACGCGGACATAGCGGGCAGGCCCGCCGGTGTCGTCGTCGAGATCGGTCAGCGTGAACTGCTGGGCGAGCCGCGCGCGCAACAACGACAGCGGCACGTACTGGTCGATGCGGCCTGCGCCGATGTCGCCCATCGGCATCACCTCGATCAGCGTCAGCGCCATGCCCTTGCCGTGCGCCCATTGCATCAGCGCGGGAATCTCTTCCTCGTTCAGGTTCTTCAGCGCCACCGCGTTGATCTTCACGGCAAGGCCCGCGGCGCGCGCCGCCTCGATGCCGGCTCAACACCTTGTCGATCTCGCCCCAGCGGGTGATGGCGCGGAATTTTGCCGGATCGAGCGTGTCCAGCGAAACGTTGATGCGGCGCACGCCGCAATCGGCGAGCTCGCCGGCAAAGCGCGCCAGCTGCGAGCCGTTGGTGGTCAGCGTCAGCTCGTCGAGCGCGCCGCTCCGAGATGCCGCGACAGCGAGCGCACCAGCGACATCACGTTGCGCCGGACCAGCGGCTCGCCGCCGGTGAGCCGCATTTTTCGCACGCCCTTGGCGATGAAGGCCGAGCACAGCCGGTCGAGCTCTTCCAGCGTCAGCAGGTCGGCCTTGGGCAGGAACGTCATGTCCTCGGACATGCAATAGAAGCAGCGCAGGTCGCAGCGATCGGTGACGGAGACGCGCAAATAGCGGATGGTCCGGCCGAACGGATCGGTCATCGGCCGGAACAGCGATCAGGAGAGGTGTTCCGCTCATTCAATACGTGCCTTGCAAAGTGTCCGCTACGCGCCGCTTGCTGCGGTGCCGCTGCTGCGTCCGTCTACACACAATCGTATGGCACGATATGCCAGGCTGCCTAGCAATCCGCGATCCTCAGCGGGTGCGGTGCAACGCTGGCCGATCAGCGCGCGGGTGCGGCGGTCGGCGAGCGGCGCCGCGGGTCGGGAACGGCGATGCCGCGGCGGGCGCGGCAGCTGCGGCCTTGGCGGCTTCGGCTTCTTCGGCCGCATCGGCTTCTCGCGGCGCGCGGCGGCGGGCCGGCGGGCTCGGAGCTCCGCGACAACGGGATTGGGATCGACTGGTGACGATGGCGGGGGTGGTGAAATCGCCGGGATGTTCGATCACCTGGACCGGAACGGTGGCCGGCTGGAACCTGGGCAGCGCGAAGGTGACGGTGAAAGCCGGCGTCGGGCGCGGGAACCGAAACCGAGCAGGGGGTCTTGCAGCCCGGTCCGACCGAGGTGGTGGCGTCGGCGCCTGGACGGGACCGATTCCAGCTGGACCTGGACCGGCGGTGGCGCCGACTTGAAGTAATCCAGGGAAAACGAGGAGCAGCCGGCCAGGCTGGCTCCCGGCAACGGCAATCGCGATGACACGACGCATGACCATCACTCTAACTGCGGCGAACCGCCACAATCCCCGATCGCGGACCTAGGAGCGTCAGAACAGGGCGCAACCGGCCGCGCAGATTCGTTAAAGAATGGTTAACGCCGAATTGGCGGGTATCCGGAAAGGCTTATCAAATCAACTGCTTGTGAGGCCTACGCAGTCCCATCAGGCTGTCGACCGCGGCCGGCAGCTCGCGCATATGGTCGATCAGCCGGTCCGGCTTCAGTTCGGCGATCGGCACATCGGTGTAGCCGAATTCGACCCCGATCACGGGGATGCCGGCGCGCCGGGCCACGCCGACGTCGGGTCCGGCGTCGCCGACCATGATGGCCCGGCGAGACCGCCGCCGGCGCGCGCCAGCGTCTGTTGCAGGATCACGGGGTCGGGCTTTGCGACCCCAAACGTGTCGGCGCCGCAGATCGCGGCAAAGCGCCGGCTGAGGTCGAGCCTGTCGAGCAGCAGCTTCGACAGCCATTCCAGCTTGTTGGTGCAGACCGCAAAGCGATAGCCCTGGCGCTTCGAGCTCGTCGAGCGCGGCTTCCAGCCCCTCGAACGGCCGCGATGCGTCGGCGATATGGTCGGCGTAATAGGCGATGAAATCCGTCATCAGCCGGTCGATGTCGGCGACGCTCATGGTGACGGCCCTCGACCTCCAGGCCGCGCTCGATCAGCTTGCGGGCGCCGGCGCCGATCATGTTGCGCGCCGACTGCCAGCGGCAGCGGGGCGATGCCCTCGCGGTCGAGCACGATATTGAGGGCGGTGATCAGGTCGGGCGCGGTATCGACCAGCGTGCCGTCGAGATCGAATACGACAATGCGGGGAGGGGTCATCGGCATTCGCTATCGGCCCGGCGCAGCGCAAGTGGGTTCGAATTCGGCAAGATGGCCGGTTTGGGCGCCTGTATAGCGGCTGTTCCTGCCCCCCAAACGACGCTAGATATGCGCCCGCCAGAACGATGCGGATTCCAAGGGGCAGCACCAAGTGGACATGGACGCATTGAAACGGCAGGCGGCGGCGCGCGCGCTGGAGCAGGTCGACGGACGGCATGAAGCTCGGGCTCGGCACCGGCTCGACCGCCAAGCATTTCGTCGATCTGCTCGGCGAGAAGGTCGCGCAGGCCTGCGCGTGATCGGCGTGCCGACCTCGGAAGCGACCCGCGTCCAGGCCGAAGCCTGCGGCATTCCGCTGACCACGCTGGACGACGATCGATCACCTCGACCTCACCGTCGACGGCGCCGACGAAATCGACCCGGCGCTCAATCTGATCAAGGGCGGCGGCGGCGCGCTGTTGCGGGAAAAGATCGTGGCGGCGGCCTCGGATCGCATGATCGTGATCGCCGACGACAGCAAATGGGTCGATGTTCTCGGCCGCTTCCCCCTACCTGTCGAGGTGATCCCGTTCGGGCTCGGCGCCACCCGGCGGGCGATCGAGAAGGCATTTGCGGAATGCGGCGTTTCCGGGCAAATGGAGGTCCGAAAGGCCAAGGACGGCCACGTTTTTGTCACCGATGGCGGCCACTGGATTGTCGATGCCCATCTCGGGCGGATTGCGGATCCGCCGCGCCTGGCGGGCTTGCTGAGCCTGATCCCGGGCGTCGTCGAGCACGGTCTGTTCATTGGCCTTGCCAGCACGGCCGTCCTGGCCGGCGCGCAGGGAATTCGCGTAATTGAACGGCGCTAGCGCCGCTATCTCTAAAAGGAGAACTGGAATGAAGAGCCTTTTGCGAATTTTGCCGGCTGCGGGTCTGGCATTGGCGCTGATTGCGGCGCCGGCCATGGCGCAGACCGCCGCCCCCGCGGCCAAGCCGCCATCGGCGGCCGCGATCGGCGCGCCAAGGAAATCCTGACGATGAAGAACGCGAGCGCGATGTATGCCGACGCCGTTCCCGGCATGGTCGAGCAGACCAAGAACGCGCTGATGCAGAGCAACCTCAACTACCAGAAGGACCTCAACGAGGTCGCGGTGATCGTCGCCAAGAATCTCGCCGGCCGCGAGAAGGAAATCGGCGACGGCATGGCGCAGATCTATGCCAGCGAGTTCACCGAGCAGGAGCTGAAGGACCTCGTGACCTTCTACAAATCGCCGCTCGGCCTGAAACTGATCGAGGCGGAGCCGCGGGCGATCAACGGCAGCATGACCTACATGAAGAAGTGGGCGCAGGACTTTGCCGGCGTGATCAACGGCCAGTTCCGCACCGAGATGAAGAAGCGCGGCAAGGATATCTGAGCGGGCGAATGGCGATGTGGCGAATGGCGAGTAGCGAATGGAAAAGCGCGTATCCTGGTGAGCTTACTATTCGCCATTCGCTATTCGCCACTCGCGGAAAGTATTCGCCACTCACGGAAAATGGACTGACCCATGGCTGAGTTCGACGTCGATCTGTTTGTCATCGGTGGCGGTTCGGGCGGCGTGCGCGCCGCCCGCATCGCGGCCGGCTACGGCGCCAAGGTGATGGTCGCCGAAGAATACCGGATGGGCGGCACCTGCGTGATCCGCGGCTGCGTGCCGAAAAAACTGTTCGTGATCGGCTCGCATGTCCGCCACGAGATCGAGGACGCCGCCGGCTTCGGCTGGACCATTCCCGAAGTCTCCTTCGACTGGCCGACGCTCGTCGCCAACAAGGACAAGGAGATCGCCCGGCTCGAGGGCATCTACACCACCAATGTCGAGAAATCAGGCGCGCAGGTGGTCAAGTCCCGCGCGGTGATCGAGGACGCGCACACGCTGCGCCTCGCCGACGGCAAGAAGGTCACCGCCAAAAACATCCTGATCGCGACCGGCGGCCGGCCCAACCATGGCGCGGAAATTCCCGGCATCGAGCACGTGATCTCCTCCGACGAGGCGTTTCACCTCACCGAACTGCCGAAGCGCATCGTGATCCAGGGCGGCGGCTACATCGCGCTGGAATTCGCCGGCATCTTCGCCGGCTACGGCGCCGACGTCACCGTGATCTATCGCGGCGACAACATTTTGCGCGGCTTTGACGAGGACGTCCGCAGCCATGTCCGCGCCGAGATGGAGAAGCAGGGCATCACCATCCTCACCGGCTGCACGATCGACAAGATCGACAAGCACGGCAAGGAATTCACCACGCATCTGTCGAACGGATCGAGCATCGCCTCCGACCAGGTGATGTTCGCGATCGGCCGCCATCCCAACGTCGCCAATCTCGGGCTGGAGAAGGCCGGCGTCGCCATCAATCCGAAGAACGGCGGCATCGCCGTCGACGACTGGTCGAAGACCTCGGTGCCGAACATCTACGCCATCGGCGACGTCACCCACCGCATCAATCTGACGCCGGTGGCGATCCGCGAGGGCCATGCCTTCGCCGACACCGTGTTCGGCAAGCGGCAGGTGAAGGTCGATCACGCCACCATCCCGACCGCCGTGTTCTCGCAGCCCGAAGTCGGCACCGTCGGCCTGACCGAGGCCGAGGCGCGCGCGCAGTTCTCCCATGTCGATATCTACAAGACCGATTTCCGCCCGATCAAGGCGACGATGTCCGGCCGCGACACCCGCATCCTGATGAAGCTCGTGGTCGACGGCCAGACCGACCGCGTGCTCGGCTGCCACATCGTCGGCGAAGCCGCCGCCGAGATCACGCAGGCGATCGGCATCGCCGTGAAGATGAAGGCGACCAAGGCCGATTTCGACGCCACCATCGCGCTGCATCCGACCGCGGCCGAAGAGCTGGTGACGATGCGGACGCCGACGGCGCGCTATGTGCGGGAAGCGGCGGCCGAATAAAGCCGGCCCGCCTCCCAAAACAAAAACATCGAAAACAACCCCATGCACCGTACCGGTATATCGATACCGGTGACTGAAACCTGCAAAAACATTTTGACACGTCGGGCAAATCAGGGGCACGAGTCCATCGTCGCGCAGCGTTTGCCTCAACCGTCATTGCCTGCGACAAACGCGAAGCGTTTGCGCACGGGAGCCAACGGGTCGCGCGAATGCGCGCCCGATGACAGGCTCCGCGACGAAGCAATCCATCCCTCCGCTTGCGGCGCGATGGATTGCTTCGCTTCGCTCGCAATGACGGGGATAGTTCGGCGGCGTTACCGCGCTTGTTTACGCGAAGTCAGCGCTTCCTTGCCCCACATGACAGCCATCACGATCGCGCAAGAGGCGATGCCGGCGACGACCAGAATGATGGCGAGCGTGAGTTCCATTGTCTCTGGATAGATGATTTGCGCAGGGATGGGTCCCCCGTGTGATTACGGAATGGACAAACCGATGGCGGGTCGCAAGGAGCGAGCTTCGCCATGTTGCGCGGGCGCTCGCTCTGGTAGAGTTTTGTTCTGAAGAAAAACCACGGCCGAAGGCCGGAGTCCCCGAGGAGTGCCCCATGCAAAAGCCTGCAACAGCTGTGCGGTGGATCGCCGCCGCAATCGCATCGATCGGCATCGCGGTATCAGCGCCCGGCCACGCCGCCTCGGTGGCGCCGGTCGCCGCCGAAAACGGCATGGTGGTTTCCGCCCAGCATCTGGCGACGAAAGTGGGCGTCGATGTGCTCAAGCGCGGCGGCAACGCGGTCGATGCGGCGGTCGCGGTCGGCTATGCGCTGGCGGTGGTCTATCCCGCGGCCGGCAATCTCGGCGGCGGCGGCTTCATGACCATCCAGCTTTCCGATGGCCGCAAGACGTTCCTCGATTTCCGCGAGACGCGCGCCGAAGGCCGCCACCGCCAACATGTATCTCGACAAGGACGGCAACGTCATCAAGGGCCTCTCCACCAAGGGGCATCTCGCCGTCGGCGTGCCGGGCTCAGTGTCGGGCATGGAATACGCGCGGGAGAAATACGGCACCATGAAGCGCGCCGATGTGATCGCGCCCGCGATGCAACTGGCCGAGGACGGTTTTGCGCTGGAGCAGGGCGATGTCGACATGCTGCGCGTCGCGACGAAGGATTTCACGGAGGATCCGGCTTCCGCCGCGATCTTCCTCAACAACGGAAAACCGTTCGCAGGTCGGCGAGAAGCTCATGCAGCGTGAACTCGCCGAAACGCTGCGCGAGATCAGCAAGTTCGGCACCGACGGCTTCTACAAGGGTTTTGTCGGCGACGCCATCGTCGGCCTCGAGCCAGGCCGGCAAGGGCCTGATCACGCAAGCCGACCTCGACGCCTACAAGACGCGCGAGCTGGCGCCGGTCGAATGCGATTACCGCGGCTACCACGTGGTGTCGGCGCCGCCGCCGAGTTCCGGCGGCGTCATCATCTGCGAAATCCTCAACGTGCTGGAAGGCTATCCGCTGAAGGAGCTGGGCTACCACTCGGCCGACGCCGATGCACGTCCAGATCGAGGCGATGCGCCACGCCTATGTCGATCGCAACTCGCTATCTCGGCGATCCCGACTTCGTCAAAAACCCGCTCGACCGCCTGCTCGACAAGAACTACGCCGCAAAGATCCGCGCCATGATCGATCCGAACAAGGCCGCGCGTGTCCAGCGAGATCAAACCCGGCGTCGCGCCGCATGAGGGCAGCAACACCACGCATTATTCGATCGCCGACAAGGACGGCAACGCGGTGTCGGTGACCTACACGCTGAACGACTGGTTCGGCGCCGGCGTGACGGCGGCCGAACACCGGCGTGCTGCTCAACGACGAGATGGACGATTTCACCTCCAAGATCGGCGTGCCGAATCTGTACGGCCTGGTGCAGGGCGAGGCCAACGCGATCGCGCCGGGCAAGACGCCCGCTGTCCTCGATGAGCCCGACCATCGTCTCCAAGGACGGCAAGCCCGTGCATGGTGATCGGCAGCCCGGCGGCAGCGCGCATCATCACCGTCGTGCTGCAGACCATGATCAACGTCATCGATTACGACATGAACGCGCAGGAAGCCGTCGACATGCCGCGCATCCATCATCAGTGGCTGCCGGATATCACCAATGTCGAGCCCTACGCGCTGTCGCCGGACTAGCCGAAAAATCCTGGAAGCGAAGGGCCACAAATTCGGCAACGCGCAACCGGCCAATCATCTCGCCGTCATCGTGATTGGCGCACCGTCGCTGACGGGAAAACCGGTAGGGAATAACCGGTTTTATGGGGCGAATGATCCGCGAAGGAACACGGGATTGGCGGCGGGGTATTAGACGAACGGCTCCCGTAAAAAGCCGGGCCTCGTGTATTTCGATTGATCTCGCGTGTCGGTTGCGCTTGGATGCTCCTTGGGTCTGGGGGCTAGTAATGCGTAATTTGGTAATCGTGGCGCTATGCGCCGCGCTGGGTGGTTGCGTCTCGAACAACGAAACGATTTCATTTCGAGCTTCGAATCCACAGCAACAAGCGATGATGCGGGACGGGCAGCCGGCCCTCGTACTCGTCAAAAGAGTTCGCTGGTCCTGGTCCGTCCTGCTTCGCGTCAACTCCAGGCCAACGGCCGGCCGGTTTACGTGGTCGGGATCAACAATCTTGGAAAGCAGCCTGTCGATTTTCGGGTCAGCGCGGTGGAAGCCACGCAGCACGTCAGCGGGTCCGACTTCGGCATGAAGATCGTGACGTACGAGATGCTCGCTCAGGAAGAAAAGGACCGGCAGGTAGCGATGGCCATACTCGGCGGCATTGCGGCTGGGGCGAACGCCTACAGCGCGTCGCGGGCAGGGTACGGCAGCTACACCACGCCGAGCGGGCGCTCGGGAACATTCTACAGCCCCACGGCTGCGGCGATCGCTCAAAACAACGCTGCCTATCAGAATGAGGCAATGGTTTCGTCGATTGTCGAAACGGGTCAACGAAACATGGCCACGCTCGAGCAATCCGTCATCAAGGACAACACGCTGATGCCGGGCGAGTGGTATGGCGGACAACTTCACTCGGCGCCGCCGAGCAGCGAAGTGAGCGCGCAGAAGACCTACACGATCGTGATTACCGTTGGAACGGAGCGCCACGTTATTGACGTTGCGCAGGGGCCGGCGGGGTCGTGAACAGAACGCGTAGGGCGGATTAGCGTAGCGTAATCCGCCGTGCATTAGCGACAGAACGGCGGATTACGCCTTCGGCTCAATCCGTTGCGGACGGCCCCCGCGGCATCTGGTGCCATAGTTGCGCTGTCAACACCCTACTGAGAGCCGTCCATGAGCTAGATTCGCGGTTGCCTTCCATACGTCGAAATCTGCTTTCACGCTTCACGCGGTCGATGCACCTCCAGTTGGCGGGAGAAGGGAGATGTATTTTCCGGCTATCCTCTTCCAAAACAATATTCAAAAAACTTCTTAAGCAGTGCGTCTCTTGACTGACGATCCGCCATATTGTTCGCGTAAACGGACAACTCGCTCTGCACCCTTGATCTGAATGCGCAGTCGTCATCGCCATTTGTTCCGCATAGAACGCGGTCCGCGTATGCAAGTTCTTGGTGTACCTCTCCAGAGTGCGTAATTCCGACTTTGGCTCCGTCGCTAACGTCTTCGCTGTCCGGCTCGAGCGGCTCAATCAAGCGTCTCGATAGAAGCAAGCGCACGACAAAGCGGATGTCATCAGGTTCGACCCTGCAGGGCTCAAAATAATCAATCAAGCTTGATACCGTAGTATATCTGGCGTCTGGGTCGGTGCCGGCGTGGTTCTTGATCCCGGCCAAGACTTCTAAAACTGAAAGAATCAAGGCTGGCGAATACGGATGGCTACCTTCCGTCGAAAAGACGTTGACAACAAATTCGCTCGATTGGTCAACGTGTCTATCATAGTCGCCTAAGATCATTGCGCGAACCGCGCGCTTGCTGTCAAAGCCACGGTTCAATTTGTTCACGTACACACCAACAAGATCGTCTACCCGGAACGCAGGTGAACATATTGTCCTTTGGGCCAAGATCAGCATCCTCCGAATATCGAAATTCGAGAGCTTTCCGATTAGACCCGAAGATATTCATCGCTGACGAATGCCTCCTCCAATACCTGAACGAAAGCGTTCAAATTCGAAATAGAGATACGAATTCCTTTGGAGCTGAAATACCTTCCAGAGACGCTTGGGTCCCCTGCTAACTTGCTTTCGATGAAAGAGATCCTTTTTGCTAGTATTTCCTTTGCAGGAGGCGTTGGTAGGAAAAAGGTTCGAGAAGAGTATGATTGAAAGGCCCCCGACTTTGATAAACGCCAGATTGATCGATCGGTAATGGGTACTAATAAGAAGCATACGCAGTTGTTCTTAAGTGATACCGCATATTGAAAAACTGCCTCCTGTATCTTGCTCGAATGCTGGTCTGTGTTGTCAAAGATCACGCATGGTAGTTTTAATCGACCTACCGCGGTGTGGCGCATTAAACCAAGAGCGTAATCATCGGGCGCTTCTTCCCTTCGCTTTTCCACGTACTCACCGAACTTAATCTTGAACATAGTCTTGTTGACTGCGTAGAGGTCTCGGTAGGTGGCCTCACTCCATCGCTTATATGTGCGAAAGAACATTCCCATGTAATCTTCGTACGTAGCCGAGCTTCCTCGAAAAATCGCGTCCTCGAGCGTGTCTCTCAGCTTCTCCGAAAGCCAGCGTTGCAGCGCTGTTTCGTCTCCAGTGAAGTCAGCTAAATCTACGACGGCCGTAACACACGCATTCCTTAGTGTCTGTCCGGGAAGAAGTTGAATCCTATGAGTTATATGTGATTCAAGAAAGGTGGCCTGATTCGGAGGGGCCGCCGATGTGGACGAATGAAAACCGCGCGCGATATGACCGCAGCCGTTTGCGCTATCCCAGCGACCTCACCGATGACGAATGGAAACTGGTGGAACCGTTGATCCCACCAGGTAGGCGCGGCGGCGACAAACGCACCGTGATCCTGCGCGAGGTTGTGAACGGTCTCATGTACATTCTCTCCACCGGTTGTCAGTGGCGGGCCATCCCCAAAGACCTGCCGCCCCGTTCGACGTTGTACGATTATTTCGACCTGTGGAGTTGCGATCGTACGCTCGATCTCATTCATCATGAGCTTTATGTAAAATGCCGCGAAGCGATTGGCCGGGAAGCCAGTCCTACCGCCGCTGTCATCGATAGCCAAAGCGTCAAGAGCGCTGAAAAAGGGGGGCTTCGATCGATCCGCCGGGCTACGACGCGGGAAAGAAGATTAAGGGCAAGAAGCGGCACATTCTCGTCGACACGCAAGGCCTGTTGATTCACGCCATCGTTCATGCCGCTGATATTCAGGACCGCGACGGCGGCGCGTTCGTGATGGCGACCATGTTCGGCTTGTATCCGTTTCTGATGAAACTCTACGCCGATGGCGGCTATCAAGGCCCGCTGTTTCGCCGCGCCGTGGCAAAAGTAATGGCGCGGGTGAATGTGGAGATCGTCAAGCGTTCCGATCACGCAAAAGGATTTGTCGTCCTCCCAAAGCGCTGGGTCGTCGAACGAACGTTCGCATGGCTCGGGCGGTGCAGGCGTCTCGCCAAAGATTGGGAGAATCTCAATCGAAAAGCGCTCGCTTTTCTGCGCCTCGCTTCAATCAGGCTCATGCTGAGAAAACTATGCAATCCAGCATGATCTCTCCGGACAGACTCTTAGATCTTCGGGGAGAACGTCTTCGAAAAAACGCTTTATGAAGGTGGATTTTCCTGCGCCCTTGTTCCCAACCACGAGGCAAATCTCGGATTGCTTGGATGCTACAACACCCGCAATTTCATCCCGTAAAGCCTCGCTGCTTTCTGTCTCTAGAACTTGAATGCTGTTTACCAAGTGAGAGGCAATCTTTCCCAGTGTGGCGTCAGCTGCTTTGCTTTCTCGGGTTTCCACGAAACATGTTTTTCGCATTTCTGCATCTGTCTCAGAGGCCATCCCTGAGAAAAATCGATTGAAAACTTCAGAAATGTCCCTGTTGAAGTCTGTTCTTGTCTGGAGCCTGGCTTCTTCTGGCGACTTAACGAAATAGCGAGGTTCTGCAATTCGTTGTTCTGAGCCTTCGGCTCGGCTAATGCGCGCAAAGTGCAATCGCTCTTCTAGAGCTGCCGGGGCGAGCAATTCGTAGAAGGTCGCAAAATCATCCACGATCGATTTAAATGTAGGAAATACGATCGCCTTACCATCACGGAATGGCAATCCATCGGTCCGAAGTCGAAAAAAGATCCATGATTGACCGTCAGTGACTACAGCGTACGAACAGCTCACTTCCACGCAATAAGCCACGGCCTGATCGATTCCGTCCTTGGCTGTTTTAAGAACACTGCCCCCAACGAGCACCTCCATTTTCTTGGTGGATGCCGTATCAATCGCCAGCTTGCCGACTCTCTTTGCTTCTAAGACGCAAAGCGTCCGCTGCTTTGCGTCACTCAGAGCGTAGTCGGCAAATCCGCGCGAATTTGCAAGCTCAGTTTTGATCTGTCCATACGTCCAACCGCAAACCTCAACGAGCATTCTGTTTATTATCTTGAGGCGAGCGTCTTGCTCGGAGCCGGCTTCGTGAAGCGCCGCTTCGATATCAGAATGAATGTGATCTAAGATTGCTTTGGCGGTGTCGACGCTCATTGATGATCCCCCAGCCAAACCTAGTTGTGCCGCATGAAACCGGTTGAGGGAACCCCCTTCACAACTTTTGCAAGCAAAAATGCACGAGAGTTATTGACAGGGTGCGCCAGATCACCGCTCCTCCGTCGGATGCACCCACTTGTACGGCGTGATCTCCTGCGTCTCCGTCAGCTTGATCATGTGCACGCCCGGCGCATAGCGGCCCTTGCGGCAGGAGCGGCATTTTAGCGAGGCTTCCAGTTTCCACACCGGCGTGTCGCGCGGGCGGCGGATGGCATAGAGCGGCAGGCTCGCGCGGGTCTTGCAGCGGTTGCACTCGACTTCCAGCCAGCCGAGGCCGCCATGGATGCATTGGCCCAGAGTGGGCGAGGGCTGCGCCGGGCCGCCATAGCCTTCCATCCGCAGCGACCAGGCGCGCGCCTCGGCGCGGTCGGCTTCGCGTGCGGCCTTTTTGGCTTCCGCGCGGGCGTGGCGCGCGTGGATTTCGGCGCCCATGATCTGGCCGCCCCAGATGACCTCGCGCGACTTGGTGCTCATGGCGGGCATTACAGCGGCCCTTGCGAGCCGGCGCAACGCCACTAGGATTGGGGGCAGGGAACGCGCCGGCCACACCAGAGCTTTGCGATGTGTAATTTGTATTCGATCACCACGAATCAGGAGGCGATCTCGCGGCTGTTCCGGGTGATCAACCGCTATGTGGGTAACCTGCCGCCGATGCCCGGCGTGTTTCCGGATTATCCGGCGCCGGTGGTGCGCAATGCCGGCGACGAACGCGAGATGGTGATGATGCGCTGGGGCATGCCGCCGCCGCCGCGCACCGGCGGCCCGCCGGTCACCAACATCCGCAACACCTCCTCGCCGCACTGGCGCGGCTGGCTGAAGCCGGAACAGCGCTGCCTGGTGCCGCTGAACAGTTTTGCCGAATACGCGCCGGAGCCGAACCCTGAGACCAAGAAGAAAGACGTGGTCTGGTTCGCGCTGAACGAGGATCGTCCGCTCTGCGCCTTCGCCGGTCTCTGGACCGAATTCAAGGGCGATCGCGGCACCAAGTCAAAACCGATCCCGGGGCCGCATCTGGTCTACGGCATTCTCACGACAACGCCGAACGCGATCGTCGAACCGATCCATCCCAAGGCGATGCCGGTGATGCTGACGACGGACGAGGAGCGCGACGTCTGGCTGCGCGCGCCGTGGGACGAAGCCAAGGCGCTGCAACGGCCGTTGCCGGATGAGGCGCTGATGATCGTCGCGCGCGGGGTGGATAAGGAAGATCAGGCGGCGGCGTGAAACAGGATGACCCCGGTCTGTTGCCCACAGGAGGAGGTTCGGTTCAATGAAGATCGACGGCGGATGCCATTGCGGCCACATCACCTACGAAGCCGAGGCCGACCCACGAAAGCCCTTTATTTGTCATTGTACCGATTGCCAGCAGCTTTCAGGTTCCGCGTTCCGGACAGGTATTCGGGTCGCAAGCGATGACTTCAGGATGCTCTCAGGTGAGCCAACGATCTACGTGAAGACGGCTGAGAGTGGAGCAAAAAGCGCTCAGGCATTCTGTCCGCGGTGCGGTTCACCTATCTATGCGACGCGTTTTGGGGATGGACCGAAGCTCTACAACATCCGCCTTGGAACCGTCCGCCAGCGCGATCAGTTTGTGCCCAAGCTCCAGGGTTGGTCACGCTCAGAGCTGCACTGGCTGCCCAGCCTCGCCACAATTCCCAAGATCGAGAAACAGGAGTGGCCAACGGCGCCACGATCACCCGCATGAGCTGGCATGACGTATCGAAAGACGCCGCCAACGCGGCGCGCGTTGCGCAGTCGATTTGCCGCAGCGCTCGGTGCTTGAACCGCTCTACGCCAAGGCGGGCTTCGCTGACGCATTCGCGATCGATCTGCCTGATAATGCGACCGATGACGCCGAGCGCCTCGCCGCCCATATTCTTATGGGTCAGGCGCGGTGGGTTGGCTGGCTGATAGCGCTAAGGGACATTTTGGTTGCGGGGTTTGGTCTCAAGACATCGTCTGCGTTGCGCGATGACGTTGCGACCGACAGAGCGTGTCAACGGGCTTGTCGCGCGTCTGGTTGTCCTGCGACCATCGCCCGACTGCCGCTTCCGCGCCGGCCAGGGCGGCGTCGTTCCGCGTTGTTGGCCTTCATCTGCGTCACCTGCAATCAGATAGGAAATGCCGTCCATGGCCGACCCGCTGACGCTCGCCAGTTCGTCCAGGCTCAGTTCGCGATTTTCTGATGTCATGGTTGGTCTCCCGGTGATCCCCTGACGGGCGGTGATCGCGCGCCATGCCGGGAAACTAGCGATGTCTGGAAAAACGACCGTGCGCAGGGTCACACAGCGGAGACGCTTTACCGCGTCTCGCCCTTGGTCGGCGTCGTATCCGGCTGCTGCACGCCGCCCGATTTCGGGATCACCGTGTCCTTCATGTTGGTATCGGGCATCTTGGGCTTGTATTCGCCGACGGTGTAATCGGTTTTGATCGCCTTGCAGTCGAGCGAATAGACCAGATCGCCCTTGCCGGTTTGTCCGATCGGTGGACAGTTTTGCAGCGAGGGCGGGTTTTCCGTTTGTGCAAAGGCGGGAGTGGATAAAAGGAAGATGGCAGCTGCTAATAGGTACATGGATTTCCTCCGAAGGAATCTGTTCCATTGCAACAGATCGCGAAGGTAATGGTTCCCGGGCAGCAATGATTTGCAGCAGGCAAGCGTCATCCTGAGGTGCGAGCGAAGCGAGCCTCGAAGGATGGGCCACGGGCGCTTCTCATCCTTCGAGGCGCGCAAGAGCGCGCACCTCAGGATGACGGTGAGACAATCAACTGGCAACCGCGAAGGCGGTGCGCTCCCTCTCCCGCGCTTGCGGGAGAGGGCGGGGTGGGGGCTCTCTCCGCGAGTCATCGTGTGGAGAGAGCCCCCACCCGGATCACATCTGCGATGTGATCCGACCTCCCCCGCAAGCGGGAGAGGTGTAGCAAGCCTGCTGCCGGATCGAGCTCACGACACCCGCGTCAATCTACCAGGCTCGGCCTTGAACTTGCGGTAGGCGCCGATCGCCCGGTTCGAGAGCGCCAGCTTTCGCCGTTCGCCGCGCCGGATCATGATCTCGACGGAATCCATCAGGAAGCGGGCGGCGACTTCGCCGTCGCCAAGCTCGCCGGTCGCCTCGAGATAATCCCAGGCGATCTGGATCGAGTTTTCCATCAACAGAGGCAGGGGCTCTTGCATGGCTAGTCAACGTCCTGAGGGATTGTCAGTTCCTGGTGTTGATGCATGTCAATGCCTTGCGTCAGGCGATTCAGTGTTGCTTGCCCGTGTTAGTGGGGCACTGCGCCGCCGGCGCCACCGCCGAAGCCGCCGATCAATCCGGCGATCGCCGCGCTCTGGGCGCCGGTCTGCGCGCGGCGATCGATCACGTCGTCGTTTTTGGTGCCACGGGTCCATTTCAGGCCGCCGCTGACGGCGTCGAGTTCGGTGGTGTTCAACTCGCTGGTCTTGGTGTTCATGTCGGTCTCCCATCCCCTGGCGAGCGCGCATGCGCTGGCGACGACGGGTATTGACCACGACGGGCGGCCAGCGACCGTGACTGACGTCACAAAGCCGGTGCGACCGATAAAGTGTTGCTAGCGATCCCCGGGCGCGCCGGGACGACGGCGCTTATCCAGCTTGGGCGGGTGCCGGTCCACCACCACCGAATCCGGATGGCTGACGATCGTCATGAACCAGATCAGGCTTACGAACAGCGACCAGAACGTGTTCCAGTAAATCCAGTTCATCGGTGCCACCTTGCTCGGCGGTTCAGCGTGGCCGCGTGCGAACTTCGTTGAGGCTTTTTGCGACGAAGTCCTCAAGATAGGCAGGCACCGGAGCGCCATCAATATCACAGCGGCACAGGATTTCCTCTGCGACATTTTTGGAGATGTCGGCGGTCCAGTGTTCGAGCGTGTTGAAGGCGAAAATGCCGACCGGATTGGAAAAGCGCGCCGACATCAGGTCGGAGATCACCGAATCGAGGTCCGGCCGTTCGACGGGATTCTGAAATTCGTGGCCTATGGGGCCCTGGCAATCCATCACCAGATACATGGTCTGGTCGGCGCCATAGGGCACGGTGGACGGCATCGCGGTCATCGCCAGAACACTCCTGTGGAGGCGTTGATTCAAGTTTGAAGCAAAGCGATGGTTCCAGGGGGGGCGCAGGCTTTTTGAAAAATGCCGCCTCGGTATCGTTAACCCCGCGCGAAATCCGTAAATTCCGATCCAATGGCCTAACAGGACCTTTACGCGGGCCCCCACAAACTGGCGGCCTGCTTAATCCGGATGGATGGTCAGATGATCGTTGATGCACCAAAGGTGAAGGTCGTACGCGAACCGCGGCGGCAATTGCACAAGCATGCGGCCTGGATGACGGTCGACGATGGCGTGACCAGGCATGAATGCATCGTGCTGGACGTGTCGGCGGGCGGCGCCCGGATCGTGAGCAACGTCGCGATCGACGTCCGGGACAAGTTC
Source organism: uncultured Alphaproteobacteria bacterium (assembly GCA_963802535.1). Lineage (GTDB taxonomy): Bacteria > Pseudomonadota > Alphaproteobacteria > Rhizobiales > Xanthobacteraceae > Bradyrhizobium. The sequence goes on along the minus strand of CAWDJI010000004.1, from coordinate 31,201 downwards.
GGCCTCGCGCTGGTAGCGGATCGCCCCAAACACCAGCCCTGCGAAGTGGTGTGGCGCCGCGGCCAGACCTACGGGATCAAGTTTCTGACCTGATAGCTCCAACCGTCATTATAGCTCCAACCGTCATTCCGGGGCGCGCGCAGCGCGAGCCCGGAATCCATCGCGCCGCAGCCTTTGCTGTGAAATGGATTCCGGGCTCGCGCTTCGCGCGCCCCGGAATGACGGAAGGTGGAGCAGCTTTCGCCGCCCCACCTTCACGCGTCCACTCACTTGATCCGCACGATGTTCGGCGTCCGGATGATCGGCGTCGGCACGGTGCCGGCCGGGCGGGCACCGAGATGGGTCACGTTGCCGACCTGGCCGCTATGCGACGGATAGGTGGTCGGTCTGACGCCACCGAGGAAGGTGACATTGCCCGACTGGCCGCTATGGCTCGGCAGCGTGGTGGGGCGCGCGCCGAAGAACACGGCGTTGCCGTACTGGCCGCTCTGGCCCTTGAAGGTATAGGTCGGGCCGGTGAACTTCACGCCGCCGTAAGAAGACTGAGCGGAGGCGGACGAGGCGATGGCCAGTGATCCGCACAGGATCGTGGCGGCCAACATGCTGGAGGTCAGGGTTTTGCGCAGGATCGACATGGTATTTCTCCGTCTGGTTTGAGGTCCGGGTCATTCCGGCCATATTCCAAGGGACGGACGCGGGCCGCGGTTTTTTGCGCGGGGGAAATCAGAAATCTGAAAAAATGTTCATTTTGGCGGGGCGACCGGGCGATCCGGCTCGCGTTTCCGTGAAGTCGTTTCGTCGGGACCCGCCGACGACACACATTTCCGCTCCGATGAAGCCGTTTTGTCCGACCGGCGGCAAAGCCCTGAAACCGGGCTCAGGCAGCATCCATGCTGCCGGTGGCACAAAGGGGTTCGATCATGTGGACGCTGATCTCGAGTTTATATCGCGCATATTGCCGGGCACGCCTGCTTGAAATCCGGAGGTATCACCTCGCGGGCTGAGCCATTCCGATGGAAGACAAATCAATCGCCGCCAAAGCGGTTTTGACGGCCTTGTTCATCGCCATTGCGATCTGGTCCACGCTGGGATCGCCGCCGCATCACACCGAGATAACCAAACGGGAGTTTGCCGGGCCGCCTTAGGCGGTCTGCGATGCGAGAGATTGGCCGGGATGCTTCCGCGTCATTGCGAGGAGCGCTTGCGACGAAGCAATCCATACTTGCTTTGCCGCACGATGGATTGCTTCGCTTCGCTCGCAATGACGCTGAAAAATCTACACCCCCTCGATCCATTCCGCCGCGCCGCGCCACAGCGTGTCGCGATGTTCGGGGCGGAAAAATCCGAGATGGCCGATTTTGGCGGCACCGGTGTCCTTTGGTGTCACCGTGATGATCTCGGGCTTGATCGACGTAAAGCCTGAACACAGCAACTCGACCGCCGGCCGCGTCGCCCAGGGATCGTCGGACATCACAAGCGCGCGCAACGCGCCCTTGTACTTTGGGAAGTTTTCCAGCGCCTTGAGATTCTTGTCGTCGAACAGATAGCGCGGGCTCATCACCCAGGAGACCCATTGCAAGAACACATCCCTCGGCAAATCCATGCCGAGCCCGGTCCAGGCCGGCGTGTAGCCGAGCGTGCGGGTGAGGGGGATTCCGGCGAAATTCAGCATCGCGTAGACGCGATAGCGCTCGGGCGCGGCCATCAGTTTCCAGTAGCCGGCCTGGGCCGCGATAAACAACGCGCGCGAAATCTCGGAATTGTTGGGCAGCAAACCCAGCACCTGGCCGCCAAAGGAATGCCCGACATAGGCGAACGGCAGGGTCTTGTAGCGCTCGCGCATCCAACTGACAGCTGAAGTAACATCCTGCGCCGCCCAGTCCGACATCGAGGCCTTGAAGCCGACCAGCGATTTAAGCTGGTTGTAGCCGGTCATCGCCTTCTGCCTGCTGTCACCCGTGCCGCGGTAGTCGTAGGTCAGCACCGCGCAGCCGCGCCGGGCGAGGTAGCCGGCAAAGCCGCGATAGATCTTGCGATGCACGGCGGCGGCCGAATTGATCAGCACCGCGTGGCGTTTTGCTCCGCGCGGCAAAAACAGCGTAGCGGCCAGCGGATAGCCATCGGCTGCGGGCAGCGTGATATCGTCGATGAATACGTCGTCCAGCCCCGGCTCGGCCACCGCGCTTCTCCTCCATCGCTTTCAAGCGATTTGGCCCTAGCAAATGCGAATTCGACTTTTGCCGCAAGGGCTTGACTGGACTACTGGAAATCTAACTGGCGGAGCGCCACCGCCCTGTGTATAACCCGGCACCTCGCAACCTTAGCTTAAGTAGCGGTTTTCACTCAGGAGTTAACGACATGTCCGAGCGGTGGACACCCGACAGCTGGCGCACCCACCCGGTGCTGCAAATGCCCGATTATCCCGACGCCAAGGCGTTGGCGGATGTCGAGGCGCAGTTGGCGACCTTTCCGCCGCTGGTGTTTGCCGGTGAGGCCCGCAATCTGAAGAAGTCGCTGGCCCGGGTCGCCGCCGGCGAGGCCTTCCTGTTGCAGGGCGGCGATTGCGCCGAGAGCTTTGCCGAGCACGGCGCCAACAACATCCGCGATTTCTTCCGCGTGCTGCTCCAGATGGCGGTGGTTCTCACCTACGCCGGCGCAGTGCCGGTGGTGAAGGTCGGCCGCATCGCCGGGCAGTTTGCAAAACCGCGCTCGTCGAACACCGAGAAGATTGGTGGCGTCGAGCTGCCGAGCTACCGCGGCGACATCATCAACGACATCGCCTTCACCCCGGAATCGCGCACCCCCGACCCGCAGCGCCAGCTGAATGCATATCGGCAGTCGGCGGCGACGCTGAATCTGTTGCGCGCGTTCGCGACCGGCGGTTTTGCCAATCTCGGCAGCGTGCATCAATGGATGCTCGGCTTCCTGAAGGATTCGCCGCAGTCCCGCCGTTACAAGGAATTGGCCGATCGTATTTCGGACGCGCTGAATTTCATGCGCGCCTGCGGCCTCGATCTCGAAAGCCATCCGGAACTGCGCGCCACCGATTTCTACACCAGCCATGAAGCGCTGCTGCTCGGCTACGAGCAGGCTTTTACCCGCGTCGATTCCACCACCGGCGACTGGTACGCGACCTCGGGCCATTTCATCTGGATCGGCGATCGCACCCGCCAGCTCGACCACGGCCATGTCGAATACTTTCGCGGCATCAAGAATCCGATCGGGCTGAAATGCGGCCCGTCGCTGAAGCCCGATGAACTCTTGAAGCTGATCGACATCCTCAACCCCGACAACGAGCCGGGACGGCTGACGCTGATCAACCGCTTTGGTTCCGACAAGGTCGGCGATCATCTGGCGCCATTGATCCGCGCGGTGAAGCGGGAAGGGCGCGTCGTGGTCTGGTCGTGCGATCCGATGCACGGCAACACCATCACCTCCAATTCCGGCTACAAGACCCGCCCGTTCGACCGCGTGCTGTCGGAAGTGAAATCGTTTTTCGCGATCCATCAGGCCGAAGGCACCCATGCCGGCGGCGTGCATCTGGAGATGACCGGGCAGGACGTCACCGAATGCATCGGCGGCGCCCGCGCCATCACCGACGAGGACCTCAACGACCGCTATCACACGGTCTGCGATCCCCGTTTGAACGCTGAACAATCGATCGACATGGCCTTCCTGATCGCCGAACTGTTGAAGCAGGAACGCGCCGGAAAAGTTCAGCCGATGCCGGCCGTGGCGGGATTCTGATTTGCTGCGACTTTGGCGGGCCACCATCAACACGCGTAACGGGCTCGCCTTTGCGATCCGCTCGGAGCAGGCTGTCCGCGAGGAACTGATTGCGCTGGCGTTGTCGCTGCCGCTGGCGTTTTTGGTCGGCGCCACCATGATGCGCCGGGTCGAACTGGTCGCCGCGGTCGCGTTCGTGCTGGTGGTCGAACTGCTCAATACCTCGGTCGAAAAGCTCGCCGATCGCCTGACCACCGACCACGATCCGAAAATTGGACAGGTCAAGGACATGGGATCGGCCGCCGTCGGCGTGGCGCTGCTGATGGCCATCGCGTTCTGGCTGTTCGCCCTCGTCGAACGCATGGGCGCGATCTAAACCCGGCGATTGAAGTTTTGACTTGTGCAGGGCACCATTGGCCTATGAGCGAACCGCAATTCATAATTACGCTGGCCCAGTTGAACCCGACCGTGGGCGATGTCAGCGGCAACGCCACCAAGGCGCGCACCGCGCGTGAAAAGGCGAAAGCCGACGGCGCCGATTTGCTGGTGCTGCCGGAGCTGTTTCTCTGCGGCTATCCGCCGGAAGACCTGGTGCTGAAGCCTGCATTCCAGGCGGCCTGCCGCGCGGCGATTGAAGAACTGGCGCGCGAAACCGCGGACGGCGGCCCGGCTGTCCTGATCGGCACGCCCTGGGTCGAGGACGGCAAACTCTATAATGCCTGCGCGCTGCTCGATCAGGGGCGTATTGCCGCCCTTCGCTTCAAGGCAAACCTGCCGAACTACGGCGTGTTCGACGAAAAGCGCCTGTTCGCGCGCGGGCCTGCCGCCGGGCCGGTGACGGTGAAGGGAATCCGGGTCGGCGTCCCCATCTGCGAGGACATCTGGCTCGAAGAATCAGAAGAATACGAAAACGTCGTCGAGTGCCTGGCCGAAACCGGCGCGGAAATCCTGGTCGTGCCGAACGGCTCGCCCTATGCGCGCGACAAGAACGATCTGCGGCTGTCGATCGCGGTCGCCCGCGTCACCGAAAGCGGGCTGCCGCTGGTCTACCTCAACCAGATCGGCGGCCAGGACGAACTGGTGTTCGACGGCGCGTCGTTTGCGCTCAACGCCGATCTCTCGGTGGCTGTGCAGATGCCGGCGTTCGAGGAAAACATCACGACGCTGCGCTGGACCAAAAGCGCCGACGGCTGGCGCTGCAACGGGCCCGTGGTGCCCCTGATCGAGGGCGACAAGGCCGATTACGCCGCCTGCGTGCTGGGCCTGCGCGACTACGTCCGCAAGACCGGATTTCCCGGCGTGCTGCTCGGCGTCTCCGGCGGCATCGATTCGGCGCTGTGCGCGGCGATCGCCGTCGACGCGCTGGGCGCGGAGCATGTCCGCGGCGTGATGCTGCCGTTTCGCTTCACCGCGCAGGAGTCGCTCGACGATGCGGCCAAACTCGCGACCGCGCTCGGCTTCCGCTACGAGGTGCTGCCGATCGCGGACGCCGTGAACGGCTTTGAAAAAATCCTGTCCGGCACGTTTGCGGGGCTGCCGCGCGACATCACCGAAGAAAATTTGCAGGCGCGCACCCGCGGCACGCTGCTGATGGCGATTTCGAACAAGACCGGCGCGATGGTGGTCACCACCGGCAACAAGTCGGAAATGTCGGTCGGCTATGCCACGCTCTATGGCGACATGAACGGCGGCTTCAATCCGATCAAGGACATCTACAAGACCGAAGTGTTTCGGCTCTCGAGCTTGCGCAACGAATGGAAGCCGGACGGCGCGCTTGGGGCCGTCGGGCGAGGTGATCCCGGTCAACATCATCACGCGGCCGCCGACTGCCGAATTGCGCGAGAACCAGACCGACCAGGATTTGTTGCCGCCCTACGAGATGCTGGACGCGATATTGGAGCGGCTGGTCGAGCGCGAGGAGCCGCTGGCGTCCATCATCGCGGCAGGCTTTGCGCCCGATGTGGTGACGCGGATCGACCGGTTGCTCAACATCGCCGAATACAAGCGACGGCAGGCTGCACCCGGCGTGAAGGTCACCGAAAAGAACTTTGGCCGCGACCGCCGCTATCCCATCACCAACCGTTTTCGCGATAACGGCAAGGCCTTGCCCGTGCCGGACGAAACACTGGTCGCGCGTTCGGGGCGCGCCTCGGGGGACGTGTTCGACGGCTAAAGCGTTTTCGAGCGAAGCATGCCCTCGGACTTGATCCGGGGGTGACGCCGGTTCGCGTCAAGAAAACGCGTCAAAATAAAAGTGTTACTGCTTCGGCGGGATGAAGGTCGGCCCGACCGTGCGGATCGACTTCTTGTCATCCGCAGCAGCGGGCGCTTCGGCCGCAGGTGCGGCCGGAGCAGGCGCTGTGGCCGTGGTAGCCGCGCCCTTCTTGGCAGCGGTGCCCTTTGCAGGCTGCGGCTGCGCGCGCTGCTGCATCTTCTTCGCACTCTCTTCGGTGACGATGATATCGCCCTGCTGCTCGACCAGCGCCTTGTCGTCGACCGATTTCAGCGCATCCGACCAGGTCTGGCCGGCAGCCTTGCAGGCGCAGGACGGATTGAACTCGGTGCGGAATTTGAAGGCGTTGGGCAGCGCCGAATAGGGCTGGCCGCCGATCGAGACCGCCTGGTTGATGTCTTCGCCGGGATTGCGGTAGGAGAACAGCGTCGCCTCGGTGGCCGGGCACAGCGCCTTGCAGGTTTTTTCGTCGTCCTGGAAGCGCGCCTGATAGGTGGCGAACGAGACCGGGAAATAGGCGCCGTCGCAGGTGCGCACGCAGACGGTGCGGAAGGTGCCGGATTGCGGCCCCATGTCGACACCGGGCGTCGGGTTCGCGTTGTTGTTGCCGAACAGATTGTCCATGAAATTGCCGGAGCCGCGCGCCGCGTTGGCGTATTGCGGGCCGCAATTATTCTGCGCGAGTGCGGTCAGCACCGAACGGCGCTGGCTCTCGCGCTCATTGCCGCCGATCCCGCCGCTGCGCAGGCGTTCCAGGCTGGTGGTGATCTGATCGAGATTGCCGCGCATCTGCTGGATCTGGTTGTTGACCGGGCCGCATTGCGCCGACTGGCCGTTGAACAGCGAGAAGAAGCCGGAGCTTTCGCAGCCCATCCGCTTGGCCTGCATCGTGACGCGGTCGAGCTCGGCCTGCTGCTTGGCTTGCGCGTCCTGATAACGCCGGATCTGCTCTTCCTTGGCAGGATCCCCGCCGCCGGCGCCGCGATCGACGGCCGCCAATTGTCCCTCAAGCCGGATGCAGATCGGATTGCCCTGCGGCGCTCCCTGCGCTTGCGGAGGCGGCACCGCGCCAGGAGGCGTCTGAGCCAACGCATAAGTGCTCGAAGCAGCAATGCCAAACAGCACGGCGCAGGCCAAAATCCAACGGGAGAAAGGAGCGGTCAAATTCTGGGGCATATCCGGCCATTAGAACTGATCCGCGCGGCATCAAGCCGAAAGGCGCGGCCAAGGCGGCATTCTGCGGCCAAGGCCGCATCCAATACCCGCTTCTCGGGGCAGCGTCACGTCGTTTCCGAGGCGCCGGTGTGGCAAAGCGCCCCGTGATTCGCAGCGCTCGGCCGGGTCAGCGCTGGCAGGTAATAGCGACGTATTCGCCGCAGCCGCTGCCGGTGCATTTCTCAGGTCCGCCCTTGGGAACCGCGCCGGTAATTTCGTCGGGATCGACGCGGCGATAGGCGCTGGCCTGTGCAAATTCGCGTGACTGGCAATAGGAGCGGGCGGCATGGGCGCCGCATTTGTCGCCCCTGGCCAGGCACTGGTCGATGCCATAGCCGTCGGCCTGATTGGCAATAATAAAGACGCGGCTGTCGGCGTAAGCGGCCGATGCACCAAACAGGAATGCGCAGGAAATCAATGCTGAGGAAAATCGCATGGGGGGCACCGGGTATGGAAAAAGGAGCGCCCCAGTCAAATAAGCCCAAAGTGTTAATAATGATTAACCATGCGTGCCTGGGGTGGGGTCTTGGGTGGCTCTTTGGACGCGTGTTGGCTGACGAAAATGGCTGCAAAGCGGCCCTCCCAGCCCTTGCCGGGTCTTGACGGCGTGCCCCGGGCTGGGACATGGTGGAACCATGAACGGTCACCTCGCCATCTGCAGCATTTGCCGCGAGATTATTAGCTAGCGATTCGCTGGCTGAGGCCGTCTTTTCTCAAAACATGAGATCACTGGACGCCCGGCCGCAAGGTACGGGATAGCCATGCAATTACGACTCTACGATACGTTGACCAAGGAAAAGCGGCCGTTCACGCCGCTCGATCCCGCAAACGTCCGCATGTATGTCTGCGGACCGACGGTCTATGACTTCGCCCATATCGGCAATGCGCGCCCGGTCATCGTATTCGACGTGCTGTTCCGCCTGCTGCGGCACCTCTACGGCGAGAAGCACGTCACCTATGTCCGCAACATCACCGACGTCGACGACAAGATCAACGCGCGCGCGGCGCGGGATTATCCGGGGTTGCCGCTCAACGAGGCGATCGGCAAGGTCACGCAGCTTACGGAAAAGCAGTTTCACGAGGACGTCGATGCGCTGAGCGCGTTGCGGCCCACCGTCGAGCCGCGTGCCACCGAGCACATCGTCGAGATGCGCGAGATCATCGAGCGATTGGTGCAGGGCGGTTTCGCCTATGTCGCCGAGGATCACGTGCTGTTCTCGCCGCAGGCGATGAACGCGGCGAATTCGGTGTTGCCGCGCTATGGCGCGCTGGCCAACCGTTCGCTCGACGAAATGGTCGCGGGCGCCCGCGTCGATGTCGCGCCCTACAAGCGCGACACTACTGATTTCGTGCTGTGGAAGCCGGCAAAGCCCGGCGAGCCGTCATGGCCGTCGCCATCCGGTATCGCTGCGCCGGGTCGTCCGGGCTGGCACATCGAGTGCTCGGCGATGGCCTGGAAGCATCTCGGCGAGCAGTTCGACATCCATGGCGGCGGCATCGATCTGGTGTTCCCGCACCATGAAAACGAACTTGCGCAATCGGCGTGTGCTTTCCACGAGGCGCGGATGGCCGAGGTCTGGATGCACAACGGCTTCCTTCAGATCGAAGGCGACAAGATGTCGAAGTCGCTCGGCAACTTCACCACGATCAGGGAATCGCTGGCGGATTGGCCGGGCGAGGTGCTGCGTCTCAACATGCTGAAGACGCATTATCGCTCGCCGATCGACTGGACCGAAAAGGCACTGGAAGAGAGCAGGAAGACGCTCGACGATTGGTACGCGGTTGCGGCCGACAGCACGGGCGGTCAACCATCGGCTGCGGTTATCGAGGCGCTGTCGGACGACCTCAACACGCCGCAGATGATCGCGGCGTTGCATGGCCTGCGCGCTACGGCGGCCTCCGGCGGCGAAAAAGTGCGGGCTGAGTTTGCCGCCTCGCTGCGGCTGCTCGGCTTCCTGTCCGAAACGGCGGCGGCGTGGAAGGGGCGCAAGCAGCAGGCAAGTGGCATCGACCCGAAAGAGATCGACCGTTTGCTTGGCGAGCGCACCGCCGCGCGGGCCAGAAAAGACTTCAAGGAGTCCGACCGGATCCGCGACGAACTCGCCGCCATGGGCGTCGTCATCAAGGACGGCAAGGATGCCGATGGAAAACCCGTGACCACGTGGGAGATCGCGTGATGGCTGCACTGAAACCATTTGGAGCGTGTTGACGCGATGGGACAGGCGTTACCAAAACCTGGCTTACGGCCATATCTGCCGGCGGATACGCCTGTCCTGGCGGCGATCTTCGTTGCCGCCATCCAGGAACTGACCGGCGAAGATTACGGCGAGGCGCAGCAGGAAGCCTGGGCGGCGGCGGCCGACGACGAGGAACAATTCGGCAAGAAGCTCGCCGGTGAGTTGACCCTGATCGCCACGATACAGAATGCGCCGGTCGGCTTTGCTTCGCTCAAAGGCCCCGACCATATCGAGATGCTCTATGTGCATCCGAGCATGGTGGGGCAGGGCGTCGGTGCTGTTCTTTGCGATGCGCTGGAAAAGCTGGCCGGGGCCCGCGGCGCCAAGAATCTTACCGCAGATGTCAGCGACAACGCGCAGGAGTTCTTCTCTAAGCGCGGTTACGTCGCCATGCAGCGCAACACCGTCACCATCAACGGTGAATGGCTGGCCAATACCACGATGCAAAAGGCGCTGGCCGAGGCCGCGCCGGGAGCGCCACAATGAGCCGCGAACGCCTCTATCTGTTCGACACCACGCTGCGCGACGGTGCGCAGACCAACGGCGTCGATTTCACGCTGCATGACAAGCGGATCATCGCTGACATGCTCGACGAACTCGGCATCGACTATGTCGAAGGCGGCTATCCCGGCGCCAACCCGACCGACACCGAATTCTTTGCAACCAAACCCAAGCTCGACCATGCGCGCTTTACCGCGTTCGGCATGACGCGGCGTCCGGGCCGCTCGGCTTCGAACGATCCGGGGCTGGCGGCGCTGATCGAAGCCAAGGCGGACGCGATCTGCTTTGTGGCGAAGGCATCGGCCTATCAGGTCCGCGTTGCGCTGGAGACCACCAACGAGGAGAATATTGCCTCGATCCGCGACAGCGTCAGCGCCGCCAAGGCCGCCGGCCGCGAGGTGATGGTCGATTGCGAGCATTTCTTCGATGGCTACAAGGAAAATTCCGAGTTCGCGCTGGCCTGCGCCAAGGCAGCCTATGAATCCGGCGCGCGCTGGGTGGTGCTGTGCGACACCAATGGCGGCACCATGCCGCATGAAGTCGAAACCATTGTCGGCGATGTCATCACGCACATCCCGGGCGGTCATGTCGGCATCCACGCCCATAACGATACCGAGCAGGCGGTAGCGAATTCGCTCGCCGCGGTGCGCGCCGGCGCGCGACAGATCCAGGGCACGCTGAACGGGCTTGGCGAGCGCTGCGGCAACGCCAATCTCTGTTCGTTGATCCCGACGCTGCGGCTGAAGAACGAGTTTTCCGACGCCTTCGAGATCGGCGTCACCGAAGCGAAGATGGCGACCTTGATGAAGGTATCGCGGACGCTCGACGATATGCTCAACCGCGCGCCGAACCGCCATGCGCCGTATGTCGGCGAAAGCGCCTTCGTCACCAAGGCCGGCATCCATGCCTCGGCGATGATGAAGGACCCGCATAGCTACGAACACGTGTTGCCGGAAGCCGTCGGCAACCTTCGCAAGGTGCTGGTGTCCGATCAGGCCGGTCGCTCCAACGTCATGGCCGAACTCGACCGCGCCGGCATCGCCTACGAGAAGAGCGATCCAAAACTGGCGCGCCTGGTCGATGAATTGAAGGAGCGGGAAGCCGCCGGTTACGCCTATGAGTTCGCCAACGCCTCGTTCGACCTGCTGGCGCGGCGCACGCTCGGACGGGTGCCGGAATATTTCCGGGTCGAACAGTTCGACGTCAATGTCGAGCAGCGCTACAACGCCAACGGCCAGCGCGTCACGGTGGCGCTCGCGGTGGTGAAGGTCGATGTCGCCGGCGAGCGGCTGATCTCGGCGGCGGAAGGCAACGGCCCGGTCAACGCGCTCGACGTCGCGCTGCGCAAGGACCTCGGCAAATACCAGAAATATATCGAAGGCCTGAAGCTGATCGATTACCGCGTGCGTATCCTCAATGGCGGCACGGAGGCGGTGACGCGGGTGCTGATCGAGAGCGAGGACGAGCAAGGCGAGAGCTGGACCACGATCGGCGTCTCGCCCAACATCATCGACGCCTCGTTCCAGGCGCTGATGGATTCGGTGGTGTACAAGCTGGTGAAATCAGGCGCGCCGGTGTGATGTTGTGTGTCATTCCGGGGCGCGAAGCGAACCCGGAATCTCGAATTCCCCGATGCGCAATTGCGCATCTGGGGTCTGGCCCTTCGGACCATCCCGGAATGACGATGCAATAAGTACGGTCATTGCGAGGAGCGCAGCGACGAAGCAATCCATACTTGCTTTGCCGCGCCATGGATTGCTTCGCTGCGCTCGCAATGACGTTGAGATAATTGGGGCTCAATCATGCTCGACCACATCTCCCTCGGTGTCGCCGATCTCGAACGCGCCGCACGCTTCTATGAAGCAACCCTGGCGACGCTCGGCCTGACGAAGCTGGTGACGCGGCCGGCAACGATCGGCTTCGGCAAGGCCTATCCCGAATTCTGGATCAATCTGCGTGCCGGCATGACGCCGGTCCCGCCGGAAAGTGGCGTCCATATCTGCCTGCGCGCGCGGAGCACGGCCGATGTTGACGCGTTTCATGCCGCGGCGCTTGCTGCCGGCGGCCGTTCCGATGGCGCGCCGGGCCTGCGACCGCACGACCGCGTAAAATACTACGCGGCGTTCGTCATCGATCCCGACGGCAATCGCGTCGAGGCGGTGACGTTTCCGGGCGAGTAGGGCGGCAATGATCTAAAGCCGGCGCGCGACTTCCGGCACCATCTCCTGGGTGCCCTCAGGCGCAGCCGCCGCGGCGGCGCGCAGGCGCGGCAGGATATCCTCGACGCGTTCGGCCTTGAGGACGTCGATGTTCATGGTCGGACGGATGAACTCGGTGGCGCGCATGTGGGTCAGCAGCGCCAGCAGCGGCTCCCAGAAATTGTCGATGTTGGCGAGCAGCACCGGTTTGGTGTGGCGGCCGAGCTGCTGCCAGGTCAGTTGCTCGACCAGTTCCTCCAGCGTGCCGACGCCGCCGGGAAGGGCAACGAACGCATCCGAGCGTTCGAACATCAGCCGTTTGCGCTCATGCATATCAGGCGTGATGATCAGTTCCTGAGGCCGATCCAGCATCCGCTCCTTCTTGACGAGGAAGTCCGGAATGATGCCGGTAACGGAGCCGCCATGATCCAGTACGGATTTGGCGACCGCGCCCATCAGGCCGATCGAGCCGCCACCATAGACCAGGCGAATGCTGTTCTCGGCAAACACCTTGCCGAGGGCTGTGGCTGCTTCGACGAAACGGGGATTGGAGCCGGAGCCGGAGCCGCAATAGACGCAGACGGTTTTGATTTGGTTCATCCAATTTATGTGGCACTGCAACGTAAAAAGCTCAAGTCCGACGATGCGGCAGCGGCAGTGGGTTTTGGCCCGAAATACGGGCAAAGGCGAGAAAGTTTTGCCTTTCAAGGCTGTACGCGGCGTGCAAACGCTCTATATGACGAGCAGAATGAAGATCAAGATCGACCATGTGGCGGCGAACGGGCGCGCCCTTCGGGTTTTGGGCGTCTGACCGATGGCCCACCCTGATTCGCAAACGAACGAAGCGGATAGCCCCGCCGGCAATTCCCCCGAGAAGGCGACCCTGATCGGGACGCTGGTGCATCTGTGGCCGTACATCTGGCCCGGCGACCGCGCCGACCTGAAAATGCGCGTGGTCTGGTCGATGGTGCTGCTGCTGGTCGCAAAACTTGCGACGCTGTCGGTGCCCTTCACCTTCAAATGGGCGATCGATGCGCTCACCGGCACCGGCAGCGCGCCGGTCGAGCCGTCGAACTGGACGCTGTGGCTGATCGCCTCGCCGCTGTTGATGACCGCAAGCTACGGCGCGGTGCGGGTGCTGATGGCGGTGCTGACGCAGTGGCGTGACGGCATCTTCGCCCGCGTCGCCATGCATGCGGTGCGCAAGCTCGCCTACATCACCTTCGTCCACATGCATGAGCTGTCGCTGCGCTTCCACCTCGAGCGCAAGACCGGCGGATTGACCCGTGTGCTGGAGCGCGGCCGCTCCGGCATCGAAGTGATCGTGCGGATGGTGATCCTGCAACTGATGCCGACCATCGTCGAGGCGTCGCTTTTGATGGCCGTGCTGCTGTGGCAGTTCGACTGGCGCTATGTGCTGGTCACCGCGATCACGGTCGTGATCTATTTGTACTATACTTATCTGGCGACCGAATGGCGGATCGAGATCCGCCGCAAGATGAACGATTCCGACACCGACGCCAACACCAAGGCGATCGACTCGCTGCTGAACTACGAGACGGTGAAATATTTCAGCGCCGAGCAGCGCGAGGCCGCACGCTACGACCGCTCGATGGAGCGTTACGAATATAACAGCACCAAGAGCTACACGTCGCTGGCGGTTCTCAACACCGGACAAGCGGTGATTTTCACCCTCGGTCTCACCGCGATCATGGCGATGTGCGCGCTCGGCGTCCGTGACGGCTCAAAGACGGTCGGCGATTTCGTCCTGGTCAACGCCATGATGATCCAGCTGTACCAGCCGCTGAACTTCATGGGCATGGTCTATCGCGAGATCAAGCAGGCGGTGATCGACATCGAGAAGATGTTCAGCGTGCTGTCGCGCAATCCCGAGATCAAGGATGTCCCGGGCGCGCTGCCGCTGGTGGTGAGCACGGGCAATGTGCGTTTCGACGACGTGCGCTTTGCCTATGATCCGGAGCGGCCGATCCTGAAAGGTCTCAGCTTCGAGGTGCAAGCGGGCAAGACGGTTGCGATCGTCGGTCCTTCCGGCGCCGGCAAGTCGACGATCTCGCGGCTGCTGTTCCGTCTGTATGATGTCTCCAGCGGAAAAATCCTGATCGACGGTCAGGACATCAGGAACGTCACGCAGGCCTCATTGCGCGCCTCGATCGGCATGGTGCCGCAGGATACCGTGCTGTTCAACGACACCATCCGTTACAACATCCGCTATGGCCGCTGGGACGCCAGCGATGCCGAGGTGGAAGAAGCCGCGCAGCTGGCGCAGATCGACAGTTTTATCCGGATGTCTCCGGCGGGGTATGAAACCCAGGTCGGCGAGCGCGGCCTGAAATTGTCGGGCGGCGAGAAGCAGCGCGTCGCGATCGCGCGCACGGTGCTGAAGGCGCCGCCGATCCTGGTGCTGGATGAGGCGACCTCCGCGCTCGACAGCCACACCGAGCATGAAATCCAGGAATCGCTGGAGCGGGTCTCGCGCGGCCGAACTTCGCTTGTGATCGCGCACCGGCTTTCGACCATCGTCGGCGCCGACGAAATCATCGTGCTGGATCAGGGCCGTATCGCCGAGCGCGGAACCCACGCGCAGCTTTTGGCTTCCGGCGGACTTTATGCCAGTATGTGGAACCGACAGCGTGAGGCCGAGGAGGCGCGGGAGAAGCTCGCGCAGATCGACGACGACAATGAGGCGCCGAACCGGGCCCCGCCGCCGGTCAGGGATCCCCTGGTCACCGCCGCCGAATAATCGAAACACAGCTCTGTCTCCCGAGAGCGGGAGTGGGCCAGCCAACAGTGAGCCTTGATGTCGATTGCGAATTCCATCCGCGCGCAGATCCCGCCTGTTCATCCCGAGGGTTATCCCTTCATCGGCGGCTTTGCGCTGGCAAGCCTGATCCTGTTCTGGATCTGGACGCCGCTGGGCTGGATCGGCACGCTATTGACGGTCTGGTGCGCATTGTTTTTTCGCGATCCCGTACGCGTGACGCCGGTGCGCGAAGGCATCGTGGTGTCGCCGGCCGACGGCCGCGTCTCGATGATCGTGCAGGTATTGCCGCCGGCCGAACTCGGCCTCGGCGACCGGCCGCTGCCGCGGATCTCGATCTTCATGAGCGTGTTCAACTGCCATGTGAACCGCAGCCCGGTGGCGGGGCGGATCGACCGCATCGCGTACCGGCCGGGCACGTTCATCAACGCCGAACTCGACAAGGCCAGCGAAGACAATGAGCGCAACTCGCTGGTGATCTCGACCGCCAATCATGGCCGGATCGGCGTGGTCCAGATCGCAGGCCTGGTGGCGCGGCGGATTGTCTCATTCGTGCGGGAAGGGCAGTCGATCGGCGCCGGCGAACGTTTTGGCCTGATCCGGTTTGGCTCGCGACTCGACGTTTATCTGCCCGAGGGCAGCAAATCGCTGGTTTCCGAGGGCCAGACCGCGGTCGCCGGTGAAACCGTCCTGGCCGACTTTGCGGGTACCGATCAAGGGCGCACCTTCCGCGCCGATTAACCATCCGAAAGGCCGAACCGCCTGCCGGCTGCCACAATGGCGGCGCAGGCTGGCGGCTTGCTATATATTGGCGAGCCATGATGCCATTTGATCCCAAATATCCGGAAACGCGCCGCCGCCGCTTTCGCCCGATTCCGGTGCGAATGCTGGTGCCGAACTTCATCACGCTGCTGGCGATCTGCGCCGGGCTGACGGCGATCCGGCTGTCGACCGAAGGGCGGATGGAGCTCGCGGTCTACGCGATCGTATTCGCAGCTGTGCTCGACGGGGTCGACGGCCGCGTCGCGCGCATGATCAAGGGCCAGTCGAAATTCGGCGCCGAGCTCGACAGCCTCGCCGACTTCGTCAATTTCGGCGTGGCGCCCGGCCTGATCCTGTATTTCTGGCAGTTGCACGAACTGGGCAATGGCGGCTGGATCGCCTGCATGGTGTTTGCGATCTCGGGCGGTCTGCGGCTCGCGCGTTTCAACGCAACCATTGACGATCCGAACAAGCCGCCATTTGCGGCGAATTATTTTACCGGCGTTCCGGCGCCGGCCGGCGCGCTCACCGTGCTGCTGCCGATCTATCTTGCATTCCTGGGCGTCCCGATGCCGCCGGCGACGCTGACCGCGGTCTATACGCTTGTGATCGGATTCCTGATGGTGTCGCGGCTGCCGGTATTTTCCGGCAAGTCGGTGAAGATGCGGGTGCCGCCGGAAATGGTGCTGCCGGTCTTCGTATCGGTGGTGTTCATCATCGCGCTCCTGATCAGCTACCCCTGGCACATCCTGTCGTGCTGCATAGTGCTCTATTTGCTGAGCCTGCCGTGGGGATGGAAATCCTATCGCGACCAGGAGCGGAGCCTGGCCGCGGCGCAGTCGGCTCCCGCGGCCGATGCCGCAGTACCCTGCCGGTTCGGCGTCGACCTTTCCGGCGGCCGCGCCCGATGCCGACCATGACGACCGCCCGACGCGGCTGAACTAAAGCCCGGCTGCGCTGCACGCTTTCAATCCGATATAGCTGCCATGAGCGCTGCCTGAGTTGGGTTCGACCCCGATCTCGGCTATACGCGATGGCGATAGGCGGCTTTCTGACATAGCCGGCCCAAAAATCAGGAGAGAAACGCCGTGACCCAGTCCGCACCCTTGCCGGCTTCCGTGCTTGAAGCGTTGGCGCGCTACGACACGCCGACGATCTGCAATGCGATGGAGATCGTGGCGCCAGAGCGCCGGCTGATCGGCTACACCACCAAGCAGCTGGTCTGCCCGTTTCCCGATCTGCCGCCGATGGTCGGCTACGCCCGCACGGTGTCGATCCGCTCGGTGCTCAAGTCCGGCCTTCCGGCCGAGGAGCAGGCCAAGCGCCGCATCGCCTATTACGAATATGTCGGCACCGGCTTCGGCCCGCGCATCACCGTGATCCAGGATATCGACGGCGCCGATGTCGGCTACGGCGCGTTCTGGGGCGAAGTGCAAAGCAACGTGCACAAGGCGCTCGGCTGCCTCGGCGTCATCACCGACGGCTCGATCCGCGACATCCCGCAATGGGCGCCGGGCTTCCAGGCACTGGCCGGCTCGATCGGTCCGTCGCATGCCTGGGTCCATGCCGAGAATTTTGGCGGTGAAGTCCGCGTCGCCGGCATGACGGTTCATTCCGATGATTTGATCCACGCCGACCAGCACGGCGCGATCGTGATCCCGACCGACATCGCCGCGAAAATTCCGGACGCCTGCGAACTTTGCGCGCGGCGCGAGACGCCGATCCTGGAGATCGCGCGCAGTCCCGACTTCACGCTGGAGAAACTGAAAGCGGCGCTGAAGCGCTCCGCTGAAATCCACTGACAAAAGTCAGGGATTGATAGACGAGGGGGAACGTCATGAGAGGGTTCTGGGCGGCGCTGGCATTGCTTGTCTTGACCGGCGCGATTGATGCGAATGCGCAAGGCTATCCGTCGCGGCCCATTACCCTCGTCGTTCCCTTTCCACCGGGCGGATCGACCGATGCCGCCGCCCGCATCATGGCCGAGCGGATGCGCGGCTCCGCTCGGGCAATCGATCGTGATCGAAAATGTCGGCGGCGCCGGCGGCAGCATCGGCGTCGGCCGCGTCGCGCGCGCCGCGCCCGACGGCTACACCTTCGACATCGGGCAATGGGACACCCATGTCGGCAGCATCATCTACAAGCTCGACTACGATCTCGAAAAGGATTTCGAGCCGATCGCGCTGATCTCGAACAATCCCCAGCTGCTGGTCGCCAAGAAAGATCTGCCGGCGAACACGCTCGGCGAACTCGTGACCTGGATGAAGGCCAATCCCGACAAGATCAATTTCGTCAACCAGAACGCCGCCGCCAATGTCACCGGCGTGCTGTTCGAAAATCTCACCAAGCAGAAGGTGCAGTTCATTCCCTATCGCGGCGCGGGACCGGCGATGACCGACCTGGTCGCCGGTGTGGTGGATCTGCTGGTGGTGCAGGGCGCAGTGGCGCTGCCGCAAATCCGCGCCGGCAAGATCAAGGCGCTCGCCAATCTGTCGGTGGCGCGCTCGGCCTCGATGCCGGATATTCCGACCTCGGATGAGACCGGCGTGCCCGGACTCTATATGTCGGGCTGGTTCGGCTTCTGGGCGCCGAAGGGCACGCCAAAAGACATCGTCGCCAAGCTCAACGCCGCGACCGTCGAGGCGCTGGCCGATCCGGCGATCCAGAAGCGCTTCACCGAATTGGGGCTCGATGTCGCGTCGCGCGCGCAGCAGACGCCGGAAGGACTGGCCGCGTTCCAGAAGGTCGAGATCGACAAATGGTGGCCGATCATCAAATCGTCCGGGATCGGCGCGCAGGCGCAGTAGAACTGCCAGGCGAAGGTCCCTTGCTATGGATATGGCCGGCAAGACGGTACTGATCACGGGCTCGACCGACGGCGTCGGCCGCTATGTCGCCACGCAGCTTGCCGCTGTCGGCGCGAAAGTCCTGATCCACGGCCGCGACCATGCGCGGGCCCAAACCCTGTCGGAGGAGATCAAGCGGGCAGGCGAGCACCGAGTTCGACATTCTATCAGGCCGACCTGTCCTCGCTGGCCGACGTCGGCAACTTGCCGACGCCGTGCTCGCCGATCACCGCCGGCTCGATGTCTTCGTCAGCAATGCCGGGATCGGGTCGCAGAATGGTGGGCCCGGACGGCAGACCAGCGCGGACCGGCAAACCAGCGCGGACGGACACGAACTGCGGTTTGCGGTGAATTACCTCGCAGGCTTCCTGCTCGCCTATCGCCTGCTGCCGCTGCTGAAGGCAAAGCGCGCCGTCGCGCATCGTCAATGTCGCTTCGCTCGGCCAGCATCCGATCGATTTCGACGACGTGATGATTGCCAGAGGTTACAGTGGCAGCCGCGCTTACGCGCAGAGCAAGCTTGTCGCAGATCATGTTCACGATCGATCTCGCCGATGAACTCAGTGGATCAGGCGTAACGGTGAATTCGCTTCATCCCGCGACCTACATGAACACCACGATGGTGCGGGCCGGCGGCATCACGCCGATCTCGACGGTCGAACAGGGCGGTGCCGCGATCCTGCGTCTGGTGACCGGCGACGACGTGGCCGGCAAGAGCGGGCTGTTCTTCAACGGCCTGCAGGAAGCCAAAGCCAACCCGCAGGCCTATGACGCGGCGGCGCGCCAGCGGTTGCGGGCTCTGAGCCTTGAACTGACGGGTCTGCCGCCGACGTGAGCCCGCGCCGTGAAATCCGTGGCGCTTATGGTTAGCAAAAGATTTAGATCGGGCCGCGGCGCTAGTCCGGCAAACGCGCGGCAATTGGCGGCTTCCGTGCCGGAACGCCGCCCTCGCAATTGTACGGCGCTTCTTCGACTTAACCTTTACGCGTCTTTAATGGCGCCGACGTAGGGTCGCTCCACGCGGTCCAGTATGGGCGGCGCACCGTCCAGGACAGGCGGGTGTTGCGTAAGCGTTGGAGTTTCGTATGGATATCACCACGCTGCGTCGGCCTCGTCGCCGGCGCCATCGTCTTTCGCACGCTGATTCTGATGGGTGGCGATTTCCGGATGTTCTACGACATCCATGCCGTCATCATCATCTTCGGCGGCTCGATCGCCGCGACCCTGATCCGGTTTCCGCTCAGCGCGATCCTGCACGGCATGCCGCTCGGCGCCAAATTCGCCTTCACGATGAGCCGTCTGTCGGCGCGCGACCTGGTCGACGAACTGGCCCGCATCGCCGAAATCGCCCGCAAGCAGGGCCCGGTCGGCCTCGAAAAGGTCGACACCGACGAGCCGTTCCTCGCCAAGGGCATTCGCTACGTCGCCGACGGCTACGATCTCGAATTCATCCGCGACAATCTCGAGCGCGACCGCGACAACTTCCTGATGCATCTCGAACGAGGGTTCGAAGATCTATCGCGCCATCGGCGACTGCGCGCCGGCGTTCGGCATGATCGGCACGCTGCTCGGCATGGTGCAGATGTTCTCGAACATGTCGGATCCTTCGAAGCTCGGTCCCTTCATGGCGGTGGCGCTGCTGGCGACGCTGTACGGCGCGCTGGTCGCAAACCTGATCTGTCTGCCGATCGCCGACAAGCTGCATGGCAAGCTGCTCGACGAGGAAACCAATCGCACGCTGATCATCGACGGCATCCTGATGATCCGCGAATTCCAAGAGCCCGGCGCTGGTGCGTGAAATGCTGCTGGCCTATCTGCCCGAAAAACATCGCCACGAAGAAGGCGAACTGGCTCCCGGCCTGATCGACGGCAACATACAGGCGCGGATATAGGGCATGGCCAAGAAAAAACGCGAAGAGGCACATGGCGGTCACGGCTGGTTCGTGACCTTTGCCGATCTGATGGCGTTGCTGCTGGCGTTCTTCGTGATGCTCGTCGCGTTCTCCACCCAGGACAACAACAAGCTCAAGATCGTCGCCGGCTCGATGCGCGACGCGTTCGGCGTGCAGACCGAAGTGCGCTATTCCGGCATCGTCGAATCCGACGGTCTGCCGACGCGGCCGAAGCTGAAGAACGTCGAACATATTTCGCCGGAGGATTCCTCGGCCACGCCGAGCCCGGACGACAAGGACAAGAAGCGCGAAAGCGGCGCCCGCCTGACCGTCGATCGCGAATTCGCGCTGGCCTCGGCCTCGTTGCGCCAGGCGCTGCAGGACATGCCGGAATTGACCGAAATGTCCAAGCACATCATGTTCGAGGAGACCAGCCAGGGCCTCAACCTCGAAATCGTCGATCAGGACGGCAGGTCGATGTTTGCCGATGGTTCGAAGGCGCCGTACGACCGCACCCGCCGGCTGATCCAGAAACTCGCGATCCCGCTCAAATCGACACCGCTGCGGGTCAGCATCACCGGCCACACCGCGGCCGGCTTCGTGCCGGCGCGAAGCGACTATGGTGCGTTCGATCTGTCAGCCGACCGCGCCAATGTCGTGCGCCAGATCCTGGAGCGCGAGGGGCTGCCGCCGTCCCACGTCTTCGCGGTCGCCGGCAAGGCCGACAGCCAGCCGCTGTTTCCCGACGATCCGACGCTGCCCGCCAACCGTCGCGTGACCATCACATTGATGCGCGAAGCTCCGCCGCTGCCGCCCGACCTGAAGCCGTAACTACCATCTTACCGCCTGAATTGACGTGGTGAAACCTGCATTGCGGGACATCCGGCATGCCCCTGGGGGTGCTATGGTTGGACGATTGACAGGCAACGCGGAAGCGTCGATAGCCGGCCGGATCAATTCAACCGTGAGAGCGTTTTTCCCGCGTCATGACCATTAGCGTCACATCCACCGAAGCCCATGAGGGGCAGGTCACCTCGGGCTTTTGGGCCCTGATGCTGGGCAGCATCGGCGTGGTGTTCGGCGATATCGGCACCTCGCCGCTGTATGCGTTCCGCGAGGCCGTGACGCACGCGGCGGGAGGCGAACCGGTGTCGCGCGCCATCGTGCTCGGCGTGCTCAGCCTGATCCTGTGGTCGCTGTTCATCGTCGTGACGGCCAAATACGTGCTGCTGCTGTTGCGCGCCGACAATCATGGCGAGGGCGGCACGCTGTCGCTGATGGCGCTCGGTCAACGGGCGGTCGGCCGGCGAAGCTGGCCGCTGCTGGCGCTCGGCGTCGTCGGCGCCTCGATGTTCATCGGCGATTCCATGATCACGCCGGCGATTTCGGTGCTGTCGGCGGTCGAAGGCCTCAAGCTCGTGACGCCGGCGCTCGAGCACTATGTGGTGCCGCTGACGATTTTCATTCTCGTCCTGCTGTTCTCGGTGCAGAGCGGCGGCACGGCGCGCGTGGCGACGGCGTTCGGGCCGGTGATGGTGGTCTGGTTCGCGACGCTGGCGATATTGGGCCTTATTCACATCAGCGACGATCCCACGGTGCTGGCGGCGATCAATCCCTGGTACGGGATCAAGTTCGTGGCTTCGCACGGCATCATCGGACTGGTGACGCTGGGCCTGGTGTTTCTGGCGGTGACCGGCGGCGAGGCGCTTTATGCGGATCTCGGCCATTTTGGCCGCAAGCCGATTCAGGCCGGATGGTTCTATCTGGTGTTGCCGGCACTGCTGATCAATTACTTCGGGCAGGGCGCGCTGGTGCTGTCCAATCCGGCGGCGATCGAAAACCCGTTCTACCGGCTGGCCCCGGACATCCTGCTGCTGCCGTTGGTGCTGCTCGCAACCGCGGCCACCGTGATCGCGAGCCAGGCGGTGATCACGGGCGCTTTTTCGCTGGTGCGGCAGGCGGTGCAACTCGGCCTGTTGCCGCGCTTCGAGGTTCGCTACACCTCTGAGACCCATGCCGGCCAGATCTATCTGCCGCGGGTCAACCGGATGCTGCTGCTCGGCGTGATCCTGCTGGTGCTGTTGTTCCGCACCTCCAGCGGATTGGCATCCGCCTATGGCATTGCGGTTTCCACCACCATGGTCGCCGACGGGATCATGGGATTCGTCGTGGTCTGGAAATTGTGGAACTGGCGCGCGGCGACCGCGGCTGCGGTGATCCTGCCGTTCGTCGTGGTCGACATGAGTTTCTTCGCCGCAAACCTGCTGAAGCTGTTCGAAGGCGCCTGGGTACCGCTGCTGTTCGGTATTTTGGTGGCGGTGATGATCTGGACCTGGCGCCGGGGAGCTGCGATCCTGACCGCCAAGACGCGGCGCATCGAGGTGCCGCTCACCGACCTGATCAAGAGTCTCGAAAAGCGGCCGCCCCATATCGTCAAGGGCACCGCGGTGTTCCTCACCAGCGATCCGAATTTCGTGCCGACGGCGCTGCTGCATAATCTCAAGCACAACAAGGTGCTGCACGAGCACAACGTCATCCTGACCATCGAATCCGCGCAGACGCCACGGGTCGATCTGGCCGAGCGCGTCAGGATGGAAAGCATCAGCGACAAATTCGCGACCGTGCGGCTGCGGTTCGGTTTCATGGAATCGCCCAACGTGCCCAAGGCGCTGGTGATCGCGCGCAAACTCGGCTGGCAGTTCGACATCATGGCGACGTCGTTCTTCGTCTCGCGGCGCTCGCTAAAGCCGTCGGCGCAATCGGGGATGCCGCAATGGCAGGATCATCTGTTCATTGCGATGAGCCGCTCGGCCAACGACGCCACCGATTATTTCCAGATCCCCACCGGACGGGTGGTCGAGGTCGGCACGCAGGTGACGATCTGAGTAACTATTTGATCGCCTGACGGGATTCGGCCTGCAAGTGCCCCTGATCCATGCGTGGAGCGCATACCGGAGGCCTGAATTCGGCCTAACCTATGCGTTCGCGACAGGAGTATAGCCCAGCGCTTCTGCATTGTGCAGTGCAACCGAGGCCTGTTCCCATGTCGTCCGAAAGTGCGATTACCGCGGCGGAAACGCCCGCGGCCAACGGGCATGGGCAAGCGCATTCCACCGCCGGCTTCAGGGCCCTGATGCTGGGCAGTATCGGTGTCGTCTATGGCGACATCGGCACCAGCCCGCTCTACGCGCTGCGCGAAGCGGTGGTGGCCGCGAGCGGAAGCGACGGCGGAGTCGACCACGCAGGCCGTGCTCGGCATCCTCTCCTTGATCCTGTGGGCGCTGATCGTCGTGGTGACGCTGAAATACGTCGTCATCCTGCTGCGGGCCGACAACAATGGCGAAGGCGGAACGCTGGCGCTGATGGCGCTGGCGCAGCGCGCGGTCAACAAGAATGCGCGCACCATCGTTCTGCTCGGCATTATCAGCGGCGCGCTGTTTTATGGCGACGCCGTGATCACGCCGGCCCAGTCGGTGCTGTCGGCGATCGAAGGCATCAAGCTCGTCACCGTGGCGGCGGAAGCTTACGTCGTGCCGCTGACGATGATCATCCTGACGGTATTATTCGCGGTGCAGTCGCGCGGCACGGCGCGGGTTGCCGCCTTTTTCGGACCCGTGATGTGCGTCTGGTTTGCGGTGATCGCGATCGCGGCGCTGCCGCAGATCGCGCGCCATCCGGAAGTGTTGCTGGCGCTCAATCCGCTCCATGCCGTCTCCTTCATGTTCCATCACGGCATCATCGGTTTTGTGACGCTGGGCGCGGTATTCCTCGCCGTGACCGGCGCCGAAGCGCTCTATGCCGATCTCGGTCATTTCGGCAAACGCCCGATCCAGACCGCCTGGCTCTTCATCGTGCTGCCGTCGCTGGCGCTGAATTACATGGGGCAGGGCGCGCTCGTGATCGGCGATCCCCGGACGATCGAAAATCCGTTCTTCCTGATGTTCCCGGACTGGGCGCTGATCCCGATGGTTGGTCTCGCCACGCTCGCCGCCGTGATCGCGAGCCAGGCCGTCATCACCGGCGCCTTTTCGCTGACGCGGCAGGCGATCCAGCTCGGCCTGATGCCGCGCTTCGAAATCCGCCACACCTCGGAAGCCCATTCCGGCCAGATCTACATTCCCCGCATCAATCTGCTGCTGTTCCTTGCGGTGATGCTGCTGGTGGTGCTGTTCCGCTCGTCCAGCGCGCTGGCCTCGGCCTATGGCATCTCCGTCACCGGCACGATGGTGGTGACCGCGATGATGGGATTTGTCGTGATCTGGCGGGTCTGGAAATGGTCGCCGATCGCGGCCGCAGCCCTGATCGCGCCGTTCCTGTTTCTCGATCTCACCTTCCTCGCGGCCAATCTGTTGAAGGTGTTCGACGGCGGCTGGGTGCCGCTGGCGCTGGGCGGCGTCGTGATGCTGTTGATGTACACGTGGCGGCGCGGCAGCCGGCTATTGTTCGAGAAGTCGCGCAGGCTGGAATTCCCGCTCGCGGATCTGGTGGCCATGCTGGAAAAGCGGCCGCCGCAGCGGGTCTCCGGCACCGCGGTGTTTTTGACCAGCGATCCCGAGAGCGCACCGACTGCGCTGATGCACAGCCTGAAGCACTACAAGGTGCTGCACGAGAAGAACGTCATTCTCACTATCGAGACCGCGCCGACGCCGCGGATCGACGACAGCGAGCGGATACGGATGGAGGAGCTCAGCGCGACCTTCTCCAAGGTGACGCTGCGGTTCGGCTTCATGGAATCGCCGAACGTGCCGAAGACGCTGGCGACTGCCCGCAAGCTCGGCTGGCAGTTCGACATCATGGCGACGTCGTTCTTCCTGTCGCGGCGCGCGCTGAAGCCCGCCGCGCATTCCGGCATGCCGCGCTGGCAGGACCATCTGTTCATCGCGCTCAGCCGCAGCTCGAACGATGCCACCGACTATTTCCAGATTCCGACCGGCCGCGTGGTCGAGGTCGGAACGCAGGTTACGATCTAGTCGAGAGTGTGCATTACGGATTTAAGTCGTACATTGCGCTAAGTCCGAAGGTGCCATGAATTGATATGGCCTATTTATTCAATCACTTCGTCGGCGCGAAGTAAAAACGACTCTGGGATGTTCAAGCCAAGCGCTTTGGCAGCTTTGAGATTGACGGCCAGTTCGAACTTGGTCGGCTGTATGATGGGGAGATCGCCCGGCTTCTCGCCCTTCAGAATACGACTGACGTAAATCCCCGCCTGACGCCATGTAAGTGCGCCATCAGTGCCGTAGCCGCTCAGACCGCCGGATTTAACAGCCGAAACTCCATGCATTGTCGGAATCTTGTACCGCGCCGCCAGCGCGATGATCTGGTCGCGGAAGACGGAGCCAAGAGTGGGGTCGATGCTAACCAGGAGGGCTTTGGTGTTTGAACCGATTTCGGCGAAAGCGGTCTCAACTTCGTCCGCGCTGCTTGCGTTGAGGACGTGAAGGCGTTGCCCGGTTCTTTGCACGGCGGCCTGGGTATCCCTGATCTGGCTTTCCGCCAGCGTCGCTTTCGGATTAACAAGAAGCGCGATATCGGCGAGCCCCGGCACTATCTCGTTCAGCAACTCCAGGCGTTTCGCCGAGAGCGTCGCGCCGATGAAGGTCGCACCAGTGACGTTGGCTTCAGGCCGACTGAAATTGCTAACGAGGTTGTCGAGGATCGGATCGCCGCCATAGGCGAATACGATGGGAATCGTGCTGGTCGCGGCCTTGGCCACACGCGCAGGCACAGGTGAGTTTAGTGCGACGATGACGGCGACCTGACGGTTGACGAGATCGGCCGCGAACGCCGGCTATCGATCAAAATCGCCACCGGCTGAATGAAGAAAGAAGGTAACGTTGCGGCCCTCGACGTAGCCGGTTTCACCCAAGCCACTGCGGAATGCGCTCATTTGAGTATCGGACATGTCGGTCGAGGAGAGTAAGCCAACGACCGGCATCCTGGCGTTCTATGCACGCACCGCGCGCGGGCAGGCTGCTGCAGCTCCCCCAAGAAAGATAATGAACTCGCGACGTTTCATTGCGGATTACGTCCTCGATAGAACTTGCCCGAGCCTAAGCGATTTGGCGATACCGGTCCATGCGGTCTCGGAGTTGGAGCGAACGCGTCGTTAAGACCACCTGCCAACCACTTCCGCTCTACCCGTGCCGGATTAACGGACATCGTCAGACCGGCCGAGCTGGTTCGTTTCGTGCCACGAACGGAAGTCGGGCGGCATACTACTCGATGACCTCATCGGCACGGGCGAGCAGTGTCGGCGGAATTTCGAGCCCAAGTGCCTTGGCCGTCTTGAGGTTGATAATCAGATCGAACTTGGTCGGCTGCTCGACTGGAATGTCGGCAGGCTTAGTGCCGCGCAGGATCTTGTCGACATAGTCGGCGGCGCGACGGAACAGGTCCGGGTAGTTGGGTCCATAGGATACCAGACCTCCTGCATCGGTATATTCCCTGGCGGCGTAGATGGTCGGCATCCGAACACGTTGCGCAAAGGCGTTGATCGACATGCGATTGGTGAACATGAGAGGATCGGCCGCGACATAGAGCGCGTCGGCGCGACCGACCAGCGCCTCAATGGCAGGCGTGAGATCTTCGGCTTGGCGGATTTCAACCATGATCGGTTCGACGCCGAGTGCACGGGCAGTTGCCTCGATCTCGCGTGTCTCGAGTACCGCACCCGGTGCGGCAACATTGGCCATGACCCCCAAGTGGGCCAGTTTAGGGACTAGCTCGCGCAACAACCCAAGCCGCTTCCCGGCGGTATCGGTTGCCTGCAGCGATAGGCCGGTGACGTTGCCGCCAGGCCGCGCCAAGCTCGAGACGACGCCGACACCGACCGGGTCCATCTGCGCCGCGAATACGATCGGGACCAGCGTGGTGGCATGCTTGGCCGCCAGAACCGGCGCGGAAGCCCAAGTCACGATGATATCCACCTTGAGGTTGACGAACTCAGCCGCAATCTCGCTGTAGCGTTCGGTATGTCCCTCTGCCCAGCGATAATGGATAGCGACGGTACGGCCCTCGATCCAGCCTAATTCCCGCAACCGCGCCACGAAAGCCGCGACCAATCGGCCAGCGACTTCAGGTGTTGCCGCACCGAGGAAGCCGATGGTCGGGATTTTTCCGGTTTGCTGCGCGCGTGCCGCAAGCGGCCACGCGACCGTCATGCCGCCGAGCA
The DNA here is from genome assembly GCA_963802535.1 of uncultured Alphaproteobacteria bacterium. Classification (GTDB taxonomy): domain Bacteria; phylum Pseudomonadota; class Alphaproteobacteria; order Rhizobiales; family Xanthobacteraceae; genus Bradyrhizobium. The sequence goes on along the minus strand of CAWDJI010000004.1, from coordinate 3,638 downwards.
GCTTGAAGAATTGGCGGCGTTTCATTGTAGCTCCAATGCACTGAGCCAGAGCCTAGGCAATTTTGAGCACGGGTCCAAGTGGCCCAACGTCTGCTCCGGGTGGCATTCGCTTCGATTTTGCCCTGTCCGCAGTTTGTCCCGTTGCGGGGCGATCGCGGAAATGGCGGTTATGGCTCGCGTCAATCCGCGTTTGGTCGAGTGCGAATGCGTGCGCGATCTAGTACAATATCTGAGTGTCTCATGTCTGACCGTTGGATCACACGTCACATGTCTGCTGCCGTTCACCGCCCGGCGACGCTCGATGACGCGCCACGTCTGTTCGAGGTGCGGCGGCGATCGATCCTCGAACTGGCGCCGTCCGGAATGCCCGTCGAGGACGCCGAGGTCTGGGCGAAGAAACTCACGCCCGCCGGCATGGCGCAAAAGCTTCGCGAATTAGAGATTTGGGTTGCCGAACGCGACGACGTGATTGCCGGATGGGGGGCTATTCGCGGCGACGTTCTCGAGCAGCTGTACACCGCGCCTGAGGCAACCGTATCCAGGTCAACCTCTGCCAAATCCAAGACTGCAAGTAACTGATCGCGCGTGGGCGGGGAAATGGGCGTCTGTTCCCATCTCTCGGCAACCTCAGCAAGCCAAGACAGCATCCACACAAGAAGTAGGCATGCGAGGTCTCGGGCCTGGGTCACTTGCGACTGAGCAATCCTCCGCCCGGTCAGCGCGCATCACCGTGGACAACGGCACTGCGGAATTCGTATATCTCCTTGAAAAGCTTTCGGATCTTGCCGCGCTCCTGATCCCGGCCCAGCACCTTTGGCAAGCCGTTTAACCATCCTGCCGGTCAAACCTGGGTCCCGATCACCCAGCAGCGCTTCTATTGAGGCGACGTTCCAGAGTAAAGACTCCATCCCACTGGTCAGAAATCCTTTCAGCAAGAAGCCCGTTGCCGCGTCGAGGAAGCGCCACTGCTCGTAGCGGTCAGTCACCCCCTCAAAGAGGCGGTCGATGCGCTGCATCCAGCGTGAGAAGTCCAAAGTCCTGCTCTCGTCCAACTTGCAGAAGGGCACGCCAACATCAACGATGGTCGGCACCAAGTCGAGCCTGCGCACATCCCGTGCGAGGTTCAGGAGGAACCGATTGGTGAATCCGAGATTGTTATGACAAACGGGATTTGGGGAGAAAGAGAGACGGAGGAATGGTCGTATTCCTCAAAATCCCCGCTGCTAAAAGGCCAACCGACCCGCCGGTCCCAGCTGAACAGCGCGAATTTCCGAAGCGCTCTTTCCAAGAGTTGTGGATAAGGCGAGAACTCAACCGGCCGCGACGAATCGGGTAGCTCTGCGTCAAGATCGAAACCAGGAGCGAAGCACAACGGGTACGGCGCAGTTCCCTCAACAACAATGAACCAGTACACCGCCAGCGCCGCAGTGTCGATCTGAAGGTCCTGGTAGAACAGCGAGCGCAGCTCGTTCTCCAGCAGGCCGTCCAATTGCGCTCGGGAGTATTTTTGGATTTTGTATCCCCCACACTCAATAGTCTCCGCGGAGAACGAGACATAGTCCAGCGGGGCGAGGTACGTCACGTGGTGTGTGGTAGCGCTCAATGCGGAGCGGAGGCCATCCGCGACCCCTCTCGGATCGATACTCTCACCTAAGAAGTGCGACCAATACACCGGAACGGCGGAAGAATAAACTGATAGCGGCTACACTCAAGTCATCCTGCAACTGCATCATGCGATGGCTCGGAGCATGCGCTTCCGAGGCTGCTCCAACAAGTGCAGCGAACTCCTCTGACTCTTCAGCTGCCAGGACAGCCTGTCGGAGTAATTGAGCGGGGCTCCACAGGACTCGGATGCCGGGCTGCGGCTGGGTGTGCTGTTTAGCCTGCACAAGGATGCGACCAGCTAGGTCCAGGTACGTTGTCACCGCTTCGTCGAAGTTTTGCAAGTTTGCCTCGGAGAATGGCCAACTCCATGTTATTCCATCCACACCAATCAGACCAGCTCGAGTTTACCGGCTGATGGCGGCACCCTTTGCTCTTCTTGAGGCGCTCTGGATCAAATTGTGTTTTGGGAAAAGTCGTGAGAGTATGCGTGATTTTTCTGCTGAATAAGCTCACGCTCGCGAATCAGGCTGAGTCTCCTTACCACCCCGGTCCACACGTCCCTCCTGTGAAGTCGCGCTCACGTCAAGTGGAAGGAACGCGGATTCCAATCCGTGCCGGTCTGACTCCACGAAGGCTTCTGCCCATCTGGCTGCTCGGTTCAAGTTTTTGAGGCACTGCACCCGGCCGTTTGCCAGCACGTCGAATCAGCGCGTTTCCGACCACGGAAGATGGGAATTGGGCGGACCGCGCCACCGTTAAGCCTTCCCATCCTGTTGCTCCGCGGCCTACCTAGCGCCAACCGGAGAGGTCGCGAGTGACAACCGAGTGACAACGTCGCGGATCGTAGTAGCTTTCGGAGCAGCCTCACGATACCAGTTAGACGTGTTTGCACACACATGGACTCACCTGGACTGGCCCGAACTGCCAGCCGTCGGGTTCGACTCCCGTTAGCGCTACCATCTTTCATCGACCTACCGGTTGTCGCATTTCGTCTAAATTCCCCAATTTACCTTCTGATACGTCATCCCTTACCGCTTAAGCTCCGGTACAATCGATAACGCGTCACGTAGTCGTCGGCGCCCACATCCGGCGAGTCGGTCCGTCATCCTGAAAAATATGTAAACTTGTCGGCCCGAACACTCGACGCAATTCGCGCACACCCGAAAGTGACCGGATTTCTCGCAGGTTCATTTGGATGGCAAAGCGCCATCTGTCCTTGACGGAAAAGGCAAAGCTCACTGCCCAACCGGACGCGGCGGGGTAACGCATACTATGGCCGACAGCGCGACAACCATCAACATTGGGTTCGGAAAGGGTGGCACGACGGATGTCTACACCGGCACCGGGTCCCTTTGGGAATATCGATACACCGGCCTGAGTCACCTGAACAACGACCTGAGTCCGCATTCCGGCTGGACCGATCCCATATTCGGCCCCGGATGTACCATCCAGAGTAAAGACAACTATTTGTGTTACGCCGCGCCAACCGGTCATGCCGGACCCGAGGGTTCGCGGAAATACGACTACGTCACACTCAAGCGCGGACAAGATACATACGTCTATCTTGACGTCGGCTTTTGGGGCGGTGCGGACAAGCGTACCTTCGGGCTTGTATGCGGACCGCACGTGTGGCTCTGCGATTATTCGCAGCGAAGTAGCGCACCGGAACCAACAGACGTGTACGCGAACGAGTTGTATCAATTTCACAAAGCAATGGGCGGTTTCAAGGTCACAACGCACGCTACTGTCCCTCTCGACAAGTCCGACATCTGGAGTGACAGGTCGGCAAGAATCTATCTGATTTTGCCGGACATGCACATGTGGCCCGACCTATGAAGTACTGAGATCCCGGCGAAAGGAATTCTTCGATCCGGAGGAATTGAAGGAACTTGACACCGGCTTGAAAGACGGCACATTAATCAGAAGGTCGGACGGTTCTTTGGACACGCCATCGAGAAAGGCGACTCCTTCGAAGAGCACAGCTTGCAAATGATTACTACGCCGCAGGGGAGGGCTGCCATGAAGAAGGAGAA
>CAWDJI010000003.1:0-18989 GCA_963802535.1 uncultured Alphaproteobacteria bacterium | reverse complement strand
ACCCAAAAATGCACCCAAATCGGGTTTCTCGCGGGTTGTTCTGACTGAATTGAGAGCGCCAGAAATTTAAGAAGTGGCTGTGTTGCAGTGATGTTTCGCAGCGATCGCGGAGCGTGGATCAAGCACGAGTGCGGCGGCAGCAAGCCGCCGGGATTTTTTTGGTCGGGGATTTTCAGGTGCAAACGCCGCAAGAGTCCGCGATCTGGGCGCCGATGCCGCGCCAGTCAAATCTTTGCACGCAAATACTCATTCCGCTTTCACGCGCGAGCGTCAGCTCACGATGAAATCACCAGGTTGACCGCTTTCGGGCCCTTGCCCTTCTTGTCGGGTTCAACCTCGAACGTAATGCGCTGTCCTTCAGTCAGGTCCTTCAATCCGGCCCGCTCGACTGCGGTAATATGAACGAATACATCGCGGCCGCCGTCATCGGGCTTGATGAAGCCGTAGCCGCGTTCTCCGTTGAAGAACTTGACTGTACCAGTCATGGCCATCGGGAAAGTCCTCCCCCGTACTGCTCCGCCGCTACGCGCAATTCGCGTATCGGCCGACCGGACTTTCGCTGCCGGAAGCTTTGGCCACCTGGGCCGAACGGGTTAATGCCCCGGCCGGCCTGGATTTTTATTCGGCCTTGATCACTCCGCCGCAACCATTCGCGGAAGCGGAACGTAAAGCCAGTCCCAACGGCCTGAGCATAAACCTGTTTTGCGCGAGTTGCCTACGCCCCAATCGCACTTTTCCATTTTTGCCCGGTGACCCCGGGTCAGGGCACGGCTTGAATTCAAGGTTTGGGCGTCTCGAGCCTGAAACGGCCGGCGCCGCCCTGGCCGAGTGGTTTTTCAAGCTCGGGCAAGATCGTCTTGAGCTCGCCGGCCAGCGTCCACGGCGGGTTGACGACCAAAAGACCGGTGGAGGTGAGGGGACCGCCTGCCGCCTGGGGCGCGGCGCTGAATTCGAGCCGCAGACATTTGCCCGCAGGCTTGCTGGTGGCGGCTGCCGCCGCGACGTGGCGCGCAAGGGTGTCGGTGGCGCGCCGGCTCTTGACCGGGTACCAGATCAGATAGCTGCCGGTCGGCCATTTCGCATAGGCTTCGGCAAAGCCGTCGGCCAGCCGTTCAAACTCGTCCTTTTGTTCGAAAGACGGATCGATCAGCACCAGGCCGCGCCGCTCGTTCGGCGGCACGAAAGCCGGTAGCGCCGTCCATCCATCGAGGTCGACTACCCGCGCCTGGGTGTCGCGGCGGAGTGCATCGATCAGTTGCTTGCGGGCATTCGGCTCGATTTCGCAGGCTGCAAGCCGGTCCTGCGGCCGCAGCAGCGCGCGGGCGATCAGCGGCGATCCGGGATAGGCCTTGAGCTCGCCCGGTGGGTTGAAAGCCCTGACGATGTCGAGATAGGGCGTAACCAGCGGCAGCGCGTTTTCCGAGAACCGCGCCTGCATCACCCGCGCAATCCCGGTCAGCCATTCGCCGCCGCGGCGTGCCTCCTCGCCCGACAGATCGTAGCGCCCGGCGCCGGCATGAGTGTCGATGACCCGAAACGCCGCGGGCTTTTCCTGCAAATAGGTCAGCATCCGCACCAGCACGATGTGCTTGATGACATCGGCAAAGCCGCCGGCGTGAAAGGCGTGTCGGTAGTTCATGGAAGGGACTGGCCAATTGGAGCAGACGTAATGTCTTCTACGCGTCATTTCTTCTACGCGTCATGGCCGGGCTTGTCCCCCTTCGCGAACGCCTCGGAGGACTTGGCCTCGGAATGCTCGGCTTCGGAATGCTTGGCTTCGCAGTACTTGGGCTGAAGACCCGGCGAAGCCCTGGCTAAGATGGTCCCGGCGGCGTAGGGAGGCCCCGGCCATCCACGTACCTTGCAGACGACAGGAAAGACGTGGATGACCGGGGGCGCAGACAAGACTTGGGGCTAGTCTGCGCAGGGCGATGCTGTTTTGCGATGCGCGGCTGCGACGACGGGCGGGTTTTCAGCCGCCGCGGACCGGCGGCATCACCACCTCGTCGCGCCGGCAGGCGCGGCGGTCGATTTCCTCGCAGGCGCGGAATTGCATGTCTTTGCTCATGCAGACCCGCACCTCGCTCAGGCGCCGGCTCGTGCAGAGCACCGAAATCGCCGAACTGCTCAAACCCGGATTGACCTTGATGAAGGCCTCCTCGATGTCGCTGGGGGCGATGGTTTTCGGCTCTGAAAGGTCCAGGAACTGCTCGGGGATTTTCACCGCGGCGCGCGCCTTGCGGATGCTCTCGAAATAGGCGCGTGCGCCGAGCCCCGAACAGGTGCCGTGCTTGTCCCATTCACTGAAGATCAGGCCCGGCGCCGGCATCAGGTCCAGCATCGAGCTCATGATGTTGCGATCGAGCCGCGGCGACGGGCGCTGGCAATATTCGGGAAAGCCCCGCTCATATTGCGGCCACAGGCCGTGAACCACGAAGGAATAGGGGCGGCTGCACTGGACGTTTGAGCGCCCGCTGTTGCCGCGTTCGGCAGCCGCCTCGCAGAACGACGGCGACCACGACAGGGCCAGCACGTAGAAATCAAACTCGCCCGGGGCGTTTTGCCGGCGATCCTGGGCGCAAGCCGCCCCTGCGGTGGCGATGACGAAAGCCAGCGAAATCAGAAACCACGAAATCTTGACGGATCGGAACATCGGACGCCCCTTACTCAGCTGCCGGAGCCTAGCAGGGAGCCGGAACATTTCAAGAACAAAAACGGCATGAACCTGAAATCAACGGAACGCCCACGCCGCGGCAGAATTCAGGGGGGGCGAAATCAGGGCCGTGCGGCCCTGCAGCCGGGGCTATAGGCCCAGTTGCGATCGAGCCCGGTTACGCACCATTCGACGCCCTGGCCAAAGCCGGCAAAGCCGCCGTCCTCGATGATCGAATAGTGCACCGCGCGCATCTTGCCGTCGCTGATCATCACGTCAGCGCTGCAAAATCGTCGCGGGATGTTGTCGGACTGCCAGGGCCGGAAGGCCGTTTCGTGGATCCGGCCGAAGCCGGTGATCGCCAGCGCCGAATTCCAGAAGGTGCTTTCCTTTTGCTGGAATTGCGAGGTGATGGTCGGAAGCGCCGCCTCGCACCCTGCGACGCGGCCATCGTAGCGCGGGCCGGACAGCCAGAAATTCAGTTCGAACGGATTGGCGGCCTGGGCGGCATGGCCCGAGATCAGCAGGGCGAGCGCCGCCGCTACAAGACCGAATGCTCTCAAGGATGTGAACAGGTTGCGCATGGGAATCCGCCGGTAAGCCAAGCGTTTGAACGGTGCCGCGAAGCCCCGACAAGGTCAAGTGCAACGCGGCAACACCTGACAGGCAACTCTACTTCCTGTCGCAACCATTCTTTCCATGGCGGCTGGCGCACATTATGGTGTGCTTCGGACGAAATGGAGTCTGCGATGCGAAGGTTTGGGGCCGTGTGCCTGGTTGCGATGGGCGGAATGCTGGCGGGCGCGCCGGCGCAGGCCGACACTGTGCCGCCGTTCAAGGGCAATGACACCGGCGGGATCATCGCCTATTCCCTGGCGAACCAGGCGGATGCCCGCCAGCTCGCCGTCGATCACTGCGCCGCCTACGGCAAGGTGGTGAAATTCCTGAGCGTGCAGGCCTACTATGGCGGTTACGTCTCGTTCGCCTGCCGCTGGGTGCCTTATGGTGCCGCCGAACGGCCCCTGCGCACGCTTTACTGAGCGCGGTCACCTCTTCAACCCCAACATAACTCTGCGGGAGCGCGAGCATGACGCGACAGCTTCTGTCATTTGGTTCGGCTGGTTCGGCGCTTCTGCTGTTGGCGCTGTTGCCGGTCGGCGCCGCAGGCGCCGTTGAACTGCCGGTGCGCAAGGCGGGCCTCTGGGAGATGAAGGTGCTGCGCGCCGGATCGCCTTCGCCCGAAATGACGATGCAGCAGTGCACCGACGAGACCACCGACAAGGACATGAGCACCGCGATGTCGCCGATGGGCAAGGAGATGTGCTCGAAGCAGGACATCCAGAAGACGGCGACCGGTTACGTCACCGATTCCATCTGCGGCATCGCCGGCGTGACGATCGCCTCGCACGCCGAAATTACCGGCGACTTCAATTCCGCCTACACCGTGAAGTCGACCGCGCGGAGCGACCGCGGCCCCGCCGGCGGCACGACGACGATCGAAGCGAAATGGCTCGGCGCCTGCAAGGCCGACCAGAAGCCCGGCGACATCGTGATGCCCGGCGGCATGAAGATGAACATCAAGGACATGGAAAAGCTGAAGGACCTGATCCCGAAGCAGCTGCCGAAGTAACGAGGCCGGCAGAATGAATGTGTCGTCCCTGCGAACGCAGGGACCCATACGCCGTGCCGTGAATTTTGAAAGACGCGGCTCGACGGCTTTCGTTCAACAAACAAGCCCTGTGGTTGTGGGTCCCTGCGTTCGCAGGGACGACAACGCTCCGTCGATCTTGCCTACACCGGCACCCTTACCGCCGCACGCAGGCCGCCCATCGGGCTGTCGCCGAGCGTGATGTCGCCGCCGTGCGAGCGGGCGATATCGCGGGCGATGGCGAGACCTAAGCCCGTGCCGCCTTCGTCCTGGTTGCGGGCATCGTCGAGACGCAGGAACGGCTTGAACACTTCCTCGCGCATGTTGGCAGGTATTCCCGGCCCGTCGTCGTCGACCGTCACCGTCAGATAGCGATGATCGCGATGGCCGGTGATTGAAATCGCGTTGGCGTGTCGTGCCGCGTTGGAGACGAGGTTGCCGAGGCAGCGCTTGAACGCGGCCGGCTTCACCGTCACGACAGGCAAGCCATGGAACGTGACCGTCGCGGTGTGGCCGTTGCGCTCGGCGTCGCTGCGCAGGTCTTGCAGCGCCATCTCCATGTCGGTCGGCTGCGCAATCTCGCCGCTGTCGCCGCGCGCAAACGAGAGATAGGCCTCCAGCATCCCGGCCATTTCGTCGACATCCTTGCGCATGCCGTCGACTTCGGGACTGTCGCCGATCAGCGCGAGTTCGAGCTTGAAGCGGGTCAGGATGGTGCGCAGGTCGTGGCTGACGCCGGCCAGCATCGCGGTGCGTTGCTCGATCGAGCGTTCGATGCGCGCCTTCATTTCCATGAACGCCTGCGCCGCCTGCCGTACCTCGCGAGCGCCGCGGACCCGGAAATTCGGCGCCTCGCGGCCCTTGCCGAAGCTTTCGGCGGCCTCCGCCAGCCGCAGGATCGGCCTGATCTGGTTGCGCAGGAACAGCACCGCGACGATCAGGAGGATCGAGGAGGTGCCCAGCATCCAGAAGATGAAGATCTCGGAATTGGAAGCGTAGGCGGCGCTACGCTGCGCGAACACGCGCATCACGGCGTCGTCGAGCCGAATGCGAATCTCGACCAGATTGGATTTGCCGACGGTATCGATCCAGAACGGCCGGCCGATCTGGCGGCCAAGCTGCACCGAGAGCGTCTGGTCGAGCAGCGAGAAGAACGGTTTCGGCCCGGGCGGCGGCATGTCGCCGACGGGCAGAAAATCCACGACAAGCTGCAGCCGTTGTCCGATGCGGCGGAGTTGCGCGCGGTCCTTGTCCTGCGGATAGCCCTTGTAGACGTCGATCAGGGCCGCGATGTCCTGCACCACGGCCGCCGAGAGGCGCCGCGTCACCGTGTTCCAGTGCCGCTCCATGAACACGAACGCGACCACCGTTTGCAGGATCACCATCGGCACGATCATGATCAGCAGCGCACGCGCGTAGAGGCCGGTCGGCATCCAGCTCTTGAAGGCGTTGCCCATCCAGCCATTGGCCCGGGAAACGCGTTGCGACGCGTTGCGGATGAACGTCAGGCCGGTGTCGAGCGTGCTCATGAATATCAATATCGGCTCAGGGCGACGCAACCAGGCGATAGCCGATGCCGCGCACCGCCTGCAGGAACAACGGATTGGCGGGATCGTGCTCGATCTTGCGCCGCAGGCGGTTGATCTGTACGTCGACCGCGCGCTCGTTCACCGTGCCGCCGCCGGTCAGCGCCGCGCGCGGCACGGTGTCGCCGGGCGCAGCCGCCAGAATGCGCAGCATTTCGCGCTCGCGGTCGGTCAGGTGAATGATCTCCTCGCCCTGGCGCAGTTCGCCGCGGTCGAGATGATAGACGTACGGCCCGAACGCGATCTGCTCCAGCGTTTCCACCGGCGGCGCCGCGGTACGCTTGAGGATGTTGCCGATCCGCAGGATCAGCTCGCGCGGCTCGAACGGCTTGGCGACGTAGTCGTCGGCGCCGATCTGCAGGCCTTCGATGCGGGCCTCCGCTTCATGGCGCGCCGTCAGCATGATGATCGGCACCGACGAGGAGGTGCGGATGAAGCGCGCCAGGTCGAAGCCGTTTTCACCGGGCATCATGACGTCGAGGATCAGGAGATCGAAATGCAGGCCGAGCAGCTTGGCGCGGGCGTCGTCGGCGCTCGACGCGGTCGTGACCCGATAACCCTCGCCGCAAAGAAACCGCGACAGCAGGTCGCGAATACGGCGGTCGTCATCGACCAGCAACAGATGCGGGGCGTCGTCTGCCGGCTGCAGCGGCGTGCGTGCGGTCGCTGCGGCGATGGTTGCTCCGTGCGGCACGATCACTCCCTTGGTTTCTTGCTGCCGGTCCCGAAGATCGCTTCCAGCACCTTGTCGGGATCGTCGCGATCGATCATCGCACGCAGGAACTGGCTGATCGCCGCGGCGCCATCGGGGCTTATTTCCCCGAGCGCATGGGTGATGCGATCGGTCTGCAGCCCGGCGAGTTTCGCCACCAACGCTTCGCCTTTGGGGGTGGCGTAAAGAAGGCGCTGCCGGCGGTCGTTATTGCCGGTCTTCTGGATGATGTAGCCCTCATCGAGCAATTGCTTGAGCACGCGCCCGAGCGACTGCTTGGTGATGCGCAGGACGTCCAGCAGGTCGGCGACCTTGAGGCCGGGGTAGCGATAGACGAAGTGGATCACCCGGTGATGGGCGCGGCCGAACCCGAAAGCCTCGAGCTCATGGTCGGCATCGCCGACGAAGTCACGGTACGCAAAGAACAGCAATTCGATGATGTCCCAGCGAAATTCACCGGACCGCGGGGCCGGGGACGGTCCCTCGGCCCCCTTCGAATCAGGGTCGGTGGCGGGCCTTGAGAAATTTATGTCAGTCATGTTGACATATCTTGGGTTCAATGTTACAAAACTGCCAGCCAGGGCGAAACTTTAAGTCGTTTCGGTCTTGGCGACGTGTCAGGCAGCCGAAAAAGCCAGCGATGGCGGCAACGGCCGCAAATTGGACTACCGTGCGATTGTCGAGCGGCATTTCGGCAAACATACTGGACTTCGGCATTCCGCAAAAGCATGTCCTGCGGGGCGTGTTGGCGATGGAAACCGGCTGCGAAGCAGGCAGCAGGTCCGGAGGACAGGCTGGCGGGGGAAATCGCGCCGGTTCCGACAGCGGGAAGCAAGAAAATGAGTTTGAAATTCGAAATCCAGCCTGCGGCTAAACCGACGTCCGAGCAGGAGCGCACGGCAAAGCTCGCGGACCCGGGCTTCGGCCGGATTTTCACCGACCACATGGCCATCGTCCGCTACAATCAGGCCAAGGGCTGGCATGGCGCGCGGGTCGAATCCCGCGCGAATTTCCCGCTCGATCCGGCCGCAGCCGTCCTGCATTACGCGCAGGAGATTTTCGAAGGCCTCAAGGCCTACAAGCGCGACAACGGCGTCAACCTGTTCCGCCCCGACGCCAATGCGAGGCGCTTCAAGAACTCGGCCGAGCGCATGGCCATGGCGCCGTTGCCCGAGGCGGTGTTCATCGAAGCGGTCGAGCAGCTCGTGCGCATCGACAGCGCCTGGATCCCGGGCGGCGAGGGCAGTCTCTACCTGCGGCCCTTCATGATCGCGAGCGAGGTGTTCCTCGGCGTGAAGCCATCGGCGGAATACATCTTCGCCGTCATCGCCTCGCCGGTCGGCTCCTATTTCAAGGGCGGACCAGCACCGGTGTCGATCTGGGTGTCGGAGAACTACACGCGCGCTGCGATCGGCGGCACCGGCGCCGTCAAATGCGGCGGCAATTATGCCGCCAGCCTGCGCGCGCAGGCCGAGGCCATCGAGCACGGTTGCGATCAGGTGGTCTTCCTAGATGCGATCGAGCGCCGCTATATCGAGGAACTCGGCGGCATGAACGTCTTCTTCGTGTTCGAGGACGGTTCGCTCTCGACGCCACCGCTCGGCACGATCCTGCCGGGTATCACCCGCAATTCGATCATCGCGCTCGCCAAGGATTCCGGCACGCCCGTGCGCGAGGAGGCCTATACGATCGAGCAGTGGCGCGCAGATGCCGCCAGCGGAAAGCTGAAGGAGGCCTTTGCCTGCGGTACGGCGGCCGTCATCTCGCCGATCGGAAAGGTGTGTTCCGCGAGCGGCGATTTTCTCATCAGCGGCGGCGCGGCCGGCCCCGTCGCCATGGGGATGCGAAAGAAGCTGGTCGACATCCAGTACGGCCGCGCGCCCGACCCGCACGACTGGATCAGAAAGGTTTTGTGACCGGCGCGCGCACCGTCATTCCGGGATGGTCCGTAGGACCAGGCCCGGAATTTCGACAATTCCGGGTTCGATGCTTCGCATCGCCCCGGAATGACGGCCACCCGATAGATGCACCGGTTGCCGCATCGCGCCTTGGCTGGTACCAACGCCGCCCATGGCTGCGAACCAAAATGACTGACAAACCCAAAAAACCCCAGAAGCTGAAGGCGCGGCTGCCGCGCGGGCTGGAAGATCGCGGTCCGGCCGCGATTGCGGCCACGCGCCAGATGGTCGAGAAAATCCGCGAGGTCTATGAGCGCTACGGTTTTGAGCCGGTGGAAACCCCAGCGATGGAGTACACCGATGCGCTCGGTAAATTCCTGCCCGACCAGGACCGCCCCAACGAGGGCGTGTTTTCGTTCCAGGACGACGACGAGCAGTGGATTTCGCTCCGCTACGACCTGACCGCGCCGCTGGCGCGCTATGTCGCGGAAAATTTCGAGGCGCTGCCAAAGCCCTATCGCAGCTATCGCGCGGGCTACGTCTATCGCAACGAAAAGCCCGGCCCCGGCCGCTTCCGCCAGTTCATGCAGTTCGACGCCGACACCGTGGGCTCCGCGTCACCCGCGGCCGACGCCGAGATGTGCATGATGGCGGCCGACACGATGGAAGCGCTCGGCATTCCCCGCGGCTCATATGTGGTGAAGGTGAATAACCGCAAGGTGCTCGACGGCGTGAGGGATGCTCTTGGCATTGCAGATGACGGACAATGGCTGACCGTCATGCGTGCAATCGACAAGCTCGATCGTCTCGGTATTTCCGGCGTTCAGCAATTGCTTGGTGACGGCCGAAAAGACGAGAGTCAGGCGATTTCACCAAAGGTGCGGGTCTCAAGGCAGACGACATCGCTCTGGTAGTCGGCGCGATCGAACAGGGCGCGCAGATCGATGCACGGTTGCGCGATAGCAAGGTCGGACAGGAAGGCCGCGACGAACTCGACGCGATTGGCAAACTTGTTGCTGCGTCCGGCTATGGATCGGATCAAATCGTCATCGATCCTTCCGTCGTCCGCGGCCTCGAATACTATACCGGCCCCGTCTACGAGGTCGAACTCACCCTCGAAACCAAGGACGAAAAAGGCCGTCCCGTGCGTTTCGGATCCGTCGGCGGCGGTGGCCGCTACGATGGCCTCGTCTCGCGCTTCCGCGGCGAGCCGGTGCCGGCGACGGGTTTTTCCATCGGCGTGTCGCGGCTGCAGGCGGCGCTGACGATGCTTGGCAAGCTTGATACGCGGCCCGACTTCGGGCCTGTGGTCGTTACCGTGTTCGACCGCGACCGCGTCGCCGATTACCAGAAGATGGTCGCGCAACTCCGCAACGCGAACATCCGTGCCGAACTTTATCTGGGCAACCCCAAGAACATGGGCAACCAGCTCAAATATGCCGACCGCCGCAACTCGCCTTGCGTGATCATCCAGGGCTCGGACGAAAAGGCGCGCGGCGAAATTCAGATCAAGGACCTGATCGACGGCGCCAAGGCGGCGGCTGCGATCGCCTCCAACCAGGAATGGCGCGAGACGCGCCCGGCGCAGTTCTCATGTGCGGAAGGCGACATCGTCGCAAAAGTGCGTGAAGTGCTGGCACGCCATGACGTGAAGTGGGGCTAGCCATTCGTTTCGGGCGTCATGCCCGGGCTTGTCCCGGGCATCCACGTCTTGTTTGATAGAAAAGGTCGTGGATGGCCGGGACAAGCCCGGCCATGACGGAAACAAAAAGGGAGAAACGAAAATGCCTGAGATCACCGTGAGCATGGCCTTCGGCCGCACCGACGAACAGAAGGCCGGCATGATGCGCGACATCACCCAGGCGCTGGTCAAGAACCTCGGCGTCGATGCCGATGCAGTCGTGATCCAGATCAACGAAGCGCCGCTCGCCCACAAGATGAAGGGCGGCAAGACTTTTGTGGAACGCGCGGCCGCGGCGAAGAAGTAGCGCGGTCTCTCCATCCGTCGTCCCTGCGAACGCAGGGACCCATAACCACCGATGTTAGTTGTTGCGCCGGGCTGGAGCTCCAGCTTGCTGCAACAACGTACATTTGTGGCTATGGGTCCCGGCTCAAGGCCGGGACGACACCGCCCTTGCGGAAACACCCATGGACGCACGCGACTTCATCAAAGTCGGCATGAGCGCCGAACGAACGCTCGTCGTGCCGGCCGAGCGCACGGTCGGGCATTTCGTGCCCGGCATGCCGATGGTTTACGCGACGCCGATGATGATCCTGGAAATGGAGATCGCCTCGAGCGATGCGATCAGGGGTTATCTTCAGCCGGGCTGGATCACGGTTGGCACCGAGGTCGATATCCGCCATCTCGGCGCGTCGCTCGTCGGCGCCACGGTGCGGGCCACGGCCAAAGTCATCGCGGTCGAGCGCCGCGTCATCCGCTTCGAGGTCGAAGCCTTCGAGGGCGAGCGCAAGATCGGCGACGGCCGCCACGCCCGCGGCCTCGTCAATGCCGAGAGCTTTACCAAGAGGCTTGCGGGGAAGTAGCTGCGCGTTCTGACCTCATCCTGAGGAGCCGCGCAGCGGCGTCTCGAAGGATGGCCACACGCACCAGCGGGGCCGGATGGTTCGAGACGGCGCTGGCGCGCCTCCTCACCATGAGGGCAGCAGCAATTTACTTCGCCAATTCCTTCGAGCGCTTCGTCGCTGCGGCGATGGCGCGGATCATCAGCGGCTGCAGGCCGTCCTTGCCCATCAGCACTTCCAGCGCGGCGGCGGTGGTGCCGCCGGGCGAGGTGACGTTCTGGCGCAGCGTTGCCGAAGCAAGCTCCGAGCGATGCAGCAGCTCGCCGGAGCCCGCGACGGTCTCGCGCGCGAGTTTTGTGGCGAGCTCGGCGGGCAGGCCGGCTTCGACACCGGCGCGCGCGAGTTCTTCGGCGAGCAGGAAGACATAGGCCGGACCGGAGCCGGACACGGCGGTGACCGCGTCCATCAGGCTTTCATCGTCGACCCATTCGACCGAACCGGTGGCGCGCAACAGCGCGTCGGCGGTGGCGCGTTGCGCGGCGCTGACATTCCGTGCTGGCGCGGCAACCGTAATGCCGCGGCCGATCGCGGCCGGCGTGTTCGGCATGGCGCGAACCACCATGCCGCCGCAGACTTCCTCCAGCGCCGCAATCGTCGTGCCCGCCATGATCGAGACCACGAGCGTATTCGCTCCGACCAGCTGCTTCAGCGCCGGCCCTGCCTCGCGGAACATCTGCGGCTTCACCGCCACCACCAGCGTATCGGCCGTAACGGCGTCGTTCGGATTGAGGCGGACGCCTTTTGCGGCAAGCGCGCTGATCTCGGGGGACGGCTGCGGCTCGATCACCACGACGCGCGCCGCATCGAGCCCGCCGGCCAGCCATCCGGTCAGCATCGCGCCACCCATCTTGCCGGCGCCGGCAAGCGCGATGGTGCCGTGGAGTTGGGTGAGGGAATTAGCTGCTGTGATCGACGACATGCGCAATACTCTTTCGTCGTCCCTGCCTAGTGCGCAATTGCGCACGGGCGCAGGGACCCATAACCACAGCCGGTTCTAGTCAAGCGAGAGGAGGGCCACAAGCAGTTTGCTTGAGCCGCGAGGTCACGGCGTATGGGTCCCGGCGTTCGCCGGGACGACGGTGAGGATATTGAAATGCGGAAGGAGAACCTACGCCTCGCCCTCGGTATCGAACATCGCTGCGCTCATCGCTTCTGCCGCGGTTTTCCCGGCCCAGACCACGAACTGGAACGCGGGGTAATAGCGCTCGCAGGCGTGGATGGCGCCGACCAGCATGGACTCGCATTGCGCGGTCGAGGCGGTCAGCCCGCCCGGCAGCACCAGCGCCTGCCGGTACATGACCATGCCGGTGTGGGTCCAGATGTCGAAATGGCCGATCCATAATTGCTCATTGACCGCCGCGATCAGCCGCTGCACTTCCGCGCGCCGCGCGGGCGGGATCTTCATGTCGAACGCGCAGGCCAGATGCAGCGCCTCGATCTCGGCCATCCAGGTGAAGGAGAGCTGATAGTCGGTCCAGTCCCCCCTGGAGACGATCGTGACCTCGTCCTCGCCGGAGCGCTCGAACGCCCAGTTGTTATCGGTAGCGATGTCTTCGACCACCCCGAGCGGGTTGGTCGGGGCTTCAATGATGCCTTCGAGGAGGGACATGCCGTCTCGACCTTGTTTCTTGAATTCTTCTGAAACTCACGGGCAACAGCGCGCCTCGAACTCGTGGATCGCCGTCGATTGCAATTCCCGTTCGCCTGGTTCCCGGGGCCTGCCGAGGCTCAAGTGATGTGATTTGCGGAATCTGCGCAACTCACCCCTGAGTCCGTCCACAGGCCAAAGCGTCGTCGTCCACAGTTGATCGCGAGTACAAATCTTAATTTGAGAACAAACCGGAGTCGGATTCCCGGATATGGGAATCTTGCCGCCACAAAGGTTAATGGGTGGTTAACTTTCCTGGGATGACCACATTCCGGCCCGCCCAGGTGCTTGGTTCGGCCTTGAATCGCCTGTTGCGGCTTTACGGTTCGCGCGCAGCCAGCGGGCACGCCTCGATCGCGGTCCCGAGCCACGCGCCCTCGATCTCGACGCAGGGCTTCGAAGCATCCACCCGGAGGCCATATCGCTCCAGCAACTGCGCGCGGATCGGCTTGCCGTGCGCGTGCAGTTCCCATGCGCCGCCCGGCAGCGGATTCTTCAGCGCAGTTCGAATACGGCGGTCGAACTCGCCGTCCGGCACGATGGGCATCGCGATGTCGGCGAGCTGGTAGAAGCGCGACTGTGGCGGCAGCACAGTGGCGACATAGGCAAGCGGCTTGTCGAGAAGAAAATAGGCCGCGGGCTGCTCAAGCGATTTTGCGATGTTGGGATTGTAGGGATTGGACCAGGGGCGGCGGAACCAGTCTCCGGGTTGCGACCACAGCGCGATCAACAGCGCGGTGGCGGCCATTACGGAATTCACGGGCATCGAGGATGCGCGCGGCAAGCCTGCTCCGGGGTGGCCAGCCAGCGAGCGGGAGATCACAAGGACGATCAACGGCGCGCACAGCAGCTCCAGCACGACGGCGTAGCGCTGAATCGCAAACAGGGCGAGCCACGTCGCATAGGAGACGGCGAAGAACAGAAGGAATTGAATGTCCCGCTGGGTGAAGATCGCGGCGCGGATGACGAGAGACCGGCCGATGCCGAACAGGACCAGCACCATCGCGACGGCGAATCGCGCGTCGCGAAACGGATACTCCGAGCTCCTGTTGTCGCCGAGCATCCAATAGAACGGATACGCCAAGGCGTCGAGGTAGCCGCGGGGCATGAACTGCCAGTCCATGATATTCATCGGGACCAATTCCGGCGACCGGAACACCGCATTGAAGAGCGGGAAAACCGGATTGCCGAGCTCGCGCCAGAGCATCAGTCCCCACGCACCGCCCGTCGCCAGCGCGCCGGCCAGGCCGCCAATGCCAAGGCAGATCGTCGCCGTCAGGGGACGGGTCGCGGCGAGAACCGCGGCCGCCGCACCGAGCGCGTAAACGACATTGGTCAACTTCAGCCCGACGGCCGCGCCAAGCAACAGCCCGGCGAGGACATAACGTCCGTGACGCGATCCGTCCGCCGACAGGATCAGGATGCAACCTGCAACAATGGGTAGCGCGGTGAGAATGTCGGAGAAGCTCGTTCCGACCTCCGAAAGCGTCATCGGACCGACGGCGGCAATCAGGATCGACGCGCCGATCGCCCATGATGTCGCGGCATCTCGCAGCAGCACGCGCGAGAGGAAGTAGATCAGCACCAGATTGAGGCCATGCACCGCGCCGAGGATCATGAGGCCGTAGGGCGGCGGCAGCAGGTGGCGCAGATAATAGACCGGAAAATAGACGGTGGGATTGAAGTAGGTCTGAAAGCCGGCCGGCAGCGCATCGATGGCGTAGCGGCCGTTGATCAGGGCCCAGACGTTATACTCGTGGTAGTTCTGCCAATCCCAGTTGACGTCCTCGCCGGCGAACCAGGTGTAGAGCGCGCCCGCCAGCAGCGAGCCCAGCGCAATTACGATCGGCGCCAGCGCCTTGGTTCGGAAAATCGACGTTGACCAGGCCCGGTTGGCGGGCCTTCCAGAATCGGTGCCGGAAACCTCAGCCGCGAGTGTCACGCTTGTCTCGTTTGTGTCGCTGGGATGACCAGGAGTTGCACGAAAGGCCCATCTAGGGCGCCCCGCTTTAAGTATTCGTGAACGTATCGCCAAGCATCGAGTGTTTCCGGGCGGATCGCAAATCGCGCGTTAACGCCCGTTCGCTAGCGTCGTGTCGTTTCCTCGCAGGATGGGCCAATGACCTCCGAATTCTCTGCCGTTTCCAGCCACTCGCCGTCAGGATCGGCGGGGCGGGAAGGGCTGGCGCCGATGCCGCTGCTCCTCACCGGTGTAGTTTTCCTTGTCGCGATCCTGCTGCGGCAGTTCGTTCCCCTCAATACCGATGTGAGCTGGCTGCTGGTCGTGTGCGAACGCATGCTGGATGGCCAGCATCTCTATCGCGATATCATCGAGATCAACCCGCCGATGGCGGCTTTCGCCTATCTGCCGGGTGCGGCGCTGGCGCGCGTTCTCGGCGTCGATCCGCGACACGTGATCGATGCGCAGCTTCTGCTGCTTGCGGCAGCCTCACTTGTTGCGGTATCGCGCATCCTGCGCCTGTCGCCGGCGTTGGCGCAAGGGAACTGGGCAACGTTCGTCGTCTGGGCAGCAGCCGTCATGACGATCCTGCCGATGCATGTCTTCGCGCAGCGCGAGCACATCGCGATGCTCACCTTCCTGCCGGCGCTCGCGGTCTATGCGTTGCGCAGCCGTCGTGAGCCGCTTCCGCTGTGGGCGATCGTGATTGCGGGCCTGGGCGCCGGCATCACGCTTGCCTTCAAGCCTTTCTTCACCGTGCCGGCGGCGCTGTGCATCATATTCGCCGCCGTACGTTCGCGCTCCTGGCTGGTGCTGTTTGCGCCGGAGAACATCATTGCGGGCGTGGTGGTGACGATCGTCAGTGTCGGAACGTATGTCCTCTATCCCGAGTATTTCACGGTTACCTATCCGCTGGTTCGCGACACCTATCTGTCATGGTCGATGCCGGCTTCGGTCATCTTCCTCAATGATGCCACCCTGGTCTTCGCGATCGCGATGGTGTCGGTGCTGCTGGTTCGGCAGAAGACCGCGCCCGAACTCGCTGCTTTTGGCCGCGATGCTCGCCGCGTGCGGATTTGCCGTCTCGTTCTTCCTGCAGCGGCGCGGTTGGGCCTATCATTCCTATCCCATGGTCGCGATTGCCTTGCTCGCGATGGGCTATGCGCTGACGGGCACTGCCGACGCAGCCCCGCGCTCGCGCCGTCTTGAGGCTGTTTCAGCGTTCATGCTGGCCGTGACCTTGCTGCTCGGCATGCAGTGGTTCAACGCCAACGTCTACGTCGGCCCGATCAGGCAAGCGGTCGAAGGTCTCAAGCCGCATCCGCGGATATTGGTGCTCAGCGGCGAGGCCGCCATCGGCCATCCACTGGTGCGCGATATCGGCGGCGTCTGGGTTTCCCGCCAGGAAAACCTCTGGATTCGCGAATTCGTGCGGCTGACCCGCGAGAGGACCCTTGTCGATGCGGCGGCCGACGCCAAGCTGAACGGCTATCTGGCGCTGGAACGCAACTGGCTGGTCGAGGATTTCAGAAAGCTGCCGCCCGACATCGTGCTGATCGACAATCCGCGCAATGGGTGGGGAGCCTGGGCCCGTGCCGATGCCGAGATATCGCAGCTGCTCAAGCCCTATTCGCTGGTGCGCTCGGTCGACGGCATCGACATCCTGCGCCGGAACGACTGAGGGCCCGGCGGAAAGCTATTTCTGCGAGACGCCGATGATGAACGTATAGGGCACGCGCGAATAGTCGTCGCGAATGGCAAGGTTCACTTTTCCAAAGGCGCGGCGAAGAACCTGATCGTAGCCGTCGCGGTCGCGGACGAATTCGCCGCGGTCGTTGTCGAGCAGCCATTTGGCGATGGGCGACTGGCCCTCGCGGTAGCAGCCGTCGAGGGTGAACAGGACGCCGTCGCTCTTGAGGACGGCGCGGATGTCGGCGAGCGTGGCCTGCAGGCCGTCGTCGGCGATGTGATGCAGCACGCCGTTCATCATGACCACATCGGCGCCGGCGAATTCGCGGGCGGCTTCGGCGTCGAAATGACGGCAATGAAACGTGCCGAGATGGCCGAACGATCGTCGCGCATACGCGATATAGGCCTCGTCGATGTCGAAGCCGGTATATTCGATGTCTTCCGGCAGATGGCGCAGGATGTGGCCGGGCCCGCATCCGATATCGATCACCCGCATCCCCGGCTGCAGCGTCAGGTAATCCGGCGATCGCCTTGATGCGGGCGCCGAAGAAGCCACCGGCATTCTGGTAGGCCTGGTAGAGCGCGGGATGGTTCAGGATTGCTTTCATCACGAGGCCTCGTCGTAGGCAGGGCTGCGCGCTCTCGATCCCGGTTGGGCCAGCAGGGTCTTGAACAACTCTTCCTCGATGTCGTTCTCGCCGTCGGCCGCGTTGTGCGGCAGCCGCCCGCGCCGGTGGAGGTGCGAGATCACGAACAGCGGGCGGTTCTTCGACTGGATGTAGATGCGGCCGACATATTCGCCGATCAGCCCGAGCACCAGAAGCTGGACCGAGGAGATCATCACGACCAACAGCGTCAGGCTGGTCCATCCCGGCACGGTGCCGGAGAGGATCCAGCCGATGACGGCGCCGATACCGACAAAGGTGAGGACGGTGGTCAGGAGCGCGCCGACATAGGTCGCGATCCGTAGCGGCACCATCGAGAAGCTGATCAGCGCGTCCGCCGCAAAGCTGATCATTTTCGCCAGCGGATATTTGGTGCTGCCGGCATACCGCGGATGACGGTCGTATTCACAGGCGACCTGCTTGTAGCCGAGCCAGGCCACCATGCCGCGGATGAAACGGTCGTGCTCCGGCATCTGCACGAGCTGGTCGGAGATGCGGCGGCTCATCAGCCGGAAGTCGCCGGTATCGACCGGAATATGGACCCGTGTGATCCTGGCGAGCAGGCGATAGAAGGCCTCGGCCGACATCTTCTTGAAGCGGGTTTCGCCGGCGCGGCTGCGCCGCAGACCGTAGACGACGTCGGCGCCTTCCTGCGCCATCATCTCGTACATCGGCGTCAGCAGTTCCGGCGGATCCTGCAAATCGGCATCGATGACCAGCACGAGGTCGCCGCGTACGGTGGACAGCCCGGCCGTCAGCGCCAGTTGATGTCCATGGTTGCGGGAAAGCCGTACGGCTACGACGTTGCGGTCTTCCGCCGAGAGCTGGTTGATCAGCTGCCCGATCCGGAAACCAAAGACTTTCAGAGCGCACTGATTTAACGTCCAGATCCGCTTGAGATTTGCCGAAGGTGCCAAGGGAAGGTCCGAGCGGCCGTCGCGGCGGAAAATGGGAATGCCCTTGCACGTGAAATTTTTCCGGCGGCAGTTTCTGAAATTCGCCGACGAAACCGGGAAGTGGAGCAAGGTGGTCCGCGCCGGCGGTCTCAGGCCGGAGTAAGGCGCCCGCCGCTTGCCGCGATATCTTGCCGGCTACGTCTTGCGCGCAAAGGCCACGTATTGCGCGCCGAGCGGAAGCCAGCCATGGCGCCGAACCTCCGTGTTTCTGGCGCGCACGCGCCGCCTTATCAATCACCTGGTGGCGGCCGCGATCGCGCGGCGCGAGCGTCACGCCACGCTGGCGGTGCTGCGCCATCTCAATGGCCGGGAATTGAGAGACTTCGGGCTTGACCGCTCGCAAATCGACCTTGGTCTCGATCAGGCCGCGCAGGAAAGATCGCGGATCCAGCTCGGCATTTGTGCCGGCGGCCAGCGGGCCAGAACGGACTTCGAATAGGAGGCCTGCCCTGTTCCGGGGGCATGGGGACATGCCGTTTCCCCATGCCAAAGGCGCTTGCTGACGCCTCCGCGTTTGGCCATATTCTCTGGCAGGTCGTCCATCCCGGGCGGCCGATGTTCTCAGGGCGGGGTGAAAGTCCCCACCGGCGGTAAGGGTGACGTAGCCCAAGCCCGCGAGCGCCTTCTTTTCGCTTGAGATGAAGGGTCAGCAGATTCGGTGTGATTCCGAAGCCGACGGTTAAAGTCCGGATGAAAGAGAACGGTTGCGGCGGCCTCGTGCGTGTGCGCGTGGCTGACGTCGTTCCGTATGCCCTGATTTTCTGGTCCTGAAAGAGGAAAGCCATGAATCAGATGTTCGCAAGAGCCTGAAGTCCAATCCCAACCCCAGACAGTCGAAGCCAGCCACGTTCCTGACGTGCCCGAGCTTCCGCCGGCGCCGTCATATCCGCGTTTCGTCAAGCCGCAGCGGGTCGCCTTCGTGCAATCGTCGTGGCATCGCGACGTGGTCGAGGAATGCCGCATCGCCTTCCTCGATGAGATCGAGATCGCC
>CAWDJI010000002.1:0-10151 GCA_963802535.1 uncultured Alphaproteobacteria bacterium | reverse complement strand
TATCGTAGCAGGATCAATGACTACCGTTTGAAAATCGCGGGGGCCGCGGTGTATGGGTTCCTGCGTTCGCAGGAACGACAGATCACACCGGCTGATGCGCCGGGGACCGCGCGCCGGATAGTGCCGGCTTGCCGAAATCCGCCGTCGATTTCCCCGTCAGCGCCGCCAGCACCAGCGCCACCATGTGGGCGAGGCGCTCGTCCCGCGCATCCTTCTTCAGGAGGTCGCGGCCGAAGATCACCGAGAGCGTCGCGCAGTTGGAGAGGTAGAAGAAGCACAGCGCCGCGATCGAGATGTAGAGCTGCACCGGATCGACGGCGACGCGAAAATCGCCGCTTTCGACGCCGCGCGTCACCACCGTGCGGATCATCTCGACGAACGGCGAATGCATCGATTTGACCTTGGTCGAGCGCTTCAGATGGCGTGCTTTGGCAAGATTTTCCGTGTTGAGCAGCGCCAGAAATTCCGGGTTACGCAGGAAGTAGTTCCAGGTGAAGTCGATCAGCCGCTCGATCGCGTCGGGTGGATCGAGATGTTCGAGATCGAGCCCGCGCTCCTCGGAACGGATTTTTTCATAGGCGCCTTCCAGCACGGCGAGGTAGAGGTCTTCCTTGTTGCCGACGTGGTAATACAGCATGCGCTTGTTGGCGCCGGCATTGGCCGCGATGCGGTCAACGCGCGCGCCGGCCAGGCCGTGGGCGGCGAACTCCTGCTTGGCGGCCTCGAGAATGCGGATCCGCATCCCCTCTGGGTCGCGTTGCCATTTCTGAACGCGTTTTGCCTTTGCCAAATCAGCTCGCTCAATGCTTGTACGCGACAAGCTGTAGCACGCAGGGAAGCGTTTGAGAATGAGGCGGGACTGCCCTTCCCCCTTCTCCCCTTGTGGGAGAAGGGAAAGATCACTGCCCCGCTGACGGCTGCACCAGCAGCGTCGGGACGCCGCACGTGCCGCTGCGCACCGTCATCACCCGCGTCCCCGGCTTGCGGCCGGTGCGGACTTCCGAGACGTCGACACCGGCCTGCGCCAGCCGCGCATGGGTGGCGTCGATGTCGGCCACACGCCAGCAGATCCCGCTCAGCCGGTCCTGCGACGTGTCGGCTGACTTGCCCGGCCGGTGCGTGACCTCGACAATCACGTCGCCGCAGCGGAAGAACATCAACCGGCCCCAATCCGGATGCGAGCGATCGAGCGCCATGTCGAGGCCGAGCCGCGCGCCATAGAGGGCGGCGGCCCGTTCGGGGTCTGACGTCGAGACCACGACATGGTCCATCGCCGTGATCGATCCGGCAGTGGTTCGCACCGACAGCGGACGCTCCTTGTCGCGCTCGAGAAAGAACAGGCGGACGCCGCGCGTGGCCTCCGTTGCCGCGCGCGTGCGCTTCCACGACAGCGCCGCCCCCGAGATCGCGTCGCGGCTTTCGACCTCGGCGACGGCATCGGGCTTCAGCGTCAGCCGGTCCAGCCGGCGATGCATTTTGGCGATGTCGCTGGTCCGGAAGCAGATGCTCGCGAGCCCCTCGCCCTGTGCGGTCAGAACGCTGCGAATGCGGTCCGCATTGGCGCCCTCGCCGTTCGGCGCCACCAATTCCAGCGTGGTGTTGTCGAGCGTGAACAGCACACGGTCGGCGCCACCGCCACCGTACTGCCAGGACGGCGCGCGGGCCAGCAGGGTCTGATAGGCCGCGCTCGCCGCGTTGATATCTCCGGTGAGAACGACGACGTGATCGAGGCCAGTGATCACGGGAACAGGCCTCGCGTGTTCTTGGCGGCGCGGACCTTCTCCACGCCGATTGCCATCGCCGCGGTTCGATGCGGGATCTTGTCGGCGTTGGCCCGATGCACCATGGTATCGAAAGCGCGATCGAGGATGGCGTATTCGCGCCGCGTCACTTCCTCCTCCTCCCAGAACAATTGCTGCAGGTCCTGCACCCATTCGAAGTAGCTGACCACGACGCCGCCGGAATTGCAGAGAATATCGGGGATCAGGAATACCTCGCCCTGGCGCTTCTCCAGCACCAGATCGGCATCCGGCGTGGTCGGGCCATTCGCGCCCTCGGCCAGCACGCGGCATTTGAGATTCTCCGCGACCTTGGCGTCGATCACCCGCTCCATCGCCGCCGGCACCAGCACGTCGCAGGGCAGCGTGAGCAATTGCTCCGGATCGAAGGCGAGCTGGTTGGAGAAGCCGGCGATGCTGCCATGCCTTCCCGCATGGTGCATCAGCGCAGGAATATCGAGTCCGGCCGGATCGTGCAGCGCCCCGGTGTGATCGCTGACGGCAACGATCTTCAGCCCATATTGATGCAGCTCCAGCGCCGCATAGGAGCCGACATTGCCAAAGCCCTGGATGACGGCGGTCGCGGTGCCCGGATTGACCGACAGCTCCTTCAGCACGCGCCTGGCGAGATAGGCGACGCCGCGCCCCGTGGCTTCACGCCGGCCGAGCGTGCCGCCCGACGATACCGGCTTGCCGGTGACGATCTCGGTCACGGTGCGGCCCTGGTACATCGAATAGGTGTCCATGAACCAGGCCATCACCTGCTCATTGGTGCCCATGTCGGGCGCCATGACGTCGGTATGCGGGCCGACGAAGGGAATCATCTCCTGCATGTAGCGCCGCGACAGCGCCTCCAGTTCGCGCCTGGAGATGGTGGCGAGATCGACATTGACGCCGCCCTTGGCACCGCCATAAGGCAGCCCGACGAGCGCGCATTTCCAGCTCATCCAGATCGCAAGGGCTGCGACCTCGCCGATGTCGACGGAGGGCGCGAATCGCGTACCGCCCTTGGTCGGGCCGAGGGTGAGGTGATGCTGTACCCGGTAGCCCTCGAATACCGCGACCGTGCCGTCGTCGCGGTGAATCGGACAGGAAACGGTGATGGCCCGCTTCGGCATCAGAATTCGGTCGCGCTCGTCCATCGGGATTTCGAGATGGTTGGCGATGACACCAAATTGGTTAACCGCCATGTCGAACACCGGACCGGAATAAACGGTCATCGTTCCCTCCACTTTTGTCGCCACCGCCGGGAAACCCGGGCAGCCGTCAGCCGTTATACGGCAGTATGCCCAAGACCTTTAAGGACAAGACCTTTAAGGACAAGACCCCTAAGGACAAGCCCCCCAAGGACGGTCGTATTCTCCTCATACTCCCATCTCAAGCTGCAAAGACGGCCCGGTTGCGAATAATTTCAGCGAATGCATCCGATAACCGGTGCTAATGTATCTGCGCCGGGCCGGGACCACCCCTCAGCTCATGACGGAAAACGAATGCAGGCTCTCTTCATCGGACAGACCTATATCGACGTTACCTTCATCACCGACCATATGCCGACCGGCGACGAAAAACACGTGGCCTCCGCCTATGCGGTTTCCTTTGGCGGCAACGCCGTCACCGCGGCATTTTGCTGCGCCAAGCTCGGGATCGTACCCGACCTGATTGCGACCGTCGCCAATGACTGGCTCGGCCGCATGTTTCAGGACATGAGCGCGAAGTATGGAATCTCGATCCATCCGCGCAAGGTCACCTCCTCCTCGCTGTCCTTCATCATGCCGAAGGACGGCAAGCGCGCCATCGTGCGCTGCCGCGACGATGAGCATATCCACCCGTTTCCGATCCTCAATTTGAAGGGCTGCCGCGCGCTGCATATCGACGGCCATCAGCCGGATGCCGCAATCCATTACGCCAAGCTCTGCCGCGAAGACGGCATCCTGACGTCGCTCGACGGCGGCGGATTGCGGACCAACACCCATGAACTGCTTGAATTCATCGACGTCGCCATCGTTGCCGAGCGGCTGTGCGAGCAGATGGACAAAACGCCGGACGCGATGCTGGATTATCTCAAGAGCCGCGGCTGCCGGGTCGGCGGCGTTACCATGGGCGAGCAAGGCCTGCTCTGGTATGACGAGACCGGCGCCGTCCGCAAGCTGCCGGCGCTGCCGATCGCGTCCGAGCGCGTGATCGATACCAACGGCGCCGGTGACGTATTTCATGGCGCTTACGTATTTTCGTATCTCAACAATCCCTCGAAAAGCTGGCAGGACCATTTCGAATTTGCGCGCGCGGCCTCGACCTATAAGATCCAGCGCCTCGGCAACGAGGCTGGATTGCCGACGCTTGCCGATATCGATGCCGTCAAGCGGGAGTTCCAGATCGGTCGTAAGAAGGAATTTTGGGATTAGGCCATTTTAGGATCAGACATGGGGCGCGTCTTTGTCGCCGGCAGCATCAACATGGATGTGGTGGCGACGGCCACCAGGCATCCCAAGGTCGGCGAAACCGTCGCAGGCCAGGCCGTGCATTATTTTCCCGGCGGCAAGGGCGCAAACCAGGCGGTCGCTGCGGCCAAGCTCGGAGCATCGACCGCGCTGATCGGCCGGCTGGGCACAGACGCCTTCGGCCAGCAATTGCGGACGTTCCTCGCTGCGCAAGGCGTCGACCTCGCGCTCGTCAAGGAGGCCGCCGGGACCCATAGCGGAACGGCCATCATCACCATCGCCAATGCCGACAATACCATCGTGGTGGTACCCGGCGCCAACGCGCTGGTCAGTGCCGAGGATGTCGCCGCCCCCGTGCTGGCCAAGGGCGATGTCGCCGTGAGCCAGTTCGAAATCCCGCAAGCTACGATCGCCGCCTTCTTCAAACGGGCGCGCGCGGCCGGGGCGACCACCATCCTCAATCCGGCGCCAGCGATCGCCTGCAGCCCGGGATTGCTCGAACTCGTCGACATCATGATCCTCAACGAGACCGAACTCGGGTTTCTCGCAGGCACCACGCTCGCCGATACCGACGCCCCTGCCCGTTTCATCGAAGCGGCGCGACGCCTGCCTGCCGCGTCAGGCAAAACCATCTGCGTCACGCTGGGCAAGCGCGGCGTGCTCGCGCTGGTCGGCGGCGAGCCCTCGCTGATAGCGGGGCGTGCCGTGAAGGCGGTGGACACCACCGGCGCCGGCGACTGCTTCGTCGGCGCCCTCGCCGCGCAGCTTGCCAATGGAAAGGCGATCCGCGACGCGCTTGAATACGCCAACATTGCCGCGTCGATCTGCGTGCAGCGGATGGGCGCCGCGCCGTCGATGCCGACGGCGGCCGAGGTGGCGGCGTTGCGCTGTTAGCTATTTCAACGCCTGCAACTCGTCGTATTGCGCCCTGGTCCAGCCCGCGCCGACGGATGCATCATTATGCAGCGGGATCGCCGCCTTTCGGAAGGCCTCGCGATCAGGCTCGACCACGGTCACGCCGAGCTTCCTGAACTTGTCGGCCAAAATCCTCTCGGACGCCTCGATCGACTCCGTCGCTTTCGCGGCGGCTTCCTTCAACGTTTCCGCAAAAACCATTTGGTCGTCCGGCGTCAGCTTGTTCCAGACGTGACTGCCGATCACCGTCACCATCGATTCGGTAATGTGGCCGGTCAGCACGATGTGGCTCTGCACCTCGTAGAATTTCTTGGCCATGATCGTGGGTAACGGATTTTCCTGGCCGTCGACCAGCCCCTGCTGGAGCGCCGTGTAGACATCGGAAAAGGCGATCGGCGTTGCGTCGGCGCCGACGGATTTGGTGAACATCAGAAACAGCGGCGCCGGCGGCACGCGCAGCTTCATGCCCCGCATGTCCTCGGGCTTGCGGATCGACTTGTTGGCGGTGACATGGCGCTGGCCGTAATAGGTGAGCGCTGTGATCTTGTGCCGGGTCTTGTCCTCGTAACCCTTGGCCAGTTCGGCAAAAAGCCTGCTGCCGCGATACGCCTTCCAGTGATCGAAGTCGCGCAGCATGAACGGCGCGCCGGTGATGCCAAGCGGCTCGTAGGTGGCCGCAACGAAGTTGATGCCGACGTAGACGATATCGATGGCGCCGAGGCCAAGCGCTTTATTGAGCTGGTTCTCGTTGCCGAGTTGGGAAGCCGGAAACACCTCGATGTCGTATTTGCCGCTGGTGCGCTTCCTGATCTCGCTGGCCGCCCACAATGCCTCGGTGTGGTAGGGTTCGGTGACCTCGTAGACATGCGCCCATTTCAGCTTGATCTGCGCTGAAGCCGGGCCACCGATAACCAAAACGGCGATGGTGGCGCCCATCAACCTGAGATAGCACGTCCAAACGGACATATACCCTCCGAAATCTGACTGCCGGAGACCTCTTCACGGGACGTCCAGCACCAACATTGCCAAAATGATCGGCAGACGCAAGCAGACTGGCGCCGCGGTTAGTCCGATTTAAGTCAGGGCACGTTCTAAGTCAGGGCACTCTTGAGATCGAAGCCGCTGTCAGCCGCCTGCTCGGGCGTGATCGACCCATGAGCGGCAAGCAGTCGCCGTCCGAACATATGGTCGCCCGCGCGGTTGACGAACTCGATGCCGACGAGCTGTCCGGATTTGTAGCAGAACGCGGAGAACGCGCCCGCGGCACGATCGCCACGCACCACCACGCGGTCATAGCCGGTGGTCAGTCCCACCATCTGCAGCTTGTCGGGGCCCTGATCGCTCCAGAACCAGGGCAAGCCGTCGTAGGGCTTGGCGTCGCCGGTCAGCCGGGCTGCGACGCAGCGCGCGTGGTCGGTGGCATTCTGCACGGATTCCAGCCGCAGCGAGCCGCCGAACCGTGGGCTCGCATACAGCGCGCAATCGCCTATCGCCGAGATATCAGGATCGGAGGTCAGCAAATGCTCGTCGACCACGATGCCGGCCGCAACCTTCAGCCCTGCCTCCGCCGCCAATTCGACATTGGGCAGGACGCCGACGCCGACGACGATCAGATCGGCCTTGATATGCCGCCCGTCGCTGAGGCTCACCCCGGTGACCTTGCTGCCGTCGCTCTCGATGCTCGTGACCTGTACGCCGAGATGAATCCGGATACCGGCCGCGGCGTGCCGCGATTGAAAGTGTTCTGATATTTCCGCGGTCACCGCGCGCGCCATCACCCGCGGCGCGAGCTCGATGACGTCGACTTCGAGGCCCTTGGCCCGGGCGGTCGCGGCGAATTCCAGGCCGATGAATCCGGCACCGATCACGACGACGCGCTGACCCGGCGCGATGCAGTCGCGCAACGACTGGCTCTCGTCGAGCGTCCGCAAGTAACGCACGCTGTCGAGATTGGCGTTGGGAATATCGAGCAGGCGATTGCGCGCGCCGGTCGCCAGCACCAGATGGCCGTAGTCGAGCGACGCGCCGGAGCCGAGCAGCACCTTGCGCGCGGCGCGATCGATCGACACCGCGCGATCGGAGATCAGGTCGATGTTCTGGTCGGAATAGAACTTTTCCGGACGGAACATCAGGCTGTCGGGTCCGCCGGTACCCTTCAGATAGGCCTTGGATAGCGGGGGCCGCTGATACGGCAGATGGCCTTCATCGTTCAACAGCGCGATGCGATCGGAAAAGCCGTGCTGGCGCAGCGACATCGCAAGCTGAAAGCCCGCATGGCCCGCGCCAATGATGACAACCGGTCCTGCCGTCATGGGAACATCCTACGTTCGAGCGCACGGGAATTACCCATGTCGTTTCCTCTTCACTGATTTTGGCTTGCCTGTCTCGTCCTTTGGAAGCGGCGCTCGTGTCCGTTCCGAACGATGACAGGCCCCATCTGACCTCATGGCGCGAAGGGACGCAAGAGCGCTATCGCCCGGGAGGACCGATGGTGCCGCATTTTGCGGACCTTGCCGGGGATTGTCACGTCCTGGCTTCTGCGATTTAAATGCTGGCCCCGTTCCGAACCGAGGCCCCGCCATGCCGACGTCAGATGATACCGCCGATGCCCCTGCCCTGCTCCGGATCGAGGGCCCGATCGCCACCATCACCCTGAACCGGCCCGCAGCCTTCAATTCGATCAATCTGTCGATTGCGCAAAAGCTCGAGCAGCTCGGCGCGGAGATCGAGGGCAACGACGCTATCCGCGTGCTTGTCATCGAGGGCGAAGGCCGCGCCTTCTCGGCCGGCGGCGATCTGCAAACCATCGGCGCCGCCGCCGCCAACGATACCGTTGCGCCGGTGGTCGGCGAGTTGCTGAAGCACTACCACGCCTTCATCGAGACGGTGCGGCGGATGCCGAAGATCGTGCTCTCCAGCGTGCACGGCTCCGCCGCCGGTGCCGGCATGGGGCTGGCCTTCGTTACCGACCTCTGCATTGCCGCCGACGACGCCCGCTTCACGCCAGCCTATGCCAAGATCGGCGTCTCGCCGGATGGCGGCAGCACGGTCGGCATGGTCGGCACCGTCGGCACCCGCCGCGCGCTGCAGATCTTTTTGGCCGAGGACAGTTTTACCGCACAGCAGGCCTATCAATGGGGCCTGGTCGCCCGCGTCGTTCCGGCAGCGGAGCTGAAGGCCGAGACGCGCAAATTCGCCGAACGGCTGGCGCAGAACCCGCCGGCGGCGATCGCCGGCACCAAGTCGCTGGTCTATCAGGCCGCGGTTACACCGACCCGGCAGCAACTCGAGGCCGAGGAAAAGGGTATCATCGACGCCATGCTCACCGAAGATTTTCGGGTCGCGGTGAAGAAGTTCACCAGCAAGTCGAAATGAGAAGATTGCCAATCACGTCTTCGTCGTCCCTGCGAACGCAGGGACCCATACGCCGCGGCAGCAATTGTGTTGGAAGGCGTCAGCCATCTCGCATCCCCGATAGCACAACGCGGTATGGGTCCCTGCGTTCGCAGGGACGACGCTAGTTCGGGCAGATATACCCCGTCCCCGACGGCGACTTGAAGCAGCCGACCAATTCCGGAATCACCTGCTTCGGCAGCCACAGCACGACCTTCGGAAAATAGATCGTAAAGGTGATCGTCACGAGGAACACCACATAGATCGGCAGCGCCGCCCGTAACGCCTTGGAGAACGGGACGCCGACGAATTTCGAGGCCATCAACAGCACCAGCCCATAAGGCGGCGTGATCAGCCCGAATGCCAATGTCGCGATCAGCACGACGCCCATGTGCACGGCGTTGATGTCGCCGGCCTGGGTCAGCGTGTTCACCAGCGGCATGAAGATGATGATGGTCGGCACCGGCTCGATGAAATCTCCGACCACGGTGAACAGCAGCACCAGCAGCAGCATGATCAGATGCGGATCGTTGCCGGCGATCGAGATGATCCAGTCGGCGATCACGGAGGCGCCGCGCAGGTAGGCCAGCATCCAGCCGAACGCATTGGCGGCGCCGATCGTGATCAACGGCAGCGAGAAGATCAGCCCGGCGAGGCAGAAATCATAGGGGATGTTCTTGAAGTGCCTGCGGTTGAGCGCGGGGATCACGACCGCGATAATCCAGATCACGGCGACGACGCCGGCTTCGGTCGGCGTGAAGGCGCCGGTCAGGATACCGCCGAGCAGGATCACAGGGATCATCAGCGGCAGGGCAGCGTCGCCTGCCGCGAACACGATCTGCTTCAACGGCGCGCGCGGCCTCTGCATCCCCGTCGGCCCGAAGAAGTAGCAGTAGATCATCAGGCCAAGCCGATCATCAGTCCGGGCACGACACCGGCCATGAACAGGCCCGCGATCGAGACGTTGCCGACCGCGCCGTAGACCACGGCGGTGATGCTCGGCGGCACCAGCGCCGCAATGGTGGAAGCGGCGGCAATAATCGCGGCGATGAAGGCGGGGCTATACCCCTCCTTCTTCATCGGTCCGCCCAGCGCGCGCGTCATCACGGCGACGTCGGCAGTAGTGGAGCCCGACATTTCCGAGAAGAACATCGAGAACACGACCACGACCTGCGAGAGCCCGCCCCGGATATGCCCGACCAGCGACAGCGACAGGTTCGCTATTCGCACCACCACGTTGGCCGAACTCATGAGTTCGCCGACCAGGAGGAAGAACGGTATCGCCAGCAGCGCCTCGGAATCCACGCCGTCGAAAATTTTCTGCATGATGGCGGCGAGCGAAACGTCGGCCAGCAGCGCGCCGACGAAGACCCCGGCCATCAGCGAGAACGGCACCGGCACGCCGAGATAGCCGAAGAACAGGAAGCAGAACGTCATCAGGCCGAGAATGACCGGCGGGCTCACGGCTGCACCCTGTTCTGGAAGCTGGTGTCGGCCGGCGGAATGTCCCCAGCGTCTTCAAGCGGCGGCTCGGTATGGTCGAAGCCGTTGCGGATCCGTTGACGAGCTGCTCGACGGTGAACAGCGCGATCAGGGCGCCGGACAGCGGGATCGCGGCATAGAGCGA
>CAWDJI010000001.1:0-234437 GCA_963802535.1 uncultured Alphaproteobacteria bacterium | reverse complement strand
GCCGTTAAGCCGCAGGGCAACCGGTATAAGTTGGGCCCAATTGGCCCGTGTCGATTGTGCTGGATGGTCCAATCGGATAGGTTGCCCACAGGCTTGGTTCTTGTTCTGTTTCCGGTGGTTTGTCCAGGTTCCAGGCCTTCACGGCAGCTCCGTCGTGGTCGTAAACCCTTGTCATCCGGAGCACACCAAATTCATGGATTTCAACAAAACACGGTACATCCCAATGAGCCGTCGACGCCGCATTTATGAAGGCAAGGCGAAGGTCCTGTATGAAGGCCCGGAGCCGGGAACCCTGATCCAGCACTTCAAGGACGATGCGACCGCGTTCAATGCCAAGAAACACCAGGTGATCGAGGGCAAGGGCGTCCTCAACAACCGGATTTCGGAGTACCTGTTTCAGCACCTCAACGACATCGGGGTGCCGACCCATTTCATCCGCCGCCTCAACATGCGCGAACAGCTGATTCGCGAGGTCGAGATCGTGCCGCTGGAGGTGGTGGTACGGAACGTAGCGGCGGGTTCGCTGTCGCAGCGCCTCGGCATCGAGGAAGGCACGCAGCTGCCGCGCTCGATCATCGAATTCTACTACAAGAACGACCAGCTCAACGACCCGATGGTCTCCGAAGAGCACATCACCGCGTTCGGCTGGGCGACGCCGCAGGAAATCGACGACATCATGGCGCTGGCCATCCGCGTCAACGACTTCCTGACCGGGCTGTTTCTGGGCATCGGCATCCGTCTGGTCGATTTCAAGATGGAATGCGGACGGCTGTTCGAGAACGAGATGATGCGGATCATCGTCGCCGACGAGATCTCGCCCGATTCATGCCGGCTGTGGGACATCAAGTCGAACGAAAAACTCGACAAGGATCGTTTCCGCCGGGATCTCGGCGGCGTTTTGGAGGCCTATACCGAAGTCGCAAAGCGTCTGGGCATCCTGATGGAGAACGAGCGGCCGGCGGGTACGGGTCCGGTGCTGGTGAAGAGCTGATTTGTCGCCGTCATCCTGAGGTGCTCGCCGGCTTCGGCGAGCCTCGAAGGATGGAGATGAAATACAAAGTCGCCCTTCGAGGCTCGGGCTTCGCCCGCGCACCTCAGGGTGACGTCCAGAATACTGGGCCAGGAAGAACATGAAAGCACGTGTTACCGTTACCCTGAAGTCAGGCATTCTCGATCCGCAGGGCAAGGCCATCGAAGGCGCGCTGAAATCGCTCGGCGTCGATGGCGTCGCCAGTGTCCGTCAGGGCAAGGTGTTTGACATCGAATTATCAGGCTCGGACAAGGCCAAGGCCGAGGCGGCATTGAAAGACGCCGCCGACAAGCTGCTGGCGAATACCGTGATCGAGAATTACCGGGTCGAACTGCTCTAGGCGCCGTCAATGAAATCAGCTGTTCTCGTTTTTCCCGGCATCAATCGCGAGCGCGACATGGCGCGCGCGCTCAAACTCGCTTCGGGCAACGAAACCGCGATGGTCTGGCATGCCGAGACTGCGTTGCCCAAGGGCACCGATCTCGTCGTCGTGCCCGGCGGATTTTCCTATGGCGACTATCTGCGCTGCGGCGCCATTGCTGCGCGCGCCCCTGTCATGGACGCGGTGCGGGACTTTGCGGCCAGTGGCGGGCTCGTGCTCGGCGTCTGCAACGGTTTTCAAATCCTGTGCGAAGCGGGCCTATTGCCCGGCGTACTGATGCGCAATGCGCGGCTGAAATTCATCTGCAAGGACGTGCATCTCCGCGTCGAACGCTCCGACACGCCGTTCACGCGCGGCTACAATGCCGGCCAGATCATCCGCGTGCCGGTCGCGCATGGCGAAGGCAATTACGAAGCGGATGAAGAGACGGTGAAGCGGCTCGAAGGCGAGGGGCGGGTGCTATATCGCTATTGCTCCGCTGGCGGCGTGGTCGACGAGAATTCCAATATCAACGGTGCTGCGCAATCGATCGCCGGCATCGTCAACGAGCGCGGCAATGTGCTCGGCATGATGCCGCATCCGGAAAACCACGTCGAAGACATCATGGGCTGCACCGACGGCCGCGGCCTGTTCGCCGGCCTCGTCGCGCATCTGGAAAAAGCGGCGTGATTGCCGCAATGAGAGGCGTGCTCGCGATTATCGCGGCGCTCTCGTTCGTCACTGTTGCCCACGCGCAAGATTATCCAAAACGCCCCGTCACTATGATCGTGCCGTTCGCGGCCGGCGGCAGCTCGGACGTGGTCGCGCGTACCGTGGCCGAAGAGATGGGCAAGTCGCTCGGCCAGCCGATCGTGATCGAGAATGTCGCAGGTGCCGGCGGTTCGACCGCGCTGACGCGGGCGGCACGCGCCGATCCTGATGGCTACACCATCGCGATCGGCAATGCCGGCACCAGTGCTGCGACCTATACGATCTATCCGAAACTGCCATTCACGCCGGATTCCTTCGTGCCGATCGCGATGGTGGCGAAGACTTTTGGCATCGTCGCGCTGCGCAAGGATTTTCCTGCCAAGAATCTGCTCGACTTCATCGCCTATGCCAAGAAAAACCCCGGCAAGATCAATCTTGGCCATGCGGGCATCGGCTCGTCGAACTTCCTTATCTGCAAGAGTTTCGTGCAGGCTGCCGGCATCGATGTCACGCTGGTCGGCTATCGTGGCGGTGCGCCCGCGCTGACCGACGCGATCGGCGGCCAGATCGATGGCGTCTGCGACGCTGCGGCCTCGGTGTCGCAGGCGATCGACGACAAGCTGGTGAGGGGCCTCGTCGTCGGCTCGACGGTGCGGCTTGCGACCTTGCCCGATCTGCCGACCTCGGCGGAAGCGGGTCTCCCCGAATTCGAGGCGCAGGGCTGGAACGGCCTGTTCGCGCCAAAGGGCACGCCGCCTGCGATCATCGCGAAATTGAACGAAGCGGCGCGCACCGCGGTCGAGAGCGATGCAGTCAAGAAGCGTTTTCGCGATCTCTCGACAGTCGCACCCGACGCCAACGAGCATGCGCCGGAAGTGTTGCAGCAACTCGTGACGCGCGACGTCGAGAAATACCGCAAGCTGCTGGAAGAGAAGAAGTAGACGTCAACTCCTCCCTCACAGCTGATGGAAGCGGAGAGGTTTGGCGGTATCATAACACCGTTTTCTTCTCATAATCCTACGGTGCATGGGGTTGTTTTCGATCTTTTTGTCCGCGCCCTGCCGCGTGCCTCTGAAATCGGCCCTGCGCCGGTCCGGGACACGAGGTCGTTAGCGCCTGCCGCGCAGCCGATCGATCCACTTTCCATAGCGGTCGCCGGGAATCGTCATGGCGGCGACGCCGGCCATCACCAGCACCAGTCCGAGCGCGAGATTTGTCGGCACGGTTTCGCCGAGCAGGACCACCGAGAGGCCGACGCCGATCGGGATCCGCAAATAGCCCTGGGCGTTGGTGGTCAGCGTGCCGAGCCGGCGCAGGCAGATGTAGAACAGCATCAGCCCGAATGCGCTCGAGAAGATTCCAATGGTGAAGATGGAGATCAACGCCTCCGGCGTCGGGTGCAGGGTCCAGGGGCGATCGACCATCAGCGATACCGGCAACAGCACCCAGCCGCCGAACAGCAGCGAACCTGCGGCCACCACCATCGGATCGTAATCCGACAGGCGCAGGCCAAAGATCGTGGCGCAGGCAAACGAAACGGTGGCGAGCAGGATGACGATCTCGGCAAGGATATGCGTGTTGAGGCCGCCGAGCGCGTCGAGGCCGATAATGGCCGCGGTCCCACCGAGCCCGAGGAGGGCGCCGGCAAATTTCAGAAACGTCGCCGGCTCGTGCCGCGTGATGCCCCAGGTGATGAGGAAGGCGAAGATCGGCGTCGTCGAGGCCAGTACCGTGGCGATCGACGCCGGCACATATTGTTGTCCCCAGGTGATCATCAGAAACGGGATCGTCGAATTGATGGTCTGCTGCTGGGCGAACAGCTTCCAGGCCCTGGCATCGGTCGGCAGGCGCAGTCCACGCGCGCGCAGGATAGCCAGAAGGAAGAAGGCGGCGATCAGCGAGCGCGCCGAGATGAAGGTGATCGGCGGGACCGAGCCGAGCACGATCTTGGTCAGCGGATAGGTCGAACTCCAGCAGCACGCCAGCGCCAGCAGCAGCGCATAGTCGCGCCAGTTTCGCTGAACCAATGGAGTGCTAGGTGGCAACGTTACCCGCGTCCGTCCGCGGCTTCCGCTTCACCCGCTTGATGGTGCCGGAAAAGGTGAACAGCGTCCGTTCGCCGGATTTCAGCGTTCCGCGCAAGAAGATCAGCGAGCCGCCGGCGCGGGTGATTTCGCCTCGGCCTTCGACCAGTTCGCCTTCGCGGGCGGCGTCGAGGAATTCGCAGGCAAACGATACCGTTACGCCGGAACCCTGCAGCACCGGGGAGGCCATCGCGAACAGACAATAATCGGCAAACGTCATGAAGCAGCCGCCATGGACGTTGCCCGAGCCGTTGAGATGCTTCTTCTCGACCCGGAACGCGCACTGCACCTGGCCATTTTCGTCGATCCGGTGCCAGAACGGCCCGCTATGGGTCTCGAAATTGTCACGGCTCCAGGTGCGCCAGCCGGCGAATTCGCCTTCGGTTTCGACGTCGAGGTCGGGAGGGATGGGGAATGCCGGTTTGGTGAGCTCGTTCACGGAATTTGGCCTTCAATTGCGGGTACTTCAGCCCTTAAATCCGATCCAGGCGCGATGTGCAAACGCCGATCCTGCACTGCTGTCGCCGCAAAGCTCTGGACAGGGCAGAAATGCGCCATAAAAGGCCTTTTCCCACCCCTCCGATCTTCCTATTAAGAGACCCATGCCCCCGATTACGAACGAGCCCCAGATCACCCCCGAACTCGTCGCCAGCCACGGGCTGAAGCCGGACGAGTATGAGCGCATCCTCAAGCTGATCGGGCGGGTGCCGAGCTTCACCGAACTCGGGATCTTCTCGGCGATGTGGAACGAGCACTGCTCGTACAAATCCTCCCGCCTCCATCTGAAGGGGCTTGCCGACCAAGGCGCCCTGGGTGATCCAGGGTCCGGGCGAGAACGCCGGCGTGATCGACATCGGCGACGGCCAGGCCGTCGTGTTCAAGATGGAGAGCCACAACCACCCGAGCTACATCGAGCCCTATCAGGGCGCGACCACCGGCGTCGGCGGCATTTTGCGCGACGTCTTCACGATGGGCGCGCGGCCGATCGCCTGCCTCAACGCGCTCTCGCTTCGGCGCGCCGGAACATCCCAAGACGCGGCACCTGGTGTCGGGCGTCGTCGCCGGCGTCGGCGGCTACGGCAATTCGTTCGGCGTGCCGACGGTCGGCGGGCAGGTGCGTTTCCACACCCGCTATGACGGCAACATCCTGGTCAACGCGATGGCGGTCGGCCTCGCCGACACCGACAAGATTTTCTATGCGGCGGCCTCCGGCGTGAACATGCCGATCGTCTATCTCGGCTCCAAGACCGGCCGCGACGGCATTCACGGCGCCTCGATGGCCTCGGCCGAATTCGACGACGACTCCGCCGAGAAGCGTCCGACCGTGCAGGTCGGCGATCCCTTCGCCGAAAAGCTGCTGCTGGAAGCCTGCCTCGAAATCATGGCAGCCGATTGCGTGATCGCGATCCAGGACATGGGCGCGGCGGGGCTGACCTGTTCGGCGGTCGAGATGGGCGCCAAGGGCGATCTCGGCGTCGATCTCGATCTCGATGCGGTGCCGACCCGCGAAACCGGCATGAGCGCCTACGAGATGATGCTCTCGGAAAGCCAGGAGCGCATGCTCATGGTGCTCAAGCCCGAGAAGGAAAAAGAGGCCGAGGCGATCTTCCGCAAATGGGGGCTCGATTTTGCCGTCGTCGGCTACACCACGCCGAGCAAGCGTTTTGTCGTCAAGCATGGCGGCGACGTCATGGCCGACCTGCCGATCAAGGAACTGGGCGACGAGGCGCCGCTCTATGACCGGCCGCATGTGGCGTCGGCGCTGCTGCCGGTGATGCACGCGCGCGACGTCAAGCCGCCGATCGGCATTTCGGCGGCGCTGGAAAAGCTGATCGCGACGCCCGAGCTGTGCTCGAAGCGCTGGGTCTGGGAACAATACGACCACGTCATCCTCGGCAATACCGTGCAGCGTCCCGGCGGCGATGCCGCCGTCGTGCGCGTGCAGGACGGGCCGAAGGGGCTCGCGCTGACCGTCGACGTGACGCCGCGCTACTGCGAGGCCGATCCGTATCGAGGGCGGCAAGCAGGCGGTGGCCGAAGCCTGGCGCAACATCACCGCGGTCGGCGGCCGGCCGCTTGCGATCACCGACAATCTCAATTTCGGCAATCCGGAGCGGCCCGAAATCATGGGCCAGTTCGTCGGCTGCCTGAAGGGCATTTCGGAAGCCTGCCGCACGCTCGACTTCCCGGTCGTGTCCGGCAACGTCTCGCTCTACAACGAGACCAACGGCCGCGGCATCCTGCCGACGCCCTCGATCGGCGGCGTCGGCCTGCTCGACGATTTCACCAAATCCGCCACGCTCGCCTTCAAGGCCGCGGGCGAGGCGATCCTGCTGATCGGCGACACCCAGGGCTGGCTCGGCCAGTCCGTCTATCTGCGCGACATCTGCGGCCGCGAAGAGGGCGCGCCGCCGCCGGTCGATCTCGCGGCCGAAAAGCGCAATGGCGACGTGGTGCGCGGCATGATCCACGCCGGGCACCGCGACCGCCGTGCACGACGTCTCCGACGGCGGCCTTTTGATCGCGCTCGCCGAGATGGCGATTGCAAGCGGCATCGGCGCGCAGCTGTTGGCGGCGCCGGGCTCGATCGTGCCGCACGCCTATTGGTTCGGCGAGGACCAGGCGCGCTACATCGTCACCGTGCCGGCGGCGGAGGCAGGCCTGGTGCTCGCCAAGATGAAGGGCGCCGGCGTGCCCTGTGTGCGCATCGGCACCACCGGCGGCGACGCGATCGCGATTGCCGGCGAGACGCCGGTGTCGGTGGCGTCGCTCAGACCGGCGTTCGAGAGCTGGCTGCCGGCCTACATGAGCGGCAAGGCGTCGTAACGTCTGCAACCGTCAGTTCGCGAGGAGCGTAAGCGAAGAAGCAATCCAGACTCTTGTCTGCAGATGGATGGATTGCTTCGCTTCGCTCGCAATGACGGTGTTGAGTCACAACACCCGCGTCGCGCCCGGAATCTTCCGCAAGCCCGCGGTCAGCGCCCAGCTCAATGCAACCGTGAGCACGAAGCCGATCGCGGCCTTGACGATGGCCGGCAGGTCGTAGTCGAACAGCCAGTATTGCAGCCAAAGCGCGATCGGGTAGTGCACCAGGAACATGCCGTAGGCGTCGCCCTGCATCGGATCGAGCACGCTCGAGCCTGAATTCTTGAAGCGCAGGAAATACGCCAGGATCGCGAACAGGATCGCCGCGCTGAAGGCGACGAAGAAGAAGCCGTAGATGGCCAGGTACCAGTGCGGCTGCGGGCTGGGATTACCCAGGATCTCGCGCTTGATGTAGATCATCACCCACAGCAGGCAATACGGAACGAGCGTCACGAGCAATCCAGCCCCAGCCGCTTTTCGCCAGCCGTCCACCTGCGCTGAGTACGCCGCGATCGAAGCTCGCGGCACCGATGCCGGCGCCGATGAAGAAATAGCCGGCATAGAGCAGGATGCGGCTGGCCTGCACCGAGAACGGCCCGAACTCGAACCAGTGGTTCGGTCCGAAATAAAGCAGCGCCGGAACGTAGACGACGACGCTGACCGCGAGCAGAAACAGGAAGAAGATGGCCGGCTGGTCAAAGCTCGCGCTGCGACAGCCGATTGATCGGGATCGACGAGATGCGCGGAGACCCGGTAGAGCAGGCTCGCCGTCAGATCGAACGCCAGCAGCACCCAGACGAACCAGAGCGGACCGCTCGGCCACGGGCCCTCGGTGATCATCTTCCACCAGAATGCGGAAAAGCCGATCTCCGGGTGCTGTCGCAGCGAAATCGCGTAATAGGCGATCGGAATGACGGTGACCGCCGCGATCGCAAACGGCAGGCCGAGCCGCAGCAGGCGGTCGCGCAGGAAAATCGACGGCGCCTTGTGGCCGAGGCCCGGCCAGACGAACAGGCCGGACAGGAAAAAGAACATCGCCATGAAGAAGCTGTCGGTGGCGAGCACGATCATGTCGAAACCGATCCACGATTTGGGATCGGTGTGGCCGAAATAGGTGTAGGGAATGACCGCGTGGTGCAGCAGCACCACCAGCGTCAGGAAGGTGCGGGCGCGATCGAGCGCGAGATTGCGCGATTTGGCCTTTGGCGCCGCGCTGACGTCAGCGCTTGCCAATGTGGAAATCGATGTCATGAGCGTCCCCGGCAGGCAGTTTGTGCCGAATGTTGCAGCCGGGAACCCGATTCAGCAAGGCCTCGCGACGGCTGGGCGTCGCACTTTCGGATCAGGCCACTTCCTCGATCTTCACCTTGTCCGGATAGAACGCCAGATGGCCGGCGATCTCGGCCATCGCCGGGAACGGCGTCTCATAGGTCCAGATCGCGTTCTCCAGCGTCTTGCCGTCGGCGTTGATGCTGAAATAGTTGGCATCCCCCTTGTAGGGGCAATGCGTGATCCGTTCGGTGCGGGCCAGCAGCGCCATATTGGCGTCGCTCCGCGGCACATATTGCACCGCCGGATATCTCGCCTCTTTCAGGGTCAGGGCCTGGGTGGTGTCGGCGATCACGACGCCGTCGGCCGAGACCCGGATGCGCTTCGGATTGGCCGTTATCGTGATCGGATGGTCGGGACCGGGAAGTTTCATGGTTGGAGCCTCTTTTTCGGGTCAACCTGACGTGACCGGACGCCTTGGCCGTGAGGGGTTTAAAACGGCTGGACCGGGAATATAGTGCTGCCAAGGGTGACCTAGAAGGGCGTACGCGCTAGGTTTGGCGTGTCACGGTCGCGAGAGCCCGCCGTGATTCGAGACTATCTGACGGAGACATGCTGGATGCCGATGGACGCCCACGATATCGAATCGATGATCAAGGCAGCTATCCCGGATGCCGAGGTGACGATCCGCGATCTCGCAGGCGACGGCGACCACTACGCCGCGACCGTGATTTCGGAATCCTTCCGCGGCAAGTCCCGCGTTCAGCAGCACCAGATCGTCTATCAGTCGCTCAAGGGCCAGATGGGCGGCGTGCTGCACGCGCTGGCGCTGCAAACCGGGGTGCCCGGAAGTACCTGACGGCTGAACGAAGCGGGGGCGCGCCGATGGCCGCGGATACTGCACGCGGCGCGATGTTCCGCCCGATCGTGCCGAACCAGCACAGCCGGGTGACCTATGCCGAGCTGTTCTTCGATCTCGTCTTCGTTTTCGCCGTCACGCAGATCTCGCACACGCTGCTCGGCAACTTCACGCCGCTCGGCGCCGTGCAGGTCACGCTGCTGTTCCTCGCGGTGTGGTGGGTGTGGGTCTACACCTCCTGGATCACCAACTGGCTAAATCCCGAAAAGACCCCGGTCCGGCTGCTGCTGTTTGCGCTGACGCTCGGCGGGCTCGTGCTGTCGACCTCGATTCCTGCGGCGTTTGACGGCCGCGGGCTGTGGTTTGCGAGCGCCTATGCCGCGATGCAGGTCGGCAAGACCGTCTTCCTGTGGCTGTCGACGGCGCCGTCACAATCGCTGGCGCGCCTGAATGCGATCCGCATCACGACCTGGCTGGCGATCTCGGCCATTTTCTGGATCGCCGGCGGCTTTGCGACGGGCGAGTTGCGGCTGGTGCTGTGGGCCGTCGCGCTGTGCATCGAATATATTTCGCCGGCGGTGCGGTTCTGGATCCCGCGCTACGGCGCGTCGTCGGTGGCGGACTGGGTGGTCGAGGGCGGCCACATGGCCGAACGCTGCGCGGGCTTCATCATCATCGCACTCGGCGAATCCATCGTCGTCACCGGCGCGACCTTTGCCGAACTGACCTGGACGGCGGACAACGTCGCCGCTTTCGTATCCGCCTTCGTCGGCAGCCTCGCGATGTGGTGGA
This sequence comes from uncultured Alphaproteobacteria bacterium, assembly GCA_963802535.1. GTDB lineage: Bacteria > Pseudomonadota > Alphaproteobacteria > Rhizobiales > Xanthobacteraceae > Bradyrhizobium. The sequence goes on along the minus strand of CAWDJI010000001.1, from coordinate 224,466 downwards.
TCTATTTCCACAAGGGGGCCGAAGCCGGCTCCGAGCAGATTTCGAGATCGAGCGAGCCGGGACGGCTGGCGCGGCTCGCCTATACCTATCTGCACATGCCGATCGTCGCCGGCATCATCGTCTCGGCGGTGGCCGACGAACTCGTGCTCAAGCATCCGCACGGTCATTCCGATCTGCGGACGGTTTTGAGCGCGATCGGCGGGCCGCTGCTGTTCCTGGTCGGAACGATCCTGTTCAAGCACAGCTTTCGCGGCTTCCTTCAGCTCTCGCACGGGGTCGGCATCATTGCGCTGGGCGGGCTCGCCTTTTTCGCGAGCGGACTATCGCCGCTGATGCTGTCCATCCTCACGACCGCGATCATGATCGTGGTCGCGGTATGGGAATCGATCTCGTTGAAGTCCGACGCGGAGGAGTAACGTATCGAACTCCGCGTCACTTCGCGTTCACGACATTCCTGAGCACGAGGTCGGACAATTGCACCACAAGCGCCCGAAGTCTGGCGTTCTCCGCAAGGAGCGACACCAGGGCAGCTCCGGTGTCAGAATCCAGATCCGCATCGTCGTCGTCATGGACAGATGACGATCCGGAATACTGCTTGCGGTTTCCCGACGTCGGATACGCGTTCCCCATCACTAACACTCCTGGCACGAACTCACCCCAGCCAAGCCGTTAGGGCAGCCTCGGCTGAGTCCGAGTCAAAATTTGGACGTTTCGATGGGCAAACCACAGCGCAGGTGCAGCAAATTGCTGGCGTAGTTCTACGGAGTTGCAGATTTGTTAAGCATTTGCTCTCATATGGGCTATGAAGGGCTGTTGCACGGCGGGGCAACGCCTTCTTCGCAAAAGACAATCAGACCAGCGCGGTCAACTCGATTCCCACGGCTTGCCCGTGGGCGGGAACGCGCGCCGATGAAGCAAAGCGAAGCAAGGATCCTGATACTTCAGCAATGGGATGAGTGGATCCTGACGCAACCGATCGATCCGGGCGGACCGACCGGAAAGGACTCGTTGCGATTCTTCTATGAACTCGATGACGACGGATCGCCGCTATTGGATTTCCAGTCCAGGGGACAGGACAAATGGCGGATCATTCACGGCTGGCTCTTGGGCGCCGAGCGCCTGTCCGACCACTGGATGTCTCCCACACTCCGGATTCCACCGACGCGTAAACCGCGACCGGCACGGCACAAATCCAGCGCCAAGACGTGCGGGTGAGTTGATCTCAGCTCGACGCCGCCAGCGCATGAACCGAAAACATGCCCGCATTGTCGGTCCAGGATTCCCGCACCTTCCAGTCGGCACCGCGTGCCAGCGCCGTAAAGCGTTCGAGGCTGTATTTGTAGCTCGACTCGGTGTGGATGGTCTCGCCGGGACGGAACGAGAAATTATGCCCGAGCACGCGCACGCTTTGCGCCTTGCGGCTGATCAGATGCATCTCGATGCGGTGACGGTCGCGATTGTAGATCGAGCGGTGGGTGAAGGCGGAAATATCGAAATTGCCGCCGAGCTCGCGGTTGATGCGCACCAGCACATTGAGGTTGAAGCGCGCGGTGACGCCTGCGGAATCATTGTAGGCGTCATAGAGCACGCGCTCGTCCTTTTCGAGGTCGACGCCGATGATCATCTGCGCGCCGTCGCCGAGGATCTCGCGGGCCGAGCGCAGGAAGGCCGACGCCTCATGCGGTTCGAAATTGCCGAGCGTCGATCCCGGAAAGAAGCCGACCTTCGGCATGGCTGATATCTCGGCCGGCAGCGCAAACGGCGCGGTGAAATCCGCGGCCACCGGATAGACGTCGAGACCGGGAAAATCCTTGCGCAGCCCATTGGCCTGCGCGTTGAGGAAGTCGCCGGATATGTCGACCGGAACATAGGCGCCGAAATCGCAGCGCTCCAGCAGCAACCGCACCTTGGTGGTGGCGCCGGCGCCGAATTCGACCAGTGCTGCCCCCTTCGGGATCAGGGCGGCAATCGCATCGCCGCGATCGCGCAAGATGCCCAGTTCGGTGCGGGTCGGGTAATATTCAGGCAGAACCGTGATCTGCTCGAACAGCTCCGATCCGGCGGCGTCGTAGAAATATTTCGGCGACAGGCGCTTGGGATGTTGCGACAGGTTGCCGATCACGTCTCCCGCAAACGCGGAAGACTGTTCGTCAAACGGGAGCGCGTTGGCCAAAGCGGGGGCATGCACATTCATGGTACTCTCCTGAACGCGCTTTCCGGCGCGCTTTTGATCCGGTGGAAAAGTCAGGCGTAGTCGGCAAGCCGCAATCCCGTGAATTGCCAGCGGTGGTGTGGATAGAAGAAGTTGCGATAGGTGATGCGGCTGTGGCCGGCGGGCGTTGCAAGCGAGGAGCCGCGCAGCACCAGCTGGTTGACCATGAACTTGCCGTTATATTCCCCGAGCGCGCCCTCGATGGCGCGGTAGCCGGGATAGGGCGAGTACGAGCTGCGGGTCCACTGCCAGACGATGCCGAAGGCGTCGTTCAACTGGCCGGCGCGCGCCGCGACCTCCCATTCCATCTCGGTCGGCAGATGTTTTCCGCTCCAGCGCGCGAACGCATCCGCCTCGTAATAACTGACGTGGCTGACCGGCGCGGCGGGATCGATCGGCTGCAAGCCGCCGAGCGTCATGATCCGCCATTCGCCGTCGACCTGGCGCCAATGGCCGGGGGCCTGCCAGCCTTCATTGCCGGCGGCGGCAAATCCGTCCATCAGCCAGAGCGTTGCGGTCGAATAGCCACCGGCCTTCATGAAGGCGAGCCATTCGGCGTTGGTGACGAGGTGGCGGGCGAGTTTGACCGGGCCGACCAGCGCGCGATGCGCCGGCTTCTCATTGTCGAAATGGAAACTGTCGTCGGTGTGGCCGACGGTATGGATACCCTCGTTGAGGGTGACCCATTCCTCCCCGGCGCGGGTCGAGGCCGGGAAGTGCCACGCCGGATCATAGGCCGGCGGGATCGGGTTCTGCGCAAAGGCGTGCAGGATGTCTGTCAGCATCAATTCCTGGTGCTGCTGCTCGTGGTTGAGGCCGACTTCGACCAGAGGCGCCAATTCCGCGAGGGCGTCCTCGCCGGCGGTCTGGAAGAACTTTACGACGGCCGCATCGACGTGACGGCGATAGGCAGTGACTTCATCCGCGCTCGGGCGGGTCAGATGGCCGCGCTGGTGGCGGGCATGGCGGGGTCCGGCGCTGACATAATAGGAATTGAACAGGAAGGCGTAGTCGGGATGGAAGACCTGATAACCCCTGCAATGCTCGCCGAGCAAAAATTGCTCGAAGAACCAGGTGGTGTGGGCGCGGTGCCACTTCGCCGGGCTCGCGTCCGGCATCGACTGGATCAATTGGTCCTCGGCACTGAGAGGCGCGGCCCGCCGTTCGGTCTCATCCCGGACGGCCAGATAGGCATCGACCAGTCGCTGGGCGAGGGTGCCGGAATCGGAAAAAAGTGACGGGTTCGGGGTGGCCAACTCGGCCGCGGCGGTTACTGATTTCGTCACTGGTAGCTCCGGTTCGGGAGAGAACGTTTCCCTGGCAGACAGGTTCCTGACGGACAGTCCGTCCTAAATAGGGGTTCCTGCCCGGGATAAAAGCCTCCCACCGCTATGATATTGATGCCATCAGACTATGACATATCCTGCCATTTGGGGCCCGCATCGGGCCCGCGCATGCCAGCTCCTCGCCATTTTACTTTGGATGCACAACGGTTTGGGCTACATATATGGCCAAGTATCGGGTTAAATCGGATGAGCCGCCCGGAAGGCAAGCCGCAGGGGGCCATGCCGCAAAAGGAAGCGAATATGAGCATCGAGCAATTCATCGACAATGAAGTGAAGTCGAACGACGTCGTGCTGTTCATGAAGGGTACCCCGCAATTTCCGCAGTGCGGTTTCTCGGGGCAGGTGGTGCAGATCCTCGATCACGTCGGCGTCGGCTACAAGGGCCTGAACGTTCTGGAGTTCGCCGACCTGCGCAACGGCATCAAGGACTATTCCAACTGGCCGACGATTCCGCAGCTCTACGTCAAGGGCGAGTTCGTCGGCGGCTGCGACATCATCCGCGAGATGTTCCAGGCTGGTGAATTGCAGCAGCTGTTCGCCGACAAGGGTGTAACCGTCAACGCGGCGGCGTCGGCCTGAGCTCGGGCGCGTGCCTGATCGGCAAGGCGCGGCTGGAAGTCATTGTTGCCGACATCACCACATTGCGCGTTGACGCCATCGTCAACGCCGCGAACTCGTCGTTGCTGGGAGGCGGCGGCGTCGATGGCGCGATCCATCGGGGCGCCGGGCCTGAGCTGCTTGCCGAATGCCGCGCGCTCCATGGCTGTGCGACCGGCGATGCCAAAATCACGCGCGGATATCGGCTCTCGGCCAAGTACGTGATCCATGCCGTCGGTCCGGTCTGGCACGGCGGCAATGATCGCGAAGACGAACTGCTTTCCTCCTGCTATCGCCGCGCGCTCGAGCTGGCTCACGCCAATGCGCTTTCTTCGCTGGCGTATCCCGCGATCTCCACCGGCGTCTATCGCTTCCCCGCCGACCGCGCCGCCGGTATCGCCGTCGCAACAGTGGCCGAGGCGTTGGCCGCGGCTACGAGCGTGACAAAAGTCATCTTCTGCTGCTTCTCCCGCGACAGCGCCCGGCTGCATGAGGATGTACTCGCCGCCTTCGGCAGCCCTTGATTGATGACGCGCAGCCGCTAAACTTCGCGGACCAGGTCGGAGAGCGCGACGCGATGCAGGTTCGATTTTTTCATCTGACAGCCGCATGCATCAGCGTCTTCCTCGCATTGCCGGCGAGCATGGTCTCGAGCGTTGTAACGGCCGCCGAGCGCATCCCGGTCGATGTAGCGGCTGACTGGGGTCTGCTTGGAAACTGGGCCGTGGACTGTCAGGCGCGTCCGTCAAACGAGAACCCGTATTATCGCTATGTGATGTCTGGGGCTTCCCTGTTGCTACGGCGGGACACCTGGACGCGGGACGAGAACAAGGTGATTGCAGCAAGTATCACCGACGGTGGCGATATCGAACTGGTCACGGAATACAAGGCATTGTCGCACGTCATTACGAGCCGTTACGCCAAGGACAATGCGGATCAATTTCACCCGGTATCCGTCAGGGACGAGAAGGGTGTTTATGGCATGCAGGATGGAAAGTCGACGAAAACGGGATTGGCTGCTCCTGTGATGACGCGATGTCCAAAGACCTGACCTGAAGCCGTGCTGGACACCCTCGCTGGCCCTTGTGCCGACGGCGAGGCGCCCGCTACACTTCCGGTGAATTCCGGGGAGGGATCTGATGAAATCACGTCAAGTCTGGTGCGCGCTCGCCTGCGGCGCGATGGTGCTGGGCGCGATGCCGCCGGCAATCGCCGAAGGCACTTTCGACATTCCCGCCGGCGCGCATTTCAACCAGGACAAGCTTGCCAAGGTCGGCGAGTTCTTCCGCAATGAGGTTGCAACCGGCAAGATCTCAGGTGCGAACGTCCTGATCCAGCAGAAGGGAAAGACGGTCTTTCACGAAACCTTCGGCGTACAGGATGTGGTGTCGAAGACGCCGGTATCGGACAAAACCATCTTCCGCCTGTCTTCGTTGACCAAGGCGATCACGTCAGTTGTGGCGATGCAACTGGTCCAGGATGGCAAGATCAAGCTCGACGATCCGCTTTCGAAATACATTCCTTCCTTCGCGAACGTCAAAGTTGGCGTAGAGAAAAAAGCCGATGACGGCACCAAGACGCTCGAACTGGTGCCAATGACCCAGCCCATCACCATCCTCGATCTGTTGCGTCATTCCTCCGGCATCACCTACGGCTTCTACGGCGACAGTCTGGTCCGCAAGGCCTACAAGGAAGCTGACCTCTATGCGGGCGATTTCGATCTCGCCGAATTTGCCGAGCGGATCGCCAAGCTGCCGTTGCACAACCAGCCGGGTGCGCTCTGGCAATACGGCCATTCCACCGACATATTGGGGCGGGTGATGGAGATCGTCTCCGGAAAATCCCTGCTGGAGATCGAGCGGGAAAAGTTGCTTGATCCGCTCGGCATGGACGATACCCGTTTCTTTGTCACCGAGCCGGACAAGTTGAAACTCCTTGCCCAGCCGGTGCCGAATGACAGTGATTTCCGGGTCGGTCGCGAGTACAGGACCGAGGTTCGTAGAAAGTGGGAATCGGCCACCGGCGGCATGGTCTCGACCATGTCGGATTTTTCGCGCTTTGTGACGATGCTGCTCAATGGCGGAACGTTCGAGGGCAAGACCTATCTCAGCCCGCAAACGTTCGAACTGATGACGAAGGACCATATCGGCAAGGATTCCGGCGTTGCGCGGGATTATTTCTATTTCCCCGGCGACGGTTTTGGTTTCGGGCTCGGTCTGGCGTTGCGCACCGATCCCGGCAACGGCAAGCCGCCACCGCCGGGATCGCTTGGCGAGCTGAAATGGGACGGCGCCTCCGGCTGCTATTTCGTGGTCGACCGCAAGCAGGAGATGTTCTTCGTGTTGCTGGAACAGACGCCGAGCGAACGGCAGCGGGTCCAGAGCACCCTCAAGCGGCTGATCTATGAAGCGATGGAAAATTGATGCTCTCGCGACCTGTGGCCTGATCGCCGCGGTACTCGCGATTGCGCTCGTCAATGGCTGGCCACGTCCGGCGCGCGCCGAATCCGCGACGCCGGTGGCGGGGAGTTTTTCGCGCGAAGGGCTCGATCGCGTCGGTGACTATGTCCGCAACGAGATCGCGACCGGAAAAATCCCGGGCGCGATCCTGCTGATCCAGCAGCACGGCAAACCGGTCTATTTCGAGAATTTCGGCGTCCGCGATATCGCGACCAGTTTGCCGATGACCGCGGATACGATCTTCCGCCTCTATTCGATGTCGAAGCCGATCACCTCGGTTGCCGCCATGATGCTGGTGGAAGACGGCAAGCTGGGACTCGACGATTCCGTCTCCAAATTCATCCCGGCCTTCGCCGGCATCGAGGTCGGCGTGGAAAAGCGCGGGCCCGACGGCGCGGTGACGCTGGTGCGGGAGCCGCTCGAGCGTCCGATCACGATCAAGGATCTGTTGCGTCACACGTCGGGCCTTACCTATGGCTACATTGGCGGGAACCTCGTGCGTAAATCCTATGCCGCGCATGACCTCTTCAGTCGCGATCTGACCAATGCCGAATTCGCGGCGCAAATTGCAGAGCTGCCGCTGGCCGAGCAGCCAGGCACGCAGTGGGATTACGGCCATTCGACCGACGTGCTCGGACGCGTGATCGAGATCGCGTCGGGAAAAAGTTTGTTCCAGTTCGAGAAGGAGCGACTGCTCGATCCGCTTGGTATGAGTGAGACCGAATTCTACGTCCATGACGAGGCGAAACGGCCGCGCGTCGCTGAACCGATGCCGGACGACCGCATGATCAGTCAGACCACCGAGATCCGCAATCCGCTGCAGCCGCGAAAGGCCGAGTCCGGCGGGGCAGGGCTGGTCGGTACGGTCGGTGACTACGCGCGCTTTGCACAGATGCTGCTCGATGGCGGGACGTATCAGGGCCGGCGCTACCTCAAACCCGAAACCGTCGCACTGATGGCGTCGGATCATATCGGCCCCGAAACAGCAATCGGGCGCGACTATGCGTACTATCCCGGCGCGACCAGCGGCTTCGGTCTTGGCTTCGCGGTGAGGACATCGGTGCCGCCGAGCACCTCATGGCCGCTGGGCGAATACCGCTGGGATGGCGTCGCCGGTACGTTCTTCTTCATCGATCCCAAGGATGACATGTTCGCGATCTTCATGGTGCAGACTCCGTCGCAGCGCGGCCGCATCCAGCTTGCATTGAAGACGCTGATCTATCAGGCGTTGCTGAAATAAGCGCGCCGGGCCGTGCAGCATCCGTGTCGGAATTTCCGTATTTCTACGTGACCGTCGAAGGGAGTTGATTAACCAACGCTCCCTAGGATGCATCGTTGTTGATTTAATAATTTCGGTCCGACCAACGGGCTCGTCTTCAAAGGTGCAGCATGCTTGGCTTCGGCTATGGTCGATTGATTCTCTCCGGAACGGTCCTTGCCACGACCGCGCTTGGTTTGTTCGGGCTCGCAAACTCGAGCCTCGGTGCGGCGCTGGTCGGTGAGACCCGCCGGGTCGATCTCGGCCAGAAAGCGCAGGCCGGAATCGATGCGATGAAGGCGCTCTACAAGCGGCCGGCGTCGATCCCGTTTCCCAAGGAAAATCCCTACACGCCTGAGAAATTTTCGCTCGGCAAGAAGCTCTATTTCGACACCCGCCTTTCGGTGACCTCGGCGCAGTCTTGCGCCAGCTGTCACAGCCCGGGCTTCGGCTGGGGTGATGGCCTTGCGGTCGGTGTCGGTCACGGCATGGCGAAACTCGGCCGGCGTTCGCCGACCATCGTCAACGCCGCGTGGGGCGCGATCTTCATGTGGGATGGACGGCTCGCCAATCTCGAGGAGCAGGCGCTCGGTCCGATTCAGTCTCCCGGCGAAATGAATATGCCGATCGAGAAGCTGATGGAACGCCTCACATCGATTCCGGAATACAAGCCGTTGTTCGCCACGGCGTTTCCGAGCGAGGGCATGAAGTCCACGACGCTCGCCAAGGCGATCGCAACCTATGAACGTACTGTCGTCTCCGAGCGCGCACCGTTCGATGCCTGGATCGAAGGCAACGAGAAGGCGATCTCCGAGGAGGCCAAGCGCGGCTTTGCCGTCTTCAACACCAAGGCGATGTGTTCGTCCTGCCACGAGGGCTGGAATTTCACCAATGACGGTTTCCAGGACATCGGCCTGCCGAGCAAGGATATCGGGCGCGGCGAGTTCGTGCCTGGTGTCATCAAGATGGCGCACGCTTTCAAGACGCCGGGATTGCGCGAGATCGCGCGCCGGGGTCCCTTCATGCACGACGGATCGATCGCGACGCTCGAAGCCGTCATCGACCATTATGACCGCGGCGGCGTTGACCGGCCAAGCCGTTCCGATCTGATGAAACCTCTCGGTCTCACGTCGCAGGAGAAGACCGATCTGGTGGCTTTCCTGAACACCCTGACCAGCAATCTCAGCCCAACCGCGGTGCCGGCACTCCCTCGCTAAATTGCCAACTTCACAACACCAGGAATTTCCGATGCGCAGCCTAGCCGTTCTCGTTCTCGTCATCTCCGCCGGCCTGTCGGCCGGGGCGCTAGCCGCCAACCAGATGATTCACCAGCAGGGCCGCGTGTTCGGGCCCGACAATATCAGCGTCAAGAAGGGCGAAGCGCTCACCTTCGTGAACGACGACACCGTGCCGCATAACATCATTTCGACCAGCAAGGGCAACGAGTTCAACCTCGGATCTCAGGCTCCCGGCTCCTCGACCGATGTGACGTTCAAGGAAGCCGGCGACGTGCAGGTGATCTGCGCGATCCACCCGCGCATGAAACTGATGGTCAAGGTTACGGACTAGTCCCTCAGGGCAAGGTCACCGGAGATTTCTGATGTCGATTCGTTACAAGATTTTCGGTGTATTCAGCATCCTGATCGTGCTGGCCTGCGGGCTGGCCTATTACGGGATCCGAGGCATCTCGACGTCCGGCGACCTCGTCGTGCGTCTGTACGACGGCCCGCTGATGGGGATCAATCATGCGCGTTCGGCGCATGCTTCGCTCAACGAAGCCCGCTTCATCATGCAGCGCGGCCTCGTCGAAGGCGCATCTAGTGACACGGTTGCCAAATTTGAAAAGGTGCGCAGCAGCATTTTCGAGGATTTGAAGGTCGTCCAGGACCGGGTGCAGAGCCCGAATGCAAAGGCGGCTCTGATGCAGGCCGAGAGCCGGATTCGGACATGGTCGGACGAGGGGCTGAAGATCCTGAAGCCGACGCCCGGTGGACAGACCGAGATTGCGACCAATTACTCGCTGGCGCAGAAGGGCGACGAGGCTATTGCCGCGCTGGATGATCTCGTCGAGATCGTCGCCGCCTTTGGCTTCGAGTACCGTACCGAGGCGGAGGCAAGCGTTGCCGCCGCGCGCACCACCCTGTTGGGGATAGCCATCGGTACCGCGCTGATTGGATTGTTGCTGGCGATTGCTTTCTCTTACTCCATGAGCAAACCGATTTCCGCGGCGATGCGGATCGCCGAACGAGTTGCTGCTGGAAACTTCACCGACCAGATCAACATGCGGCGACGCGACGAACTCGGCCGCCTTCTGAAGTCCCTTGCAGTCATGCAGGCCAACCTGAAGGCGCGTGCGGACGAAGAGCTGAAGCTTAAGTCGTCCAAGGACCTCACTCATGCCGAGCAGGTCAGCCGGCGTCAGCGTATCGAAGCCGAAATCGAGACCTTCCGCTCCAGCGTCACATCGGTCCTCAGCAATACCGACCGCATGACGGGCGAATTGACCGAGACCGCCGAGACACTGTCATCCATTGCCCGGGCGGCGGGCGAACAATCGGCCGAGACGGCCTCAACCGCGGATGCGACGTCCAACAACGTGCAGACGGTTGCAACCGCCACCAGCCAGCTCGGCGAATCCGTTCAGGCGATCAAGGGCCAGATCCACGACGCCACCACGATCGTGCAGCGCGCGACCGGCATGGCCAGCGTCGCCAATGAGACCATGGGCGCGCTGGCAAATTCGGCGAAGCACATCGATGAGGTGGTCGGCTTTATTCGCACCATTGCCGGCCAGACCAACCTGCTGGCGCTTAACGCGACGATCGAGGCGGCACGCGCCGGCGAAGCCGGCCGCGGCTTTGCGGTGGTCGCCTCCGAGGTCAAGGCGCTGGCGATCCAGACCGCAAAAGCCACCGAGGAGATCTCCTCGCAGATCGCCGAAGTGCAGTCGGCGACCCGGCAGGCCGTCGACAATGTCGGCGCGATTGCCGCCATCATGAAGGACATCGACAGCTTTACGGCAACGATCGCCGACGCGGTGAGCCAGCAAAACGCGGCGACCAACGAGATATCCCGCAACATCGGACAGGCGGCCGCGGGAACGGCGAGCGTCGCCCAAAGCATCGCAGGAACCGCTGCGGCGAGCGAAGACACCAACCGCTCCGCCGATCTCGTGCTGACCACGGCCAAGGACCTGTCGCGTCAAGCCGCCGACCTGCGTCACTCCGTCGATCGCTTCCTCGCCAACGTCGCGGCCTAGGAACGGTTCTGCGCGGGGTTATGCCCCGCGCACGATCTCGCGCACCAGGCCGACCGTTTCCTCGATCTCCGCGGCCGTCACGTCGAGATGGGTGCAGGCGCGAATCCGGTCGTCCATCATCGCCAGGAACACGCCGCGCTTGCCAAGGGCCTCGACCAGCCTGTTGCCGGGGACGCCGGCGCCATCAGGCTTGAAGAACACCAGATTGGTTTCCGGCTGCTGCACCTCGATGCCGTTGATCTGCGACAGGCCGCGGGCCAGCGCCCGGGCATTGGCGTGATCGTCGGCGAGGCGGTCGACGTGGTGGTCGAGCGCGTAGACGCAGGCCGCCGCGCAAATGCCGGACTGCCGCATCGAACCGCCCAATCGTTGCTTCCAGCGCCAGACAGTGTCGATGAACTCGCGCGAGCCGGCGATCGCGCCGCCGATCGGCGCGCCTAGCCCCTTGGAGAAATCGATCCAGGCCGAATCCCATCCCGCCGCCATGTCGCGGGCGGAAATTCCGGACGCGACGCAGGCATTGAGCAGCCGCGCGCCGTCCATGTGGGTGACGAGGCCGTTGGCCTTGGCGATCTTTGCGACCTCATCGAGGGCTGCCTTCTTCCAGATCGTGCCGCCGCCGATATTGGCGGTCTGCTCGACGCTGACCATGGTCTGCGGCGGCTGGTAGCGCGAGCGCGGGTGCAGCGCTGCGCGAAACGTCTCCGGCGAGAATTGTCCGTCGTCGCCGGCCAGCGGCGTGATCTGGAAGCCGCCGAGGGCGGCATGCGCGCCACCTTCGCGGGCGATGATATGGGCGCTGGCATGCGCCAAAATCTCGTCGCCCGGCCGGCACCAGCTCAATGTCGCCGTGACGTTGCACATGGTGCCCGAGGGCATGAACACGGCGGCTTCCTTGCCGAGCAGTTCGGCGACGCGATCGCACAACAGGTTGACGGTCGGATCGTCGCCGACCTGTTCGTCGCCGACCTCGGCCCGGGCCATCGCCTCGCGCATTGCCGGCGTCGGGCGCGTCTGGGTGTCCGACAACAGGTTGATGCGGACAGGCGTTGCCTTGGGATCGGGCCGGGCAGGGATATAGGTCATGGCGGGCTCTCGGTGTTTTTTTGGCGTGATCAGGGGGACGGGATTATCTGAACCGCAGGTTTTCGCGTGACAATTGGTCGATCGATGTGCAGCCCATCAGCTTCATGCCGCGCTCGATCTCGGCCCGCATCAGGCCGAGCGCCCGCTCGACGCCGGCCTGGCCGGCTGCGGCGAGAGGAAAGAGATAGAAGCGTCCGACGCCGACGGCCTTGGCGCCGAGCGACAGTGCCTTCAGCACATGCGTGCCGCGCTGGACGCCGCCGTCCATGATCACGTCGATCCGGTCGCCGACGGCATCGACGATCTCGGCCAGCTGATCGAACGCCGCGCGCGAGCCGTCGAGCTGCCGGCCGCCATGGTTGGACAGCACGATGCCGGTGCAGCCGATCTCGACGGCGCGTTTGGCGTCCGTCCACCGACATGATGCCCTTGAGGCAGAACTGCCCGTTCCACTGCCTGACCATCTCGGCGACGTCGTCCCAGGTCATCGAAGGGTCGAGCATCTCGGTGAAGTAGCGGCCGATCGACATCGCGCCGCCGCTCATGTCGACATGCTCGTCCAGTTGCGGCAGCTTGAAGCTCTCATGCGTGACGTAGTTGATGCCCCACATCGGCTTGATCGCGAACTGGCAGCATGCCGCCGAGCGTCAGCTTGAAGGGAATCGAAAAGCCGGTGCGCAGATCGCGTTCGCGGTTTCCGCCGGTGATGCTGTCCACCGTCAGCATCATGACCTCGACGCCGGCTTCCTTGGCGCGCTGCATCATGGCGCGGTTGAGGCCGCGATCCCTGTGAAAATAGAACTGATAGACCTGCGGCGTGTCGTGCGCCTTGCGCACTTCCTCGAGGCTGACGGTGCCGAGCGAGGAGACGCCGAACATCGTGCCGTACTTTGCCGCGGCCGCCGCGACCGCGCGCTCGCCGTGTATGGTGGAACAGCCGCTGCAGCGCGGTCGGCGAGCAATAGACCGGCATCGCCAGCTTCTGGCCCATGACCGTCACCGACATGTCGATGTCGCTCGACGCCGCGCAGCACGTTGGGCACGAGATCGCAGCGCTCGAAGCTCGCGGTGTTCTGGCGATAGGTGGCCTCGTCGTCGGCCGCGCCGTCGATGTAGTTGAAGATCGGGCCGGGCAGGCGCCGCTTGCGCCAGCTTTCGGAAGTCATGGAAGTTGTGACAGTCGCTCAAGCGCATGTTGTCCCCCGAAAGGAAAAAGGCCCCGGTGATACCGGGGCCTTTGATAGCTCGAAAATGCGCAGGCGTCAGCGCGAATAGAATTCGACGATCAGATGCGGCTCCATCTGCACCGCGAACGGCACGTCCGACAGGGCGGGGATGCGGACGTACTTTGCCGTCATCTTGCTGTGATCGGCCTCGACGTAGTCGGGCACATCGCGCTCGCCGAGCTGGATCGCTTCCAGAACCGGGGTGAGCTGCTTGGAAGATTCCTTCACCTCGACGAGGTCACCCGGCTTCACCTTGTAGCTCGAAATGTTGACGCGGCGGCCGTTCACCTTGATGTGGCCGTGGTTGATGAACTGACGCGCGGCGAACATGGTAGCGACGAATTTCGCGCGATAGACCACGGTGTCGAGACGGCGCTCCAGGAGGCCGATCAGGTTTTCACCGGTGTCGCCCTTCATGCGGCCGGCCTCGACATAGATGCCGTGGAACTGGCGCTCGGAAATGTTGGCGTAATAGCCCTTGAGCTTCTGCTTGGCGCGGAGCTGCACGCCGAAGTCGGAGAGCTTGCCCTTGCGGCGCTGGCCGTGCTGGCCGGGGCCGTATTCACGGCGGTTCACGGGGCTCTTGGGGCGGCCCCAGATATTCTGGCCCATACGGCGATCGATCTTGTACTTCGCCTCACTGCGCTTGGTCATCGCGTCCTCTGACGGTTTGAGATTTGAGGAAACGCGCCCTCCTGTGCGCCGGGAACTTCCCGGTGCCGACAGGTCCGCCTCAAAAGCTTCAAAGAGGACCACGGGTCGCGAAACGCAACGCGGGCCGAAAACGGCCCGCGAGCAAGCGGGGTATTAGGGAGAAAGCGCCGTTCTGTCAAACGAAACAGGCCGTCATTCCGGGGCAATGCGAAGCATTGAACCCGGAATCTCGAGATTCCGGGCTCGGCGCTGACGCGCCGCCCCGGAATGACGCCAAAACGGTCAAGTCGCCACCGCTCTCACCGGTTTCGGCTCGATTTGCTGCCGATTCGCCCGCAATTCGGCTGCGATTTCGGTGTTCAGCACCTGTTCCAGCCGGTTCAGGACCCTGGAGATCGGGGCGGCGTCAGTGATCCGGTGGTCCCAGCGCAGCACGACGTCGATGGACTGGTCAGGGTTTTCCACCCCGTAGCTCAGCACGAACGGTCCCGGGCTGATGGCATGGAGTTCGCCGGCGCCATAGGCGGCCACTGACGTGACGCCAAAACTGCCGAAATAATTGGCGCGCTGGCGGCCGAAATTCAGCCCGATCGCCCAGAACAGCCGGCGCAGCGGCAGCGGCAGCCTTGTCGTGCGCAGGATCCTGCGGAACGCCGTCACCTGCTCGATCGGCGCCTCCTTGGCATGGCGGATCGCTGCGTCGATGGCGGCGAGCGTCATTTCGTCGGGCGCGGTGACTTTCTCCGGCAACACCCAATCCTGGCCGTCCTCGACGCGGGCGATCGCCACCATCGCAACGCTGCGCGGCAGTTCATAGAACGCGGGCCGTGGCCACTTGACGTAGAGCGTCCGCAGCACCGGCTCTTCCCTGGCAACGAGGGCGAACGCCTTGACGAAGATCGCCGCCCAGCCCGGCCGTTGCGCGGCCTGGCTGCGGGCCTCCGAAAGGTTGCGGATCGAGAGCGGGCGGGCCAGCGAAACAAAGGGCACGCGGATCGACGCGTGCATGAGATCAGCGACGAGACGGCGCGGCAGTGAGATTTTTCGAACCGTTCCGCGCATCGCTGCTCAAATTTCCTCAATCAAAAGATCAGCCATCGGCGGCCCGAAAATGTCCGGCCCGCCAGCCCCTGATGTAGCACGAACCGGCCGGCTTGACGCCAGCCTTATGGTGCCGGCTTGGCCAGCGGTTCGCCTGCTTTTACGATGTAAACCCCCAGTACTTTGAAGGGTTTGTCACCGGCCTTGGCGTCGTGGATCGCCCCTTCCGGGATCTGGTAGGATTCGCCGGCCTTGATCTTCATGGGCGGCTGGCCGTCGATCACCAGTTCCAGTTCGCCCTCGAGCACGTAGCCGGTTTCGGCGCCTGGGTGGGTGTGGCGGCCCGCGGCTCCACCTGCGGGCACTTCCGCGATCGCGGTGACGGTGTTGTAGCCGGCCGGGAAATCGAGCTTTTGCAACGGGGTTCGTTTGATGCCGCTTTGTTGGGCAAGCGCGATCCCGGCGCCGGCGAACGCAACCACGGTGAGGCCGAGCAGAATTTTCTTGATCATGATGTTTTTATCTCCCTGATGATGATGCTTTGTGGGGTGAGATTAGCAGCGCGGGCGAAGCGGGAAAAGCGCGGGAAAAATTGATGGTACTAAGTACAGCGCTTGATCCCGGCAAAACTCGCGGCGATGCCGCGCTGGAACAGCGACCAGTCGAAGCCGAGCGCCAGTGCTAAGTAGCCGCGCTCGATCATGGCGTTGGCCTGTTCGGCGGTTCGCGCGACGCCGCCGATCGGCACGCCGCTTTTCAAAATGCCTTCCTCGGCGCGCTGCATCAGCGCGACCACTTCCGGATCGTCAGGCAGGCCGCGTTTGTTGATGGAGGTGGCGAGATCGCCCGGGCCGATCACGGCGAGATCGATGCCGGGAGTAGCCATGATCTCGTCGATGCGGTTGACCGCCTCGACATGCTCGATGGTGATCATGCAGATCATATCGTCATCCGCGGTCGCCATGTAGTCCGGCATCGACACGCCCCAGCGGAACGGCGCGTGAAACGGGCCCCACAGCCGGTCACCCTTCGGCGGATAGCGCACGCTGCGCACCGCCTTTTCGGCGTCGGCACGGGCTGCAGATCATCGGAAAATTGATGCCGAGCGCGCCAAGATCCATCGGCGCCTTCGCCAGCCAGGGCTCGTTGGCGGCAATCCGCACCATCGGCACGCAGGGTGTTCCAGCCGTGGCCGTGATCATCGCATGCGCGCTTCCGAGATCGATCGGCCCGTGTTCGAGGTCGACGATGATCCAGTCCATCCCGGACCGCGCCATGATCTGCACGGTCTGGATGCTCGGAATGGTCGCGATCGCGCCGAAGGTCGGTCGCTTCTCGCGCCATTGCTGGCGCAGACGGTTGAGGGGAGTGGGTGTGCGGAGGTCAATTGCAAAACTCCGTTGGGCGGGTAGGGCGGCGGCCTGGCCGGTTTGCTCGATGGCTGTTTACGCGTGCAGGTCGTTTCTCGCAACGATGTGCGATGGTGAGGCCCCATCCACCGCTGTCGTCCCGGCGAACGCCGGACCCATACTCCGCGGCGGTTCTTGTTGCAGAAGGTCTCTGACGCCGGCGCTCTCATTGATAGGCCGCGGCGTATGGGTCCGGCGTTCGCCGGGACGACGAAAAACTATAAGCACACCTTCGCATTCTCGCGGCGCTATTGCGCCCGAGGTTGCCAGTAACTTCCCGCCCTCCAAAAATCCAGAGGGCGCAGGGAATGCCGGATGCGCGCTGCACCCGAGGTCTCATGCGCATTGGTAGTGAGAAGTGCGCGCATGAGCATACAGGGCAGCGGAGAACATCCGACATTCCCTGCGCAATGGCTTTACGGCTTATAACGTGATCTCCCCGGTCGGGCCGAGCTCGTTGTCACCGTCGCCCGTGCGGACTTACGCAAGAGCTTGACGCCAGCATCGGGGCGTCAGGACCACACGTCTTTGCCGTACGCTTCCGTGCCTTTCGTCAAGGGCACTTCCGCGTCCATCGCAACCCGTCCCTCGTTCGTGACGACGCGACGCCCCTCTGGTCGGGACGGGATGACGATCATATGCCACGCTTCGCATTTCTGGAAAAGCGAAATATTTTTTATTTTGGGGCTTGACATGTATTCCGCAAATCGGAAGCGACTTGCCCGTCGGGTTGCTTGATCTACGGGAGGTTAACCGGAAACCCTCCCCATTTGGACGGTTCGAATCTCTGGTATGAGCCGCCCCTGCTGTATAATCCTCCCAACCTCGTCCCTCCACCCATGGACTTCGGCAAATAGGCCGTTCCCTGCACCTGCGCAACGAGAAAGACCTGCTGTACGATGAAACCGGCGCAGCACCATCCGCGCGGCCCCGGATAGGTTAGCCCGCAAGGCGTTTCCTGGAGGTTTCCGCAACCTAGGGCGGGATATTGTTTTCCATTGCTATCGATCAAAACGTAGGGCCCGCAGGGCTGACACGGCGCCATCGCGCCGTGCCTGCCATTTCGCTTCGGACGTGATCAGAACAGCTTGTGCCACACCCACTTGGCTGCGGAGACGACATCGCCGCCCGTCACCGTGTGGCCGAATATCTTGATGATCTTGATATCGCCTGATGACACCGCGTCGAGTTCCTCGGCGGACAATTCGTCGTTCGCGTTCCTGGCAGCGAATGCGTTGATCGTGGTCTTGTTCATTGTCGTCTCCATTGAAGCCAGCGTGGACCGTCCAGTCGCTGGTGCGGTCACATTGGTTCAACGCTATCGCCGCCACCGTGACGCCGGTCACGTGTCGTGGTTGCGGTCAGCCGTGATGACCCGATGTGCGCGAAGGCCGTGAACCAGAACGGCAAATACTGATACTTATCCCGGGATACCAAAGTTCGCTCAGGGAGATCGCATGCGCCGCACGGATTGCAGATTTTGGAGCGCGCTTGTTGCCGCCACGATATTCCTGAGTTGTTCAGCCGCCGCTGACAACCCGTGCGATTCCGCGCAAGACCCCGAGGCGTCGATCATTGCCTGCACCCAGGGCATCAAGTCGGGGAAATGGAAAGGACGCGATCTGGCGGCCTACTACAATAATCGGGCGGCCGCTTACCGCGCCAAGGGCGACAGCGACCGCGCCATGGCCGACCTGAACGAGGCGATCCGGCTCGATCCCAAACTGGCCATGGCGTTCAACAATCGAGGTGCCGCCTATAACGAACGGGGCGACAACGACCGCGCCATCGCCGACTACAATGAGGCGATCCGGCTCGATCCCAAATTGGCCATGGCTTTCAGCAATCGAGGCAACGCCTTCAGCGACAAGGACGACTACGATCGCGCCATCGCCGACCAGACCGAGGCGATCCGGCTCGATCCCGCATTCGCCAGGGCCTTTCAAAATCGGGGCAGCGCCTACCACGACAAGGGCGACAATGACCGCGCCATCGCCGATTACAATGAGGCGATCCGGCTCGATCCCAAACACGCCAGGGCCTATCATCGGTCGAGGCATCGCCTTCGGCGACAAGGGCGACAACGGTCGCGCCATCGCCGACTACAGCGAGGCGATCCAGCTCGACCCCCAATCGGCCATGGCCCTCAACCATCGCGCCCGCGCCTTTCTCGAAAAGGGCGATGACATCAGCGCCATCGCCGACCATAGCGCGGCGATCCGGATCGATCCCGAAGATGCCGGCGCCTTCACCGGTCGAGGTCTGGCTTATCGCGTCAGGGGCGACCTCCGCCGCGCCATCTCCGACTACGATGAGGCGATCCGGCTCAATCCGAAATCGGGCAGGGCCTTCGTCGGTCGAGGCGACGTCTTCAGCAACAAGGGCGACTTCGGCCGCGCTACCGCTGACTACAATGAGGCCGTCCGGCTCAATTCGAAATCCGCTTTGGCCTACTTTGCTCGCGCGCGTTCATATCTTTTTGCCGGCTCGGTCGAAAAGGCGCTGGCCGATTTCAACCAGGCGAGTGCGAATGCGGCCGAAGATCCCTATGTCGCGCTGTGGGCCGATATCGCCGCTCGGCGCAACAATCTGCCGAGCCGTCTGGCGCAAACCAGTTCCCGGATCGACATGACCGTCTGGCCGGCGCCAGTCATCAAACTGTTCATGGACCAGATGACGCCTGCTGCTGTGCTAGCTGCCGCAGACAATCCGGACGCCACCAAAAAGAAGGGCCAGGTTTGCGAGGCGAATTTCTACAGTGCGGAGCTTTCGTTGACGAAGGGGTTGAAAGATGAAGCAACGCGGCTTTTCCGTCTGGCGGCAAGCGAGTGCCCACACGGTTTCAACGAGTGGGAAGCCGCTATTGCCGAACTGAAGGCGCT
Organism: uncultured Alphaproteobacteria bacterium; assembly: GCA_963802535.1. Taxonomy (GTDB): domain Bacteria; phylum Pseudomonadota; class Alphaproteobacteria; order Rhizobiales; family Xanthobacteraceae; genus Bradyrhizobium. Next base: position 205,037 of record CAWDJI010000001.1, on the reverse strand, counting down.
TGGCGTAGCCCCCTGATCTACGCTCCCTACGCATCATCCAGGGAACGCAGCGAAGATATTCGTCATTGCGAGCGCAGCGAAGCAATCCATTCTTTCTTTTCGCGGTGAGGTGGATTGCTTCGCTGCGCTCGCAATGACGGCGGTCGTTACGCCGGCACGCGTCCGCCGAAAAACGGCATCAACGCCTGGCTCAGCGTGTGCGGCCGCTTCGAGGTGAAAATCATCTCGGCGCCGGCCTTGTCGGCTTCGTGGCCGGGACCGCCGAGCAGGTCGACGACGCGCCGGGCGATCGCGGGCGCGGGGTCGATCCAGTCGACCGGCCACGGCGCCAGTTTTATCAGGCGATCAAGCAGCAGCGGATAATGCGTGCAGGCCAGCACCACGGTGTCGGTGCGGGCGGTATCGCCGGCGCCGACGAAGCAGGGGGCGAGTTCGGCCGCAATATCGGCGTCACTGACCTCGTTGCCGCTGAGTGCGGATTCGGCCAGCGCCGCGAGTTCGCCCGAACCCACCAGCGTCACTTCACAACCTTGCGCGAAATCATCGATCAGTTTGCGCGTGTATTCGCGTTTGACCGTGCCCTTGGTGCCGAGCACCGAGACGCGCCGGGTCTTCGAAGACGCACAGGCCGGCTTGATCGCGGGCACGGTGCCGACGAACGGCACGCTGTAGGCTTGGCGCAGATGCGACATCACGAGCGTGGAGGCGGTGTTGCAGGCGATCACGACCAGATCGGGGCTGTGGGCTGCGATCAATTCGCCGACCAGCGGCACCACGCGGGCAATGATCTCTTCCTCGCTATGGTGGCCATAGGGGAAAAACGCGTCGTCGGCGACATAGACGTAACGCGCGTCGGGCCTGCTGCCCACGATCTCACGCAACACCGTCAGCCCGCCAAGGCCGGAGTCGAAGACGAGAATCGTTGGAACCGTTGCCACGCCTGACTTTAGCCGATCCGCGGTTACGATTCAGTTGTTTTGCCGTCGTTTTGAAGGCCCCGGCGGCCCGTCACTGAACCCTCGCCGGAGGCAAACTAATTTGGAATAATTCAAATCGCCTTGGCAAGGGCGGAAAGCTATCAGGGCGGGCCGCCGCAGACGCCGATACGCCCGCTGTGGCGCGGGGAATCGGACGGGCCGGAGGCTAAGCGCGACATGATACGGAACACGGCATCGAGCTGGGGGACGCTGGCGCGCGCCTTTCACTGGATCCTCGGCATCACCATTTTGGGCATGATCGCCTTTGGCTGGTGGATGAACCATTTTCCGGCGCGGCCGGACCGGTTTTTCTATCGCTCGATCCACGCCGATATCGGCTATGCGCTGCTGCTCCTGATGGTGCTCCGTCTGGTCTGGCGCGGCCTCAATCCGACGCCGGCGCTGCCTTCAAGTTCGCCGCGCTGGTCACGGATCGCGGCGCGCATCAGCCATGGCGCGCTCTATGCCGTCACCATCCTCGTGGCGGTGCTGGGCTGGGCGCATTCGGGCGCACACACGCCGGACTATTCCGATTGGTTCGGGCTGTTTCGCGTTCCGCAGATCACCTCGCCGGACAAGGCGGCGGCGCAGGCCTGGGAGGATCGTCACATCACCTTTGCCTATGTGCTGCTGGCCTTGATCGTGATCCATTTGCTGGCGGCGCTGTGGCATCATTTTGTCCGGCGCGACCGCGTTGCCGCGCGCATGATCGACGGCGCGCCGGGCTGATCGCGCGATTTAGAACGACTCCAATCAGTGCTTTAGAACGACTCCAAGCTAGTCGGTCTTTTTGCCCCTTCACGGCACGGTATCCGCCAGCGTATGCCATCCCCGGTATCGTCAGCCCTCATTGAAAGAACCGACATGTCCCTCCCGCGTATGCTTTCTTCCATGTTTGCCGCCGTTGCTATGCTTGCTGTTGCCGCCACCGCGCCTGCGAACGCGCAGAGCGCGACCGAAATCCAGCTGAGCTACAAGGACAAGAAGTTCACGCCGGCCGAGATATCAGCACCCGCCGACACGCCGATCGTGATCAAGCTGAAGAATCTCGACGCCAAGGCGATGGAATTCGAAAGCAAGACCCTGAAGGTCGAGAAGGTGGTCGCGGGCGCCAGCGACGCCACCATCAACGTCCGCGCCCAAAAACCCGGCCGCTACGAATTCTTCGACGAGTATAACGAAAAGGTCGCGCGCGGCGCGCTGGTCGTCAAGTAAGACCACGCCGTGATTGCTGCACTGATCATCGTTTTCCGCGAAGTCTTCGAGGCCGGCCTGATCGTCGGCATCGTGCTCGCGGTGACGCGGACGGTGCCGCATCGCAATCTGTGGATCGGCGGCGGCGTGCTTGCGGGCGTTCTCGCCGCCTGCCTCGTCGCCGTCTTTGCCGGCGCGCTGTCGAACCTGTTCGCCGGCATGGGACAGGAACTGTTCAACGCGTTGATCCTCACCATCGCCGTCGTGATGCTGACCTGGCACAATGTCTGGATGGCGCGCCACGGCAGCGAAATGGCCGGCGAATTGCGCGCGGCGGGGCAGGCGGTGGTCGAGGGCTCGAAGTCGCTGCTGGCGCTCGCCGTCGTGGTCGGCGTCGCCGTGTTGCGCGAGGGCAGCGAGGTCGTGCTGTTCCTCTATGGCGTGATGGCGGGAGGCGACGATTCAGTGCTGAGCGTGGCGCTGGGCGGCCTGATCGGGCTCCTGCTCGGCGCGCTGATTTGCCTGCTGACCTATGCGGGCCTGGTGCGGATTCCGACGCGAAAACTGTTTGCGACCACGACCGTCCTGATCGCGCTGCTCGCCGCCGGGATGGCGGCGCAGGCGGCGGCGTTCCTTGAAAAAGCCAATTGGCTGACGGCGATGGATAACGTGGTCTGGGATTCAGCCTGGCTGTTGTCGGACGCCAGCATCCCCGGCAAGGCGCTGCACACGCTGATCGGCTACACCGACCAGCCGACCGCGATGCAGCTCATTGTCTATGTCGCGGTGCTGGCCGTGACGTTTGTGCTGATGCGGTTTTACGCGGCGCCGGTGAAGGCGCAACCGGCGACGGCGCGGGGCTAGAGAAAGAGCGTACGCGTCATCCCCGCGCAACGGCTTCGCCGTTGTCGCTGGAGGTGCGAGCCTTGCGGTGCACTTGCACCGCTGGGCGAGCCTCGAAGGATGGGCCACGGGCTGTGTCCATCCTTCGAGGCTCGCCGAAGACGGCGAGCACCTCAGGATGACGACCTTTTCCTCAGCTCTCCCCAAACACCCGCTTTAAGATCGTGTCGACGTGCTTAAGAACGTGCCGCCGCATCACCCCGCCGGCATCGACTTCTCGACCAGCCGCACCCAGTACGATGCGCCGTGGCCGAGGATATTGTCGTTGAAGATGTAGCCGGGATGGTGGCATTCATTGCCGTCGCCCATGCCGAGGAAGATGAAGGCGCCGGGGCGGGCTTCCAGCATGAAGGAAAAATCTTCCGCGCCCATCAGCGGCGTCGCGCGGTCGTTGACGCGGTCGGCGCCGACGACTTCGCGGGCCACGTCGGCGGCGATGCCGGCTTCGCGGGCGTGATTCACCGTGACCGGATATGAGCGTATGTAGTTGGTCTCGGCCGATCCGCCGTAAGCCTGGGCCACACTGCTGGCAATCTCTCCGATGCGGCGCTCGACGAGATCGCGGATTTCGGGATCGAGCGTGCGGATCGTGCCACCGAGCTTGGCGGTCTCCGGGATGATGTTGAAGGCCGTGCCGGCCTGGAACATGGTGATCGAGATCACAGCCGATTTGAGCGGATCGACGTTGCGCGCCACGATCGATTGCAACGCGTTGACGATCTGCGAACCGATCAACACGCTGTCGACCGCGCGGTGCGGACCGGCGCCGGCATGGCCGCCCTTGCCGTGCACGGTGATTTCGACCTTGTCAGCTGAGGCGAGCATCGCGCCCGGCGTGGTGTGGAAATGGCCTTCGGGGATGCCCGGCATGTTGTGCAGGCCATAGACCTCCTGAATGCCCCAGCGGGTCATCAATCCGTCGTCGATCATCGCCTTGCCGCCGGCGCCGCCTTCTTCGGCCGGCTGGAAGATGACAATCGCTGTGCCGTCGAAATTGCGCGTCTCGGTGAGATATTTCGCAGCACCCAGCAGCATCGCGGTATGCCCGTCATGGCCGCAGGCGTGCATCTTGCCGGGAATCTTGGAGGCGTAGGGTACGCCCGACGTCTCCTCGAGCGGCAGCGCATCCATGTCGGCGCGCAGTCCGATGGTCTTGCCGGATGCGCTCTTAGCGCCGCGGATCACGCCGACGACGCCGGTGCGGCCGATGCCCGGTCACCACCTCGTCGCAGCCGAATTCGCGCAAGCGGTCGGCGACGATGCCGGCGGTGCGGTGGACTTCGTAGAGCAGTTCCGGATTTTCGTGGAAGTCATGGCGCCAGGCGGCCATTTCGTCTGACAGAGCGGCGATGCGGTTGACGATGGGCATGGGAAGTTCCGTTTTTTGTGTTGTTCGCTGGGGCGTAACGTAGCCTAGTCTGCCGCGATGTCACCGACAAAAAGGCGCGCCTGTCGGCTAACCCTGCTGCGTCACACCCCTCATGGTGAGGAGCCGCGAAGCGGCGTCTCGAACCATGAGGCCCCCAGATGGGCCTACATCCTTCGAGACGCGCGCAAGCGCGCTCCTCAGGATGAGGGGATGGAGCTGCTTCGACGCAGTAATACCAACCTCTTCTACGTTTCCCCGAACACGCGCCGGAAAATTGTATCGACGTGCTTGAAGTGGTAGCCGAGGTCGAACTGCTCCTCGATCTCCGCGTCGCTCATGCGTTGCTTCACGTCGGGGTCTTTTTTCAAGAGCGTCAGAAAATCGCCTTCGCCGCGCCATACCGGCATGGCGTTGCGCTGCACGAATTTATAGGCGTCCTCACGGCTGGCGCCCTTTTGCGTCAGCGCGATCAGGAGCCGCTGCGAGTGCACGAGTCCGCCCAGGCGGTCGAGATTCTTCTGCATGTTTTCGGGATAGATCAACAGCTTCTCGACCAGGCCGGCAAGGCGATTGAGCGCGAAGTCGAGCGTCACGGTGGCGTCGGGGGCGATCATGCGCTCAGCCGACGAGTGCGAGATGTCGCGCTCGTGCCAGAGCACGACGTTTTCCATCGCAGGGATCGCGTAAGCGCGCACCATGCGGGCAAGGCCGGAAAGATTTTCCGACAGCACCGGGTTGCGCTTGTGCGGCATCGCCGACGAACCTTTTTGGCCTTCGGAGAAGAACTCTTCGGCCTCCAGCACTTCGGTGCGTTGCAGATGACGGATTTCGGTGGCGAGCCGCTCGACCGAGGAGGCGATCACGCCGAGCGTCGCAAAATACATCGCGTGGCGGTCGCGCGGGATCACTTGCGTCGAGATCGGCTCGGGCACCAGTCCCATGGCTTTGGCGACATGTTCTTCGACGCGCGGATCGATCTGCGCAAAGGTGCCGACGGCGCCCGAGATCGCGCAGGTCGCGACTTCCTTGCGGGCGGCGATCAGGCGCTCGCGGGCACGGGAAAATTCCGCATAGGCGTAAGCGAGCTTGAGTCCGAAGGTCACAGGTTCGGCGTGGATGCCGTGCGAACGGCCGATGGTCGGCGTCATCTTGTGCTCGAAGGCGCGCTTCTTCAGCGCCGCCAGCACTTTGTCGATGTCGGCGACCAAGAGGTCGGCGGCGCGGGTCAGCTGCACGTTGAGGCAGGTGTCGAGCACGTCGGAGGAGGTCATGCCCTGATGGACGAAGCGCGCCTCGGGGCCGACGATTTCGGCCAGATGGGTCAGGAAGGCGATGACGTCGTGCTTGGTCTCGCGCTCGATCTCGTCGATGCGCCCGACATCGAAGGTGACATTGCGCGCCTTGGCCCAGACGGTCTTGGCGGCCTCCCTGGGGATCACGCCGAGTTCGGCCTGCGCATCCGCCGCATGGGCCTCGATCTCGAACCAGATCTTGAAGCGCGTCTGCGGCTCCCAGATGGCGGCCATTTCCGGGCGAGTGTAGCGGGGGATCATGACGACTCCGGCAAAGTTGTTTTTTACGCCGTGCTTTAGCAGGGCCACCCAGGCCGGACAAACCAAGGCAGACGAGACGGCGGGGATGCTGGCCGGGGGCAGGCCGGTGAGGGGGGGTGGGCCGCCCGGCCGGGGTTCAGGGACAGCCTGGATCACAAAACATTGAATGACAGATATTGAAATCTGTCAGCGAGACATGCTATATCCTTCTTCGACGCCAGAGAAAGGGTGTCACCCCGGCTCGTTGGCACTGAGCCCGGGATTAGAAAAGGACTAAAGCCATGACCATCGAACTTATTCATTTAACTACACAAATTCAGCTTTGGCTGAACGCTCGCGTGGCCTCCATTCTGGAAGCGCAGGCTCACCGTTTGGAACCCGCGAAACATTGATCCGTTAGGGCAGGGGCTCAAATGACCACCCATTCCATCATCCCGCAGGTGCGCGCATGAACGAAGTCGTGGTTTTGACCCCTGAACGCATCTCTGGAGGTCACCGAGGACGTTTTGCGGCGCTTTGGGCTCGCAAAAGCAACCGTGGTGGACGTGGCCCGTGCGCTGGATGTCAGCCACGGCAGCGTCTATCGCCACTTCCCGAGCAAGGCATCGCTGCGCCAGGCCGTGGCAAAGCGCTGGCTCGACCGCGCCAACGCGCCATTGCAGGCGATCGCGGAATCCTCGGGCCCCGCGCCGGCGCGGCTGGAGAACTGGTTCCGCACCATGTTCGACATCAAATGCAAGAAGGTCTGCGAGGATCCCGAGATGTTCGCGACCTACCTGACGCTGGCGCGCGAGGCCTGCGAGGCGGTGAAGGCGCACAGGGAGCGCCTGATCGGACAGGTCGCGCATATTGTGGCCGACGGCGTCAAACAGGGCGCCTTTGAGGTCGCCGACGTCAATGTTTCGGCGCGCGCGTTGTTCGACGCTACCATCCGGTACCACCATCCCGCCCATGCCGACGAATGGAAGGATCCGCAAGCCCCGGCGCGGATTGACGCGCTGCTGGTGCTGCTGCTCAGGGGACTGGAAGCGCCGAAGCGCTAGAGCCTTTTCCGTTCCGATTGCATCGGAGCGGGGCTCTATCTTTTGTTTTGACGCGTTTTCTTCACGCGAACCGGGATCCACTTCGCTTGAAAACGCTCTAAACATCCATCAAGACATTTTCCCGCATCCGCGCGATCATGGGCGCGGAGGAAAAAATGCGTCTTGCGGTCTTTGCGGATATCCATGGCAACCGGGAAGCGTTTTCCGCCTGTCTCGAGGCGGCGCGCGCGCGAGGGGCGGAGCGGATCGTCTGCCTCGGCGACGTCGTCGGCTATGGCGCCGATCCGGAATGGGCGGTCGACACCGTGATGGGCCTCGTCGATGACGGCGCCATTGCGCTACGCGGCAACCATGACAACGCTATCGGCACCCCTTCGGAGACCATGAACGCCGAAGCCCAGGCCGCGATCGAATGGACCCGCGGGCGGCTGAGCGCGCCGCAACGGCAATTTCTCGCCGAACTGCCGCTGACGCAGCGCGATGACGACCGCCTCTATGTGCATGCGGATGCCAGCAATCCGGCGCGATGGCGCTATGTCGTCGGCACATCGGAGGCCGCGCGCAGCCTCGAGGCGACTGATGCGCATGTCACTTTGTGCGGACACATTCATCGGCCGGCGCTCTATTCGATGTCATCGGCGGCGAAGATGACGAGCTTCGTTCCGACGACGGACGTGCCGGTGCAATTGCTCGGCGGCCGGCGCTGGCTCGCCGTGGTCGGCTCGGTCGGGCAGCCGCGCGACGGCAATCCAGCGGCGGCGTTTACGATGCTCGATACGGCGACGCGCGAGATCACCTGGTGCCGCGTGCCATACGACGTCGAGGCGGCCGCGAACAAGATTCGCGCCAACGGCCTGCCGCATTGGCTGGCTGACCGCCTCTCGGCCGGGAGGTAGGCGATGGTAAAGCCTTCGATCGAGCCGGGCACCGAACTGGACGGTTTCACGGTCGGCGAGTGCGTTCATCGCGGCGGCATGGCGACGCTGTGGACGGTGACCCATCCCGGCATCACGGTGCCGCTGCTGATGAAGATCCCGCGGGTTTCGGAAGGCGAGGATCCGGCGGCGATCGTCTCGTTCGAAATGGAACAGATGATCGTGCCACGGCTCGCCGGATCGCACGTGCCCGGCTGCTTCGGCTCCGGTGATTTCGACCGGCAGCCTTACGTCGTGATCGAGCGCATCCCCGGCAAGACGCTGTATGAGCGGCTCGGCGATCTGCCGATCCCCTATGAAGAGGCCAGCGAGATCGCCGGCAAGATCGCGACCGCACTCGCCGATCTGCACCGGCAGAACGTCATTCATCACGATATCAAGCCGAGCAGCATCATGTTCCGCGACAGCGGCGAGGCCGTGCTGATCGATTTCGGGCTGTCGCACCACAATCAATTGCCCGATTTGTTGCAGGAAGAATTCCGTCTGCCCTACGGCACCGCGCCCTACATGGCGCCGGAGCGCCTGCTCGGTGCGCGCGACGATCCGCGCAGCGATCTGTTTTCACTCGGCGTGCTCTTGTATTTCTTCACCACCGGCGAGCGGCCGTTCGGCGAGAGCGAGACCTTGCGCGGCATGCGGCGGCGGCTGTGGCGCGATCCGCATCCGCCGCGCAAACTGCGGCCTGATTATCCGCCCTGGCTTCAGGAGATCGTGCTGCGGTGCCTCGAGATCGAACCGGTATGGCGTCATCCGACGGCGTCGCAGCTGGCGTTCGAACTGGCGCATCCCGAGCAGGTCAAGCTCACGGCGCGGTCGGAACGCTTGAAGCGCGATCCGCTCTCGACGGTGTGGCGTCGCCGCTTCAACCGCGGGCTCACGCAACCGAAGCCGAAATCCGATTTGGCGGCACAACTGGCGTCGGGGCCGATCGTCGCGGTCGCGATCGATACCGACGAAGGCTTTGACGCGCTCAACGAATGCTTGCGCGTCACCGTCGAACAGTTGCTGTCGACGCTGCCGTCGGCGCGGCTCGCCTGCATCAACGTGCTGAAGCTCGGCCGCATCACCATCGACAAGACGCTGGATGAGCAGGGCCACAACAAGCACATCGACCGGCTGGTGAGCTTGCGGCACTGGGCACAGCCGTTAAAGCTCGATGAAAGCCGGCTGACCGTGCATGTGCTGGAGGCGATCGATCCAGCGTCCGCCATCCTGGAATTCACCGGCGTCAATCACGTCGACCACATCGTGATCGGCGCGCGGCAGAATTCGTTTGCGCGCAAGCTGCTCGGCAGCGTCTCGGCCAAGGTCGCAACCGAAGCCGCCTGCACGGTGACCGTAGTGCGGCCGCCGAGGTCGGCTTCATCCTTCGAGGCGGCCAATTTGCGGCCTCCTCAGGATGAGGTCTCAGATCCTCATGGTGAGGAGCGCGGCAAAGCCGCGCGTCTCGAACCACGAGGCCACTGAGCAGTTGTTTACTAGGCCGCGCGATCAACCGGGCGCTTGACCTGACGCGGCGTCTTGATGTCGCCGTCTTTCCATAGATCGAAGAACTGGATGATCTCGCGGCAGGGCTCGCAACGGAACATGTTGCGCGAAGAATTCGTCTTCGACATCTCGGCTAAACAGCTTGGGCATAACGGATTCATGGTCGCTCTCGAAAATTCGATGACTGAGTATTCTGTGTGTGGCGAAACAGTTCCCACCCGCGACGCAAAAAAAGCGCGGAAACGGGCTGGCAACAGCCCGGGGGAACAAATACTAACGGCGGTTCTGTAACCTGGCCTGGCTTTCCAATTCGTGAAGATCGGGCCGGGAACCGGGATCGGATCGGTTCATGCCCTGCCGCCGTCGCTCGTAGCGGTTAAAAAAGAATTCGAGGTCGGGACCCGGACGCCGCGCGATCAGGCGCCGGCGCCGTATCGATCGCCTGGCGCTCACGCCCTCTCCTGATTGAGCATGATCTCTTCGGAAAACCGGTTCCCACTTTTCCGGATCATGCTCCATGACTCAAACCCGGCCGCGCCCGCGCCGTCTGATCGTCGCTTTGGCCGGTTCGAACATGCGAAGGGCTACGACAGACTTGAGAGCCAACAACAACGCCACGCCGGTCCAGACCAATGTCGTCATGTTATCGCTCCCGCGAAAATTCGAGCGCGTGTTATGCAGTGATTTGCGCGAATCCGGGAAGCCCGGATTTCTACGGGAAGGCGCCCGAAATTTGAGCATATGGCGGCGCTGCATGGAGGGCCGCGGGACGCCGTTCCGACCTGTTCACTCACTCGAGAGTCTGAACGGGCGGTGTTGTGCTGACCACAGGCACAGGCGGCTTTGCGCTCGGCGCCGGGGCGCTTGTCTCGCTTCGCGAGGTCGCTACGCGGGCACTGTTTGCGGGCTGACTCTGGATGACTTCCGCCCTCGCGCCACGCACGCTCGCTTTGGAAGCTTGCCGCCGCTGCCGCGTCGAACCGCGCCGGTCGAATCCCCAGGACCGCGCGATCGAGGGCCCGGCTGCATACCCGACGACGGCGCCGGCCACCGCGCCGATCGGCCCCAGCACGACGGCGCCCGACAGCGCACCCAGCGCGGCGTCACCGGGCCGATGGTCCTGCGCAGATGCAAAAGAGGGTGCGAGCAGCAGCAGCATGGCGAGCGCGATCGAGGCTTTGGTCATGGTCGTGGTCCGTCAAAATGAGACGCGAAGCTCGCCCGGCTTTATGGCCGGACGATGAAGCCTTCGGGTTCCCCATATGGCGAACGGAACCTTGGATGGTGCAGCGTTGCGAGGGAAGGCGTAAGGTTCAGCGGGGTTAGCTCAGAAGCGCAGGAGGATTTTCCATGTACGCCGCCATTCGTCAGGGCAAGGCAAAGGCCGGCATGGCCGAAGAGCTGACACGCCGGATCAAGGAAGGCGCCATCCCGATCATCAGCGATGTCGAAGGTTTCATGGCCTATTACGTGGTCTATGCGCCCGACGACACGGTGACGGCGATCTCGATCTTCAACAATTTCGCCGGCGCCGAAGAATCGAACCGGCGCGGGGTGGCGTGGATCGAGCAGAATTTGACGCCGCTGCTCACGGGACCTGCCACCGCGGTCGCCGGACCGGTGATCGTTCATACGCTGGCGTGATGAAGTAGCACACCGTTGTCGTCCCTGCGAACGCAGGGACCCATACGCCGCGGCGGTCGTGACTACGATAGGTCACTAACACCGGCGCCAAACAGCGCCGACACGGCGTATGGGTCCCGGCTCAAGGCCGGGACGACGAGCACCGGGGACTCAGATCGCTTCGCCGCGCGCGGTCGCCGCGGCGTTACGGATCGCCGCGATGTTGGCCTTGTAAGCCTCTTGCGTGCCGCCCTTGAACACTGCGGAGCCGGCGACCAGCGCGTTGGCGCCGGCGGCGGCAAGCGCGCCCGCGACGTCGGGGCCAACGCCGCCGTCGACCTCGATGTCGATCGGGCGGCCCGCGGTCATCGCCCTGAGATCGCTGACCTTGCTGAGTGCCGAACGGATGAAGGCCTGGCCGCCGAAACCGGGATTGACCGACATGACCAGCACGAGATCGACCAGGTCGATGACATATTCGATCGCGCTCACCGGCGTACCCGGGTTGAGCGAGACGCCGGCCTTCTTGCCGAGCGCGCGGATCGCCTGCAACGAGCGATGCAGATGCGGACCGGCCTCGGCATGGACCGTGATGTGGTCACAGCCGGCTTTTGCAAAAGCTTCGAGATAGGGATCGCAGGGCGCAATCATCAAATGCGCATCGAAGATCTTTTTGGTGTGCGGCCGCATTGCCTTGATGACGTCAGGGCCGTAGGAAATGTTCGGGACGAAATGGCCGTCCATCACGTCGAGATGGATCCAGTCGGCGCCGGCGGCATCCACCGCGCGGACCTCTTCGCCCAATTTGGCGAAATCCGATGCCAGGATCGACGGTGCGATGACGAGGGGACGCGACGCAAATTGCTGGGACATGTGCGCTTTCCCGAAGGCACGAGGTGCGGAACGGCTCCGCGTAACATGCGAGGAGGCCTGGGGCAATGCGGCCGCCAACTAACCCTGTGGGCGGAAAAATCTGCCGCTGCGGGCATGAATTGCCGGTATTGCCGGGTGCGTCGGGATACAGGAAAGCCCGGTTTTATTGGGTTTTTCGCACTGGCACGGCGCTTGCTGAGGATATCGGCGTGAACATTCGGCCGCATCGTGCGGCGTTGTTGGAGTTCTGCCATGTTGTTTGCCCTTGGTGCTGCCTCGTCGGCCATCGACGCCCTTCAGGCGCTGACGTCGTCGAAATCGTCTTCCGCAAAAACCACCGGCGTCAACCAGCCAAGCTCGTTCGACTTCTTCTCCAATTCGCAAGGCTCGGCCTCGACCGCGACCAGCGGTGGAAACGGCGGTTCGTCAATTTCGCCGGAGACCATGAGCGCGCTTTTGGCCGCGCAAAGCCAGTCTTCGACGGGAACCACGACCTCGACGCCGACCAGCCGTTCGGACGCGCTGAAGGATCTGTTTTCGCAGATCGACACCGACGGCGACGGCAAGCTCACCAAATCTGAATTCGAAAACGCGCTCGGCGCCGGCGGCACCAATCTGACGCAGGCCGACGACGTGTTCTCAAAGCTCGACAAGGACGGTGACGGCAAGGTCAGCCTCGATGAAATGTCGCAGGCGTTGAAGGGCGGCAAGGGCCATCACCACCATCGTCACGCGGCCAGCGATGCCTCCGGCGCCGATGGGTCGAACTCCGACCCGCTGATGCAGGCGCTGCAAGGCGCCTCCAGCACCTCCGTCACCAACAGCGACGGTACGGTGACGACGTCACTGACTTATGCGGACGGATCGAGGGTGTCGATGACCTCGGCCGCATCAGGCAGTTCGTCGAGCGCGGCCACCTCATCCTATAATTTCATCGAGCAGATGATCCAGCGCCAGGCCAAGGCGATCTCGACTTCGGCTACTGCTTCGCTCTCGGTCAGCGCCTGAGAACAAAACGATAGAGCGGGATGACCTCTCGACGAGAAGTCTTCACGCTCAGGAGACCCGGCGGCAGCTTCGGTACTAGCGACCTAACCGAAGCGATCCCCCCACGCCGGTAGCGCGCCAAGAAAGGGCAGCGCGGTCGCCTCATAGACGCCGCGGGCTACCGCTCGTGCGACCGTGTTGGCGGCGACCATGCCGAGTTCGGTGAGACCGTGCTGTGGATCGACCACTTTCTTGCCGGTCGCGGCTGCAAACACCACGTCACCGTCGTTCGGCGCATGCACCGGATAGATGGCGCGCGCCATGCCGGTCTGCGCGATCATCGCCAGCCGTTTCGCTTGCGGCTTCGTCAAGCTGGCGTCGGTGACGACGACGACCAGGGTGGTGTTCTCCGGCAACGTTGAATGCGGGCCGCCCTTGAGCCGCGCCTTCAACATCTCCGGCGTGAATAATTGCGGCAATCCGCGTCCGCCAAATTCGCCATCGACTTCGAACGGCGCCGCCCAGAACCAGGGGCCATCGCCGACCGTGACGCTGCCGACCGCATTGACCACCGCGAGTGCCGCCACCATGACGCCGCCTTCGGTTCGCGCCGAAGCGGAGCCGAGGCCGCCCTTGAACGTGGCTGTTGTGGCCCCGAGGCCGGCGCCGACGCTGCCGAGCGCGAACTCGGTGCCGGCCGCGCAGGCCGCGGCATAAGCCAGATCGCGATACGGCGGAAACCGTCCCCAGGCTTTGTTGCCGCCATTGAGCAGATCGAAGCAGATCGCGCCCGGCACGATCGGAACAATCGCATCGCGGACGCGGAAGCCGCGGCCTTGCTCGGCGAGCCAGGCCTGCACGCCACCGGCGGCATCGAGCCCGAGCGCGGAGCCGCCGGAAAGCGTGATGGCATCGACGGCTTGAACGTTCGCTTCAGGCGCGAGCAGGGCGCTCTCGCGCAGCCCGGTTCCGCCACCGCGAACGTCGATCGAGGCAACTGCAGGCTCATCGAAGATGACAGCGGTGACGCCGGAGGCGACCGCGGCATCGTGGGCGTGGCCGACGCGGACGCCTTCAATATCGGTGAGGAGGTTTTTCATGAAGCCGGTCCGTTACGCCCGCAGATGTTGCGGCCATCGATCTCTGGTTATCGTCACCGACATGGCCACCGTCAAGGAGGCAGCAATACCGCTGGGGGTCGGGATGGCTGTCTCTCCCGTCATTGCGAGCGAAGCGAAGCAATCCATGGATCCTCAGCAAAGAAAGAATGGATTGCTTCGTCGCTCCGCTCCTCGCAATGACGGAACGGTGCTTCAACTGCCCAGTGCCAGGCGGAGCATCCGCGCAAGTTCGGACTTGCGGTAGGGTTTTGCCAGCAGCAGCACGCCGGAATCGAGGCGGCCGTGGTGAACGATGGCGTTTTCCGTATAGCCCGACGTGTACAGGGTCTTCAGATGTGGCCGCCGCTTCAGCGCCTCGTCGACCAGCTGGCGTCCGTTCATGCTGCCGGGCATGATCACGTCGGTGAAGAGCAGGTGCAGGGAAGGCGTCGCGTCGATGAGCTGCAGGGCTTCGCCGGCATTGGCCGCTTCGAGCGTGGTATAGCCCAGGCTTTCGATTTGCGTCATCACGTAGCGCCGCACCAGCGAGTTGTCCTCGACCACGAGAACGGTCTCGGTGCCGCCCTCGACATGGGAAGAAATCGCGGCTTCGGCGGCGGTCTGGTTCAGCCCCGTCGCCCGCGGCAAATACATCTTGACCGACGTGCCGTGGCCTTCCTCGCTGTAGATCTTGACGTGCCCGCCCGACTGCTTGACGAAACCGAACACCATGCTGAGCCCAAGGCCGGTGCCCTTGCCGACTTCCTTGGTGGTGAAGAAGGGATCGAACACCCGCTCGATCAGGCTTGCGGGAATCCCGGTGCCGGTGTCGCTGACGGCGACCATGACATAGTTGCCGGGCGTGACCTCGCTGTGCATGCTGGCGTAGTTTTCGTCGAGATAGATGTTGCTGGTCTCGAGGGCGAGCTTGCCGCCATTCGGCATGGCGTCGCGCGCGTTGATGGCGAGGTTGAGCACTGCGGTGGTGAGCTGGTTCGGATCGATCAACGCCGTCCAGGCGTCTTCGGCCAATAGCGGCGTGATCTCGACGTTCTCGCCGAGCGTCGGATGCAGCAGCTTGGCGGCCTCCAGCACCAGCGCGTTGACGTCGACTTCGAGCGGTTTCAGCGGCTGCTTGCGGGCGAAGGCCAGCAGATGCTTGGTCAAATTGGCGCCACGTTCGGCGGCCTCGTCGATCAGTTTGGTGATGGCGACGAGTTCGGGACGCTCGGCGACGGCTTCCTCGAGGATGCCGATGGTGCCGGTGATGACGGTCAGGATGTTGTTGAAGTCGTGCGCGACGCCGCCCGTGAGCTGACCGATCGCGTCCATCTTCTGAATGTGCCGCAACTGGGCTTCAGCGGCGCGCTTCTCGGTCAGGTCGCGGCCGATGAAGAAATGCCGTCGCACCGGCTCCGACCAGGTGCCGGACCAGTTCAGCGTGACCGGCTGGCCATCCTTGTGGACGTAACGGGTCTCGAAGTTGCGCTTCTGCTGGCCGCGCCGCGCCGCGCGCATCTCGCTGCGCGTGCTCTCCAGATCGTCCGGGTGGATGAAGTCGACGGCGCTGTGGCCGATCATTTCCTGGGGCTCGTAACCCAGTATGGCGAAGGCGCTCGGACTGACCTGGATGAAATTCCCTGACGTGTCGGTCACCAGGATCAGGTCGTGCGAGGTCTCGAAGATGCGCCGGCGCTCCTCGATCTCCTGATTGAGCGCCCGCTGCGTTCGCTTGTTTTCGGTGATGTCGCGCGCGATCTTGGAAGCGCCGACGATTTCGCCGTTGAGCGACCGGATCGGCGAGACGGTCAGCAACACATCGACGGGCCGGCCGTCCTTGTGCACGCGCTCGGTCGCGTAATCCTCGATTCTTTCGCCGCGGCCGACTTGCTCGAGGATGCTGGGTACCTCCGCGCGCCGGTCCGGCGGAACGATGATGTCGATCGGGCGGCCGACCGCTTCGATCGAAACATAGCCGAACAGCCGCTCGGCGGCGCGGTTCCAGCCGGTGATAACACCGTCGAGCGATTTGGTGATGATGGCGTCATTGGAGGATTCGACGACCGCGCTGAAAAGGCGTTCGCGCTCGGTATGATGGCTGCGCTCGGAAGCGGCCTGCCGGCGCAATTTTTCGAGCAGCCGGGCCAATTGACCTTGCAGGGCGACATTGTCGATCAGTAGCACGGCCAGCACGAAGCTCGCGGCGCAAAGTCCATAGAACCGGCCAGCGTAAAAGCCGAGATCGAACCTGGCCGCGTTGAGGATCCCCGACAACGCGATGTCGAACATCCAGGCGATCATCACGACCATGAGCCAGACGTCGAGCACGGAGTGCGGTCGCCGGAACCACAGCACCAGCAGCGTTGCGAAGCTGAGAAACACTTCAAGCGACAGGGTGCCGGTCAGGGTGGCCGTGAAGTGCCCACCGCTGATCATGACCGGCAAAAGGTCATGCCTGACGGTGACAAGCCAGGTCGCGAACGATATCGCGACGGCGACGACGAAGATGCTGCCGAGGATCGCCCGCTCAACCGACCCCCGTATTTTTACGTCACCATCGTTGCCTTTCAGCAAGGCGTAACCGAGCATCAGGATCGGGAATCCAAGATGCCAGATCTGGTAAAGCCAGGCCGTGGTCTGCGGGCCGGCATTGAGAAGCCCGGTCGGGGCGAACACGCCTGGAAAACTCAGGGCGTGGACAATCGCAGCGGCCGCGGTGAACAGATATCCGCTGGCGAGCAGCAGCAGCGCCCGGGAGCGCATGATGGCGAACTGCGAAAACAGCAGGACGGCCGTGATCAGGTCGTTGATCGCGAGCGCGGATTGATAGCTCGCAATGAACGCCGGCACCGGTACGAGCGGTATGGTGGCATATAGCGCTGCGGAGACGAACAGGACGGACGAGACGGCTACGACGGCAATAGCCCATGCACGGTCACGGTTGGTGGCCGGCAAGGTCGAAAGGAAGATGTTACGTTCGTCAGCCGTCTGCATGTCGTCTCCGGCAAACTGGCATCGAACGCGCCATCGGACCAGCCCTCAAACGCGCGCAAATTAACCTATCCACCGAAGCGGCATTTCCGGCCGATATGCGGGACCGCGATATCGGGTAGCGGACACTGCAAGTCCAGATTACACGGCCGTTGAGGCCGCTGGAATCAACTCAAGGGTACATGCTACCTGTTCCGGCTGGGGTCGGAAAGCTTGGGGATGGAGTAACCACCCCTTTACCCAACGGGCGAATAATGCACACGCCGTTGAGCCTGCGTGCAAGATTTTCATCTTAGGCTGTTGTTCGACCGTTCCGGGAAAGTTCCTATGCCCCGTGTTCTCGTGATTGACGACCAATCCGACGTACGCACGATGATCTCCATCGTGCTGCGCATCCATCGTTTTGAAATCGTCGAGGCAGCAACCGCCGAGGCGGGTTTGAAAACGTTCGAGGCGGAAAACTTCGATCTTGCGATCGTCGATATCTTCCTTCAGGGCGCCAACGGCTCCGACCTGATCGGCACGATGCGGGAGCGCGTGCCGGATCTGCCGGTCGTCGCCATTTCCGGAATGACGGCGCTCGATTTCCTGTCCAAATCTCCCGAGCTTGCCAACGTCGTCTGCCTGCAAAAGCCGTTTCGCCCGAACGATTTGATGCGTGCAATCGACGAGGCACGGGAAGCGGTCCGGCCCGCGACACGCGTGGCCGGGGCGGCGCTGTAATCTGATCCGGGAGACCGTCACGGACCGACGAATTGCCCGGCCCGCCTGCCGCCATTGCCGTCAGCGACCGCTTCATGGGGCAGGGGCTCGGACGTCGCCTGGCGCGCGGAGAGCGGCACGGAAAGACGGCAAATCAGGCCTTCGGGACGCCAATTGAATTCGGCCTTTCCGCCGAGCTGTGACTCGATACTGGCGATCACGCTCCTTGTTCCAAAGCCCCGCGTCGCCGGCTTCTCGACCCGGGGGCCGCCCGTCTCCGTCCACACGATGTCGAGAACGCCGGCCTCGTCGATCGCCCAACCGACCGAAAGCCGGCCCGTCAACGCCGACAGGGCGCCGTATTTGGCCGAATTGGTGACGAGCTCATGCAAGGCCAAGGCGACCGTTTGTGCGGTTGCCGGTTGCAACTGGACTTCGGCGCCGTGGAGGGCGGTCTGATCGCCGGTCGAATAGGGCGCGAGTTCTTCCTCGATCAGCTTGCCGATCTCGGCGCCCTGCCAACTCGACAGCGACAGCACGGTGTGGACACGGGCGAGCGCACTGATCCGTCCTTCGACCGAGCGAATGTAGCTCTTGACGTTTTCCCCCCGCGTCAGGCGGACGATCGACTGCGCCAGCGCCAGCGCGTTCTTGGCGCGGTGATCGACTTCGCGGGCCAGCAGGTTCTGGCGTTCTTCGGCCTGCTTGCGCTCGGTAATGTCGACGGTAACGCCGCTGACGCGGACGACGCGGCCGTCTTTGTCGGTGCTTGCCGCGGCGGTGCCGGCGCACCAGCGCATTTCCCCATCCGGGCGAATGACCCGGAACTCGGCCTCGTGCGATTTCGCGCCCTTGGCGAAGCTCGCCCACGCCTTGTGCAGGACGTGAACGTCGTCGGGATGAAGGACGGACTGGATATGTGCAGGTGTCAGTTCGAAGCCGGCGGGGTCGACGCCGATGATTTGATATTGGCCTTCGTCCCACATGAAGTCGCCATTGACCCAGTCCCAGTCCCAGGATCCCATTTTCCCCGCGGAGATCGCCAGACTGCGGCGCTGTTCGCTTTCCAACAGCTGAGCGTGGGATTCTTCCAGTTCGGCGGTGCGGGCGCGGACGCGATCTTCGAGTTCGACGTTGAGCCGCTCCAACTGACGGGTCTTGCGGTAGAGTTCGGCGAACACCTTGATCTTGGCGCGCAGCACTTCGGGCACGACAGGCACCGGAACGTAATCGACCGCGCCCATCTCGTAGCCGCGCAGCCGGTCGATATCGCTGACCTGGATCGCCGAGATGAATATCATCGCCGTCTTCTGGAAGCGGGGATGTTCGCGGATCATCGCGGCGAGTTCGAAACCGTCGAGCTCCGGCATGCAGACATCGACCAGGATGATGGCGACGTCGTTCTTGAGCAGGAACTCGAGCGCTTCGCGTCCCGAAGCCGCCGAGACCAGGTTCTCGCCGAGCTCCTTCAGGATGACTTCATAGGCGAGCAGCTTTGCCGGCTGATCGTCCACCAGAAGGATATTGACTTTCTCTTGGTCCATCATCTGCCTGTCGCCGATCAGCGGTGGAGCCACATACGGATGGCGAGGAGCAATTGCTCGGTGTTGACGGGTTTTGCCAGATAGTCCGACGCGCCGGCCTCGAGGCATTTCTCACGGTCGCCCTTCATCGCCTTGGCGGTCAGCGCGATGATCGGGAGGCGGCCGAATGACGGGTTCTGCCTGATAACACCGATGGTCTGATAGCCGTCCATCTGCGGCATCATGATGTCCATCAGCACGATTGCGATCTTCGGATTGGACTCCACCAGCGCGATCGCCTCGTGGCCCGTGGTCGCCGTCAGCACCTTCATGCCGCGCCGCTCCAGCACGCTCGAGAGTGCGAAGATGTTGCGGGCGTCGTCGTCGACCAAAAGTGCGGTCTTGCCAACCAGATCCTCGTCGGAACTATTGAGCTTCTCCAGCATCCTCTGCTTTTCAGCCGGCAATTCCGTGATCACACGGTGCAGAAACAGCGACGTTTCGTCGAGCAGGCGTTCCGGTGACTCCACGCCCTTGACCACGATGCTTCGGGCCATGGTGTGAAGTTCCGCATCTTCCTCCGCCGAAAGTTCCCGCCCCGTGAACACCACCACCGGCACGTTCGACAAACTGTCGTCGTTGCGGATCTGGTCGAGCACGTCGAAGCCGCTCATGTCGGGCAACCGCAGATCCAGCACCACGCAGTCGCACGCACTTTCGCGCAACGTCGAGAGCGCGCCGGCACCGGTGTCGGTGGTGAGGATCTCGATGTCCTCGTGATCGAGCAGTGCCTTGATGCTCAATTGCTCCGCTGCATTGTCCTCCACGATCAGAAGGCGCTTGCGCCGCGGTTTTGCGTATTCCTTGATCTGCGAAAGTGCGGCGGCAACGCCTTCGGTCGTCGTCGGCTTGTTGACAAAGGAGAACGCGCCGCGCGCCAGCGCGTGCTGGCGGTCTTCGTCGAGCGTGATGATCTGGACCGGGATGTGCCGGGTCAACGGATTGTGCTTGAGCTGGCTAAGCACGGTCCAGCCCAGCATGTCCGGCAGGAAGACGTCGAGCGAAACCGCCGTGGGCTGGAACTGCTTTGCGAGATCGAGCGCCTCGGCGCCGCGATTGGCGACCAGAACCTTGAAACCCTTGTCGCGCGCGAGATCGATCAACACCCTCGCATAGTGCGGATCGTCCTCGACGATCAGCAGGATCGTATCTCCCGGCTCGAGATTGAGTCGGTCATCGGCCAGCTGCTCGATCACCCGCTCCTGGGTCGCCACGACCTGTAGCGCCGGCGGCCCCGTCAGATAAGAGGATGGGGCAGGGGTCCGCGGTGCAACGGTTGGCCCGGAATATTTCAGCGGCAGATAAAGCACGAAGGTGCTGCCCTTGCCGGGCGCGCTGCGCAGATGGATTTCGCCGCCGAGCAGGCTTGCAAGCTCGCGGCTGATGGCAAGGCCGAGGCCGGTGCCACCGTATTTCCGGCTGGTGCCGGCGTCCGCCTGCTGGAACGCTTCGAAGATCAGCTTCTGCTTTTCCGGCGGGATGCCGATGCCGGTGTCGGTCACCTCGAAGGCGACGACGGCGGGTGCATGGTTCAGGATCGGGTGCTCGGTGCTCCATCCGCCGAGTGCCGCCGACACCGACAGCCGCACGCCGCCTTCGGCGGTGAACTTGAATGCGTTCGACAGCAGGTTTTTCAGCACCTGCTGCAGCCGCTTGGAGTCGGTCACCATGCTGCGGGCGAGGTTCTCGTCGACGTTGATGTTGAACGAGAGCTGGCGGTTTTCGGCTTCGTGCTTGAACGGCCGGCCGACGGTCTCCAAGAGGTTCGAGGTCAATATTTCCTCGGCGTCGACCGTCACCGTTCCGGATTCGATCTTCGACAGATCGAGGATGTCGCTGATCAGATTGAGCAGGTCGGTGCCGGCGCCGTGGATGGTGCGGGCGAACTCGACCTGTTTCGCCGACAGATTGCCGTCCGGGTTTTCGGTGAGCTGCTGGCCGAGGATCAGGATGCTGTTGAGCGGCGTGCGCAGCTCGTGCGACATGTTGGCGAGGAATTCCGACTTGTACTTCGAGGTCAGCGACAACTCGGTCGCCTTCTCCTCGAGTGCCCGCCGGGCCTGTTCGATTTCCTGGTTCTTGCGTTCCACTTCGACGTTGCGTTCGGCGAGCTGCTGGGCCTTCTGCTCGAGCTGTTCGTTGGTCTGCTGCAATTCCTTCTGTTGGGTCTGCAATTCGCCGGCGAGCTGTTGCGATTGCTT
Source organism: uncultured Alphaproteobacteria bacterium (assembly GCA_963802535.1). Classification (GTDB taxonomy): domain Bacteria; phylum Pseudomonadota; class Alphaproteobacteria; order Rhizobiales; family Xanthobacteraceae; genus Bradyrhizobium. Next base: position 183,515 of record CAWDJI010000001.1, on the reverse strand, counting down.
CAACAGGCCCTCGGTCTGCATCGTCGCCTCGATCGAGTTGAGCACGATGCCGATCGAGTTGGTGAGCTGTTCGAGGAAGGTCATTTGCGAGGTCGTGAACGAGCCGACGGAGGAGAGTTCGATGACGGCCTTGACCTGGTTCTCGAACAGCACCGGCAGCACGACGAGATTTCTCGGAATCACCCGCAACAGCGCCGAATTGATCGGAACGGCGTCGTGCGGGATGTCCGAGATCACGCGCTGGCGCTTGTCCATCGCCGATTGCCCGATCAGGCCCTCGCCGAACTGCACGAATTGCGGGTGCGGCTGGCTGGCATCGCCGGCATAGGCCGACAGCAGGCGCAGTTGCCGGCTGTCGTCGCTTTCGACCCGGTAGATCACGCCCATATGGGCGTTCACCAGCGGCGTCAGTTCGGTCAGCAGCAGCCGGCCGACGGTGGTGAGATCACGGTGGCCTTGCAGCATGTTGGTGAATTTGGCGAGGTTGGTCTTCAGCCAGTCCTGCTCGGTATTGACGTCGGTGGTGAGCCGGAGGTTGCCGATCATGGTGTTGATGTTGTCTTTGAGCTCGGCGAGTTCGCCGCGCGCATCGACCTGGATCGAGCGGGTGAGGTCGCCCTTTGTCACCGCGGTCGCCACTTCGGCGATCGCGCGCACCTGCGAGGTGAGGTTGGCGGCGAGCAGATTGACGTTGCCGGTGAGATCCTTCCAGGTGCCGGCCGCGCCCGGCACGTTGGCCTGGCCGCCGAGCCGGCCTTCGACGCCGACTTCGCGCGCCACGCTCGTCACCTGATCGGCGAAGGTCGCCAGCGTCTCGGTCATGTTGTTGATGGTGTCGGCAAGGGCCGCCACTTCGCCCTTCGATTTCACCGTCAAATTCTGCTTCAGGTCGCCGTTGGCCACGGCCGTCACCACCTTGACGATGCCGCGCACCTGCTCGGTGAGGTTGGCAGCCATGAAGTTGACGGTGTCGGTGAGGTCCTTCCAGGTTCCGGCGACGCCCGGCACCTGCGCCTGGCCGCCGAGCTTTCCTTCGGTGCCGACCTCGCGCGCGACGCGGGTGACTTCGCCGGCGAAGGCGTTGAGCTGATCGACCATCGTGTTGATGGTGTTCTTCAGTTCGAGGATTTCGCCCTTCACGTCGACCGTGATCTTGCGCGACAGGTCGCCGCGCGCCACGGCGGTGGTGACTTCGGCGATGTTGCGGACTTGGGTCGTCAGGTTGGCGGCGAGCAGATTGACGTTGTCGGTGAGGTCCTTGAACGTGCCGCCGACGCCGGGCACCACCGCCTGGCCGCCGAGGCGTCCCTCGGTGCCGACTTCGCGCGCGACGCGCGTCACTTCGGCCGCGAACGAGCGCAGTTGCTCGACCATCGTGTTGAGGGTGTCCTTGAGCAGCAGGATTTCGCCGCGGACGTCGACCGTGATCTTCTTCGACAGGTCGCCGCCGGCGATCGCGGTCGCGACTTCGGCGATGTTGCGGACCTGCGCCGTCAAATTCGAGGCCATGAAGTTGACGTTGTCGGTGAGGTCCTTCCAGGTGCCGGCCACTTCGGGCACCTGGGCCTGGCCGCCGAGCTTGCCTTCGGTGCCGACTTCGCGCGCCACGCGGGTCACCTCGGAGGCGAAGGCGTTGAGCTGGTCGACCATTGTGTTGACGGTGTTCTTCAGCTCGAGGATTTCGCCCTTGACGTCGACCGTGATCTTCTTGGACAGGTCGCCCTTCGCCACGGCGGTCGTGACTTCGGCGATGTTGCGGACCTGGCCGGTGAGGTTGCCGGCCATAGAGTTGACGTTGTCGGTGAGATCCTTCCAGGTGCCGGCCACACCAGGCACGTTGGCCTGACCGCCGAGCCGGCCTTCGGTGCCGACTTCGCGCGCCACGCGCGTCACTTCGCCGGCGAAACGATTGAGCTGGTCGACCATCGTATTGAGCGTTTCCTTCAGCTGAAGGATTTCGCCGCGGACGTCGACGGTGATTTTGCGCGACAGGTCGCCGCCGGCGATGGCGGTCGCCACCTCGGCGATGTTGCGGACCTGGGCGGTGAGGTTGCCGGCCATCGAGTTGACGCTGTCAGTCAGATCCTTCCAGGTGCCGGCGACGCCGGGCACTTCAGCCTGGCCGCCGAGCTTGCCGTCGGTGCCGACCTCGCGGGCGACGCGCGTCACTTCACCGGCAAAGGCGTTGAGCTGGTCGACCATGGTGTTGAGCGTTTCCTTCAGCTGAAGGATTTCGCCGGACACGTTGACGGTGATCTTCTTGGACAGGTCGCCTTTCGCCACCGCAGTTGCGACTTCGGCGATGTTGCGGACCTGGCCGGTCAAATTGCTCGCCATCGAATTGACGCTGTCGGTGAGATCCTTCCAGGTGCCGGCGACACCTCGCACCAGCGCCTGGCCGCCGAGCTTGCCCTCGGTGCCGACCTCGCGGGCGACGCGGGTCACTTCGCCGGCGAAGGCGTTGAGCTGGTCGACCATCGTGTTGACGGTGTCCTTTAGCTCCAGGATTTCGCCTTGCACGTCGACCGTGATCTTCTTCGACAAATCGCCATTGGCCACCGCCGTCGTCACCTCGGCGATGTTGCGGACCTGCGCCGTCAAATTGCTCGCCATCGAGTTGACGCTCTCGGTCAAATCCTTCCAGGTGCCGGCGACGCCGAGCACGTTGGCCTGGCCGCCGAGCCGACCGTCGGTGCCGACTTCGCGGGCGACGCGCGTCACTTCGCCGGCAAAGGCGTTGAGCTGGTCCACCATGGTGTTGAGCGTTTCCTTCAATTGAAGGATTTCGCCCGACACGTTCACCGTGATCTTCTTGGAAAGGTCGCCGCCGGCGATGGCGGTCGCGACGTCGGCGATGTTTCGGACCTGCGCGGTCAGGTTCGAGGCCATGAAGTTGACGTTGTCGGTGAGGTCCTTCCAGGTTCCGGCCACACCGGGCACCTGGGCCTGGCCGCCGAGCTTGCCTTCGGTACCGACTTCGCGCGCCACGCGCGTCACTTCCGAGGCGAACGAATTGAGCTGGTCGACCATCGTGTTGATGGTGTCTTTCAATTCCAGAATTTCGCCGCGGACGTCGACCGTGATCTTGCGCGAGAGGTCGCCGCGCGCGACCGCCGTCGTCACGTTGGCGATGTTGCGGACCTGCGCGGTGAGGTTGCCGCACATCGCGTTGACGGAGTCGGTGAGGTCCTTCCAGGTGCCGGCGACGCCGGGCACGATCGCTTGTCCGCCCAATTTGCCGTCGGTGCCGACTTCACGCGCCACGCGCGTCACTTCGGAGGCGAACGACCGCAGCTGGTCCACCATGGTGTTGATGGCTTCCTTGAGCTGCAGAATCTCGCCGCGGACGTCGACCGTGATCTTCTTCGACAAATCGCCATTGGCGACCGCGATGGTGACTTCGGCGATGTTTCGAACCTGGCCGGTGAGGTTGTTGGCCATCGAATTGACGCTCTCGGTCAGATCCTTCCAGACGCCGGTCACTTCCGGCACCTGGGCCTGGCCGCCGAGCTTGCCCTCGGTGCCGACCTCGCGCGCCACGCGCGTCACTTCCGAGGTGAACACGCTGAGCTGCTTGATCATCGTGTTGACGATGGTGGCGGACTGCAGGAATTCGCCGCCCAGCGGGCGGCCGTCGACGTCGAGCTGGACGGTCTGCAAGAGGTCGCCCTGCGCCACGGCGGCCACCGCGCGGGTGACTTCGCGGGTAGGCCACAGCAGATCGTCGATCAGCGTGTTGACGGAGCCTTCCATATCGGCCCATGAGCCGCTCGAAAGGTCGAACTTGACGCGCTGCCGGGTTTTTCCCTCGCGGCCGACCACCTGTCCGACGCGCTCCAGTTGCTGCGCCATGCGCTGGTTGGCGGCGACGATCTCATTGAAGGTGTCGGCGATCTTGCCTTCGATGCCGAGGTGATCGCCGGTCATCCGCACCGAGAAATCGCCTGATCGCATCGCCTGCAGCGCGTGCAGCAGGTCCTGCATCGGGTCGGATTTGCCATTGGGTGTGGATTTGACGGCTTCAGGCTTGGCTTTTGCGCGGCGCGCTTGGGGTGATGCTCCAGGCGAAAGATCGCTCATAATGTCTCCTCGAGACGAAGGCTCGCGAATCCGAATGCTGGTATGCGATCCTGCGCCTTAAAGCCTCGCCGTCCAATCACGATCAGATCCGAACAGCAGGTGATGCAGCAAAATCAAAGACATGGACCCAGCCCTAAGTTTCCTCAAAACATTCGGACAGCTTTGGTTCCATAGTTCCATCAAAAAAAATTCGTCGCGGCCTGGAACCTTTTGGGCGTTAACTTTTCTCCCGATGAATGCCGCAATGAAAAACGCCCCGGCAAGCCGGGGCGTTTCGTTGTTCGCAGAAGCGGTGAGGAGATCAGGAACCCTTCGGATTGATCTCGGCGTAGTTGCCCTTGGCGTCCCACTTGTAGACGACATAGTCGAGCTGCTTGATGTCGCCCTTGGCGTCGAACTCCATCTTGCCGAGGATGGTATCCCAGGAGCCGGCCTTGATGGTTTCCATCACCTTCTTCGCGTCGGTCGTATTGGCCTTCGCCACCGCCTTGGTCCACACCTGCATCGCGGCGTAGGTATAGAGCGTGTAGCCTTCCGGATCGATCTTCTTGGCTTTGAACTTCTCGACGATCGCCTTGGCGGTCGGCTTGTTGCGCGGGTCGGGACCGAAGGTGAACAAGGTGCCTTCTGCCGCCGGACCGGCGATCGAGGCGAATTCCTTGTCGTTCATGGCGTCGCCCGACATCATCAGGGTTTTCAGGCCCTGATCGCGCATCTGGCGCAGGATGAGGCCGGCTTCCTGATGGTAACCGCCGACATAGACCAGGTCGATGTTGTCGCGCTTCAGCCGCGACACGATCGCGTTAAAATCCTTGTCGCCCTTGTTGTAGGATTCGAACATCTTTTCGGTGACGCCAGCCTTGTTGAGCGCCTTCTTGGTCTCGTCCGCCAGACCCTTGCCGTAGGTGGTCTTGTCGTTGAGGATGGCGATGCTCTTGCCCTTGAAATTCTTCGCGATGTAGTCGGCGGCAACCAGGCCCTGCTGATCGTCGCGGCCGCAGACGCGCGCTACGTTCCAGAGCTTGCGCTCCGTGAACAGCGGGTTGGTCGAGGCCGGCGTGATCTGGAGCACGTTGGCGTCGGCATAGGCTTCCGAGGCCGGGATCGACGACGACGAGCAGAAGTGACCGGCCACGAACGGGATCTTCGCGCTGGCGAACTTTTCCGCCACCGAGCGAGCCTGCTTCGGATCGCAGGCGTCGTCGCCGATTTGCAGCGCCAGCTTCTTGCCGAGCACGCCGCCGGCGGCATTGATATCGGCCACAAACTGCTCTGCGCCGTTCTGCATTTGGCGGCCGAATGCGGATTCGCCGCCCGTCATCGGGCCCGCCACGGCGATGCTGATGTCCTGCGCCAGCGCGCTTGCCGACAGTGCAAATGATGCGCCTAGTGCCAGACCGATGAGTTTCAATGATTTCATGAGTGTCCTCGCGGGGATTGATCGCTACGGGATGCACCCGGTGGACCGGGTGGTAGATCGGGACCATTGTCGACTGATTTTACGGCGAAGTCACCGGCAAAATTCGGGCAAATCCACCATCCGTTCGCAGCATGTTGCCGCGGCGGCGGCCGTCGCCGCCGTTTTGGCCAAGGGCTACGCCCGCCGGCCACCTTCCAGATAGGCGGCGCGGATTTCCGGGCGTTGCAGCAATTCCAGGCCGGTGCCGGACAGGGTGATCAGGCCGTTGACCATGACATAGCCGCGATGGGCCAGCTTCAGCGCGTGATTGGCGTTCTGCTCGACGATCAGCACGGTCAGGCCGTCCTGCCGGTTCAGGGTCCGGATGGCGTCGAAAATCTGCCGCGCGATCAGGGGGGCCAGGCCGAGCGACGGCTCGTCCAGCATCAACAGCCGCGGGCGGCTCATCAAGGCACGGCCGATCGCCAGCATCTGCTGCTCGCCGCCCGACAGGGTGCCGCCGCGCTGGGTCATGCGCTCCTTGAGCCGCGGGAACAGCGCGAACACGCGCTCCAGCCCCGACGCGCGGTCGGCCTCGCTGGTCTCGGTGGCGTCCGCCCCCATTTGCAGGTTTTCCGCCACGCTCATGCGCGGGAAAATCCGGCGGCCTTCGGGGGATTGGGCGATCCGCATCCGCGCGATCTCGTGGGTCGGCACGGTGGTGATGTCCTGGCCGTCGAATTCGATCCGGCCGGAGCGGGCGCGAGGGCGCCCGAACACCGTCATCATCAGCGTCGACTTGCCGGCGCCGTTGGCGCCGATCAGGGAGACGATCTCGCCCGGGCTGATTTCGAGATCGACGCCCTTCAGCGCCTCGATCTTGCCGTAGGAGGCGCGCAAGCCGCGGATCGCGAGCAGGGGTGTGGTGGACGGCGCGGTCACGTGCCGCTCTCCATCACCGCGATGGCTTCTTCCTCGTCGGCGCCGAGATAGGCGGCGATCACCTTGGGGTCGTCGCGGACCTGCTGCGGCGAGCCTTCGGCGATCTTGACGCCGTAATCCATCACCACGACGTGGTCGGAGATTTCCATCACCACCGACATGTCATGCTCGATCAGCAGGATCGAGGTGCCCTGTTCGGCGCGGATCGAGAGCAGCAATTCGCTGAGCGCGGCACTTTCCCGCGCGTTCAGGCCGGCGGCCGGCTCGTCGAGGCAGAGCAGCGCCGGTTCGGTGCACATCGCGCGCGCGATTTCGAGGCGGCGCTGGTCGCCGTAGGGAAGATTGCCGGCGGCATCGTCGGCGCGGTCGAGCAGGCCGATGCGCGTCAGCCAGGTCCGCGCCAGATCGATCGCCTGCTTCTCGGCAGTTCGCCAGGACGGCACGCCGAGCAGCCCGAGCAGCGTGAGGCCGGAGGCGCGCATCAGCGCATTGTGCTGCGCCACCATCAAATTCTCCAGCGCCGTCATGCCGGGGAACAGGCGGATGTTCTGGAAGGTGCGCGCCACCTTGGCCTGCTTGGAGATCCGGAAATCATTCAGTCGTTCGAGCTGGATTTTGTGGCCGTCGTCATGGGTGAGCCGCATTGCGCCCGATGTCGGCTTGTAGAAACCGGTGATGCAGTTGAACACCGTGGTCTTGCCGGCGCCGTTCGGTCCGATCAGCGCGGTGATCTTGCGCCGCTCGGCGCCGAAGGAAAGATCGTTGACGGCGACGATGCCGCCGAAGCGCATCGACAGATGGTCGACGAAGAGAATGTGTTCGTCGCTCATCCGTGTCCCTCCTTGACGAGGTCGGATGAGATCGCCTGGCTGCGCTCCAGGAACACGGTCGGCGCGCGATGACCGATCAGCCCGCGCGGGCGCCAGATCATCAACAGCACCATCGCCATGCCGAACACCAGCATGCGGTACTGGTCGAGCCCGCGGAACAATTCGAAGCCGCCGATCATGGCCAGCGCCGCCAGCGCCACGCCGAGCTGCGAGCCCATGCCGCCGAGCACGACGATCGCGAGCACCAGCGCCGATTCCTGGAAGGTGAAGGATTCCGGGCTGATGAAACCTTGCCGCGTGGCGAAGAAGGCGCCGGCGAAGCCGCCGAACATCGCCCCGGTCGCAAAGGCCGTCAGCTTGGTGGTCGTGGTGTTGATGCCGAGCGCGCGGCAGGCGACCTCGTCCTCGCGCAGCGCTTCCCAGGCGCGGCCGATCGGCAGCCGCCGCAGCCGGATCGTCACCCAGTTGGTGAGCAGCGCCAGCGCCAGGATCAGATAGAACAGGAACACGATGCGGTGGGTCGGCGAGAATTCGATGCCGAGCATGGCGGCGAGGCCGTCATCGCCGGGCGACAGCGGAATGCCGAACATGGTCGGCCGCGGAATGCCGGAAACGCCGTTCGGTCCGCCGGTCAGGCTCTGCCAGTTGATGATGACGAGGCGGATGATCTCGCCGAACGCCAGCGTCACGATGGCGAGATAGTCGCCGCGCAGCCGCAGCACGGGAAAGCCGAGCAGCACGCCCCAGAACGCGGCGAGAATGCCGGCGAGCGGCAGGCAGACCCAGAACGACAGTCCGAAATTGGTCGCCAGCAGCGCGTAGGAATAGGCGCCGACGGCATAGAAGGCGACATAGCCGAGGTCGAGCAGGCCGGCGAGGCCGACCACCACGTTCAAGCCCCAGCCCAGCATCACGTAGGTGAGCACGAGGATGCCGAGATCGAGGATGTAGCGCTGGTCGTAGAAGATGACCGGCACCAGAAAGGTGAAGATCAGCAGCACCGGCGCGACCCCGCGGCCGGCGAGCGCAAGCGCGGACGTAACCTGCGGCGGCACCACGCGGATGGTGCCGACCGGTCCCCACCATTGCCGCAGCAATTCGACGACGATGCTGCCGCCGAACACGGTCGCGACCATGGCGGCGAGATCGCCGAACCGCGTCTCGTAGATCAGTTGACCCTGCGGTCCGGCTTCGGTGCGCACGCCGATCATCAGCGAAAACAGCACCAGCGCGACCAGCGCCGAGATCAGGGCTTTCTTGAAGATGAAGGCGGCGCCGAGGGCGTGCGAGGCTTGGTTGGGGGCGGCGGGGGTTACGCTCACGCGGGTTTCCCGTCAGACTTTTTCGACTTCGGGCCGGCCGAGCAGGCCGGTCGGAAGGAAGATCAGCACCACGATCAGGATCGAGAACGCCGCGACGTCCTTGTACTCGACCGAGAAATAGGCCGACCACAACGTCTCGATCAGGCCGATGGCGAGCCCGCCCAGCATCGCGCCGGGCAGCGAGCCGATGCCGCCGAGCACGGCGGCGGTGAACGCCTTGATCCCGGCGACAAAGCCCATGAAGAAATCGACCAGGCCGTAATAGAGCAGGTACATCATGCCGGCGACGGCGGCGAGCGCGGCGCCGATCACGAAGGTCATGGAGATGGTGCGGTCGACGTCGACGCCGAGCAGCGAGGCCATGGTCTGGTCCTGCTCGCAGGCGCGCATGTCGCGGCCGAGCCGCGTGCTCGAGACCAGCCAGGTGAACAGCGCCAGCAGCACCACCGTGGTGATGACGACGATGATCTGGATGTTGGACAATTGCACCACGAAGCCGCCGGCGCCCTCATGCAGCGTGTAGCCGCCGGTGATGATCGGCGGCACCGGTTTGACGCGCGCGCCCTGGGCGACCTGCGAATAATTGGTCAGCACGAATGACATACCGATCGCCGACAGCATCGGCGCGAGGCGGAACGAGTGCCGCAGCGGACGGTAGGCGATGCGCTCCACCGTCCAGCCATACAGCGCGGTGATCGCCATCGATACCAACAGCACGATCAGCAGGATCAGCGGGATCGCGGTCAGCCCGAACGAGACCAGGATCAGGAAGGTGATCAGGGCGATGAAGCCGCCGATCATGAAAATATCGCCATGGGCGAAATTGATCATGCCGACAATGCCATAGACCATGGTGTAGCCGATGGCGATCAGGCCGTAGATCGAGCCGAGCACGAGGCCGTTGATCAGTTGCTGGGCGAAATAATCCATGCGCTGCCGTATCTAGAGAGCGACGCGGCGAGGGCCCCCGGCAGCCTTGTCCGACGCGTCGTATCGTTTTCTAACAGCGGGAACCGGGGGCGGCAACAGCGCTGGCTGCGGCTTGAACGGGCTTGTACAGAGGTAGTTTCCGGCGCCGGGTTCCCGCCGGTCACAATGCCAACACGGCTTTGCCGCGCAATGATCGCGCCGGAACCGGTGTTCCCCTGCAACCAACCGGGAGGGCTTTCCGTTGAGCCTGCGTTCGTTCAACAAGGGAGATCCCAGACATGAGCAACCAGAACCAGAAGCCGGGCCAGCAGAACCAGAACCCGGGTCAGAAGCCCGGCCAGCAGCAGCAGGGTGGCGGTCAGAAGCCCGGTCAGCAGCAGCAGGATCCGAGCCGCCGTCAGGGCGAGAAACCCATGCGGAACCCCGATCAGGACCGCTAGTTCGAAAGCAAGCGAGAGGAGCAAAGGGCCCTGCCGAAAGGCGGGGCCTTTGTTTTGCCTTGAGGCTACGTCCGGTCGTCCCGGGCCGGATTAAGGTAAACAAAGGGTTTAAATTGCCGCTCGCAGTTTAAGGGCGTTACGTCGCTTCCAAACCGCCGCCTCGAGCGCTGCGGGAAAAAACGGGAAGCGACATGGCCAAAAACTGGCGGATCAGTTCAATCAGCGGCGCGCTGCTGGCACTCTATTTCATTCCGGTCTGGACCATGGTCGCCTTCAGGATCATGGTCTCGCCGATCCAGGGGCTGTATGAACGGCCGAACATTTCGTTCGCGCTGTTCGCCAACGATCACCTGCATCTGGCCGGGATGGCGACCGTTCGCTTCGGCTGGCTCTTGGCGCTGGTGCGGATCACCGTGGTGGCGTTCTTTGCGCTGTTCCTGCTCTTCATCACCCGCCCCTCGATCCGCAAGAGCGGCGGTCAGAATGAAGCGCTCGCCATGGCGCTGGAGATCGGCATCGTGATCAGCTTTGCCGGCGTCTTGATGGCTTCGCTGGCCGGCGAGACCGCAGCGCTTCGGATGCATGCGGCCGAACTGTTGCTGATGCTCGGTACCGGCATCGTGATGCTGGTCGAACCGCCCGTTCAGCGGCCGGTCGAGGTCAGCCCGGCCTCAGGCGGGCTTTCCCTTCAGCAGACCTAGTTCGGCGATAATCGCGCCTGCTTCCTTGACGGCGTGGTTGGCCGCCGGCACGCCGCAATAGATCGCCTGCTGCAGGATGATTTCCTTGATGTCGTCGGGCGAGAAACCGCCTTCCGCAAGGGCGGCGCGCACGTGCAGGCGGAATTCATCCCATTGCCCGAGCGCGACCATGGTGCCGATCACGAGCACGCGCCGCGTGCGGTGGTCGAAATGCGGCCGGGTCCAGATATCGCCCCAGGCGTAGCGCGTGATCAGGTCCTGAAAATCGGTATTGAACGCGTTGCGGTTGGCGATCGATTTGTCGACCCATTCATTGCCGAGCACCTTTCGGCGCTGGGCCATGCCGTTGTCGCGGCGCTTGTCGTCGTCCATTGATTCCTCCTTTCGTCATTGCGAGGAGCGAAGCGACGAAGCAATCCATTCTTCCTTTGTGCGGTGAGATGGATTGCTTCGCTTCGCTCGCAATGACGGCTGTTAGCGTTGCGTCAGGAAGCCGACCACCGCGTCGGTAAAGGCGTGCGGTTGCTCGACATTGGAAATATGCGCGGCGTCCAGGATCGTCATGCTGGCGCCGGGAATCTTGCTGCGGATCAACTCGCCGGCCGCGATCGGCGTCGACATGTCGTGGCGGCCGGCGATCACCAGCGTCGGGCTCTTGATCTGCGGCAGCAGCTCACGCTGATCGAGCGTCGACAGCGCCTCGCAGCAGGCGAGATAGCCCTCGACCGGGGAGGCCAGCATCATCGCCTTCATGTTGGCGGTGACGACCGGCTCGCGCTCGCGGAAATCCGCGGTCAGCCAGCCGGCGATCACGGTGTCGGCGACGGCGGCGATGCCGCCTTCCTTCACCGCCTTGATGCGGTTGAGCCAGTTGGTCGGGTCCGGATAATGGCAGGCGGTGTTGGCCAGGATGATCTTGCCGAACCGGTCGGGCGCATTGGCGCCCAGCCATTGCCCGACCATGCCGCCCATCGACAGGCCGCACCAATGCGTCTTTGCGATGTTGAGGTCGTCGAGGATCGCCAGCACGTCGCGGCCGAAGCGTTCCATCGAATAGGGGCCCGGCGGCACGTTCGACTTGCCGTGGCCGCGGCGGTCGTAGCGGATGACGCGGAACAGCTGCGTCAGCGCCTTCATCTGCGGCTCCCACATCTGCATCGTCGAGCCCAGCGAATTCGACAGCATCAGCGTCGGTCCGCCGTCGCGGCCTTCGACGGATACGTTGAGCAGGCACCCGTCGGCGTCGATCATCGGCATGGGAAATTCCGTCTTATTCGTCATTGCGAGCGGAGCGAAGCAATCCATCTTGCCACAGAAAGAAAGTGTGGATTGCTTCGTCGCTTCGCTCCTCGCAATGACGGTGGTTATAATTCCTATTTGTCGTCCAGTGAAGCGAGCAGGCGGTCGATCAGGGCCTGCGAGGCGCCCTGATAGGCCATCGGCTCGAACAGTTCTGCGATCCGCTCGGCGACTGAGTTGCGCGGTGATTTTTGCATCCGATGTCAGCACGTCGCGCAAATGTTTTTTGCCGGCAACCGCCTGCTTGCTGGCGGCCTCGACCAGATGATGCGCCTCGCTCTTGCCGATTTTTTCGGCGAGCGCGAACGTCACTGCTTCGGCCATGATCAGCCCGTCGGTGGCGTCGAGATTGACGCGCATCCGTGAAGCGTCGACTTCCAGTCCTTCGGCGATGTCGACGATCCCGGCAAGCGCGCCTGAGGTGACCAGCAGCAGCGACGGCAAGGTCGGCCACTCCGCATGCCAGGGTCCGGCGCTGCGTTCGTGATCCTGTATCTGCGCTGCAAAAATCGTCGCCGCGAGATTCGGCGCCATCATGGCGGCGCCGAGCGCGCCTGCGGCCGCCACCGGATTGCGCTTGTGCGGCATGGTGGAGGAGCCGCCGCGGCCTTCGCCCGCCGGCTCGAAGGCCTCGCCGACGTCGGTCTGCATCATCAGCTGGACGTCGCGGGCGATCTTGCCGCAGGTGCCGGCGAGGATGGCGAACACGGAAGCGGCTTCCGCAATGCGGTCGCGATGGGTGTGCCAGGGCGCCTCGGGCAGCGGCAGTTTGAGTTCCTGCGCCAGCCGTTCGGCGACCTGCAATCCCTTGTCGCCGAGGGCGGCGAGCGTGCCGGCGGCGCCGCCGAATTGCAGTGCCAGCGTCTCGGCGCGCAACCGCTGAGCCGTCCGCGCGAGCGATGCAGGGCGGCGGCATATTCGGCGAGCTTCAGCCCGAACGGCATCGGCAGCGCATGCTGCAGCCAGGTGCGGGCGACCACCGGCGTGTTGCGATGCTCGCGCGCCAGTTTGGCAAAGCCCGCGACGGCGCGGCCGGTATCGGCGAGCAGCGCGTCGATGCCGGCGCGCAGGCCGAGCATGGTGGCGGTGTCGATCACGTCCTGGCTGGTCGCGCCCCAATGCACGTAGCGCGCGGCGTCGGCATCCATCTTGGCGACATTGGCGGTCAGCGCCTTGACGAGGGGGATCGCGAGATTGCCGGACCGGGTCGCGGCCTCGGCCAGGGCGGCGAGGTCGAATGATTCGGCCCGGCAGGCGGCCGTGATCGGGCCCACGGCGCTGTTCGGAATCACGCCGACCGCGGCTTCGGCGCGGGCCAGCGCGGCCTCGAAATCGAGCATGTTCTGCAGGCATGCGACATCGTCGCACACCGCGCGCATCGCGGCGCTCGACAGCATCGGGGCAAGCAAGGGCGACAGGGAGGTGCTCATGTTACGCGCGACCTAATCATCCCCGGTTGGCTCTGCCAATGCCCCCGGGCTGACAATGCCCCGGGGTGCCCCGATTGGTTTGAGGTGTTTGGGCCACCAGACAAGTACCTCATTTTTGGGGAATGGACGCTCCGGCCCGGGCTTTGCGAATATGCATCGCTCACCGTCCCCCGCCGGCCTTTCCTTTGGGCCGGGCGTGCTTTACTTGGGGGAGCGTTTTGAAGCGTTTCTGGAGGCACCATCCATGGCCATGACGATGACCGGCGAAGTCCAGCTTGCGGCGCCGCGCGAGGCCGTGTGGGCCAAATTGAACGATCCCGAGGTGCTGAAAGCCTGCATCCCCGGCTGCGAGGAACTGGAAAAGACCGAGGACAACGGTTTTCGCGCCACCGCCAAAATGAAGGTCGGCCCGGTCTCCGCCCGCTTCAAGGGCAAGGTCACCTTGAGCGATCTCGACCCGCCCAACGGCTACAAGATCTCCGGCGAAGGCGAGGGCGGCGTTGCCGGTTTCGCCAAGGGCGGCGCGACGGTCGGCCTGTCCGAAAAGGATGGCGGCACCTTGCTGAGCTACAATGTCGAGGCGCAGATCGGCGGCAAGCTGGCCCAGCTCGGCCAGCGCCTGATCAACGGTTCGGCCAAGAAGCTGGCCGACGAATTCTTCGCCAATTTCGCCAAGGCCGTGCAGGGCTAATTTATCCCGCACTGCGGAGAGTGCCGCACAAAGTCGTATCGGGCCATGCCCCAAGCGGGTGACTGCCAAGGTTGCTCATTGCCGGGATGGCCCATATTATGGCCCTGGAATGATTTTAAACGCCTGCGCAGCCGATATGCGGCAGTGCAGCTCAAGAGAGTGCTGATGGCCAAGATTTCCCTGATCGTGAACGGCAATCCCGTAAACGCCAATATCGACCCCCGTACCCTCCTGGTCCAGTTTCTCCGCGAAAACCTGCGGCTGACGGGCACCCATGTCGGCTGCGACACCTCGCAATGCGGCGCCTGCGTCGTCCATCTCGACGGCAAGGCGGTGAAATCCTGCACCACGCTGGCGGTGATGGCCGACGGCCACGAGGTCCGGACCATCGAGGGCCTGGCCGCCGACGGCGCGCCGCTGCATCCGATGCAGGAAGCCTTTCGCGAGCACCACGGCCTGCAATGCGGCTTCTGCACCCCCGGCATGATCATGACCGCGGTCGATCTGGTGCACCGCAAGGGCCACGACCTCTCCGACCACGTCATCCGCGAAGAGCTCGAAGGCAATCTGTGCCGCTGCACCGGCTATCAGAACATCGTGGCGTCGATCGCCGCCGGCGCCAAGGCGATGGCGAAATCCGATCTGGCCTAATCCGCTTCGCTTCATCGAATTCATCGCGACCGCGATCAGGAAGTTCTCATGTACGAATTCAAATATCATCGCCCGGCGACCGTGCGGCAGGCCGCCAATCTCCTGCTGAAGAACGAAGACGCCAAGGTGATCGCCGGCGGCCACACGCTGGTGCCGGTCATGAAGCAGCGGCTCGCCAGCCCGCCGCATCTGGTCGATCTCTCCCATATCGAAGGCCTCGACGGCATCGAGATGAAGGGCCGTTCGCTGGTGATCGGCGCCACCGCCAAGCACGCCGCAGTCGCGACCTCGGCCGTCGTCGGCGAAGCCATTCCGGCGCTGGCCGAACTCGCCGGCCAGATCGGCGACCCCGCGGTGCGCCACAAGGGCACCATCGGCGGCTCGCTCGCCAACAACGATCCGACCGCGGATTATCCGGCCGCCGTGCTGGCGCTCGGCGCCACCATCGTCACCAACAAGCGCCGCCTCAAGGCCGAAGAGTTCTTCCAGGGCCTGTTCACGACCGCGCTGGAGAGCGACGAGATCATCACCAAGGTGATGTTCCCGCTGCCGAAGAAGGCGGCCTACATCAAATTCCGCAACCAGGCCTCGCGCTACGCGCTGGTCGGCGTGTTCGTCGCCAAGCGTCCGTCGGACGTGCGCGTCGCCGTCACCGGCGCCGGCTCGGACGGCGTGTTCCGCGCCGAGCCGTTCGAGGAAGCGCTGAAGAAGCGCTTCTCGCACAAGGTGCTCGACGGCATTTCGGTGCCGGCCGAAGGGCTGAACAGCGATCTGCACGGCAGCGCCGAATATCGCGCCCATCTGATCGGGGTGCTGACGCGCCGCGCCGTCGAAGCCGCGACCGCCAAAGTGACGTTGCGCGAATTCCTGATTCATCAAGACTGGCTTTGTCATGAGTGCATCGGCGCTGCCCAAATCCGTCGATGCGATGCAGGAATTGCTGACGTCGCGCGGCTATCTCGCCGAGCGGTCGCTGGCGACGGTGACCTATCTGTCGCTGCGCATGGGCCGGCCGCTGTTCCTCGAAGGCGAGGCCGGCGTCGGCAAGACCGAAATCGCAAAGGTGCTGTCGGCAGCGCTTGGGCGCAAGCTGATCCGGCTGCAATGCTACGAAGGCCTCGACGTTGCCTCCGCGGTCTATGAGTGGAACAGCGCGCGCAGATGATCGCGATCCGGCTGGCGGAAGCCGGCGGCGAGACCGACCGCGACCAGTTGTCGTCGGATATCTTCGCCGAACGTTTCCTGATCAAGCGGCCGCTGCTGCAGGCGCTGGAGCCTGATGTTGCCGGCGCGCCGGTGCTGCTGATCGACGAACTCGATCGCGCCGACGAGGCGTTCGAGGCGTATCTTCTGGAAATCCTCTCCGACTTCCAGGTGACGATCCCCGAATTCGGCACCGTCAAGGCGCCGCAGCCGCCGATCGTCATCATCACCTCGAACCGCACCCGCGAAATCCACGACGCGCTGAAGCGCCGCTGTCTCTATCACTGGGTCGATTATCCCAATGCCGAGCGCGAGCTGGCGATCGTCAAATCGCGCGTGCCGGACATCTCCGCAAAACTGTCGCAGCAGGTCGTGCGCTTCGTGCAGGCCTTGCGCGACCAGGATTTCTACAAGTCGCCGGGCGTCGCCGAGACCATCGACTGGGCCACCGCGCTGACCGAACTCGACGCCCGTTCGCTGACGCCGCAAGTGGTCGGCGACACGCTCGGCGCGCTGCTGAAGTACCAGGACGACATCGCGCGGATGCAGGGCGACACGCTGCAAAAGGTTTTGAAGGAAGCGACGAGCGACTAGCTGTCATTCCGGGGCGCGCGAAGCGTGAACCCGGAATCCATCGAGCCGCACGCATGCTGCAATTGCGCATCTTCGGTCTGGTCCTTCGGACCATCCCGGAATGACGAGGTAAGTAACCAGGTCCCATCATGACCGACATCGATCACCTCAATCCGCCAACGGGCCAGATGGCCGACAACGTCATCGGCTTTGCCCGCGCGCTGCGCGCCGCCGGCATTCCGGTCGGGCCCGGTGCGGTGATCGATGCCCTCAATGCGTTGCAGGTGATCGAGATCGGCAACCGCGCCGACGTCTACGCCACGCTGGAGGCGATCTTCGTCAAGCGGCATGAACACATGCTGATCTTCGCGCAGGCCTTTGAGCTGTTCTTCCGCGCCGCCGAGGACTGGAAGCACATGCTGGATTCGGTGCCGCTGCCGGATCACGCCAAGAAGAAGCCGCCGCCGGCCTCGCGCCGGGTGCAGGAAGCGCTGGCGCAGCCGTCGATGCGCGAGGAGCCGTCGCAGGTCGAGGCGCAGGAACTGCGGCTGTCGGTCTCCGACAAGGAGATCCTGCAGAAGAAAGACTTTGCGCAGATGAGCGCGGCCGAAATCGCCGAGGTCACCCGCGCCATCGCCAATATGAAGCTGCCGCAGGCCGAATTGCGCACCCGCCGCTATCAGCCCGACGCAAGGGGCTTGCGGCTCGACATGCGCCGGACGCTGCGCGGTTCGCTTGCGCACCGGCGGCGAGATCATCGATATCCGCAAGCTCGGCCGGATCGACAAGCCGGCGCCGATCGTGGCGCTCCTCGATATCTCCGGCTCGATGAGCGAATATACCCGCCTGTTCCTGCATTTCCTCCATGCCATCACCGATGCCCGCAAGCGGGTCTCGGTGTTTCTGTTCGGCACAAGGCTGACCAATGTGACGCGCAGTTTGCGGGCGCGCGATCCCGACGAGGCGCTGGCGCGCTGCTCGTCCTCGGTGGAGGACTGGGCCGGCGGCACCCGCATCGCCACCTCGCTGCACTCGTTCAACAAATTGTGGGGCCGGCGCGTGCTCGGGCAGGGCGCCATCGTGCTGCTGATCTCCGACGGGCTGGAGCGCGAGGCCGACGACAAGCTGGCGTTCGAGATGGACCGGCTGCACCGGTCCTGCCGCCGCCTGATCTGGCTCAACCCGCTGCTGCGCTATAGCGGCTTCGAGGCCAAGGCGCAGGGCATCAAAATGATGCTGCCGCACGTTGACGAATTCCGCCCGGTGCATAATTTGAGTTCGATGGAAGGGCTGATCGCGGCGCTTTCGGCGCCGCCTCCGGCCCATCATCGCAGCGTGATCCGATCGGCAGCTTGAAAGAGGGTGCGAACATGCTCAATCGCGACGAAGACATCCTGCAGGCGGCGGAAGCCTGGCAGAAGGCCGGCCATGGGGTCGCGCTGGCGACCGTGGTCGAAACCTGGGGCTCGGCGCCGCGTCCGGCCGGTTCCAGCCTCGTCATCAATGATGACGGCACCTTTCTGGGCTCGGTCTCCGGCGGCTGCGTCGAGGGCGCTGTCGTCACCGAGGCGCTCGACGTGATCGCCAGCGGCCAGCCAAAGATGCTCGAATTCGGCGTCGCCGACGAGACCGCCTGGAATGTCGGTCTGTCCTGCGGCGGCACCATCCGCGTGTTCGTCGAGAAGGTAGCGCAGTCGTGAAACTCCAGACGCTTTCAGAAGTGAACGTCGAGCGCGCCGCGCGGCGGCCGGTGATCGTGATCACCGATACCGCCAATGGCGAGCAGCGCCTGGTGAAGGCAAAGGACATCGCGACCGATCCGCTGCGCGCCGAACTGTCAAAACAGTTGCGCATGGGCAAGAGCGGCATGATCGAGGCCGGCGGCAAAAAGCTGTTCCTCAATGTCTACGCGCCGACCGCGCGGCTCGTCATCATCGGCGCGGTCCATATCAGCCAGGCGCTGGCGCCGCTGGCGCGCTCGCTCGACTACGACGTGACCGTGATCGATCCGCGCACGGCGTTCGCAAGCCCCGAGCGTTTTCCGGACGTGCCGCTGATCGCCGAATGGCCCGAGGTGGCGCTGCCGCCGCTCAACATCGATCACTACACGGCATTCGTCGCCGTCACGCACGATCCCAAGATCGACGACCCGGCGCTGCTGCACGCCTTTGCGCGCGACTGTTTCTACATCGGCGCGCTCGGTTCGCGAAAGACCCACGCCAAGCGCGGCGATCGCCTGAGGGCGCAGGGCGCGTCGGACGCCGACATCGCGCGCATCCATGCGCCGATCGGGCTCAACATCGGCGCGGTGTCGCCGTCGGAGATCGCGGTCTCGATCATGGCCGAGATCACCGCCGAGCTGCGGTTGCCGAAGGAAAACGCGAAAGAACAGGCAGCATGAAGTTCGGTCCCGCCAGTCCTGCCGACGCGATTGGCGGCGTCACCGTGCACACGCTGCGCCAGGGTGCGCTGGTGCTCAAGAAGGGCACCACCATCGGTCCGGGTGAAGTCGAGGCGCTCGACAAAGCCGGCGTCAAGGAAATCGTCGTGGTGCGGCTGGAGGAAGGCGACGTCTCCGAAGACGTCGCCGCCGCCAGCATCGCGAAAGCCGTTGCCGGCGACGGCGTCAACGTCGAGCGCGCCTTTACCGGCCGCGCCAATCTGTTCGCGGCGCAAGCCGGCGTGCTCGTCGTCGATCGCGCCGCGGTCGACCGCATCAACGGCGTCGACGAAGCCATTACGTTTGCGACGCTGGCCGCCTTCAAGCCGGTGGTCGAAGGCGAGATGATCGCGACCGTCAAGCTCATTCCATTCGGCGTCGAGGCGAAACTGCGCGATGCCGCGGTCGCCGTCGCCGGCAAGAATGCGCTGCGGATTGCGCCCTACACCATCAAGCGCGTCGGCGTGGTCTCGACCCTGCTGCCGGGGCTGGCGCCAAAGGTGATCGAGAAAACCTTGCGCGTCACCGCCGAGCGGCTGGCGCCGGCGGGTGCGACCATCATCGCCGAGCGCCGCGTGCCGCATGACGAAACCGTGCTCGCCGCCTCGATCAAGGAATTGCTCGGCCTCGGCGCCGAACTCGTGATCGTGTTCGGCGCCTCCGCAATCGCCGACCGCCGCGACGTGATCCCGGCCGCGATCACCGAAATCGGCGGCGCGATCGAGCATTTTGGCATGCCGGTCGATCCCGGCAATCTGCTGCTGATCGGCAGCGCCGGCGGCGTGCCGGTGCTGGGCGCGCCCGGCTGCGCGCGCTCGCCGGTGGAAAACGGTTTTGACTGGGTGCTGATGCGCCTGCTCGCCGGGTTGAAGGTCACCCGCGCCGAACTCACCGGCATGGGCGTCGGCGGTCTCTTGATGGAAATCGTCACACGGCCGCAGCCGCGCACCGTCGCCGACATCGAAGCCAGCCGCAACGTCGCCGCGATCGTGCTCGCGGCCGGCCGTTCGACCCGGATGGGCGGTCCCAACAAGCTGCTCGCCGAACTCGACGGCAAGAAACTGGTGCGGATCGTGGCCGAGCAGGCGCTGGCCTCGAAGGCCACCGAGGTGATCGTCGTCACCGGCCATCAGGCCGATCTGGTCGAGCAGGCGCTGGCCGGGCTGAAGGTGAAATTCGTCCGCAACCCGGATTTCGCCGGTGGGCTTGCGAGCTCCGTCAAGGCCGGCATCGGCGCGGTGCCGGCCAATGCCGACGGCGTGCTGGTGTGTCTCGGCGACATGCCGCTGATCATCAGCAGATTTGATCGACCGGCTGATCGAGGCGTTTGAGCCCGACCGCGGTCATCTGATCACGGTGCCCGTCAGCGACGGCCGGCGCGGCAATCCGGTGCTGTGGTCGCGGCGCTTCTTCCGCGAATTGATGACGCTCGACGGCGATGTCGGCGCCCGCCACCTCATCGCCAAGCACGCCGAGGCCGTGGCCGAAGTCCCGGTCGAAGGCGAAAGCGCGTTTCTGGACATCGACACCCCGCAGGCGCTGGAAGCGGCACGGCGCGGGTAGGGGGCATCCACCACTGTCGTCCCGGCCTTGCGCCGGGACCCATAGCCACCAGCGGGAATTGCTTACTCGCTGATCGTTGTCTTCCTTTTCTACAATGCGGGCCGCGGCGTATGGGTCCCGGCGTTCGCCGGGACGACGAATTGATAGAGTCCCTTTTTTCAACCTTCCGTTCACCAAGTCTCAACCCCCTCAAGGCTAGATTCCGCCCCATCTGTCTTGGGGGATGGGATCTTGATCGTTTCGACCGCTGCCGCGCAGCGCCGCGCCTTGTTCATTCTTGCCCTGACCGTGCTGATCGGCGCCTCGCGCTTCGTGACGGAAAGCTTTATCACTCCGTCCTGGGCGGCCGGCGCGTTCGCGGTCGGCAAATGCGGCGCCTATGGCCAGGCCTATGACTATCCCGCCGAAGCCACCGCGCGCGCCGCGGCCCTGAAACAATGCAAGGGCGACTGCACCGCCGTGACCATGAAGCGCGCCTGCGCCGCGTTGTCGGTCGACATGGCCAATCCCTGCGGCGCCCACGGTTATGCCGTGAAGCCGAAAATATCGAGCTCGCTCAACGCCGCGACCAAGAAATGCTACGAATTCGGCGGCAAGGAATGCGTGATCCGCGCCTGGGCCTGCGACGCCAAGGGCTGATCAGTGATAATCAGCGGTAGTCGCTACTTCTCCCAAAACCGGTTGGTCGCGACAGGCGCAAAGCCAAGCCGTTCATAGAGCGCGACTGCGCCCGTATTGACCGCGACGACCTGCAGCGCCAGGGTTTTGACGCCCCGCTCGGCCGCCCAAGCTTCGAGGCTGCGAAGCACCGCGTCCGCGCCGCCCTGCCGCCGCGCCTCGGCGCGCGTTGCCATGCATTCGATGACCGCGAAATCGCCGTCGGCGACACACAATCCGCTCGATATCACCTGTCCGGCGCGCCTGCAGGAAAAAAAGCCGCGAGGCTGCGGCACCGCGTCGAGAATTTTGGCGTTGACGCTGCGGCGGCTTTCGCTGATCGCGCCGAGATAGACCTCCTGCCATTCGGCGTTCGGCGTAGCGGCGACCTCGACATCATGAGGGGGTTCGGAGGCACCTATCGCTTTTACCATGGTCAACGTCGTCTCGCCGGCGCGGTAGCCGCGTTGTTGCAGCAGATCCGTAATACCGGCGGGTGTGCTGAGATCGTAGGTATGAAACCGCACGATCGCATCGCGGGCGCGATAGCGCGCCTCGGCCTCGTCGAGTGCTGCGGCCGGATCGTTCCCGGTAAAATCCACGGTGGAGACGGAATTGGCGCGCTGCGAGGCGCCGCCCGAATAACGCCAGAGCCAGCCATGGATGTCAGCCGTCTCAAACGCCGGCCAGGCGCGCACGTGGAGACGTTCGATCCGTCGGATGTCGTCAGCGGAAATCGGCATCGGTAGCGTTCACTTCGCGGCTTGCGCATGAGGGGATATTGCGGCGGACGCCGCAACCGGATTTTTAGCGCATTTGGCGGCGCCGGAGAAGCCGGCGCAGCAGGAAAGCCGTAAAAGCGGTTGACCCCGCGCCCGCAATTGGCGAACTAGTTTGAATTCATCACATCCAGCCTGCGGCTTAGCCTTTCATGCAATTCGACACCAAAATCGCGGTCGTGATCCGGACCGATCTCGAACCCTGGCAGAAACTCAACGTGGCCTCGTTCCTGGCCGGCGGCATTGCCGCCAGTTTCCCCGAATGCATCGGCGAGAATTACGCTGACGGTTCCGGCACGCAATATCTGTCGCTGATCGGCCAGCCGATCCTGATCTATGGCGCCGATCGGCCTGCGTTGTCGCGCGCGCTCGAGCGTGCACTGGCAAGGAACGTGAAACCTGCGGTCTATACCGAGGAGATGTTCAAGACCACGCATGACGCCGCCAACCGCGAAGTGGTGAAAGCCGTGATCCGCGCCGAACTCAATCTGGTGGGCCTTGCCATGCGCGCCGAGCGCAAGGTGATCGACAAGATCGTCGACGGGCTGAAGTTTCACAGCTAGAGCGTTTTCAAGCGAAGCATGCCCTCGGACTTGATCCGGGGGTGGATCCCGGTTCGCGTGAAGAAAATGCGTCAAAACGAAAAGATAGAGCCCCGTTCCGATTCCATCGGAACGGAAAAGGCTCTAGCTTGGCAGACCCCGATTATATCTGGATGAGAAAATGAGCCGTTTCTGGAGCCGTTTGACGCACGATCTGAAACCCTATGTGCCGGGCGAACAGCCCCGCATGGCGGATCTGGTCAAGCTCAACACCAATGAAAGTCCTTATGGTCCGTCGCCGCGCGCGCTGGAGGCGATCCGCGGCGAGGCGTCTGATATGCTGCGGCTCTATCCGGATCCGCAGGCCTCGGCGCTGTGCGCAGCGCTGGCCACCTATCATCAGGTGCGCCCCGAACAGGTGTTCGTCGGCAACGGCTCGGACGAGGTGCTGGCGCACGCCTTCGCGGCACTGCTCAAGCACGACGCGCCGCTGTTATTCCCTGACATCACCTACTGTTTCTATCCGGTCTATTGCCGCCTGTTCGGCATCGCGCATGAGAGCGTGCCGCTCGATCCGGCGATGCAAATCCGCGTCTCCGATTATCGCCGGCCGGCCGGCGCGATCATCATCCCCAATCCGAATGCGCCGACCGGATGTGCACTGTCACGCGCCGAGATTGCCAGCCTGCTGAAGGACCATCCCGATGCGCCGGTTGTGATCGACGAGGCCTATGTCGATTTCGGCGCCGAGACCGCGATCCCGCTGGTCGCGACGCACAAAAACCTTCTGGTCGTGCAAACCATGTCGAAATCCCGCGCGCTGGCCGGCCTGCGGGTCGGCTATGCGATCGGCGATGCCGATTTGATCGAAGCGCTGACCCGGGTGAAGGACAGTTTCAACTCCTATCCGCTTGGCCGGCCCGCGCAGGCCGGCGCCATCGCGTCGCTGGAAGACGAGGCCTGGTTTCAGGCGAGCAGGGCGCGGGTGATCGAAGGCCGCGAACGGCTCGCCAGCGGACTGGTCCGGCTCGGCTTCGAGGTGCTGCCGTCGTCAGCCAATTTCGTGTTCGCGCGTCATCCGGGGCACGAGGGCGCTGAACTGGCGGCAAGCTTGCGCCAGCGTGCGGTGATCGTCCGCCATTTCTCGGCGCCGCGCATCTCCGACTATCTGCGGATCACGGTGGGGACGGACGAGCAGACGGATCGGCTGTTGTCGGCATTGTCGGAGATCCTGGGCAGTGGGCCTACCGCTAACTGATTGCGCGCGCGTCGTTGCAGGCGTCGGCAGAGTTTCAGCAACGGCCGCTCGGCGAGGATGTTGAGCAGCAAGCCGAGCGCCACGACGATGCCGGTTGTGACAGCGACCAGCAGCAGAGGCGGAATGGCCGGCAGCAAGGCTCGCGATCGACGTGCTTGCCAGCGACACCGTCTGCACCTGGGCGAGATAAATCGAATAGGACGCATCCCCGAGCCGCGCCAGCGCCGCTCCGGCCAGGACGGATCGATCCGCTTGCGGCTGACAAAGGCCGCCGCCGCAACCAGGCAGGCTGCCGGGATGCCGGACACGATGACGCGGCTGGCGGGGTCGGTCGCCAGCAACGCCGCGATCGCAGCAGGCTGCGGCAATCTGCATCGGCCAGCCGACCCGGCCATTGACGAACAAATTGCCCGCAATGACGCCGAGCACGAATTCGAGGATCATCGGATCGAGGAAGAACGCGTAATTGCCAAGCGCCGCGTCAACGCCCGGAAATCGTCCGACGATCGCGAGTGCGGAAAAAATCATGACGATGTTGCGCCAGACATCGCGGGTCAGCGCCATCAGCAGCGCGACGGCGAGATAGAAATACATCTCATATTCGAGCGACCAGCCGACATAGACGACCGGCATCTCGCCGTCGGTAAAGGCGATGAACGCCAGCGACTTGAGGATATGACGCGGGGTGTACCAGTCAGGCGTGCCGAAGGTGGCGGGAACGGTCATCGCGAGGATCGTGACGGCAAAGATCACCAGGAAATACAGCGGCACGATGCGCTCGACCCGGCGGCGCAGGAACTCCGCCGGTGTCAACTTCGCGGAATGGGTCGCATAGAAAATGATAAATCCCGAAATGACGAAAAAAAGATCGACGCCACGGCCACCGTAAGACAGCAGGAAGGCGATGGTGCTCTCGGGAACCTTGAAGCCATCCGGTGCGACGCCTGCGGCATGAAAGGCAACAACAGCAGCAGCGGCCAAAAACCGGAGAACCTGGATGTAAACGAGCATCCTGTCTCGTTAGCGTGCGGGGGACTGCAGCTCAACAACAATCGGGATTACTCGATCATCTGCCGGCTTGCCGCGGCAATCGGCCGTTAATCGTCTTGCTAAGGGTTAACGGGAGGCATTGCTTGCTCTGCCAGCTGGGCGGGATATGACCCCGGGATTATTCCTGATCCCGACGGGTCAAAGCCATGAATCTCGAGACCGCCACCGTCCTGTTTGCCGCCATTATCGCTGCGCTCATCGCTTTGCCGGCGTCGCCGCCGGCCGCGCCGCGCGAAGTGGTGGTCGCGCATCTGCCAAGCGTGCAGTCGGATGATGGATGCGCTCAACAGACCTGGCCGCATTTTTCTGCGGCGTGTCTGCGATACGCGAACGGCGGCCAGGGGGTCGAACGCGTTCGTCCCGTTGCCGTTAGCCGTTGATCGCGGGAAACAGATCCGCAGCGGGTTTAAGAGAAGATCGCGTTGGCGATCGCCATCACCACCACCACGATGATCACGACCCAGTAGATCTGGACGGCGATGGCTGTGCAGCCGAGGGCGGCCGCAATTCCTGCCAGCAGTCTTTCTTCCTTCATGATGACCGCGAATACCGCGAAGGCGATGGCAAGTAGGCCGAGTGCGACCGCTGTGGTCGAAAGAACCTGGTTCCAGTCGTAGCTGGCCGTACCGGCCGTGCGGGGTTCGGACGCTTCGTGAGACCTGATTTCAAATCGGTTGAGGCGAAAACTCCAGCGGCCCTTGTCCGCCGGTCCGGCCGCTTCGGTCGCATGACGCACGGGTTCGGAAACAGGCACGGCCGGCAGCAACTGGGTCAGCGCTGAAGCCACAAGCGCGAACAGACCAACGATGCTTCCGATGATGCCGAGCCGGCGGGGTTGTCTGACGCTATTCATTGCGTGAAAATTCGGGGTGTGGCGACGCTTATGCGTCCATGTTGGTGGCATTCAGCCACTTGAAGGTTCAACGCGAGCTGCCCGCCGCGGGTGACGGGGTTTTGTAAGTGCCCACGCCATCCACGTCATTGCGAGCGGAGCGAAGCAATCCATGCTTACTTCGTCGCCGCGCGATGGATTGCTTCGCTGCGCTCGCAATGACGGTTGAGAAATCCCGACAGTAACGGCGACGTGAATTCGAAGGATCCATCGAGATATTGACAATGACTGACTGGTCAGTCATAAATGGAACATGACAAAACCAGCGGCCAAAACCCCATCAAAACTGGCCAAAACCCGCCTTGCGAGCAGGGCTGCCGCGGCCAGGACGCCGAAAATCGTCTCGGCCAAGGTCGCGCCCGCAAAGCCGGGCTTGAATCGGGCCGAACGCGCTGCCGAGCGGCGCTCGGCCATCATCGAGGCGGCGATGGATGAATTCATCGCGCAGGGATTTGCCGCGACCCGGCTCGACGACGTCGCCAAACGGGCCGGCGTCGCCAAGGGCACGATCTATCTGCACTTCAAGGACAAGGAAGCGTTGTTCGAGGAGCTGATCCGGACCGCGATCGTACCGCTGGTCAACCGTCTCGCCGCGGGGCCGCCGCCATCAGGCGCATCGGTGCGCGACATGGTGGAGGGGTTTGCGCGCACCTTCATCCACGAGGTGACGACGACACGGCGCGGCGACATCGTGCGCCTGATCGTCGCCGAAGGCCCGCGGTTTCCGGCTGTCGCTGACTTCTATTACCGCGAAGTGGTTTCAAAGGGGCTCGCCGGCATGCGGGCCGCGATCCAGCTTGCGATTGCGCGCGGCGAAATCAAGCACAAGGAGCTGGCGCAATTCCCGCAGATCCTGATTGCGCCAGCGATGATCGCGGTGATCTGGCAAAGCCTGTTTGCACGGCATGCGCCACTGGATGCGAACGAGATGTTCCGCGTCCATCTCGATCTGATTTTTGGCGAACGGAGGGCGACATGATTTCGTCGCGCAAGAGTTTTTCTGGAGTGGCGACCATCCTGGCCGCGCTGGCGCTCGCCGCCATGCTGGCCGGCTGCAAGGAGCGCAGGGATCCCGGCTTTCAGGGCTGGGTCGAGGCCGACATGATCTTTGTCAGCCCGGATGAATCCGGCCGCGTGACCAAGCTCAATGTGCGTGAGGGCGACGAGGTGAAGCCCGGCATGCAGCTCTATTCGGTCGATGACGAGTTGCAGAAGGCCGATCTCAACCAGAACAATGCGACGCTGGCTAACGCGCAGCAGACCTATGACCGTGCCGCGTCGCTGAGCAAGACCGGCTCCGGCACACAGGCCAATCTCGACTCCGCAGTGTCGGCGCTGCGGGTCGCGGAAGCGCGCGTCAACACCTCGCAGACCCGGCTGGCGCGGCGCAACGGCTTTGCGCCGGTCGCGGGCACCATCCAGCAGATCTATTTCCGCGAAGGCGAAATGGCGCCGGCGCAGCGGCCGGTGCTGTCGATCATGCCGCCCGGCAACATGAAGCTGCGCTTCTTCGTGCCGGAAACCGAATTGCCAAAACTTGCGATCGGCGACGAGGTGAAAGTGACCTGCGACAATTGCGCGGCGGACCTGACCGCAAAGATCTATTTCATCGCAACCGCAGCCGAATACACCCCGCCGGTGATCTACAGCCTCGATGAGCGCAACAAGCTCGTCTATCTGATCCAGGCGCGGCCGAGCAAGCCGGACAGTCTGCGGGTCGGTCAGCCGATCAGCGTGTTTCTCAATTCACCGACTCCGGTAGCGGCCAGGCGATGACATCCACACTCTCAACTGCGCCCGACATCGCCATCGATGTCGCCGGCCTGTCAAAGTCGTTCGGCGGCCGCGAGGTCGTGCATGACCTCTCGATGCAGGTCAAGCGCGGCACGATCTACGGCTTCCTCGGCCCCAACGGCTCCGGCAAGACCACCACCATCCGCATGCTCTGCGGCCTGCTGACGCCCGATGCCGGCGAGGGCACGTGCCTCGGCTACGACATCCGCCGCGAGGCCGACAAGATCAAGCGCCAGGTCGGCTACATGACCCAGCGCTTCAGCCTGTACCAGGACCTCTCGGTGCGCGAGAATTTGGAATTCGTGGCGCGGCTCTACGGCATCGCCAACGCGAAAGGTGCCGCGCGCGACATGATCCAGCGCATCGGGCTCAACGGCCGCGAGGAACAACTCGCAGGCGAACTCTCCGGCGGCTGGAAACAGCGGCTGGCGCTCGGCGCCTGCACATTGCCCAATCCGCAATTGCTGCTGCTGGACGAGCCGACCGCCGGCGTCGATCCCAAGGCGCGGCGCGATTTCTGGAACGAGATCCATGCGCTCGCCGCCGACGGCCTGACCGTGCTGGTCTCGACCCACTACATGGACGAGGCCGAGCGCTGTCACGAGATCGCCTATATCGCCTATGGCCATCTGCTGGCGCACGGCACGGTGGACCAGGTGATCGCAAAGTCGGCGCTGACGACCTACACCGTGACAGGCGATGATCTCAATGGCCTTACCGTCGAACTCACAGGCAAGCCCGGCGTCGACATGGTGGCGCCGTTTGGCACCAGCCTGCATGTCTCCGGCCGCGACCAGGCTGCGCTCGAGGTCTGCCATCGCGCCCTACAAGGACGCCAAAGGATGGCACTGGCAGCACGGCGACCCGTCGCTGGAAGACGTGTTCATTGACCTGATGAGCCGCTCAAAGGACAATTTCCAATGAGTGCGGTCGATGCCAATGCGAAACGCAATGTCCCCGAGCCGCGGTTCGGCTTCTGGTGGCGCAGCTATGCGATGCTGGTCAAGGAATTCATCCAGCTCCGCCGCGACCGCGTCTCGTTTGCGATGATCGTGATGCTGCCGGTGATGCAGCTCGTGCTGTTCGGCTTCGCCATCAACACGACGCCGCGCAATCTGCCGACCGCCGTCTTGTTGCAGGAGGACAGCGACCTCGGCCGCTCGATCCTGAAGGCGATGGAAAACACCGCCTATTTCCGCTTCACCCATGAAGTCCACACCGTGGCCGAGTTCGACGATCTCCTGCAATCCGGCAAGGTGCTGTTCGGCGTCGAAATACCCAGAGGTTTTGAGCGCGCGGTGCGGCGCGGCGATCGCCCGGCGCTGCTGGTCGCCGCTGATGCCACCGATCCGACTGCGGCGGGATCGGCGCTGGGGGCACTGAACGCCATCGTGCAGACCGCCTTGCAGCATGATCTGCAAGCTGGCGATCCGCCGTCGATGCCGTTCGAGATCCGCAGCCATGCGCGCTACAACCCCGCGGCGTCCTCGCGGCTCAACATCGTGCCGGGGCTGGTCGGCACCATCCTGACCATGACCATGCTGATCTTCACGGCGCTGTCGGTGACGCGCGAGATCGAGCGCGGCACCATGGAAAGCCTGCTGTCGATGCCGATCAAGCCGGTCGAGATCATGTTCGGCAAGATCGTTCCCTATGTGATTGTTGGCTTCACCCAGGCGACGCTGATCATCGGCATCGGCGTGCTGCTGTTCGGCGTGCCGATCCTCGGCAGCCTGTTGACGCTGGCGCTGCTCACGACATTGTTCATCACCACCAATCTTGCGATCGGCTACACGTTTTCGACCATCGTGCAGAACCAGTTGCAGGCGATGCAGCTCTCGATGATGTTCTTTCTGCCGAGTATTCTGCTGTCCGGCTTCATGTTTCCGTTCGCGGGCATGCCGGTGTGGGCGCAATATATCGGCGAGGGCCTGCCGCTGACGCATTTCGTCCGCATCGTCCGCGCCATCATGCTGAAGGGCGCGACCATCCAGAATTTGCAATACGACACGTTGGCGCTGATTGCGCTGATGCTGCTGGCGATGACGATCGCGGTGACGCGCTTCCGTCGCACGCTCGATTGATGTTGCTGATCAGCTTCGCGGCTGTCGAGACCCGTGCCGGCGAGTTTGAGAACCTGATGCACCAGATCCTTCGGCGCCGGACTTGTGTCGACCTGACCATCAATCAGCAGCAAACCGAGGCCATGGACCAGCGACCACAGGAACAGCGCCGCGATCGGCACCTGCGCTTCCGGCAGCCGCGCTTGCAGGCTCAGTTTCATGATCTCGAAGGAACGCTGGCGCAGCTCGCGCACCGCCCCGCTCTCGCGCGAAACTTCAGGAAATCCTTCGCCGAACATCAAACGGTACAAGCGCGGGGTTGGCCTGCGCGAAGGCGACGTAGGCTTCGCCATAGGGCAGCAATGCGAGGTTACCGGTGCCGGGCGTCACCAGGAGGCATTGCGCCATTTCGAGCGCGCCTTGCTCCGCCAGACCGAGCGCCAGTGCGTCCCGGCTCGGAAAATGGTGATAGGCGGAAGGCGCGGAGACGCCGCAGCGCCGCGATACTTCGCGCAGCCCGAGATGGGAGGGGCCGCGTTCCTCCAGCACTTCCCGCGCCGCTTTCAGCAGCGCGTTGCGCAAATCGCCATGGTGGTAGGTCTTGCGGGGCGCTTTTCGCCGCGGGGGCATCTTTGGTCTCCTGGTCAGCCTTTTAATCTTTACAGTGTTAGGATTATGCCCTATGCAGCCTCCCGGCGCAATTGTGCGTTGGTGACCGAAGGGAGAACCTCGATGCTGACCGGGCAACCCAGCCGCACGGCACTTGCAGCCGCAGCGATGCGCGCCGCGCACCAGACCCTCGATGGCGGCCGGATCTTCAACGACCCCATCGCGCATGCCGTGCTCGGCCCGGAGGCCGATGCCATGATCAGCGCCGTCGCGGCCGATCCCGCCCAGCGCCAGATGAGCGTCTTCATGGCAGCCCGCAGCCGCTTTGCCGAGGACAGCCTCGATCGTGCGGTTTCGCGCGGCGTGCGTCAGGTGGTGATCCTGGGGGCAGGGCTTGATACCTTCTCGTTGCGCAACCCGCATGCGGGATTGGGTTTGCGCGTGTTCGAGGTCGATCATCCAGCGACGCAGGCATGGAAGCGTGATCGTCTCGGACAGGCCAATCTGGCGATGCCGGCGACATTGACCTTTACCCCGGTGGATTTCACCTGCCAGGACCTCGCCAGGGAATTGGCAGGCGCCGGCTTTCAGGCCGGCCAACCGGCGTTTTTCTATCTGGCTCGGAGTGGTGCCATATCTGAAACGCGAAGCCATTTCGTCGATCCTGCAATTCATTGCCGGCTCGCCTGGCGGCGAAGTCGTATTCGATTACTCCGAGCCGCTGGAGAATTATTCCCTGGAACGGCGGGCCAACGTCGAGGCGGTCGCGGCGCGGACGGCTGCGATGGGTGAGCCCTGGCTCAGCTATTTCGATCCCGTCGCGCTGGCGCAGGATTTGCGCCAGCATGGTTTTGACGAACTCGAAGATCTCGGTCTTGGCGATATCGGGCGCTATTTCGGTGCGCCGAAGCAGGAGGGGGCTGCCGAGGCCGGTCCGCATTTCATTCGCGCGCGTCGTACCGGCTGATCGGGACAAACTGACACTTTCCCCGGCAGGCGCGATTGAGGCAGGATGTTTACCGTCATTCCGGGGCGATGCGTCAGCATCGAACCCGGAATCTCGAGATTCCCCGGTGTCGCACCTGCGGTCTGGTCCTTCGGACCATCCCGGAATGACAAGGGTAGAGGAAATGCTGGGGTTGGGAAAAAAGAGCGAAGGCTCGGCGGTATCCGCCGACTTCCAGCAGGCGCTGACGCAGCAGGTGCTGCGCACTGAGCTGATCCGGATCAAGGCGTTGATCGGAACGACCGTCGTTCTGGCGTCGATGATTCTCATCATCTACGTCTTCGACCCCTACGCCATCCAGCATCTCTGGCACGGCAAGCTCAATCCGAGCGATCTGTTCGTGGTCCTGGTCCCGTTCGTCCTGTTCGAATTGTGGGTCCACTACGTCGTCAGCGGACACCTCGGCAAAGATCACGATCTACCGGTGTTCCGGCGCTACATCAGCGCGCTGGTCGAAACCTCGATGCCGACGTTTGCGCTTGGCCATGCATATCGACAGCATGGGGCCGGTGGAGGCGCTCGGTTTTGCGGTGCCGCTGACCTATTTCATCTTTGTCATTCTATCGACGCTGCGGCTGGACTTCTGGCTTTCGACCTTCACCGGCTTTGTCGCCGCGGTCGAACTGTTTTGCATGGCGATGTTCTATCATCGCGCGGGCAGTGCCGATCCGCCGCCCGATCTGTATTATCACGCCGTGCGCAGCGTGCTTATCCTGATCTGCGGCATGCTGGCGGGCGCGGTCGGCGTCCAGTTGCGCCGGCAGTTTGAGGCCAGTATCCTGGCCGCGACGGCGCGCGACCGCATCACCAATCTGTTCGGCCAGCACGTTTCGCCGCAGGTGGTCGAACGCTTGATGGCGGAGGGGACCGGCACCAACAGCGAAATCCGCCGCGTCGCTGTCATGTTCGTCGATTTCCGCAGTTTTACCGCCGGCGCCAGCACCCGCACCCCGCAGGAGGTGGTCGATCGCCTCGACCGCGCCTTTGCGGTGCTGGTCGATATCCTCGACCGCCATGGCGGCATCGTGAACAAGTTTTTGGGCGACGGATTTCTGGCGCTGTTCGGCGCGCCGTTCGAGGCGCATGACGCCGCGCACCACGCGGTGGCGGCGGCGCGCGAAATGCTCGAAGCCAACGCGTGCGCCAACGAGGCCACCAGCTGGCCGTTGCGCATCGGCATCGGCATCCATGTCGGCGAGGTCGTCGCCGGCAATATCGGCTCGCCACGGCGCAAGGAATACACTGTCATCGGCGACACCGTGAATTTCGCCGCGCGCCTCGAAGCGCTCAACAAGGATTTCAATTCGCAGTTTCTGATCTCGGCGGCGGTTCACGATGCGCTGGGCGAGGATTGCAAGGACGCAAAATCGCTCGGCGAGGTCCCGGTCAGGGGCTATGACCGGCCGATGACGGTGTGGCAGTTGGGGTAATCAACTCGTCATTCCGGGATGGTGCGTTAGCACCAGACCGCAGGTGCGCAATTGCGCTCCGGGAAATCTCGGATTCCGGGTTCGATGCGGTGCATCGCCCCGGAATGACAGCTACATCTGCTTGGCCGCCAGATTTTCGATTCCGACGCCGTCGCGGTCTTCGATAATCTCGGCGATCCATTGCCGGTGGCAATGGGCGTGGTCGCGCTCGTAGCAGAGGATGCAGACCGGGCCTGATTTCTTCACCAGCGCCGACAATTCGTCGAGTTCCTCCCTGGCCTGCGAGGTCTTCAGATGCGCCGAATAGATCTTGTGCAGCAGATCGAACTTGCCGCTGCGCGCCGCCTCGCGGCCGCTCTTCGGCGTGCCGAGCCCCTTCAGATGCAGATAGGAAATGCCGCGTTCGTCGAGGCCCGCCGCAAGCTGGTTCTTCGAAAAGCCGGGCCGCCGCGACGAGGCCACCGCGCGCACATCGACCAGGAGTTTCACGCCGGCCTGTTCCAGTTCGTCGAGCACGGCCTTGGCCGGCGTCTGCTCGTAACCGATTGTGAAAAGGCGTTTGGTCTTGCGGGCCATGGCAGCGTTCCGGCGCTTGTGTATGCTGGTGGCAGGCTAAGTCACCCTGCGACAGATTGCCATAACCGCCAAGGTTATGCCGGAGAAGCCAGATGAACAGATTTTGCCGCGCGTTTGCATGGACTGCCGCGTTTGCGCTGCTCATTGTCGGCGCTGCCGCGCGTGCGCAAACCTATCCCGACCGTCCCGTGAAAATCATCGTCCCGATCGGCCCCGGCGGCAGCTACGATTTGGTCGGGCGGCATCTCGCCGACGTGCTTGCCAAGCGCATGGGACAGACCTTTGTGGTCGAGAACAAGCCCGGCGCCGGCACTGTGGTCGGTACGCAGGCTGCGAGCCAGAGCGAGCCGGATGGCTATACGCTTGTCATCGGTGGGCTCTCCAACATGGCGTTCAATTCGGCGCTGTATTCCAAGCTGGGCTACGATCCCCTCAGGGATTTCGTGCCGGTCGCGCTGGTCTACAAGTTCGGTTACGTGATGGTTGGCCGCAAGGATCTGCCGCAGGCGAAGTTGCAGGATATTGTCGCTGCCGCGAAAGCCAGTCCCGGCTCGATCTCGGTGGCGACCGCCGGCGTCGGCACCGGTCAGCAACTGGTCGCGGCCGCCTTCATGAAGGAAGCGGGCGTAAAATTGCTTGAAGTGCCCTACAAAGGCTCGCCGCCGGCGTTCACCGATCTGCTCGCCGGCCGCATCGATTTGTTTTTCGATTCGATCGCAGCCGCCTTGCCCTACGTGCAGTCGGGGCAGGCGAGGGGCATTGCAGTGTTGTCGTCGAAGCGCAGTGCGCTGGCGCCTGATGTGCCGACCATGTCGGAAGCAGGCGTGCCCGGGCTTGATGTCGATTCCTGGCTCGGCATCTTCGCTCCCGCCAAAACCTCGCCGGAGATTCTCGCAAAACTGCGCCGCGAGATTCGCGCCGCGCTGCCTGAGTTGAAGGACCGTTTTGAGAAGAGCGGCGGCGAAGTCTGGGATATGCCGGACGACAGACTCGATGGTTTTGTCGCGTCCGAACACGCGACCTGGACCAAACTGATCCGCGAGGCCGGTATCAAGCTCGACTGAGAGGTTACTTCACCCGCTCGATCAATTCCATCGCGCCCGCGGGCGCGCGCACCTTGCCCTCGTGGATGACATAGGCGAACACGTCGCGCGGCGTTTTCTTGGGCTTTGCCGCATCGACGCGCGGCAAATCATCGGGCTCACCGCCATCGGCCCAGGCCTGAAACCGTTTTGCCCAGGCGTCGAGCTGTTTTGGCGGATAGCAGGTTTTCAGTTCGTCATTGCCCTTTTGCAACCGCGCATAGACGAAATCGCTGACGACGTCGGCAATCGCGGGATATTTGCCGTGCTCGGCGAACACGACGGGCGTTTCGAATTTGCGCAGCAGCGCGATGAAATCGGGCACGCAAAAACTGTCGTTGCGCACTTCGACCACGTGACGGAGCGCGCGGCCTTCGAGCTTGCGCGGCAGCAGTTCGAGAAATTTTCCGAAATCGGCTTCGTCGAATTTCTTGGTCGGCGCGAATTGCCACAGCACCGGACCGAGGCGGTCGCCGAGCTCGAGCACGCCGGAATCATAAAATCGCTTCACGGAATCGCCGGCTTCGGCCAGCACGCGCCGGTTGGTGGCGAAGCGCGGACCCTTCAACGAGAACACGAAGCCGTCGGGTACCTCGCGGGCCCATTTGCGAAAGCTTTCCGGCTTCTGCGAACCGTAATAGGTGCCGTTGATCTCGATCGAGGTCAGCTTCGACGCGGCATAGGACAGTTCCTTCGCCTGCGTCAGCTTCTCCGGATAAAACACGCCGCGCCAGGGCTCGAAGGTCCAGCCGCCGACGCCGATGAAAATATTGCCGCTTTTCGTCGTCTTGGAGCCTTTAGTCACGGAAACACTCTTTTGCAATGCACGGCGCGGAGAGAACACCAGACTAGTCAAACCAATCGTGATTGGCCAGTGCGCCGAAACCGTGCTGTGCAATTTGTCTCGGGCGCGGTTTGAGCAACGCAGAACAAAAAGGAGAACCGGATGCGCACCCTGATCGCGGCATTGGCTGTCATGACGATTTTTCCGGCGCTGGCCGATGAGAACGACGATGCGCGACGTCTGGCCGTCTCCGGGCGCGACGCCTACTGGAACTGCCTGGCGCGGGAGTATCCGCGGGACGCCAACAAGAGCATGCCGGAACAGGAATTTGCAGCCTTGATCGCCGCCGCCTGTAGCTCCGAGCGGCAGAATTTCCGGGTAGCGCTGGTGGATTACCTCGGGATGCAACCGGGCAATGATGCAAGCGCCGGCATGACGACGGCCAACGAAGCCATCGCTCTGGCGCAAAAGGACATCGTTAACGCATTCGCCAGGCGCAAAGCCGCCGCAAAGTAGCGGCGCGCTTTGACGCGGGCCTATTCCACCATTGCCGTTTTCCGTGATATCAATTCCCGGGTCCGGCAAGGGGATTGGTTTGTATGAATTCTGAGTCAGTAGGCGGTATTTTGGGCGCCATTGTCGCCTCGATTGTATTGGTAGTGGCGATCGCCTACGGGCCGATCGGGCAGTTCGGCAAGCCGGCGCCCAAGCCGGCCGCCGTGCAGCAGCCGAACCAAATGGCGCCCGCGGCACCGGCTCCGAGGGGGCCGGTGATCCGGGAAGTGCCGAATTAGCCTTGGGTTACGGAAAGGCGGGCGGGCGCCCTTGCGGAACACGCTGGGCGTCCCTATCTAGCTGATAACGGCGACGTCGACGCTTAAGAAGCTCCGGCGCTGGGACGACCATGAATGGTTTGGCTGCGCCGGATGTACGCGCGCCCTCTGTTCGTGGTCGTTGGCATTTTGGGGCCTGTTTTGGCCCGTTTTCCCCCAATCCGTAACGTTCCCCTGCCTTTGTAGGTGCTGGCGGCGCCTTGGCATCGTCAGTGCCTGCGGCTATACGCTGGCGCTTATGAATGACGCCATCCAACCGGGCCCCGAAAACCCACAGCATTCCACCGGTTTGCCCCAGCTTTCGGTCGTCGTCCCCACCTTCAACGAACGCGACAACGTCACGGTGCTGTACCGGCGGCTGGACGCGACGCTTGGGGATATCCCCTGGGAAGTCGTCTTCGTCGACGACAATTCCCCCGACGGCACCTGGGAAGTAGTGCGCGGCCTGGCGCGGCAGGACAGCCGCGTCCGCTGCATCCGCCGGATTGGCCGGCGCGGCCTCTCCGGGGCCTGCATCGAGGGCATCCTCGCCGCCAGCGCGCCCTACGCGGCGGTCATCGACGCCGATTTGCAGCATGACGAGACCCAGCTGCCGAAGATGGTCGCTCTGTTGCAAAGCGGCGAGGCCGAACTTGTGGTCGGCAGCCGCTATATCGAGGGCGGCAGCGCCGACAGTTTCGACAAGAGCCGTGCCGGTGTCAGCGTGCTCGCCACCGAAGTTGCCAAGCGCGTGCTCGGCGTCAAGATCGCCGATCCCATGAGCGGCTTCTTCATGATCCGCCGCGACCGTTTTGAGCAATTGGCGCCGCAGCTCTCGACCCAGGGCTTCAAGATCCTGCTCGACATCGTCGCGACCGCACAAGGCACATTGCGCACGATCGAGGTGCCTTTCAGTTTCGGTTCGCGTCAGCATGGCGAGAGCAAGCTCGATTCCATGGTCGCGCTGGACTTTCTGGGCCTGGTGCTGGCGAAGCTGACCGGTGACGTGGTGTCGCTGCGCTTCCTGATGTTTGCGATGGTCGGCTCGATCGGCCTCGTCGTGCATATCGCAGCGCTGTTCATCGCGCATGAAATCTTCAACACGCCGTTTGCCGAAGCCCAGGCCATCGGCGCGCTGGTCGCGATGACCAGCAATTTCATCCTCAACAATTTTCTCACCTACCGCGACCAGCGGCTGAAGGGTTTTGCCATCCTGCGCGGCCTGCTGCTGTTCTATCTGGTTTGCAGCGTCGGCCTGCTCGCCAATGTCGGCGTCGCGTTCTCGGTATTCGAGCAGGAACCGATCTGGTGGCTCGCGGGGCTTGCGGGCGCGCTGATGGGCGTGGTCTGGAACTACGCGATGTCCGGACTGTTCGTCTGGCGCAAGCGATGACCCAAAAATGACGTGGGACGAGGCGCGGCTTTCCCTCAATGCTGCTCTCACGATCCTGGCGCTGGTCGCGCTGCGCCTGATTGCCGCCGCCTACACGCCGATCACCTTCGATGAAGCCTATTACTGGATGTGGTCGAAGTCGCTCGCCGGCGGCTACTACGATCATCCGCCGATGGTTGCGATCGTGATCCGCCTCGGCACCATGATTGCCGGCGACACCGAACTCGGCGTGCGGCTCGTCTCGATCCTGCTGGCGCTGCCGATGAGCTTTGCGGTGTATCAGGCCGCCGCCATCCTGTTCGGCGGCCGGCGGGTGGCCGCGACATCGGCGCTGCTGTTGAACATCACGCTGATGGCGGCGGTCGGCACCATGATCGTCACGCCGGACGCGCCGCTGCTGGTGGCGTCGAGTTTTGTGCTCTATTCGCTCGCCAAGGTGCTGGAGAGCGGTCGCGGCGCGTGGTGGCTCGCGGTCGGCCTCAGTGTGGGTGCAGCCCTGCTGTCGAAATACACCGCGCTGTTTTTCGGGCCGGCGATCCTGATCTGGCTGATCGCCGTTC
The DNA here is from genome assembly GCA_963802535.1 of uncultured Alphaproteobacteria bacterium. Taxonomy (GTDB): domain Bacteria; phylum Pseudomonadota; class Alphaproteobacteria; order Rhizobiales; family Xanthobacteraceae; genus Bradyrhizobium. The sequence goes on along the minus strand of CAWDJI010000001.1, from coordinate 145,734 downwards.
CGAAATTGCGGCGTTGGTTCATTTCGCCCTGGCTTTATCTCGGTGGCCTGGTCGCGCTTGCGATGTTCGCCCCGGTCATCCTGTGGAACGCCGATCACCATTGGGTGTCCTTCATCAAGCAGATGGGCCGGGCCCGGATCGCGGATTTCAAGCCGGTCTTCATCGCCGAACTGATTCCGACGCAAATTGCGTTCGCAACGCCGCTGGTGTTCATCCTCGGCGCGATGGGCCTCTACGCGTTGTTGCATCGCCGCGCCGGCGCTCTGGCTGCGCGCGTGCTGATTGGTGCGATGTTCTGGACCATCGTGGCCTATTTCGTCTGGCACTCGCTGCATGCCCGCGTCGAGGCGAACTGGTTTGCGCCGGTCTATCCGGCGTTCGCGGTCGCCGCCGCCGTCGCAGCCCATCTGGTGCAATGGCAGACGCGCGCGCAACGTGCGGTCGATTTCTGCGTGCGCTGGGCGGCGCCGACCGGCATTTTGATGTTCGCAGCTTTGATCGTGCAGGCCGATACCGGCGTGCTCTCGGGCTATCGCCGCGAGGCTACGGTGCGCAGCGTCGGCGTCGGCTGGCGCGAAATCGCCGGCGAGATCGAAGCAGTGCGGGCGCGGACAGGTGCAACCTGCGTGCTCGCGCCGGACTACGGCACCACCGGCTGGCTTGCCTTCTATCTGCCGAAGGGTACCTGCGTCGGGCAGCAAAACCAGCGCATCCGCTGGGTCAACATGCCCGAGCCGACCGCCGCACAGCTTGCGGGCAAGCTGCTCTACGTTCGCGAGGCTTTCCCAGGCGATCACCCGTTGAAGAACGGCTTTGCCCGCATCGAGCGCGTTGCCGAAGTCACCCGCAAGCGCGGCCCGCTCGTGGTCGAGACCTATGCGCTCGATGTGCTGGAGGGGCCGAAGGGCGAGGTGCTCGATCACTCGCCGCCGCCGGAACTGGAGTAGGGGGGTCTCGTGCCCCGGACGCAGCGCAGCGCGTCGCCCTTGCGACGTGGTGCGCTGCAGAGCCGGGGCCCACCGCAGCACTGTGCACAATTCTGGGTCCCGGCTCTGCGGAGCAGCGTGAAGCACGCTGCTCCGCGTCCGGGCCACTGCCCAATTGTTGCGGATACTTTTTTGCTGCGACCTTGTCGGATCGCCTATCCCGCATTCGTCTTGTACCGAACCCACCTATCTGGAGGTCATGCCCATGTCCGGTTCCAGCCTGAAACCCGCCGCCGAACTCGCCCGTGCCAATTCCGCCCACTTCCCCAACGAGAGCGCCGAGTATCGCCGTGCCCGCGAGCAATTACTCATTGAGGAGATCGAGCTTCGCCGCCATGCCGAGCGCGTCGCCGAACTGCGCCGCGCGCTGCCGCCCGGCGGCGCCGTGACCAAACAGTATGAGTTCGTGGGCGAGGGCGGCAACGCCACATTGTCCGACCTGTTCGGCGACAAGCAGTCACTGGTGATCTACAGTTACATGTTCGGGCCGCAGCGCGAAAAGCCGTGTCCGATGTGCACTTCGTTCATGGGCACGTGGGAAGAAAAGCTTCCCGACATCGAACAGCGCATCGCTTTCGTTTTCGTGGCGCGCTCGCCGATCGCGCGGCTGATCGAAGCCAGGAAGGCGCGCGGCTGGACCCGGCATAAAATCTATTCGGACATGTCCGGCGATTTTACGCGCGATTATGTCTCTGCTGCTGATGCCGACGCGGCGGGCTACACCGTGTTCACGCGACGCGACGGCAGCATCCGCCATTTCTGGTCCGGTGAAATGGGATCCGGCACCGCCGACCCCGGCCAGGATCCGCGCGGTTCGCCCGAACTCGATCCGCTGTGGGCCGTTCTCGACACCACGCCAGAGGGACGCGGCACGGATTGGTATCCTCGGCTCGCCTACTGAATGTGGCATCATTGCGACGGAACCCCCGCATGATTACGGGGTGATTTGCCCATCATTTCCAGGCGTTTGCGCATGCCGCACATGCGCCACGCGTTTAATCCGCATTTAACTAAAACTCGCCTTAATGACGCTCCGCACCTCTGCGAGATGCTGCACGGGAACTTTTCCGGCGCGGCACCAAAGAGGGGTTTGTAGAGTTGTTCTGGACGCAAGGCGAATGAGTACGAGTACCGGTGCGTTTGGCGTTGCGGCCCACAACCGCAAGAAATCTTCCCGGAAAATCCCTCAGCATTTTCTCGGCGGCGTAGCGGTCGCAGCCGTGGTGCTGGGCTGCGCCTGGACCGTCTACACCAATGTGTTCGGCGCCAGCGTCTATCCGTCGATGAACAGCGCGGCGTATGACGCGCCCATCGTCAGGCAGTCGAGCGTTGCCGCCGTCCGTCCCGCACGTCCGGCCTTCAATGAGGTGTTCGCGTCGCTGCCGGCGCCGGCCCTGAAAATTTCCACGCCCGAGAGCGTTCCATCTTCGATTATGTTTAACGAAAGGTTCGCAGCCTCCGCCCCGCAGGGCGAAGCGCCGAAGCCTGTCGACGCGACGCAAATAGCGGAAGCTGCGCCTCCGGTAGAAGCGCCGAAGAAAATCGAAGCGCCAAAACTTGCTGAGGCCCCGAAGGCGAAGGAACCAGCGCCCGCCCAGGTCGCGATGAACATTCCCGCGCCGGCAGCAAAACAGGCCGAGGCCAAGCCGGCTGCGAAGGCGCCGGGGGCTTCCGTCCGCGACATGACGCAACGCGCCAAGAACGCGGTGTTGTCGATTGCTTCCAACGACAAGCCGACGATGGTGGAAAAACTGTGGGGCAAGCAGCCCTCGCATGGATCGCTATTGTCCTACGCATCGGCTGACGTCAGCGCCACCGGAAGCCTGCCGGATACCAAGGCGCAAAACCCGATGCTCGGCGGCCAGCCGCCTTACGACAAGCAAACCGCGGTCTACGATATCTCGGCGAAGATGGTCTATCTGCCCGACGGCACGAAGCTTGAAGCGCATTCCGGCCTCGGCTCCAAGATCGACGACGTCCGCTATTCGCACGTCCGGATGCACGGCGTGACACCGCCGCATATCTACGAACTGACCCCGCGCGAGGCGCTGTTCCACGGCGTGCCGGCGTTGCGGCTCAATCCGATCGGCGGCGAACAAAAGATCTTCGGCCGCACCGGGCTCCTCGCGCACACCTACATGCTCGGCCCGAACGGCGATTCCAACGGCTGCGTTTCTTTCAAGGACTATTACGCGTTCCTGAACGCCTACCGCAACCAGGGCATCAAGCGGCTCGCGGTGCTGGCACGGATCGAGTGAGCGGGTAGGGGGCGGTTGCGCACAGTTGTCGTCCCGGCGAACGCCGGGACCCATACGCCGCGGCCCTCATTTTGCGAAAAGTGTCCGACGCCAGCGTCTTCACCGATAAGCCGCGGCGTATGGGTCCCGGCTCCAGGCCGGGACGACGAAAACAAATTTGCCGATTTAGTTTCGACGTAGCTTCGCGTCCTCGCGGCGCTTCACGCCCCCGTCGGGCCGACCCATGATCGGGGGCGTGCAATTAGTGGTTGCGTGCCCGATGTCGTCCCGGGTATTTTTCACCGACATCACAGAGTCGGGAATTCATGACCTCGATACAGGAAGCCGTTCCGTCTGCGCGCCGTCGACGCCGATGGCCCAAAATAGTTCTGATCGCCATCGCCGTGATCCTGGTGTTTCGCAGCTTTGCGTTTCAACCCTTCAACATACCGGCCGCTTCGATGATGCCGACCCTGCTGGTGGGCGATTATCTCCTTGTTGAGAAATATGCCTATGGCTACACGCATTACTCGCTGCCGTTTTCGCCAGAACTGTTTTCGGGGCGTATTTTCGGCGCAGCGCCGGAGCGCGGCGACGTCGTCGCGTTCCGCCTGCCGAAGGACGACGGCGGTGTCTACATAAAGCGCGTCGTGGGACTGCCCGGCGACCGCATTCATATGAAGCAGGGGTTGCTTCTCATCAACGGCACGCCGGTGGCGCGCGAACGCCTTGCGGATTTCGATGGCAATGCGTGCGGTACATCCGCCAATGCCGGCATCAACCGCTGGCGTGAAACGCTACCGAACGGCGTCAGCTATGAGACGCTCGACTGCGTCGACAATGGCTTCTACGACAACACCGATATCTACTGGGTGCCGCCAGGCCATTTCTTTGTGCTCGGCGACAACCGCGACAATTCGAGCGACAGCCGCGTGCTTTCGGCGATGGGCTATATCCCGCTTGATAATTTCATCGGCCGCGTCGGGATGATTGTTTACTCCCGCTCGCCGGAGTTGGGTGCCGGGCGAATCGGCAAGCTGATTCGTTGAACGCTCCGGTTTCGAAGCGGCTAAACCGCCACCGTCTTGCGCAACGCCATTTCGATGCCGATTGCGGCCCTGACCTGTGGGCGCGCCTGGATGCGGTCGCGATAGGCGACAAGCTGCGGCCATAGCTTGAGATCGACGCCGGCATGGCCGAGCAGCAGCAGCGCCCAGACGAGATGCGCATCCGCCACAGTGAAGCGATCGCCGACGAGATATTCCCGGCTGGCAAGATGTGCCGCCACCACCGCTACGCTCCGCCCGATGCGTTCGCGCGCGGCTGCCTTCGAGGCGTCGTCCTTGTACCAGAAGGTCGGAAACAGAAAGGCCTTGTGGATTTCGGTGCCGGTGAAACTCAGCCATTCCTGCAAGCGATAGCGGTCGGGATCGCCGGGCCTCGGTGCCAGCCCGCTTTCGGGCCGGAGGTCGGCGATATATTGCAGCACGGCTGCGGTTTCGGTCAGCCGCTCGCCATTCTCGAGCACCAGCACCGGCACCGCGCCCTTCGACGACACGTCGAGGAAATCGCTGTCATCGTCCAGCACCTTCTTGTTCCAGATATGCGCAAGGCGATAGCGCGCCTCGATACCGGCCTCCATCAGGGCGATGCGGCTGGCGAGCGAACAAGCCATCGGATAGAAATAGAGTTGCAGCATGGCGGGTCTCCTTGCGCGTTATGCAGTCACACCAGCGCGTCGCCGCCGCGGGCGATGATCGCAAAACGGTCCGACAATTCGGCCAGCGCCACTTCGTGAACGGTCGTGGCCGTGATGCTGCCGCCGCGGCCGTCGGGGAGGTCGCGCGTGGCGCAGCTGTCGGCATCGACGGTGATGCGGTAGCCGAGATCGAGCCCGGCCCGCGCCGTGGAGCTGACGCACATATGCGTCATCAGGCCGGCGAGAATAATATCCTTGCGCTCGGTCGCGGCGAGCCGGGCTTGAAGATCAGTGCCGGCGAACGCATTGGGCAAACCCTTCTCGACCACGGGCTCGTTCGCGAGTGGCGCGAGTTCGGCGACGATGGCGCCGCGCTCGGCCGCGCGGTCGAACAATCCGCCGGGACGTCCCTTGTGGGCGATGTGGAAGATTGAGGTGCCGGCGGCGCGCGCCCGCGCCAGCAGTTTTGCGGCGTTGGCGATCGCAGCCCTCGCATCGGGTAGGGCAATCGGACCGGCCAGATATTCATATTGCAGATCGATCAGCACGAGGCAGGCGTCGCGCAGCCGGGGTGGCCGCAAGTCGGCGCCGGCAAGTTCAAGCAGGGTTTTTGGGGCGGGCATCTCAGGGGACTCGCGGTTGGAAATCTCGTCTGTCCCGATATAGCGGGCGATCGCCCGGCTTTCGCGCAGGGATATCGCAGCCGATGGCTGCAATATTGCAGGTCGCCGGCGAGGCTGTTATTATCCGCGCATGAACTGGGACGATCTGCGCATTATTGCTGCGGTGAGAGACGAGGGCACCTATGCCGGCGCCAGCGCGCGGCTGAAGATCGACGAGACTACTGTCGGGCGCAGGCTTTCGCGGATTCAGCGCACGCTGGGCTTGCGGTTGTTCGAGGCGGTCGACGGTGTGCGCAAGCCGACCCGGCAATGCGAGATGGTATTGGCGCATGTCCAGGCCATGGCCGCCCATGTCGCAGAGATCGACCGCATCGGTGAAAACCTGCCGGGGCCGGTCGGGCGCCTGCGGATCGCCTCGACCAATGCGGTGGCCGCCGAAGTGCTGTCGCCGCGCGCCGGCGCCTTCCTGGTGCAGAATCCGGGGCTGACGCTGCAATTCCTCACCTCCAGCGAGAATGTAAAATTCTCGCGCTGGGAAGCCGACCTCGCCATCCGCCTGCGCAAGCCGGACAAGGGCGATTTTGCGATTTCGAAACTGGCGGACATCAGGCTTTATTTCATCGAGCCGGCCGCTGGCTCCGATGTCGAGCCGGTCGTCTGCGCTTATCCGGATGAACTCGACCAGATTCCGGAATCGCAGTTTCTCAGGAGCCGCGGGCTGCAAACGCGAGCGCGCTGCATCACCGACAATATCGGCGTGATCCGGACGCTGATCCAAAATCATCTCGCCGTCGGCGTGCTGCCGGAATATAGCTGCGAAGGTTTGCTGGCCGACCGCCGCCTGCGCGCCACGCTGCTGCCGAAGCGCCGCGACGTCTGGCTTCTGGTGCAGAACCACCTCAAGCGCGACGCCGCCGCGCGCGTCGCGATCGACTGGGTGCGCAGCTGCTTTCAGGAGTTTTCACGGCAGTAGGCGCTGTCACAATCGCGCGCTAGACTGGCATCCATGCCCCAGCCAGATTTTCAGCCGACGCTCATCGGTCCCACCACCACCATCCGGCCGATCGCCGCCGAGGACTGGATCGAATTGTTCGCCGCCGGTTCCGATCCGGAAATCTGGCGCGTGCATCCGGTGCCGGATCGTTACACCGAAGCGGGGTTTCGAAAATTCTTCGACAGTGCGGTCGCATCAAAAACGAGTTTTGTGTTCGTCGATCGCGCGACAGGCCGCCTGGTCGGCTCCAGCCGCTACTATGGCCACGAGCCTGAGGCGAGCGAGGTCGAGATCGGCTGGACGTTTTTGGCCCGCAGCCATTGGGGCGGCCGCACCAACCGCGAAGTCAAGCGGCTGATGCTCGATCATGCGTTTACCTTCGTCGATACCGTCGTGTTTTGGGTCGGCGACCAGAACTGGCGCTCGCAGGGCGCCATGACCAAGATCGGCGGCATCAAGCGCCGCGGCCTGTTCGTCCGCGAACTGTCGGGCGACCGGCCGTATTTCATTTTCGAGATCACGAAGGGGAAGTATCAGGCGGGTGGAAGGGCGCTGGTGGAGTGAAGCGTTTCCAGCGTCGTCATTCCGGGGCGCGCGCAGCGCGAGCCCGGAATCCATGACCACGATCGTGCGTATGGATTCTGGGCCCGCGCCAAGTGGCGCGTCCCGGAATGACGACTTAAACAAAAACCCCGGCATCGCTGCCGGGGTTTTTGTTGTTGAACTGTGTGAACGGAATTGCACGCGATCTTCAGGCAGCGGTGTGCGGTACGATCTTCCTGTAGCTGTGGGCCCTCTCTGCTTTTGAGAGATCGTACGCGGCCTGCAGGTTCAACCAGAAGCGCGGATCGGTGCGAAAGTAGCGGCCGAGCCGGATCGCGGTGTCCGCCGATACGTCCCGCGCGCCGCGCATGATTTCCGTAAGGCGGTTGGCCGGAACGCCCAGCTCCTTGGCCAAAGCTCGCGCCGAGAGGCCCAGCGGTATCAGAAACTCCTCCCGCAACACCTCTCCTGGATGAGTACGCAACCGAGCCATTGTCACCTCCTAATGATAGTCCACGATCTCGACGGCTTCCGGGCCGTCTGGTGTCCAGCGGAAGCAGACACGCCATTGCCGGTTGATGCGAATGGAGTGCTGTCCGCGGCGATCGCCTCTCAACGCTTCCAGCCGGTTGCCCGGCGGCGAGAGTAAATCATCTAAACGGGTCGCGGCGTCCACCATGTCGAGCTTGCGCAACGCAACGGCCTCGATGCTCCGCCAGCGCGCCGGACAGGCGCCACCACGAAACAACTGTTCGGTGCCCCTGTCAGCAAAGCTGCGGATCATGGCAAGTAGTATGTGATACGTATCGTGTAACAGTCAAGAGGTAGTTAGTGACGGGCGGATCGTGGTCTCATTTTTCTGTTGTCTTGATTTCAATTCCCCTCGAAGGCCAACTTGCTCTAAACGCGACGGTGTGAGGTACCGTCCGATAGACATGGGTTTAACCAGCTTCCGCTTAATGGGTGGTCGGCCGACCATCGCGATGAGGACTTTGAAGGCGAAATCGAGGTGCTCTTCAAATGAGTTTCGCGTTGTTGGAGCGAAGCCGTGGGCCAGGAATGTGCGCCATAGATCGGTGCCGTTTCCCGGTAATCTTCGGCTTCGCACGGTACTAAGGATCGGAAGCAACATATCGACCGACCAAATCTTGGCTTCGCTTGTCGCAAATAAAGCCGCGGTCTTAACGACAGAATCGTCTATGGCGTTGAGATCGTCGATAGACAGTCGGCATAGCCAGTCTGGTATTTGATCAGCGCGAACACAAATCTATCCCAACTATAGCCTATTCGAGTTCTCATAGTGGTCTGGCTCAAGATCAAAGTGTGCAAGGAATTCACCGTCATTAAACCCGCGTTCGGCGGTGACAGTGGCTGGCCTTCCGGCGTTCGCCCCTTGGAGTAAAACGATCCTGTCTCCTACCGACACAGACGTGATCATTCTGCCCACGCAAAACGGACAATTCGAGTGGGCGCCAGTTTCGGTCGCGTGAATGAAGGCTGAGCGTGCCGCTGTGTCACTCAGATCAATTTCCATGAGTTGGTGAGTTGGCTCCAGCGTTCTAATGCATCCGTTGGTCACAAACAAAAACCCCGGCATCGCTGCCGGGGTTTTGCATTTCGTTGTAACCGCCTGAATGGCTGGACTCAGAAATCCATGCCGCCCATGCCGCCGCCGCCGGGGGGCATACCGCCGCCGCCTGCGTTCTTCTTCGGCAATTCGGCCACCATGGCTTCGGTGGTGATCAGCAGAGCCGCAACCGAGGCTGCGTTCTGGATCGCCGCACGGACCACCTTGGTCGGGTCGATGATGCCCTTAGAGATCAGGTTGACGTATTCGCCGGTCTGCGAGTCGAAGCCGAACGAATACTGATCCTTCTCCAGGATCTTGCCGACGATGACGGAGCCGTCTTCACCAGCGTTGATCGCGATCTGGCGGGCCGGCGCGGACAGCGCCTTGCGCACGATCTCGACGCCGGTCTTCTGGTCGTCGTTCGCAGTCTTGATGCGCTTGAGCTGCTCGGAGGCGCGCAGCAAAGCGACGCCGCCGCCCGGTACGATGCCTTCTTCAACCGCCGCACGGGTCGCATGCATCGCGTCATCCACGCGATCCTTGCGCTCCTTGACTTCGACTTCGGTCGCGCCGCCGACGCGGATCACCGCGACGCCGCCTGCGAGCTTGGCCAGACGCTCCTGGAGCTTCTCACGGTCGTAGTCCGAGGTGGTTTCCTCGATCTGCGCCTTGATCTGCGTCACGCGGGCTTCGATGTCGGCCTTCTTGCCGGAACCGTTGACGATCGTGGTGTTTTCCTTGTCGATCATCACCTTCTTGGCGCGACCGAGCATGGCAATCGTGACGTTCTCCATCTTGATGCCGAGGTCTTCCGAGATCGCCTGACCACCGGTCAGAACCGCGATGTCCTGCAGCATCGCCTTGCGGCGATCGCCGAAGCCCGGCGCCTTGACGGCGGCAACCTTGAGGCCGCCACGCAGACGGTTGACGACGAGGGTGGCGAGCGCTTCGCCTTCGACGTCTTCGGCGACGATGACCAGCGGCTTGCCGGTCTGCACCACGGCTTCGAGCAGCGGCAGCAGTTCGTTGAGGTTGGAGAGCTTCTTCTCGTTGATCAGGATGTAGGCGTCGTCGAATTCAACGCGCATCTTGTCGGCGTTGGTGACGAAGTAGGGCGAGATGTAGCCGCGGTCGAACTGCATGCCTTCGACGACGTCGAGTTCGGTCTCGAGCGACTTGGCTTCTTCAACCGTGATGACGCCCTCGTTGCCGACCTTCTTCATGGCGTCCGCAAGGAACTTGCCGATTTCGGCGTCGCCGTTGGCGGAGATGGTGCCGACCTGGGCGATTTCCTCGTTCGAGGTGACCTTCTTGGAGTTCTTGACGAGGTCGGCGACGACGGCTTCGACAGCCAGGTCGATACCGCGCTTCAGATCCATCGGGTTCATGCCGGCGGCAACTGCCTTGGCGCCTTCACGGACGATCGCAGCCGCCAGAACGGTCGCGGTGGTGGTGCCGTCGCCGGCAGCGTCTGCCGACTTGGAAGCGACTTCGCGCACCATCTGCGCGCCCATGTTCTCGAACTTGTCTTCAAGTTCGATTTCCTTGGCGACGGTGACGCCGTCCTTGGTGATGCGGGGAGCGCCGAACGACTTGTCGAGCACGACGTTGCGGCCCTTCGGACCGAGCGTGACCTTGACCGCGTTGGCGAGAATGTCGACGCCGCGCAGCATGCGGTCGCGGGCATCAACGCCGAATTTTACTTCTTTAGCTGACATTTATTGGTCTCCGTTTGAAACTGGATCCTCATCCTGAGGAGCCCGGAGGGCGTCTCGAAGGATGAGATGAGTTGAGCTTGGAGCCCATCCTTCGAGACGCCGGCTGCGCCGGCTCCTCAGGATGAGGTCGCGGGCGGTTGGCTTAGGCGGCCTTCTTCTTGGCAGCCGGAACGTCGGTGAGGACGCCCATGATGTCGCTTTCCTTCATGATCAGCAGTTCCTGACCATCGAGCTTGACCTCGGTGCCGGACCACTTGCCGAACAGCACGCGGTCGCCAACCTTGAGGTCGATCGGGATCAGCTTGCCAGCTTCGTCGCGGCCACCAGGACCCACGGCGGTGATTTCGCCCTGCGAGGGCTTTTCCTTGGCACTGTCCGGAATGATGATGCCGCCAGCGGACTTCTCTTCGGCGTCGATGCGCTTGACCACGACGCGGTCGTGAAGCGGACGGAATTTCATGCAGTCCTCCTAAGTTTTTGCAACTGTTGTCGAATTTTGGAATTTTGGCAGTCCGAGCAGGTGAGTGCCAGCTCGGCTGCGGCTGACATAAGCCAGTCTGGTGCGGGGGACAAGGGCTTCTAGCAGAAAAACTGGCACTCAAATATGACGGCTGCCAATTTCGTTAATCATGATTAATCGGGTCGGAACCGACCCGGACCCCGTATTAGCACGTGCGGTAAGCTGCTGCTAACGCATGAATTTTCAACAGATCATTAAACATTTAGGCTTGTGATAAGCGGGTCGCGTGCGTCACATTTCTCTCATGTGAGCGCATCTCCGCCGGGGTGGCTCGGTTGGGCCACCACGTGAAATGCGCTTCCTGCAAATGGAGGCCGGCATGGTGTCGCGGGTTGGGGTTGTTTCCGACGATTTCCGGAAACAGGTGCTGGGTTATGGGCTGACGACGGCGGAAATTCTCTATCGGCTGCCGGATCATCCCTCGCTGCTGCAGACCTATGTCTGGCAGAATTACGATCTGTTTCCAAAATTCCCCGCGCTGAAAGACTTTTTGGCGTTCTGGCAGGAAAAGCTCGATGGCCCGTTGTACTCGGTCACGGTGGCGCATTCCAAGCTGATCAAGCCGGCTGAACTCCGCGCGGTTGACGGCGTGTTCAGGCTGCATTGAGCGGAATTTGTAGGGTGGGCAAAGCGTAGCGCGCCCACCACTCCTGGCGACGGCGCATCTGGTGGGCACGGCGCAAGCGCGCCTTTGCCCACCCTACGAATTCCTTTTTTGTGTTAGCTTCTCCCCATTGAACGATCAGGGAGGGCACAAAAAATGGCCAAGCAAAAAGCGACCTCAAGAGCCGCCGCCAAGACCGCGGTGAAGAAGAAATGGGCGGGGCTTGGGACGACAACCAAATCCTCGTCGCGCAAGACCATCAAATCAAAGGCGAGGGGGCTGCCGGCGGTGAAGCCCAAGGTCGCCGCCAAGTCGGCATCAAAGAGCAAGCCGAAGGCAAAAGCGCGACCGAAGCAGCGCATCGCGATCAGCCATCACCGCGAAGAGGATTTTAAGGCCGACGGCCTGCGCACCTACGCGCATTATCGCGATCTCGGTATTGCCAAGGCGAGCCACGGCCTGGCGCAGGCGCATGTGATCCGGCTGATCGGGCCGTGCAATCCGGCCGAGGTTTCAAAACTGCATTACCACGACGTCGAATTCCAGATGGTCTATGTGCTCAAGGGCTGGGTGAAGACCTATATGGAAGGCCAGGGCGAGACCATGATGAAGGAAGGCAGTGCCTGGACTCAGCCGCCGCGCATCCGGCATCTGATCATGGATTATTCCGACGACGTCGAATTGCTGGAAGTGATTTTGCCGGCGGAGTTCAAGACGGTGGAATTGGCGTCGTAGGTCACTGTCATTCCGGGGCGTGCGCAGCACGAGCTTTGATGTGCAATTGCACATCAGAGAATCCATTCATCCACGTAACTCACCGTCCGATGGATTCCGGGCTCGCGACTATGTCGCGCCCCGGAATGACGGTGGATTTTTCACACCCGTTTCGTCTCCGGCATCACCGTCGCAATCAGACAAAGCCCGACGCACCCAACGCCCGACAGGCCGAGGAACGCCACGCTGTGACCAAAATGGTCGCTGACATAGCCGGCCAATACATTGCTCAGCGAAGCGCCGATCCCCGTTGCCGTCCCCACCACGCCCTGCGCGAGATTGAAATGTCCGCTGCCGAACGCGATGTCGGCGACGGTTAGCGGGATCAGGACGCCGAACACCGCCGCGGTGACGCCGTCGAAGAACTGCACGGCGACCAATGCATAGGGATCGGTGACGGTTGCGAACAGCACGCCGCGAATGGCGAGTGCGGCAAAACCGATCAGGAGCAGCGGCCGTCGGCCCCATTGCTGCGCCTTGCGGCCGACCGACGGCGAACTCAGCGCCACGATCGCCTGCGGCAGGATGATGCAGGCCGCGATCAGCACCGGCGCCCACTGGCTCGAACGCGTGGTGACGATGCCCGCCATCAGCGGCAGCATTGCCGCGTTGGCGAGCTGGAGCAGCAGCACGCTGCCGGCAAAGATCAGCAGCGGGCGCTGGCCCAACAGATGGACGACGCTGGTGGCCTCAGGATCCGGCTCCGTGCGCATGATCGCGCCATGGGCCTCGTCGGGATCGATTTCGCGGTCGGCAATTCGCGACAGCGCGATGATGGTGAAGATCACAAGCACGAAGGTGGCAAGAAACACCGAGCGGCTGGAGAGGAAATAACCGCAGGCGCCCATCAATGCCGCGGCAAAGCCATTGCCGAGCGAGGCGAACCGCGCATTGCGCCCAAACCGCTCGCCGATCGCGGCGGGCCCGACCAGCCCGAGGCTGATCGCGGCGATCGCGGGCCCGAGAACGCAACTCGCCGCCGCATGCAACGTCGCTGCCGCCGCGATCACCGGAAAGATCGGCCACGCCGCATAGGCGAGCGCTGCGACGCCGATGGCACCAACCGCAAAGCCCGCGACCAGTCGTTCCCTGCGCGCGGCATCGATGATGGCGCCGCCCGGCATCTGGCCGATCAACCCGACGATGCCGCCGATCGACAACACAAGGCCAATCTCGACCTGGGTCCATTTCTGCGTCGTCAGATAGACCGCGACGAATGGGCCAAAACCGGTCTGGACGTCGGCGAGAAAGAAGATGAACCAGTCAAGGCCGCGCTGGCTTTGCGGAGAGCAGTGCGGCTCGGCTGACGTCGGCGCGGCAATTCGCGGCGTGTCACGCGCCACATTGATTGATGGAGCGCGCTTGGCCTCATCGACAAAATCCGGGGGGCGTGGGTGCAGGCGCGCGATCAGTTTAATTCTCCTCCGCCGTCAGCGATCGAATTGCAGCGGTTGCAGGCTGCCGGAAGCGCCGAGCGAGATGATCGGTGTGTCCTCCTTGTATTCGGGCGCGGCCTTGACCTGTTCCAGCGTCAGTTCGAGCGTGATGCTCTCCTTCTTGTTGGTGACCTGTCCGAAATGCAGCGCGCTCCAGTCGACCACGATCTTGCGGCTTCCGACGCCGAGGAAGCCGCCGAAGTCGATCACGGCGCCGCGCACCGTGCCGGCGCGATCGACAATCACGTCGACGATGCGGCCCATGTTCTCGGCTGCCGCACTTTTGACATCGCGTCCGAGAATTCCGCGCGCGTCATAGGCGCCGATTACCGTGACGGAAGGCGGCGGCGGCTCTTTGGGGAGGTCGGTTGAGGCTTTTGCGGTCTGACCCGGGGTAGACGACGTGGTTTCGTCTGCGATCGCCGGTGCTGCGGCCGATATCGCGCTCCAGACCAGGACGGCTGTCGCAATTGCTTTTCCCGGACACATGTGAACTCCCGCGTTTCTTTTTCTGAAGCTGGTCGCTGACGCTTCGCCGTCAGCGCGACAGCACGATCGAGACCTGGATTCGGCCGCGCGTCCGCATCACTTCCAGCGAGACGTCGTCGCCATGCCGGCGCAGCCTGAGATCGACGCTGGAATCTCCGAGCCTGAGATCCCGCAGGATCACTTCGTTCAAAAATGCCGGCAGGCGCGGATTGCGGAATCTCGATCTCGCCGGCCCGCGCGTCGAATTCCAGACCGAGCGAAGCTTCCAGCAGCGTGAACGGCGTCGCACTGGCCCATGCCTGCGGCGAGCACGCCACCGGGTAAAGCGTCGGCCCGCGCCGTTGTTCCCGGTGGAAGCCGCAGAACAATTCGGGCAGGCGGCGCAAATCCATGTAGCTCGCCGTGCTGAACAATCCCTTGAACAGATGTTCGACGGAATGTTTGAGCCCGTAGCGCGCCAGCCCCAGCGCGATCAGCGCATTGTCATGCGGCCAGATCGAGCCGTTATGATAGGACATCGGATTGTAACGGGCCTCGCCTGACGCCACGGTGCGAATGCCCCAGCCGGTGAAGAAGCGCGGCCGCATCAGATCGGCGGCGACGATGCGAGCGCGGTCCTCGCCGATGATGCCGGTGAACAACAATTGCCCGGCATTTGATGTCCGCACCTTGCAGGGGTTTTTGGCGCCGTCGAGCGCGAGCGCATAGGTGCCGAGCTCGGGACACCAGAAGGCTTCTTCGAAACGCGCGGCGAGAGCGGCGGCTTCTTCTTCCAGCTTGCGCGCCTTCTCGGCAAAGCCAAGCTGCCGCGCACAGCGCGCCGCCAGCTGCTTGCCGGCGAAGACGTAGCCCTGAACTTCGCACAACGCGATATAGCCCTCGGCGAGCCGGCCATCGGCATGAAAGATCGCGTCGAAGGAATCCTTCCAGCCTTGATTTGAAAGACCTTGTTCCGTTGCACGCTGATATTCGACAAAACCGTCGTGGTCGGGGTCGCCGGGGCCGTCGATCCAGTCGAGCGCCGCCTCGATCGCGGGCCATAATTCCCTCAGCGTGGCCTCGTCGCCGGTGCGCTCGAAATAGAATCCCGCCAGCATCACGAACAGGGGCGTCGAATCGACGCTGCCGTAATATTGCGCGAACGGTACTTCGCGGAGTGCTGCCATTTCGCCGCCCCGCATCTCATGCAGGATCTTGCCGGGCTCGGCGTCGTTGACGGGATCGACCGCTTTGGCCTGGTAGGCGGCGAGCCGCTTGAGCACGCCACAGGCCACGCGGGGATCGATCCACAGCATCTGGAGTGCGGTGATCAGGCCGTCGCGGCCGAACGTGGTCGAATACCAGGGAATGCCGGCATAGGGATAGCGGCCATGCGCGGTCTCGGTCATCAGCATGTTGAGATCGGCCATCGACTGGCATAGCACCTCGTTGAAGATGTTGTTCGAGGTCTCGATGCTGGTGCAGCCTACCGTCGAGCGCCGCATCTCGCGGCGATGCGCCATCAGCCCGCGCATGAACGGCGCCGGCTGATACTCGGCTGACGGGTTGCAGGTGACCGCGACAAACAGCGAGGTGACCTGTTGCGGCGCGAGGTCGAAATGATAGGTCGCGCTGTTCACGGCCAGTAGGGTCGGGCGCGGATCGAAATGCAGTCCGGTCATTCGAGTCCTGCCGTCGAGGCCGCGGTATTCAAGGTTCACGTGGGCCGGACTGAGCAACTCGCTCGAACCGGTGCCGCGGCGCGGACGCCTGGCGCCTCTTACCTCGAACAGGTCGGCGAAATCATTGTCGAACAGGAACGTCAGATCGATGCTGGCGGTCCGGTCGCCATGGTTCTGCACGCCGATCCGCTGATAAGCGGTACCGCGCCACAGGAACAGCGTGCGGATGATGTGGATCAGGTCCTTTTGCAGGACGATGCGTTCGCCGTCATAGATGTCTGCATTGGTGAGGTCGACCGTCAGCGCGGAATTGTCGTCGCGCAGGTTCGACCCGAGCAGCAAAGGCTGGGTCTGGTTCAGCAACATTTCGAGCCGCGCCAGATGGCGCGTATCGGCGTTGAAGAGGCCGTCGGGGCCGCCGGCGGACGCGCCGATGTCGCCATGGCTGTCGAGTACGATGAAGGTGTCGTCGTGTTTCAGCGTTCGACGCGGCCGGGCGGCCTGGCCGGTCATCGGAATATAGAACGGCGATTCCGTTATCTGCTCTATGACGGGCGCGTCCGCCAGCTGGAGGTTGGCCTTGATCGCCATTTCATCATCCCTGTCCTGTAATCGGTAGCGGATCTGCTCCGCACGCCGCGACGCATCGGCAACTGCATTTCAAATGTCGGTCGCAATTCACGC
Organism: uncultured Alphaproteobacteria bacterium; assembly: GCA_963802535.1. Lineage (GTDB taxonomy): Bacteria > Pseudomonadota > Alphaproteobacteria > Rhizobiales > Xanthobacteraceae > Bradyrhizobium. Next base: position 129,196 of record CAWDJI010000001.1, on the reverse strand, counting down.
CGCATGGGTCGCGAGACGATTCATTTCCTGCGTCACGAGGTCCCGGTAGGGGCCGGATCCGCGCATCAGCCGGTCCGGCGGGCCATCCTCGATAATCTTGCCGTCCTTGAGCATCACGACCCGATCAAAATTCCGCAACGTGGCCAGACGATGCGCGATCGCGATCACGGTGCGGCCCCGCATCAGGCGGGCGAGCGCCTCGCGGATCGCTTCCTCGGATTCGCTGTCGAGGGCTGCGGTTGCTTCGTCGAGCAACAGGATCGGCGCGTCCTTGAGGAACGCGCGCGCAATCGCGATGCGCTGCCGCTGCCCGCCCGAGAGCTTGACGCCGCGATCGCCGACCGTGGTGGCGAGACCGTCGGGCAGCGATTCCACGAAGTCGCAGCGCGCCGCGATCGCCGCGCGCAACACCTCGTTGTCGGTCGCCGTCGGCCGGCCATAGCGGATGTTCTCCATGATGGTGCGATGGAACATGGAGATATCCTGCGGCACCACCGATATCGCCTGGCGCAGGCTTTGCTGGGTGACCCGCGATATATCCTGGCCGTCGATGGCGATGCTGCCGTTCTCGACGTCGTAGAAGCGCTGCAACAGCACAAACAGGCTGGATTTTCCACCGCCGGACTGGCCGACCAGGCCGACGCGCTGGCCGGGCTGAAGCCGCAGGTTGAAGCGGTCGAATACTCTGAGGCCGCCGGGATACCCGAACGAAACATTTTGGAACGCGATGGCTGCGCCGCTCTTGACCAGTGGCTCGGCCTCGGGATGGTCGCGCAGTTCATGCGGCTGCAGCAGCGTGGCGATTGCCTCCGACATCCGGGCGACATGCTGGGTAACGTCGACCAGTGCGACCGCGAGGTCGCGGGTTGCATGCAGGATGGAAAGGCCGAGCGTGCAGACCAGCACCACATCGCCGGTAGTGGCGTGGCCGGACTGCCAGAGCGTGACCGCCCAGTAGAGCAGTGCGACCGTCAGTACGAGTGTGACTGCGGCATGGCTCAGGCGAATCTTTTCGAGATAGCGCAGGCTTCGCCCGCGCGCGGTCAGTTCGCGATCGACAGTGGCGTCGAAGCGGTGGTGCTCGTGGTCGAGCCCGCAGAATGCGCGCACCAGCGGCATGTTGTTGATGACATCGATCATTTCACCGTCGACGGCAGCCGCCTTGTCGGCAAAATCGTCGTGCAGCGGCTTGCCGGCCGCGGCGATGTGGAACATGGCGACGACGACGGCGCCGGCGATGACAACCATGCCGGCGGCCATTGGCAGACTGACGGTTCCAATCAACGCGATCGCCACAATCGTGGCAATGCATGGCGGCAACACGTTCCACACGAACATGTTTTCCACCGTGTAGACCGCATTCGAGGTGGCGGTGATCCGGCTTGTCAGCATCCCCGGCAGGCGATCAACGAAATAGCTCGGGGCGTGGCCGGTGAGATGACGGAAGATGTCACGGCGCAGATCGCCGGTGACGCCGACGAAGGTGAAACTCGCCGTCCAGCTCGCGACGCGCCACAGCAGGACGTCGGATGCGATCAACGATATGAGGAAAACGAATGCCAGCCATACACCACCGCTATGGGCAGGCCCGGCGGCAAGCGCATCGACCAGATACTTCACGCCATATTGTGTGCTGACGGAACAGGCAACGGCTGCCACAACCGCGAGCAGAATCAGGAGATGCGCACCCAGTCGGTGGCGCAAATAGCGCGCCACAAAACGGAACGGGCGGTTTGCATATCCCGAGAGGCTGTCTCTGTGTGCTGCCATGTTCCTGTAAAACCTGTTGGAGAGTAACGAGAATTGTCAGCGGGTCAGCGATCGTCGCGCGCGATGATCGCCATTCGAAAAGCGCGAGCGCGCCTCAACTGCACAACAATTTCGCAGCACAGTCTGTTCGGAAAGTTTGATCGTGCGTGATGGCATCAGCAAGACGACAGTGTGAACGAAGTACGCATCCCCTCGGTGGAACTTCGCAGGTGCGGAAACGTTCCCGATTTGCTGTCGGAGTTGTCGAGGGGCGTTCCAAACAGAGTCAGATCAGGAGGTTGTTGGATGCGCATCGCGCAAGTTGCTCCATTGACGGAGGCCGTTCCGCCCAGGCTGTATGGTGGAACCGAGCGTGTGGTTTATTGGCTGACCGAGGAACTGGTCGCGCTGGGCCACGAGGTCACACTGTTCGCCAGCGGCGATTCCCGCACCTCCGCCAAACTCGAGGCGGCGTGGCCAAAGGCGCTTCGGCTCGATGGCTCGGTCCGCGATGCCAACGCGCTCCATATGCTGATGCTCGAGCGCGTGCGGCGGAAATGTGACGACGAGGAATTCGACTTCCTGCACTTCCATCTCGACTATTACCCGTTCTCGCTTTTCTCCCGTCAACCGACGCCGTTCCTTACGACCCTGCATGGGCGGTTGGATCTCCCCGAACATCAACCGTTGTTCACGACCTTTTCATCGATCTCGTTGATTTCGATTTCGAATGCGCAGCGGCGTCCGGTTCCGCAGGCCAACTTCGTCCGCACCATCCATCATGGCCTGCCGGAAAAACTGCTGACGCCCCAGCCGGTCAAGCCGAACTACCTTGCCGTGCTCGGCCGTATCGCGCCGGAGAAGGGCGTCGACCGCGCGATCCGGATCGCGATCCGTTGCGGCATTCCGCTGAAAATTGCGGCCAAGGTCGACCGCGCAGACCAGGAATATTACGACTCGCTGATCAAGCCGATGATCGATCACCCGCTGGTCGAATATATCGGCGAGATCGGAGATCACGAGAAATCCGACTTCCTCAGCGGCGCCATCGGCCTGCTGGTCCCGATCGACTGGCCGGAGCCGTTCGGCCTCGTGATGATCGAGGCCATGGCCTGCGGCACGCCCGTGATCGCCTATAACCGCGGCTCGGTCCCCGAGATCATCGAGGACGGCAAGACCGGCTTCATCGTCGAGGATGAGATCAGCGCGGTCTCCGATGTCGGCCGGCTGGCCGACCTCGACCGCGGCGCGATCCGCAAGCAGTTTGAGACGCGCTTCACGGCGCGCCGCATGGCGCTCGATTACCTCGAGACCTATCAGGGCATGATCGACGCCGTGAAGCCACGGATGAAGCTGGTCAGCAGCGCGGAGTAGGGAGGCCGGGCCATCGGCGCGGCCGCTCCTTGATCAATTCCGGCGATGGCACGCGCGTCATCGTCGGGCTGCGAGGAGAATCAATGCCGCCCGATTCTTCGGTCATCGGCCTAATCAGGCAATCCGAGCTTTCGGAGATTCTCTCCCATTCGATCGAAGGTGGTGCCGGAGAAAACCATCGCTTGCTTGAACTTCGAAATCGTTAGATCCGGGTAACTCACGCAACATCTCCGCAAAGGCCTGCCTGGCCTCTTCGATCCGACCGGCGCCCGACAAGGTCGATGCCAGATTGCGATATATCCAGATCGCATTTGGCCGCTCCGCAAGCGCGCGTCGGTAGAGTGCCGCGGCCTTGTCGTAGTCCTGCGCGAATTTCATGCGCCGAGCCCAGACCCGCATAATTGTTGAAATTCATCGGATCGATCGGACTAAGGCGTAGAGCGCGTTCGAAATTTTCGATCGCCTTTTGGGGTTGATCGGCGTAATTCTCGACCCATCCAAGACGGCTCCAGGCCCAAGCGCAGTTGGGATCGAGGGCGAGTGCGCGCTCTAGCAGCACTCGCGCCGTCCCATAATTGCGCACAAACGTATGCACCGTGCCAAGCACAGCCAGAATGAGCGGGTCGTCGCCGCTCAGGTTCGCAGCGCGCTCCGCGAGCGTTCGTGCCGTTGATTGGCTCGCTGCAAGGTCGTCCGCCCAATTGTAGACCGAACGCTGGGCATGGCACCAACCCGCAAGGGCCAAAGCCAACGGATACTCGGGGTCAATCTTCAGCGCCTTTTCGAGAAGCTCGAGCGCCTTGGCGCTTTCGTCCTTCTCCAGCGCCCAGACATGGGGCATCGCTCTCATGGTATAGTCGTAGCTGCTCAAATCCTGCGGACGCTTACGGCGCGACCGCTCGATCTCGGCGATGCGAATGGACGGCTGCAGCGCGCCCGCCACCTGCTGTGTTATTCGGTCCTCAAGGTCAAAGAATTCATCGATTGTGCCGTCGTAACGAGAACTCCAGACATGCGCGCCGCCCTCGGTCTCGATAAGCTGAACGGTGATGCGCAGACGATTGCCGGCCTTCTGTACGCTACCCTCCAGCAGGTATGCGACACCCAGCTCCTTTCCGATGTCGCGAACATTGGTCGCGCGCCCCTTGTAGGTGAACGCCGAACTGCGGGCGATAACGAAAAACGACCGAATGCAGGAGAGCGTTGCCGTTATCGCCTCGACGATTCCGTCTGCGAGGTAATCCTGGCCGGGCTCGGCGGACATGTTGTCGAACGGCAGCACAACGATCGACGGTTTGTCGGGTAATGCGAGAGCGTGAGGCCGGCGCATCGGGGACGGATCTGACTGGCTTTCCGGAACGCCATCGCCGGAATGCCGCATGCGCCATGCGCGCATTGGCTCGGCAATATTCTTCAAGGTCTGCTCGCCGATGTCATCGAAGAGAAGATCGACCTTGCCGCGAATTTGCCGGTGCGCATCGTCGGACATGCAGACGCCGCTCGGCTCGGCTATTCCCTCGAGTCGTGCTGCGATGTTGACGCCGTCACCGAAAATATCGTCGTCGTCGATGATGATATCGCCGACGTGGATGCCGATCCGAAATTCGATTCGGAGTTCCGGCGGGACATCGACGTTTTGCTTGCCATCTCCCGCTGGACTTCCACCGCACAGCGCGCCGCATCGACTGCGCTTGCGAATTCGACCAGCATGCCGTCGCCGGTGGTCTTGACGATGCGGCCGCGGTGAGCTGCGATACCGGGATCGACAAGCGTTCTTCGGAACGCCTTCAATTGAGCAAGCGTGTGCTCCTCGCTCACGCCCATCAGCCGGCTATATCCGGCGACATCCGCCGCCAGGACCGCCGCCAGTCGTCGCTCCACGCGCTCACTTGGCAAAAACAATTCCCCTTATCGGGACAATAACTCACCAAAACATAGGCGGCGGTGCTTCCGCTAGGATGCATTGCCCGAACTCTTCGGATCGGCCGCCCTAATGCGGTTCGCCGGAACTAGCTGCCCGCACGCAGCCACAAGCTAACGCTTGAGCCATCCGGTTGTCGCAACGAGACGTATAATCAGCTTGCGCGCAAATCGCTCGGGCGCGACGACTTGGTGAGGCTATTTTCACGCGGACGCACAATTTCATATCGCAACAGGTATGGGAAATGCGCATGGGAAGGAAATATCAAAGCATCCTCGAGACCGTCGGCAACACGCCGGTGGTGCGGATCAATCGTCTGGCGCCGAAAGGCGTCAATCTCTTCGTCAAGATCGAAGCGTTCAACCCGCTGGGCTCGGTCAAAGACCGCCTGGCGCTCGGCGTGATCGAGGCGGCCGAAAAATCCGGCGAGCTGAAGCCCGGTCAGACCGTGATCGAGGCGACCAGCGGCAACACCGGCATTGGCCTTGCCATGGTTTGCGCCGCCAAGGGCTACCCGCTGGTGGTGACCATGGCGGAGCCGTTCAGCGTCGAGCGGCGCAAGCTGATGCGCTTTCTCGGCGCGAAGGTCATCGTCACGCCCGCGGCCGAGCGTGGTGTCGGCATGGTCAACAAGGCAGTCGAGCTTGCCAAGGCCCATGGCTGGTTCATGACCCGGCAGTTCGAGAACGAAGCCAATCCCGACTATCCATACGCGAACGACCGCGCGCGAGATCATCGACGATTTCGCCGGCGAGCGGCTGGACTATTGGGTCACGGGCTATGGCACCGGCGGAACGCTGAAGGGCGTCGCGCGGGTGCTCGCCAAGGAACGGCCCGAAACCAAGATCGTCGTTTGCGAACCGGAAGACGCACAATTGCTGGGGAGCGGCATCGAGCAGCCGCGCAACGCGGATGGTACGCCGGCGGCCGCGCATCCGACCTTCAAGCCGCATCCGATGCAGGGCTGGACGCCGGATTTCATCCCCAAGATCACCGGCGATGCCGTCGACATGAAGGTCATCGACCGCGTGCTGCCGATATCGGGTGCCGGATGCCATTCGTTGCAGCAAGGAGCTCGCGACCAAGGAAGGTATCTTTGTCGGCATCACCTCGGGTGCGACCTTTGCCGGCGCGCTCAAGGTCGCGGCGAGGCCGAGAAGGGCGCCAACATCCTCTGCATGCTTCCCGACACCGGCGAGCGCTATCTGAGCACGCCGCTGTTTGCCGATGTGTCGGCCGACATGAACGAGGACGAGCTTGAGATTTCGCGCTCGACGCCGGGCGGGCAGATCAAGACCTGAGACGAACAAGCGAGGGGCGCTGCTACCGTCGCTTCGCTGTTGGCTTTGCCTTCGGCTTCGGAGTTGCCCGTTCCCGCTTCGCCGCAACCCGGTGCGCCGCTCCAAGAGCGGCGCGGGCCCAGGTGATGAGCTCGTCGGGTTCGTCAAACAGCCGTTCCGGCACGCGCCAGAAGGCAAGGTCGATCATGACGCCTCCCTTCGCGTAGTTGAGCGGTGGGAAGATCGCGGCTTCCTTGAACGTCTCGCGGTTATGGTCGTCGACACGGAAATACAGCGTGTTCTCCGTCACCACGGCGAACATCACGCCGTCGCAGAACACGCCGGTCTTGCCGAACATGCGCCGCAGCGAGAGGCGGCCGAGCGGCGCCAGCTGCTCGCGCAGGAAGTCGGCATAGGATTCACTGGCGACCATGCTCTACCTTATTGTGCTGCGTATCCCTGTGCGGAAGGTTGCCGCACAGGACGGGCAGCCTTCTTCTCAGGCGCCGGGCATACTAGATCTTGCGTTTTCGGATCAGTGTGAGGCCCAATCCCTACGGTGCATGGGGTTGTTTTCGTAGTTTTGGTCCGGCTCAGCGATGCTCCACGTCCGGGACCTTAGCTCAACACCCCGACGATCGCGCCCATCAGGCAGGTGGTCAGCGTACCCGACACCATCGACTTCAGCCCGAGCGCATTGATCTCCTGGCGGCGGCTGGGCGCCATGGTGCCGAGGCCGCCGATCATGATGCCGAGGCCGGCGAAGTTGGCAAACCCGCACATCGCGTACAGCATGATCAGCCGCGATCGCGGATCGAGCGCATCGGTGCCAAGCTTCGACAGGTCGACATAGGCGATCAATTCATTGAGCACGGTCTTGGTGCCCATCAGGCTTCCCGCCGTGATCGCCTGCGACCACGGCAGACCCATCAGCCAGCACACCGGCGCCATCAGATAGCCGAGCAGCCGTTGCAGCGAAATCTTGGCGCCGCCGATATCAGGCAACAGCCCGAGAATGGCGTTGGCGAGATAGACCAGGGCGACCAGCACCAGCAGCATGGCGATGACGTTGAGCAGGAGTTCGAGGCCGGCCGCCGTGCCCCGGGCGATCGCATCCATGGTGCTGGAGGCCAGCATCTCCGGATCATCTGCGGCCAGCGTCCCGCCGGTGCGCTTGCCGGACGTCTCCGGCACCATGATCAGGCTGACCAGGATCGCCGCCGGTGCGCCCAGCACGGACGCAATGACGAAATGCGCCGCCGCATCCGGAATCAGCGACGCCAGCATGGTGGCGTAGAGCACCAATACGGTGCCGGCGATCCCGGCCATGCCGCCGGTCATCACCAGGAACAATTCGCTGCGGGACAGTTGCGCCAGATAAGGGCGGATGAACAGGGGCGCCTCGACCATGCCGAGAAAGATGTTGGCCGCGGTGGAAAGGCCGACCGCGCCGCCGACGCCGAGCGTGCGTTCCAGAAACCACGCCATGCCGCGCACGATCGGCGGCAATACCCGCCAGTAGAACAACAGCGTGGTCAGCACGCTCATGACCAGGATGATCGGCAACGCCTGAAACGCCAGGATGAAATCAGCACCGGGTGCCTTCAGATCAAACGGCAGCGCGCCGCCGCCGAGATAGCCGAACACGAAGGAGGTACCGGCACGGGTCGCCGCCGAGATGGTGTTGACGGCGTCGTTGATCGAACCGAAGACGCGCCCCACCAGCGGCAGCTTGATCAGCACCAGCGCGGTGACGATCGTGACCGCAAGGCCGATCGCCGCCTGCCGCCATGCGACCTGACGGCGGTTTTCGCCGAGTGCCCACGCGATCCCCAGCAACGCCACTACGCCGAACGCCGATTGCAATTGCAGCATGACCCAAAACCCCCTCGGGTATTATGGCAGGGGGACTTGCAAGCGCAATGCCGGGCAGCCCATCGCCACCGGCCATTGACAGCGGGGCTGGGGTCGTTCACGGCGTAATCAACAACAATGGAAGTGCCTTCGGCCAACGGCCCGCGCTTCGACAAGCAGGAAACCGGCCTACCCATGTCCACCCTGACGCCTGTCGGCGCCGGCGCCCTGCTCAGGCATCCCTCGTTTCTGTCGTTTCTGCTGTCGCGAAGTTTTTCGCGCTTCGCCAGCCAGATCGGGGCCGTCGCCATCGGCTGGCAGGTCTATGACATGACCGGCAGCGCGTTTTATCTCGGCATGATCGGCTTGGTGCAATTCCTGCCGACCGCGCTGTTGCTGTTCGTGGCCGGCCACGCCGCCGACCGCTACGAGCGCCGGCGCGTGGTGCAGATCTGCCAGGTCGCGGAAGGGCTGACGGCGCTGTTTCTGGCCTGGGGCGCCTATGCAGGCTGGCTAACCGTGACCCAGATTTTCATCGCGACCTTCGCGCTCGGGGTCGCAGGCGCCTTCGAAAGCCCGGCCTTGTCGGCGTTGCTGCCGCTGATCACCCCGCAGGGTTCGCTGCAGCGGGCCACCGCGATCTCGAGCGGCGCAGCGCAGATCGCCACCATTACCGGTCCAGCACTTGGCGGCCTCATCTATGCCTTCGCTCCCGGTGCTGCCTACGGCGTCATGGCGGCGTTTTGCCTGATCGGCGCCGGCGTCATGGGCGCGGTCCGGCTGGCGCAGGCGGCCGTGGTGCGGGATACCGCGACATCCGACGACATTTTCGCCGGCGTCAAATTCGTCCGCAACAACCCGGCGATCCTCGGCACGATCTCGCTCGATTTGTTCGCCGTGCTGCTCGGCGGCGCCACCGCGCTGCTGCCGATCTATGCGCGCGATATTCTCGAAACCGGCCCGCTCGGCCTCGGCATCTTGCGTGCGGCGCCCGCGGTCGGCGCGCTGATGATGACGGCATTTCTGGCGTACTACACCATCAACCGCCGGGTCGGGATGCGGATGTTCCAGGCCGTGATCGTGTTCGGCGCGGCAACGGTGGTATTTGCGCTGTCGCACTGGATGTGGCTGTCGGTGCTGTCGCTCGCCGTGCTCGGTGCGGCCGACACCATCAGCGTGGTGATACGGTTTTCACTGGTGCAACTCGCAACGCCCGACGAGATGCGCGGCCGGGTCGGCGCGGTGAACTTCCTGTTCATCAACGCCTCAAATCAATTGGGCCAGTTCGAGAGCGGCATCACCGCCGCTTTGTTCGGCGCGATGCCGGCCGCCGTGCTCGGCGGCGTCGGCACCATTGCGATTGCGCTGTTGTGGATGAAGCTGTTTCCGACGCTTAGGGATGTGGAGCGGCTGGAGTAGGGGGGCGGCCGCGACGCCTTAACTCGTCGTCCCTGCGAACGCAGGGACCCATACGCTGCGGCCGTCCTGATTAGAGACGGTGGTTGATGGCTTACCTGAATCACAACGCCCTGTGGTTATGGGTCCCTGCGTTCGCAGGGACGACATATGTGGGCTTGATCAGCCCCGCCCGACGAACGGCATCTTGCTGGCCATGACCGTCATGAACAGCACGTTGGCGTCGAGCGGCAGGCTGGCCATATAGGCGACGGCATCGCCGACCGCCTTGGCATCCATGCGCGGCTCATGCATCATCGAGCCATCGGGCTGCATCACACCGGGACCATTGACCATGCGGTCGGTCATCGGCGTTGCGGCGTTGCCGATATCAACCTGGCCGACCGCAATGTCGTACCTGCGACCGTCGAGGTTGGAAGCCTTGGTCAGACCGGTGATGCCGTGCTTGGTCGAGGTGTAGGGCGACGAGAACGGCCGCGGCGCATGTGCCGAGATCGAACCGTTGTTGATGATGCGGCCGCCGCGCGGGGTCTGGTCCTTCATGATGCGGAAGGCGTGCTGGGTGCACAGAAAAGGCCCGGTGAGGTTGGTGTTCACCACGCCCTGCCACTGCTCGAGCGTGAGATCTTCGAAATTGACCGGCGGTGCGCCCATGCCGGCATTGTTGAAGAGCACGTCGAGCCGGCCGTAGGTCTCCTTCACCTTGTCGAACAAGGCCGCGATCGAGGCCGGGCTGGTCATGTCGGCGGACACGCACAGGCTCTTGCCGATATTGTCACCGAGCTTCTTGGTCTCTTCCAGCATCTCGATGCGACGCCCGGCGAGCACCACGGTGAAGCCGGCATTCATCAGCGCCAGCGATGCCGCGCGCCCGACGCCGGTGCCCGCACCGGTGACGATTGCGATCTTGTTTGCTGCGTCTGCCATTGTTTCCTCGCCTTCAGGTTTTTGTTTCTGATTTATAGGGTGGTCTTGGAATGTTCTGGTGCGCCGCGCGCAGCGCCGCCGACCAGCGCGAACGCAGATCGTGGAAATAGGGCTCGCCGGCCTCGATGCGGTGGTTGAGGTCGGCCTCGCAGGCGTCCGCCCGCACCACCAATACGTCGATCGGCAGGCCGACGCCGAGATTGGAGCGCATCGTCGAATCCATCGAGATCAGGCTGGTCTTCAGCGCCTCGTACAGTTCGACGTCGTAATGCATGGCGCGGTCGAGCACCGGCTTGCCGTATTTATGCTCGCCGATCTGCAAATAGGGCGTGTCGGTGGTGCATTCGATGAAATTGCCGGCGGTGTAGACCATGAACAGCCGCATCCGCGAGCCCTTGATCTGGCCGCCGAACAGGAACGAGACGTCGAAGGAGACGTCTTCGGATTTGAGCGCATCGCCTTCGGTGGCGTGCACGCTGCGGATGGCGCGGCCGATGCGCTGGGCGGCCTGGAACATGGTCGGCGCGTTCATCAGCGTTTCGGTCTCGCCGGTATGCGGATCTTCGAGCCCTTCGGTCAGGGTCGAGAGCACCGACTGGCTGATCGCCAGATTGCCGGCGCTGGCGATCGCCATGATGCGATCGCCGGGTTTTGAGAAGATGTGGAGCTTGCGAAACGTCGAGACGTTGTCGAGGCCCGCATTGGTGCGGGTATCCGCGATCATCACCAGACCGTCCCGTACCAGCACTCCGCAACAATAGGTCATTCCAGTCCCCGAACCGCCTGAATTGCCGGCGGGCAACTAGTAGCGAATTTCCAAGGGCCATCCAACCCCAATTCCCGATGGCACGGCATGCGTTTGGTGGGTAAAAAGACGCATTGCCCTATGGCCGTGTCAGGTCCGGGCCAGAATGACGTGCGCCTGGATCTTGGCGGATACCTCGCCGCTGCCGTACCGGCTCGCGATCACGGACGCCGCGTGGTCGGTCGCCGCCTCCAGATTTCCTCTGCTCTCGATTTCGTTGCGAAGCGGAGTGCCCTGGCAATAGGCCAATGCGACATAGCGCGGAGACGGCGCGCGGCTCTGCGCTGCCCGGGTCTCGATCGTCACGTCGGTAAAACCGGCTTTCGCCAGGTCGCTGCGGATCAATGCTGTGTCGTGATAGCCATGCGGCGTGCGCGCCATGAAGCGGGGCGGGTCGTTTGGAAAGAATTCGGCCAGCGCGTTCGTGACATCGTCGGCGAACACGTTTTCCTCGATACGGTCCCAGACGTTGAACAGGAAGCAACCGCCGGGTTTGAGAACGCGTTTGGCCTCCCGGTAGCCGGAGGGGCGATCGGGAAAGAACATGGCGCCGAACTGGCAGCAGACGACGTCGAATGTCGCATCCTCGAACGGCAGCGCCTGCGCGTCGACCTTTTGCCAGCGGATCCGGCTGTCCGTGCCTTGTTTGGCCTGCGCATAGTCTAGCATCGGCTGATTGAGGTCGGTGACGACGTAGCTGGCGTCGGGCGAAAGCAACGGTGCCAGCGCACGCGTCACAACGCCGCTGCCGGCCGCGGTTTCCAGCACCGTCTTTGGCGCAAGTGCGGCGATGCGTTGCGTCATATCCCGGGCATAGCTTTCGAAGATCAGCGGCACCATGTGGCGATCGTAGTTTTCCGGGATCGAGCCCGAAAACACCTTGTCGGCTTCCGACATCGCGCGTCTCCTGCGTTGCGTTCGACGGGTGGCAGTTCTATAGAATCTGTCAGCTTAAAGAAAAAGAAAACATTCTGGGAGGCGGAATTGCGCGTCAATTCATCCCGTCGATTGAACGTTACTTCCCTCGCGTTGTGCATCGCGCTAGGCGCTGCAAGCCCCGCCATCGCGCAGAAGAAGGGCGGTACACTCCGCCTTTATCACAACGACAATCCGCCGAGCACATCGCTATTGGAAGAGTCCACCATCGCCTCGGTGATGCCGTTTGCCGCCGTGTTCAACAACCTCGTCGTGTTCGATCCGGCCAAGTCGCATGAGAGCCTGGAGACCGTGATCCCTGATCTGGCCGAAAGCTGGTCGTGGGACCAAACCAGCACCAAATTGACATTCAAGCTGCACCAGGGCGTGAAGTGGCACGATGGCCAGCCGTTCACCGCCAAGGATGTGCAATGCACCTGGCGGATGCTGATCGGCAAGGCCGAGACGCAGGATTTCAAGCGCAACCCGCGCAAGGTCTGGTACACCAAGCTCAAGGATGTCAGCGTCAACGGCGATCATGAGGCGACGTTTGAACTGAGCGAGCCGCAACCGAGCCTGCCGGTGCTGCTGGCGAGCGCCTTCTCCGCAGTCTACCCCTGCCATGTTTCCCAACAGATCATGCGGACCAAGCCGGTCGGCACCGGGCCATTCAGATTCGTCGAATTCAAGCGCGGCGATTCGATCCGTCTCGTGCGCAATCCGGAGTATTTCAAGAAGGATCGTCCCTATCTCGACGAAATCACGGTGCGGACCATCGACAGCCGCGCCACACGGATGCTGGCATTCTCGACCGGCGACTACGACATCACGTTTCCGTCCGACGTCAGCATTCCCCTGATGAAGGACGTCAAGGCGCGCGCGCCGGCGGCGATCTGCGAGATCATCACGACGGGCACGCTGATCAATCTGATGATCAATCGCGTCAACCCGCCATTCGACAATCCGGAGATCCGCAAGGCGATGTCGCTGGCGCTGGATCGGAAGCCCTTCAACAGCATTCTGATGGAAGGTACGGCGCGGCTCGGCGGGGCAATGTTGCCGAAGCCGGAAGGCGAGTGGGGCATGCCGGCCGAGATGCAGGCGCAGCTCACGGGGTACGGCCCCAACAGCGAAAAGAACCTCGCGGAAGCCCAATCCATCATGCAGAAGCTCGGCTACAGCGATGCCAAGCCGCTGTCGATCAAGATCCAGACGCGCAATCTGCCGACCTACCGCGATCCCGCCATCATCGTCTCCGACCAGCTCAAGCAAATCTACATCGTCAGCGAACTCGACATCCTGGATACGCCGCGCTGGTACGCCAAACTCGCCAAGAAGGACTACACCATCGGCCTGAATGTGACCGGCGTCAGCGTCGACGATCCCGACGGCAATATCGTCGAGAACTATTCTTGCAATTCGGAACGCAACTACACCCAGTATTGCAACGCCGAGGTCGACAAATTGCTGGTGGCGCAGTCCGCCGAACTGGACAAGGAAAAGCGCAAGAAAATGGTGTGGGATATCGAGCGTATCCTGGTCGAGGACGCCGCACGGCCCGTGATTTTGCACAGTGCGGCCGGCAATTGCTGGCAGCCTTACGTAAAAAATTTCAAGCCGCACGACAACAGCCAGTACAACTTTTCGCGCTTCGAGGATGTCTGGCTGGACAAGTGAATTTCAATCCTCATGGTGAGGAGCGCGTCTTCGCGTGTCTCGAACCATGAAGCCCGTGGCCCATCCTTCGAGACGCGACGCAAGCGTCGCTCCTCAGGATGAGGACCGTTGTGCCTACGTCTGGCTCTGCCACTGCCCCTGTCGTCCGCCGGCCTGATCGACCTTGACGGCGACCGTCAGCGTCTCGTTGCCGCCGCCATAGCGGGTGCCACGAACTGGGGCTGCGCCGAGATAATCGAGGCCGATGGCGACGCGGGCGTGGGCGTCCGTGGTGCAGATGCCGTTGGCCGGATCAAAGCCGACCCAGCCCAGATCCGGCACGAAGGCCTCCGCCCAGGCGTGGCCGGCCGACTGGTCGACGGTATCGTCGGAGCGCAGGAAATGTCCGGAGACGAACCGCGCCGGCACACCGCCCGAGCGCGCGCAGGCGATGAAGATATGGGCGTAGTCCTGGCAGACGCCGCGCTTGAGCGCAAAGGCTTCCGCCGCCGAAGTGCCGCTGTTGGTCGGATCCTCGTCGAACGTCATGTGCTCGTTGATCTGCACCATCAGCGCATGCAGGAAGCCGAGCACGTCGTCGCCGGACTCCGAGCGCAACTCGCGGGCAAAGTTCGCCATCGCCGAATTGACTTCAGTCAGCGCGGTCGAACGCAGGAACAGGCTCGGCGGAAAGCGCTCGTCGGTGCCGCGCAGCACGCCGCCGGTGTCATGGGTCTCGATCAAGCCCTCGACGCTAATGGTGAGTTCGGCGAGCGGCCCGAAGGTCAGCACATGCGTCACATTGCCGAACGCATCCTGGTGCACGTCAAGGCGGGAGTCGGTGGAGACGTCGATCTGCCATTCGGCGACATATTGCCCGTCATGGCTGCCGGGCGTCATCCGCAGGATCTGGATCACGCCTGAGGCGGGGGGCTCATAGCGATAGCTGGTGGTATGGGCAATTCGCAGGCGCATGGCGTTACCGGGATCAGCTTGGGGTCGTCATGCCCGGCCTCGTGCCGGGCATCCACGTCCTTCTTCCTTGTCCTACGCTCCAAAGCAAGTCGTGGATGGCCGGGAGCGCAGACAAGTTTACGTAGTCTGCGCAGGGCAGACTACTATGCCCGGCCATGACGACAAATGAATCAAATCAGATACTGCTTGGTGATGATCTCGCCAAGCCGCGCGTTATCCGTGATGAATTCCTGGATGAACTCATGGACGCCGTGCTGGAAAATATCGTCCATATGGCTGTGTTCAAGCCGGTTGCGGACGCCACGGGCGTGGCGCTGGGAGGCGCCCTGGCGGCCATAAGCGACCCCGATCTGGTCGAGGTTCCGCACCAGATTGCTGTAACAGCTCGCCAGCGAGCGCGGCAGCGTGTCGTTGAGGATCAGCAAATCTGCGATCAGCCAGGGTTTTAAGGTCTCGCGGTAGACCCAGTGATAGGCGGTCAAGGCCGATACCGAGCGCAGGATCGAGGTCCACTGGTAATAATCCAGCGGGCCACCGACATGCTCCTCCTCGGGCAGCAGCACGTGGTATTTCACGTCGAGAATGCGGGCGGTGTTGTCGGCGCGCTCCAGATGCAGGCCGAGTCGCGAGAACCAGTAGGCATCGTTGCGCAGCATGGTCCGGTAGGCCGAGCCGTCGAAGCGCAATGAGGTCTCCTGCACGAAGCGCAGGAAGCGCGCCAGTTCCTCGCGGCTCGACGTGCCCTTGCCCCAGACTTCCCCGAGTTCGATCCACGACGAGTTGATGGTGTCCCACATCTCGCTCGTCAGCGCGGTTCGGACCGAGCGGGAATTGAGCCGCGCAGCCTCGATACAGTTCTTGATCGAGGAGGGGTTGGACGGCGAGAACGCCAGATACTCGACAACGTTCTGCTCGTTGGCTTCGTCGTAAGCTTCGTAGAAGCTGGCGCTGACGCCGGCGGTGAGCAGCGCCGAATCCCATTCATTGGTCTTGCCGATATAGGCGGCGGGCAGCGCGGTGACGCGCAAGGTGGCGTCGATGGTGCGGGCGAGATATTCCGCCCGCTCGACATAGCGGGCCAGCCAGTACAGGTTTTCGGCGGTGCGCGACAGCATGCGAAGGTCTTGCTCTCTACTCGTCCAGAATCCAGGTGTCTTTGGTGCCGCCGCCCTGGCTCGAATTGACCACCAATGAGCCTTCCTTCAGCGCCACGCGCGTCAACCCGCCCGGGACGATGGTGGTGCGGTCGCGTCCGGTCAGCACGAACGGGCGCAGATCGACGTGACGGGGTGCGAGGCCAGACGCCGTACAGGTCGGGCAGGTCGACAGCGCCAAGGTCGGCTGCGCGATAAAACCTTCGGGCTCGCGTTTCAGCTTGTCGCGGAACGCCTCGATGGTGGCCTTGGTGGCGGCGGGGCCGATCAGCATGCCGTAGCCACCGGAGCCGTGCACTTCCTTCACCACGAGGTCGCCGAGATTATCGAGCACGTAAGCGAGGTCCTTTGGCTCGCGGCAACGCCAGGTCGGCACGTTCTTCAGGATCGGCTCTTCCGAGAGATAGAACTTTACGATGTCCGGCATGTAGGAATAGACCGCCTTGTCGTCGGCGATGCCGGTGCCGACGGCGTTGGCCAGCGTGATGTTGCCGGCCGCATAGGCGGACATCAGTCCGGGCACGCCGAGCGCGGAATCCGGGCGGAAGGTCAGGGGGTCGAGGAAGTCGTCGTCGACGCGGCGGTAGATCACGTCGACGCGTTTTAAGCCCTCGGTGGTGCGCATGAACACCTCGTCGTTCTTGACGATGAGGTCGCGGCCCTCGACCAGTTCGATGCCGAGCTTGTCGGCCAGGAACGAGTGCTCGTAATAGGCGGAATTGTAGACGCCGGGCGTCATCAGCGCGACCGTCGGCTCCGCGGAAGCGCTCAGCGGCGCCACCGAGCGCAGCGCTGACAGCAATTCGTCGGGATATTTTTCGACCGGCGCCACGCGGTGGCGGGCGAACAGGTCCGGAAACAGCCGCATCATGATTTCGCGGTTTTCCAGCATGTAGGACACGCCGGAGGGCGTGCGCGCATTGTCCTCCAGCACGATGAAATTGTCGGCGTCGACCCGGACAATGTCGATCCCGGCGATATGGACATAGACGTCGTGGGGAACGTCCTGGCCGTTCATCTCGGGCCGGAACACCGGATTCTGGAAGATCAGATCGTCGGGGATGATGTTGGCGCGCAGGATATCGCGGCCGTGATAGATGTCGCGCAGGAACATGTTCAGGGCGCGGACCCGCTGCTTCAATCCCTTTTCCAGCAGTGTCCATTCCTTGGCCGACATGATCCGCGGGATCACGTCGAAGGGGATCAGCCGTTCCTGGGCCTCGGCGTCGCCATAGACGGCGAAGGTGATGCCGATCCGGCGGAACAGCAGCTCCGCTTCCTGGCGGCGATACTCCAGGGCGTCCGGCGGCGTCTCCTTCAGCCAGCGGGAGAGTTCCTCGTAGGCCGGGCGGAGGTCCCCGCCGGGGCCGTTCATTTCATCGAACGCGACTGCCATAAATCCTGACTATCTCTCGAAGCCATGCGACACAGTGCATGACTTCACGGGATGGTAGCAAGGGCCGGGCCAGCGCGATATGCATTGGCCGGGGCATTTGCTATGGGGTGTTTTCCCGTGCTGCCTGAAAAACCGGCTGCCGGGTGCTTATTTCGGCAGCAAACCCCCGTGACTTCAATGCGTTGCTTGCGCAATGTCGGGGCGGGGACAGGGTAAGGAAGAGGAAATGACTGAGATCGTCACAGCGGGCATTCTGGTCATTGGTGACGAGATCCTGTCCGGCCGGACCAAGGACAAGAACATCGGCTTTATCGCCGAGTACCTGACCAATTTGGGGATCGACCTCAAGGAAGTCCGTGTCGTCGCCGACGAGGAGCCGGATATCATCGCGGCCCTTGATGCACTGCGAAAACGCTATGATTACGTCTTTACCACCGGCGGCATCGGGCCGACCCATGACGACATCACCGCCGACAGCGTCGCCAAGGCGTTCGGCGTCGGCATCGACCATCACCCCGAGGTGGTGGCGCGGTTTCGCGAGCGCTGGACCGAGCAGGATCTGAACGAGGCGCGGCTGCGGATGGCCCGGATTCCCGACGGCGCCGAACTGATCCAGAGCGCGACCATTCTGGCCCCGGGCTTCAAGCTCGGCAATGTCATCGTGATGGCCGGCATCCCGACCATCATGCAGGCGATGATGGACATCATCGCGCCGAAGCTGAAATCAGGCGTGCGAATGCTGTCGGATACGGTGCGGGCAAACGCGCGGGAAGGCGACATCGGCGGGCCGCTGCGGGCGATCGCCAACGCGCATCCCGACACCATCATCGGCAGCTACCCGTTCCAGGACGAGGACAAGAAACCGAACACCAATCTCGTGGTGCGTTCGCGCGATCCGGAAAAGCTGGCGGCTGCAATGGGGGCGGTGAAGGAGATGCTGGCCTCGCTGAAGACCACGCCGTAGCGTTGGCCGCCATGACAGCGACGAGGCCCGTCACCGCGCGAGATCTCGATCTGGTCTGCCGGCATCGCGAGGAAATGTTTAGGGCCTCGAATGCGCCAGACAGGACCGAGGAGGTCCTCCAGACCATGAGTGCCGCTTTCAGGGTCTGGCTCCAGCCGCGCCTGGAAGACGGAAGCTATTTTGGCTTTATCGTGGAGGACGAGGGCGCCCCGGTGGCCGGCATCGGGCTGATGCTGATCGATTGGCCGCCGCATCCATCGCATCCGCGCGAGGATAGACGCGGCTACGTGCTCAATATTTTCGTCGAGCCATTGTATCGGCGGCGGGGACTGGCGAATATGCTGATGGAATTGGGCGAAGCCGAATTTTGCAAGCGCGGTGTGTCCTACGGCGTGCTGCACGCCACGCGGATGGGTAAGCCGCTCTACGAACGGATGGGATGGGCGGCAACCAGCGAGATGGCAAAGACGCTGACCGGCACCACAACAGGAAAAATCAGGGGACAATGATGGCGAATGCTCCGGAACTGAGCGCGCAGGAGCGGGCCGGAAAAGCCTTTCCGGTGTCGTGGGACCAGTTTCACCGGGATTGCCGGGCGCTGACCTGGCGGCTCAACGAGGTCGGCCCGTTCCATGCGGTGATTGCGATCACCCGCGGTGGGCTCGTGCCGGCGGCGATCGTGGCGCGCGAACTCGGCGTGCGCATCATCGATACCGTCTGCATCGCGAGCTACGACCATGACAAGCAAGGCGAGCTAAAGGTGCTGAAGGGCATTTCGGCCGATACCGCCGCACTCGGCGGCGGCACCGGCAAGGGCTTGCTGATTGTCGACGACCTCGTCGACACCGGCAAGACCGGACGGTTGGTGCGCGACATGATGCCGGACGCGCATTTCGCCACCGTCTACGCCAAGCCGAAGGGCCGGCCGCTGGTGGATACGTTCATTACCGAAGTGTCGCAGGACACCTGGATCTTCTTTCCGTGGGACACAGCGTTGTCGTTTCAGCCGCCGATCCGGGATGGTGCGGCGTAGTTTCTCGCCGTCATTGCGAGCGAAGCGAAGCAATCCATCTCGCCGCGAATAGAAAGAATGGATTGCTTCGCTGCGCTCGCAATGACGGGTGTGGCGAATAGCCGGGCTTTTTCATGCCGCTGCAAAACCGCGTCACGCCCTCAGGCGACATCGTCGCCGATCCGCACCGCGGCCTGTTCACCGGCAATCGCGGCATCATCCACGATCCCGCCACCAAAACCCTGCTGAACAGGCGCTGGTCGAGCCCGGCCTGGATCACCTGCGTCTGCGAGTTCAGAGGCTGGCGGCGCAAGGTGATGGGCGGGCGGAGCTGGACCGAGCTGTTCTTCCTCGACGAAGCGACCGCCTTCGCGGCCGGCCACAGGCCCTGTTTCTTCTGCCGCCGCGACGATGCCAACCGGTTTCGCGCGGCGTGGGAGGAAGGCAATGGTGTTACGTCCGTCCTCGCGCGCGACATGGATATGGTGCTGCATCGAGAGCGGCTGGAGCGACGCAGGAAGCGGCTGCATCCGCTGCCGGGGCCGATCGCGCAACTGCCGGATGGCGCGATGGTGCAGGCGGGGGAGGCGTATTTTCTGATTGCGCAGGGCAGGGTGTTGCGGTGGTCGATGGAGGGCTATGGCAAAGCGCGTGATGCGATTGGGGATGCCATGCTGCTGACGCCGCCCTCCACGTTACGCGCGATGGGGGCGGGGTATCGGCCGGTGTTGCACCCGAGTGCGATCGAATTAATGGGCTAGGTCTATCAATTCGTCATTGCGAGGAGCTCTTGCGACGAAGCAATCCATCCACCCGTTATGCTGCGAGATGGATTGCTTCGCTTCGCTCGCAATGACGGGGGTTACCCCAACCGCTCCCTCGCCAGCTTCGCGCCGGCACCGAGCGCCGCCAGCTTCGCTTCCGCGATATCCCGCCGCATCGGCGCCATGCCGCAATTGGTCGTGGCTACGATGTGGCTCTTCGGCACGAACTTCGACACCGCCTCGATCACCTTGACGACGTCTTCCGCGGTCTCGACGGTGTCGCTGGCGACATCGATCACGCCGGCCTGCACGACCTTGCCGGTCAACAGCGCCAGCAAATCCAGCGGCACTTTTGAATTGCGGCACTCGATCGCGACCTGCTGGATCGAGCTTTTGGCGATCGCCGGAAAAATCTGTTCATATTGCCGCCATTCGCCGCCGAGCGTCGCCTTCCAGTCGGTGTTGGCCTTGATGCCGTAGCCGTAACAGATGTGGACGGCGGTGGCGCAGGTCAGTCCTTGCGCGGCGCGCTCCAGCGCCTTGATGCCCCAGTCGGGGACCTCATCCATGAACACGTTGAAGGCGGGTTCATCGAACTGGATGACGTCGACACCGTCAGCCTGTAGCGCGCGCGCTTCCTCGTTCAACAGTTCGGCAAAGGCGAATGCCATCTTGACGCGGTCGCCATAATGGCCGTCGGCCACGGTGTCGATGATGGTCATCGGGCCCGGCAGCGTGAATTTCAGTTTGCGATTGGTGTGGGTGCGGGCGACGCGTGCCTCATCGGCATGGACGCGGCCTTTAAGGGTGAGCGGCGCCACCACCTGCGGCACCATCGCTTTGTAGCGGTCTTTCCGGATGCCCATCTCGACCTTGTGAGCGAAATCGATCCCTTCGACCTTTTCCAGAAAACCATGCACGAAGTGCTGGCGGGCCTGCTCGCCCTCGGTGACGATGTCGACGCCGGCATCTTCCTGGAGTTTTACGGCCAGCATGGTGGCGTCGCGCTTGGCGCGGGCGAGTTCGTCGCCCTTCGATTTCCAGGGCGCCCACAGCGTATTGGGTTCGGCCAGCCATTCCGGCTTCGGCAGGGAGCCGGCGATCGTCGTTGGAAACAGCATGGGAGCCTCCCGGTCGGTTTTGTTTGAGCGCCTGTCTGCCATGTCTTATGATCGGCGTACAGAACAACAAAAGTCGTCCAAAAGCGCGAAGCGCGTCTTTAAGCCAAATCGCAGGGCCGTTTCCCGGCGGCGGCTGAGGGGAGCCATGATCGACCTGCATGGCTGGACGGAAGTGGATGCCGGCCGCGGCGTCATATAATTGTGAAAAGGACGAACCATGCCGAACGTTGATCGCGAGAAACTGCGCTCGCTCTGCGAGATCATGGAAAAGGTCCACGCCCTCGCCGACTACGCTTGGCCACGCGATGGCTGTGGTGTTTCGGCCATGCCGGAAGATGCCCTGAGGCTGATCATCGATATCCAGCACAAGCGAGCGTGACACTCGGCTTGCCGGAAGGTCTCGACCTGATGACCGGCGATCCGTTAATCGACCTTTAGCGTTCCCATCGCTTCATGTTATTCAGCCACTCCTGATCGAAGTATGCGAGGAGCAGTTGCGACGAAGCAATCCATTCTTCCATTACACGGCGAGATGGATTGCTTCGCTTCGCTCGCAATGTCGGTGGAAATAGGCACAAAGGAAACGCCATGATCGAATTCTTCTTCGACTGCTCCAGTCCCTGGACCTATCTCGCCTTCCACAACATCCAGCCGCTCGCCAAAGAGCTCGGCGTCGAAATTTCATGGCGGCCGATCCTGGTCGGCGGCATCTTCAACACCATCAACCCCAGC
Source organism: uncultured Alphaproteobacteria bacterium (assembly GCA_963802535.1). Classification (GTDB taxonomy): domain Bacteria; phylum Pseudomonadota; class Alphaproteobacteria; order Rhizobiales; family Xanthobacteraceae; genus Bradyrhizobium. The sequence continues at coordinate 107,181 of CAWDJI010000001.1, read as the reverse complement.
GTCTACGCCTCGCGCGAGACGCCGGTGCCGGTGAAGGCGCGCTACATGAAAAAGGATCTCGCCGACTGGGCGCGCTCGGCGGGGCTTGCGATCAAGATGCCGCCGACGGTGTTTCCGGTGAACAGCGTCAAGGCGATGCGCGGCTGCATCTGGCTGGGTAATGACATGGTGCCGTTCGCGCGCGCGGTGTTCGAAGCCTATTGGGGCGGCGACAAGGACATTTCGCAGGATTCGGTGCTGAGGGAAATCTGCAAGAGCGCAGGCGTCGACCACGTCAATTTCTTTGCAGGGATCAGCGAGCAGACAATCAAGGACCAGCTCAAGGCCAATACCGATGAAGTGATGGCGCGCGGCGGCTTTGGTTCGCCGACCATCTACGTCAACAAATCAGACATGTATTTTGGTAACGACCGCATGCCGCTGATCCGCGAAGCCGTGCTGCGTCTCAAGAAGGCCGCCTAATGCCGATGGCCGTCGTATGCCGCGAACTCGGGCCACCCGAGGGCCTGCGTCTCGAAACATTTGCGAGCTTGCCGCTGGTGGTGGGGCAGGTGCGCGTCGCGGTGCGTGCCGCCGGGATCAATTTTCCGGATATTTTGATGACGGCCGGCGAATACCAGCTCAAGCCGCCATTGCCGTTCACGCCGGGCGTCGAAGCCGCCGGCGATGTGGTTGAGGTGAACGACGCCGAGGGCGTCACGGTCGGCGACCGCGTGATCGTGAAGATGCGGCATGGCGCCTATTGCGACGAGGCGGTTGCCACACCTGCGCAGTTGGTGAAGCTGCCGTCGAATTTCGATTACGCCGAGGGAGCGACGTTCCTGGCCGGCCATGGCACGGCGTATCACGGCCTGATCGACCGGGGCCGGCTGCAGCCGGGCGAGGTGTTGCTGGTCCATGGCGCCGGCGGCGGCGTCGGCCTCGCTGCGGTCGAGATGGGCAAGATGCTCGGCGCCACCGTGATCGCGACGGCGTCGAGCGACGAGAAACTGGAGATCGCGAAAGCAAGGGGCGCCGACCATCTGGTGCGCTATGATCAGGAACCGTTCCGCGATGCCGTCAAGCGCATCACCGACGGGCGCGGGGCGGACGTGGTGTTCGATCCGGTCGGTGGCGAGGTGTTCGAGAACTCGATGCGCTGCATCGCCTGGGGCGCGCGTCTCCTGATCATCGGCTTTACCGGCGGCATCGGGCTCGCCAAAACCAATCTCTTGATGATCAAGGGCGCCAGCGTGCTCGGGGTCCGCGCCGGCGAGGCGGTGCGGAAAAATCCGGCGCTCGGTGAGGTCAGGATCAAGGCGCTGCTGGAATGGGCGGAAGCCGGCAAAATCCGCCCCAACGTCTCGCACCGCCTGCCGCTGGAAGATTACGCTCGCGCGATGCGGCTGTTGATCGACCGCAAGGCGATCGGCCGCGTGGCGCTGACGATGGGGTGAGCGGTTGCGAATGCGGAGATCGCAGGGTGGGCAAAGCGAAAGCGTGCCCACCAACTTTCGCGGCTGAGATGGTGGGCACGGCGCAAGTGCGCCTTTGCCCACCCTACGATTTCTCTCGTCCGTCGTCCCGGCGAATGCCGGGACCCATACCGCGTGATCTCGTGAGGGCAGTGTAGGTAGACGTTCTTCGCAAAACTGAAGGCTGTGGTTATGGGTCCCGGCTCAAGGCCGGGACGACGTGGAAGGAGTTACGTCTCATTCATACTCCCGCTCGTCCCACCACGGGAAATAGTCGGGCATGTCTGATGACACCTTGTTCTTGAATTGCGCCGGGCGCTTTTCAAGGAACGACACCACGCCTTCTTTCACGTCGTCGGAGCGGCCGCGGGCGTAGATGCCGCGGCTGTCGACCTTGTGGGCTTCCATCGGGTCGTCGGCGCCCATCATCCGCCACATCATCTGGCGGATCAGCGCTACCGACACTGGTGCGGTTTTGGCAGCGATTTCCTTGGCGAGAGCGCGTGCGGTCGGCAGCAGATCATCCGGCGGCACCACCCGGCTTACGAGGCGGCCGGCAAGCGCTTCCTGTGCCGGGAAGACGCGGCCGGTGTAGCACCACTCCAATGCCTGGGCGATGCCGACGAGGCGCGGCAGGAACCAGCTCGACGCCGCTTCCGGCACGATGCCGCGCTGGGAAAACACAAAACCGAAGCGCGCGGCCTCGGACGCGATGCGAATATCCATCGCGAGCTGCATGGTGACGCCGATGCCGACCGCGGGCCCGTTCACGGCCGCGATCACCGGCTTCAGGCACTTGAAAATCCGCAGCGTCACCTGGCCGCCGCCGTCGCGCACCTGCGGATCGCTGTAATCGACCGCGCCATTGGCGAGCCGCTTCACCGGCCCGCGCCGCGCGTCGCGATCAAAGGTGTTGGCACCGGAGGAGAGGTCAGCCCCGGCGCAAAAACCGCGGCCGGCGCCGGTGACGATGATGGCGCGGACATCGTCGTCCTTGTCGGCGGCGTCGAAGGCGTCGATCAGTTCCTGCTGCATGGTGCCGTTGAAGGCGTTGAGCTTGTCGGGCCGGTTCAGCGTGATGGTGAGGATCTGTTCGGCGACCTCGTATTTGATGGTCTCATACGCCATGGGTAGTTTCCTCTGCAGGTTTGCTTTTCATTATTGTACTCGTCATTCCGGGATGCGCCACTTGGCGCAGGCCCGGAATCCATACTCCCGATCGTGGTTATGGATTCCGGGCTCGCGACTTCGTCGCGCCCCGGAATGACGGGGAGTTACTTCTTCGGCGGCACCGGCCACGGCCTTTGCGCACCGCGCAGGCCTTCGAACGCCTTGGCCATGCCGAGCACGCCGAGATCGTCAAAACGGCGGCCGACGATCTGCACGCCGATCGGAAAGCCCTTGCTGTCGTAGCCGCCATTGATCGAGACGGCCGGGTTTTCCGACATGTTCCACGGCACCGTGTAGCAGATATGCTCGAACGGCTTTTCGGGATCGTTGAGCGGGGAAGCGAATTCGGCCGCGAAGTTCACGACCGGCGATACCGGCGAGACCACGTAGTCGAGATCGCAGAACAGCTTTGCCGCGGCGGCGCGGATCGCCATCGTCGCGTTGAAACCTCTGACGACGTCAACGCCGGACAGCTTTGCTGCACTTTCCGCCCAGTTGTGGATATAGGGCAGCGTCTTGGCGCGCTCTTCCGGCGGCAGTTTTGACAGGTCGTCCCAACTGCGCGCACGCCAAAAATGATCGAGGCCGTCGAGCATCTCGCGGGTCAAGATGCCGTCGACTTCGGTGATCACGGCGCCCGCGGATTCGAAGGCTTTGGCGGCCTTCACCGCGACCTCGCGAACCTCTTTCTCCAGCTTCTGGCCAGTGCCGGGATCGAGCATCAGGCCGATGCGAAGTTTGCGCGGCGATTTGTCGAGCGCTTTCCAGTTGACCTCAATCGCGGGCAGGCTCATGCCGTCGCGCCGGTCGGGACGCGAAAGCACGCACATCATCAGCGCCGCATCGTCGACAATGCGGGTCATCGGTCCGGCGACACGGCCGACATACGGAGGATCGACAGGGACGCGCCCCAGGCTCGGCTTGAGCGCGACCAGGCCGTTCCAGCAGGCCGGCAGCCGTACCGAGCCGCCGATGTCGGTGCCGAGATGCAGCGGGCCGTAGCCGGCGGCACCCGCGGCGCCAGCGCCGGAGGAGGAGCCGCCGGGGTTCTTGCTGAGGTCCCAGGGATTGCGGGTGAGGGGATGGAAACTCGACAGGCCCGACGACAGCATGCCGTAATCCGGCATCGTGGTTTTGGAGAAGATCACAGCGCCCGCTTCGCGCAAGCGCGCGGCCGGCGGCGCATCCTTCGGCGACGGCACCAGTTTCACGCTGGCCGCACCGAGCGGCACCGGCTGGTCTTTGGTGGCGATATTGTCCTTGATGGTAACCGGCACGCCGTCGAGCGTGCCGACCGGTTCGCCCTTCTGCCAGCGGTCGGTAGAAGCCTTGGCAACGGCGCGCGCGCCCTCGGGGTCGTAAAGGTAGAGCGCCTTGATGTGCGGTTCCCACACCGCGACATGCGCGATGATCTCTTCGAGCACTTCCGACGGTGAGAACTGCCTGGCGCGATAGCCTGCGATCAGATCGACGGCCGAGAGATCGTGGAGTGACGTGATCGCCTCTTTGCGGGCGGCTTTATGCATGGGAACCTACCGGGAGACGGGTTTCGATGATGCGGGCAAACACGCTGGCGCCGATCGGGAGGATCTTGTCGTCGAGCACGAAGCCGGGATTGTGCACCGGCACCGAGCCTTCATGGCCGACCCAGAAATAGGCGCCGGGGACGGCCTGCATCATGTCGGCGAAATCCTCGCTGCCCATCTTCGGCTCGGCGCGGGTAATGACCTTGTCCGGGTCGACCACCGTGCGCGCGGCGGCCTCGACCACCCGCGACTGCTCTTCCTGGTTCACCAGCACGCTGAAAGTGTCGCGGATGTCGGCATTGATTTCGCAACTGAAGGCGGCGGCCATGCCGGCGCAGATCGCGCGCATGCGCTCGCGGATCAGCGCGCGCACGCCGTCATCGAAGGCGCGGACGGTGCCGCAGAGTTTGGCCTGGCCGGGAATGACGTTGTAGGCGGAGCCCGCGTGGATCTGGGTGACCGACAACACCGCCGGATGATGCGGCGGGACGTTGCGGCTCACGATGGTCTGCAGCGCCTGCGTAAGCGTCGTGGCGATCACGACCGCATCCTTGGAGCGCTCCGGCATCGCGCCATGGGCGCCGTAGCCGTCGATGGTGATGTCGAAGAAGTCGGCGCCGGCCATCGCAGGGCCGGGCAGGATCGCGATCTCGCCATGGTTCAGGTCCGGCGCATTGTGCAGGCCGTAAACCTCGTCGCAGGGGAATTTCTGGAACAGGCCGTCCTTGATCATCGCGCGCGCGCCGCCCAGGCCTTCTTCGGCGGGCTGGAAGATGAAATGCACGGTGCCGTCGAAATTCCTGGTTTCGGCCAGATAGCGCGCGGTGCCGAGCAGCATGGTGGTGTGGCCGTCATGGCCGCAGCCGTGGAAGCGGCCGGGAATGGTCGAGCGCCAGCGCAGATTGGTGTTCTCTTCCATCGGCAGCGCGTCCATGTCGGCGCGCAAGCCGATGCGCTTGCTTCCAGAACCCTTGCCCTTGAGCACGCCGACCACGCCGGTGCCGCCGAGCCCGCGATGCACTTCGATGCCCCATTGCGTCAGCTTGTCGGCGACGATGCCCGACGTGCGGACCTCCTCAAAACCGATCTCGGGATGGGCGTGCAGGTCGCGCCTGATGGCGGTGAGTTCTTCGGCATAGCCGTCGATGCGTTCAATGGTGGGCATGTCTGTTATCCGGTTGCGGAGGTTGAACGGGATTTGGCAGGCGGCGTGAAAGGTGCGCCGTTCGGCTTGATGCGGATACCGGGACGGAGCCGCGTCCATGGCAGGCTTGCGGTATCGGCCGGCATCGCGCCGGGGGCGGCGCAGATCAAAAGCTTTTCGGCGATCGGTTCGAAGTCGGCGCGGAAATGCACCGAGCTCTTGTTGACCAGGATCGCCTGTTCTGTTGGTTCGATCCCGACATAGCGGTACATCGATTGGTCGGCGAGCTGCGCCTTGTGCGAAGCCACGACCACCCTGATATCGCCGATGCGCAAACACGCGGAAGGTCCCATCTCCATTTCGCGGCCGCCATAATAGGGGCCGGTGGCGACAAAATTTCCATCCGACAGTTTTTCGACGACGAAACTTTCCTTGTAGGGCGCGTCGCCCGGTATTCCGGACTTGCCGCCCAGCGACAATGTGACGGTCGCTCCGACGCCGGCCTGATGTGCGGCTTGCGCCGATTGCGGATCGTAGATCACGCCGGTGGCGGCGCGAACCGCCTTGTTGCGCACCAGCGCGCGCAGCATGCCCGTGGTGTCGGAATCGCCGCCGGCGCCGGGATTATCCTGGGTGTCGGCAATGATGATCGGCTTGCTGGCGGTTTTGGCCAGTTCCATCGCATGACGCACGCCGTCGTCGGGCGAATAGATCCGGCCGTCGAAATCGTCTTCATGACCTTCGATCAGCGCCGCCAGTTTGTCGGCCGCGGCGTCCGCATCGGCCTGCGTAGCGCCATAGGCAAAGACGCTCGGCCCGCAATCCCGGAAATCGGCGGCTGGAAATCCCGGTGCAAAGGACAGCGTCGGCACGGTTGCGCTCTCCATCGCCGCCAGCTTCTGATAGATGCCTTTGCTGGGTTGGTCGAAGGTGCATTGCCAGCTGATCGGAATCAGGAACGGCAATTGCCGGAACGCTTTGGCGAAACGCGCTTTTGTTTGAAGCATCAGCGCGAGATGCTTTGCACACGCCCGGCCGGTATCGGCCATGTCGACGTGAGGGTAGGTGCGGTAGGCAATGAGCGCGTCCGCATGCTCGACCATTTCAGGCGTCACATTGGCATGCAGATCGAGGCTGACGACCAATGGAAGGTCCTTGCCAATCACCTTGCGCACGCGCGCCAATACCTCGCCTTCGCCGTCGTCGAGGTGTTCGGTCACCATCGCGCCGTGCAGATCGAGATAAACCGCATCGAGCGGGCCAGCGGCGGCGATGCCATCGACCATCGCCTTGACGATGCGCTCGAACGCATCCTTCGTCACATGGGCGGAGGGACTGGCGGCGCAGGCGATCGTCGGCACCAGATCCCAGCCGTTAGCCTCGGCGGCCTCGATGAAGCCGGCGAGCCCGACATTGATCTTGCGCATGACTTTTGGGATTTCGGCACCCTCGGTCATCGACGGCCAGCCGCCGCCATGCACGAAGTCGTCATAGGTCGCCTTCGTCGGCGCAAAGGTGTTGGTCTCGTGCAGGAAACCGCCGACGGCAACGCGGGTCATCAGGTAAGTCTCGGACTGATTTTCATGGGCGACGTTAGTCCCGCCGTTGCGAAAAGCGCAAGCTGCGCGGCACGCATGGCCCTCGTCGCATTTTCGGATTGCTTCGCCGCTTGCGAATTCGGGAGGTTATGCCGTTGCGACGGCGCCGACGGAAACCGGCCTGAAATTCGCGAAATCCCAGCCGCGGCCGGGTGCGGCGTCGAGCAGCGCGCGGGTATAGGCCTGTTGCGGATGGGTCAGCACCTGGGCGGCCGGTCCCTGTTCCACGATCCGGCCATGTTGCATCACGGCGACGTCGTCGCAGATTTGCGCCGCGACGCGAAGGTCGTGGGTGATGAACAGCAATGCGATGCCGAGCCGGGTCTGGATTTCATCGAGCAGTTCGAGCACCTGCGCCTGCACGGAGACGTCGAGCGCGGAAACCGCTTCGTCCGCGACCAGCACGTCCGGATCGAGCGCGAGCGCGCGGGCAATCGCGATGCGCTGGCGCTGGCCGCCGGAGAATTGATGCGGGTAGCGCGAGATGGCGTCAGCCGGCAGGCCGACCAGTTCCAGCAGATCGCGCGCTTTCGCCAGCGCCTCGTCGCGCGGCATGCCGTAATTGATCGGGCCTTCCGCGATGGTCTCGCCGATGGTGACGCGCGGATTGAGCGAACGATAAGGATCCTGGAAGATGATCTGGATGCGCTTGCGGTGCGGTTGCAGCAGCCGGCGCGACAGATCGGAGATTTCGCGGCCCGCCAGGCGGACGCCGCCGGAGGTCGGATCGATCAGGCGGACGATGCAGCGCGCGACGGTCGACTTGCCGGAGCCGCTTTCGCCGACGATGCCGAGCGTGCGGCCCTTGCGCAGCGTCAGCGTGACGCCCTGGGCGGCCGCGACCTCGCGCTTCTTGCCGAAGAACGAGCGCTCGCGATAGACCTTGCCGAGTTCATTGGCTTCCAGCACCACCGGTTCGGTAGAGTCGGCGCGGGCCGCCCGCGGCACCAGGCTCGGCACCGCCGAGAGCAAATTGCGGGTGTATTCCATGGTGGGCTGACGCAGGATGGTATCCAGCGCGCCGGTCTCGACCAGCCGGCCGTTGCGCATGACGGCGACGCGGTCGGCGATCTCGGCGACCACGCCCATGTCATGGGTGATGAACAGCACCGCGGTGCCGTGATCGCGTTGCAGGTCGCGGATCAGCGTCAAGATCTGCTTTTGCGTGGTGACGTCGAGTGCGGTGGTCGGCTCGTCCGCGATCAGCAGTTTGGGTTCGAGCACCAGCGCCATCGCGATCATGATGCGCTGGCGCTGTCCGCCCGACAGCCGGTGCGGATAGGAGGCGAAGATGCGCTCGACCTCGGGCAGCCGCACCTGTTCCATCATCGCCAGGATCTTCTGGCGCCGCGCGCGGGCGTCGAGATCGGTATGGACGCGCAGCACTTCGTCGATCTGGCGGCCGACCGGCACCACCGGATTGAGCGCCGTCATCGGCTCCTGAAAGATCATTGCCATGGTGGTGGCGCGCAATTGCCGCAAGCGGCGGTCGCTGGCGGAGAGCAGTTCCTCGCCGACCAGCTTGATGCTGCCGCCGGACGGCGTCAGCGCGCCCTTTTGCAACAGCCCCATCACGGTCAGCGACGTCACCGACTTGCCGGATCCGCTCTCGCCGACCACGCACAGCGTCTCGCCTTCACGGACCTTGAGCGAGATGCCGTCGATGATGCGCGTGCCGTTCGGCTTCTTGCCGAGGCCGACGACGAGATTGTCGATGTCGAGACGATCGCATCATCCGCGCGTTCGAGCGAACAGATTTCGGCACGGTGTGGAATCTTCGTCACTTGCTCCGCTCTCCCGCTGCTTCATCCGGGGATCGAGCGCATCGCGCGCGGCGTCGCCGATCAAATTGACGCTGAGAATCGCGATCGACAGCAGCAGGCCCGGCCAGAAGATCAGCGACGGTTTGATCTGAAAATAGGCGCGGCCTTCGGCCATGATATTGCCCCAGGTCGGCGTCTCCGGCGAGATGCCGGCGCCGAGGAACGACAGGATTGCTTCGGTGAGGACGGCAGAGGCGCAAACATACGTGCCTTGCACGATCAGGGGCGCGATCGTGTTCGGCATCAGATGCCGCCACATGATCTTGGGCAGGCTGGAGCCGACCGAAATGGCGGCCTCGACATAGGGTTCTTCGCGCGCCGACAGCACCACCGAGCGCACCAGCCGCGCCACCCGCGGAATTTCCGGAATGGTGATGGCGACCATGACCGTCATCAGGCTGGCGCCGGACAGCGAGACCACGGCGATCGCAAGCAGGATGCTGGGGATCGCCATCAGGCCGTCCATCACCCGCATCATCACGGCGTCGACCCATCTGAAGAAGCCGGAGACGAGACCGATGACAAGGCCGATGCTGACCGAGAACACGGCGGCGCCAAGGCCGATCAGCAGCGAAATCCGTCCGCCATAGATAATGCGCGACAGCACGTCGCGGCCGTAGCCGTCGGTGCCGAGCAGGAATTGCGCACTGGACGGCTTCAGCCGCTGCGCCGGCGCCAACAATTGCGGATCGTGCGGCGCCAGCCACGGCGCCAGGATCGCCATCGCGATGATGAGCACGAGGAAGATCGTTGCGGTAGCGATAATCGGCGTGGCCGTGAGGAAGCCGAGCCGCGGCCGGAACGGCGTGGTGATCGGTATCGACGGTTCGGGGAGGGTTTCGATCGCCATCAGTACCGGGCCTCAATAACGAATTCGGGGATCGAGCAGGGTGTAGGCGACGTCGATCAGGAGATTGACCGCGACATAGATGCCGGAGGTCAGCAGGATCATGGCCTGGATCACCGGATAGTCGCGCGCCAACACCGCATCGACGGTGAGGCGGCCGATGCCGGGCAGGTTGAACACGCTCTCGGTGACGACGACGCCTGATATCAGCAGCGCAAATCCTGTCCCGATCACGGTGATGACGGGCACCGCGGCGTTGCGCAGCGCATGGCGCAGCAACACGCCGGTCTCATTGATGCCCTTGGCGCGTGCGGTGCGGACATAGTCCTCGCCCAGCACATCCAGCATCGCCGCCCGCGTCATGCGCGCGATCAGGGCGACATAGATGAAGGAGAGCGTGCAGGTCGGCAGGATGATGCGCTCGAAGAACGGACCGAAGCCCGCCAAAATGCTGCGAAAGCCCTGCACCGGCACCCAGCGCAGGTCGATCGCAAAGATCTGGATCAGGACGTAGCCGATCACGAACACCGGCACCGAGAAGCCGACCACCGACAGGCCCATCACGAAACGGTCGATCCAGGTGCCGTGTTTCCATGCCGCGATGACGCCGAGCGGCACCGCGACCAGGATGGCGAGGATGATGGTGCACAGCGCGATCGAGATCGACGGTTCGACGCGGGTGCCGATCATCTTCAGCACCGGCACGTTCGAGATCAGCGACACGCCGAGATCGCCGTGCAGCAGCTTGCCGATCCAGGTGAAGAACTGGGTGTACAGCGGTTCATTGAGGCCGAGCGAGGTGCGGATGCGCTCGAGCTGTTCCGGCGTTGCATTGTCGCCGGCCAGGATCGCTGCTGGATCGCCCGGTGTCAGCCGCAGCAGCAGAAACACAAACAGCGCCACCACGCCCATCACGGGGACAGCGGCGAGAATGCGGCGAAAGAGATATCCGAGCATCTTGATCCGTTAGATTGTGGGCCAATCGGTAGCGCCGGTCATGGATCTTGGACCGGGTCTGCCACCAGCGTATCAGTTCAGCAAGTCCCGTGCCATTGGGGCTGCAGTTTTTGCGCTGCAGGTAGTCTATCCGGGCAGAAGCCTATCTCATCCGTCATTGCGAGCGAAGCGAAGCAATCCATCTGGGCCACGGAAAGAAAGAATGGATTGCTTCGCTTCGCTCGCAATGACGAGGTAAGATCGAGGGCTCCTACGGCCCTCATGCCAGCGTCGCCAGCAGCCCGGCCATCAGCCGGCCGCGTTCGGCCAGGCTGTCGACCTCGATATGCTCGTTGAGCGTATGGGCATCGGCGCCGCGAACGCCTAAACCATCGAGCGTCGGCACGCCCATCGCGCCCGTAAAATTGCCGTCGGAGCCGCCGCCGGCGCTGCCATGGGGAAGCTCAAGGCCCATTTCCCGGGCGATCCCGCGCGCTTTGTCATACAGCGCCATGGTGCCGGCGTCGGGCTCCCACACCGGGCGGGTGACGCCGCGCGTTACCCTGAACGAAACGTCATTGGCGCTGCCGGACAGCGCCAGCATGCGCTCGACGCCGCGGTCGAGGTCGGCCTGGCGCTTGGCCATGCTCAGCGCCTCGCCGGTGCAGGTGGTGGCGACACAATTGACCCATTGGCCGCCATGCACGATGCCGACCGAGAAGGTGCAGTCCTCCGTCGTCATGCCGTCGATGGCGATGATCTGGCGTGCCATTTCGCGGATCGCCGAACGGCCCGACGAGAGCGTCGCACCGGCATGGCTCGGCTTGCCAGTTGCTTCCAGATTGAAGCGGGCAATCGCGTAGCGCCCGGTGACGACGCCGTTGTTGGGGCGACCGGGCTCCGGCACCAGCACGTATTTGTTGCGCGCAGGCCTCGGCCTCGATGATGTCGCGGGTCGATGGCGTGCCGACTTCCTCGTCGGGGGTGAACAGCACCGTGATCGGCAGCGGCGTCGTGAAGGCGGCGCGCGCCAGTTGCCGGATCGCTTCCAGCGTGAGGTAGTTGCCGCCCTTCATGTCGAAGATGCCGGGGCCGAAGCATTTGTTGCCCTCGCGCCGGAATGCCAGTTTTTCGATGGTGCCGACGGGGTGCACGGTGTCGAGATGGCCGGCGATCAGGATGCCCGGCTCGCCCTGTTTGGGATGGGGAAAGCGGGCGCGGACGCAGCCGGCAAAACCCTGCCGGCCGGCGATGCGCTCGATGGTCGCACCCATGATCGCCATCTCGCGCGCGGCGATGTCGAGCATGCGCTCGACCGCGGCAGCATTCCAGGTCGGGCTTTCGCATTCCACCCAGCCGCGCAGCCCCTGCAGCATGGCCTCGGAATCAAAGGGAAGATTGGCTGGGTTCATGGGATTCTCTCGATCTTCTTTCGGCTTTCGAACGGCCGATTTGATGCCAGCGCATACGAGAATGATCCCGGACGAATTTGTAAAGTGAAACATCGACAGCGTCCCGGCGGCGCGATCGCAGGGGAGGGCTGTCGCCAAACCCGATTGACGCGCCACGCGCTTGATGCAAGTCTCAAATATGCAAGATTTACAGCGTGTTAGTTCGCCTAAATATCGAACCGCATGCATAATAAATCATCGCGCATTGAACAGTTTCACGTCAGGAGAATCTCGAATGTTCCACACCACGCGCTGGAAACGTCCCACCCTTGCCGCGGCGCTTTCGGTCGCCGCACTTTCGGTGGCGCTGACGTCGCAGCCCATGAATTCGCAAGCCTTTGCCGCCGGCAAGACCATCAGCGCCGTGATGCATGCCGATCTGCGCACGCCCGGCATGATGACGACCGCCTACATCGTGCGCGACTTCGGCTACATGATCTTCGACACGCTGCTGGCGCAGGATTCCAGCTTCAAGATCCAGCCGCAGATGGCGGAATTCAAGATTTCCGACGACAAGCTGACCTACACCTTCACGCTGCGCGACGGCCTGAAGTGGCATGACGGCGCGCCGGTGACGGCGGAAGATTGCGTGGCGTCGCTGAAGCGCTGGGGCAAGGCCGATGGCATGGGCCAGAAGCTGATGGATTTTACTGCCAGCATCGAGGCGTCAGACGCCAAGACCATCGTGCTGAAGCTGAAGGAGCCCTACAGCCTGGTGCTGGAGTTGATCGGCAAGCCGTCCTCGCTGGTGCCGTTCATGATGCCGAAGCGGATGGCGGAATCGCCGACCGACAAGCCGCTTCCTGAGTTGATCGGATCCGGTCCCTTCAAATTCGTGCCCGGCGAATTCCAGCCGGGCGTCAAGGCGGTGTTTGACAAGAACGCCGACTACGTGCCGCGCAAGGAGCCGGTGAGCTGGACCTCCGGCGGCAAGGTGGTGAAGGTCGACCGCGTCGAGTGGATCACCATGGCGGATGCGCAGACCGCGGTGAACGCGCTGCAATCCGGCGACATCGATTTCCTGGAGATTGTGCCTTTCGACATGGCGTCGGTGCTCGCCGCCGACAAGAACATCAAGATCGAAACCTCGAACAAGCTTGGCTTCCAGACCGTCGGACGGATGAATTTCCTGCTACCGCCGTTCGACGACGTAAAAGTTCGTCGCGCGGCGCTGCTGGCGATAAATCAGAAAGATGTGCTGGATGCCCTGATCGGCAATCCCGAATACTACAAGATTTGCGGCTCGTTTTACATGTGCGGCACGCCGCTCGCCACCGAAGCCGGCTCGGAATCGCTGGTGAAGGGCAATGGCATGGCGGAAGCCAAGAAGCTGCTTGCCGAGTCCGGCTATGACGGCACGCCGATCGTGATCATGGCGCCCGGCGATGTCGTGACCCTGAAGGCGCAGCCGGTCGTCGCCGCGCAGGCGTTGCGCACCGCCGGCTTCAAGGTCGACCTGCAAGCCACCGACTGGGGCACGGTGGTCAGCCGCCGCGCCAGCCAGAAGCCGGTCAAGGAAGGCGGCTGGAACATGTTCTTCACCAACTGGGCCGGTGCGGACGTGATCAATCCGATCGTCAATTTCGCGATCGGCGGCAGAGGCAAGAATGGCGGCTGGTTCGGCTGGTCGGAAGATCCCAAGATCGAGCAGCTGAAGGATGCTTTCGCGCGCGCTGCCACGCCTGAAGAGCAGAAGAAGATCGCCGCCGACATCCAGAAGCAGGCCTTTGAGCAGGTGATCTACATCCCGCTCGGGGAATACACCCAGCCCAGCGCCTGGCGGAAATCGCTTACCGGTGTCATCGACGGCCCGGCAACCCCGGTGTTCTGGAATATCGACAAGAAAGAATAGACGCCAACTTCGGATCAGGCATCAGGAGCGCGACGGAGGTTTGATCCTCCGTCGCGTTTTGCTTTCAGGCCGGATGGGTTTCGATATGCGCCAGCAATAATTCACTCACCCGTTTCGGTGCCTGATCCGCCGCGAAATGTCCGACGCCGGGCAGCACTTCGAAATGATAGGGCGCTGCAATGAAGTCCCTGGTGCCTTCGGCGGCGGTGCGGCCGACGGTATCGTCGGCATCGCCCCAGATGAAGAGCGTGGGCACGCGGATCGGGCCGAGCGGCCCGCGGATCGCGCCGCGCGCGCGGTACCAGGCCAATGCGGCTTCCATCGCATCGGTGTTGCCGAGCACGGAAAGATGCGCCTTCATCGCATCGGCCGGAACGCCATTGGCGGCCCAGCGATCGCGCAGCCATCGGGCGTCGCAGGCTAAGACTTTCTCGCCGGCATCCGGCTCGAGAAACGCCTTGTGGTGCCGTGAGCGGTTGGCCTGTTCGCCGTCGATCAGTTGCAGCGCGCGGTTGAACGCGTTGGGGTGCGGCCGCGACAGGATGGTGAGCGAGGCCAGCCGTTCGTGATGGCGCTCGGCGAGCCCCCAGGCGATGCTGCCACCCCAGTCATGGCCGACCAGATGAAAGCGCGCCTCGCCATAGCCCGAAGCCGCCACGATCGCCATCGCGTCGTCCATCAGGCGGTCGATCAGGTAATGGGAAAATTCGCGTGGGTTCGGCCGTGCGCCCGGCGAATAGCCGCGCTGGCTCGGTGCGATGGCGCGATAGCCCATATCGCCGAGGCTTGCGACCTGCGCGCGCCAGCAATGCATCGATTCCGCAAAGCCGTGCAGCAGCAGCACCAGCGGCGCGCCGCGCGCGCCGGCGGTGAGGGCATCAAAGGTCAGCTGCGGGGAGATAGCGATCTGTTCCAGGGCAGGCATCGGATGATCCTAGTTTGCAATTCCGGCCGGTCCATGGCGAAACCGGATTTTTGCCGGGGAATAGTCCGCCCCGCTTCCGAAATAGGCAATAGCCGAAAAGTGCGGTATCTGGGGGCCCGCAAGACGCGTCAATCTGGGGACACCATCCTTTGTATAAACTGAGGTCGATCGTATTCATCGTGCTCGTGCTGCTCTGGACACTGGTGCTGTCGCCGGCGGTGCCCGTTCTCTGGCTCACCAATGCCGGCAGCGCCAAAGTACGCGCGGTATCGCAGGTATGGTCGAATGGAATCGTATGGCTGTTCAAATATGTGATCGGCCTCGACTATCGTGAGCAAGGCCGCGAGAACATTCCGGACGGTCCGTGCATCATCGCGTGCAATCATCAATCGCTTTGGGAAACGGCGGCGCTCTGCGCGATTTTCCCCGATGCCAGCATCGTCGCCAAGCAGGAACTGCGCAAATTGCCAATCGTCGGCTGGTTTCTGCATCGATATCCGATGATCCTGGTCGACCGCTCGGCCGGCCGGCAGGCGCTGCGGCAGATGAACGATGAAGCCCGGCGCGCGATCGGCGAAGGCCGCAAGGTCCTGATATTTCCGCAAGGCACGCGCCAGGCGGTCGGCGAGCCCACGAAATTCCAGCCCGCCGGCATTGCCGCGCTCTATACCAACCTCGACACACCGGTCCTGCCGGTGGCGCATAATTCCGGATTGTTCTGGGGCAAGAAGACCCTGATGATCCACAGCGGCACCATCACGCTGTCCTATCTGCCGGCGATCCCGCCCGGTCTCGACCGCAAGGTGTTCCAGGCGCAGCTGGAGCAGGTGATTGTGGCGGAGGCGGACAAGTTGATTGGGACCGCCGAAACGACGAAGGCCGCCGGTTGATTCAAGTTTGTCCCTATCTCACGGCCGCTCGCCACGTGCGAGCCGGCCATTGATGCGGTCGATGACCGGCGCCAAGTCGGCGGCACTGTCGATCACGTAGTGGGCGCCGCAACGTTCGAGTTGCCTGTATGCAGCAGCGCGACGTTCGGCAAGCTCTGCCTGACTAAGCGCGGCAAGTTCCTGTTTCGACAGGCCGGTCGCGTTTCCCGACAATGCAACGCCGACGGTCCAGCAACCGGCCGCCAGTCCCTCGGCAATTCCGGCCTCGGTGTCGTCAACCTTGACCACGCATGAAGCCGGCGAAACGTCGAGATCGACGAAGCACTTGTACATCATCAAAGGACCAGGCCGGCCCGACTTGAGATCGCCGGCACAGACGAGATTGTCGAGCACAAGTCCGGCGCTGGCTGCGACCGGCAGCAGCCGTTCCATAATGTCGCGGGTGTAGCCGGTGGTCGAGCCGAGCTTGAGACCGTCGGCCCTCAAGGCCGCCATCATCTCGAGAACACCGGGTATAACGTCGGCGAAGTCAGTTACGATGGCAGCGTTCAGGGGCACGAATACCTCGAACACGCGGTCGACGTCGCGGTCGGTCGGCGCCGTGCCATGCGCCGCTTGCCAGCGCGCAGCGATGTCCGGGTGCGTCAGCAGCGTCTTGATGTGGTCCCACTTCGGCAGGCCCATCGGCCGCCGCGCTTCCGCAACCGTGATCGGCACTTGAAAGTCGGAGAGCACCTTGACGAACGCGCCCATCGGCGCCCTCGACCCGTGATCGATGATGGTGCCTGCCCAATCGAAAACGACCGCTTTGATCTTCACAAGGGAGTTTCCTGACTGACGCTGCCGAATAGATCGGCGATGACTTCTTCGGCGATCGCGAAGGAGGTGGACGCACCGGTGCCGCTGGTGATCATGACGATGCGGACGCTATCCATGGGACGATCGACCAGCATCAGGCGGTCACTGGCTGACGCATAGGTTCCGGTCCAGGTCTCACTGACGGTACGGCCGGGTAGATCCAGCACGGTGTCGAACTCATCGAGGATGAGATCGTCGACGAGTTTTGGCGCGAACGGATCGAGCGTCTCGCCATAGTGATGGCTGTCGCCGACGACGAGCGAGCCGTCGGCAGATTGCACCACGATCAGATGGACGCCGTGATCGAGGTGCGCCTTCTGCTCGGCGCGCAGGCGCGACATCAGCGCTTGCGCCTCGGGAAGTTCGGCATAGCCGAGATAGCGTACCAGCCCGAGGTCGGACATCACGGCCGTGCCGAGCCCCGGAGCCGCCTTTGCTGGCTGAACGCGCATCATGTGCAGCTTGCATGTGGTCAGGCCGTAGGCGGCAATCCGTTCGGGGAACAGCGACTGGAAGTCGTGGCCGGGACAGACGACGACGGCTTCGGCGTGCACCGTGCCGCGCGTCGTCTCGATGGCGGGCGGGCGTACTTCCTTGACCAGGGATGAACGCAGGAAGGACACCCCTTGGGACGTTTCAAGCCAGTTCGCCAGCTTCGGTATGGCCTCGCGGCTCTCGACCCGCAACTCGTGCGGTGACCACAGCGCCCCCACGATCGACTGTTGCCGCAACGCTGGAATCCGCGCCGCTGCCGTTTCCGGCGTTATCATCTCGCAGGCGTGGCCCATATCCGTTGCCTTGAAGGCCTCGAGCACGTGTCGGGCCTCGGGCCGTCTGGCTGCGACGCAAAGTCCCGCGTGCTCGATCCTGATACCTGCTTTAGGTGCGATCTCCGCCCAGATATCGCGCGAGCGCATGGCGCGCTGCCAGCACTGACCGGCCTGCTGACCGGTCACCGTGATAAACCCAAAATTCCGGATCGAGGCGCCGTTGGCTGCAGCATCCCGCTCGATGACGATCACGCGCTTGCCGCGCCGGGACGCCGCGAGCGCATGCGCCAGCCCGACAGATGCCCGCGCCGACGATCGCAAGATCATAACTCTTGTTCAGGATTGCGTCGGAAATGATCTGCCTTTCAATGCCGTTGCCTGACCGTACATTCGCGCGACTCGTCGTAACCCTGCCGTGCTAGCGTTTGCGCCAGGACTGTGTCCTCGTCAACATGTCCCTCACGCCGAGCGTGTAGATCGTCCGCACCAGCGTCGCTGCGAAGAAGATCGTCATGGCCATCGCGGCGGCCGGCGCGACGTCGCCGGCATCATCCATATTGAGCACGGCAACCGAGGCGAGCGTGGTTTGCGGCGAATAGAGAAATACCACCGCCGATACGGTCGTGAGCGCATTGACGAACAAGTACATGGCGATATCCAGCACGGCCGGGAGGCAGACCGGCAGCGTCACCAGCATGAAGGTCCGATAGAACGGGACCCGCAGGGAGGCCGCAACCGTCTCGATCTCGGAATCGAGCTGCTTCAGCGCCGTCAGGGCGGTCAGGTGCGCGACCGAGTAAAAATGCGCGATCGAGCACACGACCAGGATGGTCATCGTGCCGTAGATGAAGCGCGCCGGATTTGACGGCGAGTTGAAGAAGAAGATGTAGCCCAGTCCGAGCACGATGCCGGGAACGGCGAGCGGCAGCAGCGCCAGCAGCTGCAGGATAAAACGGCCGGCCTGGAAGCCCTTGGTCTTGTCGACGAGGTAGGCTCCGACGAAAACCACACCGGTGCCGAATATCGCGGTCAGCCCTGCCATTCGCAGCGAGTTGAAGAAACTTTCCCAGCCGCCGCCGTCCATGTCGTCGAAATTGTAATTTTTGAGCGACGGCATGAGGTTGTAGGGCCAGAGTGTGGCGATCGAGGCGAAGAACGCCATGCCGATGATGATGACGATAGCGCCTGCGATGATTCCGCAGACGGCGAAGGCGATGGCGTCGGTGGTGGCGTTGGGCTTGGGCTGGTAGGGCACGGCGCGGGCCGAGAGGGCGGCGGTTTGGCGGCGCTGCACATACTGGTCGACGAAAAACGAAAGCACGGCCGGCAGCAGCAGCAGCAAGCCGACAACCGCCCCCATGCGAAAGTTCTGCTGGCCGATAACCTGCTTGTAGATGTCGGTCGCCAGCACGTTGTACTGACCGCCGATCACCTTTGGCACGCCGAAATCGGTGACGACGAGTGTGAACACGACAAAGGTCGCGCTGATAAGGCCGTAGCGCGCGCCCGGAATGGTGACCGTCCAGAACGTGCGCCAGTTGCTCGCCTTCAGCGACTCGGCCGCCTCGTAAAGCCTTGCATCCGCGGTCGCGAGCGCGGTCGTCATGATGATCAGCGCGTGCGGAAACGTCCAGAATACTTCGCCGATGACGATGCCGATAGGCCCGTAGATCGAGGCTCCGAACAGCGCGCCTTTGGCGATGCCCTGGTTTCCGAACAGATAGACAAGGCTGATCGCCGGCAGCAGCGAAGGCGCGAGCAGGGGGACTTGGGAGATCAGTTTGAACAATCCCCGTCCCGCCATGCAGGTGCGCGTCAGCCCATAGGCGAACATGAAGGACAAAAGTACGCAGATGGCCGTGCTGACGAACGCGATCCACAGACTGTTGGTGATCGAGGCCGTCAACGCCGGATTGGAGAAGTACTGAACAAAGTTGGCGAGGCCGACGAATTCGCCTTTCGGGCCCTCGACGCTCTTGATGAGGAGCGCGCCAAGCGGAAGCAGCACCGTGCCGACGAGCCATAGCGCCACGACCGCCAGCACGACGCGCATCAGCATGTCGTCCGAGCTGGCCTTCTGACGGACCGGCTGCGACGCCAATGTCCCTGCGCCACCCAGTATCAATTTGCTGCTTTCTGTACTGGTCATGATGGTCTTCGCGTGCGGCTGCGGCGGACGGGTTCAGGCAGTGGTTGCAAACACGCGCAGGCGATCGGACGGCAGCGCCGCCTGGATCCGCGCGCCCGGCTTGATTCCGAGGTCCCGCACGACGTTCATCGACAGGTCCGCGGAGATGTTCAGGTTCGAACCCAGGATGTGCATCGTCGTCGTGAAATGATTGCCCATAAACTCCATGACGCCAACGTCGACCTCGAAGACGTTCGAGGACGCGGACGCTTCGCGAACCACGACATCTTCCGGTCGCACGCAGATCGTGACCTGGGTGCCGGGGGCATAGGTCAGATCGGTCCCAAACCTGAGAATGGCGCCACGACAATCCGCCGAGCCGGCGTCGATCAGTTTGCCTTCGACGAAGTTCATCCGGCCGACGAAGTCCGCGACGAACGGAGACGCCGGCTTGCGGTAGATATCGTCAGGCGTTCCAACCTGCTCGACACGACCCTTGTTCATCACGACGATACGGTCCGACATCGTCAGCGCTTCTTCCTGGTCGTGCGTCACCATGATGGTCGTGATGCCGAGACGCTGCTGGAGGTCCCGGATCTCTCCGCGCAGCCGGGCCCGCACGCGCGCATCCAGCGCCGACAGCGGCTCGTCCAGCAGCAATAGCCCTGGTGACAGCGCCAGTGCCCGGGCGAGCGACACGCGCTGCTGCTGGCCACCGGACAGTTGCGCCGGGTATTTGTCGGCCTGATCGGCAAGGCCCACCATGGCCAGAAGCTCGTTGACGCGGCCGGTGATCTCCTTACGGGCCTTGCCGGCCGAGACCAGGCCGTAGCCGACATTGTCCCTGATCTTGAGGTTCGGAAAAAGCGCGTAGCTCTGAAACACGATGCCGAAATCGCGCGCGCTGACGGGGAGGTTGGAAATGTTGCGCCCGGCCTGGTGAATGCTGCCGGTCGTTTGCACGTCGAGGCCGGAGATGGCGCGCAGCAGCGTCGTCTTGCCACAACCGGACGGGCCGAGGAACGAGACGAACTCGCCCTTCCGGATATCGAGGTCGATGTCCTCAAGCGCGGTGAATGCCCCAAAACTCTTGGAGAGCCCCTGTATCAGGAGATACGGCTCGTCGGCTCGCAGCGTCGCTTCCGGCGCGTTCATGTTGACGACCACACCGGGTTGACGAAGCCGGCCCAACTACAAATGATTATTTCTTCTCGGACTTGCCGTCGTAGCGCTTGATCCACTCGGCCAGAACGCGGTCACGGTTCGCCGCCGACCAGACGAAGTCGTTCTTGCCAAGCATGGCCTCGACATCACCCTTCACAAACTCGAGCTTTGCTGCAACGCCGGGATAGGCAACGATGGCGAAATTGTCAGCGTAGAGCTTGCTGGCGTCCTCGCTGACCGTCCAGTCGAGCAGCTTCTTGGCTGCGTCCGCCTGTTTCGTTGTTGCCGAGATGGCGGCAGCCTCCATGTCCCAGCCAAGGCCCTCGGTCGGCAGGATAGCTTCGATCGGCGCGCCGTCCTTCTTGGTCTTGTTGGCCCGGTACTCGAACGAAAGGCCAACGACGTACTCACCCGCTGCTGCCTGACGGCAAGGCTTCGAACCGGAATGGGTATAGGAGCCGATATTCTGGTGGAGGCCGTCCATGTATTTCCAGCCGGCTTCCTCGCCCATCATCTGAAGCCAGCCACCGACCATCAGGTAGCCGGTGCCTGAAGAGGCCGGGTTGGGCATCGCGATCTGGCCCTTGTATTCGGGCTTGGCGAGATCGGCCCATGTTTTCGGAATTGGAATATTTTTCTTCGCCGCTTCGACCGTGTTGAAGCAGATGGCAGAGGCCCAGATGTCCATTCCAACCCATTTCGGCGGATTGGCCGGATCGCGCATCGACTGCTTGATCTTGTCGAGCCCGACCGGGGCATAGGATTGCAGCATGCCCTCCTTGTCGAGCAGCATCAGCGACGTCGCAGCCAGCCCCATGACCACGTCGAACTTGGGATCGGCCTTCTCCGCCAGCAGCTTGGCGGTGACGACGCCGGTTGAATCGCGGACCCAGCGGATCTTGATGCCAGGGTTCGATTTCTCGAAAGAGGCCTGGTAGGCCTTGATCTGGTCAGCCTCGAGTGCCGTATAGACCGTCAATTCCTGTGCATTCGCCGAGGTGATCAAAAGGGCTAACGCTGCAAAGCCAATGGCGCGGGCTAACATTTTTTCCTACCTCGTTGCTCGGAATGGGGGATCGGGGGTAATTCAGGCTCCAGGAAAGGCACTGGAATAATCGGGTTCCATGGAACCATAGACACGGCCCATCTGCTCGGCAATACGCTTGGCAGATGCTTTGCAAATCTCGCGCCAGCCGCAGGGAATTCCGGGCGCCGGTGCGCAGGTGTTTCGGAGGAGGGGCTGGCTGGCGTGGGCGGCGCGAAGGCCCTAGCCCGCGCGCCGTGCGGCAAGCCACCCCGCGATCGGAGCAAGAAAGCCAAGACACCATGCAAACTGCGCCGTCGCCGGAGACTGTATGGCGATCGCGGTGCCGATGGCGAATACCAGTATCGGAAATAGTGCGGTCACCAGCAACCTGGTATCGCTGCGGTCGCGCAGCGCGAGAATCCACAACAGCCCGTTCAGGGTCGCGATCGTCAGCAGATGACCGCCGTAGATCACGGCGACGACGCTGTCGAGCCGATAGCTGCCGTAAAGGCCGTTGGTCACCGGCAGGATGATGATTGAGAGCAGAAAAAACAGATTGAGGAATACCACGCCGCGGCTGCCTTCGGGCGCTACGGCAAGCCGCCGGTGATGGCTGAACCAGAACAGGCCAGCGACGATGAAGCTGATCATCAACGCGATCACCGGCTGCGCATAGACGCGAAGCAGGTCGATCCAGCCCGGCGCGTTCGCAAAACTGTTGGCCTTCGGCAGATCGTAGGCCAGGAGCGTCATGGCGACGCCGAAAATCGTGTTGCTCAGCATTTCCAGCCGTCGCATTTCGAAAACATCGGCCTGCTGCAATAGTGCCCCCGTGTCCCGTGCGGTCTACCTGCGCCGGAGGCAGTCCGCCTTCGCTTTCGCTCCGCTCAAACTACGCCGGACACGCTTCGCCAATCCAGCCCGTGTGGCTTGCCGAGCCGTAGCTCGCGGCTACAAGCCCGCCTTCGCCTGAAGGCTTCGGCGCGGCAGCCTTCACTCGCTTCGCGAGCGAAGGCTGGTGCGGGCGGTGGGACTCGAACCCACACGACGTTGCCATCGAGGGATTTTAAGTCCCTTGCGTCTACCAGTTCCGCCACGTCCGCTTATAGCTCAGTAGATCAAACACTTAGCGCGTTTGCCGGTCGGGTGGAATTGAGATATTCCGCCCCGAACCGTGCCCTTCGTTTAAGGGAACGCGCGGCTCTAAGCAAAGCCTCAATGCGGACATCTGGTCCTGCTTTAGGCAATCTCAACGTTGTCCGCTTACGAAGGTCCGATGTCCGCTTCCTTGTCCCGTCGCCAGCCACTTTTGCGAAGCCTTGTTTCGAGAAGCCTTGCTGTGCTGGGCCTGATTGCGCTCGGGGCCGGGCTTTCGGGCTGCGCCGACATGGGCGACACCATGACCTCTGCTTTCGCCGATCCCGCCAAATACGATCTCTTTGAATGCAATCAGCTCGAGGGGGAGCGGACCAGGCTCGCTGCGCGGGCCGCGGAATTGCAGGGCCTGATGGCGAAAGCCGAAACCGGCGTGGCCGGGTCGGTCGTGGCCGAACTCGCCTACCGCAATGAATATATTTCGACCCGCGGACAGGCGAGACTGGCCGACGAGGTCTGGCGGCGCAACAAATGCAAGGAAACGAAAAAGGAAGTAAAGCCGGACGAGACGAAGCCGGCGTCGTCTGCATCGGCGCCGCCGTCCGCCGCCAAGGGGGGCCGTGCGCCGTCAAAATCCGGCAGCGCGGTATACTAGATTTTGCGTTTCTTGGATGATGCGAGGCACAATCCCTACGGTGCATGGGGTTGTTTTCGCAGTTTTGAGTCCCAGCTCTCGACTGCGCACCGCCTGTCACGCCCGCCAGTCGTAGATCCAGTCGTTCCGCGCCAGCATCCGCGCAGGACCCAGCGCCTTGATGGTGAGGTCGCGCGCCAGCGCCAAAGGGCCGGTCAAATGATAGATCCGTCCCGACTGCCGCGCCGCCCGCTGAACCCTTTGCACGCGGGCGCGCCGCAGCCGCCCATAGCGCTTCAGGGCGGCCGGAATGCCGGCAGTGTTTTCGCCGGCGCTTTCGCTCAAAACCTTGGCCAGCACCGCAGCATCCTCGATCGCCATTCCAGCGCCTTGCGCGGCGAACGGCAGCATCGCATGCGCGGCGTCGCCGAGCAGCGCGACCGCGCCTTCGCTCCAATCGTTGATCTCGGGCACCGTGAACAGCGCCCATCGGCGCCACTCGTCGACGGCGCCGATCAGCATCCGTGCGGTCGCGGGCCAGCGCGAGGAAAACGCCGCCTTGATTTCGTTGGCATCGCCCGGCGCGCTCCAGCCCGGCCTGTTCCACGTGCCCGGCACGATGGCGACGACATTGATCCGTCGCGCGCCCGAGATCGGATAGGCGACGAGATGGGCTTTTGGTCCCATCCAGAGCTGGACGCGCGGAGAGGTATATTCGCGCGGCAAGGCCGTCGCATCGAGCGTGCCGCGCCAGGCGATCAGGCCGGAGAATTGCGGCTGCACCTCGGGAAACAAATGGTGCCGCACCGAAGACCAGATGCCGTCGGCGCCGATCAGGGCCACCGCCAATTCCTGCTGCCGCGTGTTGCCGCAACGTTGCACCACCGTCAGTCCCTTGGCGTGGGAGGTGACGTCCTCGAACTGGCAGCCCAGCCGCAATTCGATGTCCGGATTGTCGTTGACCTCGGCCTGCAGCGCTCCTTGCAAATCGGCGCGATGCACCACCCAATAGGGGGCGCCGGCGCGGAAGCTCGCGGCCTCGCCGAGCGGCAGGCGGGCGATCTCGCCGCCGTCGCGCGCACTCATAATGTTGATGGCGTCGGGTATCACCGCGGAGCCGACGAGCCGCTTCTGCAAGCCGAGTTCGACCAGGATGCGGCTGGCGTTGGGAGAGAGCTGGAGGCCGGCGCCGGCCTGTTCCAGCCGTTCGGCCTTTTCCATCACCACGACGCGGAAGCCGCAGGCGGCCAGCGCCAGTGCCGCGGTCAGTCCTCCGATCCCGGCACCAGCGACGACAATAGTGCGCGTTACCGCCACCGGGCGGTCAGGCGACCTTGTCCTTCAGGACGCATTCAGGCGGGCGGGCTTCGCCGGCGGCGAGATCGGCGGCAAACCGATACAGCGTCGAGCAATACGGGCAGATGATCTCGTTGTCGTTGCCGAGATCGAGGAAGACGTGCGGATGGTCGAAGGGCGGGTTGGCGCCCACACACATGAATTCCTGCGAGCCGATCTCGATCACCGAGACGCCGGCATCGTTGTGGAAGTGCGGGACGACATGGTCGGACATCTTATTCACCTTGGTGGCAACGACGGACAGGCGCAATCAACGCGACGCGGCAATTCGAAATGCCGCGCACCATACTGACGGGTTCCGTTGATTCCAAGAGCCCCCAGCCGCACATTTGCTCATGCAAATTCGACACAATCTTGTCGTCCCAGAGAAGCCCTTCTTTCGTCGGGGCCGTTGTGTCCAAAAAACGGCACACCATGTTGGAAAAGGCGAAAACATTGGGCTTTTCGGAATGACACGGTTGCGGATCGGTTTGGCTTTGGCTGGTATGGCGGTGTGCATGGCTGCGCTCGTGCAGATTGTGCCTCCGGCACGCGACGCCTTTGCGCTTCTGGCGGCGCAGGACGATCCGTCCGAACTGGCCGATCTCAGGCTCAATTCTGCCCTGCGGAACAGCCCGGCGCTGGTCGCCGAGAATATCGAGGCGGCGCTGGCGGCCGGTGATGCCGACCTCGCCAACAGCTTTGTCGAGCTGGCGCGCGAAAAGAACATCGCGCTGAGCGAGGAGCTGTTGAAGCGCGTCGGCGATGCTGTGGCGGAAGCAAATTCGACCTCGCATTTTGCCAAGCGCTTTGCCACCGGTCTCGTCACCGGCAACGCCGACGATGTCGCGAGCCTGTCCGGCACGGTGGCCGGCGATCTGTTCGTTTTCGGCGATATCCGCGACGCGGTGCGCGAAGGCAAGCATCTGGCGATGGGCGAGGACACCGACCATCTGGTGCTCGGCCTTGCAGCCGCCGGCCTTGCGGTGACGGCGGCGACGTATGTGTCGGTCGGTGGTGCTGTGCCGGTGCGCGCCGGGCTCACCATGGTCAAGGACGCCCGCAAGGTCGGGCGGCTCGGCGAAGGGCTGACGCAATGGGCGGGCCGCTCGGCGCGCGAGATCGTCGATGCGCCGATGCTGCAACAGGCGGTCGCTTCAGGCTCGGTGCTGCGGCCGGGTGCGACCATCAGTGCGATCAAGGCGGCATTTCGTGCCGAGAAGGCCGGCGCGCTGGTCCGGCTGGCCAAGGATGTCGGCCGGGTCGGCGAAAAGGCCGGCGCGCGGGGCGCGCTCGATACGCTGCGCATCGCCGAAGGTCCGAAGGATGTCGCGCGTGCCGCGCGGCTGGCGGAATCCAAGGGCGGCCAGACCCGTGCCATCCTGAAACTGCTCGGCCGCGGCGCCCTGCTGCTGGCGGCGGGCGCGTTCAACCTGTCGCTGTGGGTGTTCGGCGCGCTGCTGACGCTGTTCGGCTTGTTGTCGTCGATCAAGGCGACCACCGAGCGGGCGACCATGGCGTGGCTGTGGCGCAAGAAGGCGCGGCGGCCGAAACAGCAGGCGGCGGCGGCCGTGCTGCCAGGCCCAACGCTGGCGGGTGCCGCAGCGTCTGGCTAGAATTACGATCACCGCCCGATCGCCCACACTGATCCCACAAGAAATGGAATGACAATGCCGAGTTTCCATAACGGCGCCGTCGAAATTGCCTATCTCGACGAAGGCGAGGGCGATCCGATCGTTCTCGTCCACGGCTTTGCCTCGAGCAAGAACGTCAACTGGATCTATCCCACCTGGGTTTCGGAATTGAAGAAGGCCGGCCGCCGCGTGATCGCGCTCGACAATCGCGGGCATGGCGATTCCGGCAAGCTTTACGACCCCGCGCAGTACGAAATCGCGATCATGGCCGGCGACGTCATCGCGCTGCTCGATCATTTGCGGATCGCGCGCGCCGACATCATGGGCTATTCGCTGGGATCGCGGATGACGGCGGTGCTGGCGCTCAGCCATCCGCAGCGGCTGCGTTCGGCGATCCTCGGCGGCATCGGCATCGGGATGATCGAGGGCGGCGGCCCCGGCGAGAACGTGGCGCTGGCGCTCGAGGCGCCGTCGCTGGAGGACGTCACCGATCCCGTCGGGCGGACGTTTCGCGCCTTTGCCGACCAGACCCGCTCCGACCGAAGGGCGCTTGCCGCCTGTCTGCGCGGCTCGCGGCGCCTGATGACGTCAGAGGAAGCTGCCGCGATCGATATGCCGGTGTTGATCGCGGTCGGCACTACGGATGAAATCGCAGGCTCGGCGCAGGCGCTGGGCGCGATCATTCCGGGTGCAGAGGTGCTCGACATCCCGAATCGCGATCACATGCGTGCCGTCGGCGACAAGGTCTACAAGTCCGGCGTCACCGATTTCCTCTCACGGCGAAAGTGAGCCCTCAGGCGACGCCTCGCCGCTCGTGAAGCGCCGTGTGACCGCGATCAGCACCACGAAAGTTGCGACCCACGCCATCCGCGCGCCGTAGCGGTCGTGCGGGCCCGAGATCACGGCGCAGATGAAGGCGTTGCCGAGCAGGGCTGATGTCACGGTCCCCGCAAGCAAAGTGAGATCATCGTAGGGTCGGCGCCGCAGGCCGTGTGCGAACAGGACCACGGCCAACAGCATCGAGACCAGCGCGACCGGAATGTGGAGCCGGTTGATCGCGGTGAAGTCGAGTTGCCAGCGCTGCTGGTGCGCCGCGCGCATCGGTTTGAGCTGGCCCGGAATGTAACGCTCGATGATCCCGTAGGTATGCGGAATCCATCCATTGGTGCCTTCGCCGGTGGCGACGCGGACGAGTTGCAGCGCGGTGGCGGCTAATGCAGCCTCGGCCTGCCAGGCCGGGTATTCGGCCAGCGAACGCGTGACGATGAAGCCCATCTCGTCGTTCAGGCCCTTGAACCGGCCGAGCGTGTTGAACATGCTGCTGCCCCACAGAAATTGATCGGCCGTGGCCGGCAGCTGATCGCGATAGGGACAGAGCTTCAGCTGCAGCCTTGGGCAATGCTCGCGCAAATAATGCGCCACGATGCCGTCCTGCATCATCCGTCCGAAGGCGACGCCGTAGCCGCCGGGCGTCCACGCGACTTGTCCAGACAACGCGAAATTTGCCGACAGCAACATCGCAGCTCCAGCGACGAGGCCGAGGCTGGCCTGCACAAGTCCGGCAATGGCGATCCGCTCGCGCAGGAATGGACGCAAGGCCCACCCGACGCAGCACAGTCCGAGCAGCACGGCCAGCGTTGCGCTGTGCGAAGCTGCGGCGAAGGCGATCAAGGCGAACAGCGAACATTTTTCGGTAGCGGAAATCCGCGCGCCATGCACGACCAGGATGAAGAGCGACAGCACCGCGAGCCCGACAAAGATATCCGTCAGCAGCGTGCTCGCGAGCCAGGGCAGGGCGGTGGCCAGGCTCAGCACGAGGCCGATCGCCAACAGCCGCAACGGCTGGGCGAGGCCCAGCACGCGCAGCGTCAGTTGCAGGATCCACAGCGTCGCCAGCGCCTGGATCCCGAGATTGATCCAGAACGCGGAGTTCTCGCCGAAATGCAAATAGAGACCGAACACCGTGGAGCGGCTGGGCACGAGGTAGCCCTCATACCAGCGCGCCAGATAGCCGCCGGTATCCCATTGGAGCAGCGGATAACCGTTCCACAGGGCAGGGGCGAGCAACATCAAAGGGATGGCGGCGGCGGCGATCCAGGCCAAACGTGAGTCGGCGATGCGCGCACGTAAAATCTGCGTGTTGATGTGACTTCCCCCCATTTTGGCTCAGAATGCCCGGGGAGGCCGGGAGGCAGAAATTCCCCAATAGTCGGCTTGATTTCCGTAAATCGCCAACCACCTTGAACTGACCCGGAACCGATCCTGGGGCGTCCGGCGGTGTTTACCGTGCCGGAGCCGACCCGGGACAGTCGTCCGCCCGCCGTGCTATAAAGCCCGACGAAACATAGCGAATTTGCGCGAGCAACCCGAGAGAAACGCGATGGCAGTGCATCAGGTCAATCCGCACGGTTCGAAACTGGCGGCACTCGATCCGATCTGGGACCGGGTGAGAGGCGAGGCTGAAGACATCGTTCGCCGCGAGCCGGAGCTTGCTTCCTTCATCTACTCGACCGTGCTGCATCATGAGCGGCTGGAAGATTCGGTGATTCATCGCCTTGCCGAACGGCTCGATCATTCGGCGCTTTCTGGCGACCTGATCCGCCAGACCTATGACGAGGCGCTGCGCGACGAACCGGATCTCGGCAACGCCTTCCGCGCCGATCTGGTCGCAGTCTATGACCGCGATCCCGCCACCTCGCGCTTCATCGATCCGCTGCTCTACTTCAAGGGCTTCCACGCGCTGCAGACCCATCGTCTGGCGCACTGGCTCTACAAGAAGGGCCGCAAGGATTTCGCCTATTACCTGCAGAGCCGGTCCTCGGCGGTGTTCCAGACCGACATCAACCCGGCGGCCCTGATCGGCCGCGGCATCTTCCTCGATCACGCCACCGGCTTCGTCTGCGGCGAGACCGCCGTCATCGAAGACGACGTCTCGATCCTGCACGGTGTCACGCTTGGCGGCACCGGCAAGGAGAACGAGGATCGTCATCCGAAGATTCGCCGTGGCGTGCTGATCGGGGCCGGCGCGAAAATTCTCGGCAACATCGAGATCGGCCACTGCGCGCGCATCGCCGCAGGCTCGGTGGTCGTCAAGGAAGTGCCGCACAACGTCACGGTGGCGGGCGTTCCGGCCAAGATCGTCGGCGAGGCCGGCTGCGCCGAGCCGTCGCGCACCATGGATCAGATGCTCAACGCGATCGGGATCTGATTCTACCCGCTTTCTGATCTTGTCCGATCCTGTGAAGATACGGCTGGCGGTCTGCGCCATCTCGTCCTAGAACTCCCCGGAAACCCGAAATAATATCCGATTGGAGACCGCCGTGGACATTCAGGAAATCAGGAAGCTCGACGCCTACCTCAAGCGCGTGTTCGGCAACCCCAAGATTCGCGTCCAACCGCGGGTGAAAAAGGAAGATTCCGCCGAGGTCTATATCGGTGAGGAGTTCATCGGCGTGCTGTTCGTCGACGACGAAGACGACGATCGTTCGTTCCAGTTCCAGATGGCGATCCTCGAGGAAGACCTGGTCGATCAGGGCTGACGGCGATCGCGCTCTCAATCGTAGGGTGGGCAGAGGCGCGCTTACGCGTGCCCACCATCTGCAGATCGATGGTGGGCACGGCGCAAGCGCGCGCTTTGCCCACCCTACAAAGCCAGAGTGCGCTCGCTCCGTTATCCCTTCGGCCCGTGCAATTGCACCGTCAAACGGTTCATGGCCTCGGCGACGTCGCGCCATTGCGCCAGCCAGCTGCGCGGAAAGCGGAACGTCAAATCGGCGCCGTCGACACGGCGCTCGCTGAGGCACATTCCCGGCGTCACCCCATCGCGCGTGCAGCGCGCGCTGAGGTTTGGCGCGCTGGCAACGAACAGGTCTTCATTGGCATAGGGCGAAGCGTCGCGAAACGCACGCATCGTCAAGGCGTCATCGACCGGCGTTGCGGCTTGCTCCAGATAGCGCGGATAGATGGTGCGCAGCCGGGCGTCGGGCGCCAGCGAGTCGCGGTGGGCTGAGATCGAAAGAAAGATCCGGTCGATCGGTTGCACCTTTTCCTCGATCGTGTCGGCGCTGACATGCTTCGGCCCTTCGGGCGATTCCAGCGAAGGGAAGGTGAAGGAGAGATCGACGCGCTCCTGCGGACCGGAGTGACGCTGGATTTTCCTGCGGATCGCCGACGTCGGCACGTTGAAGAGCGTCCCGCCCACGCTGACCGGCAACCGTGCCGGGCCGTTCGCGGCATCGGTGCCCCAGGTCGGCCACAGCAAATAGGCCACCAGCGCAACCGCGCCCGATGCCAGCACGGCCGCCACCATGATCAGCACCATGTGCGAGCGCGGGTCTTTGCGCGTGTCGCGGGCGATGTGCTGGGCCGTCGAAAGCAAGGTCATGAACGAAGCATCGGTTGAGTTCGAAGCGGACGCCCGAATCATCCGGCGAATATGCCATGGGCGACCCGATTTCCGCATGATTTCAGCGCCGTCAGGGCGGGCCGAGCCATGCGCAAACGCCGCTGCCAAGGTTGACCGTTAACCTTTCCTTAACGATGCTGTGGCGGCGGCTCGCGAATTTTGCGAAAGCAAAGCGCGTTTTGTTCGAGTAGCGGATGTGTTCCATGTCGCCCGATGCGTTGAATTCCCTGTTTTCCCTCTTCATCGGCTTTGCGCTGGCGGGCGCATTGGCCAGCGGCTATCAGGCCATGGCGGAGCGCCCTGCGGGTTTCGGGTTGCTGGGGGAAGGCGTGGCGCCGAAGACCTTTGCCGCGGTCCCGTTCCTGGTCTTTGCCGCGCCCTTCATCATCATGCGCAACACGCTGCGCGGCGCCAAGATCGAGCGCCGCCGTTTCGAATTCGTGATGATGGCCACCATGCTCGCCGGCTTCTGGAGCCTGATGTCCGGCACGTTTTTCCTGATGACGCTGCGCGCCGCGGGCGTGCTCGCCTGAAACTGCCTGTTCGCCTCGCTTGATCCCGCGATAGCGGCTATGCCAAGGTCTTCGCGAACGGAGACCTGATCGTCATGGCGATCTACGAACTCGACGGGCAGGGGCCCGATCTTCCCGCCGACGGCAACTATTTCATCGCCGATACCGCCACCGTCATCGGCAAGGTTCGCCTGAAAAATTCGGCCAGCGTCTGGTTCGGCGCCGTGTTGCGCGGCGACAATGAGTGGATCGAGATCGGCGAAGGCTCCAACGTGCAGGACAACTCGACCTGCCACACCGATCCCGGCTTTCCGCTGACGATCGGAAAGAACTGCACCGTCGGCCACAACGTCATCCTGCACGGCTGCACGCTGGAAGACGGCGCGCTGGTCGGGATGGGCTCGATCGTGATGAACGGCGCGAAGATCGGCCGCGGCAGCGTCGTCGGCGCGGGATCCGTCATCACCGAGGGCAAGGAGTTTCCCGAAAACTCCCTGATCATCGGCGCGCCGGCGCGCGTGATCCGCACGCTTTCGCCCGAACAGGCGACGACGGCGGGACGCGCCGGCGAAGTCCTACGCCATCAACGGGCCGCGATTCAAAAAAGGCCTGAAGAAGATCGGCTGAAGCGCGCTTACGAATTTGCTTTCCGGGATTTTGTCTTCTTCGCCGCCGGCGTCTTCGAAAGCCTGGCGCTCTTGCGCAGGGCATCCTTGAGATCGATCGGAATGCCGTGCTTCTTCAGCACGTCCGCGAAGGCCTCGTCGGCCAGCTCCTGAATCGTCGCCATCCGGTCGCGCCCAAGCTGCGTGAGCTTGTCGAACGTGTCGTCGTCGAAGGCGATCAATTTGCGCAAGCGTCATCGGCTCCTGCGTCGCGGCGGCTATTTTTCCAACCATTATTGATCGGGTTTGTTCCGGGACAAGCGCCATCCGGTCGCGCAGAAGTGAGCAAAATGGCTCGGCGATCCCGGAATACTCGTCCTAGATTTGTGTTGGGAATGGAAGGTCACCACTCGCTTGCCGGCGAGTTCTCACAGAAGGAGGGATGGGTGATGCTACGCAAATCGATGATCGGTTTGTTCGCGGCCGCAGCGGTCGCCATGCTGGCGCCGGACACAGCCTCGGCCCGCGGCGGTTTTGGCGGCGGCGGTTTCCACGGCGGCGGCTTCCATGGTGGCGGCTTCCGGGGCGGCGGGATTGGAATGGGCGGCGGCGGCTTCCGTGCCGCGGCAATCGGCGGCGGCGGTTTCCGTTCGGCGGCATTTCCCGCGGCGGGATTTCGCGGCGGCAGCTTTGCCGTCAACAGTTTCCGCGGCGGCTTCCATCCCGGATTCAGGCATCGCGGATTTCCGATTGCCGCGGCGGCCGTTGGTTTCGGCCTCGGATACGGCGCCTACAATTATTACGACGGTTATGGCTACGGTTATCCGCTACAACGCCAATTACGGCTATGACGATGGCTACGAATATGGCGGCTGCTACATCGTTCAGCAGCAGGTGCATGACGCCGTATGGCTGGCGCCTGCGGCCGGTTCAGGTCTGCAACTAATTCCGGCCTCGCCGGTTATCGGGATGATTGCGGCGGCCCCGGTGTTTTAACACCGAGGCCGCGATTTCGTTTGCTGGTACGCGGCTTGCACAACATCAGGGGATGCTGAACATGCTCACAGCCCCGGCTTTGACGTTGGTGTTCCTGGCGGTCGTTGTCGGCCTGGGAACGGCCTTCGTCTGGGTGTTCTGGGAAATCGAGCAGACGATGTCCAAAACGATCGCAAAGCCGCATCGCAACGGCGATCGCTTCGGTTAGGCCTCGCTCTGAAAAATGCAGCGCGCAGCCGATGAGCTGCGCGCGCTTCTTGATGTTTCCCGGCTGCTCGAAGACGCTTTAGCTCAGCACGCCGTATTTCTTGAACCAGGCCTGCATCTGCGCTCCAGGCGTCGTCGGCCGCGTCCTTGCGATAGCTGGCGCGATAGTCGGCGTGGAAACCGTGCGGTGCGCCCGGATAGATCTTGAACTCGGCGGTCTTCTTGTTCTCCGCCAGCGCCGCCTTCAGGGCTTCGACGGTGGCCACGGGAATGCCGGTATCGGCCTCGCCATAGAGTCCGAGCACCGGCGCCTTCATCTCGGGCGCGAGTTGCGTCGGGCTCTTCGGCCATAGCGGGTTCGGCGCATCGACCGGCGGGCCGTAGAACGCGGCGCCCGCCTTCAGCGCGGGGCTGTGGGCGGCATATTCCCAGACCGTGCGGCCGCCGCGGCAGAAGCCGATGATGCCGAGCTTTGAGGTGTCGCCGCCCTGCGACTTGGCCCAGGCCACCGTGGCAGTCGAGATCGGACAACAGCTCGGCGTCCGGTTTCGAATTCACGATCGGCAACAGCTGCGGGATGTCGGTGATCTTGGTGAGGTCGGTGCCCTTGCGGAAATAATAGTCCGGCGCCACCGCGAGCGCGCCGAGCTTGGCGAGCCGCCGCGTCACGTCCTTGATGTATTCGTGCAGGCCGAAAATCTCCATCGCCACCAGCACGACCGGCGGATTGGCGACGCCCTCGGGGCGGGCGAAATAGCCGGGCATCTCGCCGTCGGCCACCTTGATCTTGGCGTCGCCGGCGGTGAGGCCGTTGGTGTCGGTCTTGATGACGTCGGCGCGCACCGGGACCGGCGGCCAGCGTGTAGCCCGCCGTGACGGCGGCGGTTGCGGTCATGAAGCCGCGGCGGGAAAACGGGGCGACTTTCGTCAGTCCGATGACGTCGGAGGTCAGCAGGGGTTCGGCGCTCATGGTGGGGTGCTCCTTGCAGAGGCGTTGCCGTGCGAAGGCGGCGATTTTGGCGGCGGAACGGGGGGCGATCAAGGGGAGGGCACAAAAAACAAGGCCGTCGACGTAGTATACCGTCAACGACCTTGCCAGCCCCGGATATTGAAATCGGCTCACGCCATCCGGTGAACTGCAGCATGCAGCGGATTCGTACGGGTAAATGTGAAGCAGTTCACACGCGTCGAAGAAAATCGCTGATGTCCCCTGTTTGGGGGAGAACATTCGGCGGCGCCGGCCGGGCTGAGCGGGGTTTGAACGCGATGATTTCGGCAGGCGACTGAGAGGCATGGTCCACCGAGGCCCGTCCGTCGCCATGAAAACGTTCATCGTGCTGCTCGCCGCAATCGGCGTTGGCTATGTCGGCTGGACCCTGTGGCAGCGCGCGCATGAGCGGAAGCATGACCCGATCGAATATTTCGCCGGGTGGGATGGCTACACGCTGCCGATACGGCTCACCGGGCTGATCACGAAGGCGGAGGCGGAAGCGACCGCGGCGCGCGGCCACCCCTACATGATCGGCTATTTCGACGATGAGAACCGGCTGGTCCGCGACGTCAAGATGCTCAATGGCGAGGTGTTTTTCGAGCACCTGTACACGTATTACCCGAGCGGAAAACTCCGCCGCGTCACCGTCACCAACGGCGACGGCGTGGTCAACACGCACGAGTATCAGGAAGGCGCGATTCCGGGTTTCTCCTGGTAGTGCGCCAACTCCGGATTGGACGTCAGCCCTGCGACTTGCCGCGCTTGCGGTTCGCGCTCTTGCTGGCGCGGGCCCGTGTCCCATGGACTTTCGACTTCTTGCGGGAGGTGGGCGCCGCCGCCGGCTCGCTCGCCTGCGCGCTCGCGAACGACTGCCGCAGGCCGTCGATGGCTTCGGTCAGGCTTCCGACCTGTTCGGAGAGCTTTCGCGTGTCGGCCTGCTGCGAGGCGAGCAGGCGGCGCACGGTGAGCAACTGATCCTGCACCACCTGCAACTGGTCGATCGATTCCTGCTGGGTCGCTTCCAGGCCCTTGGTCTTTTCGACCAGCTGTTCGGAGGCCTGCGCGGTGCGCGCCTGCAACTGCCGGGTCGCAACCACACGATCGGTTTCCGGCGCGGTGCCGGTATAGCCGCGCCACAGCGCGATCGAGCCAATGCCGATCACGACGAGCGCAAGCGCCACGGCGCCGACGGCAATCGGCTGGCCGCTGATACGCGCGAAGGGACTGGTATTCCGGGTGGCGGGTTCGATCATGAGAATCCAAATCCGGAGGTCATTGCAATTGTTCCGATTACCACAGCCCGGGCGGGGCTAAAACCCGGGATTTGCCGGATTGCGGCAGGAATCCGGGTAAAACGCTCAAAAATCGAGGATTTTTGGCCGGGAACGGCTCGGGAGGGGCTCGGAGACAAAAACTGCGAAAACAACCCCATGCACCGTAGAAACCGCCGTACCGGCAAATGGACAATCTCAGGATGATATCTTCATTCTAGCACGTATAAATTGCCCGGCATTATCAAGCGCGCGGCGGCCATCCGCCAGTTTCGCGTTCCAGACCGGCCAGGCGTGGATCATGTGCGGCCAGACTTCGAGCGTGACATCGACATCGGCCGCCCCCGCGGCGGCGGCAAGCCGCGTCGCATCCGCCAGCAGCGTCTCCGCCGATCCGACCTGGATCAGCAGCGGCGGAAAGCCTGCGAAATCGCAAAACAGCGGCGAGATCAGCGGATCCTTCCGATCGATCGCTGCCGGCGCATAGGCGTCCGCAAGCTCGGTGAGATAGGCGCGGTGGATCAGCGGGTCGATCGCATCCTTGGTGTCGAGGGTTTCGCCGGACATCGTGAGATCCGTCCAGGGCGAGACCAGCCAGCCGCAGGCCGGCAGCTTCTCGCCGGCCGCGCGCAGGCGGCTGATCAACGCGAGCGTGAGATTGCCGCCGGCGCTGTCGCCGCCGACCGCGATGTTTTCGGCGGCGATGCCTTGCTTGCGCAGAAAACGCCACGCGGTGAGCGCGTCCTCATGGGCGGCCGGGTAGGGATGTTCGGGCGCGCGCCGGTAATCGATCGCAAGCGTGCGCGCCCGCGCCGCGCGGCCGGCCTCCGTCACCATCCGGCGGTGGCTGACGATCGATCCCGAGCAATAACCGCCGCCGTGGAAATACAGCACCACGCGTGAGGGATCGCTGCCAGGTGCCAGCGACCACTCGCCCGGCACACCGTCGCAATCGACCGCCTCGCATGTCACGTCGGATGCTATCGGCCAGGTCGATCCGACTTCATCGAGCCGCGCGCGCCGCTCCGACCATCCGACCGGTCGCGGTTTTGAGCCCAGCAATGCGCGGATGGCGTCGATCTCGTTGTGGGGCACAGGTGGTTCTCCCTGAAGATGAGGCGGCGGCTTCTTCGCTCACTTGTAAAGCCGCTGAATGACGCGCAATCTTGTCCCCATCTTCCGTGGGGAATGACGTTGCTCGATAGCGCGGCAGATCATGATCAGGAACGGAATTTATCTGGCGACGACAAGGTTTCTGGACGGCGTGGATGCCTACAACAGACACATCATGGTGCTGCGCGACGGCACGATGCGTGGCGGTGGTGGATTTTATTATACCGTCGGTAGCTACACTTGTTCTGACGGAAAGTGGAAAGGTGAAATGACCAGCCGGGAACATTCACCGATTGCCAGTACGTATCCGTGGGCAGGAAAGGAAATCACGATCGGATTCACCGGAACCTATTCCGATGACGGTGCTGAGTTTGAAGCCACAGCATTCGCCGGCAAGCGAAGTTTTCGGTTCGCATCAACCTACCAGCTGCTTCACGCGGATTGAACGTGAACGACTCCAAAGCGTCTACCTGCCGGTGCGCGCACCTTGCGAATTACGAATTACGGTCCAGCACCGTAATTCACGGCGGCTTATTCTTTGCGTTCCAAGCTGTGCTAGAGCCCCGATGATCGGAGGCCGCTTGTAGCGCTAGATCAATTGTTGGCCTTGCGAGCCAGAATAACGACGCAGTCAACGCAACTAATCAGAAGGACGGGATTTTGGGGATTGCTGCCGGCAGGCACCTTATATTTGCACCGGATGATGGCCGTGTTGATGTTGCGGAAGTAGCCCTTTCCCCCGGTTATCGTCCCCTCGCCGGCGACGAGAAGATAGGTGACGAAGTCAAATCCCCGAGTAACGCTGACTGCAATCGAAGGGCCGAAGACGGGCTCAATCGTGTCATCGTGGACGGTGACTGTGCCCCTTACTGCTTTCGGGTTGGATAAATCCAAACCGTGATACGCGTGTGCGAAATCCCCGTTGGGGAAAAACATCGGACATTGAATTACAGAATTGGGGATCTGTTCTTGCGCGGAATTTCCGATAAAGACCTGGCCCGAATCCCATAGCGGCGCGAACGCGGGCTTTGCCTGCAGACCACCGGTGCCAGCTGCAAGCGCTGTTGCTGCGATAGCTCCGCCGCCCAGGTTTTTAAGGAAAGACCGACGACTGCCAGCTGGTACTGAGACAACCGGATCGCCAGATAGACCATTAACGTGCGTGTTGACGTCCATAGCTGCACTCCCTGTATGATGCAGGGCCGATGACAACAGCTGACCATTCAGTATGCCTTGGCCCCTGCGTAGTACGCACTGTCAGTTAGTTAATTGCCTGCCGGCGGCAGCTAGTTGACGAACGGTCCACTCCGTCGCCTTCGATGGCTACGTCATGCCTCGGCTCGTAGTCTTATCCAAGCGTGGCGCTAGGGCTTGGGGACAGTATGAATCGAACCTGAGAGGGTGTATCGAAGAAATTCCAAAAGAATTCCGAAAATGCCGTTTCGATGAATGAGATCAGAGAAATGTCGGCGCCGTGCCTCGCTTTCGGACCCTTCCTTCTTGACCAGGAGCGGCGCGTGCTTCTCTGCGACCGTAACCCTGTCGCCGTGGGACAACGCGGAATCCGAATTCTGGCCGCATTGCTTCACCGTCCGGGTGAGGTACTGACCAAAGCCGAGCTGATGGACGCGGCCTGGCCGGGCATTACGGTGGAAGAAAGCAATCTTTCCGTCCAGATCGCGTCACTGCGCAAATCTCTCGGACAACCGTCGGAAGGTGGAGAGGCATGCGACGATCCCGCGCATCGGCTTCGATTTCTCGGTTGTCCCGCAGCGAACGGCCGACCGCTTTTACTTGAGCCGTACCTGCGTATTGCCCGCCAATCTAAGTGCCAAATCGAACCGATCGCAGGCAGCATCATTACAGTGCAAAACTCGGACGCTCGCCCGACCTACTTGCTTACAGGCGGACGACGAAGACGTGCGGCGAAGTCCGTGCTGGACGTCCGCTTTGAGCGCAGGGCTTAACCGTGGCGCGTTACCGTTCAACTGAATGACGCCAACAGCGGCCACTTGTGAGCCGACGTTTCGATCAGAGCTTGTGCATCGCGATTAGCGAGATATCACTGCGCGGCGGGCAGCCTTAACGCGCAGCAGGCGCGGCTTCGTAGCACGGTAAGCAACGTCGAACTGTCCTACTTGGTGCGCCGCGGCGGCCTGTCGTATGCTGCGAAGAGCAGACGGCGCTTCCCGCCTCTATGGAAAATGTACTCGCTGCTCAGGCCTCATGTCCCGTCGTTCGTTCAGCCGTCGAAGCCGGGACTGTTCCACCAAGGCTTCGCGATATCGCTGTCGTTGAGGAGTTCTATGCCCGCGCAGCCAAATATTGGCTGCGAGATTCGTCTGCATTCCGAGCGTGCTGGACCAGTCACGAGAATGGCAAAAGGAGCGGCTGCGCGCCTCTTGGTGGCCCAGCCAGACTTTACAATTCGCTCCTGGATCGACATTCAGTTCCGCAGCGACATGATGGAGTTTGCGGCTGATATCGCCGCGCTTCGCACGTTGGATTGCCTCGTAGTGTGCAGATCCAGCCCGGATGTCTCCTGTTGGGCACCTTTCGACATCGGCCCAAGTCTGACTATCGTCCGCCCCAATGTACGTAATCATTAAATTGACCGGAGTTCGCCACAAAAAGTTGCGGCCAGCCATTGGGGGATGGCTGGCCGCGCGCGAACCGGTCTGGGACGGGGAGGGGTGGGGATGTGACCGGGTCGCGGGTTCCTAAAATTCCTTTGTCGTTATCGATCGCGAGAGCTTGCAGTAGCGACCGCGGGGCGGTTGTCACCGAGCGAGACCCACACATTGGGATCGCTCTGCGACTGCCGCTTGACGAAGCGGTAGCCAGTTTCAGTCCAGGCGACGACGTTCTCGTTCTGATTGTCGAGCACGAACTCGCCCTTGTCGCTCTTCACCGTCAGCACCGCGTGGCCTTCGCCCTTCTTGTCGCGCACCACCGTGATCAGCAGCGCTTCGCGCGGCCAGCCGGCGTCGATCAGCATCTTGCGCTTCAGCAGCACGTAGTCCTCGCAGTCGCCGTAACCGTCAGTCGGCAACGACCATTTCTCGACCACACCCCAATGATCCATGTCGGTGATCGGCTTGATGGTCTCGTTGACCCACTTGTTGACCCGCACCAAATCCCGCCACGCCGTCTGCGACATCACGATGTCGCGCGGCTGTGTCGCGCCGCCCCGGCAATCGCCGGGATTCTCGGCGCAGAATTCGACCCAACCGATCGGCGAACGCGTGGTGTCGCCAAGGCTGGCATAGAGTGCGTCGCCGGCTTTCGCCGGGACGCTCGTCGAGACGCTCATCCCCAACAGGATGGCGGCAACCGCCAATCCCTTCCCCTGTCCCCTGAACAACATTGTGGCCCCCGTTTCTTGTTGGGACCACATTTCGCACAAAGGTTTTGCGCCGCCGCTAAGTCAGCCAAGTACATTTGACGCGAATACAAGTAAAAGGCGCGGCGAATTCGATCTATACTTGAATCGAATTCGACTAAAACTTTAAACAACTGCAATTGATTCAAATTTTATGCATTAACGCGCCGCGCGCTGCGGCATCGGAACAAGTCGCGGCAAAAGTTCCCGGCGTTAACCGCCTTTGGCAGGCGCCAAACAGCGAAAAGGCGGCATCCGCACCGCGGACGCCGCCTTTTGAGGCCGTGAAATCAGTGGATTTTAGGCGGCTGGCGCTTTACCGCGCGGTAACCGCTTCTTCGAGCGTCTCGTGAAGTTGCTCGTGGACGAACTCGAGCGCGAAGCCTTCTTCGAGGTTTCGCACCACCCGGGACTGCACCTTGCCCAGCATGACCAGCGATTTCAGCGGCGGGCGGTTTTCCGCGGCGATCGCGGCACCCGAATGCGACAGGTCGATGATCCGGCAGGTCATCTTGCTGCCGTCCTCGAGCGTGAGCAGCGCGATCGGGTTGCGCGGCACGATACGGTCGTGGCGGCGGTCTTCCGGCAGATTGAGGATATCGCGGTTGGCGAGCCAGGTGAGCTGGGCGGCGAGCTTGTCGCGCTTGCGCGCGGTCGCGCCCACCGTCATGGCAAAGCCGTTGTCGATGATGCGGGTGATCTTGCCCTCGACCCGGCCGATATGGTCGAGATAGGCGATCACGCGGTCGCCGACATTGCCGATGCCGGGCGCCAGCAGAGCGAGGCCACCGGGCGACATATTGATGATCTGGCAGGGAAACTCGCGCCGGTCCGGCAGCATGTAGCGGCCGAGCAGGTGGACCTTGACGCGCTGGAAGCGCCGTCGCTCCTCGGCCACCGGGAGACTCGATTTCTTTTGCGCAAACGACATTTTCGCCACCCGACAGCCCGTCCATAGGCGTCGGTAAGACCCTAAGGCCGACAGGGTTAACGAGGCGTTAGCAGCGGTTGCATCAAGTATGGGCACCCGCGGCGGCTTGCGGTCGCACCGCAGCAATCCGGTTGAAGGCCAGCAGCAGCAGCGGGCAGACCAGGATCGCCGCCGCGCCGAAGTCGAACGCGGTGGCGGCACTTCCGGTCCATTTGGCGAAGGCAGCCTGCGACCACCGGACCCAGCATCATGGCGGCATAGAACATCGTGAAGAACAGGCCCATGCCGATCGCCCGCGTCGCCGGCTGCAGGACCTTTGCCGGCAGGCTCATGATCGGACCGGCCGGCTGGCCGCTGACCAGCCCAAGCGCGGACAACGATCAGGATCACGGCGTCCGTGCGTGGCAACAGAAGCATCAGCGCAGCGAAGACAAGCGAAGACGACGACAAGGATGGTTTGCGGACGCCCGGTCCGGTCGGCGAGGTAGCCGCCGAACGGGACGGAGAACACCGCGAGCCACAACACGATGCTGATGGCGGATCCGGCTGATGCGATCGACCAGCCGCGTTCGACCAGCATCGTCGGTCCGAAACTGAAGATCACGGCAAAGCCGATATTGAACAGGCCCCAGATCAATCCGGCCGTGATCACGGCGAGAATGGCTGAACGATCGAGACGGACCTTGCTGGTCGATGCGGCTGCGACCTCCGCAGGCGGACAATAGAGCAGCGCAAGCAGCACGATGGCGCAGGCGATGAATGCGCCCACCGCCAGATACACCGCGCCGATGCCCCAGCGCGTGCCGATCAGGGGCAGCGTCAGCAGGGAGACGGCGATGCCGGCCGGCCATGAATTGACCAGGATCGCCATCGCGGTCGCGATCTCGCGGCCGGCAAACCAGTCGGTCAGCATCTTCGTCAGCTGAACGCTGACGATCACGCCGCCGGCGCCGGCAATGAGCCGTCCGCCGATCTGAACGCTCCAGGACGAGCCGAGCGCCATGGCGAGGCTTCCGGCCAGCATCAACGCCAGCGCGCCCAGCACCGTTTTCTTGTCGCCGAACCTCGCGCCGATCGCGCCGCCCGGCAACGCCAGCGCAATCCCCGGCGCAAAGTACAGTCCGATCAGGACGCCGATGTCGGCAATGCTGACGCCGAACGCGCTATCGAGCAGGGGTGCTACCGCGGCCACGCTTTGAAACTGGAATGCCATGGTCGCGCGGGCCACGAACAGCACGGCCAGAATGCCCCAGCGATTTTGCAACGCTTCGCTCCCCAAGCTGCTGCCAAGAATTGTCGCGCGTGTCGTCGAACCGGTGCGAGCGTCAGCCGCGAGGCTCGGTTACTTCTGTACCAGTTGATTGAGGTCCTGCTTGATCGAGTTCAGCAGCGACTCCAGCCGTTCGGGCCGGAACGCCGGCTGCTCCTGGGCTGCGGCACGCGCAGGCTTCTCCGCAACCATGGCTTGAACGGAGATTTCGGTGATGCCGGGCTTCTCGGAGATCAGAGGCTTCGCGGCGATGACAGGCTTATCGGCTATCACGGGCCTTTTCGGGAAGACGATCTGAGCCGGCGGCTCGGGAAACACCGACCGCGCGGGCTCCTCCGCGGGGGCATCGGCCTTCTTTACGAACTCGCCATGCAACACGTCCTCGCGACGGCCCATCAGAAAGAGGACCACCCAATAGGATATCGCCAGCAAAATGACGCAAAAAATACTGATCTCAAACATCGCTCTCGTCCAATGGGCCAAGTATCCCGGGAAAGCCGGTTTTCGGTCAAGTCTGCCGAAAGCGATTGTTTGTCAGTGCGTTGTTTCGGTACCATCATGCTTAATGCCGGGCCCCGAAGCGGGCCGGCCAAAAATGTCGGACGGAGGATCAGATGCCGGGAGTGAAGCGGGAACGCGAGGATGCCGTGGGCGTGCTGACGCTGGATGAGCCGGCGAGCCTGAATGCGATGACCCCCGATCTGCTGGGCGATCTTGCGAGCGCCATCCGCGAAATGACCGATGACCCGGGGATCCGGGCACTGGTCCTGACCGGCGCCGGCC
Source organism: uncultured Alphaproteobacteria bacterium (assembly GCA_963802535.1). Taxonomy (GTDB): domain Bacteria; phylum Pseudomonadota; class Alphaproteobacteria; order Rhizobiales; family Xanthobacteraceae; genus Bradyrhizobium. Next base: position 64,454 of record CAWDJI010000001.1, on the reverse strand, counting down.
GCGGCTTTTGCTCCGGTCAAAACCTGAAAGCGGCGCAAATCCTGGGCGACGACATCGCGGCTGGGGTGATGCGTTATTACTGGCCGGCATTTCGGGCGTTGCGCGAATGCCGCGTCCCGGTGGTGGTGGCGGTCAATGGCGTTGCCGCGGGAGGCGGGTTTAGCCTCGCGATGGCCGGCGACATGATCGTGGCAGCGCGTTCGGCCAGCTTCATCCAGGTGTTCAGCCGGATCGCGCTGGTGCCTGATCTCGGTTCGACCTGGCTGCTGCCGCGCCTGGTCGGCCGGCAGCGCGCGCTGGAATTGATGATGACGAACGAACCGCTCTCGGCGGAGCTCGCCAAGGAGTGGGGCTTGGTCCGGGAAGTGTTCGACGACGGGTCACTTCGCGAAGGCGCGCTGGCGCTGGCGCGCAAGCTCGCGTCCGGTCCGACCCGTGCGCTGGTTGCGACACGGAAACTGATCGACGACAGCGAACACGCCACCTATGCCGACCAGTTCCGCCGCGAGATCGAGACGCAGGCGGCCATCCGCACCTCTGAAGACGCGCTGGAAGGACGTAATGCGTTTCTTGAAAAGCGCCCCGCAAGATTTCAGCGGGCGCTGATTTTTTTGGCGCAGACTTTCGCAACGGGTTCTACCCGGATCCACATCTCCCATAACTTTTTGGAAAGCTGGCACGCGCCGCGTTGATGCTCACACAGATCGAACGACCGACGGAGCGACCCCCCGGTATCGGGCGGACTATTTCGGATTTCGGCATCCTTTACGCATCGAATGGTTTCATTGGCTGGCTGTTTGCCGTGACCGGGCCGGTGGCGATCATTCTTGCGGTCGGCTCGAACGGAGGACTCTCCGAACGGGAGATTGCGTCCTGGATTTTCGGCGTGTTCTTTTTCAATGGCCTGATTACGCTCACGTTCAGTTGGCTCTACCGTCAGCCGCTGATTTTCTTCTGGACCATTCCCGGTACCGTCATCGTCGGTCCCTCGCTGACCCATCTGACGTTTCCGGAAGTGATCGGTGCGTTCTACGCGACCGGCCTCCTGATGCTGGTGTTGGGCCTGAGCGGCTGGGTCAAGCGTGTCATGCAACTGGTCCCGATGCCGATCGTGATGGGAATGGTCGCCGGGGTTTTCCTGCGTTTTGGCCTTGAACTGGTTCGTGCGGTTTTTGCCGACACGGCCATTGTCGGACCGATGGTCGCGATCTGGCTGATCCTGTCGGCGGCCCCGCGCCTTGGCCGGTTCCTCCCGCCGATCATCGGGGCGCTCTTGGTCGGCGCCGTGACGACGATCCTGTTCGGCCGGTTTGACGGCACGGCAGCGCTTCAGATTGAACTGATCCGTCCGGTGATCCAGACCCCCGTCTGGTCGGTTGCGGCCATGGTCGAACTCGTCGTGCCGCTCGCGATCACGGTTCTCGTCGTGCAGAACGGTCAGGGTTTTGCGGTGCTGAGATCGGCCGGGCAGGCGCCACCGGTCAATGCCGTCACCATGGCCTGCGGCATCGGCTCGGTGATCGCAGCCATCGTCGGTGGGGTGAGTACGTGCCTGACGGGACCGACCAACGCCATCGTGGTCTCGAGTGGCGAGCCAAAGCGCCACTACACCGGCGCCATGTTCGTCGGCGGTCTGGCACTGATGTTTGGACTGCTGGCGCCGACCTTCACACGGTTGCTGCTGGTTTCGCCGAAATCCCTGGTGATGGGTCTCGCGGGGCTCGCCATGCTGCGCGTCTTGCAGACGGCCTTTGTCACCGCGTTCAAGGCGCGCTTCTCGCTCGGCGCGCTTGCGGCTTTCCTGGTTACCGTCGCCGATGTGCCGTTGTTGAACGTCGGTGCCGCGTTCTGGGGCCTTGTGGCCGGCTTCGGCATCGCCTGGCTGCTGGAGCGGCCGGATTTTGCCGCCGAGGCGGCAACGTCGTCGCCAGGCGGTTCGCGTCCTTAACGCAGGCCTTCATACACCATGAAGCCGCGCGCGATCGCGAGCTTGCGCAAAGCGCGGGGCACGAATTTCTGCGGCCGGTGCAAATAGCGCCACGACGTCAGCTTGAAATCCTTCAGCGTGCCGAGATCGGTCTCGAACGGCGCCAGCAGGCCGGTCATGCTCACCGGCGCGTGCGCACGGTGGTTGAACGGCAGCAGCAGCAATTCCAGATGCGCAACGCGGCCGTCCTGCGAGGTTGCGGTGATGCCGGCGACGGCGGCCAGCATTTCCTCGGCGACGTACGTGATGACGTCCTCGATCTCGCGGCGGGCCTCGGGTGTAAACAACGCGGAGAAGCTCAGATCCTTGGCGTCGCGGCCGAGCAGGGCCGAGAGCCGGGTGCCGGCGACCCGAAACGGGTAGCCTGCCTCATTGTCATAGGCGAGGACGAAGATATCGCCGAGCAGCTCGCGGACCGCGCCGGGCTCGATCTCGCTGCGGTCCGGTGCCCGCGCATCGCCGCGTTTTGCGTCCCAATAAGCGAAAAACGCGCGGCTCGATGGATGTTTCATTCTGACGCCTTGCCCCTGCTCGTGGCTCGCCGGGACACACCTGTCCCGATTTTGCGCACGCGCATTCCCTTGTTTGTTGTGCAGGACAGGCTTTGCAGCGTCCATGCCGCCGACGTGGTTTGGCGGCTTTCGCGGCGGCTTTGCGTTGTTAACGTTAAATTAACTACGAGCTTGGCGATCGCGGCATCGGCTGCGTAGAGTGGAACGCATCAGATCGCGCCGGGTTATCTCCAGGTTACCAGCGCGGTCAGTACACAGGTGGCGTCAAACAGTTTGGTCATCGCGCGGGGAGGGGTGGGGATGTTTCCCCAACACTCCAGGGGCGCGAAAAGATCGGCACAATGAGGGAGGATGTTCTCAGCATCCTCCCTTTTTCTTTGTCTCATCACCAGAGTGTGGGTCCCCCGATGCGCAATTGCGCATCTGAGCTCTGCGGAGCAGCGTTTCACGCTGCACCGCGTCCGGGACATGAGATGGTCCCCGGGGCTCGTGTCCCTGACGCAGTGCAGCGCCCTTGGCGGTGCACTGCAGAGCCGGGACCGACAGGAATTGGCAGGCCTCGTTGATTTTGCAAAACTGTGTCCAGCCCACGCCCGCACTGGTGAAGCTGCATGGACACAGCGTTGTTCGTCTACATCCTCGCAAGCAAACGAAACGACACCCTCTACATCGGTGTCACCAATAACCTCGCCCTCGCCCGCCGCGTCGCCGAGCATAAAGCTAAACTCATTCCCGGTTTTACCCGACAATATGGCGTCGATCGGCTCGTCTATTTCGAAGCGTTTGAACTCCGTTCTCGAAGCCCGCGCGAGGGAACATGCCATGAAGCGCTGGCGGCGGGCCTGGAAGATCGAATTGATTGAGAGCCTCAATCCGGATTGGCGCGACCTGACCGATCAACTCAATTCGTAACGACCGAGATGGGTCCCGGCTCTGCGTCGCATCGCTCCGCGCCGCACCGCGTCCGGGACACGAGATGGTCTCCGGGACTCCGTGTCCCGGACGCGGTGCAGCGCCGCTTGCTGCTCGCTCGCCCATAGCTCCGAAGCTGATCTCGTTTGTGCACTTGCACAGGGCGGGCAAAGCCGCCTATCTGGGTCGAATGCTCCCCAAAGCCACCGCCTGAGGTCCTGGCCCCCTTGCAATCCCCGCCTGAGTCTCCCCTCGATCTGCCGCAGGATCCGCCGCGAGAGCCGATCCTGACCTTGCCGGGTGCGCTGACGGCCTATGTCGCGCTGATCGCGGTCATTCATTTGCGCGTGCTGCTGCCGCCGGAACTCGAAAGCTGGACCATCGACGTGTTCGGTTTCATTCCGAAGCGCTACGATTCGACGCTGCTCGACATCACCTTTCCCGGCGGCGCCGGCGCAAAAGTCTGGACCTTCGTCAGCTATTCGCTGCTGCACGCCAATCTCAGCCATATCGGTTTCAATGTGCTGTGGCTGTTGCCGTTCGGCAGCGCGCTGGCGCGCCGCTTCGGGGCTTTCAGGTTTTACCTGTTCATGGCGGTGACGGCCGCGGCCGGCGCGCTCGCGCATCTGCTCACCCATGAACACGCCATTGCGCCGATGATCGGCGCTTCGGCGTCGGTGTCCGGCACGATGGCGGCCGCCATTCGCTTTGCCTTCGTGAAGGGAAGCTTTCTCTCCTTCAATCGCGGCGATGCGGATGAAGCGGCGAAGGTTCCGGCGCTGTCGCTGACCCGTGCGTTGCGTGATAGTCGCGTACTGGGATTTCTCGGCGTCTGGTTCGGCGTCAACATCATCTTCGGCGTCGGATCGATTGCGATCGGCCTCGATGGCGGCAGCGTCGCCTGGCAGGCGCATATCGGCGGCTTTCTCGCCGGGCTGATGCTGTTTTCGCTGTTCGACCCGGTGCCGCGGGCGCATGCCGATGCTGCGGATGCGTCATCGCCGGACGGAACTGCCAGCGACTGATCGCCGCTTGCGGCGCGGGGCGATTTCATTCATCATCTTGAGATGTCGTGACGCACGACAAAGCATATGTCGTGACGCACGACAGAGCCCGCTGCCAGGCATGGCAGCCGCGCCAGTTGAACGCGCCTGAATCTAACGCGGCGCGGAACTGTTGATTGAAGACTCGCGAACAAGTCGAGCCCCTCAGGGGCCGAACCGATTCAGGGAGACGACAATGACGGTACGTGCAATTCTCGATACCAAAGGCCATCAGATCCTGAGCGTCGAGCCGGACGCCAAGCTCGCGGCCGCGGTAAAAATCCTCGGCGAGCGCAAGATCGGCGCCGTGCTTGTCATGAGCCAGGGCCGCCTCGAAGGCATCCTGTCCGAGCGCGACATCGTCCGCGTGCTCGGCGAGCGTGGCGCCAAAGTGCTGGACGAGCCCGTCAGCGCCAGCATGACGCGCAAGGTCGTCAGTTGCCGGCAGGCCGACACCGTCAGCGGCATCATGGAAATGATGACGCTCGGCAAGTTCAGGCATCTGCCCGTGGTCGAGGACGGCAAGGTGGTCGGGCTGATCTCGATCGGCGACATCGTCAAATGGCGGGTCAGGGAATACGAGACCGAGCAGGAAGCGCTGCGCGACTACATCAAGACCGCCTGAGCTTTTTATTCTGACGCGTTTTCTGCGCAGATAAGTCTACGCAATCTGCGTAAACTTGATTGCTATGCGAACCGGCTCCACTTCGCTTGAAAACGCTACCTATTCCTTGTCGGGCCCAGCCGCCTGCGGCGCCAGAATGTGGATCGCTTCCTGGATCGAGTCGATCGCGCGCTCGGCCGCGCGTGCGCCATGCGCGATCAAATCATCGGCGCGGTGAAAATCGAACCAGCCGATCTGGCCGACGCGGGGCGAGATCAACAAATCGGGCGGATCGCCGGCAAGCCGGGCGCGGGTGATGCGGTCCTGCATGATGTTGAAGGCGTCGACCATCACGGTGGAGATGCCGGGCCGCCCACCGCCACCGAAGAACTCGCGCTTCATGGTGCGCTCGGCGGAAAAGAATTTGCCGATGCCGCGCTTCGGCGGAGCTGCTTCCGCATCCAGCGCTCCGACGACCGAACCGTCCGCGGACGGGCCGTGGGAATAGATCGTCGTCGAATGGGTAAAGACGTCGCTGGAGAGGTTGGCGGCGATCACGATCTCCGCACCCAGCGCGCGCGCCGCCGACACCGGGACCGGGTTGACCAGCGCGCCATCGACCAGCCAGCGGTCGCCGATCAGCACCGGCGAGAAGATCCCGGGTAGCGCGTAGGAGGCGCGCATCGCGTCCACCATGCGGCCATGGGTCAGCCAGATCTCGTGGCCGGTGCGCACCTCGGTCGCGACCGTGGCGAACTTCACCGGCAGATCCTCGATCAGGCCCTGGCCCATCGTCGCCTCGAGCTCGGCGGCGAGCTTGGCGCCGCCGATCAGGCCGGAGCCGTTGAGGCGGATATCGAGATAGCCGAAAATATTGCGCGGCTGCAGGCCGCGCGCCCATTGCTCCAGCGCATCGATCTGCCCCGAGGCAAAGGCGCCGCCGACCACGGCACCCATCGAAGTCCCGACCACGACATTGGGCATGATGCCGTGTGCGGCGAGCGTCTTGATGATACCGATATGGGCAAGGCCGCGCGCAGCACCTCCGCCGAGCGCCAGGCCGATCACCGGCCGGCGGACCGTGCCAAGCCCTACCTTGTCGAGGCCGTCGGAGCCCTTTTGGCCGCGGCCCATCCAGTTATCCAGCACTAAATACTCTCCTGCGGCTCAACGATATTCGCCGCGGCGTGGGCCCGCCATAATCCTTCCGATGAATTCCGTACGGATGGTTTATGCCCGGCGAAATCGGCCTTAAGCAGAGAATATGACTGGACCACGACCGCAGCATTAACAGCGGCTCGTCAGGCCGGTTCCAGGCCAAAGGGGCCGTTTGGCCCGCTTCAGAGGCTTGAATTTGCCGCGTTTTCGGTGAAAAGCATGGCCATGACTTCACGGGGTGACCGGTTCGGTGGCGGCGGGGGCGCAATGCGGCTTTTCCCGCGGTTGGCGCTTGCGCTGGCGTTGCTGATTCCGGGCGCCGTTTCGGCCCAGATGTTCTCCGACCGTCCGCCGCCGGTGCCGCCGTCATCGATTCCGGACGCCCCTGGCGGCCCTGCGTTGAATCTGGCGCCGCCCTCCGGCTCGCTGCCGAGCCTGCCGCCGACCTTGACCCAGCCGACCATCGCGCAGCCGTCGATCGTGCCGCCCTCGATCGCGACCGTGCCGCCGGCGGCACCGCCACCGGGCGCCTCGACCGCAGGGCAGGCGGTGCTGTCGCTGACGGCGCGCTACGGCAAGGATTTACCGGTCATCAATAACGGGCTGGTGTGGCGGGTGTTCGCCGACAAGCCCGACGATACCGGCACCTTCAAGCTGATCCGCGAGGAGCGCGGTGCCACCCCGAACATCGTGCTGCCGCCGGGCAATTACGTCGTCCATGTCGCGCTTGGTCTCGTCAGCGCGGTGCGCACGGTGAGCCTGAAGTCGGAAACCGACCGCGAATCCTTCGTGCTTCCGGCCGGTGGGCTGCGCATCGAAGGCCGGGTCGGCACCAGCAAGATCCCGCCGAACCAGATTTCGTTCGCGATCTATAAAGGCAGCCAGTTCGACGGCGCGGAACGCACTTCGCTGGTGCCCAACGTCGCCGCCGGCGACGTCGCGCTGCTGCCGGAGGGGACCTACTACATCATCTCCAATTACGGCGACGCCAATTCGGTGGTGCGCTCCGACATCCGCGTGCAGGCCAGCAAGCTGACGGACGTGATCGTCACCCATCGCGCCGCGGTCATCACGCTGAAACTGGTCAGCGACAAGGGCGGCGAGGCGCTGGCCAACACCGCATGGTCGGTCATCACGCCGGGCGGCGACGTCATCAAGGAATCGATCGGCGCGTTCCCGCGCGTGGTGCTGTCCGAAGGCGAATACCGCGCCATCGCCAAGAACGAAGGCAAGGTGTTCGAGCGGCCGTTCAACGTCGTCAACGGCGTCGACGGCGAGGTCGAGGTCGTCGCGCGGTGATTTAATCCCTCATGGTGAGGAGCGCGTCTTCGCGCGTCTCGAACCATGAGGCCCTGCTGTAGCCATCCTTCGAGACGCCGCTTCGCGGCTCCTCAGGATGAGGACGCTTTAAAACCGCGTCACGATTTCCGAGAGCGCCGGGCGCGGACGGTCCTCGACGGGCTTGCCCGGCGTGCCGATATGGATGAAGCCGGCGAGCTTTTCGTCCGCCTTCACGCCGAGCCCCTCGAGCACGTCGCGGTCGAACGCGAACCAGCCGGTGAGCCAGTTGGCGCCGTAGCCGAGCGCGGTTGCCGCGGTGACGATGTTCATGGCGCTGGCGCCCGCGGACAATTCCTGCTCCCACGCCGGCACTTTTGGATGCGGCTTTGTAAAACTCACCACCGCAATCACCAGCGGCGCGTCCATCAGGCGGCGCTTCTCGACCTCGACATCGGTCGCCGGCGCCCCCGGATTCTTCCGCGCGAACACCTGCGCGATGACGTCGCCGGCCCGGGCGCGGGCCTCGCCTTCGAACACGATGAAGCGCCACGGCGTCAGCTTGCCGTGGTCGGGCACCCGCGAGCCGATGGTCAGGATGGTGTCGAGTTCGTCGGCGGTGGGGCCGGGGCCGTTCATCTCGCGCGGCTTGACCGAGCGTCGGATTTTCAGGAGTTCAAGGGCGTCAGGCACGAGGGTCTCTTTCGTCGGAATGGTTCGGGCAATTGGCTATCACGGAGATAGGAAGCCAACGAGGCCGGTGAAAGCCAGTTTAGACCGATTGTGATGCGGTCATGGCTTGTCGGCAGACGCCGGCTTCGCCGGCATCTTCGCCGCCCGCTCCAGCAAATCCTTGCCGAGATCTTCCAGAATCTCCCGCGTCGCCAGGAACAGGCTGTGGCCCTGATCGGTCTCGATCGCCAGCGCCACCACATGGGGCTGATTGGGATCCGGGATCAGCTGGTAGGCCCGGATCGGATACGCCGGAAGCTCCTGTTCCTCGGTCATCAGGTCTCGAGCCGCGCGCGCTTGACGTCCGGCGGGGTGGCTTCCTCGACCAGCGCGGCGATCGCCTCGTCGGTCGGCATCACCGTCTGGCCCTCGCTGCCGAGCCGTCGGATCGAGACCGAATGGCTCTCGGCTTCCTTCTTGCCGACCACGAGCAGCGCCGGGATTTTCGCCAGCGAATGCTCGCGGACCTTGTAGTTGATCTTCTCGTTGCGCAGGTCGATCTCGACGCGCAGCCCGGCGCGTCGCGCAGCCGCCGCGACCACCTTGGCGTATTCGTCGCCTTCGGAGGTGATGGTGGTGACGACGGCCTGCACCGGCGCCAGCCAGAGCGGAAAATTGCCGGCGTAATGCTCGATCAGGATGCCGATGAAGCGCTCCATCGAGCCGCAGATCGCCCGATGCACCATGCACGGCACCTTCTTGGAGCCGTCGGCGTCGATGTAGAACGCGCCGAACCGTTCCGGCAAATTGAAGTCGACCTGCGTGGTGCCGCACTGCCAGTCGCGGCCGATGGCGTCGCGCAGCACGTATTCGAATTTCGGCCCGTAGAACGCGCCTTCGCCGGGATTGATCGCGGTCTTGATGCGGTTGCTGCCTGAGGCCTGGATTTCCGCCAGCACGGTCGCCATCACGCGTTCGGCGTGATCCCACATCTCGTCGGTGCCGACGCGCTTCTCCGGCCGCGTCGAAAGTTTTACGGTGAGTTCGCCGTCAAAACCGAAATCCGAATAGGTCGAGAGAATAAGATCGTTGATCTTGAGACACTCTTCCGCGAGCTGCGCTTCGGTGCAGAACACATGCGCGTCGTCCTGCGTAAAACCGCGCACGCGCATCAGGCCGTGCATCGCGCCCGAGGCCTCATAGCGATGCACCACGCCGAATTCGGCCAGACGCAACGGCAGGTCGCGATAGCTCTTCAGGCCGTGCTTGAAGATCTGCACATGGCCGGGACAGTTCATCGGCTTCAGCGCAAACCAGCGCTTGTCCTCGGCCTCGTCGCCGGCCGACTGCGCCGCGAACATGTTCTCGCGGTACCAGTCCCAATGGCCCGAGGTCTCCCACAGCGACTTGTCGAGGATCTGCGGCGCGTTGACCTCGCTGTAATCGCCGGTCAGGCGGCGGCGCATATAGGCGATCAGCGCCTGGAAGATGGTCCAGCCCTTGGCGTGCCAGAACACCACGCCCGGACCTTCTTCCTGGAAGTGGAACAGATCGAGCTCGCGGCCGAGCTTGCGGTGGTCGCGCTTCTCGGCTTCCTCGATCTGCTTCAGATAGAGGTCGAGGTCTTCCTGCTTGGCGAAGGCCGTGCCGTAGATCCGCGTCAGCATCGGATTGTTGCTGTCGCCGCGCCAATAGGCGCCCGCGACCTTCATCAGCTTGAACGCATTGCCGACCTTGCCCGTGGACGTCATATGCGGGCCGCGGCAGAGATCGAACCAGTCGCCCTGATAATAGATCTTGATCGGCTCGTCGCCGGGAATGGCGTCGACCAGTTCGACCTTGAACGCCTCGCCCTTGTCGCGGAACACCTGCTTTGTCTTCTCGCGCGACCAGACTTCCTTGGTGAACGGTTTGTCGCGCGCGACGATCTCGCGCATCTTCTTTTCGATTGCGGCGAAATCCTCCGGCGTGAACGGCTCGTTGCGGAAGAAGTCGTAATAGAACCCGTTCTCGATCACCGGGCCGATGGTCACTTGCGTGCCCGGCCACAGCGCCTGCACCGCTTCGGCCAGCACATGTGCCGCGTCATGCCGGATCAATTCCAGCGCGCGGGGATCGTCGCGGTTGATCAGTTCGAGCTTGGCGTCGCTCGAAATCGGGTCGTTGAGATCGGCGACCACGCCATCGAGCGCCATCGCCACCGTGCGCTTGGCCAGCGACGGCGAGATGCCCTTGGCGATCTCGAGCCCGGTAATGTCCTTGGGATATTCGCGCCTGGCGCCGTCGGGGAAGGTGAGGACGACTTTCATCTGGGGTTCGGCCGGTTTCAAATTCGCAAGGCCAAATTGGAATCCCGATGCGGGTGTATTCTGGTCAGACATTTTGGTCTCCTGAAGCTCACTCCTGCGAACGAGCGCAGGTAAGCGGGAACAGGCGGTATAGCAGGGGATTCGGCGCCTGCAATCGGGCAATATCAAGAAAATCGGGGGTCATACCGGGATGTCGGGCAGGCCGTTGGCTCCGCGATCGGCGGCCTGCTCTACACGCACGATCGCCTGCAACCCACCGGCCATGTCGGGGCCGGCTTGTCGCACTCGCACTGATGATGGTGGTCGTGACCAGGCCGAAGGCGCTTGGCGCTTCCTAATCCGATATCCGCGTCAGGGTGGCCTTGAAGGTGACGCCCGGCAATTGCATCGCGGTGCCTTCGAAGTCGACCATGCTGCCGTCGTCGGCGCCCTTCAGCGTCAACGTAATCATGTCGATGCCGAACAGCGGCTTGAAGGCCGGGTCGGGGTTGTGACGTTGCGTCGTGACCTTGACCTGAATGCCGTCGCCCTTGTCGGTGTAGCTGCCGATGAACGCGAACGCCGAATTGCCGCCCCGGAGTTTGCCGCCGACGGCGTAGACCACGCCGGTGCCGGTTCCATGAACTGTATGAAATTCAACCTTGTATAAGCCTTCCTGCAAAACCCCATCCTTCGGAAAGTTGTGTCCCCACACCGCTGCACCCTATGGCGCGGACCGATGTCGAACAATGCTGCGGGCTGCAAATCGCGCGGCCATCAACATCACAATTGCGATTCAGCGGTATGATGGGAAGGTGAGGGCGATGTGGCAGCGCCAATATGACGCTGATTATCGGCTCGTTGCCGAGGGCGCGCTGGCCAGTCGGGTCAGCGACGGCGTCGCCGCCATCTTGACCAGCACGTCCTTGACCGGATGCTCGGTCCAGGCCTGCGTCACATAGTTGCGATGGGTGACGCCATCGGGCGTCTGCACGAACACCACGCTGCCGGGCCGCAGCGGTCCGTCCATGTCTTCGGAGACGGCGATGCCCTTGTCGCGCAGCATCTCGATCAGTTCGTGGTCACGCCGCTTGGTGTAGCGGGTATAGGAACTGACGAAGAAGCCGGAACGGTTTTTCTCGATCCAGGTGGCGAACTTGTCCAGTTCGCCATAGACGGCATCGAGCAGGAACACGCCGCGGACGCGGTTGGTGACGCCGCCGACGTCGAGGCTCCAGGCGGTCGGCAGGAAGCCGCCGCTATAGCCGACGATCACGACCGGCATGTTGGCGAAGGCCTGCGCCGATTTGGGATCGCCGGTGAGGCGGGCGAGGTGGCTGGCCGATTCATCCAGGAAGCGCTTGAAGCCGCCGGGCTGCCAGAATTTGCCGGCGCTGGAATCGGCGGCATCGACCGCAAGCTGCGGCGCCAGCAGCACGGCGTTGACGCCGGAATCCGAAATCTGTTGCGGCACCATCTGGCGGTCGCGGACGTCGCGCTCCAGCGTCGCGCCATTGCCGTGGAAGAACACCACGATCACGCCCGGCTTGCGGGCATCGAAGGTCTCGGGCACGTGCACCAGCACGCGGCTGTCGTTGTAGGTCTCGTCCTGCCAATAGACCCGGCCGCCATAGCTGCGATGGCCGTTGCGTTCGCCCTTGGAGATGTTGAGGAACGGCGCTTCGGAGCGCGGATTGCTGCCGTAATAGGGGAAGGCGGAGGATTTCATGCTGACCAGCGTGGTCAGGTCTTCGCGCTCGGTCTGCTTCGGCAGGGTGAGCGTCGGCGCCAGCGACGCCACCCTGACGCGCTCGGTCGGTACTTTTGGCGGGGGCGGCGCCAGCGGCGACCTGGTTCTGGACCTGGCGCTGGATCAGGCTCTCGCCCGCGGTCGGGAAACGGTCGGCGAATTGCGGTGTCGGGAAGCGGTCTTCGAAACTGTCGCCTGGCGGCATGGCCGGCGCCTTGCGAGTTCGCGGCCAGCATTCCGGCGCTCGGCGCCTTGCCGCATTGAACCAGAACGAAGGACAGCGGCACAAAAAGCGAGGCGACGGCGACCCAGCGCCAGGACGGGGTTGGGCACGACGCCGCGTATCCGGGGAAATCACCCGGTGCGCAGCATCACGTATCTGGAATTTCGGATCCGCTCCGACCATCCACCCACTGCCCCAACAGCTACGTTAACCGGCGTAGCGCGCTCGCGTTTAGGCGACGTTAAGCCTCCGGAAAATTACTCCCCATCCGGAAGCCCCCTAAAAAGACCACCCAATCGTGTCGTGATTGTGGGCCTGCCATCATGTTTTCGCATTGTCTCAGTGCATTGGAAGGGATCGAATGGCCGATATTGGTATTTAGATACCTAAATCGAAGTTTGCTTTAAATCATTGTTAACGCTGCTTGAACTGCGCGGCACCAGCCTGCACCATGAGGGTTCAGGCGTGCGGCGCTGAAGGTACGGTCCGATATGGCGGCATCAGAAACGGGAAGCGCGGCTTGGTCCGGCCCGCGCCCCGGCGGCGGATCGACGGTTTCGGTCATGGTGGCGATTGCCATCGTCGTTGCCGACATGGTCGGCGTCGGCGTCTTCACCAGCCTCGGTTTTCAGGTCAAGGACATCCCGTCAGGCTTCTCGATCCTGCTGCTATGGACGGTCGGCGGCGTCGTCGCGCTGTGCGGGGTGTTTTCCTACAGCGAACTCGGCGCGATGTTTCCGCGCTCGAGCGGCGAGTACAACTTCCTCGGCCGGGCCTTTCATCCGGCCTTCGGTTTTGTGGCGGGCTGGGTATCGGCGACCGTCGGCTTCGCCGCGCCGGTGGCGCTGGCCGCGATGGCGTTCGGCGAATACGGCAAGTCGGTGCTGCCGGACGCGCCGCCGATGGCGCTCGCGATCGGCGTGGTCTGGCTGGTGTCGCTGGTGCAGCTGACGGGCGTCCGGCACTCCAGCACGTTCCAACTGATCGCGACCATCCTCAAGGTGGTGCTGATCGTGGCCTTCCTGGTCGCCGGCTTCGTCATCGCGATGCCGCAGCCGGTGTCGTTTGCGCCATCCTCTGCCGACTTCACCCATATCCTCGCGCGCCGTTCGCGATCAGCCTCGTGTTCGTGATGTATTCGTTCTCGGGCTGGAATGCCGCGACCTACATCATCGGCGAGATGCACCAGCCGGAGCGCAACGTGCCGCGCGCGATGCTGGCGGGGACGCTGATCGTGCTGGTGCTGTATGTGGCGCTGAACGCGGTGTTCCTGCACACGGCGCCGATCGACAAGCTGGCCGGCCAGCTCGACGTCGCCCGCGTCTCCGGCAGCTACATCTTCGGCGAGATCGGCGGCCGCATCGTCGGCGCCATGATCTGCATCGGGCTGATCTCCTCGATCAGCGCGATGATGTGGATCGGGCCGCGCGTCATGATGACCATGGGCGAGGACATTCCGGTGCTGCGCCTGTTCGCGCGCCGCTCGAGCGGCGGCGCGCCGGCCTATGCCATCCTGTTTCAGCTCGCCGTCGCAAGCCTGATGCTGTTCACGCGCAGTTTCGAGAAGGTGCTCGAATTCATCCAGTTCGCCTTGCTGTTCTGCTCGTTCTTCACCGTGCTCGGCGTCATCAAGCTGCGCATCACCCACCCCGACCTGCCGCGGCCCTATCGCGCCTGGGGATACCCGGTCACCCCGGTGGTTTTCCTGCTCGTGACCGGCTTCATGATGTACTATCTTTTGACCGAACGGCCGCTGCAGTCGGTGCTTGGTATCTTGATCATGATCTCAGGACTTTTGATCTACGCCGTTTTCCGCAAGCGGGCAGATCAGGGCGTCGTCGCCGCATCCGCGGGCCGCGAATGAAGATGTTTTCTTACGTGAAAATGGCGACGCTTGTGGCCGCGATGCTGTTTGCGGCTTTCACGCCGCGCGTGCCGCCGACACCGCAACCGCCGACGACACCGCAAAGTTTCTCGCCGGCATGATGCCGTCGGCGGACTCGCCGCTGACGCCGCTGACGAAGGATCCGGCCTGGCAGCGCCACGCCAAATTCTTCGACACCGCGTTCGCGCAGCTCGAGCAGCGGCAATTGTCGAAGATCCGCGCCTGGTCGGAGGCCCATCTGGCCGCCCCGCGTCCGACCATGTTCTACATGTTCTCCGGGCCGGACTTCCTCTACGCCAACGCGTTCTATTCGAAGGCGACGACCTATGTGCTGAGCGCGCTGGAGCCGCCGGGCTCGGTGCCGGATCTGGCGAAATTGCCGCGCGGCGGCGTCGGTGCCGCGCTCTACAACGTCGAACGCTCGCTGAGTTCGATCCTGAGCTTCAGCTTCTTCATCACCAAGCAGATGAAGACCGATCTGCATGCCGGCCAGATCAACGGCACCTTGCCGGTGCTCTATGTGTTCCTGGCGCGCTCGGGCAAGACCATCCAGAGCGTCACGCCGGTCGCGCTCGACGACAAGGGGGCTGCGTATTTCGGCAACGAAAATCCCGGACCGAACGCCGTGCGCGGCGCGCGCATCATCTTCGCCGGCGCCGACGGCGTGGAAAAGACGCTGTATTATTTCTCGACCGATCTTTCCAATTCCGGCGTCAAGAGCAGCGGCTTCCTGAAATTCTGTTCGACGCTGGCGCCCGGCAACAGCCTGATCAAGAGCGCGTCCTATCTGCTGCACTCCGGCAATTTCACCACGGTGCGCGACTACATCCTCGCCAACAGCGCCACCATCATCCAGGACGATTCCGGCGTTCCGCTTCACTACTACAGCCCGAAGAAATGGCGCTTCTTCCCGTTCGGCCGCTATGACGGACCGATCGACGAATTCCCGGGACGATATCAGGAGTCCTATGCCGAGCTGTTCAGGCGCGCGGAGCCGATCGATTTCGGCATCGGCTATCGCTGGCGCACGAATGAATCGAATTTGCTGCTGTCGGTCAGGCTGCCGGACGACGGCTCGGCCGGCCCGAGACGACGTCATCGGCCGAGCCGCCGCCGCGGCCGCCACGTCCGAAAAAGCCGCGACCGCCGGCGGACGTGGGGCCGCAGCCGCGGAGCGGCTTCTTCTTCTGGCGCTAGCTACCAGCGCACGCTTTGGCTCGGCTCGATGAAGGCCGTGGTGCTTTGGGGTTCGCCGCCGCCTTCGAAATATTGCCAGGCGGCGATGATGGCGATGAGAAGGGCGAGCACGGCGAGCAGGTCGATCTGTCTGGGATCGTGACCGTGGTGGCTGATTTTCCAGCGCATTGTTGTCCTCCCTGCGGACAACAAATCAATGCGGATGGGGAACCGCCGGTTCCGCGCGCAGCAGCAATGCGCGATTGGCTTGAAAGCAGCGCAACATCGGCGCGGCCTTGGTCCGGAAATCCTATGCCGCGTTGACGCCGCGCCAGCGGCCGTAGCGCCACGGCAGATACCAGCGCGCGCCTGGCGGCTTTGCGGACGGCACGTTGTCGATGCCCGACGTGCCCCAGGGCTGGCAGCGCAACAGCCGCGCCAGCGTCATCCAGCCGCCGCCCCACAGTCCGAACCGCTCGATCGCCTCGTCGCCATAGACCGAGCAGGTCGGCAGATGCCGGCAGTTGTAGCCGACCAGCGGCGACAGCGTGTGCCGGTAGATCCAGATCAGCGCGCGGCCGGCATTGCGCGGCAGCCGCAGCGCCGCGCTGGCGCAGTCGGAACATGACGCGAGATGCGAGGTGAGTGCTTCATGGGCGACTGCCGCAATCATATGCGTGGTTTTGCGCAGTTCCCAGGCAGGGAACCTGCGCTGGCCGATATTTGCGCCACACTTTGCAAATATCCGGAGTCTTACGGTGGCAGTGCAGCAAAGGTTCTATAGACGATCGCGTGCCGCACGGTTACCGTTTTGATAACGCTTGGATGACAGAATCATTGCGTGATGGGGCCGTTGCCGTTGCTCGTCTCGGGGCTTGGGGGAAGGAACCAAATTGAGGTTTGTGAGGTCGCTTCGAGTTCGCGGCTGGGCGCTGCTCGGCGCCACCGCCCTTTGTTTCGCATTGCCTGGCGCGGTCACGACGCCGGGCAATCCGGCGCATGCCGGCGTCACCCTCGAAGAACGCAAGCTGCCGATGCAGTTCAACTGGGTCGCCTGCCAGCCGCGATTGCAGGGGCTGGGTCAGCGCCGTCGGCATCGTCACCTCGGACAGTCCGAAGGAATTCGACGAATTCGCCCGCGATCGCCAGCTTGCCGGCGCCACCATCGTGCTCGATTCCAGCGGCGGCTCGGTCAACGACTCCATCGCGCTCGGCCGGCGCTTCCGCAGCCTCGGCGCGCTGACCACGGTCGGCACCACCGTGCGGATGCAGACCGCGCAGGGCGATCGCGCCCGCGTCGATCCGGAAGCCTATTGCGAATCGATGTGCGTGTTCCTGCTGCTGTCGGGCAAGACGCGCTACGTGCCGCCGGCGGCCCATGTCCGCGTGCATCAGATCTGGATGGGCGACCGCGCCGACGACGCCAAGGCCGCGAGCTACACCGCGCAGGACCTGATGATCGTGGAACGCGACATCGGCCGGCTCGCCAAATTCACCTTCGACATGGGCGGCGCCGGCGATCTGCTGTCGCTCGCGCTCAGCGTGCCGCCGTGGGAAGATCTGCACGAATTGTCGCCGGCCGAATTGCGGCTGACCAATCTGGTGACGACCGATGCGGTCGCCGACGTGCTGCCGCATGACCCTTCGACGCCGATGGCCGAACTGAAGCGAAGCCGACGCAGGATCGCTTCGTCAGTTCCGCGGTCGAGGAACCGGCCGCCGTGCAGCCGGCGAAGTCGACCAAGACGGCGGAAGCCGCGGTGCCGACCGGTGGCGCCGCGAGCGCGCAGCCGCAAGCGCAGAAGTAAGTCGCGCACCAAGCCACAACAACGGTGTCATCATCCGCGAAAGCGGATGATCCAGTACGCCGCGGCGTCTGTGATTAATCGCGAATTCCCGGCGTACTGGATGCCCGCTTTCGCGGCATGACAAGCTCTACGCCGGCTGCTTCGCCTTCGCCTCGATCTGGCCGATCGCATCGACCACGGCATCGAAGGTCAGCATGGTCGAGGCGTGGCGCGCCTTGTAGTCGCGCACCGGTTCGAGCAGCGCGATGTCGGCCCATTTGCCTTGCGGCGGTGCGCCGTTTTCCTTCAGCATCTTGCGCACGGTCTCGCGCAACTCGCGCAGTTCGCTCGCGGTCGAGCCGACGACATGGCTTGCCATGATCGAGGAGGAGGCCTGGCCGAGCGCGCAGGCCTTCACGTCATGGGCGAAGTCGGTGACGATGTCGCCGTCCATCTTGAGGTCGATCTTGACGGTCGAGCCGCACAGTTTGGAATGGGCGGTGGCGCTGGCGTCGGGGGCGGGAAGGCGGCCGAGGCGGGGGATATTGCCGGCCAGTTCGATGATGCGCTTGTTGTAGATGTCGTTCAGCATAGGCTAGATGTCCCGGGCTCGCAGGCGGAAGCGCCCTTGGCGGCGAGGTTTCACCGTCCTATATATGGACAGCAACTGGCGGAAATACAGTCCGGCCATGCTCGCCGATGAGCGGCCCGATTGGAAGCCAATTCTGCGGCTATGGTGCTAAATTGATGGGACTCAGGCGTCCGGCGGCAAAACCCGCCCCGTCTGCCCGGTGACACTCCGGTCCCCGAAGGACCGGTCGAACGGAGAAGACATGGACGCACTGATCAAATCCCTCCGCCCGAGCAAGGCACCTGAAGTGGCGCCCGAAGGCCGCCCGGCCGAACTCGATCCTTCCGAATTCCTGGCCGCCGCCGTCCGCGCCGACCAGCCGCGCCCGTCGCGCGCCGAGGCCGAATCGGCGGTGCAGACGCTGCTGAGCTATATCGGCGAGAACCCCGCCCGCGAGGGCCTGCTGGACACGCCGCGCCGCGTGGTCGAGGCCTTCGACGAACTCTATCAGGGCTATCACCAGTGCCCGGCCGAGGTGCTCGACCGCACCTTTGGCGAGACCGCCGGCTATGACGATTTCGTGCTGATCCGCGACATCGAATTCACCTCGCAATGCGAGCATCACATGATGCCGTTCTACGGCAAGGCGCATATCGCCTATACGCCGGTCGAGCGGGTCGTGGGCCTGTCGAAGCTGGCGCGGCTGACCGACATCTTCGCCCGCCGCCTGCAGACCCAGGAGCATCTGACCGCGCAGATCGCGGCCGCGATCGACGAGATCCTGAAGCCGCGCGGCGTTGCGGTCCTGATCGAGGCGGAGCATACCTGCATGTCGGTGCGCGGCGTCGCCAAGCATGGCGCGATGACCTTCACCAGCCGCTACACCGGCATGTTCCGCGACAATCCGGCGGAGCAGGCGCGTTTCCTGTCCATGGTGCGAGGACCGCACCGGTAACCTCGCTCTTCAGTTCACCGCGAGGTTGTCCGTGTCGACATCAGCACACTCCCACGAGCGCGAGGAAGGGCTGGCCTTCCAGCCCAAATTCGACGCGTCCGGTCTCGTGACCTGCGTCGCGACCGACGCTGCGACCGGCGACGTGCTGATGGTCGCGCACATGAACGACGAGGCGCTGCGCAAGACCATCGCCAGCGGCGAGGCCTGGTACTTCAGCCGCTCGCGCAACGCGCTGTGGCGCAAGGGCGAGACCTCCGGTCACACCCAGCGCGTGGTCGAGATGCGGATCGATTGCGACCAGGACGCGGTCTGGATCCGCGTCGAGCAGATCGGCGCGGCCTGCCACACCGGCCGGCAGTCCTGCTTCTACCGCAAGGTCGAGACGGCCGAGGGCGGCACGCGAGCTGTCGTTCGTCGATGCGGACCGGCTGTTCGATCCAGCGGCGATGTATCGACAAGAAGTAGGCGTCGTTCCCGGACGCTGCGCAGCACGAAGTGATGCGCTGCTCAGCCGGGGTCCATCCGCATGGGTCCCGGCTTGCGGAGCACCGCCAAGAGGCGCTGCACCGCGTCCGGGACATGTTCCCTTAACCCCCCGTTAACCATAATTGTCCCAGTGTGGCGCGGTATTTAGGCGCTGATTGCCATTGCGCCACAGGCCGCGCGGTCGTTTCGCGAGGAGCGGGGCACCAGGAACATGTCGGTCGACACATTGAACGCCACGGCAGGTGTCGATCCGACGCGCGCGAAGATCGCGGGCGCGATCAAGCAGGCCGCCTCGACCACCGGCGCCAGCTTCGAATACCTGCTCGCCACCGCGAAGATGGAATCCAATTTCAATCCGAAGGCGGCCGCCTCGACCTCGTCGGCGCGCGGGCTGTTTCAGTTCATCGACCAGACCTGGCTCGGCACGGTGAAGGAAGCCGGCAGCCAGCTCGGCTACGGCAAATATGCCGACGCCATCACCAAAAATCCGTCCGGCAGCTATTCGGTCAGCGATCCCGCGGCGCGCGCGGCGATCATGAAGCTGCGCGACGATCCGGACGCGGCGTCCGCGATGGCGGCGGTGCTGACCCAGTCGAACAGTTTCAAGCTCACCGGCAAGATCGGCCGCCGTCCGACCGACGCCGAACTCTACATGGCGCACTTCATGGGCGTCGGCGGCGCGGCAAAACTGATCTCGAACGCCGAGGACAATCCGCAAGCCTCCGCCGCGCGGATGTTTCCGAACGCGGCCGCGGCCAACCGCTCGATCTTCTACGATCGTGCGGGCACGCGCCGCAGCGTCTCCGAAGTCTATTCGGTGCTGAACTCGCGCTACGCCAGCGCCGCCAATTCGCAGGCGACGCGGACCGCGATGGCGTCCGCCGGCGGCGACATTGCGCGCCCGGTGACGATGGCGAGCGCGGCACAGGCAGCACCCGCGATCGACAACGCCGCCTATCTGTCGAGTTTCCCGGATTCGCGCAGCGTCACGCCGGTGGCCGCAACGTCGCAGACCGCGCATCCGCGCGAGCGCGCGCCGATCTTCCGCTCGCTGTTCCAGGCCGGCGAGCGAACCGAGCCGATCTCGCCGGCGGTGCAGGAATTGTGGGGCAAGGGATCGTCGCTGACATCGGTCGGCGTCGACGAATTCGACGACAACGTTGTCGGGACAGAAGCCCGAAGTGCGCGCGCCGCGGCCGGCTCGATCTCTTCAGCGACCGCAACGGCACGTTCAGCTAGGTCTCGTGTCCCGGGCGCGATGCAGCGCGTAGCGCTGCTTCGCAGAACCGGGACCCACGCTTTCTTGGTAGGCACCGATGGACCCCGCTCTGCAGCGCATCGCTCCGCGCTGCGCAGCGTCCGGGGAACGCCAGACGACTCGGCCATCCCTGCGCCCTTAACGAAACGTCAATAAAACCAAACGGTTATGGTGAACCCTTTGTTAAGCGTCATGGTTTATTTTCGTATGACAGTGGCATCGCGTCACGGTGTCGTTTCAGTTGCGTAGGCCGGCAGGACCATGATCGTTCGGCAGTTCATCAGTTGGATAAGGACCGCTCCGGCAGGCGAGCGGGCAGAGGCAACGCGCTCGTTGGCGCGGGCCTGGTTGATTTCAGATCTCTCCGAAGACGATCGCGCCGCCGCCGAAGGCGCGCTGCTGATGCTGCTCGACGATCCGTCGCCGCTGGTGCGCCAGGCCATGGCCGCAGGTGTTCGCGCGCAGCGCCGAGGCGCCCGCCGCCATCGTGCAGGCGCTGTCGCTCGACCAGCCCTCGATCGCGCTGCCGGTGCTCGAACATTCACCGCTTCTGATCGACGCCGACCTCGTCGACATCGTCGCGACCGGCAATGGCGAGATGCAATGCGCGATCGCCCGCCGCATCAATTTGCCGACCTCCGTCTGCGCCGCGATCGCCGAAGTCGGCTCCGCGGCCGCCGCGCTCGAGCTGATCGAGAATGCCTATGCCGAACTGGCGCCGTTCTCCTGGGACCGCATCGTCGAGCGTCACGGCCATCTCGCCGCGATCCGTGAATCGATGCTGGTGCTGGAAGATCTTCCTGCCGCCACGCGCCTGGCGCTGGTCGCAAAGCTCTCCGATACGCTGGCGCAATTCGTCGTCGCCAAGAACTGGCTGAGCGCCGACCGGGCAGGGCGGATCGCCGAGCGAGGCGCGCGAGCGCTCCACCGTCAACATCGCGGCGCGTTCGCGCGGCGAGGACATGCAGGGCCTGGTGCAGCATCTGCGCGCCACCGGCCAGCTCACCGCCGGGCTGATCCTGCGCGCGCTGCTGTCGGGCAATCTCGAACTGTTCGATGCGTCGCTGGCCGAATTGTCCGGCCTGCCGCAGGCGCGCGTCACCGCGCTGCTGCACGACCGCGGCGGCGCCAGCCTGCAGGCGCTGCTGATCCGCGCGGGCTTGCCGGAATCGACCTTCGCCGCCTTCCGGATCGCGCTCGAGGTCAGCCACGAGACCGGCTTTGTCGACACGCTCGGCGGCGCGGCGCGGCTGCGCCGGCGCATGGTCGAGCGCGTGCTGACCCATTGCGAGACCGACCGCAAGGCCGCCGAGCCGCTACTGATCCTGCTGCGCCGCTTCGCAACGGAATCGGCGCGCGAGGAAGCCCGCCTGTTCTGCGACGAGCTGATGGCGGAAGAAGCCGCGGCGACAGGGCACGATCTGATCGCGGCGTAGGCCACCCTCCATCAACACATCAGGTGTCGTCCCGGCGTAGGCCGGGACCCATAACCGCCGTTGTCAATTGTTGGAAAAGGCAACTACCACATCGCTCCACGGACAAGCCGCGGCGTATGGGTCCCGGCCTTCGCCGGGACGACGATCGAGAGGAGGCGCAATCACTCGCCGGAACGATGCTCGGCGCCAGGATCGCTTCGAGATGCTCGGGGCGGTCGCGGTTGGCGTGGGTGAGATATTCGTCGGCGATGCCGCGCAGCGGCGGCTCAGCTCGCCGGCGGTGGCGGCGGTGTCGAGCTTGGTGCGCTCGCGCACGATCGCCTGGATGGCGTTGATGTGGTGGGCGATCAGGTTCGACGGCACCTTGTCGAGATCGGGCGCGTGCTCGATGATGCGGCACAGGCTTTCGGCGGCGGCGCCGGCGGAGGGATAGCCGAAGGTGGCGGCGTCGCCCTTGATGTCATGGGCGGCGCGAAACAGCTCTTCGCGGGTGTCGTCGGTGAAGCCGTCGCGCAGGATGGCGGCGTGGGCGGCGGAAAGCCGGTCGGCCTCGATCGCCATCCAGTTCTTGAATTCGCCGGACAGACCGGCCAGCGCCTTTTCCGCGCGCGCGACCGGATCGTCGAGATCGGTTTCGGGGACGCGCAGCAGCACCTTGCGCAGCGGATTGGGCTGCGTGATCACGTGATGATCGGCGAAGCGTCTTGACCTCGAACGTCCCGGGCTTGTCTTTCGCCATGATGGTTTCCCTTGAACGTCGCGCGCTAGACGCTGGATCGCGCCTTGTCGAGCAGCGACGGCTGCTGCATGACTTCCACCTCGCCGCCGATGCGGCGCTCGGGGCCGATATAGGCGTTGGTGGTGTTGCGCCGGCGGTCCGGGCCGAAATAGGTCTTGGTCTTGATGAAGGGCCGCGGATTGGCGACCACGTTGAGGATGCGCTGATAGAGCCCCTTGGCCGAGATCGGCTTGGCCAGAAATTCGGTGACGCCGGCGTCGCGCGCGACCGTGACGCGGCGCTTTTCGGAATGTCCGGTCAGCATGATGATCGGCGCGTAGGGGTTGCCCTTGGATTCCGGCTGCCGGATCATCTGCGCCAGTTCGAGCCCGTCGAAGATCGGCATCGACCAGTCGGTGATGACGATGTCGGGGACGTAATGGCTGTACATTTCGAGCGCGGTGGCGCCGTCCTCGGCCTCATAGACCTCGCGCGCGCCGAACGAATGCAGCAGCGTCCGCAGGATGCGGCGCATGTGCGGATTGTCGTCGCAAATCAGAAATCGCAGCTTGTTGAAGTCGATGCGAAACATGGTCCGGGCCCTGAGCGCGCGTACCGCCAACACGGTATACCCGGCGTTAACCATATCGCGGGCCAGGTTAACGAATGGTTGCGAAGAGGGGGCCGGCGGGGGGCCGGAGGGCAGGAATTGCCATCGCTCTCACAACACGTCGTCCCGGCCTTGCGCCGGGACCCATACGCCGCGGCCGTTGTAATTGCAGGCAGTATCTGGCGGTTTTTTTCCACCGATAGATCACGCGGTATGGGTCCCGGCGCAAGGCCGGGACGACGGATCAATACCCGAACTGCTCGCGCAGGATGCGCTCTTCGAGGCTGTGGCCGGGGTCGAACAGCATCCGCATCGAGATGGTCTTGTCGGACGAGCACCTCGACGCGGCGGACGTCGCGCACCTCGTCGTGGTCGGCGACCGCCGCGACCGGGCGCTTGTCGCCTTCGAGCACCTCGATCACCACGAAGGCGGTGTTGGGGAGCAGGGCGCCGCGCCAGCGCCGCGGCCGGAACGCGCTGATCGGGGTCAGCGCCAGCAGCGCGGCGTTGATCGGCAGGATCGGCCCCTGCGCCGAGAGATTATAGGCGGTCGAGCCGGCCGGCGTCGCCACCAGGATGCCGTCGGCGATCAATTCGGCCATGCGCTCGTGCTCGTCGATCAGGATGCGCAGACGCGCCGCCTGATAGGTCTGGCGAAACAGCGCGACTTCGTTGATGGCGTGATGCAGGTGCACCGCGCCATGGACGTCGGTCGCGCGCATCAACAGCGGATTGATCAGCGATTTCGCGCGCCGCGGCGAGGCGCGCATGCAGATCGTGCGTCGAGAATTCGTTCATCAGGAAGCCGACGGTGCCGCGATGCATGCCGTAGATCGGCTTGCCCGAGCGCATGTGCCGCGTGCAGCGTCTGCAGCATCAAGCCGTCGCCGCCGAGCGCCACCACGACGTCGGCGTCGTCCGGGATCGTGATTGCCGTAGAGCTCTGTCAGCTGCGCCAGCGCCGCCTGTGCCTCCGCGCTCGGCGCTCGCGACGAAGGCGATCCGGTCATATCGCTTGGGGCTGGTCATGGGATCGCAGGGCTCACGTCGGGCGCCGGATGGCGCCGCGCTCGTCTATACACCTTGGCGGCGCTTGTCGAGATGGCCGCAGCGCCCCTTCAGGCCGGTAACCTAAACCGGAAGCAGGCGATCTATTTCTCCTGCAGGGTCCGGATCGGATCCCAATCCTCGCCCGGCGGGTTTTGAGCCAATTCCCGGGCGCGCTGGCAGAACAGCGATGCCGGCCGGTCGATGCCGGCGACGCGCTGCGAAACACGTCGCGGCGAGCTCGAATTCGCGCGCGCGCCAGTGCGCCAGTCCATCGGCGTAATCGGCGATCGAGCGCCGCTTGCGCAGTCGTAGGCTCGTTCGCGCGCGCGCGCAGTTCGAAGATTTTCAGCGCCTGGTTTCGGCCCTTGACCCGGACCGCGTCGAGTTCGCGCCAGGCGAAAGCCGTCGCCGGCCAGCGCGACCGTCGTCTCCGAGGCGATGATGGTGGTGCCGTAGAACTTGTTGGCGCCCTCCAGCCGCGAGGCGAGGTTCACCGCATCGCTCATGACCGAGTAGTTGAAGCGCCGCCGCGATCCGAAATTGCCGACCAGCGCCTCGCCGGAATTGATCCCGATCCGCTGCGCCAGCTTGCGCTCGCTGGAACGCGGCCGAGGAGCCGTTGAGTTCGCGCAAGCTTCGCGCAGCAGTCCAGCGCGGCGCGCGCCGCATTGGCGGCATGATCGCGGATCGTCGGCCGGCGCGCCGAACACCGCCACGATGGAGTCGCCGATATATTTGTCGACATAGCCGCCATGGCCTTCGATGATGTCGGTCATCGCCGACAGATATTCGTTCATCAGCTCCATCAGGCTGTCCGGCGACATCTTTTCCGCGATCAGCGAAAAGCCCTCGATGTCGGAGAAGAACACCGTCACGTTGCGGGTCTCGCCGCCGAGCTCCGGCAGCTTGTTCGACGTCAGCATCCGGTTGATGACGTGCGGGGCGAGATAGAGCGCAAAACTCTTCTGCAGCAGCCGGCGATCCTTGTCGGCGACGACGAAGCGAAAACCGATGGTCGAGGCCAGCGCGGCCAGGCTGGCGAGGAACGGCTCGGCGACCGGAAGCGCCAGCGCGTGGTTGAAGGCGACCGTGGCACCGGCAATGCCGGCCGCGATCATCGCCGTCCAGACCAGATCGCCGCGACGACCGGCCGGAACAGCCACGCCGCGATTGCGGCCAGCGCCGCGAACAGCGCGGCGATCAGGAAGCGCGGCAGCGGGCCGGGTTCGACCACCGCGTTGCGCGAGATCAGATTGTTGACCGCGGTGGCGTGGATATAGACGCCGGCGATCGTGCTGACGCGAAAACCTGCGGTGACCGGCTGTGCTGCCGGCGGCACAGCGCGGCGTGCGCGCGCCTTCGATGACCGGTCGCAAAGCGCTTCGACGTCATCCGGCGGTCTTCGACATCGAGAACGGTGCCGAAGATGACGACCTTGCCGTCGAACCAGCGGCGAAAATAGTCCTTGTCGTTCTTGACGGCGCAGTTGCGCAGATCGGCAAACGAGAAGGTCGGAATGTCGTCGGCGCCGCCCTCGAAATTGAGCGTCATCGTGTTCGGCACCCGGCCTGGAATCCGGTAACCGGCCAGCGTCAGCCTTCCGCTGTTGTCGAATTCGGGCGCAGCGCCCATGGCCCGCGACGCCAGTTCGACCGCCATCGACGGGCAGCCTTGCCCCGTCGACGGTAAACGTCAGCGGCAGGCGCCGCACGACGTCGTCGTGGTCGGTATGAACGTTGAGCGGGCGGATATTCTGCTGCTGTCGCACCGCGATGCGCTGTCCGGGCGAAGGCCGGACCGGCTGGTTGCCGCCCAGCATTTCGCCCAGCACCACCTTGCCGGCGTCGGAGGCCGCGGCCAGCGCGCGCAGAAAGTCGCGGTCGAAACCGCGGACCTTGTCGCCGAATCATGCCGTCGCCGAACGGGATCTCGGACTGCTCGATCGAGGTCGGAATCACCACGTCGAAGCCGGCGACCTTGGCGCCGCCTTCCAGCACCGCGCGAGGACGCGGCCGATCTCGCCGGTCCAGGTCAGCATCGGCGAGCCCTTCGAACGGGGCCGTGTGCAGGCTTTCCTCGTCGATCGCGACGACGACGCGTCGGAGAGGCGATGGATCGTGCCGCCGGCCGAACATCTCCCAGCGCAGCGCGGTGAGAAGATCGAGCGAGAGGCCGCGGATCGGTCGGACGACGGGAGAAACCGAAGCCGCCGCGCAGACCAGCGCGATGGCGGCGATCACCATCCTGGTCGCGCGTGCTGCGCCTGATCCTCAACGACCGGAAGGCCCGACACGCCTATTGCATCCGCAGCAGCCGGCCGACGATCGGCGTCGCGCCGGGTTTGGCCTGCGCGTCGACCCGGAACACGATTTCCGACGATTTGAACGTCGCGA
This sequence comes from uncultured Alphaproteobacteria bacterium, assembly GCA_963802535.1. Taxonomy (GTDB): domain Bacteria; phylum Pseudomonadota; class Alphaproteobacteria; order Rhizobiales; family Xanthobacteraceae; genus Bradyrhizobium. The sequence goes on along the minus strand of CAWDJI010000001.1, from coordinate 37,702 downwards.
GCGTAGAGGCCGCCGGGGACCAGCGCGACGTTCTCGCTGGCGAAATCGAAGAACCTTGCCCTTGAGCTGGGTGCCGCCGAGCTCAATCTGCTGACGCTCGCCGACAAGGTCGAGGCGCTGCACGATCAGTGTGCCGCGGCCTTTGGCCTCCACCAGCGGCGAAGCGCCGTAAAGCGTGAGCTGCGGCTCTGGCAGGGAACCTTGTTGCTCACGTCGACGCTCGCGCAGCAGCGTGGCCGCGACCCCGCTGGTGTCCTTTGTGGTCGCATGCGCCTGGCTGGGATCGCAGTTGGTCTTCTCCGCCTTGAGGACGGCAAGATCGACGCTGCTCTCGCTCGGTGCCGACGATGACGGTGCCGGCGCCGCTGATCGTCTCGCGCCGGCAGGACTTCAGATAGCTGAGGATGACGGTGCCGTCGCCTTCGATCTTGATGACCGATCGCGGCGTCACATAGTCCATGAACTCGGCGCCGGTGACCTTGCCCTGGATGTCCTCGACGATCGCAACCGGCGAAGTCGGCCGCGGCGGGTGAAGCCAGCGCCAGCAGGCCGAGACAAATGACAATCGCACGTTTCATTTTGGGTCCCCATCGGAAAGCGCTGGTTGTCTGGTCGCGCCAGCGCCTGAATGGTTTCATGGATAGATCAAAAATAACTGGCCGGGTACGCCGCGGAATCTGACCGATACCACCTAACGGCCGGCGAGGACAACCATGGGCCTCCGGCGTGATCAGGCTCATATTGATTGCTTTTCATGCAAACCTGTCGGGATTGTGATTTCCGCTGACTGCTTCGGCTTGTACAGCACAGCTATGCTGTCGCAGTCTGGCAAAGCGATCGCCCGAGTGGATCGTGCGACACACGGAGCAAGACGTCATGGCTTTTGGTATTCACGGCGCAGCGTTGTATCCGGTTCGCCGTCACGCTTCTGGTGCTGTGTTGCGTGGCCGGTGCACGCGCCGAGGACGCAAGCCCGCCGGCCTCGCAGCAGCAACCTGCGGCGACGCCGTCGCCCGGTCAAACGCCCGCAGGGCAGAAGGGCGGGGACGGCGTGCCGGCGGCGGCGAGCGCCGATGCGCGGCCGCGACGCCAGCCGCCGCCGAGCAGCATCGGCTGCCGCCGGATTCCACCACCAAACAGACGCTGGCGCTGCCCGGGCGCACGCTCACCTTCACCGCCACCGCCGGCTCGATCCGGCTGTTCGACGACAAGGGCGAGCCGCAGGCCGACATCGCCTACACCTCCTACCAGCTCGACGGCGCCGATCGCGGCACCCGACCGGTCACGTTCCTGTTCAATGGCGGGCCGGGCGCGTCGTCGGCCTGGCTGCAATTCGGCGATGCCGGCCCGTGGCGGCTGTCGATCAGCGGCGATGGCGTGATGCCTTCCGCGTCGCCCGACCTCGTGCCCAACGCCGAGACCTGGCTCGACTTCACCGATCTCGTCTTCATCGATCCCGTCGGCACCGGCTACAGCCGCTTCGTCGCGACCGGCGAGGACGTGCGCAAGCGCTTCTTTTCGGTCGACGGCGACGTCAGTGCGATCGCGCTGGTGATCCGCCGCTGGCTCGAAAAATACGACCGCCTGCTGTCGCCGAAATTCGTCGCCGGCGAAAGCTATGGCGGCATCCGCGGGCCGAAGGTCGTGCGCAACCTGCAGACCCAGCAGGGCGTCGGCGTGAGCGGACTGATCCTGGTCTCGCCGGTGCTCGACTTCCGCGAATTATTCCGGCTCCAGCCTGCTGCAATATGTCGCGAGCCTGCCGACCATGGCGGCGGTGGCGCGTGAAGCGAAAGGTCCGGTGACCCGCGCCGACCTCGCCGACGTCGAACGCTACGCGCGCGGCGACTTTCTGCTCGATCTGATCAAGGGCCTAGGCGGACACCGAGGCCACCAACCGGCTCGCCGACAAGGTGGCGGCATTGACCGGCATCGATCAGGCGGTGAGCCGCAGGCTCGCCGGGCGCTTCGACGTCGGCGAATTCCGCCGGGAGTTCGACCGCCGCAACGGCCGGGTGACCGGACGCTACGACGCCTCGGTGTCGGGCTTCGATCCCTATCCGGATTCGAGCTTCTGTCATTTCGGCGATCCCTCCGGCGATTCCCTGACGGCGCCGCTGACCAGTGCCGCCGTCGATCTCACCACGCGCAAGCTGAACTGGCGGCCGGACGGCTCCTATCAACTGCTCAGCGACAGCGTGAACCGGGCCTGGGATTTCGGTCGCGGCCCCGGCGGAGTTGATTTCGCAGCTGCGGCAGATTCTGGCGCTCGATCCGAAACTGAAACTCCTGGTCGGCCACGGCCTGTTCGATCTCGCCACGCCGTATTTCGCGCTCGAAGATCCTGCTCGACCAGTTGCCGGCCTATGCCGGCCCGGAGCGCGTCAAGCTCGTCGTCTATCCCGGCGGCCACATGTTCTATTCGCGCGAGCCGGCGCGGCAGGCGTTTCGCGCCGAGGTGCAGGCGCTGATGAAGTGAGGGGCGGTGAGGCGGACTGCGTTGCAGATCCGCCATCGTTCTTCGCGGCCGGCGCGTAGCACGTACGTGTCATCGACCTGATCGTCGAACGTATGCTCTTCTCGGGATTGCAGGTTGCCTCCGCGACCCCAACCGTGTGGCTGAAAGTGACCGATAAAAATGCCCAGATAATCGCTCGTTGGTCGGTTGCGGTGGCGATATTCGGCGCTGTGTGCAACGTGTTGTGTTGGAGCCTTACCAATAATAAGCATTTCTACTTGAGGCACGAGCGGTTTGTCTGCGGCCCCTCGTCATTTTTCTTCGAATGCATGTTGCTGGCGCCACTGTTGGTGCTGGTTGTTTTGCGACGCTGCGCGCCAGTAATGCTTTTTTACGCATGTGCGCTTCTTTGGATTTTGAAGGCGCATGTCGATGAACTAATTTATTTTTCTAAATTTGGGAAGTTCGCAGCTTTAGAGAAAGGCGATTCGCCCGCGATATGTCTATTGTTGTTAGGTCTCCTTTCGATAGCCGTCATCGTGGTGTGGGCGGCGATCCATCTTGTCCGACGCGCATTAGCGTCCGATCGGTCCACGTCATGAATCTGATCGGCCGGCAACGAACGATGGCTGCACGATAACAGGGAACGCATTGATGGCCGCAATTGTCATTCCAGCCCGATATGGTTCGACGCGATTTCCCGGCAAGCCGATGCACCCGATATTGGGAATCCCGATGCTGGAGCGGGTCTGGCGGATCGCGCGCGCGGTGAAGAATTGCGACCGGATCGTCGTCGCAACCGAAAGCGTTGAAGTGGCTGACTTTGCGCGGTCGTTCGGGGCTGAGGCGGTGATCACGTCCGACCGCTGCCGTAACGGCACCGAGCGTGTCCACGAGGCGACAGGCGTCGCCGGTATCGCCGATGACATCGTGGTCAATCTGCAGGGCGACGCCGTGCTGTCACCGCCCTGGGTGCTGGAAGCCATGATCGAAGCGATGATGCGCGATGCCGGGATCGAGGTCATCACGCCGGCGGTGCAGCTGGAGGGGGCGACCCTTGCAAAATTCGCCGACGCACAAGGTCGCCAACAAATCGAGCGGAACAACCGTCGTGTTCGATCGCGCGGGCAATGCGCTGTATTTTTCGAAGCAGATCCTGCCCTTCATTCGAACGCCGGGGTTTTCAAACGTGCATCGCCACGTCGGACTGTACGGATATCGCAGGCGGCTGCTGGCGGAATATTGCAAGCTTGCGCCTTCGCCGCTGGAGGAAACCGAGGGCCTGGAGCAGTTGCGGCTGCTCGGAGAACGGCCTGAAGATACGCGTGCTCAAGGTCGACTATCGCGGCCGGACCCACGCCTCGATCGACACCTATGACGACGTGCGGTTCGCCGAGGATATTATCGCCAGCGAGGGAGAACTGTTCTGAGCGATTCCCTGCCCATGCGCGTCGTTTTGGTTCGACACGGCAATACGTTTTCGCCCGGCGAGCAGGCCGTTTGGGTCGGCGCGCGGACCGACCTTGCGCTGGTGGAGAAGGGGCGAGAGCAAGCGGAGGAGGTGGGCAACGATCTTTGCCGGGCCGGGATGACGGTCAACCGGATTTTTGCCGGACCGCTGCGTCGAACGGCCGAGACCGCCGCCATCATCGCTCGCATTGCCGGCATCGCGCCGCAGGCGGTCGTCATCGATCCACGGCTGGTGGAGCTCGATTATGGCGACTGGGAAGGGCTGGCATCGGACAGGATCCGCGAGCTGTACGGAAATTCGGATCTCGATGGGTGGGAACACAGCAATGCGTGGCCAACGGCTGCGAGGTGGCCTGCGACCAAGCGCGAAGTCGTTGCGCGCGTACTGGCGTGCTTTGAAGAAATGCGTCCGTCATCCCCGGCGCATGAGAATGCGATCGACGTGGTGGTTTCCAGCAACGGCATTTTTCGCCTGCTGGCAGAAGCGCTGGGATTTTCATCCGGCGCCGGCAAGATGGCGACCGGCAACATCTCCTTGATCATGCGCGCAGCGGACGGGACATGGCAGGTCGAGCGGTGGAACGCGGCACCGGGAAGCCTGCTCGCTCGCGCGCCGTGGCAGGTGTAGTTGGTTTTTTCGTCATTGCGACCCGTTGGCTCGCAATGACGGCAAAACAAAACCGGCGCGGTTTTCTCCACCGCGCCGGCTAAAACCTTCAGAAAAATCTGCTCAGTAAACCAGGCCGGTGCCCGGCGGCTTTTCCAGGGCAGCTGCGAGTGAACGATATTCGTCGCTTGCGGTGCCGGTGAGGGAAGCGATCCGGTTCAGGTGATACTGTGCCTGTTCGCGGTTGCCCTGTTCGACCTGCCACAGGCCGTAATACTGCCAGGTCTTGACGTGGTTCGGATCGGCCTTGAGCGCGCGCTCGTACCAGATCTGCGACACCTTGTAGTCGCCGAGCTTGCGGTAGGAGTAGCCGATCAAATTGGCGACCGCGGCACTGTCGTCGCGACCCAGCGACTTCAACTGTCCGATGGCGGAGGCGTAATCCTGGCGGTCGTAGATCGAAGCGTAGGCGGCGCGGTAGCCGTCCGCGAAGGCGGTCTGCTGCGTGCCCTGCACCTCGCTGGATCTTCTTTCTTCTTGCTTGGTGTCGTCCGGCGGCGGCGGGTTGTCGGGCGCCGCGTAAACCATGGTGACGTAGGGCGCCGCGACAAACGTCAACGACAACATCGCGAGCGTCAAAAGCCTGATCGCAAATTTGTTCATGTAATTCTCCTGAGGGCCGGACAAGGCGATCCTACACCGAAGCCCACTCGTTTCAACACCCGGTTGCTCCGAACATTCCCGACCCTTGCCGCAATTCCCGGAATCCTGACGGGCCGGGAAGGGGGAACATGAAACATGTCCCCGGACATGGCCAACATGTCATCCAGATGAACGAAGTCCGTCATTCCGCTTCAGGATCGGTTCAGCGCGCAGTCCCTAAGGTCGCCTGCATGATCAGCGAGGGCCGGCCACCCGGCCGGCTAAGCCCCGCGATCCCCGAAAGAGGAGACAACCATGTTCAAGACCATTTCCGCAGCGCTGCTCGCCGTCTCGTTCATCGCAGCCCCCGCGCTGGCCGCGTCCCCGGCCAAGTCGACCACTGCGCCGGTCGTCAAGACCACGACTGCCCCGGTGATCAAGGCCGATCAGTCCAGGTCGAAGGTGCTCAATGCCAATGCGCGGATGGGCCGCCATCACCACAAGCATTTCCGCCATCATGGCCACCACAAGCACATCGGCATGCTGAAGACGCATGCTGCGCCGAAGTTCGCCGTCAAGCACATCGCGCCCGCCAAGCGCGGCTGACCTTATCCGCGGACGCGGTCAGATCCACATTGCCCCCGCAGCGTCCGTGGGCATCAAGACCAGCCCATGCGCCATTGCTTCCCCAATGGCGCATGGGCTGGCGCTCTTCAATGAACGAGTTGAGAATTCCCTTTCGCCGCCACCCGGTCTAAGAGAAAGCCGGGCAGGTGGAAGAATAGCGCGTGAAGTCTTCAGCAAAAATTGCGGCGATCCTGCTGCTGCCGGCAGCGCTGGCGGCCTGCGCGGGCAGCGACGAGGGCAGGGGTATCTCCTTTACCGACGACCGCGGCGTCGCCAACCAGCCCTTTCCCGCCAACTACAAGAGCGAAATCATTTCGTTCATGCGGACCTATCTCAACAATCCCGCCGGCGTGCGCGATGCCGGGATGGCCGAGCCGGTGCAGCGCGTCGTCGGCGGCCGGCTGCGCTATGTCTCCTGCCTGCGCTTCACGCCCGCGATTCCGGCGGCAACTACGTTGAGCCGCGTGAGCGCGCGATTCAATTTGTCGACGGCCGGCTCGACCGCATTGTCGAAAACGCCAGCGAGCCCTGCGCCGGCGCGGTCTATGCGCCGTTTCCCGAACTGGAAAAGATGTCGCGCTAGCGAAAACAGGCCGGGCGTCAGCCGCCAGCCAGCGCCAAATGTTGCAAAAAAGGTGAACGAAACCCGATCACTTTTCGGGGAGGTTTGAACCTTGCCTTTGTTATGTCCGACATCAACAAAGCGGGATACCCGTCGATTAACGCGGGTAAAAACCTTATATGCGAGGGAACTAAATCGCTTTGTGGCCGTGCTGTGACAGTTGCGCGCCATCGACGCTCCGGCATCGCCGCAATGCAACCCAATTGAGGTCACGTTGTTTGGATTGGTAGCGATGAAATGAGTAACGGGGATACGAAGATGAAGAAGATTTTGCTCGGCGCCGCCGCGCTGGCCGCCATGGCGGCACCTGCTTTCGCGGCAGACATGCCGCCCCGACCCTACACCAAGGCGCCGGCCTATACCGCGCCTCAGGTGGTCTATAACTGGACCGGTTTCTATGTCGGCGGCCATGTCGGCGGGGCCTTTGCCGGCGGCAACTCGCTGCAAAGCAGCAACGCGCGCTTCCTCGGCGGCGTGCAGGGCGGCTTCGACTATCAGTTCGCGCCGAACTGGGTGATGGGCGTCGAAGCGCAATACAGCTGGCTGAGCGGCGGCTCCAATAACGGGACGCTGTTCCCGGGCGGCACGCTCGTCACGTCAAACACCAACCAGCTCGGCTCGGTGACCGGCCGGTTCGGCTACACCTGGGGCCCGACCCTGCTTTACGCCAAGGGCGGTTACGCCTGGCGGGACGGCAACAATCTCGGCGTGACCGTGGGCGGCGTGCCGGCCGGCTTCACCACCAATGGCAACCACAAGGACGGCTATACGGTCGGTGCCGGCCTCGAATACATGTTCGCGCCCAGCTGGTCGGCCAAGGCCGAGTACCAGTATTACGATTTCGGCAAGACCCAGTTCACGGCGGGCCCCGCCGACATCACCGGCCGGAGCTTTCGCAACGACGAACACACCGTCAAGGTCGGCGTGAACTACCGCTTTGGCTGGGGCGGTCCGGTCGCCGCCAAATATTGATACGCGGTCCGCGTATCCTGACGAGAAAAGGCCGGCGCCAAGCCGGCCTTTTTGTTTTTCCAGACAGATGAAGCGTCGGCCATTGGCCGATCATGCTTTGCAAAAATAATTTTCGCAGTGCACGCAACTTTTTGTCATGTTGCGCTATTATGGTTCAGCCGGGCTGGTTGGACAAACGAACATGCGTGCTTTTGCGTTAGGGCTGATACTTTCCACAGCGGCTGTGCCGTGCCTCGCCCAGACCGTCCTGAAATCCGAACCGTTCATCCTGGCACCCTACGAAATCGCCTTTGTGCAGGACGCGTCCTGTCCGACGGGGAAGGTGCTCAAGGTGACCGGTGCGATCAGGGGTCTGCACCGGCGCAAGGCCTGCGTCACCCTTGTTGCCGAACAGGCTTCACTGGCGGCTGCAACGCCCTGAGAAGATGATTTTTTTTGCTGTCGTCCCGGCGCAGGCCGGGACCCATACCGCGTTGTGCTGTCGAGAAACGTCGCAGACATCTCGCGCGTCGACTAAGGCCGGTGGCTATGGATCCCGGCATTCGCCGGGATGACGGCGTTGGGTGTTGCGACCCGTCAGCCCCTCACGAATCCAGTCGCAACTCGGACCGGGCTTCGCGCTCGGCCTCGGCCTTGTTCTGCGCCGGGTCTTCCTGCGGGTCCGGCTGGCACGACCTGATCTCGTAATCATGGTCCAGCACCGGGCGTGGCGCTGACTTTTCCTCGTCCGAGATGGCGTCGACCACGAGACCTGACCGCTGCGCCAACGCCCAGACGTCGGCTTCCGTCGGGTAGGTCTTGCTCAGCTTGGCATCGTTGGAAAACAGCGCGTAGGGCATCACAGGCTCCGGAATTGGCGGTCAACGCTTAGCCCCGGGTTTTGGTTTCAGCCACTGGCCTTGCGCTTTGCTGCTATGCAGCATTTGGGGTTAACGGGCCAAATTGGCCCGTTTCGGGCCATTTTTGGGGAGTCCTGAGTCCTTAACGAGTCATGAATCCCGCGAAAAAGAATCCCCGAGACTCCTCAGGCAGAATCGCCGGATGTTTCGCCCATGAGAACGATCCTCCAGACCTCCTCCTGCGAGCGTGTCCAGTTCACGCTGATGGTCGCCCTGCTGGCGGCCTGCGCGGCCAACGTCGCGCTGGTCTGGGCCTGGCTCTAGCGCGCGGCCTTTATTCCACCCATCATGCGCGAGAAACGCTGGCCGCTTCGACCGGCGGCCATGGGTGGTGAATGATCGAAACGCTGCAGCAATTGGTCAATGCCGATGCCGGGCTGGTCCGGCGCGGCCGTTTTCTCACCACCTGCTTCCTGCTCGAGGTCGGGCCGTCCGCCTTCCTGATCTCGATCCATGAGGGCCGCATCGTGCAGGTCGCGCAGGGTCCGTTCGTGATGCCGTCATCCTCCTTTGCGCTGCGGGCGCCGGCGGAGGAGTGGCAGAAATTCTGGCGCCGCCGCCCGCCGCCGGGCTCCAACGATTTGATGGCGCTGATCAAGCGGCGCGTGCTGAAAGCCGAAGGCGATCTGCAAGTCTTCATGGCAAACCTGCGTTACTTCAAGGAAGCGCTGGCAAAGCTCCGCAGCGAAGGAGCTGATGCATGAAGGCGAAGTTCGAGCCGATCGTCGGCCGCTACATGCACCTGGATCTGTTCGGCCGGCCGCACCGGATCTATGTCGAGGAAGCTGGCTCCGGCACGCCGCTATTGTGCCTGCACACCGCAGGATCCGACGGGCGGCAATACCGCGCGCTGATGAATGATGTGCGGGTCACTGCGCAACATCGCGTCATCGCCTTCGACATGCCCTGGCACGGCAAATCCTCGCCGCCGGCCGGCTGGCACGACGAGGAATATCAGCTGACCTCGGCGCAATACACAGCCATGATTCTGGAGATTTCGGCAGCCCTCGAACTCGACCGGCCGATCCTGATCGGCTGTTCGATCGGCGGCCGCATCGCGCTGCATCTGGCGCTCGAACATCCCGAACGCTTTCGCGCCATCATCGGGCTGCAGGCCGGCGCCCATGTCGATCCCTATTACGACCTGAATTTCCTGCACCGGGGCGACGTGCATGGCGGCGAGGTCGCCGGCGCCATCGTCTCGGGCCTGATCGGGCCCGATGCGCCGGAGCGCGAGCGCTGGGAAACGCTGTGGCACTACATGCAGAGCGGTCCCGGCGTGTTCAAGGGCGATCTGTATTTCTACAAGCTCGACGGCGACATCCGCGGCCGCGTCGCACAGATCGACACAAGTCGCTGCCCGCTGTTCCTGTTGTCAGGCGAATACGATTATTCCTGCACGCCGGAGGAGACGCTTGGCCGTGGCCAACAGCATTGCCGGCTGCGAGGTCACGATCATGAAAGGGCTCGGCCACTTTCCGATGAGCGAAAACCCGGACGTATTTCTCACGCACCTGCTGCCGGTGCTGGCGAAGATTGGGATGGGTTGAGCGCCGGGGGCCTCATGGTTCGAGACGGCGCAAGAGCGCCTCCTCACCATGAGGGTCTACACTGTTAAACCTCATCCCCGCGCAACGGCGTAGCCGTTGTCGCTGGAGGAGGCGCGAAGCGCCGTCTCGAAGGATGAAAGCCACTGAACGAAAAGTACTCTCGTTATTTCCCGAGCCGCGGCGGCACGGCATCCTCGCGGAGCGCGGCGTGGACCTTGGCCATGGTGGCGCTGCAATAGGCCTCGCGCTCGCGGTGGAAGCGTTCCTGGTGGGCGCGGAAATTGGCGACGCGGGCCTTGATCTCGGACTGGAAATCAACCCGGACATCGGGTCGCGCCGCACCGGCTTCGTCGCGCGACGGCAATGGTCGTGTCGGCCAGCAGGGCGTCGAGATCGGGAATGAAGGCAGCGGGAGCGCCGACAGAAGCAGCGTCGACAGGCTGCGATGCTTCGGCGACGGTCGAAGCGGCCGAATTATTCGCGAACAGCCTTGGCGTCCGGCTTCTTGCCGGTCACCGACTGCACGAAAGCCATTGTCTGCGCGATCAGGAGATCGCGTTCTCTCATCCACTTCATCACACACCTCGGCCCAAGTCATTCCAGCAAAAGGCTTTTGGTGAATCAAGGGCGGTGACGAAGTTGGGTAAATATCCCGCTCGATTTGCCCGCGAGGTGACAAATCAGAGACACCCGAATGGGGCCTAGCGCTCGCGCGGGTTGGTGTTGGGCACGAAGGGCGCGCCGACCACGCGAACCGGGGTCTGGTCGACGAAACGGACCGGCCGCTCCGCCGATGACGGTGTCGTCGCACCGGAAGCCAGGACGGGCTTGTTGTTGCCGGTCGCGGCCACCGGTTCCAGCCAGGCCGCTGCGCCCGCGACCGTCACACTCAACAGCGTGACGGCGGCCAGCAGAACCATGTTGCAGTTTTCCTCGCGAATTCGCATGCGAAGAAAACAAAGGATGTCACCGGCGGTTCCATGGGTCGTTGCAATGGGCGCACGGAGCAAAATTTAATGTTCACTTTGTAACGCAACTCGGAACGAATTCTGCGCTGCGGCGTAGCGTTAGCGGGACTGGCAAACCGGAGACCAAGAAAAGTGGTGGGTAGACAGTATCTGACACAGCAAGCAACGACGCTTCTCAAATTTGCCAAGACGGTCACGGACCCCAATGTGGCGGCCGGCCTGGTCGAGAAGGCGACCGATCTCAAATCCCGGCTGGACGCCTCGCCGGACAAAAGTGCCCGGGCGCCGGATGTCGAGAGAGACAGCCCGTAGACACCGCCTACGGAAGCGCTGGCTGGTGACAGGCCGGTCCGGAAGGGACGGGCCTTCGCCACCGGTGGCGTGATACCGGCCAAAAACTTTTTAGCCGCTTGCAATTTGTTCACTTTTTGTTCTTATAGTGGGTGCCTTGAAACGAGGTGGCCCATGAACAACAAACTGAACGAAATACGCCGAAAGATCACCTTCCTGCGCTCGGAAATGCTGCGCGCCGAAGACGCGATCCGTAAATCAGTCAACCGCAACGAGGATTGCACCGTGGCGTCGCTCCAGGTGATGGCGATGCGGACGGCGCTATTGGTGTTGATCAGCGAGCGAAACCGGCTCGGCGGCAGCGAGCGCCTGCTCGATGTCGATGAGATGCTCAAGCTCAGCCGCCGCCCGGTGAACAGCCGGCCCTTGCAAGGTCCACGCGTCCGCCGTGAACGGTGAACCGCGGCAGCCAGAGCGTTTTCAAGCGAAAGCCTGCCCCGCACTTGATGCGGGGTGGATCCCGGTTCGCGTGAAGAAAACGCGGCAAAACGAAAATACGGAGCCCCGTTCCGATTCAATCGGAACGGAAACGGCTCCAAGAGCGTCGCGCTTGCGGGTGCAGCCCCTGCTGCCGCGCAAGCGCGCCGGACTTGAAGACGCTGTCACGAGAGGCGGCTGCGATGTCTCATGAGCCGCTGCAATGGTACGACGACAAGGCCGACAACCCGCCCTGGATCAAGGCGCTCGCCGAAGTGCGAACGCGCGCCACGCGGGAAGGGTGGTGCTACCAGCATGTCCAGGCGATCATCGTGGCGATCGACCAATACGCGGAGAAGGCGCTCGGCAATCGCGAGTTCTTCTTGAACAAGCCGTATGGGATCGGACGAGGCAAACGGGACGATATCCCCTGAGCCCTCGTCGCCACACGAGCTGATGCCGGTTTGAGGCGACTATCCCTGATCGGATCGGTCGCAAGACGCTCCGCGATCAGGCATTCGTGGCCAATATCGAAAAGTGGTCAAAATTGACCGGACAGCAACCCGCGCCATGTGCGACCCCTCAACGACCTAATGCTGGAGACTGCGTCGGCGGCGCGCTGGCCAGCTTGGCGAGGGCGCCTCGCTCCCCCACGCGCGGCTCCCTCGCTCCTTTCATGCCTGCGAACGGCGTTCGTCGCGCAACGAACTGCGTTGCCGCTTATACCAGACGCTCGCAGCCTGATAGGCTAGAATGAGCGTTCCAGCGCGGACAAAAGCAGACATGGCGAACAAGACGATCCAGGCTTCATTCGATCCCAAGGTATTTCTCGCCATTGTAGGCGAGGGGAAAACCATACTTGAATTTCGCAGAGATCAGGTCGTCTTCGCTCAGGGAGACGTCGCGGACACGGTCTTTTATATCCAGAAAGGTCAGGTCAAGGTCGTTGTCATATCCGAACAGGGCAAGGAGGCGGTCGTCGGCATTTTCGGCCCCGGCCAGTTCTTTGGCGAAGGCTGCATGAATGGTCATTCGGTTCGGATCGCGACCACGACGGCGATGGAAGACTGTCTCGTCACCGTGATCACCAAGGCCGCGATGCTCGCGGTGCTTCACGATCAGCCAAAATTTTCCGAGATGTTCATGGCCTATTTGCTGACCCGCAACAGCCGGATCGAGGAAGACCTGATCGATCAGCTCTTCAACTCGAGCGAAAAGCGGCTGGCCCGCCTGCTGCTGCTGTTGGCGAATTTCGGCAAGGAGGGCAGTCCGCAACCGATCATTCCCAACATCAGCCAGGAAACTCTGGCTGAAATGATCGGCACCACCCGGTCCCGCGTCAGCTTCTTCATGAACAAGTTCCGCAAGCTTGGCCTCATCAGCTACAACGGGAAGATTGAAGTCCATAGTTCATTGTTGCACGCGGTCTTGTACGACAAGCCCGAGATCAAGCGCGAACCGTAAGCGCTGCAATTATGCCGGTGGTTGTCGTCGGCGCGTTGGCTTCGGCTGTCCCATGCCATGCTGCGTCTGACGTCGCTGCTGGCAAGGCCTATGCGCAGGCAAACTGCGTGCGGTGTCATTCCATTGATAAATCCACTCCGAGTTCGCTGCCCATTGCGCCGCCATTCCGAACGCTTCACGAGCGCTATCCGGTCGAATCGCTCGAAGAAGCACCTGGGGCTGGGCTGGTCCTTGATGCAGCTGATCATCGAGTACGCCAAAATCGGAGGGCATGAAGCGGATATCCGGGCAAATTCTCCAGGAAAATACCGTCATGCTGAAAATGTGCCGGGAACTGGGATTTGAGGTTAAGACCGATCCGGAGGATCGCGGTCTGCGCGACGTCACGCTGACATTGGAAAGCGGCTGATGAGCGAACGATGCGCGGTTCTTCGTCGCGGCCGACAACGCGATAAATCTGCCGAAGTGAGCAAAATTGAACAGGTGCCGTGCCTTGCCGCGCGATACGCTCTCACGATCACCGCAGCTCAACGGCATCCACCGGTGACGGGAGTGGCGTGCTCTCGCCTTGGCTTGAAGGGGAATGCATCACATGCCCGAACCCCAGACGCGTCCGCAGCCTTCCTCGATTCCTGTCCTGCGGCCCAGATGCCCCAAATGCGAGAACCGCATGATGCTGGCGAGTATTACACCCGGCCCGCACGGCTTTGATCTCCGCACGTTCGAATGCAAGCGATGTGACCACAGTTACACCACGGCGATCGCCAGGGATCCGATGAATGCCGTCTCAGCCGGCTGGCTTGCCAGCGAGCTGAAGGCGCCGACGTAAGGTTTTCGCCGGGAGGACCGGCGGCTTGCTGTTCGCATCCTCGGCGTCGGCATCGCGCCGAAAACTCTCGGCGATGTCGGCGAACTCCTTGATGGCTTCGGCAGTGGTCATTGCCGTTGAGTAGCGGTCGGCGATATCAGCCTGGCCTCTGAGATAGTCGCTCCACGCGTTCATGGTGCTTCCCCCGCTCGGATCAAGCGAGCATGGGGCAAGCATTCGGGGGAAGCGTGTTCCCGGCGGGATACAATCATCCTTAACCGGCCGCAAATCTCCGGTCCTGATCAGATTTTCGGCGCCAGATCGGCCCGGTCGAAGACCGGCGTTTTTTCGACATCGTCCGGCGCGGCGCCACTGGGGGTGTCTTCGGCCGCGTGCCGCAACGCTTCGGTCGTGGCGTCCAGGCCGTCGACCGTTTCATTGGCCTGACTGCCCGCGTCGTGTGGTTTGGTCGGAACCTGTCCGTCCGTTCTGCGTGGGATCTTTTCTGCCATTGTTGTCTCCCTGGAGGTCGAGACACCAATGATCCGGGGCACGGTCAGTTCCGTTCCACTTCTGCACTCACTTCTTTGAAGCGAGAAATACCAATGCCATGTCGTTGTGCAGAACCGATTGCTCGTCACGATTATCCCATTTCAGGGACACGCCGGACCAATTCGTTGCCTTGATCGTGCCCTGGTCGTTTTGGTCTTTGCTCCAGTTGACGCGATCGCCAACCTTCAGCTTTCGGGATTCCTCGCCGGTCATATCCGCACTCGCTTGTTCCTTACGTCAATTGGCACGTCTGGCCGGAGTCGCCACTGTCGAAACGCTACGCCGCACTCAGCTTATCGGCCAGAACGGGCAAAAGCGAAAGCCCCGCACGGGCATGAGCGGGGCTTTTGAGCTTGGAAGTCCTGTTGCAAACGCCGACGCGTGCTTATCGTTCCCAAAAAAGCGAAGGCCCTGCTCGGGGAAAGCAGGGCCTTCTTGGGGAAAGCGAGGGGGGACGACCTGCGCTTTACAGTAGTAAGACGCCGGAACGGTGTTTTAGGTTCAATCGCATTGAGCAAATAATGCTGGGTGCGTCACGGCCTCAAGCACACTGCGCGTGTCTAACTCGAAATCGGACCCAGCCTGCGGCTTGGCAGGGTTTTCTGAGCCGGTCGCTCTGACGCCGGCGAACGAGGTAAATCTGCGAACTCGGAGGAGTGGTAGTCCCGCCCTTCGGGCGTCGTGATGTAGATGTCGTAACAGCCGGCGCGCGACATCTCCCGCGCCTTCTTGAGCGCAGCTTCGGCGGTCTTCCTGCGGTGCAGCAGTTCGCCGTACTGGCACTTGGCTTTTATCGAAAAGCTCATTTCTTTTTCTTTTTGTTTTTCTTCTTGATGATCTCGGCCTGGGATCTGAAAGCCTGCGCCAGCGATCTCATCTGGTTGGCAACATGCGTATCGGAGGTGCTCGCCGCGACCCGTTCGGCGGTGGCCGCCTGCTTGCGGATTGCCTTGGCCATCTTCATGGAGGGTCAACGGCCTGCTGCTTGTGTGGTTCCAGCCGGCAGGGTCGCCCCGTTGGCGGCTGCTGTCGTGCCTAGCGCGGTCGTCGTCGTCAGTGCGCAACTCAAAAACGTCTGAGCAGACCGTGCGCCACGCTGGCCTCACCAAATTCGGCGCAGGCCGCTTTCTCGTTTTTCATCATGGCGGCCATGACCCGAGTGGACGTTTTGCTGGCCGCCTCGAAAACTTCAGGACGAAATTTACTGGGGTTGTAGTCCGTGCCGTCGTGGGCCTTTATGGCAGCGTCAAAAGCGGCGATCATTGCCATTGCGGCGTCAGGGCTGCCGAGAAGCTGCGCGCCGACTTGGACGCTGCCGGCGCCATTGACCTCGTAGCCAGTACATCGTCGTTCGAGTACCGCGGCGGCGGTGACGAGTTGGTCGATAAACGTCGCCTCGCCATCGGTGAGCGCCTGCGCCGGGCTGATCACCGCAAACAGCGCGATGGCTGACAATTTGAACTTCATTGTCGCGGTTCCCCTGCGGTCGTCCAACACATTCCATCGTAGCAAGGGCAAGATTAACCGATTGATATTTATCAAAGCCCCCGTCGCATTGAATGAGCCTGTTCCTGTCAGGCGAACCACGACATGGGCGGCGGCGCCATGAAGGACGACTTGATTTTTCGAATATCACTTTTTTGGCTGGTGTTCGTGGCGGCCGGCGCTGCTTACGTGCTGGTCTATGTGCTGTTCGTTGCTTGACGCCCCTCGCGGGCAAAAATTCCGAACCGTGGAACTACGGTGCCGGAAGTGCATGGCTCTGGCCAGAATGGTCACGCCTTGATGAGCAATTCTTCCAGTATATGACGCCTATCATGGATAGGTGGGCGGTCGTGGTCGGAATTGGGTTGAGCGCGCTATCGGTGGTGCTCGTCACCGTCATGCTGTTCATGCATTGAGGCGCGAACGATGGCGGCGAATAAGATAACAGATGCGCAATATCTTGCATTGCAAGCCACGGCGCGGGGCGAGGTCTATCGAACGCAGGGTGGTAGTGTTTTCACGCTCACCGGACCAGGCGGCAGCAAGGCCCTGTGGGCGCTGGCCCGCGCCGACTTGATTGCCGATCCGCCCGACGCCAAAAAACTGCGCCGCTACCAGATGATCGTCACAGAAGAGGGCCGGGCCGCCCTTGCATTGGCAGGCCTTACGTCGAAGAAAAAACGATAGCGCCGCTAGTTCGGATTACCGCAGCTATGCTCTCGCCGCCCGAGCTAATCATCATGGCGAAGCCGCGATCTTATCGTTCAACGGAACGCATCGACTGCGCCGCAGCGACCCGTCGGAATCGAACGTGAGCGTCGCCTGCACAACCTCACCTGCGGCGCGCAAGTGCAGGACAATCTCGCTGCCGTCCCACTGCAAATCGATGAGCTCGTCGGCAGGCTTTTCGACGAGCCGTTGTTGCCAGTACGCAGTGATAGCGTCCGTGCCGCGCAATTCTTTTCCGCCCTCGCAGTCACACTGCAGGGAAGCATCATCGGCATAACAATCAACGATGAAAAGATCGCCCGCACGATAGGCATCAAGCCAATCAATCGCGGCAACCATCAGATCAACTGAAGACATCGTCTCACCCATATCCATAGCTGCCAGCGCAGCTATCATTGCACGCTCGAAACGTGCGCAATATCAGCAAAACTACGTGGCGCACGCTTGTTAAGGTATGCGATTTTGCCACGTCGCTGATCCACGAGGCATCTGAGCTTGATCCATTGCGGCGAACTCACAAGCCGCGATTGGCACAAACTGCACGTGAACAAAACGAACCGCCTCGTCAGGAATCGGGGACGGACCCGGCGGTCCACGGCCGTTTCGGCGTGGTTCGGTCGAAACCATCCTTGTCCTATGGGTCAATATTCATAGCGAGCCGCTGCGTTAAAATCCGGCGATGAGTTGCAACATTGTTCTCATCCGCGCAATGATCGCCTGGCTCGCAGCCGTGTCGGTCGGCTGCCTCTGGATGCTATTCGTGTAAGAGCCGCCGATGGTTCACCGAGGCATAGAATACGAAATTGAACAAATCGAACCCGGACTCTGGAAATATCAATTTCGCGTTGGCGCAGTAATCAGAACCGGCAAGACGAAATGTAGCCTCGAACTACTGGCGACCAGGCGAGTTCAGATGGCGATAGACCGGCTTTTGCAGATGCCGCGCCGCCAGCCGCAAAGCTCGCGCTCAAGCACCCCGGATGGCGTCGGTCCTTGACACCAAGAGCAGCGAGCGGCGGCCGAGATAGGCCGCCGCCTCAATCTGCATCAGTAGCCCGGGCAAACCCAGTTGCCATAAGCATCGTAGCCGCAGCCGCCACGGTAGTAGGCCCCTGCCGCAGCCGCGCCAACAGCGGCCGCGCCGACCGCCGCCGCACCGTAGCCCCGACGATACCCGTAGCCGCCGTAACCGTAGCGGCCGCCGCGCACCGCGACAGCGCCACCCCGAGCGCCTCGAACTGCGACCGCGCCGCCGCGGTAGCCGCCACCATGAAATCCACCACCACCCCGATATGCGCCACCGCCGCGACCGCCGCGGGCATAGGCATCATCCGGAATCAGGCTGGCGGTGAGCAGAACGAGTGTTGCGAGAGCAGCAAAAATATAGCGAAGCATGATTGAACCTCTTTCTACGTACCCAGCCGAGACAGGAAATTGCTGCGTTGTCAGAGGGCGGCGTTGACGTAGATCAACGGAACTGCGCCACCGCAATCCGCTTGCACTTGCGCGGTGGCGGGGCGTAGACCCGTTCTCGCTCGCGACAATGCAGCCGGTCCGAACTCGGCCGTTCTGCTGTTCGCTTTCTGGCCATATTTGAAAAATCGAGTGTTGCCATTGAGGCACGGCGATTTCAGGTCAGGGCGAATACAAATTCACGTTATACAGGGTGTTCGTGAGCCCTGCGCCCTGGTCTTTTGTGCGCATGGCCATTCGGATAAGTTCGGCGCAACGCGCTGAACTCGGATTGGGAGATTGCGATGGCGCGTGCCGGTCGCGTTGACACATGCACGTTGGATTGCTGCGAGTGTAACACCGGAAAAGCGAGATATCCGCCCGATGTTACGTCCCGGTGGTTCCGGTCGGTTCCACCTTTTTCGCTGGAAGCTTGGTACGGAATGTGGCGCAAGCAGTGGTACGGCGAGAATGGAACTGGCCCGACCTGTCGGCGACATACTAACTCGGGGCGGACACCCTGATCAGAAGCCTGCACGTTCGCACCCAGCGGTGACCACAAGACTGGCCGTCGCCCTTCTGATGCTCTACGGGGCAGTTGGTGCGAATTCTGTCGCGCTGGCGCAAGCCTGTCCAACTCCGGTTGTCGCCGCGAACTTTTCCTGCACCGTTGCCCCCGGTACCGTGATTAATGTGGCCCCTGCGAACGCCATCGGCCTGTTGGCCACTGGACCGCTCGGAAGCGTCACAACCAACGGCGTCACGCTTAACCTCACCGCTGGCAACACCAGGGGAGCAGTGGCCAATACAGGGGCCAGCATCACATTCAACAACAGCTCCATAGCAGGCGCTCTCGTCAATCAAATCGGCATCCTTGCGCTCGACCCGGGAAGCTCGATCTTTGCCACCAGCTCGACGATCCATCTTACCGGCAACAATACTCCCGGCGTGTGGGCGAACGGCGGTTCGGTCTTCCTCAACAATATGGCAATATCGACCGCCGGCGGTTCATCGTCCGCCGGCGTTCTCGTCTTCCGATCGACCGGGCACGCCGAGATCACCGGTGGCTCCGTTGCGACCACCGGGAACGGTCCGAGCGCGAACGCGCTGGCCGTGCGCGATCAGGGAGCTGTGCTGATCTCGAACGGCACGACGATAAGCTCGTCCGGGTCGATTGCAATGGCCGTGGTGGCGGACGACGGCGGCTTCGCCCAGTTGAGCGGAAACAGAATCACCACGACGGGTTTCAACGGGATCGGGCTGTTCAACCTGGTTGAGGAATTGAACACGCTATCGACCAGAATCGACGCAACACAGGTCGCGATCGAAACCTTCGGCGCCAGCGCCTATGGCGCCTACGCGCTACGCAATGACCTTCCGGGCACTTCTGTCATCAACCTCAGCAACTCGTCCA
Source organism: uncultured Alphaproteobacteria bacterium (assembly GCA_963802535.1). Classification (GTDB taxonomy): domain Bacteria; phylum Pseudomonadota; class Alphaproteobacteria; order Rhizobiales; family Xanthobacteraceae; genus Bradyrhizobium. The sequence goes on along the minus strand of CAWDJI010000001.1, from coordinate 18,215 downwards.
TCGTCACCCACGGCGAGAATTCCATCGGCTTGCGCGCAACGACGGGGGCCACGGTGAACAGCAATCAGAGCACGGTGTTCACCGACGGTCTCGGTGCCCGAGGTCTCCACGCCCGGGACAATGGCAGTTCGATCAACATCACCGGGACCTCGATCGTGACGATGGGCGCCAATGCCCACGGCGCCGTCGCGGAATCCGGGGCACTCGTCACTGGTCTGAATTCAACGCTGACAGCCAACGGCGCCGATGCGTCGGCGCTCTATGTCGCCGGCGACGCCGGGCGGGTTTCCGTTGCGAACTTCACCGGTAGCACGTTGACGAATGTCAGCGGTCCGACGATCGGCATCGCGGGCCTCGGCAACGTATCGCTGACGAACTCGTCGGTAAGTGGCAGCGGCGAGTGGCTGAGGGTCGGAACAATCGGCAACTTCGCTGCGCTCGGCATCCCCGAGCCGTCACTCCCGGGCGTCATCAGCCCGGACGGCGATCCACCAGCCGGCCCATTCACCACGCCGGCACCGCTCACGGCAACGGCCGGCCTCGCCAACGTGACGCTGACGAACTCGACAGTGACCGGGTCTGCGTTCACGGCACCGGGCAGCGTGTCGAACGTCATTTTCGCGAGCAACAGCCTCTGGACGATGACCGGCAGTTCCAACCTGACCAATTTGACCAACAATTCGAGCCTGATCCAGTTCACGGCACCTGTCGGCGATCCGACGCTGCTGTCGAGTTTCAAGACGCTGACGACGACCAACTACACCGGCGTAGTCGGCAGCATTGGTCTAAACACCTTCCTGGGGAGCGACGGCTCGCCCTCGGACAAGCTCGTCATCAATGGTGGCAGCGCGACCGGCAATTCCTTCTTACGCATCACCAATGCCGGCGGTCCCGGTGCCGAGACGGTGGCCAATGGCATTCAGGTTGTGCAGGCGATCAATGGCGGCACCACGGCGCCCGGCGCTTTCGCCCTCGCTCCCGCCGTTGAGTTGCGCGGTGGCGCGTTCGACTATTTTCTCTTCCATGGCGGCCTCAACGGCAGCAGTCCCAATGATTGGTTCCTGCGCTCGACCTTCGTCGTGCCGCCCGACCCGATCGTGCCGCCCAACCCGTCGATCCCGCTCGTGCCGCTCGTGCCGGCGCTGCCGATCGATCGGCCGCCGGACGTGCTGCCGCCGGGCACCTATCCGATCATCGGGCCGGAGATCGCGACCTACGGCGTGGTTCAACCGATTGCCCGCCAGTTGGGGATGACGACGCTCGGCACCTTGCATGAACGCACCGGCGATACTTCGCTAAACGCGCTTGCAGGGACGCCATGCATAGCCGACGGCGACAGGCGGACGGCGCCGGTGAAGACATGGCCTGATTGCTCTTACGCCGGCTGGGGTCCCTCGGCCTGGGGCCGAGTTCTCGGGCAGCAGATCGACAACCGTTACAGGGCGTTCGCCGCTCCGAGCGCATCGGGCCAGTTGCTTGGCTTTCAGAGCGGTATCGATCTATGGCGTGGCGAATGGCTGCCGGGGCATCGCGATGCGGCGGGCATTTATGTTGGATACGCCAATGCCAACGTAAGTGTGAGCGGTCTCGTCACCAACGAGGCGGCGACCGCCTATGTGCTGCGCAAGACCGGCAACCTCAATCTCGATGCCTGGTCGGGCGCGGCCTATTGGACGCATTACGGCCCGGGCGACTGGTATCTCGACGCCGTGGCGCAGGCGACGCATTATGAAGGTGCGGCCTCAACGCAATTCGCTCGGCTTGCGACCAGCGGCTTCGGCTTCGTCTCGTCGCTCGAGACAGGCTATCCGGTTCACTTGCCGATCGGACCGGGCTTCGTGCTGGAGCCGCAGGCGCAGATCGTTTGGCAACGTGTGTCGTTCGACAGCGCCAATGACGGCCTGGGCGAGGTCGCGCTGGGCACGACATCAGGCGGGAGCGGGCGGATCGGCCTGCGCGGCCGGTGGACCGTCGTCAGCGACAGCGGGCAGGTGTGGCAGCCCTATGTGCGCGCCAATCTGTGGCGTGACTGGGGCGCGCAGGCGACCACGACGTATTCCGGCGTCGATCTGGTGCGGCTGTTGCAGCAGGCCGATCGCCTGCAACTGGGGGGCGGCCTGAGCGTGAGGGTGAACGCCAATGTCAGCCTCTACGCCAACTCCGACTACCAGTTCGCCGTCGGCGACACCGATGGCGGTCGGCGCAACGGTGTCCGCGGTGCCGCTGGTATGCGGTACACGTGGTGAATTTGATTGCGGCTGAACCCTCCGGCATCAGAGTGAACTGCGCCCGCTTCTATTGGCACAAAACGGACCTCCGGTAATGTCCGTCCAATGTCCGCTCACCGTGGCAAAGCAGACCTCACGACGCAATGTCCCGACCTACTTGCGATCAGTCGATCGAGTTCGGCCTGGTAACGGTCGCGGCCAGCCTGTGCCTGGCCCGCGCGCTGCCGCTGGCGGTCATAGCGGCGTTTCATCCGCTGGCCCAATTCCTCGGCGCTGTCGCACTGCCGCGCCAATCAGACGAACGAGTGCAACGTCGGCCCGCGGTGACGGTGGCGAGTAGCGACGAGGGTGAAAGACGCATTAGCGGGGTTCGCTGTGGTGCGCGAACATGGCTGCGAGGACAGCAATGCACAGCATTCGCAAGTGCAAGGTTTTTTGTGGTGCCGGTTGAGAGGATTGAACTCCCGACCTTCGGTTTACAAAACCGCTGCTCTACCGCTGAGCTAAACCGGCGAATTGCGGGATCAAGGCTGCCAAAAGGACCGCGCCGGACCCGTAATCAGGCGGCTCGAATATCAGACTTGCCTGCAAAGGGCTAGAACCCTTGTGGCCGTCATTGCGAGCGGAGCGAAGCAATCCATCTTGCCCCAAAAAAGGTATGGATTGCTTCGCTTCGCTCGCAATGACGAAAAAACGCACGAAAAAGGCGGCCATTCGGCCGCCGTTTCCGCATCATAGTGCGCGTGTCTTACTGGCAGATGTGCCGGCGGCCGTCTTCGCCGCGGAACAGGGTGCCGGGGATACAGACAAAACCGTTGCGGCGGGCATATTCTTCACCGCCGTACGGGATGGTCGCAATTGCAGCCGCCGTGCCGACCGCTCCGCCCACGACGCCCGCGGCGACGTCAGCCGGCCAGAAGCCGCTGTGTTGATCGTCGAAGCGGTTGTAGCTGTTGTGCCAGCCGCCATTGTGCCGGTAGCCGTCGCCATAGACCTGCTGCGCCATGGCTGGGGTGGCGAGCACCGATGCGAGGATCGCAGCGGCGCCAAGAATCTTGAATTTAGTCATTCGGTTTCTCCGGAGGTGATGCCGGGTCAACCGATGACAAGCGCCGACGTTCCATTTCGGGGTTGTGCTCTATTCAATCCGATGTGAAGTTCCCGCATGAACGGGCGCTGAAGTGTGCAGGGGGCATATGTTCGGAATTCTGGGGCTTGGGTTTTTGCTGGGGATGCAGCATGCGCTCGAAGCCGATCATATCGCGGCCGTCTCCAGCATCGCCGCGCGGCGCAGCCATGTCGGCGACATCGTCAGGCACGGGCTGACCTGGGGGCTCGGCCACACGCTGACGCTGTTCGCCTTTGCTGGCGCTGCGCTGCTGCTCGGCCATGCTATTCCGGAAAGCCTGTCGCGGCCGATCGAGACCGCGGTCGGCATCATGCTGGTGGGCCTCGGCGCGCATGTGCTGTGGCGGCTATGGCGCGACCGCGTGCATTTCCACACCCACGGCCATGGCGACGGCACCGTTCACGTTCACGCCCATAGTCATGCCGGCGAAACCACACCGCACCTCCGCACCGCGCATATCCATGAACACGGCTTTCGCTGGCGCACGCTGCTGGTCGGGTTGATGCACGGCATGGCGGGCTCGGCGGCGCTGTTGATGCTGACGGTGTCGCAGGCCGCCAGTCCCGCGGTGGGCCTGGGCTACGTGGCGCTGTTCGGCGTCGGCTCGATGATCGGCATGGGCGCGCTGTCCATGGTCATCGCGGTACCGCTGGCGGTCTCCGCGCGCTGGCTCACCTGGGCCAATCGCGGCCTGCAAGCCGCCGTCGGCCTCGTCACCGTCGCGATCGGGGTCAACACCATCGTCGAAACGGTATTTGCGTAAGGCAATTTCTACGGTGCATGGGGTTGTTTTCGTAGTTTTTTATCCGGGCCCCACGGACCGCCCCCGTTAACGATTGCTGATCGCGTTCGCTCGCAATTGAGCGAGGGTCGACGCTTACGCATTAGGCTTACCGGCAGTTTGGCCCGTGGCCTTAACCCTTGGGCGATCACCGTTCAATTAGATTGCGATGGAGGACACGGGAACCCCAAGCAATGCGCGCAGGCGTGACACTGGCAATCTTGATGGCGATGAATTCGACGGCGTTTGCCGGCGGCGACGGCTTCAGCATCGTCATTCCCGGCCGCGCCGGCGTCCCCATCATCATTAACGGCATCGATGCCTCCTACGCGGCGGTCGAGGGCGATTGGGGGCTCAGCAAAGCCACCCAGGTGCAGCCGACCGTTTATGGTGGCCGCTACATCGATCCGGTTCCGCAGGTCGGGCATTATTATCCGAGTGCTGGCCGCGTGCCCGGCTACGGGCGTCTCGAAGTCGAACCGCCGACGAACCGCAGGCTGCCACAGCCGGCCGAAAGCTATCACCAATCCTGGTCTTCGCAGTCGGCACCTTTGCCGGCGCAGTCCAACGTGCCCGTCGATCCGCCCGAGATCATCTACGCGCCGCAGGATCCGAGGCGTCCCGATTTCGTGCCACGCAGACCAAAGAACCTTCCACGCTGACAACTTAACGCCAACAAGAAAACACCTACAGGAGAGAGTAATGCGTCATTTGATTACAGGTTTGGTCGCGGCAGTTGCCGTCATGGTCGCTGCGCCCGCAATGGCGTGCGGATTCAGCGCATGCGGACAGCCGGTCTACATTCAGCCGGCTCCGGTCTATAGCTCGTCGGGCTGCAATCCCTGCGGCGGCGTCGGCTACGGTTATGGCGGCGGTTACGGTTATGCGCGGCTGGCCGATCCCGAGCAGCAGTATTATTACGTCAACCAGGGCCCGACCTATTCCGGTCCCGGCGCGTGGGCTCCGGCCCGCGTCTATCAGGAAGACGGCGTCTCCGGCTACCAGGGCTACGGCAATGGTTACGGCTACGGTGTCCGCCGTGGTGTCGGCTATGGTTATGGCGCCGGTTACGGCTACCGCGCCCGTTATGGCTACGGTGCCCGTCACGCCTATCACGGCGGCGCGCGCTATGGCATGCGCTACGGCGGTGGCTATCGCGGCGGCGCGCGTTTCGGCCGCTACTGATCCAGAGTTCGATCAAAGTGTCAGCGCCCGTTCGCATCATGCGAGCGGGCGTTTTTTATTTCATCAACCCGAGCCGGCTCGCGCCGATATAGAGCGCGAGCACCGCGGCGTTGGAGACGTTCAGGCTCTTGATCTCGCCGGGCATGTCGAGGCGCGCCACCACGCTGCACGTCTCGCGCGTCAATTGCCGCAAGCCCTTGCCCTCCGCGCCGAGCACCAGCGCCAGCGGCTCCCGCAAGGTGACCGCGCCGAGGTCTTCGCTTCCTTCGCTGTCGAGGCCGACGGTCATGAAGCCGAGGTCGTTCAATTCGCCCAGCGCGCGGTGCAGGTTTTGCACGGTCACGACAGGCACCATCTCCAGCGCGCCGGAGGCGGATTTCGCCAGCACGCCGGTCGCCTCCGGGCTGTGCCGCGCGGTCGTGACGATGGCCTTGACCGCGAAGGCCGCCGCCGAGCGCAGGATCGCGCCGACATTGTGCGGGTCGGTGATCTGGTCGAGCACCAGCACGATGCCCTCCTGCGCTAGGTCATCGATGCCAGGCGAGGGCAGGGGATCGGCTTCCGCCAACAGCCCCTGGTGCACGGCATCGGGGCCGAGCCGGTGATCGATCGTCTGCGGCCGGACGATTTCAGGGGGCACGCGGGTGTCGATCTTCTCGTCGGCCAGCCGGCGGGCGGAGTTTTCGGTCAAAAACAGCTTGCGGATCTGCCGCTGCGGATTGGCCAAAGCCGCCGTAACCGTATGCCAGCCATAGAGAATCACCGGGGCGTCGGAACCGCCCTCGCGGTCCCGCCGCTCCGGCCGGAAGGGCGGTTTTCGTCCCTTTTCGAAGGGTTTACCGCCGGAGCGGCGGAACGGTGGTTTGCGGTCGCGATCGTTCATGGGCCAGCTTGTGTCACGGGTTCCGGATTATGGCAATTTGGGCGTTTTGACCCCGTTTTTGGCGGCTTGCCTTGGTTGACTTTGCCATGGCCCTTCGCCCATAAACGCGCCGACCGGGAGTTCGCCAATCGGCTCCCGGTATTAACGTCATCCATGGCCTCATCCGCCGCCGATCCGCGGTTGGGTTCGTGATGCTGTTAAACGGGGGAGTGTCCCGAGTGGCAAAGGGAGCTGACTGTAAATCAGCCGTCTTATGACTTCGAAGGTTCGAGTCCTTCTTCCCCCACCAGCCTTCGCTCGCGAAGCGGGTGAAGGCTGCCGCGCCGAAGCCCAACGGGCGAAGGCGGGCTGGTCACGCGAGCTACGGCTCGGCAAGCCTCTATCGTAGCGAAGGCGTGCGTCACCGCTGCCTCCGCCACCCCTTCACCCACCACCCCCCTTCAGCCGCTCGTTGCGGCGGCGCAAGGCTTCCATGGTGGCGAGCAGGAGCACTGACACCGTGGTCAGGATCACCGCCGCGGCGGTGATGGTCGGTGAGATGTTCTCGCGGATGCCGCTGAACATTTCGCGCGGCAACGTGCGCTGCTCGGGGCCTGCCAGGAACAGCACGATGATCACCTCATCAAAACTGGTCGCAAAGGCGAACAGCGCGCCCGATGCCAGGCCCGGCATGATCAGCGGCAGGATCACGCGGCGAAAGGCGTAGAGCGGCGAGGCGCCGAGCGAGGCTGCGGCGCGCGCCAGATTGGTGTCAAAACTCTGCAGCGTCGCGCTGACCGGGATCACCACAAACGGCGTCGCCAGCGCGGTGTGCGCGAGGATCAAACCCAGATAACTGCCGGTCAGCCCGATCGGCGCGAAGAAGAAGTAGAGGCCGACCGCGGTGATGACGCCGGGCACCACGACCGGTGACAGTACGATCGCCAGCACCAGCGGCTTGAACTTGCTTTTCCATTGCGCCAGACCCAGGGCTGCCAGCGTGCCGAGCACCATTGACAGCACGGTCGAGGCGACGCCGACAATCATGCTGTTCTTCAGCGAATTCATCCAGCGCGAGGAATTGATAAAATCCTCGTACCAGCGCAGCGAGAGCCCCGGCAGCGGATAGGTCAAATAGGAGCCGGAGCTGAACGACAGCGGCATGATCGCGAGAATCGGCGCCATCAGGAAGATGAACACCAGCGTCGAGACAATAATGGTCGTGGCCCACGCGATGCGCTGGCTCGGCGTACGGGGGGAAGCATTGCCGCTCAATTCTTCATCCCTCCCGTGACCTGCTGGCCATGGACCAGTTTGCCGTAGACGGAAGCCAGCAGCAGGGTGGCGAGCAGCAGCACCGCACCGAGCGCCGAGGCGAGGCCCCAGTTGACGGTCTCGGTGGTGTAGAGGGCGATGAAGTAGCTGATCATCTGATCGGCGGCGCCGCCGACCAGCGCCGGCGTGATGTAATAGCCAAGCGCCAGGATAAAGACGAGCAGGGATCCCGCTCCGATCCCCGGCAATGTCTGCGGCAAATAGATTCGCAGGAAGGCGGCGACGGGAGAGGCGCCGAGCGACGCGGCGGCGCGCATATAGGCCGGCGAGATCGCCTTCATGCTGCTGTACAGCGGCAGGATCATGAAGGGCAGCAGCACGTGGGTCATCGCCACGACCACGCCGAAGCGGTTGTAGATCAGGCGCAGCGGCTCATCGACGAGGCCTAGCCAGCGCAAACTGTTGTTCACCACGCCCTCGCGCTGCAACAGCACGATCCAGGCGCAGGTCCGCACCAATAGCGAAGTCCAGAACGGCAGCAGGACGAAAATCATCAAGAGGTTCGATCGGCCGGCCGGCAATGTCGCCAGCAAATAAGCGACCGGGAAGCCGAGGATCAGGCAAAGCACCGTGACGCCGAAGCTGATGGTGAAGGTTCGGGCGAACACGTCGCGATAGATCGCCTGATCCGCCGGGGCTGAAACGATCGCGCCATCCACGTTGCGGTTGAGGTCGAGCGCCGCCAGCAGATAGAAGCTGGTGACGGGGCCGCTGGCGCCTTTGATCGCCGCCCAGGTGGCGCGGTCGCCCCAGGCCGGATTGATCTTGACCAGCGTCTCCCTGGCTGTGCCTTGTTCCGGTGCTGCTTTCAAATTGCGCGCGGTAGAGGCCAGGATGGTGCGAAAGCCATTCACGGCGTAGTTCAGCCGCTTGGAAGCGATGGCGACAGTGCCGGCGTCGCGCGCCGCCAGTATGTCGCCTGCCAGTGCGGCGTAGGCTTTTTCGTTTGGAACGTCCTTGCCGTCCCAGTCGGTCAAGACAGTCACCGTCTGGGGCAGCACCCGACGCACTTCCCAGTCGTCGACCGAGCGCCAGAGCATGCCGGCGAGCGGACCGAGGAACGTGAAGAGCAGGAACAGCAGCAGCGGCAGCACCAGCGCCAATGCCTTCAACTGCTGCCGCCGCTCCGCCCGTTTCAGGCGGCGCTTGAGCGGCACTTCAGTCGACATATCGGCGCTGGCCGTCAACGCGGTTATTTCGCTGCCCATTTGTTGAAGCGCTCGGTCAGCCGGTCGATGTTTTCAAGCCAGAAGGCAACGTTGATCTCGACGGCGTTCTTGATGTTGTCGGGTGCTGTCGGCAGATCCTTCAGCACGGCCGGCGGGATGAGTGCCGTCGCGCCCTTGTTCGAGGTACCGTAGGCGATGTTCTCCGACAGCTTGGCCTGGTTCTCCGCCTTGCCGACAAAGTGCAAAAACTTGTAGGCGGCGTCCTTGTTCGGGCTGCCCTTCAGGATGACCCAGCTGTCGAGCGTGAACAGCGCGCCGTCCCACACCATGCCGAAATTCTTCTTCTCGTTCTTGTTGGCGGTGTCGATGCGGCCGTTATAGACCGACGTCATCGCCACTTCGCCGGACGCGAGCAGTTGCGGCGGCTGGGCGCCGGCCTTCCACCAGACAATGTCGTTCTTGATGGTGTCCAGCTTCTTGAAGGCGCGCTCGATGCCCTCGTCGGTGGCCATCACCTTGTAAACATCCTTTGGCGCGACGCCGTCGGCGATGAGTGCAATCTCCAGCGTGGTCTTCGGACCCTGGCGCAGGGCGCGCTTGCCCGGATATTTCTTGGTGTCGAAGAAGTCAGCCCAGCCCTTCGGCGCGTCCTTCAGTTTGTCCTTGTCGTAGCCGAGAACGAAATCATACACGATGGCGCCGACGCCGCAGGAATTGACGCTCGGCGCCAGATAGGCGGCCTCGCCACCGATCTTGGTGTAATCGATCTTTTCGAACAGGCCTTCATCGCAGCCAACCGCCAGTTCGTCGCTCTCGACCTGGACGACGTCCCAGGTGGCCGCGCCACCCTGCACCTTGGCGCGCAGCACGCCGATGCCGCCGTCCCAGGACTTCGTCGTTCATCGCAACGCCGGTCTTCTTGAGCGGCTCGAAGTAAACCTTCTTCTGGGCATCCTGATACGCGCCGCCCCACGAGACGACGGAGAGGTCACGCGCCTGTAAAGGCGTGGCCAGCGCAATGCCGGCGGTGAGTGTCGCGGCAAGTCCCAAAGCTATCTTGAGATTCGGGGTTATCTTGAGTTTTGGCATCGTCCTGGTTCCTTCTTCTTCACGTGAGGTTGCGTCTTGGAGCTGAAATGCGTCTGGTTCGATCACACCGGATCAAGGGCGAGGCAGTCTTCCGCGCGGAAGGTGACGGACACGCTTTGGCCTTGGCGCAGGCCGTCATGCACGCCCGGCTGAAGCTTGACCATGAACTCCTCGTTGCCGGCGACTTTCAGCACCGCCAGCGCGTGGTCGCCGAGATAGATGGTGTTCTGCACCATGGCCGGAAGGCGGTTCGGTTCCTCGCTCGCTGTTGCGTCCGTCAGGATGGAGATCCGCTCCGGCCGCACCGACAGCGAGGTGGCAGCACCCCTGCCTGTCACGTTGACCGCCTTGGCCATGACCGAGCCGCCGGAGGAGAGCGCAACGCGGCAAAATCCCTGTTCGATATTCTCGATCGTTCCGGCCAGCACATTGTTCTCGCCGATGAAGTTGGCGACAAAACTGTTCACGGGATGCTCGTAGAGTGCGTTCGGCTTGTCGATCTGCTGCACGATGCCGTCGTTGAAAACGGCGATGCGGTCCGACATGGTGAGTGCCTCGCTCTGGTCGTGCGTGACGTAGACGACGGTGATGCCCATCGTATCATGCAACTGCTTGATCTCCAGTTGCATTTGCTCCCGCAGTCGCTTGTCCAGCGCACCCAGCGGTTCGTCCATCAGCACGAGTTGCGGGTTGAAAACCAGTGCACGGGCCAGCGCCACGCGCTGCTGCTGGCCGCCGGACAATTGCCCGGGCCGCCGATGCGCCAGATTTTCCAGCTTGATCATGCGTAGCGCCGTCCGCACCCGCTCCTGCGCTTCCGCCTTGTTGATCCTGCGAACCGACAGCGGGAAGGCGACGTTCTCTTCGATCGTCAAATGCGGAAACAGCGCGTAGTTCTGGAACACCATGCCGATGTCGCGCTTGTGCGGCGGCATATTCTTGATCGGCCGGTCGGCGAGGTAAATCTCGCCATGGGTCGGGACCTCGAAGCCCGCCAGCATCATCAGCGTGGTCGTCTTGCCCGAGCCCGAAGGGCCGAGCAGGGTGACGAATTCGCCCTTCCTGATGTCGAGGTCGAGGTTCTTCACCACGAGGTGTTCGCCGTCGTAGGTCTTCTGAATCCCGGCAAAACGCACCAGAGCCGGCGCCATGCTGCCTTCCATGCCTTACTCCACAGCGCCGCCGGCACCCCGTCCAAATCGACGAAGCGCAGCTTAGCTATCCTGAACGAGAATACCAGCGTGAGCGGATGAAGCGTGATGGCGGAAGCTGATGACGGTGTCGATTGCTCGATCGCGAGAAAGGGGCGTCGATCACGCCGCCGGAACCGGTGCGCCCGGGATATAGGTCAAGATCTCGCGGATCTCGTAAACCGCGGTCGGGTTGACCTGGCGGAGCTCGCGGGCCACCGCGATCGCGGCATCCTCGTCGGCGCAGTTTACCACGTACAGGCCCAGCAGCTGCTCCTTGGTTTCGGCAAACGGGCCGTCGAGGACCACCCCATTGCCAGGCCCCCTCAGGGTGCGGGCCTTGCCCGTTGCCCCCAGCCGCGCCGACGGCCCCAGCAGTTTTTGTTTGTCGAGCCGGGCATGGACTCGGAACAGATCGGTCATGACGGTCGCATCCTCCTCCGGCGTCCAGGACATCACTTCGGCTTCGACGTGGTAGGCCAGAATGGCGTAAAGCATTGATTTCTCCTGATATGACGGCCGGACCGGCCTTCCAGCTTAAGGACGTTTGGCGCCGGCCGATCCCGACAATCCCGCTGCGGGAAAACGGCAGGGCGCCAGCCGCCCGGCGGGTTGCAACGAAAACGAAACACTCCGGAAACACGATAGTTCGGCCGGTCCTTGAACGCGCCCTGGGAAGTGCACGACTGATGAGCAGAACGCAGGAACTGCGCATCATCCACGGAGACGGTCATGTCACGCAAGCCAGGCTCGATCATCAGCGATACCGCCCGCGCTCCCGCAGCGACAGAGGCCGGCGACTGGCACGATGTTTCCGGCCACCACCGTTATTACGGCAGCTCTGCCACCAATGGCGGCGAACAGATCGTCGAAAGCCGCCACGGCGCGCGTCCGCGATCGGTCAATCTGTGCGGCTTCTGATCGCGGATCCGGACTCCTGAAAGCGATCTATGTCCAACGTCACCATTGGAGTGCTTCTGATCATCTTCCTGCCGTTCCTGGTGTCCCTGTTCGGGCACGGCAGCGTCGCGAAGACGGTCGCTCTGGTGGCGAGCATGCTGGCGCTGCTGCTCAGCGTCGAGGAATATGGCGCCGTGTTTCCCTGGGTCATCGGCATGATCGTTGCCGCCGTTTCAGTGTGGGAACGCTTCCGCCATCGCTTGATGGCTTGACCCGCGGGGCAGGTTCTCAAAAAGTCGCGTCCGGCTTCGATCCCTTGCCGTAGTACCTGCCGCGGTGCTGTCCGCCGGGGGCGTTTCAGTTCCCACCTCTAAAGCCCAACGCGCTTGTCAACGACCCGAGGCCGTGCGAGATTCCTCCATGGCTTCGATTTGCGCGTGAGCCTGCGCCGCGAAAGCTCGACATGATGCGAAATGCGCGCATCCGGAATTCAGCCAAAGCTGCTGTTTCCCTGAGATCCTTCCTGTTCGCCCTTGCGATAGTGACGATGGGCTGTGGCAACGCATACCCCGCCGGGATTGTCCTGGTGGCCGCCGACAGCACTCCCACGGCCTATATGAAGGATGGCAAGCCGTCAGGGATACTTGTCGACGTCGTGACCGAGGCCTTTCGAAGAATGGGCGGCCAGTTTGAAATTCAACTGATGCCCTGGGCCCGTTGCCTGGCGGAGGTTCGCGCCGGTCGCGCCGACGGGATTTTCTCCGTTTTCAAGCTCCCCGAACGAACCGAGTTTCTCACCTACACCAGTGTCCCGATCATAACCCAGGTGCTGGCATTTTTTGTCCCTGCCGATTCCGATGTGAAGTTCGATGGCGACATCGGCAAATTGGGAAAGCTCGGAATAGGAACCGTCAGGGGCACGAGTTACGGCGTCAAGCTCGATAGCGCCCTCAAGAACGGCGCATGGTCGACGGTGGTGGAAACCAACAACATCGACAGTCTTGTCGGCATGCTTGCCCTGAAGCGGATCGATCTGGCGGTCGGTTACCGGCATGTGGTCCTCGAAGCCGCGCGTAAGAACGGATACCTGGACGGGATAAGGGAATTGTCGCCGGGCATCGACGAGGTTCAGAGCTTTTTGGCATTCACCAGGCAGCGCGACTATTCAGAAGCGATTGCCAGTTTCGATCGGGCACTCACCGGCATGAAGGACGACCATAGCTTCGAGGCCATCTACGAGAAGTATTTGGGACCTGAGAAGTCCGTGCACTGAAGCCAATGATTTTAGAGATCGACGCGGTCTACCCCAGATAGCGCCGTGGCCTTCAGGCATCGGCGTCAACGCCGCCGCCCGCAGTCCCGCAGTTTCACCGGTATCATTTGCGCAGGCTGGGTGTTAGCCTTGCTACGCAAGGTGTGCCGCAATCCCGGGTGGGGTGGTGCATGGACAAGGGCGAGAGAGAGGCGGGCCGCAAATGCGTCGTCGTGCCGGCGGTCGCGGAGAATGGTTTAAATCGAATTGAGCCGCCCATTGCAGATTCGTCGCCCGGCCCCCGTTTCTGGCAAATGTTTAAATGGTCTCATGGCGGCATTGGTCTGCGCCTGCTCGCCGCCGTTCTGCTGTTCAGCTCGGTCGTGACGCTGACACTGACGGCGCTTCAACTCTATCTCGACTACGACCGCGAGGTCAGCGTCATCGAGACGCGGCTCGATGAAATCGGCCGAAGTTATTTTGGCAGCATCGGCGAGAGCCTGTGGAATCTCGATCAGAACCAGCTGGAGCTGCAACTCAACGGGATTCTGCGGCTGCCGGACATTCAGGCCGTCGAGATCAGCGAGATTGCCGATCGCCCGAATCCGATCCGCGTCGCCGTCGGCAAGCGCGATCCTCGCTCGGTCATCATCCGGCAATATCCCCTCGATTACGTCACGCAGGGCGTCAAGCGCCGGATCGGCGTGCTCTATGTCGAGGCGACGCTCACTGAAGTCTATCGGCAATTGCTCAACCGGGCACTGGTGATCCTGGCGAGCCAGGCGGCGAAGACGTTTCTCGTCTCATTCTTCATCGTCTACATGTTTCACTGGCTGGTCACCCGGCATCTCGTCGCCATTGCAGGCTTTGTCGGCGGTTACAATTTTGCGCGGCCGCCTCCGCCCCTCGAACTGGATCGCAACGCCCCGGGCAAAGCCGATGAACTGGACAGGGTGGTCGAAGCCTTCAACGACATGTGCGCCAGTCTGCAGCGCGCCTATGGCGACCTGCATCAGGTCAATGCCAGACTCGGTCGCGACCTGCTGGTGCTCCAGCAGGCCGAAGAGGGCATGCGCCAGAGCGAACAGCGATTTCGCGATTACGCCGAGACCGCTTCCGACTGGTTCTGGGAGACCGGGCCGGACCACGTTTTCACCTACATCTCGGAGCGGCTTGAGCGCCTTCGGCATGGATAGGGCGTCGATGATCGGCAAGCGGCGGCTCGATGCGGCGATCGACCACGAGGCCGAGCCGCAGAAATGGCGTGAGCATCTGGCGACGCTGGAGCGGCACGAGCCGTTCCGGAATTTCGAGTACAGCCGCCGCGACTCGACCGGTCAGTTGCGGCATGTCAGCGTCAACGGCCGGCCGGTCTTTGCCGCCGACGGTCGCTTCATGGGCTATCGCGGCTCGGCCACCGACCTCACCAAGCAGCACGAAGCCGAGGATCGGCTGCGTCAATCGCAGAAGATGGACGCGATCGGGCAACTCACGGGCGGCGTCGCCCATGATTTCAACAATGTCCTCACCGTCATCACCGGCACGATCGAGATCCTTCAGGAAGGCATCGCGGACCGGCCGAAACTCGCCGCGATTTCCCAGCTCATCGACGATGCGGCCACGCGGGGCGCCGAGATCACGTCTCAGCTCCTGACCTTCGCACGTCGCCAGCCGCTGGAGCCGCGCGAGATCGACGTCAACGGCATGGTCATCGACACCGTCAAGCTCTTGCGGCCTATCCTGGGCGAACACGTCGAAATCGTCGTCGGTGCTTGCCGACAATGCGTGGGCGGCGCTGGCCGATCCGTCGCAGCTGTCGGCCGCGATCATCAATCTCGCCGTCAATGCGCGCGACGCCATGCCAGGCGGCGGCAAGCTTACGCTCGAAACCGCCAATTTCACCCGACGACGACGACGCGGGGGATGGCGAGGCGAAAGCCGGCGAGTTCGTGATGATCGCGGTCACCGACACCGGCCACGGAATCCCCGCCGATATCCGTGACCGGGTGTTCGAACCGTTCTTCACCACCAAGGGAATCGGCCGCGGCACCGGTCTCGGACTGAGCATGGTCTACGGTTTCGCCAAGCAGTCCGGCGGCAGCGTCGAAATCGACAGCCAGGAAGGCCGCGGCACGACCGTCACGCTCTATTTGCCGCGCTCGACCGGGCAGTCGGAAACGATCGCGGAGCCGGTGCAGTCGACCGGTACGCCGCGCGGGCACGAGACGATCCTGGTGGTCGAGGACGACGCGCTGGTGCGGGGTTATGTGATCGCCCAGCTCGGTGGCCTCGGCTACCGGACGCTGGTCGCGAGCGACGGCGTCGGCGGCGCTTGCGCTCGTCGACCAGGGCGTCGCATTCGACCTGTTGTTCACCGACATGATCATGCCGGGAGGGATGAACGGCCGGCGAACTGGCGGAGGCCGTTCGCCAGCGCCGTCCCGGGATCAAGGTGCTCTACACGTCAGGCTATACCGACGACGCCATCGTGCACGAAGGCCATCTTGATGCCGGCGTCTCGCTGCTCAGCAAGCCGTACCGGAAATCGGATCTGGCGCAGAAAATCCGCGAGGTGTTGGGGAGCGCCTGAAGGCCGCGGTCCGAGGCAGGGCGATGCGGTCCAAAAAAAGCGCGGCGGGATTGCTCCCGCCGCGCCCCAACTCTTGAACTCGCTGGTCCAGGGCTGAGAGCGCCCCGTTGCCAGGCCTATAAACAGAGCCTAGCGGGCGATCCCAGCGAGGTGACAGCGCTTGGTAAGAGACACTGGATCACCTCCTTTCATTGTTGATGGAAATAAGAGTATAGGCAGCGAATCTGCCGCTGTTAAGGGGGCGGCCGGCGGGGATTTTGGCGGGAACAAGCGGTTTGCCGGGCCAGCTGGGCCATATTCGGGGGCTTTTCCAGTGCCTTCCTCAGGCGGTTGAGGCCGCCCGCGTGCCGTGTTAGGTCATCGCTCGACGCGGGTGTAGCTCAATGGTAGAGCAGCAGCCTTCCAAGCTGAATACGAGGGTTCGATTCCCTTCACCCGCTCCAATGTTTTCAATGACTTGTCGCATGCTCACGTTCTCCATTCGGACAAGCAGGCTGTCGCTCATTCGGACAACTTGTCCGTCTTTTGTTCGCGACGCGCGCGCCGCTTCTTGGTGCCGGTCATAATCTGCCGCGTGGTGCGCTTCACGTACTTCGGCAGCATCTTGACCGTAGTTGTGCCGACCCTGCGCCATGATCTCGCGATCGGTCAGTTCGGCGTCGCCGCGTCTCGGTGAATCCACCATGACGAAACGAGGTGAACGACAGCTCGTCGCGCAAACCGGCGGCGCGGATCACCTCCTTCACCTTGCGGCTCAGGTGCGTGAAGTCCGGCTGATCCGGCTTTGGCCATGTCGGCCACGGTCCGCGCTTGCCCCAATCCCGGCACAGCATCAGACCGCCGATGCGCTCGCGCTTGATCGCGTCCAGCTCCGCCATCAGTTCCGGTAGAGCGGGACGCCGGTGTCGTCGAACAGCGGTATCCAGCTTTCCGGTCTTGGTCTTCTCGTCGATCACGCGGACCATGTTCGGACGATCTTTCGGACGATAGTGCGACGACGTCGAAGGTCGCGAAGATGTCGGTCTTCGCGCTGCAGCCACTCCCAGCCGATCAGCGCGGCGGTCGCCAGTGATGGCAAGCCCATCTCGACCGCCTTGGCGCGGAAGGTCAGCAACTCCTCGAAGGTCGCGGTCGGCGTCTCGCGATCGGATGATCGCAGGCCCATCTGCGCGAACGGATTGACCAGCGGCAACTTGCCGGGATGACGGCGCGAGACCACGTTCCACGCGCGGCGGCAGGTTTTCATCGCGTGGTTGACCGTGGTGCGCCGCTCACGCTCGACTCACTTGCCGTCGGCATCGTGATCTTGAGGATCAGAGCTTTTCGTACAGGTCATCCGTCAACGCGGTGTCGATGGCGGTGACGCGTTTCTGCCGAGCCGCTTGCCGTCCTTCAGGACGTAGCCGCCAACCAAGCTGAAGCCGATCTCGTGGTTGCGCTTGCTGCTTTCGGATCGAGCTTGGTGTAGCGCCTATCAGCTGCGATATTCACCGAACATCCAGTCGAGCGTTCCTAGATCAGCCGCGCTGGGGATGTGCCGGCCGGCTCGCCGCCAGTGCGCCAGCCGTCGAACGCGGGTAGCAATACCATCTCGGCGCGCCGCACGGCTTCGGCGTAGTCGACTGCCGAGCGGCTCGCTGCTGAACCGGGCAGCCCGCCTTCCTCGCCCACGACGGCACGTCGAAGAAATAGCCCAGCCGCCACTCTTGAGCGATTTGCGTCGTACATAGCGCGGTAAGGGCAGGGCAGAGCGAGGCGGCTTCGGTTTCATAACAGCTTTCTCAATTGCTCGGATGTTTCGGGTGCAAGTTCGTCAGTTTCGGAATTACTAACCGTGATCTTGACGGCACCATCGGCGGCCAGTTCGACACTTCGGATATGCAAGCCGACAGAGCGGACCGATTTGAGTGTCCGCTCGAGTTCGGAAGGTTTAATGCGCCAACAACCGGTACTCATGGCTGCGTCCTGGTGGCATTTGTTAGCGGCTCATCACGACCGCTGGCTGCGCTCCTCGCTTGGCGGCGTCGCGCTGTTCCTGGTCGATGCCCAGCGGCCGGCTGATCACTCGCGGATACGTCCCTTCACGAATTGTCTTCCTCTGCTTCGATCTGGCTGAGCGCACCGTTTGTGAAAATAATGAGCTTGGAGAACATTTCGCGTTCGATCGCCGCGGTAACACTGATTGAGCGGCCGACCAGGGTTTCGTCAATATCGTTGGGATAGTATTCAAAGGTCTCACCGGCACTGTTGACGAGTTGCGCGCGCCAAGGGCGAGTGACCCGGATTTCCGTAAATGAATCCAACTCGAATATATGGTCCCAATTCCAAACCGGCTTTTGTCCAGCTAGCAAGCGCCCAACGTCGCTCCTGAAAGTCGGCTTGCCGCTTGCTGTCCAGCAGTTTTTTGTATGCCCTTGATGTCACGGGGGGCGCCCTACATAGATCAGCAACGCACCCGTCAACTTTGGACAACGATTCCGCCGCCAGAAGACTGATCAGATCGTG